>NZ_CP195592.1:0-10000 GCF_051307165.1 Paenibacillus salivarius
GTGGATAGCCATACCTCCGATATATGGCAGCACATTCTATCCATTATCAAAACCAAACTCAGCAAGCCGAGCTTCGATACATGGTTCAAAGCAACCAAAATTGTCTCTCTGAACGATCGCCAGATCGTGATTTCCGCCCCGACTACCTTTGCGGTGGAATGGCTGGAGAGCCGGTATACGAAGCTGGTGGCTACTACCGTATATGAATACCTGGGCAAGCAAGTGGACGTCTCTTTCGTCATCGAGGAATCCGCCGCTCCCGAGCAAACTCAAGTATACAAGGAACCGCCCGCACCCATCCAAGCGGAGGAAAGCGTTTCCAATATGTTGAACCCGAAATACACTTTCGATACCTTCGTCATCGGCTCCGGTAACCGATTTGCACATGCCGCATCCCTTGCCGTAGCGGAGGCGCCCGCCAGAGCATACAACCCGTTGTTTTTGTACGGAGGCGTGGGACTCGGAAAAACGCATTTGATGCATGCGATCGGCCACTACATTTTGGAACACAGCCCCAGCAGCAAAGTCGTCTACATTTCTTCCGAGAAATTCACGAACGAATTTATCAACTCGATCCGCGATAACCGTGCCGAGAGCTTCCGCAACAAATACCGGAACGTCGATATTCTGTTGATTGACGATATTCAGTTTATCGCCGGCAAGGAATCCACTCAGGAGGAATTTTTCCATACTTTTAACGCGCTGCACGAGGAACGGAAACAAATCATCATATCCAGTGACCGTCCGCCCAAAGAAATTCCGACCTTGGAGGAACGGCTCAGATCCCGGTTCGAATGGGGTTTGATCACGGATATTCAGCCGCCGGACCTGGAAACCCGGATCGCCATCCTTCGCAAAAAGGCCAAGGCGGAAAACCTGGACATCCCGAACGAAGCGATGATGTATATTGCAAATCAAATCGATACGAACATCCGGGAGCTGGAGGGCGCGCTGATCCGCGTCGTCGCCTACTCCTCCCTGATTAACCAGGATATCACGACGCATCTGGCCGCCGAGGCTTTGAAGGACATCATTCCGTCGAGCCGGCCGAAGATGATTACGATCCAGGACATTCAGCAAAAGGTCGGGGAATATTATAATTTGAGGCTTGAGGATTTCAAGGCGCGCAAAAGGACGAAGGCCATCGCCTTCCCCCGCCAAATCGCCATGTATTTATCTCGGGAACTGACGGATTTTTCGCTGCCTAAAATCGGGGATGCTTTCGGAGGGCGAGATCATACGACGGTCATTCACGCTCATGAAAAAATAACCCAGCAGCTCAAGACTGACCAGGATCTCTATAAAGTTATCAACAACATCACCGAGAAAATTAAAAACTTAACCTGAATAAGCTATAAGCCTATGCACATGATATTCACATGTGGATAGGCTTCATTTCATATAATCCGGCCCGTTATCCACATATTCAGGGCCCCTACTACTTCTTCTACTAATTATTTAAAGATATACATCATCTCAGCAATCGCGGCTTTGCCGCTTTCAGAATTCCGAAAAAGGAGTTTAAGCGAGGTAAGAAAGCGAAGCTGGTGCGCTATGAAATTAAGCTTATGCTTATGAAATCATTTTTATGACAAAACTTTTAGGAGTTGAATTTATGAAAATCCGTGTGTTGAAGGATGAACTGAACGAATCGATCCAATACGTATCCAAGGCGATTTCCAGCCGAACGACGATTCCGATTTTGACGGGGATCAAGCTCGAGGTTAATTTTCAGGGAATGACGCTGACCGCGAGCGACACTGATATTTCGATCCAGGCCTTTATTCCGGCTGAAGATCATGATAAACAGATTATGCATATCGAACGGACGGGAAGCGTCGTGCTGCCTGCCAAGTTTTTCGTCGAAATTATCAAAAAGCTCCCTTCCTCGGACATTGAGATGGAAGTGCTTGAAGGATTCAAAACCCAAATTCGTTCCGGCGCGACGGATATTCAGATGGTCGGCTTGGATCCGGAAGAATTTCCCGTTCTGCCGAGCATTGAAGAGGATCAAGTCATTTCCATTCCCGGCGATCTGTTGAAAACGATGATCAAACAAACGGTGTTCTCCATTTCCACCAACGAAAGCTCACCGGTTCTGACGGGAGTTTTGTGGAATTTGAGCGACAATCAGTTCAAGTTCGTGGCCACCGACCGTCACCGTTTGGCAAGCCGTACGGCGGAGCTGGACGATGCCAACGACGTTCGTTTCAGCAATATCGTGATTTCCGGCAAAACGTTGAACGAACTGAGCAAAATCATCCCTGACCAAAACACACGGGTAGAGATCGTCGTTGCCGACAACCAGGTGCTGTTCAAAATCGACCGCGTCTTGTTCTACTCCCGGATTTTGGACGGGACTTATCCGGATACTTCCAAGATTATTCCGACAACCTACAAAACAGAACTGGTCCTGGATACAAAAAAACTAAGCGAATCGATCGACCGCGCCTATTTGCTGTCCCGCGAGGAAAAGACCAATATCGTTCGCTTGCAGACGATGGAAAACGGCACGATCGAAATATCGTCCAGTTCATCCGAACTCGGTAAGGTTACCGAGCAGCTGGAACTCGCTAATTTCACCGGGGATCCGCTGCGGATTTCGTTTAACTCCAAATATATGCTCGATGTCCTGAAGGTTGTGGAAAGCGAGCAGCTGCATATCGGCTTTACGGGAGCCATGAGCCCGATTATCGTCAAGCCGATGGATGACAGCCAAGGGCTATACCTCATCCTTCCATACCGCACAACAAACTAAAAAAGGTAACTCAAAAATTCAAACTTTGATCACGAAGAAAAGCTCTGCTTCATCCAACCTTCTCGGTGCTGAAAATTTGGATTTTTGACTCTTTATTTGGATTTCTGACCTTTAATTAAAGAGAGGTATTACGATCCCCATGAAAAATATTCAAATAACAAGCGAATATATCAAGCTCGATCAATTTTTGAAGCTGGCCGATTGCGTTTCTACCGGAGGAATGGCCAAAGCCTTGCTGCAAGAGGGGGCCGTTAAAGTAAACCGGGAGCCGGAGGACCGCCGCGGGCGGAAGCTCTATCCCGGGGATCAGATTGAAGTGGCGGACTGCGGCGTTTTTCAAGTGGTTCGCGGCGAGCAGTAGGAAGTTGAAGGCTTCTGAACCTGTAACGTAACATGCAGGGGGAGCTTTGGGAGGCCTGAGATCACGTGTTTGTCAAATCATTGTCGCTCACCAATTACCGCAATTACGGAAACCTGTCGCTGGATTCCTTCGGCAGCGTCAATTTGATGATCGGCCGCAATGCCCAGGGGAAGACGAATCTGCTGGAGGCTTTGCTGGTTCTGGCACTGACCAAATCGCACCGGACGTCGAAGGACAAAGAGCTGATTTCCTTTGGAGGGGATCACGCGACGGTCACCGCGGAGGTGGAGCGTAAGTACGGGACGGTCGGCCTGGAGCTGCGTTTTTCCCAGCAGGGCAAACGGGCAAAGCTGAACGGACTGGAACAGCGAAAGCTGAGCGATTTTATCGGGGCGTTGAATGCGGTGATGTTTGCCCCCGAGGATCTGGAAATCGTCAAGGGGACGCCGGGGGTCCGGCGCCGCTTCCTGGACATGGAAATCGGTCAAGTTCAGCCGAGCTACCTGTTTCACCTTCAGCAATATCAGAAAGTGCTGGTTCAGCGCAACAATTTGCTCAAACAGGCTTGGGGCTCCAGTTCGGACATCGGAACGATGCTCGAAATCTGGAATGAGCAGCTGGCGGAGCATGGTGTTAAAATTATCAGGAAAAGGAAACAATTTATAAGAAAACTGCAAAAATGGGCGCAGCACATTCACGAAGGCATTACCGGAGGCGGGGAAGACCTAAAATTATCCTACTTGCCGTCCTTCGGCCAGGCCGAAGAAGAAGATGAAGCTGTCTTATTGGAGCAATTTATGATAAAGTTATCACAAACGAAGGATCAGGAAATCCGCCGCGGAATGACCCTGTCCGGGCCACACCGTGACGACTTGGCTTTTCATATCAACGGAAATGAAGCGCAAAGCTTCGGCTCTCAAGGCCAACAGCGGACGACGGCGCTATCGCTGAAGCTGGCGGAAATCGAGCTCATTCACGAGGAAATCGGAGAATATCCGATACTGCTGCTTGACGATGTTTTGTCCGAGCTGGATCCATACCGCCAAACTCAATTGATCGAAACGTTTCAAAGCAAAGTGCAGACGTTCATCACGGCGACGGGGATTGAAAGTCTCAATGCCAGCCGTCTTCAGGACGCCAGCATTTTTCATGTTCAGGAAGGACAAGTCCATCGGTAGAAACGGAGGAAGACGATGTACATTCATTTGGGCGGGGAGAAGGTCATCCGATCTTCGGAGCTTGTGGCGATCTTTGATATTTCGATTGAGAAATCGTCCAAAATATCCAAGCAATTCGTCAGCCATGCCTTAAAAGAGAAGCAGATCATGCGGATCGGAGAGGAAGAGCCAAAGTCCATAGTCGTTACCAAAACCACCGTATATTATTCGCCGATATCCTCCGCTACGTTGAAGAAGAAGACGAACGTACAATCTATGGTGTAAACCGTTGATCATAGAATCTATAGAAGTAGGTGAAAGGCATTGTCTATGAACGAACAATCGTATGATGAGAGTCAGATACAGGTACTTGAAGGCCTTGAGGCGGTTCGTAAACGTCCGGGTATGTACATCGGTTCGACGAGCGTACGGGGCCTGCACCATTTGGTCTGGGAAGTCGTCGACAACAGTATTGACGAAGCCTTGGCGGGCTATGCAAACAAAATCGATGTGACCGTCCATAAGGATAACAGCGTGACCGTAGTCGATAACGGGCGCGGGATTCCGGTCGGGGAGCATCCGAAGTTGAAAAAATCCACCTTGGAAGTCGTTATGACCGTTCTTCATGCAGGCGGCAAATTCGGCGGCGGGGGATACAAAGTTTCCGGAGGTCTTCACGGGGTCGGCGTATCGGTCGTGAATGCACTTTCCGAAAAGGTGGTTGTGCAGGTAAGCCGGGACGGGCATGTCTATCAGCAGGAATATCATCGCGGCGCTCCTCAATACGATGTCAAGGTTGTGGGCGATACCGACCATACGGGGACCAAAACGACGTTCCATCCGGACCCGGAAATTTTTACGGAAACCACGGTCTATGATTACAACACATTGTTGACCCGGATTCGGGAGCTTGCCTTCCTGAACAAGGGCATCAATCTTTCCTTGACCGACGAACGTACCGGCGAATCCGACTCGTTCCATTACGAGGGCGGGATCAAGGAATACGTGAAATACTTGAATCAAAATAAAGAAGTGCTGCACGAGCAGCCGATTTATGTCGAAGGCTCCCGCGAGATGATCCAGGTGGAGATCGCGCTGCAGTACAACGACAGCTATACGGAAAATATTTTTTCGTTCGCCAATAACATCAACACGCATGAGGGCGGTACGCACGAATCGGGCTTCAAGAGTGCGTTGACGCGAATCATTAATGATTATGCGCGCAAAAACGGCATGATCAAGGATAATGATTCGAACTTGACCGGGGATGACGTGCGGGAAGGTTTGACCGCCATTATTTCCGTCAAAATTCCCGAGCCGCAGTTTGAAGGACAGACGAAAACCAAGCTCGGCAACAGCGAGGTGCGCGGAATCGTGGAATCCCTGTTTGCCGAAAAGCTTCAGGAATTCATGGAAGAGAATCCATCGGTTTCCCGGCGCGTTCTCGAAAAAGCGCTGCAAGCTTCCCGGGCGCGGGAAGCGGCCCGCAAGGCGCGCGAGCTGACCCGACGCAAGAGCGCGCTCGAAGTCAGCGCCCTGCCGGGTAAACTGGCGGACTGCTCCTCCAAGGACGCCTCCATCAGTGAGCTGTACATCGTCGAAGGTGACTCCGCGGGCGGATCGGCGAAGCAGGGGCGGGATCGTCATTTCCAAGCGATTTTGCCGCTGCGCGGTAAAATCCTGAACGTGGAAAAGGCCCGTCTGGACCGCATTCTCAGCAATGCGGAAATCCGGGCGATCATTACGGCGCTCGGCACAGGGATTGGCGAGGAATTCGATATTTCGAAGGCCCGTTATCACAAGGTAATTATCATGACCGATGCCGACGTCGACGGCGCGCATATCCGGACATTGCTTCTGACGTTCTTTTTCCGCTACATGCGCAAGATCATCGAAGCGGGCTATGTGTACATTGCCCAGCCGCCGCTGTTCAAAGTCGAGCGCAATAAAGTGATCCGCTATGCCGGGTCCGAACGAGAACGGGACGAAATCATCGCCTCGTTCGGCGAGAACGCCAAGGTCAACGTTCAGCGGTATAAAGGTCTCGGCGAGATGAATCCGGAGCAGTTGTGGGAAACGACCATGGATCCGGAAAGCCGGACCATGCAGCAGGTTTCGATTTCGGATGCCATTCAGGCGGACGCTATTTTCGATACGCTGATGGGAGACAATGTTGAACCGCGTCGTGAATTTATTCATGAGCATGCGAGAACCGTTAAAAATCTGGATATTTAATATCTTTCAAGAAACCTCGCCTTAGCGGCGGGGTTTTTTAGTATTGGCCAAAAAATATATGCATAAAGTATTCCACGTGAAACATTTTTCCTTGGATACTCGGTTTTAAATAAAGGAGGCGGTCTTTGGTTCCCTAAAATTCGGAATGAAAAGACCGCCCATTTTTATTTTTTCAACCGGCCGTACGCCACCGCATACTTACGAATTTTTTTGTAGATCTCTTTATTTTGCATTCTTTTAAACGGAAAAAGCGCCGGCAGCGTGTTCACCTCCAAAATCCAGATGCGGAAGTCTTCATCGATGGCGATATCGAGGCCGATTTCCTTAAGGCGCGGAAATTTGCGGGATAATTGGACGGCAGTGAGTATCCCGACTTGTTTCATTTCCCTATAGAGATTTGCGAATTGCTTGGAATCGAGATAAGGGCCGAGCAGTTCCTCGATCAGCATGACGCTTCCGCCCCCATGGTAGTTCGTGATAATTTTTTGTTGGGCGGCAACGCGTCCGATAAACCCGGTCGTTTCCCAAGTTCTGTTCGGTGTCTTTTGAACGAGCGCACGGATATCGAATTTACGCCGCCTGTAGGTTAGCAGCCGAATCCCTCTTTGGATCAGGTAAAAGCTTTTTCCGATTTTTTGGGACAAGGCGGCATGCAGTTCTTCCAACGTCGGATAAAGCTCGCTTTGAATTCCGAAACGGAGTTTGTATTGCTGCTGCGCGTCCTCCGATTCCAGGCTATCCTTCCAGGGCTCTATACTCATGACGCCGTTGCCGTAGGTTCCCCGGTCCGGTTTTACATAAACCAGGCCGTACTTGTCGACCATTTCCTTCAGATGCTCAAAAGTATATTTTTTCGTTTCGGGGATGTAGGGGCGCAATTGCTCCCTTTGATTCAGGATGATCGTTTTTTCCCATTTGCTCGCAATGCGTTGGATACTCAAACGGTAAACCTTCCTTTCCAAAATCCCGGCTGGATTTGCTTGAGGCATGAAAAACATAGGACAGAAGAGATAAACAATGGTATAATTATAAGATATGGGGATTTTCTAAGTTTTTTGAACCTTATCTAGAACAACCTCTGAAAATGCCTATATTCGTAGTGTATGAAGAGTGGAACAAATGGGAATGGACACATCCCCATTTTATGGGTGCCTATCTGAAATGGGACTTGAAGCCGACACGTTTAATCGTTCACGAAATGTGAAAGAATATAATGATTTAATCGTCGGCGGGTTGTTCTGCCCAAATACGATCCCATTTGCATAGGCGCTTGGATAGATTATTGAAGGAGGTCCAGCATGGCGGAAGAAAATATGTCGCAAATCATAGATCGGGACATTAATGTGGAAATGCGCGAATCCTTTATGGATTATGCGATGAGCATCATTGTCAGCCGTGCTTTGCCGGACGTAAGGGATGGGCTCAAGCCGGTTCACCGTCGTATTTTGTACGCGATGAACGAGCTAGGCATGCATCCCGACAAGCCGTTCAAGAAATCGGCGAGAATCGTCGGCGAAGTCATCGGTAAGTATCACCCTCACGGTGATTCTGCGGTTTATGAAACGATGGTGCGGATGGCTCAGGATTTTTCCATGCGTTATATGCTTGTCGAGGGTCATGGCAACTTCGGTTCGATTGACGGGGATTTTGCGGCGGCAATGCGATATACGGAGGCGCGCCTTTCCAAGATCGCCTTGGAGATGCTGCGTGATATCAATAAAGAAACTGTAGATTTTATGCCGAACTACGACGGAGAGGAACATGAACCGGTCGTGCTCCCGGCACGTTACCCGAATTTGCTGGTCAACGGGGTATCGGGGATTGCCGTAGGGATGGCAACAAATATTCCACCGCATAATCTGGGAGAAGTCATTGACGGGGTTCAGGCGCTGATCGCCAACCCGGATCTGGATTCCTTGGATTTGATGGATTATATCAAAGGCCCGGATTTTCCTACCGCCGGTTATATTATCGGACGGACGGGTATCCGCCAGGCTTATACAACGGGACGTGGATCCATTACGATGCGGGCTAAAACCCGGATCGAGGAGCATAATAACAAAGCCCGTATTATCGTGGATGAGATTCCTTACCAGGTCAACAAAGCGCGTTTGGTGGAAAAAATCGCCGAATTGGTTCGGGAAAAACGGGTTGACGGGATCACTGACTTGCGTGACGAGTCGGACCGTAACGGCATGCGGATCGTTATCGAACTTCGCCGCGACGTGAATCCGAACATCGTCTTAAATAATCTGTACAAGCATACGGCGCTGCAAAGCACTTTCGGAATCAATATGCTTGCGATTGTGAACAATGAGCCGAAGATTTTAACGCTCAAAGAGGTCCTCTCACATTATTTGCAGCACCAGGTCGAAGTTATTCGTCGGCGCACGGAATTCGAACTGAAAAAAGCGGAAGCTCGGGCTCATATTCTGGAAGGCTTGCGCATCGCTCTGGATCATCTCGATGAAGTCATCGCTTTGATTCGTGCTTCGCAAACGACGGATATCGCCAGAACCGGCTTGATGGAACGCTTCGGTCTCAGTCAGGAACAGGCCCAGGCGATTCTGGACATGCGTCTGCAACGTCTGACCGGTTTGGAACGCGAGAAGATTGAGGCCGAGTATCAGGAACTGATGCAAAGGATCGCGGAGTACCGTGAGATTTTGGCCAATGAATCGCTCGTCTTGCAAATCATCAGCGATGAGCTGCAGGAGATTCGCGACAGATATTCCGATGAGCGTCGTACCGAAATTTTGGTGGGCGAGGAAAGCATCCTGGACGAAGACTTGATTCCGCAAGAGGAGGTCGTTATTACGATCACCCATACCGGATATATCAAGCGTCTGCCGCTTACCACTTACCGCAGCCAAAAACGCGGGGGACGCGGCGTCGTCGGAATGGACACCAAGGACAACGACTTCGTGGAGCATCTATTCGTAACGAACTCGCACCACTACTTGATGTTCTTCACGGACCGCGGCAAGGCTTACCGTCTTAAGGCGTATGAAATTCCGGAGCTTGGCCGGACGGCACGGGGAACCCCGATCATCAACCTGATTCAGATCGAACAGGGCGAAACCGTCAATGCGGTCATTCCGGTCGAACGCTTCGATGAAGACAAGTATCTGTTCTTCGCTACCCGTTCCGGGGTCGTGAAGAAAACGCCGATCGAAGACTATATCAATATCCGTAAGGGCGGATTGATTGCCGTTCACCTCCGTGAAGACGACACATTGATTGATGTGAAGCTGACGGATGGGCATCAAGAAGTCATCATGGGTACGGCCCAAGGGATGTCGATCCGTTTCCCTGAAAGCGACGTGCGTTCGATGGGCAGAGCGGCTACCGGGGTTAAGGGCATTACCCTTGACGAGAACGACCAAGTCATCGGCATGGACGTCGTCGACCCTGAGCTGGACGTTCTGATCGTAACGACCAAAGGCTACGGCAAACGTACGCCGGTTTCGGAATACCGGATTCAGAGCC
>NZ_CP195592.1:15000-80000 GCF_051307165.1 Paenibacillus salivarius
TATGGCTTGATGCTTTGCATCAGGGGTAGGGGAGCGTTGAATGCGGGTTGAAGTCAGACCGGAAGGACTGGTGGACTGCATTCAAGTGAGAATGCCGGTATGAGTAACGAAAAGATCAGTGAGAATCTGATCCGCCGAAAGCCTAAGGGTTCCTGAGGAAGGTTCGTCCGCTCAGGGTAAGTCGGGACCTAAGGCGAGGCCGAAAGGCGTAGTCGAAGGACAACAGGTGGAAATTCCTGTACCACCGTAAACCGTTATGAGCAATGGGGTGACGCAGTAGGGTAGTGACGCGAGCTGATGGATGCTCGTCCAAGCAGTGAGGCTGATGTGTAGGCAAATCCGCACATCGTTAAGGCTGGGCTGTGATGGGGAGGGAAAATTTACAGTACCGAAGGTCATGATCTCACACTGCCAAGAAAAGCCTCTAGCCAGGTGAAGGTGCCCGTACCGCAAACCGACACAGGTAGGCGAGAAGAGAATTCTAAGGCGCGCGGAAGAACTCTCGTTAAGGAACTCGGCAAAATGACCCCGTAACTTCGGGAGAAGGGGTGCCTCGGTAGGGTGAATAGCCCGAGGGGGCCGCAGTGAAAAGGCCCAAGCGACTGTTTAGCAAAAACACAGGTCTGTGCGAAGCCGCAAGGCGAAGTATACGGGCTGACGCCTGCCCGGTGCTGGAAGGTTAAGGGGAGTGGTTAGGGAGCAATCCCGAAGCTATGAACTGAAGCCCCAGTAAACGGCGGCCGTAACTATAACGGTCCTAAGGTAGCGAAATTCCTTGTCAGGTAAATTCTGACCCGCACGAATGGCGTAACGACTTGGGCGCTGTCTCAACGAGAGATCCGGTGAAATTTTAATACCTGTGAAGATGCAGGTTACCCGCGACAAGACGGAAAGACCCCATGGAGCTTTACTGCAGCTTGATATTGGACTTTGATACGATTTGTACAGGATAGGTGGGAGCCTAGGAAGCCGGAGCGCCAGCTTCGGTGGAGGCGCCGTTGGGATACCACCCTGATCGTATCGGAGTTCTAACCTGGTACCGTGATCCGGTGCGGGGACAGTGTCAGGCGGGCAGTTTGACTGGGGCGGTCGCCTCCTAAAGAGTAACGGAGGCGCCCCAAGGTTCCCTCAGAATGGTTGGAAATCATTCGAAGAGTGCAAAGGCATAAGGGAGCTTGACTGCGAGACTGACAAGTCGAGCAGGGACGAAAGTCGGGCTTAGTGATCCGGTGGTACCGCATGGAAGGGCCATCGCTCAACGGATAAAAGCTACCCTGGGGATAACAGGCTTATCTCCCCCAAGAGTCCACATCGACGGGGAGGTTTGGCACCTCGATGTCGGCTCATCGCATCCTGGGGCTGAAGTAGGTCCCAAGGGTTGGGCTGTTCGCCCATTAAAGCGGTACGCGAGCTGGGTTCAGAACGTCGTGAGACAGTTCGGTCCCTATCTGTCGTGGGCGTAGGAAATTTGAGAGGAGCTGTCCTTAGTACGAGAGGACCGGGATGGACGCACCGCTGGTGCACCAGTTGTTCCGCCAGGAGCACAGCTGGGTAGCTAAGTGCGGACGGGATAAGCGCTGAAAGCATCTAAGCGTGAAGCCCCCCTCAAGATGAGATTTCCCAACTAGTAAGACCCCTTGAAGACGACGAGGTTGATAGGCTGGGGGTGGAAGCACAGCAATGTGTGGAGCTGACCAGTACTAATCGGTCGAGGGCTTATCCAAAAAACTAAACACGCAAATGAAGTTTCGTATCCAGTTTTCAGGCGATCAAAACGCTTGAACCGTTTGGTGGCGATGGCGGAGGGGTTCCACGCGTACCCATCCCGAACACGACCGTTAAGCCCTCCAGCGCCGATGGTACTTGGACCGAAGGGTCCTGGGAGAGTAGGACGCCGCCAAGCAAAAATGAAGAGCAGTGCAGAGAAACTCCTCGGCACTGCTCTTTTTTATTGCATTTCATGTATATAATGCAAGATGTATTTTATTTTCAGATCCTATCAAAAGGAATGTAACCTTTTTGTTACCGACAGGGGTTGGACTGACGTTATAATTAAGATTGGCATCTTATCAATAGGTTTTAAGGCCTATCCGCACTCAATATCAGAGTTGGCGCTAAGGAAATGATACGGTCAAAGATAGATGGTAAGGAGGAATACGACATGCGGCAAAGAGGGATTGGATATTCCTTATGCTTCATGGGAGTGGTCTTGATGATGATCTTCGTCATCGCAGGCTGTGCGGCTTCCGAGCCATCCTGGACGACATTTGTCGGGTCGGCGGTAGAGAAGAGCTTTCCTATTCCTAAAGAAGCTAAAAAAACGGAAACAGCGATGAACAATACGAAAATGGACTATATACATTATTCATTGTCGGGTCTTCGTGAAAGCAGCGGTGTGCCGGAGGCATACCAGAAGGCAATTACGGAGTGGGGATGGACCGAGAATATGGAAGAAAGCAAGGGAACAACACGGGTATACCAGAAGGATAAATTGATTGTTCAATTAACGATTCATGATAACGCTTTTACCGTGCTGGTTCCGAAATTGGATGATAAGGCCGTCATTCAGGGCATAGAGAGCCCTTAAAAAAGCCTGTTTTCTGCTCGTCGCAGAAGACAGGCTTTCCATTTAATCTTTTGTAGGATTCGAATATGTAACCAAGGGTTCAAGGCATGTAATAGGAGGTGTCCTGCTCGTTGAATTTAATCATGCCGGTTTTCGGTTGTTTTCTTAATCCGGCGAGAATGTAAAATCGCGGGGCAAGGAACCAAAGATGCCACAGGATCAGGGAAATCGTAAAGGAAACCGGCGACCATGGAATTAAGATGGCGATGATACAGCAGCCGATCCAAGCGACATGAAGATGTACCCGGCTGAAGGTGCTGTAGCTGACATATTGATCCGGCAAATAACCGAACCACGGAATTTGTTTCGTAAACCGCCATCGTTTTCGGGTGGAATGGTTGATGATGATTAGCACGGATCTGGAAATGACGAAATGGATCCAGAGCACGACCGGGACGGCAAGCAGGAAAAAGAAAATGCTGGTCCACGAAATAAACACCGTCTCTACAATAAGCCAAATCACGGGAAGCGTGAGGAAGCTGTAGATCAGGGGCTTCGGCAGTACGATCTTTTTAAGCAGCCTATAGTGGTAAAACGTTGCATTAGTTCCGGATTCAGCAGGCATTGGCGACAATAAACCTCCTTGACTTACTTGGATACGGTCTCCATCAGAAGGACATACCTCTATTTATATATCGGAAAAAAAGAAAGAAATTTTGAGATACCCGCCGTACAAACACGCAACACTCGATGATGGCATATATATAAAATCAGAGGACCGACTATGAAAAGGTTTAAAATAGTAGAATCTGTGCCATACTGGTAGTAAAACAAACAAGGTGGGATCGACAATGGATGAGCTTACCGAAAATACATGTATTATCTGCGGTGAACCGAAATCCGACGGCATTCATATCATAACTGAATTCATCTGCGACGCTTGTGAGGCGGAGATGGTGCATACGGATGTACAAGAGGAGAAATACCATTTTTTCATCCACCGCATGAAGCAGATTTGGGTAGAAAAGAATGTATAGAGAAGAATCCTAAGGGACCTGTTCAAAGAAATAACGGGTCCTTTTATATTGCCCTCCGTAGGAGGTAAGCGGTACAATGAAGCGAAAGAACTTTATCAGACAAGCCGGAAGGAACAGAACGAACCTTGATTATAGATGGGAAAAATCAAAAAGCTGCGAAAGCGCCGCTTTACGAGGCGTTACAGCAATATAAAGCGAAACGAGATGCATCCTTCCATGTGCCGGGCCATAAGGACGGTGCGGCACTCGAGGGGGCGGACCGGGGCGGCGAGCTTGCCCGGGTCATGGAGATCGACGTGACGGAGATTACCGGCACGGACGATTTGCACCATCCGCAAGAGGCGATCCGCGAGGCACAGGAGTTGGCGGCGGAGGCGTTCGGGGCGGAGGAGACGTTTTTTTTGGTTGGCGGCAGTACGTCCGGCAACCTGGCACTGATCCTGAGCGTGTGCACCGCTCCGGGCGATGTCTTGCTCGTGCAGCGCAATGTGCATAAATCCGTCATCCACGGATTAATGCTGGCGCATGCGCACGCCGTGTTTCTGGCGCCGCAGCTGGACGGCGCCAGCGGGCTCGCGACCATCCCGTCCGCGGAGACGGTGCGTGAGGCCCTGCGCCGCTATCCCGGCGCCAAGGGGCTGCTCGTCACGCACCCGAACTACTACGGGATGGGCGCTTCGCTAAAGCCGCTGGCCGAGCTGTGCCATGCCGGCGGCGTGCCGCTGCTCGTGGACGAGGCCCACGGCGCTCACTACGGGTTGCACCCGGCCCTGCCGGAGGGTGCGCTTAAAGCGGGCGCGGACGGCGTCGTGCAGTCCACGCACAAAATGCTGACCGCGCTTACAATGGGCGCGATGCTACATGTGCAGGGCGGCCTGCTCGACCGCGGCCTGCTGCGGCAGCGGCTGGCGATGGTGCAGAGCTCCAGCCCGTCTTACCCCATCATGGCTTCGCTGGACATAAGCCGCAGCCTGCTGCATTCCCAGGGGCCCGCATTCTTCGAACGCGGCCTTGCTGCCGCCGCCAAGCTTTGGCACGGCCTGTACAGCCTGCCGCGCTTTGGCCTACTGCAACCGGGCGCAAGCGGAGCCGATGCTGCATATGCTACACAAGACCCCTTCAAGGCCGTGCTGTATGACCGGACCGGTCAGTGGAGCGGGTATCAGCTGCAGGAACTGCTAGAAGCCGAAGGTTGCGTTCCGGAAATGAGCGACGATCGATATGTCGTTCTTGCTCTCGGTCCGGGTTCCCGGAAGGAGGATATCGACCGTTTGCTGAGGGCTTTGGAAAGAATGGACGCTACCGTACGCCCATCGCAAATCGGCTCGAATCCTTCCGGGGTGGATACGACGCAGGATTCTTCGACTAAATCACTTTCCACGTGGAACATTGATTCCGTCTCCTCGCCGGTCGCTTTTCATCTACAACCGATTTCGATGGAAGAGTCGGAGCCCCTTCCGCTGGAGAATAGCCGCGGACGCCGGGCGGCGGAAATGATTATTCCTTACCCCCCGGGGATTCCGCTGCTGTATCCCGGCGAGGAAATCAGCGGCCGGGTCCTTGACGATTTAATCAGGCTGCGTGACGCCCGGGCGAAATGTCAGGGCCCGGCGGACGTAACGCTCGGAACAATCCGGGTAATCAAGAAAAGGAAAGAAAGCAGGGAAAGCATTGGACGTTAGAAGACGAGGTTTGTTTATCACGATAGAAGGAGGCGAAGGCTCCGGAAAAACTTCGATCATGGATGAATTGGGTCGGACGCTCGAAGAACGGGGAATCACCTATATGAAGACTCGGGAGCCCGGAGGCATCACGATTGCCGAACGCATTCGCGAGGTGATTCTAAACCCCGTTCATACGGAAATGGATGGCCGAACCGAAGCGTTACTGTACGCGGCGGCCCGGAGTCAGCACTTGGCGGAGAAGGTTGAGCCCGCCCTGGCTCAGGGGATAACGGTGCTTTGCGACCGCTTTATCGACAGCAGCCTGGTTTATCAAGGCCATGCCCGCGGGCTGGGAATGGATGAAGTGCTGGCGATTAACTTGTTTGCCACCGGAGGGCGATTTCCGGATATTACATTTTACATGGATGTGGAGCCGGAGGTCGGTCTTGCGCGAATTGCAGCGGGACAGGGCCGGGAAGTGAACCGACTGGACCTGGAGGATATCGATTTTCACCGGAAAGTAAGAGAAGGCTACCATATGCTCTTAAAAATGTACCCGGAACGCATCCGGACCGTTGACGCTTCCGGTACAAGGGAAGAAGTGGCAGCGCGAATGAAGCGGCAACTTGCCGCGGCATTAGAGGATTTTGAGTGATAAATGTCAAATAATACAGATGTGGTTAAAAAACCTATAAGACCTAGCAATACGTCGAAGGCAGGCTTTGGGATTATAGCCGCGACTAGAGGTAGTCTTATAAAAAACGAAACGAGGAGGAGCTGCAAATGAAACTGATCGTTGCGATTATTCAGGACAAGGACAGCAACCGGTTATCGAGCGCGCTTGTAAAGGAAAATTTTCGGGCGACGAAGTTAGCGAGTACCGGCGGATTTTTGCGGGCAGGAAACACGACGTTTATGATCGGGGTTGAAGACAATCAGGTCGAATCCGTGATGACCGTGATCCGAAACAGCTGTAAGGTCCGTGAGCAGCTGGTGACTCCGGTGACGCCGATGAGCGGAACCACCGATTCGTATTTGCCTCTCCCTGTGGAGGTTCAGGTAGGTGGAGCCACGGTTTTCGTCCTTCCTGTCGACCGGTTTGAACACTTCTAGACAATACCTTTTTAATAGAACGAAACGGCGGTGATAGCTTTGAAAATAGATCCTGGTTACAGGCCTCTCAAAAGCAGTTTGGGGGTCACCGACAATGCGGCCAAGCCGGTACAATCGAAAAGCTTCTCCGACGTCATGCAGCAGCATGGCGAGCAGGCGTCCAAGGAGGAGCTTAACCGCAGGTTGAAGGAAATTCAGCTTCAAGGCGACCGGCTGGCCCGTTCCATGACGGTCCGGGAATTGAAGGCGTACCGCCTGCTCGTCAAACGTTTTCTGGAGGATACCGTCCGCCGAGGCGTAGGGATCAAGGAATCCCGTGGCTGGGACCGGCGGGGGCGCGGCAAACGTTATAAATTGCTGGATGAAGTGGATGCGGCCTTGCTTTCTCTGGCTGACGAACTGCTGGAGACCGAACAGGGCAAGATCGATCTTCTGCAGAAGATCGGCGAAATTCGCGGAATGCTAATCAACATATGCTTCTAGGATGCTGGAGGAAGGTAGAAACAAGCTATGTCCTTTAAGGAAATTATCGGGCAGGAGGCTGCAAAGCAATTGCTGCAAAGCGGCCTCCGCCATCAACGGATATCCCATGCCTATATATTCAGTGGACCGCCGGGAAGCGGGCAGAAGGAAATGGCGCTAGCCTTTGTCCAGGCGCTCTTTTGTACCGAGGGTACCGACGATGCTTGCGGGGAATGCCTGGAATGCCGCAAAGTGCTGCACGGCAATCACCCGGATTTGCATCAAATCGCACCGGAAGGTTCCACGATCAAAATCGACCAGATCCGCGATTTGCAGCGGATATTTTCATACCGTTCGGAGAATGGAAACCCGAAAACCTATATTATCGAACAAGCCGATAAAATGACGGTACAAGCAGCAAACAGTCTGCTTAAATTTTTGGAGGAGCCTCCTTCACCGGCGGTCGCGATCCTTTTGTCGGACAATGGACGAGCCCTTCTCCCCACGATCCAATCGAGGGCCCAACTCGTTCCGTTTAAGCCGCTCGATCCGGAGACCATGCTGCAGAAATTGTCCGGCGAAGGCTTTCCGGGAACATTGGCCCGAACCGCGGTTCATGTGGCCGCAGGGCTCGAAGCGTGCCGCGAGCTTCTCAACCAGAATTGGTTTGCAGAAATTAGAAACGTAGTGTTACAATTAGGGAAGGAAACCGCTGGCCGTGGCGGATCTCCTATCGTAACAGCGCAGCAACAAGTTATTAAAGCCGGATTAGGCGAGCACTTGGACATGCTGTTTGACCTTTTCCATTTGTGGTTCAAAGACATGATCCATGCGCTTTATCAAAGACATGACCGGATCGTTTTTATAGATGAGTTGGATTTCATTACAAAACAGGCTTATTCCCGAAGCGCTCAGCAATGGATAGACGCGATGGCGCTTGCGGCGGAAAGCAAGAAGAAGCTCCGTCAGAATATGAATGGCCAGCTCTGCCTGGAACAATTCCTGATCGAGATCGGCGGGTAACCGCCATCATACAGATAAACTTTCTCCCGTGCAAGAACATGGGTTTTTTAAAGTGTTTGCCAGGTTTTCTAAAGGTATACGAGGGGGTTAGTTTTTGTACACTGTAATAGGTGTCCGCTTCAAGAAGGCGGGCAAAATATATTACTTCGATCCGCTAGAGCTTCCGGTTGAAAAGGACCAGAACGTCATCGTCGAAACGGCGCGCGGAATCGAATACGGGAAAGTGGTCGTCGGAAAAAAAGAGGTCGGGGAGAACGATGTGGTGCTTCCGCTCAAAAAGGTCATTCGGATCGCCGACGAGACCGACGCCCGTGTTGTCGAGGAGAACAAGTTTGCGGCAAAGAACGCTTTTGCCACATGTTTAAATAAAATTAAAGACCATGATCTCAAAATGAAATTGGTGGACGTGGAATTTACGTTTGACCGCAATAAAATCATTTTTTATTTTACGGCTGAGGGACGTGTCGACTTTCGCGAACTGGTTAAGGATTTGGCCAGCATCTTCCGTACGCGGATCGAGCTTCGGCAGATCGGCGTCAGAGACGAGGCGAAGATGCTTGGCGGGATCGGACCTTGCGGTCGTGTCCTCTGCTGCTCCTCCTGGCTCGGCGATTTTGAGCCGGTTTCGATCAAGATGGCCAAGGATCAGAGCTTGTCGCTGAACCCGACCAAAATTTCCGGTCTTTGCGGCCGATTAATGTGCTGCTTGAAGTTTGAGCACGATAATTACGAAAGCGTCAAAGAAGAGCTCCCTTCGGTAGGCAAACTGGTCGTTACCTCCATGGGAGACGGCAAAGTGGTCGGACTGAACAGCGGAGCGCGTACCGTGCACGTACAATTATTCGAAATCGGCAAGGTCAGGGAGCTTCCGCTCGATGATGTCGTTGTGAAGTAGAAATAAAAATTAAATCGCACCCTGAATTGCTTCGTGATCAAGAGATAACCTTTTTAACTACCTTTTAATGACTCTGGGGTGGGAACTTGGAGAATAAAGATGTTTTCAATCATATGCAAGCGCTGGAGAAACAAATGGGTAAAGTTCACGGCCACTTTAGCACCCTGATGCTCGAGGTGAAGCGGCTTCTTGAGGAAAACCAGCAGCTTCGCCTGGAGAACGAGAAAATGCGCAAAATTTTGAAGGGGGAGAACGGAGAGGGCAACTTGCCGCAGAAATCCCCGGTTCTTCCTGCTCCCGTTCAAGGGGACCCAGAAAGCATGGATCTCGTGGGGGAAGGGTATGATAATCTGGCGCGCCTGTATCATGAAGGTTTCCACATTTGCAATGTCTATTACGGGCATTTGCGGACCGAGGGCGACTGTCTGTTCTGTTTGTCTTTTTTGAATAAATAACGAACCTTTACCGTAGGGAACTTGCCTACGGTTTTTTTTAAAATGATCAGGATTGGAAGATGATGGTGAAAAATCAAGTAGAGATTTACGAGCAAGAAAGAATTGATGATTTGCTGACGCATGAACTCGGCATCATACAGAGCGACGAGGTATTCAGCTTCTCGATGGATGCCGTTCTGCTGGCCCGGTTTGCCCAGGTCCCCAAGTATGGTAAGATTCTTGATTTATGTACGGGAAATGGGGTTATTCCGCTGCTACTGTCGACACGGACGTCGGGTATGATCGAGGGCATAGAGATTCAACCCCGTTTGGCGGATATGGCCCGGAGAAGTGTGGAGATGAACGGTCTGCAGGAAAGGATCACCATCCGGGAAGGCGATCTGCGCGAATTGGTTAAAGAAACGGGGCATGGCGCTTACGATGCTATTACGGTGAATCCGCCCTATATGCCGCTGACGGGAGGAGACTTGAAAATCAATGCCCATCAGGCAATCGCCCGTCATGAAATCCATTGTACCCTGGAGGATGTGGCCGCGGCTTCCATGAGGCTGGTTCGTCCCGGCGGAAAGGTGTTTCTCGTACATAAACCGCAGCGGTTGGGGGAGATCCTGACGGTATTCCGAGCGTATCGTTTGGAACCGAAGGCGATTCGCTTCGTACATCCCCGTATGGGAGCCGAGGCGAATATGGTACTGGTTGAAGCGCTTCGTGACGGCAAACCGGATGTACGGGTGCTGCCTCCGCTGATTGTATACGATGAGCAAGGACAATACTGCCCCGAAATCATGAATATCTACTACGGACCGAATGAGGTAAGATCATGAGCCTAATTATTCAAAAAAGCTTTGAAGAACGCAAGGAAGGATCACACGGCAAACTGTATCTCGTCGCAACACCTATCGGCAACCTCGAGGATATGACGTACCGGGCGATAAGAACGCTGCGGGAAGCCGATATCATCGCGGCGGAGGACACGAGACAAACCCGTAAATTGCTGAGCCATTTTGAAATAACGCCAGGGAAACTTCTCAGCTATCATGAACATAACAAGGCGGCAAGCGGCCCCGAATTAATTCGCCTTATAATAGAAGGAAAAAATTTGGCCTTGGTTAGCGATGCCGGTCTCCCGGCCATTTCCGATCCTGGGAGCGATCTGGTGAAGCTGGCGCTCGAGGCGGGAATATCGGTGATTCCAATCCCTGGCGCGAATGCGGCCTTGTCCGCGCTCATTGTCTCCGGACTGCCTACGGAGCGTTTTCAATTCGTCGGATTTTTACCGCGTGACAACAAGGAGCGGGACAGCTTGCTCCATTCGCTGCAAGACGAAGAACACACCCTGTTATTGTACGAATCTCCCCATAGGCTGGTTAAAACCTTGGAGGCGCTGCTCGGTGCGCTTGGGGATCGTTCCGTCGTATTGGCCCGCGAATTGACTAAACGTTATGAGGAAATGGCGAGAGGTTTAGTAAGCGAGTGCCTGCAATGGCTTGAGGAGCATCCGCCGCTCGGAGAGTATGTGATTGTGGTTTCCGGGGCTAACCCGGACGAGGTGAAGGAAAAGAAGGATGCCTGGTGGCAGCAGCTATCCATAGAAGATCATGTGAGTCACTATGAGGAGCAAGAGGGGATTTCCCGTAAGGAAGCTATGAAGAAAGCCGCCGCCGACCGGGGGGTATCCAAAAGGGATATTTACAAGAAATTACTAGAGGAGTAAAAAAAAGGGGCCTTCACAGGCCGGGTTCAAGCCTGGAAGGCACCAAGGAGATATGAAAAAGGTTAGAATTAACAGTTTTCAATAAATCTATTATATACTATAAATCTTAATTTGTCACAGGGGTAGGAAGCTCAGTGAGACATTCCTGGCAAATAATTTTGCCTTTGAAGTATGTGACATTCTCGGCGTTGCCGCAGAAGATGCAAGCAGGCTCATATTTCTTCAGCATGATCCGTTCACCGTCGACATAGATTTCAAGGGCATCCTTTTCTCCAATACCGAGCGTACGGCGCAATTCGATCGGAATGACGACCCGACCCAATTCGTCTACCTTTCTTACAATACCTGTTGATTTCATCATAACTGATAATAGCTCCTCTCGCTATAAATTAAAAGTGTCATTATTCGACAAACTTCTATCTTTTATGATAATTATGATACCAACCATTGCCATAACAGTCAACCTATTTATGGTAGAGTTCTTTTAAATTTCTAATTTTAAATATTGATAGGGCTTGCCATAACGGCAAATGATGCTATAATCACCTCTTTTTCAGCGTTCGACATATTGGAAAACCATGATATTACAATGTTCGACACCATTCGACACAAACCAACCGGTTCAGTCACAAATATACAAGAAAGGAGCTTTTGAAAAATGAGAATGCCGCTTTCAGAAGAAAAAGTATTCAAAGATCCGGTGCATAACTACGTTCATGTTCAAGACGAACTGATTTGGTCTCTCATTAATACGCCGGAATTTCAGCGTCTCCGGAGAATCCGCCAATTGGGAACCTCTTATTTGACTTTTCACGGGGCGGAGCACAGCCGATTTTCCCACTCGCTGGGAGTTTATGAGATTACCCGGCGAATTATTTCGCAATTTGAACGGGCAAATTACCCCGATTGGCCAAAAGAAGAAAGAATGGTCGCTCTTTGCGCGGCTTTGCTTCACGATCTGGGGCACGGTCCGTTTTCGCATTCGATCGAGCAGGCATTTCAAATGCATCATGAAGACTGGACCTGCAAAATATTGCTGGGTGACACGGAGGTCGGTACGGTCCTTCGCCAGGTAAGCCCCGACTTTCCCGAAAAGGTGGCCGCCGTCATCCGCAAGGATTACGAGCACCCGATTGTCGTAAACCTTGTTTCCAGTCCGCTCGACGCCGATCGGATGGATTATTTGCTGCGTGACGCCTATTTCACCGGGGTCAATTACGGGACGATCGACATGGACCGAATTTTGAGAATGCTGCGTCCGTTCCAGGGAAGAATTGTCGTAAAGGAATCAGGCATGCATGCGGTGGAAGACTACCTGATGTCCAGGTATCAGATGTACTGGCAGATCTATTTTCACCCGGTAACCCGCAGCTCGGAAATTATTTTGCGGCAAATTTTCCGGCGGGCCAAGGAGCTTTACGCCGAAGGCCATTCATTCGCCTTCCTGCCGGACCCGCTACCGGGCCTATTTCGGGGCAACTTGACGGTCAGGGATTATCAGCTGCTCGACGAGGCGTTGGTGCAGACCGCATTTATGCAATGGCGTAAAGAACCGGATGAATTACTGAGCGATCTGTGCGGCCGGTTTTTAGACAGAAAACTGTATAAATATGTAGAAACGGATGCAATCGACCTGGAAACGATTGACGAGATTCGCCATGCTTTTAAGGCGGCGGGGCTCCATCCGGATTACGATCTGGAAATTGATTTTCCGACCGATCTGCCTTATGATGTGTTTCGTCCGGACGGCGAATCCCGGGACAAGCAGATTCTGCTGCTCGACCGGCAGGAACGGCTTCGGGAAATTTCCGAAGTTTCCGACATCGTGCGCTCGATCAGCGGGCTGCACCGGGGAAGATTTCATTTGTACTTTCCGGATAATAAATTGGCGGCTTTCAAAGACCGTTTACCGAAGGAAATCGCTAAACTATTCGATTTGTCATAGCTAGGGAGGATGCATAATGGAGTTATTCGATACACATACGCATATGGATGCGGCGCAATTTGACGGCGATCGGGAGGAAGCGCTTCAGCGTGCGCTGGATCAAGGGGTAACGCGGATGATCAATATCGGTTTTAACCGTGAGACTATCCCGACTACGATGAAGCTCGCGGAATCTTATGATTTTATATATGCCGCTGTCGGCTGGCATCCGCAGGACGCCATTACAATGAAAGAAGAGGATTTGGACTGGATTGCCGAACTTGCCAAGCATGAGAAAGTTGTCGCGATTGGCGAAATCGGACTTGATTATTATTGGGATACGTCCCCGAAAGACGTGCAACATGAAGTGTTCCGCAAACAAATCCGTCTGGCGCGGGAGCTCAAAATGCCGATTTGCATCCATAACCGCGATGCGCATGAAGACGTAGTACGCATTCTCCGTGAAGAGAAGGCCGATGAAATCGGCGGGGTTATGCACTCTTACTCGGGGAGTTGGGAAATTGCCAAAATGTGTCTGGATTTGGGATTTCATTTGTCGTTTGGCGGACCGATTACGTTTAAAAATGCAAAACAACCGAAAGAGGTCTTGGCGAAGACTCCGCTTGACCGTTTGCTGATCGAAACGGACGCCCCATATTTAACACCTCATCCATTTCGTGGAAAGAGAAACGAGACCGGACATGTCCGGTTGGTTGCCGAAGCCGCGGCTGAATTAAAAGGGATTTCCGTGGAGGAACTGGCAGAAATTACAACCAGGAATGCGCTGGAACGATTTGGAATTCGGTGAAATCGGGAGGAAAACCGATGAAAAAAGGAGCAAACGAGAAAGATTAATGCATTTTAACCAACTGAACCGAGTTTATTACATTTTTTTAACCATTTATTAAAATAAACGTTCTTGATTGATCCTTTACAACCTGCATCGAAACAGGATAGAATCTTTTCAGTAATCATTTTGGAGGATTACATGGTTCCATGAACCAGTCTCGCTGAATCTCCGGCAAACGGAGAACGGGGGAACCAAATGCAGCCGGCAGGCATAATGGCCAATCGGTTTGTGGTTGATTTCTTCTTGGGTCATTGGGGTGAATTCGAGGTCATTGCGCCATGAGCGAATGAACTGAGAAAGGGCGGGTCTCTCGCGTCCTAACCCGACAGCTAACCTCGTAAGCGTACAATGAGAGGGCAAACTCGTGCATCCTATTACATCAGGACGATCCGGAAGCCACGAAAGAGAGCCTCTTACTCTTTCTTTAGGCTTCTTTTGTTTTGAATAAACGTAGTAGGGTCATCATACTGTTGTATACAGGAGGTGACAATGCCGAGAAGACTGGGGCAGGATGCGAAGTACGGGTCACGAAGAACGTATTTCGTAAAAATGAAATGTAGTCACGTCAAATTCAAGCTAAATCGTTCTAGACGGCGGGACTATGAAGGAGGACGGAAGAAATGGGCATTTTCCGCAAATTGGAGACCCATGAATCACGCTCATCCAGCATGTCTTACGCAATGCGGTGGAAACAAGAACATTTACGTCAAGCAGCGGTTGTAGGCTTGTTAGCCATCGCGGTAGTTCTCATCATCCTGATTTGGGTTTACGGGCAAAGCAGCAAGAAAGTTCATCTGGTGGTCGACGGGGAGAGCCAAACGATCGAAACCCGCCAATCGCTGGTCAATGAAGTATTGGACGAACAGTCCATCGTACTGAACCGGGGGGACGAAGTGTCGCGTCCGCTCGACAGTAATCTTGAAGACGGTGACCGGATCGTCATTGAGCGTGCGGTTCCGGTTCAAGTCAGCGTAGACGGTAAGACAACCATCCATTACACGACAGAAGACAGCATTCGGAAGACCATCGAGGAACTCGGGATTACGTTGAACCAGGACGACAAAGTTACTCCTGCGCTGGACAGCAAAGTGAGTGAAAATCTGGACATCAAGATCGTACGAGTGACCAAACAAACGGTACAGTCCAAAGAAAATGTGCCATTTTCCGTGGTAAAGACTTCTGACGAGTCGTTGCTAAAAGGTAAAACCAAAGTGGTTTCCGAAGGCAGCGAGGGTGTTGTCGTGCATAATATCGAAAAAGTTTATGAAGACGGAGTCTTCGTGTCCAAGCGTTGGCTTGGCAAAGAGGTCGAGAAGGAGGCCTCGCCGAAAGTGGTCGCCGTAGGCACGAAGAAACCGACAGCCGTTGCAGCCGCAAGCATTTCCCGTACTGGAGATTCGGTGAATATCAGCGGACTGACGACGAAAGGCGGCGTCTCGTTTAAATATAAAAAAGTACTTAAAAACGTGACCTTAACCGCATACTCCTCGGAGGAAGACGGAATCGGCACGCGTACCGCCTCCGGCACCCGCGTGACGGAAGGCCGGACGATCGCTGTCGACAAAAGCGTCGTTCCTTTGGGATGGTGGGTCTATATTGAGGGCATCGGCTTCCGTAAAGCGGAGGACACCGGCGGTGCCATCAAAGGCAATAAAATAGACGTTTATTACGATTCCCTGAAATCGGCGGAGAACTTCGGCCGTAAGAAAGGGCGGACCGTATATGTCATCGGACCGACCAAACCGGAGCTCAACTAACCGCCGCGTTTACTTTGGGCAGGGAATGATATAATATTAGGATGATGAATAAGACACGGATAAGAAGAGGAGAATTCCTCTTCTTTTTGTTGCGGCTTTAGCCAGTTGAGCTCGCGAAGCGTGCGAAACAAAAAACCACCCGCTATGCGGGTGGAGGGATCAAGGGTTTGACCAACAAGACCATTCCAATAAAATTGAGATGTTCAGGCTCAATAATGAAAGGAATGGTCTTAGATGGCAAACAAGAGCTATAGTCTAGCTCACACGAAGTGGATGTGCAAATACCACATTGTGTTCACCCCGAAGTATAGACGGAAAGAAATTTATAATCAAGTGAGAAAAGACTTGATCGAGATTTTCAAGCGTTTGTGTAAATACAAGGGAGTGGAGATAATAGAGGGCCACATGATGCCGGATCATGTACATATGTTAGTAGCAATTCCCCCAAAAATCTCAGTATCATCATTTATGGGATATCTGAAGGGAAAAAGCTCGTTGATGATATTCGAGAAACACGCGAGCTTAAAGTATAAGTATGGGAATCGGAAATTTTGGGCGGAAGGATATTACGTCAGTACTGTTGGCTTAAATGAGGCCACCGTCGCAAAATATATACGTGAGCAAGAAGCACATGATCAAGCAATTGATAAACTGAGCGTGAAAGAGTATGAAGATCCCTTCAGCAGGAACAGCAGCAAGAAGAAGTAAACCAGTTTAACTGGTAAGTGAAAGTGACAAATAACACTGAGCCTGAACAATTTTATTGTCAGGCTAGCGTCTTTAGGCGCAGTTTGGCAACAGGGGGTTATACCCCAAGAGCAAACCACCCGTTGGACGGGTGGTTATGATTGTAATTATGACTTTAATAAATGTTGGGAAGGTTGAGAAGTGCATGATCAAAGAGGTCATTGTGGTGGAAGGCCGGGACGATACCGTCGCGGTGAAGCGGGCGGTGGAAGCCGACACCATTGAGACCGGCGGTTCGGCGATTAACGAGACGACGCTGCGGAAAATTGAGCTGGCGATGGAGCGGCGCGGGGTGATTATTTTCACGGATCCCGATCATGCCGGGGAGCGGATCCGTAAAATCGTGGCCCAGCGCGTGCCGGGCTGCAAGCACGCTTTCCTGCGTGAGGCCGACGCCACCAAGGGCGACGATATCGGCGTCGAGAATGCGTCGCCAAAGGCGATTCGCGAGGCGCTTTCCCGCGTCCGCAGCGAGGCCGTCCCTGGAGCGGAAGAAGACCTCAGGCAAGTGGAGTGGGAAGACTTGCTGGAAGCCGGACTGATCGTGCACGAGGATGCGGCAGCCCGCCGGCGTTTTATGGGCGAACGGCTCGGAATCGGATATTGCAACGGCAAGCAGTTTTACAAGCGCCTTGGGATTTTCCGGATTAGCCGCGCGGAATTTTGCGACGCACTGGCCCAACTCAAGAATGAAAGGGGCGAATAACTGTGGAAGTAAGAGAAGATGTGTCTACGCCGCGCCGGACGAAGGAAATTATCGAGAGGCACGGTTTTTCGTTTAAAAAGAGCCTTGGCCAAAACTTTCTGATCGACCAGAACATTCTGGCCAAGATCGTCGGAGCGGCCGGGTTGGACAAGTCCAAGGGGGCGCTGGAGATCGGTCCGGGGATCGGCGCATTGACGGAGAAACTGGCCCGGGAAGCGGGGCGCGTAGCCGCCGTCGAAATCGACCAGCGACTGCTGCCGATCCTGGAGGAAGTGTTGGCTCCCCATCCGCATGTAAAAGTCATTCATGGCGATGTCCTGAAGCTTGATCTTCATGCTTTGTTTGCGTCCGAATTCGCGGAATGCAGCTCGGTCAGCGTCGTGGCCAATCTGCCATACTATGTGACGACCCCGATTCTGATGAATCTGCTGGAGGCCGGGTTACCTCTGGAAAATATCGTCGTGATGATTCAAAAAGAGGTCGCCGAACGGATGGCCGCGGCCCCCGGCGGGAAAGACTATGGAAGCTTGAGTATCGCGGTTCAGTACTATAGTGAACCGGAGCTTGTTTGCACTGTACCCCACAGTGTCTTTATTCCGCAACCGAACGTGGAGTCCGCGGTTATTCGCCTGAAGGTACGTAAGACGCCTCCGGTGGACGTCGAGGATGAATCCTTTTTCTTCGAAGTGGTCCAAGCCTCCTTTGCCCAACGGCGAAAAACGATTGCCAACAACCTCAAAACCCGTTTCTTCCCGGGAGAGGGCCGGGAACGGCTGGAATCGTTGCTTGCCGAAGCGGGCATAGCTCCGTCGCGGCGCGCGGAGACGCTGAGCCTGCAGGAATTCGCGGGCCTTAGCAATACGTTTTTTAAAGCCGGTTTAAAAAAGATATAAGCTTTTTGATTTGCCTCGTGATCAAAAGATGACTTTTTGAATTACCTCTCGGAACCAATCCCTGGGTTCGCCCATAGGATGGGTTGAGGTGATTGATTTGACGAATTTGGGTGACTTGGTCGTCCGCAAATCGTACGGTGGGGATGTGACTTTTCGGGTCGAGAACATCGTACGGGAGCAGGCCATCATAAAAGGAACGGAATTTCGTTTGCTGGCGGACGCTCCTTTGACCGACCTGATGAAGGTAAGTCCGAGCGCTACGGGCGAAAAAACGCAGCGGGCGCGGATCAAGGCTACCGAATCGCTGGAACGGCTGCATAAGGACCGGCAAGAGCTGACGGAGCGAAGCCATTCCGTTTTGGGACGGGAGTGGTATACCGCCGGAGAGCCTTCGTTTTTCGAGGTACCGGGAAAGGTGCTCCATTTGGACGGAGACGAGCGGTATTTGAAAAAGAGCCTTAGCCTGTACGAAAAACTGCGCGTCCCGGCACAGGGATATTACGTCACCGAGTCGCAGATGGCCGGCGCGCTATACCGCTTGCTGCCGAGTATTCAGCCCGATGTGGTCGTGATAACCGGCCATGATGGAGTTCTGAAAAATCGGCCGACGGCGGATCTTTATAATTTATCGAGCTATAAAAACTCCAAGCACTTTGTCGAGGCGATTCAGGCCGCACGCAGGTATGAACGCAATTTTGACGCTTTGACCATCGTGGCCGGGGCATGCCAGTCGCATTTTGAGGCGCTGCTCCAGGCGGGGGCCAACTTTGCAAGCTCGCCGGCACGTGTACTCATCCATGCGTTGGATCCGGTATATATCGCCGCCAAGGCCGCTCTGACGCCCATTCGCGAAACGATCCATATTACCGACATACTGAGCCATACCATCAGCGGAACGCAGGGCGTGGGTGGAATCGAGACGCGGGGAAGTTACCGGATTGGACTGCCGAAGCTTGTAGATCTGTCCGCCTTGAAGGTTGTCCCTTCCATGTAATTTCAGAAAAAGGCCGTTTGCCGAAAGTGTCGAAAAAAAATCGTTGACAACCTTTTTTTCATGCTGATATAATTATTTATTTCAACTTGACAAGCGACTCCCTTTCTTGTTATAATGGACAAAGAAGGAAGGTGGTCACAGGCAATGGCTAAAAATGCGCTGAATGAAATAAAACACAGTCTCGAGGCTCACGTTGGACAAAAGATTACACTGCGAGCTAATGGAGGTCGACGTAAGACCGTCGAACGCACCGGTGTATTGGAGGAGACCTATCCTTCGGTCTTTATCGTGAAGCTGGATGAAGATCAGCAAACTTTCAAACGTGTGTCTTACAGTTATGCCGATATTCTCACCGAATCCGTTGAAGTCATGGTTTGTGGCGATAACAATGAAATGCGGTTGTCGTATAATAAACCTTGAATTACATGATGATTGAAGCAACCGGCCCTCGCGCGTCAGCGCAGGGTCGGTTTTTTGTATGTACGCACCCGGTGGACATGATTCCACTGCCGAATGAAGGCACGCGAAAGGGCACATACTACAGACGTTATTTTAATCTATCGCTTCCTAAGGAGGAATGGTACATGTCGCGCAGAAGGCGAAGCATCATGTCCGAAGACTTGAAGGTTGAACTGGCGAAGGATCTCGGATTTTACGATACCGTCCGTGAAGAAGGATGGGGCGGGATTAAGGCCAAGGATGCGGGCAATATGGTGAAAAGAGCAATCGAGCTTGCCGAGCGGGCCGCGTCCAGGAAAGAGCCTTAGTTTGAAGCAAGGTAGATGCGACGGGCTTCCCAATCGGGAGGCCCGTTTGTTTTTGCTGTCTTCCGTGCATAGACGAAAAGCTTAGTTTTTTTTATAATATGTTAAGTCTGGTTTTGTACGGTGATGGAATTTACGGAAATGGAAAGTGGGTGAGCGTCTTGAAAATTTACGAAAAAGCGCCGGCGAAAATTAACCTGATGCTTGACGTCTTACATAAACGGCCGGATGGCTACCATGAAGTGGAAATGATCATGACGATGGTGGATTTGGCCGACCGGTTGGAAATGAGCGCTCTCCCCAGGGATACGATCATTATATCGAGCCAGGCGGGCTATATTCCGCTTGACGAAAAGAACTTAGCCTTTCAGGCCGCCAAGCTGATTAAAGAGCGTTATGACGTCCGCAGCGGCGTATATATACATTTGGACAAGAAGATACCGGTTGCCGCGGGGCTTGCCGGAGGGAGCAGCGATGCGGCAGCTACGCTTCGCGGATTAAACCGGTTATGGAAGCTCGGCATTCCCGAGAAGGAATTGATGGAGCTCGGCGCCGAGCTTGGCTCGGACGTTCCATTTTGCGTAACGGGGGGAACGGCGCTGGCCACCGCACGGGGGGAAAAGCTGACTCCACTAAAAAATCCGCCTCAATGCTGGGTGATTCTCGCCAAGCTGCCGATCAATGTATCGACCGCGGATGTTTACGGACGACTGAAGAGTCAAGAAATTACGAATCATCCTTCCGCAACCCGCATGCAGGAAGCCATCGAGCAGGGTTCGTTCGCCGGGATCTGCGCGGAGCTCGGGAATGTGCTCGAAGGGGTTACCTTACAGCTATACCCCGAGGTGGCTCATCTGAAAGAAACGATGATTCGGCTTGGCGCCGACGGCGTACTTATGTCGGGCAGCGGGCCGACCGTGTTCGGTTTGGTTTCCAAAGAGTCGAAGGTCCCGCGGATTTATAACGGGCTGAGGGGCTTTTGCAAAGAAGTCTATGCCGTAAGACTGCTTACTTGAACAGAGACGTACATCAATGGTATATTCTCTATAAAATATTCGGATTTAGCGAGGGGTACTTCGTGAAAAAATTGAAAAGAAGCGCTCGATTGGTGGATATGACGCAATATTTGTTATCCCGCCCCCATCAATTGATCCCGCTTACCACGTTTGCGGAACGGTATGAGGCGGCCAAGTCCTCGATTAGCGAAGATTTGGCGATTATTAAAGAAGTGTTTGAGGAAGAAGGCACCGGCGAGTTGCAAACTTTAGCAGGCGCGGCCGGTGGAGTGAAGTATATGCCGATGGTCGGACGGGAACAGGCACTCCACTTTATCCATCAACTATGCGAGAAGCTGTCCGAACCCGATCGTATTTTGCCGGGCGGATATTTGTACATGTCGGACCTTTTGGGCTTGCCGGGGCTGATGAACGAAGCGGGCAAGCTGTTTGCGACCGCCTTCGCGAAACGCGACATCGACTGTGTCATGACGGTGGAGACAAAAGGGATTCCGCTCGCTTACGCAACGGGTGCGGAATTGAACCTGCCGGTCGTGTTGGTCCGCAGAGACCATCAGGTGACGGAAGGTTCGGCGGTGAGCATCAATTATGTTTCAGGCTCGCACAAAAGTTTGCATACGATGACCTTGTCACGCCGGGCGATGAAGCAAAAGTCCAAAGTATTGATCGTGGACGACTTCATGAAGGCGGGCGGTACGATCCGGGGAATGGTGGATCTGCTTGCCGAATTTGATGCCGAAGTGGCAGGAGTAGGCGTTCTGGTCGAGTCGGGGGAAGTGGAGTCGGATGAGCGGTTGCTCCAGGACTATGTCTCTTTGGCTACACTCCGGGCGGTAGATGCCAAGGGCAAGGAAATTTCAGTAGAACCCGGGAATTATTTCTCCAAAAATTAATCTTCCAACAGGATAGAGAGTTTTGTCGATTTTTTGTTGAACAGTCAAGGTTTGCGGCGAATCATGTCGAAAAGCCAGCCAACACAAAAAAATTCCTGATTTTAGGCCATAATGTTCATTAAAAAAAGAGGATTTCCGTTTGCTATGTGGAATATTACACCAAGTCTCTGATGGAAAAAGGTGGTGAACACATATGCAAATTACGGACGTAAGACTCCGCCGAGTCAGCTCTGAAGGCAGAATGAAAGCGATCGCATCCATTACCATCGATAATGAATTTGTTGTTCATGACATTCGCGTTATCGACGGGAACAATGGCATGTTTGTAGCTATGCCGAGCAAGCGTACTCCTGACGGGGAATTCCGGGACATTGCGCATCCGATTTCTTCGGGTACACGCGAGAAGATCCAAGCTGCTGTCCTGGCAGAGTACGAGCGTGCTGCCGAGCAAGAGGAAGTCATTGAAGAAGGGGCTTAAGTCGCAGTTTTGTCTCAACCAATTGGGGTTCGAGAAAAGAGAGCCATACGCATGGCTCTCTTTTCTTTTTCTCCTAAATGAGATATATTCAGTAATGAGTTCAAGAGAAGGAGGCCGGGGCCTTGAAAAGATTTGCGATTGTTCTTGCCGCAGGTCAGGGAAAGCGCATGAAGTCGAAGCTCTACAAAGTGCTCCATCCCGTTTGCGGCAAACCGATGGTCGGGCATGTCCTGGACACGGTTGAAAAAGTCCAATGTGAGCGCAGAATTGTAGTTGTGGGCCACGGAGCCGAAGCGGTGAAATCTTATCTGGGAACAAAAGCCGAGTATGTGCTGCAGGAGCAGCAACTTGGAACCGGGCATGCGGTCAAGCAAGCCGGGGGACTGCTCGGTAAAGAAGAAGGTACAACGATCGTCATTTGTGGCGACACTCCGCTGGTCAAGGAAGAAACGTTGGAAGCAATGCTTAGCCTTCACGAAGGAAAGGGAGCGGCAGCTACCGTATTAACGGCTTCCATGGATCAACCACAGGGGTATGGTCGCATTATCCGGGACACCGAAAATGGTTCCGTCGTTCGGATTGTCGAGCAAAAGGATTGCTCCCCTGAGGAAGATGCGGTTAAGGAAATTAACACGGGAACCTATTGTTTTGATAATGCAAAGCTGTTTGCGGCACTGGAAAAAGTAACGAACAGCAACGCACAGCAAGAATACTATTTGACGGATGTCATCGGCATTCTGGTCAATGAAGGCGAAGTCGTGGAGGGTTACCTGACGAGCGACTATTCGGAGTCCATCGGTGTCAATGACCGTTTGGCGTTGTCCGAAGCAGAAGGTTTCATGCGGGAGCGGATTAACCGGAAGCATATGCTGAACGGGGTTACGATTATTGATCCGAGCTCGACTTACATTGGCGCGGATGTGTTTATCGGTTCGGATACGGTGATCTATCCGGGAACCACGATTTCGGGCAAAACGGAGATCGGCGAGAATTGCGTCATCGGACCGGCCGCGGAAATTGAAGACTGCCGTATCGATGATGGCGCAAAGGTGAAACAGTCGGTACTCTGCCAGGCGGAAGTCGGCAAGGAGACGACGGTTGGGCCTTTCGCTTATTTGCGTCCAGGTGCAAAACTGGGCGAGCATGTCAAAATCGGCGACTTTGTGGAAATTAAAAACGCAACGCTCGACGACGGCTCCAAGGTTTCGCATTTGAGCTATGTCGGGGACGCCAAGGTAGGTAAAAACGTAAATATCGGCTGCGGTGCGATAACGGTTAACTACGATGGGTATAATAAGTCCATTACGGAAATCGAAGACGACGCGTTCATCGGCAGCAATGTGAACTTGATTGCCCCGGTGAAGGTCGGCAAGGGTGCTTATGTTGTGGCAGGTTCCACAATTACGCAGAAGGTACCGGACAATGATGTGGCCATCGCGCGCAACCGGCAGGAAAACAAGCCGGGCTATGCCGAGAAGCTTCGCGCACGCGCAAAAGCCAAGAAACAGAAGCAGGAACAGGAATCATAAAATCGAATCGAATGTTGTCAGGCATGTTGCAGTAGGATCGTTCGACTATGGCGCGGCCTCTTTTTGCGGAATCATCAGGATGCAATGCATTTCAATGACGGGATAGTTATCTATCTACACAGCACGGAGGGTATTAAAATTTATGACTTATTGTGATTCTAAACTGAAAATATTCACTTGCAACTCCAATCCCAAGCTGGCTCATCAAATCGCCGATTATATCGGGATTCCGATGGGGGAATCGGAGACGACGAGTTTTAGTGACGGCGAAATTCAGGTCAAGCTTTCCGAGAGCGTTCGCGGCTGCCATGTGTATGTGGTTCAGTCCACTTGCGCTCCAGTCAACGACAACCTGATGGAGCTTCTGGTAATGGTGGATGCATTGAAACGGGCTTCAGCCAAGAGTATTAACGTCGTTATTCCGTATTACGGTTATGCCCGTCAAGATCGGAAGGCGCGTTCGCGTGACCCGATTACAGCCAAGCTGGTGGCCAACCTTATCGAAAAAGCCGGCGCACACCGCGTTATTACGATGGACTTACATGCAATGCAGATCCAGGGCTTCTTTGATATTCCGGTGGACCATATGCTCGGCGTACCGATTCTTGCCCAATATTTCCGCTCGAAAAATATCCCGAATCCGGTCGTTGTATCCCCGGATCACGGCGGTGTAGTACGGGCTCGCAAGCTTGCGGATTTCTTGAACGCGCCGCTGGCGATCATCGACAAGCGCCGTCCGGAGCCGAATGTCAGCGAAGTTATGAACATCATCGGGAATATCGAAGGGAAAACCGCGATTCTCGTTGACGATATCATTGATACGGCCGGGACCATTGTACTCGGCGCCAATGCGCTGAAGGAAGGCGGAGTCGAGGAAGTTTACGCGTGCTGTACGCATCCGGTTTTGTCCGGTCCGGCGATGGAACGATTAGAGAACTCTCCGCTGAAGGAAGTTATTGTTACAGATACCATTCCGATCACGCATCCGCATCCGACCAGCAAGCTGAAAGTGTTGTCCGTTGCTCCGTTGATGGGCGAAGCGATTATTCGCGTCCATGAGGAGCTGTCGATCAGCAAGCTGTTCGAGATCGAATAAAGAGAGCCGGCGTCCTGCTGCAAATGAAGGGTTGCATCCTCCTTGGCGAGGAGCAACCCTTATTGATATTTGGAGGTCACCCACCCAAACCGGGAGAACACCCACCCAAACCCTCCCTCTAGGGAGGGCCCCCCAGGGCGCTGCCCTAGGGGATTACCCGAAATGGGGGGAACGTGGGAGTGACAGAGGCGCTCCTGCGCGGCTGTCCCCTTCGGGGATACGCCTTACTGTGGTGCATGGAACGCTTATCCCCCTTCGGGGCCGCTTAACTATTGGATGACCTGTGCTGCCTGTATGCTGGAGAATACTGCTGCTTTCTGCTCACCCGGGTGGCTTTACTGCTGCGAGCGCTTTTCTCCCCTCGGGGGTCCGCTACATTTGGGGCGCTCCTGCTGGGGAGCATGAATGGGAGAAAGGAGCAACAATTGGCTGGATGACTTCTACTCCGTGCAAAGAGGCGCTCTCCCTTCGGGAAACGCTTAGGTCCGTGCAGGAAGAATGAGCAACAATTGGCTGGATGACTTCTACCTCGTGCAAAGAGGCGCTCTCCCTACGGGAAACGCTTAGGTCCGTGCAGGAAGAATGAGCAACAATTGGCTGGATGACTTCTACTCCGTGCAAAGAGGCGCTCTCCCTTCGGGAAACGCTTAGGTCCGTGCAGGAAGAATGAGCAACAATTGGCTGGATGACTTCTACCTCGTGCAAAGAGGCGCTCTCCCTACGGGAAACGCTTAGGTCCGTGCAGGAAGAATGAGTAACAATTGGCTGGATGACTTCAACCTCGTGCAAAGAGGCGCTCTCCCTTCGGGAAACGCTTAGGTCCGTGCAGGAAGAATGAGTAACAATTGGCTGGATGACTTCAACCTCGTGCAAAAAGGTGCTCTCCCTTCGGGAAACGCTTAGGTTCGTGCAGGAAGAATGAGTAACAATTGGCTAGATGACTTCTACTCCGTGCAAAAAGGCGCTCTCCCTTCGGGAAACGCTTAGGTCGTTGCAGGAAGAATGAGCAACAATTGGCTGGATTACTTCTACCTCGTGCAAAAAGGCGCTCTCCCTTCGGGAAACGCTTAGGTTCGTGCAGGAAGAATGAGTGAGTCGGGCTGCAGATATTGTTTCACGGGGAACATTGAAATTTAGCGAAAAGGGTCGGATTCTCCTCTCCTTGTCGAAACATTCGGATAGATAAGAAATTAAATGTTTGGAGGTTCAACATGAAATGGATCGTAGGCCTCGGTAATCCGGGGTCCAAATATGAGAACACGAGACATAATATCGGATTTATGGCTCTGGACGAGCTGGCAAGAAGGCACGGCATCGCGATCAAGCAGAGCAAGTGCAAGGCGCTGATCGGGGAGGGGATGCTCCCGGGCGGGAAGGTGGCCTTGATCAAGCCGATGACCTATATGAATTTGTCGGGCGAATCGGTGCGGGCTTTCATGGATTATTATAAGGTTCCGCTGGAAGATATGATCGTCGTGTATGACGACCTGGATACGGAGATCGGCCGTAACCGGCTGCGGTATCAGGGAAGTGCGGGCGGTCATAACGGAATCAAATCGATTATCCAGCATACGGGAACGCAGACGTTCAACCGGATCAGAATGGGGATATCCAGACCTGAGCCGGGTTATCCGATTGTCGATTATGTGCTTTCCAATTTTGCAAAAAAGGAAGCTCCGCTGCTTAAACAGTCGATCGAGGCGGCATGCGACGCTTTGGAGTTTAGCTTGGATCATACATTTGAGCAGACGATGGCCAAGTTTAACGGATAGAAGAACGGGGCAAGGGCTAAATCGAAGGCGCGCGGGGCATACTGGTGGTATAAACAATCCCCAGGAGGCATATAGATGGCTGTAAACTATGTTTGCCGGCATTGCCGCACCTTTGTTGGTAGAATCGATGCTCCCGATATCACGGAATCCCAGCTCGGTTTCCATTTCTTGACCCCTGATGAGCGGCGAGATATAATAGCGTATGATTCGAACGGCGAGACGACGGTCCGGGTGACCTGCGATTATTGCAGGGAAGCTTTGGAGAATAACCCGGAGTTATCATTGCTTGCGAATCCCCTGCAATAGCGGGGCAGAATAGGATGTATATCACCGGATGAGCGGGATATAGGGCCTTGGCAAGGTTGCTGAGGCTCCTTTTGATTATTGTTGGCAATCTAGAAATTAAGAGAGGTGCCTCACTTGTTACAAGCACTCATACAAGCTTTCTCCCGGGATACGGATTTCACTTCGATGGTGGCGGGAGTAGGCGCCGGCATGAAGGAACAACTGATTTCCGGGCTATCGGGTTCCTCCAGGCAGGTGGCGTTGGCCGCACTGTATCAGGAGACGAATCGGCCTTTGATGGTCGTGACCCATAACATGTTTTCCGCGCAGAAAATATACGAAGACTTGCAGGAAGCGCTGTCAGCCGATCAGGTGCTGTTGTATCCTGCAAATGAACTGGTAGCCGCGGAAGCGGCGGTCTCCAGTCCCGAGATGCTCGCCCAGCGGATCGAGGTACTGCTGCAATGTTCCCAGGGGTTCCGGGGAGTTGTGGTCGTACCTTATTCGGGCGTGCGCAGATTTATCCCGACGCGGGAGGCGATCTCGGAGGCCAGCATGTCGATCGAGCTTGGAGGGACGCTGCAGCTTGAAGACTTTCTAGCGCGGATGATTGAACTTGGTTATGAAAGAGTCGAGCGTGTCGAGTCCCGGGGTGAGATGAGCATTCGCGGGGGCATTATCGATTTTTATCCGCTAACCACGGCGTTGGCATACCGCGTGGAGTTGTTTGACGATGAAGTTGACTCCATCCGAACCTTTGATCCCGCGGATCAGCGGTCGGTCGATCAAATCAAACAGGTTACAGTAACCCCGTGCAAGGAGTTGATCGCTTCCCGGGACCGTCTAGAACGTGCCGCCCAAGCGGTGGGAGAACGTCTGGAACAGCAATTGGAGAAAATGAGCGATCGCCAGGCAAAAAATAAACTGAGCGAGGAAATTTCCAGGGAAATAGAGCTAATGCGGGAGCATGTCTATTTTCCGGAAATCTATAAATATATTTCTCTCATCTATCCGGAGAATCAGAGTTTGTACGATTACATGCCTGCGGACACGCTATTGATTCTTGATGAGCCGGCCCGTTTGCTTGAAACGTCGCGTCAGTTGGAGCGGGATGAATCCGAATGGAACTTGCATTTGTTCCAGAACGGCAAAAGCCTGCCGGACCTTCCCTTGGCTCTGAACGGGGATCGCGTGATTTATCACCGGCCGTTCCAAACGCTGTTTATGTCGCTGTTCCTCCGCCAGGTGCCGCATTCCCAGCCGCAAAATATCCTCAATTTCGTCAGCCGGGCAATGCAGGACTTCCATGGGCAGATGAATGTCCTTAAAGCGGAAATGGAGCGTTGGAAAAAGAGCGGAGCGAACGTCATCATGCTGGCCAGCACCGACGAACGGATGGACCGGATGCGCCGCGTGCTTCAAGATTACGGCATTGATGAACCGACTCTGCTGCAGGGCAATCTGCAGTCCGGCTTTGAACTTCCGTCGGTTCACCTCGTCGTCATCACTGAAGGCGAGATGTTTTCGCAGAAACAGCGGAAAGCGCGGAAAGTCAGCAAAAGCATGGATAATGCCGAGCGGATCAAGAGCTACACCGAGCTCAAGGTCGGCGATTATGTCGTGCATCAGAATCACGGGATCGGGAAATATCTGGGCATAGGCACGCTGGAAGTCGGCGGCATCCACAAGGATTACATGCACATCCTGTATGCCGGCGGTGACAAGCTGTCCGTACCGATCGAGCAGATCGACATGATCCAGAAATATGTCGGTTCGGAAGAGAAAGAGCCGAAAATATACAAACTCGGGGGCAATGAATGGACCCGGGTGAAAAACAAAGTGCGTTCCTCCGTACAGGATATCGCCGACGATTTGATCAAGTTGTATGCGGAACGCCAGTCTTCTCCGGGATTTGCATTTGAGAAGGATTCGCCGGAGCAGCAGGAATTCGAGGCGATGTTCCCTTATGAAGAAACGCGGGACCAAGTCCGGGCCATTGAGGAAATCAAGAAGGATATGGAGCAATCCCGGCCAATGGATCGGCTGTTGTGCGGCGATGTCGGCTACGGCAAAACCGAAGTGGCGATCCGCGCTGCGTTCAAAGCCGCGATTGAAGGAAAACAGGTAGCCGTGCTGGTGCCGACGACAATTTTGGCTCAGCAGCATTATGAAACGTTCCGTGAACGTTTCTCCGGCTATCCGATCAACATTCAGTCGCTCAGCCGGTTCCGCAGCCGTAAGGAACAGAATGAGACCATTAAAGGCGTACGCCAGGGAACGGTCGATATCGTCATCGGTACGCATCGCCTGCTTTCGCAGGACCTGGTTTTCAAGGACCTTGGACTTCTGATTGTCGATGAAGAGCAGCGTTTTGGCGTCACTCACAAAGAGAAGCTTAAAAAGCTGAAGACGAATGTCGATGTGCTGACCTTGACGGCGACGCCGATTCCGCGGACGCTGCATATGTCCATGCTCGGCGTGCGGGATTTGTCCGTCATCGAGACGCCGCCGGAAAACCGTTTCCCGGTACAAACTTATGTCGTCGAGCATAGCCAGGCTCTCGTCAGAGAAGCGATCGAGCGGGAGATGGCGCGCGGGGGCCAAATTTATTACTTGTACAACCGTGTACAAGGAATTCAGGAAATGGCCGCGCAAATTTCGATGCTTGTCCCGGAAGCAAGGGTAGGCATTGGGCATGGTCAGATGTCGGAGCAAGAGCTGGAGAAGACGATCCTTGATTTTCTAGACGGGGAATACGATGTTCTGGTCAGCACCAGCATTATCGAAACAGGGGTCGACATTCCGAACGTCAACACCCTGATTGTGCATGATGCCGATAAGATGGGCTTATCCCAGCTTTATCAGCTTCGCGGCAGGGTTGGACGATCCAACCGGATCGCATATGCTTATTTTACGTACCAGCGAGACAAGTCGCTGACCGAGGTGGCCGAGAAGCGGCTGCAGTCGATTAAAGAGTTTACCGAGCTTGGGTCCGGCTTCAAAATCGCCATGCGCGACCTGGCCATTCGCGGGGCCGGAAATCTGCTCGGCGCCGAGCAGCATGGATTTATCGCGTCCGTCGGCTTTGACCTCTACTCGCAGATGCTGGCCGAGGAAATCCAGAAGCGGAAGGTAACCATGCTTGGCGAAGCCGTTCCCGAGGAATCGAAATGGAACACGACGATCGATCTTGGCATCGACGCCTATTTACCTTCGGATTACATTTATGATAGTATTCAAAAGATTGAGATTTACAAAAAGACGGCATCGGCCGCCACGTTTGACGATGTCGCCGAACTGGAGGACGAGCTGCTCGACCGCTTCGGGGAGCTGCCGGAGGCGGTGCAGAACCTGCTGTCCGTGGCCCGCGTGAAGCTGTACGGCAAAAAGTATGGCATCGAGTCCATGACCTTGCGCGGAGAAGAAGTGACCGTGAAGTTTTATGAAGGCCGGGAACGCGATATCATTCCCGCACAAATTGCGGAAGTTGGAAATATGTTCGGAAGACGTGTACAATTTATACAAGGATCGGGCATGCTGATCCGCATCAAAACCAAGGGAATGGACGATAAAGAAATGATGGGCTTGTTGGAGCAGTTCCTGGGAGCTCTGAAGGACTCGTTCAAATCGAAAGGGGAACTACAAGATGTTTCAAAGTAAAGGGCGTTCATGGAAGACGCTGCTCATAGCCCTGTCTCTGGTGATGGCTGTGGCCGTCATGGCTGGCTGCGGGAAGAAAGACGACGACAAGGTTGTCGCTACGTATGAAGGCGGGGAAATTACCGCTGCCGAATTTGACCTGGAAATGAAAACATCGATACTTTTGTACCCACAGTATGGACAGCTGTCAGAACTTGAAGATTTTCAAAAATACATCGTAAATCAAGCTGTTGCCTATGAATATTTGGAGAATAAAGTGAGTAGCGATTTGAAGGAGGATGGAAAACAAAAAGCAGTTAGAGAAGTTGAGGATATGAAAAATGCATATGGAGAGGAACAATTTAATCAAATTCTGAAGCAAAATAATATAACTGAAACAGAATTTAAAAATTATATGGTACGTCTTTACACAGTCATGGAAGGTGAAAAGTCCAAGGTTAGCCAAAATGATATGAAAGAGGAGTATGAAGCAAATAAAACGAGCTATATTACAACTGCCTCTGTTCGTCATATACTGATTGGATTTAAAGATAAGGAAGGTAAGGAAAGATCAAGAGAGGATGCTCTGAAGCTAGCGCAGGAGGTTAAAGCTAAGCTAGATAGTGGTGAGGATTTTGCTAAGTTAGTTAAGCAATACTCAGACGATGGTGAGGAAAATATCCAAAATGGAGGCTTATACGCAGATGCAGATGTAACTAATTGGGTTTCTGAGTTTAGGAATGCGGCAGTTACCTTACCACTCAATACGATCAGCGATCCTGTAGAAACCACTTTCGGTTTTCACATCATACGTGTTGAAGGCCGGGTAGAAAAAGAATTCGAAAACTTAGATGCTGCAGATAAGGACTTGATTAAAACTTCAGTGGCGGCTCAAAAGTTGGGCGAGTTTATTGATGGGGATTTACAAAAGATAATTAAGAAGATCGACTTGCCTAAGGTGGAGAAGACCGAAGATTCGGGAAATACAACCGGTGATACATCCGGTAATACCGATGCAGGCACAAATACCGGCACGGATCAAAGCGGTAACGGAGCCGATACGGGCAGCGATACCGGCAATGCCGGCACCACAGGTAACGAAAGCGGAAACGGCTCGAGCAATACTGGCACCGATGGCAAATAATTGGTAAGCCTGTGAAAACTGCCATAAACGGCGGCGCGGAGAAATCCGCGCTGCTTTGTTGTCAAAGGACAATAAATTACAATGCATAAGCAATTCGGATGGGATAAATACTATGCTCAGAATCACAAGAGCCGAATCCCTCCTTTGTATAAACATACCGAAGGATAAACGAATATCCATCAGACAGTAGTTCAATACTTCCTTAGAAAGCGGGGCAACATGTGACATGAAAGCTACTGGAATTGTACGCCGTATCGATGATCTGGGCCGGGTGGTCATTCCGAAGGAGATCCGCCGCACTTTGCGGATCCGGGAGGGGGACCCGTTGGAGATTTTTGTGGACCGCGACGGTGAAGTTATCCTGAAAAAGTATTCGCCTATCGGTGAACTGGGCGATTTCGCCAAGGAATATGCGGAATCGTTATATGAAAGCACGGGACATATCACTTTGATTTCGGACCGGGATTCACTGATTGCCGTGGCTGGAGCTTCCAAGAAGGAATATTTGGACAAGCCAATCAGCGCGCTGATCGAAAACAGCATGGAAAATCGTAAACCCGTCAGAGAGACGAATACGGAGACTTACGAAATTGTCCGGGATCATCCGGAAAAGATATCCTCCTTCGTGATCGCTCCGATCATCTCGGGTGGGGACCCGATCGGTTCTGTGATTCTGATGAACAAAGACGAATCGGTGAAAATGTCGGAACTGGAGTCCAAAATGTCGGAGACGGCAGCCGGTTTTCTCGGCAAACAAATGGAGCAGTAAACGTCGTGCACCGAAAGACACATCCGTTACAACGAGATGGCGAAAGCCTTCGTACGGGTGTGTCTGTTTTCGTTTGCGGGCAGCACCATAGCGAACCCGGCCGGTTTCGTCATATAATGGAACCTGATGTATGAAGGGCCATGACGAAACGACAAAGTGGGTAGACTATGAAGGATGAACGGAGTACCAAATCGACGCTGCTTGAGGGAGCGGCCATGCTCACTTTAGCTGCAATCTTAAGCAAACTGCTCGGAACGCTGCAAAAAATACCGCTGCAAAACATCGGTGGCGACGGGGTTTTCGGCATTTACAATACGGTGTATCCGTTTTATACGATTTTGGTCACGCTGGCGACCGCCGGTTTTCCGACGGTTGTCTCAAAGTTCGTCGCTGAGCGGCATGCGCTGGGCGCAGAGCAGGACAAGCAGGCCGTTTTGCGCATCGCGGCATCGATGATGATCGTACTTGGTATTGCGGGATGCGTATTGATGTACGCAGGGGCTCCGCTGCTTGCGGCCTGGATCGGCAACAGCCATTTGGTTCCTGCGTTGCGGAATGCCGCCCCGGCGTTGCTTTTCGTACCTCTAGGCGCTTCTTTGCGGGGGTATTTTCAAGGCTTGCAAAATATGGCCCCCACCGCCGTGTCGCAAGTCGCGGAGCAGGCGGTCCGGGTGGCCGCAATGATCGCATTGCTGTTTTACTTTACAGGCACCGGGGCGGGTGAAGCGGTAATTGCAGGGGGCGCGCTTGCGGGTTCGGCTGTCGGAGGGGCTGCCGGGCTTGCGGTGATGCTTCTTTATTGGGGATGCTACCGGAAACGCAGCCAAGGACGGATTCCGGTGAGAGGCGGCGGGACGGTCCAGATAAGCAGCGATGAAGGAATGCGAAACAATGTTAAACCGCTAAACCGGGGGAGCGCCTTGCTTCGGGAAATGGTCCGCTACGCGGTTCCGATCTGCCTGGCCTCTTTGGCGGTTCCGTTACTTAGCCTCGTGGATACGTTCACGCTGCCGCGCTTGCTGTCGTCCGGGGGAGACGAGCTTGCGGCCATGACGGAAGTAGGCGTTTATAACCGCGGAATTCCGCTCGTCCAATTGGTTACGATGCTGGCTTCCTCCCTGTCGGTGCTGTTCATTCCCGTCATGGCGGAATTGAGCCTGCGCGGGGACAAAGAGGGGATCCGCCGTCAAACAGGGATCGCGCTGCGGTGGTTTTGGCTGATCGGGCTCGCTTCGTCGGCGGGTCTTGCGCTGTTGGCCGAGCCGATCAACGTGATGCTGTACGAAGACAGCGCAGGCACCGGGACGATGGCCTGGGTGGCCTGGACGGCGGCGCCTGGCGCGCTCGTCGCGATCACCGCCGCGCTGCTGCAGGGTCTCGGCGCCGTGCGGGCGCCGGCCTGGCACCTGCTGGCGGCGGCAGCGCTCAAGGCGGCGCTGAACGCGCTGCTCGTGCCGCCGCTGGGCATTGCCGGGGCGGCGATCGCGGGTATCGCCGCCTATGGCCTTGCGGCAGCGCTCAATCTCGCGCTGCTGCTCCGGCGCGCGCGCCTGCGCCCCCGCCTGCGGGACGCGGCGGCACGCCCTCTCGCGGCCGCCCTGGCGATGGCGGCCGCGGTGCTTGCGCTGCGCCTCGGCGCAGACGCCGTGCTGCCGCCGGGCCGGTTAACGGCCCTGGCGGAGAGCCTGCTCGGCGTGCTGCTCGGCGCAGCCGTGTTTATGGCGGCCGCCGTGCGGGCGCGCCTGATCGACGCGGCAGAGCTCAGCGCCCTGCCGCGGGTTGGCCCGAAGCTGGCGAGCCTGCTTCGGAAGCTTCGGCTGCTGCGCTAGCCGAGCGCGATTTTTACCATCGTCCCTACAAATGTTATAGTAGGACAGAGGAGTGTGACCCGTATGGGAGCAAAGATTACCGTTATCGGTCTGGGATCGGGCGATCCGGACCGGCTGACGCTGGGAAGCCTGAAACTGCTGCAAGGCGGCACCGGTGAAAGATACGTTCGGACCAAGGATCACCCGGTGGTGTCCTGGCTGGAGGAGACAGGGGTCTCATTCGTCTCGTTCGATGAGGTTTACGAGTCAAACGACGATTTCCCCTCCGTTTATCAAGAAATCGCAGAGCGGCTGATCCTGGCGGCTAAATCGTCTCAAGCGCAACCGGTGCTTTACGCGGTACCCGGCCATCCGATGGTTGCGGAGGCTACGGTAAAGCTGTTGCGCGAGCGTTGTCCCGGCGAAGGAATCGAACTGGAAATCACCGGTGGCGAGAGCTTCCTCGACGAAGCGTTCGTACGGCTCGGCTTTGATCCGATTGAAGGTTTTCAACTGCTGGATGCCGCAGAGCTGAACGCATCCGGACTCGACCCTCGCCGGCATACGCTCATCGGCCAGGTGTATGATGAATTTACGGCTTCGGACGTGAAATTGAGCTTAATGGACATATACCCGGACGATTACCCGGTCGTCGTTGGCCATGCGCTTGGCGTAGTCGGCGAAGAGCAGGTGCTTCGAATCCCGTTGTTTGAACTGGACCGCGTTCAGGGATACGGCAATCTGTCGCTCGTCTACGTTCCTGCCAGCAGCGAGGAGTCCTTGCGCATCCGGAGCTTTGAACGGCTCCATGAGATCGTGACGATTCTACGCAGCCCCGAGGGTTGCCCTTGGGACCGGGAACAGACCCATCAATCCATCCGCAAAAACCTGATCGAAGAAACGTACGAGGTTTTGGAGACGATCGATGACGATGACCCGGACCATATGAGGGAAGAACTGGGGGATTTGTTGCTCCAGATTATGCTGCACTCGCAAATGGAAGAGGAGACCGGGATGTTCAGCGTGTATGACGTCATCCAGGAACTGAACGAGAAGCTTCTTTACAGACATCCGCACGTATTCGGCAATTTAAGCGCAGAAGATGCCGAAGCCGCCCTGCAAAACTGGGAGGCGATGAAAGCGGAAGAAAAGCGCCGTAAAGGGATCGATCCGGAGAAACTATCAGCGCTGAGCGGTGTGCCTCGCGATTTGCCGGCACTCATGAAGGCATATAAGCTTCAGAAGAAAGCCGCCAAGGTTGGCTTTGACTGGGAATCCATCGACGGTGTTTGGGCCAAGATTGAGGAAGAACTGGCGGAATTGAAGGAAGCCGTGTCCCAGGGGCATTCCGCGGACGATCAGGCGCTTGAGTTGGGCGATGTGCTGTTCTCTATCGTCAACGCCGCCAGAGTCATCGGGGCAGAGCCGGAAGAAGCCTTATCCATGACGATCGCGAAATTTGTCAGACGATTCAATTATGTGGAAGACAGGCTCCGGGAAGCCGGAAAAACGCCGAAGGACAGCACTCTGGCCGAGATGGACGCTTTTTGGGAGCAGGCCAAAAGTCTGGAACGAAAGGAAAACTAGGCCTTTATTCCCTAAAATTCGTCTTTTTTTGCGAAAAAACAAAAAAAAGTTCCTTGCCGTGCAGGAATTCAGGCTTTGAGACAGAATACTCATACTCAGATAACCATCTATTTTCTTTATTATTGGGAGGCAATATTAATGAACAAAACAGATTTGATCAACAACATTTCCAGCAAAAGCGGTTTGACTAAAAAAGACGTTGAAACCGTATTGAACGGAGTTCTCGGCGAAATTACGGACGCCCTTGCCGGCGGCGACAAAGTACAACTGATCGGCTTCGGCACGTTTGAAACCCGCAAACGTTCCGGTCGTACCGGCCGCAACCCGCAAACCGGCAAAACGATCGAAATCCCTGCATCCAACGTTCCAGCTTTCAAAGCGGGCAACAAACTTAAAGAAGCCGTAAAATAATGCGTTTAGATAAATTCCTGAAGGTGTCCCGGTTGATCAAGCGGCGCACGGTGGCGAAGGATGTATCCGAGCAGGGTAGAGTCCTGATCAACGGGCGCGAATCCAAACCGAGCAGTACCGTAAAAGTCGGCGATGAAATCACCGTTCAATTCGGCCAGAAGCTGGTGACGGTTCGTGTCGAACGTCTGGCGGAGACGACTCGCAAGGAAGAAGCTACCACCCTGTATACCTTGGTGAAGGAAGAACCGATTGCCAAAGATTCCGGCTTTGACTGGAATTGAGGACATCGTCTAAAGAAGCGCACAGAGCATGCTCCGTTGTCTGACGGGGCGTGCTTTTTTTTATGGTTCTAATTATTCCCGTCCCTAAATAAGCTATTGGTAAGAGGGAGGGGTACATGCCATGATCGACCAAGGGAAAGGGAAACGTCAGGAATTGCATTTGCTGCAAAGAAAGCTGCTGGAAATTTCAGGAGTGCTTAACGTGGAAAGCTTTGATAACGAAGAGTTTCTGCTGCAGACCGAGCTTGGGCACTTGACGATCCGCGGTCAAAATTTACATATCAAGAACCTGAACCTGGAACAGGGCTTCGTCAGTATCGAAGGACTCGTTAAATCCTTGTCCTATCTCGATCCGGGCTCCCATTCTTCCAGCAAAGGACTATTAGGGAAGCTGTTCCGATGAATCTGCACACGCAATGGGCGACATTGCTCTGGATGCTGGCCTGCGGCGGGATCCTGGGCATCGCCTTTGACAGTTATCGTGTCGTATCGGGACAGTTGCGCTTCCCGCGGTGGAGTGTCCATGTATTGGACCTGTTTTACTGGATTGCCGCTTCCTTTTTCGTATTCAACACCCTGTATCAAGTCAACCAGGGAGAACTTCGGTTTTACGTGTTCCTTGGACTGTTTATAGGCGTATGGATTCATTTTTTGTTTCTGAGTGTCCTAACGGAACGTTTTGTGGTAAATTTAATATGGATAGTCAGAAAGATTTACAGATTTACGGTCCGACTCATTGAGATTTTGGTCATCGCACCGGTCAAATGGGCTTTTAAAGGCCTGCGGGTGCTGCTTGGTTTCATTTGGGTTATCGTATTGTTCCTGGGGAGGGTCACGCTGTCCCCGATTTGGAAACTGTTCATCTGGGCCAGTAGACCTATTTGGAGCAAGCTTCGTTTACCGGACAGGCTCCAGTCTGCAAAGGAATTCGTAGTGAAAATATGGAATTGGCTATTGAATAAGAAATGACGGACGGGAGGTGCCCTGATGCGAGAATCGCGGGTAAATGAAAAGAACACAACTGCAAAATCCCCGAAATCGACAGGGGCACGCAGACGCATCCGTTTATGGATGGGCTTTATGGCGGTGTTTATTGGCTGGGCGTGTTATACCTATATAGCCCAATCCGGTGAAATCGGGGCCAAAGCCGATCAGTTGGCGCAGCAGCAAGCCACGAAAGAAGAAAATGAGCAGATTCTGAATCAGTTGAAATATGAATTGAACCGTCTTCAAGACCCCGAATATATCGGTCAAATCGCCATGAAAAAATACGGGCTTTATAAACCGGGCGAAATCCCGGTACGCGTATCCGAGACGGAATCCGCAAATGACTGATCCCATGCGGGATATACGGCTGTTGACCTTGTTTGAGTCATTATGTATAATCAAATCACCGCAGTCATGATTTCGAGGCCTGGCTGTATATTTTTAAGGGAGGATCATTTTATTTTATGTCAATCGAAGTGGGCACCAAGTTAGAAGGAAAAGTGACAGGCATCACGCATTTCGGAGCATTTGTGGATCTGTCAGGAGGTGTCACGGGTCTCGTTCACATCTCGGAGATCGCAGACAATTATGTGAAAGATGTCAATGATCATCTGAAGATCGGCGACGTGGTTACCGTTAAGGTCATCAATGTCGACAAGGACGGCAAGATCGGACTTTCCATCAAGCAGGCCGTTGATAAACCGGTAGAATCCAGACCGCCGCGCGCACCGCGCAGTGATCGTCCAGGCGGCAGAGACGGTGACCGGCCATCCGGAGGATTTAATCGGGATCGGGGAGGACGTCCTTTCAAGCCGCAGACGGGCAAGGCTTCTTTTGAGGATAAAGTTTCCCGCTTCCTTAAAGACAGTGAAGAGCGAATTTCTTCGCTGAAGAAGAACACGGAGGGCAAACGCGGCGGACGCGGAGCCAAACGAATGTAATTTAATGATAATGATACCAACCGCAGGCAATCGTTGCCTGCGGTTTTTTGTTGTTTAGCGCAGCATTCCCGCCTAAAAAACTTTTTTTGTCGTATCCCCTCCGCAGCCGACATGTTCCTACGGAATCTTCGCCAATCCCCGGCCGAATTGACAGAAAATGTTTGATGGGAGGGGGACGTTTTATGCGAACATAGGAGCGCATGATGAAAAGGAGCCTTATGGGACGTCTGGGTTCGTGCGTATTCGTAAACCCCTCTTAATTTGTCGGAAATTTCTTTGGTCCAGACCCCTGTATATGACAAACTTTCCGTTTGCCGCCTCCTATAATGGGACATACCTTACAAAAATGGAAAAGGCGGTGCCAGGCAATGGAGAAGTGGAATGTGATCCCATTTCCAGGGATGAAGAAAGCAAAGGAGCAGGTAAGGGGGATTCGCTGGGACGGGTGGAAACGGCTTGCGATCGTCGATGCTTTCGGGAAAGCGTTTGCGGCCAACAAGTGGAACGGCCTCTTTCTGATCATGAGCTTTTTGCTCGGCAAAGCGACGATACTGGACGAGCTGTCCCCGTTCGCGGCGGCTTTTTTTGCGGTGATGATGTTTATGCGGCGGGATTTTGCCGTGACGGCAGGAGGTGTCATGATTGCGGGCGCATTGATGGTTTCCGGTCAGCACGGGCTGCTGATCGCGGCGGAACTGCTCATCTATTACCTCATCCATCGCGGGATGGAATCGTTCGAGCGTGCGGATGTATCCTATGCGCCGATGATCGTTTTTACGAGTACGTTTCTGGCGCTCCTCTTCGAGGCGGTGATCGGCCCCTCCCTCTCGTGGTATGCCTTTGTCGTACTTGTGCTGGATGCGGTGCTTAGTTTCATTTTAACCCTTGTATTTATTCAGGCGGTTCCCATATTTACTTATCGCAAAAGAAACTACCAGCTGCGGATGGAGGAAATCGTCTGCCTCGTCATTTTGCTGGCATCCGTTATGACCGGCTCGGTCGGCTGGGAGATTTCCGGACTGTCGATTGAACATATCCTTACCCGATATTTGATCCTTCTGTTCGCCTTGGTCGGCGGAGCCACATTGGGCGCCTCCGTTGGAGTCGTTACCGGTCTCATCTTAAGTCTTGCGGATACGACCGCGCTCTATCAAATGAGTTTGCTCGCATTTTCCGGGATGCTGGCCGGGATGCTCCGTGAAGGCCGAAAGTGGGCTGTCGGGTTCGGCATGCTGCTCGGCTCATCCATCTTGTCCATCTATTTGGCCGGTCCTGCGGAAGTGATGTCCTCCACATGGGAAAGCTGTGTGGCCGTGTTCTTCTTCCTGTTGACGCCCAAAGGCGTGGTTAGCGCCATCGCCAAATATGTCCCCGGAACCCAGGACCATACGAAAACCCAGCAAGAGTATGCCAAGCGGATGAGAGAGATTACCGCCGGTCGGGTTTCGCAATTTTCGCAGGTATTCAAGCAGCTTTCCCGGAGCTTCGGGCAAATCGCGAGCTCGGGTGAAGTCGCGAAGCGGAGCGAAGAAGTGGACCATTTCATGAATGCGGTCACCGAAGGAGCTTGCGCTACCTGCTACCGCAAAAACATGTGCTGGGACGGGAAGTTTTATCAAACCTATAAATTTATGACCGAAATGATGACGGCCGTCGAAGAGAATCCCGATTTGTCCAAAGAAGAGCTGCCCGCCAAGTGGAACAAAATCTGCACCAAGACCGAGCAGGTCCTGGATGTCATGAAACGGGAATACAGCCTTTACCAACATGATATGCACTGGAAACGGCAAATATACGACAGCCGTTTGCTGGTCGCCGAACAACTGTCGGGCGTGTCGCAGGTGATGGAGGATTTGGCCAAGGAAATTCAGCGCGAAGGACAAACGCTGTACAAGCAGGAAGAGCAGATTCGCGAGGCGCTGGAGAAAATGGGGTTGTCGATCCACAGCATCGACATCGTCAATCTGGATCACGGCAATGTTGAAATCGAAATCGTCCATGCCTATACCCGCGGATTCGACGAATGCCGAAAAATCATCGCACCGCTGCTGTCGGACATTCTGGGCGAGCAGATCGCGGTGGTCGGAGAAACGATGTCCGGAAGACGCGACGGACTGGCTACCGTAACATTCGGTTCGGCGAAAACCTTTGAGATCACCACCGGCGTGGCCGGGACGGCCAAAGGAGGCGATTTGCTTTCCGGGGACAGCTTCAGCGCGATCGAGCTCGGCAACGGAACGTATGCGGTGGCGCTTAGCGACGGGATGGGCAACGGGGAGCGTGCCCGGCTGGAAAGCAGCACGGCGCTGAATATTTTGCAGCAGCTGCTGCAATCGGGCATGGACGAGACGTTGGCGATCAAGTCGGTCAACTCGGTGCTGATGCTGCGCTCGCCGGATGAAATTTATGCCACGGTGGATATGGCGCTCATCGATGAGTACTCGGCCCGGACCACCTTTTTGAAGATCGGCTCTTCCCCGAGCTTTATCAAACGGGGGCACGAGGTCATTCCGGTGATGGCCAGCAATTTGCCGATCGGGATCATACAGGATATTGAAATCGACCTGGTCACGGTACAGTTGTACCCGGGCGATACGCTGATCATGATGACGGACGGCGTGTATGATGCTCCGGGATATGCCGTGAACAAAGAGCTGTGGATCAAACGGCTGATCCAGGAAATCGACTCCGATCACCCACAGGCGATTGCCGATAGTTTGCTGGAAGCGGTCATTCGATATCAAAATAACGTGATCCATGATGACATGACGGTGGCCGTCGCCAAGGTCGACCATTTTATGCCCCGGTGGTCCACGCTCCATATTCCGGGAATCTCCCGATTGGAGCGGCCAAGGACGGTAAGCTAAAAAGAAGGACTTTGGGAGATAGGGACTTTAAGTTGTGTTGATTGGTGAGATTTGAGTCGAGACAAAGTAATGCGAGGGGATTCCAATAACAACAAGCTTCACTAATTAGGCACAAGGAACTATTTGCACTCATATGAAAAAATGGATATACTTGGAATATAGAGTTTAGATTTGTTGGATGATTATGTAGTTCACCAAACGGTTACTTACCTAAATAAAGATAACTCTTTACGTATAGCCGCCGCTACCCCTCGACCTGGTGACGCAAGATTAGTTGAATCACAGTATTTTGGTGGGACTACAGAATACGCAAAACCTAGTGGCGGCTTATCTACCATGGCAAATAAAATAATTGAATTCGCAGTTGGGCAAACGCATAGTTATGTGGGGCTATTTATGTCTGCTCTTGATATTCTAATCCCCGAAGAAGAGTATATCAATTATACTGGTACAGTTACGACGTTACTTCATGATCATTTATATCTTCAAAAAACTGTAGAGGTTTATAAGGACAATGGGATTAGCTCTGGTTGGGAACCTATGGTTACATCCGTGAAGAGAAATACTTCACTCCAAATTAATACAGTGTATTACAAAGGAAAGGTACGTTACACACCAACTAATAAAGACATTGGATTAATCCAAGGACAGGCAGGTAACTTTTTCTATGATAACGAAAAACTTATTTCATTAGGTAAGAGCACTACATCCCCGTTATATTACAACTATCAAGGTGGATCTATTGTAAAAGTACGTCCGAACTTTAAATATTAATAATTCATTAGGGCAGAGTTAATTACTCTGCTCAAATTTTTCAATACGGTGAGGATTGATTATGAGGAAAGACTATTTTAGTCTTGTGATTCTATTAGTAGTAGTCATTTTAACAAGTTGTACCAACCGAACAGAAAAAATACTTATTACTAGCCCTGCATATATGTATTCAAATACTGTTAGCGAGCCAATTGATGTAATTATTGATGGTTATTTCGATAAAAAGGAGCATCTTTTTAAAGGTTCGATTACCTTTGACGATAAAATCAAACTTGAGAATGTTTTATTTTTCCCGGGCACCGGATTAATTTCATACAAAGGGAAGGAAAGAACTAACATAGGTCAAATTTTTTTCAATGAAGAAAACTTTAGTTATTCAATTCAAATCGCTTATCCCCAATTTACAGAATTGCTCACCAATCAAAAAGGTAACAAAACAGACATGCTAATTATTAGCTCACCTGCTAATAGTATCGAACAAGCCAAAGAAGTGAATGATATTCTAATAAGATCAAAGTTGTGGTTTGAAGAATAGCAGACTAAATCTAGTTCGATATTGTGACGGCATTTGTTGCAACTTAAAGGAGGCCTTCTCCCGTCGGAGTCGACCTCCTTTTTCCATTTAATAACGAGGGATGTCCCACTTTTATATGGTCTTGTTAAAAGTCCAGGTTTGAACCCTCTCTTTTTAGGAAATGATAGAAAGAGAATCTTTCAGATTAAATGAAAGAAAGCGGGGATTCATATGAAGCAAATTATGCTGATTACGGACGGTTGTTCCAATGTCGGGGAAAATCCGGCTATAGCCGCGGCGCTGGCCAAACAGGAAGGGATTATTGTCAATGTCGTCGGCATTGTCGATTACGGGACGATCGGAGAACTGGGCAGCTTGGAAATCGCGGAGATCGCCAAAGCCGGAGGGGGCATGAGCCGCCTGTCGGGAACGCAAAAATTGGCGCAAACGATGCAGATGATGACCCGGAAGACCGTGGTTCAGACGATTCAGCATGCGGTTAATAAAGAGTTGAGGCAAATTTTGGGTGATACCGGCGTGGAGGACCTTCCGCCAGACAAGCGATCCCAGGTCGTTGAAGTCATTGACGAACTGAGCGAAACCACTCCGCTGGAAATTGCGCTGCTTATCGATGCAAGCGCGAGTATGCGGCCGAAGCTCGCAGCCGTGGAAGAAGCGATCCGGGACATGATGCTTAGCCTCGGGGCGCGGCAGGGAAACAGCCGGCTGGCGGTGTTCCATTTTCCCGGTGCTCACGGCGGCGAAGACGCGGTTCTTGATCTGGACTGGACGACCGATCTGGGCTCGATACGTTCGATATTCGGCAGGCTAGCCATGCGAGGGGCCACGCCGACGGGTCCGGCGATCTTGAAGGTGCTGGAATTCTTCCGGTATGGTACACTGAAAAGACATGAGACCAACAATTGGCCGGAGGAAACAGGCGGAGGAGAAGGGATGCTCGGTGACTACGTCGTCTAAATCGGGCCTGGCGCATGGAACGATCGTGACCGGCCGCTGGAGAGGCGGACGTTACACGATCCAGCGAATGCTCGGACAGGGAGCGAACGGGGTCGTTTATCTGGTGAAACGAATGGACAGCGCCAAGCTGTACGCGTTGAAAATGGGCTTCGACACCGTGGATATACAATCGGAAATCAATGTACTGAAGGCCTTGCAGCGGCAGGACCACAAACGCGGGCATAACGGACGGGATCTTTCCTATCTGGTGGAGGTGGACGATTACTCCTTCCAGGGCAGGGAGATTCCTTTCTACGTCATGCGGTATGTGAAAGGCGAGCCGCTTCGGCCTTTTTTGGCCAAAAGGGGAGTTCCGTGGCTCGGGGTCGCCGGCCTTCATTTATTGCGGCAATTGCAGCGGCTCCATGAGACCGGCTGGGTATTCGGGGATTTGAAGCCGGAGAACATGCTGGTATCGAGTTACGGGGAAGTGGAGTTGATCGATTATGGCGGAGTCAGCGGCATAGGCCGGAGCGTGAAACAGTTCACGGAATGGTATGACCGTGGCTTTTGGAGGGCGGGAGGCAGAACCGCCGAACCGTCCTATGACTGGTTCTCTTTTGCTGTCGTATGTATTCATTTATTGGCGGAAGAGCCGTTGAAGCGTGCCGCGACGCAGTTGCCCCAGACGCGAAGCAGCAATGACCTGTTGTCGATCATTCGCGCGGAAACCGCGTTGCGTCCCTATCGGGTTTGGCTGGAGAGAGCCGTCACGGGCAAATTCGGCGATACGGAAGAAGCGTGCCAGTTATGGAAGGAACTCGTAATGGCACCGCTGGGACGGCGCAAGCCGAAATCGAAGACGCCGCGCTGGATGGTCGGTGCATTCGCTTTGGCGTTGACGCTGCTCGGCTGCGCCCTTTACCTGACCCTTGGTTTCTAATGGCATCGATTTTTGAAATTCAAAGGAAAGAAGGGGGCAGGAATGAATTCCGACATGTATCGACTAGTGGAGCATGTGCGCCGGACCGGGGACGAGTTTGGGCTATGGTCTCCCGGAGACCGGATCGTTGTCGCCGTTTCGGGCGGCCCTGATTCGGTGATGCTGCTGCATATTTTGCATCGGATCGCTATGGAGCCCGGTATGGATTTAAAGCTGGTTTGCGCGCATGTCAATCACGGGTTCCGGGGGAAAGAATCCGACGCGGAAGCGGACTTTGTGAGGGATTTGGCGAACAGCCTCGAAATCCCGTTTGAGCTTGGCGTATTCGATATCCCTGCTTATATGAAGGAATCGGGGAAAGGCGGGCAACTGGCCGCCCGGGAGAAGAGATATGAATATTTGCATAAGATGGCTTTGAAATATAATGCGGCGTCCATCGCGCTGGCCCATCACGCCGATGACCAGGCGGAGACGGTATTGATGCGGGTCCTGCGCGGTAGCGGCCCAGCCGGACTGGCGGGGATGAAGCTGAAACGGCGGGAAAAAAATGTGGAACTTATCCGGCCCCTGCTTCGTATATACAAAAACGAGCTGGTCAAGGCCTGCGACCGTTCCGACATCCCGTATGTGATTGACAGCTCCAATCTTCAATCGAAATATGCGCGTAATGCAATCAGGCTGGATGTACTTCCATTTTTGGGGCAATATAATGAGCAGTTAACGGATTCGCTGAATCGTCTTGCCGATATCGCGGGCGAAGAGGACGATTATATGCGGCTGCAAACCGAGCGGATCTATGCCGATATGGTCACATGGCAGGACGGCGGAGCCGCTTTCCGAATCCAGGCTTTCACCTCCTTACATGCCGCTTTACAACGGAGGTTGATTAAACTAATATTAAATTATCTGCCTTTAGGCACGGATGACAGCGACTTTGTCAAGATCGAAGCGATTCGGAAGGGCGCCATTCAAGCCTCTCCGACCACATGGAGCCTGGATCTTGGCGGGGGAATCCGCTGCTTGCGTGAATACGATACGATCCGGTTTTTGCCTGCTCGAACGGAAAGTCAGATTCCTCATTATACATATGTTGTGGAACGTTTTCCGGCGGAGATTTCTATTGCGGACACGGGGCAAACGTTGCGCTTTGCCTGTAAAGAAGCCGGAATCGGCCCTGCGGGGCTATTTCCTGAGGATGAGAGCCAAGCGGCGTTCGATGCGGATGAGCTCGATTATCCGCTTACTGTGCGTTCCCGGCTTCCGGGGGACAGGATGAAAGTTATGGGGCTAAATGGAAGCAAAAAGGTGAAAGATATTTTCATCGATGAGAAAATACCTCCCTCTCTTCGCTCCCGAATCCCGATCGTAACTGACGCGAAAGGCCGGGTTATATGGATTCCCGGAATTCGGCGTTCCTCCGTGGCGGCTGTGGGAAGCCATACGGCCAAAGTCTTGCAGATGACTTTGGAATCCGGAAAGCAAAACACGGGGCCTTGGGATTAATCAAATGAAGGCATTCATAGTATAACGTAGGAGGTTTTCTTATCTTGCAAAACGACATTCAGGAAATTTTGATCACCCGGGAACAAATTCAGGACAAAGTTGCGGAGCTCGGCCGCGAATTAAGCAAGGAGTATGAAGGCCGGAACCCTTTGGTCATCTGTATCCTGAAGGGCGCCTTTATTTTTATGGCCGATCTGGTCAAGGAAATTACCGTTCCGTTGGAGCTCGATTTTATGGCCGTATCCAGTTACGGAGCCTCCACCCGTTCTTCGGGAGAAGTGAAAATTATCAAGGATCTGGACACTTCCGTCGAGGGAAGAGACATCCTGATCGTGGAAGATATTATCGACAGCGGCCTCACGTTGAGTTACCTGATCGATGTGCTGGAACGTCGGAAAGTGAATTCGATTAAAATCGCGACCCTGTTTGACAAACCGGCTCGCCGTAGCGTGAAGCTGGAGGCGGATTGGTCGGGATTCGTCATCCCTGACGCATTCGTTGTCGGCTACGGGCTGGACTATGCCGAGAAATACCGGAACCTCCCCTTTGTCGGAGTGCTGAAACCCGAAATTTACACCAGTTAATCCTGCCGGCCGCAGCTAAGGCCGGGGCCGAATCCGTGTTTTTTGAAAGGCGCGTTCGGCTATGATAAAATAACTTAAGGTTTTGAGAGGAGGTAGGGGATGAATCGGTTCATCCGGAATTCTGGTTTTTATTTGATACTTTTCTTAGTCGTGGTGGGCATCGTCCAATTCCTCAATAGCGGAAATGAGGCAACCGTCACCCCTAGGTATGATGAGTTTCGTCAGCAACTGAAGAGTAACAACATTGAGGAAATGACCGGCAAATTTGACGGTTACGCATACTATGTGACCGGTAAGTATAGAGAGAAGGTCGGAGAAGCGAAAACGACGAACTTCTCGCTCTATATCCCTTACGACCAAAATGTCCTTAAGGAGATTACGGACCTTAGCGAAACGAACCGCTTCGAGCTGAACTGGAAGAAAATGCAGGGAGAGAGCATCTGGCTGACCTTCCTGACTTCGATCGTTCCGCTCGCCATCATGTTCATTCTGTTCTTCTTCCTGTTCAATCAGGCGCAGGGCGGCGGCGGCAAAGTGATGAACTTCGGCAAGAGCCGGGCCCGTCTCTATAATGAAGAGAAGAAGAAGGTTACGTTCGAGGACGTGGCCGGAGCGGACGAAGAAAAGCAGGAGCTTGTGGAAGTCGTTGAATTCCTTAAGGATCCTCGGAAATTCGCCGCTGTCGGCGCCCGGATTCCGAAAGGCGTTCTGCTCGTAGGTCCTCCGGGGACAGGTAAAACGTTGCTTGCCCGGGCGGTTGCCGGGGAAGCCGGCGTGCCGTTCTTTAGCATTTCCGGTTCCGACTTCGTGGAAATGTTCGTCGGTGTCGGTGCTTCCCGCGTTCGGGATTTGTTCGAGAATGCGAAGAAGAACGCGCCTTGTATCATTTTCATCGACGAAATCGATGCTGTGGGCCGTCAACGCGGCGCCGGACTCGGCGGCGGACATGACGAACGCGAGCAGACGCTCAACCAGCTCTTGGTTGAGATGGACGGTTTCGGAGGCAATGAAGGCATCATCATCGTCGCGGCGACGAACCGCGCCGATATTCTCGACCCGGCCTTGCTGCGTCCGGGACGCTTTGACCGTCAAATTACGGTCGACCGTCCTGATGTGAAGGGCCGCGAGGCGGTATTGAAGGTGCATGCGCGCAACAAGCCGCTTACTAAAGACGTACGCCTCGACGTTATCGCCAAACGGACGACCGGCTTTACCGGCGCCGATTTGGAGAATTTGCTGAACGAAGCGGCTTTGCTGGCTGCTCGCCGCAACCGCAAGGATATATCCATGCGCGAGGTGGATGAAGCGATCGACCGCGTTATCGTCGGCACGGAGAAACGCAGCCGCGTGATCAGCGACCGCGAGAAACGGATTGTCGCATTCCACGAAGCAGGACATACGATTGTCGGATACTTCCTGGAGCATGCCGATATGGTTCATAAAGTAACGATCATTCCGCGCGGACGTGCGGGCGGATATGTAATTATGCTGCCGAAGGAAGACCGGATGCTGGTCACGAAGCAAGAGCTGCTTGACAAGGTCACGGGACTCTTGGGCGGACGCGTGGCGGAAGAGCTGTTTATCGGCGAAATCGGCACGGGCGCTTATAGCGACTTCCAACAGGCAACAAGCATTGTGCGCAGCATGATCGTCGAATACGGGATGAGCGAGAAGCTCGGACCGATGCAGTTCGGAACTTCGCAGGGCCAAGTGTTCCTGGGCCGCGATTTCGGACATGAGCAAAATTACAGCGATCAAATCGCTTACGAGATCGATCAGGAAATGCAGCGCTTCATCAACGAGTCGTATGACCGTTGTAAGAAGCTGTTGACCGAGCATGCCGACCAAGTTCGCCTCATTGCGGAAACCTTGCTCGAAGTGGAAACGCTGGAGCTGGAGCAAATCAAGGAATTGATCGAGAATGGTCGATTGCCTGAGGCGGGCGATGCAGGGAATGATGAGGGCAACGGAAGCGGCTCTTCCGAACCGGGCGAACCGATCGTGGACAACATCGGTGATGTACGTGTCCGGATCCAAGGCAAAACCGAAGATCCCGCACCTACAGGTCCTTCCGGGGATATCCCGAACGACATTCCGGGCAGCAGCACGAATGATGTCTCGAATGACCCGACGGTCGATGCGCCGGAGGGTACGGTTCGCGATGATCGTGACGGTAACAACGGGCAAGGAAACGGCGGAAATACGCCGACCGTATAAGGTGAAGATAAACCGGAGGACGAAAGCGTCCTCCGGTTTTTTTGTACGCTCGGTGATCAGCGACGGTCAACAAAGCGGAACCGATAATGGACAATCTTATGGGATGCCTGTACGGGAGGAATATGTACGAGAGACCGACGGTGGAAGGTCGATTGTGTATGAAATGTCGACCTCAAAGTACCGTTTCACTGTTTTTATATGGAATGTGTATGAATAACCGACCATAAAGTGCTGTTTTACCGGCTTTTGCAGGGAATATGTATGAAAAACCGACCATAAAGTGCTATTTTTGAGTTTTAGCGAGGAATATGTACGAAAAACCGACCATAAGGTGTTGATTTACTGCCTTTAGCGGGAATGTGTATGAATAACAATCTGTAAATTGCCACCGTAGACCTGTGGAATAATTTTAAATTTTAATCAACCTGGCGGGATTCATTGACAGTCCGAATTCCAATGTGTAAATTAAATGTTAAACACAACGTGTGAAATTGGATACGATGTGAAAAAGTATGCGTATTTTTGCACAATATCATGAGATGCGGAAAAGAGAGAGATACGCGGTAAGGACCCGCGTCGCATACAGGGGAGGATGTCAGGTGGAAGCTCTAGCACTGGAGCGGAAGGCGGAAATGAACCGCGAACTGAAGGAGAGACTCTTACAGCTTAAGAAGGAACGGAATGCCATTATATTGGCGCATTATTATCAGCGCGACGAAATTCAAGAAGTAGCCGACTTTCGCGGCGACTCTTTTTTGCTTGCTCAAAAAGCGGCTTCAACCGATGCGGAAACGATCGTATTCTGCGGCGTTCATTTTATGGGAGAAAGCGCAAAAATATTGGCTCCGAACAAGACGGTCCTGATTCCGGACGAACGGGCGGGCTGCCCGATGGCCGACATGGTAAACGTGGACGGCTTGCGGAAGCTGAAGTCCCAGCATCCGAATGCCAAGGTCGTCACATATATTAACTCTTCCGCGGAAATTAAAGCGGAGACGGACATTTGCTGTACGTCCTCGAATGCGGTGAAAGTAATCAACTCGGTGGACGCCGATGAGATTATTTGGGTACCGGACAAAAACCTCGGCCACTATGTTCAGCAGCATACGGACAAGAAGCTGATTATTTGGGAAGGGTATTGCAACACGCATGATATGCTCACGGTCAAGGATGTCGTCGAAATGAAGGCGAAGTATCCGAACGCCGAGTTTGTCGTACACCCGGAATGCCGCCCCGAAGTAGTTGCCATGGGAGACTTTGTAGGAAGTACTACCGCGATTTTGGAATATTGCAAAAATTCATCCGCCAAGGAGTTCATCGTAGGGACCGAGGACGGAACCGGTTATCAGCTGCGGAAGGATAGCCCGGATAAGAGCTTCCATTTTGCGACCAAGTTCCTCGTATGTCCGAATATGAAGGTCAATAACTTGAAAAAGCTCGTCAAATGCCTGGAAACGATGCAGCCGCAAATCTATGTTCCCCCGGCCGTCGCCGACAAGGCCAGAGCTTCATTAGAGCGCATGTTACAAGTAAAGTAGCATGCGCTACTCTCTGTTCAAGACAGGTGAATCCGCAATGATACCACAATTTTTGGTTGATTTCGATGTAAAGCAACTGCCGGTCGTCGATACCGACGTCATCGTCATCGGGTCAGGGATCGCAGGCCTCTATACGGCCATCAAGGCCAGCGAAGATCGCCGCGTCATCATGATTACGAAGAAATCCTTGATGGAAAGCAACACCCGCTATGCCCAGGGGGGAATCGCGGCGGTGATTTCCGAGGAGGACTCCCCGGCTTATCATCTGGAGGATACACTGATGGCGGGGGCGGGTCTGTGTCAGACCGAAGCGGTGAACATTCTCGTCAATGAAGGACCCAACAGGGTTAAGGAATTAATTTCGTTGGGGACCGCTTTCGATTTGGAGAACGGGGAATTGGCGCTCACCAAAGAAGGCGCGCACAGCCATCGCCGGATTTTGCACGCAAACGGTGACGCCACCGGATACGAAATCGTCCGCGCGCTGTCGGAACAGGTGGCTGGCCATGCCAATATCACCATTTGGGACGATCACTTTGCGATTGACCTGATCACCGAGGATGGAGAATGCCTGGGGGCATTGGTTCAACGGCCGGACGGCGAGCGGATGTTTCTGAGGGCAGGCGCGACGATTCTGTGCAGCGGGGGCGGAGGCCAGCTATACCGTTACACGACGAATCCGGAAGTGGCGACGGGCGACGGGGTGGCGATGGCTTACCGGGCAGGGGCGATCATCCGTGACTTGGAATTTATCCAGTTCCATCCGACCTCGCTCTGTTATCCCGGCGCGCCTCGATTCCTGATTTCGGAGGCGGTTCGCGGTGAAGGGGCCGTGCTGAGGAATATCCATGGCGAGCGGTTCATGGAGAAATATCATGAGCTCTTGGAGCTGGCGCCCCGGGATATCGTGGCGCGAGCGATTGTGAGCGAAATGGAACTGACGAAAGCGAGCATCGTTTATCTCGATATTACGCATGAGTCGCCGGAGACGATCAAACACCGTTTTCCGACGATTTACGAAACATGCATCGGTTATGGCCTCGATATGACGACGGATTGGATTCCGGTGGCCCCGGCTGCACACTATATGATGGGAGGCGTGCGCACGGACGATCACGGCGAGACCAATGTAAGCCGTTTGTTCGCATGCGGGGAAGTTTCATCCACCGGCGTGCATGGCGCAAATCGCCTGGCGAGCAACTCGTTGTCGGAAGCGATCGTGTTCGGACACCGAATCATCGAGCGCATTCGTCAGCTGGAGCCGCTTTCGAAAACCGGAGATCGCGTAGCCTGCCAAGACCATCGGTTAGAACCGGTGATGCAGCCGATCGTCGAGCGGCGCCTGAAGCTGCAAAAGGTGATGGTCCGGCAGGTCGGATTACGACGCAGCAAAGACGGGCTGCTCAAGGGATTGGATGAATTACGGCGGCAGCTGCCGATCTTCCGGGCGGCGCTTCACACCCGCGAGGAGCTGGAATTCGCCAATATGCTGACATGCGCCCTTGTCCTTGCCGAGTCTGCGCTGGCTCGCGAGGAAAGCCGCGGCGGACATTACCGGGAAGACTTTCCGGAACGGGATGATGCGAATTGGCGCAAACACCTGTTGAGACATCGGGAAAAAGGAATGTTGGAGGAACTAGAGCGATGATGTTAAATGGATATAATGAAGACCTGGTTGAATCGATCCGTTTATGGCTTAAAGAGGACGTGGGCTCCGGCGACGTGACGACCGGCGTTACGATTCCTGCAGGTCACGAATCAAAAGGAATCATCCATGCCAAAGACGCTGGCGTGATTGCCGGCATGCCGGTCGCCCAGCTCGTGTTTGAAGTGGTGGACCCTCTGCTGACCTTCACTCCGCTTGTGAAGGACGGTCAGACGGTCGCCAAAGGAACGGTGCTTGCCGAAGTCGAAGGAAGCACCCATAGCATTTTGACGGGAGAAAGGCTGGCCCTCAATTTGCTGCAGCGGCTTTCCGGCATCGCCACACGGACGCGGACTTTTGTCGATGCGCTCGAAGGACTGCCGGTCCGTCTCGTCGACACGCGCAAAACGACGCCCGGACACCGGATGCTGGAGAAGTATGCGGTCCGCACCGGGGGCGGAGCCAATCACCGGTTCGGTTTGTACGACGCCGTCATGATCAAGGACAACCATATCAAAGGAGCCGGCGGCATCGCGCAGGCCGTGAGCCGGGCACGCGCCAATATTCCGCATACGATGACCATTGAGGTTGAGACGGAGAGCTTGGAGCAGGTTGAAGAGGCTTTGGCTGCGGGCGCGGACATTATCATGCTGGACAATATGGCCCCGGATATGATGAAGGAAGCGACCCGGCGCATCAAGGCCAAAGCGCCTCATGTCAAGACGGAGGCCTCCGGCAACGTCTCGCTGCAAACGATTCGAAGCATCGCGGAAAGCGGCGTCGACGTCATTTCGGTAGGCCGGCTGACGTATTCTTTTGAAAGTCTGGATATCAGTCTGGATCTGGGCGCCAAGAAAGAGGGGTAAACACCATGTTTCTTGTGGTAGATGTCGGCAATACTAATATCGTGCTTGGCGTTTACAGCGGCCGGGAGCTGCGCCATCATTTCCGGATCGGTACCCATCGCCAATATACGGTGGACGAATACGGCGTTTTAATTTATAACCTGTTTCAAATGGCCAAAATGGACGTACGGGATATAGAAGGCGTAATTATATCTTCCGTCGTTCCCCCATTAATGCATGTGCTGGAGGAGCTGTGCGAAAAGTATTTGCACCACAAGCCCCTCGTGGTCGGTCCGGGCATTAAGACAGGGCTCAATCTGCGATATGAAAATCCCAGAGAGGTCGGTGCCGACCGGATCGTCAACGCGGTTGCGGCGATTGAGCAGTATGGCGGCCCGCTCGTTGTGGTCGATTTCGGAACGGCAACGACGTTTGATTGCGTAGACGAGAAAGGGAACTATCTGGGCGGCGCCATCGTGCCGGGTATCGGTATATCTACGGAGGCGCTGTATCAAAGGGCATCCAAACTGCCCCGCATCGAACTGGAGAAGCCGAAAAAGGTGATCGGCCGCAATACGGTGAACGCGATGCAGGCCGGCATTATTTTCGGCTATGCCGGGCAGGTCGACGGCATTGTGGGCCGGATCAAGCGCGAGATGGACGCGGAGCCGAAGGTGATTGCCACCGGCGGCTTGGCCGAATTGATCGCCAGCGAGACAAGCACGATTCAAGAAGTGAATCCTTGGCTCACTTTGGAAGGCTTACGCATCATTTACGAACGAAATCAATAATCATATAAAAATGGATGTTGGGAGGCTTCATCTGTGGAGACAAAGACAGAAAAAGACCGTCTGGTCCGCGGCACCGCTCTGGGAGGCAAAGTCCGGGCATTTGCGGTGCGGACGACGAACCTGGTGGAGGAGCTTCGCCGACGGCATGACACATTTCCGACAACGACGGCCGCGCTTGGCCGCACGGTAACGGCGGCTGCCATGATGGGCGCGATGCTGAAAGGCGAGGAACGTCTTTCGATCCAAGTCAAAGGCGACGGGCCGATCGGGCAAATCGTTGCCGATGCCAACGCGAAGGGCGAGGTCCGCGGAACGGTGACCAATCCGCATGTACAGCTTCCAAGCAACAGCCTGGGCAAGCTTGATGTAGCTGGTGCGGTCGGGAAGACCGGCTTTATTCATGTAACGAAGGATTTGGGCTTGAAGGATCCTTACCGGGGAAGCGTGCCGATCATCTCGGGCGAACTGGGAGAGGATTTCACTTATTATTTTGCCGTGTCCGAGCAGACTCCGTCAGCCGTAGGGCTTGGCGTTCTTGTGGATACCGACAATTCGGTCATCGTGGCCGGCGGCTTCATTATCCAGCTGCTTCCGGGACTTAGCGATGCTGAAATCGAAGCGATTGAACGCGCACTCGGCCAGCTGCCGTCGGTCACCTCCCTGCTGGATCAGGGGCTGGAGCCGGAAGAGATGCTCCGTTGGATCGTGCCGGATGTGAACGTGCATGAGGAAATGGATATCGTTTTTTCCTGCCATTGCTCGCGCGACCGGGTGGAGAGAACCTTGATCAGTCTCGGAAAAGACGAATTGATCGAGCTGCGCAACGACAACAAGGAAACCGAGGTCGTCTGCGATTTCTGCAACGAGGTCTACACGTTCGCTCCGGAAGATCTGGATGATCTGATCGCGCAAACCAAATAGCAGCGAAAGGCGGACGAGGTCGTCCAGCCTGCATAAATACCTTGCTTTCCGGGAAAGGTTTTGGGAGGCAAGGTATTTTTTAATGACTTTATTGACAACTCTGATGGGTGTTGTTAAGATAATAGTAGGAAAACCAACTTGATTACTCGGAAATAAAGCATCGATATTGTTTGTGTACTAAAGGAGGGCTTTGACATGGCAAGAATCGTAAACAACGTAACAGATTTGATCGGGGATACGCCGCTCGTTCGCTTGAACCGGATTGTTCCTGAAGACAGTGCGGAAATTTATGTCAAGCTGGAGTATCAAAACCCGGGATCCAGCGTAAAAGACCGGATTGCCATCAGCATCGTGGAAGAGGCGGAGAAAGCGGGCAAGCTGAAACCGGGCGGCACGATTATCGAAGCGACCAGCGGCAATACGGGGATCGGACTTGCGCTTGTTGCCGCGGCTAAAGGGTATAAAGCGGTTATCGTGATGCCTGAAACGATGAGCTTGGAGCGCCGCAACCTGCTACGCGCTTATGGTGCCGAACTGGTACTGACTCCGGGATCGGAAGGGATGAACGGTGCGGTGAAGAAAGCCGAAGAAATTTTGGCGGCGAATCCGGACTACTTCCTTGCGGATCAGTTCAGAAACCAAGCCAACGTGAAAATTCATCGCGAAACAACAGGACCGGAAATCGTGGAAGCGATCGAATCGTTGGACGGCAAGCTGGATGCATTCGTGGCGGGGATCGGTACAGGCGGTACGATTTCCGGTGCGGGTGAAGTGCTCAGAAAACGTTTCCCTGACATTAAAATTTTCGCGGTTGAACCGGCGGCTTCGCCGATTCTGTCGGGCGGTAAGCCAGGTCCTCACAAAATTCAAGGGCTCGGCGCCAACTTTATCCCTGAGATTTTGAACCGTGAAATCTATGATGAAATTATCCATGTCGAAAATGATGACGCCTTCGAACAAGCGCGTACCGTAGCGAAGGAAGAAGGCATTCTGTCCGGCATTTCCTCCGGTGCAGCCGTATTTGCCGCTTTGCAAGTGGCCAAGAAACTGGGCAAAGGCAAACGCGTTGTCGCGATCGTTCCAAGCAACGGCGAACGTTACCTGAGCACGCCGCTGTACAATTTCGAAGCTTAATCGGGTGATTTGACCGATACGCCCCCTTGGCTGTTCTATTTGGGCAGCCCCGGGGGCTTCTTGTATTTTCAAAAGGGACGGCATTTAGTATACTAGCTAGCAATAAGCATCAAGATTAAGTGGAACGTGGAGGATAGGCGGCGGATGGAATCGTTAATAACGCAGGCGCAGTGGGAAGCATGGAGCATGGAGGGAAAGTGGACTCTCCTGCCGTGCGCGGTTCAATACCGCCCCAAAGGCAGCCTTCCCATGCACTGGTTGAGAGCCTGGCAGGAGGCCGAGCCATATTCGTTCGTATTGGAAAGCGGCAAAGGGGGCCGGTATACCTTTCTCGGTTTGAACCCGGTATCCGTCATTCGCGGAAAAGGGAGCAAGGCGGTCATACAGAACTTTGGGACTCAACGGGAAACCGGGCATAGCACGGAGGCGATGGAGAGGGCAGGAAAACCTCTGGAGCTGCTTCAGGAATGGATGAAGCCGTTTTGTTCGCCTTGCGTACCGATTCTTCCGAAATTCAGCGGCGGAGCCGTCGGCTTCCTTGGGTACGACATTGCCCGATCGCTTGAACGGTTACCGCAGGAAGCTGCCGACGACCTTAAACTCGACGATTACGTTTGGATGCGGTTCGAGGAAATTTGGGTATGGGATCAGGCGGAGGAAACGCTGTATGCCATCGTATATCGTCGCACCCCCAATTTGCCGGCAGTGCCGGAAGCCTATGTTGCTGCGGAAAATAGAGCCTTTGAGATGATTGAGCAATGGGAGCGGATGAGCACATCGAACGTGGAGTTTGCGGCGGAGCCGTTCGTGAAGAAGGCTCCCCCGTTGCCGCAGGAGGGCAATGACGAAGGCTTGCTGGAGCCGGTGTCTACATCGATGTCCCAGGAGGAGTTTGAAGCGGCGGTCCGCCGTATTCAGGAATACATCGGGGCGGGAGACGTCTTTCAGGTGAATTTATCGCTTAGACAAGCTTTTCGCGTCCAAGCTTCACCGGAGGTGGTCTATGAGCATTTGCGTAACGTTAATCCCTCCCCGTATATGGGTTTGCTGAGATTCCCCGATTTTCAGCTTGTTTCGGCTTCGCCGGAGCTGCTCGTCAAGCTGGAGCAGGGCCGGATCAGCAGCCGCCCGATCGCCGGAACCCGCCGGCGTGGCCTGACGGACGAGGAAGACGCGCTGATGGCGGCGGAGCTGTCCGGCAATGAAAAGGAACGGGCCGAGCATATTATGCTCGTCGATCTGTTGCGCAACGATTTGGGGCGTGTTGCCGAATACGGAACGGTGCGCGTCAGCGAGCTGCTCTGCATCGAGCGTTATTCGCACGTGATGCATCTGGTTTCTGAGGTGGAGGGGAAACTACCTTCCGATAAGAATGCCTTCGATGCGATCGCTGCCGTATTTCCGGGGGGAACGATAACCGGTGCCCCAAAAATACGGACCATGGAGATCATTGAAGAGCTCGAGCCGGTCACCCGCGGCCCATACACCGGGTCCATGGGATGGATTGACTACAACGGGAATATGGAATTAAATATTATTATACGTACGCTGGTCGTCATGGACGGCATCGGATATCTACAGGCGGGAGCGGGAATCGTGATCGACTCCGTGCCTTACCGCGAGTACAAAGAGTGCAAAAACAAAGCCAAGGCCGTGGCGGTCGCGCTGCGGCATAGCGAAAATCACGCCTCTTCGGGCGAAGGACAGGGGATGAAGAAATGATACTGGTCATCGACAATTACGATTCGTTTACGTACAACCTGGTTCAGTATTTGGGAGAACTGGGGGAAGAGGTTACGGTTCGGCGCAATGACGAAATTGATTTGAACGGGATCGAAGAACTGGGGCCGGACCATATTTTGCTGTCTCCGGGACCTTGCACACCGAATGAGGCCGGAATTACGCTGGATGTGATCGAACGGTTCAAGGGCCGGATTCCGATCTTCGGCGTCTGTCTGGGTCATCAGGCGATCGGCCAGGCGTTTGGCGGACAAGTGGTTCGGGCCGAACGGCTGATGCACGGAAAGACGTCGCCGATTCATCATCACGGGGAGTCCGTCTTCGCCGGCTTGCCGTCGCCCTTTACGGCCACTCGCTATCACTCCCTGATCGTGGACCGGGACAGCCTTCCGGACTGTCTGGAAATTACCGCGGAGACGGAGGAAGGCGAAATTATGGGGTTGCGCCACAAAGAGTATGCGGTGGAGGGCGTTCAGTTCCATCCCGAGTCGATCATTACCGACCATGGGCATCAAATGCTCCGCAACTTCCTTAGCCGGAAGGCGGAAGCCAACGTATGAATTATATTGGGGTGAACGGAATGCCCACCCCGGACGCCGAAGCCGTGATTTCCGTTATGGATCACGGCTTTATGTACGGGATGGGCCTGTTTGAGACCTTCCGGACGTACGAGGGGGTCCCCTGTTTACTGGAGCGGCATTTGAATCGGCTGAGCGAAGGATGCCGGGTCCTCGGCATTTCCTATGAAGCGGATGCATCCCGAGTCCGTGCGGAAGTCGCGGAGCTGCTTAAATTAAATGGGTTGAACGACGGCTATATCCGTCTGACGGTATCGGCGGGCGAAGGCCCCTTGGGATTGTTTGCAGGGGAATATGCGAAGCCTGCGGTCATTATGTATGTAAAGGCATTGCCCGAGACGGATCCGGCGGTATATGTGCACGGAAAAAAGCTGTTCCGGCTTCGTACCGTGCGGAACACGCCGGAAAGCGAAGTCCGGCTGAAGTCGCTTCATTATATGAACAATTTGTTGGCGCGCCGCGAACTGGCCCAATACGAACGGCAGCAAGCATCCGCGCCCGGGGCTTCCTTGTCTTTCGCTCCTCCCGAAGGACTTATGTTGACGAAAGAGGGGGATCTGGCGGAGGGGATCGCCAGCAATATATTTTTTGCGATGGACGGCAAACTATATACACCCGAAATCGGAACGGGCATCCTCCCGGGCATTACCCGTGGGGCCGTGTTGGAGCATGCGACCAGACTGGGGCTGGACGTGGAAGAAGGACGTTACGCGTGGGACAAGCTTGTCCAGGCTGAGGAGATCTTTTTGACCAATTCGATTCAAGAGCTTGTTCCTGTCACTTTGCTGTTGGAGCCTGATACGGGAAGAACGTTTCGGATCGGCGGCGGTCAAATCGGACCGGTCACGAAGCGGCTGCTTCATTTTTATAGAGAAAGCGTGGGGAACGGATGTGCAGATTAAACGGTTTGAGCGAAGTTATTTATGCGGCGAGACGGTGCTGAAGCTGGGGGAGCGCACGCTCGTCATGGGCATTTTGAATGTGACGCCGGATTCTTTTTCGGATGGAGGAAAATATAACGATCCGGATCGTGCGGTGCGGCATGCGCTGCAGATGGTCGAGGACGGTGCCGATCTGATCGATCTCGGCGGGGAGTCGACAAGACCGGGGCATGTACCCGTGAGCGAGGAGGAAGAGCTTGAACGGGTGATTCCGGTAGTTGAAGCTCTTCATCGCGAGGTGCCGCATATTCCGATTTCCGTGGATACGTATAAAGCGAAGGTGGCTCGTGAATCGCTTAAGGCGGGAGCGCATATCATCAATGATATTTGGGGCTTCAAGGGCGACCCGCACATGGCTGCGGTGGCTGCCGAGTTCGGCTGCCCGGCGATTTTGATGCATAACCGCAACGATCGGAATTATACCGACTTGCTGCAGGATGTGGCTGACGACCTGATGGATAGTGTGCGCATCGCCAAAGAGGCCGGAGTGCGGGAAGAACAGATCATTTTGGACCCGGGTATCGGTTTTGCCAAAGACTATCAAGAGAATCTTCGGGTGATGAGGGAACTGGACCGTCTGATGGAGCTCGGGTATCCGATGCTGCTCGGGACCTCCCGAAAAAAATTCGTCCGTACCGCTTTGAACGTGGAAACGGCGGATCAGGTCGTATTTGGTACCGCGGCGACCGTTGCGCTCGGCATTGCCCAAGGGTGCCAAATCGTCAGAGTGCATGACGTGAAAGAAATCAAACAAACCGCATTAATGTGCGATGCGATTATAAATGCCTGAATACGCTGGCGAAGGAGTATAAATGATGGATAAAATGATCATCCGGCGGATGGAATATTACGGATACCATGGTGTATTCGACGAAGAGCGGAAATTAGGGCAGCGTTTCTATGTGGACTTGACGCTCGAAATGGATTTACGGAAGGCGGGAGAAAGCGACGACCTTTCCTCGACGGTAAATTATGCCGAAATCCACGAACTGGTGAAAGGGGTTGTCGAGCAAAGAAGCTTCAAATTGATCGAGGCGCTTGCTGAGCATATTGCATCCTCGGTTTTGGACACTTATACTATGGTAGATGCGTTGACGGTCGGCGTGACGAAGCCGCATCCGCCTTTTGATATCCATTTTGAAGGCGTCACGGTGGAAATCCGCCGAACTCGAAGCGGAAAGTGAGTTTGAACATGACCAAACAATCCTCCTCTGAAAGCTCAGAGGCTTATATTGCATTAGGGGCCAACTTGGGGGATCGCGAGGCCACCCTGATGAAGGCTCTGGCCATGCTGGACGGCCATCCTGACATTACGGTGCTGCGTTGTTCCCGTTTATATGAGACCGACCCGGTAGGCGTGGTCGATCAACCCAATTTTGTAAATATGGCGGCGGCTTTGCGGACGAAGCTGGACCCGGAGACGCTGCTTAAGGCAATGCTCGATATCGAACAGTCGCTCGGACGGGAGCGGATGATCCGTTGGGGTCCGCGAACCGTGGATCTGGATCTGTTGTGGATGGAAGGACGGAACATGGATACGCCTCTTTTGACACTGCCCCACCCGAGGATGATGGAGCGTGCTTTCGTGCTGGTCCCGCTGCAGGATATTATTCCGGAGGAAGACTCCACGGGGTTGTACGAACGGGTTCAAAACGCCCTTGACCACATAGACGGAAAGGATGGAGTTCGGTTTTGGAAATCAGGCAACTGGCCCAGCGAATCCGCGCCTTCCGAAAACTGAAGGGATTTACGCAGCAGCAGCTTGCCGAACAGTCGGGGATCTCGCTGGCTGTCTTGGGAGCGATCGAGCGGGGAAACCGCCGTGCAGAAGATCAAATTTTAATTAAAATTGCGGATGTTCTTGGCGTGAGTTTGACGGAATTGATGCATAACGAATAATTTTTGGACAACATACTGGGGAGGGATACCGACATGCTGAAGATCGGCGATATCGAAATGAAAAACCAGGTCGTGCTCGCTCCGATGGCGGGGGTGTGCAATCCGGCATTCCGGCTCATCGCGAAGGAGTTTGGAACCGGGCTGGTCTGTGCGGAGATGGTCAGCGATAAAGCCATCCTTCACGGCAACAAACGGACGAGGGAAATGCTGTTCGTGGATGAACGGGAGAAACCGCTCAGTCTGCAAATTTTCGGCGGAGACCGCGCTTCGCTGGTAGAGGCGGCCAAAGTGGTCGATCAGGAGACGAACGCGGATATTATCGACATTAATATGGGTTGCCCCGTGCCTAAAGTGACAAAATGCGACGCCGGCGCCCGCTGGCTGCTCGATCCGAACAAAATTTACGAGATGGTTTCCGCAGTCGTTGAAGCCGTAAGCAAACCGGTGACGGTTAAAATGCGGATCGGCTGGGACGACGAGCATATCTATGTGCTGGACAACGCCAAAGCCGTTGAAGCGGCGGGAGGCAAAGCCGTCAGCGTCCATGGCCGTACCCGGGAGCAGCTCTATACCGGCAAAGCGGATTGGAGTTACATTAAGCAGGTTAAAGAGACCGTATCGATTCCGGTCATCGGCAACGGAGACGTTGCCACGCCGGAAGACGCCAAGCGGATGCTGGAAGAAACCGGCTGCGACGGCGTGATGATCGGACGCGGCGCGCTGGGCAATCCATGGATGCTTTACCGTACCGTCGAATATTTGAAATCTGGCGTGCTGCTGCCGGAGCCCGAGCCGGAAGAGAAAATCCGGATCGCGATTTTGCATATGGACCGTTTGGCGGCTTTGAAAGGCGAGAGCGTCGCCGTCCGCGAAATGCGCAAGCATATGGCTTGGTACCTGAAAGGCCTGAAGGGCTCGTCCCGGATTAAGGATGTAATTATGGAAGAAACGAAGCGCGACGAAATGGTGCGGATTCTCCAAGATTTTGTCGGCGGATTGTATGGAAGCGATCAGGATGAAGCCGAGTCCGCATAAAGAGCATTGCATTCGGAGGAAGGATCTTCTTCGTTCGGGCTTTCGGAATTGAAGCGTTTTCATTTGAAGAATCGGGCGTCATTGACATTTCAGATTCGTTAACCTATAATTTCACAGTATAAATTCGCCTCAGGAGATAACTTCCACAACATGGATGGTCTGACCTCCATGAGATTGCATATGATATTCTCTATAATGCGTGATGCGAATATTATTTCCATGACAGGAGAATCGGTTGAGATGAGCGATAAAGAAGTCATTCTTACACAGGACGGTCTGAAAAGACTGGAAGAAGAACTCGAGAATTTGAAGTCCGTAAGACGTCGTGAAGTTGCCGAGCGGATCAAGACTGCGATCGGTTACGGGGATATCAGCGAAAACTCGGAATATGAAGATGCGAAGAATGAGCAGGCTTTTATCGAGGGCCGGATTATTACTCTTGAAAAAATGCTGCGCAACGCCCGTATCATCAACAATGACGAAATCGATACGGATACGGTGAGCATCGGATCTACCGTAACGGTTGAAGATTTGGAATTTGGCGATACGATGGAATACGCGATTGTTGGTACGGCGGAATCCGATCCGTTGCAAAACAAAATTTCGAACGAAAGCCCTGTCGGCAAAGCGATTCTCGGTAAGAAGAAAGGCGCCATTGTAGATGTGGCGGTACCTGCCGGCGTCATTCAATATAAAATCGTCGATATCAAGAAGTAATGCTGAATTAGCGTCTCAAGAAGCTTCCCCAGCGGAGGCTTCTTTCACTGTTTTTAATTCATTTTTTAAAAAAAGCTGTAAGGAGTGGAACAAATTGAGCGAGGAACAAAACAACCAGGAAGTTGTCGAACTTAGCGAACTGCTGCAGGTCCGCCGGGATAAATTGGACGAGCTGCGCGGTCTCGGAATCGATCCGTTCGGCCACAAGTATGAGCGTACCGCCACGGCGGGTGAAATTCTGGAGAAATACGACGGTTTGACCAAGGAAGAACTGGATGAGAAGCAAGTGAAGGTGTCCATCGCCGGCCGGATTATGGCTAAAAGGGTCATGGGCAAGGCCAGCTTTGCGCATATTCAGGATCTTTCGGGCAAAATCCAGATTTACGTGCGTCAGGACAGCGTGCCGGAGACGGATTACGCCGCTTTTAGCGTACTGGATCTGGGAGACATTATCGGCGTAACCGGGGAAGTGTTCAAGACAAAAACCGGTGAAACCACCATCAAAGCCGAATCCCTGGTCGTATTGTCCAAATCGCTATATCCGCTTCCTGACAAGTATCACGGCCTGAAAGACGTAGAATTGCGTTACCGCCAGCGTTATGTCGATTTGATCGTGAATCCCGAGGTACAGCAAACCTTTATCAAGCGTTCCCGGATTATTCAATCCATGCGCCGTTATCTGGATTCCCTCGGTTATCTGGAAGTAGAAACACCGACGTTGCACAGCATTGCCGGAGGAGCCGCGGCCCGTCCGTTCATTACGCATCATAACGCTTTGGACATGGAGCTTTACATGCGGATCGCGATCGAGCTTCACTTGAAGCGGCTCATCGTGGGCGGTCTGGAAAAAGTGTATGAAATCGGCCGGGTTTACCGGAACGAGGGCGTTTCCACACGCCATAATCCGGAATTCACCATGATCGAGCTCTACGAAGCTTATGCGGATTACAAGGATATCATGTCTCTGACCGAAAATATGATCGCTCACATCGCCAAGGAAGTCCTGGGCACTCAGGTGATCCAATATCAAGGACATACGGTCGACCTGACTCCGCAATGGCGCCGCGTTTCCATGGTGGATGCGGTGAAGGAAGTCACCGGCGTTGACTTTGGCGTGCAAATGAGCAATGAAGAAGCCCATCGTCTGGCTAAGGAACATAAGGTTCCTGTTGAGCCGCATATGACGTTCGGACATATTCTGAATGCGTTCTTCGAACAGTTTGTCGAGGAGACGCTGATTCAGCCGACCTTTGTTTACGGACATCCGGTGGAAATTTCGCCACTCGCTAAAAAGAACGAGGCGGATCCTCGCTTCACCGACCGCTTCGAGCTGTTTATCGTTGCCCGTGAGCATGCGAATGCCTTCTCCGAGTTGAACGATCCGATCGATCAGCGTCAGCGGTTCGAGGCTCAGCTTCTGGAGCGCGAACACGGTAATGATGAAGCTCATGAAATGGACGACGACTTCATTCGAGCGTTGGAATACGGGATGCCGCCGACAGGTGGACTCGGGATCGGGATCGACCGTCTGGTCATGCTGTTGACCGATGCGCCGTCGATCCGCGATGTACTGCTCTTCCCTCATATGCGGAATACGGCGATCGAATAGGGTATTGCAAAAAGGAACAACCTCCGAGGAGGCTGTTCCTTTTTTTGTACGCTTGTTGCGAATGGATGGTTTTCAAGAACGGCATAACGAGCTTAAATGATGCTTCATGACGAACTCTACTTTTTCCGAAGTCAATACTTCAGGCCGGAGGACCGCATGGATCGCCAAACCGTCGATCAGGGCATAGAAGCGTTCAGCCTCCAGATCATGATCCAGATCAGCGCTAACCAAACCTGTGTTTATCAATGCCTCCACTAACATTCGGAATAACTGTCTAAGATCATCATCGACTTGATTACGGAGTGCTTTTAATGAGGAGTCGGACATAGACTTTGCCACAAAAGCAAACCACACCTCCATTTCGAGTCTCGTTTCCTCATTAAGCGGCAAAACCTGTCTCAGGTATTCCAGGATGTCCTCCTTTAGGTTCCCCTTCGGGTGAATGTGATGAGCCCGTTCCTTGACTCTTTCCGAGACTAGCCGCATGGAATATGCATATAATTCGGATTGGGTAGTGAAGTAATGGCGCATGGAACCCGGGGAAACCCCGGCTTCTTCGGCGACTTTTCTGACCGAGGCCTGCTCGATTCCGTATTTGCGAATGACCCTCCATGCCGCTTCGGCGACTTTTTCTTTTTGATGTTCATGGTCCACAATTTTAGGCATGTACATATTATAGCATGTTCTTGTTTTATTTAATACAAGTGTGTTATATTGTTTTTAGCACGATTGTGTTAAAAAGAAATGTGAGGAGAGGACGCGCTGTATGATCTTGGCACTGATTATAGGCTGTGAGATTGCATTTTGGGTTTTAGTTTTGGCCGGTTTAAGCGCAAGATATCTGTTGAAGCGGAAAAAGACCGGGGCATGGCTGCTGATCGCTACTCCGATCGTTGACCTGATTTTGATTGCGGCTACGGTCATCGACTTGAAAAACGGTGCGGTAGCAACATTCACACATGGGTTGGCTGCCGTATATATTGGTGTAACTGTCGCATTTGGGCATCGGATGATACGTTGGGCGGATGAGCGTTTTGCATACAAGTAT
>NZ_CP195592.1:85000-150000 GCF_051307165.1 Paenibacillus salivarius
TGGCACCTCGATGTCGGCTCATCGCATCCTGGGGCTGAAGTAGGTCCCAAGGGTTGGGCTGTTCGCCCATTAAAGCGGTACGCGAGCTGGGTTCAGAACGTCGTGAGACAGTTCGGTCCCTATCTGTCGTGGGCGTAGGAAATTTGAGAGGAGCTGTCCTTAGTACGAGAGGACCGGGATGGACGCACCGCTGGTGCACCAGTTGTTCCGCCAGGAGCACAGCTGGGTAGCTAAGTGCGGACGGGATAAGCGCTGAAAGCATCTAAGCGTGAAGCCCCCCTCAAGATGAGATTTCCCAACTAGTAAGACCCCTTGAAGACGACGAGGTTGATAGGCTGGGGGTGGAAGCACAGCAATGTGTGGAGCTGACCAGTACTAATCGGTCGAGGGCTTATCCAAAAAGCTAAACACGCAAATGAAGTTTCGTATCCAGTTTTCAGGCGATCAACGCTTGAACCGTTTGGTGGCGATGGCGGAGGGGTTCCACGCGTACCCATCCCGAACACGACCGTTAAGCCCTCCAGCGCCGATGGTACTTGGACCGAAGGGTCCTGGGAGAGTAGGACGCCGCCAAGCAAAGATAAAGAGCACTACCGAGTTTTGTCGGTGGTGCTCTTTTTTGTATTTTAACTGTATATATACACAAGATGCTTTTACTTTCCGGTACCCATCGATTGAGGCGCGGTGGAAGAGGAGAGGGAGCAATCCGTAAATTGAACGGCAAAGCGAAGGCACCAAAATAATTTGCAAAAAAATAATGGGTATCGTACCGTATCTGCTAAGGAGATTTTTTCGTTTATAACAGTGAGATCGAAACCGAGGAAGGTTTGATCTTATGGAGGTGCAGAGCGTGCAGAATGAGCGGATGGGCAGCGGACAGAAGGAAGTGGAAGCGGAGAAGCCGGTTAGGATGACGGAATGGGTTGGGGAACATCATCAGGTGTTAAGAAAGTATTGCCGCGCGTTGGCCGGATCCATTTGGGAAGGCGATGATTTGGCGCAAGATACATGGCTTAAGGTCTGGTCGGCCATGCTCGGCAAATCGCATGAGGGTGGCGATGATCTTAATCGCACATACCTGTACCGCGTCGCACGAAATGCATGGATCGATCGTAGCCGGAAAAAGCGGGTACCTACCGTCCACGCTCAAATCCTGGAGGAGTTACGGCAGCCCGAGAGCAGCGCGATTGAAGTTTGGTCGGCCATGGAAACGCTGGTAAGCCAGTTATCTCCGGTGCAGCGCACATCGCTGCTGCTGGTTGATGTTTTGAAATATACGGCTGCAGAGGCGGCCCAACTCACCCGAACGACGGAAGGGGCTGTAAAGGCGGCGCTTCATAGAGCCCGGACGAAGCTTAAGGGAATCATGGCAGAGGCGGAGTCCCATGATAAGGATCATGCCGATCGACCGTCAAACGGAACTAGCGTAACGGATAAAACGGACGACTTGCTGCTCCACGCTTATATGGAAGCTTTTCGTAAGCAGAATACGGAAGCTATGGTTATGTTGATGAACGACGGAGTCGCCGAAGGAGCGATCGTTTCCATACTGAACGCGCAAGTGCGGAAACAAACGAAACTTCCCAAGTCCAAGGCGCAATTCATGCTTCATTCGCATAGCCCGCTTATGCAACTGGCCGCATAAAAACGATGGAGGTGTTGTGATGAGTACGGTAATTCCATATGTCATCGAGCAGACAGGACGAGGGGAACGCTCCTATGACATCTACTCCCGTCTTTTAAAGGACAGAATCGTATTTCTCGGATCCGCGATCGATGATCAGGTTGCGAATAGCATCATTGCTCAGATGCTGTTTTTGGCTGCTGAGGATCCGGAAAAGGATATTTATTTTTACATTAACAGTCCTGGAGGGTCCACGACGGCCGGCTTTGCAATTTACGATACGATGCAATATGTGAAGCCTGATGTCCAAACGATCTGCTCAGGGATGGCTGCCTCGTTTGCCGCCATATTGCTGATGTCGGGAGCCAAAGGCAAGCGGTTTGCGCTGCCGAACAGCGAGATCATGATCCATCAACCGCATGGCGGTGTCCAAGGGCAGGCCAGCGACATTGAAATCAGTGCCAGACGAATCATCCAGACACGGCAGCGGCTGAATGAAATTGCAGCGGAACGTACGGGGCAAAGTATCGAACGAATCGCCCGGGATATGGACCGGGATTATTTCATGACGGCGGAAGAGGCAAAGGCCTATGGGATTTTGGACCAAGTCATCCATAGCGACAAGGCCGGCAACCAATAAAATGCATATCTATAAACCGTTGCCTTAAAGCAGCGGTTTTTTTATATCTTTGCGGTATATTGTCCACAATAGGGAGACAGCCGTATGCCCTGAAAAGCCATGCAAACTTTCCAACGACAATTTCTTGACAGCCTATATGGCCTTTGCTAAGATGGCAATAATATATTTTCGTAAGTACGAATTCGGCCTTGATTTATAAGGAAAATCGACCGGACCCGATCAAAAAACAAGGAGGAAAACCTAACGTGTGGGAAAGTAAATTTGACAAGGAAGGCCTTACATTTGACGATGTATTGCTTGTTCCACGCAAATCCGAAGTATTGCCAAAAGAGGTGGACGTTTCCACGAAATTAAGCGACAAGGTGAAGCTGAATATTCCGTTGATCAGCGCGGGAATGGACACGGTGACGGAATCGGCGCTGGCGATCGCCATGGCACGTGAGGGCGGTATCGGGATTATCCACAAAAATATGCCGATCGAAAAGCAGGCGGAGGAAGTGGACCGCGTTAAACGTTCCGAAAGCGGCGTAATCACGAATCCGTTCTCGTTGACGGCAGATCATCTTGTATCCGACGCGGAATCGGTCATGGGCAAATTCCGGATTTCCGGCGTGCCGATCGTGGATGATGAGCATAAGCTGATCGGGATTTTGACCAACCGGGACTTGCGCTTCGTGCATGATTACAGCATTAAGATCAGCGAAGTCATGACCCGCGAAAATTTGGTGACGGCTCCGGTAGGTACGACACTGCAGGAAGCCGAAGTTATTTTGCAAAAACATAAGATCGAAAAGCTCCCGCTGGTGGATGAAAACAATGTGCTAAAAGGTCTTATTACCATTAAAGATATCGAAAAAGCGATCCAGTTCCCGAACGCGGCGAAGGATGCCCAAGGCAGACTGCTGGTCGGTGCGGCTGTCGGGATTTCGAAGGATACATTTGAACGGACGGATGCCTTGGTCAAAGCCGGTGTTGACGTCATTACCGTCGATTCGGCGCACGGTCATCACATCAACATCATTGAGGCCGTAGCCGAGCTGCGCAAGCGGTATCCGGAACTCACGATTATCGCGGGTAACGTGGCGACGGGAGAAGCGACGCGCGCGCTGATTGAGGCCGGCGCATCCGTAGTCAAAGTCGGCATCGGACCGGGTTCGATTTGTACGACCCGCGTTATTGCCGGTATCGGCGTGCCGCAAATCACCGCCGTGTATGATTGTGCGACGGTTGCCCGCGAGTACGGCGTGCCGATTATTGCGGACGGCGGCATCAAATATTCGGGCGAAATCACGAAGGCGATTTCGGCTGGCGCTCATGCGGTCATGCTTGGCAGCTTGTTTGCCGGCACCGAAGAAAGCCCTGGGGATTCGGAAATTTATCAAGGACGCCGATATAAAGTGTACAGAGGCATGGGCTCCATGGGAGCGATGAAGCAAGGCAGTAAGGACCGCTACTTCCAGGATGACGACAAGAAGCTTGTACCCGAAGGCATTGAAGGACGCGTCGCTTACAAAGGTCCATTGGCGGACACGATTCACCAACTGATCGGCGGTCTTCGTTCCGGTATGGGTTATTGCGGTACCAAAACATTGGACGAGCTTCGCAATGATACGCAGTTTGTACGGATTACGGGCGCGGGTCTCCGCGAAAGCCATCCGCATGATGTGCAAATTACGAAGGAAGCGCCGAACTATTCTCTGTAAAGAGAACAAGAAGAATATACCATTAGGCAAGCATGGCGATTTCCGCCTTGCTTGTCTTTTTTTGCATTAGGGGCTGTGATAGAATAGATAGAGCAATTGAACGAGAATTTGGAGAGGAGCTTTAAGAAAATTGACGCAGAAGAAAGAAAATGAAAATAAACTCGTAACTTCGAATTCCGGACGGAATGTTCTCCGCAAAAGCGTGGCTTCCGTTCTTTTATTGAATATGCTTTGTCTTTCAACGCTTCCGGCGCTTGCGCTGGCTGAAGGGGAGAATTCAACGGCAACCTCCACGACGACCACGAATGAAACCAATTCGACAAAGCCCGCGGCCTCGAAAAACGCAGTCACTGCCATTCCCAGTGTCGATTCCTTGGATTTAAAGGTTAAGTCGGCGATTCTCATCGAGCCGGTCTCCGGCCAAGTCCTGTTGAATATCAACGGTGACGAAGCGCTTCCGCCGGCGAGCATGACCAAGATGATGACGGAGTATATCGTCGCCGACCTGGTCAAGCAAGGCAAATACAGTTGGGACGACGTCGTGACGGTACAGGACAATGCATCGAAAACGGTCGGGTCCCGGATTTTTCTTGCAAAAGGAGATCAGCATACGATCCGAGAATTGTATATCGCCATGGCGGTTGGTTCCGCAAATGATGCAACCGTTGCATTGGCCGAGTATGTCGCAGGATCGGAGCAGGCCTTCGTCAAAATGATGAATGATGAAGCGAAGCGGATGGGGATGACTAACACGTACTTTGCCAACTCTACAGGTTTGGATATCGCGGATATGCCGGAAGGATTCCGTCCGCAGGACGACAGGGAAACGGTGATGTCGGCGATGGATGCTGCAATCTTGGCGAAATACATCGTTACCGATCACCCGGATTTTGCCGAATTTACGTCTCTGCAAACCTATCAATTCCGCGAGCGCGATGCAAAGCCGATCGTTAACTATAACTGGATGCTGGAAGCGAACAAGAATGTAACGAACTTTAAACAGTACGCGTACGAAGGTCTCGACGGCCTGAAAACGGGTCATACGACCAATGCGGGCAACTGTTTCACCGGAACCGCGGAGCGTAACGGCATGCGGCTGATCAGCGTCGTGATGGGGACTTCGTCGGAAAAGGCACGCTTCACCGAAACGCGTAAAGTGCTTGACTTCGGCTTCAATAATTTCGAAACGAAGCAAGTGATCCCTCCGAAATCGACGGTAGCCGGCACGGAAACGGTGACCGTGAAGAAGGCGAAAAACACTTCGATCCCTGTCGTCAGCGATCAAGGGGTTAGCTTTGTGATTCCTAAGGGCGCGGATATCAGCACGGTACAAGCCAAAGTGACAATGAACAATGAAACGTTGACGGCACCTCTGAAGCAAGGAACCGCAGTAGGCAAGGTAACTTATTCTTTCAAGCCTGCCGGAATGGATCAGACGCTGGAAAAGACGGTAAATCTGATCACGGCCCAGGACGCGGAGAAAGCCGGCTGGTTCAAGCTGTTGATGCGTGCTATCGGCGACTTCTTCAAGGATCTTTTCAACGGGATCAAAAACTTGTTCTAACAGCTATTAGCGAGTATATTCCCGAGTAAGCGGGTTGTATATTTAAGGCGATTATTGTAAAATATCAAGTTAGATTATTAACGGGGGGCGTGGACATGGAAACAGGAACATCGCGGGTAAAAAGAGGTATGGCAGAGATGCAAAAAGGCGGCGTCATTATGGACGTCATGAACGCCGAGCAAGCTAAAATCGCCGAAGCGGCAGGGGCAACCGCCGTAATGGCATTGGAGCGGGTCCCTTCGGATATCCGCGCTGCCGGCGGCGTAGCCCGCATGGCGGACCCTACCATTATCGAAGAAGTCATGAAAGTCGTATCTATTCCGGTCATGGCCAAAGCGCGGATCGGGCATTATGTCGAAGCGAAAGTTCTGGAATCGCTCGGGGTAGACTACTTGGATGAAAGCGAAGTATTGACACCTGCCGATGAAGTGTTCCATATCGATAAGCGTGATTTTACCGTGCCTTTTGTATGCGGAGCGAAAGACCTTGGCGAAGCGTTGCGCCGGATCAGTGAAGGCGCGTCCATGATCCGTACCAAGGGAGAACCCGGAACGGGCAATATCGTTGAAGCGGTTCGCCACATGCGTCTGATCAACAGCCAGATTCGCAAAGTACAGAACATGTCGAAAGATGAGCTGTATGCGGAAGCCAAAAATCTTGGCGTTGCCTACGATTTGCTGTTCGAAGTGCATGAGAACGGCAAGTTGCCGGTTGTTAACTTTGCGGCCGGCGGCGTAGCGACTCCTGCGGATGCCGCACTGATGATGCATTTGGGAGCGGACGGGGTGTTTGTCGGATCCGGCATTTTCAAGTCGGACAGTCCGGAGAAGTTTGCCCGCGCCATTGTGGAAGCGACAACTCATTATACCGATTATAAATTGATCGCCGAAGTGTCCAAGAACTTGGGCACCCCGATGAAAGGGATCGAAATCTCGAAGCTGAGTGCGGCAGAACGGATGTCCGATCGCGGCTGGTAAGAGGATAGCCCCTCGTTTTACCCGATACGTAAGCGGGGGGACAGCAAGGCTAGGCATGGGAAAGAAGGGTAAGCCATGAAGGTAGGCGTATTAGCGCTGCAGGGGGCAGTTGCAGAGCATATTCGAAGTATAGAATTGGCGGGCGCGGAAGGTGTCCCTGTGAAGCATCCCGAGCAGCTGGATGAGCTAGGAGGCTTAATTATCCCCGGAGGAGAAAGTACGACCATCGGCAAGCTGATGCGGAAATACGGCTTTATGGATGCGATTCGTTCTTTTGCGGAGCAAGGCAAGCCTGTGTTCGGAACCTGTGCCGGTTTGATCGTTATGGCTAAGGAGATCGAAGGCGGGGAAGAAGCCCATCTTGGTTTAATGAACATCAAGGTTTCGCGGAACGCTTTTGGCCGTCAACGGGAAAGCTTTGAAACGGACTTGGAAGTCAAGGGATTGAGCGAGCCGCTGCGGGCGGTATTCATTCGTGCGCCGCTCATCACGGAAGTGGGCACAGGCGTAGAGATCCTTTCGACGTATAAGGAGGAAATCGTCACCGCAAGGCAGGACAATCTGCTCGTCTCCTCCTTCCACCCGGAACTGACCGATGATTTCTCGCTGCACGCGTACTTTTTGGAGATGATCAAGATGAATGAGGCGGCCGGATGATTTTAGGAGGGACAATCGATGTTAGATGTTAAAATATTGCGAAACGACTACGCGCGCGTGGAAGAGGCGCTCAAAAACCGCGGAAAATCGCAGGATTTGATCGCGGATTTCCCAAAGCTCGACGAGAAGCGCCGCGAATTGCTGCAAGAGACCGAAGCGCTTAAAAATCGCCGTAACACCGTATCGGCTGAAGTGGCCCAACGCAAGAAAAACAAGGAAGATGCCGAAGAGCTGATCGTCGAAATGCGCGAGGTGGGCGACCGCATCAAGCAGCTTGACGAGGAAATCCGCGAGCTCGAAGGCAAAATCGACGAATTGACGATGAATATTCCGAATATTCCTCACAGCAGCGTGCCTATCGGCGTTTCGGAGGAAGAAAATGTGGAAGTTCGCCGTTGGAACGAACCGAGAAGCTTTGACTTTACGCCTAAAGCGCATTGGGATATCGCTACCGAGCTTGGAATCCTTGATTTTGAAGCGGGCGCCAAGGTAACCGGCTCCCGGTTCACCTTTTATAAAGGCCTGGGTGCACGATTGGAGCGCGCGCTGATCAGCTTTATGATGGATCTTCACAGCAATGAACACGGATACGAGGAAATGCTGCCTCCGTACATCGTCAATCGCGACAGCCTCTACGGAACCGGTCAATTGCCTAAGTTTGAAGAAGACCTCTTCAAGCTGACCGAGAGCGAATATTACCTGATTCCGACGGCGGAAGTGCCGGTGACGAACTATCATCGCGACGAAATCCTGAACGCGGAGGATCTGCCCCGGAATTATGTGGCATACAGCTCCTGCTTCCGTTCCGAAGCCGGTGCGGCGGGTCGCGATACGCGCGGACTCATTCGCCAGCATCAATTCAACAAGGTGGAAATGATCAAAATCGTCCATCCGGATACCTCGTATGATGAGCTTGAGAAAATGACCGCCAACGCGGAAAAGGTGCTACAGCTTCTTAACCTCCCTTATCGGGTATTGGCGCTGTGTACCGGAGATATGAGCTTTACGTCGGCCAAAACGTACGACCTGGAGGTTTGGTTGCCGGAAAGCGGGATGTATCGTGAGATCTCTTCCTGCTCGAACGTAGAAGATTTTCAAGCCCGCCGGGCGAATATTCGTTTCCGTCCGGAGCCGAAATCCAAACCGGAATTTGTTCACACGTTGAACGGTTCGGGACTGGCTGTAGGACGTACGGTAGCCGCGATTCTGGAGAATTATCAGCAGGAAGACGGCAGCGTCATCATTCCGGAAGTACTGCGTCCGTATATGGGCAATCTGGAGGCAATTACTAAGCGGAAATAGCTTGATCATGAGCCTTTTCTGTGTTAGAATCTGATTTGTTACGCGAATCAGATTCATTTGGAGAGGTACCGAAGCGGTCATAACGGGGCGGTCTTGAAAACCGTTAGGGTGCAAGCCCACATGGGTTCGAATCCCATCCTCTCCGCCAGTTACATACAAATTAACGCCGCATACATAAGGCATTGCGGTGATTATGACGTAAACGCACTTGACTGTTGAACAGCGGTCGGGTGCGTTTTTTTGTGTTCGTGACAGAGTATATTTTTTACCGACGATAGTCCTACATGTGGCTTGATGGTATAATTTTCTTAGTCCATTTTTACTAAAACGGGCTTTCATCAGGATTATACTTAGGGGGATTAGCAGTTTATGGTTGAAAAAAGTACTCGGAAAAACAAACTCTATATTTTTATCATCTCGGCAATAGTCTTAACTGGTCTAATTGTGCTTTATGTAGTTACACTCCCATACCAGCAATATAGCCATGCGAAGTCGTTAATGAAAAGTAAGCAATATGAATTGGCAATTTCCGCATTTACTGATCTTGCTGATTACAAAGATGCGATTGAACTTTTAATTGAAACTCGTTATTTGTATGCAAAGCAGTTGTTGGAGAAAAAAGAATATGTGAAAGCAAAAGAAGCATTTGTTGAAATCGTTTCTTATAAAGATAGTAAATCAATGATTCCAGAAATTGATTATCAATCAGGGCTTCAACATCTCAGCAACAAAGACAAGGCGACTATTTCTTATCAAGAGAGTACTTCATGAGTATAGGAAAGGTATATAAAGATTCGAAATCGTATCTAAGCATCCTTCCGCAGTTGGCGGAATTACAAGGAACATGGGAAGCTGAAGACGGCTTACAACAAATTATCTTTTCTGGAAACAAAGTGACTAATGTGTATTTTCCCGACTCACATAAAACCAAAGTTTATACATGGGATTTAACCCTTAATAACAACACTATTATGAATGAAACCGGTGATATTTACTCTATAAAAAATAACAAACTTCATGTGAAAACTACTTATTCCGTTGGTGGAAGTGATGTGAGCATTTACTCAAAAACCAGTATTTCAACAAGCATTCCCGAAGAAAAGCCCTCACCAAGCATAGGGATGACCGCTGATGAAGTAAAAGCATCGAATTGGGGAAGTCCATCTGACATAAATAAGACTACATCTGCATATGGCGTGAGCGAACAATGGGTTTATGATGATTACAAGTATATTTACTTAGAAGATGGTATCGTAACATCAATTCAGGAATAAAGGTAAACAGTTTCGGAACCGGATATGCATAAAGCCGACTTTCCCGAAGCAAGATAAGGAAGGGCATCATCAATGCCATGCAAAGACCAGTCTTGCGCCTGAAAGGAGAGAGCTTCGTGACCAAACCGCAAACGTACATGACTTCCGGAACCCATCCGGAGCAGCAGCGTCTCAATGAACGCAGAGAACGCGGACATCAGGGACAGGAACCGCTATCCGGTTCCAAAAAGGTAAAAAACCGCAATCATGTGAGTCATAACAACCCTGAAGGATGATCCGAAATCGATACAGCAATGAGCCCGGCCCGGCATGCGTGCCGGGTATTTTTGTTATCCTCAATTTTTGAATAAAGCGGGACACGAAGCTCATAAAATGTCATAATAAAGATAGGGGCATAGAATATGAACCGATGTATAGATGGAATGGAGAGATGGGGAAAAAGAAACGATACTTTATTTTGAAAGGATAGTGATGCGTTTGAACATGGTAGATAACAACATTACCTCTTTGGAATCAAGAATCAAATCTGCACCTCAGCAGCACAAGCAGAGAAGCCTGGGGAGTTTGGTGCTCAGGTTCGCCTTTATCATCATCGGAGCGATTTTGGTTTCCGTAGCTTTGGAGTTGTTTCTTGTTCCGAACAAGATCACGGATGGTGGAATCACCGGTATTTCAGTCATGTCCTCTTATTTGTCCCATTGGCCGCTCGGTATTTTCCTGTTTCTCTTCAACCTACCTTTTTTGATCATCGGTTATAAACAAATCGGCAAAACGTTTGCCATATCCACATTGGTCGGCATCACAGTGATGTCGGTCGGGACCGCCCTTCTCCATCCTGTAGACCCTTTTGTGACCGACACGCTGCTTGCTTTCGTTTTCGGCGGTGTTCTGCTCGGCGTGGGCACAGGCATCGTCATCCGCTTTGGAGGTTCCCTTGATGGTACCGAAATCGTGGCTATCCTTATTTCGCGCAAGTCCCCTTTTTCCGTCGGTGAAGTCATTATGTTCTTTAACTTCTTTATTTTGTTAAGTGCCGGTTTTGTGTTCGGCTGGGAACGTGCGTTGTTCTCCCTTTTGGCCTACTATATCGCCTACAAGACCATTGATATTGTCGTTGACGGTTTGAATGAATCGAAGTCGGTATGGATTATCAGCGATCAGATTGATGAGATCGGATCAGCTATCGTAAATCGATTAGGCCGCAGCGTCACTTATTTATCGGGCGAAGGTGGATTTTCCGGAGATCCGAAGAAGGTTATCTTTTGTGTCGTTACCCGCTTGGAAGAGGCCAAGCTCAAGGAAATTGTAAATCATTTTGATGAAAGTGCATTTATGGCTGTAGGAAATATTCATGACGTGAAAGGCGGACGTTTCAAGAAAAATGCGATTCACTAGCTTGTCTTGAAATCGTAATGCTATCAAGTCATGGTTCATAAAAAAGAAAAAAACCGTGCGACTAAGCACGGTTTTTGCTGTTTTTTGCTAGATTTTTTGGCGCAGTTTGCGGAAAAATGCCGTAAGCATCGCGGCGCATTCTTCTTGAAGCACGCCGGGAAACACCTCCGTCCGGTGATTGAACCTCGGCTCCTGCAAAAGATTCATCAGCGTCCCTGCGCAACCGGCCTTTGGATCCGACGCTCCATAGATAACTTGCGGCACACGGCATTGGACGATAGCTCCGGCGCACATCGGACATGGCTCAAGGGTAACGTACAACCGGCAGTGCAACAAACGCCAGGCCCCGATCGTTTCACTGGCGTTACGGATGGCGATCATTTCGGCATGGGCCGTGCCGTCTTTTGCAATCTCTCTTAAATTATGGCCCCGGCCGACGATTTCATCTCCCCGAACGACGATCGCGCCGATCGGCACTTCGCCAAGGGCTTCCGCTTTCCGGGCTTCCCGGATAGCTTCTTCCATCCAGAATTCGTCGGATTTTGTGGATGGGGGAGGCTCCGGTATAAATGGTAATGGCATAAGCTGCTCTTCAGCTCCTCTTGGTGATTTCGGCAGGGTTTGTCCAACGAACAAATATTCGTTCTTAACATGTTGGGGATAAATCTGTTGATAACCCCACACTTATCCCCAGTCTTATACACATATTCAACTTTCGTGTTGTTAATATGTTATTAGATTGTGAATATCTTTTTGCGCACACTGACTTAGGTGGCAATAAATTAGGTATATTTTCTTATTGTAGGGAATGGAACTGGGAATTTCAACGTCTTTGCAAAACTTGTCGTTGCGGGTATGATGAGGTTAGTGTCGAATCGTCCCATATATCCCCAAAAACATGACAAGGGGGGAGTGCCATTTGTCGATAAAAGCCAAGTTATCCGTCATTATGACTGCATTTGCGGTTATGCTTCTTACTATAAATTTGTTGCTGAGCTACTTTACAACCCGGGACAATTTACGCAAGGACAACGAAGCGAATGTGTTGATGACCGCCAAGCAAATCGCTTTGGCCGTCGAACAGAGCCGTTCGGTGTATGAATATATAAAAAACGGGAACGACCCGGCAAAAAACCAAACTTTCATGGAGGATATCCTCCAGATGACGAGCCCGGAACAAATTGCAAAGGAAACCATGCAGGCCAACAGCGGACTGCTCGAAATAACGGGATTTAATCCGGAAACGTTTGAATCGGGAGAACATCTTATATTCGGTACATACGAGTATCAAAATGACCGGATGGTCGCCGATTCCGCGAGAAAGGCGCTCCAAGGCAATGTAACGCTATTGTTCGAGACGAAAATCAACGGAAAAAAAATATTAGACAGTTATATCCCGATTCGGCCCCAATATCAAGAGCCGTATGTGATTCGAATCATATCCAGTTATGAGCCGATATCTGCAGCCATTTCCAAGCATATGCTAAGCCAGCTATCCATTTCGATCGTCATGCTGCAAATTGTTATTTTCGTCAGTTACATTTTGGCGGGAGAACTGGTACGGCCGATTCAGGATATTTTGACCAAGGTCAGCCGCCTCTCTTTAGGGGACTTCGATGCCCGCGCGCATGTCGGCCGTAAAGATGAATTGGGACGGTTGGCGGGGCAAATCAATGAAATGGCGGATAGCATAAGTCATTATATGGATAGGCTGAACCGGCAAAGCGAAGAAAACCGGCTGATGAAGGAGCATCTGGAATCCATCATCAACCAGACGGCGGATGCGATTCATGTTACCGACCTGGACGGCACGATTTTGAGAGTGAATTCGGCCTTTGAGAAGTTGTTCGGCTGGACCAGCGAAGAAATTGTCGGCTCCAAGCTGAATTTTGTTCCTTCATCCCTAGAGGGCCAACATGAGAAGTGTGCCGAGAAAATTGCGAAGGGCCGGGCGCTTGTGCTGACGGAAACCGTACGCCTGCGCAAAGACGGCAGCGAGGTTCATGTCAGTATCAGCGAATCCCCGGTGTACGATGAGGACGGCCTGATCGTCGCTTTTATCAGCATTGCTCGGGATATGACCGAGCATAATAAGATGGAGGAACTGCTGCGGCGTTCGGAGAAATTGACGACCGTCGGGCAATTGGCTGCCGGAGTCGCCCATGAGATCCGTAATCCGCTAACCACGCTTCGGGGCTTTCTGCAAATGCAGCAGCGGACCAAATCGGTGAATCAGCAGCATACGGACCTCATGCTATCCGAACTGGACCGGATTAATTTGATCGTAAGCGAATTTCTGATTTTGGCCAAGCCGCAAGCCGTTCATTTTGAGGTAAAAGATGTTCGGTTTACGCTTGGGGATGTGATTTCGTTGCTGGATAGCGAGGCGCATTTACATAACATTGAATTCGAGACCCATTTCTCGCCGGTCCCGATTCTGGTACACTGTGAAGAGAATCAATTGAAGCAAGTGTTCATCAATATTTTGAAAAATGCCATGGAGGCCATGCCCCGCGGCGGTACGATCACGCTGGACCTCGGCGAGGGGGAGGATCGGAACGTGATCATCCGGGTCATCGATCAGGGCGAGGGCATTCCCAGGGAACGGCTGGAGAAGCTCGGGGAACCTTTTTATACGAACAAGGAAAAGGGGACGGGCCTCGGTCTCATGGTCACACAGCGTATTATCGAAAGCCACAGGGGCATGATTTGGTTTGACAGCGAGATCGGCGTCGGCACGGTAGTTACAATTTCATTGCCGAGAGCGGCGGCTGAGACTCCTGAGAATACGAACGAAAAGAAGAGCTTAGCATGAAGGGTGACATCAATCGGTGAGAATTAATAAATTTATTAGCGAAACAGGGTTTTGCTCCAGACGCGAGGCGGACAAACTGATTGAGTCCGGCAAAGTAACGATTAACGGCGTTACTGCCGTTCTGGGCAGTCAGGCGGAAGATGGGGACGATGTCCGGATCAACGGACAGCCGCTCAAGGCGAAGCTGGAACGGCATGTATACATTGCGTTAAACAAGCCTGTAGGGATTACGAGCACGACCGAACACCATGTCCGGGGCAACATCGTTGACTTCGTAGGCCATGACAAACGGATTTTCCCGATCGGCCGGTTGGATAAAGATTCGGAAGGCTTGATTTTGCTGACGAGCGACGGGGATATCGTGAACAAGATTTTACGCTCGGAAGGCAAGCATGAAAAGGAATATATCGTCACCGTGGACAAGCCGATCACGCCTTCTTTTCTTAAGGCGATGAGCGAGGGCGTAAAAATTTTGGGTGAAATGACACTGCCTTGCCGGGTAACAAGGATGACGGACCGGATGTTCCGAATCATTCTCACCGAGGGGAAGAACCGGCAAATCCGCAGAATGTGCAGTGCCCTGGGGTACGAGGTCAGGAAGCTGCAGCGGATCCGGATTATGAATATCCATCTGGGTCATCAAAAAGTCGGAACCTGGCGCGAGCTTACCGAGCAAGAAAAACAGGAGCTGGGAGAGGCGCTGAATTACAAATTATCATAAATAAAATAAGATGAGAAAAGGGGCTGTCCCAAAAGGTAGTTAATTAAACTACTCGAAAGATGAGTCCTCGTAAAAAACTCTTTTCTCGAAAAAATAGTCGATCAGGACGGTTTATACCTGGTCGACTATTTTTCTTTGTTGGCTTAGTTGCCCGACTTTCAGTAGATTGTGCGCAAGGGAAAGCCACCCGATTTCAAGGCTTACTTTTCGTAGGCCTCGAAGCAGGAAGCGACGGAATCCTCGGTTATTCTTTACTTGCCCAAACACACTTTCTGTTTCATGCATGCGCTGAACCGACAGAGCGTAGCCCTCTTCGCTGGTCAGCCGATCCCGAGCCTGCTTTTTATAGTGCAAATATTTCATACTTACTTGGATTTCCCGGTTTCCGCTGGCTTTGGTACATGTTGCTTTGAGCGGGCACTCCTCACATGAGTTACTTCTGTAGTGCCGCTTTCGGATCTCATATCCGCTTTCGGTTTTCTCAGTGCTCTCCCGGATGAAAGTCAGTTTCTGTCCCGCTGAACAGGTCCATGTATCCTCGGCTTGGTCATACTGCCAGTTGTCGAGTTTGCTTATATCCTTTTTCCAAGCTTTTGTTTTCTCTTTGTGGTAGGTGTTATATTTGACGATTGCTTTCACGTCTTCGTCTTCCAGGTAGGCGTAGTTTTCCTCACTTCCATATCCAGCATCGGCAATAACGGTGCCAGGCAATCGGCCCAGTTGTGCCTTTACCTTCTCTAGATGTGGCTTTAGCGTTCGCGTATCGGTTGGTCGTTGATGTAGGCTGTAGCCAACGATGAATTGGTTCTCTGTTCCAATTTGTACATTGTAACCGGGCTTGAGCTGCCCGTTCTGCATATGGTCTTCTTTCATACGCATGAATGTGGCATCCGGATCGGTTTTGCTGTAGCTGTTGCGCTCGCCGAGGATTTCTTGTTGCTGTTCGTATTTTTGCAAACGAGGGAGCAGATCTTTACGTAGAGCGCGTACGGTCTTCTTGAGCGGTTTATCCTTAGGTGTCTCCTGCAGTTTGGCTTCCAGTTGCCGAGTGATCTGCTCCAGCTTTTGACTGGTCAGGCTACTGACCTCTCCCAACTCTGGCAGGTCTCTACCTTGCTGCTCTTGTTCTTCCTGCTGCTCAGCCCGTTCGATGGTCTCAAATAGCGTATGTACTTTTACTTGCAGCTTCGCCTTGTGCTTGACGACTGCCTTGCCCCAAACGAAGGTATACCGATTGGCATTCGCCTCGATCTTGGTCCCGTCCATGAAGTAATGATCCAGTTGCACATACTTGGCATCTACAAGCATCTGAAGCACTTCAGTGAACACCAGTTCCAATACGTCTTTCATGCGTTCTGAGCGAAAACGGTTGATGGTGCGGAAGTCCGGACGTTGACGACCAGAGAGCCACATGAACATGATATTTTCTCTGACGGCTTTGGCGATTTGCCGGGAGGAGTAAATGCGCTGAGTGTATGCGTAGATAAGGACTTTGGTGAGCATCTTAGGGTGATAGCTGTTACGGCCGCCGCCGGGGTAAGCTGTTGCAAAGATTTTGTCGTCCAAGTGATTAACAGCTGCATTGACGACTCGAACGAGGTGATTTTCTGGAATATCTTCTTCCAAGTCCATTGGCAAGCAAAGTTGGTCCATGGTATATTGAATGTACAAAAGAAACCTCTCCTTTTGGTTTGTGGTGGTGTGGTACTTCCATTTTACCAAAGAGTGGTTTCTTTTTGTTTAACAAAATGGAAAGGGGGTGTCCCTCAGTCATCTACGATGACTTTTGGGACAGCCTCTTTTCGTCATGCTAAATGCTAATGCGTTGCCGGCATTCCGATTTGTTGATCCCCATCCTGGTACTTACGGATGATGGATACTTCAACGCGGCGGTTTTTGGCCCGCCCTACGTTGTTGTCGTTCGTATCGACCGGATGATACTCGCCGTAGCCGATGGCACTGAACTTTTTGGGATCCAGCTTGTCGTTCAGCAGCAGGATTTTCATAAAGTTAAGCGCCCGTACGGAGCTGAGGTCCCAGTTGGACGCAAATTCGTGGTTCGAAATCGGCACATTATCGGTATGTCCGGAGACGATGATCTCATAATCCGGGAACTCCTGGAGCATATTCGAAATGGCCTTGGCGAGAATTCTCGCGTCCGGTTTCACTTCAGCCTCACCGGAAGGGAATAAGGCATTGTCGCTAATGGTGATCATCAGTTGGGATTGATTCAGCTTCGTTTCCAACTGATCGGTCAGACCGTTGTTTTTGATGTAATTATCGAGCTGTTTCTTGAGTGCTTCGAGGTTTTGTTGCTCCTGACGCTTCAGCTCGTTCTTCTTACTCATGCCGTCGGAAGACGGTTTGGGAAGTTCGCTCTCGCTCATGGAGTTTTTGGTGTTGCTGGTCATCGCGTTCTGATCAAGAACGCCAACGCCGCCTGTCAGCACACTGCTGAATGCCTCGCTCATTTCCTGGAATTTCTGCGCGTCTATAGTACTCATGCCGAACAGAACTATAAACAGGGCCAGAAGAAGGGTCATCAAGTCGGAATAGGGAAGCAGCCAGCTCTCGTCCGCGTGCTCCTCATGTTCCTGGTGCTTATGCTTTTTGCTCACCTTCATTCGCCCCCTTTTCTAAAAATTCTTTTCGTTCGGCAGGGGTTAAAAATACGGCCAGTTTTTGCTGAATGGCAATCGTGGAAACGCCGGATTGGATCGAAAGCAAGCCCTCCACCATCATCAGGCGGATTTCCATCTCTTTCTTGGAAAGACGCTTCAATTTATTTGCGATCGGGTGCCACATCACATAACCGGTAAAAATACCGAACACCGTTGCGATGAAGGCGCCGGAAATAGCGTGGGACAATTTTTCGATATCACTCATGTCGGACAGTGCGGCAATCAAACCGACGACGGCGCCGAGTACCCCGAGGGTAGGAGCATACATCCCCGCCTGGGAGAAAATTTGCGCGCCCGCCTTGTGGCGTTCTTCGGTAGCGGCGATATCTTCGGTCAGTACGTCTTGTACAAACTCTTGATCGTTACCGTCGATAATCATCCGCATGCCGCCGCGCAGGAAGTCGTCCTCGATCTCTTCGACTTTGGCCTCCAGGGCAAGCAAGCCTTCGCGGCGCGTTATGGTGGCCCATTCCATAAACATGGAAATCAGTTCGCCCTTAGTAATCATTTTAGGCTTGACTACCGTCATTTTGATCAGCTTAGGGAACTTCTTAATTTCGGAAAGCGGAAAGCCTACGAAGAGCGTTGCCGCCGTCCCCACGAAAATAATAACAAAGGCAGCGGGGTTGGATACCAGGCTTTCTATAGGTGCCCCTTTCAGAACCATCCCTACAATAAGTGCCACAAACCCGAGAATTAGACCGATAATTGTTGAAATTTCCATTGCACACCTCGTCCTTGAGATAATTGATTCCATTTTTCTGTCGCCCGCATCCTTGCTGGGACAATGAATCTGCCCGAAAAACGGTTTATCTCTTTTATCGACAGAATCCCCTTTTTTTTTAAGGTGTTTTTTCCGGTATAATAAGAATACATGCCGTCAAGGCAATGATGAAGGGAGCTGTTCTCAGGTGGGAGTAAAGCACGGCAGGGATTATGAATTTATTTTGGCAGATTTAACGGCGGCGGTAGGCCGTATTCCCGATAGCTACATATTTTTTGAAATGGAAACTTCCGAATGGGAGAATCTTTCTTCCGAAGAACGGGGCGAGGTGCTTGAAGCGCTGGCGGAGGACTTGTTCTTTGCCCTCGGCACAGAACCGGTGATCGAGGTGGGAAGCGCCGTGGTCGTTTATGACCGGGAAGCGCACAGGATCAACGTATTGATTGGAGAAGAAGAACTGACGAGCGTCAAACTGGTCTAGTCATTTGGATTCTGAAGATAAAGCGTGGTAAAATTTATTTTTGGAATAAGAATGCATTGATTCACCCGAATATTGTAGTTTGTATCCCCCTAGCCGAATAATTGTCCGCGACAGGAATACAATATAGGGACGCGGGGTTAGAAGGTAATACGTGAGACCTGGAAGTTTTGAAGAACGGGAGGAAGAAAGATGCCGTTTACACCGCAAGAAGTAGAGGCGCATTTGGAAAAGCTGGAGGGTTGGGAACTTGAGGAGGGCAGGTGGATCACCCGCAAATATACCTTCTCCAACTTTATGAAAGGGATTGCTTTTGTCGATGAAGTGGCTGCCATATCGGAGGCATTTAACCATCACCCTTTTATTACCATTGACCATAAAACCGTGACGCTTCGCTTGACATCTTGGGATGATGGCGGGATAACGGCCGTCGATATAAAGGAAGCCCAGCAGTATAATGAAGCGTTCGAAAAAGCGCGCTCTGCCGGCTAATCATACGTCTGCGGAAAAACGCCCGCCAGGATGCACATGCATCCAGGCGGGCGTTTTGTGTTGAATTTTTATTTCTTTTCTGAAAGCCACATGGCGACGTTGGCGATTTCGTCTTCCTTCAATTTATCCTTGAAAGAAGGCATCATGCCGCCGCCTTTCCCTTTGGTGATAATGCCGTACAACTGATCCGCCGATAGTTCGGAGCCGACTTTATTCAGAGCCGGACCGGCGCCGCCTTGCAATTGATCCCCGTGACAAGTAATGCAATTTGCTTTGACCGTAGCCTCGGCCTGTTCGGCATTTAATGTGATTTCAGGCATTTGCGGTTTCTCTTCCTGGGCCACCTGCTCCCTGCCGGGCAATGTAAACATTAACACAGCTGCGAAGGCGCACGCCACGACCAAAAGTCCGCTCATGATCCACTTCTGCATTTCCATCGTCCCTCCTATGTAAGCTACCCCTTCCATTATAGCGGAACATGCCTGACGATCATAGCTTTTGTGTCAAAAAAAGTAACGATTTACCGTTAGTATATGAAGAAAACATAAAGTTCATGTGCTGTACATCACAGACAAGTGTTTTATTACTCTGTCGGAGCTCCTTTGAACACCATGCAGTAATAAGGTTTGGATATGCCGCCGGGCGTCATTTTTTCGTAAAGATCGGTAATGACAAAGCCCGATTTTTGATATGCCCGGATGGCCCGGGTGTTCCAGGTCAATACCTCCAGGTCGATCACGTCGCGCGGTTTGCGTCTGGCCGCTTCCTCCACAATGGTAAGCACAAAACTTTTACCCAGCCCCCGGCCGCATAAATCAGGCCTCATCCCGATCCCCAGACGGGTTACGCCTTCCATCGGAAAGTACTGGGCGAAGCCGGCCAACTCGCCTTGCTGATCGAGTAAAGAGACGTACTGCTGGGCTCTCAGGGCGGGGTTGCCGAATTCCACGTCAAGCGCCTTCATTTGTTCCCAAGGGAGCCAGCTGTAAATATCGTAGGGAGAATCGTAACGCCACGTGCAAATATCCGCGCCATGGCTTTCTTCCATAGGTACGATTCGGAATGGTGTAATCGAATTTTCCATTATTAGCGCCTCCTTCAACGATAGGGATGCAATCGCGATTGCAGGGTTCATGTTCTTTTTACACTCACTCTAACGGGATTTTTTCGGGTTGTAAAGGTTTTCGCGCGGAAGATTGAATTTTCCTGTTTAGCCTTTCGCGAAAAGGGTAAATCTTGGATATAACGGGGATTGGAGACGGGAGTGAAGAGGACGGAACGGAAACAAAAAAAATTGCCTGACAGGCTTTAAAGAAGAAACCTTTTACTCTGGTCCTTCGTTATATGAGTAGCAACCAAGAAAAAGACCGCGGACGATTCCGGCAAGAATCGCTCGCGGTTACGCAATGCATTTATATTTCGGAAGCATATTTGGAAAATCAGGTTGTGCTGAGAATGCGCTTTGCGCCGACGTACCGGGTTTTATAGTAACTGTTGCTTAACTTGTCTGTCCGAATGCCTTTTGACGACGAGGCATGGGCAAACGTTCCGTCACCAAGGTAAATACCGACGTGGGATACTTTCCCGTTACCCAAGGTATTGAAGAAGACCAGGTCTCCGGCCTTTAATTGGCTTTTGGCCACGGAAATTCCTTTCTTGTATTGATCGGAGGATACGCGAGGCAAAGTAACGCCTAATTTTTTGTATACGTATCTTGTAAAGCCCGAGCAATCAAAACCGTTGATTGTGGTCCCGCCGTATTTATAAGGGGTACCGTATACGGATTTGACGACGTTGTTCAAAGTGGACTCTGCATGTACGTTTCCCGTCCCCATGGTGAACAGGATGGCTAAACTCGTAGCTGCTGCGGCGATAGTCTTTCTCAAGATGTCATACTCCTTCCAAGGCCTGCGAGGTTAGCTTGCGGATTCGGTTGAAGGTTCCCTATGATCCTTAAAAGAGGAAGTTTAAAAAGTCGACTTTCGGATCAATTCACCCCAAAATGGTTCCCCCGTTTCCCGGATGCAGGGAATTCGGCTGTTCTTAGTTGTGTGCATCCAAAACAACGACGACGATCATTACAATACAAATTACAAAATTGTTACCATTTACGCAGACTATTTTAGCAAAACTCGCCTCAAATGGCAAGTTGATGAAAAGACCCGCAGGATTCATCCTAGAATCTCTGCGGGCCAGACGGAACAATTATTCTACTGCATCGTGATCCTGGATGTCGCTCGTAACTTCCTCGTACTTATCGGAACTCATAATGCGTTTAGCGCCAACGTAACGCTCGACGTAATATTTTTCACTCATTTTGCTAATGACGACGCCTTTAGAGGAAGAAGCATGAGCAAATTTTCCGTTACCGACGTAAACGCCGACGTGAGAAACGCCTTTTCCTGAAGTGTTGTAGAACACCAGGTCTCCGGCAATCAATTCATCCTGGGATACTTTCGTGCCCATTTTGTATTGGGCGGCGGATTGGTGCGGCAATTTAATGCCGAGCTTTCCGAACACGTACATCGTGAAGCCGGAGCAGTCAAAGCCGGACGTTGTCGTTCCGCCAGAGACATATTCCGTTCCCAGAGCATTGTCCACGACGGAATCCAGTTTGGAATCCGCGAAAGCGCTGCCAGCTCCGAGGCTAAATAGTAATGCAACACTTACAGCTGTTACGGCTAGTTGTTTCTTCAAGAAAAAGCTCCTTCCAATGCCTACGAGGTTAGCTTAAGGATTCGGTTGAAGGTCCCCTATGACCCCTCTGTTGCGAGATCAATTCACCCAAAGTGGTTCCCCCGTTCCCCAAAAGGGATTCGGCTAGTAGTTTGAGTCTGTAAATGGTAACAAAAATAATTACAAAACTGTTACTTAAATTGTGCTGTTGTTATTGTAACAAAGGTAAGTATATTTTGGCAATGGTTAATTAGCAAGTTTAAGAGGAAAAACGAGCAAAAAGGCCCCCGAAAAACACCCGGAGGCCTTGCTGCGCAAGGGATCGGAAAAAGTGAAGAAAATTTAACTTTTTTGCGTTTTGGTATGCCAAAGCTGGTATTGAGAGGATAAATTCCAAACTTGCAAAAGGCTCCGAATAAAAGGATAGGATTGTTGTAACAAAAGTGCGATCAACCCGGTCCAAATCCAAGAGACGGTGCCGAACAAAAGGAACAAGATGGCCCCGGAAGCGCCGAGAATAAAGGCAATGGCGATACCGGGCAGCAAATGCCTCATACATAAAATCAGGGAAGCCCATATGCCGGTCTTGAACAGGTATCCGAATTTGGCGAACAACAAGACCTGACGGACGATCCAACCATAGGCCGCCCAAGCGAGAACGTAACCCATCAGCGTCAGCATGGGTGCGAGCCTGTCGCCGGAGGGGATCAGGCGCGGAAGCAGGGCAACAAGCTCGGGAACGATCCAAACCGCCGGCAGAGCCAGAAGAGCAAGCTCCAGCAGAAAAAAGAGCGAGACGGGCTTCCAAAATTCCTTCATCCCCCGGAATAAGGTCAACCCGGTTCCCCGGGCGTCCGGAGGAGTGAATCCATACAGGATTCCGGCCTCGAGCAAGGGCGTCAACAGCAAGCGAAGGACGACCATCCCCAGCAACAGCCAGGCATATCGATGGACCGCCGGATTATGAGATAATTCGAATTGGCCTTCGATCAGATAAAGCAGCCGGCTCATTTCCGTGGGGGGCGGGTCCGGGTACCTGGACAGAACGGCAATCACTGCCGAGTGAATCAGCCGGTACAGAAACAGCCCCCAGAGCAGCTGATAAAGAAACAGGATGATGATAGAGGGAAATTGGCTCCTGACAAGCCCCCATCCATTCCGTACATAGGTCATACTTTTCCCTCCTAGAAATGTTATGAGCATGATTTTTCGTGACATCTACCAAATCAAGGTCCCCAGCAGCGCCTCCAGGAGTTTGACGACGCCCAGCGTCGTGCGGGTACCGGTCGTTTCGTCAATTTCGGCCTTGATATAGTTGTTGATATGCTTGTTTTCCAAGACCAGCGTATAATCGGGATCGATCTGAACCCAGTCAAGCGGTTCCTTGTACTGCAGGGTCATCTGGATCCGCTCCCCGTTTCCGTTCCAGTTTTTTTGAATCGTATTCCCATCCTTGAAATGGAACAGGATCGGCACTTTCGCTGCCGTTCCGCCTTGGCGGCTTAGCTGAACGGTGGATTCATAGAGGGGATCGGCACCGTTTTTGCTTTCTATCTGAGCAACGCTGACTCGGTCTACCGAGTAATCGGTCATTTTGCCGCCATATACGTACTGATTGAAGTAAGACTTCCAGCTTCGGCCCGACACCTGCTCCACGACCCGCTGGAAATCGGCAGTAGTCGGATGCCTGAAGCGGTATTTTTGGCTATAGGTATATAGAATTCGTTTCATGGTCTTGGAGCCGACCTGGCGTTCGATATCCATCAGGACAAGCTTGCCGCGATAATAGGCGTTTTTCGCATACGTGTCGCCGGAGCCGTATTTCCAGGCCGGTTGGGTCAAGGAAGCCGGCGAAGAGATGAGCGCGGCCTGAACGGGAAGATTCGAGGCGATGCCGAATTCCTGTTCCATTAACTTGTCTTCGGCATAGGACGTAAAGGCTTCATCCAGCCAGGCTTCTTCGAATTCATTGCTGGCGATCATTCCGTAAAAGAACTGATGCCCGATCTCATGTATAACCGTCCGTTCCAGCTCGTCGTATCCCGGGGCTTCGCTGGTGGCCCCGAACGATGTGACCAGGGTTGGATATTCCATGCCTCCGGCGCCGTTCCCGTTTCCCGGCGGGACGACGACGGAAAGCGTCGAGTATGGATATTTGCCGTACCATTTGCTGAAATTGGCAAGGGCCACCTTGGCGGCATAAAAATAACGCTCTTTCAAATCTTTATGGGCAGGGTCCAGATAAAGCTTGATTCGGACGCCCGGCACTTCGGTCGAGGAGAAGGGCTCCTCCGCATAAATGAAATCGGGCGAGGCCGACCATGCAAAGTCATGAACGTCGTCGGCATAGAACTGGACCGTTTTCCGCCCGTCTTTGCGGGCCGCCGGTTTCGTCTGGAATCCGGTAGCGGCAACGGTATAGGATTCGGGAACATCGATATTGACGCTATAAATGCCGAAATCGGAATAAAATTCGGAGTTCCCGTGATATTGGTGCAAGTTCCAGCCTTCCGTTTTCCGGCCCCGCGTCCCGACGGGTTCATATACGCTCACTTTCGGGAACCATTGTCCGGCCATCACAAAGTCTCCGGCAGTACCCATGCGGGCGAATATTTTCGGCAGTTTTACCGTAAACTTGATCTTCAGCGTGACGCTTTCTCCGCCGCCGACGGTGACCGGCAAGCGGACCTTGGCCAAAGTCCGGTCATGGGAGTTCCCGTCATCCGGTTGGACGTACTGCAGGCGGTGAAGCAAGGATATACCGTCCGTTGTCCGGATCTCCGTCAATTCCATGGACCCCCATCCGTCCTTTGGCATCGCGTCGTTTCTAAGCTTGCCGCCGGATTCTTTCATGAACGTCGTGTTCGCCGAAGCGAAGGCGTTGGGGTATAGATGCAGATATAACTCATTGACGGCCTTTTTTCCGGGATGAGTCCAGGTCAGGGTTTCCGTGGCGGTCAGCGTCCCCTCGTTCTCATTTAACTTGACCTGGATGTGATACTCGCTGACCCGGTTGCTGAGAATTTCCGCTGTCGGCTGCTGGATGCTTTCGGCCTGGGGAAGAGCCGGTTCGTTCAGGGCGACTTCCTTGGGCTTGACCTTATTCGGAGCAAAGGAGGCCTGGCTTGAAGGATTCGTGCTCAGGGTGTAAAATACGGTGCCGGCGATGAGGCACAGGGCAAGAAGGGCAATGCCGAAAAAGTAAATACGTCGGGTCATACAATGGATACCTCCCGTTGACAAGCATCTACAGCATGTATATGTTTGCTTTTGGGAGATTATTAGCTAAAATTGAATAAAGAAACTTCCGGCGGGAGGGAACCATGGAGAACAACAATAATCAGTCCAATTCACAAGCCACGGGTAAAAAGATTTTTGCCCTCAATATTATCAGCAACGACGACAAGAGCAAGCACAAAGGCTTCGGGGCCGGTTCGATCGACCTGAACAGCATGTCACCGGTCATTATCGACGGAGATGAAGCTTATATCGATATCGGCGCCATGCATGCAAAAAGCAAGGTAGAGAAGGGCATCAAATTTTCCGTGAACCGGGAAGACGTCCCTAACGGACGCCAGGTATGGATCGTTTGGGTGGCGGTGGACCGCTCTCCGGAGGGGCAATTTTACGGCGGAATGACCGCATGCGAAATGTGGATCGATACCGAAGCACGGCGGGGATGGAAAATTCTTGCCGACCACGTCAACAAAATGGACTACGCATTGAAGCGGCGGATCATTTTGGAGGGCCTGTCGGCGGAACAAAAGAATGCGCTGAAAAAGCTGCTCATCGACACGAATCAGGAATGGTGGGACCGTTCTTCGGATGAATTGAAGGCGGCGCTTGAATCTTAAATCTTAATGTGGCACAAAGCGAAAACGGTACAGTCGCGTAAGCGAATGTACCGTTTTTTTTAATGGCTCGGGACCTGCCCGGCCGTGCAAGATGACCTGTCTGCTGATTGCAGCAGGTTAATGATGCACTTTTTACAACAATTGGGCGTGGAAGGTAAGGGTGAGTGTGAAAATGCTGTACATTCTGCAACAATTTTTCGGCATGGTCCCCCAACTTACCTCGTTCTGTCCAAAATGCTGTAAATTGTGCAGCTTTGAGCACGTTATACCATTTTTCGGAGGCTAAATGTTGTATAAAATAACAGGATTGTTCGACTCATCGACAATCATTTGGTTAGATCGTACGTTTTCGTTACCGGCTTTGCGCCGGAACCGGCCAACTGCCAGGTAAACTTCAATTGGTTCCCCGAACGGCCGGCATATTTCAACCCGTCATTAATTCCGAGTTCATCGTTCTCGATCCGGTCGATACCGGCCTGATCCAACAAGCTGAGATAGAGCGGGGTCGTTTTACCCGAGCCGCGGTTAACCAGCAGCAGGGTGCCGGCCGCATAGGAACGAATGAGCAGGAAATCGGAATCCAGCGCCTCCAGGCTGTATACATCGTCCGGGCCGCCGTACTTTTCAAGATCCAGCGTTTCAACGACGGTTCCGTCCGGTTTTACAAGTTCCGCGGTTGCGCCGTTGTTCAAGACGATGCTGCCGTCAAACTGGAGGACGTCTCTTTCGAGCGTGACGCTGGAGGGTCCGCCAAAGGACATGCCGGATTGACGAACGACGGCTCCGCCATGCACAAGGGCCCGGTATCGTCCGTTAAAAATATGCGGCTCGCCGTAAACGTTGCTAATGTCGGCTACATAAGAGGAGTCGTCGATTTTTGAAGCGGTCATACCGAGCAGATCGGGATATTTGATTTCCACGGTACCGGTTTTGGAAGGAAGCCGGCCGCTAGGGCCCATATAAAGGACTCCTTGGCTGCGGTTTAGCCAGAACAGCATCCCTTCCGTCTGGGCCAAGGCATACTTGGAGGAGTACACATAACTGATTTCGTGCTTGCTCGTTAAGGAAATCGGAATGCCGAACAATTTGCCGAACAGCGAAGCGGGGACATACGTTACTCCCTGCTTGAGCTGGACCGGAGCCCCAAGGGAAACGGAGGCGCCGTTCGATCCGGTGGCAGTTGAACTGCCGGCCTTCAATTTGGCCGTTTGGGTGACGCCGGTGAGCTCGAGGATTTTCGAGGAATCGTGATAGACGAGATGAAGATCGAACAATGAGGCTGCTTCCCTTAAAGGAACATAGAGCTGACCCGCCTGCTTAAATGCCGGATGTTCGAGATAGGAAGTTACCTTTTGGTTCACGGCTGCCGCCGCGGCTGTCGGCTGCGGGGCAGGAATCAGCATTCCGGCGGTTCCTGCCGTCAATGCGACCGTAAGGCCAATGACTGCGGACTTGATGGTGTTTTTCGGAACGTTCATCATTTGATATCCTCCTTTTCCAAATGTATGAACGCTCCGAGTTCCATGAAAGTTGCGCCGGGGAAAATCAGGCTCCCGCGTTCCGCTCCCCGTCCTTGCCCAGCAGCACGGTCAGCCCCAGCAACGTGACGACGATCGTGGCGCCCATGTCGGACATGACGGCGATCCACAGCGTAAGCCAGCCTGGGATCGTCAGCAGCAGGGCGATCAGCTTGAGCGCCAGGGAGATGCCGATATTCCAGCGGATAATCCGGCTGGCCTGCCGGGCCACGCGAATGGCGCCGGGCAGCTTGCCGAGGTGATCCTGCATGAGGACGATATCGGCGGTTTCCACCGCGGTGTCCGTGCCTTTGCCCATGGCGATGCCGAGCCTGGACGCCGCGAGAGCCGGCGCGTCGTTGATGCCGTCGCCGACCATCGCCACCTTCCAGCGGCGGGACAGCTCGCGGATGCGCCCGGCCTTCTGCTCCGGGAGCAGGCCGGCGTACCAGTCCGTGACGCCGGTCTTGCCGGCGATCGACCGGGCGGCCTCGGCATGATCCCCCGTCAGCATGACGGTGTGGGCAATGCCGCTGCGGTGCAGCCGCGCGATCACGTCCGGGCTCTCCGGACGGATCTCGTCGGCGAGGCCGAACAGGCCGAGCACCCGGTTTTCGGCGGCGGCCAGCACGACCGTGAGGCCGTCCGCCTTCATGCGGGCGAGGTCCTCGCGGACCCGGCCGCGGGCGGCCTGCGGCAGCGAGAGGTGCTCCAGCACCTCTTCGCTGCCGACCCAATACCGCGACCCGCCGAAGGTCGCGGAAAGGCCGACGCCGGGCAGCGTCGTCAGCCCGGCGGGCCGGGGCAAGCCGGCTTTGGCGAGGCCGCCGGCTTCTACGTGCCGCACGATCGCCTCGGCGAGCGGATGCAGGGAACCTGCCTCCATCGCGGCGGCGATGCGGTGAAATTGCTCCGGCGCGTAAACCGCCTCGCGGATGACCGCGGGCCTGCCCAGCGTCAGCGTACCGGTCTTGTCAAAGGCGATCGCATCGATCTTGCCCAGCTGCTCCAGGTGCACGCCGCCTTTGACGAGCACGCCGCTGCGGGCACAGCGGGTCATTCCGCTGACGAGCGCGATCGGCGAGGACAACACGAGCGCGCAAGGGCAGCCGACGATCAGTATCGCCAGCCCTTCATAGAGCCATTTCATCCAAGGCTGTCCGAGCAGCAGCGGCGGAACGAGCACGACGAGGGCGGCGACCCCCATAATGGCGGGAGTATAATACTTGGCGAATTTATCGATAAAAAGCTCCGTCGGCGTTTTGGTATCCTGGGCTTCCTGAACGAGGTGCATAATTTTGGCGAGCGATGAATCTTCATAGGCTTTGTCGATGGTCACTTTCAGCGGCCCTTCGGTATTGACGCTTCCTCCGAATACGGCCGCTCCGGGCTTTTTAGGCACGGGAATCGATTCGCCGGTAATCGCCGCTTCGTTGACGGCGCTATACCCTTCAAGAACGATTCCGTCCGAAGGAATTTTTTCGCCGGGCCGCACGAGTACGATATCCCCTTCCTTTAGCCGCGAAATCGGCACCGTGAATTCCCGGCCTTCCTGGATGAGGATGGCTTGTTTCGGAGCGGCATCCAGCAGCGCCTCCATCGAGCGGCGGGCGCGGTTCATGCCGTATCCCTCCAGCAGCTCGTTCAGGCCGAAGAGGATCGCGACAAGCGTAGCTTCCCTCCATTCGCCGATCAGGGCGGCGCCGACCAGTGCGACGGTCATCAGCGTGTCCATATTAAATTTGAGGCGGAGCAGGTTACGGAGTCCCCGCGTAAAGGTGGAGTATCCGCTTAATACAATAGAAGAAACATGCATCAGAACGATGACTTGGCCCGGCAGGCGGCTTTCCGCAACAAAGGTTGCGGCGTATAACAAGGCGGCCAGCGTCAGCGGCCACTGACCGGGCTGTCCGTCCGCGTGTTCGTGTCCATGCCCATGCCCGTGGCTATCGCTATGACTCTGCTCATGGCTGTGTCCGTGAGGATGATCATGATCGTGGTCGTGCGCGTGATTATGCCCATGATGGTGATCGCGGGGATGCCCCGAGCCTTGTCCGCCACGCCGTTCCCCTTTCCCACGACCCGGTCCATCCGTAAGCGAAGCCCCGTCCCGGTTCAAAATCCGTTGAACCCGCTCCAAATCAATCTCGGGACGGGCCAGCAACCGGCCGGAATTGTACATTAACGCGGCATCTTGACCATGATCCAGCCTCCGGATCTCCTCCTGCAGCTCGCGGGCGCAGTTGGCGCAGGACAGTCCTTGAACGCGATATTCCAGGCGGGGATCCGTTCGTTCGGCGGGTTTGATGGCAGGATCGGATTTATTCATAAGCGTGTCTCTCCTTTTGATGCTCCAGCGTCATGGAAATCAAGGTGACGATATGATGATCCTTCAAGGAATAAAATACGTTTTTGCCTTCCTTTCGGGATTTGGCGATTTCCATCAACTTCAGCTGTCGCAAATGATGGGATGCGTTGGCGACCGAGCTGTTCAGCACGGCAGCAATATCGCATACGCAGCATTCCTTCGCTTGAAGCAGCAAGCAGGCGATTTTCATCCGGTTAGGATCCGCCAGCGCTTTGAACATCTGCACCATACCGGCGATTTCGCCTTCAGGCAGGCTTTGGCGCCATTGTTCCGCTTGCTCCGCATTTTCGCAGCATGTCGTGCATACCTCTTGATCGGATATCGCATTCGAACACATATCGATCGGCATCCTTTCTCTGCGTCCTTCCTTCTTATTATTCAAACCCTCATTTGAATGTATTTAAGTGTATGACTTGTTTTCAAACATAATACTCAAATGGAGGTTTGAATGTTACCCAGGAAAAAATTACCTCGCCGAATTTTTTAACAAATATTAGCCATTTTGGATGAAATGCCGATATGTAAAGAATAAGTATGTTGCGTGAAAGGGGTAACTGGCTTGAACAGCATGACGGTCTTAATCATTACGCTGGTGTTCCTGATGTTGTCGTTGATTGCGCTTGCCGCGTCCATTTATTCGTTGGCTCAAAAAAACGGGCGCCTAAAGAAGGAACTGGAGGCATCCGAGCATTATAGCGCTTTGCTGAAAAATACGCTGCAAAATATAGATGTTGCAACCTGGTCTTATGATCATCGGTTGGGCAGGGTGGTTTTTGCTTCCAGGGCATTTCTGAGTGTTACCGGCTATCCTCCGGAGGCGTTCACCGGAAAGGACTCATGGGCAAAGATCATTCACCCGGACGATGCGGAACAATTTAAGGATACCCCGGGAAAATTGAGATGCGGAGTACCGGATAGCGGGGAATACCGGATCGTCCATGCGAACGGGGAGACCCGCTGGGTGGATGTCCGTATCGCTCCCACTATGAACGAATTCGGGCAGATGATCGGTTTGGACGGTAGCGTCCTGGATATTACCGAAAAGAAGAATGCCCAGCAGGAAGTCATAGAAACGGAAAAGCGGTTTACCCGGTTGTTCGAATTGACGCCGAACCCGGTGGTCGTACTGCAGGATGAAACATTCATCTATGCCAATCCTGCGAGTCTGCGCCTGTTCGGGGCGATGTCGGACGAAGAGATGATAGGAAAGAACGTTTATTCCGTCTTCGATCCGGGCGAACGGGAGCATGTGGAGCAATGGGTTCCGACGATTAAGCAGAACAAGTACAGCAATGCGACGGAGTTTCGGATCGTTTGCCTTGACGGAAGGCAGGTTTTTACGGAAGCTACCGGGATGTACGACGATTATAGCGGCGTTACCGTTCTTTCATTCTATGATATTTCCATCCGAAAAAGGATAGAAATTGCGCTGCAAGAAAGTATGGAACGATATCGCAAACTGGTGGAGCTCTCACCGGTGCCGATTACCGTCCTGCAGCAAGGTCAAATTATATATATCAATCCCGCGGGATTAAATATTTTGGGAGTATCGAGGCTATGTGAGGTCGTCGGAACATCGGCATGGGACTGGGTTCCCGAAGAAGAAGTTGAATGGTGCAAGGAACTGTTGGAAAGACTGGTGCGATTCGGTTCCTTGTCTCCCGAGGAGATTACGATTCAAAGGAAGGACAAGGGGAGGGTCGAGGCGTTTGCCGTCGGCATTTTTGACGAATCGACCTCGAATGTGGAACTGGTTCTTCAGGACATCACCGCACGAAAAAGGGCGGAACGCGCACTCATCGCGAGCGAGAAGCTGAATCGCCAGCTTATTGAGGTTTCCCCTGTCGCCATCGTTCTCCATAAGGATTATAGACTCGCCTACGTTAATCCGGCGGGAGTCTCCTTATATGGAGCGGAAAATGCCGATAACCTGATCGGCATTGATATTCGGAACGTTCTCAGCGAGGAAGACCGCGAATTTGTCCTGGACCATGTGGAGCGGGTGTACGATCAGAATGGCCACGTTCCGCTAATTCAGCATAAAGCGGTGATGCAGGACGGGCGGGTCATCGATGTGGAAACGGTCAGTACCGCTATGCCGTATTTGGGGGCAAATGCCGCGCTCACTTTCGCCTGGGATATTACTTCGCTGAAGGAAGCGGAAAGGGAGCGGATATCGGCCGAGCAGCTTGTTCGCGAAAGCGAAGACCGGTATTTCCGTCTGCAAATGAGCCTGGACCAGTTTTCTTCCGACTTGTTCGGCGTGGTGAAGGTGGAGGACATGAACTCAAGGCTGCTCCGGGAAATCCGCCATGTGCTCGGTACGGATAAAGTCAGCGTCATTCGGGTGTCTCCGGAGGGAGAAACGATCGTCAAAACAGGCTGTCCGGACATCCCCGAAGGCGTCGAGGCGAGCATTCGCGAGCAGGGCGTCGATTTGCTGCCGCTATGCCGGCTGGTCGACACCTTGGACGGCCACTATGTCAAAGTCGCGGAGATCGGCAGCGACAGTTGCGTTCTGTGCGTCGGCGAACTTTCGCCGCTATTGTTGATTCAGGTCCATAAAGTATGGCTTGAGACCCTATCCCGGTATGTGAGCGTTTTATTCGATAATTTCCGGGTGATCGAGGATTTGAGGCAGCATGTCGATGAGCTGATTACGGGCCAGGTTACGCCGCAATGGCTGCTCAGATTTATGTTTCATTTGTCCGAAAACGAACGCAAGCGCCTGTCGCAGGACCTTCATGATGCGGCGCTTCAGGAGCAGGTCATCTGGTACCGCCGGTTGAACCAAATTTCGTCCAATCCGGCCCTTCCGTCGGAGCATCGCAGACAGCTCGAAGAAATAGAGCAAGGCCTGCTCGATGTCATTTATCAGATCCGGATCACGTGCAATGAGCTTCGGCCCCCGCTTTTACAGGAGGAAGGGCTCGGTCGTTCGTTGGAAACGCTGTTTGAATTCACGCAGCTTCGGACCGACTTCGCGATTCACTTTGATTACTCCGATCTCAGATATACCGTCAGCGACGAGCTGTTGATCGGACTTTACCGGATCGTCCAGGAGCTGTTGGCCAATGCGGCCAAACATTCCAAAGCTTCCGTCGTAAGCATCAGGCTGTATTCCCGCGACCATAACATTCATTTGCGGTACGAGGATAACGGGATCGGGATGGATGTGGGAAAGACGGTTAATACGTTCCAGAGCATGGGCATTTACGGGATGAAGGAGAGAATCCGCAGCATGGACGGGAGCATCGAGTTTGATTCTCCGGCGGGGGCCGGGTTGAAAGTGCGAATTTCCGTACCGGTTCAGCAGGAAAGAAGACAGGGACAGGAGCGATATAGCGATGATTCAAATCTTACTCGTGGATGACCATCCTTCCGTGATGGCCGGGACGAAGGTTCTGCTGGAACAAGAAGAAGATATGAAAGTGACGCTGGCCGATTCGCCGGAAAAAGCGAAGGAATTGATCAAGAAGCACGACTTTGACGTGATGCTGATTGACCTGCATATGCCGGCGCTGAACGGAATCGATCTGTCCAAGCAGATTTTGGCGGACGACCCGGACGCCCTCATTTTAATTTATACGGGCTTTGATTTTGCCAATCACTTTAACCTGATGGTGGAGGCGGGAATTACGGGCTTCGTGCTGAAGACGGCCAACAAGGAGCAACTGGTGACCGCCGTTCGGTGCGCTTTGCGCGGAGAGACGGTGCTTCCGGTTTCGCTGGTTAGGCAAATGAGGAGAGCCGCGGGACAAGAAAACGAGGTTGTGGCTGGAGCCGAGATCGGCGTGACCGTAAACAACAAGGAGTATGATATTTTGAAACAGATCGCGAGAGGCCGAAGCAACAAGGAAATCGCGGAAAATATGCTTGTCAGCCAGCGTTCGCTCGAATATACGTTGACCAACTTGTTTCATAAGCTGGGAGTAAAATCCCGGATTGAGGCGGCAATGAAGGCAAAAACGCTGGGTTTACTCACCGATTCCGACTTTTCCATAAATTCAAGATAAAATAGTCCACTAGCACTATTGGACCGTCCAAGAAAACTTGGACGGTTTTTCTGTATTTTCCGACAAAAAACTGCATAATTCCGCATTTTTTTTGCGGGGGCGCGCAATTTATTTTCGGTTACCTCAAATTTGAGGGAGTGTATGATAAGGGTACTAAGAAAATAGGCCATAATTCACAAGGAAAAGGACTGAGATTATAGTGCAAAAGTATGACGGAGCGTCCGACTTATTAAACTGCGCCCTAGAGTCGCTGAAGCATGTTTGTTCCTGTCCCATTCAGGTCGGGGTTCCGGAATTGTTCCAGCATTCGCTTGTCCAAAGCGATGTGGGAGTACTGGTCGGAATCGTCGGAGATCTGGAGGGGCGGCTCGTCATTGAGGGCGAGAGCCAGACGTTCAGCTTGCTGAGCCAGAGCATGTACGGTATGGCTTTGGAAGGAGAAATGCTCCAAAGCTTTATCGGCGAGATTGCGAACATGATCGCGGGGAATACCTCGACCATGTTGTCGGGCAAAGGGAGAAAAATAGACATTACGCCGCCTACGGTCATGGTCGGACAAATGCAATTGTTCGGATTCGAAAGAGGGATTCGGGTGAAGAGCCATGTGGAAAACATCGGTTCGGTCAGCACGATTTTATTGCTTCAAGGTTAAGGGGGATTTTTATGAAAAAGATCATGGTTGTCGATGATGCCGCGTTCATGCGGCTGATGTTGAAAAATATATTGTCGAAAAACGGTTATGAAGTGGTGGGAGAGGCCGAAAACGGTCAAGAAGCCATCGATAAATACAAATCGCTTGCGCCGGATATCGTCACGATGGATATTACGATGCCCGTCATGGAAGGGGTCGAGGCGGTGAAACGCATCAGAAGCATCGACCCTAACGCCAAAATCGTGATGTGTTCCGCCATGGGCCAACAAGCGATGGTTGTTCAATCGATTCAGGCCGGGGCCAAGGACTTTATCGTCAAGCCCTTTCAGGAAGACCGGGTTCTTGAAGCCATTCAGAAGATAGCGGCAATGTGAGAAAGTAGAGGCGGGAACATCGTGAAATCGGACGAACAAAAAAGTTTACACCATCAACGCTTGACCGAAGAGGAACTTGAGCAGATTCTTGAACATCTTGAACATGAGTTGGAACAAGTCAAAGACAGGAATGGTGAGGAGTAATTATGAACTGGTACCGGAATATGAAAATATCGCTCAAACTGAATGCCGGCTTTTTATTAATCGCATGTTTGCTCATATTTGTGGGTTATTCGGGATTAAAGAGCCTGGACAAAATGCAGAGCAGCATGTCCGATATGTATGACAACAATCTGGTACCTGTCCGGGATTTGTCGGCGGTAGCCAGATTGTATGAGCGAATCAGAGTCAATGTCCGCGATTTGCAATATGCCAATGAGGATGCGGCCAAGAAACAGGAATATGTAGAGAAACTCCAAGGCTTTGTCGATGAGGTCGACGGCAGAATCGCGCAGTACCGTTCGACGCACATGACCGACAGAGAGAAGACACTGCTGGATTCCTTTGCACCGGCGTGGGCGTCCTATAAACAATTGATCAACAAGGAACTTGAACTCGCTAACGATGGCCAAATGGATGCTTATCTCGAATTGATGTTAGGGGATTTGAAAACAACGGGCGATGATGTGATCGATGTGGTAAACCAGCTGGTTGATTTGAATGTGGAACTGGCCAAGGAGAGGGACCAAGAGGGAGATGAATTGTTTGCGAGCAGCCAAAGATCAACCTTTTTTGTCATGGCTATTTCCGTGCTGCTCAGCTTCCTTTTGGGATTCTTGATTTCCCGCAGCATTTCGCGCCCTCTCCGTCAGGTTGCCGAGGTGGCCGGAGAAGTGGCCAAGGGCGACTTGACCAGCCCGACTTTGCGTACGTCCAAGGATGAAATCGGCCAAATGGCCAATTCGATGAACGAAATGGTTAACAATTTGAGGGGGATCGTTGCCGGGGTGGTTTCTACCTCGGAAGGCGTATCGGCGGCAGCGCAGCAAATCTCCGCAAGCACGCAGGAAATCGCCGGAGGCAGCACGAGCCAGGCTCATGCGGCGCAAACGATCAATGAATTGTTCAAGGAATTGACCGCTGCGACACACGCCGTGGCACAAATCGCCGAGCAGGCGTCCGATATTTCCGAGGATACGATGGGGATTGCCGAACGGGGCGGCAAGGCGGTTCGCTCCAGCGTGGAAGGCATGAACCAAATCAGTCTGCAGGTAGAGAAGCTTGAAGAGGATTCCAACAAAATCGGCGAAATTATCGAGGTGATCGACGATATCGCCGAACAGACGAATCTGCTTGCCCTGAACGCTGCCATCGAAGCGGCTCGTGCGGGAGATCAAGGGCGCGGCTTCGCCGTCGTGGCCGATGAAGTCCGCAAACTGGCGGAACGAAGCGGGGAAGCGACGAAACGCATTACGGACATTATCAAGGCGATGCAGGAAAATACGCGTCAAAGCGTCCAGGCAACCCGGGAGGGCGTACAGTTGTCCCAGCAGACGGGAGAAGCTTTTGATCTCATTATCAACAAAGTGAACGAATCCGCGGACAAGGTTACCGAAATCGCCGCGGCGAGTGAAGAGCAGGCGGCACAATCGGCAGAAGTGCTGTCCGCCGTGGAAAATATATCGGCCGTGACGGAGGAATCCGCAGCAAGCTGTGAGGAAACGGCTTCGGCGGCGCACTCCCTGGCGAGCCTGGCCGAAGAGCTGCAGCATACGGTCTCCGTGTTTAAGGTGAAATAAGAAGGTGGGGGAAACGATGCAGATCAGCGGCCAGGAGCAATATATCGAATTCGGAATTGAAGACGAGCGGTATGCCATCCGAATTCAGGACATCCACGAGATTATCAAGATTCAGGACATCACCTCCATTCCGAATGTAAGGGATTATGTAAAGGGCGTAATCAACTTGCGGGGAAGGATCGTCCCGGTTCTAAGCCTGCGCTGTCTGTTCGGCAGCGACGAGGCGCCATACACGAAAAGCAGCCGAATCGTCGTCATTCATCATCAGGATGAAGCGGTGGGGGTAATCGTCGACCGCGTGAACAAGGTAACGACTTTTTCGGACATTCAACCCCCTCCCGAGCGGGTGGGGGGCGTGCAGGGGAGTTTTTTCACGGGCATCGGACTGGCGGAAAGCGGGCTCGTCGGGATCCTGAAGCTGGATGAAGTTCTGCTGCATGAATAAGGGGGATAACCGGCGTGCTGTCTGAATATAGAGAGGTATTCTTGGAAGAGCTGGAGGAACAGCTGCAGCTCATGGACGAGGAGATTTTAAAGCTGGAGAACGAGGGCGAATCCGCCCAGGTTATTCAAAGCCTGTTTCGTGCGGCGCACACGTTGAAAGGCTCGTCCGCAGCCATGGGCCTGGATTTCATGAAGCAACTGACGCATGAGATGGAACAGCTGTTGGATCTGGTCCGGAGCGGAAAGCGGAGAGTCACCGAGCTGCTCATCGACCGGTTGTTCCATGCCTTAGATCATTTGAAACTCCTCAAGCTTGATTTTATGGATGGGGGCAGCGGTTCGGGGATCGACATCACGGCATGCATCGAGCAGTTAAAAAGCTTTGTCGACGCCGGCGACGAGCAGGAGGAGATTCCGGGGGCTCCACGACCGCAACAGTCCCAGCCGCGGGAGAGCGAGAGTCCGGAGGCGTTCGATCGGAAGCCGGAGCTGCCTTTTCATGTACGTCTTAAAGCGGGCGAATGCCTGGATCAAGGGCGACAAGTGAACTGGGTGCGTGTGGAGATAGCCAAAGATTGTCCGATCAAAGGAGCCCGCGCTTTTGTCATCCAGTCGGGCTTGGCCGAAATGGGAGAAGTCCTTTTCTCGCAACCCGAGCTGGAGGAACTGGAGAAGCTGGACGAGGGTGACCCGAAGCCGGTGGAGATTGCCTTCTTGCTGGCGGGAGAATCGGACGCGAGAACGGTTGAGGAACAAGTGGCGCAATTTATGGATGTGTCCGCCGTTAATGCAGCGTCTGTAGTCGCGGAGGATATCGAGCTGGTGAACCTTGAAGCCGCCCTTCCGGCATCCCGGCGAGAAAAAGATGAAGCCGTTTCTAGTACGGGTCCTTCGCCAGGCAAGGCCAAATCTCAGTCGACGATCCGCGTTAGCGTGGAGCGGCTGGAACATTTAATGAACCTGGTCGGGGAACTGGTCATTGACCAGACCCGGATCGAACAGGTGGAACGGGTCCAAAGAAGAAGGTTCACGGATGATTCGATCGACGAGCTTGAGCATATTTCCGATCATCTTTCGAGAATTATCGGCGATTTGCAGGAGACCGTCATGAAAACCCGGATGCTGCCGATCGAGCAGCTCTTTAACCGCTTTCCGCGGATGGTGCGGGACTTGGCCCGAGACCTTCAAAAGGATATCGAGTTCGTGATGGAAGGCAAGGATACGGAGCTGGACCGCACCTTGATCGAGGAAATTGCCGATCCGCTCATCCATCTGATTCGGAATGCGATCGATCACGGGATTGAGAAGCCCGAGGCGCGCAGGGCGAACGGCAAATCCGGCAAGGGCGTTTTGACCATCCGGGCAGCCCATGAAGATAATCAGGTGGCCATTTATGTGGAAGATGACGGAGCGGGTATTGATGCGGCAAAAATTCGCGCCTCCGCCGTCGCGAAAGCCGTAATTACCGAGGAAGAGGCTTCATTCTTATCGGACCGGGAATCGTACGAATTGATCTTCCGGCCCGGATTCTCCACGGCGGCGGTGGTCAGCGACGTATCGGGGCGCGGCGTCGGAATGGATATCGTGAAAAGCCATATCGAGAAATTGAACGGCTTGATCGAGATCTCCACCGAACCGGGCCAAGGAACGAGCTTTAAAATCAAGCTTCCGCTTACGCTGGCTATTATCGAAGGATTGCTGGTACGGTTGTCGGGACAAACGTTCATCATTCCGATGAGCAATATTACGGAGATCGTAAGAGTGACCCGGGAAGAACTCTCGACGGTCCGGGGCCAATCGGTGATTTTGCTGCGCAACCAGGTGATTCCCGTCGCTTGGGTGCATGATTTTTTCCGGATGAAAAGAACGGCGACCAACAAAGAGCATATATCGCTGGTCATCGTCGGATCGGCCGAAAAGCGGCTTGCCCTGGTCGTGGACGAGCTTCTAGGGAACCAGGAAATCGTCATCAAGTCCCTGGGCTCCTATATCGGCAAGGTCCCCGGCATTGCCGGCGGGACGATTCTCGGTGACGGCAGCGTTGCGCTGATTATGGAAATTGCGGGGCTGATCGGCCAATTGGGCGGCAAAAGCCTGCCTTAAAGATCGGTTCCAAGGGGGCTTAAGGGAACATGCTATTAGAGAAATCGGATCAGGACTTTGCCCGGTTTGTCCAGCTCTTCAAGACAAAATCCGGGATCGATTTGACATTATATAAGGAACCTCAAATGAAACGCAGGCTTAAAAGCCTGATGCAACGAAAAGGGTTTACGAATTTCGTGGATTATTTTCATGCTTTTCCGGGTCGCCCCGAGCTATATGCGGAGCTTCTTGACCAAATGACGATCAATGTATCCGAATTTTTTCGAAATCCGCAGCGTTGGGAAGTACTATCGGGGAAAGTCATTCCCGAGCTTCTCAGCCGAAGTCCCAAACTGAAGTGCTGGAGCGCGGCCTGCTCGACGGGAGAAGAGCCTTACTCTTTGACGATGGTGTTGTCCGAGTACTTGGCTTTGAGGGACATACAGGTGCTGGCCACCGATCTTGACGAAAATGCGATTGCTAAAGCGAAGCTGGGCTCGTACCAGCCGATGTCGGTGAAAGACGTGCCCAAGGCTCATTTAAGCAAGTATTTTACGGTGCAGGGCGACAGGTATTTTGTTTCGCAGGACGTAAAGAAGTGCGTCCAGTTCAAACGCCATAATTTGCTCTCGGATCCGTATGAAACCCAGTTTGACCTGATCGTATGCCGCAATGTGCTGATCTATTTTACCGAAGAGGCGAAGCAGGAAGTTTTCGCCAAGTTCAGCCGGTCGCTAAAGCCGGGCGGATACCTGTTTATCGGAGGAACGGAGCAGATTTTTCAACCGCAGCAGTACGGGTTAATGTCGACGGATACATTTTTCTACAGAAAAGAATGAAGGAAGTATCGATATTATGGGGAAAATCAAACTGCTCGTTGTGGACGACTCGCTGTTTATGCGCAAAATGATCGTCCGGCTCGTGGAAGAGGACGCGGACATTGAGGTCGTAGGTACGGCCAGAGACGGTGCCGAGGGCATCCGTATGATCAGGGAGCTTCGTCCCGATGTCGTAACGATGGATATTGAAATGCCGGAGATGAACGGGCTTGAGGCGCTTGCGACGATTATGGAAGAATTGCCGACCCGCGTCATCATGATCAGCTCCTTGACCCGGGAGGGAGCGGAGGAAACCATCACCGCCCTGCAGAGGGGCGCGGTGGATTTTATTCCGAAGCCGCAGGGCACCGCCGGATTAGGGATTACTTCGGCCAAAGAGGAAATTGTGGCGAAGATCAAGGCGGCGGCCCGGACGCCGCTGTCGGTGCTGATTTCGGCCCGCAGAGGCGGAACCCGGCAGCTTGTAAGGGAACCGAAGCGGATCGCGTTTGAAGGGGAGCGGGAGTTTCGCCAGGTCGTGGCGATCGGCACGTCCACCGGGGGGCCGAAGGCGCTGGAATCGGTGCTGACCGGACTTCCCGCGGATTTTCCTTACCCTGTGCTCATTGTTCAGCATATGCCGCCGAAATTTACGTTATCGCTCGCGCAACGGCTGAACAACTTGTGCCAGATTCGGGTCGTGGAGGCCGAAGACGGGCAGGTAGTCCAAGGCGGAACCGCGTACATCGCGCCGGGCGGCTACCACATGACCCTGCTGAAGCATCGGGAAGGTTACCGGATCGCGCTGCACCAGGAGCCTCCGCAGAATGGTCACCGGCCTTCGGTCGATGTCATGTTCGACTCGGTTGCGGCCATCTCCAACGTGAAGAAGCACTTTGTGCTTCTGACCGGCATGGGCAGCGACGGCGCCAAAGCGATGGCGCAGGCAAAGAGAAAAGGGGCCGACTCGACGATCGCCGAGGCCCAGGAGACTTGCGTGGTGTTCGGCATGCCGCGGGCCGCGATCAATTGAATTGCGTCGATCACGTCGTGCCGGTGACGGTCATCGCCGCGAAGCTCCGCCAGTTGACGGGGAGCTGATAGTTATGGGCGTTCCTTCCTTAAAGGTTAAAGGGAACGCCCTTTTTGTCGTCGATGACCGAAACATACGGGTTATCGCGGTAATAGAAGCGCCACGGCATATCCGCGTACTCCGCCGCATAGGCGATGTTGATGCGCGGCGCCGCTATGATGGCGGGCGGGTAGGGAGCGCCGGGCACGGTGACCCCTCCGGGGGAGGTGCCCGCCTCCAGGCGAAGCCCGCTGCCTGCGCGGTGCAGCGGCGCGCCGTTCAGGGACTTGTCGATGTGAAGGGCCCGGCACAGCTTTCCGGGTCCCCCCGACAAGTCGACGGGCTTTGGCGCGCGTGCGCCGCGCCGAGCGCGCATGAGGGCTTCGTCGGCCGGCGTCAGCGGCTCGACGACCCGGATCAGGACCGCCTGCGGATCGTTTGGCGGGCCGGTCACCACGTTCAGGCAGTGGTACATGCCGTAAATTAAATAGATGTAAGCGACGCCTCCGGCGGCATACATAATTTCGGTTCGGGCCGTGCGGCGCCCGCCATACGCATGGCTTCCTTTATCCTCGATGCCGCCGTAGCTCTCCGTCTCCACGATGCGGCAGCGGATTTCGCCGTCCTCGGTTTCCCGGACGAGGATTTGCCCCAGCAGCCGGGGGGCGGCCTCCAGCGCCGATCCGGCATAAAAAGACAGCGGAAGCAGTTCTCCTGTCCCGGTTTGAGGGGCGGGTTCACCCCCGATGTGTACAGGCTTCTCGGATTCCATGGGTTATATGGGCCTCCTTGCAACGGATTCTCCACATTATTCTATCATTAAATCTAAAGTGGGGGTCACGGCTACACCATTCGAATGCGTCGAGGCTCCTTAAGCTGTATTTTATACAACAATTCCCCTATGGAAGGCTGCCCTTCGTGTACAAAGTTGTAGAATTTACAGCATTTTAAGTGGTTTGAAGCGGATGTATGGGAAAATGGCCAATATTACTGCATAAAGTACAGCATTTTCACTCAAATCCCCGGATTTTGCTCCATTTGTTGTATAAAGTACAACATGGGGGGGACTCAGTGATAGGGATTCGCACAATTCCTTCGGTGAAATAAAAATAACGGGAAAAACTCCGGCTAATTTTGCGTAACTGTCTATTTTCCGCAATTTAGCCGGAAAACCTCCCGCTATTTCATCGCAAAGAAACTACTTTCGGTCAAAACCGTAAAAATAGCACCACTTTTTCCCGCTATTTCTTCTGAGCGTCTGTACTTTATCAAAACAACGGGAGTTTTTCCTGTTAATTCGGGGCAAGCTCTGCCACTTCCGCCGGTTCAGGTAATTTTATCGCGTCATCTACATTAACCACATCACCACAACGGCATAGCAGTTACATAAATTACATCACCTACACACGATGCCTGCCAAATCAGGCACAACAGCGACATCAGCACAACGGCCATAGCAGTAACATCAGTTACATCAACTACATTACTATATCAGCCAAATCCGTCACAACAGCGACATCACCACAACGGCCATAGCAGTAACATCAATCACATCAACTACATCACTATATCAGCCAAATCCGTCACAACAGCGACATCCCCACAACGGCCATAGCAGTAACATCAATCACATCAAACTACACACCATACCAGCCGAATCCGTCACAACAGCGACATCCCCACAACGGCCATAGCAGTAACATCAATCACATCAACTACATCACTATATCAGCCAAATCCGTCACAACAGCGACATCCCCACAACGGCCATAGCAGTAACATCAATCACATCAAACTACACACCATACCAGCCGAATCCGTCACAACAGCGACATCCCCACAACGGCCATAGCAGTAACATCAATCACATCAACTACATCACCATATCAGCCAAATCCGTCACAACAGCGACATCCCCACAACTACCATAGCAGTAACATCAATCACATCAACTACATCACTATACCAGCCAAATCCGTCACAACAGCGACGTCACCACAACGGCATAGCAGTAACAACAGTCACATCAACTACATCACCACAACAGCCATAAAAGCCCATCATCCACATCACTCACACCAGGCAATACAGCCACATCAGCTACATCAATGACAACAGTTTCTTCTTCCATTCCAACCACATCCGCACTTCAGTCCGTCAGTTCCATCAGTCAGCTCAGTCTCCTAAGCCACAGCCATCCTGTCCCGGCATAATTAAGCGGGAGGAAATCCCGTTGGATTACTCAGTCCATCCACCACCGCTTCAAATCGTTCCACCAGGACCGGTGTTCCGGCTTTTCCTGCACCGGGAGCGGTTTCTCAGGCTGCTGGCCATCGCCATGCGCCGAGCAAAACTCCGTCGGTTCCGTCCCTTGGACGAACACCTCCAGCTTCTTGTCCGGGCAGTCGCCCGTCGCCAGCTTGCCCGTGGCGGGATCGATGTAGACGCTCACCACGCCGTCCGGCATCGGAAAAATTTTCGGCGGCACCTTTTCGAGCGCCTTCTCCGTAAACTTGGCGAAGATCGGCGCCGCTTTGCGCGATTCGGCCGTGCCGAGGGTCTTGCCCTTGTCGTAACCGACCCAAACCGCCGTCGACAGCTCCGGCGTGAAGCCGACCAGCCATGCATCCGTGCTCGTCGTTCCGGTTTTGCCGGCGACCGGCCGCTTGATCTGCGCCGACACCCGGTTGCCGGTGCCGCCGGTCTCGAACACGCTCTCCATCAGCTGGGTCAGCACATAGGCGGCGGCCGGCTCCACCACTTTCTCCGATCCCGCGGAAGGAGCCTCGTAGAGCGTATGCCCCTCCGCATCCGTGATCTTCAGAACGGCAATCGGCTTGACGCTCCGCCCCTGATTGCTGATCACGGCAAACGCCGTCGCCATTTCGAACGGGCTCACCGGCGAGGTGCCCAGAGCGAGCGAAGGCACGGCCTGAAGCGGGCTGGTAATCCCCATTTTCCGGCCGAGCTCGATGACCTGCTCCGCCCCCACCGTCAAAATCGTATTGACCGCATAGATATTGTCCGAAGCGGCGATGGCCTGACGCATATCGATGTCGCCCAAATATTTGTCCCCGAAATTTTTCGGGCTGTACGTTTTGCGGTTCTCGTCGTAATGAAACAGCGTCGGCTCGCTGCTGAACTTGCTGGTGCTGGTCAACTTGCCGGTAGCCAAAGCCGACAAGTACATAATCGGCTTGAAGCTTGAACCCGGCTGGCGGGTCGTGGCGAAGACGTGATTATATTGGCTTTGCGTGTAATTGCGCCCGCCCACCAGCGCTTTAATCTCGCCGTTGCGGGGATCGATCGAAACCAGCGCAGCCTCCAGTTCGGGCGTACCGCCGAGCTCCGAGGCCACCGCGGCCTCGGCGGCCTGCTGGGCCTCCGTATCGAGCGTCGAATAAATGCGCAGCCCGCCGTGTTCGAGCAGCGCCTCGTCGATGCCAAGCTCGCCGACCACGACATTCCGGACGTAATCGCGGAAATAGGGGGCTTTGCTTACCGTCGTCCGCTGCTCTTGCGACTGGAAGGCCAGCAATTGGTCATAGGCCTCGTCGGCTTCCTGGCGCGTAATTTCGCCCGTTTCCACGAGTGCGGAAAGTACGGTTTTTTGCCGGTCCTTCGCGTTCTTCATATGGTTAAAAGGCGAGTAATAGGTCGGTCCCTTCGGCACCCCGGCAAGCAGAGAGCTCTCCGCCAGATTCAGGTCTTTCGCCGGTTTCCCGAAATACAGCCGCGATGCGGCTTCAATACCGTACGCCCCGTGCCCGTAGTAGATCTCGTTCAGGTACATGCCCAAAATTTCGTCCTTGCTGTACTTCATTTCGAGCTGGGCGGTATACATCGCTTCTTTCATTTTTCTCGACCAGGTCCGTTCGTGGGTCAAATACAGGTTGCGGGCGAGCTGCTGGGTGAGCGTGCTGGCCCCCTGGACCTTATCCATGTTCTTGAGGTTGACCAGCATCGCCCGGGCCATTCCTTTCAGGTCGAAGCCGAAGTGGTCGTAGAACTGCCGGTCTTCCGTCGCCAGCGTCGCCTTGATCAGCCAGGGGGAAATCTCCTTCAGCGGAACGCTCTGCCGGTTTCGTTCCCCGTCGGAAAAAACCGCGATCGTCTGACCCTGCCTGTCCAACAGCACCGAATTGCGGTCGGAGTTCGCGAGGGGAAGCTGGGCCTGGAATAAATACAGCAGCAACACCCCGGCAGCACACAGACACAGCAAGCCGGCGGATAATATGATTTTGAGCCAGAGTCCGATGCGTCGGCGTTTGGGTTTGCTCTTGTTTTTACTGCCGCTGCGGATTAATCGATCCATGATGACAGGCCTCCTTCCTCTTTCACTAGCAGTAGTATGGGAAAGTTTGGAACGGAACATTCATGGGAACCCGTCGGGAATCGAGTCTTTGCTTGCGTAATCCGGAAATAGTTGCTTTTTTACCCTGTTTATTTATAATACTTTTTGTTTGGTACAATATAGAAAGAGAAGCTTTGCAAGAAGTGAATCTGACAAGCCCCCGGTGCTCGGTTTGGGTAATATGACGGCTAAACACTATTCTGGCGGAAAGAAGGGTTGTACGATGGAATTGTGGTTTACGGAAAAACAAACGCCGGTCTTTGGCATCACGGCAAAAGTTCGCGAAACGCTTGTAACGGAAAAGACGGATTTTCAGGACCTTGCGATGATCGATACCGAAGAGTTCGGACGCATGCTCGTCCTCGACGGCATGGTCATGACGACGATCAAAGACGAGTTTGTTTATCATGAGATGGTAGCCCATCCGGCGCTGGTTACGCATCCGAATCCGAAGCACGTGCTTGTCGTCGGCGGCGGGGACGGCGGGGTGATCCGCGAAGTCATTAAGCACCCGGGAGTAGAAAAGGCGGTCCTGGTCGAGATCGACGGGAAGGTCATCGAATATTCCAAAAAATATTTGCCCGAAATCGCCGGCGAACTGGACAACCCTCGCGTTGAGGTTCAGGTGAATGACGGTTATATGCATATTATCCAAAGCAAGAACAAGTATGATGTCATCATGGTCGATTCGACCGAGCCCGTGGGCCCGGCGGCCCCGCTGTTTGAGCGCGGTTTTTATCAAGGTATTTACGAGGCGCTGAAGGAAGACGGCATTTTTGTGGCGCAAACGGACAACCCATGGTTCAAGGCGGATTTGATTCAAAAAGTCAACAAGGACGTCAAGGAAATCTTCCCGATCGTCCGGGTGTACGGAGCGAACATTCCGACGTATCCAAGCGGTCTGTGGACATTTACGATGGGCAGCAAAACCCATGATCCGCTCGAGGTGGACGAAACGAAGATTCCCGAGTTGAATACGAAATACTACACGCCTCGTTTGCATAAGGCCGCCTTTGCGCTGCCGAAGTTCGTGGAAGATCTGGTGAAATAACCGGTAAAATAACCGTTTGAGGTAGCCGGCGAAACAGGTGAAAAATTAGGGGGAAACGAAAAATGAAACTTGATCAAGCATATTCCGGTAACGTATTTATTTGCAGTTCGGAGGATTACGCGTCGGCGAAGGCGGTCATTTACGGCATGCCGATGGACTTTACCGTCAGTTTCCGCCCGGGGTCCCGGTTCGGCCCGTCCCGGATCCGCCAGGCATCGGTCGGACTCGAGGAATACAGCCCGTATCTGGACAAGAGCATTCTGGATGCGGCATATTTTGACGCGGGCGATCTGCTACTGCCGTTCGGCAACGCGGGACGCAGCCTTGAAGTGATCGGCGAATACGTGCGCGGCTTGTTGGCGGACGGCAAATTCCCGATCGGACTCGGCGGCGAGCACCTGGTGACCTGGCCGATCATTGAGGCGATGTACGAAAAGTACCCGGATCTCGCGCTCATCCATATCGATGCCCACGCGGATCTTCGCGAGCATTACGAAGGAGAGCCGCTGTCGCACTCGACCCCGGTCCGCAAAGCGGCCGAACTGATGGGCGGTAAAAATATCTACCAATTCGGCATTCGTTCGGGCTCCAAGGAAGAATTCGTTTACGGACGGCAAAATATCAACTTCTACCCGTTCGAAGTGGCCGCTCCGCTGAAGAGCGCTCTGCCGAAGCTGGGGAACCGCCCGGTATACGTGACGATCGATATCGACGTGCTCGATCCGTCCTGCGCTCCGGGCACGGGAACGGCCGAAGCCGGCGGAATTACCTCGAAGGAGCTGCTTGAGGCGGTTCACCTGATCGCCGGATCCGACGTGAACGTCGTCGGCTGCGATCTTGTGGAAGTGGCGCCGATTTACGATCCGACCGAACAGACGCAAATCGTCGCGGCGAAGCTGATCCGCGAAATGCTGCTCGGATTCGTGAAATAATGCCAAGAGAATGATGAAAATGCACCTGGATTCCTTGATGAGCCGCGTACTCATGCAAGTCCGGGTGCTTTTTTTAGGAATGCCCCGCTTATTGAATTGCGTTCCCGATCTGGATATAGTAGTACAATAGGATACGATGTTATGATATAGAATGGAGTTCGGACATGCGTGATCGGAACGGAAGTAAGGTTAAAATTACGCTGACAAGCCGCCAGGACGGAGAAGAAACGGTTCAGGCCCTGAGCGGAGAAAGCTTCGTCAAAGGCGATATGGTGTATATCCGATATGAGGAGCCTGAATCGGGACCGGGAGGCGGTACAGCCCGGACGATGGTCAAAATCACGGGAGGCGAACTGAAAATCATGCGGCATGGCGCCGTGGAATCGGAGCAAACGTTCCAGGTCGGCCGAAAGCTGCCGGGATTTTACCGTTCTCCCTACATGAGCTTCAATTTGTCCACGGACACCCGGATGCTAGAAACCGGGCTCGAAGGGACTTACGGCCATATCGTTTGTGAGTATGATCTGTATGTTTATGAGGAATTGTCGGGGCGTTTCGCCATAAGTCTACATATTCAGGAGGAAGTTTAAGGATGACTCAAACCCAAAATCCATTGGAACAAATCAACCAGGCCTTAAAGGAGGCCGTCATTGAAGCCATCGCCGCAGCGGGGCTTGCACAGCGGGACGAAATTCCGGCAATCGTGCTGGAAGTGCCGAAGGATAAAGCGCACGGGGATCTTGCCACGAATGCGGCCATGCAGCTGTCCCGGATCGCGAAGAAGAATCCGCGCCAAATCGCCGAGGAGATCGTAAGCAACCTCGATTATGCCAAAGCGGGCATTGAAAAAGCCGAAATCGCGGGCCCGGGCTTTATCAACTTTACGTTGGGCAAAAGCTATCTATATCCGGTTATCGCGGAAGTTCATCGTCAAGGCGAAAATTACGGACGGATCGGTGCCGGCAACGGACAGAAGATTCAGGTGGAGTTCGTCAGCGCCAACCCGACGGGCAGCCTGCATCTCGGACATGCCCGGGGCGCCGCAGTAGGCGACGCTTTGTGTAACGTGCTTGATTTTGCCGGGTACGAGGTGACTCGCGAATACTATATTAATGATGCCGGCAACCAGGTCGTCAATTTGAGCAAATCGATCGAGGCCCGCTACCTGCAAGAGCTCGGCCAGGATGCGGAAATGCCGGAAGACGGCTATCATGGCGAAGACATCAAAGGTTTTGCCAAGGAGCTTGTGGCGGAAAAAGGCGATTCCCTGCTGTCGATGACCCCCGAAGAGCGCGCGGCTTTCCTGCGGACCTACGGACTCGAGAAGGAGCTCGCCAAGATCAAGCGGGATCTGGGCCGGTTCCGCGTAGGCTTCGACGTTTGGTTCAGCGAAACCTCGCTGTATGAGGACGGGCAAGTGGAAGACTCGCTGAAAGAGCTTGGCGCCAAAGGCCGGACCTACGAACAGGAGGGCGCGACCTGGCTGCGGACGACGGAGTACGGGGACGACAAGGATCGGGTTCTGGTCAAGAACGACGGTACGTATACGTATTTGACGCCGGATATTGCGTACCACCGGAACAAGTACGACCGCGGTTTCGACCGGTTGATCAACATCTGGGGCGCCGACCATCACGGGTATATCCCGCGGGTGAAAGCGGCGATGCAGGCGCTCGGCTACGATCCGGAGAAATTGACCGTTCTGATCGCGCAAATGGTCAGCCTGTTCCAAGACGGCGAAAAGGTGAAAATGTCCAAGCGTACCGGCAAGGCCGTGACGATGGTCGATCTGATGGACGAAGTCGGCGTCGACGCGATTCGATACTTCTTCACGATGCGCAGCATGGACTCGCATCTGGATTTCGATATGGACCTTGCGATTTCGACATCGAACGAAAATCCGGTTTATTACGTGCAATATGCCCATGCCCGGATTTGCAGCATTTTCCGCCAGGCCGAGGAGCAAGGGATTGCGATCCCTTCGCCGGACGGTGCGAATCTGCATAAATTGACCGCAGAGCACGAATATGACCTGCTGCGGAAAATGGGCGAGCTTCCGGAAGAGATCCGGGTAGCGGCGGACAATTACGCTCCGCACCGCCTCGTCCGCTACGTATATGAGCTGTCGGCGATGCTCCACAGCTATTACAGAGCGGAACGCGTCATTACGGAGGACGCGGAACAAACCGCGGCGCGGCTCGTGCTGCTCGGCGCCGTTCGCACCGTCATCGCGAACGTGCTGAAGCTCATCGGCGTCTCCGCGCCGGAGCGGATGTAGCCCCGGCCCGAACCTTCGGGGCTAATGAAAAACCGTCAGGGACTAAGAAGTCTTCCCTGACGGTTTTTTGCTGGCGGCGGTGGCTGTGGCCACCGCCTTGCCCCGCAGCAGGCGGGCGGCGCTCACCTCGCCCGCCCCGGCCCTGGCGGTGCCCCGCGCCTTCGCCGCCGAAGGCAACGGGCGCGCGGTGCGGCGCAGCCGCCGCTTGATTTCCGCCGGCGACAGCCCGGGGCGGGCCGCCAGCAGCAGCGCGACGGCTCCCGTCACATGCGAAGTCGCCATCGACGTGCCATTCATCTCGCGATAGCCCCCACCCAGCCAGCTGGATTTGATCTTTTCGCCTGGCGCGTAAATATCGATGTGGGGGCCGTGGTTGCTGAATGGCGCGACTTTTCCGTCCCGTCCGGTAGCCCCGACGGAGATGGTTTGGGGATACCGGGCGGGATAATCAACTCCCCGGCTCCTTTTGTCGTTGCCCGACGAGGCAACGACGACGATGCCGGCGTTATACGCCCGGCGGATCGTATTTTGCAGGGACTGGCTTTTGGTCCTCATCCCAAAGCTCATATTGATGATGTCCATGCGGTTCTGGACGCACCAGTCAATACCTAGAATTATGTCCGACACATAGGCGGATCCGTTGTGGTCGAAGGCTTTGACCGGATAAATCAACGAGCGGGGAGCCACGCCCATCATCCCTTTGGAGCCGCCTGCGGCGGCGATCGTCCCGGCGATATGGGTTCCGTGGCCGTTATCATCGTACGGCATGCTCATTTGGTTAAGCAGGTTAACGCCTCTTGCCAGAGAGTTCCGCAGATCGGAATGGCTGAAATCGGCCCCGGTATCGATCACGCCAATCTTGACCTGGTTGCCGGTGGAAACCGACCACGCCTCGGGCGCGCCGATTCGCCGAACGCCCCAAGGAGCTCCCGAAGGTTGTGGTTCCCTGGCCGGGATCGAGGCGGAGTGCACCTTGATGCGGGCGTCGGCTTCGATTTGAAGGCCGAATCTGGCCCAGGTCCCGCCGGCGTCGGATAATGGACAAAATAAAGCCTGAAGTAAAGAAGAAGTACGAATGCGCGACAAAGCCGGGTATTCTTTCTTCTTTCTTCTCCATTGTCTAACGAATTCAGAAAACAGCGCCGGGTGCGCAAAGCGGATAATGTGACGGCCGCCCTTTCCGGAGGAGTCGAGGTGCTCATTCAAATACCGCAGCAAGCTGGAGTAGTTCATTCAGAGAAGCCCTCCTGACGAAGCGTGTTGCAGTATTGTATGACATTGCCCCAACACCGGTATGGGGAAGGGGCCCTGCCCCCGCCAAAATGGGCATCCCCGTAGAGCTGGTTCAAAAAGTCGGCTAGACCAAAAGCCTTTTTCCGATCGCGCGTATTTTTGGGCACGTTGGGCCGTGTCAAAGCAACGGCCCCGACATAGGATAAAGCGAAGGCCGTTTGGGCTTTCAACATCCTTCGAGGGCAGCGGCGCGGCTACCTTCCGAAGCGGATACAGTCATGAGGCGGGAAGCGAGAGTTCCCGCCTCTATCCATTTTTTGCTTCACCGTTTGGGCACAACTTAAAACTTGCTTTTTAATGGCAAATAAGGTTTACTATTTTGTGATATGGATATGTTAGTGATGGAATGTACATTGATATGAAGATTGTGTGAGAGGAAGTGTCGGTTACGTGAGTACCCCGCTCAATTTGAAAATTGACCCGGAAAAAGTGCACGAGATTCCGATGGTCGACCTGGCCTTTATGATTTTGAAAGCGGCGAATACGCCGTATTATTATCGTGATCTGATGAACGAAGTGGCGAAGCTTCGCGGGATGTCCGAAGAAGAGATCAACGAGGCGATCGCTCAGCTGTATACCGAAATCAATATCGACGGACGCTTTGCCTGCGTAGGCACCAATCTGTGGGGCTTGAAACGCTGGTATCCGATCGAACGCTCCGAAGATCCGGTAGCCAATGCCAAACGTCCGCGCATTATTAACGATGACGACGACGATCTCGAAGACGACGATTTCGTGGAAGAAGAAGATACGTATAGTTCGGATGACGACGATGAAGATTACGATGCCATCGACGAAGATTCGGACGACGAGCTGTTCCCGGACGACGACGATGAGGATGTCGAAGAAGTGGAAGACGATTCCCTCCTTGAAGACGAAGAGCTGGAAGAAGAGGATGAACTTTCCGAAGACGAAGGCGACGATGAATTTGCCGATGAGGATAACGATAATTAATATATAAGAATCGTACGTTTCCTCGTTATGCTTTACTTGACAGAGGGTAAGGTAACGAGTAAACTATTGCATGGGCTTATGATTCAAACCTATAAATTGTTATTAAATCAAAAAGTGCCCCGACCTGTTCGGGTGTCACTTTTTTGTTTTTTTATGCCCTTTTCGCTATGTTTTTACGGCGGATGGGTTACGCTATATGGATAGTTGAGTTAGAGATGTTTCTTTATGGGACCCGTACTAATTTAGGAGGTTTTTGAACTGTGGCAAAATATATTTTCGTGACAGGCGGGGTCGTATCCTCATTGGGAAAAGGGATTACGGCCGCATCGCTCGGCAGACTGCTTAAAAACAGAGGTCTAAAGGTAACCATTCAAAAATTCGACCCTTACATCAATGTGGACCCGGGGACGATGAGTCCTTATCAGCATGGGGAAGTATTCGTTACGGACGACGGGGCGGAGACGGACCTTGACCTTGGCCATTATGAGCGGTTTATCGATATTAACCTGTCCAAGAACAGCAATGTGACGACCGGTAAAATTTATTCCTCCGTCATTGGGAAAGAGCGGCGCGGCGAATATTTGGGCGGAACGGTACAAGTTATTCCGCATATTACAAACGAGATTAAAGAGCGGGTGTTCCGTGCCGGCCGCGAAGCGGGTTCCGACGTTGTCATTACCGAGATCGGGGGGACCGTCGGCGATATTGAAAGCTTGCCGTTCCTGGAAGCGATCCGCCAAATCAAAAGCGACATCGGCCGCGACAATGTCATGTACATTCACGTGACGCTGATTCCTTATATCAAAGCGGCGGGCGAAGTGAAAACGAAGCCTACCCAGCACAGCGTTAAAGAGCTGCGCAGCATCGGCATCCAGCCGAACGTGATCGTTTGCCGTACGGAGCACGAGCTTTCGGATGACTTGAAAGCAAAGCTTGCCCTATTTTGCGACATCGATCCGAACGCGGTCGTCGAGTGCCGCGATGCGGACACGTTGTATGAAGTGCCTCTGAATCTGCGTGATGAGGGACTTGACGAAATCGTCGTGAACCACCTGAAGCTGACGACACCTGCCCCTGATATGGGCGAGTGGGAAGGTCTGGTCGACCGGATCAGCAAGCTCGAAAAAACCGTGGAAATCGCGATCGTCGGCAAATACGTAGCCTTGCACGATGCGTACTTAAGCGTTGTCGAATCGCTTTCCCATGCAGGATTTGACGCCAATGCCGACGTGAAAATCCGTTGGGTCAACGCGGAAGAAGTGACGGACGAAAACGTTCATGAGACGCTGAAAGGTATCGGGGGTATTCTGGTGCCGGGCGGTTTCGGAGATCGCGGGATCGAAGGCAAAATTGCGACGATCAAATATGCGCGCGAAAACAACATTCCGTTCTTCGGCATATGCCTTGGCATGCAGGTTTCCGTGATCGAGTATGCCCGTTACGTGGTAGGGCTTGAAGGAGCCAACAGTTCGGAGATCAATCCTTCCACGGAATATCCGGTCATCGACCTGTTGCCGGAACAAAAAGATATCGAGGACTTGGGCGGAACGATGCGTCTGGGCTTGTATCCGTGCAAACTCGTGCCGGGATCCCTGGCTATGCAATGCTATGACGATGAGCTGGTTTATGAAAGACACCGCCATCGTTATGAATTCAACAACACCTATCGTGAAACGATTGAAGCGGCGGGTCTGCGCATTTCCGGAACGTCGCCGGACGGACGCCTCGTGGAAATTGTCGAGCTTCCGGGCCATCCGTGGTTCCTTGCGGTGCAATTCCATCCGGAGTTTACGTCCCGGCCGAACCGTCCGCAGCCGTTGTTCCGTGAATTCGTCAAAGCTTCGATCGCTCATTTGAACTAATGACGGGACCATTTTCTTTTTCGTAAGCCTGGACGTCCTCATTTTCATAAAAGAGTTCGACATTTTTTAGTCTCTTTTTTCCATTTTAGAAGGGATTTCCAAAATGGAGGCGAATAATTACATTATGAGAATGAGGCGGACGTCTAGGAGGTAGTTTTGTGGAAGAGAAAAAGGTGTTAATTGTCGACGATCAAAACGGTATCCGAATATTGTTAATGGAAGTTTTCAGTAGCGAAGGGTATAAGACCTACCAGGCGGCTAACGGTAAATTGGCTTTGGATATCGTTCGCAGCGATGCGCCGGATCTCGTCCTGCTGGACATGAAGATACCCGGTATGGACGGGCTTGAAATCCTCAAGCATATCAAGGATGTGAACCCTGCCATCAAGGTGATCATGATGACGGCTTACGGGGAGCTCGATATGATTAAAGAAGCGACCGAGCTCGGGGCATTGATGCACTTTACCAAACCTTTTGATATCGATGAAATGCGCCAGGCCGTAAACATGCAACTGAAGGGCAGCTCCGTTTTATAAATGTGACTAAAGGGCCCCGCAAGGGGTAAATGCGGAGCGAATGTTATCCGAATAAATAATGAACCCCGGTACCGAATGTGGATGCCGGGGTTTTTTGTCATGATCAAAACTTGATTTTTGAACAACCTCTAATAGTATTTTTGCTGAGGTGTGGTATAATAAAAGGCGTGTGAATGTCGGCTAATAAAGATAATCCAACATCCTTAGGAGGATTGAAACCCATGCCATTAGTATCTATGACAGACATGTTGAACAAAGCGCTTCAAGGGAAGTACGCAGTAGGTCAGTACAACATTAACAACCTGGAGTGGACGCAAGCGATTCTTGCCGCTGCAGAAGAGGAAAAATCGCCGGTAATTCTTGGCGTATCCGAAGGTGCTGCACGCCATATGGGCGGTTTCACCACTGTAGTGAAAATGGTTGAAGGTCTTTTGATTGACATGAAAATTACCGTTCCTGTCGCAATTCACCTTGACCATGGTTCCAGTTTCGAAAAATGTAAAGAAGCTATCGACGCAGGCTTTACTTCCGTTATGATCGACGGTTCCCATCATCCTATCGACGAGAACATCGAAATGACGAAGAAAGTTGTCGAATACGCTCATTCCAAAGGCGTTTCCGTAGAAGCCGAAGTAGGTACTGTAGGCGGACAGGAAGACGACGTCATCGGCGGCATTCAATATGCGGACCTGCAAGAGTGCATTCGCATCGTGAATGAAACCGGAATCGACACTTTGGCGCCTGCTTTGGGTTCCGTTCACGGACCATACAAAGGCGAGCCAAACCTCGGTTTCAAAGAAATGGAAGAAATCCGCGACGCGGTTAAGCTTCCGCTGGTTCTTCACGGCGGTACGGGCATTCCGTTGAAAGACATTCAAAAATCCATTTCCCTCGGTACTTCGAAGATCAACGTAAATACCGAGAACCAAATCGCATTTACTAAAGCGGTTCGTGAAGTTTTGGCTGCTAAGCCGGACGCTTATGACCCTCGTAAATACATCGTACCGGGCCGCGACGCGATCAAGGCGACAGTTGTCGGCAAAATCCGCGAATTCGGTTCCAACAATAAAGCTTAATTTACTGCCTTTTAAAGCCGCAGTTGAATAGGTGATTATGGAAAGCACACCGCTTAGACGGTGTCTTTCCATTTTCACAGCTAAAAAATTCGCAATTCTATCCGATTTAATATATTCTTTTTAGGAAGAAGCTTCACTTGCCGTGGTATACGGCTGCATTATACGTAGGGGGACCCTTGAGCTTATGGAAAAACTTATGATCAGCGGCGGACGTCCGCTGCGAGGTACAGTATCGATCAGCGGAGCCAAGAACAGCGCAATTGCTCTGATCCCTGCCGCGATTTTGGCGGAATCCGAAGTTGTGCTTGATAATTTGCCGCATCTAAGCGATGTCGCAGTATATTCGGAAATTTTGGAAGAGCTGGGTGCCCGCGTATCATGGGAGGGCAGTCAGATGCGCATCGACCCTTCCAAGGTGAACTCGATTCCTATGCCTAACGGACCCGTCAAGAAATTGCGGGCTTCCTACTATATGATGGGGGCGCTGCTAGGACGGTTTAATGAAGCGACGATCGGGCTTCCGGGCGGATGCAATTTCGAACCGCGACCGATCGACCAGCATATCAAAGGTTTTGAAGCTTTGGGTGCTACCGTAACGAACGAACATGGATCCATTCATTTGCATGCGAAGGAACTTCGGGGAGCCAAGATTTATCTGGATGTGAGCAGTGTCGGGGCAACCATTAATATCATGCTGGCGGCCACGCGGGCCAAAGGCTTAACAATTATCGAAAATGCGGCCAAAGAGCCTGAGATTATAGATGTAGCTACACTTTTGAACTCGATGGGCGCCAGCATCAAGGGCGCAGGTACCGAAACGATCCGGATCGAGGGCGTAAGCTCGCTGAAGGGCTGCCGCCATTCCATCATTCCGGACCGGATCCAGGCGGGGACATATATGATTGCTGCTGCGGCCACCCGCGGCGATGTGACGATCGACGGCGTGATTCCGAAGCATTTGGAAGCACTCACCGCTAAATTGCTGGAAATGGGCGTCGGCGTCGAAGAATTGGACGAGTCGATTCGGGTAATCGGTGCTGCAAAATACGAACACGTGGATGTGAAGGCATTGGTCTATCCGGGTTTTCCGACAGATCTCCAATCTCCGATGACCAGTCTGTTAACCCAAGCCGAGGGCGTTAGCGTGCTCAGCGATTTTGTCTACAGCAACCGGTTCAAGCACGTACCGGAACTGGTCAGAATGGGAGCCAAGATTCGCGTGGAAGGACGCTCGGCGATTATAGAGGGCGGACCGCTTAATGCAGCCAAGGTGAAGGCAGCCGATCTCCGGGCCGGAGCGGCACTGGTTATTGCCGGACTGACCGTGGAAGGCGGAGTTACCGAGATATCCGGCGTGGAACTGATCGACCGGGGCTATGACAACCTGGTTACGAACCTTCGAGCACTTGGGGCCGACGTGTGGCGGCAGGTGGAATAACGCCGGCCGAATCGGCATAAGCTGCCAGGGAACAGGTAATAATAAAACTATGACTTCATAGATTCATATTCTGTTTTAATAGGGTATTTTATGATTTGAAACGATAAAATTGAATAGGTGGTTTTTACATGGATCTGCAAATCGCCGATTTGGAAGGGATGAAGCTAACCGAGCTGTACAAGCTTGCCAAGCAGCATCAAATCCCTTACTACGGCCAGTTAAAAAAGAAAGAACTTATTTTTGCCATTCTGCGGGCTCAGGCAGAACAAAGCGGTCTGATGTTCATGGAAGGCGTGCTGGAGATTTTGCCGGAAGGCTACGGCTTCCTCAGACCGATCAACTACTTACCGAGTACGGAGGACATTTACATTTCCGCCTCGCAAATCCGGAAATTTGATCTGCGTACCGGAGATCTTGTCTCCGGTAAATGCCGGACGCCGAAGGAAAATGAACGCTATTTCGGATTGCTGCAGGTCAATGCGGTGAACGGCGAGAATCCGGCGATTGCCGCCGAACGACTGCATTTCCCGGCGCTTACTCCTCTATATCCGCAGGAAAAGCTTGTGCTCGAAGCATCCCCAACCCATCTATCCACTCGTATTATGGATGTTCTCGCCCCCGTCGGCTTGGGACAGCGCGGTTTGATCGTAGCGCCGCCCAAAGCAGGGAAAACGCTGCTGCTCAAAGAGATTGCCAACAGTATTTCTACCAATTATCCCGATATCGAGTTATTCGTACTGCTGATTGACGAACGTCCCGAGGAAGTAACCGATATGCAGCGTTCCGTCAAAGGGGAAGTCATCGCTTCCACGTTTGACGAGCTGCCGGAGAATCATATTAAGGTAGCGGAGCTTGTTTTGCAGCGCGCTCTTCGGCTGGTGGAGCATAAGAAAGACGTCGTTATTTTGCTGGATAGCATTACGCGGCTTGCCCGTGCCTATAACCTGGTGGTACCGCCGTCCGGGCGTACGCTCAGCGGGGGGATCGACCCGGCCGCATTCCATCGTCCGAAACGGTTTTTCGGTTCGGCCCGGAACGTGGAGGAAGGCGGCAGCTTGACGATTTTGGCGACCGCGCTTGTCGATACGGGCTCGCGTATGGATGATATTATTTATGAGGAATTTAAAGGCACCGGAAACATGGAATTGCATCTGGACCGGAAGCTGGCGGAACGCCGCATTTTCCCGGCCATCGATATCCGCAGATCCGGTACGCGTCGCGAAGAGGTGCTTCTGAACAAGGAAGAGCTGGATACCATTTGGGCCATCCGCAAAAATATGAATGATTCATACGATTTTGTGGAAGGATTCCTCAAAAAGCTGCGCGACAGCAAAACGAACGCCGAATTTCTGGCTTCGTTTGATGCGGCCGGGAATTCGACCGCATCGGGCGGCACCGGCGCACGGCGTTCCACCAGAGCGGCGTCGCCATCTTCCGGTTCTGCAGGCCAAGGTTCCGGCTCTTAAGAGCGCGAACAAAGGAAGAGGAGAACAACAAGATGTATTTAGTATATGCAGATGAACAAGGACAAGTATATGACCATCCGTCATTATACGGGCTGGCCCGCAGTGCGGATATGATCGTGGAGATCATGGAGGATGAGCTGATTCCGCTGCCCCAGGGAGCAACACTTGTGGGGCTGCCTTCCACGCGTCCGGTCGGAATGGACCCCGACACCGGGGAAATGCAGCCGCTTCCCGGGAATGTCCAAGCCGTAGGCGCATTGCTGCCTCAAGGCTTTACGCGGTTATGCTTGCCGGGTTATATCAAGACGGATAAGGAATATAAGCTTCCGCTGTTCGGTTACTCGGCGGTGGTCTGGAAGGACGGCCAGTTTTATGTGACCGCACGGATGTCCGACGATCCGGAAAAGTGGAATCCGCTAAACTGCGATCCGTTGGAATTGAAGTCGCAAGTCAAGGAATTGAAATCGCGCTATCCGGAAAACCGGCTGTACGAGCATTTATCCAATTGCGCGCTCGGATATGAATGCCTGACGGCTTCGAATACGTTCCTGAATCGCTGGGAAGGGGCGGTTCCGGTTTCGTATTCTTGCAATGCGGGGTGCTTCGGCTGCATTTCGGAACAACCGGAAGACAGCGGCTTTGTCTCGCCGCAGACGCGGATGAACTTCCGCCCGCGCGTGGAAGAGCTCGTGGAGGTCATGCTCGAGCATTTGAAGACGCCGGAGTCGATCATCAGCTTTGGTCAGGGCTGTGAAGGCGAGCCGTCCACCCAAGCCAAGCTGATCATTGAATCGATCCGCGAAGTGCGCCGGCAGACCGATATGGGATATATCAATATCAATACGAACGCCGGTCTTTCCGACCATATCCGCGGCATCGTGGACGCGGGACTGGATCTGATGCGCGTCAGCACGATCAGCGCGCTGGACGATCACTATAACGCATACTATAAGCCGCGGGGATACACCTTGGCGAATGTGGAGAAGTCGCTTAAATATGCCTCCGAGCAGGGCGTCTACACCTCGATCAACTATTTGATCTTTCCGGGAGTGACCGACCGGGAGGAGGAAATCGAAGCGATGGTCGAGTTTGCTCGACGTACCAAATTGCGGCTGATCCAACTTCGCAACCTGAACATCGACCCTGAAAGCTATTTAGGGCTGATTCCTAAGGCGAAGGGGGATATTCTCGGCATGAAGCAGGCGATCGAAATTTTTCAGGAAGAGCTGCCGGATGTCGTCATCGGTTCTTATACGCATGTTCCGCCGGCCGAATTGGCCCGGGTCAAGGTTCGCGGTTAAAGAATGAAACCCTTGTTCCGATAATTGAAAAGCTCGATTTTTTTGCGAAAAATGGCAATGATGGTATTTTACCGATACAATTGCGCAATGCCTATACACGTGATATACTGTTTTCATGTGTCATTATAACTCTGGGTCCGCATGAGGCTCAGGGCGGAAAGAGGTGAAAGTCATGAAAGAGGCCATTCAACCCAAATATCACGTGACTACAGTAACTTGCGCTTGCGGGAACACCTTTGAAACAGGTTCCGTAAAGCAAGATCTGCGCGTTGAAATTTGCTCCAACTGCCATCCTTTCTTCACAGGGAAACAGAAGTTTGTGGATGCTGGTGGACGTGTGGATAGATTCAAAAAGAAATACGGTATCTAATACGAATTGGTCGCGGCGCAGAAGCCGCGAACGATGCGAAATCCCCCGCTTGGAGACAAGCGGGGGATTTTTTTGTTGATTTTATGATTTGAATTCAATGCTATTCCGCAGGCTGTCCCACTCGTCCGCTTTGATAATACCGAGCCGCCAGAGGGCGATGCCCTTCAAATCATAACGTTTGGCGAGACCGACCAAGGTTTCGACTGACGCCGCATCCTCATTGTCCATATTCAAACCGAGAATCAGCTTGTCCTTATCGGTTTCCTTCAAAGCCAGCCGAATCGCTTCATCCACCTTGGCAACAGGTTCGGGTTGTTTGTTCGAATCGGTCCCCGATCCTGTCCGGTAATCGTAGGCCATGATCACAATTTCATCCGCGATTTCCCCAAGCGCCTTGTAATCGTAACCTTGATAAGAAGAGTTCAACGGATGTAACGCAAGCCCTAACTGGAGTCCCGCCGCCTTGGTTTCCACCGCAAGCTCCTTGACGAAGGCGGTAAATGCCGCGCGGGTCGAAGTTTTGTCCGTCGTGAGTCCGAGGCCTTCCATGTCCAGCATGATGCCTTTAAACGGATGGGCAGTAGCGGTCTCGACCATATCCGAAATCGCTTGCTCCCGGTACTCGGCATTCTCGACAACCTTTGTCAGCTCGCCTTTAACATCGCTTGAATAGACCATCAAATAAGGCGTCGTGCCTGCTTCGGCCGCATCGGTTATCAAGCTATCCGGTGTTACGTCGCCCGCTGCCTCTGGCCAAAAGAAAGGTTTGGTGTTGACTGTAAATTTTCCATTCTCATCAATCCGGCTCCAGCCGAAAGAGACCGCATCCAGCGTCTGAACTCTGGATGCTTCGGAAAAAGAGCTCATCGCATAAAAACCGAGCGTATACATATCTTTTTGCGGCGATGTAATGGAGACGGTTTTGCTGGCTTGATCCCAGCCGACCTTGGCTCCGAATTGCTGACTGAAGAAGCTGAGCGGAATCAAGGTGTTGCCGTTCACGCTCCGGGGAGCTTCGGACAGGCTTACCTTCGTCCCGTTGACGGATGCTTCCTTCCGATCCAAGGCTAACTGAACGTTGACGGCTTCGGCCCCTTCTCCTTTTACCGCATTTATTGTTTTGGTTTTATTATTCCAGGTCACTTCGATTCCTAAAGCTTCGGAGATGGAACGGAAAGGAACGAGGGTAGTCCCGTTCACTAGAAGAGGTTCTCCATTCGAAGTCAAGGGGTATCCGTCCAACATAATTGTAATGGAGGAAGCGGCTTGGGTCGACGGCGGTTGGAAAGCGAACCCTCCAGCCACCATAGAGGCAGCCAATATCATTTTGGCCAGGCGTAGACGTTTCATAAGTTCTCCTTTCGTCTATCAAACTCCCAATATATTCTATAATATATCAAAATATGATAGGGTTTGCATGTTACGCCAAACTAGCATCCACGGGCAGCAGTAAAAGATTCCCAATAAAATCCGATATATAGAGTAATCGAAATAACGGGAGGCGAACTCATGAACAGGAAGTCGTGGATGATCATTCCCTTAGCGGCAATCCTGCTGCTGCTGATCCCTGTGCAAGCTGCTCAGGCCCAGACCAAGCTTTATGCGGAAAAAGTGTTGGAAGTGGAGGATCGCGTGTCTAACCATAAAAGGGGAGGACTTGCTTATAACGGAGACTTTTATCTGTACTTCGATCCTTACGGACAGCTTTATAAATCCGCAGATGGCCTAAAGTGGGAGATGCAGGAAGCATATACGATTCAAAACGGGGAACAGTATGACGGTACGGGCGGCTATGTGCGAAAGATGATTTTTGACGGAAACCGTTTCATCGTCCTGTACGATCTGGGTTTTGCGGTATCCCAGGACGGCCTTTATTGGGAACGGCATGAAATTCCTTTTCCGAGCGACGCCAGCAAAGAATATGACTTTCAAGATCTTATCTTTAGCGGAGGAATCTATTATTTTCTGGCACAGGATCGGGATAAGGACGTTGACGGGTTTTACTTTCCCGGACCGAATCATATCCTGATTTCTACGGATCTGCGGACATTCAAGCCGGCGCAAATGAAAAACATCGAAAAAAGCATTGCTGGCGAGCGGCCGCTGGATTCGCTGGTGACGAACGGAACCACCTTCCTGGCAACGGGCAATACATCCGCCAAGTCCAAAGGCGGTCAGGTTTGGACAGGGGAAAATGTCAACTTTTTAGCCGGTTATAACGGGATTTGGGATGGCAAACGGTTCTTATTCGCTTATATGGACCGTATATTTTCGACCCAGGACGGCAGCAAGACAACAGATGTTTTTAGTTTCAAGGAAGCCAAATGGAATGAAAAAACGAAGCAATATTCGGCGGGTTTACCCCTTCGTTTGAATGTGATCGGCTTCAACGGGACGGAGTATCTGGCCGCGGGCAGCCATTTTGATTGGATGTCCGAGAACCGTAAGACAGAGGAGACCGTGCTTATTTACTCCAAAGACGGGAAGACGTGGGAAAAAATATATTTCCCGGGGGGCGGCACCGATTTCGATGCGATTTATCCCACATCATTCGGCTTTTTGCTGACAGGCAACAATGTATGGGCGGTCAGTGCCCGGCCATTCGATAAATCGGAGCCCGAACCGGAAATACCTGCATCTTAGAACGAAAAAAGAAAATCCGATTGCTCCGACGGTTGGCACGGCTGCCAAGTTTTAACCTCAGGTTGCATTTTGGCCGGGCATGGGCTATACTTAATTTCGCCGTGCTAGATGGGGAGGTAGCGGTGCCCTGTAACTCGCAATCCGCTGTAGCGAGGTTGAAGTCCTGTTAGCGGTCTTGCCGATGTGAGGTCCGGTCTTTACGGTAGACGTTGACGGACGGGTCCTCCGCAAGGAGTACCTGTGAACCTGGTCAGGTCCGGAAGGAAGCAGCCATAAGCAGTCCCACTCTTGTGCCGGAGGGCAGCCTGTCCCGAGTTGTGCCGTAGAGGTGCCGCTCGGATCGCAATGATCAATAACAGGTGCACGGTATATACTTAATAAAGAACGCATCTTTGCTTAAATTGCAGAGGTGCTTTTTTATTTCCAGAGAATGAGTTTTTCTGAGTGACCTAGTATAGTATAATAAGAAAGCGGCAAAAAGCCGCTTATGGGATCAGAAAGAAGGTGCCGCAAATGGAGCATATCGCGCTGTACCGTGCTTGGCGGCCGCAGTCGTTTCAAGACATGGTAGGACAGCAGCATATTATTCGCACCCTCCAGAATGCGATCCGCGAGCAGCGGCTTTCGCATGCGTATCTGTTTAGCGGACCGCGCGGAACAGGGAAAACGACGACGGCGAAAGTGTTGGCCAAAGCGGTCAACTGCGAGAAGGGGCCAGCCCCCGAGCCGTGCAATGAATGCGAAGCCTGCCGGCGGATTACCGCGGGCGCTGTCATGGACGTGCTTGAAATTGACGCCGCTTCCAACCGGGGGGTCGAGGAAATCCGCGATCTCCGCGAGAAAGTGAAGTATGCCCCTACGGAAGTGCGGCAAAAAGTGTATATTATCGATGAAGTGCATATGTTGACCACGGAAGCGTTCAATGCGCTGCTCAAAACGTTGGAAGAACCGCCGCCGCATGTCATGTTCATACTGGCGACGACGGAGCCCCACCGGCTCCCGGCCACGGTCATTTCAAGATGTCAACGCTTCGATTTCCGGCGCGTCTCTCTCGAAGAGCAAAGCCAACGCCTGCGGACGATCTGCGAGCAGGAAGGCATTGAGGCCGAGGAAGAAGCCATCGAATATATCGCGAGACTTTCGGACGGCGGGATGCGGGATGCGCTGAGCATTCTGGATCAGATTTCTTCCTTCTCGGAAGGGAAAGTCTCCTACCAGCAAGTTCTGGATATGACCGGAGGAATTCCTTCGCGGCAGTTTGCCGAATTGGCGAACAAAATCCTGGAAGACGATGTCGGCGGCATGCTGCAGATGGTCGAAGGGTTTATGCAAGAAGGAAAAAGCGCCGATAAATGCATGGAGAACCTGTTGTACTATTTCCGTGATCTGCTGATGATCAAAATGGTGCCGCAGGCGGACAAGCTGACCGACCGCGTTCTGGATGCCGGGGATTTTAGGGAGATGGCGCACGTCTTCACGCGTGCCCAACTGTTTAGGATCATCGATACATTGAACCATTATCAATCGGAAATGAAATACGCGGCTCATCCGCAAATGCTGTTTGAAATAGCTCTGCTTAAGCTGTGCAGCCTGCCGAAGGGTGACGCCGAGGTGCGGGAGGCCGCCGGGCAAAGCCAGCCGGCAGCCGCCTCGCCGGGCGCCAGCGCTACTGAGGTGCAGCTGTTGAAGAAACAGCTTGCGGACCTGGAGCGTAAGCTGGAGCAGGCGATGAAGAGCGGTCTTTCCGGAGCCGGCGGTGCCCAAGACAGAGCGGCGGGAGGCGGACGCTCGGCCACGAGAAGCCCTGCCCCGCGCATATCGTCACCGGCCAAGCTTCCGTCCGGGATGGAACGTTACGTCGCCGAGCGGAACAGCCAGGAGTTCATGGCCGTTCAGGGGAAGTGGAACCAGATTTTGCAGGCGGTAAAAGACGAAAAAGTGACGATCCATGCCTGGTTTGTCAATGGGGAACCGGTATCGGTAGTGGACGACGCCATTCTGGTCGCCTTTAAAAACGATATCCATCGCGAAACCACCGAGAAGCCGGCCAACAAACAGCTGATCGAGCAGGTGATGGAGCGCCAACTGGGCCATCCTTGCCGATTGGTGACGATGATGCTGAAGGATTGGAACGATGCAATCCAAGGGGCCGCCGAGCCGCCGAAGGAACCCTTCGAGCTGGAGCATGCCACCGAGGATGGCGGCAAAGATACCGGGAGCAAAGAGCCTTGGGTGGACGAGGCGCTGCAGCTGTTCGGCGAGGACCTCGTGGTCATCAAGGAGTAATGCGGCTGTGTAAATTTGGGAGCAACCTATTATAATAGATCCGATATTAACAAAGGAGATGTGAATCCAATGAACAATATGAACCAAATGATGAAGCAAGTGAAAAAAATGCAGGAGCAAATGCTCAAAGCCCAAGAAGAACTGGGCAGCAAAACGATTGAAGGCAGCGCCGGCGGCGGTGTCGTAACCGTCGAGGTTAACGGTCACAAAAAAGTCCTGTCCTTGACCATCAAGCCTGAAGCGGTTGATCCGGATGACATCGAAATGCTGCAGGACCTCGTGCTGACGGCTGTGAACGATGCGCTGAATAAAGCCGAAGAGCTCGCGAACCAGGATATGGGCAAATTTACGGGCGGCATGAAGATTCCAGGCTTGTTCTAATTTAATTCAGACTGAAGGGGAGCACTCCATTGTATTATCCCGAACCGATCGCGAAGCTGATCGACGCTTTTACCCGCTTGCCCGGAATCGGACCGAAGACGGCGGCCAGACTGGCGTTTC
>NZ_CP195592.1:155000-280000 GCF_051307165.1 Paenibacillus salivarius
AATAGCTCACTGGTCGAGTGACTCTGCGCCGAAAATGTAACGGGGCTAAACACACCACCGAAGCTATGGCTTGATGCTTTGCATCAGGGGTAGGGGAGCGTTGAATGCGGGTTGAAGTCAGACCGGAAGGACTGGTGGACTGCATTCAAGTGAGAATGCCGGTATGAGTAACGAAAAGATCAGTGAGAATCTGATCCGCCGAAAGCCTAAGGGTTCCTGAGGAAGGTTCGTCCGCTCAGGGTAAGTCGGGACCTAAGGCGAGGCCGAAAGGCGTAGTCGAAGGACAACAGGTGGAAATTCCTGTACCACCGTAAACCGTTATGAGCAATGGGGTGACGCAGTAGGGTAGTGACGCGAGCTGATGGATGCTCGTCCAAGCAGTGAGGCTGATGTGTAGGCAAATCCGCACATCGTTAAGGCTGGGCTGTGATGGGGAGGGAAAATTTACAGTACCGAAGGTCATGATCTCACACTGCCAAGAAAAGCCTCTAGCCAGGTGAAGGTGCCCGTACCGCAAACCGACACAGGTAGGCGAGAAGAGAATTCTAAGGCGCGCGGAAGAACTCTCGTTAAGGAACTCGGCAAAATGACCCCGTAACTTCGGGAGAAGGGGTGCCTCGGTAGGGTGAATAGCCCGAGGGGGCCGCAGTGAAAAGGCCCAAGCGACTGTTTAGCAAAAACACAGGTCTGTGCGAAGCCGCAAGGCGAAGTATACGGGCTGACGCCTGCCCGGTGCTGGAAGGTTAAGGGGAGTGGTTAGGGAGCAATCCCGAAGCTATGAACTGAAGCCCCAGTAAACGGCGGCCGTAACTATAACGGTCCTAAGGTAGCGAAATTCCTTGTCAGGTAAATTCTGACCCGCACGAATGGCGTAACGACTTGGGCGCTGTCTCAACGAGAGATCCGGTGAAATTTTAATACCTGTGAAGATGCAGGTTACCCGCGACAAGACGGAAAGACCCCATGGAGCTTTACTGCAGCTTGATATTGGACTTTGATACGATTTGTACAGGATAGGTGGGAGCCTAGGAAGCCGGAGCGCCAGCTTCGGTGGAGGCGCCGTTGGGATACCACCCTGATCGTATCGGAGTTCTAACCTGGTACCGTGATCCGGTGCGGGGACAGTGTCAGGCGGGCAGTTTGACTGGGGCGGTCGCCTCCTAAAGAGTAACGGAGGCGCCCCAAGGTTCCCTCAGAATGGTTGGAAATCATTCGAAGAGTGCAAAGGCATAAGGGAGCTTGACTGCGAGACTGACAAGTCGAGCAGGGACGAAAGTCGGGCTTAGTGATCCGGTGGTACCGCATGGAAGGGCCATCGCTCAACGGATAAAAGCTACCCTGGGGATAACAGGCTTATCTCCCCCAAGAGTCCACATCGACGGGGAGGTTTGGCACCTCGATGTCGGCTCATCGCATCCTGGGGCTGAAGTAGGTCCCAAGGGTTGGGCTGTTCGCCCATTAAAGCGGTACGCGAGCTGGGTTCAGAACGTCGTGAGACAGTTCGGTCCCTATCTGTCGTGGGCGTAGGAAATTTGAGAGGAGCTGTCCTTAGTACGAGAGGACCGGGATGGACGCACCGCTGGTGCACCAGTTGTTCCGCCAGGAGCACAGCTGGGTAGCTAAGTGCGGACGGGATAAGCGCTGAAAGCATCTAAGCGTGAAGCCCCCCTCAAGATGAGATTTCCCAACTAGTAAGACCCCTTGAAGACGACGAGGTTGATAGGCTGGGGGTGGAAGCACAGCAATGTGTGGAGCTGACCAGTACTAATCGGTCGAGGGCTTATCCAAAGAACTAAACACGCAAATGAAGTTTCGTATCCGGTTTTCAAGGATTAAACCTTGAATTATGGCTTGGAGAGATACCCAAGTGGCTATAAGGGGACCCTCTGCTAAGGGGTTAGACTGCGTAAGCGGTGCGAGGGTTCGAATCCCTCTCTCTCCGCCATTTGTACAAGCTTAATTATATATGGCGGCGTAGCTCAGCTGGCTAGAGCGTACGGTTCATACCCGTGAGGTCGGGGGTTCGATCCCCTCCGCCGCTACCATATTTACCTGGAGGCTTAGCTCAGCTGGGAGAGCATCTGCCTTACAAGCAGAGGGTCGGGGGTTCGATCCCCTCAGCCTCCACCATTTAAATTTCATAGCGTGCCGTTGTAGCTCAATTGGTAGAGCAACTGACTTGTAATCAGTAGGTTGGGGGTTCAAGTCCTCTCGACGGCACCATCTTTACCAAATGCGGAGCCGTGGTGTAGAGGCCTAACATGCCTGCCTGTCACGCAGGAGACCGCGGGTTCGAATCCCGTCGGCTCCGCCATTTTTACAAAAAGCATATTTCCACAGTGAAGTGGGAAAGTTACAACTTAACCACTTTATTTTTTTGACCAATTTCATATGGCTCGGTAGCTCAGTCGGTAGAGCAGAGGACTGAAAATCCTCGTGTCGGCGGTTCGATTCCGTCCCGAGCCACTTTATGTTCCTTAAGGCTACGGTCTTAATGCGGCATAACCTGGAGGCTTAGTGAAGTGGCTAAACACGGCAGACTGTAAATCTGCTCTCTACGAGTTCGGTGGTTCGAATCCATCAGCCTCCACCATTTTTTTTGAGCCATTAGCTCAGTTGGTAGAGCACCTGACTTTTAATCAGGGTGTCGAAGGTTCGAGTCCTTCATGGCTCATCTTAAAAGTCGTCAACTTCGGTTGGCGGCTTTTTTGCTTTTTCGACAAGCAACCGCCCGTATGGCATTACCGTTCGCCGTATGGGTTATGATAAAATGACTGTAATGTAAAGAAAATTATTCGAATGGGAAAGGCATTACAGAATGGAAATCAACGCGTTGAAAAAACAGGTGGAAGAGATTCTGGGTATTTCTTTGACCGTTTCGGTGATCGGGATGAACGAATGGAAGTCCATCATGGCTGGCGGTGCGGAAACCTATCCGGGCGCTTACCGCAGCAACGGCAGATTTGTTTGGTTGTTGAGGGAAAGTGCCGCTGAGGTGCAGATTATCGAGACGGAATCGGATAGCCTGACGGAAAGGGAAGCCGGATTGGTAGAGCTTTTGCTTGCCGGCGCAAAGGAACAGGAGCAGCGGATGAAGACTCCAAGTCCGAAAAAGGATGAGGAGGCCAAAAGCCTTCAGTTGGGGGAGTGGATTCAAAGCCGCTTAGAAGAGGGAGATTTTCAGCGTCAGGTCCCCGATGATTTTGCGTTAAAACCTCGCCTTGCGCATCCTTTGCTGCCGTTGTTGTTGAGCTGGGATAACCGGCCGGCACAGGAAGTTCCTTTTTCCAAGCTTTACAAACTTCTTCGAAGTTATTTTGGCGGCGATCTTCTGCTGGTTCCGCTAAAAGAAAGCTGGATGATCCTGGTGAGCGAAGCGCTGCTCGCGGACTTGCGAGAACAGAGCGAAGAGGGGGCAGACACGCAGCGTGAGCTTTTGGGCGCTTTATGCGAGGGATTGTATGAATTGATCTCTAACGAATTGGGCGTCGGCGGTTGCCATTTGGCCGTGCATGAGTTGTTCGTGAATGACGGGCAGATCGCGGAGGCCGCGGCTTTCTTGCATGAAACGCTGGTGATCGGCCATCTTTTCCGAGTTACGGAGCATATTCATTTGCCTTGGGATCTCAAGTTGGAGCGTTTGGTCTTCTCCATACCGGAAACGGAACGGCAACGTTTCGTTACTGAGGCGGGCGGGCACGCTGGAATATTCTCGGACGAAGAGATGATGGCAACGTTGGAAACCTTTTTTCAAATGGACTGCAATGTCAGCGAAACGGCAAAGCGTCTTTACATTCACCGAAATACGCTTCTGTATAGAATCGATAAGATCAAACAAGAGACGGGACTCGATGTCCGTACGTTTAGAGATGCCGTACTTATGAACCTAGAGCTGCTATTGTACAAAGTGACAAAAAGGGTTTAGGATTTTTGTGCAATTTGTGTATAGCGGTTTCATGCCCATAAAGGTAATATAGTAAGTGTAAATTGTATCCGATTTCATAAACCATTAAATATTAAATTATACTTAGGAGGCTATCCAAATGGCAGGCGTACGCTTAGAACACATTTATAAAAAATACCCAGGTGCCGACAAAGCAACAGTAATTGACGTAAACCTTGATATCAAAGACAAAGAATTCCTCGTGCTGGTAGGTCCTTCCGGTTGCGGTAAATCCACTACATTGCGGATGATCGCAGGTTTGGAAGAAATCTCCGAAGGCAAACTGTACATCGGCGACCGCGTTGTCAACGACGTGGCTCCGAAAGACCGCGATATCGCGATGGTATTCCAATCCTACGCTTTGTATCCGCACATGAACGTATATCAAAACATGGCGTTCGGTTTGAAACTGCGCAAAGTGAAGAAGGAAGAAATCGATCAACGCGTTCGCGAAGCAGCGAAAATTCTCGATATCGAGCACTTGCTTGACCGTAAGCCGAAGGCTCTTTCCGGTGGTCAGCGTCAACGGGTAGCCTTGGGCCGCGCGATTGTCCGCGATCCTCAAGTGTTCCTCATGGACGAACCTCTTTCCAACTTGGATGCTAAACTCCGCGGTCAAATGCGTGCGGAAATCACGAAGCTGGTTAAACGTCTTGAAACGACTTGCATCTACGTAACACATGACCAAACGGAAGCCATGACGATGGGTGACCGGATCGTAGTTATGCAAGACGGTATCATTCAACAAGCCGCTTCTCCTGAAGAGCTTTACAACCAACCGCAAAACATCTTCGTTGCCGGATTTATCGGTTCCCCGACAATGAACTTTATCAACGGTAAACTGGTTGATCAAAATGGATCCGTATACTTCCAATCCGATGCTTTGAAAGTGGAAGTACCTCAAGGCAAAGCTTCCATTTTGAAAGAAAAAGGCTACGTAAACGGCAAAGAAGTGATCATGGGCGTGCGTCCTGAAGATATCCACGAAGAGCCGATCTTCCTGGAAGGATCGCCTAACACGATCTTCACCGCAAGTGTAGACGTAACCGAGAACCTGGGTCACGAAATGCTCTTGTACTTGGCAAGCTCTTCCCCATTGATCGCACGCGTGGACGGACGTTCCAACACCCGCGAAGGCGACAATGTGAAATTGGCGATCGATATGAACAAAATTCATATCTTCGACAAAGAATCCGAATTGAACGTATTCTTTTCCTAATCGACAAGAATCCGCATCATGAACCGCCCTTCGGGGCGGTTTTTTAATATCGGGGAATTTTCGCGGGTTCCCTAATGTCAACGGATCGGGCGTTGTGATTGATTTACGCCCCAATTTCCTATACGATGAATACAACGACAGAGGCATTGTATGTGTTTACATATTGCAGAAAGGAAGAACCCCATGGCTAAAAAAGTAAAGGTATCGGAATTGGTGAACCAATTCGGGCTGGAGGTTGTTTCCGGCGAGCAGGGACTGAAACGGGTCATCACCGTAGATGATTTGTATCGTCCGGGGCTTGAAATGGCCGGGTATTTCGAATACCATCCGCCGGAGCGCGTTCAAATTCTCGGAAAAACGGAGCTGGCCTTCTATGAAATGCTTCCGCTTCAGGACCGCAAGGACCGGATGGAGCGGCTGTGCAGCAGCGATGAGACGCCATGCATCATTGTGACAAGATCCTGGGAAGTTCCGCAGGAGTTAATCGACATTAGCTCCCAAAAAAATATCCCCGTACTGCGAAGCAGTATGGCGACAACGATCCTGTCCAGCCGGATCACCAGTTTTCTGGAGCGGAAGCTGGCTCCGACAGCGACGATCCACGGCGTCCTTGTCGACGTCTATGGCGTCGGCATGCTGATTACGGGAAGCAGCGGCATCGGGAAAAGCGAAACCGCCCTCGAGCTCGTTAAGCGGGGCCACCGCCTGATTGCCGATGACGCGGTAGAAATCCGCCAAACCTCGGATAATCAGCTGCACGGCACGGCACCGGAGCTGATCCGCCATTTGCTCGAAATCCGAGGCGTGGGCATCATTAATGTCATGACCTTGTTCGGGGCCGGAGCGATCCGGAACAACAAGCGGATCACTCTCGTGGTTAGGTTGGAAGCGTGGCAGCAGGAGAAGCAGTATGATCGTTTAGGCCTGGACGAAGAGACGACGCGCATTATCGATACCGATGTGCCGCTAGTCACGATTCCCGTCCGTCCCGGACGAAATCTGGCGGTCATTATCGAGGTGGCTGCGATGAACTTCCGCCTGAAACGGATGGGATATAATGCGGCCCTTCAGTTTACGACGAAGCTGACGGAGACGATTTCGGAAGATATGGACGATTTGGATTAGGAGCGTGAATGATGGGCACTTTGTTATTGAATCCGATCGCTTTTTCGATCGGCGGTCTTGAAGTACATTGGTACGGTCTGATTTTGGGATTCGGTGCATTAATGGGGCTTCTGCTGGCCATTTGGGAAGGTAAACGGTTCAACATTCCGCAGGAGTTTTTTATGGATTTGCTGCTGCTGGGAGTGCCTTCGGCCATTATTGCCGCGCGGATCTACTATGTCGCTTTTATGTGGGACGATTACAAACACAACCTGATCGACATCTTTAAAATTTGGAACGGCGGTATCGCCATTTACGGAGCGTTGATCGGGGCTATTATTTGCGCGGTTATTTTTGTGCGCCGCCGCGGATATAACTTTTGGCGAATCGCCGATATTTGCGCGCCTTCGCTGATTATCGGGCAAATGATCGGCCGTTGGGGCAACTTTGTCAACCAAGAGGCGTACGGCGGTCCGACAACGGAGGTTTTCTTACGGGAACATCTCCATTTGCCTTCCTTTATCGTGGATCAAATGAATGTCCAAGGCATATTCCACCATCCGACTTTTTTATACGAGTCGTTGTGGAATCTGGTGGGCTTGATTATCCTCCTTGTTTTGCGGAGACAAAAGTTTTTGCGGGCCGGGGAGTTGTTCCTTTCCTACTTTATATGGTACTCGATCGGCCGCTTCTACATCGAAGCGCTCAGAACGGACAGCTTGGGCTTCCAAGGCGCCGATTGGCTTGCATCCTTCGTTAACGGGCTTTGGACGCCGATGACATGGTTCGGCTTCGAGCAGGGGTATTTGGCTCCTTCCTACGGCAATGTGAGAATATCGCAATTGCTCGCCATCGTGTTCGTCGTGGTTGCCGTGGCTTTGATCATCTACCGCCGCAAAACGGTTCGCGACCTGCCAAGGTATAGCGATCCGATCGTTTCGACGCGAGTAAAGGAAGTCGAACCCGAACTGCCGGTCAAGGAAGCATCGGTTTCCCCTAGAGAAAGCAATAGCGAAGGATCCAAGGAGTCATCAACAAAGGAGTAACCGCATGATTAACACTGTATTATTCGATCTTGACGGGACGATCATCGACACGAATGAACTGATTATCTCGACGTTCTTGCATGTACTGGACAAACATTTTCCAGGCCAGCCGTATACGAGGGAGCAAATCATCCCCCATATGGGGATGACGCTGGAGCAGCAAATGCAGATTTTCTCGGGCAGGGATGAAGTATCCGGCTTGATCACCGACTATCGTTCGTTCAACAACCTGCATCATGACGAGATGGTTCGCGAATTCCCGCATGTGAATGAGGTCATCCGGACACTTCATGAGCGGGGGATCAAGCTTGGCATCGTCACGACCAAGATCAGACCGACAACGCTGCGGGCGCTTGAGATGTTCGGATTAAAGAAATATATGGACGCTATCGTAACCGTTCAGGATGTGGAGAACCCGAAGCCGCATCCTGAGCCGGTGCTGACCGCGATCCGGCAGCTCGGAGCCGATCCGACCCGCACATTGATGGTGGGGGATAGCGCGGCGGACATACAATCCGCGAAAGCGGCAGGCGTCAAGGCTGCCGGGGTGGCTTGGTCGCTTAAAGGGGTAGAGGTGCTGCAGAAGTACGAACCCGACTATATCCTTCAGGACATGACCGACCTGTTCGGCGTGTTAGGATGGGAGAACGTAGCCAAGTGAGAAGGGTAAAAAGATATCCGGTCGAAGGACCGAATGCTTTATGGCAGTTGTACCGGACGGTTAGCGCCTGGAAGGGAGTCAAAAACTTCATTTTCATCCAGATCAGCAGGTACTGTCCGGTGCTCTCCTGGAAAAATTGGATTTATCGGCGCATTCTCGGCATGAAGGTCGGAGAGCATACGGCCTTTGGCCTGATGGTCATGGTGGATGTGTTTTATCCGGAGTTGATCACCATCGGACGAAACTCCGTAATCGGGTACAATACGACGATTTTGGCGCATGAGTATTTAATTAAGGAATACCGGCTTGGCGAGGTTCGCATCGGCGATGAGGTGCTTATCGGGGCCAACACGACGATCTTGCCCGGAGTCACGATCGGCGACGGAGCCGTGGTGGCTGCAGGCTCGGTAGTACATAAGGATGTGGAACCGGGTACCTTTGTCGGAGGAAACCCGCTCAGGGTGCTGGAACGGAAAAGTCCGGAAGGAAGCATGAGGAATCTTTAAATCTTGAAAAGGATTTGGAGGTTCTTTTTTTTTTTGTTTTCTAACTTTCAGCTTCCACTCAGCTGTGATTCAGTTTGCGCGTGTATCCTAAATATGTTGAAAAACTACATTTAGGGAGAGTTCAAAATGAATCCACGCCCAAAGGAGAGACTGCCTCAGTTGGACTTATTCCGGGCTTTCGCCGTCTTCAGCGTGATCATGGTGCATGCGACTTCGGTTACGATGGCGGAACAAACATTATCGCCATCCCTGTTTTATTTCTATAACGCGATAAATATCTTATTTAAATTCGGGGTGACCTCATTTATATTTCTTAGCGGCTTCGTCCTTTTTTACAACTATTTCGATAAGCCGTTGAACCGGAGCATGCTCGTGAAGTTTTACAAGAAAAGACTGGTCAGCATTGGACTCCCGTACCTCCTGGTTTCCGGCTGCTATTACGGATTGGTCGCCTGGCAAAACGGCCGGCTGCTGACCGAGCCTGCAGGAACCCAATTGCGGTTGTTCGGCAAGGAGCTGATCCACGGTACGGCCTATACGCATCTTTATTTTATTTTTATCATGATTCAGTTCTATCTTCTGTTTCCTCTTGTGCTCTGGCTGCTGCAAAAACTGCGCAACCGCACGCTTTGGCTGATGATGACCATCCCGATCGGCTTCGGATTGCAGTGGGGGTTCTATTTCTGGAATAAATACCGGCTGCATCTGCCGAATAAAGGGAGCTTCGCACCGACTTATATTTCTTATTTTCTGGTAGGTGCGGTGATGGCCGTCTTTTACGATCGAATCCGCGGTTGGCTGAATACGGGCTGGAGGGGACTATCGGGAAAAGGACGCCTCGGTATAGCCGTTCTATGGATGAGCTGGATAGCCGTTACGATGTATCACATTCAATTGTGGTATGAGCTCAGAAGAGGCATAAACTCCGCAAGCACGCTTACGTTTGAAATCGTGTGGGTGGTAGAAATGGTTCTCTCCATATTGGTTTTGCTACATGCTGTTTTTCAAATTTACCTGCGATCCCGGAGCTTCTGGAAGAAGACGTTGACCCGGCTGGGAGGACTTTCATTCGGCATATACCTGTTCCATCCTGTTGTATTACGGGAATATCGTTTGTTCGTTTGCAGCCGTTATACCCTGGATCCGAACACCTGGATCTATTTCTTCTATATCGCGGGAGGTTCAATAGCCGCATTGTTCGGTTCATGGATATTCGTACAGTTTTGCTTTAAACACCTTCCGTTTGCCTCCTGGTTCCTCGGCAGCGTTCCGGCGTCCCTGAAAAAGAAGGCCTTGAAAACGGACATGAACATTCCGATAGCGTAACTTTATGATTTATGACGTCGTCTAATAAGGTACAGATATGGTAACATCAAGAAGCCAACAGAAAATTGGAGGTTAATGATGTGAGAGAAAAGGTCAAAGAACGGCTTCCGCAATTGGACTTATTCCGGGCATTCGCCATTTTCTGCGTGATACAGGTCCATGCCTCGTCTTTTGCGGCCGGGTGGCAAGCCGTGGAATCGCAAGCGTACTTTTTTTATAACTGGATGAACATATTTTTTCGGATCGGGACGAGTTCTTTCATTTTCCTGAGCAGCTTTGTCCTTTTCTACAATTATGTCGACAAACCGGTAAGCCGGGATTTGATCGGGCGGTTTTATAAAAAAAGGCTCACTTATATTATCCTGCCCTATTTGCTCGTATCTCTGTGTTATTACCTAGCCGTCGTCGTGGTGCAGCGGGATTATTTGAATCATTCCCCCGCCGAGCTGCTGCAGTCTTTAGGCTTCAAGCTGTTGACGGGGAGTGCCTACACGCATCTTTACTTCATTTTTATCAGCATCCAGTTCTATATCCTGTTTCCGCTGTTCCTATGGCTGATTCAATCCTGGAAAAAGAGCAGGTTGCCGGTAGCATGGATTTTTCCGATCGGATTGGCGGTGCAGTGGGCATTTTATTTTTGGAATAAATACAATTTGCATCTTCCGAATAAAGGGAGCTATGCTCCTTCATATATGTCGTTTTACATGCTGGGGGCCGTCATCGCCGTTTATTTCGATCAGATTAAAGGCTGGCTGACTACGGATTGGCGGGATTCCGGCAAAACCCAAAAAACGTGTTCCGTGCTGCTTTGGGCCAGTTGGCTGATTTTTGCCTTGGTGGACGTTCAATTGTACTACTTGTACAGAACCGGAGCGTATACCGCTACGACCACCGTGTTTGAGGTGATCTGGAACATCCATCTTCTTCTCTCGGCGATGGTGCTGATGAAGTTGGCATTCCTGGTGTACCGCAAGGGCTCGGCGTTCTGGATCAAGGCGTTGACCCGGCTCGGGGAGCTTTCGTTCGCCATTTATTTGTTCCACCCCGTTATTCTGCTGGTGTACCGGAGGTTCCGCGACTTTTTGGCGGGGGCGGATTTTTCCGTGGCCTATTTCTTCTTCATCATCGGCGGTTCGGCCCTCGCGTTGTTCGGGTCTTGGATCTTCGCCCAATTTTGTTTCAAGCGGCTCCCTTTCGCATCGCTGTTCTTAGGGAATGTGCCGGCATCGCTCAAGAAGACACCCGGGACCAAGGGGATGGATACCGGCTCAACGCCGAGTGCCAATGTCCATATGTAATCAGGAAAAACCGGTTTGCTTGCAGGCCGGTTTTTTTGTGTGCTTTTTTTGAGGTGCGCATTTTCAACCTGGCGATACGTCTGAAAAACCACCGGAATCGGCGGCTGACTTTTTGAGAATGGGCCTTGCCAACGTTGACGATGGCTGAGAAGATATGATAAGATATGGCATATTCTTTAATTTGGTAGTATGGTAGCACTTTAATATAGTAAAGAAATTATGCGAGGTGAACGAGTTGTCTAAACCGAAGGGCTTTGAGAAACCGGCCGGCGTTCGCGATTATTTGCCCTTTGCGGCGGAGAAGCTGAGGGCGATTGAACGTAGTGTGCTGGATTGTATGAGCGCCTGGGGATACCGCCAGATCATGACGCCGACGATGGAGTATTACGATACGGTAGGTGTGGCCAGCTCGACATCGGACCAGAAGCTGTTCAAGCTGCTGAATAACCGGGGAACGACGATGGTTCTCCGCTCGGATATGACGGCCCCGATCGCCCGGGTCGTTGCTTCATTATTGAAAGAGGAGCCGCTGCCGCTTAGGCTTTCCTATCACGCGAATGTTTTCCGGGCGATTGAAGAGGAAGCGGGGCGGGAGGCCGAGTTTTTCCAGACCGGCGTCGAACTGGTCGGCGACGATTCCCCCGAGGCGGATGCCGAGGTGGTGGCGCTGGCGGTCGCCTCTTTAAAGGCTGCGGGAGTTTCGACGTTTAAAATCGCGCTCGGACACGTCGGCTTTTTGAACGGGCTGCTTGAAGACACCGTGCCTGATCGGGAGGATGCCCGGGATAAGCTGAAGGAAGGGCTTCTGCACAGGGATTACGTCGGGTATCGCGAAACGTTGGCCGGCCTGTCCTTGTCGGCCGAGCAGCGCGCCGAGCTGGAGGGAATTCTCCGGCTCCGCGGCGGCAAGGAAGTATGCCGTCAGGCGTTAGAGTTGAGCGGCAATCCTGAAGCGCAGCACGCGGTCCGGCATTTGAGCGCGGTATGGGATGCGCTGGAGGATTACGGTGTGGCACAGCATGTGATGATCGATCTGACCATGATCGGCGACTTCTCGTACTACACTGGAATGACGTTCGAAGGGTATGCCGCGGAGCTCGGCTTTCCGGTATGCAGCGGCGGTCGTTACGACAACCTGCTTTCGCAGTTTGGACGTCCTGCCCCGGCGACCGGTTTCTCGCTGAAAACGAACCGGATTCTGGATGGCGTGGACGGCATTGAAGTGACGCGCGAGCTGCCGGTGCTGCTCCAATACGATGCAGCCAACCGCAAGCTGGCGTTCGCGGAAGCGGAGCGGCTGCGGGCCGGCGGACGCAGCGTAGTGATGCGTCACGTAGAAGGACCGGCGGAGGTGCTGGGCGAAACGGTGGCGCGCGAGGTGCGCACCGGGCCGCTCGGACCGGCGTACGGTGCGATCCGGACGTTCGTGAGTTTTTGAGAACTTGCCCGAATTAACAGGAAAAGCTCCCGATATTTTGATGAAGTATAAGAGATGAGAAGAAATAACGGGAAAATACGGTGCTATTTTTACGGTTTAGACGGAAAGTAGTGACTTTGAGCTGAAATAGAGGGAGGTTTTCCGGCTAAATTGCTGAAAATAAACAAATACGCAAAATTAGCGGGAGGATTTCCCATTAAACAATATCGTGCGTGCTGCATAGCGGTCGAAAGGAGGGCCTGAGCTGTTGTGAGTGAGATCATAAAAGTGGCAATGCCGAAAGGGCGTATCTATAAAAAGGCGTCAGCCCTGTTTCGTGAAGCGGGCATTCAGATTCCGACGGATGTCGATGAATCGCGCAAGCTGGTCATTCCGCTGCCGGAGATCGGCATGGAATTCATCCTGGCGAAGCCGGTCGACGTGCCGACTTACGTGGAATACGGCGTGGCCGATATCGGGATTGTCGGCAAGGATGTGCTGATGGAGGAGAACCGGGACGTTTACGAACTACTGGACCTCGGGATTGCCCGGTGCCGGATGTCGGTCATTGCGCTACCGGACTGGAAGCCGGGAATTCATCAGCGGGTGGCGACGAAGTATCCGAACGTGGCATCGCAGTATTTTAGGGAGCATGGACAGCAGGTCGAGGTGATTAAGCTTAACGGCTCCATCGAATTGGCACCGCTGATCGGTCTTGCCGATCGGATCGTCGATATGGTGGAGACGGGGCAGACCTTGCGGGAAAACGGGCTGGTCGAGATGGAGAGCATTTTTGAGATTACGAGCAGGCTCGTGGCCAACCGGGTCAGTTACCGGATGAAGAACGCCGAAATTCAGGCGGTGTGCGACGCGCTCGCCAAAGTGATTCCGCAAAAAAGCGAAGTGTAACCAAGGGTGAAGGAGGGCTGCAGGATGAAAATAGTTAAGGCGGAGGAATTCGATCTGCGGCGGGAGGTGGAGTACGGATCGCCGGAACAGAACCAAGTGGTCCGGACCATCGTCTCGGAAGTGAAAAGAGAAGGAGATGCCGCGCTGCTCAGCTACTCGGAGCAGTTCGACGGCGTTCGGCTATCGGCATCGGAGCTCCGGGTGACCAAGGCTGAGCTTGAGGCGGCGTATCATCAGGTGGAGCCTTCGTTCGTCGAAGCGATCTCGGCGGCCGCGGCGAACATCCGGGCTTTTCACGCCAGGCAGAAACGCAATTCCTGGATGGACCTGCAGCCGGACGGCAGCCTGCTGGGACAGATTATCCGGCCGCTGAAGCGGGTCGGCGTATATGTGCCGGGCGGGAAGGCGGCTTACCCGTCTTCCGTGCTGATGAACGTGATTCCGGCCCAGGTGGCCGGGGTGCCGGAGATCGTGATGGTCACGCCGCCGGCGACCGGCGGGAAAGCGGGTATCGACCCGTACATCCTCGTTGCGGCGGCGGAGGCCGGCGTGAACGAAATCTACCGGGTCGGCGGGGCGCAGGCCATTGCGGCGCTGGCCTACGGCACGGACACGATTGCTCCGGTCGATAAAATTTGCGGGCCGGGCAATATTTACGTCGCGCTGGCAAAGCGCGAGGTGTACGGAGCGGTCGATATCGACAGCATCGCCGGACCGAGCGAAATCGCCGTGCTGGCGGACGACAGCGCCGATCCCGCCTATGTGGCGGCGGATCTGCTGTCGCAGGCCGAGCACGACGAGATGGCGTCGGCGATTCTGGTGACGCCGTCGGAGGCGTTTGCGAAAGCCTGCCAGGCGGAGGTGGAGCGCCAATTGGCGGAGCTGCCGCGGCGGGAGATCGCAGGCGCTTCGATTGAGGGCTACGGCGCTGTGGTGCTGGTCGATTCCATCGAGGAAGGAATCGGCGTCATTAACCGGCTGGCGCCGGAGCATTTTGAGCTGATCGTGGAGGATCCGATGCGATACCTCGGTTTGATCGAGAACGCGGGAGCGATCTTCCTCGGGCCGTACAGCTCGGAGCCGGTGGGCGATTATTTTGCCGGACCGAACCATATTATTCCGACGAACGGCACGGCGCGGTTTTCGTCGCCGGTCGATGTGGACGATTTTATCAAGAAATCGAGTCTGATTTACTATAGCAAGGAAGCGCTGCTGCAAAACGGGGCGACGATTATGGAGCTGGCGCGCCGGGAAGGGCTGGAGGGCCATGCCCGGGCGATTGAAATCCGGCTGCGCAAAGAAGGAAAGGCGGGGGCTAACGATGACGATGGCAAACAATAATGCGGAAGTAAGGGAACGGCGAGCGGAAATCAGCCGCAAAACGAACGAGACGGACATCAAGCTGCAGTTTGCGGTGGATGGTACGGGGAAATCCGAGCTTGCGACGGATGTGCCGTTTTTGAACCATATGCTCGATTTGTTCACGAAGCACGGGCATTTCGATCTTGCGGTAGAGGCGCATGGCGATATCGAAATCGATGATCACCATACCGTGGAGGATATCGGCATTTGCCTCGGACAGTGCCTACGCGAAGCGCTTGGCGACAAACGCGGCATCAAACGGTACGCGAGCGTATTCGTGCCGATGGATGAGGCGTTGGCGCAGGTCGTGATCGATATTAGCAACCGGCCGCATTTTGAATACCGCGCGGAGTATCCGACTGACCGGGTCGGAAGCTTCGAAGTCCAACTCGTGCACGAGTTCCTGTGGAAGCTGGCGTTGGAAGCACGGATAACGTTGCACGTGATCGTACATTACGGTCAGAATACTCATCATATGATCGAGGCGGTGTTCAAGGCGCTTGGGCGCGCGATCGACGAGGCGACGAGCATTGATCCCCGCGTGACGGGCGTGCCGTCGACGAAGGGAGTGCTGTAGGTGACGATTGCGATAGTCGACTACGGCATGGGCAATTTGCACAGCGTCAGCAAGGCGGTCGAGCGGCTCGGATACGAGGCGCTGGTGACCGGGGACGCTGACGCGATCCTCGGCGCGGACGGCGTGCTGCTGCCGGGCGTCGGTGCCTTTGGCGACGCGATGGAGCATCTGCGCGCCTCCGGCCTGGACGCCGTGGTGCGCAAGGCGGCCGCGGACGGTAAGCCGCTGCTCGGCATCTGCCTCGGCATGCAGCTGCTCTTCGGCGAGAGCGAAGAGCATGGGCGGAACGAGGGCCTCGGCATTTTGCCGGGCAAAGCGGTGCGCTTTGCCGGTGCCGCCGCCGGCAGTGAGGGCAGCCTGAAGGTGCCGCACATGGGATGGAACCGGCTGGAGTTCCTTCAGCCGGATAGCCCGCTCCTGGCGGGCCTTGAGGAAGGACATGTGTACTTTGTCCATTCCTATCACGTGCTGCCGGAGCGGGACGGGGACTTGCTGGCCGTTACGGATTACGGCCACCCGGTCACGGCGATCGTCGGCCGTGACAATGTGTACGGCATGCAGTTCCACCCGGAGAAGAGCGGAGAGCTCGGCATGGCGCTGCTGCGGAATTTCCTCGTGCTGGCCGAGCGCGGCGCGGTCGGGACGGCTTAATATTTTTGTGCGATTGAGAATGGCTGATCTTTACGTGGATGGCACGATGTACCCATAGATTTAGTAGCTTTAGCATCCGATGCAGAATCTTGATTGGAAAAAATCTAATCAAGGATGCCTTGGTAGGTGCATATGTGCTCCTTCATTGGATTTTGTCCAATCATTTTCCCTAAATAGGAGCGAAAAGGGCCGGATTCGGACCAAATGATTGGAATTTTTCCAATCAGGTGATTCTTGGGGTGCTCTTCAGCCTGATTTGGTTGGATTTTTTCCAATGAAGGGGAGCGGACGTTGCGTTAAGGCATGTATCAGGCTTGGTTCGGTTCGGCGTCCATACTTATTAGAAAAATGCGGGAGGAAGAAAAATGTCTTCATTCGTGATATACCCGGCGATCGATATCCGGGGCGGAAAATGCGTGCGGCTCGTGCAAGGGGACTATGCCCGCGAAACGGTATACAACGAAAATCCGGTGGAGGTGGCCCGCTCTTGGGAGGCGCAGGGCGGATCGTTCATCCACCTGGTGGATCTGGACGGGGCGAAGGCCGGCCATCCGGTGAACGACGCGCTGATCGGCGAGATCGCCCGCAGCGTGCAAGTGCCGGTGCAGGTTGGAGGCGGCCTGCGGACGCTGGCCGATGTCGAGCGGCTGCTGGGTCTCGGCGTGAGCCGGGTCATTATCGGCACGGCGGCGATTGAGGACCGCGAGTTTACCGAAGCGGTGCTCGGCACCTACGGGGACAAGGTGGCTATCGGCATCGATGCCCGGAACGGTTTTGTCGCGACGCGCGGCTGGCTGGAAACTTCCGAGGTTCAAGCCGAAGTGCTGGCAAAGGAACTGGCGTCCAAAGGAGCGGAGACGTTTATTTTTACGGACATTTCGCGGGACGGTATGATGCAGGGACCGAACGTGGAAGCGATCCGCTCGCTCGCGCAGGCATCCGGCCGGACGGTCATTGCCTCGGGCGGCGTAACGGTGCAGGACGATCTTTTGAAATTGGCCGCTTACGCGGACCAAGGTATCGGCGGGGCGATTGTCGGCAAGGCGCTGTACACCGGCAGTATTGATCTCGCCCAAGCGATCGAAGCGATTTCGGCCGCGCAAAAATAACCGGAGGGAGCTGGGCGAACGATGCTGGCCAAACGTATTATTCCATGTCTTGACGTAAAGGACGGAAGAGTCGTCAAAGGCGTCAATTTTGTCAATCTCCGCGATGCCGGGGACCCGGTGGAGCTGGCGGCGCTATATGACCGCGAGGGAGCGGACGAAATCGTGTTTCTCGATATTTCCGCGTCTAACGAAGGCCGGGCTACGATGATCGAAGTCGTCCGGCAAACGGCTGGAGAAATCGCCATCCCGTTCACCGTGGGCGGAGGAATTTCGCATGTCGACGATATGAAGCGGATATTGCGGGCGGGAGCCGATAAAATCGGCATCAACACCGCGGCGGTGCTCAATCCGCAGCTGATTTCGGATGGCGCGCGCCGCTTCGGTTCCCAGTGTATCGTCGTTGCGGTGGACGCCAAGTTTAATCCCGAGTGGAACGAGTGGGAAGTGTTTACGCATGGAGGCCGCAAACCGACGGGAATCAAAGCCCTGGATTGGGTCAAGGAAGCCGAGAAGCTCGGCGCGGGCGAAATTTTGCTGACGAGCATGGACGCCGACGGAACGAAGGACGGCTTCGATCTGCCGTTGACCAGTGCGGTGAGCAAGTCCGTGGGCATTCCGGTCATCGCCTCGGGCGGTGCGGGAAAGCCGGACGATTTTTACGAGGTGTTTACCGAAGGGAAGGCGGATGCCGCCTTGGCGGCGACGATTTTTCACTATAAAGAAATTGCGGTACCGGATTTGAAGCGGGACTTGAAGTCTAGAGGGGTGGAAATACGATGACAGAACAACAACCGCTGCGGCTTACGCTGCCGCTTGAGGAATTGACGCAAAGCATCAAATGGGACGCGCAAGGGCTCGTTCCGGCGATCGTTCAAGACGCTTCGACCAAGGAAGTGTTGATGCTCGCGTATATGAACCGGGATTCGCTCGGCAAATCGGTCGAAACGGGCCAGACCTGGTTCTGGAGCCGTTCGCGCTCGGCGTTGTGGAACAAAGGGGCGACCTCCGGCAATACTCAGCAGATCCGTTCTTTGCGTTATGATTGCGACGGCGATACCTTGCTCGTGGAAGTGGATCGTCAAGGTCCGGCGTGCCACACCGGAGAAGATACCTGTTTTTTCCGCACGGCAGCGATCGGCGAAGGAGCATCAACGGGATGGACGGAATTCGTTCCGGTGCAGCAGGCCGCCGGGCAACAGGACGGTGCCGGCCGCTTTGCCGTGCTGGCCGAGTTGGAGCAGCTGATCGCGGAACGCTATAAGGAGCGTCCGGAAGGCGCGTATACGACATACTTGTTCGATAAGGGCATCGATAAGATTTTGAAAAAAGTCGGCGAAGAGACCGCCGAATCGATCATCGCGGCCAAAAACGGAGATAACGACGAACTCCGATACGAGGTCAGCGACCTGATCTATCACCTGCTGGTGCTGCTGCGCGAGCGCGATTTGCCGCTCGATGAAATCATGCGGGAGCTGGAACGTCGCCATGAGCGGCCGCGCCGGGATTAGGCAGGTGAGCCCAAACATGCTGATCGATTACCATACGCATCACGCCCGTTGCGGACATGCCGTCGGCTCGCTGGAGGAGTACGTCAAGCGGGGAATCGAGATCGGCTTGTCCCAGATCGGGCTTTCCGATCATATGCCTTTGCTGCACGTTGACCCGGCCACCTATTATCCCGAAATGGCGATGCCGATGGAAGAGCTCCCTCGATATGTGGAAGAGGCCTTCAGCCTAAAGGAAAAATACCGCGGACAAATCGACGTCCGGGTCGGATTGGAAGGCGACTACATCGAAGGCTGGGAAGAGCAAATCGAACGCATCGTTCGTGCCTACCCTTGGGATTATGTAATCGGGTCGGTTCATTTTCTCGGAGAATGGGATGTTTCGGACTTCCGCCAAGTCCACCATTGGGATGGACAGGATGTCTTTGCGGTCTACGAGCGTTATTATGACGCGGTGGCTAAAGCGGCGCGGACCGGATTCTACGACATTATGGGCCATCTCGATGTGATCAAGCGTTTCGGGAACCGGCCGGATCCGGCGCGGGAAGCCGAAACGATCGAGCTCGAGCTTAAGGCGCTAGCTGCGGTCAAAGAAGCAGGAGTGGCCATGGAGCTCAACGCTTCCGGGTTGTCCAAGCCCGTGGCGGAAATGTTCCCGAGCCGCCGCATCCTGGAAGCCGCCGTGCAGATGGGCATCCCGTTAACCGTCGGTTCCGATGCGCATGACCCGCTTAAACTGAGCGAGCATTTGGACAAGGCCCGCAGCTTGCTGTATGAGCTTGGGGTACGCAAGCTGGCGACGTTCGAGGGGCGCCGGAAAACGATGGTGCCGCTGGAGCAGGGAGATATTAAATAATATAAATTAGGCCGCCTGTTCAGGCGGCTTATCTTATTCTTTGCATGGGATAATTTCGCTGATAACTCCCAGCCTGGAAATAGTCACCTGTTCACACACGGTATTTTCTGTATTTGAGAAAATTATGATCCAGTAGTGATTTGTTTTATCCCAGTGGATACTCTTAAATAAATGACTACTGGTCGACTCATTTTTCTCTATTGCGAGCGAAATTGCTTTTTGTTTGCTCATTGGAGGAGTTGCATTCCAAAATATAATACCTTCCTTGGCGACAAAATGGCCGCAGAATGCAAGGATTACAAGAAGTCCCAGTGACATTAAGGGATAATTGACGAAGCGAAGCTGATTCAGACACTTGTAAACCAGAAAACAGCCAAGCACCAAATATGCAACTAACAAAATAATAAAGCCCATATGAAAGATTAAAGGATACGGAGGGGACTCAGTTAAAAATTCTTCAGTTTCCAATAGATATTTCCTGTGAGTGATTTTCATGGCCAGGAAGATGTAATAAACATATAACCCAAAACCGCCGACAGTTAAGTAAATCCCCGTGCAAAGCCCCAAAACAGCAAATTTCGCTCTTTTTTTCATAACTTCCCCCCGTTACTTGCGTCTCCCCCGACGGATGATGGACCGGGCGGCCCATACGATGAGTAGAATCGGAACCATCAATATAAGCAGAGATAATACGAGATTTTCCCAGACAATTTCCACTGCCATTCCTCCCCTCCCCCAAAAAATCCCTATTATTTCTTTTTGATAATCTATTCGACACCGCCGGCCTATTCCCTGTTTCTGGTATACATTCCTATGGATTGCGTGATTTTCCCTGAGGAATTCCGTGGGAGGACCGCCTTCACTATGGTATACTGTGAGATGGAGAAATAATTGAGAACCATTGAAGTAGGATAGGAGGTGCCTTGTTTGAAAGAGAATCAAGAGACGGACGGGAAACGGGGAAAAGTTCTGCCGATCTCGATGGACGCAGGTTTTTTCTTTGAGAAGGCAGTCTCTTCATTGGACCGTTACCAATACGACAAGGCATTGAAATATTTTCGCAAAGCGGTAGAGTACGAACCGAATAATCCTGTAAATCATTGCAACATGGCGGGGATTTTGTCGGAAATGGGGGATTACGAGGCGTCGAACGCCGCGTTGTCCGTCATTTTGGAGGACATCGATCCGACCATGACGGAATGTTATTTTTATATGGCGAATAACTATGCGAATATGGATATGTTTGAGGCGGCGGAAGAGGCGCTGATCACGTACCTGGAAAAGGACGAAAACGGCCAGTTTTTGGCCGAGGCGGAAGAGATGATGGACCTGCTCCAATACGAGCTGGACCGTCCGACGAAAGTGACGAGCATCAAAGCGATGGAGGGTGTGGTCGAACACGACCAGGCCCGGGCGCTTTTGGAGGAGGGGAAGTTTTCTCAGGCGGTCAAGCTGCTGGAGGAAATCGTGGAGAAACAACCGGATTTTCATGCGGCACGCAACAATTTGGCGCTGGGTTATTATTACCTCGGTTTATTCCCTAAAGCGCTGGATGCGATCGGCGAGGTGCTGGAGAGGGAGCCGGGCAATCTGCATGGGCTCTGCAATCTGGCGATATTTTATCAGCATATGGGTGAGCGCGACAGATTGCGGGATCTGGCCCAACGTCTGCGAAAAATCGTCCCGTTCCATCAGGAGCATGTGCTTAAGCTGGCGACGACGATGGGAATTTTGGGAGAGCATGAGGCGGCATACGGGCATTTTATCCGTCTGATCCGGGATCAGCGGCTTGAGCGGGACCCGTCGATATACCATTATGCGGCGGTCGCCGCGTACCATATGCGGAATTTCGAGGCTTCCCAGTCCTTGTGGAACCAAGTAAAAAGGCTTGACCCCGGAAACGGCGTCGCCGAATTTTATTTGCACCGCCTGAAAGAGCGGAACGAGCTGAACGAGAACGGAAATCCGGCAGCATCCCAATCCTTGCCTGTGAGCTATCATTATCATCTTCCTTTTGAAGAACAGTTTAAAAGTTGGGAATTGTCCACGGAAAATATCGCTTCGGAAATCGCGACGAATCCGCTCGTGCGCTCGTCCTTCATCTGGGCGCTGCGTCATGGAGACAATAAGACGAAACTGCAGGTCATCCAAGCGTTTGGCTTAATCGCGGACAAGGAAGTCGAAGAGGCGTTGAAGGAATTTCTGCTTGAGCCTGAAGAGGATTCTTATTTGAAGGATATCGCCTTGTTCGTGCTTCGGAATCTGGGCGTCAGCCATCCGTTGCCGGTTCGTTCCGGCGCGATAACGAAGCTGGTCGACCCTAGCCAAGTGGCCTCCGGCTTGCCGGTGTGGAAAAGCGAGTGGCAGGCGGTCGTCGATTTGGCGCTGGGGCAGATGAAGCGGAGCTTTGATTTACAACAGCAGCATGATCTGGAGACGTTATGGGCGGAATTTCTCACCCTGTTATATCCGGAAGTTCCTGAAATTACGCATATTGAAGGATGGGCGGCGGCGCTGGAATATTTAACGGCAAAAATTCACCGCAGGCCGGTAACTTATGAAGCCGTGGCGGAACGTTACGGTATTTCGGCTTCGACGGCACGGCGGTATACGCGCCGGATCGACGAGGTATGCGGAGTGAAGGAAAAGATAGAGGCTATCTTTCCTTCGGTCCAGTAATCTTCCATGCGGGTAAAGCAAGTCCAACTTGGGTAAAACTTAGATAGTGGAGTTTGGATAAGGTTATTCGAGGAGGCGGCGCCATGTATAGATCGATTATTATCGGGACCGGCCCGGCGGGGCTGACGGCGGCCATTTATTTGGCACGGGCCAATGTGAACCCCCTTGTCATTGAGGGAGTACAGCCGGGCGGCCAGTTGACCACGACGACCGAGGTGGAGAATTTTCCGGGATTTCCCGAAGGGATTCAAGGCCCGGAATTGATGGACAATATGCGGAAGCAGGCCGAGCGTTTCGGCGCGAAATTTCGCAGCGGCTGGGTAGAGCAGGTGGATTTTTCGGGACGCCCGTTTAAGGTGCGGCTCGAAGGCGGGGAAGAGCTGGAGACGGAAACCGTGATATTGTCGACGGGAGCCTCCGCCAAATATCTCGGCATTCCCGGCGAGCAGGAAAATGTCGGACGCGGCGTGAGCACATGCGCTACCTGCGACGGATTCTTTTTCCGCGGGAAAAAGATCGTCGTGATCGGCGGCGGCGACTCCGCGATGGAGGAAGCGAACTTCCTGACCCGTTTTGCATCCACGGTGACGATCGTGCATCGTAGGGATGAACTGCGCGCCTCCAAAATCATGCAGGACCGCGCCAAAGCCAATGAGAAGGTAGCATGGGCGCTGAACCGGGCGCCGCTCTCGGTCGATACCGACGAGACCGGTAAGGTTATCGGTTTGAAGGTGCGCAACAATGAGACCGGCCAGGAAGAGCTGATCGAGGCCGACGGCGTGTTCGTAGCGATCGGACATACGCCGAATACAAAGTTTTTGGGCGGGGCGATCGAAACGGACGATCACGGCTACATCGTGGTAAAGCCGGGAACGACGGAGACGAATATCCCCGGGGTATTTGCCTGCGGCGACGTGCAGGATACCCGCTATCGCCAAGCGATCACGGCAGCCGGTTCGGGCTGCATGGCCGCGATGGATTGCGAGAAATACCTCGAAGGCAGCATGGTGCATGACTGGAGCGAGACGCTGAACGAGTAGCGTTCTTGACGAAATAGAAGCCCTTCTTGTTTGTTACCCGGTTTCGGCCGGATATGCAAACGGGAAGGGCTTTTTGTATGATTTTTCATACATAAATCGGGCATTTGGCGAAATTCGATCATTTCTGTACGATTTATCGTACACAAATTGGCATTTGGCCGTAATTACAGACCATTATGTATGAATTTTCGACTAGAATGAGCGGAGTAGCCAGTTTTACGTAATATTATAGTCGTGTTTTCGTACACATTGACAAAGCAGCGCCTCCTTAATGGGGGCGGCTTTTTTTGCTTTCCGTTTACCTTGGGGTGAAACTTTTTGGAGATAGGAACTGTTATATTTTAGTAAACCCGATTAGACACTTGCTTAGGAAGGAGAGTAATTATGAGACAACGTATCGCTTTATTTCTGCTTGCCATTGCTATGGTTGGGGGAGGACTGGTTCCAACGCAAACATTGGCCGCGAATGGAAAAGGATCGGGATCCGCCTCCATCCAAATCATCATAAACGGCAGTCAGGTGAAGATGGATGTTCCGCCGCTGATTGACCAGGGCAATTTGTTGATTCCCATTCGCGCCTTGTCTTCCTTGGGACTGACGTACACTTGGGATGCCTCATCAAGCACCGCGTCCATCCGGAACAAAGAAGGAGATACCGCGGAAATCAAAGTTAACAGCCGAACGGCTTACGTGAACGGAAAGGCCCGTGAAATGGGAATCCCGGCACAGAGCAGCCATGGCCGAATCCTCGTTCCCATCCGTTTTGTCACCGAAGCTCTAGGTTATCAAGTGGAGTATAGTTCCGCACAAAAGACGGTAAACATCACCTCCCGGAATGTATCGGAAGAGGAGTATGATTTACCGGAAGCAAAGGTTCAGAAGCAGGAGAACGGAACGCTTCAAAAATGGGCGCTTGACGGATTCACGCTGAGTTTCGAGAAGAGAGAGACGGAAGGGGATGAGAGAGCGGACGGGAAGTACTTCGTTTCGTCGGTTTCCCTGCAGGTCCAAGATCACGCGTATCCGGTGGAGTTATCCGCGAAGCCTAACGATATCCGGAGCATGTCCTTGTCCGCTTCCGGGCAGTATCTGGCTTTGGAGCTCGTCTATACGAATGTGGGGAACCGGGTCATTGTGATGGATTTAATTTCCGGTAAACAAACCGATCTGAATCAGCTTGTCGCCAAAAACAGCCTGGAGGCGGAGACGATCCACAGTTATCAGTGGTCTCCCGAGGGGAATATATTGGCCTTTGGTTACCGCGACACGAGCAGCAGCCGAATCGGAGCCTATGACTTTGGCAAGAAGTCGGCTTTAACCTTATCCGCGGAGCCGAAGTTTATAACTACGGCGTTTATTTTATGGAAAAAAGACGGGCAGAGCTTCGATGTGATCGGAGAGCAGCCGTCGGATCAATTCAAAAAGTTCAGATACCGATTGACGGACGGTTCCGCGAAATTGATCTCGGAAGTGAATCGGGAGGAACTGGGACAATACTCGAAGTATAGACCCTAACGATTTTCAGGGCGTTCCCGTTCCTCCGCGATTCCTTTAGCCCTCCTCAAATCCAGCCCTTCTCCTCGGCCATGCGGATGGCTTCGATCCGGCTTTTTGAGTCAAGCTTGTTCAAGATTTCCGAAATATAATTGCGGACGGTGCCGTAGGAAAGGTGCAGGGCACGGGCGATTTCGCCGGCGCTTTGGCCGGCCGCCGCAAGCCGGAGGACGTCCTGCTCTCTCGGGGTCAGCGGGTTCTCCTCCCGCAGGCTGCCGAAGACGAGTTCCGGCGACACCTCCAGGTGGCCGTCCATGACGCGGCGGATCGCTTCGGCCAGCTTGTCGCTGGATTCGTCCTTGAGCAGGTAGCCGCGGATGCCGGATTTGGCCGCCCGTTCAAAATACCCCGGCCGCGCAAACGTGGTCAGGATGATGACCCGGCATGGGGAGTCCGCCGCTTGCAGCCGCTCGGCCGCATCGAGCCCGCTCAGTCGGGGCATCTCGATGTCCATCAGGCAAACATCCGGCTTAAGCTGCTCAATCAGGTCCAGCGCCTCGGCGCCGTCCGCCGCCTGTCCGACCACTTCAAGGTCGTCTTCCAGATCGAGCAGGGAAGCGAGCGCACCCCTTAGCAGACGCTGATCCTCTGCGATGACAATACGAATCATGCGGTTTCATCCTCCTTTTGTGATTTAACGACCAATGGAACGGTAACGGACAGCCGCGCTCCTCTCGGCTCCAGCGAAGACAAGGCCAGGGAGCCTTCAATTAAGGAAAGCCGTTCGGCCATGCCTTTCAGCCCGTTGCCTCCGAAAGCCTGGTCCGATGCAGGCAACGATGACAATGACGGGGATTTCCCCGGTTCGTGCAGCTTCCAGCCCATCCCGTTATCCTCAATCGTCAATCGGATATCCGCCTCGCCGGCAGTAACTGCGATTTTGCAAAGAGTGGCCTTGCTATGCTTTACAATGTTGGTGACCGCTTCTTTGATGCATAGGCTCAAAATGTTTTGCATCAAGTCGGAAACGCCGCCAAGCTCGATGTCCCCCTCCACTTCAAGGGCGATTTCGGCGGCCCGCAGCATTTCCCCGGCTTCGGCCAGTTCCTCGGCGACGCTGACGGCCCGCATGTCGGAGACAAGCTCGCGTACTTGCCGCAAGGCGGCGCGGGAAGTCCGCTGGATTTCCTGAGCTTCCTTTTGTGCGCGTTCCGGGTCTTTGACGGCCAGCTTCTCCACAAGCTGGCTTTTTAAGGTGATCAAGGACAGCGTATGCCCCAAAGTATCGTGCAAATCCCGCGCAATCCGCATTCGTTCCTCGCGTTTGACGAGCTCTTTAATCCGCTGCTGCGCCTCGTCCAGTTCCCGCTCCAGGCTTTGCCTGCGGGCCATGGACCGGATCCCGAAGGGCGAAGCCAGCATCAAGACCATAAAGGGAGACAAGGTGACGATGTCGCCGAGCGCAAGTTCCGGCAAAATCAATATTAGCGGGATGAGTAACACTACCGCAAAGGCGGCCATGAAAGTATTGAATTTGCGATGATCGGTATACCAACCGATAAAGTTTGCCGTGAAAAAGCCCATGAACAGATTGTACGGACTGTAGAATAAGCAGAGCACGACGATTAACGACATCTGCAAGGCGAGCCACCAGGAGAAAGCCCTTCCCGTAACGGAATATAGCTGGCGATAGGTGACGACGAACAAGGCGATCATGGCATAGCCGAGAAACAGCTTCAGTCCGGTCTCATTACGGATATTAAAAATGGGCAGGGCGATATAGATCAGCCACATGTATGGGAATAGACCGTACTTTTTCGGAAATAAGCTGAATTTGTTCCTCGTTGCCATCATGAATTACACCGCTTCCTGTTTTTTTCGGATATAGGTGGATAGTACCATAAACAAGACAAGGTAGCCCAGCAAAATCAAAATATTGCTCCAATGCGGGGCGGAACCGCGAACGATTTCCCAAGCGCCGTTTCCGAAATTGTAGGAAGGCAGCCATTTGCCGGTTTGCTGCATGACCTTAGGCAGCACGTCCATCGGCATCCACATGCCGCCCAGGACGGCGAGTCCCAGATAGAGGGCATTGCTCACGCCGCTGGCCGTGTCGACGCGCTTCATGGTACCGATCAGCGTTCCGATGGCCAAGAACGGAAGGGAACCGACGAGGATCCAAAGTCCGCTGTAAATCCAGACAGAGGCCGGCAAGGAAATCCCGTTGATCAATACGCCCGCCAAAAAGATAAACACGATCGAGATGAGATGCATCACGGTTTGGCCGAACATTTTGCCGAAAAAGTAAACCGATCCGGGCAGCGGCGTCACCCGCATAAACGTGGTCCAGCCCTGGGTGCGCTCCTGGACCAGACGGATACCGAGCGTCATGATCGCCGATCCCATCACGCTGAAGGACGCCATCGACATCAGGTAATGCGCCGCCCATTCCGCTTGCTCATTGCCTCCCGTATTTACGACCCGGGTAAAAATAAAGTAGAAACCGACCGGCATCAACAGGGACCAGAATACATAGTAGGGGTTGCGGATCACCCGCAGCAACTCGGCTTTGCACTGCTTAAGCAGCATGGTCATTGGATTTTTCATTGTTACACAGCCTCCTCTTGGTTTAGGGTTAATTGCTCGAACGCCTCTTCCAGCCTTCCTTGTTCGATCAGGATATTTTTCACGGCCAGCCTGTTTGCAAAAATCGCTTCCAACGCGAGATCGGTATCCTCCGCCGCCACATAGATCCTTCCTTCCTTGTCAAAGTAATCCGACAGGATCGGCAGCGACTTCAGCCGTTCCCGGAATGCCGGGCCGTCCTCTTGAGGGAGAAAGGAAACGGTACGCTTCACGATCCGGGCTTTGATTTCCTCAGGCGTTCCGTCCGCGACCAAGGCCCCTTGATGGAACAATAAAATCCGGTCGGCCGCATCGTCGGCTTCCTGGAGATAATGCGTCGTGAAAATAATCGTCTTGCCTTGCGCGGCCAGTTTGCGTACTCCCTCCCAAAAGCGGCGGCGGGACGAAATGTCCAATCCGACCGTCGGCTCGTCGAAAAAGAGCAGGTCCGGATTGCCGGCCATGGCCAGAGCGAAACCGAGGCTGCGTTTTTGTCCGCCGGACAGCTTCTCGGTATACCTTTTAAGATCGTTGTCCTTGAGCCCGGTCAAGGCGATGAGCGACTCCATATCCATCGGTTGCGGGTAATAGCTGCGGACCAGGTCCAGCACTTCCCGCACCTTCAGCCGGTCCATGATGCTGACTTCCTGGAGCATTGCCCCGGTTTGAGCGCGGACGGCTCCGTCTTTCGGGTGTTTGCCGAACACCTTGATTTCCCCCTCCGACGGATCGAGCAGGCCGAGGATCATCGACAGCGTCGTCGTTTTCCCGGCTCCGTTCGGGCCAAGAATCGCTGTGATGGAGCCTTTTTTTATGCTGAAGGAGATGTTTCGCACCGCTTGTTTATCCCTGAACGTTTTGCTCACGTGTTTCAATTCCATAATGGTTTCCACTTTCGTTTCGCCTCCGTTATCGATGATCTAACTTGTTGATCTAATCTTACCGAAAGGAAGAGGCCGCCGTTAGTAAGGAGTGTCATGATTTGAGGATGACAATTGTCATAAGACGAAAAAAGCCGCCCCGCCACGCTTGGTTGCGTGACTAAGCAGCTTAGTCAAGTTGACGGACGGTTAAAACGCTTGGAACAGTTTCACCAAAAGCACGATGCCGGCGATCATCGCGGCAAGTATCAAAAGATTCGAAATCTGTCTCCATAGGCTGGGCGGGCCCTCGGAGTGAAGCTTTCTCTCGTTGGTGTCATGATTTGCCTTGTGACTATGGGGATCCGGAGGGGGAGAGAACGGCCTGGGATCGTTGAACATATGCATCCCGTCCCTTCTAAATATTGGTATGCGTATACTATTAAGACGCTTGGGGAGGGGGAAAGTTGCTAAGGACGGTAAGGTTACTGGTGGTTAGGGTCGCTAGGGGCGCTAGGGTCGGCAAGGTCGGTAAGGTCGGTGGGTAGCTAGGTCGGTAAAGTCACTAAGGGCAGTAAGGGCACTAGGGCAGTAAGGGCACTAGGGCAGTAAGGGCACTAGGGCAGTAAGGGCACTAAGGGCACTAAGGGCACTAAGGGCCTAAGATCCGCTCGGTAAGGTTGGTGAGGTTGCTAAGATCGCTCGGGGCGATAGGATCGCTAAGATCTCTAAGACGCTAAGGGCGTTAAGGTAGGCAAGGTCGTTAAGGTGGCTAAGGTAGGTGAGGTCGCCGTGCGCTAAGTTCGCTAGGTTCGTTAAGGTCGCTAAGTTCGGTAAGTTCGGTAAGTTCGGTAAGTTCGGTAAGGTTGCAAGGTCACAAGGTCACAAGGTCGCTAAGGTCGCAAAGATCGCAAAGATCGCAAAGATCGCAAAGATCGCTAAGGTTGCTAAGTCCGCTAAAGTTCACACTGCTTACGCTAACGGATGTAACCGTCGTTATTTGGTACAAAACGGGCAAATCGAAACTCTAACGGTTGTCAGGGGCGTTATTTTGCGTAATGAGGCCCTGACTCATCATAGAATGGGAAATAAGAGCGCTGGTATCCGTTAGAATGCGAAATGGGGGAAATCAGACCGAATAGCGCCTCTCATAACCGTTAGAAAAATGAAAATCATTAGAGGGGGGCCCCCTCAATATAAAAGAAGGCAGTCAGTTTTATGACTGTCTGCCTTCTTTTCTTCCAGATAAAGTTCCCTACTAGCCCGCGATCAGATCTCCTTCCGCCGAAAATAAATCAGCCCCGCCGCGAAGAACAAAACGAAGCTGCCCAGCACGGTGATCATCAGGCTTTCGAGCGGCAGGTTGGCCGCAGCGAAATCCGCTTCGGCTCGGGGGATCATGCCGAGGATCGGTTGGGCCCATGGGTAGAATGGGCCGATTTTGGCGGAGTTGACGATGAGCATGTTGGGGATCGTCAACGAGACATTGACCGCGAGCGGGGCGGCGAAGCTCGCCCACGTGAGCGACACGCCGAGCTGCAGCGCAGCCAGCGGCAAGCAGGCCACCCAGCCGCTCAGCAGGCAGGTGAAGATCATGCCCCACGGAACCGGGGCCGTGATGCCATGGGTCCAGCCGGCAACGAACACGCCGGCGAGGAAGACCAGTTGGCAGGCTGCGAGCAGGCCTGCCGTAACCGCGAACTTGGCCAGGTAAACGGCCGTTCGCGACACCGGAAGCACGAGCAGCTGCTTCCAGCCGCCGCCGGTATGCTCGTACCGGCACAAGAAGGCCGGGAACAAGCCGGACATGACCGGCAGGAACAGCATCCCGTGCAGGATGACCATGGCGCTGAGCAGTACGGTCCAGGCCTCGGCCCCATCCGGTAAGTTGGCCATGGCGCCGATCAGGGTAGATAGTAGGGGGCTGGCTATAATGATGAACCAGATCCGAGATTTGGACATTTTTAGACGTTCCGAGGACAACACGCGAAAGAAACCGCCCATCTAGTCCACATCCTTTCGGTTAAAATGAATCATCCCCATCAGCATGATGACGGCGCCGCAGATTACGCCCGCGCCGATAAACCATTCGGCGTGAGGGCCGCTGTAGCCGAAGGCCGGCCAATTAAGCGGAAACCATTCCGAGAGTTGGAAGCCGAACGGGGAAACGAGAGCGATCCCCACTCCGAGCGAGACTGGCAAGCCCTGGTTGCGGAAGCTTAACGACAGCCAAAGTTGAAGCGCAAGCAGCGGTAACGCCGCCAAGTAAGGGAAGAAGCCCATTCGCACGATATCCCAATAAGGGATATCCGAGGCTTCGAAGCCGAGCGACAACCCTAGAACGATCGTCCCCATGGGCAATAAAACGCACGATACGGCGATCAACAGAAAGCATAGCGTAAATTTGGCGCTAAACACGGAGATCCGGGAAATGGGCAGCGCGAGCAGCTGCTTCCATGAACTCATTTGGTGCTCTACGCCGGCCACCAGTGAGCTGACCAGCGTCATGCCCAGATAAAGGGCAATCGGGACAAAGCTAACGACATTTTCGATCAAGCCGCCCCATAAATTATCCGCATATCGTTTTCCCAAATAATCGAACCGGAGTCCGAAGTTGAGCGCCTGCATGGCAACCAGGCCGATCGGCGCCAGAAAGATGAGGAACCAAATACCTTTGCGGCGGATTTTCAGAAAGTCGGAGGACAGCGCACGGAGCATCATGGCCGTCCCCCCTCCCCGACAACTTGCATAAAGATGTCTTCCAGCGACTTTTTGTTCTGCTCCACCCGGTAAATGTCGTGGCCGTTTTCGACCAGTTGCTTCACGAGCACGGCAACCTGTTTGTCCTGCATGCCCGGAAAAACGAGTGTTCCTTGGCGTAGCGTTCCGGCAGCCCCCAGGTCCCTGGCCAGCCAGAGCGCGGAGTCCGGTTCGGACACGACGAGCTCCATGTCATGGGACGCCTGCTGGCGTAAATTATGGATCGTATCCTGGAACACCATCCGGCCGTCACGTATTATACCGACGCGGTTGGCCATTTGCTCCACCTCGCTGAGCAGGTGGCTGGATACGAGCACGGTGATGCCGTACTGGGCCGGCATGCTTTTGATCAGTTCGCGGATCTCATGAATACCCGATGGATCGAGGCCGTTGGTCGGCTCGTCGAGAATGAGCAGATCCGGATTCCCGAGCAGCGAAGCGGCAATACCGAGCCGCTGCTTCATGCCGAGCGAGTAGCCCTTTACCGGGCGGCGGGACTCGCTCGTTAAGGAGACGATCTCCAGGACCTCGTCGATGCGTGATTTCGGCGAGCCGAGGATGCGGCGGATCGCTTCCAGATTATCGACGGCATTCAGATGGCCGTAATAGGACGGATACTCCACCAGCGACCCGATCCGGCGAAGAATCGCCAGCTTATCTTTTTGAAGCTCGCGCCCGAAAATCCGGATGGATCCTTCGGTAGGCTGAATCAAGCCGAGCAGCATGCGGATCGTCGTCGTTTTCCCGGCCCCGTTAGGCCCGAGGAATCCATAAATGTCTCCCTTCTCGATCTCCAGATCCAAATGGTCCACCGCCGGGCGTCCACGGTATTTTTTCGTTAAATTTTTCGTTTGAATAATCCATTCACTCACGTCATATCACCTCGGATATGATCATATCGCCCGAAGTTTAAGCGTGAAGGGGCCCCAAGTTTAAGTTTTGTTTAAAATCGCGCTGCCGGGGCGAAAATAGCAAAATCGGACAACCCGGCAAGCAAGCATCGGCCTCGTCGTAGTGTTATAATAAGTTTTGATCCATATAAACCCTAAATTGGAAGGAGAAACGCCCATGAACACAAAGCAATTGGAGCGGATCCGTACGGGAAATGGCTTTATCGCAGCATTGGACCAAAGCGGCGGAAGCACGCCGAAAGCCTTGAAGCTGTATGGAATTTCGGAAGACCGCTATTCCGGCGAGGAAGAAATGTATGCTTTGGTGCACGAGATGAGAACGCGGATTATCAAAAGCCCTGCCTTTGACTCACGGCATATTCTGGGCGCGATTCTTTTCGAGAACACGATGGAAAGGCAGATTGACGGGCAACTGACGGCCGACTACCTTTGGGAGCAAAAAGGAATCGTTCCTTTTCTGAAGGTGGATAAGGGACTTGCGGACCTCGAAGGCGGAGTCCAGCTGATGAAGCCGATTCCCGGTTTGGATGAGCTGTTGGATCGGGCGGTGAAGCGGAATATTTTCGGCACCAAAATGCGTTCGGTCATTAAAGAGGCGAATCCGGCAAGCATCGCAAAAGTGGTGGAGCAGCAGTTTGAGCTCGGAAAACAAATCGCCGCGAAGGGGCTCGTTCCGATCATTGAGCCGGAAGTGGATATCAACAGCAAGGATAAAGCGGCCTCGGAGAAAATACTTAAGGAAGAAATCGCGGGGCAACTCGCCAATCTAGGTTCGGAGATCAAAATTATGCTGAAGCTTTCCATCCCGACGGAGGACAATTTTTACGGCGATTTGATGGAGGATGCGCATGTGATCCGGATCGTCGCTTTATCGGGCGGGTATTCACAATCGGAAGCCAACGAGAAACTATCCCGCAACCACGGGCTGATCGCCAGTTTCTCCCGTGCATTGGCCGAAGGGCTGAATGCGGAGCAAAACGACGAGGAGTTCAATCGGATTTTGGGCAAAACGATACAAAACATATACGAGGCATCGAATACGTAAAACTTCAAAGTTTGCGGTTAAAAGGGACGCGGCTGGACTCTGAACTATGGGGTTTGCCGCGTCTTTTTGCTGCTGGGCTTGTTGAGTGGGTGCCTTATCCAGTAACTGAGGCTCATATCCGGTAGTTGAGGCATATATCCGCTAACTGGGGGTTAACTTCGGCCAATTGGGGGGCTTAACTACGCTAACTGGCAACCCTACCTCCGCTAACGAAGCTGGGTGTTCTTATTGCTTCGATTTCGACGCTCCGGCAATTCTAAGGAAACGTAGTAACGCTATTCTGCTGATTTGAGCCTCTGAAGCGGGGTTTTTCACTAAATAGCGATACTGAGATTCGTTAGAAAATCAAATCGGCTCTTTTCCCTCCAATAAGACTCTCCAGTTTCGTTAGCCGGTGGGTAGGGAGACATAGTGTATCCGGAGCGTCATTGGTTAAAAATTGGAGCTCAAATCCGCTAACCGGGGTTCATATTTGCCAAAAAGGGCCTCAAATCCGCTAACCGGGGTTCATATTTGCCAAAAAGGGCCTCAAATCCGCTATCTGGAGTTCATATTTGCCAAAAAGGGCCTCAAATCCGCTAACCGGGGTTCATATCGGACCAAAAGTGCCTCATATCCGCTACCCGGGGTTCATATTTACCAAAAAGTGCCTCTTACCCGCTAACTGGGGTTCCATATTTGCCAAACAGGTTCTCATATCCGCTAACTGAGAACTCATATCCGCCAATTGGGGGCCTCATCTACGCTAACCATCGACCCTACCTCCTCTAACGAAACTGGGTGTTCTTATTGCTTCGATTTCGGCGCTCCGGCAATTCTAAGGAAACGTAGTAACGCTATTCTGCTGATTTGAGCCTTTGTAGCGGGGTTTTTTACTAAATAGCGATACAGAGTTTCGTTAGAAAATCAAACTGGCCTATTTCTCTCAAATAAGACTCTCCAGTTTCGTTAGCCGGTGGGGAGGGGATACAGAAGCGGGTATCAGGAGCGACTTCCATTGAAGATAGTGGCCCCCATACCCGGGGTCGTCCGGGGCCCCAACAATGCAGGCTGCTCCGCAGAAACCGGCCCAAACCATATCTACCTGTCCGGCAAGCCGTAAGTACGGTACCGTTCCTTCCCGCCAACCACTTGAAGCAAGCGGGCCTCGACTAGTCCATGGAGGAGCCGTCTTGCATATTGAGGGCTAATATTCAGGTGCGTGGCCAATTCGGCCGGCGTGAAGGGGCGGAGTAGACGTCTCGCAAACCTGATCGATTCTGCTTCCAACCAATTTATATGGTGATGGGTCTCCATGCTCGAAAATTTCCCGATAAAAGCGAGGACAAGCTGTTGGCAGCGTTTCGGCTCGTCCACGATGGAAAGGTAGGCGACCGGCAGAAAAAGCCAATCGTCCAGCGCCAGTAGACAATGCCGCCAGCATAAGTCCTTAAAGCGCCGCACATCAAGGTCTCTCGCGTGAGGACCGTATCCCTGGATTTCAATGCCTCCTTTTATGCCTCCTCCGGGCATGTAGGCCAGATCCAGATAGCGGTATCCGTTGTTGAAATCGCGAACCTCCCACTCGGGTTGCAAATGGTCGAAGTTTTTTACGGCAGGAAACCACACGTTGCGCAAAAACTCCAAGGTCCCGTGGCCGAGCCCCTCTCCAACAATTCGATCCTTCGCGGGTTCTCTTCCCGGTTGATACAATCGTGCATCCACGCCTCCAAGGCTTCTTCGAATTTTTTCATTCCTACATTCCTCCTTATAAAAAAAATAAGCCGCTCCGATGCCCGCTCCCACCTGATAAGAAGGTGGAACAGGAATCAAAGCGGCGTGTGCTTCACGACCGATATATGTTTAAAGTTTATTTCTATCTCGGAAAAATGTAAATCTTCGTTCCGCCCCCCGGGGCGGGCTCCGCCTCGCGGACGAGCCCCATTTCGCGCAGCAGCAGATCGACGATCTGCAGGCCGAGGCCGGCGCCCTTCGCGGGGGAAGCGGTGCCCATGCCGGGCCCCCGGTCGGCGATGACCAGCGCGGTCCGGCCTTGCCGCCGCGCCAGCGAGATGCCGACGTAACCGCCGGACCCCGCGTGCCGGACGAGGTTTTGGAACAGGTTGTCGAGCACGCGCCGGAAGCCCTGCTCATCGATCCGCCAAACCAGCGGTTCATCGTCCGGCAGATCGATGTCGGCGGTGATGCCCTCCTTCTCCCACAGGGGATACCACGCAGCCGCGCTCACCCGGACGGAGCGAAGCACGTCCTGTTCCTCCAACGACAAGGCATATCGGCCGCTGGTCAGCAGATTATAGGAGAGCAGGTGATCGATCAGCCCGCTGAGATCGCCGATCTTGGTTTCCATCAGGGAGAGAGACTGGCTCCCCTTCTCGGAAAGCGGCTCTTTGCGGAACGAATACAGCTGGCCCGCGATGACCGTGAGCGGGGTCCGCAAATCATGGGACAGATTGCTGATCAGGCTTTTGCGCAGTTCTTCTTCCTCATGCTCCCGGCGTTTGCTGTCCTCCAGTTCGTCAACCATATGGTTGAAGGCTTGCTCCAGACGCCCGATTTCATCGGGGCGGCCTACGGGGATCCGGACGGGCAGTCCGTTAATCCCCGTCGTGGTCATCCCCGACTCCAGCTGAAGCAGTCGCTTCCGGATATCTCTGAAGAATAAATAACTAAGCAATACGAAGAAAGCGAAAATCAACACGATAAAAAAGCCGTAAAACCGCGAGTCGTTACTTCTTTCCTCCGACAGGGTGTACATATTTTTCCGGGGCAATTCAAATACCATAAATCCTTGGCCCGCCGCCTGATTCTTCCCGCCGATAAAGGCAACGATCGTAAAAGGATCGGCGTCCACCGCATTTTTCATGAACGAAACGGCATTCTCCGGATTCCACTTCTCGGGGAGGCTCGGCTGATCGGGCAGCATCAGACGGGTCACGCCGTCCTTATCCACCCAGAACATGGCGGCATCGGGATACTTGGCCCGCAGTTCCTTAAGCCGCGCATCGATCTGCTGCGCCGATTTTCCGTCCAACCCCAGAGCTTCGTTGTGCCACATTTGCTGAAGGTCGAGACCCGATCCGTAGGAACGCACAGGTTCGGCCTGCTCCTTGGGGACGGGAAAGAACAGTCGGCTGACGCCCCAGGAAGCCAAGAAGCTGACCGGCAGCAACACCGGAATGAAAATCAGAGCGGTCGCGATAATGATCAAATAACGCGACAGCAGCGAGTTGCGGAACTTCAGATTCATGCCCCGCCGGGATTCCCACAGCGAACCCGGTCTCATGGACGCACCCGGTAGCCGATGCCGCGGATCGTCTCGATAATTTCGGGAGAGGCGGGATCGCGCTCGATTTTTTCACGCAGGTGGCGGATATGTACCATTAACGTTTTGTCTCCGTCCAGGTAAGGCTCTCCCCAAACGGCTTCATATATCTGCTCCTTCGTCATAATTTGCCCGAGATGCCGCAGCAAGTATTGAAAAATATGAAATTGCTTCCCGGTCAGCACGATTTCTTCGCCGTTATCCCGGTTGCGGATGATGTTCTCCTTCTCAAAAACGAGCAGATGCCGAAGCTGCAGCGGTTCCGCGGAGGGAGCGCCGCTACGCCGAAGCAGCACCTCCAGCCGCGCGGCAAGCTCATCGGGATGGAACGGCTTGGTCAAGTAGTCGTCGGCAAATTCCAGCCCCTGCAGTTTGTCGTCGATGGAAGTCCGGGCGGACAGCATGAGGACCGGCAGCCCGGGGTATTGTTTTTTTAACCGCTGGCCGACCGTAAATCCGTCAAGTCCCGGCAGCATGACGTCCAGGATGGCCAGTTGGCACTCGGACGCCTCCTCCAAGGCCCGGTCGCCGCTCGTAAGCCACACGACGCCGTAACCGCGTTCCCGCAAATCCGAGCATACCCATTCCCCGATCTCCCGGTCGTCTTCGATGTATAAGATGTTTTTACTTGTCATCGTCATTAGGATCATTCCTTTCCGACTCTATTGTGACAAAACGGAAACGAAAAATAAACCATCGTGGTCAAACAACCTCATACTTGTGATTGTAATCACAAGTTGAGCGGGCCGGTCGTGTTATTTTACACACATGAGAACAATTATCACTCAAAATTTAACCTTTTATAGAAAGCATAATGAATAAATATCCAGGCCGGACCGGCAAAGGAGTTGTCGAAGATGAGCGAACTGATCAACAACCGGGAACACGGAGTATCTGAGCAAACGCGGCGGCAGGCGATGCTGAAGGAAATCATCAAGGAGCTGCATCAGGGCAAAAGCGTGGATGAAGTCAAGGCGCGGTTTGAAGAAGCGGTGGGCGATGTCACGGTTGCGGAAATTTCCGCGATGGAGCATGCGCTGATGGAGGAGGAGGGGATTCCCGTCAGCGAGGTACAACGGCTTTGCTCGGTGCATACGGCGATTTTCAAAGGCTCCATCGAACAGATTCACCGTTCTTCGAAGCCGGAGGAGCAGCCGGGCCATCCGGTGCATACGTTCAAACTGGAAAACCGCGAGATCGAGAAACTGGTTAATTTCAAGCTGGAGCTTCATCTGGACAAATTCCGGAAGGATGACGGCGAGGAGATCATCTTCAAGTTGCTTGAGGACTTGAGCCTGCTGCTGGATATCGACAAGCATTACAGCCGGAAGGAAAATTTGCTTTTCCCTTATCTTGAGAAGTACGGCATTTACGGACCGACCACGGTCATGTGGGGCGTCGACGACGGCATACGCATGATGATCAAGGAGGTCAAAGGAAATCTGTCGGCGTATAACGGGGACAAGGAGACGATGTGCATCGATCTCGAACGGATTATTAAAGAAGTGAATGAGATGATTTTTAAAGAAGAAAACATTCTGCTGCCGATGGCTCTGGAAAAGCTGACGGAAGACGAATGGGTGAAAATCGCCCGCGAAAGCGACCAGATCGGGTTCTGCCTTGCCGCACCGGAGCAGGAGTGGATCCCCGAACGGGTTCCGCTTGCCGGGTTCGATCAGGCGGAGGCGAATGCCGCGGACCAAGAAGAGTCGGCCCCTCAGGGCTTCGTCAAATTCCAGACCGGCATCCTGTCGGTGGAGCAGCTTGAAGCGGTCATGAATCACCTGCCGGTGGACCTCACCTTTATCGACGAGAATGACGTAGTGCGTTACTTTTCCCACGGCAAAGAGCGGATCTTCGCCCGGACCAAGGCCGTGATCGGCCGGACGGTACAAAACTGCCATCCGCCGCAAAGCGTGCATGTGGTGAACCAGCTGCTGGCCGATTTTAAAGCAGGCAAAAAGGACGCCGAGGATTTCTGGATCCCGGTCAAGGACAAGTTCGTCTACATCCGATACTTTGCGGTCCGCAGCGAGGACGGACGATATCTCGGCACGCTCGAATTTACGCAAAATATAGCCCCGATCCGCGAACTGGAGGGGCAAAAGCGGATTCTATCCTAACATGCAATAGGTGTCCCTTGAAGGGATGCCTTATTTTTTTGAGCGTCACGAATTCTTCATTGGAAATAATCCAACCATTTTTGGTGGATCGACGCCATCCTAAGCGTCCCATTTGAAATTTTCCAATCATTATGGCCTGGTTAGTCAAAATTGGGGTGCCCTGCTGATGAATCGTTGGATTTTCTTCAATCAAGCTCGCCCCCTTCCCCCTGTCATCGTGTTTCCATTCCTGTTTCAAGGCCCCGTTTTCAAACTCAAATCACCCGGGCAAGACCCCGATGTGACCCCTATCACATCCCCGCAACCCCTTGCCGTTGCTGGATTTTGGACATTCTTACCTCTCTTGACCGAACGGATGGGTTCGCTTATAGTTGGTACGTAGGCATAAACTTATGCCTTATTTTTAATGATTCTATTATTTAGAGAAAAAGGTGGCTTGTACAATGTCTGAAAAAATCTACATCGGTGTTGACCTGGGCGGAACGGCGATCAAAGTCGGCATCTGCAGCGAGGAGGGCCAGCTTCTCCATACTTTCGAAGGACCGACACAGTCCGATCAAGGTGCCGAAACGGTCGTGAACAATATCGAGCGTTATGTACGCCAGATCGTCGAAGAATCTCCTTATGAATGGGAACAAGTGGCGGGAGTAGGCGCCGGAGTCGCCGGTTTTACGAATGTGCGCGAGGGCATTATCATTTTGGCGCCGAATGTAGGTTTGAAGGATCTTCACATTCGTGAAATTCTGGAAGAACGCTTGGGCAAGCCGGTCAAAATAGACAATGACGCCAACGTGGCGGCACTGGGCGAAGCTTGGGGCGGCGCGGGTAAAGGCGTTGAAAACTGCGTGTGCTACACCCTGGGAACCGGGGTCGGCGGCGGCATCATCATCGGCGGCAAAATTTATCAAGGCTTCTCCGGGATGGCCGGCGAACTTGGACATATGCATGTCGTGCCGGATCTGGAAGCGATTCAATGCGGCTGCGGCCAAATGGGCTGCCTGGAGACCGTATCTTCGGCAACGGGGATCATCAAAATGGCGAAGGACGCCGTGGCCCGCGGAGAGCGTACATCGCTGTCCCAAGTGGAGAACATCATGGCGAAGGACGTGTTCGATGCGGCCAAAGCCGGGGACGAAACTGCGGTTCGCATCGTCAACCGCGCCGCTTTCTATCTCGGGAAATCGCTGGCGGCCGTCGCTGTCGTACTGAATCCGGAGCTGTTCATTATCGGCGGCGGCGTCTCCAAAGCCGGAGACATTTTGTTTGACGAAGTACGCAGCGTATTCGCAAAGCATACGCCTGAACCGGTACAAAAAGGTCTGCGGATCGTACCCGCTTCCCTCGGAAACGACGCTGGCATGGTCGGAGCGGCGGGTCTGTTCCTTCGTTCCTGATATTCCTGATATAAGATTCAATTTCTTTAGAATTAGTATAAAATATAGATATAATAGATATAGGAGACTTTGCGAGGAGGGAAAAGCATGCCGGAGAAGGAAGGATCTTCAGTTGCCAATTTGATCATTATTACGGGCATGTCGGGTGCCGGAAAATCGCTGGCCGTCAAAAGTCTGGAGGATCTCGGGTTTTTCTGCGTCGACAATTTGCCCCCCGTGCTGATTCCGAAGTTTGCCGAATTGATCGAGCAGTCCAAGGGCAAAATCGCGAAAGTAGCGTTGGTCATCGACTTGCGCGGACGGGAGTTTTTCACGGCGCTGTCGGAATCGCTCGCGTACATTAAGGACCATTTTACGATCAAAAGCGAAATTCTGTTTCTGGACGCAACCGATGCGGTGCTTGTTCAGCGTTATAAGGAAAGCCGCCGCCGTCACCCGCTTGCCCCGGAGGGAATGCCGCTCGACGGTATTCGCCTGGAGCGCAAAATGCTGGAGGAACTCAAGCTGTCGGCAACCCAGGTGATGGATACGAGCAACATGAAGCCATCGCAGCTGAAAGAGAAGATCATTTCCCGCTTTTCCCACTTGGAGAGCAGCAATTTATCTGTTAATATTACATCTTTCGGATTTAAGTACGGCATACCGATTGACGCCGATCTCGTATTTGACGTCCGGTTCCTGCCCAACCCGCACTATATCGAGCAGCTTCGTCCACACACGGGACAAGACAGTGAAGTATATGATTATGTTATGAAGTGGCCGGAGACCCAGGCGTTCCTGACCAAACTCCTAGACATGCTGCACTTCCTGCTGCCTCAATACCATAAAGAAGGTAAGAGCCAGGTCATTATCGGCATCGGCTGTACCGGGGGTAAACACCGTTCGGTGGCTATCGCCGAATACTTGGGCCGGATGCTCGGAGCCAGCGAAACCGAAACGATTCGCGTGAGCCACCGGGATGAGGGCCGAGACCGATAGAGGCTGCTTAGAGAATAAGAGGTGAGTCAGAAGTGATCAATCGGGCCAAGGAAGGAAGAGTTCCGCGAATTGTCGTGATGGGCGGGGGAACCGGCTTATCCGTCATGCTTCGCGGATTAAAAGAAAAGCCGCTCGATATCACGGCCATCGTTACCGTAGCGGACGATGGCGGCAGCTCCGGGATTCTCAGAAACGAGCTGCAGATGCCGCCTCCGGGCGACATTCGTAACGTATTGACCGCACTCGCGGACGTGGAGCCCCTGTTGTCCGATATGTTAAACTATCGTTTCGCCGCCGGGGCCGGATTGGCCGGCCATAGTTTGGGCAACCTGATTTTGGCTGCGATTACCGATATTTCAGGCGATTTCGTCACCGCGGTCCGGGAGCTAAGCCGGGTGTTCGCCGTACGCGGACGCGTTCTGCCTGCGGCGGGCCAGGCGGTGGTGCTCCATGCAGAGATGGAGGACGGCACGATCGTTACCGGGGAATCGAAAATTCCGGAAGCCGGAGGCAGAATCAAACGGATTTTCCTCGAGCCGGAAGAAGTCGAACCATTGCCTGAAGCCGTGGAAGCGATCCGCGAAGCCGATGCGATTCTGATCGGTCCGGGCAGCTTGTACACCAGCATTATTCCGAATCTGTTGGTGCCGAAGCTGGCGGAAGCGGTGCTGGAGAACGAAAATGCGATCAAAATTTTCGTCTGCAACGTGATGACCCAGCCCGGGGAAACCGATGACTATACGGTCAGCGACCACTTGCAGGCCGTATATGAACATGTGGGTCATCACCTGTTTGATTACGTCATTGTGAACGACGGAGAAATTCCCGCACAAGTGCAGGATTTTTACGCCGAGAAAGGCGCCAAGCCCGTCCAGGTCGACTGGGACGTGGTGACGGGGCGCGGATATAAAGTCATCGCTGATACGCTGGTGTTGTTCCGCCGCTATTTACGGCACGATGCGGATAAACTCAGCCATCATATCTATCAGCTGGTGGAGAACTGGATTACGCGAAAGAGGTGAGTCCCTTGTCGTTTGCGGCGCAAACCAAAAAAGAACTGACCATGGTCGAGGCGGATGCCTGCTGCGAGCGGGCCGAGTTGTCTGCCCTGATCCGGATGAACGGTTCGGTTCAGCTTACGAACAAAAAGGTCGTTTTGGATATTTCGACCGAAAACGCCGCGATAGCAAGACGGATTTATTCCTTGCTGAAGAAGCATTTTCAGATTCATACCGAACTCTTGGTCCGCAAAAAAATGCGTCTCAAGAAAAACAACGTCTACATCGTGCGGATTCCGGGCCGGGTTGAAGAAATATTGAATGAACTGCGGATCGTATCGGAGGGGTTTATTTTCACCCCGGGGATTAATCCGGAGCTCACCCGGAAAAACTGTTGTAAGCGGGCTTATCTTCGCGGCGCATTTCTCGCCGGAGGCTCCGTGAACAATCCGGAGGGTTCTTCTTACCATCTGGAGATTTCCTCGATGTATGAACAACATTGCCAGGCGCTGGTGGATCTCGCGAACGAGTTCCATTTGAACGCACGTTGCATCGAGCGGAAAAAAGGCTTTATTTTTTATATCAAGGAAGGCGAAAAAATTATCGAGCTGCTGAACATCATCGGCGCGCACCAGGCGTTGTTCAAATTCGAGGATGTCCGGATCATGCGCGATATGCGCAACTCGGTCAACCGGATCGTCAATTGCGAAACGGCCAATCTGAACAAAACGATCGGAGCGGCGGTGCGGCAAATCGATAATATTAAGCTGCTGCAGAAGGAAATGGGCCTGGAGAATTTGCCTGACAAGCTCCGCGAAGTGGCGGAGGTACGGCTGGCGCATCCGGACATGAACCTTAAGGAAGTCGGCGAATTGTTGAAAGGTACGGTAAGCAAATCAGGCGTCAACCACCGACTGCGCAAGATCGACGAACTCGCGGAAAAAATCCGCGGCAGCTAAAGTTGAGGTTTACTAGTGTGCCGCGGGGCGGTTGTATGCTATAATGGTATAAATTATAAAATTGCCCATCTTGGTGGGCACGTGATCGAAATTGTCATAGGGGGTAAGGTTTTGATGATCAAAAACCCGGTAACCGTTCGATTGAAAACGGGTCTTCACGCCCGGCCGGCGGCGCTTTTCGTTCAGGAAGCGAATAAATACTCGTCTGAGATCTTCGTCGAGAAGGACGATAAAAAAGTGAATGCCAAAAGTATCATGGGCATTATGAGCCTTGCCATCAGCACAGGCACCGAAATTTACATCAGTGCGGAAGGTCCGGACGCCGAGCAGGCTGCAAACGCTTTAATCAATTTGGTCAGCAAAGAGGAATTGGAGAACCAATAATTGGATTCATTACAACGGCTCAAAGAAGAGAGGCGCTTTCGTTCGCAAGAACGGGGGGCCTTTTTTAATATCTATACAACGTTAGCTCGGCGCGGCCTGTCGCGGCAAAGCTAGAGGAAGGTATGGTAGTTGTTCCGGTTCTAGGGTTTTGGTCTTTGACTTGGCCATGCCTCGGCTCCGGTTGGATTTAGCCTTGGTTGGGATATTCCGTGTCCGGCACTCGATCACTCTCCATAGGCTAACGAAACTGTGTAACTTTATTGCGGCAAAAAGGGGCCATTGGAGCGCCTAACGAAACTCAGACACCTTATTCAGTGGAAAAACGCTTCCCTCAGGTTCAAAAGGACCGAATAGCGATACACTGTTTCGTTAGATTTATTTTCTGGCCATAATGAAGCCAATAAGAGTATCCGGTTTCCTTAAGGAGTAGCAGGCATGGAGACCCTAAACGATCCGAGGAGTAGGATGAAAAAAAAATGTTCCTGCCGCTGCAACCCTTTGATCATGGACTGCGTTTAGTAGATAAATTCGCCAAAAAATGGAGGGTCTGTTCATGAATAAGTGGTTAAAACCGGTAGGAGCCGTGTTGATCGCGGGAACATTGGTGGTTGGAGGCAGCGCGTTAAGCGTATTGCTGGGACCGTCGCAGCAAGTTTCAGCCGATGCTGAGGCATTGAAGAATATCGTTAGCGTGGTCGGCAGCGGAGAAATTTCCGTCAAGCCGGATATCGCCTATCTGTCGATCGGCGTGGAAACGCAGGCGGCTACGGCGAAGGAAGCGCAAAGCGCCAATGCGGAGAAGATTGCCAAGCTAAACACGTTGCTGAAGGATACGTGGAAGATTGACGCGAAAGATATTCAAACAGGACAATTTTATGTACAGCCCAATTACACTTATACCGAAAAAGAAGGCCAAAAGGTCAAAGGATATACGGCCCAACATACCTTGAACGTGACTTACCGAGACTTGAGCAAGATCGGACAGCTGCTTGACGCGGCTTCGCAAGCCGGCGCCAACCGGATCGAAAACATCCGTTTCAGTACGGAAAATCCGGATCAATATCAGGAGCAGGTGATCGAGAAAGCGATGAACAACGCCAAGCTGAAGGCGTCCGCGATCGCCAAATCGGGCGGCAGAACACTGGGCGTGGTCGTCAGCGTGACGGAATCGGGCGGCGGCGCGACGCCGGTGTACATGCAAGCGGAGGCGCTGCAGATGAAGGTTGCGTCCGATTCGGCCGCCAGCACGGCGATTGAAGCGGGAGAAGTGACTTTGAAGACGACGCTGAGCGTGATTTACGAGTTGAAGTAGGAGTAAATCGTTTTAACACAGTAATAATTAGAACTAATAGGGGAATTGAGCTATCTATGGAGAGAGACTGTCATATGATGCCCAGTTCCCTTTGTTCACATAAATAATACAATATTACCCATAAATACATATTAAAACTATAATATTCTTGTTATAGTATATGTAGACATTGCTAATCTATTTAATAGGAGGTGTTTTTACAAGAATTGCTGAGGCTTAAAAAAAATTAAAATGGAAGGTGATTAGAGTGTTGAAAAAACGCGCAGTTTTTGTTGCTGTAGTATTGACTGTTATTTTTTCCAACATATCATTTGCCTACGGAGACTCCAACCAATTGTACTTTGATCCTTCAGTAATCAATAAGAAAAGTTTTGAAAATTCAGTCAACTTTAAGGACGTGGCCCCCTTTCAATTAAAACAGGTAACACCAAGGGGCTTGAATGGCAAAAGTCAGAAGCTAGAAGTTGAAAATAATGATAAGATCATTTTCAATGTAAATGAAGAATTATCCAAATTAGACAGCCCAAACGACAAGATTCTAATTCAAGTAATGCTAAACGATAATAATGATTCAGAGGCAAAGTTTTCTGAAGAAATAGAGTCGGCCTTCGGAAATGACTTAAACTACGAAATGGTTGGATATAAGACATTCAATCTGGCGGCTAATATTAAAGAACTGGAAATTTTAGAGGCTTTATCTTCGGTCGAATTTATCTTTAAACAACCTGAGAGTGATTCAGAGGTTTATATCTCTGAATCACTCTCAGGAGAAATCACACCCTTTTTAAATGCTTCCACTGAAATGATGGGCATTAAAAAGGCTAGGAGTGATTTTAAAGTCACAGGAGATTTAGATGGTAAAGAAAATAGTTATACGTCTAAAGATGTTGCCATTGCAATTGTTGATACAGGAATCGATGCAACCCATGTAGATCTTGATGGTGGAAAAGTCATTGGATGGTACGATGTTATTAATGGAAGATCTACTCCATATGATGATGAAGGCCATGGTACTCATGTTGCAAGTATAGCGGCAGGCACAGGCGAAGGTGACCCTGGAATACAAACTGGAGTAGCTCCCGGTGCGGCATTGGTTGGTGTGAAAGTCTTGAATAGTAGTGGAACAGGGAGTTTTAACCAGATCTATAAGGGGCTAAACTGGGTATATAATAATCTTGATACTTATAATATTAAAGTCGTGAATGTCAGTATAGGTACTCAAGCATCGTATAGTAGTGCGGCCGAGGTAATCAATATTATTAATAAGATTAGCGGTGCAGGAGTTCCTGTATTTGTCTCTGCAGGGAACGAAGGGGATGGGTATGACGGTTCAACTTTCTTAGGCAGATACTATGATACATTAAGCACCTTGGCTAAATATACTTCAACCTCAGTTGGAAGTGTGAAGGATCCATACGAAGGAGGATGGGGACTTAGTGAATTTTCATCAAGAGGAACAGGAAGTCAGGGTCCTTACGTTGTAGCTGCGGGTGAGAATATCAGGGCTGCTAAGGCTAATTCAAAAAGTGAATACGAAACTTTAAGCGGAACTTCAATGTCATCCCCTATAGTTTCAGGGATATATGCACTGATGTATGACGCTGCATATTCGCGAGGTGTATCAAGTTCTATAAGCTTCTCTGCCTTTGATATGGGGCAGAGTGGGTATGATAAGTTATATGGAAACGGAAATGTTTTGGGCTATGAATCTGTAAAAAATGCTGCGCAAGGCACAGGTACTTTTGATAATTACCGAACATATATTAGAGTACCAGACGGTTATGTTCAAAACGGATATATTGATTTGTACGAAATCAATCAAAACACAACGACTGCTGACCTTAATATCACTTTATTGATAACTGATGAAGGTAAGGAGAACCTAGACTTAGTGATTTGGGAACCAGGTGCTGATCCTTATCAAGGTGCGCCTTCCACGTATTATATACATGACAATAAAGAGTTACCTCAAGAAAGTTTTAGTATAAAGTTACCTAAAAAAGGTATTTACTATATAGGGGTCTATGGAATTGAAGATTCTGCAAACTATACGTTAGAAATTACAGGCAATCAAATCAAGCCTAATTAATAGTTGAAGTTTTTAATCTAACGCCTCTTTCTCCAAAGAGGCGTTTTTAATTTTTTGAACCTTTTTTCTTTAATTTGCCTTACCTCTGAATACACTTAAGAAAAATTGTTGTAACCCGCGCCAAAACAAGGTATATTGGATATGCAAAAAATGAATCGAAAGACTGTTAAAGCCATACCAATGGATATGGCTTTTTTTTCTTAATCCTACATTCAAGGAGTTGATGCATAGATGATCGAACTGTCCGGGGTCGAAAAACACTTTGCAGGACAAGTCGTTGTGCATCCGCTATCGCTCACCATAAAGGAAGGGGAATTCCTAACCTTGCTGGGCCCGAGCGGCTGCGGCAAGACGACGATTCTCCGCATGATTGCCGGTTTCGAGTATCCGTCCAAAGGGAAGATTCTGCTGGACGGCACCGATCTGACAAGCCTGCCGCCGAATCGCCGGGATCTCAACCTCGTCTTTCAACATTATGCCTTATTCCCGCATATGACGGTGGAAGATAACATCGCCTTCGGGTTGAAAATGAAAAAGATGCCGGCCAAGGAACAGCGTGAGCGGGTAGAGGAAGCGGTCGCGATGACGCAGCTGACGCCGCTCGTCAAGCGTTACCCGCATCAGCTGTCCGGCGGACAGCAGCAGCGCGTGGCGATCGCCCGCGCGATCGCGAACAAGCCTAAAGTGCTGCTGCTCGATGAGCCGCTTGGCGCACTGGACCTGCAGCTGCGAAAAAATCTGCAATCCGAATTGAAGCATTTGCAGCGGAGCCTGGGCATTACGTTCGTGTACGTTACGCATGATCAGGAAGAAGCGATGATGATGTCCGACCGGATCGTGATCATGAACAGCGGCAAGGTGGAACAAATCGGTACGCCGCGGGAGATTTACGCCACTCCGAAAACCTTGTTCGCCGCCACTTTTGTCGGGGAGAATAACATTTTCTCCATGGACGGGCGGTTGTTTGCCGTTCGTCCGGAGAAGCTCCGCGCGGAACGGAATCCCGAAGGGGCCAAACGGACGGGGGAAGTGCTCGACGTGCTTTACCTCGGCAGCATCCACAAGTTGGTCGTCCAGTTGGATGACGAGCCGATGACGGTCTCGATCGTCCTTGATTTTACGGATGACCGTCCGTGGGAAGTCGGAGAAAAGATCGGCGTGAACTGGAATCCGGAGGACGAGGTGGTTATCGGGCCATGAGAAGATCACGCTTAGGCCTGATGCCGGTCCTTTTGTGGCTGTGCCTGTTTCTGATCGTCCCGATGCTGATCGTGGTCGTGATCTCTTTTATGGGTCGGGATGTAAACGGCAATGTCGTGTTCGATTTTAATCTGGACTCTTACGCAACCTTTTTTGATCCGCTATATTTGGGCATTTATTGGGATACGATTGTTTTGTCCGTTGTAACGACCGTTGTATGCTTGTTGCTTAGCTATCCGCTGGCCTATTACATCGCGAACGCGGGACCCAAAATGCAGACCTGGGGACTTGCGCTCATTACGATTCCGTTTTGGATCAACTTTTTGATTCGGACGTACGCCTGGGTGCTTCTGCTCAGAACGCAGGGCATCGTGAACAACTTGCTAATCGATTTGGGATTCATCCAGGAGCCGTTGCAGCTGCTTTATACCAAAGGCGCGGTGCTGCTCGGTATGGTTTATACCTTTATTCCGTTTATGGTGCTGCCGATCTATGTGGCTTTGGAGCAAATGGATAAAAAGCTGCTGGAGGCCGCCAGCGATTTGGGTGCCACCGGATGGAAATCATTCTGGCATATTACGCTGCCGCAAACGAAGTCCGGCATTATGACCGGCGCGGTACTCGTCTATGTGTCTACGTCGGGGATGTTCGTTGTGACAGATATTCTTGGCGGCGCCAAATCGGCGATGATCAGCAATATCATCCAGAGCCAGTTCCTGGGGGCGCGGAATTGGCCGTTCGGTTCGGCGCTGTCGGTCATTTTTGTGATCACGTCGCTGATTTTGATCGTCCTCTTTAACAAGGCGATGACTTCCAAACATTTAACCGTGAAGGAGGGGCGCTGATGAAGGCGAAAAACCACCCTTTGCTCGGGATTCATTCCTTGCTGGTCATGATCTTTATTTATGTACCGATCGCGTTTATTATCGTGTATTCCTTCAACAGCTCACGGCTTGCCGCCGACTGGAGCGGATTTACGTTCGATTGGTATATTTCCTTGTTTCAAAACCGTCAGGTGATGGAGGCGCTGGTCAACACGTTGATCGTAGCTGTGGTGGCTACCGTATTTTCAACTCTGCTCGGCACGTTGGCGGCTCTAACGATTCGCAAAGCCGGCCGGAAAATGAAAACGGGGATGGGCGGCCTGCTGTATTTGCCGATCATCATTCCCGATATTATCATGGGGCTATCTTTGCTCGTTCTTTTTACGCAGTTTCATATCGAGCTCGGCAAGCTGACGATCATCATTGCGCATATCACGTTCTGTATTTCCTATGTGTATGTGATCGTGACGACAAGGCTGACGGGCACGGGGGGCCAGTTGGAAGAAGCGGCCCAGGATCTCGGAGCCGATGCCTGGCAGACGTTTCGCCACGTCACCTTGCCGCAAATCATGCCGGGGATCATTTCCGGCGCCTTGATCGCGTTTACGATGTCGCTGGATGATTTTATGGTCAGCTTTTTCGTCAGCGGCCCGAATTCCACGACCTTGCCGATCTACATTTACGGTCAGGTGAAACGGGGTATTTCCCCGGAAATTAACGCGCTGTGTACGATTTTGATCCTTGTGAGCGTTACATTGATTTTCCTGGCTCAATTCATGTTAAATCGAGGAAAGGGCCAGAAAAAACAATCGGTACTTCCGTTTTGAAGATAAAAAAACTAATTTATATAAGGTGGATATGTCATTTGGTTTAAGGCATGGGAGTAAAATGATTCCGGAGAAACTCAAAGCTTTCTGAAAGAAAGCTGCATCGGAAGCATAAGCTTGTGGTCGCCTTTGTGATCGGATTTCAACCTATTTTGAATCTGAATAATCAGAGAAATCCGGGAGCAACAGCGATCGTAGGAACATTTTACGGACTTGCTACCACAACCAAACCGGTTTCGCCTTATATAAGAGTCCACACCCGAAGGGAGATAGAGAATTGAAAAAAATGAAATGGGCCGGCCTGGTGCTGGCGGCGACGATGGCTCTCGGGCTTTTATCCGGTTGCGGATCTTCCAAGGAAACACTGAACATTTACAGCTGGGCCGATAACTTCGACGCGGACGTGCTCGCGGCATTCGAAAAAGAGTACGACGTGAAGATTAACTATGACGTGTTTGCCAACAACGAGGAGCTGCTCGCCAAGATTAAAGCGGGCGGATCGGGATATGACTTGATCCAGCCTTCCGACTATATGGTCGCCACGATGATCAAGCAGGACCTGTTGGCGCCGTTGAATATGAATAACATTCCGAACTTCGCGAATGTGGACGAAGCGTTCAAGGACCCGTCCTATGATCCGGGCAACAAGTATTCCGTCGTTTACACCTCCGGGGTGACGGGGATTGCATACAATACCAAGTATGTCAAAGACGAAATCGACAGCTGGGAGGATCTTTGGAACCCGGAATATAAGGGGAAAGTCATCCTGCTGGACGACAACCGCGAAATGATCGGCATGGCGTTGAAAAAAGCCGGCAAATCCAATAGCTCGAACGATGAAGGCGAAATTACCGCCGCCGTGGAAGATTTAAAGAAATTGCTGCCGAGCGTACTCGCTTTTGACACGGACAATATCAAGCAAAAAATGATTCAGGAAGAAGGCTGGATCGCGACGGTATGGTCCGGCGACGCCTCGGTAATCGCGAAGGATAATCCGGACGTGGCATACGTGGTGCCGAAGGAAGGCGGAACGATCTGGTCCGACAACTATGCGATTCCGAAGGACGCCAAGCATCAGGAACTGGCGGAGAAGTTCATCAACTACATGCTGGATCCGGAAACGAGCGCGAAAAACTACGAATCCATCGGTTACAGCGACCCTAACGTCAAAGCCCATGAATTCCATAGCGAAGAATACAATAATGATAAAATGATCAACCTGTCCCAGGACGAATTGTCCCGGACGGAATGGCTCGGCGATGTCGGCGAACAGCTTCAATTGTACGACCGTTTCTGGACCGAACTTAAGAGCGGACGGTAATCAAAGATGAAAGAGCGCGGGAAATCCGCGTTCTTTTTTTTCGTTTTGGAAACTTCTTGCATCCGGCAAGCGTCTAGAGGATATGACAATTTTAGACGTTAAGGAGAGGTTAAATCATGTTCATGCACTTGAAAAAAACGGCAGCCGCAGCCCTGATTGTCGGTTCCATGTTTGCGGTGGTGCCGCCCGCATCCGCGCTTCCTTCGGAGGATGGGCCTGCGGTGTATATTAACGGCAGGCAGCAAGGCGGAAGTATGACCGTGAACAACCGAGTCCTGGTGCAGCTATCGGAGTTGCGGGACCCGGATTGGCGCGTTGCTTACGACGCGAAGACGAAAACGGTAGAAGTCACGCAGGTCACAAAGAGTAAGACCATCAAACTCAAGGAAGGCCGGAAAACCGCCGAAGCGAACGGCAAAAAAATCGAGCTGGATGTTCCCGTGATCATTAAGAATGGACGTACCTTTGTTCCGATGAGGTTTGTCTCCGAAGAACTGGGGGGCTACGCCTCCTACAATGCCGCCGAGAAACGGGTCGTGATCCGGACGCCTTCGGGGCAGAAGGATTACGAAACGATGATGAGCGGTGATTTGACCGCAGCCCGGGAGGTGGTCACCGGTTTAGAGCCGGTGTTCAACCGGGGTTCGGAGCCGCTGCCGGTAACCGGGGAAGGCTTTACGACCTCATATACATTCCCTAAAGGGGAAGCGCTGCGTTCCTTCAGGGAACACAAAGGCATGGAGTGGTACGGAGAAGTCAACGAGGAAGGGCTTTGGATCGTAAAATGGCAGAAGGATTCGCTTGGCGATAAGGCGGAAGCCGGGACGCCTCCGAAGGCTTTTGGCGAGTCTTACTATTTCGCCGACAACTGGATGGCCGGTTTGGTGATGTACGGGGTCATCGCTGAGAATGGGGAGGTTAAGGAATTGGGAAGGATTTCGGACACGAATTACAGCGACGGTCAATATCCGTCCATCGCCCCGATCGAAGGGGAAATCCGCAAGGACGTCAAACCGAAACCTTAACCGATAAAGGCATAGCATGATTTTCATCGTTCCGGGCATAATTGGGTTAACTCCATGAAGAGGTGACGATGAGAATGAAAAAAGTGCTCTTTCAAATAGGTAAGACCCTGTTGGCGGCGCTCCTGCTGCTCCCGGGGGCTGCAGTCGGAACCGGTTCGGCAACTGCCGAAGCCTCCGCCTCCGATTGGGCCGTGACGGCCCCCCAGAGCAACCGACCGGTTAAGGTGACGGTGAAAGGAAAGCCGTTGAAGCAGGAAGGGCTGCAAGGGGAAGAGGGCGTTTTGGTGCCGCTGGAGCTGATTCGCAAAGGTTTGAACATCCCGGTAAAGTACGATGAGCGGACAAACACATATACGCTAAAACGTCAAAATGTCGTCGTTCAGCTGACACCGTCCGACATTGGCGCAAAAGCCGTCGTGGACGGAAGTACACAGGTGCTCCCTTACGCATGGAAGGTCGTTGAAGGGAAACCGTATGTATCCGCAGATGTGCTGACGAACCATCTAGGCTACACCTCGGATTGGGATAAGACGAAAAATACGCTGAACCTCGTACCGCATCGATTGAACAATATCAAGATCGAAACCCGAACGATGGAGAAGTCCCTTCCCGGAGCTTCGATTAAAGTCGAGTATCCGCAGGTCAGCGGCTTGCGCAGCAAAGAAGCGGGGCGCAAGATCAATGCGGAGCTGCAATCCAGAGCCGAGGCTTTTGTGAAAAAGTCGCTGAAGGAAGCGCAGAATGCTCTCCCCTCTCCGAGCGGAGCCCCTTACGAGTTTCTCGGCAACTATACGGTTACCTTCAACCGCGAAGGGCTGCTGAGCATCTTGGAGCAGACCTACGCGTATACCGGAGGGGCGCACGGCATCAGCTTCAGGGAAGGGCTGACGTTCCGCCTGAGCGATGGCAAACTGCTGACGTTGGACGAGGTGCTCCGCGCGAATCCCGACTTCCGCAATATTGTCGATCCTTCGATCGCGAAGCAGCTGCAGCAAACGGAAGGGTATTTCGGCGGCTTTAAAACGATCGGCAACAATCCCGACTTCTATCTGAAGAATGACGGGGTGGTCATCTTTTTCCAACTGTATGACTACTTGCCTTATGTATTCGGATTCCCGGAGTTCTACTTTTCGTTTTCGGAGCTGGGAGTCAAGAGGTAACTTTGTGTTTGCTGCTTAACGGAACTGGGAGACGTTATTTGCTCCGAATTCCACATTTCGAACATCTAACGGATCTATAAGCTCTTATTTGCCTTCTTCAGCTCAGTAATGGTGCTGATTGAGGGGAATAAGGGCTGTGGGTTCCGTTAAGTTCCGAAAGCCGGTGTTTTTGAAGAAATAACGGCTGTAGGTTCCGTTAGCGCAACAAAAAAAGGCTGTCCGCCGAGCGTAAAGCTCGACAGGCAGCCTTTTTGTTGTTTATTACACGCCTTGAGGCGTTACTTTCTCGATAACACGGTCGATCAGTCCGTATTCCTTCGCTTCCGCGGCGCTCATGAAGTAGTCGCGGTCGGTATCCTTTTCGATACGTTCCAGCGGTTGGCCCGTGCGCTCGGCCAAAATTTTGTTCAGCTTGTCGCGCATTTTCAGAATGCGGCGTGCGCGGATTTCGATGTCCGTAGCTTGGCCTTCCGCTCCGCCCAGCGGCTGGTGAATCATGATCTCGCTGTTCGGAAGGGCAAAGCGTTTGCCCGGAGCGCCGGCGTTCAACAGGAAAGCACCCATGGAAGCCGCAAGGCCCACGCAGATCGTGGAGACATCGGATTTGATGAATTGCATCGTATCAAAGATAGCCATACCGGCCGTAATGGAACCGCCTGGGCTGTTGATGTACAAATGAATATCTTTGCCCGGATCTTCCGCATCAAGGAACAGCATTTGCGCAATGATGGAGTTTGCGACGACGTCATTGACTTGGGAACCGAGGAAAATGATGCGGTCTTTCAGCAATCTGGAGTAAATGTCGTAGGCGCGTTCTCCGCGGTTACTTTGTTCTACAACCATAGGAATATAACTCACCGATAAAACCTCCTTATATATTGGATCGATGCTTGCACTCACAATCGGTTCAATCAACTTAAAAGGTTGTTTAAAAAAGCCATCCTTTTTAAACCCGCATTTTAAGAATTGACGGAATCGATGAATATTAACCTCATGATAAACAATTTTAAACAAAAAGTCAAAGAAGGTCAAACCCAGTGTAATAAAAAAGTCCGTTTCAGGACGGACATTCGATTTCATAAAGTTAAATGGCGCGCCCGCGAGGAATCGAACCTCGATCTCAGGCTCCGGAGGCCTACGTCATATCCATTGGACCACGGGCGCATATCAGTCATTCGTTTAGCGTAGCAAAAATGATTATATGATATCCCGACATAAAAAGCAAGCGACGATCCCAAAAAAATGAATGGTTCTTTTTGGAGGGATGCGGTTAATGATATGGGAGTCTACTGTTGCTGAGGATAGATGGTCGATCGTCGTCTATTTTACATCAATCGGGGGCCTTTTTTTGTTATCGGCCGAAACGATTAAGCCTCTACGATTTGGGGCATGCATAAGTAGAAAACACTTGGTAAATTATACGGACGTCAGGCTTGCAACAGGTGTAGAAATTGGTTAAAATAACAGTGGGACTTAAAAAGTTAACCCGGGACGTTTTAAGGCCAAGGAGAAGGAGAGAGAAGACGAAGCTTGCAGGAGTGGAAAGCATGCGAACGATTTTGGAAATGCAAAAGCAGCTTCTTCCTGATCTCATGGAAATTCTCAAGAAACGGTACACCATTCTTCACCAGATCTTGTTGTCGGGCGTAATCGGCCGCAGAACTCTGGCGGTGTCACTAAACATGACGGAACGAGTGTTGCGGGCCGAGACGGATCTCCTGAAGGCTCAGGGCCTGATTGAAATCGAGAATATAGGCATGAGAATCAGTGATTCGGGCAGAAAACTGCTGGAAGAGCTGGAGCCGATCGTGAATGAAATCTTCGGATTGTCCAATCTGGAAGAGAGAATCCGCACGGCATTCGGGCTTCGCAAAGTGGTGATCGTACCCGGTGACAGTGAAGCTTCACCGCTGGCCAAGAAGGAACTCGGCCGGGCAGGAGCCAAGGCGCTGCTTGGGGTGATGAATGGCGACGACGTTGTAGCCGTAACCGGAGGATCGACAATTGCCGAGGTTGCGGAACAATTGAATCCGCCGGCGAGCGTCTCGCTGAAGCATAGTTGGTTCGTTCCCGCACGGGGCGGACTTGGCGAGAGCTTGGAGATTCAAGCGAATACGATAGCTTCCAATATGGCGAAGCGGGTCGGAGCGGGTTATCGCCTGCTGCACGTTCCCGATTTGCTCGGAAAGGAAGCCTACGAATCGCTCGTTAACGATCCGAACATCCATGATATCGTAGGAATGATCCGCCAAGCGCGGGTGATTGTGCACGGAATCGGGGATGCTATGGAGATGGCAAGACGGCGCAAGCTTGGGGAAGAAATGCTCCAGGAGTTAAAGAAGGAAGGCGCGCTTGCCGAGTCTTACGGGTACTATTTTGACAAAGACGGCATTGTGGTTCATAAAATGCTGACCCTGGGCCTTCGGCTGGAAGACATCCGGAGGACGGAAACCGTCATCGCGATCGCGGGCGGCAAGAGCAAGGCGAAGGCGATTCACGCGGTGCTGCAGTTCGGACAGGAAGATATTCTGGTCACGGACGAAGCCGCAGCCGAGGAAATCGTGAAGGAAATCGAACTTCGTTCGGGCCGCGCGGCGGAATAGCGGGTTTCTTTTTCGCGGGGAATAATGAAATTATGTTTACTCATGACGGGTTAATCAGCCTGTCTTGAATAATAAAAAAAATTGAACACTGGGAGGATCTTTTCATGAGTGTAAAAGTTGGTATTAACGGATTTGGACGTATCGGACGCTTGGCTTTCCGCCGTATTCAAAACGTGGAAGGCATTGAAGTTGTAGCAATCAACGACCTGACAGACGCCAAAATGTTGGCGCACCTGTTGAAATATGACACGACGCAAGGCAAGTTCGACGGCGAAGTTGAAGTTCATGACGGCTTCTTCAAAGTAAACGGCAAAGAAGTTAAAGTACTTGCTAACCGTAACCCTGAAGAATTGCCTTGGGGCGAGCTTGGCGTAGACATCGTGCTCGAGTGCACAGGCTTCTTCACGACTAAAGAAAAAGCTGAGCTTCACCTGAAAGGCGGAGCTAAAAAAGTCGTTATCTCCGCACCTGCTACAGGCGATATGAAAACTATCGTTTACAACGTTAACCATGAAATCCTTGACGGTTCGGAAACGGTTATTTCCGGTGCTTCTTGCACAACGAACTGCTTGGCTCCTATGGCTAAAACGCTTCAAGACAAATTCGGTATCGTTGAAGGCTTGATGACTACGATCCATGCTTACACTGGCGACCAAAACACGCTTGACGCTCCTCATGCGAAAGGCGACTTCCGTCGTGCCCGTGCCGCTGCCGAAAACATCATCCCTAACACGACTGGTGCTGCAAAAGCAATCGGTCTGGTTATCCCTGAACTGCAAGGCAAATTGGACGGCGCGGCTCAACGCGTTCCAGTTGCAACAGGTTCCCTGACTGAGCTCGTTACTGTTCTTGAGAAGAACGTAACTGCAGCTGAAATCAACGAAGCTATGAAAGCCGCTTCCGACCCAGAAACTTATGGCTACACAGAAGACGAAATCGTATCTTCGGACATCAAAGGAATGACTTTCGGTTCCCTGTTCGACGCTACGCAAACGAAAGTATTGACTGTTGGCGACAAACAACTGGTTAAAACCGTTGCTTGGTATGACAACGAAATGTCCTACACCGCTCAATTGGTTCGTACTTTGGAATACTTCGCAAAAAAAGTTAAGTAATTAACAGATCCTTGATAACAAGACCAAAGAGGAGATACCTTCAACGAGGACTCCTCTTTGGTTCATGAATTTTTATTGATTCGACATTCACACACACCGTTTTAGATAAAAAGAGTTCCATTAGATAAAATGGTAGTTCAAAAAATCAGGTGACTTTTTTGAACTACCTCTAGAGAAGCAGTACCGCTTAGGAGAGAAATCTGGAGTCACGCCTATAGGAGGAACGTGGAGATGAACAAGAAAAGTGTACGTGATGTGGAAGTAACCGGCAAACGCGTGTTTGTCCGCGTGGATTTCAATGTACCGATGCAAGACGGTCAAATTACCGACGATACCCGGATTCGCGAAACGCTGCCGACGATCAAATATTTGATCGAAAACGGCGCGAAAGTCATTTTGGCGAGCCATTTGGGACGTCCGAAGGGCCAAGTGAACGAAGACATGCGTTTGACGCTGCCTGCAAAACGCCTTGGCGAATTGCTGGGTAAAGAGGTTGCTAAAGCCGACGAAGCGATCGGTGACGCAGTAAAAGCGAAAGTAGCCGCTATGAACAATGGCGACGTGCTTGTGCTTGAAAACGTCCGTTTCTATCCGGGCGAAGAAAAGAACGATCCTGAGCTGGCGAAACAATTCGCGGAGCTGGCCGATCTGTTCGTGAACGACGCTTTCGGCGCCGCTCACCGTGCGCATGCATCGACCGAAGGTATCGCTCACTATCTGCCAGCCGTTTCCGGTCTGCTGATGGAAAAAGAATTGTCCGTTCTCGGCAAAGCTTTGTCGAACCCGGATCGTCCTTTCACAGCGATTATCGGCGGTTCCAAGGTGAAGGACAAAATCGACGTGATCGACAACTTGCTGACGATCGCCGACAACGTTTTGATCGGCGGCGGATTGACATACACGTTCTTCAAAGCCCAAGGCTATGAAATCGGTCAATCCCTGTGCGACGACAGCAAGCTTGATGTTGCTCTCGGCTTCATCGAAAAAGCGAAGAAGCTCGGCAAAAACTTCGTGCTTCCGGTGGACATCGTAGTCGCTGACGACTTCAGCGCGAACGCGAACCACAAAGAAGTGGATATCGACAGCATTCCTTCCGACTGGGAAGGCGTGGACATCGGTCCTAAAACGCGTGCGAAATACGCCGAAATCATCAAAAATTCCAAACTGGTCGTTTGGAACGGACCGATGGGCGTATTCGAAATCGATATTTTCGCAAACGGTACGAAAGAAGTAGCTCAAGCTTGCGCTACAACCGAAGGCTACACCATCATCGGCGGCGGGGATTCCGCGGCGGCAGCCGAGAAATTCAAACTGGCCGACAAGATGGATCACATCTCCACGGGCGGCGGCGCTTCCCTGGAATTCATGGAAGGCAAAGCGCTCCCTGGCGTTGTGGCTTTGAACGATAAATAATTTATAATAAAAGCTCAAAAGGTCAGGCTTTTAGCACCGAGAAGGTTGGATGAAGGCTCGGCTGAATTCAAGATTCGATGTCGATGATGCTGTCTGTTATCGCTTCGTGATCAAAAGATGACTTTTTGAGTTACCTCTTGAAGGGAGTGTGCTCTGATGAGAACACCTATTATTGCAGGAAACTGGAAAATGTTCAAAACGGTTTCCGAAGCAAAAGCTTTCTTCGAAGCGGTAAAAGGGAAAGCGGAGGTTGAAGGCGTAGAGAGCGTGATCTGCGCTCCGTTTACCAATCTTCCGGCTTTGGTGGAAGCCGCCAAAGGTACGTCGATCAAAATCGGCGCCCAAAACCTGCATTTCGAAGACGAAGGCGCATTTACCGGCGAAATCAGCGGGGGAATGCTGAAAGAGCTGGGCGTGGATTATGTCATTATCGGGCATTCCGAGCGCCGCGCTTATTTTGGCGAAACCGATGAAATCGTGAATAAAAAGGTTCATGCCGCATTTAAACACGGATTGACTCCGATTCCTTGCGTGGGTGAAAAGCTGGAAGAACGCGAAGCGGGACAAACGAAGGATGTCGTGAAGGTGCAAACCGAAGCGGCGCTGAAAGGATTGTCCGCGGAGCAAGCCGCACAGGTCGTCATCGCATATGAACCGATCTGGGCCATCGGCACCGGCAAATCCTCCACTTCGCAGGATGCCAACGAAGTCATCGCTTACATCCGCAGCCTGGTGAAAGACCTGTACAGCGCGGACGTGGCCGACAAGATCCGTATTCAATACGGCGGCAGCGTAAAACCTGAAAACGTGAAGGAATATATGGGCCAAAGCGACATCGACGGCGCTCTCGTGGGCGGCGCAAGTCTGCAACCGGCTTCCTATATCCAATTGGTCGAGGGGGCAAAGTAAGATGGCCACTCCAAAACCAGTAGCATTGATCATCATGGACGGCTTCGGACTTCGCAATACGGTGGAAGGGAACGCGGTCGCTCAGGCAAACAAGCCTAACTACGACCGCTACCTGAAGGAATATCCGAACACGACCCTGACCGCTTGCGGCGAAGCCGTAGGCTTGCCGGAAGGGCAAATGGGCAACTCCGAAGTGGGCCATTTGAACATCGGCGCCGGACGGATCGTGTATCAGGATTTGACCCGTATTTCCAAATCGATTCGCGAAGGCGAGTTTTTCAAAAACGAAACGCTGGTTGACGCGGTTCGCAGCGCGAAATCGAAGGGCAAGAAGCTGCACCTGTACGGACTTTTGTCCGACGGCGGCGTACACAGCCACATCGACCACTTGTTCGCGATGCTCGACCTGGCGAAGCAAGAGGATATGCAAGATGTGTATATCCATGCTTTCCTGGACGGACGCGACGTGGCTCCCGACAGCGCGAAGGGCTTTATTGAGCGCCTGATCGCCAAGATCGAGGAAGTGGGTGTGGGCAAAATCGCTACGGTACAAGGACGTTACTACGCAATGGACCGCGACAAACGCTGGGAACGCGTAGAGAAATCCTATCGTGCGATGGTGTACGGCGAAGGCCCGAGATATACCGATCCGATCACGGCCGTAACCGAGTCGTACGAGAAATCGGTATTCGACGAATTCGTCATGCCGACCGTTATCGTGGACGGACATGACCAGCCGATCGCGCTGGTGGAATCCGGCGACTCCGTCGTGTTCCTGAACTTCCGTCCGGACCGTGCGATCCAATTGTCCAACGTATTCACGAACAAGGATTTCCATGGCTTTGACCGCGGACCGAAGTTTCCGAAGGACCTGCATTTCGTCTGCTTGACTCTGTTTGCCGAAACGGTGGAAGGATATGTGGCATACAAGCCAAAAGATCTCGACAATACGTTCGGCGAAGTGCTTGTGCAGCATGGCAAAAAGCAGCTCCGCATCGCGGAGACCGAGAAATACCCGCACGTTACGTTCTTCTTCAGCGGCGGACGCGACGTTGAGCTTCCGGGCGAAACGCGCATCCTGATCAATTCGCCGAAGGTCGCGACGTATGACTTGAAGCCGGAAATGAGCGCTTATGAAGTGGCCGATGCCTGCGTGAAGGAAATCGAAGCCGACAAGCATGACGCGATCATTTTGAACTTTGCGAACCCGGACATGGTCGGACACTCCGGCATGCTGGAACCGACGAAAAAGGCGGTTGAAGTGACCGACGAATGTGTCGGCAAAGTGGTAGACGCGGTTAAGGCGAAAGGCGGCGTCGTTGTCATTATCGCCGACCACGGTAACGCGGATATGGTATTCGACGAGAATGGCCGTCCGTTCACTGCGCACACGACCAACCCGGTTCCGTTCATCGTGACCGACGAGAACGTGATTCTGCGCGAGCATGGCATTTTGGCCGATGTAGCGCCGACGCTGCTCGACCTGATGGGCTTGCCGCAGCCGCCGGAAATGACTGGGCAATCGATGATTGCCAGCCGGAAGGCGTAGGAAAGAGGCGAGCGGTTCGCCGCAGTCTTTTGCAAAACCAGCTAAGATGCTGATTCTGACGCTGGTGCCTATAGCTGATGCAGATTCTGATGCTGATGCTGATGCTGATGCAGATGCAGATACTGGTGCTAATGCCTATTGCTGATGCAGATTCTGGCACTGACGCCTACTGCTGATGCTAACGCTGATGCAGACGCTGATGCGCTAACGGTTGCCATGGGCGTTATTCAGGCGAAAATGCTGCCTATCGTTGTCTAACGGTTCCTGCAGCGCTTATTTTCCGGTTGAAGCCGGCTTTGCCGCCAAATCAGGCAAATAAGCGAATATATAACCGTTAGAATTCCGAAAAGTTGATTTTAGCTCAAATAACCGCTCTGACGGTCGTTACGATGAAGATGATTCGAACAATACAACCCAAAAAGGAGAGTTATATACAATGACTATTATTTCTGACGTATATGCTCGCGAAGTCCTTGACTCCCGCGGCAACCCAACAGTAGAAGTTGAAGTATATCTGGAGTCCGGTGCTATCGGACGCGCGATCGTACCTTCCGGTGCTTCCACAGGCGCGCACGAAGCGGTTGAGCTTCGCGACGACGACAAATCCCGTTACCTCGGCAAAGGTGTTCTGAAAGCCGTTGAGAACGTAAACGAAATCATCGCTCCGGAAATCATCGGTATGGACGCCCTGGACCAACTGGGCATCGACAAATTGATGATCGCTTTGGACGGCACGCCTAACAAAGGCAAGCTCGGCGCTAACGCCATTCTGGCCGTTTCCATGGCAGTAGCTCGCGCAGCTGCTGACGCTCTGGACCTGCCACTGTATGTTTACCTTGGCGGATTCAACGCAAAACAATTGCCAGTTCCGATGATGAACATCGTGAACGGCGGCGCTCATGCCGACAACAACGTAGACGTTCAAGAATTCATGGTTCTGCCTGTTGGCGCTCCTACATTCAAAGAAGCTCTTCGCGTTGGCGCGGAAATTTTCCACAACCTGAAATCCGTTCTGAAATCGAAAGGCCTGAACACGGCTGTTGGCGACGAAGGCGGTTTTGCTCCTAACTTCACTTCCAACGAAGACGCTTTGTCCTCGATCATGGAAGCGATCGAAAAAGCCGGTTACAAACCAGGCGTTGACGTATTCTTGGGTATGGACGTAGCTTCCACCGAGTTCTTCAAAGACGGTAAATACCATCTTGAAGGCGAAGGCAAATCCTACACGCCAGCTGAGTTCGTTGACCTGCTTGCTTCTTGGGTTGATAAATACCCGATCATCACGATCGAAGACGGCTGCTCCGAAGACGACTGGGAAGGTTGGAAATTGCTCACCGAGAAATTGGGCGGCAAAATCCAACTCGTTGGCGACGATCTGTTCGTAACCAACACCGAGCGTCTTGAAAAAGGTATCAAAGACGGCATCGGTAACTCGATCCTGATCAAAGTTAACCAAATCGGTACGCTCACCGAAACTTTCGACGCGATCGAAATGGCAAAACGCGCTGGTTACACAGCGGTTGTCTCCCACCGTTCCGGTGAGTCCGAAGACAGCACGATCGCTGACATCGCGGTTGCTACAAACGCCGGCCAAATCAAAACAGGTGCGCCTTCCCGTACGGACCGTATCGCGAAGTACAACCAATTGCTTCGCATCGAAGACCAATTGGGCGAACTGGCTCAATACAACGGCCTGAAGTCGTTCTATAACCTGAAGCGTTAAGCCGGTTGATAGTGCCTCAAGATTGAACATAAAATGGACCCGTCTGACGTTATACGGTAGGCGGGTCCTCTTTTTTACATAACAACAACGACTCAACCTAAGGATGCAGGATCTCGGGGTAGGGTCGTTTTTTGCTTACATAAACAAGTATGAGGGGAGAAGGAAAGATGAAAGTTTGGTTGTTCGATTATCATCCGGCAAATGATTCGGTGGAATTTGTGCATGACGACGATTTTACCAGAGTAAATGAACTATTGAGATGCGGAGAACCCTTGGCGGAGCAATGGAGCGGGTATGAGGTACGTGTAGAAGAAAAAAGGCCGTGCCACCGATTTATATGGCAGATATGCCGGAGCGTTAGTTATCAATCAGAAAGCGAAGTTACTTTTTGAGCAAGATCCCGACTTGAACGTTGAATTTTGCCGCTGAGGTCTGAATCAGGTGAAGTGTATTATCTCCTTCGGCCGCTTTCGGTTTTGAACTGCATCGATCAAGATCGTTCCAAAAAAACTTCTTTCGGAGTGGATGAATACACGCTGGCTCTATATGAGGTGATTGTAGGAGAACATCGCATTTTTAATATGATTCTACCTGATAATCACAGGATGTTATCGTACCCATATGTTACAGATGAGCTTAAGAATAAGATTGAGGAGCACCTTACAGGGTACCAATTGATCGAAATTTGGGATTCGGAAATGTCTTGGGAAGAAAAAGAATTGAAATTAGAGCAAATGGGCCGGGAGATTGATGAGTCGTTAGTAGAGGAGTTTGATTTTGAAAAGGCTCGTAAATATGTGAAAAGAAATAAAGGTCAATTGGCCTATTCTGGGAAATGGGCGTTGAAAGTGAACAAAGATAACAAAATAGACGGCACGTATCACTGGATGGTACCGATATACTATCCGCCGATAATTTTAGGACTACGTTGGGGAGTCATGGAAAAGAGGGAAAGCTTGTTGAACAAATGGAAGAAGAGGCTGAAGCGTTGACACAGCTGTAAAACTCAAATATATTGATAGTAAACGTTTACGTATAAAGGTGAATTCATTTGAAGAAGGTTTGGCATAATGAGCTCAACGATTAAAGATGTAGCGAAAATGGCCGGCGTATCGGTGGCCACCGTGTCCAGGGTGCTCAATAATTTGCCCGGGTATTCGGAGGACACGAGGCTTAAGGTCATGCAAGCGGTAAAGGAGCTGGAATACCAGCCCAATGCCATTGCCCGCGGGCTGGTTAATAAACGGACGGAGACGATCGGGGTGCTGTTTCCGAGCGTGTCGAGTTCGTTCTCCTCGGAGATCCTGCACGGGATCGAAGAGGTGGCGCATGAGCACAATTACAGCGTCATCGTCTGCAATACGGCGGAAGACGGCAAGCGGACGATGAAGTATTTGCAGGTGCTCAGGGAGAAGCGGGTAGACGGCATTATTTTTTCCAGCGGCGTGCTGAAGCCGGAATATTATGAAGCCGTCCAGGCGATGCGGGTGCCGCTCGTGCTCGTAGCGACACAGTCGGAGTTTGACGAGGTCCCGTACGTCAAAGTGGACGACCGGCAGGCGGCGTACGATGCCGCCGAATTTTTGATCCGCCGGGGACATCGGCGGATCGGGATGATCGGCGGCGGCGAGGCCGATCGCATTGCGGGGAAGCCGCGGTACGACGGCTTCCGCCAGGCTTTGCGGGACCATGGCATTCCGCTTGCGGATGCCATGGTCCAGGACGGCGGCTTCACGTTCGAAGGCGGCCTGCGGGCGGCGGAACGCTTGCTCGAGACTGCGCCGGAGACGACAGCGGTGTTCGCCGCGGCCGACGAGATGGCGATCGCCGTCATTTCGGCAGCGGCGAGGCGCGGCATCGCCGTACCGGAGGCGTTGTCGGTCATCGGCTACGACAACTTGAAGCTGGCGGAGATGAGCAATCCTCCGCTAACGACCGTGGCCCAGCCTCTGCAGGAGATGGGCCGGCTCGCGGCCCGGAAGCTGATTGCCCAGCTGGATTCGGGCATCCCGGCCGCGAGTGAAATCGCGCTTCACACGGTGATTGAGCGCGGGACGGTGAAGACGCTGGAGCAGCAGTAGCGTCGTGTCGGCTCGGCCCGGAAATAGCGGTAAAAAAGGTCCTTATTTGGCCGATTCGCCGGGATGACGGAAAAATAGAGGACATTTATGTCCTTATTTTCCGTCAAACGTGCTCTTGAAGGGCATTTGGGCCGAGTTTTTACGGAATAGCGGTATAAATGGGCCTTATTTTCGTGGAAAGTTGCAAAATCAGCTCAATAAGGCCGTTTTTAGTCGCTATTTTCCGAAGGCCCCCATTTTCTTTGTGAGTAAACGTTTACGTGAGGAAGGTCTGATTACGGTGGGCAGGGAGCATGCTTGCTGGATTGGACATGATTGATGGAAGGGGCAAGTTGGATCGTGTTTGATAAGATGTGAGCGGTAGAAGGGGCAAGTTGGATCGTGTTTGATAAGATGTGAGCGGTAGAAGGGGCAAGTTGGATCGTGTTTGATAAGATGTGAGCGGTAGAAGGGGCAAGTTGGATCGTGTTTGATAAGATGTGAGCGGTAGAAGGGGCAAGTTGGATCGTGTTTGATAAGATGTGAGCGGTAGAAGGGGCACGTTGGATCGTGTTTGTTAAGATGTGAGCGGTAGAAGGGGCACGTTGGATCGTGTTTGATAAGATGTGAGCGGTAGAGCGGCACGTTGGATCGTACTTGCTAGAGCGTAATCGAAGGGACAGGCCCGCCGGGTCTTGCTTGCTAAAGCGTGATCGAAGGGACAGGCCCGCCGGGTCTTGCTTGCTAGAGCGTGATCGAAGAGACAGGCCCGCCGGGTCTTACTTGCTAGAGCGTGATCGAAGAGACAGGCCCGCCGGGTCTTGCTTGATAGAGCGTGATCGAACGGACCGCCGGATCCTGCTTACTAGAACGTAATCGACAGAACGGGCTCGTCGGAACATGCTTGCCAGGACGTCAATTCGGGGACTCTGAACAATAGCAGACGATTTCCCAAATGATGCCGAATGGCGATACGAAAGCCATCCGAGCGGCAAGGCCGTGGAAAAAGGGTATTCAAGGAGATAATAAGACAAAGCACGACAAAATCGAGGAGGCAATGACAAATGGAGAAAAAATGGTGGAAAGAGAGCGTCGTTTATCAAATTTATCCGCGGAGTTTTATGGACAGCAATGGGGATGGGATCGGGGATTTGCGCGGGATCATTTCCAAGCTGGATTATTTGAAAACGCTGGGCGTCGACGTGGTATGGCTGTGTCCGGTGTATGAGTCTCCGAATGACGATAACGGGTACGATATCAGCAATTACCGGGGGATTATGCACGAGTTCGGCACGATGGCGGACTGGGAGGAGCTGCTCGCCGGGCTGCACGACCGGGGGATGAAGCTGATTATGGACCTGGTGGTCAATCACAGCTCGGACGAACATGCCTGGTTTGTGGAGTCCCGCAAGTCCAAGGACAATCCGTACCGGGATTACTACATCTGGCGGCCGGGCAAGGACGGCAAGGAGCCGAACGATTGGGGTTCTTTCTTCAGCGGCCCGGCCTGGAAGTACGATGAGCAAACGGACGAGTATTTCCTGCATATTTTCTCGGAAAAACAACCGGATCTGAACTGGGAAAACCCGAAGGTTCGCCAAGAGGTGTACGACTTGATGACCTGGTGGCTGGACAAAGGCATCGACGGCTTCCGGATGGACGTGATCAATTTGATCTCCAAAGCGCCGGGTCTGCCGGATACGACGACGAAGCTGGATGGCGACTACGGTCACTTCATCAACGGGCCGCGCGTCCATGAGTTTTTGCAGGAAATGAACCGGGAAGTGCTGTCGAAATACGACATTATGACGGTTGGCGAAACTTGCGACGTGACGCCGGAGGATGCGGAGCTGTTTACCGGAAATGACCGGAACGAGCTGAATATGGTGTTCCAGTTCGAATGGATGGGCATTGATTCGGGTCCGACGGGCAAATGGGAAGTGACGCCGTGGAAGCTGACGCAATTCAAGGAAATGGTCAGCAAATGGCAGACGAAGCTGCACGGCAAAGCGTGGAACAGCATTTATTTGAACAATCACGATCAGCCGCGCCTGTTGTCCCGATTCGGGAATGACGGCAAATATCATAATGAATCGGCCAAAATGCTCGCCACGCTGCTGCATACGCTTCAAGGGACGCCATATATATATCAAGGCGAAGAAATCGGCATGACCAATGTCCGCTTTGAGACGATCGAAGAGTACAAGGATATCGAATCGCTCAATATGTACAAGGATTATGTAAGCAAGGGCCACAAGCATGAAGAGATTATGGAATCGATCTATGCTAAAGGGCGCGATAACGCCAGAACGCCGATGCAATGGAACGCGGGGCCGCAGGCCGGATTTACGACCGGGACGCCGTGGATTGCCGTGAACCCGAATTACCGGGAAATTAACGCCGAACAGGCGCTGAACGATCCGAACTCGGTATTCCATTATTACAGAGCCCTGATTGAGCTGCGCAAAAAACACGATATTATCGTTTACGGCGACTACAAGCTGCTTCACGAAAAAGACGAACAGGTCTATGCTTATATGCGGGCTTTGGGCGATGAACGGTTGCTGGTCATTTTGAATTTTTATGAGGAGCCTGCGGAGTTCCGCCTGGAGGAGCAGATCGGCTGGGATTCGCACGAACTGCTGATCAGTAATTACGAAGTACCGGCGGCTTCAGGCAAGGCGGAGGATTTCCGTCAAATCGCTTTGCGGCCTTACGAAGCCCGGGTTTACAAACTGACAGGCGTGAAGTAAGGTACACCGGAAGCGCGGCATGCGGATAGCCGGTTGTTATTCTTGGCCCGCTATGGTAAAATGATATTGCTGTTTTTGTAACCATTTATGATTTGATAGCGAACATAGATTTTAAAGTGTTCACACTTAGGAGGTGGATTGGATGAATATCTTTTTGGAAGTGCTTCTCGTTATTTTCTCTATCGGCTTGATTGCAGTCGTATTGCTGCAGGAAGGGAAGAGCGCTGGCCTTGCCGGTTCCATCTCCGGGGGTGCTGAACATCTTTTCGGCAAGTCGAAAGCACGCGGTATGGAGCTCGTTCTTCAACGGGTTACGGTCGGATTGGCCGCAGGATTCTTTATTCTGGCCATTGTCGTCGCTGTTTTCCAAAGCTAAAGCGATCTACGGAAGCCTTCGTCTCCTTCGGGAGTCGGAGGCTTTTTTTGTTGCTAAATTACTAAATTAGGACTATTGTCTCCATCTCCAGGAAATATTACAATTTTAATGTGGGAAATATTTCCTCCCAGTAAAATGGTACATTTTGCTCAATAGAGAGAAAAGGAGACTAGAAATATGTACAAGCTGGTGAAGACGATCGAAGAAGAGATGATCTTTGACGGGATTTGGAAGGAGGCGTGGTTGGAGAAAGGATTCGAACTGGAGTGGGCCGAGGAAGTGCTGGACAGATGCCTCGTTTTTGACGAAGCGGATACGCCGGTAGCCACGGTGGAGATGAAGCCGTACTCCAGGGAATACAGCTTTTTGAACGAGATTGCTCCTTTTCACGAACATCCGGTGCTTTTGGCGGACTCGGGTCTTGTTGCAGAGGTGGACAAAGTGGCTGTACATAAAGACCATCGCGGCAAAAATCTGGACCGTCTGCTGGCAACGATCGTCATGTATGCGGAAACGAACCACATTCGGCATTACGTGACGCTGCTGGAACCCCTGCTGTTCCGGGCACTCCGAATTTCCTTCCACGTTCCGATGTCCCGGGTGGGAGAGCGGGTGTTTTATAAAGGCGGAGACGTGATTCCTACGATTATTCATGCGGCGGATTTTTATGAAAATAAGGAACGATATGATTGGTTTAAAGCTATAGTGGAAAAAGAACATTCGCCGATGGTTGCGATTCATACATAATGATAGTAAAAAGGGTGCCCTCAGGGGCACCCTTATTTTTTACGATTTCGTATCGCCTTCGCGGGTTTCCGCGGCCAATTTCGAGAGATTCAAAATCAGATTATCCAGTTCCTCATAGTGATGGACGATTTCGCGGATTTTGCCGTCCTGGGCTTCAATGCCCGCCAAAATCTCTTCCGTGGCGCTCATATTATGCTCGGTGCCTTCGGCGACGGACAGGATGTCGGCCATGATCCGCTTGTAGTTTTCCTGGAGCTGTCTCACGGACGTGTCGACCTGGCCGGATTGTTCGCTTACATCGCGGGCGCTTTCCCCGACTTTGGTGACGTATGCTTTCGCCGCTTCGGCTTCTTCCTTGCCGATATCGATCGCATCACGGCCTGCGGTGATCTGCTCGGCGACATCGTTGATCTTGCCGACCACGTCGGCCAAAATGTTATTGATCAATTCCGCCTGTTGGCGCGAGGTTTCGGCCAGTTTGCGGATTTCCGTGGAGACGACGGCAAAACCTTTGCCGTGCTCGCCGGCATGCGCCGCTTCGATCGCCGCGTTCATGGCCAGCAGGTTCGTCTGGGACGAGATGCCCTGGATCGTATCGACGATCTCGCGGATCCGCTCGTTCTGGTCGCTGAGCTGCTGCATTTGCTTCACGGTTCCCGTAATGACTTTTTGCAGATTGCCGATTAGCTCGGACAGAGAGGACATGCGCGTGCCTGCGGCATCCGTGTTTTGAAGCATTTCTTGGGAAAGCAGCTGCAGGGTGGAGGAACTGCCCGCGGTTTCGCCGACGATTTCTTCGACGGAATGCACGGATTTGGTCGTCTCCTGCAGGCCGAGCGTTTGCTGTTCCATCGTGGTGGAGACGCTGCCGAAGGTGGTCGTGATTTCTCTGGAGATCGTCCCGGTCACATTGACGTTTTCCCGCAGGTCGGTGCTGAGGCGGTTCAGAACCTCCAAAGAAGACTGCAGGCGGGAGAGAATTTCGTCGCCCCGTTGTTTGGCGGTTTCGGTATCTTTTTGTTTTTCGAGTACGGTTTTTTGGAGCTTCTCGCTGAACCGGGCGGCAAAGGCCATCGCGACCGTGGTGAAAATCAGGAACAGCAGCAGATAGCTCAGTGGTTCGCGGGCAAACATTTTGTCATGATAAAAAGGCGTGTAATAAAAGTATGTAGTAATGACCAGACCGAGTATGCCCGCAAAGACGATCGGTTTGTAGTTGGAATAGAGCGTCATAAGACCGATATTCACGTAAACGAGAAGATAGGTACCGATGATGGGCTCGGGATCCTGGTAGATCAGCAGAAAGGTGAGCACGGCGGTGATGGTTGGGATGACGAACATGACGTAGCGCGTGCCTTTGTCGGCATACGTCATATAGGTGGCGATGGAGCAGCAGACGCCGCCGACGACGATCAGGGTCACCAGCATGCCGGTTTCGACGCCGATCATCAGATCGGTCAGGACGCCCAAGGCGACCATGATCCAGATGATTTTGACGAAAAGTTTGTTCCGTCGCTGTAGGATGGTTAAGTTGTCCATATGTACTCCTTTTCTGATAGGTATGTATTCCTATCTATTTTTCGGAAAATTCGGGTGGAAAATTTAGGGGTTCACCGGGTTGCCACAATAAAAACATAAATAAAAACATAAATTGCCTTACGTGGAGGAAACGGATGCGTTCGGTTGATTTCGTGTATACTAGGGTATATACAAGTGGGTAATTCATGGAAAAAAGCATGATTGCCGCACAAATAATTTATGCCGGCGGGAGTGCCGGCCGAGGTGAGACATGATAACAGAAGCACAGCTGCTCGCTTTTATGCGGGAGACGGCGTATAAACCGATGACTTATCAGGAGCTCGAGGAGCATTTCGAAATTCGGGATGCCTCCGAGTTTAAGGAATTTTTGAAGCTGCTCAACCAGTTGGAACAGTCGGGGCAGATTATTTTGACGCGATCAAACCGGTACGGGGTGCCGGAGCGCATGGATTTGGTGCGCGGGCGTTTGCAGGCGCATGCCAAAGGGTTTGCGTTCCTGATTCCCGATGACCGGGATCATCCGGATGTGTATATTCACGCCAACGATCTGAAAAGCGCGATGAACGGGGATATCGTGCTGGTCCGGGTCAATTCCAAAAGCATCGCGGGAGGCAAGCTTGAAGGCGAAGTCGTGCGGATCGTCACCCGTGCGGTAACCCAGGTGGTCGGGGTGTTCGAGCACCACGAGACTTACGGGTTCGTCATTCCGGACGATAAGCGGATTAACCGGGATATTTTTGTGCCGTTGGAGGGATTCGGCGGGGCGGTCAGCGGGGAAAAGGTTGTGGCCCGGATCGTCAGTTATCCCGAAGGGCGATCGGCCGCGCAGGGCGAGGTCATCGAAATTCTCGGACATAAGGATGACCCGGGGGTCGATATTTTGTCGATCATCCGCAAGCATCAGCTGCCCGAAGGGTTCCCGGACGATGTCATGGCCGAGGCCCAAGCCGCACCGGACACGATCGCGGAGGAAGAAATCGCGCAGCAAGGGCGGCGGGATTTGCGGGATAAGGTGATCGTCACGATCGACGGGGAAGACGCGAAGGATCTGGATGACGCGGTCAACGTGGAGCGCCTGCCGAACGGAAATATCCGGCTCGGGGTGCATATTGCGGACGTCGGATATTATGTGCGCGAGGGCTCGAGGCTCGACCAGGAAGCGTATAACCGCGGATGCAGCGTATATCTCGTGGATCGGGTGATTCCGATGCTGCCGCACCGGTTGTCCAACGGCATTTGCTCGCTGAATCCGAAGGTGGACCGGTTTACGCTGTCCTGCGAAATGGAATTCGACGACCAGATGAAGGTCGTGAAGCATGATATTTTTACGAGCGTGATTCGGACGACGGAGCGGATGACGTATACGAATGTGCGGAAAATCCTCCAGGAGGAGGATCCGGAAGTGACGGAGCGTTACAGCGGGCTCGTGGAGACGTTCCGGCTGATGAAGGAGCTGGCGCTTGCGCTTCGCGCGAAACGGATGCGGCGCGGGGCGGTCGACTTCGATTTCGAAGAATCGAAGGTGATCGTGGACGAGAACGGCAAGCCGACCGATATCGTCAAACGGGAGCGCTCGATCGCGGAACAGATCATCGAGGAATTCATGCTGGCGGCCAACGAGACGGTCGCGGAGCATTTCCACTGGCTCAAGGTGCCGTTCATCTACCGGATTCATGAGGACCCGGATCAGGAGAAGCTGATGAACTTCATGGCTTTTGTGGCCAATTTCGGGTATGCCGTCAAGGGCGGCAAAGGCAACAAGGTGCATCCGCGCGCGCTGCAGACGCTGCTGGAGGATATTCAGGGCACGAAGGAGCAGACGGTGATCAGCACGATGATGCTGCGCTCGATGAGACAGGCGAAGTACGACGCCGAGAGCACGGGGCATTTCGGGCTGGCGGCGGAGTTCTACACGCACTTCACGTCGCCGATCCGCCGTTATCCGGACCTGGTGATCCACCGGGTGATCCGCGAGGTGATCGAGAATGGCGGGACGCTGACGGAGGCACGGCAGGAGTACCTGGCTAGCCGCATGCAGGAGATTGCGCAGCAATCGTCCGAGCGGGAGCGGGTCGCCGTGGATGCGGAGCGCGATACGGAGCAGCTGAAGAAGGCCGAGTTCATGCTGGACAAGGTCGGGGAAGAATTCCCCGGCATCATCAGCAGCGTGACGAGCTTCGGCATGTTCATCGAGCTGGAGAATACGGTGGAAGGCCTGATCCGTCTCAGCGGGATGACGGACGATTATTACCACTTCCATGAGCAGCATATGGCCTTGATCGGCGAGCGCACGTCGCGGATCTTCCGGATCGGCGACGAGGTGAAGATCCGCGTCGCCCGCGTGAACATGGACGACCATACGATCGATTTCGAGTTGGTCGACATGAAGCCGCGCCGCCGGGACGGGTGGAACGGCAGCGGAGGCGGTGGCGCCGCGTTCGAGCGCGGCGGCAAAGCGGGCCGGGGCGGCGCCGGGAAGCGCGGCGGTGGCGGCACCGGCGGCGGTAAAGGTGCCGCCGGCGGTCCGCGCCGAAGCGAGTCGGGCGGCGGCCGCGGCGCGGGCGGGCGCGGAAGCGGAGGCGCTGCTGCGGCGCCGAGCTTCGGCTTTGGCTCCGGCAAGGGCGGCTATAGCTCCGCCGGCCCGGCCGGGTACAGCCGCGACTCCGGGGGCTACGACCCCGGGAGCGGCAAGGGCTCGCGGCGGAAGAAGACGTCCGCGAGCGGGATTTTCATCGGCGGCGGGGCGAGTCCCGCCGATGGGGGCGCCGCGCCGGCCCCGCGCAAGAAGCGCGGCGGCGGCAAGGGCAAAGGCAGCGGCACGGCTGCGTTCGTGCGCAAGAAGAAGAAGTAAGCATAAGGCCAACCGGGGGGTGACCCGGTTGGCCTTTTTTGAATGTGTACGATAAATCATACAGAAATTTGTTATTCCGTAGCAAATGAGGGATTCTGTATGAATTATCATACACAAAACGCCCTTTGATCGGTTTATAGGCCGATTCTGTATGAATTTTCGTACAGAATCGGCGTTTTCGCGCCATTTTGGGCTTTTAAGGTCGAAATTTCATACACACCTCTCAATTAGCTCCTATGGAACACACTTTTTATTCGCTCATAGTGACTTTTACAGGAAAACTCCTGTTAACCCCAGCGAATTGGCTCCTTCTCCACAGTTATCATTCACTTCAAAGGAACTTTATATAGGAGAATTCATGCTAATCCCAGCAAAATCGACTCCTTCACCACACTTATCATTCACTCCGAAGTAACTTTCACAGGAAAAGCCCCTGTATATCTCGCGAATGGACTCTTTTTCAACACTTATCACTCGCCTCAATAACTTTAACAGGAAAAACTCCAGCTAATCCGACGAATTGGCTTGATGGGAGTCATTTAGCGGGAAAAAGTCCCTCTATTTCGGCGAAAATGGTGGGTTAGTGGCTCAAACGGTTAAATTAACGGGAGGATTCCCCGCTAAATGGGGCGGATGCGATCTGTGGCTGAAATTAGTGGGAGGATTTCCTGCTATTTTGGCGCGGCGTTCTGTTGGAGAGCTGACCGCATAAAAAGCAACTGAAATTGGCTGCATAAGCGGGGGAAATAGAAGTATTTTTTTCGAAATAGAGATCCGCGGAACCACAAACTTGGGGCTCAGCTTCACGATTCTCGGGGTGATCGGGCTGGTGTCGTTCGGGCTGGCGGTCGTCTTTTTCCGGAAACGGGATTTGCCCTTGTAATGGGGGCTTTCCTTGATTTTGGCCCGGAGAGTTGATACAATTAAGCTCTGGTAAAAGCTTGGGATGAGGAGGATGAACATGGCGAAGAAAGCCGACGGCAAGGTGCTTGCCCAGAATAAAAAAGCTTCCCATGATTATTTCATCGAGGATACCTACGAGGCCGGCATGGTGCTCACCGGGACCGAGATCAAATCGCTTCGGAATGGACGGGCGAACATCGGGGACGCTTTTGCGACGATCCGGAATGGGGAAATCCACATCCATAACATGCACATCAGCCCGTTCGAGCAGGGGAACCGGTTCAATCCGATCGATCCGACTCGCACGCGCAAGCTGCTGCTGCACAAAGCCCAGATCAGTAAACTGCTCGGCTTGTCCAAGCAGGAGGGCTACTCTATCGTTCCGTTGAAAATTTACATCAAGAACGGCTATGCGAAGCTTCTTCTCGGCCTCGGCAAAGGGAAAAAGCAGTACGACAAACGCGCCGACGCCGCCAAACGCGATGCCCAGCGGGATATCCAACGCGTGCTTCGGGAGAAGCAGAAGGTGGCCAGATAACAATAAAGCAAAAACCGGGATGGCCGATTCGGCTCCCGGTTTTTTTGATGCGTCATGCGATTGATTTGTGAATTACATCGAAGTCGGCGGTTTTTTATTCGGATCATTCTCCGCCTCGAATTTGGTTTGGAAACGATTGTCCACATGGTCATCCGAAGCCGGGTGGTGATCCACATTCATCGGCTGAGCGTTTTGCGCTTCAGGGCCGTTGCCGACGTTCGCATCCGCCTGTTGAGGGGCATTTTTGTTCTTTCTCTTGAACAATTTGCCGATCCAGATAAACGGCAGCAAAATCACGAACCAAGCCTTTTTCAAGACGAGTAAGAGGATGGCGAGCAACCCCGTTCTTTTGGCCGCAACCAGGCCGGCTCCTCCCAAAATGAGGCCCGTCAGGCCCAGAGTGGATTTTTTATCGGTGGAAGCATCGAATTCCGCGTATGTATTGCCCGAAGTTACCGTAACATAAGGGAGCAGCTCTTGCTCGAACTGGGTGCGGTCTGCCTCCAAATGTGCCGGATCGGAAACGAGAATGGCCGATATGTATCCGACGCGCGTCAGAATGCGTGTGTTGTAATTAATAATTTGCTCTCCGTTGTTATCATGCAGAAGCAATGCCCAAGTCAGGCTGCGAATGGACTCATCATAGGCAGGCTCTTTGAACCAGCCGTCCACATACAACTGATTTTGTTCGGGAAGCTCTTTGTTCGCTTCTTCCTGTCCTCTTTGGTAGCTCTTGAGCAGTTCTTTCGCATCGATATCCGACTTTTCGTTATCTTCGATGTGGCCGGATTCATCGTACTCGAAGTAAACGCTCCAATAGGCGTTCTCATCCCCAGGCTCGACATATCCGATTTCACGGTAGGATGGGATGTCCTGGATGCTTTCGAGCATCGTAATCGTATCGTCCTTATCGAGGAAATAATAATTTTGCGGCAGCGTCAATTCGGCAATGTCCGAAAGCTGCACTTGCTGTCCGGAACCCTCGACCCAATTCAGTTGGGGCTGCGGCGTGACGGCTTCCGCGGCTGCTTGGAAAGGCAGGGCGAGGACGCTTGTCAGAAGCAGACCGGATAGCAGAACCTTTTTCATTTTTGACTTGTTGTACCTGTTTTTCATGCTTACCTCCATAATTGCAGTTTTATACCAAATGTAAAATTGGAATGGTATGATCTTATCACGAAAATTCTGTAATATGAAGGAAGGAAATGACAAAACCCGATATTTTTCTTGTTTTTCTGCAAACTTGCATTTCCATTCTTACCTTGTTACAATTATTTCTACCGCTGGCACGACTGCCAGGGATTCACCAAGCAAATCGTTCGCGACTTGTGGTATACTTGTGAATGTAAACGAAAGATCAAGCATTCATGCTCGAGCCGTTTAACCGGAAACACCTTTTTAATAAGGGGGCGTTTTTGGATTCGACGGGGGTAGATCGAGCATGGGTAGCGGGTAGTGGGGACGCGTCCGCTTCATCAACGCTAAAGCCAATTAAACGGCAAACAAAACAACAACTTAGCTTTCGCAGCTTAATAACCTGTGAGCTAGCTCTACCTCTGCATCGCCCATGTGCCGAGACTAGGGCCCAACTTTAGTGGGATACGCCGATCGGTCTCCGCCTGGGGTCGACGGAAGAAGACAATCAGGCTGACCCGAAGGGAATCCGGTGACGGGGAGTCTCTAGGGTGACATCAAAACTGTCACTACACCCGTAGAAGCCTATGTGGCGTTGCCTTCGGACAGGGGTTCGACTCCCCTCGCCTCCATACTTAAAATCCACAACCGATTGAGGTTGTGGATTTTGCATTTCAGGGAGATGTGGCTTTACGATAAGCCTGATGCGTTCTTTGTGCATAATTACTTTTTCTACGTAAAACCAACACGGCAGATTGTGGTTTTGAAAAGCTACTGTTCTCCTTCCCGCCATTACCATCCTCATATGGATGTTTTTTTGTTATTTAAATAACGGCAAAGAGGCGCCTTTCTTGCTAGCGGATAGATGAATTAACAGAACTAGACTTCCTTTCCAAGTTTCAGTTGTCAATTTTCCTGATATGGTAAAACGTAAATATTTTACATTGAAAACCTAATAGTAACTACGGGAGTGACTGAATTTTCCGTAAAGAGAGCAGGACAAGTAATTTTGGGCGAGGAAGAGTATAAAAAGTTTATAAGCTTCAAGAAATAGTCGGAGGAATGCTCCGCCCCAAACTCAAAAAAACTTTGGAAGCTGGTCATATGATTTAGGTTATAACGTACTGACTGTTGTTCATCGTTCTTCGTGGGAGAATTTGATGCATTTGGGAGAAAAGAAAGCAAGAACTCGTTGCAGATATAAAAGGATCAGTGTTTGATTAATGTCGCAAACAAGAATAACTTTAAACTGACTGAAAACCGTGCGTACGATTTGATTGATTGAATTGCAGAATGCATCAGGTATTTATAATATGAAATCCTTTATCGTGAAGCCCGGGTCGCGTTTAATGGTTGCACATATAAAAATGCACGCAGCAGTTTGAGGTTCCCGTAGGTGACTACCTATTTGATGCACAACCGAAAGGTCTTAAGGCATCACGAGGAATTGGCAACTTTGCAATACGAAGGGGGAATAAATCTCGCAAAGAATTCTAATGCTGAATCCTATTTTAGGTCGCTTTAGAAATGGCTTCAATCTTTTCGGAATCGGTAGCGTATTTCCATTGAGGATCAAGATATAAGTGAATTTAACCATTATAATTAGCATTATATTCAAACATTTAGAAAGTAAATTTCTTTAAGCAATTTCTAAACGATACTTTGATTGTTGTAAGGATAAGGATATAGTTATCAACGAAATATAAAGACCTATTGTTGAAAGGGATTAGAAATAGAGAGGTCTTTTTAAATAGAACTATTTGAATACAAAATGTGGTATACTCTTTCTGGAAGATAGTCTCCAGCAGAAAGGGTTTTGGGTATGGGATATGGTCAGCACCAAAGTTTTTATTTGAGGATTAATTGGCTGAGGAAAGCTATCAAAAATATCGAAAATGATAATAGATTTCTTTACAGAGAGGAAGCAGCAGAGAAGATTGGACTTGGTAAAAATATGGTTCAGTCATTGCGGCATTGGGTGGTCGCAACCGGGATTGCCGAGGTCAATAACAAGGCTGAACAGGAAATATCAGAATTTGGGAAATTAATGAACAACTATGATCCTTATGTCGAATTAATTGATACAGCTAGCATTATACATTTTCACTTGGTTGATGCCGTGGAACCATGTACGGCATGGTATTGGTATTTTAATCATTATGCTAAGAAGTTGTCGACGAAAGAAGAAATTATCGATGATTTCTTGTTTTGGTTAGATAAAAATGAGCCAAAAAAACCATCAGTAAACTCAATTAAACGGGATATTGACTGTTTGGTTCGACTTTATTGTGACAAGGGGAAGAATGAAGATCCTGAAGAAGTGATCCAAAGCCCTTTAAGTGGCATAGGTCTGTTAATAGAAGAAAAGTCGGTTATTACGAAAAAAAATCTAAAGTATTCCGATATAGGACTTGGCGCACTTATGTACACATTATTAGATTACCAAATTAAAACCGGTATAAATCAGATATCGGTTGAGGATATTCAGAAACAAGACTTTCTTTGGGGCAAAGTATTTCATCTCCCTAGAAATGAAATCATTAAAGCCCTCGACTTGTTAACTCACCATCCATACAGCCCTATCAGATTTGATCGTACAAACAGACTAGATACTATATTATTACCAAAAATTAATCCACTTGAATTTTTGGAAGAAGAATATAAGCGTTATGTGAGGGAACGGATATGATTAAGGAGAAGGTATTCTTTCAGCCAAGTATAAACATTCGGTTCGATTATGGTCGACAGATTTTGTATGAGAGATATTTGCCAACTCCTTCACATGCGGATGCTTTGAAGGGGCTCCTTAAAGGATTTTTAGGAGAAGGAACTCGGGCACATATCATTGTAGGTCCATATGGATCGGGTAAGTCGTTGGTAGGAACTATTTTGGCCGGTATTGTTTCTAGGAATGTCAGTGACGAGTTGTTTCATCAAATTTTGAAAAAATTTCAGTCTGTAGATGATCAAATACATAGTCTGTTACTTGATGTTAAGCAGACAAACAAAACGTTTATTCCCGTTTTTTTAAATGGTAACGAAGGTAACTTCAGAAGGAGTCTTTTATCAGCTTTATATAATACATTGCGGGAGCAAGATCTAAATTTTTCAGAACCAATTATAGTTGCGGATATCTTAAAGATCGTTGACACTTGGAAAGATAAGTATGAATCAACCTACAATCAATTTATCGTTTTATTGGAGGAAATGAAGTGGACTGTTGACACATGGCGCAAAGACATAGAGAAAGTAAATTTTAGTGCCATTGAATGGTTCAAAAAAATCTACCCGGTACTTACGTCGGGGTCTCATTTAAGCATCAACTTTGATAAAGATATTATTAGCCAATTAAAATATATTCTTAGTGAATTACGGGCGAGAAACCTTGGTTTGTTTATTATTTATGATGAGTTTGGCCGATTCTTACAAACATTACCGCCTACTGAAGTGCATGAAACAATGCAGGAATTACAGGATATAGCCGAATTTTCAAACTCAGATCAAGGCAACAATTTAAACATGTTGCTTATTACTCATCGTAATTTAGGACAGTATGCTTTACGTTATAATGAAGAATTACAAAAAGAATTTCAAAGAATTGAAAAACGTTATAATAATTATTATACAAAAGCAGATCCCTCGACATTTATTCGTTTATCAAGCTTGTTAACACAAGACTATAGAAGCGATATAACTGAAGTTGATTACTTTGTCCAAGAACTTCGGTACTTCAATTTGTTTCCTGATTTAAATGTATTTGAGATTGATTCGCTCGTAATAAAGGAATCATATCCTTTACACCCCGTTTCGTTATTTGTACTTCCGCAATTAGCGAATCTTGTTGCTCAAAATGAGAGAACGTTATTTACCTTTCTAGAAAGTGATGAACGTGGAGGCTTAAAGTCTTATTACGAACGAAAAAAAGACTGGTATAGAATTGATAGTGTTTTTGACTATTTTGAACCATCATTTGGTGAATTCGAGTTGGATTCCCTAATCGGTCAGGCCTATTCATTGTACCAGCGATTGCAAAAGAGATTGCCTGAATCACCAACTTATTCTGATCAGATAAAGCTTCTTAAATTACTTGCAATTTGGAATATTTCGGGCTTATATTATCAGCAAGAACCAAATGAGGAGTTTATTTCATTTGCTTTTTCATGGGAGACTTCGTGGACAAGGCTCATACTAGAACAGTTGCATTCCAAAAAAGTAATTCGTTTTAACAGTGCATATGATTATTGGGAATTATTTGAGGGTAGTAGTGTTGATATCGAAGCTGCAATCGACGAAAGATTTCAGTCATACCCTTTAAATAAACGAGATAGAATGGGTCTGCTGCGATCGGTACTTAACCATAAATATGTCCTTCCAAAACAGTATAACGATGAAAAAAGTATCACTAGATTTGCGCCTATAGTTCCGATTTATCAATCGGAACTAAGTGATGAAGGCTCTTTCCAATCAATATTTGCTGACTACGATAACGTTGATGCAGCGATAATTTACGTATTCAATGACACGAATACAGATAACGAATCTTTAAGAAAATTCATTAAAGAGTGGAGTGTAAAAAAGGAAAAAACACTATTTGTCACTGCGAATGAGAGTATCTCAATTGATAGAGATATAGAAAGGCTAGCGATGTTGTATTTGTTGCGTGATGATAAATATTTCATTAGCCAAGACAAATATCTTTTGGACGAAATTGAAACAATCATTAGCCAAACTGTTTTTAAATTAAACCAGGCACTTGAACCTATTACAAAATTTCAACATTGTTCTTGGATTTATAAGGGACAGCACCATACCGTAAAAAGTGGTATGGCATTGAGTCAATTCTTATCAGACGTTATGGATAAAATTTATTCTGACACGCCCGAAATTCGTAACGAAGCCTTTAACAGGAATTCAATAACAAAGGTACAAAGAAAGGCTGCAATTCAAGTATTGAATAAAATCTTACAACTTCATAAAACAAAAAAATTAGAGATTCAAGGGTATGGACCGGATTATTTAATTTTTGCTACTGTAATTAAAAACAATCGTATCAATTTTGATCATCCGGAAATTACCGAAAACAAAAGTTTGAAGAAGCTAAGAAATGAGTTGCTGGACATTATTGAGCAAGGTAGTGGGAAGGTTTCTGATTTAATTAAAATCTTTTTGAATCCACCATATGGCGTCAGGAAACCAGTAGTCCCCATACTGTTAGCGGCACTGTTACATCACGAATGGAATTATTTAATGATTTATCACAACGGCATGTTCAATGCTAAAGTCGATGGTGATTTACTTTACTATATAGTAGACAACCCGGAGCAATATACATTTAAGTATCTGCCATTCGATTCAAAATACAATGATTTATTACAAGTAACTAAGGGTTTGTTTGAAGATTTTATTCGAATTGAAGATGGTTACCTGCACCCTGCTGTATTTGTTAATCAGGTGTTATTAAGATGGCTGCGGTCACTACCGCGAATTACGCAAAACACAGACCAATTATCAGAACTTACGAACCAAATAAAAGAATGTATTCGCCAAGGCGAGGTTCAACCGGAGACTTCTATAGAGCAGATTTATCAATTATGCAAAAGTCTTAATAAGATGGAGATTTTAAGGAGAGTACGCTCCGAGTGCGAGGGTTATAATGAATCACATAAAAACCATATCGGAAAGTGCATTCTTCAAGCAGCAAATGTATTATCGTTTGATGAGTTAAAGGGATGGGCTAAAAAACAAAAAGCAATAGTGAAGGCTAGTAATCCTTTCGTACAGTCGATTCTAACAGCTGAAGTATCGAACTGGGTCGATCACTTGTGCGAAAAGGTAGTAGGAGTAAAAAGAGAAAACTGGTCCGATACAACTGACCAACTTTTTATTTCTCAAGTAAATACCTATCTAGAAAATCTAAAGAGTGAAATAAACGTAGAATCGTATATTGAAATAAAAGTTGGTAATAGTGCGATTGCAATCCCTAAAGTTACTTTGTCGGAGAAATCACAAGCTATATTTAATTCAACTAGGGCAAATATGGTACAAATGAAGAGGAAGGTCCCTAAAGCTGAGATACAGATTTTACTATTGGAATTATTGAGAGAGATCTCAAATGATTAATTAATAGGAGTTGCTAACATGAAAAGGAAAATAAAGCATGTCGCAATGTTTAGCGGGGGGGCCGCAAGTGCATATGTTGCATACTTAATGGTGCAAAAGCATGGAAAAGAGAACAGCTTGCTGTTTTTTACTGACACTCTGTGGGAACACCCTGATAATTATCGGTTTATGTATGATGTGGCTGATTATATTGGCATAGATTTCAAACACGTACAAGATGAGGATTTAAGGACGCCGGAAGATGTCTTTATTGAAACAAGGTTTTTAGGTAATTCTCGGCTTGCTAAATGTTCCTCGGAATTAAAAGTAAAGCAGACAGTTATTTTTATTGAAAAGCTACGTGATGAGGGGTACGAACCCATCCTATATTTTGGTATCGGACCACACGAAAAACAACGGCAACAAAACTTAACTGAACTATATGCTCATCACGCCCTTGAGCCAGTAGAAACAAGATTTCCACTCATTGATGCCAACATTAAAGATATTAACTTAAAAGAGGTTATCGAGAAAGAGTGGAAAATCAGACTGCCGGAAATGTATTATTTAGGTTTTTCACATGCGAACTGTGGTGGACGCTGTGTTCGCGGTGGTTTAAATCATTACGAACATTTGTTTAAAACATGGCCCGAGGTTTATAAAAAGCAGGAGGGGATGGAAGAAAGGCTTCGGGAAATGCTAGGCAATGTTACTATACTGAAACGGAATAGCCAACCATTGACTTTAAAAGAGTTCAGAGAAGAAATTGAGTCTGGTCAACGATTAAGAAGTAGTGATATAACAGAAGAAGATGATGTCCCTTGTGTTTGTGTGTTTAGCTAATGAAGCTGAAAGCCCTGAATTAGGGCTTTTTTTATTTTGGATTTCCTGAAAATAAAAGGATAAGCGCAGTTTAAGTAGAAATCTATAATAGTAGGATTTAACTTTTTCCGAAAACGGATACACGGTGAGGTGAAGTTTAAATGACCACGGCAACTCCAAATTCATCATGGGTTAATTTTTTGCGGCAATATGGTCCTATTCCTCGAAACGACAATATGTATGATGAGACTATTCAACGTATTGTTAAGAGAAAGAGAATTGAACCAATTCTTATAGATACTCCATATTTAGCTGAGTTAATTGAGAACTTTAAATCAGAGAACCCCAAATCGATTATACTTACGGGAACAGCGGGCGATGGGAAAACGTATCATAGTCGGGAAACATGGTATGAACTTGGCGGTACATTTGAACAATGGGAAGAACCGGGTAATATAAAAAAGTTAACAATTCACTACGGAAAAACATTATACGTTATAAAAGATTTAAGTGAGCTAGCACCTGAAGAACGAGATATCCTTATATTATTTGGACAATGTATTAAGGGCAAGAGAGCAGATGTGTTGTTCCTGATCGCCGCGAATGATGGCCAACTTTTGGAAGCTTTAAAACAAGTAGATGAAGATGATGATGCTAAGGGAATTCTTAATATCATCGAAGATATGTTGGTTACGGACCTTCCGGAGCACCCCCGGTTTGATTTGCGCCTGTATAATTTAAGCCGTATTAGTGCTGCTTGGGCATTACCACGGGTGATTGAAGCAGTGACGGCACATGATGGATGGAGAGAATGTGACCATTGCGTTTTTCGTGATCACCATGATTTAGAACTTCGTTGCCCGATTTGGGAAAATAAGAAAAGGCTTGAAGGGGATCAGGCTAATAGCGTTCTCCGAACAAGATTGATTGATTTATTGGAGTTATGCGAAATCAACGGAGTTCATCTACCAATTCGTCAATTATTATTGCTTGTTTCCAATATGATCTTAGGTCATCCCGAAGCCAGAGATAAATTACTTAGGTGCCAGGAGATTCCTAATATCATCGAAAAAAGAACAACTGCAAAAGCAAGCATCTACCGAAATATATTCGGTGAAAATCTGCCGGAGCGTCGACGCGAATCAACTGCAGTGTTTGAAACGTTAGGTCGATTTGGAATCGGCAACGAAACGAGTAATAAAATCGATAATATTTTGATTTTTGGCGAAGACGATCCGGAATTGAAAAATAACTACCAGGACATAATGCTTTCAGATACGTATTATGGAGCCGATCATACATATAAAATTCATCAGAAAGAGTACTTAGAGGGCATATCAGAAGATGAGGGGGCGAATTTCCTTCAGCTAGTCCGTTCTCAACGACAACGGCTGTTTTTTAGCATACCAGAAGGAAGGGTGGATGAATTTAAACTCTGGGAACTCACAACATTCCATTATGCTGGAGAGTTTTTAACGAAAGTATATCGAACAATTCAGCAAGGGGGAAGAGCCTCTTCACAAGTTATTTCCCGTTTAGTAAAAGGGCTTAATCGGATATCGACTGGTTTGCTTACAAAAACACAGGATAAATTGATTTTAGCTACTTCGGGAAGTCACTCACAAGCAAGGTTAAGCAAAATATTCGAAAGCTCAATATCAGTCATGAGAGATCGTGGCGAAAGCGTTCAGATAAAAGCCGATAGCAATGGTAGGATCAATATAGAAGTTAGTCTATCGTCGAGTCCTTCCATCCCAGCTGTGAAGTTGTATTTACATCTTATACGTTATGAGTTTTTGTCTCGTGTTGCTGAAGGAGCTCTCCCAGGTAGCTTTTCACGAGAATGCTATGAAGACATTTTGGCGTTTAAGAGCCGGTTGTTAAAGCAACTTGAGCGAAGAAAATTGGAAGATGGAGAAAACGAATATTTTGACGATAGTATGTCGTTAAACATTTTGAAGCTCAACGCAGAAGGTAATATAGATAAAAAGACAGTGGAGGTGCTTTACTAATGCGTGCTGTCTTGGAACGTCCAGCAAAAATTGATTCAGATATGTGGGTAGACGAAGCTATATGGGGACATCGACTTTACGATGAGCAAACCCCCTGGCTTTGTTTCATGGAGTTTTTAAATGTGCTAAATGCAGAAATGCATGCCGCTAGAGCGTTAAAGGAAACATCTCCAAATACTTTATCATATTCTCCTCAGCAGAGACTATATCTTCGAAATATACTTTTCAATAATCCTCGTATGAGGGTTATTGAACGAGAATTTAGAAATGACAATCATGCCCAGTGGGAAAAGTGGATAGAGACAATGGCGGCCGACAGCGCAGGTATCCAAACCCCTAATTTTTCTTATCTACAATCCAGATTTTCCTCATTCGAAGATTTTATTGATGTCGTGGAATTTTTGTCTTCATCCACGATTGAAGGTGAAAATAATAAGCGATGGAGTTCTTTATTCATATTTCCATTTGGACCCGACTGTCTTTATGAAGATTTGAATGTGAAAGGAACTAATATTTCGCAGGATAGGAGATTTTTTGCGAGAACTGGTGAGTTATTATATTTAATGTTGGCCCGAAGTGGGAAAGGTGAGGAACTTCTCAAACATTTTGAAGATCGAATTCTGAACAATGATTCCAAGTTTAACCGCTTAGTGTCAGCTATACAACCTGACGAAGAGTTGTCACATTCCTCATCGATAAAAAGGGAAGGGGCCTATCTTCCTTATTTAGATTTGCCTGAATATAAAGCTATAGCGGAAGATTGGATAAGATTATTTAAATGTAACATTCCTACTTATGACGTGATTCCACATTTAATTAATGTTATGGGAATTCATATGCTCATATATAGTTTAAACCGTGCAAAAGAAGTATTAGGGCAGTCCGATAAAGCGACATTTCTATTAGAAATTGTATCGCCTAAGAAAACGATAGTTCGCGAACTTTCTGCAGATTCGTTTTATGAAAATAATCTTTTGTCTCGTTCCGCTGTTGAACGATATATACGCCAGGTAAGTGAAACTAATGAATGGCAATCTGCAATAAATTCTAATGAGCTATTGGAATGTCGGGATATTTTAAAGAAGAAATTTGAATGGCCGAAGAAAAGTAAAGAAGATGATTACGATTTTGATTCTCCGCAGGAACTATTAAACGCATTGCTTGAAAATGCAATCAATCGACATAATCAACACTTAAATAAATTCCATAATGTTTGGAGCAGGGAAATTGGCCTTTCATCTCGTAGAGGTAGCCGACGTTATAGGTATGCACCGCAGGATCTATTAATCAAGTCATTAGTTTTATGCGTAGTGCCATCCAGAATGGAGTTTCAAGACTTTTTGGAGGAGTTATTCTTGAAGTACGGATTTATTATTGGGGATAAGCAGGCCTCGTCTTATATAAATTCAGGTCGAGCTGATCAGGAGGCATTCTCCGAAAATGCATCGAGACTTGAGCAACGGTTGGCAAGCATGGGGCTTCTAAAAAGACTTTCAGATGGCTGCGCCTATGTGGAAAATCCTTTTGCATCTCGGGAGGAATTAAACAATGAATGATGAAATTCAACTCATAGGCCAGGTGGCGAAAGAGTTTTTTAGAAGGCAACTCCAAAATGAGTCATCGGACAACCCTGATGGAGTGGCAAGGTTCCTTCTTGATCGATTAACCGGCGAAGTTGTTTCGGCTATTTGTATGAACATTCTTCAGGACACGCGGTTGAACCCTAGAGTAGAAATCAAAGTTCCCAAATCTCTAGTTGAGGGAATGGGGTTACCAGATGACGTAGTGACAAATCTCAGAACAACTCAATGGAGACATGCTGCGTGTAACAAGGATGCGCTTATTCTTGCTAATACAAACGACGATCAAGGTACTTCTTTGCGGGACATTTGGACGATAGGTGCAGGGGATCTAAAAGCTGTTCCGGATATTTGGGTTGAAACTGCAGGTAGAGAATTATTAATTTCTGAAGAGCAAAAGGAACATTGGAAGCAAGCACTGAAGGGATTACAAGAGGCATATGAGTGTAGCTTAGAGCAATTTAGTAACTACGTGGTATTGACACGTGATGTTATGGCCAGAGAAGATATACCGCTTATTAATGCTCTTGGCTGGGCTTTACCTGCACTTCGGATCCCAAGAGACTCCGTTTATTTCGAAGCGATCCCTGACAAGGCTCTTAATCATGTTTCAAAATGGAAGAAGTTATTTCAGGATGCTATTAATAAGAGGGCCTGCTATTTAGTTAAGCAAAACCCATCGCGTCAAACATACGAAAATGAGCATCTAAATGCATTCTATTTAGAAAAAAGAGATCAAATCCCATCAGAACATCATCCAATGATTGAGGCATTTATCGAGGCTGCACCAGGGTGGACTGAGGCTTCTGAGGCATTAGCCAACATCGAATGGGAACGGGACAAGATTCATTTGTTGTTTCTAGATATTAAAGTTTTAAAGCCACATCTTGCAATAAGAACGCTTCAATTTTTCGATGACGAATATCCTGATGTGCTGACTGACGAAGAGAAAAGCTACCTAACGGCATTGGAAAAACGTAAAGACAAAACAGCGAACGAAGAAGATAAGGATTTTTATGAACGACACCGTCAAGAGTTAGAAACAGAACGTCCACTAAAATCAGATTGGGATAAATTTGTATTTGGGAAGCCCATTGAATGCGATGACTTTTATGTGGGTTTATTAGAGGCTGTAGAACGTTTGTTTTCCCAATGCGAAAATATGCATGGGGCAAAAACTCTAAAGATTAGAACTATCCGGGGAAATGGCAAAAAAAGATGGTTAGAGTTAAATGAAGACATAGGTATGTATTTCTGCATGACTTACCGTGGAATTGAAAAGTTAACGAATCGCCTTGTTGAGTGGGAAACCCAAAAATTATTTGAATATGATGAGTTAATTGAAAATAAAACAGATCCTAAAAAGAACACATCGACATCTAAAGCGGCAACACAAATTATATTCGACATTGAGTTGACATATTCAGATTTTACAGGGAGTAGAAAAAAGAATTCAATTCGGCTTGTCTGGCAAGGGAAGCCTCTTGCAATTGGAATGGAGCTTTCTGATGATTTAAAACGCCTCTCGGAACGTCCATTTTCATATTCTACAGTCAGCAAAAATCCTATTAGTAAAAAGGGAAAACTACAAAGTCTATCCTTGAATGACGTAGGGACGTTCCAAGCAGTTTACGGGCAAGATCGTGGCTCATTAATTGGTCCGTCTTCAAGATCGGAAGACCTAAGCAAAATTTATGTGAAAAACTTGAAAAAAGCATTGTCTGAAGAACGAATTTCTTCAGATGGATTTCAAGTTATCTTATCGAGATGGGAAGTTTTTTCGGCACGTTATACCAAAGCAATAGAAGATTGGAGGTCGAAAGGTGTTTCAGCCGATTCTTTACTGGATCAGTGTGATGCCTACAATGAGTTATTGAAAAGCCTTCAGCTTTATGCTCAAGGTGACCTTAATCGGATTGAACTCTGGCATCCAATAATGAAAATCGGAAATGTACAAGTGGAAGGAAGGACTCCCGCCGCTATTATTGCGCCATGGCATCCAATGAGGATGGCAGCGAAAGCAATTAAAGCAAGGCAAGTAACCGGAATTATTAATTATATTTTAGAATCCAATCAAGTAGATTTTGGTGATCCAGGGCTATTTTTTTCTGATCATCGAGAAGAAATCAGACACCCTTATTATCCAGAAGTAGCTGTCGGTTATAAGGGTAAGCAAACTCAATTGTTAACAACTTCCGATTCTGTCAATGATTACAGTTTAATGGAATCACCCGTGAAAGAAGAAGAGAATCAGGATACGAATGAAGACCCGCGTGATGCAAGTGCAAAGGTACTTTCGGTAATTAAAAAGTATTTAAATTTGCAACCGCATGAACGGACCAATTTCAGTGTAGTGTTGTTTAACTGCGATTCAAAACGATTGCCCGAGACTATTGTAGGGGCTTTAACTTCTCTTCATGAAAATGAAGAAGAGGTAAGGTGCCAAGTCATTTTAAGACATCGGGATTCGGAAAAGCTAAACGATTTATATATGAAAATGGTTGAGGGCGACGACAATGATCCCGATACGTTTGTTGCAAGCGAAATCTCGCGGGATTTTATGGCAAGGCTTCGCGTTGAAGTTATGGCAGACGCGGCACCTATATCGGCAACAAAGGACGATAAACCGGCTGATATTGTTTTTTTACAAGATGTCATCTCACGTCAAGCAAGATTGGTTTGGGTACAGGAACCTGTTGTGAACACTCCTAACATCTTAATACACTACCCGCCTAGGTGGGCTAGAAGACGTTCTACAGCTAGGGATGATCTGAAATCAACCGTTTATCTAACCTGCCCTAGCCAACCTGATATTGGCGTGACTTACTTAAGTTCGTTATATTCGATGATAAATGCAGTAGAATCTAATGATGCAACACTTTATCTACCAGCAAGACAAATAACATTCCAAAATGAAGATGTCCGAGGAATCTTTGATGAGGCTCATACCCTTGGTGAATGGGTTGTTAACTATGACGATCTCCTAGATAGGAGGCAATTGAAAAATCAGGGTGTTAATGTAATTAAATATCAACATGGCCGAACCCAAGGACCTAATCTTATTGTTTCATCAAAATCTAAGTTAAATTTACTGCAAGTTCTTGTCAAGAGAAGGCTGGAATCACTAAATTTGGGTTTGGATGATCAGGAGTTATTTAATTTAACCCAAAAGTTCATTGAAGAAGCGAATGGGATTTCTGGTGATATTGTCTTACGTGCCGCTAAGCGTGGGGTTTTTGCAGGTGAATTAATCGGGGTAGTTTTAAGTAAACTTCTTATTCTTTCAGAATTAAAATCTTCTTTAGTAGGTTGGTACTTCCTAGATGATTATGCTTCATGGTTAGGGCAAAAAGAAGAGCAGATCGCCGATATTTTAGCACTCTGTCCAAAAGAAAAAGATGGACAACCTTACTTGCAAGTATTGATTACAGAAGCGAAATATGTGGATGTTAAAGGTGCGGCCGAAGCTAAGAAAAATTCACAGAAACAATTGCGAGACACTATCTCTCGAATGAATAACGCCATCTTTGGAAGTCCTGGTAGACTGGATAGAGATCTATGGTTATCTCGCTTGGGAGATATGTTTAATGACGGATTAGAATTTACCCAAAACTCTTCATTATCAATTGAACAGTGGCGTGAGGGGATTCGAAACGGATCGGTCCCAATAGAATTAAAGGGTTATTCTCATGTGTTCTTATCTACAACTGTAGACATGCAAATGGAGAGTGAGCAAATACCGATTACTAATACTGAGCATTGTTACCAAGAAATATATCCAAGGGAGATGGTAAAAGAGCTTGTTTTAGCCTTTCATCGTGGTGAATCGGTCATAAATATTCGGGAACAAATCGGGGATTTACGTCCATGGGAAGCTTATCATGCTCATCTACCAGCAAAAAGAGTGAACTTATTTGGCCTTGATGATGAAACCGAATCTGACCTTCCACATGATACTCATGAAGCTGAAATGGACTCCAATGAACAGGGACAATCAACAGATGAAGTCGGTTCTGGAAGTGAGCACGAAGATGATGTAATGGAGCAAACCGTCGAGGTAAACGAGCGTTTAGATATCCCTTGGGCAAATCCATTATTGAGTGCGTGGATTTATAATCATTTGTCTGCGGAGGATGATAATACAGCAGCGGATGAATGGGTTAATCATACCGTTACTGTATTAAAGGGAGCATTAATTAGCTACAATTTACAAGCAAAGGTTCTGGATTATCGATTAACTCCGAACGCAGTAGTCATTAAGTTGAAAGGCTCTGATCAGCTACGTGTTGAGGATATTGAGAAGAAAAAATCGCAATTGTTGACTACACATGCCCTCGATATTATTAACATCATTGCACAACCGGGTGAAATCGTGGTTTCGATAGCGCGGCCACAACGACAAACTATTTCACTCGGGGATGTTTGGAGGACACGCAATATTCAATCCAATCGTTCCGGAATGAATATGAGTTTTGTTATTGGAGTAAAAGAGGTTGATGGAGAGATTTTATATTTAAATCTTGGCGGGCCTTTTGAAGGATTAGAACAACACTCGCCACACTCATTGATCGCTGGAGCGACAGGGAGCGGAAAGTCAGTGCTTTTGCAAAATTTAATTTTAGATATTTGTGTTACTAATTCACCAAAATTAGCAACAATTTATTTGATTGATCCTAAGTTTGGGGTTGATTATCAGCAGCTCGAAGACCTGCCCCATTTAACGGAAGGTATTATTATTGATCAACAACGAGCAGTAAATATACTAGAGTTCTTGGCTGAGGAAATGGATAGAAGGTATCTGGCATTTCGGGAACAACGGGTAAACAACTTGAAGGATTATAATGAGAAGGTTTCAGAAGAAGAAAAACTTCCGTTATTGTTTCTCGTACATGACGAATTTGCAGAATGGATGTTAATCGATACTTATAGAAACTCGGTTTCGTCTATCGTTCAACGTCTTGGAGTAAAGGCAAGGGCTGCGGGTATTCATTTAATTTTCGCCGCACAGCGTCCTGACGCTAACGTGTTACCCGTCCAACTACGTGATAACCTTGGTAACCGGTTGATCCTACGCGTAGAAAGTGTGGGGACATCTGAGATCGCCCTTGGTGAAAAGGGTGCTGAGAGATTGCTGGGAAAAGGACATCTGGCAGCACGCCTGCAAGGAGAATCGGGTTTAATTTTTGGTCAAGTGCCTTTTATCTCAAATGATGAAATTGCAGAGATAACCGAGATAATTAAAAGAATATGGCAATAAGTAAAAAAGTAGCGGGTTACTTTTGTAATTTCGCTACTTTTAGATTGTAAAGAGCTTGAGCGTCATCTCTAGGATGAAAATTCTGAATAGGGGGTTAATGAGCACCGACTGTTATCGAGCAAGTATAACATTACTACTGTCATTACAACAGTAGAAGTCAATGTGGCGTTGCCTTCGGACAGGGAGGGCACCCCCTTGCCAACATAACAATTTTCAAAAGAACACCTGAATGGTGTTCTCCTTCTTTTTTAAAGGAGGAAAAGCTTCCACCTTTGACAACATTGTGGTGAAATTTGATATATACCATGCTTATTTAGTAACTTTGTCTAGCTTTTTTACAGGATAATAAATACACTATTTTGAAAACTATAATAACACAATTCACTTGAAACGAGGGTCAACATGATTACTCAAGTTAGAAGTTGGACACATGACGATTCAATCCCAAATTTGATTGGTAGAAAAAAAGTAGACTGGTCTATTTTTGAATATGGATCAACGATACCTAAAGATTTTATTAGTTTCTTTGAACAAGCTAATCAAGGAGAAGTTATTGAAATTGGCAACCCGAAAAGGGTCACGATACTTTGGAAAGATAGTCAGTATCAAGCCGTGTTGAGAATCGCTGATCAAAGTAGCGTAGGGAGAGAAACGCTGCAAGTTAATTACCGTGCAAATGAGTTAAAAGAATTAATGCAGACGGTATTTAAGTCTACCTATGAGTACCTATCTAAACATAAAGTTAAGGATTCCAGAAGTAGGAAACAAACACCCATTCCAGACGAATTATGCGAATATATCGAATTTTACTCAACAGGTGAACCATTCGTTTATGAAATGAAGCTAATACCCCTAACGATTCCTAAAACCCCAAACATATGGTGGGTCAACCAGGGCTCGACTCTCAATGCAGAAAAAGAAGAGGGGATCCTGTGGGCTCCTTTGTCCGGAAAAGGTGGACGCTCGCAATACCATTGGGACACAATGGATGAAGTGAGAAAAGGGGATATTATTTTACATTATGCCAATGGATCATTGCGTTTTGTAAGTAGGGTAATTGAAGACCCTGTTAATGCTCCGAAGCCAAGCTCGATGGCAAGTTCGAGTTGGGGGGAGCAGGGCCGGCTTATTCGTGCGGAGTACTTCGCAATTGAGCCCAATATCCTCTTGAGTAGCTTTTCTCAGGAAATCTTAAAGTTAAATATTCAACAAGGACCTATTCATTCAGGTGGTGGGGTGAAGCAAGGTTATTTATTCCGGTTCTCCATCCAGGGGTTAAAAGCTATTCAAAATCAATCCCCTCAAGTAGAGTGGCCAGAGTTTACGCAGTTTAAGGGAGAAGACGATATGAATGAGATAGAAGATATGCCAACCTTCATCGAGGATGCAGAGATAACAGAAGTTCTAGGCAGGATCAAAGCTTATATAAATAAGAAGGGTTTTAATTATTCACCCCATCTCATCAAAAACTTCTACCTCTCCCTCAAAACCAAACCCTTTGTCATCCTAGCAGGCGTATCGGGAACCGGAAAAACCAAGCTGATTAAGCTTTTTGCCGAGGCGATGGGAGCTACTGCGCAGAACGGCCAATTCACATTAATTCCCGTTCGACCCGATTGGAGTGATCCCTCGGATCTGATTGGTTATAGTGATTTGTCGGGCAAATTCCGTCCAGGTCGCGTTACCGAGGTTCTATTAGAGGCATCTCAAAACCCGAGAAAACCTTATTTCATTTGTCTCGATGAGATGAACTTAGCTAGAGTGGAGCACTATTTCAGCGATATGCTCAGCATTCTGGAAACCCAGGAATGGCGGGATGGAGGCATTGTCACTGATCCCATTATTCACGGCAGTTCGCTTGTACAGGATGAGGATCAAGAGGTGTATGGCAACCTGTCGATTCCTGAGAACGTGTACTTGATCGGAACGGTCAATATGGACGAGACGACGCATCCTTTTAGTAAAAAGGTGCTTGACCGGGCGAATACGATCGAGTTCAATGATATCTTTTTAGCTCAGTTCCCTGATGAGGAATCAGGGGCGGAGCAACGTCCGGAAGCCACACCAAATCAGTTCCTAAGAAGTGACTATCTGCAGCTAGTGGATGCCTATAATGCGGAGTCAAAATCACTTATCACGAAGACAACCGGTACTCTGGTGCAGATCAACAGCATTTTAGAGGAGATCCATGCGCATGTAGGGTTCCGAATTCGTGATGCGGTGTGCTTCTATATGCTCTATAATCAACGGTTCGGGTTGTTTGCCGAGGATGAGGCTTTTGATCATCAATTGCTCCAAAAAATATTGCCACGCATTCAAGGCAGCTGCGCATCTGTCCGAAGGGTTCTTTTGAAATTAATGCGGGAGTGTGTGGGTTCCTCTTTTGTCATCAATGACTATTTGGAGGATGCAGGTCTGTTGTTCGAGGGGGCCAAACTGAATGGCCTGATCAGTCAGGCCAAGTATCCGCTTAGTGCCAAGAAAATCGCTTCGATGTTACGGAGGCTTGAAGAAGATGGATTCACCTCTTACTGGTTATCGTAATGCGCCGATTGAGTTACTACGCATAGAGACCAATCTATTTGATCTATATATCAAAGGGAAGCCATTTCATCCGACCGTCGAAACGATGCAGCTTCATCGACAAGAGGGGGATGTGTGGGCGGATGCCCATTTTCAAGTAGAAGTCCCCTCGCCGAAAGTGGAGATGAACTCGGTTCAAGTCTTTTCACATGAATCCTTGGGTCTTCAAACTTGGAATTCTGGCGATCCGGCAGAGCTCTTGTTTTATGAAACACAAGCTTATGAATTCGTGGTGGAGAAGAAGCAGGATCTACCGATCGTCTTCTTCCATGAAAATCTTCACTTACGGCAAGCTGTTAAACCATTAGGTAGTCGTAGCCGTATCTTGTCAGGTGTACTTAACTTTCAGAATGAGGTGGGCCTTTCGGAGCTGGAGCTTCGCCTGCATGGCGAGGTCATTTTCAAGCTGCAACTCGAAGTGTTTCCGTCAAAAATGGATTACAAGCGCGATTATGAAGTGATTTTGCAGGAGGTGAATGAGCAGATTTATAATCTGTCTTTTGACTTTCTGCGCAAGACCTTTCACCTCACAGGGTTGAGGGAGACGCGACATCAGAGTGTGACGGAATTTTTTACGATCTTACATCAGGTTTTTGGGCAGCTTACCCAAGGCATCGATCGCATCAAAAACGCACCCCATTACAAAATGCGCCGTGAATCTCATCTGGTGGAGGCGTCGAGGGCGAAGAGGGTGGGGAAGGAGAATATTGCTTTTTTACGCAAAAGACCGGAGCTTTTTGTTCAGGGGCAGTTGCGGCCTACCCATGTACTTGAAACCCGGCGGTATATGGACTTTGATACGGCAGAAAATCGGTTCATCCGCTGGGCATTGCTTCGCATCGCCTCGAAGTTAAAGGAACTCAGAACGCATGCAGCGAAAAAAGGATCCGCGGATCCCGTATTGCTGAAGAAAATAGACCTGATGAGTTCGCAGTTACAGCGACTGTTGAAGCAGGACTTTTTACAAGTGGGGGATATGAGGCAGGTCTCGTTGACGCTCGTCTTGCAGATGGCTCCGGGGTATCGAGAGGTATACCGGATTTATCTTTTGCTGATGAAGGGTCTCTCGATCCAAGGGGACCTGTTCCGGTTATCGATGAAGGATCTAGCGCAGTTGTATGAGTACTGGTGTTTCCTGAAAATCCATGATTTGATGCGGCGGAAATATGAGCTGGTGAGCCAGGACTTGATTAAGGTGAATCGGAACGGTCTTTTTGTGACGCTGGATCGCGGGCAGAAGGCGAAGATGGTGTATCGGAATCCGCGAAACGGCGAGATTTTTACCCTTTACTACAATTCCCTGCCTAAGGGAGACGGCACTTCGACGTTGGCGCAGAGACCGGATAATGTTCTGACATTGAAAAAGAACGACGCGGCGATTGAGTATAAGTATATTTTTGATGCGAAATACCGCTTGAACCCAGCCTATGAGGGATCGCCTTACTGGACGAAGTATAAGCAGCCTGGTCCCGAGGAGGACGACATCAACACGATGCACCGTTATCGGGATGCGATTGTGTACCAGGATCAACGGAACGGCGAGTATGAACGGAGCATGTTTGGGGCGTATGTGCTTTTTCCATATCCGGATGAGGAGAAGTTTAAGGAGCATCCTTTTTATAAAAGCATTCAGCTTGTCAACATCGGGGGGATCCCGTTTCTTCCGAATGCCACAGATTTGATGGATAAGCTTCTGGAGGAGATCATCCAAGACAGCCCGGAAAAAGCTTACGAGCGCTCCACCCGCCCCCGCGGGACAAAGGAATATTACTTCAATAAGTTTGCGGGCAAGAATGTCCTTGTCGGTTCCTTAAGAGAGCCTTCCCAACTGGATATGGCGTTGAAGCATCATTTTTATCATATGCCGCTTAAAAATATCGCCGACCACAAACTTCTCACCCAGATCGAATATATCGCGATGTGCCAATCCCGCAAAAAGTTTCAGGGTCCAGGGAATACAGGTATCCATTGGTTTGGCCGTGTCCTGGATTGGAAAGTGGTTCGGAGACGTGAGATCACGGAGCGGCCCGCTCGGCCGGGAACAGAAGAGGAACTCTACGTGAAATTTACAATTGAACGCTGGGTACGGCGGGACAAGCCCATTGCATTAGGAGGACAAGGGATTTATACCTGTCTGTATACGAGCAAGTATATGTTTGATCGCGCCAGTGAGATTGCGGAGCTGAAGCTGGAGAATGAAGAAGACTTAAGAAAGTGGCGTGAAGCTAGAAGAGTCGGGAAGGTTAAAGTGCAGTTGGATCATGAGCATGTGGATTTGGCGAGGTCCGTTGTGGGGATTCGGGTGGAGGAGTAGGTCATACAAGTTTTATAGGGGGGATATTATGAATCAGGAAATAATTGACCGATTCAAATACTATATGAACCAAGAGAGCCCAGTTTTCAACTCATATGTCATGAAAAAAGCGAGAGGTGAAATACTAGATTTCGATATACTTCCACCAGAGGATTTAAAGGATATGTTCATTGACGAAAATATTATTGATAACATTTTAGCAGACCTATTTGATACTGATAGAAATAATGTTAGAAAAAAGAGATACAAATACGATATCAAACTGGGGCAAACTTTATCACGAAAATCGGAACAGAAACTTCAAGAACTAATTGATGGTTATTTCCAAGTATCAGAGAAATCTCAAGGTATAGGGCATGTTCACAAACCTATAAAGATTATATTTAATCCAGAGGATGATCTGATCTTTGCACCTTACAGCGTACTTGAGAATGATGGAAGGCCATATCCATTCTACGATCAAGAAGGCTTGCGAGAGATCGATACTGAAGCTTTTTGCATAAGAATAAGTAAAATAAAGAAAGAAATTCGTAAACTTCTAAGTGATATTACCACTTTTCTAGAGGAGTATGAATGGGAAGATGAGGTTTATTTTGAATGGAAGGATGAGAAAGTAACTATTTCTGCAATTCTCTATACGGAAGAAGATACAAAATTTGATAAAATCTCATTAGCTGTATCCTTAAAAATTTCTGGACTTCATCCACCAGGTGATCTGATTTTTGATTCAGAATACGACTTAAAGAAAAATACTCTTAATATAGTTACTGAAAATTGTGACTTTGAAACAGATGCGGAAGAAATCTACGAGATTTTTATGGATAGCTGGGATGATGTACGAAGGTTTGTTGAAATCCAAAAAGAGACTGAATCAGAATTTGAAGAAGAGCCTTAATATGAGAACTAACTAGGAGGAAAGGGTTATGTTGTCAGAATTGTACCAAACGATTGATTCTCCTGAAAAACTTGGAAAGGATATCTTGCTTCCAGATTATTCGTCCAACGCAATGTATATTTCGCGAAGTGGGGAATTCTTTTGTTATTCAGGTATATATTTGAAAGATAACGATAAAACTTCCTTTAACAGTTGGCCATACTATTTAAGAGGTAAGCATTCCACTAATCATGAAAAGCTTATCAAGGGGCTTTTTCGAATTAAAAATGGTTGCATTTTATTAACTGGTTTTGTCGATCATGAATTTTATAGCCATTCAAGTTATAAACAACTTAAGGATTATGTGATTAGTTTACCAACGGTGAATACCTCTTACTATGGTATTGAAAAAGAACTATCTGGTCGAAGTATATGCGAAGACCCTAGGCACCTATAATTCTTATTTCAAGTATCCTCGAATAACCCGATCACTGAAAAATGATAATTTTTGTGATATTACAGGACTGTGGATTCCTGCTGGGTTTCCTTATATCGCATTTAATGAAAGTGGTTATGACTTCGGACATGTCTCACATTTTGGTATGCAGTGAGTTAACTAGCCGAATTGCTCAAATTGACAACTATTTTCCCTCTGAGATTATGGTAACTCGTGAATGTATAATTCCCACAATGTATGTGAAGTAAACTTATGAAAATATGCAAAGTACCGGCCCCGATTTTTTTATGCCAATGGAAATGGGGCTTTATTTATTGGGATTTTCCTATGTAACAAACTATGGTTTATAATTAGCCAGAGTTTCTCAAGGAAATCAATGATTTTATTGTTTTTGAGAATATGATAATAAATATTTATAGACAGAGAAAAAACAAGGTATGGAGTCTTTCCGTTGAATTCAGGCGATTTAATTGATCAAGAAGGCACTGCCACAGGGCATATCTGAGCAAATTAGGTTGGGCAACTCCCCTCATTCGGCGATACACCCTAGCAAATTCTTCATCCAATTTGGAAACATTACGAGTATGAGTAACTAGTCGGAGGGCGGTAGTATTGGGGTGAATATTAGACTCTGTACCATTTATACGGACGCAGTTTTCTCCTTTAATCATCCTATTCAATGGTTTGAGAATGTCTGATGATTTTAGATTCGCCGTCCGAAAATTTAGGCGGTCGCATTGAAACTGAAGTACTTGAGTTGTTTCCGGGATCATGCAATGTTTTGGTAATCCTTTACGCGAAGGCTTGAATTCACTTGTAGAAGTTTCAATGATAGTTGCTTGTGGCGTAATTTCTTGAATAAGATGCATATTTTTTTCAATATATCGAAGAACAGCTTGCCGCCATGAGTTAATAGTAGTCGGGCTCACCCCGAGATCGGTTGCTGTTTTTCTAATAGTTTCGCCGTTAAGCATCCTTTCGAGGAAGGGAAGGATATGACTGCGGAGTTTCTTACAGTGAAACAGGGTGCCTGTGTGTTCATTAAAATGGCGTCCACATTTTTTACAGTGGAAGCGGTGGCGGATTTTATCAGGATCTGTGTAACCGTAGGCAACAATATTCCTCTTATTATCGAGAAGATTATCTTGAGCATGGCAATGCGGACAAGTTAGGCACGAGGGATGCTTTTTATCTCTGGTCGTATCCGCATCCGGACTAAAAAGGCGAGAGAATTCCTCGATAAGTCCCCTCTTTCTTTCCCTTGAAGAGTTAACAAGCATTATAATCATCTGATTTTGCATTGTACCACCCATAATTATCCTCCTAACCCATGTTATAGTGTGGTGAATAAAGTTAAGAAGATTATAATTAATCCAAATCAGTAGATCAACGATTATTTGTAACATTTGATAGTAATATTCCCTCACTGCCTGTCGTGTCTTGTCACATGATGCCCTGCATTTTATGATGGGAGTAATCGTTAATAGATATGAACGGAGGGACAACATGGAGCCTCGACGGCCGGAATTATCGGCGCAATCCTTACGAACGATACCGGAACTGAAATATGTCAACATGGACAATACTGTTCGGTATCGGGCAATTATGCGTTTTTTCTACCAGGAATATAAAAGATTAAGATATTGGCTGAAGCCGGAGGACGTATATGAGACAGTCCAGGCTTGGAATGTTTGGCCGAATTATACGCTTGAGCAGTGTCAGGGTGACCTGGACCAACTGGTGGAGTGGCAGAACTTGACGGCACGTCATGATGGAGGCCGTTCTTCTACGTTGGAGGAGTATCTAAAAAAGAAAATGCAGTATTTGATGCGTCCTTATTCTATCGAAATCGAGCGGCTTCTCGAAACCTTGGAGAAGGTGACCGGGTACGGGGGATCCCTGGAAGCGTCCTTGTTTGATACCATTGCAGAAAAGTTATTCTCCATCCGAAGCGAAGTTGGGGAGCTGCAACCGGAGACTGCTTTGGAACTTTGGAATGTGCTTTATCGTTCGTTTGTCACGCTGCATGAGAATGCGGCGGATTACATCGCCAGCCTGCATACGGCCCGAGCGGAAGAGATGATGGTAACGGAATCATTTTTGATTTTCAAGGACAAGTTGACGGATTACCTGCAAAATTTTGTCCAGGCATTGCAGCGCAGCGCCTACAAAATCGAAGGTAATTTGCTGCGGATCAACGACACGGTACGCGACATGTTTTTGGAACAGGTCGTTGAGGGGGAACTGAAGAAGCCTCGCCTTGAGGAGGGGCCTGATCGTGAGGAATTATTGGACGAGTTGCGCCAGGGATGGACGAATATCCGTCGCTGGTTTGTGGGAGAGGGAAATTCTCCAAGTGAGCTTACTTTGCTGGAGCGGGCGACTAAGGATGCCATTGCCCGTATTGTAAGAAGCGCGATTCGCATTCAGGAACGGAAGCGTTCAGGGCTCAGTCGAAAAAAAGAACTGGAGCATTTGGCGGGCTGGTTTGCATCACTGGAAACGGTAGAGGAGGCGCATCAATTGTCGGCCTTTGCCTTTGGATTATTCCCAACCCGGCATCTGCAAGGCGAAGACCTGCGGGACTCTGACCGGGCGGATTTGTCAACATGGGATGAGCGCCCGATGGTGCGGATGCTTCGCTCCCGCAGTCGTAAACGCAGTGAACGCCAGCAGGCAGATTCGGTTCCCGATAATGAACGTCGGAAGCAAAGGGAGCGTGAAGCTTTCAAGTTGCGGCAAGCGGAAGAATGGCTAATGATCGCGGCGCTGGTTGAACGGGGAGCGGTTCATATTTCAGAATTTGGCCCAGTGACGGCGAAAGAGCGAATGAGGCTGTTGCAGTGGATCGGCAGGTGCATGAACGCAGGAAACAGCCATGCGTTCGTTACGCCGGAAGGGGTACGCATTCAGATGAGCAATCCGAAAACGACCGAACGGACCATTCTGTTTGCCGAAGACGGTGAACTGGAGATGGCCAATTATAAGCTTCATTTTACGTTGACAGAAGCGGCGACAACGGATGTAGAAAGGCGGGAGCGATAGATGGCCGGCGGAGCGCTGCGAAGACTGAATCAAAGAAAAAGAAATCAGGAGCAGGCGGCTGAACGCAAACGTGAGTGTATCCATGCGTTATTAAACCGTCCCTGGGTTGCTAAGGATGAGGACCCGGATCTTTATTTTGCGATTCGGGATCATTATGAGGAACTGCGGGACTGGTTTATGGACAAGGCAGGTTTTCCGCTGATCGTGACCCGTTTGATTGCGAAGCTGGATAAAGCGCCTGTAAAGGCACATTCCTGGATGGGATTCCCCGAATTTCGCGAAAAAAAGGATTATATCTTTTTCACCTATGGACTTTGGTATTTGGAAGGAAAAACGGAGCTGGACCAGTTTCTGCTCTCCGATACTGTAGAAGAAATCCGCGAACAGATGATCAGTGCAGAACTGGAGGTGGATTGGCGAAATTATTATGATCGCTTGTCCATGGCCAGAGCGCTGAAGAAGCTTCGGTCCTTGGGTGTACTGCATAATGTGGATGGAGATGAAAGCCATTGGGCCCAGGATGCGGAGCGGAATGCATTATATGAATGCTCGCCGTTGGCCCGATATGTGCTCAGGCGGTTCCCGCGGGATTTGACCAGTTGCTCGCACCTGGAGGATTTGGAGGACCCTATTCCCTATGCGGACACACAGGATGGGCAAGCGATGCGACAGCGTCATCGGGTATTCCGGCGTCTGTTGCTTGAACCGGCCATTGTAGACAAAAATTGGGGTGAGGAAGATTTAAACTATGTGTTGTGGCAGCGGCGGGCCATTATCAATCAACTTGATCAGATGCTTGGCTGGGTCGGCAGACGTTATCGGGAGGGGCTGCTTTTTTTTCATCCCGAGCTGACAAGTGAGTGCGAGCTATTTCCAACGGTATCGGCGGCTTCTGACCTGGTAATGCTGCTGGCTGGTGAAATCCGAAAAATGTTGTCGAATCAGGATGGGCTGTATGTTGAAGACAACGGTACCGTTCGCGTGACGAAGGCGGAACTGGAGACGCTTCTGTACAGATTACAGGTGAAACATAAAGATTTCTGGAGCAAGGAACTCAGGGAATCCTCTTCTCAGGAATTGGCGGAGTTGTGCATGAACCACCTGGCCGAATGGGGGCTGGGTGAACGAGAAGGCGAGGCGGTCTTTTTGCTTTCGCCCGTACTAGCCAGATGGAACTCGGAATATGCGAATACCGATTTTGAAGGTTAGAGCAGCTCGAACGAAGGAGGGCGTATGATGGAGCAGCAGATCATGGAGATGGAGAGCGAGCAACAAATTCAAGGAAAATCAACCGCAAGATGGAAGATGAACCGGGTCGGCATTATGAATTTCTGGTACTACGACGATGAGGAATTCCAGCTTGAGGAAGGGAGACTGATCCTCCGGGGGGCCAATGGTTCCGGGAAATCGGTAACTATGCAGAGCTTTCTGCCACTTGTGCTGGATGGAGATAAGCGGGCGCATCGCCTGGACCCGTTTGGTTCGCGCGACCGGCGCATCGAGTATTATCTGCTGGGTGAAGAGGACAGCGGAAAAGTGGATTCGACGGCTTATTTATGGATGGAATTCAAGCATACGGGAACGGGGGCATACAAGACCGTCGGCATTGGCCTCCGGGCTAGAAGAAATGCAGCTCAGGTGCAATTTTGGGGATTTTTGCTGGAAGACGGACGGCGAATCAATCATGATTTTTGGCTGTATGATCGAAACCGCTGGCTTGAAGACGGCATACGGCAGCCGCTGGACCGCAAAGAATTGGAGTCGAAGGTGGGAGCGGGCGGGCAAGTCGTGTTTGATCAGAAATCGTATCAAGATATGGTGAATAAGCATATTTTCGGATTTGCCGATACGGATGCTTATCAGGATTTGCTTCAATTAATGATCCAGCTCCGCAGTCCGAAGCTGTCCAAGGATTTTAAACCGTCGGCGATTTATGAAATTCTTCATCAGGCCTTGCCGCCGCTGATGGAGGAGGAGCTTCGCCCATTGTCGGAAGTGCTGGAGGATATGGATCAAATGACCGACAGACTGGATGAAATCCGACGGCATCGCGCTGAAATGACGAAGCTCCAGGAGAGATATGATTTTTACAACAAACATGTCCTGTACACCAAATCAGATCAAATGCTAGAGGCCAAATCGGCTTTTGATGAAATAGAATCCAGGGTGAAAGTGGCGGAATCTTCGCTGGCTCAGGCCGAAGCGGAGAAGACTGACGCACTGGCGGCACGAAATATCATCCAGGGTAGACTCCAGGAAATTTCTGTGGAGCGAGGCTTGCTCGAAAAGCATGAAGCGATCGGGAAACAACGGGAATATGAAACTGCCGTAAGAGCCCTCGAGGATATCGAAAAGCAGTTGGAACGTTCGCGGGACAAGATGAACAAAGGGCATCAACGTCAAGAGCAACTTAAAAGCGGGCTGGAGGATGCTGAAGCGAAGCGTAAGGCTGCCGAACGGGAGCAGCAAGAATTGCTGCAGGAGCTTGAGGATCTCGCTGGCGATATGGAATTTTCAGGGCACGCGCTATATCACCGGTTTTGGGCAACGGGAGTACCTGTGGACGATCGGTGGAAAGAGACCTGGAAAAGGGATCTTCGCGAGCATCGCGTGACTGTTGAGCAGGCGCTAGCCAAGGCCGGAGAAGAGAAGACGGCTGCATCGCTCGCCAAGGAAAGCGAAATTGAACTTGGCGATGCCAGCCAGGCCCGGGATGAAGCCGAGAGAGTACGGGGGGAACGAGACAAGAGGTTCGACAAGCAGAGGGAAGGGTTCAAGGACGAGATCGTTTCCTGGCAAGGCGGGCTCCATCAACTGAATTTTGATGAGGAAGCCATTCGGGAGACATTCGGGGCACTTCGCCAGTATGGTTTGGACCAAACCTCGCTGGAACCCGTGCGTCAAGCATTACTTCAACGTTACGATGAGGCCCGGGAAACACTTGTCGGACAGCGGCTTGATCTGGAGAATCAGAGGAAGGACCTGCTGGATGAGAAAAAAAAGCTGCAAGAGGAGAAACATACCTGGGAACAGAGTCGGGAACCGGAACCGGTTCGAAGCACCGCACGCGACAAGTTCCGTCAGGCTCATGCGGACCGCGGTGGTGCGCCATTATTTGCCGTATGCGACTTTAAGCCGCATATAACCGATGAAGCGAAAGCGCGAATTGAGGAGGCGCTGGAGCGCGCCGGATTGCTGGATGCCTGGCTATCCCCGGATGGGCGGATTCAGGACTTAGGCCATGAAGTGGAAGAAGCCTGGATTTTGCCGACACCAATTGAATTCGGGTATACCCTTGCGGATGTTTTGGCAGCGGATCCACCAGAAGGAAGCGGATTGACAGTTTCGAACATTGATGCGGTACTGCGGAGCTTTTTATGGGATGAAGAAAGCAGCTTTTTGGACGAGACGGAGTGGAACGGGGTTATATCCGCGAATGGTTCTTACCGGCTGGGGTCGCTCTTTGGCAAGGCTGCGGTAAAGGAGCGGGCCGAGTTAATAGGTAAGGAAACACGCCGTCGCACTCGCATGCTGGAAATTGCCAGACTGAATGAGAAAATTGCTACTCTGGACACCGCGCTTGCGAAGGTGGATGAACAATTGGCCGGGCAAGCGGAAGCGGAGCGGGTTCTGGTAATGGAACGAGGAGCGTTTCCATCAGGAGAACAGCTGGTGGAAGCGCTGCGCGAATTGCAAGCGGCTGATACCCGCATGCAGGCTGCTGTCCGGCATGAAGAGTTGGCAAATGAACGCTATAAAGCCAAATCGGCCAAGTGGCGGGAGCTTCAGCGAGAGTTGGTTGAAATCACGGCAAGGTGGACCCGATTGAAGCGAGAACCGGAAATTTCTGCAGCCATCCGATCCATCCGTGCTTATGAAGAGGCACTTTCGGAATTGCATTCCGCCTGGAGACAATACAAGGATGCTCACCAAGCTTGGGAAAGGTTTACCGATGAACTTTCTTCTGTCGTGCTGGAGATAGAGGACGAAGAAGCGCTGGCGGATGAGCTTGACGTACGCAGGCGGGATCGGCGGGCTGAGGTGGATACTTTGAAGCGGCTGATCGAAGAGCTGGGATTGGCCGATGTAGCCAGGAGAATGGAGGAGCTGCGCAGCGAGCAATCTACACTGCTCACCCGTAATAAGGAACATGAACAACGGCTTGATACTGCCAAGGATCAGGCTTCTCGGGCGGAAGAGAAGCTTTCATTGCTGAGTGAGCAACTGGAGGCGCAGCAAATTCGGCTGGATGAAGCGTTGGAGCAAATGAGAGTGGAGCTTAACCGCAATTTGGTGGCGGATTGGCGGGGTAAAGCAGATGCTGTGGAAGAAGATATTTCAAAGGGTATAGCTGCAATGCGAAACACCGCCAAAGATATTATCCGCCAATATGAGCCGTTGTTTACTGGGCGTAATGTGGAGAATATTGTAAACAAATTGTTGGAGCAGTTTAACGCTGCGCGTATGCTGCTGACCGAGTATGTTATGGAGACGACCACGGACGAAACAAGCGGAAGATTGTTGCTGCTATCGATGCGGAATCCCCAACACCCTCTGCCTCCACATCGGCTTCTTGAGGAACTTGAGCAGCAGGAGGCCGAGCAAAGCGCCTTGTTAAGCGAAAAGGACCGCGAGCTGTTCGAGGAGATTATCTTGCGGAGTGTGGGAAAAGCGATTCGGCAAAGGATTCATCGGGCGGAAGAATGGGTTCGGGAAATGAACAAACTGATGGAGGCGCGGGATACCTCCAGTGGCTTGCGACTAAAACTGGAGTGGGATCCGAAACCCGCGGCAGGAGAGCAGCAACTGGATGTTTCCATCCTGGTCGAATTGCTGAAACGCGACTCGCATCGATTGCGCGAGGATGAAATCGATGCGATGATCGAGCATTTTCGGGGACAAATTTCGAGCGCCAAGCAGACGGCTCAAGAAGAGCAGGAATCCCTCCGCCTGCATCTGTACCGAGTGCTCGATTACCGCAATTGGTTCCAGTTTGAACTGAAATATAACAAGGGCGAGCAGACCGGCTACCGTCCGTTGACTGACGCGCGCTTCAACGTGCTTAGCGGAGGGGAAAAAGCAATGGCCATGTACATTCCTTTATTTGCGGCCACCTGGTCCAGATATTCCGACGCCCGTCCCGACGCCCCGCGGCTTATTTCTTTGGACGAGGCATTCGCAGGTGTGGATGAAGAGAACATGCGCGATATGTTCAAACTGCTGACGGATATGGAGTTTGATTACATGATGACTTCCCAGGTGTTGTGGGGGTGCTTTGATACGGTTCCGAAACTGGCTATATATGAAATCTATCGTCCCAAAGACGTTGATTTTGTAACTCTCTTCCGCTATCGCTGGAATGGCAAACGCAAGGAATACGTTGAGGATGGTGCGGATGAATGAACTCTGGAAATCAGGACAACCGCGATTTTAGAACACAGTCAGTTGAGGGAAACTACAAGCGGGCAGATCGGGCCAGGGACTATTTCTCGCAGCCTGGATTTCAACGAATGCTTCAAGCTGTCTGGAACCGTTACGCTAGTTTGGAGAAGGTAGGGGGACACGCAGTTGTTAATAAAGCAAGTCCTGAAGAGTGCGAGTCGCTTAATTTATTCTTTGGCTGGAATAAAAAGCCGGGGGAGAAGATCAGCATTCCCCTCACGCTTTTTGAACAGGAGTTATTACAGTCGCCTTTCCCTTTTAAAATTACTGAACTTCATGAAGTGTTAACCGGAGTACCGCTGATGACCAAGTCGGACAAGCAATTGTTGGCGATGCAGGAATGGCAAGCATTGTTTAGTAGGGTAGAAAATGAACTTATGGAATGCGGGGTACCGCTTCAGCCAAAAGTCTCGGCATGGTTGGCAGCTTTGAAAGACGGGAAAGCGGCAGGCTACCGGACATTGCGTGACCTGTGGCGTACTGATGATGAGATTGCAAAGTTCGAACTGACTGATGCCGTACGAGCTTGGAGCTTACTTCTGGCAGGAGGGACTGACGTTTTTCGGGAAGGGACGGGAACTCGTCTCTCTACCATCCGTCTGCCGGTCCTTGCTGCTCTGGCCACTGGAAATCCTCATGCTCTAGATCGAAACACTCCCGCGGGCCGGTTGTTTTTTCAGGTTTTACGCTCAGCTAATACGCATGAGAGGTCATCGGGAATGGATTTAGAAGAAGATTCCGAGAAGGGATCATCCTACTCTTTCAGCGGCGATACTCTGGAGACCAGGGAAGTTTACCGGTGCGCCGGAATTCTCGATGATGATATCTCTTCGCTTGTTTATGTATATCAGCCCTTTGGAATGATAAGAGGCCCCTTTGTTTTGACACTTCGGCAAGTCGAGTCTTCTGAAGTCCTTCTTCCTGTAACAGATATCTATGTTGTTGAGAATCCGGCCATATTTTCCACTCTGGCTGATTGGACTGACAAAGTGTCAATGAATGGGACAACCCTCCATACTCCGGCTCCCTTACTTCTGTGTACCAGCGGACCAGCGAGTGCTGCTGCATTAAGACTGATTGATAGATATATGGGAGAAGGACTCGTCTCGGGAAGCCTCTATTATTCAGGGGATTTTGACATTAAAGGAATTGAAATTGGCAATGTGTTAGCGGCACGATACAACGAAAGATTTACCCCATGGTGTTTTGGCTGGGATAGCTATTTGGAAGGACAAGAACAATTTCTCAAGAAAAGCGTAACCTTTACCAAAGAAGAACGGCTTCGTTTGGAGCGAATGAAGTCAGTCTGGGACGAGTCATTATGCAGAACTATGGGTGAAATGGGAACTAAATTGTTTCAAGAGCAAATGATTTTACGATTGCTTGAGGACTGGAAAAAAGCTGTGAGAGGAGGGGAGAACGATGTTGGCATTTATTGACGAAAGTGGATTTCCGCATCCCAATGATGAAACTTTAAATCCGGTTTTGGCGGCAGTCTGCATCCCCAAGGATGAAGTTCGTAATATTATGCAGCGAATGTATAACATCAAAATGGATATCTATGGACGCTATGATGTTGAATTAAAGGCCGTAAATGTATTAAAGCCTAAATCCATTACTAAACATTTTTTGAATAAGGAGTTTGCTGATCGAGTTGTCGATGAGGTTCTGAGTAATGTATTTAACCTTAAGATTTTCGCAATCGTCATGGACCATCCACAACTTCCCTTACCTACGGAGCCGGTGAACTTTCCGAATCACTATAGGTTTTTATTACAGCGAATAAATGGATATTCATTAATAAGAGGAAAAAAGTGTATAGTGTGTTTTGATTCACAGGATGAGGGGAACGATATGATTATCTCGCATAAAATGAAAAACTATTTGTTTCGTTCATCTGAAGGAAATCAGTGCAATTTTATAGTAGAGTCAGCATTTTTTGTTAGCTCTAAGGTGGAGGAAGGGATTCAGCTTGCTGATTTAACTGCCGGTATTATACGGAAATATTTTGAGCTGTGCTTGAATAAAGTAGAATTAGATCCTTTTTCACTTTGGATTAAAGAATTGTTTACAAAAGTTCAATCACGTTCGTGCATAGTTCCATCACCAAGTGGCGAACAACAGTTACACGGTATTTATAAGCTCCCCGTGAGGCTGATGCTCTGAACTCCCTCCATAAGGACGATAATTGACTTTCAATCGAATTATTGTATAATTTTATTTAAGACTGGTGTTGTGGCTCTGTCCAGGAGCCGCCTCGTGCTGGTCTTATTTTTGTGGAAATTTTTGCTTATAAATTGAAGGGCCCTCATTATTCTTCCGAGGTTCCTTTATTTTTTTTCTTACGAGGGGGTTCTATAACTTGGGCTAATTAACTGAATTTAGCTATACGCATCCACGTACCACACCCCAATCCTGCCTTTGTTACTATAAAAAATAAAACGGAGGCGCTCCATGCCAACCTTTCTTGAATTATTATACTACGGCAAGTTAATCCCGCACGAAACAGCCATCCTCCAAGACCCCCAATATCGACAACTAAGCAGACAACTATCCGAATCCATGGATTCGTGGAAAAGAAAGCTCTCCAAGGAAGATTTCACGGAACTCGAGGCTTTGCTCGACTTACATCAGCAGGTTCACAGTATGGAGCTGGCGGCCTCTTTTACACAGGGATATAGGTTGGGGGCGGCGATGGTTTTTGAGGTGTATGCGGAGAGGATCGATAAATAACGTTGGCGTCGTCACGGACGCTGGAGTCCGAGTTGAGGCGGAGAGTTCGATATAAGAGCGGATGGAGGACACGGTTTATTGTCTAAAATCTATTTTTCTAGTAGAATCCAAGATAATTATGAATATTTGTAATAATTTGTGATGTTCGGTAGAGGTGATGTGGAGTGCAAGTTGACCCGGATCGACTTGATGAATTAGCCAGGCTGCTGAAACGCATGAACATGAACATGGAGGACAGCATTCCGGGCTTGGTTGAAGAGGTCAGGCGTAAGATCGATGATATCAGGTATAATTATCCTGAAAGCTCGGTCCGGTCCGCCCTGTATGTGGTTGAGGAGCAGTTGAATGATATTTTTGCGCGATCCTTGTCGATTTACGAGCGTTTGAATGCCAAGGAGAAATTGCTTCGGGATGCCGCGAATCAGTACCGGGAGACGGAACGAAAGTCCGTTGCGCTGCTTCAAAAAGCAGCCCAGTATACGCTGAACGGCTTATTTCCTTTCCTGGCGACCTCAAAAGGAACCGGCACGAGTTCGCCTTCATCTAGGGGGTATCCGGTGATGATGGGATGGCAGGATCTTTTGAAGAATGCGGTCCAGACGGCGACGGCGATCTTTTCGGAAATGACGCTGGATCAGAGGCTCGCTCATGTTAAGGAAGACGCGCGCATCTCCGGGCTTTTTCAACAGTTGGACTCCGGAAGCTGGGATGAGCAGGTCTGTGCCCGGGAAGAGTTGGAGAACATTGCGGCAGCGTTTGACAAGATTGCCCGAATCCAGCATGAGTATGCAGTGTATAAAGCGTACGACAACAAAAACTACATGGCCTTGGCGCATCAGGAGGCTCAGCAGCAGAGGAATATTTTGAACGGACTTGGCGTATCCGGAACTATGGTACGGGCCGGAAGTCAACCTCAGTACATACTATAAAGGCTCTCCTTTGGATGCTTGCAGATATAACCCGTTGAAAAGCGACTATTCCCCTATGCCGAAGGAAGACGAGCTCCGCATGGCCATAGCCATCGGTTGGGTGAATCCGCTGCAGCGGGAATGGGCCAAGCGCATTTATGCCCAGACAGAAGCAGCCCTGCTGAAAAGAGCGAGCTTGAGCGGGAGACGGATCGGTTGCTGCTGGATGCGATTGATTTTTACAATGAGAAGCGAAAAGGTAATGAAGACGATTTTCATACATACAACGTAGCTGTGAAAATGGCGATTGGGGTCGAACATGATCCTGACGAAATCGGAGACCCTGCCTATTGGCAGCAACAGAACTTAACGGATGAGCGAAAAAAAGAACTTGCTTACATCATTCTTAACTCGGGTACCGATGAGGCGATAGCCGGCAGTTTTGCGTCCCTTTACACCAACTATGCGGAGCATCAAGCGGAAATGAATGGCGGGTACGGAGATGGCGTGGGATTCCCGGTATTTGGCCAGCGCAGAAGCCCTTTGGAGATGCCGGGGGCGCAAAAATTTACGGAGCCGCAGGAGCCGAAGAGGCCGCTGACTCCAGGTAAACAGGGGGAGTTGGATAGGCAGAAGGCGCAGGGCGAGGCGTCTGTGAATGAGGGGACTTTTGATAGAGAAGAATTGTCGGAAATTCAGCGATTACAGGAAGCCTTACGGTCTAGAATATTAGGATATAACCACGAGCAAGGTAAGTTTAGTTATAATGAAACTTTAGGGACTTCTAGAGCTGAGAAAGCATTAAATAAAAGATTTCAACCATCTGATACCTTGGGAGTAGATATGAAAGATCCAGGCGGATTGGGGAATATCTCTTTAAAGGGTCCGTTCCTGAATAACAATCGCCAACCATTAACAACAGCTCAACAAGAAGCTGTAATAAAAAATTTAACAAAGCACGTTAATAATAACACCGCTGTTGATGTCCATATTATCGACACCTTAGGATTAGAATCAAATGTTATCATTGCGTTGAAGGAAGCATTAAAGAACTCAAGGGTAAAAATTATTTATTTAGAGTAGAAGGTGACTTTTAGTGGCTCATAGTGCAATACGTTACAAAAACAATACGCAGTATATTCAAGATGCATTACTAGGAGGGGCTTTAAGGAGCATTTTTATTGCAATTGATAGTAAAGTGTCGGAGAATCCAAGTAAATATGGTTGGTTACTGCAAGCAATGAATAAATGGTGGGGCGATTTCGAGGATTTGCCTCCCGGATTAAAAGATGTCGAACTAGACGAATGGTTAGTTGATTCAGAAAGAAAGGCAGAGTTTGAGGAGATTTTGAATCTCTCTCTTGCAGATGGAAGTAACGAGCTCGCTATTGAAGTCATGAAATTCAAACATGTTTTGGAATCTGATTCTGAGCTTGCATAATTATAATGAGACACTTGTGTCATACTAAAAAACCCGCTCTGAGAGCGGTTTTTTGCCATCATAGAAGTCTTTATTTTCAGGAAACTGTAGATCGCTTACTCATCGCTCGCCTCATTATGCTCAATCTCTTTCAATGTTCTACCCTCCGACGATTTCCACTCGATGAGTCCGTTGGCATGTCCGCCGATGACAAACGCCGCAGCGTATGAAGGACTACTAAAAAGAACGTCCTCTTGTAACACTCCATTATTATCAAGCTTCGCCTTCGCACGCCTTTCTTTGATGCCGGGAGGGATGCTCTCGGAATCCATCGTTTCGATTTGGCTGCCTTTTAACACGACAAATCCCTCGGAAGTTCTTTTGCAGCTTGCCTCAGCTACGAGCCCGCTTCTTTTGACTTTACGTTTTAGATGTAACAAGAGTTCGTTATCTTCCGAAGTCACATTCGAATGATGATTATGTATGCTGGTGTCGGTCAGCTTTTCGAATACCTTATGGCCTAACGTCCCCATAACAATTTTGGCATAGTCGATGAACTCTTCCAGTTCGCTCTCTTTTTCCTCCGTAATGTTGCCAGGGGTGGGGTCGTTCCCGTTTTTGACGGTGTAGCGATTTGTTTCCGCAGCCAGAGAGTAGAAGCGGTTTTCAAGGTAGCTTATCTCGGTGGGACCAAAAGAATTATTCGAAGTCGTGAATACGACCGCTTCTGTCCAGTAATCTTTGTCCGGGTTGCGTTTATGTTCCTGTAAACGGTAGAGGATGCCCTCGCCGTTTTTTCTCACGCCTGCCTGTCCGATATAAACGACGTTCTCCCCGGTTTGATCCGAGGTTCCGAACAGAAAATAGACGCCGCTCTGCGAAAGGTCTTTTCGGCCCTTGCATTTTTCCAGTTCGGTGCGGGGGATTTTGTAAGCCACTCCCGTCCAGTTGGCAAGCGTGCATTTGACGAGTCCGTTGGGATGCCCATCTACTAGAAACAGGTTTATACTTTTGCCGCGATTAGCCATATGACACTCTCCCGTTTTTTTCCTTCCTCTTATATTAACATATACATTCAAACCCCAGCATTGGGCTCTTCCGGTTGCGATGGATGGGTAATCCTTATTGGAGAGTTTGATCCTGGCTCAGGACGAACGCTGGCGGCGTGCCTAGGGGTTAACGCACCGGATTGTGGATCCGGCATTCGTGGGTTCAAGTCCCATCGATCACCCCTTTTTTAACTTTGTACCGGAATATGGCCTGATACGGAAAAGGCGGCTGTGGGTGGATAGATACCTCTTCGTCCTGAGAAAGCTAAGTTTCTCTCTCCGTGCTTTTTAGCGGTTTATTAGATGACCTTAATCGAAAATAATGCTTGGAGGATTTTTCTTTGGGCACCTTGGCAAGTATGACTACCGTCAACAGTATTATTGAAAATCCCAACACATCCCACCATTCAAACGATTCATTAAGCCACACAATCGAAAGAACGGTAGCTACTACAGGTTCGATTGAAGAGAGAAGACTCCCTTGCGTTGCGCCGATTCTCTTAACTCCTTCCAGGTAGAATGCATACGATAATATAGTTCCAAATAGAATGATTACCCCGGTTGCAATATATCCCTGCATATTATTCACTCCATTAAGGCGCCAAGGCTGAAAAATTATAGAGAGCATCGCCCCCCCTACTACCATCCCCCATCCCGAAATCAAGAGGACATCGAATTTCTTCATTAATCGTTGTGGTTGAACACTATACACCCCGAACGCTGCCGCACTTAAAATACCCCAAAATAATGATTTCCAAGATAGATGTAAAGAGTGAACATCTCCGTGAGTAGCAATTATAAAAACTCCAGTTATCACCAAGCACACTGACAGCAGCTCATGTTTCGTCGGCCTTTTTTTACTCGCCATTATTGTGTAAAAGATGATAAAAACCGGGCTGGTATAACTAATAAATGTTGCAGTAGCAGCATCGGAGTATGCGACTGCTGAAAAATAAGCATACTGACACAATGCGGTTCCGAAAATCGCAAAGAGGATCATATCCCTAATATCTTTCTTATTTCTCCACGGGGCAGAGAGGTCAAGTCCTCTTAGCTTGCAAAGTACAATCAATAACATACCTGCCCAGATCAGCCTTGTCGGCACCAGCCACTCGGAGGTAATCTGATGATATTGAAAAAGATATTGCCCACACACACCGGATAAAGCCCAGAACGTTCCGCCTATCAAAGCAAAAGTGTACCCTATCTTTCTGTCCTCCACATTTTAACACTCCCCGTTTGATACTAGTTATCATATTCTCTGAAAGAGTAACACAACGGATATATAAAAATTGTAACTTGTGCTACAATTTATGATATTCATTTTTAGGGGGATGTAATGGTAACGATCAAGGTTTCGGAGGAATTGTATACTTATTTTGAACAGGTTGGTAACCGCATGCATGTGCCTTCAGGTAAATCGATTTATATGCAGGGAGACCAAGCGGCAAACCGGTTATATTTGATCACCAGAGGACGTGTAAGAGTATATTGCATTTCCAATGATGGAAAAGAATTAACCCTCGAGATTGTGGAAAAAGGACGGATTTTCGGGGAATATTCATTTTCACATCAAGCGGTAAGACAGACGAATGTGGACGCCGTAAATGATGTGGAGATAATATCCTTTTCTTTGGAAGAAATCTACCCTTACCTCAGCCAATCTAAAGAAATTACGTTGATCCTTTTTCAGTTGCTGTCCGATACATGCAATCATTTGCATCGTCAGTTAAAACGCTTTTCTTTTTATGATCGTTATCAGAGAGTAGCTAGCTTTTTATTGGATGAAACGGCTTTTCCCAGCAAGGAAAAAGACATTACCGATAGCTGCATCCCATATTCGCACGAGGAACTGGCCGTCTGTCTTGGAATGAATCGAGTGACAATAACGAAAGTGTTAAATGAATTTAAGCGTAGAGGATGGATTGATTTGGGGCATAAGAAAGTTATTATATCCGATCGAGCGGCATTATCCGAGTTTTTTTCTCGTTGATATCAAGGATCGTTCCTTGACGTTAGCCAGGCCGCGCAACCGGTAATAGGGAAACCCATGGAACTCTTTGGCATCCGCGAAGCTTCGCTTGATCGTTTCTTTTCGTTTACGGTACAGCTAATTTCATCCCGGCTCAGCCGGTTGCTTCGCACCCATTCTTTGCTGTCCTCCCGGACATGCCGGTTTGGGACTCAGAGCTTGTCCTACTAAAAAAGCATCGGCCTGTGACCTGTAGTTCCATGATGGAACATACAAATTCACAGGCCAGGACAGTTTCATTGATGGTGGTGGCCGTCAGCCCATGTTAGCTTGGGACAGGCCCACTTTCACGTATGGTTCAGATCTTGATTTACTGCATGCTATCCTGTAAGTCCCGATAAAGAAATGGTCGCGATTCATTGAAGATGAACGCACAAAGTTCCTGATATGTCGTCAACTCGTTACTCATTACTCCACGAACTTCACTTAACAAATTGGTAAATTCGTTAAAAGCAGATATATCTGCTGTCACCTTATCCAGCCGTTTTATAGCGGCAGACAGTGCTTTACGTGCAATCGCCGCTTGCTTATTCGCCGTCTGCACATCCCAATATACCTCTGGCGTTCCGGAGCTTATCCGTGCCAACAGAGCAAGCATCGTTGCATGTGGAGGCGGCGCAAGAGAAGTTAGCTTCGTAATATCTATGTTGAGATTGACGAGAGCCAATCCGAAGGCAAGGATACTAGCATGAGTTAGAGCCTGCATGGCCGCAACCAACTGGTCATGTTCTTCAGCATCCAATTGTACCACGCGCGCTCCTCTCTTCGAGAGATTCCCGAGAAGTTCAGCTACACGCGGACCGTTATTCCGAATAATCGCAGCGATTGGACGACTTTCCATGCCGAGACGGGGTGCAAACATCGGGTTGAGTCCCACCACTTCGAACGGAAGATCTAACGCATAGATTTGCTCTGAAATCGGCGCCTGCACCGAAAGAGTGTGCGTAAGCAGAGATTGACTCTTCATCCGCTTGCTAACAATGGAAACAGCATGAATTGCCACCTGTTCAGGCAAGGCTAATATAACCAGATCCGCTTGTTGTAAGGCCGTCTCAACCTCCGCAGTTGGTACCATGATATCGCATACTAAACATTTGAAAGGTGAGTTTGAATGGTTCCTGTCAATCAGACATACTTCTACATCTAAACCTAACAAAAACTCTGCGAACATGAGACCAACTTCGCCAGTTCCTCCAACAATTACACAGCGACGAATCAATCGATTCATAGAGGGACTTCCATAACATCAGCATTCGACTGTTGTTCATTCGCTGTTGCGATTGCCGAGATCATGGCTCTCGCCTTAATCATGATCTCTTCATACTCTTTAATCGGATCCGACATCGCGGTAATGGCTCCGCCAACGCCGAATGTTACTTTATCTTTGTAGACAACGAGTGTTCGAATGATAATATTGAGGTCTGCGGCACCATTTAATCCAAACCAGCCAAGGCTGCCTGAGTAGATACCCCGAGCCCCCTTTTCCAAACGATCAATGATTTCCATTGTGCGAATTTTGGGAGCACCCGTCATTGAACCTCCTGGGAATGCCGCTTGCACACAGTCAACTGTTGATTTGCCCGGACGAAGAGTTCCCCGGATTGTCGAAATTAATTGATGGACGGTGCTATATGTTTCCACATAAAACAGGTGAGGGACGTGAACCGTATCCACTTGGCAAACCATATTAAGATCATTTCGAACCAAGTCCACAATCATCAAATTCTCTGCACGATCCTTTTCCTCGCTAAGTAACTCCTCGCGTAATTTATTATCCTCGGAAGGTGTTTCACCTCGCTTACGAGTCCCTTTAATTGGTTTCGACTCGGCGACACGTTCAGAACTAATGGAGAGAAATCTCTCCGGTGAGGCACTGAGTACAGCCATATCGGGAAACCTCAAGAAACCTCCGTAAGGAACCGGACTGATGCGCCGTAAATGTGTATACGTCTTCCATGGATCAATAGAAGTATGCACCGTAGCTGTGTTGGTCAGACAAATCTCATATGACTCCCCGTTACGTATTTCTTCCAAACACTCGTTTATTAATTGCAGATAGGATGCACGGTCATGACGAAAATCAATTTTTAACTGATGATCAGGCATAGTTGCGAGTACAGTAGAGAAAGGATCATTTGACTTTGTGGGGAGGGTTACCAGACGTTTTTGCATGTGATTGAACCAAACATCCGCTTCATGGCCATTCCCGCCCATGGTAAGGCAAATTAAGTAGGTTGTTTTTTCCAGATGATCGAGAACCATCATCCGATCCGTGAAGAGTAGGGCTGCATCCGGAGTTTCGGATAAATGACAGACAGAGCCGCAGGTCTCAGCTTTCATCTCGTACCCGATATAACCAACATAGCCAAGGTTGAATGAAAAAGGTATGTTATCTGGCGAATCTGCAGCGCGAATGCGCAACTGATCGTTAAGATAATCAAAAAAAGGCTTCTGAACAAACAAGGGGGCCTGTCCATTGCGATCTACGTTTACTACTCCCTCAGCAACCCGATACGTGATGTATTCCGCATATGGGCCGGTACCGTCACCGAGGTAAGAAAAGCGTGACAAACCTTCCATTACATTACTGCTGTCCAGCCAAAATGCATGTTTCGATGGAGAGAAGATCTCCTGAAACGTGGACTGTGCATCGGGATAAATAGCTAATTTACGAACATGAATCCGGTTATCCCCATCTTTCTGGCTGCTCTGAAGGTCTTGCCGCATATAAGATTGTGTCAATTTGAGAAAATTAGCAAACAACTTCTGACCCAACTCACTACATATCGATTCGGGATGAAATTGAACCCCCCAAATGGGTAAGGTAAGATGTCTCAATCCCATAATCAACCCATCTTGGCTCCAGGCAATAGCCTCTAAATCTCTGCTTAATTCGGTCACAACAAGAGAATGATAGCGTACAACGGAGAAAGAAGATGGAAAATCTGCGAAAATATCAACCCCCGTATGCCGGATTTCTGACAGACGTCCATGCATAGGCTCCGGAGCGTGACTGATATTACCTCCGAATAAGTGGGCAATCCCTTGATGACCAAGGCAAACTCCCAGAATCGGTAAACCTGACTCAAGGATTGCGGTAGTGCTGATGCCAAAGTCCTCAGCACGATCCGGTCTGCCTGGCCCCGGGGAAATCACGATATTATCGATCTTATGTAGTGGAATTGTACTCCAGTCCACATCATTGCGTACAACAAGTGGAGGCTGTCCATTTACCTCGCTAATCAACTGATAAAGGTTATAAGTAAATGAGTCGTAATTGTCAATTAGAAGTGTTTGTATCTTTTCCATCCTCAATTTCTCCCTTCTCCAATGACAATATCTTCGACCCGGCAAGTTTCCGATATGATTAGATCATAAAGTCCGCGTAGAAAATCCGGGCTAATTCCATTCTCCGCTGCGAAACGTGCAGCACGTTCCTGGACAAAGTTGACTCGATTAGGTTGCATCATTGGGATGTTATTATCGCGCTTGTACAAACCAATTTGAACACAGCATTCCAGACGCGCTTTCAACGTATCCAGCAATTTCTCGTCGATTCTGTCGAGGTCAGACCGCAGTCTCTCAAGGCCTTCTTCCATAACCATATTAAATATTACCTCCTTAATAGTTCCTTAGTTAGAAAAAAATACAATTTATTAATAATTTATACTATATATTCATGAATTCCAAGTATCAGTTTTATGAACATCTATTCGTTCAATGTCTGAATTAAAAAAATTCCCTATAATTAAAATCTCCGGTTCCATCCAAAGACAACAGAAAACGACAATCGGGATCCTCCGATCGATTTTTGATGCTTATGCTCCTGTAGGTCGGTTGAACAACCCCAACATCACATGACATCGAATGGATTGGTGGAGGCTGGAATGAAACGGCGTATGTGGAATGGTCACCCGTGAGCAATGCGGAGGGATATAATGTATATGTTAAATCCGCTGGTGCGTCGGATTCCAGCTATCAACAAGTTGATAATGAGCTGATCCGGAAATACCCTACCTATTGGAGAGCGGATGCCGTAGGCCTTGCGGCCGGAAATTATATCATGAAAGTCGAAGCCAGGCTGACGAACGGTTCAAAGGTTAGTGCCGTTTCGAATACTCTATCCGTAGCGTCACATGATCGATCCGGGTTTGCTTTTTCCTCGGACTCGCAGTACGGGACAGGTTCGGGTGCTTACAATGATGACGGAACATTGAAGAATGGCGCCCAGGTAATCTATGTAACGTCCGAGACGGCACAAACCGTGACCCTTGATGTGAAAATCAATAGCTCGGGCGGTACGCAAACGGGCGTCGGGATCGGCGAGATTTTGACATTAAGACAAAAAGGCTATGATACAACGCCTCTGGCCATTCGGTTTATTGGACAAGTGACGGATGATGATATGAACGGAGAATTGAACAGCAGCGGATTCCTTCAAGTCAAAGGGAAAACCAACTATTCGCAAATGAACATGACGATCGAGGGGATCGGCGACGATGCTTATGCCTACGGGTGGGGAATCCTTCTTCGATATGTAGGGAATGTGGAAGTGAGAAACCTGGGCTTTATGCTTTTCCCTGACGACGGGATTTCTCTGGATACGGGGAACGTGAATGTATGGCTGCATAATAATGATCTGTTCTATGGAACGGCAGGCGGAGACGCGGACCAAGCCAAGGGCGACGGCTCCACGGACCTGAAAAAAGGATCGACCTATATCACGATCTCTTATAATCACTATTGGGACTCGGGAAAAGCGTCTTTGGTGGGGTTGAGCGAATCGGCGGAATTTTTTGTGACCTTCCATCATAACTGGTTTGATCATTCCGACTCCCGCCATCCGCGCATCAGAACCGGATCGATTCATATATATAACAACTTCTATGACGGAGTCTCAAAATACGGCGTCGGGGTTACGACAGGAGCTTCGGCGTTTGTGGAATCCAATTATTTTAGACATACCAAATATCCGATGCTCAGCTCCTTGCAAGGCACGGACTCTTTAGGGGAAGGGACCTTCTCGGGCGAAAACGGGGGCGTGATCAAGGCTTACAACAATACCATAGTGAATGCGGACAGTCTGATCTATGCCAACTCCAATACCGGAACGGCCTCCGCAAATGCAACCTCCTTCGATGCGTACCTGGCCTCGTCAAGAAATGAAGCCGTGCCAAGCTCCTATAAGGCAGTGGTAGGCGGGACCGCTTATAATAACTTCGACACAAAAGTCGATACCGGAGTGGCTGGTGCAGACATTGATAACGTAAGCAATTTGGAACAAATCGTTACCGCAGAGGCCGGGCGTCTGAACAACGGAGATTTTACCTGGATATTCAATGATTCCGTTGACGACACCTCCTATGAGCTCAATACGGCACTTATGGCTCAAATAACAGCTTACACCACACAGCTTGTATCCGTAGGGGGGAATTCGACCTCGGATCCGGGTGCCGACCCAGGTACAGACCCGGGGACGGACCCAACCGGCGCACAAGTGCATAACTTTACAACTTCCGGATTGAACAGCGACTTTTTTGATATCACAGGGAATCTTTCAACAACCAAGGGAACGGTGACATACAACGGACTGACGCTAACCCGATGCTTAAAAATCGAGAGCTCAACCCGCATCAATTTCACCACCACGGAAGCTGGGACGTTAACCTTAGTGTTTAACTCGGCAGACGGAACGAAGATTAAGATTGATGGGACTAGTTATTCGATGACTGGTGGGATCGTGAGCGTGCCGCTTGCCGCCGGGGCGCATAGTGTTACGAAGGGGGATACGGCTAATTTGTTTTATGTAGGGTTGGAGTAGGGATGCATACCACTCTTTATAAGATAGGTTTAATTGACCGGTTGCCAGGATTGATAAGGCAGCCGGTTTATTTAGTTTTGATTGAGGTTCACAGTATGGAGCTGGCTGCCTCTTTTACACAGGGATATAGGTTGGGGGCGGCGATGGTTTTTGAGGTGTATGCGGAGAGGATCGATAAATAACGTTGGCGTCGTCACGGACGCTGGAGTCCGAGTTGAGGCGGAGAGTTCGATATAAGAGCAAATGGAGGACACGGTTTATTGTATAAAATCTATTTTTCTAGTAGAATCCAAGATAATTATGAATATTTGTAATAATTTGTGATGTTCGGTAGAGGTGATGTGGAGTGCAAGTTGACCCGGATCGACTTGATGAATTAGCCAGGCTGCTGAAACGCATGAACATGAACATGGAGGACAGCATTCCGGGCTTGGTTGAAGAGGTCAGGCGTAAGATCGATGATATCAGGTATAATTATCCTGAAGGCTCGGTCCGGTCCGCCCTGTATGTGGTTGAGGAGCAGTTGAATGATATTTTTGCGCGATCCTTGTCGATTTACGAGCGTTTGAATGCCAAGGAGAAATTGCTTCGGGATGCCGCGAATCAGTATCGGGAGACGGAACGAAAGTCCGTTGCGCTGCTTCAAAAAGCAGCCCAGTATACGCTGAACGGCTTATTTCCTTTCCTGGCGATCTCAAAAGGAACCGGCACGAGTTCGCCTTCATCTACGGGGTATCCGGTGATGATGGGATGGCAGGATCTTTTGAAGAATGCGGTCCAGACGGCGACGGCGATCTTTTCGGAAATGACGCTGGATCAGAGGCTCGCTCATGTTAAGGAAGACGCGCGCATCTCCGGGCTTTTTCAACAGTTGAACTCCGGAAGCTGGGATGAGCAGGTTCGTGCACGGGAAGAGTTGGAGAACATTGCGGCAGCGTTTGACAAGATTGCTCGAATCCAGCATGAGTATGCGGTGTATAAAGCGTACGGCAACAAAAACTACATGGCCTTGGCACATCAGGAGGCTCAGCAGCAAAGGAATATTTTGAACGGATTTGGCGTATCCGAACTATGGTACGGGCCGGAAGTCAACCTCAGTACATACTACAAAGGCTCTCCTTTGGATGCTTGCAGATATAATCCGTTGAAAAGCGACTATTCCCCTATGCCGAAGGAAGACGAGCTCCGCATGGCCATAGCCATCGGGTGGGTGAATCCGCTGCAGCGGGGATGGGCCAAGCGCATTTATGCCCAAACAGAAGCAGCCCTGTTGAAAAGAGCGAGCTTGAGTGAGGCGGATCGATTGCTGCAGGATGCGATTGATTTTTACAATGAGAAGCGAAAAGGAAATGAAGACGATTTTCATACATACAACGTAGCTGTGAAAATGGCGATTGGTGTCCACCATGATGATCCTGACGAAGTCGGAAGTCTTGCCTATTGGCAGCAACAGAACCTAACGGATGAACGCAAAAAAGAAATAGCTTATCTCATTCTAAACTCGGGTACCGATGAGGCGATTGCCGGCAGTTTTGCGTCCCTTTATACCAACTATGCGGAACATCAAGCGGAAATGAGCGGCGGGTACGGAGATGGCGTGGGATTCCCGGTATTTGGCCAGCGCAGAAGCCCTATGGAGATGCCGGGGGCGCAGAAGTTTACGGAGCCGCAGGAGCAGAAGAGGCCGCTGACTCCAGGTAAGCAGGGGGAGTTGGATAGGCCGAAGGCGCAGGGCGAGGTGCCTGTGAATGAGGGGGCGGGTGAAGTTAACACCCCTTCTAGGACTGTTAATATTGATAATAGAGATTTGATTGAACATTTGGTTGATGGACATGGTATTGGAAGGGGAAGTAGACCTAGCGTAAAAGGTGCACATAATTTGGATAGTTTTTATAAAACAATAGATGCTGAAGCAGCAAAATATAACTTGTCCCGTTCTGATTTTATTATTGGTGAGCCGAAACCGCATCCTACAGTAAAAGGTATATATGAAATAAAGTATCGTATACCCTCATTGGAAACAGACTATGTAAATGGTGGAACAAAACTAAAATTGGATAGTAATGGGGATGTTGTTTATAAAACGGCTCAACGTCCCAAAACAGTTTATGGCCCACCTATTACTAATAGGGACATCGTTAAATGGGGGCAAGAAGCCGTAATTGGGGCGGAAAAGGCAGGTATCCCTACGGTAGAAGGAGTTAATCGTGGGGTAGCAGTAAATGGGCTCAAATTCGAGTGGTTAGTGGTAAATGGTAAAATAAACTCGATTTATCCAGTGTTTTGATACAGGAGGATAACTTTATGAACGAAAACATACAGGTTACAGATACGGAAAGGAAAGAGTGGATTATTCGTCAACTTTTTTTATCAATGGGATTTTTTGATTCAAATACGAGAGAACCATTTAGAATGTTAAGTGAATTCCAATTTGAATCTGGAGACAATGTTTGTGGGTCTGAGTCATTGGGGTGTGCTTTATCAGCTTATTATACGCCCGAAGATGAATATTATATAGGAGAGAATAAAGTATCTATAAGCTATGATATAACCAATGAGGAAGTGATAATGGAAGAAGCAGAATTCTATACTTATATAGAAAAATACAGTATGGAATATTTAGAGAAGAACCCAGTTCAAAAGGATGAAGTTATGGAATGTTTGAAAAATATCAGAAAGAGATTCAAATTAGAATGATGAAATGAGATGTAGCCTCTATGGTTAAAGGCGGGAATACGTGGGGGGCCAAGTGATAGGTAGGTCGTTAACAATCCTCCACTAACCTGATTGATTAAACGAGGAGCGCCAATGAAAGCTCAATATGACTTATTTACAAAAATATTTTTAGATACCGATCGTGAAAAGTCGTCAGTTGTCGAGACCGTGTCAATGATTGTTCAGGGTTCCGTTACAGGTACGCCCATAGTAACGGAACAATCTGAAATTTTTGTTTTCAACAATGAGGATTTTTCTGAAGAGAAAAGAAATCAAGACGGCGATGATTTTTTATATTACAGATATTATATCGATATAGGCCCGGTCGGCGATGTCGAAGAAAAAGTTTATATTGGGGAGATTGCAAAACTACTAATAGAATTATGGGACTCCGGGTTCAAGGTGGTAGCCGCATGTGATTTTGAAGACGAGCTGCCAAGAAGAGGCGGTTATAATTTTAGAGGGCGTTAATTAGGTTTGCATAGGAGGCGTATATAGCAACTAAAATAATGGCACCACACGCTTAGAGGCTTATTCCTAACTTACGAATAGAGGGAATAAGTCTTTCTTGATTTCAGCCTATCAGTAGGAACAAAACCTTGCCCCTGGCTCATATGGAATGCTCTATATTTTAATGACGAGAGGCCCCTAATTTCCAACTTCAATAAAAATTTGTAAATATAACTAACGTGTGTTATGATGATTATATTGAAATTTTGACCTGGACTCACATATTGTAGAGGGTTGTGATTTTAAATTCAGAACCTTGTACAATATGTGATTTTTTATTTTTTTCGAAAATGTAGAGGTCATGTAAACAAAAACTAGGAGGTAATTTATTATGCAAACAGGATCAGTGAAATGGTTTAACGCAGACAAAGGTTTTGGTTTTATCGAGGTTGAAGGTGGCGACGACGTATTCGTTCATTTCAGTGCGATTGTCAGCGATGGCTTTAAGTCGCTAGATGAAGGTCAACGCGTTGAATTTAACGTGGTACAAGGTAACCGCGGTCCACAGGCCGAGAATGTTGTAAAATTATAGGTTTGTAACACTGTCCCAAACATCATGTTTGGGACTCTTTATTATCAGCCCGTAATTCTAAAAGAGAAAGAGGGATGCAATTTGTACTATTCACGGAGAAAGCCAATGGAAGATATCCCAGAGGAAATAACGGCCATTTGGTCGTGTATCAATGAAGAGTGCAACGGCTGGATGAGAGATAATTTTGTGTTTTTGATCCAACCGATATGCGTCCAATGCCAATCCCCTATGGAGAAAGGCGAGAGAATGCTTTCCATCGTGGTAAATACGAGCCCTAATCAATCAAAAAATTGATTGTCTCGGCACGGATGACATCAAAATGATCGCTACAATCGCAGAAGCCTGCGTAGCGAGATCGCCGGGAGGCACCTCCTTTTGTCTCCATATAAGCAAGACAGAAGGCTATCAACCATTGTGGTTGATAGCCTTTTTATGTTTAATGAAAGAAAATCGCTCCAACCCTAGCCTAAAGTCTAGGTCCAGCCACCCCCTAAGACGGTTATGTCACGCGAATAAGGCAGATATAATGGGTTTATAAAATTTGAGCGTGACTGAAGAAGTCAAAGGAGTGTTTGAATTTGAAGGCAGCAGAAACGAATACAATGGCGAGAGCGGGCAAGGTAAATTGGGTGCTTTTTAATCCAAAAACTTATGCAACGATCCTCTATTTATTGTTATCTCTCCCGTTAGGGATTATTTATTTGGTGCTGGCGATAACAGGGCTTACCCTATCCATCGGTTTAGCTCCCATTTTTATCGGAATACCGCTGTTTTTTGGGGTAGCTAAGATGTTGAATGGGATTGTGAGTTTTGAGCAAAGCCTGATTCGGCATATTTTAGGTTTGCCGGTCCCTCCGGCCTCGGTTCCAAACCATTCGCAGCCTGAAGCGGGGCAGAATTGGTTCAAGCGAATGGTCAAAGGGTTTGACGGTGAACTATTCTTTAGAAATCTGATGCTCGTATTGCTTCGATTTGTAACAGGCATTGTCTTCTTTGCGGTGATGGTAACGGCAATCTCGCTGGGACTCGGATTTATTGCTCTTCCTGCCGTGCACATCATTCTGATGAATGAATTGAAACTGGATATTTTAGAAAATAACTTCTTTAACTATTTTCATATCGATTGGAATTATAACCAGCAGTATCTGCTATATGTAGGCGTTGGCCTTGTCCTTTTTTGGATCGCGCTTCGCGTCGTCAACGGGCTCATGCAAGTTCAGCGGAGAATCATGTATGTGGATGAGTCCTATCAGCAGCCGACAGTGCCGGTTGTTGAAACCCAATTCCATACGCCCGTTCCGTCACATTACGATGAGTACCCAGTGGATCATCCCACTCAAGAGAAGGTGTGGCTCGCTTAAAGTCCTTTTAAAAAACAAGAGAGTAAAAATACAGCGCAGGGATCGGGTGCAGGCTGTCGAGAATATCTCGGCAGCCTGTTTTTTGTTTATTTGATTTTAGGCGGGTCCTGTATCTAACCGGGGTTCATAGGGTCGTACAGCAGAGTGCCTTCAGGTTCTTTAGAGCAAAATTGATCTTTATTATTTCTAAATGGAAAAACTTACAACTTGTATTAGTTGCTTATAAGAGTTATATTATAAATCCGGCCAGCGAACAGCGGCCATCACGCTTCACGAAATATCAAGCCGAAAAACGAGCAAAAAACTCGGTTGAAAAAAGTGCTTGCAAAGTTGGTTGAAACGTGATAATATATAAGAGCTGCTGATGAGCAGATAACTGAAGTTGATCTTTGAAAACTGAAC
>NZ_CP195592.1:282500-895000 GCF_051307165.1 Paenibacillus salivarius
GAAAAAGAACCTGAAACCGTGTGCTTACAAGAAGTCAGAGCCCATTTTAGGGGTGATGGCGTGCCTTTTGTAGAATGAACCGGCGAGTTACGTTTGCAAGCAAGGTTAAGTCGAAGAGACGGAGCCGCAGCGAAAGCGAGTCTGAATAGGGCGATTTAGTTTGTAGGCGTAGACCCGAAACCGTGTGATCTACCCCTGTCCAGGGTGAAGGTGCGGTAACACGCACTGGAGGCCCGAACCCACGTACGTTGAAAAGTGCGGGGATGAGGTGGGGGTAGCGGAGAAATTCCAATCGAACTCGGAGATAGCTGGTTCTCCCCGAAATAGCTTTAGGGCTAGCCTCGGAAATGACAGTCGTGGAGGTAGAGCACTGATTGGGTGCGGGGCCCGCAAGGGTTACCAAGCTCAGTCAAACTCCGAATGCCATAGACTGATTATCCGGGAGTCAGACAGTGAGTGCTAAGATCCATTGTCAAAAGGGAAACAGCCCAGACCATCAGCTAAGGTCCCCAAGTGTGTGTTAAGTGGGAAAGGATGTGGAGTTGCACAGACAACCAGGATGTTGGCTTAGAAGCAGCCACCATTTAAAGAGTGCGTAATAGCTCACTGGTCGAGTGACTCTGCGCCGAAAATGTAACGGGGCTAAACACACCACCGAAGCTATGGCTTGAATCGACTTCACTGCTTCTTTGAGGCGGTGTTTAACCGATGACATTTTTGCCGAAAGCGACTTTTGAATTTGTTCAAAGGTTTCGGCCAAATGGTCTTCGGGGTTAAACACACTTCGAAGCTGGAGTGAAGTCGATTCAGGGGTAGGGGAGCGTTGAATGCGGGTTGAAGTCAGACCGGAAGGACTGGTGGACTGCATTCAAGTGAGAATGCCGGTATGAGTAACGAAAAGATCAGTGAGAATCTGATCCGCCGAAAGCCTAAGGGTTCCTGAGGAAGGTTCGTCCGCTCAGGGTAAGTCGGGACCTAAGGCGAGGCCGAAAGGCGTAGTCGAAGGACAACAGGTGGAAATTCCTGTACCACCGTAAACCGTTATGAGCAATGGGGTGACGCAGTAGGGTAGTGACGCGAGCTGATGGATGCTCGTCCAAGCAGTGAGGCTGATGTGTAGGCAAATCCGCACATCGTTAAGGCTGGGCTGTGATGGGGAGGGAAAATTTACAGTACCGAAGGTCATGATCTCACACTGCCAAGAAAAGCCTCTAGCCAGGTGAAGGTGCCCGTACCGCAAACCGACACAGGTAGGCGAGAAGAGAATTCTAAGGCGCGCGGAAGAACTCTCGTTAAGGAACTCGGCAAAATGACCCCGTAACTTCGGGAGAAGGGGTGCCTCGGTAGGGTGAATAGCCCGAGGGGGCCGCAGTGAAAAGGCCCAAGCGACTGTTTAGCAAAAACACAGGTCTGTGCGAAGCCGCAAGGCGAAGTATACGGGCTGACGCCTGCCCGGTGCTGGAAGGTTAAGGGGAGTGGTTAGGGAGCAATCCCGAAGCTATGAACTGAAGCCCCAGTAAACGGCGGCCGTAACTATAACGGTCCTAAGGTAGCGAAATTCCTTGTCAGGTAAATTCTGACCCGCACGAATGGCGTAACGACTTGGGCGCTGTCTCAACGAGAGATCCGGTGAAATTTTAATACCTGTGAAGATGCAGGTTACCCGCGACAAGACGGAAAGACCCCATGGAGCTTTACTGCAGCTTGATATTGGACTTTGATACGATTTGTACAGGATAGGTGGGAGCCTAGGAAGCCGGAGCGCCAGCTTCGGTGGAGGCGCCGTTGGGATACCACCCTGATCGTATCGGAGTTCTAACCTGGTACCGTGATCCGGTGCGGGGACAGTGTCAGGCGGGCAGTTTGACTGGGGCGGTCGCCTCCTAAAGAGTAACGGAGGCGCCCCAAGGTTCCCTCAGAATGGTTGGAAATCATTCGAAGAGTGCAAAGGCATAAGGGAGCTTGACTGCGAGACTGACAAGTCGAGCAGGGACGAAAGTCGGGCTTAGTGATCCGGTGGTACCGCATGGAAGGGCCATCGCTCAACGGATAAAAGCTACCCTGGGGATAACAGGCTTATCTCCCCCAAGAGTCCACATCGACGGGGAGGTTTGGCACCTCGATGTCGGCTCATCGCATCCTGGGGCTGAAGTAGGTCCCAAGGGTTGGGCTGTTCGCCCATTAAAGCGGTACGCGAGCTGGGTTCAGAACGTCGTGAGACAGTTCGGTCCCTATCTGTCGTGGGCGTAGGAAATTTGAGAGGAGCTGTCCTTAGTACGAGAGGACCGGGATGGACGCACCGCTGGTGCACCAGTTGTTCCGCCAGGAGCACAGCTGGGTAGCTAAGTGCGGACGGGATAAGCGCTGAAAGCATCTAAGCGTGAAGCCCCCCTCAAGATGAGATTTCCCAGTATGTAAGACCCCTTGAAGACGACGAGGTTGATAGGCTGGGGGTGGAAGCACAGCAATGTGTGGAGCTGACCAGTACTAATCGGTCGAGGGCTTATCCAAAAAGATCTAAACATGCAAATGAAGTTTCGTATCCAGTTTTCAGGCGATCAAAACGCTTGAACCGTTTGGTGGCGATGGCGGAGGGGTTCCACGCGTACCCATCCCGAACACGACCGTTAAGCCCTCCAGCGCCGATGGTACTTGGACCGAAGGGTCCTGGGAGAGTAGGACGCCGCCAAGCGATCCCCTTGATGGGGCTTTTTTTTGCCCAAATTTAAGGGCCCTTAGCTCAGCTGGTTAGAGCGCACCCCTGATAAGGGTGAGGTCGGTGGTTCGAGTCCACTAGGGCCCACCATAAAGTTCATATGAAATTTGGGGCCATAGCTCAGCTGGGAGAGCGCCTGCCTTGCAAGCAGGAGGTCAGGAGTTCGATCCTCCTTGGCTCCACCATTATATTCCCTGATAGCTCAGTTGGTAGAGCACTCGACTGTTAATCGAGTTGTCACAGGTTCGAGTCCTGTTCGGGGAGCCATTATGGAGAGGTGTCCGAGTTGGCCGAAGGAGCACGATTGGAAATCGTGTAGGCGTCACAAGCGTCTCGAGGGTTCGAATCCCTCTCTCTCCGCCATCATATTTCTTTTATAGGCAAGGCCCGTTGGTCAAGGGGTTAAGACACCTCCCTTTCACGGAGGTAACAGGGGTTCGAATCCCCTACGGGTCACCAACACACCAATTTCGGAGGCTTAGCTCAGCTGGGAGAGCATCTGCCTTACAAGCAGAGGGTCGGGGGTTCGATCCCCTCAGCCTCCACCATATAGATTTATTTTACTGACGCGGGGTGGAGCAGCCCGGTAGCTCGTCGGGCTCATAACCCGAAGGCCGCAGGTTCAAATCCTGCCCCCGCAATTATCCCTTGAACAGGGATGCTAAAGTAGTGTGGAGCCGTGGTGTAGAGGCCTAACATGCCTGCCTGTCACGCAGGAGACCGCGGGTTCGAATCCCGTCGGCTCCGCCATTTTTACAACTTAGTTTCGCTTATGAGAGCCATTAGCTCAGTTGGTAGAGCACCTGACTTTTAATCAGGGTGTCGAAGGTTCGAGTCCTTCATGGCTCACTTTTTAAATTGCGCGTGTGGCGGAATTGGCAGACGCACTAGACTTAGGATCTAGCGTCATTGACGTGGGGGTTCAAGTCCCTCCACGCGCACCATTTATGCGGACGTGGCTCAGCGGTAGAGCATCGCCTTGCCAAGGCGAGGGTCGCGGGTTCGATTCCCGTCGTCCGCTCCATGCGCCCTTAGCTCAGCTGGATAGAGCGTTTGACTACGAATCAAAAGGTCAGGAGTTCGAATCTCTTAGGGCGCGCCATCTTTTTCATAAGAAAGTTCTGCGGCGGTCGTGGCGAAGGGGTTAACGCACCGGATTGTGGCTCCGGCATTCGTGGGTTCAAGTCCCATCGATCGCCCCATTTTATACTTTTGAAACAGTGATGGGGATTAGCCAAGCGGTAAGGCAACGGACTTTGACTCCGTCATGCATAGGTTCGAATCCTATATCCCCAGCCACTTTGCGGACGTGGCTCAGCGGTAGAGCATCGCCTTGCCAAGGCGAGGGTCGCGGGTTCGATTCCCGTCGTCCGCTTCGAATCACTTATCAATTAAATATGCCGGTGTGGCGGAATTGGCAGACGCGCGCGACTCAAAATCGTGAGGGAAACCGTGGGGGTTCGAGTCCCTTCACCGGCACCATAGTAACGGGATGTAGCTCAGCTTGGTAGAGCACCTGGTTTGGGACCAGGGGGTCGCATGTTCGAATCGTGTCATCCCGACCATTTATTTTGCGGGTGTAGTTCAATGGTAGAACTCCAGCCTTCCAAGCTGGTAGCGTGGGTTCGATTCCCATCACCCGCTTATTAGAGATCGTGATTCAAAATGAGAAACGCACTTAACCCATATGCAAGATCACTGGGAAGTGCGTTTTTTTGTTGCTCCAAATTCATTATGATATAAGCCTCGAAACAACCGTAACTCCTTAATACCCTCCAGCCCGCTTCTTTTGACTATACGCTTTAGAGAAAATGGCTCCAACTATAGTCTAAAGTTTAGGTTTATCACCCCTAAGACGGTTATGTCCGACGAAAATCTGCTACGACGGCTTTATGATATAATATCCCAAATAACCTACTGCGGAGGATAAAATGCCGTATCCTATAGATGAAAAATTTGTTGTTGCCGTTGCTTCAAGTGCCCTCTTCGATCTCGAGGAATCAGATAAAGTATATAGGGAAAAAGGAGAGGAGGAGTATAGAAAATATCAGCGTGAAAATGAGCAGGTTGTATTAGAACCGGGGGTTGCTTTTCCCCTAATAAAGCGCCTATTAGCATTTAATAGCCAGGATCCGAGCGAGCAGCCTGTGGAAGTGGTTTTGTTGTCAAGAAATGATCCGGATACCGGACTTCGTGTGTTTAAGTCGATTGAACATTACGGTCTTTCGATTTCTCGAGCTGCTTTTGTCGCGGGATCTAACCCCTATGTTTATATGGAGGCCTTTAACGCATCGCTGTTCCTTTCTGCGAATCCCGATGATGTCAGAGAGGCCTTGAAAAGTGGCCTACCTGCTGCACAGGTATTCCCAAGTAAGTTTGTCGATGATGAAGAAGAAGCGGAATTGCGTATTGCTTTTGACTTTGATGGAATTATTGCTGATGATTCATCAGAAAATATATATCAAAAACTAGGAATGCAAGGCTTTCATGAGAATGAGAAAAAGAGGGCAAATGAGGCTCTTCCGCCAGGCCCTCTATACAGGTTTATTAGAGAAGTTGCACGGTTACAACAACGCGAATGGGAGAGAAAGCAGACAGACCCGACTTATACTCCCTTGATCAGGGTTGCTATTGCTACAGCCAGAAACGCCCCGGCACATGAACGTGTTGTAACCACTTTAAGAGGCTCGGGCATCCGGGTGGATGAGGCATTTTTCTTAGGCGGAATTGATAAAGGAAGAGTTTTAAAGGTATTTCGGCCTCATATCTTTTTTGATGACCAAGTCAGTCATATTGAGGGGGTATCCAGCATCTCACCTTCCGCTCACGTGCCTTTTGGTGTTACCAATCTCATGTCCGGTAAAAAAGAGGATGATAACCATGCCCGTTTATAATAAACTCGTCCGAGATCTTATTCCGCAAGTGATTCAGGATTCCGGCAAGGAGTGTAACACGCGTATTTTGGATGAGGATGAGTATAAAAAGGAGTTGCTCATCAAGCTCAAGGAAGAGTCGGAGGAATACTTCGCCGCCCAAAACTCCAAAGATTCATTGGAAGAGCTGGCCGACATGCTTGAAGTGATTCGTTCACTAACAGCCATGCATGGTTTTACATGGGAAGAGCTTGAGGCACTAAGAGAAAAGAAAGCCAAAGCCCGGGGTGGATTTCAGGACCGGGTGTATTTGATCGATGTTACTGACTAGGCCAAGTCACAAACTGATAGCGGTAAGTAACCTGCGAGTCGATCGCCCGAGTTGAGAAAATGACTCGGGCACCCTCTCTAACATTACCTTAGATGAAAGTGCCACGACGAATTATTCATGTCAAGGCTTACCCTTGTTAATGATCCCCTCTCATCTCCCGCACTTCCCTCTCCGTCACCTGCTGGGACTGATAGATCGCTTCCAGCTTCTCCTCTATATTCTTCAACTGAAGCTGTGTCTCCAAGTGGATTTTTTTGGTCTCTTTTTGCGCTTTGGTGTTATCGACTAATACGCAAATGGTAACGCCCGCGCTAAAAATGGTCAGGCCCCGGGCCAATTGATCTACATCCAGGTGGTCGAGTGACATCAGGCAATCGGCAACCCCGGCTCCGACGAGGAATCCTCCGATAATCATCACCGTGTTCAAAGCCCACTTCTGTTCCGTTAACCTGTTCACATTCGGTTTACTGCTCATCCATTTTGAAAACATGCGCTTCATGGTTGCTTCTCCTGTCTATGTTGAAAATTCATTCTAGATGTTTTCGACAAAATGCGGCTTTTTCCTTTTCGGAAGGTTTTCGTTGACATGTTCGAATTTTGAAAGCCGATGCTCGATTTTTGAATGTAGTAATCCCAGACCACTCCCTAAAATATGGGGTGAACCAACAAATCCATTTGGGGAGGGTAATCGTGAAAGCGCTTCTACGAGGCGTAGGCGGAAGAGTCGTGAGAAACACGGGTAAACATAACTGGCGGTAGGAGGAGATATTTTTTGATGAAGAAAAGAAGAAAGCTGTTCCTGCAATCCATGATGATGTTGTTGGTTATTGTATCCATGGTTTTTACGAATGTTCCCGGTTCGGGGACCGAGGTTTCTGCAGCTGTAAATCCAGGTAAGCCTGCACCTCCAGGGAAGAGCGGCTTCGACTCCCAAGGCAGAATGGTGGCCGACTTCGGCTCGCCCGTGATTGACGGCAACATCGATAAGGCATGGAGCAAAGCGCAAGCGGTTTCGCCTAAACACGGTTCGGACGGGGTGGAGGCTTCCGCAACGTTCAAGGCTTTGTGGGATGACCGGGCCCTGTACATTTTGGCAGAGGTCCAAGACAAGAACTTATCCGTCGAGTCCGTCACGCCCTATATGCAAGATTCTTTGGAGTGGTTTTTGGACGAAAACAATGACAAGACCCAGGAATACGGCCTGGACGATTTACATTTCCGCGTCAACGTCGATAATGCCCAGTCCGTGGACAACGGAGATGCCGGGCGCTTCTACACGGCTGCGAAAAAGACGGATGGCGGCTATGTCATCGAAGCCAGAGTTGCACTCAAGGCGAAGCCGGAAAACGGAAAGGTGCTTGGCATCGAGTTACAGATCAATGATGCGAAGGGATCGGAACGGATCGGTACCTTGAATGTGTTCGATTCGACGGGCAGCGCATGGAACGATACGGGGAAATTCGGTGAAATCGTCCTTTCGGGAAAGACCAAGGGAGACGTCAGCGGAGTGAACCCTTATGATCTCCTGAATTTAATCCAAAGCACGATGAAGCTGGACTTCACCCTTTATAAAAATCCAGACGTCGTGACGGATGCTTTGATGAAGGTGATCGCTTCCAACGTGCTGAACGACAAGAAAGCCACCCAACAACAATGGGATGAGCAAGCCGCCGCCATCAAGAATGCGGTAGCCAAACTGCAGATGACGGAAGATGCGGCCAACGAGAAATATTTCAAGGCGGTTCCGGACGCGTATCGGACGGAGAGCGATCAGCCGGGGACGATCGAGAGTTTAACGTATAAAGCACCTAACTTAACGAACGGGATGGACGACAAGAAACTGCATGTTTACCTTCCGCATGGTTATGATCCATCCGATTCAAATAAGAAATATAACGTCCTTTATCTGATGCATGGCGGCGGGGAAAATGAGGATCTCATCTTCGGCGGACCCGGCCAGAGCAAGGAATTGAAGAAAATTCTGGACAATATGATCGCTAAAGGCGACATTGAACCGCTCATCGTGGTCACGCCGACTTTTTATGGGGGGAAAAATGATACCGCCCTGTTCCATGAGGAATTGATCAACAACATTGTCCCGTTGGTGGAAACCAAGTATCACACATACGCAAAATCCGCCAGCTTGGACGATTTGAAAGCATCCCGGGCGCATCGGGCGTTCGGCGGATTCTCCATGGGTTCGGTCACAACATGGTATACCTTTATCCATAACCTCGACTATTTCAAGTATTACCTGCCATTGAGCGGAGACAGCTGGGTATTGGGCCAAGGGGCCGGAGGCAGCAAGCCTAAGGAAACGGCGGAATACCTTGCCAAAGTCGCTAAGGATGCGGGTTATAAGCCGCAGGATTACTACATTTTCAGCGCAACGGGCGATCTGGATATCGCATATCCCAACTTGAAGCCTCAGATCGATGCGATGAAGAAATTAACGGATTCCTTTATCTATTCATCGGATACGAAAAAAGGAAACTTCTACTTCATCGTGGGCGACGGCGGCACGCATGCCTGGAACTGGGTGAACCAGTATATTTACGACATTTTGCCTGACCTGTTCCAATAGGTTCATATTCCGCGAGTAGTGACCGTAAATCCGAGGCCTCTTGTCCCTGGCGTGGCAGGAGGCCTTGGGTATGTTTACCATGTCCGATCCGAAAGACGATCGTTATAATGGGTTTTGTGGATGAAGGCATAAAGAGCGGGGGGCCAGACGGTGAAGGTACGGTTCATGGATCGCATTCGAGCTTTAAGTTACGGTAAACCCAAGAAATTGGCATTCAAAATCCCGTTTGCTTATTTCTTGGTCATTTTGCTGACGGTCGGGATCAGTTATTTGGTACTGAATCAGATTGCCGCGAACTCGGCGCAGAAGAAAATCAACGAGGCGTCGTTGCAGACGATCACTTCCATACGGACGAACGTGGATTTGATGATTGAGAACGTCAACAATTATTCCAAAATGATCTTCTCGGATCATAATCTGCAAAATTTGTTGCGGCAGGGGGATGTTTACGCCAACTTGCCAACCCAGTCCAAGGTTAGCGCCTACTTATACAATTTGATGCAAGCGGTTCCGATCATCGATTCGGTCCATATTTACGACAATTCGGGACACCGCTTTTCGGTCGCGACCCAGGAATTGCCGGCATACATAGAAGCAAATATCGAGGAAGCCCCATGGTATGAAGAAGTGGTAAACAATAAGGGAAGATACATCTTAAGGCTGGACGACGGAACGGGGGCCGCAGGAAATGCCGACGGCAATACCGTCTCTTTTATCCGATTGATTCGGGATATCGATAACACCGCCCCTCTCGGGGTGCTGGTCATCAATATCAAGGATGAAGCGTTTGTACAGGCCTATTCCAATCTGCTGAACGGAAGTTCCATGCAAATCGCGATTTTGGACGAAAACAACCGGACCATTGTCGCCGATTCGACGGATGAACAGAGCGGCGCGGTCTTTAATGAGCTTCTGCATGCAAACAAGGCGATGCTCGAGGAACAATTCCAGCAAAGCGATTCAGGGTATTTGCCCATGGATTTCGGTTCCCGCCAATATACGGTGAGTTATTTATCGGGCGGGCCTTACAACTGGAAGTTCGTGAGCGTTTCGCCGAACAACAGCATGGAGCCGCGAAACCAATCGCTGGTGCTCCTGGCGCTGGTGCTGCTGATCGTCAACGGAAGCATCTTTTTCATAAGCTCCTTCATCATTTCGCGGAGTATCATCAAACCGATTCAGAAGCTGCTGCGGGCGATGAACAAAGCCCCGAGCGGGATCTTTATGAAGGTTAACGCGGAGCAGAACAGCTTTGAGCTCGAACAGTTGTATCACGGATACAATCACATGATCGAACGGATCGATCAATTGCTGAAACGCGTCGTCGAAGAACAAAAGACGATACGCAAAGCGGAGCTGAATGCGCTGCAGTCCCAAATCAAGCCGCACTTTTTGTATAACACGCTGGACTCCATCACGTCGCTGGCGCTGTCGGGAGACAATGAGCAGGTATGCGATTTGATCGAGGCGCTGGGAAGCTATTACCGATTGAGCGTCAGCAAAGGACAAGACGTAATCACGGTCGGGGAAGAAATCGAGATGGTCCGGAATTATTTGAAAATCCAGAGCGTTCGTTATCAGGACGTCTTTGAGACCCGGTTCGAGGTGCAGGAAGACTGCAACCCGGTGCCGATTCCCAAGCTGGTGCTGCAGCCGTTGGTTGAAAACTCGCTTTACCATGGCATTCGGCCCAAAGGCACGAAAGGAACCATTCGGATCCGCGCATTCCAAGAGAACGGGGCCGTGAAAATATCCATATCCGATGACGGCGTCGGCATGTCGCCGGAGGAGATCACGCAAATCCTGCGCACGGAAAGGCAAGGCCAAATCAAGAGCTTTGGACTTTGGGGAACCATGGAACGCCTGCGTATTTTTTACGAGGACAAGGACGTGTTCCATATTGAAAGCGAGCCGGGGAAAGGAACGACGATCACGTTAATCATACCGAATGGAGTAGATTCACCATGGAAAAACGAAAGGTTTTGATTGTTGACGATGAACATTTGATCCGGAATCTGATCCGCATGCGCATCGATTGGGAACAGCAGGGCTTTGAGATCGTCGGGGAAGCCTCCAATGCCCGCGATGCGCTGGAGCTGGCGGAGGCCCTGAAACCGGATGTCATATTTACGGACATTTACATGCCGAACATTGACGGAATCGAGTTTAGCCGCAGGGTGCTGGAGAAGCATCCGAAGATGAAAATCGTGGTCGTGAGCGGCCATGACGAATTTGAATACGCGCAGCAGAGCATCAAGATGGGGATCTTCGATTTTCTCCTCAAACCGGTCCGGGCTTCGGACCTGCTGCAGGTCACGGACAATCTCAAACGGAAGATGGATGAAGAACGGACCCGTGATCATGAACTGGCCAGAATGAAGGAAGAGTTGGAGCGGAATTTTCCGTATCTGCGGGAAAAATTTTTATTCCAGTGGTTAAAGGGGACGCTCTCCCGCGAGGAAGTTCTGGAACAAGCGGAATACTTCAACCTGCCCGCGATTCGCCGCCATGGCGGTGCGCATCAAATCGCCGTCGTCGAAGTCGCTCCGGCCTCCGAAAATCACACCGAGGAGCAATTGACTTATTTGTGGTTGGCGTGCAAGCACCATATCGAGGCATTTTTTCGGGAGGATCCCCTTGTCACGCTGTTATCGGACACCCGGGACCAATTTGTCATGATTTCATTTCATCCCGAGGGAGATTTCGCCGCCACTTGCGAATCGCTAATGACCCGTCTGGTGGATGGCGGGAAGTGCCGGGCCAACATCGGGGTCGGACGAAAGCGGGAACATCTGCAGGAAGCCCACCTGGGGTACCAGGAAGCATGCCAGGCGATCCGTTATAAAGCGTTCGTGGGGAACAATCAGGTCGTTTGCTTTGAAGACATGGTGGACAGCAGGGAGCAGGCGTACAGATCCAATCCGGAGCTTCTTCGGCAGCTGCAATTTTACATCAGCGTCGGTTCGTCCGAACGCGCCGCACAGATGCTGGCCCGCATCTTCGACGTTTCCTTTTCGAGCGTCTCGCAATTCCGCATGGCCGCGATGGATGTCATTACCGAATGCCAGCGCGCGGCGATGGAACAGCAGATCGAGGGCGAGCAGGGGTTCGATAAAGAAACGCTGGTTTCCATGATTACCGCCGATAATTTGCCGGAGCTGCTTCAAACCTTGGAGCGTTACGTCCTTAGCGTTTCCGAAACCATTCATGCGAAAAAACAAGCCAAGGAAGGGAACCTCATCAGTCAGGTAAAAGCGTATTTGGACCAGAATATGGGCGATCCCCAGATCGGATTGGCGAGCACGGCGGCGGCTTTCTTTGTCAGTCCGGGCCATTTGGGACGGCTCATGAAGAAAGAAACGGGCCAAACCTTCGTCGAATATCTGACCAACCTGCGCATGAAAAGAGCGGAAATCCTTCTGAAAACAACCGATTTCAAGGGATATGAGATTGGAGAACAGGTCGGCATTCCGGATCCGCATTATTTCAGCATCCTTTTCAAAAAAGCGACCGGCAGAGCCATGAACGAGTACAGAAACGGAAAATGACGGGAAACAGGATGCTCGAATTTTAAAAGGGAATGCGTTTATTTTGAATGGAGCTATCGGTGCATCTTCCCTAAAATGACTGTAGTTGCATCGAATTAGAGATTGGGAGGTCAAAAGATGAAAGCGTTATTAAAAAAATCCTTGAGTATCGTATTAGCGTTAGGTTTGGCAGGCAGCCTGGCTGCATGTTCCTCTGACTCCTCCGGAGAGAAATCGTCGGCGGGAAGTGGAAGCGGTTCCATCAAGCTTAAGCTTTGGGATCAGTCCGTAGGGAACACGGACCCGTCGGCCAAATTGCTGCCGCAAATCGTCGAGAAATGGAATAGCGAGCATCCCGATATCCAAATCGAACGGACAGGTACGACCGGCGAACAGTATAAAACCAAAGTCAAAACGTCGCTGGCCGCCGGCGAAGCGCCCGACCTCTTTTACGGCATGGGCGGCGGCAGCTTCATGCAGCCTTATATCGAATCCGGAAACGTGCTTGAAATCTCCAGCTATCTGACGGACGAAATTAAATCGAGAATGGCACCGGGCATGGCGGAAGCCATCGAAACGGACGGGAAAATCTATACCCTCCCCGTTTACACCCATATTGCCAACCTTTATGTAAATACCGAGTTGTTCGAAAAAGCGGGAGCCAAAATTCCGACGACGTACACGGAACTGCTTGATGCGGTAGAGAAATTGAAGGCGGCGGGAATCACTCCCGCGCTCATCGGCGAGAAAGACCGCTGGCCGGGCATGTATTGGTACGACATGATCGCCATGCGTCAGGCAGGAAATGCCGCGGTCATGGAGGCATTTAAAGATCCTTCCAAATGGGATTCGCCGGACTTCGTAGCGGCTGCCGCCAAAATGCAGGAGCTGGCAAAAGCAGGCGCCTTCAACAGCAGCATGCTGAGCATGAGCTATGATGAAATGCTGGGCGCCTTCAATGCGGGCAGCGGCGCAATGATGTTCCAGGCGAACTGGGTCAATGCCGGGATCGAGGATCCGTCCTCGGCGACGAAAGGCAAGGTTCAAGTCGTTCCTTTCCCGGTTTTTGAAGACGGAAAAGGCACGGCCACCGAAATTTTCGGCGGTGCCGTCGACGGTTTCTATATCAGCAGCACGACGAAGCATCCGAAAGAAGCCGCTGAGTTCCTGATGTATTTGAGCGAGCAGCTAGGTACGCAAGGTTATCTGGCCGGTGCCGGACTTCCAAGCTGGAACATTGACGGGTTGGATACCTCGAGCCTGTCCGAGTTGGACAAATCGGCCGCGGACATTATGAAAACCGCAACCTCGTTTATTGCATGGTGGGATAACATTCTTCCCGCAGACTCTGCGGAAACGCACAAAAACTTGATTGCCTCGCTTCTGGCGGGCGAGATTACGCCCGAGGAGTTCTGCAAACAGATGGCCCAGCTTAGACCGACGGAACTCAATCTTTGATCTTTGAATAATCTCAAGCCGGATGTGGTCAGGGAAATCCCTGGCCACATCTTTGAGAGGAGAACTCACGATGAATTCAGTTTTTTCGAATAAGACAGCAATTGCGATATTCGTTCTTCCTACCCTGCTCATATTTTGCGGGATTGTATTGGTTCCGATTTTCGTCTCGAGTTATTATAGCGTCTTGGATTGGAACGGCGTCGGTAAAGGTGCGTTTATCGGACTTGATAATTACGTGGAGATGTTCAAGGATCCCCGGGCATTGCATTCCATCCGTAACTCGTTTCTGTTCGCGGCGGCGTCCATTTTCATTCAGTTACCCCTGTCCCTCTTGCTTGCCTTGATCCTGGCGTCCTCCGTGAAGGGCGAAGGATTTTACAGAACGGTGTATTTTATTCCGGTGTTGATCTCCACCGTGGTCATCGCGCAATTATGGTCCAAAATCTACAATGCGGATTACGGGCTTTTAAATACACTGCTCGAGAACATAGGCCTTTCGGGGTTGGCCCAGGACTGGCTCGGGCAAAAGAAGACCGCGCTCGCGGCTTCGTTCATTCCGACCCTGTGGCAGTATGTCGGTTATCATATGCTGCTGATGTATGCCGGGGCGAAATCGATCTCGCAGGATATTTTCGAAGCGGCCAAAATTGACGGGGCCTCCCGCATCCGGACCGCATTCGCCATTACGATTCCGTTGATGAAGCCTATACTCAAGGTATGCTTGGTCTTTTCCGTCATCGGCGCATTCAAGGTCTTCGACCTGGTATACGTCCTCACGGGCGGCGGCCCTTTGTTTGCTACCGAGGTGCCGAGCACATTGATGTACACGACCATTTTCAACACGTACAGATATGGGTACGGCAGTGCGATATCCGTCTTTATTATCCTGGAATGTTTGGTATTTACGGTAATCATCAATAAATTTTTCAAGACCGAATAGGGGTGAGCATGTTGAGTACTGCAGAAGCAAGGTTGCCCAAGAGACCGCAATTCATCGGGAAGATCCTGTTGCAAGTCTTTCTGATTATCATGGCGATTGTTCAGATATATCCCCTTATTTGGCTGGCGTTCTTCTCCTTGAAAGACAATAGCGAAATCTTCAGCGGCGATGTTGCGAGTTTCCCTAAAAAGCTCCTATGGAGCAACTATGCCAAGGCGTTGTCGGACGGCAACGTGATGAATTATTTCAATAACAGCGTGCTGGTGACCGCGGCCTCCATTCTCCTGGTACTGATTCTGTCCTCGATGACGGCTTACGCCATTACCAGAATGAACTGGAAGCTGAGCAATACCACGATGACGCTGATTCTTCTCGGAATGATGGTTCCGATTCACGCGGCGCTGCTGCCGCTGTTCATGGTGCTGAAAAACCTGCACTTGCTGAATACCTACTGGTCGTTGATTATTCCTTACGTGGCCTTTGGGATCCCGATGGCCGTATTCATCCTGGGCAGCTTCTTCAAGGGCGTTCCCCGCGAAATGGAAGAATCCGCGGTCATGGACGGATGCGGCGTATACAGAACCTTCTTTTCCATTATTCTGCCGTTGATCCGTCCAGCCATCGCCACGGTGGCGATCTTTACCTTCCTGTCCTGCTGGAACGAGCTGATGTTTGCGGTAACCTTCATCAATGACACGCATTTTCAGACGCTGACGGTCGGGATGATGTCGATGGTCGGTACTTATATTACGCAGTGGGGAATTATCGGAGCGGGACTCATGATCACGACCGTTCCTACGGTACTGATTTATTTGCTGCTGAACAAGCAGGTCCAAAAAAGCATGATTGCAGGCGCAGTCAAAGGATAAGGGCGCGAAAGGAGATCATTCGATGAAAGCAACAATGACGATCAATGCGGACCAACCGGTCGGAACGATCAGCCGCCACATTTACGGGCACTTCGCCGAGCATCTCGGCCGCTGCATTTACGAAGGCATCTGGGTAGGCGAGGATTCGACGATTCCGAACACCCGCGGCATCCGAAACGACGTTCTGGAGGCGTTGCGGGGCCTGAACATTCCGGTGCTCCGCTGGCCGGGCGGCTGTTTTGCCGACGAGTACCACTGGAAGGACGGCATCGGTCCGCGGGAGCAGCGCAAGCGCATGGTCAATACCCATTGGGGCGGCGTCGTGGAAAACAACCATTTCGGCACGCATGAATTTTTCGATCTGTGCGAGCTGCTGGGTGCGGAACCGTACATTTGCGGTAACGTCGGCAGCGGCACCGTGCAGGAAATGCAGGAATGGGTCGAGTACATGACCTTCGACGGCGAATCGCCGATGGCCAACTGGCGGCAGGCGAACGGACGGGAGAAGCCGTGGAAATTGAAGTATTTCGGCGTCGGAAACGAAAACTGGGGCTGCGGCGGCAACATGCGGGCGGAGTATTATGCCGACGAATACCGCCGGTACCAGACGTATGTCCGGAATTACGGGGAGAACCGGCTCTATAAGATCGCCGGGGGCGCGAATGTGGACGACTACCACTGGACGGAGACGCTGATGCGCGAAGCCGGGGCACATATGGACGGCCTCAGCCTGCACAACTACACGGTGCCGGGAGGATTCGAGGTTAAACGGCCAGCCCTGGGCTTCGATGAGGCGGAATGGTTCGAGACCATGCAGCTGGCGCTGCACATGGACGAGCTGATTACGCGCCATACGGCGATTATGGACCAGTATGATCCGAAGAAACGGGTCGGCCTGATCATCGATGAGTGGGGGAACTGGTTCCAGGTGGAGCCGGGCACGAATCCGGGTTTCCTATACCAGCAAAATTCGATGCGGGATGCGTTGGTCGCAGGTTTGCATTTCCACATCTTCCATCGTCATTGCGACCGCGTCCATATGGCGAACATTGCGCAGACGGTGAACGTGCTGCAGGCGATGATACTGACGGAAGGCGAAAAGATGCTGCTGACGCCGACCTATCATGTCTTCGAGATGTTCAAGGTCCATCAGGATGCGGAGGCGCTGGCGCTTCATCTGGAGACGGACGAGTACCAAGTGGGGGATGCATCCGTTCCCCAAGTCAGCGCATCGGCGTCGAAGCGGGCGGACGGCACGATCGATATCAGCCTGTGCAACGTCGACCCGCATCACGAGGCTGCCGTCACATTGCGGTTGCGCGGACTGGCGGGAGTCCAAAAGGTTGCCGGAAGGGTATTGACGCATGCCGACATGAATGCGCATAATACTTTCGAGCAGCCGGAGACGGTCAAGCCGCAGTCGTTTGACGGGGTTACGGACATGAGTGAAGGCGGTTTGTCGGCAACATTGCCGCCGATGTCCGTCGTCGTGCTGACGCTTTCTTAAAGAGAGGCGGGAAGAAACTATGAAGTATCGGAATCTTGGAAAATGGGGCATCAAAGTCAGCGAAATCGCCTTGGGCAGCTGGATGACGGATGTGCAGGGCACCCAGGCGGTGGAAACGGCAAGGATGAGCGTCCGGCGCGCCTATGAGCTCGGCGTCAATTTTTTCGACTGCGCCGACGCTTACAGCGGCGGGCAGGCGGAAGTGTTCCTCGGCAATATCCTGAAGGAAAATGACCGCAGCTCTTACGTCGTTTCCAGCAAAGTGTTCTTCCCTACCGGAAACGGCGTGAATGACCGGGGGCTTTCCAGAAAGCATATCATCGAGCAGATCGACAAGTCCCTGAAAAACCTGCAAGTCGACTATTTGGACATGTATTTTTGCCATCGGTATGACGAAAGCACCCCTTTGGAGGAAACGCTGCAGACGATGAGCGATTTGGTCGCGCAGGGGAAAGTTCTATACTACGGCGTCAGCGAATGGTCGCCCGTACAGATCACCGAAGCGTTGTATCTGATCAAGGAAATGGGCCTGCGTCCGATGTCGGTCATTCAGCCGCAATATCATATGATGGACCGGTACATCGAGGACGAAATCATCGGCATCTGCGAGAAGCACGGGTTGGGGATCGTTCCTTTCAGCCCGCTGGCGCAAGGCCTGTTGACCGGCAAGTACCGCCAAGGCCAGCCGATTCCCGAGGGTTCACGGGCAACGCACCAGGCCGATAAGCAAATCAATAACCTGCTGACCGAAGAGAATTTGAATAAGGTGGAGAAGCTGGTCCGGATTGCCGAAGATTTGGGTACCAACCTCTCCGTGTTGGCCTTGGCCTGGCTTTTGAGAAAGCCGCAAATCAGCAGTCTGATCACCGGCGCGTCCCGTCCGGAGCAGATCGAGAACAATGCTGCAGCCAGCGGGCTGACGTTATCGGACAAGGTGTTGGAAGAGATCGAACGCATTCTGGATTATCGCCCGTTTGTCCGCAAAATCGGATGAGAATCGCTCGGACGATTAGTAGTTAGCCGGCATTATTTTTGATCGGAGGAAGGTCATCATGGCCAAAGGATCGTTGGTTCATCGGGTCCCGACCCGGGAGAAGGCCGTCGCCTTTACGTTCGACGACGGGCCGCATCCCGTATTTACGGAACAAATATTGGAGATTTTCCACAAGGCGAACGGCAAGGCCACGTTTTGCATGATCGGCCAAGAGATCGATAAGTTTGCGGACATTGCAGCCAAAGTGCATGATGCCGGACATGAGCTTGCCAACCATACCTACTCGCATCCGGACCTGACCGCATTGACGCTGGAGGAAGCGCGTACGGAAATGCGGCTGGGGGACGAGCGGATCCGCCGAGTGACGGGGAAGCCCGTTTCGAGCTTCCGTCCGCCGTATTTTGCCGCGAATGACGACATCCTTTCGCTTGCCGCCGAGCTCGGGTACCGTTCGATCGGGTGCGTCAACGGCGAGGCGAAGGATTGGGAGCAGCCGCAGCCCGGCGTCGATTACATTTTGGAGCATACGAGAGCGACGGTCGGCAATGGCAGCATCTTCTTGTTTCACGACGGCTATGGAGATCGTGCCCAAACGGTTGAGGCCGTCCGGGTGCTGGTGGAGGAGCTTACCGCCGATGGATACCGGTTATTGACGGTTAGCGAGCTGTTTGCCCTTTCGGACCCGACTTGATTTGAAGCAGCCGATAAACATCCCCTTTTGGTAAAGAGTGGACATGGACCTCCGGGTTTCATGGGATCGACTCTTGGCCGGAGGGGATTTTTTTATGACTAAAAAAAGTGCTTGATTAAATAACAAACATAATATAACATATGTAATATAACAAACGTTATTTATTTGTGAGGAGGAAAAATGTATGCCCCCAAAGCCGAAGGTGACGCGGGAAATCGTTCTGGATGCGGCGCTCGGGCTGCTACGCGAAGAAGGAATGGATGCCGTCAACGCGCGCAATGTCGCGAAGAAGCTCGGTACTTCTACGCAGCCGATTTTTAGCCATTTTGCTTCGATGGAGGAATTGAGGGAAGCGATTTACGCTTATGCCGAACATCTGTACAATACGGCGATGCTGGAGGCGATGCAGGGCGGCGGCAACGGCTTTCTGGAAATGGGCCTCGCTTATATCCGGTTTGCGCGTACGGAACAAAAGCTGTTCCAGCTTCTGTTTATGTCGGGCCGGCTGCAGCAGGAGAAGGTGACCGATATCGCGGGCTCCACCGAAGGCGACGATCAGGTGGTTGCGATGATCGGAAGCATGACCGGTCTTTCGGCCGATCAAGCGCGCAAGTTATATTCCGGGATCTGGTTTACGACGCACGGCATTGCCTCCTTGGTCGCGACCAATGGCAGCACGATGGACGACGCGGAGGCGCGAGCCGTCTTGGGCAGCGTATTTAAAGGTTTGTTGGCTATACTCAAAAAAGAAGGCGAGGCGCTTTAACATGTCCATGAATTTTATTCGCAAACATCCGTACATAGCCGCTATTATTGCGGCATTGATCTGCACTTTTCTGACCGCCGTCGGCTCCGCGGCGGCCCAAATCGCCGAATTGGCGGAGGTCCCCGCTTATCTCGTCATGACGGCGTCCGTGGCCATATCCGCGCTGGCAGGTTTATTTCTGCTCCGCCGTTCCAAGATTTCGGCCGTGGAGGCCGGTTTCCGCAGCCCTGCCTCCGGCAGCGTGCGCTCCATTTGGTTTTGCGTGCCGCTGCTGCTGATGGAGGTAATTCCGTTTGTGGCTTACGGCCCCGGGTTTACCCGTCCGGGAGTCGAATATGCGGCGCTGGCTCTGTTCACCATCGTGGTTGGCTTCAACGAAGAGCTTTATTTTCGGGGTCTGGCTTTCTCCTTCCTGTTGGGAAAAGGCCGCAAGCAGGCCGTCATCGGCTCCGCCGTCATCTTCGGCGTGCTGCATGCCGCCAACACGCTGAGCGGAACAAATCCCGCCGAAGTATTGCTGCAAATCGTCTTTGCTGTTCTCGTCGGTCTTGTACTTGCACTCATCGTCAGTATTACACGCAGCCTGTGGATCGGCATGGTGTGGCACTTTATACATAATTTCCTCTCGTTCAGCACGGAAGTGGTCTTCGACCGGACGGCGCTGATTGTGGTTTCGGCCCAAATCTTGATTTTGCTGATCTTTACGATCGGTTTATGGAAACGCGGAACAGCGGCAAACTGAACATAATGCTATACGTCAAAGCCTGCAACGATCGGTTGCAGGTTTTTTGTGTATGTTATACTTATACCTTACGTAAAGGTATTCAGTATTCATAGATAAGGAGGTTTTTCATTTGGCCAAAGATGATATCCTTGCGCGTAATCATGTAAAGGTCACCGGAGAAGGGGAGCAGGCGCTCATCTTTGGGCATGGCTTCGGTTGTGACCAGAATATGTGGCGTTTTGTCGCCCCGGTGTTTGAAAAGAACTTTAAAGTCATCTTGTTTGATTTCACCGGCTCCGGCAAGTCGGATTTGAACGCATACGATCCGGTGAAGTACAGTGATCTTTACGGTTATGCGGAAGATACGCTGGAGATTTGCGAAGCGCTTGATTTGAAGGATGCGATCTATGTCGGGCATTCCGTCGGAGCCACGATCGGAATTCTGGCGTCCATACGGAAGCCGGAGTATTTCAAAGATTTGATCCTGGTCGGAGCCTCTCCTTGTTACATCAATGATCTCCCCGATTATGTGGGCGGATTCGAGAGAGAAGACATTGAAGGCCTTCTGAATATCATGGACCAGAATTTCGTCCAATGGGCCGAGTACCTTGCCCCAGTGATTATGGCAAATCGTGAACGGCCGCATTTGTCCGAGGAATTGAAAGAAAGCTTCTGCACGACAGATCCGGAAATTGCCCGCCAGTTCGCCAAAGCTACCTTTTTATCCGATTACAGAAGCGAACTGTCGATGGTCTCTGTTCCTTCATTAATACTGCAATGCTCCGAGGATGCGATCGCGCCTTTGGAAGTGGGGGCTTACATTCACAACAAGATCGAAGGCAGCGTTCTTCAAATCATGGAGGCTACCGGCCACTGCCCGCATTTGAGCCATCCGGAAGAAACCATCTCCCTCATATCGGAATATTTGAAATCAAAAGGCCGCGTCACGATTCATGGACAAGCCTGACGAACGGACGGACCATGCCCCCTATGGTTGTCTTTCCACCGATGCGGACCAGTCCGTCGTCAGTATCGACGAAGCATGCAAGCAAATGCTTGGATATGATATCCATGGGTTGCGGGGCGCCAGGCTCGAATCCTTGCTTACCCGCCCCAGCCGCATATTTTACCAAATTTATTTCCTGCCTCTGATTAAGTTGAATGGAAAAATCGACGATATGCAGTTGTCTTTTAAGTCAAGCAGCGGCGAAGAAATCCCGATGCTTGTTCATGTAACCTCCAGCACAAAAGAGGGCCGAGAAATGTATGACTTTATTCTTGTCCCCATACAGCATGAGTCGGACAGTAAATAGAGGAGCGTCAAATGAAAGTAAAGTGAGAGCCCGCCCTAGCCAGATCTTCGAATCGGCCCGATACCGTGTGGTACCGGGCCATTTTTTTCTCCCGATTTGCGCTTGGCTACTTCAGATCAAACCCTTTGCTTTTCACGTATTCCGTATACCCGCCCAACGGCAAATCTCGTTGCAGCATGGCGATGACTTTCCCGGACCAGCTTACCTTCTGTTTGTTATTCGTTCGCGCAGCGTAATACTCCTCGACTTCCCGGTCATACGTTTCGACCTTTGCTTTCAGATCGCGATCTTCATACCGGTTTTCAAAAAAAACGGCGGACCGGGGCAGCCTCGGCTTTTGTTCGGGGAATTCGTCCGGAACGCCTACCGCGAGTCCGACCAAAGGCATGACGAAGTCCGGCAAGTCGAGCCATTCGTCCAGTCCGGGGAGGGCCTCGTTAATTCCGCCGATGATCACGGTTCCGAGCCCCATCGATTCGGCCGCTAAACTGGCATTTTGCAGGGCAAGGGCGGAACTGAGCACGGCGGTCTGGTAAAAATACGAGTAACCCAGGTTACGGCCCATTTTTTCCTGCTGCTCCGGGCCGGCGGCCAACATCATCCGGTGAAGATCGGCGCAAAAAACGAAAAAGTATCCGCATTCCTCAATCCACGGATTTTTCGATTGCACCGCAATCTTCTTCCGCAGCTCCCGATCCGTGACGCCGATGATCGAGAACGGCTGCATATGCGCCGAGGTTGGCGCCATTTGCGCCGCATCGACAATGGCTTCAATTTGCTCGGCGGTCAACGGACTATTTTTAAACTTGCGGATGGAGCGATGCTGGCGGATCACTTGGATGACCTCATTCATTTAAATCCCCTCCAAATAGATGGTTTTTATATTTATGGTTTCCATGGAAACCATACTAACAGGGTGAAATTCTTTTGTCAAATGGTTTCCGTGGAAACCATGGTATAATGAAAAGAAAAAAGGTAGGCTTGCCTTATGCCAAATAGAAATGATGAAATGCCTCAGCTCATAAGCCGCATCGAAAAGTCCATGTACCGGATCCTGATCAGCGAAACCGACGAGGACCAGGACCGGCTATGGCTTATGGAGCGTATTTCCGACGACCGGTTAAAAAAGCTGCTGCCCCGCTTATCCGTTTCAAGCCTGCACGTGTTGGACGTGATCCATGCGCATGACGGCATTAAAGGGGCCGATATTGCCCGCGATATGGGGATTACGAAAGGCGCCGTCTCCAAAATTACCCGAAAATTGCTGGACCATGATCTGATTCGGAAAAACCGGCTGCCGGACAACCTGAAAGAAATATATTTCTCCGTGACTCCGCTTGGCGCCGAATTGGCCGAGCTGCATCGCCTCTTTCACCAGGAGAAGGATCAAAAAGTGATAGAATTATTGACTAATTACGACGCGGCTTCATTGGAAATCGTTGCGGACTTTCTGGAAAAGCTGTCTAGTCTGCGGTAGGTTGCGAAGCCATCTCCAGTGAACTCGCGGCCACCCTCAGCGGGTAATAACCCCTGAACGTCGTTTATAATAGGAGTAGCCAGGTTTTCGATCACTTCACAAGGAGGCTTTTCTATGAACCAGAAGATCCCCGAACTTACACTGAATGATGGATTGAAGGTACCCGCGATCGGGCTGGGCACGTATAGCCTGAAGGGCGAAGAGGGCGTTAAAGCCATGGCCGCCGCGATGGACGCGGGGTACCGGTTGATTGATTCGGCTTTTAACTATGAAAACGAAGGGGCTGTCGGGAAGGCGATCCGGCGGAGTTCCGTTCCGAGGGAGGAGCTGCTGATTTGTTCCAAGCTGCCGGGACGGCGCCATGCCTACAAAGAGGCGCTTGCGACCATCGAGGAATCGCTGTACCGGGCCGATTTGGATTATTATGATCTCTATCTCATCCATTGGCCTAATCCCAAGACGGACATGTACGTGGAAGCTTGGCAGGCGATGATCGAGGCCCGGAAGCGCGGATATATCCGTTCGATCGGGGTGAGCAATTTCCTTCCCGAGCATCTGGAGCGCTTGATTCGGGAAACCGGGGTCGCGCCGAGCATGAACCAGGTAGAGCTGCATCCGTTTTTTGACCAAGCGGATCAGCGGGCGAAGCATGCGAAGCTTGGCATCGTGACGGAATCCTGGAGCCCGCTCGGGCGCGGAAATGATATTGTGGAGCACGAGAAGATCGTGAAGATCGGACAAGCCCATGGGAAAACGGGAGCCCAGGTGATATTGCGCTGGCATACCCAGCTGGGGGCGATTCCGATTCCGAAATCGGGCTCGCTTCAGCATCAGAAGGCTAATCTTGATATTTTCGACTTCGAGCTGACGGCGGAGGAGATGGATGTCATCTCATCCTTTAACCGCGAAGACGGACGGTTGTGGGGACAGGATCCGAGCGAATACGAGGAGTTTTGAACGGCTCTATTATGGGCGGGAAAAAGAAACGGCGGTGCAAGGACCCTTCCTTGGCACCGTCGTTTTTCATGGATTTCTAGACGTTAGTGCTGGTTGATCGGCGTAAGAGGATTGGTACTTAGAATGTCTTCCACCTCTTCGTATCCTTTCGGAAATGCGAAGTTGTAACGCGCGGGGAGCGCAAATACGTATTTGTCATTACGGCCCAGTTCTTTAGGTCCGACGGGGGCGGCTCCGATGTGGAAGCTCTCGGCCTGCAGCGCATCCCATTGGGCGATGGTCAGGATCAGGATCGGAATATCCTGCATGGGCTGATCGGCCGTCCAATCCGGATGCCGAAGGGAGATCTTCGGCCCTTCTTCAATCTTACTGTCCTGACTCCCTTCAAATGGGGTGCCTTCCCATTTCTCCATAATAACCGTATATCCTTTCCAAGTGTCCGGTAACGAGAAGCGGAATCCATAATCGGTATTTTCGTATACGACAGCATCCGACTGTTCCGAATTCTCCGTTTTTTTATTCTCATCCGTTACTTCAGCCGTATCAGCGACTTTATTTTCGCCCGGCGTTTTGTCCGTGCATCCGCTCAAAGACAGGGATACGAATAACAATCCGATAATAAAAATAAGCGACTTCTTCATTACGTTTTCCCTCCTATGTACATGTCATAACCAAGTCCAGTGACCTCATAACATTTCATCGGCCTCTTTCCATTTCGGGCCCCAAATTTTGGAACAAGCTCACTCGTGAAACCCGTGCTATGATGGAAATATGGACCAAGTTTTGGGTCCTGAATTTATCATACTACATAGAGGAGTCTACAGAATCATGAAGCACATCAACATGAGAAGATCCACCCAAGTTGCTCTCTCCGTCATGCTCGCAGCATCTCTGCTTCCGGCAGGCGGCGCGCTGGCGGCGGGCAAGCAGCGATTCACCGATGTACCCTCGGGCCATTGGGCGAATGCGGCCATTTCGCGTTTGGCCGATTTGAACATCGTCAACGGGTATCAAGACGGTTCCTTTAAGCCGAATGCCTACATTACGCAGGAAGAATTTATTTCCATGGCCGCCCAAATCCTATACGGCAAGTCAAACGCGGCTCCCGTCGCCGAGGAGGATATTGATGTACCCCCAAGATGGTCGGATTGGGCCTATGAATCGCTGGCCAAGCACGGTATTACTTCATTAACGGATTTCTGGGTCAGCGACGGCGACAAAAGACTCGTTCAGATTACCCGTGCGGAAGCGGCGCGGATTATCTATATGCTTTTTAACGGGAATGTCGAGAGCTTATCTTCGAAGGTTGCCGTCAAATATTTATACCAGCAGGGTCTGACTTCCGGTACATACAGCGATCGAGGGGATTATTTCGCCAATTACGGCCCGAACGAATTGCTCACTCGCGCCCAGGCTGCCGTTTTCCTGAAGCAAATCAAGGATTATAAGGAGGGAACCCTCAAGAAGCCGGGCAAGCCGGTTAATGTAACCGACTCTCTTGCCAGCCGGATTAAGGCGGTCGCGCAGAAGGCCGGCGTTAAGGTGACCGCTTCCGTGAATGAGGAACGCTATCAGACAAGCATAGAAGGCAGCGGGATTACGCTGGATTTCCAATTTGACGAATTTGCATACGGAGATCTGGGCGAGCATTGGCATATGACGATCGCCAAGCTGGACAAAAGCAAAATCGGCCTGATGTCCTCCATTCTAAAGGAACTTGGGCTGCCGATGACGACGCAGGAAACCAACGCACTCCTGAAGGACTTGCTTGCACTTGAATACGGGCAAACCGGGAAGACCTACAAAAAGGGGAACGTCTCGATCCATACTTCGTACTACTTCGGTTATCACGTCCAATGGGGGCAGCAACGGAACAATGACCCGGTGATCCCCACCAACGCGAAGTCTTACGCTCTTTTCGTCAATGGGGAAGAGAAGCGGGGGCCGGGCTTCAACACCTTCCTGGAGCCGATATTCGATAGAAACGGTAAGATTTATGTACCCGTTACGGATGTAATTTCCGATATGGGCGGTTCCTGGGACATGAGCGACGATTGGAACAACTACACCGTCGTCTTGAAGCCAGGTTACCAGTGGCATTTCGAGTGGGACGGGGTTCCGAAAAAGAACGGCTCCACGTTCATTGGTACTTCCATCGGGATGGACGATTCGGATGTTACAGTAAAGGCCATTTCCATGGATGGTTCGCTCTTCCTTCCGCTGGACTTTGTCTCCAACTATTATCCGGTGACGACGCAGATGGAAGGTGCCACGACGATGATTCTGATCGGGACCGTGCCGGAGCATCCGACAACGAATTATTTCGGAACGAAGGGACAGTATCCGACGACCTTCGATTTCAACCCGCTGGATCCGAATATGGAATATCCGGGCGGATGGAAAGCGCCGCAGCTGACTTCGAAATGGTCATCCAATCCGGAGGACAATTTCAAGGCTTTCGAGAAGGAACTCGGATTTACGCAAGGCGGGCGTTATTACAGCATAACGGGTGCCAATCGTGCGATTACGGTATCGGGAGGCGACACCAAGGATACGGAGGTAACACTCTATTTTACGGGATGGGGGACGCCGCCCGGAAAGCCGGATGCCACGTTGTCGGAATCGTTCAAGATCCCGGTGGTCTCCGCGCAGCTGTTCCGCTTCTACTTCGAGGACAAGTGGAAGTCGGTCTGGGACTACTTCAACCGCAATGATATTCCCGATCAATTTACGTTGAACGGGCGCAAGGTAAACGTGTCTTACAGCAATCTTACCGGTATTTTATCTTTTGAAATCGGAAGCAAGAAGAAATAAAAATAAAGAAAAAAGCACCCGCGCGGGTGCTTTTTTTGCATGTCACAAGTTGGGGGCAATGCCCTAGCTCAATACGATCTCTTGCTTCGCCGTCAACGCCAGCTTCACCGGCTCCTTGCCGGTGAGTGCGCGGCTGCGGCTGTCCGGCTGCGAAGTGCCGACATAGATGGAGAACTGACCGGCATAGACGCGCTTGATCGCTTCTTCGTCGAACAGTCCGAAGGCGTCCACCGGCAGATGCAGCGTAACTTGTTGCTCCTCTTGAGGTGCCAGCTGCACCTTCTTCAACCCCTTTAATTGCGCGTTCGGCGTGCCTTCCCGTTCCGCTTTAACATAGATTTGAACCGTCTCGCCGCCGGCCATCGGGCCGTTGTTGCGGATCGTCGCCGTAACTTCGATGCCTGCGTCCGTTACGAGGTCCATGTTCGCCTTCACGTTAGTGATGACGAAATCGGAATACGACAGTCCGAAACCGAACGGATACAGCGCTTCTTGCGTCACATAACGGTAAGTGCGGCCTTTCATCGAGTAGTCCGTAAACTCCGGCAGTTCTTCCGTCGAGCGATAGAAAGTGACCGGCAGCTTGCCTTGGGGCGAGTATTCGCCGAACAGCACCTCTGCGATCGCTCTGCCGCCTTGTGCGCCAGGGTACCAGCACTGCATGATCGCAGGCAGGCGCTCATCCGCCCAGCTCAAATCCATCGCGCTCCCTGTCAGCACCAACAAAATCACCGGTTTGCCGCTTTCGTAAGCGACCTGGAGGATCTGTTCCTGGATGCCCGGGAAACGAAGGTCCGGTTTGTCGCCGCTAGCGAACTGGTTGCCCGTATCCCCTTCTTCGCCTTCCAATCCCGCATCAAGGCCGAGGCATACGATCACGACGTCGCTTTCCTTGCAGACGCCTTTGACTTCCGCGATTCGGTCGTCTCCCGCGCTAAGGTTGGTCATCTTTTCCTTAAACAAGTCGCAGCCTTCGGAATACAGCACGCGTACATCATCGCCCAAGTAATCCTGGATGCCTTCCAGCGGCGTGATATAACGGGATGCCGTACCTTCGTAGTTGCCGACCAAGGCCCTACGGTTGTTTGCGTTCGGACCGATTACGCCGACGGTCTTCAATTTATTTTTGTCCAACGGCAGGAAGTTGTTCTCGTTTTTCAGCAGCGTAAGCGAAGCGCGGGCGATTTGAAGATTGAACTCGCGCATCTTCGGCGAATCGACTTCCTTATAAGAAATCGTGTTGTGTGGAACTTTCTCAGGAGCGTCGAACATGCCAAGCTTCATGCGGGTCGTCATTAAGCGCGTGACGGCCTGATCGATCTTGTTTTCGGTGACGAGTCCCTGTTTGATCGCATCCTTCAAGAAGACGAACAAGCTGCCGCAGTTCAAGTCACAGCCCTTATTCACCGCAAGGGCGACCGATTCCACCGCGTTTGCCGTTACTTTATGAAATTCATGAAAATCCTTGATCGCCCAGCAGTCGGATACGATATGTCCATCGAATCCCCAGTCGCGGCGCAAAATCTCTACGAGCAGCGTCTCGCTGCCGCAGCATGGCTCGCCGTTCGTACGGTTGTATGCGCCCATGACGGCTTCCACATCCGCTTCTTGCACACAGGCTTGGAAAGCCGGCAGATACGTTTCATACATATCTTGCTTGGAAGCGATCGCGTTAAAGCTGTGTCTCAGGCCTTCCGGTCCGGAGTGAACGGCGAAATGCTTGGCGCAGGCGGCCGTCTTCAGGTAATTCTCGTCATCGCCCTGGAGGCCCTTGATGAACCGGACGCCCAGCCGGGATGTAAGATACGGATCCTCGCCGTAAGTCTCATGCCCGCGGCCCCAGCGCGGATCGCGAAATATATTCACATTAGGTGCCCAAAATGTCAGTCCCTTGTATATATCCGTATCGCCGAATTCCTGCTGCATATTATACTTTGCGCGTGCTTCCAGCGCGATCGCATCCGCGATCCGTTCCAGCAGATCTTCGTCGAAAGTGGCGGCCAGCCCGATCGCTTGCGGAAATACCGTCGCCGTTCCGGCTCTGGCTACGCCATGAAGCGCTTCGTTCCACCAATTGTAAGCTGGGATGCCTAGACGTTCGATCGCCGGCGCCACATGCAGCATCTGATGAATCTTCTCATCCAGCGTCATCTGCGCCACGAGTTCTTTTGCCCGTTGCTTATACTCCATGACCTTTTCAGGGTTTTTCTGCAACTCTGTCATGAACTTGCACCGTCCTTTTCGGCATTATGGTAAAGTAATAGATGCATCTATAGATTAGTATAGGTAATATGTTTAAGGGCCACATCCCATTTATTGCGGTCCTTTCTTTAAATGTTGCGATTTCTGGGCGTCAGGAGGTCGTTTATGATTGAATTTCTTGACGGGGTAAGAGAGACCGTCATGTATCCCGAGCATTTTGGCATCCGTTTATACTTGAACGAATTGGCGACCGATTACCAGATTCATTGGCATGCGGCTGCCGAGGTGATCATGCCTATAGAGAACAGTTACACGGCGGTCGTCGGCGACGTTCGCTATGAAATGCAGCCGGGCGATATTTTGCTTATTCCTCCGGGGGAGCTGCACGAATTGTTCGCTCCGGAGTCCGGGAAACGGTTAATCCTGCAATTCGACTACAGCCAGTTGTCCCATATGAACGGTTTCGATTCCGCCTTGGCCATGATGCGACCCTGCATTTTGCTTACCGAAGGCTCCGATGAGGAACTTATCCGCATGCTGCGGCCGCTGCTGAACGAGATCATGGAAGAGTACTTCGGCAATTCCCTGTTGAAGGAAGCCCAAGCGTACTCGATCTTGATTCGATTCATGGTTATTCTGGGACGCGCGCTGCTTACAAAAGACCGGCATTTCAGTCGGGCGCTAGGACCGAAGCGACTGAAGGACATTGACCGATTCATGCAAGTATGCCGATATATCCGCGAGCATTGCACCGAGAATCTGCTCGTCGATGATGCGGCCAAGGTGGCCGGACTGAGCAAGTTCCATTTCGTTCGGATGTTCAAGCAGTTCACCGGCGTCTCGTACAATACGTATTTAAATCGCCAACGCATCCAGGTGGCGGAAAACCTGTTCGCCGATCCGACCATTTCGATTACCGAAGTCGCCATGCGTTCCGGATTCGGCAGTCTGAATACGTTTAACCGCGTATTTAAGATCCATAAACGATGTACCCCTTCGCAATACAAACAGCTGCGCGGCGAGCATATCCACCATTAGTGTCTAATAAAATATCGGAATAGGCGCGCTTGGCTAAGCGTGCCTTTTTTTATTGCAATAGAAATATCCGCCCCTTCTCCGTTAGTGAATATTCGACGGTTACAGGGACGCTAGGGTACACTTCGCGATGCACGATCCCGTTCTTCTCCAAATGGCGAACTGATAACGGTACGTACTGCATCACCCATGGTTGGCTTCAGCCCTCATCGCACTCGGCTTTGCGGCGGCATTGCCAGCTTTGCGTTAAGCCGGAGGGGCAGGGGACTTTTTAAAGCGAAGCTTGAGAAGCCTCTTTCGTAACCGAATCTAAACATGCCTTATAGACGGATACACCGACTCCTTATAATATAAAAGAGATTAATACTGTGCGTGTTGCGGATCGTTGAGGAGGAAGGCTCAAAATGTCAAAAGAGGAAACGAAGACGACTCTAACCTTTAAGGCAACGGGAAATCAAGTCAAAAGGCTCGGGCGGACTTATGATTACAAGGATGTCCTTTGGCTGGCTTTGTCCGGCGGGGGCGTGGAATTTTCGTTCTATGGGAAAAAGGCGGAAGTAACGATAAAGGGCGATAATATCGCGTCAGGCGATGATAATCTGGCCAGAATCGGAATCTATGTCAATGGGGAACGGGTTGTGGACGATATGGTGAACCAGCCCTTGAAAAGGTACGCCTTTTTCGAAAGTAAAGCGGACCAGCATGTTACGGCGAGGATCGTGAAGCTGTCGGAAGCGGCGATGTCCACGGTGGGAATCCAGGAGATTACGGTGGACGCCGAAGAGGGGATCACGCCAACGCCGGTAAAGGCACGAAAAATTGAGTTTATCGGCGATTCGATCACTTGCGGCTACGGTATGGATGATGAGAAGGCGGATTCTGTCTTTTCCACGTCGACGGAAGATGCCACGAAAACCTATGCCTACCTAACCGCTCAAGCGCTTGAGGCGGATTACAGCATGGTTTCGTACAGCGGATACGGCATTATCTCGGGCTTTACGGATAACGATCAAAAGCTGTTGACGCATCTTCTGCCGGATTACTACGAGTTGGTGGCCAAGTCCGAGGGGAGATTTGACGGTGTTTTGGACCCCAGATCGGTTCGTTGGGATTTCAATCAGTTCGTTCCCGATCTGATCGTCATAAATCTGGGGACGAATGACGACAGTTACGCGAAGGACGATGCCGACAGACAGGCGGAATATGCCCGGCAATACGTCGAATTCCTGAAACAGGTCAGATCCCATAATGCGAATGCCATGATTCTTTGTACGTTGGGGATTATGGGGGACCGGTTATATCCGTCGGTTGAACAAGCGGTTCGCGAATATACCAAGCAAACGGGGGATTCCAACATCTCCGCGATGAAGTTTGACGTGCAATCGGCCGAGGACGGATATACCGTCAATTTTCATCCTTCGCACGCGACGCATATTAAAGCGGCGAAAAAGCTGACCACATATATCAGGGGACTTATGAATTGGGCATGAGTTCAATCAAAGGGAAAACGGAAAATCCACAACCGGAGGGTTGTGGATTTTTTTCGGTGACGATTTACTATGCCTCTTTCACCATAAAGCCGATGTCCAAAATTTTATGATGATTCTCATCCTGATCAACAAACCGTTCTTCGCTGTACCGTTCAAAGAAATTCAAAAATCCTTCCTCATCGGGCTGCAATTCCAATCCTTCTGCCTGGATTCGTTCCATGGCGAGATTTTCTTTGGCGAAAATTTCGTCTTCCGTGCCGAAATACCAGCAGATTCCGAAACTAGAAGCTCCCAGCTCCAAAGAATCGAAACCTTCAGGCACAACTGTATTTGCCGGTACGAACATGCCGATCCAATACTCAAAAGGTGCGCCCTCTTTAAACCGCATGAATCCCAGCGAGGCCGTTCCATCTTCATATAAGGATTGAAGGGATTCCCTGCCGCCTGCCGCGTCTACGATGGTATCAAACCAACCGTTGTCGGTCCATTGCATCCAGTGGTAGCCGAACATCCCGTCCACCCGATCGGGGTCGCCGTACTTTTTGCCGATGAGTTTCACTGCCGGAATCGATTGCTTGTACGATTTGATGATTTCCAATTTGAAACCTCCCTAGTTTTTTCTACTTAGTTCCGCATGATGGTAATAGTAACTTCAATGGGCGTCCATTATTTTCCTTTAGGGGGCCATAATTTTTTTCGCAGGACATCCGGAGCGATTCGTGGTAAATCCATAACCTTATGAGGTTGTGGATTTTTGCTATACAATTGTACTATCGGGTTTAGCCCATTCTTCGAAAGCGAGGTTTTCCTATGAAACCCAAGGTTATTGTATACAAAAAGGTCGACTCGTCCGTACTGGACTTCATTCGGGAGCATTGCGAACTTGTTTATATTGAAAATTTGGATTCCGAAACGTATCCCGTGTTTACGGAACAACTGCACGATGCTCACGGCATTATGGGGGCGAGTTTGAAGGTGGATAAAGCCTTGCTGGACCAGGCTCCCCATTTGAAAATCGTCAGCAATATATCCGTAGGCTACGACAATTTGAATATTCCCGAACTCAGCGAACGCGGCATTATGGCCACCAATACGCCTGGCGTGCTGAACGACACCGTCGCCGATGCGATTTTCGGCATCATGCTGGTTACGGCGAGAAGAATGACGGAGCTTGACCGTTACGTGAAAACCGGAAGGTGGACATCTTCGCTGGGCGAAAGCGAATTTGGCATCGATGTCCATCATAAAACGTTAGGAATCATCGGCATGGGCGGCATTGGTGCGAGCATAGCGCAGAGAGCGCACTTCGGCTTTGGAATGGATATTTTGTATCATAATCGTTCCAGAAAGCCGGAGCTCGAGCAAAAGTATTCGGCGGAATACTGCTCGCTGGACGAGCTTTTGCGACGGTCGGATTTCGTATGTCTCATGACGCCGCTTAGTCCGGAAACGGTAAAAATGATCGGAGAACGGGAATTTAAACTCATGAAAAAAACGGCGATTTTTATCAACGGCTCGCGAGGCGCCACCGTGGATGAGGACGCGCTGGTGCAGGCGTTAAAGAACAAGGAGATTCTGGCGGCAGGCTTGGACGTCTATATGCAGGAGCCCGTCCCGGACAACCACCCGTTGTTATCCCTTGAAAACGTAGTGACCATGCCTCATATCGGTTCAGCAACCTATGAAACCCGGTTGAGGATGGCCATGCTTGCGGCCGAAAACCTGGTCCGCGGGCTTCGGGGAGAGATTCCGCCGAACTTGATTAACAAGGCTATGCTATAATAATTGTAATCACTTAACGGAGGTGTCCAAGATGCGATGGGATGAAATTCAGGAGCGTTTTCCTAATGAATGGGTTGTTCTTGAGGCGACTAAGGCCTACTCAAAAGCAGGCCAACGTTATATTGAAGAAATGGCTGTTATTGATTCCTACGCGGACTCCAAGGAGGCTCTCAAACGGTATAGCGAATTGCACCGGGAAGACCCTCACCGTGAGTATTGTTTTTTTTCACACTTCCCGTCCTATGGTTGTGGCTCGAGAACGTTACGTGGGAGTTCGAGGGCCAAGATGAATATAACGGAGTACTATGGCCTTCCCTTTATAAGCATGACAATTATCTTTAGAGGTAAAGAATTAACATTAGAGGTAAAGAATTAACATTAGAGAAAGTACTACTTGACACAGGTTCTGCAAGCACGCTCTTAAACGCGGATGTTGTACAGGAGATTGCAATGGTCCCTGAGGAAAATGATATTGTTGATATGATAAGGGGCGTAGGCGGTGTAGAGTATGTTTACGCTAAAAATTTGGACCTTTATTATGGTTGGTGAAGTATTGATAGAGGATTTTCAAGTTTAAATTGGCAGCATGGATTATGGTATGGAGATTGAAGGCATCCTGGGGTTTAACTTTTTAAAACAAGCAGGGGCCGTGATTGACGTAAGAACAATGGAACTAAAGATCAATTTTTCATAACGTACTTTATGCAGCACCAGTGACGGGCACCCTAGCGGCGCCCGTTTTTTGCATGCTTCAAAGGGCGGAAGCGTTCTTCACAAAGCGCGGCAGCGCCAAGACTTCACGAAGGTTCCACGAATGGTAAAAATAGTGTCTACGAATTGTAACCCTTTATACACCTCCTATCTCCTATAAAATGGGACAATAAATAGAAATCGGATCAAGCCCCGTACTCTACATACTCGAGACAAGCGATGGATCATCGGCATACCGAGTGGAAGTTTCAGGGGAGTTGACTACAAACAGTTCAATGACTTATCAATAAAAAATTAATGATAATAAATATTTTTTTATTGAAAAACGATAAACTATGGTTATAATCAAATTATTAGAAGTTAGCAAGTTAGCAAGCTGCTTTGTATGAGTTTGCCATTAGAGGTGAGAACGTTGACCGGAAACCAAAAGATATATCTTCTACTAACGGACACGGGAACGGTGTTGAACCGGATGATTAAGTCCTATACGAGACAACCCTATAATCATGCCTCCATCGCCTTTGATGCCGAGTTGACCGAGGTATATAGTTTTGGGCGGAAAACGGCGAACAATCCCTTTATAGGGGGGTTCGTCAAAGAAGATCTTCGCTCTTTCCTGTTTATGCAAGCGGGGTGTGCCGTCTATTCCCTAACCGTAACCTATGATCAATATCAAAGGATGTATCGGTATATCCAGGAATTTGACGCGCAAAAGGAACTCTATCGCTATAATTTTATCGGGTTATTTGGCGTGATGTTGAATAAGCCGATCGAGAGAAAGCATGCTTTTTTCTGTTCTCAGTTTGTGGCTTCCGTTTTAAGAAAAGGCGGGGTCATAGACATGGAAAAGGATCCTTCGCTCATTGAACCGGGCCAGCTGCCTTATTCGGCCAATTTTCAATTGATCTTTGAAGGCAGGGTAGAGGATTATCAGACCATCATCAGAACGACTTTCGCCTACTCCTGAAAGACTGCTCCTTCACTCTTCGGCCACGATCAAAACGGTTAGTTCCCGGCCTTAGTACCCCTTGTTTTTCCATCAGCCTGCAATAGAAGAAGAGCCCGAATGCCGCGACAAGGATCCCTATATCAAACAAGGAGATCCAAGGGCCGAGGACATGCCAACGATCCATAAATGAAAATGTGATCAGTTCCAAGCCCAATATCGATAGGGCGGAAATCAGCGAGGCCTGCAAGGCCAAGCGGGTGCGGCATATCAGCAGCAGCGGAACGATTAGGCCGAAAAAAACATTCAGGGTCCACAATATCAAAGGTACGGCGGGGTAATCCGTAAAATATTCGAATATAGCCTGGCCGTAGCTTTTTGCACGATAATAGGCCGGATCATGTCCAAGCATCATAAAGTAATCGTAAATTCCGTTCGCGTAAATAAATATAAAGAATAGCCTCCTTCGCTTTTGAGACAGAATCCAGGGGCAAAAAACGAGACAGGAGGACAACTATGAGAAAAGGTCAGCCGCATCCCTCGTCGATTACCTCGAAAAACATGCTTTCCCAAGGGCTTGTCGAGCTTCTGCGGGAAGAAGAATTCAAAGACATTACGGTTACCAGGCTATGCGACCATGCACAAATCTCCAGAAGGACGTTCTATTGCAATTTTGAAACGATCGAGGAGGTCCTTGCCTATTATATTGACGGTATCATGGATCTGTTTGTCAAAGCGATGGAGGGATACGCCGAGGATGATTTCAAGACCGTGACCAAGGCCTATTTTTCTTTCTGGGAAAAGTATGACCGGCTCCTCATGCTGCTCAATAAAAACAACTTGATACATATCGTTTTTACGAGATATATTCACTATTTGCACCAGTTTCCGAAAACGTTGTGGCTAAACGGGCAAGCCCCTCCCGATGAGCAGAACTTTGCGGTTCGCCTTGCTTACATCTCGGGTGGGTTATGGAGCGTACTGACGTATTGGATTTCCTCCGGCTGTAAGCATTCCTCGATCGAACTTGCGGACATCATTAACGGGTAAAATAAAAAGAGCGATCCTTCCCACGAGAAAGGAATCGCTCTTTTTCATATTGAACGGAATGGTTTAGGAAACGGAAGAGATAAGATGACAGTAGACCTGTTTCACCATGGAATAGTAGTAAAAAAGCCTGTTACAAACACGTCACGTGAGGGTATTAAGTCATATAAGTGCGGAGCATCCGTGCGGCATTTCACAAGAACGAGCCCGCAAGAATTATTTCAAAAACACCAAATTAACCGCTTGAATTTCAAGAATGATGGGATTATAATGTGAATACGAAACGTTTCGAATCAAATGATTTTTGTTTAATTTACTTATGGAAGCTTTTTGGCTTCCAATTCTATCAAACGGAAATGTAAGCGGTAACTTTTCAAAAATTCAGCATTTTGTAGGGGGTTATTGCACGGATTAGAGAAAAATCAGCTCGAATGGTTTCGATATTTTTTTTGAAATTTATCGAAACGTTTCGATAACAAGGCTGTATTCTTCGATTCTTGGCATTGCATACTAAAAAAGAGGTGAAGAAAAGTGAAGAAAAATTGGATCATTGCTTTGATTACACTGCTTGCTGTTTCCGTTATCGCGGCCGGCTGCGGCTCGAAAAACAACTCGGGTTCCAATTCGGCTTCGGGCGGCAGCAAAACGGTAAAAGTCTGGTTTATGGGCACCTCCGAAAGCGTGGAGCCGATCGCGAAAATGTACGAAGAAAAGAATCCCGGCATCAAGGTGGACGTTCAGGCGATTCCTTGGGATTCCGCGCATGACAAGCTGCTGACGGCCGTCGCTTCCAAAAACGGTCCCGACGTCATCCAAATGGGTACGACCTGGATTCCCGAGTTTGCCTCGGCCGGTGCTCTGATGGATATGGCTCCTTACATTGAAAAATATCCGGAGCTCAAAACGGAGAACTTCTTCGACGGGGCGATTCAAACGACGCAATATGACGGCGTGACGGTAGGCATCCCATGGTATGTGGAAACGCGCGGGTTGTTCTATCGGACCGATTTGCTTGCCGAGGCCGGATATCCCGAGGGGCCGAATACTTGGGATGAGTTGAAGGATGCCGCCCAGAAGCTGGCCGCGAGAGGCGCGGGGAACTATGCGATGCCGATCGACGCAAAGGACCAGAACTATCTGTCCATGTTCGCTTGGCAAGCGGGCAGCGATATCATTACCGCCGACCGCCAGCCGCAGTTTAACCAGCCGGAATACGTAGAAGCGATGAATTTCCTGAACAGTTTTTATAAGGAAAACCTCGTTCCGCCTACGGACCTCGATACGGTGACGGGCTTTAAGGAAGGCACGGTTCCGATGTTTATCAGCGGTCCTTGGATGATCCAAGCCGTGAAGGACCAAAACCCGGAAATCGAAGGCAAGTGGACGGTCAAAACATTGCCGGCCAACAAAAACAATAAATCGTTGATGGGCGGTTCCGACCTTTCGATTTTCAAATACAGCAAAAACCCGGATGAAGCGGCGAAATTTATCGCCTACTTGAGCAGCGAGGAAGCGCAGCTCAAATATTACGAAACCTCGAATTCCTTGCCTGCCCTGAAGACGGCCTGGGATAACGAGCAATTCTCCGATCCGATGATCGCCGCCTTCGGTAAGCAGCTGGAAAGTGCGATTCCGACGCCGATGGTCAAGGAATGGGAAGAAGTTTCGCAAGCCTCGGTCGCCGCTTTTGAACGGATTACGGTTGGCGGTGCGGATGTCCAATCGGAGCTTGATGCATTGAATGAAGAAGCCAAAGGAATTTTAGGGAACTAATCATTTTTTCTTCCGCCCGCGAAGATATCGCCGGGACTCCGCCAAAGCGGGGGTCCCGGTTATCTCTTTCCGATGCTCCGCCTGGAAGGGGGAGGAAGAACCTGAAGGGGTGAGGATGAATGAAGCAGCATGCAAACCGCTGGCACAAATATAAATATCCTTATATGTTCATTGCTCCAGCCATACTGTTGCTTTCGGTATTTTCGATCCTGCCGATCATAATCGCGCTGGTCATCAGCTTTACCGATATGGACCTGGTAGGGCTTGCCGACTACTCCAACATTCACGGCGTCGGCTTTACGAATTATCTCGAATTGTTTAAAGACCCCGTATTTTTAAAATCGGTTGTAAACACCGGCATTTACGTCGTTATCGGCGTTCCGCTGGTCATTCTCTTTGCCATGGCAGCCGCGCTGCTGCTCAATTACGGAACGAGCTGGCTGTTCAAGACGTTTCGGGTCGTCTATTATTTGCCGTCCATTACGAATATCGTAGCCGTGGCTGTTGTATGGGGTTACCTTTATAACAGCAACTACGGGCTGTTTAACTATATCCTTTCCTGGTTTGGAGTACCCGCTCAGGCGTGGCTGCAGGATCCGGTGCTGGCCAAGCTTTCCCTCATCATGATGGCGGTTTGGAAGGCAATCGGCCTGAATATGATCATTTTTCTGGCGGCGCTGCAAGGCATTCCGCGCTCCTATTACGAAGCGGCGGAGATCGACGGCGCCACCGGTTGGAAGAAACTCCGCTATATCACCGTTCCTTTGCTCAGCTTCGCCACTTTCTTCGTGACGATTACGACGCTGATCGGCTGGATTCAGTTCTTCGAGGAGCCGCTGGTCATGACGAAGGGCGGGCCGCTCAACGGCACGATGTCCATGGCGCTCTTTATTTACAACAACGGCTTTAAGCTGAGCGACTTCGGCTACGCGGCATCCGGTTCCTTTGTTCTGTTCATTATCATCATCATTGCCACGATCGTGCAGTTTCTCGTCAAGCGGAAGGAAGTCGAATATTAAGGGCAAAGGAGGGAACGCAAATGGCTTTGAAAAGACTGGAAAAGGGCGTTATGACGCTTCTGCTCGTGATCGGCGGCCTGCTGATGATGATTCCTTTCATCTGGATGCTGGGCTCGTCGTTTAAACCGGAAAGCGAATTTACGATTGTTCCGCCGACGATCATTCCGAACCATCCGACATTCCAAAACTATGTGGATTTGTTCGCAAAAATGGACTTTCTCGTGTATCTCCAAAATACGCTGGTCATTGTGTTGTGTTCGTTTGTCGGGCTGTTTTTAAACGCGCTTGCCGGATATGCCTTTGCTAAGTTTGAATTTCCGGGCAAAAACAAATTCTTCTATCTCATCCTGGCCACGATGATGATTCCCGGTCAGGTAACCATGATTCCCACGTATCTGATCATTAACAAGCTCGGTCTTGTGAATACGATGGCAGGCATCGTGCTGCCGGGTTTGGTCGGGGCGTTCGGCATCTTCCTGTTCCGCCAGTTCATGTCGACGATTCCCACGGATTTGATGGAAGCCGCGAGACTTGACGGCGCGGGAGAAATGCGGATTTTCTTTCAATTGATCATCCCGATCGTGAAACCGGTCTTCGCCGTCCAGGGTATTTTGACGTTTATCGGTGCCTGGAACAGCTTCCTGTGGCCGTTAATCATCGCCAACGACGAAAGCTTGTACACCTTGTCGGTCGGACTGTCCCTGTTGAAAGGACAATACGCCTCGAAATTCGGCCTGCAAATGGCCGGCGCCGCATTTATGGTTGTTCCGATCATTATCGTTTTTTCTTTCTTCCAAAAGCATATTATTGAAGGATATACGATCTCGGGGATGAAATAAGTAAATAGAATTTTTTGTTCGGTCAGAAAGGATGACATAGAGAATGGCTACGATTAAGGATGTGGCGAAATTGGCCGGCGTGGCGCTTTCCACGGCATCGTACGCACTTAGCGGAGACAGCAAGGTCAGCGCAAAAACGAGGGAAAAGGTGCTGGAGGCGGCCAGACAGCTCAATTATCATAAGAACGGTTTCGCCATGGATTTAAAACGGAGCCGTACGAATACGATCGCGCTCATCTTGACGGATCTGTCCGGGCCTTATTATTCGGAGCTGATCCGCAGCGTGCAGGATGTCGCGCTTTCCAACGGTTATGACTTGGTGGCCTGCAGCTCGATGGGAGGCAGGGAGTCCACGGCGGTCAAATATTTGCGCGAAAAAAGAGTCGACGGCGCCATCGTGCTGGCGCAAAACATCACCGATGAAATCCTGCTGAACGCGGCCAGCGCAAGCTTTCCGATCATCGCCATGGACCGTCTTACGACCGGCGAAGGCCTGATCAGCGTCGTCGTGGACGGCGAGCTCGGCGGGTATAAAGCGACCCGGTATCTGATCGACAAAGGGCATCGCTCCATCGCTTATATTAGCGGGCCGGCTAATTCCTATGACAACAGCGTGCGTTACCAAGGTTATTTGCGGGCGATGCACGAAGCGGGTCTGGAGGAGAAGGCCAAATGGCGGCTGAGCGGTAATTTCGTGCGGGACGGCGGCTATAAGGCGACGAAAATGATGCTGATGCAGGGCGAGATTCCTTCGGCGGTCTTCTATGGCAACGATGAAATGGCGATCGGTGGCATCAAGGCGATGGAGGAGGACGGTTTTTCCGTGCCGGGCGATATCTCCGTCATCGGATTCGACGATATTCAATTGGCCGAGTACGTGCAGCCGCCGCTGACGACGATTCGCCAGCCGATGTACGATTCCGGCTCGCTGGCGGGCCATCTGCTGTTTCAATTGCTGAACGATGAACAAGTCAACGATTCCTATAAATTAAAGGTCGAACTGATTGAACGCCGGTCGGTTCAAATGGTTGCCCCGGGAATCCAAGTCTGATTTATATCCACATCAAGGCGAACGAAAGGGTTGTGATCGGTTTGGCTTTTATACGGACTTCCTTGTTTGCGGAAACCCTCGAGATGTCGACGGATATCCATGCGGTGATTCCGATGGCGGCGCTCCGTTCCAGCCGGGACGGCAAGCTGCCTGTCCTTTACTTGCTTCACGGATTGGGCGGGGACCATACGGAGTGGACGAGGTTATCCTCGGTGGAGCGTTACGCGGAGGAAAAGGGCATTGCGCTCGTTCTGCCGCGTGCGGACCGCAGCTACTATATGGATATGAAACAGGGGGCGGCATACTACACGTATTTATCGGAAGAGCTTCCCGCCATCGTGAAGTCCCTGTTTCCTGTCTCGGACCGCCGGGAGGACACGTTTATCGCGGGTTTATCGATGGGCGGTTACGGGGCGTTCAAACTGGCGCTTCGTCAGCCGGAACGCTTCGCGGCCGCGGCGAGCCTGTCGGGAAGCCTGGACATTGTTCACCGTTTGAGCGAGCCGACTGTATTCCGGAATCATGAGGAAGTGCGCATGTTCGGCAGCGTGGCGGAGCTGAAGGGAAGCGATGACGATTTGCTGGCGCTGGCCGGCAAAGTCGCCGCGGCCGGAAATCAGCCGATGTTGTATCAGTGCTGCGGAACGGAGGATTTCTTGTACGAGGGCAACCGGAATTTCCTGAAGCATGCCGGGGAAGTCGGACTGGAGGTTACTTATGAAGAAGGGCCCGGAAGCCATGAATGGGGATATTGGGACCGCATGATCAGAACCGTGTTTGATTGGCTGCCGCTGGATAAGAACCGGTAATGAACCGGGGCTGTTGCACGGGATGGTACGGGCAGCAGTGCGAGCAAGGTTCGAAACGTTATTATTTTTTCGTATACAACTATGAAATAGTTCAATAAAATAAAAGGATTTATTTATAAAAACGATTCGAATATATGGAGATCTGAAAAATAAGATGCAGGCATGGGAGTAAAATGATTCCGAAGAAACGGCAGTGTTCGCCTTTGCGACTGGATTTCATTTTACGGACTTGCCCCGCCAACCATTAAAAATAGTTCTACCAATAGGAGAGGGTGAAACCATATGTCAGAGCAACGACGACTGGAAGATATATTGCAGAACATGACGCTCGACGAAAAAATCGCCCAGCTGCAACAACTGGCGGCGCCCTTTTATGATGAAGCCGGAGATGAAGGACTGATCACCGGGCCGATGGAATCGCTCGGCATTACGGCGGAGACGGTGAAGAATGCCGGCTCCGTGCTTGGCATAGCCGGTGCGGAGAAGGTCATCTCCGTGCAGCAGGCGCATATGGCAAACAACAAGCATGGCATTCCGCTCTTGTTTATGGCGGATATCGTGCACGGGTTCAAGACGATCTTTCCGATCCCGCTGGCCATGGGCTGTTCCTGGGATTTGGAGCTGGCCGAGCGCAGCGCGCAGATCGCGGCGAAAGAAGCCGCCGTATCCGGGCTTCATGTCACTTTTGCGCCGATGGCGGATTTGGTGCGCGATCCCCGCTGGGGCAGGGTCATGGAGTCCACGGGAGAGGATCCGTACCTCAACGCCTTGTTCGCGCGGGCGATGGTTCGCGGTTTTCAGGGCCGGGATTTAAGGAACGATACCGGACGCGTCGCTTCCTGCGTGAAGCACTTCGCGGCCTACGGGCTGGCGGAAGGCGGGCGGGAATACAATACGGTCGATCTTTCGGAGCGACAGCTTCGCGAGTATTATTTGCCGGCTTACAAAGCCGCCGTCGACGAAGGCGCGGAAATGGTGATGACCTCGTTCAACACGGTTGAAGGCATCCCCGCCACCGGCAACCGCAAGCTGATGCGGGAACTGTTACGCGACGAGTGGGGATTTGACGGCGTCGTCATTTCCGATTGGGGCGCCGTCGGGGAATTGATTGCGCACGGCGTCGCCGAGGATGACCGCGAAGCGGCTCTGCGGGCGATCCGCGCGGGCGTGGACATCGAGATGATGACCTCCGCTTATGTCCATCGGCTGGCCGGGCTGGTGGCCGAGGGAGTGGTGGACGAGTCGCTGATCGACGAAGCGGTGCTGCGTATTTTGCGGCTCAAAGAAAAACTCGGCCTGTTCGAGAACCCGCTGCGCGGGGCGAATCCGGAAGCGGAACGCGAAATCGTGTATTGCAAGGAGCATCTTGACGCCGCAAAAGAGCTGGCGGTGAAGTCCTGCGTCTTGCTGAAAAATGAAGGCGTGCTGCCGCTGAAGCGGGAGCAGCGGATCGCGCTGATCGGCCCGTTCGCGCAAAGCGGCGATATCCTCGGCAACTGGTCGTGGACCGGATCCCGGGAGACGGCCGTAAGGCTGGGCTCCGCGATGCAGGCCTTCGGCGGTTCCGGCATCGTGATGACCGAAGGCTGCGGCATCGATGAAATCACCGACCAGCAGTTGGAGGAGGCCGTCAAAGCCGCCGGAAATGCCGACGTCATCGTGATGGCGCTCGGCGAAGCGTCGGAGATGAGCGGGGAGGCGGCGAGCCGCACCAATATCAAGCTACCGGAAGCGCAGCTCCGGCTGGTGCAGAGCATGAAGAAGCTCGGCAAGCCGATGGCCGCCGTGCTGTTCAACGGCCGCCCGCTGGACCTGCACGGCATCCTTGAGGAGGCCGATGCGGTGCTCGAAGCCTGGTTCCCGGGCAGCGCGGGCGGGGCGGCCATCGCCGATTTGTTATACGGGGTCGCCAATCCTTCGGGACGGCTGACCATGTCTTTTCCAACCGCGGTCGGGCAGATTCCGGTTTATTATAACCAATTCAATACGGGGCGGCCGAAGCCCTCGGAAGACACGAAGGAGAAGTACGTATCGCAGTATTTGGATAGTCCGAATGCGCCGTTATTTCCTTTCGGCTATGGCTTAAGCTATACGAGTTTTTCCTATGAGGGACTTGAATTGTCATCGGATTCGCTAAAGGCGGGTCAAACCTTGAAAGCCAAGGTCCGGGTCGTCAACGACGGAAGCATGGCGGGAACGGAAACCGTTCAGCTCTATATCCGCGATATTTCCGGCGAGGTCGTGCGCCCGGTGAAGGAACTGAAGGATTTCCGCCAAGTGGCGCTGGCACCGGGCGAAAGCGCGGAGGTTGCGTTCGAGATCACCGAAGGGCAGCTGCGGTACCATCATAGCGATTTGACTTTTACCAGCGACCCGGGGAAATTCGAGCTGCATGTCGGAGGGAACAGCCGCGATACGCTGCAGGCGGTTTTCCGTCTGGAGCCATGAGTTCCCGAGGGAGGCAGCAGGTTTGAAAGAGACATAAGGGAGTGAAGAGCATGGCAAAAGCAGCAGAATCCAGACTGTCGATTCAAAAAGGCGAACTCGAATTCGTTTTTCATCATAATGGAGACCTGTACGAGGCAACCGGCGGTACCGCGATGATCAACCAGCTCCTAAGCAATCCGCTTGACGGTTCGCTCGGCAATCTATACGCCCGGTTGCACACGGAAGAAGGGATTCGGGCTTATCCGCTCCTGGGCATCCGGTCGGGGAGCCGTTTCCGTCAGGCCGGCGACCGGCTGGTGTGGGAAGGCGATATAGCCGCACGCGAAGAGAAGGAACCGGTCCGCTACCGGGTCCAGTTCACGCTGACGGATCAAAACGTATGGTTCTGGGACGTGCAGTTGGAAGGGAGCGGCGTGAACGTCGATGTCGTTTACGGGCAGGACGTCGGGCTTGCCGATCCGGGCGCCGTCCGGAGCAACGAAGCTTACTTGTCGCATTATATCGACCACGCCGTGTTTACGGACCCGGACAAAGGCTTCGTCGTTTGTTCCCGGCAAAACCAGCCGCAAGGCGGGAAGTTCCCTTATTTGCAGCAAGGTTCGCTGACGAAGGCCGAAGGTTATTCCACGGACGGGTTCCAGTTTTTCGGCTTGTCTTATAAGGAGAGCAACGAACCCGAAGCGTTGTCCAAGGAAAAGCTGGCAAACGAGATTTACCAATACGAATTCGCATATACGGCGCTGCAATCCGGCAAAACGGAGCTAAACGGCAAGGCCCGCTTCGTCTTCTACGGTTTGTTCCGAGGCGATCATCCCGGCGCGGTTACGGAACTGGAATACGCTGACGTTGTCCGCGAGGCATGGGAAGAGGCGGAGCATGCTTCGGCCGGTTTGGAGCAGGGGGGCAAGGGGACCTGGAACCGTACGGTAACCCCTTCGCCGCGGTTCGGAGCACCGGTGCAATCCTTGCCGGTAAGCCGGGAGGAGCTGGACCGCCGGTTCCCGCGGCGTCAGCAGGAGGAATTTGCCGGCGGCAGGCTGCTGTCTTTTTTCACGGATCGGTATGAACATATCGTCCTGAAAGAAAAGGAGCTGCTGGTCGAACGTCCTCACGGGCATATTTTAATGAGCGGAGACAATGTGCGGTTCGGCGCCGAGGTCATCACGACGACCTCTTATATGTACGGCATCTTTAACTCGCAGCTCGTCGTGGGCAACACGAATTTCAACAAGATGATGTCCAATGCGCGAAACGCCCTGAATGTGCCGAAAACCTCCGGACAGCGGATCTACGTGGAGCTGGAGGGGAAATATCGTCTCCTTACGCTGCCTTCTTTGTTCGAGATCGGGTTCAACTACGTTCGCTGGTATTATAAATTACCCGCCGACACGCTGATCATCACGAACTATACGACGGTCGAAACGCCGGAGGTCATTTTACGAGTACGATCCGAAAAGGGCATTCCGTACCGCTTTCTGGTGACGAATCAGATTACGATGAATGTGGCCGAATACGAAATTCCGTTTGTCATGGAACAGGAGGGAGAGAGCGGGGCTCTGACGTTCCGTGCCGACGCCTCCTGCATCAGCGCGCAGGCGTATCCGCGGCTTGCTTACCGGATGGTCCTGGACGGGGCGGCTTACCGTTTGCGCGACGAGTCGGCTTTGGCCGAAGGAGCCGTTCCGGGCTGTGCCTCCCTGGTGGCGATGGAGCTGGATGCCAGCGCGGCGTGGACGCTGACGCACCAAGGGCTGTTGAACGGCGGCGATCTGCCGCTTAAGCCCCGCTCCGCCGTTGACGAGATCGAGCGATATAGAGCTTTTTACGCCGAGGTCATGAGCGGATTTAAGCTGACTAAGGATGGCGGGAACGAAGGCGATTTCTTTAAGGTGAACGCGCTGGCCTGGTGGTATACCCACAACATGCTCGTTCACTATTCGGTACCGCACGGCTTGGAGCAATACGGCGGCGCGGCCTGGGGGACGCGGGATGTCTGCCAGGGGCCGGTGGAATATTTCTCGGCTACCCATAAATACGGGCAAGTGCGGGACATTTTGCTGACGGTCTACGCCCATCAATACGCCGAGGACGGCAGCTGGCCGCAATGGTTCATGTTCGACCGGTATACGCGAATCCAGCAGGAGGAGAGTCATGGGGACATTATTGCCTGGCCGCTGAAAGTGCTTGGCGATTATTTGACGGCGACCCGCGACTTTGCGATTCTCGACGAACAGGTTCCCTATACGAGCAAGCACGGCTTCGACTTTACGCCGGAGACGGCATCGGTTCGCGAGCACGTGCTTAAAGAACTGAGTTACATTCGGGAGCATTTCCTGCACGACACTTACCTTTCTTCTTACGGGGACGGGGACTGGGACGATACGCTGCAGCCGGCCAACGCCCAACTGAAGCGGTTCATGGTCAGCAGCTGGACGGTCGCCTTGACGTATCAAGCCATAGATGTGCTGTCGCGGGTACTGGAGCAGGCGGATGCCGCCTGGTCTGCCGATCTCCGGGAAACGGCCGAAGGAATTAAACGTGACTTTAGCCGATACATGCTGGGAACGGACGTCATTCCGGGCTTCCTTTATTTCGAGGACCCGAACGACGCGAAGCCGATGCTGCATCCGGAAGACCGGGAGACCGGCATTCAATACCGCCTGCTGCCGATGATTCAAAGCATGATCAGCGAATTGCTCACGCCGGAGCAGGCGGAAAGCCATCAAAGGCTGATCCGGGACAAACTGTTGTTCCCCGACGGCGTGCGGCTGATGAACCGGCCGGCGCAATATGTCGGCGGGGTCAGCGTGCATTTCAAACGCGCGGAGCAAGCCGCGAACTTCGGTCGCGAAATCGGGCTGCAATACGTGCATGCGCATATCCGCTACATCGAAGCGATGGCGAAGATCGGGCGGCGGGAGCAAATCTGGCATCATTTGGCCGTCATTAATCCGATCGGCATCCGGGATGTGGTGCCCAATGCGGAGCTGCGCCAAAGCAATACGTATTTCAGCAGCTCCGACGGCAAATTCAATACGCGGTACGAAGCCCAGCAGCGTTTTGAGGAACTGCGGGACGGTTCGGCTCCCGTCAAGGGCGGCTGGCGGATTTACTCCAGCGGTCCCGGGATTTACATGAACCAGTTGATTTCGGGCGTGCTCGGCATCCGGATCGAGGGCGGGGATTTGCTGATCGATCCCGTACTGCCGAACGAGCTGGACGGCACCCATTTCGAATTTGACTTTCATGGTCCCGTCACTTTTATTTATCGGGTAAAGGGGAGCGTCGTTCATTCCGTCAAAATCAACGGGCAAGCGGTGGAAGCCGAGCGGATCGCTAACCCGTACCGGACGGGGGGCTTGCGCATTTCGAAGGCGGAATTCGATAGACTCCGGCAGAACGGCAAGGCCGTTGTGGAGATTGAAATGTAGCCATTGTTCGGATGGCGCGAAGGAGAGGCGGAAGCCTCTCTTTTTTTGTCAGTCACACTCGCGGTTATTCCTCAGAAAGTCATGAACGGTCCGGTTAAATGTCTCCGGTTCTTCAACGAATGGGAGGTGCCCGCAGTTCTGCATGCGAATGATGGAGGATCGCTTTAGGTTTTTATGTAAAAGTTCGGCGGTCTTGATGTTGTGGGGATGGTCTTGTTCAGTAATGATGATCAAGGTCGGCACTTGAATCTCCCCTATCCGATGGATGGCGTAAGGCTTTACGGCAGAAGAAAGGTTGGGGGAGAACCGGCAGAAGTTGCGGGGGTCCCTGACTTGTCGAATGACCGTTTCGCGAGCTTCCTTTTTGGCCGAAGAAGGAAAAAAGTAGTCCCAGAACGGATTTGCTATGAATGATTCGATGGCTTTTTCCCGTCCTTTCAGACGTACGTTGATGAAATTCTTCATTCCTTGCCAGGCCAGCTTTAGCGGGTAAGGGTGGCCGTTAACGGACGGGCAGACAAGAACGAGCGCCTGGACCAAATGCGGGTATGTTAGCGCAAAATCCACGGCAACGCCGCCTCCCGAAGAAGAACCGACGAGAGTCAACTTTTGCAGGTGTAAGGATTCGACGAGCCGTTTTAAATCGTCGACATTCGAGAAAGGGGAGTTCGGAGTGCTCGATTGCCCGTAGCCCCTCAGATCATAGCGTACGAGTTGATAGTGCTCGGAAAAAAAGTCCGCCTGACCGCTCCAGATCCGATGATCGTTAAAATTTCCGTGCAACAAAACAACCGGATGTCCTTTTCCCGACACCGCATAAAAAATCCGCCCGTCTTTCACGTTTAAATAATCTTGAAGCATCGACCTCAACCACCTCCGGAACAAGAATTGAGCTATAAAAGATCTGCATGCTGCAGATGATCTTCAATAATGGATCTCAGCACTTCGGATACGGAATAATCCCCTCTGCGGCAAAGCTGGTCGATTTCATCCCAACACGTCTGCGGCAAAGTCAACGATATTTTCCGGGTTGTGCCGATCGGCTTGCGTCCCGCTCCTTTTCGATTCCCGCCTCTGGGGGCGGCCGGACGGTTCGCGTCCTTGTTATTCATCAATTCCATCTTGTCACCACCCATCCCTATCATTTCATAGGGGTGATTTGCCGTCAATTTTTGCTACCTTAATCAAAAATCGGCCCTTTTTTCGAAATAAGAGCCTGTGTTTGAGAGAGTTTTGAGAGAGAGCTCTGGTATTTTGTTAGGTACCAACAATTCATAATCTGCTTCATTGTGGTGATGGAGTTGTTATTAACTTACAGGATGGGAGAGTCAAATGAAGAAAAAGCTCATTTCAATGGCGGCGGCATTTATGTTACTGGCTGCAAACACGCCGATGGTGCACGCGCTGTCGCCGGTTGCAGAGGTATATTATAATGTCGGAACGAGTCTTAGCGACTCCAGCGAATACGAAAGCAGGTTGACCGAAGCGGTTAAAAACAAGCTCCAGGCCGCGGGCATCAATCCTAAATACGTATCGATCATGGATGCGAGCGCCGATCCGGCTTCGGTGACGGATACGACTTATAATTATGTACATTCCGGTTACGACAGCTGGTATATAGGCAACGGGCCGTACGTCACCGCCCCCGAGGTGGAAACGGCCGATTACAATCACGTGCAAGTTTCCAATGGCGGTAAGACCTTAACGTTCTATGGTTATACCCAGCCGGGTTACAAGGACTTCATGCTGACGGAAGGAAGCCCTTCTGGCAAAAAGATCATCACCTTCGATATGGATGAATCGAAAGTGGATTACCACAGCATGGATGGCGGAGGCTTCTTATTCAATACAGCCATCGATCAGGACGATAAATTGAGCGGATATGCGATTTTGTATGTTCAAGGATATGTCAACGTCTACAAAATCGGCGGGATGGACGTTAACGCGCTGCACAACGAGTCGATGAACCCCTTGGGTTCCATGGCGGGCGTAACCCTCGTCGGTAGTTACCCGAAGGGATCATCCACGCAGCACAGCATTAAAATTGTCGCCACCGATGCGGAATTAAATATGTGGGATAACGGCGAACACATCATTCAAGATTTACGTCTTCCCGACGCATACGGCAACGAATTCGGTCCGATCGTCAGCCATGTCGGTCATGGATGCCAGATCATTTCGATTTTTGCCTATGATAATATGAAGCTGTTCTCGACTTCCAAAAAGAAATTGGACGAGGCGGCCGAAGACGTTCTTTGGGAACCGCATGCGCCTTTGCGTTATCTGGTGAACATCGACGATGAGGACCCGACCGATATTTTGACGAACCCCGGGTTAAAGGAAAAGCTCGACGACAGCGACGTCCAATATGTCGGGGTCACGGACGTGACTTATAAGGACATCGAGGAAACGTTCATTAACGAGCTTAAGAAGGGCGGCCTTCATATCAATTCCGGCGATCCCCTCGATGAGGTCATCGACAAAATTGCCGAACGCATAGCCGAGAAAATCATTACGGAATATAAATCGTCGATCGAGGATATTGAGGCGGCGGAGATCAATACCAACATTGAGTACTCCCCTGGCGATTCGAAAAATGCGGTGAGAAACGACATCACGCTGATTCAAGACGATAAAGTAACCACAGTCTGGTCCTCCGATCAGCCATCGGTCATCGCGGCCGACGGAACCGTGACGAGACCGGTCATCGACCAATCGGGTACTTACGTGACCCTGAAGGCAACCATTACCCAAGGCGGGCTTACCAGTGAAAAAACATTTACCGTCTATGTGCTTGCCGCGGATCCGGCTCCTTTGGCGACATTGTCGGCAGTAGGAGGCAACAAACAGGCCGTATTGAGCTTCCCGGCCCTTAAAGGGGCGACGAAGATTACGGTTATGCAATCCACCGATAATATGAACTTTACGCCGTCCACCGTTTCGGAAACATTGAGCGCAGCATCCACAAGCGCTACCGTTACCGGATTGACGAACGGCACGAAGTATTATTTCCAACTGCTGGTTGAGGGCGGCCGATATGCGGGCCCATCCAATGTGGCATCGGCAACGCCGAGCGCGCCTACCGTTCCTACCGTTCCTAGCGTTCCTGCACCAAGTACTCCGACACCTACACCGTCGGCACCTGCTGCGGAGCAACCTACCACGAAAACGAAGGTCACGGTTTCCGACCAGGAGCATGGAGGCAAGGTCGTAGAGGAGAAAATTACGAAGCTTGTCGGCGAAAACCTGAAGGTGTCCGGAAAGATCAAATCGGCAAACGGTCAAACGCTGAATCTTCCGAATATCGTCATGAACGGGGACGGAACCTTCACGATCCCGAAAGTGGCGCCGGGCGAATATCAGCTGGCGCTGAACGTAATCGCGCCTAACGGCGAGAAACTGGCGGGCCCCGCAGGCAAGCTCGTCGTCGACAGTCAAGGGAATGCGAACCTGTCGGTCGATCTGGTCGATCCGTACGGCACGATTCTCGATGAAGTAACCGGCCAACCGGTCGCGGGAGTAAATATGCAATTGTATTGGGCGGATACGGAGCTGAACCGCTCCAAAGGCAGAACGCCCGGAACATTAGTGCCTTTGCCTGAGCTGCCGGACTTTTCGCCGAACAAGAACCATAACCCGCAAGTAAGCTCGGAGAGCGGACAATACGGATGGATGGTATTCCCAGAAGGGGACTATTATTTCCTGGGCGAGAAAGACGGGTACATCCTTTTCGACAGCCGCAAGGATCCGCGTGAAGAAGAATTCGGATCGGACAGCTATATTAAAGACGGCATCATTCATGTCGGAGACACGATCGTGAAATTCAGCTTCTCCGCACAGCCGAAGGTGAAGGCATCGGGCGATCATGGCGCGTACATGGTCGGTTATCCTGACGGCACTTTCAAAGCGGACCGGGGAATTACGAGAGCGGAGGTCGCTGCGATCTTGTCCCGCTTGTATACATCTGCGGGAAGCTCCAACAAAGTCGCGTTTGCGGATGTAAATGCAAAATCCTGGGCTGCGAATGCGATCGCGACCGCGAGCAGCAACAAATGGATGGTCGGCACCGGCAACAAGATGTTCAACCCGCAAAATCAAATCACCCGTGCGGAATTTGCGCAGATTCTCATGAATTTGTATAAATGGGATGCCGCCGGGGAGAGCACATACACCGACGTAGCCGGACATTGGGCGGAAAAGGCCATTGCGGCTGCCGAGAAGCAAGGTGTGCTGTCCGATTTCGCGGAGAAAACATTTAACCCGAATCAACCGATCACCCGGGTGGAGGTCGTCCGGATCTTTAACGAGCTGCTGGACCGCAACCCATGGACGATCAAGGTTGAACCGAAATGGACCGATGTTCCTGAAAGTCATGACAGCTATACCGACATTATGGAAGCTTCGACCCCGCATGCATTCGAGCAACTCGAAACGGGAATCGAAAACTGGAAAAAATAATTTAGATTTACCTTACCTAACCCGCTCCTACCGGAGCGGGTTTTTTATATGAAAATAGCCGAAAAGCCTTCTTTTCATATGTTTCATATACCTTGCAAATACGGACCGTGATATAATGAGCCATGTCAAGCTTTGTCGAATTTTTAACAATAAAATTATGAATTCAAGTTACGGTTTCAAGAAAGCAGGGGAACAGGCCGTTGTTTAAAAAACGCCGATTATACATTGTACTGCTGGGTGTCGTAATTACTGTATTCCTCGCCCTGTATTACGCCGGACAAGCTTATTTGGTCCGCAACGCGGACAGTCCCAAGGTCCAACAAGGCGTCATCGATCTAACCGGATGGGACTTTACGAATGACGGGCCTGTTAAACTGCAGGGGTCGTGGCAGTTTTACTGGAATCAGCTTCTGTCATCCCCTCCGCACGGGAAGCTGACGGGTTATATGGATGTTCCCGGCCAGTGGAACAGGAGCGGTTTTCCGGTCAATGGCGGAGCGACGTACCGGCTGCTCATCAAGGTGAAGCCTTCCGACATGATTTACGGTATGCGGATTTCCAATGCACAAATGGCCAGCGCCGTTTATGTGGACGGCGTCGAAAGGGGACGCAGCGGACGGCCCGCGGTGACCAAAAGCGGCTACACGCCGGAAAATAAGCCGTATACGTTCTATTTCCCGATCGAAGGGGGCACGGCGGAAGTTTTGCTTCAAGCGGCCAACTTCGATTTTATCCAAGGGGGAATCACAAACAACATTGAATTTGGCAGCATGGATGCGATCAGCCGCCTGGATCGAAGAATTACGGGAATGGATATCGTGGTCATTGTAGCGCTCGGGATGGTCGGGCTCTATCATATAGGGGTATTTTTGAAGCGTAGACAAGACAAGAGCCTGCTTTATTTCGGCGCATATTGCATCGTGGCCGGTTTTGCCTTCGCCTGTTTAAGCGAAAGATTGTTTACCCAAGTGTTGTATATGCTGCCTTTCGAGTTTTCGCACAAATTACAGCTGGTCGCGATCTACGGCTCGATCATCGTCATTACTTTATTCCTTCGGACCATATGTCCGGATATTGTACCGGCCTGGTTTTTCAGGGCTGTTTTTATGGTGTTCGGTTCGTTCGTGTTGATCGGTCTGATTTTTCCTTTCTACCTTTATTCGCACGTTACCTTCATATTCAGTACCCTTCAGGTCGTCGTGTATCTTGGTATCATCTGGATGCTGTCCACTTCAAGGGAAGACCGTTACGGAAATTTTAGCCGGCAGAGCATCCTTATTCTGATCCTCGCCTTTTATGCACTGCTCATCAGTCTTATTGATAACTCCTTATATATATTAGCGAAGTTGCCCAACAATTATTTGGGCATCGTCAGTATGATGGTATTCGCGATTCTCGTTTCATTAATGCTGTCTTTCCGGTTTTCCGATGCTTATAAGACGATAGAAGTCATGTCCGTCAAGCTTTTGGAATCGGATCGCCTGAAGGATGAATTTTTGGTCAAGACGTCCCATGAGTTTCAAACCCCTTTGAACGGCATCATCAATATTTCCCAATCGATGATCGACGGCAGGACTGCTGCGGGAAGTGATCATCACCGGTTAAACCTGACCGTCATTCAGGAATCCGCCAAAAGATTGTCCACCCTCGTCGGGGACATTCTGGACATGGAGAGGATTCGAAGAAACGACCTGGCCTTGCATCCGACTGCGGTTGATGTCAGGGTCACGGTGTCGATCGTACTGGAGGTAATGGGGCACCTTTCTACGGATAAGGACATCCGGATTCTCAACCGGATTCCGGGCAACCTTCCTCCCGTCCATGCGGACGAGAATCGACTCAGGCAGGTGCTTCTCAATCTGATCGGGAATGCGATCAAATTTACCGAGCGAGGTTATGTGGAAATCACGGCCGAACGCATCGGCGACGATCAAATCAAGGTGGTCGTGAAGGATACCGGCATCGGGATAGAGCATTCCGACTGGACGGCCGTTTTTCAACCTTTCATGCAAGCCGAAGAGGAAAAATCGCAGGGATATGGCGGCGTCGGTTTGGGCTTGAGCATCTCCCGGCAGCTTGTCCATATGATGAAGGGGGACATTTTTATAGAAGCTTCGGAACCGGGAGCAGGGACACGAATCGCCTTTGTGCTTCCCGTATCCGAAGAGTCGCCTCCCCCCGCGAAGCCGGCTCGTTCTCTCGACGGGGTCGAGCGGAAAGGTGCGAAACTGGAGACAGCGGCTGCAGTAGATACCCATCCGGGCATGTTCACCTTGCTCGCCGTAGATGATGAGCCTGCCAATCTGCAGGTTTTGAGAAATATTTTTTCGGAGAAAGAATTTGTCCTGCATACCGCCACCAATGGCAGGGAAGCGCTTTGTCAGTTAAAGGAAAATGCGAAGATCGATTTGGTTCTGCTGGATGTCATGATGCCCCAGTTATCGGGTTATGAGGTATGCCGGGAGATTCGCGAAAAATACACTTTATTCGATATGCCTGTCATTATGCTCACGGTACGAAATGCGCCTCAGGATTTGGCGGCGGGTTTCGCGGCGGGAGCCAATGACTTTATCGTTAAGCCCTTTAACGCCATGGAGGTTACGGCCAGAGTAAAAACGCTGCTGAAGCTCAAAACGTCGGTTCGGGAGGCGCTGGATTCGGAAATGGCTTTCCTGCAGTCGCAGATTAAACCGCATTTCTTATTCAATGCTTTGAACGCCATCCTCTCTATATGCTATACGGACGGCGCGAGAGCTGCCCGGCTGATTAACCACCTCAGTCATTATTTAAGGCGAAGCTTCGATATTTCCAGCACGGATCAGTTCGTTCGGATCCGCGAAGAGATCAAGCTTGTGGAATCCTATGTGGAAATCGAAAAGGCCAGATTCGAAGACCGGTTGAATGTGTATTATGACATTGACGACTCCCTGCTGGATTGCCGCATTTTGCCGCTCACGATTCAGCCTTTGGTCGAAAACGCGATTCGGCACGGCCTGATGAGAAGAAAGCACGGCGGCCAGGTACGGCTCAGCATCAAAGCGGGGGCGGTAGAGCGGGAGCAAGCGGTTCTCCCGGAACCGGATTTTGTCCATGTGGAAGTGTGGGACAACGGACTGGGAATCGCTCCGGAAAAAATAGCGGCATTATTGGGGGCCGATGATCGGCATCCCGAAAAGAGCGGGGTGGGTCTAAAGAACATCCAACGGAGACTTCAGGTCTTCTTCGGGCAGGGCCTGGACATGACAAGTGAGGAAGGGGAATGGACCCGTGTGCAATTTCGATTCAAAACTTCAAGAAGCGGAAATTCAACTCCATCGGATGACGTGTGATGCGCCATGCTGAAGGTCGTGCTGCTGGATGACGAGAGGCCTTCGTTAAACGTGCTGAGCCAATTTATCGGGACCCGCAAGGATGTACAGATCGTCGGCGCCTATACCGACCCTTCGGAAATGCTTCAGGATGTAGACAGGCTTCGGCCCGATCTTGCCTTTGTGGATATTGAAATGCCGGAGATGAACGGCTTGGAGCTGGCCGCCCGCATGCTAAAGATCCGGGAAGATATCGAGCTCGTATTCGTTACCGCTTATCGTCAATACGCTTTGGAAGCATTCCGGGTGAGCGCGGTAGACTACCTCTTGAAGCCGGTAGAGCCGGAGCTGTTGTACCGCACTTTGGACAGAGTGCAAAAAAGGAAAGGCAAAGCGGTCACTGCAACGGCGGCTCCGAAAGCCGGTCCCCGAATTGTTTGTTTTGGCGGTTTTGAAATCTACAAGGAGGATCAGGCAAAGCCCGTTCGGTTTCCTACCGTCAAGGCGGAGGAACTGTTCGCTTATTTGCTGGTGAACCGGAACACGACGGTATCCAAATGGACGCTGTGCGACCGGCTTTGGCCGGAAGTGCCTTCCGCGGATAAAGTGGAGCATAAATTGCACGTGACCATGCACCGGATGAAAAAAACACTGCGGGAGAACGGTATAGGCGTTCGTATTTCTTCTCAGAGGGGATTCTATCGTATGGAGTGCGACGAGACTTGCGATTACTTGCTGTTTGAGCAAGCGGTTGCCGATATGACGAACGCGGAGAACGGGGATCCCGAAGCTTTGGCTAAGACGATTGAGCTTTATAAAGGACCGCTTTTCGCGAATCGGGACTACGATTGGTGCGAAGCGGAGCGGGAGCGGATGTCCCGGTATTTTTCCGGACTCTCCGGAAAGCTGGCCAAACGGTACTTCGAACAACAGCGATATCCGCAGGCGGTCAAAGTCCTTCTTTCCTTGATCCGTCACGAACCTTTTCATGAAGAGGCGCATGAGCTCTTATTAAGAACATATCAAATTTTACAAGATAGAACCGCATTCTTAGCTCATTATGAAAAAATGAAAAAGAGCTTTATGGAAGAACTGGGGGCCGCCCCTCCCGATGTTTTGACTAAAATGGCGGAAGATATGTTTTAGTTTCGTGTTATCCATTCGTACCGTAAATGAAGGCTTGCCGCAACCTTCGACTTGGATGAGTCGGGGGTTGTTTGTTTTTGGTGCGACCGGCGAAACCTTCTGTTATCGTGGAACGTATAAATTTAAACTATTTTCATTTATTCACATCAGGGGGAGGGTTTGCGGTTTGCTGAACATGCATTTGAACGGCTCGTTGCTTATCCATGAACGGAAGGATCGGAAGATGGAGCCCTTTTACTGGATTCTCACGTTCGAAGTGATGGCATTTCTGATTGTGCTGGCCGTTGCCTTAGTGGTCGGGCCGGTTTTGCTGATCATGAATGATCAGGCTTGGTGGGGGTACGCCCTGCTCGTTGCCGGGGGAGTGCTTGCCGCCCTGCTCGTGCGGTTTACTTTCCGGTATCTTGCGAAATTAATCAGAAAAAACCGGCGTCTTAATTTATACCGGATCTATGAGGATAGGATCGAGTATGCAGCCTACGATGCCGAAAGGCTAAACCGTAGGGAGGATCGCTTTCCGCTGGAGCGGGCGGAGTCGGTTTGCGCGTCCCTGTATGTCGCTCAGCAGTCCTACCATTACAAAAAAACGGAATGGACCGAACGGGTACCCGCCTATGAATTGCTTCCCGTTCTATACATTGTATATCACGGAGAGGGGGGCCGCAGCGTATTGGCGGTTCCCTTCTATGGAGACAATGCGGTCGATCGCTGGCTCGGTACGCTGCAGCAGCGCGGCATCCCGATCAGAGCTACCGAAGAGCTGCTGCTGCCCCGGCCCGAAGCCGATTGGCTTTCGGTGTTGGACAACGGCGAGTTGACTGTTCCCTTTGCGTATGACGGTAATTTTCGGCTCGACTTTGGGCGTTTTATGCATGAAGCGCAAAGCAGAACGCCTAAGGAGGATTCTCCGGCGGGGATGGAGGATACGGAAGCCGGCGGCTTCGGGAAAAGGGCGGTTCCGATCGGCATGGAGCCCGTTCCCGGCGGTTCCGGCGCCCGTTGGCTCCGTTACCCGTCCTACGTCGTAGTTGTGCTGCTCATCGCTTCGCTATATCCGATCGTTCTGCTTGAAGAAACGGGCATGATTCCGGGAATCGGCACGGTCTTGTGTTTCGTTGTCTTGTTCGTGGCGGCTCTGGCCTTTTTTTACCGGATGCGCCGTTTGACCGTGTGGGCTCCGATCCTGTTCGTGCTGGTCGCCTGCTTGGGATGGTTTATATTCGGCGCCTCTCTGGAGTCGCGAGGCGACATAGCCTATGAGGTAACCTCGGCCGCCGCAGGGGCGGCGATCCTGCAGCCCGCGCTGGTCTGGCTGCCCTACGGAGCGGCGGTCTGGATCCGGCGCCGATGGCCGGCCGCTTACCACCTTCGGCGCATAAAACCGTCGGCGAAGGCAGCCGGCAGTGAAGGGAAGGGGGAGCGCGCATGAAGCTGTATCCGGAAATGTTCATATCGAAATGGCATCTTATCGCGCTCGGCATGATCGTGATTGCCTGGATTGCACTCTGGCTCGGCGGGTACGACCGGAAGACGATTTTAAAAAGCGGGCTGGGAGCCACGCTGGTTTTGTATATCGTCGCAACGATTCCGATCGCCATAATTACTCACGACCATATATCGGTAAAGGAGCGGATGAACGCCGAGCTGGACCGCCATTACGCCATTCGGCTGGAAGCGGGACGGGAACTGAGCGATATCGATAAACTCGCCGCCGTCGCCGTACCTTTCCGGGATGACGATGACTACGCCACGTATATTTACGCCGGTAATTATTCCGAATCTTTTTCGTTCAACGGTATGTTGAAGATGGCGATTTATGACGAACAAGGCAAGCTGCTGCATGAGGAGACCTACGAGAAGGTCGTCCTGAAGCCGGGCGAAAGAAAGAAGGTCGACAAATTCTATTCGGAGGGGTATGCCAAAGGGTATCAATACAAGTTCACTTATCATCCCCCGGCTGAAGGCTCCTGAATGTCGAATCGCGGTAAGGCATTGTGACGATAATCACTGAAAATAAAAATCTAAATTTTGAATAATAAAGATAGTGAATATTAGGTTTATGATTATTTGGTGAGATAGGTAGGGGAAGAGAACATGGGAGCCATTCGTGAATCGGTGGATCAGGATTATATGATTGAGCGTGTGCGGGAGTTGTTCCAATGCAGAGTACTCTGGAGCGAAGGGCGTCCGTGCCTGGAATATAACAGCCGGGAAGAGTTGGACAAAATTTCCGATTACGTGAAGGAAAATTTTGATACGGAGCTTCTGGACGTCTTTTTTACGGCAGTGGAGAGCCTTCCTGAGGAATCTTAGATTTTAATTATGACAAGCATGGTGTCATAATCGATATGGTATCTTTCTCCTATCTTTCATTTAAAGGAGAATGGCCATGAACAGTTTAGAACAAATTCGCCCCTTTCGAATCGGCGTATCTCAGAGGGAACTTGATGATCTGGAGGAACGATTGAACCGCGCACGCTTTCCCGAATTACCGGATACCGGGTGGGACCGCGGCGTCCCGCTGTCGTATTTAAAGGAATTGAAGGAATATTGGCAGGAAGAATACGATTGGCGGAGGCACGAAAGGGAACTAAATGAAATTCCGCAATATATGATTACGATCGGCGGGCAAAATATTCATTTTCTTCATATCCCGTCTCCCGATCCGGACGCCAAGCCATTGATGCTTATCCATGGCTAGCCGGGATCCTTTGTGGAGTTCCTGGACGTCATCGGGCCGTTGTCCAATCCGGGCGCTCATGGGGGAAATCCGGGCGATGCGTATCATCTGGTCATTCCGTCGATTCCGGGATTCGGTTTTTCCGCCCCTTTAAATGGACCCGGTTGGACTCCTGCCCGCATCGCAGGAGTCTTTCTTGAGCTGATGGATCGTCTCGGGTATGCGCGGTTTTGCGTTCAAGGCGGGGATACCGGAGCCTTTATCGCGCCGGAGATGGGAAAACTGGCGCCCGACCGCGTGATCGGCATTCATCTCAACGCGCTCCTTACGTTCCCGTCCGGCGAGGAAGGCGATATGGAGGCCCTATCCGAGGAAGAACGACGGCGCATGGCGCGCATGGAGAGCTTTAACGACGGATACCTGCAAATCCAATCGAAGAGTCCGCATACGCTAGCATATGGCTTGCATGATTCGCCTGTCGGCCAGTTGGCGTGGATCGCCGAAATGTTCATGAAGTGGACCGATCCGGAGGAAGCTCTGCCGGAAGCCTCCATAGATCGGGATCGCTTGCTGACCAATATCAGTCTGTATTGGTTTAGCGGAACAGCCGGATCTTCGGTACAGATCTACTATGAATCCATGAACGACCCGATGGCGTGGATGCCCAAGGAGCGAGGCACCGTTCCGACAGGTGTACTGGTATCCGTGACCCATGACACGGCCATCCGATGTTTTGCTGAACGGGAAAACAATATCACGCACTGGACGGAAGCATCGGAAGGCGGCCATTTCTTCGCTCTGGAGAAGCCGGTACGCTTTGTGGAGGATCTCCGCCGGTTCTTCCGCAGCTTGGATTGAGGCGACTGATAACGATGGCACGGTATGACGATCAGCGGCTAACGAAACTGTATAACCTTATTCGGGTAAAATAGCGCGATTCGAGAATCTAACGAAACTGGATATCGCTATTTTGGAGAAATTTGCCCTATAAGCCCACAAATTCGCCGAATAGCGCTATCACGTTTCCTTAGAGCGGCCGAGCGGGGATAGGGCGAGCACCGAACATCCCATTCATTATGGATCACGGTCTCATTTCCCGGTTTCGACGCCGTCGGTATCGTTCTGGTATGCTAATTGGAATAATGTTTCGGAACGGGGTGAGCGAATGAAACTGGACCGTTTGCTGGCGATCACCTTGGAGCTTATGGCGAAGAAACGCGTCCGGGCTTCCGATCTGGCGGCCCGCTTCGAGGTTTCGACCCGGACGATCTATCGGGAGATCGAGCTCATCAATCAGGCCGGTATACCGGTCGTTTCATTTACCGGCGCGGATGGCGGGTTTGAGATTATGGACGGGTTCTTTCTGAGCAAGCAGCACTTTACGGTGCAGGATTTTTCGGTCATATACCAGCTGCTTCAAAGTGTGGAAGGAACGGTTGGGGACAGGTTCACTCTGTTGAAGGATAAGCTTGGCAGCCTTCATCCGAAGCTGTCCAACCGGGAATATACGGATGACATCCTGTTGGAGCTGAGCACTTCACAGGATGAAAAAGAGACCGTTCGCGTCATCTATCATGCGATTCAACGGAAAAAGGTCATCGGTTTTTCTTATCGAAGCGCCTCAGGCACGGTAACCGGGAGAAGGGTGGAGCCGGACCGGCTGGTTTGGGACCGCGGCGCATGGTACCTGGATGGGTACTGTTTGTCACGGAGGGCCCCCCGCTTATTCCGCGTTTCCAGGATAAGCGCTCTTCTCGTGCAGGAAGAGAGGTTTCAGCCGAGAGAGCCGGCGCCGGCTTTTCCTGAAGATAAGCCCTTAGGAATGCATGCCCGCCTGCGGTTCGAACGGTCGGCGGAGCCCCGGGTGTCCGAACAGTTTGCGGGACAATGCCGTTATTCGGGCGATCATATCGAAGTGGAGACCGTGTTTTATACCGAGGCATACGCTTTGTCCGTCGTTCTGAGTTACGGATCGAAAGTCATCGTCCTGTCGCCTCCGGAGCTTAAGGAAGCCTTATTCAGGGAGATCCGGGAAATCCGGGGAAGATACGGGGAGCCGGGGTAGGCGGCGGTTGATCCCAAAGACGAAAAAAAACAGGGCCTCGATGAGAGGCCCTGTTTCATTTATTTTTCCTTCAGCAAATCCCGGATTTCCGTCAGCAACACTTCTTCTCTGCTAGGGGCTGGCGGTGTTTCCGGTTTGCTTTCTTCTTTCCGTTTGAATCTGCTGATGGCTTTGACAAACAGGAAAATGGAGAAAGAAACGATGAAGAAATCGATGATGGTCTGAAGAAACGCGCCATATTTTACGACGGCATCCCCGTATGTAAATTGGAGCCCGTTCAGGTCCACTCCTCCCAAAAGCAAACCGACGAGGGGCATGATGATATCGGCGACTAAAGAGGATACGATTTTCCCGAACGCTCCGCCGATGACGACCCCGATGGCCAGGTCGAGGACGTTTCCCTTCAGCGCAAAAGACTTAAACTCTTTCCACATGAACATAACTCCCACTATAAAGTAATGTTTTCTCCTGTTTTCTCACAAAATCTCAATATTTCAACTTTGACAGCTTGAGCGGTAATATCGGAGAATGTAGCCTGTGCACGGACTAGAGTCAGAGCGTAGGCGGGAATAGAGCTTAGGATGTCAGATTCCAAAACTGTGGATGGTTCGGTATGATCGCACAGTTGGATATCCACATTCACCCTTGGGGTTTACCCTCCCATGTCACGCTGGGTCTATGCCCTCACATTCCTTCGTTCTACCTCTCAAGGGGTGGATGCCGATTCTTGCTCCTTTACGGGGTCGATGCCCTTATGGAATGTAGTCCTTCGGCTGCTCCAGTGCTTCCGTTGTCTAAGCTAAATGATAACGAGAGTTAACAGGTCATGCTTTGATTAAGCTGCCACTTGCATCTGAGCCTGACGAACCGGTCCCAATACATCATTTGCATCATATTCTTTCTGTTTGGTTCCCAGCGTAAAGAGAATACGGACTAGCCTTCCACATAACGCGATAATCGATTGTTTCTTCTTTAACGGGTTATGGCTTCTCGTCGTATAGTAATGGTGCAGTGCCTTGAACGCAGGGTTCTTGGCGACCATCGGCATTACGGCTCGAAACAACAGGGCTCGGAGACGTGACCGCCCTCGCTTGCTTATTCCAGTCCTGCCCTTTCTCTTGCCAGAGCTATTCTCTTTCAAGTTCAGACCGGCCAAACGAATGATTTGCTGCCCATGGTCGTAGTTGTGAATATCCCCAACTTCAGCCAGAAACCCTGCTACCGTCACCACTCCGATGCCTGGCACCGACAACATCTGTGCAGTGCCCGGAATACTTTCGAGGATCTCCAGCACCTTTGCCATGGTTGTCTCGAGTTGTTCACTAAACAGGTCGTATTGCTGCAACAAGACGGCCAGTTCAATTCGAGCTGCTTCTACGCCTTCCGTAAGACCGATCGAGGTGGAGGCTGCAGCCACGAGTTTCTCCGCTCGCTTTATCCCCACTCCACGTTTCACATCTGTCTTCCAACGCTCCAGGACGCCTCTGGAGCCTTTTGCCACAATCTCAGCAGGCAGCGGAAACTCTCTGAGCGTCATAAGCGATGCCTTGCCTTCCCAGACTTTGAAGACGCCTGTGTACTCCGGGAAGAAGCGGTCGAACCAATTGACGATACGACCCTTAACCTGCGTAAGGCTAACCGACATCTTTTCTCGGAGATTCATGAGGATCCGGAGATCTGCATACTCTTTTGTCGGTAGATTCGGTTCAGAGTACTTGCCGTTTCGAATGAGATCCGCAATGACTTTCGCATCCTTGTAGTCGCTCTTCGTCTGTGAGTTGTCTTCTAGCTCTTTGCTTTTGTTGACGTGGTGCGGGTTAACGACGACGATTTTAATGCCTTGCTCCTTCAGGTACGCTGCTAACGGGAACCAGTAGTGCCCGGTGGGCTCAATTCCAAAGACGATCTCCGTTTTGGCATGGGCTTCTTTAAGCTCCTTCATCCAAGTCGCAAGCTTCGTCAGCCCGCTTGCATCATTGTGGAACGTACAGTCTTTTCCGAGTTCAATACCGCGGAAATCTACTGCTCGGGCCACATGAATCTTCTTCGCGATGTCTGCTCCTACTACGAGCGTTGAATCGGTAATTTGTGTTATGCGTTGAATCTGTTTCTGCTTAAGTTTATACTTCATGTTGAGTGCCTCTTTCGTATGTGGGATTTGTTCTTGCCGGAACGTTTCCCAGTATACAAGAGGTGCTTTTTTTGTTCAAAGCTCAAATTACTTCATTACAGGAATGGCTCCTTTTAATGTAAAAGTTGCTGCGAATCTTGCTATTAGTCAAATTATATAGATGCTGCTGACTGGCTTCAAGGCCGAATAGATCTATTTTTCGATTGAAAAGGAGACCATGCGGTCTCTTTTTTTGCGTTTGGGGCTGCCCAATCGCCTTCAGCTAGACGATCGCATAGGCATTTTCCGATGCAGGGCATAGAGTAACCGTGAAATGCACATATTCATCCGTCTATGATCACATCGTGCAGAAAGGAATGATAAGCATGAAGAAGATTCCGGTCAAAGGAGTTGTCATTTCTTCCACCAATCCGGATGGGAGTCATTCGCACAAGTTATATATTACGTCCTGGGGAGGAAGACCGGTGCATTCTCATGAGTTTAAAGGCGTGACTTCCTTTGACGTGGGGCATCGTCATGTCTATGCCGGACTGACCGAACCGGCGCCCAGCGGGGTGCAGCATACGCACCGTTACCATACGATAACATCGTTTGACGATGGCCATTCGCATGTCATTTCCGGAGTAACCGGTCCGGCGGTCCCCGTCCCCGGAGGCGGCCACATCCATCATTTTGAAGGGGTGACGACGGTGAACGGCGCTACCCCGCATAACCATCATTATAGCGGAAACACAGGGAACGAGGTTAGCAGGTAAACAAACGAATGAGGTTCTCGGGTAGCCTTGCGATAACCCGCTCGGGCGAGCGGGTTATTTGGCCGTTACCCGTACATATCCCGAAATTGCTGGGGCGTCATGCCCGTCATCCGATGAAACTGGCTGATGAAATAGCTGCTCTGGTTAAAACCCGTCTCGTAGGCGATCTGCTTAATGGCGAGCGTTGTGGAGACCAGCAGGTTCTTGGCCAGCAAGATGCGGCATTCGGTCAAATAATGCGTCGGCGACTTTCCCACCGCTTCCCTAAATATACGGGTAAAATGGTACGGGCTGTAACCGGCTTGGTCGGCAATGGTCGTTAAATTCAGCTTCTTGGCACAGTGGGTCCGGATATAGTCGGCAATTTCGAACATTTTTCCGCGGGTGCCGTTTGCCGTCAGCCGGCGATAGTGGCCGGCGTCATGCAACAGCGCGGCGAGCGCTTCGTACAGCGTAGCGGATATGGCAGGCTCGTTGACGTTTTCGAACGTATCGGATAACCGCGTCAGCCGTTCCAGCGCCTGTTCGACGCGACCGCGCTGCTGGCCCAGCGTAAACAACCAAACTTCCCCCATGCCTTTGCCGTTGAGGAACTGTTCCACTCCATTCCCGTTAAAATGGACCCAACGCACCTCCCACGGATCGTCCGGATCCGTTCCGTAAACCTGACTCTCGTCCGGCCCGTACAGAAACCCCGTACCGGCCGACATTTCCTGCCGCTCTCCTCCATGGATTACATATCCTTTGCCCGATACGACGACATGAAGATTATAGTCTTTGAACGTTCCTGCCGCCCTTTTCTCGTGGTGCTCGGGCTCGAATGCATAACGGCCGCATGACTCCGGATAGCAGATATAATGCGGGTAGCTCGGCATCGGCAAATAAATATGCTCCTTCACAAACCTCACCTCGAAAACTCTGAGAATGTACTTTGAATAAAATCCGCAATATTTTAATATGGTTCGCAAGATTCGATTATTTACTCTATATAAGATTTCGCTAAGAATAGAATTTAAAGAAAAATACTGTCGCAATATTTTATCACAAATTTAGTTCTGGAGGGTACGGGAATGGCGAAATCAATAAAGGAAGAGACGATCCAACTGGGCGTTTGCTATTATCCGGAGCATTGGAACGAGACGTTATGGGACGATGATTTTCGCCGGATGCGCGAGCTTGGATTTTCCGTCATCCGCATGGCCGAATTCGGTTGGGCGATCATGGAGCCGGAGGAGGGCGTTTTCAACTTCGATTTGTTCGATAGAGCCTTGGACTCCGCGCATCGTCATGGTTTGAAGGTCATTTTGGGCACGCCGACGGCAACGCCCCCGGCTTGGCTGACGCACCGGTATCCGGAAGTGCTGAACGTTTCCAAGGAAGGAGTCACCTACCATCATGGTTTGCGGCGGCACTACAACTATAACAGCCCGATCTATAATGAGCTTTGCGCCCGGATCACGAGAAGAATGGCCGAACAATTCAAGGATCATCCTGCCGTGGTCGGTTGGCAAATCGATAACGAGCTGAACTGCGAAATCGGCGAGTTTTACGCGGAAGCCGACCACGCGGCATTTCGCTTGTGGCTGCAGAATAAATACGGCTCCCTCGACGCTCTCAATCAGGCCTGGGGCACGGTCTTCTGGAGTCAAACCTATACGGCTTGGGAGCAAGTGTTCCTCCCGAGACCAAACCCTTCGGACAGTCCGAATCCGCATCAGGCCTTGGATGAGAAGCGGTTCATCTCGCATAGCACGATCGAATTCGCCCGGATCCAGGCCGATATTTTACGGGAGGTTGTCGGAGAGCGGCATTGGATTACGACCAACGGCTTGTTCGGTCACATTGACAACCATAAGCTCACGGAGGAGCTTCTGGATTTCTATTCCTATGATTCGTATCCTCAGTTTTCGACGATCTATCCGGACGAGGGACCCGAACCGCTGCTGGATCGCAAGTGGAGTTTGAATCTAAGCCGTGTCCGTTCGATTTCCCCGAATTTTTGCGTCATGGAGCAGCAGTCCGGACCCGGGGGTTGGGTCAACCGGATGGGGATGGCCTCGCCAAGGCCCGGCCAGTTGCGGCTTTGGACGTATCAATCGATCGCCCATGGCGCCGATATGCTGCTGTATTTCCGTTGGCGTACGGCGCTGTTCGGCACCGAAATATACTGGCATGGCATTAACGACTACCATAATCAGCCGAACCGCAGAGTGCTGGAAGCCGGCCACGTCGGTCAGGAGCTGGCGCGAATCGGCGGCAGCCTGGCGCAAAGCAAATATGAAGCGAGCATCGCCATTGTCAGCGACTATGACAACCACTGGGACGGAGAGCTTGACGATTGGCATGGTCCTTTGGAGGGACAGAGTTCGTTCGCCTGGTTAAAAACGCTGCAGCGTGAACATATTGCCGCCGATTCGTTCATGCTGTCGGACCGAACGACGCTGGAAGAATTGCAGCGGTATCGCGTGCTGGTCTACCCGCATCCGGCGATTTTGACGGAATCCGTGGCCCTGCTTCTCCGCTCTTATGTCGAAGCCGGCGGCGTCCTGTTGTTCGGGGCCCGAACCGGGTACAAGAACGAGCACGGCCATTGCCGGATGATGCCGATGCCTGGCTTCGCCGCATCGCTGTGCGGTATTACGGTCGAGGACTTTAGCCTGATCAGGGGGAATGTGCAAGCGCCTACCCTGCGTTGGCTGGACGAGGAGGCTGACGGTGGAAACAACGAAGACTCCGCCATCTTTGCCGAAGGCTTTAACGATATTCTGCAGATCGAGCAGGACAGTGTTAAGGTAATCGCCGAGTATGCTTCCGATTATTACGCGGGCAAGCCGGCGCTGACCGTCAACAACCTGGGCAACGGTCGTGTTTACTATTATGGAGCGGCCTTTAATGAGGCGGTCGTTCGCAAGCTTTTGCCGCAGCTGGGTTTACGGAAAACGGCGGAGGATGTCGTACTCGCACCCGCCGAGGTGGAACTGGCTGTCCGGCGTAACCCGGCTTCCGGCGAAGCGTACATTTTTGCCCTAAACTATTCGGGTAAGCCGGTTACACTGCGGTTTCAGCGAAAGGCGGTCGACTTGCTGAGCGAAAGACCCTTTGAGGGAGACGTTCCTCTGGAGCCGTATGGCGTGATGGTGCTCAAATAGTTGTTCGTGTAACCGAAGACCACAAAGACACCGTTATCGGTGTCTTTTTTTTGAGTCTCGGGGGGTTATGGCCCTATGATCTCATTGTGTATGAAATATCGCCCACAAATCGGAAATTTAGCTCATTACGGGCAAATGTGTATGAAAAATCGTCCACAAATCGGCGTTTTGGCGCATTACGAGCAAATGTGTATGAAAAATCGCCTACAAATCGGCGTTTTGGCGCATTACGGGCAAATGTGTATGAAAAATCGTCCACAAATCGGTGTTTTGGCGCATTACGAGCAAATGTGTATGAAAAATCGTCCTCAAATCGGCGTTTTGGCGCATTACGAGCAAATGTGTATGAAATATCGCCCACAAATCGGAAATTTAGCTCATTACGGGCAAATGTGTATGAAAAATCGTCCACAAATCGGCGTTTTGGCGCATTACGAGCAAATGTGTATGAAAAATCGCCCATAAATCGGTGTTTTGGCGCATTACTAGCAAATGTGTATGAAAAATCGTCCACAAATCGGCGTTTTGGCGCATTACGAGCAAATGTGTATGAAAAATCGTCCACAAATCGGCGTTTGTCCGTATTTCGAGCAATTCTGTATGAAATATCGTCCACATTGAGCGGCCCCTGCGTAAAATCACCTTTCCCCGACATGAAGCGGAGTTACAGGAAAGAAATCGGCACGATGCAGGTGGACTTGATACATAATCGATGGCGAAATGGGAGATACATATATGTAACTTCCCATTACAAGGAGCTTGAGACGATGAAAACATTAAATGTGATTGCTCTCACGTTGTTGATTATAGGCGGACTGAACTGGCTGCTGGTGGGCCTTTTCCAGTATGACCTGGTAGCCGGTATCTTTGGAGGCCAGACCTCCACGCTTTCCCGGATCGTTTATGTCATTGTCGGAATTTGCGCGGTGTACTCGATCAAATTCTTTAATGATGTCAGTGAGGAAAGGGTCGCCAGATGACCTGAAAAGTACCGGCATCGGAAAAACCTTGACCCCTTCGGGATCAGGGTTTTTTCGCCGTGACGGACAAAAAGTTCAACAAGTCGTTCATTGTTATGTTACTTAATATATGTTACACTGAAATTAAGTAACATTATTCGGAGGGATTCTCTGTGGAGTATGTTAATCCGATTCGAGACATTGAAACCATTCAGGCGATGAAGGAGGAGTTGAGAAAACATTCAGTCAGAGACTTGTTGCTTTTCGTGCTGGGCATCAATACGGGAATTAGTCTTATCGATCTGCTGAACCTTACTGTACAAGACGTTTGGGACGGTCAGAACGCAAAACAGTTTCTTTATATTAAGGATGAACGAACAGGGGAAGAACAGGCCTTTTACTTGAACGGCAAGATCGGGGATATTTTAAGCGAGTATTTGTCCACCATCGATTGGAAGCCGGAGGATTATCTATTTAAGTCCAAAAAAGATTGCCGTCCGATTACCCGCCAGCAGGCCTATCGGATTATAAACCACTCGGCAAGGGAGATCGGCATATCGGAAAAGATCGGAACGCACACCCTAAGAAAGACGTTTGGTTACCACGCGTACTATAAGGGAGTTGCCATCTCCATCTTAAAGTCGATATTGCATCATCATTCCACGGCCGAAACGCTCAAGTATTTGGGAATCGACAAGAGCGAGAGGCTTCCTATCAAAGTAGATGTGAATTTATAGCATGCTTTTCTTTTGAAAATAAAGAAACTCTCCACATTGAACATGCGGAGAGTGTCTAATCCCAAGTGACTTTATGTTATTCATCTTCAGAGTCTTTCAGACTCATTGCCGTTTGAATATCCACGTTTTTAAATTCGGTGACGATCCCGTCGGTAACCAGGACCTGAAGCGTCTCAGCGTCCTTCATAAAGCGAAAAATACCATGATCGAAATCGGTATCCGCTTCTTTAAAGAATATGCCTTCATATTCGGTAGATTTATCGTGGTTGAAGCTTAGTTTGTAACGGTCCCCGTCCTTAATTAAGTAAGCACGAATTCCCTTTTCAAAAATCCCTTCTTCATCCCGAATATAACGGGCGACCGAAACAATATGCAGGTCGACAAAAGGGATCTCGCGTACCAAGGAATTAATAATCGATCCCTTCGTAATTTGTTCCCATCGGCTATGCGCCGTTTGGCCAAGAATAATCTGTGTAATATTTTTTTCTCTGGCGACTTCCGCAATGATCTTTGAAACCGGACGGCTTTCATTGTCCTTCATAATAAATTGGGCCGTCGGATGGGAATTGGCATATTCCTTCCATTGCTCGATATAGAATACCTTTTCGGCATCCAATTCATCGAACGGCTTGGGGTCTATGGTCAATATATAAAGTGGAGCCTTCATCATATTCGCGATTTTACAGCCGCGTTTGATTAGTCTTTCGCCGTTTGGACCATAATAAACGCAAACAAGAATGCTTTCATTATATACGTTATCCATTTTGAATAATTCACCTCAAGGTAATAGTAGAGCTCAATTAAACTACGTAAGACTATAATTGATGTTTCAACAAGAGTCAAACCATATTTAAGGCAGAATGATTCTTAAGTAAGGAGGAGTGCGCTTGGCCACATTCTATACCTTTATTTTTCTTCCGTTTATAAGTGCAATCATCGTTCCGTTTCTGTACAAGTATTTGAATCGTCAAGTACATACGGGATGGTTTGTTCTTCTCGTACCCTTATCTATCTTTATCTATTTGGTGCAATATATACCTGATGTTGCGGCCGGAGAAACCTATAAATATATCCTGCCGTGGATCCCGACCCTGGATATCAGCATGACGTCGTACGTGGATGGGCTGGCTCTATTATTCGGCCTGCTCATTTCCGGAGTCGGAACCCTGGTCATCATCTACTCTATCTTTTATATGTCCAAGGAGCGGGAGGCTCTCCATAACTTTTACATCTATTTGCTGATGTTTATGGGCGCCATGCTGGGACTGGTATTTTCGGATCATCTTTTAGTCCTCTACGGATTTTGGGAGTTAACAAGCGTTTCTTCCTTCCTATTAATCTCCTATTGGTACGAGCGAAAGAGCTCTCGTCAAGGCGCTTTGAAGGCCATGATGATCACCGTTCTCGGCGGATTCGGCATGTTGGCCGGATTTATTATGCTGATCCTGATGGCCGACACCTACAGCATTCGGGAGATCATCGCGAATCTGGAGCTCATCCAAGGCCATGGGTTGTTTATTCCCGCCATGCTATGCATTTTACTGGGAGCTTTTACGAAATCGGCTCAATTCCCCTTCGGCATTTGGCTGCCGGATGCGATGGAGGCACCGACGCCGGTGAGCAGTTACCTCCATTCCGCAACGATGGTCAAAGCGGGCATTTATTTAGTGGCACGCATGACTCCGGTTTTCGGCGGCAGCTCGGTGTGGTTCTGGCTCGTTGCCGGCATCGGGATCGTCACCCTGCTTTACGGTTCCCTGACGGCGCTGAGACAAACCGATCTGAAAGCGTTGTTAGCTTATTCTACGATCAGCCAATTGGGATTGATTATGTGCCTGCTCGGGGTCGGTTCTTTGGCGGTCTATTTCGGACCCGGCGAGAGCGGAACGGTCTTTACGGTAGCTACCTTTGCGGCTCTGTTTCATCTGTTCAATCACTCGACCTTTAAAGGAAGCTTGTTTATGGTCGTCGGAATTATCGACCACGAGACGGGCCGGCGGGATATCCGCTACTTGGGCGGTTTGATGCAGGTGATGCCTGTGACGTTCACGATCGCCTTGATCGGCGGTTTATCGATGGCGGGGTTGCCGCCGTTTAACGGATTTTTAAGCAAGGAAATGTTTTTTGCGGCCGTGAATGACGTATCCAAAGCCGGCATTTTCGGACTCGGAAACATCGGTTTGCTATTCCCGATTATAGCTTGGGTGGCCAGCATATTTACTTTCGTGTATTGCATGATCTTCGTATTCAAAACCTTCGGAGGAAGATTCCGGCCCGAAAAGCTGATGCGAAAAGTGCATGAGGCGCCTTTGGGGATGCTGATTTCTCCTCTCATTTTGGGCCTGCTTGTCATCTTGATTTTCTTCTTTCCGAATGTGCTCGGAAAATATATTCTTGCCCCGGCATTAACATCCGTTTTGCCGATGATGCCCGTGACCCCATATGATCTCAAAATCAGCGCATGGCATGGACTGAACATGGAATTGCTGATGACGATCGGGGTTATCGCTTTCGGAATCCTGCTCTTTAAGACGGCGAAGGGATGGATCCAGATCGTCCGCAACGTTCCGCAGGGGTTAACGCTGAACCATTGGTACAATCAAGGCTTGACGGGTACGGAAAAGCTCTCGGCATCGCTGACGAATCGGTATATGACAGGCTCGCTGAGACATTATCTGATCTACGTTTTTTCGTTTTTTGTCATATTACTGTTAGGTTCGCTTCTAGGGTTCCATGGCTTGCAATTCGACTTCTCCAAAGATGCGCCCATCGGCATTTTCGATGCCGGGCTGGTGGTCGCGATGATTATCGCTGCCTTTACCGTCTTGTTGGCGGGCAACCGTATCGTGGCGATCGTCGCTTTGGGGGCTTTGGGTTATATGGTTTCGATGTTTTTCGTCATCTTCCGGGCACCGGATCTGGCACTGACACAAATGGTCGTGGAAACCGTAACGACGGTTCTGTTCTTGCTGTGCTTCTATCATTTGCCGAAGCTGAAGAAAAGCATCGAACGCATCCCGTTCAAGCTAACGAATCTGATCATCTCGGTGGGGATGGGATTAACCGTGACCTTGCTGGCATTATCCGCGAACGGACACAAGTTGTTCGAGCCCATTACCTCGTTTTTTGAAAATGCCTATGAACTGGCCGGCGCCAAAAATATCGTCAACGCCATCTTAGTAGACTTCCGGGGCTTCGACACCATGCTGGAAATCTCCGTGCTGGCGATCGCCGGGCTGGGCGTATATATCTTGGTTCATCAGCGTTCCAAAAGGAGGGAACAACATGAAACCGAATGACGTGATCTTAAAAAGCGTGACCCGGGTTGCAGCCGTGATCATTTTGACCTTCTCGATCTATTTGTTCATGAACGGTCATCATCATCCGGGAGGCGGATTCATCGGGGGGCTGAGCACGGCATCCGCGATCGTTCTTCTGTATCTTTCCTTCGGCATCGAAAAGGTGAGAGAAAACATTCGGATGGATTTTAAAAAGCTTTCGGCGATCGGCGTGTTGGTTGCGGTCGGAACCGGAATGGCGGGCGTGGTGTTCGGGGAACCTTTTTTAACCCAAACCTTCGGCCATGTGGATTTGCCCATTTTTGGCGATACCGAGCTCGCTTCCGCATTGGTTTTCGACACCGGCGTGGCTCTTGCGGTTATAGGCACTGCGGTCAATATCATTCTAAGCATAAGCGAGGATCGGTAATATGGAGACACTCATCGTGATACTCGTCGGAATTTTAGTATCCATCGGTACCTATTTGATCCTGTCGAAACAGCTGCTTCGGATTGTGCTTGGAGCATCCATCGTCAGCCATGCTGTGAATCTGCTGCTCATCACGTCCGGCGGGCTAAAGACAGGGAGCGCTCCCCTTCTGGGGGAAAAAGCCGCAGGCTTTGCGGATGCGGTGCCCCAAGCCTTGATATTAACGGCCATCGTCATCAACTTTGCCGTGACGGCATTAGTATTGGTTCTATGTTATCGGGCCTATCAAAATTTCGGGACGGATGACATGGAACGCTTAAGGGGAAATGAGCATGAATAATTGGTTGGTCGCGCCGGTGATCATTCCTCTGTTAACGGGGATGGTCCTCATTATTTTCCAAAAAAATATACAGCTTCAGCGGATTTTGAGCTTGCTTGCTATGTTTGCCACGGGCGTCATTTCCGTTCTTTTGATGAACCAAGTCAAGGAGGGCGGCATACAGACGCTGCAGTTGGGCGGTTGGGAGGCCCCTTTCGGCATTAGCTTTGTCGGCGATATGTTCAGCGCCTTGCTGCTCTTGGCAACCTCCATCGTCGCGGTTTGCTGCTTGATCTATGCTTTTCCGTCGATCTGCCGCAAACAGGAGAAGCTTTATTTCTACCCGTTGTTTCTGTTTTTGATCACAGGGGTTAACGGCTCGTTTTTGACAGGGGACTTATTTAACTTATATGTCTTTTTCGAAGTGTTTTTGGTTGCTTCTTATGTACTGATCACGCTCGGCGGTACCGGGCGGCAGCTTCGCGAGTCGTTAAAATATATCTTTACGAACATTATCGCCTCCGCGTTCTTTCTTATCGGAGTGGCCTATTTATATTCGATGACAGGCACGCTGAATCTCGCCCACCTCTCCGTTCGGATCGCCGAAGTGGGGCAGGACGGGATGATTACGACCGTCGCCTTGTTGTTTTTGATCGTCTTTGCCTTAAAGGCCGGATTGTTGCTCTTTTTCTGGCTGCCGGGATCTTATAGCGTTCCGCCAACGGCCATTGCGGCCATCTTTGCGGCATTGCTCACCAAGGTCGGCATCTATGCCATGATCCGCATGTTTACGCTGATCTTTTATCATGAGCCTCAGATCACCCATCTGATCATCGGTATTTTGGCTGCCGTTACGATGATTTTAGGGGGGCTTGGAGCGATAGGTTTCGGGGATCTGAGAAAAATAATCACCTACAATGTCGTCATCAGCGTCGGCTTTATCATGCTCGGACTCGTTTCGTTCACGCATGAAGGCTTGATGGGCTCGATCTACTATTTACTGCACGATATTCTGATCAAAGCCCTTATCTTTTTGATCGGCGGAACGGTCATTCATCTCACGGGAACAAGTCGGTTGAAAGATATTAGCGGCTTGATTCGGCTTCATCCCCAACTCGGCTGGATGTTCTTCATCGCGGTGTTGTCCATGGTCGGAATTCCTCCGCTGAGCGGTTTCCTCGGCAAAGTATTTACGATTCAAGGCACCTTCGAGGCCGGTTATTACTGGCTTGGAGGAATCGGGTTGCTGGCCAGCTTGTTCATTCTGTATTCGATGATCAAAATGTTCATGAACGCGTTCTGGGGAGAGACGATTCTGAGTCAGGAAGAAGAGAAGGGGACGACGAAGGGCTTGTTGTTACCGATTGCCCTATTGACGATTGCCAGTCTTGCTTTGGGAATCGGGGCCGAAGGGATTGCCGGTTATGTGGCCCAAGCCGCGGAGGAATTGTTGAATCCGAATCTGTACATTCAAGCCGTGTTTGATTAAGGGGGGAGACAGCCATGCCCGTTCAGGTATTGCTTAACATATTTATTGCCTACCTGTGGATGTTTCTGCAGGACGAAATGAGCGTCTTAAACTTTATCAGCGGCTATATTGTCGGTCTCTTTATTTTACTGTGCATGCGCCGTTTCTTTAAAAAGCCGTTCTATCTGTTTACGCTGACCGCGGTCGGCAAGCTGTTGATTATCTTCATTCATGAGCTGATCACTTCCTCGATGATGGTCATGAAGCACGTGCTCCGTCCAAAAATCGATGTAAAACCGGGAATCTTCAAGGTGGATACCGATTTGGAGGGGGATTTGGAAATTACGCTTTTATCATTGTTGATCTGCTTAACGCCAGGCTCGGTCGTTATGGAGATCACCCCAGATTCGAAGACGCTGTACATTCACGGCCTGAATATGCCGGAGTCGAAGGATTCCGTATTAAAGTCGAAGTCCGTTTTTGAAAAAGCGATAAAGGATGTGACCAGAAAATGATATTCGAGACGATCTTGATCATCGCTTTATGTATTCTCATGGTTTCCATCTTGGCCAATCTATACCGGATCGTCAAAGGGCCGTCCAGTGCGGACCGGGTTCAGGCGCTGGATTCCGTCGGCATTAATTTGATCGCCAGTATCGCCGTGTTCTCCGTGCTCTTGCATACGCATGCCTTTTTTGACCTCATCTTGCTGATCGGGATTCTTTCCTTCATAGGGACCGTGGCCTTTGCCCGGTTTATCGAAAGGGGTGCTGTGATTGAGCGGAAGCGGTGAAGTCGTCGGAGCGATCCTTATTCTCATCGGAGCCGTGTTCAGCTTGATCAGCGCGATCGGCAATGTACGTTTGCCCGATGTTTATACAAGGTCTCATGCTGCATCTAAAAGTTCTACGCTTGGCGTGTTATGCGCGTTGGTCGGAACCTTGCTGTACTTTCTGATTTCCGACGGCTATTTCAGCATCCGCCTCATCTTGGGCATCTTCTTCGTATTTTTGACCGCCCCGGTGGCCGCGCACGTGATCTGCCGGGCAGCCTACCGTCACCGTGTGCCGTTAGCGGAGGGGACCGCCGAGGATGAATTGAAGGACTATTATATGGAGAATGAGAAGGTTGAAGAGGAAAACAAGGTTAACCTGGAGGAGAAGAAGCATCCGCTTCAGGTTACGGAGTAAAGTAAGTAAGGTTCCTCTGTTAGGGATTAGGCGAATCGCGGCTTTGCCAGCTGCGGTTCGCCTTTGATCTATTCATGCGCCCTGATTCTGTATGATTTTTCATACATAAATTCGTATTTTAGCGTCGTATGGGCCATTCTGTATGAAATATCAACCACAAATCGGGCGTTTGGCGGAATTGCGAAGGTTTCTGTATGAAATTTCGTATATAATTAGCGATATGACCGCTTTTGCGGACTTTTATGGTCGAATTTTCATCCATAATGGAGGGACAGCATGAGAATCAGAAACATCCAAGCCGAAGATAACGGTGCCATAGAAGCAATTATTCGGAATTGCCTGATCGAGTTTGGCGGAAATCGCGCGGGGTTGGCTTGGGAAGACGAGAGTTTAAGCCATTTGTCCGATTATTATAGCCCAGAGGGCAGAGCCTATTGGGTTGCATTCGATTCAAGCGGCAAGATGCTTGGAGGCTGCGGCATCGCGGAATTCGGTTCCCCCGAGGAACGGATTTGCGAGCTGCAGAAGATGTACTTGGTTGCCGATGCCCGAGGGACGGGACTGGCGACGGAGCTGTTGCAAACCGCACTCGATTTTGCAAAACGGCATTATAACGCTTGCTACCTGGAGACGCTAAAAAGTATGGAAGCAGCCAACCGCTTCTATGTAAAGCACGGCTTTCGGCCGTTGGATGCCCCTCTGGCCGGTTCCGACCATTTTGCATGCGATGCATGGTATATTCGTGATTTGTAGTTGTTTTCTTTCCGAACAGAAGAGGCTGACTCCCGTTAATAAATATACGGAAGTCAGCCTCTTTTACTAGTTCGTGCGCGAGGTTGTCGTTACAGATTCCAAACGCGGTACAGGATCACAGCCGCCTCAGCACGGGTCAGGGAATCGCCCGGCGCGATTTTTCCGTCCTTGCCGTTGACGATGCCTTTGCTCACCAATGCCGCAACGCTGTCTTTGGCGTAACCGGAAATGCTTGCCGCATCCGAGTAAGCGCCGATAGCACCCGCGTTGCCGTTGGCTTGCTTGCCGGCCGCGGCAAGCGCACGTGCCGTGAGCACCATCATGTCTTGACGGGTGATGTGGCTACCCGGTCTGAACGTATTATCTTCAAAACCGGAGGCGATGCCCAGCTCCTTCGCAATGGCCAGCTCTTTGGCAAAGTAAGCGTTTGGCTGAACATCGGCGAACGATGCTCCGGTTTTACCCGTGCCTTGCAGTTCCAAAGCTCTGATCAGAAGCGCGATGAAGTCCGCTCTCGTAATCTCGGCTCCAGGCGAGAAGCTGTCGCCAGCCGTGCCTTTGATGACGTCGCGGGCCGCAATTGCGTCGATGGCTTGTTTTGCCCAAGGGACGCTTTGCAGGTCGCCGAAGGTTTTGGATACGAAAGCTACGGCAAAGGTGCCGGATTGGGCCGTTTGGAAAACGACCGCTTTGGCGGCCGCGTCGTATCGGCCGTTCGGAACCGCTATCGCGTTGCCGTTGCCGTCGATGGACATGACGACGATGTTGTTCGGATTGGCGAGTTCCGAAGCGCTCGGCGCGTAAGGGATCGATACCGTTACAGGCGCCTTCGGGTTATTCCATGCGATGGTCTTGCCGCCGACCTGTACGCTCAGATCGATCGCCGGCCGGTTCCCGATCACCTCGCGGGCTGCCGTACCCAAATTGTCCGTAGACGCTTTGCCTACTCGAATGGATATTTGCCCATCGCTTTCTGTCGTACCTGACAACATGTTGCCCGGAATTTGCAGGGTAGCGCTTTCCGTTTTCAGCAACAGGACAAAGCTCTCTTGGCCGTTCAGGCTTTGAGCCGGCAGCTGGAGCTCGTAAGAATCGACGCCCGCTTGCTTCGCCAGTTCGACAACGATTTGTTTTTTGCCCGTGGTGCCGGGAACCGCCTGTTCCAGCGCTTTTTTCAAGCTGTCGCCCGAAATGGCGCCTACCGTACGGCCGTCTTCCACTTTCACTACCGGCTTGATCGTCACAGAGCCGTTCTCATTCACGACACCGCCTGGTTGAGGGGCATTGCCATTACTGCTGCCGCTTCCTCCAGAGGTGCCGCCGCTGCTTCCCGTGCTGCCGCCACTGGAACCGCCCGGTTTTCCGGTCAGCGTAAGCACGCCGAAAACGGACGTATCCTGATAACCGTTTCCGGTCGTATCGTTCCAGGCGGCAACGCTTTGGCGCGCGCCGTCCTTGGCGTCATTGATCTGTGCGTCGAAGCCGATTTTTTTATCGTTGCCCGGCGCCATCGTTTTAAACGGAATCTTCGCTTCCACCGTGTAATTCGTCCCGGAAACCTTCGTTGCGGATACGAAGCCTTGGGCCATTTCGTCCGGACTGAAGCTGGTTTCGTTATCGAAGTTCACGCGGAATTGTCCGTCGTCGTCCTGATAGAATGTCGTTCTCGCATTGTTTTCGTCCAGGAAAATTTCGACCGAATCCTGTTCCCAGGCATTCGCGCTGCTCTTGTCGAGCTGCGCGTCGCTCACCTGGATCAGAACGTACAGATTTTGATCGTCCCAGAGTGCTTTGGCCACACCGGTCGCGCCTTGCCAAGCCATCTGATAGCGGTTGATCTGCATCTCCGTCGCTTTGCTCCATGCGGCATCCACCGTTCCGTCAATGACAGGGGTCGCATACACCGCCTTGGATTTGTTCGCGTCCGTGGTATCCGGCGTATGTTCCCGCATAAATTTAACGGGGGCGATAACGCCGTAGTAAGCCGGCTTGGCTTTTAGATTTTTATCGAACAGCAGCGGATTGGAAGCTGCTCTCCAGCTGGTGCCGTCGTCCAGCCCCCAGAACGTGACGCGCGCGATATGATCGCTGTGAGCTTTGTAAAGCTCCATCAACTGCGCGTAAAGATACCCTTGAGCTTCCGCCAGCTTGTCGGAAAGCTCGTAGTTGCTTCCGGCTTGGATGTCCAGCTCGGTGACGCTGACTTCGACGCCCAGGGAAATAAACTGCTCCAGAGACCGTTCCACGTTGGCCGGGTTGGTGTTCACCGAATAGTGGCCCTGCATCCCGATCCCGTCGATCAGCAGTTTACCGCCATGAGCCGCCGCGTATCTGTCGTTGATCTCCTTCGTCATGTGGTAAATGGCGTCCGCTTTATTTTTGTTATCATCGTTGTAATCGTTGTAGTAGAGCTTGATGTCCCAATCGGGGTGGTCGTCGAGCACTTCTCTTGCGGCAAGGAAGGCCTGCTCGACAAAGTCGGGACCGATCGATTTATACCAGTTGGATTGGCGCAGAGCCCCTTGCCAGTCGGCAGGATTTGACGGGTTGTCGTTCATCGCTTCATTGACGACGTCCCAGGAAATCACTCTGTCTCCGAAATGCTCCATAACGGTTCTGATATGGGTACGCATATTCGAAAGAGCCTCGTCTCTCGTCAAAGGCATATCGGTCGATGTATCGGTATTCATCCAATCCGGCGTTTGCTGATGCCATACGAGCACGTGCCCGTGCATCTGCATGCCTTCGGCGAGAACCTTGTTAACCATGGCATCCGCCGAATCAAAGGTGAAAGTTCCCTTTTCGCGCTGCAGCGCATCCGGCTTCATGGCGTTGCCTGCGGTGGCGACATTATGATGCATTTTTACCAGCTCAAGCCGGACGCCTTCCAGATCTTCCGCGGATATCGCCGTTCCGATCAGGAAATCGTTCTTGTATGCCTCTTTGATAGGAGTCAGGTCCTTCTCGATTTCCACCGGGCCGGAGCCCGTTTTTTCAAAATGGATGTCATCGATGTAAAAAGAGGCCGTCGCATTGTTCGAGCTTTCCACATAGATCGTCAAAAACTCGTCGCCTACGCTGTTATAACGGTAAGTTCCTTCAAATTGAACCCATCCGTCGGTCGCGTTGATCGTTTTCGGGGCAAGTGCGACATAGTTTGCGCTGCCGCCGTCACCGACTTGAGTCGACAGCTGAATCTGCGAGCTTGCAGGATCGATCAGCTTGACCCAGGCCGAAATTTTATATTCGCTGCCTTTGTCCACGTATTTTTCCACGCGCAGCGAAGGACCGTGCCACGTCGATGTTCTGCCCTCTACCTTCAAGGCATACGAACCGCCTTCGGTATGGTTGTCTTCATTGGTGACGGTCAGCGTTTCATTCCCGGATCTGCCTTCGAAACCGCCCGTGGTTTGATCTTCAAAATCAATCGGAACGAAAGGCAAGGCCGGATCCCTAGGCGGCTCTTCTCCACCGCCGGAGGTTACCTTTTCAGTGATGCGGATATCTCCAATGTAAAAAGGAACAGCGGCGCCTTCGTCGTTGGAGTTAATGCGAAGCGCTGTATCTTTACTCGTATCCACGGTAAATTGTTTCGTCAAAACGACGGCTTTGCCGGCTTCATAATCCGCGTCCGCATAATTTCCGTAGCTATTCACGGTTTGAAGCGCCGCTTTGGCGCCGCTAGGCACAACCACGTTGTCATCCACATAAACGGCCGCGGTCACCGTATAGGTTTTGCCGTTTTGCAAACCGAGGTCGCTGAACTTGAAGTCCGCCGCGTCCCAATTGTTCACCCTTTTGCTTACATATAACGCCGCGCCGTCGTCGTTGCCGTCAAACACTTTGCCGGTGACGGCCGACAGATTGGCGCCGCCTGCTTGCGTCGCAACCCCCGGTCCGTTCGCAAAGGTTTCGCGGTAAACTTCTTTTTCGGTGGTGTTCGATGTATTTTTGGCCGTGATGAGGATATCTCCGATGTAGTAAGGAACCGATTTTCCGTCGTCATTCGAGTTGATGCGCAATGCCTTGTCTTTGCTTGTGTCGACGGTAAATTCTTTCGTCAACGTCACGGCTTTGCCGGCTTCGTAGTCCGCTTCGGCATAATTCCCGTAACTGTCTACGGTTTGGAGCGCCGCCTTGGCGCCGCTAGGCACATTCTCGGTAGCATCCACATACACGGTTACATTCGCCGTATAGGTTTTGCCGTTTTCCAACCCGAGGTCGGCGAATTTGAAATCGGCCGCATCCCAGTTGTTTGCCCGGTTGCTTACATATAACGCGCCCCCGTCGTCGTTGCCGTCAAAAACCTTGCCGGTGACAGGCGTAAGACGAGCCCCGCCCGATTGCGTTGCGGCACCTTGGCCATTCGCAAAGGTTTCGTGGAAAACCGTTACGGTGTCCGCCGATCCTGCCGCTGCGGCACTCGCGCTTGACGACGCGAACCAGCCGGACGGAATAAGCAAGGCCGATGTCAGCAAAAGCGATAGGGCCTGCTTGGTCAATTTCCTCATTTCGTGCACTCCCCCTAAAGTAGTTTTTGATGAACTTGGTTAAGCGCTTACAAATGTATTGGGTCGGACCTCCTTTCAAAACCAGATGATACCATTCGGGGCGAAAGGGCGTCTTAGTCGAAATTAAAGGATGATTCGAGGTTTTTATATAATTTTTACCACGCAGGTTGTTTCATTAATCCATACTTCCCAAGTAGAAGGTTAGACCTTTACTAGTTGTAGTACAAACAAAGATTGATTAAGATAGTAACATCGCTACATACAGTGTGTTTCTTTCTAAATTTCTAAGTAAATAAATGAGTAGATGATTACATGATAAAGATAGTTTTTTATATTTAAAACTTATATTATGAAGGTAAAAGTGATTTAAGAGAGGTTTAAAATGATCCCTGCAAAAATCCATGAGTTGAAAAAAACATTCTTTTGTCATTCAAGTGTGTATAAATCTGCTACGGAAATAAGGGTTTCTCATAAATTACTATTATTCTATGCAGTCGAATGTGGACTAAAGGTATTATTATTAAAGAAAATTAGAAAGACAACTACTGAGGCGTTTTTGGAACATAGTGAATTAAAGGTTAGGATGAGTGGGAAAAATGGGCATAATATAAAATATATGTTGCAGTTTTTAGGTTATAGCCATTTCTCATTACCAAACATGGAGTGTTTAAACGAAAAACAAGCGTCTCCCTCGGAATATAATCAGGTGTGGAGATATGGAATTCAAAATTCTCAAGAGCGAGATAACGAAATTGAACAAACCTTAGTGGAAATAGTCGAATGGATAGAAGGGAGGATTTAACATGAGTTTATATTATACCTGGTATGATATTGAAAAAAAGGTTTATGAGGATAGGAATAAATGGCCGAGAGAATGGGCAAAAGTCGATGTCTACACAAATGAATTGATTATATCTTTCAAACGAAATTTTACAGAAATTGATCTAGTATTGACAAATCAAGTGCTTAGAGAAATGTTTGGTTTTCATTATTCTGAAAATGAGCATAAGATTAGCTTAGATTACAACGGTCACGCAATTCAAGTTATCTTTGAAGTAGTTGGAACTGATGAAATTTATGAAAGGAGTAGTTTACCACTTTTTAAGAATACTGGGGAAAGGATTAATTCTCCACAGCCACTTAATGGAGTTCCAGTTGTTGCATTTCATTCTTACAAAGGAGGAGTTGGAAGAACTCTTTCTTTGCTATCGGCTGTTATTTCGTTAAGTATGAAAAAAAGCAAGTCTGGGAATCCCTTTAAAGTACTAATCGTTGATGGTGACATTGAAGCTCCGGGTATGACATGGTTGGCCGAAAAAGAGGGATTTAAAAGCGATATTAGTTTTATTGACATGCTCTCAATTATTCATGAAACCAAAAATTGGAAGGAGGTGGCTATTCCCTTTATCACAAAGAAAATTGAGGAATCAGTATTAAGGCTTCCATTAGAGGATCTGGAGGTTGAGCATTATTTCCTTCCGACATATAGGGACACAAGCCAGGTTATGTCAATGCCAGTAACGCCAGAAGTAGTAATTCAGATGAGTGGTCGTGAATGGCTAATGGCAGATATTCTTTCTGATCTTGGGACTAGTCTGGGGGTTGATGCTGTATTTATCGATTTGAGAGCAGGTATATCAGAATTCGCTGCTCCGCTATTAATTGACCCACGTGTAAAGAAATTTTTTGTTTCCTCAACTTCCCTACAGTCAAGGCAAGGTACCCAGACTATTTTAAAAAATTTGAACAACAGACACGATTGGATAAACCCTGGAAATATGCCGGTAATACTTATGTCTATGGTTCCGGATGAAATAAGTAATAATGATCGAATTAGTATGGAAGAAGCCCTTATTTCAACCTTTAAGGTCTTTAATAACGAGGAGGACTACATTGCTTCTCCTGGAGTTCAGGTGGAATTTTTACCTTTTGCTTCAAATTTGGTTCACCTTGAGGGATTAGATTCAATTAGCAAAAAGCTTAATGGAACAGATATGCTAAAGATAATCGATAAGTTATTTATGGATATTTTTGACCAATCCTATATTGAGGTTAACAAAAATATTACTGAGGAAAAAAGAGGAGTATTTTTAAATAGTTTAATTAGTCAAGCATCTGAAATGGAGCACGCAGAAACAACGCTTTTTTCAAGTTTTTTAACAACTACTGCCCTTAGAAATTTATCTAGAAAGTATAGGTTGAGCACGCCAATATCTGTAATATTGGGTGCTAAAGGTTCAGGGAAGACCTTTGCTTATTTACAGTTACTTAGATCGGGCACTTGGGATAGGTTCCTTAGTAAAGTTGAAGGTCATTCAAATAATGAAGATAGTACGTTTATTGTCCCCTTCCTAAAACCAAAGAATCTTGCAGAAAAGTCGGTTACTGAAATGGAGTTACATTTAAAGTCGTTAGAAAACTCTATTGGGTTTAAAATGACGATTCGTGAGCTCCTGGATAGAACCGATCAAATTGAGTTGTTCAATCCAAGCCAAGGAACCGAGGCAGAGTGGAAAGCATTTTGGAGGAAACTGCTGTTAGAAAGCACAGGTACTGGAGTCACTACAATTGATGAACTTCAAAATTACCTAATTGAAAAGAATAAAAAAATCGTTTTTATTATTGACGGATTGGAAGAGATATTTCAAAATGTAACAATCGAATCAAAACAACGAGTAGCTATCAGAGCTTTAACCCAAGGAGTAATAAATGAATTAAAATCAATACCAGATAGCAGGATAGGACTTCTAGTGTTTATTCGAAGAGATTTAGCAATGAATGCAATTGAACAAAACTGGGGACAATTCAACTCGCTTTATGAGCAGTATGAGTTAAAATGGACAAATGTTGAAGCTTTGAGATTAGCCCTTTGGTTATGTACATCTGTGGATCCAGCTTTTTATAAAGGCAATGTTCCAATTGAAATTGCTACAGATGAACTTTTGGAAGAGGCACTTTACCCATTATGGGGAATTAAATTAGGTACGTTAAAATCAAACGAGGCCTATTCTGCAAATTGGATCATCGCGGTTCTTTCTGACTTAAATGAACAACTACAAGCAAGGGATATAATTCGGTTTCTCAAAAATGCGGCTGAAGAAAGTAAAAGATTTTCTTCTACCTCTGACCGTTTCTTATCTCCAACTGCTATTAGAAATGCTATTAAGCCTTGCTCGGATAAGAAAATAGAAGAAATTACCCAAGAAATGCCAACCCTTGCTAAAATTTTCGAGAAACTCCGTAAAAAAACTGTCGAGCAAAGACAGGTTCCCTTTCAGCTTGAAGAATATGATATAAGCAATAGTGAGGCAAAACTCTTGGAGCAACAAGGTTATTTGGTGAAACTTGATGATGGTTTTTATATGCCTGAAATCATTAGAAGGGGATTAGATTTTAGTTTGCAAAGAGGTGCTCGTCCAAAAGTATTCTCATTATTAAAACGTGCCAAAAGAAGGCTTTAGCATTAAGGTTCGGTGTGTAACAGTTATATTTAAAAGAGACCTGAGAGGGTCTCTTTTTTAGTGTTTTTATTTTATCTAAATCTAGTGTTTAATATGACCTATACTAGAAGGGTTCTTAGATTCAACTTTTAGGCTTAATGAGTGGCTTATATTCTACTAATCGGAAGATACGCCACGGAACGAACCGATTAATTGCGTCGTTGCAGGGAGCCATTGCTCGCGACTGGGTTGCTATCGATTGCTCCCCGATTCCCTTCCCGAAAATCATATGTCATACTAGGATTACATTTTACCCTTAACGCGACGAGGTGACCGGTATGTCCATCAGAATCAAACTGCTGCTGTCGTACACGGGCATGTTGATCATCAGCCTGCTGGTATTTGCGTTGGCCGCGGGTCTGTTTACGGTTGCGGCGACGGGCGACATTCACAGTATCCGGGATTTTTACAAGGTCCATTATCAGTTGAACCCGTTGACGGAAGAAGAGGAGTCGATGTTCCTCGAATTGAAATATCTCGCGAAAAACGAGCCGGACCAGCTGCTGGATAAGGAGCTTTTGAAGGATTACGATTTCAAGCTCAGAACCGTGCGGGCCGGTCTTTATGTGCGCCGGGAAAGCAATCAGGTGTTTGAATCGTACACGTTGAACCAGCCGGCTCTGGAACAGGGCTTGCCCCCTTATGATTTGAACAACAACCAGATTCGCAATACGTTTAACATCGGCGAACGGTTTTACGCTTACGCCAAATTCGACTTCCGTTTTACGGACGGCGCCAAGGGCAGCGTGTTCGTCATTCGGGAAAGAAGTCCTTTTAGCGAAGTGACCCGAAGATTGCTTCCGGTCCTTTTATTGATTCTGCTAGGCATGATCGTGGTGGCGAATGCGTTATTGTACCGCTGGATTACCCGCAGCGTCGTCAAACCGCTGGATTTGCTTCGCAGCTCGGCAAACCGCATCAAGGAAGGCCAGCTTGAGTTTGCGCTGGATCTGCATGCCAAGGATGAAATTGGCCAATTGAACGAGGCTTTCGAAAATATGCGAAAAAGACTGCAGGAATCCGTACAGCTCCGGCTGCGGGACGAGGAGAACCGGAAGGAGCTGATCTCCAACATTTCGCACGATCTGCGCACTCCGATTACGAGTATCAAAGGCTATATCGAAGGCATCCGGGACGGGGTCGCGGACACGCCGGAAAAAATGGACAAGTACGTGAACATCATTTATTCAAAGGCCGTAGATCTGGACAAGCTTGTGGACGAATTGTTCCTTTACTCCAAGCTGGACCTGAAGCAAGTCCCTTTTACGTTTGAAAAGATGGACATTGCCCGCTTTTTGGAAGACTGCATCGAGGAAGTCCAATACGTCCTGGAGGAAAAGGGCATCCGGATTGAATGGGAGGAACGGCCGGCTAGAGGCGTTGAAGTCATCGCCGACCTGGAAAAGCTGAAGCGCACGGTCCTCAATATCATCGAGAACGCGCAAAATTTCATGGATAAGCCGGAAAAAACGATTCGCTTCTCCGTGCAAGCGACCCCGGAGTGGGTGACGGTTGAAATCCGGGACAACGGGACGGGCATTCCGCCCGAAGCCGTTCCGCACATTTTCGAGCGGTTTTACCGTGCGGAGCAGTCCCGCAATTCCTTGACGGGCGGCAGCGGGCTGGGTCTGGCCATTGCAAGCCAGATCATCGAAGGGCACGGGGGATCGATCCGGGCGGAAAGCGAACTCGGGGCAGGAACGAGCCTGTTCTTTACCTTGAAACGGGCAACGAAAGAAGGAGGTGCATAAACGATGGGGGCTCGTATCCTAATCATTGAAGATGAGACGACGATCGCTCAGTTGGAGCGGGATTACTTCGAGCTCAACGGCTTTGCCGTGGATCTATGCCACGCGGGCGATGAAGGCTTACGGCTCGCGCTTCAAGGCGATTACAATCTGATTATTGTCGACTTGCAGTTGCCGGGCATGGACGGGTTCGAATTGTGCCGGCAAATCCGGCAGGCCAAGGAAGTGCCGATTCTGATCGTTTCCGCCAAAAAGGAAGAGATCGATAAAATCCGGGCCTTTAACCTAGGGGCCGACGATTACGTCACCAAACCGTTCAGTCCCAGCGAGCTGGTTGCGAGAGCCAAAGCCCACCTGACGAGATACGAGCGGTTATTGGGCAAACAGGAACCCGTTCAGCACACGGAAATCCATATCCGGGGTCTTATCATCGATAAAGCGGCGCATCGCGTTTATGTTCGGAACCAGGAAGTTCCTTTTACGACCCGCGAATTTAGCCTGCTGGAGTTTTTGGCCAGCCATCCGAACCGGGTTTTCAGCAAGGACGAGCTGTTTGAGCGGATCTGGGGCATGGATGCCAACGGGGATATCGCCACCGTAACCGTGCACATCCGCCGGCTGCGGGAAAAGATCGAAGTTGACCCTTCGAACCCGCAGTATATTGAAACCGTTTGGGGAGCCGGGTACCGTTTTTCCGTATAAGCAAGTTTAGAATTTGTTAATAAATTGTTTAACGTCTGTTTATCCCGGGTTTCTTTGGATTTTAGGCCTCTCTTATATCATGGGTATAGCGAAAATATCTACTAAACCTATGGATCTTAAGGAGGATTACCGATGAACAAATATTCTGCAAAACTGACTGCGATAGCGTTGACCGTGGCCCTGGGAGGGGCGGCTCTCCCCTGGAACCTGCCGCATGCGGAGGCGGCAGCGGCGGGGATTTCCCCGCAAGAAATTCAACAGGCGGCAAACGAGCTTGCCGGGCTTCGGGTCATTCAGGGATATGGAGACGGCTCCATGAATTTGGAGGGCCGGATCACCCGCGCGGAATTGGCGAAGATGGTGGCCTTGACCTTCGGGCTGCAAGGGAAGGCGGATGCGCAAGCCGGTTTCGCCGATGTAAACCGCGATGCGTGGTATTTCGATTATGCGGCCGAATTGGCGGCACGCGATATTATGCCGGCGGAGGGCGAAGGCTTCCATCCGAAAGGAACCGTGACCGCTTCGGAATTGACACAAATCGTGGCCAAAGCGCTCAATCGCGACCTCAAGTCCGTCGATTACTGGCTGAGCGGATCCGATTCCGCCGCTGCCGATACCCCGGTCACCCGCGGCGAGGCGGCCTACCTGCTGAATACAGCCCTTCAAGCGATTCCTTCTTCCGAGGCGAAAATCACGAGCGTCCGTTCACTGAACGCCATTACGCTGATCGTCACTTTCGATGCTCCTTTAACCTCGGAGGATGAGGCTTTTGCCAAAGCCAAAGCGGATTTTTCCTTTAACGACGGGCTTACCCTGACCAATATGCCGCGCTTAAAAACGGGCTCGATCGCCACTTATATCGTGCCGACCTCCGTTCAGCAGCCGGGGGCCACGTACACGTTGACCTATAAGGGCGAGCAGGCGGGCACGTTTGAAGGCAGCGCATCGAAGCTGGTCATGACCGAGGCGAGACAGATTGCGAACGACACGTTCGAATTGGAAGCCCTCAAGTCGAACGGCGTCGTCGATTACGGATATGTGATCTCCGCATATAGCGCGGGCCGCGGGGCCAATGCCTTCGTGCTGGACGAGAATAACCGGGCGGACGGAAGGACTTATCAGATCATTTCCTCCGGTCAGGGCAGAGAGGTGACGGTTACGCCGGAAGGCGGGCAGCCGATCACGGCAAAATACGTGCCGTTTACCCAATCCACGGACGGCAAACAGGAGCCTAAGTTCCGCTTGCCGGAAGGAGAGGTATTAAAACCGGGCGTGAAATACACCGTGACTTCGGATTGGGCCGATATCGCGGCTGCATCCTTTGTAGCGAAGGAGATCGCTCCGCTGGAAATCGCCGGCGCCGAGGCCGTCAATGAAACCTCGATTAACATCGCTTTATCCGAGGATCCGGGGGATGAAATGTTTTCCGGCCGCCGGGTGGAATTGACCGATGCCCAGGGCAATAAGCTGTCGGCATCGTACAAATACTCCAGCCGAAAAGGCGCGGTGGGCGTGTTTGACCTGGAGCAAGGCGGAACCTTGGTGAAAGGCGCCACGTACACGGTCACTCCGGTGGGCGACTGGGCCGGTTCATCCAAAGCCGAACTGACGGTGAACTGACATTCAAGCACTCATTTTGAAAGGAAGGTGCTGGCTCGTTATGTTTCGCGGCATCTCTATTTTAATCCTGGCTGTCGCCCTTTCGGGATGCGGGATAAATACGGATTCCCGGTTAACCGGCGGGGATCGGGAACATGCGCAGGAGGTGAAGCTGAAAATGGATAAGTTGAACCGGGAGTTATTGAAAGCCGCGGAACTGGGAAACCGGGAAGCGGCCGCCAAGCATTTGGCGGACGGGGCCGATATCGACGCGACGGACGAAAGAGGGCGAACCGCGGCCATGATCGCCGTTCACACGGATCAATTGGAGATGTTCGAATTTTTGATCGGTCAAGGAGCCAATATCAATATCCGGGACAATCGCCAGGACAATCCGTTGCTTTACGCGGGAGCGGAGGGAAAGCTGGATTTCGTCAAGGCGGCCGTTGAGGCGGGCGCGGATACGACCGTAACCAACCGTTTCGGGGGCACCGCCCTCATTCCCGCGGCCGACCGGGGGCATGTCGAGATTGTCCGGGAACTGCTCGCAACCTCCGACGTCGACGTGAATCACGTCAATGATCTGGGCTGGACCGCGCTGCTGGAAGCGGTTATTCTCGGAGACGGCGGTAAGCGGCATCAGGAGATCGTCGAATTGTTGATCGAGAACGGAGCCGACGTGAATCTGGCCGACGGCGAAGGCGTTACGCCGCTGCAGCATGCCAAGAGCCGGGGGTATCAAGAAATGATCGACGCGCTGACCAAAGCCGGCGGGAAATAACGCCGCCGAGTCAAAAGGATGGAGCCGACCCTAATATAGGGTTCTCCGTCTTTTTTTTATTTTCACGTTTAAGATTCATTAAAGGTTCGTCCCCTAAGATACAACCATGGAGATCACGAAAGGGGGTGAGCGCATATGAAAAGATCTTCAATTCTGCCGGGCATCGTCATCGGGGTTGTTTCCGTCATACTTCTGGCGGCAATACTCAAAATGGCTGCAGCGCCCTTCGCCGAGGCCGTTCCGCAGCGTCAGGCATGGCATGAGGCGATGAGACACGGGCACCATATGACTCCATACGGCATGAAATTTACGGAGCGTGCGGAAACGGGAACAAGTCCGGTATGGTCCATTCTTCTTCAGATCGCCGTTCTGATCGGAGGGGCCGTTCTCTTCGTAAAAGGAACGGGGATACCGAAGTGGATCGGGGCCGTCTTGGCCGCTTTGTGCACGATGAGCTTGCTGACGCCGCTTTGGGGCCTCGCCGCATTGATTCTTGTTTTCTTGTTGTATAGAAGGATTGAAAGCAATCGTAAATATACATCTCCGGAATGGATGTCCGCTCTTCCGACGACCATGGCGGAGACGGGCGTAAGCCGAGGCCGGTTCCTGGACGAGTGGGAACGGGAACAACAACATAAGGAGGAAAAATAACTATGGGTATTTTCGGAAGAATGAAGGATATTGCAGCCGCCGATGTGCATCGGCTTCTCGATAATGTGGAAGATCCGGTGACCATGGCCAAATATTATATCAGACAGCTGGAGGACCAGATCGACAAAGCGCGTTCGGCGCTGGCCGTACAGATCGCTGCGGAACAGCAGTACGATGTGCTGATTGCGGGAACCGGCCAAGTCATCGACAAACGCGCCCGCCAGGCGGAGCTTGCGGTGGACCGGGGCGAAGAGGAGATCGCCAGACTGGCCCTTCAGGAAAAATTGCACCATGTGAAGCTGCATCAAACCTACATGGAACAGCGCGAGACGATTCAACAACAGAAGGAGGCTCTCCGCGGGGAAATCGGGCGTCTTCTGGATTTGCGCCGCGAATTGAACGATAAGCTGACGTTCCTGATTGCGCGGATGAATGCGGCGACGGCGCTGCGTGCGACGGCTCGCGCCGTTCCGGCGGTCGACGCCGGCAAGATTGCCCGCGGATTCGATCAAATGGAGCAAAAAATCACGCGCCTGGAAGCGGGAACTTTGGCTTATCGGACAGTGGACCCGTCTTCCCGCCTCTCGGACTGGTCGGAGCAGGATGAAGTGCAGGCCGAGTTGGACAAGCTCAAGGCGGCCAAGCAAATTTCTTAATGAAGAAGGCGGCATGGCGCCGGGCTTCGGTCCGGCCGTGAAGCCACCCTTTATGACGAGGAGGAACGATAATGAACAAAAAAGTATTGGCGGCAAGCGCTCTTGCATTAACCCTGACATTAGGCGGAGGGGCCGTTCTTGCCGGACAGGTAAACGCCGCGGCAGCGGATAAGACGGACACTACGCAGACTACGCAGACTTCGACGACTTCGGACACGACGGCAAAGACAAAAGGATCGCATCAACGAGGCGGGGGCCAGAAGCTGGATGATGCGGCGGTCGCAACGCTTCTTGGCATGACCGAGTCCGATCTCCGGACGGCGCGGCGTGACGGCAAATCGCTGGCGGCGATTGCCGAGGAGAAAGGAATCGAGGTGCAGTCGGTGACTGATTTGGTTGCGCAGGAGATGACGGCGAAGCTTGACCAGAAGCTGGCGGACGGGAAAATCTCGCAAGCGGACTATGACGACCGGAAGGCCGATATAGCGGCGAAGGCGCTTGAGATCGTAAACGGTACGCATGCCGGTAAAGGCGGCCGGGGGCATGGCTCCAAGGCGGACAGCAGTGAAACCCAAACGACACCGGTGAACGAATGAGCATGAAAGCCTTCCCCCTGCTTCGAACGAAGCGGGGGATTTTGCGCATACAGCCGGGACTATCATTTGAAATCGGAAAGGGGATTCCCAATGAGTAAACGTTGGCATCACACGAAGCCCCAGGGAAGCGGGGCTGCAGCGCATGACGCAGGCCGGTCTGCAACGGTAGCCGCCGCTAACCTTGACCTTCCGGCGTTGGCTGCGGAGATCGAGGCGATGCGCTCGGAGATGGAGGCGCTTTTTGATGCATTGGGAAACATAGGCCCCGAGTTAATCGACATTTCGCAAAGGCTGGACGGACTTATTTTTCGATATATGGACTTGAAGAAGAATGAAGAAGCCGGATAGTAAAGGTTACTTGCAAAAGGTGGGCGGAGACGGCATAATAAAGAATATGGAAAACAAATAAACTAAAATGTTTTCCTAGTTTTTTATTGTGGGGGGATTAAACAATGGGAAGAACCTTAAAATCGTTTATGCTGATCACGGATCTCGGATTTTTGGTTTATTGGCTTATCGTGTTTCTGGAGTTGTTGCCGAAGGAATATCTGTATAAAGACTATAGCCATGAAATGATGACCGCCTGGAATTTGTCGTTCGTACCTCTCGACCTGTTTATTTCCGCCACGGGTTTAACGGCTATCTATTTATATCGCCGGAAACACCGGGCTTGGTCGGCGGTTTGCATCGTGACCTTAACCTTAACCTTTTGTTCGGGATTGCAGGCGATCGCGTTTTGGGGGCTGCGGCAGGATTTTGACGTCTCCTGGTGGGTGCCGAACTTGTTTCTTTTGATGTATCCGTTATTTTTCTTGCCTAAGTTGATTCAAACTCAAACGAGGATCGGAGCCGCGCTATGAAAGATCGAATTATGGACTGCGTGCTGGAAGAAATCATGCAGCGGGGGCTGAAATTTTCAATCCGGGATATTGCCGCCCGTTTGGGAATCAGTACGAAAACGATTTATCAGCATTTCGAGTCCAAGGAGCGGATGATCGACGATCTCGTCGACCGCTGCATTCAAGATATGCGCGATGCCGAGGCGGACTTGATGAATAATCCCTCCTTACCCACCCCGGAAAAATTACGGCAAGCCCTGGTCATTCTGCCAAGCGGCCTGTCCTTCGGGGACAACCGCGTCATTCAAGAGCTCAAACAGAAGTATCCCGATTCGTGGAAAAAGGTAGACGCTTATATTCAGCAGGGTTGGGGCAATATCGGCGTGCTGGCCGCAAAAGGATGGGATGAAGGGACTTTACGGCCTTTCGATCTGGAATTGTTTATTCAGGTTTACATCGGGGCATTAAGCCGGCTGATGGACTTTCAGGTTTCGAAAAAGATGGGACTGACGCTGGACCAGGCTTTAGTGCAGATGGTCGAGCTGATGATGCGAGGGGTAACGGGGGATGCGGCGGGAGAGGGCGAGTGATCTTCCTTTTTATATGAAATGATGTGAAGGCGAGCTCCGGAGGGCTCGTTTTTTATTTGTCGGAAGAGCCGGCAGGTTGGTGAATGTTGTACTTTTTACAACAATATGCTCATTAAATGATGGGGACGAGAGAAAATGTTGTACTTTTTGCAGCAATTTGCTTCATTTATCCTTTCAAAGGCTTATTTCGGCTCAAAATGCTGTATTTTTTGCAACTTAGGGGTCGGAAGGAAGGCGTTCAAGGGATTAATGTTGTATAAAGTGCAACATATGCTGCCTATGAGCATGGGCCAATGTGGGAAAAGCTTACCTAAGTTACCTGATCAAAGACGGTTACTGGACCGGAGACGCTGATTGATAAGGAACTCGGTGCCGTCGCCGATTTACGTCAATCCAGCGACGACGGGGTAGAGCATCTTTCCTTTTTATTTTTGCGTAAAACCTTCTCTAACTCAAAGGAAAACGTGCAGGTTTTGTGAGCACCCCATGGGTTTGTTGAGAATTTGTCGAGTTTTGTCTGTTAGAGTACCGAAAGAGTGTGATCTATCGCATAGAATGTCAACAGAAGGAGGAAATAACTGGTAATGAAGAGGAAAATAGCCCATAAGGCATGCGTTTCTTTGCTGTCTTTACTTCTCGTCGCTAACAGCCTTCCGTTCATGAATAGCCAAGTCAAGGCAGCGGCAGGCAGCGGGGACGGGATATCGACGGATGCCCGCTATGTGACCTTCCCGGGCAGCGGGTTGGCGCAGGTGGGCGGAGCTATCAACATTTCGGATACGATCGACGGAAAAACAACAATTGACGGGGCAACGGCGGTAATTAACGGATTTGTCGCAGGAGATGCATTAACCTTTCCGGCCGATACGGATATTGACGGCATAGACATCACGAATAAGGGAAATGGCGTTTATGTCCTGACAGGAACCGCGGATATCAGTACATACGAAAACCTGTTGAATTCCGCTCAATTTTCGGCAGGCAATACAACAAGCCCGCACATCAGAAATATTTCTTTTTCGCTAGGTAGTGCCTTGGCTTTTAGTGAGAACGGGCATTTTTACGAGTTTGTTAATACAGGTACTAGTATTACTTGGCATGCTGCTCAAAAGGCCGCGGAGGCAAGAACTTATTTTGGACGGCAGGGCTACTTGGTTACGATTACAAGCGCATCCGAGAATGACTTTGTGAAATCCAAGGCCCAGGGTCTGGGCTGGATCGGCGGGAAAGACATTGCCCGGCCCGAAAAAACAAGCAATGGCGTTACAACAGCTGTGGGTGCACATCAAAAAGGAACCGGTGATTGGCGTTGGGTAACTGGACCGGAAGGCTTGGAGGATGGCGGAAAAGGCCTCCAGTTTTACAGCGGCTATTATGGTGACGGCGGACGTTCTGTTTACAACGCAACATACGGTAATCCGACCACCAAAGTCATGTATACCCTAATGGATAAAGGTACGGAACCGAATGATACCGGGGGATCGGAATATGTGCTTCATATTTTTGCGACCGGGTATTGGAACGACTACAGCCCTACTAATAAAGTTACAGCATACGTAGTCGAATATGGCGGAATACCAAACGATGTAGTGAATGTGGATATCAGTACGACCGTTACGGTCATCGATAAGTCCGTCCTTCAAAAGAAGTATGATGACATAACGAAAGAAGGACTCATCGAATCGAGTTACACCCCGGATTCGTGGAACGCATTGAATATAGCTCTAAGCGAAGCTGAGGCCGTTTTAAACAGCGCAAGCGCAACGGTCGATGAGATCGGGCAAGCTTATGAAACTTTGGCTAAAGCCAGAGACGGACTGATGAAAAATCGGCCCGTACCCATCAAAACAAGCGATATCTTCTATGAAGGAGAGCAGACGCTTACCATTGAATTCGATAAGGGCGTGCAAATCGGTTCCGGAACGGCACCAGATGCCTTTACCGTGACTGTTGGCGGCAAGACGCTTCCTGTAGCCAGTGCAAAAGTGGATAGCGCGAATCCGGCTAAAGTGACTCTCACGTTGGAAGTGCCGCTTTCCGCTAATATCGGTGAACAGGTGCACGTCGTATATCATGGCGATACCGGATATCTTTTAGGTAAGGAATCCGGCGGCACGGCAGTCGGTGATTTTGATTTCGATGTCAACGAAGATCCGTTTTCCCAAAACCTAAAGATCACAGCACCGGCGGAAAACACGGATGACCGGCAACCGGAAATCAACGGTGCGGCTCCGGACAGCCCGGATAGTGCGACGATTACCGTTGCAGGTCCGGATGACGTCGCTAATAAAGTGATTGACGGCGAAGCCTTGGTTATCAATCCAGACGGCAGTTGGTCGTTTGACAACTATGCCGCGGATTTGGCCCCAGGCACATACACGGTAACTTTAGCGGCAACGAAAGGCGGGCGTACGGCAACCAAGACGTATACGTTCACGATTGTCGATAAGACCGAGCTGCAGAGCGAAGCCGATAAGGCTACAGGCTTGACGGAGACTGATTATACATCCGTAAGCTGGAACAATTACAAAGATGCTTTGGAAGCGGCACAAATCGTGCTGGATAATCACAACGCATCGCAAGACGAAGTAAATTCGGCAACAACGGCTTTGCAAGCGGCATATGATGCCCTTACGCTGCAACCGCCGGTTGCGGAAAGCGGAAGCTTTACCGAAGGCGGCAACACGATTATGATTGTGCTCGATAAAGGCGTGAAGATCGGTGCCGGAACGGCGCAGGATGCCTTTACCGTAACGATTGGCGGCGTGAAAGTTCCTGTCGACGGCGCGATGGTTGACAGTGCGGATCCCGCAAAAGTGATCCTTACGTTACCGGCGGGAACCCAGCTTCCTTCCAATCAAACGATTCATGTAGAATACGAAGGCGCGTCCGGATATCTTTTGGGTGCAGAGCCTAATGGATCGGCTGTCCCGGATTTCAATTTTGACGTCGTGGATCCGTTTGCGGCAGCGTTGAAAATTACGGAACCTAGCGGAAATACATCCGACAAAACGCCGGCCGTCTCGGGCAGCGTCGATGCAAATGCGGATTCCCTGACGGTAGCGGTGACGGACGAAAACGGAAATACCGTTGCTGTTCCTGGCGAACTAAGCTGGAATGCCGGGGATACGACCTGGTCTTACGGTTTGAAGGAAGAGCTGCCTCCGGGCACTTATACGATCGTAGTCACGGCCGTGACGGGCGGACGTTCCGTTCAGGAAAAGAGAACCTTCACGATTACGGAAATCGTGGATAAAACCGCCTTGCAAACGGAAATCAGCCTGGCCGGCGGCTTGGATGAAGCCATCTACACGCCGGAGAGTTGGTCATTCTATCAAGAAAAGCTGGCAGAAGCTCAAATCGTGATGGATAAAGCGGACGCCACTCAAGCCGAAGTGAAAACAGCGTTGAAAACCTTGACGGCGGCAAGAGAAGGCCTGGTGACCGACAGCGGCCATCCGGTGGTCAACGGGTTGGCACTGGACAAGACGAATCCGGGTCGGTTGGTGCTGACCTTTGATCAGCCGGTGAAGGTGACTTCGGACGAATTGAACGGCTTCAACATCAGCGGTCAACGTGGTCCCATCACGGTAACGCAGGACGTCTACGAGCTGAGTGAGGACGGATTGCAGCTGATCCTCCACCTGGATCGTCAGATCGAGCCGGGTGAACAGATTTCCTTAACTTATGCCGAAAATCTTGGCAACATCATTGCCGTGGAATCCGGCAAAACGCTTCTGTCGTTCAACCGGACGGTTACCCGGCCTGCGAACACGGGCGGCGGAACAACGGGCGGCAGCGGTTCGAACGGTTCGGGCAACAGCTCCAACGTTCCTCCCGGACCGACCACCCAGACGATCGTGGTCGATGTGGTTATCGGCGGCGATGAGGAAGCCGGTATCACCAAGGTTCCGATTGAGCGCACCACCTACGCCGATGGTCGCGTTGTCGACAAGGTGATTTATACGAAAGACAAAGCGCAGGAAACGGTGGATAAAGCGCTGCAAGCCGGAAAGAACGTCGCCCGGATCCTGATCCCGGATGCGTCGGACAAGGTTAGCGAAGTGAACCTTCAAATTCCGGCGGATACCGTAGCATTGCTTCAAAACAGCGGAATTGATTTTGAGATATACAATCCGAATGCGTTTATTCAAATTCCTAGCGCCTCGTTGAAGGGGTTAACGGAAAGCTTCTATTTCCGGCTCGTTCCGGTAAAAAATAAGAGCGAGCGGGAAGAGATCGAAGCCCGCGCGCGGACCGAGGAAGTCGTTCGCAAGTGGTCGAAGGACGACAATATCGAGGTCGTGGCCAGACCGATGACGATCGAGACGAACCTGTCGAGCCGTCCGGTCACGCTGACTTTGCCGCTCCGGGACGTCAAGCTTCCGGAAGATGCGAACGAGCGCGCCAAGTTCTTGAAGAGATTGGGCATTTTCATCGAACATACGAACGGCGGGAAAGAAGTGGTGAAGGGAACGGCGGTCACGATGCCGGATGGCCAATTGGGCTTGCAATTCTCCATCGATCACTTCAGTACCTTTACGATTATCGACTTTAACCGGGAGATCTCGGATGGTCAGCATACTCCGTATGTGCAAGGGTTCCCGGACGGGGAATTCAAACCGCTTGAAAATGTGACCCGCGGACAGCTTGCGGCCATGATTGCCCGCAATCTTGGTTATGTCGAAGGCTCATGGAGCGGGGAAGCGCCGTTTAGCGACGTTTCGAAAACGTCCTGGTCTGCGGGAGTCATTGCTTTCGTGAAAGAAAGAGGAATTATGCACGGCATGCCGGACGGAAGCTTCAGACCGAATGACGCCGTCACTCGCGCGGAAATCGCGACGGTGATAGTCAACTATCGGAAACTGGCCGTGACGGAAGGCGGAGAGATCGGCTTCAACGACATCGCGGGACACTGGGCGCAGTGGAACATCCAGGCGGTGCGGAACTCGGGGCTGATCGCGGGCTTCCAGGACGGCGGCTTCAAACCGGATAACTACGCATCCCGCGCGGAAGCGGTGGTTATGGTGAACCGGATGTTTGAACGCGGACCGCTTCATGGCGTCGCCACACCTTCTTTCGAGGATGTGCCTGCCGCTCATTGGGCGTTCCGGGACATCGAGGAAGCCGCAACGACGCATAGCTATCTGATTGACGGAGAGCAAAAAGAAGTCGTAACCGAATAAGTGAATGCATTGAAAAGCCGAGTGCAGAGAGGGTTCATCCCGCTGACTCGGCTTTTTTGCATATAAGGGTTCACTCGAAATTGTCGAGAAATCGTCCAGTTGGCTATGCAAAAATGAAGAAAGCGGGAAATCCCGTTTTTCAGCTCTTTGTTGCATGGAAAAGGAGGGAGTCTGCTTTGGAAAATACGAATCTCCCGTCCGAAGCGTTTTTAGGGAGAAAGGTAAATCGGGATATTTTTAATGACAACGGCACCTTGCTGATGTCCGAGTTCTCTATCATTTCGCAGGAGCATATCGACATCTTGCATAAACAGGGAATTGTCCTGACGGTCGAAGATGTGGCCGAAGAGCCTGCAAATCCGGGAAAGGATTCCGGTTCGACGGAGAAAATCATCGATGATACGGTGCTTCGAGCGACCGAATTGTTTAACGGGATCCGGGAGACGAAGCAGGTTCCGCTTGCGGAATTGCGGCAACATGTCATCCCGATGATTCATGAGGTTGCGCAAACTTCGCAGCTGATCCCCCTATTTTCAAATTTGCAGGCAAAGGATGATTATACATACCGTCATAACATTGCCGTCGGCGTGATGTCTAACCTTTTGGGAACGTGGATGGGGCTTGAACGTCAGGAACTGCTGCAATTAACGACCGCGGCGTTGCTGCACGATGCCGGCAAAATGCTGGTTCCCGACGAGATTTTGAATAAAGCGGGCAAGTTGACTGAAGAGGAATTTGCCTTAATGAAAAACCATACCGTTTTCGGCTATGACCTGCTTAAAAAGACGATCGGGATCAATTACCGCCAGGCCCTGGTCGCGCTTCAGCATCATGAGCGAATGGATGGCAGCGGGTATCCGCTAGGCATCAAGCGGGAGAGCATCGATTTGTTCAGCCGGATTGTTGCGGTTGCGGATATTTTTCATGCCATGACCTCCAAACGCGTGTATCGGGACCCGGCGCCGTTCCATGAAGTTCTGGAACATATGGAGAAAGGATCCTTCGGCGTTTTGGATCCCCGGATCACTCAATTGTTCGTGCATAAGATGATGCATTCGTTGATTGGAAAAGCCGTTATGCTGTCGGATGAAAGGGAGGGCGTCATCCTCATGGTCAACCATCACGACCTAACGCATCCCTTGATTCGGACGGAAGAGGGGTTCGTCGATTTAAGCAAGGATGCAACGGTAAATATCAAACAAATATTTTAAAGCTTTTGGGAGTCAAATGATCGACCCTCCGAACAGAAACCGGCTTGTTAACTGTCTCCATGTGAGATTATGAATATTGACTCCGCCGCTCTTTTTGGAAGGGCAATGCAGGATTTTTCCGCCTCCGAGATAGATGCCCAAGTGGGATATCGGCTTTTCCGAGGGCGTCAAACCTTTGTAATCCGAAGCCTTGTTGCCGCGATAGTTCGTAAAGAACAGCAAATCGCCGCGACGGGCTTCTTTCAATGAAGTATATTGCCTTTTGGCAAAGGCTTTGACATAGGCACCCTGGCTTCTTGAATCCCATGGCAAATCCATGCCGAGCGCGGTAAGGAATACCCACCGGGTAAAATCGGAACAATCGAAGCTTGAAGGTTCGGTCCGGTCGGAGCCGTACACATAAGGAGTGCCGAGAAATGATTTGCCCGTTTGGATGACGTTCTCCACATAGTTTCCTTTTACGGGAGCGATAGAGGGGTCCGGATATTGGCGGATCAGCGGGAACCCGTTCGGATCGAGCAGTTGCTGTCCGGCGGCGGTTAAGCTGCGAATTCGGGCTTGTTTGCCGTTATAGAGGATCTGCTCCACGCCCAAATCCCCGAAATAGAGATCCGGATCATGGTCCTCGTTTTCCGATAAGCGGGTATTCTTGGCAGTGTTTGTATTTTGCTGCTGCGGAACGGACTTAGTGCGAACGCCGTCGTTCGTCGTGCAGGATGTTATCAATATCAGGGTACATAGGCATAGAAAAACGGATGCGGCGCTTTTCTTTTTTTGCATGAGATTCCTCCCTTTCTTGCCGGTCATTGGAGTTTATGATTTCAAATTTCCACCCGTTTTATGATCCTTTCCCAACACAGTCCGATTCGGATGTATAATGATAGGAAAAAGGTCCCATCTACATTCCATATTTTACGAGGTGCGGTACGCATTCGAAAGAAAAGCTTGAGAAACTGATATTTCAAATCAACCAGGCAAGCCCGTTTTTCCTGACCTCCAAGGCTTGGTCCTCCCCGATTTACGGTTTTTCCTATAATCAAACGAGAAACAGCAAATTTATGGATGCGCTCATGAAAAAAGGGATCATTCAAGAGCGGCGCGCCGACGTGATCTGTATTTTGGCCGATTGGCCGAATGTGGCGGAGGGGATCTTTTTTACGGACAAGGCGATGTATGCCAGTTATCCGAAAAATTCCAGCAAGTCCTTCCGGGTGGAGTATGGCGAAATCAAAAGCCTGGAATACAGGCAGTCCGTTCCCGACTGGAGGATCCGGGAGGAAGCCCAGCATTTGGATTGTATGCAGCGAATCAAGACAGCCATCGAAACCGTTTCGGTCTCATTTCATATTGACATCCCATGTGATAAACACCTTGCCTCGGGAGATTTGCTTCCGACGGCTTGGTGTTTTTTTTGCATTTCTTGTCGGATCGGACTCATAACCACCGGCTAAAAAACATATGCATGTCAAAACGGGGAGGGATATCTGTTGATCCATTTCCATCACGTTGAAAAGCATTACGGGCATTTCCATGTGCTGAAAAACATTGATTTGACGGTGGAAGAAGGCGAGGTCGTCGTCGTCGTGGGCCCTTCCGGTTCGGGCAAAAGCACCCTGCTGCGCTGCATCAACCGTCTGGAGGAAATTACGAGCGGCGAGCTGGTCGTGAACGGAATTCGGGTGAATGACCGCAAGGCGGATATCAATCGGGTCCGGCGCGATATCGGGATGGTGTTCCAGCATTTTAACCTGTATCCCCATATGAAGGTGATCGACAACATTACGCTGGCTCCGTTAAAAGTGCTCGGCATTCCGAAGCAGGAAGCCGCGGAAACGGCCAGGTACTACTTGGAGAAGGTCGGAATTTCCGACAAAGCGGACGCATATCCATCCCAGTTGTCGGGGGGACAGCAGCAGCGGGTGGCGATTGCCCGGGGGCTGGCGATGAAGCCGAAAATCATGCTGTTCGACGAACCGACCTCGGCGCTCGATCCGGAGATGGTCGGCGAGGTGCTCGAAGTCATGAAAACGTTGGCTCGGGAAGGCATGACGATGGTGGTCGTGACGCACGAGATGGGCTTTGCCCGCGAGGTGGCCGACCGGATGGTGTTTATGGACGAAGGGCAAATCGTGGAGGTGGGCGTGCCCGAGGAGTTTTTCGAACGGCCGCGAGAGGTGCGCCTGAAGACTTTTCTCGGCAGGCTGTTGAGTCACTAGGTCGCTAAAGATAGGGAGAGGAGCTGAATCGCTATGAAAAAACATTGGAAAATCGTCTCGCTCAGCCTCGCCGTATTGATGACGATGGCGCTTATGGCCGGATGCGGGAACAAAAAGGAAGAGGGCGGGCTTGCTTCCATCGAGTCGCGCGGCAAACTGGTCGTCGGCGTGAAGTTCGACACGAAGCTGTTCGGACTCAAGGACCCGGCAACCGGCGAGGTGGAAGGGTTCGACATCGATATTTCGAAGCAGTTGGCGAAGCGGATTCTGGGCGACGAAAGCAAGGTCGAGTTCAAGGAGGTCACCTCCAAAACGCGGATTCCGATGCTGAACAACGGGGAGATCGACCTGATCGTGGCGACGATGACGATTACGGAGGAACGCAAGAAGGAAGTGGACTTCTCGGACGTCTATTTTCAGGCGGGGCAGTCGCTGCTCGTGAAGAAGGGCAGCCCGATCCGCGGTATTGAAGACGTCACGGCGGACACCAAGGTGATGACCTCGAAAGGGGCAACTTCCGTGAAAAACATCAAGGAAAAGGTGCCCGGCGTGACCGTGCTCGAGTTCGATAACTACCAGGACGCGTTCAGCGCGCTGAAGGCCGGCCAAGGCGATGCCTTGACGACGGATGACGCGATTTTGTACGGGATGGCGGCCCAGGACCCGAACTTCGAGGTGGTCGGTAAGCCTTTCACCGACGAGCCTTACGGGATCGCGATCCAAAAGGGGAATAGCGATCTGGTTCAGGCGGTCAACGATGCCTTGAAGGAGCTGCACGAAAGCGGAGAATACGACGCGATTTATGAGAAGTGGATCGGCAAAAAGCCTTCGGAGTAAGGGGGATCGCCGGTGGATTTTTCCCTGCTGATCGATCACTACGACACTTTTTTGAAAGGATTCCTGAACACGATTTGGGCCAGCCTGCTGGGTTTGCTGGGGAGCTTTGTACTGGGTACGGTAATCGCGGTGTTCCGCATCACCCGATCTCGCACACTGAGATGGTTCGGTACGGCCTATGTGGAGTTTCTCCGAAATATTCCGCTGCTGCTGGTCGTGTTCCTCTTTTACTTGGGACTGCCTTCGCTCGGGGTGACCTTAAGCGGGTTCGCGTCGGGGACGATCGGGCTTGCCGTGTACACGTCTGCGTTTATCGCGGAGGCGATCCGGGCGGGAATCATGGCGGTGCCGAAAGGCCAAACCGAAGCGGCTCGGTCCTCCGGGCTCACCTACGTTCAATCGATGCTATACGTCGTTTTGCCCCAGGCGATCAAGCTCGTTATTCCGCCGCTCGGCAACCAGTTTATCAATCTCGTCAAAAATTCCTCCATCCTCAGCATCGTCGCCGGGTTTGACCTGATGTATTACGGGGACATCATCGCGACGGAAACCTTCGATACGATCAACACCTATATTTTCGTGGCTTTGTTTTACCTGCTGTTGACGCTCCCGCTTAGCTACGGTACCCGGATTCTGGAACGGAAGCTGGCCAGGCATGACTAACGGATCTCGAAAGGGGGAGGACGAATATGGATTTCGCGGGTGCCTACTCGGGCGATTTTCTGATGTTTCTGCTGGACGGATTGTGGGTCACGTTAAAAATCGCCCTGATCTCCATCGTGCTCAGCTTTACGTTCGGCTGCCTCATCGGGATCGTCCGTTATGCCAAAGTGCCGGTGCTGTCTCCGATACTGGCGGCCTTGGTGGAGCTGCTGCGGAATTTGCCCTTGCTGCTGATCATCTTATTCAGCCGGTTTGCGCTGCCGGATCTCGGGATCAAGCTGGGTCCGGAAGGCGCGGCGATTGCCGCGCTGACCGTGTTCGAGATGGCGATGATCTCGGAGGTCGTGCGCGGCGGTCTGAACTCGATCCCGAAGGGACAGGTCGAAGCGGCGCGATCCTCGGGTTTAAGCGGGGTCCAGACGCTTCGTTACATCGTCCTGCCGCAAGGGCTGCGGCGGATGGTGCCGCCTTTGGTGAGCCAGTTCATTTCCCTGCTCAAGGATACCTCGCTGGCCACGGCCATCGCCCTCGCCGAGCTGATGCACAACGCGCAGATCATTATCGGCCATAGCTACAACTACGCGATTCCGGTGCTTTTGCTCTGCGCGGCGATTTATTTTATCGTCAACTACTTGCTGTCATTGCTTTCCCGGAGGCTGGAGAGTAAGACGGGGTGATTGAGGCAAGTGATGAGTGGCGTGTTGGGAGTGTATGAGACGTGTGTTTGTGACGTGTATCTGAGTCGTGTATCCTCTGTGTCGTGTGGGGTGTGCCGTGATCTGTGTCGTGTGTCGCGAGGCGTGTTGGCGTTTGGCGTGTGGTCATGAGGGGCGTGGCTTGCCTTGTTGCGCCGGCGTCTGGCGGATGAACGGCCGCCGCTGTCGGGCACCCTTTCTCTATAGTAATAAACTCTAACGGATGTCAGCGGCCTTATTCGAGCAAAATCCGGGAGTTTTCCAATCTAACGGATATCAGAGCCGTTATTTCACAAAAAAAGACCCCATGTGGGCCCCAAAGTGCCAAATAAGCGCGCTCAGAACCGTTAGAAATCCAAAAGGGGCAAGTACGGGCAAATAAGAGCTGTCAGGACCGTTAGATCTGCGAAAGAACAACCAATCATCCGTTATCCGGCAACGTCGGGGGCGGATTTTCTTATGCAACCTATTTTTCGCGGAAGCGCAGAGCCTTTGGGAACGAAAATTAACGTTCAGGTCCACGTTCTGAGCAGTTTGTCGAATGACTATCAGAAGTACGGGGAACAAGTGTCCCATTCCTACAAAACGGCCAGTGATCGCATCGAGCGGGAGCTTGAATCCATCGTCAGAACATACTCGGATTACGGCAGCGTCACGAGCAAAGTGTATGAGCTGCAAAACAAGCTAAAAAAGACGGAAGGCCAAGTACGCGCGCTTCAGGATCGCAGCGACGAATTAAGCAGGGGATTGAAAACGGCTGCGGAACAATACATAGAGGAAGTTACACGGAGCGATATGTTCAACAAGCATTGGACGAAGTGGAAGATAAGATGCGGGAAATTACGAAATCGGCAAAATCGGTAAAGGAGCAACTTGATAAAAAGGCAGATGGGCTGAAGCAAGCAGCAGAGGTTTATCTGGACAGCGAGAAGGCTGCCAACAAAGCGATCCAGAGGCAGTTTGTTCCTCCGTCTTCTTACTATCCGAAGCAAGGGAATGTTTTCGGGGAAGGCTCGGCGGCATACTTAAAGGATCCTTTGTTTGGGGACCCGGTGGTGCAGCAATTGCATAAACAAGCTCTAAACGGATCGGATGAAGAGAAGGAAGAGGCATTGAAACAACTGGATGCGATCTTTAAAGCGCGATATGACATTGCCCGGGCGCAAGTTGCTTATTCCGTTTATAAGGCGTTTGGAAACCAAGCATTGATGGACGGAGCGCATCGGGAAGCGGAAAGGCTCAGGAACGTGCTGAAGGACCATGGCATCAGCGAAGATTTTTTCGGAAAAGACGTAAACCTGACGCATTTGTATAAAGGTTCTCCGCTAACCGCCTGCTCCTATGATCCATCTTTTCAAATTACGAAAGACGGAAAATTTGTCCCGATTCTGATGCCTGAGGATAATCAATATACATACTTACTGGGATTGGCCATGTCAGGCGGAGCCGAAGGTGCCTGGGCCAAGGCTCAACTAAACGAAATACATAAACGGCTCGCCGAAATCGGCCGGGCTCAAGTGGCCTGGCATGAGTATAAAGCGGAGAATATGGAAAACGAAATGAAGGGCGCGCATGCTTACGCCGTGAAACTTAGAACGGAACTGAAGGAAAACTATTCCTTGTCATCCGAGATGGTGGATGATGTCGACTATAGAATGCTTTGGACAGGGGCGGGGCCGGCGGGGAAGGTTTTGAAGGTGCAAGAGACGGTAGATCATGAACCTAAGAAACCAACTTATGAAAACACCGCAACTGATATCTTACTCAACCCTGTATACTTTAGTCAGGTGGATCCACGTTGGGCTAGTATGATGTATTCAAAGAATAATGACAAGAGCCAGACGATAGGTACTTCTGCTTGTGGTCCTACGTCTATGGCAATGATCCTTTCCACTCTACTTGGTAGAGAAGTAACACCAGTTGAGTTGTGTGATTTTGCTGTGAAACATGGTTATAGGACATTGGATTCTGGCACAAGTTGGGGGTTTTATAAAGCTGTCGCCAAAGAGTATGGATTAGAGTGCGTACAAACTAGCAGCTTAAGTGAAGTGAAAAAGGCTTTGGGCGCTGGAAAAAGTATGGTGGTCTCCTCCATGGGGAAAGGGCACTTTACGAAAGGTGGACATTTTATTGTAATAAACGGGATGGAATCAAAGGGTGATGATATATGGTTTAGTATCCTAGATCCTAATAGTAAGAATCGTAGCTATGGAAAAGATGGAAAAGTTATTGAAGGGACTAAGAATGATGGAAAGGTTCAGGCGATTGAAAGTGTTATAAAGTCAGAGTCCAAACAGTACTGGATTTTTACAAATCCCAAGCCCCTTAATGTTAAAGAAGCGAAAGTTAAGGAGCTTAGCAATAACGCGGTTAAATTTCTTCATGGTTCTGAAAGTTTTTCAGCTTATGTATATAAGGACCAAGGAGGAAAAGATACCATTGGATATGGACATTTGATTCAACCTGGGGAAAAGTTTAAGGAGCCGATGAGCGAAGAGGAAGCAAGGGCTCTCTACAATAAAGACATTGAAAAATTTATTAATGCGGTACATGAATTTGATACGAAGTATTCTTTAAATCTTACACAGAATCAATTTGATGCACTAGTAATTTTTACTTATAACCTTGGCGAGAATTTTTGGAAGGGCGATTCAACGTTAAAGAAACTACTAATATCCGGTAAATATACAAACGAGGAACTGATGAAAGCATTCGGTATGTATCATAAAGTTACGGAGGACGGTGTAAAGAAAGCTTCAAGAGGCTTATATAATAGACGAATTGATGAAGCGGAGGTGTTTTTATATGCGGAATATAAACGGGATACTACCAGGCCCCTTCCATAATAAGCTTTTTATTTTGCTGATTATGTTGGTGATAGTTTCTGGCTGTAAAGATAATCCCGAGGTCATTACCAACGAAAATGAGACGGATATTCCTGTTACAGTTAACCAGGACAATAACGTAATGAATGAGGGGAAACAAACTAATACACCAAAGGAAGATAGCAATAAAGAAGGGGAGGCAGATAGTAATATCAATGCATCTGATTTCTTCGGAGTTTGGGAATTTACAAAAATACTACCAGGATACATTAGTGGATTAACCCAAGAAGAGGCAGAAGGATATATTGGCAAGCAGGTTACGTATATGCCATTATATTGCGAGTATGAGGGACAGGTCTTACATCAACCTCACTACAAATATGAACAATTACCAACCTCTGATTTCATTGAGGGATATAAATTATCTAATCAGGATTGGAATATTAAAGAGGATTATATTACAAGAGTGGAAGTATATCAGGATGAAACTCAAATGGAACCATGGCAAGAATATGTGAGCAGTTTTTTTATCATCGATTCGCACTTGATAATTAGTATAGAAGGGGACTTTTTTCAAATGGATCGCATAACCGGGAGTAATTTGAATAGAACGATTATTAATCCTGCTACATTGGAAGTTGGCCAACAAATCGGTGAATTAACTGTTTCAAAGTTAGATATTTCAGGAACAGACGCGGATTTGCAAATTAATGATATTACTTTTTCTGGGGAACTTACATTGACAGGATCGTATGAGTGGGAAGATACGGGTGACGGATTTGGGTATATCATTACTCTTGATGAAGAAATGCTAGAAAGAATCCCCTTGTTCGAAGATTTCGATGATGAAAGATCCATCGTTCTTAGCAATACGGAAGAAGCAAAAAAAATGCTTTCCTCATCAAGCGGTAAAGCTACGTTTGTTCTGACGAATTACTCCATCGGTTATCGACAAATAATGATAAAGGCGGATCTAGTAGAGGTTAAATAGTACGGGGAAAGCAGAAGAAACAAACCGAACACTTGGTAAACTTTTACCTGCAAGATATCGAAGATTTGGATAACTAGTTTTCAACGAAATTCCCCTCATACTTCCCGGAAAAGACATCATGATATGAATCCGGGAGCAGAGGGGGATTTTATTTAGTTTAAGAGGGGAAGCATACCATGAGCAGTGTTCAAGATAGATCCGGACAAGTTAAAAGAACTGTCTGGGAGGCTGGGGTTGCTTGGGCATAATGTGGGAATATGCCGAGCGGGGTATTTATCAGGATATTTCCGGATTACTCAGGTCTTAAAGGAAGTTACACGGAACGGTATGTTCAACAAGTATTGGACGAGGATGGGCTGGTGAAATACATGAATAAGGTGATTCTGCTACTTATCTTAGCATTATTAATTTCGGGTTGTGGGCTTCGATTATCCAATAACAATGGGATTAAGGAGAATCAAGGAAATATAAGTGGAAATCATCCAAAGAGTAGCAAGCCCCCTCTATTCACGGCAGCAGGTGATCACTCCCTGGCGATTGACGTGAATGGAGACCTGTGGTTTTGGGGAGCGACTGGCCAAGGCTCGAAATCTTCCCCAACCCCCAAGAAGATGCCGGAAGCTTCTGACGTTGCTCAAGTATCCGGCGATTGGGGTTATTCTTTGTTTCTGAAAAAAGACGGAACAGTTTGGGGATGGGGAGTTAACCGGGACGGTCAGTTGGGTGACGGAACGAATATTGATAGAATTAAGCCGGTTCAAGCCCGGGGATTGGAGCAAATTAAAGAGATTAGTTCTTATGGAGGCAGCTCTCTGGCCCTGAAGGAAGACGGAACAGTCTGGGCCTGGGGAAATAATCTATACGGTCAGCTTGGAACGTCAAGAGAGGATGGAAACCTAGCCTCAAAGGTTCCGGGTCTCACTGAAATTATAGCTATCGAGGCAGGAAGTTCCTGTAACGTGGCCTTAAAGAAGGATGGTACGGTATGGGCCTGGGGATATGGGCCGGAAGTAGACTTAAATACCGAAAACTCGGGTGCTGAACCCGCGAAAGTGGCCGGAATAGAAGGCATCGTGGAAGTCACCGCGAAAGGCGGAGGGCTGCTGGCACTGAAAGAGGATGGTACGGTTTGGGAATGGGGCGGCGATGGGGCGCCCGTTATGGTAGAAGAGCTGGAGAATATACAAACGATAGGATTAGAGCCCGCGAAAAGTTTTGCCATAGACCGAGAGGGAAATATATGGACATGGAGTACCGGTCAAAAGCCAGTTAAAATAAACGGTTTATCGGATATCTTGTATGTTTCGCCAGGTGATGACTATGCGTTAGCGCAAGACAAACAAGGGAACTTCTGGGCTTGGGGTGATAATGCGTATGGCCAGCTTGGCGACGGAACGACCGAAACTCGGAACGAGCCGGTGAAGATCGCATTAGCGGATCAGGAACCGATGGAATCCGAGTATACCGTTAGCGAATCTTTCACGATTATGAAGGATAATGTGGCTATTTCTTTCTCGCTCGAGTTTCCGGATTCGTGGAGAGGGAAATACGTCGTGAAGCAGTATGAGGATCAAGTTTCTTTGTATCATAATGCAGCCCTCGAGGAGCCCATTTGGTTGATGCATATATTCGGAGCTACGCCGGAAGAGTGGAACGCGTCTGTGGAAGCGGGCGGGCTTATGAATAAGTTGGGTGAGTTCAGCGAGGGGCTTATCGTTTACGAGCAATTAGCTGATCAAGCATATCCACTGGAATATGCCGAAGAGGAGGAAGAAGTGGCAACATTGCTGAACGATATCGATAAAATCCGGTTGATCGATATTGCGAATTGATTTGCGGAAGGAATTCCGGACTTTTGACCGAAAAGTTGGACATGAACGAAACGAAGATTCGCTTTACCATCAGCGCCTGTTGACTCGCCAGGTGCTTTTTTGTCGCTAGATAACGGAAGGAGGAACCGAATAATGAAATACAAATCAATAATAACATTGATATTGATTATCCTATGTACCATTACATTGGCTGCCTGCGAGGAGAAGGCTTCTCGATCTGGGGTTGATCTTGAGAACAACGGCGATAACAGTTTATCAACAACAGCCAATAAAAACGAGTCATCTTACGATCTCAAAAATCCTGCTGAACTAAAGAAGTTTGTTGAGTTTTTCGACATGGATAAAGCTTTGTTAGTAGAAAGGTCAGCTCAACAATTCGGGGAATCGCCTGCTGAGGAAACAGACCCGGATACGGGAGCAACCTTTCTTAAGTTAGAGAAAACAGGTTTGATTTTTTATTTGACGGATGAAGAAGGAATCCCGGTTAGTCAAGTTGATATTCTGGATGGAAGCCCCTTTCACTATGGCGGTGCCAAAAGCCATATGTCATTTCCGGAAATTATGAATCTTGTCGGTGATACGATGATTACGGCCGATCCCTATTCAGAGGGCGAAGAACAGAAAGAGTACCAGATCACATATCCGTTAGATGGGGTGAGTGTTGCCTTTACTTCCAATCAAGTATTTGAGAATTCCTCCAAAATGATGGTTAACTCTTGGGGCTATTATGACGAGGAGCCGACTCTGCTCAGCGCTAAAGAGATTCATACCGCTCACGGTTTATTTTCCATTCCGGCATCATGGGTTGGAAAGATAGCTCTGGAGGATTCGGGGACGCATCAAATCGTATCATTCCTTAGCCCGCATGGCTATTACCCTTTGGTTGAAATGGAGTTATTTAATCTGTCGGAGTGGAGTGAATTAGCCCCCGAAGAGCAAAACCATTATCAAATGATTTCGAAAACAGAAGATTGGGTTTTTGGCGCAAAAAGGTTGTCCAGTCATCCGAGTGATAAAGAAGATGCTGAATCGTATCGGTCCATGCAATCGGAAATTGACGATGTACTGAATTCTTTTAAGTCTAGTGTACCGCTCGATTCTCGCGAAGGCCTATCCCGAAACTAGGTCGACCTAACGGATCCCAGCGCCGTTATTCGTGGGAATTTCACCGTTTTTGAAATCTAACGGATGCCACAGCCGTTATTTTACAAAAAAGTGGCCTCATTCATGGCCTAAGAAGCCAAATAAAGGCGCTGACATCCGTTAGATTTTCAAATGGGGGCTTTTTTGGCAAATAAGGGCTGTCGCGAGCGTTAGAATCACACGTGTGACCATCCCCGACACGAACCAATATCCAACAATTCCCTCCCCATGATATAATTAAATATCTTGTATCGGGAGGGGTATCATGTCATTCGTTAGTAAGTTATTGGCAAGTGTGGGGATCGGATCGGCAACGGTGGATACGAAGCTTCAACGGAGTCAACTGGTACCCGGAGAAATCGTGGAGGGCGTTGTCGAGGTAAAGGGCGGAAATATCGCCCAAGACATCGACGGGCTTTATCTGACTTTGTTTACTACCTATGAGCGTTCGGCGAATGACAATAGGATGACGGAGCAAATCGCGATTGGCCGGTATCAACTGACCCCGTCTTTCGGAATTCAACCGGATGAGGTGAAACAATTTCCGTTTTCCTTCCAACTGCCGGTGGATACTCCGGTTACGATCGGAAAAACGAACGTTTGGGTGCAAACCGGCCTGGACATTAAAAATGCAATCGATCCTTCGGATCGCGATCATATTGAAATTGTTCCGACGTCGTTAGCTTCGGGCATATTCGACGCTTTGGAAACGCTGGGTTTCCGGATGCGGAGCGCAAATTGCGAAGAAGCAAAAGGGATTTTCCGCAATCATCGCCCATTTGTTCAGGAGTTTGAATTTTCGCCGGTCAGCGGGGAGTATCATCAAAGGCTCGATGAGCTGGAAGTCGTATTTTTGCCTCAATCTGAAGGCTATAAAGTAATCATGGAAGTGGACCGCAGGGCGCGAGGCTTTTCGGGATTATTGGCCGAAGCCATGGATATGGACGAAACGAAGATCAGCTTTATCGTTACGCCGTCGGATATCCCTAATCTGCCGCGCATTCTGGACTCCTTTATTTCCCGGTATTGTTAACTCGATGTCAAACGAAAAAGCGCCTGGCGAACCAGGTGCTTTTTTTGCCTTGATTCCAGGTTCGGACTTGCTAAAATCTCATATTTGAAACCATTCCCCCGAAACAAATGTATTATTATAAAAAGAAGCACGACCAAGGAGGTACGGAACGATGGGAATCTTGTCGAGGTTCGGGGAAATCATGAGAGTCAATATCGGCGCGCTGCTGGAGCGGGCGGAGGAGCCGGAAAAGGCCGTCGATGCGTATATGAGAAAGATGAACAGCGACCTGGGCCAGGTCAAGGCGGAAGCGGCTTCAACCTTTGCGGCCGAAAGCAGAGCCAAACGGGAGCTCGATGAGTGCAATGCCGAGATCCGTAAGCTGCAGCGGTACGCGGAGAAGGCGGTAGAGTCGGGAGACGAGGAAGGCGCGCTTAAATTTTTGGAACGAAAGGCCAAACAAGCGGAGAAGCTGGGCGAACTGCAAACGGCTTATGACCAGGCTGCCGCCAATGCGACCGGCATGAAGAAGCTGGAGGAAAAGTTGATTTCCGATATGAACCGGTTGGAAGCCCGGCGGTTGGAGCTGAAGGGGAAGATGGCGGAGGCTCAAGCGATTCGGGAGAAAAATGCCGGAGCTTCGTCGGCCGGCGGCGTGGATGCGGCTTTTCGCGCGGCGGAGCAGAAGGCGGATATGGCCTTGTACGAAGCGCAAGCGTTGGCCGAGTTAAGAGCCGGAACGCAGGAAGACGATCTGGATGAGCTTATCGCCCAATTGGAGAAGGGGATGAGCGCCAAGGCGGATACGAATTCAACGCCGGAGGGGCCACAGCCAGGAACGGGGGCCGAAGACGAATTGGCCGAGATCAAAGCGAGATTAAAAGGGAAGTGAGTAAATGCCGGTTATCGATTACAAATGTTCGAACTGCGGAAGCAGCATGGTGTTTGACAGCGAAACGGGGACGTTGTCCTGCCTCAGCTGCGGGAGAAAAGACAATATCGAGCGGATTCCGGATCCGCTAAAACACCAAATATTTACGGAAGACGAAGTCAAGGAGTACCACTGCAACAGCTGCGGCGCCGTCATCGTGACGGAACCCGAGACCAGCGCCACCACCTGTAGCTTTTGCGGCTCCGCGGTCGTGTTGAGCGATCGTTTGACCGGGAGGCTTGCGCCGGTGCAGGTGCTGCCTTTTTCTGTCAGCAAGGAAGAAGCGATACAGGCGTTCAAAAAATGGTGCAGAAAAGGTCTGCTTACTCCCAGCGGCTTCATGACGGCGGACCGGATCAAGGGCATTACGGGGATTTACGTCCCGTTCTGGTTATATGACTTACATAACAATGTGGAGGTCCATGCCCATGGCACCAAGGTAAGATCCTACACAAGAGGCGACTATGAAATTACGGAAACGGATCACTTCGATATTTACCGGAAGATCCGCCTGGATTATACCCGGCTGCCGATCGACGCGTCGGAGAAAATGAACGATGGACTGATGGATAAGCTCGAGCCTTTTCCTTACGATCAGCTCAAGGATTTCAAAACGCCTTATCTGGCCGGATATATCGCCGAAAAATACAGCTACACCGATAAAGAACTGTTCCCGCGGGCCAAGGAAAAGGTGGATCCTTACATCCATGCTTATATTTCTTCAACGGTAAACGGGTATGCAACGGTCAATTACACGGATAAACATATCGACACCAGGGTCAAACAGGCGAATTACGTACTGCTTCCCGTATGGATGGTACAGTATGATTACAACCGGTCGGAGTACACGTTTGCCATGAACGGCCAAACCGGGAAAGTGGTCGGCAAGCCGCCGATCAGCATGGGGAAGGTGACCGCCTGGTTTGCGGGCGTTTCCTTCGTCTCGCTCCTGTCGCTGAAGCTGATTTCGTGGATGATGGGAGGCGGTTTTTTATGAGAAAGCATCTTTCATTGACGGCGGCGCTATTCATGGTCCTCTTCTGCCTCCTCGGGCCGTTTGCGGTGCCGGCGGATGCGGCGGCGGAGACGAAAACGCTCATTTTCGATGAAGCCGGCCTGCTCAGCCAGACCGATGCGGAGGAACTGAACGCGATGGCGAACGAATACGGAGCCGAAAGGGAAACGGACATCATTATCTACACCTCCAACAATCTCGAAAATAAAGACGTCGTGATCATGACGGAGGATTTTTATGACGACCGGGCTCCGGGATACGACAAACCGCACGGCAATGCCGTGATCCTGACCATGGATATGTATAACCAGGATATCTACCTGGCCGGCTTTTACAAGGCGGAGGATTACTTGGATGACAGCCGGCTTGACAAGATCCGGGATAAGATTACCCCCGACTTATCGGAAGGCGACTACAGGGCGGCATTTGAAAAATATATTAAAACGGCGCACCGTTATATGGGGTTTAAACCGGGAGTGAATCCAGACAACATTTTGTTCAAACTTTGGTTCCAACTGGGCGGCGCCCTGGTGATCGGAGGCATCGTGGTGGGCATTATGGCTTACCGTTCCGGCGGACGGGTAACCGTAGGCTTCAAAACCTATGAGGATGCAGGCACCTCGGGGGTGCTGGAGCACGCGGACCGGTACATTCGCACGACGGTGACGAAGCGGAAGATCGAGAAGAGCAGCAGTTCAAGCGGCGGTGGCGGAGGAACGACCAGCGGCGGGCATTCGCACAGCGGCAGCAGAGGATCATTTTAAACGAAGGGATGGGGCATGATGGGTTTTTTTAAAAATCAATTTTCAAATGTGGTGGAATGGGAAGAATTCAGGGACGACATGATTTTCTGGAAATGGAGCAACCGGGAAATCAAGAAAGGGAGTAAGCTGATTATCCGTTCCGGCCAGGACGCTATTTTCATCAACAACGGAAAAATCGAAGGGATTTTCAAAGATGAAGGGGAGTTCCAGATCGAATCGGAAATCATTCCGTTTTTATCGACGCTAAAAGGGTTTAAATTCGGCTTCAACAGCGGCATGCGTGTAGAGGTGCTGTTCGTGAATACGAAAGAATTCACCGTTCGGTGGGGGACGCAAAGCCCGATCCTGATCCCGACTCCCCAACTGCCTGGCGGGTTGCCGATTCGCGCCAACGGGACGTTCAATTTCAAGGTGGATGACTACGTTACCCTGATCGACAAAATCGCGGGCATCAAACAAAGTTATCTCGTCGATGACGTGAAGATCCGGATCACTTCCGTGCTGGACCAGCTTTTGATGAAATGGATCAGCAGGGAAGGCAAGGACATGTTCAATCTGCAGGCCAACGCCTCGGACATTGCGAAGGGCATTCGCGAAGATCTGGATATGCAGGTGATGGATAACGGAATCACGATTACCGGCTTCCAAGTGATGAGCTTCAACTACCCCAAAGAAATCCAGGATATGATTACGAAGACGGCCTCCTACGAGATGATCGGGAATTTGCAAAAATACCAGCAGGTCAGCATGACGGACGGCATCGCTTCGGGCAAAGTGCAAGGAGGCGGTACGGCTGCGGATATGGCGGGCATGATGATGGGCATGAACATGGCGAACGAGATGATGAAAAATATGAATCAGAATCAGCAGCAGAATCAGAATCAGAATCAGCCGCAGAGTCCGCAAAATCCGGGCCAGAATCCCGGGGCAGGTCAGAGCGCTGGCTCGAATCAGCAGCAGAGTCCAAACCAAAATGCCGAAGGCGCGAAAAAGCCGAACTTCTGCCCGAACTGCGGTACGAAAACCGAAGGTGCCAACTTCTGTCCGAATTGCGGGCAGAAGCTGTAACCCGGGTTGCCGCGCGCTGCGGGAGTCCCCTTTCACGAAACGGTGGGAGTACCTCTGATTAGGGGGCCGGTCGGCAAGGAGGTCGGCTTGGGCATATGAGGCGCGTGTTGTATTTTATGCAACATTTGTCCCGTAAAGGGGAGATGCGAGTGAAAGTGTTGTACGGAGTACAACATTTTTGCATCATATTCCACCAAATGGACTTCATTGCGCTCAAAATCCTGTATTTTCTGCAACATATGGGGAGAAGGGCAGCTATTTGAGGGTGAAATGTTGTAAAAAGTACAGCATTGGCGATAAGGTTCGAGGTGCAGAGGCTAGTAGGCTGGCTTTAGCCCGGGGTGCGAGTAAGTTTAGCTAAATATCCATGTGACAAGTGGGATCCAGTGGGCTAACTGGGCTAAATAGGCTAACCGAGCTAAATGAGCTAAATGAGCTAAATGAGCTAAATGAGCATCTGAACTAACTGAGCAAAATTTGGTGTAGGTAAGTGAATTAGTAAATGGAGTAAATTGAGACTTGAGGAGCTCCCTCAAACGACAATCCCCCTTTTTTGGCGGCCGCGGGGCTACCGGAAAAAGGGGGATTTCGCTTTTCAGGAAGGCAGGGAGTCCCGAATCAGCGGCAGCGTGCAGCAATGGATTCCTCCGCCGAGCTTTTCGATTTCGGAGACCTCCACCGGGATCACTTCAAGGCCGTTGCGGGACAGCAGGTCGGCGGTATATTTTCCCTCGCTGGAGCAGATGACTCTTCCGGGCGAGACACACAAGGCGTTGATCGTTAATGCAGGATCTCTGGGGTCAACATGGAGCAGTTCGATATTCCGGTGATGAAGCTCCTCCAGAAACCAGAAGGGCAAGAGGGCAATATTTACGAGCGCTTTCTTCGCATCGACCATGAGGAATGCCTCGTCCAGATGAATAATGGAGGCCGGCAGGTCGATTTCGATCAGATCTATGCCTTGGAACGACAGCAGTTGTTTAAGCTGATGCATGCCCTCGGCGTTGACGCGTTCGGAACGGCCGATCAGGGCGGTATGCTTGTCCAGCATTTCAAAGCTGCCGCCCTCAACGAAGCCGTGGCCTTGGATGGCGCCGAGGATCGGCATTTCCGCCCGGGCAAAGTACCCGGCCGCCAGTCTGGTCTCGCCGTAACGGATGTGGAGCGCAAGCCGGGACAGTATCACCCCGCCCGGTACGACCATCCCCCAGTCACGGGTAAATAACGCCTCCGGCCATTTGGTAGCGGCATCATCCTCCAAAAATACGACCTGCGCCCCTTCTTTCTCCAAGGCCGTCACCAAAGACTGGTGCTGCTTCTGTAGCAGCTTCAGGTTGGGCGGGGCCGGTTTGCGGCTTTTGCCGGTTTTGCCTTTGATTCGGCCAAGCAGCATCGGCCCGAATTCGATTTGCGGAGACGCGTCGTGAAGCTGCATGACTTCCTCTCCGGGCCGATGCATCAATACCCGGCGGATGTGCCCTGCGGGGTTGTCGGCGCCCCAGTTTTCGCCCCAAACGGGCATTAGAAGCCGTGGATCGTGAAAGGCTTCTTTCACGATGGTACGCGACAAATAAGGGAAACGGGAATCCATCAAATTCGGTGCTCCTTTTCGGAATTTCGTAATACCAGCTTTCCCGGGATAGATGTCGTACAATCAACCATTACGTATTTACGTCCGCTGCCTCCGCCGGAAAAAGCCCCCGAACCGAAGGTTCGAGGGCTTTATTTGCGTCCTGCCTGCGTTAAAATCCGATTTTTAAACTTTGTCCGTCCATATATACGCCCTCCGACCGCGTAATCGGCAATTTTTGCTCCGCCGAAAACCCGATCGTTTCCCCGTCTCTTAGAGTGACGTCCTGTTCCACCACGTACAGGGAAATGTCGAAGAGGAATTCGCGGAGATCGGCCGGTTCCGACTGGCTGTCCAGCACTTCGATTTCATCCTTGCCGAAGGATCGAAGGCCTATCGTGTACCCGCTAAGGCCGGTTTCCGTGCGGACGAGGCCAAAGTACACCAGGTTCAACAAAGGCACGGAATCATCGGTTTTTATAATTTCGGCCATGTCGAGAAACATTTCCGGCTGGAAAACGGTGCCGGAGGAATAGAAGCCGACCGCGTTCGGCAGCTTCAGGCAGCTGGCGGCGACCTTCGTGTACAGTTTGCCGGCATCCTGCGGCGAGCCGTTGCGGGTAAAGACCGCCACGATGATCTGGGCGACATGCGTCCGGGTCACCTCCACGGCCGAAGGCCAGAGGTAGTTGCCTTGCGCAAAATGTTCGGCCTCCCCATCCGGCACGGGAGCATCCACAAAGCTTAAGGCAACCATGTACCCTTCCGGTTGGAAGACAAGGATGCCTTCTTTTTCCGAGGCGTCCTCCGAATCATCGCTTTCCGAAGAAGCAGAGCTGTCAATGTTCCAATCGCGAAGCAGATTGGCTTTAATTTGCTCGAGGTCGCACTCGTGAGAGTTCAGCAAAATGAACCCGTTGAATAAACCGCCGGATTCCGATCCGTCCTCTTCTTCGGCCGAACCGTCTTGCGCTTGCTCCGCTTCGATTTCCGCGGCGCGCTGCATCCAATACTCCCGGATCATTTCCACCATGGCGATGGCGTCCTGTTTCGCGGTAGCAGGGTCATAGGGCTGCATTTCGCTGAAAATATGGCCGCAATGTTCGGTGGCCGACGGATCTTCATAACCGCCGACGACGCCGAGGAGCCATTTTCCGAGGATGCTTTTCTTGTACTTGATCAGATAGTAATGCATGTTATGTAAATCAAATTCTCCGGCGATCTCTATTTTGGCGGGGTTTTTGCCAAGCTCGTTCTCATGCGCAAGCCAATCCGTCATGGATTGGAGGGCGGCTTGTTGTTGGGCACTCATAATAATAGGTTCCTCTCCTCTTTGGAATTCGAATGCTATAAATGTGTATATTCTACCAATTGGGAGGAAATGAATCAATATTTTGCTGGATTGGATAGATTCTAGAAGGGTGAAATCCGGTTCTTTTCATATACCATAATATTGAAAATAAGTAATCTTATATAATGATTATATACGTTATTCCTTTCTCGTGGTACGCTCAGGACAAGTCCGGGTGAGGAGCACATCATTTCGGGCTATCATCTGAATGAAGGGACGGGGATTCTGGTGAAAAAGTTGTTGAGTCTGGTAGTTTCATTGGGTATCGTCGGCAGTTTGATGAGTGCGGCACCGGTACCAAACGCCCATGCGGCGGAGACAGTGAATTCCACCATCATCGTCAAGGCAGGAGAGACTTTTGACGGAGGCGGCAAAACTTACGTGGCCAACCCGAACACGCTTGGTGACGGCAGCCAGGCGGAGAACCAGAAGCCGATCTTTCGCCTGGAGAACGGGGCCACGTTAAAGAACGTGATTATTGGCGCGCCGGCGGCAGATGGGGTTCATTGTTATGGGAACGCTACCATTCAGAATGTGACCTGGCTTGACGTAGGGGAAGACGCTTTAACGCTGAAGTCCAAGGGGACGGTCAATATTACGGGCGGCGCGGCTTATAAGGCTTATGACAAAGTATTTCAGATGAATGCCGAAGGAACCATCAATATTAAAAACTTCAAAGCCAATGACATCGGCAAACTGGTTCGCCAAAACGGCGGGTCAAGCTATAAGGTCGTCATGACGGTGGACAATTGCGATATCTCCAAGGTGAAGGATTCGATCCTTCGGACGGACAGCAGCACATCAACGGGGAAAATCACCAATACCCGATATTCCAACGTGCCGACCTTGTTCAAAGGCTTTGCTTCGGGCAAAACGAGCGAGTCCGGCAATACGAAGTACTAGAATAGATTTTGAGGGAGCCCTGCGGCATTCGTGCCGCCGAGGGCTCTTTTTAATGGATTTTTCGCATTAGATAATGTACTTTATATATAGCTGTCAATTCGAATATCATTACATAAGGAGCGAAGACATGAATACAGAGAAGATAGGAGTTCCCTTGGAAGGCTTTGCCGAGTTTAGCAGGAAGGTAGCGGCGGAAGGCGCGGTATTGCTGAAAAACGACGGGCATGCGCTTCCGATCCGCAAAGGCGAAAGCGTTTCAATTTTCGGTAGAATCCAGGTGAATTATTACCGTAGCGGCACAGGGTCCGGCGGAAGCGTCAATGTAGCGTATACGACGAACCTGTTGGAAGGTCTTCGCGCCAAAAAGGACATTGTCATTAACGAGGAACTGGCTGCCGTATATGAGCAATGGATCGAACAAAATCCGTTCGACAACGGCGGAGGCGGCTGGGCGGCCGAGCCGTGGCATCAGAAGGAAATGCCTTTAACCGGCGAGCTGGTGCAAGCGGCCAGACGGAAGTCCGACAAAGCGATCGTCGTTATTGGGCGCACCGCGGGCGAGGATCAGGATAACGCCAATGCGCCGGGCAGTTACCAGCTGACGCCGGATGAGAAGGATATGTTGAAAAAGGTGACCGCGCACTTTGAGCAAACGATCGTGGTCCTGAATGTATCCAACATTATCGATATGAGCTGGATGGATGACGACAGCTATACCCATCCGATTCCAAGCGTCATTTACGCATGGCAGGGCGGCATGGAGGGCGGCAACGCGATTGCCGACGTGCTGGTCGGCGACGTGACTCCAAGCGGGAAACTGACCGATACGATCGCCTACTCTATCGAGGATTACCCGTCCACAAGCAACTACGGCAACGAGTTCAAAAATTTGTATCAGGAAGACATCTATGTCGGTTACCGATATTTCGAGACGTTTTGCCCTGATAAAGTTCATTTCGAATTCGGTTTCGGTCTTTCGTACACGGAGTTTTCCATCGAGCCGGAAGAAGCCAAACAGGTCGTCAAAGAGGGCGAGAAGTATATTGAGATTGGCGTAACCGTCAAAAATACCGGAACGATCTATGCGGGCAAAGAGGTCGTGCAAGTGTACGCGGAAGCGCCGCAAGGCAAGCTTGGCAAACCGGCCAAAGTGCTCGCGGCCTTCGCGAAGACGAAGGCTCTGCAGCCGGGCGAATCGCAGCGTCTCACGATCAGCTTCCCCGTTAACACCTTAGCTTCCTATGACGATGGCGGGGTGACGGGATACCGTTCCGCTTACGTTTTGGAAGAAGGCGTTTACCAATTCTATGTGGGAAACAGCGTCAAGAAATTGGCGAAAGTCGGCGTGGACGGTCAAAACGGTTATACCGTGGATTCGCTGCAACTCGTTCAGCAGCTTGAGGAAGCGCTGGCTCCGACGGAAAGCTTCACCCGAATCAAGCCTGGAGCTCGGAAGGCGGACGGCTCGTACGAGCTTACGTATGAAGAGGTCCCTAAACGAAGCATCTCCTTGGCGGACCGCATCGAGAGCCGCTTGCCGGAAACGTTGAAGCAGACGGGAAACCAGGGTTACAAATTAAGAGACGTGTACGATGGAAAAATCAGCATGGAAACCTTTATCGCGCAGCTTAGCGACCAGGACTTGGCGGTTATCGTCCGCGGCGAAGGCATGGTGAGTCCGCTCGTTACGCCGGGCACGGCTTCGGCTTTTGGCGGAGTCAGCAGCAGTTTGTTCAATTTCGGCATCCCGGTCGGCTGTACGGCCGACGGTCCGTCCGGAATCCGGATGGATACCGGGGAGAAAGCGACCCAGGTACCGATCGGCACCTTGCTGGCGGCATCGTGGGATCCGATGTTGGTGGAAGAACTGTATGTTCTTGAAGGCCGGGAGCTGGTGAGAAATCAAATCGACACCTTGCTCGGGCCGGGCCTCAACATTCGCCGCAGTCCGTTGAACGGGCGGAACTTTGAGTATTTCTCGGAAGACCCGCTGATTACGGGAGTTTTTGCGACCGTCTGCACGCGGGGAATTAAGAAAGGCGGCTCGAACGCCACGTTGAAGCATTTCGCCTGCAACAATCAGGAGAAGCACCGCAGCAAGGTGGACGCGGTCGTGTCCGAGCGCGCGGTCCGGGAGATTTATCTCAAGGGCTTTGAAATGGCGGTCAAAGAAGGCGGCGCCAATTCCATTATGACGGCATACAATCCGGTTAACGGGCATTGGTCGGCTTCGAACTATGATCTGAACACGACGATTTTGCGCGGAGAGTGGGGCTTTAAAGGCATCGTGATGACGGACTGGTGGGCCGTGATGAACGACGTGGCCGAAGGCGGACCCGCGGACCGGAAATACACGAACTTCATGGTTCGGGCGCAAAACGATCTCTATATGGTCGTGAGCAACTACGGCGCGGAAATCAACGCCTATGACGACAATACGATCGCTTCCCTGGAGAACGGGACCTTGACCCGCGGAGAATTGCAGCGGAATGCCATGAACATCTGCGAGTTTCTGATGCATGCGCCCGTATTCTCGAGAAAACAAGTGTTCAACGAAACGGTTCATTCCTTCGCGGCCGCCAATCCGTCTGTAGCACCGGAACAGGTGCAGGAATTGTCGCGCGACTCCCAAGTGAAGCCTGCGGCTGAAGGGTCGGCGTATATGAAGGTCGACGAGGCTGGCCAATATTGGGTGACCGTCAATATGATGTCTCCGGACAGCCACCTGGCTCAAAGCGCCTGCAATATTTTGCTGAACGGCCAGCTTTTGACGACGGCGCAGACCAACGGTACGGAAGGAAAATGGTTCAGACAGCGGCTGGTGAAAATCGAATTGGAGGCCGGGCTTTACGAGATGAAGCTTGATTTCATCAAACCGGGCTTGCAGATCGGGTGGATCGAGTTTAAGCGGGTATAAACGACTAATACATCAGGCTGCCGGGCTAGCTCGGCAGCCTGATTTTTTTGCTTTAAGAGGTGGAGCATAGGATTAAAGCTCTGTTTTTCGACAAAATTAGAGGTTTTTTTGATCGATGTAGCGAAACTCTCATAGGATTAAGGAGTTATAGTCGGTGATTTTTTTTCACCAGCTAACTTTAATTGACATCCATTCGGGATGCATTACAATGTACTTACAACAGCCCTAATTAAGGAAGGTGTATGGCATGTCAGAACAAGGGCAGACGGCCGGAATACGAAACCGAATTCATACGGTGATTCGACAAAATTCCGATCGGGGGTTTATTCCACATAACGGGGATATTCAAGTTGGTGCGGAAATGGGGGCGATTCTCGACGAAGCGCTTACCCTGGCCGATTCCGTGCAGACCTTGGATGTCTTTATTTTGGTGCTCATGGAAACCGTAAAGCTTTTGACACACGCCGATGATTCTTCGGGGGCTTTGGGCGATATCATCCGCCGATGCACGGCGGTGATCGAGGAGCTCTGCAGGACGGCGGATGAAGCGAATCGTAAGCTTTTCTTCGATAAACTGATCAAAGCTTCAACCAATAACGACCTGAAGGAATGGAAGAGCGTGGGCTATGGTTTGCTAAAGGGAACGGTTTATCTGGTGGAGGATTATAGCCAAGTCCAAAAAGTATATGATACCTTTGAAACTCTCGGCCCGCCGAGCGACGGAAAAAAATGCTCCGAAGAGTACCTGATTACGTTCGGCATGATTGAACGGCTCGACGGAAAGGCAGCGGCGGACCGATATTTAAAGGATCATCTGGATGTGCCCGAGCTGAGAAAGCTGGCTGTTGAACAAGCTATTGCCGAGAAACAATATACATACGCCGAAAAGTTATGCACCCAGGCTTTGGGGATGGAAGAACGCTGGAACCTCAGAGATTCGGTTTGGCCGCGTTACCTGGAGACGATTTATGCGGCAACGTCCGAAATAGAAAAGTTGACGGAAATCGTTCATCTGATCCTGATTAACGGACAACCTTCCTATTATTCGAAGCTTCAACAACTGTACGAGGCCCAGGGTGTTTGGGAGAAGAAAAAGGAGCCGCTGCTGGAGCAGCTGTCCACGGCGCTAACCGAGAACGAGTACGCAACGGTTCTGATCGAAGCCGGCGAGTTTGCGAGACTGCTCGAATTAATGGATAAGCATAACCACCTGATCGAGCATTATGGGGAGCAGGTGGCGGAGCACGATCCGGAAGCGGCCTACGAAATTTATGAGACGTTTATCTTGGACCAGGCGGAAGAGGCGACCGAACGTGAAGAGTATAAAGTCGTTTGCGAAGCGATCCATAATTACTTCACGGCGGGAGCGAAAACCAGAGCATTGGAGCTCATCGACCGCCTGAGCGAAATGTATCCGCATCGAGCCGCCATGCTGGACGAGCTGGGGCGGCTGAGGGAGATGCTGGTGAAGTAAAGAGCATATTAAGGAAGCATGAAATACATAAGGCTGCCCAATACGGTTGGGTGGCCTTTTTGTTGCGGCCTGTATCGGACACCACAAGGTTCGTTTGCGGTCCGCCGGGTGCCGATATTGCGTTGGGATTGCGGCGAAAAAACGCAATTTGATTGTGGTAAAACGAATATGGGTTTTCGGTGTAAAACTGGAAAATATAGCTTATGATTAGATCAAGGAAAACAACAAGAGAAAAAACGAAACGAACAACGAATGAAAAACGAACACATACCATGAACAACTTATAGGGCCAATGAAAAGCCCCTACATACAGAACCAAGCAAACAGGAAAGAAGGAAACCTTTGAAAAGGGGATGAGGAAATGCTGAAGCTATCATTCGGAAGCGGAGTCACGCTAGCATACTTTGAACATCATCCGACCCGGTTATTTACGGCAAGCGATCATCTGGACTGCCGGTACGTGAGAGCCTACTTTAAGCAGCAAGGCGCAACGGCTACTCAATATGTGGAGCCAAACTTATCGAATATATATGATGCCGCCGAAGACTTGATTGCGCTGGGTAACGAACGGATTGCATTTTATGTGACCGCCGCGAACTCCCGGTTATGCGAGAGATTAACGGTTGTACTGAAAGAACTGGATGACCGCTGCCAAATCGTATGGTTCGGAGAATATGCCGGCGTACATGGAGAAGCTTTGATGAATCGGACCCAGGTTGACGGTTTGGTAATGCGGGAACCCGAAGCCACGCTGTATGCCCTGTCAAATGCAGAGCCGGAAGAATGGAACGCCATCCCGGGATTCCTCGGCAGAGACGGGGGCGAGAATTCATATACGAGTGAACCGGATTCATCCTTATTATACGAGCTCGACCAATTTAACGGAATCTGGGAGGACGCGGCCCAAACGAGACAGACCCCGATCTTCAACATCAAATGCGCGGATCGTTTGGGGCGTGAAGACCATAAAAACGGGTTGCGGACGCATTCGCCCGACAGGTTCAAGCGGGACCTTGAACTCGCCGTTCAAGCGGCTTCCAGAGCAGCAGGGGCCAGACTTCATATCGAAGGATTCCAGCATCTGCATCATACAACAGCAAGAAACGAAATCCTTGAGATATTGGCGCAAGCTAAGGAAAAAATCAGCTTTAAAGTGGAAGTGCCGTTGGAGTGGATGACGGACGATGACTTTCGGGAGCGGCTCGGGCGGTCGGGCATTACGGAAATAATCATGATCGCACCGATGCTGATGACGGAACGGCAAGTTCGGGAAGGGAACTCATTCATTGATCATTTAAAACATCTTAAGGCATCGGATAAAAGACTGACGATTGCGGTTAAGCTGACGGACTCCTTCATTGAGGCCCCGGAAGCCGACTCGAGGCATACCGCAGAGTGGTTGACGGCCTGGACATCGGAAGCCGTGATCGACGGCAACCATGTAAAAGCCGAGACCAACCAGCCGGGGCGGGAGCGGGACAGATTATTTTTATCGGAACCGATCCAGTCGTATCTACTGAAAAATGCAACCCATGAACCTCAGTCGGCACTGACGAATGGATATGTGGCATACATGACGGGAAGTTACCCCGGTCCGTCGACGGGAGGAAGCGTTAAGCATATCGGATACACGGAGGGAACCTGGAACGCATCGTCGGTTCATCGTCTGGGGGAGTACTCCGGGATCAACAGCGCACTTTTATTCGAACATAACCAAGTTATCCGGGAAGAAAAGTATGAGAATATTTATGCGGATCAAGACGGAGTTTGGAAGCGGGAAAACGGGATTTTTGACGGGCTCCTGCATACGGCGGAACAGGAACAGTACTATTTGTCCAATGCCCATCAAATGATTCGCCGGAACGACCATGAGTTTGAATTGCAGATGAATGATTTTCTCCAATGGAAGCCGCTGCAAGTTCGCAGCATGGACTATTCGACGGCTACACGGCTGCAGCCGGATGGAGACGAGGTTGAGTTTCAGTTTTTGGAGATTACTTCGGAAGAGGATCTGGATGTATTCCTGCAGGATGTGGATCACTTTAGCCGCACCGGAAAGTTCCGGCATGGTTTTGAAATCCAATCCTATATGGTCGATAGCTGCCGCTGGTCGGGAGCCCACCATTGCAGGGCAAGAGAACTGCCGAGGATATTCGTGGACGGTCAAGATCAGATATCCGCATGCCGGGGCTGTTCGGCCATCGGGGACATGTACGATACCTTTGATAGCTTGTTGACGCAGGTATCCATCATCAGCGACCAGGAGCAATTACTGCGGGGCTGCAGAACGTGTGAAATCAAAGATTCGTGCTCCAAGTGCAGCTTTTTGCCCGGCTACATGAACCGTCAGCAGTACTGCGATTTGCGGAAGAAGCATGTCATGCTGCATCGATACATGCAAATGGTTCAGTTGTTCAAAGGTTTGAGGAAATATACGCAAGCGCTCCAAGGGATCGGGATTCCGGAAATCAGGGTTTCCTTGCCGACCTGCACGCATCAATGGCCCCGGCAAGGTGGCGACAACATCAACTCCTTTGTCCACGATACGGTATTTCTGTTCTTTGTCCGGAACGAACCTATGCTATTCCACGCCGTGAGTCAGAAGATCATGAAGCTGAACGAACTGACCGCGCTGATTCTGGAAGCATTTATGGCCGGAGCCGACGAGCAGGAGCTGGTGGAGCATATTGCCGAGAAGTATCAGGTTGAAAAGGAATACGCAGCCAAGTCCGTTTCCCAGGCCATGGAGATGTTTACACGCGAGGGCTGTCTGAAGAAAATGCCGGCGAAAGCCGTTTGAAAGGAGGGAATTGCCCTATGTTAACCCCAACAACGAATTATCCGATGGTCCATCCGCTTAAGGATGTTCGGCTCGGCGGGGAGCTTACTCCGCTCGCGATCGGAGACGGAATCTACGTTCAGGATACGAACGGAAGAACCTATATGGACGGGATCAGCGGGCTGTGGAATATATCGCTGGGCTATCGTCATCCGGGTATTCGCCAAGCCATTATCGATCAACTGGATGCGCTGCCCTATGTAAATCCCGTAGACCAGAGCAATCCGACGACGTTGCAATTTGCCGAAACGCTGCTGCGTATCACGCCGGAGCACTTAAGCAAGGTGGCCTATACCTGCACGGGCTCGGAATCGGTGGAGCTCGCGATCAAGCTGATCCGCAAATACCATCATCTCCGCGGCCGGCCGGATAAAACCATGATCGTCGTCCTGGATAAGTCGTATCACGGCAGCTACTACGGCTCCATGAGCGCCAGCGGGATCGACCAGGAGATTTCCGAGAGCTACGGACCAAAGGTGCCAGGCTTCTTCTTCCATCCGGTTCCGGTATGCGGACACTGTACGCCGGGGCATATCGCCGAAGCTTGCCTCGATCTGAAGATCCGGGAATTGGAGCAGCTTTTCGAACAGGAAGGTTCTACGATCGGCGGAGTCCTGTTGGAACCGATCATCGGTTCCGGCGGAATTATACCGCTGCCTGACCGGTATCTTCGCAAAGTGAAAGAATTGTGCCTGAAGTATGATGCCTTACTGGCCTTTGATGAAGTCGCGACGGGGATGGGGCGGACGGGAAAAATGTTTGCCTTCGAGCATAGCGGAGTCGTACCGGATATTCTGTGCCTGTCCAAAGGCATCAACAGCGGATATTTGCCGCTGGGGGCGACCTTGTTCAGCGAGGCGATTCAGCAGGCCTTTGCCGGGGCCGCTTCACATATCGAGCATCTATCCACGCAAAACGGGAACCCGATCGCTTGCGCCGCAGGAATCGCGACAGTCAAAGCGTTGGAAGAGCCGGGGATGCTTGAATCGGTAGAAAAAAGGGGGGCACAGCTCCGAAGCGCGCTGCAGGAAGCCCTCGGGAACAATCCGATCTTCCTGGAAGTCCGCGGGAAGGGTCTGATGGTCGGGGTAGCCCTAACCGCAGACCGTGGGACCGAAGCATGCCTTCCGCCGGAACGCCTTGCGGAGCTTGTCGGCAAGCTGAAACGCCGGGGACTTATCGTCTATCCGTTCAACACGCCGGAATTAACGACAGGTTTTCATCTGTTCCCGCCGTTTGTCATCCAAGAGCACGAGATAGAGATGATGGTGCAGATCATCAAGAAGGTGCTTGAAGGGAGGTGATGAGGGGTGAAGCATAATCTCTCCTGCAAGCTGGACGAAATTCAGGTCCATCTTCTACCCGAATGGTTGAAAGCCGGGATTACACGATTGGCTTATACCCTTTAAGCCGCGTTGTAACTATACAATTCGCCTACAAGCTTGGCTAACAAGAATGAATAAAAACCAATAACTTTCTGTAAGGAGGTGAGCCGCTTGGTAAGAGTGATTCTCCCGATCATTTATCCGATTCTCCCGATTATCCCTATCGTTTTTCTGTAAGCTGAAGCAGCAGTCCAATCGTACATCCGGCAATAACCTATATATAACGCTAAGATATTCACGGTAAAGGAGGTGAGCAGCATGCAAAAGAATCTGTCCTTGCAATTCGAAGAAATGGAAGCCGTTGCGGCTCCGGGTTGGGTTGATGTCGCCATCGGCGTAGCTGTAGGCGTGGGCATCGGCGTAGCGTTGACATAATTTCCTTCAACCGGGTTTTCATAGATTTTTCGAACAACCATTTTTGTAACGGAGGTGAACGACATGGCAGCCATTTGGCCGATTGTAGGACCTGTCATCGGACCTATCATTCTTCCGATTATTCCGCCGATTATTTCTCTGTTCTAATCATCAAATCATGTTCATGCAAAGGAGGTGAGCAGCATGCAAAAGAATCTGTCCTTGCAATTCGAAGAAATGGAAGCCGTAGCGGCTCCGGGTTGGGTTGATGTCGCCATCGGCGTAGCTGTAGGCGTGGGCATCGGCGTAGCGTTGACATAATTTCCTTCAACCGGGTTTTCATAGATTTTCAATCAACAATTTCTGTGCGGGAGGTGAACGACATGGCAACTCTTTGGCCGATCGTAGGACCGATTATTATCATCCTGCCAATTATTCCGCCGATCGTTTCTCTGTATTAATCATCAAATCATGTCATGCAAAGGAGGTGAGCAGCATGCAAAAGAATCTGTCCTTGCAATTCGAAGAAATGGAAGCCGTAGCGGCTCCGGGTTGGGTTGACGTCGCTATCGGAGTGGCTGTAGGCGTAGGCATCGGCGTAGCTTTGACATAATCTCAATCATCCAGGTACTTAGATAAATTGACGAATTTTCGCAAAAGGAGGTGAGCAGCATGCAAAAGAATCTGTCCTTGCAATTCGAAGAAATGGAAGCCGTAGCGGCTCCGGGTTGGGTTGACGTTGCTATCGGCGTGGCCGTAGGCGTAGGTATCGGCGTAGCGTTGACTTAATTTAGCCCTCATTGAATCGCACATTCCTTATTTTTAATACCAAAAAAACAATAAATGGAGGAATTTATGATGACAAATCCAGCATTGGCTCTGCAATTCGAGGAAATGGAAGCAGTAACGGCTCCCGGGGACGGAGCGTTTCTGGCCGGCGTAGGCGTAGGCGTCGCAATTGTAGCAGGAGCGGCTGTAGTCGTTCTTACCTAAGATCGCTAAGATCGGCGGCACTTCATAAACAATTAAAAATACCAATTAAAAGGAGAAGATGATGATGAACAACACTCTTAATTTGCAAATGGAGCTTTTGGAGGATGTTGCAGCGCCGGGTAGTGCCAGAGATTTCGTGGAAGGCGTAGCCGTAGGCGTAACGATCGCAGGCGGAGTCGTCGCGGTTATCGCATTAACGTAAGACCCGAATATGTCTAAGACTCCTCTCCCGTTAGGGAAGCAGCAGCCTGCGGGAGAGGGATCTTACATAACTTTAATCATGAAAGCATTGAGGTGAGCATTCGATGGAAGCGGTAAATCAATTGGAAATTCACGAAATTGAAAATAACTATTTCTTAGTTCAACATACAGTCCATCAAAAATACGTCAAGTTAGGGGTTCGGGAAGTCGAATTCCTGCGGCTGTTAACGCGGGAGGGAGATTTGAAATCGGCGGAAAGCCAATATGCCGGAAGCCTTACGGAAGAAGAAAGAGCGTTCCTGTACGAAAAGTTCAGCGAGTGGGGATTTCTGGACAGCGCCCCGCCCGAGGCGGAAGAGCAGCGCAAAAAATGGAGGTTCAACTGGAAGATCGATGATATTTCCACGATTAAGTTCTTGTCCGTCAATCCGGATCAGTGGTTAACATCGATGCTGCCGGTCATACGCACCATCCTGCATCCGATTACGATTGTCCTTTTTGCCATCCTTATTCTAACCGCAGGTACCCTGCTTGTAAACGATCCGGCCATTATCAACGGCCTGTCATTCGCACAGCTTGGATTCGGCAGTTACGTTGTCATCTACATCATGCTGCTGATGACGACCGTCGTGCATGAATTCGCCCATGGCATGGTGTGCAAGTATTACGGCGGGCGCGTCAAGCAAATGGGAGCCATGCTTTTCTACTTGAGTCCGGCGATGTTTTGCGATGTGAGCGATACCTACAAGTTTAAAAAGAAGAGTCACAAGTTAGCCGTGTTGTTTGCAGGGATCTTCAGTCAGTGGATTATGACCTCGATCGCGCTAGTGACCTACTATGCATTCGCCAGCTTTCAAGTGCATATTCCAGTGCTCTTCTTCTACGGGATTGCAAATCTGGGGCTGAGCATAATCAATATGCTTCCGCTGGTGAAGCTTGACGGATATTGGATGTTGAGTCACGGACTTGGAATCACCAATCTCCGTACCAAAGCATTTCAAGCATTTTTTAAGCTCATTACGCCATGGAAAAGGAAAAACCAGGGCCCGGCCAGTTTGAAGGAAAGGATCATTCTGCTGGTCTACGGCTTCGCGGCCGTCATATTCGCACCATGCTTTTGGGGCTGGGGGCTCTACAGTATTCAGCAGCGGTTGTACTCTTTTCTTGGGGCGACCAGCTTCATCATCACTGCGGGGATTGCCTGCGTGCTGCTCTATCATGGAACCAAATTTATTATCAAAATAAATAAGGCGGTGTAAATCATGACACTTGAAGTAAAACAATTAGTCAAAAAATACGGAGATGCGACGGTACTCCACGGAATATCGCTGAAGGCCAACTCCGGCAAAGCATTCGGGCTGCTGGGAGGCAATGGAGCCGGAAAAACGACGACGATCCGGTCCGTGCTCGGATTGGTGGACTACGATGCCGGAGAAGTGCATTGGGACGGAATCCCCATCCTGGCGAATCGCCCCAGCATCGGTTATTTGCCGGAAGAGCGGGGCTTGTACCCGAAGGAGAAGGTGAGCGAGCAGCTCGTTTATTTCGCCAGACTTGAGGGGATGGATCGTTCGGGCGCCATCAAATCGATGAAAAAATGGCTAGAACGTCTCGGCATCGAAGAGCATGAGCATAAAAGAGTGGAGCAATTGTCCAAGGGGAACCAGCAGAAAGTCCAGATTATTTCGGCTCTAATCCATGATCCGGAGCTGGTCATTCTCGACGAGCCGTTCAGCGGTCTGGATCCGGTCAATTCGGAGCTGCTCGCCTCCGTGGTGAAGGAACAGCTGGGCAAGGGAAAAACGATGATCTTTTCCAGCCACCAGATGGGGCATGTCGAGCAATTTTGCGAAGAGATTTGCATCCTGAAGCGCGGAAGAATGATGGTATCCGGCAAATTGGCGGACATCAAAAAGTCTTACGGGCGCCGGAATCTGGTGCTCCGAAGCGAGAATGACCTGAACCCGCATTTGGCGGCGTTCGGTTTCCACAATGAGGATGTCGACCATCATGCCCACGAATGGCAGCTCACCCTTGAACATGAAGAGCAAGGCAATGAACTGCTGCAGCGGCTCACGAGCCAGGGCGTAAACCTGCTGAAATTTGAAATTAAGGAACCGACATTGCATGAAATATTTATCGAAAAGGTGGGGGAAGTATCATGAGACAATTCGGATTGGTATTCGGCTATTCATTTATGGAGCGGGTGCGTTCCAAAGCGTTCAGAGTCATGACGGTCATCATGATCCTGATCCTGGCGGCGCTGATCATTCTCCCTAAATTTTTGGGAGAGGCCCAGAACATGGCCAAGGGGGATATCGCCATTCTGGATACCGCGGGAATCGTCACCGAGACGGAAGGGTTCCGGCAGCAGGTGTCCGATTCCTACAATTGGCGGGTCATCCAAGAGGCGGATCTGGCCAAGGAGAAGGCGGAACTGGAGAAAGAGGGCGAGGTATTGGGGATCGTCACGATCGGCGAGAAGGATAGCCGGCCCGTTTTAACGGTAACCGTGAACAAGATGGATGACGCCGCCGACTATTTATCTCCATTAAACAGTTACGTGCAAAATTTATATACCCTGTCGGAAATGAACAGGCTGGAGCTTGCTCCTCAGGATAAGGCAAAGTTGACGGCCGCCGTGCAGGTTGAAGTTCAGGAGTTGAAGGTGGGGAGCAAATCGATTACGGCAACCTACTGGCCGATTTATCTGATCATGTTCCTGCTGTACCTGTTGATCTATTTCTTCGGCGCCAATGTGGCGACATCGATCTCGGTCGAAAAAGGCTCACGGGTCAAAGAAATTCTGATTACGAAAGTGAAGCCCATACAGCTGCTTTACGGTAAAGTGCTTGGCGTCGGGCTTGCGGGGCTGCTCCAATTTTCGTTTGTGATCGGCGCGGCTTATCTGATGATGACATTAAGCGGTTCGGGATCGAACCTGGAACTCTTCGGGTTTCAAATCGACTTTTCGATCCTTGAGGGAAAAACGGTGGCCCTCCTTATCGTCTTCTTCATCTTGGGATACTTCTTCTATGCCGCTTTGTTTGCGGCCGCAGGATCCCTTGTCAGCCGAAGCGAGGAAATCAATCAGGTTACGCTTCCTATCTCCTTATTCTTGATGGCGGGATTGTTATTCGGAGTTTTCAACTTGGCGGACGCCGATAGCTCGGCAGCGGTCATCGGCTCCTATGTTCCTTTCGTCACTCCGTTCATGATGTTCATTCGGGTGGGGATGTCGGATCCGACATGGCTGGAAATTCTTCTCCCGACGCTGGTTCTGTTCCTTTCCACACTCGGGGCGTGCTGGCTGTCCGCCAAGGTTTATCAAGTCGGCGTGCTGTTGTACGGGCAAAAGCCGACGCCGAAGCTGATCTATAAAGCGATGAGGTCCTTATAAGAAAGGGGATGAACCACTATGGCGGTTGAAATATCGGCACCGCAAGTTCCGGATTCCCTTTCCCGGCTTCAAAGCGATGCGGCATCGGATCTGGATGCCATCAAGCTGGTCGGCCAATGGGCGCTCGTCACGGGCGCCGGCCGAGGCATCGGAGCGGAAATCGCGCTGCATTTCGCCAGAAAGGGCGCTTCCTTAATCCTGACGGAGCTTCCCGAATTGATGGATCAGGCCGAGGAGGTCGCGGGGCGGCTTCGGGAATCGTATGGCGTGGGAACGGTATGCGAAGCTCTGGATCTCCGGAATATCGAAGGCATTGAGCGATGCGTTCGTTCCATTGAAGAGCAGGGAGTGGACCTTCGATATCTGATCAACAATGCAGGCGTAAATCTGCTGTCGCCCGCGTTGAACCTGACGCAGGAGGAATGGGACTTCGTGGTGGACATTAACCTGAAGGGAACGTTCTTCCTGACCCGGGAAGTGGCCAAAATCATGGTCCGCAACAAAAAGGGTTCCATCGTCATGATCGCCTCGCAGCACGGGGTCGTAGGCAACGAAAACCGGGCGCCCTACTGTGCGAGCAAAGCCGGCCTGATTCATTTGACCAAGGCGCTCGCCATTGAATGGGCGAAATACGGGATAAGGGTGAATGCCGTATCCCCGACATTCGTCGTCACGGATGCAAATCGCAGCATTATTGAAAATCCCCAATTTCAGCGTACCAACCTGCCGAAGGTTCCGCTGCGCAAATTCGCCGAGCCGGAGGACATCGCGAAATCCGTCCTGTTCCTGGCCACGGACGCGGCCGGCATGATTACGGGCCACAATTTGATCGTGGACGGCGGATGGACGATTCAGTAAAGGGACTTCTCAGTTAATCCACAAACGTTACTTATCATGGTTCCTAATTAATCGATTCGAGGAGGTCGGAAAGGATGTACTTTGGAGTATTTAAAGATTTAAGAGATCTGAATATGCCGAATAGCTATGATTTTGATTTGTACGAAGGCTATTATTCCGAATTTTACGAAGCCGTGGCGGGGCGCACGGACTATGATATTCCGCTTCTTCTGGAGCAGGCCCGGCAATACGCCGGGCAGGGCAAGGTCCTGGAGCTCGCTTGCGGATCGGGAAGAATCCTAATGCATATGGCGAATCGTGGATTTCAGGTCGTCGGATTGGATCTTTCCGGGGATATGCTGAACATTTGCCGCAAGAAGCAGGCGCAGCTGCCGGCCAGATTGAGAAACCGGATCGACGTGAAGCAAGGGGACATGACGGATTTTGAGCTGGAGGAAAAGTTTCCGCTCATCGTTTTGTCCGCGACAAGCATCAGCCTGCTGCGTGAAATGGAAGACTTCAGACGGATGCTGGGAACGGTGGAAAGACATCTTGAAGAAGGCGGGCGCTTCATATTCGACTATGTCCTGTCCAATCAGGATCATAATTCGGCGGTACGCGGCGGGCGCGTCAACGGGATTACGCTGGATCTCGGACCGGAGCATAAGCAGTTCGTGCTCATGGGCGAGGAGGAAAATCTGGAAAAGCAGAGCGCGGTGATGAACTTCTATGCGGAAGTGATTCAGCAGGGAGAAACGAAACGTTTCTTCGGTTCCACTTTCAAAAGGTTTTTCCCGGAAGAAGATTTGCTCGGCGCGATTAAGGATTCCTCGTTGCAAATTGTCGAGACCCACACCTATGACCTTGAGGGCGAAGGGAATGTGAGATGCCTCATCCTCGAGAAAGGCGGCAACCGATGAGCGGGTCCGAAATGACCCCGGTTACCGTTTTGTGCGAGGCCGAAGCCATCAACTCGGCGGAGAGCCTGGAACGCTTGTTGCAAGGACTTGGCGTGGCGGTAAACGTCGTGAACCGGTTCGAGGACGTGAATGCGGATTCCGAGCTCGTCGTGGTCCTTCAAGCCGAAAAGGTCGGAGAGGCGTTCAATGCATACGCTCTCCGGAACGGGATTACCTGGCTCCCGGTTCAATTCTCGCATTCGACCGGGAGAATCGGCCCCATCGTCGTCCCCGATTGCTCCGCTTGCTATGAATGCGTACAGCTGCGATCTCGCTCCCATGGGCTTGCGCCTCTGGAGCCGAAAACAACGATGTTCGATCTATCCTGGTCCGTATTGAGCGGCATCGTAGCCATTGAGACGGTGAAATGGATCACCCGCCATACCAATAGTTTTCCGCCGCTGTCTTTAGGCCACCTGATCGAATTTGATCCCTTCCACCTGCAGGGGGATGTAAATCCGGTTTATAAGCTGCCGACGTGCCCTTCTTGCGGGGTTAGGCATCAGGCTCATCTCGCCGCACAGCCTTGGCGGGAGGCGGAATTGGTGCTGGAGCCATGAGCCGCGCGCTGATTCGCAGGTCGGACGCGGGGAGCGCAGCAGGTCGCTCCACCGTGGGCGCCGACGCTGCCTGCCGGGGCTTAACGGCAACATTGCCGGAAAATTTAAGGAAGGCGATTAGTCCGCATGGGGGAATCGTCAGGGGGCTGATGAATTTGAGCTCCGATCCGGGCGATCCGCGCTTGTTCCTCAGTTTGGCGGCTCCGGGCAACCCTAAGTTTTTCGGGCGGGAACAGCATGGGTTGATCGACTTTTTTGCAAGCGGCATGGGATTTACGCCGGAAGAAGCGAACGTCTCGGCGGTCGCGGAAGCGGTGGAAAGGTACTGCGCAGCTTACGTAACCCCGGAACGTACCGTACTGGCGTCCTGGAAGGAGATCGAGGGGGAAGCTCTTCATCCCGACGAACTGCCCCTGTTTACGAAGGAACAGTACGAACAATGGCAATTTCCTTACCGTCCATTTACCGAACAATCCCGAATTCGCTGGGTACAGAGCCGGAGCCTCTCGACCGGACGCTCCAAATGGGTGCCCGCGGCCATCGCCTGGGATTCGTATATCCCTCAGAGCAACGACGAGGAGGCGATTTGCTTCGGTCTAATGACAGGCTCGGCGGCCGGAAGCACGAAGGAGCAAGCCATGATCTCGGGGCTGCTTGAGATCATCGAACGCGATGCCTTTATGATCATGTGGTATAACTCGCTTTCGCTGCCGCGGCTGGACGTCCGTGAATTCGCGGTAGCGGGGCCGTTCAAAGAGCTGTTGGATCCGTCGAGATTCCAACTCGAAGTCGTGGATACGACGAGCGATATCGGTATTCCGTCCGCTTTCGGCTTGCTGACAACCCGGGACGGCAAAGTATCCGTAGGAGGATCGGCGCGGCTATCCATGAAGGACGCGGTGCGGAAAACTTTGATGGAAATCAGCCAGTTGTTTATCGGCAACAAAGGGCAAATATATTCCAAAGCACTGCCCTCTCTTTTGCCGCATCAAGTGACGGATTACGGCTTGAGACTGCCGTACTATGAGCAGCCGTTCGCCAACGAGGAGTTGGCTTTTACGATCGCTTCCGGGGATATCCGGCCGATCCCCGGAGATACCGAAATCGTTCGGGGATCCGAAGCAGAGCGGCTTCAACACATTGTCGACTGCCTGAAAAAGCGCGGGCTGGAAGTGCTGTGCGTGGACGTGACGACCGACGATGTTCGCCAGCTTGGACTTCATGTCGTAAAAATGATCGTTCCCGGAACCGTTCAACTCCCGCGCAGCGAGAAGGAGCGTCTCATTACGAGCGACAGAATTTACAGGACGCCGATGGAGCTTGGCTTGCGAAGCGGGCCGATCAAGCCGGAAGATCTGAACAACAGTCCGCATCCGTTTCCTTGATGCATGCCGGACTTAATTTTATACGATGAGGACGTGATTGCATGCAGATCAAATATATCGATTGGAGATCCGATCAAGAGGTCGAGGAGGAACGGTTGGCGCTGACGTATCACCATAACTCCAACCTTCATCCCCAGTTTGATGTGTTGACCCGTTCGCGGATGAAGATGCTGAAAAAGCTTTTTTCGCAGATGAATCAGACGGTGACGCCGGCAAAACGGTATTTCGCCTCGCAGCGTTATGGCATGGACGCTATGGACCGGAGAAGACATCCCTTTCTTGCGGATCTGGCGGCCGGCCTGGAGCGGTTGCAGGAAAACTGGCAGCCGTTCAGGGAGTTTGAAAACTTGAGGGAGCTTGGACCCGCTCATGAATTGGATGGGCCGGATCTGTACTTTTTGTCGAAAAACCGGGAAGACGGACAGTATCAATTGTTCTATTGCTGTCCTGCCGAAGGTTTTATTGAGCTGGTCAAGGAGCGGGTGGAAGCGGATTGGTGGAAATCTGCGTTCGATTCCGGCATAGACTTTACGGGTGGCGAAGGCGCCATATTTATTACCGCCAATATTCAACGCTCGATGAAGCTGTTCGGGGAACGCGGATATCGCCTCAGCCTGCTCGATGCGGGACGGTTCACCGAACGCCTTCTGCAAAGCGCGCCCGGCAGCGGCAGGACGGTCTCCCCGATGATGGAGTTTTACGATAAGGCCGTTCATGAACTGCTGGGGATTGACGGTTATTACGAAGTCGTGTTGTCGGTTCTTACATTTAGGGAGGAGGAAAAGTAATGTACGAATATAAATTCGTAAAAATCGAGTTGAAGGGATTTCTTGAAAATAAACCGGTGAAGGATTATCAGGAAATCATTCATGAGCATGCACGGGAGGGCTGGAGGCTGTTTCAGATTTTTGCGCCGAGCACCCAAGGCTTTGGCACCGCCAATCATTTCGATTTGATTTTTGAACGGTCCGTGCAGTCCTGAGGGAGCGGTCCTGACCGAAAGAGGCGATAGTTATGAGCAATCACCCGATATCCATTATGATGACGCCGGATTCCGATGAACCGCTCTACGTACAAATTCGGGAACAGCTGCGCGGGCTCATCGTGAGCGGGAGCTTACCCCACGGCGAGATGCTCCCCTCCTTGCGGGAGCTTGCCGGGCAGCTGGATTGCAGCTTGATTACGGTTCGCAGAGTATACGGCGATCTTGAAAAGGAAGGACTGCTCCTCGTGAGGAGGGGGACCGGTACGTTCGTCAACTGCGAAAGCAGCAACTTCGACCGGGACCGGGGACACCCCCAGGTCGTAAGGGCTTTCGAAAAAGCGATCCGGATCGGAAAAATGTACCGCATGAGCTCCGAGGAAATGACCGGTATTCTCGAACAACTGTTGGATTAAGGAAGGCCTGTTTCATGAACGTTTCGTGGAACAGGCTTTTTTATTATTGAATTCAAAGAAAAAAAAGGGATTATTTAATGAATATGGAATGTATAAAATAAATGGGAAAATTTATAATAATTAAGTTGCGGGAGGTTATAAATTGGAGAGATTTGCGGAAATGATAGATTTAGAGCTAAGAAAAAGCTTGAAGAACTATTTTAACGTACCGCAGCTCTATGAACATGCTTTATTATGTCTCGAAGAAAAAATGAAGGAATCCATGCTGTTGGGCAAAATGACCGTGCTGCATTACCGGATGTTTGCCGGCGAGGACAACGAGGATATCTATCGGGCTGCGGCGGCGATCGAGATGATGATGCTGAGCCTGGATATCATCGACGATATTCAAGACAAGGACAATGGGGAACAGGTATGGAACCGGTTTGCCCCGGAAATCGCCCTGAATATCGGCATCGGATTGCTCACCCTTTCCGTGCAGCTCATTCTCTCCACCGGCTTTCCCTTGGAGCGGAAACTGGAGGCTGCGCGCATTATCAACCAAGAAGTCCTCATCGCCGTGAACGGTCAAATGCGGGATTTAGTCAACGACATACATACGGAAGAGGATTACATCGACATGGTGTCGCAGAAGTCCGCAGCCCTGCTGGTCGCCGCCAGCATGATCGGTACGGTTCTGGCCACCGGGGAATGGGTCGAAGGAGTAAAACAGTATACCGAGGAGCTTGGGATCGCCGCTCAAATCAAAAACGACATTCGCGATCTGCTCAATTGGGATCATAAAAACGATTTTCTGAACCGCAAGAGAACGCTGCCCATCCTCTATTTGCTTCAATCGGTATCCGAACACGAGCATTGGATTGCGGACTATTTCGAAGGAAAGCTGGACTTTACCGATGTCCTGCAGCGAAAGGATGAAATCGAGCGCCTTGTGGAGTCGACGGGAACGTTATTGTATACGTCGGTTCGGATGCGGACGCACTACTACCGTTATTTGGAGCTGATCGAACAGCTTCAAGTGGAACCGCATTGGAAGGAGCAGATGCTCTCACTAGCGGAGTAAAAACGCAAAACAACAACAACACCGCAACAACAACACCGCAACATTAACACCGCAAGTCCCCGCAATGAGACCGCTATCATAATGGCGGGAAATACGGGCACGGTTGTCGTTTCCAGCATCTGGGATCCCTGATATATTGGGCTTAAGAGGAAATCCTCTTATAACCAACCAATCGGAGGGATTGTCAATGTTAAAAGAATTGATTCAAGCTTTGGTTAAAGATGCCGGTGCAATGGTGAACGTTCAAGCGGGTCAGCTTCAATTGGCGGGGATTAGCGGTGTGGAACATAGAGCATTGATGGATGTGCTTAAAGACAAAGGCGATATGAGCCGGGAACCGATGAAGGCTAGCATTTGGAACTAATGTGAATCATCGTTAGAGAAAACTTCCAGCTAAACTATTGTGAGGGATTGTCATTGGCAAACAAATACAAAATTACAGCATTTATTGTTCTGATTAGCATTCTTGTGGGTTATTTGTCCGTTTCCATTCTCAGATATCCTATTATCGGGATCGATGTCGCCCTTAATGACCAAGGGCAATATGTGGTGACGGATTCGCCGGAAGGATATTGGAGCTACGGAAAAGTTTTGGTCGGTGATATTGTCGTCGAGATCGACGGAAAACAGGCGGGAGATTTTTATTCCGTAAAGGCATTGGGAGGAATTGAAAGGGCTTCTTCGATTCTGCTCAACAGATTGGAGAGCCCTGATGGTTTGCGTAGTATCTATTTAGAAGTGAATAATCGTCTTACAGCAAAAGAGATTATCCTTCAGCTTGTTCTTCCGTTGGCTGCGGTACTTCTGTTCGCCGTCCTATCCATTTTTGTCTATCGAAGCAAGAAACACGACAAAGCCGCAGTCCAGCTGATTCTTTTTTTTATGTCGATCGGGATCGCTTATTTAAGTTCTTTTTCGTCCGGCAGGATTGATCCGGTAGGGAGACTCGCGCTATCCTTATCCTTTATGCTGGTGCCGATATTCTTTATTCAATTTATGAACGGATATCTGGTTCGTTATCAAGAAAAATTCGTTAATCGAGGCTTGATAATATTCTTTTATATTACCATTAGCGTTCCGAACGCGTTGGAGCTCAGTAATCTCATCTTTTTTAATGTAGCCAGTGGAATTACTACGATAATTATGCTGGCATATTTTATTTCGGTTAATGTGTTTATCATTTATAAGCTGGTTGAAAAGTATATCATGCACCGCCGCGGGTCTTTAAGGTCTTTATTTAAGCTGACTTTGACAGGACACTTGATCGGTTTTGTTCCGTTTTTGACCCTGTTCGCGGTTCCCCAATTGTTTGGGATCACATTCCTGCCGGCGGAGATTCCGGCGGTATTCCTGTTGACTATTCCGATTGTTTATTTATACATGTTCACGACGAAACAGTTATTCGATATCGATTTTTTGATCAATCGTTTTTTGTATTACGCGAGTTTAGCTTTTGCTCCGACCTTGCTTATTACGCTGCTGGCCACCATTATCCTGAGTCAGGACAACTATTCCTGGATTAAATGGAGCCAATTGTTCCTGGTCAGTTACCTGATGATCACCTTATTCCTGTTCGCCAAGGAATATGCGGATCGCCGGTTAAGACCGAGAATCAACAAAGACTTGCATAACTATCAGGGAAGCCTTAACCGATTTTCGACTCGAATCTCGAGAGTCATGAAAAAATCGGATTTGGAACGTGTCTTGGAACATGAGATCGTGCGAGTCTTGCCAGTCGGGGAAGTAGCCTTTTTCGAGGTTCGGATGGATAGGTTGGAGGAACTGAGCCTGGAAGAATCGCTTGCCGATATCCGCGACTCTGTTATTTCCGCTTTTCGACAAGCCCGGCCTCATTTATCCATCGGAAAGATCATACCGGCTGAACGGGGAATCTGCATTGTGATCGGCATCAAGGGAAGTAATCTCCACGTGTTGTGGCTGGACAATAAAAATAACCGGACCCGTTATAACACCGATGAACGGGCTTGGCTCAAAACGTTGGCCAACTACAGTGCCATCGTATATGAAAATCTGTATTTGATCGAAAAGCTGATTGAAGACTTGGAGGAAGAGTTCCAGAGACAGAAAGGATCGTCCGCATCCCCTTGGGTGCTGAGGCTTATTTTTAGATTATCCGAGAAGGAACGGCGCAAGCTGGCGTCCGATCTCCACGATTCCGCGCTTCAGGATCAGTTGCTCTGGTATCGCCAATTGGAGTCCGCAATGTCCGATTACGATATGTCCCAAGACTTGCGGCAGAAACTGCTGGACATCAGGGAAGGACTGTTGGACGTCATTCATCAGATCAGGGAAACCTGCAACGAGCTTAGGCCGCCATTACTTCATGAGATGGGCATCGTGGAAGCTCTGAAAAGCTTGTTTGAGCAGTCGCAGATCCGTAACAATTTCACCGTCGATTTCCGGGGGGATGATTTTACGGCCGAACTGAACGATGAGCAGATGCTTACGATCTTCCGAATTGTACAAGAGCTTCTTCGCAATGCAGGCAAACATGCCAAAGCTTCAAATATCGTGATCGCTTTGGAACAAAAGGACGGGATTCGTCTTACATATAAAGATGACGGGATTGGCCTCAAGCTGGAGGATTTGAATGATTCCTATCAGCATATGGGCTTGTCCGGGATTAAGGAAAGGGTGCACAGCCTGGAAGGCAGCATCAGCTTCAAGTCCGAAATGGGGGAGGGGCTTGAAGTCAACATCTTTTTACCGCTGGAGTCTTCAAGTATGAACAGGGAAAGCGAGGATGATATCGATGATTCGAATATTGCTGGTTGACGATCACCCCTCCGTGGGCGAGGGAACCAAAAACATGATCGAACAGGACCCGGAAATGCAGGTCACCGTGCTCATGTCGGGGATGGAGGCGCTTGACCTCGTTGCAAGGGAAAGCTTCGATGTGATGCTGTTTGATTTGAATATGCCCGTGATTAGCGGAGTGGAATTGACGAAGCGTATGGTGAAGCTGAACCCGGAGTGCCGGGTGTTAATTTATACGGGGTATGAGATCAGCCCGAACTTCAATCTGTTAATCGAGTCGGGGGTCAGCGGGATCGTCAGTAAGACGGCTAGCCGGGAGCAGCTTTTGAATGCCATCCGCTGCGTCATGCGCGATGAAGCGGTCATTCCCGTCTCCTTGCTGCGGCAGCTCCGGCGCCGGGAAGTGCGTTTGAATCAAGGCAGAGGGGAAAAAGAGATGGAGGAAGTATCCATCAATGAACGGGAACAGGAGATTCTGCAGGAGGTGGCCAACGGCAGCAGCAATCGCGATATTGCTTCCAAGCTGTTGATGAGCCAGCGGACGGTAGAATACAATTTAACGCGTATCTTTGAGAAGCTGGGCGTGCGTTCCAGATCGGAAGCGATTGTGGAAGCGAGAAGACTCGGCTTGATTCATTCCAATGAGTTCGTATAAAAATAAACCATGGAAAAGAGCCGTCCGGGTACCGGGAGGGCTCTTTTTTTGCCTTTTGCCGACATCATCTTAAACTGGATTCCCAATCGGCATATAGATTTTCGATGGATGTGTCCAAAATTTTCTCTATTTTTTTAGGCTTGCGAATGATTTCATTCAGCGTCTCGATTCCGTACTTTTCAACGATATAGTGAATCAATGTACCGCTGTAGAAATATGCCGCTCCTCCAGCTTGATTGAAATAACTTGGCTTCCGAAATTGCTCCAGGGCCGGAAAGTCCAGAAAGGCGAACCCGGAATTGATTTTGGACGCGAATTCCTCTTCAAATTGATTGGAAGCGTAGTAGGCGGTTCCCTCATCAAGCCATTTCGTACGCCCGACATTCGGATTGATCTGCTGGATTATCGCATGAACCAGTTCATGCGTAACTTGATCCGTGTAATCTTTTCGCGTATTGGGATCTTCCAAATCTACGGGGGTATATACCTTAATGGTTTTATCCCTAGCATCATAGGTGCCTTCCGTATCCCGCCCGATCATTTCCCGAAAGGCTTCGTAATCCACATACACATGAACGGGGACCTTTTGCTCGGATTCAAAATGAAACATCTTCGATAAACGCATGAAATGGGCGTCAAATTCGGAGGAGAGGATCTCGGTTACTTGTTTGGAGCCGGCATCGGCAGAGGGACTGTAAAACACGCCGTGTTCCGTCTCCTGGATGAGGATCAATCCCTTGTGAGGATTTCTATTGTTGAGGAAGAATGCCGACACGCCTAGCAATAGCAGGATGCCTAAAGTTAAGCCTATGTATTTTTTCAAAATAGAGCCACACCTCTTTCGATGATATATCCTATCATACTTAAATTTACAAATCGGGAAAAGTGAGGATAGAAAATTTTACGAAATCAGCCGGCGGAGCCGGGACGAGATTTTGCCCTATCCGGCATGGTATAATAGCCCTTAATAATCAATTACCTAAAAATCTACTGCACATTTGCATTTATTCTATTTCAGGGGGTCGTTATTTTGAGAGGCTACAATGTTTGGCGTCCCGTCATGCTGATTTTGATTGCGTTGCTGACGAAAACGCTTGTTACGAATTTGTGCATGTTGTTCGGTGTAACCCCGGAGGCGTCCAGTAATGTCGGCTTTATCGCCATGATGATCGCGGCATTGATCACGTACAACCGGATGGCGAAGAATCGCCGCCGAAAGTAAGCGGATACAAGCGTTTTGCCGGACTTGTCGCCGCCGCTTTTTTTGCGTCGATGCAACTTTTTTATTCCACGCCTCGTTTACGTCATTAGATAGTGCCGGATGATTCGGTCATTGGACATCGACGGCGAAAAATAGGGTAGGTGGAGCCATTGAAAAAAACGGGATCTTTATTCTTATCGGTTATATTGGTCAGTGGGATTTTGGCCGGGTGCGGTAACTCCGGGAAACCTGACCAAACTGGCAATACAACGGGAAATGATGAAGCCGTGCAAACGGAGCAAAATACGCAGGGTCATCCGGCCACGGAAGGAACCCCTCCTGCAGGCGAGTCCGGACTGTCTGACGGGAAGGGAACGGCGGACGGTGGTACGAAGAAAGCCTATATTCAAAAGCTGGACGACATCGAAAAAGGGCTCTCGGATCTTCAGGAATTGTACGATGAAGGCACAACCGTGTCGATGACCAAGGCGGCGGAGGAAGCGTATAAACGGTGGGATGATGCACTGAATGAAATTTACGGAGCGTTGAAAAACCGGCTCACCGAAGAGGACATGGCCGTTTTGAAGAAAGAACAGCAGGCCTGGATCACGAAAAGAGACGAGGACGCCGAGAAGAAAGCGGCCGAATTCAAAGGCGGCACGATGGAAGCTTTGGAACTGTTGTCGGCGAAGGCCGGGATTACCAAAGGAAGATGCTATGAATTGGTCGGAAAATACATGAAATAAAGAGGGAGGGCGCCGAGTAGGCGTCCCTTTTTGCGTTCGGTCTTCCGTAACGATTCAACAGGGTGACGAAGCCGGAGTTCACGCTTCCGCCGCAAAAATATTAAAATTCCCGCACTTTATATCTCCCGCGGAATATATTTTAAAAAACAAGCTTCCGGGGGGATAAGCTATGGGGCAAAAACTGGGGCGCAAATGGATCAACTCGCCGTATACGTATGCGCTGGGCATGTTCGCGATGATGGTGCCCAGCCAAGCGTTCAGTTCGTTCTACAGCTACTTTTATGTGGAACGGCTTGGGCTGGGGATCGGACTGGCGACGCTGGCGCGGACGATCTTTTTGACCTGGGACGCGGTGAACAATCCGCTGTTCGGGTATTGGTCGGACCGGACGAATACGCGGTTCGGGCGCCGCAGGCCATGGGTGTACGGTTCGATTTTGCCGTTCGCGTTTTTTTTCGTGCTGGTGTATTCGCCGCCGGGGTTCTTGACGGGCAACGGGCTGTTTATCTGGTTTCTTACCACCCTGATTTTGTATGAGGCGGTTGCCACGGTGATCTGGGTGAATTACGGGGCTTTGTATCCCGAGCTGTACCGAGGCGACCGGCTTCGGGCCAAGGCGTCCGCCATTCAGCAGGGCTACCAGGTCGTTGCGCTCTTGGTCGCCACGGCGTTGACGCCGGTGCTGTATGCGGCCATCGGCTTCTCGAACATGGCGGTCGTCTACGGTTGCATCTTCGCTGTTTTCATGCTGCTGTGCATGATGGGCATCCGGGAAGACCCGAAGGCCGGACAAGGCGAACCGCTCAAGCTAGTTCCGGCGTTCAAGGAAACGATCAAAAACAAGAAGTTTTGGATATTTAACATCTCCAACTCCTTCGCCCAGACCGTGAACGGGCTGATCAGCTCCATCATCCCCTTTTACGCCAAATATGTGTTGGGTATATCGGAGGCTCAGGTCTCGCTAATGCTCGCGGCCGTGTTCGTTTCGGTCATTCCGCTCGTCTTCGTATGGTATTGGATCATCCGCCGGATGGACGGGGTCAAGGCATGGCGGTTGTCCTTGATCGTTTACGGCCTCTCCGTGATTCCACTGTGGTTCGGATTCGACCTGATCAGCGGGATTCTCGCGGGCATAGCCGTCGGCTTCGGACTGGCTGGCTTTTTGGTTACTCCGCCCATTGTCGGCGGACAAATCATCGATGAGGATGCCGAGAAAACCGGCCTGAGAAGAGAGGGGATTTATACCGCGGTTTCCGGGTTCATCACCCGATCGAGCGGGCTGATTTCGGCTCTGGCCTTTTTCGTCGTCGGCGTGATCTTCGGATACGAAAGCGGCGATAACCCCGGGCCCGCTCCGGGGCTGACGTTTAAGTATTTGATGAGCGTCGTTCCGCTGATTTTACTGGCGGTATCCGTCATCCTGTCTTATATGGTCCGCATGAGGCCGGGCAAGTCCTGAATCCCAAAAGGCCGAGGCTCTAACGGTTGCTAATGCGCTTATCGTTCAAAAAAGAGGGCGTCGCCGACTCTAACGGTTGCTAATAAGCTTAATTGGCTTATCTGGCGATAAAACAGGCTGCCTGCAGCCAATTAGCGACTGGGGCAACCGTTAGAAAATAGAACTGGCGATATGAAGCACATTAGCAGCTGTGGCAAGCGTTAGCGTAAGTCCACGACTGTGCAATTAGATGGTCGGGACTCTAACGCTTGCCATTGAGCTATTAGGTCGAAAAACAGGGCATCGCCGACTCTAACGGTTGCCAATGTGGCTTAATTGGCTCGTCTGGCCACAAAACAGGTTCCCTGCAGCCAATTAACGACTGTGGCAAGCGTTAGCGTAAGTTCACCACTGGGCAATTAAAGGGTAGGAACTCTAACGCTTGCCATTGAGCTTATTAATCGAAAAACAGGCTATCGCAATCGCTAACGCTTGCTAATGCGCTTAATTGACTCATCTAGCCACTAAACAGGCTCCCTGCAGCCAATTAACGTCTATAGCAACTCTTAGAAAATAGAACTGGCGATATGAAGCAAATTAGCGGCTGTGGCAAGCGTTAGCGTAAGTCCACCACTGGGCAATTAAAGGGTAGGAACTCTAACGCTTGCCATTGAGCTTATTAATCGAAAAACAGGCTATCGCAATCGCTAACGCTTGCTAATACGCTTAATTGGCTCATCTAGCCACAAAACAGGCTGCCTGCAGCCAATTAACGACTGTGGCAACCGTTAGAAAATAGAACTGGCGATATGAAGCACATTAGCAGCTGTGGCAATCGTTAGCGTAAGTTCACGACTGGGCAATTAAAGGGTAGGAACTCTAACGCTTGCCATTGAGCTTATTAATCGAAAAACAGGCTATCGCCGACTCTAACGGTTGCTAATGCGCTTAATTGACTCATCTAGCCACAAAACAGGCTCCCTGCAGTCAATTAACGTCTATAGCAACTCTTAGAAAATAGAACTGGCGATATGAAGCAAATTAGCGGCTGTGGCAAGCGTTAGCGTAAGTCCACCACTGGGCAATTAAAGGGTCTGAACTCTAACGCTTGCCATTGAGCTTATTAATCGAAAAACAGGCTATCGCAATCGCTAACGCTCGCTAATGCGCTTAATTGTGCCATTTAGCCGCAAAACTGGCCTCCGGGAGCCAATTAACGGCTGGGGCAAGCGTTAGAAAGTCAAACTGGCCATACGCAGCCAATTAGCAACTGTAGCAAGCGTTAGCGTAAGTCCACCACTGGGCAATTAAAGGGTAGGAACTCTAACGCTTGCCATTGAGCTAATAGGTCGAAAAACAGGACATCGCCGACTCTAACGGTTGCTAATGCGCTTAATTGACTCATCTAGCCACAAAACAGGCTCCCTGCGGCCAATTAACGTCTATGGCAACCGTTAGAAAATAGAACTGGCGATATGAAGCAAATTAGCAACTGTGGCAAGCGTTAGCGTAAGTCCACCACTGGGCAATTAAAGGGTAGGAACTCTAACGCTTGCCATTGAGCTAATAGGTCGAAAAACAGGACATCGCAATCGCTAACGCTTGCTAATGCGCTTAATTGGCTCATCTAGCCACAAACCAGGCAGCCTGCGGCCAATTAACGTCTATGGCAACTCTTAGAAAATAGAACTGGCGATATGAAGCACATTAGCGGCTGTGGCAACCGTTAGCGTAAGTTCACGACTGTGCAGTTAGATGGTCGGAACTCTAACGCTCGCCAATGAGCTAACCGTTAGAAATTAAAACTGGCGAAATAAAGCACATTAGCAGCTGTTGCAAGCGTTAGCGTAAGTTTACAACTGGACACCCAACTCCCGCCAGATCGGCTCCCAGCACAAATCACAGCTCATCCGCAATCCCCAACAAGGCGATCCCCGCAATGACCGCAGCAATGACGGCATATTGCGCCTTGCTCAATTTTTCCTTCAGAAAGATCCGGGACAATATCACGGAGAAGATGCTGTACGAGGCGATCAACGGCGCGGCGATGATGGCGTTGCTCGCCATCGCGAACACGTAGAAGAACTGCCCGATCGTTTCGAATACGGCGGCGTACCCTTTGACCCGTTCCTTGAACAGGTTGAAGGGTTGTTTTTTCAGGAATCTCAAATAGATGAACCCGAGGGCCGCGCAAACGAAAAAAGTAAACTCATAAGCGAGCAAAGCGGCGTCCTCGCCGATCAGGCTCATTTCGTCCAAATAAATGCCGTCCGCAAACGTGCCGAGTCCGTCGATGACGCAATACAGGATGGGAAACAGGATCGCCATCACGCCGATCTGATATTTCGGGTCGACTTTCGCCGAATCCGCTTGAAGGGCTGCCTGTTCGACCCTCTTTTCCAGAACGGCAAGGGCGACGACCCCTGCGGTAATGACGGCGATGCCGAAGACCTCAAGGACGCTTAGCGAATGCGTGAAAAAAATAAACAACAAAATCGAAGTCACGGCGCCGGAGGAATTTTGGACGGGAGAGGCAATGGAGAGCTCCAGGTAGCGCAAGCCTATGTAACCGATCGTCATGGACAGGATGTATAGGGCGGAAACGGGCAAATAGCGGAGCATATCGAACGGATCGAACGCGATTCCCTGAATCAGCATATAGCCTGTGGCGTGAACGCCCATCACAAGGCCCACCATAATGACGATTTTGATATGACTGTACCGGTCGGTACTATCGCTGCCTTTTTTGTAAAACAAATCCGCTCCTCCCCAAGCGAAGGCGGTCAACAGGGCAAACATAAACCACATACGTCTTTCTCCTAACTATAAAAATTGAGCGAAGCGAAGCGCCTAAAGTAGCAAATGGCTTTCCCATTATAGATTTTGCGCCATGACAACTGTCAATGACAACAAGTACAGAGATGCTCGTATTCGTCGTAAATAATTCCACTTTTCCCAAACCGTAGATTGCCGTATAGTGTGATATATATCACTTAGCTGTCGAATGGAGAAGAGGAGAAAAACATGAGCAGGACGTTAGAAAGTTATGTTGCCATTGTACCGGTGATCAAGGCGGCTGTCCCGATGGACTTGTCGATCGCGGTTTGCGACCTGGAGAAATTTATCGCTTATTGGCCGGGGGAAAACATCGATTTGTCTATTCGCGTAAACCAGCTGCTGCAGCCCGACGAACCGCTGACGGACGCCATCCGGCGCAATGTCAGCTTGAAGGCGGATGTGCCGGCCGATTTTTACGGATTTGAATTTACGGGGACGGCGGTCCCGCTTCATGATGAGGAAGGAAACGTGATCGGCGGCATTGCGGTGCAATTGCGCAGACAGAAAGAACTGCGGGATATCTCCGACAACATGGCGAAATCGCTGACCCAGGCCAATGTCCAATTGTCACATATGGCGACCGGATCGGATGTGTTGTCCGATTTCACCCGGCAGCTTCTCGAACTCGCCCATACTACCGTGGAGCAGGTCGATCAGGCGGACGAAGTGGTTTCGATTGTCAAGGCCGTCGGAGATCAGACGAATTTGCTCGGCATTAACGCCGCCATTGAAGCGGCTCACGCCGGGGATAAGGGGAGAGGCTTCGGAATCGTCGCGAACGAAATTCGAAAGCTGTCGAACGAGACGGTTTCTTCCACGAAAGAGATCCAGGAAACGCTGAGAAGATTCAAAGAGGTGACCGGGGAAATGGGAGAGGCGATCGACCGCATCGCACAGATCGTAGACGAACAGGCAGGGGCCGCCCGCCAAATCTCGTCGTTTATTCAGGAGATTCAGCAAATGTCCGAAAAGCTGAGTCAATATACTCAAAAATTGTAGGATACCCCGCTTTCATACCCATTTAAAAAGGAGCCCCTTAACGGGAACTCCTTTTTGCCTTACCGGGTTGGGTTAGCCGGTGCTGTCGAGCTTCGAATGACCAGCTCAGGCTGATAAACAAAGGAAGGCGGCAACTTCCCCTTCTTTTCCACCGCGGATACGATCCATTTGGCGGCCTCGATGCCCATATCCATTTTAGGATGCGTCACGGAGGTCAGCTTCACTTCCGAGGCTTCGGCAAGCGAGGAATCGTCGTAGCCGACGATCGAAACCTGATCGGGTACTTTGAGGTCCAGTCTCCGCAGCATATCGAGCACGGCTAAAGCCAACTGGTCGTTGTAGCACACTACGGCTGTCGGATAGCTTTCGGCCGTGAAGTGCCGCTCCAGCTTTTCAAGAACCACGCGATCCTGTTCCTCCGTCGTAAACGGGATAGCCATCTCCTGAAAAAAAGGCACGCCGTTTTCCCGGAAAGCCCGGATAAATCCCTTCATCCGGTTGACCCCCTGCAGATCATCCGTTTTGAACAAACCGATGATGCGCTCATGGCCAAGCCCGATCAAATGATCGGTCGCCGCAAATCCGCCCTGCTCGTCATTGACGATAATGTGTGGGGGCATAAGCTGGGGATAAAATTGGTTGATCATCAAGTAAGGAATATTTTTCTGCTCCAACTCCAGGTAGTAATTGATGTTCGGATTATGATTGCTGCTCTTCGTCGGCTCGACGATAAGACCGTCGATTTGCCGGCTCAGCATGGTCTGGAGGCACTGCCGTTCCTTTTCCACGTTGTTGTCCGTACAGGCAAACGTCAAGGAATATCCCTGAGCGGTCAGGTAGGATTCAATGCCCTTGATGATGGAAGGAAAAATATAATCCGAAATATAGGTGGTTATGACCCCGATATTTTTCTTGTTGGCCGGAGTTGCGGGGAACGCGGAAGAACCTTGCGGCAGGGCAGGATCCAGCAAATGCTTGGATTGAAACGAACAAAACGTCCCGGCCCCCTGCTCCCTGTAAAGCAACCCCTCATGCACCAAATCGCCGACGGCTTGCCGGACGGTATGTCTGCTGACCCCGAACATTTTGACAAGTTCGTTTTCGGAGGGGATTTTCTCCCCGGGGCGAACGTTTCCGCTTACGATCCATTCCGTAATCTTTTCTTTTACTATACTATGCTTCGTTTTTTGAGCCACAGGATCACCACATTCATATGCAAATAACCTAACAATAAAAATATCGTATCAAATTAATGGAAAATATACTATGTTTAAAAACTTCAAGATTCGGCAATAGGCAGTTGAAAAAAAGAAAAATGGTGGTAAAATCAAATCAAAGTTATACGTACAAGTTATGTTCCGGACACCAGGGTTTTGGAAGAAGTCCCCTTCACTTTTCTTATATCATTGGACTTAACGAATTTTGAAAACGCATACTTCGGTAAAATTTGTGAAGAAGGCACTCCCGGACGCATTATCCAGTCTTATGAATTGTCAAAAGTTGTACGGTCAAGTTGGTGTAAATAAGCACAGGTGCATATTATTGTCGGAAACCGGGTGCTTGTGAGCATATAAAATCAAAATAGGAGGAAGCGAACATGAAGAGGACATTGAAAAAGCATCTCACGGCATTGCTGATCCTGTCCATGCTTATGCCATCCGCGGCGTTTGCCGACAGCGGCGTTGCAAGCGGAAACGGCAGTCCCGGAAGCTCAAGCGCGCTAACCGTCTCGGACGTAAAGGGGCACTGGGCGGAGCGACAATTCGACAGTTGGATTCAAAAAGGCCTGATCCAAGGGTACGGCAACGGAACTTATAAACCGAATCAGGAAATTACGCGAGCCGAATTGATTACGATGATCAACCGCGTATTTAACTTTACCGACGTGCACGACACCTCTTTTTCGGACGTGAACGCGGAGGACTCTTTTTATTCTGAAATTAAGAAAGCGGTTGCAGCGGGTTATTTGAAAGGGTATGAAAATGGAACGGTTCGTCCGAAAAATCCGATTACCCGGCAAGAGGCCGCGGTCATGCTGGCGCAAGTGTTCGAGTTAAGTCCGAATCCGGAGGGCGGATCGCAGCTTCAGGATTTGGCGGCGCTTCCGGCTTGGAGCAGGGAGGCGGTTTTGACCCTTGTCCATGAAGGGTATGTCAAGGGCTACGACGATCAAACATTTAAAGCAAACAACCGGATTACCCGCGCAGAAGCGCTTGCGATGGTTAGCAATATTGCGGGTGAAATCATTACCGAGCCGGGGACCTATACCGGAATCTCCGCCCGGAACGTAACCATAAACCGTCCGGGCGTGATTTTGAAGGATGCGAAAATTGCCGGGGACCTCCGCTTAACCAAGGGTGTGGCCGCGGGGGAGCTCACTCTCGACAATGTGACGGTTTCCGGAAGCGTGATTGTGAGCGGCGGGGGCCAAAATGGCGTCACCGTAACGATTGCCGGATCGGATATCCATCAGCTGGTGATGAATACGAACGGCGGCAAGATTAACCTGACCAGCGGTACGATCGGGGAACTTGTGCTGAATGGGGAAACCGCGATTCATGTGGATGAAGGCGGATCCATCAATAAAGTTAGCATCCATGTGGACAAACCGATTACGCTGACCGGCAAAGGGAAAGTCAATTCGGATGACAGCAGGCTGAAACGCGAAGGAAACGAGGCGGCCGCTCCGCCTTCGAAACCATCGAATCCGGGAAGTTCGTCAAGCTCCGGCTCCGGCTCAGGCTCGGGTTCAACCCCAACCCCAGCGCCAAACCCGGATCAGGACATTCGTTTTACGAATGTGTCCGTGCATGATCCCTCCGTCATCAAAGACGGAAATACGTACTACGTGTTCGGTTCCCATATTGAGGCCGCGAAATCTACGGACCTCATGAACTGGACCCGATTTACGAACGGATACGAGACGCCCGGCAATGTATTGTTCGGCGACTTGTCGCAAAACTTGGCCGGTTCGTTCGCCTGGGCCGGGGAAAACGATGCGGACAGCAAAGGCGGCTATGCGGTCTGGGCTCCGGACGTTTACTGGAATGACGAGTACGTGAACGAGGACGGAACGACGGGAGCGTACATGATGTATTACAGCGCCTCCTCGACGTACATCCGCTCCGCGATCGGGTACGCGGTTTCCAAAAACATCGAGGGACCCTACAAGTATGTGGATACCATCATTTACTCCGGTTTTACCGAAAACGAGGCGTATGATGCCAACAGTACGGTCAACAAGCAATGGGCGAATACGAACATCAAACGGTTGATCGATGACGGGGCTTTGTCCGGTCCGAACCCGGCCTGGTTTAAAAACGACGGAGCTTACAACAACAGCGGCTATCCGAACGCGATCGACTCTACGTTGTTCACCGACAAGGACGGCAAGCTTTGGATGACTTACGGATCCTGGTCCGGAGGCATTTTCGTGCTTGAGCTCGATCCGAAGACGGGGAAAGCGATCTACCCCGGAAAAGATGGAAAGACGGCGGACGGGCGCATGATCGACAGATATTTCGGCACGAAAATCGCGGGCGGATATACCAAATCCGGAGAAGGTCCGTTCATTCTGTATGATGAGGAATCCGGAACCTATTTCTTGACCGTGACGTACGGCGGACTCGCATCCGACGGCGGATACAATATGAGACTGTTCAGATCGGCCAGCCCGGACGGGCCTTATGTGGACGCTGCGGGACAAAACGCGGTGCTTCCCGGGGGCGATACGGCAAATACGAATTACGGCATTAAAATGATCGGCAATTTCCTGTTTGAACGCCAAATCGGGGATCCCGGCACGGGAATCGGTTACGGCTATGTATCTCCGGGCCACAACTCCCTGTATTTTGACGAGAAGACCGGTCAGAAGCTGCTGTTCTTCCATACCCGGTTCCCGCAAAGAGGCGAGGCGCACGAGGTGCGCGTACACCAACTGATAAATAATAAAGACGGTTGGCCCGTCGTTGCTCCATTACGCTACACAGGCGAAAAGATCAAAGCCGTCAGCGAAAAAGAACTGGCCGGCGATTATAAATTCGTAAATCACGGATTGGCGTACTCCGGGGATATCACAACCTCCGTGAATATTCAGTTGAATGCGGATCACACCGTTTCCGGCGGGGTGACGGGGACGTGGCAACTGGAAGACGATTATTTTGCATCCGTGACGATCGAAGGCGTGACGTATAATGGAGTGTTCATCCGGCAGTGGGATGAAACCGCCGGTAAAAATACGATGACCTTCGCGGCAATTTCCGCGGCAGGCGAGACGGTTTGGGGCATCAAGCAGGCCGATAAGAGCGACAAACAAATCGTCGAGGATGTCCGTAAGGCGCTGACCCTCGGGGATACGAGTAAAGTGATGTCCGACCTTGAGCTCCCCGTAAAGGGTGCGCGCAATGCATCCATCGCATGGGAGACCTCGGATCCGGCCGTCGTTTCGAACACGGGCGAGGTTTATCCGCCCGAGGCGGGAGAAGAGAACTTGACGGCCGTGCTCACGGCGACCATTACGAAGGGCGCGGCAACCGCAACGAAACAATTCACCATTGTCGTTGTTCCTGTAGATACCGAGTATGGACTAACGGCACAGTACGCGTTTGAAAACAATTTGGAGGATTCCTACGGCCTGTTTGAGGAAGGAACCGTCACGGGAGATCGTATCGACAATACCGGAGGCATGATTTCCTATGCGGACGGCGTAGTTGGAAAGGCGGCCGTATTTGACGGAGGCTCGGGGATTAAGCTTCCGGACGGCCTGATTTCAAGCGAGCATTATTCCGTCACGATGTGGGTATATGCCGAGCAGCATAGCCAGTTTACGACCACCTTCTTCGGCGGCTCGGAAAACAGCTGGATCAGCCTGGTACCGCAATCCTGGGACAATAATACGATGCTGTGGTCGGGCAGCAAGGTATACTATGACGCGTCGACCGGGTCGAGAATTCGCGCCAAGCAGTGGCATCATATCGCCTTTACGATAGACGGCGACGCCGTGAAAGTATATGTGAACGGAGTTCTCAAATACTCGGGCACCGGATTCCCGGATGTATTCAGCGCGGGCGGCGGCTCGTTCGGTTTGGGCGTGAACTGGTGGGATATCCCGTTCAAGGGAATGATCGACGAACTGCGGATATATAATTTGCCCGTTACGGAAGAAGTCATTGCCAAGCTTGCCGGGGATGTGCCGCCGGCATCCGGAGAAACCGCCGCTCAATTAACGGCGAAGTTTTCTTTTGAAAACAACCTTACGGACACCGGCGGAAGCTTCGGCGCAGGGACGGTGACCGGAAGCAAAATCGGCGCCGCTGGCGGAACGATGACTTACGAGGCGGGGGTTCAAGGTCAGGCCGCCGTGTTCGACGGCGCTTCCGGCGTCGTGCTCCCGAAAGGGCTGATCTCCGGAGACAGCTATTCGGTGACGATGTGGGTTTATGCGGATCAGCTGACATCGTATACTCCGGCATTCTTTGGCGCACAGACCGACAGCAGCTGGATCAGTTTCTTGCCGGGCGGGTTCGGCGACGACAAATCGATTCTTTGGTCGGGAACGAAGTGGTATGACGCCATTACCAACGAGGTGACGCCGCTGAATGATTGGACCCACTTTGCTTTCACCGTCAACGGGGACCAAGTCACGGTTTACGTAAATGGAGTGGAGAAGTTTAAAGGAACCGGATTCCCGGATATTTTCCTAGATCAGAACGGAACCTTCGCTTTAGGGGTCAACTGGTGGGACATTCCTTTCAAGGGCAAGATGGATGAACTTCATATTTATAAGGGAGTTCTCACGCGGGACCAAGTTTCGGATCTGGCCGTGAAGTGAACAGACCTTAGCCGGTCCGAGCCAACGGCACCGTGGATCAGCAAATGTGCTGGTTCACGGTGTTGTTTCATTTTTTGAGAGAAAGTAGTGCTATAATGGTTAATGACTTTGTACTTCTACTATAATCGAAAAGAATGTGATTCCTTTGAAACAGCTGCAATTACGAATGCCGGGGAAAGGCCTGTTGGACAAATACTTTACAGGCGAAACGATGGATTACCGGCAGATGATCGCCCTTTTTATCCCGATTCTGATCGACCAGGCGTTTATCGTCGGCCTGAACCTGGTGAATACCGCGATGATCAGTTCGTCGGGGGTGTCGGCGGTCAGCGCGGTCAATATGGTCGACTCGTTGAACGTCTTCCTGATTAACGTGTTTGTGGCCATTGCAACCGGGGGGACGGTCGTGGTTGCGCAGTATAAGGGCAGCGGAAACGAAGCGATGGTATCCCGGGCTTCGGCCGGAACCGTGACGTCGGTATCCCTGGTGGCCCTGTTCATCGGGCTTTTAATCATGGGCTTCCATAATCCGCTGTTGAACGTCCTGTTCGGCAGCGCCTCGGAGGACGTGCTGCACAGCGCGCGGATTTACCTGATCGGCAGCGGGATCTCTTACGCCGGAGTCGCCGTGGTTCAGGCGGTTTGCGGGGCGCTGCGGGGGATCGGCAAAACCAGGGCCTCGTTGATGCTATCCTTGATCATGAACCTCCTGTACGTGGCGCTCAACGTCGTCTTTATCAACCTGTTGCACATGGGTGTCATGGGGATGACGATCGCGGTCAATATCGCCCGCTACGTCGGTGCCGGCTGCGCCTTGTTCTATCTGTTCAAGCTGGACGCCACCTTGCATTTGCGAATTCGCGATCTGTTTCATTTTCCTTTATCGATGCTTCGCAAAATCATGTTCATCGGAGTACCGTTCGCCGCGGAGCAGATGTTCTTTAACGGCGGCAAGCTGCTGACGCAGGTGTTTATCGTCAGCCTGGGCACCTATGCGATCGCCACCAATGCGATCGCCGGTTCGCTGGCGATGGTGTTTCAGATTCCCGCCAGCGCGTTGTCCTTGACGATCGTGACGATCGTCGGGCAGTGCATCGGGCGGGGAAATATGGCGGACGCCCGCAAGTTCATCAAATCGATTCTTTGGCTCGGTTCCATCGCCTTGGCCGTGGTCGGACTCGTGCTGATGCCGTTCTTCCGGCCGCTCGTCGGGATCTTCGATCCGCCCGCCGAGATCGTGGACGACATTTTCCTCGTCCTTTTGATCAATACGCTGGCTCAGATCCCGCTATGGGCGATAAGCTTTATCTTGCCGTCGGCCCTGAGGGCCGCGGGAGACTCAAAATTCACTTCGATCACGTCGATGCTGACCATGTGGCTGTTCCGCGTCGTGCTCGGTTACGTTCTCGGAATCACTCTCGGCTTCGGCATTCTCGGGGTCTGGCTTGCGATGAACTGCGAATGGGGCGTGCGCGGCGCCATCTTCCTGTGGCGGTACCGAGGCACGAAGTGGTATGCGCATAAGCTGATTTAACGGTTTCCACGTTTAATTCGTCTCGAGGGGAATGACCGGTATTCGACCGGATCATTCCCCTCTTTTCCTCTATATTTCTATCCCTTCCGCCAATTCAACCAGCTTGTTCATCGTCCTCCAGTTCCTAACGGTGGCCGGAACGCCCAGCTTCTGCAGGCTGTCGGCCAATTTGGAGTTCCGCTGGCTGTCCGTGAACAACAAATATACATCGCGGCCGGCGATATGGAACAAATCCCTACCGGATTCCACCGCAGCCAGCTTTGCGACTCCTTCCGGGGCAGGCGGCTCCGGCAGCATGGCGACATGCAAGCATTCGCCGACGCAGTTGGCCTGCGCTTCCGCCACAAGCTCCTCCGGGAACGGGCAGTTTTCGACAATCCCCTTCATTTCGTCGAAAGTCCGCAGCATCACGGTCAGCGAAATGCCGAACACGGACCCGATCATCCGCTCAAGCTCCGCGCGCAAGTCGGGCTCGGGCTTGTCCGAGACAAACAGTACGTTTCCGCTCTGAATATACGTTTGTACTCCGGAAAATCCGAGATGCTCCATCTCTTTTTTTAAATCCGCCATTTTAATCTTATTTTTGCCGCCGACGTTAATGCCCCGCAGCAGCGCGATATAACCTTTCATATCCTTACCTCCCATCACTCCACAACCCGCCTCCTTGGAAAAAAGATCCAAACCCTATTAACGTAAACATATCATTGTGGTAGTCTGAGAAGCAACAGGGGTAAATTGGACCTACTCATGGATATTCTCGAAATTATTCTGGAATGAAGGGCGGGATCGGGCATGCTGACGCCGCTTGGGCCGCGCTTGAACCGGTGGAATACGCTTCGGAATCAGATGCTCGTCGGTTTTCTTTGCGTCATGATCGTTATTTTGTGCGTGGTCGGAATCGTCACGTTCGACTCGGTTTCCCGGCTGCTGAAGACGAACGCGGAAAAGCACATCCAGCAAACCGCGGTTCAGGCGAGCGGCAGGCTTGACGCGGTGCTTAACCAGATCGATTCGCTGACGACTCAGGTGGCTACGGATCCTTATGTGCAGAAGCTGCTTTTGAACGAGAAGAACGGAAAACATGCGACATTCACCGAACGGCAGGCGCTTTTGACCAGCATCAAGATCGTGCAGACGTATGCGGACGGCATTGCCTCTGTCGAGATGTACAGCGACGAGAACAGGCGGCTGTTTCCGCTGGACGAAGGAAGCCTGGACAAGAAGGTAAACCAGCAATGGATCCAGAAGGCCAAAGAAAACAAAGGGCGGATCGTCTGGATCGGCACCGACCCGATGGATTCCGACACGGTGCTTGCGATTCGGAGCGTGAGCCTGATGGACCAATGGTTTTCCCATGGCGGATATGTGCTGGTCAGGATGAACCGGGAGGCGTTCCGGCTGGATAAATCGCTGACCGAGGGGAATGAAGGAAACGAGACGATGCTGATCGTCGGCCAAAACTACAGTCTCATCGCGTCCAATGACGACCGGTTTCAGGCAACGGAGATCCAGCCGCTCATCGAAACCGAAGAACCGTGGGTGATGATCGAGAAAAAGAAATACATGCTGGTCAAGCAGCAATCCGGGGTCACGGGATGGACGTTTCTTATTTTGACCCCGGTAAGCGCTATCACCGACGGGATTTCCGTCCTGCGCACCGCGATTCTCGTATCCGCCGGAATCGGGACGCTGTTGTTTATCGTGCTTTCGTTTTTTATGTCGACGTTGATTACGCGTCCGATCTTCAAGCTGATCAAGACGATGCGCGGAGCGAGATTAGGGGGACTGAAGCCGACGGCCCACATTTCGTCCACCATTGAGATTAATGAGCTCAACCGGACTTACAACCAGATGGTCGAGCATATGAACGAGCTGATCAAATTGGTGTACGAAAAGGAAATATTGCAAAGCCGCACCGAGCTCAAGGCACTTCAGGCGCAAATTCATCCCCATTTTCTGTTCAATACGCTCGAGGCTTTGTACTGGTCCCTTCTGGAGAAACAGGAGGAGGAGTTGGCCGAGTATGTCGTCGCCATGGCGGATTTGTTCCGGTATACGATTGCCGGACCGAACAAAGGCGAGTGGGTAACGCTGGAGGATGAACTGGAGCATATCGAGCGTTATCTGCTGATTATGAAAATGAGGATGGGCGAACGTTTGACCTGGTCGATCTCCGCCCCGGCCGCTTACGCTACCGTGGGGATGCCGAAATTGTTGATTCAGCCGCTGGTGGAGAATGCGGTTCTTCACGGCATCGAGGGCGTGATCGGGCCCGCGGAAATTTCGATTACGGTATCGCTGTCGGATAGCGGAACGCAGCTGGAGATTGCCGTGGAGGATAACGGCAAAGGAATGGACGAAGAGGCCATGGAGCGGATCAATACCGCACTCGGTACAGGCCGGATACCGTCGTCCAAAGGCTCGGGCGTCGGCATACTCAATGTGTATCAGCGCATGAAGCTTTATTTCGGCGAAACCGATAACGGAGAACCAAGGCTGTCCATTCGGAGCGGGAACCCGAAGGGTACCCGGGTCGTGTTATTCATTCCGCTTACGCCCAAGGAGGGGTAATTGAATTTATGTTCAAGACCAAAACCATTTTAATCGTCGACGACGAACCCCGGACAAGAACAGGGATCAAAAATATGCTGGAAGCCTGGAGCGGCGGACGCTATGAGGTCAAAACCGCGGATAACGGGCGGGAGGCGCTGGAGCAGTTGAAGCAAGAGCCGGTTCACCTGCTGATCACCGATATCCGGATGCCGGAAATCACCGGACTGAATTTGGTGGAGCTGCTGGAATCGGAGAAGCTGTCGCATCAACCCGCGGTGATTCTGATTTCCGGTTACGCCGAATTCGATTATGCGCATAAAGCCATTCAGCTCGGCGTAGTCAACTATTTGCTGAAGCCGCTTCGCAAGGAGAAGCTGATCGATGCCGTAGAGCAGGCACTGGAGGCTTGGGAGGAAAAGACGCGAATTTCGAAAATGCAGCGGATCATCGACCGGAAGCTGATCCAGGTCAGCGGGGACATGGAAACGGTCAGCGAGCCGATCCATGCGGCGATCCGTTATGTCGAGGAACATCTTGATGAAGGGTTCGGCTTGAAAGAAGTAGCCAGTCACGTTCATTTGAATCCCAGTTATTTCAGCGTGCTGTTCAAGGAACAGATGCAGATGACCTTCATCGAATATGTGACCCGCCTGCGTATCCAAAAGGCGAAGGAGCTGCTGCTGGAGACGAAGCTGCCGATCGCCGAAATCGCCTGCCGGGTGGGTTATCAGACGACCAAGTATTTCAACAAGGTGTTCAGGGAGTACGAGGGCTACAGCCCGGGAATTTACCGGAATGAAGTCAAGGGGGAAATGTCCAGTACCCAAAAAAAGTGGAATAATTCCTAAATATTTTGCCTGATGGACCTCCGCCGCAGAATGCTACACTTGCTTTAGGGAAGCGCTTCAATTGTCGCATGGGAAAGGGGGCACGTCCGGAATGAAAAGAAAAGCGGCTTCGGCATCCATGCTTGTTCTCGCACTGATATTAATCCTGACAGCCTGCGACGGCGGTGCCAAGAACATGGCTTTGAACGGGGGAGACAAGCCCGCGGACGGCAAAGGCACGAAATCGGCCTCCGGCGGCGACAAAATCACCATCAAAATGATGCACCTGTGGCCGGACACCAGCAACTCCGCGCAAAACAGACTGGTCAGGCAGATTATCCGCGAGTACGAGGACGAAAATCCGGATGTGAAGATCGAAACGGAAATGCTCGAAAACGATCCGTATAAGAACAAGCTGAAGGTGCTCACCGCGTCGAACAGCCTGCCCGACGTCGGCTTTACGTGGGCCGCCGGGTTTCTTGAACCGTATGTGAAAGGAAACATGTTTACTCCGCTCGACGATCTTATTCAAAGCGACTTCGAGGATAAGTTCGTTGCGGGCACGACGGAAGGCTATCAGGTGGACGGCAAAACCTATGCGCTTCCGGTCGAATTAAATATCGTTCCCGTTTACTACAACAAGGAGATCTTTGCGAAATACAATCTTCATCCTCCTCAAACCTACGAGGAATTCAAAAATATAATCATGATTTTGAATCGCAATAAAGTAACGCCGATTGCCCTCGGCTCCAAAGACGCATGGGCGGGTTCCTTCTGGTACATGTACCTGGCGGACCGGATCGGCGGCCCGGAAGTGCAGGATCAGGCCGTCGCGAACAGCGACTTTACGGATCCGAGCCTGTTGGAAGCGGCAAGGGAAGCGCAGGAACTGGTGAAAAGCAATGCGTTTATCAAAGGGTTCAACGGTTTGTCCAATGATGAGGCGAAGGCGGAATTTATGGACGAAAAGGCGGCCATGTATGCAATGGGAACTTGGGAGGTGCCGAATTACACGACGAATCCGGATATTCCGCAAGAGTTCAAGGACAAAATCGGGTTCTTCAAATTCCCGACCATCCAAGGCGGTAAGGGCAGCCTGAACGATTGGGTCGGCGGCGTCGGCGCCGGCATGTTCGTGGCCGAAAACTCCAAGGTCAAAGAAGACGCCAAGAAATTCGTCAGCTATTTCGTCAAACGATGGGGCGAATTGTCCGTGACCGATGCCGGCATTATTCCGGCGACGAAGGTGGACACTTCCAGCGTGCAGCTTCCGAAAATGTTTGTTGATGTTCTTAATGAAATCAACCATGCGAACAAGGTGATCCTTTATCTGGACGTTCAGATGAATTCGGTCGCTACGGAAGAGCATTATAATCTGACCCAGGCGCTGCTGGGCGACGCGGTCACGCCGGAAGAGTTCGTCAAGAAGCAGGATGAAGCGCTGAAAGCCGGAAAATAGCCGGCGGCAGAAGGGATTGACGGATAATCCGCCCGGGATTATTCTTCCTATACAGCGACGGTCTTCCGATTGCATGGAGGGGAGAGCCGCCGCTTCGATACGCATAAAGGTTAAAAAGGAGACCCGAAAGAACATGTCCAACATCATTCAAGAGCTTTCCATCAAACGGAAAGCGGTTGCATTCACTTTTGACGACGGCCCGAACCCCGTTTATACGCCCCAGCTACTCGAAATTTTCCGGGAGGCGGGGGGAAAGGCCACGTTCTTTATGATCGGAACGCAGATGGAGCAGTACCCCGAGGTTGTGAAGGAGGTCCATGAGGCCGGGCATGAAATCGGAAATCACACATACACCCATCCGGCCTTAACGGAACTGCACAAAGCGGAATGCAAAGAGGAGCTGGTACGGACAGAGCGTTTGATCGAGCAGATCACGGGGAGCCGCCCGCAGGTCTTTCGTCCTCCGTATTTTGCCTATAACGAGCAGGTAGCAAGCGTTGTCGGAGAGTTTGGTTACAAGGCGATCGGGGCGGTGAACGGGGAGGCGACCGATTGGGAAATGCCGGGGGTAAAGCACATTGTCGACAAGACCCGCGAACAAGTAAGACCCGGAAGCATCCTTATTTTTCACGACGGTTTTGACGATCGTTCACAGACGGTGGAAGCCGTGCGGATTCTAGTGGAGGAGCTTACCGCGGACGGGTATGAATTGCTGACGGCAAGCGAATTGCTGGAACAGAAATAATTTGAAATTTTTATGAATTTTTTTACACTTTCTTCTGTTCATTTGAATTGTTGTCATATTATAATCACTTTAGACAGCATGGGTGAGCAGAGGTGGGTTGGATATGGAAGGCAGTTATAATTACTTCATCGTGGTCCTATCGGTCATCATTTCGGTCGTGGCATCGTACTCCGCATTAAGCATTACGGCAAGAATATCGCGTTCGGACGGGGTCATCCGGTTATTTTGGATATGTGCCGGATCGTTTGTGATGGGGACGGGCGTATGGGCCATGCATTTTGTCGGCATGCTTGCCTTTCATATGGGAATGAAAGTTAAATACGACGTTTGGCTAACGCTCTTGTCCATGGCGGTGAGCGTGGTCTCTTCGTTTATCGCTTTTTATATTACTTTGCCAAAAGTCATTAGCCGGATCAAACTGGTTGTCGGCGGCTTTTCGATGGGAATCGGAATCGTCGCGATGCATTATGTGGGAATGGAAGCCATGATTCTTCCCGGACGGATCGTCTACGCACCTTTTTATTTGATTTTGTCCATCTGCATCGCGCTGGTTGCTTCTTATGCCGCCCTGTTCCTCTTTATCCGGTTTCGAAACCAGCAGGCGGCCAGTTGGCTGAAATGGCTGTCCGCCGTCATGATGGGACTGGCTGTTTGCGGGATGCACTATACCGGCATGCAGGCGTCCCATTTTGACGTTCAGATGAAAAGCAGTATGCTCCGCAACGTGGAAGTGGACTTTTTTTTGGTGGCCTGCGTGACCGTCGTGATTTTCGCTATTTTTATCGTATCCTGGGGAGCGATTTTTTTTGACAGGTATGTGCTTGAGAGAATGGCCTTTCGGGATACGGTGACAGGATTGCCCAACCGCAACGAGATGAACCGGTTTTTTGCTTCGTTCACAAGCAAGGAGGAAATCGGAATATTCTATCTGGACCTGGATCAGTTTAAGGCGGTCAACGACACGCTTGGCCACCATATCGGAGATTTGCTGATCGATCTGGCGGGACGCCGGCTCCGGCATTTTACGGATAACGACAGGAAGGTTTTTCGGATCGGCGGGGATGAATTTTTGCTGATTGCCGCCCCGTGCGGAGAAGAGCAGGCGAAGCGGTTGGCGGAGCAAATGCTGCAAAGCCTGAAGGAGACCTACACGATTCAAGGAAATGAACTTTATATCACCGCCAGCATCGGCATTTGCATCGCATCCATTCGGACTATGGAACCGTCGACGATGCTGAAACGGGCGGATACGGCGATGTACAAGGCGAAGGATGCGGGCAGAAACCAATATTGCATTTATACCGAGGAAATGGGACTTTATGAAGTCCGGAGAATGGAACTTGAAAAAGATTTGCAGTTGGCCTTGTCGGAGGAGCAATTCTTTTTGGTCTATCAACCGAAATGGAATGCCCGTGAGAACCTCCTGGCCGGTTGGGAAGCCTTGGTCAGATGGAACCACCCGAATCTCGGGGTCGTATCGCCGGGCGAATTTATTCCGATTGCCGAAGAGACGGGGCTGATCATTCCGATGACCCGCTTTGCTTTGCGGCAGGCTTGCCGCCAATGCAAAGCATGGCAAAAGGCGGGGGTTGCCCGCCCGGTTTCGGTCAATCTTTCGGTCAAGCTGTTTCAGACCGGCGGCTTGAAGTCGATGGTGCAAGAAGCGCTGAACGAGGCCGATCTTGATCCCCATCTGCTAGAATTGGAAATCACCGAGTCTATGGTGCTCTACGATGTCCGGGAGATCATCGGCCAAATTACGAGCCTTCGGGAAATGGGGGTTCGTATTTCCATGGATGATTTCGGGACGGGCTATTCCTCGATCGGACTGCTCGACAAGATTCCTTTGGATACGTTGAAACTGGACCGTTTGTTCACGAACGACTTGGATACTCCGGCCAAACGGACGATTATTAGCACCATTGTGCTCATGGCGCAAAATCTTCATTTGGAGGTTGTTGCCGAAGGGGTCGAGAGCCGCGAGCACGTCGGTTTTTTGATGGAGCTCGGTTGTCAAATCATGCAAGGATACTATTACGGCAAACCCATGATTGCGGAAGAAGCGGATCAGTGGATGAAGCAGAGGAGCATTATATGAGTCGCCATGCCGGCATAAATAATTCACTGCAGCGAAAAATTATAAATACATACTGGATTGTGCTCGGGTTATCCTTATTGGCGGAATGCATAGCTCTATTTATGAAAATAAAGAATGAGCCCGGCCGCGTTCATGAATATTTGACTCATACCGTGCTTTTCCCGACGCTGATCCAGCTTCTCGTGCTTGGAGCCAATGAGCTCGCCTCCCGGCTCAGATTCGATCGTCCGCTGCTCATCATCCTGAGCGGAACCGTTATCGCTTCGGCTTTGATCATTGCCAACAAGACGATACATTTGCAGTATATTTTCCTGTTGTCCATGCTCGTATCCATGTTTTATTTCAAAATTAAGTATCTTTATTTTGCTTTTATCATTAATATGGTGGCCTTTGCGTCAGTTTACTTTACTTTTGCTCAAGTGCGCCATGGGATAGGGATGTACGAATTGTCCGCGTTTATCTTTGTCATGATCGGCATGGTGTTTATCTTGCGCGGAATTATCCAGCGGGGAGAAGAGATCCTGAAGGATATCAAGCGGATCGTCCGGAATGAAGAGGAGCTGCTTGTCCGGAACGTGATGATGGACCGGATGGTAAAAATGGATGCCTTGACCGACCTTTATAATCACAAAACCTTGCACGAGTATCTGGATCAGCTTGTCGATCAGAGCAATAATTGCTCGATGTCCATGCAGCTTGCGGTGATCGACATCGACAACTTTAAAGCGGTGAATGACACGTACGGGCATGCCGTTGGGGATGTTATTCTGGTTCGCGTAGCCAATATGTTGAAGGAATCCATTACTCCGAACGAAATTGTGGCGAGATATGGGGGCGAGGAATTTGTCGTTATTTTTACGGGAAAAACCTTGGCCGAATCCTTCGATGAAATCGATAAAGCGAGGGAAAATATTTGGCGGCAGCGCCATGAAGAAATGGACGGCCGCCAGATATCGGTCAGCATCGGTCTTGCGGACCACCGGATAGGCTGGAGCCGGTCGGAACTGTTTGAAAAAGCCGATGCGCTCCTGTATGAGGCCAAGCGTGGAGGTAAAAACCGGACCGTGCTCGAATCCCCGTCCGTCGCCGAAGTTACGGTCTGACCGGGCTTGCCGGCTAGCCATCCCCTTCGGTTTGTAGCCCCCGTGTCCGTGACGGTAATCCCTAATTCCTGGACCAGGTAATGCCGCCGTTCAAATATCGTTCGGTCAAAATCGTCAGCATTTGGATGCCGACTTCGTTATGCCCGCCTTCGGGGATGATGAGGTCGGCGTATTTTTTGGAAGGTTCGATGAACGCTTCGTGCATCGGCTTCACCGTAGCCAGATATTGCTGGTGAATGGAGTGGATGGACCGGCCCCTTTCCTCGATATCCCGGAGTACGCGCCGGAGCAGGCGCACATCCGAATCCGTATCCACGAACACCTTGATATGGAGCATGTCGCGCAGCTTTTCGTCGTACAGCACAAACAAGCCTTCCACGATGACGATCCGGTTCGGTTTGAGTTCCAGCGTCTCCGAAGCGGAGCGGGTATGGAGCTTGAAATCGTATACCGGTGCATAGGCGGTTTGTCCGCTTGTCAGCAAGGTAAGGTGCTCCATGAGCAGCTCGTTGTCGAAGGCGAAGGGATGGTCGTAGTTCGTTTTGAAACGATCGTCCATGGTTAGGTGCGTTTGATCTTTATAGTAATTATCCTGTGAAATGAAAGTTACTTTATCGGCTCCAAGCTGCTCGATGACAGAGCGGGCCACCGTAGTTTTTCCAGAGCCGGTACCGCCGGCGATTCCGATGATCAGCATGTTGTTATGAATAACCTCCTGGGTAATTTACCGTTGAACATTCAAGTATTGTAGCATAGCGGCTCTATTTTTTCACCAACATATCATTGGAATTCGCCGCGGCGTATGTCATTTATTCAACTTTCGGTTAAATAGGACCCTGGATCCGAAATATACCACGCAGCCTCCCAGCATCACGGAAAACTCCCAGCCGGTTTCGCCCTGGGTAAAGAAATGAACGAGTGACCAGACCAACAAGGCGAGCGTGTAAAATATAAACCCGTATTTTGCGGACCGGTCGCTCATATATTGTTCCATTTCATCGGCTTTTCGAAATTTCATTTCGCTTCCTCCTCGTAAAAAAACAATTGTTCGATAGGCGTTCCTAGGCGGACGGACAGTTTGAAGGCTAACGCCAAAGTCGGATCGTATTTGTTGTTCTCAATGGCATTTATGGTTTGTCTCGTTACACCGCAGATCGAAGCAAGCTCATCTTGGGAAAGCTTCATCTGTTTTCGTTTTTCGCGGATACAATTTTTCATGGCTGCCTTTCCGAATCTACTAAGAATGTAAAGATGTTTTTACATTTTCAGTATAAGGCACATCGCTCTAAATGTAAAAAGTTTTTTACATAAAAAGCCGATGTTCCGCAGGAGTACGCCCCATAACTATTCTTTGTTGCGGCCTGCTTGGATTTTCCTTCTACTCAGGTCTCACGGTTTGGGAAATGTCTCATAACGGAAGCCACAGCCTTTATTTATAAAAAAATCCACATCATATCAGACCTAACGGAACTGAAAGCCCCTATTTAGCTTAAAACAGCTCCATCGGGCGCAATCATCGTCAAATAAGGGCTCCTGTTTCCGTTAAGCCGTCAAATTCTAGCAATTTCGGCGAGATAAGGGCTCTCATTTCCGTTACGAGGGTCATGAAGCAAAAATCCCCACTCCGGCCTAGTGAAACTTGACCGAAGTAGGGATTTCATGAACTGGGTTTATATCACATGCGGCTGCGCTTCAATCTGCTCCGCTTTGGCCACGGCGTCCTTCAGGGACAACCCCGTAAAGCTTTGCGCCGGGAAGAAGCGTCCGCTCTTCCGGTCATCGACGAAGGCGCCGACCGCGATTCCCGGGATGACGCTCGTGACGTCGTTCGGGGCTTGCGGGCCGCCCAGATCGGTCCGGCACCAGCCCGGATCGGTCAGGTTCAGCAAGACATCGGTGCCCTCCAGCCGGGACGAAAGATCCTTCGTAAATTTATCGAGCGCCGCTTTGCTGGCCGCGTAGCCCGCCTGTTCCGGCTCGTTCCGGATCCCGCTCGTCGTGTTGATCACGCGCCCGAAGCCGCGCTCGATCATTTTCGGAATCAGGCGGTTGCATATGGTTACGACGGAAATGAAATTGATGCGGAAGCTCTGTTCGAAATCCTCTACCGGGGTGTTCCAGTAATCGGTCCGATAGGCGATTTGAACGGCCGCATTGTTGAATACGATATCCACTTGCGTGCCCTTGGCTTCGATTTCGTCCAGCATGGCCACGACTTCCTCGTGATTCCCAAGCTCGGCCTGCACGCTGTAGGCATCCACGCCAAGCGCTTTGACCTCTGCTTCCAGCGCTTTCGTATGCTCCAGCTTTCTGCTGTGGAGCACGAGGTTGCATCCCTGCTCGGCCATAAACTTCGCCGTTTGATATCCAACCCCCCGGCTTGAACCTGTAATGAGTGCCCATTTCCCTTTGACATTGACCATAGAACGTATGCATCCTTTCCAAATAAGGTAGTTAGGGTAGTATGGAGGCCCGTGCAACTATATTATCATTTTAGCTTTGTCTCTTTCATCAACAGGATTGGACAAAAGGAGTATTGTCTCAATCTAGCGGAATTAATGTATCCTGGGACACTCAGTATAAATCCATTAAAACATCTAAAAATTGAAAAATGTAACATTGTTGGTTTGATTTTTGTCAAAAGATAAAATAAGTTTAAGGAGTTGAAAAAGAATGAAAAAGAAGTTGCTCTCTTTTTCACTGGCTTTGGTGATTATCGGTTCGGCAGCTGCTTATTCATATGCATCTCAAGACGTAGTAAAGGAAAAAGAGGTATCGGCAGATATGAATATTACATTAAAGGCAGACAGTAAGCCGCTGAACCGGAATCCGGAACCTGTGCTAAAAGGTAATGCCGATAAACTGGGTTTGCAAAGCCAGTCTTTCAAAGCTACCAAGAGCAGTGTTCTTGATGAAAAAACGTTGAAGGAAAAAAATGCAGAGGTCAAATTGGCCGAATACATGACATATGCGGATTATTTAGAACTTGCCGGAACGGATGCCTTCTCTACTGAAATCGCAGAGGATCGAGTGGTTTTAGCGGTTCAAGTCTACTATCCGGATGGATTTGAGCATATCAAAGCCGGACTTATTAAAAACTGCTTGGCGACAGGATTGTACGATGCGGAAACCGGTGAATACCTTGGCGGTACGTTTGAGACCATTGAATGATTATTAGTCCTTCTACCTCCCCCTTTTATTCCGCCAGGCGGGAGTGAACTTTCCCGGCAAAGAAGCGAAATAAAGCCAACTCACGATCCGCGTGGATATCCACTGGCAGAGAATGGCCTGGATAATAATCTGCCAATCGATCACGATGGCCGTGACGGCAAAAATAAACCCGTTCATCCAGAACAGCGCCTTGCCCGGATTGATCCGCTTTTGCTTGGCTAAAGCCAGCGCCACGAAACCGATGCCCCCGTTTGAGACTCTCTGCTTCATCAGGAGGGTAATTCCGCAACCCAAAAAGAGGGAACCTGCCATCAAATCCAGCCAAATGTTCGTAAACGGGCTCTTGAAATAGACTTCGAAAAAATTGACGGAAACCGCAGTCGACGTGATCACCATGATCGTGCCGACCGCGCTTATTTTGCCGAGGTATTGAATCGATGTAATGAGAAAGAGAAAGTTCATCAGCCACAGGCCGATGCTCATCGGAAAGAGAAACCAGTGATTCAGCAGTACCGCCAGTCCGGCGGCTCCGCCGGAAGGGATGGCATGCGGAAACAAAAACACCCCCATGGCAAATCCCTGGATGACGGACCCGGCGGCAATCAGGGTCCCTTTTTGGATCGAGCGGCGCAGCAGATAGGCTTTGGATCTTCTCTTCAATAAATTCATCAGGGACCATCCTTTATTCGGACAGAGTCGGGGGGCTGGTCCTATTCCCGCTTCCAGAATATATGCTTGTCAGAGGGAAAACATGACGCCGGCACGGGCGGGATGATTATTTCGTCTATCTTCGCCTATCATGGTATGCTAAAAGAAGCAGGGCTTGAGGGTTCGGAGTCCGGGGGGATTCTTGCTGTATGGACGGGTTGCGTTTCATTTTTGCAACGAATCCGGGAGCCGGAACCATGTTCAAGCCTGTAATTTGCAGTATGCCAAGGAGCGCGAATAACATATGACTGGACAACTTAGAGGAGAACAATCGGGATCTGGCGGGCAAACCGGGGCGACTCTCGCGGAAGCTTTTAACCGGGCGGCCTATCGCCTGTCGGGGCAAGGACCGAGAAATGTGGATGTACTGAAATCCGTGCTGGAGCAGGTCGACGGAAACCTGGACAGCGATATATACGGCAAAGGCGCCGTGATCGAAAATTTCGAGAAGGAAATGGCGGATTACCTGGGGAAGGAGGCGGCCGTGTTTTTCCCGAGCGGGACGATGGCGCAGCAAATTGCGTTAAGAATCTGGTGCGACGAGAAAAACATCCGTCAGGTTGCCTACCATCCATTGTCTCATCTTGAGATTCATGAGGAGGACGGGCTCAAGGAGCTGCACGGGATCAAACCGATTCTGTTGGCCGACCGCGACCGTTTGATCACGTTGGAGGATGTCATGAACCTGCAGGAGGACATCTCCTGCCTGTTATTGGAGCTGCCGCAGCGCGAAATCGGGGGGCAATTGCCGGAGTTCGGCGAACTTGAAGCCATTTCCGCTTATTGCCGCGAGAAAGGGATCAAGCTGCATTTGGACGGAGCCCGACTGTACGAGATTTTGCCATATTATCAAAAAACGGCGGCGGAGGTTTGCGCGCTGTTCGACAGCGTGTACGTTTCTTTTTACAAAACGATCGGCGGGGTGGCCGGCGCGATTTTGGCAGGGGACAAGAGCATGACGGAGAAGTCGAAAGTGTGGAAAAGACGGCACGGCGGCGATCTCATCAGCTTGTACCCGTATATTCTCACCAGCCAGCATTATTTCAAGACGCGAATCGGCAAAATGGAGCATTACTATCGCGATGCTGTCGAGTTGGCCGAACGCTTCAATGCCTGCCATCGCGTAACGACCCGCCCTTCGGTTCCCGTATCGAATATGTTCCATGTGCATTTTGACGCGCCAAAAGAACAGATAGAGCCCGTTTTGATCGAGGTTTGCGAAGCGACGGGAGTCGGTATGGCCGGTAATTTGCGGGAGTTCGAAGAGGGAACGTGCTATTTCGAATTCACCGCTGGCGATATGTACGAAATGGTACCGGACGAGAAGCGGGACGAAATGTTCCGGATGCTGGACGGGAAATTGAAGGGGATTTGAACGCAGTTCTTGTATTCGGCATGAGGTGAAAAAGGCTGAGTTTTTAGAAATAACCGGAAATGTTCCGGTTCAGATTGTCGAGAAACCCACGTCTTTGAGACGGTGGGTTTCTCTTTTTTATTTGCAGTGTACTCTCAAGGTTTATAAAGAGGGGATCATCCCCACTTTTCCAGGCGATCCAGATGGATCGCCATCTTCTTCATGTTCTGCACAGCGGCCGTCATCAAAGCTTGTTCTTTGACGTTAGCCAATCCGCGTAAACGGCAATAGCGAAACCCATGGAGCTCTTTGGCATCCGCGAAGCTTCGCTCAATCGTTTCTTTTCGTTTGCGGTACAACTGTTTGCCGTCACGGCTCAGCCGGTTGTTTCGTACCCACTCTTTGCTGTCCTCCCATACGTGACGGGTCAACACCTTTCGGTGGTTACGGGAATGAGTGCATTGCGCAAGCATAGGACATTGTTTGCAATGCTCCGGGTCCGACGCATACTGTCGGTAACCCTTTCGGTCGGTCGTCCGGTATGTCAGACGGTGCTCTGCTGGACAGATATAAGTGTTGTTTTCGGCGTCGTAAATAAACTTCCACTTCGGAAATAGGCCTTGCTTGGGGTGAAATCTCCGGTGTGCAATCACTGCAAAAATTTTTCGTTCTTGTAAACCACGGCAAATCGGCGTCGTTAAATAACCCGAATCCAGCGCTACAGCTTCTACTCGAAAACCAAAACGTTCTCTCTGACGGTCTAAACGAGATAAATACGGAACCGAATCATGGACATTTCCCGGCGTGATGTGGACATCGGTAATGAGATTGTATTTGAGATCCACCGTCCGGTGGTCGAGATAAAAGAACCCTTCTGGCTTTCCGTCACGAACCATATAGCCGCTCTCTGGATCTGTGGTGCTCACTTTAATTTCCTTGGTTTCACTCACTTCCTCTCGCTCTTTTAGGGCTTTTTTCCATGCGCTTTACGGTCCTCCGTGACGGCTCCATTGAGTTCGTCAATATAGTCCTTGGTGTTTTGCAGAACTTCCTGCTTGGTATATTGGTGCTTGTTGGCGTTGGCTTTCACATGAGTCGAATCGGTGATAAGTACGCGTCCGCCCACCATTTTATGTGAAATGGCTTGGAGAACGATTTCATCAAAGATCTCTTGAAAAATATCCGTATCCTTAAAGCGAGTTCGCCGGTTCCAGCTAATCGTCGAATGGTCTGGGACTTTATCGGTCAGGCCCAGACCCAAAAACCAACGATAAGCCAAATTGGTTTGAACCTCTCGTTCCAACTGGCGTTCGGAGCGAATGCCATAAAAATAGCCGAGAAAAATCATCTTAAACAGGATGACTGGATCAATGGCCGGGCGTCCATTGTCCGCACAATACAGGGGCTGAACCTTTTTTTCAATAAAAGAGAAGTCGATATACTTGTCTACTTTACGCAGCAAGTGATCTTGTGGAACCAGTTCTTCGATCGAAACGAATTCATAGCTTTGTTGTTTTTCCCGATTAGATCTCAGCACCAAAAACACCATCCGTTCATGAGTAGTTACATATATTATACAACATTAACGCGGTGCCGTCTTAAATTAATTGAATCAAAAGAAGGCCGTCGAGACTTTCTCGACAGCCTGAACCGGAAATGTTCCGGTTATTTTTTCTTATATGGAGCGGAAAATAAAAATAACGGGAAAACCTGGAGTTAATTTTGCGGTTATAGTAAGAAAAAGAGGCCTGTCGCTGAATTAGCTCCCTTTTTTCCGGTTAATTCGGCGAACAAGCAAACAATGAAGAAATTAGCGGGAGGTTTTCCGGTTATGTTGAACGACGACGAGAACGAATCCTACGTATTCCCCGCCCATTTCGTTCCGGAATCCCTGTGGGAGACGGCGACGCTCGGGATGGGGTGCTTTTGGTCGCCGGAAGCGTTGTTCGGCCATCTCCCTGGCGTGGTTCGTACCCGGACCGGCTATGCCGGAGGGACAACGGTGAATCCGGATTACCGGAGCATGGGCGATCATTCGGAAATGGTCCAAATCGATTACGATCCGCGGCAAATTTCCTATGGGGAGCTGCTTCAAGTGTTTTGGAGCCATCACAATCCGGTGAACATCAACGGCTACAAGGGACGGCAATACTTGTCCCTTATTCTTTTTCATAACGATGGGCAGGAACGGATGATTCGCGAAACGGTGAATCGGATGCGGCAAGAGAAGCCCGGAATCGAGCTCACGGAGATTCAGCCATACGCTGTTTTTTATCCGGCGGAAGAAAGACATCAGAAGTATTACCTCAAGAGATTTCCCGATGCGATAGAGAAACTTCACGCTTTGTACCCTGCTGGCGGGGGACTGGAGTCCAGTACGTTGGCGTCCAGACTGAACGGGCTGGCGAAGGGCTACGCCAACATGGAACGGATCCGGCAAGAACTCCAAATGTGGCCGATGAGCGAGCCGATGCGGAACCGGATAACCGCAACCCTCGGAAAAATACGCTGGTAACGGCATAATCGGGTAATCGCCCGGGTAACCTACCTGCGAACAAACCGCGATACGGAAGGAATATACTGAAGAAACGAGCGGAACATCGGCGATTTCGGGTAATAAGTATTCAGGGATGATTCTGCGTTGGTAGAGGGAAGGTGCCAAAATTGATTATCGGAGTGCCTAAGGAAACGAAAAACAATGAATTCCGGGTCGGCATGACGCCCGGATCCGTGCTGTCCTATGTCCATGCCGGTCACCGGGTGCTGGTGGAAACCCGGGCAGGCGAAGCGATCGGCTTTACGGACGAGGATTATGCGGCTGCAGGGGCCCAGGTGGTGCAAACCGCCGAAGAGGCCTGGTCCGCGGAGATGGTCGTCAAGGTGAAGGAGCCGATTCCGGAGGAATTCGGTTTTTTCCGGCAGAACATGATCCTGTTCACTTATTTGCATCTTGCCCCCGAGCCGGAGCTGACGAAGGCGCTGGCGGAGAAGGGAGTAACGGCGGTCGCTTACGAGACGATCCAACTGGACGACGGCCGGCTACCTTTGCTCATGCCGATGAGTGAAGTTGCCGGGCGGATGTCGATCCAGATCGGGGCGCACTTTTTGGAAAAAGCCCATGGCGGCAAAGGGCTTCTCCTGGGCGGCGTTCCGGGCGTGGAGCCGGGTAAGGTAACGATCATCGGCGGCGGGATCGTCGGTACCAACGCCGCCCGCATGGCGATCGGCCTCGGCGCGGACGTGACGATCATCGACCTTAGCGCCGAGCGGCTTCGCCAGCTCGACGAGCTGTTCCAAGGCCGGGTGAAGACGCTGATTTCGAACCCGTTTAATATCGGCGACGCCGTGCGCAGGGCCGATCTGCTCGTCGGGGCGGTGCTGATCCCTGGTGCGCGAGCTCCAAGGCTCGTGACGGAGGACATGGTCAAAAGCATGTCCCCCGGCTCGGTCATCGTCGACGTGGCGATCGACCAAGGGGGCTCCATCGCGACGATTGACCGGATCACGACGCATGACCAGCCGACCTATGTAAAACACGGCGTCGTTCATTACGCGGTGGCCAATATGCCCGGAGCCGTTGCACGCACCTCCACCATCGCCTTGACGAATGTGACGACCCCTTACGGTTTGCAAATTGCCAATCAAGGCTGCCGCCAGGCGGCTTTGAAAAACCGGGCTCTGGCCAAAGGCATCAACGTCATGGACGGCCGGGTCACTTACCCGGCCGTGGCGGAGGCCCAGGGTCTTGAAGCAGCCGATGTCCTTACCTTGCTGAACCGAAGCGATAATTGAACAAGCAACTGCAGTCCGAACTTTTCTCATATTGATTAGGAGGGATTTCATGCTTCGCACGAAGATCATTTGTACACTGGGACCGGCTTGCGATTCGAACGATACGCTGAAAGAGATGATCCGCGCGGGAATGACGGTAGGTCGCCTGAATATGGCGCACGGGGAGCCGGTAGAGCATGCGGCCAGAATCGAACGGGTGCGCCAGGCGGCGAAAGAATTGGATACCTTCATTCCGATCATGATGGACATCAAGGGACCGGAGGTGCGGATCGGCAAGCTGAAGGAAGATTCCTGCGTATTGACCGCCGGAGAAACGCTCTTGCTCACCACCGAGCAGATCGAAGGCGATTGCACGCGGGTTTCGGTCAATTATCCCGACATGCCCAAGGTGGTGAAGGCGAATGACCGCATTTTGATCGACGACGGCTTGATCGAGCTCCGGGTGGAATCCGCCACGGACACGGAAATCGCTTGCCGCATCGTGAGCGGGGGGAAGCTGAAGCCGCGGAAGGGCGTCAACTTGCCGGGAATCCACACGACCTTGCCGGGCGTGACCGAACGGGACATCCGGCATATCGGCTTCGGCATCGAGCAAAACATCGAGATGATCGCGGTCTCCTTCGTCCGAAAAGGTGACGACATCCGCGAGGTCCGGCGGATTCTCGAGGAGCGCGGCGCGGGCCATGTCCAGATTATCTCGAAGATCGAAAATGAAGAGGGCATCGGCCATCTGGACGATATCCTTGAGGCTTCGGACGGCATCATGGTGGCCCGCGGGGATCTCGGGGTCGAAGTGCCGGTCGAGAAGGTGCCCGCGATGCAGAAGGAAATGATCGACAAGTGCAACTTGGCCGGAAAGCCCGTCATCGTGGCGACGCATATGCTGGAGTCGATGCAGGTTAATCCGCGTCCGACGCGCGCCGAGGTCAGCGACGTCTATAACGCGGTCATGCAAGGGGCCGACGTGGTGATGCTGTCCGGCGAATCCGCTGCCGGGAAGTACCCGGTGCAGGCGGTGCAGACGATGGCGCGGGTGGCGGGACAGGCCGAAGCGACGATCGACTATCCGGAGCAGTTTAACCGCAAAAGAGCTGAGCACGCCACCGACATAACGGAGGTGGTTAGCCAGAGCGCGGTAAGCGCCGCGTTGGAGCTGGACGCCAAGGCGATCATCACATCAACGGAGAGCGGATTCACCGCCCGGATGGTCTCCAAATACCGGCCGAAGGCGCCGATTTTGGCAATTACGCACAATCCGCACGTTCTCTCCAAAGTGTGCCTTTTGTCCGGGGTATTCCCGTTTTTGGGGGAACAGGTGACGACGACGGACGAAATGTTCGGGTCCGCGATTCAGACTGCGCTGAAAACCGGCTACGTATCCCAAGGGGATACGGTCGTACTTTCGGCAGGACTGCCGCTCGGCCAGGCGGGAACGACCAATCTGATGCAGGTCCGGCAGGTAGGCTCATAAAGCGGGACTCGATAAAAGCGTCTTTCCTCAGGTGGAAAGGCGCTTTTTTTTGCCTGTTTACCCTTATCTTGATTGGAATTCTTCCAACAACTTGGACACTTAGAAGGAAAAAATGTTGGCGCATCCCACGAAAATGATTGGATTTAATCCAACCAAAGTATGAATATCAGTCCCAAACGTGAAGCCCGGTTGGATTTATCCCAATCAAGCCAGCCGAAAGAGTTGAAACAAGGCACAGTATGCTAATATATGTTTACTACTATGACCGGAGGAACTGCATAAATGAAAATAAGCAAAAAAAGCGCGGAACATTACCTATGGGGAGATCAGTGTGACGGTTGGCATTTAGTGAAGGGCGAGGATTTAAGCATCATTCATGAACGGATGCCGGCGAATACTTCGGAAATCAAGCATTATCACGAGCGAGCCCGCCAATTCTTCTTCGTCCTGTCAGGCGCGGCCACCATGATCATGGAAGATCAAGAGATTACCATCCATCCGCAAGAGGGGCTTGAAATCCCGCCGCTCGTACCGCATCAAATGTGCAATAAATCGGGCGAAGCCGTTGAATTTTTGGTCATCTCCCAGCCGAACAGCAGAGGAGACCGGATCGCGGTAAATTAACTTCCAAAAAGGGCGTTCACCCATTTCCCTCCGTTTGAGTATCCTGAATCTGTGAGGATCCAGAAGATCAAGTGAAACCGGAGGAATCGAATATATGGGTTATTATGTGGAGACGGAGCCGAATGTAAGGATTTACGTGGAGGACATCAACCCTTACGGAGAAAAGACGATCCTGTTTATCCACGGCTGGCCTTTGAGCCACCGGGCTTATGAGTATCAGTTCAACGTTTTGCCGGGCAAGGGATACCGCTGCGTCGCCATCGATTTGCGGGGATTCGGCAAGTCCGACAAGCCGTGGGACGGTTATTGTCTGGACCGGATGGCGGACGATGTGCGGGGCGTGGTCGATACGCTCGGGCTGCGGGATTTTACGCTGGCGGGACATTCGTACGGGGGAGCGACGGCGATCCGTTATATGGCCCGACATCAAGGGCACGGGGTATCGAAGCTGGCGTTGTTCGCCGCGGCTGCTCCCAGCTTGACGCAACGGCCCGGGTATCCCTACGGCATGCCGATGGAGGACGTGACCGATCTTATTCACCAATCGTTGAACGATCGGCCGAATATGCTGCGGAACCTGAAGCAGCAGTTCTTTTTTCAAAATATATCTTCCGGCATAGCAGACTGGTTCTTTGACATCGCGCTTCCTGCGGCCGGTTATGCTACCGCGAAAGTGGCGATATCCTTTAGGGACGAAAGCCTATTCTCCGACCTCGGCAAGATCTGCGTCCCTACGCTGATTTTGCACGGCGTCCACGACAAAGTGTGCTACCCCGAGCTTGCGTTGGCGCAAAAGCAGGGAATTCCGAACGCCAAGCTGGTTTGGTTCCAAAATAGCGGGCACGGCCTGTTCTATGAGGAACGGGACAAACTGAACGAAGAACTCATCAAATTTATAGAGGGATAGGCACAGGCCTATCCCTAATATACATATTTGCGTTGGGCCCAGTAACTGAACAGAAACAATGTCGCTTCGGTCAGCAGTTTGGAGACGACAAGTGGAAGCCCGGCCGCCGAATGGTAGGCATACATAAATCCGTAGTTTAGAAGAAGAATGATCAGGACTAAGGCAAAATACTTCGGCAACGAGCGCGAGACGGCAGCTTCCGCAGGTTTGCGGAAGACCATGTTCCGGTTCACCGCATAATTGAAGATGGAGCTGCAGAGCCTTGCCCCGGCTACGGAAATGAATAAATTTCCGGCCAAATGCTGGAGCAGAAGGAGCAGCGAAAAATCCAAAAGCGCCGAAATGAGCGAGGAGGCGCTGAATAGAACGATCGGGAGGTACACGCGGAACGAGTCGGCCAGCGGGCGGAAATGGGAAGACCGGTTTTCATCCAGATAGACGGTACCGATCCCGATTTCGAGCACCTTCATGCCTTCCCTATGGGCGGCGAGCAGGAGATTCATTTCGTATTCGAAACGGTCACCCGGTATCCCGCACAGCCATTCCAGCATCCGGGACGAATAACCGCGGAGCCCGGTTTGCGTGTCGTAGATTCGGCTTCCGGTAACAAATGCATAGACCGTTCGCGTAACGGCATTGCCGAGGCGGCTGCGCAGCGGCACTTTGCCGCTGAAGCGCCGGCCGCCCAGCACGATTTCGGCCCCCTCCTCTTCAAGCGCTTCGCCTACCCGCAAAATATCGTCCGGCAGGTGCTGCCCGTCGCTGTCCGCGCAGATGACACCCCCCGGCACGCCTTCCCGCTGCAGATATCGGAAGCCGGTCTTGAGGGCGCGGCCTTTTCCGAGATTGGAGGGATGCCGAAGCACCTTGCAGCCCTCGGCTTCCGCCAGGTCGAAGATCGGGCGGTAGACCTCCCCACTGCCGTCGTCAACGATCAGGATGTCGGTCAAGGACTTCAGCTTGAGCTGCCGGATCAATTGCAGCAGCCGCTGATCAGGTTCATAGGCGGGAATAAGGACCGTCATCTTATTCCACCTCTTTTACATACAAAATATCGCTGACGCCGCGTTCCCGGTTCTTCCCTTGGGGATTGTTCACGACCCGGCCCATGAAATACATCGTGGAGGAGCCGCCGCCATCAAGATTGTATGCTTCGGTGCAGCCCAGGCCGGCAAATACCCGGGCGAATTCATCCAGCGTCATGCCCCGGCTGTAGCCTTGTTTACGGCCGTCCACCACGATAAACACATAGTGGTTCGGCGCGATCATGCCGATTCCGGTTCGCGGATTGGCGCCTTGGATCGAACGGTTGCCGAAGTTCGTGTCGATTTTAACGCTGTCGAAGCCGCTTTGAACTTCGCCATCCTTAATCAGCGTCGGTCCGAAGGACAAGGTGTTGGTCACGCCTTCGGCCAGCAGCGAAGCGGAGTCCGTTTCGGTCTCCTCATAGGACTTCATCGTCCCGTCAGAGAGCAGCGCGAGACCGGTTCTCGCCGGTTCATCGCGATAAAGCGTGCCGCCCCGGATAATAACCCCGTCGTCGCGAAAACCGTAATAGTCCCCGTTCACGGCGAAAATGGCATCGTTATTTGCGGCGATGTCGGACGTATTTTCCGTAATATTGCGACCGAAGCTGTTTTCGGCAAAAGCGGATTGCAGGGAGGCGTTATTTTTCAAAGTGACGTCGGCGACAAAATAAGTGATTTGATCATTGCCCGAACCGGTTTGTACCCGATCGATCTTGATGATGAGATCATCGCTGGCGTAATTCCAATCGTCGTAGGCGGCGTTTTGGGAAGCGCCATCGCTTGTCCCGGTTGCCCCGTTTGCGCCGCCGGATACGGACGTTCCGGATTCGGCAGGGCTCGGGTTTTCAACGACAATCTCCACATGCTTGATCAAATAACGGTCGGCAAGACCGTATATCACTGCCCCCAATCCGAGGACAACGAGTATCAAAATGGCCGTTAACTTTCGTTTTTGCTTTCCGGGCTGTCTTTTCATGCCCAAGCTCACTCCTTTAACCCATGGCTGCCTTTATCCTTGCTCGCAAGAAAAGCGCTTGCCATCATGTTACTTGGGGTTTCTGAAAGTGAACTGAAGGTTGGTTGAAAGCCTGGTGAAACTTTTATTCCGATCGGGCCGGGGAATCGGCGTTCATTTTCTTAGCCGCCATGGTACGGATCAGATGAACACCGAGAAGAACTAAAGGCAGAATAACTCCAAAAGTCAAGATATAGGGAATCCAGGTTTTGCTGTCCCACATTAGTTGATAAGGGGTATTGGGGTAGATAAAAACCGAGACCGCCGCCAAAATCCATCCGAAAGGCAGAACAAGAGGCTGGTAATTTTTAATGCGAAACAACTGGGACAAACCGGTGACGATCGCGTAAAAATACAGGCTGATCCGAAAATATAGTGAGATGAACCACATAATGGCCATAAACACCTCGATTCTTTGCAGGAAATTCCCGATGTTTATTTTTTTTACCAAGGTATAACTGGGATAGACGCCGATGGACGTCACATGCGGGCCCAGTACCAGTATGGTCAGCGTGATGACGATAAACATCACCGCCGCACCTATTAAACTCCCGATGTAAACGGCTTTATGCGCATCGGCGGGCCGGTTTACGCTGGAAGGATAAATGGCCAGCAATACGATGCTGGGAAGAAAGACCGTACTGATGAACGTCAAGGCAGCCGGCAGAAGCGTAGAGATTCCCGATTCCAGCACGGGCTGCATCTTCTTCCAATCCACCTTGGACAGCAAGAGCAGGGTCATGGAGAAGAACAGGAGGAGAAACCAGGGAAACAGCAGTTCCGCGGAACGGGCCATCACCTCGATGCCAAGGCGGACTCCAATCACGATAATGCTTACGAACAGCAGGATGATCGCCTGAATCGGTGTTTCCGGCATCATTTGGGTAGTCATGAAAGTGCCGATGTCCTGCAGGACCGTGGCGGCGCCGGCAAAGAACAAGGACAGCAGGAACAGCAGATATACCGTTTTACCGATCCATTTGCCGAGAAGCTTCTCCGTGATCTGCATCAGATTCATTCCCAAATAGGATTGCGCCAGCTTTTGCTGCAACGCAAGGACGATGAATCCGAGTGCGGAGCCGACGAGGGCGGCGATCCAGGCGTCCTGCCTGGCGGCGGCCGCCATTCCGGAGGGTACGATCAGAATGGCGCTGCCGATCGTAAACAATGCGGTTAAAACGGTAAGCTGCCTCAGAGAGATTTTATATTCCTGCATGACGCCGCTCCTTTCATGATTGGATCAAACCGATGGCGGACAGCAGGTCGCTGAACGGTTTGAATATGATCGCGAATAATTTTAACGGGGTGAGAATCTCCGAGACGAAGGCTTGCATCAAACTGATTCCGATGCCGATCAGAAGCAGCGCAGAGAAAGCCCAGATCTCCTTACGTTCTTTTTCTTTGATCATGCGCGGAAGCTCCAGTGCGGTAATTATTCCGGCAGCTGCCAAAATCAGCGCGGCATCAAGCATGCGGTTACTCCTTGACGTGTTTTAGCAGGGAATCGGTGGTCGTTCCGATTCTGCGTATTTTATAGTTAACTTCGATATGGGTCGCCAAATTCGGGAAGTAGCGGGTGTTCCAATCCTGCCGGATCTTTTTCCAGGCTTTCGGATCAGAGCGGCGGAAGGCTTCCCCGAATCCGAAGATGTCGACATTCAATTCCTTCTGGGCTTTGTTGATCGTGGTCTTAAGTAATTCTAGCGTCCGTTTTTCCATTTCGGTTTCGAATTTTTTAACGGTTCGTTGATCGGTCATATCGACGTCCTTGCATTCGACGGAACCTACGTTACCTTCGATACTCAGCTTAATATTCATTTGGGGCTCGGACTCGACCATCTTCCCCGTAACCTTGGTCTTGCTTCGGATGGTTTCCAAGGCGACTCTTCCCTCCTTCCCGCAAGAGACAAAGTCGACTGAGCTTTTCACGCCTCCTTTTAAATAGTGGTATCCTCTGCTTTCGTATTCGTTTAACCAGCCGACCAGCTTGTCGGATTTGAATGCGGCCAGCCCGGAGTATTTCAACTGGGCGGGTACAAAGATATTTTCCACGTTTTTATGCGTCTCCCCGATGTTTCGGTTCCCGATGAGTTCCAACCCCGTTAACACGGGATGTTTTCCTTCGCTGACAAGGTCGTTGATTAATTGGTCCAAAGTGACGGTCATGCTGGGCGACCAATATTTCTCCGATGTCTGCAGGGAGAGATAGAGCTTATTGGCAGGAACGGTTTCTACCGGAGTTATGATTTTCATGGCTTCTTCCGCCCTCATTCCTTTTGTAACAATGATATAGAAATCGGTTCGAAATTCATGATCTCTCGACAAGAGATCAAGCGTTTTCGCCATGCCTTGTTCGGCCAGCGATTCACTGATCAGGAAGATCCGGAGATGAGAAAAGTAAATTTTACGGGGGCTGATTTGCGTCATTCTTCTCGCCGCCTCAAAAATGGTATCTCCCTCCGAAGTAAAAAGGGTAGCGGGTGACCGGTTGGCGCCGGTTTGTTTGGATGCGACCTGTCCGGGTACAACGACTTGAACCGTGAGGCGGTAGCGGTTATCGACATTATCGACCCCAGCCGCAACCGCAATGGCCAAGTCGTTAAGTTCCCTGCGGTTCCAGCAGCCTGTCAGCATAAGGGATACCGTTAGGAAAAGTGTGGGCAGGACAAACCATCGTTTCATGGATGTACCTTCTTTCGGCATCATTCTTGCGATTCCCGCGATTTTTTCGGAGGATTGCTGTTCATGCGTTCCACATTGTTTTTGCTGACCAGCCGGGGCCGGCTATGCATCAACCAATGGGGCAATCGAAAAATGGAGTCCTTGTTGCCTTCCGGAATCAGCGGCGCAAACGGCGTCAAATAAGGAACCCCGAAAGAACGCAGGCTGCACAAATGCAGGATGAGAGCGATCATGCCTACGAATATGCCGAACAGTCCGAATGAACCGGCCAGGGCCATCAGAGGGAAGCGCATCATCCGAAAGGCAATGGACATGTTAAAGGCCGGCAGCACAAAGCTGGAAATGGCGGTGATGGCGACGACGATAACCATGGCTGCCGAAATGATTCCCGCTTCGACGGCGGCTTGGCCGATAACCAGCGTCCCTACGATAGAGATCGCGGAGCCGACATTTTTAGGCAGACGGACGCCTGCCTCGCGCAAAATTTCAAATGTAAGCTCCATCAGGACGGCTTCCACGAAAGCCGGAAAAGGAATTTGTTCGCGTTGTGCGGCAAGTCCGATCAGAAGCTGCGTCGGAAGCATTTCTTGGTGAAACGTCGAGATGGCAATATATAGAGACGGCCCCAATAGCGATATGAAAATACTGACGTAGCGGAGCAAGCGCAAAAAGCTGCTGATATCCGCCCGTTGGTAATAATCCTCGGAAGCATGGAGGAACGAGATGAACAGTGCCGGAACAACCAGAACAAATGGGGTGCCGTCCACCAAAATGGCGACTTTTCCTTCCAACAATTCGGCGGCGATCACATCCGGGCGCTCGGTATTATAAACAGTCGGAAACGGCGTCAGCGTTTTGTCTTGGATGGCTTCCTCGATATAGCCGCTCTCCAGAATGCCGTCCATATCGATGCGTTCGAGCCGGTCGCGCACTTCCTGAACGATTTTTTCGTTGGCGATCCCATGAATGTACATGATGCTGACATTAGTCTGGGTGAGCCGGCCGATCTGCATCGTTTCCAGCCATAGGGCCGGGTCTTTGATCTTTCTGCGGACTAACGCGGTATTGGTCCGGATCGATTCGGAAAAGGCCTCCCGGGGACCGCGAACCACGTTCTCCGCCGAGGTTTCCATAACCCCGCGATCCTTCCATCCCGGAGTGGCGACCGCAATGCCCTGATCAAGGCCTTCTATCAGAAGGATGGTGTCTCCGGAGAGCAGAGAGTGGAAAAGCGCGGTATAATCTTTGATTTTGCGAAAATCTTTTATACCTAAAGTAATATTGTCCAAAAGGTGCTGCGCATCAGAAGGGAGCGAAGGCTGTGCTTCTTTATCCCCGGAACCTCCCGACATGGCGGAAACGGGCTCCATAATGGAACTGTTAATCTCCTTTTGATCGGCAAGCCCTTCCGTATAAATGATGGCGAGCGACAGTCCCTCCGATCCGGAGACCGGAATTTCCCGGATAATAATATCGGTACTGTTTCCGAGAGTCTGCTTGATTCGTTGCAAGCTGGACTTAAGATCGGGGTTCAATGTGTCCGATGAACCCGAAACGGGCGATGTTGGCGATGGTTGCTCTTTAGCCGAAAATTGCTTTTTCGCGGCGGAATGACCGTTTCTTCTCCGATAGCGCATTTGCTGTCTCCCTCTCTCAGGTTAGGCTATCCCTCCATTATCTCCGAAGGAACGAAGAGGTAAACTTGGGGGATTCGACCTTCATTTGAGGTATAATTGACTGGATAGCCATGATTCGAAAAGAGGGATCGTCATGCAGGATCATTATGAAACGATGGGTGCGGCAACGATACAAAGTCTGATCGAAAAACAGAAGCAAATGGTATCCTCCGGCGGAACGCGGTCTTTATCCTTTCGGATGAAGCAGTTGCAAACGTTGAGAACGGCCGTGAAAAAGCATGAGAAGGACATTATGGAGGCATTGCGGCAAGATTTGCGCAAATCCGAATATGAAGCGTACACCACGGAAATCGGATATTTATACGACAGCATCCGCCATACGACGAAAAACCTGAAGCGCTGGATGAAACCGAAAACGGTGCGGACGCCTGTCGTCCATTTCGGCTCGAAAAGCGTGATCTACCCCGAGCCGTATGGCTCGGCCCTGATCATCGGACCGTTCAATTACCCGTTTATGCTCGTGATGGACCCGCTGGCCGGGGCGATCGCCGCCGGGAATTGCGCGGTCGTCAAACCGTCGGAATTTACGCCGCATGTATCGGCAGTGATTGCGAAACTGATCCGGGAGCATTTCGACGAGGATTATATACGGGTCGTCGAAGGCGGGAAGGATACGACCTCGGAGCTGATTCACGCCCCGTTCGACCGGATCTTTTTTACCGGAAGCACCCAGGTCGGCAAGATCGTGATGAAGGCGGCGGCCGAACATCTCGTTCCGGTCATTTTGGAGCTCGGGGGCAAAAGCCCGTGCATCGTACATCAAGACGCCGACCTCGACCTGGCGGCCAAAAGGATCGCTTGGGGCAAGTTCGTGAATACCGGCCAGACCTGCGTGGCCCCGGACTATGTGCTTGCCCACAAGGAGATTAAATCCACGCTCGTATCCAAACTGAAGGAGCAGATTGCCGCATTCTTCGGGACCGACCCGAAGCAAAGCCCGGACTTCGGACGCATCGTCAACGAGCGGCATTGGGAGCGGCTGACCGGGTTGGTGGACCCCTCCAAGGTCGTTGCCGGAGGCGAGAAGGACCGCGGGGATTTGTATCTCGCACCGACTTTGATGGATCGGGTGGATTGGGCGGACAAAGTGATGGAAGAAGAGATCTTCGGACCGATTTTGCCCGTGCTGGAATATGACGATCTGGACCAGGCCGTTTCGAAGCTGAATTCCCGCCCTAAACCGCTTGCGCTTTACTTGTTTACTTCCGACAAGGGGGTCGAGCGCAAAGTGATGGAGTCGGTGTCCTTTGGCGGGGGCTGCGTCAACGACACGCTCTTGCATTTGGTGACGCCGTATCTGCCCTTTGGCGGGGTAGGCCAGTCCGGAATGGGTTCCTATCATGGAAAATACAGCTTCGAGGCCTTCTCTCACATGAAGGGCGTACTGAAGAAATCGACGCGGGTAAAGATCGATTTTATTTTCCCGCCTTATACGCAGAAGAAACTGAGCCTGATCAAAAGGGTGATGAAGTAGGAGGATGGATTTTTGCAGCGGAATGGAGACATGGTACAATTTCCATGAGGAGGGATTCGAAAATGAAATATCGCAGACTGGGAAAAACGGAGCTGAACGTGTCCGTCATCGGCATCGGGACTTGGCAGTTCGGCGGAGAATGGGGCTTGCAGTTCACGCAAGGAGAAGTCGACGCCATTCTTGATCGGGGACAGGAGCTGGGCATCAACCTGATCGACACGGCGGAATGCTACGGCGACCATTTGTCCGAATCGTTTATCGGGGACTATGTCAGCCGCCGCAAACGCGAGGATTGGATCATTGCCACGAAGTTCGGGCACAAGTTCCATGAGCGGTTTACCCGAACCGATATGTACGGCGCGGAGGATGTCCTCAAGCAATTGGACGAGTCGCTCAAAGCGCTGCGCACGGATTACATCGACCTGTACCAGTTCCACTCGGGACCCGATTCGGCGTTTGATAGCGATAAGCTATGGACCTTGCTCGACAAACAGGTGCAAGCCGGTAAAATCCGCCACCTGGGGACATCGATCGGCAGCAACGATAATCTGCATCAGACCGAAGCTTCCACCAAGGTGAACTCGAAGGTGATCCAGGTCGTATACAACCGGCTTGACCGCAAGCCGGAGGAACGGGTATTCCCGTCCTGCGAGAGCCAGGACCTCGGCGTGCTTGCACGGGTGCCTTTAGCAAGCGGCTACCTGAGCGGCAAGTACAAGCCGGGCGCTGTGTTCGACAACACGGACGTACGGCATCGCCATGATCCGGAGGCGACGCGCCGCAAGCTCGAAGAGGTGGAGGAAATCCGCCGGAACGAGGTGCCGGAGGGCGTGGATATGGCCCAGTGGGCACTGGCCTGGTGCCTTCGCCATTCTGTTGTAAGTGCGGTCATTCCGGGCTGCAAAAACCCGGCGCAAGTGGAATCGAATGCAAGCGCAGCGGATTTGGTAACCGAATAGACGATAGTGAGGGACCGCGATGGAGATCGCGGTTTCTTTTTTAGTGGGGGCGGCATTCTGTACGAATTTTCGTACACAAATCATCTTTTGACCGGATTTTGAGCACTTCTGTATGATTTTTCAGACACAAATGGACACTTCACGATACTTCGGACAATTTCTGTATGAATTTTCGTACAGAACCGGTATCTTTGGTTGTTTTACAAGCCGATAAGGTCGAATTTTCGTACATAATAATCTCAGCTTTTTCTCGTTAAGAGGAAATTGGTTTACGAAAATAGCGAATCTTGTTGGATGAGAGAATACCTCTTAACTTGAAAAGATGCCAAATTATAAGTGGTTTTTACAAACTTTCTTATTTAAATCTATTAATTTACAATTTTCCTGTTGACTCTTGTAAAAATTAACAGTATAATTCCATATAAATACATCATATGCTAGATTTTAGGTGATTTTGAGGAATCCATGCGGAATTGGTTTGGGGGGTGATTGCTCCGTTGATATCCACAACCACGATTCGCGCAGAAATGGAAGACCACATCAAGAAAGAAGGGACAACCCTTCATCAATTTGCCGAACATTCGGGAGTGAACGTCGGAACGCTGAGCGGGATCATCAATGGCAATCGTTCCATTGCGATCGGACAACTGGACCGGATCACCGCTTCGATGGGATTCCCCGAAGGCTACTTCTATGAATTATACGTCGATGAATGCTTCAATTCAGCCGCGCCGCACTGGAGGAGACTCAAGCCATTTTTGCTCCGATGCGCGGAATTGAAAAGGTATGATTGCATCAAGCAGGTTCTGAACCGTTTGCTGGAGGATTTGAAACAGGTTGCGGGGATTTTTGAAACTGCGGAATTAATGTATGAGAAGGGCTTGGTCAATTCGGCGGCGATTTTGTACCAAGCGGTGATCGAAAGTGAACGATCCAATCACTCCGAACGCTTGGCTATGAGTTATTACCGGCTATTTCAAGTGTATCAGGCCGACGCTCGCAGAGGCCTTCAGGCAGCGATGCAATTCCAGCCATACTGCTATCGGCTTCCGGAAGCATTGGCGCTCGATGGGCTACTGATGTTGATTGAGGTCTATGCCGTTAGGTTTAACTGGGCCGAAGTAGAGAATTTTGCAGAAGAATTGAGCCAATTTGCCTGGAAACTTTACGAAAAGAAGGCATGGAAGGATCCGGATTTCAATCCGCTTCGTCCCCTGGTTTTTTATTACGGGAAGGCTTTCTTGTTCAAATCAGGGACATACGAGCTTCGCGGAATGTATGAGGAATCTAAAACATGGATTGCCAAGTACGCGGATTTAAGCTGGTTCGAGGGATTGGACGAAGAGGGGCTGGAAGTCGTCCAGTTACTCAAAAAGTTCGCTGAAGCTAATTACTTATGTACGGAAATTAAATTAGGCAACCAGTCAAAAATCTCGGAGTACGTTTCATTTCTTAAGGAGAATCCGGATGAGGTTGTCGAGGGGTTAATCACGTTAGTTGAATCCGCTAACCGGCATCAATTTTTCATCGATGAAGTTCTTGCCGATTTTACATACGAGATTGAACAATACTGGTTGGTCGGGAAGGACAGTTGGTTTAGTTTGAGGTCGTTTGGGGACGATTACATCGAAACTCCCCCCTATTTCTTTCGGTATTCCGTGTTTTTTCAGGATTACGCCCTGTATTACTTCAGAAAAGGTTTGTATGAAGAGGGCTTAAACCATATTTTATACAGCATGAAATTATCCATAAGATTAAGCAGCAAAGATATACTAGTCAACAACATGGCCATGTTTGAAATGCACCGGAGATATGCGACAGAGACGCAGTGTCTGGAATTCAACCAAATTTGTAGAAGGGTGTGGGAAAATGAAGAAGAGAATATCTTGGGCGGCTTCGGGTATGCTTATGTTTAGTATTGCTGTGGTAGGTGCTGGTCCGGTGATTACTCCGTTATTTCATTGGTGGGGCGTTAAGTAAAGGATAAGCACCAAGTAGAATAGAAGATGGATAGGATCGGCTAACCGCCGGTCCTATTTTAATTTCAAATTTTGGAATTTTTTATGATATGCAAAATCCCTTACCATGCAATATATGGCAACATCCCCTAAAATATTCATAGGGTGAGAGACGATGAAAAACAAGGAGTATATGAAAATGAAAATCGAAAAAGAGAGAAAAAAGTTAAATCAGTTGGCGGAGAGATACGGCCTCAAGCATAAAGCGGTGTTGAATCAATCCATGCTTTTGGACACGTTAATCAACAATTACAACAGAGTGAAGTACGATGAGCTTCACAGAAAGCAGCCGATTGCATGAAGCAGGCCTCGATAAATTCGGCTTTCCATGGCACTAGGGATTGAAAAGAGCTGTGCCTTGAAGCGGACACAGCTCTTTGTCATTTTAACGGAACGAGGTCACGAATCCCTGAAGCAGGGTTCGCACATCGTAATGATACTGATTGATCGGAGAGATCGGCTTATCCACTCCGAGCAGCGTATACACCGCGATTCTTGCCGCCCGAACGGAATATTCTTCGGTAAAGACCACATCGTCCGGGATTTCGCAGAACTGGCTAATGAATGCCAGATTGGTCGAACCTTCCGGAACGACTTTCGGACGATCGCCAGCGGCTCTCGGCATAAACTGGGCAGTGATGAACGGCATCATGCAGGGAATACAGTTAGCCGTGGAAAGAATCGCCTCCATGTCTTTTTCGAAATGAAGATGCTGCAACAGTTCGGTCAAAATTTCTTCCCCGGTACAATCGCTCATTTTTTTCTTTACGAAATCCCCCATCCGATCAGGATACAGACCGTACCCCCAGAACACTTTCACATGCTCCGGCTGATTGCGGAAATGCGGCTGGTGCGCCAGCACGATCGACATGAGCCAGCTGGATTCCTTGAAAGTGACCAATGCGCCCGAACCAGCCTTATTGCGCGAAAATGCTTCCATAAGATCAAAGAAGCGGGAGTCCTGACAAGTTACCGTAAACGATTCCCATTTCGAGCCGTCGATATGATCGTCGAAGGAAGACGGGTTCCCCAGCCCGGGTTTCTTGGCGGCGATGCGATCCCACAGTTTCCAGGAGCTGCCCTTTCCGTTCAACGCCGGTGCCGAGGTCATCGAACCGAGACTAGAGCTTTCCGTCATGGAACCGTTCGTAACAATAACCAGGTCGTTCGCGCTGAGATCCAGCACCTTCTCGGCTCCGTCTTTTACATAATGCATGCGGGTCACGGTAATTCCTTCGCCGTCTTTGAAATCGAGGTCGGTTACCGTGCATTTCATTTCAAAATCGACGCCATGCCCTTCCAGATATTTGTGCAGCGGAAGAATGATGGAATCGTATTGATTGTATGGCGTTCGCGTCACGCCTTCGAGCGTGTGAATCCGCGGATATTCATGCATGAAACGGATCATGTATCTTTTCAGTTCCACGGCGCTGTGCCAGGGCTGGAAAGCGAAGGTGGTCGCCCACATGAACCAGAAATTCGTTTCGAAAAAATGCGGGCCGAACCAGTCGTTGATCTTCGCCTTGCCCATTTGTTCTTCCGGCGTGATGATCAGCTTCGCCATGGCGATCCGATCAGCCATATCGAACCCCATGGATGTTACGTCCACCACCTGTCCCTCTTTGTTCACGAGCCTTGCATTCGAATGGGTCGGATGGGCCGTGTCGAAAGCGATGATTTCATCGCGAACGGACAAGCGCGGATCGTCCAGCGAAGGGATCGATTTCAACAAGTCCCATGTATTCTCGTAAGTTTCGTCGTTCAGCATCCGGCCGCCGCGAATGACATAGCCCTGGGCTTCATTGCCGGCGCCGTCATTGCTGCCGCCGAGGATGTTCATTTCCTCGATAATATGGATTTGCCGTCCGGGAAAATCGCAGTCCCTTACCAAAAAAGCGGCCCCCGCCAACGAAGCGATCCCTCCGCCGACAAAGTACACTTGTCTGCCTTCTACCTCTACCGTCATAACCCGTCGCCTCCCGTATCAAAATATTGTTCGACAAGAACAACCTAAATGTAGTCCATTTTTTCGGAGCGGAACATCGTCATTAAAAGGTGATTGTCTAGTTTTTGGACACCGCGTTACGATTGTCTAAATTTTCGACCAACAGTCCGGGGATTCGACAAGCCGAAGCATAACAAAAAGACCCTCGCCAGGGGAAGGGCTTCCCTATCGAAGGTCACGTATTGCCGGTTCGTTTTTTCGTTCATAGCGATGCAAGGCCCTTTCGAAATTCCCCTCCATCAGATCGCTTAAGCGTTCGATGACGGTCTGAGGTTCCTCTTTCAAGCCGTCCTGCATCCATTGGATTACGAGCCCGGTAAAGGCCAGCGTATAGAAATTGGCGAGAAACTTCTTATCCTTTTCTTCGACCTGTTTGGAGGATAATTCATTGACCACGCCCATAATCAACCGGTACGTGACCGAGTAAAGATAAGTATCCAGATGGTTTCTGGCCAGGGAATGCAGCGTATTGAGGCAGAAGGCTCTATTATTTTCGATATACGTAAAAATCTTGTAAAACCCTTGGGTCCAGGTATGATAGCTGCGGTATTCGGCAATCGTATCGACCGCTTCCGTCTGATAAATCCAGCCGAGCAACTCGTAGATATCCTGAAAATGATAGTAGAAGGTTTGGCGGTTCAATCCGCAATCCTCGACTAAATGTTTGACGGTAATTTTGTTCAGGGGAATTTCCTCCATGATTTGTTTCAAAGAGGCGGCGAGAGCTCTTTTGGTTAGGATGGAATTGGACAATATCATCACCTTCACCCGTACAAGATCCAATCGGCTTGCAATTTTATTATACGCGGGTTCTGCGGCATTCTCAAAAATAGTATAATGAGGAAAGTTGAGAGGTTGGTGAACATGGCACATAAAATTTTGCTTGTTGAAGACGATGCTTCCATCGTGGACATGCTGGCCGGTTACTTAAAAAAAGAAGGCTACACCGTACATTCCGCCGAAAACGGCGAGGACGGTTACGCATCGTTCTGCCGCGAGGCCTATGATTTGCTTATTGTCGATATTATGATGCCAAAGCTGGACGGGATGGAACTGATCAAACTGATCCGACAAACCAGTCCGGTTCCGATTTTGATCATGTCCGCCAAGGATGGCGAAGTCGATAAGGCGATCGGACTCGGCTTCGGCGCGGATGATTATATTACGAAGCCGTTTTCCTTGATCGAGATGACGGCCCGAATCAAGGCGGCGATCCGCAGAAACACCCAATATGCGAAGGCTGAAGCCGCGGAACCAACGGATGCGCTCATCCATTTAAACGGTTTGGCCATCGATTTGGATAACTACGTCGTTCAACGCGGAGCAGAAGAGGTTAAATTGACCTCCAAAGAAGCCGAGATTCTTAGGCTGTTTCTGAAAAATCCAAATCGCGTGTTTACCAAAGCGCAAATATACGCCCTGATCTGGAACGACGATTATTTGGGCGACGAGAACGTGATTAACGTACATATCCGCAGGCTGCGCGAAAAGATCGAAGCGGACCCGTCCAACCCGGTTTATTTGAAAACCCTGTGGGGAATCGGCTACAAATGGGATGGCCGGGTATGATCGTACTATTTTTAATCGGCATCATTATCATATTATCGGGCTTGCTCTACAGGCAGCATTATATACATAGACGAAGAAATCACCAGCTTCGAAAAATACACGACAAGCTGGATCGCATCTTGACCGATCAAACGGGGGAGAAGCTGCTGCTGTTTACGACGGATCGGGAGCTTCGGGTCATTCTAACGGATATAAATCAGGTTTTGGATGATAATCAGCGAATTTTTGCCGAACGGGCAGGAACGGAGCAGTCGATTCGGCGTATGTTGTCCAACATCTCCCATGATCTTAAAACACCGCTTACCGTGATTTTGGGCTACCTTGAAACGATTCACCTGGATCCTGACATGGATTCGGAGGAGCGGGCGGATCTGCTGGTGAAGGTGCAACGGAAAGCGAACGAAGTGATGGAGATGATCCGGCAGTTTTTCGATCTGGCAAAGCTCGAATCGGGCGATCAGCCGATGCCGTTGACCCGAGTCCACTTGAACGAGGTTTGCCGTCGGAATATTCTCTCCTTTTATGAGGTGCTGACGGGCAAAGGCATTGAAGTGGACATTAAAGTACCCGAGGAACCGGTCTACGTCTACGCGAATGAGGGTGCGCTGGACCGGATCCTGAGCAATTTGATCTCCAATGCGGTTCGTTACGGCAGCGACGGAAATATAATAGGTTTAACGCTAAGGCAAGATTCGAATGAGGTGTGCGTGGATGTTTGGGACCGGGGAAAAGGGATCGCGGACATTCACCAGGCAAGGGTCTTTGAACGGCTTTATACGTTAGAGGATTCCCGCAACAAGTTTTATCAGGGCAGCGGGCTGGGGCTGACGATTACCCGGCGGCTTGCGCAAAATATGGGGGGAGACGTCAGCCTATACAGCAAGCCTTATGAGAAGACGGTTTTTACCGTAAAAATGAAGCCGTTCAGGTATTAGTTTGCATCGGTTCATTCATTCGTTATATTGATCGTTTCGCTTGCCATGCTCACGCCATCGCTGCCTAAGGCTTGAATATAGATGTGGTGGTGCAGCGAAATTCCGCCGGTGTTCCAGTTTAAATTCCACCCGTCGCTTTCGTCGGTATCATAGCCGAGAAGGGTTCTCTCTTTCCAGGTTTCCGTGCCGGCCGGAACCAGCCAAAAAAGTACGGTATCCGTATTTTGGGCCTGGAGGGATAACATCAAATCGGTACTTTCGTCCGGGGCGATAAACCAACCGCTTTTTTCGGGAAGGTTGGTTTCGACCTTTACGATGACGGGTTTATCTTGATGGCCCTGTATAGTTTCTTTGGCAGGGTCAGAACATGAGGTTATAAAGGATAGCATGGCAAGAAGCAGGCAGATTCCTTTTATTTTCATTCTCTTGAAGCTCCTTTGTTCCTAAAGATTTGGAGGTCAAAGCTTATTATACAATATATGGCAAGGCCATAAACCAAAAACGTCAAACCTGTTTTGTTTGGCGTTTTTATTATGTTTCTTGGCAATGTTAGTTTCCCTCATCTTTTAGCATTCCTACTGGCCCGGGAGTTCGAACTTAAGAATTAAGTAAGAATTGATTCATAAAAAAGATCATTTCGGATTCTACAATAAACGTATAATACGAAGAGAACAAAGGAGTTGACGGCTACATGAGCTTTATTTTGCGGACGACGCAATTGACGAAGGTTTTTCAAGGCAAAGAGGTAGTCTCCGATGTGAGCATGAACATCCGAAAAGGAGAGATTTACGGATTTTTGGGACCGAACGGCGCGGGTAAGACGACGGTTATGAAAATGCTCACGAATCTGGTGAAGCCGACCGGGGGAGAAATCGAGCTGTTCGGAGAAAAGCTGACGACGGGCTCCCATCATATGCTGGGACGGATCGGGGCGATCATTGAGTATCCGGTGTTCTACGATAAGCTGAAGGCGAGAAAAAATTTGGAGCTGCACTGCGAGTATATGGGTTATTACAATAAGCAGGCGATCAATGACGCGCTGGAATTGGTGAATTTGAGGAATATCGACCATAAACCCGTGAAGGATTTCTCGCTGGGGATGAAGCAGCGGTTGGGTATCGCCAGAGCGATCATTACCAAGCCCGAGCTGCTGATCCTGGATGAGCCGATCAACGGGCTGGACCCGGTCGGCATCAAGGAAATCCGCGATCTGTTCAAGATGCTGTCGAAGGAGTACGGTATTACGCTGCTCGTATCCAGTCATATTTTAGGGGAAATGGAGCAAATGGCGGATACGATCGGCGTAATCAATCACGGTCGGCTGATCGAGGAAGTGCCGATGGACCGGGTGAGAGAGCGGAATACCGATTATATCGAAGTGACGGCCAGCGATAGCAAGGCGGCGGCTTATGTTCTGTCGAACTATCTGCACCTTGAAAACTTTAAAGTCATCGACGATCGCGTCCTGCGTATTTACGATTCCCGTGCGGTGCAGCAGGAGGTTTCCAAGACATTGATCATGCACGAGGTAGGGATTGAATCGATCCATAAAAAGAACAGTTCTTTGGAGGACTACTTCTTGTCGTTATTGAATGGAGGGAATCTGAGTGCTTAACATCATGAAACTGGAACTGAAAAAATATCGCATCAGCGGCAACATATTGGGCGGGTTTATTGCGACGTTTGTGATGATGGCGTTTATCATTCTTATCAACTATGATCCGGAAGAAGCGGCGTTTGCCGGGTACGCGGACGTGCTTGGAGTCATTGACGTTTTCGCCTCGATCACATTTACGGTATTCGCTTCCGCACTTTTAGCCAAGTTCGTTATCGACGAATATAGAAGCAAAACGGTGACCCTGCTTTTCATGTACCCGATCCAACGTAAAAAGCTGCTTGCCGCCAAGATTCTCATCGTCGTTCTGTTTACCTTTATCTTCGGCATCATTTCGAGAGTTCTGATGTTCTCCGGATTTTATTTATTCAATCACTTTGCGCATTTTATTCCGGGAGAAGAACCGGGAGCCTCGCAGCTCATGGAACAGGGCATTCAGGCCGTGGTTAATTCCGCGATGGTGAGCTGTATCAGCCTGGTTCCGCTCTACTTTGGAATGCGTAAATATTCCATCGTCACAACGATCGTTTCGGGGGTCATCCTGAGCGCGGTGTTGAATGGGACCACGGGAAATAATTTCACGCTGAGTTCCATCATCTTTATCCCTGCAACAGTTGGGCTTATCGGCATCGTTGTGGCGTATCTGGCGATTCGGAACGTGAATGTCCGGGATGTGGTGTAAAACAGGGGGGACATAAATGCTGAATTTAATGAAGCTGGAGCTGAGAAAACATAGCCTTAAAGGGAACATTGCCGGAGCATTCATAGCCATTCTCGTCATGATGGCCGTAGTGATTCTGATCAATTACGAAAAGCCGATGGGCAACTACGAGGAAGTCTTTGCCCTTACGAATTCCGCATCCTTCATATTCATTATTTTTGCCTCGGTACTCCTGTCTAAGCTAATCATCAGCGAGTATAAAGCGAAAACCGTGACCGTGATGTTTATGTACCCGCTGAGCCGGAAAAAAGTGATCCTCGCCAAGATCGCCATCGTTGTTCTGTTTACGTTTGTATTTGGAATCCTCGCCCGTGTCGCGATATTCTCGGGATTTTATATATACAACCAGTTCGCTCATTTTGTCGCGGAAGATTTAACGCGAAGCGTGCTGGTCACTAAAGGGCTTGGCTTCGTAGTCGATTCGGCCATGACGAGTTGCATCGGTCTGGCTCCGCTTTACTTCGGGATGAGAAAATACTCGGTGACCGCAACGATGGTGTCGGGGGTCACCCTGATGGCTGTGCTGAATGCGGGAAGCGGAACCGATTTTGCGGTCAGTTCGATCCTGGTGATCCCGATTTCGATCGCTGTCATCGGCATCGTTGTAGCGTACCTGGCGATTCGGAACGTGGATGTCCGGGATGTGGTTTGATCGTCGGGCGGCAGCTATGTTCCGAATAATAGGAAAACCTCCTGCTGAATGAGCCGATATGGTGGCCCAATTTGCAAGGAGGTTTTTTATTCTATCTAAAGTGACTCCGGTTGTTACATCACACTGAATTTCTTGGTGGCGGCCCGCACCGTTTCATCCTCTCCCCAAACGATGACTCCGACCGGCTGCAATTCCTCGGTGGATAAGGAACCCACTTCTCGGCTGTACTGCTCAAAGGCGTTGTTAAGGCTTTGGCCGACCTTGGAAAAGGCCAGGCTTTGCAGGCCGTTTTCTCCTTCCGTAAGCGATTTGGCCAGGGAGATCAGCTGGTTTGCTCCGGCTTTCAGGATGACCGTACTATACCGGATTCCTGCATGCCGAACCCCGTCCAGATCCAATACGGGATCCTGCGAATAAAGGGATGAATCTTGCAGGGCGGCTTGGCCCATTAATAGCGCGGCAACGTTTGCCGCGGCTCCGATTTCCAGGTTTTTGTCCAAAACGATGGCGATTCTTTTCATATCACGGCGACAGCTCCTTCTGCTTTCCTCGTAAAACAAATCCACGGCATATCGATTTCCGCTCTTAAAACTTTGTAAGTAACCAGTTTATAAAAGTCGGCGCAAATCTGATTGGTGATCGCGAGGGAATCTTGTGCCGACTGCAGCAGCATGCGGCAAGCTTCCGAATTGGAAGAGACGGGGATATTGCCGGCGAAATCGACCTCGACTTCCGCCAACAGGTCCGTCGTTGCCGGATGGTGGTATATGACTTTTGTATCCGAGGGCGGTTGTTGAGCGGTTCCGCAAAGAACCAAGGAGGGGATTTTCCGAATAAACACTTCGTTGACGACCATCCCGGAATCCATAATAAAATGATTGATTTTCGGATAAGCTCCGGGGACCAGCAGGCAGGAAATGGCCCCTTTCTTCAAGTCTTCCGCGGCTGCCTCGAAATAGGGATAGGGCTTGATGTGGTGGGCTTTTTCCGCTTCTTTGGCAATATGCATGCTGCAGGTTAAATAACCGTCTTCGTCTCCCAACGTCCCCAAAATCTCATATTTTTGGTCTACTAGCACAGTCCCATCTCCTATTTTTTCCTTTTTTGAGAAACATATAATATAATCACACTTTTGTCAAATATTAACTTGTTAAATTTATACAATTATGAGAATATAATGTCGTGGCGTTTGATAGTAACAGAATCGCCCAAAACATAGAGAATGATGGGTGCGGGAGGAGTTCAGAGATGAAGACGATCGTTTATATTTCCGATTTTAGACTGCCGAATGTTTTAAATTTTATAGAGCCGCTCAAGGGCTTGGAAGGATTCAAAAAAACGCTGATTATCGAGACGGATCAGTTGAAATCCGATCACGCCTTGCATTCCTATTTTGACGAAATTCATTATGTCCCGAGGCTGAGCGATTCCCAGGCGATCATGGATACGATAGGGCAAATCAGAGCGAATGAAGAAATCGCGGCGGTTCTTACCCCGGGGGAAAATGCCATCGAAATCGGAGGGGAGGTCCGCTCGGCGTTTGGCATTGCAGGCTTGCAGCGAAACCAGGCCGAGGCGGTCAGAAACAAGTGGATTATGAAGCAGATGCTTCATCAAAGAGGAATCAGAACGTCCGCCACCGCGATCGCCATCCATGAGTCCGATTATGAACGTTTTGCCGACCGCGTGGGATTTCCGCTGATCGTCAAGCCGCTGAGCGGATTCGGGACCATCAATACGTTCAAGCTGTCGGACCGGGACGAACTGAAGGAGTATGTACATAAGACAAGAAAGCAGGGACAAAGAGACCTGCTGGAGGAGTATATCGTAGGTACGGAGTTTCATTGCGACTCTATCGTATCGAAGGGGAAGGTGGTTTTTTCTTCCGTCTCCCAATATTTATACAATTGCTTGGATATCGCCCGAAACAACATGCCTCCGGCCAGCATCACTTTTCCGGCAACAGACCCGTCGGGCTTTATAGACCGGATCAAAACCGTCAACGAGCTTGTCATTTCGGCGCTGGGCATCAATCAATCGGTGACCCATGCCGAACTGTTCCTTACTCCCTCCGGCGAAGTCGTCTTCGGCGAAATCGGGGCGAGAATCGGGGGAGCCCAGGTGATGCCGCCATGCATTAAAAACACGCACGGCGTCGACATGTTCAAAGCCGTGGTCGAGTTGGAACTGGGGATGTACGAATTCAAACCGGAACCGGCAAAGAACCTGTACAGCGGCATGATCTGTTTCCCGTCGCGAGAGGGCAAGATACGAGCTATTTCCTCGGCGGATGATTTCAAGCATATTCAGGGGCTGATCGACTTTAACGTGTCCTATCAAGTGGGGCAAACCGTAAGCGCGGTCAACGACACCATGACCCGTTCCGGGTATGCGATCGTCGAAGGCGAAAGCTTCGATGAAGTCAGGGAAACGCTGCTTGAATTGTACTACGGGTTCGAGATTCAGGTTGATGCGCATGAACATGTTTAGCACCTATAAGGGATTAAAAAAAGAAGTCTATTTGTTATCCTTGGCCAGAACCATAAACAGCATGGGGGACTTTGTCTTTTCGCTTATTACGCTGTATATGACCATCCAACTGGGGATGAGCGAAAACGTGGCGGGGATCTATGTCTCGATCGCTGCGTTGGTCAGTAGCCCCGGCGTTCTGGTAGGAGGATACTTAAGCGATTTGATGGGAAAGAAAAGAATCATTCTTTTCGGGCAAGTCGTTTCCGCCTTGCTGGTGCTTGGCTGCCTGCTTTTTATGGAGACGCTGACGGTGGGCTACATCCTCATTTTGGCGATGTTTTTTATCAGTATCACCCGGCCGGCCTACAATTCCATGATCATTGATCTGACGACAGGGGAAGCCGAACAAAAAACCGCCTTCTCGCTGATGTATTTGGGGGCCAATCTGGGGATTGCCATCGGGCCGTTAATTGCCGGTTTTTTTATGAAGGACCATATGGATTGGGTGTTCTGGGGAATTGGCGCCATTTCGCTGTGTTCCTCCGTGCTGATCGCCAAGTTCGTCAAACCGCCGGCCAGAGCTCGGGATGAACGAAAAGAGCGGGAAGCCGGCGTTCACGTCAAACCGGACGAATCGTTCTTCCGTACGCTGCTGCAAAAGCCCCTGGTGCTTTCGTTTATTTGCATCTCGTTTCTGAATTATTTTATTTACATGCAATCTTCCTTTAGCGTACCGCTCCAACTAAACCATTCATTTGCCGATAACGGACCGTCTTATTACGGCTTCGTGATGACGGCCAACGCGGTGTGCGTCATTTTGCTGACGACCGTCATCGCTTCATTGACGCGGAAAATAACCCCTGCGCGGCTGGTGGCCGCCGGCGCGTTGTTTTATGCGTTCGGATTCGGCTCGATGTATTTTTCAATCCATCTATCGGTTGTCCTGCTGGCTACCCTGTTATGGACGGTCGGCGAAATTCTCGTTCAAACCAACATCAATGTCTATATCGCTGCCCGGGTCCCCGGCACGCATCAGGGCAGATTTAACGGTTTACTGCTGTTTGTCGGATGCTTGGGTTATTCGCTGAGCCCCTACCTGACCGGGTTATTCATCAAGCATTTTTCCATCCTGACGGTATGGCCGTCCATTTTCATGATCGGGTTGCTGTATGCCGTATTCATGGCGATCCTGCAAGCGGTCGAAAAGCGGAGGAATTTCCGATCGGAGGAAACGAACATAACGAGTTAAAAAAAAAAGCCCCTCTCCCGTTGGGAAAATACGTAAGGAGAGGGGGGCTTTGGCCGGTTTTTTCTTCAGGAAGACTGACTGATCCGCTTGTACTCATTCGGCGTGACGCCGACGATTCGTTTGAACAGTTTGTTGAAATAGGCGGGATCGGGATAGCCGACCTCGCAGCCGACTTCGTGCACTTTCATTTCCGAGGAATGGGAAAGCAGCTCCTTGGCTTTGCGGATCCGTACTTCGATCAAATAATCGGTGATGGTCATGCCGGTTTCCTGCTTGAACAGCTTGCTAAGATAGCTTGGCGTCAGGTATACCAATCCGGCGAGGTGTCCCAATTCAGCAGGCTGGTCGTAATGCTCGGCGATCCACTTTTTGACGATTTCCACGGATTTTCCGCCATGCTCGAGCCGGCCTTCGCGGATTCGCTGCAACGATTTCGTGAATTCGCCGGCAAACCGGTTTTTGATCTCCGCGAACGTCAAACCGTCGCGAATCTGATCTTCCAGCGCCGAGCCGTGTAAGGCATTCGCCGTTTTGTTCCATTCCGGCAACTCGGCCCCGGCCGCTTCGCAAACATGGCGGCAAAGCGACAGGAGGGTGTTGCGGGAAGCCTTGGCCTCCCGAAGCTCCGCAAACAGCTCATCCAATATGCCGCCCGCCCTCGAAATGTTCAGCACCTGCAGGGCCTGAACCAGCGATTCCCGCGAAAGGGCAAACCGTTCCGCAACGTCAAGCGTTTGTTCGAACGACGGATGATAGGAGGTATAGTTCCAGGGCTCCTCCTCATACATGCCCCGGTCGCAGGCCGCCTTCGCTTCGGCGAACGCTTGGCTAAGCAGCCCGGGATTGCCGTATCCCCGGCTTGATCCGGCAAGTACGATGCCTGGCTGAGGATACCGCCGGAGGCGGTCTGCCAGGACGGCAATATCCCCGGGCTCCGGAGGTTCCTCGTAATAGCTGATCAGCGTAATTCCGCCGTCGCCGGGGTCCACGATATCGAAGCAATGGTCCTCGGGCTGGCGCCGGAGCAGGCTGACATTGGAACGAAGCGCTTCCATATCCTCGCCTTTTAGTACGGTTACCGCATAGTAAGGCCGCGGCAAAACCAGTCCGGGCAATTTGGAACAAAGTGCCGTGGAGCTTTGCAAATAAGAGACCAGAAGTCCGGAACGCAACCGTTCTTCCTGCCCCAGGCTGGTCTCTTTTTTCTCGTCCAGTTCATATAGCAAAGCAAACAGCTGTTTCTTATTGATCGGCTTCAGCAAGTAATCGACCGCCGAATATCGCAGCGCCTGCCGGGCGTACTCGAAATCGGTGAATCCGCTCATGATGATGCATCGGGCTTCCGGGCGGACCAGTTTCAGTTCCTTGATCAGCTCCAAACCGTCGACAAGAGGCATGCGGATATCGGTAATCACCACGTCGAAATCGGAAGAGGCCGCAAAGTCCAGCACTTCCTCGCCGTTGGCAAATGTTCCGGTTACCGTGAACCGGTCGCTTTCTTTGGCGACCATCTTCGCCATCCCTTCGCGGATCGTCATTTCATCATCGGCAATCACGATGCGCAGCAACGCTGTCTACCTCCTTTACAATTTGAGGAGCCCGGCAATCCTAAGGGTGACGGTGGTCCCTTCCCCGGGCATGCTGGTTACGTCCAAGCTCGAGCTCTCTCCATAATGCAGACGTATTCGTTCATTCACGTTGCGAAGGCCGATCCCGAATTTATCCGTTTTTCCATCGTTCAGGCTCTCGTTCAAGCCGGCCAGCCTTTCCGCACTCATCCCGACGCCGTCGTCGTAAACGGCAAACAAGACGTCATCCCGCTCGTTCCAGGCCGTTATGGAGATCATCCCCGCGCCGGCCTGCTTCTCAAGGCCATGGAATACGGCGTTTTCCACAATCGGCTGAAATACCAGCTTGATAATGGGGAGCTGATAAAAAGATTCGGGAACGATGAACCGGTAACTGATTTTATCCGGAAAACGGATTTGCAGCAGCTGCAGGTAGTTTTCGACATGCTCGAGCTCGCGCTGTACGGTCGAAATTTCATCGCTGCGGGTAATGCTGTATCGCAGCAGCTGCCCGAGCAAATAAGTCAGCTCGGCGACGCGATCGTCGTCGTTGAGCTCGGCCAGCATGCGGATCGATTCCAGTGTATTGTATATAAAATGCGGATTGATCTGGTTCTGCAGGGCCAGCATATCCGCCTTTTGCTTGCTTTTTTCGGTCTCGTACACTTCCTGGAGCAAATCCTGAACCCGGCCGAGCATCCGGTTGAAATGGCTGCCGAGCATGCCGATCTCATCGTTGTGCTTCACGTTGACCCGGACATCCAGTTTGCCGCGCTGCACCTGCTTCATGAGCTGGACCGTCCGCTTCAGCGGTTTGGTCAGCGCGTAGGAGATGAACATCGCCACCACCAGCGCAAAACCGAGGATGGACAAGGTCATCACCATCATGGCATTGCGGCTCTGTTTGATGGGGCCGAGCAATTCCTGCAGCGGAATCGTCACCAGCGTCTTCCATCCGGTGCTCTCCGAGACGGAATACACCGCGATATGGGGCTCGCCGTCAATATTCAGACGGAAGCTTCCCCGCGAATTCACGGCGCCGGCCAGCAGGGCGTTCCCCGTCAGGTTTTCGCCAAGCCGGTCCGGGTCGCTGTTGTAGACGATTTTTCCGTTTTCGTCGACGATCACGGTGTCGCCGTGGGTGACACTGTTCAAGGGCTGGATGATCCCCTCAAACAGCCGAATATCGACATCGATGACGATGATTCCGATATCCTTCAGCGTGCTGACGGACTGGATGGAGCGCATGACGCTGAACACCTGCCGCTCCTCCGAGCCGTTGACCCGGACGGGATGCGTGCCGACAAGCACGGGCGCCAAACCGGCCTTGCGGGTTCGTTGCTGCCACTCCGCCAGTCTTTCGTAGGGATACAGTTCATTAAGACCGGGTTTGTTGAAGTAAAAAATCGTCCCATAACGGTCGGTCATATAAACCGCGGAAATTTCCTCTTTCGTATTCGCCAAATACATCAGGAACATATTGACGGAAGAATTTTTGTCCCAATCGGTTCCCTTTTGATCAAGATACTTCTGCACATCCTTGTTGTAGAGCGGCAGAATGGTAGACCGCTTAAGGTCCGCGATATACCGGTCCACTTTATCCATCGCATTATCCGCCAATTGGCCCGCCGATTCGGTCGTGCTTGCCAGCATCGCATCCGAATTGGTCCTGTAGGACGAATAGCTGACATAGGTGATCGGCAGCGTGATCAGAAACACGAAGATGACGACCAGCTTTTTTTGCATCGACAAATTGGCGAAAAACGACCACAGCTTCTTCAACGGTTATCCCCTGACCCTCCGCATAAACTGCTTCTTATTTTACAGCACCGCTGGCGACGCCTTCAAAGATATATTTTTGGAGGAAAAAGTAGAGAATGACGGTCGGCAGCAGGATGAGCAGAATCGCCGCGCTGATCAGGTTCCAGTTAGCGACGTTGAGTCCCTGGAACCGCATTAACACGGTGGTTACGACGCCAAGACTTTGCTTCGGCATGTAAAGATACGGCGTGTACATATCGTTATAAATACTGATCGATTTCAAAATAATCAACGTCGACGTCGCCGGCGTAAGCAGCGGAAATATAATGGAACGGTAAATCCGGAACAGGGAAGCCCCTTCCACCATGGCGTTCTCGTCGAGATCCACCGGAATGTTGCGGATAAATTGCAGATAAAGAATGATCTGGATTACGTCCGCCCCGATGTACAAAATGATCGGAGCTCCCATCGTATTGTACAGTCCGAGCGATTTAATGATCCCGAACGTGGCGACCTGGGTCGTGATCCCCGGGATGACGGTGGCGAACAGGTAAAGGGCGAACACCGCCTTTTTCATGCGGAAATCGAATCTGCCCAGCACATAGGCGACCATCGTGCCGAACAGGATGTTGAACACGAGCGCGACGCAGATAATGATCAGCGTATTGGCAAAGCCGCTCAACAGTCCGCCGCGTTCAAAAACGACTTTGAAGTTTTCAAAGTTAAAAAAGCTTTTCGGCAAAGCCATCGTGCTGGCCGTGTTGAATTCCTCGTCCGCTTTGAAGGAGTTGACGATGACCACGTAAGGAGGAAACAGGACGAAGAACACGCCGATCAGCAACGTAATATATTTGAACGTATCCGCGATGGTTTTTTTTCGGGTCATTTGCCGCTTCCCCCTCTGCTAAGAACGAATTGCTGCAATCCGACAACGACGACGACGAAGAACAAAAGAATAATGCTCATCGCGGAGGCGAGGCCGTAATTGTTAAACGCAAACGCCGTTTCGATGACGCGCTGCACGTAAGTTTGGCTTGCTCCGGCCGGGCCGCCCTTCGTCAGAACGAACGGAAGGTCGAATACTTCGAGTGCGCCCGTGACGGTCAGGAACAGGTTTAACTGGATGACCGGCTTCATGTTCGGCAGCGTAATGCGCCAGAAGGTTTGCCAGGCGTTGGCACCGTCGATTTTGGACGCCTCGTAAATGTCCTGAGGAATCGCCTGCAGGGAAGCGATGTAAATAACCATGTTATATCCCATGAACCGCCATAATCCGGTTGAAGCGAGCGAGTAGTTGACGAGCCCTTCGGTGCCGAGCCAGCTGGTCTCGCCGAGACCGGTCAGTCCGATGCTGTTCAGAAACAGGTTGAGGGAGCCTTGCGTCGTATCGAATACGTAGCCGAACATAAAGGCGACGGCCACGCCGTTCATAATATAAGGAAGGAACAGGAGCAGACGGAAAGCGTTCCTGCCGCGAAGCCGTGTGTTCAGGATAACGGCAAAATAAATGGCTACCGCGTTTTGCACCAGTCCCATGACGAAGTAGGCGAAGTTATGCGTGAAAACCCCGAAAATATCCGGATTCGAGAATACCTCCCGGTAATTGTCCAGACCGACCCAGGGCTTCTCCGGGCTGTAGCCGTCCCACTCGGTAAAGCTAAAGTAGACGAGTTTGGCGGCAGGGTAGTAAGTGAACAAGAGGAGCAGAGCTACCGGGATGAGCAGGAACATAAAAATAATGAGCTTTTTTTGCCTCCCGTAAGTCAGTGATCCAAACATGCCATAATCCCTTCTTTCCTTAGAGGTAGTTCAAAAAGTCATCTTTTGATCACGAAGTGTATCGGATAGCATATTCGGCATCGAATCTTGAATTCAGACGCTCCTTCCGGTGCTCACGCAGGTTCTGCCTACGCTCCGCTCCTCACTCGCGCCTTCATCCAACCTTCTCGGTGCTGAAAAGCCGACTTTTTGAACCATTATTTATAGCAAAATGGATTATCGAAAGGCCGATAACCCATTTTGCATCCGGTGCGGATTAGTAGCCGAGATCTTTTTTCGCTTTGGCCCAGGCTTTGTTCCACTTATCAAGAACCGCTTGCGGATCTTTGGCGAGGACAAACTCCTGCGCGATCGCCGGCAAATCGATTTGCGCTTTGTTCGAAATTTCGATGACCTTCGGATCATCCGCCAAGCCTTCCTGGAACTCGACTCCGGTAGCCTGGAACTCCTTCAATTGGGCCAGCTTGGATTCGCGGCCTTCCAGCGGGGACATGAAGCCTGCGAAATCCTCATATCCGGATTCTTCGATCATCCAGGTCAGGAATGCCTTGGTGGCTTCCAGGTTTTTGCTGTCTTTGTTGACGGCGTAAAAGAAGTCGGGGCTCAGAGCGGCTCTGATTTCTCCCGAGTTGTCGTACGGAAGCGGGAAGAAGCCGATATTTTCAGGTTCCGCGCCCACGCCGATCACCTGGTTGATGACCCAGTTGCCCAGGAAGTACATCGCCATCTTGCCGTTCGCCAGGTCTTTTTTGGATTGCTCCCAGTTGGTGGAGTTGATGTCTTTTTCCAGATAGCCTTTGTCGGCCAGCTCTTTAAGCAGGCTCATGGCTTTACCGTAACCGTTGTCCATGGAGAACGGAGCTTCGGAATTGATTCTTTCGTTAGGGAAGTTTTGGTTGTTCTCGATCAGTCTCGGCATATCGTAAACCCAGTTGCCCAGCGGCCATTTATCCTTAAAGTTGGAGGCCAGCGGGATGACGCCGTTTTGCTTCAGCTTTTCGCAGGCGGCCAGGAATTCGTCCCAGGTTTTAGGGATTTCCGTAATGCCGGCATCCGCAAACGCCTTTTTGTTGTAGACGATGCCCGCGGTAGAGTTGCCTGTCGTGATGCCGTACAGCTTGCCGTCGTAGGATTTGAAATCTTTAAACGTCAGATTGCTGCTGAGCTGCAAGTCGTCAAGCGATGCGAAATATTTCGGCAAATCCGAGTTCGGAATGTCCGGAATGAACATCAGGTCGGGAAGCTCGCCGCTGGCCATCCGCACTTTGGCTTGCTGATTGTAGTCGGTCTGGCTGCCTTCGAATTCGATTTTGATATCGGGATACTTTTCGTTGAAACGCTTGATGTATTCGTCGTATTCCTTACCGATCATGTCCGTACGGTTGGTCAAAAACGTCACCTTGCCGCTGAGCGTTTTCTCGCCGGAGCTTTCGCTTCCGGAATTTTGCGTGGCCGTGTTCGTGCCCCCGGAGTTTCCGGTTTTACCGGCGTCTTTGTTGCCGTTGTTTCCGCCGCCGCAGCCCGCCAAAACGGCGGATAGTGCGAAGATCATCATGAATGCCATCAGGATGCTTTTCTTTTTCATGCTTTCATCGCCCCTCGTTTATCATATTTGTTAGCGCTTACACAATAATTCTATATCACCTGTTAGTGCATTAAAATGTTCCCAGTTATTATTTATTGTCTTTAATTATGCTGTTTGCTCCGTCTGTTTCATGTTACATTACATAAAAAGTTCTGAAAATCCATCTTTTGTTCTATTAAAAATATAACAACAAGCTAACAAAATGATTGCTATTTACGAATAAACAGCGATAATTAAAGTATGACTACGTTTACATGGAGGATATATGAGCCGTCAACAACAACAACTTTTGCTGAACAATTGGAGCTTTAAAGCGAGTGACGAGACCCAGTGGAACCCGGCCAAGGTGCCTGGAACCGTGCATAGCGACCTGTTGAACAACGGATTGATTTCCGACCCGTTTTATGGAACCAACGAACATGATCAACAGTGGATCGACAAGAAGGATTGGGATTATCAAACGACCATAACGCTGTCGGATGCCTGGCGGGATTTTTCCCGGGTTGAGCTGGTATTCGACGGATTGGATACTTATGCGGATGTATTTGTAAACGGGGAAAAAGCGTTGTCCGCGGATAACATGTTTGTGGCGTGGAGCGCGGATGTGAAGAGTTTGCTCGTGCCAGGGGAAAATACGGTGCTTGTCCGTTTCCGCTCTCCGATTCAGGAGGACCTCCCCAAATTGGAGAAGCTGGGATACGCGCTGCCCGCATCCAACGACCAGTCGGAACTGGGCGGCCTGGGCGACCGGAAAGTCAGCGTGTTCGCGCGCAAAGCCCCGTACCATTATGGTTGGGATTGGGGTCCGCGCTTCGTGACCAGCGGAATTTGGCGCGAAGTCCGGCTTGTCGGCTGGTCCGGCCCGCGTCTGACCGATTTGTTCATCCGGCAGGATGAAGTCGGTGCCGAGGCTGCGAAATTGACGGCCGTTGCCGAAATTGAAGCGGACGAAGCTTGGGAAGGCGCGCTGGTCGTCAAGACGGATGCGTTGGCCTGGGAACGCGAAGTTCAGTTGAAGCCGGGGCGGCAAACGGTCGAGCTTCCGCTGGAGATTGCGAAGCCGCGACTTTGGTGGTGTCAGGGGCTTGGCGAGCCTTCGATGTATGAGTTTTGCGCAAGCCTGCGGCATGAGGACGGTGCTGCGGCGGCGGAACGCCGGATCAAAACGGGATTACGGCAAATCCGGCTTGTCCGTGAGCGGGACGAAGCGGGAGCCTCCTTCCGTTTCGAACTGAACGGGGTCCCTGTATTCGCGAAAGGGGCCAACCATATTCCGAACGACAGCTTCATTCCGGAAGTCACGGCGGAACGCTACCGGCACGAGATCGCTTCGGCCGCCGAGTCCAATATGAACATGCTGCGCGTATGGGGCGGCGGTTTTTATGAAGAGGACGTATTTTACGACCTTTGCGACGAGTACGGCATTTTGGTGTGGCAGGACTTCATGTTCGCCTGCAGCATGTATCCCGGGGACGAAGCATTTTTGCAAAGCGTCCGCGCGGAAGCGGAATACAATATCAAACGGCTGCGGAATCACCCTAGTATCGCGCTGTGGTGCGGCAATAACGAAATGGACTCGGCTTGGGCCCATTTTGATGAAGACGGCGGCTGGGGCTGGAAAAAGGACTATAATGCGGAACAACGGGAGAAAATCTGGGCCGATTACGAGGCGATTTTCCACCAAATGCTGCCGGAAGTCGTGGAACGCCTGAGCGGCGGCGTGGCTTATTGGCCTTCCTCGCCGATGCGCGAATTGACGGGAGACGCGAACCAGCACGCGACCAAGGTAACCGGCGAAGGGGACGTGCATTATTGGGGCGTATGGCATTCGGTAGAGCCGTTCTCCAACTATAACGAGCGCGTTGGACGGTTTATGAGCGAGTACGGATTCCAGTCTTTCCCGGAACTGTCCTCCGTACTTCGGTATGCGACCGAGGACCAGCTTGAGCTGGAGTCGGAAGTGATGCTGGCCCACCAGAAAAACGGCAGAGGCAACCAGTTGATTAAGGAATATATGGAGCAATACTTGCCGGAGCCGCGCGATTTTAAATCGTTCCTTTATATGAGCCATGTGCTGCAGGCGGAGGCGATCCGGATCGCGATCGAAGCCCACCGCAGAAATAAGCCGTTCTGCATGGGGACGCTGTACTGGCAGATGAACGATTGCTGGCCGGTCGCCTCCTGGGCGGGGATGGATTATTACGGGCGCTGGAAAGCTCTGCAATACACGGTTCGCCGCAGCTTCCGCGATGTGATGCTGTCGGTGGACGAAGCGGCGATGGCGGAGGGCAACTTGGTCATCCACGCCGTGTCCGACCGGCGGGAGGAACTGCAGGCCACGCTTCGCGTGGCGCTGCATGATTTCGGCGGCGAACTGCTCGCCGAGCAGTCGCAGGCGGTGGTGTTGGCCGCCGATTCCGCGGCGGTCGTCCACAGCGCTCCGGTAGCCGAGCTGCTGAACGGACGGGACGGCAAGTCCGCGGTGCTGCACGTCAGCCTCTCGGACAGCGAGGGCCGGGTGCTGGACAGCCGGCATGCTTATTTTGCCGGAGCCCGCGAGCTGACCCTGCCGGAGGCGGCGGTCACCGTCACCGAGGTGCCGGGCAGCGGCGGCAGCGCGTTTACGCTGGAGACCGACGCGCTCGCCAGACAGGTATGGATTCATGCCGAAGAAGAGGGCATCTTCTCCGATAACTTCTTCGACCTGCTCCCTGGGCAGCCGGTCACGGTCGAATTCCGGCGCCGCGGCGGAGAGGGCAGCGCGGAGGCGTTTGTTCAGGGCTCGCCGGGTTCGGTGACCGTTCGCTCGATGCGGGATTTTGTGAAATAAATAGAAGCGAAAAACAGCAGTTCGCCATGGGGCGGGCTGCTGTTTTTTAATGTCCGGTTGTAGCAGCGGAGTACTCTTTTCGTTTGCCTATGACCTATATCTCTCTGTAGTAAAGCTATGGCAGCGAAATAAGGTCGTTTGGGGCTTATTTGGAGAAAAAGATAGAGTCTGGAAGATTGTGGATATATAAGTGGGTACTTTTTACTATTCAATAGGATGAATCTTCCAATTAAAACCCGTTCTTCCGATATACATTAATAAGACATGGGATACAGGAATTAGGAACTATGTCTTATAAAGAATGGAGGTATAGCAAAATAATGGAAGAACTTACATCGAGAAAAAGGCCGCGGAGCTGGAGGCGAGCATGCCTGCTATGGGCTGCCGTATGCCTTGCGGTAAGCTTCGGCGGGCCGGGGGCGGTCTCTGTTAATGCCGCGGATGGGAGCGCGTTCACGGCCGGAGCGATGAGCCAGTCGGATTCCGGCGTCTCCGGCGGAACCGTCGTCTGGCTGAATACGGCGGCGGACGGGGAGCAGCAGATCTATTCCCGCGACGAAGCAACCGGTGCCGTAAAAGCGCTCACAACCCGAAATACGGCCAAGGATGTGCCTTATATCAGCGGAACGACCGTCGTCTGGGCGGATAAAGGGGATCAGGACCCGTCGTCCGCCAACTGGGATATTTACAGCTATGACCTTTCCACCGGGGTGGAGCGGAAGCTGAACAACAAATCCGGCGAGTATTCCAATCCATCCGTGGATGGAAGCGGCGTGGTCTGGTCGGACAACCAGAAATACGGCCGGATCATTTATCATGATCCCGTGACCGGGGCGGAAGCATCGCTTGGCGAAGGCCGCTACCCGGTGCTTAACGACGGGCAAGTCGTTTACAAAAACGCCCGCGATGGCGGTCTTAGCGTGCTTGAGCTGAGCAGCGGCGTAAACCGTTCGCTGGTCAGTTTGGGTGGAAGCAATTACGTCGATTGGTTCGTGACGAACGGCGATTATGTGCTTTTCAAACAAAAGAACGGCAACCTCGAAAGCAAATATGGGATGGTTTCGCTTCGAAATCCGTTATCCGATCCCCAGGATCTGACGAAGATGAGCGTCAAAACCGAAGAATACGCTTTTATGTCGATGGGGGACACGCAGGCTGTCTTTTTGGTGAACGAAGGCGGACAGGCGGTGCTCAAAGGGGTAGATCTTGCATCCACGAAGGTGTACTCGCTGGGTGAAACCGGGTCCGGCAAAAAATACATAGGCTTTAACGGCGACCGGCTTCTGTATATCGGGACGGACGGTTCGCTGGGTTCGCTCGATTTGAGCAAGTACAACACCGGCCCGGCTACGGGCGGAGGCTCTTCATCTTCGCCGGGTTCAAACGGTTCCTCTTCCGGAACGGAGAGCAGTGGAATTAAGACCCCGTTGACCTCCGTCAAATTTGTCATCGGAGCCGAAGGCGGAACGATCAGCCTCACGGATGGCAGGGTCAAACTTGATGTCGTTTCCGGAACTTTTGCCAAGGAGACGGAAGTGACGGTTTCCGAAATGGACAAAGCAGGGTACGCGTTGAAAGACGAGAAGGGCCGTACGCTGGAAGCCGCCGGAGCGGTATGGAGCATTCAGGCCGCCGCCGAATTCGGCAAAGAAGCGCAGCTCGCACTGGCTTACGGAGATGATGCCTATTGGACGGAGCATCGCGAAAAGCTCGGCATTTATCAATACAATGAGGCGCTTGGTTACTGGACTTATGTCGGCGGGGCTACGGATGACTCCAATGGCCGTTATGTCAGTACCTCGATCGGTTCGTCCGGCACGTATGCCGTATTGTTGCGGAAGATCAGCTTCGGTGATGTTAATTCCGGTCACTGGGCCGTTAAAGAAGTCGAAGTATTGGCCTCCCGAGGCATCGTGGACGGAATGGGGGCTAACCAATTTGAGCCAAAAGGCACTTTGACCCGCGCCCAATTCAGCAAAATGCTGGCAAGCGCACTCGGCATCTCGCCGATCACGCCCGCACAGCCGACCTTCCGGGACGTCGCTTCCGCGAAGTGGAGCTACGGATGGGTGGAAGCCGCCGCCGCCGCGGGAATCGTGGAAGGCGACCAGGGGCTGTTCAAGCCGGAGGACGCGCTCACCCGGGAACAAATGATGGCGATGCTGGTCCGCGCCGCCAAAGAGAAGCTTGGCGAAGGACAGACTCAAGGCTCCGGAGTGGACCGGTTCAAAGACCGCGACGCGATTAGCGCATGGGCTTTGCCATTTGTGGAGCAAGCCGTGTCGTTGAAGCTCGTGGAAGGCAGCGGCGATCTCATCAACGCCCGCGCCACGACAACCCGGGCGGAAGCGGCTGTAGTCATTTACAGACTGCTGGAGAAGATCGGGCAATTGTAAATTTAACGATTTTGTTGAATGGAGAGATATAGGTAGATGAATTTAATGAAGAGTCTTTTTCATAAATTACGATCCGTTCGGCCAAAGGCCGTTCTGATCAGCATGCTTGTCCTTGTCCTGCTGGTGACGTCCGTTCCGTTCGTTCCCGGCATGAACATCCAAACGGCGAGCGCTTCGACCAACCTGCGCATTTCGCCGAGCGAGATCAATACGGATCTCGGCGAAAAGACCGTCATCAGCTTCAGCTTCAGCGCGGCGGATAACGGTCAGGCGGAGCATGAAGTCAAAATCAATCTGTGCACGCCAGGCACCAACGGCGGGCCGCCGCAGCTGGGCCAACTGATTGCGAGCGGCAAATACCGCACGAAGAACGCCCAAGGCGAGTACATCGTGCACGAAGTGGAATGGGACGGAAAAATCGGGGGCGTTCCCCTGCCGGAAGGCAAATATTATATCGCCGTTTCGCCGGCCGACTATAACGGAATCGGCGTGTATTACGGTCAAATCGGCAGCTTCGAGATCGTGAACGGCACGCAGCCGAAGCCGCCGGCTTCGATTGTTCTGGAGGCGGGCGCTTCCGGAACCACCGTGGTCAAGGGGACTTCCGAAGCCGGATCCACGGTCAGCCTGGAGGTGCGCAACGCCAGCGGCAACCTGGTGGACAGCCATACCGGCATTTCGGTAAACGGACAGGGACAATGGAGCAAGTCGTTGAACCTTGCCGCCGGACAATTGTTCCAGATTGCTACCCGAAGCCATCGGGACGGTCTGGATTCCAGCTATTCCGAGATCAAGGAAGTGCTTCGCTACGCCGTACCGGGCTTCCCGGTCACCTGGCGGGCGCTGGCCGGTTATTATTACAAGGCGGATTCCACGGCGTCCGTCCATGCGAAGGTACAGGAGATTGCGGCCTGGAACGGCCTCGGGACGGTAAGCGAGAACGACAATGTATCCGGATCGTCCGTATTGCTGATTCAACCGCAAACCGCCGGACAACTGACCCAAGCGGATTTGGCGCAGTTTACGGCCGAGGCGATCAAAAAACGGCTGCGCATCGTCAATCCGTCCTGGAGCGGAATGGTGGAGCCCGCGCGGGGAGATTTTGCCTATTCCACCGATGTGCTTGAATTGCAGGCGCTCATGCCGCTGGGCTTCGGCTTGTCCTATTTGAGCCGCGATCCTTACACCGGTGTAAATGGGCTGGGATGGCACCATTCCTACGAATGGCGTCTCACGCCGATCGACGGGAAACAGGAGCTGATGCAGCCGGACGGAGCGCGCTTTGAATTTGTTCCGTTGGCGGGCGGCAAGTACCTGACCCCGGTAGGAACGGACTGGATTTTGGAGCAAAACGGAAGCGGGCATGTGCTCAAAACGCCGCAAGGCATGAGCTATCAGTTCGACGGCAACGGCCTGCTGACTTCGATTCGCGATTTGAACGGTAATGAGATCGGTTTGACGTATCAAAACGAGCTTTTGCAAAGCGTGGCAACGGACGGAGCTTCATTGGCACTAAGTTATAACGGAAGCGGCCAGCTGGTATCGGTCACCGATCATACGAGCCGGAAGCTGGAATACGGATATGACGGCAACGGGGATATGGTTTCCTTTACCGATGTCGACGGTTCCGTGACGAAGTTCGGCTATGACGGCAACCACCATGTGGTGTCGGTAACCGATCCGGCCCAAACGGCGGTCATGAGCGTAACCTACGATCAACATCAGCGGGTGACGGGCTTTACCGATTTTTACGGATCGACGGAGACGGCGGAATATAGCGGGGAAGTAGCCCCGGTTGTGCGCGAGGAAGAGGATCCGGAGCTGCCGACCGGTCCGGTGTCGATTAACCCGAATAACGGGCGGGACATGCCGGAATCGGATGTCGTGATTTTGTCGGGAACGATGCACAATTTGCGAAATGCCCCTCCTTACAAAATCGTCCCGGGATTGAAGCCGGTCATCACGAATTACCTGGACGGCTTGACGGCAGGGATTCAAAAGAAAGCTGACGAGTTTGAAGCGGCGGCGGGCTCGGGTACCGCAGGGGATATGGAAGCTGTGAAAAAGAAAATATCCGCAAGCAGCGGCAGCGGTCCGGTCATCGTCCGGGCAGGGCAGCTGAATGTGGAGGAAAGCGTGACCCTCGGCAGCTCGAGCAAGCCGGTGATTTTGATCGCGGATGGAATCAACACGAATAAAGATATCACGGTCACCATTCACGGGACGCTGATTTTGAAGCAAGGGCTGAATGCCAATACGAAGTTGAAGCTGAATGCTTATAAAGTAGGCGGTGCCTACGGAAACATCTGGGCGAACGGCACGATTCATCTCAACAATGATTCGGCGGTAAAAGTCGACGACACGCTTTATGCGGGAGTTTTGACGTATAACAGCGGCCAGTTGACGGTCGACGCGCAAAACGTAATCGTGCGGGGCGACTTGTCGATCAACACGAAGGTCATCATGAACATCGCCAAGGAGATGACTCTGGGCGGGATCGTCTCCAATAACCAAATTGCGGACTTGACCATCACGGGCGGCGATTTGTTCGTCCGCGACAATGTCCATGTCAACAATCAAATGTCCGTGGTTGCGGGCGGCGTTTTTGCCATCGGCGGCGATATGGTACCGAATCAGACGCCGAAGGTTCGCGTCGGCGTCGGTAGCGGCAAGACGATCCTGACCTATCCCGAAACGCTTGCGGCGAGCGGGTCTGGAACGGGCAATTCGGTTGCCGCAGCCGGAAGTACAGGCGGGGCTACACCACCTGCCGGCATTTCCGCAACCCTTTTGTCGGTCAGCGAAACGAAGCGCACGGATGCGCTCGGACATGCGACGACGTATGTATGGGGAAGCCGGTTTTTGCTTTCCGATTTGCAGCTGCCGGACGGTTCCGACTGGCAGTATGATTATGACGCGGGCCATCGCCTGGCGGCCGTGACCGACGGTAACGGCTACAAAACCACGGCAAGCTATGACGCCCGGGGCAACAAGGTGCTGGTAACCGACGGAAACCGGCAATCGACGGTCATCCGGTATAATGACCTGAACCTTCCGGTGGAGGTCGTGAATTCGCTCGGCAAGACTACGGTATATGCCTATGATGCGGCAGGCAATTTAACCGCTCAAGAGGATGCGCTTGGCAACCGCGTGGAGATCGCAAGAGACAGCCGCGGCGTGCCGACACAAGTCACGGATGCGCGCGGGAAAACGACGCAGTACACGCTTGATGCGGCCGGGTTTGTGGCCTCGGTGACGGATCCGACCGGTTATGTGACGGAAATGGATCGGGATGCGCTGCATCGGGTCACCACGACTCGGGATAGCGAAGGGGTCATCGAGGAAGTGGCTTATGACGCCAAGGACCGGGTCACGTCCGGTAAGGATGCCCTGCAGCAAACGGCGGAATGGACGTACGATGACAACGGCAATCTTTTTACTTTCAAGGATGAAGCCGGATCGACAACGTCTTATAGCTACGATGTATACCGCATGGCGTCGGTGACGGATCCGCTCGGTCACCTTAGCGAAACAGTGTATGACGTTGCAGGTAACATCGTGGAGGAGAGCGACGGCAACGGCGGGGTCAATCGTTACGAATACGACGGCATGGGCCGGATCGTCAAAATGGTGGATGCCGACGGCAACAGCACGGCCTACACGTATGACGGCAACGGCAATGTGGCTTCCGTGACGGACGCCGAAGGAAACAAAACGGAGTATACGTATAACCACCTGGGCCAACTTTTAACGGTAAAAGATGAGCTTGGAACAGTTATGCAGTATAAATACGATGCGGAAGGGCGGCTCACCAAAGAGACCGATGCGCTCGGCAACAGCACATGGTACGGATATGACGCGGCCGGCCGGATGATCGAGAAGACGGATGCGTTGGGATACGTCACCAAATATGCATACGACGGCTCCGGTAATTTGGTGGAGACCACGCTGCCGGACGGAAACGTGTGGACGAATAAATATGATGATCGCGGATTTGCAAGCGGCACGGTCGATCCGTTGGCCCGGGAAACCTCCCTGGCGAGGGATGGCCGCGGACGGTTGACCTCGTTCACGGATGCCGAAGGCAACGCGACGGAGTATGAGTATGACGCGCTTGGCCGTACGACCTTGATTCGCGATGCGCTGGGGCATGAAACAAAATATACCTACAATGCGCTTGGACAGGTGGCTGAGTTGGCGGATGCCAAAGGACAAACGACGAAGTTCAGCTACGATGCCTTGGGGCAACTGACCGAAGTCATTGATGCGGCGGGCAACGCGTCGTCTTACACTTATGATGCGCTGGGCAACCTGTTGACGAAAAAGAACCCGCTAGGTGCAGTTACAAGCTACAGTTACAATGGACGGGGATTGGTGGAAAGCACGGTCAATACGTTGCAGGAAATTACGTCCATGGCGTATGACGGAAACGGAAACTTGAAGTCGATGGCCGCGCCTGACAATACGACGACACAGTACGCATATGATCAGCGGAATCGGTTAACCGAAATTGTGTATGGAGACGGTCAGAAGGTCAAATACGGCTATGACCTGGCAGATCGCCGTTTGACGATGGACGACGCCACAGGACAAACGCGCTATAACTATGACGCGCTGGGGCGTTTGACGGAGATGATCGATCCTCGCGGCCAAAACGTCCGCTACGAGTGGACGACAACAGGTCAGCGCAGCCGGATCATTTACCCGGACAATACTTCCGTTATTTACGATTATGACAAGGCCGGCCAAATCAGCCAGGTGACGGACGGTCAAGGCCAGAAGACCAGCTATGCCTATAACTTAAACGGACAAGTCACCAGCCGGACCTTGCAGGGCGGGGAGACGAGCAGCTATCAATATGATGCTCTGGGTCAACTCGTCGGCATTGAACACCGAAATGCTGGAGGACAACTGCTGGAGCAGTTGAAATATGTATATGACCCTGTCGGCAATATCACGCACAAAGAACGGCAGGAACAAGGCAAGGATGAGGACCGGCCGCAAGATACGACGAAGCCGGCGGACATCGAAGATTATACGTACGATGCATTGAACCGTCTGATCGAAGTCCAGAACATGAACGGTTCGACCGTATCTTACACGTATGATGCGGCAGGCAACCGTCTGCAGAAGACGCAAACTGTTCAGGGCGTGCCGGAAGTAGAGAATTACACGTACGACCAAGCGAACAAACTGATCCGTTGGGAAAAGGGAGCCGACTACAAAGACTACACGTACGACTTGCGAGGCAACCTGCTTCAGGTAGCGGGCGTCGACAGCGCCGCGGCAATGATGCGCATCACCTCCCTGAACGTGTCGCAGGATGTTTATGGCAATATGAATCCGTTGCTCCCGAATCTGACGGGAACGCCGGATGTATTGGATACGGTAAATCCATTGGCGGATGCGTTTGCGGATCCGTTCGCGGGAAGCGGGGCGAACCCGGTTGATTTGAACTCCAATGGGACGAGCTTGGCGAATCCGAATCCAATCGATCCGTCGCAGATTGATCCGACACAAGTGGATCCAAGTCAGGTAGGCGTGACCGATCAGGTTTACGGACCGGACGCTTTTGACCCGCTTATGCTTGCAGCCTTTGCAGGACCTGGCGTATTGGAGACATACACGTGGGATGCGGCAAATCGACTGACCAGTCACATCAACCCGGCAGGTGACCAAACGGAATACCGGTATGACGGGGATAACAACCGGATTTACATGGGCGTAACCGTAGGAACCGGCAATCAGCAAAACCGTTACCCGTCCGGCCATCCGGCAGGATCGATCGACGGCTGGGAGCCGCAGTACAAGAAGCAGCAAAGCGAAATCTATTTTACCTATGACATCACAAGTCCATTGCCGGAACCTTTGTACGCGACAGATGCCAGCGGCACGAAATGGGTGCAGTCTTACGTCTATGGAGCAGCCGGGGAACGGCTTAGCATGAGCTACCTGCCGAGCGCAGACAGCAGCACCGACTGGGAATCAACTCCAGGCGCCAGCGGAGCCGCACCGAACACATCGCCGGAAACCTTGTACTACCTGAACGACATGCTGGGCAGCCCGCTCGCCTTGTTGAACCAGGACAGCGAAGTCGCGCTCCGCTACCATTACGACGAGTTCGGCACGCCGGAACAACCGGAGAAGTTCGACTTGAACTACCCGGGACCGGATAACCTGTTCGGGTACACGGGACTCGGGTATGACTCCGCGAGTGGCCTCTCGTATGCAAGGGCGAGGTATTTTGACTCGGGGATCGGAAGGTTTGTGAGTCAGGATACGTATGAGGGTGAGATTAACAATCCGCAGAGTTTGAATTTGTATGCGTATGTGCTGAATAATCCGCTGAGCTATATTGATCCAAGTGGAAATTATTGTGTTTCTGCAGATGGAAAGTATGGTCATATGGGTGAATGTAGTAATGCTAATAACGAGAGCAGATATGTCCCCGATTACGTAATTTATGATGGAATGCCTATCGTGGAAAATGGGATAATGATAGGGTATTACGATAAGAGCAAGGATAAACAGATAAAAGTATCAAAGTCTGAACAAATACCATTTAACTGGAATAGTAAAAAAAATGCCGAGTATTACTTTGAATTAATAATAGCTAATCCACCATTAGGTAGCCCTAATCCTTCTGGAAACATGGCCATTCCTGGAGGGACATCTTTGAGGAGCAAGACTAAAAATGGGAAGGGCGGATGCAACTGCTTCACCGCTGGCACAAAAGTTCTCACAGACGAAGGGGAGAAGAATATCGAAGACATTGAAGTCGGAGATATGGTTCTCGCCAAAGATGAGAATAACCCTGATGGGGAATTGGCTTACAAGGAAGTAACGGCTTTATATCGCAACCAACGTGATGATATTATTAAATTGCATGTTGGGGAGCAGGTTATCGAGACGACCGACAACCATCCGTTTTGGGTCGAAGGCAAAGGGTGGGTCTTCGCAGATGAAATTCAGGTGGGCGACAAACTCCAAAAGGCTGACGGAAGCAACCTCACGATTGATAAGGTAGAGTTTGTTAAACTGGATGAGCCAGTAACGGTTTACAACTTTACGGTTGCGGATTACCACACGTATTATGTGACGGATATTGGGATTTGGGTGCATAATACGAACTGTTACACGGCTTCAAAAGTTACTGGTGAGGGAACTCACTTACGAAGAACATATGATGTAAATGGAACAACAGTTAATGTGAACTCAGGGCATGGCTATAATCGTGCGCATAGTACAGGAAGTGTTAAAGGGATTGGTAGTATGAATCAAATCGAAAATGCAATCCTTGGAGACATTAACTCAAAGATCAATGCAGGCTTTAAATTTGCAACACCAAAAACAGGAAGGGTCGATTACATTATTGAGGTAAACGGGCAAAAACTGGGTTATAATGCTATGCGTTTGGACGATGGTTCAATCTCCGTATCAACATATTTTATACCAAAATGAGGTGGAAAAAGTTGATGAATGCTATTGAACTTTCGAAAGAAATTTGGAAGCTACGAGATATTAACTGGTCAAGTTTCTCATTGGAAGAACAAATGATATTGAATGAAAATTTTGAAAATGCAGTGAGGTTACTTAAAGATAAGATTGCGGAAAACGATTCGGATGTAACGGAATTAGTCTTTATTATAGAAAAAGACAAGGATTCGTATTCAATGCCCATTGAGGTAATGTTTAAGGTATACCAAAAATTAATCTTCTCAGAATACAAGATTACTGAAAGTATTAGGGAATTTGTTAATTACTTATCATTCTACGGTCCTGATTGGGAGGAAGAAGTAAGTAGCATCCTTCAATATTTAGAGGAAGGTATGATAAATGAGGCGAAAGAAGTTGCCTTAAAAGTGGATTATAACAAATATAATTAACTTGTGGACCTTGGGGGCGACAACCTTCAAGGTTTTTCTTTTACCCCTATCCAGTGACGAAGTAGTTGAAAACTGACAAACGAGTCTCATCTTCGATACCGATTGCTATTACGAAGCTTTTGTCACCAACCTGGAGGGTGAGCAGTGCTAATAATATTTTTTATAGGCTAAATATTCTTTTGGATGAAGCCAACTGAAATTTAAGGTGATGATAGATGCCTCAAAAAAGAGATGAGATGGGTAATTACTTTCTTATCAATGATTGGAGTTTGTGTTATTGCAGTCATCATTTATTTTGGAGTGAATGGTACACCTTGGGGAAAAGAAAAGTTTAGCTTGCAGGTTGAAGAATACCTAGAACAAATATCCTAACATCAAGATTACTAGTCAAGAGGTACGTTACAGTGTTGTAGATATGAAATACCATTCCACTGTATATTCAGATTCTGGGGAAAAATTTGAGGTGTCTATTGGCAACAATGAATTAGAGGATAATTAGAGAAGATTCTACAGAGATGATGAAGTCATTAACTTTGAGTGTGAACGATGAAGGCAGGTGACAGATCGTCCATTGGGCGATCTTGTTTTCTATAATTACCAGACCTTCAGCAAAATACTGCTAAAACTTCAACATGACCTTGGAGGAGATTTATCTTTAAGATCTAAGTAATTATCATGGGATTTTCGACTTAATTTTTTGTAAGGGTTAGATAACTTAAGATTGGGGAGAAGTATACTATAAAAATACTAAAGCGAATATTAGTAGTCGTTGTAGTGTTGTTAATGATTTGGGGGGGAGCTTCAACATATTTTTTATTTAACGGCACTCCGTGGGGGAAGCAAGCGTTTAAAATAGAAGCTGAACAATACATGAAAAGAAACAGTTTTAAAGATGGAACTTACTACGCTTCATTTGATACTAAAGCAGGGCAACATACTGTAGTTTCTGTAATATCTGATAATCAATTTTACAGAGTTATACTAGTAAATAAAAAATCCCAAAATGATCGATGTTTTTAGTTTTGAAAAAACCATAGATTTTTTTTTCAAAGGAAGGGATTATTACGACAAAAAAACTAGTTATATACCTTGTCATCATATTAATTGTTTCGGGGTGCACACACGAAAAATACCCGTCGGGTAGAGATACCGTGGTATCTTTCGGTGATGGAGCATTACAGCTTCAAAGAGCAGGGTCTACGAATTTAATGATTTTGTATGATTTTAGGAAGGCCCCCTCATCTAGTGTTATTGATACAATTAAAGCGTATAAGAAGAAAAAACAAGCAGCTTATCTTATCGGGGTAAAGTATTTTATATTTATAGACACAGCCCAAAACACATTTACCCTATACGAAGGATTAGATCGCGTTCCACCAGGAATGAGAGCAGAATTTGAATCCCTGAAATGAAACGAGGCGCAGCTTTGAATTATTATTTATACTGCACAAACCATGAATCTATAGACCGAAACGCAATGACCGGTATTATTGCCGAGTTAATCGGAAGCTTGGCGAATGAACATGACAAGGTCTACTTTTACCTTGAAAGCATAAACGACATCCAAGAATTTGACCGCGATCAGTCCAGAAGAATCATGGTCAGAGAAACGATGTTTCCTCATATGGCGATGCCGATGGAATCGCTTTGGATCGATATCGGAAATCGAAACAGAGGATGAGCTGCCCATTGAGGTCTTACTCGCAGATTCGGCGAATCTTCCAACTTCTACAATCCCCGATGCTTTCCTAAAGGTTTCCAATAAGCACGGTTTATCCTTTTCCACCCCGACAACAACCTAGCATAAAAAGCTTCAAAATTAGAGACCTGACGGATAACATCCCCAATTCTGGTCTCTTTTTTTCGTCGGATCAGCGATCTAGAATGAGCGCATTCCTTGTCTGAACCCGCCAAACGGAGTATCCTTAAATAGACTATTTTTTCGAAATGAAGCTATTCATAGAAAGAGTTGAACAAATCATGAGGCATTTTTTCTCGTCCCGTCAGGGGAAGTTTACACTTACGTTTATTTTGCTGCTGCTGAAAATCGGGCTGATGCGCCATTTCTTTTACGAGGGAGTTCCATTAAAGGGCCTGCCGGCCGAGGCGTTGTCCATGCTGGCGTTGCTGTGCCTGGTGGACCTGATTTTTCCTGTGAAAAAGAAAGGCGTCGTCTACTGGTGCTTCAATGGCGTATATTCCTTCATGCTGTTCGCGGCGACCCTGTATTTTGCGCATTTCGGCACGGTGCCGACCTATGCGGTGCTGAGCGAGCTGAATCAGGTGCCGCAGGTCCGGGCCAGCGTCCATGCGCTGATTCGTCCGGAACAGTTCTTATTCTTTGCGGATTTCGCGGTACTCGCGGTTTACGCCATCGTCAAAGGAATCCGCAAGCAGCGCCGGAGACGGTCGCTCAGCTTCCGCACCGACTACGGAAGATCGGCTCGTGCCGGCCGGGGCTGGACGGTTGGAATCGCCTGCGCCCTTGTCCTTTGCCTAGGAGTTTCGGCGTTATATGTGCGATCCGGCAAAAAAATCGACAACGAGCTTGTCCGTGCGGAAAGCGTCGGTTTCCTGAACTTCCAGGCGGATGCCGCGCTTCGCAACCATGAGGAGGAACGGATGATCGCGGAGGGCGACATTAAGGAAACGATCGCCAAAATCCAAAGTCTGCAATCCGGATATCCATATCGCGATAACAAAGGTACCTCAACTGCTAACGGAAGTCCGGCTTATTTCGGAGCCGCCAAAGGCATGAACCTGATTGTGATCCAACTGGAATCGTTCCAGAACTTCCCGATTCATCTGAACGTGGGGGGACAGGAAGTTACGCCGGTGTTGAACGGCCTTGCGGAGGAAGGGATTTACTTCCCGCATGTGTTCCAGCAAATCGGGACCGGCAACACGTCGGACGCGGAATTCATGTCCAACACCTCGATCTATCCGACGGCGACCGAGGCGATGTCCAAGGGCTTCGGAAGCCGGGAATTGCCTAGTCTGCCGAGACTGCTGCAAGGCCATGGATACGTGGCGAACACGTTCCATATCAATAAAGTGACGTTCTGGGACCGCAATAAACTTTATCCGGCTTTGAATTTTGATAAATATTACGACAAGCCATATTTCAACAACGATCATTTTAACGACTTCGGGGCTTCGGATGAGGAAATGTACCGGGTCGGCGTCGAAAAGATGACCGAATTGCACAATCAAGGCAAGCCTTTTTACGCTCAGTTTGTAACGACATCGAGTCATTCGCCGTTCGTCGTTCCGGAGGACAAGGTGAAAATCCAGCTGCCGGAAGCGCTGAAGGGTACCAATCTCGGCAATTACTTGACGGCCGTGAATTACACCGACTATGCGATCGGAAAACTGATCGAGCAGTTGAAGGCGGACGGAATGTGGGAAAATACGATGCTGGCCATTTACGGCGATCACTTCGGCATTCAGCCGAGCGAGACGAGCGCGGACGAATTCCGCGAAAAGCTTGGCATCCCGTATGACGACCGGATCAGCCGTTTTAACATTCCGTTTATCGTCCATATTCCGGGACAAAATCCGGGCATCGTCTCCGATGTCACGGGAGGGCAGGTCGACATCCTGCCGACGTTAGCCAATTTGCTCGGCGTGTCGCTGGCGGATGAGCGGTTCACCGCGATGGGGCAGGATTTGCTGAATATCGACCGGAATGTGGTGGGAATGCGATACTACCTGCCGACAGGGTCCTTTTTTAACAATGAGGTCATGTTTGTTCCGGGCCAAGGCTTCGACGACGGCAAGGCCGTGTCGTTGAAAACGCTGGAACCGGTAGCCGATATCAGCTCGTATCGTGCCGATTACGATTATATCCTGCAGCTGATGAAGCTGTCGGACGAGTACGTAAAACTGTTGCCGAAGCGGCATTAAACTTAGGATTACGAATAGTGGGCGTTCCGCGAATCATGGCTTCATGGTTCCCGGGCCGCCCCTTTTTTTTGACCTCGATCCAAATTGTAGCAACTTTTCCTGTTCTGATGCGTCATATAGTCGTGCAAGATGAATGGAGTGTAAAATCTGGAAGGGAGATGAACGAGTGAGAAAAATATGGACAGCACTTTTAGCGGTCATTCTGGCAGTACCCTTGGTACTACAAACCTCGGCGCAAGCGGCGCCTGCAATCAGCGTTTATATCGATGGAGCGAAATTGGCAACGGACCAAGCGCCGGTGATGGTGCAGGGTCGCGTGATGCTGCCGCTTCGGGCGATTTTTGAAGCGCTGGGCGCCTCGGTCAACTGGAACCAATCGACAAAGACCGTGACGGCGAGCAAGGACGGCACGACGATCGTCTTGACGCTGAAAGCGAAAACGGCAAAGATCAACAATGTATCTATAGGGCTTGACGTTCCTGCCCAATCGATCAAGGGAAGAACGATGATCCCGGTGCGTTTCGTCAGCGAAGCGCTCGGACAGGAGGTGGGCTGGAACTCCAGAACCCAAATCGTAACGATCACCTCCGGCAAAAACGCGGAACCGGACACGTTGAGCCCGGTATCCTATGTGACTCTGCGGGACGTCGCCAATAACGGGGACGGCCGGGATTTGGAGGTCAGTTTCTCCAGATCTTCGACGGAATCGCTGGTAGACCATTACCGGATTTTGATCGTGAAAGCGGCAAACGCCTCGGGCTTTAATCTGGCAACCGCGGCCAAAGTGACTTCCGCCAATTACACGACGGTAAGTCCGAACGGCACCGATCCTTCGATCAGGCTTTCGTCCGGTTCGCGGGATGTGGACGGAGCGGCTATCAAGACCAACCAACCGTATGTAGGATTTGTGCTTGCGGTCGGCAAGGGCAATGTCGGTAGCTCCTTATCCAACCCGTCCTCGCAAATTACGCTGGATCCCGGCGCTTCCGTAGCCGCGGCTACCAATGTGAAGGCGACGGACATCAGCGATTACGGGGATGGACGCGACCTGAGCGTAAGTTTCACCCGTGCGCAAAATGAAGGGAATATTTCGAACTATCGCGTGTTCATCGTGAAAACCAAAGATGCGGGGAGCTTTAATCTTTCTGCGGCAAACGATAACCAGTACTATACGAATGTGAACAAATCCGGAAGCGGCAGCACGCTGACAGGAACGTTAAGCTCCTCTTCCCGGGATACGGCGGGAGATCTGATCAGAAACAACGTATCCTACACTGCGTTCGTCCTGTCGGTGAGCAACAATGCGACGACGGCATCGAATAAATTATCGTCGGCGTCCTCGTCTCTTGTGCTTGGAGAGGCACCTGTCGCAGCTCCTGTCATTACTCGGGTAGACGATATCCTTGATCACGGAGACGGCCGGGATTTGAAGGTCAGCTTCACCAAATCCTCGACGGAGTCGAGAATTTCCGGATACCGCGTCTTTGTAGTCAAGTCAGGCGACGCCTCAAGCTTTAATCTGGCAAAGGCGAATGCGGTATCTAGCGCAAACTATACCGAAATCAAGAAGGATGGATATAACAAAGCCGAGCCTCTATTCTCCAGTTCTAGGGACGTCGACGGCGACCTGATTCGTAACGGAGTTACCTACCGCGTCTTCGTCATGGCGGTAGGCAGCGGCAGCAATGCCGGAAGCAACGCGCTTTCCTCCGCTTCTTCATCGATCACGTTGCTTAACAATTACGGCGTGGGCCTTGTTACGAATTTGAAAATCAGCGACGTGAATGACAATGGGGACGGCCGCGACTTGCAGGTATCCTATACGCGGGCATCCGATGAATCGAACATTAGCGAGTATCGGATTATGATCGTGAAATCCTCCAAGGCCGGAAGCTTTACAGTGTCTAAAGCGGAAGGGGTTCACTGGACGAACTACACGAGAGCGAATACGGGAAGCAATTTCAATAATGTACTGTCCTCGGATGCTAGGGATACGGATGGAGATCTGATTCAAAACGGAGTCAGCTACCGCGCATTCGTACTAACGGTGGGCAAAGGCGCTTATTCGGGCGAGTATAAGCTGACTTCGCAATCGTCGGCGCTGACGCTCACGAACAACTATAGTGTCGGAGAAGTGTCGGGGCTGGTGGTCAAGGATGTGAATGATAACGGCAACGGCAGTGACCTGCAGGTGACCTTCAACCGGGCCTCCGATGAAACGAACATCAACCATTACCGGATTTTCGTCGTCAAATCGGAAAATGCGGGAAGCTTCAATTTGTCAAAAGCGGATAGAAGCGACTATTTTGCCAAGGTGAACAAAGCCGGAAACACGCTGAGCCAGGTCCTGCCTAACGGAGCCAGAGATGTGGACGGCGACCCGATCCGGAACGACGTGAAATATAAAGTGTTCGTGCTCTCCGTCGCGAACAGCAATTATGGCGGCAGCAACGCCATCTCCAAGGCATCCGCCGAAATCAGACTGACGGACAGCAGCGCGGTTGCGGCCGTAAGCGGCCTTGCGGTGACTGCTGAAGGCAACACCGGTTCCGCCGAAGACATCAAGGTGAGCTTCACGAAGCCGGCCAATCAAGACAATATTGCAGAGTACCGGATTCTGGTCGTCCCTTCCGACAAAGCCGACGGTTTTGGTGTAAACCAGGCGAACAGAGTCACGATTCGCGAAAACTTTACCCCGGTGGAGACAGGAGGGTCCAGAACGGTGAAGCTGTCCGTTCAAAGCCCGAATGACGCCTACGGGAACGCGATCACGACCAACGCGACATATCAGGTATTTGTCCTGACGGTGGCCAAATCGGGGGCGGCGAATGTCCTTTCGGGTGCCAGCGACCAGGTTAAAATCAAACCGAACCCGGCGGACAGCATATCGGTGCCTGCGGTGACGTTGGCGAACATCGCTCTGGACGATTCCGGGATTTTCGTAAAGTTTACCCAACCGGATAAAAGCGAATATATTGCCGATTACGAAGTCTTCGCCGTGCCTGCGGGCGCAAAAGTCGATTTGGAAACGGCCGTGAAGCTGTATAACGAGCATAAAACGACGGATGCCGAAAAAGCGATTAACACGGATATCGACGGGAGAGCCTTGGACGCGAAGGCCGAATATGAAGTCTATATTTTGTCGGTTCCGAACATGAAAAACGCCAAGGTATTCGGCTTGTCCAAACCGTTTAAAGTAGACGTCAATAAATAGGACCCAGCTTTCATGAGCGGCGAGCCCTTCGCCATCAAGCACTCCCTCTCGCAGGGAGTGCTTTTTATTGGGACCGATTTGACAAGCTTTTCCTTTCTTTTGTACGCTAAAACCAATTCAATTTTAAATTAAAAACAAAGAAGGGCAGAATGTGCCATGCAAAAAGTCGGTTTGGTGATGCGAAAAATTCAGTTTGCCGAATCTCAAGGACCTCGCGTCTTTGCGGAAAGGCTGCGCAGTGTAGCCCGAGAGCTCGGCGTGGAAATCGTCTTTATCTCCCCGGAACGTCATGTAAGCGGACATGATTGGATTCCGGGATATGAGCATGAAAAAGGGGACCTGGTCAACTACGACATCGTGCTGGATCAGATCTATGCGAACGGAATCGAGCATGTCATTTACACCGTGTCGGGATTCACTTTTCTCAATATGTTCCTACCGAAAAGCGTGTTGTTCCCGCATAGCTTTCCCGACCCCGCTTTGACGGGGTATGAAATGATGAAGCCGTTTTACTCCATTGTGGACAAGGCTGTCGTGCAGACGGAATTTTTGAAGCGGGAAATGGACCGGGTGTTCGGCGTCAAACAGGTCGACGTGATCCCGATCGGATTCAGCGAGGAATTGGCGAACAAGCACTTTAATCCGGATGAAGTCGTGGATAACCGCATTCTCTGGATCGGCCGGGATGAGGAGAACCGCCGTCCGGACCTCGTGCTGGAATACGCCCGCCGGAATCCGGACAAGGAAGTGTTTATGGTGTTCGGCGGTCTCCGCTACAAGGAGAGCATGAAAAAGTACGACATTCCGTCCAACATTCAGCTTCGGTTCGCGCTGTCCCAAGATGAAATCTTCCAACTGATGAATTCGGCCAAAGTCTACTGGAGCTGTTCCAAATTCGATACGTTCGCGATGCCGTTGACCGAGGCTTTGGCCATGGGGAAAATCGTCGTCAAGCCCGAGCACCCTTGTTACGACCATATCAGCTCGCGCCATGCTTTTGCGGGCAATGAAAAGAACTGGTTCGAACTGGTCAACATGGCAGCGGCGTCCCCGCAAAAAGTGTCCATGGATAACCGGGAATACGCGTTTTCTAAGTTTTCGAGCAGCATCATGAAAGAAGGGTATCGGCAATTTTTTGACCGTTGGCTGCGATAGTGCCAGGAAAGAAGTGAAGGCGAAATTCATATGATAGACCATCAATGAAAGCGGTATAATGCGTGTATCATATTGAGCGAAAGCGGAGGTCTTGCGATGAATCTGGGAGAAAAATTGGGATACGGACCGGAGGCCATACTACTGATTGTGAACGCCGACGATTTCGGGATGTGCCATGCGAATAACCTGGCGATCCAGCAATTGTTCGAAGAAGGCGCGATTTCCTCATCGACCTTGATGTTTCCTTGCGGGTGGGCGAAGGAGGCCGCGGTATGGGGTGCGGCCCATCCCGAATATCAGGTTGGCGTACACCTTACTTTTACAAGCGAATGGGACGGGTATAAATGGGGGCCGGTAACCCGGGACGGTAGCGTTAGCACATTGGTGACGAAGGAAGGCTATTTTCCGGCGGACTGCTTCTCTTTCGAGTCCCAAGCTGACCGGGAGCAGGTCCGGCGGGAGATCGTCGGCCAGATCGAGATGGCGAGAACGATGGGAATCGATCCGACGCATCTGGATAACCATATGGGAAGTTTATACGGGTTGGCCGCAGGCCATCATTTTTTGGATGTCGTTTTCGAGGCGTGTGCCCGGTACGGGCTTCCGTTTCGTATGCCGCGTTCGTTGCCCTTAATGGAAAAGGTGCCTGCGGAGCTGGCGGAGCTCGCCAAACAAGTCGCTGCGCTTGCGGACAGCATGGGCGTCGTCATCCTGGATCATCTCATCGGGCTGCCCTTCCGCAAACAGCCGGACGAGACCTATGAATCGTACAAAAAGGACATGATTGGCGTTTTGCGTGCCTTGGAGCCAGGCGTATCCGAAATCATCATCCATCCGGGATTGGCGAACGAAGAGCTTCGTTCCATCCATAACGAATGGGAAAAAAGACAATGGGACTTCGAGCTGTTTCGGGACCCCGAGGTTCAGGAGACCATTTCCCAGGAAGGAATCCGCCTGATCCATTGGAAGGATTTGCGGGATCTGCAGCGTCGTGGGGGCTAGCTTCGGTAGAAGCGACCCCGGAATCGAGCTGAAAATCATACGCTTTTGCGTCAGCTTGTTTCCAGCCGATAATAGGGAATCTGTACGGTAGGATTCCCGATACGATAGGCGGAAAAGGCAATGGACAGGGGTTCCCCGTTTTCGATCAGGCAATATCCCATTCCTTCCGCGAGGAATTGACCGGCACTTTTCCAGAAAAGTTTGGGAGTGACGCGGCCGTTCAGCTTGGCGAAATGCTCCTTGGTCATAGGGACAGCCCTGTGCCGATCCAAGGAAAGCCCGCGGATGGAGGCTTCGAATTTGTTGCGGTCGAAGACGAAATTCACTCTTGTGTTTTCGGAAATTAAGCGGGGTTCCGCTTCCGTCGTCGTAACCAGTTCTCTGAGCAGGACGTTCCAATCGTCGGGAAACACCTGGAGCCACTCCGCGGCTCCCCGGACGTGGCCGGCGTCCACAAGGTACTCGCGCAGTTTCCGATGAAAAAGAGCGTTCTCCGTCCTGCCGAACAGCAGCGACATAGCGTAGGTATGCCGGATATAAAAAGCGGAGGGCGAGGACGGATTGTCCGTATAGACCTCTCCTTCAACTTGTCCGGCGATCACCGCCTGGGCAAATAACGTATTGATCGGCACTTGGCGCAACGCTTCACTGGCTAAGCCATAATCCTTTTCGTCCAATTTGATCATTCGATCCCGATCCCCTTTAACTGGACTCCGTATCTAGCAATCCATCATAGAGTAAAAGTGGGCCGCACACACCAAAATTTGTCACAGGGACATAAGCTTCGATAATTGGTGGGACTAATCTAACGGATATTACAGCCGTTATTTACTCAAAAATCGAACTTTCGAAAATGTAACGGAAGCAGGAGACCTTATTTCCTTCATTTGGCTTGAAAAAGTGCCATTCGCAGTTATATAACGGCTCTCAGATCCGTTAGAAAATAAATAGAGGCCATTTTATTGAAATAACGGCTGTAGCTTCCGTTAGCCTCCGGGATGCCACCTGGCGCCCTCGAACTTCCTCCCCGGCACAACGCTGAAGCAACAAAAAAGCCCTTCCGTCTTCCAACCGGAAAACGAAAGGGCTTCTCATTTGCATTTCATATTGGTGAAATTCCGAAGCGGCGGCCATGCTAACTGAAGGCGTTCTGGCCCTCGCGCAGCATTTTTTCCATCTCCACGCTGTCGACCGGTCGGCTGTAGTAAAAGCCCTGAATCTGATCGCAGTCGTGACTGCGCAGGAAATCGAACTGCTCTTCCGTCTCGACGCCTTCCGCCAGCACGGTCAGTCCCAAGGATTTGCCCAGCTGGATGATGGATAACAACAAAGAGTTATCCCTTTGCGAGGAAGGCGTATTTTGAATGAAGGTGCGGTCGATTTTGAGCACCTGCAATGGGAGCTCCTTCAAGTAATAAATGGAGGAGTAACCTGTTCCGAAATCATCGATCGACAAGGAAATTCCCCGTTTCTTCAAGGAATCGAGCCGATCCTTAATTAACACGGGTTCGTTCAGCAGCGATTCGGTAACCTCCAGCTCGAGGTATTTCGGCTCCAGGCCGGTTTGTTCCAGCACCGTTTCTACCGTCCGGACGAAATGGGGATGCCGGAATTGCACGGCCGAGACATTGACCGAAACCGGCAGCTTCGGATATCCCGCGTCTTGCCACCGCTTGTTCGTGCGGCAGGCTTCCCAAAGCACCCATTCTCCGAGCTCGACGATAAACCCGCTGTCTTCGGCGATCGGAATGAAGGAAGCGGGGGAGATACGCCCCATTTCAGGATCGTTCCAACGGATCAGCGCCTCCAGCCCGGTTAGTTTACGCTCCGTCAGATCGACCTTCGGCTGGTAGAACAGTTCAAATTCGCCTTCCGCCAAAGCCCGCGGCAGCTTCTTCTCGATGCGTACCCGTTCCTGCAATTTGTCCACCAAATAATAGTCAAAATAGTGCGGATCGCTCAGCGATTCGCTTTTTGCTTCCTTCATGGCCAGTTCGGCATGCTTCAGCAGTTGAGGCACATCCTTGCCGTCATCCGGATAAATGCTGATCCCCATGGCGAACCCGATGCTGAGATCCTCGCCATACAGCTTATACGGCTGCTTGAGCAGCGAACTTAATTCATTGGCCATCCGATGAATTTGCAGAGGATCCGCGATGCGCGGCAGAAGAATAATGAACTCATCGGCAAAGCTGCGGCAGATCGGCGTTCCTTCGGTAAAGCAGCTGCAGATCCGTTGCGCAACGCCGACAAGGAGCTCATTCCCCGCGATTTCCCCGTAACTTTCGTTAATGTATCGGAACCTGTTCAGATTGACGCGCAAAATAGCGGCGGTCTTCTGTTCGCTGTCGGTAGCGGCCAGCTCCGTTTTGACGACCTCTTTAAAACGATTCATATTTAAAAGCCCTGTGATCGGATCGAAATAGGAGAGCATGTGGATTTGCTGCTTGGAGGCGTTCCAATCATCCATTTCCTTCGTTACATCAAACTGAACCCCTACAAAAAATTCCGGCTTTCCGTCCGCTTTCATGATGGGACTGATGATGAACTGATTCCAAAAGGTGCTGCCGTCCTTCTTGTAATTTTTAATCGTAACCGTATCCGCCCGTCCATCCTTGATCGCCTGACGGATCACGCTCAGATGATTCTTGTCCGTCTCTTCGCCTTGAAGAAAACGCGCGTTGCGCATCAAGACTTCTTCACGGGAGTACCCGGTGATTCGCTCAAAGCCTTGATTGACATACACGATCGGATTGTCCGGCATGTTGGGATCGGTAATCGCCAGTCCGACGGCCATCCTGTCGATGGAGCTCAGCAAAGCGGAAGATTGAATGATCGAATCGATTCGGGCATGTTTGACGTCCTTGTCCACTGTAAGTCCCCCTAATAATAACCGTAAACGGGCAGGTATAAAGCTGATGATGACCGGCATACGGGAGTACATCCTAATCCCATCATACATGGGGGGGATAAAGGAAATCAATGGATTATTTTTTGAAAGCCGAAAAAATAGCCCCCGATACGAAATCTGAAGCCTTATGCTGAAACGGCAATCCAATTACAATGATAGCAATAGCAATGAAAGTGCTTGCAATCCATTCCGCATCAGCTTGGAGGTCAGAGATCAATGGAGACACAACAGACTCCGCAGCTACAGCCCGCAGCCAGGATAAGGAAGGAACCGACGCCTTCCGCAGCAAGGCGCAAATGGCTGAAAAAACTATATTCGCAACGGCATGTTCAAATCATGGCACTTCTCGGCATCGCCTGGATGATTATTTTCAACTACATTCCCATGTACGGCATCATCATTGCGTTTAAGGATTACGACATTATCAGAACCATTTCCGAAGCCCCTTGGGTCGGACTGGAGCATTTCAAAGAATTTTTGTCGGATGAAAATTTCGGGTATGTCATGAAAAATACGCTGGGCATCAGCTTGCTCAAGCTGTTGACGTTCCCGCTGCCGATTATGTTCGCTCTCTTCTTGAACGAGGTGCGCTCGCTGCGCTTCAAGAAGGCGATCCAGACGATTTCCTATCTGCCTCACTTCTTGTCTTGGGTCGTACTGGGCGGAATTCTTGCAACCTGGTTGTCGGACGTGGGAATTATTAATGAAATCTTAATGGCGCTGAAATTGGTTGATCAGCCGATTTCTTACCTGGCGGAACCGAAGTATTTCTGGACGATCGTCATCACTTCGGATATTTGGAAGGAGCTCGGATGGTCCGCGATTATTTATCTGGCCGCGATCACGAGCATTTCTCCTGAAATGTATGAGGCTGCCCGAATTGACGGTGCCGGACGTTTCCAACAAATGTGGTACGTTACGCTTCCGGCCATCAAGGCCACGATCAGCATCCTGTTCATTTTGGCCGTCAGCGGCGTGCTGAACTCCAACTTCGACCAGATCCTGGTATTGCGCAACGCACTGAACGACAGCGCTAGTAATGTCATTGATTACTATGTATATTATACAGGTATTTCTTCCGGCCGATATTCGTACTCTGCGGCGATCGGATTGTTTAAATCCGTAATTGCGATCACGTTGCTGCTGATTGCGAACCAAGTATCCAAAAAACTCAACGACACTTCGTTGTTTTAGGCCAAGGAGGACATGCACATGTTTTTAACCAAACGCAGAACAAAAGGCGATGTCGCCTTCGATACCTTTAACAACCTGGGAATGCTCATCATCTGCTTTGTTACGCTATATCCGATCTGGTATGTCCTGATCAATTCGTTCAACGACGGCAAGGATGCCATGTTGGGGGGGATATACTGGTGGCCGCGGGTATTCAGTCTGGAGAACTACGAGGCTGTGTTCAACAACCCGGGCATTATGACCGCGATGGGACTCACCGTTGCCAAGACCGTCCTCGGGGTGGTGGCGCATGTCTTCTTTACAGCCATGGTAGCCTATGCTTTCTCGCGCAAGGGTTTGATTGGCGGCAAGTTTTATATCCTGATGGGAACGATCACGATGATCTTCTCCGGCGGTCTTATTCCAACTTACCTGCTCATTCGCGATCTGCATTTGATCGACACCTTTTGGGTTTATATTCTTCCGGTGCTGTTCAGCTTTTTTGATCTCATTATTTTCATGACCTTCTTCCGCGAAATTCCCGACGGATTGGAAGAGGCGGCGCGGATCGACGGGGCGAACGACTGGACGGTCTTTCTAAGGGTCGTACTTCCGGTATCTATGCCGGTGCTTGCCACTATTGCCCTGTTCCACGGCGTATATCAATGGAACGACTACTTTGCAGGAATTATTTATGTCAACAACGAGTCGCTGCAGCCGATTCAGACCTTCCTTTACAGGGTGGTGGCGCAGTCGAGCTCCAATATTATGACTACCGCCTTGCAAGGAAGCGCAGTCACGAAAACGGTAACCTCGCAGTCCGTTAAATTGGCGACGATGGTGGTCACAACGCTTCCGATCGTATTTGCCTATCCGTTCCTGCAGCGTTATTTCGTCAAAGGCATGATGATCGGTTCCATCAAGGGCTAATCCTAGACAGGCCCGCATGAATTCAGTAACTCCTCCGGACCGCCAAGGGCGGTTCTGGAGTTGCACATTATAGCATTACACCATAATCAGAAAAGGGGTAAAAAAGCATGGGCATGAAAAGTAAGTCCAAAAAAATGATGATGCTTTTGATGGCATGTATCATGGTTCTGTCTCTGGCCGCTTGCGGCGGTAACGGCAATAATGCGGCCAAAACAGAAAACGCTAACAACGCCGCTAAGGATACGACGACACCGTCCGAACCGGCTGCTAAACCATCGGGCGATGAACCGGGCTGGAAGTCCGACACGTCTCCGATTACGTTCGACTGGTATTTGAACTTTGCCTGGTTCCCGAATAAATGGGGAGTCGATCCGACGTCCCAATACGTAACCAAAAAGACCGGCGTCGACATTAACTTTATCGTGCCGGCCGGTAACGAAAATGAGAAGCTGAATACGCTGATCGCTTCCGGCAAACTGCCTGACTTCATTACCCTCGGCTGGTATGAAGACGGCGTGAAGAAAATGATCGAAGGCGGTCTCGTTGAACCGCTGAATAAATTGGCGGAAGAATATGATCCGTACTTCTTTAAAGTGGCCGATCCGGACAAACTCGGCTGGTACACTCAAGAGGACGGCAATGTGTACGGATACCCGAACTCTTCCTCTTCCCCTAAAGACTATGAAAAATATGGAGATACTTATGTATCCAACCAAACGTTCGTTGTCCGCAAGGATATTTACGAAGCGATCGGCAGCCCGGACATGCGTACGCCTGAAGGCTTCTTGGCTGCTCTGAAAAAAGCAAAAGAAATGTTCCCTGAGATCGACGGCCAGCCGATCATTCCGCTCGGCTTGCATGAATTCACGGCCACCGGCAACGATTCCCTGGAAGGTTATATTCAGAACTTCCTGGCCATCCCAAGAGAAAAGGACGGCAAGCTGTATGACCGCGAAAGCGATCCTGAATATGTACGCTGGTTGAAGACGCTGCGTCAAGCGAATCAAGACGGTTTGCTGGCAAAGGATATCTTCATTGACAAACGCGCACAAATGGAAGAAAAAATCGCCCAAGGCCGTTACTTTGCTATGCTGTATCAACGCACGGATTTTGCGGCTCAATTGGGTACCTTGTATCAACAAGATCCTAACAAGATCTATATCGCCGTGGACGGTCCGGCTAACACCAACCTGGATGCGCCTAAGCTGAACGGCCCTTCCATTTCCGGCTGGACAGTAACCCTGATTTCCAAGGATGTTAAGGACAAAGCTCGCGCTATCAAATTCCTGAGCTACCTGATGAGTGAAGAAGGCCAGAAAGACCTTTTCCTTGGCGAAAAAGGCGTCAGCTATGATACTATTGATGGAAAAGATCAATTCAAGCCTGAAGCATTCGAACTGATGAACAAAGACCGCGCGGCATTCGACAAGCAATACGGATCCTCGTTCACGTTCTGGATGATGCAAGATACTAATATTACTTATCAATGGGCGCCTCAAGCCGTAGAACCATACAAGCAATTGGAAGACTGGACCCGCGGCAAGACGAACAGTGTCTCCGAATTCGACTTGCTGGATCCGCTGGCCAATTCCGAGGAGGGCATCATTCTCACCAAAATCAAGGATTTGCGCGGCAAGACGCTGCCTAAGCTGTTGATGGCTTCTTCCGAGGCGGAGTTTGATAAGATTTATGCGGATTACATGAAGAAGAAGGAAGATCTCGGCAATGCCAAAGTGATGGCATTCCAACAAACGAAATACGAAGAGAACAAGAAAAAACTCGGCATGCAATAATCGTCATGCCCAAAAGCCCGCATGCCGCGGGCTTTTGGGTGTTCGCAAAAAGGAGTCACCGCTTATGGGGAGCAAGCGCTGGACATCGATATGGGATTCGTTCATGTACTGGTTCGGGCGCCGCTCGCTGCAGAGCCGCCTGATTGCCGCTTACATTTTTATTATTTTGGGGCCTTGCGCGTTGGTGTCCTTTTATTCGTATGAAATGATTAACAACATGTATGTGCGGGATGCCAGGGAAAAGAATTACTCCCTGCTCGATATGGAAGAACTTCATATTCATACGCAGATCGAATCCATGGTTCGGGCCATAGAGGTTGCGTATGAAGATCCGGAAGTAAGAGAGTACCTCGCTAACACTAGCGAGCCTGCTACCGAGGATTTGGTGAATTTCAACAACAACAGCTTCAAGAATCTGACACGTATTCAATACTATAACCCTAATGTGGAGCATCTCCGCATGTTCTCAAGCAATAACATCATAGAAATTTGGCCGATGTTCCTGCGCGAAAGCCGCGTGGCTGATAAAGTATGGTACCAGAAGGCAAAGCAGATGAAGGGAACGTATTCCTGGTCCTTCCATTACACTGACCCGGATATCCTCGACCGCTATAAGGGGCAGACCCCGGCACTGACGCCAAAGGTGTCTCTTCTTCGGGAAATGAGCATTCCGGCCAATCATCATGTAGGTATGGTTCAGGTAGATATGCTGCTGGAGAAGTTTAGCCCCAGAACCTACTCCGTCATTCAGGACAGCCAATCGCAAATGTTGATCGTGGATAGCGAGTCTCAGATTTTTACCCGGGACAAAAATTCCTTCCTTGAGGCCAATCCCAAAATGCAAGCGGTGATCCGGGAGCGGCTTCAGCATTACAAGGAAACCGGGGAATGGGTTGATAATTACTCGGAGAACGGAAATTCATTTCTTCTGCTGCACAAGCCGATCGAGCAAATCAATGCGGATCTGCTTAATATTGTATCCATGGACAATGTACTGGAAGAAATATCCCATACACGCAATTTATTGATCGGAGCCAATATTGGTTTCATCACGCTCGTGACGTTCATTACTTATATTATGAATGCTTTTATCTTGAAAAATCTTCGCCTGCTGACGGAAGAGATGAAAAGGGTCCGGAAGGGAGAGGCATATCGAGGAATTGCCGTCCGGGGAGGCGGCGAAGTCGGGGAACTGGCACATCACTTCTCGAAGCTGATGAACACCATCCATACGCTGATGGCGCAGGCGGTATATAAGCAGGCCCTGACCAAGGAGGCCGAACTGCGAACGCTTCATAACCAAATCGACGCTCATTTCCTTTACAATACATTAGAAAACATTAAGATGCTGGCCGAGATCGAGAATCAGAGGGCCATCTCCGATGCGCTGACCTCTCTTGGCGGCATGATGAGATATAATTTCAAATGGTCCGGAGAGTACGTGAAACTCCGCGATGAAGTCCGGCACATCGAGAACTATATCGAGGTTATGAATATCCGTTTTGACGAGCCCATTCAACTCCGGCTTGATATACCCGAGGAGTATATGGAATTGGAGGTGCTCAAAATGTCGCTGCAACCGATCGTTGAAAATGCGGTAAAACATGCCTGGACGGGAGAAGAGACGGGGGCCCGGGAAATCGATATCCGGGTTGCCGAATGGCAGGAGGAGAATATCCGGATTTCGGTGACGGATAACGGAGACGGGATCGAACCCGAACAGTTAGGCCGGTTAAACAGGGAGCTAAGTCTGATCGGCGTAAGGGAGAAAGTTCCCGGCGGTTTCGGAAAGGATGAAAAGGTCCGGGGAATCGGGTTAATCAATGTCCAGGAGAGGGTCCGATTGTTCTTCGGTCAGGCTTATGGTCTGGAAGTGATCAGTGAGCCGGGCGGCTATACCAGCGTAGTTATGATCATACCCAAAGTGCTTTTGACAGGAGGGGTAGGCAAAAATGGTCAAGTTGTTGATCGTGGATGACGAGAAAAATATCCGGTTCGGACTAAAGACGATGATTGAGAGGGAGTTTCCGGGCCTTTATCATGTAATGACCGCGACGCAGGGAGCCGAGGCCCTGGAATTATATCGCTCCGAGGGGGCGGACGTCGTTATCACCGATATTCGCATGCCGGTTATGGATGGGATCACCTTGATTGAAAAGCTGTCGGAGGCATCCGGACCGGATGACCGGATCCAGCGGCCGATCGTCATTATCCTCAGCGGTTTTGAAGATTTCGAATACGCTAAAGCCGCAATCCGGTATCAGGTCATGGATTATCTGCTCAAGCCGATTCGCCGGGACGAACTGTTCGCCGCCCTGCGCAAAAGCGAGGAGGACCTGAAGAAGCGTTCGCAGTTGGCCGAACAGATAGCAACGACGGAAGCGTACCGGATTCAACTGCAGTCGAGACGGCTTCAGGAACTTCTGATGCAGCCGGAGCTATCGGAGGAAGAGGTGGGGAAGCCCGGCGGAAAAATCGAAATCGGATTCGAAGGTTATTCTCTGCCATTTTCGGTCGCGGTGCTGAGCTATAAATATGAAGATGGAAGTCGGATGAATCGAGACGAACTTAAATCGCTGGCCGAACATATGCTCAGCAGCGTTCAAGGCCATTTGAACGCTTCCTTGCTCGACAGTGAAGGCCGGGTTGTGTTGATCGGAGGCCCGCAGCGGAAATTCGCGGAAATGTCGCAGCTCGCCGCAGAGAAGGATCTGGGCGGTCTTCTGATGGGGATCAGCGAGGAGGGCAACCGGCAGGAGGACATCGCCAAATGTTATGCGGATGCCCGGACGTCGCTGGAATACACCTTCATTTTTCCGAAAACGCGCCTGATTTGGTACAGTGAATTGCAGGGGAAAAGATTGATGTTTCCCGTACCGGAGGAGGCGATCCGCAAGCTGGGCAACATTCTGGGCACCAACCGGGGGAAGGAGATCGGGTCGCTTCTGCATGACATCTTCCGGATCGAGGTTTTGCCCGGGATCGATATCGCTTATCTGGAAGCCGTGAGCAGACGCATCAACGAACAGGTGCTGGATGAAGTGTTCCGGGTATATGGGGAAGCTTCGATCGAAGTATTGAAGCTGTACCGGAAGGTAGGCACGATGACGAACTTCCGCCACTTTCATGACTACTACAGGTCGCTGGAGCAGTTACTGTTGGGGCTGGACGAATATATTAAAGGAATCCGTTCGGCTCATAGCGAACATGGGGATATGAGGGAAGCGGTCGCCTACATCGAAGAAAACTATCATCGTGCGTTGAACATGGCCATGGTGAGCAACCATGTCTCTCTGAATTATTCCTATTTCAGCGAGGCTTTTAAAGCCTACACCGGAGAAAACTTTGTGCTCTATTTAAAAAAGGTGCGAATTCGCAAAGCGAAAGAGATGATCGGAACCGATACGCTGAAATTGTCGGAGATCGGAGCCGCGGTCGGCTTTGAGAATACGAAGCAGTTTTCCAGGGTGTTCAAGGAACTGGAGGGGATTACTCCGTTCGAATACCGCGGCAAATTGTTTGCGGGCCATGAACGGCTTGCGGGTTCCGCTCAAGAAGAGCAGGATTAGTTGAAGATACCCCATGGAGCCCCATGGATTGCTTCAAGTTAAGTAAGAAAGGCTGTACCGGATTCAACCCCGGTGCAGCCTTTCTTTCGTGTACAACGGCAAATGTTAACGCAGCTTGTCCTCCGCTTTCTTGATGGATGCCGAAATCTTCTGTTCCAGGTTGTAGATGTTTTGTTTGTTTTTCAACACTTGGGAAGAGAGGGTATACAACCGGGCGAGCGTATCGGACGTACGGCCGGCATCGCTCTTCTTGACCGCCGCTTTAAAATTGCTCCATTCCGTGGAAATCGATTTGTTTGAGGAGGAGATGGAGCTTTTCTCCGATTTGATCTTCGTTTTTTGCGAGTCCGTTTCGTTCAGGATTTTACGGATTTCCGCCGCCTTGTTTGTCTTTTCCGATTTGGCCGTCTTCAATGACGACTCCTTGTTTTTGATATCCTGCTTGGCCAGCGTCACGGCCACTTTCAATCCGTCAGCCTGGGTTTGAAGCAGTTTGTACAGAGTCTTGTCTTTCAACTTTTTGGCCGCGGCGGCCTGTTTGCTCACCGAGGAATAAGAATTGAAGAGGGGCTGGTATTTCGATTTTGCGGCTTTGACCTGGTCATCCAGCTTGCGAATCTTATCGGCGTCGATTTCCTTGATCTTTTTGCGTGCGGCCGTAAGCCTGGCTTCATTGGAATAATGTAATTCCGAAATCTTGCCCTGCAAGGCGGTGTCCTCACTCTGAAGCTTCGATAAATCGGCGTATTGTTTGGTCAATTTACTCTTCAGCGTCCCTCCGGCTTGCTCTGCCGTTTTATTCAGCGCGGTGGTCAACGAATCGGTAAATTCCAGACTCGCGGCCCATGCGGGCTTCCCCGCAAAGCATAATGAGATGAACATCGCGGTCATCGTTAGCATCAGGGCGTGCTTTTTCATGTGACACTCTCCTCCTCAATTCATTCCGGCACAAAAAAACACCCGTGAAACAAAAGACACGATCAGTGCCTTGCTTCACGGGTGCTTCCCTGTGTTCCGGTTATCCTATATTTGTAAAATATACATGATTCCCCCTGGACTTGTCAATCCCGGAGTTTCCCGATACTCGTGCTATTTTGGCTGTAAATCGGTTTGCAAAAACTCCAGCTTGCGGATAATTTCCTTCTGCCACTTGGCGTCGCCCAGACTGGCAGCGAGATTCAGCAGATCGAGGTAATCATCGATTTGCAGTGAGGATTTACGGGTAGATACTTTCATGGCTTCATACTCCTTTAATAATGATAATCATTATCATATACTAATTATTATGCACAAAATTCCGGCAAAAGTAAATATCCCTTTTGCGCTTGACAAGCCATAGGAATTGTGGAGAATGGGGAGAACGGATTGAGGAAATTTAAAATATAAGATATCAAGGAGGGACGGACAAGACATTATGGAAACGGAATCGCTATTAAAAGTGGAAGAACTGGCTTTAAAAAAGTATAAGATCTTCAAACAGAGCCAGCTTCGTTACATCGCCAGAGCCATGCTTGCCAGCATGTTCATCGGATTCGGGGTGATCGTAGCCTTCAAGAGCGGAAACTTCTTTTATTTGGAGCACTCGCCGCTGACGTATCCGATGGCCGCCATTACTTTCGGTGCCGCGATTATCCTGATTGCTTATGGCGGCGGGGATCTGTTTACTGGAAATACATTCTATTATACGTTTGCCGCGCTGCGGAAAAAATTGAAATGGCTGCAGGTCGTCAGACTGTGGGTGATGAGCTATATCGGAAACATTCTGGGAGCCTGCGCATTCGCGCTGCTTATCTATCTTACGGGATTGTTCGCGGACTCCTCGGTGAACGGATTTTTGCTGAACGTCGTGGAGCATAAGATGAATACTTCGACGGTGGAACTCTTTTTCCGGGCGATCCTATGTAACTGGCTCGTGTGCCTTGCCTTCTTTATCCCGATGTCGCTCAAGGGCGACGGTGCGAAAATGTTCGCGATGATGCTGTTCGTTTTCTGCTTTTTTATTTCGGGTTATGAACACAGCATCGCCAATATGTGTACTTTTGCGATCGCGCTTGTATTGAATCATCCCGGGACCATTTCGGTCGGCGGAGTGATTCACAATTTGATTCCGGTTACCCTGGGGAACTTGGTCGGCGGCGTGCTGCTGATGGGCTTCATGTATTATTTTGCAAACAAACCCTTTTTAGACGAGCAGGAGGAGCATCATTGAAAAAGGTAATTTTGGATGTAGACACGGGCGTTGACGATGCGATGGCTATCGTATATGCGGCGCATTCGCCGGAGCTGGAACTGTTGGGGCTGACCACCTGCTTCGGCAACGTCACGGTAGCGGAGGCGACGCGTAATACCCTTGCCGTGCTGGAGAAGATCGGGAAGCCGATTCCAGTGGTAGAGGGAGCGAAAGAAACGTACCGCCGGGGTGAAAAAAAAGCCTATGCGAGACGCGTGCATGGGGAGGACGGGCTGGGCAACGCGCTGAAACAGCTCCCGCAAAGGAGCGCCCTGGCCGGACATGCCGCCGATTTTATGATCGAACAGGTCAAGCGTTACCCCGGGGAGATTACTCTCATTTCTGTCGGACCTCTGACCAACCTGGCTTTGGCTGTAGAAAAAGACCCTGGTATCATTCCTTTGGTGGGCGAAGTGATCGTCATGGGCGGGGCGGTGAACGTGCCCGGAAACGTGACTCCTTACGGAGAAGCCAATATTGTGGCTGATCCCGAAGCGGCTGCCGCCGTTTTCGGTTCCGGTCTGCCGCTTACGCTGGTCGGCCTTGATGTGACGCTACAAACCCTGCTTCCGCGAGCCCAATTGGACGTATGGCGGGCTTCCGGCCGTGAAGACGCCGTTTTCCTAGCTGAGATGACGGAGTTCTACATGGATTTCTATGAATCGAGTTATCCCGGAAGAGGCGGCTGCGGATTGCACGATCCGCTCGCGGTGGGTGCAGCGATCGATCCGAATTTCGTTAAGGTTCAGCCGATGAAAGTGACGGTCGTTACCGAAGGGGAAGAAACCGGAAAAACGGTAGGCTCCCCCGAAGGAGAGCCCAAAGTCGCCGTTTGTACCGAAGTAGATGCCGAATGGTTTCTGAAGCATTTCATTGAAAAAACTACGGCGTATTGATATTTACGTCGGTGTCGGCCAGAAATGCCGTAATCGGCATGGAAGCCGCACCCAGCGCCGTCGAGCGGATGCCGAGCTTGGCGAAGCTGACCTGGGTCTTTTTCCGGTGATAGGACAGGCTCCGGCTTTTAATCGTTTGCAGCATGGACTCCTCGAACAGTTCGCCTGCGAGCGACAGTCGGTTACCGATCACGATCAGCTCGGGATTGAGGATGTTCACCAAATTGGCAAGTCCGACGCCGAGCTGGGAGCCGATTTCCCGGAGCAGGAGCCCCGCTTTTTCGTCGCCCTGCTTGGCGGCATTCAGAATTTCCTCCAGGTGAGGCGCGTCCGCATCTATCTTCCAAACGGAAGCCGCCCTGTCCAGCAGCGCTTTCTCGGAAGCGAGCGTTTCCCAGCAGCCCCGGTTGCCGCAGCGGCAGAGCGGGCCGTCTTCGGCAATCGTCATATGACCGACCTCCCCGGAGAAATTGGATGTTCCCCGGTAGAGCTCGCCTCCAACGATAATCCCCGATCCGATCCCGATCCCGATGCTTAAGTAAATCAGGTTCAAAGAATCTTTACCGGCCCCGTACAGTTTTTCGCCGATCGCACCGGCGTTCGCCTCGTTATCGATATGCACGTTGGCCCCGAATTCCTCGGCAAGAGCCTTTGCCAGATCCGCCTGTTCCCAGCCGAGATTGGGGGCCGAAATGACGCGGCTCTTTTCGTCCACGAGTCCCGGAACCCCGATGCCGATGCCGACGATCCCGTAAGGGGATTCAGGCGCTTTTCGGCTTAGCTGCCGGACCGTTTTGCGGATTTGTTCAAGCACGCTTTCGGGTGCGATATCGGTTAACGGTACATTCTTTTCAACGACCACATTACCTTCCAAATCGACGAGTACGGCCAGCAAATCGCTGACCCGAATGTCCACGCCGATGGCAAAGCCCGCATTTTTATTAAATAATAGCAGGGTCGGTTTTCTACCGCCGCTCGATTCGCCCGGGCCGATCTCGTTGACGAGACGGCTGTCGATCAACTCGGCCACGAGGGAAGAGACGGTCGCTTTGTTCAGGCCGATTCCCGCCGAAATGTCCGCCCGCGACAAAGGTTGTCTCCCGCGGATCGTGTCCAGCACGATGGTCTTGTTCATTTTTTTGATCAACTGCTGGTCCCCGGTAATTTTCATCATTTTCCTCCATAAACAGACATGCTCTTAACACCATAATATCATAAAGAAAAAATGCTCACTGAATAACTTAGTTAGTTTACTAGACAAACTAAGTATAACGTGATACGATCTAGTTGAAAAGGGCATTTGTCTCCGGTCTTTGGGGCATGATACTCTACAAAACCTTACTACCAAGTCATTTTCAGCACCGAAGGCTCGTTCTATCGGAGGCCATGAAAGGGCTTGCTAAACTCAAATTATGCGGGGAGGATTTTGAAGTGAGTTATTTTAAGAACGTGAACAAGATTCAGTATGAAGGTGCAGGATCGAACAACCCTCTGGCATTCAAACATTACAACGAAAATGAAGTCGTGCTCGGCAAATCGATGAAGGAACACCTTCGTTTTGCGGTTGCTTACTGGCATACGTTTACAATGAACGGTACCGATCCTTTTGGTGCGGCAAACATGATCCGTCCTTGGGAAACCGTTTCCGGCCTGGATTTGGCGAAAGAACGCGTAGAAGTTAACTTTGAATTCCTCGAGAAGCTCGGCGCTCCTTACTACTGCTTCCATGATGTCGACGTGGCTCCGGAAGGCGCAAGCTTGAAAGAATCCAACGCAAACCTGGACGTGATCGTTGCCAAGCTGAAAGAGGGCATGCAACAAAGCGGCGTTAAATTGCTGTGGAACACGGCCAACATGTTCTCCAACCCTCGCTATGTACACGGCGCAGCTACAACTTCGAATGCGGACGTATTTGCTTACGCTGCGGCGCAAGTGAAAAAAGGTCTTGAAACCGCGGTTGAGCTGGGCGCTGAAAACTATGTATTCTGGGGCGGACGCGAAGGTTACGAATCCCTGCTGAATACCGATATGGGCCTTGAGCTCGACAACCTGGCAAGATTCTTCCAAATGGCTATCGACTACGCGAAGGAAATCGGCTTCAAAGGCCAATTCCTGATCGAGCCAAAACCAAAAGAGCCTACCAAGCATCAATATGACTTTGACGCAGCTACGACGATCGCGTTCCTGCAAAAATACGGCTTGCAAGACCACTTCAAACTTAACCTGGAAGCCAACCACGCGACGCTCGCAGGCCACACGTTCGAACATGAACTGCGCGTAGCCCGCATCAACAACATGCTCGGCTCCATCGACGCGAACCAAGGCGACATGCTGCTCGGCTGGGATACCGACGAATTCCCAACTGACCTGTACTCCGTGACTTTGGCTATGTACGAAATTCTTGAAAACGGCGGCATCGGATCCGGCGGCGTGAACTTCGACGCGAAAGTAAGACGTACTTCCTTCGAGCCTGAAGATTTGTTCTACGCTCATATCGCGGGTATGGACACATTTGCAAAAGGCTTGAAAGTAGCCGCGAAAATGAAAGAAGAGAAATTCTTCGACAACCTGATCGCAGAGCGCTACGACAGCTTTAAGTCCGGCATCGGCGCGGACATCGTGTCCGGCAAAGCCGACTTCAAATCGCTGGAAGCTTATGCTCTCGGCCTTGGAGAAATCCGCAACAAGTCGAACCACCTCGAACTGGTGAAAGCACGCCTGAACGAATTTATTTTCAATACAAAATAATTGCATCGAAACAGGTGCGAACCAGCTTTGAATATCCGCAAAAAGGGACGCATGCCGTCCCTTTTTGTCGGTTCATGGGCGTTACCGCGCTGGGATCGTTCCAGTGACAAGTGAGGTTGAAGGGAGAGCATGTCGGATGAAATATGTTATCGGGATTGACCTTGGCACGAGCTCGGTGAAGACGGTGCTTGTGAACAAGGAAGGCGAGATCAAAGGGGAAGCTACGGCTGCGTACCCGCTGATTCAGGAGCATCCTGGATACAGCGAACAAAACCCGGAGGAATGGGTAACGGGGACGATTGCCTGCTTGAAGCAGCTGCTCGGGGAGGGCGGCGTATCCGCGGAAGACATCGAAGGCGTGTCCTTCTCGGGTCAGATGCATGGACTCGTGCTGCTCGATGAGCAGAACAATGTGCTGCGCAACGCGATTCTGTGGAACGATACGCGTACGACCCAAGAGTGCCGGGAAATCGAAGCCAAGTTGGGCGACAACTTGCTTGCGATTACGAGAAACGCGGCACTGGAAGGCTTTACGCTGCCGAAAATCCTCTGGGTGCAAAAGCATGAGCCGGAGTTGTTCGCCAAGGCGGCTCGTTTCGTGCTGCCGAAGGATTACTTGCGCTACCGGATGACCGGACGCGTTGAAATGGAAATTTCCGATGCGGCGGGAACGCTGCTGCTGAACGTGCCGGAAGGCAAATGGAGCGACGAAATCGTGAAGGCGTTCGGGCTTCCGGAAGGGTTCTGCCCGCCGATCGTGGGCAGTACGGAAGAAACCGGCACGCTGCTGCCGGAATTCGCGCAGCAAAGCGGGCTCTCGCCGAATACGCGGGTATTCGGCGGCGGCGCGGACAATGCCTGCGGCGCTGTGGGCGCCGGCATTGTCCGCAAGGGCGATGCGCTGTGCAGCATCGGCACCTCGGGCGTTGTCCTCACGTATGAAGAGGACAAGAGCAAGGACTTCGCCGGCAAGGTGCATTTCTTCAACCATGCGCATCCGGGCGCTTTTTACGCCATGGGCGTTACGCTGGCGGCAGGCTATTCCTTGAGCTGGTTCAAGGATTCGCTCGCGCCGGAACTCAGCTTTAACGAGCTGCTGGAACCGGTCGGCTCGTTGCCTCCGGGCTCGGACGGCCTGTTGTTCACGCCGTACCTCGTCGGCGAACGCACGCCGCATGCGGACAGCGTCATTCGCGGCAGCTTCATCGGCCTGTCCGGCACGCACCGCCGCGAGCATCTCGCACGTGCGGTTATGGAAGGCATCACGTTCTCGCTAGCCGAGTCCGTGGAGTTGTTCCGCGAAGCCGGCATCGAGATCGAGCGCGTCATTTCGATCGGCGGCGGCGCCAAGAATCCGGTCTGGCTGCAAATGCAGGCCGACATTTTCGGTACGCCGGTCGTATCGCTCAAGAACGAGCAAGGCCCGGCGATGGGCGCGGCGATGATGGCCGCCGTCGGCAGCGGCTGGTTCGGCACCCTGAAGGAATGTGCCGACACCTTCATCGGCTACGGCAAAACGTACGAGCCGATCCCTGCAAACGTGGAAAAATACGCTCGCTTATTCAAACTGTACCAGCAAGTGTACTCCGCGACCCGTTCGCTCAACGAGGGATTGCAGGAGTTCCGCGGCTAATCCATGGATTGATGCGGGATCTCAACCTGAGGCGAGAACCCCAACTCAAAAGGGAGAGGTCCTGAATTGGACCGGTCCACTGCGCATTTGGTGCATCGCAGCCCCCGTGGGTGCCTTATGTAGCAGGACGGTGCCTGACTGCGAACGAAATAAGGACAAAAATAGTCCTTATTTCGAGGAAAGGATCCGTTCCGTTAAAAATAGCGGACAAAAAGGTCCTTATTTCACTGAAAAAGGGCGGTTTCCAGGTGGAAACCGCCCTTTTTGCAATAATAAGAGACATTTTTGGCGCTATTTTGATGGATGGTGTCCAAAATCCAGAAATAAGACCATAAAAGGGCGCTATTTTGAGCGAACGATGATTCCGCACGTAGCACCGCCCACCGCCTAAGCAACATGACCCTCCGCACGCAGCACCGCCCACCGCCCAAGCAACATGACCCCGCACGCAGCACCGCCCATCGCCCAAGCAACATGATTCTCCGCACGCAGCACCGCCCACCGCCTAAGCAACATGATCCTCCGGACGCAGCACCGCCGACCGCCCAAGCACCATGACCCCGCACGCAGAACCACCCATCGCCCAAGTAACATGACCCCGCACGCAGTAACGCCGACCGCCGAAGCAACATACTCCGCACGCAGCACCGCCCACCGCCTAAGCAACATGACCCTCCGCACGCAGCACCGCCGACCGCCTAAGCACCATGACCCCGCACGCAGCACCGCCTACCGCCCCAAGCACCATGCCCCCGCACGCAGCGCCGCCGACTGCCCAAGCACCATGACCCCGCACGCAGCAAGCTCACCGCCTAAGCACCATGACCCGCACGCTCAGCAAATTTTCAACGCAAGGGAATTAGCTCCACACCGGATCTATGCCTCCGACAGCCTCCCGTCTTCGATATAAACGACGCGGTCGCACAGGTCGAGCATCCGCTAGTCATGGGTGACCATGACGGCGGCTTTTCCGCGGAGCTTTACCTCATCGGCGAGCATTTGAACGACGTCGCGGCCGCGTTCGGAATCAAGGCTGGCGGTCGGTTCGTCGGCGAGAAGGATCTCCGGATCATTCATCCAGGCCCGGGCGATGGCCGCCCGCTGCCGTTCCCCGCCCGATAGGGACTCGGGGTAATGCTTCAACCGATGACCCAGGCCAAGACGTTCCAGCAAGGCTTTCGCTTTCAAGGCGGATTCTTTCTTCGGCTTACCGCTCAGATCTCCGATCAGAAGCAGCTGGTCAAGGACCGTTAAATACGGGATAAGGTTGGCGGATTGAAAAATAAAGCCGATCTTCGCAAGCCGGACATCGTTCAATGCCGCACCGGACAGCTTGCTGACGTCCTGGCCTCCGATAAGCACCCGCCCTTCGGTCGGCGACAGCAGGGCCCCGGCGATGGACAGAAAGGTGCTTTTTCCCGCACCCGAAGGCCCTACAACGGCGACGAATTCGCCGGCATCGACTTTCAAGGAAACCCGCTCCAGAACCTTAAAGGAGGCATCTCCGTTTCCATACACTTTGCTGACCTGATCGAGCAACAATTTGGCTTCGTCAACCTTCGTAGGATCGGACCAAAACTTCACGTCGTTGTGTTTTTCGATAACGGAATTCATTATGCAGCCCTCCCAATGGCTTCGATCGCATCTACTTTGGCAACCCGATACAAGGACAACAGCGAACCGGCCACGGCCACGATCAAGAATAGCAGAACGCTTATGCCGATCAGGCCGAAGCTAATCTCAAACGGCATACTGTCCGGCAGCAGCAGGGAAACGCCATAGGTCAGGGCGATGCCGGTCGCCAGGCTGACCACGGAAAGCGAAAGGACCTGGGAGATCAAGCTGCGCGCCAGGTATCCGGTTTTCGCGCCGATCGCTTTGAGAACGCCGAACTGGTTCAGTTTTTGAATCGTCATCACATAGAAAAATACGGCCAGCACGAACGCGGCGATGATATACAGAAAAGCGATCATCATCTGCAGAGAGCCCTGTTCTTCCTTGTAACCCGGAATCCCCTTCAGGGCTTCGGATTTACTAATGATCTCGATCCCAGGCACCCGTTCCGAAATCATACCGGCGGCCTCGCCGGATGCTTTCAAAGCAATCGCATTATACCCTCCGTCTGCCAGCCGCGGTCCTTCCGTCAATGTCCTCCAGGCGTTAAAGTTCATATGAATGACGGGGGCATGGCTGAACGACTGCCCGTCCGTGAATCCTACGATTTCGAACTGAAGGCCGGTGGCCTGATCCTCAATCTTGTCCCCAATCGCAAAACCTTCCGCTTTAAAAGACCGGTCGACCACGATCTGATCTTTTGCCGTATCGTCTATCATTCTTCCTTCCGTTACCGCGGGGGCAAGCCTGCCTTCCGCTTCAACCGCAAAGAAGGCGGCATCGATTTTTTGGGGCGAACCGGCTTGGGCTACGGAAGTCATCCGTATTCCCAACGGGGCAGCCTCGACCCCGGCCGACTCCATAACGGTCCGCTTCACCTGGGCAAGCAGATCATCCGTGATGACAGATCGGTTCAATCTGTGATCGCTGTTCTGATCGACGACCAAATAATCGGCGTTCAACCTTTGTATGGAAGAGGCATTGTCCGACGATAGCCCCTTGGCCAGGCCGGATACGAACAGAACCAGCCAGACGATCAGGACCATGATCAGAGATATAAGCAAGTAGCGCACTTTGGAATGTTTTAGCTCACGAAAAGCCAGAAACATGGTTGTTCATCTCCCGTCCAAAAATTTGTAACCGCGGTCCAATAACACCGCCGTACATTCAGAATAGACAGGTTTTATGAACGGAAAATGAACGCAACCTTAGCCGAATATAAGTGTGTATCAAGTTGCCCGGACTATTGAATCGGCAGCCGGATGCGGAACGTTGTTCCTTTGCCGGGCTCGCTGTCGACCGTAATTTCGCCGCCGTGCATTTCAACGATTTTGCTGACGATCGCAAGTCCCAGGCCGCTGCTGCCTTCCTTGCGGTTCCGGGACTTGTCCGCCCGGTAAAACCGTTGAAAAACAAACGGCAAGTCTTCCTCCGCAATCCCGATTCCGGTATCTTCAATCTCGACCCGAATATGCTCCTTCCCTTCAGGGCGCAGCCGGACGGAAATTGTTCCGCTTTCTTCCGTGAACTTGATGCTGTTCGTGATCAAATTGATCCATACCTGGTGCAGCAGCTTGCTATCCGCGTTGATGTAAAGCGAGGGCAGATCCATTTTTACCGCAAGATCCTTGTCCCTCCAGCTCCATTCGGTCATGAACAGCACTTGCCGGATTTGAGCGCCCACGTCGAACTCGTTCTTTTCCAAAATGGCGTCCTCTTTCTCGAGCGAGGCTAGCGTCAACAGCTGCTTACTGAGCTGCGACATACGGCGGCTTTCATCCTCAATAATGGACAGGTAGCGCCTTCGTTGCTCCTCCGGCAGGTCCGCGGTCAAGAGCGTGTGCGAAAAGCCCTGGATCGACGCCAGCGGGGATTGGATTTCGTGGGAGACGTTGGAGACGAACTCCTGACGCATCGCTTCCAGCTGTTCCAGGCTTTTCGCCATTTGAGAAAAATGAACGGCCAATTTCCCGATTTCATCGTCGCGTTTTACGTCCAGCTTGATCTTGTAATTCCCGCGCGCCAGCATTTTGGTCGCCTCCGTCAGTTTAACGATCGGCCTGACCACATATCTGGTACTAAAGGCAACCAGCAGGATGCTCAGGATAAAAGAAACCAGCAGGATCATCGTCAAAAAGGTACGCATTTCCCCGAACTGGATGACGGCATTCGGACGGACGAACAGGGCATAGGCCGGCTCGCCGTTTTTCTGCAGAAGAACTCCGATCGTATTCCTGAGGTCGTTGTCAAAAAATCCGGTCACGAACAATCCGGCGGGAAACCGAGCGATCCCGTGATAGATTTCCCCTTCAAACACTTGTTGGATGGGTTGGGTACCCAACTCTACTTTTCGAAACTCAGGCCCGTAAAAACGCCCCTGGCCCCGCTGATCCACTATGTAAAACTGGTATCCAAGACCGCCGATATGATCCAGATATGAGGACAGATCCATATTTTCGTTCCGCTCATAGTATTGCTTGATATCCTCGGCCATTCCCGTGACTTTGGCGTCGTTGAAAGGCTTTAGTCTGTACTGGTAGTACAGGTTCGAGGCAAAAAAAGCGAGTGTGCTGCTAAGGACCATTACGAGTAGGGTGGTGGCAACGATGCGGTGGTATAGGTTTCTCACTTGAAAACCTCCAATTTGTAGCCCACGCCCCGAACGGTTGTAATGGTAAAATCGCCGCTTTCTCCAAAACGGTCGCGCAGACGCTTGATATGCACGTCAACGGTCCGGTCATCGCCGGCAAAATCAAAGCCCCAGATGTTGGCGATCAGCTCTTCGCGCGTAAAAATCCGGTTCGGATAGCTTGCCAACTGGGAGAGGAGCTCGAACTCCTTCATCGGCAGCAGCAGTTGCTGCCCGCCCGTTCTTACCTCATAGCTCTTCCGGTCGATGACCGTATCCCCCAGGCGGATGGTCTCCGAGCTTACCATCTGATAACGCCGGAGCAGCGCCTTGATGCGAAAAAGCAGTTCCTTCGGCTCGAAGGGCTTGGTAACGTAGTCATCGGTTCCCAGGGCGTAGCCTTTTTCTTTATCGGCGAGCTGATCCTTGGCGGTCAAAAGAATGACGGGGATATCATAGTCCTCCCGTATTTCTTCGCAGAGCTGGAATCCGTCCTTGCCGGGCATCATGACATCGATGACGGCGAGATGAACGGGGCGGGAGGCCAGAATCGCGGCGGCTTCCGCCCCGTCGGCAGCCTCAATGACGCCGTAACCCTCCGTCTGCAAATAGTAAGTCAACAATTCGCGAATGTGCGGATCGTCGTCGGCGATAAGAATGTGAATCACGGTATATGCAACTCCTTAATCTTTTACGTTTCGCAATGGACTTAACTGATGCAACTATAGCTTAAAAAAAGAAAACTTTACAACTCGGACCCGGGGAATGCGGAGCTAGTTTTTAAAGGGAGCATATGTAAAGGAGAGCGAGACAGTTTGAACAATCTAGACTCCCGAAAATAGAAATGCCGGAGCTGAAGCTGCCGGAAGCCGTACGGCGGGTGCTTGGCGAGGCGGAGATACGGCGGCCCGGATTTATGTTTTTAAGGTTTTCGGATTGAACTGACGATTGATGGAAAAAGAAGAAGGAGGTCCAGCCATTGGCTGAGCCTCCTTCTTCGGTTAGTCGTCGAATAAACTGCCGCTTAAACTTCATCCCAAATCCGCCTTACATTTTCAAAAGCAATCCGGGTCCCGACGAGGCAATCCTCCATTCCCTCGTACTCGATCGAGAGGTAACCGTCGTAGCCGGAGGCTTTGACCATCCGGAGGATTTCCCATAGATCGAGATCGCCTTGCCCGGCGATAGCGCCTCGCAGATAGCTGCCGCCCGCGCTGCGGAACCAGCCTTCTCCCGGATTGCGGCTTGAAGGGCGGATATAAAAGTCTTTGATATGAATGATGGAAGCCAAGGGTAAGTTGTTTCTCACGGCCGTTACCGGGTTTTCGTCGACGCAGACGAAATTGCCCACATCCAGCGTCGTTTTGAAGTTGGGACGGTCCACCTCATGAATCAATGCTTGAACGCGGTCGCTGGCCTGCACATAAAAGCCGTGGTTTTCCACGCTGGTGACGATGCCATATTGCGCCGCATGGTCCGCAATCCTGCGGCAGGCCCCGGCGATGCGCCCGATGTCGCCGTTAAACCGGACGATCGAAGTGTCTGCACGGGAAGCGACGTCGTGACGCATCAGCTTCGCGCCGAGCCGGTGGGTACGATCCACCTCGCGAATGACCCGGGCGATTTCGGCTTCGTACTCGGCTTCGGTCTCCGTTATGAAATTCGCCCCGATCGCTACGTTGGATATTTCGAGTCCGAGCGACGCCGCTTTTTCCCTGATCCGCTCTTCGAGTTCTGCCGAAGCCTTCCCATCCCCGGAATCGTCAAAACCGAAACCAAGCCCGGGAACGAGTTCAATATGACCGGCGCCGATGCCGGACGCCCATTCCAACACTTCGCCTATATTCATCAAGCCATGATGCATGGCCTGATATAAACTGTAAGAACTGATACCGAGTTTCATCGCATCCTCATCCCCTATACGCCTTAATAAAAGACACCGCTTTAGCGATATCGTCCGTCGGATTTGCGCCCACTTCCCGCTCAATTGTCAAATATCCGCCGTAACCGATCTCCTGCAGCGCCGCAAAATAAGCCGGGAAGTCGACCTGGCCCTCGCCGAGCGGCACCTCCTCAAACGCTGCGCCGGAGGAAGCCATTTCGGCGATTTTTGCATGGTCCATCGCCCCGTAGCCGAGGAATCCGTACACGTCCCGCGGGTCCACCGGGCGCAGGCGGAGGCCGTCCTTCACATGCGTATGGACCACGTAATCCCGCAGCGTTTTTACGCCCTGGACCGGATCGTCTCCCGTGACCATCACCATGTTGGCCGGATCAAAATTCACCGAAACGCCGTTCGTGCTGAGCGTATCCAGGAAGCTTTTCAAATGGGCAGCCGGTTCCGGTCCGGTTTCGATCGCGAAATAAGCGTTCATGCTCTTCGCGTACACGCCAAGCTCCTCGCAAGCCCGCTGCATCGCATCGTAAATGCGTCCCTGCGTATCTTCGGGGACGATCCCGATGTGCGTCGTGACGATATTCGTCCCGAGTTCGACCGCCAGATCGAGAATCCGCTTCGATTTCTCGATTTTGGCCGGATTCGCCTCCGCGTCCTGGAAGCCATGCCCGGCCAAATCGCCGCACAGGGCGGAGATTTCCAATCCCAGGCTTTGAATGTAGTCGCGCAGTTCCTTACGTTTACTCCCGGTGAGGACCGCCGGGTCCATTTCCCCGGACACGGCATAGATTTGCACGCCGTCCGCGCCGACCTCTTGCGCTTTTTTGAGTCCTTCCCTCACGCCAACGCCGAAGCTGTCCACAATGACTCCGATTTTATTGCCCAGCTTCATCAAAAAGAGCCCCCTCTAGAAAATGATTTCCTTGCCTTCCTCGGCCGATTGGTAGATCGCGTTCAAAATTTTGATCATTTCGACACCGTCTTCGACAGGACTATTCGTTTCGTGCAAACCAAGGCAGCTTCCGACAAAATGCTCGATTTCCCGGTTGAAGCTTTCCTGGAAGTCGAACCCTGGCGAGCTGATCTGGGGATCGATGTTGATGATCGTATCGTGTCGTTCCGTGGCGATGGCCAGCACCGGCTCGATTTCCGCCCCGCCTTTGTCGCCGTAGATGTTGATTTGCGCCGAATTGTCCCTCGCGTGCAAGGAGAAGCTGACATCGACCATCAGCGAGGCCCCGTTTTCAAACCGGATCAGCGCGTTGGCCATATCCTCCACGGTGTTGAAGGAAGCGTCATAGTCGGCGGCTTTATAGAAATTATAGTTTTCGATGTTCGACCGGTTGCCAAGCCGGTTATACGTATTTCCGCTGACGGATTTCACTTTGGGCTTGCCCATCAAATACCAGCACAGGTCGATGGCGTGCACGCCGATGTCGATCAGCGGTCCGCCTCCCGAGCGCTCCTTATCCGCGAACCAGCCTCCGGGATTGCCCAGGCGGCGAATCAGGCTCGCTTTGGCAAAATAAATGTCCCCCAGATCCCCGGCGTCGATAAATTTCTTCAGCACCGCAATGTTGGACGCATGGCGGCGCACATAGCCGACTTGCAGAAGTTTTCCGGTTTCCCGCACCGCCTGCTCGATTTGAACGGCTTCCTCGACCGTTTTGCAGAGCGGTTTTTCGCAGAGGACATGCTTGCCCGCCCGGAGCGAAGCGATGCTGATTTCGGCATGCGTGTTGTTCCAGGTGCAGATGCTCACCGCTTCAACGTCCGGATTAGCGAGCAATTCACGATAGTCGCTATAAACATGAGGGATGCCGTATTTCCGGGCGGTTTCCCCGGCCCGCTCCTGGTTAAAATCGCAAATGGCGATAACTTCGGCACCCGGATGAAGCCGGTAAGCCTCCAGATGACATTCCGATATCGATCCGCTGCCGATCAGGCCAATCTTCAGTACACTCATTGTTACCGCTTACACCCTTTCTTCCCATGCGTCATTTCTGCTACAATGATACCGTTGTATCGCACGGATTTGTTTTATTTGATTAATTACCAATAACTTAGCACAGCCGTTTAAAGGGGTGAATGTGCAGGATGACAAAATATATGGACTATATGATCAGTCCGCATCCGATCCGGGTGTTTAATCCCGCCGTGGATTCCAGCCGCAGAAGAATCAAGTCGATCTCGATCGTTAACGCCGGACATCTGCCGGGAAGAACGCTTCAACGGAGAGATGCGGTGTTCGACAATTGGGCGGTTGTCGTCATTACGGACGGTGCGGGGTACTTTCAAGCCGGGGAAGGGGAACGGCAAAGGGTCGAGGCGGGTTCCTGGTTCTGTCTGTATCCCGGGGAAGTATTCAATTATGGTCCCGACGAAGGCGGGAATTGGGACGAGTATTATTTCACGGTGGAAGGAAGGCGGATCGAAGAGTGGCTCGGCGACTGGTTGTTCTTTCCCGATCAGGTCAAACGGATACCGGTCGACGAGGTGCTTATCGGAAAAATGGAGATGATGTTCATGCTTATCGACAGCCGTCTCCCGGGCAATCTGGACCGGGCCGCCTTGATGCTGGAGTCGTTTCTTTACGAGCTTGTCGCGCTGGGGGAAGAGGAGCGTACGGAATCGGGCGGGCGGGGCAGGACGATGCTCAAGCTCATCGAGGATTTGTCCCGCACGCTGCATCTGCCGCTCGATGCCGGGGAAATTGCCGCAAGACACCATATCTCGGTTTCGACGCTGCGCAGAATGGTGCACGAATACTCGGGTTACCCCCTGAATGAGTATATCCACCGGCTAAAAGTCGCGGAGGCGAAAAACATTTTGCTCAACACGGACATGAGCGTCAAAGAAATCGGTGAAGCGTTGGGATATAAGGATATGTTCTATTTTTCGCGGGTCTTCAAAAAAATGACCGGCCTGTCCCCGAGAAGCTACCGCAACCGGGCGGGCCTATGAGCAGGTTTCATATTTCCTTTGACACCGGGCATGATAACCAGTAAATTGGGCTGGTACATTCCGGCAAAAAGGGAAGGTGCAACAATGCTTTTATATGACGAAAGCGATGCTTATAAACCCGGCGACGTGGTATACGTTTTTTACCGCAATCCCCATACCCAGGATGTGGCGAATATTCAGGAGGCCGCGGTAGTCCATCATCCGGAGCAGCCGGGGCAACTGGCGGTCTTTTTGTACGAAACGTATTATCCGCTCACGGAGGAGATGGCGGTTTACAGGACGGCGGACGAGGCGGAACAGGCCTACCGCCAGGTTTACGGCGATTTCTTTGGCGATGTTTCTACCGAAGGAGCCTTTGAATGAACGAGCCTTTCGTGCCCAGACTGGTCTATTTCGAACCGGATGCGCTGGAATACCCGTTAGGGAAGGAACTGTATGACAAATTCAAAGGGATGGACCTTGAAATCAAATACACCACCTCGCATAATCAGGTAAGGAACCTTCCCGGCAGCAGCGATTTGCAAAAATACAGGGTAGCCAAGTCGACGCTCGTCGTTGGCATCCGCAAAACGCTGAAATTCGACACGTCGAAGCCTTCGGCGGAATACGCGATCCCGTTTGCGACAGGCTGCATGGGGCATTGCCATTATTGCTATTTGCAAACGACGATGGGGAGCAAGCCATACATCCGTACGTACGTGAACGTCGATGAGATCTTGGAGGCCGCCGATAACTATATGGCGGAACGGGCGCCCGAACCGACACGGTTCGAGGCCTCTTGCACCTCCGATATCGTGGGCATCGACCACCTGACCCACACGCTAAAAAAGGCGATCGAGCACTTCGGCAACTCCGAGCACGGGAAGCTGCGGTTCGTGACGAAGTTTCACCACGTCGATCATTTGCTGGATGCCCGGCATAACGGCAAGACCCGGTTTCGATTCAGCGTCAACGCGGATTATGTGATCAAAAATTTCGAGCCAGGCACTTCTCCGTTGGACAAACGAATCGAAGCGGCGGGCAAGGTGGCGCGGGCCGGATACCCGTTAGGCTTCATTGTAGCTCCGATCTACCTTCATGAGGGATGGGAAGAAGGCTACTATCATATGTTCGAGCGGCTCGACGCCGAGCTCCCCGCGGATGCGAGGGACGACATTACGTTCGAATTCATTCAGCACCGCTTCACCAAGCCGGCCAAACGGGTCATCGAGAAAAACTATCCGATGACCAAGCTGGAGTTGGACGAAGAAAAGCGGAGATATAAGTGGGGCAAATATGGCATCGGCAAATATATTTACCCCAAAGAAACGGAAGAGGACTTGAAGCAGCATCTTTACTCCTATATGGAGAAGTTTTTTCCTAAAGCCAGGTTAGAGTATTTTACTTAAAAAGGGGTGGCCTATGCTTACCGAAACGACGGAAAAGGAGCTGCTGACCAGGCTGGAAGGCAGGGTGGTAGGAAGAGAAGCGCTGTTCTTCAGCACGCCTTTATGCGGCTCTTGCCGGCTGGGGGAACGCATGCTGGAGATTGCAATCGAGGCCGGCGGCGCCATTCCCGTATCGAAGCTCAATATCAACTTTACGCCGGTCCTGAGGGAGCGGTGGCAAATATCCAGCGTCCCTTGCCTCGTGATTCTCGAAAACGGGATCCCCGTCCGCAAAGAGTATGCGCTCGGATCCGTGGTCGATTTGCATGATTGGCTGAATGCGGTGTGAGATGCCCGTAAGTTTTCCGAATGGCGTTTAGGCTAACACACAGTTCGCGAATCTCGCATAAGGTGTAAGGTATGCACAATATCGGATCCGGAAGGGAGCTGCGAAAAATGGCAGAACGGGAGCTTCACTATTTTGTTCGGGGGAATACGGCGGCGGGGCTGCATAATTTGGCGGAATCGGCGTTTCAAGGCATTCAAACGCTTTATGTGTTGGAAGGATTTCCGGGAGGAACCGCGGAGGTGCTCGGCAAGCTGGCGTCCGATCTCGGAAGAGACGGATGGGAACTGGAGCTGATTCACCAGCCGCTCGACAGCGATTTGTTGGAAGGGATCATCATCCGGGATTTGTCGGTCGGTTATGTGGATGCGGCCGCTTGGGGGAACGGCGTGAAGCCGGAAGGGACGGAGGTGCGTTCCGTCGATCTCCGGACTGCGCTTGACCAGGAGCAAGTCGCATCGGCGGAAGAGCGAATCCAAGGCTTCGGGCAGGAACTTGCGGAGGTTTATGAGGAGGCTTACGCCAAATTTCTGGAAACGCTGCGAATCCACGACGAGTGGGAAAAGTTTTATATCGATAATTTGGACCGGGAAAGAATGGACCGGCTTGCTTCGGAATGGGGCGATTCGTTCCTGAAGACGGAAGCCGGGGGCAAGCGGGCCGAAGTGACGCATCGTTTTCTCGGCGCGGCCACTTGGCGGGGTGCGGTCGATTTCGTGCCCAATCTGACGGACCGCTTGGAGACCCGCGTGTACGTGAAGGGACGGCCCGGCTCCGGTAAATCGACCTTGTTCCGCAAGCTGGCCGCCATTGCCGAAGAGCGGGGAATCGATACGGAAATTTATCACTGCGGCTTTGATCCGAACAGCTTGGATATGCTGATTTTTCCGGATTTAAGTTTGGCGATCTTCGACAGCACCGCGCCGCACGAGCATTTTCCGGTTCGGGAAGGCGACAGCATTCTCGACGTGTATGAGCTGGCGATTACGCCGGGCACCGACGAGAAATACGCCGATTCGATCCGCCGCGTCAAGGAACGGTATTCGGCATCCATGAAGGAGTCCATCGCGTTTTTGGCCCGTGCCAAGGAGATCTATAACCGGCTTGAGGGGATATATCATGAGGCCGCGGATAGGGATAACTTGCATGAGACGGCGGACCGTTTGCTCAATGAGCTTAAAACCGCCGGCAGTGTGGAGAAACGGGTACAAGCGGGGCGGGAGTAAAAATAGCCGCGTGTGGCTCGCCGGCGTGAAATAAGGATATAAATGGCCCTATTTGGACAATTTCAGTATTTTGTCGGAAAATAAAGGTATTTTATGGTCCTATTTCACGCCAAATCCGGGAAAACTCAAGAAAAATGACGTTTGAAGGCAAAATAGCGCCTTTTTTTGTCGCTATTTATTATGAGATACGTGATTTTCACGGAATAAGGACATTTTTTCCGTTATATACGCTTGGCAGCCTGCCTTGAGCTTTATGCCCGCATGATCTGCAACAGTTTAACCGACAGTCACCGCACACTATCTGTGCATCCTCAGGCTTGTTCCCCTATCCCGCTTTGACGGGCAAGGGGAGTAAGCCTTTTTTTTGCGTACGAGCCAAAATCGGGGAACTTTGTTATGATAAAGACATAAGAAGGAGGCTCGCACGTAATGAACATGCTGGATGCAATGGATATCGCCGGGCGGATTCGCCGAAATATCGAAAATGTCGTCGTAGGAAAAACGGAGGTCATCGATCTTCTTCTGGCCTCGCTGTTCGGAGGCGGACATGTCCTGATGGAGGATGTGCCCGGTACCGGAAAAACGCTGCTTGCGAAAGCGCTTGCACGATCGCTTGACGGGGAGTTCAAACGGATTCAGTTTACCCCGGACTTACTGCCGTCCGATTTGAGCGGCATCAATTTCTACAACCAAAAGTCGGGCGAATTCGAATTCCGCCCCGGCCCGCTTTTTACCCATGTACTGTTGGGGGATGAGATCAACCGGGCTACGCCCCGTACCCAGTCAAGCCTGTTGGAATGCATGGAGGAACGCCAGGTTACGATCGACGGGGTGACTCATAGACTGGCTGCGCCGTTCTTCGTGATGGCCACGCAGAACCCGGTGGACAACCAGGGGACGTTTCCGCTTCCGGAAGCGCAGTTGGACCGGTTCCTCATGAAAATTTCGATGGGTTATCCCACATTCGAAGAAAGCGTGGATATATTGCAGCGGTTCCGAACCGCAAACCCTTTGGATGCGCTGACCCCGGTAGCCACCGGCGAAGAAGTGGCGGCCGCGCAGCGATTGGCGGCGGAGGTCCATGTGTCCGTTGACCTGCTCGGGTATATCGTCCGCATTACCGAAGAGACCCGCAAGCATCCGGAAGTCAGGCTCGGCGCGAGCCCGCGGGCAAGCAGCGCCCTGATGCGCGCATCGCAAGGCTACGCGCTCGTACAAGGACGCGATTACATAACCCCGGACGATATAAAACATGTGGCCGAACCCGTGCTGTCCCATCGTTTACTGCTTCACCGCGGCCTCAAAATCGGGGAAGGGCAGGAAACCGGCGTGATCCGGCAAGTGTTGTCGGCGGTTGCGGTGCCTGCGGAGGAGATGCGGGACGCAGACAGAGTGAAGCAGGTGAACTGACGTATGCTCCCCTGGATATTGGTCAGCGCATTTATTATCGCTATTCTGGTGGCTTGGGTCTACGACCGCTGGGCTTTGAGCGGAGTGCAATACGACCGCTATTTCACGAAGCGGGCCGTATTCGAAAACGATCCGCTGGAAATGGTCGAGGTCATTTCGAACGCCAAACTTCTTCCGCTTCCATGGCTGCGGCTGGAGTCGAGCATGGCCGCGGGGATCCAATTCGGCCGGCAGCAAAACTTAGATGTATATTCGGGCGACATTTACCAGAATCATATCAGTTTGTTTTATCTCAGGCCATTTCGCCGGATTACCCGCCGCCATCAGGTTTCCTGTCCGCGCCGGGGGCTGTATAAACTGGAATCGGCCACATTGACGGCGGGCGATCCGCTCGGGCTTACCACCAAGGTCCAAAAGTTTGACTTGAACTTGGAACTGCTCATCTATCCTCGCCCCATGGCACTGGACGAATTGCCGCTCCCGAACCATAGTTGGCTCGGCGAGCTTGCCGTCCGGCGGTGGGTGGTAGAGGATCCGTTTCTGACGTCCGGGGTTCGGCAATATCGCCCCGGAGACCCGATGAAAAACGTCAACTGGAAGGCTACCGCCCGCACCGGGACGCTGCAGGTGCAGCAGCGTGACTATACCGCCGACCATCGGCTGGTCATCTGTCTCAACATGGAATCGAGCGAATCGATGTGGAGAGCGGTTCTGGAGCCGGATCGGATCGAACGGGGGATCCGGTTTGCGGCCTCGGTCGCCGGATATGCGCTGCAGAACGGAATCGAGACCGGCCTGATGTGCAACGGCAGCCTTGCGGACGGTCCGAAGGAGCCGATCGTCATTCCGCCCTCGGCGGAGACGGGACAACTGGAAAGGCTGCTGGAGGCGATGGCGCGCATGGTGCTGGACAGATCCGTCTCCATGCCGACGCTGCTTGAAGAGGCTGTGGAAGCAGGTACGACGGATACCGACTTTCTCATTATTTCCTGCCATCAAGGGGAAAAACTGCGTATTCAGGCTGAGCTTTTACGGCAAAACGGCAACGGGATCGAGTGGATGGACATTCCTGCGGCGGGGGAGGCTGCGTCATGAAATCGACCTTATCCCATACATGGATTCGGACGTGGTCCCTCTGGGGACTATGCCTTGTCGAGGCCGTCTTCTTTTTGCCCGTGCTTTTGCTTGGGTTTACGTATCTCGTTCCCGGCCTGATTTCCCCGGCCTGGCTTTTCGTTCTTCCGTTTATAACTTTCGTGGGAATTTTGCTGCGAGGGCGGATTTCCGTATTGTGGAAGCAAGCGGGAGTATCGCTACTGCTTGGCGGAGCCGCCGCCGTAGCGGCTTCGGCGCTGGGAGGAAACCCGGCGATAGGTATGGCCTTGGGGGCCGTGTTTGCCTACCATGGCCTCACTTCGGGAAGACGGGATCAACGTATTAGGCTGTACTGGTTGGGGCTGGGGCTTTATTTGTTGGCCGGAATGGTGTATTCCCGGATACCGGCCCTTTCCGGGTGGTTGACGCTGCTCACCTGGGCGGGAGTGTTCTGCCTGGCTTGGACATTGTTCGTCGCCAACCGGAACTATTTGAAATACAGTACGATGGCCTATAATTCGGCCGGCCAAAAACTCCCCCGCGGCTTGCGGGGCCACAATTCGATCTGGATTTTGGCCATCGTGGTGCTTGCGGTGCTCATGGCGGCCGGCACGGGACGCTGGATCGGCAGTATTTTGCTGAATACGGCGAGGCAGCTGTTCAGTTGGCTGTTCAAGCCCGGGGAAGAACCGGCTCCTGAGCTGCCGCCGGAAGAGGAATCGGAAGCTGCGTCCCCGGTGATGCCGTTATTCGAACAACCTGAGCCGAACCGGTGGACCGAGTTTCTGAACGGGGCGTTTTATGTGCTGGGCACGGTGGCGATCATAGCATTGGCCATTCTCGTCATCGTTTTGATTTACAAAAACGCAGGAGGCATGCTGCGGCAATTCATGAACCGGCTTCTGGGCTTACTGAAAAGAACGGGCCGCGAGGAACCCCCAACGGATTTTGTGGACGAAGAGACGAAGCTGGGCTTCCGGGTCTCCGGTGATAAAAAATGGAGCGAGTTGCTGAATCCGCTACTATCCCGATTCGGCAGGCGCGAGCGGTGGGAGGATATGCGGGATAACCGGGAGCGGATCCGTTTCTTATATCGCAGGTTGCTTCATACGGAACAAGCGGACGGTTATGCGGTGAAGCCGTATCTTACCCCCATGGAGACCGAGAAGGAGATTCGAAGCCTCCCAGGGGATACGGCAGGCAAGCGGAATCGAATCAACGCCCGCTCGAAACGCCGTCCCGCTGCCGACAAGCTGATCCAAGCTTATTACCGGATCCGGTACGGAGAGCGGGAGCCTGAGCCGGCCGAGGTCGAACAGCTCCGCAAGGATTTGGACGCATAGCAAAAAAAGAGACCTCAAGTCCCTTGGATAATCCCGGGCTTGAGGTCTTTATTTTACAATTCGGCCTGCATCGACATCTTTTTGATCTCCAGCTTTTTGAAACGATGCGGCTCTTTGTCCAGCAGTTTGAAGCTGAGATCATTGTGCTCCAGCGTTTCCCCGACGTTCATTTCGGGGTGATGGCCGTACAGCCATCCGCCGATGGTATCCACATCCTCGGTATCGAGGTCGGCCAGCAGGATATCATTAATCTGATTAATGCTTACTTTACCGTCAACCACCAGGTGGGTTTCGCTAAGCTGTACGAGCGGCTGTTCTTCTTCTTTGTCGAATTCGTCGCGGATCTCGCCGACGATTTCTTCCAGAATATCCTCGATCGTTACGAGTCCGGCTGTACCGCCGTATTCGTCGATCAGGATCGCGATATGCGTTCCTTCCCGCTGCATCCGCTGAAGCAGTTCATTTACCGGGGTCACCTCGGAAACGGCCATCACCGGCTGCAAAATCGAAGCGACCTCCAGGTTCGGATTATCTTCATAAGCTAGGAAAAACTGCTTCGTGTTGATAATACCGATGACATTATCCTTGCTCTGTCCTACGACCGGAAATCTCGTGTATTGCTGTTCCTTGATGATTTCCAGGTTTTCTTCACGCGTTTTATCCGTATACAAGCACACCATGTCAGTGCGGGGAACCATGATTTCTCTGGCTAGCATATTGTCAAAAGCAAAGATCCGGTTCACGTAACCGTACTCGCTTTGATTGATTTTTCCGCTTTCATAGCTTTCGTTGATAATAATCTGAAGCTCCTCTTCGGAGTGAGCCTCTTCATGCTCGGACGCGGGTTTGACCCCGAGCATTCTAACGAGCTGATTCGCCGATCCGTTCAAGGCCCAAATAAACGGCTTCATGATTTTAGTAAACCAGATCAGCGGCGTTGCCGTAAGCATCGCAATACTCTCCGCCTTGCGGATCGCAAGGGTCTTCGGCGCCAATTCGCCGACGACAACGTGTAAATAGGTGATTACGCAAAACGCAATAATGAAAGATAAAGCTCCGCTAACTGCTTCAGGCATATGGAGGTTGTGGAACACCGGGTGCAGAATTTTCTCCACCGTAGGTTCGCCCAGCCAACCGAGTCCGAGAGCGGTGATCGTAATGCCCAATTGACAAGCCGACAAATATCCATCAAGATTCGAGGTCACCTGCTTGACGGCGAGCGCCTTTTTACGCCCTTCGGCAATTAACTGATCCACCCTGCTTGCCCGTACCCGGACGATTGCAAATTCCACCGCCACGAAAAACGCCGTCGCCGCGATCAGAATCGCAACCAATACCAAATTTACCAAAAGCCTGTCACTGTCCATGCTGAACATCTACTCCTTTTTTATTAAAAAATATAAGAACACAACTCTATTATATAGCATATGAGGGGGGAAAGCTAATTAGGCGGAAGGTCGGAAATACCTATTAATGTTCGTGTTTTGATCAATTACATTGATTATATTAATTAAATAATTCGTTTTCATCGCCTTATTCACGAATAATATTTAAGTATTGGGTTGACTTGTACGCTATTTAAGGCTATTATTACATACGTGATATGAACAAATTGCATAGCAGTCCATTAATTTCGTATAACCTCAAAAATACGGTTTGAGGGTCTCTACAAGGAACCGATAATTCCTGGCTACGAATGGGTAGTTACACATACCTATTCATAGTCGGGAATTTTTTATGCCTAAAAAGAGGCAGTTCAAAAAGTCATCTTTAGATCAAAGACTTTCATCAAAGACATTCAGGAGGAAATGATGAGCAAATATGATGTGATTGTTGTTGGAGCCGGACCCGCGGGAATCTTCGCCTGCTATGAACTGACCCGGAAAGCGCCGCACTGGAAGGTGCTGCTGGTGGACAAAGGACATGACATTTACCGCCGTCGTTGTCCGATCCTTGAGGAAAAGATCACGCTTTGCCCGCCCGCTGCGGGAAAGAAGGAATTCGCCGGTTGCCTGCCAGCCTGCTCGATTACGGCGGGATTTGGAGGAGCCGGGGCATACAGCGATGGTAAATTCAACGTTACGACCGAGTTCGGGGGCTGGCTGACCGATTATATCGCGCCGTCCAAAGTGCTGGACCTGATCCGTTATGTGGACGGTATCAACCTGGAGCACGGGGCGACTCCGCAAATTACCGATCCGATGACCGAAACGATCCGCGGAATCGAACAGCGCGGTTATGCCGCAGGGCTGAAGCTGCTTCGCGCTCAAGTTCGTCATCTGGGCACCGAGCAGAACCTGGAGATTTTGAAATCGATCTATGAATATTTGAAGACGCGGATCGACATGATGTATAAAGCCGAAGTGGAAGATCTGATCACCGTCAAAGAGGACGGACAGCATCGCGTTCAGGGCATTGTGCTGAAAAACGGGGAATCCTATGAAGCGGATCGGGTCATGGTCGCCCCGGGGCGTGACGGATCGGCCTGGCTGACCGACATCTTGAAGAAGCGCCGCCTGAAAATGACCAACAATCAGGTCGATGTGGGCGTTCGCGTGGAAACTTCGGATGTGGTGATGCGCGAGATCAATGAGCATCTGTATGAAGGCAAGTTTATTTTCAATACTTCTGTAGGTACCCGGGTTCGCACGTTCTGCAGCAATCCGTCGGGCCATGTCGTGGTCGAGAACCATAGCGGGGTCATGGCGGCCAACGGTCACTCCTACAAAGACCCGGCGCTCGGTTCGTCGAACACGAACTTTGCTTTGCTCGTGTCCCATAAATTCACGGATCCGTTCGACAAGCCGAACGAGTATGCAAGAGAAATTTGTCAGCGGGCAAACGATCTGTCGAACGGCGGCGTCATTATTCAAAAATACGGGGATATCCTGCGGGGACGCCGCTCCACGTCTTCACGCATCGCCGAAGGCTTCCTTGAGCCGACGCTGAAGGAGGCGGTTCCGGGGGATCTCGGGCTTGTCCTGCCGTACAATACGATGAAGAGCTTGATCGAAATGGTGGAGGCGCTCGATAAAGTGACGCCGGGGATTGCTTCCGAGCACACGCTGTTCTATGGCGTGGAAGCGAAGTTTTACTCGGCCCGTCCGAAGCTGTCGGAAACGCTGGAAACCGAAATCGCCGGCCTGTATTGCGGCGGCGACGGCGCAGGCATTACCCGCGGCCTTGCCCAGGCGGGAGCCGCCGGCGTCTGGATCGCCCGCTCCATGATGGAGAAGGCGTGAGTGTAGGTAGCTGCGCCTAGTTGTTTTTGAATTCATAGATAGCCAGAATGACCATCGAGACGATTTGCAGCAGGAAAAAACCTGCGATAAGAATGAGGACAACCGCTCCTGTCACATTCAGAACTTTTTTCAGCACGTTGGTATACTCCTATAGCCGTTTTTTGAACCGCTTCTTGCCGATCAGGAACAGGTGCACGTGTCGGTAAGAAGCAGCCCTGTATGAACTATCATACACAATTTAACTTTAGAACGCATTTCCAGCAATTATGTATGATTTTTCATCCAGAAAATCGACTTTTAGTTGCATTTAGGGTAAACACGCCGTCAGGCGTGTTCAGATTGTCGAGAAACCCACGTCTTTGAGACGGTGGGTTTCTCTTTTTTATTTGCAGTGTACTCTCAAGGTTTATAAAGAGGGGATCATCCCCACTTTTCCAGGCGATCCAGATGGATCGCCATCTTCTTCATGTTCTGCACAGCGGCCGTCATCAAAGCTTGTTCTTTGACGTTAGCCAATCCGCGTAAACGGCAATAGCGAAACCCATGGAGCTCTTTGGCATCCGCGAAGCTTCGCTCAATCGTTTCTTTTCGTTTGCGGTACAACTGTTTGCCGTCACGGCTCAGCCGGTTGTTTCGTACCCACTCTTTGCTGTCCTCCCATACGTGACGGGTCAACACCTTTCGGTGGTTACGGGAATGAGTGCATTGCGCAAGCATAGGACATTGTTTGCAATGCTCCGGGTCCGACGCATACTGTCGGTAACCCTTTCGGTCGGTCGTCCGGTATGTCAGACGGTGCTCTGCTGGACAGATATAAGTGTTGTTTTCGGCGTCGTAAATAAACTTCCACTTCGGAAATAGGCCTTGCTTGGGGTGAAATCTCCGGTGTGCAATCACTGCAAAAATTTTTCGTTCTTGTAAACCACGGCAAATCGGCGTCGTTAAATAACCCGAATCCAGCGCTACAGCTTCTACTCGAAAACCAAAACGTTCTCTCTGACGGTCTAAACGAGATAAATACGGAACCGAATCATGGACATTTCCCGGCGTGATGTGGACATCGGTAATGAGATTGTATTTGAGATCCACCGTCCGGTGGTCGAGATAAAAGAACCCTTCTGGCTTTCCGTCACGAACCATATAGCCGCTCTCTGGATCTGTGGTGCTCACTTTAATTTCCTTGGTTTCACTCACTTCCTCTCGCTCTTTTAGGGCTTTTTTCCATGCGCTTTACGGTCCTCCGTGACGGCTCCATTGAGTTCGTCAATATAGTCCTTGGTGTTTTGCAGAACTTCCTGCTTGGTATATTGGTGCTTGTTGGCGTTGGCTTTCACATGAGTCGAATCGGTGATAAGTACGCGTCCGCCCACCATTTTATGTGAAATGGCTTGGAGAACGATTTCATCAAAGATCTCTTGAAAAATATCCGTATCCTTAAAGCGAGTTCGCCGGTTCCAGCTAATCGTCGAATGGTCTGGGACTTTATCGGTCAGGCCCAGACCCAAAAACCAACGATAAGCCAAATTGGTTTGAACCTCTCGTTCCAACTGGCGTTCGGAGCGAATGCCATAAAAATAGCCGAGAAAAATCATCTTAAACAGGATGACTGGATCAATGGCCGGGCGTCCATTGTCCGCACAATACAGGGGCTGAACCTTTTTTTCAATAAAAGAGAAGTCGATATACTTGTCTACTTTACGCAGCAAGTGATCTTGTGGAACCAGTTCTTCGATCGAAACGAATTCATAGCTTTGTTGTTTTTCCCGATTAGATCTCAGCACCAAAAACACCATCCGTTCATGAGTAGTTACATATATTATACAACATTAACGCGGTGCCGTCTTAAATTAATTGAATCAAAAGAAGGCCGTCGAGACTTTCTCGACAGCCTGAACACGCCGTCAGGCGTGTTTTTTTATTCTCGAATCGGGGCTTGCTTGTTCTGAACATGGATAATGACGTTAGGAAGTAGCAACAACAGCACGATGGAGCCGTAAACGCCGATCGTGTAGCTGGTAGCGTAATTGAAGCCGAATCCCTGATGAAAGAGCAAGGTCGCAAGATGAATCAGCATATTCGTAAAACAAAAGGCGTAGCTTCGGATCATCCAATTGCGATGGCGGAGAATACGCTTCTTTTTGATTTGGACAAGCGCCGTTATCGTGATGAGCAGCCAGATGATATTAAGCGCATTGAATCCGATGCCGCTTATTCTTCCGCCGGTGGCGTAAGGAGCCATGTATCCGGAAGTCAGCACGACAAAAAAGACGGACAATATATAAATGTAGCCGTTGATGCGATGGAATTTACGGTTTTTTTCAAAGATTCGCCGCGAGAAATTGAGTAACCCCGCCGCCATGGCGATGCAGGCAAAGGCAACATGCACATACATCACGTTTAACCATAAGGGGATTGTTAGCTCACGGCGAAGTCCTGTTTTTCGGCTCAGAAATTCCTCGGCTCCGGGGTCAATCATGTAGTTTTTTACTAAGGCGTAGAGAATGAAAGCGACACTGACTATCGATAAAATAACGTATGGAAAAGGGCTCTTCTTTTTCATATAAATCCATTCTCCCCGGGCCGTGAAGCCCTGGTTCCCGTCAATTTGGAACCCGGCAGCACGCCTGCTTTGGCAAAGCCGGTCATGCGATCTCCCGAGACGGATACTTCGAATCTCAGATTCAGCCGCATCGGCTTCGTGATCCGCAACGACCAGGTTAACATTCCGTCCTGAATCGAAGGATTCATGAATTCAGCCTGCTCATCTCCTTGTATTGCTGTTCCGGAGATCAGGCCATCGCGTGCCGATATGGAAAGCCTGATCTGAAGTTTTCCGACAGGCGTAGCGATCGTCGTATCCCAGTCACCGTCAAAGTCCGACATCTGCGCAGGATGATTACGCTGGGTAACAGGTGCAGCTTCTGCCTTACTCGGTGTGCTTGCGGCGTCTGTATCTCCGGCGGCGGATTTTTTTGGACTCGGCGATGCCAATGCCATCCCCTTATCCCGCCAAACCGTTCCTCTCCGTTCATATTCAAACAACTGCTCGACGGCGTGCGCAATCCGCGGTCCAAGCTCGCGTTCCACCAAATACAGCGCGACATCGAGTCCTGAGGTCACGCCTCCCCCGGTAACCAGGTTGCCGTCGTCCACAACGCGCGCCGGGACGGGAACAGCGCCGGTCGACTCCAAAAAATCCATGCCCAGCCGGTTGGTCACCGTCGGCCTGCCTTCCAATAAGCCGCCCAAAGCGAGGATCAAGGATCCGCCGCATACGGTCGCGACCACGGTATCTTTTTGCTGGAGCGCCTGTCGAATCATTCCGGTTAATGGAGTATTCATGGCCCGGGCCAAAATAGCCGGGACCGAATCCGTGCCTTCTCCTTCGACGTCGCCGGATGCGCCAGGCACCAAAATAATTCCTCCCCGCTCCGGTTTCAGTTTGCCGCCGGCTTCGATTTTTAAACCGTTGATGCCGCTTGCGACAAGCCTCGGACCTTCGGCGGTCACCAATTCTACGGACAGAGCCCCTTCCGCATATAATCCGGCCGCGCAAAAAACTTCGTAAGGCGCAATGGCGTCCAAAAGGTCGAAGCCTTCGAATAATACGATTTGTACATGTAACATCTATAAAACCCCCTTTTTCCGCGTCGATATTTAGGTGTACAGGACGGTTAACAAAAGGATCATAGCAATGAATAATCTCGATTCCGGGTTAAAAAGAGTCACAAAACGATAAACAAATGATCACAAATCGGAACGTTTCGTTTTTCGCATCGAAAAAATGGTAAACTTATCTCGAAATTACAAGGGGGAAGTTCGTGATGGATGAATTAAAAACGATTTTGGTCGTGGATGATGATGAAAGTATCGTCGAACTTCTCAAGGATTTTTTGGAGAACGAAAACTTTCGGGTAGTAACCGCTTCCGATACCGCCGGCGCGCTCTCCGTTTTTAGGCAAAGCACGGTCCACTGCATGGTTGTCGACATCATGATGCCTGGACAGGACGGCTTTGAATTATGCAGGCAAATCCGTGGGGAGAGCAACGTTCCGATTCTGTTTTTGAGCGCGCGCAGCGATGATGTGGACAAGATCCGCGGATTGACGCTGGGCGGAGATGACTATATTGTCAAAACGGCCTCCATTGGCGAGATTGTTGCGAGAGTAAAGGCCGTATTGCGGCGTACGGATTCTCAGAGGGATACCTTCAGATCCGTTCTTGATTATGGACGCCTCAAGATCGACATTTCGACGCGGGAAGTTTTCGTGGAAGGCCGTCCGATTTCGCTCACGCCCAAGGAATTCGAGTTGCTGCGATTGTTTGCGGAGCATCCGAGGCATGTTTTTTCATACGAACATTTGCTTCATAAATTTTGGGAGGGCGTAGGGGACAGGCATACCATTCGCGTTCATCTTAGCCGCCTTCGGGAAAAAATCGAGGCCGATCCGAACCAACCCCAATATCTGATTAACGTATGGGGCGTCGGGTATCGATTTGAGGGAGAATAATATGAGAACGCTTCGTATTCGTACATTCATTATGGCGTGGTTGCTGTTCATGCTTTCCGTGCCGTGGATCTTCTTTGTGACCGCGCATTTCCTGGAGACGAAATCGCTGCGTTTAGGCGAGGACCGGCTGCAGGAACAAAGGCTCCAGGCTCGCTTGGATGAGATAGTTCGCATGATCGAGTTGGGCACGAACAACTGGGGTGATGCGGGATGGCAGAACAAGTTACTGGCCCAATTGCGGGATACCGGCATCGTTGCGGTCATTTCGGATGCGTCGGATCAAGAAATTTTCCGGTCCGGACCCGGGCGGGGGAGAGCGGAGGTACTGACGGAACGAATTTCCATGATGGAGGATGGCCAGGTACTCGGAAAAGTCGCTCTTTACTTGCCGGATTCAAAAAAACCGGTCTCGGTCACGGCGATTGCCGCCGGACTTTTGCTCTCTTTTATTGTTGCAAGCATTGCAATGCGCAGGTTTATTCACAAGCCTTTGGAGAAAATGAGCCTGGCAGCCAGGGAAATTGCTGCGGGAGATTGGAATGTTCGGCTGCCCTCGTCCAGAATTAAGGAAATTGCCGAAGTCCGGGACGGTTTTCAAGTGATGGTGGAGGGGCTTCAGCAGTCATTCCGGAAACAGGCGGAATTGGAGGAAGAACGCCGATTCGTCATCGCCGCCGTCGCCCATGACTTAAGAACCCCGTTATTCGCGTTGCGGGGATATCTGGAGGGGATCGAACAGGGGATTGCGCAGTCTCCTGATAAAATAGCCAAGTACTTGGCGGTATGCAAAGAAAAATCGGCGCAATTGGACCGGCTGGTTGAAGATCTTTTCACATTTACAAAAATAGAGTATTTGGAAGCGGAGCTTAGCAAAAGTCGGGTCGATTTTAAACTCGTGCTGGAAAAGGCGATCGATAGCCTGAGTCCGCAGGCCGGGCAAAAACGGATCATGATCGTTATGAATTCTTCCCCGGATGATATGACGGTTCTGGGCGATCCCCATCTATTGGAGCGTGCCATGAATAACCTGTTGGATAACGCCGTAAGACATACTCCTGCCGAGGAAAAAATTGTCGTAGTATGCGGTAAGGTTGACCATAGAGTCACCTTTTCCGTGAAGGATACCGGGCCGGGCTTTGCTCCCGAAGAACTGGATCGCATATTTGAACCGCTGTATCGCGGAGAAGCTTCCAGGAACCGCTCTACGGGAGGGACCGGATTAGGATTAACGATATCCCGGAGAATTATTAAAAGGCATGGCGGGGAGCTTTCGGCGGGCAACGATCCGGATCAAGGAGCGATTCTGTCGGGATGGATTCCATCGGCTAGCGAGTGAAAACAGACCCTCCGGGGAGTCCGGGTCATTTGAGAAGCGCCCGTCAGGGCGCTCAGGCTGTCGAGAAAGTCTCGACGGCCTTCTTTTGATTCAATTAATTTAAGACGGCACCGCGTTAATGTTGTATAATATATGTAACTACTCATGAACGGATGGTGTTTTTGGTGCTGAGATCTAATCGGGAAAAACAACAAAGCTATGAATTCGTTTCGATCGAAGAACTGGTTCCACAAGATCACTTGCTGCGTAAAGTAGACAAGTATATCGACTTCTCTTTTATTGAAAAAAAGGTTCAGCCCCTGTATTGTGCGGACAATGGACGCCCGGCCATTGATCCAGTCATCCTGTTTAAGATGATTTTTCTCGGCTATTTTTATGGCATTCGCTCCGAACGCCAGTTGGAACGAGAGGTTCAAACCAATTTGGCTTATCGTTGGTTTTTGGGTCTGGGCCTGACCGATAAAGTCCCAGACCATTCGACGATTAGCTGGAACCGGCGAACTCGCTTTAAGGATACGGATATTTTTCAAGAGATCTTTGATGAAATCGTTCTCCAAGCCATTTCACATAAAATGGTGGGCGGACGCGTACTTATCACCGATTCGACTCATGTGAAAGCCAACGCCAACAAGCACCAATATACCAAGCAGGAAGTTCTGCAAAACACCAAGGACTATATTGACGAACTCAATGGAGCCGTCACGGAGGACCGTAAAGCGCATGGAAAAAAGCCCTAAAAGAGCGAGAGGAAGTGAGTGAAACCAAGGAAATTAAAGTGAGCACCACAGATCCAGAGAGCGGCTATATGGTTCGTGACGGAAAGCCAGAAGGGTTCTTTTATCTCGACCACCGGACGGTGGATCTCAAATACAATCTCATTACCGATGTCCACATCACGCCGGGAAATGTCCATGATTCGGTTCCGTATTTATCTCGTTTAGACCGTCAGAGAGAACGTTTTGGTTTTCGAGTAGAAGCTGTAGCGCTGGATTCGGGTTATTTAACGACGCCGATTTGCCGTGGTTTACAAGAACGAAAAATTTTTGCAGTGATTGCACACCGGAGATTTCACCCCAAGCAAGGCCTATTTCCGAAGTGGAAGTTTATTTACGACGCCGAAAACAACACTTATATCTGTCCAGCAGAGCACCGTCTGACATACCGGACGACCGACCGAAAGGGTTACCGACAGTATGCGTCGGACCCGGAGCATTGCAAACAATGTCCTATGCTTGCGCAATGCACTCATTCCCGTAACCACCGAAAGGTGTTGACCCGTCACGTATGGGAGGACAGCAAAGAGTGGGTACGAAACAACCGGCTGAGCCGTGACGGCAAACAGTTGTACCGCAAACGAAAAGAAACGATTGAGCGAAGCTTCGCGGATGCCAAAGAGCTCCATGGGTTTCGCTATTGCCGTTTACGCGGATTGGCTAACGTCAAAGAACAAGCTTTGATGACGGCCGCTGTGCAGAACATGAAGAAGATGGCGATCCATCTGGATCGCCTGGAAAAGTGGGGATGATCCCCTCTTTATAAACCTTGAGAGTACACTGCAAATAAAAAAGAGAAACCCACCGTCTCAAAGACGTGGGTTTCTCGACAATCTGAGCGCCCGTCAGGGCGCTTTTTTTCGCGGGGGCCGGGTTTATTCCGCGTTGATTGTGCAAACGATTGACCCGCTGAAAAGAACGATGTTATAATGCAGCCATAACGCTTAGGTAAACGTTTAACTAAATTACTTTCATTAGACACCGAAGGGGGTACTTCTTATGGATAGAGCTTACGTTCTAGGGCGTAGCGCTTGGCGTACGCTTGATGAAGGCAATGAGCGGGAATGGCTGATCGGCAACGGGATCGGCGGGTACGCCGGCCATTCGGTTCCCGGTGGAGGTTTCCGGATGTCGCACGGGTATCTGGTCGCTTCGGCCAAGGCGCCGGTGAACCGGATGCTGGTGTTTACCCGGACCCAGGAGCTGGTCGAGATCGGCGGCACCAAGTACGATCTTACATCCCAGCAATACGTCAATTGGCAAAAAGACGGCCATCAATATTTGCGGAGATTCAAAATGGATACCGTACCCGAATACGACTACCAAGTGCAAGATGTGAGAATCCGCAAAATCATCGCCATGGAATACGGACATAATACGGTAACGGTATGTTATGAAGTTACCGGAGGGCGCGAGCATACGAAATTGACGCTCGTTCCGCTGTTTAACCATCGATCGCCGGGAGACGTGTCGGAAAAAGGCAGCTTGCGGTTCAACATGGAGCAAACCGGAAGAACGCTAACACTAATTCCAAGCAGCCATCCGGAAACGACGATTTCTTTTATGGCTTCGGAAGGCGAATTTTTGGACAGATCGACTTATCCGGTAACGATGGCGACACCTCCTTATTTGTTTGAAGAAGCGCACTATTACAAATTTGAAAACCGCAACGGTTTCATGGGCGTGGATTATCACTATACTCCCTATGAAATCAATGTCGAATTGGCACCTTATGAAAAGAAAACCTTCTACATAAAGTGCTCCACCGAGCCTTTGGACAGCAAAGACGGTTTTGCGATCGTCCGCGAATACAAAGAAAGAATGGACCGTCTCGTGGAGAAGGCCGGATATCAAAACCGCTTCGCGGATCGCCTCGTCGAAGCCGCCGACCATTTCGTCGTCCACCGGGAATCTACGGGTTTGAAAACGGTGCTGGCCGGCTATCCATGGTTCACCGATTGGGGACGGGATACGATGATCGCGATTCAAGGGCTAACGCTTGCGACCAAGCGGTTTGAGGATGCGAGAGAAATTTTGGAGTCTTTTTCCCGCTATGTCCGAAACGGCCTGATCCCGAACATGTTTCCCGATGACGACCAGGAGCCGTTGTACAACACGGTTGACGCTTCGCTCTGGTATTTCCACTCCGTATATGAGTACTTGCGTTACACCGGGAATGACGAAGATTACGAATTCATCGAAAAGCGGATTTATCCGAAGCTAAAAGAGATCATCGCCGCTTATAAGAACGGCACGGATTTTTCGATCCGGATGGAAGAGGACGGGCTTATTCATGCGGGAGGCGGTTTGGACCAGGTTACCTGGATGGACGTGCGCGTCGGCGAATGGGTCGTGACCCCGCGGCACGGCAAGCCGGTCGAAATCAACGCATTATGGTATAACGCTCTTTGCGTAATGGCGGTATTGGCGGAACGTTTTGGTGACCCGGAGCCATATGATGGATTAGCACGGCAAGTGCGCGAATCCTTTAACCGGCGCTTTTGGAACGCCGAAGCGGAGTGTTTGTACGACGTGGTCGATACGGAGGATGAAAACGGAAACCTCTGCAATGACGCGAAAATCCGGCCAAACCAAATCTGGGCGGTATCGCTTCCGTTTACGATGCTTCCGGAGGAGCAAGCGAAAGCCGTCGTCGGCACGGTTTATAAATATTTATATACGCCTTACGGGCTGCGTTCCCTGTCCTTCACGGATCCCGAATATAAGCCTCGATATATCGGCAAGCTGATCGACCGTGACGGAGCGTATCATATGGGAACCGCGTGGGCGTTTCCGCTGGGCGCTTTCATTACCGCGTACTGCAAGGTAAACGGTTACAGCGCAGATGCCGTGCAGACGGCCAAAGAGATGTGCGAGGTGTTCGAAGACCATCTTCAGGACGGCGGCATCGGCGGTATTGCCGAAATCTTTGACGGAGAATTTGCCTGTACGGGAAGAGGATGCTTTTCTCAAGCCTGGAGCGTCGGAGAAATCCTTCGGGCTTACACCGAGGACATTCTGCCTCATCTGAAATAGAACCTATATGATTGGAGTGATTCCTTTGGCGGTACAGAAAGAGATCGATGTAAAGATAGATTACGGTGATCCGGCGGTGACTGGAGGCGTTTCCGTTTTTGACAAAGCTTTTGATGAGCAGTTTTATTATGATGGCGATGATCTTGGCGTAACATATACGCCGGAGAAAACAAAATTCCGGCTCTGGGCTCCGACGGCTTCCGAGGCGAAGGTGGTTTTTTATTCCTCCTGGGACAGTTTGCCGGTTAAGGAACGGGCGATGACACGGGATTCCCGCGGGACATGGCTCCTTGAAGCCGCCGGGGATTACGACGGGGTGTATTACACTTACAAGGTAAAAGTGGGGACGCAATGGAATGAAGCGGCAGATCCTTACGCCAAAGCGGTCGGCGTCAATGGCGACAGAGCGGTGGTCCTTGATATGCAAAAAACAAATCCGAAGGGGTGGGATTCTCCGAAAGCGCTCCCTCCGCTCGACGCGTCTCTTGATGCGGTAATATATGAGCTTCACGTCCGTGATCTTTCGATTCATCCCGACAGCGGGATTCAGCATAAGGGGAAATTCCTCGGCCTTGCCGAAGAAGGGACCAAGGGTCCGAAAGGAATCCCGACAGGGCTTGATCACATTGCCGGACTGGGCGTAACGCATGTCCAGCTGCTGCCGTTCTACGATTACTCCACGGAAAGCGTGGACGAGACGAAGCTGGATGAGCCGCATTTCAACTGGGGCTATGATCCGAAAAACTATAATGTTCCCGAAGGTTCTTATGCCACGGATCCGTACGCTCCGGCGTCCCGGATCACGGAGTTGAAGCAATGCGTTCAGAAGCTGCATGACCGGGGCCTGCGCGTCGTCATGGACGTCGTTTATAACCATGTGTATGACGGTTATCTGGTCAACTTTACCAAGCTGGTTCCGGGCTATTATCTGCGGTACAAGGAGGACGGAACATTTTCCAACGGGTCGTTCTGCGGGAACGAGTGCGCTTCCGAGCGGGCGATGATGCGGAAATTCATCGTGGAATCCGTTCTCCATTGGGTTCGCGAATACCAAATCGACGGCTTCCGCTTCGACCTCATGGGTTTGCTCGACGTGGACACGATGAATGAAATCCGGCTCCGCCTGGATGAAATCGATCCCTCGATCATCACGATCGGCGAAGGCTGGAAGATGGATACCGTACTGCCGGAAGGGCAGAGGGCCCATCAGGGGAATGCCGGAAAAATGCCGGGCATCGCCCATTTTAACGACGGTACCCGGGATGCGGTCAAAGGGGATACGTTCATCCACGAATCCAAAGGCTTTGTCAGCCGCGGCGACGGTCTTGAAGACGGCGTAAAACGCGGCGTTGTCGGTGGAATCCGTTTCGGCGGCCCGATCGGACAGTTTGCGGATGAACCGGTCCAAAACGTCAATTACGTGGAATGCCATGACAATCATACCCTTTGGGATAAATTGACCCTGTCCGCCGGCCGCGAGCCGAAGGAGCAGCGCCGCAGAATGCACCGTTTGGCCTCGGCCATCGTTCTGACCAGCCAGGGCATCCCGTTCATTCATGCCGGTCAGGAGTTCATGAGGTCCAAAGGCGGCGTGGAGAACAGCTACAAGTCGCCGATCGAGGTCAACTGGCTGGACTGGAACCGTTGTGCCGACCATCAGAATGATGTGCTGTATGTGGCAAGCCTGATCAAGCTTCGGAAATCCCATCCCGCTTTCCGGCTCAGAACCGCGCGGGAAATCCGGGAGCACTTGTACTTTGAGCAGGCTCCGGCGCATACCGTGGCTTACACGCTGCGCAATCATGCCGGAGGAGACCCGGACCGTCATTTATATGTGCTTTATAATGCGAATACGAACCCTGTCGCTCTCGATGTGCCTGATCTCGGTGCGGCATGGGAAGTGCATTACGGCGGTGAATTCGTGCAAAAGCTTGCCGGACGCAAGCTGGAGGTTCATGGGATCGGCATGGTCGTATTGGTAGCTAGGTAATTCGGAAAATCAAGAACCAAATTAACAGAATCGAGAAACCGCAGGATGAACACGACAGAGTGGGCGCCTGCGGTTTTTTGGATTTGCAGAAACATAATGAAACAAAACAAACTTACATAAGGTTTCTGAAAATACCAGGAAGCATTCGACAAAATTTCCCTTACTTTTACAAATATCTGTGATAAGATGTGTTCAAGCGTTTTGTGCAAACGTTTGAACAAAGATAGGAATCATCCATGACAGGAAGGGAGGGAATCACAAATGGAGGCATTGGTCTGGACGGAACAAGGGAGATTGGGGCTTGTCGAACAGGAGTGTCCGTCATGCTGCAAGCCGGGCGACGTCAAGATACAAATCGAACTGACAGGCATTTGCGGCACCGATCTTGCCGTTATTTCCGGAAAGGAACCGGGATCTCCGGGCGTTATTCGCGGCCACGAGGCGGTTGGGACTGTCGTTGATATCGGGTCAGCGGTCAGCCGGATTCAAGTAGGGGACCGCGTCGTGATCGACCCTAACCAAAGCTGCGGGAAATGCCGGTTCTGCCGGAAAGGGCGGCTTCATCTCTGCATCGGTCCGGATGGACAAGGGATGCCGATCGCCGGTCTGAATATATCCGGAACGTTTGCCCCCTATTTCGTTACCGACGAGTCTTTTGTTCACAAGTTACCGGATCGTATGAGTTGGGAGGCTGCGGTTCTTGTAGAGCCTCTTGCATGCGTGCTGCACAATTTCAAGGAAGCCGGGGTGACCCGGGAAGACCGGGTTTTGATATTGGGATCCGGCCCGATGGGGTTGCTGTGTCAAATCGTAAGCAGAGCCTTGGGATGCATCACGATGGCGACGGAAATCAATCCGTACAGGCTTTCGTTTTCGCGACAGTTCTCCGGGGAGGTGGTCACGCCGGAGGAATTAACGGACGACACAGGTTTCCGAATGCGGGAATCCGGGAAATACGATGTCGTCATCGATACGGTCGGAACTCAAATGGGCCTTGCGGAGCAATGGGTAGAACGCGGCGGGAGAATCGTTCCTTTCGGCATTAACGGAGGTTATCAGTATCTGTTGACCCCCACGCATTACACGCAGAACGCCGTGAAGATGATCGGTGCCGGAGAATACCTGAATACCTTTGAAGAGGCGCTGCAATTTGCGGCGAATCATCCCGAGCTTTCGTCTTTGGTGACGAAACGCTATCCGCTGAAACATCATGAGACGGCCATTAACGAGCTTTTAGGCTATGAACTATCAACGGGAAAGGTTCTGCCGTCGGAAACGATGAAAACCGTGTTCGCGTTCTGAACGGAAATTCCGAGAAAGGGGATGGCTGTGTAATGGCACGCCAAGAGAAATTGAAATACTTGTACCGGTTTCTGGCCTCCCGCCAGCGCGAAGAACTGCCTTCGATCTGGATACCTGCGATATGGAACGAATGCCGATACCCGGATATTTTGAGCGAAAAAAATAATGAAATCGAAGTAGAGCCGATACCCTTTTTCCTGCATCATCTTAATTACCTCTTTCAATTGTCGCAATCCCATGCCTTCTCGGAAGGGAGAGATCTGGACCGCAGCGTCATTTATTCGTCGCTGGTCCGTTATTCCGCGGCATGGGACTACCGCCATGACGGAAGCATTCAATCGGGAACCTTTCTGCGGTTCATGATCCTTCTCCCGCTGCTTAAAAAGATGGGAGTAAATATTCTGTATTTGCTGCCGGTCACCAGGTACAGCCGGATGCATTGGAAAGGGGATGTCGGTTCCCCCTATGCGGTTCATTCCTTGTTTGATCTGGACCCCGAATTGCACGATCCTTTGCTGGACGGTATCGGCGAATTTTCGCTTCAAGACGAAATGGGCTCGCTCGTTGAAGCTTGCCATCTGCTGGGCATGAAAGTCGTCGTGGATTTTATCCCCCGGGTAACCGCCAGGGACAGCGAAATTATTGAAGAGCATCCGGACTGGGTCTACTGGATCGGCAAAGAACATCTGGACGGTTTCCGTCCGCCGCACATTCCGGAGCTCGGGTTTTTCGAAGAATGCCTTCCGGACAAGCTGGAAACCGTCTATCGCAGTGCGGAAACGTCTTCGTTTCTACGCAAATTTTCGTTGCCGCCGAACGAGTTGAATCCGCTGCTATGGCAGCGCCTGAAGCAACGTGCCCGGCAATCCGGCGAGCCGCTGCTTTCTCTCGTGGAGGCGGAGATGGGAATTACGACGGCGCCGGCCCATTCCGACTGGATCAATGACATTCAGCCGATTTGGACGGACATTGCTTTTTACAGGCTGTTCAAGGATGTGTCGCCGCAAGTCCGGCATCTGATTCCGCCGGATCAACCGCCGTATGTGCTGTTTGATACGATCAAATGCAATATGTACCCCGGAACGGAACCGAACCGGGAATTGTGGGACATGCTGGTGGAAGCCATTGAATTCAACCTACATACTTACGGCATCGACGGGTTCCGCATCGACATCGGCCATGTTTTGCCTGTGGCGCTTCTCGAGGAAATGTTCCGGAGAATCAGGGAAATCAGGCCGAACGCCATCCTGATCAGCGAAGATTTGTTCAACCGCAACCACCGAAAGGCGGCGAGTACCGGTTATAACATCATGCTGGGCAGCGGCTGGAATATCATGACGGATATCTCCATAGAGACGCTGCAGGCTTATCTTAAGGAGCTTCCGGAATTGGCCATTCACGTTTTTGCCTGCTCCGAAACGGCCGACACGCCGAGAATCACCAGCCGCGGGGGAATTCCGCTGGCGCGGATGATGAGCGTTTTTAACGGCTTTTTGCCGAACGCCGTTCCCTTTTTAACGACGGGAATGGAGATGAACGAAGAGCAGCCGCTGAACTGCGGGCTCGGAGACAATACGGGAGGCGCGGATATCCCGCGGGCGTTTTTCAACCGGTTAACCATTAACTGGACTCATCCGATGCCGATGATTCCCCTGCTGAGCCGCTTGTATTCATGCAAAAACCAATTGGATGATCTGATTCGGCCCCAAAACTTTTTCATACCCGATGCCCAGGGCGAAGTGTTGATCTACGCCTATTTATCGGGAGGCGAGCTGCTTGTCGGCTGTTTCAATTTAAGTCCCGGGATACCGCAAACCGTAAACCTGGATGCCGTATGTCCCGCATCGCATGGATGGACGATCTTGATCGACAGCTTGGCCGATTCGGAGCCGGCAGGGCTGTCCTCCGCAGATGGCGGACAAAACAAGTGGTTACTCCAACCTTATCAGGGCATGGTTTTCTATCATCCCCAGATCAAAATTTAAAGATATGGAGGCAGGTGCAAAGATGGAATCACATCCGAATAAGCTGATAATTTGGCACGAGTTTGACGGACCGGGGGATACCTCTATTGAACTTTTGGAACGTTTATGCCGTGAATACTCCCTGCAAAATGGCATTGAGGTGATACCCGAAGTGATGAATATTTCGGAGTTGGTCACCCGGTTAAATCGGGTGGGCGAGGGAGGAGAGGCCCCTCACATGGCCTTGGTCCCCGCGGATATGGCCGGATTCGGGGAGAAGGCGAAGTATTCCAAAGTACCGGAAGAATTGCTGTCCTTGGCGGCCGCACATGGCTCCGACTTTGCCCAGTCCATGCGGTCCGAAGGAATAGCCTATGGCTTGCCGGTGCTTACGGGCAATCATTTGGTGCTTTTTTATAATCGTGAAATTTACCCCGAGCCGCCAGTCTCTTGGGAAGAGATCGAACAATTGGGAGACGGATTGAAGGAGAAAGGCATTATACCCGCCGCCGCCGATTTGCGGGAGCCTTACTGGTTCATGCCCTTTTTGACGGCATTTGGCGGTTGGCCCATGCGGGACGGCACGCCTTGTCTTCCCGAAGGCGAGATGATACGGGCGCTGCAGGATGTCCGGAGCCGGATGAACCGGGGCCTCTTGGCCAGCATGAACGGTTCGACGGAGCTGCTGGAGGGATTTATCGACGGGAAAATCGGCGCGATCATCTGCGGGGAGTGGATATATAATCACCTGGATCGTCATATGAAGAACAAGTTGGGCGTTTCAAGGCTTCCTTCCATTCAGGGCCGTCCTTCCATTTCCATGTCGTCGGCGATCGGCCTTGTTTTTCCCGGTTATTCGCTGGAATCGGAGCTTCGGGAGGAGATTGTCTCCTTTGCGACCTTCATGCTTAGTGCGGAGAGCCAAATGAAATGGGGGACGGAGGTTCAGCGGATTCCCGTTCATTCAAAAGCGCGCGAGAGGTTGAAGGACTTGACCGGCGAGAATAGGAGAGCACTCACGACATTGTTGGAAGAGAGCCGGTCCATGCCGATCGAACCTGCGATGGCCTCGGTTTGGGAGGCGGTCCGGGCCGGTCTGCTCATTTTGGAGGAAGAAGGCGAAGCGTCCGCATGGCGCGCGATGAATCAACACTTCAAACCGTCTGCCGGAGTCCTGTAAACGAAAAAAATATAAGGAATGAGGGATGATCCATGAAAACGAGCGTATTTAGCCAAATTTCAATCGACGGAAAGCTGACATTGGGTCCGGGGCAGTCCAGCAAGCCCTTGTTCAGCCTCTTTGATGATCCGGATATGGAGTATATTCATAAATTTCGGGGCAAGGTGGACGGGATTATGGTCGGGAAAAATACGATCACGACGGATAACCCCTTTTTGACGAACCGTTATGAAGAGAACAAGAATCCGATGCGGATCATCCCTACAAGAAACATGGATATTCCGATGGATAGCAACGTGCTGACGGATGGGGGACGGACCCTGCTTGTCACGACGGAGAGCGGCAAGGATGAACGCAAGATCGATCAGTTGAGGGAACGGGGCAAGGAATGCCTGATTTGCGGAAAAGACGAGGTGGACTTCGGTCAATTGTTCACCCTGCTGGAGGAAAAGTACGGCATCAACAGCCTGATGGTAGAGGGCGGAGGCTTTCTGAATTGGCATGTGTTCAATCAGGATCTGGTCGACGAGATCATCCTGATGCAGCTTCCGATCATCATCGGCGGGGCGTCCAATATTACGCTGGTCGATGGAGAAGGATACACCAAGCTCGATTTTGCCAAAAAATTTAAGGTGGTCGAAGTGGAGCCAAAGGATAATTACACCTTGCTGCGCTATTTAAAAGCGGTTTGAATATGGGGGATCGGGTAAATGAGCGATGAGTTAAAAAAGGATTTTTACAAGAACGCATATAAAATAGCCCTTCCGGTAACGCTGCAAAGCCTGATCATGTCTTTGCTTACGCTTACGGACCAGCTGATGGTGGGACAGTTGGGCGATGTGGCGATCGCTTCCGTCGGTATGGCCACGAAAATATACGGAGTCATCTCCGTTGTACTGGCCGGTCTTTCGGCAGGCGTTTCGATTTATGCGGCCCAGTTTTGGGGAAAACAGGACCGCAAGAGCATCTCCCAATTGCTCGGCATCGGCCTGTTGGCCGGATTCGCGCTTTCATTTCTGTTCACGCTGCTCGTATTTTTTAAGCCCCAGCTTTGCCTGGGATTGTTTACGACGGATGAGCGGATTTTGGGAGAGGGATACATTTTTCTGCAGATCATCTCGCTAAGTTATGTGCCGACGATGCTTACGATGATGTATTCCGCCATTTTAAGAAGCACGACGCATGTTAAATTGCCGATGTTCGTCAGCTTGTTTACGGTTGGTTTGAACATCGTCCTGAATTATTTGCTGATCTTCGGGAATTGGGGTTTTCCGGAATTGGGGTTAAAAGGATCGGCTATCGCAACGTTAATCGCCCGAATCGTGGAGTGCGCGTTGATCATTGGAGCCGTGTACAAGTTCAGGCTTCCGGGCTCGGTGGATTTCGGCAGCCTGTTCGGGATTCCTAGGCCGCTCCTGAAAAAGTTTATTCAAACGACTTATCCTATCATTTTGACCGAATTCATCTGGGTAATGGGAGAGACCGTATACGCCATGATTTACAGCCGGATGGGCACCGCGGAAATGACGGCCATGACCATTACCTTCCCGCTGCAAGGCATATGCATCGGTTTGCTGTCGGGCCTGGCAAGCGCAGGCGGGGTGATGGTCGGCAACAAGCTGGGCGCCGGGGAAGAAGAGACCGCCATGCAGTATGCCAAGCGTTTCATCGGATTGGGCATCTCCGTTTCCCTGGCCGTCGGGCTCGTGATTGCGGTAGGGTCGCCATGGTACGTCTCGGCGTTCAACGTTTCCGGAGAAGCCCATCGGCTAGGTATATATCTCGTCTGGGTATTTGCCGGTTTCCTCTGGGTGAAGGTCGGCAATATGATCTTGGCTGGAGGGATTCTTAACAGCGGCGGGGACAGTAAATTCGTATTTGCGATGGAGTCCGCGGCAACCTGGGTGATCGGAGTACCCTCAGGGCTTTTGCTGTCATTTGTGCTTAAACAGCCGGTCTACCTTGTTTACCTCGTTCTTTCCTTGGAGGAGGTCGTCCGGTTCGGCATCGGCATGGCAAGAATCCGCTCGCGCAAATGGATCAAAAACCTGGTGAGCGACCTTGGCGCGTAAAGGGTTCTTTGAGTTCACTCGCCGCGCGGTAGCGGGACATGGCGGTTGCGATTGTTGCACATCATACAACATTTTCGGGGAACTTACCGTTTGAAGCTGCAAATGCTGCACAAAATACAACAAAACCGCCCAAAACGACTCATTTTCACGAGAATAAGCCTGAAAATGCTGTAAAAAGTGCAACTTTATCCGTTAGAAGAGTAAACAACGTCCATAAATGTTGCATAAAGTGCAGCTTGTGCAAAACAGAAAGAGCCCGCAATGGATTGCGGGCTCTTTTCTAAACCGATTGTTGCACATAGTACAACATTTTCGGGAAACTTACCGTTCGAAGCTGCAAATGCTGCACTAAATACAACAAAACCGCCCCAAACGGATTCATTTTCACGAGAATAAGCCTGAAAATGCTGTAAAAAGTGCAACTTTATCCGTTAGAAGAGTAAACAACGTCCATAAATGTTGCATAAAGTGCAGCTTGTGCAAAACAGAAAGAGCCAGCGATGGATTGCAGGCTCTTATTCATTTCGCTGACGCCGCAGCAGTTGTCGTTAAGGCGGATGGCCGCAGGATAATCACGGGCAGGCCCCCTCATACCGGGGCTTTTTTCGTTCCGATGCAACTCATTATAGCGAAATGAACCTTTTTTATTGTTCGATTGTTATAAAGATAGCTTAACCGAGAGAGGAGGTTGGAGTTTTGGAGAGTAACCGGGAATTGTTCGAGACCTATCAGCGGGATGTTTTTCGGACCTGCTACTTTATGGTTCATGATGCGGCCGACGCGGAGGATCTGACTCAGGAGGTGTTTGTTACTGTATTCGGCAGCCCGAGGAGAAACGTCGAACATGCGAAGGCGTGGATCATGAAAATAACGGTCAACCATTGCCTGAATTTTTTGAAAAGGCGGCAAAGCTACTATAAAAAAATTGCAGCCAATCCCTTCTTGTTTGCCGGAAATGAAGGTAAAGCCGTGGACAGGCAGGTTGAAGAGAGAGAGGCGGCCGAGGAATGGAAGGCTTATCTGGAGCGTCTCCCGGCAAAAATTCGAGCGGTCCTGACTTTGCGTTACATGCATGATTTCAGTCTGGCTGAAATATCGGATATGCTGTCCATTCCGTTGGGCACGGCAAAATCCAGGCATCATAAAGGGCTTCGGCTAATGAAGAAAATGCTTCAGGAAGCCGGGGTGCAAATTGAAAAAGAAAGGTTGGTCGATCACTATGAAAATCATCGAAGCTATACTGAGGCGTCAATTAAATGAGCCTATAGATGAAAAGTATCCTGATTTTGAACAAATGTGGACTCGAATGGAACAGGCCGGCGCTACACTTCCGAAGGTATCGGATCCTGCCCGTGCCCGCAAAGCTTCCCGAAGCGGATTCAAAAGCTGGCGCGGCGCTGTCCTAGCCGCTTCATTAAGTATCATACTCGCAGCCGTTCCGGTTTACGCCGCCGTGCAGTATGATTGGAGCGGGCTTTTGCGGAATAAGGGCGGCGTTCAAGCCGCATTGGCCCAAAACCTGGGGCAGCCGCTGGAACAGTCCCTGTCGCGCGACGGAGTAACATTGACACTTCACACAGCCATTGCCGACGAGAACCGAACGGTAATTCTCTATTCTCTGGATGTCGGAGACCGTCCGGACGGAGAAATGTGGGACATCGAAGGCATGTCCCTGGTCGGCGAAGACGGGCAGACCGGTAAGATTGAATTCAATAACCAGGAATGGGATGAGGCAAATCGCCGGTATACCGGATATTTGGAAAGCGACTGGGTACCCGGACAGAATATGACACAGGTGAAGGTAGTCGCAAAGCAAATCCAAGAGTACAGTGAGCAAAAGGTAGACTTGCCGTTGGACGTCCATGCCGAGGAGATCCAAAGCTTTCCGGTACAAAGGGACGGGATTGAAAAGGTAGAGGTTCAAGTTTTCCGGCAAGAAGGGGGGAAACTGTTATTTTCTTCGGCAACGACCTTTGATCCCTCGACTTCAACGGAAGCTAAGCGCGAAATTTTCCCGCGTATAGTCGCTTACAGGGATGGGGCCCCGGTAGAGCCGTTGCCGGGCAACACCTTCGGAACCCCCGGTGAACATGGCGAGTATACATCACAGCAGTTTTACGGCACTTCCGACGTGCCGGCCGATGCGACGCAATACAAGTTTAACTACACCAAGATAGAAAAGAGCGTAGACGGTCCATGGGAATTTAATCTGCTTTTGAACCGGGATCAGATGGAAAGCGGGACGACCAAAACGATGCTGAATGTCCCGTTGGAAGCCGGGAGTACAGACCACATCATAGAAGAAATGGTCATTTCGCCGACTCAAATCAAGCTAAACGTACGGAGCAACGAACAAACGGCACCGTTGCCGTATCAAAATTATCAGCTGGAAGTGGATGGAAAAGTAATGGAAGGCGCAATCTGGCCGTCATCAGAGCCGGGGCTGTCCATTCTTCGTTTTGAGCGAACGGGGGAACTGGAAATCACGCCGGAGACCCCGATTATCTTAATCGGAAAACACAAGGTGGTTAGGCATGAAGGAGAAAAAACTCCGGTTCTTTTGAGCAATATATCGACGGAACGGCAGACGTTGTCCACACAAATCGGCGGATATCCGGTGAAATGGACCTATTACATGCTCGACGATAATTTATATGTGGAAACGGAAAGCGCGGACATTCATTTCGGCGGCGTGAATCAGACGCATATCGGACTGGGCAAAGAAAGAATGATCGGCAGACCGGTAACGGTGAATTTCAGCGGGGACGGCAACAACAAGGCTATCGATGTGTATAAAGGCTTTAAAGGCGAAGAGGCTTCCGTTTACATGTTCTATTACACGACGGAAGACCCGGAAAAGGAAACCAGGGTAAAATTGCAACCCTAAGTCTCTCTCGGTGAAACAGCCGGCTGCCAGTGACAGGTGGATTGCGATTGTTGCACAATATACAACATTTTCGATGATGTTACCGTGGTAAGCTGCAAATGCTGCACAAAATACAACTTTATCCGTTAGAGGGGCAAGCAACGCCTAAAATTATTGCATAAAGTGCAACTTGTGCAAAAAAGAAGAGCCCGCAATGGAATGCGGGCTCTTTTCTCATGATTAAACCGTCACGGACGATCTTTGCGACTGGATTTCGCCATGCGCGCTGACGGTGTAGCTGTTGTCGTAAAGGCGGATGGCCGCCGGCACGTCGGTTTCGTTGACGACGACGATGCTGTCTTCGTTCACGTTCACTTTCAGCGTGGCGCCGCGGAACATGACGTTGAACGAGAACGACTTCCAGTGCGAAGGAATGAACGGCTTCAGCACGAGCTCGTCATTGGCCACATGCAATCCGGCAAAGCCGTGGATGACCGCCATCCAGGTTCCCGCCATGCTTGTCGTGTGGCAGCCGTCTTCGGTGTCGTTATTATAGTTATCCAGGTCCAGACGAGCGGTACGCAGATACATTTCGTACGCTTTCTCCTGATATCCGAGCTCGCAAGCGAGGATGGAGTGTACGCAAGGCGACAGGGAAGACTCATGGACCGTAAGCGGCTCATAGAAGTCGAAGTTCCGTTTCTTCGTCTCCAGGTCGTAACGGTCGCTCAGGAAGAACAAGCCTTGCAGCACGTCAGCCTGCTTGATATAGCAGGAGCGCAGAATGCGGTCCCAGGACCAGTTCTGGTTAAGCGGCAGGTTTTCCGGCGCGAGCTCTTTAACGGGAACCAGCTCTTTATCCAGGAAGCCGTCCTGTTGCAGGAAGACGTCGCGTTCCGCATCGTAAGGATAGTACATATTTTCGATGATGTGCTTCCACTTGGCGGTTTCTTCGTCCGTCAGCTTGAGTTTATCGATCAGCTCCTGATAACGGGCGTTTTCGTTCGCTTTCAAATAATCCAATACTTCGAGCGTGTATTCCATCGTCCAAACGGCAATGCGGTTCGTGTACCAGTTGTTGTTGACGTTGTTTTCGTATTCGTTCGGCCCGGTTACGCCGAGCATGACGTACTTGCCTTTCGAGTCCGACCAGTTGACGCGTTCTTCCCAGAAACGGGAAATTTCCGCAAGCACCTCGAGCCCGTATTGGCTCAAATACGATTTGTCGCCGGTATAGTTCACGTAATTGTAGATCGCGTAAGCGATCGCGCCGTTCCGGTGAATTTCCTCGAAGGTGATTTCCCATTCGTTATGGCACTCTTCGCCGTTCATGGTCACCATCGGATACAGGGCGCCTTTGCTGAAACCGAGCTTTTTCGCGTTTTCCTTCGCTTTTTCCAAGTGCTTGTAGCGGTAGATCAACAGGTTGCGGGCGATGTTCGAGTCCGCGGTGCTGAGATAGAACGGCAAGCAGTAGGCTTCCGTATCCCAGTACGTGCTGCCGCCGTATTTTTCACCCGTAAAGCCTTTCGGTCCGATATTCAGGCGGTCATCTTCCCCGGTGTACGTTTGATTCAGCTGGAAAATATTAAAGCGGATCCCTTGCTGTGCCGAAACGTCGCCTTCGATGATGATGTCGCTGCCTTTCCATTTTTCGGCCCATGCGTCGGCCTGTTCCTTCAGAAGCACGTCAAACCCGGCGGCATGAGCTTCGCGAAGGAAGTTCGTGCCCGCTTCGACCAGTTGACCGAGCCCGTGATTGCGGGAAGTGACGTTGGCGACGTATTTGTAAAGAGTGAGCGTTTCTCCTTGGTTCACGTCGAAAGCCGCCTCCGAAGATACGAACTTTTCACGTTCCGATAGGGAAGGGGTGAAGCTCAGCTTCTCGCCGTTTTTGAAAACATCGTAAGCCATGACCGAGGTGACGTGGAAATCCAGCTTTTTCGTTTTCAAGGTCAGGTAAGAAAGATCGGCTGACGCGGATTTCTCCACTTCAAGCCAGAATTTCTCGTCATAGTTGGAATCCTTGTTTTGAACGTCCCCGTCCAGGTATGGCACGAAACGGATGCTTCCCGAGAAGTTAACCGGAGTCACCGCATAGCGGATCGCACCTATTTCCTGGCGTTTCATGCTGACGAAGCGGACCGCTTCAACCTTGATTTCTTTGCCGTCTTCCATCACGGCCACAAAGCGGCGGGACAGATAACCTTCCTTCATGTTGAGCTCGCGCACGAATTCCTTCACTTCGCATTTGGCAAGATCCAGCGCATTGCCGTTCACGAACACGTTGATGCCGATCCAGTTGGTGCTGTTGAGGACCTTGGCAAAATACTCCGGATAGCCGTTTTTCCACCAGCCGACACGCGTTTTATCGGGATAGTAAACCCCGGCCATATAGCTGCCCTGAAGGGATTTGCCGCTGTACTGCTCCTCGAAGTTGGCACGCTGTCCCATGAACCCGTTGCCGATGCTGAATATACTTTCGGAAATTTCATGCGTACTCGGGTCAAACGACTCTTCTATGATCGACCACTCATCCAATTTTAAATATTGTCTCACGATTACCGGCTCCTTCTTATCTTATGATTGTTCAGATAAGACGAACTGTGAAAAGGGATTCATTAGTTCATCCTATTGAGTTAAAAGTAATATTTATGACTCCAGTTCCCGAAGGCGGGAAACCGTCATATCCGCGAGGGAAGGGACGACAAGATTGGCTTTGCCGAGCGTGCTCGGCGAGCCGATGCCCACGCTTCGCATACCTGCGCGGGTCGCGGCTTCAACCCCGGCTTCGGCGTCTTCGAAGACGACGCATTGCTCGGCAGGGACGCCCAGTTCGGAAGCTCCCAGCGTAAATACTTCGGGGTCCGGCTTGGCGCTGGTGGTCCGGGTGCCGTCGATGATCGCGTCGAAATACGGAGTGAGCCCCGTATTGTTCAGGATCGTCATGGCGTTCTTGCTGGCGGAGCCAAGGGCCACTTTCAGCCCGTTATTGCGGCAGTCTTGCAAAAACTCAAGCGCGCCCGGCAAAATCTCGGAGGCGTCCATTTTCGAAATCATGTCGAAATACCAGTTGTTTTTGCGTTCGGCAAGCGTTAGTTTGGTCGCATCATCGAGTTCAATACCCCCGACGCTGAGTAAAATATCAAGGGAAGCCATCCGGCTTACGCCCTTCAAGCGTTCGTTATCTTTCTCAGTGAACTCGAAGCCGAGCTCTTCGGCCAGGCGTTTCCATGCGAGATAATGATATTTGGCGGTGTCGACAAGCACACCGTCCAGATCGAATAAACAAGCTTTGATCGAGGTCATAACCTCTCCTCCTCCATTAGCGCAAACGTTTGAACAATTAGCGAAAAATAAAAGAAGCAAACGCTTCGTTTTATTTTTGTGCCCCACCTTATTTTTTGGATATCGAATACATGGACGATTCACGGATCATCAAGCGATGAGGGATGATCTGGCGCTTCTGATAGGTTTTGTCGTTATTGTTCTGGATGGACTGGATCACAACCTGTGAAGCGGTGTATCCCAAATTGTAAATTCCGATATCGATGCTGCTTAGCGGTGGTGTCGACAACTCAGACAAAGGAATATTGTTGAAGCTGACCAGGCATAAATCTTCGGGTACTTTATACTTGAGCTCATGCAGGCCGCGCAACACGCCGAAAGATACGACGTCATCAATCAGGACGATGGCAGTGGGACGGTCGGGCAAATTCATAAAGAAGGACATGGCACGATAGCCGCTCTCTTGTAAAAACTCGCCTTCCACAATCCATTCCGGCCGCATTTCAAGTCCTGAATCATGCAGGGCATCCAAGTAGCCCTTCAGCCGATCCTTGGAAACGACCAGATCCGGAGGTCCGCTAACGAACCCGATCCGTTCATGTCCCAAGGAAATCAGATGCTTCGTGGCATCATAGGAAGCCTTGACGTTATCGTTATCCACCGACAAAATATCGGGGTACTGCTCGCTGCGACCGATCAACACAAACGGATGACCGTTCTCGTGCAGAAAATCGATAACGGGATCGTCTTTCCTCGAATAAAGCAGAATAACACCATCCACCCGACGTCCGTTGAGCAATCTAGAGACGCCTTCAACTTCCTCTTTCTCATTGGCTCCGGAACTGATCAGTACATCATAACCCAGACGGCTTGCCTGAGTGACAATCCCGCGGATCAATTCCATAAAGAAAAAGTTGGAGAATAACTCCTCGGCGGATTTCGGCAACATGATGCAAATACTGTTTGTCGTTTTGGAAACCAGACTCTTTGCCATAATGTTCGGATGGTACCCGAGCTGATCCATAATGTCTTTTACTTTTCTCGAAGTTTCGGCACTTATTCTTGGATGATTCGACAGCACCCGGGACACGGTAGAGGGCGATACTCCGGCCTTTTTGGCAACGTCTTTAATGGTTACAGCCATAGAAACCTCCTCTGTGGAACCGTTTGCTTTTTACAATGTAATCTTAATCGAAACATAGCGGAAAGTAAATAGATAAAGCAGTAAGAAGATGGTAGAAATTACGAATCTCTGCCGTAAATCAAGGGAAAGTGTGCAAACGGTTTAACATCTGCACACTTTACATATTTACAAAATTATTTCACTTCCGTCAATACCGCATATCCGTATGCGGGCAACTTCACGGACAGTTTTCCGGCGGCCGTCCGGTATGTCGTTCCGCCCATGGCTTCCTGCCATGCTTGTCCGGCAGCTGGAACTTCGAACGTCTGGCCGACGTCGTCGTTGTTGAGCAGCACGATGACGGTTTCATCGCCGAGCTTCCGTTCATACGCCAGTTTGCTGCCGCGTTCCTCGGCGATCAGGAAATGGATCGAACCGGTACGGAGCGGAGCCAAGTCCTTGCGGACGGCAATAAGCTTGCGGTAGAACCAGAACAGATCCTGGTCCTGCTTGTCCGGATTCCATTCCATGCACTTGCGGCAGCCGGGATCCTGATCTCCGTCGAGGCCGACTTCGTCGCCGTAGTAAATGCAAGGCGTTCCGCTGTACGTGAACTGGAAGAGCGCCGCCAGCTTCATTTTGTTTTTGTCGTCTCCGCAAAGGGTGAGCAGGCGCGGCGTGTCATGGCTGTCCAGAAGATTGAACGCCACCTCGCTCGCTTGACGCGGATAGCGCGAAAGCTCTCTGCCGATCACATTCGCGAAGCCTTTGGCATCCAGCTTGCCGCGGACGACGAAATCCAGCACCGCATCCGTAAACGGATAGTTCATGACGGCATCGAATTGATCGCCTTGCAGCCATGGGGAGGATTCATGCCAAATTTCGCCGAGAATATAAGCTTCCGGATTTGCGGCTTTGACGACTTTGCGGAAGTCCCGCCAAAAATGATGATCGACTTCATCGGCCACATCCAGCCGCCAGCCGTCAATGCCGACTTCCTTGATCCAAAATTCCGCTACCTTCAGCAAGTACTCTTTTACTTCGGGATTATTCGTGTTCAGCTTCGGCATCAGCGGCTCGAATGCGAAGGTGTCGTAAGTAGGGACCCCGTCTTTGACTTCGAGCGGATACTCCCGAACGGAGAACCAGTCTTTATAACGGGATTTCTCGCCGTTTTTCATGACATCCACGAAAGGCGCGAAGGTTTTGCCGGAATGATTGAACACGGCGTCGAACAAAACGCGAATGCCCCGTTCATGACAGGCTTGTACTAGCTTTTTGATCGTTTCGATATCCCCGAAATGAGGATCGATTTTCATATAATCGGCGGTATCGTATTTATGGTTTGTGGTTGCTTCAAATAACGGTGTAAAATAAATACCTGTAATGCCAAGTTCGCTGAGATGATCGAGGTGGTCGATCACGCCTTGAAGATCGCCGCCGAAGAAGTTGTCCCGCTCCGGCTTGCCGCCCCAAGGAAGCGTTCCTTCAGGGTCATTGCCCGGATCGCCGTTGGCGAAGCGCTCGGGGAAGATTTGATAAAATACCGCGTCCTTCACCCATGCAGGAACCGAAAAAATATCGGCCGGATTGATGAACGGGAATTCAAACATCCGGTCGGGTCCCGGAGGACGAACTTGGGAGAATTCACTTTCCGTCATCCAAATCTCTTCTTCGCCGGATTTTAGAAGAAAGCCGTATTTCAATCTGCGGTAAGGCGGTTTGACGGCGCATTCCCAGTAATCGAACAGCTCGTCGGAAATGAATTTGGTCATGGGAATCAGTTCTTTGCTTTGGTCCCAAACGTATTTGTCGCCGACGAAGGCGAAAACTTCGGTCAAATCATCCTTTTTGGAACGCAGGCGCAAATGGACCGTTTCATGATCGTAAGCATAGGACCAATTCAGTTTCGGACGGTGATAGACAGCTTCCAGAAGCATGTATAATTTCCTCCCTGGTCAGTTAAATTATTGTCAGTTCCTATCGTTATTCACCCATGCGCCACTAAGCTAAACGAGAGCACCTGTATCTTATAGTAACCGTTTACGTAAAATTTAAATAAAAACGGCGATTCAGCGAAAAAGGGCACACCGCGGCCGGTATTTATAGAAGCCGAGGATGTACCCTTACGATAACAGTGCCTTCGAGTTTTGCTAAAGCAGCGTGGCTGGCCGGTCGGAACTAGCCTTTATTGATTCAGGATTATAGCATTGTTCAAACCATTGCACAAGTTGAACCAAAGGCGGGCAAATTCGGAGCATAATTTAGGAAATGTGCGAAATTCGGAGCATTCATTAGGAATTTTACGATATTGGAGTGAAAACATGAAAATATGGTATGTGCAAACGTTTTTACTAATCGATAACTATGTTGTATCATGAACTCGAGGATAAAGCGCTTTCCAGTCATAAAAAAGGTGCGTTTTACGGCAAATAGGATGAAAAAGTCGGAATCGTTCCTTTACCGCTGAAATCGTTTGCGCAACTTCCAAGAGACTAGTTTCACGTTAAATTCAAGGAGGGGTTTAGCTTTATGAAATTAAAAAAAGCACTGGTTTTGCTCGCATCCCTGTCGCTGGTAGCATCCATCACCGCTTGCGGCAGCAGTAACAACGGCGGTAACAACACTGCCAATACTCCGGCTCCGGCCAACAACGCGCAAGGCAATGCGAACGCAGGCAACAACGCATCCGCAGGGGCTGAGGCGATTACTCCGGAAGAAGGCGCCGAACTGTTAGTTTGGGAAAGTAAAGAAGAAATGGCCTTTACGGAAGAAATCGTAAAACAGTTCGAAGAAAAGTACGGCGTTAAAGTACGGATCGAAGAAAAGGCTCCTACGGACCAAATCGGCGTATTGACGCAAGACGGACCATCCGGCTTGGCGGCAGACGTGCTGATCGTACCGCATGACCACATCGGTAATGCAGCGAAATCCGGTCTGATTCTTGCGAACGACGTGTTCGAAGAAGAAACGAAGAAGAACAACACCGAAGCATCGATCGTCGGCGCATCTTTTGAAGATGTCCTTTACGGCTATCCGAGATCGGCCGAAACGATGGCGCTTTACTATAACAAATCGCTGGTTAAAGAAGCACCTAAGTCTTTCGATGACGTTCTTGAATTCAGCAAAACGTTCACGAACAAAGACCAAAACAAATACGGTATCATGTGGGAAGCAGGCAACATGTACTTCAACTATCCGTTCATCGCCAGCGCCGGCGGTTACCTGTTCGGCAACAACGGAACGGATCCTAACGATATCGGTCTTGCAAACGATGGTGCGATTGAAGGCCTGAAAGTGTTCCAAAGCTTGAAAGCAGCATTGCCGATTAACACCGGCGATATCAACCCTGACATCAAGCGCAGCTTGTTTGGCTCCGGCGACGTAGCGATGGATATCAACGGTCCTTGGGAACTGGCCGGTTACAAAGCCGCTCTGGGCGACAACCTCGGCTTGGCACCATACCCGACGGTAGCCGGCAAAACGGCAATCACGTTCTCCGGTATTAAGGTATGGGTGGTTAACTCCTTTACGAAATATCCGAATGCGGCAAAATTGTTTGCCAACTTTGCTTCCAATAAGGATGCACAACTTTTGCTGAACGAAAAAGTCGGCGCCGTTCCTACGAACTTGGAAGCTCTGGAATCCGATCAAATCAAGAACGATCCATATGTATCGGCATTTGCCGAGCAAGCGAAAAACTCCCAGCCAATGCCTTCGATTCCGGAAATGTCGAACGTTTGGGCTCCTGTAAACGCTGCGTTGCCTGAAATCTGGAACAACAACGCGGATCCGAAAACAGCTATGGATAAAGCCGTTAAGCAAATCCAAGATCTGAATCAAAGCGCTGCTCAGTAATTAGTACAACAATACCCAGAGGAAACATAAAACACCCGCCGCATAGAAGCGGCGGGTCGTTTCCTCGATTCACGGGTGGAGGGGAGAAGGAAGGGAAATGGGCCGGCACCGCAATAACGCAACTATACTGTCGATACTCAGCATGGGATTGGGCCAAATATATAATCGCCAATTCATCAAGGGGTTACTGTTTCTAGCTTTTGAAGCATTCGGGATCATTTACTTCATCAATAATCTTAGAGATGCGCTTTGGGGCATCGTCACGCTCGGCGATACGCCGAGAATGCTGGTAAAAGGAAAATGGGTTGATGGAGATCATTCCATTTTCATCATGATTCAAAGCTTGATCACATTGTTGTTTCTTATCGTTTTTCTTATCGTTTACGTCATGAACATCCGCGATGCCCGCAAAATCGGGGCTGAACGGGAAAACGGCAAAGTGCCGAACAACTTTATTCAGTCGGTTCGCTATGTATTGGACTATAAATTCGCCGTTGCTTTTCTGAGTATTCCAGCGCTCGGCATTTTATTTTTTACGGTGATGCCGATTATCTTCATGGTGATGCTGGCATTTACGAACTATTCCGCGCCAAACCATATTCCGCCTGCGATGCTGGTGGACTGGGTCGGGTTTGGAACCTTTAAAAACCTGGTCGCGCTGAAAACATGGAGCCATACCTTCTACGGTGTCTTGACCTGGACGATTATCTGGGCGGTTTTGTCGACCGTCACGACTTATTTCGGCGGCTTGCTCGTCGCGCTGCTGATCAATCAGAAGGGTATCCGTTTTAAAGGGGTATGGAGAACGATTTTGATTCTTCCTTACGCAATCCCGCAGCTGATTTCGCTGCTTGTTATGAGAAATATGTTTAACGGCCAGTTCGGGCCGGTCAACCAGTATCTGGGTTATTTCGGACTCGGGCGAATCCCGTGGCTTACGGATCCAACCTGGGCCAAGGTGACGGTTATTCTGGTCAATATGTGGGTAGGTATTCCGGTTTCGATGCTGCTCATTCTGGGTGTCTTGACTACCATTCCGAAAGATATGTACGAAGCTGCGGAAGTAGACGGGGCGACAGGGTTTCAAAAATTCAAAATCGTCACGCTGCCAATGGTGTTGTTTACGACAGCTCCAACCTTGATTACGCAATTTGCCGGTAACATCAACAACTTTAACGCCATCTTCCTGTTGACCGGTGGTGATCCGGTTAAAGGTGATTATCAATATGCAGGCGCGACCGACCTGCTCGTGACATGGCTGTACAAACTGACGCTCAATCAGAACAAGTACAACATGGCATCCGCCGTTGGTATTATCATCTTCATCATCATTGCCGCGTTCTCGATTTATAACTATCGCAGAACCAAGTCGTTCAAAGAGGAGGATATGATCCAATGAGCGGACGTAAAATGAGAAACACAATTCGAATGACGGCCAGCTATATCACTCTTGTCATTTTGTGTATCGCGGCGCTTTATCCGGCGCTTTGGGTCATTTTGGGCTCCTTCCGTCCGGGTAAATCCTTGTACAGTAAAACGTTGATTCCGGAAACATTTACGTTTGACCACTACGTTGAATTGTTTACATCAAAAACATACTTGTTCGGCCAGTGGTATTTGAATACGTTGAAAATTTCCGTAAGCTCCATGGTATTGGGCGTCCTGCTCACCTTGCTTACGAGTTACGCGTTATCCCGTTTCCGGTTCCGCGGACGCAAGAACTCGCTGTCGGTGCTGCTCGTACTCGGCATGTTCCCCGGGTTCATGAGTATGATCGCGATTTACTTGCTGCTTCGTGAAATGCAGCTTCTGGATACGCATATTGCGCTCATTATCGTTTATGCCGCAGGGGCGCCGATCGGCGGAACCTTTATCGCCAAGGGCTTCCTGGACACGATTCCGAGATCTTTGGATGAAGCGGCGAGAATCGACGGTGCCAGCAACTTCAGAATCTTTTATAAGATTATTCTTCCGCTGTCCAAGCCGATGCTGACGTACATGGCGTTAACCCAGTTTGTCGGCCCGTGGGTTGACTTCATTTTCGCCAAGCTCGTACTGCGGACCAAGGAAAACTGGACGCTTGCCGTCGGGATGTGGGATATGGTCAGCAGTAACCAGAACACCAACTTCACATTGTTTTCAGCCGGTGCGGTGTTGATCGCCTTGCCGATTACGATATTGTTTATGTTCCTGCAACGTTTGCTTGTGGATGGTCTGACATCCGGCGCAAGCAAAGGCTAACAGAACAAAGGGTATAGTACTCAGTTAACGGCTGAGTTTCTATACCTTTTTTTCTAGATAAAAAGTACATAAGCTTTGCCTATGAGGGGGAAGTGCATGAAACAGTTAAGCAAATTGCAGTTCAAGTCGGTCGGAATGAAAATTTTCGTCATTTTGTTTGCAACGGTGGTGTTGTTGTCGGCCGTGCTGGGAATCAGCTCATATCTGATGTCGAGGGATATTATCCGCGGTCAGGTGGGAAGCGCCTCGTCGCAAGCGATTGAACAAGCGGCGGACAAGGTTGATTTTCTGCTGAAGGAGTATGAGTCCATTTCGCGGCAGCTTGCCGTCGATACCCAATTGCGGACGGATTTGGAGCTCGTAAGAGGGGCGGATACGGATATCGTCAAAAAGACCGAAGCGGAGACCCGAATCAAAAACAAGCTGGAAGCGATGAAAGGCTCGGACGATCGGCTGTACGGGATCAGGCTCCTAAGCAAAGACAATAGCACCTCTTTTTTTACCTCGGGATCCACAGGCGCAACTACGAGTAAAGAGGGAGAAGCCCGGACTAAAGCCATCGTCGATGCCGCGGGCAAGACACTCTGGATTCCGGGTTTAAAAAAGGGCTACTTCGGAAGTTACAACGAACCCACGGTCACCATGGGCAGATTGCTGCAAAATTTGAAGAATCCGAACGCGGAATTTGTTTTGCTGCTTGAGATCAAGGACGAGGCGTTTGTGAATACGCTCTCAAACTTGAAGATCGGCAAATCCGGCGAAGTGCGGATCATTACGTCCGATAATACAATTGTCCATGCCCCCGACCCTGGGCTGATCGAGTCCAAGTCCCAAATCGGCCTGGATCAAAAACTGCCTGAAGGGGAAAGCACCTCCTTTACCGCGGATGATGAAAAAGGCGTACAGCAGCTCGTTGTCTACAGACAGCTTCAAACGACGGACTGGCGGATTATCGGCTATGCGCCGGAGAGCGACTTTTTGAGCGCGGCGGACAAGCTGATTTACGTGACCGTGTTCGTTATCGTGCTGTCCGTCCTGGTCGCGTCGGCGATCGGTTACTATTTGTTCAGAATGGTCGGCAAGCCGCTGCAAAAGCTGTCCCGGCTCATGGAAGAAGGGGAGCGCGGCAATTTGAGCGTCCGCACGAGCTTCAAGGGACAGGATGAAATCGGCCGGCTCGGACAAAGCTTTAACCGGATGGTGGAACAGATTTCCCTGCTGGTTGAAAAAACGAATGATTCCACTGCAGGCTTGCTGGCCACCGCGGAAAACTTGACCCGCGTATCTCGGGACACGTCCCAGACTGCCGGCGAGGTCGCCGCGGCGACGGAGGAAATCGCCCAAGGCGCGTCAAGCCTCGCCGTTGAAGCGGAGAAAGGGACGGATCTGGTCGACAAGATCGGCAGCCAAATGAACCGGGTGGTTTCACTGAATACGGCGATGGACGAATCGGCGGAGCGCGTCATCGAAGTGAGCAATCAGGGCCGGACGTACATGGAGCAGCTGGTGGAAAAGACGGATGCGGTGTCCCGGATGACCAGTATTATTGAGGAGAACTCCGGCAAACTGAGCAGAAGCACGTATTCGATCCGGGGGATATTGGCCCCGATGGTCGAAATGACCAAGCAAACGAACATTTTGTCGTTGAACGCTTCGATCGAAGCTTCGCGTGCCGGAGCTGCGGGAAAAGGATTCGTGGTCATTGCGGACGAGATCCGCAAGCTGTCGGCCCAATCGAACGAATCGATCCAACATGTGTCCGAGATGACGGAAGAGATTCAGGCGGCCATCGAAGGTACGGTCGAGGTTCTGATGAGCGTTACGCCGATGTTTGACGAACAGCTCGCCTCCGTAAAAGAGGCTTCCTCCATCTTCCAAAGAGTCAGCTTGGAAATGGAACGTTTTATCGGCGACTTGCAAAGCTCGTCCGAATCCATAAAGGAGCTGATTGCCTCTCAAACGGCATTAAGCGACTTTATCGGCAGCGTAAGCGCGGTCGCGCAGCAGACGAACGCATCGACGGAGGAAGTGGCCTCGATGTCGTCCGAGCAGTACAGAGTCAGCGAGGAACTGGTGCGCCTGTCCAACCGGCTCGAGGAATTGTCGGAGATGCTGAAGGATTCGCTGGGCGCGTTCCAGGTGGATTCCATGAGCGAAAAGAAGGAGGCTTAGGCCGTTTCGCAGCCATCCGGGCGGAGAATCGCCCGGGTGGCTGCTATTTATGCTGATGTTTACGTCCAATACTATCTTCCTTGCCCATTCTGTACGATATTTCAACTACAATTTCGGAAATTACGGCGAAATGGCTTAATCTGTATGAAATTTCATACAGATTTTGCTCTTTTGGCGCCTTTTTCGGAGATTGTGTATGATTTTTCATACAGAATCGTTAAATTGGCCGTTTTTTCGTAAAATGTGTATGATTTTTCGTACAGGCTAAGGAGCTCGACTTCAAAAACCACTACAAACCACCGTACATCGCACACCACAAACCACACACCGTACATCCATGATGCCACGCACCAACACACTACACATCGCCCATCCGTGCCACGCACCAACACACTACACACCGCAGATCCGTGCCACGCACCAACACACTACACACCGCCCATCCATGCCACACTGCTACACACCACACACTGCAGATCCATGCTACACACACAAACACACTACACACCGCAGATCCATGCTACGCACCAACACACTACACATCGCAATCCATGCCACACATCACATCAACAGACCACACGTCCGCACGTCCGCACGTCCGCACTCATATATACAATTACCACTCTGGATCCCGTACCAAGGCCTAATGGGTTTAGTCAAACCAAATCCGGACTTTGCAGGCTGCCGATATATTCGTAGTATATGACACGTTTCGAGCTGCCTCTTTCAACGGCCCGAAGTTTTCCTTTCTCTACTAACCCGCGACAATGCTTGATCACCGTCATTTTATGCAGCTCCAATTCCCTGGCAACCTCCGTCGGGCGAATGATTCTGTCATGTCGGATAGCGGCCCGCATCAATTCCCGTTCAATCTTTGAATATTTTCTCCCGGTCACCTTTCCCTTACCATCTATAGCCGTAAGTAAAGGGGACAAGATGTTCCGTACGGCAGACAAGACGAAAGAGGGATTTTCTTTTAGCTCATCGAGCGATATATAGAGTACCATACAATCCTGACCTTGAAGAAAGAGTCCGCGATTCAGATCTAACCGGTATTTGGTTCGGTCCGTTCCATGTGTTCCGTAATCCATAATTTCAAAAACAATGCGCACAGCCCCGACGATCCACATGAAATCGGCAAAATATGATCGACCTCTCCAATCTTTCACTTCATATTCGGGATGCAATCCTTGAAAATGTCCGACGATAGGCCACCAGATTTGCGCAACAAACAATTGATTTCCGTACCCGTGTCCTCGCTTCAGGGCATCAAGCCGTTCCCCTTGTCTTCGCTTAAGATGATCGTTTAGCCATGTTTCGTGCTCCGTTCTGAACCCCATTTTTTCACCTCTCCCTTATGATAAAAACAGAAAAACCCCGCCTCCTTCGGAAACCGAAAGGAAGCGGGGCATGCTTTGCCACATGTTTACAATTTAGTTTAACTATGGTTTGCTACAAAAAAGATGGGAAAGCAATAAATAGTAATGACTCCCTCATTAATGCAAACGATTGCGCGAATATTAGAAAAGAAGTATACTTACACTGGAATAATACTAATAAGTCATCAACAAGCTTTCAATCACAGAACACAAGGGGAATGAATTCAAGACGATGAAAAAGACATGGTGGAAAGAGGCCGTAGCCTATCAAATATACCCGCGCAGCTTCATGGACAGCAACGGGGACGGAATCGGCGACTTGCGGGGGATCATCTCCAAGCTGGATTACTTGCAGGATTTGGGGATCGATTTGATCTGGATCTGCCCGATCTATAAATCGCCGAATGACGATAACGGATATGACGTATCGGATTATCAGGATATCATGGCGGAGTTCGGGACGATGGCGGATTTTGACGAGCTGCTGGGTGAAGTTCATGCGAGGGGCATGAAGCTGATCATGGATTTGGTCATTAACCACACCTCGGACGAGCATCCATGGTTTATCGAATCGAGATCATCGCTGGACAATCCGAAACGGGATTACTATATATGGGCCGATCCGAAAGACGGAATGGAGCCGAATAACTGGGCAAGTATATTTAGCGGCTCGATTTGGGAATACGACGAGCATACCGGTCAATATTTTATGCACGTGTTTTCGCGGAGACAGCCGGACCTGAACTGGGAAAATCCAAACGTACGCAGAGAATTGTACGATATGGTCAACTGGTGGCTCGACAAAGGCATCGACGGCTTCCGGGTGGACGCAATTTCCCATATCAAAAAGACGGCAGGGTTCCCGGATATGCCGAATCCGAACAAACTGCGTTACGTGCCGTCGGAAGCGGGACATATGAACCGGGAAGGCATCCACGAGCTGCTGTCCGAAATGAATGCGGAAACGTTCGCGAAATACGATATCGTGACGGTCGGCGAGGCGAGCGGAGTTACCGTGGACGAGGCGGATCTTTGGGTCGGCGAGCAAAACGGAAAATTCAATATGATTTTTCAATTTGAGCACATGGGACTTTGGCAGAAGAGCCTGGATAACGGACTTGATCTGCATCAGTTGAAATCGGTGCTGACCGGCTGGCAGAAAGGTCTTGAAGGTACCGGCTGGAACGCGTTGTTCCTGGAAAATCACGATCAGCCCCGCTCCGTATCGACTTGGGGCAATGATGGCGAGTATTGGGACAAGTCGGCCAAAGCGTTGGCAACGATGTATTTTCTGATGCAGGGCACGCCGTTCATTTACCAAGGCCAGGAAATCGGAATGACCAACGTGCAATTCCCGTCGATCGAGGATTACAACGATGTGTCCATGAGAAATTGGTATAACATCGAAAAGGCGAACGGAAAGAGCCATGAGGAAATCATGCCGGTCATTTGGAGAAACGGACGGGACAACTCCAGAACGCCGATGCAGTGGAACGACAGCCGTAATGCGGGCTTCTCGTCAGGCGAGCCTTGGTTCGGAATAAATCCGAATTACAAGGAAATCAATGTCGAGAAGGCGATGAAAGACCCGGACTCCATCTATCATTATTTCAAAAAGCTGATTCGTTTGCGCAAGGAGCATGAAGCCCTTGTCTACGGAACATATGAGTTGATCCTGCCGGATCATGACTGCATTTACGGCTATACGCGAACGCTGGGGAATGAGAAGCTGCTCGTTCTCGTCAATATGTTTGCGGAAGAAGCCGAATTCGAATTGTCCGGCGAACTGGCCGTTGCCGTTGCACAGCCGTCCGCCGAGCTTTTGCTCACCAACGATCCTGACGCCCAAGGCAAGGAAGCCCTATCCGGCAACCTTCTTAAGCCTTATGAAGCTCGGGTGTACCGGATTAACGGTTAAAATTACAAAAAAGATGCGTGAAGGGGATATACAATCACCCTTTCACGCATTTTTTGCATGCCGCTTTTTATATTCATTCGGTGACAGGCCGACTTCCTGCTTGAACAGCTTGCAGAAGTAAGAATAGTTGGCGTACCCCGCCTTATTGGCAATTGTATAAACCGATAGTTTCGTCGTTTCCAGCAGATGCTTTGCGGCCGCGATCCGCACCCGGATCACGTAGCTTCCCAAGGAAATTCCCGTTTCCCGCTTGAACAATCTTGCCAGGTAGTCGGGATTCAAATAGACGATTTCGGCCAGATCGTTGCGGGTAAGCTCCTTTCCGTAGTGCTCCTGGATATGCTGTTTGATTTGTTCGACCACCGATTTGGGCTGGGCGGCGAAATCCCGGTATTCCATCGCGGTGTAAACCAAGTACTTCAAATATTCCTCCATATCCTCAATCGAGCTAAGCGAATGCATCAGCAGCCGGTCGTTGGTTTTACCCGAATACAGCTTATGCGCCTGGATGCCTTTCATCTTCAAAAAGGAGTACACGAGCTGGCTCATATCCAGCCGAAACAGGCTGAGAATGGACGTGCCCAGCGTTTTGTTCCTGGTCAGGGATTTTAAATACGCGGAGGTTTCTTCGAGAAAAACGGCCGGTTTGTTCTGGTTCAGCAGTTCTTCCAGACGCGCCAGGTCCGGCGGCGAATAGTCCGCTTGCTCCGGCCGGTCGCAACGCTCCACGACATAAGTCTGATTACGGATTTTGGCCATCTCGTCATCCATGATAAACAATTGCTTGACGATTTCGCCGAACTCCCCGAGCTTGCCGGGCAAGGCGATCATGCAGCAGGCATCGCATTTTAAAAAGTGGTTGGCCCTTAGAATCCATGACGCGCATAAGCGTTCAATCGCCTGGGGATCGGGGCTGCGGTTCCATTTCAAAACGGCAAGCCAGGTATATTCCTTATGCTCCAAAACGGTTTCTACGGAAAAGTCGCCGCTTTGGAACCATTCGTCAATCACATTTTGCAGCGCGAAATCGAACAGTCCTTTTTCTTCTTTGCCCATGCTTCCGTTATACGGGAAAATGTTAAACAACAAGGGCTGTACGATGTCGGTCATCTCGTAGGAGAGATGCTGTTCGGAGATCGCCTGGGAGATCACGGATGGCTTAATCGGGAATGACTTGCCTCCGCCGGCCAGCTTGCGCCAGAAATACTCCACGATTTTGGCCTGGTTTTTTTGCCAGAACCGGCCTTCCTCGATGGCCTTCTCGTTGTTTTGCTGTTCCTTGGCCCGATGCACCGCCTTTTGAAGAATGAGCATCAGTTTGTCAAACTCGATCGGCTTGAGGAAATATTCGAAGCTTTGCAGCTCGATCGCCTTTTGCGCATAATTGAAATCCGCGTAATTCGTCAGGAAAATAGCTTGAACGCCGTAATTTTTCTCGCGGATCCAAGCCAGCAGCTCCAACCCGCTTCCTTGCGGCATTTCAATATCCGACACCAGGATGTGCACGGGAGACCGTTCCAGAATTTCGCGGGCTTGAGCGACGTTGTTGGCCGTAAAGACCGCTTCGATGCCCAAAGCCGGCCAATCGATCCTTTTTTCCAATGCGGTGACGACAAAATAGTCGTCGTCCACAAGCAGAGCGTTCATAGGCTACACTCCTGTCCGCTCCGGCGCCGCCGCCGGAAGATTTAACGTAACGAGGGCGCCGCCGCTCGCCATATTGTCGAAAAGAATGACGGCGTCGCCATGATACATCGATTCCAGCCGTTGCATCGTATTCATGATCCCGATATGGGTCCCGTCGGATTGGTCCAGCGGTTCTCCGGATTGCAAGGCATTCAGAATGTCCGTCGGAAAACCTGGCCCGGTATCGGAAATCGAAATTCGAATCCGCTCTTCTCCATCTTCGGCATGGTGCCGGACCTCAAGCGAAATTTGCACTTCCGAAGTCCGGGAGACGGCGTATTTGACCGCATTCTCGACAAAAGTCTGAAGCACGAGCGGCGGAATTTCCGCATGAAGCGTGCTCTCTTCCTGTTTGATGCAATACGCAAGCGCATCCTTATACCGGTGTTTTTGAATATCCATATAAATGCGGACGTGATCGATCTCGTCTTCCAGGCGTACGAAATCTTCGCCGCTTTGGAAGATATAACGGAAATACTTGGATGTGGACAAGGCCATCTGTTCGATTTCCTGATGCATTTGCATCTGAGCCATGCTGTATATACTGGTCAGGCAATTCAGGAAAAAATGGGGCTTGATCTGCAGCTTCATATAATCCAGCTGAATCCGCTGCTTCTCCAGTTCCCGCTCGTAAAGATCGATTTTGAACTTTTTGATCTGGTTGACCAGATTCATGAACAGCTTGTTTGCCTTTTCCAACTCGCTGATTTTGCTGCTTTCGAGGTTGAGCGGCTCACCGTCCTCGTTCCAGAAAGCAAGGTTGTAGGAGAAGCTTTTGATCGGCTTCAATACTTTGTTTTTGAAGTAGAGCAGGATGAAGCCCAAATTGAAGGCAATCAGCAGGGCCAGCAAAATAATCAGCAGCTGGGCGATCATGATTTTCTCGAACGCACCGAATTGAATGACCAGTTTTACATAGAAAGAAGCATTCGTAAACTCGCCTTTGACCGTCGTTCGCGTGCGCAGCAGGTTCAGGAGCGGGTTTTCTTCCGGTTCCTCCGTCATGGCCTCCCCGTTGTTGGAGATGCGGCTGGTCACGCTTTGTTCCGAATCGTTCACGAGCGAGACGTACCCGTTCCCGCCTAAATTAAGCTCCCGCAAAGGACGGATCAGATTATCCGCGGATACCGTGGCGATCATGTAACTGTCATGATAAGGGACGATATTCGTGATGTAATATTTGCCCTTCACCTGAACGGGGGTCCATTTCGAGTAAAACTTTTCATAGACGTCCTTGTCCTCGACGAAACTCATGATTTGCCTTTTCAGTTCCTGGTAGTCCGAATAATTCATGCTGAGCGGAGCGCTGTTCAGAAAAAAGTGCTGTTCCTTCAAATACACAAAGTAATGGTATTCCTTCCCGTAGTTTTTTTGCAGCTCGCTAAAGCGTCTGTGGAGGTTTTCGTTAGCCTTTAAAAACTCTTCGGAATCGGGTTCGGCCGTGTTCATGATTTCCATGTTCTCATCGTTGGCCAGCGTCCAGCCCATATAGTGATTCATGTATGCGAAGTCATGATTGATCCGGTTAATGTACAAGTCGGCCGTATCCTGCAGATAACGGGTGGATTGCTGTTTGACGATGGAGATGGAAGCGAAGCTGATCGCAAAATCCAGGATCAATACGATAAATGAAGTGACGAACATGATTTTGACGTAATGACGAATCGGATACTCCTTGTCACCGGATTTTCCCATATGCTTTGGCCCATCGTCCTTTCCTGCGGAAGCGTTCGGTTCAACGTGTATGCGCTTTATTTAAGCCGTCTAAAAATATTATAGAAGCTTTAAATGAAAAAAACATAGAAACCTATCGGCATTTTGCGGCAAAGTCCGGATAGCACCATGAAAAGTCCGAAAAGTACCATACCGGTTCCGCATGGTCCGGTTTTGGCGATTCCTCCTGCAAGTCAAAAGTCCGTTTAGCGCTTGTGCAAGGTCCGAAAAAGCGCGGGACGCGAAGATATACTGAAAGTGTTCATATAAAGATGCAAGGAGGGGATGTCATGAAAGCCGGTCAAATCGGCGCAGGGCGGAGATACGGGCCGATTCGGCGAAATTGGGGCCTGTACTTGTTGCTGCTTCCGGCTGTGGTACTGACGCTGTTGTTCGCCTATAAACCGATGTACGGGGTACTGATCGCGTTTAAGGACTACAGCCCGGCGCTCGGGATCGGGGGAAGTCCGTGGGCGGGATTCAAGTATTTCGAAAAGTTTTTTAATTCCTACCAGTTTTCGACGACGATCAAAAATACGATCATTATCAGTCTCTACAGCCTGATTACGTTTCCGATCCCGATCGTATTGGCGCTGATGGTCAACCAGATGCGGGCGAACCGGTTCCGGCGATTTTTTCAGACGGTATCGTACATGCCGCATTTTATTTCGACGGTGGTCATGGTAGGGCTGATGCTGATTTTGCTGTCCCCGAGTACGGGATTGGTCGGCAACGCCTTCAAGCTTTTCGGAGCGGAGGCTCCCGACTTGATGGGCTCTTCCGGGTGGTTCAGCAGCATTTACGTCTGGTCGGATGTGTGGCAGCACGCCGGCTGGGACAGCATCATCTACATCGCGGCGTTGTCCACGGTGGACCCGAGCTTGTATGAAGCCGCAACGGTGGACGGAGCGAGCCGGTGGCACAAAATCCGCTATATCGACATTCCGATGCTGATGCCGACGGCGATTACGCTGCTCATTTTACGGGTCGGCGGCCTGCTCGGGGTCGGGTTCGAAAAAGTGTACCTGATGCAGAACGACTTGAACATTCCCGCGAGCGAGATTCTGTCCACCTATGTGTACAAAATCGGGCTGCTTAGCAGCCAATATAGCTTTTCCTCGGCCATCAACCTGTTTAACACCGTCATCAATTTTATTTTGCTGATTCTTGTGAACCAGATTTCCAAGAAGTACAGCGAGAACAGTCTTTGGTAGGGAAGGTGGTAACTCGTGGAGACAGCGAATGCGGCGGTAAGCCCGGCAGTGGCCAAAGTGAAGCAGGGACCGTCCGATAAGGCGGCAGAAGTCGTGATTTACGGTTTTGCGATCCTCTTTTTGATCGCGCTGATTTACCCGCTATATTTTATCGTAATCGCCTCGTTCAGCGATCCGTCGGCCGTGGCGAACGGGAAGGTATGGTTTTTTCCGAAGGGATTTACGCTGGACGGGTACAAGGAGCTTTTTAAGCACGAAAACATTTGGATCGGCTACAGAAACACGATATTGTATACGGTGATAGGGACGGCCATCGGTCTCGTCGTCAATATACCGGCGGCCTATGCTTTGTCCAGGAAAGACCTGAAGGGGCGCAAGTTTCTGTCTTTATACTTCATCTTTACGATGTTTTTCAGCGGCGGGCTGATCCCCACGTTCCTGACGATTCGCGATTTCCATATGTACGACACGTTTCTCGTCATGGTCCTGCCTTTTTCCGTGGTCGTGTACGATATTATTGTGGCAAGGACTTTTTTTCAGACGAGCATTCCGGGGGACTTATGGGAGGCGGCTCAGATCGACGGTTGCGGCAATTTGCGGTACTTCGCCCAAGTCGTTCTGCCGTTGTCGAAGGCGATTATTGCGGTGCTTGGCTTATGGATCGCCGTCGGATACTGGAATTCGTATTTTAATGCGTTGATTTATTTGAAAAATCCCGATTTGCATCCCTTGCAGCTGATCCTTCGCAACATTCTGATCACCAATCAGATGCAGTCCGGGATGGGAACCGGCGAAGCCGCCCAAATCGCGCTGCGGCTGGCCAATATGATGCGCTATTCGGTCATTATTATCGCTACCGTTCCGATCCTATGCGTGTATCCTTTCGTGCAGAAGTATTTTAACCAAGGGGTCATGATCGGCGCGGTGAAGAGTTAAGGGTTTATGGTTTAGGGCTTAGGACGAATGAAAAATGAATGGGGGAATTCGAATGATAAAACAAAGCGGAATGATCCGAACTAAAAAATGGGTCTCGCTTCTGCTTGCGGCTACGCTTGCTTTCGGCCTGGCGGGCTGCGGCGGAGGGGACTCCGGAAATGCCGCGAAAAGCGGGACCGGCGACTTTAATAAGGATGGCTTGCCGATCGTTAACGAGCCGGTGACGCTGAAAGTGCTGACGATGCGCTGGGGCAATATGGGAGATACGTTCACGCAGAATCAGTGGCTGAAGGATCTGGAGCAGCAAACGAACGTAAAAATCGAATGGGAGGTCGTGTCATCCAACGACTGGGGAGAGCAGAAGTCGATCATGCTGGCCAGCGGCACGCTGCCGGACATCATCCTGGGCAACCAGACCTTCTCCGATTCCGATATCGTTAACAATCTCAGCTATTTCCGTCCGCTAGACGATTATATCGATCAATATATGCCGAATCTTAAAGCGGCGATGGAAGAAACGCCGGAGCTGAAAAAGATCAGCACGTTCCCGGACGGGAAAATCTATTCCCTGCCCGCACGGCTGCCGTCGCGCCCGAAAACCCGGAATCAGCCGGTCATCAATAAAGCCTGGCTTGATAAACTGGGGATGGAAATTCCGGATAATACGGAAGACCTTTACAACGTGTTGAAAGCGTTTAAAGAGCAGGATCCGAACGGCAACGGCAAGCAGGATGAGATCCCTTACACCGAGACCGGTTTATCGCCGGATTTCCTGAATCCGTTCGGCATTACCGACACTTATGGCAACAGCATGATGGTGAAGGACGGCAAACCGGTATTTTATCCGACCAGCGAAGAGTACAAGGAAGGGCTCAAGTATGCAAACCGGTTATACTCCGAAGGACTCATCGATAAAGAAATGTTCACCCAGGACGCCACGATGACGTCGGCCAAACAGCAAAATGCGGATGCTCCGATCGTCGGGTTCACGAATCAATGGACGCCGGACGCGGTATTCGGAAAATGGAGCGGCGAATATGCGGCCATTCCTCCGATCGCCGGACCGGACGGAAAGCGGCATAACCCGGGAGATCCGAACGGGATGAGCTTTTACCGGAACGAGATGCTGATTACCACCTCCTGCAAATATCCGGAGATCGCGGCCCGCTGGGCGGATCAGTTCTATACGAATGAAGCGAGCATCCAGAATTTCTGGGGAGCGATCGGCACCGTCATTCAAAAGAACGACGACGGTACGTATACGTTGATGGATCCTCCGGCCGGCACGAGCGCCGACGCCTGGTATTGGGACCAATCCCTTCGGGACTTCGGGCCGAAATACGTGAGCCCGTCGTTCGAGAAGAACATCGTGCTGAATCCTGAAACCGGCGACGGATTAAAACTCGAAATCGACAAATTGGGCAACGAATACGTCTCCGCGCCATTCCCTAACGTCATGTACACGTCCGAGGAGTTCCAGGAGCTTCCGACGCTGACGACGGACATCGACAGCTATGTTGCAACGATGCGGGCTCAGTGGGTCACCAAAGGCGGCATTGACGAAGGCTGGGATGATTATGTGAAAAAGCTGAACGATATGGGACTCGAGAAATTGCTGAAGATCCGTACCGATGCCTATAATCGCTATATGAGCGTAAAATAACGGATTCAAAGAAAGGTGTATGAACGATGCAAAATGTGATCCGAGATCCTGAACCGATGCTGGTTCACGGAAAACTCGAAACGGCGCCTTCGGCGGATCCCGGCGCTGTCGTTCAGGGGGAGAGCTACCGTTTTACGGTGCTCACCCCCGAACTGATCCGCATGGAATTCAGCGAAACCGGAAACTTTGAAGATCGTGCCACGCAAATCGTACTGAACCGGAATTTCCCGGTCCCCGATTTCAAGGTTACGGATCGGGAGGACCGGTTGGAGATTATGACGGGGCGTTTGCACCTGGTTTACGATAAGCGGCCGTTTTCCCGGCACGGACTGAGCGTGAGCGTCCGAAACCGTTCCGGCCATCTGATGGTCGTATGGCGATACGGCGAATGGCCCGAGGATTTGCGCGGGACCGCCCGGACGCTGGACAATGCGGACGGGGCGATTCCGTTGGAACGCGGATTGTTGTCGCGCGGGGGATATTCGCTGATCGATGACAGCCGTTCGCTTCTCTTGGAGGAAGACGGGCGGGTCGAGCCTCGCGGCCGGGAAGACATAGATTTGTATTTGTTCGGCTACGGCCACGATTACCTGGACTGTCTCCGGGATTTTTACCGCCTGTGCGGACGGACGCCGCTATTGCCGCGTTATGCGCTAGGTAATTGGTGGAGCAGGTATTACAAGTATACGGACGAAGAATACAAGGCGCTGATGGAGCGTTTTGAGCGGGAACGAATTCCCTTTTCGGTGGCTGTGCTGGACATGGATTGGCATCTTGTGGACGTCGATCCGGAGTACGGCAGCGGGTGGACGGGATACACCTGGAACCGGGAGTTGTTCCCGGACCCGCAAGGATTTTTAAATTGGCTGCACGAAAAAGGGCTTCGGGTGACTCTGAATGTCCACCCGGCCGACGGAGTAAGGGCGTTTGAAGACTCTTATCTCGCGATGGCGGCGGAACTCGGGAAAAATACGGAAATCGGCGAAGCCGTGGAATTCGATATGACGGATCCTCGTTTCTTGCGGGCCTATTTCAAGTATTTGCATCATCCGCGGGAGGAGGAGGGCGTCGACTTTTGGTGGATCGACTGGCAGCAGGGCGGCGTGACCAAGATTCCCGGCCTCGACCCGTTGTGGATGCTGAACCATTACCATTACCTGGACAGCGGCCGGAGGGGGAAGCGGCGGCTGACCTTCTCGCGCTACGCCGGACTTGGGAGCCATCGTTATCCCGTCGGTTTCTCCGGGGATACGATCGTCACCTGGGAGTCGCTGGACTTCCAGCCGTATTTCACGGCGAACGCCTCCAATGCCGGTTACGGCTGGTGGAGCCATGACATCGGAGGGCATATGCTGGGCGGAAAGGACGATGAGCTAGCCGCCCGCTGGGTACAGTTCGGCGTCTTTTCGCCGATCCTGCGTTTGCACAGCTCGGCCAGCCCGTTCAACAGCAAGGAGCCTTGGCGGTTCAGCAAGCCTGCGGAAGACGTAATGAAGGAATACCTGCGGCTGCGCCATCGGCTTCTGCCTTACCTGTATACGATGAATCGTTACGCCAGCCGGGAAGGGCTGCCGCTGATCCGGCCGATGTATTACCATTATCCCGAACAGCATGAGGCTTACGATGTGCCGAATGAGTATTTTTTCGGGACGGAACTGATCGTTTGCCCGATTACCCAACCGGCGGACCGAAAGACGGGTGTCGCCGAGTTTCAAGGATGGCTGCCTAAAGGCGTCTGGATCGACTTCTTTGACGGAAGAGTGTACGACGGGGGAAGAAGGCTTTCGCTGTATCGCGGTTTGGAGACGATCCCGGTGCTCGCCAAAGCCGGCGCCATCGTGCCTTTGGCGGATTTGACGGAGTATACCGGTTCGGTGGATAATCCCCGGTCTTTGGAGATGAAGGTGTTTGCCGGGGCGGACGGACATTTTCGCCTGTGGGAAGACGAGGGCGATACGGCGGAGGACTTGGATTCGAACTGGTGCGAAACGGAAATGTCGCTGCAATGGGGAGAATCGGCGTCCTTTACTATCATGCCGGCCAAAGGAAATCTCGCGGCCGTGCCGGAACGCAGAAACTGGAAGCTGTCCTTCGTCGGCTTCGGCTATAAGGATATCGCAGTGACGGTCGGCGATAAGGCCTGTGAAGCGGAGGTCGCGTACGACGAACAAAGCCGGACGCTGACGGTGAATGTGCGAGATCTGCCTGTAAGTGAAGCGTTAAACGTTACATTCGTGGAAGCATGTTTGGCCGTCCAATTGGTGGAACATGAAGTATTTACCTTGCTCGACCGGGCGCAGATTGAATTTTTGTTGAAGGAACGAGTCTACCAAGTCGTGAAGGGATCGGCTACGCCGGCGGCCCTGCTCGCAACCCTAGCTTCGATGAAGCTCGAATCTTCGCTGTACGGAGCAATATGCGAAATCGTATCGGCCAAGTCGTAAATGACGGGGATGGCGGCAGTTTAAGTAGCAGTAGAACCACAAGATGTGATGCCCGGTAAGTAGATGTGATAAGCAGTAAGAGAAGTAATCAGCAGAAGTATAAGTGATAGCAGTAAGTAAAAGTAATAAGCGGTAGTAGAAGTAATCAACAATAAACAGCAATAGAACCGCAGAAATGCGGTAACTCGTGGCGGCATTGAGGAAGCACCGGCGCCTTGCGTCCACTCTCAATTATGTTCCAACTTACAGGAATTCTTCCCCGCCAAAATGCCGGGATCCGGGGGTTTTGGCTAAACTATAGGAAAATTTTCCGGTTAAATAGCAACAAATATGTAAAAAGGCTGTACCTTTAGCAGATTTCCTGCTTTGGTAACAGCCTTTTTCGATCCTTCATTGGATAAAATCCAATGAACATGAACAATTCAGGTGATTAATCCTCTCTTGATTGGAAATTATCCAACGAAGCAGCCGGAACCGGCTGGTTTTAAACCATTTGATTGGATTATTTCCAACGAAGGCGGCATGCTGCGATGCTCCGCATTGAATTGGAGCGTAAATCTAGAAACTACTCGCGCGTGTCAACGCTATCAGTCTACTCAAGTATCAACGTCGTATACCCCGGAATGGTTAACTTGCCGCCTTCCAGTACGGCTCCCTCGCGGGTCGCCTTTAGAATCCCCTCAAAGGTGAGACCGTCCTTATTGTCCGCCAAATCAATACTTTGCTCGTTCCCGGTCAAGTTATGGACGACGAGCACCGTCTGTTCTTCGGTTTGGCGGAGGTAGGCGGCCACGCCCGGGTTGCCGGACTGGAACTCGGCGATCGCGCCGTCTTTTAATGCGGGTACGCTATTTCTCATATCGATCAATTTCCGGTAATGGGATAGCAGGGATTTCGGATCGCCCGTTTGTTCCTCCACGCTTCCGCCCGCTTGCCCTTTGTTGAAATGAAGCGGCTCCCAGGTCGTTTGACCGGCACCGTCGTCGCTCTTATACCACTGCATCGGTTCACGGATGCTTTCGTCCGGCTTGGCTCCGAGCATTCCGATTTCCTCGCCGTAATAGATAAACGGATTGCCCGGAAGCGTCAACAGCATCCCCGCGGCCATTTTGGCATGGTTCACGTCGCCTTCGAGCTGGGTCATGGTGCGGTTGACGTCATGGTTCGTCAAAAACGTGGCATCGACGAACTCTCCATTGGATTTTTCGCTATAGATCCCGTAGCTTCTCGCCAATGTAAAACCAAGATTATTATCCTTTTCTTTCTTGGCCGCTTGAACAATCGATTCCGACAGGCTGAAATTAAAGCCGGAATCGAGCGCGCCGTCCAAATAGTTGGCGATCAGCGCAGGGGACGGATCCCAAATTTCGCCCACGAGATAAGCGTCGGGATTGACCTCGACCATACCCTTGCGGAACTCCTGCCACCATTTCACGTTTTTGTCGGTCGTTTCTTGGCTCTTATCCGTGAGCAGATCCTCGTAGATGTGCTTAGCCGCATCCAGGCGGAATCCGTCGACGCCCTGCTCCAGCCAAAAGCGGCCGATATCCTGCATTTCCTCCCGCACTTCCGGATTGTCAAAGTTCAGATCCGGCATCCCTTCCCAGAAAATGCCCATGTAGTGGCTGCCGCGGGCGGAATGCCACGGGCTTCCGCTGCCAGCCGCGCTGCTGCCGCTGGTCTCCCGGTTCTGGTCCTCCGCGAAGATGTACCAGTCCCGATACTTGCTGTCCTTGTTCTGGGCCGCGTCGATAAACCAAGGGTGCTCCTTGCTGGTATGGTTTACGACCAGGTCCATAATGACTTTGATGTCTCGTTTGTGCGCTTCGTCCAAAAAGGTTTTGAAATCCTCGAGCGTCCCATAATCGGGATTAATATTGCGGTAATCGGTGACGTCATATCCGTGGTAGCTGGGAGACGGATTGATCGGCATCAGCCAGATCCCGCCCACGCCGAGATCATCCGTGGTATCCGGATTGCCGTCGTTCAGGTAATCGAGCTTTTCGGTCAGTCCCTTGAAGTCCCCGATGCCGTCGCCGTCCGAATCATAAAAAGACCGGACAAAAACTTCGTAAAATACGGTCGACGGTTGCGCGTCGATGGCTGTCTTTGCCGCCGGGGCATGGTTCCCGGCAACGCTGTTGACCGCGGTATTTTCGGCTTTGCCGCCGCTGTTGCCGGAAGGCGATGCGCTCTCGGAAGAACAGCCAGTTAGTAGGACGGCCGCCAAGGCAGCGCTTCCAAACCATTTTAAAAACCTATAAGAATCTCGCTTTTTCATGTCCATCTCTTCAATTATCCCCCTATCGGCAGTCGCTGATCTTTACATCATACCCGAGAAAACGAATTTGTTAAAACGTTTGCACAACGGAATTATACCAATTTACAGAATATATGGTCATATTTTAGGATTGAATTGAACATAGTAATAAAATCCTCTTCCTTGCTTCGGATATTTCCGTATTCCGCAGGGTGTTATGCAAGAAATTCAGAACTTCAAGAATAGGGTAATAAATTGGTGAGAAATGTAAATAAAATTAATCCTATCAATTTACTAGAGATTGTGTTACGATACATGTAAATTGGTAACCAATCAGAAATTTATACTGACTTGCAGGGGGAATCACGGAATGGAAACATTGTGGGTTATCATTAACGTAGTCGTCATGCTGGCGCTACTGGGCTTACTTCTCTGGATGCAGAAGAAGCATATATCTTTTACGAAACGGGTATTTACCGGTTTGGGACTCGGACTCGTGTTCGGGGTTATTCTTCAGCTTATCTACCAGGCTGACTCCGAAGTGTTGGCGAAGTCCACGGATTGGTTCAACTTGGTCGGACGCGGTTATGTCGGTTTGCTGCAAATGGTTGTCATTCCGCTGATCATGGTTTCGATCATTTCGGCGATCGCGAAACTGAAGGGCACGAAGAACCTTGGAAAAATGAGCGCCCTCATCATCGCGGTATTGCTCATCACAACGGCTATTGCCGCTACAGTAAGTATCGTCACGAGCTTAAGCTTTGATCTGAAGGCGATCGAAATCGAGGCGGGAGAAGCGGAGCAGGCTCGCGGAGCCGCGCTGGAGGAACGGGCCGGCCAAGTGGCGGACAAAACGATTCCGCAGCAGGTTTTGGACTTCATTCCGACGAATCCGTTTGCGGATATGACGGGAGCGCGCAGCACATCTACGCTGGCTGTCGTAATTTTCTCGGCATTTATCGGGGTTGCGGTTCTCGGCCTGGATAAAAAGAAACCGGAACAAGCGGAGACGTTCCGCAAATTGGTAGACGCGGTATATGCGGTTGTCATGCGGATTGTGACCCTGGTATTGAGGCTGACGCCATACGGCATTTTGGCCTTGATCACGAACGTGGTCGCCACGACGGATCCGCAGGAAATTCTCAAGCTGATCAAGTTTGTGTTAGCCTCTTATGTAGCTTTGATCGTCATGTTTATCATTCATCTGATTTTGCTGGCGCTGTTCGGATACAATCCGGTGCAATATGTGAGGAAAGTGCTGCCGACGCTGGTATTTGCTTTTACATCGCGTTCCAGCGCGGCTACGATTCCGCTTAACGTGGAAACGCAGACGAAACGTCTCGGCGTGCCGGAAGGCATCGCCAACCTGTCGGCCTCGTTCGGGGCGACGATCGGGCAGAACGGCTGCGCCGGGATTTATCCGGCCATGCTGGCGGTCATGATCGCGCCGACGGTCGGGATCGACCCGTTCAGCTGGGATTTCATCATCACGCTGATTCTGGTCGTCGTGATCAGCTCCTTCGGTGTCGCAGGTGTAGGCGGCGGTGCAACTTTCGCCTCGCTGATCGTGTTGTCCACGATGAACCTGCCGGTGGCGCTTGCGGGCTTGCTCATCTCCGTTGAACCGTTGATCGATATGGGCCGCACGGCGCTGAACGTCAACGACTCGATTACCGCCGGCGTGATCACGGGTAAAGTGCTCGGTGAGAATGACCAGGATGTGTTCAAAAGCAAAGTCGACTTGGATGTCGCACAGGCTTAATAAATAATCCAGCTTATAGAAGAATCGTCGGAAAGATGTTCCGGCGATTCTTTTTTTAGGATATAATGAATAAAAGTACATAATTCGCCGAAAGTGAACAAAAAATGCCCTTATTCTACTCTTTTTGCGTGTTTTTATCCGGAATTCTCCTAGGTTCGTTATTCATGGTTGTTGCGCAGCGGCTGATCAGGGATAGGGCGGCAACCGCCGCCGGACAAGCCCCCGATTGGGGTTTCTTGCGGATCTCTTTGCTTCATCTCGCAACCGCATTGTTGGCTCTATGGGTCTTCATCCGGTTCGGCTTTACCGGAGAAGGGGCCGTAGGTCTTGCGCTTATCAGTCTTGGAATCATCGTGACGATCACGGATTGCGCGATCAGAATCATTCCGAACAAGGTGTTGCTTGCATTTTTGCCTGTCATGATCTTGTTGCGTCTGGCTTTCCCGCTTCATTCTCTATGGAACCACTTGCTAGGTGCGGCTTTGGGCCTTGGCATGACTTTGGCCGTTGCGCTTCTGATGCGCGGGATGGGGATGGGAGATGTCAAGCTGTTCGGATTGATAGGATGGGTATTGGGGATCCCGCAAATGCTGGTGGCATTTGTGTTGGCTTGCATCATGGGGGGATTGGCCGGAACCGTGTTTCTTTGGGCGAAGAAGGAGCGGCGCATTCCGTTTGCCCCATGGCTGACCGCGGGAACGTTAATCGCCTTCGGCTACGGTTCCGAAATTGCGGAGTGGTATGTGTCATTCATTTCTTGATACTTTTTCCCCCGAGTTCCGTATATACTACTATAACGTCGGAAAGGTGGTGCATTTCCCCTTATGGATGCATGGATTCTGTGGCTGATTGCTGCAGGGGTTTTGCTGGTGCTGGAAATGATGACGCTGACATTCTACTTGCTCTGGCTATGTGCGGGTACGCTAGCGGCGGCGGTTGTCGCCTGGATTGCTCCTGATGCTTATGTGGTGCAAGTGGTGGTTGGGTGTATCGTAGCGGTGGTGCTTACGATTTTTACCAAGCCGATTTCCAAAAGGTTTCGCACGGCAAAAGGATTCCAAGATACCGGAACAGAAGTGATAGGGAGAGAGGGAGTTGTCGTCGAACCGATTGAACAGGGCCAATACGGCATTGTCAAAGTCGGGGGAGACACATGGAGCGCCACATCGGCTCAGAATCTGGCCAAAGACGAGCGGGTGCGGGTGCTGCATCGCAGCAGTACTATTATCGAAGTTGAACGATGGGAGGAATTAACTTAATGGAATGGGCTATCATTGCCGTTATCGTCGTCGTCGTAGTTGTCTTTATCTCACTTACCGTAAAAATCGTACCACAGCAGCGGGTCGGCGTCGTGGAACGTCTCGGTAAATTCAACCGGCTGCTGACGCCGGGGTTGAACATCCTGATCCCGGTCATCGACCAGGTCCGCTTGTATCATGACCTTCGGATTCAGCAGGCCAACGTGCCTCCTCAAACCGTAATTACGAAGGATAACGTACAGGTACAAATCGATACGATCATTTTCTATCAGGTTGTCGGGCCTGAACAAGCAACGTACGGAATCTCCGATTATGTATACGGGGTGCGGAACATCACCACGGCTACAATGCGTCAAATCATCGGTAAAATGGAGCTGGACGAAACGCTGTCCGGCCGGGAGAAAATCTCCTCCGATATCCGGATCGCTTTGGACGAAGCCACCGAAAAATGGGGCGTACGGATCGAGCGCGTCGAGGTCATCGACATCAAGCCTCCGCTGGATATCCAGGAAGCGATGGATAAGCAGATGAAAGCCGAGCGGAACAAGCGGGCTATCGTTCTTGAGGCCGAAGCGGCGAAGCAGGATATGATTCTGCGCGCGGAAGGGGATAAGCAAAGTAAGATTCTGAGAGCGGAAGCGGAGAAGGAAGCCCGGATCCGCGAAGCGGAAGGTTTCCGCCAGGCGCAGGAGCTGGAAGCGCTCGGGGAAGCCAAAGCGATCGAGGCCGTGGCTGCGGCCGAGAAGGCAAGGATCGAAATGTTGCGTAACGCCTCTCTCGACGAGCAGGTTCTTGCGTACCAGTCCTTTGAAGCGCTCAAGGAAGTGGCGAAGGGACCGGCCAACAAAATATTCCTTCCTTCCAATGCGATCGAAACACTTGGAAGCCTTGGCGCGATGGGAGAAATCTTCAAAGCGGGCAAGGAAGGCAAGTAATCGTCATTTTATCCGCATCAAACGTCCGGAAAGGGAAACCTTCCGGGCGTTTTTTATTTTGCAAATGTATCTACCATCCACTTCGAGAACTTTTCCTTCTCTTCAAATTGCGGATAGTGCGCGGAGCGGCCGTACGTAATAAATTCCTTTCGCGTGGCGCCAATCTGATCAAAGTAGGCTTTGGCGGATTCCGCCGAGGTCATGTAATCGTATTGTCCCATGATAAAATACACCGGTAAATCCAGCTCAGTGACAAACGTAGGCAGAGGTTTTTTGATAGCTTGCCCTATTAACGTGTCTTGTACATGAGGTACGCTGCGGAGATATCGGATGCTATCCAATAAGTTGTACTCCGGTCCGAACAGCAAACCTTTGACCAGGTCCGCATTATCATCGATCAATCTTGCGGCTCCGCCGTATTTTCGGACATATTGCCGCGGGGTTAACATTTCGCCGCTTCGGACTTTTTCGGTTAACCCTTGCAAATATTCGGCGTCGGCACGGTTACCCTCCAATTTAGCCTGGTTGATCGTGAAGTACAGACTATCCAATTCGCTTTCCGTCGTATTCGACATTTGTCCGATGCCGATATAAGCTTGGTACTTTTCCGGAGCTTGCTGAGCAGCCTGTATGCCGATGTAGGTTCCGAAGGAATGGCCGACAAGGATGACCTTCTTCTGGTTGAATCGCGCGGATATGTAATCGGTCAATTCCAATAAATCTTCCACCAAGAGATCTGTTGTAAGGTTGGAGTAATCTTCTCCGAAGTGATACGATTTGCCGCTGGCCCTTTGGTCATAATGGACAATCGTGAAGCTTTTCTCCAAAAGGTCTTGGTATTTGGCGTCATAGGGGATTTCCGAAACGCCCGGACCCCCGTGCACAAAAAAAACGACGGGATTGCTTATATCCCTGCCCCGTATCATCAGCTCATGACCGGTGCCGTTAATTTCGACTTGCTCGAGTACGCTTATGCTGTTTTTGCCGTCAATGTCGGGAGTCCATGTAGGGAAGATCAATCCCGCTCCAAGAAGCACAATCATTGCGGCACCCAAATATAGCAGAACTTTTTTAGCTTTTTTATAGCAATCGCTCCTTCAGCAAAAAGCACCTCGACAGGAGTGCCCCAGGCGCTCTGTCGAGGTGCCGCCAGCGTTATTTGTCACGCGATGCCAGCTGATCCTTCATCCGTTGCAATTCTTCCGCGACGGCCGCGGAGTCCGAAGCCGACGCTCCCGTGACGGGGTTGCCGCTTCCCGTCGTATATGATCGGCCGGACACTTCCGCACCGGCTTCCCACTCCAGAATCTTTTCCTCCATGCGTTCGAAGCCTTTGGCGGCAGCGCCATAGTTCAACCCGTGGCTGATGTTCGGCCGTTGCAACTGCTCGCGTTCCTCCACTTTCCGAGCCCGTTCGGCCAGCTCCTGACGTTTTTGCTTGAGGCGCTCGAATTCCGCCTTGCCTTCCTCCAGACGAATTTCCAGCTCGGCTATCCGTTCTTTGGCTTCTGCGGCATCGGCAGCGTGCTTCTCGGCTAGATCCTCATAGCGGATTTTGGCGGCCGCGTTCACGCGGGCTCCCGCTTCATCGCCGGCTTCCAACGCAGCCAAGGCTTGAAGCTCGGATTGCTTGGCAGCTTGGGCGGACTCGGTGCTTTTGCGCTCGGCCACGCTTGCCGCGATCCGCTGCTCGCGCAGCATATTTTCCGCGATTCTCAAATCTTCTTCCAGGTTCCGCAAATACTGGCCGGTCATCATGACCGGGTTCTCCAGTTTATTCAATACTTCGTGCAGGCTTGCCTTTGTAATGTTGGCGATACGGTTTAATAAACTCATTTGGATTCGCTCCTTTGGTTTTGGTTGAATGATTTATGCTCTAAATAATTTGGCCGATTAATAATGGGTGAACGGATCGTCAAAGCCGAAGCTTCCGATCGGCTCTTTCGGAACAATGATGCTGGCGATCAAGTAAATGGCGACGACCGTGCCGAAGCTGCACAAGGCTGCAATGAGGGCGATCAGCCGAACGACGGTAGGATCGGTGTTAAAGTAACGGGCGATCCCGCCGCAAAGGCCGCTGATTTGCTTATCGGTCACCGAACGGTACAATTTTTTCATTTTTCAACACTCGCTTTCTTTATTTTCATGGTTTGGATGTCTTCGTCATTGTCTTTCGATGTCTTTATTCTAGCGCTTTGCCGATTCCGGCATAACAGGCTCGAGACGGTTTTACGAACTGGACCTTGGTCTGGCAGCGGCCCGTCACGGGGCGGGGATGCCTTTGAAAAAAAACGTTTGACAGATTCTGGATCGTCCCTTATGATATAAATCACACTTAACCGATGGGAATAAACAATATTCTACCGGTCGACCGGAGACTCTTCACAGGCCCTTGCCAGGGCCGAGGAAGTCTCCGGTCTTTTTTTGATTATGGAATTCATGAGTGCTCGGCAGAGCCGAACCTTTCCATAATCGCAATACGAATTCCGCAAACCGCGGTCTAGCATTCAGGGAATGACGTCGATCGACGTTTTCTTAATTATCATTCAGGGAGGTTGGAGAAGATGGCTGCATCGCAAAAAGTAGAATTTGGTTGGTACATTCCGACGACAGGGGACGGCAAGCATATCGGGGTAAAACCCGAACGGGAATCGACCCTGGATTACATGATCCAGGTTGCTCAGACGGCGGAGCGCGCAGGGTTCGAATTTGCCTTGATCCCCACGGGAAACAACTGCATCGATTCCTGGGTTGTGGGCTCGGCGCTGGCCGCGCATACGACAACGTTAAAACCGCTGGTGGCTTTTCGCCCGGGATTGATCGCACCGGTATTGGCTGCACGGATGGGCGCTTCTCTGGACCAAATCTCCGGCGGGAGAGCCTTGTTTAATGTGGTCACAGGCGGTTATCCGGATGACTTAAGAGTCACCGGGGACCCGCTCTATGACGATCATGACGCCAGATATGACCGGACGCGGGAATTTTTGAACATCGTTAAACAGGTATGGACCGAGTCGCATGATTTTACCGTGGAAGGATATTTTTTGCGGAACGGGGAAAAAGCCGGGGTTCATTATGAAGGAGCGCATTACCGGATCGAGGGCGGCGTGTCCCAACCGGCACCGGTGCAACAACCGCACCCGCCGCTGTATTTCGGCGGAAGCTCTCCTGCAGGCAAACGGGTTGCCGCGGAGACGGCGGATGTGTATCTGCTGTGGGCGGAGACGCTGCCGCAAATCCGCGAGCAGATTGAAGAGGTGGAGACCTACTTAAGTGAACAGGAGGCAGAGACCGGGACGAGACGCTTCTTGCGTTACGGACTTCGCGCCCAACTGGTCGTAAGGGATACCGAAGAGGAAGCCTGGGAAGCGGCCCGGGAAATCGTAAGCTTAGCCCCGCCGGAGGCCCTGCCCGTGATTGATTTGGTGCAGTCAAAAACGGATGCCGTAAACCAACAGCGCCAGACGGAGCTTTGGAAGCAGTCGCAAGCCAATGATTACGTGATCGGGCCCAACCTGTGGGCAGGGCTGTCGCGGATTCGCGGCGGCGGAGCCGTCGCTTTTGTGGGGACCCCGGATCAGGTATCGGACCGGCTGCTGGAATTTGTGGACGCGGGAATCAGCACGTTTGTACTGTCGGGTTACCCGCATGTGGAAGAAGCGGAAATCGCGGGCGAGAAGCTGCTGCCGCTGTTCAAATCGAAGCGGGAGGCAAGGATCGGGCAAACGGTTTAAGGAACATTCGGGAAAAGAAGGAGGGAGAACGGATGAAGAAACCACAGTCGGTTCTTAAATACTCGGCTGCCGTGCTCGGGATTGCGCTGGTGCTTGCCGGCTGCTCCGCAAGCGGGAGCGGAAGCTCCGGTAAAACGGGGGATACGGCGGAAGCGAAGGGAGCGGCCGATAGCAAGGAAAAGGTCGTCGTCAATATCGGGACCCAAGGGATCAGCCTGCTGACGCTCTCCCATGAAAAAGGCTGGATTGACGAGTCGTTTGCCGCGGTGGGTGCGGAGATCAAATTTACGGATTTCCCTAGCGGCCCGCCGCATTTTGAAGCGATCGCGGCCGGACACCTCGATTTCGGGCTCGTCGGCAACGGCCCGGTGATCGCGGGTCAGGCCGGGGATATCGACTTCAAGGAAATTGCGGTCATATCCGACGGGAAGGAAGGAGACACGATTCTTGTTCATGATGGGTCGGGTATCGAAGACATCGCCGATCTGAAAGGCAAGAAAATAGCTGTAGCCAAAGGAAGCTCCGCGTATGCATTCGTTTACCGGGCTGCCGTGCAGGAGGGCTTGAAGCCATCGGACATCGAACTGATCCAGCTCCAGCCCGACGAGGCGCAGCCCGCGTTTCAATCGAAGGCCGTCGATGCCTGGGCGGTTTGGGAGCCCTATGTAAGCTTGGCGACGAGCCAAGGGGCGGTAGCGATTGCGGACGGGAATAAGCTCAATCTGGCCAGCCCGAGCTTCGCCATCGTCCGCGGGAAGTTTGCCGAGGAGCATCCGGAGGTGGTAACCGTCTTTTTGAAGGAGCTGGATAGGATCATCCGCTGGAGTACGGAGCACCCGGAGGAAACGGCACAGTTTTTCGCGGAGAAAAAGAAGGTGGAGGCCGACCTCGTCAGACTGCTGCTTGGGAAAACGCATTATACCGTGGAGCCGATCAGCGAGGATTACGTGAAGGCACAGCAGGAAACCGCGGATCTGCTCTATGATACGGGCGGTATCCGGAAAAAGATCGATGTCGGCGAAGTCGTCGAGAACAAGTTCGTAGAAGAAGCCCTTGGGGAACGATGACTTTGACGGGTGATATCCTTTATGCAATTTAATAAGACGAGGTGATCCAACTGTGTCACTAGCCAAGGAACAGACGGCAAGCGCTCCCGTAAAGCTTGTACGGTCAACGAAGACGCTGAGGGTCCTATCCGCAGCAGGCTTGAAAATATGGCGGAATCACGGGGTGAGGGGCAGCATCCTCCCCTTCCTCCTGATCGCCGTTTGGCAGTACGCCGCCTGGGTCGGCTGGATATCGGGAACACTGCTCCCTTCTCCGTATGCGATAGCAGCGGAAGGATATGAACTGCTTATGGCAGGCGAATTGCTTCATCATCTGGGCATCAGCGTGGCCCGCGCGGCGGCGGGGTTTCTGATCGGGGGCTCGATCGGATTGGCGACGGGCCTTGCGGCCGGGTTCCTCCGACCCGCGGAACAGGCCATCGATCCGATGCTGCAAATGCTGAAGACGGTTCCGCATCTGGCGATCACACCGCTGTTTATTCTCTGGTTCGGGATCGGAGAGACGTCCAAAATATTGCTGATCGCATTCGGCGCCTTTTTTCCGCTCTATGTAAACACCTTCCTCGGGATTCGCGGCGTCGACCGGAAACTGGTTGAGGTAGCCAGGGTGCTTGAATTCAGTCGCTTTGAACAAATTCGGCTCGTCATTTTGCCCGGCGCCATGCCGAATATTTTGCTCGGCGTCAGACTGTCGATGGGAGTGTCCTGGTTGGGGCTTGTCGTTGCCGAAATGATGGGATCCAGCTCGGGCGTCGGTTATCTGATTCAAGACGCAAGGCAGTTTTCGATCATCACGATCGTCTTTGTCGGCATCGTTATTTTTGCGGCGGTCGGCAAGCTGTCGGACTCTTTGGTCAGATGGCTGGAGAAACGCCTGCTGAAGTGGCGGGATAATTTTTCGGGATAACCCGTATTCCAACAAAATAAACCTCGGAGCTTGTTTAGGGACTGACCCCAAAGCGTGAGACAAATTAAAACACCTTCAAGAGAATTAAACCATGTCGTAAGATATGGGGATAACCTTGGAGGTGTTTTTGCATTGGCAACAAGAGTCAGCTACCCATTCGAACTTAAAATGAAAGCCATTGAAATGAGATTAGAAGGAGTTCCGGTTCGTGAGGTCATGGAGCAACTCGGGATACGGAATAAGACACAGCTGAAGGTGTGGATGAAGTGGTACCGGGAAGGTGACGTGCATCGGCTGGAGCAGCCTGTGGGTAAGCAATATAGCTATGGAAAGGGGCCAGAACACTCTTCAGAGTTAGAAAAGCTACAGGCAGAAAACCGATTTTTAAAGCAGCAGTTGGACCTGCTAAAAAAGTACATGGAGTTGGAAAGGAGGTGGAACCAGAAGTCGTTGTTGCTTGGATCGAGTCTATTCGAGAAGAAGTCACGGTGACGCAGGCTTGTGCGTGGCTTGGCATTGCAAGAGCCACCTATTATCGCTGGAAAGCAACTATGGAGGCAAAATGTCCAGAACCAACGGTGGAGAAAATCCGGGAACTTTGCATTCAACATAAATTTCGATATGGTTACCGGAAGATTACGGCATTACTTCGGATGGAATGTAAGATTAACCATAAACGCGTGCAGCGGATTATGCAGCGAGAGGGGCTCCAATGTCGTGTCAAAGTGAAGAAACGCAAACCTACAGGGCAGCCAGCTTACATCGCAGAACACTTGTTAAAGCGTCAGTTTCAGGCCGATGTCCCCATGCAAAAACTCGTAACAGACATTACGTATTTGCCGTTTGGCGGAAAAACATTGTACCTGTCGAGTATTTTGGACTTGTTTAATGGAGAGATTGTGGCTTACAGTATAGCAGACAAGCAAGACACGACTCTTGTTCTAGACACGTTAAACCAATTACCAGCTGTACCGGGTATGATGCTCCATAGCGATCAAGGCAGCGTTTATACGTCTCAGGCTTATCAGGCGGCTATAAAAGGAAAAGGCATTACCATGAGCATGTCCCGCAAGGGAACGCCCGCTGATAATGCCCCCATCGAATCGTTTCATTCCACACTAAAGTCTGAAACGTTCTATCTCGAAGGTTTAACCTGTACGACGACGGCAATCGTCGAACAGACCGTTCGAGACTACATTACTTACTATAACTCAATTCGCATTCAAACAAAACTAAACAACCAGTCACCGGTTCATTTCCGGCAACTGGCTGCTTAGACTTGTAAGGTGTTTTGATCCCTGTCTCACAAACGGGGGTCAGTCCCTTTAAAAGCTTCGGGGTTTTTAAATTGCATTAACATAGGAGGATTATAATCGTAGGATGGATAATACATAATTATCAGTTTATTAAAATTTGACGCATATAGAAGGAGGAACTTCCATTGCCGAATCTCATCAATTTTGCGCACCGCGGAGCCGCCGGACACCGCCCGGAGAATACGATGTCATCCTTTGTCCATGCCCTTGAGCTTGGTGCCACCGGCATCGAAACCGATGTTCAAATGTCGAAGGACGGAAGGCTCGTGCTGATCCACGACGAGACGTTGCACCGGACGGCGGGAACGCCGGAGTGGGTGAAGGATCTGACGTTCGAGGAAATCCGCTCCCGGGAAGCCGGGTCTTGGTTCCATGAGGATTACCGTGGAGAAAAAATTCCGGCGTTGGAGGAACTGCTTGAACTGGTCCAGCGGACCGACACGATCGTGAATCTGGAGTTGAAAAACGGAGGTGTCCCTTACCCGGACTTGGAGCGCAAAGTGATTGAGGCGGTAAGGCATTACGGTTTATCGGAGCGCGTGATCATTTCGAGCTTTAACCATTACTCTTTGGTGGATTGCAAAAAGCTGGCACCCGAAATTCGAACGGGCATTCTGTATATGGAAGGTCTTTATGAGCCGTGGGAATACGCAAAAAGCATCGGAGCCGACGCGCTGCATGCGTTCCAGTACGCCGTCCGTCCCGAATTCGTCGCAGGGGCCACGGCGGCTGGGGTCGCTTATCATCCGTTCACGGTGAACGAAAAGCATGAGATGGAAGCTTTGATTCGCGCGGGGGTTGCCGGAATCATTACCGATTATCCGGACCGTCTTGCCGAACTGCTTTCCGCCGGGGGAGCGTGACCGGATGAAGAAAACATGGCTGCTGGGACTCGGATTCTTCAGCATCAGCTTGACTTGGGCGCTGTATAACGCCTTTGTCCCGCTTTTTTTGGAGAACTATTTGAAAAGTGCGGCACTGATCGGTTTTATGATGACGATCGATAACTACTTTGCGATGTTTCTGCAGCCATGGATCGGCCATCGCAGCGATAAGACGATGACCAAATACGGCAGACGGATGCCGTACCTGCTGATCGGGATGCCGCTGGGGGCGGTTTTTGCGGCTTTGATCCCGCTTCATACGGGACTGGTGACACTGGTGCTGTTCATGATGCTTATGAACTTGTCGATGAGTCTGTTTCGGTCGCCGACCGTCGCGTTGATGCCGGATATTACTCCCGAGCGGAAGCGGACCCGGGCCAACGGAATCATCAACTTTATGGGGGGCATCGGTTCGGTGCTTGCTTTCGGCGTCGGTTCCATGCTTTACGATATCGGCTCGTACGTACCGTTTCTGTTTGCCGGGGTAGCGATGCTGGCGTGCATGTTCGTTTTGAAGGCGGTCATCAAGGAGCCTGCGACGCTGGGGAGTACGGGGGGCGGCGAAAGCGGGCCGAAGCCTCCCGTACGGATCCGGGAGCAGCTTGACCGGACGACGCTGTTTATTCTGGGGGCTATTTTTTTCTGGTTCGTGTCCTATCAAGGCGTGGAGGCATTCTTTACGTTGTACGGAACGAAGCATGCCGGGATGAACGACAGCGAAGCTTCCTTTTCGCTGACCTTTTTCTCCCTGGCGTTTCTCGCGTTTGCGCTCCCGAGCGGATGGCTCGGCGCCAAATTCGGCAAGAAAAAGATCATCATGATCGGTGTGGCGGGATTGTTCCTTGTATTCGGCGCGGTGGTGTTCGTCGAGTCGATTCTGTTTTTGCGCATTTTATTGATTGTCGGCGGTCTTTTCTGGGCCTGCATCAATATCAACTCGTACCCTTGGATCATCGCCACCGGCAAGGAGGAAAGCATCGGTACCCGGACGGGGATCTATTATTTCGTCTCCTCCGTGGCCGCCATCGTGTCGCCTCCGCTGCTCGGCTGGGTGATCGACGTATTCGGCTATCAAGCCTTATTCCTCAGCGCTTCGGCCGGATTGCTGCTGGCGCTGTGCTGCTTGTTCGGCGCTTCTTCCGGGGAGAAGGATGCCGGGAATGGGGCGCTGCCGTTAGATAAGGCGACAGTGACAGCGGATTGACTCTCGAAATGGCGAAAAAACCTCCGAAATCGGGCCTGACGGTATGGCCGGTTTTTCGGAGGTTTTATTTTTGCGGGAATTTCTCCCGCTAATTAGCCTGTTTTTGATTTAGAAAAGGCATTAGCGGGAAAATCTCCCGTTATCCCTGCCGATTTACCCGAAAATTTGTTCCCGGTGCAAAAATAGCAGGAGCTTTTCCTCTTATTTACTATGATTTGCTGCTTTCCGAAAAAATAACGGGAGCTTTTCCTCTTATTTTTTGCGGGAGCGAAGGGTGACGCCAAGCGCGATCAGGGAAACGAGGAGTGCAGCTACGGATACGACGGTTGTCGTGATTTCCATGGCGCTGCTTCCTTTTTCTCCGGTATCGCCGGACGGCTGTTCGGCGGCTGCGTTATCCGTGCCGGTATTGACGCCGGCATTGGAGCTGTTCGCAGCGTTGCCCGAACCGGCCGCGTTGCCGGTATTGCCGGACCCGGTTCCGGCGGTTCCGTCCGCCGCTTCGTGGCCATGTCCCTGGTCGGCATGGCCGCCCTCGGCTTCAGCCGCCGCCGGATCGGCGGTTACCTTGGTGATCGAGTGCGGCTTGTCCGATCCTTCTTCTCCGCTCCATTCCACAATGCTGCCGTCGCTGTAATACTGAAATGCGTCCCAGGCCAGATCGGCTTCTTCGGCCGGATTTTTCCCGACGAATTCGAACTGCTGGAATTCTCCCGGTCCAATGCCGTCGCCTTCGGAAGACCAGGTAACGACGGTCACCTTCCCGGCATCGTCTTTGGTCAGTTCCACTTTCCAGTCGGAGATCGGCCGGTATTGCTTGAACTCCAGACCGTCCGGGATCTTTAACGATACTTTAACGGTCGGGATGTCTTTTTCCACCGGAATTTTTATGCTGTAGGTTTCCCAGGCGGAGGGCGAAGAAACGCCCGGCGAGACGGTGACATGAGCGCTGGCCACGCCGGATAACAGCAGCAAGCTTGCGGCTGCGGCGGCCCCCATGGATAGGATGCGGGATACAAATTTATTCATGATTTTCCCCTTTCGACATTTCAAAATAGTTGCTTTGTTTTAAGAGACGCTTTCCACGTCAAGCGTAAAATCGTGGTCAATCGATTCGAGCGTTTTCAGCAAAATATGAACATTGACATTCCAGCTGCCCGCCATGGTGATGATAGCGTCAGCTTCCGGCTGAAGGCCGCCGGGCATGACCACTTCAATGACCCCCATGTCCATTTCGTTGGAGGTCAAACGAAGGGTAACTTGTTCGATATTGTCCAAGGGTTTGCCATTTTGATCTTCGATGCGGACACTCATATGATTGTTCCCGATGACGTTTGGAGAAACGTCCACGATGATCCGGTAGCCTTTGACCGTTCCCTCCAAGTGGCCCGCAGGTATTTGTCCGGCGGAAGGAGCCGGCAAGTTGGAGAGCAGCGCGGCCAGCGCGAGAACGAGAAGCCCCGCACAAAACTCCATCCAAACTCCGCGCCCCAGAGGCCGGTTTCGCTTTTGCCCACGGATGAACCCATGCAAAGCCAAACCGAGCATCAGTAAGAAAAGAATGATTTTGATCAACAAAACCCGGCCATAGGCGGTTTGGATTAAATCCCCGATCGATCCTACATGGAGTACGGAACTGTAAATTCCGCTGATCAGCAACACGGACACGCATCCGGCGGCGAAGCCGGAAAAGCGGCGTATGGTTACCCAATATGACTCAGGTCGAGCCTCGGATAATCCGTATCCTCCGCCGGTTGCGGACGGAAGCAGGAAAAAGATGGACAGCAGACCGCCAAGCCAAAGCGCCGAGGCCGATAAATGCAAATAATCCGCGGCAATGGCAAGGATTCGGGATTCCGCATCAGCGGCATGGCCGATAAATGCTTTTGACATAAAAAGCCCTTGGGTAAAAATCAGGGCGAGACAGCTAACGATTCGGCCTACGGATCGGTTATGGACGGTTCGGGTCAGCCACACGATGAAAATCGTCAATACGAGCAGAAGCGCCAATTGGATTGTCCAAACCGTTCCGAATTCGGTACGTTGAAGCGTGTCCAGCAGGAGGTTGCGGTCCCATGCCCGGCTCCATGTCACTCCCGCATAAGCGGCGGTCTGTTGTGGAAGACTTGACAAGATGCCGATAATGGCAAGCGCCAGGCCGGAATAAAGAACAAGCTTGCTTCGGAAAGCAAGCGGGTTTCCGCGCAATTCCCGAGGGAGCAGGATAAGATGAAAAACCAGTACGCCCGAAAGCAGGGTCATTCCCGCATACCATAGAAAGCGGAAGATCACCAGGCCCGATCCGGGCCAAGCCGATGCTTGCCGGTCGACAGCCGGTGCAGCCTGATCGGCGCCTTCGCTGCCGACGAGAAACGTGAACGTTCCCGAAATGGGATGGCCGTCGCTTGAAACGACCTTCCAATTGACCGTGTATGCTCCGTTCGGAAGTCCGGTTTTTAAGCCGGCCGTGAGCAGGTCGGACCGGTTTTCATCGATCCGGGCGTCGCCCGAATCCACGCGTTCTCCGGTAGGACCGAGTACGGTCAGCGAAAAGAAAGCACGTTCCACCGGCTCGTTAAACTGAACCCGGATCGAAGCGGGAGGCTTATCCAATTGCTCGCCGGATGCCGGGGAAGACGAGACGATGGAAGCATGGGCGGATGCCAATCCGGGAAAGGCCGCAATCCATAGTCCGACAATGAGAAGCAGCGGCAAAATGGATTTTCCACATTTTTTAAATATCAAAATACACCCCCATTGTAATGCAATGACATATGTTACAAAAGAGTATACTTGAAAATCCAAGTAAATTTCAAAATTCGCCTTTATGCGCATTTGTCCAAATTTTTGTTCATGAAGTCTAAATTTCGGAAAAGCTCCCGATATTTAAAATAACGCAGGTCTGCGGTAAAATGGGGAGTAGACTTGTTTTTTGAAGGAGGAAACTTTAAGTGGCAGCGAACATTAAAGTAGGTATCGTAGGATACGGAAACTTGGGCCGCGGCGTGGAAAAAGCGATCAAGCAAAATTCCGATATTGAGCTTCGTGCGATTTTTTCAAGAAGACAACCGGGGGATGTGGATGCGGCAAACGGTGTCGTGCATATTTCCGAGGTCGAAAAGTACAAAGGGGATATCGACGTCCTGATTCTTTGCGGAGGCTCGGCCACCGACCTTCCGGAACAAGGACCGGAGCTTGCGGCGTTGTTTAACACCGTGGACAGCTTTGATACCCATGCGAAAATTCCCGAATATTTCGAGAAAGTCGACGCGGCTGCCGTTAAAGGCGGAAATGTCAGCGTTATCTCCACAGGCTGGGATCCGGGCTTGTTCTCCCTGAACCGTTTGCTGGCGGAAGCCATTTTGCCGGAAGGCAAAGACTACACGTTCTGGGGCAAAGGCGTGAGCCAAGGCCACTCCGATGCGATCCGCCGCGTACCTGGCGTCAAGAACGGCGTTCAGTACACGATTCCGATCGAATCCGCGGTAGAGCGCGTGCGCAACGGGGAAAATCCTGAGCTGGCCACGAAAGAAAAGCATCTTCGCGAATGCTATGTCGTCGCAGAAGAAGGAGCCGATAAGGCGAAGATCGAACGTGAGATCAAAGAAATGCCTAACTATTTCTCCGACTATATCACGACGGTCAATTTTATCAGCGAAGAGGAATTGAAAAAGAACCACTCCACCATGCCGCACGGCGGGAATGTGCTCCGCAGCGGACGTACCGGAGAAAACAGCACTCAGATCATCGAATTCAGCTTGAAGCTGGACAGCAATCCGGAATTCACGGCAAGCGTGCTCGTCGCTTATGCCCGCGCGGTGTACAAGCTCTCCAAATCCGGAGAAAAAGGGGCTAAGACGGTATTTGATATTCCGTTCGGACTGTTGTCCCCGAAATCGCCGGAACAACTCCGCAAAGAATTGCTGTAATTGGTGAGAACATAAAGGAAAGTAACGTGTGTTTGCGCGTTGAAAGGGACCTGGCGAATAGCCGGGTCTTTTTTTGTTTTTTTATAAAAACACTAAATATGTGATTATTATCACTAACCAATGGATTCATTATGACAATTTTGCGAACTATGCTGTCGAACCCGGTCATTGTGAACAATTATCAAAATCGCGGATTTCGGCTGAATTTGAGCAAATATGGCCTTATTTGAGGATTGGACAAGATGATTAGAAGAGTGATATAGATCATAGCTGTAAAATAATTGAAAAATTACCTATCTCTATGAATTGTTATTGTTTCAGGTGTTCTCTAACATGAAGTTATATGTTGATTTGTGAAATCATCCGCTAATTGTGATGAGGTCCATAAATAAGAAAGGGGTATCGGAATCCTATGAAAAGGAAAGGATTGCTGCTTGCTGTTTTTACAGCGCTTCTTGTCCTTCTGAGTGGATGTAGCTCTTTGGATGTATTAAACCCGAAAGGGCCGGTGGCCAAGACACAATCTAATGTCATTATTTTCTCGATCTTGGTCATGGCGCTGGTTCTGTTGGTCGTCTATGTTTTGTATGTTTTCATGCTTACAAAGTACCGCGCCTCGAAGGCGGCTCCCGACTATGAACCGCCGCATGAGGAAGGCAGCAAATGGTTGGAAATCACATGGATCGCGATTCCGGTCGTCATTGTTGCCATTTTGTCGGTCGTTACCGTGAAATCCACGAGTGCGGTGGAAAAAGTGCCTGTAGGCTATGAAGATCAGAAACCGCTCGTGATTTACGCCGCATCCTCCAACTGGAAATGGCATTTCAGCTATCCGGAGGAAGGAATCGAGACGGTCAACTATGTAAACATTCCTACGCATCGTCCGGTTGAATTCAGACTGTATTCGTACGGTCCGATCTCCAGCTTCTGGGTGCCGCAGTTGGGCGGTCAGAAATATGCGATGAGCGATATGGTGAACAAGTTGAATCTTGTCGCGGAGCACGAGGGCTCGTATATGGGGAAAAACTCGAACTTCTCGGGCGAAGGCTTTGCCCATATGGAGTTCGAAGTGCTGGCTCAGTCGGCTACTGAGTTCGATAAATGGATTGAAGAAGTTAAATCGACGGCTCCAGAACTGACGGAGCAAGAATTCGATACCCTTCTTGAAGAGGGGATTCTCGGAAGAAAGACTTACACTTCGACGCATCTGGATTTCAGCCCTGCGCCTGAAGGAGAGAACGCCGGACATAACCACGGCGGTTCGGAAAGCACGGATTCCGAAGGTCATGACGCCAATAACGGCGAGATGGACCATTCGGAAATGGACCACTCGGAGATGGATCATTCTCACGGCAACTAAAGATAAAGAAGGGAGCTAGCAGGACATGAAATGGGACGAATTTTTCGTCACGGGCGAGCCGATGATTTACGCTGCGATGGTCAGCATTGTCGTCGCATCGTTAGCGATCTTGATCGGCTTGACCTATTTTAAGAAATGGGGCTACTTGTGGCGCGAATGGCTGACGACCGTCGACCATAAGCGGATCGGTATCATGTACATCATCTGCGCTTTGCTCATGCTGTTCCGCGGCGGCGTTGACGCTCTCCTGATGCGGGGGCAGCTCGCCATGCCGGAAAACGGACTGTTGGACGCGCAGCACTATAATGAAATATTTACGACCCACGGGGTCATCATGATTTTGTTCATGGCAATGCCGTTTGTTATCGGCTTGATGAACGTTGTCGTTCCGCTGCAAATCGGGGCGCGAGACGTTGCGTTTCCGCGGCTTAACGCCGTCAGCTTCTGGCTGTTCTTTGCCGGGGCAATGCTGTTCAACATTTCGTTCGTCATCGGGGGATCCCCGGACGCCGGATGGACCGCGTACTTCCCGTTGGCAAGTACGGAATTCAGCCCGACGGTAGGCAATAACTATTATGCCATTGCTTTGCAGATTTCCGGGATCGGTACGCTGATGACCGGGGTCAACTTTATCGCAACGATTCTGAAAATGCGCGCACCAGGCATGAAGCTGATGAGAATGCCGATGTTTACCTGGTCCGTATTGATCACTTGCGTAATTATTTTGTTTGCGTTCCCGGTATTGACCGTGGCGCTTGCGCTCATGATGTTTGACCGGCAGTTCGGTACCCAGTTCTTTACGATGGCTAACGGCGGTATGGATATGCTCTGGGCCAACCTGTTCTGGGTATGGGGACATCCGGAAGTGTATATCGTTATTTTGCCAGCGTTCGGGATTTATAGTGAGGTTATCTCGACGTTCGCGCGTAAAAACCTGTACGGCTACAAATCCATGGTTTACAGTATGGTCGTGATTTCGGGCCTGTCGTTCCTTGTATGGGCGCATCACTTCTACACGATGGGCCATGGCGTAATGGTGAACGGCGTATTCTCCATTACAACGATGCTGATCGCGGTTCCTACCGGGGTCAAAATATTCAACTGGCTATTTACGCTCCGAAAAGGGCGGATTGAGTTTACGACGCCGATGCTTTACTCCCTGGCGTTTATTCCGATCTTTACGATCGGCGGGGTGACCGGGGTCATGCTCGCCATGGCGAGTGCCGACTACCAGTACCACAATACGATGTTCCTGGTGGCCCACTTCCACTATGTGCTGATTCCGGGTACCGTATTTGCGGTCATCGCCGGCTTCTACTACTGGTTCCCGAAACTGTTCGGGTTCCGGCTTAACGAACGCCAAGGCAAACGCGCCTTCTGGTGGATCGTGATCAGCTTTAACGTTACGTTCTTCCCGCTGTTCTTCCTTGGACTTAAAGGGATGACCCGCCGGATGTATACGTACTCGGAAAGCTCGGGCTTCGGTCCGTTGAACTTGCTCGCTTCGATCGGTTCGGTCGGGCTTGCGATCGGATTTATTTTACTGGTTTACAACATTTATTGGAGCTTCCGGTATGCGCCGAGAGATACGACGGGCGATCCGTGGAATGCGCGGACCCTGGAGTGGAGTACGCACAGCCCGGTTCCGGAGTACAACTTTGCGATTGTACCTACGGTAAAAGGCCTGGATCCTTACTGGGAGCATAAAAAGGGCGGTCATCAGCTGTATAAAGGCAACCTGGAGGAAATCCACATGCCGAACAACAGCGGACAGCCGGTGATTTTGGGCATTATCTTCTTCTTCTTGGGATTCTTTATGGTATTCAGCTGGTGGGTTCCGGCAATCATTGCAGGAATCGGAGTGATCGTGATGCTGGCGGTTCGTTCGTTCGAACGTGACCACGGGCGTCATATACCGGTGAAGGAAATTAAGGAAACGGAAGCGAAACTGGGGGGTGAACAGGCATGAAATTAGATCATACGCTGCCGCTGGAGTATCGTTCGGAAGAGAACAGCAACCGTATTTTCGGGTTCTGGCTGTTCCTCGGCGCGGAAATCGTTCTGTTCTCGACACTGTTTGCCGTTTACCTTACACTTTGGAACCGTACAGGCAACGGTCCGACAGGACAGGAAATTTTCGAGATCGGTCCGGTTTTGATTGAAACGTTCGTACTGCTCACAAGTAGTTTTACGATCGGTCTGGCAATTAACAGTATGCGTCTCGGCTTGAAAAAGCCGACGCTGATTTTCTTCGGGATTACGTTGCTGCTCGGCCTCGGTTTCCTCGGGGTCGAAATTACGGAATTCGTGACTTACGTTCATGAAGGAGCCACGATTCATACCAGCGCGTTCCTCTCCAGCTTATTCGTCCTGCTGGGCACGCACGGTGCCCACGTGACGATGGGTCTGCTCTGGGGGATCGGACTGATGATTCAAATCGGCCGTGAAGGGTTCACGCTGGATACGGCGAACAAATCGTTCATTTTCTCGCTGTACTGGCACTTCCTTGACGTCGTTTGGATTTTCATTTTCAGCTTTGTATATTTGAAAGGACTGATGTGACATGAGTAAATTGTTTCCGGCCAAACACGTCCTGGGTTATGTGTTCTCGCTGATCCTTTCCGTTGTCGCACTGTCCGTCGTTTACTTCGACTTGTCCCTGGGGGTCGGCCTGACGATTCTGCTCGTTAGCGCAGCGATCCAGATGGGCGTTCAGTTGATGCTGTTTATGCACATCGGCGAGGACGGATCGAAAAAGGAGCTATATACGAATATCGCATATGCCCTGTTCGTCGGCCTGGTTACCGTGTTCGGTACCCTGTTCGCGATGATTTGGGGTTACCAGTAATATAAGAAGCAGAAACCGCAGTTCCCTAAGGGGGCTGCGGTTTTTTTGTTTTCAATAGAGGGATGATGATGGATAACTTAGAGGCCGCAAGAAGTATGAAGGTCACTGAAGTAAGGTTATTGTGCGTAGTATCCCCAGGCCGTAGAAGTGTGGAGGCCGCCACTGTAGTAAGTTAGGGCCCAGAGGTAACTCCAGGTCGTAGAAGTATGGGTTTAGGTCGCTAAGTGTGGCGCTGAGTCCTTCAAGTATGCTCTCAACAGCTGTAGTATGCTATGGATAGCTGAAGTATGGATCAGGGTTGCAGAAGTAACTTTATGTTGCGGATGAGTGGATGTCGCCGAAGTATGGAATTAGGACGCAAAATTAACTCATGGTTCCAGAAGTATAGTTCATGCTGATGTTCCAGAATGCTTGATTGGAAAAAATCCAACCAAATGTAAGTGAGAAGCAAAGTTTGGAGTCTTGGTTGGAAATTATCCAACCATTTCGGGAAAAATAGCTCGTATTATCGCCTAAAACACTCAAATCGTTGGAAAAAATCCAATCAAAGCCGAAGATTCAGTCTATATAGCGTTTCTTCGTTGGAACTTTTCCAATCGGCGCAACTGGGCCGGTCCTCCGGTTCCCGATGGTTTCAGCAGACCTTTGTCCACCAAAGATCTCAGCCGCTTCCGGCCTGTTCGGAAATCCACCGCCAAGTGCAGCCTCACATCTTTAGGGCGGATGTATCTGTCCAGGCTCCAAGCAAGGCGAAGAATTTCTTTTTCCGCTGGATCCAAGGCGGTGTCCGGTGTGCTGCGAATCAAGTACGGGCCAATCACCATCTGGAGCATCATGCGGCGAATTTCCGGCTTGTTTTTAATATCGTCAAAAGAAAAATGCAGCATGGTCCAGCCTATACCGGTCAGAAAGTTATCCCGGTTTAGCGCATAACTGAAGGCTTCGCGATCCAAAGTCTTTAACGTGGCTTTGATATCCGTCGCATTCCAACCCGAATTTGCCGAAGGGAGGGAGGAAGGAGAAGTCGAGAAACTGCGATTTCCGGTTCCATCGTACACTTCGTAATCCGGATGCAGGTTCTCGAATGAACCGAATAACGGCCACCATACCTGCTCCAAAAACAGCTCCTCCGCAAAGTTATGGCTGCGAATCAATCGGGGACAGCAGGCAAATATTATAAAACAGCAAAATCAAGTTTAACTTTACATACCCTATAGGGGTATAGTATAATGACAATGCAAGGGGTTAAACCTCAATTCCAACATTATTGCCTGCATGCAAGCGAAGGGGAGAGGATTATATGTCTGACAAAGTGGAGCATGACCATACGGTTCAATCGGAAGCCGATCCATGCTGCGGAAGCGGCGCAAGCGAAAGGCATAGCCATCATTCGGAAGCCGTCAAAAACAATTTGACGAGCCGGTTAAACCGGATCGAAGGGCAAATTCGCGGTATTAAAGGGATGATCGAGAAAGACACTTATTGTGACGATGTGCTGAATCAGATTGCGGCCGTCCAATCCGCCTTGAACAGCGTAGGTAAGCTGCTTTTGGAAGGGCATATGAAGAGCTGCGTCATCGAACGGATTCAAGCCGGAGAAACCGAAGTCATCGAAGAACTGCTGGTGACCGTAAATAAATTGATGAAATAACGATAATATACTGGGGAGGAATTTCAAATGGCAAACATCACGTTGAACGTTGAAGGAATGTCGTGCAACCATTGCGTCAATTCGATCGAAGGAGCCTTGAAAGAACTGGGAGCATCGGCCAAAGTAGACCTTGCGGCAAATAACGTTTCCGTTACTTATGATGAAGGCAAGCTGACGGTAGAGGCGATTAAAGAAGCGATTGAGGATCAGGGATACGACGTCGTCTAATCTCCGACAAAAAGGGAAAGCCGCCTACGAACCTGGATATGACCAGCGTTCGCAGCGCGGCTTTTTTGCTTTATTGAATTATGCGGCACGGATAAAGCCTTGCTCATGAAGTGCGGCGATGATTAGTTTCATCAGGCCCACGGCCCGGGCGAGCGTTTCCTTGTCGGGCTTTTTGCTGCTTTCGGATACGCTTAGCACCGCTTTGTTTCCATAGTGCCGAAGCTTTACGTAAGCGCGAGGGTTCGATTCGAGCGCCTCATGTAAACCTTCCTGCTTTAGGATCGAACGGAGCAGGCTGGGATGGGATGCTTTGGCATGAAACTGTTTGTTCATGGCCGCGTTCGGCAAAGTCACGGGACGGAGCTGAGGCCGAAAAGGGATGAAAAGCGGACGCTTGGACCGGCATAGATGAAATTCCAGTTTTCTTCGGGGAGCAAACTCGAATTTGATACCGACGGTATAGTTTTTGGAAGAGTCTGAATTGCTGTCCGTAACCGTAAGGACGACTGCTCCAAGTTCCTTTCCCAATCCGATGCGTACGTGTTGCCCTCTGTATCTCCATCCCTTAAAGGAGCCGGGGACATAGTCCCCGCCGTATGCCTTCGCAAATTCTTGCAGAAGATGCGTAGTGCCCGAAACCCACCATTTTTTATGACTTGTTTTACTCGCTGCCTGCATCGTTCTTCTCCTCCTTACGGGCCGTCCGCGGCGACGGGAGACGCCCTTCTTTCCGTAGCGCTTCCCGAAGCAGGTATTCGATATGGCCGTTTACGCTTCGGAATTCGTCAGCCGCCCAGCGTTCCAAAGCTTCATAAAGTAACGGATCGAGGCGAAGCGGAAAGCTTTTTTTGCCGGCCATGTGGAATGGAGCTCCTTAGTACAACGTGCTCGTATTGATGACCGGCTGGGCGGAACGGTCGGATACGACGGCAACGAGCAGGTTGTTGATCATGGCGGCTTTGCGTTCATCGTCCAACTCGACCAAATTGTCCTTTTGAAGGCGGGAGATCGCCATTTGCACCATGGTCACCGCGCCGTCGACGATTTTTTCGCGGGCGGCGATGATCGCCTCGGCCTGTTGGCGCTGAAGCATCGCGCTGGCGATTTCCGTGGAGTAAGCCAAGTGGGTGAGGCGGGATTCAATGACTTTTACCCCGGCGATCGCCAGTCGTTTTTGGAGCTCTTCCGTCAGCTCCAGCGCGATTTCTTCGGTGTTGGCGCGAAGGGAGAAGCCGCTTCCGTCCGGCTGGTCGTAAGGATATTTGCTGGCCACATGGCGCAGCGCGGTTTCGCTTTGAATTTCGACGAACGTTTCGTATTCATCGACTTCGAACAGCGCCTTGGCCGAATCCACGACCGAGAAAACGACCACCGCGGCGATCTCGATCGGGTTCCCCCCGACATCGTTCACCTTGAGCTTGGCGCTGTTAAAATTGCGGACACGCAGCGAAACTCTTCTCCGGGTGGAGAACGGAACGGAGAAATAGAAGCCGCTCTTGCGAATGACGCCGAGATACCGCCCGAAGAACGTAATGACGTTCGCCTGGTTCGGCTGCACGATCGTCAACCCGGTTATCAGCACGAAGGCGATGACGCAAGCAGCGACGCCTGCGATCAGAGGGAGAATATCTTCCAGCGAGATCAGATAAACCCCGGCTCCGGTAATCCCCAGAATGAACAGCAGGGCTACAAAACCGTTCAAGTAAGACAATTCTTTTTCTTTGAACATACCCGAACACTCCTTGCATAAGAATATTATTTTGATATTTTTATGATATCACTTTTGCAATATATTGTAAATCGCTAACTAAAAAAATCCGCTCTCCAATCATTTTCATGAAAAGAGAACGGTTATCCGGCAAAGTATTTCGGTTATTGTCAGCTTATCCAGGTCATTCCTGCATCGGTCACGCTCCATGCGCCGTCTTCGAGTTTCAACGTGATTTTGGTCCCTACGGCACCGTTGCCGGACCTGTATTTGCTGCCTTCGATCACCGCTGCGTCTTTACTGATATCCACTTTTTCGACCCGGAGCAGGACGCCTTCCAGCACCATTTTTTCTTTAAAGCCGGGCTCCTGCTCTTGTAACCGGTCGAAAGTCTCATCCCTGATTTCAACCCCATAATCTTCAAAAGAATCGAGTATATATGCTTTATCCTCTTCCGTCAGTTGCGTCAATTCGCTCAGGTCCATAGCGATATATTTCATATCCCCGTTCAAGCCTTCATCCATATCAAACATAGCTTGAAAAGCCAGGCTATACAATTGTCCCGCCGTTCCGTTCATCTCTTTGTCTTGCGGCGGCTCCGGCGGATCTTCTTCCTTCAGACTCCCCGTGCCGGAGGTGTTTTCGGGTTCCGTGACAATTTTCGCGCCGTTCTCGGCCTGGGGCGGATTCTCCGGCGGATTGGCCCCTGCATCGGTTCCTTTTTTTGTTCCGTTACCGCAGCCGCCAAGCAATAATGTCAATGCAATGAGGACGGCGGCGATGTTCTTGCCCTTCATGAATGAAGCCCCCTTTCTTTAAGAATAGACGTTTTAAAAATAATTATGGTTGCCTACGGGCAAGAAAAAGGGAAATAAAGCCTAGAGCGACGCGACAATGCGGGCCAAACGCCCGATTCCCGGCTCCAGTTCTTCCAGGCTCGCAAAAGCATAGGACAACCTGATCCGGCCTTCGGCTTCCCGGTCATACAGATGGCCCGGATTAATCAAGATTCCTTGCTTAAGGGCGGCATCGAACAGCTTGCGCGGCGTAACGGTCCGTTTCAGCTTCAGCCAGATATAGAATCCTCCCCGGGGAAAGCTCCACTCCGCATAATCTCCGAAATGGAGCTCCAGAGCCCGCAAAGCGATTTGCCTGCGGACGCGAAGCGCTGAGCGCAGCCGCTCCAGATGCTCGTCGTACAATCCGCCGGAAAGCCATTTTGCCGCAAGGCTTTGCGACAAGGCGCTGCTTCCGTAATCGGTCTGCATTTTGATGTCGGCGAGCCTCTCGATGACGGGCTGAGGACCCGCAATCCAGCCGATGCGAAGGCCCGGGCTGAGCGTCTTCGACAAGCTGCCGACATAAAGCACGCTGCCGCTTGAATCCGAAGCCTTTAGCGGGGCGGGAGGAGGTTCATCCAGCCATAAATCCCGGTAAACATCGTCTTCGAGAATCGGAAGCCCCAACGATTGGCACGCCTCCAGTACTTGAGTCCGGCGCTTCCCGTTCATAACGATCCCGGTGGGATTATGGAAGGTTGGGATGGTGTAAAGGAGCGACCCTCCGTACTGTCTGGCATAAGGTCCGATCAGTTCGGGGCGCAGCCCTCCTTCATCCATCGGTACGCCCTGCAGATGCATTCCGGCGGATTGGAACACCGGCACGGAGTACAAATAGGAGGGGCGTTCCAAGAGCACTGTCGAACCCGGCTGCAGCAAGCCTGCCGAAATAAGCTGCAAGGCTTGCAGGGCGCCGGAAACGATAAGAATCGATGAAGGCGATACGGCGATGCCGACGGTCTGCAATCGAGCGCTAAGCGCCTTCCGGAGGTCCAAATCGCCGTTCGGTTCGCCATAACCCAATTCGGGAACGCGGACCGCCATGTCGCGGAGCAGCTCTTCCATGCCGGACCGCGGAAGCAGCTCCGGGGATAGCTCGCCCGTCCCGAGCCTTAGGATGCCCGAGTCGAACTCCGCGCGGTTGATCTCCTGGACCGTCGGCAGGTTCGGCCGGTGGATGCCTGCGTTGACATAGGCGTTCCAATCCGGAGGCGGCGTGGAAGCAAGCGCGCCCCAGGTCCGGTTGACGACCCGGGTGCCGCCTCCGCGTCCGCCTTCGATCATGCCCGCGGCGGCGAGCTCGTCCATCGCCGTGACGACGGTACTGCGGTTCACGCCGAAGCTCTGTGCCAGTTCGCGCTGGGAAGGAAGGCGGGTGCCGACGGGCCACTCGCCGCTTGCGATTTTATCGCGGATAAAATGGGTGATCTGAACATGCAGCGGTACCGGAGAGTGGCGGTTGGGCTGCCATATCGGTTTTTCCATCGGTGTCATCGTCCTCCTGCGACCGTGTTCTTCTCGTTTTATGGATACGGCTATTATAACGTTTGGTTGGTTTTATATCCAACCAAATGGATGGAGCCGGCAGCGGTCCATGACGCTACAATAAAGTGCGGGAACTGGCCGAAGATAACTCGGAGGTTCTTTACATCAAGAGAATGAGGTGGACTTTATGACAGGGGCATTTTTTCACGGATTTATGCTCGCGCTGGGGCTGATCTTGCCTTTGGGCGTACAGAATGTATTTGTGTTTAATCAAGGGGCGGCGGGGAAGAAGTGGCCAGGGGCTCTGCCGGCCGTCGTCACCGCTGGATTGTGCGACACGCTGCTGATTGTTTTTGCCGTGATGGGCGTATCGATGGTCGTACTCGCGGTGGATTGGCTGAAGACGGTATTATTTATCGCCGGGGCCTGCTTCATGATTTTTATGGGATGGTCGTTATGGAAAGGAACCCCCGGGGGAGAAGGGAATGCAACGGGCGGCTTGCCGCCGGTAAAACAGGCGGTGTTCGCGATGTCCGTATCCCTGCTGAATCCGCACGCGATTTTGGATACGGTCGGAGTCATCGGATCAAGCTCGTTAAATTATGCGGGTATTGAAAAATATGTCTTTACTCTAGCCACGGTTTTAGTATCGTGGATTTGGTTCGCCGGCTTGGCCATAGCAGGCAGATACGTGGGAAGGATTAGCCGAAGCGGATTATGGCTACGCAGGTTAAATCTATGCTCGGCGGTCGTGATTTGGATCATGGCCGCATATTTATTGGTCAACGGATTGGCCTGAAATACGATATTTTAAATTTTAGATTGACAAATGACACTCACCTTCATATGATTTAAACGAATGTTTTAAACATATGTTTAATAATGAATTTTTACAGGGAGAGTGGCAAGAACCATGAAAAAAGGTTTAATGGCGTTTCTCAAAGCCCCGCAAACCAAAATCGGCATCCTGACGGCATTGATGTTCCAGGTAATCTTCTGCCTCATCTGGATGACGGCTTATGACGGGGTGACCGAGCGGGTCGATCGATTTACGATTGCGGCCGTCAACGAGGACGGTGCGTTCGGAATGCAGCTCGTGGACGGTTTTCAGAAAAATACGCCTTTTCGATGGGAAACCGGCTTGACGGAGCAAGATGCGAGGGAAGCGTTGGAGCGGCGGGAATTACAGATGATCGTCAAAATCCCGGCCGGATTCGGACAGCGGCTGCAGGCCCCCGGAGAAGCGGCGTCATTGGAATATACGATGAACGGATCGAATGCGATGATGGTATCCAGTGTGATGGATAGCACGGCAGCCAAAATCACGGATTCGGTGAACCGGATGGTTTCGGCCCAGGCCGCTCCGGAATTATCCGGAAAGGTGGATTCCAGAGTGGAGACGATTCACCCCGTGGACGGAATGAATAATCAGATGGTGCCGATGATGCTGGTACTGGCTTCGTATGTCGGTACGATGATTATGGGAATGAATCTGCAGCAGGCATCCGGCCTAATCGGTTCCGAATTGTCCGGTTGGCAGCGTTTTGGAGCCAGAACCGTCATCAACCTGGTATCATCCCTCGCCATCGCCCTGGTCGGAACGAGCCTCGTGTTCGCGTTGGGAGGGCAAGCGAACGAAGGATTCTTCGCCTTCTGGTCGTTCCAGAGCTTGATCGTTCTGGCGTTCCTGTTCTTTTCGCAGATGTTTCTGCAATGGTTCGGGATGGCGGGCATGCTGTTCAATATCGCAGCGCTTTCGCTGCAGTTGGTGACTTCGGGAGCTTTGGTTCCGCGTCAATTGTTGAACGGTTTTTATCATGCGACCGGGGATTTTCTTCCTGCAACCTATGCGGTAGAGGGCCTGATGAACATTCAGTTTGGCGGAGCCGGGACGATATCGTCCCGCGACATTGTATGGCTCGGCGTCATCGCTGCGGCAAGCCTTTTGGTCGGACTGGCGGCGGAACTGTTTAAAGGGCGGGGGCCGAAGCGTGAGACCGCGAAAGATCAGGCGGCATTGGAATTTGCCGCGGAGTGAACCGAAGCTCGCCGGCCTTGCGGATCAAAGTTGAAAGTTTCATAATGGGACTAGAATAGGTAAGGGGACTTGCTATGGAACTTTCTGATACGGATGTAAAAATGCGCATACTTATATCGGCGAAATCGTTGTTTGCCAAACAAGGATTTGACGGAACGAGCGTAAGGCAAATCTGCGAGGCGGCGGGCGCCAATGTAGCGCTGGTTTCCTACTACTTCGGGGGCAAGGAGAAAGTGTTCGAAGCGATTTTCGAGCACTTTTTCCCGGGCACCCCCGAGGCGTTTTTCAGGTATGAAGAGGAACTGAAGGACCCGCTGGAGGGCTTGAAAATGCTGACCCGGGAAATCCTGAAGTTCACGATTCAGGACAAAGAGCTGAGCGATATCGTTCAGCAGGAATTGACGCTGCAATCTCCCCGGCTGAACATCGTGTTCTCGTTTTTGAAGCCGGTGTGGTCCAAAGTCAAAGAATTGCTTGAGCTTGGCAAAGAGCAAGGGATTTTTCGGTACGATTCTTTGTCTGCGACTCTGCTCATGGTGCTGGGAGTGGCCTTGTCCCACAAAAGATACCGGAATCTCGAGTTTTTGACGGATATCCGGGAAGATTTTTCGGAAACCTATCCGGAGCATGCGGTTCAATTTATTATGAGGGGTTTGGGAGTGAATTCGGCATGAATGAGGTCATCGCACAAATTAAAAAGCATCGATCCATCCGGAAGTATTCCGAAAAGCCGGTGTCCCGGGAGCAAATCGAAGAAATCGCCCGGGCGGCGCAGTGGGCTTCAAGCTCCAGTAATGTGCAGGCGTACAGCGTTATCGCGGTGACCGACCGGGAGCGGAAGGACAAGCTGAAGGAGTTATGCGGTCAGCAGGCTTATATTTCCGAATGCCCCGTGTTTCTGGTCTGGTGCGGGGATCTGTCCAGATTGAAATCCGCGGCGGAGCGGCATTTGCCGGACCGGGAAACTTACGAGGATACGACGGAGAACTTGATCGTCGCCACGGTCGATGCGGCTCTGGCGGCTCAAAATGCGGCCGTGGCCGCGGAGTCGCTCGGTCTCGGCATCGTATACATCGGCGGCATCCGCAACAGAAGCGAGGAAGTTGCCGAGCTGCTCGGCCTTCCGGAGCTGGTCTATCCCGTATTCGGCATGTGCGTCGGCTATCCGGACCAGGAACCGGGGCAGCGTCCGCGCTTGCCGCAGCAGGCGGTGCTGCACTGGAACGGGTATGACCCGGAGAGCTCGGAAAAAGGCGTGGAGCAGTATGACGAGGTCATGGTAAAGTATCTGCGGGAGAGAACCGGCGGAGCGAAGGATACCCCATGGTCCGTCTTGATGGCGGAAAAGCTGGCCCAGCCGGCCCGGTTGCACATGCGGGAATTTTTGGAGAAGCGCGGTTTCGGATTCAAATAAGCATTACGATAACTTGGAGGCTGCCTGGCAGGGCGGCCTCTTCAAGTTATAAAGCCGCGTTGTCCGGGACGCTCTCCGCGACTTCGGCATGAAACCTGCGGCGGAACAGGAGATAGACGAGCGATGCCCCGGCTCCGGCCGCTGCGAGGAGCATGCCGCCGAACAAGCCTAAAGCTCGGGGAGAAACCTCCTCCAGCATTAATCCGCCAAGGAACATCGCGATCCCCATCATCGTATTTTGCATTGCGGCAAGCATTCCCATAAATCGGCCCCGTATTCGGTCCGGAACGATCGTCATCAACAGGGTCTGATTGCAGGCGTTGCCGATCCCGGAACAGATGGCTTTTCCTCCCAGCAGAAGTACCGACAGCATAAAAGATCCGCTTTGGCTGATCATAACATGAAAGACGCCTTCGATCAGTAGGGTCAGTATGGCGACGGCTTTCATATGTCGAGTGAATTTGCCTGTCATCCCCGATCCGAGGACCAGTCCGGCGCCCAAGGCTCCGTAAAGAATTCCGATCCCTAGATCCCCCTGATGGAAAACCTCCACCGCATATACGCTGAGCAAAATATTAAATATGCCGTCCCCGATCGGCCACACGGCAAAAACGGAGAGCATCAGAAGGAGAAAAGGAGAGCGGATCAGCCAGTTCGGCCAATTCCTTGAATGCGAAACATTCCTTCCGGGCCGGGGAGCCGGAATGGACTCTTCAACGCCAGTTCTTCTATTTCCGGCTGCAGCGGCCCCAACCAGGCTCGGGATCCGGCGCAGCAGCATCGCGGAGATCAGAAAGGACAGCGAGTTCAAAACGAAGGTCGTCTCCGTGCCGAATAGGGAAGAGACGAGGCCCCCGGAGAGTGAACCGCCGATCAGCACGAGTCCGGTCAGGACTTCCTCAAGGCTGTTGACCCTAAGGAGATGCTCCTTCTTGACCAGAAACGGGATGGCCGACATGCGGGCGGGAGAATACAGCGCTTCTCCGGCGGCAAGCAGGAAAGAGTTGACGTAAATAATCCACACGTCACCCGCTTCTCGCACAAGCAGCGGCGATAAGGCGAACAGAACCCGGACCACGTCCGTGACAATCATAATTCTTTTTTTTGAAAAGCGATCCGCAAGCCACCCCCCAAACGGTCCGAAAATGAGGAAGGGCAGAAGCCGGACGGCGAACGTAATTCCGACGGCGAGGCCGGAGCCGGTGAGCGATAGCAGCAGGCCGAGAATGGCCACCTGGCTAAACCGGTCCCCGATGCCGTTCACGATCCCTGCGGCGAACAATCGGGCATAATTTTTTTCCTGTTTAAGCAATAATCCGTGATTCACCTTTAGACTCCTTGATTGCAGCGATGTCTAGCTAATTATCTAATTTTATATATATCTAATTAGTTATTTAAAAAAGGAAGCAGGCCCGAAATTGCATTTACCTGCGGCATTGCTTCGTTCAAACCTGCATAAGCACGGGAGCGTTCAGTTTAAGATTTAGCCCACATTTCCGGCGGGTTAAGCTCGTAAATCCCGTTTTCCCGGTACATGTATTGATGCATGATAAATTCCCTGCGGATGGTGGCGAAATCCTCGTGATACTTCTGAATGTACTCGTTGATTTCTTTCTCGGTGTACTGCCGGCGCGGCTCCAATCCCTGCACGAGGTGTTCGAGAACGATGCGTTTTTTCTTGAGTTGGGCGGGCAGATGCTTGAGTTTTCCGTCTTTCGTGAAAAAATTGCGGATGATAGCCGATTGGTCTTGAGATTTCACGGAGATCCCCTCCTTTCCTTGTTGCGTATCCCCGTTGTTACCAACGTTCAAAATGGCCTGTGCCTGCAAAGCCAGACTCTTCTCGTTCAAGTAAAAATAAATCGTATTCTTGTCCCGGCGTTCGTAGATCAGGTCGGCTTCGCGCAATTTCGCCATATGATGGGTGATGGTGGGAGCCGAAACGCCCAATTTGCCGGCCAGTGCCTGCCCGTGAAGCGGTCCGTTTTTTAGCAATGCGATAATCCGGATCCGGGTGACGTCTCCGACCGTCTTATGGAACTGAACGATACGATCAAGCTGCATGATAGGCCCCCTATTTAGATTATTTACTAATTAGATATTTATCAAATTATTACATGAAAGAAAAAGGATTGTCAATCGGTTGGCTTCCGAAAGGAAAAATCCCTCCAGCCGGCATCAATTGCCGCGCAGGAGGGACGAATGCTACAGTCCGTAGAAACGCCGCGTATTGGAAACCAGTATCCCGCAGGCTTTGTCGTACGACCATCCATGCAATGAAGCCCATGCGGCCGCGACGTCGCGGACCATGTCCGGTTCCGTGTCACGTCCCTCGAACGGCCCTTCGAATGGCCAGGGGCCGTCGGTTTCGGCCATGCACAAGTCTGCGGGATAGTATTTTGCCAGTTCGATGATCTCAGGTTCATAAAGCAGGTCCGGCGTAAACGAAATATAATAACCCCGCTCAGCCATACGCCGAACGGTCTCCTTGGGACCCTTGAACCAGTGGAAATGGGCGCGGGTAATGCTCCGGCGTTCCAACATATCGCAGACCAGCGCGGCGTCTTCATACACGGCATGGAGAACTACAGGCTTGCCTAAGTGCCCTGCGAGTTCAAGAAACCGGTCGAGCAAAGCGACGTATGGCTCAAGGTCGAATGATTCTCCCCGCTGCTCCGCGTCTGTCCGCATGTAGTAGGGGAGGCCGATTTCGCCGACGGCGGCCATGTCCGAAGCATGGGCATGTATCCAGGCGATCAGCGTTTCCAATTCCTGCTCGGATGGCACCGGCTGCTCCGGATGGTAGCCGAAAGCCGGGATCACCCGTCCCGGATAGCGCCTGGACAACTCGAGGTTGCCGAGGCATGACTTCAAATGCATGGAAACACTGATCAACGCATCCATTCCGCGCTCATTTGCGTGTCGCAAGATAAGTTCTTTTGCTTGTTCTTCATACTGGTCAAGATGAATATGAGCGTCAATCCATGGGTGGGATTGTTTTCCATTACTTTGGGACCGGGAGGTTAGATTCACGGGTTAGTTCACTCCTTCTTCGGACATAAGCCGGGAGACGGATTCTCCGAATTGAATTTAAGCTTTTTTTCTAGGCAGGTGGAAACTTTTGGCCTATAATATAATGGAGAAGCAATAGGTTTTAGGAGGCAGTCAGATGGGTACAACCTCTAGCTTATTTATAGAACAGCTGAAATTGGACCAGGAACCGGACGCCTCAAAATGGCTGAAGGCACTTCAAAATACGCATCCGGAAATATATTATCATTGCTCGAGAGTATCCATGCTTGCGGAAAAAATAGCCTTGCAGCTCAAATTGCCGGAACATACCGCCGAGCAATTGATCAGGGGCTGCTTTATGCATGATATCGGCAAAACGGTGATTTCGCGGGAGCTGCTGACCCAGCGTTCCCCCCTGAACGAGAAGCAGTGGGAAGTGATCAAGCTTCACCCGGTGGTTGGGGCCAGGATGGCGGAAAGCAATCCCGGGTTCGGTACGGAAATCATCGATGTGATCAAATATCATCATGAGCGTTGGGACGGAAGGGGGTACCCTTACGGGCTTAAAGGAGAAGATATCCCCCTCGGGGCCCGCATTTGCGCCGTCCTTGACGCCTTTGATTCCATGACCTCCAATATCAAATACCGCCGCATTCTGACACTGAGCGAAGCCAGACTGGAGTTGATCCGGGGGGCCGGCTCGCAATTCGATCCCGATATCGTTCATGCCATGATGAGGCTTTCCGAACAAACGTTGGACATTTATTCATTGTAAAAACCAATCCGGACAGGACCATCCGCCTGTCTAGATTGGTTTTTTGCGTTGTTCTTCTCTCATCCGTCCGGCGATTTCCCGTTTCAGCTCCAGAAACCCGGAATCCTCCGCCAGCTCTTCCTTTCGGGGACGGGCAAAGGGAACGTCGATCCGGTGGAGAACGGAAGCGGGACGGTTGGACAACAAATAAATCGTATCGGAAAGCAAAAGGGCCTCGTCGATGCTGTGGGTGATCATGACCACCGATCTTCGGCTTGTTTCCCAAAGGTCGAGCAGCCAGCGCTGCATTTCGCCGCGCGTGAGCTCGTCCAGCGAGCTGAACGGTTCGTCGAGGCAGAGGACCTCCTGCGGAGCGAGCAATCCGCGCAGGAATGAAGCGCGCTGCTGCATGCCGCCGGACAACGTGTGCGGATAAGCTTTTTCAAAGCCGCCCAGTCCGGCCCGGTTCATCCATTGCAGGGCTTCTTCGCGTGCCGCCGCGTCGGCGCTGCCCGTGATTTCGCGCGCGAGCAGCACGTTGTCCAGCGTCGTCCGCCAGGGGAACAGGGCCGGCCTTTGCGGAACATAGCTGATCAGGCCGCGCTTTCCCGTAACCTCACTGCCTTCGATCTGGACTTGCCCGGCATCCGGCCGGATCAGTCCGCCGATCACATGGAACAGCGTGCTCTTCCCGCACCCGGAGGGGCCGATGATCGAAACGAATCTCCCGGCGGGAACGGACAGGGAAATATCGTTCAGCACGGGCAGAACCTCGCGCCGCCCCTTGCGGTAAGTCAAGCTGATGTTTCGTACCTCGAGCGCGGGAGGTGTAGCCGGATTTGTCGTAGGTTCCGTAACCACGAGGACACGCTCCTTTCTATTTATCGTTATCGGCCGGCCTGTAGCGGACCAGCCATTTTTCAAGCAGGGCGATCAGAATGAACATCGCCAGGCTGATGGCCACGATGACGGCGATGGCAACGAAAGTTTTGTCCGTGCGATATGACGCTTTTTGCAGCATCATATAGTAACCGATTCCTTTGTCCGCCCCGACCCACTCGGCGATGATCGCGCCCATAACGCTGTAGGTTGCCGCAATTTTCATCCCCGAAAACATGGACGGCAGGGCATGGGGGACTTCCAGCTTATAAAAGATTTGCGCTTTCGTCGCCCCGGCCATTCTCATATAATCCAGCATGACCCGGTCGGTTCGGGTTAGGCCGTCCATCGCCGATACGGCAACCGGAAAGAAACAAACCAGCGTGATGATGATGATTTTGGGCAGAACCCCGAAACCGAACCAGATCATGAGCAGGGGAGCGAGGGCGATGACAGGCACGTTTTGGGTCAGAATGATCAACGGATAAAGCGATGATTTCAGAAACGGAATATAATGAAGCGCAAAGGCGACAAGGAGTCCGACGGCGGTCCCGATCACGAAACCGATGATCATAAGCCGGAGCGTCGCGAGCGTATGGCCCCAAAGATTTTCAGCTTCGGCCGACGACACCTTGACGATATCGGCGGGGCTCGGAAGGATCCATTTTTCGATATGAAATACGGAGACGGCCCCTTGCCAAACGATCAAAAACAAGATGACCGCCACGAGGGGCGGCCATATGCTTTTTAAGAGCCGGCTGAGCTTCATGGACGATACTTCTCGGTCAGCTTGTCCATGCTGGCGCCTTCCGGATTGTACAAAATTTTGATCTGGGAGATCACTCCGTTGCTGCCGAACTCCACGACCGCTTCATTCATACGTTTGACGATGGCCAGCAGTTCATCCAGATCGCCCTCCATGGTCGTCTCCAGCGGATTCACCTGATATTTCACCCCGGAGGCTTGAATGACCTCGATTGCACGGTCGACATAAGGAATTACATCCTCACCGTTCGGGGTTTTCGGAATGATTTGAATGCTTAACAGTGCATTTGACATAATCGATCATCCTTTCATCGGTTATTCGGATCAGTTATTCGGGCAAAAATTCATTCGTAAATGCTTTATCCGTATCCAGCGGCTTTTCGATCAGACCGCGTTCGTGCATCCAGTCGGAATAGTTTTGCCAAACTTCGCGTTTTTGCTCTCCCCAACGGGCGGCGTCATCCTTGTATTTCGGGCTGAGCCATTTTTGGCTGGCGGCGACAAGATCCTTATCCAGCTCGGGCACGGCTTTTATAAGTATGTCTGTCGACTCCTCCGGATGGTCGATGGTGTACTCGTAGCCTTTGGTTGTAGCCCGCATGAAGGCCTTGACCAGCTCGGGATCCTCAGCGATCGTTTTCTCGTTCGTGACGATGACCGGCGTATAGTAATCCAGGCTTTCGGAATAATCCTTGACGAATTGCATATCCAGCGGTTCTCCGCGAAGGTCGGCCTCGATTCCCGTCCATGCGTAGAATATCCAGGCAAAGTCGATATCCCGTTTCACGGCCGTAAAATAATCCGCTTCCCCCATATTGACGAATTTCACCTTGTTTACATCGGCTCCGCTCTGGTCCATGATCGATTTCAGAATCGCCTCCTCGACCGGTGAGCCCCAGCCGCCATAGGTTTTTCCTTCATAATCCTTCGGAGATTTGATGTTCCGGTCCACCGGTGCGGCAAAGCCGGACGTGTTATGCTGAATGACCGCGGCGATGGAAACGAGCGGGAGCCCTTGAATTCTCGCTTGGGTCACGCCTTCCTGGTAACTTACGCCAAAGGGAACTTCACCCGAGGCAACCATGGCGTCGGCACCGGCGGAGCCCGGCAGGATGATATCGACGTTCAGGCCTTCTTCTTCGTAAAAACCTTGCTCCTTGGCCACGTAGAAACCGGTGTGATTCGTATTGGGGCTCCAGTCGAGCAAAATCTTGACGTCTTTCAGGGAGGCGGGTTGTCCGTTTCCGGATGCGCCGGCGCCGTTTTTCGCTGCGTTGTTTGCCTTTCCGTTGTCCTGTCCGCAGGCCGTAAGGGCTACGAGCAGTACGGTGCACAGCGCAAGCCATGCCGATTTTTTAAGTCTCACCATCATTCTCTCCTTCATTTGTTCGGAAATTTCCGCAGGTTGCAATCTGGCAGTTCCGGCCAACAAAAAAAGCGCCCCGGATCGGGACGCGTAGGTTTAGGTTCATGGCTATGAATGGATAAGTTCATGGCTAATCATTCTTCCTACGCTGGCATTACCCAGATCAGGTTAAAGGGTCAGTATCTTGCGGGATACAATCTCAGCCGGCCGAATTTCCAGCTCCCCTGAACTATTATGCTGCGGATTACAATTGTCATTATAGTCCGGCATCCCAAATCTGTCCAGCAGGGGAGTGGAGGGACTACGGGCGATTTGCTTTTTTATCCAGATGAGCGTATAATGAGGTTAATTAAGTTTGGAGAAGTGATATTCACGTATTGAAAAGAGTGTCAATTTCTAAAAATGAACTTTTTTCAATATGTGAATTTTTTTATGTAAAAAAGGAGCATGTTAATAATAATCAAGGAGGTAACTTTCATGGAAACTGGAACAGTGAAATGGTTCAATGCCGAGAAAGGTTTCGGCTTTATCGAAGTGGAAGGCGGAAATGACGTATTCGTACATTTCAGCGCAATCCAAGGCGATGGCTTCAAAACGCTTGACGAAGGTCAACGCGTACAATTCAGCGTCGTTCAAGGCAACCGCGGACCGCAAGCCGAGAATGTCGTAAAACTGTAATGCAGGCACAAGCTGCTCTTAACGCGTGCGTTAAGGGCAGCTTTTGTTTTTTTGAGGGAGTGATCGTTCACCCCGCAATATCTTTTTTGGGAGGTTATCATGAACTACCGTAAAAAAACGATCGAAGAAGTTCCTGAGGAGAATACCACGGTTTGGTCTTGCGTTAGCGAGGATTGCAACGGATGGATGCGGGATAACTTTACGTTTGATTACAATCCGGTATGTCCGCTGTGTTCCTCTGAAATGGTAAAGGGAACGAAGATGCTTCCGCAGCTTATTAACACCACTTCCATGAAGACGGGCCAATAACCGCTCCGAAAAAATAAATCGATAACCATGGCTGCCTGCTGAGGCGGCCTTTTTTATGTTGAATAGACCATGGCCGGGGTCACCGAGCCCCCGTTGGAAAAAATCCAATGAACTCTCTATGGTATGGTTACAACTCGGCACTCCATTGGAAAAAATCCAACGATGTTGAACCATCGGCACCCGTTTTGATGAAAAAGCACGTGTTTGATTGGATATTATCCAATGAAGGCCCTGTTTTCGCCCTGATTTGGGAGAAATGGTTGGATTTTTTACAACGAAGGGTGTTCGGAGCGTGCGTGATGCGTTTAACGCGCCCGCCGCGTTTACCGGCGATTCGTTAAGCCCCGCTCCGGCTTTTCCAGTACAGGATGGCGATTTGCGTGCGGTCCCGGACGCCCAGCTTGCCAAGGATGTCGGTGACATAATTTTTAACCGTGCCTTCGCTTAAAAATAACTGGGCGGCGATCTCCTTGTTGGACATGCCGTCGGCGATCAAGCGGACCACGTTTTGTTCCGCCGCCGTTAGGCCGGCCGCGGCAAACCGGGCTTCCGGAGGGGAAGAGGGGGCTTGGCGCAGCAGGCCCGTCAGCTTCCGCGCGACGTCCGGGTGGATGAGCATGTTTCCGCTATGCACGGTTTTGATGCCCTGAATGATCCGGTCGGGAGGGATATTTTTAAGCAGATATCCGCTGGCTCCGTTACGGAGCGCCTCAAGAATATATTCATCGTCATCGAACGTCGTCAGCATCAATACGGAAATGTCGGCAGAGATCGCTTTGATCTTCCGGGTTCCCTCCACGCCGTCGCATTCCGGCATGCGGATATCCATCAGGACGACATCCGGATGGGGGCCGCGCGCGATGAGCTCTGCCGCTTCCGCTCCGTTTCCCGCAGACCCGGCCACTTCGATTTCGGGATCGAGACCGATCAGTAAAGTCAGGCTTTCCCGGATAAACGGGTCATCATCCACTATGAATACCGACAGGTTCGGCATGAGTAATCACTCCTACTAAATAAATGAGTACCAAAGCGTTTTTGAACAACTCTCAAATAATTTCTTCGCGACGGATGACAGGGAGCTTTGTCGTTATCGTAAATACCGGCTCCAAGGCGATTTCAAGCCGGCCTCCGGCCAGAATGCACCGTTCCCGCATGCCGGTGAGACCAAGCCCCGCGTTTTCGGCCGGGAGGCTCGACGGGGGGACGCCGTCGTTGCTGACCGCCATCCATATTTCCTGTTCTCGGTAGGATATGACGATCGTGACGGAAGCGGGATGTCCGTGCTTCAGTGCGTTCGTGATCGCTTCGCGCGCATTTTTGTACATAATCATCTCCTGGCTGGGATACAGGGGATAAGGGTTCCCTTCGACGGTCAGCCCGGTGCGAATCCCGGTTTCCCGGCCGACCTCCTCCAGCATGCGGCTAAGGGAATGGATCCCGGCCGGAGCCTCGGACGGCTTCATCCGCCGAACCGCCGCCCTCATTTCATCCAGCCCGGAGGTCAGTTGGTCGCGGATTTGCCGCAGCATGGTCATGCCCTTTTCCTGATCGGCGGGGATGACCTGGAGCGCGGCTTCCATCATCATTTTGGCCCGGATAAGGCGGTGGCCGACATCGTCATGGAGCTGCCGGGAAATCCGGTTTCGTTCCTCCGCCTGGGCGGCCCCTTCCACCTGTTTCGTGAAGAGGACCAGACGGTTTCGCGTTTCGTCCAGCTCGTAATGCTTCTTACGCAGGGCGTCGTAATGCAGTTCGGCCGTTTCCTTCTTCTGCTCCGCATGTCCCAGCGTGGCCAGGAGAAATGCGGTGCTAAGAACGAATATATTGCAGACCGCGATCCATGACGTAGGCTGACCCTGAAGAGCAAAGTTGAGAGCGGCAAGGTGGAAAACCAACAAAATCCAGCGTGAACGGGTCCGGGTCGGCGGCAGTTGGAAATAGAGAAAGACCGGGCTGACGGCTGCAATGTCCGTCAGCCCTCCGTATGTCCGGCAGAACCAGGCCGCGTACAAAATTTGCAGGGCGGCCAGGGCCATAATTGGAGCTTCCGTGACGGCAAGAAAGCCGGCAACGGCGAAAGCAAGCAAGAACAAGGAACGGAGAACAAACAAACCGTAACCATGTCCGGTCAGCGAATAAATTTCAACCATGCAGGAAATCAGGACGATTCCGCAGGTCAGCGTCAGCAGCAGCCGCTTGGGCATTGTCGCAGCTCCTTCGTAGTTCCTCAATTTGGCTACATTATAACACATGAAGAAGGTGACTAAAGTCATTCTCAGATGATGACGTTCTCTACCTTCGCGGAACGCCGCAGCTTGGTACAATGAATTCAAATCAGAGGAATATCTCGGAGGGACGTGAAGTTTAATGGCTTTTGTGGAAATGAAAGACGTCATCAAACGATATGGAGATAAACTGTCGGTCGATCATTTGAATTTGGACATTCAGCAAGGGGAAATTTTCGGGCTGCTCGGTCCGAATGGAGCGGGCAAAAGCACGACGATCAATATGATCGTCGGCCTGCTGCGGATGGATCAGGGCGAAATCCGCGTCGACGGAATCTCCGTGAAGGAGCAGGTGCTGGAAGTCAAGCGGCGGATCGGCCTGGTACCGCAGGATCTTGCGCTATATGAGGGCATGTCTTCCGCCGACAACGTCGCTTTTTTCGGTAAGTTGTACGGCTTGCGCGGCCGGGAATTAAAAGAACGCACCGCCGAGGCGCTGCGTTTTGTCGGACTCGAGGACCGCGCCAAGCAGCTGCCCAAAACGTTCTCCGGCGGGATGAAACGCAGGCTCAATATCGCCTGCGCCATCATGCATCACCCCAAGCTCATTATTATGGATGAGCCGACGGTGGGCATCGATCCGCAGTCCCGAAATCATATTTTGGAATCCGTCCGGGAATTGAACCGTATGGGATCCACGGTGATCTATACGAGCCACTATATGGAGGAAGTTTCGGCCATTTGCGACCGGGTGGCCATCATGGATCAAGGGCATGTGATCGCTTGCGGCACTCAGGAGGAATTGCGCGAACGCGTTGCGGGGGAAGAAAAGATAAAAATAAAAGCCACGGGGATCGGAGAGGCGGCCCTTCAGGAATTGCGGATGCATCCGCGGATTTCCCGGGTGCTGCAGCAGGATCAAGATCTGGAGCTGTTTACGCCATCATCGCAAAACGATCTGCAGGATATTTTGTATATTTGCGCGAAGCATGACGCCGTCGTCCATTCGGTCGTTTGCGAACAGCCAACCCTTGAAACGCTGTTTTTAAACCTGACCGGACGAAAGCTTCGGGATTAGGAGGAGGAAGGCCATGAAATTAGGGACGATCGTCTCTTTTGAAATCCGGAGGCTTATGTCGAACTGGGGCATCATCATAAACCTGTTTTTGCTTCCGATGCTGTTGATTTTTATTTTGGGCAACGCGTTGTCGGGGGTGGTCGGAACGAACGGAGACGCTTCGGTAGTAAAGATTGTCGTCGGCATCGTCAACCAAGACGGAGAATCCGGGAAGGATCCGGGATTGGCCGCATTCCTGGGTTCTCCGGAAATCGCGAAGTCCCTGGAGGTCCAAACGGTCGCAACCCGCGATGAAGCGGAAAATTTGCTGCGATCCGGGGAAATCGATTACGCCGTCATGATTCCCAAGGGTTTCGATGAACGGGTTGCAAACGGCGAGGCGGCCAAGTGGGAGTATTTGCTTGGCAAAGACCATCTCGTGAACCTGACCGCAGGCGCAATTTTTGATGCTTATTTGGACGGGGTTAACCGCATGCAATCGACGGCGCTCGTTTTGGGTCCCGATAAGGTTATCCCTGCGCTCGCCGATGCTGGGAAAACAGCTGACGTGTACGTGCAGGATACCTCGCTAAACAAGAATGGAGATCAATATTCGTCGTTTCAATACTACGCTGCCTCCATGCTGATCATGTTCCTGCTGTACTCCGGGATTATGGTAAGCGAAAGCTTGAATATGGAAATCAAGGGTAGGACGCTATATCGGCTGGGCTCGATGCCGGTCAGCCCGTTCACGGTTTTTGCAGGGAAAATCTTCGGAAACAGTATCATCACGCTCGCGCAGGCAGCCACCATCATATACGGTACTTCGTGGTTGTATGGCGTCAATTGGGGGACGCATCCCGCATATTTGCTTGCGATCTGCGTATTGGTGGTGCTGTGCTCCATGATGCTTGCCGTCGTGTGCACGTTGCTGACGAAATCCCAGACGGCAGCCAAGGCGGTGGTGCAGGTCGTGATTATCACGATGACCTTTTTGAGCGGAGGCTTTAATCCGCTTCCGGTCGAGTTGATTCAGAAGCTTGGGGAATTTACCGTGAACCACTGGGCGCTTCAAGGGATACTGCGGGTTATGCTCGATGCGGATGCGGGAGAGATCATGCGCCATGTTCTGATGCTGGGAATCGCCGGCGGGCTGCTTCTGCTGATCGGCATCATTACGTACAGAAAGGCGGGATACCAATATGAATAGTTTAACGATAGCCTGGAACATGATCCGGCAGATTGCCGGCACGAAAAAGGGAGCTCTCATGCATATTTTGCTGCCCTGTATCGTCATTGCCCTCGCTGTGGCTCTGTTGGGGCAGGATAATTACAGTCAGGCCCCGGTTCTGTACGTGAACGAAGATGCGGAGATCGCCAGTACGCATTTGCTGAATGAACTAAGAAAATCGGATTATGTGCTGAAGGAAATCGCAAGCGAGTCGGAGTTGAAAGAACAGATTACCGCGAACAAGGGGGAAGCCGGATTCGTGATTCCGAAGGGTTTTACGGAGAGCATGCTTTCCGGGAAACCGGAACCGGTACGGATGTATGAATTAAAAGCAAGCCAGTCCTCTTCCATGCTCCGCGTGTCACTGCGGCAATTGACGATGGGAATCGGTTCCGCAGCCGGGCTGACGGGCCGGTCCGAGCCAACCGGTGAAGCGGATTTGAAGGTATTCGGGTCCGTCCTCGAGCAGATGGAAAAGCATAATGTGAGCTCGGTAAAGCACGATCTGGAGCTTTATCCCAAACCGGGCTTGAATGTCGTGACCGGCTTTACGCTTATGTTTCTGATGGGGCTCATCAACAGCACGGTAAGCAAAGTGATCGAAGATCGCCGCCGGAGAACGATGGCCCGGGTGTTCAGCGCGCCGGTTCGTGCCTGGGAAATTACGCTGGGCAATTTTCTCGGCAGCTTTGCCGTCGGAATCTCACAAATTGCGCTTGTTCTATTGTTTAGCGGCTATGTGCTAAGGTATGATTATGATGTGCCTTTACTTCTTCATTTCCTCGTGCTCGGCGCCTTTATGCTCGTGTCCATGGGGATCGCCAGCGCCATTGCCGGCTTGATTCGCAATCCGCAAAATGCCGGCATGATCAACAGCCTGATCATTACTCCGACTTGTATGCTCGGGGGCTGTTTCTGGCCCGTATCGTTCATGCCCGATTTTATGCAAAAGGCGGCCAACTTCGTCCCGCAAAAATGGGCGATCGAGGCGGTGGAGAAGCTGTCGGAAGGCGGAAGTACGGCAAGCATCCTTTTGCCGCTCGGCATTCTCGGACTCATGGCTATCATTTTGCTTGCGATAGGGTCTACGATTCTTAGACCGGCCGAGACGAATGTGAGTTAATACCTGGGCATCTGACAACTAGAGGAGGGAACTCCATGCGCGATAGTTTTAAACTGGGTTCACAAATACTCGATATTCCCTCCACAGGCAACCAGCGGAGATTTGCTCTGCTGGTCGCTTTATTTATTGTGATCATATCCTTAACGGCGATACCCTTCGGGACGAAAACGCTGCCCGCCTTTAGCCCGTTTCTTCCTATTCTTATTTCCTTGTTTATTTTCGGCGATCTGCTGACCGCCTTTTTTTTGTTCACCCAGTTTCGGGCCTCGGGAGTTCCCGCCCTGCTCGTTCTGGCTTGTACATACGTATATGCGGGATTGATCACGGCGCTCCATATTCTTACGTTTCCGGGGGTCTTCTCGGAAAATGGGGTATTGGGTGCGGACAGTCAGACTTCAGCCTGGATGTGGGTTTTTTGGCACGCCGGTTTCCCGACCGGCATTTTGTTGTATATGTATGTGGGGAGGCGGTACCGGGAATCCATAATGTCCAAAAGAGATGTTTCTTTTTCCGCGTTCATCGGGTTATTCATTACTTTCATGCTTGTTTTATTGTTGTTCCATATATCGAGAGCGGGAAGCGGTATGCTTCCGGCTTTAATCGATTCGGAAGATAGCTACTGGAACGTTTTAAGCACCGGAATCGGTCCGTTTATCGCGCTCCTGAATCTGATCGCCCTAGTGATGATGCTTGTCCGTTTTCAAACAGGGGGACTTCTGAATCTGTGGATTTCCATAGCCTTGCTGGCGTTACTGTTTGATATTGTGCTTACGATTTTTGCGGGGGCGCGCTACAGCTTCGGCTGGTATCTGGCCCGGTTCAATTCCGTGATTGCGGCAACGATCGTCCTGTGCGCCGTGGTCAACGAGGTCAACCGGATGTTCGTCCGGCTTTCGGATCAGCATAAGGAGCTGGTGGAATCCGGAAAAAAGCTGGAACAGGTCAATCAGGAGCTCCTTCGTTTATCCATACTAGATAGCTTGACCGGGATTCCCAACCGCAGGAGGCTTGACGAAATCCTCTCCTGGGAACTGGTTGCTCCGGAGGAAAGGCGGACGCCGCTCTCGCTTTTGCTTTTGGATGTCGACAGGTTCAAAGCCTATAACGATCAGCTTGGACATTTATGCGGTGATAGCGTGCTGAAGGAGGTTGCCGGGGTTCTTTCCAAGGAGGCTAAAACGGTGCACGGGTTTGCCGCAAGGTACGGGGGAGAAGAGTTCGCCGTACTGCTATCCGGGTTGAACGCCCGGGAAACCTATGAGACTGCCGAGAAAATCAGAGTGGCGGTTGAAAGTTTGGGAATCGCCTTTGCCGGGCCTTCGGCCTCCTGGAAGGTCACGGTCAGCATCGGAGGGTACTGTATACCTCCATTTTTAGAGATGGATCAGGACCGTTTTATTCGTTTGGCCGACCAATGTCTGTACGAAGCCAAAAATACGGGCCGCAACCGGTGCATCGTCAAAGGCTGGTCCGGCGATTCCGATTTTATGGAGGCTATGCCTGAGCCGGGGGATTCTTGATGCCGGTAATTGCCCGGTATTCTTTTAGCATAAACAACCTCCAGCGCAAAATCATGCCGAAGGCAAGCAGGAAGAACACCGATCCCGTCTGCAGTACGGAGATATACTGCTCGACGACTTCGTGGAGCGCGAGCCGGAGAACGAGCAGCCCGATCAAGATAAAAGCGAAGCCGGGAGAACGCTTGGCAAACACTTCATCCCCGACGATTTCAAATTTCGTGGTTTTTATCAGAGGGAAAGAGAAAAGCAGCCACCCCGCGGCAAAGGAAATCAGCGCCCAGGTCCAAGGAATGTGCATTTCGGGAGCGATGAACATGGCAAATCCCGTGGCCATGCCGAACGGAGGGATGATGATTTTTTTGAGCGTAACCGGTTTGCGGCTTGCTTTCAACCGGATCACGAGCACGGATATCGCCATCAGGGCCGCGCCGATCGTAACGAACCATTGCAAATAGGTGGTGTTTATGTTATTCAACATGTGAAGGTACCCTTTCAATTTCGAATTTTTTCACATAGACAAGCGAGAACATTATATCATATTCATGATATGATGCCGACTTGGGGGGAAATACATGAATAGCGAGTTTATCATAGCCGTCCACTGTATGCTGTTCCTGTACACCTGCGGAGACGGCAGGACGAACAGCGAACAGATCGCTTGCAGCGTATCGACGCATCCTGCGCGCGTCCGCAAGGTGCTTGCTTCGCTACGAAAGCAGGACTACGTATCCACGAAAGAAGGAGCGGGCGGCGGCTACCGGTTGAACGTTTCGTTGGATGATATTACCCTGGGGGATTTATACCGGATGTTTGCGAGCGGCTCGCTGCAACGCGGATGGTGTTCGGGCAGCGAGCAGTCGTCGTGTCTCGTATCATCCAATATTCACTCCGTGATGGAGCTGATTTTGAGCGGGGGCGAGGAACGGCTTGAGGCCTATTTTCGCGAAATTAAATTATCGGACGTTCATCGTCTGCTAAAAAAATATAATACTGAATAGGCCAAAGGCCGATTAAGGAGGAAGATGGAAAATGAATGAGCTGAGAACGGGTGAAGAATTGCCGATTTACGTAGGTACGTACGCTTCAAAAGAAGAAGAAGGGATTCATCTTTGCGGTTTGAATCCGGAAACGGGGGCGCTTCGGCTCATCGGCAGTACATCGGGTATTGAAAATCCTTCTTTCCTCATCCTTAATGAAGAGGCGAGCCGGCTGTATGCGGTGAGCGAGCAGGCTCAAGGCGGCGTTGCCGCTTATGCGGTTGACCCTGCCAATGGCGGACTGGCCTTGCTTAATACAGCGCCGACGGAAGGAGCGGATCCGTGTCATTTGTCGCTTCCCCGGGACGGAGGGTTATTGGCGGCGAACTACTCCGGCGGGAATGTTGCGCGTTTTGCGCTGGACGGCGAGGGGTCTCTGAATGGCCTGACATCTTTGGTGCAGCATGAGGGACAGGGCCCCCGCCAAGACCGGCAGGAAGCGGCGCATGCCCACAGCGCGGTCCCGGATGAAGCCGGGGCTTATGTTTATGTTTCCGATCTCGGAATGGACCAGATCGTGTATTATCGGACCGAGGAAGGTAAGCTGGTGCGCCAAGGCGCGGTCCAGTTGCCTCCAGGCGCGGGTCCAAGGCATTTTGTGTTTCATCCGAACGGCAGCCATGCGTATGGAATTAATGAATTGAACAGCACGATTACGATTTATGCCCGCGACCGGGAGCAAGGCGGACTGGAAATCATCCGGCATGTCAGCACGTTGCCCGAAGGCTTTGCGGGCGAAAACTACCCGGCGGACATCCATCTTTCGTCGGACGGAAAGTATTTGTACGGATCCAATCGTGGGCACGACAGCATCGTCCGTTTTGCCGTCGATCCGGCTACCGGTGCGCTTGACGCGCCGGAATGGACGGGCACCGGCGGCAAGTGGCCGCGGAATTTCGCGGTGCTGGACGGCTACGTGATTGTCGCAAATCAATTCAGCGACAATATCGTTGTGTTCCGCAGGGACGCGGACAGCGGCAGCCTGACGGAAACCGGACAGGAGCTGGCGTTGGCAAAGCCGTCCTGCGTGGTGCCGGCGGCGAAGGGCAAGTAGGAGATCGATTGAGCGAGCGAGATAATCGGAAGAAGCGATGGTAAGGGGAGAAAAACCTTGCCATCGCTTTTTTTATGGGATACTGGCCGAATACTGTATGAAAAATCGACCATAATTAGCGTTCTGGGTGCAAAACGGGCAAACGTGTATGAAAGATCGACCATAATTAGCGTTTTAGGCGTAAGACGAGCAAATGTGTATGATAAATCGAATACAATCAGCGTTTTGGGCGTAGAACGGGCAAATGTGTATGAAAAATCGACCATAATTAGCGTTCTGGGTGCAAAACGGGCAAATGTGTATGAAAAATCGACCATAATTAGCGTTCTGGGCGCAAAACGGGCAAATGTGTATGATAAATCGACCATAATTAGTGTTCCAGGCGCAAAACGAACAAATGTATATGTCTAATATGAGCAACGTACTCGGGTATGCGGACTCATAAGATCATGTATTTAGAATGTGGAATGTGGTGGGTTAAGGCACGTATTGGCTAGATTTATGTACATGTATTCCGACTAATCTGCGGGGATAAACATGAGAAGCGGCATTTTAAGCCCAAGAAACGTATTTAATGCCCCGCCCAAGCCTCGGACTTTTAGGCATTTTTTATTTAAAAAAAGGTTTGACAACAATACCCTGGGCATTTACAATAACACCATAACATACTAAACAGGTAGGAATAATTAAATTATGTTCTAGCCGTACGGACGGAGGAACGCTCTACTTGCCAAGGCAGACACGGGTAGCGTCTCGGCCTGACCGATTACGGCAAAGGCGTTTCTCCGTTTTTTTGCTTACATTACGGGGGGTATAAACCAAAAAACAGGTAACTGCCCAGCAGAAAGAAAATATAATGATGGAGATTGGAGTGATACGACATGAAAAAGGGTTTGAAAAAGGGAGTTTTACTCAGTTTGGTTCTGGCGATGACGGCGGTGCTGGCGGCCTGCGGTTCGGACGCCGGGGCAAAGAACGGAGCGGGAGACGGCGACGGTGCAAAGAAGACGGTCGAGTTACTGAACGTGTCCTATGACCCGACCCGCGAGCTTTACGAAGAATACAATGCGGCATTTGCGGCTCACTGGGAGAAGGAAAAAGGACAGAAGGTCAAGATCAACCAATCCCATGGCGGTTCGGGCAAGCAAAGCCGGGCGGTGATCGACGGCCTTAAAGCCGATGTGGTTACGCTGGCCCTCGGCTACGATATCGATGCCATTCAGGAAAACGGCCTGATCAATGAGGGATGGCAGCAAAAATACGATGTGAACAGCTCCCCTTACACCTCGACCATTGTTTTCCTGGTTCGTAAAGGCAATCCGAAAGGAATCAAGGACTGGAACGATTTAATCAAAGACGGCGTGGAAGTCATTACGCCGAATCCGCAAACGTCGGGCGGAGCGCGCTGGAACTATCTTGCGGCGTGGGGATATGCCTTGCACCAAAACAACAACGACGAGGCGAAAGCCCAGGAATTCGTCAAACAATTGTTTGAGCACGTTCCGGTACTGGACAGCGGCGCACGCGGCGCGACGACGACTTTCGTAGAACGGGGACTCGGCGATGTGCTGCTGGCCTGGGAAAACGAAGCATGGCTGTCTGTCGAGGAGCTCGGTCCGGACAAATTCGAAATCGTTTATCCTTCCGAGAGTATTTTGGCAGAGCCGCCTGTTGCGGTAGTAGATAAAAATGTCGATAAGAACGGAACGCGTGAAGTGGCGGAGGCGTACCTGGAATACCTGTATTCCGAGGAAGGCCAGACCATCGCGGCGAAAAACTATTACCGTCCGACCTTGGACAGCGTAAAGACGCAATTCGCGGACCAGTTCCCGGAAATCAAGTTGTTCACGATCGATGAAGTGTTCGGCGGTTGGGCCGAAGCGCAGCCGAAGCATTTTGGCGACGGAGGCATTTTCAGCCAGATTTATGCCCCTAAATGACCGACCGTATCAAACGGAGGCACGCTTTCGGGTTTAACCTTAACGGGTCCGTAGAGCGTGGATGATGAAAGGATGAAAGTGGATGCAAACTAGTGTATCAAAGCGCGGCGTCCTGCCCGGCTTCGGGCTCTCGATGGGCTACACGGTACTTTATCTCAGTCTTATTGTTTTAATTCCATTATCCGCGCTGCTGTTGAACTCTACAGGACTAACCTGGGGGAAATTCTGGGATGTCGCCACCGATCCGCGGGTACTGGCTTCGTACAAAATCAGCTTCCTGACGGCCGCAGGCGCGGCGCTGATCGATACGGTGCTGGGATTGCTGCTAGCCTGGGTATTGGTCAGATATGATTTTCCCGGAAAAAAATTGTTCGATGCGATGATCGATTTGCCTTTTGCGCTGCCGACTGCGGTGGCTGGGGTGGCGCTGACGGCGATCTATTCCCAAAACGGCTGGATCGGATCGTTGTTTGAACCGTTGGGCATTCGCCTTGCTTATTCGCCGGTCGGCATTACGCTGGCCCTGATGTTTATCGGTATTCCTTTCGTCGTCCGGACCGTGCAGCCGGTGCTGCAGGATCTGGACGCCGAGGTGGAGGAAGCGGCCGCGACGCTCGGCGCAAGCCGGTTTCGCACCTTCCGCTCCGTCGTGTTCCCGGAACTGTTGCCGCCGCTCCTGACCGGTTTTGCGCTCGCTTTTTCACGCGGCATCGGAGAGTACGGTTCGGTCGTGTTTATCTCCGGCAATATGCCGATGAAAACGGAGATCGCGCCGCTGCTCATTATGACGAAGCTGGAACAGTTCGATTATGCGGGCGCTACGGCGGTAGCCATCCTCCTCCTCCTGATTTCGTTCGTCTTGCTGCTTCTGATCAATTCGCTGCAACGCAGGGTTCGCAAAACAGCGCGATGATCCGTTGGCCTGTTAACGGCAAACTTACAAGAATGGACGAATTTCAAAAAGGAATAGCGTAGAAAGGGGCGAAAAGCAAATGGCCGGTTCCGTGCCTTTGGCTTCAACGAAAACTTCAACGGGAAGAGCCCGGAAGACCCAGTCCTCCGGAGCGATGAAATGGATTTTGATCGGCGCGGCCGTTCTGGTGCTGCTATGGCTGATCGTGCTTCCGCTGGCGGTTGTGATTACCGAGGCGCTGAAGAAGGGGTTCGGCGTATATATGGATGCCATTACGGATCCGGACGCATTGTCGGCATTGCGGTTGACGCTGCTCGTCGCGTTGATCACCGTACCGCTCAATACGATATTCGGGGTGGCCGCAGCCTGGGCCATCACCAAGTTTCATTTTCGCGGGAAGCAATTGTTGGTGACTTTGATTGATTTGCCGTTCGCGGTATCTCCGGTTATCGGCGGACTTATTTACGTGCTGGTATATGGGGCCCACGGCTGGTTCGGCCCTTGGCTGGATGACCACAATATCAAGATTATTTTCGCCCTGCCGGGGATCATCCTGGCGACGATGTTCGTCACCTTCCCCTTTGTGGCCAGAGAGCTTATTCCGCTGATGGAGGATCAGGGCCAGCAGGAGGAAGAGGCGGCGGTTACGCTGGGGGCCAAGGGCTTCCGGATTTTCTGGAAGGTCACGCTGCCGAACATCAAATGGGGGCTTTTATACGGAATCATATTGTGTAATGCGAGAGCGATGGGTGAGTTTGGAGCCGTTTCCGTCGTCTCCGGCCATATCCGGGGAGAAACGAATACACTGCCGCTCCATGTCGAGATTTTGTATAACGAGTATCAATTCTCCGCTTCTTTCGCGGTAGCTTCGCTGCTGCTGCTGCTGGCACTCGTGACCCTGCTGTTGAAGAGCTGGTTCACGAGAAAGAGCGTTCACCACTAATAAACGATCATTTTAGGAGGGCTGCATGATGGCTAAACCGTTAAAAGTAGATGAAGTCTGGTTGGAACGGATCGCAGGGCTGTTGAATGAGATGGAATTCGGATCTTTAAACATTGTCATTCATGAAGGGCAGATCGTTCAGGTTGAACGGACGGAACGCAAGCGGTATGAACTGGGCCCGGCGGCTTCGGTCAAATCATCCGGCGCGTCCAGACATGCAGCCAAAGCATTGCGCAAATCTTAGCTCGGAAAAGATAACAAAAACGCCTCCTTCCCGGTCGAAGTGGAGGCGTTTTTGTTTTGGAATCTTTATTGATCGTGATCCGGGGATGGGAGTCCGGGCTCAATTTCCGTGAGAGATTGATCGCGTCCGGCATAAGGCCGCGACTTTCGCGGCTTGCTGGCGGTGAAGCGAAATCCCGCAATAAAGAGCAAAAGCTGGAATGTCAGTATGTAAGGCGCGAAAGTCAATCCGAACAGATGCAGAAGAAAGAGCGCCGATATCAACAAGGACCAGATTCGCTGCAGCAGGGTGCCTGCGTTAGGACGATGTTCATCCATCAGCGCCGGGTAAAGCAGCAAGAGGGAGAAAACCGCGGATCCGAAATGGGACCAAATATTCAATTGCTCTTCAAAGCCGTACTCCAAAACATTTCTTTCGCCGTTCAAAATTTGCAGAAGCGAGCTGATCAGGTACAGTGCGGAAATGGCGAACAGAAACGGGATGATGGGACGCACCTGCTTCCACAACGCGTATCCGAGGCCGGGATTTTCCGCCCGGACGAGGAGCTTGTCCCGTTCGCCCGACAACCGGTCGATTTCCCGCTCCAGCGTTTTCAGCAGGAGCGGCAAGCGCGCTTTATCCCTGTCGCCGGCATAGGCGGAAATTTGCGCGAGCAGATCCTCCGTGATATAGGGTGCCGCCTGGCAGCCCAGCAGCCGGTCAAGCAGCAGTCTCTCCTCGTCCGCGGAGAGCGGGCTTTGCTGTTCGTTTTCCTGGATCAGCGCGCTTTGCGCCGCAGCGTACTTCTCCAGGCTGCAGCCAAGCCGATCAAGCCGGGTCCGCTCCCTCCGCGCCGAGCCCCATTTGTTCGTTCCGTACAAGACGAGGAAAAGTCCAAGCATCAGCATCGCGGTCAAAGAGGCGGAATTATGCTGCAACAGCCAGGCCATCCATTCCGACAATGACACCGAAATCACCCTTTCCATATTCCTTCTACCACTATTGCATACTGTCAGGACGGATTTCAAGCGTCTTCAAGCTCGCTTTTTCACTTTTCGGGTTAAAGGGTATATAGAAGGAACTAAGTAGGGGAGGGGTTGTCATGGATTTCGGGCAAATTGCGTTCAAGCTTGCCGTCGGTTTTGTCGGGCTGTGGCTGCTTACCCGCTGGCTCGGAAAAAAGGAAATTTCGCAGTTAACGCCGTTTGATTTCGTTTCTTCGCTCATGTTAAGCGAGCTTGTAGGCAACACCGTATATCAGAAGGATGTTCGTTTTATCGAATTGCTGTACGCCCTGTTTTTGTGGGGATTGCTGTCGTTCTTGTTCGAGAAAATCACCCAGCGCGCCAAACGTGCCCGTGGCATCCTTGACGGGAAACCTTCGATCCTGATCCGCGACGGAAGAGTCGATTTGAAGGAGCTTCGAAAAAACAGCCTTGATTTCGACCAGCTTCGGATGCTGCTCAGACAGCAGGGGGTTTTCTTCATAGGCGAGGTGGCTTATGCTATATTTGAGGCCAACGGGTCGCTAAGCATTATGAAAAAGCCTGAAGAAGAAACGGTAACGCGGCGGGATCTTCGGCTCGGGTCGGAGGAAGCCGGACTGTCTTACGGTCTGATCGAGGACGGAAAAATCAACGTTGAGAATCTTGACCTGATCGGGAAGGACGAATACTGGTTGCTCAAGGAGTTGTCGAGGCAGGGGTTCGGCGAGTTGGAGAACGCGGCTTACGCGGAGTGGAAAGAAGGGAAAGGACTGTTTATTTTAAAACGTAAAGAGTAGGAGCGTAATGACCCGAGGCCAGGGGAAAGATATGTTGGGAGAGTTTTGAAAGAAGAGGGGGCGAGTAACGGGCGGCCGGGGTTTGTGTGAGGAACAAGCCTTGGGGTGAGAACGCAAGAATGGTTTACATAAAGGAGATGCAATGTTTTGACTACGATGGTAATTGAAATTTTTCTGATTGCGATCCTGGCGGGGATTGTGGGTTCCGTACTGGGTCTTGGCGGGGGGATCGTCGTGACGCCGGCGCTTACCCTGCTTTTTGGCGTTGACATCAACCATGCGATCGGAGCGAGCATTATTTCCGTCATCGCCACATCCAGCGGCTCGGCGGTAGCGTATATCCGGGACCGGATTACGAACCTCAGGGTCGGGATGTTCCTGGAGATCGCCACCACGGTCGGAGCGATAACGGGTGCCTTTATCGGCGCGCTAGTCGCTCCGAAGTTTTTATATTTTATATTTGCTTTGCTGCTGCTCTATTCCGCCTATGCGATGGTCAAAAAAGGGAAGCAGGAAATTCCGGAAAATGTGCCGAACCACCCGGTGGCCGAGAAGCTGGGACTTTCGGGAGAATACTATGACAAAGCGCTGGGAAAATCGGTTTCGTACAATGTGGACCGGGTGTATGAAGGATTCGGCGTTATGTACGGAGCCGGGGTCGTCTCCGGTTTGCTCGGTATCGGCAGCGGCAGCTTCAAGGTAATGGCGATGGACGTGTTCATGAAAATGCCGCTCAAGGTGTCGACGGCGACGAGCAATTTTATGATGGGCGTCACCGCGGCCGCCAGCGCCGGCATTTACTTGCTTCGGGGGGACATCGTTCCCGTCATTTCCGCGCCAGTCGCGCTCGGGGTTTTGGTCGGGGCTACGGTGGGGTCGCGGATCATGCAGCGCCTAAAGAGCAAGACGATCCGCAAGCTGTTCATTCCTGTCATGGTATATATCGCATTTCAAATGATCTATCAGGGATGGAGGGGTTAACATGACGGAACCGAATGAATCGCAAAAAAGCCGGGTAATAGAAGTGGAGACGGCCGTCAGCAAAATGCTGCGCATCGGCGTAGTCATCGCCGGAGCTGTCATCATTGCAGGCCTGCTCATGTATCTAATCACCGGAAACAGCGGCTACCCGGGGGATACGTACCCCACTACCTTTGGGGGCATTTTTCAAGGACTTGTAGAGCTGAAATCGGTGGCTGTCATCGAAACGGGGCTGTTGCTCCTCATATTGACTCCAGTTTTCCGCGTGTTCGTCTCGTTGTTTGTATTCCTGGAGGAAAAGGATTACCGGTTCGTTTTGATTTCCGCAGTCGTTTTTGTCGTCCTGATTGTGAGCTTTTTGCTCGGTAAGGCAGGCTGATATTTGGCGAACTTCATGCAATAAAACGGCCGATTTTGGAACTCTATAACTATCGTTGATTAACTGGTGAATTGGAGCCTGATAAGATGAACTAAAGCGTGGGATGCGGCAAGAGAACAGCATCAAATCCCGGGAAACGCGGTGCTGGCCTCCGTGACCGGGTTCTGGCGCTCCATATCCTTGTCGGCGGTTCATTTTATAAAAATGAAGGGAGCTTTAAAAATATGAAAATCGCGATTTTCGGTAGTACGGGCACGATCGGCAAAGCCGTTTTGGAGGAGGCGCTGCGGCGCGGACATGAGGTGACGGCGGTGGTTCGGGATCCCGGGAAACTGGGCGATACGGCCGGTCGGGAAAACTTGCGCGTTGTGACCGGCAACATCATTTCCCCGGAATCGGTGGCCGCGGCCGCCGAGGGCTGCGAAGTGGTGGTCAGCGCTTACGGACCTCGCTTCGGCGAGGAAAACGAGCTGTCCGAGGCGACCCGCTCGCTGATCGAAGGCGTTAAGCGGGCTGGAAGCCGCCGGCTGATTGCGGTTGGCGGAGCCGGGGGACTTGAGGTCGAGCCGGGCGTGCGCCTCCTGGAGACGCCGTCATTTCCGGACGAGATCCGGCCGTTGGCCCGGGCCCATGAAGAGGCGTATCAAATTTATCGCGACTCGGACATCGTATGGACGGTGCTCAGTCCGGCGGCGGTGATCGAGCCGGGGAAACGGACCGGGCAATTCCGTATAGGCATGAATCAACTCGTTGTGGATGAACGGGATCAAAGCCGGATTTCGGTAGAGGATTATGCGGTCGCGATGCTGGATGAGGTGGAGGATCCGCAGTTCACGCAGGCGCGGTTTACGGTGGCTTATTAAAAGTTGAGGCGGTTCGCGGGTGTGTTCGGATGGATTTTGCCGGATCGCCCCTGAGTGTGCGCCGTAGCCGGAAGGAAATAGATGCAGTTTCGTTAAACGGGGGAAGGGACCAATGAAATTTCTCATGTCCGATCAAATGAGAGAAGTGGACCGGTATACGATTGAAGAGCTGGGCATCCCGGCGATGGTGCTTATGGAAAATGCGGGACGGGCCATCGCGGAGGAGGTACTGCGGCTTTGTCGGTCCCGACGGGGGCGGGCGCAAAAGCAAAGGCAAAGGCATGATGAACCCCGGCAGGCGGAAGGCTGCTATGTTTATGAAGAAGCGGACAAGGTGCCGGGGTTCGCGGCGGTAAGCGATCCGGAAACGGGCTCCGATGATTCCGGAGAGTATTGGGTTGTCCTTGTCGGCAAGGGTAACAACGGCGGGGACGGGCTGGTATGCGCCCGTCATCTGGCGGACGCGGGCGTCGCCGTGAGCCTGTTGTATGCGGAGCCGCCGGAGCGGCTGCGCGGCGAGGCGGCGGCCCAGCACGAGATCGTGAAACGGCTCGGGCTGCCGGGCCGGGTGTACGATCCCGAGGCGGGAGCCGGGATCGTGGCGGGGGGACGAGACCGGGCGGTGACCGGTCTCGTCGATGCGCTGCTCGGCACCGGAACGAAAGGGGCGCCGCGCGGGGTTTACGCTTCCCTGATCAGGGAAGCGAACGAAAGCGGTCTGCCGATCGTGGCGGCAGACATCCCGAGTGGGCTGGATGCCGATACCGGCGCCGTTCACGACCCCTGCATCCGGGCCCGGGTGACGGTCAGCCTCGCCTTTTTGAAGGCGGGGCTGACGCAGTATCCGGGGGCCGGTCAGGCGGGGGAAGTGGTCGTGCGCTACATCGGCATCCCGCGCCGGTTGCCGCTGGGGATGAGCGCGGCGGGCACGGTGTTGACGCGCGAGGCGCTGGCCGGCGAGCTCGGCGTCGATGCGGAGCGGCCGCGGCTGGCGGACGGCCACAAGGGCACTTACGGGCACGTGCTGCTCGCCGCGGGCAGCCTGCCGATGAGCGGCGCCGGCCTGCTGGCGGCCAAGGCCGCGCTGCGCGCCGGCTGCGGCCTCGCCACGTGGGCGCTGCCGGAGGCGCTGCTGCCGCGGCTGCTCGGGGCCGTGCCCGAGCTGATGCTGGCGCCGGCCGCCGACGGCGGGTCCGGCGCCTGGAACGAAGCCGCAGCGAACGAAGTGCTGCGGCTGCTCGAGGCGCGCGACGTGCTTGCCGTCGGCCCGGGGCTTGGCCGCTTCCCGGGCGAGGCGGCGTTCCTGCGCGCCTTGTGGGAGGGCACCGCGACGCCGCTGGTCGTCGACGCGGACGCCCTGAACATCCTCGCCTCGGCCGGAGGCCTCGCGGCGTGGCCGCGCCGGGATGCGGCGACCGTGCTGACGCCGCATCCCGGCGAAATGTCCCGCTTGACCGGCCTCAGTACGGCCGAGGTCCAGCGGGACCGGATCGGCGTCGCCCGCCGGTTCGCCGCCGAGCATGGGGTAACGCTCGTCCTGAAGGGCGCGCGTACCGTGATCGCGGCCCCCGACGGCCGCGTGTTCGTGAACGTCACCGGTCATCCCGGCATGGCGACGGGAGGCTCCGGCGATGTGCTGACGGGCATCATCGCCGGCCTCCTGGCCCAAGGCCTGGACGGCGTGCAAGCCGCCGCCTTCGGCGCGTACCTGCACGGCCTGGCCGGGGAACAGGCCGCCGCCCGCCGCGGCAATCCCGCCTCGTTGCTTGCGGGCGATATAATCGACGCCCTGTAAGCGTCAGCCCTTTAACAACGGGTGTTGGGCATTTTGCCCGCTTTTCCTTGTGCCGCAGGGGGAGTATGATCCGGGGCATGCTTGGCCGAATGCCGCACATTCCTTCATCCCGCCTCCGGTTGGATTTTTTCCAACGAAATGACCTGTTGCAGCAGCTCTTAGGGCCGGCGATTGGAAAAAATCCAATGATTTAGCGGAGATTCGGGGAATTGAACCCGATCAGGCGGCATTTCGTTGGAAATTTTCCAATGAAGCGGGGGAAATCGGCTTATTGTCTTGTTCCTGGTTGGATTTTTTCCAATCAGGGCTGATAGAAAGCCGATTGGATCTTCCTTACGTCGTCACCATCGCACCGCCGTTCACGTGCAGGACCTCGCCCGTGGCGAAAGAGGAGTCGTCGCTGGCGAGATAGACGTAGGCCGGGGCGAGCTCGAACGGCTGTCCAGCGCGACCGATCGGAGCGTCCGTGCCGAAGACGGCGACTTCCTCGGCGGAAAAGCTGGACGGGATCAGCGGGGTCCAGACGGAGCCGGGGGCCACCGCGTTGACGCGGATGCCGCAGCCGATCAGGGAGAGCGACAGCGACCGTGTAAACGACACGATCGCGCCTTTCGTCGAGGAATAGTCGATCAAGGTTTTATGTCCTTGGTAAGCGGTAATCGAAGCCGTATTAATAATGGAGCTTCCGGGCTTCAGGTGAGGCAGCGCCGCCTGCACCATATAGAAGAACGGAAAAATATTCGTCTGGAACGTCTGAATAAGCTGCTCTTCGCTAATGTCGAGGATGCTGTTTTGAGGGTACTGGACCGCGTGGTTGTTCACGAGCACATCCAGCCGTCCGAAGCATCGCATCGTTTCTTGGACGACATGGCAGCAGTTGCTTTTCAGTCGGAGATCGATCTGAATCGGCAGGCATCGCTGCCCGATTTCTTCGATTCTCCGCTTCGTATCGAGCGCGTCCGAGGTTTCCCAAAGGTAGGGGATGACGAGATCTGCCCCTTCCTTCGCAAACGCGATCGCGGCGGCGCGTCCGATTCCGCTGTCACCGCCGGTAATGATCGCCACTTTGCCTTTGAGTTTTCCGCTGCCCCTATACTCCGGGTTTTCGGAAATGGGCCTGGGGTGCATCAGGCTTTCAAGTCCGGGCTGAACCGGCTGATGCTGCGGCGGGAAAGCGATGGGCTGCTCCTTGCAGACCTTTTCCTTGCCGACATATGGATAGACGGGGATCATTTTGATTGGCTGGCTCCTTCCGAGGACAGAGTCCTGTCAAATTTTCGTATGTTCCATTGTATGCGAACGCCCAGAAAAGCGTACCGCAAAGCCTTGAAAAGCCTTGGATTTCGTACGGGAAGCCCCGCGGCTTCAATTGACTTTTCCGAAAAATATTGATAGCATCAATTTAATGTTTACTGATTTAATCGGGATTAATTGGCAGATAAAGAGGAGGGTGACCTGAATGGCAAAAGTAACGGTGATTAACGGAACGCCGACTCCGGGTTCCCGTTTGACCGCAGTCGTCTCTTTGGCGGAGGAGCTTCTCGTCAAGGAAGGCTTTGAGGTACAGCACGTGAATGTAGGGGAGCTTCCCCCGGACGACTTGATACATACGAAATTCGAGAGCGAGGCGATCGTCAAGGCGAATGCGCTCGTTGCCGGAGCGGATGCGGTCATTGTGGCGAGTCCGGTTTACAAGGCGTCCTACACGGGCGTGCTCAAGACGTTTTTGGACCTGATTCCGCAAAAAGGGCTAGCCGGAAAAATCATTCTCCCGCTCTTTATCGGAGGAAGCCTGGCGCATTTGCTTTCGATCGATTACTCGCTCAAGCCGGTATTGTCCGCGCTTGGAGCGCGTCATATTTTGGGCGGCGTATATGCGGTGGATTCGCAGGTCGCGCGGACGGAACAGGGCGGTTTCGACATTGCCGAGGAACTGGAATCCAGGCTTGCCGACAATGTGAAGGAATTGGCGGAGGAAACGAGACGGAGAATCGCCTCTTCGTAACATTTCGGACCGGATCATTCTGCAGCAGCACTTACCAAAGGGGGATATTTTAGCATATGCAGAAGCTTGTATTTTTTGTGGGAGTCGCCGGAACAGGCAAAACAACGGTGGCGAGAAAGCTGGCTCAACGGGTGCAGGCCGCATTTTTGGACCGGGATACGGTCGGAGGCCGTTTCGTCGAGAAAATTTTGGAGATGAACGGGCTGGACGTGAACGACCGGGATTCCCAATTCTATAAAGAGCATCTTCGGGACCTCGAGTACGATACGACCAAGGATATTTGCATCGAAAACTTGGCGGCGGGCCAAAACGTGTTCATGATTTCCCCGTTTACGGCCGAACTCAAGAATAAAGCTTGGATCGAGGAGGTCCTGGCCGCTGCCGGCAAAACCAAGCAGGACGTGGACGTCAAAGTCATCGTCGTCACGCTGAAGGACATGGAGACGCAAAAGGAACGCATCATCGACAGACAAACCGAGCGCGACACTTGGAAGCTGGAGCATTGGGACGACTTCAAGCACCGCGTCCAGTTCGTGCCGGAAATCCAGTGGGATATTCCCGAATCGTCCGTTCTGGTGTTTGACAACAGCGGCGAGCTGACGGAAGAAAAAGCGGATAGCGTATACCGGTTTGTCGCCGGGGAATAAAGACGGGCATAGAAAGAGAGCGTTCCGAAATGGGGCGCTCTTTTTGGTTTGGGCGGATGTTCATCTAAAATGTCTTGACAATGCCCGAAGCAAAGGAATAATGTCGAATTATGGCAAGCAATTTACTTTATCTACAACAAGGGGAAGAGATAGGCATGAATATTCCAGGCACCAGCGTAATCGGCTCGTCGGAGCGCTCATTTTCCGAAAAACAAAAAAGACAACAAGATGTATCCAGAAGAAACCGGGTCGTTCTGATCATGTTGACCCTAAACTGCCTTTCGCTGATAGGCGGAACGGCAAGCGCTCCGGCCGGGGAGCGGAGTTCTCTCCTGGTATCGCTGATCATTACCGCCGTCGGCACGATCGGATTTGGATTGCTCTACTTTTTGGACAGGTATACCGGGATTTTACCCTATTGGTCGGTCGGCACGCTTTTAATCAGCAACATTCAGTTGAATTTGATCAACGAGGCGGGCGACTTCAGTTTATCCGTACTTGCCGCGCTGATCGTTCTCGTGATTTCGACGTTATACATGAAGCAGCATTTGTTGGTTATTTCTTTTCTCATTTGCTCGCTCATGCTGGTCTATTCATTGGTTTTCGGGCAATTTGACGATATACCGCAGAGCACCGTTATTTCGACCGTAACGATGTATGTTTTCATTTCTTTCATTTTATTCGGACTCTTACATATTTCACGCCTGCTGTTAAAGGATATCGCCGGGACCCGGGGAGAGGTGGAAGAATTACTGAATCAGCAACAACTGCAAAAGGAAACTTTAATATCGAACGTACAAACCGCCACGTCTCATTTGAACCATAATATGGAGGCCGTGACGCACATAAACGCTTCCCTGGAAAACATGAACTTGTCCCTGCGGGAGATCGCCGTAGGCGCATCCGAACAATCCCAATCCGTGCTTTCCATCAGCGAGTCCTTGGCCGAGCTTCAAGCTTTGACGAAGCACGTTTCGGAGTCGACCGGCACGCTGGTCGAGAAGGCGGATACGACCAAACGGCTGGCGGATGAAGGAAAGAACGAGATCGCGGTTCTGGCGGATTCGCTGGATAGTTTCCAGCATTTTTTGGAATCGGTATCCGATACGACGTTGCAGCTGATTCAAAATATACGGGAAACCGAGACCTTCAGCGAGACGATTCGCGAAATTGCGAACCAGACCAATTTGTTGTCCCTGAATGCAAGCATCGAGGCGGCACGGGCGGGAGAGCACGGTCAGGGGTTCTCGGTCGTGGCGCAGGAAATCCGGAAGCTGGCGGAATCGTCCGCGCATTCGGCCCAGCAAATTTCGGAGCAGCTCAGCCAATTTTCGAGCACTTCCCAATTGATGCAGTCGAGCATGGCCCAAGTCGTCTCGCAGGTCAAGGAAAACAATGAAATTACGTTAAAAACGAAACGAACCTTCGAAACGATCCGGGAGGCCATCGAGTCGTTAAATCGGATTTCCGTCGAAAATAACCGGTCCATCGTGCAGATCAACCGCTCTTCGGAATCGATCAACGAGGAAGCCGGCAAGCTGGCCGCAATCAGCGAGCAGTCCTCCGCCACACTGGATCAGCTGTCGTCCGATTTGCAGGTGCTCCTGTCCCATAATAAAGAAAGCATGGACAGCATCGAGTCCGTCAAAAATCATTTGCTCAAGCTGACGGAAAAATAGAACTTATCCCGATCATCCCCGCCGGATCCTCGTTCCGGCGGGGATTTTCGTTACGCGGCTATACCAACAGCAACGCATCCAAATCCACGATCTCGATCTCGCGCTGTCCATGCTGGCGGATCCAGCCGCCGGCTTCGAAGTCGCCGAGTTTCCGGCTGATCGTTTCCGGCGTGGTGGCGAGATGGGAGGCGAGGTCCTTCCGGCTCATCGGCAGCTTGACGCGGGAATTTTTCTGGGATTCGACCAGGCCGGCGAGATACATGGCGATCCTTGTTTCCACGGTTTCCATCCCGATGCGCGCGGCACGGGTTTCGCTGGCGGCCAACCGGTTCGAAAACTCGGACAGCATTTTGAGGGCGATTTGCGGATACTTGAGCAAAAACTTCCGCAAGTTGTCGCGCCCCATGACGCATAATTCGAGAGGCTCCAACGCTTCGGCATAAGAATCATGGACCGATTCGTTAAACAGGGCCAACTCCCCGCTGAACTCCCCCGGCCCGAGAATGCGGACCAACTGTTCCTTTCCGCCGCTCGATTCCCGGAATATTTTCATGCTGCCCTTGTGGACGATATAAAGGCCTTCCGATAATTCTCCAGGACGGTAAATCATTTGGCCGCGAGGGTAGGAAACCGAACGTGCGGTCCGCACAATCTCCTCCATTTCTGGGTCGCTCAAATGGTTAAAGAGCGGCACGATCGAAATGCAATATTTATTCGTACCGTGGTGACCGCAGCTGTGAGTTTCTTCCGACATATCCATCACCTTTCTTTTTGTTTCGGGTGTTCTTTTGGTACCGACCCAACCTTACGGCGTTCAAAACGACAAGAAGGACGCTCAGTTCATGAATGAACATGCCGGAGGCCAGATATACTTTTCCGGTCAGCACGCCGAGCAGAAGTACGGCGACTGTAGCGATCGCAATAAACATATTTTGCCGCATATTCCGGACGGTGGCCTTGGAGAGCGAGTAAGCGTACGAAAACTGGTTTAACCGATCGGCCATCAACACGACGTCGGCCGTCTCCATGGCAATGTCGGTGCCGCCTTCTCCCATAGCCAGACCGATGTCCGCCGTTGCGATCGCGGGAGCGTCGTTAATACCGTCCCCGGCCATCGCTACTCGCTTTCCGGCGTCTTTCAGCGCCTTGATCAAGGCCGACTTTCCCTCGGGCATGACGCCCGCATGCACCTCGTCCAACTCTAGCTTGCTGCCGATGATCCCGGCGGCGTGGCGGTTATCTCCGGTGAGCATCAGGATTTTTCGGATGCCCGCTTGACGAAGGTCGCGCACCGCCTGTTCCGCTTCCGGCCGTAGCCGGTCGGCGATGGCGAGCAAACCTTCCAGTTGACCGCCGATGGCCATATAGACGACGGTGTTGCCTTGCTGTTCCAGGTTTTCGGCAAGGGCTTCCGCTTCCCTGCCGATATCGATCCCTTCGGCGTTCATCAGCTTGCGGTTTCCGACCGCCAACGTATTTCCGCCCTTCGTAACCCGGATTCCGCTTCCCTTGATGATTTCGGCCCATTCCGGTCTTGCACCGTCATATGCAAGGTTTCTTTTTTCGGCTTCGTTCATGATGGCCCGTCCCAAATGATGCTCTGAGACGGCTTCGGCTCCGGCGGCTAGGGATAGCAATTCATTTTCATCCCGGCAAAAAGCATGGATGCTTGTGACCTCCGGTTTTCCCGTTGTCAGGGTTCCGGTTTTGTCGAAGACAACCGTATCGATGCGGGATAACCTTTCCATCACTTCGCCGCCTTTGATCAACACGCCGTGTCTTGCGCCGTTTCCGATGCCGGAGACGACGGAAACCGGGGCCCCGATGACAAGCGCTCCGGGGCAGGCAATCACAAGAAAGGTGATCGCCGTTTCCGGCTTGCCGGTCACGGCGAGGACAAGGATCGAAAGCAGCACCGCTGCAGGCGTGTAAACTCTGGCAAAACGGTCCATAAATTGCTGCGTCTTCGACTTGGCTTCCTGCGCTTCTTCCACCAGTTCGATCATGCGGGCGAATGAGGTGTCCCCGCCTACTTTTTCGGCAACCACTTCAATATATCCGTTATCTACGATTGTACCGCTAAATACGGAATCGTGAACCGACTTGTTTACGGGAACGGCTTCTCCAGTGACGGCGGATTCGTCCATGGCCGCCGAGCCGGAGACAATGCGGCCGTCCACGGCGACCTTTTCCCCGGAACGGATCAAAAGGCGGTCGCCGACTTCCACCGTTTCGGCAGGTACGCGAATCGGCTTGCCGTCGCGCACCACGTTCGCTTCGTCCGGGGCCATGTCAAGCAGCGCCTTCAGCGATGACCGGGTCTTTTCCAGCGTCCGCGACTCCAAATAGCCTCCAAACAGGAATAAAAAAGTCACCGCCGCCGACTCTACATACTCGCCAAGGTACAAAGCCCCGACGACCGCGATGGACACGAGCAGTTCAATGCTGAACGCCTTTCCGCGAAGAGCTTGATAGGCTCGGATTGCGATAGGGATTCCGGCAGTTAGCGTGGCGAAAAGCAGGGCGGCCTGCCGCCAGGGAATCCAGCCTGCGAGATGCAAAGCGGCGGCGGCCAGCAGCCAAAGGCCGGAGATTAAGGTTGCGTAAGAGGATTGCCGGGCATTCACGAGTAACCCCTCCTTCTTAGGAAACTTTTTGCGCGATGACGGGATAGCCCAGCCGGGTCACGACTTGCCTTAACAGGTCAGGCTGTACGATGCTTTGGTCGAATTGAATCCGAATCTTGCTGGAATGAAATAGCACTTTCGCTTCCGTGACGCCCGGCTGGCGATTCAGCGCGGTTTCGATCTTTTGGACGCAAGACGGACAAGACAAGGGCTCAAGGGCAAAAACGAGTTTTTTCATGGAAGGTACCTCCGTTAAAATAAATAGTTGGCTTTATGAACCGAGTATAGGGAATCTTTTCGCCCGTCGCCTTGACGCCGCTCAAGTTCCGTGATCTTCGGAAAGACTTACCAATCCGTTTGAAACTGTTCTATAATTGTAAAATAGTGTTTTTCGATCGGGATGAAAGGTACCCGCAACGATGTGTCGCAAGCAGGAGGGATGAACATGACTTTTATTTTCTCTTTTCTAAAGAAATACCGGGTTGCCGCCGTTTCGGCGTTCTCCATGATGTTGATCGAGCTCGCGGTGGAGCTGGTTCAGCCGCTGTTGATCTCGAAAATCATCGACAACGGAATCGCGAGGCAGAACCTGACGGTGGTCTGGATGTGGGGCGGGGTACTGTTGGCGAGTGCTTTGGCAGCGTTTGCAGCGGGGATATCGAGTTCTTTTTTCGCCTCTCATGCGAGCCAGGGATTCGGATATGATTTGCGCGACAGGTTATACGAGAAAGTGGAAAGACTGTCGTATCCCGTGTTCAGCCGGTTTGCCGGATCCTCTTTAATCACGCGTTTGACCGGGGATGTCACCCAATTGCAGGATATGGTTTTTATGAGTCTTCGTTTTGCCACGCGGGTTCCGCTCGTCCTGCTCGGCAGCATGCTGATGGCTCTCATAGTCAGCGTGAAGCTGGGGTTGATATTGACGATTCTCGTTCCGTTGATTCTGCTTTTTGTCATGAGGATGATCAAAAAAACGTCCGTTTTGTTTCGTAAAGTACAGCAGAAGCTCGACAATCTGAACGCAGTCATCCAGGAGAACTTGACCGGCATGCGGCTGATCCGCGTATTCGTTCGGAGGGACCACGAGGCCGGGCGGTTCCGGGCGCGGAGCACGGAGCTGATGAACGGCACGGTGTCGGCCCTGCGGCTTGCGGAAACGACGATGCCGATCGCGCTCTTTATTATGAACGCGGGAATATTGGCCGTCCTTTGGCTCGGGCGGGCGGATATCGCCGCGGGACAGGCTACGGTCGGGGAAGCGGTGGCCGTGGCGAATTACTCGCTGCGGACGATCGGCGCATTGTCGGCGCTATCCTGGATTATGACCTCTTATTCCCGGGCGTCCGCGTCTTCGCAGCGGGTGGGGGAGGTTTTGGCGACCGGGGATGAGGCTTCGGAAACGCCGAATACGGACAAACCGGGCGAGTCCGGCATCCAGGGGCAAGTGGAATTTGCCGGCGTCGGATTCCGGTATCCCGGCAGCGATTTGAAGGTGCTGGAGAACGTGTCCTTTACCGTTCAGGCAGGGCAGCGCGTGGCGATCATGGGAGCTACGGGATCGGGAAAGTCTTCGCTGGTCCAACTGATTCTCCGTCTCCAGGAGCCGACGGAAGGGGCGATCCTGATCGACGGGAAAGATATCCGGGAAATGGACCGGGAACGGCTGCTGCATTCCATCGGTTACGTGCCGCAGGAGGTCATCCTGTTCTCGGGCACGGTCCGGGACAACATTGCCTGGGGACGAGAAGACGCTTCACTCGCGGAGATCATGGAGGCTGCGCGACAGGCGCAGATCCATGCGACGATCGAGTCGCTGCCTCATGGCTACGACACGATGCTCGGACAGCGGGGCGTGAATCTGTCCGGCGGGCAAAAGCAGCGGCTTTCCATTGCGCGGGCGCTTGTCCGCAAGCCTTCCGTCCTCATTTTGGACGACAGCACCAGCGCGCTCGACACGCGGACCGAAGCCGCATTGCTTCAGGAGCTGGACAATCTGTCCTGCACGACATTTTTGATTACGCAAAAAATGAGCGCCACGGCTTCCGCCGATCTTGTCCTGCTTCTCGATGACGGCAGGCTGATCGCGTGCGGAAAGCACGAGAATTTGTTGAAGAATTCGCCGCTCTATCTCCGCATTGCCGAATCCCAACAGAGAGAGGGGGACAAACCGCATGTTTAAGGCATTCGTTGAGCCGTTCCGGCATTCGTACCCCGAGTCTGTCATCAAGCAGGGCGGGCGGAAGCAAAAAGCGAAAGCAAAGGACTGGTCCGGTACATTAGGCCGGATTTGGCGGTATCTTGCGGAGCGGAAGGGCAAGCTGTCCCTTGTGCTCCTGATGGTCGTGATCAGCTCAGGTTTGGGGCTGCTGGGTCCGTATCTCCTTGGCGTGGCCGTCGACCATTACCTGGAGGGAAGCGGAGGACGCCCTTGGGTGCTTTTCCTGCTCGGTCTCGCTCTCGTCTACGCCGGCTCCTCGCTCGCCGGATGGCTGCAAAATATATGGATGATCCAAATCGCCCAAGAGACGGTGTACCGGATGCGGTCGGATCTGTTTGCGAAGCTGCATCGTTTGCCGATCCCCTTTTACGGACGGAGACAGCAGGGCGAAATCATGAGCCGGGTGACGAACGACATCGAGAATGTCAGTTCGACGCTGAACAGCTCCGCGATCCAGATTTTTTCGAGCGTGCTGACGCTGATCGGAACGATCACGGTGATGCTCTTGCTCAGCCCGCTGCTTACGCTGCTGACCTTTCTCGTCGTGCCTTTAATGGCTCTCGGGATGCGTTGGATCACCAGGCGTACCGGCCCGCTGTACAAACAGCGGCAGCGCGATCTCGGGAGCTTGAACGGATATGTCGAAGAGACGCTGTCCGGACAGCGGATCATTAAAGCTTTTTCCCAGGAAGAACGGGTCATTCGCGAATTTCGCGAACGCAACCGGGCGATCCGTCAGTCGGGGTTCTGGGCGCAGACGATTTCCGGCTTTATCCCGAAGCTGATGAACGCGCTGAACAACCTGAGCTTTGCTCTCGTCGCCGGGATCGGCGGCGTGCTGGCGATCCACGGCAAGGTCACGGTCGGGGTGATTATCGTCTTTGTCGAGTATGCCAGACAGTTCACCCGCCCTTTGAACGATCTCGCCAACCAATGGAACACGCTGCTGTCGGCGATGGCCGGAGCGGAGCGGGTGTTCGAGGTGATGGACGAAGATGAGGAGTCCCGGGACGAGCGGGAGGCCGTCTCTTTGGGGAAAGTGGAAGGGGCGGTGGAATTCAAGCACGTTTCTTTTTCGTATGAAAAAGAAGAAAATGCCGGCGACACGCTGACGGATATCAGCTTTAAGGCCGAGCCGGGTGAAATGATCGCGCTGGTCGGTCCGACGGGTGCGGGAAAAACGACGTTGATCCAGCTGCTTTCGCGTTTTTACGATCCGGACAAGGGGACGATCACCTTGGATGGCCGGGACATTACGGGGATAACCCGTGACAGTCTCCGCAGCCACATGGCTTTCGTGCTTCAGGATTCGTTCTTGTTCCAGGGAACGATCCGGGAGAACATTCGCTTCGGACGCCTTGGCGCGACCGATGCCGAGGTGGAGGAAGCGGCGAAGCTGGCGAATGCCCATTCTTTCATCACCCGCCTTGTGGACGGGTACGATAAAGAGCTCGGCGTCGGCGGCGAAGGCATTAGCCAAGGGCAAAAGCAGCTGCTTGCGATCGCGCGGGCGATTTTGGCGGATCCGTCCATGCTGGTGCTGGATGAAGCGACCAGCAGCATCGACACGGTCACGGAAATCAAGATCCAGGACGGGTTGCAGCGGCTGATGCAAGGACGGACCAGCTTTGTCATCGCCCACCGGCTCGGGACGATCCGGCAGGCCGATAAAATCCTGGTGCTCAAGGAAGGACGGCTGATCGAGCAGGGCAACCATGAAGAGCTGATGCGGCAGGGAGGATTTTACAGCGAGTTGTATCAAGGCCGCTTGGAAGAAGAACAGGAGGACATGATTCAAGGAGGGCAGCCGTGATGGGGATTTACGATGTACAATCATATTTGCGTAGCATGACCCTGCTCCGGGACGAAGTGCCTTCGTTTTCGCGTTACCCGTTCGAACTTCCGGCGATTGCCGCGATGGAGAAGCTGGATTTTCATCCCAAAGTGACTTACATCGTCGGCGAAAACGGCATGGGCAAATCGACGCTGCTGGAAGCGGTGGCGGTGGCGCTCGGCTTTAATCCGGAAGGCGGGACGCTGAACTTTACATTCTCCACGGCAGCCACGCATTCCGAGCTGTACCGGTATCTCCGGCCGGTCCGGGGAACGCGGAAGCCGAGGGACGGCTTTTTCTTCAGGGCGGAGAGCTACTATAATTTGGCGACGGAGATCGACGCGCTGGACCGGGAAATGAGTTTCGGTCCGCCGATCATCGAATCCTACGGCGGCAAATCCCTGCATATGATGTCGCATGGAGAGTCGTTCTTTGCGGCGTTCATGAACCGGTTCAGCGGACAGGGATTGTATATACTGGACGAGCCGGAGGCGGCGTTGTCCCCGTTCCGGCAAATGGCGATGCTGTCGCGGATTCACGAGCTGGTGGGCAAGCGGTCCCAGTTTATTATCTCGACGCATTCCCCGATTTTGATGGCTTACCCCGACAGTTTGATTTATCAGCTTACGCCGGAGGGGATCCGGACGGTGGAACTCGAGGAAACGGATCACTTTATCATTATGAAACAATTCGTCAACAACCGCGAGAAGCTGCTGCGGGAATTGCTGGAGTAGGGGAGGGATGAGCGTGCGGTTTTTTAAGGAAAGCTTGTCGGGGCGGAATCGGCTGATTGTGATGGTCGCGATCATGGGCGTTGCCCTTCTGCTTCTTCCGCTGGGAATCCTGCTCGGCGGATGCGGCGGCAGCGATCCGGAGCCTGCATTGACGACAAAAAAGCTGGCCGAGCTCTACCCGGGAGAACTCGAAAACGTTGCCCGGATCGAAATTCGCAGCGGTTCGACGGGCCAGCTCGTAAGGATCACCGATGCCGCAAAAATCGCGGCCTGGCTCCGGGAAGTCCGGGAGATGGAGTTCGTTCCCGATCCGAACCAGGAGGACCGGACGGGATATTTGTACGCGGTCTCGTTATTCGAACATGAGGATGAGGCAGCCAAGCTTTCTTTTACTCCGAGCAGCACCGGCGGACATTATTACTTACACAATGAAGAGCTGAAAGAGAAGATCGAGGCGTTGTTTGAAGACGCGCGGTTAGAAAGGGGAAATTAATTTATGGGCTGTTTGGTGATTCGTTGCGGTATGTGCCCGGTGCAGCCTTCATTGCGCTGATAACCGAATGTACCGGGCGGAAGTGAAACGGTTATCGAAGGTTGCACCGCTCTATCTTTTTTTGCCCTATGAAAAAAGGAGAGGGGTACGCGTCTATGAAATCGGAATATATGAAATTTAGAGAAGTTTGGGAAGAGGAAGAAGACCGGGGATTTCAGGGTTGGGATTTCTCCCGGCTAAACGGCCGCATGTCGGAAGAGGAACTGCCTTGGGATTATAAGGCGGTTGTATTGGCATATAAGAATGAGAACACCGTGATGCTCGACATGGGGACCGGGGGCGGGGAGTTCCTGCTTTCGCTGGAGCCTGCTCCAGGCAAAACCTTTGCGACCGAGAACTACGTTCCCAACTATGAATTATGTGCGGCCAAGCTGCCGCCTTACGGCATCAAGGTGAGACGGGCGGAAAGCGACGAGGCTTTGCCTTTCGATGACGGCATGTTCGATCTGGTGATCAACCGGCATGAAGCCTTTTCCGCCGGGGAGGTTTACCGGATCTTGAAGCCGGGCGGCGCGTTTATTACCCAGCAGGTGGGAGGTATGAACAACCGGGAATTGTCGCGTTTTTTGCTGGGTGAAGATGCGGCGGCCGAAGACGCGGAATTTCATGCGGGCCGGGTGTCGGAGCAGCTGGAACAGGTGGGATTCGAGGTGCTGGAGCGGCAAGAATGCTTTCCGATGCTGAAATTTTACGATATCGGCGCGCTTGTGTATTTTGCCAAAATTATCGAGTGGGAGTTTCCTGGGTTTTCGGTGGACCGGTGCTTCGGGAAACTTTGCATGCTGCAGGAACAATTGGAATGCGACGGTTTTATCCTTGGCAAGGAGCACCGGTTCTTTATTTTAGCGCGTAAATGATTGATGTGATGAATTTATTTACCAGGGATCAAGGAGGAGACGGTTTGGCTTATTTTACGATTTTTGTATCGCGTAACGATATTGAAGGCATTGACGGATCGGTCCGGGAGGTGTTCGGGGAAAAGTTTAAGGTGAGCGGAACGCCGGTGGAAATGGTTGCGCAGCCGAAAGGCTGGTTCAGCAAAAACAACATTACGATCCGCGTGGTTTCCGAGGATACGGACCCGGATTATTTTGAAAGCAACATTCCGGGGATGATGGGATTCTATCAACAAATCCCTTTTGCCGATGAAGACTTGCAGTATCGGGTGCTGACTCAGGTTTCCGTGATCAACACGATGCTGGCGATCGAAACCGAAAAAGATTACGGTCCGGATTATCACAAGCTTTTTGTTGAACTGGCGGGCAAGGTGGACGGCATCGTTTTTTTGCCTGACGGTACATTGCTGGATTACGACGGACAGGTGATCGTGGATGGCGATGGAAAATCCGGACCGGCCGATTTCAGGCCCCGGGCCTGCACGCGAAAGATCCACGGCGAGGAACGATCCACGGATGAAGGGCGGGCGCGTAAAGAACGAACGCAGGCCTTCTTGCGGGACAAAGGCGTCCCGTTTCTTGAAACCTTGCCCGAGCTGCCTCCCGTGGCGGAGATGGCCGTAAGGACGCGGGAGGAAATCGCCCGGCGTGCGGTCGCTTTGCTGATCGTGATCCAATACGCTTGCGATGCGGCACAAGGAGAAGATTTGCCGGAATCGAAGGAATTTGTAATGAACATGCTGGAGCGATTCGGCGTGACGGACGAGTTGACGGAAAAGGAACGGGATCTGCTGGAGCAAGCGGAGCCTGGGCATCAGGACGCGGTGAATTTGATCTGGCAGTATGAAGCGTATTGGGCTCTGTTGTGGGGGCTCGGGCTGCTGGAGTCGCTTGATTTTCCCGATGAGACTTGCGATTGCGATTTTGCCATTAACACGGTGGCAAGCTGCGAGACGTTCGAGGAGTTTTTGGGCAAAACGGCGATGCGGCGCCCGGATGAATTGTTGGAGGAAGCGGACAAAATTTACCGTCTGCATTGGGCCTGCGTCAACGCACGGATCAACGGGCAGGCGGCCCCGGCCGGCTTGAATGAGAGCGTTGTTATGGAACGGCGGCGGGGGCTGTTCTGGATGCTCGGCGACGAGGGCGAGACGTGGGATTATATTCGGATGGACACTTAGGGGCTGGTACGTTCCGCTTCAATGGAGGAATGATCACGTGGTCGATCGATTGGTCGGTCGGTCGGATTGACGGTGGGCGACGCTCTAACGGTTGTAAGGAACGCTAATTGAACACATTTCGTCTTTTTCACTTTTTAACGGTTGTGTGTACTCTTATTTACCGTTTTAACCGGTGACTCGCTAGTTTTCGGTTCAATAAGAGTTCATTGTGATCGTTACATTGAGAATGTGTCTGTTTTGAACCAAATAACGTTTCTGGTATCCGTTAAAATCGGTATAAAGAAAGCTGGTGGTGGTCGGGATGTGGAATTCACGGGGAATTGAGGAGATAGCGGGACTGCTAAACGGGATATCGCCAAAGCTGGCCTCGAAGTATCATTTTCAGCGAATGTTCCATGCCTTAACCGGGTAAGGTCCCCGGGAAAACCGGCCCCGGTACGGCCCTGTCTTGTCCTGCCTGTCCGGATACACACCGGGAAGTCGCTCCATCGCTTCATAAAGAAGCGCTAGAGCGGCTTTTTTTATGTACTCCTGGTCCGGCGGGGGATTCTTCCCGGAAAATAAGGACTTTATTGTCCGCTATTTCGCGGAAATCGCTGGCGGCAGAAAAAATAAGACCCTTTTAAGGCTTTATTTGGGCTGGAAATGAGCAAAAAGGGCATTTTGGGCCCAAGGAGTGCCAAATAAGGCCCAAAATTACCCTTATTTTGCGGACAAGGGGAGTTTTCACCGAAATAAGACCTAAAAAGGGCGTTATTTTGCGAGCGCTGGGGTAGGTGTCGAAAGGAGAAGGCGGATCGGTCTCGGGAGGCGAGCCGCTTCACCGCTTCATAAAGAAGCGAGTGAGCGGCTTTTTTATGCACTCCTGGTCCGGCGGGATGGCCTTCCCGGAAAATAAGGACTTTATTGTCCGCTATTTCGCGGAAATCGCTGGCGGCAGAAAAAATAAGACCCTTTTAAGGCCTTATTTGGGCTGAGAGTGGGCAAAAAGGGCATATGGGGCTCAAGGAATGCCAAATAAGGCCCAAAATTACCCTTATTTTGCGGACAAGGGGAGTTTTCACCGAAATAAGACCCAAAAAGGGCGTTATTTCTCAAGGGCTGGGGCAGGGGCAGCAGTGCCGTCATGGCACAGTAGAAGGTTACCGGCCAGCAGGGAGTTACTACGCAAGTAGAAAGTTACCGGCCAGCAGGGAGTTACTACGCAAGTAGAAGGTTACCGGCCAGCAGGGAGTTACAGCACAAGTAGAAGGTTACCGGCCAGCAGGGAGTTACAGCACAAGTAGAAGGTTAGCGGTCAGCAGGTAGTTACTTCGCAAGGAGAAAGTTACCGGCAGCAGGGAGTTACAGCGCAAGGAGGAGGGTACATGTCAGCAGGGAGTTACTGCGCAAGTAGAAGGTTAGCGGTCAGCAGGGAGTTACTCCGCAAGGAGAAAGTTCCCGGTCAGCAGGGAGTTACTCCGCAAGGAGAAAGTTCCCGGTCAGCAGGGAGTTACGGCGCAAGGTAAAGAAGTCCGAAGGTTTAGCAGCCAGCAGAGCCGTGACCGGAATGGACGGGTCTATGTGTCGCGTATGTCTCGTTTATAGGCACGGAGCCGATATTTTTCACCCCCAGACCCGCCGATCGTCCCCTTATCGCAGCCCAGGGGTTATTTTACAATGAGATTAATCACGCGGGAGGGAGATGCCGGAAGATGAAAAAAGGATTATCGCTTTTGATGATGGCCGCGATGGTGGCTCTGCTGCTGGCGGGCTGCGGCGGCGGGAACGAAGCATCCGGTGGAAACGGCAATAAAGGGGAAAAGGTCAGCATTACGATCTGGCACAATTGGACGGGGCAGGACGCGAAGGCGGTGGCGATGCGGAAAATCATCGAGGATTTCCGCACGGAGAACCCGGACATCGAAGTGATCGACGAAGGGTTGCCGACGGACGGGCTGCGCACCCGGTTGCGGACGGTGGCCGCGGCGAACGAGATGCCGGATTTGTTCGTGATGTGGCCTGACGCGATGACGAAGGAATTCGTCAAAGGGGATTTGCTTCAGCCGATCGATGAGGAGCTGAACGCGAATCCGGATTGGAAAAACAATTTCATTCCGAACGCGCTGGACGGTTACACGGTCGACGGAAAGATCTACTCCGTGCCGATGAATTTGGCGCCGAGCTCGTTCATTTACTACAATGACGCCCTGTTCAAGGAGCACAATGTCAAAGTGCCGGAGACCTGGGCGGAGCTGGAGACCGCGATTCAGACGTTTAACGACAAGGGCGTCATCCCGATCGTGCTCGGCAACAAGACGAACTGGGTGGCGCAGTCCACGATTTTCAGCACGCTTGCGGACCGCATTACGGGGACGGACTGGTTCCTGAAGGCGGTAGACCAGGATGGGGCGAAGTTCACCGATCCCGAGTTCGTCGAGGCACTCGCTACGCTCCAGGAACTCGGCGAAAAGGGCGCGTTCCAGGACGGCTTCAACAGCATCGACGAGACGCAGATGATGCAATTGTACTTCCAGGGCAAAGCGGCGATGGTCATCAACGGTGGCTGGGCGCTGGCCAATCTTGTGAATAACGCTCCGCCGGAGGTGTTGGACAATACCCACATTACGATCCTTCCGGTAATCGAAGGCGGCAAGGGCGATCCGGAAACGACGGCGGGCGTCGTGGGCACCGGGCTCGGCGTCAGCAAAAAGCTGACGGGCGCCAAGAAGGAAGCGGCGATGAAGCTGTTTTACGAAATGGCCGGGCCGGACGGGCAGCAGGCGACCCTGAACAGCAGCACGCTCGTCAGCTACAAGCTCGATCTGGACAAAAGCAAGGCGCACCCGCTGTTCGTGGAGCTATACGAGTTGATGCAGCATGTCAAAATCACCCCGGTCTACGACTCCAAGCTCGGCTCGGCAACCGTGGAAGTGGTCAACAACGGGCTTCAGGAACTGCTGACCGGAGGCAAGCCGGAGGACATCGCGAAAAAAATCCAGGACTCCCAGGCGGCTGCCGTCGCGAATTGAATTTAGAGCCCCTTCCCTTTGGGGAGGGGTTTCATTTTATCCAGAAAGGGTGAGACCCCATGAATGCACTGCGCAGCAGGCGCTTCATCCTGACGGGCCTGGCGCCCGCCGTCCTTTTATACACGCTGTTCGTTTTCGTGCCCGTGCTATGGTCGGCATATTACGGTTTTTTCAATTGGTCCGGCATCGGGGAGGCCCGGTTTATCGGTTTGGACAATTATGCGGAAATTTTGCGCGATCCCGTGTTTTGGCGGTCGCTCAAAAACAACGTCATCTTCGTACTGGCCTCCGTGTTCGGCCAAATTCCGCTGGCTCTCGCGCTGGCGGTGCTGCTTCACAAAAGCAATTGGCTCCAGCGCTTTTTGCGCTCGGCCGTATTTCTGCCCATGGTGCTTTCCACGGTCGTGATCGGGATGATCTGGCAATATTTTTACCATCCGCAAATCGGGATTCTTAACTTTCTACTCGATTCGCTCGGTCTGCAAAGCTGGAAGCTGGAATGGCTGTCCGACCGGAATATCGCGATCTACTCGCTGCTTCCGCCGTTGATCTGGAGCTATGTCGGGCTGTATCTCATCATTTTCATGTCGGCCCTGCAGAACATTCCCGGCGAGATCCACGACGCGGCGAAAATCGACGGGGTATCCGGGGCGCGGAAGCTCGTCTCCATTACCCTGCCGATCATTAAAAATACGGTTCAGGTCGCGGTCATACTCTGCATTTCCGGCAGTCTGAAGTCGTTCGATCTGGTGTATATCATGACAAAGGGCGGGCCGGCCCATGCGACGGAATTGTTGGCGACGTACATGTACAACTCCACATTCACCACGTACCGCTACGGCTTCGGCAGCGCCATATCAACGACGATCATGCTGATCAGCCTGATCCTGATCGGAACGAGCCAATGGTTGGCAAACCGGAACAAGAGCAAGCAGTCCTAAAAAGTCCGAAGAGGAGGGACATCCGCAAATGAATACTCAAACAGTAACGATCCGGCGCCCGATCCGCAGCGGCCCCCCCGCGGGGCTCCGCAAAGCCGTGAAATCCATCTTTTGGACGCTCCTTGGAATCTATGGTATTTTAACGTTATATCCGTTCTTATGGCTGCTCATCAGCGCGTTTAAGACAAATACGGACTTTTATAACCGGCCGTTCGGGCTGCCCGAGGTGTGGCAGGGAGATAATTTCATCCGCGCCTGGGACAGCTCCAGGATGGGAACCGCGTTCGGCAATTCGCTGATCGTTTCGGTCGGATCGCTGGTGCTGACGTTGTTCCTGTCGGCGCTCTGCTCATTTATATTGGCCAGGTTTCAGTTCCGCTGGAAAGGGTGGGTATCGGTGTTTTTTGTCATCGGCATGCTCATTCCGATCCACAGCACGCTGGTTCCGCTGTTCATTTTAATGAAGCAGATGTCGCTGCTGAACACGTACTGGGCGCTGGTGCTGCCTTACACGGCATTTGCGCTTCCCACGGCGATCTTCGTGCTTACCGCTTACCTGACGGGCGTTCCTCGCGAACTCGAGGAGGCGTCCTTTATCGACGGAACCGGTTTATGGGGGCTGTTTTTCCGTATTATGCTCCCGATTTCCTTGCCGGCGCTATCGACGGTGACGATTTTGAGTTTTTTGCATGCCTGGAACGACTTTTCGTTTGCCCTTGTATTCATTAGTAGAACGGAATTAAAAACGCTGCCCCTGGCCATCGCCAATTTCGCCGACGGGTATCAGACGGATTACGGTTTGACGCTGGCGGCGATGACGATGTCCGTCGTTCCGACGATCGTGCTGTATCTTCTGTTTCAGGAACAGATGATGAAAGGGATGACGGCGGGGGCGGTCAAAGGATAGAGCGGTTGGCGGCGGGGCAGGATTCTCGGACAGAGGGGAGGACTTCACTTTGCGGAAATGGCTGGCTTCTTCGCTGCAGCGGAAGCTGTCGGTCGTCATTGCGGGATCGGTGATCGTGCCGCTGCTGGCGCTCGGGCTGTTTGCGTTTTTGATCTCCTCCAAAGTCACGGAAGAGAAAACCAAGCTGACCGGAAGCGATATGCTGGAGCAGATCGAAGCGAACCTCCGGTTTATGCTCGGTGATGCGGAAACGTTATCCGTGTTTCTGATCGGGGAGCGGGATATTCAGGCCTATTTGACGGGAAAAGAGGACAACGAGACCGCTCGGGCCGCCATCGTCGGAAGAATGACGAACTTGGCCGCTTCGAAGTCCTATATCGCCAACATCGCCATATATCCGGATAGGTTCGGCCCCGCGCTATCCACCGCGGCCTGGGCGGACGAAGGTATTCCCGACCCGGCGGAAATGGCGGCCGGAGGCGGAAAAACCTGGTCCGGCGTCTACCGGGTCCGGAATTATGACGGCGAGCAGAACGTGATCACGCTCGTCCGCCCGATCCGCAGCGTGTACAATTTTCAGCATTTGGGCTGGCTGGCGATCAGCCTGGACGAGGAGGAGTTGTCCCGGAACTGGAGGCATCCCGATTTCGGGCAGAATACGGGTACGGTACAGTTGATCGGTTCGCAGGGGCTGATTCTGTCCTCCCCGGACAAAACCCGGCTCGGCCTCCCGTTGGAACAATTCTCTCCGGGGCTCCTGCCGCTCGTTCCGGACAAAAATTTCGGAAGCGCTATCTACGGAAAAGGGGAAGAGAAGGTGACCGTGCTTTACCGCCGGGAACCGATGACGAACTGGCTGCTGGTCGGCACGGTCCCTTACGAGCAGTACCGGGCCGAAAACCGGTACATTCTGGCTCTCACCGCCGCGGCGGTCGGCGTGGCGGCGCTGCTGAGCGCGGCGCTCGTCTGGTTCACGGTCCGCCGGATCACCCGTCCGCTCGGCGTGCTGACCCGCCATTTGTCCCGCATCGATCCCGATCGCCCGCTGCCGCGTTTTCCCGTCGGCCGGGAAGACGAGATCGGCAGGCTCGGGCAAAGCTATAACCTGCTGGGCGCGCATATCGAAAGGCTTAAGCGGGAGGTGATCCGCGGCGAGGCCCGCAAAAAGGAAGCGGATCTGCGGGCTTTGCAGGCGCAGATGAACCCGCACTTTTTGTACAATACGCTGTCCTCGATCCACTGGATCGCCCTCATGTCCGGTGAAAAACGGATTGCGGATATGGTCGAGGGACTGAGCGATTTTTTGCGGATCAGCCTGAACCGGGGCAAGGAATATTGTCCGGTGAGGCAGGAACTGGATCATATCCGCAACTATGTCCGTGTCCAGTCGATTCGTTTTCCCGAGGAGTTTTCGGTCGATTATATCGTGGACCCGGGCCTGCTGGACAAAATGATGCTTAAGCTGCTGCTGCAGCCGCTCGTCGAGAATGCCTTGATCCACGGCATCCAGAAGAAAGGAAGCCCCGGCACGATCACGCTCCTTCTGCAGCCGCAGCAGGAGCGCATGACGGTCACCGTGCTGGATGACGGAGCCGGAATGGGTCCGGGGAGGCTCGAGGAAGTCCGTACGCTGCTGGAGGAACAGCAGGAGCCGGCGGTGCAAGAGAAGGAGGTTTTGGCATCCGCAGGCAGCGGATACGGTCTTCGAAATGTCAATGAACGGTTGCTTCTCCATTACGGCCCCGATTCCCGGTTGGAAGTGGACAGCAGGGAAGGGGCGGGAACGCGAATCTCCTTTTCAATTCCGCTTAGGGAGGAATCGGCATCATGAAGCTCTTGATCGTGGACGACGAACCGATTATTCGTACGGGGCTGGCCAGCGTCATCTCCTGGAAGGAGCTCGGGATTATGCTGTTGACCCCGGCGGCTTCCGCGGAGGAGGCTTTGGAACGGCTTCCCGTCGAGAAGCCGCAAATCCTGTTGACCGACATCCGTATGAAAGGAAAAACGGGTCTGCAGCTCGCCGAGGAAGCCTGCGCCATGCTGCCGGGCCTTGAGGTCATCATTCTGTCGGGCTACGGTGATTTTGTCTACGCCCAACAGGCGCTCCGCCAAGGCGTCGGCGATTACTTGCTGAAGACGAGCAAGCCGGAGGAAATCATGAAGGCGGTCATGCAGGCAAAATGCAGGCTGCTGGAGCGCTGGGAAGAAGAATCCCGGGCCGAACGGCTTTGGAAGGAAGGGGAACGTAGACAGTTTCTTCAATGGATCATTGAAGGAGATGTTGCGGACGGATCGGAGGTCCCTCCGTTTTTGCTTGCCGGAAAGGGATCCGGGAGAGCCGGCGATGAAGTATGGCAGGTTGTCGTAGCGGGCGCTGACGGATGGGGGGATTCCGGTTCCACGCCGTCCCTGCTGCTGTTTGCCGTGCAAAATATGCTGGAGGATCTTTTGCCGGGGGCATCGTTTCTGGTACAGCGGGAGCGCCTGATTTGCGTATTTCGGTTGGAACGTGACCGGGAACGGCGGCTCGGGAGGCTCGGCAGTGCGGCGGACTGGGTGGAGCGCCAACTGAAATGCAGGCTGCGCATGAGTGCCGGGGAACCGGCGACCTCTCCCGAACGGCTTCATCACGGCTATTCCACCGCGATGGCGGCGTTTCGTTACCATGCCTTGGTCCCGGCCCGAATATTGGATTATAGCGGGATTGCGGGGCGGAGGGGGGGCAGGACGGTGCTGACCCAGGACGAGGAAACGCTGCTCGGCTCGCTGCTATTGGACCGGGATGCCGTAGGCTTACGGGCATGGACGGGACGCTTGATCGACGAGCTGATCTGCGACCCGGAGTGCACGGTGGAATCGTACATGGCCTGTATACATTCGGCCGTTCTCGCCGCCCACCGCTGGCTGGCCCGGACGCTGCGCGTCATCGGCCGGGAGGATGGATACTGGATTGAGCCGTGGAATGCGGACGAGAATGAGGCGGCCGGATTGAGGGAGGAGCTGTTCCGTCATCTCCACGATACGATGACTATGTACCACAGCCGGTTAGGTGAGGGAAGGCAATCCCACGTGGAACGCGCAAAAGCGTTCATCGAATCTTGCCCGGCCCAGGAGCTTAGCCTACAGCAGGTTGCCGGACATGTGCATCTTCACCCCGGCCATTTGAGCGAGCTGTTCAAGAAAGAGACGGGCAGCACGTTCGGCGATTTCGTGACCGGGTTCCGGATGCGGAAGGCGATGCAGCTACTGACCGTTACTCCGGCGAAGGTCAGTGAAGTCGCTCTGATGGTAGGATACGAGGACGTAAAGTATTTCAGCCGGCTGTTCAAAAAACATACGGGCAAAACGCCGAGCGAGTACCGGGAAGGAGCTTTTTCCGGCAACGGCTGCGATATGACCGGGGCCGGAATGGAACCGGGAGCGAGTTGACGAGGCGACGGAAGGGGAATGGGAAATGGAGCTTGCAGGACCATGGAAACTACAGCATTTTGAGCCGGGGGAGAAGCCTCCGCTGGAGCTCGCCGCTCCCGGTCTGGACGACCGGTTCTGGATTGCGGTATCCGTTCCGGGTGACGTGCATTCCGCATTGATTGAAAGGCGGATCATCGATCATCCGTATGCAGGGCATAACGATGCCAAATCCCGGTGGATTGAACGCAAGGAATGGTGGTACCGGACGGGCTTCACGCTAGAGACGCCGCCCGATGAGGCAGGGGGCGAACGGCTGGAGCTCATCTTCGAAGGGCTCGATACGTTTGCATCCGTCTATGTTAATGGGCATGAGGTCGGGGCGGCCGGGAATATGCTGATGTCGCACACATTCGATATTACGCGGATCGTCCGGCCAGGGTGGAATTCGCTGGCCGTGAAGTTCGATCCGCTGTATTTGCACAACCGGGACAAGGAATTTCTCGAATGGTCCTCCTATACGGAAGAAAGACCGTGGCTGCGCAAAGCCGCCATGAACTTCGGCTGGGACTGGGGCCCTCGGATGGTGACGGTCGGCATCTGGGGCAAAGTTCGGCTGGAGCGGCGGAGCCTGGCGAAGCTGGAAGGTGTGTATGCTTTTACGATAACGGCAAATTCGGAGCGGGCGGCCTTGTCGGTGCAATCCGAGGTCACCGCTTATAGATCCGATTTACCGGTGGAATTGGAGATCAGGTTGTTGGATGCCGGGGGGCAGGCGGCTGCTAGCGCGAGCGCCGCAGTGCCGGCCGCCTCGCTTGAATCCCGCAAAAAGGTTTACGGTCCGGGAAGCCGGGGGCGGCGGATAACGGCCGATGCGGAGCTGGTTGTGGAAGCTCCACGGTTGTGGTGGACCCATGATCTTGGCGAGCCGTATTTGTACACCTTGGAAGTGGTGTTGCGAGCGGCCGGCTATGAGTTGGACCGATATGAGCAGCCGTTCGGCATCCGTACCCTTGATCTGGCGCTGGAGGATCCGGAAGGAAACCGTTCCTTCGCTTTTGTCCTGAACGGAGTACGATTGTACGCTAAAGGAGCGAACTGGATTCCGGCCGATCATCTGATCGGTGCTATCCCGGATTCGAGATACAAGGAACTGATCGAGCTCTCCGTGGAAGGCCGCATGAACATGCTGCGCGTATGGGCAGGCGGCATTTACGAAAAAGACGTTTTTTACGACGAATGCGATCGGCAGGGCGTGCTCGTATGGCAGGATTTTGCGTTTGCCAATGCGCTTTTTCCGGACTTCAACCGGGACTTTATGGACAATGTGCGACGGGAGGTTGAAGACAATGTCCGGCGGCTGCGGAACCGGGCTTCCCTGGCGCTTTGGTGCGGAAACAACGAAATCGACTGGTTGTACGACATGAAGTCATCCGGCGGGGATATCAAGGGCGCTTTTTTCGGGGAAAGCATTTATCACGAGCTGATTCCCGAGGTGCTGGAGGAGCTTGACCCCGCCCGGCCGTACTGGCCGTCCTCGCCATACGGGGCCAACGACGGTTATGATGCGAACGACCCTCATACCGGGGATCGGCATAATTGGCAGGTATGGCACGGCTCGGTTTATCCGCGAATGCAGGGGGAACCTCCACAGCTGGACTACAGCATGAAGGGCGTTTCGTTCAAAAACTTCAAGCAGGACTTTGCGTTGTTCAGCAGCGAGTTCGGAATGCATGCCTCGGCGAACCGCTACACCCTTGAGAAGTATATCCCGGAAGGGGAGTTCTATTGGGGCAGCCCCGAGATGGCGAACCGCAACAAGGATACGAATCACCAAAAAGGGATTCTGCTGATGGAGAGCTACACGGGCATTCCGCGGAACATCGAGGAGTACATGAATTTTTCGATGCTGACGCAGGCCGAAGGGCTGAAATACGGGATCGAGCATTTCCGGCGGAACCGGCACCGCAACAGCGGAGCGCTCGTCTGGCAGTTGAACGACAGCTGGCCGGGGACGAGCTGGTCGATGATCGATTACGAGCTGCTGCCGAAAGCTTCGTATTATTATGCCAAAACGTTCTTCCATCCGCTGCTGTTGTCCCTGGAGCATGAGCCGGGGGAGGACCTGAACGTTTGGGTCGTCAATGACAGCCTGGAAACGCTGACAGGGGAAGTCAAGCTAAAGGTATGCAAGCTGGAGGCCAAGACGGAGGCGGGCGCCGGAGCTAGCGGGAAGCCAGGGGCTGGAGAAGGCATGGCGGCCCCTGGTACGGATTCGACGCAGGCGTTCGGCGGAAAAGACGGGGAGACGTGGATTGTTGCTTCCTTCCGCGTGAACGTTGCGCCACTGTCCGCGGTCCGCGTCGGCTCGCTGAGCGAAGCGGAGGCACTGAATGGCGCGGCGGCGGAAGACGTGATGGTGGAGCTGTCCGCCGAAGGCTTTGCCGCTCCATCGAACCGCTACTACCTGCGCGACCCGAAGGATGTCCGCCTGCCGTCCGCCGTCCTGGAAGCGGAGACGGATGAGGAGGCGGGCCGCGTGACCGTCAGAGCGGCGGGAACGGGAGCCGCCCGCTTCGTCAAGCTGGAGCTGCCGCTCGGTCGGGTCCGTTACAGCGACAACTACTTTGACCTGCTCCCGGGCGAGAGCCGGACCGTTGACGTTACCCACCCGGACGGCGTGGTGCTTCCTTGGTCGGGTCTCCGCGTGAGCGCAATGAACGAGCAAAAGTGAATTAAGCGACGGGATAGAGGACGATGTTGGCACAAAACGTAACGGTTGCCAGAGCCACTATTTAGGCGAAAATCCGTTAATTGCACGTTTAACGGTTGTCAGGGGCGTTATTCGGTACGCAACGCTGTCAATTATCGTCATTCGCACCTAATAAGCTCAACTACGACCGTTAAAATCCGAATGGGCGGAAAACGCGACAAATAACGGCTCCTGAGAACGTTAGCCATGCAAATGAAAAAGAGACCTTGCCGATTAAAATGTACCCTTTGTAAAGGACATTTTAAAAAAAGGCTTAGGCTACCTGAAAAAGATGATTCCTGTACTGTACAGGAGTCATCTTTTTCAGGTTCCATTGATATCTAGTATGGTTATAGTGGCGGATATACCTATCAATTTCTTGTTGAAGCTCTCCAAACGTTTTACATGATTTTATATCCACTTCGTCTTTAAGATGGCCAAAGAATGATTCGATAGGGGCGTTATCCCAGCAGTTTCCCTTCCTGGACATGGATTGGTACAATCCGAGTTTCTTAACCTGTTTCTGAAAATCTGGATGTGTGTAATGGGTACCCTGATCAGAATGAATGAAGGCCCCTTTAGCTTTCTTAAAGGTTCTGTTCTTCTTCAATTTAGTGAGGGTATCTGTGGCCAGATTCATGATGATTCGGCTAGACATGTGATGTGCTAAAACTTCACCTGTAGAACCATCTTTAATGACGGACAAATAAGCTCTTTGTCCACCGTGATAGTTCAGATAAGTGATATCCGTTAGAAGGACCTTGCCAGGCATCCCCTGTTTAAATTGGCGGTTTAGGAAGTTAGGAACCACTCGGTGTTCTTGAGTGGCTTTCATCATTCTCCGGTACGGATTTGCCTTCCTAATAGGGCAGACGATATCGTATTTTTTCATGATTCTACGGATCTTCTTCAAGTTGAAGACACACTGAAATTGACCTGCCAATGTCATTTTAATTTGGCGTGCCCCTTTCTTTCTGCCTTTGAAGTTAAAGGCCTTTAGAATCATTTCTTTCGTTTCTTCATCCTTTTTATCCTTGCGTCTCCTTTGTTCAATAGATTTGGCTGAGAAATAATTATAGTAACCACTTCTTGAAACTCCGGCAACTTCACAAAGGAATTTCACCATATGGATAAGGTTATATTTTTCAATGACCTCATGAATGAGAATATATTTTTGACTGACGGGCAGCTTTACTTCTTTAGCCCCCTTCCCAACAAACGAATCTTTTTTAAGAGTTCGTTTTCTGCCTGCACAAGCTTCATCTGTGCTTCCAATCTGGCATACTTCTCTTCAATAGATAATTCTTTAATCCGTGGCCTGCCAGAACTACCCTTTCTGGTATCTTTAAGGCCCAACACTCCTTCGGTTTTATAAGCAGCTTTCCAACGATCTGAAGCTGATTTAACTCTCTTCATGCCAATAACGTCAATATTAAATCCTGCTTCTTCAAAGATTTCTCTTGGAAGCTTCCCTTCACTATATTCAGTAACAAAGTGTTGTTTAAATTCATCAGTGTATGTGATGCCCTTTGAACTGACTGTTTTAACATATCGGTTCTTAGATAGTGTTGTGATATCTTTCTCTGTAAATAATTTTTTACTCATAATTCTCCGTCTCCACGTATTTCTCTATGTTATTCTTTAAATTATACAAAAAACACCCTATAGAAAGAGCACTTTTTTTAAGTGTCTATTCTATAGGGTACATTTTAGATTGGCAAGGCCTCTTTATTTTTTACAAATCGTCAAATCCGTTATCGTCGCCCACTTTGCCGTAGTTGCGGGACTTGGCTTCAAAGAAGTCGGTCTTGGTTGCATTGAGCGCTTCGTCGGAGAAAGGTTTGATCCAAGGCATGCAGTTGACGTCGACGCCTTCATAGCCTTTTTCCATACCCATCAAAGTCAGGCGCTTGTTAGCGATGTATTTGATGTAGTCGGACAGCTCGTTCAGGTCGATGCCGCGGACTTCCTTCAGCGTATAATGAGCCCAGTTCGTCTCGAGCTCCACGGCCCGGTCGATCGTCCGGTACACATAGTCGATGTTCTCCTTGGTGTTCAGCTCCGGATAGTCGGCCAGCAGCTGTTTGAACACTTCTGCGAAGAAGTAGCAGTGCTGGTTCTCGTCACGCTGAATGTAGGAGATCATTTGGCTCGTGCCCATCATCTTTTGGTCGCGGGCCAGGTTGTAGAAGAAGGCGAAGGTGCTGTAGAAGAAAATGCCTTCCAGAATGAGATCCGCGACGAGCGCTTCGAAAAACGTTTGCGGCGTCTGTTCGTTGCGGAAGTTTTGATAAATTTCGGAAATGAACTTGTTGCGGTCCAGCAGCACCGGATCGTGCTTCCAGTATTCGAAAATCTCCTTCTGCTCTTGCTCCGACACGATGGAGGACAGCACGTAGGAATACGATTGATTGTGCACGACCTCCTGCTGCCCGATAATCGCCGAAATCGCCTCAAGGGAGGAGTCGGTAAAATACCGCTTCACGTCGCCGACGAACATCGTCTGCATCGAATCGAGCACCGCGAGCAGCGAAATGTTGATTTTGAACGTGCGTTGTTCCTCCGGATCCAGCTGGGCAAACTGCTGCGCGTCCTTGTTCATCGGAATTTCGTCCGCGATCCAGTGGTTCAGCAGCAGCACCTTGTAAAGTTTGTACATATGCGGCATGCGGATATCGTTCCAGTTGAGAATCCCCGAGCATTCGCCCCCGATGATCCGGGTGGATTTGTTCGGCGCCTCCGTGTTAAAGATCGTTTGCAGATGCATTTTGTTCATCTCCTTGATTTAGTCACGTAATGGCTGGCGTATTGCTGCTCTTTGCTTGTCATTACGATAAAGGACATTTATTGTCTTATTTCGAGTTTTTTAAAGTTTCTAAAAAATAGCGGTAATTCAGGGCGTTATAGCCGGCAAAAAAGAGATATATGAGCGAAATAAGCCGCTTTTGGTGCGAATAAGGCCTAAATTTACCGCTAATATGCCCTCGCCTTGCGATCCCCCATTGTTCCGTTAGCTTCAGAGCCGCAGCAGGGTTCCCCCGCCTTACGACGCGCAGGATTCGCACTCTTCGATCGTCAGCGCGCGGCTGCGCACGTAGTAAGTCGACTTCATGCCGGCTTTCCAAGCGTGAAGATGCAGCGCCAGGAATTCGCTTGCCTTGATGTCCGGGCGCACGTAGAAGTTGAAGCTTTGTCCTTGGTCCACGTGGCGCTGGCGGGCGGCGGCCATGTCGATGGACCAGTGCTGGTCGATCAAGAACGCCGTCTTGTAGTACCAGATCGTTTTTTCGGACAGATCCGGTGCCGGATTGGCGATCTTGTACGTCGTCTTCTCTTCATAGGAGAGAAGCTCGTAAAGCGGGTCGATGCTGGCCGTGGAACCGGCGATGATCGACGTCGAGCCGTTCGGTGCGATCGCAAACATCCAGGCGTTGCGCACGCCGTTTTCACGGACCTGAGCCGCAAGCTCGCGCCACTGCTCCGTCGTCACGAATTTGCCTTCGCGGGAGCCGTCCGTATATCCGCGGTATTCGAAGTATTTGCCGTTTTCCCAATCGGAACCGGCGAACTTCGGATAGCGGCCTTTTTCAATGGCTAGCTCCATGCTCGATTTGACCAGCAGGTAGTTGATTTTTTCGTACAGCGCGTCATTATAGGCAACCGCTTCGTCGGACTCCCAGCGGATGCCTTCAAGCGCGAGCAAATGGTGCAGGCCGAACGTGCCGAGACCGATCGCACGGTACTGGCTGTTCGTGTATTGCGCCTGCAATACTTCGATATTGTTGATGTCGATGACGTTGTCCAGCATCCGCGTTTGGATCGGCACCAACCGGTCCAGCACGCCTGCCGGAACGGCACGAGCCAAGTGGATCGAGTTCAGGTTGCAGACCACGAAATCGCCCGGGATTTTCGAGATGATGATGCGCGTTTGGCCGTCTTTCGTCACGAGCTCTTCTTTTTCCACCACGGTCGGCGTCTGGTTCTGCATAATTTCCGTACACAGGTTGGACGAGTAAATCATGCCGTGCGCCCGGTTCGGGTTGGCGCGGTTGACGGTGTCGCGATAGAACATGTACGGCGTCCCGGTTTCGAGCTGCGACTTCATGATCCGTTTCATAATGTCGATCGCCGGCATCGTGATCCGAGGCAGGGTCGGATGGTTGACCGCCTCTTCGTATTTTTCGCGGAACGAGCCTTTGCCGAATTCCTCGTCGTAGAAATCCTCCAGGCCGAGCGGACGGCCGTTTTCGTCTTTCCAGCCCATCGTTTTCTTCACTTCATGCGGACAGAACAGGTTCCATTCGCCGCGTTCCTCGACCTTCTCCATAAACAGATCGGGCAGGCAGACGCCGTGGAATACGTCGTGAGCGCGCATGCGCTCGTCGCCGTTGTTCAGCTTGAGATCCAGGAAAGCGAGAATATCTTTATGAAAAACGTCCAGGTACACGGCGATCGCGCCTTTGCGCGTGCCGAGCTGGTCGACGCTGACGGCGGTGTTGTTCAGCTGGCGGATCCATGGGATAACGCCGGAGCTGGTGTTTTTATGGCCGCGGATATCGGAGCCGCGCGCGCGTACCTTGCCAAGGTAGACGCCGATGCCGCCGCCCATTTTGCTGAGCCGGGCCACATCGGTATTGGAATCGAAAATGCCTTCCAGCGAGTCGTCGACCGTGTCGATAAAGCAGCTGGAGAGCTGGCCGGCGACTTTTTTGCCCGCATTGGACATCGTCGGCGTCGCGGCGGTCATATAAATGTTGCTCATCGCCCAGTAGGCTTCTTTGACGAGCTCCAGACGGGTTTCCTCCGGCTCGCGGTGCATGAGGTACATGGCGATGACCATGTAGCGCTCCTGCGGAAGTTCCATCGTCCGGCCTTCAAAATCGGTAGCCAGGTAGCGCTCGGCCAATGTGAGCAGACCGATATAATCGAACAGCAGATCGCGCGAAGGATCGATGGTCCGGCCGAGCTCATCGATTTGCTCTTTGGTGTAGCATGTAAGCAGCTCTTCGCGGTATACGCCGATTTTGCACAGTTCGGTGATCAAATGATGGAACGAGCCGTACGGTTCCTCCGGGTATGCCTTGTAACGGCGGTTGACGGCCGCTTTTTTATAAAGGGAGGTCAGCAGGGCGCGGGCCGCGGCAAACTTCCAGTCCGGCTCCTCTTTCGTAACCAGTTCAAGCGCGGACATCGTAAATGCGCTGCTGATTTCCTCTCCGGTCACTTCGTCGCGTCTCAGCTTGGCGTTTACGCCGCGAAGGAGACGCTCTTTGTCCAGTGTATGTAATCCGTCGAGGATACGATCGGCATAAACGCCGAGACGTTCGCTGTCGAACGCGAGCTGACGGTTGTTGGGCTTCGTTACGAGTGATGGCATAATGGTAGTTCCTCGCTTTCTTGATCTACAAAATTTTAAAGTCTATAATCTTTAATTCTCAAATTGAGAATAAAGATGAAAAAAAAGGACGTCCGCCGATTTGCAGGCAGGCGAATAGGGGACGCCGATAAGTCGAATTCTATGCTGTCTATTAAAATCATCACAGATCATTAATTATACTAGAATCTTGATGAGCTAGAAAGAGAAAGTTGGCTCCCATAAAACGGGAGCACTTTCGGCAAGGCTGCGTTCGATGTCGATGAGCCGCTGGTTGGAGCTGCCCCTGTAAAGCAGGGAAGGATCCCGAAGCTCCAGGACGAAGCGCCCGTCGACGAGCACCTGGCAGCGCGCCAGGAGGCGGAATTCGGGGGAATCCCGATGCCCGGTCAATTCCTCGAAGGTATAACCGCTGTATATCCAGACGGGGACGTCCCGGCCCGCTTCATCGCGCAGGCGGTCGATAAATTGCCCGACCTCCTCCGCCGAGAAGAAAGGGTCCCCGCCCAGGATGCTGACCCCGCTGAGCAGCGGGTTGTTAACGATGTCTTGAATAATCCCGTGCTCCCGCTCGGGGGTCAGCGGCTCCCCGTAATTGAAGTTCCATGTGGCCGCGCTGAAGCAGCCTTTACAATAATGCCGGCAGCCGCTGACGAAAAGGGCGGCCCGCAGGCCCTCGCCCTCATTGATCGATTCGGGGTAATATCCGCAGATGTTCATGCGTCATGCTTCACCCGGTCGCGGACCTCCGCTTGTTTTGCCGCATTGAAGCGGGTCTGGTAATCGCCCGTCAAATAGCCGGTCACGCGCCGTAGACGGCGGATATGCACGTCGTTCTCATGACTGCCGCACGAAGGACAATTCGCTCCGATGATGCCTTCGAACCCGCAGGCCGAGCAGCGGTCTATCGGGTGGTTGATGCTAAAATAGCTGACCTGCTGGGAAAGGGCATATTGAATGATGTTCAGGAAAGCCGCCGGATTGCTGCGGGCGTTCCCGTTCAATTCGATATACGAAATGGCCCCCGCATTGCAAATTCCATGAAACGGAGCTTCAAGCTGTATTTTTTTCGCGGCGCTCAATTTGTAGTAAACCGGCACGTGAAAAGAGTTCGTGTAATATTCCCGGTCAACGACGCCCGGAACCTTGCCGTAAACATCCGCGTCGCGTTTGGTGAATTTGCCGGACAGCCCCTCCGCCGGCGTGGCGAACAGCGTAATGTTCAGATTGTGATTTTCGCTCTGTTTGTCGCAGTAGTCGCGCATGTGGGCGATCAAGTCGTACGCTTTTTTATAAACTTGCTCATCCTCGCCATGGTGCTTGCCGTACAGCGCCTTCATGCATTCCGCGAGTCCGATGAAGCCGATCGACAGCGTTCCGTGCTTGAGCAGCTCGCCGACGGATTCGTCCGGGGCGAGCTTTTCGCCGCCTTCCCAGACGCCTTCGCGCATCATGAAGTCCGAAGCTTTGGCTTTTTGCGAAGCCTGGATTTGATAGCGGTGCAGCAAGCCTTCCAGCGCGATGTCCATATAGCGGTCCAACTCCCGGTAGAAACCCGCTTCATCGGCTTCCCGCCGGTGTCCCAAGGCGATCCCGTGCTCCAGCCCGAGCTTGACCAGGTTCAGCGTATTAAAGGAAAGGTTGCCTTTCCCGGACAAATGGTTGCGTCCGAACCGGTCGGCGACGACCCGGGTGCGGCAGCCCATCGTGGCGAATTCCGTATCCGGATCGGCCGGATCGTAATACATCAGGTTTAGCGGCGCATCCAGATTCGCAAAATTCGGATACAGGCGCTTCGCGGAGCATTCCGCCGCCTTCACGAACAGATGATAGTTAGGCTCGCCCGGATTTTGGTTAACGCCTTGCTTGCATTTGAAAATCTGAATCGGAAAAATCGGCGTTTCCCCGCTGCCGAGGCCTTGCATCGTTGCCGTCAGGAGCGAACGGATCACGAGCTGGCCTTCCGGCGAAGTGCAGGTGCCGTAGTTGATGCTCGTGAACGGGATTTGACCGCCCGCGCGGCTCGACATCGTGTTCAGATTGTGGATCAGGCTTTCCGCGGCTTGCAGCGTTTCGCTCTCGGTTTCTTTTAACGCATATGTAAAAGCTTTTGGATATTCGGCTTGAAGATCGTTGCGGCTCATGTTGATTTCTTCATCAGCGAACAGCGTACCGTCCGCCTCTTCAAAATACTCCAGCCCTTTGAGAAAATATTTGGCAAACGACTTGGCCACGTAAGGGGCGAGGTCGAAATCCAGCTTGTTGGCCGATACGCCGCCGTATTGCGAGTTTTGCTGGGATTGGAAAATAATCGCGACCAGAGCCATCGCCGTCATGATCGACTTCGGCGGCCGGACGCTGCCGTTGCCGGTGTTGAAGCCTTCGCGAAGCAGCTTATCAAACGGGATGAAAATGCAGTTGGTCGTACCGATGGCATACTGGTCCAGATCGTGCACGTAAACGACATTGTCTTTGATCGCCTGTACGAGCCGAGGCGGCATGACGAAGTGGTTTGCGTACCACTTGGCGTACTCGCTACCGAATTTGCTCATTTTGCCGGAGAAGCTTTCCCCGTTCAGGTTGGCGTTTTCGCGCAGGACCTCCAGGTTCGAACTGGCCACGATTTCCTCGCCGAGGCGGATCACTTCCCTAAGGATGGAGTCTGTATTTGTTTCCGTTGCAGGCATCCTCCCCTGGGTTTGGTCCGTGCTCTTCTCCATACTCGTCTCCGTTTCGTTTTCCGTCCATTCATCGATTCGATTCAACAGCGTCATTGCATGTTTTCCTCCCCGAACACTAGTGAATTAATCCATATAAAAAGCACTCCCAACCCGGCCCAGGTCGAAAATGCCCGAATGCGTCGCAATGATAGCTATAGAAAGGGAGTCGTCATGCTGTCAAAAACAAAGCTATGGATAAGCTGCAAGCGGACACCTCCCTGTACCTCGCAGGTTAGCGCGGTGTCTTCCAAACGGGCAGGTCTCCTGGCTCTCGTGATTTTCCCGGCGCCTTCCCGCAGGACAGGGTTGGTTCTGCAGTGGCGATATGCCGGCAAAATGTGCGGATGACACGATTCGGATCGTGTCGCATCGCACGTGACGATGACAGTGGCGGGACCGCAGCGGACTTGCACCGCTTTCCCTTTTAAGCTCCGGCGGGCTTTTTCCGTCGAAGCACCCGTTTACACTATATTTTGTTGTGTTGATAATACATTAACCCAATATCTAGTGTTTGTAAATGGGACTTGCGCGAAATAGGCGGATGAAAAGAATGAAAATCGAGTGAAAGCAGGCGGGGATTGGACAAGCGGGATTTGAAAATTTTTTGTGAATGTCCGGGAAGGCGGAGAGGGGGGGAGATGGGATTTTGGATGAGTGTGGCGGCGTCTCGGTAGTATCTATTTCGTGGACTGTAACGGTTGCCTGAGGCGTTAATTGGGAAGAACTCGCATGTTTTCAGAACTAACGGTTGTCCGGGAGCCTAATTGAGCTAAAAGGGCGGGTTAGCGGACCTTGAGCGGCGAATAAGGGCCGTGGCAACCGTTAAGAAGGGAAGGAAGGTGATTGAGGCCATTTAACGGCTGTGGCAACCGTTAGGAATATAGTTAGGTGGGAGCAAAGCGATGATGTACCATGGTGCAGCACGACGGATGCAGCGGTGCACTATGCTGCTTGGGGCGGCAAAGGGTACAACATTGCCTGGCGGCAGCCAAGTGATACAACAAGTTGCCTGGCGGTAGCCAAGCAGTACAACATGTTACCTGGCAGCAACAACGCGGTAATCCCATGCGGTTCGGCAGCGACAAAGCGGTGCGCCAAGCTGCTTCCGCTGCTTCCGCTGCTTCTATGGAGAGTAACGCTTGCCAGAGGCGTTAAATAGGGTGAATTCACGTTTTCGCAAATTTAACGCTTGCAGAAGAGCTTATATAGCAAAAAGGGCAGCTAGTGTGGTGGAATAAGCGAAATAAGGCTCATGGCAATCGTTAAAAGTGTAAAAACGGAATTTGAGGTGTTATAAGGTCCGTGACAAGCGTTAGCGCCGTACAGGTTAGCGGATACAAAGCGATGATGCACCATCCGTGCTACAGAAGCAGGGCGATGATGCACCATGCGACACGACGAATGCATAGAGGTGCACTATGCTGCTTGGGGACAGCAAAGCGGTACAACAAGTTGCCTGGCGGCAGCCAAGCAGTACAACATGTTACCTACGCCAACAAAGCAGTACAACATGTCTGACGTCAACAAAGCGATACAACATATTATTAAGTGGTAGCCAAGGGTTATAACATGATGCCTGGTGGCAGCCAAGTGATACAACATGTTACCTGGCGGCAACAACGCGGTAATCCCATGCGGTTCGGCAGCGACAAAACGGTGCGCCAAGCTTCTTCCGCTGCTTCTATGGAGGGTAACGCTTGCCAGAGGCGTTAAATAGGGTGAATTCACGTTTTCGCAAATTTAACGCTTGCAGAAGAGCTTATATAGCTAAAAGGGCGGCTAGTGTGGTGGAATTAGCGAAATAAGGCTCGTGGCAATCGTTAAAAGTATAAAAACGGAATTTGAGGTGTTATAAGGTCCGTGACAAGCGTTAGCGCCGTACAGGTTAGCGGATACAAAGCGATGATGCACCATCCGAACTACAGAAGCAGGGCGATGATACACCATGCGACACGACGAATGCATAGCGGTCCACTATGCTGCTTGGGGACAGCAAAGCGGTACAACATGTTGCCAAGCGGTAGCTAAGCGGACATCATGCTGCCTAACGCCAGCAAAGCGGTACAACAAAACATGTTGCCAAGCGGTAGCTAAGCGGACATCGTGCTGCCTAACGCCAACAAAGCGGTACAACATGTTGCCTGGCGGCAACACAGCGGTATCCCGATGCATGCGGTTCGGCAGCGACAAAGCATGTGCGCCAAGCTGCTTCTGCTGCTTTTATGTGAGAGTAACAGCCTCCCCCGACGTCAATTTGAACACAAAACGTCGGCAGACTCAGGCCACCGGCTTACCTGGGCAGCTCATGCGCATAATTTTTGCGCAGGCGGTTCAGTTCGTTCAATTTTTGCAAATGATCATCCTTATTTCTCATCCCTACCGCGATAATGAGGTTCTCCACGATAAACGTAGGGGCGATCATCGAGTGGAACTCCCAGGTTTCGCCGCGGCTGGCGAACAGGGTGATGTCGCATTGGCCGGAAAAGTCGGATACCAGCCGATCCGTAATCAGCAAGGTACGGTACCCGGCCTCCTTGGCATGATCGACGATCACTTTGGCTTCCGGCAGCAGCCGGACAAAACCGAACAGGACGACGAGGTCACCTTCGGTTAAATGGAGCAGGTCTTCAAACAGCTCGCTGCCGCCGCGGTCCAGCCGATGCACGGATAAGCCGAAACGGCCCAGCCTGAAATGCAGCAGCTCGGTTAGTCCGGCGGAGGGGCCGGGGCCGTAGATGTAGATCCGCTTGGACCCGGCGAGAGCGGTTACGGCCTCATCGAATGCGCCCTGGGAATAATGGGCCAGCGTTTCTTCGAGACGGGCGACGCTTGCTGCGAGAAATTGCCGGGGAAGCGTGCCGGCGTCCGTTTGGTCCATCATATTTTGCATTTTGGCGGCAGGCGTGACGTCCAGTTGGCTCCGCAGCTGGCTTTTGAAGTCCTTGATATTTTTAAAACCGACCGACCGCCAAAACCGGGATACCGTGGCGATACTGACTCCGAGGGCGTCCGCGATTTCCTGTTCGGTGGAGAACAGCACGGCCTGCTCGTTTTTCCGGATATAGTCCGCGATCTTGTATTGGCCCGGCGACAGGGTTTCGGTATTCCATTCCATCTTCTTCAAGAGGGCGTCCTCGCTTTCATCATCGGGTTGATTGATATAACTAGATTATCACATAGGAAGGAGGATGGCATTCGCGTTTGATATGTTTATTTTCATAATATAGTTAAATGAAAATTTATTTACATAATGTTTACGTACCGTAACATCCAATTTAATACTTCGCCTCTATATTGGGGTTAGCCTTGCAGGAGAACAATGCCGGGCGCCTTAAATAGGGAGGGGAAGCAAATGGTTCAATTAAAACAAAGATACGTTTTGACGCAATCGCAAAAAATGATGGTGTTCATTCTTTCCATGTCGCTGTACGGCTTATCCAACATGATTACGGAGCTGATTCCTTCGTTCCGGCTCGGCCCCGTGGAGCTGTCGGTGGAGTATTTTGCCTTCATTCCGTTGACGCTGTGCATTTTGTTTCATCCGTTTTACGCGGCCGTAGGCGCTGCGCTGGGCGAAATGATTTTCGGGGAAATTATGCTGGGGCAATTCGGAGGGCTCGGAGAGCTGGAGAAGTTTATCGCTTTCTCGCTGGCGATGTTTATTGCGGGAACCTTGGTGAATGATCCGAAGAACAAAAGACAAGTCGGGGTGGCGGCGATTACCGGAGTAGCCATCCATCAATTTATCAGTTCCAGCGTGGATATTGCAAAAGTGTGGATCGGAGTCGAGGAATTTGAGGCCGTTCCGGGCCTTGCGCAGAGCGTTGTCGTGGTGGAAGGCGTTTCGTTCCTGAACGATGTGCTGTTCTCCGGAATTCTGTTCGCGCTGCTGCCGACATTGTACCTCGTTCCAAGGTTGTATGGGAAAATCGAGCCTTTGCTCGGCATGAAACCGAGAAATAATAAGATGAAATATTCACTTGGTGAAATTATTGCTCCGAGATTGATCGTCATCGCGATCGTACTCGCTTGCGCGGCTGCGGGAGCGGAATTCCTGGCCGAGTCGGACATGGCTTTGATCGATTGGGACGCGGACTTCCTGGAAAGCATCGGCGGCTGGTTCATCTGGGTCAGCATCGGTACGGCGGCCGTCGTGGCCTTGATTACGATTTTGCTGCTGGTTCGTAAAGGCAAGTCGGTACCGCGGCAAATGGACGGGAGCGGACAGATTTAATGGCGGAACTGGACAACAACAAGTACATCGTGTCTCTGGAAGACGTGACATTTACATATCCAGGCGCGGAGCAGCCGGTGTTGAACGGCGTATCCCTACGGATAGAGCGTGGCGATTTCGTTGCCGTGATCGGCGGAAACGGCAGCGGCAAATCGACGATGTGCAAAACGTTAAACGGGCTGATCCCGCACTATTATGTCGGCGATTTTCAGGGAACGGTCGTAGTTAACGGCCTGAATACGATGGAGCATGAGGTAGCACGCCTTTCCAAGCATGTCGGTTACGTCTACCAGGATTTCGAAAATCAGCTCATTCGCCCGACCGTATTGGACGATGCCGGCTTCGCCCCGCTGAATTACGGCTTTGAGGACTATCAGGAGCGCGGGCGCCGGGCCCTTCGGCTCGTGGATTTGCAGGCGGACCCGAAGGAGTTCATCTGGCAGCTCAGCGGCGGACAGAAGCACCAGCTTGCGCTGGCCGGGGCGATCTCGCTCGATCCCGACATCCTCATTATCGACGAGCCCGTCGCCCAGCTGGATCCGAATCATGCCAGACAGATTTACGATTTGCTGCGCAATTTGAACGAAAACTATGGAAAAACGATTATCGTCATCGAGCATCACACCGAGTTTATCGCCGAGTACTGCAAGACGGTGGTTCTGATGGATGACGGCCGCGCATTATGGTCAAAGCCGGCGAAAGAGGCGCTTTGCGAGATGGAGCAGCTGCAAAAAAGCCACATTTTCCCGCCACAGGTGACGCAAGCGGCTGACCGTTTGTCCCAAAGCGCGGCGGCTTTACGGGGCGCATCGGGCGCAGAAACCGGAGGAGTCGCAGGACGGCAATTCCCGGTCACGTTGGAGGAAGCGATCGGGTATTTTGAACATGTGCGGAGTTGGGGAAAAGATAAGGCTTCAACCGGAAAAGAACGCATGGCCGGTTTGCAGGGAACGGAGAACCACCGGATCGACTCTTCCGGTCCCGTCATCGAGGCGAAGCATGTCCGTTATTCCTACCGGACGGTATCCCGCGAACGGAACACCGTGCTGGAGGACCTCAGCGTCTCGTTCTACCCCGGCGACCTGGTCGCTTTGGTCGGCAATAACGGCGCCGGGAAATCCTCATTCATGAAGCTGATCACCGGCGTGACCAAGCCGGAACGGGGAACGGTCAGCGTCAAAGGCATCGATACGCTGAAAACCCCGCCTGAGCAGTTGGCCGATATGGTGACCTATATTTATCAAAATCCCGAGGAAATGTTCATCGAGGATTCCATCCGCAAGGATGTCGAGTTTTTCCTGAAAGCCCGCCGCGTGAGCGGGTATGAACAGAAGGTGGATGAAATTCTGGAAAGCTTCGGGCTGACCGAGCTGCAGCACCGCGACGGCCGCCTGCTGAGCGGGGGACAACAGCGGCGCGCGTCGCTGGCGATCGGCGTGGCGATGAATCCGTCGGTCATCCTGCTGGATGAGCCGACGGCCAACCTGGATATCGCCACCCGCAAAGACATTACGCGCCTGCTGCAGCAGTTGAACAAGCATGTCGAAACGGTCGTCGTGGCGACCCATGACATGCAGCTGGTGGCGGAATGGGCGAACCGGGTGATCGTGATGAACCGGGGAAGACTGATCCACAACGGAACGAGGGAGTCCGTCTTCGGGGATCCGGGGCTGCTTGAAACGGCGGGGCTGACCGCGCCGCAAATTTTGGAGCTCAGCCGGGCGCTTGGCTTGCCTCGGTTGTGCTACACCGTGGATGAGTTCGTGCAATGCTGGCTGACGCAGGAGTATCCCGCCGAAGCCGCAATAGACGACGCAGCAACCGGAAAGGAGGCGGTACTTCATGGAATATGTACGTAAGCTCATGGACCGGGTGTCCGTGGAAGGCGTGAAGATCGAATTGCTCAACACCGCCTACGGGAACGGCGACACTTTTTTGGCCAAACTGGACCCTCGGACGTTGTTCCTTTGGTATTTATATTTCGGCATCGCGCCGTGGTTCATCCACGATACGCTGCTGCTGCTCGGAATGTTCCTGCTCATGACCGTAACGACGATCATGTCCAGGGTAAGCCCGCTCATTATCGCAATCCTCTGCCTGGGGCTTTTGAGCCAGGCCGGTTACCTGCTCATTGTCTCCTGGCTGTTCGGCGGGGGCGGAGAGGCGATATTGCCGCTGCTTAAACTATCCATGAAGCTGTCCGTCATATCGATGGCAAGCATCACCGTCTTTTGTTCCATGGATCCCGAGAAGCTGAGCGACGGGTTGCTCAGTATCGGCGTGCCCAAACAGGTGTCTTTCGGCATCGCTTACGGTTACCGGATGCTCCCGAGCCTGTTGGAAGAGTATCACCATATCTTTCTGTCGTTTCGTTTGCGCGGCAAGGCGCCGGACCGGCACGGGCTGCTTTACTGGCGCAGTATCATGTACTTTGTGAAGATCGCCGTGCTGTCTTTTTACCCGCTGATTCTCAGCATTGCCAAAAGAACGCGCACTACCGTGGAGGCGCTGGAGTCCAAAGGCTTTTCTTATGCTTACCAGTCGCCCGAAGTGAAGCGGATCAAGCTGTCCCATATGAGATTTACGCTCCGCGACGCATGGTTCCTGGTCGTTTCGGCCCTCTATGTGGCGGGAATCCATATCGCCGCTTTCCAATTTCAACCCTAAGAAGGAGAACAACATACTATGAAAATAGATTTGCATACCCATGTGAAACTGTCCAAAAAAACGGAATTCAGCCATGCGTATTTCAAAGAAATGATGGCGGAAGCGCGGGGAAACGGACTCGACGCGGTCGCCATGACGGAGCATTTCAATACGCTGCGCTACGGGGATATTTATGAGGTGCTGGACCGGAACTATCCTTATGAGCACGGATATTATCTGGCCGAGGGGATCAAGGTGTTTCCCGGCGTCGAGGTGGATATCCGGGAGACCGGGCATATTTTGCTGATCGGCGAAAGGGAGAGCGTGCTTGAACTTCGAAGCCGTCTTGCGCCCTATACCGAAAAAGGGAGCTTCATCGATTTCCGCACGCTCCTCGATTGGAGCGAAGGCGGGGAATTCCTCAGAATCGGTGCGCACCCGTTCCGGGAAAGTACGCCGCTGCATCATTTGCCCGACGAGCTTTTGGCCCGGCTGGACGCATTTGATCTGAACGGGAAAGACATTTACAGTCAAGGGCTGGAATCGTACCGCAGCAAAATTGACGAATTTGCCCGGCGGCTCGGGCGCCCTGTCGTCGGGGGAAGCGACACGCATCAATTTATGCAGTACGGGAGCGTCGTGAACGAGTTTGATGCCGGCTTCGAAAGCGTAGATCAGTTAAAGGCATTGATTCGTCAGGGATCGTACCGAATCCACGTTTCGCCGGCGCTGGACATTAAAGTGAAGTCGGCCAACCTGATCAAAGCCCTGTTGAAAAAGAGCCTGTCGCTGCCGGCGGATGACGACGCCGAGGAACTCGGGGAGCACACCGCAACAGCATAACGACTAGGTAAAGCCAAGAGTCAAGCAAGCGTCAAGCAAGAAGCAACAAGCAACAACAAGCGTCTCCTTACGGGGTCAGGTACGGTTTGAATCGGCTTACCGGACTTGTTACAATAGACGGGAATAAGTAAACGATCAAGGAGGCGCTTGTTATGGCGATTGCGGAAGTGACGGTCATTCCGATCGGGACGGGTTCGACCAGCCTCAGCTCTTACGTTGCCGAACTGCAGAGGGTGCTTGGACAGCAAAAGGGGATTACATATACGCTCACCTCGATGAGCACGATTATCGAAGGCTCGCTGGACGATATTTTTGCGGCGATCCGCGCGATCCACGAGGCGCCTTTTCAAGACGGCGCGATGCGCGTATCCACCTCGGTCAAGATCGACGACCGCCGGGATAAGGCCGGCTCATCCGAGCAGAAGCTGCGCTCCGTGCAGGATAAGCTGGGCTTATAGAACGGAGTTTCAAAGCATTGCGCAAATTCCAGATCTTGGCGCTTGCATTATTTGAAAAACGGAGTATAATAATTTTTGTTTCACCCCAAAGGTGAATCTGCTGATGTAGCTCAGCTGGTAGAGCAACGCATTCGTAATGCGTAGGTCGGGGGTTCGAATCCCTTCATCAGCATCTTAAATTAGCCCGTTCCTTACGGGCTTTTTTTATTAGTACTAATATAACTGAAAAATATATGTCATTTAGTCTGTGTTGCCCATTTTGCCGTATCAGGGACAGCAGCCAGACAGCAGAACAGCAGACAGCCATCTTCAATTTGAAGGTGGCTTTTTTGTGTTTGTCGAAAGGGGTGCAAAAGGCCAAACACAGGGAGCATATGCAAGGAGAGGGGAGGAATTTAGATCCTTATATTTCCTTTAGAGTATATAAAAGCGCCTTAAACATTGAACTTTTTGTGAACTTTTCATTTTAGAACGTATATTCCCGTGTGGCGCGTGCCGCAGGCACCGTTGTCCAAATTCTGAAGAGCGGCGCCTGCGCCTTTCTCGACCTATCTTTTCTAGTAAGCGGACAGTGAATATAATAACCATACCATTTCGAGAGGGGCGTGGACGAAATGATTGGAGGATATTAATCGGCCATTTGCTGCTTCATTCATAATCATAAAACCTGGAGGAATTTCAAATGAACAACCAATTCAAAATCACGTACCAACATCCTGTGGAAGTAACCCAATGGACTTATGATGAAATTACTCAACCGGAGCAAGTGCATGCTATGAAAACAAAACTCACTGAAGCAGGGTTTACTTCCGGAAGCCAAATCACTTTGGAAGTAGATTGTACAGAGCTTGAGGAGCAGTTGATGAACAATCGTTTCTACGACTGGGATCATGGAGTCCCAGCAGAGTCCTCCAATGATTACACCGCCTATCTGATGCAAATGCACATAGATGATCAAGTCTTTGAAATTGAACCCGATGAGATCTCAAACCACCCGATCTATGAAGTCTTTAAGAAACTCGAACAACACTTCTACGATCCAAAAGTTATATTTGATAACGGATTGAAATTTACTGCAAAGCTTTGTTAGTTTATGTTTCACAAAGAGAGGGAGTCACCTCCCTCTCGACTCCATCATGAAAGGTTGTAATATTAATGATTAATTTGGCTCCGCAAAATGCAGTGTATTATGAATGCCACTTTTTTGGATTCACTTCGCCAAAACCTGTTGTAACAACAATTCGAAACCTTAACGATGTTCAGAAAGTCCATCAACACATTTTAGCGCAAACGGAATCTAAATCAGGGATGTTCAATTTGGAGATCAGCGGATACTTGGTCTGGAACGGTAAGGTGTACAGCTTTGATAAAACACATTCCGACAGAGCCGTTCAAGTTACAATCACTCGCTTGAAGAACCTTATGTATGATCAAGTCCGCCAACATTTTGAAATCTTCGAAACAACTGAAATTCCGGGTACACCGACGTGCATCGTGGGAATGTGCTAGCGACCCCATTCGAGTAATGACCTGCTCTATGACAACATCATACCCTACTTCCATGCCTCGAAATTGAACTGGTAAAATTAGGATATAAAGTTAATTACCAGTTCAGGAGGCGAGTTCATTGATTGTCAATGGAATACTCAAAATGGCCGTAATACTTGATATTTCAGATCGTACACTCCGGAAAGCCTTGCAGAGACATCCTGACTTCCCAGCGGACAAGTCCGAGGCAGGGCATTGGGTCTTTGACACTGACAGGGTGTTGCCTTGGTGGAAACAGCATTACGGTTATTTGGAGGGTCTGCAAAATGGCACTCTGATCACGGCAAATAGTTTGAAGAAGAAACTCGGGGTGAGTCATAGCACTGTAAGCAGATGGCTGATTGAAGGATTGCCGCATCAAAAAGTCAATCCTAGTTGTATCGTGATCGACCTGAAAGAAGCAGCAAACTGGCTGGAGAATAAATCAGATTCGACAAAAATCTACAGCGAACGACTGGAACAAATTATATCCAGCCACCAACAAGAGTGTCTCGGCACCGCTAACTCCGGCCTTCGTGACCCTGGTGACAGGTGAAGTCTGATGCGGGTATAATTGATGCCCTTAACTGAAAGGTGGTGATGGTATGAAGACATAAAAAAGCGTCTCACAAGGAGCCGCTTCAAGGTGGTGCTATTTGTTGGCGCAAATAGCACTAGTGTTGCAATTAGGAGTTAATTGAGACCCTCCGATTGTAACACGGCGTTTTACTTCACGCAATTACCAGAAGGAGGAAATTAACATGAACAAAGAAGAACTTTACACCTTTTCAGAAGAGGACTTGAAGAGCCTCGAAGAAACGCAATACATCGATTTGTGCGATCCCGATACTTTTGTTCATATGCTTGATAATAATTCATGGAATACCAAAAACAGTCTAGATATTGCTTTTGTTTTCGTTAATAGTCCATATTCCCGTTGGAATAATTACAATGACTTGTTCGTTCTTGCAAAAGTATATGCAGAATATATGTACCATCAAGGTAGAATCTCTGTAGAATGCGTTGTTTTCACTGAAATGCAATTTATTTCCGACATCACGTGTTGGTTGCTTGTGAATGGCGATATTGAGAATCTTATGGAGTTTATCGATGGATATAGAAACTAAAATTACGTTATATAAACAACTTTTCATCCACCGGGATGATGCATATATGAGCAACACTGGTCTTGGATGGAAGCCCGTTCGTGATTGTGGAATCGATCGGGGCTTTGGTGACGGACAAGTTCTTTCCCATCTTGAAGGAAGAAGTCGATGCGGAATTTATGCCATGAAGCCAGCACCAGAAAATACATGTAAGTGGGTCGTTGCAGACTTTGATGCTAATGACCAAGCCTTCACCCAGGCTTGGTCATTAGCCCACTACTTGAAAGATAATGGTTTATTCCCTTTGGTGGAGCGTTCTTTTTCAGGGAAGGGGTATCATGTTTGGTTGTTCTTTGAGCAGCCAATTAAAGCTAGGGTAGCAAGGACGCTAATGTTTAATGCCTTAGTAGAAACAGGAATTCCTGTTCAAGGAGAAACCGGAAAAGGAAAGACTACAGCAAGATCTTTTGATAGATTATTTCCTGCACAAGATGAATCAAGAATATATGGTAACATCATTGCTTTGCCGCTTTTTGGGGAGGCTGTAAAGCAAGGGAACTGTACCTTTGTAGATGATAAAGGATTGCCATTCATAAATCAGTGGAATGTTCTATCCGAAGCTGTTGAAAAGAGGATTCCGGTTATACACCCTATCCTTCAAGCTGAACGGATTAAAGTAGAAGGAATAAGGGAAGAGAGGAGTTCTAATAAAAATGATGAGGACAATTCATTTGTTCTACTTAATAAGCTACCAGACCAACTAAATAGGATTAGAGATTGTGAGGCTATTAAGCAAAGTATTTCAAATCCCAATGCTTTTAATAATGCTACATGGACAGGCGTACTTTCTAATATCGCTGTGTTTGAGAGCAAGGGGCGAGATTTAGCACACGAGGTAAGCAAGGGATATGACATGCGAATCGTAAACCAAGACCCCACACATGTCTACAGCGAAGATGAAACAGACAGGGCGTTCTTTCGCAAGGTGGATTATATTCAAAAACAAGGAATTCCAGCAAGTTGCCGCTGGTTAAGTGACCAAGGCTGGACTTGCCCTAAACTTGAATATTGCCCTAACAAATTTATTGCCATGTATGGAGCACCACCCAGCCTAACAATCTATAATCCAGAGAATGTATTGACCAACGATGATAGAAAGAGAATTTTGGCCTGGGAACAAACAACGGGATATGAAGAAGTCTTCAGATTGTTTCCAGATGATGCGATCTTTGTAGTAGCTAAGAATGGAAAACTGAAAGAGATCCGGCGAAAAGAATATTGGCTTTTGAGCCATTTGCTTGGTTTCCAACAGGTATTTGTTAGATATCCCGGCTTTCAAAACACAGTCCGTTCTATATGGTATGAATGGGATAGCGAAACGGATGCAGACCGCTTCGAGCACTATTTACTTGATAATAGTGACGATAGTGATTTTAATCGTTTCGACCGTTCTTTCTGGATACTTAACAAGGGTAAAGATATAACACTTGGTACAGCTATGAAGGTTATTGAAAAGCTAGCTAAAGAAGCGAAAATCCAATTGCCTGAAACATGGATGGATGTAGTCGTTCTGAAAATCAACAAGGATGATTTCTTTCGTCCGCTCCCATACTTCGGTGAACTTAATAAAAGTATATTTGGAAGGGGTATCACAAATGAATAAACTTATTGCAGATACGATTGAAGAAATTGAACAAAAGCATCCAGAATTAAAAATTCCAAGCGTATTTAAAGATGTTGTTCCCAGTACACCAGTTGATCTTATGATTCCACCCGGATACAAAATTGACCCTGTACAAGGGATAATTGATGCAACAAACCCGGACAAACCTAAAGTGATTAGCGATGCAATTATACTCCCGACTGCTAGGGTAAAGGACACAGATAACGATGATAGTCCCAAATTGAGACTGCAAACATGGAACCACCTCAAAGGTGAATGGGAAAGAAACCCCTTCCTTGTCACTTTTGGTACAATCTCATCAACCAGGGAGATTGGGCAACTGAATAATGGAATGGTTATTGCTTTTAATGAAGACCAAAAATCAGGGGCGGCGAAATTCTTCCATTCCCTTTGGAAAGAGAATAATAGGTTTATTGATTTACCAGTAATTTATCGCATTAACAATTGTGGTTGGACTCGTGATGGATTCTTTTACCCGTTCACAACGCAGAGAGATGAAATAGAAGTTAATGCACCAGAAGGAACTACTCTGGAAGGAATTGAGAGGGTTATTAAGACAGTCCCTTCTGGCAACATTGATAGAGCCAAAGAACTTATAAATGAGCAAAAAGATAATTCTGTTTTAACTTTGATGCTTGCTGGATGTCTTGCTAGCCCATTGGTTCCTTTATTGAAGGGATTGCTTGATGAAAATATAGGGATTGATCTATTCGGCAGAACATCTAGCGGAAAAACGACCTTGCAAACCATGGCTATTAACTTGATTTATGGGTTGGGAGATAATCTTAAAACCACTTGGGCTAAGGCAAGAGAAGCAGGGATCTGGAATACCGCTAAGGCAGTAAATAATTTAGTATTTATGCTTGATGATTCACATAGAATTTCTGAAAAATTATTTGGTGTGCCGCATGACTTGATTAATGGTAAAGAAGGGCAAAAGAGTATTACTACTAAAGATAAAGGTTGGGCTGGAAAGGATGCAAGTGAAATCACCTACCAGGGTGTTATTTTATTTAACGGAGAGATTTCTATACATTCTGTAAGTCCAAATGACACAGCAGGTGTATATGGCCGCATATTTATGATTGATAAACCACCATTCCCCGAGTCGGTGGGGAGCGTAGATGTTGAACAATTTAAAAAGGAGTCATTAAATAATGCAGGGCATTTCGCCAAACCATGGATTGAGTATATTGCCCAAATGAATCCTAATGATCTTGACAATGAAATCCGGAAACTTGATACCTTGTTTGAACGTACAGACAAAGGCGGACTCTTCGGTCGTCTTGCAACAAAAGCGCAAGTTCTTGTATATTGTGTTCAAAAGTTTAATGAGTTGTTTGATATGGATCTCGATATAGAGTCCATGATCGAACTTCTTACTGAATCCATGAATAAACAGACAGAAAATGTTGAAGTTACAGATAAACAAATGAAGGTTGTTTTAGATGTAGTGTTGGAAAGGTCTAACGGTGCAAGCTGGACTGCACAAGATTGCATGTTCATTGATCTTGAAAATCCACACAATACTTTTGATCTCTACAAATATTCTGATATGGATATCTGTTACAAAAAGAATGAATACATCATTGTCAAGAATGGGCCTCTTAAGGAACTGCTCAAGAAGGAGGGTTATTCTAATTACGAGGCAGTAAAGAAACAACTGGTTTCAGCTGGATACTTAGAGGATGACAAAGCAAAACAAATCAAATATCCACGACATGGGGATCAATCAAAAGAAGATGCTCGCATGTATGGATTTAAGTTTCCCTATAAGAAGTTCAAACATCTTTTGCCAAAAGATAATACAACCACAGAAGAATAAAATCAAAATGGGGACTCTACAAGGGGTTCCCATTGGCTTATCAATAGATATAAATTTGGACAAAGGCAGGGCTATGTGGGGCTAGGTGGGGGCTATATAGGGGGCTAAAAGCTAGAAACACGTAGACTAGGATTATATAAATAAGGGGCTAGGAGGGCTATAAAAATATAAGGTTAAACTTGTTGGAGATATTCTTTTGTTTGTTCTTGGGGTTTGGGACGGGAAAACTATATTTTATTTCTAGTAGCCCTTGTAGCCCCAACCGCCTGGCCCCTCGTCAAGGGTTCACTCGGTCTAGCCCCATGCATAGCCCCTGCACAGCCCCACATAGCCCTGCCTTTGTGGAAGTGAACAAAGCAAAGCCCCCAACCTATTCAGTGGGGGCCAATCATTGTTTCAATTCAAAAGTTGCATGCTATCCAGCACGTCTACCACGCCTTCTTCCATCCGTGGAGTCACGTGGGAGTAGATATCTAGCGTGATTTCAGATTTCTTGTGTCCCAGTCTTTCTTGTACTGCTTTGACATTAATTCCGCTTTGCAAAAGGATCGTTGCATGTGTGTGCCGAAGGTCGTGGAATCTGATCTTTGGCAATCCACTCATGTCACGAAGCTTGTACCACTCTCTCGAAAAGTTTCTGGGATTGACCATGTTGCCTTTGCGAGTTCTGACCAAGAAATCATCTCTTTTGTTGAAAATTCTTGCTTCATCTTCGTAGAGACAATCTCTGTGCCTCTTGAGTTCATCCATAACTTGAAGGGGCAAAACCATCGATCGTGTACCTTTCTTCGTTTTAGGGTCACTGAGTTTATACCCAACATCATTCACCACGATAGAGCGGCGGATAGTCAACCGATTTGTTTGAAAATCAATGTCTTTCCAACGCAAAGCCAAGATTTCGCCTTGTCTAGCCCCTGTGCAAGCTTCCAAGAGAAAAGCGATATACCAACGGCTGCTCTTTGCTATACTTAAAAAGTGAGCCAATTCTTCCTTAGTCCAAACATCATGTTCATGAACATAATTCTTCTTTGGTATAGTCGCTTTCTTTACGGGATTAGCCTGGAGCATCTCCAACGCAATTGCCTTCTCCATAGCCTTAGATAGCATATGATGAACCTTCTTTACTGTCTGTGGAGAAAGACCTTTGCTGATCAACACGTAGTAAAGTCTTTGGATATGCCCTGTGGTCAACTTATTTAATTTCAAGTTCCCGAACTCTGGAGAAATATAGTTGTTTAAATATCTGTTAAAATTCTTTCTCGTGCTGGCGCAATAATTGTATCCTTCTTGATCAATCCATGAGCGAAGGTAGTTAAATACTAATTCTTCGCTCGGCTTCACTAACATGTGTTGACCTGTCCCGTGCCCCATTTGAATTAATGCAGCCTGTGCCTCTTCTTTTGTCGCAAATCCGCTCTTAGTAATTCTACGCTTCTTGCCATTTAAATCATATCCCATGGGCAAAGAAAATTCCCATCGACCGTTGGCCCGTTGCCGGACATGTCCACTTACTTTCACTTTCAATCGAACCAGACTCCTTTCTGTATTTTGCGGTCCGATTGTAACCCACGCTCATAATTACCAACAATTACCATATTACTGGCTTTTAAAGCACGGTTCTTGAGACATGTTCATTCTGTTGCCTATGGACAGCAGGTGTTGGCTGAATACTCTCGGGCTTAATCCCGGCAAGTTGCCATGTTCTCCATACGACTTTAGATAAGGCTTCACTCGTTCAAAGGACCATTAAGCTTTAGACAAAGGCGCAGGAACTCTACCTATTTAAAACTATTCAACGACACACACAGTCCAAAACGATAAGATAGAGGGGATTGAATGCTCAAAAGCTTCAAAATACCTAATTCCCTATAAACATAGGAACCCGTTGCTTCATTTCTAAATAGGGTATCCGCTGGTCTTGGACCAAACGCTTGACTTTCCTTGCTTTGTGGCTGGACTACCGGGGTTCAAGTATTCTTGAAGCAACAGGAAGCAACGGAAATACCAAGAAGGGGCTCCCGTGGGGCAAAGCCTTTGATACCATGGGTCAAACAAGGCTCAGATTCTTCCTGTAGACATAGGAAATAACCTATTCAGAAGGATCAAAAGTTTCAATCCCAGTATTCAGGAGGACAGAGACGAAGGTGATCAGAAGACAATTCTTTGCTCATTGATCCAGTCGAACTTTGTCGAAAGGCTATTTATTTCATTAAACGAGGAAAGCTTGTACAAAGATCAAGTTATCAATTTTGCAGTTTTGCCCGACTCTGTTCTCAGTGGCTGGATCAACCATAGACTTCGGTATTCCAAACAGGGTATCTAGGGCCTTTGTTTATGGAGCAGAAGGTATGTTCATGGGGATATGGGAGGCGAATATAATTTCGAATACATGTTAAACAAACTGTCCAATCTAATAAACGGATAAACAAAACTTGTCCCATAGCCGGTACCTTTATCTACTTGTTAAACAGGAAAATATATCGGTTTAACAAGGAGTGAAAATGTCTCGAATCCGGAGTGATTCTCTATAACTGTTAAACAGCATGTTATCTTGTTTAACGCATTCACAAAATCACGTAGATTCTGGATCACTTAACCAAACTGTTAAACAACAAGGAGTGCTTGTTTAACAGTTCTTCAAAATTCCATTCGACAATAATTGACAGGAGATCCCATTCTTAAAGTACAATTGGGCCACCAAGATTAAAGGGGAGGATCACTGTGGAGCAACTTGTGAGAAAGAAGAAGTTCCAGACAATACTAGGAGTGCAGAGCAAGACAGTAGACAAATGGTTTGCAAGAGGACTGCCTCATTGTACTCCTTCAGTTAATTTATGTTTCATTGATGTTAATCTAGCTATCAAGTGGTTTGAGCAACAAAACAATCCGAGAACTAGTGAGCGTGCAGAAAGGCTCAAAAAATATATTCTTGTACTGGACAAGCCAGAGGGGTAGAATGGGGGCATAAAAAGACAGGAGAGCATTTCAAAAACAATCTTGAAGCATTCAACAATTAAAGCGACCAGTTCAAAAGGCCACCTGATTATAGGTGGCCTTTTGCTGTGTTTTGTGACCTAGGACACGAAGTCTTTGTATGGAGCGACACTGAAATAAGAAAATTTCTCCTGTAGAATATTTACATAGGCTATTAGTCACGCAAACAAAGAAATGTCCAACAAGATATTACATACGACAGTAGATCAAATTTATAAATACTATTTGGAGTTGAAAGGAGTTTAAATTAATATGGGAATGAAATTTAGTATTAAATCTGCGAGTATCGGATTTATCGTTGGGGCTATGTTCTTTTCAGGTGTTTCGTATGCTGCTGGGGGCAGTGTTTATAAAATCGTGCAGAATGGAATTGATAAAACTCCAGTAGCTGAGGATCTCAAGCCTCTTGTTCAAAATGGACGAGTCTATGTTCCTGTCCGAACTATTGCAAATTTATTGGATGTACCAATTGGATATGATAACGTTAGTAAAACAATAACTTTGGGAAATAAAATTGACGGAAAGTTAATAAAAAATGTATCTTCTTATGAAGGTTACATTTCAGCTGTTTCCTATACAAATAAGTTTAAAATTAATAATGAAGAATATAATGCTCCAAGCATTGTGTTTTATCATACTACTGGAAAGGGTTCTCTCAAAATCGATTTAGACGGCAAATACAAGACATTTTTATTTTCATTAGGTGTATTAGATATGTCAAGCAATGGTTATAGCGTAAAATTAACATTTAAAGATGATACAGGAAGAGTACTTGATCAACAACAAGTAGGAAATAATAGCCTTGTTGAAGGAATATCAGTAGATGTCGAGAATGTGAATCAATTGGTTATTGAGACCCAGGGAACAAGAGTTCCAGCATATGATGCATATATACCTGTAGCAATTATTAACCCAATATTACAGTAAAGACTTGGGGCCAAATATTATTTGGCCCCTAAAATAGAATCAAAGCAGTTCACTTATCTCCAATGGATAGCTGTAGTAAGAATGCCACTTACGTGCTTCTGGTGTATCCTTTCCTCCAGCTAAGGCATAGAGTCTTTTAATATTGGTTATAGTGATCATTCGATCTTGAAGCAAGATAACACCTTCTTGCTGTAATCCTTGCAATGATCTTGTGGCAGACTCTCTACCGATTCCGACCATATTGGCAAGATGTTGTTGAGTAATCTTCCAATCGATTAAGTATCCTTGTTCTGTGGGCTTTCCGAAGTTGGCATACAGATCAAGAAGCAGGTTGGCTATACGTACTCTTGAATCAAGAAAGGCTAGATACTCGATCTTCCTATCAGCTTGAGCTAAACGATCACTGACTATGTATAATATTCTTCTTAAAATCTCTGGATATTTAGCTATGAGTTCTTCTAAAGCCTTGATTTCGATCTTCCAAAGCTTAGTGGGTTCAAGAGCAGAAACAGAAGCCAAACGCCTCTTGTCATGGTGCACTGCTTCTAGTTCTCCAATAGGTTGCCCCGGAAATTGGTGGCCTAACACAATGATTCGATCATCTTCTTGACGGAAGATTTGGAGAGTGCCTGTTTTAACAATAAACATTTCATTGGCTAGATCAGTTTGATGAAATAACACATGGTCCTTTGATAAAGAAATTTCAGTAAATCTTGACAATACATAAAACTCATCTAGGACTTCAATGCCTTCAAAGAAAGGCGTATGTAACACATTATTATACATATGTATCCCTCTTAAAACATGATGGGTGGCTGGACATAGGGGGCGGATTCTTTCTTTATTGTATCAGACGACTGGGTAATTGTGTGAGGCGTTTTGGTGAGGTAAAATTCACATAACATTTTATTGAAAGGGAGTTAAATCATGAAATATTTAAAGGTTCTGACCACAGCCTTACTTACAGGTTCTATACTTTTAGCATCCCCGGTCTCTGCTGCTAGCTTTAAAGATGTTCCTTCTACACATTGGGCGAATGATTCAATTAATTGGGCGGTGAATCAGGGAATTGCGAATGGATTTCAAGATGGTACTTTTCATCCAGAAGACTATGTTACGGAAGAAGCTTTCGTTTCTATGTTTGTTCGTGCTTACGGAGAAGTGCCAGAAGTAGAAGATGCGCCTTACTGGTCTTATAAGTATTACAAAGAAATACAACCGCTTCTTTATCCTGTCACAGGTATGCGTGATAGTAAGGTTAATAGGAAATGGGTAGCCGAGTTTATTTCTGCCTCTCAAGGGAAAAATTATACCAAAGATAACGCAATACGGTATGTCTTGGGGAAGCAGTTGGCTAAGGGAAAGACTGAAGCAACTGTTGTAGGTTACAAGGGGTCTGACTTGGTAACAAGAGCAGAGGCAGTAGCCATGATAAAGAACGTAATTGAGAAACGAGAATCGAATGAATTACTTGCAATGCCTATATATCCTAGTGATGTTTCAGAAATAAAAGACGTGCCAATGGGGATATCAACTGATAAATATACGGATGAGGAAAAAGAAGAAATTATAGACGGCATACGAAGACGATTTGGTCATGATAGTAGATTGTCAGATCCATACAGATCAAGTTATAGATTTGACGGCGATGTTTTACTTATTGGTGATGGAAAACCGACCGACTTCATGTTAGCTAAGGCTAGAAAAATAGCCGATGCCTTAAAGGACACCAATGAGTTGTATGCTATGATTAATGTTGAATCCTCAGGAATAGGCTTAAATGATATAAATAAACCGGGTAGCGTCATAATGGTTTTTCGGATAGAAGATAATAATTCATTAGGTTACATACAATACTGGAATCTTGACGAAGGAACGGACTTAAATGTTAAATATGTTGACGGCATTGTCAAAGCGATGAATGCGTTTGGCATTTCTGTTGGGGATACTTTTGTCAAAACATTAAAGGCGACCACTTGGGATGGAAAGGAAAGATCGTTTAAATCTGGTTCTACGAGATATTATATTACTAATATTTCTCTTGGTCAGGGTTTTATAAATGCAAATAAGCCTTGGGGAAGTAAATAAATTATCTATCTACTAGGGGGGCTCTTACCGTGTTTATGGTAAGAGCCCTTCATTATCTTATGATAAGTATTTCATATACATATAATTGACAAAATCCCCCATATTGCTGGTAGAATCCCTACAAACATTGAGGGGTGGTGTTCATGGTTGAACTAAAACGCAAAGAACTTGTTCAATGGTTGGGCATTTCAGACAGGACACTCAACAGATGGATTAAACGCAATCTCCCTTACACAGTAGTTAGAGAGAGTTATCAAAAGTATCAAGTATTTGACACAGAACAAGTGATTCAGTGGATGAATCAACAATCCAAGGAGGTTAAATCAAAATGAAATCAAAATTTGCAAAATCAGTATCGGCAGCAATCTTGGCAATGGCTCTTGCAGGACAAGTTAGTGTGTTTGCTGCAACAAGCGGCTTTAAAGACGTTCCATCCAGCCACTGGGCCTATGAGACGATTATGTGGGGCCAACATAGTAAAATAATAGAAGGTTTCCAAGACGGAACATTCCGTCCAACGCAAGGTGTTAGCGAAAGTCAATTTCTTGCCATGTTGCTTAGATCGTTCAAGACTGATATTCCTGTTGCACAAGCTGGCGAGAACTGGAGTACGCCTTACTATACGTTGGCGAAGTCGCTTAATTATCCGGTGACAGGCAATGCAAATGCAACAATCACTCGGACAAAAGTTGCCGAACTCATTGCCGCAACTCAAGGAAAGAATTACTCCGGGGTCCAAGCCGTTAAGTATTTACTGTTTTCTGGTGTTGCCCAAGGTAAAACAGAAAATTCTGTGGATGGATACAAAGGCAATGATACTCTGACACGTGCAGAAGCAGTTCAGTTTATTAAGAACGTGCTGGACAAGCTTGATACCAGTGAACTTCTTCCTCGTCCATCCACACCAAGTGACCCAAGTGAACTGGAAGATATTAAAGATGGTTCAAACACGGTGGTTGACCGGGAACTGGAGAAGATCGGAAAAGGCGAAGATCAACAACTGGCTGGACTTGCTACTAAAGTCAACAATGCACTGAAAGGTACAGGGTACAATGTGTTCTATAACCCAGAACAAGGTGGTCTTGGTGTGGACGACCCCAAAACGAACCGTGTAATGTTTGTTTACTTTAAAGAGCCTATGTATGATGGGACAATCATTCAGTACGCGAACCTTGCCAATGAAGCTGGGACGGAGTGGATTCCAGAATACGTTGATGCCATTGTCAAAGCTATGAATGCGTTGGGTGTCAAAGCGGATGCTTCTTTCCAGAAGGCATTCAAAGAGGCCGTATATAGTGGCAAAGAGAAGAGTTTCAAGTCAGGCAATACAACATTATATATCAAACCGTCCAAAGGTGCTGGAGACGGTTTTATCTCTAAATAATGGAGGCGATTACCTTGAAAAAGCTTATTTCACTTGCATTGTCTGCTTCATTGGCTTCTGGCATTGTGGTGGCTGGATTGAGTGTTGAACCTCAGAAAACCTCTGCAAAGCCTCTTGATCCTGCTCTGGCTGCTTGTACTTCAATCTTTCTACCGAGCGTTAAGGAAGAACTGGAACGGATGGGCCTTAAATCAACAATTTCTATTGGTGGACTTGGTGGAAGTGGGCAAACATATTCTTTGGATTGGAAGAAACTTGACCAAGAGAAATTGGTTGTATACGGTGGGCCAGATGACATTCAAAAAGACCCTGACTACGATCAAGAGTATAATTCAGCCACTAAACAGTATCGCTACTTGGGTTATGGTTCTGGCAAGAATGCTTACTTTAACAAAGACTTCCCACCAGATGCCTTGGCTACAACGGATGTCAGCACCCGTGACTGGATCAAGAATCCTTGGGAGAAGTCACTTAATAGTTCTTACCCGAATAAACAAGCCGAATGGGTAAGAAAGACAACTTTAGAACAACGTGCGGAATGGCTCGAAGGCATTTATGACAAGTACACCAAGAATAGTGTGAATCTTGCAGGGAACTGGACCAAGTTTGCTGCACCTTGGAACAAAACCATTGACCAATTCATTGTATGGCAGCAACAGCCTGGTCCATTGTTCCCCGGTACAGTCACTGGGTGGCATACAGGGAAAACGGCAGATTGGTATGATACATTTTACATCGCTCCAACTGAAAGTCTTATAGGCGATATGGCAATCAATCCGTTCGATGCTCAAGTGAACGAAGCCAATCGTACCGTGGGAATTAACATTTGGAGTAACTTCCAGTTCAGACAAACAGCCGATCTCAAGTACAAGTTCACCGAAGACGCAGATGGCAAAATGATCCTTGAAACAGACAAGACCCTTCCAGCAGAAGCCTTTGACGGATACGCTTCAACTGGAGCAAAGAAGTATCCAGCCATCACATCTATCAAAGCTGATCTTTTGACTCCAGTGACAGCCAGCAGCATTTGTAAAGATGCCGAGAGAATCGCACAAGTAGTCAACACCACACCAAAAGCCATTCTGGACCATACTTATACACAAGAAGCCAAAACACTCATGGTTGGAATCTTTGGAGACTATGCTGAGACATCCAAGAACATTCCAATTCCAGAATCAGCTTGGGAAAAGCTTGCTTTAGGCGAAAAGGTCTATCTTGTCAACATCGGTTTAAAATTCCCCAAAAGTATCGGTCTAAAATTCCCCAGTTTCATCGGTCGGCTTCATCGTCCTCTGTAGGTTCAGGGCGGAAGAAGCCGGCCTTTTTCTTCTCCTTAATACGGTAGCTCTCTCCCTTGATGTTAACGGTACTGGAGTGATGGAGGAGGCGGTCGAGGATGGCCGTCGCCAGCACCGTATCGCCGAATATATCACCCCAAGCGCCAAACGTCTTGTTAGACGTAAGCAGGATAGAACCGCGCTCATAACGCTCAGAGACGATCTGGAAGAAGAAGTGGGCAGCGGTCTCGTCCATCTTTCGGTACCCGATCTCATCGATGATGAGCAGGTCGGGCTTGGTGAACATCCTCATTTTCTGTTTGATCGTGTTGGTCAAGTGAGCCGTCTGTAGTGTCTGCACTAGGTCATGTGCTGTGATGAAGTAGACGGAATGTCGCTTCTTTATGGCCTCAAGGCCCAACGCTACAGCGAGGTGCGTCTTACCTACACCAGGCGGTCCGAGGAAAATGAGATTCTCTTGATGCGCCACGAAGCGAAGCGTTGAGAGGTCGCGGATCCTGCGCTCATCGACCGATGGCTGGAAGGCAAAATCGAACTGGTCCAGCGTTTTATGGAACGGTAGATGAGCGAGGCGCGTCCTTGTTTGGATGTACCGGTCGTGCTTGGCAATCATTTCTTCAGCCAATAGCTTGTCCAGGAACTCCAGATACGGTATATTCGCTTTAGACGCTTCTTCGGCGTGCTGATGGATGATTTCCGGTATGCGAACCCACCCAAAGTGGCGGATCGCCGCCTCCAGTCTCTCTTGCAGAATCATTGGAGCACCGCCTCTTCCATGAGCGAGTCATAGACCGATAGCGAGCGCTCTGACACTTCTGGTGCGATTTGGCTGACATAACGAGGCGTGGGCTCTCCAACCGGACGACTCGATGTGCTGCGAATGCCCTCGAAGTGTTTTTTATTGCTTATAATTTGGTGTCGTCCCATGGATTTGGTATGCTCGGCGATGAGCTGTCTGCCGCAGTAGAAGCGCAGCGTGCCGTTCCTCTCATCCTGCACCTCCACGATAGAGCCCACGTAAGCAAACGGGACAGTATATCGGTTCGCCTCATACGAAACGTAGCAGTCGCTGGATACTCTTCTCTGATGCCGCTCGGCGTAAGCAAAGGCGACGTCATTTACAGGACTGAGACACTCTTCTTTCCATAGCTCGCGTGGCACCCTGAACGTCGTGCCGTGCAGACGATTATTCGCGACCGTATCGAGCCATTGCTTGGCCTGCGCGTTGAGATCTTGCAATCCCGTGAAGGTGCGTATGCGCGGCCAAAAGTTCTTTCGCACGTAGCCGACACCGTTTTCTACTTTACCTTTGGTTCTTGGCCTATAGGGTTTGCAACGGCGAAGCGTGAAGCCATAGTGCTTTGCAAACCGGGCAAACTGCTCATTCCAGATCGCCTCGCCGCTTTCGTCCTGTCCGGTTACGACTGTTTTCATATTGTCGTAGAGACAGCTTTGGGTAATTCCGCCGAAGTACTCGAAAGCTCTCGTATGACAGCCCATGAGCGTGTCCAGACGCTCGTCCTCGGTGAACTCTAGATACATTGCTCGGGAGTAGCCAAGCACCATGACAAATGCGTAGAGACGCTTCAATCGGCCGTCGTGGTCTACTCTGAAGTGACCCCAATCTACCTGCGACTGCTCGCCAGGCTTCGTCTCAAACCGCTCGGTCGCCTTAGACTGAACCGCTGGTCGAAGCGGTTGCATGAAGACGCGAAGAATGGTACTGCTGCCCGTATAGCCCTTCTCTCGGATCTCGTCTAAGATGACGCTCGCATTGAGACAGCCTTCTTCCATACGGTTCCGTATGTATTCCTTGTAAGCGTCCAGCTTGCCGGCTGCCGGATTTCGTCTCACGTAACGGATGTGCTCCTCTACCTGCAAATACTTTCTAACCGTCTTACGGTCACGTCCCAGCTCATCTGCGATCTGGGTGACGCTCATGCCCCTTGCCTTCATATCCTTCATCTTGAAACACTCCCCGTTCTTGACCAATCTCGACTCTCTCCCTTCGGAGAGTATGTCGGCAATAGGTGGGGAATTTTCAACCGATGATATTGGGTATATTACAACCGATTTTCACAATCTCACCGTATCAATTAACAATCAAAAGTCACCCAATGAATTGCTTTGGGAAAATAATGAGGCGGTTTGGTTGCTTTCCGCTGGGACGTTCAAAACACCACCGATCAAATTCAAGGACATCACACAAACAAGTAGTATTGCTTATTGGGAACCTCTTCCGGAAGACACAGTGGATCACTACGAACTTACCTGCTCTTCTGACAACAAGAACACCAACACAGGCAAGAAGTCCGAGTGGGCTTTGACTGGACTTACACCCAAAACGACATATACTTGCGAACTTGAAGCCTTTAATCCAGAAGGTGTTAGTGGTGGAGTTGAGACAGGAACATTTACAACATTGCCAGAAGACAACGTTCCAGATCCAGGTGAAGGAACATCCCCAGGTGGAAGTAGCGGTGGCTGGAAAGAACTTGGTCTAGTACGTGAAATTAATAACCTGAGACAAAAGTCAGTCCCTAGTGGATATCCATCCAAAGTAGATCAATATCAAGCTATCAAAGCTGATACAAGCAAAGCGAACGGGTATTCACCGTACTTCGGGGAAAAATTGGGTGTATATGCTATTCCTGACATCGGTACATCAACATATAGCTGGAAGTTCAATTATCAAGACAGTGAGTGGGATTCATGCAAAACAACAGACAAAGATGGCAAATGTCAAGGTGGCTATGTTACTGTCACCAAGACAGCAACAGACAGTTGTTCCGTCAAATATCCAAAGATCGGCCCGACAGGACTTAGTTCAACGACTTCTGATCCCAAAGGCAAGTCGGCAAACTTGACTAGCAAGTGGGGCAAAACAGGCAAAATCACCGTCACCAAGTCGGAATCTGGCGAGTGTGTCGGAACGCATCCTAGAAATCCAAGTCCAAGACAATTCACCTACTATGTTCCTACAGAACTTCTTTTGTCTCCGGCTCTCTTGCTGGACAAGGGCTTCAATCCAACTTACAACAAGATCGATGATGCTTGGAAAGATGAATGGATTAAAGTTGAAGGAACAAGCTACTCACTGGGAACTGATGGACGTTCCCTTTCTGGAACAGCAAGTCCAGCCACCATCAGCTTTAAGATGCTCTGGAGCCGTTACGGAAACATTGGAACAGGAGGTTAGTAAAACCGACACTGGGGAGGTTCAATCGGGCCTCCCTCTTTCTATTACTTTAAAGAATGGAGGACAACCCATGAATCTATCCAGACATTATTATTCACCACATAATCAATTGCCGTTCCTCTACGTGTTGTATCAATATGATTGTCTCCATGCCAAAGATATGGCTCGATTGCTCCATATGAACAGTGATGTTGTGTTGAGGTACATGAAAGCCTTGGAAGAATCCAGTTATGTCAAAAGTTATCGGCATGGGTCCCGTTCCTACTGGCATTTAGTCACGGATGGAATCGCCTACTTGGAAAAGCTGCTGGAAGAAACTTTGCCTATTCATTACGGAACTGGGCATCCTTCGAGAGAACGCAAGCAGAAGTTGCGTCACGATCTGCATGGAACTCTTCTTGCGATGAATATGGTGGAGCACACCGTCCCTGATGAAACAGGCTTGATCACTTGGATTGGTCCGACTTTGACTAAGACACTGTATCCCAAGAGTATGGACAATGGCTTTGTTGAAACGATTGTGCCATTCTATAATCCCGATTTGTATTTGGAATATGTTTGTGAAGGTCGAATCGGATGCCTGAACGTTGAGATTGATGCATCCAAGCAAACAGCCACTGAATGGAAGATGAAAGTGCAGAAAAGCCGTGTGAGTGTACTTATGGGCTTCTACCGTTCAACTACGGACTGGCTCACCATTGCCTTTGTAACACTTCGTGGAGAACAATTCCTCCAGAATACCCTGGCAACACTCGTAGATGAGTTTGTTGGGCATGAGAACCCTGTCTTGGTGGTGGCTACAACCTTTGACCAATTGTCAGAACAAGGACCCTATGCCCCGATCTGGTTGTCTAACGATGGAACGGACACCAAATATGCTTTAAAAGATTTGACTATTTTGGAATGGAATCATGAGGAAAGCCCCTTGTTGATCGGGACCAATAGCTGGCTGGATGCTCTGAAAGGTGGAAGGCTTAATCTTTACACATATGCAAACCCTTGGATAAGCAAGGTCCAGCCATGGAATGAATATATTCCACAAGAGGAACGGAGAGCGACGAGACTGCAAGAGAAGTTAGACGCTAGACGAAATGCGAGTGGCGAATAACTTGAGGATTAATACTGGGCTTAGACTAAAGGACATAGACAGTCAGAGTTTGAAATACCTTGTACGGCTAGAAGAGAAACATGGTCAGAATGATGTGGATATGTATTTAAAGTAATAACAGGATGTAGGTGTGTTCAGTTATAGATTATGTGGGAATATTTTGTGGCTGGCTTGACTAGTGACAAGTATGTATGAGTATGTGCGAATCGCTGTGTACCTTGTTTTATGGTCTGAGTGGGCTTGTGGCTTGGTTCCAGTTAAGTTTAAAAAGGCCAAAGAAAGATTTTGCAAGAATGGGTTACACAGCGGCGCATATAGGCATAGATAGATGTTAATAGCCTTGTTGTTTGAGTGAGATATAACTGGTTTGACCGAATATGATGTGGTCTAGCAGGTCGATGCCGATTATTGAGCCTGATTGTTGTAGTCTTTGGGTCATGTTGATGTCTTCTTCGCTAGGTGTTGGGTTGCCGCTTGGGTGGTTGTGGGCGCATATAACGCTGGAGGCGGCATAGAGTATAGCAGGACGGAAAACTTCTCGTGGATGGACGACTGTGGCATTAAGGGTGCCGAGACTGATTTGTTTGCAAGCAATGAGTCGGTTCTTTGCGTTTAGGTAAAGGCAGAAGAAATGTTCCTTATTGCGGAATGCGAATTTGTTGCGTAGGAGTTCAGCCACATGTTCAGGTGCACAAATTAGTTTGGGTGCACGTTGTGGAGCGGTCATGAAATGCAACAGGGATTTGATGCTTTTGATTTGTTGGATGGGTAGACCAGAATACTTGGCGAGACACGAAGCATTTGTTTCAAGAATGTCTTCGGCAGTTGGGTACAGTTGGAACAGTTTGTCCACAGACGACTTGTTTAGCGAAAGTGCATGACTGACCATTTAAGACAGTCCTTGGTGGCTTTGAAAGTTTAGCATACACGGCTCTCCTTTGAGTTTTCTGCCGGGATTCTACCATACGTATATTTTCGAACACAAGTATCTTGCCACCCAGACGCTTGTACAAAGTTCGAATAGCCAAGACTGAGAGAGGGACACACCGACAAAAGCTTGCTGGGCTTGGAAAGTACTCGGAGACAGCCGCCAAATAGTCCTTGGACAGCAGATGGACAGCAGTTGAAACATATATCGAATTCAGCAGACTGCTTTAGACAGCAACATATACACTTACAAATAGCGTCGAGAAAAGAATGAGAAGCATATATCCATCAAGGCGACACATCGAACTATAGTTTTTACGCCCCGCATTCGTAATGCGTAGGTCGGGGGTTCGAATCCCTTCATCAGCATCCTTGATTTTTCAAGCGCAACGCGTCTTCCGAGGTTTTCGGGAGGCGCGTTTTTTGTGTTTGTCGTGTTTGTAGGATGTGAGCTCTTGGGATAGAAAGGAGGGGCAAGGCGCCCGCTCGAGGATTCCCCTTTGCATGACTAAGTGGTTTTATTTTCCCCTAAAGCGATAACCTCTCTTGCCGCTTCTATGAAGGACAACATGATCGGCGAAAGCCACTTGTCTTTGTGCCATAACATCTGCGTATACACGTGCAAGTCCGGAATTTGCCATGGAAGAGCAACAAGCTCGCCCCGCTCCACTTCGGCTTCCGCGACGATTTCCGGAAGAAAGGCAATGCCGATTCCCGTAATTGCACATTGTTTAATGGCTTCCGCGCTTTGAAACTCCAAATACGTAATACTATCGATGCCCTCTTTCTCAAATGACCGGTCAAACATGGTTCGATAGGGGCAACCCTTTTCATTCGTCAGGAACACTTCACCGTGAAAATCTTCCAACCGCAGCACGCTTCGTTTCGCGAGCGGATGGTCCGGAGCGGCGAACAAGCGGAATGTTTCCTCCAGCAACGGCTCCACGGCAAGCCCGCTTGACCGAATGGATTCATCCAGCATAAAGATGATATCCGCAGTTCCCTCAAACAGCGTTTGCTTGAGCTGCTGATTCGGAACGGAACGGAAGATGAGACGAACGCCCGGATGACGCGAACGGAACAGGTGGAAAGCACTCGGAAGCCGATAGGCGCAAAGAACCTCGTTGGCACTGATCGTCAGGGTACCGCTTAGATTTTCCTGGTCATGAACGACGCTGCGAGCTTCGTCCAATTTATTAAAAACGCTTTCGATATGAGTTAAGAAGCGTTTACCCTCCGGCGTAAGAATGAGCTGCTTGCCCAACCGGTCAAAAAGACGAACGCCAAGTTCATCCTCCAATGCTTTGATTTGCATCGTGACGTTGGAGGGGACGTAGTTCAGCACTTCCGCAGCCCGAGTGAAATTTAAAGTTGCCGCAACCGTCCGGAACGTTTTCAGTTGGCGCAATTCCATCCGATAAATCCCCCTTTACCTTCAATATTATTGAATACTATTTTGAATTTTAATCACTTTTATTGAAGGTATCACAGACTTATACTGAGCACAAGAAGTACAAGAAGTACAAGAAGTACATTCCAAATGTTGTTTTTATTTTCAAAGGGAGGACAATACCATGGATTATGAAATTTTTGATCTGGGTGACGTAGTCTTACAATCCGGAGAGACGTTGCCGGGCGCTTTTCTAGCTTATAAGACTTATGGAAAATTGAATGAAAAGAAAGATAACGTCATCCTTTATCCGACGGCTTTTGGCGACACGCACGTTCAGAATGAATGGTTGATCGGAGAGGGGATGGCACTGGATCCGCGGGAATATTTCATCATCGTTCCAAATCTGCTGGGCAACGGATTATCTTCGTCTCCCAGCAACACGCCGCCCCCTTTTGACCGTGCTCATTTTCCGCACGTAACCATCTATGACAACGTGAAATTGCAGCATCGGCTGGTGACCGAAAAATTCGGCATTCAAAAGATCGCTCTCGTCGTCGGATGGTCAATGGGAGGCATTCAATCCTTCCAATGGGGGGCAAGTTACCCGGACATGGTGGAACGAATTGCTCCTTTTGCCGGAGTTGCCAAAACCTGGCCTCAGACGTTTTTGGTCCTGGAGGGAATGAAGGCTTCACTCATGGCCGCCGCCCGGTTCGATTCAAGTAAACTAAACGGGTTGACTTCTTCGGACATGCGCGCCGTAGGCCGTGTCTATGCAGGGTGGGGGTTATCGCCGGCGTTTTACAGAGAGGAACTTTATCGCGGGATGGGATTTGACTCTTTGGCGGATTTTATGGCCGGAGTCTGGGATGACAGCTTTATGAACATGGATCCTCACAATGTCCTGGCCATGTTATGGACGGGCCAGCATGCAGATATAAGCGCAGACCCCTCCTATAACGGGGATTTCGATAAGGCGCTCCAAAGCATTAAAGCGCTTGCCTGCATCATGCCGGGGAGCACGGATCTCTTTTGCACGGCGGACGATAACGAATACGAGGCGAAGCTTATGCCTAATGCTGTTTTTAAGCCGATTAAGTCGATCTGGGGCCATTTTGCCGGCCGCGGAATCAACGGAGCCGATAATGCATTTATTGACGACAACTTAAAACGCTTGCTCGCGCTGACGAGTCCAATAACGCATTCGTAATGCGCAAGTCGGAGGGGACGAATGTCCTCGTCGGCAAATGATTGGTATGTGTAATGAGCCCGCGGCTCCCATTAAGGGGGCGCGGGCTCATTGAATGAAAAAGGGAATTACCGCACTATTTCAAAAACGGACCGCTTTCGCCGATCTTGCCCGGAGCCGGATTGCCCGGCAGATCCAGAACGTAGATGCGAAGGTTGCCCTTGCCGGACAAGGAAACGGATAGGGTGCCGTTCGTTACTGTTTTCGTGTCGCCGGTAATGGCGTCTTTATAGGTGCCGTTTGGAATGCCGGTGTAAGTCGCGGACTCGCTGATCGCCACAAGCGCAAAACTGTCGACGCCTTCGGCGGCATTCGTGTACCGGCGTTTGAACGCCATTTTTCCGGAAATTCCCTCGGTCGAATACTGGCCTTTTTGCAATGCCGGAATCTGCCGGCGGATTTGGTTCAACCGCTGCAAATGCTTGACCAGAGGCTGCTGCAGCGTTTCGGCCACTTTGCCGGAGGCCGATGCGACCTTGCCGAAATCGCTGGCCACGACGGTGCCTTCGATTTCATCGCCGAAGTAGGCACGACGGGTCTCTTCAAGCGGGCAGGTCGGACCGCAGTCGATCCGCTCGCCGGCCTGGAATTCAATCTCGTCGCCGTACATAATGGTAGGAATGCCGCGGAAGGTCCACATCAAGCTCATGTTTTCGGCCCAAGCTTCGGTTCCGCCGTCGTAGGCGGTGCTCGATTTGTTCGGGCCGAAGTCATGGCTGCTGACATAGACGACATTATACGTTGCGTCATTGGTCGCATCGTCCGAATCCTTGCCGTTATTGAAGGCATTGACCGCTTCGCTGAAATTCATGTGCATCCGCATGTCGATGATGTTCATACCGGAAAATTTGCTGTGATCGGGCGCGTGATATTCATTGCCTCTTAAAAAGGCGTTATCCGATTTCGGCTGATTTTCCGTTCCCAGCTGATTTTCATAATTGTATTGCTCCAAGGCTGCAACCTCATCATCGGCGCTGTACTCCTTGCGTTCTTTCCAAGTGAAGAACTGGGCGGAATGGTTGACCGAGCCGCGGTTCCATTTGTCGTTGACAAATGCGCCGACTTCGCCGAACATGAAGAAATCTTTGCCTTTGTCGCCGAATTTGGCGACAGCGTGTTCTTCGGCGGCGGGCAGGAAATGGCGGTTCCAGGTCACCCGAGGTATATGGACGGCGGTATCGATCCTGAAGCCGTCAACCCCCATGTCGATGAAATTATTGTAGGCACCGATCAAATAATCCTGCACGGGCTTGCTTTCGGTATTAAAATCGGCAAGATCTTCATGGAGCCAGCAGCTGCGGGAATCCTCGCCCTCCCAGTTGCCGATCCAGCATTGGTGATAGTATTCCTCCGGGAACATGCCCGAAGTCGGGTTTGGCCATTGGCAGTTGTATATCCGATAGCCTTCCTTGCTATAGTACGGGGTCGGCAAGCCCCAATTTTGACAGGTGTTGTCCGCAGGCTCCTCCGTAGACCACATGTCTCCGTTGTAAGCCTTGGCGGAAACGTCATTCGGATAGAGTCCGTCATATTCCAGTCCGGGAATTCTTTCATCGTAAAACCAGCTCCATTGCGAGTCGCGGACGCCGAAAACGGTCGGCGTAAACAAGTCCTTGGCCCCCCATCGGCTGGAATGGTTGTAGACAACATCCTGAATGATTTTGATGCCTTTATTGTGGGCGGCGTTGATCAAATCCTGATAACTGGCACCGCTTGATTCCAGGCGCGGGTCGACCCTGTAGAAATCATATCCGTGATAGCCGTGGAAATCGTAGTCGGACCGGTTGAGCACGACCGGCGTAATCCAGATTGCCGAAAAACCGAGCGCCTTAATATAATCGAGCTTTTCCATCAGCCCCTTGAAATCTCCCCGGAACATGGGGTCGTCGTTCGCGGCATTGCCCGAAGCCTCATGGAATTGCCCCCCGCGGTTATTCGAGGAATCCCCGTCGTAAAAGCGGGCGGTCATCACGAAGTAAATCGAATCTTCGCGGGCGTCACCGCCAAGCGGCGTACCGCCGGGCGAAGGAAGCGGGGCATCGCCCGTTTTGGCCGAAACCGGCCCGCTGTCCGCGGATTTGTTCGGTGGAACGGCCTTGTCATAAGCTTTTACTGTATACGAGTAAATCGTTTGCGCATCCAGACCTGCGTCCGTGAAATCGGTACGGGTCGTCGTATACACCTTCTTTCCTTGGGATCCGCCCGTCCGCGTGATTTCATATCCGGCTACGCCTCTGCCGTTCTCATTGTCGGTCGAAGCGTTCCAAGACAAAGTGATGGTTAAATCCTTCGCAACCGCCTTTACATTTTCCGGCACGGATGGAGGGAGCTTATCCTCGGGCAAGGGGGCGCACGGGCTGATCGCATTTGGGGTAACCGTACCGTCTTTAATGGTCGTAATCCCCGTGCCGATGACATAATCCTTTCCGTTGTTGTTGTCCCAGACGGAGCCGTTGTTGAATGCGGCTTTCATGCTGGTCGCTTCGCCGAGGTTTATCGTGATTTTTGCCCAATCCACGCAGGCTTCCTCCGCCATTCTTACTCCGGGCGGGGTCGTCCAGGCGGCCCCGGCGGGAGAGTAGTGAATATTGACCAGAGACCATGCGCGCGACTTGGTGTAATAATAAACGATAGCCTGGTTTCCGGCGCCAGCTTCTAAAGTGGTTACGGCAAGGGGAGCGGACAGTGCGGACTCGTTTCCGGCTTTATCCTTGGCCAGTACGGCGAACGAATAACCGGTGGAGGCCGAGAGGCCTGTAAAGGTATACGATGTCGTTGTCACATTGGCGTTGACCAAGGTTCCGTCTTGAAAGACTTTATAGCCCTGAATGCCGCTTCCGCCAATGTTATCCTGGCTTTCGGACCATGAAATCGTCACGGTCGACGATGTTGCCTCCGTTACGGCCAGGTTGCCCGGAACGCTTGGTGCTGTCGTGTCCGGTACCTCCGGATTGCTATCGCTCCAATGGCTTCCGTCATACCAGCCTTCTTTGTCCCTCAATATTCCCGGCTGGCCGCCTGCCGGAGTCTGGTTGCCGTTGCCGTCTTTAAACATCACTCTGGCACTGGAGACACCCTCAATGGTGTAAACATACCAATCGCCGGTTTCCGCAATCATGGATGGAGAGGACTGCCAGGACGGCTCGGCGACGCTCGGGCTCGTTTGATAGTAATAAAGCTGCGGAGGGCCCCATCCTGCCGGCTTTTTGAAGTGTACTGTCAAGCCTGCGGCCGCTGCGGGTTCCTCAGCCGCATTAACCGTAGCCGACGTTCCGGGGGAGGAAAGGGGAAATGCCGAGAATATCAGAGCTATTGCCATGATCAGCCCTAACCATTTTCTTCGTAATTTCATTGTCGCTTCATCTCTCCTTTAATTTCAATTAATTACATATAATGCGCTTACAATAAAGGTGCTTTAACCGGAATAGAATCCCTCCTTTATCATTCAAATGTCTTCAGGAGAAGCTTGGGTTCTCGCAAAGGCTGGACGGCTTGTTCATCATTTGAACGATTACGACCTTTGACCAGGATGCGGAAAGAGCTTTTCTCGACGAAGAGGCTATGGGAATACTCCCCGTTTGGCGGAACCGCTCAAGAACGGACAGGCCGGTAACCGAAGCGATACGAATGTTGAGGCTTAATCAGGAAAACGTTTGCACAAAATAGAATAGGGTACCGATGCGTCGATGATTTCGGGAAGGCGTATGGGGAACTTTGTTAAACCGTATGTTATCATTTGGGGCTTTTATCCGTCAACAGATTTATTTAAAAAAATGAATATCCGACAATATATGGAGGGTGCGATGGTAAAGGGGAGGCTTGAGAGAGGCAAGAGAAGACCGAAAAATGATATGATAAGAGCATCATGCACAACAAAAAAAGGATGTTATGTCTATGGACGACAAGAAAACGGACAGACGCATACTGCGAAGCAAGGCCGCGTTAAGGCAAGCTTTATTGGAGCTGATGGCGGACAAAAGCTTTCATTCCATCTCCATCAAGGAAATCGTCGAAAAAGCTGGGTACAACCGGGGGACGTTCTATACCCATTATGATAGCAAGGAAGCGCTCCTTGAAGACATTTACACAAATTTATTGGATGAATTAATCCAATCCTTCCGGGCTCCGTACGAGGAAGTGGAAGTGTTCCGAATCGACGAGCTGCCGGCGAAATCGGTAACGATTTTTGAGCATTTTTACCGGAATAAAGGCGTGTACACGACATTGTTTAAAAGCGAGGTATTGACTCAATTCAAGGGGAAAATATTCGACGCGTTAAAGCAAATATCCATGGAGGACCTACTATACGACGGGCCGGACTCTGCGGATGATCCATTGAACCGGGAGTTTCTCGTCATTTACTCTATGAATGCACTGCTCGGACTCATCTTCCATTGGATAGAAAGCGGGTATCATTATTCTCCGTCCTATATGCAGGATCAACTTGTCAAAATGATCAACTGGCGGCCTTATGCGGCCAAAATCAACAAAAAGAGCGAGGGAAGCGTCACGGTCCGGTGATGCTTCCCTTTTCTTTGATTCACGGAGATAACCATACAAATTTGACATTTGTGTCGGGTAACGTACATTTCCGGAATGTTTAATGATTGTTTGGATTTTTAGGCTAAACTATACTGAATATCAAAGCAGAAATTTGTTAATGCAGTAACTTTGTTCACATTTTCATAATTGATTTCTGAATATTTCAAGGAGGGATTTGTTGTGAAGCTTCAAAACCAAGTTGCCGTCGTCACCGGTGCCGCATCAGGAATGGGAAAACAAATCGCTTTGCTGTTTGCCAAAGAAGGAGCCAAAGTCGCGGTTTCCGACTTGAACCTTGAGGGCGCAAACGCAACGGTAGAAGAAATTAAAGCTCAAGGCGGTACGGCGTTTGCCATTAAGACGAACGTTGCCGTTGAAGAAGATATTCAAAACTTGATCGATACGACCGTTCAAAATTACGGCACGGTGGATATCCTTGTCAACAATGCGGGAATTATGGACGGCATGGAGCCCGCCGGCGAAATTAACGATGATAAATGGGAAAGAGTTTTTGCCATCAATACGACCAGCGTCATGCGCTCTACACGTAAAGTATTGCCGATTTTCCTCGAAAAGAAAAAAGGGGTGATCGTCAACGTAGCTTCGGCAGGGGGACTTTATGGCGCTCGTGCAGGCGCAGCTTATACGGCGTCGAAGCATGCCGTTGTCGGCTTCACCAAAAACACGGGCTACATGTACGCTGCGGAAGGCATCCGCTGCAATGCGATCGCTCCGGGCGGGGTGGAGACGAACATCGGAGCATCCATGCAAGGAATCAGCGAATTCGGCTTTGGCCGGCAGCAGCTCGGCATGGCGATCAATCCTCGTGTCGGCAAGGCTGAAGAGATTGCCAAGGTAGCTTTGTTCCTGGCGTCGGACGAGTCCAGCTTCGTAAACGGTACGGTGATTACCGCCGATGCCGGTTGGACCGCGTATTAATACAAACGGAAAGTGCGCTCCGAAGGATCGGGGCGTACTTTTTATTTGCTTAAGTACGTCTACTTTTTAAGTCTTGCTTCCAAAGCATCCAAAGCATGATTTCGGATCGCTTCAACCTGGGTCTCCGCTTCTTTCAAACCGCCCGCATTTGTAACGATGGTTAGCGGGTGCTCCATGAACTTCTCCCCGGTCAAATTCCGGTCAACTCCTTCAATGAATCCATACGCAAAAAATAAGAAAAGGTTCGGTTAAAGTAAAGTGTACCCTTTGTAAAGGACATTTTAAAAAAAGGCTTAGGCTACCTGAAAAAGATGATTCCTGTACTGTACAGGAGTCATCTTTTTCAGGTTCCATTGATATCTAGTATGGTTATAGTGGCGGATATACCTATCAATTTCTTGTTGAAGCTCTCCAAACGTTTTACATGATTTTATATCCACTTCGTCTTTAAGATGGCCAAAGAATGATTCGATAGGGGCGTTATCCCAGCAGTTTCCCTTCCTGGACATGGATTGGTACAATCCGAGTTTCTTAACCTGTTTCTGAAAATCTGGATGTGTGTAATGGGTACCCTGATCAGAATGAATGAAGGCCCCTTTAGCTTTCTTAAAGGTTCTGTTCTTCTTCAATTTAGTGAGGGTATCTGTGGCCAGATTCATGATGATTCGGCTAGACATGTGATGTGCTAAAACTTCACCTGTAGAACCATCTTTAATGACGGACAAATAAGCTCTTTGTCCACCGTGATAGTTCAGATAAGTGATATCCGTTAGAAGGACCTTGCCAGGCATCCCCTGTTTAAATTGGCGGTTTAGGAAGTTAGGAACCACTCGGTGTTCTTGAGTGGCTTTCATCATTCTCCGGTACGGATTTGCCTTCCTAATAGGGCAGACGATATCGTATTTTTTCATGATTCTACGGATCTTCTTCAAGTTGAAGACACACTGAAATTGACCTGCCAATGTCATTTTAATTTGGCGTGCCCCTTTCTTTCTGCCTTTGAAGTTAAAGGCCTTTAGAATCATTTCTTTCGTTTCTTCATCCTTTTTATCCTTGCGTCTCCTTTGTTCAATAGATTTGGCTGAGAAATAATTATAGTAACCACTTCTTGAAACTCCGGCAACTTCACAAAGGAATTTCACCATATGGATAAGGTTATATTTTTCAATGACCTCATGAATGAGAATATATTTTTGACTGACGGGCAGCTTTACTTCTTTAGCCCCCTTCCCAACAAACGAATCTTTTTTAAGAGTTCGTTTTCTGCCTGCACAAGCTTCATCTGTGCTTCCAATCTGGCATACTTCTCTTCAATAGATAATTCTTTAATCCGTGGCCTGCCAGAACTACCCTTTCTGGTATCTTTAAGGCCCAACACTCCTTCGGTTTTATAAGCAGCTTTCCAACGATCTGAAGCTGATTTAACTCTCTTCATGCCAATAACGTCAATATTAAATCCTGCTTCTTCAAAGATTTCTCTTGGAAGCTTCCCTTCACTATATTCAGTAACAAAGTGTTGTTTAAATTCATCAGTGTATGTGATGCCCTTTGAACTGACTGTTTTAACATATCGGTTCTTAGATAGTGTTGTGATATCTTTCTCTGTAAATAATTTTTTACTCATAATTCTCCGTCTCCACGTATTTCTCTATGTTATTCTTTAAATTATACAAAAAACACCCTATAGAAAGAGCACTTTTTTTAAGTGTCTATTCTATAGGGTACATTTTAAAGAAGATGGTTGCTCTTTTTTGCGGAATCCTGACATAATGAGGAATACATATATTTTACTAAGATGGAGTGTGTTTCTTTGCGTTCTTTTTTGATCTCACTACTTGTCGTATTTACGATGCTCATCGCTTCTTGTTCCCCGGCTCCCGGGCAGCGCGGGAATTTGCAGAGCGAAGACCTTTCCGCCGTTGCGAGCGGAGTTACCGCCTCGGACTGGGAGGAACAGGTTGGTTATGAAAGAATGACCGCGCTTGTAGGCGGTATTTTGCAAGATTGGCGCAGTCAGGGAATTGAAATCGAACGATTTTTCGAGGACCCGGACGTTGAAGCCGAGTTCTGGACGCAGCTGGTCCTGATCTATTTTACGGAGGAAGAGGGGCGAAACTCCACGCTGCTGGATGCCATGGTTTGGATGCGGGACAATCAGGAACTCCTTAAGGAGCAAGAGGCTAAGGCGATGGCGGAGCTTTCCGGAAAAAACGAATCGTCGAATCCTTCGAAATCCGAGCCGCAAAATAGCGAACACACCGAAGAAAATCGATTGATTCATGCGATTAATGAAGGGGATATCGCGGCAGTCAAACAGCTCTTGTCGGACGGGGCGGATCCGAATTCGGCCGATGAGCATGGATACTCGGCGCTGCAATTAGCCTTATATAATACGGACCATGCTTCCGATATGCCGGATCCGGAGCTGATCAAGGCAAGGCAAACGAAGGGGTTGAAGCTTGTTCATCTGCTGCTCGATGCGGGAGCGGACCCGAATGCCGGCTTGCCGGACGATCCGGTTCTCGTGACCGCTGGCATGATTTTACCCGAAGCGTGCGTGCCGCTGGCGGAGGCCGGGGCCGATACGAACGCGCGGGACGGCCTTGGAAACACCGTCTTGTTTTACCTGCTTGATGAAGAGAACGTATTTTCCGAGATGCTGAAGCGCGGGGCTAACCCCAAACTGAAAAATGACGAGAATGAGACCGTCTACGATAAGGTCCGAAAACGGAATGCCACCGGCGTTGCGAAACTGCTGGGCATGGAGCTTGCCGAACAAAAGGTGACTCCGGAAAATCCATACGTCGAAGCGGTTTTCGACAAAGTCCATGACGGAATTACCCAAGATGAAGCCATCCAATTATTCGGTCCGGATTATGTACAGCGTTTCGATGAGCTCGACGGTTCCGAGGTTTGGGAATATGCCGGGACGGCAAAAGGTTACGGCAAGCCTTCCACGGATAACGGAAGCACGGATGAAGAAGGCATCCTATCCGGAAAGGTGAACGTGGAGCTGTCGATTTACTGGAACGCGGAACGTACCGCTTGGTACAGCGTCGTTTATGCCCTAGGCCCCGATAACGAAATCTATGTTTACTATATTCATCCCGGCGAGAAGAAAACGGTGGGAGAACCTTTATGGCAAGGCTAGCATAGGCGAGAGCGCCTAGCGGATCGGCCAAAGTCTTGGCGAATGCGAGGGAACGATGGGGAGAGGGCCGGATTCTTTGCGGAAGAGTCCGCCTTCATTCTTGCTGAATTTCCATTTCCCGGGCAATATTGTCGGATCATCGTATATTACATAGGGAGGAAGTGCAGAGATATGATCATTGTCAGCTCTTGTCTGGCCGGAATGAAGGTCCGTTACAACGGTACGGATAGTTTGGATGAGACGATCCGGAAACTGGTGGAAGAAAAAAAGGCGGTGACGGTTTGTCCAGAGCTTTTGGGCGGCTTCATGACACCTCGAGACCCGGCGGAGATTGTCGGCGGAACGGGGGAGGACGTGTTGGACGGAAAGGCCAGAGTCATAGAAAAATCCAGAGAAGACGTAACCGGGTTGTATATGAAAGGTGCATATGAGACGCTGAGAATCGCAAAAGAACTGGGGGCCACCACCGTGGTTTTGAAGGAAAACAGTCCCTCTTGCGGCAGTAGCCGGATTTATGACGGAAGCTTTGAAAACCGGCGGATATCCGGCAACGGCGTGACGACGGCTTTGCTCAGGAGAGAAGGGATCGTCGTTTTGTCGGAGGAGCAGTTGCAGTTCATCGTCTAAAATACATAATTGCCGCTTTCTTTGAGGCTGCCTATTGTTATCGCAGATAACCGGGGCAGCCTCGATTTTGTTTTATCGCGAAAAAATAACATTTCCCGGATTCGTCCGTTATACAACCGAAAGGAGGTGCAGGATGGGGCCCGGGCAGCTTCATGAAATCCTTCAACGCAAGTGCGGAGAAATCCGCAAGTATTTAATCCGTTTGGGCGCCACTGCAGCCGACGCGGAGGATGTTGTACAGGAAACGTTATACAAGGCGTTTCTTTATATGGAAGCCATTGAAGAGAACAAGTTCAGCGCATGGATGTATAAGGTGGCGATTAACCGCTACTTCGATTTATGCCGCCGTGAAAAGCGATACGCTTATCAGGCCGAAATTCCCGACGTTCAGGCGCCGGAAAAGGAATGGCCGGAGGAACGGCTGCTTCAGCGTGAGCAGCGCGAGGAAATCGAGCGTACGCTGGCGGAGCTCAAACCGCTGCACAGGCAGCTTATTTTGCTGAAATATGAAATGGAGTTGTCGTATCAAGAAATCGCGGAGCTGCTGGGGATGACGCCGGAGGCCGTAAAGGCCACGCTATTTCGCGCCCGGCAGCAGTTCAAGAACAAATACGGAGGCGAATAAAACCAATATGACGAAACCCTGGGATGAAGACGACAAGCAATTAGGCAGAGTCATCAGAAAAGCCAAGCGAAAAACCTGGATCCGAAATATTCTCATCTCGCTCATCGCGAGTCTCGTTGCAATCTTCCTCGTGCAGTTCGGCGCGCTTCAATTGACCTATCGGGCATCCGACAAAGCGCTAAATGAGGAGTGGCTGCGAATGTCGTTGACAAGCCCTAACGAATACGAATCGGGGTATGCGGATCAACGGGGATTTTTATCGGGAACGCTTGAGTTTTCAACTTATAAAATCGTGGAGGGGGTGCCGGTTCCCTGGGGAAGCCGAATGAGGGAATACAAGGTGCCCGGATTTCCGAAGTTTACGGGATTGAGCGGAAATAAGGGCAACTTGACCGTAGTCGATCCTGAAATGGACGCGAAGAGTTACTTGTACTATCGCCAGTACAATGCTTCGAATGGGCAGCGGGAGCTGATGTTTTATGTGCCCGGCGTGGATTATAACGGGAAAATATTGAACGATCTCGACATGGTGGGAAGCATGGGGACGAATAAGGCGGCAGAAATGGCGATCTCCTTCGACAAGGATTATTCCTTTGACGAGGTTCGTGCCATGCTTCCGGAGGAAGTGACGCCGGTATGGTATTGGGTTGATACGTACGATAACCGGGAAACCTTCAAGTTTAAGCCGTATAAGGATGAACGGGGCGAAACCAGCTATCCTACCCCGATGACGAAACTTTTTGGCGTGTACGGTTTCGGCGTGCGGCCCGACTGGGATCAAGTCGAAGTCGACGAATTTCTGCAAAATCTGCAGACCGGCATCGATCAAGGAGGAAGCTACGCCAAGGATTACGAGCGGATCTACGCGTATCTCAAAAAGGATAAAAATAACCCGGATGAAAGCGACGTGCGCATCCTTGGCGTTGTCGTCACCGGTACGGCGAAGGAATTGCAAAGCCTTCGGGGGCAAACTTACGTAAGAGCGGCCGTGCTTGGGGCGGTTGCCGAAACTTATTAGGTTTTAAACAAAGGGACTATCCTGCGGCAGAATCGGCTGCTTCGGGATAGTCCCTGTCTTTCTTACAGGCTAGCGGTGCTCGATCAAATCGATGGTACCCAGCACGACATGGGCCAGGCCGAATCCGAGAGCGCCGGTCGCAGCAAGCTTGTACTTGCTTCCAAGCAGTGATGCGGCGGAAGCGGCCACTACGGCTCCAAGAACGGTAGGAATCAAACCTTCACGCATGCAAAACACCCCTTTGGACAGGATTGGAAAGACACTGCTAGTGTTCGATTCTGGCGGAGGAAATATTCGCTAAGATTCAATTCTTTGTCCCCAAGGTTAAAAAGAGGTCAAAACAGTAGCCAAGGGGTGAAGCGAAAAATGACGCGAAAAAGAACGTCCCAATGGATGCAGCAGCTCGTGTTCGTGGGGCCGTCCACCCTGTTTTTTATTCTGATCGTGGCGGTTCCGTTTTTCCTTGGATTGTACTATGCCTTTACGGATTGGAACGGCATATCCAGGCACGCGGACGGAGTGGGGCTGCGCAATTTTACGCATATTTTTACGAAAGATCCCGCTTTTCTGAATTCGTTCTGGTTTACCGCGAAATTTACGGTGCTGGGCGTGCTCCTCACCAACGTAGTGGGCTTTGTCCTGGCCTATTTTTTAACGAAACATCTGCTGACGAGAAACGTGATGCGGACGGTCTTTTTTATGCCCCACGTGATCGGCGGTCTGCTGCTCGGCTTTATTTGGCAGTTTATTTTTGTCCGGGGCTTTACTTCGATCGGCGGGGCGACGGGAATCCCGTTCTTCAAGCTGCCGTGGCTCGGTACGGAGGCGACTTCGTTTTGGGCGATCGTCATTGTCTTTGTCTGGCAGAACGCCGGTTATTTGATGGTCATCTATATTTCCGCCATCAACAATGTACCGAAAAACCTGATCGAAGCGGCGAAGGTCGATGGTGCGGGGCGCGGTCAGGTGCTGAGGCATGTCGTCATTCCGCTGGTGATGCCGGCGGTGACGGTCTGCTTGTTCCTGGCGATTTCGTGGTCGTTCAAACTGTTCGATCTGAACTTGTCCTTAACGAAAGGCGGGCCGTTTAAATCGACCGAGTCGGTCGCGCTGAATATATACAATGAAGCGTTCAACATCAGCCGATTCGGCATGGGGTCCGCCAAGGCGATCATTTTCTTCCTCATTGTCGCCGTGATATCGATACTGCAGGTGCGGGCCACCAAGAGCAGGGAGGTTGAGCTGTAATGGATACGACGAAACGATACCGCGGGGCCCTGATTGCGATCGAGGTCGTACTTCTTCTGGGCGCGCTGGTTTTTCTGGTGCCTTTTTACTTCCTGATCGTCAACTCGTTAAAAAGCTTCGGCGAAATTTTGACCGATGCCGCAGGATGGCCGGCAGCCTTCCAGTGGAGCAACTACGCGGAGGCGTGGAACAAAACGTCCTTCCCGAAGGCGTTCGGAAATTCGCTGCTGGTGACGGCGGCGAGCAATCTGCTGCTCGTGCTCATGTGTTCCATGGCAGCCTACCGGATGGCGCGGAAGCCGACGAGGTACAACCGGTTTTTGTACGCCGCAATTGTGGCCGCGATGGTCATTCCTTTTCAGGCGATCATGATTCCCCTCGTCAAAGTATCCAGCTTGTACGGCATCATGAACTCGATTTGGGGACTCGTCATCTGCTATCTCGGCTTTGGCGCTCCGCTAACGGTGTTCATGCTCCATGGATTCGTTTAATCCGTTCCGGTGGATATCGAGGAGGCGGGCCGGGTGGACGGCTGTTCCCCGTACGGGACGTTTTTCCGCATTATTTTGCCGCTGATGCAGCCGATCGCCATCACCGTGATCATTCTGAATACGCTGTGGATCTGGAACGACTATCTGATGCCGTCGCTGATCCTGCAAAAGCCGGAGCTCTATACCATTCCGATCGAGACGTTTGCCTTCTTCGGCCAATATACGAAGCAGTGGAATCTGGCGCTGCCTGCGCTCGTGCTGGGGATCACGCCGGTGGTTATCTTTTTCCTGGCCATGCAGAAATACATTATTGAAGGCATCGCCCAAGGCTCGGTGAAAGGATAAGGAGGGACCAAGGATGAAACTCGGCAGACTGGCATTGTTAATGGTGGTTTTGGCATTGATCGCCGCCGGATGCGGCAAAAACGGGCCGGAGATGGACGGCGGGCGGAAGGTGCTGCATATTTTTCAGTTCAAGGTGGAAATCGCGGAAGCACTGGAAGGCTTGAAGGCCGAATTTGAAAAAGAACATCCCGACATCAAGCTGGATATCCAGACCGTCGGCGGAGGGAGCGATTACGGCGCGTCGCTGCGGTCGAAATTCGCTTCCGGGGAGGAACCGGATATTTTCAATATCGGCGGATATACGGAAATGGAAATGTGGCAGGAGTACCTCGAAGATTTGTCGGACCAGCCTTGGGTAAAGGACGCCAAAGAGATCGCCAAAGAACCGATGACCAAAGACGGCAAGCTGTACGGGCAGCCGATGAACCTGGAGGGATACGGTTTTATCTATAATAAGGATCTGTTCGCCAAGGCGGGGATTAAGGAGAAGCCGGTCACATTGAGTGCGCTGCGGGAAGCCGCGGAAAAGCTCAAGGCGGCGGGAATCATTCCCTTCTCCAACGGGTACCAGGAATGGTTCGTGCTCGGCAATCATAACGTGAACGTCGCTTTTGCCGATCAGCAAGACCCCGCTGGGTTTATCCAGGGCTTAACGGACGGGAAATACAGATTCGCGGATGATCCGGTGTTCAAGCAATGGACGGAATTGCTGGACCTGACGCTGGAATACGGCAACGACAATCCGCTGACGACGGATTACAACACCCAGGTGACGATGTTTGCGGAAGGAAAGGCGGCCATGCTTCAGCAGGGCAACTGGACCCAGGTACAACTGGACGGCATTAACCCGGATTTGAATTTGGGCATTCTCCCGATGCCGATCGACGATACCGCGGAGGACAATGACCAACTGTTTGTCGGCGTGCCGAACAACTGGGTCATCTTCAAGGATTCTCCGGTCAAGGAGGAAGCGAAGGAATTTTTGAACTGGCTCGTCACGTCGGACACGGGCAAAAAATACATCACGAAGGAATTCAAATTTATCCCTGCCTTCGACAGCATTCAGGGGACCGAGGAGGACCTCGGAGCGCTGGGGATGGAAGTACTGAACTATACGGACGCCGGGAAAGCCTTGACCTGGAACTGGTTCCGGTTCCCGAACGGGATGCCGCAGGAAATCGCCAGCAGCATGCAGGCTTATATCGGCGGCAAAATAGGAAAACAGGAAATGCTGGAGCAGTTCCAAACGAACTGGGACAACCTCAGCGTGGAATAGAAAAAGGCGCCAAAATGGACGCAAGCGCTCATACGATGGATCATTGCTAAATGACACACGTGTGGCGCTTGCTTTTTTTACGTATCTTATTTTTTCCCTGCGTGGGAATTCAATTGTATTGCAACCCTTGCCTTTATGTACACGTTAAAGGTCTGCTTGCGTTATCGCTATATCATATCGCTTCGCGATCAGGTTCCTGCCTAGACTACAACCGCAACTGTTCTTACGGTTTCCAAAACAACAAAAGCCCTACCTCTCATTTGTCCTTGCGGCTCCGATGACCGCGCCAGTGTGAATCGGAAATACACAGAAAATTCTTACTCTTTGGGTCATTCAAATAAGGAATTTTATACCGATCTGGTATTTAGGAGAGTTATAATCTTTTGAGGAACTGCCATATGGGGTTTACAATCTAATTGAAAACTATACAGTAATTTTCATGAAAAGTCAAATGTGGAGAGGATGGGGGGCTAGACAACATGTAGATTACGTCGCTACCCCGCTGATGAAGAGCTTAATAATGCGGCATCCGCCGTATGGATCAATGGAAAAAAATAAGGACAGCATTTGCTCTTATTTGCCCATGTTGAAGCCTGAAAACGTCTTTTGGCCACCATTCTTAACCAATAAGGGCCTCTTTTGCCTATTGCTTGGCCTTACACAAACCCAGGTCGACAGGCCGCCACCTGAGCCCCCCGACAATGCCGACTACCCGGAATCCAGCACCCGACACCCGAGGCCCGACCATCTGACCACCAACCACACGAGGTCCGACCACCGACCGACCACCGACCGACCACCCATCATCCGATGTCCGCTACGCTGACCACTTATCACCCGAGGCCCGACTACGCTGACCACACCGACCACCCGACCACATAAAAGCTTGGCTCAAATAAGAGCCCATTTGTCCTTTATTTTGTCGAAAAGACCCTGCTACGAAAAAATAGGGCCATTTTTGGGCCTTATTTCGGCAAATGGAAGCACCAAATCGATGATATGGCACTCATTCCACTGGAATAAGAGACATTTTGTCCCTTATATTCCTGGTGTAATCGAAAAAAGCAGAAATAAGGGCAAAAAAGGGCCTTATTTCTGCTCCGTCCTTAGACAAACCCAGATCCGACATGCTGCCACTCAACGAACCACCTGACCACGTATAAGCTTGGCTCAAATAAGAGCTCTTTTGTCCTTTATTTTGTCGAATAGACCCAGCTACAAAAAAATAAGGCCATTTATGGGCCTTAATTCGGCAAATGGAAGCTCCAAGTCGATGATATGGCACTCATTCCACTGGAATAAGAGACATTTTGTCCCTTATATTCCTGGTGTAATCGAAAAAAGCAGAAATAAGGGTATAAAACGGCCTTATTTCTGCTCCGTCCTTAGACAAACCCAGATCCGACATGCTGCCACTCAACGAACCACCCGACCACGTAAAAGCTTGGCTCAAATAAGAGCCCATTTGTCCTTTATTTTGTCGAAAAGACCCTGATACGAAAAAATAAGGCCATTTATGGGCCTTAATTCGGCAAATGGAAGCACCAAATCGATGATATGGCACTCATTCCACTGGAATAAGGGACATTTTGTCCCTTATATTCCTGGTATAATCGAAAAAAGCAGAAATAAGGGTATAAAACGGCCTTATTTCTGCTCCGTCCTTAGACAAACCCAGATCCGACATGCTGCCACTCAACGAACCACCTGAACACGTTTAAGCTTGGCGCAGATAAGGGGTCTTATTTCGGCAAATGGAAGCTCCAAGTCGATGATATGGCACTCATTCCGCTGGAATAAGGGACATTATTGTCCTTATATTCCTGGTGTAATCGAAAAAAACAGAAATAAGGGCAAAAAACGGCCTTATTTCTGCCCTGCATCTACTTAATTCGCAAACGTGTAATCATCGTTTTCCTTAACCAGCATCTCTTTAAAGCCGGGGCTGGCGTAGAGCTTTTTATCCTTGGTAATAAACAGCACTTCCGTATTCGGCGTATTCTCGGCAAACTTCAAGCCTTCCTCGATGCCCATGATCAGCAAGGAGGTGTCCATGGTGTCCGCGTCGATGGAACGGTCGGTGATGATCGTGACGCTGCTGATATTGTTATCGACCGGATATCCCGTACGGGGATCGATGATATGCTGGTACAGCTTGCCGTCCTCGATAAAGTAGCGTTCGTAAATGCCGGCGGTGACGACCGTTTTATCCTTTACGCGAACCTTCCCGATCGGGTTGCCGCGTTCCATGGCCGGATCCTGGATGCCGACGTTCCAGGCCAGGCCGCCCGGTTTTTCGCCCATCACGAAAATGTTGCCGCCAAGGTCGATAATGGCGCTGTGAAAATCCTTGGCCGCCAAATAATCGTAGATGGCATCCGCGGCATAGCCTTTACCATAGGAACCGAGATCGATTTCCATGTCCTTATCCTGAAGATAAATTTCATGCGTATCCGGATTCAATTCAATTTTGCGGTAATCCGTCAATTTCTGTGCCGCGGCGATCTCATCGGCAGGAGGCACGTGCGCGCCTTCATGTCCGATGTTCCATAAGCTGACGAGAGGTCCGATCGACGGGTCAAGCAGGCCGTCCGTTTTTTGGGCATATTCGACGGCTTTGCTAACCAGCTCGAACGTATCGGGAGACACCTGAACAGCCGAAACCCCGGCCTGGGCGTTCACTTTATGGATTTCACTGTCGGGATTGGTGCGGCTGATTTTATTGTCGATATTTTTCATCAGGGCTTCCAGTTCCTCAAAATGTTTGGAGTTGGCCCGGGTGTCGTAAATTTTAATGGCGACGATCGTATCAAAAATAAAAAAGTTCTGCGATGCCGGCTGGGTCGTTTCGGTATCCGCCGTTTGCGCGGTTGCCCCGGAATTTTGCGAGTCCGCAGCCTTTCCGCTCCCGGAGCAGCCTCCAAGCAGAGCCGCGAGCAGGGTAAGTGTCAAGAGCAGGATTGCCGGTTTCTTTTTGTTCATGGGAGCAGCCTCTTTTCTCCTGTCATTTTCGACCTTGATTGTAGCAGAAATAGAGAAGTCCCGAAAGTACTTTAATTCACAAAGTAATGATTATCCGGTGAAATTGTTTCTTAAGTGAGGAATTTGTGAAATGAGGGAAGGTTTGAGACAAATATCACAAGGGCGTGAGGAATGTTACATGTATAATGGGTACATCTAAGATTTAGACAATTAAAAAATAAGGGAGTTTGCCATGAAACGCGGAGATATCCTGCTGATCGGGCTCGTCGTTGTCATTGCGGCTGCGTTTTTGGTCCCCAGGTGGCTTGGTGGGGATGAAAGTGAAAAAAATCACAACGAGACAAAAGTCGCAAAAATCACGGTGGACGGTAAGCTTTACCGGACCGTGGAACTGACCGAAGAAGAGCAAACGATCGAAATTAAAACGGAGTTCGGCTACAACTTATTGAAAGTTCACGATTACGGCATTCAAATGATCGATGCGGACTGTCCGGACGATATATGCCTGACCTTTGGCTTCGTGGACCGGGTCGGAGGGACGATCGTCTGCTTGCCTAACAAGGTGCTCGTCGAGGTCGAAGGCGGATCCGGAACCGGGGGAGGAGATGAGCTCGATGTCATCGTTAAATAAGGAATCGAATCTTGCGCTGAAAAGAACCGTGATCGTGGCGATTTTTGCCGCGGTGGCGGTGGTGCTCAGTTTGGTCGAGTCGCTGATTCCGGTCAATATGAGCGTGCCGGGCGCAAAGCTGGGCCTGGCGAATATTATGGTGCTTACTTGTCTTTATTTTCTGCGGGCGAGAGACGCCTTGATGATGGTGCTGCTCAAAACCTTGCTGACCGCATTTATTTTCGGTACATTTTCCAGCTTTCTGTTCAGTATTATGGGAGCCCTGTTCAGCTTTGCGGCGATGTGGTTCCTGCTGCTCGTCGGACGCAAGCGCCTGAGCGCCATCGGCATCAGCATTGTCGGCGGGATCGCCCACAATATCGGGCAGCTGACCGCGGCATCCATCTATTTTAATACGACAAAAATATTCTACTACTTGCCTATGCTGCTCATTATGGGGGTTCTGACGGGGATTGCGGTAGGGATCGCGGTTAGATATCTGGTCCCGTCGCTGTCCAAATTGTCGCTGTTCGACGGGTTCCTTGCCGAAACGGCGTGAGCTGAAATTCGGGATTCGGGTATTCGGAAAGGGGCGATGAAGAATGGAAGGCACCGGCCTTGCCTTTGAATTAGAGCACGTGTCTTTTGCTTACGAGCCGGAGGAGCCGGTTCTGGATAACGTCAGCTTCAGTATTCCCCAAGGAAGCTGGGTGTCTCTGGTCGGACCGAACGGCTGCGGAAAGTCTACGCTCGCCAAGCTGATCGGCGGTCTGCTTGCCGTCAACGGCGGAACGATCAGGGTGGAAGGCATTCCGCTGAACCCCGAGACGGTATCGCAAATCCGCCCGCGGATCGGCATGGTGTTTCAAAATCCGGACAATCAATTTATCGGCTCAACCGTGGAGGAGGATATCGCCTTCGGCCTTGAGGGGCGGTGTTTGCCGCGGGATGAGATGAGGGAGCGGGTCCGTCGTTATGCGGAAAAGCTGGAAATCGGGCACCTGCTTTCAAAGCATCCCGCCGAGCTTTCCGGGGGACAGAAGCAGCGTGTGGCCATTGCGGCCATCCTTGCCATGGAGCCGGGCATCGTCATTTTCGACGAATCCTCCTCTATGCTGGATGAGAAAGCTCGCGGAGAACTTCTTGATATCGTTCGGGAAATGAAGGGAAGCGGACGGTACACGATGGTCTCCATTACGCATGATGCGGATGAAATTATGGCTTCGGACAGGGCTATCGTGCTGCGTGACGGCGGCATTGCGGCCGATTTGGAGCCGCGGGAGTTGTTCGGCGACGCCGGTCTGCTAAGGGCCTGCCGACTGGTCGCTCCTTTTGAAATCCGGCTGGCGCGGGAGCTTGCTCTGCATGGAATAACACTGCCGCACGCTTACCCGGAAAAGGGGGTGGCGGACAGATTATGGCAATTATGTTCGAGCAAGTAAGCTTCGCCTACGACGATCGAAGCCTATGGAGAAACGGTGCCCTTGAGGGGGTCAGCCTGGAGCTTGAAAGCGGCGCATTCGCTGCCATTGCCGGGTCTACGGGCTCGGGCAAGTCGACGCTGCTGCAGCATTTAAACGGGATCCTGAAGCCGACGGGCGGTAAGGTCCGAGTTCTGGATTTTATCCTCCAGGCGGGCCAAAAGCAGCCCCCGCTACGCGAGCTTCGCAGACGCGTTGGTCTCGTTTTCCAGTTTCCCGAGCAGCAGATGTTTGAAGATACCGTGGAGAAGGATATCATCTTCGGTCCGAGGAACTTCGGCATGGATGCGGCCGAGGCCCGGAAGCAGGCCAGCAAAGCGCTTGCGATGGTCGGGCTGGACGATTCGTTTCTCGGCCGCAATCCGTTCCATCTCAGCGGCGGCCAAATGCGCAAGGTGGCGATCGCATCCGTGCTGGCGATGGATCCGGACGTGATTGCGCTGGATGAGCCGACCGCGACGCTCGACCCGCAAAGCAGGGGCGAAATGGCCGAAATGTTGTTCCGGCTTCAGCGGGAGCAGGGAAAAACGGTAATCGTCATTACCCACCGGATGGAAGAAATGCTGCCTTATGCGGATACATGGATCGTGATGCATAAGGGAAGCAAAGCGTTTCAGGGAACGGCGGGAGCATTGGTCCGTGAGGCCGACCGGCTCGAGCGCGAATGCGGCCTGGCGATTCCGGCCGGCATCCGGATTTGGAAAGACATCGCCTCACGCTTTGGCCTGGAGGAGGAAGAGCCGTGCTTGACTCCCGAAGCTCTTGCCGAGCGGGCTTCGCGTCTGCTGGAGGAGCAGGGGCGAAACAAAGACAAAGGCATAGGCACGGGCGGGAACAAGGGCATCACGAGAAAAGGAGACGGTTGACGATGCGAAACAAGCTGCTGTTTGGCCGGAGTATCGATACCGGTTCCTGGGTTCACGGCCTCGACCCGCGGGCCAAGCTGACCGGAATGTTTCTTTATCTGGCTGCGATCGTGATCGTCGGATCGTGGCCGGCACTCGGCATTGCGGCCGCCTTTTCGATCGCCTACATGCTGGCAACGCGGATTCCGCTGAAGTATTACGTGAAGGCCGCGAAGCCGCTATGGGTGCTCATGGTATTTATTTTTGCCGTCCAGTGCCTGACGGTAAAGCAGGGATCCGTGCTGTTTCGCGCAGGAGCCTGGACGCTGTACTCGGGCGGATTGAGCAGCGGCTTTATCGCGGCCGCACGTATGGCGCTCCTGGTTTCTTTTACGGCGATCCTGACGTTTACGACAACGCCCGGCCTGCTGAATCAGGGGCTGTCGGGGGTGCTTGCGCCTCTGCGAAAGGTCGGCATATCCGCCCAGAGGTTGACGCTCATGATGAGCATCGCGCTCAGGTTTATCCCGACGATCCTCGACGAGACCCATAAAATATTGAAGGCGCAGGCCGCGCGCGGAGCCGATCTTAAAGAACTTCCCTGGAAGGAAAAAGGCAAGCTGCTGGTGTCCTTGCTCGTTCCGGTAACGGTCAGCGCATTTCGCCGGGCGGAGGAACTGGTGCTATCGATGGAAGCCCGCGGATTTATGATCGGCGCGCCGCGCTCGGAGTACCACCGCTTAAGCTGGAAACCGCGGGACACCTGGTTTGTATTTTCATATATCGCACTGGTTACCGTCGTACTGATCATCAAACTTATATAGACAATCCGCCTAAATCTAGCGGAACAACGGAGGAGGGAAACAAAGGTGGCACGTTATTTTAACGGAAGAGAAGTTGAACTGTTGGCACCTGCGGGCACGTTTGAAATTTTCGAAGAGGTGATTCGGGCGAATTGCGATGCCGTCTATTTCGGCGGGCCGAGCCTGAATATGCGGCTGATGCGCAAGGGATACAATTTTTCGCGGGAGGAAATGACGCGGGCGGTGGAGATCGCTCATTCGCTGGGCAAGAAAGCCTACGTGACGGTAAACAATTTGCTGAACGAGGGCGAAATCGGAGAGGCTTCCGAATATTTGAAGTTTCTCGAAAAGGTGGGGCCGGATGCGATTATCGTTCAGGATTTTGCCGTCCTCGCCTTGATTCGGGAAATGGAGCTTTCGCTTCCGGTGCATTCCTCGGTCATGATGAACGTGCATAACGTGGAGATGGTCAAGGCGCTTCAGGAGCTCGGCGTCACTAGAGTCGTGACGTCCCGCGAAATGGATCTGCACACGACCCGTTATTTGCAGGCGGCGACCGGCATGGAGCTGGAGTATTTCGTACATGGGGATATGTGCTCGGTACACGGGGCGAACTGCTATTTCAGCTCGCTCGTATTCGGAATGAGCAGTAACCGGGGCAAATGCCTCAAGCCGTGCCGTTGGGATTACCGCGTCAAAAAAGACGGCAACATCTATCCTTCGGAATATCCGCTGGCCGTAAAAGACATGTTCATGTACGAGCATATCCCGGAATTGATCCATGGGGGCATTACGTCTTTCAAAATCGAAGGCCGGATGCGGGACAAAGCGTTTGTGGTCATGCTGGCGAACGCCTACGGGGATGCCATCGACCGCTATATTCAAGATCCCGCCGGATTCGAGCGCAGCCGGGATACCCAACTGCTGTATGAAAACCGTAAACGGGACTTTTCCACCGGATATGCGTTCGGGCGTCCGGGGCTTTCGAACATCAACAAGCGTTATGAAGGGACCGGGAAATTTTACAGCACGGGAAAAGTGTTCAGTACGCCGACGGCGGAGCGGGAGCTCGGGGTGAAGCGGCTGGACGAAATTCGGGCATTTTGGAGCGGCGGCTTGGACACGGGGCGGAATGCTTTGTCCAAACGGCCGTCGACTTCCGAAATTTCGGTGCATGTCAACAATATGGCACAGGCGAATGCCGCGTTGGAGGCGGGGGCCGATCATATTTATCTGTCGGGCGACGTCTTTGAACCGGACCGTCCGTTCACCAAAGCGGACATTTTGGAGCTGGCCGCGCTCAAGGGCCCGGCGAAGCTCTATGTATGCATGCCCCGCATGATGACGGAGCTGCACTTCGATATTTACGATGCCCTGTTATCGGGAGAACGTCTGCCGATCGACGGCGTGATGGTGACCAATCTGGGCGCGGTTCGCAAATTTGCCGCCAAAGGCTATCCGCTTGTAGGGGACTTCAACCTGAACGTGTACAATCGGCTGTCCGCGAAGTTCTATCATGAGCTTGGCGTGAAACGCCTGACGGCTTCGATGGAGCTGCCGCTCCGCGATTTTTCCGCGTTGATGGAGGATGCCCCCGCACCGATGGAAGCGATCGTGCACGGCTCTCCTGCGATCATGTATATGGAACACGACCTGTATGAGAATGCGGAAGTGTTTGAGCCGATTGGGCTGGAGGACAACAAGTTCGTCGACAACCAGGTGCTCGTGCTGATGACGGACCAGGGGGAAAACCCGGTTTACCGGGACGTGCATGGACGGAATCATTTGACGCTGGCCAAGGAGCTCTGCCTTTTGCCGCTGGTAAAAGAATTAAAGGAAGCCGGGGTGTCCGTATTCCGGATCGAAGGGGCTACGTACCGGCCGGAGCAACTGCGGACGATTATCGGGGCATACAAGGCCGCGCTTGCCGAGCCGGAAAAGGCAATCGAGCTTTTCGGGGGCCTCGAGCCGGTATACGCCGGATATACGCTCGGGGCGCTGCAGTTCGACGGCGGGCCGGCGGGAACAGGTAGCGGCACCGAGGCGGCGGTTGGGGCCGAAGAGCCCGTCAGGGTGTAAGCTTGGAGGAGCGAACGGTCTCTCCATTCGTTTTGCCGAACCGGGAGAAATCCAAAATTAAATATCGGGAAAACCTCCCGCTATTTTTCAATAAATGAAGCGATGATGCAATTTAAAGGGAAAATATACCTATATTTGTGGCTATTTTCGCTTTTGATCTCGATTCATGCAAAATTAGCCGGAGAAATTCCCGTTAAGTCGGCAATTCGCGATAAAAGCGCAAAATTAACGGGAGTAATTCCGGTTATTCCTTGAGACTAGAAAGGGGCGGTTAAGGATGCAACACTTTATCGGACCGGAGGGCGTGATGGCAAAGCGGAGGGCGTATTTTTACCCTTGCACCAGCCATTTTTACCGCAATCCGCCGCAGCTGGTTAAAGGCGAAATGCAGTATTTGTACGGGCATGACGGCACGTGCTATACGGATTTTTTTGCCGGGGTTTCCGTGGTGGCCGGCGGGCATTGCAATCCGGAGATCGCGGAACGGACGGCGGAGCAGCTGAAAACGCTGCAGCATACCTGCACGATCTACCTGACCCAGCCGAACGTCGATCTGGCGGAGCGGATGGCAGGCATACTGCCTGGCGAGCTCAGACGGACGTTCTTTGTGAACAGCGGCTCGGAGGCCAACGAAGGCGCACTGCTGCTCGCCCGGCTTCATACCGGGCGCAAGGGGTTCCTTGCGCTGGAGCAGGGCCTGCATGGCCGGACGTATTTGACGATGAGCGTCACGGGCCTGACGATGTGGCGCTCCGACCCGCAGCTCGCGGAACCGGGCGCGGCGGACGTGACGTTCATTCCGCGGCCCTTTGAGCGCGGGATGAACCAAGATGAGGCGGCACGCCGCTCCATCGAGGCCCTGAAGGCGGCGCTGGAAGCGAAGGGCGGCGAGATCGCCGCCATGATCGTGGAGCCGATTCAGGGCAACGGAGGCATCATCGTGCCGCCCGACTGGTATTTCCCTGAAGTGAAGGCGCTGCTTGAGCAGTACGGCGTACTGCTCATCGCCGATGAGATTCAGACCGGCTTCGGCCGTACGGGCCGCATGTTCGCCATGGACCGGTGGGGCGTCACACCCGACATCGTGACGATGGCGAAGGCGCTCGGCAGCGGCATCCCGGTGGCCGCGTTCGCCTCGACGGACGCCGTTGCCGCCAGCTTCACGAAGCCTTCGGCTTCGACGTTCGGCGGCAATCCGGTGTCGTCCGTCACCGCGCTGGCGGTGCTCGATTACATCGAGGCCCACCGCCTGCCCGAACGCGCCGAGCGCCTTGGCGGCCTGCTGCTCGCCGGCCTGCGCGACCTGGCCGCCCGGTATCCGGGCATCGTCTCCGATGTGCGCGGCGCAGGCCTGATGATCGGCGCCGAGCTGTGCGCGGACGATCGCGGGCGCGGAGCCGTCCTGGCAGACGACGTCCTGGAGGAGATGAAGGACCGGGGATTCATCATCGGCAAAAACGGAGTCGGCCGCAACGTGCTGGCCTTCCAGCCGCCCCTCGTCATCACGGAGGACGACATCTCCGACATGCTGGCGGCGCTGGACCGGTCGCTCGCTGCCGTAGGCACGGCCAAGTAGGAGGTAACGTATGGAATATGTACGTAAAGTCGGGACCAAGATCAGGCTGTATAGCGAACTGGTCATGTTCTCGCACACGTTGTTTTCATTGCCGTTTGCGGTCATTTCGATGATTTGGGCCGCGGAAGGATTCCCGTCCTGGAGAGTCATGCTGTGGGGGCTGATCGCCTTGATCGGCGCCCGCAACGGGGCCAACGCGTTCAACCGCGTGACCGACCGGATCTTCGACGAAATGAATCCGCGGACCGCGCACCGCCACCTGCCGAGAAAACTGCTGGGTGAAAAAGAAGTACTCCGGTTTGTGGCCGTCAACTATGCCGCATTCATCTTCGCTTCGGCCATGCTGAATACGCTATGCCTGGTCTTGTCGCCGGTAGCCATTTTTCTGATCTCATCCTACTCTTATACGAAGCGCTTTACTTATCTCAGCCATCTGTATCTCGGATTTACGATCGCGTCGGCCCCGATCGGGGCCTGGTTTGCCGTCACCGGGGAGTTTGCGTTTACGCCTTTCATCCTGGGCACGATCGTGATGCTGTGGATCGCGGGATTCGATATCATTTACGGCACCCAGGATATTGAATTCGACCGGAATCACGGGCTATGGTCGATTCCAAGCATTTTCGGGCTGAAAAACAGCTTGAGGATCGCCGCGGGCCTTCATTGCATCATGGTGCTTCTGTTGATCGCGCTGATCCCGATCCGGCAGCTGGGATGGCTGTATATGGCCGGAGTTGCCTTAGCCATCCTCCTGCTGATGACGGAGCATAAAATCATTAAGCCTTCGAACCGTAAAATGATGAAGGTAGCTTCCTACAACTTAAATCAGGTCATCAGTATGATCATTCTGTTTTTCACCGTCGGGGACTTTTTTCTGAACTGATCTCTATCATAAAAAAACAAAGGCGCCTGAGGGCGCCTTTTTAACTGCTGCGGATGGGGGGAGGGCTGGCTGGTAAGAGGAAAGGACTTCCTTGCGGGACCACGCCACGCCTCGCTGGATCAATAAGTATGAAATAACGACCCTATACTCTGCAAAAGTCCGCCAAAACGCTAAATGTATGCGAAAATTCAACCAGAATCGTTCGTTATGCGGTCCAAAGCTAGATTTGTGTATGATATTTCATACAGAACTGCTCCATTTCGCCCAAAAAACTAATTTGTGTACGAAATTTCATACAGAATGGCTTAATATCACCCAAATAACCGATTTATGCACGAAATTTCATACAGGACTTGATTGTGAAAAATAGAAGCACGGCCGTCCGGGCACTGTGACCGGATGACCGTGCTTTTTATCGTTTCAGCTTTCCCGCCCCCCGAAATAATGCAGGAGCACCCGCAAATCCCGATGGGCCGGGAACCGGCTCAGCCGGCTGATCATGTCCTCCGCCTCCTCCAAATATTGCACGCTCAGGAGTTCGCTTTTCCGCAAGGCATCGGACTGTTGAATGGCCGCGATCACGGCGTCGACCTGGGCGGCCGGCGTATCCGCCGAGATGCCGCGAATGGCGGCAGATAGCCTATCGTCCTGCAGGGCGAAGAGTACCGGCAGGGTAACCTGGCCTTTGCGTAAATCGCTCCCGGCCGGCTTGCCGAGTTTTTCCGCCGACTGGGTGAAGTCGAGAATGTCGTCGCGGATCTGGAAGGCCATCCCCAGCTTTTCGCCAAAGGCGTAGAGCAGGTCGGCCACATCGTCGTCCGCGCCGGCGGACTGTGCGCCGATCCGCAAGCAAGTCGCGATTAACTGGGCGGTTTTGTTTCTGGATTTCTCCAGGTATTCCTGCACCGTGACCTCGTAATCGAACAGATGGGACAACTGTTGATACTCTCCCAAACAGAGCTGTGTCGTCGCCAGAGAGGAGAGATCGTACACATATCGCTCCCTGTCCGACGAATAGGCGGAGATCAATTCTACGACCCTTGCGGACATATAATTGCCGACGTGAAGGGCCCCGTTGATGCCGAGCTTGATATGAAGGGCGGGTTGCCCGCGGCGGACCGGAGAATCGTCGATGATGTCGTCATGAATCAGGGAGGCGGCATGAATGAACTCTGCGGCTGCCGCCAATCTCCAAACTTTGCGTTCATCGGGCGCAGGCCCGAAACGGCTGCCGACGATGACCATGAGCGGGCGGACCCGTTTGCCTCCGGAGCGAACCAGCTCAACAATGCTTTGACCGAGGGCCGAGGAACGGGGAACATCCCTGTCGGCCTTGACGATATTTTCAATTTCCCGGTCGACCGATTTTAGCGGGATTCCGAGCGCTTCGTCCAATTTGATGTTCATAGACGCCTCCTCCTTTTCCGGTTGCATAACAACCCATCCTTGGCTCCTTGAAAACACGGGAAATCATAGCGTTAACCCGCCCGGCTTTGCCGGGCTGCGCCTGCTTCAAGCCGAAGGAAGGCTTCCCAACATTCCAGCAGGCGATCATCCTCCGCTTTCCCGTCCGCGCGCCGGATTTGAATTTGCTTGATGACCGGGGCAAGTTGGGACAACAGGTCGATTTCGCGCCATTCCAGGCAAAGTTGGATATATAAACTGTATAGATAGTCGCCGTTCAGCACCTTGCGGGTGAGCATTTCGCCGGAAACGGATTCGTTACAGCCACCGTGGTACGAAAGGGCGAGCTTGATTGCGACGTAAATGGACAAGAGACGCTGCCCGCGTTCTGCCGGCATGTCATATTGCTTCAGCAGCAAAACAAGGGGACGCACGTCCTCGTCACGGATGCCGGCTTGTATCCCGGTTTCGGGAGATATTTTGCTCTGCAACAAATGACAAGCGTTTTGGATGAACTCAGTATTCATAAGGGCACGCTCCTCGGTGAAACACCAAAATTAGTTAAAATCTTAGGTAATCGTGTAAAAATTAGAGTAATGTGCGGTATACGCACATTACTCCGCATGCTACAAGTTAAAAGATCATTCCGTATATAAGTACCATCTTCGTACAAGAGGAATCTTCTTCCACTGTTTTTTCAGCCAAGGCAGAACATAGTAGTCGAGGCCGAACGTGCTGCCCGAGCCGCCGATCAGGGCAACGCCCGCGGTCATGTACCAGAGCATTTCCGTCGAAGCCATGCTGGACGACCAGATCATCACCCCGAGAGCAACCGTAGCCGCAGAAGCGACGGCCGTGAACAAACCGGCGATGATCATGACGCCGAGGGCGATTTCCATGAAGACCATGAAAAATTGGAACACGCTGGCCAACGCGGTGTAACCGCCGTCCGAAGTATAGAAGAACAATTCCATGAACCAATTCACGATGCTCTTGATAAATTCCGGAACCGGCAACGCGGTAACGGCCGTAGATGCACTTTCTACCGCGGATGCGGCTGTTTGGGCATCCACCGTTTCCGTTACTTTGCTGGCAGCCTCGCTGGCCGCGGAAATCGCGTCGCCCGCGTTCGGAGATGCCGGAATCAGGAAGATGTTCGAAGGATCTTTCCACACTTTAGGCAGCTTGTCGAGTCCTTCCTCAAGCCATTTCCAGCCGACGAAAATCCGGAGCGGCAGAAGCCAGAAGTTCGGGGAACGTTTGGCGAAATGTCCGCCGACGAAGCTTCTTCGGTTGTGCACATGGAAAAATTCATGCATCATATAAGTCCAAACTTTTGCGAAGCCCGCAACGGTAAACAGGTAGTACATATTGATCATGTGCTTGCTGAACATCGCCAGGAAGCCGCTGAGCATGAACATTTTGTTCGGCAAACCGACATTCGCTACCCCGTACCGGCTGCCGATACATACCATCGTGCCGTGGAAGCCCGGTTTATAGGATTTCTTAGGCTTGTTGTGAACATCGGCGTAAATATTGTGGGCGATAAGCGGGCCGGCTTGCTCGGCGTTCTCAACCATTTGCGGCACCGGACGAGTTTCGCCTTCGGGAATGAAGAAGATGTTATCGCCTACGATATACACATTTTCATGATCCACGCTTTGCAGTTTGTCATTCGTGACGATCCGCTTGCGGCCTTCTTGTTTGACATCCAGCTTGCCGACCAGTTCGGAACCTTCCACGCCCGCCGTCCAAACGACGGTATCCGCTTCTAGCTCCTTGTCGCCAAGGATGACCCCGGTTTTGGTAACTCCGGTAATTTTGGCGCTGGTAATAATTTCGACGTTCATTTTACGCAGGCGTTTGGCCGCCTTTTCGATCAGCTTATCAGGCAGGATCGGCAAAATTTTCGGGGCCATATCCGCCACGACGAGCCGGACTTCGCTTGGATCGATGTAGAACTCCTTGCACAGCTCGTCGCGGAACTCCGCCATCTCGCCGACAAGCTCGACACCGGTGAAGCCGGCTCCGACAACAACGAAGCTCAGCATTTTCCGGCGTTTGGCCGGATTGGATTCCTTCGCGGCCAGCCCGAACTTGTTGCGGATTTGTTCCTTCAGACGTACGGCGTCCTCGTAGGACCACAGGGTCAAGGAGTGCTCTTCCGCCCCCGGGATTCCGAAGAAGGTCGGCTTGCAGCCCGTACCGATGACCAGGTAATCGTATTTGTACGTGTTTTTCTCGGAACGCAGTTCATTGGCAGCAAAATCGATATGATCGATCGAATCCAGGACGACATCCACTTTTTGACCTTCAAAAATCTGCTTCAGTTCAATCTTGACCGAGTCTTCCGGAGCGCGATTGGCGGCAACCTCATGCAGTTCCGTCAAAAGCGTATGGTACGGATTCCGGTCAATCAGCTTGATTTCTACGTCCTTATCCTTTTTGAACAGTTTGGCCAGATGCTTGGAAGTAACGACACCGCCGTAACCGCCGCCCAAAACGACTATTTTTTTCAAGAGATTCACCTTCTTTGTTTAGGGTGGTATTCATGGTGCAAACTTGAATTACTTCGCTTGCTCAAGCGCTTTTGTCACCAAATCGAAATAAGAATTCAAGCTGATCGACACGCCGGAGATGGCGTCGGTTTTGCCTTCTTCATTGAAAGATACGGAAGCCGGATCCTGTTTTTCCACCAGATAGGCTTCAGCTTTGGCTGCTTGCTCGTGCCATTCGGCTTGAGCGCCGCCTTTTTCCTTCATGCCGTACTTGCCGTCGATCGAGTTTTGCTTCTTGTCTTCGCCGGCTTCGTTAACGCCGCTGAAGTTGACTTTCACGATTTTTCCGGCCGCGATGACGACATCCGCGGTTTCCTTCCAGCCGGAATGCTCATCGAATTTGTCCGCTTCGGCATGATAAGTGCCGTCTTTATAGGTTCCGGCTTCAACCGGTCCCGCAGTCAAAGCCTGATCGGCCAAGTTAAAAAATTCACTTACATGGACGGAAACGCCCGTAATCGCGTCGGTTTTGCCTTCTTCATTCAAAGCGATATCCTTAGGATCCTGCTTTTCGATCAGGTACTGTTCCACTTTCTCGGCTTGCTCATGCCATTCGGAAGATGCGCCGCCGGCTTTCATGCCGTATTTGCCTTCTTTGGAGTAGGTGACTTTGTCGACGCCTACGTTGGCGTTGAGGGCGTTCCATTTGGCTTCCGTGATTTTGCCGCCGGAAACGGTCAGGGTGACGTAGGACTGCCAGCCGGTTTTCGCGTCGGCTTCGCCTTGGGCAAAGTAAACGCCGTCTTGATATTTGCCTTGTTCGGCGTTGGTGCCGGCATTGTTTGCAGCGCCGTTGTTCGTCGTTGCTTCGGTGCCCGCGTTGTTGGCAGGTGCCGCATTGTTAGCCTTGTCATTCGAGCCGCAGCCGGCAAGGATACCGATCAACAGGGCGGTGCACAGCAGAATAGATGCTTTTCTCATGTTTGATGACCTCCAAAAAATTAATATATAATGGGAAAGTAGTGCCGTTAGGGAGTCCCAAAATCTGTGTTCGAGGGAATTTTAGCATATATGTATACGGGTTAATGTGAAAAAAATCACTTGGTATGTGATAAATTGCAACTCTACTCCTCTATGAAAATTTTTAATGTCCCTGCCGATAAAAATGATAGGAGTGGTCCTAAAGAAGGGATGGCTGGTCTTTGACGGTCTACAAAACGTTTATAACTCGCTTGAAGCTTAATTACGCGGCAGGATTCGTGCTTACGGTCATTGCGGCCTGCGGACTGATGGTTTTTACGCCGCTTGAACTTCCCCGTGATCAGCATCTATGGTTAATACTTATCGCAAGCTTGTCCATCTGCACGATGTTTGCGCTGGAATATGCCGTGTTCTATATGCAGCTCCGGCCGATCCGCAAATGTTTTACGGGCGATACCGACAGTTTTTCCGCTCTCCAAAACGTATACATAAGAACGCACCGGTTGCCTGCGCTTGCGGTCAAAAGAATCCTGGGCCCTCATTTGTTCGGCCTGTTGGTTCCCGCAGTATCTCTAACGCTTTGGCTTATATATACCGGTAAATTATCCGTGCCCTATTATTACGTCCTGCTCGTTTCGATCGGTGCGGTTCTCGTTGCCGGGGCGCACGCGCTGATTGAATTTTATTTGACTTCGGGCGCTGTCCGCCCGGTTCTGGCCGAACTCGGCGCTCGTGCGCGACGCTCGTTCGGCAAGGAATTGACGCTTAACGGGAGAGTGCTCATCTCCATCCGGAGAAAGCTGAGATGGAGCTTTTTCCTGATCGGGGCGTTTCCGCTGCTGTTGTTCAGTTTATCGATTCAGCTCGTCACGGGCGGATTGAACATATTCGAAACCTCCTACTGGCAGTGGGCGGTATACATACTTGTTTTTGGTTTAGGCTTTGCCGTCGTCGGCTCCAGATTGCTTACCCGGGAGATGGTCCTGCCGATTCAGCATTTATATGAAAAAATGACCGAGGTGAAGAACGGCCAGTGGGGGGCCGAAGCCAGCGACTTGTTCTCCGATGAATTTTCGCGGCTGGTATCGGGATTCAATCACATGCTGCGCGGAATTAACATTCAGGCCGGGAGAAACAGCCAGCTGCTGGAAAGCTATTTCGCAACCTTGGCCGTGGCGCTTGATGCCCGTGATCCCTATACGGCGGGCCATTCCCTGAGGGTAGCCGAATATGCGGTCGAAATCGGCCGGCTTGCCGGGCTTCCGGAAGAAGATATCGACGATTTGAGGAAGTCGGCGCTGCTGCACGATATCGGAAAAATCGGGATCAGAGACGCGGTCCTTTTAAAAGAAGGCCGTTTGACCGACGAGGAATGGAAGCAGATTAAAGAGCATCCGGTGCTTGGCGAAACCATTTTGAAACAGATCGAGCCCGCCGATGCGATGGCTCCCTTCCTGGCGGGGGTAAGATCACACCACGAACGGTATGACGGCGGAGGTTATCCAGACGGCTTGCAAGGCGAAGGCATTCCGTTGTTCGGCCGGATCATCGCGGTGGCCGATGCGTTTGACGCCATGACTTCCGACAGGCCTTACCGCCAAGGGCTGGACAAAAAAACGGCGATCCGTATTTTGGAGGAAGGCCGCGGGACGCAGTGGGATCCTCATTTCGCGAAGCTGTTCGTGGATAATTACCGAAAAAAACAGCAAAAACGGGAATCGTTCAAAGCCGAGATCCGTTAAAATAAATGGCCTCTGTCCGGCAGCCATCCGGTACAGAGGCGTTGTTGCGTTTTTCAGGAAGAACCGGCATGCAGTGGGAGGAACAGGCATTCCGGTTCAAACCGGGGGCTGAAGGGTATTTAGAAATACATAGCACTTCATTATGGACAAGGAGATGATTTCGAATGGATCATAACGTGTTCAAAGGAAAGTGGAATCAAGTGAAAGGCGAACTGAAAACGCAATGGGGCAAACTGACGGACGATGACTTGGATGTTATCGACGGGGAGAAGGACAAGCTGGTAGGCAAGCTCCAGGAGCGTTACGGACATACAAAGGATGCCGCCGAGCGCGAGTATGAGGACTGGGCGCGGAAATATTAATACGCCCGAGGAGCGACAGCCCGATAGGATAGAACGTTTAAAGGCGCGAATCCATGCGATTTGCGCCTTTTTGGCATACGATAGTCTCATTCCCAACGGCCAGGCTTATGTTAATATGAGTATTGAATGACAACGATGAATGACTTTTGGGAGTGAGCATATGGGCTTAGGCAAGATGTTTTTACTCAACCTAGGAATGCTGGTTACGGTTGCCTACCTGGCAAATGTCATATATAAGTACGCACTCGCAAAACTGTCACCCAGGATCAATTATGTGTTGTCCGTAGTATTGATTATATTTGCGGGCTGGATCTGCATGAAATTCGGCTTCAAGTTGAAAGATCACGTTATTTTCGACCTTCGCATTGTTCCTTTGATCATTGCTTCAGCCGTATACACACAGCCCTTCACATTGGTTGTTATCGGCCTGGGCATCGGATTGGCGCGGTTGACTTTCGGAATTAACGACGCGGCCATAGCCGGGCTAATCAACTTTTTAATTCTGGGCGTCCTCTGCGCCGGCTTGAACGTTTGGATGAGGCGAAGCGACTACAGGCTGTCCATTAAGGGAACGATTACGATTTTGGCGGTAAACGCCGTCAATACGGTCAACATAGCCATATTCGGAGTGATTCCCGCGAAGCAATATTTGCTTGAAATTACGCCGGTCACTTTCCCGCTATCGGTCGTTCTGAGCGGCGCGTTCGCCCTTATATTATGGGATTTTCAGATGGAACGGAAGCATACGGTTGAACTTAAGTATGCGAACGAGTTATTGCAAAGGCAGACCGAGGAGCTCCGGGGGGCCAAGCTGGCGCTGGAGGAAAGAGCGAACCAGCTTGCTCAGGCCTCCCGGTACAAATCCGAATTTTTGGCCAATATGTCCCATGAATTAAGAACGCCGCTCAACAGCATCATCAATTTGGCCCAGCTCATTTCCGAACGCGATCCGGCGGAACAGCCGGAGGACGGAGACGATACGCCCGATTACGGAACGATCATTTACAAGTCCGGACAAGACCTGCTGCAGCTGATCAACGATATTTTGGATTTATCCAAGGTGGAGGCCGGCAAACTCGAAGTCGTTGAGGAGGAGGTCGTGGTCGCGGAGCTGGCGCAAATGATGGAAATGCATTTTGAGTATACGGCCGAACAGAAAGGGATTCCGTTTGAAATCCAGGTGGAAGAGGGACTGCCGTGCACGATCGTTTCCGATAGCCAGCGGATCGGGCAAATCCTGCGGAATCTGCTTTCCAATGCGTTCAAGTTTACCCATGAGGGACGGGTCACGCTGGATATTCGCAGAGCAAAGGCGCCGGACGGGCAGCCGGAGGGCGAATGGATCGTTTTCGCCGTTACGGACACCGGGATCGGTATACCCGAGGATAAATATGAGACCATCTTTGAAGCTTTCCGCCAAGCGGACGGTTCGATCAGCCGCAAATACGGAGGAACCGGGCTTGGCCTGCCGATCAGCAAGGATCTGGCCCGGCTGCTGGGTGGGTTCATCCGGCTGCGGAGCAAAGAAGGGCACGGTAGCACGTTTTCCCTGTACTTGCCCCTCCCCAAGGGAAATAAGGCGAAATCAAATGCCTAGACGGTTGCTTAGGGTACCATTCCCCGCTACAATAATAAAAAAAATATAAGATGAAATAAGAGAATAAGATGCGGGCAACATTTTACGTACGAGCCCATCATCCAATTCCTCAATCATCTTATTTCGAAAAAGAGGGATAACGAATGAACAAACAAGTCATTTCAACAACCGCCGCTCCGGGAGCCATCGGGCCATATTCCCAGGCCGTGCAAATCGGGGACCTCGTATTTGCTTCCGGGCAACTGGGGCTGATTCCCGGGACGGGGGACCTGGCCTCGGGCGTCGAAGCGCAAACCGAGCAGGCGCTCCGCAACGTCATCGCCATTTTGGAAGCGGCGGGGACCGGGCTGGACAAGGTCGTCAAGACGACGGTGTTCCTGAACGACATGAACGACTTTGCCAAAGTCAACGAAATCTACGGAAGCTTCTTCAGCGAACCGTATCCGGCGCGCAGCGCGGTACAGGTAGCCCGCCTGCCGAAAGACGCGCTGGTGGAAATTGAAGTCATCGCTTCGAAATAGGAAACGATATATGAGCAAGCTGCCCTTAAGGGGCAGCTTGTTTGTTCTCGGGCCGCGGTTTTATCGAGCCCCGGTTTCGTATAAGATAGAAGTAATGCGGTTTTAAAGGCCGGTGAAAGTGAACCTTCAAATGACGGGAGACCACCATGAATCAACGCCTCTATGGAATATGGCTCGGAGATGTGATGTTTTGCTTCTCCGGTGAAATATCGGAAGTAAAAGTGGATGCGTGGACGGCGGCGATAAGGCCGCTCGAGCCGGCGGCCGGTATCCGCCCTTTTCAGCATGCGGCATTGCGGCTGGCCGAAATCAGATATCCGGTTTCTCCGGCCCGCAGGCAGCATGCGGGAGCCGGAGAGCGGAAGGGCCTGATCGGCAGGACGCTGGAAGGCCTGGCATTGCCGGTACGGGAAACATGGCAGCTGCTGTTGGGCTGGGATGAGGCATTTTTTACGGCCCAAGGCATTAAACCCGGAGCCGAAATGGGTTACTGGAGCACCGCTGCCCGCTTCGCGCTGGACTTGCTGAAGCGGGGCAAAATCGTGCCCGGTATGAAGCCGGGCACGGAAGGACACGGGCGCAGGCGCAGCTCGAGAAGCTCGATCGCGGCGGTCTGGGGGCCGCTGCTTGATGAGGCGGCGGATGAGGAACGCTTCCGCAAGCTTGCCGCGTCGATGCCCCCGCTGGCGCTTGCCGCGCTGCAGCCGGCCTATGACAAGGAGGACGGTTCGATTGCCGACCGCCAGATGGCGGTACTGCATTCATTTTTGACGGAGCTGATGGATCACGAGGTTCGCAAGGCCGTCGCCGATCTTGGCCGGAAGCTGAATCCGGCTCGGGCCGATTACCGCCGGGGCATGTCCCCGCTTTCGGAGCTGTGGTGGAACAGCCTGCTTACGGCCGGAACGCCGCCCGAGGTTCAGGGAAGCACTGAGGAAATCGGACAGCTGGCTGGAGAGATCAAGGCGGCAGGGTTTGATCGGCCGCGTTCGGAGGATGAACAGTCCGAGGGGATAGCGGCAGGGATGCTGCGCCTATGCCTTCGCATCGAACCCGTGCCGGAGGCCGTGGGGGATGCAGAGAAGCCGGGGCCTTTGTGGAGGTTGTCCTTTTGGGCCGAAGGGGCGGAAGATCCTGCCTTGCTTTTGCCGGCAGGGCTGATTTGGAGCTATCCGAATCCGGATATGGAAGTGCGCGGCCGGAAGTATGCTAACGTGAGCCGGAATCTGCTGCTGCGCTTATCCAAAGCGGCTGAACTTTCGGCGGAAGTGGCGGATGCGATGGAGACGGAAAGGCCGGAGGAGGTGCTGCTTCGCCCCGAACAGCTGTATGCCCTCCTAAGCCGGTCGGTCGCCCAACTGAGAAAGCACGGGGTGAGCGTTCAAATGCCTTCCCGCTGGACGCGGGAAGGACGGCGCAGAGCCGGGCTGAAGATTAAGGCTTCGGGCTGGAAAGGAAACGCACCCGAAAAGGCCCCCGAAGCGGGGTTAGGCGTCAAGCAACTGGTGGCGTTTGAAGCGGAAGCGGTGCTGAACGGGCAGGAATTGACCCTGGAGGAGCTGTCGCAGCTTGCCTCGTCCAAATCTCCGCTCGTGCTGTTTCGGGGCGAGTGGATCGAAATTGACGTGAAGGAACTCCGCCAAGTGCTGAAGTTCATGAAGCGTCAGGAAACCGGGACGATGACTTTTCGCGATTTGATGTATTTGGCGTCCGGCGAGGATCAGGATCTGCTGATGGACGGACTTCCGGTGGAACGCGTGGAAGCGGAGGGCATGCTGGCGGCTTTGCTGTCAGGCGAAGGGCTGCGCAATCTCGCCACCCGACCGGTTCCCCGATCGCTAAACGGGGAGCTCCGGCCATACCAGGAAAGGGGCTTCCAATGGCTTGCCGCGATGCGCCGGCTTGGTTTCGGTTCGCTGCTGGCGGACGATATGGGGCTTGGTAAAACCGTACAGGTAATTACGGAGCTGCTCGACGGACTGGAGACATCGCCGGGAACGTGCCTGATCGTATGTCCCACCTCGCTGCTAGGCAACTGGCAACGGGAGCTGGGCCGCTTTGCTCCGCAGCTGAGCCTGTATGTGCATCACGGTAGCGACCGGCTTCGGGGTGAACGGTTTATCGCGAAATCCCGGGCCAGCGATATCGTCCTGACGACATACCAGTTGGCGGGGCGAGACGGCAAAGAGCTGATGCAGCTGGATTGGAGGACCATCGTTCTGGATGAGGCGCAGTACATTAAAAACTTTGGAACGAAGCAGGCGCAGAGCGTAATGAAGCTTAGCGCGCCCCACAGGATCGCCATGACCGGGACGCCCGTCGAAAACCGGCTTGGCGAGCTGTGGTCGATCTTCCAGTTTCTGAATCCGGGTTATTTGGGAACGAACGCATCGTTCCGGTCCCGGTATGGCGGAACCGGGGCGAATGAGACTGCCGAGCTGGAACGGCTGCGGCGGCTGGTGGCTCCTTTTTTGCTCAGGCGTTTAAAAAGCGATCCCGACATCCGCAAGGACTTGCCGGAGAAAATCGAACTGAAATCCTACTGCACGCTGTCGGTGGAACAGGCCCGCATGTACGAAGCCGTCACTTCGGAGCTGATGTCGCGGATCGGAGACAGCGGCGGGATCGCCCGCAAAGGACTCGTACTGTCCTCATTGACCCGGTTGAAGCAAATCTGCGATCATCCTGCACTTGGATCGGGACGTTCTCCGGCGGCTTTGGCCGAAGCGGGACGTTCGGGCAAACTGGAACGGCTTACCGAGCTGCTGGATCTGATTATCGACAACGGGGAGGCGGCGCTCATTTTCACCCAGTATGTGCAAATGGGCGAGTTGCTGTGCAGGGAGCTTGGCCGGCGTTACGGAAGAACGCCCTCGTTCCTGCATGGAGGCGTCGTGAAGCAGGAGCGGGACGACATGGTGCGGGAATTCCAGGAGGGCAAGGGTTCTCCGATTTTCGTGCTGTCGCTGAAGGCCGGCGGGGTGGGTCTTAATCTCACGCGGGCCAACCATGTGATCCATTATGACCGCTGGTGGAACCCGGCGGTAGAAAATCAGGCGACGGACCGGGTATTCCGGATCGGGCAGCAAAAAAATGTGGAAGTGCACAAGCTTATATGCCAAGGGACGCTGGAGGAAAGAATCGACGAACTGATCGAACGGAAGCGATCGCTTTCCGAGCAGGTCGTCGGATCCGGCGAGCAATGGATTACGGAAATGTCGGACGAACAATTGCGCGGTCTGATCGCCCTGCAGGCTGGAAGCATCATGGAGGAGGGAGCGGAATGAGCGGAAAGCGGCCTTTGGTTCCGCGGGAAGCCGTTATTGAAGCGGTGCCCGGCGGATTGCGGGTGACGGTTCCGGCAAAGGCGGCGGAAGAGTCCAAACGCCGCCGCCGGACCAGCGGCGGCGAACCCGGCGATGCCGCCGGGAAAGGGCGTGACGCGGGAAGCGTCGCGCCTCGGGATTCGGCGCCGGAATGCACCGTCGTGCTTCCGGCGTACGCGCCCGGCGCTCCGGAGCGCGAAGCGCTGCCGGAGCGGCTCGCGGCCCGGCCGCTGCTGCTGGCCGGGCTGCTCGAGGAAGGGGCAGGGGCGATCCTCGCCCTCCTGCCCGAGCAGCCGCCGTGGCGGCGGCAGGCCGCCACGGATCCCGCGTGCACCTGCGGTGCACGCGAATGCGGCCATGGCGCGGACGCCATGGCCCGGGGCGACGCCGCCTGGGCCGCGGACGCGGGCCTGCGCCTCGCGCTGCTCGGCTGGACGCCCGAGACGCTGGCGGCGGCCGCCCTGGACCGGTGGGCAGCGGTGAAGCCGCTGCCCGACCCCGAAGAGGCCCTCCGCCGGGCGGCGGGAGGGCCTGAGCACGCCCCGGGCTCCGCCGGGGCGAACGGCGGGCCGGCCCTTGCGGAATGGCTGGCCGATATGGCCGGGCAGGGCCGGTTGCACCAGCCCGGCCCGGAATACCACGATGTGGCGGAAGACCTGCTTAAAGCTCTCCGCCACAACGTAAAGCCCGGCCACGGGCCCGCTCCGGCCCCTTTGACAGCGATGCTGCCCGGCGTGTCCGGAGCGGCCAAAGGATTGGCCCTTGTCGCGGGCCGGGTCATGGAGCGCGCCGCGGAAACGGCCGGCGCCCCTACAAAAAAGCCGCGCTAAACCGATGCGCGGCTTTTTCATTTGTTTAACGGCGAGCCCCCGTTATATCCCGGATGGTGATAATCGGTATTGGCCAGATTGTCGAGGATGCCCGTCTCCATGATCGAGTTGCGGGTGCGTTCGCTGCCGGTCCGGTACAGCATCACGTACAGATCGATCAGGCTGCGGTCGAACTGATCCGGCGCCTCGTCGTGGTCTGCCGATTTATACGGAACCGGGGCGCGTCTGAACGTGTATTCGTCTTTTTTGGATAATTTCGCGATTTTGTCCCGGAGCTGCTCCAGTTCCTCCTCGTCGAGGAATACCTGGAATTCGGAAGAATCGCCGGGAACCTCTTGAATGAGCCGGTGCGTTACGGATACATAGTAAGGGGTCTTTCCGGAAGCCACTTGCCATCCCTCCTCTTCATACAACGATCAATTCTACTCTTTTTTACACCCTGATCGGGACCGTGAACCAGGGCCGGTTTTCACTCGGTGCCCGAATCTGGTATGATTACATCTGGAATCTCATATTCATAATAAGAGGTTCGGGCATTTTTAATGTTATTGAACGATCTTTAGTAGAGTCAGAAGCTTCCCTCGGATAGTTCAAGCCGGGAAGCCGACGAATGGGAGGAACAGTCATGAATTTTTTCCAGCGAATTAAAGACGGTGCCGGGAAAGTGACCGACCGCGCGCAAAACGCCGTGGAGATCGGACGCCTGAACACGCAAATTGCGAATATTGAACGCGAGATGGACCTGTATTTTCAAAGAATGGGCGAAGTATTCTACGAAGGGTATACCCGGAAGGATATGTCCAACGCGGAGAAGGAAATGCTGGAGCTCGCCAAAACCTGCGACCTGCTGTCCGAGGAACGGAGTGAGGTCCGTGCCAAAATTGCGGAGTTGAAAAACGAGCGCTTGTGCGTTTCTTGCGGCAAGGCGGTAGCGGAGGATGCGCTGTTTTGCCAGTACTGCGGCCATAAGCTGACCAAATCCAAGGAGGCTCGGCCTGTCCGGAAAGACGACGAAGATCCGGCGATCGCCGTTGAATCTCGAAAGCTGCCTGACCCGCTCGCCAAATTTACCGGTCCTCTGACGGATGACACGATCATTTACAGGGAGCCGAAAGAGCCGAAGGAACTGAAGGAGCAGGCTGCGGACCCGGAGCTTGAAGAACTGCGCCAAATGGACGCGGAGCAGGAGGCCCGCCGACAAGCCGAACTTGAGCGGGAGCGGAGACGCCAAGAGGAACTCGACCGCCGCATCCGCACCTGGAAGGATAATGTGCAGCCCAAGCAGCAGATTTCTTCCTCGTTGGAGGCAGGCGTCCCTACGGTAACATGCCAAATTTGCTCGACCGAGCTGGTAAAAGGGACGAAATGGTGCCCGCATTGCGGCTCGGAGCAAATTTAAGGCCGGATTTGAAAAACTGAAGGTATGAACATGCTCTTTTAAGCGAGTTTTTTAATAATTCACCAAAACGTAATAAACGGCGCCGCGCGATCTGAAAGATGATCCGTAAGTAATAGTAGGCGCTTTACCGTCCGGCATGGTCAGAGCGAGCTCTGAACCGTGCCGGTTCCGTTATTGGTCCCCTCCGGATGAGTTCATGCGGCCGGGGGAACGATGACTATATCGGCATCTTGCCTATGAAAAACCGTCACAATTGGAAAGGAGCGGCATAACAGATGGAATGCATCGTTCATTTTGAAGTTCAACACCCGCAGGAGACGAAGGAGTTAAGAGGGCTGATCTTTTTGAAGGAAGGAGAGCTTCCGAAGGAAGAGGACTATTTGAAGATGTTTGAAGAGATGGGGTATAAGCTGCGGCTCGAAGACCGCGATAATCTGGTGTTTAAACCGGTTGAACCGGGAGCGGATTACAGCCAAATTCGAATTCGGCGCCTGGATACGGGAGAAAAGAGCTACAAAGAGGACTCGGAGCTCCACTCGTTACTGAACAATTTACTGCCCGGCCCATCCAGACCTATATAAGAAATTTCCTCTTTATTTCTCTGGCCCCTTTGCGTTATACTTCTAACATTGTATGTAATTCGACATTTTTTTTGTAGTTCCATGAATATCGTTCTCGTATATGTGCAGGGATCGGCCTGCATGTCTCTACCCGATCACCGGAAATGATCGGACTACGGGGTGAAACCATGGTTACGGCGGCTTGAATCGGGGAGAAGCAATCGCAGGCAAATAGGCCCCTGAAGCTTTGGTACCCTGGTTTTTTGCCTTTATCAGTCCGTTTCCCGGCCGGGAATTGGGCTGTTTTTTTTGCATTGCATATGAAAAAGACACAAAGGAGAGAGCCAGATGAAACTGTTGCGCGATAAGGTCATGAGTGAAGGCATCGTTTTGGGAGACAATGTATTGAAGGTGGATTCGTTTTTGAATCACCAGATGGACCCGGTGCTAATGAAGGAGGTTGGAGCCGAATTCGCCCGCAGATATGCGGGAGAGGGGATAACGAAGGTATTGACGATCGAGTCGTCCGGAATCGCTCCGGCCATCATGACGTCATTGGAACTTGGCGTACCGATGATATTCGCCAGAAAGCATAAATCGCTGACCCTTAAAGACGATATTCTTGTGGAAAAGGTGTATTCTTTCACCAAAAGGGAAACCAATGAAATTACGGTCTCCAAAAAGTTCCTGTTTCCGGAAGACCGGGTACTGATCATTGATGACTTTTTGGCGAACGGAGAAGCAGCCTTTGGACTGGCCCGGATCGTGGAGCAAGTCGGAGCGAAGGTTGCGGGCATCGGCATCGTGATCGAAAAGTCGTTCCAGCCAGGCGCAAGCTTGCTGCAGGAAGCGGGATATCGCGTTGATTCCTTAGTCCGGATCGCATCGCTGGAGAACGGAACCATCAGTTTCGTTCATGATGTTCATGGGGAGGAGCTCTAATTCAAATGGAACGCGAACGTATCTTTCAAAGAAACCGGCATCCGTTCAAAACGCTGTCGCTGGGGATTCAGCACGTACTGGCCATGTACGCCGGCGCGGTCATCGTTCCGTTGATCGTGGGCGGAGCGTTAAACCTGTCCCATCAGGATTTGACCTATTTGATTTCGATTGACCTTTTGGCCTGCGGTGTCGCCACATTGCTGCAGGTATGGGGCAACCGCTTTTTCGGGATCGGGCTGCCGGTGATGCTGGGTTGCGCATTCCAGGCCGTATCCCCGATGATTGCCATCGGCGGAGCGGAGGGGATGGGAGTAACGGCCATTTACGGGGCGATCATCGCTTCCGGATTGTTCGTCTTCCTGTTTTCCGGATTGTTCGGCAAACTCATCGCCTTGTTTCCTCCGGTCGTTACCGGTTCGGTTGTTACGGTGATCGGGGTAACTTTGATCCCCGTGGCGTTGACGGACCTTGGAGGCGGCGATGCGACGAGTCCGGAATTCGGAAGTCCGTCCAACCTGCTGCTCGGCTTCGGCGTTCTCTTGTTCGTCATTTTGATGAACCGCTTTGCCAGAGGTTTTTTGCAATCCATTTCCGTGCTGCTCGGATTGATTGCGGGAACGCTGGCGGCGGCAATGATGGGGAAGGTCGACTTGACGCCGTTTAAAGAAGCGAGCTGGTTCCATATGATAGAGCCGTTTTATTTTGGCGTTCCTACCTTCCATGCTTCGGCCATTCTGACGATGATTCTTGTTTCGATCGTCAGCGTAGCCGAGTCAACAGGCGTATTTATGGCGCTCGGCAAGATCGTGGACAAAGACATCGATTCCAAGGACCTTACCCGCGGGTACCGTGCCGAAGGGTTGGCGATCATGCTCGGCGGCGTGTTTAACTCCTTCCCGTATACGACTTATTCGCAAAACGTGGGCCTTGTGCAAATGAGCAGGGTCAAAACCCGCGATGTCATCGTGGTGGCGGGCGGCCTTCTGATCCTGATCGGATTCGTTCCGAAAATCGCCGCTTTGACCCAACTCGTGCCGACTTCGGTACTCGGCGGGGCGATGATTGCCTTGTTCGGACTGGTGTTGTCCTCAGGGATTCGGATGCTTGGCGACCAGGTCGATTTGAACCGGCATGAAAACCTGCTTATCATTGCTTGCTCGGTAGGTATGGGACTCGGCGTTTCGGTAGTGCCCCAAATTTTCGACGCCCTGCCTTCCTGGTTGCGCATTCTGGTCGATAACGGCATTGTGGCCGGTAGCGTGACCGCTATCGTGATGAACCTGCTGTTTAACGGACTTCAAGGCGGCAAACGGAAACCGGCTCCAGAGGTGCAGTAGTCTTTTCGATTTTTAATCACATGCGGTTCAGCTGTCTTTCCGCCAGTTCTCCAATCCAGGGCAGTTTGAGCCAACGGCCTTGGAGTGAGGCCGCCATGAGCACGATCCAGAGAACGACGCCAAGCAAGGAGAGCAGAAGGCTCACGACGACGCCGATAATGGGCAAAAATCCCGCGAGGGCATGAAAGACCATTAAGCCGGCAAACAGAATGACGGATTGCAAGGCATGAAAAAGGACGAACCGGCTTCTGCGCTCCAGCACCAGAAACACGACGCCTCCGACGAAGGCGAACAGATAACAAAGAAATGCGGCAACATTTTCGTATAAACCGGTTGAAGATTTGAATGGGGACAACGGCGAGCACCTGCCTTCCGATTGAAGGATAACCTGCTTATATCCTCAATGTATGACGAGCCTTTGGAAGGCAGAACCGATTTGGCCGGGTGCGGCTTTCACGGCATCCTGCCGAAACCATTGTTCCAAGATATCGTTTACGATCGCCTCTGCGGCCTCAGGCTTGCGGAGGCTTTTCATTTTCTCCTTAACGCCGGACAAGCGGTCTTGATCGAAAAGCAGGTCGTCGACCTCCGCGCGCAGACGATCGGCATTATGGCTAATGACCGCGATGCCCTCGGATTGCAAATAACGGGCATTGTTCAGCTCCTGGCCGGGTACAGGCCGGTACAGAAACAGGGGCAAGCTGCATGCCAGCGCTTCGGATAACGTGATTCCTCCGGGTTTGGTAATGATGCAATCGCTGGCATGCATCATCGGAGCGACCTCCTGAACGAAGCCGAAGAGATGGAAATCCGGATGACTGCCGAAAGCGTCCGAAAGACCTTGATACAATTCCCGATTACGCCCGCAGACGGCAAGAATTTGATAGGAGTTTCCATGGAGAAGCGCTTCGCAAACTTCACGAATTCCCTGCATGACGCCGTAAGCGCCGGCCATCAGCATCACCGTTTTTTTTGCAGGATCGAGTTTGTCCAAGAATGAGGGCGCCTGGGATATGCGTTCAAGCCCAAAATCCGGGCGTAACGGAATTCCGCTGACCATGATTCGTTCCTGGGGGACTCCTCTGCGCGTCATTTCCTCCTTCAACTGTTCGGTAGCCACATAATAACGGTCGACTCGGGGATGAATCCATCTCGCATGAATATCGAAATCGGTCATCACGTTGACAAGCGGCAGAGAGAGGGAGGTCTTCTTGTTCATTTCCGGCAAAAGCAGCTGCGGAAACGTATGAATAATGAGATCCGGCTCATAGCTGGCGAGCGATTGCTTCAGTTTCCCCGAGCCGAAGGAATTGATCAGCCGAAAGAAGGAAGCGCCGGGGGGCAGCTTACGGGTGGCATTGTACACCCAGCCGTAGAGCGAAGGCAGGATCGAAAAACTGTGAAGATAGACGATCTTGGTTAATTCGTTCAATAACGGGTGGGCCTCCGCCATCAAATCCAGCAGAACGACATCCCGGATCCCCCTGCTGTGAAAGCTGGCTTCAATTGCCTTGGATGCCCGGTAATGGCCGTCGCCGTAGCTCGCATACAAAATCATGATTTTAGGAGATGTGGAAGTCAAACTCGATCCCTCCCTTTCAAGTATTTTGAAGCCCCGGTATGATGATGTTCTCCAGAAGCGCCTTCGGATTTTTAAACCGTTTGACCTTGCTCTCTCCCGTAAACACAACGACTGCATCCAGCTCGGGAATAACGTGGATTTGTTGTCCACCGTGTCCGTGAGCATAGCAGTAACGTAGCCCGCGATAATTTGCGCTCCACCAGTGAAAGCCGTACTGGCCATAGCTCCCGAAGGGGGCGCAATGAGGAGACATCGATTTCTCCAGCCACTCGGGACAGACCAGAACCTCCCCTTCCCATCGGCCCTTTTGCAGGCATAACAAGCCGAGCTTCAACATATCCCGCGAAGTTAAATAAAGGCCGATATGTCCCGCGGAGTGCCCCTCAGGACTGGAATCCCAGCGATAACCGGACATTCCGAGCGGCTGAAACAAATACGTTGAGGCGAATTCCGACGCGTTCATTCCCGTCCATTTCGTAAGCAAGACCGAAAGCAAATGGGAGCCGGCGCTGCAATAAACAAAAGATCCGCGTTGCTCCTCTACTACGGGGAGCCTGAGAATGAAATCCGCCCATTTCCGGCTGCGGTGCAAACGGCCGATAAACCGTTCTCCCAGCTTCGCGCCGGTCTGCCAATACAGTCCGCTCGTCATCGTAAGCAGTTCTCTCATCGTCAGTTCGGACCAGGCCGGATCCGGACGTTTTGGGGCATATTCCCTGACGCTATCCCAGACAGGCTCATCGAGTTCCGGTAATGCGTTTTGGGCGGCGGCTATACCAAGCAGGATGGAGAGCACGCTTTTTGTGGCCGACCGCAGATCATGCAAGGATGATGGGCCGCAACCGCCGTAATAATGTTCCGATAATATTGTTCCTCCCCGGGCGATAAGCATGCTCCGCATTTTCGGATAATGGGCGCGAATGGCTTCGTCGGCTGCCGAAAAGGAATAAATACCGTTAGCGGCGGGAAAAATTCTTTTCATATTGTCCTCCTGGTCATCTTACCGCAGCATGATTAACGGTGGATTAAAACATGAAGGAATGAACAGCAAGCACAAGTATTTTAACCATGAAAGCGCGGATTCAAAAATGGATTAGGCCGTTGTAGGACAAAGGAAGGAATTGGGCTTTCGGAAGAAAGCTGTAACTGAAAGCTGAATATGTTACAATATGGGAGACAGATGTCTTTTCCACATGTGATTCACCGAGACCGGCTTATGCAGGACGCTGCTTACCAACCGTGCAATGATTCATCGGGAAGCTTGTGCGGGTATGATAGTGTCATGAGCCGATCATAAAGGAACACCCCGGTGCTAGCCTATGAGCTCATGCTTACTTGGCATTCTCAAGATCGAAGCACTGAACTAGAATCGTTCTGGGAGGGAATTTGGTATGGCAACGAAAGGTCATAACGAGGTCAAGGAAAGTTTGCGGGAAATGACGAGGATCTTCAAGCCGAAAGATCCTAAGAAATTCGTAAAGGAATACGTCCGCAAGTACCGGATCACAGGGGGATATGAAGAAGAATTGACTCATCTTGTGGAAATGGAAATGGGCAAACTGGATTCATCCGTTTCCTGAATGTGCGTTTATAAGGTAGGAAACCGATAACCACGGTAATTACCGTCCCGGCGAAAGCCGGGGCGTTTTTTCATTAAAAGCTACATATAATACATCATTGATGAACTAATACATCAAGATGAACAGCGTTTCTTGAAAGGAGTTCCTGAATTTGAAAGTCAGTCTGAAAACAAAAGAGGAAATTGCCCGGATCCGGGAAGCCGGAGAGATCTTAGCCGATTGCCACAGAGAGATCGCGAAGTTGATCGCGCCCGGGATTACCACAGCGGAAATCGACGGGTTCGTGGAATCGTTTCTTGCCAAAAAAGGGGCCACTCCCGAGCAAAAAGGCTATCGCGGGTTTCCGTACGCCACCTGTGCCTCAATCAATGAAGTCGTATGCCACGGGTTTCCTGGTAACCAGGAGCTGCGGAATGGCGATATCGTAACGATTGATATGGTGGTGAACAAAAAAGGATGGCTGGCGGATTCCGCATGGTCATACAGGGTCGGGGAGGTCGGTCCCAACGCGGAGCGACTGCTGCAGACTACAGAAAAGGCGCTTTACGCGGGGATTGCGCAAGCCATCCCGGGAAACCGGGTCGGCGACATTGGATATGCCGTTCAGCGAGTAGCCCAGGAGGCGGGGATCGGTATCGTGAAGCCGCTCATCGGCCATGGAATCGGGCGACGGATGCATGAACCGCCCGATGTTCCGAATTTCGGACGGCCCAGATCGGGCGTCAAATTACAGCCGGGCATGGTGATCACCATCGAGCCGATCTTTACGCTCGGCGAGACCGGGGCGGTGCATTGGGACGACGACGGGTGGACCATCCGGTCCGCTGACGGCAGCCTGGGGGCGCATTACGAACATACTTTGGCAATTCTGGAAGACGGTCCTGTAATTCTTACAGCCCAATAAGAGAGCGTAGGCTCTCTTTTTTTTTGATTTTAATCATAAAGTTTGAGGAAATGTCAAAAATGAATGAAAGGCGGATTTTGCCGGAAGGCACAGGCCGAAACCCCGGTTCAGGACATCGGCGGAGGGGTAATCCAATGGTGAAAACGTTCGCAAACCCTTTCGTGGCGGGCCTTCGCGGCTTTTTGAACAATTTGTGAACTTGCCTTGAATCATTGACAAAACAGGGGTTCAATCATATATTTAATAGGTGATTGTTGTAATTGACAGGAAGGCAGTTTCCGTGCTAGGGCAGGTAGTTTTTGAACTGGATATACCAAATGCCTGTACATAACCGGAAGAAAACGGAAAAAGTGGGGTAGATCAATGATGAAACCGTGGAAGGCTGTAAAGCGGCTCGCACCTATGCTTGCGGGGCTGGCGCTTCTTTTGTCCGCATGCGGCCGCGAGGATTTGTCTGTGCTCAGACCGCAGGGGACGGTAGCCGAGGGGCAGTTGGGCTTGATTAAACTATCGATTACGATCATGGTGGTCGTCATGCTCATCGTGTTCGGGATTGCGGCTTATGTATGGATTAAATTCCGCCGGAAGCCGGGACAAAAGGAAGTTCCGAAGCAGGTGGAAGGCAACTTCAAGCTGGAGGTTATCTGGACGGCTATTCCGCTCGTACTCGTTCTGATTCTTGGTGCGGTAACCGTTCAGAAAATATTTGCGTATGGAGAAGATTACTCCGGCGACAAAAATGCCGTGAAAGTAAAGGTAACTTCCCATTTATTCTGGTGGGAGTTCAACTATCCGGATTACGGAGTTACGACGGCTCAGGATTTGATTATTCCCACAGGGAAAAAAATCGCTCTTGAATTGAAAACGGCGGACGTTCTCCACTCCTTCTGGGTACCTTCGCTTGCCGGTAAAACCGACACCAACACGGACGGAACCATCAACAAAATGTGGCTCGAATCGAAGAAGGACGGCGTGTATCTCGGAAAGTGCGCGGAGCTTTGCGGACCGTCCCATGCTCTCATGGAGTTCAAGGTGAAATCCGTCAGTGACGAGGACTTTAAGCAATGGGTTGAATCGATGAAGGCGCCGGCCGTACTGCCTGAGGATCCGGCGGTCGCCGAAGTGTTCAAGAACCAATGTCTGACTTGCCACGCGGTGGGAGATCAAGGTATCGCGGTCGGCCCGAATTTGACGGGAATGGGCAGCCGGGAAACGGTCGCCAGCATTTTGCTGAACGAAGAAGGCGAAGGGCATTATGAAGGCTCCAAGCCGGTGAAGGACAACCTGGTCGAGTGGTTGACAGACCCGCAGAAAGTCAAACCGGGCAACAAAATGCCGAAACCGAAAGAAGACCTTGGATTGTCGGATGAGGAAATCGACGCCATCGCCCAGTATTTGGCGGACTACAAACTATCGTATTGATTTTGGTGCCTCTGGCTGCTTTGGAGAAGGCATTGATGGAACAGGAAACTAAAGGGGGTACAAACCTTGGCTCACGCTCATAGTGTCAAGCGGCACAAGGGGTTGATGGATTGGCTGACAACGGTCGATCACAAGAAAATCGCTATCCTGTATTTGATAGCCGGCGGTTTGTTCTTCGGCATCGGCGGCATTGAAGCGCTGCTGATCCGGGTCCAGCTTGCCAAGCCGATGAATAACTTCGTCACGGCGCAACAATTTAACGAATTGATTACGATGCACGGAACGACAATGATTTTCCTCGGCGTCATGCCGGTTATCTTCGCGCTCATGAACGCGGTGATCCCTCTGCAAATCGGGGCGCGGGACGTGGCGTTTCCATTCCTGAACGCGCTCGGATTCTGGACGTTTTTGTTCGGGGGATTGCTGCTTAACTTGAGTTGGATCATGGGAGGAGCCCCGGATGCGGGCTGGACCTCCTACACGCCGCTGTCATCGTCGAGCTACAGCATGACGCACGGCGTGGACTTCTACACGATCGGTCTTCAGATCGCCGGTCTCGGGACGCTGATCGGGGGGATTAACTTCCTGGCCACAATCATCACGATGCGCGCTCCCGGCATGTCCTTTATGCGTATGCCGATGTTTACTTGGACGACCTTCGTCACTTCGGCCATGATCTTGTTCGCTTTTCCGGCCATTACGGTCGGCCTTGTGTTGCTGACATTCGACCGCATTCTGGGGGCCAACTTCTTTAATGTGGAAGCGGGCGGCAACCCGGTTTTATGGCAGCATATTTTCTGGATCTTCGGACACCCTGAGGTTTACATACTGATTTTGCCGGCATTCGGGGTCATCTCCGAGGTAGTCAGTACGTTTTCGCGTAAACGTCTGTTCGGATACAGCTCGATGGTATTCGCCACCATCCTGATCGCCTTCCTCGGCTTCATGGTTTGGGCGCACCATATGTTTACTACGGGAATGGGGCCGGTTGCGAACGCGCTGTTCTCCATTGCCACGATGCTGATTGCCGTTCCGACGGGGATTAAAATTTTCAACTGGCTGTTTACGATGTGGGGCGGTCAAATCCGTTTTACGACGGCAAACCTGTTTGCGGCCGGATTTATTCCGACCTTCGTCATGGGCGGGGTGACCGGGGTGATGCTTGCATCTGCTCCTGCGGATTATCAATACCATGATACTTACTTCGTCGTGGCCCACTTCCACTACGTTATCGTAGGCGGTTTGGTGCTCGGCCTGTTTGCCGGTCTGCATTACTGGTGGCCGAAAATGTTCGGACGCGTGCTGAACGAGAAGCTTGGCAAACTGGAGTTCTGGACGTTCATCATCGGCTTCCATATGACTTTCTTTGTCCAGCATTTCCTCGGTCTTATCGGGATGCAGCGCCGCGTGTTCACGTATTTGCCGAACCAAGGCTTCGACTTGTTGAACCTGATCAGTACCATCGGGGCGTTCCTGATGGGGGTTGGCGTGATCGTGTTCCTGATCAATATCGCGATTACGTTCAAACAGCCGAAAGGCGTGGCAGGCGACGTTTGGGAAGACGGACGTACTCTGGAATGGGCGATCCCTTCGCCGCCGCCGGAATACAACTTTAAGCAAACTCCGCTTGTACGCGGCATCGATGCTTTCTGGAAAGAGAAGATGGCCGGCAATAAGGAAATGACTCCTGCGGAACCGGTTGGACCGATCCATATGCCGTCGCCTACGATTCTTCCGTTTGTCATGTCCGTCGGGTTGTTCATCGCCGGTCTCGGATTTATGTTCACGAAAGACGATTTCGGCAACAGCCTGCTGAACTTCCTGTTCAGCAACTACATCGTAACGGGTCTCGGCCTTGTGATCACGTTCGGCTGTATGATCGTCCGCTCGCTTTATGATGACCACGGCTGGCATATTGAGCCTGACGAATTGAAAGACAAGGGGGTAAAAGCATGACGACACCTCATGCGCAGCAGGCTTCGGGCGAGCTTCCTCACGAACCTGAGAAAGCGACGCTTGAAGGCCGGAACAAAGTGCTTGGCTTCTGGCTTTTCCTGGGGGGCGAGTCGGTTCTGTTCGGCACCTTGTTCGCTACCTTCCTGACCCTGCGGAATCAAGTGGCCGACGGCCCTTCCGCCAGCGAGTTGTTCGGCCTGCCGATGACGGCGGCTGCAACGTTTATTTTGCTCCTGAGCAGCTTGACTAGCGTATTCGCCATTCAAGCGATGCATCGCGGGAACAAGAAGTCCCTGGTTAATTGGCTTGCCATAACCGTGGTGCTGGGCCTCGCGTTCCTTTGCCTGGAGATCTACGAATTTTACGAATACGTTGTTCATGAGGATTACGGCATGACAACGAGTGCGTTCAGTTCCGCGTTCTATACGCTGGTCGGGTTCCACGGAGCCCACGTATTGTTCGGGATTGTATGGATTTCCATTCTGATCGGCCAGCTGTTCAAAAAAGGGTTGAACGTCGTGACGGCTCCGAAAATTTATGTATCCGCCATGTACTGGCATTTCATCGACGTCGTGTGGGTATTTATTTTCACGGTAGTTTACCTGCTCGGAAAGGTGGTAGGGTAACAAATGACCAATCACGATTCTAACGGCGGCGTAGTGAAGCATCGTCACCGCCATGAGGGACCGCAGAAACATGTCATTGCTTTTATCTTCTCCATCTTCCTGACGCTGATCGCTTTTGCGACGGTAGCGGCAGGAGGCGTCAATACCGCGTTTACGGTGCTGCTGCTGCTCGTGATGGCAGTGCTGCAAGTCCTCGTTCAGCTCGGGTACTGGATGCATTTGAAGGATAAGGGCCATATGATTCCGATTATCTTTATGGCCGGCGGCTTTTTTGTCGCAGGAACCTGTATCGTTGCAGCTTTATACTGGATGTGGTGGTAAGATTAAAGAGGTGGGCTTGAAACCAAGCCGCCTCTTTCTTCCTATTTTAAGGAAAAGTTCAAAAAGTCAGCTTTTCAGCACCGAGAAGGTTGGATGAAGGAGGGACTGTGGAGCGGAGCGAAGGCAAAACCTATGTGAGCACCGGAAGGGCTGTCTGAATTCAAGATTCGATGTCGATTAGACTCAACCTGACTCCTTCTTGATCAAAAGATGATTTTTTGAACCACCTCTGCAAGGGAAGTTCACAATATTGACAGAATAATGGCCTGCCGAAGGGAGGGATGTAGGTGCTCGGATTAGAATATTTTGAATTTGCGGATGTTTGGAGTCCGTTGTTTCTTGCGGTGATGCTGCTTTTGACGGCGGGGTACCTGGTTATTGCGGGACCGCTGAACGATAAGTTCGGACAAGGCCGACCCGTCACCGGCGGCAAGAAGTTCTTGTTCGTGCTCGGCATGATCGTGCTTTACTTCGCCCAAGGCGGGCCCGTAGAGCTGCTGGGTCATATGATGTTCAGCTTCCACATGGTAAGTATGGCGCTGTCTTATTTGATCGCTCCGCCGCTGTTGATGCTTGGCCTGCCTGTCTGGGTATGGACGAAAGTCGTATCGTTTCTGGGGCGAAGCCCGCTGCGCCACCTGAAGTTTCTGACCCACCCGATCGTGGCGGCGGTCGTGTTCAACGGGCTGTTTTCGATCTATCATCTCCCGGTCGTACATGATTACGTAATGCTGCATTTCGGTGTTCACCGGCTGTACTATCTGGTTTTGTTCATTGCTTCCGCTTTGATGTGGTGGACCTTGGTCAAACCACTGCCGGATCAGGGGGAAGTGCAAGGCCTGAAGAAAATGGGCTTCATTTTCCTCAACATGGTGCTGTTGACGCCTGCGTGCGGGCTGATTATTTTTGCGCCCGAGCCTTTGTACGCAACCTACAGCGACCCGGTTGTCTGGGCCAAAGCGATGGGGTATTGCATCCCGGGCGATACGTCCTTTCTGCTGAGCCGTTTCGGCGGGCCTGAGTTTTTCGGCTACCTCGGAACGCGCGTGGACCAGCAGGTCGGGGGAATCCTGATGAAGTTCATGCAGGAGATTATTTTTGCTTCGATGCTGGCTTACGTCTTTTTCCAATGGTACAGACAGGAGAACCGGGAGGAAGAAGAAGGGCAATTGCCTGACGAGTTGGAGTTTAGACCTGATCTGAAAATGAAATGATACGCAGGAGGATTGTCATGGATTTGTTTACCTTGTTCCCGACGCTCAGCACCTCATTTATCGTCATCAGCGCCGTGCTCGTCGCGATCGGCTGGCGTTTGATCATTAAAGGGAAACGGGAAGCGCACAAGAAGACGATGATCGCGGCTGCCGTGGCTGCGTTGATCTTTTTTATCATCTATATGTCACGAACGGTGTTTATCGGCAATACCGCATGGGGCGGTCCGGATAACCTGAAGCCTTATTACCAGGTATTCCTGATTTTCCATATCGTGCTTGCTACGGTAGCTGCGGTGTTCGGGTTAACGACGCTGGTGCTCGGCTTTAAGGAAAAGTACGCGAAGCACCGCAAATGGGGGCGCGTCACTTCGGTCATCTGGTTTTTCACGGCGATCACGGGTGTTGCTGTCTACGTGCTGCTGTATTTGCTGTACCCGGGCGGTCACACAAAGCCGGTGTGGGAAGTTATATTTGGATTGTAAAGTTTATGTCTGGGGCCGAAGGCCGCGAAGCGCCGCTGGAGCGAATAGCTCCGGCGGTTTTTTTATGGTCAAAATCCAGCTAACGAAACGTCATATCCTTAGTAGGCGTTTTTTTCTGCTTTCACCCATTTAACGAAACGTAGTAACGCTATTTAGTCGTATGGTGGCTGAAATTCGGCGATTTGTCCTGAATAGCGTTCTGTAGTTTCCTTAAGCTGATTTAATGGTGATATTTTCCCTAATAAGACTACATAGTTTCTTTAGAAGCATATAAACGGCCCAGGTTTCCACGAAAAATTGGATAAATCAGGTTGACGCAAGAATAAGCACAGTATATACTGTGTATAAAGATATATACAGTAAGCACAGTGAAGCACAGTGTGGCGGGTGAAATTGAGACGCTAACGCACTTTTATACATTTTGAGCCGAGGAAAGGTGAGCGGAATTGAACACATGGAAGGATGCCTGGGTTATTTTTTCCAAGGATTTGCGGATCGACCGGATGTATTTGATCTGGAATGTGATCTTTATGATTTATAGCGGCGGGATGATCAGCATGATGATCTGGTCGAGGGATGAATCGGGGGTACGCTTGCTGGATCCGATGGCGGATTACTTGATTTTGATGACCGTGCCGATGATCGGATTTTACTTCTCGCGAAGGTCGTTCAGTTACATCAAGGAAGATTCGTATACGAAAATGCTGCTTTACTACAAAACGCTGCCGATCCCGGCCGCAACCATTATGAAAAGCAGAATCATTCAACTGGTGACGGCAATGTTGTTTAACGGATTCATCTATTTTGCGACGATTTATCTGGTGTTTATGGGTATGGGCGACAAGTTGAGTTTTGATAACTTTCTTGCTCTGGCAATTACCTGGATAGGTTATGCGACTGCCTTGAACGGACCGTTTATCTACTTCGAACTTTCGAGAACGGGCCGGGTTTATTTATGGCTGACCTTTGCCATCATGTTAGCTGTATGCGTACTAGCCTTTATCGTTGCATACCTTGGCGGCAATATCTTGAATTTTACAATGGAATCCTCCAAACGGTATGGACTGTTATCTCCGGTAATGTGGGGCGTTCTTGCCGGGGGAATCTTCATGCTGGCACTATTTTGCAAATTGACGCTGAGGAAACTCGGAATGCGGGACCTGGAACGATGAGGGGCAGCAATCAAGCGCTGGAAGCCGGAGGTGAATCGGAAGGTGTGGATTCCAATACAAATCAATGAAAGCAGTGCCGAGCCGCTTTACCATCAAATCGAAACCCAACTCCGGTCCCTGATCGTCAGCGGCCAGATTGAGGAAGGGACATTGCTTCCCTCGATCCGGGAGTTTGCCGGAAGCCTGAATTGCAGCGTAATCACGGTGCGCCGGGTGTATCAGGATCTGGAGAATGAAGGATTGCTCCGCACCAAACAGGGAACGGGAACGTTCGTGGCGAGCGTCGGAGCGGGAGAGCGGGACGAGTACCGCAGAACGGTGGTGCGGGAGGCGGTCGAGGCTGCAGTGGATACCGGGATCTCGGTCCAGTATAAAGAGGATGAAATGAAGAATTTGTTTCTGGAAATTTTGAAGAAAAAATACGGCGGGACAGACCGAAGGGAGGAGCCGAAGTGACCGGATTCGGAGATCAACAGATCGCCATTCAATTTGCCGGTGCCTTGAAAAAAGGGCGCAGAAAGCCGATCGGACCGATTGACCTGCGGATACCGCAAGGTTATGTGGTCGCCTTGGTCGGACCGAACGGCTCAGGCAAAACAACGATGATGAACCTGATGCTGCAGACGATTCATCCGGACGAGGGAGGGTTGAGCTGGTACGGCGGGCCGGTCAATGAAGCCCTGCCGCTCGATGTAAGGCAGCGAATCGGATACGTTCCCGAAAATCCGGCGCTCGAAGAGAATCACATGACAGCCGAAATGGCGGCGGAGTTCAGGGCGCACTGGTATCCGGCCTGGGACCAGGAGCGCTTCGAAGAGTTGATGGACCGGTTCGATGTGCCGCGTAAGGAGCGGCTGAACCGGATGTCCAAAGGGGAGCGGCGCAAGTTTGAAATCGCCGCGGTGCTCGCGGCCAAACCGAAGCTTCTGCTGCTGGACGAACCGTCCTCGGGGCTGGACCCTTTCGCATGGAAAGGGATGATCGAGGAATTGCGTAATTGCCTGGATGAGGGGGACGTCACGATCGTCCTGGCAACGCATATCGTCGAAGAGGTCAAGAGGCTGGCCGACTATATTGCATTGATTCATCATGGACAAATCGTAGGAATGGCGGAAAAAGACGCTTTGCTCGGAAGTTGGCAGGAGGTATGGGTCCGTTGTACGGATGCGAGCCGGCTCGCATCGCTTCCGGGGGTCTTGACCTCTTCACCCGACGGCCCTTCCATCTGGAAGCTGGTCGTGAAAGACAACAGAACTTTCGAGCGGGAACTTGCCGAAAGCGATGGAGATGTTCAATTGCTGAAGAGCCGGAACCTGGAGTTGGAAGAAATTTTGGAGTTATGGATAGAAGGATTCGCACCGGAGAATTGCATCTGAGATTGGTCTGGACATTTTGAAGGAAAGAGGGAGAAGATCGATGGCAAAACCGTTAGTGTTGGAACAGGTGGTTAAGCAGTTCGGCGAGAAGACCGCGGTCAACGAAATTTCGCTGCAGGTGGGAGAGGGGGAAATTTACGGGCTGCTCGGCGCCAACGGCGCGGGGAAAACGACGACGATGCGGATGGTGCTCGGACTGATTTACCCTGACGGAGGCCGGATTTTGTATAACGGCAAGCCGTACAGTACCGAGCTTCAGCGTACGATGGGGTATTTACCGGAAGAACGCGGTTTGTACCCGAAAGTGAAGGTGAGCGATCAAATTATCTATCTGGCCCGTTTGCGCGGCATGTCCGCCTCCGAAGCCGACAAAAATCTGAAATACTGGTTGGATCGGTTCGAGGTGCCGGAATATTACGATAAAAAGATCGAGGAACTGTCGAAAGGGAACCAGCAGAAGATGGGGTTCATCGCAGCCGTCGTCCATAAACCGAAAATCGTGATCATGGATGAAGCCTTTAGCGGCCTGGACCCGGTGAATGTCGAATTGCTGAAGGCGACCGTTAAAGAACTGCGCGACGAGGGGACGAGCATTCTGTTCTCCACCCACCGCATGGAGCATGTCGAGGAGCTTTGCCGGAACATTACCATCCTGCACCGCTCCAATACCGTACTGCAAGGCGATCTGCGAGACATCAAGAAGCGCTATCCGAGAGAGGAAGTGCTGCTGCATACGATCGGCGAGGTTTCGGGTCTGGATCGGATTCCGGGGGTTACCCGGGTGGATAGGAAAGACCGGGGATATTCCATTCGGATTTCCGATGTGTCGGCCGCCAAAGCGATCCTTGGAACGGCGATGGAACAAAGCGAGGTCGAGCATTTTGAAATCAAGGAACCGACCCTGAATCAAATTTTCATTAAAGAAGTGGGTGAATCCAATGAATAAAATGAGTACGGTGATCGCATTTACGTTCATGAACAAAATCAGGGCCAAATCGTTCACGATCACGACCCTGGTGTTGGCGCTCCTGGTCACGGTCGGAATGAACGTCCCGTATTTTATCGATAAGTTTACCGGAAGCGACGCGGGTCCGGCTGCCGTCGGCGTCATCCACGGCAACCAGCCGGCCATCGCCGAGTCTCTGGTCGCCTACCAGACCAAACAAGGAGCGGGCGGGTTCTCGCTGGTAGAGTACGACCAGGCGGATGAACAGACGCTGCGCCAAGATATCGAGTCCGGAAAAATCGACGGGTATTTGCGGTTCGGCGACGGCAATGAAGGCACGTTCCCATCCGTTACCTATATTTCGAAAAAAGACAGCATCCCGCAAGGCTTGCAAACCTCGCTGCAGGCGGCTTTGCAAAGCGTGAGGGCGGAGTATATTACCAAAGGCACACTAAGCGACGAGCAAATCGCAGCTTTGACCGCTCCCGTACAAATCGAAGCGATGAAGCAGACGGCGGGCGGAGAAAGTACCGGAACCGGTGCAGAAAAAGACGCTCATCCGGCAACCATAAATTATGTAATTGTTTACGTGTTGATCATCTTGTTCTTCATGACGATTATGATGACGGGGAATATGATCGCGGCGGAAGTGACGGCGGAAAAGAGCTCGCGCATCATGGAAATTCTGATCACCAGCGTTTCGCCGATGGCGCAAATGTTCGGCAAAATTATCGGCATGTTTCTTATCGGTCTGTTTCAGATCGTCATCTTCGCGGCAGTAATCGCCATCAACGTGTCCTTGCCGCACAACAGCAGCGTTCTTACCGACTTCAATTTGGATTTGTCGCAGATGAATGTTGAAGTACTGGTATTCGGCCTGATCTTTTATATCCTTGGATACTTCCTGTATGCGACATTGTTTGCCGCCATCGGCTCGCTCGTCAGCCGCACAGAGGAGCTCGGTCAGGCGATTATGCCGATTACCATGCTGTCCCTGGCCTCTTTTTACATCGGGATCTTCTCGTTAAGCGCACCGGATTCCCTGCTGATCAGGATCAGCAACTTCGTTCCGTTCTTCTCGCCGGTGACGATGATCGTTCGGGTTGGGGTGGGGAATACGCCGATTTGGGAAATTCTTCTCTCGCTGGCCATTTTGATCGTCGCCATACTGTTCTTTGGTTGGCTGTCGGCTAAAATTTACCGCACGGGCGTCCTGTTGTACGGCAAGCGGCCGACGTTCAAGGAACTTCGCAAAGCGATGAGAGCCTATAAAATTTAAGGGGGCCTTTATAGTTGAGACCCCAATAAGTAATAATTGAGACAGGTATACAACATTTACAAATCGCTCAAAACAATTAAAGGAGTGAAGGTAATGAATACAAAGCAACAACAAAATGTAGCATTGCTGTTCTTAGCCTCGTTTTCCTCGCTTACATTGAGCCAAGTCATTCAGTCCAACGGAAGTAATTTGATGGATTTTACACAAGGGATGCTGACCGGTCTGGGCATTGCCGGCATGCTGCTAGCCATCATGACCATGGGCAGACGTAATAAGCGCAGTCACTAAAAATGGTATACCATGGATAAGTTTATGCCTTCGGGATTTCAAAAAAACCGCCCGCGATTTAATTGCGGAATGCAGAATCAAAAGCATCATTCATCCCTTGTTGGCCGATCACGTGTTCCGTGAAGCGGAACGGTTTCTGTTTATTCTCGATATGTTTGAGCAATCGCTATCGGGGGTCAAAGTCAACAAGAGAGAGATCCTGTTTTAGCGAGTGAATGGGACCGGTTGCCGGAAGCCTGTCCTTATAGTAGTATCTGACATGAGGTGAAAAACAGGATGACTGACAATAAAAAAATAGGCGTGCTGTTCGTCTGTCTGGGAAATATTTGCCGGTCCCCGATGGCGGAGGCAGTCTTCCGGCATATGGTTATCGAAGAGAATCTGGAGGACAAATTTTTAATCGATTCCGCGGGAACGGGGGATTGGCATACCGGTAACCCCCCGCATCACGGGACGAGATCGATACTCGACCGGTACGGCATTTCCTACGAGGGACTGAAAGCCCGGCAGGTGGCTGCCGATGATTTTACGATTTTCGACTACATCATCGCGATGGACAATCAGAACGAAGCGAATTTGAAAAAAATCGCGAAGCAGGCGGGTGCGAAAGTCATCAAGCTGCTTGATCTGGTACCGGATTCGGTATTGCGCGAGGTACCGGACCCGTACTACACCGGCAATTTCGACGAGACCTATGAACTGGTCGGTAAAGGATGCCGGGCGCTTCTGGAGAAGATCAAAAAGGAAGCATGAACGAATGAATGACGAAAAAAGCGTCCCGCCCCGGGAAAGTACCCGGGACAGGGCGCTTTTGTTAATTGAAAAACAGACGGTTCATCGTCAACTGCCCTTTCCCGGAACGGAAAAGTCCGGGCGTGGTTCCCGTCGTTTTGCGGAAGACCTTGATAAAATAGCTCCCGCCGGAGTAACCGACGCTTTCGGCGATTCGGTCGATGCTCCAATCCGTATGCCGAAGCAGCCGCATTGTATGCTCGATGCGAATTCTGCTTAAGTATTCGCCGGGCGGGACGCCCGCAGCCGCCGTAAATGAGCGGATCAGGTGATGCTTGGAAATATGCAGGTTGTCCGACAATTGGTCAAGGCTGATCATCCGGTCATAATGGGCCTCCATATATTCGGCGGCCGCACGGACTTTTTCGGGCCAGTCCCGGCGATTGCCCTGCGGAAGAAAGGCGAACCTGCACAATTCGGTTACAAACTGGTAGACGTAGGACGAAGCCGTATAAGGATCCGTAATGCGGCCGGCGTTGGCCGCTTCCCACATATCCTCCAGCAACCGGACAGGATTGCTGGAGGACGGCAGATACGGGGCCTCGCCCAGCTTCTGCTTCGCCTCCCGCCAGTTCGGTTCGATTACGTCCGGCCGCATGAGAATAAAGAGAAACGACCAATGCTTACCGTCTTCCGGGAAATAGTAACAGTGATCCCCGGGAATTTCGGTCATAAGGGCGCGACCGGCACCCATCCGATAGGTTTCGCCCGACGACTGAAATTCGCCTTCTCCGTCGAAGGTGTATTGGAACAATAAGAGCGGTCCGTCCATCCTTGTCAGACCATTCCACCGGTATTCCGGATCTTTGACAACGTCCCGTCCGACCGCGAATAAATTGCAAAGCGACAGGCCTGACGGCGGGGTGAAACGAAAGCCATACGTGCCAGTTGAGATCTCTTTTGCCATGCCGACGCTTCCTCCCGTTCGTCGAAATCCGCATCACTTAATTTGCATTCAAGCGGTAGAGCGCCGCCCCATGCGGCGGTATGTTAACCTGAAGCCGGTCTTTCAGTTCTTCCGTTTCCTGACCGGTCCACAGTTCCTTGCCCCGAGCTTTTCCTGACAAGCCGAGCTCGGAGAGCCCGACGGAAACGACAGCCGGGGTTTCGCCGGTATTGAACAATGCGGCGTATTTTTCGCCATCCGGGCCTTCCGCGGTCCAAACGACTTGGTCGCCGCTCCTGCTGACTTGACGGGCACCGCTGCTGTATTTATGCATGTGAAGCACGTCGCGGTTTCTCAAAAGAGACAGCGTCCAGTCATCATTATCGCGAAGTTCTCCGCCAAACATGAGGGGGGAACGGAAGATGGTCCACAGCGTCATCATGGTTAGCTGCTCGTCTTTGGTAAAGCGCGTCCAGCGATCGGCGCCGCCGCCGTCGACGGAACGGATGCCGATGTGCCCGAGCGGAAGCATGTCGCAATCCGGCCAGCAGCCCGGACGCGGGCGTCCTTCCCATTGGGAGCACCGGTCAAACATGTCGAGCAGGAGAGGCCATAAATCCCAGAAGTCGTCCGTCATCCGCCACATATTGGCATTGGCCTCCAGAAAGTCGGCATGCTCGACCGGAGCCGGCCCCGGGGATAGACTAAGCGTCATCGGTCTGCCGCAGCGGTCAATCGCTTTACGGATCAGTTCGATTTCGGCGAGATGAGGGCCGTACAGCCGGGACGCGGCGATGTCGTCAACCTTGACGAAGTCGACGCCCCATTCCGCGTAAAGCTCAAAGATGGAATCATAGTACGCTTGCGCACCTTCCTTGGAGGCGTCAATTCCGTACATATCGGTATTCCACGGGCAGATGGAGTTGGTATGCGCAATGTCGCGCGCCGTTGCGTCGGTTCCTTTGATCGGCGTATTGTCGTGCACGGCCTGGCGCGGGATGCCGCGCATAATATGGATTCCGAATTTCAGGCCGAGGCCATGGACATAATCGGCCAGCGGCTTGAAGCCTCTGCCGCCGGAAGCCGACGGAAAACGGTTTTCCGCCGGAATCAGCCGCGAGTACTCGTCGGTTTCCAGTCGGACGAAGGGCCGATATTGCGACGAGACGGCGCCGGGCTCGGACCATTGGATATCAACGACGATATACTCCCATCCGTATTCTTTCAAATGCTGCGCCATGTAGTCTGCATTGCCGCGGATTTCGGCTTCCGTTACGGCAGCTCCGTAACAGTCCCAGCTGTTCCACCCCATGGGAGGCGTGGGTGCGTAAGCGTGATGCTGCATATTTGTCCACCTCTATTTTAAATAGTAATATATTGCGTTACAACATCATTCTACCCCTCCTCAAAACCGGGAATCCACAGTAATCTTTTGCGGAGAATTGTAAAATGTTGATGTGAGTGGAAAGAGTAAAAAACGCCCATTTCCCGGAAGAAATGCCGGGACAGGGCGTTTTTGATTTAAATGTTATTCCTGGAATGGCCATAAGTTTTACGTGCTTTCAGTTTTAACCATGCGGCCGCGCCGGCCAAGAGCACGGCGATGCCGATCGCTGCAGCGCCATATGTCGATAAGGCGGTTCCGCCCCATGCTTGGATCGAGTAATCCGCGAAGGGGGCATGCTCCCATACGGATTGTTCACGATCGATAAAGCCATGATTTATGGCGACCCGTTCCAATCCGTCCGGGAGTCCGGAGGCGAGCGGGGTGAGCAATAGGAGGGCAAGCAGGACAATATACCAACCTGCGTGCTTCTTGAAGTTATGCCGCATGTCGGTTCACCTCCGCAAGCGAGGAAGTTAGGCTTCGGCGCTCCGCGACCCGAATCAGCAGTGCCGTGGCGGCGCCCTCCGCCAAGCCGATCCACATGTGCCAGCTGAGCATGGCCGGCACGACCGTGCCGAACGGGGACGTTCCGGAGGCGGCCAGGTAAAGGCCGGTAGCCAGTGCGGCCGCGGCTACCGAGCCGATTCCCGCAAGCATCAGCGCCGGTGCGGCCGATGCTTTGCCCGGCAGCATGCGGCGCACGGCCGCCGTGATTCCCCAGCCGGCAAGGGGGGCGATGAGCCCCATCGATAGGATGTTGGCCCCGAGCGCGAACAGCCCGCCGTCATGGAAGAGCACGGCCTGCACGATCAGGATGGCCGTCATGACGAGAATGGCGGCGGAAGGACCGAGGGCGGCCGCGGCCAGCGCCCCGCCGATCAGATGGCCGGACGTGCCGCCCGGGATCGGGAAGTTCAGCATTTGGGCGGCGAAGATCGTGCCTCCGACCAGCCCTATTTTTACGATATCGGGCTTGGTGCCTTTCAGCTTCCAGGTTGCGATGCCCACCCCCGTCAGGGCGAGGCCGAATGTCGCGGCGCTTACGGCCGGCGTGAGAAAACCGTCGGGAATATGCATAAAGAAAATCTCCTTTCATACCGTTAAATAGTGTTCGAATTGCTCCATGTCGATCTCTTCGGGATCGCCTTCAGCCACAACCGTGCCTTTATCCATCACATAAATGTAGTCGGCGACGCTGCGGACAAAATCGATGCTTTGCTCGACGAGAATGACGGAGGTCTCGCCCCGTGCTTTGATTCCGCGAATGACTTCACGGATCTCCTCCACGATGGAGGGTTGAATGCCCTCGGTCGGCTCGTCGAGCAAAAGCAGCTTCGGCCGGGAGGCCAGCGCCCTCGCAAAAGCGAGCTGCTGCTGCTGCCCGCCGCTAAGGTCCCCGCCTTGCCGGTGATACATTTGCGGCAGAACGGGGAACAGGTCCAGCACGTCGGCAGGAAACGTTTTGGGCTTCGGAGAGCAGGGCTCCAGTCCGAGAAGCAGGTTTTCCTTAACCGTGAGCATGGGGAAAATCTCGCGGCCCTGGGGAACATAGCCGATAGCGTTCCTCGCCCGCTGCGTGGAGCTCCAGCCGGTTGCGTCCGTCTCCTCCAGAAGCATGCGGCCGCGGCGGATTTTGAGTTGTCCCGCCAGCGTGCGCATCAGCGTCGTTTTGCCGACTCCGTTGCGGCCGATCAGGCAAACGACCCGGGCGGGAGCCACGTTCAAGCTGACGTTTCTGAGCACCGGACTTTCTCCATAGCCGGATTCAATCTCCTGCAGTTTAAGCATGGTGATCCCTCCTTTTCCCGAGGTAAACCTCGGCGACGGCAGGATCGCTTTGTATTTCCGTCATCGTGCCTTCTTTCAGCAGTTTCCCTTCATGCATGACGGTGACCCGGGACGCGAAGGAACGGACGAATTCCATGTCGTGTTCGACGACGACCACGGAGCAGTCCTTGGCGATTTCCTTCAGCAACTCTCCGGTTTTGACGGTTTCCTCGTCCGTCATGCCGGCAACCGGCTCATCGAGCAGGAGAACGGACGGCTTTTGCAGCAGCAGCATGCCGATCTCCAGCCACTGCTTTTCGCCATGGGACAGTGATCCTGCCCTTGTTCCGTTCCGCCCCGTGAGGCCGATCAGTTCCTGTACGCGCTCCATCTCCGGGGTCATTCCCGAGTTCCTCCGGGACCGAAGGGCTCTCAGCACCGAGCGACTGGCATCGCCTGCAAGCTCGAGATTTTCCTGTACGCTCAAATTGGCGAATATCGACGGTGCCTGGAATTTGCGGCCGATGCCGAGACGGGCGATTTCGAATTCCTTTTTTCGGGTCAGATCGGTCTTCCCGTCCAACAGGACCCGTCCTGAGGCGGCTTTTGTTTTTCCGCAAATCACATCGAGCATCGTCGTCTTCCCGGCCCCGTTCGGGCCGATCAAGAAATGCAGTTCATGACGCCCGAGAGCCAGGCTCATGTCCCGGACCGCCATAAAACCGCCGAAAGAGACGGTAATGTCTTCCGCCGAGAGCACGGCGGGGACCGCAACGGTTTTTCCCGCTTTAAGGCTTAGGGCTGCCGGGTAATCAGCTTTCTTTGCGTACGACTGCATGTTTAACACCTCCTTTGCGGGACAACATTCCGGCCGCTTTGTTCCAGATCCCGATCAATCCGTTCGGCATCCAGACGACGACGGCGACGAACAGGGCGCCGAGCACCAGCAGCCATCCTTCCGGATAGGCCTCGCTGATCCCGGTTTTGGCGGTATTGAGAAGCACCGCTCCGATAACCGCTCCGATCAGCGTGCCCCTTCCGCCGAGCGCGACCCACAGAATCATTTCGATGGACGGAACGATGCCCATCATGGAAGGGGAAATAATGCCGACCTGAAGCACGAACAGCATCCCGGCCAGACCGGCCAGGCCGCCGGATACGGCGAAGGCGAACGTCTTGAACCGTGAGGGGTCATACCCTAAAAAGCGGACCCGGTTTTCTCCGTCTCTGGAAGCCTCGAGCACTTGCCCGGCCCGGCTCCGCACAATGTAACGGCAGAGCAGGTAGGCGAGAATGAGGGCGGCGAGAGTCACGAAATAAAGCGCGATCTTGGTCGCCGGATGATGGAAGGAAAAGCCGAAAATGCCGTTATAACCGGTCAATCCGTTGGTACCGCCGGTCCATTCTTGCTTTCCTACGAACAGGGTGACGACGATCATGACGAGCGCTTGGGTTAAGATCGTAAAGTATACCCCGACGATCCGGTTGCGAAAGGTGAAGGTTCCCAGGATCAGCGCTAGTGCAGCAGGGATCAGGATGCCGAGCAGAAAGGCGATCGGGAAATAACGAAACGGTTCCCAAAAGAAAGGGAGAGAGGAAAGGCCGCTCCAATTCATAAAATCGGGTATCGCCTGACCGCTAGCGTCAAGCTTGAGATACATGGCCATCGCATAAGCGCCGAGACCGAAAAATACGCCGTGGCCGAGACTGAGAATCCCGCCATAGCCCCAGATCAGGTCCAGGCCGACGGCCAGAATCGCCAATGCCAAAAATTTAGTGAACAGCCCGAGCCGGAAGGGGGTCATGAACAAGGGCGCCATGACCATCAGGATCAGGACGGCAGCCCATATGATTCGGGAACTGCGATTGCCTCGGCCCCGACTCATCCATCTCATCAACATGTTGTAATCCTCCTTTTAATCGAGACTGCGGGTGCGCATTGCGACCAATCCGCGCGGTTTCCATTGCAAAAATGCGACGATGCAGGCAAACACCAGCACTTTGCCGATCGAGGCGTTGGTATACGTTTCGAACAGCGTGTTGAAAAGGCCGATGCCCAGAGCGCCGGCAACCGTTCCGGCGAGTTTCCCGACGCCGCCCAGGACGACCACCATGAACGCGTCGACGATATAATACGTTCCGATCGACGGCCCGATCGGACCGAGCAGCGTAAGTGCGCAGCCGGCAACCCCGGCGATGCCCGAGCCGATCGCAAACGTCAATGCGTCCACCCGGCGGGTGGAAATGCCGAGACAACCGGCCATCTGCCGGTTTTGCATGACGGCCCGCATCCGTCTTCCGGAGGCGGTTTTGTAAATGTACAGATACATCGCCGTAAGCACGGTGGCGACCAGAACGATAATAAACAGACGTTTGTAAGGAAGCACGATGTCCGATGTTACGGCAAGGCCTCCATTCAGCCAGGAAGGACTCGTCACCGCGACGTTCGGCGCGCCGAAAATAAAACGGGCCAGCTGTTGCAGCGCCATTCCGACGCCCCAGGTGGCCAAAAGGCTGTCGAGCGGACGTCCGTATAGATGCCGGATGAGAAGAAGCTCCAGCAGCCAACCGATGACCGCGGCCACCAGAAAAGAGACGAGGAGCGCAACGAAAAAGTAAGTGTCGTACCACGCTTTAGGCAAGTAAACGGCAAAAGCGTTTTGAGTCAGGTATGCGGTGTATGCTCCAACCATGATCAATTCGCCGTGAGCCATGTTGATGACGTTCATCAGACCGAAGGTCACCGCGAGACCCAGGGCGATCAAGAGCAGAACGGAGCTGACGCTGAGCCCGTTGAATGCTTGCAGGATGAACATTTCCATAAAAGCCTCCTTTCCCGGCGGACCGTGGCGGGCCCGCCGAGTTGTTGTCAGGCGTTTTTTTTCAATAACCGCTTTACTGCCCTTCGCTTAAGCCCTTCGCCCACTCGTAGGATTTCAGATAAGGGTCCGGTTTAACGGGTTCGCCGGAGTTCCACAATTCCTTGAACTGGCCGTCTGCGGCGACTTCACCGATTCGGACGGTTTTGTAAATATGCTGATTGTCGCCGTCCACCGTTACTTTGCCTTCCGGCGCGGCAAATTCGATCCCTTTGGCAGCTTCCTTCACTTTATCGACTTCGATGGATCCGGCTTTTTCCACGGCTGCTTTCCAGAGGTACACCGCGGTATATCCGGCCTCAATCGGATCGGCGGTGACGCGGTCGCTGCCGTATTTTGCTTTGTACTTCTCGACGAACGTTTTGTTTTCCGGAGTGTCCGTCGTTTGGTAGTAATTCCATGCGGCCAAGTGCCCTTCAAGCACATCGGCTCCGATGCCGCGAATCTCTTCTTCGGCTACGCTAACCGAAAGTGTCGTAAGATCCTTGGACGTAATGCCTGCATCTTTCAGCTGTTTGAAAAAGGCGACGTTGCTGTCCCCGTTCAGGGTGTTGTAGACGATATCCGGCTTGGCTTCTTTAATCTTGCTGATGATGGTGCTGTAATCGGTGTGACCCAGCGGGGTGTATTCTTCGCCGACCAATTCGCCGCCTTCCGCTTCGAGCTGGGCTTTTATGATTTTGTTGGCCGTTCTCGGGAATACGTAGTCGGATCCGAGGAGAAACATTTTTTTGCCCCGGTTTTCAAGAAGCCAGCTGACGGAAGGAACGATTTGCTGGTTGGTGGTGGCGCCGGTATAGAAGATGTTCGGAGAAGATTCGAGGCCTTCGTACTGTACGGGATAAAACAAAAGTCCGTTGTTTTGCTCGAAGACAGGGAGCATCGCTTTGCGGCTGGCCGAAGTCCAACCCCCGAAAACCGCGGCGACTTTGTCCTGCTGCAGCAGTTTGCCCGCTTTTTCCGCGAAGGTCGGCCAATCGGATGCGCCGTCTTCAAGAACCGGTTCGATCTGCTTGCCGAGAACGCCGCCGGCCGCGTTGATCTCCTCGATTGCCAGAAGCTCCGCATCTTTGACGGACACCTCGCTGATCGCCATCGTGCCGCTCAGGGAATGAAGGATCCCTACTTTAATCGTATCGCCGGACGCTTCGGCGGCAGGCGTGCCGTTCCCCGATGTCGTTGCCGGAGCCGCTTTCTTCTCGGCAAGACAACCGGATAATACTGCGGCAGACAGTATGAGCGCCGCTGCGATTTTGCCCATCGATTTCTTATTTAACTTCATGTTTCCCACTCCCTTTTGTCTATTTCCGAACATTCTTCTTGTTGGAGAGCTCCCCCATTCGGTTCGGTTCATGTTCGTTAATCCACATTATAGGTGCGCACGGAAAAATGTGTCAACAATTCTTACATAAAATAATTATTTATTTATTTTGGATTGCTTTATTGACATATTTACAATCATTGTGTAAGGATAGTTAACATAAAATGAAGTTGAGATTGTTAATTTGGAGTATCTCGTGTTATGTAACATGACGTAACAAGGAGGTGTGATATTGCACTGGACAGAGCAGGAAAAAGAGAAATTGTTGATTACGGTAGCCGCCCAACTCGCGCATGCGCGCAAAAACAGGGGGCTCAAGCTGAACGTTCCCGAAGCCATGGCCATCCTGACGGCTGAAGTTCTCGAACGGGCAAGGGACGGAATGAGCGTGGCCGAACTGATGCACTACGGCGGAATGGTGCTAAAAAGGGAGGATTGCATGGAGGGCGTGCCCGAAATGATCCCGGAGGTCCAAGTCGAAGCCACCTTCCCTGACGGAACCAAGCTGGTGACCGTTCATGAGCCGATTCGATAAGCTCGGCCGCGATTTGGATAAAAAGCAGGAGGTGTGGAGTGAATGATTCCCGGAGAATACAGGCTGGTGCGGGAAGATGTCGTGTGCAATGCGGGACGTGCCGCCATCGGCGTTAAAGTAAGGAATTGCGGAGACCGGCCCGTACAGGTCGGCTCCCATATCCATTTTTACGAAGTCAATCCCGCTTTGGAATTCCCGAGGGCCGAAGCGTACGGCAAGCGTCTGAACATCCCGGCCGGTACGGCGACCAGGTTCGAACCCGGGGAAGAAAAAGCGGTGTCGCTGATCCCCTTCGGCGGGAGCAAAATCATCAGGGGCTTGAACCGATTGACGGACGGACCTTTGGCCGTACCGCCTTCGGGGGAAAGGCTTGACGCATTTCTCGGCAAACCGGGAAATTCGGGTGACCGGGGGAGGGATGAAGATGCTTCAAATGACTAGGCAGCAATATGCATCCATGTTCGGACCGACGACAGGCGACGCCGTAAGGCTTGCGGACACCAACCTGTGGGCGGCGGTCGAACGGGATTACACCGTTTACGGAGACGAGTGCAAGTTCGGCGGAGGTAAAGTCATCCGCGACGGTATGGGACAGTCGTCCGTCGCCTCAAGAGAGGACGGTACGCCGGATACCGTTATTACGAATGCGCTGATTATCGACCATTGGGGGATCGTCAAAGCCGATATCGGGATCAGGGACGGGGTTATTTGCGGCATCGGAAAGGCTGGTAACCCCGATACGATGGACGGCGTGGACCCCGCGCTGGTCATCGGAGCCGCAACCGAAATCATCGCCGGGGAAGGGTTGATCGTTACGGCGGGAGGCATTGACGCCCATATCCATTTTATTTGCCCGCAGCAAATCACCGTCGCCTTGGCTTCGGGGATTACGACGATGATCGGTGGCGGGACCGGTCCGGCCACGGGAACGAACGCGACGACATGCACGCCGGGTTCATGGCATATCGCCAGAATGCTGGAAGCGGCGGAGGCGTTTCCGATGAACATCGGCTTCCTCGGCAAGGGGAACTGCTCGAGCCGCGAGCCGTTGGAAGAGCAGGTGAAGGCCGGCGTCATTGGGCTCAAGCTGCACGAGGATTGGGGTTCCACGCCGTCAGCGATCGATGCCTGTTTATCTGTGGCGGACGAATTCGACGTACAGGTAGCCATTCATACGGATACGCTGAACGAAACCGGATTTTTGGAAAAAACGCTCGAGGCCATCGGAGGACGCACCATCCATACGTATCATACGGAAGGAGCGGGCGGGGGGCATGCGCCGGATATCATCCGGGCGGCGGCCGAGACTTACGTGCTTCCTTCCTCGACCAATCCGACGCGCCCGTTTACGGTAAACACGGTGGAAGAGCACCTGGATATGCTTATGGTTTGTCACCATCTTGACCCCGAGCTACCCGAGGACGTGGCGTTCGCGGATTCCCGGATTCGGCCCGAAACGATTGCCGCGGAAGACATTTTGCACGATCTGGGCGTGTTCAGCATCATCAGCTCGGATTCGCAAGCCATGGGACGCGTGGGCGAGGTGATTATCCGGACCTGGCAAACGGCCGATAAAATGAAGCGCCAGAGAGGGCATCTTTCGTTTCGCGATGGATCATTGGCGGATAACGACCGGATCCGCCGGTATATCGCCAAGTACACGATCAACCCTGCCATCGCGCACGGAATCAGCCATATCGTCGGCTCGGTGGAAGTCGGCAAGTGGGCGGACCTGGTGCTTTGGCAACCAAGCTTTTTCGGCGTCAAACCCGAATTGGTGCTCAAAGGCGGGACGATCGCCTACGCGCAAATGGGTGACCCGGGAGCATCGATTCCGACGCCGCAGCCCGTATTCGGGCGGCCGATGTTCGGAGCCTACGGCAAATCGGTTGCCACGGGCTCGATCACCTTCGTCTCCCGGGCCGCCTACGAGGCGGGAATTAAAGAGGTGCTGGGGCTGCGGAAGGCGGTCGAACCGGTCCGAAACTGCCGTTCCATCGGCAAAAAAGACATGGTCCTGAACGATGCGACTCCGCATATCGAGGTCAATCCCGAAACCTATGAAGTCAAGGCGGACGGAGTTCCGCTGACCTGCGAGCCCGCAAAGGAGTTGCCGATGGCCCAGCGCTACTTTATGTTTTGAAGGGCGGTGCTGCATGAATGGAGAAGCTGCAAAGGCTCAGGTTCAGCCAATTGTTGGACTCCGCGCTGCCCGTCGGCGGATTTTCCCATTCCTTCGGACTTGAAACCTACTGCAATGCGGGTAAAATGACGAGCGGCGCCGATCTGGAACGGTACCTGCTCAGTCAGCTTCAGTCGGGATGGGCTCCCTTGGACGGCGTCGCGATGAAAGGGATTTATGAGGCGGCCGCAAACCGCAGCGATAGTGCCGAAATGGCACGGCTCGATCATATCCTTCATGTGCAACGGATATCCAGAGAATCCCGCGAGGGCGTGCAAAAAATGGGGAAGCGTCTGCTGAAGCTGGGACGCTCGTTGTATCCCTGGATCTCGTTTCGGCTCATGGATGATGCGGTGTCGCTGCATGGAGCTCCCTGTACGTTTCCGGCAGTGCTGGCCTGGCTGGCCGTGGAACTGGAGGTTCCGGTTGACGACGCGGTTTGCGGCTATCTTTATATTTCCGTCACGGCGGCGGCCAACAGCGCTTTGCGATTAATGTCCATCGGCCAGACCGAGGTTCAGACGATCATTGCCCGCGTTCTCCCGGAAATTTGCCGGGAATGGGATCGGGTAAAAGAACGCCCTTCGGAGGAGCTTTCTTCTTTCTCCTGGTCGCAGGAAATCTTCGCGATGCGGCATGAAACGCTGCATTCCCGGTTGTTTATGTCTTGATTCTATATTCCATTTTCAATGTCGTTGATCTCTCAAAAATAAGGAGGAGTTATTATGTGTCAGGGAAACGGACATCACCATCATCATGGAGGTTGGGAACGGAAGGCGATCGAACAAGGAAGGACGCTGCGGATCGGAATCGGGGGACCGGTAGGCTCGGGAAAAACGGCGCTGGTGGAAAAGCTGTCCAAGGCGATGCGTACGAGATACAGCCTTGCGGTCATTACGAATGATATTTATACGAAAGAAGACGCGGAAATCCTCCTGCGTCAAAACGCGCTGGACCCGAGCCGGATCATCGGCGTGGAAACCGGCGGTTGCCCGCATACGGCGATCCGGGAGGATGCTTCGATGAACTTTGAGGCCATCGAGGAGCTGGAATCCAGGTTCGACGATCTGCAAATGATTCTGATCGAGAGCGGGGGAGACAATTTGGCCGCCGCTTTTAGTCCCGAGCTTGTCGATCTGTTCATTTACGTCATCGATGTTGCCCAGGGGGAAAAGCTGCCGCGCAAAGGCGGCCCGGGCATTACGCGTTCCGATTTGCTGCTGATCAACAAGACGGATCTGGCTCCGTTTGTGGGCGCGAGCCTGGAAGTCATGCGGCGGGATACGGAAAAGGTGCGGGACGGCAGGCCTTATGTCATGTCCAATTTGATGAGCGGGGAAGGCGTTTCGGAGATTGTTCACTGGATCGAGCATCAGCTCCTGGGCGAAAACACGGAGCCGCACGCCCATGCCAATCATTGAGACCGCAGGCGCCGGTGCGCTGAAAAAAGAACGCCGAAGCGAGCTCCGCGCCGCGTTTTGTCTTGAGAACGACGGGCGGACCTGCTTTTCCGAACGATATTATTCGGCCCCGCTCCGGATTAGCAGAAGCTTTCGCCCCGAAGGGGGGACCGGCGAACTGTGCGTCTACACCGCTGACGTATCCCCCGGCGTGATGGACGGAGACCGGTATTTTTCCGAATGGGAGTTGGGGCCGGGCACGCATGTCATATTGAGCAGCACATCGGCGATCCGCTTGCATCCGACGCCTTATGTTCCGTCCGCCGTGGAACAGATTTTCCGTTTGGAGACAGGGGCGGTGCTTGAATATTTCCCGGACGGCGTCATTCCCTTCCGAGGCTCGAGGTGCACGATGAAAACGGCGTTTTTCTTGGAGCCGGACGCCGTACTAGCCTACGGGGAGATTTGGTCCGCCGGCCGGATCCATCACGGGGAGGCTTTTGATTTTCATTCGTATGCCTCGTCGACGGAAGTTTGGAGGGGGAAGGAGCTGGCGGTGTGGGATCGTTTCGCGTTGGAACCGGGCTCCGGTTTCGGTCCGCAAGACGGTAACGCGGCAATGATGGATTACACGCACTCGGCGGCGCTCTGGATTGTGGCGGACGGGCTTGGAGGGCCGGAGCTCGATGCGATTCAAGGCCAACTTACGCCCGGTGACCGGGTGTTGGCAGGTGCCAGTACCTTGGCGGGACAGCGAGGCATTGCCGTTCGCATGCTGGGATATTCGGCGGAGGAGCTTCAGCAATACTGCTTTCGTGTGTGGAATGCGTTGCGGCATAAAGTGCTCGGCAAACCTCAGCTTATGCTTCGAAAATAGAAAGCTTGTCCCAACGGGGCGGGCTTTTTTTTATCGTTTGGCGAATTGACAAAGGGAGCTCGTTTCACTATTATATACCCGTAGGGGTATCCTATTTGGAATGGAGGAACTCTGATGGAAGTACAGTATTCGGAAGATTTGAAGCGCCGCCTGAAAAGAATAGAGGGGCAGGTTCGCGGCGTTCTGCGGCTGATGGAGGAAGGTAAATCCTGCAAGGAGGTCGTCGGTCAGCTTACCGCGGTCCGCAATGCTTCGGATAAAGCCATTGCCCAGATCGTGGCGGATAATTTGCAGCACTGCCTGCTGAAAGAGCAGGCCGAAGGCGGGGAGACGGATCAGTTGGTCAAGGAAGCCGTTGAATTGCTGGTTAAGAGCCGCTAATAAAATATATTTAAACAATAAGGAGATGACAGTTCGTTATGAGTTACCAAGCGGAGAAGGAAATTTCAGCACAGGAGCTGGCGGAGCGACTGGAGCGCGGGGAAGAGCTTTACATTGTTGACGTGCGGGAGCCGCAAGAGTGGGAAGAGGGGCACATTCCGGGAGCGAAGCATATTCCGCTCGGACAGCTGCCGGAGAGATTCCGGGAACTGGAGGAAGACCGGGAATGGTTCGTCGTTTGCCGAAGCGGCGGGCGGAGCGGTCTGGCCTGCGAGCTGTTGTCCGAATACGGGTATAATGCCGTGAATATGACCGGCGGACTTTTGGCTTGGAGAGGAAAGCTGGTCTAATGGCGGGATTGCTGATTGCGGCGATGATAGTCGCTGTCTGGGGTTTTTGGTTGGTCCGCCAGCTTCTGCCGGTGAAGGACCTTGCTTATGTCGATGCCGCCGTCCTCCGGGAAACTCCGGAAATGACGGCTCACGCCAAAATCGTCGATGTGCGGGATCCCTTTCTGTATGAAAAATGCCATATCAGCGGGGCCATCAATATTTCGCTGGGGCGCTTGCCGTTTCTTTGGAACAAGGAGCTGTCTCCGGACGAGCCGGTCGTGATTTTATCGGAAAGTGTGTACCAAAGCAAAAAAGCCGCAAGACTGCTAAAAAACCGCGGATTCCGTAAAATTTATGCCGTTCGCGGTCGCTTTTGCGCGTAAGGTAAATAAATTGTACGACCGCCGATGAGCGCGAATTGTACTATTTAGCGAAGCTGTCTTCACGCAGTCGTTTGACTGCGTGAGGATAGCTTCGCTTTATTTATAGGGCAGGCTGAATGATTTAGTGCATATAAACCCGGATTTTGAAATCCCCTGCCCAATCTTAATGTAAAACTTGTATATAAATTTCAGAATTTTGTGGATTGTGGATAAAATTTGGCTTTTATCTACCGATTTTGCAATGATCTCAACAACTTTGGGCAAAAATTTAAGTTTTATGCACATAAAATGCACTTATCTTGGGCATAAGTCGTTCGAGTGAGCGGTATTTTCAAAAGGGAAAGATCGAAAGTGGAGCATCAGGTGGCTTGTTTCTGCATAAGTCGGGTATTTGAAGTGGATAAGTAATCGGCGCTGTCGCTTGCGGGCGAATAGCCGGTGGATAAGTAGTCGGCGCAGGAGGTCGCGCGTGAATGAAAGTGGATAACTAGTCGGCGCGGCAGTTCACATTGCTTTCGGCGGCAGCTTTGCGGAAGCAGGATGAAGGTGAAACTTTCTTTTCCGCCCGCGCGTTTACTTGTATAGCATGTAAATTCGCAGCAGTTAGGAGAATAGGAAGATGCAATCGATGCAGCCTCATCCGCCTTCCGCGCTGCCGAGCCGGTCTTCGGCCGGGCGGGGAAAAGGGACGAATAAGCGCAAAGGTGTCAGGAAGCGCCGGAAACGGGGCTTTTGGCGCTCGGTAGGCAGGTTCATCATGGTCATGATGTTTTTGGGGGCGATTGCGGGAATTTGGCTGTTTTTCACGCCTTCCGGCAACAATGTCAGATTTCTCATGGCGGATACGCTGATTACGACACAGCATCGCCATTGGGCCAAATATATTATCGGGCAAGCGGAATTGGACAAACGCGTTGCGGCATACCAGGAACGGTTCGAACAAATGGGTACGGAAAGGGATACGCATACGATCGATTTGCCTGATCCGGACGGGGAGAATGAGCAAGAGGCAGGGGCCGAAGAAAAGCCGCTGATCGAAATCGAAGAGGTATCGGGCAAGGGCTACAAAGGATACGTCCTGACGGTGAACGACCCGACGAAAATCAGGCTCGGGGTCCCGGCAAAACGCGGCAAAGGCGAGAAGGTGTCCAGCATGGTTGCCAGGACCGGTGCGCTTGCCGGCGTAAACGGCGGGGGATTTGCCGATCCGAACTGGAAAGGCAACGGCTTTAAGCCGATCGGGGTCGTTATTTCACGAGGCAAGCTTTACTACAACGGTATAAGCAGCAACGAAGCGACCCAGGTCGTCGGCATCGACAAGAAGGGGAAGATGATCGCCGGGAAGTATACGCTGGATGAGTTGAAGGATCTTGGTATACAGGAAGCGGTGACGTTCCAACCGCGGATAATCGTCAACGGCAAAGGACAGATCCGCAACCAGAAGGAAGGCTGGGGCATCGCGCCCCGGACGGCAATGGGGCAAAAAGAGGACGGCGCCATTCTGTTCGTCGTCATCGACGGGCGCCAGCCGGGTTACAGCATCGGAGCTAGTTTATACGACGTTCAGCAGATCATGCTGGACCACGGAGCGGTCATTGCCGCCAACCTGGACGGCGGTTCATCGACCGTGCTGGTCAAAGAAGGCGGAGAAATCGTGAACAAGCCGTCGTCCGAGTACGGCGAACGCTACTTGCCGACCGCTTTCCTTGTTTTTGAGGACCCGGATCGGGTGGAGATCCCGAACATTTGGGAGGGCCTCAGACCGCAGGATATCGAGGCGGGGAAAAAGTAATCCTCATGCCATGATTAAGCCAAAGAAGAAACGCGCCGACCGAAGCACCTAAAAGTGCGAAGTAAGCGCGTTTTTCGCATTTTATTTGATAAATACGCCGCCGAACGGAATGACTTCACGCAAAAACCTTTTGATGATGCCGTCGTTGTCGGCAAGCTCCCGTTCGAGTTCCCAACCGCCGCCTCCGGCTTGGACCAGCACGAAACCATGGCCCGTAATTTTCCATTGGTATTTCATGCTTTGACTGGCAAGGGTGTTGCCGTATACGGACAACTCCAGCTTGGCGTTCTCCGGGTAAGCGATCAGGCATCCGGTTTCGACAAAGATCGGCTGGTCGGGGTGAATAGGCAGCTCGAGTACTTGGCCCTGGGTCAAAATGCCGATTTGCCCTTCCCCGTGAAATTTCATTTTGACGGCGTCCCGGGTGATCATCATATTTTTCATGCTGAGTATCCTGGATTCCATGCGCACGCCGTCCGTGTAGAAAAAAAGATGCTTGAAATCATATAACAGGTCGCTGTTTGCGCCCAGCGTTATCGGCTTCAGGGTTACGGATGAGGGCATGGATGCGACGAATTGGCAGGGTCCGGTGAAATCGGCGCGAAGCATTTTCTTTTTGCGGTACATGCCTTTGATGTTCATCAACCTGTCGGACCGGCCGCCCGCCGCTCCCCGGTAAGCGATAACTTGAGCGGGATGAAGCACGTGGACCTGTTCGCCGTCGTATACATCGAACGTCACGGCTTGTCCGCCGAAACCGGCAGGCTCGTTCTGGTAAAGGATTTTCATCGGCGAAGCACCAGACGGACCAAACGGAGCAGCAGGAAATAGCCGATCAGCAAAATCACGCCGGTCAAAATAAGGACGCGAGTTTTGTGGGCGCTCGCTTCCCGGGCCTGCTGCGATTCGGTCAAGGCGGCGACCGATGCGGCAAGTTCCTGATTTTGCTTGATCAATTCTTCGTTTTGCAGCCGATACTGTTCAATGGCCGTTTCGGCTTCCGTAAGCTTGTCCTGCGTCATTTGATAGCTTATTTTAAGCTCGTTTACTTCATCGGGGAGCTCGGATAATTCCTTGACCCCCTGGTACAAATCGTTAAAGTAACCGGCGTAGGCACGGGATTGAACCGGGAGAAGAAGTGCACAAACCAGCAGAACGCAGAAGACGGGCAGCGAGTACAGCGCAATTTTATGTTTCGAATCAAGTTTCATTCTTCTCCACCTTTCTCGTGAAAGTCTCTCCATCAATATTACGAAATGCTTCGCCTAAAAGTTTCCGTTTCATATATTTACACGCATATCCCGGATTTGGACGCATAAAAAAGCCCTGTTTCCCGAAAAAGAAAGCTTTCAGGAAGACAGGGCCTATAATTTATACGTTATTCGGATGCACTAAATACCGCAAGCCGACCGGCGCAAATACATAATGGCCACGGTCCGCGGGCCGCAGTGGCACGAAATGGCGCAACCGCCTTCGATCACCGCAACCTCTTTGACATCGTTTTTTTCGAGCAAGGAAGATTTAATATAGTCCGCAGCCTTTTCGGCCAGCGTTTGGGCGACGATGATGAGTTCGCGATCCACTTTATGGATGTTTTCCGTAAAATGATGGATCATGCGTTCTACCGCTTTTTCCGTCTTGCCGCGGTATTTATCGGCGGAGTAGATCAACCCCTCCTTGATGCGTAGCACGGGGCGGATTTTAAGCAGGTTCCCGATCATTTGCTGCACGCTGGAAACCCGTCCGCCTTTATGAAGATAATCAAGACTGTCGACCAGGACCTCGATTTCGACCCGGCCGCGGAGTTCTTCGAGCATCGAGGCGATTTCGGCGGCACTCATACCCGCTTTGGCCGCTTGGGCGGCCTTCACGGCGAGCAGGGCCGTGCCACCCGACACATTCAGCGAATCTACGACGATGACGCGTCCTTTCGGCAGCTCCTCGGCTGCGATCAACGCGTTCTGGTAGGTGGAAGAGAGCTTGGAAGACATGCTGATGAACAAAACGGTATCACCTTGTTCAATCCATGGTGTAAATGCCGAGATAAAATCCGCGGGGGACGGGGCCGAAGTACGGGGCAATTCCCCGGTTTGGTCGGCTCGCCGGTATATATCGGTTGTGGTGATCTCCAGCTTGTCTTTGTAGGCGTTTTCACCGTACACGACGTAGAGCGGAATGATCCCGATATCATATTGAATCTGCCAGGATTCCGGGATATCGGAGATGCTGTCCGCAAATATTTTCACTTGTGTCAACGCGTTTCCTCCAAATCGTAAGTTAGTAATGATAGATTGCTATTCTCTTGATTATAGAGGACGTTTCTCCTATAAGCAAAAAAGATGAACCGTGGAGATTTATCCAATTGCCCCGTCTCCTCATTATGCCTTGCTCCAGGCAAACAGCTGCCGGTATTTGCGTGGCGGCATGCCTTCGAACCGTGAGAAGGTAGCGGTAAAGTAGGCCGCATGATTAAAGCCGACCTCTTCGGCGATGCGTTCCACCGGCAGATTCGTCTGCAGCAGCAGCAGCTTGGATTGGTCGATCCGCAGGCGCAGCAGGTAGTTGGAAGGCGAGCAGCCGAACACCTTTTGCATACAGCGCGCGATATAAACCGGATGGAAATTGATCGCTTCGCCCATTTTTTTTGCGGAAAAGGGCTCGTTCAAATGCTCGCGCAGGTAGGAAGCGGCCCGTTCGGCACAAACGGATTGCGGTGACGGCCCGCCCGTGCCGAGCGAAGCCGAGAGCAGGATAATCAGCTCCTGAAACAAAGCCTGCTGCTTCATCCGTACGCCGGGAAGGTGAATACGGCGATTCATTTCATTAAGACCGTCGATCGTTTCGGCCACCTTTTGCGGCTGGGCCAGCTTCGTAAATTGAGGGAACGCGACGGTATAAGGCGTTACCGTAAACGGCGGGAGCGACGTATACCCTTGCGGTTCCCCCTCGGGGGCGCGCCCGGAATGGAGATGATATTCTTCCTCGTCCATGACACGCCACTCCCCGGGGAGTTGAAAGTGAACCCAGTAATGGAGCGACTCCTCGCGGCATCCTTCATAGCCGTAATGCGTTTTGTCCGGCCGCAAAATCAGCGCGTGCCCCTCCGTAATTTCGTATTTTTGATCATCCTCGCCGACATACAGGCAGCCCTGAACAACTACGAGAAGGTCGAAGGCGCCGATATTTTTGCGGCTGACATGCCTTCCGCCGGGCGGAAGCAAGGTTAAACCGCTGACAATGTAATGGGGGAGCGGAGGCGCGGTTAATTCGATGACGGACGGCATATTCATCCACCTTTCCCCTCTGAAATTGAGGTTTGAATATTGAAAAATTGAGTTGATAAAATGATACATCGGTATCACTATACCATCTATAATGGATTTCATGCTATAAATGTTTTGAATGCGGGCAGGCCGAATTGTTCCCGGTTCTACAGGAGGTTGTAATAGTTATGAAAAATAAGGACAGCGAGAGAAACAAATTTTCCCTATGGCTGCTCGCATGGCCTATCTTTATCGAACAGTTTTTGCAATTTTTGCTCGGTTCGGTCGATACCTTGATGGTCAGCCGGATCTCGGACGACGCGGTGGCAGTGGTCGGCTTCTCCAACCAGTTGTTTAACGCGCTGATGACGCTGTTTGCCACGGTAGCCAGCGGAGCGGGGATCGTTATTGCGCAAAAAATCGGCTCGCGTAAGGAGAACGAAGCGCGGACCGTAGCGATTATCGCATTTAACGTCACGGCCGGCATCGGCCTGGCGATCAGTATTTTGCTTATAGCCGCACCAGGGCCGATCGCGAGAATGCTGCAGCTGCCGGACGAGCTGCTTTCCCTTGCCGAGGTGTATATCTCCATCGTCGGCGGCGGTATGATTCTTACGGCTTTGATGTCCGCCCTAGGCACGGCGATCCGCAACACCGGCAACACCAAAGGGCCGATGATGACCGCGATCGGGATGAATATCATTCATATCATCATGAACTACTGCTTTATTTTCGGGGCGTTCGGGTTTCCGCAATGGGGGCTTACGGGGGTTGCGATCTCCACGGTGATCAGCAGACTGCTGGCCACGATCGTGCTGTTCTTTATTTTCCTCGGGTCCTTTGAACGTAAAATCGGAATTCGCGACTTCCGGTTGTTCGACCGGAGATTGTTCAAGGAAATTCTCGTCATCGGATGGCCGTTGGGCGTCAACTCGGCGAGCTGGGTATTTTCCCAATTGGCGATCTTCTCGTTCCTGGCCATGCTCGGTTCAACGGAATTGACGGCGCGAACCTATATGAACACGCTGGAATCGTTCTGCTTCCTGCTCGGGTTCTCGCTCGCGCTTGCGGTTCAAATCCAAATCGCCCACTTATACGGGGCGGGCCGTACGAAGGAAGCATACAAGGCGGTTTACAAAGTGCTGGCGATCGCGCTGCCGCTCGTGATGGTCAATGCGTTTATCATCGTAGTTTTCGGCAAGCATGTGCTTGGATTGTTTACGAAAGACGACGATATCCTGGCGCTTTGCGGTACGCTGCTGTGGCTGAATCTGCTGCTGCAGCCGGGCAAAATGGTCAATATGGCGATCGGCAACTCGCTTAATGCGGTCGGAGATACACGCTTTACGATGAAAATCTCCCTCATATTCATGTGGGCGGTCGCGACCGGATGTTCTTACGTGTTCGGCGTTTCGCTAGGTATCGGTATTATTGCGATTTACTCCTGCATGATTGCCGATGAGTACATCCGGGGCGTTTTGTCTTACTTCCGCTGGAGAGGCCAAAAATATTTGCGCATGAAGGACGCCGACATGGAAAAGCAACGGGAGCTGGAGCAGCGGCGCTCCGGGGATGGAGTGGCCAGCCCGGCGCTGTAACACGAAAAGCCGGACAGGGATCGTGATGATCCTTATCCGGCTTTTCTAGTGGTATAGGATAGGCCGATTGTTGCACTATTTACAACAATTTCCCCAAGAACACGAGGTGGCGAGCGAAAATGTTGTACAATTTGCAGTATTTTCCCGTGCTTCTCTGGCAGTTCACTTGATTTTTGTTGAAAATGCTGCAAATCATGCAACTTTGGGGCATTGGACCGCCTTTTTGAGGCAATATGCTGTATTCAATACAACATTCGCAGCTTGGTTCACTTGAAATGCGTAAAAAAGCCCTCTCATTCAACCGGCGGCCGATGGTCCGCTAGAAGAGAGGGAGGGCATGTTTTTTACTCAGTGCGACAGGGCTATTCTTTTTTCACCCGGTCGGGAAGCTGCTGTACATAGCTGTCGGACATCTTGAGGAGATCGAGCGCCCGGTTATACTCATTTTCCGTCGTCAGCGCCTGGCTGACACCGCCCTCGGCGAACGGATACCCGGTTCCGTCATCATACCAGACCCCCGGAATGAACAGGGCCTTGTCGTTCAGGAACGAGCCGGAAGGCAAATAGTAACGCTGCGGCAGCAAATTGTAGGTTTGATTGAAAATATCTTCCCCGAAATGAATATGATCATCCAGCTTAATCCCCATCAGATTCGCCACCGTAGGCAAAATATCCACCTGGCCGCCCACGTTCTCGTGAACCGCAGGTTCCATGCCCGGAACGGAAACGATCAGCGGGATATTGATCATATCAATATATCCGTAATCGCGGCCGTAAATTTCCTTCATCAGTTCCAGTCCGTGTTTATCCAGCGAATACATCGGCAGGCCGAGGTGATCGCCATAAATGACCACGACACTGTTATCCCAAATGCCTCTTTGCTTCAAGTCCTGAATAAACTCGCCCAACGCGTGGTCGGCATAATTTTGGGACCGGATATAATCGCCGACCATATTATCCTGATAACGTTCCGGCAGCGTGATCAGATCTTTCTCGTGCGGCATCGTAAACGGATGGTGCGCCGTCATGGAGATGACCTGAGAGTAGAACGGCTTGCCGGCCTGCTGCATCCTATCGAGTTCTTCCGATGTCTTCTTGTAGAGCACTTCATCGGAAGGCCCGAAGAACACGGTATCTTCGTTGCCGAAGAACTTCTGGTCATAGTAACGGTCAAAGCCGATCGCTTTGTATAGCTCTCCGCGGTTCCAGAATTCCACCACGTTCGTATGGAAGGTGGCGGTGTCGTAACCTGCGGATTTCATCATTTTCGGCAGGCTCGGAAGCTCTTTGTCCGGATAGTTTTGGGTTGCCGCCTCGTTATAAGGAATGTAGAACGAAGTGTTCACCACAAACTCGGCATCCGAGGTATTGCCTTGCCCGACCATTTGATAAAAGTGTTTGAAATATTGGTTTTCCTTCACGAGCGAATTCATGACCGGCGTAATTTCCTGGCCGTCGATCTTCAGGTTTACCAGGAAGTTCTGGAAAGATTCCATTTGGATAATGATCAGATTTTTCCCTTGGGCAGCGCCGAAGTATTTAGGCTCCGCCGGTTGGGTGACGCCTTTCAGCTGATCGATTTTGGCTTGCGAAATCTGCGTCTTGTCCACCAATTCCTCCTCTTTGCCGGAGAAGATGGCGTAGGTTTCGTAATTCAGAATACCCATTTGCTCGGCCTTCTTGATTTCGTTCATGCTGGCCCGGTTCGGCCACACATTAAAGATGCAGAGTGCGATGGAAATGCCGAACACCGCAGCGACGACCCCGGTACGGAGTTGTTTCATGTTGAACAGCGATTTCAGCTTTTCGGCTCTCTTTTTACGGAGCAGCCAGAAGCCAATGACGACGATATCCAGAAAAATCAGCAAGTAGTATGGGGCGAGCAGCGAGAAAACGCTGTTGCTGACCGCCGTTACCTGGTTCACCTGCTGCAATGCGGTATAGGTCACGATAACGCCATAATATTTATGATACATGATTGCCGCAAAGAAAATGGCCGTAACGAGCAGGTTGACCGTCAGGTAGATTCCCATTTTCCGTTTGGAGGAGAACCATTCGATCAGGCAGAACAAAATCCAAATGAACGGAAGCTCCTTCAACAATGGCCCCCATGGCGGGATGCTGTCAAATATGGAGATCCATGCGAGATACGTCTTAAGAATCATGATCAGGGAAAAGAAGACGAACGGCTTCATGTTTCCGATCTTGAAACGGTTTAAAGCGGGCACAGTAGGATCCTTCCTTTCGATATCTCTATAATTAATAACTCAACTTTCGCACCTTGAAAATTAGTGTTAAGCCTTGAAATGACTAGGATTTCTTATTGAAAAATCTCGTTCTTGACAGAAAAACACCTTTCCGTTTGGTAAAATGGAAGTGGATAGTCTTCCCATCCCAAACAGAAAGGTGCGTAACTCTATGGTACAACACAACTTCCTGTCTGAAAAGGGCCAAGAACGAATCTCGACTTTATTTTCCGCTTTGCAAATCGGACAACTGTTGCGCAAAGCCGGCATTTCCAAGTCGTTCGGATTGTCCAGTCTTGCCATCTTTCAGCTGATCTTTACGCTCGTGTTTGAAGGGCGCAATTGGTTTCGTCTTCTGCATAGCGACCGCCGCCAGTCGTTGCCTGGCAAAGATGTAGTCTATCGATTCTTAAACCATCCACGCTTTGCCTGGCGACGATTTTTGCATGCCTTGAGTCTGAAGGTCGTTCAGCATTTTGATTCCTTAACCTCTTCGTCCCGCGTTCGGACGTTCATCATTGATGATTCGGTTCTTCGCAGGGATCGCAGCAAGAAAGCCGAGTTGCTTGCCCGCATCTTCGATCATACGACGGGGAGATATGCTCGCGGCTACAACATGCTCACGCTCGGATGGTCGGATGGCTTCAGCTTTGCGCCCATCGATTTTGTCATGCTCAGCTCGGCCAAGCTGACGAATCGCTTTTGCGAGATGAAGGAACGTCTGTCCAAGCGTACCCAAGGCTACAAACGCCGCATCGAGGCGCTTTCACGCAAACCGGATGCCGTGGCGGCTCTGCTTGATCGAGCGATTCAGGCTGGATTTAGCGCTGACTTTGTCCTGATGGACAGTTGGTTTACCCAAGCGCCTCTGTTGCGTGAACTGATGGCGAAAGGTCTGCATGTCATTGGGATGGTCAAGGCGATGAAACAACGATACCGGTTCGACGGAAAAAGCCTGACGCTCCATGAACTGTATGCCCTGTTGCCAAAGCAGAAAAACAAAGAAATCCTTGGCTCGGTCATCGTTCAAACCGCCTGCGGTTTGCCGATCAAATTGGTCTTTGTGCAAAACCGCCATCGGCGGCGGGATTGGCTGGTTCTGCTCAGCACCGATTTGGCGTTGGAAGAGGCTGAAATCGTTCGCATCTACGGCATGCGTTGGAGCATTGAGACGTTCTTCAAATTTGCCAAATCGTACCTGAAGCTGGGAACGGAGTTTCAAGGTCGTTCGTTTGATATGCTCATCAGCCACACCACGATCGTGTTTACCCGTTATCTCGTAATGGAATGGGAACGCCGTCACAACAACGACGCGCGGTCGTTGGGCGGTCTGTTTTTCCTGTTTTCCGACGAAGTTCGAGACCTGGATCTCAAAACGGCTTTGCAGCATCTGATCGCATTTTTCATGGCGTTCACGGAAGCGAAATCCAAACGGGATCAGTCTGCCGTTGTATGTCAACTCCAGCAATGGATTGCGAGTTTGCCCAATTATATCAAGGCTTTGTTCGGAAAATTAAGCTGCGAAAGTTGAGTTAATAAAATGTTTAAACCGGGTTTACAATTTAAATACCCTTAATATAATACATGAAATGTTATGAAGATGAAAATAAATCAATTCACCTCATTTAACAAGAAATTCCAAGTTAATGTCAGGTAAAGATCGATCTTATCGCCTTATTGACTTACCACCCCGGTTTTTGGTAAATTTAAGGCATCCGCAAGCAGTTCTTGCATGTAAGGAGAGATTTTGATGTCGGTGAGCGTTCTTAACTAATCAATTTCATAGCGACTGAAGAAAAGCAGAACGGGAAAGATCGCGTTTTTTTAAATGCGTCGTTTTCCCGACGATTTGCTGCACCCTTTTTCAGTCTGTGAATTAGTTAAGAACACACGATAGGACATCATTCAGCGTCTTTTTCCGCTGTTTGTATCTTCGGATGAATCGAGCCGAAGCCGTGCTGTTTTTCAGCGCGGCTTTTTTTGATTTTGCGGAGAATGACAAACGTTTTTATGCTTGCGGAAAAAAGAAGGGCAAAGGATGGCATTCGTCCGTCTTTTGTCCTTTTTTTGTTGCGGAAATCGGAAACATATTTATACGGGAGGCTTAACATGAACGAAAAATTTACGTTGCACATGTTGGAATATGAAAGCATCAAGCGGGAGCTGGCGGCGTTTGCCGTTTCTTATGAAGGAAGGGCGAGGATCGAAAGGCTGGCGCCGATGGAGGAGTTACGCCTGATCGAGCGGGCGATGGCCGAAACGGCGGAAGCGCGGGAACTGCTCGGCAAAGGCTCAAGCATTCCGCTTCCTTCGCTGGACGGGATCGAAACGGTGATGTCGCTGATGGGGACCGGATACCTGTTCACGGAGCAAGACTTGACCGCGATTCAAATCTTTCTGCAAAGCTGCGCGCAGCTCAAGAAATATATCGAGTCAAAAGGCGAAGCGGCTTGGCATATCGGAATTTACGCCGGTTCGTTGCGCGATCTGCCGGGAGTTCAGCAGGAAATTTTGCGCTGTATCCGGCATGGGGTCATTACGAACGAGGCCAGCAGGGAGCTTGAGAAGGTGCGCCGAAAGATCGAGATGCTGAAGGAGAAGATCGGGAAAAAGCTTCAAGGCGTCATGTCCCGCCATGCGGCGATTTTGCAGGAAAACATCGTGAGCGTCCGTGGCGGACGGTACGTCATTCCGGTCAAAAAGGAGTATTACCGCCAGGTGAAGGGACGTATGCTGGATCAGTCTACCAGCGGGCAGACCGTCTTTATCGAGCCGGACGAAATTTCGTCCCTCCAGGCCGAACTGGAGGCGCTGATGGGCGAAGAAGCGAGGGAGGAAGCGAAGATTTTGGGGTACCTGACCGATCTGGTGGAAAAAGAGGCCGAGCACTTTGCCAATAATATCGAAATCACGGGCACGTACGATTTTATTTTCGCAAAGGCCAAGTATGCGGCTTCGATGGACGCTGTCCCGGTACAACTGAACGATCGCGGCGAAACGGTCCTCCGGGGAGCCCGGCATCCGAAGCTGCTCGGCAGCATGGTGCCGCTGGATATGGAGATCGGCTCCGACTACAAAGCGCTGATTATCACGGGACCGAATACGGGAGGCAAAACGGTCGTGCTGAAGACGTTCGGCCTGCTCTCGCTCATGGTGCAATCCGGCCTGCTCATTCCGGTGCAGCAAGGCAGTAAGTTTGCCATTTACCGGGGAATTATGGCGGTCATCGGGGATGGGCAAAATCTGGAGCAGTCGCTGAGCACGTTTTCGGCGCAAATCCAAAGCCTGGTTACGATGCTGAAGCAGGCGGGTCCGTCAACGTTGCTGCTGATCGACGAATTGGCGGCAGGGACCGATCCCGGCGAGGGGATCGCGCTGTCGATCGCGATTTTGGAGGAGTTCAGCCGTAAAGGAGCCACCGTTTTGGTGACGACGCATTTTAACGAGCTGAAGACGTTCGCCTCCCGCGCGGAAGGGTTCGAGAACGCCAGGATGGAATTTGACGCGGAAACGCTGCGGCCGCTCTATAAGCTGACGATCGGGCACGCGGGGCAAAGCCACGCCCTTTCCATCGCGACAAAACTCGGAATCCCGGAAAACGTGATTGCACGGTCGGAGCATATCGCCGGCCGCCAACTCGGCGGGGAAGGAAAAATGGCGCTTTGGGATGAAATCGTTCCGCTCGCGGAACCGGAGGGGCAGGAAGCGAAAAGCGCCAAGGAGCCCCGCTCGATGACGACCGCCAGGCCTTTAGGTCCGGCCGAACCTAAGCACAAGGGATCGGGGGAGCCCGAACCGGAAAATGCGAACGATCCCAAACCGGCCCGGGTCCGGTTCGAAGTCGGAGACGCGGTGTACGTGCCGGCCTTCGGGAAGGTCGGCATCATCTGCGAGCCCGAGGACCATCGGGGGATGGTCGGGGTCATGATTCAAAAGCAGAGGCTCAAATTCAACTGGAAACGGCTGAAACCGTATCTCAAAAAAGAGGAGCTATACCCGGAAGATTATGACCTGGACATCGTACTGGATACGAAAGAGAACCGCAAAAAGCGGAAGCTGATGGGGAAACGTCATGTCGAAGGTTTGGAAATTGTCAGGAGAGATGGAGAGCAGTAAGCGGATAGATTGAACTGCGGATAAACTAAAGGGCCTTGTCGGGGACGTTTCGTCACACTCCGATGAGGCCCTTCCTGTTTAAAACAGGGACAGCGGGAGTTCAAGCCCGTCCGTAAGGATTTGAACGAACCGCTCCAGGAACACCTGGTCCTGCTCGTCAAATCTCCCTTTCAGCGGACTATCGATATCGAGTACCCCGAGAAGTTGCCCCTCCTTGACGATCGGGACGACGATTTCGCTATTCGAGGCGGCGTCGCAGGCGATATGCCCCGGAAAAGCATGGACATCTTCCACCCGAAGCGTCTCTTTGCGTTCGGCGCTCGTGCCGCAAACCCCCTTGCCCATCGGAATGCGAATGCAGGCCGGCAGGCCCTGGAACGGACCGAGCACCAATTCGCGTCCGTCGAACAGATAAAACCCGACCCAATTGATATCATTCATAAAAAAATTGAGGAGTGCGGAAGCGTTGGCCAGGTTGGCGGCGGTACTCCGTTCTCCTTCAATGAGCGAACCAAGCTGCGACAATATTGCGTTTTGTTGATCTTCGCGGGAACCTGTCAGATCACCGGCATGAAACATGGATGAATTCCCCCTTTATTGAGTACATCTCTTATTATACCGGATACGCGCTGTTTCCGCCCACTTTCCGACGGGTAATTTTAGATGAAAGATTTTACGCCGGAAAGGGGATCACGCTATGCGCGCCGACGTGCAAAATCTGTTTATACGCATTCAAATGCTTCATCAAGCTACCCTCGGAGATCTTACCGTCAGTGAGACCGTCCCGATCTTGGAGGCCCAAGGCTATAAAGTCGGGGAGCGGGAGGTTAAGCAGGAGCTGGAGCGTTTGACGGAGGACAATTTTCTCACCGTCCATAACGACATTTATTCGATGACGGGGGCGGGGATGGAAGAGCTGAAGGAAATTCGCGAAGTGCTCAAGCATTTATGCGACACGGTCCATTCGCCAAATCCCAAACAAGCGAAGGCAGGTTCAGCCTGATACGAAAAAACCATGATCAATGAAAAAGGGCGTTCCCGATGATGATTACGGGGAGCCCTTTTTACTTTTTAATGAAATGACACGCTCCGACAAAGGGTGCTATATTTTTTAAATTTTGCAAAATTTGTTTTTTGGCATCATCCGCTACAATAGTCCTAAGATGAAAAAGAAGGTGAAACGATGATTTACTCCTCCTCCTTCAGCCGCCTTGGCCAAAACCAGGCACGAACAAAAGTCAATGATGAACTCGTCGATATGATCGAACACCTGCGTTCCGAATTGATGAACGCCGTACAGCACGATAATTTCAGCAGTGAGGTAGTGTTGGAATTGAGCCAAAGACTGGACCATTATATCGTCATGGCGCAAAACCAGATGCTTGGAAAACAGGCTAAAAATAAAACCCGGTAAACAAAGCCGCTTAAGTTGCGGCGTAGGTTTCCGGCGACGATTGCTTAGGCAGGGGATGCACTCCCGTTTCTTCAAGATCCCGACCCAGCGCATCCTCGATCAAGGCATGGACCTCCTCCTCATAGCGTGCGGGATTGACTCCGTATGCATTGGCGTGCACCGCGCCCTCCACGAGAAGGAGACGTTTGGGTTCCGGCTTCCGCTCATACAATTCCTTGCTCATATATGTCGGCACATAATTGTCTTCGGTTCCGTGCACAAACAGGACGGGCATGCTGCTGTGCTCCACCGCTTCCAGCGGGCTGACCTGTTCCATCCGGAATCCCGCCACGCGCTGCATTCTCCGGTTCACGAGCCGCAGCAGCGGAAAAGACGGGATTTTGTTCAAGACTCTGACCTGATGGTACATCAGTTTGGATAGATCGGAGTATGGGCAGTCGGCAACGACAAACTTGACATGCGAATCCGCGATTCGCAGATACTCCAAAACGGTACCGCCCCCCAAGGATTGGCCGTGCAGGCCGATAACGGCATCCTCCCCGTAGTTTTTCAGAATCCAGTCGACCCAGGCTTCGACATCGAATTTCTCCATATATCCGTAGGTGGTGTAATGGCCTTGGCTGTTCCCGTGCCTGCGCTGATCGACGAGCAGCATATTGAAGCCTTCCTTTTCGAACATCCCGATATACTGTCCGGACACGTGCAGGGACACGGTATAACCATGGACGATAATGACCCATTTGTTAACGCCCGGAAAGGGCTCCAGCACAAACCCGCTCAATTTAAGCCCATCCTTTGAGGTGACGCTCACTTCCCTCTTCTGCAGGTTGTCGAATTTTTCCCGAGAAAACACGCCCGTTTTTTCCAAATAATTAAAAATGGCATCGGCCGTTTGGAGCTTCATTTGGGTAATTTGGCGAAAAGCGAATGTCGTCGCGCCACTGACGGCCAGCAAAAGCACCAGCAGCAAAATAATGAGAATCGAAAACATCATCAGAGGTTTCCTCCCTTTTCCCGTCCGGTTATAAATCTTTGTAAATAGTATCACCGAAAGAATGCGAAGAAAATCGCGATAACGTTATTTTTCATGTATGATACATGATGGGATATGTATGGCGAAAGTGCAAACTACATACGGCAAGGTGGGGAAAAAGTGTATAGATGCGGCGGTGACATTCCGGTAATCGATAGCGAGCGGCTTCGTCTGCGGCGGATGGAGCGGAAGGATGCCCGCGAATTGCACCGGTACTGGAGCGATCCGGAGGTTGTGCGGTATATGAATATACCTCCATTTGCTTCGATTGAAGATACGGTGGAAATGATCAATTTGCTGAACGGCCTGTCCGAAAGCGAGGATACGCTCCGCTGGGGGATTGAACTGAAGGAGACGGGCTTGCTGATCGGCAGCGTCGGTTTTAATGTGTGGGAGCTTTCCGGCGCTTACCGCGGAGAAATCGGATACGATCTTGGCAGGGATTTTTGGGGGCGCGGGTATATGTCCGAAGCTCTCAGGATGGTACTGGCTTACGGTTACGGGACGATGGGCCTTAACCGGATCGAAGCGCTGGTCGATCCAAGGAATACGGCATCCCGGGAGTTGCTCCGAGCGTTCGGGTTCCGGGAAGAGGGATTGCTGCGCGAATATCAAAAGACGGAAAACGGCTTTGTCGACTTGCTGATGTATTCCTTGCTTAAAAGGGAATATGCTCAGGGGAATTAGTCGGTGTGTAACAACGAAGAAAGGAAGTCATCACTTGTGAGTACTACTATAAAAAGAAAGTATATTTTGATCGGCCTGCTGCTCTCCACGTTTCTTGCCGCCATTGAGGGAACGGTCATCGGTCCGGCCGGGCCGAGAATCGTCGGAGATTTAGGCGGGGTGGACCTGCTAAGCTGGGTATTTACCGCCTATTTGCTGACGATGGCGGTAACGACGCCGATTTTCGGGAAAATCAGCGATTTGTACGGGCGAAAACCGGTGTTCGTGATCGGATCGGTCCTGTTTTTGGCCGGCTCGCTTTTGTCGGGTTTATCCCAAAGCATGGAACAGCTGATCCTGTTCCGGGCGATCCAAGGGATCGGTGCCGGGGCGTTGACGCCGGTTACGTTCACGATTGTCGGAGATATATATTCTATTGAAGAAAGAGCGAAGGTGCAGGGGTGGATCAGTTCGGTCTGGGGGATTTCGTCCTTGGTCGGTCCCTTGCTCGGCGGATATTTCGTCGATTCGCTGAACTGGCGGTGGGTATTCGGATTCAATGTGCCGTTCGGCCTGCTGTCGCTCATTTTTATCATCAAGTTCTTTAAGGAAAACGTGGAGAAACGAAAAGTAAAGATCGACATTGCGGGAGCGGTCACCTTTACGATCGGGGTTACGGCATTGCTGCTGGGCCTGGCGACCGGCGGGCAGCAGCTCGCTTGGAACTCGCCCCTGCTGCTCGGGTTGCTGGCGGTGGCGGTTTTGTCGCTGGGATTATTCTTTTTTGTTGAAAAAAGGGCGGAGGAACCGCTTGTTCCGCTTAAATTGTTCCGCGTCCGCGACATCGCCTTTTCGAATGTGGCGAGCTTGCTGGCCAGCGCGCTGCTGATCGGACTAACCTCCTATTTGCCGTTATGGGTTCAAGGGGTGCTCGGCAAAAACGCGACCATTTCAGGGCTTGTGTTGGCCCCGATGTCCATTAGCTGGATGCTCGGTTCCGTCGTTGGCGCACGCTGGATCATTAGCCGCGGCTCCAGGCTCACCTCGCTCATAGGGATGCTGATCATCGCGATCGGGGCGGGCGGAATGGCGTTTATTCAAGAAGGCACTCCTCTGTTCGTTATGCTAATATTTAATGCGCTGTATGGCCTGGGCTTCGGTTTTTCTTTTTCCGTGTTCACGATCATCGCCCAGTCTTCCGTCAATTACAATTTACGCGGAGCGTCCAATGCGTTGAATTCCTTCGTCAAATCCATCGGACAGACGGTCGCGGTCGCGGTGTTCGGCAGCTTGATCAATCTCGGAATCGTCTCGCGTACATCGGGCGGTACCGCGTCAGGAGTGCAGGTGTCCCAGGATGACATCAACAATCTTCTCTCTCCGGAGAAGGTGCATCTTCTTCCAAAGCCGCTTTGGGAGGAATTGAAGCATGTGCTCGGCGGCAGCCTGCATACCCTGTTTCTGGTCATGGCGGTTATCGCCGTTCTCGGCGTTTTGTCCACCCTTGGCTTGCGCAGCAAAGCGCCCGAACCGGAAGAGGGATAACATACTGGACTTTTTCGCTTTCGTCGTCCGGCGGGACTTCGCATAAAACATCGCGCTCTTTCGCACCATAAGGTGAAAGGGGAGGTGTTAACGTCATGAATGAGGAAATGAACCTTGACCAAAGCTCGTTGGTCCACGCATGGCAGGAGCAATTGCCGGCATACTTGAATCCGGGAGATTCGGCTCAGGTGGAAGCGGATCTCGGGAATCCGCAAGGATTACGCATTCATATTAATGCGGCGGGACGCCAATTCTATTCGTTTGACTTCGAATGCTCCTATATGGATCCGCGGGAGGTTCAGGTGAAACTGGTCGACGTGGAGAGGGAAGGGCAGACCATCAATGAACAGAATCCTAAGGTTCAGGAGTTGACCGAGGACTATGTCCGCCATCTCCATGAATGCGCCCAAGCTCTGCACCGGATCACCAAGCCCAACTAGGAAAGCGAGGACAGCTTGCCATGACGAAAGCCAAGCAATTTGCCGGCGATAAAAACCTCCAAAACGTCGTTCAGGATTTGGAGCATACGCCGGTAAACAGCCACGATGCGCAGCAAATGCAGCAGCAAACCAATGACCGCCGCCATCAAGACGCACTGAATCACGATAAAACCAAAGATATGGATCCTTCCCATTAATGAAAAGCGGCTGTTCCGGTGAAATTGTTTCCGGATCGGCCGTTTTGGTTTATGTGCTTTTAGCGATGTGGCGGCGGCTGGCTTCCGTCGATAAGGTGCGCCGATCCGCCTACGGCGGATAGGGTGAACCATCTGTTACGCTACCTGGCCGTATTTTCAGAAAATTTTGCCGGCTAAAGAGCTGCTGTCCCGCTGCTAACGGAACTCAGAGCCGCTATTTGGCCGGAATCCCAGTCTTTTGGAAATCTAACGGAACCCAGCGCCGCTATTTACCGAATGAAGGTCGGTTTTTGAGCAAAATGAGGCAAATAAGAGCGGTGAGATCCGTTAGAGCGGAGAAGTTTCACTTTTTCGCATGATAAGAGCACTGAGTTCCGTTAGAGTTCCACTAGAGTGCCAAGAGTGATCCGTTAGAGTTCCATTAGGTTGCCGCTAAAATTCCAAGCTCAGCCCAAGCTGTTACGCGCTACAGTCGAGTCGAATAAGCAACTCACCATCCGCTAACGGAACTCAGAGCCGCTATTTGGCCGGAATTCCCGTTTTTGAGAATCTAACGGAACTAAAGGCCGCTATTTACCGGATGGAGGCAGGTTTTTGACCAAAATGAGGCAAATAAAAGCGGTGAGTTCCGTTAACATAGGGGAATGCCCCTTTTTTCGCACAATAGGCGCACTGAGTTCCGTTAGAGTACCATTGGAGTTCCGCTAGACTACCGTCAAAGTTCCAAGCTCAGCCCAAGCCGTTACGCGCTACAGTCGAATAACTAACTCTGCACCCGCTAACGGAACTCAGAGCCGCTATTTGGTCGGAATTCCCGTTTTTGAGAATCTAAGAGCACTGAGTTCCGTTAGAGTACCATTAACGGAACTCAGAGCCGCTATTTGGCCGGAATCCAGCCTTTTGGGAATCTAACGGAACCTAAAGCCTTTATTAACTGAAAAGGGGAAAGTTTAGGAGCAAAATGAGGCAAATAAGAGCAGTGAGTTCCGTTAGAAAAGAGAAAGCCCTTTTTTTCGCATAATAAGAGCACTGATTTCCGTTAGCGTACCGAAACTCAATCCAAAGACGTATTAATGCGCTACATTCGAGCATACCACTCTTCCGCTAACGGAACTCAGAGCCGTTATTCGGCCAGAATTCTCGTTTTTGAAATTCTAACGGAAGCCACGGCCGCTATTTACCGGGGGGAGGTAGGTTTCAGAGCAAAATGAAGCAAATAAGAGCAGCGAGATCCGTTAGAGCGGGGAAGAGTCTCTTTTTCGCACAATAAGAGCACTGAGATCCGTTAGACTTCCGATACTCCAATCAACCTCCTCCTTTAGGCAGACGGCAACTCGAAAAAGCCGCCCAACACGCGGCCTGTACCAGGCAGTCACGTATTAAAGCGGCATGTGTTAATCACCAAGGCGTTTCAAGTTTTCTTGTTTTAAGCTCTAGTCTCCTACTTACGTGCCAATGGCGCCAGTTTCTCGGCTTCGCGACCCATCTTTTTGAGCAGTTCGATCATTACTTGTTTCTCTTCTTCGTTCAGGCCGCTAAGCGCATGATCAATCCGGTTGGAAAACTCGGGGTACAGCTGGTCCATCAATTCCTTACCTTTGGGCGTAAGCTCCGCAAAAATGACGCGCCGATCGCGCGGGCAAGGGGTGCGGTGCAAATAGCCGGCGGCCTCCAGTTTGTCGATCACATAAGTAACGTTCCCGCTTTGCAGCAGCAGCTTGGCCCCGATTTGTTGAATCGGCTGCGCTCCTTTGTAATAAAGAACCTCCATCACGGCAAACGCCGTAGGATTGAAGCCCTGGATTTTGCTTCCGGTCACGGCATGCTCGTTGACGCTTTTGAACGATTTGGCAAAGACCCGGTACAGGTGCAGCGATAAATCGGTTCCGCGTTCTTCGGTTTTCAACATGTTTATCCCGCCTTCTTTTATATTCTCACAATGTGCTTATTAGTAAGGAATATCATTATCTTAGATCAAGAAATTTTCGAAAAAAATATAATTTATCACAATTTGAGATTTAATATTTTTAAAATTGCAATGTTTTCAAGCTCATGCTCCGTCTGCGGACGGAGAAAAATTTCCTCCCGCAAATCCAGATCAAATCATGCGTCCGGCGGATGGAGGAAGGTTTCTGTTCCCTTAAGATGAATCTAGAAAAATAACGGAACAGGTGGAGATAAAAATGAAAAAGCTTACGGCGACTGCCGGTCAAAAAGGATTGCTTCAAAACCGCGCCTATTTGGCGTTAATGGCTTCCCAGTTAGTCTCGAATTTGGGCGATTGGCTGCATGTTTTAGCGCTGCTGACCATGATCGGCCTGAAGTGGAACGCGACTCCTTGGGAAATTACGGCATCGATGCTTTGCATGGTGCTGCCGATGCTGCTGGGAGGACCGGCTGCCGGACTGTTGGCCGACCGGTTTGAACGGAAAAAACTGATGATCCTGTCGGATGCGGCAAGAATAGTCATCGTGTTGGGACTCGTATTCGTGACTCAATTATGGCAGGTTTACATTTTGCTGGTGGCAAAAAGCATGTTCGATGTTTTGTTTTCCCCGGCGAAAAACGGAAAGATCAAAGAAGTCGTCGCACCCGAGCATCTGGATAAGGCCGTCTCCTATAGCGCGGTGATCGAGCAGGGCAGCAAAATCATCGGTCCGGCGCTGGGCGGCATGCTTGCCGCCGCTTTCGGGATCGCTTCCTGCTTTATGATCGATGCGGCCTCTTTTCTCGTGTCGGGCTTGATTTTGCTGGCGGTGCCGGGAAAAAGGGCAGCCGTGAGTCAAGATTCTCCGGAGCCTCGTAATACGGCCGAAAAGTCGGGCTTCTGGAAAGACATGGCTGCAGGAATGAAAGTGATCGCCGGCATTCCGCTCATCGCCTTCGGCCTGCTGACCCTTACGATGGCTTTGCTCGTTCTGCAGGTCGCCGATTCGCAAATCGTCGTCTTGTTTCGCGAAATCCCAGGGATTCCGGAGGATTATCTGGGATGGTGCATTACGCTAAGCGGCGTGGGAACGTTGGCCGCCGCGGGGATCTCGGGGGCAATGCGCCGATTGTCTCCACTGGCCAAGATGGGAGCGGGCGGTGCGCTGCTCGGAATCGTCTTCGCGGTCGCCGGATTCTATGGGCTGCACGGTCCGTTTAATCATATCGGTTATGTTCTCCTGATGGGGATGTTTTTCCTGGCGGGCGTCGGAGCGGGTTTCACGTTTATTCCGTTCCAAATCGCCCTTCAGCAGCGGACCCCCGAACCGTTGATCGGAAGGGTGTTCGGTACGGTAACGAGCGTTACCTCGGCGGCGGCGGCCATCGGTCCTGTCTGCGGCGGGTATCTGGTCACCGTTTTTGGCCCCGCGCCCGCTTTCATCGTATCGGGTGGATTAATGGCGCTGATCGGAATCGTGCTGTTATTCTTTAAACCGTTGATTATGAAAAGGGATGCGGCATCATTGGAGCCGGCTGCTATCGGTGCATAAACTGAAACCCCGCAGGGAATCGGCTCGTATAGAAGTCATCAGTAATAGAAAAAGCGGGGAGTATCAATGACGGATACACTAATGAGCGTAGCGATTTAAGAGGCGGGATACGAGGCTGGAAAGCCGATGATCGGGCAAGTGTTTTTCGCGGTCAGATCCGGAAATCTGACGGGCTTGATCGGACCAAACGGGGCAGGCAAGAGCACGGCCATAAAGGCCATTCTCGGCCTGCTGCCCGAGGTGAAAGCGGAAGTGAACTTTGCCGGAAGCCCGGAGAAATACGCGTATATTCCCGAGCATCCGGTCTATTACGAAACGTTGACCTTATGGGAGCACCTTGGTTTGGCCGCAGCCGTATGCGGCATGGAAGAGGCCGTGTTTGAACGCGAAGGCGGAAAACTGCTCGATAAATTCAGAATGCGGGAGGTGCGGGATCACCTTCCGGGCAGTTTTTCCAAAGGGATGCGGCAAAAAATGATGCTGATGATCGGCTTTCTGCAAAAGCCGGATGTTTATATCGTGGATGAACCGTTTATCGGATTGGATCCCCGCGCGACCCGGGATTTTCTCGGTTTGCTGGAGGAGGAGCGGCGGCGCGGGGCCGGCGTGTTGATGTGCACGCATGTTTTGGACACGGCGGAACGGATCTGCGACGATTTTGTGTTGCTTTCGGGCGGAAGGGTTGCCGCTGTCGGAACGCTGGATGACATCCGGGCGTCCGCCGGATTGCCGGATGCCCCCTTGTTCGATTGTTTTGAGGTGTTGACCGAATGAATGTGAAAAGCTTGTTTGCAAGAAGATGGAGCGATCATGTACGGGAGCAGTACCGTTTGCTGCGGTTTACCTTTGACGGGATCGTGATGCTGTATATCGGCATCCCGGCCCTTTTATTGCTTGGAAGGCTTTACTACGCCCTTTGGAAAGAAGCGCTTCCGGTCTGGCTGCAACATTTGCCGGACGCGGCAGTGCCGGTTTTTCTGCTGATTGTCACATTCGCCTTCAGCGGAATCTTGTTGTACATCGAGGCGGCCGATGTGCTCGTTTTGAAGCAAAAGAAGCGCTGGCTCCACGGCATCATGCTCAGGGGCGCAGCCGTCAGCATGCTCTGCAACTTCTCGGCTATCGCGCTTTGTTTCGCTTTGATCGCACCGCTGCTGGTCCGGATCTACGGGTGGGGAGCGCCTGACATTCTGGCCGTTTACGGGCTGACATGCGGAGTTAACGCCGTGTGCGCATGGATGACCCATTTGATCAGGGTGATCTGGTCGGGCTGGAAGCAAATGATGCTTCAGGCGGCGGGATTCATCCTGCTGGGCGGTTCCTTTATATTGGCGGGAACGGTGGGGTCGGCTTGGCACTCACCTGAAACAGCGTTTCCGGCTTTAGCCGTATGTACCGCCTTGACGTTCGTTCTAGCCTGGCATCGGTTTCATCTCAAGGGGCGATTTGAAGCCGAAGTACGCGAAGATGAACGGCAAAAAACGAGACTTACCGGTCTTTTGCTCGCCAATTCCGTCGATCCGCCGCAAAAAACGAAGTCCCGCCCTTGGTTGTTCCGTCGCAGCGGCAGACTGCTGCGTTCCGAACGGACGGAGGACCGGCTTGCGGAGACAATGTTCAAGTCGTTTTTGCGCGGAAGGACGTTAAGACTATACGGACAGTTTGCGCTGCTCGGTTGTAGTGCGGTATTCCTGCCGCCTTTTCCGGTCAATCTCATTGTTTACGCGGCGCTTCTGCTGCTCCTGGTCTATTGGCTGAATGGACATAGACAAGCCTTCTTCGCAGGAGATGCGATGTCCGTTCTCCCGCTCCGGGAGGACACGGAATTTCTCTCGGCCCCCCGGACGATGCGGCTGCTTCTCTATCCCGCCGTCGTCCCGTTGACCTGCGTGATCGGAGCCACGCTGGCTCACGCTTGGTGGGGGGCGGTGTTTGCCGTGCCTGCCGGCTTGATCATTGTCCGGTTCGTATCGCCCTTATGGACGCTGTTCCCGTCGAACGCCCGAAGCAGACGACGCACAACTCCCCGGTAACAGGTCCTGCCGGGGATCGGAAACTGCATTATAACTCTCCATGCGCGGATTTTGCGGCATGGTTTCCTGCCGTATATCCGGTCGCAAAGGCGGCCGTGATGTTGTAACCGCCGGTGTAGCCGTGGATATCCAGAACCTCGCCGCAAAAGAACAGGCCAGGCATCAGCTTGGAGCCCATGGTTTTCGGATTGATTTCCTTCAGATGAACGCCTCCGCCGGTGACGAACGCTTCTTCAAACGGCCGGGTTCCGGTGACCAGTACCTTAAAATTCAAGGCTGCCGCCACAAAATCCAGCCAAGGCTCCTTCGGAAGATGTTCATAAGTCGTGTCGCCGGACAAACCGGCTCTTTCGAACAGGAACGGAAGCAGCCGTTCCGGAATCGTCCCCTTCAGCACATTTTTCAGCGCCTTCTTCGGCTCGGCGGCCGCAAGGCTGCGCAAAAAGGCGTCAAGATCGCCGGGAGAGCGGTCGGGGAACAGATTGATCGACATCGTGACTTCGGAAACGCCATGCTTCTTTTTAACTTGGCGGATAAAACCGCTGCAGCGCAAGGCGATCGGGCCGGACAGGCCGAAATGCGTAAAGATCATGTCCCCCCGGTGGGCGATCACGGTTTTTCCTTTCGGGTCGAGGACGGACAGCTTTACATCGCGTAAGGACAAGCCTTGAAGTTCACGGCTGACGATAAACTTCTCCTTTGAAACGATCGGCACCTCGGTAGGGAACAGCTCGGTAATCTTATGCCCCGCGGCTTCCGCCCACGGGTATCCGTCACCGGTAGAACCCGTATGTGGCACCGATCTTCCTCCCGTGGCAATGACGACCGAATTTGCCGCTATCACCTCGCCGCCTTGAAGTTTGACGGCCTCCACGCCTTCCTCGCCGTAAATGATCTCCTGCACCGGATGATGGGTCAATAGCTGAACGCCAAGCGATCTCGCTTTGCCGATCAAGGCGTCCACAACGGTTTTGGCTTTATCCGAAACGGGGAACATTCTCCCGTTGTCTTCTTCTTTTAAAGCGATGCCCAGATTTTCGAAAAATGCAATGATATCCTTGTTGCTGAACAGGGAAAAGGCGCTGTACAGAAATCTCCCGCCTCCCGGGATATAAGTAATCAACTCATCGATCTCTTTGGCATTCGTCACGTTGCAGCGTCCGCCTCCGGAAATGCCGAGTTTCCGCCCGAGCTTGTCCCCTTTGTCGAGCAACGCCGTCCGGGCTCCCTGCTCTGCGGAAGCGATCGCGGCCATCAGTCCCGACGGTCCGCCTCCGATCACGATAACTTCGAAATTCCTCATCTGTTTTGCTCCTTTAAGTTGTTTGTACTTTTTCACAAATTATTATATTTATTTCACTAAAACATGAAATATTGTAAAACTTTGTCGCCTATGATTTAATCGAAAATAGATGAACTCTTCCGCCAAAGGAGGGAGAACGTGCGTGAGATCAAAGAAGTGCTGCTGCAAATGCTGATTGCGGGATTGCCTGCCTTTTTGTTTCCGTTGACTTATGGAAAATTCACCGTAAACCGGGCGTCCAGGAAAGGAACAAATTGTAAGATTAGCCATTTTGGAGAATTATTATACACCTGTACGGGAAGCATGCTGCTATGCACGGTATTTTCCACACATTTGTGGGATGAAGTCCCCGTCAATTATGGAATCTTGCCGTTATTTGCCCTGATGCTGTACGGCCGGCTTCGCGACGGAATCACGGTCGGGCTTCTCTATTTGCTTCTGTATCCCTTATTTGCATTAAACTTCACTTTTTCCGGATTTATTTTGGAAACCGGCATGCTTCTTTATCCTTTGGTTTTGATCGTCTCGGGATATTTCAAAATGACCGGCAGACACGGCAAAGTCGTCATCCTTTGCGCTTTTTTTGTCGCCGGCGAAATGATGATCACGTCTTCGCGGTTTCTCACGGGAACAGCGACGCTGCGAACCGATCTGGTTTCCCTGGGGACAGGGTTCATAAACATCCTTGTTACCTTGGTGATCGGCAGCCTCTTTGTCTACATGATCGAGCATACTCTGGAAAAAGAAAAGCTGAGACTGCAGGTCATGCAGTTGTCACGCAATTATTTCCGCGAGGCGGAGAAGCTACAGCAAAGCATGGATGCAGCGCCGCTGGGAATCGTTTTGCTTGACCGGCAGGCCGGAATCGTTGCCGTCAATGAGACGTTCATGCAATTGTACCGCCGCAGCAGCGAATCCACGGCGACCCGCGAGGATCTGTTCCGGAAGAAGCTCGATTCCGTGTTGTCCGAGGTTCATTTTGAAGTGCTTTTTTCCCGGGCCGTGCAAACGCTTAATGAAAACATCAAAACCCGCGAGCTTCTGCAAAGCGGTGATCAGATTTATTTTACCAGTACCTCTCCGATCAAAAAAGCCCATACCGATGAAACGACCGGCGCGGTGCTCATTATCCAGGATATTACGGAGCTGGAGACGTTCCGGAAGGAGTTGAACCATGTCGACCGCCTCTCCTTAGTGGGACAGATGGCCGCGGGCATTACCCATGAAATTCGCAATCCGATGGCTGTGGTCCGCGGTTTCCTGCAGTTAATGCGCGAGAAGAGCCCGTCCTCCTTGGATCATTATTATCGAATCGTCATGGAGGAGCTCGACCGGGCCAACCATATCATCAACGACTTTTTGTCCCTGGCCCAAAACCGGACGGTGACGATGGAGTTGTGCGGACTGCACGACATTATTAAAGAACTGACGCCTCTTTTATGGGCGGACGCGAATTTGCGCGGACAAAGCATCGAAGTCAAGGTGGACGAGGGGGTGCCCGAGCTGCGCCTGAATCGGAAGGAAATCAAACAGCTGATTTTGAATTTGAGCCGCAATGCCATGGAAGCGATGCAGGATAAAGGCCAACTGGAGCTTGAAACGAAGCGGGTATCCGGCGGGGTAGAACTATATGTGCGCGATAACGGTCCCGGGATTCCGCAGGCCCAACAGGAGCGGCTGTTTGAGCCCTTTTTTACGACGAAGGCGCAAGGGACGGGCCTGGGCTTGTCGCTCTGCCTTAGCATCATGGAACGGCATGGCGGAAAGATCGGCGTGGAATCCGAGGAGGGAAAGGGAACGGTATTTACAGCATTTTTTCCAATTTGACTTATAAAGGTAGTTCAACACGCGCTTATGATAAATAGGACCTTTGATGTAAAGTTGGCTTTCTTTTCCCGGAATTGTATAATTGAAATAAATCAAATTGAAATAAATCTAATTGGGAGTGAAAACATCATGTCAATGTCCTTCGATCAATATATGAGAGATATGGTACAACCGATGCGGGATGAGCTGACTACCTTGGGAATCCAGGAGCTGCGCACCCCCGAAGAGGTGGCAAATGCCTTGCCGGACGCGAAAGGAACCGCGCTGGTCGTCGTCAATTCGGTATGCGGATGTGCTGCCGGCCAATGCCGTCCAGGCGTAGCCAAAGCGTTGCAGCATGATCTGACCCCGGATCACCTGTTCACCGTATTTGCCGGACAGGATAAAGAGGCGACCGCGAAAGCGCGCGAATATTTTGCGCCATATCCACCGTCCTCGCCATCCATCGCACTGATGAAAGACGGAGAGCTCGTTCATTTCATCGAGCGGCATCAAATCGAAGACCGTTCGGCAGAGGAAATCGCCGCGGATTTGACCAGCGCTTTCGACCGTTATTGCAGATAACGACCAATTGCATAAGCTTACGGAGAGACGTCCCGCAATCCGGCAATAACCGCCGATTCGCCGGGGCGTTTTACATATATAAGGTAGTTTTTGAACATTCACTATAAAAAAAGGGAGAGGGCTGGGAGAATGAGCTTGCAAAAGGAGATTATTGAACGCTTGGGCGTCAAGCCGGTGATCGATCCGGAGGAGGAGGTTGTCAGACGCGTCGCGTTTTTGAAGGAATATGTGTTGAATTCCCGGACAACGGGCCTTTTGATCGCGATCAGCGGGGGAATCGACAGCGCCGTGGCCGCCGGGCTTTGCAAACGGGCGACGGATGAGCTGTCGCAGGAAACGGGGCGCGAGTATATGACGCTGGGCGTTTTTCAGCCTTACGGGGAGCAAGAGGATATCGGGGACAGCTATGAAGTCGCCAAAATCTTCGGATTAACCCATACGGTCGAGACGAACATCGAGGAGACCGTGGATGAAATCGCGCTGGAAGTGGAATACGGGTTGAAAAGAATCGGCCAGCACCGGCACATGAGTTATAAAGGAAAAGGTAACGTTAAGGCCCGGACGCGGATGGTCATCCAATATGCTTTGGCGACCGAACTGAATTTGCTCGTGGTCGGAACCGATCACGCCTCCGAGGCGGTTACGGGCTTTTATACCAAATGGGGGGACGGAGCCGTCGATATTACGCCGTTAAGCTCGCTGAATAAGCGTCAAATTCGACAAATCGCCTCCTATCTCGGCGTTCCGCAAAGCGTCATCGACAAGGCGCCGACGGCAGGCCTCTGGGAGGGACAGACGGACGAGAAAGAGCTCGGAATTAGCTATGAAGCCAACAGCGATTACTTGGAAGGCAAGGAAGTGGAACCGGAGGTTCGGGAGCGGATCGAAAAAATGTACCGGATCACGGAGCACAAACGCAGTGCGATTCCGGGAATTTGATACGGTTCAGTCAGGTCGCAACAAGCGCGTGTTGCTTTGGGGATGGCCCTTTGCAGTCCGCGTTTTTTTTTGCGTGTCCTAATTTGATGAATCTTTTGGCGGTACGGTCCCGTATACATAATAGCAGCTTGTTTCCAATACATACCTAGTGAAAGAAAATGGGAGCTTGGGAGGGAATCGTTTGAAAAACTTGTTCACGATTTTTGTGTCGCCGGTGGAGACGTTTCAAAGGGTAAAAGAGAGCAAAACGGCCTGGATCATTCCTCTGGTCGCCTTGATTCTCGTTTCGCTCGTTTTGGTTTATCTCCAAATGCCGATCCTGGAGCAGACGTTGCTGGAAGGCTTTAAGAATCAGCAGGGGATCGACCCCGCCACGCACGATGCGTTGATCGCAGGCAGTAAAATGATGGCTTGGATTACGACTCCGCTTTTTGCAGCGGCCGGCATTTTTATTATGGCATTGTTGTTTATGCTGCTTAATCTCATTGTCCGAGGTGAAGCCAAATACATGCAGCTCGTAACCCTGGCCGGTTATGCGGCTTTGCCGGGAATGGTCGGCGGATTGATTACCGGAGTCATGTTGTTTGTTTCGGATGCAAAGTCATTGACGGATGTGACGCTCAGTTTGGGGGCTTTTATAACGGAAAAAACGGGAGTCATGTATCATCTGTTATCCTTGGCCAACCCGTTCGGCATTTGGGAGCTGGCTTTGTATGTGGTCGGAGCCGCAGTGATGATGAATCGTCCCCGTAAAACCGTCGGACTTTGGATTGTCGGAATCTGGCTTATTTTTTCGGTAGGTTCGGCGCTGCTGATGTACCGGTAAACTATAGGACATAGGATAGGGTGATGGAAGTGTCAAAGAAAAAGTGGATCATCGGGGCTGTCCTGGGGCTTGTCGTTATTGGTCTTGTTCTGGTGAATATGTTGAACATGAAGCAGGCGGCCGCGGTGAAAACCGCGGAAGTGTCCGAAGGGACGATCACGGAGCAAATCTTTACGAACGGGAAGCTGGAGCCTGCCAATATCACGAAGGTTTATGCCGCCGGAAGCGGAATCGTGGAAGCCGTAAAAGTCAAGCTTGGCGATCAAGTCGCCAAAGGACAGGTGCTCCTGACGCTTAAGACGGAGGACATCAAGGAGCAGCTGGAGAAAGAGCGGCTGAATTTACAGCTTACGGAAGCCGAGCGCCTGCAGGCGAAGAAGCAGCATTTTGAAAATTTCAAAAAAATGATGAGCGAGGATCCCGGGCAGGAGGCGGAGGAGCTCGATTTGAGCTCTTACGATCTGCGGATTCAAAGCAGCAAACTGACGATTGCCGCGCTTGAAAAGAAGCTGGGCGGCAATGAAGTGCATGCCCAGGCCGACGGAACCGTAACCGCGTTGGCGGTCAATGCGGGACAGATGATCGCGGAGGGCAGCGAGGTCGCCTCGATCGCGGATTTGTCGTCGTTCAAAGTGCGGGCTTACCTGAATGAGCTGGATGCGGGAAAAGCCGGAATGGGCATGAAGGCCGTCGTGACCGGGGAATCGATTTCCGGGACATACGACGGGGAGGTGACTTACCTGGCGCCGACAGCGGAGATCGCCGATCCCGCCTCCAAGGACGCGACGGTGGAAATGGCCGTCACCCTGGAGACAGTGGCGCCCGAGCTGCGACCCGGCTACAACGTGTCGATCGCTATGGAGATCCCGGACAAGCCGCGTCTGCTCGTCCCGATCTCCGCGGTCCGGTACGAAGGGGAACAGCCGTATGTCTTTAAGGCTGAGGAAGGTATCGCCGTCAAAGTTCCCGTGACGATCGGCAAAGAGGGCGAGGAACAAATTGAAATCGTGTCCGGCGCCGCCAAGGGGGATCAGATTATCGTGGAGGGCGCGGAATCGTTAAGAGACGGCGACAAGGTGAAGGTCCAATGATTACCTTGACGGATATCACCAAAGTGTACAAAAACGGGCCTTTGGAGGTTGAAGCGCTGAGTCATATCGATTTGCGGATCGAGCGCGGGGAGTTCGTCGCCATTATGGGTACATCCGGCTCGGGAAAGTCGACGCTGATGAACATTATCGGATGTCTGGATGTTCCGACCTCGGGCAGTTACGTGCTGGACGGCGAGGAGGTTCATAAACTGAACGAGGATGACCTGGCCCGGGTGCGGAACCGCAAAATCGGCTTCGTCTTTCAGAGCTTCAATCTGCTCGGCAGGCAGACGGTGCTGCAGAATGTTACGCTGCCGATGATGTATGCCGGCATTTCCCGGGAAAAACGGCAGGCGAGAGCGCTTGAACTGCTGGACAAGGTCGGCCTGAAGGGCCGGGTCAAGCATCGGCCGAACGAGCTATCGGGCGGACAGAAGCAGAGGGTGGCGATCGCCCGGGCGCTCACGATGGATGCGCCGATTTTGCTCGCGGACGAGCCGACCGGCAATCTCGACACGAAATCCTCGCATGATATCATGGCGCTCTTCAAGGAGATTCACCGGGAAGGGACGACGATCGTCCTTGTCACGCACGAACCGGACATCGCGGAGCATGCCGACCGCGTGCTTCTGTTCGGGGACGGCAAACTGCTCAAGGATACGCGCAAAGGGAGTGTCCTTCAATGAGCATTTGGGAAAGCATATGGGTGGCTCTGGACAACTTGAGGATGAACAAGCTCCGTTCTTTTTTGACGATGATCGGCATCGTGTTCGGGGTCGCGGCGGTCGTGACCGTCGTATCCATCGGCCAAGCGGGGCAGACCTCGATCATTTCCATGGTTTCGAACTATAAGGATGGATATTTTGTCATCTATCCGAATATGAGCGATGCCGGTTCCCAAGGGGGGGACACCGACTTCAGACTCCGGGATTTTGCCGAAATCCGCAAGCTGCCGGGCGTTCAGTACGTATCTTCTTCGCTGACCTATGGAATGACGACCAAGCTGAAGCAGGATTCGCTGCGTTTTACCGTGACGGCGACCACCTCGGATACGGTAAAAATGCAAAAGATCGATCTTGCGGCGGGGAGGTTTTTTAACTCCCAGGAGGAAAGGGGCAGGCAGAAGGTCATCGTGGTCGACAAAAAGTACGCCGAAAAGGCGTTCGGATCGGCCGGCGGGGCCATCGGGAGAAAGGTCGTGCTGAATAGCGGCACATACCGGATTATCGGGGTATACAAGACGCAGGAGAGCATCTTGAGCGGCATGGAGGGGGAGCAGTATTCCGGATTTGCGCCGGTGACCGCCGTCACCTTCGGCGAGGCCGGAGACAACGAGCGCTTCGGCATGCTGGAGGTCGTCGCTTCATCGCCGGACCGGATCGACGAGACGATCAAGTCGCTGAAGGACTGGATTTCGAAGCGGAAAAACGTCGATCCCGACATCTACTTCACGCAAACGGGAAAAGAAGCCGAACAAATGGTGTCGAGCACATTCTCCGTTCTGCAGACGATCATCGGCTCGATCGCGGGCATCTCGCTCCTTGTCGGTGGAATCGGCGTCATGAACATCATGCTCGTGTCGGTCACGGAGCGGACGCGCGAGATCGGGATCCGCAAGGCGATCGGCGCGACGCCGGGAACGATCATGCTGCAATTCATGATCGAGGCGGTCATCCTGTCGTTTATCGGCGGAACGCTGGGGGCGCTGCTCGGTTTGTTTGCGGCCTATGTTTTCGCCCTTATATCAGGCTGGCCGTTCGTGGTATCGGTCTGGGCGATCCTGCTGGCCTTCGGTTTTTCGGCGGCGGTAGGGATTTTCTTCGGCCTTTACCCCGCAAACAAGGCGTCCAAGCTGCATCCGATCGAAGCGCTGCGTTACGAATAAAAGGCTAAAATCCCGCCAAGCGGCTGTTTATAGGCTTGGCGGGATTTTTTTGCGCGTGGGTGTATGATTTGGTGGGAGTAGTTGTGAAGTGTGCATATGGTGGTGCGTGTATGTTATAAAGTGTTATGTTGGGGTGGTTGGAAAATTTCCAATGAAGATGAGTAAAGTAAGGTCTGCGCAGGCGAGCTAATGTCGAGTTGCGGTAATGGCCGATGCTGGACTGTCGTACCCGTGGCAGTTACCGCATCGCAGACGAAAGGTGTGGCCCAGCAGTCAGGAACAATTGGCGGTACATTAAAGACGGTCATCCGGTACCGCGTGAGGCGGCATCCAGGGAAGCAGCCCTGTCGCCGACCAGATGGTCGCACTCCGGGTTGCTGCTCTGTCGCTGCCCGAAAAGGCTACCGCCCTGTCGGCGACAGGACGGCTGTACTCCCAGGCTAGCACACCGTCGCCGACTGAACGTCCGCACTCCCGTGCTACTGATCTAGTCACCGAACGGTAGCTCTCTCCGAACTATTGTCCTATTGTCCTGCCGCTGGCTGTACCGGAATGTATATATCGATCTGCTTGCCTTCTTCAGGCCAACAGCGCCGATCATACCACTCAAAGTCCGGAGCACAGGCCTGCTCGTAACCGGAAGAAGGGAACCACTCGGAGAAAATTTCGTTCCAGGTTTGCTGAATGGAATCGACAAATTGCTCCCCGTTCGCCGGCGGTGTCGTAAAGATGGCATAGGTCGCTTCGGGAACCTCGTATTCGACCGCGCCTTCCGGAACCACGGCCCCGGAGTCTGCCTCGAACCCGATGATGTACTGGAACGATCCGTCCTCATCGATCGTACCGCACAGCCCCAACTCGACGTCGGGGTACTTTTTGCCCGTAATACGCTCCCCGAGCCGGTCTTTCATGTAAGTTTGCCAAAAGGCAGGAATCTCGCGGCTATTTTGTCCATTCTCCGTCGTCGTCCTAATGGAGTACCCGATAACCCTCATGGCCGGGTATTTTTCAATTTTGTATTCCATATCCCATTCTCCCCGTTTTCTAAAAATTTGATCATCGAACGGCAGGTGAGGCACCGCTACGGCAGTGACAAAAGGCGGAGCCCCGAGCTTGCGGCAGGCGGTCGGCAGCATGCCGTACATTTTCCGGAACGCTCTCGTGAAAGCCTCGTGAGAACCGAAGCCGCACTCCAACGCGATATCGAGCACTTTCCGGTCCGTATACGCCAGCAGCTCCGCTGCCTTGGACAGCCGGCGTTTCCGGATGTACGAAGTGACGGTATCCCCGACAAGGTGCAAAAACGTCCGGTGAAAATGGTACTCCGAATAGTGCATCGCCTGGGCGATTCCTTTTAACGTCAAATCCTCATCTAGCCGTGATTCGATGTAATCAATGCATTGCCGAATGATTTTAAGCTGATTCATGAATCCCTCCAGACCGGTCTATGACATGAGTATAGAGAATGAGCGGGACGAAAACTTGATCATTCTTGCTGTCCGGAACCGCCAAGGGAGGATGGGAGGGTTAAATTGTCCCGGATGAAAGCTTGTGTAGCTTCAAGCGCCGCGGAGAACGGCGCGGTAAATCCCTGAAACGGGTGGACCGTACCAAAAGTATGATTGCCGTCGGGAATTTGAATCCATGGAATATCGGGACGGAGCCGGACCAGTTCCGCGGATCCTTTTCGCAAATGGGCGCCGTCTTCGGTTCCCTGGATTAGCGCGACAGGAAAGTCCTTGCTGCAGGCCAGTCTTCCGAGAAGATCGTAACGTTCGCGCTGCCGTTCCAAATCCTCGAGGATCACTTTGTCGAGCGGCATTTGTTGGCCTGTCCGTCCGTTTAATACGTGGCTTCGCCCGTTCCGGCGCATCTCTTCCTTTTGTCCGTCGCTGAACAGGTCCAGATTGGTGATTCCGTTCCATGAGATGACGCCTTGAACCTGGGCGGGGTGGTCCAGAGCATGAATGAGGCAGACCGCAGCTCCCTTGCTGTGGCCGATGAGGAACAACGGGAGCGCGGCGAGATCCGGGTCGGACCGAAGATGGGCGATCAGCTGCCGTAGATCGGAAAGCTCACGGTCATAAGTATTTATCGCAAACTTATCCAGTTCGGTAAATTCTTCGGGATCGTCGCCAATGCCGTTATGCGAAAAGTTAAACGTAATCACTTCGTTGGTGCGGCTTAAAAACTCGGCGGCGTGCGGGAACATGCCCCAATCTTTAAAGCCTTTGAATCCATGCGCGAGAACGACCAAGCTTTGCGGTGCCGTTTGTGCCGGGTAACGAGTGCATCGCAGAATATGGCCGCCTTCCAATGTGAGTTGAAAAGAGTCCGGCATGAATAACTCATCCTTTCCGGATTTTTTTACAGGAATCCTGTTTTTCCCATTATAGCATAGGGGAATGCTCGGACTCGCTTGGCGGGGGGTTCCCTGCTACAATGGAAATGTTGACGATTAACCAAGGACTAATTAGGAAGAGGGTCAATCTTTTGATATATGGAATCGGTCATGATGTAGTGGAAATCGGCCGGGTGGAGCAGATGCTGGCCGCAAAAACCGGCGAAAGGTTCAGCCAGCGCGTGCTGACTCCCAGGGAGCTTTTGCTGCCCGGATGCACCACGCGCCCTGCCGAGTTTTTGGCGGGAAGATTTGCGGCGAAGGAAGCCGTAAGCAAAGCGTTCGGATGCGGCATCGGACGGGTGCTCGGCTTTGCGGATATGGAAATTTTGCCGGTAGCTGAAGACGGGAGCGGGAAGCCGTATGTAAGGCTTTCGGACGATGCGTGGGAACGTTTGGGGCTCAGTGCGGCGAATTACGCCGTGCATCTCAGCATCACCCATGAACGGCATCTGGCTTCCGCTTTTGCCGTGGTGGAACGAGTAAGGTAAAGGAGAACGACATGCAGGAGAGTGCGAACAATAAACTATATTTCAGCACGGAGCTGCTGGAATGGTATGAACGGAACAAACGGGATCTGCCATGGCGGAGACACCGGGACCCGTATTTCATCTGGATCTCCGAAATCATGCTGCAGCAAACGCGGGTAGACACCGTCATTCCGTATTTCCAGCGGTTTATCGAACGGTTCCCGACGGTGAAGGATTTGGCGGAAGCGCCCGAAGAGGACGTGCTCAAATGCTGGGAAGGACTCGGCTATTATTCCCGGGCACGCAACTTGCAAGCGGCCGCGCGCCAGGTCATGGAGCGTCACGGCGGCGTCATTCCGGCGAACAAGGCCGATGTGGCCGCGCTTAAGGGAGTCGGCCCGTATACGACGGGCGCGATCCTCAGCATCGCATTCGATCAGCCGGAGCCGGCGGTGGACGGGAATGTGATGCGGGTGCTGTCGCGGTATTTTCTGATTCGGGAAGATATCATGAAAACAGGTACCCGCACGTTGATGGAAGAGCTCGCCAAGGAGCTCATTCCGCGCGGCCGGGCCGCGGATTTCAACCAGGCGCTGATGGAGCTGGGCGCGCTCGTGTGCACGCCGAAATCGCCGCACTGCCTTGTATGCCCGGTGATGGCCCAGTGCGCGGCCCGGCTTGAGGGCGCCGAGGAGACGCTGCCGGTGAAGAGCAAGGCGAAGCCGCCGCGTCCCGAGTACCGGCTTGTCGCCCTCGTGGAGGGAGGCGGCGAGCACGCCGGGCACGTGCTGGTCCGCCGGCGGCCGGACGCGGGGCTGCTCGCGCGGATGTGGGAGCTGCCCCACATCCCCGCCGCGGCCGATGCCGCCGAAGGGGCCGGCCTGCCCGACGGGCCGGCGATGGACCGGCTCGCCGCGGCGCTGGGCGCCGCGGGCGTAGCCGCCATGCCTGCGGAAGCGTTTATGGACGCGGAGCATACGTTCAGCCATATCCACTGGAGTCTCCGCGTCTTCCGCTTCCGGGAAGCTTCCGGCGGCATCGATGCCCTTCCGGGCCTCGCCGCCGTCGCCGAAGCCGGGGCCGCCTATGAAACCGGCGCCCCGGGCGAATCCCCCGCGGAGTACCGCTGGATCTCCCGGGAGGATATGGACGGCCTCGCTTTTCCGAACGTATTCCTAAAGATTCTCAATCGATACTTCTCAGCCGGCCGTTCGGAGGAATAAACCACTATATCGACAACAACCTAAAAAAGGCTGCCCTCGCCAACGTTATGTTTGCGGAGGGCAGCCTTTTTTCGTGCATAGGAGCTTCAAATCATCCGGTTTTCCGTCGTCTTCATCGTGTTCTGTTTGTCCGGCTCCCGGTGTTGATCGGGAGATACTTGCCCATGGTCAGTAGGCCGGTCCCCGCTGACGTTGCGGGCGAAGTTCGTGAATTGCGCTTTATGCGCATCCGCCTCATGCTTCGCCTTCAGCAGTTCCTGCGGATCGTTGGTCAAATCGTGTTGGTTATCCTTAGACATGGGATCGCCTCCTAAGTTTATTTTTTCGCAGCCTCGTACCGTTTGTTCACTTCGTCCCAGTTTATGACGTTCCAGAACGCCGCAATATAATCGGGACGCTTGTTTTGATATTTCAAATAATAGGCATGCTCCCAAACGTCCAGTCCGAGGATCGGCGTCAGGCCTTCGGACAGCGGGTTGTCCTGGTTCGGAGTGCTTGTTACCGCGAGCTTGCCGTCCTTGCCGACGACGAGCCAGGCCCAGCCGCTGCCGAAACGGGTTGTGGCGGCCTTAGTAAAGTCCTCCTTGAATTTGTCGAATCCGCCCAGCTCCCGGTCGATCGCCTCAGCTACGGCACCTTTCGGTGCGCCGCCGCCTCCGGGACCGATGATTTGCCAGAACAGCGTGTGGTTGGCGTGCCCTCCGCCGTTGTTGCGAACCGCGGTGCGAATGCTCTCCGGCACGCTGTCCAGATTGGCGATCAAGTCCTCGATGCTTTTATTTTGCAGCTCCGGCGCGCTCTCCAGAGCGGCGTTCAGATTGGTTACATAGGTATTATGGTGCCGATCGTGGTGAATGTTCATCGTCTGTTCATCGATATGGGGTTCCAGCGCATTTGCGGGATAGGGAAGTGCCGGCAATTCATAAGCCATGATCAAAGTACCTCCATTGTTGTTGTCGATTTTTGTGATGTCATTAAACTTTTTACCCGTTTATTCCAAAAACAAACGTTGTGTAAAACCAAGATGAACGAACCTATTATTGGAAAGCGTTAAAAATATTATTCATTTACATTTCCGGAACTGGAAAATAATATTCAACAAATAAATGTAAACGCTTCATATTAAGCGCTTACAGAAGAAAATTGATGTATTTCGTAGATTTATATGGTTTAATGGACAAGGAAGCAGTTTTTTCTCGTTTTTTGTCTGGATTCAATTATTCGGTGAATGTAAAAATGAACCGTCCAAATTTACATGAATCTATTATAAGTAGAGAAAAGGGAGATCATAGCATGCTTATTCGTTCCTTCCAGTTGAGTGATGCAAATCAAGTGATGGAGCTCTTGCAGGCCGCGTTAAAGGAAGACTGTTACGAAGACACAAAGCGGGCTTTCGCCAGACAATTGTCCTGGGATTCCGAATTGATTATGGTTGCGGAAGTGGATGGGGAGATAGTAGGAACGTTGATCGGTACGATTGACCAGAATACGGGCTTCATCTACCGTACGGCCGTACATCCCGACTATCGCCGCCAAGGCGTCGGCAAAAATCTCGTAACTGCTATGGAACAACGATTCAAACAGCGCAACATCAGCCGGATCATGATTGCCGGAGACGATCACAACAAGGCGATTGCTCCGTTGTACGAAGCGATGGGTTACGGCGCAAGCAAATTTCTGGAGGCGTTCCAGAAGCTTGGAATCGCAGCTGCGAGCTCGTTGTCCTAATTTATAGATAAATTTCACCGTTTTCTGCTATATTCTGCAGCTTTTAAGCATATCTTCCATCCGTTGCAATTGGGTGAAGGATATGCTTTTCTATATATTATGAGGTTTTAGTTTACTTGCCGAGGACTGTACTGCACTCGAAAATTTGGAGGTCGCTATCGTGAAAGAAGTAATGATTTATACGGATGGAGCCTGTTCGGGAAATCCGGGTCCCGGAGGCTGGGGTGCGGTTCTGTTGTATCAAGGGCATCGCAAGGAAATGTCCGGAGGTGAGCCGATGACGACCAACAACCGGATGGAGATCCAGGCGGTCATTTCGGCGCTGAGCCAGCTCAAGGAGCCATGCCGGGTCAAGGTGTACAGCGATTCCGCTTACGTGGTCAATTGCTTTCAACAAGGGTGGATCCGCGGATGGCTTAAGAACGGATGGAAGAATAGCAAAAACCAGCCCGTGGAAAATAAAGAGCTATGGGAGGAGTTGTGGCGCCTGATGGGCAACCATCAAGTAGAGTACGTGAAAGTGAAGGGCCACAGCGACAATGAACTGAACAATCATTGCGATTTGCTGGCGCGCGAAGCCATTAAGCGATTATCGGCAAAATAAGAAGAGCAGTACCAAGTGTCAGGTGCGGCCGAGACGAATTATAGACACCAAGATTACTTAAATAGGAAGGAGGGATAGAGGATGATGACAAGCGAACATTCATCGGCCGATTCCCGGGTGACGGACTTGTCAGCGTGGGATGAACTGAAGCGTGAAATTAAACGGATCGCCCCATCGCTGGGAATCGACGATGTCGGGTTTGCCTCCGCGGACCCGTTTTTGTCGTTGAAGTCGATCCTGTTGGACCGCCGGGAAAAAGGATACGAATCCGGCTTCGAAGAACCGGATATCGATAAGCGCGTCTATCCCGAACTGACGTTTGAGCAGCCCGCTTCGCTAATCTCGATCGCCGTGGCCTATCCTTCGAAAATGGACGATCCGCCCAAATCGGAGCCGGGAAAACGCCGGGGAATTCTCGCCAGATCGGCGTGGGGCCAGGATTATCATCAAGTGCTCCGGGAGGCGATGGCCAAGCTGAAGGCGTTTATTCTGGAACGGGTGCCCGATGCGCGGATTGAAGATATGGTAGATACGGGCGTTTTGGCTGACCGGGCGGTGGCGGAGCGGGCCGGCATCGGGTTCAGCGGCAAAAACTGCGCGATTATATCGCCCAAATGGGGCTCCTGGATTTATCTCGGGGAGCTTATCACCAACATTCCTTTTTCGCCGGACAGCCCGGTAACGGAAGATTGCGGCGAATGCACGAAATGTCTGGATGCTTGCCCGACGGGCGCTTTGGTGGGGCCCGGGCAATTGAACGCGCAGCGGTGCATTTCCTTTTTGACGCAAACCAAAGGGTTTCTCGACGAGGAATTCATGGTCAAAATCGGCAACCGGCTTTACGGATGCGACACTTGCCAGGTGGTATGCCCGAAAAATAAAGGGAAGTCATGGAATCACAGACCCGAGCTGCAGCCTGACCCGGAAACGGCGAAGCCGCTGCTGCTGCCGATTCTTGATCTGAGCAACCGGGAATTCAAGGAGCGTTTCGGAAGCAGCGCTGCCGCGTGGCGCGGGAAAAAGCCGATCCAGCGTAATGCCGTCATTGCGCTCGGCAATTTTAAGGACGCCTCCGCGGTTCCGAAACTCATCGACGTGATGAACAACGATCCGCGCCCGGTACTGCGGGGAACCGCAGCTTGGGCATTAAGCCGGATCGGCGGGCAGGAAGCGCTTGAAGCGGTCGAAAAGGCTTGCGGAACGGAAGCAGATCCGGAGGTGCTGGAACGCCTCGAAATCGCCCGCGGCAAGTTAAATGAAGCCTTGATGTAGCTTGCATTTCCTCGCTTGAATCGATTCGGCTTGAATGCTATGATATGTTGAGTGCTGGCCGTATGGCTTGTTGCAAGGAGATTTATTACAGGGGTGGCGTGAGTCATGGATATCGTAATTCCAATTATTACGTTAATCGTCGGTTTGGTCGGCGGTTTTGCGATCGGCGTGTTTTATTTGCGCAGACAACTGACGAAGATGCAGAGCGATCCGCAAATGCTTCAGAAGATGGCGAAACAAATGGGCTACAACTTAAACAGCAAACAAATGCAGCGTGCCCAACAGATGATGAAAAATCAAGGGGGGCAAATGCCTCAGGCCCCGGGAAAACGCAAAAAGAAGTAAGGCGCTTGAGTTCGACAGCTTGACTTCATTTATTGACTGAAAGGAGGAGGCGCTAATGGCAGGAGTTAAAGATTACGTCAACACGCAGGCTCACGACAACAGGGAGCAAATTGAGCATCATGTTCGCGAAATTCTCAAGCTGGTCGGGGAGGACGTCGAACGGGAAGGGCTGTTGGAAACGCCGGCCCGGGTAGCCCGGATGTACGAAGAAATTTTCGCCGGGTACGAAGTCGATCCGCGGGATGTTTTGGGAGTTACGTTCGAAGAGAACCACGAGGAGCTCGTTATTGTCAAGGATATCGTGTACTACAGCCAATGTGAGCACCATATGGCGCCTTTCTTCGGCAAAGTGCATATCGGATACATTCCGAGCGGCAAAATCGCCGGGCTGAGCAAATTGGCACGTCTGGTGGAGGCGGTGTCGCGTCGCCTGCAGGTGCAGGAGCGCATTACCTCGCAAATCGCCGATATTATGGACGAGGTGTTGAAACCTCAAGGCGTCATGGTCGTCGTCGAGGGCGAGCATTTATGCATGTGCTCCCGGGGCGTCAAGAAACCGGGCAGCAAAACGGTGACTTCCGCGGTACGGGGAACGTTCCGTTCGGACGCCGCTTCGCGGGCGGAGTTCCTTTCGCTGATTAAAGACTAGACGAGCTGTACGTCAAAAAACCTTTGGTTTTAAGGGGATATCCCTTGGGGCCAAAGGTTTTTCTTATGGGCATTTTCTAATGCATTGCTTGTATTTAAAAGCCGACATTTTCGCGGTTGGGATGCAAGCACCGGATACCCCCGCATCAGATCACTGTACTAACTCACAGTACTAACTCACAGTACTAACTCACAGTACAAATTCACAGTACAAATTCACAGTACAAATTCACAGTACAAATTCACAGTACAAATTCACAGTATCCTGTACCCGCTTCGACAAACGAGTTCCCGTCGGCAATATCCGTCCATCGAACCCGTATCCATGCCAATTCTAATCCAGCTCAAGTCAACCTAACTCCCGCATATATTCCTCAAATTTACTCCTTCACAAACCGGTACGCTTCCGTGATTCTTTTGGACGTACTCCCGTTCTCCCACGGTTTTAGCATATCGGACATGAATTCCTGCCACTTCAAATTTGCAGGATCACTCGCAAGCTGCTCCATGGCCGAATCGTAGTCCTCCACCTCCATAAAAGCAAAGAGTGTTCCTTCATGGTAAAAAATATGATAGCGATGAATGCCGACCTCGGCAAATTTCCGTTCCAGCTCGGGATACACTTGCTCATGCCGCTTCAAATAGGCTTCCCGATCCTTGGGATCGATTTGTAGCACGAAGGATACATGTTCCATAGACGCAGACCTCCCAAAAGGTTTATTCAAGCTTTTTCAATATGGCTTGCCGCTGCTGATGTACCCGCGCCGTGATGCTTCCGCTGCTGTGAAATTCTCGAGCTCGGCTCGGATATCGATCTAGTAGATCGGTTTTAAATGGCGTTACTTACTGGACGTTTCGGTATTATGAGCGTCTGCTGAAGGCCGGCTGCCGCCAAAGCTAACTAACGGAAGTGAGCGCCGTTATTCTAATAGAAAGCGGTCGTTTGCGTAACCTAACGGAACTGGAAGCCCTTATTCGCCATTCAACACGGTTATTTTACTCGGAATCTGCCCCATAAGAGCGCTTAGTTCCGTTAGACATGGAGATCATGCGATAAAGACCAAATAAGGGACTGTGAGTTCCGTTAGCCATGTATTCGTATCTGCCGGCCACTCATACTCAGATCGTTCTAGTAGATCGATTTCAAAATTCGATACTAACTGGACGTCTCGTCCCATGATCGTCAGCTTGGAGGCCGGCTTCGTCCAAAGCAAGCTAACGGAAGTGAGCGCCGTTATTCCAATAGAAAGCGGTCGTTTGCGTAACCTAACGGAACTGGAAGCCCTTATTCGCCATCCAACACGGTTATTTTACTTGGAATCCGTCCCATAAGAGCGCTTAGTTCCGTTAGACGTGGAAATCATACAATAAAGACCAAATAAGGGCTGTGAGTTCCGTTAGCCATGTATTCGTATCTGCCGACCACTCATACTCAGATCGTTCTAGTAGATCGATTTCAAAATTCGATACTAACTGGACGTCTCGTCCCATGATCGTCAGCTTGGAGGCCGGCTTCGTCCAAAGCTAGCTAACGGAAGTGAGCGCCGTTATTCCAATAGAAAGCGGTAGTTTGCGTAACCTAACGGAACTGGAAGCCCTTATTCGCCATTCAACACGGTTATTTTACTCGGAATCCGCCCCATAAGAGCGCTTAGTTCCGTTAGACGTGGAGATCATGCGATAAAGACCCAATAAGGGCTGTGAGTTCCGTTAGCCATGTATTCGCATTCCGTTGGCTTGGCCCTGCATACCGTCAGCTACCCCATTCCGAAATCTGCATTCCGCTAACCATGTATACCGTTGGCCACCGATGCGCGATAAGCCACCTATGTGCTAAGCCACCTATACGCGGTAAGCCACACATGAAGCAAGCCGTGCATTCCATAAGCCATGTGTTTCATCAGCAAAGCATTCTGTTATCCGTCTGTCCGATCTTGGCATACTCACTTGCGGCATCTTGGGAGCTTCCATAGTATACGGAATTTATAATACGATCTACTAGCCCTTATTCTATTCACAAATGGAAGGGTTTTCAATATAGGTTACTCTAAATGCCGAACAAGAACAAGGCAGCCGTTTAAAACGGCTGCCATTTTAATTTTCTGGCCTGTTCGTAGCGCTGCGCTACGGCCGGCCAGTTGACGACGTGCCACCAGTCGTTGATGTAATCCTTGCGTTTGTTTTGGTGCTTCAGGTAGTAAGCATGCTCCCAGACGTCCAGCGGGAGGAGTGGCACGACATCCCATTGCGACAGGTTTTGATGCTTCTCGGCATTCAGGATTTCCAGCCGGTGGCTGCGAGGGCTCCAGACGAGGATGGCCCAACCGCCGCCCTCGACTTTTTCCGCGGCGTTGGAGAATTGTTTGTGGAATGCATCGTAGCTACCGAAGTCGCGCTTGATCTGCTCCAGAAGTTCGCCTTCCGGCCGGCCTCCGCCCTGCGGACTCATCGTATCCCAAAAAATCGTGTGCAGGTAATGCCCTGCCCCGTTAAAAGCCAACTCCCGCTCCCAGTGTTTCACCAGATCGAAATTGCCGGATTTCCTGGCGTCCTGGAGTTTTTTCTCGGCTTTATTCAAGTCATCGACGTAGGTCTGATGGTGTTTATCGTGATGAATGCGCATCGTAGCTTCATCGATATACGGTTCAAGCGCATTGTAAGGATAGGGGAGGGGGGGCAGCGTATGTCCGCCGATCGGGACGGGGCGTTGGTTTATCGGTGGGCCTGCCTGATCCTTTTGGGCTTCCTGCGCCGGTATACCCGCAGTTTCCGCCTCGCTTCGGATGTTTTCCTGCTCCTGATCATCCAAACTGTCCAAGGTAACGGATTCGTGGGCGGAGGTAAAATTACCGGCTGCAATATCCCCGTCAGGACGGAACGGATCAAGGATTGGGGGGGCGCCAGCCATGGTGTTCGCGATCTGGCCGGGGGTGTTGAGCGTCTCCAGCACGCCGAGAAAATACTCCGACTCCCGGATAATGTGAAGCAGCACGGTCTTGGCGAGCGGGATGGCTTTAGCAGCAGCACTCTGGTCAAGGATCGTGTACAGCTGTCGGATAAATTCCTTGGATTGGCGGAAGGAAGCGTCCAGGATCCGCTCGGTTTCTTTGATCAACTGAGGGTCGCACGCCGCCTCTTTGGACGAGAGGCCGTACTTAAGCAGCTGGTTTGCGGCTTCCTCGGTAGAAGAAAATACCTGTTTCCATTCATCCAAAAGCTTGACGAAGTGCGGCTCAAGACCTGGAACTATGGCCTTGATGACATCTGTATGCTCGCTCTCCTGTTCTTTCCAGAAGCGGATTTCTTCCAAGATGCGGACAGGCAAATAAGGCCCGTAAACGAACAGCATCGGATTTAACCTCCTTAACGGAATGTGTCGTCGTTACGACCAGTTTATTCCGGCGAGGGTTTGGCCTATGCTATTTCGTTACGGACCCGGTAGTTTCCGTGGTCTTGGCGGACTGCTGTTGCCCGACTCTGCTAAGGAAGGTAGAGACGAGGCGCAAATATTCTTTCGGATGTTCCCGGAAAATCAATTCATGATGGGAGCCTTCCACGATCCATACGTCCGAAGCCGGATTGGTCTGATTGGCGGCCAGTTGTTCGGCGATCGGATAAGGGGCCTTTTCATCCTCGGTTCCATGGACGAAAAGAACCGGGAACGGATAGTCTTTGGTCTTGACCTGCGGATACGGAATCTGCCGCAGACTTGTGCCGTTAAGTACCGGAAGCAGCAATTCGATGATTTCCAGCGACGGATGCCGCGGAAGATCGATATTCTGGCGGATATTATGATACATCGTATCCGGCTCAAGCAGGAATGTGCTGTCGAGGATCATTCCGTCGATATCTTCGCTCGTTAAAGCCGCCTGCAGGGCCGTACCGGCACCCATGGAAAATCCCCAGATAATGATTTCCTCGCCGCCGCGCTGTTTCGCAAATTCGATAGCACCGAGGAGCTGCTGGGCTTCCTTTTTGCCTCCGGTCGCAACTTCCTTCGTGTTTTGTGCGGCAAAGCCGTAGTCAAACATCACGACATTAAAATTCAAACGATGTGCGTAATGGGCGAGATCGTACATCGGAATCCAGGATTCTTCGCGATTCGCCCCGTAACCATGGCTGAATACGATCGTCTTGTTTGAATCGGTGGCCGGAATATACCAGCCCTGCATGACCTTGCTGCCGTCCGCCGCCGGGAAGTAAATATCTTCGTATTCCAGGTTTTTGGAGAGCTTGGGATTGGAGTAGAGCGGGGCGACCGTCGGATTGGACAGGACCCAGGCAATATACCCGTGCAGGGAAACGAAGCAAAAGAGCAGGAAAAACAAGACCGACAGCAGTAAGGCCACAAAGATGTGTTTGAAGCTGAAAGGCTTGTTTTCGAGCAAGGACGGAGCAGGTTCATTGACATTAGCGGACAAGAAAAGGTCGTTTCTGCCGGGCGGGCTCATGTTTTCCCCTCCTTGTCATTTTATTTATTCATCATATGCAAGTGATATACGCCGGTTATGTATCAATAGGCAATACATACCCGCTTCCGGCGAATATAATCGGAAAGTGTCGAAATGAGACGAATGTTATATAAAAATATCGTAATTCCAGCCCCTTGATATGTCAATAAACGGGTTAATTTGGTTAGCATTAAACGGGTCGTTGACGGAGTGAAGTCCAATTCTTTATAATTTATGTAACTGTGTTTCACTCAGTGAAACAAAAGGAGGCGTGGTCCAGATGGAGGACCGGAAACTGACAGTACGTGCCGTGGAACGGGCACTTGATATATTGATGTGCTTCACGAAGGGGAGCGACCTTGGGTTGACGGAAATCGCCGGAGAAATCGGCTTGCATAAGAGTACGGTGCACCGGCTGCTTACTACTTTGGAGGAAAAAGGGTTCGTCATCCGGAATTCGGCGACGGAGAAATATCGGCTGGGCCTGAAAATATGGGAGCTTTCGGCGCATTTGTCGCAGAACGACGATCCCGCGATTTTGCTGCTTCCGCAAATGGAGCAACTTCGCGACCGGCTTGGAGAGACGGTCAGCCTTTATTTGCGGGACGGCACCGAGCGGCTGCGCATTCAGGCGGTTCAAAGCAACCAGGCCATCCGGCGGGTTGCTCAAATCGGCGCAAGGCTGCCGCTCTATGTCGGAGCGTCGAGCAAGGTGCTCGTTGCTTACGCCGAAGAGGCGATCGTCCGCGCCGTGCTGGACGGCCCCGACTGGCCTTCGGCCGTGGACCGCGAGGCTTATGTGGCCCAACTTGAAGAAATCCGCAGGGTCGGCTACGCGACCAGCTATGAGGAGCGGGAGCCCGGTGCGGCGGCGGTAGCTGCGCCGATCTTTGACCGAAGCGGCCGGATTGCGGCGGCTCTGTCGGTTTCGGGACCCGTCAGCCGGCTGTCGCCGGAGACGTTGGTGGAATTTGCCCCGATTCTGATCGAGACGGCGCGGGACATGGGCATGATGATTCATACTTGAAGGAACGAAGCAGGCTACCCGGTAAAGATATCATGCCGGTAATAGCCTGTTTTTTTATGCCCAACATGTATTCCTTATATACGTTGACATGTATATACGTAATAGTGTATATTATGGCCATGAATACAGCAGCCTTGCAATTAACCTTGTTCACCATTGCAGAGCCTAACCGGTTTAACATTGTGGAGCTTTTAAAGCAGGGCCCCCGATCGGTTAGCGACATCGTAGAAGAATTGAAAATCGGCCAGCCCCAGGTTTCCCGGCATTTGCGCATTTTGAGCGAAGCCGGACTGGTGGGCGTCCGTCGTAAAGCGCAGCAGCGCATTTACAGTCTTGAAGCGAAGCCGTTTCAGGAACTGGACGCATGGCTCGATTCCTTCAGCCGCTTGTGGGAAGATCGTCTGGACAGCTTTGAAGAATACTTGAAACAAATTCAAAGAGAGGAGTAGGAAAGCACATCCGCATCGATGCATATCTCAGGGAGGGTTCTTTATTAGAAAAAAGACGAAGGTCATTAAAGATTTGGAACGCCGGGAGCTTATCATTGAACGATTCGTCGCCGTAAAGCGCGAGCTTGCTTGGCAAGGATGGACCAGGCCGGAACATATCGTGCATTGGTGGGGGCCCGGCAATTTCAAAGCGACCGTTTACGAAATGGACGTCCGTCCTGGCGGCATTTGGCGGTACAAATTGGCCCCGGTGGACGGAAAAGGCGACGAAGCCTACTGCAAAGCTACATACTGTGAGATCAACGAACCGTCGCGGCTTTTTTACATCGATTCGTTTACGGACAGAGACTGGAACGTAGTGGAGGGAAGCGAAATGCCGACCGTCATCACGTTTGAAGAGGAAAGCGGAGGGACCAGGCTGACCATTACGACCCGATTCTCCGCCATCGAGGAGCTCGAGGCCGCCGAGTCCATGGGGATGATTGAAGGCTATCAAGATACCCTGGCCCGGCTGGAGAAACACTTTACGTTAAGTAGAAAACCATAATAAATCCCGGGAGGATAACGATAATGGAAAATATTCAATCGGTGAGTACGGTCATTTCCAAAGACGGCACGACGATTTCTTACGAAAAACTCGGAACGGGTCCGGCTTTGATCCTGGTGGCCTCCGCGGCTGCCGACCGTCAGGATGCCGGGCAACTAGCTGCCCGGTTGGCTGAGCTCTTTACCGTATATAATTATGATCGAAGAGGCCGCGGGAACAGCACGGACGCGGGGGCTTATGCGGTTGAACGCGAAGTGGAAGACATCGGCGCATTGATCGGCGAAGCGGGCGGCAGCGCATGCCTTTTCGGAAGCTCCTCAGGCGCGGTGCTGGCTTTGGAAGCCGCCGCCAAGCTGGGGGGACGGATCGCCAAACTTTTCATATATGAGCCTCCCTTTATCATTGATGACGGCCGTCCTCCGGTTCCGGTGAATTACGTACAGCATCTCAATGAGTTGGTGGGGGCAGGCAAAAGAAGTGAAGCCGTAGAGTACTACATGATCGAAGCCGTAGGCGTCCCAGCCGAGTATATTGAGTTTATGAAAGCAGACCCGTCCTGGGCCAATATGGAGGCAATGGCGCATACTCTTGCCTATGACGGCATGATCATGGGAAATACCCAATCCGGGCAACCGCTGCCGACGGACCGCTGGTACGTGAATGTACCGGTGAGTGTCGCGGTTGGCGAGAATTCGCCGGCATTTCTCCATCATGGGGCGAAGGCCTTGGTAAATATGCTGGGTCAGGCTGAGTACCGGGTGCTTGCCGGTCTGGATCATTCGGCGGTGGTCATGGCCGCGGATGCTCTGGCCGAAGAGATGAGCCGATTTTTCCAGGGATAACCACAATAAAAAGAAGCCCCCTGCGGGGCTTCTCAGATTGTCGAGAAACCCACGTCTTTGAGACGGTGGGTTTCTCTTTTTTATTTGCAGTGTACTCTCAAGGTTTATAAAGAGGGGATCATCCCCACTTTTCCAGGCGATCCAGATGGATCGCCATCTTCTTCATGTTCTGCACAGCGGCCGTCATCAAAGCTTGTTCTTTGACGTTAGCCAATCCGCGTAAACGGCAATAGCGAAACCCATGGAGCTCTTTGGCATCCGCGAAGCTTCGCTCAATCGTTTCTTTTCGTTTGCGGTACAACTGTTTGCCGTCACGGCTCAGCCGGTTGTTTCGTACCCACTCTTTGCTGTCCTCCCATACGTGACGGGTCAACACCTTTCGGTGGTTACGGGAATGAGTGCATTGCGCAAGCATAGGACATTGTTTGCAATGCTCCGGGTCCGACGCATACTGTCGGTAACCCTTTCGGTCGGTCGTCCGGTATGTCAGACGGTGCTCTGCTGGACAGATATAAGTGTTGTTTTCGGCGTCGTAAATAAACTTCCACTTCGGAAATAGGCCTTGCTTGGGGTGAAATCTCCGGTGTGCAATCACTGCAAAAATTTTTCGTTCTTGTAAACCACGGCAAATCGGCGTCGTTAAATAACCCGAATCCAGCGCTACAGCTTCTACTCGAAAACCAAAACGTTCTCTCTGACGGTCTAAACGAGATAAATACGGAACCGAATCATGGACATTTCCCGGCGTGATGTGGACATCGGTAATGAGATTGTATTTGAGATCCACCGTCCGGTGGTCGAGATAAAAGAACCCTTCTGGCTTTCCGTCACGAACCATATAGCCGCTCTCTGGATCTGTGGTGCTCACTTTAATTTCCTTGGTTTCACTCACTTCCTCTCGCTCTTTTAGGGCTTTTTTCCATGCGCTTTACGGTCCTCCGTGACGGCTCCATTGAGTTCGTCAATATAGTCCTTGGTGTTTTGCAGAACTTCCTGCTTGGTATATTGGTGCTTGTTGGCGTTGGCTTTCACATGAGTCGAATCGGTGATAAGTACGCGTCCGCCCACCATTTTATGTGAAATGGCTTGGAGAACGATTTCATCAAAGATCTCTTGAAAAATATCCGTATCCTTAAAGCGAGTTCGCCGGTTCCAGCTAATCGTCGAATGGTCTGGGACTTTATCGGTCAGGCCCAGACCCAAAAACCAACGATAAGCCAAATTGGTTTGAACCTCTCGTTCCAACTGGCGTTCGGAGCGAATGCCATAAAAATAGCCGAGAAAAATCATCTTAAACAGGATGACTGGATCAATGGCCGGGCGTCCATTGTCCGCACAATACAGGGGCTGAACCTTTTTTTCAATAAAAGAGAAGTCGATATACTTGTCTACTTTACGCAGCAAGTGATCTTGTGGAACCAGTTCTTCGATCGAAACGAATTCATAGCTTTGTTGTTTTTCCCGATTAGATCTCAGCACCAAAAACACCATCCGTTCATGAGTAGTTACATATATTATACAACATTAACGCGGTGCCGTCTTAAATTAATTGAATCAAAAGAAGGCCGTCGAGACTTTCTCGACAGCCTGAGAAGCCCCCTGCGGGGCTTCTTTCTTTTCGCGAGGATCAACGCTATTTCGTCTTTTTCACCCATGCCGCGATATCGTCCACAATGCTTTTCGCTACGTTGGAAGGCTGGTAATATTCCGCCCCCGTGGAAATGCCGTCAAACTCGGCCAACAGGTGATTTACCTTCGGATACGATTTGTACTCGACATCGGAGCGGCTAGCCAGCGCTTGCTTCCAGCCGTCCAGCTGTTTCGCCGGAACCTGCCAATCGTTCTCTCCCTGAAGGATAAGGAGAGGAACATCCTGTTTCTTGGCAACCTCGGATGGGACGTAATTTTTCATTTCAAACCACCAGTAGGCCGGCGGCATCGGGAAGTTTGCAGGCATATTGTCCACCGTATATTGCGGGTCGTTGATCAACTCGGCAATCGCGGTATATTGCGCGGCCTGCTGCTCGTATGCCGTCGCATCCTGGCCGAGTTGCTTGATGCGGGAGACGAGCTCTTTCTGCTGTTCGGCCAAAATATCGGCAAACTTGCCGCTAGGGCCGGACAGCAGGACCGCACCGGCGATATCGCCGCTTTGGTCCGCGTCTACCAACATCGGTACCGCAAAAGCCCCTTGGCTATGGCCGGCGACGTAAATCCGGGAGCTGTCGATGCCTGCGGTTCCTTTCAGCAATTTGACGGCCGTGAGGGCATCGTCGACGGTTTCCCGCTTCAGCGTGAATTTCGGATCCGAGGATACTTTTAAGGCGTGTTCATAAGTCACTTTGTCATACCGCAGTACGGCGATCCCTTTGGAAGCAAGTCCAACGGCAAGATCGCGGAATACTTTTGCGCTGCCGATCGAAGAATCGCGGTCATGCGGGCCCGAGCCTTGTACAAGCACGACGGCCGGGAACGGGCCTTCCCCTTTAGGCATGGTCAGAGTGCCGGGGAGAGCGAGCGCTCCTTCGCCGACAACGACCTCTTTTTCGGTATAAGCGTCCTGGTCGTCGTAGGAAGGCTTTTGATATTGGGAAGGTCCGGCGGTTGCGAAATAGTAATCGTCGACTTTTCCTTCCGCGTTCATTCTCAGCGTTATGCTGAAAGGAGCGTTTGCGGCTTGGAACGTATACGTCACGTTGCGGTGAACGGCCGTAGTCCGTTCCGTCCTTGCGGTTTGCGCGGACACTTTTCCGAACAAGGATTCATAATTCGTCCATAATACATTCAATACGTCCGTGGAAAGGATCGGAGCGACCGACGGGCTGACGTACTCCGCTGCCTGGGTTCCGTTTCCGGATTTCAGCAGCGATATGAACGCATCGGCCGGATCTTTCTGGGCTTCCGCGTCCTCAAACATTTTCGTTATCAATGAGGCTTCGACCAGCGTGTGCCCCGATACGATTCGGACGGTTTCATCCAAGGTAATTGCTTCTCCGTTTAACGTCGCCTGTTTGCTGCCGATTTTAAGGACCAGCACCTGGCTTCCTTTTTTAACGGTGACGGTTTGATCACCGGGGTTCCACTCGATAACCGCTCCCGAACCGGAGGCCGCTTCCCGCAGGGGAATGAGGGCCGTTCCGCTTTGGCTCTTCGAATCGGAAGGAGCGGCAAAGGCGGATGCCGCCGGAAGCGACAGGCTTAGCGCAAGGGTGATTGCCGCGGCGGACTGCAGTTTTTTCTTGTGTTTGGACATCGTAGTTCCTCCTCTAACATGATTTATATAAAATTTGGTTTAACCCGCAATAAAGGCGGTTGCCGCGACGGCAACGAGGATTCCGCCCAGAATGAGCCAGCCCGCAGGATGCGCGAAGTTCAGCGTCCAGCCGATGCCCATTCTTTTCTCCACAAAGATCGAAGGATCCTGAGGATTGTAATAAATGCCTCCAAGCTTCCAGTGATTATCGTCATTCGCCGGTTGTACGTCGGACCCCGTTTTGGTACGGCCGATCCGGCTGCCTCCCTGACCCGTATTAAAGGAGAGAATGACGGCGAACAACACGACAAACACGGGAACGGCAAAGCTGACCAGCAGGATGATATCCGTGTCCAGCGGATGAACCATGTTCAACTGGATGAAAGAGAACAGCAGTACCATGGCGAGCCCCGACAAAATCGTGAACAGGGACCATCTGCGCCGAAATAGCATATTTTGACGGATGGAGCGTTCCGGATCGCCGGAGTAGGTTTGCTGCTTGCTGCGCAAAATGCTCCAGTTGATGAACAGGAACAGCAGCGTCATCACCGCTTGCATCACATTAGGAAAAATAACGGCCCGATACGATTTGTCCGCGCTGCTCACGATATTGCCTTGAAGGTCGAATTTCATGGCTATCGTTGCCGGGATCTTGTCATAGTTGGCAATTACCATAACAAAACTGAATACGATGATCGCCGCGTGGACCAAGAACCAGTAATTGGAGACGATCAGTTTGTTTCTGCGGAAGCCCGTATCCACGGCAATAACGGATTTGGTATTGGTCGAGGGAGCGGACGACGGCAGAGACGGACGGATTTTTTTCATTTTGATGTGAAAAGCAAGATTCATGACAATGGAAACCGCTACCATCATCAATATATATACGCCTATGCTGCCATCCGGTTGCGGCTGGCCCTCCGAACGGGTCATGCCGTATATGCAAAGCACAAACAAGACGGTGTAAATGGTAAGGCTAATTAGCGCATACGTCTTCCGCATCCGGCGTACGGGTTCGCTGCGGAAATGTTCTTCGCTGACGGAGACGCCGAAGCTGACCGTTTCCCTCGTCAAGTAGGGCATGAACGCCAGAGAAGCCAGCAAGGGCAGGAACATCAGCGCAAAAATCAGGACGGATACAAGGTGCATGTTAATTCCCCTCTTTCGAGTTCTGTTGTGTTATTTCATTGTATATTTGATTGACAACGCCCATCAGCTGGTCCTGATTCATTCCCCGGCAAATGGCTTCGGCAATGATCGGTCTCAGCTCCCGGTGCTGTTTGTCCGCAAACTCCTTCGTAACAGGCGGCATGCCGTCGGGATGAACGACGACGCCGCGCTGGCGGTGGACCTGAATGTAGCCGTCCTGCTTGAGCAGGGTGTAGGCTTTGTTGACGGTATGGAGATTTACGCCGATATCGGATGCAAGGCTGCGTACCGACGGCAGCGGCTCCCCGGGCTGCAACGCTCCGCTGGCGATACCTTCGATAATCTGGTTCACCAGCTGAGTGTAAATGGGGACCTCCGATTGCAAATCAAGCTCGATAATCAAATGAACCATTCCTTTTGTGCTATCTGTTATACTAGTAATATAACAGATACTTTTTATGGCGTAAAGAGGAGAACGCTTGGTTGGGGCAGGGGATGTCGATGCATGGCTCGGATTGTTGCATTGTACGCTGACTGGTGCCGCCGTAGCCAACCGCGTAAACTGCGTAAGCCAGCTGCGAGAACTCAAGTAGCTAATCGCACCTAGTTAACCCCAAAGAGATTGACCGCACACATCCAACTGCCGGGAAAACAACCACAAACCGTCAACTACACAAGCAGCCAAGCTTATAACCCGCCGATTGCCTTCCAACCTTAGCCCGCTAGTGATCGGCTAGCGAAACTAGGTAACCTTATTAGCGGAGAAAGCGGCTTTCTCAAAATCTAACGAAACTGTGTAACTCTATTTGCCGAAAAATCATCCTACATGGAACCAAACTAAACAAATAGCGCTACCTCGTTTCATTAAATATTGAAAGTTGCCGAAAATGGTGGAATAAGAATACGTAGTTTCGTTAGAGTGAAGCAAAAGGGAGGAGTTCCTATCATCATGTGATAGGGGATGGCTTTGCACAGCAAAGCATCCTTCTGGCCTTGGCTTTGTGGGTAACTTGTTCTTCTCGTTCCCTTATCCACAGGTGTCGGTTGGGCTTTGCAGGTGACTTTAGCGGATCCGAGAGTGCCCCCGGTGGTCACGGATGCGGCCAGTGAGGTGCTGAGCGAATGCGGAGACCTGGGAGGACCGTTGTAGCGCTGTTGCTCCGCGCTTCCGAATTACGTTTTTTCGTATATGCATTGCTCATGGGTCTGCAGATACATTTGAAGGAAAATGATATAATGGTCATTATTTGGGAAACCATTCGAGATGAACGGTTGAAAAACGGGGGATCGCTGTGGCAACAATTGAAGATTTTTTGAAGTTGGACATTCGGATCGGTACTATAATAAAAGCAGAACCGTTTCCGGAAGCTCGAAAGCCTGCAATAAAGTTAGAGATTGACTTTGGCGAGATGGGCATCAAGCGCTCTTCCGCTCAAATTACGAGAAGGTATGAACCTCAGCAGCTTATCGGCCGTCAAGTGGCTGCAGTAATAAACTTTCCCGTTCGGCGAATCGCTGGTTTTGAATCAGAAGTATTGGTAATCGGAGGTGTGCCGGAAGAAGGCGATGTCGTGCTTTTAAAACCGGATGAAACCGTCAAAAATGGAACGCCGGTTGCCTGATCGGCTCTGTATCACATGCCTCGGCATTTACTTTGCCGGGGCTTTTATTGCGAAAATACGTCGAAGCGGGTTCGCCCAGAGCATAGTATAATTACTCTTATATAAGTAACTGGGAAAGGGGCGCTAAGAGTGGCAAGAACGAAGGCTTTTGATACGAATGAGATTCTGCATAAAGCCATGTATATCTTCGGAAATCGTGGCTATGAAGGTACCTCGTTGCCGGATTTAATCAATGGGCTGGGCATTGCCCGCCAAAGTATATATGATACGTATGGTACGAAGTGGGAGCTGTTTTTCGCAGCTGTCAAACATTATATGGAACAGAAAAATCAGGAGCTGAAGAGACTTTGCGATGGGCCGGGAACGGCCGTTGACAAGGTAGAGCTGGTATTTACCACAATCATAAAAGTCCTTACAGACCCTGAGCTGCGTCTGGAGTGCTTCATTATTAGCAGCGCTATCGAGCAGGCGCCTCACAATAAGGAGCTGGCGGCTTATCTGCAGACGAACACCGAACTGTCGGAGCAGATTTTTTACACTATGCTGGAACGCGCGGTGGAAGAAGGGGAAATAAGCCCGGAGGTGAACATCCGAGACCTGGCCCGGTTTCTGGTGCATGAGCGGATCGCTCTGATCACGTCAGCCAAGCTGGGAATGGATGAGCCGAAGCTGTTTGGCATCTTACAGATGGTACTGTCGGTCTTTCGGACGCTACAAGGACAAGGTAGCAAAGCGATAGATAGATCTCAATGAAATGTAAACGTCAAAAGGCTCTCCTAGGGTCATCTTAAATGGTGATGACAGGAGAGCCTTTTTATCTTAAGGTACCATTTGGTCAATTAGATGAAACGATGTCTTATGCTCCGAAATGAATTGCTCCAGGGAACGCGGCTCCCGGCCGGTTACACGAAGTACCGTGTCGGTTACCTGATCCTCCATTCCTTCGAGGCGAATACGGACATCCATTCCGGCCAGGTATTCGGCATAGCTCGCCGGCAAGCCGGAAGCCCTATGCCTTTCTGCGAGCTCTTCCGGTGTAACACGAATATGCTTGGCGTCCAGGCCGGTAACGCTGCGGATCACTCTGGCCACATTATCATAAGTGAGGGATTCCGGGCCCGTAATGATGAGCTCCCGGTTATGGGGCTCCTTGTCGGTCAGGGTATGGAATCCCACAGCTGCAATATCGTTTGCGTCGACGAAGCCTACCTTGCCGTCTCCGGCTGCCGTATAGATGTGCCCGCTGTGGCGCAAGGAGTGCCCGTGCCCGTGGCTGGGATCCGTGAAATTCTGCATGAAGTAGGAGGGGCGCAGTACGGCCCATTCCGGGGCATGGTCATGCAGATAACGGTGAACGCCGCCGAAGATGGGGCCATCCTCCGGAATCGAGGCGCTGGATAATAGGACGAAGCGCTTAACCGAAGCGTCAAGTGCTCTCTGGATAAAAGGAATCATGACTTCTTCAGGATGCAGGCTCGCAGGTGCAACCAGATATACGGCATGGATGCCCTGCAGGAGGTCATCATGATTAGAGTCATCGAACCAGTCGAATGGGACGTGTTCACCGACTTGTTCATCCCCGGGCTTGGGTAAGCTGCGTCCGGCTCTTCGAATCAGATAGCCCTGACTGTGCAGCAGCTGTGCAATGCGGGAGGAAGTCTTGCCCTGTCCTCCGGTTAGCAGAATACGAGTGGATGATTTATTAGGCATACGATTATCTCCTTTAGTTCTCATTGATGTCGGGTTTCAATTGACGGCTAGCGGATTCCAGTAATCCTGGTAGCGGACAATCCTGCCATCTTGAACTTCGACTACGGATATATAGCTTTGTTCATAGGATCCGCCTGTAACCAGGTTGTTCCCGTTCGCTTCGAACTGAGCGAAGAACACCGGAGCGTCGGCCGCTACATGAATGACCGGTGGGGTGAAGGAGGTGATATCAAGCGCTTTTTCCAGCTTCTCGAGATACTGACGCAGTGCCGCCTTGCCGTTCAGACGTTTAGGATTCGGTTCCTGGGCATAAGGAAACTCGAAGACGATATCGTCAGCAAACAAATCGAGAAATGCAGCATAATCCTTACGAATATAACGGTCTGCGAAAAGTTGGATGAGCTGCTCAGCCTGCTCGTAAGACAAGGTACTCATTTCAGTTGCCTCGCTTTCTTGTGAGTATGGGTGTCTTAGACAAAAGGTGGAAGTTCTAGGTTCACTATATCACTTTCCGGACTGATCAGTCAAATATATTCAGACCGATTGGTCAAAATAATCCCCTTCTTTCTTTCAAGCGCAAAAACCCCCGGCACCATTCGGTACCGGGGGTTTTTAAAAATTATTTATTTGCCTTCCGCAATCATCTGGCGCAGGACGGTTTGCAGAATACCGCCGTTATGGTAGTAGTCCACGTCGACCATGCTGTCGAGGCGGGCGGTTACGACGAACTCGAACTGAGTTCCGTCCTGACGGGTCGCGATGACCGTCAGTTCCTGACCCGGCTTCACATCGTTGCTCAGGCCGACGATATCGAACGTTTCGGTGCCGTCGATGGCGAGCGTATTCCAGCTGGTGCCTTCCTGGAACTGGAGCGGAAGTACGCCCATGCCGACCAGGTTGCTGCGGTGAATCCGTTCAAAGCTTTCCGCAATGACGGCTTTTACGCCGAGCAGGTATGTGCCTTTGGCCGCCCAGTCGCGGGAGCTGCCCGTGCCGTATTCCTTGCCGGCGATGACGACGAGGTTTTGGCCTTCGGCTTGATACTTCATCGATGCATCATAAATGGACATTACTTCGTCGGACGGCAGATATTTCGTAACTCCGCCTTCCGTACCCGGAGCAACCTGGTTGCGGATACGGATGTTCGCGAAGGTGCCGCGCATCATGACTTCATGGTTACCCCGGCGTGAGCCGTAGGAGTTGAAGTCTTTGCGGGCGACGCCGCGGTCGTTCAGATACGTGCCCGCCGGGCTTGTCGGCGAGATGTTGCCGGCCGGCGAGATATGGTCGGTCGTGACCGAATCGCCGAGCAGGGCAAGCACGCGAGCGCTGCGGATATCCGCGATATCTTGCAGACCGCCCTGGATGTGTTCAAAGAACGGCGGATTTTGGATATATGTGGACTTTTCGTCCCATTCGTACAATTCGCCTTCCGGTACCGGAATGGAGTTCCAACGGGCGTTTTGCGTAAATACGTTCTCGTACTTGGCGCGGAACATTTCCGGGCTGACGGACAGGCCGATCGCTTCCTTAATTTCCGCGGAAGACGGCCAGATATCCTTCAGGTATACCGGCTGGTCGTTCTGGTCGTATCCGAGCGGCTCGTTTTGCAGGTCGATGTTGACCGTTCCCGCAAGGGCATAAGCCACAACGAGCGGCGGGGAAGCCAGGTAGTTCGCTTTAACTTGGGCATGCACGCGGCCTTCAAAGTTCCGGTTCCCGGACAAGACGGCCGCAACGGTCATGTCGTTCTCCGCGATGGCGGCGCTCACTTCGTCCGGCAGCGGGCCGGAGTTCCCGATACAAGTCGCACAGCCATAACCGGCGACGTGGAAGCCGAGCGCTTCGAGCGGCTCGATCAATCCGGCTTTTTCCAGGTACTCGGTAACGACCAGGGAGCCCGGGGTCAAGCTGCTCTTGACATAGGCGGGTTTCTTGAGACCGCGTTCCACGGCCTTTTTGGCCAAAAGCCCGGCGCCGAGCATAACGCTCGGGTTCGAGGTATTCGTGCAACTCGTAATTGCGGCGATGACGACCGCGCCCGTGGTCAGTTCGCTTGTTTCGCCGTTCGGGTGGTTGACCGTTACTTTTTGCGCGATTTTCTCGTCGCTGAGCCCGTAGCCGCCCTTGTCGACAGGAGTACGGATAATGCCGTTAAAGCTCTCCTTCATTTCGGTGAGCTCGATGCGGTCTTGCGGACGCTTCGGTCCGGCAAGGCTCGGTACGACGGAGGCCAGATCCAGCTCGATCAAATCGCTGAATTCCGGATCCGGAGTTTCGCTCGTGCGGAACATGCCTTGCGCCTTGTAGTACGCTTCAACCAGCGCGATTTGCTCTTCGGTGCGTCCGGTGCTGCGCAGGTAAGCCAGCGTTTCCTGGTCGACCGGGAAATAGCCGATGGTTGCTCCATACTCAGGCGCCATGTTGGCAACCGTAGCGCGGTCCGCGAGGCTGATATTGGCCAGACCCGGGCCGTAGAACTCGACGAATTTGCCGACAACGCCTTTTTTGCGCAGCATTTGCGTTACGGTCAGAGCAAGGTCGGTCGCCGTTGCGCCTTCGGCAAGGCTGCCCGTCAGCTTGAAGCCGATCACTTCCGGCGCGACAAAATACAGCGGTTGCCCCAGCATGCCGGCTTCGGCTTCGATGCCGCCGACGCCCCAGCCCACAACGCCGAGACCGTTGATCATGGTCGTATGGGAGTCCGTACCGACTAGGGAATCCGGGAAGACGACCGTTTCGCCGTCAACCGTTTTGGTCGCCGCAACCGAAGCGAGGTACTCCAGGTTGACCTGGTGCACGATCCCGGTAGCCGGAGGAACGGCGCGGAAATTGTTGAACGCCGTTTGCGCCCAACGCAGGAAACGATAGCGTTCTTCATTGCGCTCAAATTCAACGTTCATATTATATTCAAGCGCCTCAGGCGTGCCGAAGGCATCGACCATGACGGAGTGGTCGATCACGAGATCGACGGGAACGAGCGGGTTGATTTGCTTCGGATCACCGCCGGCTTTCTTCACTGTGTCGCGCATCGCGGCCAAATCGACCACGACGGGAACGCCGGTAAAATCCTGAAGGACGATCCGTGCGGGAATAAACGGGATTTCCTTGTTATCGTCCCGGCCTTCGCTCCAGCCGGCGATTTGCTTCACGTGTTCTTCGGTAATCGCTCTGCCGTCAAACTGACGGACAGCCGCTTCGAGCAATACTTTGATGGAAAAAGGCAGTTTGCTTATTTTGCCGAGTCCTTGCTGCTCCAGAGCTTGCAGGTCATAGTAGCGATAGCTCTTGCCACCGACCTCAAGCGTCCGGCTGCTGGAGAAAAAATCGTTCTTTGACATGTGTGGACCTCCTTGTTTCACTAGATGAAACCCAATTTCAAAAACTCACTATATTTAGTATACCGTCCGTCCGACGGGGAGTAAAGAACTTTTTGTTCCTATTTTGCTGGCCTTTGCAGGAAATTGCCGATCGTCTTCCACGCATTTCCGACCGCGCTTACCAGAGCTTACTTGGTGCATAATCATTACAACACTGCCGGCATTTTTCGGCCCTTTCTCTGCAACTACACGCCACTTACTCGGCTTTCTGCGGCAGTAACTCGGCGCATTGACGGTATATACTCGGCACATACTCGGCCATGCCGGTTCATATACATTCTTAAAGTTGAATAACCTCTTTAATAGTGGGTAAAAGGAGGTCATCGCATGGCGGAGGATTGGAAGAAAACGTTATCCCTCTACGTGAATCAGCATAACCAGGATGAAGTCGATTACCGGGCAAGGACGGACCATTCGATCATTGCCGATCTGGATTATTTAATGCGACGCGGAGAACGGAAGCGGCATCTCGAGGAATGGTACAAAGACCGCGGCGCCATACCGGTCCGGAGCGAAACGCGCGCGCGTCTATTGCGGGAAATCGAGAATCGAGAAGGGGAAATGGAAGTAGAGCTGTTACTGGCTCAAAAAATGGACTATGAAAAAGGAGGGGCCCGCCATCAGGAGGAGCGCATTCTTAAGCAGCGTCTGACCCTTCAGCGCGATGGGGAAGGCTGGGCCGTTACCCGCGTCGTCGAACCGGTGCCGGAGCGCAGCGCTCCCGCGCTTTCACATGCCGGTCCGGAACATGGACAGTCCGGCGGCAGACGAGGCAGCACCGCTTCCAGGCCGTTTTTAAACCGCGAAGTGCTCGGCGGATACGGCCTCCGCAGCACGCCGTACAGACGGGAAGACGCCGTGCTTTATGCGGATCGGTGGTGGAATAGTTTCAATCCAGAATTCACCGCGTTTGAAGTCGATTGCACCAACTATATCTCCCAGTGCCTCTTTGCAGGCGGAGCCCCAATAAACTATACTGGAACAAGAGAATCGGGCTGGTGGTACAAGGGATACGTCGGCGGCCGGGAAGCCTGGAGCTACAGCTGGTCGGTCGCAAACGCCCTCGAGCGTTTCTTGACGAACAGCGATTCGGGACTGCGGGCGGATCTGGTGAGCAAACCGGAGCAGCTGCAGCTCGGAGATGTTATCATTTACGACTGGGACGGAAACGGGGCTTACCAGCACAGTACGATCGTGACCGCGTTCGACGCGGGCGGGATGCCTTTAGTGAACGCGCACACCGTGCCAAGCAAGCATAGATTCTGGGATTACCGGGATTCTTATGCCTGGACCGGGAATACGGTATATCGTTTTTTCCATATTTCGGACCGGTTCTGAGCTTATTTCACAATTATCGAAAAGAGGATGCACACATGGGACAGGAAAAGTTGACTGTTGGGCTGATTTACGGCGGAAAGTCGGGAGAGCATGAAGTTTCGCTGCAGACGGCCTTTGCGGTTTCAAAAGCGTTTGATTACGCAAAATATGAATTGCTTCCTTTTTATATTACAAAACAGGGAGAATGGAGAGTCGGAGAGAAGTTGACCGGGCCCTTCGACTCGCTGGACCGGCTTCAGCTGAATGACGGGGCGGGCGAAACGTCGGCGGCGATCAGCCTGCTTTTCAGCGGGCTTGCCTCCGGCGAGCCGGCGATCGATGTCGCATTCCCGCTGCTGCACGGAACCAACGGAGAAGACGGAACCATCCAGGGCTTGTTCGAAATGGCCAACCTGCCCTATGTCGGGGCGGGCGTTTTGGCCTCGGCGGCGGGAATGGACAAGGTCATCATGAAAAAGCTGTTTGCGGAAGCGGGGCTTGAGCAGTGCAAATACTGCTTCTTCACCGCGGCGGAATGGGAGCATAACAGCCATGTTTTGCTGCAGGGCATCGAAGAAAAGCTCGGCTATCCGTGCTTCGTCAAACCGGCCAATCTGGGATCCAGCGTCGGGATCTCCAAAGCGAAAACGCGCGAGGAACTGCTCCAGTCGATTGCGCTCGCGTTCCGCTATGACGTGAAGGTGATCGTCGAGGAGTTCGTCGATGCCCGCGAGGTGGAAGTCGGCGTACTCGGCAACGACGAGCCTTTGGCGTCCGTTCCCGGGGAAATCGTGTCCTCGGGCGAATACTACGATTATCAGGCTAAATATTTGGACGGGAAGTCGCAAATGCTGATTCCGGCACCTTTGGATACCGAGCTGGCCGATCGCGTCCGCGACCTTGCGGTAAAAGCGTTCAAAGCGATTGCGGGCAGCGGCCTGTGCCGGGCCGACTTTTTCGTCAAGAAGAATGACGGCACGATTTGGATTAACGAAGTAAACACGATGCCGGGCTTTACGCCGTTCAGCATGTATCCGCTGCTCTGGCGCGAAACGGGCGTGTCCTACGAGGCGCTGCTTGACCGGCTGATCGAACTTGCGCTGGAACGTTACGAAACGCGGCAAAATCTGAACTTCGAAAACGGGATTTAACAAACGAAAGGCCCGGAAAGGAAGGATCGACGATGGGTTTTCAAACGGAATTCAATTCGGTGTGCAAATTTAAAAGCGAACAGGAACTGTACGATCTTTTGGAGTATGGCCGGGGAAAAATGCGGAAGACCGGTTTGCGCATTTTTCCGACAGGGCAGAAGGTGATAGCCTATACGCCGGATAATAAGGCCGTCGCCATCGTTAAAATTACGGCTTGCGTGGCCGAGATCAACTTTAATGGAGAGGAAGTAACCGCGGTCGAGCTGGACCTTGTCCGCAAGCTGACCGAGGAGGAGTCCGCCGTCCAGACGGCGCTCGCCTACGAAATGTTTTTCGGGGAAGCCGGATCCAAGTGATCGTCAGATTCGGTTACGTGGCGATGTCCACCGTCGTCAAAAACGCATCTCCTTCGCGGACGATGACCTACAAAACCTTCAGCAGCCTGACGGATCGCGATGCGGCCGTACGGCGGCTGGAATCGATTGCCGCGGAAAATCTGCACAATACGCTGCGGCTGCTGCGGCATAACACAGCCCACGATATACGGGTGTACCGTTTTTCGTCAAAGCTGATTCCGCTTGCGACTCACGAAGCTCTAAAGGATTGGAATCCTTTTGGCGCTTTGCGGGAGCCGTTTGCCGAAATCGGGGATTTTGTGAAGCGTAACGGCTTGCGAGTATCTTTTCATCCGGATCATTTTACGGTATTCAGCACGCCGCGTCCGGAAGTGCTTCGCAATTCGGTGCGCGATTTGGAGTATCACGTGGATATGTTTGAAGCGATGGGCTTGGACGGCAGAGCGAAAAACAATATTCATGTTGGCGGCGCATACGGAGACAAGCCTTCGGCCGCGGAGCGTTTCAAAACGCAAGTCGCCGCGCTTCCGGACCGTCTGAAACGGCACCTGACTCTGGAGAACGACGATAAAACGTTCAACGCTCCGGAAACGCTGGCCGTTTGCGAAGCGCTTGGTTTGCCGATGGTGTTGGATCTCCATCACCAATGGGTCAACAATGAAGGCGAGGATGCGGCGGATCTCTGGCCGCGCGTGCTCCAAACCTGGACCAGCCCTCTGGCCCAGGCGGATTCCCCGCCGGACGACCCCCTTCCGCCGAAAATTCACGCCTCGAGCCCGAAGAGCGAGCGGGACCCCCGCGGTCATGCCGATCATGTGCTGGCAGGTCCTCTGCTTGATTTCTTGCGGAAGATTGCAGGGGTCACGGACCGGGTCGACGTGATGCTGGAAGCGAAGCTGAAGGACGGAGCGCTGTTCGCGCTTATGGAAGACTTGGACCGCTTTCAAGGGGATGGCGTAGAAATGTTGGATGGAGCCACCATCCGTGTCCAGTCTTGATTCCATGCGGCTCCTGCCCTTGAATTTTTTGGAGAAATAAGGTAAGTTGAACGAAAAGGAACCGGCTTCAAAATGAGGAGGAGGCTTTTATTCATGGGAGATTTGCTGGCTGGAAAAAACATTATCGTCATGGGGGTTGCCAATGACCGCAGCATCGCTTGGGCGATTGCCCAAAGCCTTGCGGCGCAAGGCGCGCGTCTCGCGTTTACATATGAAAGCGAGCGCGTGGAAGGACGGGTGCGCAAGTTGGCGGAAACTATTCCGAATTCGCTCCTGGTCCCTTGCAACGTAACCGTCGATGAGGAAATCGACAAGCTGGCGGACACGCTCCGCTCGGAATTCGGCGTACTGCATGGCCTGGTTCACAGCATCGCTTTCGCGAAAGCGGAAGACCTGGCCGGAGAGTTCCTGGACACCTCGCGCGAAGGCTTCGCGCTGGCCCACGATATCAGCGCCTATTCGCTCGTTGCGGTGTCGCAGCGTCTGGCCCCGCTGATGACGGAGGGCGGAAGCATTATGACGATGACATACATGGGCTCGGAACGCGTGATGCGCAACTATAACGTCATGGGCGTGGCGAAGGCGGCGCTCGAGTCGTCCGTCCGCTATTTGGCGAACGATCTGGGTCCAAAGAATATTCGGGTTAACGCGATTTCCGCCGGTCCGATCCGGACGCTTGCCGCCAAGGGAATCAGCGATTTCAACTCGATTCTGAAGCAGGTTGAGGAGAAGGCGCCGCTGCGGAGAACGACGGAGACGGCGGAAGTCGGGGACACCGCCATGTTCCTGCTGAGTCACTTGTCGCGCGGGATTACGGGCGAAGTGATTTACGTGGATGGCGGATACAACATTGTAGGGGCTTAACCGGCCCTAAGAAGCTGGAGAAGTTCGTTCCCGGTGACGCTTTCGTTAAGGCGCGCCGGGTTACGGACTTTTTTGCAAGGTAAATAGGAAACGGAAGCTATATAGGATGAGTCTAAGAATTAAGATGTTGGCAAGGGAGCAAAATGATTCCGAAGAAACGGGAGTGTTCGCCTTTGTGATCGGATTTCAACCTCTTATGATTTTATATAATCAAGAAATTTGGGAGCAACAGCGATCGTAGGAACATTTTGCGTACTTGCCCTTACATCAAGATTCTATAGAGCATCGTTATATAGCTTAGAAAATGAAGAAAGTAGTGTGAAAGCATTGGAATCCAAACCTAGTATTCCTTATGTTGTAGGCAGCAAAAGCCCGCTTGCGGTCGCGATCAACTGCGGCGCGAAAGCAGGGGAATGGATCAAGAGCCGGCTCGGCCAGGTGAAGGATTTGAATACGAAGGTTTCGCCGCAGGATTTGGTGACCGAAGTGGACAAGGGCGCGGAACAAATGATCCGCAAGCTGATTTTGACCCATTTTCCGGATCACGAAATTCTAGGGGAAGAAGGGGTCGCTCCGGGGGCGGCGGCATGTGCCGCGGCCGTTGAAGAGGCCAGGGACGCGGAATATTTATGGATTATCGATCCCATTGACGGGACAACCAACTTTGTGCATGGATTTCCTTTTTTCTGCGTGTCCATTGCCCTGGCATACAAGGGGGAAGTCATTATCGGGGTTATCTATGATCCGATGCGGGATGAAATGTTCGTTGCCGAGAAGGGAAAGGGCGCATACATGCACGGCAATCCTACCCATGTATCGGCTGAAAGTACCCTTGACGAAAGTGTTATAGCCGTCGGTTTCAATCCGGACCGCGAGGTGGCCGGTGCCATCAATCTGAAAGGCATCTCTGCCTTGGCTGGACAAACCCGCAGCTTGCGGGCGGGCGGATCGGCCGCCCTCCATCTCGCCTATGTGGCCGCCGGACGGCTCAGCGGTTATTACGAAGTGAACCTGAATGCTTGGGATACCGCGGCTGGCGTGCTTCTCGTGACGGAGTCGGGCGGAATAGTGACGGACACCGCTGGCAAACCTTATGACATCGGAGTCCGGAACCTGATCGCCAGCAACGGCAAAATCCAGGATCAGCTGCTTGAGGCGATCCGGGAGGCAGACGCGACAGGGAACTGATGTTCAGGAAACGGATCCTCCGCAGTAAGAAATCTTCATATCCGAAAGGGAGTGTCGACTTATGAGCGATAACAAGGAACTCGAAAGAGAGCTTGCCGAGTTACTGACGGACCAGGAGTTTAGCAGCGAGGAAGAACGCCGGGAAGAGGAACGCAGACGCTTGTCCCCCAAATATGAAATCAGGATTCAGACCAATCTGGATCCGATCGTGGAAGAGACTCGGAAGTATCGCGGCATGGCGAAGGAAATTGACGGGCGTTATGATGAATATTTAAAAAGGGCGGAGCAGGCGGACACGCCTAAAGATAGGGAAGAATCATAAGAATTATAATATCCCTGAATCCGGATTATTCGCCCGCGCTTGAAAACCGGCCCCGAGCCTTCGGGGCGCATTTTTATTTTGGGAGAGTGAATTTATGAACAACAGTACAACCAAATACGCAAGCAAGACGCTGCTGACCGGGATGCTGGCGGCTTCGCTTTTGCTCGGCGGCGGCACGGCGGTGCTCGCGGAATTGCCGCAAAACGCGCAAAACGCGGAAAGCGCGGTGCCGGGAAGTTCGGTGCAAGCAGCGCAGCAAACGGCGGCTAGCCAATTCATCGTGGCGCTGGGCGATTCCATTACCGCGGGGTATGAGCCGGGCATGACCGAAACATCCGTACCTTACGGTTACGTGGACCGTTTGAAGGAGCAAGCGTTATTTCATGGCCGGGCCGAGGTGACCAATTACGGGATTCTCGGATTGACGACCAGCGGTCTGCTGAATTACGTGACGGCCATTAAAGAAGGCAAGGCGGTCACTCCGGATCAGATTCAGGAAGGGCTCGGCGATCCGCGTCTCGCCGGATTTGCATCCGGTACGGCTGCCGCAAAATCCAGCCTGGAGCAGGCGGACGTGATCACGATTACGATCGGCGGGAATGATGTGTCGAAGCTGATCACGGAAGCCAAGGGTTCGGCATCCGCGGACGATCTTAAATCGAAGGCAAGCGAGCTGCTCACCGCATATCGGACGAATATGCAGCAGGTGCTGACCCTTCTGACGGAAATCAATCCGAATGCGCAAATCGTACTCGCGGACCAGTACCAGCCGGTGCCTAAGCTGGCCGGGGCGGCGCTGTACGATGAACTAGCAAAAGTATCCGCAAGTTTCACGGCGGGCGTGGATGAGCTTGCAGGCCAATTTGCCGCGGAAGGCAAAAAGGTAAAAGTGGCGCACGTAGCCGAAGCCTTTGTCGGACAGGAGTTGTCGCTGACGCATATTTTCAAGGAAGATGTGCATCCGAACCAGGCCGGGTATGAAGCGATCGCCAAGATCATGGCCGAGAATATTTGGGGAAGCTACCAGGTGACGGCGGCCAAATCCGGCAAGGCGCCGATTTCGGTGGTCGTGAAAGGCAAGGAACTTTCGACTCCATACCAACCGGTCGTCAAAAACGGCCAAACCTTCGTTGCCCTTAAAGACATTACGGATGCCATCGGCGGCCAATCCGAGTGGAATTCGAAAGCCGGTACGGCAACGATTACGTATAGCGGAAGGAAAGTGGTCATCCCGGTCGGCGCCAAACAAATCACGGCTGACGGCGTGAAGATGGATACGGCGACGCCGGCCTTTTTGCACAAAATCGGAAAAGAACAGAAAACCTATGTCCCGCTGGCCGTCCTGGTAAAAGGTCTCGGACTTGACGTACAATACAGCGGTAAAATGAAGACGGTCTTTATAAATTTATAATCGATAACCACGAGGGCACGGCGGTTCCGCAAAGGGCGGAGCGGCCGTGCCTTTCTTTGTTCGCGGTGCTTAACCGACCGGGGATGATTTAGGCTTAACCGCCACGACACGTAGCCGGACGTAATCCGCATACCAGTGGCCGTCCCGGAACAGATCACCCCTCGCGGATTTCACCGTTTTGAGCAGGATGTTCTTTTTTTCAGGCTCATCAAAATCCTTCAAGTACGAGCCGGCGGCAAACCCGTTCAGCCAATGGATCAGTCCTTCATCATCGTCACCGAGACTGGTCGGGCGGTCAAAGTGTGCCGCATGCACGACCCGGAACCCCTTCTCCTCAAGCAAGGCGCAATACTCTCCGAGAGCGGGAAAATACCAAGGATTCAGCGGCCCGGCATCCACGCCGTAATCCCGCTCCAGCACGAAGGCAAGGCTGCGGATGATCGCCGCCACATTGCCTTTTCCCCCGAGTTCGGCCACAAATCGGCCGCCGGGCTTCAAGGCGTTCCATACCGAGTCGGCGACGCCGCGGGCATTTCGCATCCAGTGCAGCGCCGCGTTGGAGAAGACGGCGTCGAACGGCTCCTCGGGTTGGAAGCTTTCGGCATTCCCCACGCGGAAATCGAGCCCCGGATATTTGCTCCGTGCTTGCTCAATCATCGGAACGGACAAATCCATCCCGACCGCATCGGCTCCCGAATCGGCAATGACCTTCGTCAAATCTCCGGTACCGCATCCCAAATCAAGAATCCTTTCGCCCGGACGGGCGTTCAGGATCTCAACCAGGCCTTTTCCGTATTCCGCAACAAATCCGAGCTTTTGGTCGTACAACCCCGGTTGCCATTCTTGAACCTCACGCTTTTCTGCCATCCCGATTCCTCCTTGAGCGTTATTCGTGAGTTCATTATGGCGTAAACCGGCTCTGCGTGGAAATATATAAATCGAATTGGATTGATAGGTTTAACCTATACAGGTTAATTACGACTATTTTTATAGGAATAATTAAAAATAGATTGACACCCGCTCTTATCGGCTGTTAATATTCATTCAAACCCATGTTCATCCCGACAAAAAAATAACGTTGATGATTAATCGACTGGTTAACCAGAGATTCAGCGAGCAGGCCCAAGCCTTCCCGTCTGGATCTCTTTTTTTGTTGGCGATCGAGCCAGAAATTGAATAAGGAGTTGGGAACATGTCCAATGAACAATCGTTTCAGGGAGTCATCGCACCGTACTATGAAGACAGCACCCCTTGGTGGCCGGAGAACAAGCGACCGCCGGAAGGGGCGCCTAATGTGGTTTATATCGTCTTGGACGATACGGGTTATTCGCATTTAGGCTGCTACGGATCGGACATTTCCACGCCCAATATCGACAAGCTCGCGGAAGGCGGCCTGCGCTATACCAATTTCCATACGACGGCGATTTGCTCTCCAACACGAACTAGCCTGCTTACGGGAAGAAATCATCATTCGGCGGGGATGGGATTTCTGGCCGACCTGGACAGCGGTTTCCCGAACGCGCGGGGGCGGGTCAGCAAGGAAACGGCGCTGCTGAGCGAAATTTTGCAAGAAGAAGGGTATGCAACGTTTGCGGTAGGAAAGTGGCATTTGCTGCCGTCCAGCGAGAGAACGTTGGCGGGTCCTTTCGATCACTGGCCGCTGTCCAGGGGATTTGAGCGTTATTACGGGTTCCTCGGGGGCGAGACGAATCAGTGGAATCCGGATCTGGTCTCGGGCAACGAGTATATCGATCCGCCGAAGAAACCGGAGGAGGGCTATCATTTAACCGAGGATTTGACCGACAAAGCCATCAAATATGTCCGCGAGCACAAAAGCGCGGCACCGGCAAAACCGTTCTTTCTTTACCTTGCCTACGGCGCGACCCATGCTCCCCATCATGCGCCGAAGGAATTCATCGATAAATATGCCGGCAAGTATGACCGCGGTTGGGATGTCGCACGGGAAGAATGGTTCGGCCGGCAGAAGAAGCTCGGCATCATTCCGCAAAACGCGCAGCTTCCGCCGCGCAATCCGGGCGTAAAGCCATGGGACTCGCTGACGGATACCGAGAAGAAGCTGTTCGCCAGAATGCAGGAAGTGTTCGCCGGTTTTTTGGACCATACGGACTATCATATCGGCCGTTTTCTGGATACTCTCCGCGAGCTCGGGGAGTTCGACAATACGATCATCGTGCTGGTTTCCGACAATGGAGCGAGCCCGGAAGGACAGCAAACCGGCACCTGGAACGAGTATAAAAATTTCAACGGAGCGGCGGAAACGGCGGAGCAGGAAATTATCCATATCGACAAGCTGGGCACTCCGGAGGCGTACAACCATTATCCGGTCGGCTGGGCCCAGGTAGGAAACACGCCGCTAAAATGGTACAAAACCTTTGTTCACGCGGGCGGGGTCAAGGATCCGTTCATCATTTCATACCCGGATCGAATCAAGGATGCCGGAGGGATTCGCAGTCAGTACCATCATGCGATCGATGTCGTTCCTACCGTTCTTGAGCTGGCCGGGATCGAGTCTCCTTCCGAACTGAAAGGCGTCAAACAGAAGCCGATCGAGGGCGTCAGCCTGTCGTACAGCTTTGGGGAGCCGTCGGAGCCGAGCCGCAGAACGACCCAGTATTACGAAATGGTCGGTAACCGTGCGATTTACCATGAAGGGTGGAAAGCCGTTACATACCATATTCCCGGTACTTCGTTCGACGATGATCGCTGGGAGCTCTACCATGTGGAACATGACTTTTCGGAGAATAACGATCTTGCGGATGCGGAGCCGGAGAAGCTCCGGGAGCTGATCGGCATCTGGTGGCAAGAGGCGGAGAAATACGGTGTCCTTCCGCTGGACGGCCGGGGCCTGCTCGGGAAATTCACAGGATCTTCCGGCAAAGACGCGGAAGCAAAAACGGTAACTTACAAGTACTATCCCGCTCCGGGAGGCTTCCACCATTACACGGTTTTAAGCCCGAAGCAAACGCATTCCATTGAAGCGGACCTTGTCCGGACATCGGCGGACCAAGAAGGAGCCATTCTAGCCAGCGGAGGCAAATTCGGCGGATTTGCTCTTTATGTTCAGAATAACCGGCTCATCTACCACTCCAACTACATCGGGGAGCAGCATCACGTGATCGTGTCCGCCGAAGAACTTCCGGTAGGGCGGGTGACGGTCGGATTCGAGTTTAATGCGGAAGACCATTCCGCAAAACTGTACGTCGATCAGCTGCTATCCGGCGAAGGACATATCGCCAAAGTCGGATATATCCCGGGACCGGGCGTTTTTTCGGTCGGAAAAAGCACGCTGACGCCGGTGAACGACAACTATGAGGCACCGTTTGTTTTTACGGGTGAAATCAAAGAGGTTCGGGTCACCCTTCCGCAATTGGTCCGCAATCGGGAAGCCGAGGCGGCTGCGGAATTGGCTGCAGATTGATCGAGTCGGGCTTAACATGCTTAAACGAAAAGGGGTCTGTTTATGAAATCTCGCAAACTAAAAATATCCATCCTGACACTTATATCGGCTTTCTTGCTCATTCTTCAGGGCTGCGGTCTTTCTTCGAACACCGGTACGGAAGGGAAGGCCAGCGCCAAATATACGATCAGCGTTGCCAATATGGGGCTGTCCAACCTGAATGTCATCAAGGAAAAAGGATGGCTGGAAGAAGAGTTTGCCAAGATCGGCGCGGACGTGGAATGGTCGAATCATGCGGCGGGGCCGCCGATTAACGAAGGGTTAGCCTCCAAGCGCATCGATTTGGCCGTGCTGGGGGAAGGGGCGATTTTGTCGGGGATCAACAACAAGCTTGACGTCAAACTGGTCTCGTTGTTATCGAACGGACTGTACGGTGTGAATTATTTGATCGTCCCCGGGAAAAGCGAAATTAAAGACATTGCGGATTTAAAAGGCAAAAAGATCGGGGTCCAGCTGGGCACCTCGCACCATGTGTTTCTACTTAAAGCGCTGCAAACGGCAGGTCTGACCCTGGATGACGTCAAAGCCGTCAATTTGGCTATTACGGACGCCCAACCCGCGTTTCAGACGGGACAGCTCGATGCCTGGGTGACGGCCGATCCGTTTGCCCAAATTGAAATAGGCCAGAACGGCGCGAAGCTGGTCGCTTCCGGCGAATCGTTAAACATCGTGTCCCCGACCTTCTACATCGCCAGGGGGGAATTCGCCAAAGCGCATCCGGAGGCGGTGGAAATCTTTTTGAAGGTGATCGACCGCGCATTGGAACTGGAACAGGAGAATCATGAGGAGTTTATCGAATTGGCGGTAAAAAGCTCCGGGCGCGACCGGGCCTTGGTCGAGACTTTTGCATCGAACGCCAAGTTCGAGAACAATCCGCCTACCGAAGAGATTCTGAATCAGCTGCAAAGCTCGGCGGATATATTGACCGAACTCGGATATTTGACCGACAAGCTGGACGTCAAGCCCAGCGTGGATAATACGTACATTAACAACATCAGGAAGTAATGAAATGGCGCGCCGATTCCCGTGATCGGTGCGCCATTTTAATAGATGCCGTTGCCGGGAGCCGAACGAGCTATTCTATGGCGCTCAGCAGATCGTTCAACGTCTCGGCCATCGAAGGCCTTTGTCGAAGCCGATGATTAACGCATCGAATTTCTCTCTGGAACCGACCATGGTACAACCCTTCCTTCGGTACTAAGTATTTTGTTCGCTAAGCCCGGTACGGTTTCGGTGGGTCTGCTTGTAAACCTCTCCCCAGTCCTTCATGGCGGAGATAATGGGAATCAAGGTTTTGCCGAAATCGGTAAGGGAGTATTCCACCTTGGGGGGAACCTGGTTATAGACTTCGCGGTGGACGACCCCGTCTTCCTCCAGTTCCCTAAGCTGCAAGGTCAGCATGCGCTGCGTAATGGACGGGCATATTCTCCGAAATTCGTTAAAGCGCTTTGGGCCCGACATCAGGTGATAAAGCAGCACGCCTTTCCATTTGCCGCCGATGACGTCCAGCGTGAACTCTACCGGACAAGCTTCGTCGTTGGGGCAAAACCCGTATCCACTCTTTCGGTCTCTCATGGTTTTTTGCTCCTCCGTTCAGGTTACTTGTCAAAAGCCTTCCAAAACCACCTTTCCGACCGTCCGGCCCGTTTCCAGCATGGCGTGCGCTTTGCGCAGGTTCGCCGCATTGATCGGCGCCAGCGTTTCGGCCGTGGTCGTACGAAGCACGCCTTCATCCACAAGACGGGCGATTTCGTTCAGCAGTCTGTGCTGCTCGATCATGTCCGGGGTTTGATACGTGGACCGGGTAAACATCAGCTCCCATACGAACGTAACGCTTTTGTTCTTCAGCAAGGTCAGGTTCAGCAATTCATCCGTTTCGACGATGGAGCATATTTTGCCTTGCGGGGCGATGACCTCGGCCATATTCGTCCAGTGTGTTTCGGTACTGTTTAAGCATAACACATAGTCCGCTTGGTCGAAGCCGGCCGCCTTCAACTGCGGTAAGAACGCTTCGAAATGGTTAATGACGTGATCGGCGCCATGTTTTTTCGCCCACTCGGCCGATTCGGGCCGGGAGGCCGTGCCGATTACCGTCAGGCCGGAGTATTTGGCCAATTGCGTTGCGATCGATCCGACACCGCCCGCGGCTCCGATGATCAAAATGGTTTTGCCGTCGTTGGCTGCAGGGTCCTGGGATATTCCCAACCGGTCGTACAAGCTTTCCCAAGCCGTAATCGACGTTAACGGCAATGCCGCCGCTTGCGCAAAACCAAGCGTGGCCGGTTTCGTTCCTACGATCCGTTCGTCCACGAGATGGAACTCGCTGTTCCCCCCTGGACGAGCTATGCTGCCTGCATAGAAGACTTCGTCCCCGGGACGGAACAACGTGCAATCCGGACCGACCTGCTCGACCACGCCGGCTACGTCCCAGCCCAGGATCTTGGGCTCGCGTTCCTCACGGTTTTTCGGTGAGCGAACTTTGTAATCCACCGGATTCACGGAGATCGCTTTAACGTTTACCAGTAAATCCTTGCCCGTCGGCACCTGTTTGTCGACCTCCAGGTCGAGCAAGCTTTCAGGGTCCTCCACCGGCAAATATTTATATAGACCTACGGCTCTCATTTTCTCTTTCGACATGGTTCTTCTCTCCTTTGATTGTAGATATGGTTTTGGTTGATATCGGAAGTATAATTTATATGTTTCGACTTTAATAGTACGCACATTCGTGTTATGTAGTATCAATTTGTATACTATTGGCGCCAAATGCCCGTTCACGCTAGATCATAGACAAAATAAAACGGACGCCCTCAAGCCTTTCGCTTGAGCTGCGTCCAAATGAAACGGGATTTCTATCTACTACTTCCGACCCGACCGTTAAGCTTTATAGCTGTCCTGCCATTTCAGCAGCCGCTCCTCCAGCACGCGGACCAAAGAATCCGAGAGCTTGCCGGCCAGAGCGAAGATGATGATTCCGACGAAAACGACATCGGTTTTCATAAATGAGCGGGCGTCCTGAATCATATAGCCGATGCCTTTCTCCGCCCCCAGCAGCTCCGCGGCAACAAGGCACATCCATGCCACGCTCAAGGAGAGCCGGATTCCGAGCAAAATGTTGGGAAGCGCGGAGGGAATCATCAGCTTGGTGATCTGCTGCAAACGCGTGAACTCCATAATCCGGGCGACCTCAAACAGCTTGTTGTCGATATTCCGGACGCCGAGAAAAGCCTGCAAATACAGCGGGAAGAACGCTCCCAGCGAGATGAGCAAAATTTTGGACAGCTCCCCGAATCCGAACCAGAGAATGAACAGGGGGGTGATGGCGAGCAGCGGAATGGTGCGGATCATTTGAAAAGTCGGGTTGATATACTGCTCGGACTTGCGGTTCATCCCGACGACAATGCCGAACGCCAGACCCAGCCCTCCCCCGAGCAGAAATCCGAGCAGGGCGCGGACCAGGCTGATCTCCAAGTGCTCCCACAGCTTTCCGCTGGAGATCAGCTCGATCGCCTGAGCGAAAATGAGGGAAGGGGAGGAGAACAGCAGGGCGGGCAAAACGTGAAGCCTGGTGAGTGCCTCCCAGCCCGCGAGTACAACGATAGGCAGGAAGAGGGCACGAAATACGACGAGCCCGCGGGCGTCGAGTCTCCTTTTCCGTTTAGCGGAAATTTCTTTCTTTTTTGCAAGGGTGATGGTCGTCATGAAGCGGCTCCTCTCATTATCGTATCGATAAGTTGGCAAATTAAATGCTGAAATCTTCCGGCTCGGCCGGTTTATGCTCCAAGTGCTCCAAAATGACGGATCGGAATTCCTGAAACGCCTTGCTCGTCCGCAAGCGGGGATAGGGCAGGTCGATCGGCACCACGGCTTTGATCCTTCCCGGTTTGGCATCCATCACGACGACTTTGGAGGACAGAAAGACGGATTCGTCAATGTCATGAGTGACGAGCACCATGGTCGTTTTGTTGGTCTCCCAGATTTGATGCAGCGCCTCCTGCAAATGGGCCCGCGTAAACGCGTCAAGCGCGCCGAAGGGCTCATCCAGCAGCAGCACTTTCGGGTTGCGCAGCAAGGCCCGGGCAATGGCCACCCGCTGCGACATGCCTCCCGACAATTGGCGCGGATAGGCTTTCTCGAAGCCCTTTAAGTTGACGAGCCCGATCAGATCATCGACCTTGGCACGCACCTCGGGGTTGCGCAGGGACAGGTTGCCCGCGATGTTCTTTTCCACCGTAAGCCAGGGAAACAGCCGGTGCTCCTGAAAAATAAAGCCCCTGTCGATGGAGGGGCCGTGGATTTCCCGGTCTCCTACGGCAATGTTGCCGAGATAATCAGGATCCAGCCCGGCAATCAGCTTTAGCAGCGTGCTTTTGCCGCAACCGCTAGGCCCGATCACGCTGACGAATTCGCCTTCCTGAACCGAGAGATTCAATTGGTCCAAGACATGGATTCCTCCTTGATCGCTTTGAAACGTTTTGCTGACCTGTTGAATTTCCAGTGCGGCTACCATATCGTTTTCATCCTTTCCGAAATGTAATGGAACACAAAAAAAGGAGACTCGGCAAAGCGGCCGAATATCGCCGTCCTTTTGCCGAATCTCCAGTTTGACCAGTCGATCCGATGTTGCGTGGTTTAGAATTGTTATTAATTTATCACTTCTTAATTCCGGAAGCAATACTAAATACCAACTAATTTCATCGGTATAATAAAAATAATGCTTGACATCCATTTTTCCTCCCTGCTAAGATACGGTTCAAAGAATAGTCACATGTTGCAGGATCGACTGCATAAGCAGAGATTTGGCGCGGAGCCCGCACTAGCGGATAGATAAGCTCCCGCCGGATCTCTTTTTTTATGCCCCGAGCAGGTGCTTGTGATTATCCTATCATCCAAATTTGGGAGGAATGACGATGACGACCGAACAACAAATCAAAGTAAAGCCGGTGGCTGGACGGATCGGAGCGGAGATTGAAGGCGTGAAGCTTGGCGCGAATTTGGAACCGGAGCTGCTTGAAGAAATCAAACGGGCGCTGCATGAACATAAAGTGATTTTTTTCCGGGGGCAAACCCATTTGGATGATGCGGAACAAGAGGCGTTTGCACGCCAACTGGGAGAATTGTACGCCCATCCGACCGTTCCGGTAAAAAATAATACGAACTCGATTCTGGAGCTCGACTCCCATACGGGAGCCCGGGCTAACCAATGGCATACGGACGTAACCTTCGTGCCGGAGGTTCCGAAATATTCCGTGCTCCGCGGGGTGACGATTCCGGAAGTAGGCGGGGATACGATTTGGGCCAACACGAATACCGCCTATGAGGATTTGCCGGAAGGCCTGAAGCGATTGGCCGACGCAAGCTGGGGCATCCACTCCAACGAGTTTGATTACGCCAAGCTGACGGCGGGCAAATTGCCCGGCGCCGACGACGAACAGGTTCAAAAATTCCGCAGTTCCTTCGCCTCCATCGTTTTCAAAACCAAGCATCCCGTCGTTCATGTCCACGAGGAAACCGGGAAGAAGCATTTGCTGCTCGGCAACTTTGCGCAAAGACTGTCCGGACACTCTTCGTGGGAATCCGAATCGCTGATCGGCACCTTCCAGTCCTATGTGACGCGTCCTGAAAACACTGTCCGTTGGCAATGGAGCGAGGGCGATGTGGCGATCTGGGATAACCTGGCCACGCAGCACTATGCGGTGGATGATTATACCGAGCATCGGGTCGTGCGCCGCGTGACTGTCGGTAAAAGCGTGCCTAAAAACCTGGAGGGCGAATCCAGCGAGCTCCTTTCATCGCCGACTCCTTCTCAGGCGTGAACGAGATAAAGATGCAGTCCGATCAAGTTAAATCTTGCTGTGCGGCGGGAAGAAGCGTATTGATGATCCGAACGAAAAGCGCCGGCTCCATTGATATCAGGCAAGGGGAAGAGGAAAGCGGTAGTGATTCCTTTGCAGGGATGGCATACATCCCCGCCGGCGAATTTCTGCTCGGTTCGGGTGATGAGGAAAGCTGGGAGTCGGACGGGGAGAAGGTCAGGCTGAGGGTAAGGGTAGAATCGTTTTACTTGGACAAATATGCGGTGACGAATGCGCAGTTTCATGCTTTTGCAGAGGCTACGGGTTATGAAACCGAAGCCGAGAAATATGGCTGGTCGTTCGTGTTCCATTTGTTGGCCGGTGATGTTGCCAAGGAGGATATTGTCGGAGTACCCGAAAATACGCCTTGGTGGTACGGCGTTCGGGGAGCCGATTGGAGGCATCCGGAAGGAAAAGACTCGGGCATCTCGGGCAGGCTTGACCACCCGGTCGTCCATGTCTCCTGGAACGATGCCTTGGCCTATGCCAGGTGGGCGGGGAAACGCCTGCCGACCGAGGCGGAGTGGGAATATGCCGCCGCGGGCGGCGTCACGGACCGGAAATATCCGTGGGGCAGCGAGCTTCACCAGGACGGAAAGCATCACTGCAACATTTGGCAGGGCGAGTTTCCGCATCTCAATACCGCCGAAGACGGATATATCGGAACCGCGCCGGTCGATCGTTACGAGCCCAATGCGTTCGGACTGTACAACATGGCGGGGAACGTTTGGGAGTGGAGTTCCGACGCTTATGATGACCGGCAGGGGAATCTCGGGCTCGATTCCGAGTCGCAGCAGCTCAAACTGATCAAGGGCGGTTCGTACCTGTGTCATCGCTCATACTGCAACCGGTACCGCCTATCCGCCCGGACATATAACTCCGCCGACAGTTCCACGGGGCACATGGGATTTCGATGCGCAAAGAGCCTTCCCCCTGAGTAGGGGAAGGCTCTTTGCTTGTTTGTGTTGTATACGACCGGCGGCTAAGGAAACGTGTGGAGGCTATTGCGGCTAAGGCTCGCGTGTGCCCAGGTCGGTCCGTGCGCCCGGCCGGTTAACGGAACAGAGGGCCCTTATTTGGCCCCAAAGAGCCCTTTTGAAATTCTAACGGAACCAGAGAACACAATTTGGGTTAAAAAGCCCCCGAAGGGCTCATTTTAGTTAAATAGCGTTACTAAGTTCCGTTAGATTCTGAAAAGGGCACAAAAATGCCAAATAAGACTTCACAGTTCCGTTAGCGAGGGGAGAGGCCGTGTAACCAGTCGGCTAACGGAACAGAGGGCCCTTATTTGGCCCCAAAGAGCCCTTTTGAAATTCTAACGGAACCAGGGAACGCTATATGGGTTAAAAAGGGACCCGAAGGGCTCATTTTAGTTAAATAGCGTTACACCGTTTCCTTAGATTCCGAAAAGGGCTCAAAAATGCCAAATAAGACCATACAGTTTCTTTAGCGAGGGGAGGACCCATGTGCCCGAAACGTCTAACGGAACAGAGCGACCTTATTTGGACAAAAAGAGCCCTTTTGAATTTCTAAGGAAACTAGAGAACGCTATTTGGGTTAAAAAGGGACCCGAAGGGCTCATTTTAGTTAAATAGCGTTACACCGTTTCCTTAGATTCCGAAAAGGGCTCAAAAATGCCAAATAAGACTTCACAGTTCCGTTAGCGAAGGAAGGGCCTGAGTGCCGAACCGGCTAACGGAACAGAGCGACCTTATTTGGACAAAAAGAGCCCTTTTGAATTTCTAAGGAAACTAGAGAACGCTATTTGGGTTAAAAAGGGACCCGAAGGGCTCATTTTAGTAAAATAGCGTTACACTGTTTCCTTAGATTCCGAAAAGGGCTCAAAAATGCCAAATAAGACCATACAGTTTCTTTAGCGAGGGGGTGACCCGAGTGCCCGGTCGGCTAACGGAACAGGGCGACCTTATTTGGACAAAAAGAGCCCTTTTGTAATTCTAACGGAACCAGAGAACGCTATTTGGGTTAAAAAGGGACCCGAAGGGCTCATTTTAGTAAAATAGCGTTACTATGTTTCCTTAGATTCCGAAAAGGGCTCAAAAATGCCAAATAAGACCATACAGTTTCTTTAGCGAGGGGATGACCCGAGTGCCCGGCCGGCTAACGGAACAGAGGGACCTTATTTGGACAAAAAGAGCCCTTTTGAATTTCTAAGGAAACTAGAGAACACTATTTGGGTTAAAAAGCCCCCGAAGGGCTTGTTTTTGCGAAATAGCGTTACACCGTTTCCTTAGATTCCAAAAAGGGCTCAATAATGCAAAATAAGACTACACAGTTTCGTTAGCGAAGGGAGGGCAAGTGCACCTTTCCTTAGATCGCGGCCAGTCGGATTACTTGCCGCTAATCTCCTTGAACGCCGCGTCCGCCGCTTCCAGCGTGAAGTCGATGTCGGCATCGGTGTGCGCCGTCGTCAGGAACCACGCCTCGTACTTGGACGGTGCCAGGTTGACGCCCCGGTTCAGCATGGCGCGGAAGAAGGCGGCGAACGCTTCGCCGTCCGTATCCTGCGCTTCGTCGTAATTCGTGACCGGATGGTCGCAGAAATGGGTCGAGAACGACCCGCGAATCCGGTTGATCGTGAGCGGCACGCCATAACGGGCGGCCGATTCGGCCAAGCCGCCGGTCAGCTTGACCGCCAGGCGCTCCATTTCCTCATAAACGCCGTCGCCTTGAAGCACCTCCAGGCAGGCGATGCCGGCGGAAATGGACGCCGGGTTGCCGGCCATCGTCCCCGCCTGATAGGCCGGGCCGAGCGGAGCGACCTGCTCCATGATCTCCTTGCTGCCGCCGTAAGCCCCGATCGGCAGGCCGCCGCCGATGATTTTGCCGAGGGCGGTCAGGTCCGGCTTGATCAGGTCGTGGTTGGCCAGACCCGCATAGGTTTGCGTCGAGCCGTAATGGAAGCGGAAGGCGGTAATGACCTCGTCGTAAATGACGAGGGCGCCGTAATACCGCGCCAGCCGGCAAACTTCCTCGAGGAAGCCCGGCTGCGGCATCACCATGCCGAAATTGCCGACGATCGGCTCGACCATGACGGCGGCCACGTCGTCGCCCCAGGTTTCCAGCGCATCGCCAAGCGCATCCGCGTCGTTGAACGGTACGGTAATGACCTCGTGGGCGATGCTTGTCGGGATGCCGGCGCTGTCCGGAATGCCGAGCGTGGATGGGCCGGAGCCCGCGGCCACCAGCACAAGGTCGGAATGGCCGTGATAACAGCCGGCGAATTTGATGATCTTATTCCGTTTCGTATAGGCACGCGCCACGCGGATCGTCGTCATGACGGCTTCCGTGCCGGAATTGACGAAGCGGACCTTGTCCATCGACGGGATCGCTTCTTTCAGCATCGTGGCCAGCCGGATCTCCAGCTCGGTCGGCGTACCGTACAGCGTGCCGTTGGCCGCCGCTTCCTGAATCGCCTTGGTCACATGCGGATGCGCATGGCCCGTAATGATCGGCCCGTAGGCGGCCAAATAGTCGACGTAACGGTTCCCGTCCACGTCCCAAAAGTACGCGCCTTCGGCCTTTTTCATAAAGACGGGCGCCCCGCCGCCAACCGCTTTAAAAGAGCGGGAAGGGCTGTTGACGCCGCCGACAATGTGTTTTAAAGCTTCTTCGTACAGAAGCTCGGATTGTTTTCGATTCATTCGTGTTTCGTCCTTTCGGGTTAGGTTCTGCGGCTCCCGACCGGCCCTTATGGACCGGTGGAAGTCGTTTGTCCGCTCTCGTTGTTCGCTGAACCGCTCGCCGATTCGTCCGCCGTGCCCGCCGACGTTCCGGTAGATCCGTCTTCCGTCGCCGCGCCGTCGTCCCCGGTATTTTCCGTTCCCGTCCGGGTGAATACTTCCTGCACGTATTCCTTAAGCTCCTCTTCGTTGCGAACCCCAAGGACATCCGAACCGCCGATTTTTTTCTCCACCAGCAGTTCCATCGGAGGGATTTGTTCGCTGGAGCCCATGTTGCTGGAATAGCCCACCGTGGCAAGCTTCCACATGTCCTCGATTGTCAAATTTGTGTCAATATAAGGATTCACCTTCTCCAAAATCGTCGGCAGTTTCATAATGGAGGTAGTCGAAATCAACTTGTCGGCGACCGCCTTCAGGAAATTGCGCTGACGCTCCGTCCGCGTGAAATCGCTCATGGCGTCATGCCGGAACCGTACATATTGCAGGGCCGTGTTGCCGTCCAGATGCTGCTGCCCCTTTTTCAAATCGATATCGTACTCGTGGTTGTCCGCTTTACTGGTGTAATGCATGTCTTTTTCCACGTAAAAATCAACTCCGCCAACCGCGTCGACCAATTCGATAAACCCTTGGAAGTCCGTGTAGACGTAATATTGAATCGGGATGCCGAGCAGATCGGACACCGCCTTCATCGCCGTGTTCGGCCCGTGCGTAATCGCCGTGTTAATCCGGTCGGATCCGTGTTCCGGAATTTCGGTGTACGTATCGCGCATAATGGAGAACAGGTCGATTTTTTTCGCTACCGGATCGAGAGAAGCGACCAGCATCGTATCGGAGCGGGGGATTTCCCCTTTTTTCAGGCCCCGGGCATCGACGCCCATCAGCAGAATGTTGACGCGCTCGGTACCTTCCCACTTCGGAGGTTCGGGGACTTTGGTTTCCGTCGGCTGGACATTATAAAAAGGAGAATCTTCGCCCGTTTTTTGAAAATTGTCCACTTGATTGTAGATGGCGATAAAATAATAGGCGACAAGTGCGGCGGCAATAACCAGCACTCCAATGACCGACCACAGAATCGCCCGTTTTGTGCGTTTCGTCATTTTGTACGTCCTTTCGGTAAAAACGAATGATTTCGCTTCATATATTGTTTGGTCTTCATATCATTACATTATAATTTCTTTTATATTTACAATCAATTTAACATATTCGAAACAATGCAACAGAATGAAGGAGATGGAGAGAAATATGAGTAAAGAGAAACTGATGGCGGTCGGACAACCCGTCCCCGATTTTCGGCTCCCGGCGAGCGGCGGGGGAGAGATCGCGCTGAGCGATTTCCGCGGGCGAAAGGTCGTGATTTATTTTTATCCGAAAAATATGACACCGGCCTGCACGCAGGAAGCTTGCGATTTCCGCGACAGAAGCGGCGAGCTCCAGAAGCTCGGGGCGGTGGTTATCGGCATTAGCGGGGATCCGGTCAAATCCCATGACAAATTCAGGGAGAAGCAGAATCTGCCGTTCCCTTTGCTTTCGGATGAAGACCACGAAGTCTGCCGGATGTTCGGCGTCTGGCAGCTCAAAAAGCTGTACGGCAGGGAATACGAGGGGATCGTGCGCTCCACGTTCCTGATCGATGAGGCCGGAATCCTCGTCAAAGAATGGCGGGGCATCAGAGTGAAGGGACATGCGGATCAAGTCGTGGAGGCCGTCAAGGAAATCTAGAGATATAAAAGAAGTCTATTTCCGTTTCTACCTTCATACAATCTACCAGAAAGCCAAAATAATGATATAAACGGCGGAGGTAGAAATAAATGAGAAGAAGAAATCGGATATCCGGATTGAAAAAGACGTTCATGGTATTCGTTGCGCTAATCGTGCTGGCGGCCGCGGTTTTGGTGTACGGCGAACGGGAGAATGCCGTACCTGCGGTTTCGGCGCGTTCTTTGGCGGAAGCGGCGAAGGGAGCCGAGCCGACGCCCGTCACGAAGATAGAGGCATCCGTTAGCAAAGACCGGATTTCCTCCCCGGGTGCGAAAGATCAGGAAAAGAAGGCAGAGGAAGTCCGGCTGGCGTCTGCCAAGAAGATGCAAGCGGCGGACACGACGAAGACGAAGTTGGAGACGGAAAAGGGGACCCCCGCCCCCAAGCAAGAGAAGATCGTCTACCTGACCTTCGACGACGGTCCGAGCAAACTGACGGACGAAGTGTTATCCATCCTGGAGAAAGAGGGAATTAAAGCCACGTTTTTCGTGCTCGGCGAGCAAGCCCAGAAATATCCGGAAGTCATTCGGCGCATTTCGGAAGCCGGGCATGCCATCGGCAACCATACTTATGATCATGAATACGACGATTTGTACAGCAGCTTCCCCCGTTTTTGGGATCAGATCAAACGGACCGAGGAGATTTTGCGGGAAATCACCGGAGAGCGTCCGTCCATGGTTCGCGCTCCCGGAGGGACCTACGGCCATTTTGATCAAACCTATTTCGATCTGCTCGAGCAGGGCGGTTATAAAGTGTTCGACTGGAATGTGGACAGCGGGGATTCGAAGCGAAAAGGGGTTCCGGCTGCCGAAATCGTCAAAAATGCCACTGCGGAGAAGCTCGCGAATGAGATGATCGTTCTTCTGCATGACGGTACCGGGCATGAAGGATCGGTCAAAGCGCTGCCGGAAATCATCCGTTTTTACAAGAAACACGGCTATGCTTTCAAGTCGCTATCCCCGGAGCAAAAGCCGGTGACATTCAGCCTGGCCGACCCGGCCAAGGGCAAAAAGAAACTGTCGCCGTCCGCCGAATGGATCGAAACGCACGTTACGCCGAATGCGGCGCTGTTCGGTCCGGGGGAGCCGTTGTTTGTGGAAGCGGGAGGGGTAGAAACGAAGCTTGACGCCGGCGAATACAGGCTTATCGAAGGACAGTACATGGTGCCTTTGCGTTCGACATTGGAAAGGCTCGGCGCTAGGGTGGCTTGGGACGGAGAGAGCCGGACCGCGCTCATCCATTGGGGAGACGTCCGGGTAGCCGCCGATCCTCGTAGGGGAACTTTAGCCTCGAAAGCGGCGGGGAAACCCGAAACGGTCAGACAGGCGCATTTTTACACGCAAAACGGAGCCCTATGGGTATCGCTGCGAAGCTTGCTGGAGTCGACGGGGCATTCTATCGTTTCCTTTGATATGGGAGAAGAACGGCAAACCATCAAGGCGCAATGAGCTTGACCGGCAGGGATATCCGCTTCCCGTAATTCTCGTAAGCAAACAGGTCTATGAATGGTCTTTTTTGGGGAAACTGGTTGATAGATTTGTTGTCTTACTAGGAGGGATTGAGGATGATTCACGATCAGGCCTGCGAGATTCTGGAACGGCTAACGGGACGCGTGGAACGCGTGGTTGTCGGAAAACGTGCGGAAATCGAGCTTGCGGTCGTTTCGATGCTGTGCGGTGGTCATATTTTGCTTGAGGACGTTCCCGGGGTCGGCAAAACTTTGCTTGTCAGAACGCTCGCGGCATGCGTAGGGGGTTCGTTCAGCCGGATTCAGTTCACATCGGATCTTATGCCGGCCGACGTTACCGGGGTGACGATCTATCAGCCCCAAACCGGACATTTTCAGTTTCGCCAAGGGCCGATTCATGCCAATATCGTACTCGCCGACGAGATTAACCGGGCCGCTCCGCGAACGCAATCCGCGCTGTTGGAGGCGATGGAGGAACGCAAGGTTACGGTGGATGGGGAAACGAGGGAATTGCCCCAGCCCTTTTTGTTGCTTGCTACGCAAAATCCGCTGGAGTACGAAGGAACGTATCGGCTTCCCGAAGCCCAACTAGACCGGTTTTTGATGCGTTTGACGCTCGGTTATCCGAAGCCGGAACAGGAGCTTGAAATGCTGGAGCGGATGCTGGAGCCGGCGGTAGAGCTCAAACCCGTGCTGTTGCCCGAGGAAATGCGGCAAATGCAGCGTCAGGCCAGAAAGGTGCTCGTGGACGAGCGGATCAAAAAATATTTGGTCACGGTCGCCGACGCCTCCCGTCGGCATCCGCAGCTTGCGCTCGGCATCAGCCCGCGGGGAACTTTGGCGTGGATGGGGGCCGCGCAGGCGATGGCCTATTATAAAGGACGGTCCTATGTCATTCCGGACGATGTCAAGGCCGTGGCCGAGGCGGTGCTCGCCCATCGGATCGTGCCCAAAGTGGAGGCGGCCGTTTCCGGGATTCACGGTTCGCAGATTGTGAGCGATCTGTTGCACCGGGCGAACGTGCCGATGTTCCATCGCGCCTCGGGGGATTCACGATGAGAAGCGGGATATGGACATGGACGGCGGCGGTCCTGGCCGCAGGTTCGCTCGGCGCGTTGTACGGCTGGAAGGGAGGGGAGTCGCTCCTGTTCCTGCTGATTCTTTTGCTGCTGATCCTTTTTCAAGGCGCCGCCTCCGTACTGCTCGGGCCTAAGCATATCAAAGCCGAACGCACCTGGTTGCCGCTGAACCCGAAGGCGGGGGATAAAGTGACGGTCACTTTGACCATTACGGTTTCCGGCGGGCTTTCTCCCGTCTGGCTGCAGGCGGAGGATGAATGGATGGCCTCGCCGGAAACCGGAAAGCGCGGTCAGCGATTTCCCGTTCTGCCGGGAGGCAAGCTTTCGTTTGCAGGGCGGAACAAAACGTTTACGGGAACTTATACGATGGATGAAACGGCACGGGGGACTTATAAGGGACAAGATGTTTATGTAACTTGGGGGGATTGTTTCGGTTGGTTTAAACGAAGCTTCCGCGCATCGGTAAATGACTTGATGGTCATTCATCCTGCGCCGCTTTCCGTCCATCCCGGCATGTCGTTCGGATCCGAAACGGATGCGGAAGGAAGGGAGACGGTTCGGGGATTCCCCCCATCCGGAAACCATCCTCCCGGCCGGTTGCGCGCCTATGTACCGGGTGATCCTTTTCGCCATATCCACTGGAAAAGCTCCGCAAAAAAAGGGGAGCTGCTCACCAGGATTCCGGAGCACCGCGAGCATCCTTCCTGCTGCTTGCTGCTGGATACGGACGCGTCCTCGTACGCCGGAAACAGCTTTGAGCTTGCCGTCCGTGCGGCCGCAACCTGGTTGGAGCATGAGATCAGGCGCTCGGGGGAAGCTTGTTTTTATACGGGGGACTCCTCTGCGATTTACGATACGAAATCGGCAGGCGGAAAGTCAGGCGAGATTTTATCCGGCCTTGTTGGTCTTAAAGAAGGACTGGATTTGCTGGCGGGAGCCGCTCTGGTCCCGGTATCCGGCGTTGGCTCCAATGAATCTCGGGCCGCGCGGGGGCGCGGCGGCGCATATGCTCCGTTCAGGGATTTCGGGACCGTCACGATCGTCACGGGGAAACTTGGCCCGGACATTGCCGAAATCGCTCTGCACCCGGCAAATCGGGGGAAAGCGCTGACGATATGGGTGGCCGGTTCCGGGTCTGTTTCCGGGCCTGAACATTCCCGCCTTGCGGCCAGACTTCAGGAATACGGCGTAACCGTTATTGATCTCAATGGCTATGCGGCTGAAGATCACGCTTCCGGGAAGGGAGGCGTCAAGCATGTCATCGCTTAATGGAGGCGACGCTTCTCCTTCTTTTCGCAATGCCCCTGTTCACGTTTCTCCGCGGGAATCCACAGTCCAAGGAAAGCTAGCGGACCTGGGGTACCGGTTCCTTTTGTCCGTTCTCCTGCTCGGACTGTTCGGGGAATGGTTGTACCCGCTCCGTCCCTTTATGGATGGGGACCAAGGTAAAGTCATTGAGCTGTTCTTGGCACTGACCGGAATGCTGCTGCTGGCCGGGTGTTTTCGCCTGCCATCCTACTTGTATGCCCCGATTCCGCCGGTTCTCATTGCGGGTTCCCTTTATTTGTTATATGGAAATCATGAGGGATTCCAGTGGTTTACAGACTACATCTCCCAGATCGCGGCGGATGTTACGGAGATTGTTCAAACCGGAAGATTATTCGGGATAAGCGGAGAAACGCGGGCGCTGTTGTTGCTGATCGGATGGAGTCTGCTGGTCGTGTCGGTTCAGATGCTGGCGATGGGAAAGCAGAGCATTTTGCTGTTTATCGCCGCAAGTTTGTTGTACTTGCTCGCACTGGAGGCGGTGGGCGAGATCCCGGTCTTTCCGGGACTCGTTCGCGCCGCAGGACTAGGGCTGGCCCTGCAGATTCTCGTATTTCGCAGGCACCTGCGCCTGCACATGACCGGCAAGCCGGGAAGCATTTCCGCGGTTGTGCCGGTCGCCGCAGGCTGCGTATTGGGGGCGTTGCTGCTCAGCTCCCTGCTGCCGATTCAGCCGGTCCGGCACATTGCATGGAATAAGGTCATGGACGCTTTTGCGGAGTGGACCGGCTCCGAACCGTCCCGGCCGGCGGTCAGTTATTCGCTGTCGGGTTACGGTAACGATGATTCCCGGCTTGGGGGAGCGCTGCGGTTATTTCATGAGACGTATTTCACGGCGGTGTCTCCCCAAGCGACCTATTGGCGCGGAGAGAGTAAAAACGTCTACACCGGGCAGGGATGGATTGCATCCTCCTATGAGGAGGAAGGGACGGCTCTGAACGCGGAGCCGGACGCTACGGATTTGCCTGGAACGAAAGGCGGGAATCAAAACGAAGCTAACGGCGACTCGGACACCGTGCTTATCAAGCAGACGGTCATGTTCAAGAAACCTGCCTCCGGCACCGTACCGCTGTTTAGCGGGGGAACTCCGGTGGAGGTGGAGCGTGTTTTCTACGGATCGCCGGATGCCGACTCCGTCTCTGAAGGAGAAGGAGATAACACGCATTTTGATCCTGACAGGGATGCTTTGTATTTAAAACAAGGGCGTTCCGGGGAACAAATTTACGGCTATGTGCTGACTGCCAGCATACCGGCTTTTTCTGCGGACAGGCTCCGGAGCGTTCAGGGGAGCGACCCGGAAGACGTGACGAGCCGGAATCTGGAGCTCCCCGGTCAATTGCCCGAAAGGGTGCGCGATCTCGGGATCTCGCTGACGGAAGGGGCGGAGACCCGATACGATGCCGTAATGGCCGTCATGAACCATTTGAAAAACAGCTACGCTTATCGTTTGGACGCGAAATACCCTCCTGCGGGAAGCGATTTTGCCGACGATTTTCTGTTCGTGCAAAAAGCGGGATATTGCGACCATTTTTCGACGGCGATGACCGTGCTGCTTCGAAGCGCCGGGATTCCCGCGAGATGGGTGAAGGGCTTTGCTCCAGGCACTCCGGATTCGGATGACGGACATCGTTACAAAATCAGTTACGCAGATGCGCATGCATGGGTAGAGGTCTACTTCCCGGGGACCGGATGGATTCCGTTCGACCCGACCCCCGGATTCGAGGCGGTGTTTGCTTCGGAAATCGAAGGGGAAGCGGTTCAGGAAGAGGCCGGCGATGGAGGGAGCGGTTACCGGGAACGGTTTGAAAAATCGGCCGCTGCCTTCCTTGAGGCCATAAAGAAGCAGGCTGCCGGAGGATGGAGCTGGATCCAGGGTAAACTGTTCATGGGGACAAGCATTGTCCTTGCTATCGGTTTATTGGCCTGCTTCGCGGTCATTTACCGAAAGAAATGGTTCGGACAAAGCATATATCTTCTTTGGCTTTATTGGCTGAGACATGTCCGAAAGTTCCCCGGACGCAGCGACCTGCTTCGCGCGGCGGACCGGGTATGGGCGGAATTGTATGCCGCATACGGGAAAAAAGGCTCCGGATTGACCGCAAGGGAATATGTTAGCCTGATCCCGGCCCATAAAAGGTTGGACGTCCACGATCAGCAATCTCTGGAGCATTTTGTCGATGTATGGGAAAAGCTTTACTACAGCGGTGCGGGCATGGATCGGATAGGCAGCAAACATTTTCTTAGACTATGCCAGAATTTGGCGTTTGGCGGGCGATGAGCCGGCGTCCGTTCTTTCTTGACGAGCTCTTTCGTCGTTTCGTATAATTAGGTTCATGAATTGAGGGAGGCTCGGGAATGAATAAGCCAAATGAAATGATTGTTGTCCTTGATTTCGGCGGACAATACAATCAATTGATTGCCAGACGGATCCGGGATCTGGGCGTGTACAGCGAATTGCTGCCATTTAACACACCGGTGGAGAAAATCAAGGAACTTGCTCCGAAAGGAATCGTCTTCTCGGGCGGTCCTTCGAGCGTTTACGCGGAAGATGCGCCGCATATCGACAAAGCGATTTATGAGATCGGCGTGCCGATCTTCGGGATTTGCTACGGCATGCAGCTGATGGCCCAGCAGCTCGGCGGCAAGGTGGAACGTGCGGCCAAGCGCGAGTACGGGAAAGCGGACGTCGATTTCGCCGAACATTCGGCACTGACGAAAGGGCTGGACAGAAAACAGACGGTTTGGATGAGTCACGGCGATCATGTCGTGGAGCTTCCGGAAGGCTTTGCTGTCGACGCCTCCACGGATCATGCGCCGATCGCGGGATTTGCCAATGAAGGGCGCAAAATGTACGGAGTTCAGTTCCACCCGGAAGTACGCCATTCGGTGCACGGCAATGAAATGATCAAAAATTTCATCTACGACATCTGCGGGTGCGAAGGCAACTGGAGTATGGAAACCTTCATCGAAGACAAGGTGCGCGAAATTCGCGAGCAAGTCGGAGACCAGAAGGTACTGTGCGCGCTTAGCGGCGGTGTGGATTCTTCCGTTGTTGCCATGCTGATCCATAAGGCGATCGGAGATCAGTTGACCTGTATGTTCATCGATCATGGCCTGCTCCGCAAGGGAGAAGCCGAAAGCGTGATGGAGACGTTCGTCGGGAAATTCGATATGAAGGTCGTCAAAATCGATGCCCGCGAGCGCTTCCTGTCCAAACTGGCCGGCGTGGATGATCCGGAGAAAAAACGGAAAATCATCGGCAACGAGTTCATTTATGTGTTCGACGAAGAGTCGGCCAAGTTCGACGACTTTAAATACCTGGCTCAAGGTACGCTGTACACGGATATCGTAGAAAGCGGAACGGCGACGGCCCAAACGATCAAGTCCCACCACAATGTCGGCGGCTTGCCGGAGGACATGAAGTTCTCGCTGATCGAGCCGCTCAATATGCTGTTCAAGGATGAGGTTCGCAAGGTTGGCGAGGAGCTTGGATTGCCGAGCGAGATCGTCTGGAGACAACCGTTCCCTGGACCGGGTCTGGCGATCCGCGTGCTGGGCGAAGTGACCGAGGATAAGCTCAAAATCGTCCGCGATTCCGACTACATCCTGCGCGAAGAAATCGCCAAAGCGGGTCTTGATCGCGAAATTTGGCAGTATTTCACGGCTTTGCCGAACATGAAGAGCGTAGGCGTCATGGGCGATGCCCGGACTTACTCCTACACCGTCGGCATCCGCGCCGTCACCTCCATCGACGGCATGACCGCCGACTGGGCGCGTATCCCTTGGGATGTGCTGGAGAAAATCTCCGTCCGTATCGTCAACGAGGTGGAAAACGTCAACCGCGTGGTTTACGACGTGACGTCCAAACCGCCGGCGACGATCGAGTGGGAATAGGCTGAAATATAAAATAAAAGCTCCCTTATCATTGCGGTATGCAGCAATGATAAGGGAGCTTTTTTGATGTCCGATCTATTTTTGAGCGGTCGTTTGGATCGTCAGGGTTGCTTTATTTTTATCCCATTTCACGTCAGCCCCGAGCAATGAGGAAATATCACGGGCCCAGATGTATGAAGTTCCCGAAAAGGTATAAAAATGCGGAACGGTTTTGCCGTCCAACGTCGGCGCTTTTTGGGCTGCGTCATAGCCGATGTCGGCTCCCAATAATTGACTGACGGATCGTAGCGGAACGTACACGGTGCCGTCAAACAGCCGCCCCGGTTCCGCGGTTTTGCCGTTCACTTTTACTTGAACCGCAGTAGCTGCCTTAAAGCTCCGCTCGTTCGGGATTCTCGTTACGGTGACTTGGATATCTTGCTTTTCGATTAATTCAGGGGCGTTTGCCGGGTAAACCGTGACTTCGTGTTTGCCGGTTACGGAGCCTAAAGTAGCCGTGACGGAAGCAGTCCCTAACCCGACAGCCTGAATATTTCCATACACCGGAGCCGTTATAATCTGATGATCGGTAGTGTCCCATGCGGCTAATTCGGTTACATAGGACGTATCTCCGTTTTCGAAAACAGCCAGCGCATTCAATTCCATGCCGCTATTGATGCTTACCTTGAAGGGATCGGAAGCGGGCGGCAAAGTGCCGCGGACAATTTCGATTTTTTGGGGAGTACCCACATATAGACGCGCAGGGGTTGCCGAAAAATCTTGAATTGCAATTCCTGACGCATTCTCCAGCTTGGTTGCCTCGGATAGAACGCTAATTAAAGTGCTCTGTGACTTGACCTCTTCCTTGACCGTTAGAAAAAAGGAGGCGAAGGCTTCGTTGGCTGCGGAGTCTATAAGTTTGTTATTTTGGGCCGAAATAGATAGCACCACTTCCTGCCTGCCGTCGCTAGGGTTCAAATCCACCGGATAAGGATTTTCGATTTTATAATCCGGAGTCTCGAACGTTTTGGAAGGAATGAAGAAAGTGTCGTCTCTCCATATGTACTTCCCGAGATCATCGTCAAAGCGGATGTTCCCTTCCGTCGTAAATACAGTTTCATCATAGCTTAAAACAATCTTGGCGGAACGAAGACCGCTCGGATCGGACGGGATATTCGAGAGTTTGACGTTCACCAGGACGCTTTTTCCGGGCGCCAGGGTCGTATAGTTGCTTGTGACATCAACGGATACCTTCTTGGCGTCCGCTGCCGAAGCCATGTTTGCGAAGCATGCTACAGACATAAGCAGAGCAAGCAGTGCCGACATTGTTTTCCTAAAAACATACATATGAATTGCAACCTCCATCCACAATATAACAATCTATTTGTTTATATCGGCTGTGTGGGGAAAACTGTGTATACATGGATGTTCGAGGGCAATGTTCTATGACCGGACCAAAGCGCCCGCCCGTACCCGTGTCCCAAAATAACAGGAAAATCTCCATTTATTTTCAACCCATGCTCATTTTTCTCAATCTTAACGGGATAAACTCCCGCTAATTTAGCCGAAAATACGAAAAGACGTCCAAACTCGTCAATTTAACAGGAGGTTTTCCCTCTAATCTGGCCAAATCGATCACATGATTCAAATTAACAGGAGGGATTCCCGTTAAATTGCTTTTCATTTGCACGATTTACATTTTTTAAAAATCACGAACATTCAAATAGTTTTCATAAAATAACATTCGTTTTTTGTTGACAAGAATCGAGTTCGAGCCTAGAATAAGTGATGTAATAAGTCGTGATTGCATGACTTGTAACGGGAAATATCGACAAATTTCAGCTTAATTGCTTTTCGTATAATTCCGGGAATTGGCCCGGAAGTCTCTACGAGGTCACCGTAAATGATCTGGCTACGAAAAGGGGATACGCAATAAGTTCGGCGGCGGCAGAATGCGGCGGTCGGCAGGCGTTTCTTCTTCTTGCACACGGGACCCGGGGAAAGTTTATTTCCGGGTTTTTTGTCGTTCCCGACTCAATTTAAGGGGGAGTTTTTAACAATGGATCGGTTCTTTAAGCTTAAGGAACACGGCACAACGGTAAGAACGGAAATTGTAGCGGGTATTACAACATTTATGACGATGGCCTACATCCTGTTTGTGAACAATGTGTTTCTCGGTCCAAACGGTGCGGGCATGCCTTCGGACGGCGTCTTTTTCGCCACTGCCGTCGGCGCCGGCCTGATTACCATCCTGATGGGATTGTTCGTGAACATTCCGATCGCTCTTGCACCGGGGATGGGATTGAATGCGTATTTTATGACGGTCGTGCTTAGTTCCGGCGGAGAAATCACCTGGCAAGCCGCACTCGGGGCCGTTTTCATTTCGGGTATCGTGTTCCTGATTCTTACGGTCACGAAGATTCGCCAAATGCTGCTCGTTGCCGTACCGCAAAGCTTGAAGGCGGCGATTACCGTGGGTATCGGCTTGTTCGTAGCAAGCATCGGATTGAAAATGAGCAATCTGATCGCTGTAAATCTTTCCGGTGTTGACGATCCGACAAAAACCGTACCCGGCAGCGCCATTAATTTCGCGCTGGGCGACTTTGTTCATAACCATGATGTTCAATTGACGTTAATCGGATTAATCATTATCGCCATTTTGATGGCGGTTCGCGTTAAGGGAGCGTTATTGATCGGGATCGTCCTCACGACGCTGATCGGTATTCCTATGGGGGTAACGGACGTAAGCGGTTTGTCCGGTGCCCACTGGTTCCCTGCTTTGGATGACTTGACTGTCGGCAAGCTGGATCTTGCGGCTGCCTTTAAGCTCGGTTTGTTTGAAATTATCTTCGTATTCACATTCGTCGAGTTGTTCGATACCTTCGGTACTCTGGTCGGTACCGCCACTCGTGCGGGTCTGATGGAGAACAAAGAAGAAGGCGAGAAAAAGATCGGCAAAGCGATGCTGGTCGACGCGGTTGGCGTAAGCGCAGGCGCCGTGCTCGGTACAAGCACCATCACTTCTTACGTCGAAAGTACGGCCGGTGTGGCTGAAGGCGGACGTACAGGCCTTACGGCAGTTACGACAGGGATTCTGTTCCTGCTCGCCCTGTTCATTGCGCCGCTGGCCGGCGTTGTCCCTTCGGCGGCAACCGCTCCGGCTTTGATTATCGTCGGCGTTCTGATGATCGGACAAGTCCGCAGCATTGAATGGGATGATTTCTTGTATGCCTTCCCGGCATTCCTGACCATTATCCTGATGCCGTTCACGGGAAGCATCGCGAACGGGATTTCCGCAGGGATCGTATCGTACGTCGTTCTCGCGGCTTTCACCAATGTTGCGACGAAGAACAAAGTAAAAATCCATTGGCTGATGTGGGTTCTCGCGGTTATCGTCGTATGCCGCTATGTATTCATGGGTAGCGAATAATAAAAATAGAATCGAAAGGCCGGTCGCATGAGCGACCGGCCTTTTTTATGGAGTCGAACCCAGTATGATTTTTCATACAGAGTTAGCATTCTGGCTGTATTTCGGGTTTTTATGGTCGAAATTTCATACGCATGAGCCCTGCCACGCTTAACCCGGTCTTAACCTTTGTCCACCCGCATATATTTCAGAATAGTGAAATCATTGAACCAGGATTCGGGGTGGCGAGTTGTGTGGACATTCGCAAAAGTAAAAGCTAAAGCGGCAATCATTATTATCATGATTTGGTTGGCGGGAGGTCTTTTCTTGCCGCCCTCGGGCGTTGCGCGCGCGGAAGAAAATAATCTTCTTCAAAACGCCGGATTTGAAACGGAATCAACCGACACGCCGGAGGCATGGGCTCGGGATATCTGGGTGCAAACGGAAGGGGCAAGCTATCTCGGCATTGCCCAAAATCACGCCCGATCCGGCACGGTTTCCGCCGTGGTGGAAAATACGCAGCCCAATCACGCAAAGTGGGTGCAGACCGTCCAGGTTGAGCCGGAAACGGACTATTTGATTTCGGGATGGGTCCAGGTGGAGCAGATGGGTGACGGGGAGGTCGGCGCGACGATTTTTCCGCTTGGCGTAGGAGGAGCATTTCCGCACCTGACCGAGTCGGACGAGCAATGGAGACAACTCCAGTTTTTCGGCCGGACTAGTCCCGGGCAACGGGAGTTGACGATCGCGGCCGGAATCGGCGGTTATGGCCATTTGAACACGGGGAAGGCTTATTTTGACGATCTTGAAGTTCGGAAAGTTCCGGTTCTGCCTGAGGCCGCAACTCCGCTTCCCCTGGAGCAGCCGACGGAGCCGCCGGCGGCGGATTCCGAAGAGGGCGGTTCCCCGGAGGCAGAATCTTCACAGACGGCAACACAAATTTCCGTGCTTCCGATTCTCTTGTTTTCCGCCTTGTTCAGCGTATTGTTCGTTTTCCTGGTTCAAAAAGTAATCCGTCGTCAAGCGAATGCACTTACGCCGCCAAAATCGGAACAAGTGCGGGCCTGGTTCATTTGGATGCTGGCGGGCGCGTTCTTGCTGCGGATCTGGATCGCCCTTACGACCCCAGGATTCCAGACCGATATGAATACCTTTATGGCTTGGGCTCAGCAAGCGGTGGATCGCGGTCTTGGCGGTTTCTACTCCGACGACATGTTTGCAGACTATCCGCCGGGATATATATATGTGCTGTATGCCCTCGGGTTCATTCAAAACTTGTTTTCCATGGATCCTGGCTCTTCAACCAGCGTGCTGCTCTTTAAAACGCCCTCCATTCTGGCCGATTTGATAACGGGCTTCCTCATCAATAGGACGGCAGGACGGCATATCGGCGGAAAGACCGCTTTGGCCCTGTCTGCATTGTACCTATGGAATCCGGCGATTCTGATCAATTCCGCAGGCTGGGGACAGGTCGATTCCTTCTATGTGTTATTCCTTCTGATGGCATTGATCACCTTGACGGAACGCCGGTTCGAACGGTCCGCCGTCTGGCTCGCCATTGCCGCGTTGATTAAACCGCAAACGTTCATCTTTGCACCGGTGTGGCTCATCGCTTGTTTCTATTACCGGGACGTAAAACGGATTTCGCGCAGTCTTTTGTGCGGAATCGGCGTGTTCGGCTTGCTGGCGCTTCCCTTTTTCTGGGGCAACGGCGGGGTGAGCGGACTCATCGATCTATATCGCACTACCCTTGCTTCCTATCCTTATGCTTCGGTAAATGCCTTCAATATATATGCCTTGTTCGGACAAAACTGGTCTTCCCTGGAGAACAGCTGGCTGTTTCTGTCGTTCCGGACCTGGGGATTTATCGCCATCCTGGGGGCTCTGGCTTATACAGGCTTTATTTTCATCAGAAAAAAAGCCCACGGGCGAGACCTATCCAATTCCTATTTCATTGCGCTGGCTTTAATCGCGATGCTGTTCGTGCTCGGCACAAAAATGCATGAACGTTATATGTTCCCGGCCCTGATCTTAAGCTTATTCAGCTTTATTCATGTAAAAGATCGCCGCCTGCTTGCTTTGTTCACGGGATTCAGCTTGACCCAATACGTAAACACGGCATATGTGCTGCAGTATTTGAACGCCGGAGCAAGTCCCGGAACGGACGGGATCGTGCTGCTCTGCTCCATCGCCAATGTCGCTCTTCTGGGCTATATGCTTTATCTCGGGTTTGATATTTATATCAAAAAACGGGTCATCCCGCTGACGCCTTGGACCGAGGAAGAGCGGGAGCGTGAAGACAAGACTCTGCTGGCGAACGCGTCCGGATCCATGGAACCTCGGCGCAAAGCCCGGTCAGCTTCCTTTTTGAAACGAATGAAGGACGGGAAATGGATCGGAGCCATCGTGCTGATTTATTTGGCGGTAGCTCTGTTCCAATTAGGGGCGGCGAAAGCGCCCGAAACCGGGTGGACACCGGCCAATCTGGGTCAAAGCTTTTATGTGGACTTCGGGGAGACCAAAAAGCTGGAGAAGGTTAACTACTTCAGCGGCGTTGGGGGCAACGGTAAATTCAAGCTCGAGTTCGGAACGGACGCCGTGAATTGGGGGCAAGCCATTGAAATTACCCAGGATGTCGGATACGTTTTCGCCTGGAACAGCCAGACGGTAGAGACTGAAGCAAGATACGCCAAATTCACGGCTGCCGAAACCGGTTTTTCGCTGCATGAAATCGCATTTTACGCAGAAGGCGAAAGATCGCCTCTGTCCATTGCCGGCATTCACGGAGATGGAGACGAAACGAAATCTTATGAACGTCTGTTCGATGAGCCAAAGGCCGCGGTCTATAAACCCGATTACCGAAACGGGACCTATTTCGATGAAATTTATCACGCCCGGACGGCTTACGAATATTTACATGGGCTTCCGTCTTACGAAAATACGCATCCCCCGCTCGGCAAACTGTTGATCGCGGCCGGCATTCAAGTCTTCGGACTGAATCCGTTCGGCTGGCGGATCGTCGGCACCCTGCTTGGGGCGGCGATGCTGCCGCTGATCTATGCTTTTGCCATGCATCTGTTCGGCAAACGGAAGTACGCGGTGACGGCGGCCGTCCTGTTTGCGGCTGAATTTATGCACTTCACGCAAACCCGGATCGCTACGATCGATGTGTACGGCGTATTTTTTATCCTGCTGATGTTTTACTTCATGAGCCGTTACATGAGCCTGAACTTCAACCGGGACGGCATATGGAAAACGTTAATTCCGCTGTTTTGGGCAGGGTTGTTCTTCGGCATCGGCGTCGCTTCAAAATGGATTGTCCTATATGGCGGAGCGGGGTTGGCGATTATGCTGGCGGTGTCGCTGTATGCCGGTTACCGCGAGTTTGCCGCCGCCAAGCGAATGCTGGAGGCGCATAAAAAGCAGGATACGACGGAAACGGAGCAGCAACTTTTGCCGGAGGACGCATTGCCCGTCTATCGCAAAATAACCGCTTCATTTTCAAAAAATGTACTGATCACGCTGGGGTCTTGCGTAATATTTTTCATCGGGATTCCCGGGCTGATCTATGCCGTGTCCTTTATTCCACCGCTCGCCGCTTCCCCCGAAGGCTTCACCTGGGCGGGCCTGATCCAGGCGCAAAAGGATATGTTCAGCTACCATAGCGGGCTGGTGGGCAGCCATCCCTTCGCCTCTTCCTGGTGGGAATGGCCGTTTATGAAAAGGCCGGTTTGGTATTTTAGCGGGGAAGGCGACGGCGAAGGGATCGTATCGAGCATCGTGGCGATGGGGAATCCGCTCATCTGGTGGTCCGGCATATTTATGATGATCGCCGCCCTTTGGCTGTCGTTGAAGCGTAAGGACGGAACCGCCTATGTGATCTGGATCGCCTATCTGGCGCAGTACGTTCCCTGGATGCTCGTTACGCGGGAAACGTTCCTTTACCACTATTTTGCCATGGTGCCGTTTTTGATTTTGGCGACGGTGTATATTCTGGCGAAAGTCGAAGAGAAACGGCCCAAGCTGGGCTGGATTCGAACATGGTATACGGCGGCGGCCGTCCTGTTGTTTATCCTGTTTTACCCGGTGCTATCCGGAATGCAGGTTAACTCGGAATACGTAGAGCATGTATTGAGGTGGTTTCCGTCCTGGTTATTTTAACGCTGGCTCCGGATCGATCGGATCGGGCGCAAAATTCCATTCTCCATTCTATATGAAAAAAGGGGGAAATTGAGATATGGCTATCGGCTGCAGTGTCATCGTCCCAATGTTTAATGAAGAAGAGGTCATCCGCCATACCTATACCCGGTTGAAAAGAGTCTTGGACGTATCGGGTGAGCAGTATGAGCTGATTTTCGTGAATGACGGAAGTTCGGACAGGACGTCGGAAATTGTGGAGGAAATCTGCAGTCAGGATGATTGCGTGCGGCTGATCCATTTTTCGCGGAACTTCGGGCACCAGATTGCGATCAGCGCCGGGATGGATTATGCCGCCGGGCAATCGATCGTGATCATTGACGCGGATCTTCAGGATCCGCCGGAAGTCATCCTTGAAATGCTCGACAAATGGAGGGAAGGATACGAAGTCGTCTACGGCAAACGAATCAAGCGCAAAGGCGAAAGTCTGTTTAAAAAAACGACGGCGCTTCTGTTCTACCGGTTGCTCGGCAAGCTGACCCAGGTCGATATTCCGCTGGACACCGGGGATTTTAGGCTGATCGACCGGAAGGTCTGCGATGTGCTCAAAGGGCTTAAGGAGAAAAACCGCTTCGTCCGCGGACTGGTCGGTTGGGCCGGCTTTCGTCAGACTCGGGTGGAGTATGTTCGTGAAGAGCGGTTTGCGGGCGTCACGAAATATCCGCTGCGAAAGATGCTCCGGTTTGCGGCGGACGGAATCACTTCTTTTTCCCATAAACCGTTGAAAATCGCTTCTTATATCGGCTTTATTTTATCCTTGACGAGCTTCATTTATCTATTTGTCGTGCTGTTGCAAAAATGGCTTGCTTTGGGCACGGTTCCCGGCTGGGCTTCCATCGTGGCGATTAATTTGTTTTTTAACGGGATCGTCCTCATGCTCCTTGGCGTGATGGGGGAGTATATCGGCCGAATCTATGATGAAACGAAAGACCGTCCTTTGTATATCGTTCGCGAAAAGCTGGGATTTGAACTCCAAGAAGACGGGGCAACTGGAAGGAAGGTATCCTTGGCGGAAACGGGAATGAGGGATCAGGTTGAGGAATTTGCCGGATAAAAGGCGCTGGGCGGAAACCTTGCGGCGACCGTCAACGATTCAATTTATTAAGTTTAATTTGGTCGGAGTCATGAATACCGCGGTGGACTTTGCCGTTTTTACGGCGTTGGCCTCGTTCGGGACCGGGAGCGGGGTTGCCCAGGTTTTCTCTTATTCGGCGGGAATCCTGAACAGCTTTTTGATGAACAAACGGGTGACTTTCAAAGATTATTCCGGCGGCTCCGAGGGACGATCCGCTGTCGGTTCGCAGTTTTTTCGGTTTATTGTTCTTAATGCGCTGGTTCTTGCCGTTTCATTGGCCTTGCTGCAAGCCGCGGTTACGTTGATGGAAGCCCCTGTCTTGTATGCAAAAGCGGCGGTGACTTGCGTTACGATGGGGCTTAATTTCTACGGGTCCCGGCGATGGGTTTTCCGCGAGCGCCAATATATATCCGGGGATTAATTATTTCGGAGCCATGATTCCGCCTAGGCATAATGCTTGCTTGGTCCCAATAAATATAGAAGAGGAAAAAAGGAGTATGCATTTTATTAGTATTGGAGTGGGCTTGAAATGGGGAAGAGAGCAAGAACGGCCATTGCCGCAACATTGGCTGCGGGATTGGCGCTCGGAATGACAAATGCTGCAGCGGCAACTTCAGATGTTCAGACGGACAGTCCGGGAGAACCGGAGTACAGCACGCTCGGGGGGAATCACCCAAGACCGACCAGGACGCCAAAACCGACGCCGACGCCTGATTGTCCGCCAACGCCGACACCAACACCGACACCAACACCAACACCAACACCTGATTGCCCACCGACACCAACGCCGAAACCAACGAAGACGCCGACGCCGACACCAACACCGACACCGGAACCGACGAAGACGCCGAAACCAACGAAGACACCGACGCCAACACCGACACCGACACCGGAACCGACGAAGACGCCGAAGCCGACAAAGACACCGACGCCGACACCAACACCGACACCGGAACCGACGAAGACGCCGAAGCCGACAAAGACACCGAAGCCGACACCAACACCAACACCGGAACCGACGAAGACGCCGAAGCCGACAAAGACACCGAAGCCGACACCAACACCGACACCGGAACCGACGAAGACGCCGAAGCCGACAAAGACACCGAAGCCAACTCCAACACCGACACCGGAACCGACGAAGACGCCGAAACCAACGAAGACGCCAAAGCCGACACCGACACCAACACCAACACCAACACCAACACCAACACCAACACCAACACCAACACCAACACCAACACCAACACCAACACCAACACCAACACCAACACCAACACCAACACCAACACCAACACCAACACCAACACCAACACCAACACCAACACCAACACCACACACCAACACCAACACCAACACCAACACCAACACCAACACCAACACCAACACCAACACCAACACCAACACCAACACCAACACCAACACCAACACCAACACCAACACCAACACCAACACCAACACCAACACCGACACCGACACCGACACCGACACCGACACCGACACCGACACCGACACCGACACCGACACCGACACCGACACCGACACCAACACCAACACCAACACCAACACCAGAACCAACACCAACACCGACACCAGAACCAACACCGACACCGACACCAACACCAACACCAACACCAGAACCAACACCAGAACCAACACCAATACCAACGCCAGAACCAACACCGACACCAACACCAACGCCAGAACCGACACCGACACCAACCCCAACACCAACGCCAGAACCGACACCGACACCGACACCGACACCGACACCAACACCAACACCAACACCAACACCAACACCAACACCAACACCAACATCGACGCCATCGCCAACATCGACGCCAACGCCAACATCGACGCCATCGCCGACATCGACGCCAACACCGACATCGACGCCAACGCCGACATCGACACCGACGGCAACATCCACACCAACATCAACGCCGACACCGTCGCCGGCCTCATCACCTGCACCAACGCCGGCACCATCACCGACACCGGATCCATCACCGGTTGTTGAGGCGGTTGAACCTCCTGGTCCGGGAAATACGCCGGATACCCCGGTTCAAGCAAAAGAGGGGGATGTACAAGTCAAAACTCTCCCGAAAACAGGAGAAAACAGCTCAATGCCTTTCTATATCGCGGGTTCAATCATAGCTGCGATCGGCCTGTTTTTTAGAAGATTGGCAAAAAGAAACTGATTTCTAATTTCCCTACAGAGAAGTGAAGAGGAAAGTCTCTTTGCTTCTCTATTTTTCGCTGGAGGAATAATTAATGAAGAAGTTTTCTTATGCGCTTATTGTTATCGGCATTTGTATAATCCTGTTTCCTAGGGCAAATGAGTGGATGGAAGATGTAAAACAGCGGAGTTTGTTAGAGGCGGCGGAATTGGAGTTGTCAGCGAATACGGAAGATAACGGGCAACTCAATCAGACTCTGCGCGATGAATATTCCGCGATGTCGGAGATTCTCAATACTTCGTCGCCGAATACGAGTGGGAATGAACCTGAAGATGAGCAGGCAGCTGCAATTCAAACCTCCAGCGAATCCGTAAAACAAACCAAGAATCAGGGGCAAAAGCAAGAGGCCATCGCGGTCATTAAAATATCCAAAATCGATTTGAAGCTCCCCGTGCTGGAGGGCGCAACCAAGTCCAATATGAAATATGCGGCGGCCCATCTCAAGGAAACGACGGGTTTGGGACAAGACGGCAACGCGGCGATCGCGGCACATCGGGCTCATACTAAAGGAAGGCTATTTAATAGATTGAACGAAATTGAAATCGGGGATGAGATCGTTATTGAAGCGAAAGGGGATAAATTCGTATATACGGTCGATAAAATATCTGTTGTCGAACCTACGGACATTTCCGTCCTGGAGGTGGAGAAACCCGGGGATAAAGTCCTCACGTTAATTACATGCGATCCGCTCGTGAATCCCACTCACCGGCTGATCGTTCGGGCCAAAATGTAATCCTACCGAAATTCAACTTTCGCAGGCTGAAATTACGGGTGGTCCCGGAATAACAGGAATGCGAAAGTTGAACCGTTGAATGAATGTTTCATTTTGCTCGTGATAGCAAATAAACAAAGTATGGAGCGCCGATGAGTGCGACAACAACCCCCGCGGGCAATCCATCCGGGTAGGCAACGTTTCTGCCTATGAAGTCGGCGACCAACAACAGCCACCCGCCAAGAAGAATCGAAACGGGAATATAACTTTGCGATCGCGGACCGACAAGCGACTTTGCGATATGCGGTGCCATCAGACCGATAAAAGCGATTCCGCCGGTCACCGACACCGCTGCCGCAGCCAACGCGACCGCCGCAATGATGAGCAGCAGTCTTTCTTTCTGCAGATTCGATCCTAGTCCGACAGAAACAGGCTCATCCAGGCTCAGAACGTTCAAGGCTTTCATTTTAAAGAAAATAAAGGGCACGATAATGACCAGCCAAGGCAACAGCGCTGCAATGTAGGGCCAATCGGCACCCCATATATTCCCGGCAATCCACCTGGTTATAAATTGGACTTTTTCCCGGTCCGCCGAGGCAATCAGAATAACCATTAATCCCGAGAGTGCCGTGGAGAATCCCACTCCGGTCAGAACAAGGTTGAGCGGGGTGAATCCGCGTTTTTGCTGGTACGAAAAAAGATAGATCACCGTAGCCGTCAACAGTCCGCCTAATAAAGCAACAAGGGGAAAAGCAAAAGCATTTTTTTCTCCGACAGGGGCGAACAAATAATAAAGCGCAATCGCGGCTCCCGCCCCCGAATTAATACCCAGCAGGCCCGGATCGGCGAGATCGTTTTTCGTGATGGTTTGTAAAATCGCTCCCGAAAGCGCCAGAGCCATCCCGGCCAAGAGGGTAATCAGCATTCGCGGCAACCGGATGGAGAACAAAATCGTGGTTTCCTTGATCGTTCCTTCGCCCAAAATCGTCGGAAGCAGCCGGTCGAAGGATAGCGAAGCATACCCTATGGCGGCGCCTACAATAAATGTAACCACAATAAGAAAAAACAGTACGATGATCGCCAGGCTCCGTTTTCTTTTCCTGAAGGCGGATACGTTCATGCTCCTTTGCCTCCTTTATTCACGATGTACAGGAAGAAAGGAATTCCGAGCACGGATACGATGGCAGTGATTGACGTTTCGAACGGTGCGTTAATGACGCGGGCAACGGTATCTGCGCCAAGCATGAATATCGCACCCAATACGGCGGTTACCGGAATAATGCGTTTATAGTCTATCCCCACCATTTTTCTGGCGATATGGGGAATCATCAGACCAACAAAAATCAGGTTTCCGGCCAATGCGACAGAGACGCCTGCCAGCAAAACGACAAGGATGAATAAGATGATTTTAATCAGCACCGTATTTTGGCCAAGCCCTGTCGCCACATCTTCACTTAAACTTAGAATGGTCACCTGTCTGGACATCAGGAGCGCGAACAGGATGGCAAGGACGATAATTGGGATCAGCAGCTTTAATTGCGCCCAACTGCTTCCGACAAAGCCGCCCGACGTCCACATCGATACATCCTTGGCCACGTGAAAGTGAATGGCAACCCCTTGAGAAACGGCATATAAAAATGCGGATACGGCAGAGCCGGCCAGTACCAATCGGACGGGAGAAAATCCGCCCCTTTTTATCGAGCCGATCCCAAAGACCAGTCCGGCCCCGACGGCCGCCCCGGCAAAGCAAGCTGCGATGGTCGACATAAATGAGATTTGAGCGGAAAAGGCGAGGACAATGGCTAAAGCCATGTTCGCCCCGGACGTTAGGCCAAGCAAGCCGGGATCGGCGAGCGGATTTCTCGTCATCCCTTGCATAATTGCCCCCGAGACGGCAAGAGCAGCCCCGACAAACAAGGCTGCCAGCTCTCTTGGCAATCGAATCTCTCTGATGATCAGAATCTGATCGTTTACCTTATCCGTAAACAATGCCCGTAATACGTCTATAAAGGAAGTGTCGGTTGCCCCCACGACTATGGATAAAACGAATATCATGAAAAGCAAGGCCATTAAGCCGACAATTGTTAAAATAAAAGGTAGAGATCGATTTTTCATTCGTTACTGACCCAAGAATCCGTCAATGAAAAATTTAAGCTGGTATTCGAGCGTGATCGGATCATTGAAGTAAAACTGGGCGGCATCCGCAGTCAGTACATGATTGTTTTTAACGGCT
>NZ_CP195592.1:900000-1615000 GCF_051307165.1 Paenibacillus salivarius
GAATTCTAAGGCGCGCGGAAGAACTCTCGTTAAGGAACTCGGCAAAATGACCCCGTAACTTCGGGAGAAGGGGTGCCTCGGTAGGGTGAATAGCCCGAGGGGGCCGCAGTGAAAAGGCCCAAGCGACTGTTTAGCAAAAACACAGGTCTGTGCGAAGCCGCAAGGCGAAGTATACGGGCTGACGCCTGCCCGGTGCTGGAAGGTTAAGGGGAGTGGTTAGGGAGCAATCCCGAAGCTATGAACTGAAGCCCCAGTAAACGGCGGCCGTAACTATAACGGTCCTAAGGTAGCGAAATTCCTTGTCAGGTAAATTCTGACCCGCACGAATGGCGTAACGACTTGGGCGCTGTCTCAACGAGAGATCCGGTGAAATTTTAATACCTGTGAAGATGCAGGTTACCCGCGACAAGACGGAAAGACCCCATGGAGCTTTACTGCAGCTTGATATTGGACTTTGATACGATTTGTACAGGATAGGTGGGAGCCTAGGAAGCCGGAGCGCCAGCTTCGGTGGAGGCGCCGTTGGGATACCACCCTGATCGTATCGGAGTTCTAACCTGGTACCGTGATCCGGTGCGGGGACAGTGTCAGGCGGGCAGTTTGACTGGGGCGGTCGCCTCCTAAAGAGTAACGGAGGCGCCCCAAGGTTCCCTCAGAATGGTTGGAAATCATTCGAAGAGTGCAAAGGCATAAGGGAGCTTGACTGCGAGACTGACAAGTCGAGCAGGGACGAAAGTCGGGCTTAGTGATCCGGTGGTACCGCATGGAAGGGCCATCGCTCAACGGATAAAAGCTACCCTGGGGATAACAGGCTTATCTCCCCCAAGAGTCCACATCGACGGGGAGGTTTGGCACCTCGATGTCGGCTCATCGCATCCTGGGGCTGAAGTAGGTCCCAAGGGTTGGGCTGTTCGCCCATTAAAGCGGTACGCGAGCTGGGTTCAGAACGTCGTGAGACAGTTCGGTCCCTATCTGTCGTGGGCGTAGGAAATTTGAGAGGAGCTGTCCTTAGTACGAGAGGACCGGGATGGACGCACCGCTGGTGCACCAGTTGTTCCGCCAGGAGCACAGCTGGGTAGCTAAGTGCGGACGGGATAAGCGCTGAAAGCATCTAAGCGTGAAGCCCCCCTCAAGATGAGATTTCCCAATTCGTAAGACCCCTTGAAGACGACGAGGTTGATAGGCTGGGGGTGGAAGCACAGCAATGTGTGGAGCTGACCAGTACTAATCGGTCGAGGGCTTATCCAAAGAACTAAACACGCAAATGAAGTTTCGTATCCAGTTTTCAGGCGATCAACGCTTGAACCGTTTGGTGGCGATGGCGGAGGGGTTCCACGCGTACCCATCCCGAACACGACCGTTAAGCCCTCCAGCGCCGATGGTACTTGGACCGAAGGGTCCTGGGAGAGTAGGACGCCGCCAAGCAAAGATAAAGAGCACTACCGAGTTTTCTCGGTGGTGCTCTTTTTTTATACAACCATTTCGGTTGTGGTGACGGAAGGGAATATGCTCTGAAAAGGATAGTTAAAAAGGACTATTTTACAACTCATTACATAGTAAATTTTAACTACTTTTGATATTATGATAACGTTTCTCAAATAAGACGAAAGAAGGATAATGCACTCATGCTAGATTTTATTTACTCCAAAGTAAACTTTAAAGCAAGGCTGATCGCAGTAATTTCGTTTTTAGTGCTTCTCCCGCTAATCGTTACCAGCTTGATAAGTTACAGGCAGTCTTATGAAGGAATCAAAAATCTGACTTACGGTGATCTGGAATACATCGTACATATTAAAGCCAATGAGCTGTCCGCTTATACGGAATCGACCGAACTATCCGACAGGAGCAAATCTATCGTTGCGGATATCGTTTCCGATATCGAGGAAAATTACTATAAACCGAACGGGATGTCGGGCTATGCCTATGTCATTGATGAGACAGGCAAGGCGCTCTTTCATCCGGAAGAACAAACTGTGGGAACGGATCTTTCCACAAACGATTTTATCAAGGATATGCTGAGTCAAAAGAACGGAAAGATCGAATATGAATGGCACAACGGGAAAAAGATTGTTGCGTTCGAAGAGCTGCCTAATGGCTGGATTATCGCGGTGGGAAGCTATATTAACGATGTCATGCAACCGGCGTATAAGATTTTGCAAGACATTTTAATGACTGCCGGGATAAGTTTTATTATCGCTTTCGTTATTTCCTATTTATTCGGACAGGTCACGGTGAAACCGATCAATGAACTGATCGGGGCACTGAAAGCCTTCGAGAACGGGAATCTCGGTATTCGGCTTGCTGCCAAAACGAAAGATGAATTCGGAAAAATGAAAATCATGTACAACAACATGGCGGATCGCTTCACCGAAATGATCGGGACGATTCAAACGTCGGCGCAAAATTTGAACGCTTCGTCGGAAGAGTTGATGGCAAGCACCGAGGAAAATCTCGCGGCCACGGAACAAGTCTCCGCCACGATGCAGCAGATTGTCTCGAGCTCGGATATGCAAGCTACGGAAGTCAAAAATAGCGAAGCATCCATCTACGAAACGAATCGACTCCTCGAAGAAATGGTAAAAAAATTCGGCGAGATGGAGGAACAATCCGCAACAACGAAAGAGAATTCCAAGGTTGGAAGTGATTCTTTAGTCAACCTGCTTGAAAAAATGAAGGACATCACCTCATCGGTATCGACAACAGAACAAGCTATTGATAGACTTGGGAACAACTCGGTCTCTATTAAAGAAATTATCCTTACGATTCGGGAAATTTCCGAGCAAACGAATCTGCTTGCGCTGAATGCGGCTATTGAAGCCGCAAGAGCGGGAGAGGACGGCAGAGGCTTTGCGGTGGTGGCCGGCGAGGTCAGAAAATTGGCGGATCAGGCGAATCAAGCGACAGGAGAAATCGTTCGCACCATAGATGTTGTGGATGCCGATATCCAGCTTGCCGTCGCAGCGATTAAAAACACCTCCCTCTCAGTCACGGTGGGCGAACAGGCAGCTCAAAGCATGAGCGCGGTCCTGGAGCATGTGGAGCAGGCGTTGAACAACGTGGCAGAGAACATCTCCGATCTTCACGTTCTGTCCGAAAAGGTGAAGCAGCAGGCGGTCATTGTAGAACAGGGCTCAAGCTCGATTGCGGGCCTGTCCGTAAAAAATGCGGATGCGATTAATGAAATCAGCGCCACTTACGAACAATTAAATGCGTCCATGGAGGATATTACGAATGCGGCGCAGGGTTTGACCACGTTGGCTGAAGTACTGCGGCAGAAAGTGAACGATTTTAAATTTTAATCAAGTTAATATTCCAAGGCAAAATACCTGTTCTTGGTGCGGCGGCACGAAGGGCAGGTGTTTTTTTGTTCTTTGGTATGTGATTTTATGATGATCGTAAAAATTCAAACCATAAATCGCAATATTGCCTCCTCAAAATATCGGACGGATTCCAGTAGACTTAGGATGAAAATAAGAATTAGAAAGGGGTTTCATGAATGAAAAGAACCAGACCATGGGCAATGTTGATGGTGGCCGTTCTGTTGATCGCTTCCCTGGCCGCTTGCGGCGGAGGAAACAACAACAAAACAGCGAATGGCAATACGAGCACACCTGCAGCCACGAACAATGGCGGAACGGAGCCGGCAGAAAGCACGGAACCGGCTGAAAAGGTTGAGCTTACCTTCTGGTCGCTCGGCGTAACGAACTACGAGGACCTCGCCAAGGAATATACGGCACTGCATCCGAACGTAACGTTCAAGTTCCAAAACACGGCGGACCAAACCGCGCATCACAACAACCTGACAACAGCGTTGTCCGCGGGCTCCGGCGCGCCTGACATTTTCCAGCTTGAAATCGCATTCGTGGAACGGTTCATGAACAACACCGACAAGTTCCATAACCTGTATGATCTCGGGGCAAAAGATATCGAAGGCAACTACCTCGACTGGAAATGGAAACAAGTTACGTCGAAAGACGGCAGCTTCCAATTGGGGCTTCCTACGGACATCGGTCCTACGGTAGTTTACTATCGCACGGATTTGGCTGAACAAGCCGGCTTGCCGACAGATCCGGACAGCTTCAGCGCAGCTATCGATTCTTGGGATAAGTTTGCAACTGTTGCCAAGCAGTTCAAGGATAAAACCGGCAAACCGTTTGCCGATTTGACGGACCTCGTTTACAACGGCGTACGCGACCAATCCGAAGGAGAAATCTACTTCAGCAAAGAAGACGGATCCTTCATCGGCGCGGACAATCCGCAAGTAAGAAAAGCTTATGATTTCACCGTTAAAGGGATTCAAGAAGGCTGGATCGGTAACTGGGTACTCTGGTCTCCTGAATGGCAAAACGCCATCAACAAAGGCGACTTCGGCGTAATGCTCGGCCCTGCTTGGATCGCGGGTACCATCAGAAACGCCAAGGATTCCGCAGGTAAATGGGAAATTGCCCAAATGCCTGAAGGCGCTGGTAACTGGGGCGGTTCCTTCCTGGTGCTGCCGAAAGAAGGCAAGCATCCGAAAGAAGCTTACGAATTCATCTCCTGGGTTCTGAACAAAGAAAATCAATTGAAATCGTTTAAAGACAGCGGTTTGTTCCCGACGATTCCGGCCGTGTACGAAGAACCGGCCTTCAAGGAAGGTAAGGACGAATTCTTCAACGGTCAAGTTATCGCGGAAGCTTACGCGAAAGCGGCTCAATCGGTTAAACCGATTTACTACGGACCGCTTCATGACCAAGCCGACACGATCATCAAAAACGCACTCAAGAACGTCCTTGAGAAGAAAGCGGATCCGCAAAAGGAATGGGATAGCGCAATGAAACAAATCCAAGCGTTGGTGGATCGCAGCTAGGTCAAAAGATTCTCATATCGAATTCATTATCCGAATTCGCAGGACGATGTTCTCCTGCGGATTCGGATTTATCAATTACTTCCTGGAGGTGCATTCATGGCTGACACTGCTACAGCGGCTGCCCAGTCGGTCCAGGCGAAAAAGCCTTTCTGGACGGAGAAAAGACGCAGCCAGCTTACGGCCTATACGTTTATCTCGCCGTTTTTTATTCTTTTCGCCATTTTCGGCTTGTATCCGATCCTTTTCACGATATACCTGTCCTTTTTCAAATGGGACGCGCTCGGGCCGATGAAATATGTCGGCTTAAAAAACTACGAGCTGGTTACCGGCGATCCGACCTTCTGGATTTCGTTCAGCAACACGCTCATTATGGGGCTTATGGGGACAGTGCCTCAGCTTATCGTTGCCCTTCTGGTGGCGGTGATGCTGAATTCGGCTTTAAACAAGTTTAAAAACACATTCCGGATTCTGTACTTCATGCCGAACATCACATCGATCGTTGCCGTTACGCTGGTGTTCAGCACCATGTTCGGCAACAACGGGATGATTAACTGGATTCTGAACGGACTCGGCCTGGAAAGCGTTCCTTTTAACTCCGGCTGGTGGGGCGTCAAAATTGCTATCTCCACAATGGTCATGTGGCGTTGGATGGGGTATAACGCGATCATCTTCCTGTCCGGTCTGCAAAGCATTCCAACGGATATTTATGAAGCGGCAAAAATTGACGGAGCGACCCGCACCCAGCAATTGTTCCAAATCACGCTTCCGTTGCTCAGACCGTTTATTCTTTTCGTCACGCTGGTATCCACCATCGGGGCATTGCAGCTCTTTACGGAGCCGTATGTATTCCTTGGACAGTCCGGAACGGGCTCGACTCGCCAAGAAGGCGTAACGATGGTTACTTACCTGTACAACGAAGCGTTCAAGAACAGCTTCTTCGGTACGGCGGCAGCCACGGCGGTCCTTCTGCTGTTTGCCACAATACTTTTCTCCTTGCTTAATATGACGCTGTCCAGCCGTATGGGCGGAGATACAGGAGGAGGAAAAGCATGAGTACAGTAGCGGTTCGCAGAAAAAAACCGGATGATCCGGGTTTCGTCGCCAAATTTTTCTTTTACCTTGCACTCATTATCGGGGCTTTGGTTTCCATCTTTCCATTCTATTGGATGTTTGTCGTCGCCACGAACGATAAGGACGCGGCATTCCACATTCCGCCGCTGTTGACGCCGGGGCTGGAATTCTTCGACAACTTCTCGCGCGTTCTGGAACGGACCGAGTTTTTCCGCGCGCTGATCAATTCGGTCGTCGTTTCTTCGGCGGTCACCGTGTCGGTCGTGTTCTTTTGTACGCTGGCGGGCTATGCTTTTGCCAAGTACGAATTTCCGTTCAAAAAGCTGCTGTTCGTCCTGGTTCTCGGAACGATGCTGGTACCAGCACAGCTGAGCGTGCTTCCGCAGTACGTCATCATGGCCAAGCTGCACTGGATCGACAGCTATAAAGCGCTGATCGTGCCGGCGATGGTCAACGCGTTCGGGATTTTCTGGATGCGCCAATACATCTCTTCGGCGGTTCACTCCGAATTGATCGAGGCGGGACGGATCGACGGCGGCGGACACTTCCGGATTTTCTGGAACATCGCCATTCCGGTCGTCACTCCGGCGATGGCTACATTGGGGATCCTTAATTTTATGAACGTGTGGAACGACTTTTTCTGGCCTCTGGTCGTGTTGAAAAATAAAGAAAATTACACGATTCAGATCGCGTTGCAGCAGTTGTTTACCAATAAGGACGGCCTGGACTTCGGGATGATCATGTCGGCCACCTTTACGGCGACGCTGCCGCTGCTTATCGTATTCCTGCTCTTCAGCCGCTGGGTTATCGCCGGGTTGACGTCGGGTGCGATAAAAAGCTAGGTGTTTTTCCAATTGCACAAGGAGATAGAAACATAATGAAGAATAATAGAGTAGGAGATTGGGGAGGGAGGGCTTTGTCATGAAGCTCCGTCGAAAAATCTTACTGGCTATTATTCTTCTTGTGTTTATCCCCGTGATCTTGATGGGTTCAATTTCGTATTTCAATTTCTCCCGTGCCATGGAGAACAAGTCGACCAACTTCTACTGGGTTTCCCTGCTGGAGACGGATCGAAAGCTGAACTACGCCTTGAACGAAATCACGTCCATTTCAAATTTCGCGATTACGCAGGATGTCATACAGGATACGTTGAAAAAGCCGGGTTTTGTCATTACCTATGATCAACGTCAGGAAATCAACAATCTGATCAACCATCCGATGATTTCCGCCTTTGGACTGTATTCCAAGGATAAATTGTTGTATCCGTTTAATGACGCGATGTCATTTGATCAATTGCGCAACGAGAACTGGTATGAGGCGATGAAAGCGGCCGAAGGAAAGCCGATTTGGATCGGTCCGGGGGAAAACGGCAGCGCCTCTTCGGGGAAACCGGTTTTGATTCAAGCGCGGGTCATTAAGGATTATTATTCGTTGGAAGACATCGGGGCGGTTGTCGTTTATATCAAGCCGGATATTTTGGACCAAGTATTTTGGGATGCCGCCATGCTGAAGCAAGGGGATATTCTTTTGGTGAACCGGCGGGGGAATATCGTGTTTGACAAGTCGGGCGAGCATATTGGGGAACGAACGGACTTTCCTTTTTTGACGGAAGGAGATTCGAACGAGAAGGGTTACTATGTCGACAAATATTTAGGGGAAAAATCGCTGATCACTTATTTGCCGTCCCATAACAAGGACTGGTATTTGGTCGCGATTACGCCAAGCAAGCTTATTGCATCGGAATCGATCAATATCCGGAATATCGCCGTGGTACTTGTGCTCGTATCGCTGATCTCGGCATTCCTCTTCGACCGGTATTTCGTACGCAGACTGGTTCGAAGCATCAGCAGTGCGGTCAACGGGATGAAGCGGGTACAGCAGGGGATATTCACGCCGATTCAGCGCGTCGTAAGGGCAGAGGACGAAACGGATTTGCTGATTGACGGCTTCAACCGGATGAGCACTCAAATTTCCGAATTGATTGAACAGGTGCAGGTCGAACAGGCCCGCAAAAAGGAAGTGGAGCTTCAGGCTCTCGTTGCGCAAATCAATCCGCATTTTATCTATAATTCATTGGAATCGATCAATTCGATGGCCGTTTTGCAGGGGAACAAGGACATTAGCAAAATGGTGGTGTCCTTGGGCAAGCTGCTTCGAATCAGCATCAGCGAGAACCAACAGTTGATACCGCTTTCTATGGAAATGGAGCATGTCAGACATTATCTGGACATCCAGAAATTCCGGTTTGAGGACAAGTTTTCGTATCAGATCGAGATTCCGGAGTTTTTAAAATATTATAAAACCCAGAAGCTCATCGTGCAGCCGATTGTGGAAAATGCGCTGTATCATGCGATCGAGCAGATGGAGGGCAGCGGGTTTATATCCATAACGGCTCGCGACGGCGACAATGATATTTTGATCGACGTCATGGACAACGGACCCGGCTTTGATCACGAGACGCTGTTGAGCCTATGGAGCAAAAACCGGGAGAATCCGAAGAAATACCGGGAGAACGGCGTCGGTTTGAAAAATGTCCATGAGAGACTGAGAATCCGGTTCGGCGGGTACTACGGGATCATGATTTGTTCTTCCCCCGGTTACGGGTCGATTATTCGAATCCGGATACCGAAAATCTTATCTTGAATAAGGCGCTGTTCGAAAGGGGGAAGAGGACATGAAATGGTTTCTGAATTGGGGCTGGATTACCGTGTATGCCGCGGTACTGGCTATTTCGGTACTGATCATCGCGTTGAACGGCAGCGAGCCGATCGAAGAACAGCAAACCGAAAAAATTACGCTCACGTTCCGGCATTTTTGGATCAAGGAGCATGATACGAAAATGCTGCATATTTTCGAAGAAGTGGTTGACTCATTCCAGCAATCCCATCCGAACGTGAAGGTGAATTTTGAAGGAATGGATCAAACCTTTCACCGCGAAAATAAACTGAAGCAAGAGATGGTGACGGGAACCGCACCAGATATGTTTGTTTTGTTCGGAGGCGCGGAAATCGAGCCTTATGTCAGATCCAACCGCTTGATGGATTTAACGGATTTTGTGAAGGACAGCGGGCTTGACGGAAAATTCCAGGATCTTAGTCTGTGGACGTATGACAATCATATATATGGATTACCCTTGGAGGGACATGCGGAACCGCTCTATTATAATAAACAGATTTTTGAAAGGTTAAGCATTCAGCCGCCGCAAACGTTGGACGAGTTGGACGAGGCCGTCACGCTGCTGAAGCAGAGAGGCTACATTCCGTTCGCGCTGGGGAACAAGGAGCGGTGGCCGGCCGCGATTTTTGCACACTACTTCATGGACAGATACGCGGGACCCGATTTGATTGATGAACTGGCCAAAGGAAACGAGGCCTATAATTTCAATAATAATGGCTATTTGCAGGCATTCATGCATTTTAAATCATGGGTGGCGCAAGGGGCGTTCAGTTCTTCGTCCAATGATTTGTCGACGGAGGAAGCGATCGATCTGTTCACCTCCGGAAAAGCGGCCATGTACCTGAACGGAAACTGGGATATCAATTTATTCGAGGGCGGGGAAGAGGACGAAGATTTTCCGAGCAAGGTGGGCGTCATCCCTTTTCCGACGGAGTTTCCGGATCAGAAACCTTCGATGGCGGGCGGATATACGATCGGCATCGCGCTTTCCGCGAATCTGGATGAGGCAAAACGCGATGCCGCTCTGGAGTTGATGAGGGCTTTTTATACCGAGAATATTCAGCAGCGGATCGTTTACGAAGGGCTGAGAGTTCCGTCCATGAAAATCTCTTTCGATTCCGAAAGGACCGGACCGGTTTTCGCCCAGGTGATCGAATTGATGGAAGAAAGCGACGACATTTTTCTGGCTTACGATAATGTGTTGTCACCCGAAGTGAACAAAACGTTTCTTAAGGTGATCGAGCAAATGATTTCCGGTGAGATTACGTCGAACGAAGCCCTGGATCAAATTCAGGCGGCCTCGGAGCAGTATTGGATGCTGAGAAACAGTTCGCTTCCGAATTAACGGAATGGAGGGGGAAATATGGAGTTGGGTCAAGCGAAATACCGCGTCATTCTCGTGGATGACGAGCCGATTATACTCCGCAGCTTGAAAGTGGCCGTCCCCTGGAGTGAGCTGGGCCTAGAAATTGCAGGCGAAGCAAGGAACGGAGAAGAGGCGTTAAAGCTCGTCCGCGAACTGTCGCCGCATATGATCATCAGCGATATCCGCATGCCGGGGCTCGACGGAATCAGCCTGATGAAGGAAGTGATGGCCGAGAATCCGAAACGCCTGTTTATATTTATCAGCGGGTACGGCGAATTTGAATATGCCCGGGATGCTCTGAGGGAAGGGGCGTTCGATTATTTGCTCAAGCCGATCGATCATGACGAATTGATCGAAATGATCAAGCGGGCGAAGAAAACGATGGAAAAGCAGTCCGAAAACGACAAGCTGCTGCATTCGGTACAAGTGCTGTCCATGCTGGCCAGGGAGCGCATGTTTGCGGAGTTTATCGAGGGAAACCATAGTGAAAATCACCTGCGGCACATGCAATGGCTGGAGCATAGCAAGCTGGAGGAAAGCTATTTTGTAGCCGTGCTCCAACTGGACCATTATATGAGACTCTACGGGAGCTGGTCCATGGAGGAGCGCAGATTGTGGCTGTTTGCCATCCGTAACATTTTAAGCGAATGGTCGCTGTCCCAAGGGGCGCTTACGGTGTTCCCTTTTCACAGCGGCGAGTGGGTGATTCTGTTCCCGGAAGGGATGGACGCCCGCAAAGAACAGTTGGGTATTGACCTTATCCATCAGATCAAAATGAATACGAAATTGTCCTGTTCCGTCGGATTCAGTCCAACGGCCATCGGAATCGAGCAGCTTAGCGAAGCTTATCACGCGGCGGCAAAGGCGTTGTATCAACGGTTCTACAGCGACCAGGAGGGCGTATTCGTCGGTCAGGCGTCGGATGAAACGGGGGCGGCGAGCGAGCCGAAGTATCCGAAGCACCTGGAAGCCAGAATGCTCGAATGCATCCGTACCCTGGATGAAGCCCGTTTATTGTCCCTGCTGGATGAGACTAAGGTTTATATTGAAACCCAAGCGTTTACGAAAGAAACCGCCGAGCGCATGATCGTGGAATTAACGGTTGTCTTGTACCGGGAATTCGAGCATATGAAGCTACCTCCCGAATGGTCGTTGGAAGGCTTGCTCCAGGAGCTTCATACGCTCGGCACGCTCCATGAAATGATCGGGCTACTCAAATACAGCCTGGAGAAATGGATCCGGGACAGCAAGGAATCGGAGTCCAAAGAAAACATGCATACGGTAATTGCCAAAACCCAGGAGTATATCTCAAATAACTATCACAAGGATCTCAGCATCGAAGAAGTGTCCGAAATCGCGGATTTGAGCATCAGCCATTTCTGCATGCTGTTCAAGCAGGTCACGGGATATACGTTTTTGGAATATTTGACGAAGTGCAGGATTGAGAAGGCAAAGTATATTCTGAAAAATAGCCAGGTGAAAGTGTATCAGATTGCCCCTTTGGTCGGGTATCAGGATCCGCGTTATTTTACCCAGGTATTTAAAAAGGTGACGGGAATGACTCCCTCGGAATATCGCGAGGAATCCACCGCATCTTAAAACGAGAAAAGAACCGCCGGATCGGCGGTTCTTTTATGTGTGTGCGTGTCAAACTAGTTTCAAGATTCGATGCTCTGCGTTACGAACGTCCCCGGCGCATCGAGCCCATAATCAGGCTGACGATAAAGACAAGGACGACCGCGCCGATCAATGCCGGTACAAAATAGAAGTCGCCGATGACCGGCCCCCAGTTGCCAAGAATCAGGCTGCCGAGCCAAGCCCCGATGAAACCGGCGATGATATTCCCGATGATGCCTCCAGGGATATCTCTACCCATGATCAATCCTGCGAGCCAACCGATTACGCCGCCGATAATTAATGACCATAAGAAACCCATTCTAATCACCTCGAGTTTTTTAATTTGCTTGTCGATTAATATTAACCAAAGGAGTTCTTTTTAAACAGGGCTTCATGAGAACGAGGGCAGTCACCGCCTTTTGGCGGAACTGCCCTCGTTCTCGTTTTTTAGTGATAAGACCCTTTTGAGTCGTTATTTTTATCATAAACGTTTTCTTCGGAAAAAAAGAACAAACAGGGCGCCCAGGACGAGAACGCCCAAAGAGATCAATACGGTGACGGGCTCGTTGGGATTGGTTTGCGGCTGCGGGCCGTCGCCTCCGAAACCGCCGCCCATCGGGCCGCCGCCAAATCCGCGGCCTCCTCCGAAGTCGTCGTCCGGCGGACCCCATTGGCCGCCGTTTGCTCCCTGCCGGCCTTGGCCGCCCGGATTGCCTTGGCCATCGGCACCGCCTTGCGGCATTTGCGGCGCACCGTCTCCGCCCGGCGTCTGGCCATCCATGCCGCCCGGCGGCGTTTGTGCCGCTCCGTCGGAGATGTCTCCCGGCGCCCCCTGAGGGGGAGCCGGGAAGCCCGCTGGACCGGCGTCTGCACTTCCGTTAGCGTTGCCCCCGAACGCCGGCATGCCTCCGCCTCCGAATCCGCCGCCGCTGCCCGATCCGTCTCCGGAAGATGGAGAGGTTCCGTCAAGCTGCTGCGATATTTTTTCGATTTGCGAGGCGTTCGTGGAGATCAGCGCGGGAACGGCTTGCTCGAATTCCTCGTACGTATAGAACGGTCTCGGATCCGCTTTGACGTAAGGTGCGATCATTTCATACACCTCGTTTGCACGGGCTGAGAAATTGTCGTTGGCGAGATAGCCGTCCACCGCCGTCTGCAGAATCGCATGGTAACGCGCTTTGTACTCGTCCACGGCCAACAACTTTGCGACCAACGGCCGTTCGGCAACAGCGCCTTGCGTCGGTTCATCGATCAGCAGGCCGCTTCCACCGGTTCGGCCAGGATTGTTACGGTCGAACTGTTCTGCGGCATTGCCGTTGTTCGGAGCATTGTCGGCGTTGCCCCCGGCAGTAGCGCCGGTATTGCCATTCGTACCGGTACCTTCGGTATCCGCGGGGATTGGGGGTTCTTTTCCGGTAACCCCCGCTTCCGTTCCGGTAATTCCGGCTTTGGCATCGCCTTGGGCCGCGTTGTCGTTATCGTTAGCGATACCGCCTCTGCCGCCGAATCCGCCGCGCATGCCGCCACCCATACCTCCGCCCATGCCACCGAAGGCCATGTTGTAATCCCAAGGAAGAATCGAAAAGACCCCTTCATCTTCATACAGGTAGTAATTCTGCTTATTGCCGCCGATGTAGCTGTCCATATTGTTCGTAAGCACATTCAGCGCGATATAGCCGAGCGCATGCTCTACATTGAGCACTTTTTCATAATCCGAGCCGTTATTCAGCTCATCCAGCATATCGATCAGTACATCGCCGTTCGTCGTTTTCGACTTGAGCGCCAGCCCGGTATACAGATCCGGGTCGTCGCCAAGCCAAGCCAAGTCGCTGCCGCTGCCGGTCATTTCGCCTTTGTAAAGGGCCCCGTAGGCATTTCCGAAATGCCGGTTCAAATAAGCGTCGCCGATTTGTTCAACGGCAAGGTAGAAGCCCCATAGTTCGCCGTTTACGTAAACATTGACGAAAGAATATTTCGGCGTGGGCAGGCCCATTTTTTCCGCTAGCTCATAGGTTAGAAATTCGCGCATGGAGGAGGCGTCGCTGTAATTGTTATTCAGGTTGATTTTGCTGATGCCGTCCAGCGTCTGATTGACGTATTCGTCAAAGGAAAGCTTGAAGCTATAACGGTCCGAATCCGGCATTTGAACTACGCTACGCAAGCTCAAATTGCCTTTGGTGCGGATGCCGATATTATCAAAATGCTTCCCGTTGTAATCGACGGAAGCCGTTTTGTATTCCTCCGCGCTGGCGTTGTCGAGCATGTCCTGAAAATCGTCCTCGTCAATCGTGATTTTTACATCCACGACTTTATCCTTGGGAAAGACCTCCTCGTCCAGCTTCCGCTCTTCCTTTGAAACCGCCGGATCTGCATCCCCGTCCGTCTGCTGTGCGGTTCCCCCGCTGCAAGCGACGAGTCCGAGAATCAGCATCAGCGAGCAAAGGGCGGGAAGAAGCCGCGAAAATTTGGCTTTCATCTTGTCACCTCCGGCTTTTTAAGACACATAATCCCCGTTATAGCTGATCAGGACCGCATTTTTTACTCCGCCAAGCTTGGAAATTTCGTTAATGAGCTGCCCTTCCCGTTCGCGAAGGCGAATTTCGAGCGTCATTTCGATGTTGCCGGGAGATACGGTTTTTTGTTTGATGTTATAGCGTTTGACGAGTCCGGCCATATGGCTGTGCACCAGCCCTTCGCTTTCGTCGTTGTCGCAGTTGACGACAAGCAGGTAAGGGGTTTCCGAAGACGCATTTTTAATGAACAGGAACATGATCACGCCGACGATGACGGAACCGATGGCCGCAAGCGCGTAGAAACCGGCGCCGGTGACGATCCCTACCGCGGCGGCCCAAAACAGGAAGATCAGATCGGTCGGGTCCTTAATCGGCGTTCTGAAACGAACGATCGACAACGCGCCGACCATACCGAGGGACAGCACGAGATTGGAATTGACGGCGATAATGATCATCGCGGTTACCATCGTCATACCGATCAGGGATACGTTGAAGCTTTTTGAATACAGCACGCCGCTGAATACCCGCTTGTACAAAATAAAAATGAACAGCCCGATGATAAAAGAAATGCCGAGCGTAATCAGAATTTTGGAAACGCTAATGTCGGACGTAAAATTTTCGGCAAACGAATTTTTGATGATATCGCCGAAGGTGTTCGTTTGATTCGTCGTATTCATGATTTTATTGATCCTCCCAAGAGTTCGATTTTAAATATTTGCAGCAGATCACATACTTGGATGCGGCTTGCTGCCGCAAACCTTCCATTTGCAGGGCGCGTCTGATGTGTTCGGGAAGATATTCGTCATATTTGACTTCCAGAATCATCATATGGTCGTCGATGGCGGGCACGGGGCGGAGCGAACGGTCAAAAATATCCGTGGCATGCAGGCCGGTCCGCAATTCCTTGTCAAACGTGATCCGGACGTTTCCGTTAGGATACACGTACGGCTCGCGGACATAATCCACAATGACCTTAGGCCGGAGCATATTGTGCTTGAGCTCCCTGTACAATTCCATCATGAACGGTTTGTCCGGCTGATTGAGCGCCTCATAATCTCCGCGCAGGATGTCGTCGTACATTTCCCGGGTCAAGGGTTCCTTCAGCTTGGAAATGTAATCGCCGACCTTGATCTTTTTTTCGAAATGGATCACCTCGTCGCCCCCGTTATAAATCCGGATCCGGTATTTGCGCCGGTCGCGGAATCCGCCGAGTTTTTCGGATAGCGCCGAAAGGTCCATATCGTCAAAATACAGGCTGCGAATATGGTACTCGCCGTTTTGCCCCGCGTGTACGTCCCGGTGGATCAAGTTTTTTAGTCTCTGGCTGATGACGTAATATTGGTGACGATGGATCAAAAACTTGAGCTCATGTCGAAATTTAAGATGTTTATAAGCCCTATTCACTTTTGCACCTCATTTCCTGCTTCGTGTACTCAAACCATCCTAGCAACCTTTGCTGAGTCCACACTTAACGGAAACTGAATGTAAACTGAAAGTTTTTACATTGCGTTGACAGTTGGGGAATTGAGGAAATGAGGAAAAGGTTCAAGGGGACAAAAAAACCACCGGTCACGGTGGTCAAGAGTTCGCATAGCGATCCCTTCCTCTTAGAAGGAGAAGCAAAGCGACCGGAACGAATACGAGCATGAGCACAAGCGCCCAAAGAAGGTCACCGGGACTGACAATCCCTTCGGAGAGAAGACGGTAGTATGCGTACAGAGAATAAGGAAGGACCGGAAATACGGCGGTCAGAACTCCCGGGGTATACTTTTTCAAATATATCGTTTGTCCAAGATGGGTAAAAACATGAAGAAAGTATAAATGGAGAGCGGCGAGAAAAAGGAGGTAGAAGTCGAAAAATACGGCCAATCCGGTCGTGACGACAATTACCGAGTAGACGCCGAGCACATCTTTGGCAAAATTCAACGTGTTCATGTGCAGGGAGGAATTGAAGATCTTTTTGGCAAACCCGGGCAAGGTGTTCCGGACATGGTCGCCGTGTTTCCCGATCCATTTTTCGACCGTAATGATTTCCTCGAAATCATGGAACAAAAACGTAATCGGAAATAGCCAAAGCAAACTGATGAGCTCGATATGTTCGTTCAAAACGGTAAGCAGGTTCATGCGATTGCTCCTCTCCTTTATTCATTTTTTGTCATGGTTCAGTACGCCTTGTAGGAACAATAGCCTCGTTTGGCGCCCCAATTCCTCCGCATCCTTCTCCCCCGTGGAGATATATCGGTGTACCAAACGTTCCACGGAGGCGACCACCGATTCCGCGGCAACCTCGGGATCCACTTCCGCACGGATCAAACCGGATTGTTTGTTTCTCATCATATTGGAGGCGATCAATTTTACGATCTTATCCCGGAGCAAACTGCCGCCTTCAGTATCCTGAAACACGATCCGGGTCAGATTGGCGTTCGAGCCAAGCAAACGGAACAGTCCTGTGAAGGTGCCGACGACAAAAGCCTCGAGTTCGGCTGCCGATTTACCGCCGGCATAGCGCCCCGCGTCCGAGTATGGGAGCAGTTGCTCTTCAAACCGGTGAAGCATCTCGCGCAGAATCTCGTCCTTGCTTTTGAAATATAGGTAATACGAGGCTTGGGTAAGGCCGGCGTTTTTAACGATCTGGCTGACGGTGGTGGCATGAAATCCTTTCCGGGCAAACAGCTCTTCGGCGGAAGCGATCAATTTGCTTTTACTTGCTTCTCCCTTGGGTGTTAACATGGCGCGCATTCCTTTCTCAATAAAACTAACTAATTAGTTATAATTATACTCCGGAATTGGAAAAAATAAAAGCCCTTCTTCACCTGTTCGTTAAAAACGAAAGCGGGTGAGGAAGGGCAGGATTATGGCGGGATCAATGTCCGGTTGTATTTGGATGCAAAGGGGGCATTAGCCGCTGAGCATCGGTGCGATACGGTTCCGTTTCGCTGAATCCGCCGCATTCACGGAAAGCGAAATGACGGCAACCGCGGCATCGGTCAGCGTTCAGCGTGCTCAGCGTCTCGTTTAAGGCTTCCCCGGTATGATCGAACAAATGGGATGGACCGATCAGTTCCAGGGTGCCGGTTTTTTCAAGCAGCCGGCGGGGCTGAGGACGAATGCCGGTAACGGCGACACGGACGCCCGATGCTTTTAAGCGTTTGATCAAGGCGGCGAAATGCGCTTCGCCCGAGGTGTCCATTACAGGAACCTTACTCATGCGAAGGATAACCGCGTGCAATTCGGGCCCGTTTTCGATGACGGTTCCGAAATCCGCAAATGCCTGGGAAGCTCCGAAAAACAAAGGACCCTCCACCGTAAAAATGGATACCTGGGGGCAATCATGACCATCGGTGACGATGTGCGCGGACACTTTATTCTTCGGATTGGACGGATCCGGGAGAACTTTGCGAACGGTTAGCGTGTCGCTCATGCGCTTGATAAACAGAAGCGCGGCCAGCACAAGCCCGGCTTCAACCGCTGTCGTCAACGTCGTGAACACGGTGAGCAGAAAAGTGACAAGCAAAATAACGGTATCGCTTGTCCGCGTCTTTGCCAGCTTCGCAAAAGTTTTGCGTTCGCTCATATTCCAGGCGACCATCATGAGAATCGGCGCCATGCTGGCCAGCGGAATGTCCGAAGCATAGGGAGCGAACAGGATGACGACAAGCAGGACGACGAAGCCGTGGATCATACCGGAGAACGGTGAGACCGCGCCGTTTTTAATATTGGTCGCCGTTCTGGCGATGGCCCCCGTCGCAGGGATGCCGCCGAAAAGCGGGGTGACGATGTTCGCAATTCCTTGGCCGATCAGCTCTTTGTTGCTGTCATGGCGAGTCCCGGTCATCCCGTCGGCGACGACGGCGGACAGGAGGGACTCAATGCTGCCGAGCAGCGCGATGATCAAAGCGGGTTGCAGCATGGTTCCGATGTTTCCCCAGTCCAGCGGAATTCCGTGAAACTCAGGCAAACCGCGGGGGATGGACCCGTAAGCCGATCCGATCGTAGCGACCTTCCTAGGAAACAACCAGAATGCGGCCAATGCGGATACGATGATGCCGACCAGGGAACCAGGAACCTTCGGTACGTACTTTGGCGTCAGAATCAGGGCCGCCAAACAGATGCATGCCGTCAGGATGCTGTACATATTAATGGAGCCTATGTGCAGGGCGATTTCTTTCATATTTTCATGGAAATACTCGTGGCTTTTGAGACCTTGAAGTCCAAGAAAATTGCTGATCTGTCCGCTGAATATCGTAACGGCAATCCCGGCGGTAAAGCCGACCGTAACAGGTTTCGGAATAAACTTAATCAGGGAGCCGAGCCGGAACAAGCCCATTAGCACTAGCATGATGCCGGCGAGAAAACCTGCGATCAGCAAATTTTCATAACCGTACTCCATGACGATGGCGAGCAGAATCGGTATGAAGGCCCCCGTCGGACCGCCGATTTGAAATTTTGAACCCCCCAACACAGAAATGAGAATACCCGCAATAATCGTTGTATATAGTCCATACTCAGGCTTCACACCCGAAGCGATGGCGAATGCCATGCCTAGTGGAATGGCCACAATACCGACGATGATGCCGGAAACGAGATCCTTGCGCAACAACCCGGCATGATAACCTTTAAAACGTCCTGTCCACTTCATCCCAAAAACCTTCTTTTCCTTATAAAGTGAATTAATGCACAAGATTGAGAGCGAAACGAAAAAGACCCCCGCAAGAAGCGGGGATATTCCGAAGCTATATTTCTTTGCGGATTCCTTCAAGCAGTGAAATCGATTCGACCAGATGGTTGTCGAAGATTTGTCTTGCAACCGCCAATAAATCCTTGATTAACGGGTCGCGGAGTGAATAGACAACCGTTGTCCCTTCCTTCGCGGTATTTACCAGATTTTTGGCCCGGAGGACGGATAACTGCTGGGACACCGCGGATCCTTCCGACCCGAGAATGCTTTGCAGCTCGTTGACGTTGCGCTCTCCCTCGCAGAGAACTTCCAATATGCGGATTCGCATCGGGTGTGCAAGCGCCTTAAAAAACTCGGCTTTAAACTGTTGCAAACTGATATCCATTCCATCCCTCCTTATCTTAAATTTTAGGATTTTATATATTCAAAAGTTTGAATATTTAGAGTATATAAAGTATAGCATGCTTTCTATGGTAAGTATAGGAATTATTTGTCCGCATAATTGACAATGAGAATTATTATCAACTAGAATGATTGGTAGATTCATTAAACAGAGCCGTTTTGGACGGCACCTATTGAGGAGGCGTTGTCTCATGTTTGTAATGACCAGAACGATGAAGATTCAAAAAGGAAATAGTGATAAAGTGACAGCCCGATTCAGCGGGGAAAGCCCGATGGACAGTATGGACGGATTGGTCGATGTCAGCGTACTTGTCAACGACAAGAACAAGGAGTATGATGAGGTTCTCGTTCTGATCTGTTGGGAGTCCCAGGAAGCGTGGAAAAATTGGGAGAAGAGCGACGCGCACATTCAAGGCCACAAGGAAAACCGCGGGAAACAGCCGCCTGAATTCATTATCAGCACCGAGGTCAAATTATTCGACGGCGATGTTGTCAAACGGGGCAAAGCTAGCCGTTAAGAAGGGTAAGGTTTTTACGATGAAGTTGGTATCCTGGAATGTCAACGGTTTGCGCGCTTGCGTGAACAAAGGGTTTTATGATTACTTCAATGCCGCGGATGCGGACATTTTTTGCGTACAGGAGACGAAGCTTCAGGAAGGGCAGATTGACCTGGATATCGGTCCGGAATATGAGCAGTACTGGAATTATGCGGAGAAAAAAGGCTATTCCGGAACGGCGGTGTTTACGAGGATCAAGCCGGTGTCCGTCCGCTTCGGGATGGAAGAGGATTCCGAGCCCGAGGGCAGGCTGGTGACGCTGGAATTCGAGCGCTTTTTCCTCGTCAATGTGTATACGCCGAACGCGAAGCGGGATTTGTCTAGGCTCGATTACAGACTGGAGTGGGAAGAGCGGTTCCGCAGCTATTTGCTGGATTTGGACATTCGGAAACCGGTCATCGTTTGCGGGGATCTCAATGTCGCGCATCGGGAGATCGATTTGAAAAATCCGAAGTCGAACTTGGGTAATTCCGGATTTACGCTGGAAGAAAGGGGCAAGATGACGGAGTTGCTCGACGCGGGATTCGTGGATTCGTTCCGGCATTTTTATCCCGACAGGGAGAACGTGTACAGCTGGTGGTCCTACATGCCGAAAGTGCGTGAGCGGAACGTCGGCTGGCGCATCGATTATTTCCTGGTATCGTCGAGGCTTGCGCCTTGTTTGCAGGGTGCCGAGATCGATTGCCATGTTATGGGCAGCGACCACTGCCCCGTGACCTTAAATGTCGGAGACATCAATATCGTTGTGCCTGAGACTCAAACGGTATGATATATTCTTTTTAAGACGAAGAATGTCCTTTTGCCGGATATCCGGCAGGGGGCGTTTTTTTTATTTTGAAAATAACGGGATGAACTCCTTCAATTTTCGGTTAGTTGGCTTTTTTCTTCGAATTAGCCGGAAAACCTCCCGCTAATTCGGCTATCTAAGCAGTATTAGCTTCTTTTTTGCTGAAATAACGGGATCATTTCCGGTTAAAAATCGTCAGCACAACATCCGATGATCATTAGCGGGAGATTTTCCCTTTAATGCTCGGTAGAGCGCTCCCTTCCCGGCTGCAACATGATTCTGTGATGCGTCTTGCTGAGCTTCTCATAGAACAGCGTGGAATCTTTTAGCACCATATGCTTGACGACATGGATAAAAAACCAGAAGTCCGCCGCCAGCACGATCAGGCCCAGAAACAATCGCGATATCCCCGGCAATTCCGCGGATGAGAAGGCCAGCATACGGTTCAAACCGAAAAGCAGCCAGTAAAGGATCCCGTAGCGAAGGATCAGGGAATACAACGGTATGCGTTCCGGCCTGCCGAAATGCCCGGCTGCTCCGGACTTCATGCCGGAAACTTGATCCTTGACCGATTCGGGTCTTGCACCAACAACCCTAGCTTCCTCTGCAATTGCAGTGTCCCTAGCCGCCCCGACGGTCCGAGTATTATCGGCATCTTTGGCATCCTGGGCGACATCGGCGACCTCGCGAATCCCAGCAACCCCGCTAGCCCCGGCAACCCCTGGGATTTCGCCAACCCCGTCAACCCGAGCAGCCCTCGCGTCCCCGCCGTTCCCGGCATAGGTCAGCCGGATCCGCACCAGCCATTTTCCGAAGGTACAGCCCCCGGTCAAATACGGCAGCACCATAAAATACAGCCCGGTAACGGCAAAATAGGCCCCCGGGAGACGAAGCAGGGAAAACAGCACGATGATCACGCCGCAGATGACATAGTCGAACATGAGCGCAATGGCCCGCCGGGTATAGCTGACTCTTTTTAAAGACAAGTCCACGTCCCGGTCCAGATTCTCAATCCGCGGGAGCAGGCCGGACAACCATTCGGCGGCGAGAAATCCGATCATTCCCCCGAGCGTGTTGGTCATCAAATCATCGACATCGAACACGCGGTAAGCATGTTCATAAAAGCCGTAGATCCCAGTGAGTTGGGTAACTTCGAAAAAGAGGGAAAGCAGAAACGACAGCAAGAGGCTCCGTAAAGGGCCAAGCCGGAAATAATACCGGATCAGCATGCCGAACGGAACGGTAAGCAGCACATTGAATACGACCTGCAGAAAGGCGCGTTCCTTCAGGAGGCGCCAGTACGTTGACGGTTCCGATTTGACAACCGCCGTTTCCCTCAGAATATCTTGAATGAAATTAAAAGGCACAAGCTGCATGGCTCCTCCGCTCAGCGGGGGATTGTGCCGGGAAGAAGGCAGCGGCAGCATGACGAGAAAGACCGCGTTCATCAGATACAGCAAAAACAGATAAAGCACGAACGCCCGAACTTTGTTGACATAGCCGTGCCTGCGGTATTGAACGATGAGGAACGGCAGGGTAAACAGCAGCGCCGCGAACGGAAAAGCCATAAAGGCATGTGAGATCGGAAACAGATAAGACTGGATCATACGGTAAACATCCTCCAAAAATTTTAGCCGAATCGGCTTTATGACTGTTCCATTCTAACATGCGGAGCTTAAATCAGGGTTTAAGATTTGTTTAAGAAACGGCTATATCCCCGCCGCTTTCCGATATCTCATCACTTTCCGGTACACGGCCTTATCCGCGAGTTTGCTGAAAATGTAGGGATCCGGGTTGGTGTTCACTTCAATGATCCAAGGCCTCCAGGAAGCGTCGAACCCGACGTCGAGCCCGATCTGCCGAAAACCGGGATACTTCTTATGCAAATGACGGGCGCAAGTTACGCCCAGGTTCTCAAGCTGGCCGATCACCTTTCGGATTGCGTCGGGCTTCAGACTGGCGGATAGCAGGCGTTGCGTATCCATGAGCTTGCCGCCGTTATGGTAGTTGGTTACGATTTTTTTCGGATGCGCGATCCTTCCGATCAGGCCGGTCGTCTCCCATTTGCCTTTGGGGCTTAGCTGGACCATGACCCTGACATCAAAACGCCGCTTGTCGTATTTCATCAAATGGATGCCCTTCTGTATCAGATAACGTTTCTTGGCGGCAATTTTCCGAACGGAGGCGTAAAAAGTTTCAAAATCCCCGAAATTCCTCGTCCTCATGTCCACTTGGTACATGTACTTTCCGTGGTTAAGCTTTTCAGCGCGGATAACCCCATTCCCATGTGTGCCTACATCCGGTTTGACGTATACCATACCGTATTTATCTAGCATGCTTTTTAACGTGGATTCCCCGAATTGACGGGTGTCCGGAATGAACGGACTCACCGCTTTGTTCTCCAGCAGCACTTTCGTTTTGATCCATTTGCTCATTAAGAAGCTTCGAGGTTTCTTTTTTCCGCCCACTACCCCAATCCCTCCCGAAAATGAAAAATATAACGGCACCTAAAGACTTCCCTGTATATTATGCCCCCAACGGTTTCCGAACAGGGTAACTGTCACGGTCTCAGCCAATTGTCGGTGTTGCCGGGCGGCAATCAAAGGGTGCCGGTTTGGGGGGCCGTCAAGTGGATCGGGAAACAGAAACAGGGAAGAAGCGGCGTGATCCAAAAATTTACGTGGGGACGGATCGCCGACAAACTGTCTTCCCTGTACGCAAAGCTTTTTTAGGCCATTTTGGCACGGAACCATTTATACCATTCGGAGACAATATCGATAAGGGTCGTCAAGGCGATCAAAAAGATGAGGTTCTCGGTGACCAGCGTCCAAATCGATTTGACCGTGTCGAAAGCTTCGCCGTCGGACGGAAGAAATCCGCTCGCCTGCAATTGGCTCAGGAAATCGGCGTTCCAGAAACCTGGAGCCCCCACCAAAATAACGGCAAAAATCAGGCCAAGGACACTCAGGCATACATGGTAGACGAGCAAAGGCAGCGTGCGGCGGCGGGCGACAATTTTCCATATCTCCCTAAGCACAGCCAAGGCTCCCAAAGCTCCTATGATGGGAAGGAATTTGCGGATCACGTCTGCATTCATAACCGGTATCGAGGTCAATACGCCGTCATGAATTCGGTACGCGCCGATCAGGTCATTACCGAACATAAAGACGACCGTAAACAGTATGGTAAAAATAATCCCGGCCACCGGCTCCGCCAGTTTGATCTGTGACCGTACATCGGGAACCGGCGGAAGATTGCCTGGGGTCCACTTCTGTCCCGTCCAGCTCTCCTTTCCGTCGGGCTTTTTTTGAATCCCGTATTCGATCATGGCAAAGACGGCCGTCACCCAGAAAAATCCTTGCGTGCCCGTCGTAAACAGGGAAACGAGGTATCCCACAAAGTGGTCGAGAATCGAAACCGGCTCAAGTATCGCCTCAATGACAAATACCGCGCTCATTGCAATGAGAATGGAGATGGAGACGACTTTGATCGTAGACAAATACGAATCAAATAACGCCGGGCCTATCAAATAACGCTCATATCCTCTGTACTTGGCCGCCATTTGCGCCGGCGGGCCGAGCTTCAGCAGCACTTGCTCCACATCCTCCGGGCCGGGCTCGCCGTGAGGTGCTTGCTCCTCCAGCATATCTTCAATCAGTCCGCGCAGTTCTTTGCTGATTTCCTCTCTCTGCTTTTCCGGCAGGCGGTTCGTCACCGCGTACACATAACGGTCAATCAGTTCCATTCGATTGCCTCCTTGTTCAACGTTCATCTTAGTTCACAATGTTCTCCATGCTTGCGGTCATGGCTCTCCATTCGCGGCAAAGGCCCGCATAAACCTCTCGCCCCAACTCCGTCACCACATAATATTTCCTAGGACGGGCTTCATTGGTATCCCAACTGCTCTCAAGCAAAAGCTGCTTCTCTAGTCTTCTGAGCAGGGGGTACAGTGTACCGGGGTCGATGCTCATGCCCTTTTCCTCAAGTATCGAGACGAGGGAATAGCCGTATTGCGGCTCCTTGAGCTGGCTAAGAACTCCGATAATAATCGTTCCGCGTCTCAATTCCCCAAGCAAACCCTGAATGAGTTCTTCTGCTTCAGTCATGTGATCATCTCCTGATCGCATTATACTGTGTGTCGCACACTATTGTAAATAGACCATTATTATAAATATAAAAATAATAAGGGCACTCGCTCATGCGGCTTGGTTTTACAAGCCGAAGGCGGGCATTCATGAATAGGGCATTATTCGGTTATATCCGTATTGAGGGCAAAACCGAGCGTACGGCTAAGAGCCGCAGGCAGGACGCTCACATGGCTTTCTCCGGGAAAAATAACGAGCCCGGAGCTGAATCCGAAACGAGCCCACGATTTCAGGGTTTGGGCGAGCTCTTAGCATCGCCGAGCATATGGCCCAATTAGAATCTTGGTGTTTATGTTCTCAACGGTAACGGCTACAATAACATCAAGCGAAAAAATATAGAAACGGAGCAGCATAGCATGGATATCCAACAATTAAGGGAGCACAGACAATATCCGGACAATATCGGGCATGAAACGAATCGGGCCACGTTTGAGCGCGATTATTCGCGGCTGATCCACTCGCCGACGTTTCGCCGCCTGCAGGGGAAGTCTCAGGTGTTCGGGGCGGGTACCGGCGACTATTATCGCACCCGGCTGACGCATTCGCTCGAGGTGGCGCAAATCGCCAGGGAAGCGGCGCGGAGTCTGCTGAGGACGTACCCGGAGGTCGCCGCGGACGCGGCGGAGCACCCGGGCCTGGTGATCGACCCGGAAGTGGTGGAGTGCGCGGCGATTTGTCACGACTTCGGTCATCCGCCGTTCGGCCATAAAGGGGAGGAGGTGCTGGAAAATATCCTGGAAAAGCTGATCGCGGACAAAGCCGCCGAGGCTTTGAAGGGACGCAGCGTCTCTCCCGAGGAAGCGGAACAAACCTTGGAAATGATCCGGCGCAAATACGAGCATTTCGAAGGGAATGCGCACAACTTCCGCTTAATGATGTTTTTGGAAAAACGGGAGAACATCGACGGGTTGAATCTGTCCGACGCCGTACTGCTGGGGACAAACAAATATCCTTATCCGGGGACGGAGAACAAGAAAGGGTTGTACCGGCATGAGTGGGAGTACATTTCGCATATCCGAGACCGCTGGGGGATCCCGGCAGGAATGAGGACGTTTGAAGCGCAGCTCATGGATTTATGCGACGATATCGCCTATTCGGCCCATGACCTGGAAGACGGCATCAAAGCCGGAAAAATCGAAGTGCATGAGCATTTTCTGTTCGATTCGAACATCCAGGGACTGATCGTGGAAAAGATTATGACGCTGGAGGACGGCTTTTGGCAGGGGTGGACTCCGGTACGCATTCAGGTCAAGGTGGAGGAAGTGCTTCGGTCTTTTCTGAATATTTGGAAAACGAAGCTGCCGATCTGCGACCATGATCCGTCCCGGACCCGGCGGGAAGTGAAAGCCTACTGGGTCAGCTTGTTCGTGGGGAATTTGGGCGTCGTCGATGACGGTGCCTGGAAGAAGGTCACTTTCGTCAAGGAAGGGCGGGAAGACGAGGATATGCTGCGGACCGTCAGCGTGCTGAAAAGCTTTGCCTGGGTGACGATGATCCGGGATCTGCGGGTCCAGCGGCTGCAGAAGCGCAGCGCTTGGGTCATCAAGCGGCTGTGGGACGCTTTCGTCGATCCGGTCACCTCGAAATCGATCATCCCCGGGGACTGGCTGCGCCGGTTCGACCGGGACCAGCAGAGAGCGAACCCGATCTGGACCTGGGAGCATATGATCATCGATTACATTGCCGGCATGACGGATGCCTACGCCGAGAAAATTTACAACGAGCTGTACGGGCTTAAGGTAGGTACGATTTACGAGATGGATTAGATCGCATGATTATGGAACGGATCTCGGCCGTCCAAGCGAGTTTTGAATAAAAAATCCAGGTCCCTAAGCGGGCCCGGATTTTTTTCGTGTTTACAGCGGCGGATTCGCATGGCATTTCCGGCATACCGGGTAGTACGATTCGTTGCCGCCGATCTGAATCTGCTCTCCGGTGTACACCGGCTTGCCGTTTTCGACGCGGAGGTTCATCGTGGCCTTGCGGGCGCAAAACCAGCAGATCGTCTTCATTTCCTCGATTTTATCCGCATAGATAAGCAGCTGACGGCTTCCTTCAAATAACTGGTTCTGGAAGTCGTTTTTCAGGCCGAACGCCATCACCGGAATATCCAGCTCATCGACGACCCGGACCAGTTGGCGGATGCTGCCCTCGCTCAAAAACTGGCATTCGTCCACCAGGATGCAATACAGCTTCGGGGTATGGGTACGTACAATTTCAAAAATATTCGTATCCTCGTAAATAGGAATCGCTTCTCTGCGAAGTCCGATTCGCGAGGAGACATAGCCGATTTCATCGCGGTTATCCAGAGCGGATGTAAAGAGAAGCACCGGTTTGTTCTGCTCCTCATAATTGTGGGCCACCTTCAAAATTTCAATCGACTTGCCGCTATTCATTGCTCCGTATTTGAAAAACAACTGTGCCAATTGTCTAACGTTCCTCTCTGTGTCTCATTTACTCGATAGATTAGTCAAACATGACTATTCTATCACAATCGGCCGGATCTTGGAGTCCATTTTCGCCTGGGCTGGATGCGGAGCCTCCCCCCAATTTTTGGCTGATGGGACAGACTTCCTCCATAGCGCCGGAAGCGGGATTTTTATCTTTTCCAAGTAAGGGCTCATCCTGTAAAATAGTTAAGTCAAGCCGCTTGATATTCGGCGACCACGAAAAGGAGAACCTGATATGTCCGATCGGAATCATCATACGATAAATTCATTAAAGGAAAGAGAGTCGCGTTTGCGGGGGGACTGCGAGAGCTGCTTCGGTTTGTGCTGTGTCGCCCTGCCCTTTGCCGCATCGGCGGACTTTGCCGCAAACAAGGAAGCGGGACAGCCTTGCGTCAATTTGCGGGCGGATTTCCGCTGCGGCGTTCACGATACGTTAAGGGAGCGAGGGTTCCGCGGGTGCACGGTCTACGATTGCTTTGGTGCCGGGCAGAAGGTCAGCCGGGTCACGTTTGGCGGGAAGGACTGGAGGGAGTTTCCGGAATCCGCGAAAACGATGTACGACGTATTTCCGGTGATGTGGCAGCTTCACGAGCTGCTTTGGTATTTGGAGGAAGCGCTGACGCTGCAGGCCGCAACGCCTGTGCACGATCAACTCGGGCAGGCGCTTGGAGAGACCGAGCGGCTGACCGACCTGCCTCCGGATGCCCTGCTTAAGCTCGATGTACCGGCGCACCGGGCCAAGGTGAACGCACTGCTTCTGGAGACGAGCGAACTCGTCAGGACGGAGGCCCGCAGCAGTCATAAAGGCCCGCTGCACCCGCCGAAGAAAAAGCTCGGCCGCGGAGCCGACCTGATCGGCGCCAAGCTGAGCGGGGCGGATTTAAGATTCGCCAACCTGCGGGGCGCTTACCTGATCGCCGCGGACCTGCGGGGTGCCGATCTGCGCGCGGCCGACTTGATCGGCGCCGATTTCCGGGACGCGGATATCCGGGGAGCCGATCTCACCGGCAGCCTGTTTTTGACCCAGACTCAGCTCAATGCCGCCAAGGGCGATGCCGGTACGAAGCTTCCGTCATCGCTTACCCGGCCGCAGCACTGGGCCGTTTAACAAGAAAAAGCCCCGCCCGTTCGCGCGATTGACGCGGTGAACGGGCGGGGCTTTGCATATTCTGCAGTGTTATGCGCATCCCTCTGTGCTCCAAAGGCTGGATGAGGGCCCTTGATTGGAAAAAATCCAATCATTTCGCTCATATTCGCTCAACTGGGCGGTTAACCCGCCATTTCGTTGGATAATTTCCAATCAACAGGTTAATTCATGAGAGTTGCAGGAGATTTGGTTGGATATTTTCTAATGAGCTAAGTTGGCGGTGAAGGTGAGCCTTCTAATGATCCCTCGTACAAAGGGGCTACATTGCCGGATATTTACAATACTTTATATGTCCCGTACATCCGCAGTTGTCTCCAGAGTCAGTTACATAGCTGTAAGACCGTTGCGGGCTCACACTCCCACGGTACCAAGCGATTGCAGGTACCATTTCCCGGTACCTAACGTCAGGCGCCTGAGCCGGACGACGAAGATTGGCGCTTATAGCCCCAATCTTTGCCCTTTCTCCAACCGGAGAATTTGCTGCTCGCCGCTGTCGGCCATTTCCCGGAACTGGAGGATCGTTTCGCGCATTTTGGGCAGAGCCTCCTGTTTGTAAGTGCTGATCGACTCGAAGGCCGAGAGCACGTCGGCAAAAGCCTGCTTCAACGTATCCACGGAAATGCTCGTTTCCAGCGATTGTTTCTGGATGGCCGCGCCCTGATCCTTCAGCATTCTCGAGGTGCTGCTGATCAGATTGTCGGTCGTCTGGTTGAGCAATTCGATTTTTTTCAGGACGATTCGCTGGTTGTACAAGGCGCTGGCCACAGTGACGGAAATTTTCAGGGCGGAAACCGTTACGTTTTTGGCCCGGTCGACGCCGCGGATCAATTCCTTGTTATTGCGGATAACGACCTCGATGGCCATGATGCCTTGCTGGTTCACGACCAGCATTTGCTGCAAATCCATCAGGCGCTGGCGAAGCGGGAACAGCACTTCTTCGGTAATGAACCGGATTTTGTCCTCCGATTCCTGGCGTAGTTTCGCGGCCTCAAGCTGGGTTTCGATCTCGGTGTCCATCAGCATGCCGAGTTGAATTTCCTTTTGCAGCTTTTTCGTAAGTTCGCGCAGTGCCTGCTGTTCAAACTCCAGGGTCGTGTTGTCGTTTTTCAAAATCGCCTTGCCTTTATCCAGCGATACGATGACATCGGAGATGACGGAGTCCGCTTTTTCGAATTTCGCAAAATAACTGCGGAGCGGATTGAACAGTTTCCCGAGAAAGCCGGTTTTGGCAAAATCGACGGCGCTCGGATCCAGATCCTTCAGTTGAAGGTGCAGCTCCGTCAGTCCTTTGGCCACCTGACCGCCGTCATCGCCGGATTGGGACAGCTTTCCCACCGATACGTGGAGCAAGGAGTTTTTTTCCGATGAGGATTTCATCGTGCCGAGCCCGAAGCTGTCGATGGACTGCAAAATTTGCTTGCGCTGCTCCAAGGAATCGAGATCCAGTTCCAGAATGGCGTTCACGTTATTCGAAGCGAGCACTTTAAGCTCCGTTACTTCCTCCGGCTCGGGCTGAACCTGTTCCTCGATGACCGATTTTAGCTTTTCGGGATTAACCACTTCCATCGAAAAAGACGACATAAAACCCCTCCTAAAAATTAAATATATACCATTTTACGTACTCGCCAACGGGCATTCATTTCATCCGTTCATCTTATAAAAACTACATTTGCACATTGAGCAGGTTGCCGATTTTGTATACGACGTCGTCGGTATCCGCATTGATGCTCGCCGCTTCGTTAATGCTGGAAATGCTCTCAAGCGCCTTGATGTTGGCGTTGTACCCGATCGTGTAAATCGGGATTTTGTAATTCTCGATGAGTCCCCGGATATCCTTGAGCGAGTGGCCTTCATTCGTTTCCCCGTCGCTTAGCACGAAAATGACGGGTTTTACGTCCGGATTGACGGCCAGCGTATCCTGCAGCATTTTCATCGCGACGACAATTCCGTCAAAGGTGGCCGTTCCTCCGCTCGCCTGCAGGCTGTTGATCGCCCCGACGAACATGGACTGCTGATTCGTATCGTATTTCGCGATCGGCAGGTTAATCGTGACATTATCGGAGTAGGACACAAATCCGATGCTGTTGTCCCGTCCGAGATATTTTTGGCCTTTGAGCAAGGATTCCTTCAAGCGGTTCAGCGGCTCGCCGTCCATGCTTCCGGAAACGTCGGCCACAAAGACGGCGGCAATCGGCTTGTTGCCGTCTTTTTTCTCCTTCCAAAGCTTTTGGGCGGAGGAGAGGAGGCTGCCGTCTATGGCCGGAAGCTCGGACCGGTATTCATTCAATCCGTTGAAGCCTTTCTCGTCGGCCAGTTTTTGATATTTGTCCTGCTGTGCGAACTCGGCAAACTTTTTGATGATGTCCAGCTTTTCCTGCGGAAGATCGCCCAGCGCGTACAACGGGCTGTCGTGCCTTACCCCGAACGGGGTGAATACATAGCCGCTCTTGAAGTCCGCCGCATTCATGTACGTCTGGTATTCAAGGACGAACGCGTCGAGCATGCCCGTTTTGGCGGCTTCCCGCATTTGCAGTGTCGTCGAAGCGATAAACGGCACGTTCGCCTGGAATTTCTCGAATCCCTGTACCGCCTTGTCACCGAGCAGATCGGAGCTGTCAAACGTCCCTAGCGCGGTCACCAGAAAGTTCAGGCCCGTGGAGCTGGCGAAGGGATCGGTGTACCCCATGGACAGTTCGTTGTCCGCGATCGCATCCGTGACGGTTTTGATGTTGATGGAGCCGTATTTTTCAACCAGTTCGTCATGCTTTGCCTTGCTGGATACGATGCCGGCGACATTACCGACGAGCCGCTCGGCCACCAGCTCCGTCTTGACTCCCTGCGCCTTGACCATCTCCCCCCAAAGCTCGTTGGAAGGCGTAAAAGCGTCAGGTACGTATTTTCCCGACTTGATATAATCGGCGGCGGTTCCGGAAGCAATGTTACGGATTTTAACCGAGACCGGACTTCCACCCACCTTGATTTGCGCCTTGTTAAAATCTTCGGCAACTTCATTCAACCACCCGTCGACCCCGGTTCCCGATTTCTCGGTGGAAGAAAAGATTTCGACGAATTGGTCCGTCGTATTCTCAACCGAAATAGGGAACTTGGATATATCGGGCAAGGAGTCTCCAATATCCGCCGGATCCAAGTCGATTTGCCCTTTGACCGGTTCCGCGTTGGCCACCTGAATATCCTTGAACATCTTATCCAGCTTTTTGGACGCGTCCTCCGCGGTGATCTGGGTCTGCGTTTTGCCAAGGTTTTGCGTCAATGTAATCCCGAAATAAACAAGTCCGAAAACAACCGCGGCGATCACGATCAAAATGATAAATGCTTTGCCTTTACTTCTGGCCATCCTCATCTCCCTTTCATGGGTTGTAAAATTTAGTCTGATGAATCAGTGCATCAATTTCTTTCATGCAGGGCATTTCTTCGACGTCGTTATAATCCGTGCTGCCCAATTGCGAGATTTCGAGCAGCAGCTTATCCAGCTTCAGTAAAATTTCCTCGTTGGCGCTCACATAGCCGGATATGGCGGTCAGATATTCATGGTAAAGCGCCGTTTTTTCTTGGATCAGCTTTTTGGAAAATTTCGCGGAATGATGTGATTCTTCCAGTGAGGCATATTCTGTGGGGTCGAAAACATGGAGTTTATTCAGCATTCCTTTTATATTGAGGTAGAACAGCTTCGTGACCTCATCGATCACGGAATGAAATCTTTTGTAGCTTAGCTCGGTGGCATCGAATCTTTGGCTAAGAACGTCCGACAAGGCGTCCCTTTTTTTCGAGAGTCTTTCCAATTGATCGAGTACAAGCGTAACATCGGATTTCAACGGTTTCATGTTCTTGAACGGGTGCAGTGCTTCTATGTAATCTTCATGTGTTGTTATGTCTTTAAGCGGCGCCCTTGCGGGAGGCTTGAACAACAGCGTGTAGCTACCGTACACCAGTATCAAAAAACTGACGACCAATAAGGTGATACCCAGAGCGGATTCCAGAACATGGTCCCCGCCGATTTGAACTCCGAGCAGCCCGGGTGAAAGCACGGCAATATTCACGATGACCACCCCGGCCATAAGTCCCGCCAGCTTGATGAAATTCGAATTATTCATGGCACACCTCCTTTTGCGGGCGCTTGAGATTTAGGGACTATTCGCCAATCGCGTTCTCCTCTGTTAATCTTATCAGATTATGTCTTTTTTGTGTTACTACGGGATAACTCGGGGAATTGTTTCAAAATTGGGAGGATTGGGCCTATAATGACCTTATGGTTTGAGCGGCCATCCCATGAAAGGGCGGGACCGCAAAGGAGGAAATGGATCGGATGACAGAACGTCTTCCCTGCAAAAGCGCGGGCTGCAAGGCTACGATTTTGCCTACGACGGCAGCCAAAACAGGCGGCTACTGCATGCCCTGCCACCAGGAACAGGAGCGGCAGGAACGGGAGGCTTTCATTAAAAAGCACCGTAAAACCGTTAATTTATACGAAGGTCTGACGAATCCCGTGGAAATTCTTAAAATAATGCATGCCCCAAGAAAGCATGATCCGCTTATTCAATATGTTCCTTATCCGCTGAAAAAAGAGCAGTTGTACGAGGCATTATCCGATGACGAGGCCGGACAGATGAGGGATGAAGCGATGGTGTTTTTGGCGAACGGAGACGAGGAGACAAGCCGGGAAATTCTGACTTCCCTCATCTGCTACAGAAATCAGAATATTGCCGAATGTTTGCCCGAGCTTTTGGAGCACGAAATGTTTCTCCCCGATATTTTGTATAAGGATGCTCCGCCGGAGGTTCGTGACCGGCTTTTGGAGCGGCTGGAATGGGATGCGGAGCACCGGATTTCCGTTTTGCTTGCGCTTAGTTGGATCGGGGACGAGACGGTGGTCCGCCGTTTTGCGGAGTGGCGAGACATCAAGCCGTCTTGGGCGGAGACGTTGTACGTGTCGCCCGAGAGATACGCGCAACAGGCGGGATGGGAGCTGGATGCCGATGGAGAACGCCGGGATTTGGTTCATCCGCTGAACTATGCCATTATTCTTGATGATAAGGCAGAGACCGGTTTGAATGGAGGCTTGGCAACATCGGCCCGTTTTCTGGAGCTCAAGGATTGTGCTTGTCCATGGTGTGGTGGAGAACTGACTATGCTTGCTGATCTGGACCCCGCTCATCCTTCCCTGGCCTATTTGGAGCTTAAGTTAAACAGGCTGAAGTTTCAGACTTGCGTGAGATGCGGCTGTTACGGCGTCATTTTCATGGAGCCGGGCAGGCAAGGAGAACCGGTCTGGAGCGGGCATAACCGGATGCCGGACTATTTGCCCGATATCGACTTGGAGGACTATGACGGGGAATATGTAAACTCGGGACCGATGCTGAACGTTTCCGCCGAACCGCGTTCTCCGGTCTACGCGGCGGAATGGGGGATGTCCCAGCATGATTCACAGATCGGCGGATATCCGAGCTGGGTCCAGGACGCGGAATATCCGGCATGTCCCTGCTGCGGCAAGAGCATGCGTTTTATCGGCCAGTTGGACTGGGCGGACCTGGAGGAGTACGGGGAAGGCATTTTTTATATGTTCCTTTGTCCGGAGGATCAGGTGACGGCAACGTTGTATCAGCAGAGCTGATGAAGCCGAAAAAAAGGAGAGCCGCTTTGCGACTCTCCTTTTTGACGCCTGCAAGGAGTAATCTGTTTGAATTATCGTACACACTTTAACATTTGACCTCATTCCGATGGATTGTGTATGAAAAATCGTACACAAATCGCTTTTTTGCCTCATTCCGATGGATTGTGTATGAAAAATCGTACACAAAACGTCTTTTGACCTCATTCGGATGGATTGTGTATGAAAAATCGACCACAAATCGCCTTTTGGCCTCATTCCAATGGATTGTGTATGAAAAATCGCCTACAAATCGCCTTTTGACCTCATTCTGGTGGATCCTGTATGAATTATCGTACACAATTCGCCATTTGACCTCATTCTGAAGGAATCTGTATGAAATTTCGAACAGAAAGAGTAATTGGGTTGGCCGACATCCTATCGTTAAGATAAGTCATTATTCAATGAACAAATCTCAGGCCCTTTTCTTCATGGCATTGGCTCGAACCGGCTCGGGACGCAAGCTTGACTCGGGTCTTTTACCGAATTGCAGGAAAAACAACAGGAACATTCCGAGTTGAACCGCAACGAGCAAGGTGAAAATATTGCTGTACGCGGAGGAAGACGGAAACATGTTCAACGGATTCCAGAGATGGGAGGATCCCAGGTCGATGGCTCTGCCGTAAACCCCGGTGGCTACCGCACCGGCCAGGAAGTTGAGCATGGAAAGCAGCCCCATGCCGACTCCGGTTTGCTCGGCGGGCAGCGACAAGGAAATCGTTTTGGATAGGGAAACCTGCATAAACATTTGACCAACATTGCCCAAAATGAGAATCGCGGCGATGAAAAGCGGCGATGTCCCTGCAAAAGTGGACAACAGCGCAAAGCAGACCGCATTCAAAGCAATGGCGAGATAGAACAAGAAGGGAGTCCCGCGGTGATCCGCCAAACCGCCGCCCGTTCTCCCGAGCAACGCGCTGGCGACGGCACCGGGAACCATCACGAAGCCGATCAGTCCCGGACTTAACGTATTCAGGTCGGCTAGCAGCTTCGGAGTCAAAAACGGCAGGGAATAGCCGGCTCCCATAATCAGAACGGCCAGGACAAGACCTGCGGTATAGCTTTTATTCAAGAACAGGCCGGGTTGAATAAAGGGTTCCTTGGCGGTGCGAATGCGTAGAATGAAGAGGAACAGCAGAATCAAGCTTCCCGCGCCAAAAACCAACCCTTGCCCTTGCGTGATCGTCAGGAGGAACAAGGAGACCGTTCCGGCCAAAAGCCCTCCGCCCAGCCAGTCGATCCGGCCTCCCGCCCTTTGTTCGTCGCGTAAATACTTCCGGTAATATGGCAAAGTAAACAGAATTAGCAGGGGGATGCAAAAAAGCCACCGCCAATGGAAAACACTCACCATCAGAGCGGACACGACAGGGCCGATCGCATTGCCGAGGGCAAGCCCCGTAGCGGTGATCCCGAGTGCGCGTCCGCGATTTTCCGGGGGAAAATACCGTGCCGGAATGATCATTGCGATAGCAGGAATGACGGCTGCTCCCGCGGCTTGCAAAACACGACCGGTCAGCACCATCCAGTAGGCGGAAGCCGACAATCCTACGATCGAGCCGATGAAAAAGACCAATAGCCCGATCGTGAGCAGGTTTCTCAATTTGAAAGTGTCGGCGAGTTTTCCGTAAATGACGGAGCCGATCGCATAGATGAGCAAATATATCGCGGATACCCAGCTGACCTGGGCAAAAGAAAGCTGAAATTCCTTGCTGATCTCGGGCAGCACGATATTGAACATCGTCGCGCTCATGGATGAGAGTACCATGGTAAACGCAAGGATTCGGATTAATTTATCCGCCGAGCCGGAGTTGTTGTCGACCATCATCGGATCGCCCCTTTCCTTTCGTGTGGATTTATTTTACAATCAATAATTAATAAATAAAAATACATATTTTCTTATGTATTAATATACTTAAGGTTATGGATTGAAAGGGGATGAGCGGGTGGAACTTCTTCAACTTCAATATTTTCGGACGGTAGCCAAGATGGAACATATGACGAATGCCGCAAAGGAGCTGCGTATCGCCCAACCGGCGCTCAGCAAGACGATCTCCCGGTTGGAGGAAGACCTTGGGGTCCCTTTATTCGACCGGAATAACAGGCAGATCAAGCTCAACGCTTTCGGCAAAGCATTTCTGAAAAGCGTGGATACGGCTTTATCCGTATTGGAGGAGGGGAGAAGAGAAGTGGCGGACCTTGCGGGAATGGAGCGGGGCAGCATCCGCATTGCGACGACCGCTTTGAACCGTTTATCGGGTGCCTTGGGTGCTTTTCGGGAACGGTATCCGGATGTCAGCTTCCGGATCGTTCAAATTGCGCCGAACTCCATGATGGATATGGTGCGGATGCTGGAAAGCGGCGAGGTCGACTTATGTTTTATCGCTGCCTCGTTGGAGCATGCCCTTATCCGGGAAATGCCGGTCCTTCAGGCTGAGGTTCATCTTGCCGTACCGCGCGGACATCGACTCGAAGAGCGGAAAAGCATTACGCTAAGGGAAGTCGACGGCGAAGACTTTATCGATTATAAGGAAGGTCATCCGTTCCGAAAATTAAATGAATCGTTTTGCCGGTCGGCGGGCATCGGGCGGGACGTCGTGTGTGAAGTGGATGAGCCGGCGGCTCTTTCCAGCCTGGTCTCCGCAGGGCTTGGCGTTGCGTTCGTGCCGACCTGCAAAGGAGACGAAGAACCGCCGTACGCCTTGGTTCGAATCGAAAATCCGGATTGCTACCGTTCTTATTCCGTCGCCTGGCAGGAACAGCGTTATTTGTCGCAGGCGGCAAAGGAATTCCGGGAGTTTCTCGTCCGGCATTTCAACGGGAATTAAGGGAGCTTCGCCTCGGCCGATTTCAAAATATTCGCGATAGATTGCTCCCATGCGCAGATCCTTTTCTGAGACGCTTGAATTTCGGATAAGGTTCCGACGATGCCGCCCAATTCCTCAGCGACCGCCGTGGCGTCTCCTTTCTTCACGGCCTCTTTATAGCGCTGTTGAGCGGCGGATTTGGCTTTGTTGGATGCCGAGACCCGCTTGTTTTCCGCCGTAATCTGCTGTTTGAGCGGCGTTACCTCCTTTAACGCTTCCTTCGCCGGCTTCGCCTTGGCGGAGGCCTGGCTTTTGGCGGCGGCAAGGGCATCCTTTTTGCTTTTGATCTCTTGGCGTGCCAAGGTTACGGAAGCCTTTATACGGTTCCGCTTAAGATCAAAAATGAGCGCGGCCTTCTTGTCCTTCCGCTTTCTGGCCTCGGCGGCCTTCTTTCCGAGTTCGGTATATTCGGCAAGGAGAGGGGCGTATTTCTTTTGGGTTTGATCCGATAGAAGCTTTAACTGGTCAAGCTTGGTTTTATCGATAAGCCGGATTTGAGCCTGGATCGATTTCAGCTTTTCGTTATTCTGCTTTCGCAAGGACTGGATCTGCTGCTTGACCTGTGTGTTTACGGACTCCAATGAATCAGAGGAATCGTAAAGCTGCTCTATGTTGGCGATCTCTTCCTCTCCCCACCCGGAATCGGAGGCTTGCGCCGGAGTGGTTCCTGCGATGAAGAGTACGAGACAGAGGAACGCGGACAGGACAATGACACGGGTTCGGTTAGGCTTGCTAAGACGGTTTGGCAACAATTTCATCTCCTTTGAAACGAAAAACGCAAAAAAGCACCCGCAAGAAAGGCCAGTCGGCCTTATCCTGCGAGGTGCTTCTCCCGCTTGTTCGTTCATTTTGATTTAAATATATAATTGGACGAAAGAAATGTCAATGATTTCAGGAACGTTTGTTCCCTGTTTTTTTCTTCTTCGATTATTGTAACGAATTTCGGTTTGAACGGTCATATCGTCGTGAGGATGTGAAGCTGTGGTTGATTTCGAAAAAATATATTCGGAATATTTTCGCGATGTGTACCGTTTCACGTATTCGATCAGCCGTGATGAAAAGATGGCCGAGGAAATTACCCAGGAAACCTTTTTCAAGGCTCTGCAAGGGATCGACACTTTCAGGGGGCAATGCAAACTTGGCGTTTGGCTATGCCAGATCGCAAAAAACAGTTACTTTTCGCACCTGGAAAAGCAAAAGCGCTTCGTTTCGGAACATGAGGAAATGACCGCAAGCGAAGCGGGGCCCGAAGAGTCCTTGTTAAAAAAGGATGAGACGCTGCGAATCCACAAAGCCCTGCACCTCATGAACGATCCTTACAAGGAGGTGTTCATGCTGCGCGTGTTCGGGGAATTGTCTTATGCGGAAATCGGCGGGTTGTTTGAAAAGAGCGAGGTTTGGGCAAGGGTCACTTTTTACCGGTCGAAACAAAAAATTCAAGAGATGCTGAGGGAGGAGACGCGGATATGAGCAAAGTTCATGACAACGTGATACGAGACCTGCTGCCATTATACATAGATAACGTATGCAGCGAAGAATCATCAAAGCTGATCGAAAATCATTTGTCGAGCTCGGCGGTGCTCCGGGAAGAAATGAATCGCATGCGGGAAGAACTACGGATTGCCGGGGATTCCGGAAAGCCGGACAGCAAGGAAGCCGAAACGATCAAGAGGATATCCGCATTCTGGAGCCGCTCGAAGTGGAAGTCTTTTATGAAAGGGGCCGTCCTTTCCGTTGTCGTATGCGGTATATTGCTGCTCGGCTATATCGGTTTGTTCCAGTGGAACATTATCCCCGTACCGTCCGAAGTTATCGCGATATCCGATGTAGGCAGGCTAAAGAACGGTAAGATTGCTTACCATATCACCTTGACCGATGGCTATGAATCCAATTACGCAAAATTCGAAATGGATGACAAAGGCAACTTTTACATCGTCCCGTACCGCCCCATTATCAAAACCAGGGCCAAAGTGGAAATCGCAACGAGTTATTATGCAAATATCGGTACAGAGCAGTTTTTTTACAGTGAAAAATTCGGTCAAAACGCGAAAATCAAGGCCTTCTATTACGGCAAGCCGGAGGATCGCGTTTTGGTGTGGAAAGAAGGCATGGAAGTTCCTGAAGCCAGCGACAAAGCGGAGGCATGGTTTCAGGAGCCCTGAGCTCGTCCCTTAACGGAAAATGAATAAAATCGGACGCTTTGCTGTACCCTACAATTGGACTGAAATGGTAGTTGAAGGAGGGTAGACAGCATGGAGAAAAATTCTCAAGAACTGAGCAAATACGAGGTACAAAGAGACGAATTTAACAAAATGCCGGTACCAAGCAAGGAAAGGGAAGAGTTCGCCAAGGAAATGGCGGAGGACGCCAAGGAGGCATTCGGCGAGCAGCAAAAGAATCAATAAGAATAAATGATGATATGACATGGACAGGGGCCGGATCTTGTAAAGATCGAAAGGCCCCTGTTATGATTTTAAGCTATAAAAACCGTGAACCGCGACAATTACCCCTCTCTACCATCCCACTCCAACATAAACCGTTCCAAGTATTCCTCCATAACCCGATGACGTTCCTTGGCGATGCGTTTTGCGGACGGCGTATTTATCAGGTCTTTTAATTTGAGCAGCTTTTCATAAAAATGATTAATGGCCGTGCTCCGCCCCTTACGATATTCATCTGTGCTCATCGAACCGCGCGGCGGCAGCTCGGGATCATGAATCGGATGTCCGACCCAGCCGGCGTACAGAAAAGTCCGGGCGATCGCGATGGCGCCAATGGCGTCGAGACGGTCGGCGTCCTGAACGACCTTCCCTTCGATCGTGCGCATAGGGGGATTTTTTCCTGCGTTATACGACATGGTTGATATAATTTCGAGAATATGTTGACGGTCCTTCTCCAAAAGCGGTTGAGTCTCCAGCCAGTCGCCGACCTTTTTAAGCCCGATTTCCTTGGAAGGATTGAGCTTCTCATCGGCCACATCGTGAAGCAAGGCGGCGAGCGTGCAAACGAAGGGATCGGCACCTTCGGCGGAAGCCAATTTTTTGGCCATGCGCACAACCCGGTGAATGTGCCACCAATCATGGCCCGTGGCGTCGTTTTCAAGCACCGACTTGGCAAATTGTTCGGCGGCCCCGATGATTTGATCTTGGTTTATGGAGTTCTCCATCATAAAGTGTACCCTTTCTATACATATTTCATTTAGTAGTGGAAGCAGACAACGGTCTCATCATGGTGAGTATACAAAAAAACCGGAAATAATCAATGGCCGTTCTCTCAAATGAATGACTTCGGCTCTAACGGTTGCTAGGGACGTTAAATGACCGAAATAACGGCGTTTCATTTTTTAACGGTTGCCACAACGCTTATATGCCTAATCCCGGCTTCTTTTGGGCTAATTAGGACAAATAAGAGCGCTGACAACCGTTAGATTTTTCAGTAGGCCACTTTCGTGCAATTAGCGGTTGCAGCATCCGTTACATGTTGATTTTTCCTCTTCGGCTCGGATCAAATCGTTGGTGAAAGTCATCCTTCCGTAAAAAAATAAATATGTTGCGCCAATTTATGCCGGGTTGCATAATCAATCTACCAAAATTTAATATCTTGATTTCGAGAGGAAGACATCATGAAAGAAAACTCTCGGTTCTTGCAGCCTCTTCACTGATTTTAAGCTCCCAGCCCGTATTGTCGGCGCATGCCAGCCCCGTCCAGGCTACGCTGCTTCAAGACGGTACTTGGTCAAAAAGCAAAGACAAATGTTACGCGTGCGGAAACGGCGACATTGATTCAACGCTTGTTATTGAAGTTCGGGTTGATTCTTAAAAAATAATCGCAATGATCTATGAAAAGAGAGCACTCAGCGGAAGCTGAAGGCTCTCTTTTTACTTTTCAGTCATTAATATCTCATGGCAACTCAATTTTCTACGCAAGGCAATCCCATCGCCTTCGGATGCGAGAGCAAATGCAATATGTGCTCAACTATCATGTTACCGGCTTGGTCCGGTTACTTTTTGTACGGTCAGCATATCTGCATCGATGGTCCCCAATAAATCCTTGGATGACAGAAGTGCTGGAACATGCTTACGGTGGATATTGAAAATGCTGTTCGGAAATTGAGGATTGGAATTTGTTCCCTAATATTGATCCGGCAACATGTGGACCGACGAATCTTATTTAATGTTTATCGTTAAATAATTATTGTTTTTCATAAATGAATCATTTAGTATATATTGTAAGTTCACATGTAAAGGAGATTGCGCATGAACGGAATCGAATTCAATGCCAAACCTGGATTCAAAAGAATGCACACTGCGCTTAAGATCGGATACTGGGGAGGAATCGGGCTGCTCATTGCATACGTCTGTTTCAATCTATGGCTCGGATTGAAGCCCCAGGAAATGTTCCACGCAGAGAAGGGAATCGCGCACTGGTCTTTTTCAGTACCGTTATCGGATACGGTGACGAAGAGTGTCATGGTGCCTTTTACTTATTTTCAACCGATCAATCCCGACATGTTCAATGCCAAGAACGCATATCTGGTCGTCAGCTTGACCAATGCCATTCTTGTCTTCTGTGCCTACATCTACTCGATCGGCCAGATTCGCTATATAATAGGAAGCATACTTAGCGGAAGCAGCCCGTTTAGCCTAGCGAATGCCGCCCGTCTGAAAAGGCTGGGAATCGTCGTTATCCTGTATTCTTTGCTGGCGAAGCTCGTTCTCAATATTCTGATCTGCCTGTTCGTTACCCGCATCTTCTCAATCAATCTGGGCGGTATTTCTTTAATCGGAATTATCATCGGCATACTAGTGCTGTTCGTCTCCGAGATTTTCAAATATGGAGATCTTCTGCAGGAAGAGCATGATTCGACTTTATGAGAATGGAGACTGATGACAGTGCCGATTATTATACGTCTGGACCGGGTTCTGGCCGACAAAAAAATGAAATTGAATGACCTGGCCGACAAGGTAGGGATCTCGAACGTCAATCTGTCCAATCTGAAGACGGGAAAAGTAAAGGCGATCCGGTTCTCCACCTTGGAATCGATCTGCGAAATTCTGGACTGTCAGCCGGGAGATATTCTGGAATTTGTTCCGGCCGATAGCGACAGTAGCGAAATCGATTAAAGGGACCAGGGCATGTGATCAAGATAAAGTGCATATAGATCGAGATCGACCCTTCATGTTGACTCCTCATGGACTCGGAATATCTCAGAGCACTGTGTACCAAGGTACCAAGGGAACACCATCTTAGTACTAAAAAAGAACCCGCGCCCAGCGCGGGTTCTTCCACGTTATTCAGTATCTTTAGCCACCGGGTTCTCCGGGTAAGACACCCAGTCGCTCCAGCTGCCCGCATAGAGCTTCGCCTGCGGGTAGCCGAGCCGGTGCAGCGCCAGCACGTTCGGGCAGGCGCTGACGCCGGAGCCGCAGTAGACGATCGCGCTGCGGCCCTCCTCCAATGCTTGGATGACCGGGGCCAGCCGCTCGCGGAGCTCAGGCTCCGGGAGCCAGGCCCCCTGGTCATCCAGCACGCCCCGCCAGAACCGATTGATCGCGCCGGGGATATGCCCGGCTTTCGCGTCAATCGGTTCCTGTTCTCCCGCGTAGCGCGAAGCGTCGCGGGAGTCCACGAGCAGGACGCCGGGGTCCCCGAGGGCCCGGCGGACATCGTCCACGTCCGCGGCCATTTCGCCGCGGACGCTGAACTCGAACGCGGCCGGCACCACGGTGCGGGTCGCGTCCGTCACGGGGAAGCCGCCGCTTTGCCAGGCGGCGAACCCCCCGTCCATGACAACGGCGTTGTCATGGCCAAGCCAGCGCAGCAGCCACCAGAGCCGGGCGGCGTATATGCCGCCCTGGTCGTCGTACGCGACGACGCGGCTGCTGTTGCCGATGCCGGCCCGCCCCAGGCGGCCGGCCAGCTCGGCGGGATCGGGAAGCGGGTGGCGCCCGCCATGCGGGCCCACCGGCGCGGACAGATCCCGCTCCAGGTCCAGGTACACCGCGCCCGGGATATGCGCGGCGTCATAGGCATCCCGTCCCGCGTCCGGGCTGCCCAGCACGAAGCGGCAATCCACGATGACGAGATCGGGCTCGTACATCCGGGCAAGCACCCATTTTGTCGATACAACAGGGTCTATATTCATCATCTGTAACTCCTTTCGGAAAGGAAATTTGATTAGGGGCATATCACTCATCGCTAACCATGATCATCCGTATGATGGACTCGGACGAAGCCAGTTAACGGAAATCACCGCCGTTATTTAAATAAAAACGACGATTTTCAACTGCTAACGGAACTGGGAGCCGCTATTTGCCTCCAAACACAGGTGTTTTTCCGGAAATTTGCCCAATAAGAGCGCCTAGTTCCGTTAGGCTAGGAAATGATACGAAAAAGGAAAAATAAGGTCTGTGAGTTCCGCTAACAGTCCGTATCAAGTTTGGCATGCCGCATGTCAAACAGTCATTTCCAATGTAGCATACACCGTGAAGGCCCACAATTCCATTGCCCAATTTCCTCGCAATGATCTATAATTAGTTTCGTCTTGTTCACCGAAGGCCGAAGTTCTACCATCCATAATCAATCATAATCATTATGAAGCAGGGAGCAGTTTACGAAATGAATCCGAAATCCAAGTCATCCGTCTCGATCGAGCTTCTTTATATCATCGGCATTATTGCCATTTCGTTCTCATCGATTTTTGTCCGCTGGTCTACGGCCGAAGTCTCGGTCGTGGCTATGTACCGCCTCTATCTCACTAATCTGCTGATGCTGCCGCTCATATGGAAATACCGCAAAGAGATATTCTCGCTCACGCCCAAACAATGGGGCGGGCTGGTGCTGTCCGGCATTTTGCTCGGCCTCCATTTCCTGCTCTGGATGAGCTCGCTCCGGCTGACGACCGTGGCCAGTTCGACGGTCATTCTTACCTTGGAGCCGATTTTGGTCATGATCGGTTCGTTTTTTCTGTTCGGCGCTAAAATCAACCGCGCTATGCTGGCCGGAATGATTCTTGCCCTCATCGGTTCGATCGCCATCGGTTCCGGAGATTTCAAGCTGTCGGGGACGGCGCTGCATGGCGACATTTTGTCGCTGCTCGGCACGGTCGCCGTGGCGGGTCATATGCTGGTCGGCAAGCAGCTGGTCAGCACGATGAGCTCTTTCGTCTACAATTTCCTGGTATTTTTTATCGCGGCGACGACGCTGGCGGGGTATAACGCGGTTCAAGGCTTTAACTTCACGGGATACGCGCCGAAAGAGTGGGGCATTTGCCTCCTGCTCGCGATCGTGCCGACCCTCTTCGGTCATTATCTGTTCAACTGGCTGATGAAATTTATCAGTGCGGCCTCCGTTTCGATGGCCGTGCTCGGCGAACCGGTATTTGCTTCCTTGCTCGCTTGGCTGCTGCTAAAGGAAAGCATGACGGGGATTCAGCTTGTGGCAGGGGTGGCGATCTTATGCGGAGTGTGGATCTTTATCCGTTACGGGAAGGAAGCCCCGGCTTTGGAGCCGGAACAACCCGGTATTCAAAAGTCCGCTTGAATTAGAGATGTAGATGTTCGTTTTTGAGTCTCTACGAGATTATTCTGTTCAAAACTCACGGTAAGATCCTCCTGGAGTCCCCTGGGAAAGGGGCCACCAGATTTCTGTATCCCTGGATATAAGCCAACCAAGCATCCTTCATCGGTGCGGGTTGGCTTTTTTCTTTTGTAGGACTTAAGTAGAGAATATGTAACAACAGCATTCAAATTTCGACAAAATTCTCACATTTTAGGTGATATACTGGCTAGGAAAATAGTCGTGATAGGGGGATTCGAATTGGAACGTTTTCAAGCCTTGGAAGACGGCCTGGTCATCGGGATGAGCCTCGTGATGTTTTTGGTGAGCGGACTGATGTATCTGAGGTGGAGAAATCAGCTGTATTTGAACTTTACGGGAGCCGCTTTGCTTGCAATGATTTCTTCCTTTGGAATGGCTGTCTTTTCCCATGACCGGAATGTGTTGTTTATGTTTTTCGCGTCATTGTATACCTGCGGTTTTGTCATGCAGCAGATTAACAGTTTCCGCTTGTTTTATCCGAAAAGAGAGGACAAGCTTTTCGTCCATTTGGGGGCGACGATTTTAACGGTGCTGACGGCGGCCTCGTCATTGTTTCTCCCGCCGGAGATGACGTCGCTTCTGCTGCTGCTGATTGTTTCGGGTTTAGGCTTTTTTTGCGTTTTCAAGCTGTTTGCCGATACGGGAACAAGGTTGAGAAACACCGTTTCCATCGGTTTGTACGGGATCTACGCACTCTGTCTGTTTGTCTGGGGCATTACCAAGGTACAACGATTGCTGCTGTTCGGAAATCTGTTTCTGATCCTCTCGTTGCTGGTCGTTTTCGCGCTGATTTTCGAACGGATCGCCGGCATTATGCAGGCTGCGGCATACACGTCGACCCGCGACGAGATTTCGGGGCTGTTCACCAGAAAGCATTTCATGCAGCAAGCGCAGCAGCTTATGAACCGGAAGCAGGCCTACGGATTGATTTATATCGAAATGGCGTCCGGCCAAAATGATGTCCATTTATCGAATGATGAACTCATTAAAAATTTGGGCGCCGTGATCGGAAAATATACGGCCGCATACGGAATCTCGGGCCGCTTTGTTCAGGACGGCTTCATCGTCATGGTGACCAAACCCGACGCGGAAATCAGCGATTTGGCGGAACGTCTGCGAATGAGGCTGGAAACGGAGCTGCCCGAATCCATTTTTGCGGGATGCGCCATGATCAGGGAGGGCGCCGATCTGGATCACACGATACAGGAAGCCCGAAAAATGGCCGAGCGCAACCGGGTAAACAAAATGGATAAGGTATACAGTCTGGATCAAAGCAAAGTGTTGACGGATAGCGGGGTGAGATTTTGAACGCCATCATTGTTTCCGGCAAATCCGCCCCGTATGTGTTGGAGGCCATAGGAAATTCGGACATTAGCTTTGAAAAAGTGGGAAGGTTCACGGCCGAGCAGTTTTGGGAATACTGCCAATCCGCGGCAAGAATCAATATTTCCACGTTTATTACGGATGCCGACTGTACCGAGCCAAAAGCATTTATGGAAGGAATCCGGCAGTATAAATCTTATCGAAGCCAGGTCCCCATTATCGTCATTGCCCTGGATCGGCAGGATGACGACGGAATGGTTCATCAGTTGGCGGATATGGGGATCACGGTGATTTCCACCGCCCCGGGGACTTCGCCCAAATCCGTTGCGAAAGCTTTATCCAAGCTTCAGCCGGGCAGCGCTCAAGCGCCGTTGGCCCATGCGGAGGAGGACCCGGAGTTTAATCTGGAAAGAGTAAAAGAGCGGATATACCGCTATACCTCCAGCTTGAAGTCAGGTCCGTTGTATGGAACGGATGTGATGGAAATGGAGCTGCCGGACCTGCCGGTGCAGGAGCGGATTATTTTACAGGATCGGATTATCGGAACGATTACGGTCGCGGTCATCGGGGTGGAATCCAAGATGGGGGCTACCCATTTCAGTATCATGATCGCCAATTATCTACATAGAAAAGGGTATAAGGTTGCCCTAAAGGAAGCGAACGGCAGCCGGGATTTTACGAGAATTGAACACGCCTATGAGGGAATCAAGGATTTTGAAAGCCAAACGACGCGCTTTAGCATAAACGGTGTCGATTATTTTAAAAGCAACAGCCCCGAAGATATGAGCAAGCTGATTTCTCTGGGGTACGACTATCTGATTCTCGATATCGGGTACCCGGATGACAGCGATTGGGGACAGGAATTTTTCAGGGCGGGCGTGCAGCTTGTTTTGGGGTCCGGCAGCGAATGGAGGCAGCCTCAGCTTGTCCGGTTCCGCGAAAGATACAAGCATCTGGACCAGTCGAACTGGCTTTATTGCATTCCCTTTATCGAAAAGCAGGGGATTAACGACATCAGGAAGGAAATGCCGGGAAATTTGATTTACCGAGTACCGCCGCATCCCGACCCGTACCAAACTCAGTCGGACAGCGACGGCTTGTTGAATACTCTTTTGAAAAAATATACGGGAGAAAAGAAAAAAGCGTCGACGAAAACGATCCTTTATAGCGTCATCGGGGTCTGCGTCCTGATTATTATCGTTCTGATTATAGCGCTATTAACGATCATATAATCCTATGATTTCATTCAAGATACGCCGCTCTTCGCCTGACGAAGAGTGGCGTTTTTTGCTTTGGTGCGTCGTAAGACACGGATCTAACATCCTATTTTTTTCGTTAGCTGGTGGTTATCATACAAAAAACGACAATTTTTTTCAAAACCTATATGATATAATTTTCCTGGATTTAGGATGTTGATAGGTATATTGGATCGTTTGTTTGAAGGAGGAATACGCGAATATGTAGGAATAAAGCAGGGTGCAAACGAAACAGGCGCGATATTTTACTCTCAAAATAGCAGTGCGTGCATGGGGAAGGAGCAAAAGAATGTCCAGGATTCGTTTTCGACAAAAACGGTTATTGATCGCCGGATTCATCGGCGGCGTGGCCGTACTGTTAATTTGCTTTATATTCGGTTATCTCATATTCAATCACTTACATAACAAATACGAAAAGCGTACCGCTGAGATCGAGCTGAAGCTGGTCGAGGCGGAGAAGCGGTTAAACGAGGAACGCGTGGATGTCACGGTTGTCAATAGAAACGTTCTTGCCGGGGAACGGCTGCTCGAGACCGATTTGCAGACGATCAGCGTTCCGGTCAGCTCAGTGCCGGCCGATACGGCCGATAAAGAATCTATCGTCGGAAAGTACATAAAGATTCCCTTGCAGCCTAACGCTGTCCTGACGAGCAGCATGCTCTACGAGGAAGGAGTGATCCCTAATGATCTCCGGATGCAAGAGTTCAGGGTAATCGAGCTGCCGATGAAGCTGCAAAAGGATGATTTTGTCGATGTTCGCATCAAATTCCCGACGGGTCAGGACTACATCGTGTTGTCCAAGAAAAAAGTCGAGGATCTGCTCACGGGGACGGTATGGTATGAGATGAGCGAAAAAGAAATACTGACCATGTCCAGCGCCATCGTCGATGCTTACATTAACAACGCCTCCATTTACGCGCTAAACTACGTGGATCCGTATTTTCAAGAGAAGGCCGTCATCACGTATCCTCCAAATGCCAAAGTCCAGGATTTGATCGCATCGGATCCCAATATTGTGGAAATTGCGGAATACGAGATGGAACGCAGGGCGCGGATCAAGCTGGAGCAGGATTTGGCATCCATGCCGCCGGAGGACGTCCAAGATTATGTCAACGGCAAAACGAAAACGGATGCCAAGGCTTACGAATACAGCATAGAACCGCAAGGGCAGAGCGGAGAGGCCCAACAAAATCCGCTGCTTGAGGGCGGAAGCGGCGCCGCAGGTGCAAACCGGTCGGGCTCGGTCCAGTCCAGCCAGACGAGCTCTGACCAGATCTTCAGCGACAGTAACGAGTCAGTTCCCATCCAGAAATGAGGTTGAGAATAGTGAAACAGGCCGTTTTTATTGGAGATTGCGATAAAACAGACCTTTTATTTTATGTTTGCAAGCTGCTGGGAATGAACTACCGGGTTTTGCTTGCGGATATGACCAGGCAAGGCAGATACCGTCATGCCTTTCCCAAAGTGGAGATGGAGAAGAATGTGCAGCAGTACGACAATTTCGACGTCGCGGAATCGTTGGGCGGAGCGTTCGAGCTTGCCGAACTGGTTGCGGCTTCGGATTACGAGTATGTCATGGTCGATACCGATGATCCTGCCAAGCTCGGGGATTGGGTTCAGTCGGAAGAGATCTATCTTGTAACCTCCTATGAAAATCCCGTGATGCAGGGGAATAAGGAACTGCTTGAGGGATTGGTCCGGTCCTTTTCGGAGGGACAGCTTCCTCTTCAAATGACCAAAGTGATTTGCGAGGCCGGCGGAACGTTATCGGAGGATTACTTGGATCAGCTTTACGATCACTTGCCGATCGAGTGGAAAGAGTCGCTGGTCTATTTGCAGGATCACGGGGACATCAGCCGCAAAATCCTGAATCAATTTTCCGGTACCGTGAAGCTGAAGAAAATATCCTCCGAATTCAAACATGCGGTCAAGAGTATAGTCGAATCGATTCTTGAGTTGGATTCGGGTCAGGCAAACCAACTATGGAAAAAGGCAGAAAGGAGTAAATAAAGATGGGAAGAGTCACATTTTGGGGGATGCAGCATGGCTTGGGCGTGACGAGTCTCACGGCGGCCACCGCGGCCTACATCGGCTCGGAATATGATGCAAGAACCTTGGTCTCGCAGCCCCAATGCTGGGATTCCACCTTGGAAAGGTTCTTCGGCAAAACGATATCCCAGTATAACAAACAGTTCACCGAGGTGTCGGCGAGGGGAATCGACGCGCTGGAACGGGCCGCCCGGAGCAACAAGCTGGAGAAGGATACGGTCAAAAACCATGCGCTTCCCATCGTACGCGGGCGTCTCGATCTGCTGCAAACGACCGAGAAGCCCGGCAAGCATCATTCCGACAACGATGTCATGAACATTATTTTCGACAAAGCCGAGGAATACTACGCCGCGATCCTTCTGGACGGACAGTGCGGCACCGATCAAAGCGTCACCCATTCCCTGCTGGATAACACGGATTTGATCGTGGTTTGCCTGAATCAAGACGTGAATGTACTGGATAAATACTTCGATCCGGCCAGAAAGTACTGGCCCGAAGCTTTGCATCGCATTCCGCACATCGTCGTCATCGGGCAATATGATCACGGCTCCAAATATAAGGTTAGAAATATCGCGGCCAAATACAAGTTCAAAGGGGACATCTTTCCGCTCTCGTATAATACGGATTTCCGGGATCATTTGAACGACGGCGATATTCGTGGCTTTTTCTCCCGCAGCAAAGATCTGCCCAAACAGCATGATAATTACGTCTTTATGAAGGAGATCGGTCAAATTGCCGGACGCATTCTGGAATTGACCAACGTGTACGTATCGCACAATCAATTGGAAAGAAGGGCCTTGTAGATGGGTCTGACCTTTATCGTCAATTTTGTAATCATTGTTCTCTTATTAACCTCGCTGATTGTGTTCCTGGCGGTGAAACTGAACCAGAAGCCGAAGTCCGCGAACGCTGCGGGGAAAACCAAAGATGACATGGGCCGGGATTATTTCGAATTCGATAGCATTCTTTCCTACGTCAAAAGAACGATCAACGAGTACGTGAACAGCAATCTGCTGGATATGGGACTTACGGGTGAGGAGTATCGCCGGAGGCAGGCGATTGTCGCCGAACTGAGAAGCGCCATGAAGAATGCGACCTCGGGGGATATCCAGGAGAAGGTTTACCTTAAGCAGTATATTTTCGATTTGCTTGACCGCAATTACGGATTTAATACGGACAACATTAATCTCGTCATTCCGTTTCACGATATCGATAGGCTTACGCATCAGGATAAATTCGATATTATGCTGTACATGTACAAAAAACAGCACGGATTTCAGGGGTTAAGCAAATGGATCGACAAGTATGGATTGGATGCTCCGAAGAAGGTGATCGAAGATCGGACCGTCGATTCTTACATTATTACGGGGGAAGAAGTCGACAGGATCTTCAAGAAGGAATACATAGGCGCTCTGGAATACGAGGATAAGCTGAACATCGTGGTTCAGCGGATTTATCAGCATTACAAAGGCTTCGGAGTCATCGACGAGATTAGGGACATGTCGATCGACGGGGTATCCGGCGGCGTTTCCGGCATTCCGGTCAGCATGCAGATGATCGAAGATGAAATGGAGCTCTTGCAGGGAATGAAGCAATCGAAGTATCCCGGCTACCAGAGCGTATGGATTTTCTTTCGCGGGAAATCGATTCATCTGTCCTTCCTGAGCTTCGGTTCCGAAAACGAGCTGAAACGGGTTTGCCAAAACATTTACAAATACGATAATCCGGGGCAGCTGACCGAGACAAACGGCTATAAGGTGAATGAAATGAAGGACGGCTCGCGGGTGGTAGTCGTGCGGCCGCCGTTTTCCGAAAGCTGGGCGTTCTTTGTCCGCAAATTCGATCTTCCGAATATGCATCTGGAAAGGCTGGTTTCTTCCGAAAAAGCGGGAAACGCGGAGCTGCCCAGGGAATTGATCAAATTTTTGATGAAGGGTGCCCAGGTTACCGCCTTCACCGGACCTCAAGGCTCGGGGAAAACGAGTTTGGTCATGGCCGCGGTGAAGTACATCTATGCAACGTTGACGCTACGGATCCAGGAGATGACTTTCGAGCTTCATTTGAGAAGGCTTTATCCGGAGCGCAACACCCTTTCCTTCCGGGAAACGGACAGCATTTCCGGGCAAGCGGGCCTCGATCTGCAGAAGAAAACCGACGGCTCCGTCAACATTTTGGGGGAAGTTGCTACGGACCCCGTTGCGGCATGGATGATCCAGATGTCCCAGGTCGCAAGCTTGTTCACGGTGTTCACCCATCATGCGACCACCGCCAGAGAGCTGGTCTGGTCTTTGCGGAATTCCCTCTTGAAAACGGGGGTCTTCCAGAACGAACGAATCGCCGAGGAACAGGTCGTCAATGCGGTCAAATGGGATGTTCATTTGCGGAAGGAGAACGACGGAAGGCGTTACATCGAAAGAATAACCGAGATTTCGCCGGTACATTACGATCTGGAATTGCTGGAGGGGACGGGTTCTTCATATGGCGACACCGTGGAAAGCAAGCTGGACGCGCTCTTGAATTTGCAAAAAGAGGTTTATCGCAGAAACCACGGTCGGGTATGGATTGCCCGCAATATCGTGGAATACCGCGACGGCGAGTATGTGGCGGCAGCGCCGATTTCGCCCGAAAAGATCGAGAGCATGCTGTTCAACATGAATGCGGAGGACCGGGTTCATTTTCAACAATTCCTGAATTTGCACTGGGGGGAGCGCCATGAATAAATGGTTTTGGATTCTCCTGATTTGCGGGATTGCGATCGCCGCCTCCGGCTTGTTCCTGATCTATACGATCCTCAAGGAAAGAAGGCGGAAACGGAATTTTGGCAGTGTCTGGACGACGGGGGCGCTTCGCAAGCGGGCAACGCACCCGAAACTGCTGATATTTTATCAAAAATCCTATGTGCAGTTGCAAAAGGTGCCGATCTTCAGCAGCCAGATGAAACGCATCCGCAAAAGATTGTCCGCGATCAATACGTATGACGAATATACGCTGCGCAAAGAAACGATGAGGATTACGTATCTCTCGCTGGGCTTGCTCCTGCTTGCGATCGTTTTGCTCGGCATTTTCAGCAGAAGCTGGATCGCGGTATTTTTCGGGGTGCTGGTGGCGGTAGTCGTCAACGAAATGTTTCTTGATATTTTCGTGAACCGGATCGAGGATCGGCAGCTCAAGCAGTTCGCCCAATTTCTCGAAGACAACCGGCATTACTACCAGGAACTGCGCATGGTGGATGAATCCATATACCAGGCGGCGCAGGTTTCCGCGCATGAGATCAAGCTTCAGGTGGAGAAAATCCACGAAATTCTCGTCTCCAACGAGCCGACGAAAGGGCTGGAAAGCTACTATGCGGTAGCTCCGAACCGCTATTTGAAGGTGTTTTCGGGAATATCGCATCTGGTTCAGGAGTACGGGGACCGCACGCTGCAAAAAGGCTCCATGTACCTGAACGCTATTAACAAACTGGTTCAAGAGATCAGGTACGACCTGCTAAGACGGCAGAGACTGCGGTACAAGCTGGGCGGTCTGACGATGATCGCCTTGGCGCCGATTTTGCTGTCATTTCCGCTCAAACGCTGGGGAGAGAGCTATTTTCCGATTACGAAGGAATTTTACGAAGGACGGATCGGATACATCATCCAATTATCGATTTACGCGATAGCCATCATCAGTTACGTCCTGATTCGCAAGCTATCCGAGAATGACGAGGCGAAATACGTCACCAAGGGCAAGCGAAAGCAGTGGGAGAAGAAGGTCTACCGTTGGCCACCTTTCAAGTGGCTCGTAGACCGTCTCGTTCCCGCCAACCATACGAGGCAGCATTACCGGTTGGACATGCTTTTGAAGGAAGCCAACTCCCCGCTTACGATGGAATGGTTCTACTTGCATCGGGTGCTTCTAAGCATCGGGGGATTTGTGGCGGTGACCCTGATCGCGTTATTTCTGCATTGGAATGCGGTGCATCATATTTTTAACGACCCGACGAAAGTGAATATGAACATCTTGGGCTACATGAACGAACAAGAGATCCAGGACGCCCGGGCAATAACGAAAACGGATAACTCGATGATCCATGAGCTAAAGGATGTCAAGGATCTGACCAGGGAACGGGTTGTCGAAGTCGTGCAGCAGAACGGCAGCAAGGAGACCGTGGATCTCAACAACACCGTTAACCGGATCATGGATAAAATAACCGTCATCAATAACGAATACCTGAAATGGTGGGAGCTTCTGATCGCGATTGCGGTGGGAACGGTTGGTTACTATTTGCCCTTATGGGTGCTTCAGTTCCAACGAAGGATGCGGGCATTGGAAATGCAAAACGAGGTGGACCAGTTCCATGTCTTGATTTCGATCTTGTGCGAGTTCGAACGGATTTCCGTGGAATCGGTGCTGGAGTGGATGGAGCGCTACGGCATTATTTTCAAGCCGGCGATCCAGCGGGCGATGCTGACGTATGACAGCGGTGCGGAAGAGGCTCTCAAGACGTTGCAGCAGGAAGCGCCGTTCGAATCGTTCGAGCGGATCGTCCGGAGGCTCCTGCAAGCGGTCGAAAAGATCTCGATTCACGATGCGTTCGACGATCTGGAAATGGAGCAGGAATATTATGCCGAGCAGAAAAAGGAGCGGCTGGAGCGCCTGATCCGCAAAAAAACGTCCTGGGGCAAAATGATCGGCTGGACTCCCGGAGCCCTATTGATCGGGCTTTACCTGGTGTTTCCGTTCATGTACATGTCGTTCGGCCAATTAAGTGATTTATCCAGTAAAATTCAATCTATTTAAAAAAGGAGTTGAACATTCATGGAAGAGAATACTGGCGTTGGTATACGAGTTGCGGCGGGGATCTTTTTAACGATCATGCTGATTACGATCGTCGTCATTATTACGATATCGTCCCAGGACGCCGCCAAGCAAGGACAGACGAAGATGGCTTCAATTACGACCCAGCTTTCGGACACGGAGTTCAATACGTATAACAATACGACGTTGTCGGGCAGCCAGGTGCTGAACGCGATTAGACAGTATATGAATTTGGATCAGTTCGGGGTTAAGGTGTTTACTGGAAAACAAAAGTACTATGGTGCTAGTCCAAGCTTTTATGGCAATCAATTTACTTATGATGATACTACCAAAATAGTTGATCAAGTATTTGGTTCAAAGCTGTTAACTTTAGATGACGCCATTAATGAAAAAAGCTATGCCTACATCAACCCAAGTGGAAAATTCAAATCCTTTATCGTTAGAGATGACAATAAAATGATTCGCGGTATCGTATTTGAACAACAGTAGTTACTAAATCAATCTAAGGAGTTGATAGTCATGGAAGAAAATACTGGCGTTGGTATACGAGTGGCGGCAGGAATATTCCTGACAATTATGTTGATTACGATTGTTGTCATTATAACGATTTCATCACAAGATGCGGCAAAGCAAGGCCAAACTAAAATGGCTTCGATAACAACACAATTGTCGGAAACCGAATTTAATACCTATAACAATACTACTTTGTCCGGAAGCCAGGTACTGAATGCGATTAGACAGTATATGAGTTTGGATGAGTTTGGAATTCATGTTATTACAGGAAAAGATACAAATGGAGAGTTTTACGGGAATACATTTAATCTATCGATTGGGCAAATAGACCAGAGTGTCAGCAAAAAATTAGAATTAACAAAGGCGCTAGCACAGGAAGCAGATGAGTACATTAACCCAAGCGGCCAATTTAAATCTACTATCGTCAGAGACAAAAACAATATGATCCGAGGCATTATTTTTAGACAGCAATAAAGCAGTCAGCATCCCCTTTCGAGGGAAGGGGATGCTCTTTTGCATAGGTGGGATATCATGAGCGACACAGTGGAGAAAGCGATTTTCTGGATTGTAGAGGTTTTTATATTTATTACGGCCTGCATGTTCGCGATCGGCGGGATTAATATCCAGGAAGAGGCGGTGCTTGCCGCCCACAAGTCATCGGAACAGGAGGAGCGTCGGCTGTTTACCGATCTCAGGGACAAAGGCAATGAAGTTTACACCGGCGCGGAGGTATTAATGAGCATCTATCATATTCGAGAACTGGATGCGAACATTCGGGTCGACGGTACCTTTTTCTCCAAAACCGCGGAGGTTGAAAGTTTGGATGTCTCCCATATTTCGCTGACGAAAACTTATCGCGTCGACTATATTTACGATTCGAACGGGACGGTTCAAACTATAGTTTTTTCTTAAAGGGTGATTAGACTGGAGAGCTCGTTGTCGAAAATATTGGGTGTTTTTATCGCACTGATTCTGATGTTCTTATATCCGCTGTATCAACAAGCACAAAGGCAGGATGATCTATCCCAGATTGTGGTTCACTCGGCGGTCACCGAATTTGTGGACGCCTCGCGGACCAAAGGATACATCACGCCTACCATGTATTCCGAGTTAACCCGCAAGCTGGGGGCGACCGGCAATCAATACGAAATCGAAATGGAGCATCTTCATAAAAAGTACAGCCCCGTTTATACGGACCCCGCAGATCCCAACGGCTTTCAAAACAGCTATACAACCTATTTTGACGGTCATTATACGGAGGAAATCATGGGCAGGCTGTTTCCGAACAATACGTCTCCGATCGACGACCCGGACCGGAGGTACCTCATGTCCGAGGGCGATTTTTTTACGGTGAAGGTGAAAAATATCAACCGCACGATGGCTACCATTTTGCAGGATGTCTTCCTGAACGGGAATACGGGGGATAACACGAGGATTTATATGCCGTACGGGGGGATGGTCATCAATGAAGATTACTAATCTGGCCATCTTGTTCGTGTGCATCTTTGTCCCGTTCCTGCTGGTGCTCGATATGCGGACCGAAGCCCAGGAAACGGTGCTTAGGTTGGAAGATCAGTATTCCGCCGCGCTGCGAACGGCCATTCAGGATGCCGGCAAAGTGTTGAACATCAACGAAATGCAGGAATATGAGACAGCCTATCAGTCGGAGAAGTTTTTTAAGGTGAATAAAGAGCTGGCGCTCGACACTTTTTTTCGGACGCTGTATTTGAACTTTGACGTGGCGAATGACCCGATCGGCCAAGGGACGCTGGCCTCTTACATTCCGGTGATCGGGGTGACGGATTACGACGGGTATTTTTTATATACCATGACCGAATACATCGATGCTACGGGACAGACGCTGGCCAAGCCGATGTGGCGCCCTAAAAAGCCGTATGCCTATTCGGACAGCAGGGGAAATACGATTAATTTTACATTGGACAGCTATGTTTATGCTTATGAAGCCGCCCGGGGGGAATGGGTCAAGGGGTACAGGGAGGATCTTGAGGGGCGGACCTCCATTCCGCTGCTGAACGACGACGCCAATTTCGATACGGTCCGGCGCAGCACGATTGTCCGGAGGCTGCAGGAGGACTTCGCTTATTTTATCAACGCCTACAACGAATATGCCACACGCTATGGCATTAGCTATACGTTCAAGCTGCCGGAGATTTCCCAGGAGGAATGGACCAATACGATCAGCGACATCGGGTTCATCGCCTTTATCCAGGGAATCCCCGTCGGAGATCAAACCTATAACAATTACGCCTTTGGCGGAGGGCGCCTGGTCAAAAAAGAACATATCGTCGGCGGAGTAGATCCGCGGACAGGCATAAAGTATTTCTACAAAGAAGGGTGCACTTTCCCTTACGAGCCTAAAGAGAACTTTGATCATGCGAAGGACGCGGCCGCGAAGGGGTATTTTCCCAAGGAATGCGTTAACGGATGGGATTCTTAATGTGGATTAAAAGTCTATGTATTTTGGGAATATCAATATAAAAATTAAGGAGTTTTGCTCATGTTCAGTAACCGGTATATGAAGCTGAAGAAGTCGAAAAATAAGGTGGCTGCTTTTCTCGCTGTGGTCATGGCCGTAAGTTTTTCGGGGGTTGCCTATGCCTCCGGAACGCCGGTTAGAGTGGTGGTTGACGGAGTGAAGTATCCGATTGAAGAAACGACTCCGTTTACGGAGGGAGGAACTACTTGGGTGCCGCTTCGATTCGTATCTGAAAAAATGGGAGCGAAGCTGAACTGGGATCCGAAGACAAACCTGATCTTGATCAGTAAAGGCGATGTCAATATCTCGCTGACTGTCGGCTCTTCCTCCGCCCAAGTAAACGGAGAAACCGTAACCCTGGATGCGGCAGTCATGCAGAAGCAGGGAATCACCATGGTACCGCTTCGATTCATCAGCGAACAATTGCATGCCGAGGTAAGCTGGCTCCCATCCTTGGGAACGGTGAACATCGTTATGCCGGACAAGGAGCCGGGAGAAACCGATCCTTACGGGCGCAAGATCCGGACAACAAATCTTCCAAAGAACTATCAAGAGTTTCCATATATTTTGGAGGATATCCCGAATGAAATGTATGAGATGAAAATCGGTATTCCGAGTGATACGAAGAATATCGGGTTTTCCGATGCGTTTGGATATACGCCTCCGGCTAAGTTATTGAAAACCAACCCCGAATTTACGAAAGAGAATATTGACATATGGATGGATCATATTGTGAAATTTGGAGATTTATCGCTAAACATCAATTACAGAACTATGGACAATCAGAAGTGGGTAGATGATATGTTAGCGCATATTCTTGAGCAATCTAAGGGATCTGTTTCTAGAAAGCTTAGAAATTACGCGGCTTGGGTCAAAGAAAATCAAATCATTATTGAAGGTCATATTGAGCCGGAGCCTTCTATGATTTTCTTTGACAACTGGGGAGTATACTGTGTTCGCTCGAAAATAAAGTTCAAATTTACATCCTTCAATGAATCAAGAGATTTATTGTATAACGCGGATGATCGAGGAAAGTTTAAAAAGAATGTCTGGTACACAGGATATGTAGATGTTGAAATGTTTACAAATGTAGGCGGAGTCTGGGGAGATACTCTTAAAGTTGACGGGGGAGCCGATTTACTGAAATATTCTAATTTAAAAATATTAAAGAAGTAAATCGTTCGTAATTAATGCAAGAAAAGGGTGAAAGTGATGAAAAGGAAAATCGTTAAAAATATCGTTATAGGTATAACCGTAAGCTCCATGCTGACTCCTTTGTTAGCTTCGCCGTCACACGCAGAATCGTCAGGTTTTAAAGATGTATCCGATAACCACTGGGCTAAATCCGGCATACTAAATGCTGTGCAACAAGGAATTGTAGGTGGATACCCGGACGGTTTATTCCATCCCGACAATGAGGTGTCCCGAGCCGAATTCATCAAAATGACAGCCGCCGCATTGAAACTTCAGGTGGAGACGGCGGAGCCCTCCGAGAGATGGTATGAGCCGTTCTTTGAAGCTGCGACCTCTGCCGGAATCTATGTGGAGGGGGATTTTGCCACCAAAGATTGGACGAAGCCGATGACTCGTTTGGAAATGGTGCATATTGCTGTCCGGGCGATCGGGGAAACGGGAGAAGATGATTACGAATTTATGTATAAAGCCGCAAAATCGGGGCTGATCTCCGGCACGGGAGACGGAAACCTAAATCCTGACGGCACAACCACAAGAGCGCAGGCCGTTGCAGTCATCCAGCGTATTCAACAAGTTAAGGGAGGTGCGACCCTTCCAATAGATGAAGCTGCCGTTACCCGAGCCGAAAAACTGATGAATGCCGAAAAAGATCCTTGGGGCAGGCCCATACGGACAACGAATCTTCCCTCTAATTACAAGGAGTACCCTTACATTCTCGAGGAATTGCCCAATGAAATGTATGAGATGAAAATCGGGTTTGGCAATGCTTTTGGTTATACACCTCCGGCAAAACTTCTAAAAAAGGATCCCGAATTTACGAAAGAAAATATCGACATATGGATGGACCATATTGTGAAATTTGGAGATTTATCGCTAAATATCGACTACAGAACTATGGACAGTCAGAAGTGGGTGGACGATATGTTAGTGCATATTCTTGAGCAATCCCAGGGATCTATTTCTAGACCGCTTAAAAAATATGCTGCTTGGGTCAAGGAAAATCAAATTATTATTGAGGGTCATATTGAGCCGGAGCCTTCCATGATTTTCTTCGACAATTGGGGAAAATACTATGTTCGCTCGAAAGTGAAATTCAAATTCACATCCTTTAAAGAATCGAAAGATTTACTATATAACGCAGATGATCGAGGAAAGTTTAAAAAGAATGTCTGGTACACGGGATATGTGGATATGGAGATGTTTACTAATGTAAGCGGGGTTTGGGGGGATACTCTTAAAGTTGGTGGCGGGGCCGATTTAATAAAATATTCGAATTTAAAAATATTAAAGAAGTGATTCTGAATTATGAAGCATTTATTCAAGAAAATTATTGTAACTATTGGGGTTTTAATTTTAATTTTTCCTTATATAGGGACAAATATTGCTCAAAGTGCTAATTCGATACGTGCTGAGATAGTTAATGGTGCGATAGAATTTCAAATTCCTTCTACCGCGGCAAGTTCTTCGATTCGCTACAAAACAATAGGATGGACGGTTCGTAGAGATAAAGTTTGTACGTATAAAAGTAACGGGAATAAGGATGTTTGCAATCCAAGGCAGGATAGCGACTATGTAGGATTTGAAGGGAGCAAGGAAGTTAAGCAAATTAAGCAAGAGCCCCAAAATCCCAAACCCGGAGAAACTGTAGTCACTTACTTTTCAGTTCCCGAACCGATGGTTTCTGCCAAGTTAATGGCTCATAATATGGGGGATGTAAAAGACGGGCAAGAAGTCTATTTAAGTGCAATCATGATCTCCATTGATAAGAATGGTAACAAACGAAGTGGGCCCTGGTACACATTATCTGATATTAAAAAGGCGGAAGGTTGGGCGCATCCCGAGGATTTGGACGATTATTTTGACATACCAACGATTTATCACAGCGCTGAATACCCAATAAAGCATGTTTTTGTCAAAGAGAGCAAGGAGGACCCGAGGTATCCTTTTAAATGGGAGGATGCAGGGAAATCCAAACCAGGGGTCGCGTTTCCATATACGATTAACGGCGGAAACGGCACGACGACGGATTCTGGTGGAAGAGAATACAAGATCGTAAAATCTTATCTAGTACCTATCGGAGAGTTATCCAAACGGAAATTTGAAGTTATTGCTGACGGTAGTGACCGCGTATTTAAAAGGAATTTTACGGTTGATTTAGGCGGCACCTATGTCGTATCGGTATGGAGGGAGAAATGTAAAGATGAACCGGGGGGCTGTGGTACGGGAGGCGAAGGATCCGGTGACTGCACCTACACCATCGAGCCCCCGGATCAGGTGGGAGACCTCACCGCCTCCGTCCTGGATCCCGATGCAACCGGGGAGATCCTGGCTGACGATGGGGCGAACCAGGGCATCCATTTTGACGCCGAAAGGGCGATTCCCACCTCGGAATACTTGTATGCCAATACGTGGGGCTTGAATTATCTCTTCCAGCATACTTTTGGACAGTTGGAAGGGGAGGTCATTTATCAATGCAAGGTGGATGTCACTTATCCGACGAAATGGGAAGAGGAACAGCCGGATATTCCCGGCCCTGACGGGAACCCGGTTCCCCAGGATCCGATTCCCCGAACGGGGAAGCTGGACATCACCTATGAATTTGAGTTGGAACCCCGGCGGTATTCGTACTGGCAGATCAACCAGCTTGAAGTGTTCGAAATCGATCAGGCGATCATGGAGAACTATGCCCTGCCGGGCGGCCAAGTTACGCTATACCCGAACGGGTATGATCCGCCAACGGTTGAACTCCGTAACAGCACGATCGTTGAGGACCATGTATTTCCGAAGGATACCGGAACGATCAGCTTTACTCCGGAAGTGATCGATGGCGGGAACCAGGAACCGACCGAAGCGGATGCTCCGGATGACACGGAAGCGCTGAAGGCTATCGCCGAATCCCAAACGGAAGATCCTGAAGTGCAGAATGACGGACTTATTTTTAATAGCGAAACGATCATGGATGATTCCTTGGTTGTCCAGGATGGGCCGATGCCTTCGGAAATTCCTTACCCGGACAGGATCGGGGACGATGTGCTTTATGAAGGCGGGCAATGGATCAGCAGCTCGCTGTTGAACAAAGCGAATGCCGAAAGTGACGGAACCATTTATTATCGCCTGCTGCCGGAACAGGTGGACGGGGGAAGCGACCGGCAATTTCCCATTTACGGCATTAACGACGTCACCGTCCATACGCCGGTGGTGAACTATTCGTCGGTCAGCGACGATCAACTGCACAACCAGAAAACAAAGCCGAACACCGCGCGGGCGGCGTTGATCCTGGAGCGGCCGTTTACGGTGCGGATTCCGACGAACGGTCAGCATTTGAGCGAATGGTCTTACCCGGGATACGGGGATCGTGACTATGCCAAATACTACCGGACGAAGCAGGTCCTGTTCCCTTTTGATGTGTATAACGAGAGTCAAACCCAGTTCATTCCTAAAAATACATGGATCGATATCCCCGTGGATCAACTGGATACGACGTTCTTTTTACCGGTATGGGTAGATGAAGGGGACTACCAGGTATACTTCCGGAATATTGCCGAAAACTCCCCGTATAACTACGCAAACCAGGGAGAACCCGATGCCAACCTGGATCTGATCCATCATATGGCGACCGACGAGGTATCGGTGGAGGTGATCGGTCGGGTCTATGATTTTCATGTAACGGATATCGCCGATTATAACTGGGAGACGGTGTTCCGGACCGGGAAAGGCAGCCCGGATGTACGAGGACTCTCCTACTGGATCGGCCGGAGAGGCATTGACGGCGATCCCCGCGGGAACAGCGCGACGTACACGCTGCCGATTCGTCCCGGAAGCCACCCGCAGAAAGGGTTTATGAACACGGCGATAAAGACGGGCTACCACTTCAAATTCGACTTCAAAACGAAGGGAAATATGTTCGGTAAACAGGACGGAATCCGCATCACGCCGACCTTTTACTTCGTGAGCAAGGACGGAAAGCAGCGGTTTGAGGCGGATGTCTATTACAAAACGAATACCCGCCAGTTTGTGAAGATCGGTTCGCCGGAGGATCAGGTACAGCGGTATGTTATTTTGAATGACCGGCTGCGAAATGTACCGACCGAGGAACTGAAGGATACGGCTTCTTACAAGTTCGAGAAATACGATATTTTCGGCAACATGATGAAGCACAGTACGAGAAGCAGTATTTGGAGAAGGTGACGAAGCAAAAGACGCCGGTAGGCGGGTATAGTCTGCTATTATTGCCCGAGCAATTACGGACGTTTATCGGGCCGAAGACGAATTTGCCGCCGTCCGTGGATCAGCTGAGAGCCAATGCGGCGATCCAAAAATGGTATGGGGAATACAGCTTGCCGGCCGATCCGTATGTCGTGAAAGCGGGAACGAATATCGCGGAATACGGACGGACGCACGGAGGGCTGGACGAAAAGTCGCCGATTTTCCGGAAAAACGGATACATCATCGTCAATTTCAACATCGAAACGATCCGGGATGGCGACCTGAATGACCCTCACCTGCAGTATATTGATGCTCCCATGATGAACAAGGTCGACCCGCAGACCAACCTGAAGCGGGAGAACCAGTGGGAAATGGAAGGCTTCCTGCCGGTCGTCAGCGATTCATTTGGAAATACGTTCGAACTCACGTATGGAGATGTTGTGTTCTATCATGCGGACAAGTCCAGCAGAGATGATTTTAGCTCCCAAGTGCCGCAGTAAAGAGGGGGTAGCGAACAAAAGGCCTCAAACTTCATGATGGCCTTTTGTTCTGCACCCGAAGCGAAAAAAGTCATGGGAGGAAGTCGTTTGAAAATAGAAGTGGATGCGAACAGCCTGAAGCAAACGGGGCGAACGCTGAATTCCACGGCTCAAAGCATCGATCAGATCCGGGACACCCTGCGGCGTGCAATGGGAAACTTAACGATGGAAAGCCGCTCGCGGCCGGACGTGGATGGAATGTACCGGCAAATCGATCAGCGCCTTGGGGAATTGGAGCAGAATTTGGCGCAATGGTCCGGCTTTGCCATCCGCAAGGCGGAACAGTTTACTACGGATGATGCTGCCGGGAAAAGGATCGAGTCGAATGCGGGCTGGGATTGGCTCAAGATTATCGGCAAGGCGTTGGATTTTTTGCCGGTGATCGGGATCAAGGGTGTAATTGAGGGGCTAGGCCGATATGTCATCGGCACCGCGGAAGGGATCAGGCTCTTGGGGATGGCGGATGAGTCACCGGGAGATGTTCGTTTTGCCGCCCGGCAAACCAACGGAGAAAATCAACCGGATTCGGTGGTTTTATTGGCGGGCCGAGGAGGAGACGTGGCCGGTTCTGTCCAACTGGCTAGTCAAAAGGAGCCGGGTGAGCCGAATATAAACGAGACGAATCTGGCGATGCTGCTGGAGCTATATGAAAATGAAAGAGGATACTCGCTATTTCGGGGCGAAGTGGTTTATAGAGATATGGCCATGGAGCATGTCCCGCTATTTTTGAAATTTGCCCTGGATAAAGGATATGATCCGGACACCTTCGAATACCTGGAATTCCGGGATCGATCCGAAGCGTATCGGAGAATGGAAGAAACAATAAGCGGTCTGCAAGAAGCGCATCAGGCATATAAGGAGAGTCTGCTTGACGGATATGAAACTCTGGCATTTGGCCGGGGATTATATATGGGGCTGGAAAATAGCGTCAACAAAACGGCGAATCAATTCGTTGAGATCGTTTCCCATCCGTTGGAAAGCGGCAAAGCAGCATTGCAAGGCATCAAGCAGATCTATATAGACCTAAATGAAGAAGCAAGAAAATTTGCAGCGGATCCGGTAGGCTACATCAAACAAACGGCAACAGATAAGTGGAATGATTATGCAGGCTTATATGCTGAACTGGAAAGTCTTGAACCGAGTCAGAGATGGGAACGCATCGGCGGAATCATTGGAGAAAATATGCTCGCCGTCGCGGCAAGTCTGATTGGGGGAGGCGTGGCTGGACAGGCGGTCAAGAAGGTATCCATAGTCGTCGGGTCAAAGATAGATGTAGATGTCCCGATAAAGGACAAGGTCCCCGATAAGCGGAAAGAGTCTTCTTCTGAGTCTAATGAGGATGAGAGGGGGGATGAGGGGACGGGTAAACCTGTACCTAAACACAACTATTCTGCTAACAGCAAAAATCATTTGATAAAACCTGAGGGTGTTAATAAAACAGGCGTAAGTGGCGGTCATAATGCAAAGGAGTTTTTCGACTATTTGGATGCCAATGGAATTCCATATAAAGTAGAGAACAAGGTTCCACATCCTTCTGTCTCTGGTGTATACGATGTGTACTATAAGATAGCAAAACAAGATCGTGGTGTATACACAAGTGAATTTAAAGCTTCAACTCATAAAAAGACAGTTTACGATGAAACTGTGTTTACAGATGAACAAATGTATAAATATTGTCAAGAGGCAATGGATAACGGAACCGAATATTTAACTAGAGGTGGGCAACAGGTAATACAAGGCACCGCATCAAATGGATTAAAATTTGAAGGATGGAAAAATCCAACTACTGGAGAAATAGAAAGTGTATACCCTGTATTAGAATGGAAAAATTATGGAAATTAGGAGGGTTTTATGTTAATAGATAAACAGCCGGTCATTCAAGATTTTTTTTCCTTTTTGAAGAGCGATTTACTTGATGTGCTAGAGTGTTTATCCAATGGAGAGCCGTGGCAAGATCATATGATGGGATATGAACTTCCAGAGCATTCTGAGGAGATTGAATTTAAAGAAGGCATAATGATATTCATTAACACTTCTTCGTATAACGAAATCATTATGAAAAGTACAGATTTCTATGATTGCTTGAAAGAAATATGTGTAGAATTTATTGGGGAAAACCCGGAACAAAAAGACCAAGTGAATCTACTTATTGACAAGATAAAGGTTGTTTTAAATTTGTAAAAACTCCACCCAGCGCTAGATAAACCAACAAAAAAACCAAGAAAAATAGGCAGGGTTTACATCTTACACATAAGGTCGTACAATACAACCAACAAACCAAACACTAAACAATTCAAACACTTGATAAACTTTCAAAAGCTCTTTCCAACTTGAACCATGAGTAGGAATGAGCTTTTTTGCATGCACAAAATCAAAGGAGGATGAAACGAATGGCAAAACGTGAACAGGTAGTGGTAGAAGAGTTGAAGAACCAGCAACTAGCACAGGAAGTAGAAAAAGAAGTGAGGTCTATTGCCCAGGCTCGCGCAGCATACGAACAGCTTATGGATGAAATTCGTGTTTACTGTCAGCAAGCAAGGGAATTACGTGAACAGGCGGCAGAGTTGCAGCAAACAGGACTTACAGATTTTCAGGTTAGCGAAGAGATTCAGCAGTTGTTGAAGCATGCGGAGCATCTGGATGCGGTAGCAGATCAGAAGGATGGACTTCCACGCCAACAAGCACTAGAACTCATAGACAGACTAGAGCAAGAAGCATCAGATTGCAAGCAGCTTGTACAGTATAACGAGGCAGTTCAAGCACGGCAGGAGCAAGAACTTGAAGATGCAAAGGCAGCGGCGGCGAAAATGGTTCAGGACGTAGCGGAACGGCTGGAACAAACAAGGCAGGTACTGGCTGAAAAAGTGGTTCAGCTTGCAGAACTGGAGGGCTAAGCAGATGAGTAACCGTATACCACAAACCGATCAGGACATGATGAATGCTCTGTTGCAGCGATACAAGGGAACAGGCAAACGAATTGAACTGATTACAGAAAAGGGAGCCTATGCGATGCAGGCGAGCAAAGATAACAGCAACTTCGTCATTGAGATCGTGGACGATAGTGAAGTCATTGAAGTTAATGGTGTAGGCTCTACAGAAGAATTGAGAGCGGCTGTTCAAGACACAGTACGTGAAACAATCAGCAACGCTATAGGCAGAACATAACCAGAGGGAGGAATAGAGAGATGTTGAACCTAAGTCCCGAAGCATTAGAAGCACGCCGGCAATACAGAAGACAGTATGAGCGTGAGTATAGGCGCAAATGGCGGCAGAAACCAGAGAATCGTTTGAAAGTAAAGGAGTACGAGCGCAGATACTGGGAACGCAAGGTACAGCAATCCAAGGAATAACACATGCAGCCCGACGCTCTTAGGCAGCACACCAATTCAAATGTACAACCAAGGACTTTTTACGGCAGCAGGCACGAAACCACGAAACCACGAGAGCAACCAAATACGAAAGTCACAGGAGAAAATAGGACAATGACGAAACATGAAGAATTCTTATGGGAACTACTACTTCACGAGATCGAAACGAAAGCAGAGTTAACACGTCTGTACTTTGATTGCTTTACATTCATCACTCAAACAGAACAGCTTGAGGCATTTCAATTGCATAAGAAACAAAGGGCAGAGAGTAGGAAGGCGTTAGAAGAATCCTGCTCTATGGATGAACCAGAATATTGAACATGTAATGAAACAAGGTCAGAGAATATTCATAGGTAGATGGATAAACAGCTTGGAGGCAAGATGCCCTCCCCCCGGTCGGGGAAACGATACCCCATGAAATGAGGTTAGGCGGTGAAAGCATGGAGAAAAAGCTGTGCGGAGCTAAAACGAGACGCGGCGAACCTTGTAAGAAAGCTGTTCTAGCAAATGGTCGTTGTAGGTTACATGGTGGAAAATCTACGGGGCCAAAGAATAAGGTTAAACATAGCGAGAGATTAAAGGGTAATAAAAACGCATTGAAACATGGGCTGTATGAAGCAATCTGGGAGGATACGCTCGGGCGGCCAAGTTACGCTATACCCGAACGGATATGATCCGCCAACGGTTGAACTCCGTAACAGCACGATCGTCGAGGATCATGTATTTCCGAAGGATACCGGAACGATCAGCTTTACTCCGGAAGTGATCGATGGCGGGAACCAGGAACCGACCGAAGCGGATGCTCCGGATGACACGGAAGCGCTGAAGGCTATCGCCGAATCCCAAACGGAAGATCCTGAAGTGCAGAATGACGGACTTATTTTTAATAGCGAAACGATCATGGATGATTCCTTGGTTGTCCAGGATGGGCCGATGCCTTCGGAAATTCCTTACCCGGACAGGATCGGGGACGATGTGCTTTATGAAGGCGGGCAATGGATCAGCAGCTCGCTGTTGAACAAAGCGAATGCCGAAAGTGACGGAACCATTTATTATCGCCTGCTGCCGGAACAGGTGGACGGGGGAAGCGACCGGCAATTTCCCATTTACGGCATTAACGACGTCACCGTCCATACGCCGGTGGTGAACTATTCGTCGGTCAGCGACGATCAACTGCACAACCAGAAAACAAAGCCGAACACCGCGCGGGCGGCGTTGATCCTGGAGCGGCCGTTTACGGTGCGGATTCCGACAAACGGTCAGCATTTGAGCGAATGGTCTTACCCGGGATACGGGGATCGTGACTATGCCAAATACTACCGGACGAAGCAGGTCCTGTTCCCTTTTGATGTATATAACGAGAGTCAAACCCAGTTCATTCCTAAAAATACATGGATCGATATCCCCGTGGATCAACTGGATACGACATTCTTTTTACCGGTATGGGTAGATGAAGGGGATTACCAGGTATACTTCCGGAATATTGCGGAGAACTCCCCGTATAACTACGCAAACCAGGGAGAACCCGATGCCAACCTGGATCTGATCCATCATATGGCGACCGACGAGGTATCGGTGGAGGTGATCGGTCGGGTCTATGATTTTCATGTAACGGATATCGCCGATTATAACTGGGAGACGGTGTTCCGGACCGGGAAAGGCAGCCCGGATGTACGAGGACTCTCCTACTGGATCGGCCGGAGAGGCATTGACGGCGATCCCCGCGGGAACAGCGCGACGTACACGCTGCCGATTCGTCCCGGAAGCCACCCGCAGAAAGGGTTTATGAACACGGCGATAAAGACGGGCTACCACTTCAAATTCGACTTCAAAACGAAGGGAAATATGTTCGGTAAACAGGACGGAATCCGCATCACGCCGACCTTTTACTTCGTGAGCAAGGACGGAAAGCAGCGGTTTGAGGCGGATGTCTATTACAAAACGAATACCCGCCAGTTTGTGAAGATCGGTTCGCCGGAGGATCAGGTACAGCGGTATGTTATTTTGAATGACCGGCTGCGAAATGTACCGACCGAGGAACTGAAGGATACGGCTTCTTACAAGTTCGAGAAATACGATATTTTCGGCAACATGATGAAGCACAGTACGAGAAGCAGTATTTGGAGAAGGTGACGAAGCAAAAGACGCCGGTAGGCGGGTATAGTCTGCTATTATTGCCCGAGCAATTACGGACGTTTATCGGGCCGAAGACGAATTTGCCGCCGTCCGTGGATCAGCTGAGAGCCAATGCGGCGATCCAAAAATGGTATGGGGAATACAGCTTGCCGGCCGATCCGTATGTCGTGAAAGCGGGAACGAATATCGCGGAATACGGACGGACGCACGGAGGGCTGGACGAAAAGTCGCCGATTTTCCGGAAAAACGGATACATCATCGTCAATTTCAACATCGAAACGATCCGGGATGGCGACCTGAATGACCCTCACCTGCAGTATATTGATGCTCCCATGATGAACAAGGTCGACCCGCAGACCAACCTGAAGCGGGAGAACCAGTGGGAAATGGAAGGCTTCCTGCCGGTCGTCAGCGATTCATTTGGAAATACGTTCGAACTCACGTATGGAGATGTTGTGTTCTATCATGCGGACAAGTCCAGCAGAGATGATTTTAGCTCCCAAGTGCCGCAGTAAAGAGGGGGTAGCGAACAAAAGGCCTCAAACTTCATGATGGCCTTTTGTTCTGCACCCGAAGCGAAAAAAGTCATGGGAGGAAGTCGTTTGAAAATAGAAGTGGATGCGAACAGCCTGAAGCAAACGGGGCGAACGCTGAATTCCACGGCTCAAAGCATCGATCAGATCCGGGACACCCTGCGGCGTGCAATGGGAAACTTAACGATGGAAAGCCGCTCGCGGCCGGACGTGGATGGAATGTACCGGCAAATCGATCAGCGCCTTGGGGAATTGGAGCAGAATTTGGCGCAATGGTCCGGCTTTGCCATCCGCAAGGCGGAACAGTTTACTACGGATGATGCTGCCGGGAAAAGGATCGAGTCGAATGCGGGCTGGGATTGGCTCAAGATTATCGGCAAGGCGTTGGATTTTTTGCCGGTGATCGGGATCAAGGGTGTAATTGAGGGGCTAGGCCGATATGTCATCGGCACCGCGGAAGGGATCAGGCTCTTGGGGATGGCGGATGAGTCACCGGGAGATGTTCGTTTTGCCGCCCGGCAAACCAACGGAGAAAATCAACCGGATTCGGTGGTTTTATTGGCGGGCCGAGGAGGAGACGTGGCCGGTTCTGTCCAACTGGCTAGTCAAAAGGAGCCGGGTGAGCCGAATATAAACGAGACGAATCTGGCGATGCTGCTGGAGCTATATGAAAATGAAAGAGGATACTCGCTATTTCGGGGCGAAGTGGTTTATAGAGATATGGCCATGGAGCATGTCCCGCTATTTTTGAAATTTGCCCTGGATAAAGGATATGATCCGGACACCTTCGAATACCTGGAATTCCGGGATCGATCCGAAGCGTATCGGAGAATGGAAGAAACAATAAGCGGTCTGCAAGAAGCGCATCAGGCATATAAGGAGAGTCTGCTTGACGGATATGAAACTCTGGCATTTGGCCGGGGATTATATATGGGGCTGGAAAATAGCGTCAACAAAACGGCGAATCAATTCGTTGAGATCGTTTCCCATCCGTTGGAAAGCGGCAAAGCAGCATTGCAAGGCATCAAGCAGATCTATATAGACCTAAATGAAGAAGCAAGAAAATTTGCAGCGGATCCGGTAGGCTACATCAAACAAACGGCAACAGATAAGTGGAATGATTATGCAGGCTTATATGCTGAACTGGAAAGTCTTGAACCGAGTCAGAGATGGGAACGCATCGGCGGAATCATTGGAGAAAATATGCTCGCCGTCGCGGCAAGTCTGATTGGGGGAGGCGTGGCTGGACAGGCGGTCAAGAAGGTATCCATAGTCGTCGGGTCAAAGATAGATGTAGATGTTCCGGTGAAGGACAAGGCCCCCGATAAGCGGAAAGAGTCTTCTTCTGAGTCTAATGAGGATGAGAGGGGGGATGAGGGGACGGGAAAAGCTAATCTAACAGAACCTTCTTTACCTAAAGGTGGAAAACCTAGAGGAAACTATACAAAAGGTGACTCACACGGTATTAAGAAAGAGAGTGAAACAGCCGATCTAATGGCAGATCAAGGATATGACATTGAGATGCTAGATGAAGTAAACGGTGGTAATGGATACGGAATAAAAGAGTCGTCAAATCCAGATTTTCTAATTGAAGGTAAGGTATTTGACTGTTATGCACCAACAATAGACACAAATGTAGATAACCTTCTTAGAAACATAACTAAAAAAACTAAAACACAAGCAGAAAGAATAGTTCTAAATTTAGATCAGTTCCCTTCTGGGAAAGTCGCCGAAATTATTCAAGGGATTTTAAGAAAAGCAAATCCAAATGGTGATTTAAAGAACTTAAAAGAACTATTTATTGTGAAAGATGGGGAAATTACACGAGTTTTTGGGGGATAGAAGTTAATGGATTATGAATTGTTTTTACTATCTAATGTAGATAATAATTCATTAGGTGAGATGCTAGAAAGATTTACGACTGAGTATGCGAACAGGAAGGCTTCGTTGAGTTGTAACGATGAGGAAATAGTTATTGGGTCTGAACTATTTTCATTAGTTCTTGAAATTGAAGATATTTCTGATATCGATTTTGTTAAAAATCATTATAACTTAGATGTGAATGTTTGTATTAGAGTTCAATTATTTGGTAATACGTTCTATCAAGGACTAGAGCTTTTGTTTAAAATTATGGGAAGGCTTATAAAACATATTGATGGAAATCTATTATTTCTAGAAGATGGTTCAGCTCAGTTGCTTAGAATTGAGAATGGTCAGCTAATTGTCAATAACGCTTTAGATCAGTATCAGACGAAATATTTAACCACAAGTCTACTTAGACTACTTGACCGTCCTTACATTGAAAAGGAATTGTCAAACTAAGATGTAAATGTGAATCTGTGGGGCTACCCAGTGCCGAATGACTCAATCATTCAACCAATAACACATATAACCCATGTAATACCCGTAAAAAGATTTCTTCATTTCGGTTGTACACACATCAAATGCTTTAGTTTTATAACCTAAATAACGCTATTCCGTTACATTGAACAGGTCGATTATGGTCAGATACCACCATAATTGATCTGTTTTTTGTTATCTTCGTTTTCTTGCGTTTTTTTCAATTTTACTCGCAACTGTAGAATACGCGCCACGATAGAGAGGATGAAATAACAGTAAATCGCATCTTTTAGGGTAGATACCGTCACTATTAAGAGTAGGGCGGCTAAAACGAAGGTTTTTTTCATAACGTCCGCAACTTAATTAAACCATTCAACGATTGTTACAGCGCAAGGAAGAAATCTGCTGACGAGCAGTTGACATAGAACAGGCAGGGAACGTATAAGGCTAGCCACCTGCCCTCTAATAAAGCCCGAAATTCATGAAAAAATTCGGGAGGGGGCGGCACATGAAAAGGGTAACGGTATCCATAGACCGTATAGTCATTGACTTTACAGACGTGTACTGGGACTTCTTCAATGAGTTCCATAAACGAATTTGTTACTATTACGGGGTCAGGATGACGGTGGGGGACAGGGGATTTCAATACCGTATCAGAATCAACACAGGGGAACACTTCCTGCATATCTCCTATAAGTTGGTTTATGCTCCGAAAACTCGAAAGAACACGCTCAGGATCGAAGCCTATCCGAAGTCGCTTGTTTACTTCCGTCATTGGCTCGAACAAATCCGAGAGTACGCTGATCAGATCTTGTTTGTAAGGTGTGATGTAGCATTTGACATTCCTGTTCAATTAAGTGATCTGTTCACGATGTCTACGAAGGGTCGTAAGCTACGCCTGTTTAAAAACACTCGCTATTACAACGGCAAGCATCAGCGTCAGGAGGATGGTTATTGTCGGGTGTATGACAAGAAACGTCAGTTGTTGGAGACAAGGCGACAGAAAATCAGAGGGGAGCGAACGAGAATGGAAATTGTATATGCCCCTAAGGAGAAGATACCGCTTGCTACACTCGTTCAGTATCCGCCGCAATTTAACAGCAAGTATCTATGTGCTGTACTGACAGACCTGTCCAAGTTCAGCCCAAAGGTGGGGCGGCTAGTGCAGGAAATTCAGCAAGAAGAACTTCTGACGCAGGATACGACCCCTTATTACCGTAAGCAAATTCAGGAACAAATGAAAACTCAGGATGTTATTGACCTGAATGAAGTAGCGGCAGAGCAATGGCAGAAAGCGATAACTCTCCCCTGCGCCATTCTATCCGGTAAGGTTAGTCATCTTCCTGTACAAGAAGTTCGCTTAGGCTGATGTTTAATGTCTTACAGATAATATCGAATGTACTGAGATGAACTCTGTCAACATCACTGGAGCATAGATGACTTATGGTATTTGGTCGCAGTCCTGTTAACCTTGCTAGTTCACGCTGAGACATATTACGTTCAGCTAGAATCTCTTTGAGTTTGACGACAACGGGCAATATGACACCAACTTCCGACCGGATATAATTACCCCTATCATACGATTTCTTATCACCTTATGGAAATGATTGATTGTATCGCTTAGTAGGTATATAATCGCATTGTATCTACTAAGCGTTACAGTAATTCAGATTTCTGTAACGGTGGGGAGGAATCAGAGTGAATGTCATCGGTTACGTCAGAGTATCAACGCAAGGACAAGCCAAAGATGGCTACAGTTTATCGTATCAGCAGGATGCAATTCGCTCCTACTGTCAGGAGCAAGGATGGAATCTGATGAACATATACAGCGATGAAGGTATCAGTGGGGCGAAGGTCGATGAAGAAGCCCTAGAAGTGGACAGAATCGGCTTTCAGAGCATATTAGCCGCCCTGTCTACTCAATCCATTGATTCAGTTATCGTCCTCAATACAAGCCGTTTATGGCGGTCTGACATTGTGAAAGTGTTGGTGCATCGAGAGTTCAAGAAGCATGGGGTGGACGTTCGGAGCATCGAACAGCCGACCTATAGCATTTACAAGAAAGACCCAAACGACTTCTTGATTAACGGAATGATGGAACTGCTTGACCAGTATCAACGGCTCGAAATCGCCCTCAAGCTAGGCAGGGGGCGTTACAAGAAAGCGGAGCAAGGCGGTTATGCCGGAGGGAGAGCCACCTTCGGCTACAAGGCAAAGAAAGGTCAGAAGTACATCCAAGTGGACGAGAAGCAAGCTATAACCGTCCGCAGAGTATTTCAGCTAAAGGAAAAGCATCCGGCATGGACTTTGACCCAAGTTGCAGAAACTATGAATGAGGAAGGATATAAAACTGGGCAAGGAAGATTGTTTACGAAAGTGCAAATTAAACGAATTTTGGACAAACGTGATTTTTATAGTGGAACATACCGCTATGGAAATATAGAAGCAGATGGCTTGCATGAAGCCATACTGTGACAAGTATTGATTGGAGAGGCTTGCGTCCCGTTGCGAACCGAAAGGTTAACGCTTGAACTGAGGTTGCCCCCATTCTTTACCTATCACGACAAACTAACAATCCGTACACAGGGGTGATTTCTTTTATGCACTACAAAATGCGTCATGTCTATGTTGGTTTAGACCTGCATAAGGCCCACCATACAGCGGTTATCATTAACTGTTAGCATGAGCGACTGGGTGAAATTCAAATCCAGAATAAGCCATCTGCCTTTGACGACTTGGTGAAGTTCGTCAAGAAACATACGCCAAAAGGGATGACCCCTGTCTATGGATTAGAGGATACGGGCGGCAACGGCAGAGCATTAGCCGTTCACCTTGTCGAGAAGAAGCAAATCGTCAAAGAAGTCAATTCTGCTCTGTCCTACAACGAACGTATGAGTAATGCAACGACCCAAAAGAGCGACAGCTGGGATGCGTTTTGCATTGCGAAGGTTCTGTTTGCAAGGCTCGATGACCTGCCGGATGCGAATCCGCAGGACATTTACTGGACTATCGGGCAACTGGTTGCAAGAAGGAATTCTATCATAAAACATGCCGCAACGCTCAAGAACCAGCTTCATCAGCAGTTAAGCTATCATTATCCGTCCTACAAGAAGTTCTTCTGTGATATTGACGGGAAGGCGGCTCTAGCCTTTTGGGAGAAGTACCCTGCTCCACATCACTTGGAGTCGGTGGGGGCGGAGGAACTAGCGGCATACCTCCGTAAAGCTAGCCATAACACCTGTTCTACACGGAAAGCAGAGGAAATCTTGGAACTGATGAAGAAGGACGGGGAAACGAAACGGAACTACCAAGCATCAAGAGACTTCCTAGTCGTGAATATGGTACAGGACATGAAGCGGAGCAGAGAACTGATTAAGGAGACGGAAGCACAGCTTCGTCAGGTGCTAGCCGAAACCGACTTTAAGTTGCAGTCGATGGACGGAATCAGTACCGTTACAGCGGCGGAACTGATTGCCGAAATCGGGGACATTCGCCGCTTCTCCAACGCTGACAAGCTAGCCCGTTTTGCAGGAATCGCTCCTATCCGTTTTAGTTCAGGAGGCAAGGGAAAAGACCAAGCAAGCGGACAAGGAAATCGTGTATTAAACGCCATTTTCCATAACCTAGCCGTTCAACAAATTCAAGTAGCTAAAGGCGACAACAAGAAGCAACGTAATCCTGTATTCTACGAGTATTACCAACGGAAGCTAGCTGAAGGAAAAACCAAGAAGCAAGCCCTTATATGCGTCATGAGAAGGCTTGTAAACATCATCTACAGCATGATGAAGAACAAGACAGAGTATCGGGTGGCAACTCTAACAGAACGCCAAGCAAGCTGATATAATGGTGGTAATTGGAAGAACCAGTTGCCACCTTCTTTATTCCCAAGTTTAAGATTACAACTTAGGGGACGCCTAAAGCTGAAAATGATGTCGACATAGAAAATGCTAAAAAAATAACTCATTTTGATAATCCAGCAGACCCATTTAGAGATGCATTTGGTGCGGGTTCAAAATCACATCCAGAAGAATGGAATAAACTAATCAAGGATATGGAGGATAGTGGTGTTGAGGTGGTTTATCGAGAAGGTGCAATGGGTTATGGACCTCTGAGAAAAGGCGAACCAGGCCAGATTCTAATAGATCCTGAAGCATCCATGAGTGCTTTGAGACATGAATATAGTCACTATACAGAGGCTAAATCAAATGGATTCCCATCTGCTGCCGAATCATATCAGGACTGGGAAGGGAGAATTGCAGATGAACTTAAAGCATATACAATTGAAATTGAAGAAGCTAAAAGATTAGGATTGGATAATATAGCAGAACAACTGCAAAAGAACTTTGAGGCAGAGAAGCAGTACATTTTGGATAGATACGGACCAATAACCGAATGAGTATTTATTATTAAAGGGGGGAGATTTACTATGGCTTCAATAGCTGAATTAGTAGAAGAAATTAAAACTGATAAGATTAAAAACGGTGATTTAATAGTATGTTTAGAAGCTAAGAATTTAAGAGTTGTTGCGATGGCAATGTTCAAATTGATTGAAAGAAATTACTGTGATTATAGAATTGTTGACAGGTTAGCTGAACTTGGAGAACTTTTAACTGACAATAAATTTATTGGACCATGGCAATTCGGTCATGTTGCAATCGCTACACTATCCCTTTTGGATAATGAGGATGCAAAGGTTAAGTTTAACGAACTTTTTGAGGGCCTAAGCGATAATGATAAATTTTTAGTAGAGAATTTTATTGAGTCAGAGTCATACAAAGCTTAGAGGAAACCTTTTATTCTTTACCCATACTGCACCATCCTAAGCGCACCATGCACCATCCATTGAACTGGCGGGTGGTAACGAAGCTAAGCAAATTCGATTATTCATGCTCTGCGAAGATTAAACCTAATCGGTAAATCATTCAAAAGTGTGATGTGATGCGGCACTCTAATCGAATCTATTCGGGAGTTACCGTTAATATCTAGGCAGTCTTGTTATTCATGGAATATTCCAATGTGACAAATTCAAGATTCAAATAACGCTCAATGCTTCTGTATGTCTGGTGTGATTCCTGCCTGTAGAGTGTCTAACCTATAAGGGAAGACAACTTGAAAGGAGAAATTAATCATGATGCATCCCGTAAAAGAATGCATTCAGAAGCTAGGACTAACACATCGGGCGTTTGTTGTCCTGTATGACATCTCATGGGAGAGGCTTCGTAGTTGCTTGTATGGCTACACCGATTCCATCCCCCGCGCCATCCTGAATGTTATGATACAGAATGGCTATGATGAACTAGAGGCACAGCGTCAATATCTCGTATGGCGGAAATGGAGAGTACAACAAGAGCTTGCCGCCCCCGCCGCCGTGCTAGAAGGGAGGGCTAACGCATGACAAGACTACCGTTAGATACAGTCCTAACCCTAATGCGGCGGGAAAACGTGCTCGGTCATGGCTCTGATATGGACGAGCTTGCCCGTATCTTTGCCAAGCATGTTAACGATACTCTGTCACAGGAGCAAGCCGAACTAAGCCTAGCTCACTACCTCGCCAAATCAACGCATAAGGATGTCGTTCATCGAAATCAAGTATTAGCAAAGTTAGCTCGGTTCCTGAATCAGTATGGATGGGATCTATCCGATTATCATGTAGACTACTACAAAAAATACCTGCCGTTGTTTCGATAAACCTTTTCCCCCGCCATTGTGCTGGGGTTCTTTTTGCTGTTTCGTTGGGGTTTATAAAAATATGGGGGCGGGGATGGTTCGGGGTTATTTCACGATCTCAATCATCTACATATCTATTCTTGGGTCATTAATGGCTGATTCAAGTATATTCAACTGTATCTGCCTATCGTTGTTGGATGACTTCTTTAGAGCTTCTTTTCTTCCTGTTATGCTATCCTCTATTTCTATCTTACTCGTGTTCCTATTCTCTATTCTTACAGTTTAGCGTCCATTTCAGTCTCACCCCCCGCCCGCTCCGCAGGCGGGGAGTTCACCTGTGTGAAGGGAGGACAACAGAGCGTTCCCCCTCTTGCGAGGGAGAACGACTAGGCTGTGTGAAGTTGAGGTATCCCGAGCCTACGAGACATCTGGCGCACCCAGGTGTAGCTTTACTGCGCGGATAGTCGGAACCATCACTCTGTCAAGGTTCCCTGTCCATTTGGACACTACGACGGAAAATCTGGGGAAGTTGAAGTAAGGCATCACGTCTTACTTTGCCAAAGGCGAATCTTCCGCTTCTAACGCGACTTTGTTCATGTAATGGAAAGGAATTACATGATCACATTCGGCTGATGAACGCCGAGGCATTTTTTAACGTGTTCTTCTGCGACCACGGGTAGAGCTTCGTATATTCATTTTTACGACCTTAATAGACCTGTTACTTTCTCTATACGACTAGACTAGGACAGAGTTAAGGGAACCGCATCAAGTTTCTATAAAATATTCTCATAGGAAACACGCTGCCCCTGCGCCAGCGAGGGCGGTTCCTTCTTTCCCAAGACACTGGGGGGGTTCTTCGATTGCCCAGTCCTGATTCCACGAAATGATTAAAAATATATATACTATGCGTCCCGCCCCCCCTTTACATGCCTCCCGTGATATGGTTCTGTATTTCCCACAGCAAGTTGATTTCGCCCTTTGACAATCGCATATAGAAGCCTGTGAACTGCCCCGCCGTCCGCCTGTTTGACGTATGCGGAATACGCGGCGGCAGTGGATGATTCCAAGGGCGTTACGAAAACTGGAATTACTGAAACGGGGTGATGTCATGAAAGAGCGTGTAATCGGTTATGTCCGTGTCTCTACGCAAGGACAGGTCAAGGATGGCTATTCCCTTGCCTACCAAACGGAGGAGATACAGCGGTACTGCGCCGCCCACAACCTCGAACTGCTGGACATCTATAAGGATGAAGGCATTTCAGGGGCAAAGGTGGACGAGGACGAGCTAACCATAGAACGCGAGGGGCTTCAAGAAATGCTGTCTGATCTGAAATGGCGAGATGTGAAGTTTATCGTTGTTCTGAACACTAGCCGTCTATGGCGAGCAGATATCGTGAAGGTGCTGATTCAGCGGGAGCTAAAGCGGCATCAAGTCAATGTCAAAGCCATTGAACAGTCGCAATACAGCATCTATGCCCATGATCCAAACGATTTCCTAGTCAATGGCATGATGGAGCTACTAGACCAATACCAGCGGTTAGAGATTGCCTTGAAGCTAAGCCGAGGGCGGCTATGCGGGAGGTAGAGTAGCATATGGCTATTCAGCCGCCAAAGGACAAAAGACGCTCTCCAGCGACCCTGTACAGGCTGAGACGGTACGTAGGCTGTTCGAGATCAAGGCAGAGCATTCGTCATGGTCGTTGTCCTAAATCGCGGCAGAACTGAATCAGGCGGGCTACAGAACGGTTCAAGGCAAGCCATTCACGAAGGTGCAGGTGAAGCGAATCCTAGACCGTGAGGACTTCTATCGGGGGATGTATCGCTATGGACAGATAGAAGCGAAAGGTGTACACCAGCCGATTATTCTCTAATCTCCACCGCCACGCTTAAATGTGGCGTAGCCGTATCGTATAGAGCAAGTAGAAGTACCTTTTATTAATGGTTAAACCAGAAAAGAATGGATAGGCTTGCGTCCCAATGCGGGTCATGCGAATGACTAACGCTCGAACTGAGGTTGCCGACTTTCTTTTCTATTTATTACATTCGTAGATCGAGGTGATTTCTTTTGAATCAACATTATAAACAAAAGCATATTTACGTAGGTGTAGACCTTCATAAGGCTACTCATACTGCCGTGATCGTAAACTGCTGGTATGAGAAGTTGGGCGAAATCCAGTTTGAGAACAAGCCCGCCGCCTTCGAGGAATTGCTTCCGTTTGTTAAGAAGTTATGCAAAAGAGGCATGACCCCGATCTATGGATTGGAGGATGCGAGCGGCTATGGGCGGTCATTAGCCGTATTCCTCGTAGAGAATAAGCAGAAGGTGAAAGAAGTCAATTCGGCATTGTCCTTTGCTGAGCGCAAGAGCTACCCGACTACACAGAAAAGCGATAGCTGGGATGCAGAGTGTGTGGCGAAGATACTTGTTAGCAAGCTCGAAATCCTACCCGATGCGAATCCGCAGGACATCTATTGGACAATCGGGCAACTTGTAGCGAGGAGAAACGCGCTGATTAAGGCTCATACTGCGCTCAAAAACCAGCTTCACATGCAGTTGTCCCATCACTATCCTAGCTACAAGAAGTTCTTTAGCGGTATTGATGGGAAATGTGCCTTGGAGTTCTGGCATACCTACCCCGCCCCGCACCATCTGAAAGGCGTTGGTTTAGAGGATTTGCGGGAGATGCTGTTGAAATCCAGTCACAACACCTGTTCGACTAAGAAAGCCGAGGAAATCATGGCATGGGTGGCGGCTGATGGCGAGACTAAGCGGGAGTATCAAGAATCTAGGGATTTCCTGATTCAAAGCCATGTCCGAGACATCCGTTTTAAGAAGGAAGAAGTTCTGAAGGTAGAAGATCAACTAAGCCGCATGATGAAGCAACTGGGCTTCCAGCTAGAGACAATGCCAGGCATCGACCTAGTAACAGCATCGGCTCTAGTTGCTGAGATCGGAGACATTCACCGTTTTTCCTGTCCTGACAAGCTGGCTCGTTTTGCTGGCATTGCTCCTGTAAAGTTCAGTTCGGGTGGGAAAGGCAAAGAACAGAAGAGCAAGCAGGGCAACCGCACCCTACATGGCATCTTCTATAACCTTGCTGTCCAGCAGGTGCAAGTTTCCAAAGGAAGCAAGCTCCCCCGCAACCCTGCTTTCCTAGCCTACTATGAACGAAAGCAAGAGGAAGGCAAAACGAAAGGACAAGCATTAGTTTGCATCATGCGGCGGCTGGTCAACATCATTTACGGCATGATGAAGAACAAAACACCGTACATCGCCCCGCCCCTCGCTGAACAAGTTGCCTAATGATAGAATGGTGGTAGTTGGAAAATCTGACTGCCACCATCCTTTTAGTGGGATTTAGCTTTACCACATAGGGGACGGGTGAAATTCCTAAGATTAAAAGTGCTAAAGAGGTTGAAATAGTAAACCACAGAGGAGAATCTTTAGGAGCGAATCAATTCGTTGAGATCGTTTCCCATCCGTTGGAAAGCGGCAAAGCAGCATTGCAAGGCATCAAGCAGATCTATATAGACCTAAATGAAGAAGCAAGAAAATTTGCAGCGGATCCGGTAGGCTACTTTAAACAAACGGCAACAGATAAGTGGAATGATTATGCGGGCTTATACGCTGAACTGGAGAATCTTGAACCGAGTCAGAGATGGGAACGCATCGGCGGAATCATTGGAGAAAATATGCTCGCCGTTGCGGCAAGTCTGATTGGGGGAGGCGTGGCTGGACAGGCGGTCAAGAAGGTATCCATAGTCGTCGGGTCGAAGGATTGATGTAGATGTCCCGATAAAGGACAAGGTCCCCGATAAGCAGAAAGAGTCTTCTTCTGAGTCTAATGAGGATGAGGGGACGGGCAAATCTATTGGTAATCAGTCAGTAATCAAGGTGATGTCCGAAAATGATGCAAATGTATAGATCAAATCCAAATTATGATTGCTCTGAAATAGCAGATGATTTGGCCAATGCATCAGGTGGCAAAGGAGAGATAATAACAATACGCTCTTCAGATAAGTATGGACAAATAGAAGTGAATGAATATGATCGAAGGTTGAATTTGAGTACCACACAGTGTACTCAGACGGTAAATATGTCTATGATCCTCGATATAGCAAAGTGCCAGTACTAAAAGAAACATATTTAGATCGATTAAGCAAAGACAATGATGGGAAGATAGCTATTACAAATCAAGTGCTAGAGTAAAGGAGAAATAAGATGAACCGAAAAAGTTTTTATTTTAAAGATTCATCGGAAATAAATCGGGATCAGAGAATGGCATATACTATTTCGAAGCTTGGTACATTTGATTGGGTTAGATTTAATATGTACTCTGAAGATGATATATATAAGACGACTCCAGGATTTTACTTTAGATTCTCAAATGGCGGTAATCTATACAATAAATTGAAAGAGTGTATAAAGGAGTATGAAGGGAAACTAAGTTGGAGTATGTATATGAGTAGAGATACAAAGCATCAAAATTATATTATTGAACCCAGCGAAGTTTGTGTGGCAAAATCTACAAAAGAATATTATGAGTATTATGATGTGAGGAGGATTTTAAAAGAGAGGTATGGCTATATATGTGAAACAGCAATTGAGGACATAGAACCTCTGTGCAATCATATTGAGACATGGTTTAACCTGAAAGACGCAAAACCAAAACTTCCTGATTAATATAGAAACTAATGATTCAGTTTTACAACTCAATAACAAGATCGAATCATATAACCAACAAAGCCACAATACGAGCTATCCGGCCGTATTGTGGCCTTTTTCATTCTCTGATATGACGAAGGTTGGATGCAATAGACCCCTCCCAGTGCCCAATGAATCCATCATTCAACCAATAACACATAAATCCATTAAATACCCGAAGGCTTCCCGTCAGCCATTTAAATATGATTAGTCAGCATTGTCACTGATTACCGCCCGGTCCATGATTTCGCTAGCTCCGCCCAAGCTAGTGACTTCATAAGACTTGTGGTTAATTGCAATGTGGAAGTTTTCCTCCGGATCACTGACCATATGGCCGTATAACACGATTTCGTAAGTGATGGGATCATTGATTTCATAATATTCGGAAATAACGACATCCGTGTTGAAATGAGTTTTCATATATTCTTTTGCAATAGGAACAGCCTTGTTAAAAATGGCGTTTTTCTGTGATTTGGGGATACACCCGGCGAGCAGGCTTAGAGTGAGAACGGAAATAAAAGTGATTTTCAATATTCTTAACATAATTCACCTCGTTTTCTATATAAGTGCTATGTCATCCTGTGTATTTCTATACTATAGTTCAACTTATATAGCACAATAAAAAACCTTTTTATCTGTATGTTTCTATGTATGATACTATATTGATATAATTTTTAAGAATTTCAATACGGATAAAATTGTTATCGTATAACGCAGCACTGAACCTCCAGGTCAACCCTTGTGGAGTATCTGGTGGATTATGAAATCGATAGGGTAGACGTTGTTTGCGGCAGGATGGAAAATTTTGGATGGATTCTATGAGTTCTACGGAAAAATAAAGGGCAACCCCTGGAACATGTCTCAGTCTGATGCGGCACGGATGTATCATAAGCTAGAGTCCGATTATCAGACGAATCAGTTCCGTCAAGCGGAGGTGCTCTATGAAGCCGTCACAAAGGCTATGAATAACATTGGAGTTTAGGCCTTGATAATACGTATCTGTAATTACGGTATTAACCTTGTGGCAGAATAATCAAGAAAAGATAGCTGAACCGGTTTATAGACCCGATGAGAAAATACCCTTAGAGAACATCATTCAATTCCCTCTCCACCTTTTTTTCTTTGATAATCTTTGCCACGCTAATACTGGAAACTTCATATGTTTTATGATTGATGCTTATGGTGAAAGTTGCTCCAGAATCATCAACCATATGACCATACAGAACAATTACAGAGTTAGCTGGGTCGTGAATTTCATAGTTGCTGAGAATTGTGACGTCAATATTATAATTATCTTTCATGTATTCTTTCGCAATAGGAACGGCCCTGATATAAATGGCCTCTTTCTGCGCTTTGGACATACAACCGACAAGTAAACTTAAAATTAAAATCGATACCAGAGTTACTTTGAACAATTTCAACGAATTACCCACCGCCATTCTTCTCCTTTCTTCTATCTGTTTAGTTTATCTGCTACAATTTCACTGGCAATCACGACTTCATTGTAAATGAGATTTCATAATAACCTTCGCACAGGTCTTTTATATCTTGAGATTGTTATTTATAATACTTCTATACTATATTAACCTATACTTGAATATTGTGGAATGGGAGGGGCGGCATTGTCTTGAATTATACATCTGATCAGGATTATCATACTTTTTCTTCTCAAGCTTATGTTAGAGCATCAAAAAATGGTGAAATCGTGGGTCGCAATCAGGATTGGGAAATCACCACACCCGTTGGGACGGTGCTGCATGATACGAATGGTTCCGGATTCGATGCAACGATTTTTAAGAATATCAATACGGATGAAATTGTCATCGCTTACCGCGGAACAGAACCGCCGGGCCGGCCATTGTGGAGTATGCTGGTGGATTATGAGACCGATGGGATGGACGTGGTTGGCGGCAGGATGAAAAACTTGGAGGAATTCCATGAGTCCTACGAAAAAATAAAGGACAACCCTTGGATCATGTCTCAGCCCGATGCGGCACGGATGTATCACAAGCTGGAATCCGATTATCAAACGAATCAGTTCCGTCAGGCGGAGGTACTCTATGAAACCGTTGCAAAGACGTATCCGAATTCGGAGATTACGACCACGGGCCACTCTTTGGGCGGGGCGTTGGCGGAATATGTAGCCGTTCGCAACGGACTCTCCTCCACCAGCTTTAATGCGCCCAGCATTAACCATCTCCTGTCCGACGAGCTCAGAGAGAAAAGCGAGAGAGGCGACTTCGACAAAACCAACGTAGCTTATGTGGACCCGGGGGATTCCATCGGTTCAGGATTGGCCGATCCGGATAGACATGCAGGTTCAACCTACTATACATATTCAACTTATGAAGAAGCCAACAAGAAGTACCAGGATTATACATACACATATAAGGTTCCCCTGGTTGTAGCCGTCGGGGAGCCCGATTTTTGGAATTTTCCGAAATTTAAAATTATTTATGTACCGGTAACAAGATCTATACAAAGCTTTGGGGTTTTCAGGAAAATGTATAATTCCATCTCAGGCGAAGCGCGTCATGGGCTGGATAGGTTTACCTTCGATGATGAAGGCAACATATCCAATGATCTATTTACCATGGATGGCCAGCGTCTGGATGGTTCGCCAAGGTGGAATTCTTACGAAGAGAGCTTGAGGGTACAGGAACAGATCTCCGGTCAGGGAACCGGAATCGGAATGAGCGGGATTTTTTCAACCGTCAACGGGACGATTCAACTCAGGCCGGAAGCATTAAAGGAAGCGGGACAAATCTTAAATCGTCACGTTCTGGAGTTTCAGGGGGAGCTGCCCGCCGCGATTCGGACGATCCAGCGTTTGGTGGAGTCGAGCAGCAGCCGTTCACTCCAGCCGATCGTAATAAGCTTGATTCAAACGTTGCATACGTTCAATAACTGGTATGTGAACGAAGGGCAGCAAATCGCCGACTATATTAACAAGAAGGCGGACGACTTTATCCGTGCGGATCGTGGTTAGAAGGGGGAACGCAGTTGAGCAGAATCATGGTGGAATTGACGGATCTCATGAATGCGGACCGGGAACTGACCAAATTGCTTTGGACGCTTCAGGAAAATGAACAGCATGTCCGCGCCGTCACGGAGGGAATTGCCGACTGGAAGGGACAGGCCGCGGACGAACTGCGGAACCGGCTGAACGTATTCTTTAAAGGATTACAGAATCAAATTCATTTTATTGAAGAGCGGAGAACGGAATTGGTCAAATATACCTACCGGATGGAACGGATTGACCAACAATAGTAAGTATGAGATAAAAATAGTTTTAAATGACCAGCTCCGGGGAATGAGACCCGGGGTTTTTTTAACATTGAACTACACAATTCGACATTTTTCTCAAAAATTAGGTGATATAATTTTCCTACGACTACAGTCGCAAACCGAGAAAATGACGAAAGGCAGTTGGTTTTGAGGCATGTCTTCTTTTTACTATCGCAGATCGCCCCGGATCATCCATGAACAGGGTGAGCGGAAGCTCGAGGTGTTTCGGCCGCCGAATATCCCGCAAGCTCCGTCGCTGAATCTGATTTCGATTATGGTTCCCATTATTGTTACAGTGACGGGAGCCGCGGCGATGATGATGTTTTACAAACGGGCCGGCAACTCTTCCTTTGTCGTGGTGCAAATGATCTCGCTTTGTACGATGGTAGCTTCCTATTTCGTCCCGGTATTGGTGCATTTGCAGCAAAAAGGCAAGCACCGCCGCGCGATAAAAAAACGGAATCAAGGCTATGAAGCGCATCTGAACGAGCAGCGCGAGATACTGCAGAGCTGGAAGAACGAGCTGATTTTAAATTGGCACCAAACCCACTTGGAGCCGCTGTTTTGCACTCAGGCTTTTATCGATCGAAGCCCGTCGATTTGGGAACGGATTCCCCAGGATGCCGACTTCTTGAAAATTCGGGCCGGGATCGGTACGGTACCGAGCGGCTTCGATGTTTCGGTCCCCAAGCGCGAAGGCATCGAGAAGGACCCGCTGGTCGAGAAGGCCAACGAACTGGCCGAACGGTTCTCGACCATACCGAATGCTCCGGCACTTATGGATTTAAACAAATACAGGGTCGTGGGACTCGTCGGGAACGAAGAGGATTTAAAAGGGTTTTGCAGAGCCTTGGTTACTCAAATCGTAACCCACCATTCGCCGGATGAAGTCAAGCTTGCGGCATTCATGAGCAAAATGCAGACGGGGGAATGGGATTGGCTCCGCTGGCTCCCGCATGTATGGGACGACAAGCGGTCCGGCCGCTTCCTTTTCCAGGACGGTTCCTATCAGGCTCAAGTTTTGGAGCAGCTTCATTCGTTGCTGCAGCGCCGGCTATGGATGAAAGAGAAAGAGCAGGCAATTCCGTTTTTCGTCTGCTTCCTCCCCTATATCGATATGCTGGAACACGAGCCCATTTTGCCGCTGCTTATGAAAGAAGGCGACGCCATCGGCGCAACCTCGATTGTGCTGGCCGAGAGGCGGGATCTGCTTCCGAAAGAATGTCAGTTGGTGGTGGAGCTGCATGGGGATGAGGCCGTCATGCGCTCGACGAACGTAACGGGAGGCTCGGCGGGAGCGTCGTACGCAAAGCCAAAAGATGAGGTGCCTTATGTGCAGGCGTTCAAGCCCGATCGGATGTCCGCCGGGGAAGCGGACCATTTTGCCCGCATGGCGGCGCCATATCGCGTGAAGACAAGCTCGGCGGATGAAGTGGTCAATGTCCTGACGTTATTCGATCTTTACGGTATCCAGAAGATTGACGAATTGGACGTCGCAGGCAAATGGGAGGAGCACCGGTATCCGAATACCCTGCCTTTCCCGGTAGGGGTACGAGGCGGCATGAAGCCAGTCGTCATGAATTTGCATGACAAAATTGAACGAAAAGGTCATGGTCCTCACGGCTTGATGGCCGGGACGACCGGTTCGGGGAAAAGTGAGGTCATCCAATCCATGATCGCCTCGCTGGCCGTTCAATACCATCCGCACGACCTTGCGCTGATGCTTATCGACTATAAGGGCGGCGGCATGTCGAATACCTTTGCCGATTTGCCGCATGTCATCGCCACGATCACCAACCTGGAGGAAGAAGGGTTGATCGAACGCTCCAAGGTTTCCTTGAAGGCGGAATTGAACCGGAGACAGAAGCTGTTCGTCGCTGCCGGCAACGTCCAGCATATTGACGAATACTACAAGACGGAATGGAGAAGCAAAGAGCCTTTGCCGCATTTGTTCATCGTGATTGACGAGTTCGCCCAGCTCAAGAAGGACCAGCCGGAATTTATGAGCGAGCTGGTGTCCATTGCGGCGATCGGCAGAACCTTGGGCGTGCACCTGCTTCTCGCCACGCAAAAACCGGGCGGGGTCGTGGATGACAAGATCTGGAGCAACTCCAGATACAGAGTCTGTCTGCGGGTACAGGACGAAGGGGATAGCCGTGAAATGCTGAAAATTAGCGACGCCGCCTATATTACGACCCCCGGACGAGGATACTTCCAGGTGGGAAGCAATGAGGTTTTCGAGCTCGTCCAGTTTGCCTGGAGCGGCGCGCCGTATGACCCGAACAAATCGGTTCGGCAATCCAGCTTTTCCGCTTACCGCTTGGGATTGGACGGCGGGCGCAGCAAAATCGCCAATCCGTTGGAGGGGTCCTCGGCAGGACTGGAGCGAAGCAGCGGCGGCAAAGCAACGGGACTCGAGGAGAAACAACTGAGCGTGCTTATTCGTTACGTTGCGGATTACTGCAGTCAAGCGGGAATCGAACGGTTACCCGGACCTTGGCTTCCGCCTCTTCCGTCATATTTGACGCTCGATCAAATTCCGGAATCGCCGGAAATCGGGGATAAAATCATTTATCCGACCGTGGGACTGGTGGATGACGTCGCCAATCAAACCCAATTTCCGCTGAGGATCGACATCGAGTCGGGCAACTGGGTCGTTTTTGGCATGCCGGGCACGGGGAAAACCACGTTTATTCAAACGCTGCTCTACTCGATTGCCGGGAATTGTACGCCTGACGATATTCACGTCTATGCGCTCGATTTCGGCAGAATGCTTAAGGATTATCTTTTGATGCCGCATACGGGAGATATCATTCTCGATGAAGAGGAAGAAAAGCTCGTACGCATGGTCGCCTTGCTGGAAGAAGAATTGTCCAGCCGGAAAATGCTTTTTGCGGAAACCGGCGTCAAATCGAGACTCGCGTACTGTGCGGATACGAATCAAAAACTGCCGGCATTCTTTGTCATCATTGACGGTTATGTCAACTTCAAAAAGCAATATGAAACCCTTCACGACAAATTGGAAGTGTTATTCCGGGAAGGCTCCAGTTACGGGATCTATTTCCTGCTTACGGCCAACCGGGTATCCGATATTTACGACAAAGTCCGCAGTAATTTTCCAAATGCGGTGTCCTTCCTGCTGTCGGACGCCGGGGATTACCATTACGCCGTAGGACGTCTTGGCAAAAACCCGGCAGACCTTCCGGAAGGCCGCGGCTTTATCAAAGGCCATATGCCGCCTTATGAATTCCAAACGGCGCTTTCCGTGGACGGCTTGAACGAGTCCACAAGAGCGAAGCTGGTGAAGGAATACTTCCAGCAGTTGGATGCAAACTGGAAGGGCACAAGGCCTACCTCGATCCGGGTCCTGCCGGATACGATCCCGCTGGAAGAAATTTGGAGTGCGGGGGCAAGCGGAGACAAGGGGACGATGATTCTCGGCCTTCAAGTCGCAAATCTACGGGAATTTTCGTGGAGCATGGAAGAAGGACCGTATTTTATAATCGGCGGAAGGATGGAAAGCGGCAAAACCTCGATGCTGATGACGCTTGGCATCACGGCTTCGCGCCATTTCTCGCCGGAAGAGCTGCATTTGTTTTTGTTCGACATCCGGCGCTCGTCTCCAGGTTTAAGCTCATTGAGAGACTTGGCGCACACCCGTGGCTTTGCTTCAGACGAACGCGCGCTGGAGAAGATATTGTCGGAGTTGAACCAGGAAATCGAAAGAAGGGTCCAGGCCGAAATCCCGGCAGTTGGCCTTCCGCGGCTCATGCTATTGATCGACGACGCCGATGTGATGGCCAAACGGATCTCCTCCAACTATGCCTTAACGGAGAAACTCGAATATATCGCCCGGTACGGCAGGGAGTACGGGGTGTACATTATCGCTGCCGGACAAGCAAACGATATGAACCAAAACTGGGATGCGTGGCTGAAGGAAGTCAAGTCGGCGCAAATCGGATGGCTCCTTGGAACTACGGATTTAACGGAAGCCCAGTTATTCAATATTAAAATTCCATACGAGCAAAGCGGAAAGATGCTTCCGTCCGGCGAAGGCTTCTATATCAAACGAAAATATGAGCGAGTAAAAATAGCCCATGCCTTCGCGCACGGTAACGAACAATTTATCGAACAAGCAAATCTGGTTAATTCGTCATGGGTAGAAGGGTTGAGCACACGTTAAAAAATCGACATAAACTACCAAATATTGTATTGATAAAAGTTGGGTCTCTTGGTACTATTTTATTAGATTCTATTAAATATTGATATTTAAGGAGGGTATGACATGGCTCGCATTTTAATTACTCCCGAAGAAATTGATAAGGTAGCTTCCCAGTTTACATCAAGCGCCGAGCAAAGCGAACAGATGAAGAACAAATTGAATTCCGCGATCCAAGCGATGCAAGGACAGTGGGAAGGGATGACGCAGCAGAAGTTTTTCAACCAATTCGAGCAAGATAAGAAGAACATGGACTTATACATAACCATGCTGCGCGAAGTTGCCAAAGAATTGACCGCGATCGCGACTCGCTTCAGAAATGCGGACCAACAAAGCTAAGGCAACCATCAAGGGCCAGGTACTTGTTTACCTGGTCTTTACTATATCTGCAGCATGAAATAGAAGGAGACTGATTGCTTGTGAGCTACCAGATTCAAGCAACCGCCGAGACCCCCGCTTTAATCATCTATTTGCTGGATATCAGCGGCTCAATGACACTTGAATTCGAAGGCAGACGAAGAATGGATATTTTGAACGAAGCGCTAAGAACAGCTATCCGGCAAATCGTCTACCGTTCGACGAAAGGTTCCAGATTATCGCCGAGGTACCGAATAGCCATATTGGCATACAGCGACGAGGTTTACGATCTTTTGGACGGCGTGAAATCCATCGATCGGATTGCCAACAGCGGCAGCTTGCCCGAGTTATATCCGAAGCGGTTCACGGATACGGCCAAGGCGTTCAGACAAGCCGAGAAAATACTGTTGTCGGAGCTGCCGAATCTGATGCATGGGCCGGCACCGCTTGTTTGCCACATTACGGACGGCGTATACACCGGAGAGGACCCGGAGCCAATTGCCGAACGCATCAAGACGCTTCGGGTCAACGACGGAAACGTGCTGGTGGAGAATATTTTCATGACGGACGAGGCTGCCGGAGGCAAGATAAGGGATATTAAAGCTTGGGGAGGCATGCTGCCGGGCAGTTTCTCGGCGGATCCTTATACCGAGAAGCTCAAGCGCATGTCTTCCGTGCTTCCTGAATCTTATCGCGAGTTGATGATCGAGTCCGCCTACTCCATTCGCCAAGGGGCCTTGATGATGTTGCCCGGCACCAGCGCGGACCTGATTTCCCTTGGATTTCAAATGTCGGCCGCTACCCCGATCGGGTAACGGACAGGAGGAGTAAAGCATGAATACGACGTTACTGACCTTGATGATCGAGTCGACGGGCAGAAGCCTGGATTTGGAGCTGCCCGGGGATGTCCCTATTAGGGAAGTGCTGGAGCGGGTTCTGCCCGGTCTTGAAGAATGGGGGCCATACCCGTTCATGGAGAAGGAATGTCAGTTCTTGATCAGCGGCGGAGATCAGCGATGGAAGACGATCGACATAAGTCGTACCTTAAATGAACTTGAAGTGTTGGACGGCTCTTATTTTCGCATCGAGAAAAAACAGAATTTTTCAACGCATACCATCGATGAATCGGAAAAGGTGAAGTGAATTGTTTCCACCCGAACAAAATCAATTGTTTTCACTGCTGGGACGCGGTTATCGTGTCGAGGAGCATCCGCGCTTCGCGGGTTTTCCTTACGGGCAAGAAGGCCGGCAGGGAACGGTTTATAAAATCGTTCGCTCCGAAGATGAAGAGACCTTTGCATTAAAAGTATTCCGTCCCTCGTTCAGGTACCCGACGATCGTGAAAAAGGCGGAGATTTTGGGGAATTTCTCGCATTTGCCGGGATTGAAAATCTGCGCGCGAACGGTCATTCAACCGCAAGAGAGCAGAGAGCTGCTGGGCGCGTACCCGGAGCTGTTGTATGCCGTACAGATGCCGTGGATTGATGCGGATACGTGGAGCGATATTTTAACTGCCCGAGAAGAATTGCCGTTGGAACAAAGCATACGGATCGCCGAGAGCTTTATCGAAATTATGATCGCCTTGGAAGAAAACGGCCTGGCTCATACCGATCTGTCCTCATCCAATGTGATGATCGGGGACCTGGTTTCCGGAAGCTCCGTTCAGTTGGTGGATTTGGAGGATCTCTATATAAGCAAGCTTGAGGAACCGGATGACTTGCCGGATGGCGTCGACGGATACAGGCCCCCCTTTATGATTCAGCAGGAATGGCAGTGGGGGCCCTATGCGGACAGGTTTGCCGGGGGTATTTTGGTTGCGGAAATGCTTACGTGGCCGGACCCGGAGATTCGCGAGAAATGTTGGGGAGAAAGCTATTTTTCACCAAAGGAGCTGCAAAAAAACGGCGAACGGCAAGCTCTGATGATCCGCACGCTTGAACGTTTATACGGGGGGCCGGTCTCGGGCTTGTTCGAGAGACTGTGGAACGCGGAGCAGCCGCAGCAGTGCCCGTCCTTTGCGGAATGGTCGGTCATGCTCGCGGCAGGGCTCGAACAGGTTGCCCTCCAAGCTTCGGTATCCGCTGAAAAAGATGAGGATTGTACAGTTGCCGTTGAGGATAACGCCGCTTCCTCTTTTTTACATGAGGAGACGGAGGAGAACCTCCCTAGAACATCCATAGAACAGATGCCCGACGAGGAAATGGAGAACATGCTGCATCGGGCCAGATCGCTTGAAGGGCAAGGGAAAATGCCGGCAGCCCTTTGGGAGTACGGCCGATTGATCGATATGCTCCAGCGGGGCTCTTCGCTCCATAGAGAGATTGAAATGGTTATGACTCAAATCCAAGAAACCATCGATGTTCCCGAGGATGAACGGAATACAGGTGTCGAAAAGATTCGAAAACAATACAAGGCTTCAACCCAGGAAGGCACCAATCTGTATGCGAAGCTGTGGATCATCCTGTTGGGTTTGTCGTTTGTGATCCTTTTTATCGCTGTACTGCTCTACTTGATTTGACTTTGGTTGTGAAGGAGGAAGGCGCGGATGGCTGAAAATGTCCGGGAGGATACTTTTCATTTCACGGTTTCGGAATTTTATTTTATTACTCAAATGCTGGGCCTTCAACATATCGCCGGCTTTACGGACCCGTTCCCGGGGTACCTGATCGAGGAGCTGGAGGAGGAGTTTTCGAAGGTTCGACGACAGCTTATGGACAGAGGCGTTCTTCTTGAAAAGGAAGGCTCGGAGGAGCTGGAAATCGATGAATTGTTGGGCTTATGCCTGGCCTGCTGCGGTTCGGATACCGCCGTGTACTTGAAGAAGACGATTCTGGGGGAAGGGGACTATGAAGCGTTTCTATATTTCACCCCCAGCTTGGTCGTGGAACGGACCTGGAGTGCCGGCGGCGTGATCACGATCAGTCCTTTGGCGAATCCGGAGCTGACCATGAATATTCTCGCGAAGTTTTTTCCGCTTACGCTGGATGGGGCGACGCCGGTCCAGGTTTTGCTGAAAGATACGAACGCGAATGCCTGGGAATCCTCTACCGGGCCGGAGCGGGAATCTCTATTAAAAGAACGGCTTACCGTTAAAGAAGAAATCGACTTTTTGCTTCGGCTGGAAGGAAATCCGGATCGCTCGGGAACGATGGCATTTTGGACCCGATACGGGGCGAGCTGGGGGGAGACCGGTTATCGTTACCGGCAGCAGGGGGAGGATCTCCTTCTGATTACGGAGCCTGGCGAGAACGAGCTTTCCATTCAGGATTACCGGCCGGGGCCTGTTCTTGCGGCATTGGAGCGACTGGCGGCGAAATATGATTTGGTGAATGAGGGGGCAAGAGCATGAGCAATCGCATCAAAATTGAACCGGAGCAAATCAAGAAGATCGGGGATCGTTTTTTGCAGTGCTGCGAATCGAACCTGACGATGGCCAAGGAATTGAAGTCTTTAATCGACGGACTTGAAGGGAACTGGGAGGGGAAATCCCGCGAAAAGTTTTATTCTTCCTACCAGGATGCCCATAAGCAGTTAGAGAGCGCGTCTACGCTGCTTAAGAGCGTAGGGACCGAGTTGAACGCGATTGCCGAAAGATTCAGAAAAACGGATGAAAGCACTTAAGCGAGGGAGGGATCTTCATGCCAATACGTGTTGATGTCGCGATTCTGGAGAGCATCGCCAGACAGGTGCGCAACGGAAGCAGAAGCTTATTGAATGAGGGATCCAGCATGAAGAATACCGTGCAGAACATGCTGTGGAAAGGGAAGTCCTTTCAACGATTCAATGAGGGATTTCAAGATGCTTGTACCAAATTAAACCGGACAAGAGAGCAGATGGATGCGTTTGCCGATCAGCTCGAAAGAATTGCGGAGGCGTTTCGGCAGGCGGATTTGGCGGAGGACCGGCGAAGAGAGCAGGAGGAACGGGCTCGCCGGGAACGTGAGGCTGCGGCTCGTTCGTCCAGGTACAGATAGGAGGTTAACGGTTTGAAAATCGAGTTGAATCCGGGCGATTTGAAGCAAACCGGGAAGACGCTGAAATCGGCGGCCCGTGAAATGGAGGACCTTCAATCGGATCTGCAGCGGGCGATGAACCGGTTGACGCTGGAGAGCCGCAGCCGCTCCGATGTGGACGGCAATTTCAGAAGAATCAGTCAAAGCCTCGGGGAACTGAATAAGGAGCTTCTTGAGCTGTCCGACCTGTCCACACGCAAAGGGGAAGAGTTCGCGGATGACGATGCCTACGGCCAAAAGATCGAAAAAGGGAAATGGTGGGAGGTCTTTAAGACAGGCGTCAGCATGGCGCTGGACTTCGTCCCGATCATCGGGAATGCGAAAGGGATCATCGAGGCCGTGACCGGTCGGGATTTAATTACCGGGGAGAAGCTGGCCGCGTGGGAGCGGGCCTTGGCGATTGCAGGTCCGCTGGGCAAGACGGTGCGCAACGGGGCCAAAGTCCTGAAGTTTGCCGATGAGGTCGCGGACGGGGTCCAATTCGTCGCCAAGCATGGCGATGAGGTTGCCGGCCTAGCAGGGAAAACGGATGACGTTGCCGCCGCCGTGAATCATGGTGCGGATATCGCCGGAGCGGCTGCCGGCACGACCAAGGCGGGAGATGCGGTTAGCGATGCCGGCAAGTTGTCCGGGCAGCTCGGGAGTAAGACCGCGAATGCCGCAGATGTGCTGAAGGATGGTGAAAAGCTGTCCGATTCCGTGGCAACCGTGGCTCAGGCCGGAAACCGGGCTGCGAACGCCGCGGAAGTTGCGGACGGCTTAAGCGATGCCGAAAAGCTGGCCGCGGTGGCGGCGGCAGGCGGGGCCGGAACGGTCGTGGGCGGGATTGCCGCCGGCATGGCGAAAGCGGGCAAAGCCGCGGATACGGCCGGAGATGCGGTGAGCGATGTGACCAGAGCGGCGGATAAAGCCAGCGATGCGAGAAAAGCGGGAGACAGCGCCTCGCATACGCCGGACGTTTCCCAGAAGCAAAGCAAAAACCCTGAATCCGGGAACCCCAAAAGCATGGCGGGCGACCCGATCCATATGGGGACAGGGGATCAGTTGATCAGTCATACGGTGCTCAAGCTGTACGGCGCGGCCGTGTGGCCGTTCACCCTTCACTATCACTCGGGATTACTGCAAGTGAGCGAGATGGGGGCGGCATGGACTCATAACTATGCGATGCGTCTGGATCTCGAGGAAGCGTCTTCTTCCGAGAATCCCGTCATCACGGTATGCTGGAACGCCTCCCGCAAAAACAAATATGAACGGAGAACTGACGGGGTCTATCAGACGGAAGACATCGGCGTAAAATTCGATGAGCTACATCCGGTAGAGGACGGGTATGAACTGATTTATCGGAGCAAGCAGGAGACGTTCCTGTTTTCCAAGGACGGGCGGCTGCTCGAGCATCGCAATGCGGAAGGACAGGTGCTCCTAGTGGAGCAGAACGAGCCGGGGTTGACGGAGCGCTTGACCGACAACATCACGGGACGGAGCTTGCGGTTCGTGTATAACGAAACCGGGCTGCTGACTGCGGTGGAAGACGGGAAACGGACCGTCCGTTTTGCGTATAATGAAAATCGTCACATGAGCCGTTTGGTGGACGCTAACGGACAGGCGACGGACATCGTTTGCGACGAGGAAGGACGCATCTTGTCCGTATCGACCAATGGGAAGCTGGAGTTTGAGAACACGTTCGATGAACGGCACCGGATCGTGGCCCAGCTCGATCCGAACGGACAGATGACTTATCTGGACTACGATACGGATTCGCTTCCTGGACACACGATCACCACATTGACCAATCCGCTGGGACTTCAAACGCGGTATGTCCATAATGCCCATGACCTGCTGACGGAAATGGAGCACCCGGACGGACGGAAAATCAACTATACATACAATGAACAGGGGCAGGAAGTCCGCCGCGCTTACTCGGATGGACGCGTCATCTCCCGGAGCTACGACGAACGGGGAAGGCTCGCCGAGGTTACGGATGAACTTGGCCGCTCGACCCGCTACGCGTATAACGAGCGGGATCAACGGGTACGGGAGATTGATGCCGAAGGCCGCGAAACCCGTTACGAATACGATGAGCTGCATCGTTTGGTGAAGGTGATCAGGGCGGATGGAAGCTTGTCGGAAACGGGGTATACGGCTGCAGGACAAATCTCGTTCTACCGGGATTTCAGCGGCGCGGTCCGAACCTTCACTTACGGAACTAGCAGAGAGCTTGCGGGATGGGAGGACGCGGAAGGCCGGCGGACCGAGGTTGCCGTGGACGAAGCCGGGCGGATCGCGACGGTGGAAGATGCGCTTGGCAATGTGTTCATGCGCGAATATGACGGTAACGACAACCTGATCCGCGCGCAAGATGCGCTGGGACATACGTGGGAATATTTTTATGATGCAGACAATCATCTGATCGTAAGCAAGGATCCTTTGGGAGCGGAAACCCGGTATACGTATACGGTTTCGGGAAAACTGGCCAGTGTAACCGACCCGCTGGGGCATACCGCTGAGTACCGCTATGATGAGGCGGACCGGCTTATAACCCAAATCAATCCGGCCGGAGAGCGGACGACGCTGGAGTATGACGCGGGAGATCGGCTGGTCGCGGTTGTCGATCCTTTGGGACGCAAAACGCAGTACCAATATGATGCGGCGGGCAGAATGCAAGCGGTGATTGACGGGGAAGGGCGTCTGGTCCGGCAGTTGACGTACGACCAGGCGGGCAACCCGATTGCGGTCACGAACGGGCTGGGACATACCGCCCGGTACCGGTTTAACGAAGTGAACCGGTTAACCGAGGAAACCGACGCTTCCGGGCGCGTGACCCGGTACAAGTACGACGCGCTTTCGCGGCTGACGGAAGTGACGGAGGCGGACCAAGCCGTCTATCGTCAGGAGTGTGACAGGGAAGGAAGAATCACCGCTTATGAAGACGCGGGAGGCAGCCGGACGGAGCTGCGTTATGACCAAACGGGTCTGCTGATCGAGGAACGAAACGCGTCCGGTCACGGAATCACGTATGCCTACGATTTGCGGGGATTGCTCTCGAACCGGGTCAACGCCAGACAGCAGTCGACCGCCTACCGTTACGATGCGGCCGGGCGTCTGGTGGGCCTGGAGGATGAGGCCGGTGAAATCCGGATCGCTTATGATGCCGGCGGCCGTGTCGTCTCCCTCACGGAAGGGGAGGCCGTGCTCTCCCGTGTTTACGACGCGGCAGGGCGGTTAGTCTCCAGCACCGACACGCTGGGGTACACGATCGGCTACAAGTATGACGAGGCCGGGCGTCTGACAAGGCTCACCTACCCGGACGGCAAACAGGTACACTACCGCTATAACGCCGCCGGAGAAATGGTGGAGGTCAAGGACTGGAAGGGACGCTTGACCCGGTACGGGTATGACCAAAGCGGGAAGCTGGCGGAGACGATCCGGAGCAACGGAAGCAGGGAGAAGCGGACGTACGATGCCGCGGGGCAACTGATCCGCATCCAGGACAGTACCCCGCAAGGCGTGATGCTGCAGCAGTACCGGTTAACCTATAACGGGATCGGGCAAATCGTCCAGGAAGAAGACAAGCAGTATACGTACGACAACCTGCGGCGCTTGAGCAGCGGAGCAGCCAAGGGCCGGATTGTCAGCTATGAGTACGATCGGACCGGGAACATCACTTTGACGCGGGATTCTCTGAATGGCAAGGGATCCTCTTTCAGTTATACAGCGGATAACCGGCTGCAGGCTCTCGGAGACTACCCGGTGGAGATGGACGCGGACGGGAACCTGCTGTACCGGAGCAACGGGGAGAGCATGGCTTCGTATGAGTACGATGCTCGCAATCGCTTGGTAAAATCCGGGAAGGCCAAGTATACTTATAACATGCTGGGCACCCGGACCACCCTGACCTGGAGAGGGAAAACGACACAGTACGTGACGGACGATCTGGGCGAACTGAGCCGGGTGCTGATGGAGCTGGATGAAGACGGGGCGCCGAAAGCCTACTATGTGTACGGCTTGGGGCTCATTGGCCGGGAAGATGCGGAAGGCAACTACGTTAGCTATCACAGCGATGTCCGGGGCAGCACGACCTTGCTTACCGACGAGAACGGCCGAGTCACGGACCGGTACACCTATGGGAACTACGGGGAATTGGAAGAGCACATCGGGATCACGAACCAACCGTTCCGGTACAATGGCCGGGATGGGGTGATGACCGATCCGAATGGCTTGTACTACATGCGGGCCCGCTATTACGATCCGGAACTGAAGCGATTCCTGAACCGTGACGTCATCCAAGGCGACCTGACGGACGGGCAGACGTTGAACCGGTATGCTTATGTGAACGGGGATCCGGTGGGGTATGTGGATCCGCTGGGGTTGTCTAAGTGGGATGTTGAGCCAAAGAAAACTCCATACCGGTATGAGCTCGATTTGCAGATGTTTGCATCTAAGGGGACGGGTGATGCTCCAGTTCCTACAAAGCCGGGTGGGGGAAGCAATCCTAGTGATTTTGTTAACCCACACTCTGAAAAGCATATGTATGACCCAAGTAGGCCATCAACTCCAAATCGTTCACAATATGGTGAAGATGTTGATGTTGGGAGATTAAGACAAGAGACAATGACTAATCCTGATAAAGCATATTCAAACTGGCCAAATCCTAATAACCCTAATACGCAAAGAATAACCAAGTATTATAAAGAATTTGACGGGAACATTAGTACACCTGACACTCCGACAGGAAGTCATCGAGTCTTTGAAAACTTGGATGACCCTACAAGAAGTTCCCACTTCCCTTATGTTCCAAGAAAATAAATATTGGTGGTGTTTAGATGAATGGCATGCTATATCATGCTTACTTGCCCGAAGGTCATGAACATTATGTTTCCAAGGAAGTGATAATGTCGGGAGGTATAAACCATACAACAAAATCAAATAACCGATACAGCAATGGTGGCAGGGTCAAACTTGATGTAACTGAGCGGTTTAGACCTTTGAATACACCGAATTGGGTTGATTTTAGAAAAGCAATCGGTGTTGATATGGTTAATCGGTTTACAAGGTCATTTTGCTTTCCTGAATTTACAAGTAAAATCTTAGTCTTTGATGGGGATATTTCTTTATCCATTTATGACCAAGCATTTTATGAGGATTTGAAGGATACTGATGAGGAAGCACTTAATTTTGATACAGGTGAAAGTTTAGAACACTGGGTAAAACTGTATTGGGATAGCTTGATGACACTTGATGAATACAAAGGAAAGAAACCCTATCCTAAACCGGAAGTATTGGTTTTTGAACCAGTTCCTAAAGAGATTATCCAAGTATGTGAAGAATAAATAACGTCGACCTTGATTGGCTTCATGCCTTTCAAGGTCTCTTTTTTTGGTGGGGGCTACCCAGTGCCGAATGAACCCATCATTCAACCAATAACACATATAACCCATATAATACGTGCATAAAGATTCGTCATTTCGGTTGTACGTACGAAAGGCTTGAATATTATACCCTAAATAACGCTATTCCCTTACATCGAACAGGTCGATTATGGTCAGATACTACCATGATAGACCTGTTTTTTGTTATCATAGTAAATGGTGTTGCGGGACCGTTGGAGAAAGCACATGCGGAAAGATTTATGAATAGAGTTCAAGTTATCCCTGATAATCCGTCCTCTAGAGCTATGAACTTAGTAGAAACCAAAAAAGTCGGAGCGAATGATAAGATTATATTTGGTACTGGTGATAATTTAGGAATTACAACTATGACCGGCGATGCTAAATTTATAAGAGGGGCTTCTGCCCAAGGAGTGGATTTTGATGCCTATATTCACTCTCCAGTTCCTTTAGGAGGTAGATAAAATGAGTGATATTTTAATACCAAAACACTTGGAAAGCACATACAAGATGTTAAAAAATGCTTTCCCAAATGGTATTGGAAACGAAGAGTATTTTCCGCTAATGTCCTTGCTGTACGAGTATATGTCAGACAGAAACTTGGCTGAGGTTATTTCTGCAATAACTGGGCAAGACATTGCTATTACCCTTAACGACACTCAAAAAGCAGTATCAGTAAACATGCCAAGTGATGAATACATGCAGAAAATAAGGAAAAAACTTTTACCTCACGGTTTTGAGGAATGGACAGAAGAGGAATAAATACTGTGGACCTTGATTGGCTTCGTGCCTTTCAAGGTTTTTTCATATAAAAGAAATGCCGCAATACTTTCGCGGTGATTTCATAAAATTATGGTTTGATTTTGAAGGACGTATCGTTGCAACACTAATGCAATGAAAGAAAGCAAAATTATACATGCTTACAATTTGGTAAATGTTGCATAAATGATATGTTACAAAGCCGCGTCATTACTGAACGAATCCCTTACTTGGGGTATAGCGAAGCAGGACGATACCCTGAAAAATACAGGTATCCATCCCAAAATTCCTGTTTGGCGATAACGTCAGAATGCTCAAAGAAAAGGAAGTTGATTACTTTCTTGCGATGCTCCAACAGGAACTACACTCCATGTTCGGTATCGTCATAGATAAGGCTGATTGGAAAGTCATGCGGCAGGACGTTTGCTGGAACTTCTATGTGGGGGAGAAAGGATTACATCAGACAGTTTTATCTTTGTTAAAGCTGCCGAAGATGAAAACATGTGCTTACAACCAAATTGAATCCGTATCATTCAGCAACAAGAGCAAGAGGATATTGTTCTATGACAAGGAAAGAGAATCTATCGCTCATCATGCGGCAGCAGATGTAGTAGACGGGCAAAAGGTATTCTACGGCTTGAAATCCAACCTGCAAACTATGAGATGAAGAATTATGCTGCCATCAGAAAGGCAAGTGACTTATTGACGAGAGGTTTCTTTGAATACGTCATGAACAGGAATTTGTCACTTGTCCAGTTACCGCCTAGCATAGAGTGGATTTTATTTGAATATGTGCAGCAGCATACGCCAAAGAAGGTCGAAGTCGGCATTGGCTTTCAAAAGCTAAAAGATGTACTTGGTATGGGGGCATTGAAATTGCTTTATAAGTCCAGCACGTTGGATGAACGCAATTCGTTAATGAAGGAACTTGGGGTTCCGTCAACGTCCCTGCCGCCATTAGAGATAGATTATTTGCAGATGTAGGCTGTCAGCGCGAAGATCGTGTTAATGATACCGATACGATTTTCTTAGAACTGATGAAAATTAGCACCGTTACAGCGGCGGAACTGATTGCCGAAATCGGAGATATTCGCCGCATCTCTAATGCTGATAAGCTAGCACGTTTTGCAGGAATCGCTCCTATCCGTTTTAGCTCGGGCGGCAACTCTAACAGAACGCCAAGCAAGCTGATATAATGATGGTAATTGGAAAAACCAATTGCCACCTTCTTTATTCCCAAGTTTAAGATTACAACTTAAGGGACGGATGAAGTTAATCCACTCTTCCGTACGGGTAGTAATTCCGAAAGAGTACCAATTGACCCTGCAAAATTTGACCGCATGAAAGCGCAGTTTGAACGGCAAGGCGGAGTTATCATGCAAGGTCCTGAGGTTACTGCTCGACTCTACAAGTATCAAGCAGAAGCCTCTAATATCGGTCCGACATTATCATGCATAAGAAGAATCCAACGACATCTGCTGTATTTGAGGAATTCATTCACTCAACTCAAAATCGAACAGGCAGAGCTACTGGTGACAATTGGTTGCAGATGGAAATTGAGGCGCAGGAAAAACTTATTCGGTATAGGAAGGCATATGGTATTCCAAATAATGAAACGAGACAGACGATTCAAGCACTTAGGGATTATAGAAAATTACTTAGTGAAGAGTGAGGTTAATTCAATTGTTTGAGTTAGAAATTATTAAAGCTGATTCACTTAAAGAAGTGAACCTCATAACAGTCGAAGCTAGACTGTCAGGTAGCATCGACAGTCCGTTGATAAAGACAGTTCTTGTCAATAAGGAACAAAAAGATATACGGTTCTTCCTTAAAGGGCCAATGTTTGTGGATGGTCCTAACGTAAAGCGTGCGAAGGAATATCTCTACCTTGCATTCGACGGTACGAACTATAATGGGTGGTAATTGGTATTCCCGAGTTTATTACAACTTAGGGGACGGGGAATACTAAAACTTATTATCATGTAACGACTAAAGAATCTGCTAAAGAAATCATGGAGTCCCAGACGTTAGGAAGGCCAGGAAACCCGTGGGAATCGAGAGTTTTTGCGTGGAAAGAACAACCGACTAAATCACAAGCTAAAGCTGCTGGAATCGGAAGTCCGAACTGAAACTGTGCTTGAATAATTATGTTGAAAACCACAAATCTAGCGTTAAGATATTTTTTCGTTAGGAGAAAGGGACATGACCAAAAATTCGATTTACGGAGAAATTCTCTATGTTGGATTTGTGGCTGAAAAAGGCAGAGTATTTAGTCAGATCCGGAGTTATTCCTACAGAAAAGCATTAAGGGAACATGCTGCTTTCTGGCAAAGGATGATATGGAGAATGATGGATTGTTCATATACCGAGGAAGACGAGCAATTAATGGATGACTTTATCGGACTTTGTCAAACTCAAAAGAGCTTCGAAAATATATATTCCGCAATTAAAAAAAACGGAAAACAGGCAAAATATTCGAATCAGTATGAAACAATTTGGTATGAGCAAGGAGGATATGTTAGTCCTAAACTTTATGAATGAGTTGTTAATGGAATTAGATACTTAATTACAGGATGTAATCGCGTATTCGATGGGCAATATGGATAAATCCATGAAAACAAGATACAAAAACATATATAATGACTTGATTGAACATTGACAGGCTCGCCGTTCTTCAAGTCTCCTTTTTGAAAAAAAGGCTTCGTTCTTTGCGGATGATGTTTTATCAAATATCATTCCTAAAGATCCGGAGCCTTTTTAAATTCCTCGGGTGTTTTAAAATCCTCATTTTCTCAGCTCAAAAAACTGGCTGTCCCGGCGCGGATGGTAAGTCAGCTCGCTTACTCCGGATTGGGTGATGATCGTGTCATCGGTAAAACGGATTATGACCGTATTGTTATCGACCATATGCTCGTCCCTGAAAACGCGGACGCGTAGCTTGCGGTCCACCGCTTCCTGGAAATCCTGTTCGGTCAAAAGGCGTCTGATCGTCGGCATGACGTTTCGGTATCCCTTCTATGAATGATGTTTTCTACTACTACTTACTCTGGCGATTAGCATATCAACAAACAAACCGGTTTGTCCAGCGAACGCGGATATGGAGCCCACCCGGAAATACAGGCTCAAGCATACGATGGATAAAGCCAGCAAAACGGTTTTCGGAAGGGAGAGACTACGAATGACGGTTTTAAGAGCTTGCAGATGCAGGATAGTCGGGCGGGATCCCTATAAATCGAGAAGCCCGGGGAAAAAGGGAAGAAAGGAAAGACCAAGCGGACCGAGAAAGATCGAGCCGATAAAAACAAAGCATCCGACGGCGGGACTGCTGCGCCGGGTGGCGCGGGAGATGCTGCCGTTCTCCAGAGCGGTCGCTGCAAGCCCGGAATATGCGGTCCTGTGGAGCAAAGCCGTAACCGGTGCCGATCTGGACCGGATGAAGAAACTGGCGTGCGCGGTGTCGCCAAGGCTCGCCAAACGCGGGATGGGCACGAACGGGATCGGATATTTCATATCGTTCGAGGATGGCGGATCGTATTATTCTTGCGGAATCACCATTCCGCCGGGAAAGGTGAGATTTCATTTTAATCCGCAGGTACACCGGCTTATCGTGCGGGCGCTGATTCCTTATTACCGTGCAATCTCCTGCCGGCCGCGTTATCGGTCGGCCCTGGCAAGGGCGATTCGCCGGAACGACCGGCAGGCCGCGGCCCGCCTTGTGCGCCAGCGAATCGGAACGGCTGCGCTCAAATCGGTGTCCATCGAAGACGCTGGACTGCTGCTCAGCTTTAAATACCCGTTCAGCAAATACAGATATTCGTATATGCTGCTGCGGGAATTCAATTAAACGCGTTCCCCCCACCGGACGATAAGGCCGCAATGGGTAAGCCCGCTGCCGAAGCCGTACAGGAGCAGCCGGTCGCCGGGTTTGACCTGCCCGGAGTTCAGGCCGGACTGGAGGGCAAGCGGAATGGAAGCGGAGGACGTGTTGCCCATATCCTGAACGCTTTGCAATGTTTTGGACAGCGGCATGCCCGAATTTTCGCAGATCGATTCGATCATTCGCAGGTTAGCGCTGTGCGGTACGAACCAGTCGATATCATCCAGCGTCAGTCCGGATTGTTCAAGCAGCTTGTCGATCCCTGCGCTCACGGTGCGTACCGCCCATTTGAACACTTCTCGCCCGTTCTGGACGATACGGCCTTCTTCGCCGGGAAGAGGGACGCCGTCCATATGCGTCGACAGCCCGGAGCGGTATACGTGGATACCTCCGCTTCCCTGGGTCCCCAGAATGTGCGACTCGAATCCGGGCTGGTCGGGATCCGCTTCCACTAGCGCCGCGCCGGCCCCATCGCCGAAAAGAATACAGGTGCTGCGGTCGGTGTAGTCCGTAATTTTGGACATCGTTTCTCCGGCGATCACCAGTACCTTTTTATGCAACCCCGCGGTGATCATCCCGTTCGCGGTATGAAGCGCATACGTAAAACCGGCGCAAGTTGCATTCAGGTCCATTGCACCGGCATTCTCCATGCCGAAATGCTGCTGGACCCGGCAGGCTACCGAGGGAAAAGAATAATCCGGCGTCGTTGTCGAAACGATAATCAGATCGACATTATCCAGGCTGACGTTATAGTCGTCACGCAATCTTTCCGCCGCCCGGATACACAAATGGGAAGTAAACTCATTTTCCGGGGCGATATGGCGCTCCTTGATACCGGTTCGCCGGACGATCCAATCGTCATTCGTATCGACGAGCTTCTCCAAAGCATCGTTGGTAAGGATCCGTTGGGGTACATAAGTGCCTAACGCAGTGATACGGGCTTTTGATGGAAGTTTCATAGCGAATCACGCTCCTCTTACGGGCTTTTATCATCTGGTATTAGTACCTGGTATTAAAATCAATATATCATCCCTGCGTTCATTTTCCAAGCGGCATTTATCCTAAATTTCAAGAAAGCGTCAGTTTTGGAGCGCCGGCTACCTGGTATCTCTGTAAAAAACGATATCGATGCGGTCTGGCTTTTTGAAGGCGATGACAATTCTTATACAGCATACCCCTGATCATATCCTCAAGAATCATCCGCCAAGGAATGGTATAATGGGGAGGATGGAAAGGAGTGTACGTTTATTTATGAAAACGCTGGTATTGGCGGAAAAACCGTCTGTTGCCCGGGAAATCGCCCGGGTCATGGGCAGCCGCGATAAGCATAAAGGCCATTTTGAAGGTCCTAAATATGTCGTGACCTGGGCGCTGGGGCATTTGGTCGGCTTGGCCGAGCCGGAGGATTACGACGGAAAGTACGGTACATGGTCACTTGAGGATTTGCCGATTCTCCCCGGAAAAATGAAGCTGAAGGTGCTGCGGGAAAGCAACCATCAATATAAAGCGGTACAGCAGCTCATGCGCCGCCAGGACATCGGGGAACTCATCGTAGCGACGGACGCCGCCCGGGAGGGCGAGCTTTTGGCGAGATGGATCATGGACATGGCCAAATGGAACAAGCCGTTCAAACGGCTATGGATTTCCTCCCAGACGGACAAGGCGATCAAGGAGGGCTTCGCGGCTCTAAAACCGGGCGCCCAATTCGACCGGCTGTACCAATCGGCTCGCTGCCGGGCGGAAGCGGACTGGATGGTCGGCCTCAACGTCACGCGGGCGCTGACCTGCAAATTCGGCTCGCCCCTGTCCGCCGGGCGCGTCCAAACTCCGACCCTCGGCATGATTATGCAGCGGGAGCGGGAAATTATGTCCTTCCGTTCGGAAGAGTATCATACAATCCGGGTCGATCTGGGCTCGTTCGAAGCGGTATGGCGCGGAAGCGGCGGCGATGCCCGCATTTTTGCGGCGGATCAGGCGGAAAGCTTGCAGCGGAAGCTGGAAGGACGCAGCGGAAAAATCGTCAAGCTGGCCAAAAGCGAGAAGCAGGTTCCGCATCCGCAAGCGTACGACCTTACCGAATTACAGCGGGACGCCAACCGTTTCCTCGGCTTTTCGGCCAAGCAGACGTCAAGCGTGCTGCAGCGTCTGTATGAACAGCACAAATTGGTTACTTATCCGCGCACGGATTCAAGATATTTGACGAGCGATATGGTCGATACCTTGAAGGAGCGCATAACCAGCGTAGCCGTCGGCCCTTACGCTGCGCTCGCCAGACCGTTGTTGCGCAAGCCTCTGCCTGTCAGTAAGCGGATCGTGGACGACAGCAAGGTGACCGATCACCATGCGATCATCCCGACGGAGCAGACGGTGCTGCTGAATGCGCTGAATACGGAGGAACGCAAGCTGTACGATTTGATTGTTCGTCGTTTTATCAGCTTATTCTACCCGCCGGCCAAATTTGATAACGTTGCGGTCGTGGTTGAGGTTGATGGGGAAAAGCTTCATGCCAAAGGCGTGACGGTCAAGGATAGCGGCTGGAAAGCGGTCTATGACGGGCAAGCCGTGGAGGACGACGAAGATGGGGATGCCGAGGAAGAGAGCGGCAGCCAGCTTCCGGAGCTTTCGCAAGGCCAGACGGTTACGGTGAAGCGATGCCGTCTTTTGAGCGGACGGACCCAGCCGCCGAAGCGTTACACGGAGGCAGCTTTGCTGACGCAGATGGAGAAGCACGGCCTCGGCACGCCGGCGACACGCGCGGACATCATCGAGAAGCTGGTCAGCTCCGACACGATCGAGCGGCAGGGATCGCTTCTGCATCCGACCGGCAAAGGCAAGCAGCTGATCGAGCTCGCTCCGGCCGACCTCCGTTCACCGGAGCTGACCGCCAAATGGGAAGGGGAGCTGGAGCGGATCGCCCGCGGCCAGGGCAAGCCGGACCCGTTCCTCGGCGGCATCCGGGAAATGACGGTGGAGCTGGTGCGCGGCGTCAAAAACAGCGAAGCCTCGTACAAGCCGCACAATGTTTCGAACAGCCACTGCCCGGATTGCGGCACACGGCTGTTGGAGAAAAAGAGCAAACGCGGGCTTTTGCTCGTCTGCCCGAGCGAAGATTGCGGTTATCGCCGTTCCGGGGAAAAGCGGCTTTCGAACCGCCGCTGCCCGCAGTGCCACAAAAAGATGGAGATGAAGGAAGGCAAGGCCGGCCTTTACGTGCAATGCTTGCCTTGCGGCATTACGGAAACGCTCAACAAAGACTCGAAGCACATCAACAAGCGGGAACAGCAAAAGCTCGTCAAGCAGTATGCGAAGCAGGAAACGCTGGGCTCGAATTTGGGCGAGCTGCTGAAAGCGGCGCTGGAGAAAAAGGGCGAGTAGAGGGAAGGGTGGTTTTGAGGCAGCCCCGTCCATTTTTTCGCATAAAAGGCAAAACCGGACGGGATGCTATAACCGGAGGTGATGCTCGTGCCGCACAACAAAGCGGAAAAGACCCAGAACCGGCAAAACAGTTCCAGTATCAAGGAAGAGCGAATAGCGCTAAACCCGAAAAAGCAGCGTGAATATCCGCCGAACCTGAACGAGATTCCGAAAGAAGAATCCTGAGTAGATCCGTTACCGCAGGACGCTCCCCGTCAGGGGAGCTTTTTAAATGCCGGGATTAGCGGTATAATGGAGTCAGGAAGGCCGGTGCTTTTAGGATGATTGCGGGGGGAGGCGAATCACATTCGAACGGGTCTAGCGGTCTGGTTTATTTTTATAAATGTGGTAGCCTACATCGTCATGTCCGACGACAAACGCCGCGCCAAGCAGAGAAAAGAGCGCATTCCGGAAAAAACGCTGTTCCTGCTCGCAGCGATCGGCGGGGCCTTGGGCGTGCTGGTCGCCATGAACGTGAAACGGCACAAGACGAAACATGCCAGTTTCCGGATCGGCATTCCGCTGCTGCTGCTTTTGAACGCCGTGCTGTACGGCTATTTTTTAACCTGACCGGTTGAAGGTTTCGTTTCATTCCGGGCTTCCGCGGTTTAATATGGGTATCATGGTACGCATTTTTTAGAGAAGAGGGGGCTTTCCCATGTTGTTTTCTAAAATAGTTGCCGCCTATGACGGTTCCAAAGCCGCCAACAAGGCGCTGGATCGCGCAGTTGAACTGGTAAAGGCAGCTCCGGGAGCGACGCTTGAAGTGCTGCACGTGTTCGATTTTCCGCGCTTCTATGTCGCAGAAGGCTTTGCGCCTGTGCCAGCCAAGGTGAATCAGGATTTTTACGAACTGGCCGAAAAAACGGTCCAAGAAGCGAAAAGCCGCCTGGAAGAAGCCGGCGTGACGGCAAAAGTGGAAATGATCCAAGGAGCTCCGGCGGAATCGATTTTGGATTACGTGAACAAAAACGGAGCCGACCTGATCGTGATCGGCAGCCGCGGGCTCGGCGGAATTCGCGAGTTCGTCCTCGGCAGCGTCAGCCACAACGTCGTCCAGCATGCGCGCATTCCGGTGCTGGTCGTGAAATAAAACAAGAAGAACGCCGGTGGACGGCGTTCTTTTTTTGTTTATCGAGGCTCTGCGGCCGATCGGGAGGAAATAGCGGACAAAAATGTCCTTATTGCTCTGTTTTCGGCTATACTCTTAAAAATAGCGGTAAATTTAGTTCTTATTTACGAGGATCAGGCCTGATTTCATGTGATTTTGGCTGATTTGCGGTAAATAAGGGACATTTTTTCCTCTATTTCTTGCAAATCAGACTCCGTGGGGCGAATAAGGGTCAAAATGGTCCTTATTTTTTTTGCATTCCGCTGCGCATGCAAGCTCAAGAGGCATGGCTCGTGCACCGCGGCTATAACGGTTACGTGGCTAATCGTATAAGACGGTTAACACGCAACAGTCATCCCTCGGTATCACCGCAATCGGCACCTACGCAACACATCCCACAATTACTCATAGCTGACACGCACCTACGCCAATTAGGCCACTACACCTCATACCACCGTATACGCCAGCATTCACATAAACCAAATACATTATATAAGCTACTTTACCGCACACCGCGCACACCGCACATACAGCGCACACCGCACTTACCGCATCCTTAAGGCACACTTACCACATCACCGCACACTTACCACATCACCGCACACTTACCGCATCACCGCACACTTACCGCATTACCGCACACTTCCGATACCTCCGCAGACTTACAAGCACTCCCACACCATTCATCCCTTTCGGTCCCATTCCACCGCCGCTCACTTCACCCTGAACGTACGCGGAGCATATCTGCGCACGAGCACGAACGCGGCCGCGAGATAGAGCAGCGATACAGCCGCCGCGATGGCGGAAAAGACGGCCGGGCCGGGCTTCAGGTTGAGGGCGATGATAAAGACGGCCGAGACAAGCCCGCTAAAGATGTGTAAGTACGGGTTTTTGGCGTTCAGCTCCGTCGTATATGGTTGGAATATATAGTACAAAAACAGATGATGCACCGAGAAAAATACGGCGAGCGAGAGCGTGCTGATCCAGAGCAGCAGGAGCTGGGCATCCGCTTGGAAACCTACGGCGACGACGGCCGCCAGGGTCAAAACCAAAGCGAGGGCGGCACCGAGGAACAGGTTCATGCCCAGCATTTTGCCCAAGCGAATCCGGAAGTGTTTTGCCGCATCCCGGCGGTAGAAGCTCTGCCGCAGCAGTTTGAGATCGCAGTGGAAGAACATCGCTTTGCATATATTTTCCCCGACGGTGAAGAAAGCCATAATAATGATAAGGATCGGCAACAGCGCTCCCATTTTGGACGGGATCAAGGCTGCCTGCTCCGGAAACAGGATGGCGGTCAGGAGCATCGCCGCTCCAGCGGCCCCAAGAATGGCCAACCGCCTGTAGAGCGGTTGCCGGATCAAGCTTTTGTGCCGTGCAAAGAAGATGGCGTTGATATAATCGTAACCTTCCTTGTCCTCAAACGATTTCCCGCCAACGCTCAGCGCCTCCGCCGAGTAATCGCTGTCCTTCGCCTGGACCGACGTTTTCTGGGCTTCGGCCATCATCCGCCCGAGGTCGAGCAGCGGGTCATCGCGCCGGGTCGCCGCGTCGACCGCATCCGTGTAATCGGTCCGGGCGAAGAGGAGCACGCAGGCGCAAATTCCCAACACGAGACAAACAAAGGAAAACGGCAATGCCGTGGCTAACGCCGCGCCCCAAGCCGGAACGGAATCAAGCAGCAGCGGGGTGTAGGCGGCCGCGTATCCGATGAAGATGACGGACCAGACGACAAGGTTGTTTTTGATCAATACATTCCCCGTTTTCCGATACAGCCATAAATGAACATATTCGCAGAAGATACGCCATAAGACGGCGGCTGCCGTCAGGGCGATGCCTTGCAGGACCGGCGCGCCGAGCAGCGATGAGAAAAGCAGCACGGCAGCCAGCAAGTAGACGAAATACGTAAAATACTTGTAACTCAACGTCGCCCGCATATATCTCGTTGCCGGTAGCCGCATCAGCTTGACCGCAATATATTTGCCGCGCTTCGGTTCGAGCACCTTGGCATTGGAAACGCCGGCCACGATAAAGGTAATGAACCAGAAAATGTGCCAAAAGATGTCCAATTGGCGTTCCGGCGACATTTCATTGCCCAAGGCGACGACCGGATAATAAATGACGAGGCCCACGTAGAGCATACCTGCCAGAAAACCCCACAATACTGTCAGGAGGAAGGCCGCTATGGCTCCGGCTCTTTTCAGGCCCAATCTGGAGTATGCGTTATCCCCGACCAGTTTGCCGATGAACGGCAGCTTTTGAACATAATAGATCAACCGGTTCGCAAAAGAGGATGCCTGAAGATTGAGAATCGTGTTAAGCGTTCGAAGCATCCGGTATTCCCTCCCCTGCATCCTCATCCTGCAAAAGCTCGATGATGCTTTGTTCGAACTCGGGGCTGCCCAGCAGTTCCCGCGGCACGGAAGACAACCGGCCCTTGTTCAAAATGACCAGTTCGTCGCATAGATCCGAAGCGAGCTGCAAAATATGCGTGGAGAAGATCAGAATATGATCCTTTTTCATCTCGCGCAGCAAATTTTTCATTTCCAGGGCCACGATGACGTCAAACGAGGTCAGGGGTTCGTCCAGCAGGATGACCGGCGGCTTCGTGATCAGGAACAGCAGCATCTGGATTTTGTTTTTCATGCCGTGGGAGTAGTTTTTGATGAGACGATGCCGATCCTCCTCCGTCATTCTCATCATTTCGAAGTAATCGTCGATGCGATGGTCCGGCTGCAGTTTGTCCTGGTTAATGTCCATAAAAAATTTGACGAACTCGTAACCTGTAAGAAACTCCGGCAAAATCGGCAGCGAATAAACATATCCGATATCCTCCTCGCGAAGATCGCGGGCCGTATCGCCCTCCTTCAGCCATGCTTTGCCGCCGTCAAGCTTCGTTTCCCCGCTCAATCCGTTAAAAAGCGTCGTCTTCCCTGCGCCGTTTCGCCCCAACAGACCGTAAATCTTCCCTTTTTCGAACGTAAACCCGGCGTTTTGCAGCACATTTTTGCTTCCAAAGCTTTTGGCGATGTTCTCCAGAATCAATTCCACGAGTGAGAAATCCTCCTTCTTTCGCAACTGTTTTTTGTTAATACGAACGTAACCGAACATGGTGTCGCGATCTTTAGAAAAAGGGTACCATGTTCCTTGCGATTTGGGAAAAAGGTAGGGTGGCTTGAGATAGGTTAACGAGTAATACGTTCTTCCCATTTTTGGTACGCATGCAGATCAACGAGGCGGCGAATCAACGTTTTAGCTCCATAAAAAGCGAACGTTTAAAAACGACGAGATTTGAATGTTCGTGTTTAGGTTGACATGCAGAGTGAGGAGTTGGTAAACTTACTATAGAATTAATTTTATCACTGACAATTAAAAATGATCTCGTATATAGCCGGAAATAGGGTCCGGCAGTCTCTACCCGGAAACCGTAAATTTCCGGACTACGAGGAATTCAGCGTTGGCAGGCCGGGCACTTGCTTGTTTTGTGTTCAGGGCAGCGGCAAATACAGCGCGGTCAGCATGCGTATTCCTCCGACAGGTCCGATCTTTCCCTATGAGAACCGTTTTCTCTGTGAAGGTCGGGCTTTATTTTTTGGAAGAAAGCAAAAAAATCATAGAAAGCAGGTTGAAACATGTCGATACAGGTCGCCGTCATCATGGGAAGCAGCTCGGATTGGGAAACGATGCAGCATGCGTGCAAGGTTCTTGAGGAACTGGAAATCGGTTATGAAAAAAATGTCGTATCCGCACACCGTACGCCTGATTTAATGTTTGAGTTCGCGGAGCAAGCGGCCGGACGGGGGATCAAAGTGATCATCGCCGGCGCGGGCGGCGCGGCTCATTTGCCGGGAATGGTCGCGGCCAAGACGGTGCTTCCGGTAATCGGCGTACCGGTGAAGTCGGCTGCGCTGAACGGGCTGGATTCGCTGCTGTCGATCGTGCAAATGCCCGGCGGCATTCCTGTCGCAACGGTGGCGATCGGCAAGGCGGGAGCCATCAACGCCGGACTTCTGGCGGCGCAAATGCTCGGCGCGTTCGATCCGGCCTTGGCGGCGCGGCTGCAGGAGCGGCGCGACCGCTTGCGGGACGCGGTGCTGGAGAGCAGCAGCGAGCTGGTGATGGGAGCGGATCTGGGATGAGCGAAAACACGATGCGCAACCAAGGCGGTGCCGAAGCACCGGTGATCAAGCCGGGCGGAACGATCGGCGTGCTTGGCGGAGGCCAGCTCGGCCGGATGATGGCGCTCGCGGGAAGCAATCTCGGCTACCGGTTCGTGGCGCTGGACCCGACGCCGAACGCGCCTTGCGGCCAGGTCGCGGAGCAGATCGTCGCCGGATACGGCGACAAGGCGGCCGCGGGCGAGCTAGCCGAGCGCGCGGACGTCATCACGTACGAGTTCGAGAACGTGGATGCGGAGGTCGCCGCGCTGCTTGAAGAGCGGTCGTACGTGCCGCAGGGCAGCCGCCTCCTCTATACGACCCAGCACCGGCTTCGGGAGAAGCGGGCGGTCGAGGCGGCGGGAGCCCAAGTGGCGCCGTACGCGGAGATCGGCAGCGAAGAGGCCTTGCGCGAGGCGGTACGGCGGCTCGGGCTGCCGGCGGTGCTCAAGACGGCGACCGGAGGATACGACGGCAAGGGCCAATGGGTGATCCGCTCGGAGAGCGAGATCGGCCAGGCCTATGCCGAGCTGAGCCGCGCGGGGACGGAGCTCGTGCTCGAGCAGTTCATTCCGTTCGTGAAGGAACTGTCCGTGATCGCGGCGCGCAGCCCGCGCGGCGAAATCAAGACGTTCCCGGTCGCGGAGAACGTTCATGTGGACAATATTTTGCATTTGTCCATCGTTCCCGCCCGGGTAGCGGATGAGATTCAGCGCGAAGCGGAGCGGCTCGCTTCGCGGATCGCGGAATCGATGGAAGCGGTCGGCCTGCTCGCGGTGGAAATGTTTCTGACGGAAGACGGAACGCTGTACGTCAACGAGTTGGCACCGCGCCCGCACAATTCGGGCCATTATACGATGGAAGCCTGCGCGACTTCGCAGTTTGAACAGCATGTCCGGGCGGTATGCAACCTGCCGCTGGGCGAAACGGCCCTTCGGACCCCGGTCGTGATGGTCAATGTGCTCGGCGAGCATTTGGAGGCCGTCTCGGATGCGGTCGTTACCGGGCAGTGGTTCGGGCGTGAAGGATTGCCGTCGACGGAGACAGGCACAGGCGCTAACGCTGGCGTTATCCCCAAAGTGCATTTGTACGGAAAAAGCGGTTCCGCCCCCAAACGCAAAATGGGACATATCAATCTGCTTTGCGACGATGTGCGGAACGGTCTACAATGGGTAGAACAAACTAATATTTGGAGGAATCAGAATAAATGATCGAACGTTACAGCAGACCGGAGATGCGGGCCATCTGGACCGAGGAAAACAAATTCAAAGCCTGGCTCGAAGTTGAAATTTGCGCTTGCGAAGCTTGGGCAGAGCTTGGCGTGATCCCTAAGGAAGATGTCGCTTTGCTGCGGCAGAACGCCTCCTTCGACATCGACCGGATCTATGAAATCGAACAGGAGACCCGGCATGACGTGATCGCCTTCACGCGGGCCGTATCCGAGAGCCTTGGCGCGGAGCGCAAATGGGTCCACTATGGCTTGACCTCGACGGATGTCGTCGATACGGCGCTCGGATATTTGCTGAAACAGGCGAACGAGATTTTGGAAAAAGATATCGTCAATTTCATCGAAATTTTACGGGAAAAGGCGATTGCCTATAAAGATACGCCGATGATGGGACGCACGCACGGGGTGCATGCGGAACCGACGACGTTCGGACTCAAGATGGCGTTGTGGCACGAGGAAATGAAACGGAATCTCGAGCGTTTCCGCCGTGCGGCCGACAATGTGCAGTTCGGCAAAATTTCCGGCGCGGTCGGCACTTATGCCAATATCGATCCGTTTGTCGAAGAGTTCGTTTGCCGTAAGCTCGGTACGAGCCCGGCGCCGATTTCGACGCAAACGCTGCAGCGTGACCGCCATGCGGAATATATGGCGACCCTGGCGCTGATCGCCACGTCGCTGGACAAATTCGCGACCGAAATCCGCGCCCTGCAAAAGAGCGAGTTCCGCGAAGTGGAAGAAGCGTTCGCCAAAGGGCAAAAAGGTTCGTCCGCGATGCCGCACAAACGGAACCCGATCGGCTGCGAAAACATTTCCGGCCTTTCCCGCGTGATCCGCGGCCATATGATTTCGGCCTACGAAAACGTAACGCTGTGGCATGAGCGCGACATTTCGCACTCTTCCGTAGAACGGGTCATTTTGCCGGACGCGACGATGCTGCTTAACTACATGCTGAACCGTTTCGGCAATATCGTGAAGAACCTGACCGTTTTCCCGGAAAACATGAAGCGCAACATGGCCCGCACGTACGGCGTACCGTTCTCCGGCCGCGTCTTGACGAAGCTGATCGACAAGGGCTTCAGCCGCGAGCAGGCATACGACACGGTGCAGCCGCGCGCGATGCAGGCTTGGGAGACCCAACGCCAATTCCGCGACATTATCGAGGAGACGCCGGAAATTACGGCCGTCCTGAGCAAGGAAGAAATCGATGATGCATTTAACCCGGCATGGCATCTGAAAAATGTCGACACGATTTTCCGCAGATTAGGATTGATCGAAGGGTAATTTTGCAAAGCAAATAAGAAGCGGCAGGCGGGTTCGACGAAAAAGGTCACGGCTGCCGCGTTACGAGGAGGACAGTGATCATGTCAAAACCGATCTCCACAACGGCCATCTCCACGGCGCAGGAGCTGGTAAAGGCTCCGCTGCTTTACAAAGGAAAAGTCCGGGAACTGTACGATCTCGGCGAGCATTACCTGATCGTGGTGACGGACCGGATTTCCGCGTTCGACTACGTGCTGGAACCGGCCGTGCCGGACAAGGGGAATGTGCTGAACCGCTTGAGCGCGTACTGGTTTGAACAGACCAAGGATCTGATCGCCAACCATGTCGTTCATACGGATGTCGAGCTTCTTGGGGACATCATCCCCGAGGAGCATAAGGAAGCGCTCCGGAACCGGATCATGGTAACGCGAAAAGCACAGCGGATCGATATCGAATGCGTCGTTCGGGGGTATGTCACCGGCGGCGGCTGGAGGCAGTACCAGAACGGCGGCGAAATCAACGGGATCAAGCTTCCGGAAGGGCTGCGCAAGAACAGCAAGCTGGCTGAGCCGATCTTTACGCCGGCGGCCAAAAACGATGTCGGCCACGACGAGGATATTTCGTTTGCGGCCATGTCCGAGCTGGTCGGCGCCGAACTCGCGGAGCGGCTGAAAAACCGCAGCCTTGAGCTATACGGCTTCGCCCGCGATTATTGCGAGGCGCGCGGCATTATTTTGGCGGATTGCAAGCTGGAATTCGGTTTGATCGACGGAGAGCTGATCCTCATCGACGAAATTTTCACGCCGGACGCCTCCCGCTTCTGGGCCCGGGAAAATTATGCGCTCGATATTGAGATCGACAGCATGGACAAAGAACCGGTCCGGGCCTATCTGGCAGGCTCGGATTGGGACAAGAACAGCCAGCCCGACCCGCTGCCGCCGCAGGTGGTGGAGGAGACCACGCGCCGTTACCGCGATATTTTTCAAAGGCTGACAGGCACAGAACTCAAGTAACAAGATCAGTTCAAATATATCCATTACTAGGAGGAACACGGGGAAATGATGAAAGCTCGCGTTTATGTCACCATTAAGCAAAGCGTACTCGATCCGCAGGGGGTTGCCGTTCAAGGCGCGCTGCATTCCATGGGATTCAAGGAAGTGGACAGTGTCCGGATCGGCAAGTATATGGAAATCGAGCTGGACACCAGCGACCGTTTCGAGGCGGAAGCCCGGGTCAAGGCGATGTGTGAAAAGCTGCTCGCAAATACGGTTGTTGAAGATTACCGCTTCGAATTGGAGGGCTGATGCATGAAATTCGCAGTACTCGTATTTCCCGGCTCCAACTGTGACATCGACTGCTACAAAGCGGTGGAAGATACTACCCATCAGCCTGTCGACTATGTGTGGCATACGGCCACGGACCTTTCCGCTTACGACGGCATTCTCGTTCCGGGCGGTTTCTCCTACGGCGATTACCTCCGCTGTGGCGCCATTTCCCGGTTCGCTCCGGTGATGGCGGAAGTTGCGAAGGCTGCCGAGCAAGGCAAATTCATTCTGGGCATCTGCAACGGGTTCCAGATTCTGACCGAAGCCGGTCTGCTTCCGGGGACGCTGCGGCGCAACATGTCGCTGAAGTTCCGCTGCCATGACACGGTGCTTCGCGTCGAAAACAACGACAATCCGTTTACGACGCAGTACGCGGCCGGGGAAGAAATCACGATTCCGATCGCGCACGGCGAAGGCAATTATTATTGCGATGATGCAACATTGGCTACATTGAAGGCGAATAACCAGATCATTTTCCGTTATGTGAACAATCCGAACGGCTCCGTTGAAGATATCGCGGGGATTTCGAACGAGGCCGGCAACGTGGTCGGCATGATGCCCCATCCGGAACGCGCGGTGGACAGCCTGCTCGGCTCGGAAGACGGCAAAAGAATGTTTACTTCGATATTAAAGGCATGGAGGGATCGTCATGAGTCAGCAAGTGTCCGCTAAGGAACCGAATGCGGAGCAAATCGCGGAGCAGCAAATTTACAAACAGATGGGCGTTTCGGACAGCGAATATGAGCTGATTTGCGGATTCCTCGGCCGGAAACCGAATTATACGGAAATCGGCGTTTTCAGCGTCATGTGGTCCGAGCACTGCGCTTATAAAAATTCCAAGCCGCTGCTGCGCCGTTTCCCGACGGACGGCCCGCGCGTATTGATGGGTCCCGGCGAAGGCGCGGGAATCGTCGATATCGGCGACAACCAGGCGGTCGTGTTCAAGATCGAAAGCCATAACCACCCTTCGGCGGTCGAGCCTTACCAAGGCGCGGCGACGGGCGTGGGCGGGATTATCCGCGATATTTTCTCCATGGGCGCAAGGCCTGTCGCATTGCTGAATTCCTTGCGTTTCGGCAACCTGGAGAGCGATCGCGTCAAATACTTGTTCGAGCATGTCGTGTCCGGGATCGCCGGCTACGGCAACTGCATCGGCATTCCGACGGTCGGCGGCGAGGTGGTGTTCGACGAGAGCTATGACGGCAACCCGCTCGTCAACGCGATGTGCGTCGGTTTGATCGACCACGATAAGATTCAGCGCGGCGTCGCCAAAGGCGTCGGCAACCCGGTGTTCTACGTGGGTCCGCCTACGGGCCGTGACGGCATTCACGGCGCGACGTTCGCTTCGGAAGAGCTGACGGAAGAGTCGGAAGCGAAGCGTACGGCGGTTCAGGTCGGCGATCCGTTCATGGAGAAGCTGGTCATGGAAGCGTGCCTGGAGCTGATCGACACGGGCATCGTGCTCGGGATTCAGGATATGGGCGCGGCGGGCTTGACCTGCTCCAGCGCGGAGATGGCAAGCAAGGCAGGCAACGGTCTGGAGCTGTATCTCGACCAGGTGCCGCAACGTGAAGAAGGCATGACGCCTTACGAAATGATGCTGTCGGAATCCCAGGAGCGGATGCTGTTCGTCGTGGAGCCGAAGGACGAGGCGCAGGCGATGGAAATTTTCGAACGCTGGGGCGTCATTTGCGCCAAAGTCGGCAAGGTGACCGACGACGGCCGTTTGAAGCTGTTCCATCACGGCGAAGTGGTCGGTGATATGCCGGTGACGGCGCTTGTGGACGAATGCCCGATCTACGATAAACCGTCGGCAGTGCCGGCTTATTATGAGCAGAACGCTTCGGTCGACACGCTGCGTTATGCGGAAGTTGCCGATCTTGGCTCGGCGTTGGAAAAGGTGCTGGCTTCGCCGTCGGTGGCAAGCAAGGCTTGGGTTTACAACCAATACGATTATATGGTCCGCACCAGCACGGCGGTTCGTCCGGGTTCGGACGCGGCGGTGGTCACGATTCGCGGAACCCGCAAAGGGCTGGCGATGACGACGGACTGCAACGGACGTTTCGTGTACCTGGACCCTGAAGTCGGCGGACGGATCGCGGTCAGCGAAGCGGCGCGCAATATCGTTTGCTCGGGCGCGGAGCCGCTGGCGATCACGGACAACCTGAATTTCGGGAGCCCGGAGAAGCCGGAAATTTTCTGGCAGATGGAAAAAGCGGTCGACGGCATGGCGGAAGCTTGCCGCGTGCTGAACGCGCCGGTTATCGGCGGAAACGTCAGCTTGTACAACGAGAACTTGAAAGGCGCCATTTATCCGACGCCGGTCGTAGGCATGGTGGGACTGGTACATGATACGGACCATATCACGACCCAAGGCTTCAAGGCCGAAGGCGACGTGATCCTGTTGCTCGGCGAAACGCGCGGCGAGCTTGGAGGCAGCGAATTCCAGGCGGTCGTACACGGCGTGACCGAAGGACGTCCGCCGCAGCTTGACCTTGACGTCGAGAAAAAACTGTTGGACGCCGTGCTTGGCGCGATCCAAGGCGGCTTGGTCCGGTCCGCGCATGATCTTGCGGAAGGCGGCCTGGCTGTCGCTTTGGCCGAATCCTGCATCAGCGGCGGACTTGGCGCTCAAGTGGATTTCCATACGGATCTCCGTTCCGACGTGGCTTTGTTCAGCGAATCCCAATCCCGGATTTTGCTTTCGGCATCCGCGGATCAAGCGGAAAAGCTGGTTGACTTCATCGCTACGCACGGCGTGCCCGTGCAAAAGATCGGTCAAGTGGGCGGCCGCGAGCTGAACGTTCGCGTGAACGGAACCCCGGCATTGAACAGATCGGTAGAGACGCTCAAACAGGTTTGGGAGGATACCATTCCATGTCTCATGAAGTAAAGGCGAAGCTGGAAATGGAGAGCCTTTGGACAGGAGATTATTACAATGAGGGCACGGGGCGGAGCGATATTTTCGATACGTTAAAAGAAGAATGCGGCGTTTTCGGGGTCTTCGGACATCCCGAAGCCGCGTCCCTTTCCTACTACGGTTTGCATGCCTTGCAGCACCGTGGGGAGGAGAGCGCGGGACTCTGCGTTACGGACGGAAAGAGCTTTAATTATCACCGCGAAATGGGGCTGGTCAAAGAGGTGTTCGACCGCGACCGGTTAGCCTCGCTTGCGGGTGACCGTTCGATCGGCCATGTGCGTTACTCGACGAGCGGCGACAGCCGGTTGACGAATGCGCAGCCGCTCGTGTTCAAATACCGCGACGGGGATTTGGCGGTGGCGACGAACGGAAACATCGTCAACGCGCCGAAAATCCGCCGCGAGCTGGAGCAAAGCGGGTCGATCTTCCAGACGACGAGCGACACGGAGGTGATCGCGCATTTGATCGCGCGGTCGCCGAAGGATTTCGTCGAAGCGGCGAAGGACGCGCTCCGTCAGTTGGTCGGCGGCTTCGCCTTCCTGCTGATGACGAACGACAAGCTGCTCGTCGCCAGCGACCCGAACGGCCTGCGGCCGCTCACGATGGGCCGGCTCGGCGACGCGTATCTGTTCTCGTCCGAGACGTGCGCGTTCGAGGTGATCGGCGCGGAGACGATCCGCGACATCCGGCCGGGCGAACTGTTGGTACTGGACCGGGACGGGCTGCGCGAGGAGCGCTTTGCCGAGGCGGGACGCAAGGCGCTGTGCGCGATGGAGTACATTTACTTCTCGCGTCCGGACAGCGATCTGAACGGGTCGAACCTGCACGCCGCGCGCAAGCGCATGGGCCAGGTGATGGCGCAGGAGTCGTTCGTGGACGCGGACGTCGTAACCGGCGTGCCAGATTCCAGCATCTCCGCCGCGATCGGCTATGCGGAGCAGACCGGCATCCCTTACGAGCTCGGTTTGATCAAAAATAAATACACCGGCCGGACCTTCATCCAGCCGAGCCAGGAGCTGCGCGAGCAGGGCGTGAAGATGAAGCTGAGCGCCGTCCGCCGCGTGGTGGAAGGCAAGCGCGTCGTCATGATCGACGACTCGATCGTCCGCGGCACGACGTCGCGGCGCATCGTCAATCTGCTGCGCGAAGCGGGAGCGACCGAGGTGCATGTACGCATCACCTCGCCGCCGTTCAAAAACCCGTGCTTCTACGGCATCGATACGCCGGACCGCGCGGAGCTGATCGCTTCGTCCAAATCGGTCGAAGAGATTTGCCGCGAGATCAACGCGGACTCGCTGGAGTTTTTGAGCCCGGAAGGCTTGGTGCGCGCCGTGGGCGGAGACAACCAGGGCGATTACAAAGGCGGCCTGTGCATGGCCTGCTTCGACAACGATTACCCGACCCGGACCGATTTCGACGGCGAGGAGAAGTTTGGCTGCACATGTTGATTCTTGGTTCATGCCGTAGGTATTTCATGGCGTGAAACGATAAATTGCTTTAAGGCGGCATGTTTAACGGGAATTTCTCCGGTTATTTTGCTCCTGCACTCGCAATTTCGCAAAACAACCGGAAAACCTCCTGTTATTTTGCTCGATTTTGACTTCAGTGGGCTATGTAGTCCGAATTAGAGGGAGTTTTTCCCACTAAAGTTTCTATGGAGTGTTGAAATGCGAAATTAGCAGGAGCTTTTCCTGTTAATTTGCTGGTATAAGGTGTAAACCTACTTTGCGGATCACGGAATCCGCCAATAACTTTAAGGAGAGTGTCCTCACGTGTCTGAAGCTTACAAAAACGCCGGGGTGGATATCGCGGCAGGCAATGAAGCGGTTGAACGGATGAAAAAGCACGTCAAACGGACGTTCCGCCCGGAAGTGCTGACGGATTTGGGCGGCTTCGGAGCTTTGTTCGGCTTGAACAAGGATAAATACGAGGAGCCGGTGCTGGTTTCGGGAACGGACGGCGTCGGAACGAAGCTGAAAATCGCGTTCGCGATGGATAAGCACGATACGATCGGGATCGACGCGGTGGCGATGTGCGTGAACGACATCGTGGTTCAAGGCGCGGAGCCGTTGTTTTTCCTCGATTATTTGGCCTGCGACAAAGTCGTGCCCGAGAAAATCGAGTCCATCGTCGCCGGCATCGCCGAAGGCTGCCATGAATCGGGCTGCGCCCTGATCGGCGGGGAAACGGCGGAAATGCCGGGCATGTACGCCGAAGGCGAATACGACATCGCCGGATTTACCGTCGGCGTCGTCGACAAGAGCAAAATCGTGAACGGCAGCACGATTCAGGCCGGCGATACCGTGATCGGCCTCGCGTCGAGCGGCGTCCACAGCAACGGCTTCTCGCTCGTGCGGAAGCTGCTGCTCGAACAGGCCGGCCATGCGCTGCAGGACCGCCTGCCCGAGCTTGGCGGCGAAGCGCTCGGCGACGTGCTGCTTACGCCGACGAAGCTGTACGTGAAGCCGGTGCTCGACTTGCTGGAAAAGGTGCAAGTCAAAGGGATGGCTCACATCACCGGCGGCGGCTTCATCGAGAACATTCCGCGTGTGCTGCCGGAAGGCGTCAATGTCGAAATCGACTACGGCACGTGGCCGATTTTGCCGATCTTTTCGCTGCTCCAGCAAACGGGCAACGTCAGCAACCGCGACATGTTTACGACATTCAACATGGGGATCGGGCTGGTCATTGTCGTTGCGGAGCAGGACGCCGAGGCGGCATTGTCGGCGCTTCGCGCTTCCGGAGAAACGCCGTACGTGATCGGACGGGTGACGGAGGGCGACCGTATCGTTACGTTTAAAGGAGCGGAAGTCTGATGCCGGCCGGGTCCTCATTCCGGATCGCGGTATTCGCATCCGGTCAGGGGAGCAATTTCCAGGCACTGGTCGACGCTTTGCGTGCGGGGAAGCTGGGCAATGCCGAAATCGTTCTGCTCGTCTGCGACAAACCGCAGGCGCGGGTCGTCGAACGTGCGCGGCAGGCAGGTGTGGACACTTTTCTGTTTCAACCGAAGGAATACGGCCGGCGCGAGGATTACGAAACGGAAATCGCCGCGGAGCTTGCTAACCGGCAGGTGGATCTTATTGTTTTGGCGGGGTATATGCGGCTCCTTACACCGGTGCTCGTTGAGCCTTACGCCGGTAAAATGATCAATATCCATCCTTCGCTGCTCCCCGCTTTTCCGGGCAAAGACGCCATCGGTCAGGCATGGGAATACGGAGTTAAGGTCACCGGCGTGACCGTCCATCTCGTGGACGGCGGCATGGATACGGGGGCCGTCGTGGCCCAGGAGCCGGTTCCGCTGCTGCATGGCGACACCATCGAAACGTTGGAGGAAAGAATCCATGTGGCGGAACGGGAATTGTACCCGAAAGTCGTCTCCTGGTTCGTCAACGGGAAGATTTCCGTGGAAGGCAGAAAGGTTACGGTTAGTCGCTAATTGCTGCACGATCAGTCGATATTTCCCGAGAAATATTCGGTCATCATTCGTCAATTTAAAAGGAGGAGCCAATCGTGAGTATCAAAAGAGCGCTCGTGAGCGTTTCGGATAAAACGGGTATCGTGGATTTTTGCCGCGAGTTGTCACAGCTTGGTGTGGAGATTATTTCGACGGGAGGAACGAAGAACCTGTTGTCGAAGGAAGGAGTTCCGGTCATCGGAATCTCCGAGGTTACGGGCTTTCCGGAAATTTTGGACGGACGCGTCAAAACGCTGCATCCGGCCGTTCACAGCGGGTTGCTGGCGGTACGGGACAGTTCGGAACACCAGGAGCAAATGAAAGAGCTGGGTCTTGATTATATCGACCTTGTCGTCGTAAACCTGTATCCGTTCCAGGAGACAATCGCGAAACCGGATGTCGCTTATGAGGACGCGATCGAAAATATCGATATCGGCGGTCCGACGATGCTGCGCTCTGCGGCGAAAAACCATGCGTTCGTCAGCGTGGTTGTCGATGCGGCCGACTACGGCACCGTGCTGGAGGAGGTTCGCGCGAGCGGGGATACGACGCTTGACACGCGCAAACGGCTTGCGGCCAAAGTATTCCGTCATACCGCGTCTTATGATGCCCTGATCTCCGATTATTTGTCGAATGTGACCGGCGATCCGCTCCCTGAGCGCTTCACCGTGACATATGAAAAAATCCAGGATCTCCGCTACGGCGAAAATCCGCACCAAAGGGCGGCGTTCTACCGTAAGCCGCTCGCGGCGGCGGATACATTGACGACAGCTGAACAGCTGCACGGCAAGGAGCTTTCCTACAATAACATCAACGACGCAAACGCGGCATTGCAAATCGTGAAGGAATTCGAAGAACCTGCCGTTGTGGCCGTGAAGCATATGAACCCTTGCGGCGTCGGCGTTGGCGAGAGTATTTACGAAGCGTACCGCAAGGCTTACGATGCCGATCCGGTTTCGATTTTCGGCGGGATCGTTGCCGCGAACCGCATCATCGATGCGGATACCGCGACGCTGCTCAAAGAGATTTTCCTCGAAATCGTTTTGGCGCCGGGATTCACGCAGGAAGCGCTCGATATTTTGACCCAGAAGAAAAATATCCGGTTGCTGAAGCTGGGCAACTTGGAGTCCGCAAGCAGCCGGAAGAGCCAGTTTGTCGTGACTTCGATCGACGGCGGCATGGTGGTGCAGGAAAACGATGTCCACTCGTTGAACGTCAACGAGCTTCAAGTCGTTACCGACCGCAAGCCGACCGAGGAAGAATTGAAGCAGCTGCTGTTCGGCTGGAAAGTCGTTAAGCACGTGAAATCCAACGCCATCGTTTTGGCCAAGGACGATATGACGATCGGCGTCGGGGCCGGTCAAATGAACCGCGTCGGCGCCGCGAAGATCGCCATCGAGCAGGCGGGCGACAAGGCGAAGGGCAGCGTGCTCGCATCGGATGCGTTCTTCCCGATGGGCGACACGCTGGAGGAAGCCGCAAAAGCGGGCATCACGGCGGTCATTCAGCCGGGCGGATCCGTGCGTGACGAAGAGTCGATCAAAGTCGCCAATGAATATGGCATCGCCATGGTGTTCACGGGCGTAAGACACTTCAAACATTAATCCGGTTTTCAAAAATGGCAAGGACGGCAGGACCGCTGCGGCGGCCTGCCTTTTTCATAGGTGCGCTGCAGGACCGAAGTGAGCGATTAATTGCGCAATAAGTGAGCAATTGATGCAGTTTTTACAACATTTTTCCTGAAAGTAGCTGAGTAAGAGCACCAAAGTTGTATTTTTTACAGCATATTGAGCCGGTTTGAGCTGTTTTCCCTTCATATGCCTGAAAACGTTGTATTAATTGCAGCCTTGGGATCGAGGAGTCGCTTAGCGGGGGGAAATTGTTGTAATATGTGCAACATGTGTGGAGAGCGGAATGTAATTAGTTATTTCGATAAGCAAAAGGAGGGGCAGTGTACATGGATATTCTAGTAATCGGCGGAGGCGGACGCGAGCACGCGATCTGCTGGGCGCTCGCCAAAAGCCCGAAAGCCGGGACGATCTACTGTGCGCCGGGAAACGCCGGAATCGGGGAGATTGCGGAGCTGGTGCCGATTCAGGTTCATGAATTCGATCGGCTGATCGCATTCGCCAAGGAGAAAAACGTGGGTCTCGTCGTCGTCGGGCCGGATGATCCGCTCGTGGACGGGATTGTAGACCCTTTTGAAGCCGAGGGCATTCCTGTATTCGGACCGCGCAAAAACGCGGCGCTGATCGAGGGCAGCAAAACGTTCATGAAGGATCTGCTGAAAAAATACGATATTCCGACGGCCGCATACGAAAAGTTTGACGAGTATGAAGCGGCGTCGGCTTATTTGCAGTCCCAACCGGTGCCGATCGTCATTAAGGCGGACGGTTTGGCCGCAGGGAAAGGCGTTACCGTGGCGTTTACCCGTGAGGAGGCCGAAGAGGCGCTCCGCAAAATCATGGTGGAAAAGGTGTTCGGCGAGTCCGGCAGCCAGGTGGTGATCGAGGAGTTTTTGGCGGGACAGGAAATGTCGATCCTTGCGTTCGTGGACGGGGAGACCGTGCGTCCGATGGCGGCGGCGCAGGACCACAAGCAGGTATACGACGGAGATAAAGGGCCGAATACCGGCGGTATGGGCACTTATTCTCCGCTTCCGCATATTGCGGACAGCATCATCGAGGAAGCGGTGGAAACGATCATCAAGCCGACCGCAAAGGCCATGGTTCAGGAAGGACGCCCGTTCCGGGGAGTGCTGTTTGCCGGGCTGATGATTACGCCGGAAGGGAAACCGAAGACGATCGAATTCAACGCACGCTTCGGGGATCCGGAAACCCAAGTGGTCCTTCCGCGATTGAAAAGCGATTTGCTGGATATTTTTCTGGCAGCGGTGAACGGTACTTTGGCAGAAGCTGAAATCGAATGGAGCGAGGAAGCGGCGGTTTGCGTCATTTTAGCTTCGGGCGGATATCCGGCTTCTTATCCGAAGGGCTTGCCGATTCACGGGCTTGACCGCGTTTCGGAGAAGGATGCGCTCGTCTTCCATGCGGGCACGGGCAAGAGCGAAGCCGGCGAATGGGTGACGAACGGCGGCCGCGTGCTTGGCGTCGTCGGACTCGGCAAGGATATCGCCGAAGCTCGGGTTAAGGCTTACGCCGCAGCCGATCGGATTACCTTCGAAGGCAAGCACAGCCGTACGGATATCGCTGCCAAGGCTTTGGTATAATTTCGATTTGAGGAAGCGTCCTTTTAGACCGTCCGTTACCGGGCGGTCTTTTTTTATGGTTCGGATTATCCTTGCGGCAGGAATTGCGGGTGTATTGGGGCGAATTCTTACCATTGCAATTCGGATCAAAAGCTCCGAAAACGATCGTGATACATTGTTAACGAAAGGAGAGCTGCCGGATGTACGAATGGAACGAGATGGTCCAGCGGATGATCGACTGGGTCGACGAACATTTGGAAGAGACGTCCTCGCTGCTGACGATGTCGCGGCAATTGGGATACTCGCCTCATTACTGCACAAAGCAGTTTCATGCCTTGACGGGGATGACGCTTCGGGATTATGTCCGGATGCGCCGGATTAGCCGTGCCGCCCTGGAGCTCCGCGACACGGACAAACGGGTGCTGGACATTGCCGTCGAATGCGGTTTTTCGTCCCAGGAGGCGATGTCCCGGGCGTTCGTCAAAGCGTTCGGCTTTACGCCGGGCGCCTACCGGAAATCGAAACGTCCCATCAGGCTGGCCGTCCGGCAGGAAGTGTTTTCTCCTTATCATTACGCGATGAAGGAGCAGTGGAACATGAACTTTACATCCGCGATCAAGCATATCGAGGTTAAGGTTGAGTACATTCCGGCCCATCAATTTATCGGAATCCGGGACAAGGAAGTATCGGACTACGGCTCGTTCTGGTCGAACGGGCATGACTGCGACGAAATTTGCGGGACATTGGAGAGCATGTCCTCGCGGACGCTGATCGGACAGCTCGGCCAGACGGCCGGATGGTTTTACGACAACGGGAAGAAAGGCTACTTATATGGAATCCCCGTCCCCGTGGAAGATTCGGGCTTGATTCCGGACGGGATGGAAAGCAGGCTGATTCCGGCATCCGAGTACCTGGTGTTTTTTCATCCGCCCTTTGACTATCTGAAGGACAATTGGGCCGTGATGCAGGCGGTGGAAGCACTGGCGTGGAACTTTAATCCCGAATCGCTGGGGTATGCATGGGACGAAGAGGACAAACAGGATTATCAGCGGCATTTTCCGGAAGGGTACGGATACGCGGTTCTGCGGCCTGTCAAACGGATTTGAGAATTGGGAAATTTGGGCCATCCGGCACGTTCGGATGGTCTTTTTATATGAATACGTAACTGTAACGGTTGCCACCGACGCTATTCAGCATAAAATTAACACTTTGCATGGCTAACGGTTGCCTCAGCGCTTATTAGGCAAAAATGTGGTAAATCGGGTCCCCAACAGCTCATTAACAGCAGGGGCAACCGTTAGAATCTAAAGGTGTGTGTTTACGGCAATTTAGCGCCTGCTACGAGCGTTAGCGCGAATATAGTAGTCGACGGATCGATTCTAGAGGTCTTAACTCATGTTTAAGGGCCATCCGGCACACTCGGATAGTCATTTTACATAAATACGTAACTGTAACGGTTGCCACCGACGCTATTCAGCTAAAAATCAACACTTTACATGGCTAACGGTTGCATCAGCGCTTATTTAGGCAAAAATGTAGTAAATCGGGTCCTTAGCAGCTCAATAACAGCAGGGGCAACCGTTAGAATCTACAGGTATGTGTTTTCGGCATTTTAGCGCCTGATACGAGCGTTAGCGAGTAAATAGTAGTCGACGGATCGATTCTAGAGGTCTTAACTCATGTTTAAGGGCCATCCGGCACGCTCGGATGGTCATTTTACATAAATACGTAACTGTAACGGTTGCCACCGACGCTATTCGGCTAAAAATCAACACTTTACATGGCTAACGGTTGCATCAGCGCTTATTTAGGCAAAAATGTAGTAAATCGGGTCCTTAGCAGCTCAATAACAGCAGGGGCAACCGTTAGAATCTAAAGATATGTGTTTTCGGCATTTTAGCGCCTGATACGAGCGTTAGCGAGTAAATAGTAGTCGGCGGATTGATTCTAGAGGTCTTAACTCATGTTTAAGGGCCATCCGGCAAGTTCGGATGGTCTTTTTGCATGAATACGTAACTGTAACGGTTGCCACCGACGTTATTCGGCTAAAAATCAACACTTTGCATGGCTAACGGTTGCCTCAGCGCTTATTAGGCAAAAATGTGGTAAATCGGGTCCCCAACAGCTCATTAACAGCAGGGGCAACCGTTAGAATCTAAAGGTGTGTGTTTACGGCAATTTAGCGCCTGCTACGAGCGTTAGCGCGAATATAGTAGTCGACGGATCGATTCTAGAGGTCTTAACTCATGTTTAAGGGCCATCCGGCACGCTCGGATAGTCATTTTACATAAATACGTAACTGTAACGGTTGCCACCGACGCTATTCAGCTAAAAATCAACACTTTACATGGCTAACGGTTGCCTCAGTGCTTATTTAGGCAAAACTGTGGTAAATCGGGTCCTCAGCAGCTCATTAACAGCGGGAGCAACCGTTAGAATCTAAAGATATGTGTTTTCGGCATTTTAGCGCCTGATACGAGCGTTAGCGAGTAAATAGTAGTCCGGCGGATTGATTCTAGAGGTCTTAACTCATGTTTAAGGGCCATCCGGCAAGTTCGGATGGTCTTTTTGCATGAATACGTAACTGTAACGGTTGCCACCGACGTTATTCGGCTAAAAACCTACACTCAACACGGCTAAAGGTTGCATGAGCGCTTATTTAGGCAAAACTGTGGTAAATCGGATCCTTAGCAGCTCAATAACAGCGGGAGCAACCGTTAGAATCTAAAAGGTATGGGTTTTCGGCATTTTAGCGCCTGATACGAGCGTTAGCGAGTAAATAGTAGTCGGCGGATTGATTCTAGAGGTCTTAACTCATGTTTAAGGGCTATCCGGCACGTTCGGATGGTCTTTTTGCATGAATACGTAACTGTAACGGTTGCCACCGACGCTTTTCAGCTAAAATTCAACACTTAACATGGCTAACGGTTGTATCAGCGCTTATTTAGGCAAAAGTGTGGTAAATCGGGTCCCAGCAGCACATTAACAGCGTGAACGACCGTTAGAATCTAAAGGTGTGTGTTCGGCATTTTAGCGCCTGCTACGAGCGTTAGATCGTTAGCGTGTAAAAAGTTAGTCGACGGGTCGATTCGATCTATGGGCCGTAACTTATGTATGATGCTGGCTGTTAGTTACAGTCCTAACGCATTTTGTTGCCGAACCGGATCCCCCCATTGTCACTCTCCCCTCCTTCCGGAAATGGATTTCGCTTGGATAAAGCGTTCGGCCCGGGAAATAATATCCGGGAGGAGGCGATGATGTTGAGCAACGAGAAGAAAGACATGCTCCCGGTATCCGGTGAAAACGTAGAAGTGGAAGGCGTCTATACCGATGAACTCGGCCGTGAAAACTATTTGCAAAAGGGCGAGGAATTCCCCGCCGATCTGGTGCTGGGCAAAACGGAGTGGAAGCTCACGGAGCTGGCACAGATCAAGCATGCGGAGGGGCGTACCAACCAAAAGCTTGTTCCGAAGAAAGATTAACAGGTGCCCGCGCGGCAAATTCGGATCGTACAAAACACTCTTTGAGCGGCTATGTGTTTGCTTGCCGTCAAAGGGTGTTTTATTTTGCACGCAAAAGATACCTCTTGAACCCGCGCCGTTTCCGGTGTAACGTTAAAAGAATGAGAGACATGTTACTGTAATAAAGCGAGGAGATCGAGATGAACCATACGGAACGGCAAACGGTAGAAATGGCGGATATCGTGCGTGCCCATCATGTTTTGAAAGAAGTCGTAAGACGTACTCCGCTTCAGCTTGATCCGACACTGTCGGCTAAATACGATTGCAAGGTGTATTTGAAGCGCGAGGATTTGCAAATTGTCCGCTCTTTTAAAATCCGAGGGGCTTACAATATGATCCGCAGTTTGAGCGAGGAGGAGCTGGCCAAGGGGATCGTGTGCGCAAGCGCCGGCAACCATGCGCAAGGGGTCGCCTATTCCTGTCATGCTCTGGGCATTCACGGTAAAATCTTTATGCCGAGCACGACGCCGAATCAGAAGATTAAACAGGTTAAACGGTTCGGCGGGTCCGCGATCGATGTGATTTTGACGGGGGATACGTATGACGACGCCTACGAAGAGGCGATGAAAGCATGCAAAGAGGACGGCAGAACGTTTATCCATCCGTTTGACGATCCGAAAATCGTGGCCGGAAACGGAACGATCGCGATGGAAATTATGGAGAGCCTCGATGCTCCGGCCGATTTTGTGTTCGTGACCATCGGCGGGGGCGGCCTGGTTTCCGGGGTAGGCACTTACTTCAAAACGGTCAGCCCGGAAACGAAGCTGATCGGCGTGGAGCCGTCCGGCGCGGCATCCATGGCGGAATCGATCAAGCAGAAGAAGGTCGTTACGCTGGAGTCGATCGACAAGTTCGTGGACGGGGCGGCCGTCAAACGCGTCGGTGATCTAAACTATGCGATTTCCGCCAGTTTGCTGGACGACATCGTCAAAGTGCCGGAAGGCAAAGCCTGCACGACGATCCTTGAACTGTACAACGACAGCGCGATCGTTGTGGAGCCGGCCGGGGCGCTACCGGTTTCCGCGCTCGACATGTACCGTGAGCAAATTCGCGGCAAAACGGTCGTGTGCATCGTCAGCGGCGGCAACAACGATATCGACCGGATGCAGGAAATGAAGGAGCGCTCCCTTATTTATGAGGGGCTGAAGCATTACTTCCTGATCAACTTTCCGCAGCGGGCGGGCGCGCTTCGCGAGTTTCTCGAGCAGGTGCTCGGCCCGAACGATGACATCACGCGGTTCGAATATACGAAGAAGCACAATAAAGAGAACGGCCCGGCCTTAGTCGGGATCGAGCTCAGCGATAAGGCGGATTACGAGGGGCTGGTCAAACGGATGGAATCCAAAGGGATCGCCTACACGGAATTGAACCGCGACTTGAATTTGTTTAATTTGCTGATTTAACCGCATATGGATTATCCGGAGTTTGTTTCCGGCAAGGGGCTGTCCTACTCGTCACGATGACGGGAGACAGCCTCTTTTTGCGTTTTAGGGAATCAGACTTAGGGGCTGTTCCACAAGTCATGAAGACAATGGGGCGGCTCTTTGCTTAAGTCGGCGATTATCACAAAATTATAAAAGCCTCTTTACAAGGTTAAAATACTAGTGTACTATTCAACTATAACACTAATACTCGGTGCCAGACATTACATACGCCAAACATGCACGGCACACGGGACGCGCACGGCACATCGCACGGCGCACGGATGCAATGCACGGCACATCGCACGGCGCACGGATGCAATGCACGGCACGGCGCACGGCACCGCACACGGCACGGCGCACGGTACATCGCACGGCGCATGGCACGGCGCACGGATGCAATGCACGGCAACGGCACGGCGCACGGGTGCAATGCACGGCACGGCGCGGCACCGCACACGGTACAACGCACGGCGCACGGCACCGCACACGGTACAACGCACGGCGCACGGCACCGCACACGGCACCGCACACGGTACAACGCACGGCACCGCGCACGCGCACAACACAAGACTTAACACAAACAATAGGCGAATCAAGAACTGTATTGGATAAGGAGCGATGAAGGTGAAAATGCAAAACGGGAATGGAGAAAACGGAACGGCTGGACCCGTGCTCACTGTAAATGGGGTAACCAAGCGGATTAAAAACAAAGCGAGCGTCGACAAGCTTTCTTTTGAGCTGCATAGCGGGGAAATCGTCGGCCTGCTGGGTCCGAACGGCGCGGGAAAAACGACGACGATCCGGATGATCGTCGGATTGATCGGCATGACGGAAGGCGATGTGCTGGTTCGAGGCAAAAGCATCCGGCATGACTTTGCGAACGCCATTGCCGAAATCGGCGGGATTATCGAAAATCCCGAGTTTTACCCATACATGACGGGCTGGGACAATTTGAAGCAATATCAGCGGATGGCGGAAGGCATTACGGAAGAGCGGATCAAAACCGTGGTGAAGCTCGTCGGCCTGGAGGGTGCGATGCGCAAAAAGGTCAAAGCGTATTCGCTCGGCATGCGGCAAAGGCTCGGCATTGCCCAGGCGTTGCTGCACGAGCCGTCGATCCTCATCCTCGATGAGCCGACGAACGGTCTGGATCCGGCCGGAATCCGCGAAATGCGCGATTACCTGAAGAAGATCGCCGCGGAAGAAGGCATCGCGGTACTGGTATCCAGCCACCTGCTGTCGGAAATGGAGCTGATGTGCTCCCGCGTCGTCGTGATCCAGGAGGGCAAACTGGTGACGATGCGCCCGCTCGGCCAGGCGCCGGCCGCCGATACGGAGCGGGTCAATGTGACGCTTCGCGTGGACGATGCGGCACGGGCGGAGGAGCGGCTCGCAAGGATGGAGGAAATCCGCATCCTGGACGTGTCGGAGGAGCGGAAGGAAATCACCGTGTCCGTGCGCGACGCCTATATCCCAAGGGTCGCATCGGCACTGGGAGCCGAGGGTATCGGTCTTTACAGGATCGAGGAGAGAAAAGAAACGCTGGAAGACGAGTTTTTGAAATGGACGGGAGGGAACCGCATTGCGTAGTTTTGGCCGGTTAGTCACGAACGAATGGTTAAAGATGTACAAGAAACGGAGCTTCTTTTTTCCTTATGCGGTGATCGCCGCTTGCATCGTTTTCATCGCTTTTATGGTCAAGAGCTTCGGAGAAACGGATCAAATTGCGTCGGGCCTTGCGTTCCTGGAAGGCATGTTTGAAAGCAATGGAGGGATCGGTCAGCTGCTCACGCTTCTGGCGATCGTCGGCACGGCCGGCACGGTAGCCAAGGAGCATAGTCTCGGGACGATCAAGCTGCTGCTGATCCGGGCGCAGAGCCGCGGCAAAATACTGGCCACGAAGTATGTGACGGTCCTTTTGTATACCTTGTCGCTTACCTTGGCCGCTTTCGCGGCAGCGCTGCTTACGGGCGGAGTCGCGTTTGGATTCGGATCGGAGGGGGGCAGTTGGGAGAAAGCGCTGCTTGGCGCGGCAGTTCAATTGGCCTACAGCGTGATTTACGTAACCGTCACCTTTATGGTCGGGGTTCTGACCCGTTCCACCGGCGCCACGATCGGCGTGGGCATGATGCTTGTCATGCTGGAAAGTCTTGTGCTCCTATTGCTGGCAAGGTATGATTTTGTCAAATATGTTCTGTTCGCCAACACCGACTTGTCGGTTTATCTGGAGGGAGGCACGCCGCCCGTGTCCGGGATGACCCTGGCATTTTCGCTGATCGTGCTGGCGGTTTATATGGCTTTGTTTCTCGGAATCAGCTTTGGTACGTTTAGAAAACGGGATGTCGCTTAAACCTACGGCCTTCAATCCCGGCGGAAAGGAAGGGTCACATTGTGATCGAATTTGACAACAATCTGCCGATCTATTTGCAAATCATGAATTATATCAAACGGGAAATCGTAACCGGCAAACTGAAGCCGGGCGACAAGATTCCGTCCGTCCGGGAGCTCGCGGCCGAGCTGCAGATCAATCCGAACACCGTGCAACGCACGTTTCAGGAGCTGGAGCGGGAAGCCGTCGTGGAGACGAAACGGGGACTTGGAAGATATGTGACAAGCGAGGAATCGAAAATTATGACGATCAAAAAAGAGATGGCCGGCGATCTGCTGGACCGCTTTATTCATGGCATGCAGGAGCTCGGCTTTTCAAACCCGGATATCGCGAAAATCGTGGCTGAAGCCGTCAGGGAGGAGAGACAAGGTCATGACCGATAAGTTACTTCAATTTGAAGGAGTATCCAAGTCTTATCGCTCCAAAACAGCCCTTAATCAAGTCACCTTCGGCATCGGACCCGGTAAAATCATCGGACTGCTCGGGACGAACGGCAGCGGCAAGAGCACCATCATGAAGATTGCCGCCGGACTGATCCCGGCTTCGGCCGGACGCGCCACGGTTCTCGGGGTTCCGGCGGGGCTGGCGACCAAATCGCTCGTGTCCTTCATGCCGGATCAGCCGCTGACGGAATCTTGGATGAAGGTAAAGGATGCGGTCGGGTTCTACCGCGACTTTTATGAGGACTTTGATGAAGAAAAAGCGCGCCGGATGCTTGATTTCATGAACTTGCAGGAACGTGAGCGGGTCTCCTCCTTATCCAAAGGGATGAACGAACGGTTGCAATTGACTTTGACGCTGTCCCGGAAAGCGAAGTTATATTTGCTCGACGAGCCGATCGGCGGCGTCGATCCGGTGGCCCGGACCAAGATCCTGGATGCGATCGTCGAATTTTACGATGAGGACAGCAGCATGATCGTTTCCACTCACCTGGTTCGCGATATCGAGCGGATATTTGATGAAGTGATTTTTATCAAGGACGGATCGCTGGTGCTACAGGATGAAGTGGATAACTTGCGCATGAAATACGGTAAAAGCGTCGACGACATGTTCAAAGAGGTGTTTTCGTCATGATCAATTTGTTGAAATACGACTGGAAGCGAAATGCGAATACGTATCTTGGCGTGGCCGTCGTTCTGGTAATTCTGGAGGCGCTGATCGCATATTTCGGAATTAGACAGGACTGGGGAACGCAAGCGATTTTGCCGTTGTCCATCATGTTGTATGCTTGCGCCGGTATATTTCTCATCGTTCTGGGCTGCAAAACATTCGAACACAATCTGAAAGCCTACCACCGCAGGCTGCTGCCGCTTCACCCGGTATGGGCGGTATTTTCCGCCATTCTGATTTCCTTGGTCTCTCTCCTTCTCCTGCTCGCGTTGATGTTTGTCCATGCACTCGTGCTGGATTACACGTCATTTGTTGGTCTGGAGGAGCTTCTTGAGGGCGTGAGTGCGAAGGAAATGTTTTATGTCCTTTTGTCGGGAATATGGATATATACGCTGCTCATGATTACGATCTTTCTGGCGATTACCGTGGGCGCCATGGTCAGCATCCGGGGCAAAGCGGGATCATGGGTCGCGATCTTGTTTTTCTTTGTCATCCAGAATGTGTTCGGTTTTATTGAGAGCAGGTTATTCGGGGGAGACGTTGGTAACTTCTATAATTTTGGGGTATTTAGAGTCGAAACCGGACCGAGCGGAACGAGTACGGAAATCACCGCGTCGGAATTGACGGGATTCAATGGGGGGACTATCGTCTTCGAACTGGTCGTCGTCGCGCTCATGGTGTGGGCTATCACTTACATGATCAATCGGAGAATGGAAATATAAATGCGAAAGACCCCGCGGTTGCGGGGCCTTTTTTTTGGCCTTCGAAGGACTTACGATTTGGGACGCCGGCCGAAAATAAATTTTTGACCCAGAATCCCGATGACGAAAATAATAAGGCTGTCCCACGGGGAAACGGTAAAAGACGGCATAATCCGTCCGAGCAGCAATCCGACGGCGACGATACCGACGGCGATCCCGAGGTAAACGGCAAGCGATTTCGGATCGAATTTCCGCGGTTGGGGGTTCTCCTGGTGCTCATTGTTTTTTCTTGAGCCGGGACCGAGATAGCGGATAAACAACTCGACAAGTACGATCGACAGCCCGGCGATAAGCAGTAATGAAGCGCTGCTGATTAACGTATATTCCAGCTCGCCGCCGAACCATTTGCTGAAAAATCCGGTGATCATGTAAACGAAGAAGACCCAAGTCAGGGCGACCCAGGGAATCATCGTGTAGTATATGATTTTTTCCTTCGTGCTGCGGGGCTTCCGCATGTTGATGTCTTCCGCCAGCTGCTGGCAGTAAGCTTGAGCGTCAGGGCCGAACAGGTCTCGGGCGAATACGCCTTTCTCCTGATTTTTGATGATTTGTCTTGCCAAATCAAGCAGGACCTCTTCCCCTTTGGCTTCCGTCAGCGAACTCGTACCGGAGCGGATGTACATGACCATTTCCCCGAAATAGGCCTCGTTGGCCGGGTTCATTTGCTGCCTCAACAATTTTGTTTCATGAATCATCTCATGAATGTACAATGATTTCCTCTCCTCCCAAGCAGTACAAATCTGAACTTTTCTCCCAGTTTGATTGGGAATTTCCGATTTTCTCCAGTAGTATACTGCAATTTTTGTCATGTTCGCAAGGGACTTCGGAAATGTACGTACCACTAAGACCGAAGCATCAGGGTGTGTCTATTTCATGAACAGGGAATAAAAAAGGGGAGGTTGCGACGAAACTACAACAAAATGGCAAAGGAGGTACAGGAACTATGGACAATTATGATTCAGAGTTAACCCGCCGTTATTTGTTGAACAGCAATTCTCGCGGCAATCTGGAGGAAGTGTTCGGTGAGCATGAAATGATGGAATCCGCTCTGGGGGAAGATTTGTCCGACGAACGGGATGGTTCCGACGAAAACCTCACCTGGAAATATTTTGCCCAATCCTATGAATAAAACCGATTGACACGCCCTCCGAACGGATGCTAAGATAAGTTTACTTCATTTATTCTGATTAAACTTATCGGATTAATATAAAATAGCATTCGGAATCCAGGAGGGATCGGCCATGGAACGGCAAATCACGATTCATCATGAACATGAGCAGATTACGGCAAGCATTCATTACGCGGATGAAGCGGTGAAAAGGGAAAGCCGCTGCAAAGGGCGGGTACCGCTTGTCGTCATCTGCCACGGTTTTGTCGGCAGCCGGATCGGCGTGGACCGGTTATTCGTAAACACCGCCAGAGAACTGGCAAAGCAGGGAAACCTTGTCGTGCGGTTCGACTATATCGGCTGCGGCGAGAGCAGCGGAGAATACGGGAATGAGGGGATCGAATCCATGGTAGCCCAAACCCGTACCGTGCTGGATTACGCGCTCGGCATCAGCGACATCGATCCGACCCGGGTGACGCTGATCGGCCACAGCCTTGGCGGTGCGGTCGCTTTGATTACGGCGGTGCGCGACCGACGGGTCAAAAATTTGATCCTTTGGTCCTCCGTGGGATACCCGTTTAATGATATCGTCAAAATCACGGGGCGCAAAGTATACGACCGCGCCGTTCAACAGGGCTCCGCCGATTATTTGGGATATCGCCTCTCTCCCGTATTCTTCGAATCCTTGGGTACGTATCAACCGTTTCAGGAAGCCGTCAAATTTTCGGGAGATGTGCTCGTCATTCACGGGACATCCGATGAAACGATCCCCGTCGACTATGCGTTTTTGTTTCAGAAGGTGTTCTGGATGCGGCAGGAAGGCCGCTGCGATAAGGAGATCATCTTTCAGGCGGACCACACGTATTCTTCGGGCGAAGCCCGGGATCAGCTGATCCGCAAAACCTTGGATTGGCTCGGTGGATTGGAGGCCGCGCAAACCGACTGGCAGAACTGGATGATTTAACGGGATACGAAATTCAAATCATTTTGAAAAAAGTGGTAAATCGCTCGCTTTCGGGATAGAATGGAGATATATCCGGACCGTCTCGACAGGAGGTAGGTAAGATGGCTTAGCCTGCACTGTTTATCGCGCACGGGGCGCCGACCCTGGCAATCGAAAGCAACGACTATACGAATTTTCTCCGGCAACTTGGACGAGAAATGCTTGAGCCGCCGCGGGCTGTCGTTATATTTTCGGCCCATTGGGACTCGCCGGTCCAGCTAGTGACGGAAGATGAAGTCCATAAGACGATTCACGATTTTTACGGCTTTCCGGAAGAAATGTACCGAATACGCTATGAAGCGCCGGGTAGCCCGGAACTCAGCCAGGAGATCCGCTCCTTGTTCCATTCCGGAAATTTGCCGTTTCGGACGGTCTCGGGAAGAGGCCTTGATCACGGGGCATGGGTAATTTTAAAGGCGATGTTCCCGGAGGCCGATGTCCCGGTTGTAGCCCTATCCGTCGATTCCACACGCACGCCGGCCGAACAATACGCGATCGGTAAAATGATTTCCGATTTGCGTCAACGGAATGTGCTGATTATCGGCAGCGGGGGGCTCGTGCACAATTTGCGCTTGATGAACCGCTCGGGGGCCGAACCGTCCCCATGGGCGGTTCTTTTTGACGATTGGATCGGGGAGCAGTTGAGCAACTGGAATTTGCGCGCCTTGTTCGAATACGACAAAAAAGCCCCCCATGCGCGGGAGGCCGTTCCGTCATATGCGACCGAGCACTTTGCCCCGCTGCTATACGCAATGGGGGCAGCCGACCCGGATCGTCGGGCGCGGAAGCTTTTCCAGGATTACGAATACGGCAGTTTAAGTTTGAACTGCTGGAGATTCGGCGGGTAGGTCGAAACTGGACGGAGGAATTTACCGAAATGAGCGTCTACCGTAATCGTGTGAATTTCTCCGTCCAAACCTCCGCCGCAAATAAGGAAGAACGAAAGCATCGAGTCCGATCCGTCCGGCGTTAGCGCCGGCCACGACGATAAAAATCTCAAGCAACAGCATCTGCGGGTTCGTACTAATCGTTCCGGAGAACAGGAACGCAAAATTCATGACCATGCCGAATAACGCGGCTGTCCAAGTAAACAGACCCAGGATGAGCCCGAGCCCGACCAACACCTCTCCCCAGGGAACCAGAAAGTTGAATACTTCAACTCCAGGCAAGGCGAAATGCTCCAGAAAAGAGGCCCACCAGCCTTGCACTGCCGGATGTTCTCCTCCGCTTTTTTCGATGGCTCCGAGAAGATAGCCTTCCGCATCAAAGCCGCCCGTGATTTTTCCCCAACCCGAAGTCAGCCATTGATATCCAAGATAAATCCGGACAATAGCCAACAGCCATGCCGCAACCGTATTGCTCCTCAACCATTCAACAAACATGTACACCTCTCCTTTGGATCGTTACACAAAATATACTAATTTTTAAACAATTACACAAGGTTCGATCGACCGATCCTCAATATATCCTTTTCGCGGAGTCATGAATCGACGTATAATGAGAGCAACATTTAATATCCCGGAGGAATCATGATAAAACGATTATCCCGCACATGCCGTATCCTGCTGATGTTGTCCCTTTGCTTGCTATTCGTTTCGGGATGCGGCGGAAGCCGTGAGGCCGTCTCCAATATGGACGAGCCCGCGGCCCCCGTCGCTGCCGAGCCTGAGGTTACGCCCGTTCCGGAATCGGAACCTGAAGAAGTTTCACCTTACAAGGCACCGCTGACAGGCATGCCTCTTCAGGAGCCGCTCACCCGCCGCCCGCTGGCGATCATGGTGAACAATGCTCCGGCCGCCAGGCCGCAATCGGGCCTGGACGGAGCCGATATCGTATATGAAGTGCTCGCCGAGGGAGGGGTTACCCGGCTGGTGGCGATTTACCACAGCCGGGCGGATGGCGCGAAGATCGGTCCGATCCGCAGTATCCGGCCGTATATGATCGAGCTCGGAGAAAGCTATCACGGCGTCCTTGTCCATGCCGGCGCAAGCAATGACGCGTTCGCCATTCTTCAGCGTCAGCACAAGGAGGATCTCGACGAGATTACGAATGCCGGAGCCTATTTCTGGCGGGACAAGACGCGTAAAGCGCCTCACAATTTATATTCCAATGTGGAAAAGCTGATGGAGGGAGCCGCAAAGCGGAATTATGCGATCGAGGATGCGAATGTTCCGGCTTATCTTTTCCGGGACACGAAGGATAATGTCGAGGGAGAAGCGGCAAACTCGGTAGAGGTCAAGTTCCAGCTGGACAATTACAAGGTGAAGTACGAATACGATCCGCAAAGCAATTTGTATAAACGAAATATTAACGGAAGTCCGCATACGGACCTGGAGACGGGCGAAACGCTGACCGCGGCCAATGTCGTCGTGCTGGGCGCCGACCATAAGGTGCTGGACGATGTGGGCCGGCTGGCCGTCAACCTTGATCTTGGCGGCGACGCGCTTCTGTTTCAGGGCGGGAAAGTGATCCGCTGCCAATGGGTTCACGCTTCGGATGATGTGATCCGTTTGGTGAAAAACAATGAAGAGCTTCCGTTCGTGCCCGGAACTACATATTTTAACGTCGTCCCTAATGAGCCGAGCTTCGATAGTCACGTCACCATCGAATAAACGGATAAGAAGGGGAGCAAAAGGGTAAATATAAGCAAAGCAAGTATAAAGATTCGGTGAAATGTTTGCGACAATATTTCCTATAATATGACGAGTTGTGTTAAGATATTCTAGGTGTGTTACAGGAGTGTAAAACTACACATAAAGAAAAGGGGAACCCAGATGCGAGGGAAGAAAAAGGACATCTTTTTCGAAACTTTGGAGAACATGGCGGATACGATCGTACATTCCGCTGATTTTTTCGCCCAGCAAGTATCGGAATTTAAAGATGTGGAGCAGTTCGCGAAGCAAATGAAGGAATACGAATCCAAATGCGACAGCTACACCCACACCATTATAGTTGAATTGAACAAAACGTTCATCACTCCGATCGAGCGCGACGATATTATGAACCTGACGACGACGTTGGACGATGTCATGGACGGACTGGAAGCGACGGTATCCCGTTTCTTCATGTACCACCTGAGCGAGCCGGACGAGCATATCGTTCGTTTTGCGGAAATCCTGCGTAATTCGGCGTACGAAATCCAAAAGGCCATTCATTTGCTGTCTCAAAAGAAATTGCTGGCGATTCGCGAGCATACGATACGATTGAACGACCTGGAGAACCAGGGGGACGAGCTATTGAGAATTTGCATTAACGAATTGTTCGCCAAAGTGACGGACCCGATCGTACTGATTAAGAAAAAGGAAATTTACGAACGTCTGGAAACGACGACGGATGCTTGCGAGCATGTGGCGAATATGCTTGAATCCATTATTATGCGCAATTCATAAGCTAGGCCTTGCTTTTCAATCGATTTATCGGGAGGTTGGGATTGCGCGGATTCATATATAGAGAAACAAGATCTGTGCAAAAAACAATATGGATACGAGTTTACTTATTATGATCATAGTCATCATACTGGCTCTCGGCTTTGACTTCATCAACGGTTTCCATGATACGGCGAACGCGATCGCGACTTCGGTATCTACCCGGGCATTGAAGCCGCGGACGGCGATCTTGATGGCGGCGGTGATGAACTTTCTCGGTGCGATCATGTTTACCGGGGTGGCCAAGACGATCGGCGGAAGCGTGGCAGACCCCGCCAAGCTAGATAACGGGCTCGAGGTGCTCATAGCGACCTTGCTCGCTGCGATTATTTGGAACCTGATCACCTGGTGGTTCGGCATTCCTTCGTCATCGTCGCATGCCCTGATCGGCGCGCTGGCCGGAGCCGTTTTTGTCGGAGCCGGGTCGGAGAAGTTGAACTGGAGCGGCTTTATTACGATCATCGAAGGGTTGGTACTGTCCCCGTTGATCGCTTTTGTTGTCGGCTATATAGTTATGATGGTACTTAAGTGGATTTTCGCCAAACGCAGTCCGCATACGGTCAATAAAGGCTTTCGGACGATGCAAATCGTAACGGCGGCGATCCAAAGCTTCACGCACGGAACGAATGACGCCCAGAAAGCGATGGGGATCATCACGTTTGCGCTGGTCACGGCGGATTTTCAGGATCATATGGAGGTTCCGTTGTGGGTAAAATTGTCCGCGGCAACAGCCATGGCGCTGGGACGTCCGTGGGCGGATGGAAAATCATCAAAACGATGGGCACGAAAATTTTCAAAATCGAACCGATTAACGGCTTTGCGGCCGACATCACGGGTGCTACCGTAATCTTCGGCGCAACTCTGCTTCATTTGCCGGTGAGTACGACGCATGCCATCACATCCGCGATTCTCGGGGTCGGCTCCGCGAAACGCTTTTCGGCGGTGAAATGGTCGCTGGCGGGACGAATCGTTATCGCTTGGGTCATCACGATTCCGATCGTGGCCGTGCTTGCGGGATTGATATATAAGGTGCTCTTCTAAGAAAGAGACATATGACATATGACAAAAAAGCCAATCCGTCCAGGTTGGCTTTTATTCATATTCCATGCCGGAAACAGGAGGGATCGGCTTGCTGCGAATCATGGGCATTACGCATGATCACCAGGTGGAACCAGGAATACCGCTCGAAGCGGTCAAGGATTCTAAATACGCATGGAGCTGGGTGGACTATAATGAACCGACGCCGGAGGAAGCGGAGACGCTGGACACGTTTTTCGAATTCCATCCGCTGGCGATCGAGGATTGTCTGCACGTGCTGCAGCGCCCGAAGATCGATTACTATGAGGATTATCAGTTCCTTGTGCTGCATGCGCTGGATCCGGATACGCTCGGGACGACGGAGGTCAATTTGTTTATCGGGGACCATTTCCTGGTGTCCTTCCACCATCAAAGCACGAAGGGATTCGATGAGGCATGGGACCAGGTGCTAAACCGGTCGCAAAAGCGGAAAGCTTGGGCACGAAGCCCGTTTGCGGCGGCTTATTTGGTCATCGATTCGCTGGTGGATCAATATTTTCCCTGCGTGTATGCCGTGGAAGACGAGCTTGACGAGCTGGAAAAGCAAGGAGGAAGGGAATCCGTCGAGCAGCTGATGAACCAGGTGTTCGATTTGCGGAGCCGGCTGCTGAAGCTTCGGCGGACGATCGTCCCGATGCGGGATTTGATGTACCGGATTCTGAATTCCCAGCATGTGCAGCTGGATCGGGAACCTCGGGCTTATTTTGCGGATATCCATGACCATCTGCTTAAGCTGAGCGAAATGATCGAGACGGACCGGGAAATGACGGCCGATCTTCGCGATTCATATATATCGTTGAATTCCAACCGGATGAACGGGATCATGAAAACATTGACGGTCATCACCACCGTTTTTATGCCGTTAACGCTTATTGCCGGAATTTACGGCATGAATTTTGCCTATATGCCGGAGCTGCAGTGGAGATACGGCTATTTTGCGGTTTTGGGATTCATGGGCGTGCTTTCGGTTTGGATGATCCTTGCTTTTTTGAGACGGGGCTGGTTTAAATAAGACGCCGCCGCTGAAATCAGCGGCGGCGTTTGCCGGTCTTTTTGCGGCCCCGGGAACCGGATCCCGATTTGGAAGTACCCTTGCGGCTTTTTTTGCCGCGTCTGCGGCGCGGCCTGTATTCGTCCAAGGCTCCGCCGGAATTTCCTCCCAGCAGCTTAGCTCCTTTTTTTCCGGGAATCAAGCCGGCGATCATTTTGGCCATCGGGGCAAACTGCTGGACCGTCTGCATGACCTTTTGCACTTTGCCCATGGTGGACAGAATGCCCTCGATCCCGCCAAACTTTTCGATCATGCCTCCGAGATTGGCGAGCGAAAACCCGGATCCGCTGGTTGCCGCCGCTGTCGTGGTTTCCGTAGCCGCCGCTGCGGGCAGAGATAAGGAACTGCCTCCCTGGGCGAATGGAGCGAATGCGGAAGCCTCGGCCTTGAGCGGAGCCAAATCCAGGACTTCATAAGGGTTCAGCCCGGGATAATAATCCGTGGTGGGATAAGAAGGCGGCGTCGCGCTCCGGTGTGGCGATTGATAATGTGGCATCGTATCACTTTCCTTTTCTTATTTTGATCAAAAGATGACTTTTTGAACTACCGCTTTTAGGCGTTTGTATACAATACTGTATGTAGTCGATTGACCGGGTGTATAGACGAATGTCCCGGTTGTGGTAGGCAACCGCCGGATTTTGGGCGTTCTTTCTGTAATGCGTGAAATCGTTAATGCTTGAAAAGGGGTGCTCTGCTCGGGTACAATGGGATTGTGGTTCACAGTAACGGTAGGGGATGATATTCCAGTGCAACTTAAGAAGTTGAACGATAAAACGATTGATCAATTATTCGAAGCCATTCTTACCCTTAAAGACATCGAGGAATGTTATATCTTTTTTGACGATTTGTGCACGGTCAACGAAATCCAATCGCTTTCCCAGCGTCTCGAAGTTGCGAGAATGCTTGGAAAGGGTAATACGTACAATCAGATCGAAGCGGAAACGGGTGCCAGCACGGCTACGATTTCCCGGGTAAAACGCTGCCTGAATTACGGCAATGACGGATATAAAATGACGCTTGAGCGTCTGGGGCGTTAATCATGAATCGGCTCGATGGGCGTACCCAAACCGGGGTGCTGGTGATCAGTCATGGTTCTCCGGATCCTCATTGGGTCGCTTTGGTGGATGAAGCCGTCGCTATGGCGGCGGCCGATCTGCCAGTAGAATTGCCTGTGGAAGCCGCCTTTCTCGAAATCGTGGAAGGCCGGCTTATTCAGGACGGAATCGACCGGCTTGAAGAAAAGGGAGTGACGGATTTGATCGTCATTCCCTTGTTCGTGTCTTCGGGCAGCACCCATATCGACGAAATCGCATATGCCCTTGGCGTTAAGAGCACGCCGGAAAATGAAACCGATCTTACGCGTTTCCGCCTTTCCGCACGCGTGTTTTTTGGCGATCCGATCGACGACGACCCGGTCATCGCGCAAATGATCTGGGACAAGGTCAAGGAACTGTCCTTGCGGCCGGAGCGGGAAGTGCTGCTTCTGGTGGGGCATGGCAGCGTGCACGACGGATTTCGCCAGCGGTGGGAGCGGGGGATTTCCTCCTTGGCCGAACGGACCGGTAAGCTTAGCGGGTTGGCCCATGCCGACTATGCGCTGCTCAATCCGGACAGTGTCCGGGAGAAGGTCAGCCTCTGGAGCGAAGCACGCGGGCTTGATGTTCTCGTCGCGCCTTTGTTCCTAAGCGCGGGATACTTCACGAAGAACGCGATCCCTTCACGGCTGGAAGGCTTGACCTACAGGTATTCGGGCGACGCGCTTCTGCCTCATCCGCTTTTGGCTCGCTGGATGTCGGGGCAAATATTGAATATAATGGAGATACTGAATAAATAGCGATAAAAGAACAGCGATACATTCATCATATAAAAGATAACGGGTGGCGTTTAAGGAATGAAGAGAGCTAGGCTGATATATAATCCTACTTCCGGTCGGGAAGAAATGAGGCGTTTGTTGCCCGACGTGCTGGATCGGCTGGATCGGGCCGGGATTGAAACGTCCTGCCACGCGACGGCGGGGGAAGGCGATGCCACGCGCGAAGCGGCGGAGTGCTGCGAGCGCGGATACGACATCATCATTGCCGCGGGCGGTGACGGGACGCTGAATGAAGTCGTGAACGGCATGGCGGGGGCCGCGTTGACGGTCGGCAAGGAGAACTTGCCTCCGCTGGGCATTTTTCCGCTGGGGACGACCAACGATTTTGCCCGCGCGATGAAGATTCCGAAGCGCTGGGAGGATTATTGCGACCTGGTGATCGAAAACAAAACGCGCCCGATCGATATCGGCAAGGCGAACGGACGCCATTTCATCAATATCGCCGGCGGAGGCTCGTTAACCGAGCTAACCTATGAGGTGCCGAGCCGGTTGAAGACGCTGATCGGCCAGTTGGCTTATTACATGAAGGGCATCGAGAAGATGGCCAGCCTTTCGCCGACGCAGCTCATCATCAACGCCGAAGGCCATGATACGCTCGAAGGCGAATTCATGATGTTCCTCATCGCGAACAGCAACTCTGTGGGCGGCTTCGAGAAGCTGGCGCCGGGAGCGCAAATCGATGACGGCATGCTGGACGTGATCGCCGTCAAGAAGTGCAACCTCGCGGAATTCATCCGCCTGGTGACGATGGCGCTGCGCGGCGACCATTTCAACGACCCGCACGTCATCTATTTCAAGACGCAGCGGATGGAAGTCACGTCCCCGGACAACGTTCTGCTCAATCTCGACGGCGAGCTCGGGGGCGAGCTGCCTGGCGTGTTCGAGATTTTGCCGTCGCATTTGCAAATATTTGCTTGATGGAGAGTATGCAGGGGGCGGCTGACTGGTGTCTAGCTGGCATTTCCCAAGAGGCAGTCACACACTAAGCCAAACCGGGCCCTCCCGGAACTTCCCGGCAACGGCGCGGTTCCAGGTCCTTGTTGACGGAAACGGGTCGGCTGGCTCCGGCATGCAGAATATGTGCTCAAGTGAGGCCCACTTGCCGGAGTAAAAGTAACCTTTATCATTTTTACCGCTGCCATGATGTTCGTGGCTCAAAACTGGATCTTTCGGAGAAGTGGATGCGGTCTGGTTCTGAGGTCAAAGTAAAGAAGCAACTGTTTTCGGGATGGATCGCGCGCACGGCTTGATTGGAAAAAATCCAATCATCTCCCTGATTTCGGTGCGATTGTCGTAGCTTCGTTGGAAAATATCCAATGAAATTGGCGGGAATTGACCGTCAGTTGCTCTTGGAGGAGGTTTTGGTTGGACTTTTTCCAATCAAGGGTTGATCATACTGTGAAATCTACGGGAATCGTTGGATTTTTTCCAATGAAGCATTAGAGAAAAGCGTGAATTTGAGCTTAAAACGAATGCGGTTCGCCGACAATTTGGATATAGAGTCAGTTCGATGAGTTCCCCTGCCGAGCCGGCGGGGGTTTTGTGCGAAAGAACGAAGTGGAAATGAGGAAATATGGCATGAAAAAACAGCAGGGAAAACCGCCGAAAGCCGGGCGCCATAGACATCAAGAGGGCCGGGCCGGGCGCGGACAGGCTAAGGCCTCGAAGGAGATCGATATCGCCGGATTGCCGGTCGCCAAAAACGATGAAGCCGTGATCGACATCATCGGGATGAATCATGACGGCGAAGGCGTGGGCCGGGCGGAAGGCTACACGTTGTTCGTGCAAGGGGCACTGCCCGGGGAAAAGGTCCGGGTCAAAGTGCTGAAGACGAAAAAACAGTACGGCTACGCCAAGCTGCTGGACGTGCTGGAGGCGAGCCCGGACCGCGTCGCGGCGCCGTGTCCGATCTACGACCAATGCGGCGGCTGCCAACTGCAGCATTGGAGCTACGCCGGGCAGCTCGCCTGGAAGCGCCAGCACGTCGTGGACGCGCTGGAGCGCATCGGCAAGCTGCGCGTCGCGGGCGGTTCGGCCGGCGCTGCGGCCGAGGCCGAGCTCGATGCCGCGGCCGGAGAGCCCGGCATCGCCGTGCTGCCGACGCTGGGCATGGCCGAGCCTTGGCGCTACCGCAACAAGGCGCAGGTGCCCGTCGGCGTCACGGACGGCGCGCTCGTCGGCGGCTTTTACGCCCGCGGCAGCCATCGCATCGTCGATATGGAAACGTGCTTGATCCAGCACGAGCATAACGACGATGTCGTCGCGCACGTCAAGGCGATCGGCCGCCAGCTTGGCGTCACCGCCTATGACGAAGAGACCGGGCGTGGACTGCTCCGCCATGTCGTCGTGAAAAAGGCGTTCCGCACGGGCGAGATGATGCTGGTGCTCGTGACGAACGGGCGGGACATCCCGCATGCCGACGCTTGGGTCGGCTTGATCCGGGAGCAAATCCCGCATGTGGTCAGCATCTGCCAGAACGTCAACACGAAGCAGACGAATGTTATCTTCGGAGACGAAACCCGTGTCCTTTGGGGACGCGACGTGATCTATGACTATATAGGCGACGTGCAGTTTGCCATCTCGGCGCGTTCTTTTTACCAGGTCAATCCGGTTCAGACCGAGGTTCTGTATGGAAAAACGGTGGAGTACGCAGGCCTTACGGGCCGCGAGACCGTCATCGACGCCTACTGCGGCATCGGCACCATCTCGCTGTTCCTCGCTCAGCATGCCGAACGGGTTTACGGCGTGGAAATCGTCAAAGAGGCGATCGAAGACGCCCGCGCCAACGCCGAACTCAACGGCATGAAGCACGTGGAGTTTGAAGTGGGGGCTTCGGAAGACGTCATCCCCCGCTGGAAAGAGCAGGGTATCGAAGCCGACGTCATCGTCGTCGACCCGCCCCGCAAAGGCTGCGACCCGCGCCTGCTGGAGACGATCCTGGAAATGAAGCCGGAACGGGTGGTGTACGTGAGCTGCAACCCGTCCACCCTGGCGCGGGACCTGCGCATCCTGGAGGATGGCGGATACCGGACGGTGGAGGTGCAGCCGGTGGATATGTTTCCGCATACGGTGCATGTGGAGTGCGTAATAGGAATGCAACGAATCGATACGTAGAAATCCTTTATTTTCAACACTTTGTGCGTTTTATGACTTTCACGGCAGACGGCAGCGACTTCAAAAATAAGGTGCTCAAAGATAAAATTGAGGTTTCCGTCGTTTTGGACCTGGATTTGGATGTCGGGTGCGTAGATATGTTGAATTCATAGGAATAAGTTAACGGATCAGCTTCGAAAATGGAGTAGCTGCAACATATGAATATACAAGAGAACACCCTTTATTGCGGTGTTTTCTTTTTTATAATCTGGCGAAGCGTTAGTACGTTGCGATCTAGCAGGATATCCAAGCAAACAGTCGAGTTACAACATGCCGGTAGGCTGAAGTAATGAGGTTTGGGAGAAAGAACTTGCATGGACAAAAGTATGTAGGGACAAGAACATGCAATTCAAGAACTTTTTTGTCAATTTTTCGGTTTCGTTTAGTAACATTAGCAATTAAAATAGGAAATAAGTCTAAGTAAAAATTTCCTAATGGCAGGCTGACCTCAACGTTCGTTTTCCCGATATGCATTAAAGGGAGGAGGAAATTTTATTCGTATTGAATCCCTTAGGGTTGACGATCGTATGTTTTTCGGTAGCGAGGAAGTCGTAATCCTAAAAATTTATGCGCCATTTCATTTGGCTAAAGTTAAATATAGCTCGTCTTCCATGACTTTTATGGTGGACATATGTGCTCTACAAAACCATTCCGATTTGAGCAGTTCGATTTCTATTTCAATTTTTGGTGAGGTGCCTTGATGCTAGAATTCATAGATAGCTATCTGACGGGTGACGCTTGGGAAGAACTTTGCAAATCATGTTTCAGGATGAAATACCACGATGAACATTTTACCGAAATACCGGCTGTTCATGGTGGAGACGGAGGGATTGAGGGATTCACTCGAACGGGAAGAGTTTATCAATGTTATTGTCCGGAACGGGAGTATTCAGATGATGAACTGCATAATCATTTGAGAGACAAAATGACAAAAGATATTAAAAAACTAGTCTCTTTGCAGTATGCAACGCGCTTAAAGGAATTAGGGGTACTAAATATTAAGGAGTGGCATTTTGTTGTTCCGAGATTTAAAGATTCTAGGATAGTGGCACATGCGGAGACGAAGAGGAAAGAAGTACTTGCTCTAAAGAAAAACAATCCCAAGGCCTATGACTATATTGATGATGGTTTTGCAATCATAATCAAGACAGCCGAGGATTTTAAGGTCGAGATTTCTCGGATTATTAGAACTACAATCACCGACGTTAAACTAAATTTTGCTATATTTCATGTGGGTAAGCCAGATTGGTCCAAGTGTGATTCGGAAAAGGCTGCAAACATTAAACGAAAGGTAAAGGCTGTATTGGGGGACGTTGATGAGTCGGATGAGGACTTTAATGACTTAGTCAATATGTATATCGAAGCGTATATTAACGGACTAGAGATTCTCAGAATCCTTCGAGAGGGCTATCCGGAAGTTTTCGAAGATATACATATGCTAGAGCAGTCGTATAAGAAACAAGTAAAAATGATAACCAGAATGAATTCAGACAGTTCAATGAATTCAAAAGTATTCAATGAAATACTAAATGATTTTCAAAATAAGCTAGAACAACAATTTAAATATCTCAATGCAGCCTCAATTATGGAATTAAAATTGGACTTAATAAGTGGTTGGTTAGCAGACTGTTCCATGCAATTCAAGGGTAGGTGAAGATGTGGACAGAAACTATGTACTTACTGATGAGATTATATTTGACGCTAAACCTGATGCTGTGCCGTTTAATTACCGTATTAGCTATAAGATCGCACAGCTTAGTCTTATTTTGGAATTAAATGCACGTGGTGGATGCTCATTAATGAAATTGCAGATGATTGCAAATGCATTAAGTACGATTAGCGATAGGGAAAAGTTGTGGGACTTTGTGAATAACGGCTCAAATAATTATACGGTCGTAAGGTTTGATCCAGCAGTAAACCGTGCAGTGAAGTATGCAATTGCTGAGGGGTTATTTAATCAACAGAAGAATGGTTTGTTTCGCCTTGCAAAAAAGGGAAAGGAATTCATTAAGGTAATTATGAAGGATCCAAGCCTTCTAAGCTCTGAGAAGAAGTATTTATTTTTGCTGTCTAATAAACTAACCGAAGAAAAAATCAAGGAGCTAACAACATTCTGGAGGTACACCGATGTTGAAAATAAATAGATTAAGAATAGAAATAAAGACAAAAGAAAAGGTTTTTGGATTTGACGAAACGTTTCAGTCGGGATTGAACCTAATTGCGAGCGATGATAATACCCGTGGTAAAAGCTCGATAATTGCAATGATTTATTATTGCTTAGGATTTGAGGAGATTATTGGTGGACGCGGTGAGAAGGTACTTACCGCAGCTTTTAAATCAATTATTGAAGAAGGGGAGAATGTTTGGACTGTACTTGAATCAGGGGCATATTTGGAAATAACCAATGGTATTGAAGTTATTACCATTTTCAGAGCAGCTAAGATGGAAAATAGGGATAATCGATTGATTAGTGTCTACTACTCAGACATGGAAAACATTCACCGGCAAGATACGCTGATGGAAGATATGTATGTGCATATGCCTAACGCTGCAAATAATAAGAAGGGCTTTCACAATTTTTTGGAAACGTTCTTACACTTTGAATTACCTCTTGTACCTGCTTCAGATGATGCTGTCAGGAAATTGTATCTTCAATTGATATTTTCTGGGATGTTTATAGAACAAAAGCATGGTTGGGCAGATATTTTAGCCGGAATGCCTATACTTGGGATTAAAGAATCAAAGAAGCGCGTGATAGAATTCATTTTAAACTTGGATACGCTGGATAATGAAAGAAAAAAAGATCAATTACGTTCTGAAGAAGATAATATTAAAAAAGAGTGGACTACAGTTGTAAGGGACATCACGCTGTTAGTAGAAAAGGAAGCCTGCAGCATTACAGGGCTACCGCTTTCCCCAAAAATATTAACTGACTTAGATTATTCAAAGATTACAATTCAAAAGGGTGGCGTACACATTGATGAATACATAAATGACTTAACTGAAAAGTACAATGATCTGCAGGCACTGAAACCTAGAATAATCGATAACTTTGAAGAGCTTCAGATCGAACTTAACGAAACCGAGGTAACAATACGTGAATATGAAAGGGATATAACTAAACTAAGAGATCTTTTAGATTCCGAACATATTAGTATTAGGCGATTACAAAATAATCTCGAGATCATCAAAACGGACATTAATAACAATAAGGATGCTGCACGTCTTCGAAATCTCGGATCAGGGCTCGACCTCTATACTTCTAAAGATATTTGTCCTACTTGCCATCAAGACATTGCAGACACATTACTTCCGCTTCCGAATCACATGCCGATTATGAGTATCGACGATAACATAAGACATTTAAATGCTCAGAAGGACATGCTTGAGTTTGCGATGTTAAGTCATAAAAGCAATAGTGAGCAATTTCAAAGCAGCATTAATCTTTTGGAAGGGAATCTATTTAAACTTCGGAGTTTGGCTAAATCGTTACGTAGTGATTTATACCAGACAAATGATAGCTATTCAGAAGCGATTGTCTATAAACGTTTAAGTATTGAATCCGAAATAAGTAATTTAAATAAATTATTGGATTTCTATTCAAATCATAAAGTTACCCTTGAAATTTTATCAGATAGATGGAAGGATTATCTTGAGAAGAAAGCCGCATTGCCTGAGAATAAGTATTCTCAGAAGGATCAGATTAAACTCAATCATTTACAAGAATACTTTGTTGATAATATAAGAAAATTTGGATACAAAAGTGTTTCAAATTTAAACCAGGTGGAAGTCTCGAAGGAAAATTATTTGCCGGCAATAGAAGGGTTCGATATGAAGTTCGATTCATCGGCAAGTGATAACATTAGAGCAATTTGGGCTTTTACTTTGGCGCTACTACAGGTTTCTTCGAAAGATTCAGGGAATCATCCTGGAATACTAATTTTTGACGAGCCAGCACAACACAGTATCGTCGTAAATGACATGGAAGAATTCCTCACTAGAATTATTAATGACTTCAATAAAAATCAAGTAATTATTGGAATTACCGTAAAGGATAGTGATACTCGCAGAGTGGTTAGTGAACTTCCAGAAGGGAAATATAAATTAATTATGGTACCTAATAAAGCATTCCAAAAAATCGACAAAAGTCTGTAGGAACCAGCTTCTCCGAGAATAACGTGAGTGACCAATCCAAGTCCACGGCTCTATCGTGTGCTTAATGTATAGTGGCAGAATAACAAAGTGTTATTTTCAATTTCCAAGATTGATATTGACTTTATTACTGGAAAGAGGTTATTTGCCCACAAAAGGGTTCGCTGTACCTCAGGCCTTTGGTGATATTCTTATTGAGCTTCGGTGTTGTATTAATTAAGGAATATCCAAGAGAACGTCTTCCACTGTCGGGGGCGCTCTCTTTTTATATATAACTACTTTTCAAAAAGCCGATTGTCTGAACTTGAATGTTCAGTACAATCGGCTTTTTGCATGAAAGGAGAAGTGTAAGATGACCAAGGTGATCGCCCTCGCCAATCAGAAAGGCGGCGTGGGCAAGACCACAACGGCGGTCAATCTGGGGATCGGTTTGGCAGCCGATGGGAAAAAGGTTTTACTGGTTGATGCGGACGCACAAGGCAATCTGACGGATTCGTTAGGTTTCCACGAACCGGATAATTTGTCGGTATCTTTGGCGACATTGCTGGCGAAGACGATGCTGGAAGAATCCTATGAAGCGCGGGAAGGTATTTTGCATCACCATGAAGGCGTTGACCTGATGCCAGGCAATATTGAATTGTCCGCTGTCGAGGTATCGCTCGTCAATACGATGAGCAGAGAAACGATTTTGCGTTCGTACATCGATTCCGTTAAAGCCGACTACGATTACGTGCTGATCGATTGCATGCCGAGTTTGGGCATGTTGACCATCAATGCGCTGGCTGCGGCAGACAGCGTGATTATTCCTGTACAGGCGCATTATTTGCCGGCTAAAGGAATGACCCAACTTTTGCAGACGATTGCCCGTGTGCGCAGGCAGATCAATCCGAAGTTGGTTTTGGACGGCGTGCTGCTCACGATGGTAGACAGCCGGACGAAATTTGCCAAAGACATTTCCTTTGTTCTTCGGCGCGACTACGGCGACAAGCTGCGCGTGTTCAACACCGAAATTCCCTTATCCGTTCGCGCGGCGGAAACGAGCGCCAAGGGAAAAAGCATTTATGCTCATGACCCCAATGGTCAAACGGCAAAAGCGTATGCCGCCTTTACGAAGGAGGTGCAGAGCATTGGCAGCGAAAGACGACATGCGCGCCAGCATCAAACTGACCACAGTCGCTGATTTATTCTCCACCGAGGAGAGCCGCGCCGATGAAAAGCGGGAAAAAGTGTTGGACATCCCTTTATCTGAAATCAGCGATTTTCCCGGCCACCCGTTTAAGGTGAAGGCGGATGAAGCGATGCTGGAAATGGCGGACAGCGTAAAGCAATACGGCGTTCTTGTTCCCGGCCTGGTTCGTCCGAAGGCGGACGGCGGCTATGAAATGGTAGCCGGACATCGTCGTAAAAAAGCGAGCGAATTGGCAGGCAGAGAAACGATGCCCTGCATCGTCCGCGAACTGGACGACGATCAGGCGACGATCATTATGGTGGACAGCAACCTGCAACGGGAAAATATTGCGCCAAGCGAGAAAGCATTCGCCTATAAGATGAAGTTGGAGGCGATGAAAAGACAGGCGGGCAGACCGAGTAAAGAAAATTCTACCCAAGTTGGGCAGGATTTACGAGGCAAATATTCAGTTGAAATTTTGGCAGATCAGGCAGGGGAAAGTCGCAATCAAATCCAGCGCTATATCCGTCTTACCGAACTAACCCCCTCCATTCTCGAAATGGTAGACGATAAACGGATCGCCTTCAATCCGGCCGTAGAACTTTCATACTTGGCCGAAGAAGAACAGAAAGCCCTGTACGAAACGATGCAGTCCGAGGACTGCACGCCTTCGCTGGCGCAGGCGCAGCGCATGAAAAAACTGAGTCAGGACGGGCGGCTTAACGTGGATGTCATCTTCTCGATTCTCACAGAGGAGAAGCCGAACCAGAAAGAAAAGATGACCATTCGGCGCGAGCGGATCGACCGTTTCTTTCCGAGGGACTTCACCGAAAAGCAAAAGGAAGACCTGATCGTACAACTACTGGAAAGCTGGTATAAAAAACGGCAACGGGAACAGGAACGTTAACCTGTATCTGAAACAGGGCGATCCTGTTCGGCAGCACTCTCCCCTTAGTCGGAGAGCTTTTTTATGCCCATTTTTGGGGAGGCGATATACATGTATTTTACGAAAGGGAGGCGTCGTCAGTATGAACGCCTGATGCAAGAAAAGCCGGGTTTCAACCGCATTGAAGTTTCGGAGGATGAAACCGAGGAGCCGCAAACGCGAAACAAGAAGCCTCGCGAAGCCGGTCAATCTAATCGGGTCGGAGAACGAAGGAAGATCGCAACGATCCAGGAAAAGAGGATGGACGATGGAAGAATTGAAACGAATGGTGGACAATTATGAAGTTTATCAGGCCATCTCCATTGGGAAGGTGGAAGTATTGCTTGGCATTGACGAATCCAATGCCGAACGTCCGTATATGGTTTGTACCTGCACCCGAAACAATTCTTTGGGTGTCGAGCAATTTTACGCGATTGCGGCCAGCGCAGATTATCTTGAGGCCATGAATGACTTCATCTCCCGTGTGCAATGGGAACTGGAGGATCTCAAAGATGAACGGGCAAGCGTCATGGTGCTCCTAACTACCCTTACTCAGGCAGAATGTCAGCCGATTCGTGAAGACATGCGCATAGACAACCAGGTTGTTGTCATTCGGCCGGAACGGCTGCGTCCCGAATATCGTACCGCAGTCAATCAGCTTGTGCTGGCGTTAAGCGGTTTTGGCACCTCTGCCTATTCCCGAGGTCGCGCCGTCTATGTGTTAAATCTGTATTCCGGAGAGGAGTCCCGCTGGAATCGGGAGGATTTTATGGGTCTGATAAAACCGGAGCATATGCCAGCATGGGCGCGAGAAAAACTGGAGCAGCATCAGGCTGTAACCTAGCAAAAGCCGAAGCGCCGTGACGAAGCCCGGTAAAGACATTCGATAGCACTTCAATCTCGGTTTGAAAGGAGACGTGAGCGATGTCGTGGACGTATCGGCACCGCAAGACGCTTATTATCGCCGCGATTGCCGTAAGCGTTTGTTTACTTGTGGCTGCGGCCATTTATTCTCTGATAAAGCAATCAGAGCAAGAGCAGAAACAGCAGCAAATGAAGGAACATTATGAAAAACAAATCGAAGAACTGAAATCGATAAAGGAACAATCGCGCAGAAGCGTTTGGACTGTGGCGCGCACCATTCCTGCCGGTGACACGGTGAAGGCGGAAGACCTCAAGTCTGTCCCGATGCCTGCGAATCTGGTGCCGCAAGGGATGATTACCGATCAGAATGCGGTCATCGGCAAAAGCGCCAAAATCGAATTACAGCCAGGCACGCCGTTGATGCCTTCCATGCTGTACGAGAGCGCGCCGATCCCGAAGGATTTGCGTGTGCAGGAGTTTCATGTCATTCAGCTTCCCTCCAATCTGCAAAAGGGACAGTACATCGACGTGCGAATCAACTTCCCGACTGGCGAGGATTTTGTCTTGCTGGCGAAGAAGAAGGCGCGGGAGTTGTCCGGCAATGTCATCTGGCTGGAAATGAACGAGCTGGATATATTACGGACTTCAAGCGCGATCATCGATGCCTACTTGCAAGGCGCGCGGCTGTATGCCCTGCCCTACATCGAGCCGGGCTTGCAAGAATCGGCGGTAGTCAATTATCCCGCCAATCCGAAGGTGCTCGATTTGATGGAACATGATCCGAACCTGCTCGAAAAAGCGACAACCGAGCTTGCCCGCCAACTGCGAACGACACTTGATGACAATCTGAAGGCGATGAGCGAGTCGGACAAACTGCGCGTAACGAGCGGCAGCGTAACGGTTCAGCAACAACTGCAAAACGAACGGATTGTCACACAACAAGGCAATGCCATGCATGAGGCGACCCCATCGCCGCCACCGGCAGGCGCAACGGCTACGGTCGACCAAGAACCGCCAGCTGCGCAGCCGCTGCCCTCCCCTTCCATTCCGACAACGACGAATGAGAATCGGCCGGAAGCGTCCGTGGAGCCTACACCATCTGTTTCGACAGATCCGGCACCAGTTTCGCCGTCTGAAGAGCCTGCAAAAGTGGATAAATTGGAGCACATTTTTAATCAGTGAAGGAGGCCGTCATGAAAAAAGTCGTGTTTTTCGGTGCGCCGGACAAAAGCCACCTGCTCCTTGTGCTGGGCAAGCTGCTCACGGCGATGGAGCGAAAGGTGTTGATCGTGGATTCCACCCTTGCCCAGTCCATGCAAGGCTATTTGCCGCAAGTAGAATTCGGCGATTCGCTGCGGGAGTTTGAAGGCATCGATGTGGCGACCGGGCTCATCACGCCAGCGCAATTGGAACGTTCCCTGCTTCAAGCCGGAGGCGAAGCGGCATACGATGTCATGCTGCTCGACACCGATCACACCGAATTTGTGAAAGGACTAGAGTTGCCGGGCTACGACAAGCGGGTTTGGTGCAGCAATTTGAGCCGGCTCAGCATGCATAAAAACGCGGAGCTGATGCAGCGGCTGTGCCTTCACGAAGCGGAAGGTCAGCCGCTTTCGTTTTACAGACTGATTGCTCCCACTCTGCAGATCGCCATACCCGAGTCGTATATCGATTCGCTGCTGCCGCAGCAGGCGATACGTTGGGAGGACACCGTGTTCCGCTTTCCGCTGGATGAACGGGATATGTCGGTCGAACTGGACAACCAGCATCATGGCCGCATTGACATCAGGCGGCTGTCCGGGACGTATCGCCGGAACGTGCTGGACATGCTGCAACAGTTGTTTGAATGCGATGCCAAAACCGCCCGGCGGGCATGGGCGCGATCCCGAAGGCGCGCGTAAATTCGGTAATGTTGCACGAAAGGAGATGAAGCAATGGGTTTTACCGTGGTGTTTTGGAGTCCGGTACCGGGACAGGCCGGTACGACGAGCAACCTGATTGCCGCCGCGGCGCTGCTCGGATTGGAATACTCCTCGCGCCTTTTGTTGCTTGGGCATTTGCAAAGCGAATATGCTGCCATTGAACGCGGCTTTTACCCGAGGCGATCCTGGATAAATAAAACGGACGCCCCGTCTGACGCTGGCATCGACGCGCTGCTCAGGCTTTTGCAAAACCGCAAACTGGAACCGAACAGGTTGCGGGATTACACGCTGCCGCTGCTCGCCGACCGACTCGACATCCTTCCGGGATCGAACAAGCCGGATGCATCGTTTGTTTCCGCCGCACAGGAATGGCTTGTGCCCCTTCTGGAACTGACAAGGCGCGCTTACGATCTGGTATTGGTGGACGGCGGAAGCGGCAACCTGTCGGCGTGGACACAGGCGTTGCTGCGTCAGGCGGATTTGCTGGTCGTCTGTCTGCCGCAAAACGGGCTCAAGCTGGAGCAGGTCTTTCCGCTAATGGAGGCGCAGCTTCAGTCCAACCGGAAGCATTTGCTTGTATTCGGACAATACGATCCTCGCTCCGCTTTGACCGTTAAGAATATCAAGCGCCAGTTTCTTCGGCGGGAGCCTGCGTACCCGATTGTCCATAATACGGGCTGGCTGGATGCGACCCGACAAGGAGAAGCCGTCCGTTTTCTATTTCGCAACCGACAGGTGCCGCGCGGTCATGAAAACTATCCCTTTATGCAACAGGTGCGGGCATTGGCGCAGGCGCTCATCAACAACGTCGGACTGAACAAGCCTCTTTTCGGCGGGAAGGAGGACGATGACCGATGATGTTCGCGCTGAACGCTTTGCTTCTGGCGGGCATCCTTATCGCGATCGGCGTCCTGCTCTATTTGCGCATGAGCCGCCGCTTGCCGGAGCAGCCGGACGAAAAACCGGTCTATACGCTGGAAGCGATGACCGCGTTTGTGAAAGAGGCACTGCACGAGATGACGAGCAGCAACCTGATCGACTTCGGCTTGTCGGAAGAAGAATACCGGCGCCGCAAAAACAAGCGGGCAGAATTGAAAAAAGCGCTGCGGGGCTGCACGTCCGGAGATTTGCGGGACAAGGCGTATGTGAAGCAGGTAATCGCTGATTTACTCAAACAGCGCTACCATCTGGACGACAATAATCTGAATCGCCTACTGCCGTTTGACGACCCGCAGGCGCTCACATCGCAAGATCAGTTTGATATCCTGCTCTTTCTGTTTAAGAAACAACATCGTTTGAAAGCGCTGGACGAACTGATCCGCAAATATGAGCTGGACCGCCCCAAACGGAGCCTGGAAGGCGAAGAGACTGAGTCGTACCGGATTACCGCCGACGAAATTCGCGATATTTACAAGCAGGAAGCGCGCAGGCTGTCTGCCGGGGACAAAACGCAGATCGTTGTGCAGCGGATCTACCAGCAGTACAAAGGGTTTAGCGTCATCGACGAAATCCGCGACATGAAAATCGACGGCGTATCGGGGGGCGTCTCCGGCATCCCGCCCTCGATGTGGGAAGGCGAATGGAGCCTGGAGGAGCAAGCGCAGCTTTCCGAGGTACCGAGGTCGCATGACAGCGTATGGCTGTTTTATAAAGGGAAATCTATTCATTTGAGCTTCCTGTCCTTCGGCTCGGAGGAAGAACTGAGACGCGTGTGCCAGAACGTGTACAAACATAACTTTCCCGGCCAATTGTCTGAGGCGAACGGCTTCAAGGTGAACGAAATGGCCGATGGCTCCCGCGTCGTCGTGCTGCGCCCCCGGTTCAGCGAATCGTGGGCTTTTTTTGTGCGCAAATTCGATGTGCAAAACGCCACGCTGGAACAATTGATCCAGGACGACAACGCTGAGCTTCCCATTGGGCTGATCCGATATCTCGTCATGGGCGAGCGCATTACGGCCATTACCGGCGCGCAGGGCAGCGGCAAAACGACGCTCTTGATGGCCATGGTGCGCTACATTCCAGCCATCTTGCCGATCCGGGTGCAGGAAATGAGCTTTGAGCTTCAACTTCGGAAAATATACCGGGAACGCAACATTTTAAGCTTGCGGGAAACGGAAACGATCTCCGGGCAGGACGGTCTGGACATCCAGAAAAAAACGGACGGCTCGGTCAATATTTTGGGAGAAGTGGCGACCGACCCGGTTGCGGCCTGGATGGTGCAGATGGCGCAGGTCGCTTCGCTGTTCACCTTGTTTACGCATCATGCCAAAACGTTCCGCGATCTCGTCTATTCGCTGCGCAACTCGTTGCTGAAGACAGGGGTGTTTACGAACGAAAAAGTGGCGGAGCAGCAGGTCGTGAGCGTCATCAACTTCGACATTCACCTCAGGCGGGACGCGGACGGACATCGCTACATCGAACGAATTACCGAATGCGTCCCGTTGGAGCAGGAAACAGCCTACCCGGAGACGTTCCGCTACAAAACGACGACCGAGGAGAAAATGACGGCGTTCATGGAGACGATGCTGGAATATTTCCGCCGCTCGACGGACCGCCCGCTATACGTCGCGCGGAACGTTATCGAATACCGCGACGGACGCTATGTCGCTGTTCATCCGTTGTCCGAGCGAAGCCGCAAGGAAATCGCCGCATGCCTCGCCGGGCCGGACCAGGCGGCGTTCGAAGCGTTTTTGGCGGTTTATTGGGGGGATGGCGATGAAACTTGAATGGCTGTCTCTATTGCTGGGCGCAGCGACGGTGCTGTTCCTCGCGATGGTGGCGGCATTTCAATGGGTATCCCGCCACGGTTCGGACGTGGAGGCCGTTCGGCGGTATGAAGCGCTGCGCAAACCGGGCAAAGCCCGCAAGAAGCAAGCGCTGCATAGCGTGTTGCAGCAGTTGTATCGCCTATGCGAACGCGTACCGATTCTACGCGCTTATTTGCACCAACTTCGCAAACGAATGACCATTCTCCAGCTTGGCGACGAATGGAAGCTGCGGCTGGAGACGATGAAGTCGGCGCTCCTCATATGGGGCGTGCTGCTCGCGGCGGCTGTTCCGCTGGCTATCGGCGTGCGCGACCCGGCCGCGCTCGGCATGATTGGCATCGGCTTTTGGGTTGGCCACGGAATCCTTTCGGACAATCTGGTCCATCGGCTGGAGACGCGATTGCTTCGGCAACTACGGCATTTTTTTTCGGATGTGCGTCATCATTATCATCGTCACGGCATGGTGGAAGAAGCCATTTATGAAACGGCGGACGGCGCGTCGTATGAGATGGCGCTGCACGGACACGAAATATACGAAGTGCTCACGGCAAGCGACGCCGAGCAGCGGCTGGCGCAGTATATCGAGAGCGCGCCGAACCGCTATTTGCAGGGCTTGGCCGGGCTGTCGCATCTGGTGAAGGAATACGGCGACAAACGAACCGCAACCGGTTCCGTGTACTTGAAGGCGCTCGGGAAGCTTGCGACCGAACTGAATCTGGAACTGCTGCGCCGCGAGCGCCTCAGTTTCCTGTTGCAAGGACTGACCGCCATCGCGCTGTTGCCGCTGCTGTTTACCCGGCCGATCGAAGCTTGGGCCAGCCATTACTTTCCGGCCATGGACGCCTTTTATGCGAGCACGACCGGCTGGATCGTGAAAATCGGCCTGATGGCGGTCGTATGGCTGTCCTACGTTCTGCTGCGGAACATTCAGGAACTGGACGCGAGTCCAAAACCAACCGGCCGAAAAAGATGGGAGAAACGGGTTTACGAATGGCCTTGGATGCGCTGGCTTGTGCATCGTTTCGGTCCCGCCCCCGGTTCCCGGGAAGCTGACCGCATGGTCAAGCTGCTTAAAGACACCGCATCGCCGCTTCGTCTGGAATGGCTCAATGTGCAGCGCATCGTGGCGGGTGGCATGGCTTTTCTGGCTGTGCTCGGGATGTTTATGGCGCTTCATGCCGCAAGCCGGCATCAAATCCTGTATGCGCCGGTAAAGCCGGGCATCCTGTTCGGCCAACTTTCGCCGGAGGAGGAAGCCAAGGCGCGCGAGGCGGCGGCGCTCGATCGCCGCATCATCGATCGCGTAAAGGAGGTGAAGCATCGCACCGAAGAAACGGTGACGGCCCTGCTCCGCAGCGAAACGCCGACGGCGAATCAAGACGATCAGCTTCGCGCCGCGGCTCGGCGAATTATGGGCAAGCTCACGAAGCTGGACAATCATTATGTGAAGTGGTGGGAAGCGCTCCTCGCCGCTCTCGCGGGATGGGGCGGCTACGCTATGCCGGTCGGCGTTCGGATGTTCCAGCGGCGCATGCGGCAGATGGAGATGAAGCATGAAGTGGATCAGCTGCAAGCCGTCATCGCCATGCTGGCGGATCTGGACCGGATGTCGGTCGAGCATCTGCTCATCTGGATGGAACAGTTTGCCCGCGTTTTCAAGGAGCCGCTGCAAACCTGCTTGCTCCATTTCGAACAGGGCGCGGATCAGGCGCTGGCGCAGCTGAAAGAGGATGCGCCGTTTGTGCCGTTCGTCCGCACGGTCGAAAAGCTGGAACTGGCGGCGCAAAGTTTGCCGATTCGGGAAGCGTTCGACGACCTGGAGTCGGAACAGGCTTACGCGCAGGAGCAGCGCAAACAGGAGTACGAGCAATTGATCGAGCAAAAGGCAGGCTGGGGAAAATGGATCGGGTTTGCGCCGATGATGGCCCTCATTTTCGGCTATCTGGTCATTCCGCTCGTCATCGTCAGCTTGCACCAGATGTCCGTTTACTACGAACAGCTTCAGCGCATTCAGTAAGCGGACATGTTGCGGCGCTTTCCAAACGGGAAGTGCTTTTTTATTTTCTATCTTACTTGAAGGAGAGATCGGTTCATGTCCAACGCACAAAAAGCACTCGTGATGGCGGCAGGCATTTTTCTTGCCATCGCGCTCATTACCCTCGCCGTCGTATTGTTTATTTCCGCGCAAGACTCCACCAAGGCGGCGCAAAGCAATTTCAGCAATATCCAGACGGAGCTGTCGCAAACGGCGTTTACGGTATATGACAACACGACGTTGTCGGGCAGTCAGGTGGTCAACGCGCTGCGCAAGTTCAGCGATCAGGACCAGTTCGGCATCCAGATTGTCACCGGGAAAAATCCGGCGGGTCAGTGGTATGGCAAGGTGATCAACACGGGTGTTCCGACCGACAGTGTGACCTACGGCTCAGTGGTTGGTGAAGCGCCGGGGCAACTGAGCCATGCGCTCGATGAATCGAATATCAACTACGTCAATCCGAGCGGCAAATTTCGGGCGCAACTGGTGCACGATAGCAGCAACGTCATTCGCGGCATCGTGTTCCGGCAGCAGTAAGCGCCCTTACTGACATCACAACGCTGATGGGGCGTCCTTTCGGGTATAGACGGACGCCCAGTTTTTCCAAGGAGGAAGCCGATGGAACATGCCCCCAGAACGATGCTGGAAATGAGTGTGGCCTGTCTTCTCTTTCTGATGGCCGTAACGAGCGGACTGCTGCTCTTTCAAACCGGGGCCGCGCTGAACGCCACCGCCTATGTGTCGGGAAAGTCGCTGGATCGCAACATGCAGATGACGTTTTCGCCGATTGCCGGCGACGGCACCGTATCCGGCGCAGAGGTAGCGCAATCCATTGCCCGGCTGGAGACGGGAGACGCGGAAATTGTGGTGGACGGCGTTCGATACGCGCCGCCGCTCGATCGGGACCCGTTCGTCCCCGCCGGCATTCGCCTGAATGCCCGGTATACGGCAGTCGCCCAGCGAGATGCGTCCGGACAACTGGTGCGTCTCATTTTCGCTTTACGCTAAGGAGAATGCCATGAACAGTATCTCGAAAGTTTTCGCGGCGCTCATTGCCGTTCTTTTGCTCTACCTCTACCCCATTTCCGCAGCCTTCGACCAGCAGGACGATATTACGGAACTGGTCGTCCTGAAAGCGACGACAACGTTTGTGGATGCAGTGCGGGACAAGGGCTTTGTGTCGCCGAGCATGTATACGGACTTTATGGAGGCGATTGCGGCAACGGGCAACACCTTCGATGTGCAAATGGAACACGGAAGCAAAAAGTACGTGCCGGTTTACGACGACCCGACAAGGCCGGATACGTTTCGGGGCAGCTACGAAGTGCACTACGACATGTTTTACAACGCGCAGATCCTGCCCGTTCTGTTCCCGAACAGCGCGGCCGCAATAGACGATCCGGCGAGACGCTACAAACTGCGGGTCGGCGATACATTTGCGGTCACGGTTAAAAATACGAACCGGACTCCCGGCACGATCCTGTTCGATTTCCTGAACCAGGCCATCAGTCCGAACGAAAAAATCTTCATTCCTTACGGCGGGGTGGTGCGCAATGAGGCTGATTGAATGGGCCATTGTCGGGGCGCTCATTTTCCTGCCGTTTGCGATCGTGAACCGGATTGAAGTCGAAACGCAGCGGAAGGCGCTATTGACCGAGCTGCGCTATAACGCCGCGCTGGATGCGGCGGTGGATGACGCGGCGCGGATGTTAACCGTCAATACCGACCAGCGGCGGGAGACGCAATACGAATCGGCCAAGCGGGTGGCGCTGAACAAGGACGAGGCGATTGCCGCTTTTTTTCGGACGCTGTACGCAAGCTTCGGCATTGCCGACGATCCCGTTGCGCAAGGCGTACTGGGTCGGTATATCCCGGCTATTGCGGTGATTGGTTACGACGGCTTCTACGTCTATGCCGAGGAGGAGTGGACGGGAGCCGACGGGAAAACGGAACGGAAACCGGTCTGGGGAGCGAAAAAGCCGTATGCTTACGCCGATTCATCGGGCAACAGTCTTTCGTTCACACTGGACGATTTCGTCCTCGCTTACGATGCGGGCAGCCGGAGCTGGCACGAAGGCTTGCGGGTCGACGTCGGGCAACAGACGAATATTGCGCTATTAAAGGATGCGGAGCGATTTGAGCAGGTGCGCCGGAGCACCATCGTCCGCGCAATTGAAGACGAACTCGCCTACCGGATCAACAAACACAACGAAGAGGTTTCCCGATTTGGTCTCTCTTACACGTTTACATTGCCAACGATTTCACAGGAAGAATGGAACAATACCGTGGATGACGTCGGGGTGCTTGCTTTTATCCAGGGCATTCCGATGGGAGGCAAGTTTTACAACAACTACGCCCTCGGCGGAAGCCGCGTGCTCAAGAAGCCGGAGATTGTCGGGGCCAGGAAAGGAAGCATGAAGGTGTATTACCGCAGCACATGCGGCTTAACTTATCCGGTGGAAGAGACGTTTTCCAGCGAAAAAGCGGCCGCGCAAAAAGGCTATATGCCGCTGGACTGTCCTGTCTCTCCATCTTAACGAGCCTTGGCTGTTTCGGAAAGTGGACACGCCGTCAGATCGGCTCTATGATGAGCGTGACAGCCGAAATCTTCCAAACTTGTCATGACCCCTATTAAGAGAGGAGCGAATGGCGTGAGAAAATGGGTAATTGCAGGACTTGTCGCCGCGATGATTTGCAGCTTGTTCACCGTAACGGCAAGCGCGGCGAGCCGACTTCCGTCCTTTGTCGGCGTCGTCATGGACGGACAAAAAATCTGGTTTCCCGATGCGCAAGCATTTGTCGATGAAAACGACCGGACGCTCGTGCCGGTTCGATTCATCGCGGAAAAGATGGGCGCGAACGTAGGCTGGGAGCCCAAAACCATGACCGTACCGATTGAGCGGGACGACCTGCATATTGTGCTTACGATCGGCGATAGCAGGGCGCTCGTCAACGGCAAGGAGGTGGCCTTCGATTCGAAGGCGATCACCAGCGGCGGCCGGACGTTTGTCCCGCTGCGTTTTGTCAGTGAAGCGCTGGGGGCGGAAGTGAATTGGGATAGCCCGACTTCAACCGTCTTTATTTCCACACAAGAAGAAGCCAATGAGAAGTATGATGAATGGGGCCGTCTGATTCGCGCAACCAACCTGCCCAAGAATGCGCATGATTATCCTTATATACTTGCCGATGTGCCGAATGAAGCGTATGAGATGGCCTATCCCTACTCGCATCCTACGGACAGCAAAGTTTCATCGGTATTGTATTCAACCATACCGGAATTCAATAAGAAAAACGTGGATATATGGATGAGCCAACTGAAAACGTTTGGTGCACTTTGGCTGAACGTAGATTACAAAACGATTGACGACACGTGGGCGCAGGCGGTATTCGCCACGAAAATGCAAAGCTCCAATGCGGAATTGAAATACATCCAGCGGTATGTGGATTGGGTTAAAGAAAACAAGATTCAAATTGAAGGATACCTTGATCCCGAGCCTTCCATGATTTATAAAGACGGGTTTGGAAATAATTATGTACGTTCCAAGTTCAGAATCAAATTCAACTCATTCACGGAAAGTAAAAATTTGCTGTACGATGAGCGGTTCCCCAATGATCGCAAACTCGATAAGCAGGTTTGGTACGAAGGTTACGCGGATATTTCCCTTTCCACGAATGTTGGCGGCGATTGGGGCAGTACATTGAAAGTCGATCCGGGAGCCAGTTTATTCCGCAATTATTTCATCAGAAAGGCGGACTCGGAATAGATGAATAGAAACAAATTCATAAAATCGGCGTTGAGCGTGCTTCTGGCATGCTCTTTTTTATTTTCGGGTTTTCCTTTCACAGCGAAAGCCGAAATCCCAAAAGTAAGAACCGAGGCAGGAAAAATCAGCTTTGAAATCACAAGTACGGCTGCAACGTCATCCATTAAATACAGAACTGTGGGTTGGACGCTGCGCCGTGACCAATTATGTTCGAATACGACGCCCAAGCAGTGCGGCGATCCGAGAAGCGGCCAACACGCTTCTTTTTTGGACCAGCAAGTACGGCAAGTAGGACAGGAACCGAACCCGCCCATCCCCGGCCAGCCTGTCACGACCTATTACGAAGTTAGCGAGGCGCTCGTCACGGAAGGTATGTGGAAAGCGGGCATGGGCGACATCAAAGACAACGACGACTTATATTTGTATGCCATCATGGTGTCCATCGACGGAAAAGGCAACGTGCGCAAAGGGCCCTTTTATACGCTGGATGAGATCAAGTGGGCCGAACCTTGGGCGCATCCGGACGACTTGGACGATTATTTCGGCATCCATGTACCCTATCGAAGCGCGGAATTTCCCGTCGATGTCATTGCGAAAACCTTAGGCGGCAAAGTCATTCAAAATCCGGAAGTTACGTTTCAAAAGGGCAAGTACAAAATAGGTGAAACAATCAATCATGAATTTCCCGAAACGATCGAGGATAACGGAAAAACGTATACGATCGTTCGATCCTATTTGTCGCCTAAGCAGGACCCGACGCGGAAAGACTGGCTGCAAGAAGACCCGGAAACCAATCCGAAGGTGCGAACGCGAAGCTTTACGGTTGCGCTGGGCGGGACAGATGCCATCGCCGAATATGCGGAGAACAATCCGGTGAAGGCCATTTATCAGAAGGAAGACGGCACCAAACTCAAAGAAGTGGACAAAGGCGTTTTCGCAACCGGCGATGAAGCGAACCATACGTTCGAAGGACAAATCACTTCCGGCGGTCAGACGTATGAAATCATCCGCTCTTACATTACGAACAATAATAAACCCGACGAGAAGCTGTTCATTCAGGAAAAAGGTGACCCCAAGCTCAAAGAGCGCTCCATTCTGGTGGGATCGGGCGGCTCCAACTTTATCGGCATTTACAAAATTCCCTCCTCGGTAACGGTCACGTCCCGGATTGAAGCGCCGGAAACGGTCGACCAAAACGTGACCGAAGTGGACGGGAATTTTGTTTTTGAAGTCAAGTCGTTAAAGAATTTGAAGTTATACGAAATCACGGATATTCGAAATGCCAGGCTCGTTCAAACGGGCGACAAAACCGGAACCCTCTCCGGCACGTCAACGAGTAAAACGATTCCGATCAAAATCCCGTTCACGTCCGGAGACAAAGTGAGCGTGCAAATCACCGTCGTCGTGAAGGATGTGGACGGCAATACGGGGGATTCGACATCGGACCATTCGGTGCGTAAAGGCGACGGGGGCGGAGAACCTCAACCGGGCGATTCCCAGCAGGCCGAAGCGATGGAGCCGAACGTTTCTGCCGTCATTCAGGCGGATGCGCGCGGCTCAGAAATATTTGATGTGCTGCAAGGCATTCCGACTTCAGAGAGCCTGTATGTGAACGCTTTGGCCAAATCGTACTTGTACCGAAACACGTTCACGGAAACGACCGGCACGAAGCAATACCCGATTCAGGTGAGTAAAACATATACCCTTACCTGGACGGAGACGCGATCCGGCCCGCCCGATGCGGACGGGAATCCGACGACCATTACCGTTCCGCGTTCAGATACACAGACGGTCACCAAAAACTATTTGATTGAACGCAAGTACAGCTTCTGGACGATTCAAAATCTCGAAGTGTACGGCATTCAAAAGGCGACGGTCTCCAATTATGCGCTTCCTTCGGGGACGGTTACACTGGAGCCGAATGGCTATACGCCGCCAACCGTTTCCGCCGCGCATGATGCGTCGCTCAGCGCGCATATTACCGATCCGGTTTATTCGAATGTGACGCTGCCCGGACAAACGATTTCCGGCGGTTCCAGCCGGCCTTCCGTACCGAACGAGGACTGGAAGTCAACTGCAGAAAGCGCCATCGGCAAGATTAAGGTGAAAAACGACTCGTTCGTTTTTAACGGAAATACGATTATGGACAATCGAATCGTTGAAGAAAAAGCGCCGACGCCGGGGGCGATACCGGCACCGCCGATGATTGGGCAAGATGTGCTGTACGGCAAAGGTTATCTCATTGACGCTTCCAAAACGAACAAAGCGAATCAGCCGAGTACCGGCACCATCTTTTATACGCTGGTCAAGGGCATTGGCGGCGGAGAAAACAAGAGCTTTCCGATCGGCGGCATCAATCCGGTGACCGTGCATACGCCGGTGGTGAACTACGCCTCGGTGTCGGACGATCAGGACCACAACCAGAAGACAACACCGACAGCGGGAAGATCCGCGCTTATTCTGGACCGGCCCTTTACCGTGACGATTCCGACAAGCGGCCCGCACAAGGACATCAAGGGCTACGGCAATCGGGATTATGCCAAGTATGTGAGGGACAAGCAGGTACGCTTTCCGTTCGATGTGTACAAAGCGGATCGCACGACGCTCGTCCCCAAGGACACGTGGGTATCCATCCCGGTCGGCCAGATGCAGACGACCTTCTATTTGCCCGTTTGGGTGGACGAGGGCCATTACGACGTGTTATTCCGTACCTTAGCAGAAAACAGCCCGGCATCCTTCACATCCCAGATGAATGCTAATCTGGACTTGTCCAAACATGTGGCTACGCAGGTGGTTCCGGTGGAAGTGATCGGCCGCCTTTATGACTTCCGCATCACCGACATTGCCGATTTTGCCTGGGAATCGGTGTTTCGCACCCAAAAGGGCAGCGCGACGCCGACAGGAAACGCCTATTGGGTCGGCACGAAAGGCATTGACGGCGCACCGCGCGGCAATACCCCTCCTTACGTGCTGCCGGTACGGCAAGGCAGTCACCCGGAGAGCGGCAAGAAAAACGTAGTGATCAAAACGGGTTACCATTTTAAATTCGAAGTCATGACGAAAGGCAACATGTTCGGCTCGGGCGACGGCATCCTCATTACACCAACGTTTTATTTTGTGGACAGCAAGGGGAAGAACAGGCAAGAAGTCGATCTCTACTATCATTCAGGCAGTCGGCGGTTTATTCGTATCGGCTCCAGCGACGATGCGGAGAAACGGTATGTGACGCTCGACGCTCGCCTGCGCAATGTGCCGAAGCAGGAGTTGACCGACACCGCCGCAACGCTTTGGTCGCTAAACGGTTCGCCCGGAGCGAGGCAGACGTTTATCGATCAATATGTAAAGGATGCGCAGAAGCCGACCTATGTAGGCGGCTACGATATCACGCTGCTGCCGCCTCAGCTTCGGACGTTTGTCGGAAGCATGCAGGTGCCCTCCGGCATCGATGCGGCACGCGCCAACGCTTCGGTTCAGCGGTGGAGGGGGGACTACAGTTTGCCCGCCGCGCCGTACGTGGTGCCGAAAGGCTTCAATCTGGCCGAGTACGGCCGCACGCACCGGCTGGACGACCATGCGCCCGTATTTCTGAAGGATGGGTACATCATCGTCAATTTCAACATCGAAACGATCCGCGATCAAGACTTGAACCATCCGCATCTGCAATACAAAAACGCGCCGCTGGACAATCAGTGGCGGATGGAAGGGTTTCAGCGCAGCTTCGTCGATCCATACGGGGCAACGTTCTCCCTGCTGGACGGCGACGTCGTCTTTTATCATGCCAATTTGTCCAGCTACGACGACTTTGGGACGGGAGGCACCCATTAAATTTACCAGACGGGAGGGATAAACATGTTGGAAAAGCTGCAAAGTGCCGCGCCAGAGGATACGGCTTATTTTTATTCCGCTTCTGCCGCAGAGGAGATCGAACGTGGCTGCATCGGCCACCTGCGCGGCGATTTTGGGCGGTCGGGCGAGGAGTTCTGGGTAACCTGGTTTCCCCGGCGCTCTCCCTTTGAAACGACTGCTTTTAAAGAAGAATTGGGTAAGGTCGTTCAAGCTATCGGCGATCAGAAGGTGCTGAAAAGCCGCCAGCATATGTTACGATTTTGCAGCGAGCATCCGGAGGCGCGCATCGGCGGTGCTTGGAGCACGGATGTATACGGGTTTTGCATGCAAACGCAGGATCACCGCTACTATTTGCGCTGCTTTCCCTTTGCCGGGGATTACAACTTTTACTTGTACTGCTATGCCCGGCCGGAGCGTTTGGTGGAGCAGCAACAGCAAGCGCCTTCCACGCCTGCCGCACAGAAGAAAAAAAAGGAAACGCAACGATAGGAGGACGCAATGAACGATCTCACTTGTTATCGGCTGCTGGACGGAGCCTCGCTTCCGCTTGCGACCAAGCTGGTGTACTGCTATTTACCAGATTTGGCGGGCGGAAAAAACAGCCCCGTGTGGCTTTCCTCCCGTCGGCTTGTGGCAGATATCGGACTTTCCCCTTCTATGTGTGTCGCAACCTAGAGCGAACACCTACCAGCCGGGAGGAAAAGAATATGCTGGAAAGACTGCAAACGGCCGTGTCGGAGGATGCGGCCTATTTTTATTCCGCTTCCATAGAGAAGGATACGAAACGGGGTTGCATCGGGCACCTGCGCGGTTATTTTGGCAGCAACGGCGAGACATTCTGGGCAAACTGGTTCGAGCATTTGCCAACGCTAAAAACGCCGGCTTTCCGGGCGGAACTGGATGCGGTTGTGCGGGCATTGACGGAGCAGGGACTTCTTCAAAGCCGCAGCCAGATGCACCGTTTTTGCCTGTCGCATCCGGAGGCCCGATTATCGGGGGCGTGGCATTCCGGCGTATACGGCTTTTGTTTTCAAACAGAGCGCCATCGGTACTACCTGCGTTGTTTCCCGCATGCGGGAGACTACAATTTCTATCTGTACTGCTACATCCGGCCGGATCGTTTGTCGGAACGGTCGCCGGAGCGTTAGCGTCTGCCGAGGAGGAAGTTTATGAATGATCTCACACGGTATCAACTGCTGGCCAAAGCGAAGGTCCCTCCTGCAGCAAAGCTATTGTACAGCTACCTGATGGACCGCGCGGGCGGGCGGCACGGCTGCGTCTTGTTGTCCGGCAAAAAGCTGGCTTTGGAGGTGGGTCTTTCCCCTTCGACCGTCCGCCGCAATCTGCACCTGTTGCAGCGTATCGGACTCCTTCGGATTACGGCCCGGTACTCCGAAGAAGGCATTCGCCTGACCAATCAAATCACGTTTCGGTAAGGGAGGTGCTCTCGTGACAGCCAAGTTGCAGCGCATCGTCGAACTGGCTGCCAGCACGGCTCGCACGGTGACGAATCAGCCGGAGCGGTGGGCGGATTTTTTGCGGACGGCGGCCTGGAACTATAAATATCCGTTTCAGGATCAACTGTTAATCTACGCACAACGTCCGGACGCAACGGCCTGCGCGCCGATTGACGTCTGGAACAAGCGGCTGGATCGCTGGGTAAAGCGCGGCACGAAAGGGATTGCCCTGATCGAAGATCGGGGCAACCACTTGGGCCTGCGCCATGTGTTTGACGTATCGGATACCCAGAGCAGAAGCCAGCCGCAGGTGTCGCTTTGGCAATTGCAGGACAGCGATACGGCTCATGTGATCGAAACGCTGGAAAATGCGTTCGGCGCGCAGCATGAGATTGAACCACGTGCGGATCTGCCTGCTGTGTTGCTCGCTGCTGCGCGGAATGCGGTGGATGACAACAGCGACGATTATGTGGCGGAGTTGATGAAAGAGCGGGAGCACAGTTTGCTGGAGGACCTGGATATTTCGCATGTGGAGCTGTTGTTCAAACAAGCTGCCGAAAAGGCCGTCGCTTACATGGCGATGACCCGTTGCGGACTCGATCCCGCACATTACATCAGCATCGAGGATTTGTCCGGCATCGGGTATTTCAACACGCTTCCTGCGTTGTCTCACTTGGGCGCAGCGATCAGCGATGTGTCCGAGATGATGCTGCGGGAAGTGGAATCGACCGTCCGGGCGCTGCGCCGGGAGGCACAACGTGCGAATGAGGGGCAATCGTTCCATACCCTTGCAAGACCCGATTCCTTGCCGCACAATGAAGCTACCCTGCAAGAAAGGAAGGATGAACATGGAACTGACGTACACGCCGCAAGGGGATTATCTGCTGCCCAACCTGACGCTGAGCGAAGCGGAGACGACCATCGGGAAGTACGGGATGATGCGCAAGACGTTTCTGAAAACCGAGCGGAAGGGCATGTACGCCCATCTGATGTTGTCGGAGCAGTTGAACCGGCATCTGGCGGACATCGACCGGACGGCGCGGGAGCAGATCGACCGGACGATACAGGAACTGCTCGCGTCTCACCCGGCCCCGGACAAGGCGAGCGATCCGCTGGCCTGGACGGGACATATGAACAACCTGAAGCAGCAGGCGGAGGAACTGATTCTGGCGGAACTGATTTATCATTAAAATGGTTTGATCGGGAAACGGAGGACCGAGGTCTTCCGTTTTTTCATGACCATGCCATCATCAATGGCATGCTCCGAGCCGCGCCGCTGCGGGAGAGCAAGTCGGACATCACAGCATTTTTCCTTGCTCACGAGGATGAGCGCGAGCGCATGTTGTATGTGCGCGGTTTGTTTCCGGCAGGCATCACCGAACTGACGCTTGATGAAGGCGTACGAGCAGGATTTGAACCGTATCGCAACGTTTTGCATCTGTGGACAGGGACGGCGGAGGAACGCACGGCGCAAAGCTTTTACGATTGGGGTGTCATCGCCGGGCATCTCGCCAGCATGATGCTGTTGAACGAATTTGACTTGTCGCGAAAGTCAGAACCATCCATCGAGCAACAGACGCTGTGGATGGAACAAGCGGAGGACGCAAAAGCCTCCGCTTTTTTCATGCCGCAAGCGGTCATTGACGCCATTTTGCAAAACGGCAGCGGTTTTGAGAACGGCAAGTATCGCATTGCGCTGCATTTCCAGCAGTCGCTGTCCGCACAGGAGAACGCCGATTTCCTGAAACGGGAATACGGGACCGGCGGGCGTCTTCCCGCGCTGATCGGCACGGATATTCACATGAATTATGACAGCAAAGGCATCACGCTGACCCGCGGCTCGATCATGAACCCGGATACGCAGGTGGTGCTGCCGTGGATGAACGTGCAGAAACGTATCGGCGAACTGCTGGCAGCGGGTCGTTACTTGAACCGGAAGGAAGCCGAGCGATTGCCCGCCTTTGCGGAAGAACAGGAGGAAAAGCTGCGGCTGCAAGCGGCGGAATTGGCCAGGCCCGATGCGCCGCAGCCGGATGCATCTTCGGGGCTTTCCCGACCAGACGCACAAGCGGAATCGGAACACACGCCGGTGAATCGGGAACGGGCACGATACGGTTATGACGCGGGCAGCACGGTCTGGATCGGCGCGGACGAATATGAAGTTGTGCAGCTGGAGCAACGAACAGTGACGCTGCAAGACCGTCAGTTCCCGCTCTTCATCAAAGAGGTGAATCGCCGGGATTTTGAGCGAATGCTGCGCGAAAACCCGCTGAACGATCATCTGATTACCGGGGAGCAGGAGCCGGAATGGACTGACGAAACGGCATGGGAAACGGCGGAAGATGCGGTTTTACCGGAAGAGCCGGTGACGGAGGGGCCAGAGACCGTATCGCAGCCAGACACTTCCCTTTCCTCTGATGGTGCGGCCGGCCGCGCCGCGCCAGCCCGTCCGTCTATCCCGGCTGTCAACTACCGGATTACGGATGATGAACTGGGGCATGGCGGCGCAAAAACGAAGTTCAAATGGAACATGGAAGCGATTTGGCTGCTGAACAAGCTGGAGCAGGAGCAGCGGCAAGCGACAGCGGACGAGCAGGCGGTGCTGGCTCGCTATGTCGGATGGGGCGGCATTCCGCAGGCGTTTGACGAAGCGAACACGCAGTGGGCAGCCGAATATGCGGAACTGAAAAATGTGCTGGAGCCGGATGAATATGCATCCGCTCGCGCGTCAACGCTGAATGCCCATTATACGTCTGTGACCGTCATCAAGGCGATGTACGACTGTCTGGAATCGATGGGCTTTCGCAGCGGCAATATTTTGGAGCCGTCCTGCGGCATCGGCAATTTCTTTGGACTGGTGCCGGAGTCGTTCCAAGGCTCGCGGCTGTTTGGCGTGGAACTGGACAGCATTACCGGCCGTATTGCCAGGCAGCTATACCCGCAGGCGTTGATTGCGGTCAGCGGCTACGAACAGACGAATTTGCCGGACAGCTTCTTCGATCTGGCCATCGGGAACGTGCCGTTCGGCGGTTATGGCGTGGCGGATAAACGTTACGACAAGCACAAGTTTCTCATCCACGATTACTTTTTTGCGAAAACACTGGACAAAGTGCGTCCGGGCGGCATTATCGCCTTTATTACGTCCAAAGGAACGATGGACAAGCAGAACCCGGCGGTTCGCAAATATATTGCGGAACGCGCCGAATTGCTCGGAGCGGTGCGTCTGCCGAGCAATGCGTTTCTGGCCAATGCCGGAACCGAAGTAACCGCCGACATAATCTTTTTACAGAAACGGGATCGCATGGTCGCCGTCAGCGAGCAAACCGAAGCATGGCTATCCCTATCCGAGACAGCGGATGGTGTGCCGGTGAATCGCTATTTCGCGGAACATCCCGATATGGTGCTGGGCACCATGGTTTTTGACGACCGGATGTACGGCAACCGGCAGGAAACGTCCTGCAAGCCATTCCCGGACGCCAATCTGGATGAGTTGCTGCACGAAGCGTTGTCCAACATCCATGCCGAATGGGCGGAGCTGGAGCGGGAAGACCAGTCGGAGGAAGAAGAGCCTTCTCTCCCTGCCGATCCGACTGTGCGCAATTTCAGCTTTGCGTTGGTGGATGGACAAATCTACTATCGGGAGAACAGCCGGATGCGGCGCGTGGACACATCCGCTACGGCGGCAGGCCGCATCAAGGGAATGATTCAGCTGCGGGACACCGTGCGCGAGCTGATCGAGTACCAAACCGAAGACTACAGCGATGAGATGATTCAACAGCAACAGCGCAAGCTGAATGCGCAGTATGACCGGTTTACGGCGCAATACGGCCTGATCAACAGCCGCGCCAACAGCCTTGCTTTTTCAGATGACAGTTCTTACTTTCTTCTTTGCTCGCTGGAAATCATCGACGAGGAAGGACGGTTGCTGCGCAAGGCGGATATGTTCACCAAACGCACCATCCGGCAGCGCATCCGCGTGGAACAGGTGGATACCGCTTCGGAGGCGCTTGCCGTTTCCATCGGCGCAAAAGCCCGTGTCGATCTGCCGTATATGGCGCAGCTAACCGGCTGGACGGAAGAACAACTGATAAAGGAGCTGCGCGGCGTCATCTTTCCCAATCCCGAAAATCTGGACGAGGAAGGAAAGCCGATCTACGAAACGGCGGATGCATACTTGTCCGGCAATGTGCGGGAGAAGCTGCGTGTGGCCAGACAGTTTGCCGCATACGATGCCGAACGTTACGGTGAAAACGTCCAAGCGCTTGAAGCGGTGCAGCCGAAAGACCTGGATGCCTCCGAAATTGATGTCCGCTTGGGCGCAACCTGGCTGCCGCCGGAAGACATTCGGCAATTTTTGTTTGAGCTGGTGGACACGCCGCCGATGTATCAGACCTACATCAATGTCATGTATTCCGAATATACGGCTGCCTGGAACGTCAAAGGCAAAAGCGATGACCGCAGCAACAATATCAAGGCGAACGTCACGTACGGCACAAACCGCGTCAATGCGTACAAAATTCTCGAAGATACGCTGAATTTGCGGGACGTGCGCGTATTTGACACCGTGTATGAGGATGGCGTGGAAAAGCGTGTACTGAACAAGCAGGAAACGGCCATCGCCCAGCAAAAGCAGGAGATGATGAAAGAAGCGTTCCGCGACTGGATATGGAAAGACCCGAAGCGGCGCGAACGGCTGACACGTCTGTACAATGATCGGTTCAATGCCATCCGTCCACGCGAATACGATGGCAGTCATATCAGATTCACCGGGATGAACCCGGAAATCCGGCTCCGCCGGCACCAGGTCAATGCGGTTGCCCGGGCGCTGTACGGCGGCAACTCCCTTTTCGCGCATTGTGTCGGCGCAGGAAAAACGTTCGCGATGACCGCCGCGGCGATGGAGAGCAAGCATCTAGGGCTGTGCAACAAGAGCATGCTGGTCGTTCCGAACCATTTGACCGAACAGTGGGCGGCGGAGTTTTTGCAGCTATATCCGTCGGCGAATATTCTGGTGGCGACCAAGAAGGACTTTGAAACGAAAAACCGCAAAACGTTTTGCGCGCGGATCGCTACCGGCGATTATGATGCGATTATCATCGGCCATTCGCAGTTTGAAAAAATTCCGATCTCGACGGAGCGGCAGCGGCAGCAACTGTACGAGCAGATTTCAGAAATTACAAGCGGCATCCGGGAACTCAAGGAAGCCAGAGGCGAACGCTATGCGATCAAGCAGCTTGAAAAAACGAAAAAGACGCTGCAAATCAAGCTGGAGAAGCTGAACGATACCAGCCGGAAGGATGATGTCGTCACCTTCGAGGAATTGGGCGTAGACCGGCTATTCGTGGACGAAGCCGATTCGTACAAAAACCTGTTTCTTTATACGAAAATGCGCAATGTGGCCGGACTGTCGCAAACCGAAGCGCAAAAGTCGTCGGACATGTTTGCCAAATGCCGCTATCTGGACGAACTGACCGGAGGCCGGGGCATCATCTTTGCGACGGGGACGCCGATCTCCAACTCCATCACCGAGATGTACACGATGCAGCGCTACTTGCAATATGAGCGGCTCAAGCGGCAAGGATTGCAGCATTTCGACGCCTGGGCGTCCACGTTCGGGGAAACCGTCACCGCCATCGAATTGGCTCCGGAAGGAACGGGCTATCGGGCGAAAACCCGGTTTGCCCGTTTTTACAATTTGCCGGAACTGATGAATATGTTCAAAGAAGTGGCCGATATCCAGACGGCTGACATGCTCCAGCTTCCCGTGCCGAAAGCCCACTTCCATAATGTGGCCGTGCCGCCGAGCGACTTTCAGCGCGATATGGTCGCGGATCTTGCCCGCCGCGCCGAGCGGGTGCGGGCGAAGGAAGTAGAGCCGCATGAGGACAATATGCTGACGATCACCAATGACGGACGCAAACTGGCGCTCGATCAGCGGCTGGCTAATCCCCTGCTTCCCGACGACGAAGGCAGCAAAGTCAGCGCCTGCGCGGACAATGTCTTCCGGTATTGGGAGGAACATCAGGAGACGCGGTTGACCCAGTTGGTGTTTTGCGATTTGTCCATTCCGAAACAGGATGGTACCTTCAATGTGTACGACGAGCTGCGGCGCAAGCTGATGGAGAAAGGTGTCCCGGCTGACGAAATCGCCTTTATTCACGACGCTAATACCGAGATCAAGAAAAAGGAATTGTTCGCCAAAGTACGCAGCGGACAGGTTCGGATACTGCTTGGATCGACATTCAAAATGGGCGTGCGTCCGTAAAGGTCAGCCAGATTTCTAGCTGATCTGTGGACGATTGAGAATTCTACCTGTGGCAAGGTAGTAGAGAAAGGTATAAACGGTGTCATAACACCACTCTATCATCAGCCTGCTTACTCGAAAGGGAAACTGGACGGGGACAATAGCACGCAGGAAAAGCCATAAGTCGGTAAACTATCGCTACCGCGACTGAATGGCGAGATGAAAAGCTGTGAATGAGGATAAAGGCTAAACTGCTTGAATGACAGTCCGATGGGCCCTATTGTGCAGCTACGGCGAAAGATAGTTGATACGCCGTATAACATGCGTAAATGTACGGTATCCCATGTGCATTTACACTATACCGCATGTTTCCAAGCCGTAATCTACGGAAAAGGACGAACGTCATATCCGACATCACAGCATGCCATTTTCAATCGTCTAAACGGAGATTGCCTAAGTCGGAACGCTTGCAACAAGCTATGAGCGTAAGGCTCTGAAAATCCGATAAGGCAACGGAGTTTCCATAGTAGTCCGAGGACGGGAAAGCCGTCTACATGGCGAAGGGAAACAGGTATTCGTTTAATACTGAAAAAGGAAGGATGTGCGAGACATTGAGAAATCCTTTAGAGGTATTAAAAAGTCTAAGCACAAAGGCGTGTAACTCCAAGTACCGATTTCAACGGCTATATCGGAATTTGTACAACCCTGAATTTTATCTGATGGCCTACCAAAACATCTACGCAAAACCGGGTAACATGACCAAAGGCGCGGATGGACAAACCATTGATGGCATGGGAATGGAACGTATCTCCAAGCTCATCGACAGTATGAGGAATCATTCTTACCAACCAAATCCCGCAAGACGGGTATACATTCGGAAAGCAAACGGAAAAATGAGGCCTCTTGGTATCCCATCTTTCGATGACAAACTGGTGCAAGAAGTAGTTCGCATGATGCTGGAGAGCATCTATGAGCGTACATTCTCCCGTCTTTCTCATGGCTTCCGGCCAAACAGAAGCTGCCACACCGCGCTTGTGCAAATCAAAAAGGAATTTACAGGAGCGAAATGGTTCGTTGAAGGCGACATTAAAGGATTTTTCGACAACATCGATCATCATATTATGGTCGATACACTACGTCGAAGAATCGATGACGAATATTTCATCGCCTTGATATGGAAGTTTCTTAAAGCCGGATATTTGGAAGATTGGAAATTTCATAATACCTACTCGGGCACGCCGCAAGGCTCTATCATAAGTCCGATTCTTTCAAATATCTATCTTGACCGGTTTGATAAACATATGGAGAAGTATATCAAATCGTTTGATAGAGGAACTTTCCACCAACGAACAAAAGAATACCGCTTCTGGGAATACAAACTCTCGGTCAAGCGCAAAGAAACCACGGCGAGATGGAACGGTATGTTCGACGAGGAGAAACAACTCGCTTTACAGGAAATCAAGGCTTTGAAGACCAGCATGCAGAGCGTGCATTGTCGCGATCCCTTTGATCCCACATTCCGCAGGCTCAAATATGTCCGGTATGCAGATGACTTTTTGGTCGGAATTATCGGTTCAAAAGAAGATGCCGTACAGGTTAAACGTGATATTGGCAACTATCTTCGGGAAACCTTGAAGTTGGAAATGTCCGAGGAAAAAACGCTGATTACACACACGGCAACAAAAGCCCGGTTTCTAGGCTACGACATCTGTGTCTGCCGCGATCAACAGACACACTACGGCAGGCGCAGCATGAGCAACAGAGTCTTGCTGTATATGCCGCAAGAAAAGTGGCTGAAAAAACTGCTGGCCTATAAGGCGCTTCGCATCAAAACGGACAGAGACCAAAAAAAAATCTGGAGACCTAAGCATAGACGGTATCTGGTAGACAATGATGACCTTGAGATTCTGAAAAAGTACAATAGCGAAATTCTGGGGATGTACAATTATTACCGATTAGCCCACAACGTCAGTAACCTCCAAAGCTTTAAATATGTGATGGAATACAGCATGTACAGAACCTTTTGCCTGAAATACCAATGCAGTATTGGAAAACTCAAAAGGAAATATTGCATTGACGGGAAGTTCGCGGTCAGATACCAGACGACTTCAGGTGAAAAGACGCTGTTTCTGTACAATGGAGGATTCAGACGCCAAGAAATGCCGGATACGAGGCCATCCATAGATAACAATCCCGACAATATCTCGGTCACTATGGCTAGAACAAGCATGATGGACCGGATAAAAGCCTGCAAGTGCGAATGGTGCGGTAAAGGAGGAGTCTCCATCCATATGCATCATGTTAGGAAGCTAAAAGACCTAAAGGGCAAACGGGCTTGGGAAAAGGTGATGGTCGCTCGGAAACGGAAAACGATGGCGCTCTGTGTTAGCTGTCATAAAAAATTACACGCTGGATTGCTAGACTAAGAATACTGGAGAGCCGTATACAGCGAGAGTTGTATGTACGGTTCGGAGGGGAGCGTTTGGAAACCTGCCGTAGTAATGCGGCAAGGCGCCGGGCGCTTACCCTACGCGGGAACGAATGTACAAACGAAGCTGATTGCCCTTCACGACCTCGACTGCCCTTGGCGTCCGCGCGACCTGGAGCAGCGCAGCGGGCGCATTATCCGGCAAGGCAATCAGAACAGCGAGGTGCATATTTTTCGCTATGTGACGGAGAACACGTTCGACGCGTATTTGTACCAGACACTCGAAAACAAGCAGCGCTTCATTTCGCAGATCATGACCAGCAAATCGCCTGTCCGTTCCGCCGAGGATATTGACGAGACGGCTCTCTCCTATGCCGAGGTGAAGGCGCTGGCGACCGGCAACCCGTACATCAAAGAGAAAATGGACCTGGACATTCAGGTATCCAAATTGAAGCTGCTCAAAGCCAACCACTTGAGCCAGCGCTATGCGCTGGAGGACCGGCTGCTCAAAGTGCTGCCGCAGCAAATCAAGTCCACGGAGGAACGAATTGCCGGCTATGAACAGGACGTTGCTTTGTATACACGTTCTCTGGCATCCGAGGCGGATGGGGCAGATAAATTCCCCGGCATGACGGTCAAGGATTACACCTATTCGGAGAGGGCGGCGGCGGGCGCGGCTTTGCTCGACGCATGCAAGGGCATGACGTCGCCCGATCCGCAAGCAGCGGGAAGCTATCTTGGCTTTTCCTTGTGGCTGTCCTTTGACAGCTTCCATAAGGAGTACAAGGTCACGCTGCGCGACGCACTGGGTCATACGGTGACGCTCGGAGCGGATGCAGGCGGCAACATAAGCCGCATCAACAATGCCTTGTCCGACTTGCCTGTAAAGCTGGAGCATGCCCGTGAGCAGCTTGCCACCTTGCGGCAGCAAATGGAAACGGCGAAGGAACAAATCGCGGCTCCATTTGAGAAGGAGCAGGAACTGCAAACGAAAGCGGCGCGGCTTGCGGAATTGAATGCGCTGCTCAACATGGACAAACGGGAAAACGTAGCCGTGGACAGCGTGCCTGACGATGAACCGGAAGCGCCGGAACGGCGGGTGGTGGGCCGTGAGCGATAACGGTCTGACACCGTCGTTCCTACCCCTGAAAGGGAACTTCTTGCTGACCATTACGGAAAAGAACATGGTATCGGTGCGAGCATTTCACAGATCGAAGATATGCCCGTCCGTTAAAGGTAAAATCACATGATGAATTGGACTCCAGCTTCGGGGTCCTTTTCTTATTTCCGGAGGAATGAACATGTTGTATGCCATCCCAAGCGGCGGATGCTTTTGTCCGATTTTGCCGCCTTTTGGTTACGGAACCGGCTTGATCGAGGAGGATGAAACCGTGCCATCGTTGGAGTTGATATCCAAAGAGAAAAACGGATTTGGCGACACGTATTATTACATCCGCGACTCAAACGGGGTGACCAGTCAAGTTCATGAAGGCGATTTAGACGCATTCATGAAAAAGAAAGGCGTTACGAAGTTGAAGGAAGGCAGAGCTTATACGTACCCCAAAAAGAGGGGTAAGGCACGATGAACAATATACCCATCGGACGCTGTCTGGATTTCCAAAAGGAGCTGCGGCAATGAGCTACGTAAACAAGGAACAGATCGAACGCGCCAAAAGACTGGATTTGCTCACGTATTTGCAAATGTACGAGCCTTCGGAACTGATACGTTGCTCCAGCAATGTCTTCACCACCCGTACACACGACAGTTTGAAAATTTCCAACGGCAAATGGTACTGGTGGTCAAGGGGGATTGGCGGGCGCTCGGCGCTGGATTACCTGATCAAAGTGCGCGGCATGCCTTTTCTCGATGCGGTGCTGCAAATGGAAGGCGTTCATCCCGGCAACATGCTTACGGTTTCGCAATCGTGCCAACAACGCACATCTACGGCGCGGTTGGAGCTTCCAGAACCGTATGAAAACTCTCATCGCGTCATGGCTTATTTGAGCAAACGGGGCATCCACCGCTCGGTGATCGACTACTGTCTGGAAACGGGAAGGTTGTATGAAAGCCGCCGCTACCACAACGCGGTATTCGTCGGTTTTGACCAAGATGGGACGCCGCGCTATGCGGCGATACGCGGTACGACAAGCACCCGTTATATGGGAGAAGTTGCCGGCAGCGACAAGCGGTATTCATTTTCCATTCCGGCCTCGGAAAACAGTACGGAACTGCATCTGTTTGAGAGCGCCATTGATCTCTTATCCTACTGTACGCTGGAACATCTCGCCGGCCGGGATTGGCGGCAGGCGCATAAGCTGTCGCTGGCCGGAATATACAGGCCCAGGACAAATGGGGAGGACTCTACTCCCCCGTCTGCCCTAACGCATTACTTGCAGTGCTTTCCCCAAGTAAATCGACTTGTTCTGCACCTGGATAATGATGAGCCGGGGCGATTGGCGGCAGCCACGATACAGAGGCTCCTCTCCCCCGCCCTTCTCATATCCGATGCGCCGCCTAAGTTCGGAAAGGATGTAAACAACGAATTGATGGAATTCCGAAGAAGACGCGGTGAACCATCCCGATAGCGGTAGACGCTGAACGGTTGGTGTCTTTTTTTATGGGTTACGGAAAATTTTCGCAGCATGTGGATAAGATGTGAATAGATTGAGGATAAGCGCAACTGCATTGATTGTATAGCGTGTAATAGGTATAATAAAATCAATATACAGCTATCAAGGAGTGACCAAGATGATTATCAAGCCTTCCGCCAGTATCCGGCAAAACTATAATGAAATCGCCGATCTATGCAAATCGTCCGGGGAACCGGTGTATCTGACCAAGAACGGTGAAGGCGATCTCGTCGTGATGGACATTGAGACGTTTTCCCGTCGCGAGAAGATGTTAAAGCTGCGCGAAGAACTGCTCGCTGTGCAAGAGGATCGTTTGGCGGGCCGTGTTGGTGTGACGCCGGATGAACTGGACGCTTACCTGGAGGGCATTATTGACGAGGTTCAGCATGGAAAAGATGCCCCGTTATAAGATCATCGTTTCCGATCGCGCCCGCCAAATGCTGGCGGTTCATGTGCGATTCCTTGCGGAAAAAAATCCGGATGCGGCGCGAAAAACGAAAAACGAATTGCTGCAAGCGATACGTTCCTTGGCGAAAATGCCGGAACGCTATCCTTTTCTGGAAGCTGAATTTATTCCGTCAAACAAGTATCACAAGATGTTCGTGGAAAAATGGTATCTGGTGTTGTATCAGATTCAGGATGAAATCGTGTATGTCGATTTCATTGTAGACTGCCGCCAGGATTACCGCTGGTTGGTGCGATAACAAAAAAGTTCTGAGGAAGACGCTGAGCGAATCGGCGTCTTTTTGTGTTTTTGGGGTCCTCTCTTTTTCCCGGCAGGTGCTTTGAAGGCGACGCGAGACGAATGTCTCGTGTTGCAGCAAGCACTGAATTTGGCTAGCCAAATTCGCTTGTTAGGGGCGAAGCCCCTAAGCCCCCCTCCGTTTCGACGCCATCTTTTTGATGACTGAATGGGATAAGATCGTGTTATTCGTGGCGACGAAAATCGCTTTGGGAAGCTTGTGTTTGAAAGGGGTGATCGGATGAGGAAGCGTTCCATTTCCGTTCTTGTACGCTTGAATGAAAAGGAGCGGCAGCACCTTGCCAGCCAAGTGAAAAAATCGGGACTTTCTCAGGAGGCGTTTATTCGCACGCTTATCAATGGTTATGTGCCCAAGGCGCTGCCGCCGCCGGATTATTACGCCATGATGCGCGAGCTTCACGCCATCGGCAACAATCTCAATCAACTGGCGGCGAAAGCGCATGCGACAGGTCATCTGGATCGGGCCACTTTTCAACAGGAGGCAGATCGGTTGCGCCGCGCCGTCCAACAGATTCAACAGGCCGTGACTGCGCCGGAACGAAGGACCGAGCAAGCGACTCCAAATGTGCATCCGCCGTAAAGGAGGTGTCACGCTTGGCGACCACAGCCATCTGGAATGTCACCGACCGATTAAAACGCGTGATCGACTATGCGGCCAATCCCGAAAAGACAGCCTTTGATCGGGATGAACGGCAAAGTTTGCAGCAGGTGCTGGATTATACGCAGTCCGGCGACAAAACCGAAAAGCAGTTGTATGTGAGCGGCATCAACTGCGATCCGCTAACGGCCTATGAGCAAATGCAGCGCACCAAGCGGCAGTTTCAAAAGACGGATGGCATTGTGGCTTTTCACGGGTATCAGGCGTTTGCGCCTGGCGAAGCTACGCCGGAGATCGCGCATGCCATCGGCGTCAAACTGGCGCAGGAGCTGTGGGGAGACCGTTTTGAAGTCATTGTAGCGACCCATCTGGACAAGGAGCATTTGCACAATCACTTTGTGCTGAACTCCGTCTCCTTTATTGACGGTAAACGGTACTACGACAACAAAGCCTCCTACGCCCTTCTGCGGAGAACATCCGACCGGTTATGCCGGGAACATGCATTGTCAGTAATTGAGCAGCCCGAGCTGGGCAAGGCCAAACACTACGGAGAATGGAAAGCGGATCGGGAAGGCAAGCCGACTTGGCGAGGATTGATTCGGACCGATGTAGATCAGGCGATTGCGGCATCGATGACATGGACCCAGTTTATCGCCGCGTTGCAGAAGCAAGGCTATGAAGTGAAAACGACCGTGAAGCATATGGCGGTGCGTCCGCCCGGTAAAGAACGTTTCGTTCGTTTGCGCAGCTTGGGAGAAGATTACACCGAGGAGGCTTTGAAGCATCGCATATTGCGAAACCGAATTCCCCGTAAATCACAGCCTCTGCCAATGCCACGACGCAGGCGCGCCGTTTGCAAAGGAACGCTTCGATCCGGCAGGAAGTTCAGCGGCTTGCAAGCATTGTACCTGCGCTATTTATATGAGATGGGCATATTGCCTCATTTTCGCGCGTCCGTGAGAAGGACGCCTTTTTTATTGCGTGAAGACTTGCGGCATTTGACGGTTATTACCGCGCAGACCAAGCTGCTCTGTCAGCACCGTATTTCCAGCAAGGATCAGCTCTTGGACTATGTATCTGTCACCCGGAAAGAGATGCGCTTGCTTTACGGCGAACGCAAAGCGCTATACAACCGCCTCCGCCGCTGCAAGGAGGAAAGTCAGATCGTCGCTTACAAAGAGCAAATAGCCGTACGATCCAAGCGGCTTGCCACGCTCCGAAAGGAGGTGAAGCTGTGTGCGGGCATCCTTGCCCGATCCGGTGAAATGATGACTAAACTACATGGCGACAAGCAAAATCAACCATTACGAAGGGAGGATTCCATCCATGAGCAGTGGAACCGAGGCGGCCGATCAGGTCGTCAACATGAGTCTGCGGGGCATCGAGGTGATGGCCAAAATATCCGGCGAAGGCGCTAAGCATTTGGCCGTCTATTTATTTGCCGCCCTGCAGGGGCAGAAACGGACGAAAGGCAGTACTCGTTTGGAAAGCCTGCTCCGCAGCGGCAAGGAACTGAAAGTGTTTGCCGTCAAAAACGAGGACTTGCCCACGTTCTGCAAGGAAGCCAAACGATACGGCGTTCTATACTGCGCTCTGCGGGACAAAAAGAATGTCGATGGATTATGCGACGTGATGGTGCGGGCCGAGGACGCGTCCAAAATCAACCGCATCGTCGAGCGGTTCAAATTGGCGACCGTGGATACGGCCAGCATTAAAAGCGAAATTGAAAACTCCCGCAGCGGAAAGCAGCCGGACCAACCAGCAGCCGGGCAACACCGGCAACAAGCATTGGACAAAATCCGGCAGAAGACGGAGGTACAAGGAGCGGCGGTCAAGGGCACGCCAGCGGAAAAGAGCGCCGACGATTTTTTGGACGAACTGATGCAGAGGCCCGAATCGACGCAGCCAACTTCCCCGGCGAACGGCAACCCAAACCCCACGATGGCGACGACGGAGTCGCCCCATCCGTCCGAGCCTACCTCCGGGCGCAGCGAAGCATCCGCAAGGGGTATGATTGAGCCGAATGGGCGGATAGCGCCGCAGCGGCAATCGATCCGCGAACTGCTGCGCGAGATCCGGGAAGAAAATCGGAAGGCGGAGAAAGAACGGCGTCAGATGGTCAAGGAATCGTCGCTGCCCAAGCGAAGCGAGCGAAATAATGGAAAAGCGAAGACGGGCAAAACCAAACCAATCGGAACCCGAAAGCGAGGGAAAGCCAAATGAGCCATCTGGACGATTTATTCCGGCAGGAAGCAGCCAGTCGTTCATCCACGAATTCGTCCGAGCAACCTTTTGACAAGGAAGCGTGGGCGCTGAAAAAGCAGGAGCTTAGGCAATGGACCTACGAGACGATGGATGCCGCCACGACCGCCATCGCACACAGCGGCGATGAATTTCAGCGATATCTGGATGTGCAAAGCCGTTTCGACCGCTACAGCGTTTCCAATGCGCTTCTGATTCTCACGCAGCGGCCGGAGGCGACCCGCATCGCCGACTTCGATTCGTGGAAGGAACAAGGCGTGTTTATTCGCCGCAAGGAAACCGGCTTTTATATTTTGGAGCCGGGCGAGGAGTACCGGAGGGAAGACGGCAGCACCGGCATCAGTTATAACCTCAAAAAGATGTTCGACATCGCGCAAACGACGGCCAACCAGAAACGGGAACAACCGGCCTATCCGGACGACCGGATGCGTATCAAAGCGCTGATGGATCGCGCCCCTGTTCCGATCGTCATCGGCGATGCGCTCCCGCCGGAAACGCATGCGCTCTATCAGCCGGACACGCGGAACATTGTCATCCGCCGCGGCATGGATGCGGGAGATATTTTTCGGGCGCTCGCCCAGGAGCTGGCGCATGCGGAACTGGATCGCGGCGATGGCCGTTACAGCCGTTCCGATTTTACGTTCCATGCATACTGCTCCTCTTACATGCTGTGCAAACAGTTCGGCGTAGACACGTCTTCCTTTCGTTTCCATCGAGTGCCGGAGAAGCTGAAGGATATGGAGCCGCAGCAAATTCGCGCCGAACTGACGGTGATGAAGGATACCGCGCATGACATTGCCCGCAGGATGAACCGAATGCTGGCGCAGCAGCGGCAGCAGCATCGGACAGAACCAGCAAGATAGGAGCGCCGTTAAGTTCTATTTTACTTGGGAGGGAGCGCCTGTGAAGGAAGAAGAACGGATTCTCTGTTTGGATCATTACGAGTATGGCATTGTGGTGCATGCGCTGAATGCGCTGCGAAACGATTTGATCGGCGAGAGGCGCCCCACCGATGCCGTCGATGAACTGTTGCTCAAAACAATTGAAGCCCCTTATCAAAAACATAAACGCCGGAGCCATCATGAGGCGCGTTGAAACCGCAAGGAGTCATTTGATACTCTTTGCGGTTTTTTTGATTCCCGTCGTTTGGGCGGCATTGCTCACCGCCCCTTCTCTTTCCGGGGGGCTGCCGGCGATTGTGGAGCATCTGAGTGTGGCGATCCACCAACCTTTTGACATCCGATGGGTGGACGATACGCCCCGCTGTCTGCTCTTTTTTTTGCTGGCTTATGGACTCGGCGTCGGCGTTTATCTGGCCTCCCCGCGAAACTACCGGCGCAGGGAGGAGCACGGCAGCGCCCGTTGGGGCCGGGCGAAAAGCATATGCGCCAAATATCGAAGCAAGCAGCCGGAGCAAAACAAAATTTTAACAAAGCAGATTTGCATCGGACTCGACGGCCGCAAGCATCGCCGGAATGTGAATGTGCTTGTCGTAGGCGGTTCCGGCTCCGGCAAAACGCGCTTTTACGCCAAACCGAACGTTATGCAGGCGCACACGTCGTTCGTCGTTCTCGACCCGAAAGGCGAAATCTTGCGGGATACCGGCCATCTGCTCAAGGGCAAAGGGTATGATATCAAGGTGCTCGACCTGATCAATCCGCACCGTTCTCATGGCTATAACCCCTTCGCCTATTTGCGGGACGACAAAGATGTATTGAAACTGGTCACCAACTTGATTCGCAATACGACGCCGAAAGGCAGCAGCACGAATGACCCCTTTTGGGAACGATCAGAAACGGCGCTGTTGGAGGCGCTCGTTTTGTATTTGCTCTATGAAGCGCCGCCGGAGGAACAGAATTTTCCGATGGTGATGGAGATGATCGCCGCCGCCGAGGTGCGGGAAGAAGACGAAACCTACCAAAGTCCGCTGGACGAGTTGTTTGAACGGCTGGCCATGCGCGACCCGGAGCATTTGGCGGTCAAACAGTACAACATCTTCAAGCTGGCGGCGGGTAAAACGGCCAAATCGATTTTGATCGGCCTCGGCGTTCGGCTGGAGAAGTTCAACTTGCATACGATCGCCGGGATGAGCCTGGTCGATGAAATGGAATTGCCTGTCATGGGAGAAAAGAAGACGGCGCTGTTTGCCGTCATTCCCGACAACGACAGCAGTTTCAACTTCATGGTCGGGATGCTCTACACCCAGCTTTTCCAATGCCTGATGTATGAGGCCGACTACCGGCACGGCGGACGCTTGCCGGTACACGTGCATTTTGTGATGGACGAATTTGCCAACGTCGCCTTGCCCGATGAATTCGACAAGCTGCTCTCCACCATGCGCAGCCGCGAGATTTCGGTTTCCATCATCCTGCAAAATCTGGCGCAGCTTAAAGCGCTGTATAAGGAGTCGTGGGAATCGATCGTCGGGAATTGCGATGTGTTCTTGTACCTGGGCGGCAATGAACAATCCACCCACAAATACGTCTCGGAGCTGCTGGGCAAGGAAACGATCGACACGAACACGTACGGCCAAAGCAAGGGACGCAGCGGCAGCTATTCGATCAACTATCAGCTGTCCAGCCGCGACTTGCTTACACCCGATGAGGTGCGGCTCCTCGATAACCGCTATGCCTTGCTCTTTATTCGCGGCGAGCGTCCTGTTCAGGACGACAAATACGATTTGCTCAGGCATCCCCATGTCGCGCTCACGACGGATGGCAAGGGTCTTCCCTACCAGCATGGGGGTACGGAACTTGCGCTCGATTGGCGAACCGTGACGCTTGATGAAAACGGAGAGTACGAGCTTCTGTCGGAAGAAGACATGGAGTCGCTATTTTTACGAAGGGAATGATGAAATTGAAGTTCAAAAGGAAACGGCTGCTGGCACTGTACATCATGCTGATGTTAACGGGAACCGTATTCGTCTCTACCGCTTATGCCGAGGGCGACCCGATGACGACGGTCAATAATTTGTCCACTTTCATATTCGGATTAATACGGGCCATCGGTATGATCATACTCGGCTTCGGCATTGTCCAGATCGGATTGTCGCTCAAGTCTCACGACCCTTCCCAGCGGGCGAACGGGTTCCTGACGCTCGCCGGCGGGATTATCATTACCTTCACGAAGGAAATTCTTACCCTGATTGCCGGATAAACGGGAGTCGCAAATGAGGGGAACGGACGGTTTGTCTGTTCCCCGTTTACAGAAAGGGGTGAGAATATGGCCAAGAACAGTTGGATTATTGACAATCTCGAACATGCGCTCGATACGTGGAACGAGAAAATGAACGAAATCTGGCAACTCGTTACCGAGTCGCCGGCCGACTTCAAAGGCGGCGGCGTTTGGCGCGTCATTACCGACATTCATGGCGCGTTGCAGGCGACGGGACTGGCGCTCCTGGTCTTGTTTTTTGTGATTGGCGTGGTGAAGACGACCGGCAGTTTTGCCGAAATGAAAAAGCCGGAGATGGCTGTCAAGCTGTTTATCCGTTTTGTCTTGGCCAAAGCGGTCGTCACCTACGGGCTGGAGCTCATGATGGCGCTGTTTACCATTGTTCAGGGAATCATCTCCACGATGATGGGACGTTCCGGGTTCGGAAAGACGGAGGCCATGACTTTGCCGAACACCATTGTAAAAGCGATTGAAGACGTCGGCTTTTGGCAAAGCATTCCGCTGTGGGTCGTCTCCCTTCTGGGCAGTCTGTTCATCACGGTATTGTCTTTTGTGATGATTCTCTCGGTGTACGGGCGTTTTTTTCGCATCTATTTATATACAGCCATCGCTCCCGTTCCGCTGTCCGCCTTTGCCGGGGAACCAAGCCAAAATATTGGCAAATCGTTTCTCAAAGGGTATGCGGCCGCTTGTTTGGAGGGGGCAGTGATTGTGCTCGCCTGCATCATCTACTCCGCCTTTGCCTCCGCTCCCCCGGCGGTCGATGAAGGCGCAGGTGCGGTTACGATGGTGTGGACCTATATCGGAGAGTTGATTTTTAATATGCTCGTTCTCGTCGGTACGGTGAAAATGGCGGACCGGGTGGTGCGTGAAATGTTAGGGCTGTAGCTTCATTCCGATTCTTCGCCCAGCAATTCCCGGACGGAAACATCCAGCGCTTTGGCAATCGCAACGACTTCGTAGTCTTGGACAAGCCGATACTGCCCTTCCAGACGCGAAAGACTGGTAGGACTGATGTCAAGGCCAGCCGTTTGCAATTTGGCCAGAAACTCCTTCTGTTTCATCCCCTTTGCCTTGCGGATGGCAACGACTCTCACGCCGATTATATTTTTGTCGCCTGGCGGTTCTTTTCGATGTTTCATTTGTATGCACCTCACATTACAAGCAAAATTGTACGTGAGTGCATCATTGTTTTAATGCGAATATCGCATTAAAATGAAATAAACCGATTTTCGCAATAAAATGGAGAGGTAAGCTATCATTTGACAGCCAGGGACGCCGATCTAATGAAGACACTGGGAGGCTGACCGATGACACGTTTGCTTGGTCAATTGGAGGAGGAAAGAAGAAAGTTGAACGAACTCGGGAAAAAATCTCTTGAACAGGGAATTCCTCTGTTCGAGAATGAGGCGGTTCAGGCTCAAAGCCGGAAGGTGGACGAATTGATCGTCCGACAGCACCGCAAGAGGGCCGAACGAGAGCACCAGCTGCGCTAACACACGTTCGCGCAAGGAGGGGGATGTCAATGGAGTTTCCGTTATGGTTTCAAAACGCGATCCAGCGGCGGCTGGACCACGTTTCAGCTCGGATTGAACGCCATCCCGAGTTGTGCAGATGTCGCGATGAAGAGAACACAGCTTTTCATGCGATGTTTTCCGGCGTGGATATGACGCAGTTGCCGGCGTTTATGGAATGGGAGGACAAACAACATTTCACAAGGGCATTGGAGAATGAACGCTTGTATTTGCAAGGGATGAGAGACGGCGTACAGCTTGCGTTTGCGCTGCTCTTCGATCCCCTTCCATCCGAGAATGAGTTGTTGGCAAGACCGAAAAAGACAGAGCCAACATCGGTTAAACCGGAGGCTGGGGGCGAGTTGTAGACCATAGTGAACATCGTTTATGGGAGGATTTCAAATGGAAGTGAAAATCAACCGGGAAATCCGGGATTATACCGAAAGCTTATTCTTTGGACTGTCCTTGCGGCAGTTCTTTTTTTCTGTACTGGCTGTCGGCGTTGCGATCGGACTTTATTTTGGACTGCGAGGCCGCTTTGGTTTGGAAACGCTCAGTTGGATGTGCATTTTGGGGGCCGCGCCCTGCGCAGCCTTGGGTTTCATCAGCTATCACGGCATGACGGCCGAGCAGTTGCTTTGGGCGTATTTGAAATCGGAATTTCTGTTGCCAAGGCGATTCGTCTTCTTCTCGACTAACATCTACGTTGAAGCGCTGAAAAAGAGCATGCAGTATCATGAGCAGGAAAGGATGAAGCGCCGTGATTAAAACGCTCAGACGCATCATCAAGCAGGACAAGGAACGATTTGTTATCCCGAAAGGCGTTCAGCAAGTCATCCCGATTCGCGCCCTTTGGCCGGACGGGATTTTTTTTGTCGGCAACAAGTTCTCCAAATCGTATCGGTTCGAGGACATCAACTACGCCGTAGCGTCCAGGGAAGACAAGGAAGCGATGTTTTTGTCTTATTCCGAGCTGCTCAATTCCTTTGACAGCGGAGCGACCACGAAGATCACGATCCATAACCGGCGTATGAATCGGACCGATTTTGAAAGCTCGATTCTGATTCCGCTTCGGCAAGACCATCTTGATGTGTACCGGCAAGAGTACAACGAGATGTTGCTCGCAAAGGCCATCGGCGCGAACGGAACGATTCAGGAAAAGTACGTTACCATTTCTGTCGCCAAGAAAAATGTGGAGGAAGCCCGCCAATACTTCGCGAGGGTCGGAACCGAATTGATGTCGCATTTTTCCCGTCTCGGTTCCAAATGTATCGAACTGGATGCAACCGACCGTCTGCGCATTTTCCATGATTTCTTTCGGATTGGCGAGGAAGCGGATTTTCGTTTCCATCTGTCCGAAACAATGCGCAAGGGGCATGATTTCAAGGATTACATTTGCCCGGATACGTTCGAGTTTGAAAAAGATCATTTTCGGATGGGCAACTTTTTTGGCCGCGTCATCTTTCTGCGGGAATACGCCAGCTATATTAAGGACAGCATGGTGTCCGAGCTTTGCGACCTGAACCGGAATTTGCTGCTGTCGCTGGATATCATCCCGATTCCGACCGACGAGGCCGTTCGTGAGGTGGAGAGCCGTTTGCTCGGCGTGGAGACAAACATTACCAACTGGCAGCGGCGACAAAACCGGAACAACAATTTTTCTGCCGTGGTCCCTTACGATATGGAGCAGCAACGCAAGGAGAGCAAAGAATTTCTGAACGACTTGACCACCCGCGACCAGCGGATGATGTTCGGCCTGCTGACGATGGTCCATATCGCGGACAGCAAGGAGCAGCTCGACAGCGATACGGAGGCGCTGCTCACAACCGCCCGCAAGCATTTGTGCCAGTTTTCCACGCTTACCTACCAGCAAATGGACGGTCTGAATACGGTGCTCCCCTACGGCTTGCGGAAGGTTCACGCTTTGCGGACGTTAACGACGGAAAGCACGGCTGTCTTTATTCCGTTTCGGGCGCAGGAAATCGTGCATCCGGGCGGCATTTACTACGGACAAAATGTGATCAGCAAAAACATGATTATTGCCAACCGCAAGCAACTGTTGAACGGAAACAGCTTTATCCTCGGCGTATCCGGTTCCGGCAAAAGCTTTACCGCGAAACGGGAAATCGTCAACCAGATGCTGGCCAGCGACGACGATATTATTTTGATCGACCCGGAACGGGAATACTCCGCACTGGTGAACGCATTGGGCGGCGAGACGATTCATATATCCGCCACTTCGCCCAACCATATCAATGCGATGGATATGAATCGTCAATATGGCGATGGAGCCAATCCGATCATTCTCAAATCGGAATTCGTCCTCTCGTTATGCGAGCAGTTGATTGGCGAATATCAACTGGGAGCGAAGGAAAAGTCGCTCATTGACCGCTGCACCGCCAGCGTGTACAGGAAGTATTTGCAGAGCAACTATAAGGGGCAGCCGCCGACGCTTCAGGACTTTCGCGCGGAGCTGCTCAAGCAATCGGAGCCGGAAGCGCAGGACATCGCGCTTGCGATTGAACTTTTTACTTCTGGCAGTTTGAATACGTTCGCCAAGCCGACCAATGTCAATGTCCATAACCGGCTCATCTGCTACGACATTCTCGACTTGGGCAAACAGCTCCTCCCGATTGGCATGCTTGTTGTTTTGGACAGCATCCTGAATCGGATTACACAAAATCGGGTTAAAGGCAAAAATACGTTTATCATTATTGACGAAATCTATCTTTTGTTTCAGCATGAATACAGCGCCAACTTTCTGTTCACGCTTTGGAAGCGCGTCCGAAAGTATGGCGCTTTTTGTACGGGAATTACGCAAAACGTGGATGATTTGCTGCAAAGCCATACGGCCCGGACTATGCTGGCGAACAGCGAATTTATCGTCATGCTGAATCAGGCCAGCACCGATCGGATGGAGCTTGCCGGGCTTCTCAATATTTCGGACCTGCAACTCTCCTATATTACCAATGTTGACGCCGGGAATGGATTGATGAAGGTAGGCAGTTCCCTTGTGCCGTTTACCGACAAGTTCCCGCGGAACACGAAACTGTATCGCCTGATGACGACGAAGCCTGGGGATCATTAACAAACAACAGTAAGCGATTGGTCTTAACCGAGAACAATCGCTTACTTTTTTAAATTGTTTTTCATTTTCCGGTTTAAACACTCTTGTAAAACTCACTGCCAATGGTGCTACTCTTTCTAAGTGGTTTAGGTTTTCGAATGTACCGCTAATTTCTAGTGTTAATTGAACTAAGATACAGCGTGTTTTTCCGTTGAGTAACATTCATTCATTACTTACGTCCGTTACAAAGACATATTCGTGCTCGTCGAGTCCAAACACGGTATGCAGGGATCGAATAACTTCATGGAGCCTTCTCCCTTCGATTACGCACGAAATTTTAATTTCAGACGTGCTGACCGTGTAAATGCTAACGCCGGTTTCGGCAATGGTATGAAACATCGTCGCTGCCAGACCAGGGGAACTGACATTTCCCGCCCCGACGATAGATACTTTCACCAAATCGGAGTGGGTTTCCAAGTTTTTGAAACCAACATCTGCCTGGATGTGATAAAGCACACTTTTTGCCTTCTCCAGATCGGCGAGGCTAACGGTAAAGGACAGGTCAGCCTTGCCATTCCTTATTCCGCCTTGAACGATAAGATCGACATCAATGTCGTCATTCGCAAGCGAATTAAAAACCGCAGCGAGTCGGCTTGGGTTTGTAGGCATATCCAATAAGCTTACATGCGCAATAGGCTTGTCGAACGCGATGCCACGAACCACGATTCCTTGTTCCATATCCGTTTCCTCCTTTACTTGCGTACCTTCATGGTTCGTAAAGCTGGATCGAACGACCAACTTCACTTTATTTTGTTTGGCACATTCCACCGCACGGGGGTGAAGAACCGCCGCTCCGAGATGAGCCATTTCCAACATTTCGTCGTAAGAGATTTCCTTCAGTTTTCTGGCCTGCTTGACGATGCGCGGATCGGTTGAATAAACACCGTCCACATCCGTGTATATTTCGCACAAATCTGCCCGGATCGCTGCTGCAAGCGCGACAGCCGTCGTGTCGGAGCCCCCGCGTCCAAGCGTCGTAATCTCGCCATTCTCTGTCACTCCTTGGAAACCGGCTATAATGACAATGCGCCCCTGATTTAGCGCATTCATTATTCGATCTGCCTGAATGTCGATAATCCGTGCCTTCCCGTGGTTGGCTTCTGTACGAATGCCGGCTTGCCAGCCGGTTAAAGAGACCGCTTGTTCGCCCAGGGCGTGCAGCGCCATCGACAACAGGGCAACCGAAACTTGTTCTCCTGTACTGAGCAGCATGTCCATTTCACGCGCTGAAGGGGTTGCCTCCGCGATTTCTTTGGACAACTCGATCAAATCGTCCGTCGTATCTCCCATTGCGGAGACCACCACGACGCACTGATGGCCTTCCTGCCTTCGGTCCGCTATCCGACGCGCAACGCGCTTTATCCGTTTGGCGTCGCCTACGGAACTGCCGCCATATTTCATCACCAATAATGACAACATTATCTCTCCCGATTATGAATTCGAATACTGTTCCACTTAACTGACGGACAGGCCTTGGAATAAAACGTCTCTTCAAACCTAATCATGCATATACTTGTGCTCGATATCGCAATCCAGATGAATCAGCTCCATTTTTTCCCCGGTGCCGATGCAAATGTCGGATTGAATGGAAGTGACGCGGCAACCGACAATTGCAGCCACTTTAGGTTTCAACAGCGCTTGCAATCGGTCGCGATCCATTTCGACTATCGTCTGATGAATGCTTCTGCCGCGTATGGTATGGACAGAGATGGAATGCTCAATTGTTGGAGTTCCTTTGGCAATGATCACGATATGGTTTTTAATGACTCTTACTTCCACCTCCTGCGGATGTTCACCGATCATTGCAAGTAGGCCTCTTTCAGTTGATTTACAAGCTCCTGCATCATGCATTTCTCCTTTCCGTTACGAGATCAGAATGAGACGTAAGATTCGGCATGTTCCATGATATATTGTTGTTTTATCGGAAAATCACCGTGATGTGGCAAAAGAAAAGGGGTCTCGAGAGTGGATGACAAGTCCATCAACGCCGATTCGGCCAACTCTTTTCGAATCCTTCCCCAATTCTCTTCTTTACCCTGTAGCAATTGAAAGGCTTGGGCAATGTTAAGACCTTTCAGATTCATATATACGGATGCCCATCCGACGAGGTCGAACGGTTTTTTCGTATTAGGCAATCGGTATTCTCCCCAACCGCTAAACCCGTTGCCGGATAGTTTCAGATATCCGCACACGCTACCTTTTTCGTTTTCGAAAAATAAACGCCGGGTCAACTCTTGATCGAAGCGAAATACTTCGATGGAACGGATTCTCTCCTCATACCGAAAACCGGGCGATTCAAGACCCGGCAGTGGATCCGCTTCTTGCACGTGTAACATGCTTGCCACTCTCCCTAAATGTTTTTTTGGGTACGACAAAAAGCCCGAAGAGCAGAGAAACGAAGCTCTCGGGCAGTCTGTTGTCAGTCCATCAGACAAACGCAGCTCGGATACGGTTCTCTCTCAATGCGCTTACGAGGTTAGCTGTCGGGTTAGGGCTTGAGAGTACCCTTTCCAAGTGCCAAGCAGACAAGGAATTCACCCCGTGAAACCATTTAATGGCTTCTGTTGGTTCCCCCGTTTCCCCTTAGGGAATTCAGCGATTCAAATGAATTTGAAGTTGTTTATAGAGATCATACGCTTTTTGCAAGACAATGTAAAAGCCGAATCCAACGCCTATTTTTGATTTTTAGCCTTTTCTCGTGCGCGAAAACGGATGCATCGGACAAAAACTTACGGAGACGGCAATATTTCTACACGAAGGTCCCGTTCTTACGTTTTTGAACGGAGGATGGACGTAGCCGAGGTAAGCGACTCTGTTACTCCCTGGACAGGAAGCGATAGCCGATCCCCGGCTCCGTCAGAATGAACTTGGGCCGAGTCGAGTCTTCCTCGAGTTTTTTGCGTAGATGTCCGATGTACACCCGCAAATAATGGCTGTCGGTCTCATTGTGGTGGCTGCCCCATACTTGTTGGAGCAGCTGACGCTGCGTGACTACTTTCCCGGCGTTGGAGGCGAGAATTTTCAACAGATCGTATTCTGTTGGGGTCAACTTGATCCGTTCTCCCTTCAACTCCACGCTTCGCTGTGCCAGGTCGATGGTCAGCTCGCCGATCTGGAGGATGGGCTCATTCGACGATTTGGCTACGTGCCGCAGCGCAACACGCATTCGAGCGACGAGCTCTCCCATCCCGAACGGCTTGGTTACATAATCATCGGCGCCGCTGTCGAGCGCGACGATTTTATCTTCCTCCCTGTCTTTTGCCGTCAGCACAATGATCGGCGAATTTGACCATTCCCGGATGCGGCCGAGCACTTCCATGCCGGATATGCCCGGCAACCCGAGATCAAGTATGATCAAGTCCGGCAACATCAAGGATGCCTGTTGGAGGCCCTCCTCTCCTGTCGAGGCTTCGTAGATGGCATATTGATGGGCTTGCAGGGTTACCTTCAGAAGCTTTCGAATTTGGGGTTCATCATCGATGATCAAAATGCGAGCCCCATGTTCATTCATGGTCATGATTCGTGGTTCCCCTTTCTTCAGCTGCTGCAAGCAAGTCGTCTTGCTTGTTTAAGGGAAGGGTTATCGTTACAATGGTCCCTCGCGGTTCCTTCGGCTGCGCCGATATCGTTCCTTCATGAAGCTCGACGATTCCTTTGCATATGGCAAGTCCCAATCCCGTACCGGTTATTTGCTTCGCAGCGGTTGAACGGTAAAACTTTTCGAATATCCGATCGTATTCGTCCTCGTTCAGTCCAATCCCCGTATCGGAGACCGAGATGACAACGCCTGCTTCCCCGGTTTTCACTGACAGGACGATTTCACTATAATCCGGACTGTATTTGATCGCATTGCTCACGACATTGACCAACATTTGCTCTAGCAATACTTCGTCACCCAGGACCATAATGGGCCCGTCATCCGGCAACTCGGTGCGCAGCTTGCGATGTTGTTGAAAGTCTTTGACCTGAGATAACGTGACGCCGATCAAGTCCTCCACATCGCACCAGTTTTTCCTGAGGCGCAGCATCCCGCTCTCCAGCTGCACCATGCTGAGCAGATTCGTCACTAGGCGATTCATACGAAGGGCGTCGTCACGAATCGTGACAAGAAGCTCCATTCGATCCTCTGCAGAGAAAATATGCCCGCCCTCGATCAGACCGGTTGCCGAGCCGATGATGGTTGCCAAAGGGGTGCGTAGTTCATGGGAGACCGAATCCAAAATTGCAGTACGAAGGCGTTCCGACTCTGCTGTTAGATGAGCAATTCGGGCTTCCTCCGCCAGCCTGAGGCGAGCGATTGCGCTGGCCGCCAAGCCTCCGAGAGCCTCGAAGAGCCGCTTTTGCTCGGTTGTGATCCCGGTTCGCGCTTCATTCGGATAGAGCGCGATGATACCATATGTGCGGTCTTCGGTCCGAAGCGGAATAAAATAACCCGGAGATTCGTTCAAACGCGAAATTTCCATTCCGGCCGTCTCGACGTGCTCAAACACTCGCTTTGCGATAGACATTTCCGTATTCTCTTGCCTGCAGTCAGGAAGATCGGCAGACTCATGGGCAAGTTTCAGGGTATTCTGGTCATCCGCCAAATAGATCGCGATTTCTGTGTCAAGGGTCTGCGAAACTTGTCGGGAAAAATTGTCCAGCATGGAATGGATGTCCGCGATCGCGCTCATCTGCTTGCTAAGCGCGTACAACGCAGCTGTGTGAGCTTCCCTTTGCTTGGAAAAGAGGACCTGCTGCTTCAGCTTGGCCGCTAGGCTGGCCGTTAATGCTGCCACCGCCAAATAGACGCCAAATGAAACCAGATAGCGCAAGTCTGATACGGTAAAGCTCAGTACAGGAGGCACGAAGAAGAAATCAAAGGCTAAGACACCCAGGATCGCCGCGTAGAAAGCAGGACGCAGTCCCCCGAAGACGGCATTGAAAAGAACCGGGAGTAAATAGATAAGAGCAATATTGACCAAGTCAAAAGCAAGACCAAACGGTTTTAATACCATGGTCATGAGAGCGATCAGCAAAGTCGTGCTTACGTACGATCGCAACGAAATCCATACCGCATTCCATTTATGCATAGCAAAACACATCCTGCTCTTTTTTGTGTCTCTCCTCTCTAGGTTACTGTAAAAAAAGAGTAAAATAAACCGGTACTGGGCGTAAAAATTTCGTAAAAATGATTGAAAAACCTCAAAATAATGAGTAAATACGAGAAAAATGAAGATCTTCTGCCAGGGTCATGAATTCCCAAACATAAAGCACTCTTTTTAAGCGGATATACAATATGCTTCACTTTACAGTTTTTTTGTCTCGGAGTAACATACGTCCATGAATTGAATTGTTTTTCATTTACAGTTGCTTAATTGTGACTCAGGAACAAGAGGGAACCAACTACGGATCAGTGCTTGTGTGAGAGCAAGTCAACCGGATCCGTAAGGGATGAATTCCCCCGCTTATACGAAGCTTAAGCAGGGGCAGGGCGACTCTCACCGCCCGAATCCATAAGCAAAACTCGTAAATGCGGAAGCAGCTCTTTTCAAAAGTGTGGCCCTTGTAGAGAGAGGATGATGAAGCTTGTGATCGTAAGTTTCGACCACAGTGCTTATGCCTCTGTGGTGTTTCGTGAACATGATAATCATCGTTTCAATCGCTGAATTCTTCAATTAACACGAAGGAGCGGGGGAACCAATCGAAGCCGGTCTTGTCGGCTTCATGGGGTGAATCGCCGGTAAATCCGGCGTAGGGCGACTCTTACGCCCGAATCCGACAGCTAACCTCGTAAGCGTCTTTAAGAGAGGCAACAATTGTCGTGATTAGACACGGTGTTTTTTCGTGCCTAAGAAGCTGACGAAGAGTTCCTCTTCCGAAAGCTTCTTTTTTGTTGCCTGTACCAGGATGGAGGAGATTGGCTATGGAAGCTCAAGATGAGTTTGTACTCGTCTCTGCGCCCAACAAAACCGGGGAGCAGTTTATTAAAGCGTTGCGAATCAAAGGAATACCTTATGCAGCGATTACCAATAATGAAACAGAGAAGTCGAGATTGACACATTTGGGCGTCAAGCACATCTTAATGGTCGATACTGTAGACCGGGAAACCTGGCTCATTCCAGAGTTACCGGTAGGGAAGGTGTACTTGTTTGAGTCAAGTTTGCCCTTGATTTGCCGATACATTCAGATCTGCCGATCCTGGACAGGCAAGCCGATCTATATCATCACCGGCAGCAACAATGCAAGACTCATCTACAAAGGACTTGGCGCTAGCTATGTCATTTACACCCGCAGCGATGATGTTTCGTTTCTGCTTGATAACGAAAGCTGAATCCATATCAGGCAAACGTACCGGGTACATGCTTGAAGGGAGGGATGATCATTCATGATGGATATCGCAATGATTTTAACACTAGGTGGCGTATATGGATTGTTTTGCTTATTTTTAGCTTGGTGCGGACGAGTTGCAGGTGAATCGGGGGGAGAACGCTCATGATAATAGTTGCTGTTTTTACGGTTTTGATTTTTTTATATCTCGTTTTTGCTTTGGTGAATCCCGAAAAATTTTAATATGATCTGTATATGTTTGAGGAGGGCATGAAATGGCCATTTTGCAACTGGTAGCGGTCATTGTGATTTTAGTTTTTTTGGTCAAACCTTTGGGGGCATACATCTTTCATGTATTTTCCAATGAACCCAACCGGACCGACAAAATATTCGGACCGATTGAAAGGTTGATCTACGGACTGACCGGTTTGAAAAACCGCGCTGAAATGAGCTGGAAACGATACACGCTCAGCTTGATATTGACCAACGTTATTTTGGTGGCGGTCAGTTATTTGATTTTACGCATCCAGAAATGGCTGCCGATCAACCCGAACGGCATCGATAACATGGAGTCAACGCTTTCTTTCAATACGGTCATCAGCTTCATGACGAATACGAACTTGCAGCACTATAGCGGCGAAACGGGTCTGTCCTATTTTTCGCAAATGGCTGTTATTATGATGATGATGTTTACATCAGCGGCATCCGGCATCGTCGTAGCGATCGCGTTCATTCGCGGTTTGACAAGCAAAGGGAAAACGCTCGGCAACTTCTTCACCGATTTTGTCAAAGCGCACACCCGTTTGCTTATCCCGATGGCGATCATCGTGACATTGGCACTAGTTGCGTTGAAAGTGCCGCAAACGCTTAGTCCGACCGTTCAAGCGACTACGCTTGAAGGCGGGACGCAGCAAATCGCGATCGGTCCGGTAGCTTCCCTCGTATCGATCAAGCACTTGGGAACGAACGGGGGGGGATTTATGGGCGTCAATTCATCGCACCCGTTTGAGAATCCGAATCCGCTAACCAATGTTATCGAGATGTTGTCCATGTGGTGCATTCCGGCCGCGCTGACGTATACGTTCGGCAGATTCGCGCGAAATCAAAAACAGGGCTGGGTGATCTTCAGCGCGATGCTCATCTTGTTTGTCTCCTTCCTGTCCATCGTTTATACATCGGAACTGCGAGGGAACCCAGCGCTGAATGCGCTCGGAATCGACGCTTCGCAAGGCAGCATGGAGGGCAAGGAAGTTCGGTTCGGTATAGCGCAGTCGGCTTTGTTTACAACGGTTACGACTGCGGCTACAACAGGTACGGTCAATAACATGCACGATACGTTGACGCCGCTGGGCGGTCTCGTCCCGCTGGCGCAAATGATGCTGAACTGTGTGTTTGGTGGCGACGGCGTCGGTTTGGTCAACATGCTTATGTACGCAATATTGGGTGTCTTCCTTTGCGGATTGATGGTCGGCCGCACGCCGGAATTTATGGGGCGCAAAATTGAAGCTCGAGAAATGAAACTGGTTGCCATCGCGATTCTCGCTCACCCGCTTATTATTCTTGCGCCTACGGCCATTGCCTTTTTGACGGACTTGGGGAAAGGGGCCATCAGCAATCCCGGCTTCCACGGCATATCGCAGGTGCTTTATGAGTATACGTCTTCCGCCGCGAACAACGGTTCCGGCTTCGAAGGTTTGGCTGACAACACAACGTTCTGGAACGTTTCTACGGGACTTGTCATGCTGTTCGGACGGTACGTTTCCATTGTGGCATTGCTCGGCGTAGCCGGTTCCCTGGCGGCGAAACAATGGGTTCCGGAAACGATCGGAACGTTCCGCACGGACACCAAATTGTTTACGGGTATTCTCGTCGGTATCGTACTGATTATCGGAGCTTTGACCTTTTTGCCCGCCCTTGTTCTCGGTCCGATCGCAGAACATTTGACGCTCCTGAAATAGAAGAGGTGAGATCATGAATACGAAACGAAGAAGCATGTTGTCCGGAGAGATTGTCAAAAAGGCGATCTTGGACAGCTTTATCAAATTAAATCCGGTTGTCATGATGAAAAATCCGGTCATGTTTGTCGTCGAAGCAGGAACGTTCGTCGTGTTGTTAATGACGTTGTTTCCGGGCTACTTCGGTACCGAAGGACGAGTTGGATTTAATCTGGCGGTTTTTCTAATTTTGCTATTTACCGTGCTGTTCGCCAACTTCGCCGAGGCATTGGCTGAGGGCAGAGGAAAAGCGCAGGCCGACACTCTCAAGAAGACGAAAAAAGAAATCATGGCCAATAAAGTGACCGGCAACAGCGTGAAGGTGGTTCCGTCCACGGAACTGCGCAAAGGCGATGTTGTAATTGTCTCGCAAGGGGAGATGATTCCGGGTGACGGGGAGGTCATTGATGGGCTCGCTTCCGTGGACGAGTCAGCCATTACCGGCGAATCCGCTCCTGTCATCAAAGAAGCAGGCGGCGATTTCAGTTCGGTAACCGGCGGCACGCGGGTCGTTAGCGACCGGATAACCGTACGGATTACAAGCGACCCTGGCGAATCGTTCATCGATCGGATGATCGCATTGGTCGAAGGCGCAAAGAGACAAAAAACGCCAAACGAAATCGCGCTGAATACCCTGCTTGTCAGCCTGACCCTGATTTTCCTGATCGTTGTGGTGACATTGGCGCCGATGGCCGATTATCTTGGAATCAAATTGGAGATTCCCGTTCTGATTTCGCTGCTGGTATGTCTCATTCCAACAACGATCGGCGGTTTATTATCCGCAATCGGTATTGCCGGGATGGACCGAGTAACCCGTTTCAATGTACTGGCCATGTCAGGGAAAGCGGTGGAAGCGGCAGGCGACATCGATACGATGATTTTGGACAAAACAGGTACAATCACGTTTGGGAACCGGATGGCCAGCGAGTTCATCGCGGTTGGGGATACGACCGTAGAGACGGTAGCCGAATGGGCAGCCGTCAGTTCAGTGAAGGATGAAACACCCGAAGGCCGATCCGTACTCGAACTCATGAAAAAAGAAGGGTATACGTATCCAACGAATGCGGCTGAAGGTGCGGAATTCATAGAATTTAAAGCGGAAACTCGCATGAGCGGTATCGATTTGCCGAATGGACGAAAAGTTCGCAAAGGCGCGGTTGACGCAGTCAAGGCTTGGGTCAGTGCACAAGGAGGGGTTATTCCCACCGATTTGGAACAAAAAGGGAACGCGATCGCATCGGAGGGCGGAACGCCGCTCGCCGTTGCCGTCGACAATCGAATTTACGGACTCATTTATTTGAAGGATACGGTGAAGCCCGGCATGCGGGAGCGTTTCGATCAGTTGCGAAAGATGGGAATCAAAACGATCATGTGTACAGGAGACAACCCGTTGACAGCAGCGACAATCGCACGAGAGGCCGGGGTGGATGACTTTATCGCCGAGAGCAAGCCGGAAGACAAAATTGCCGTGATCAAGCGGGAACAGGCGGCCGGTAAGCTGGTAGCCATGACCGGAGATGGAACGAACGATGCCCCGGCACTCGCGCAGGCGGATGTAGGACTTGCGATGAACAGCGGCACGACTGCGGCCAAGGAAGCGGCCAACATGGTTGATCTCGACTCCGATCCGTCGAAGATCATTGAAGTGGTGGCGATCGGGAAGCAGTTGTTAATGACGCGCGGCGCCTTGACCACTTTCAGCGTAGCGAACGACATCGCCAAATATTTTGCGATCATCCCGGCCATGTTCATGCTGGCGATTCCGGAAATGGGCGTGCTGAATGTGATGGGACTTGGATCACCGATGTCGGCAATTTTGTCGGCACTTGTGTTTAATGCGATCATTATCCCGTTGCTTATTCCGCTGGCCATGAAGGGTGTTGCTTACAAACCGATGAGTTCCGCCCAATTGCTCAGCCGGAACCTGCTTATCTATGGACTGGGCGGCGTCATCGCGCCGTTCGTCGGGATTAAACTGATCGACATGGTCGTTCACTTATGGGTGTAGTTGAAACGGAATACAGAGAGGAATGAAAATGAATGAATCATTCGGAGCAGCATGTTCAGGGACTTTCCCGCGGATCTTACTTGTTTTCCATGATTCGGCTCAGTCTGTTGTTCATCTTGATATGCGGAATTGTGTATCCGCTGGTTTGCACCGGCATCGCGCAACTGTTGATGCCAGGTCAGGCTAACGGCAGTTTGATCAAAAGCAGCAACGGAGAAATCATCGGTTCCGAATTAATCGGGCAAAACTTTACCGATCCGAAATATTTCCAAGGCCGGGTCTCCAGCATTGAATACAAAGCGGAAGCATCTGGTTCCAACAATTACGGACCATCGAACCCGGACTTGTTGAAAAGGACGGAGGAATCCGTTGAAGCATGGAAGGCAAACAATCCGGACGTTCCTGTTAGCCAATTGCCGATTGCCTTGATCACGAACTCCGGTTCAGGGCTGGACCCCCATATTACGCCAGAATCCGCCAACGTGCAAATTCCGCGTATCAGCAAGTTGACCGGTTTGTCTTCGAGCGAGCTCGAGAAACTGGTACAAGAACATACCGAGGGACGAGATTTGGGGATTTTCGGGGATCCAAGAGTCAATGTGTTGAAATTGAACATCGCGCTGCGCGAACTTATGAAATAGTTAAATATCATCTGCGAGCCCTGCCAATGGCCAAATAGGCGGGGTTATCGCATTTTAGTAAAGAGCTTGCGCAAGGGGGGAACAAGAGTGGGAAGTTTTCGCAGGAAGACGCCGGAAGAAATCCTGTACTCCATTTCCAAGCTGCACCGTGGTCGGCTCAAAATCTATATCGGCGCGGTCAGCGGTTCGGGTAAAACGTACCACATGCTTCAGGAAGGTCAGCATTTGAAGCAGCAGGGAATCGATGTCGTCATTTGTGCGGTTTCGACAAGACAGCGGCCGGAAACGGTGGAGCAACTCGGAGACTTGGAACGTGTACCCAGCATTCACTGGATCAAGGATGGAATGGAGCGTAAGGACTTGAACCTCGAGGCGCTGGTCAAACGCAATCCGGAAGTGGTATTAGTTGACGGGCTTGCCCATCGCAATCGGGAAGGAGCACAGTTTCCGACACGTCTGGATGACATCCAATTTTTGCTGAATCATGGCATCAGCGTAATCACAACCGTCAACGTGTACGAACTCGACGGCGCGACGGAACTGGCGAGAAAATGGACCGGTGTCGTGGTGGAGGAAACCGTCCCGGCAAACACATTGGAGATGGCGGATGAAGTCCAATTGATCGACGTATCGCCGGAAACGATACTGAAACGGCTGGAGGAGGGGCATGTCAACGGTGACTCCTCGCCCATGTTGTTTGAGCGAAGCAACATCGGAAAATTACGGGAGCTGGCTTTGCGGCTAGTGGCGGAAGATGTGAACGATTCCCTCGAAAAATACCGCATGGAGCAAGGTTTAACCGGGCCTTCCGGAGCAGCGGAACGCATTCTCGTCTCGGCGCAATACCATTGGAACGGATCCATTCATGTCCGCCGCGGCCAACAAATTGCCAAACGCTTGGGTGGAGATTTGATGATCGTCACATTTGTCCATCCGAAAAAAATGCTGTCTCGCGAAGCAACTGCATTTAAGCGTTCCCTCTTGAAATTGGCCGATAAAATAGGAGCTAAATTCGAAGAACTCACCTTGGCAAGTAGACGGAAGCTTCCCGGCATGTTGGCTCGTTACGCAACCTTGCATCAGGTAACGAGAATTGTACTCGGCCATTCCAAGCTAAATCGCTGGCAGGAGCTGTGGCGGGGATCGATTACAAACGGCATCCTTAAAAAATCGAGACATACGGATATCTACTTCGTTGCGGATCGTGCTGAAAAGGAAGGAGAGCGGATACTGCCGACCAAAATGCTGACGGAAGGTCGGTCGGATGATCGCTACCGCAGGCTAAGCGATCAGGAAGTGGAGCGAAAAATAGGGGAAATCCGGAGAGGACGATTCAAGGTGCTCATCGGCGCCGCCCCCGGGGTCGGGAAAACGTATGCGATGCTTCGCGAGGGGAACGATTTGCAGAAGAAAGGCATTGACGTCGTCATTGGACTTCTCGAAACGCATGGACGAAAAGAAACGTTAGCGCAAGTCGGTTCGCTGCAAACGATCCGGCGGGCGAAGTTGGAGTATCGTGGAGCGAATCTGGAAGAACTGGACGTCCAGTCCATCATTCGCCGCAATCCGGAAGTCGTACTCGTGGATGAACTGGCACATACGAACGTGCCCGGCAGTAAAAACAAAAAAAGATTCGAAGATATTGTAGACATTTTGAACGCAGGCATTTCCGTTATTTCGACGATGAACGTACAGCATTTGGAAAGTTTGAACGATGCGGTTGAACAGATTACCGGCGTGCGAGTTCGGGAAACCCTCCCCGACCACGTGTTGCGCATGGCCGATGAAGTCGAGCTCATTGATGTCGATCCAAAAACGCTGCAGCAACGAATGCGGGAAGGAAAAATCTATGCGCTAGATAAAGTGGATCAGGCCTTGAATCATTTCTTCCGAACGGGCAATTTGATTGCTTTGCGTGAATTGGCGCTACGGGAAATCGCTGACGATGTGGACGAACGATTGGAAGCCTGGGAAAGAAACGATTCGCTTCGCGGACCTTGGAGAAAGCAGGAGACGGTCTTCGTCGGGGTAACATTAAGCACCAATGCTGAGCGCTTAATCAGGCGGGGGTTTCGAATTGCTTATCGTTTGAAGGCTGACTGGGTTGTAACGTATGTTCACGATCATGCTGAGGTTGCTGATGAGTTGAAAAAACGCATCAAAGTGCTGGAAGACTTGACAGCGCGGTTGGGTGGTAAGTTTATGATGCTGTTTGCCCGGAGCCGAAGGCAGATTCCATACCTTTTGCTGAATAAAGCCAACGATATCCAAAGTACGCAGATGATTGTCGGGCAATCGAAGCGGACCTTGTGGGAAAAAATATGGAAACGATCCGTAATCAGGCCGATTCTGCGTTATGGACGCCATATGGATGTGTTGGTGATTGCGGATATTGAGGCTTGCTATTATCAAGATGAAGGGTAACATAGCTTGTCGTCTCATGAAAAATAATTACGTTTTAGCAGATAGTTAATGAAAAAAAGTTAATAGATGTTAACGAAAAGGAGTTGGGAATGTTGCCACTTTGGAAAGTGAATGGAACTTCGCTATATTATGAAGTTTGTGGTCAAGGAACATCCCTCGTCTTTATTCATAGTCTTGGACTAACACATGAAATGTTTGAAATTCAAAAAAAATATTTTAAACAATCGTATCAAACTGTGTTCCTTGATCTGAGAGGAAACGGACAGTCTGGAAATTTGAAAGTTCCGGTTGGAAGAGTTATAGAAACCCAGTGTGAGGATCTAAGTCTCCTCCTGGGGTATTTGGGAATTAAAAAAGCTGTAATTGTTGGCGTTTCCTATGGTGGAATCATTGCTCAGAAATTCTCGAATTTGTATCCAAACCAAGTAAGCGCAATCGTGATTTCAGACTGCTTGAGTATAAATGTCAGGACAACTATGCTTGGCAAATTCGTCTCCATGATCGATCTCATCAGTTCGCTCTCGTATTATTTGCCAGGTGAATTCTTTTTACGCTCGATGAAGATCACTTATTATAAGTGGGACTTGGCTTATCGTGCAATTCGAAAAGGAATGCTGCAAAAAAGATCTGGAGAATGGTATAAACAGCGTCTGGCGGTCAGGGGGATTGATTTCACCCCGTTCTTGCCGCAAATTAAAGTGCCCGCGCTTTGTATTGCGGGGGACCATTCCTATCCAGTTATCAGGCAAATGAATGAAACTGCAGGGCTGTTGTCCAATGCTCGTTTACAAGTCATTGAGGATTCCTGTAACCCAAGCAACTTGTGCCAACCACAACGATTTAATGAGATTGTCCAATGCTTTTTAGAGGATAATCATTTGAACAAAGGTGCTAACAATTATATGCAAGGGTATTAAGTCCCCTTTTGAAAGGAGTTTATGCACGGCGCCAAAAAATGTCGTTTTGTAAGTTCAATTTCATCGAACAAATGACCTATAACCGGCTGAGTTCGAGATGAAAAGGAGCGTTTGGACAAAAAACGTATGACAGCACCAACATAAAAACAGACTATCTTTCTTCTCGCAGCGGTGTTGCCATGTGAGATGGAGCTGATATTATGTGCTCTCAGATGCCTGCAATGTCAGGCAGCGGTCTCTTTATGTGTCTGTCCTACTAGTACGGTTTCTAACACATCAACGATGGATATCATTTTCAGACTTAGTCGCAATGGAGTGTTGGAATGCTCTGCGGCAAGGTCTTTTTTGTTTTTCACGAAAAATAAACAAACGTTTGAAATGGAACGTTGGCTGTCGTTCTCCCCCCTCTGTTTTGGTTTGCCAACAAACCAAAATGGAGGGACTTGAATGAAAAAGATGAATTTGCGGAATATGTATCCTTTTTTTAAGACGGATGTATGGGTCGATGTAGATGAAGAAGTTGCCCATGAAATCCGCCGCTTCGACTTGGAAGAAAGCGCCTACAGGCTGCGAACGTATCGCCATCGGGCCTATTTTTCGCTTGATCGCAATGACGGGATTGAGCAGCATGTTTTATTTCTTTCGATTTCACCGGAGGAGTATTACGAGCGCAAACTTTCACGGCAGCAACTTTATGAAGCTATGTGCCAATTGCCGGTGAAATCCGCCAGACGGATTTATGCCCATTATTTCTTGGGCATGAGCAAAGTCGCTATTGCCAGAGCCGAGCATGTCGATGAGCGGGCGGTTCGTAAATCTATCCAAAGAGGCTTGAAACAAATGGAATACTTGCTCAAAAACATGTAATTGTTTCGTCGGAGGGTCCGATTTTCCTGCCAAAATGAACTGTTATATAGAGGACCATGTTCAGTCAGCGGCTGGTTGCAACCAGCCGCTCATTTTCCATGAGAGGGGTTTGTAACGATGCATCCGATTCGATTTCGAGATGAGGAACACGAGAGATTTTATGTTCAGATGCTGGATGAAAGGAAATGCAACGACGGGTACCATCGGGCACTTTTCTATACATTGGGCATTTCCCGAGAAACCAGAAGTCATATCCGCGATTTGTATGATTTTTCCAATAGCGGCATTAAGCCCGAAGGTCTTTCGGCCCCTTGGCAAACCGGCAGTACCATTCGAGTATGTCGGCTCGCCTTTAATTTATGGAACGGCTGGACCGAAGCAGGAGGCGAACGTTACTCCACTCCCCACGAAATATTCGATTGCAGCTATGCCCCCTACTTTTTTGAAGCGATTCGTCTTCGTTATCCCGATTATTGCCGAAGTCACGAGAGAACGATCAAACGGCTGGCCGAACAAATTCGCTGAATGGACGCAAACGACGGGAGTGGAATGGGACGATGAAAGAAATTAAAACGAGGAATGTTGTGAGGGACATCAAACGTTTAGACAGATTCCCAGACGTGTTGCATCGTGTAAAGCGTTCAAGCGCTCGTGCCAAGCGGCTAGTTGATAATGACAAGGCGATTTCCCATTCTCCAGTTGAATATGCGCAGCGCCAGTCCGCAGCGGCTACGATAAAAACGATACGTGCCCAAATGGGGATGAGTGTGCGTGTCAACAAGAGATTGATTCGGCACATTCTAAAAAGGCGGCCGTTGCCAGATGGTGATTCTGTCACAAGTCAGAGTCCAATTGATGTTAAGACGGAGTCTTCGATTACGCGTACACCGCGACTTGCCCGTAGCATACATCTCCGTAAGCCGGTTGATGGAAAATACGTCTTGTCTTCTGGTTCGCATTCAGGAAAACAACGATTTATACGGAGCCGGGTCAATGCCCGGCTTCTGTATCGTTCTCGAACAGGCAGCTATCCTGAGCGGATGCAAAAACGGGATATCGGACACCCAAAAACGGTCGGGAAGAAGGAAACAATCTCCGCCGCGGTATCTCGTTCAGCAAATGGACGCGTGAAACCGTTAACCAGAGTCCCTTCTACTATAACGAAACAATCGGGTCATACGATCAAACGGAAAGCGCAAAATTTTAAGACATTATTGCCATTTATAAAAAATGGGCATCGGCTAGGGCACGCTGATAATCATTCGGATGCTCAAACAGAAGGGGGAATGAATGCCGTCAAGGAAGCACAACGGGCTGCGCAGATGGCGATGTCTGCCCGCCGGTCCATTCAAACCGCGCGAGTTGCCGCGAGATTGAATCTTCTGATCATTAAAATGGTTGTAAAAGCCACCGCTTTGCTTGTCAAGGGATTGACGGCGCTTTTGGGATTCAGCGGTTCGGTAATTGTAGTTTTGTGCATTGTTATGGCGATAGCCGCTGTCATTTCCTCTCCGTTCGGTATCTTTGTGTCCGGTGAAAATACGGATGCCGATGTAAAGCCGCTTACCCGAATCGTTCAGGAAATAGACGATGAATTCGCCGCCCAACTGGTAGATATACAGCAAGCCGCTGGCAATGTAGACCGGGTGGAATATCATTATCCTGGCAGCGCGGACAATACGCGGATCGATAACTGGATGGACATTATCGCCGTCTTTGCCGTGAAGACCGTCACGGATGCGGAAAACGGGATGGATGTGGCTACGCTTGATGCAACAAGAAATGGTATCATCCGATCGGTATTTTGGGATATGAATTCGCTGGAATCTCGTGTTGAAATGATAGAACATAAGGAAACAGTTACGGTCGAACATGAGGACGGGAGCACGAGTGAAGAAACGTTTACCCGATATGAGCGCATCTTGCATATTACGGTCACTAGCCATACTGCGGAGCAACAGGCAGATATATACCGCTTTACAAATGAACAGATAGAAATAATGAAGGAAATGCTGTCCGAGGAGTTTCGCCCGCTTATGTTTGCGATACTTGGTAAAGATGCGGATATTGGTTTGACGCCGGAGCAGCTTGATTTGGTTCAACAGCAATTGCCCGAAGGCGAACGGGGCAGTGAAGCCGTCAAGTTGGCGCTGACTCGTCTAGGCGATCCGTACAGCCAACCGAAGGCCGGTCAGGACCACTATACGGATTGCAGCTATCTTGTCCAATGGGTTTATCGTCAGCTAGGCATTAGCTTGCCGCGAACCGCCGCGGAGCAGGCCAGATTTTGCGTGGAGAATGGCCTGACCGTAAGCGCGGCGGAGTTGGTTCCGGGTGACCTTGTATTTTGGAGCTACGAGCGTAATGGCAGATTCATGGATATTACGCATGTTGGCATTTATGCGGGAGACGGCAAAGTAGTGGACGCTTCCTCCACTCGGGGACAAGTGGTATACCGGAAACTGTTCGACACGGAAAAGCAGGTGTTTTTTGGCAGGCCCGTATCTGGCGAGCGATGTTAGCCCGTGAGATAATCTTCCTCAGAACGATACGATGATGATATTATGTTTCATAGTCGCGGCTACAGCTACTATAAAGAATAGAATCCCAGTTTTGGAAACCGTCACAAGCACTTCTTCCCAGGTTGCAACCGACATCAACAAAAGATGATAAAGCAGGAATGTTGTCCAGTTTTGTCGTATTTATTATTTGGGCTTACGGACTTCTAAGTTTCGGTTTTAGCATAAACGCAGAGGAGATGGGCGTATGTATTTAAAATATCTCCTTATCAAGAACTTCAGAGCTATAAAAGAGCTGAAGCTTGAATTTAATAAGGGGTTAAATATTCTTGTCGGGGAGAATAACGCTGGCAAATCCGCGATCATCGATGCTTTGAGAATATGTTTAAGTTACGGCAAACAAGCCCGTGACATTTACGTACGGAAAAGCGATTTTTACATCGATAGGTCGAACCCTGATTTTCTGCTTCCTGACATCGAGTTTCATTTGAATTTTAAAGTAGAGAAAGATGAAGAGACGGGCTGGTTTAACGATTTGCATGCACTCAACGATAATGGTCAGAGTGAGTTGCAAATACATTATCGATATTACATAGATCGACAAAAAAATATAGAAAAAATAAAGTACAGGGTTTGGGGCGGTCATAATGAAGGCCAGCAAATTGAACCCGATGTATGGGATCTGCTGTTGCATGTATATCTCGGGGCATTAAGAGATGCCGAACAGTATTTGAGACCCTCCAGAGGAAATCGTATCGGACAACTTTACATGAATCTGAACGAGGACAGAAACAAAAATCGAATTGATGAAGATAAGCGAAAGGAACTGGCCAGAAAAGTAACGGATGCTTTGAAAAATAATCAAGAATGGACAGATTTAATTAACACAGGTAAAGAAAAAGTCAACGAACATTTAAAGCAAACAACCTTTCATGGAAAAGGACAAGAAGTTGAGATCGACTTTCTTCCTTACGAGTTTAGAGGCATAGTCGATAACCTTCGCATGCAAATTCCTGTTTTCAACCAAGAGAATCTGCAAACCGATTCTTCAAAGCAAGAGTATTTTGAACTCTATCAGAACGGACTAGGGTATAATAACCTGATATATACTGCAACTGTTCTCGGCGATTTAAAGAATAGACAGCAAGTCGAACCTGAGACCTATATTGCCTTGTTAATCGAAGAACCGGAAGCTCATCTGCACCCACAGTTGCAAAACGTATTCTTCAAATATCTGAATGAATTGGACAAGATCGGATTCCAGCTTTTTATTACATCGCATTCTCCGACTATTACTGCCAAAGCCGATTTAAATGCACTTACCGTTCTGCAAAATCAAAAAAACAATATTTCGGCGTTGTCTATTAAAAACTCTGACTTAAAAGATGAGAACAAAGCGTTTTTAGCCAAGTTTCTGGATGTAACGAAATCGCAATTATTTTTCGCAAATGGAGTCATCTTTGTCGAGGGCATTTCCGAAGCATTGCTTCTCCCTGTTTTTGCAAAGTTAATGGATAAAGACGGAAAGTATGATCTGGATAAAAACGGGATTGAAATTGTGAACGTGAACGGCGTGGCCTTTGAGCATTTTGGAAAGTTGTTTAACTCTACGGATGAAGGAAAAAGACTGCATGCAAGAGCAGCTATTATAACGGATAGTGATCCTAAATCAACTGGAGAAATTTCAGAGAGGGCTGTAAAAGCTGCGGCTTTGGAGCAAGGGCTTTTAAAAGTGCGGTTAGCAAAAGTCACCTTTGAACATGATCTGTTTCTAGAGGACAAAGCGAACAGGGATTTGTTGCTGGATATCTATCAGGAGATGCATCAGCGTACTGTTATTGAAAAAGGTAGTTCCGATATTCAGCATGCTCGCGAATTTATGAAAAAGCTTGGGACCAACAAGGATAAGTCGGAATTGGCTTATCGACTGGCAGTGAAACTTGAAGCCGAACTGTTTGCCTATCGTCACTCCGAAAAGGAATTGGCTAATAAAGCACACCCAAACGATGCAAATCAAGGGGCAACCAAAATTAACTTTAAAGTCCCTGAGTACATCGCACAAGCAATCAAATGGGTTGTTCAGGATGATGCCGATGTTTAGTTCTCTGTCCTCAGAGCAACGCGAGATTGTATTTGAAAAAATCGGAAGATCTGTCGTCAGAGCATGTCCCGGCAGTGGGAAAACATACTCGCTTGCCGCGAGATTGGCCTATAGAATAAGTAAGTGGGATCGAAAATGCCAAGGTATTGCTGCTATTTCCTTTACGAATGTGGCATGGAAGGAGATTGAAAAACAACTTAATGAAAAGTTTGAGATTAGAATACCCGTTCAATATCCTCACTTTTTAGGCACAATCGACAGCTTCGTTAATAAATTCATTTTTTTGCCTTATGGCCATCTCATTATGGGGTGCAGTAGGCGTCCCATCCTTGTTGGTGAACCACATGGCACTTGGGCGGGTGGAAAATATGAGAGAGATTATAACCGATACTTTGATGCAGTAAGTTTCAATGCTGAGGATATTGCGATACGTACCAAGAGCCCGACACAATACCATTTTAAATGGTTCAATAAAGATGGCTCCGAAAGTGGTCATGTCAAGCACCTGAAAGACATGAAGTACGCTTTCTGGAAACAGGGATTTGCTACACAATCAGATGCCAACTACATTTCAACTAAAATATTGGAGAGTTATCCTGCAGTGGCCAAATCAATTGTGCAGAGATTCCCCGAACTTATGATTGACGAAGCACAGGATACATCGGATGTTCAAATGAAAATCATCGACTGTCTCCTGAATCACGGGCTTGAGCACATTTTGATGATTGGAGATCCGGATCAGGCAATATATGAATGGAATGACGCCAAACCGGAATTATTTATAGAAAAGTATGCTCTTTGGAAAGAAAACTCAGTCGTTTTAAACGAAAATAGAAGAAGTTCCCGTAATATCTGCAATTTTACTTATCGGTTGTCTTCTTTAGATAGTCCATCAGTAGCAGTAAACGAAAATGTGAAAGAATGCCAACTACAGCCAACTATTGTTACCTATAATGCGGACAATTTACAGCATACAATCGATGATTTTCTTCGCTTATGCATTCAGCACCAAATCGATATAAACCGTGAAAAAATTGCTGTATTGTACAGAAGTAAGGGCTTTTACAATCAGATCATAGGTATCGACGGTGCAATAAAGCAGGAAGACCCTTGGCTCCCCGGAAAAATGTTCACAAGAGAGTTCGCCAAAGGCAAATATTTATACGACCGTAAACATTTTAAAGACGGTTATAAAATGATTGAGCGTGCAATACATAAAGCATTGTCAGGCAACAATTACTGTTCAGAAAATGATATTGCTGATAGGATATCAGAGGAAGGTTTTTTGAAATATCGAAAACGTATTCTAGATATCCTTCAGTTACTGCCAAAGACGAACGCCGATCTTATGAGTTGGATTAATCAAGCAAATCAGAATTTCAAAATAAATGGGATCAAAATAAAACTGGAGGTTGATTCTAGTTTTGGAGGTCTGACGTTCGAACAATTGTTTGAAACTGCCGAATTATATGCAGAACATCTTGAGTACAGATTGGGAACGGTGCATACCGCGAAAGGCGAGACTTTTGATGCTGTGCTACTTTTTTTGAAAAAGAAAGCTGGCCAAAAAAGTTATTACAGTACGTATATAAAAAATAACACTAGTATAACAATTTGTGAAGAGTTAAGAATCGTATATGTAGGCATTACTAGGCCGCGAAAACTGCTTGTACTTGCTGTTCCTGATGAAACTGACAAGAAAGCATGGGAAAAGAAACTAATCGGAATAGATCAGGGAGAGAGTTCATTATGAGTGGAAGATTAAGAATAGCGTCACTAGATATGATTGCCGACCGGACAGAAAAATTAAAGCAGCTTTTTCCCGAGGTTTTTTCGCGAGGGCAAAGTTGATTTAATCATCTTAAAGAAGTTTTGGGAGAATTGGTGGTTTACCGCAAAGAACGCTACGTACTGACTCGCAATCAGAGCGAACTTGGGGGAGTTTTAACAATAAGGTTAAATTACCAAAACTTCCCCCAAGTCAGAATAAATTATTAGAATTGACTAGTTCTTTTCTAGTAAATTTTATTCATATCTATGTCGTAGCCTGAACTTTTCATCTCTCTAGCTAATGCTATTTTCCAAGCGCCGTGACTATCCATATCAACATAAACAACACCAGAGATATCATTAGGTTTTTCAACATCTCCCTTTACAAGTGCACATACATTTTCTCGTCCTATTTTTCCAATGAGATACCCATGCTCAAAAATTACATTTTGTCTTGCGCGTGGTTTTAACTCTGGCTCATCTTTCGATTTCCCGACGTCACAAGAAGTATATAATACAATTGCGAATCCAACATTTGAATGTTCTTCGATTTTTTCAATAATTGTCTTTCCTTTGCTTGCTTGTTCGTGTAAAATAATTGCTTCCAATCCCAATTTTTCAACGAATCGTGCTGTTGTATATTTAGCTTCATTGTCATGCCCATGAACAATGAAAACTTTTGAAGTATCCAATTCGATCGCTCCTTCGCATTTTATTATGTCCGAACCTTCTAAGACATATTTGCTATTAAGTACAAAGATACTATGTTTGGATTTTAACACCTTAATCACAAACAAATATTTGTTTTCCTTTTCCAGAATGGCATATTCAATTTCAGGTCGCGAAGAAAATAGTTTTAGCGCACTATCAATTATATTTTGAAAATTAAACTTCTGACTGATTCCATTTAAATAAAAATTCTCACCATCATACGTAGCCCCAATAATAATATAACCGAGTCCAGTATTCGCCAAAGCACATATATATGTTGCAATAGCACTAGGTTTTAATTGAAATTCTCGACATATTATATTGGCCGTAATTTCCTTCGCGAGTAACTTAGTGATATCGATTTCTAAGGACATTTATACACCTATTGTATTTTTCTCAATGGAATTTTGTTTATTCCCGTTGTTTTTAGTATTTTCCCAAATGTTATTTTCTCTGGCTCATCTCGTCCATTTTCAACCCATATTTCCCAATCCTTTTCATAATCAAGTACGTCTTTTTCTGTGTCATAATAAATTATTATTTGCCCAAAGTCAGACGGTCTGGTAATAAGGTAAATTTCCTCGTTATTTTTCGATATCAAAAAAATAGTCTTATCAATTTCAATCATATTATCTAAATTATAATCTGGTTTTCTTTTTAAGTAGTTCAATATATTCTCTCTGGACCTATTCAATATATTTTGCACATAATTGAATTTAATAGGGTTACTGTCAGATCTATGAATAAAGTTTTCAGCAAAGAAGCTGTTCTCTAACGCTCTCTCCAGCCCTTTGTCCGAAAAGATCCCCGACTGAATCAAAAATTCCTCTGTAATTTTTTGCTTTTCCCCTAGGGCTTCAGCTTCTAATGTTGTTTGAGTTGATAATAGATTTTCTAAAGCTAATTCATCCGTAAGTCCATATTTATTAAGTATTCGATCAAACTTTTCTGCTTTTTCCATATTAATCGCAATCTCTTCATCATCAATAAGCTTATGTTTATTTTTATATATTTCATGAAACAACTTTTTAGCTTTTTCTTTGTATTTGTTCTCATTAAACCACACGAAAATTTTTCTGAATACTACTTTAGTTTCCTCGCTCCTCGGATATTCATTAAGTCGTTTTGTTAACAGAACAGATATTTGGTCTGCTACATCCTGCTCTTTCTTCACTCGGGTTTCCGGCAAATCCAAAAATATATTTAGGTCAAGTAATTCTTTTCTGAAATCGTATCCCAGTTCAGCAGAAATGTCTTTTAAAGTTTCGTCAATTTCGCCGTCATCCAAATACAGATCATCTTTTATGACAAATTCACCATACTGATTAGGCAGAATTGGATTGATACTGTTGTTTAATATATTATCGTAATCGTTATCTATCAAGAATGAAATAAAACTATTTAACCAGCCAAGAGTTTGTGATGCACTGTTCCACTGCAGGTATTCTGTTAATGCAGAAACACTCCCTGTTTTAGCTATGGTCTGAGCAATCCACCTAATCTGCCTTTTATCAACTTCATTCCAAATGCTATCGGACCAATTATATATTATTCTTTCTTCGTGTATCTCATTTGGATAAATTGCCTTACAAAATTGGTAGATTAATTTTCTCTTACTTGGAAAATCAGGTGCTTGGGAATATAACGCCACTAAATAATTGCAAGCATACGATATTTTTTCACGTTTTCCTTCTCTTATTATTTTGTTCATTTCATCTACGATTTCTTCTTGTCGTTTAATTGCATATTTGATTTGACCGGTTCCTACTTTATTATCTACTAGGTAGTCTCGAATATCTATTCCCAGTAGTTCCATCACGTTCTTTAATTCCTCATCGATATTTTTATCAATTTTCAATTCTGATTTTTTCTTAAAAATGCCCTTTTGGTTGGGAATAACCGAATATTGGTCGTTATTCACATCATTCAAACAAGCTTGGTCTAAATTTAATATCTGATAATAAGAATTTAGCCATGAGATGGGATCAATACCTTTTACAAGCGATTTGGACAAATTATCCAAGTCACTTCTCTGATGGATTGAATAAGTAATCACTTTCGGTGTAAGCTGGCTCATTTCAGGCCATATAAGCTGCTCATACCAAACATCAATATGAGCTTTCCGTGGTAACATTGATGGTATCCACTGATACCCTAAATCCCAAATCTTATTTCTTAGGTCTTTAGAAGATGCGGAAGGAAACCAGACATTTGCCTTGCCATCCTCACGAAGAATTGTAATTCTCCTGCCGTCTTCGATATCTACGATTGGAGTATTTAGTATTTTAGATTTAATGGGTTGGAGTACTTCACTATTAAACCATTCTTTTGAAATCCATACTTTTTCTTTCTGATTCGGTATTTTTGCAAGTAAATGAATATTTCCCCAGTTTTCCTTTGAGGCATGTTCCAACAAAGTGTTATAGAGTTCTACCGCTTTAAGAATTATTGATTTATTCTCCTCAATTTTTTGCCCTGGACGATCTGTGAGGTATACACCGTTTCTCGGTTCATTTGGATTAAAATTAGGACTATTTACAACGACGGGAAATGAAAAATCCTCTGTACCAATTAATGGGAAATCACAAAACAATCTCGGCAATAGTGGATTATACTCTTTTAGAAAGATTCTATTCTCAGTAAATTCAATCTCGACAGCTATAGAAACATCGTTTTCAGTTAAAACCGCAATTTGAGTCTCGACTTCATCCCACAATTCGCTTTTTGTCACTTTGTAAAGCTTGATATTATTTCCTAAATCACGGTAGCTTCTTGACAACTCGTATTGAACGTCCTCATTGGCTATATTTACGGATTTTATTTCAGGCAAAAAGACCAACGTATAAGCCAGTGCAATGTGTAGGTCATTTAATCCAGTTTGGGCTACCTTTACGCCGCTTTCGTCCAAAACATATCTGAAAACAGTATTGAACCCATCAGGTGAATAATCATCGTATGGAACTTGAAGATCAATATCTTCAAGTGATGCATGTGAATTGTTCACCGAAGCGATAATTTCATGAATATCAGTACCGCTTCGATCAAGTTGGATCTTGAATTTTTTATATGGTTCATCTAATTCCTTAAGTACACCCTCAATTTCAACTTTTTCAGATAGTAAATGTGTTGTGAGAAAGCCTGTTCCGAATTTCCCTGTTTTTTTCTTGACAGTTTCCTGCGTTGTCCTCTCTTTTGTCGAAACTTGCTCAATTAAAAAGGTTACATTATCCGTTGTGAAAGGCTTCCCGTTATGCTTAAATTCAATAATTTTATTTTCCTTATCTACTATAAAATCAATTTCAATTGTTAGATCGCAATTTTCGTGTGCAACATCTTTAGCATTTTGCAATAGCTCCCATACCCAACGCCGTGCAGAGTCTCCATTTTCATCAAATCTCAATTTATCCATCAAGTCGAGGATTTTCGTAGCAATCGCATGACTGTAAACTTTTTCTTTAGAACGCTTAATCTTTGAAATGTACGACATATTAGATGTCCTCGCTTTCAATTAGAATCAGGTTTTCAAGGAATCTTATATAAGAAATAAGAAATCAGTATGAATGGTCGACAAAATTATGACTATTCGAAGTTATACATGTAAAGCAATTCTACCGGAAATCTTGACTCGGCGTGACGTGGAACTTCAGTTGAAATAATTACTTGTCATGGGGCGAAATCCCCATGGTGTTAACCAAATTGACCCAAAATCAAACAGGAAGTCTTTCTCATAATAATACCATAAAATTGGGAGGTCAGTCCCTATTGCACGTTCGTTCAAAGCAAAATGAAAAAGGGATATTTTAAAATTTTAGGTCCGATTTTGCATCAACAATGAAATGAATAATAGAGGGACATGTTTTGTTCCTCTCAATGAACCTTGACAACCGAATACAATCTTATCCGGTACGTTCCCCGCATGGCCTAGAAGGATAGCCAAATTGCAGGCGCGCCACGACCATTTTGCCGGGTTCTTGTTTTTGCATGTCTTGTTATCAGAACCGACAGAATGCGAGCGATTTTGCCCATGCAATAAATAAATGGCGGTGCCATTTAAGGCGAAGACCCATGCGGAGGGATAATGATACTTCCGTCCAGCCATAGCTTATCGCAATGGGGGCGGCTTGCAGCGATCCTGGAAGAGGTTTGAAGCCTATGAGGACGGCTAACCACTGTCCGCCGGATAAGATTTTTGAGAGAAGCAACCAAAACAGAGGCGAAAACAGAGATGCGCACATACGGTAATGTTCGTCGCGCATCTCTGTTTTTCAGCATTGATGAAATAATGGGAGGTAGCTATGAACCATAAACTCATCCGGTACAGCATGCAAATCGCTATGATAAGACAGCTGCTGGCATTATCTTTGATTACAGAAAACGAATTTCATTTGATAAAGAACAAAACGATGCGGGATTATGGCATCATTTCGGACCTTACTTCTTGATTCGCACATTTGTCGGTCCGCCCATCTCTTATTAAACTGATGGCAAGTAAATAAGAATGGAGGACAACATCATGGCTCTTGAAGTGCAAGTGATTAAAGCAAGTCGGAAAATATCGGATCGCAACGCCGGTAAGTTATCGGATGTTCTTCGCGTCGCCCCTTATGCCCGCGTAAGTACCGACACTGAGGAGCAATTGAACAGCTACAAGTCGCAAGTCGCCTATTATACCGATCTCGTAAGCAAACGCAGCGACTGGGTGCTGGTCGATATTTATGCGGATGAAGCCATAACCGGTACACAGGTAACGAAGCGTGAGGATTTTCAACGAATGATTAACGATTGCATGGACGGGAAAATTGATATGATCATCACGAAGTCTATCTCCAGGTTTGCAAGAAACACGCTGGATACGTTGAAATACGTTCGAATGTTGAAAGAAAAAAACATCGCCGTATTTTTTGAAGACGAGAATATCAATACGCTGACGATGGACGGCGAATTGTTGCTTGTCATTCTAAGTTCCGTAGCGCAGCAGGAAGTGGAGAACATCTCCGCCAACGTAAAAAAAGGTTTGAAAATGAAAATGAAGCGCGGCGAACTGGTAGGTTTTCAAAGCTGTCTGGGATACGATTACGATGTGAATACGAAACAGATCACCGTTAATCAAGAAGAAGCCAAAATCGTCCGCTATATTTTTGAACGATATACATCGGGGATCGGCGCTTACGTTATTGCAAAGGAACTGACTGAGGCTGGACATAAAACCAAGTACGGAAGAGTCGAATGGCAGGACACAACCATTCTTGGTATCATAAAGAATGAGAAGTACAAAGGCGACTTGTTGCAAGGAAAGACATTTACCGTCGATCCCATTTCCAAGAGAAGACTGGACAATTACGGCGAGGAAGATCAGTTTTATGTCAAAAATCATCATGAGCCGATTGTCAGCGAGGAAGTATTTGAAAAGGCGCAGGACATATTGCATCGAAGAGGCGAGAATCGCCGCCGCGGCGCGAAAGGCAAGCGGGACAAGTACAGTAGAAAATTTGCTTTCAGCAGTAAGTTGGAATGTGCTTTCTGCGGAAGCAACCTCTCGCGGCGGAACTGGCACAGCGGAACCCCGCATGAAAAGGTGATTTGGCAGTGCGTGACAGCCACGAAGAAAGGGAAGAAATACTGCTCTCACAGCAAAGCTTTGGAGGAAAAGCTGATTGAGGGTGCTTTTGTCGAATCATACAAATTGGTGTGCCGCAACAATTCGGACGTGCTGGACGAGCTTATGAAAAGAATGGAATCGGTGTTTAGCGACCAGAATAATCAAAAGCGATTGAACAAAATTATCAGCGACATTCAGGCCATGGAGCAAAAACGTTGCAGACTGATTGATTTGTGCCTGGATGAGAAAATAGATAGGGCTACCTACGAACAGAAGTATGTGGAACTCGATACTTCGCTCACTAAACTGCTCGAAGAAAAGGAACAACTGGAGCAATCCGCACAAGATGAAATTGATTTGGGAAAGCGGCTTGAGCATTTCCGCAAAGTGCTTCAAACAAATGAGGTTCTGACCGCATTCGACCGAAACGTATTCGAAAGCATCGTTGATAAAGTGATTATTGGGGAGAACTCCAATCAGGAAAGTCCCGAGCCGTACAGACTGACCTTCGTCTATAAGACCGGCTTTCATAACAGCATCCAAAGCAAGATGCATAAGCAAAAAAAGTCCTTGCGAAGTGAAAGGGGGAGAGTGCCTTCCTATTCCGAGAACAACACATGTGGAGAGTGTGGCTTTGCTGATGACAACAATTTAGTCCCAACCTTCAATGAAGAGCAAAATTTTACAATACGGAGCATTCTCGAGATCTTCATTACAGGCGCCTTTTATATTATAGTAAAGCAAGACATGAACAAGGTTAAGGAACTGTGAACGTGTTTTCTGCAACTGGAGAGGTTGACCGATAAACGTCTAGAAGAAATGAGATTAGGTTTAGACTAGATGATTCGGAGTTATTGAAGATCACGCAGGAGACTAAGCAGGGGGAACATTGTATTCTTCTGAACAGTGTTGCCGAAGTAATCTTGTACGAGGGTATATTTTAAAAAAAGAAGCATCTCCTTTGTTAGTACTTAGGTGCACACGAGATCTAACAAGGATTAGCTTCTTTTTTGTTTTTGTAACAACTAAAATGGATCTCAGAATGGAGAAGGGTGCATGAGTTTGGAAAACCAAACCCAAACGGGTGTTCGCTGGCAATGTAGTGAGATATGCAGAAATTATAATGAAGTCAAGCAAAAAAACGATTATGACTTTTGGCGTACAGAAAGTAAAAAAAAGTTAAGTTCTGAAGACAAATCTTAAGGTTTAAGGGAAGGTCTAGGAGGAATAGTGTCGAATTAAGTTGTATAATAGTCTCAGTTCTATTGTCCTATGTAATTATATTTATTATGGGCAAATTGAATTGCGAAATTTATATTATTCGTGTGTGAACGTTGAGTAGTTCCGCACTGTAATGAAACAATCATCTCGAACTTGATCTAAATTACAATGGAGTGAGCGTGACGTCATGGTTTATATTTACACAACAATTGGCATGATTGTTTCGGTAGTATTTAGCGTCCTAGCGGGAGCGATTTTAAATGGATGCTTGAAAATAATTAGAATGAGAATGATCGCACCGCCGATCATGATCGTAATACTGCTGCCCCTGTTAAACCCGGAAGAACTCTGGAGCCTCTTCTTCTGCTTCGGGCTAATCATCTTGTCGTTCTGGTGCATATTACGTGCCATTTACATTCGGTTAGCACTTAAAAGTATCATCTATGCGGATGAACAAACAGACAATATGTGGAACTTTCTGTACGCGATTTACTTCTTGTTCGCTTCTTACTTAAGAGACTTCCCTTATCAGTGGATCGAACAGAATTGGCATATAAGTGTTAATCGAACGGTTATCACCGTGACGAGCTCTGCTTTGGCCTTCGCGATGATAGTTACCTGTTTAAGAGCGATTCTACGTCCATATAAGCAAATTTTGAGCCAAGTAAAGAAACCTCATCCTGTTGCTCGCACAGCGGTAATCAACTTGCTTGCAAGTATTGAGCCGAGTCGAAGATATGCTAGTTCCGTGTATATTGAGGCGATTATTGAACGATTAAAGGAAAGAAAGAAATTGTTTGAATTAGAACAGAACGAGACTAAATACCTTGTTAGCAAAAAAGCAGCTGCCGAGCATAACCTAACTGCATCAGTAGGGAAGGGACCGGAACATAATTCCTCCTATGTCTTTGTCGATGCGGGTCAAGAACAAATGCAGTCCGAAGCTAAGGTAACGAGACAAAGAGGGACTGTTCATTCGTCTGGCGGGCTTATTGATGAAGAGCGTTTCCTAGCACTTTTGAGGCAGAACTTTAATGAACATCCCTTAAAGGGACAAAGTATGGAAATGAAACGAAATTATCTACTTGTTCTTTTTGATGTACTGGAATCCCGACAGGAGTATAAAACTTACCTGACTATCCTTCACCACCAATATACGAGACTACTCGGTTTAGTTGATCAGGATGATGAGGAAGCTGCGGCACATATAGTTGAGCCTGCTAATAATCTCTATAAGTTGGAAGCCGCTTTCGGAGTGGTAAAAAAGAGACGTGTAAAGGTCAAGGGCTGGAAAATTAGTGCTTTTACATTGAAACACGCCTTATTCGGAGAGTATCTATTTCTAGGTAATGGTCTTTACGGAGATTCCATTGAGAGTCAGGTGATCCATCTTCTTGCAAAACGTCTTCGTATACGAGCAGCCGATTATGGAAGCATTGTTTCTTTTTGTACTGCTCTTAAGGAAAACGAGTTAAAATCGGCTCAATTACTTCTATTGAAATTTAGGCCTTCTTTACGAGCGCAGTTGAATCATTTGTATCAACGGGCAGTTTTAACCGATAAGATCGTTAGTCGGAAAAAGCACCGCACTACAGTTGTTGCAACGATGAGCGCAGGTAAATCGACATTCATTAATGCTTTGGCTGGGCTAACCCTCGTACCGTCTAAAAGCCAGGCCTGTACCGCAAAGATAACTACCTTGCTCGTAAATAACGAAATGGGGCATCGTTTTGGCTGCGCCGGCGACAAGGAGCAGAGAAAAACCTACGAAGGAGACCTACAATCGGATACGATCGCAGCATGGAATCAAGCAGAGGGAAGTGGAGCGTTGTATGTGGAGGGGCCCATGGCTGGGATCACAATGGATTCAGTGATCCCCGTATTCATTGATACGCCTGGAACAAATTATTCCCAGGATCCTACTCACAGCCAGATTACATACGGTTTCCTGGAGAAGAAGGAATTCGACTCCATTGTTTATCTCATTAATGCTACCCAAATCTCGACGGAAGACGATATTCGCCTTCGTAAGAAGACTCTCGAGATATGCAAAGAAGGTGGAACCAGCATCATTTTCTTGCTGAACCGCATCGACGAATTTGATTTGGAAGGCGACGATGATGTTGCTCAGTCCGTCGATCTGCTAGTCAAGGAATTGAAGGAACTAGGTGTCGAGCAGCCGAAGGTTATACCGATATCTGCTTACGCCGCTAAATTGTTTCGAATGGCAATCGCAGGCTTGAGCATGAGTAAGAAGGAGCACAAGGATTATGAGGCCTTCTGCCGATTGTTTATTGATGATGCAGTAGATCTAAGCTCGTACGCTTTCCCTGCTCAAACAGCTATTGATCCCCCATTAATAGTGGACAGGGACATAGCTGCCAGCGAGGAGAAAACATACAATAACAGTCAGCTTGAGCTTGCAATAGAACGGACAGGCATCAAATTGGTCGAGCGAATTATAGCCGATACGGCAAAACATCAAGGAGGGCAACAACTGCATGGCTCAAGTATTTTTCAAGTACAACCCGTATAAATTGGAATCTTTCATTACATATAACGACAAGAGCATTTCCGAGGATAGCAAGCTGTATCCGTTTCTAAACGAGAGATTACAAGTGTGGATGGATCGACTAGTTCCGATCTTGAAGGAAGAATGCAACGATGATGCAATTCATATCCGCTTCCATGGTACATTTCTTGATTACCAGGATTTGTACGGGACGGTGATGGAAACTGACGAGGACGTATCCTTCACAATCGAGCATATTCCTGCCGTGGAGTCGACTGATAAATTCCGCGAGTTGACACAGTTGTTTGACGAAATGCTGGACGGTCCTTTCGAGGATCTAAAGGATGAACAAATTCAAGAGAATTTCAAAAAAGCGCTTGGCTCTGAGTTTGAGGTGAGCGTGATCGCAACTATGAGCTCTGGAAAATCCACCTTGATTAATGCCATGCTAGGCCAGGAGTTTGTACCGGCCAAGAACGAAGCATGTACGGCGACAATCACTCGTATACGGGATACAGATGGTATGACTGGCTTTACGGCAGTTTGCCTGGATAAGGATAAGAATGTATTGCTTGAGGAACAGTCTATTGATTTAGATATGATGAAGCAGTTCAATGAAGATGAAAGGATATCTTATATCGAAGTTAAAGGCGATATTCCTTTTATCCATACCCGCAAGGCGAATCTGATTATGGTCGATACACCGGGACCGAACAATTCACGTAATTCTGATCACCGCGATCACACCTATCGAATTATTAAAAACGAAGCCAAGCCAATGGTGCTTTATGTGCTCAATGCGACACAACTTGCTACCGATGACGACAATAATCTTCTTCGAAGCGTCGCTGAAGCTATGAGCGTTGGGGGCAAGCAGTCAAAAGATAGGTTCATATTCGCAGTTAATAAAATTGATCAGTACGATACGGAGCGTTCGGATAGTATTGACGATGCACTGAAAAATATACGAGAATACCTCTCTCAATACGGGATCGAGAATCCGAATGTATTCCCTATATCGGCAGAGATGGCAAAGGTGATTCGTCTTCACCAACGGGGCGTTGCACTGACTCGTAAACAAGAGAAGACGCTCGCGGACTACGATTTGTTTAACGATATGCCGCAGCTTCACATGACACGGTATGCGAAGCTTCCCGAGGCACGGAAAAAGGAAATTGAAGATCGAGCGCGTCAAGCCAGGCAGCATGGCAACGTTTACGAAGAAGCTCTTATCCATACAGGTGTTCCTGCGATCGAAGAAGCGATTAATGAATACCTGGAAAAGTATGCAGTTACGGCCAAGGTCAAAAATGCAGTCGATACGTTTCGCAAGAAAGTGGAAGAAAAGCGCATGCTGGATCAGCTCCTAAAAGAAATTGAACATAACCATGGGGAGCAAGAGAAATTAAATGAACGCATGAAACACGTCGAGACGCAATTAAATGAAGGAAAGGCCATGGAGAAATTCAAGGAGAAGATCCAAAATCTATCCTTTGACGCTAAAAATTCCCGCATCAAAGATCTTCGCAAAAAAGTTGAATTGACCCTTAAAGGGAGGTCTTCGGAGAAGATGACCGTTAACGAAGTCGAGGCTGCCATGTCTAAGCTGATCCGGAGTATTCATAACCTTCAAAGCGATGTAACCACCGAGCTTGAAAAGCTGGTTAACGAGGAGCTTCGAAATGATGCGGAACGCTTGCTGGGTGAATATACCTCGTACATTCAAAGTCTTCTACAGGATAATGACTTAAGTGTTGGCCGTTATTCCGGTAAAAGCCGGAAGTTTGTTCTCGGTGATCTGCCTGACGGAGACGATCTTATCCAGGCCTACAAAAAGACGGAGAAGGAGAAGGTCGGCGAGGAATGGGTGAAGAACGAAAATAAAAAGTTTTATAAGCCGTGGACCTGGTTCCAAAAAAGTGGTGAGTACAAGCCGATCTATGAAGACAGAGAATATGTCAATGGTGAGCTGGTGTTTGATGAATATTTGAAACCGGTTCGCGGGGAGTTTTATGAAAACCTTGAGTATGCAGAGCAACAATTGAAAGAGGAGTCTAGAAAGCTGAAGGCTTTCTTTCTGGAAGAGCTCAACAAGCTGGAGCAGGTGATAAAGAAAAAGGTTGTTGAACTAAAGACGTTGACTGGAGACAGCCGCGTATTGGAATCGAGAATTAATGAAGATCACCAGAAGATGACTTGGTTAAACAGCTTTATTGTGAAGCTAGATTCGATACTTGAAATTTAAGGATGGGTAGATATGTGGACAACAAACGCTTATTTGCAGGAAGCGATTTCTAAAAAAAATAATATTCGGATTCGTAATGAGCTGTGCAGCATTATTCATAAGGATCCCATTTTCCGTACCGGCGATTTCGAAACAGCTCTTCAATATGTGAAGCGTTATATACCAGATGTGGTCCAAGTGCATGATAACCTTCCCTTTTCGGGCCGTGAACATTGGAATGATGAGTATTGGGCGCTAGTTGTCTCGGAACTCATGGATAACTTTTCGATGGAACGGATCGAGCATGTGAAGCAAATTGGACGTCATCTTCATGGATGGTCTACGCCGGCTCAAGGAGTCCCTCAGCCAAAAGGCAGCAATCTTGAACAAGCGGGAGCCCAACCGTCAGCACAGAGATCTAATGTGGGAGCGGGACTACGATCTTCCAGGCCTGTTTCATCAACTTATCAGCCAAGAACTCGCGCAGCTTTCACCAGCAGCAACTATTCCCGAAGCAGAGGAACAGCGCAAAAAAAGATTGGAGCCGCCGCGATAGCAGCAGGGGTTGTAATAGCGGGAACGGCGGCAATCGGATTCAAGAAGACGATTCTCGTGGCTGGGGCGGCGGCACTGATCGGCGGAGCATATCTAATCTTGAAGAGCAGAAATCGCTAGGTTCAAATTCTATCAGGGCAAAGAACCAGGCATTATATGATAACAGCTTGAAACTAGCACAGGTGAAATTCGGCGAACGCGGAGGGAATACGAATGGACAAGCTTGATATTCGGCAAGAGGAGCAGCTTAAGCAATCCTTCGACATGGCCGATCACATCGTGATGAAGAAGTATCTTTCTGAATTGACAGACTATGAAATTGTTCCGATGGACGAACATAAACGGTTGCAAGAAATTGGCGACACGGTACGCGTTTATAAGCTAGGGAAGATTGTCTATGACCAAAAAGAAGTTGTTCTGGATAAGCTCACCACGGTATATAATGCACTGGCTGGCAGTAAAGGCTCGCTCATCATTGTCATTACAAGTGACGGTGCCCATACGGAATTCTACATGGGAACCAAGGCGGAAGCCAATCCCGGAACTCTTGCAGCTTGCCAGAATACGCTTGAGAAAGCATTTAAAGGAAATTTTCCAGGCAGCGAGTTAATTAGACTTAAGAATAAACAGGCAAAGGAAGTTATGGACGGCCTCTTTCATTCATCTTATGAAAGCAACCTGAATCCGGTTTCCGCCGTTTCTGGCGTTGCGTCTTTACGGAATCATGACAAGAATTATTTTGTTCAAGGCATTGAAAATTTGCTGGATGCCATGAGGGGGGAGAAGTTTTCCGTCGTCTATGTAGCTGATCCGGTATCTCATAGCCGTCTGGATGATATCCGCAGCGGCTACGAGAACCTATATACACAGCTTTCTCCTTTTGCAGCGAGCGATCTTCAGTTCAGCACAAATGAAAATACGGCAGTTACGGAAGGGCTGACTACAGGGTTCTCCGAAACAGTTACGGAGAGCCTCTCCAAGACCAATGCGACAACGGAGAACAACAGCCGTACCTCGAATCAATCTTCGAATAGCGGGCGCAACATCATAACGACCTCATTTGCAAGATTAATTGGAGGGAAGACCAGCACCTCCAGCAGCGATGGTCTTACAACCGGATACTCATCTACGCAAACAGAAGCGTCAACAAACGGTACATCGACGATGAATTCCACACAAGAATCAACCTCTAAAGCGATCAGCGAGGGCACAGGGAGAAGCCTGCAGCTTAAAATGACGAACAAAGCGGTACAATCGCTTCTTGAACGCATTGACGATCAGTTGAACCGGCTAAAGAAGTCAGAGGATCTGGGCCTTTGGAACTGTGCCGCATATTTTATTGCAGAAGATGCTCAAACCGCGAAAATCGCCGCAAACACTTATAAATCACTGATGCGCGGCGATAATTCTGCGGTGGAAAGTGCAGTCGTTAATACGTGGGACAATAAGAATAAGGCAAATCTTATTCAAGTTACAAATTATGTTAGAAAATTGAGCCATCCGATTATCAATTTGGGCAGTAAATATGAGGGATTCGCACAGCAGGTGACCCCGGGAACGCTTGTAAACGGCTCTGAGCTGGCCATACAGGTTGGATTACCAATGAAGTCCATTGCTGGTCTACCGGTTATTGAAGCCGCTGAATTTGGGCGCAATGTGACAACCTACCAATCTCAAGACTCTAAGCGATCCATTGCATTAGGGCATATTTTTCACATGGGAACTGCCGAGCCGACAACAGTTGAGCTGGATGTGGACAGCCTAGCTATGCATACCTTCGTAACCGGATCAACCGGCTCGGGAAAATCAAATACAATCTATCAGCTGCTTGATAAGGTGAACCGGAAAGACGTTCGTTTTCTTGTTATTGAACCGGCCAAAGGTGAGTATAAGCATGTGTTTGGCGGACGGGAAGATGTGCGGGTTTTAGGGACTAACGCCGCAGTATCTGAGGTGCTTCGGATTAATCCGTTTGCATTTCCGGATGACATCCATGTTCTTGAGCATTTAGATCGATTGATTGAAATCTTCAATGCCTGCTGGCCGATGTACGCAGCGATGCCGGCGGTATTAAAGGAAGCAATTGAAACTGCTTATATAAAATGTGGCTGGGACCTAGAGGAGTCTGTTAATTATAGCGGCTGCAATGTCTTTCCGAGCTTCTCTACGCTTTTGGAGGTGCTTCCGGATACCATCCGTTCCTCAGAATATTCGCAAGAGGTGAAGAGCAACTATACCGGTGCACTAGTCACACGCGTTAAATCCATGACCAACGGGATTAATGGACGAATTTTTTCGGGTCAAGAAACTGAAGAAGCCGCGTTGTTTGACGGGAACTGTATCGTCGATTTAAGTCGAGTTGGCTCATCCGAAACGAAAGCCTTAATTATGGGCGTGCTTGTCATGCGACTTCAAGAATACCGATCCGTGAACTCCAATGGCATGAACAGCAGCTTGAAGCACGTCACAGTAATTGAAGAGGCTCACAATCTGCTTAGACGTACTTCTATTGAGCAGTCCCAGGAAGGAAGCAATCTGCAAGGGAAAGCCGTTGAAATGCTGGCCAATGCTATTGCTGAAATGCGAACCTATGGCGAAGGCTTTATCATTGCGGATCAATCACCTAATCTGCTCGATATGTCGGTCATTCGGAATACAAATACCAAAATTATTTTAAGACTGCCGGATGCACAGGATCGTACTCTTGTAGGACATGCTGCGAATTTGGATGATCAGCAGATTGCGGAGCTGGCCAAACTGCGTGTAGGTGTTTCTGCAATCTATCAGAATAACTGGCTGCAACCGGTTCTCTGTTTAGTTGAGTCCTTCGAAGGTGCGAAGCCTTACATTTTCGAGCCGGCAGCCATTACAAAGAAACAAACTGACCGAAAAATGCTAGGACAAATTACACATCTTCTCTTGGCGGGAAGAATAGGCAAGAAGCCAGATCAGCTGGATGTTGAGCCTTTGCTCGATTGGCTGACCGAACAGTCCATTGATCTAAAGGCCAAAACTTCTATTGAGAACCAACTGCAGCAATGGGTCCATCAAGGGAAGATGGATGTATGGAAACAAGAGGAATTCGTTTTGTTGTCGACTTTGGTAACGGCTTTATATGATGGAAAGCGAATCATTGCTTCTTCGCGCAAAGCTGCAGATATGCGTGCGTGGCACGAAGACATCCTGCATTCTATACGCTCCATGTCTGAACTTTCGCTGCATGAGTCTACTGAAAATGCTGTAATACAATGCTTGTTAAGAGACGGTGCTTCCGAGGATGAAGAAGCGAAGCAATTTTATTTCTTATGGGTGGAAGACGTGAATGGGAGGGCGATCATGTGATTGCAGAAATCATGACTACACTTTCAGAAAGTGTCAAAGAGGCTTCTGAGGAGATTGGAAAGGAGGGCTTCTCGGGGAATTCGAACATTCCTGAGTTTGCCAAAGGGGCCAAAGCGAAGTCTGTTACAAGCTTTGAAGCGGCAGATCAACCGCTGCGAGGTGAGTTAGCCATAGATAGCGTTGAATCTGCTGAGAAGACTGAGCAAGTAGTGAAAACTCCTTCAGAGCAGCTAGACGGTGGAGAGAAGTCGCAGATTGATCTTAATCGTGAGCATGGAGACCTTCGAGAAGCTGCGGTACATGAGGAGCTTACCCAACTGTATCCGGCAGAAAACTACGAGGTCATTCCTGAGCAATACTTAAGAGACAGCGAAGGTCGGATCGTGAAGGATGCGGAGACAGGAGAGGCTAGACGAGTTGATTTTGTGGTGGTTAAAGACGGAGAAGTCGTTCGCTCCATTGAAGTGACATCCGAGACAGCTTCCAAAGATGCGCAATTGGCAAAGGAAGGCCGCATCCGGGAGCAGGGCGGAGAATGGATAAGGAACCCTGAGACAGGAGAGCTTTGCAAATACGGCGAAGATGTTAATACCGAAGTGTGGAGGCGAGCGTAATGCGAAAAATAACGGTTTATGATAAAGCATCGTGGCATCTGGAAGGTACACAATTGACCGGGTTGGAACATCTAAAGGTTGTAATGGATTGGCTGAAACAGCATAATTTGCTCTCCGATGCCGGATTGGAAGTTTATGAGCTTGGGGTAGACCAAGAATTCTCACTGACTTCAGAAATGGTCACGGATGAAGGGAAAAAACTGCTTGACGAAAACTACAAGGATTGGACAAGAGTAATTTCGCCTAATTACATTTCGTGCGAATTGCTTGATCATGCATTATCATCCATAGGCCTTGATTCAACAAAGGCAATGGAATAACTGAAACAAGTTTTAGGAGAGTACGTGTTGTGACCATGGGCAGATCATTGCCCTTGGTCATTTTTAATATCAACTGTTTAAGAGCCGTATAGGCAGCATATTACATTAAAGGGGAGATACAGAAATCCTATTAGCCTTGATAGTATAAGCCAGGAAGGAAATTGCTCCTCGATATAGAAACTAATAATTACTGAGAAATAGAACTAATTACCTAGGAGAGTCATATGATCGACAAAGTCATTCGTATTTTTAATATCATTAATGCTATCCAAGCTAATCCAGGCATTTCTGCTGCGGATTTGGCGCTAAAATGTGACGTTAACATCCGAACTATCTACCGAGACCTGGATGTATTGTCTTTAATTGCTCCTGTTACGAATGAGAAACGAGGGACGGGCTATCGCTTTATGGGCAAGTTCTTTTTGTATCCGCTCAATTTTACGGAGCAAGAAGCGCTCGCATTTTCCTTATTGCCGTCGGTTTTGGATATGGACAAACTGCCTCCCGGGTTTGACACGGCCTATGACAAAGTGATGGGGACGCATTTGAAGGAAAAGTCCAAGCAAAACAGCATCATTGAGGATATCGCTGATGTCATTCAAATGGGGACGCCGGCTTATCGTCAGGAAAGTCCTAATTTTTTGCAGCCGGTGATTCAAGCGATTTTGGAAAAAAGAACGCTCTATACCATCTACCATACGCAATATCGGGACGAAACGACGGAACGCCATGTAGATCCCTATTTCCTCGTTCCGCGGAAACAAGGGTTATATTTGATCGGTTATTGTCATTTGAAGCAAGCAATCCGAACTTTCCGGATCAGCCGTTTTCAGCAGGTTGAACTTACCGCGGGAACTTTCGATAAAGGGGATTTTAATCTCAAACAGTACCTAAAAAACACCTGGTCGATTGATCGCGGAGAGAAGAATACGCGCTTTAAAGTACGATTTTCTCCGGAAGTAGCTCGTTACATTAAGGAAGAGGAGCTGTTCGTCCAGCCTTGGATGAAGGATTTGAAGGACGGAAGCCTGTTATTTGAAGTTACCGTCAATAATGAAAAGGAATTTCTCATGTGGATTCAGCAGTACGGCCCGGCGGCGGAAATTTTGGAACCGGCTTCAGCCAGGGAGACTTTAAAACAACAGTTAACTGACTGGCTGGCCCTATATAATTCAGACGTTGAGGTGCGGAGTTAGCTGCATGGTAGATGATCAAGACATGTAAACTATTAGAACTGTACTGGGGGATTAAACTGGGCAGTTCTTTTTTTTACAAGTATCGAACGTTTATTCGCTGACAAGGTGAAGACATCTGAGAAGAGTATGATGATCCATAATGTATAGCAAGCTGGAGGTGTGTTTCATGGACTCAAACGTTTCGAAGCATCTGTATGAACGATGTAAGGAACAGCCTTTCCTCAAAAAAGTAATCGTGGCCAGGAGCTTTGCGCAGGGGGAGCAGTGGCTGTCCAGAATGTGTAAAGAAAACGGACCGTTGATGAACGTAGAAGCAACAACATTGGAGTCTTTGATTGTCCGAAATGCCAAATCGGAGCTCTCGCGCCGACAGATTCGGCTGCTTAACCGGGATCAAGGCTATTGGCTTGTATATGAACTGATGTTAACACGTATGCCTGAAAATAACGGGTATGTTTCCAGAGAAAGCGTAACAGCAGGGATCGTAGAACGATTCCGCTGCGCGTTGCAAGAGTTGAGGTTAGCAGGAATTAAGGCGGTGCAATTAAATCCGTTAGATTTCGAAAATCCGTCCAAGGGGCGTTATGTTATCAATTTGTTAAGCTTGTATGAGCAGGAGCTCGCACGGCGTTCATGGATGGATTTGACCGGGTTGTCAGACTTGCTGCCAGAAGGCGATCCAGAGGCGGTAGAATACCTGATTTCGAGTTTTCATTACGAATCACTTAGCCGGATGGAGCGAGAGATGCTAGATCGTTTGTCTGAAAACAAGCTTTATATATGGCAGGAAGGGCGGCTATTCCCGCAATGCTTGACTCAACATGACCGCAGACAAATTCATATGTTTAGGGCGGCGGGTACACTAGCGGAGGCACGGGAAGTCATCAGAAGAATTTACTTGCAAGAGGTGCCATTCGATCAAGCAGAGCTGATCCTTTCGGATTATGCCGGCAGTTATGTTGCGATACATACCTTAATGGAATATTTGAACATTCCGAGTACTTTTTCTCAAGGGATTTCTGCGTCATTTTCGGGCTTAGGAAGGGCCGCCATAGCTTATCTGGAGTGGCTGGATTCGGGCTTCAGAGTGGAGGTGGTAATCCAGGCTTTTCGTAACGGAATTTTATCAACTCGATCGTTAGAAAAGGGAGAATTGAATATGACTCCCCTGCAGCTTGTACGCCTGCTGGAACAAAGCGGGATTGGATGGGGGCGAGAACGCTATGAATTATTGGATCATTACGTTGAGCAATTAGGCAATCCAGAACATGCCGCAGCATGCACAGCCTGGTCGTTACTATTCAAGGATTTGCTGATACGGCTGCCGGAGGATCGTAACTGGTCGGTGCAAGATGTGCTCGAAGGTCTGGTTCATTTTTTGGAAAATTGCGCGAATACCGTTGATGTACACGATCATTCAGTTTTAGCTTCATTAAAGGAACTGCGGGATGGTTTAATCTTATTGGAGCCCACCGCCATATCCAGCGAGTCGGCAGTTCGTTACGTCAAAGATGCGGTGATGAACCTGTGCGTCAAGCAAGCTCCTCCGCAAAGTGGACATCTTCATATTTCCTCTTTGGAGAACGGGGGAGAGTCGGGCCGAACGCATACGTTTATTTTGGGCATGAATGATGAGGCTTGGTCATTTTCCATGAAAGAAGATCCGATCCTGTTGGACGAAGAAAAGGAACGGATTGGCGGGTTGCGGACCATGGCGGAATCCGTGAAACAGGCTCAACAGGAAAGAGCCGCTAGGCTGGGCGGTATTGGCGGATATGTGAGCCTAAGTTACAGCAGCTATGACCCTGTAAACCAGCAAGACAATTACGCCGCTTTTGAATTGCTTCAAGTTTGCCGCGGGTACACGGGAAATGAAGATATGGATTTTTCGGAAATGAATACTCTTCTAGGTATACCTGCTGGATTTATGGCCCGGCACGAGGATCGCAATAAGGATGAGTTAAGAAACCGGCTTGACTGGTCGGACTTCTGGCTGGGACGGTTGGTCGTGGATGGCAAAGTTCTTCTTGCCGAGGAAACGCTACATACGGTGTTTTCATATTTGATCGGGGCAAGGAAAGAAGGGCAAGAGAATTTGTTGACCGAAGCTGACGGTCTTATTCAACCGCGTGGAGAATTGGCGATTCGTTACCGGGGCAACTCCGGAATCCACCTAAGTGTTACGGAATTGGAGCGGTATGCAGAATGTCCGAAACGGTTCTTCTATGGTTCAGTTTTAAAAGTCAGAGAAAAGGACACCCCGGTCTTCGATCGCAATATTTGGCTCGGTCCTGCCGATCGTGGAAACCTGCTCCATGCGATTTATTACCGGTATTTAAAAGAAAGGGCCGACTTTCATCTAGTGGATGCGGTTGGAGAGCGTATGTTACTGCATGATTACTCCCGGCTCGAACACATTACCGATGAAATCATCAGCGAATATAGGCGTCTTATTCCGCCCCCATCCCCCCATGTGTTTGAACAGGAATGTGAGGCGATTCGTCAAGACGTGGACGTGTTTTATCAAATGGAGCTCAAACGTCAAACGTTGCCGAAATGGTTCGAGTTATCGCTTTCGACAGATGGGCATCCTTTAGAAGTGGTATTGGACAGTGAAACAGTTTTATATATGAAGGGATTCGTTGACCGGGTGGATGAGCTGCGTCCCCACGAATATAAAATTTACGACTACAAAACCGGTAATCCCCGAAAATACGAAGAAAATGCCTATTTCGCAGGAGGGACGCAACTTCAACACGCGTTGTACTCGGTGGCAGTTGAGCAGTACCTTCGACAAACCGGGCTGGATCCGGAAGCGAAAGTGATCGAGTCGGCTTATTATTTTCCGACAGAACGGGGAAAAGGCGAGGAAGTACGAAGAGTGCAAAACCGCAAGCCTGAGCTGGTTCAATTAGTGAAACGTCTGCTTGATTCCATCGAGTCAGGTATATTTCTAGGAACGCCCCATGCCGACTCATGCAGATGGTGCGCTTACAAGCCGGTTTGCGGCAATCAAGCGGATCTCGTCAAGGCGAAATGGGAGAATGAACAAAATGAACTGCTTTTGGCCTGGAAAGAGGTGAACGCCTATGCTTAACGATCAAATCGTGCGTGAGCGGATCTCATCTGATCTGGACACGACCTTTCTGGTGGAGGCTGGCGCCGGATCCGGAAAAACGACGTCGCTCGTCGGCCGCATGTTGGCCACGATCGAGTCCGGCAAAGCCAAAGTTGAGCAAATAGCGGCGATTACGTTTACCCGCAAAGCGGCGGATGAATTGCGCAGCCGATTCCGGCTGGAAGTCGAGAAGCGAATCAGAACCGCAAGCAACCCCGAGTTAGAGAGGCTCGAGACGGCGTTGAAAGAAATCGATCGATGCTATATCGGGACGATCCACGCTTTTTGCGGGAGACTGCTTAGGGAACGGCCTATCGAGGCCTGTGTCGACCCGATGTTTCGGGAACTGGAAGAAGAAGAGGCATTGGCATTGCAGGATCAGTGCTGGGATGAGTATCTAATGCAACTGAAAAGTCGGGATGAGGATTTGTTGGTTCCTGAATTGGAAGAGTTGCATGTTCAGATAGAGGAACTGAAAGAGGTATACCGTAAAGTGTCCGGGTACCGTGATGTGCAGGTACAAACTGCCCCTAGTCTCCGACCGGATTTCGATGTGATTCGCTTGTCGCTTCCCGGGCTGATTGAAGCCGCTTACCCCTACATTCCAACGGTCCAGCCCGAAAAGGGCTGGGACAATTTGCAGTTAATGATCAAAGAGGGCAGGCGGGAAATTACGCTCCACGGGCTCGAGGAGGATCGGCGCATACTGCAGCTTGCATTTCTTTTTGAACGAAGTATCAAGGTAGTGCAAAGCCGTTGGACGGATAAATCGACGGGCAAAGTGATTCAGGAACGGTTTCAGGATTGGCAGGTGACCGTGCTTTTTCCTTTTTTGAACGCCTGGCGCGAGTACTTATACCCCAGGCTGATAGAGCAGGTGCTCCCTGCCATCCGCTTTTGCGAGCAAAGGCGGAATCAACTCGGGGTTATGGATTTTCAGGATTTGTTGATGCGTGCGGCCAAACTGCTTCGGGAACACCGGCATGTCAGGGAGTACTTCGGCCGCAAGTACACTCGTTTGTTCGTCGATGAATTTCAGGATACAGACCCGATTCAGGCGGAGATCATGTTTCGGTTGACGGGGGGCGATACAGCGGAAAACGATTGGCGAAAATTGACGCCGAAACCCGGCTCCTTGTTTGTAGTCGGGGACCCGAAGCAGTCGATTTACCGTTTCCGAAGGGCCGATATTTCCATCTATAATTTTGTAAAAAACAAGCTTGCCGTGTGCGGCGAATGCGTACAGTTAACGTCAAATTTCCGTTCAGTTCATGCGATCGGGCAGTTTGTAAATTCGGAATTCCGGCCGAGATTTCCGGAGCGGGAAACGGAGCATCAGGCGGCCTATGCCGAGATGGAGACCCAGATGCCAAATCCGAATCCGAATGATTGGAACGGAAAATTTACGGGGGTCTTGCATGGCACAGCAGTAATAACCCACGAAAAAATGTCCGGCGGCAAAGCGGCGATCGCTGAGGCAGACGCCAACCGGATTGCCCGCTATATTGCCTGGGCCTGTGCCGGGAATTTGCAGATTCAAGAGCGGTCTGGGGAAGGTTATGTCTACCGCCAGGCTGTACCGGGGGATTTTCTTGTTTTGCTGAAGCAAAAAGAATTTTTACCGTTGTATGCCGAATACCTGGAGCTTTACGGTGTACCTGCGGTTACTGCCGGAGGAGCCCCGGTATATGAGGAAATCGGCATACTTGTGCTGCTGGCCCAGTGTTTGAATGATCCGAATGATAAAATAGCGTTGTTAGCCGCCATTCGGGGGATCTTCGGGGTTACTGACAATGCGCTCTATCATTACAAAATGGAAGGCTTTCCACTCACTTATCTCTTTTTACCGGAGCGTGAGAAGGTTTCAGTTATTTCTATATCTGTTTTTGATGCGCTGGAGCGTTTGGCCCGATACCGTAGGCAAGTTGGGCTGCTACCTGCCTGGGCGGCCATGATGTCGATCGTAGAAGATCTTGGCTTGCTGCCGCTTGCGGTGGGGAGACAAGGGGGACTTGGCCGGGCGGGGACCGTATTGCAGTTGCTACAAAAAGTTCATTCCGATTTGCGAGCGTCGGCGGGATGGGCGGAATTGACCGCTCTGCTCTTTAATTTCGCTGAGGAAGGCAAGCTAGAGGGAAGTCATTTGCTCGCCGGGCAGCAGAATGCGGTGCGTTTAATGAATTTGCATAAAGCGAAGGGATTGGAGGCTTCCGTTGTATTTTTGGCTGCTCCTTGCGGCAATTCGGATCACGACGCATCCGAGTATGTCGACCGAAGCGGGCCGGAAGCTCTGGGGCATTTCGTGATTTCCCGAAAAAGAGGATATCAGAAGGAAATCATTGCACAGCCCCCAGGATGGAAAGAGCTTGCAGAAAGGGAAAGGGTGTATATGCTCGCCGAACAGGATCGGCTGCTGTATGTCGCGGCAACACGCGCGAAGCAATTGCTCGTCATCAGTCGGTATCCTGACAAACCGGCGATCGATCCGTGGAGCGGATTTGCAGAAAGTTTGCGGAAGGCGCCGGAACTGGAGGATGTCGAGTGGGAACCCGTCTTGCCCGAGGCATACCGGGGGGGAGCGGATGATGAAGGCAAGGAACAACTCGACATTGGGAGTAAAGGAGAAAGCGTACGGGAGAAACTTTCCATTCCGACCTACCGTTCCGCATCCGTCACGGAGTTAGCCAAACATGCAGGGACTCAACCGCCAAGGCCTTTAGAGGGGAGAGGCCTGGCATTCGGCAGTACGGTTCACCGCTCGATCGAGCTATTAGGCAAGGGGCGGGGCATGGATGAACTCGACGCTTATATTGCAGTCATCGCTGAAGAGGAAGGGCTCGATTCCCGCTTCATGCGGGAAGTGAAAAACATGCTTGAGGAAGTGAAAGAAAGTCAGATTTGGAGACGTGCCCTTGCCGCCAACACGATGCTTCAAGAGCTCCCCTTTCGAACGATGATGATTGATGTGGTAAATGCAAGAAACATTTTGAATGGCGATCTAGGGGGGAATGAGCCGAATGGCAAAGCACCCGACCTGCTGCTCAAAGGGGTTGTGGATCTCCTGTTTGAAGAAGAGGACGGCTGGGTCATTGTGGACTTTAAAACCGATATGTACGTAGATGGACAACTGGGGTTGTTTTCTGACTTTTACCGTCCGCAGGTACAAGCCTACGCATCTGAACTGGAGCGTGCGTTTGGTCTCAAGGTAAAAGAGCAAGGGCTGTATTTTTTGCACGGGAACGAATACGTCACTTTGTAAAACATAAAAAAGGGGCCCTTTTATTTAGGGCCTCTTGGTTTATTGGGCGATTTTTAACAAATGGGCAAGCTCGTGGAAAGGCGTGTACTTTTCTTCATTATCAGTTGAATAAACGATCCTAGTTTCGAACAAAGATTCTTCGGCGGCGTTATTACGTTCCAAAACGAATTTCGGAAAGTGTTTTTTGAACAGTTTTGCCGTATTGAAGGCATCGTCGAGCGCGTTATGCTGTTTCCCGATAAAGGGGAGATTTTCCGCTTTCAAGGACTTTTTCAGACCCATCCTCTGGCCAATATCGGCCCCGTTCAAACGGGTGTAGGACAACTGGATATCATTGTAATTCCTTATCCAACCCAAGTCCATTTTTTTGGCGCTGCATTCGCGTACCAATTGATATTTATCGTCCGGTCCCCAGGAGCAAAGGTAATAATCCTCGCCTAACCAGGCCTTGAAGTTTTCTATTGCTTCTTTAAACAGCGGGGCATCATCTATGTTGGACTGCGTGACCCCGGTAAATTCCGTCGTCAGCTTGGAAATTTTGGGGCTTCGTGAAGGCTGCACGTAAGTGTGGTATAAATCGGTCATGTTCAGTTTGCCATGCTCATCGGCTCTAAGCTCAATCGCCCCGATCTCAATCGTTTCCGCCGTATGCCTTTGCGAGCGGAGTACCGTGAACTCCAGGTCAAATACGATGTATTTCATCATTATCGGCTCCTTTATGTATTGGCTTACTGCTAGTGTAAAGGAGGTTAGGTGACAGGGGGGTGTCACGAATGAATGTTCGATTTAGAGGCAATATAAAATTTTTGCTTAAACGTTTAAATAATAAATTATTGATTATGGAGGAATACGTCATGGAAATCGAGCAGCCGGCATATTTTTATCATTTTTTAGAACCTATATCTAAAGAGCTTGCCCTCGTGGCACGTGAACTTGAGAACAGTATTTTTAACAGTCCGCGTACGATGCTTACTCATGCCAGAACTTTTGTTGAAAATATACTTAAGAAGGTGATTCAGGCGGAGAAGCTACCTGAGAATCAGCGAATCGGATTTTTAGAGAAAATTGATTTGCTGAATAATAATGAATTGCTCCCACCGGACATTCGAAACGATCTCCATTTTGTTCGCAAACTTGGGAATGAAGCAGCGCATAATGCTCGGATGTTCAGGTATTCTGAAGCGTTGTCTTCTTGGGAATCCATTTACCGAATAGTGAAATGGTATGTTGAAGTGTATGGACCAGTAAGTTTGGATATCCCTAATTATCAAGATCCATCGACACAGATAAATCCAGCCTATGGAATCGTTGAAATTCAGGAGCGGCTAAAAGCTGTTGAGGAGTTACTTGTCTCATCTCTACAAAAAACAAAGGAGGAGTCTGAAAGCCGAGTGCCAGAGGAGGTTGCTGCAACAATCTCAGTTCCTGAATCAATAACGCCCGGCTTAACAACGATTCGAACAATTACATACCATGATCAACATGTGGAGATTCCATACTTTCTACGTGATGCATTCTTGCTGCCTCAGCGTTTTGAGAAATCGGAAACATTTCTTGTCCGTTTGGGAGCGGAACAACAGGCACGAATCATGAGCGAGCTGCCCAACCATTTGGAAGGATTGCACCGATACGTCAAACGTTTTAATGATAAGCATGAAGAAATATTCTTTGAAGAGTTGAAGCAATATATTAAAGAAGAAAAAATCCGTAGAAAACTGATGATGGAGCGCCCTGGGGAACTGTTCTTTTTCTTTAAAGAGGACTATATTGTTGTCACGGAAGAATTATCAAAAATACCACTTAATACAGACGAATTCACTGGATTCCCTAATCTGTTAAAACAGCTGAATGAAGATCACATGACGAGAGTTGAACATTTGCCTAAGGAACTTGTCATTCTTGCAAAATATAATAACGTGGGGAGCAGTACGGTAGAAAAGCTGTTCAGACAGTTGAAGGAGAAGCAGAAAGAGAATAACAATAAATAGAGGATTTTCTCAAAAACACGTTTCCGAGCGAAGCGTGTTTTATATTTGTGAGGAGAGGAACGGAGTATGAAAAAAGCAATACTCAACTGGATGGGAGGTGGAGTATAGAACGTATATTCGCTGACCATATACAGTCACTTTGGAAAGGTATCATTGTAAGCAAAGTGCCTTTAACGCATTATTAAGAAAGGAGCGTAAATGTGGTATCTTATTACTATGAGAAACTAGGGAATTCTCCCTAAAACCAATGAAAGCTACGGGTGAAATAAACAATGAAGCGAATAGCCGAATACAGCGCAGGAACTGTAAAACAATCGTTCTGGTTTTCCGAATTTCGCAAGGTGGTTCACCTGTTGGATCAAGAAATGACAATAACGGATATTAAGGCATTGAATAAGGAACAGAATATTTTTGCGGCTCCAACTCAGGAAAGAGCTACGCAAATTATGAATACCATAGCCACACGGGTAGCCAGTTTAGACGCTTCCATTTATCCTTTGTTCGAGCAGAGTGATGTGTCAACCCAGAAGCTGATTGCTTTGGTAGCTATTATGCAGACAGATCGATTGTTTTTTGAATTTGTTTATGAGGTCGTTCGGGAGAAGATGATTGTCGGAAGCCATGAACTGGCAGACAGCGATATTCGGATTTTCTTTAAGGAGAAACAACTCCAAAGCGACAAAGTGGCTGCTTGGACGGAATATACGTTGAAACGTCTAGGAAGGTGCTACAAGACGATGCTGATGGAAGCCGGTTTGACGGATCGAGCTCCCGGGAGCAGAGCAATACTTAAACCCATTCTGGACCCTGAATTGGAAGCATGGTTGCGAAAACATGGCATGGACCTGATGATAAACGCACTGACAGGAGTGAGATAATGGCAAGTCTTCAGGAACGGCTGGAACAAGCAGAGGAGATTATTAAACAACCGAGCTTTCGCCAGAATAAAGGCCTGGGTAATGAAGTCGGCTACTACGTATTTGATTATCCGGCAGAGCAGGAAATGGTGATTAGAGAATGGACCCGGTATATGGAGGCGAAATATTCAAAGTCTTACCATGACTTTGAACTGTTGGTATTTGATTTGTATGACATCATTATCGACACCTTGGAGCAGGAAGATTTCATGGAAGATTGCTTTCGGTTCGAGAAAAAGAAAGGGATGGAGCGGATCGTGGAGTCCGTTGGGCGATTGCTTCAAATCAGCGATGACGCAAGCGTGATTGTTCAACATATCCGGGAACGAACCCCGCAGAACGCGGTTGTTTTCCTGACCGGGGTCGGAAAATGCTATCCACTGCTCCGTTCCCACAAAGTACTGAACAACCTGCACCAGTCCGTGGATCACGTGCCGGTGGTCATGTTTTTCCCGGGAACCTATGATGGGCAGGAACTTGTACTTTTCTCGGAAATCAAGGATGACAATTATTATCGAGCGTTCAGGCTCGTGGAATGACAGGGAGAGGTAAACAATGAAGATACAGGACATGTTTATCAGGGAAATCGACAGGGATATTAAAGGGGTTATCAAAGTCGGACAAGGCGATGAGGCCAACGTCAAGCAGGAGCTGGATGAATACGTCGTTACGAGGGAATTGCAGAAGCATTTTGCTGATTTTTTTGCCAGTTACAAAAAAGGGATCAACGGTTACACGGACAAAATGGGGGTCTGGATCTCCGGTTTCTTCGGGAGCGGTAAATCTCATTTCCTGAAAATTCTTTCCTATTTGCTTGAAAATCGTGAGGTCGAAGGTAAGAAAGCGCTGGATTATTTTATCGATGACCGTAAAATCACGGATCCGATGGTCCTGGCAGACATGAAACTCGCTACCAGTGTTACGACGGATGTTGTCCTATTCAATATTGACTCCAAGAGCGAAATGTCGGGAAAGCAGTCCAAGGATGCGATTGTCTCCGTCTTTTTGAAGGTATTTAATGAAATGCAGGGATTTTGCGGATCGATTCCGATTCTGGCAGATCTGGAGCGACAATTAGTTGAAGTTGGACGTTACGATGAATTCAAGCGTTTGTTTGAAGCGGACTATGGCAAGCCGTGGGAAACCTCCCGCCACAAGTTTGACTTCATTCAGGATAGCATTGTCGATGTATTGGTCCAGATGAACTTCATGAGCGAAGCAGCGGCGCGTAACTGGTGTGAGAGAGCGGTCGAACCTTACAATATCAGCATTGATGATTTTGCTCGTCTCGTAAAGGAATACATCGAGCGCCGGGGCAACAACCATCATATTGTTTTTCTAGTCGACGAAATCGGGCAATACATTGGCGATGATTCCAAATTGATGCTGAATTTGCAAACTGTAACAGAAGATTTGGGGACAGCTTGCAAAGGGAAAGTCTGGATCGTCGTCACCAGCCAGCAGGATATCGACTCGATAACGAAGACGAAAGGCAATGACTTCTCCAAAATCCAGGGCCGGTTTGATACCCGTCTGTCCTTGTCGTCCGCGAATGTCGATGAAGTGATCAAGAAGAGAATATTGGAGAAAAACACGACTGCTGATCAAACCCTAAAATTGCTCTACGAACAAAAATCAACCATTATCAAAAATTTGATTGTGTTCAATGATGGGGTTGAGAAAAAACTTTATACCGATAAAGAGGATTTTTCGACCGTTTACCCGTTTATTCCCTATCAATTTAACCTGCTAGGGAGCGTGCTCACTTCGATTCGGACTCACGGCGCTTCGGGCAAACACCTTGCTGAGGGGGAGCGCTCGATGATCGCCTTGTTCAAGGAATCCGCGATGAGATTGATGGAACGGGCGGAAGGGACGCTTGTCCCGTTTAACCTGTTCTATGATGCCCTGCATCAATTCCTTGACCATAGCCATAAGGGCGTCATCAGCAAAGCTATGGATAATGAAATCATTAATCCGGACAAGGTTGAAGAGTGTTTTGCGGTCAATGTATTGAAGACCCTGTTTATGATTAAATATGTCAAGGAAATTACGGCTAACATCGATAACATCACCAGCTTGATGATTTCCGATATCGATACGGACAGAATTGTGTTGAAGGCGCAAGTAGAGGAAGCGTTGAAAGTTTTGTCCAGCCAGACTCTCATTCAGAAAAACGGTGAAATTTACGTATTTCTGACGGATGAAGAGCAGGAAATCAACAAGGAAATTGACCATTTGAATGTGGAAATGTCGGAAGTCATTGGCAAGGTGTCGGAACTGGTGTTTGAAGATATTTTCAAGGAAAATAAATACCGCTATCCCGCTTTTAACGGCAGGTACAACTTTGCCTTCAATCAAGTGATTGATGACCGGCCTTACAAAGCGAATCAGAACCATGATATCGGGGTTCGGATTCTTACGCCAAACTCTGATTTCGGCGATGATGAAACGACACTTCGCATCATGTCCGGTCAACAAAAAGAAGTTCTTGTCGTGTTGCCAAACGATTCCGCTTTCCTGGATGAAACTCGTCGTGCCCTGCAAATTGAGAAATATTTGCGGTTGAATACGACTAGCGCCTTGCCTAAATTTGACCAAATCAAGGAAGCAAAGAGAGATGAAATGCGGAAACGGAACGAAAATGCTAAGTTATTCCTGACAGAGGCTCTGAAGCAGGCGGATATTTATGTCAATGGGGATAAGTCCCAGATCGGTTCCAAGGAAGTCTCCTCCCGGATTAATGAAGCGTTGGGACGACTTGTGAATACCGTCTACCATAAACTGTCGTATATCGATACAGCCATGAGCGAAGCCAACATACGCGCTTTGTTTAAAAGCACTGATCAGATGGCTCTGTCCCTGGAGAATGGTACGGAGCCCAACCAGCATGCGTTGAATGATATGCTTAGTTATATATCCACCAATTCTTCGATGCACATGAAGACGTCGATGAAGAGCTTGATGGATCGCTTTATGAAAGCTCCATACGGCTTTGTGGAAGATGATGTCGAATGGCTTGTGGCTAAATTGTTCAAGAATGGCGATATATCCTTTACGGTCAACGGTTCCAACGTGACCTTGTTTAATAAGTCGGATGAGGAGATTGTTCGTTATATTACGAAGCGGGAGTATGTTGAGAAGCTGCTGACCGAAAAGCGGGAAAAGCCGGATGAGCGTCTAAAGAAGTCGGTTCGTGAAGTGATGAAAGAGCTGTTCGGTACTTCGGGTAGCCATGAAGATGACGATGCCCTAATGCGCGGTTTCCAAACGTACAGCCGCAATTTGCTGAATGAACTGGACAAGTATGAAATTATGTACCAGGCGAAATCTTTTCCTGGCCGAAACGTGGTTGCTCAAGGTAAGAACTTGCTGCGTTCGATTTTGCAAATGGAATTCCAGTTGGAGTTTTATAAGAAAATCCATGCCGAACGGGAAGAATTGCTCGATTTTGCGGAAGACTTTGAACCCGTTAAATTGTTCTTTGGCGGTGAACAAAAGGCAATTTATGAGAAGGCATTGAACCTGATAAGCATTTATGACCAAAGTAAAACGTTCATTGTTCATGAACAAGTAGAACAAGTGGTATCTGATATAAAAGCCATTTTGAGAAAAGAAGCCCCATACGGAGATATTCCAAAGCTTCCGGAATTGCTGGATCGTTTTACCGAGCTGTACGCCGGGTTATTGGAAGAGATGGTTGTTCCCGTGAAAGCGGCGATTGATGATGCGCGCGAGAGAGTATTCGAAGTGTTGGAGACGAAGGAATACAAAGAGCAGTTTATGTCGCGTTTCCTCATGTTGTTTAAGGAAATTTCCGAAAAAGCAGAAACCTGCAACAATGTGGCGACCTTGCAAAATATCAAAATCGAAGCGGATGCCTTGAAGGTGAGGTTGCTTAATGAACTGGCTCGTAAAGATGAATTGATCGCCCTTGACCGAGTTAAGGAACAACAAGCGAAACTGGTTGTGGACCAATCCGAAGGGCATACTATTCCAAAACCTGTTCCGGAGCCAAAGCTGAAGAAAAGAAAGAACATCAGCATTAAATCGGTCAGTCTCTCCGCCTCCTGGCAAATTGAATCGCCGCAGGATGTCGAGAAGTACGTGGCGGAACTAAAACAGCGGATCTTAAAAGAATTGGAAGAGAACACGATTGTAAATATTGAGTTTTAAAAGGAGCAGCATGTAATGAACAAGACAGCCATCAAGAACTTTGCGATCTGGGCCCGCAAAAAGCTGATCACGGATATTTCCTATAAAGCCGGATTGCTGGGGATTACGGACAAGGAAATAAAACCTCCGTTGCCCCAATCTACCCGCGATGTCGAGTTTTATGATATAGGCACAAAGGAACCTTACTCGATCAGCGGCATAGAAATTGAGCAGCGCAGAAAATTGGCCGAGGTCATTCAAGAGAGAATGGAGCGGTCTGATTATAAGTCCGCCTATAACCATGTGGTTGAAGAAGTGGCTTATACCTGGTTCAACCGTTTGATTGCGGTTCGTTTTATGGAGGTAAACGATTATCTTCCGTCACGGGTACGCGTGCTCTCGTCGGACAGCAACGGCAAAACCGAACCGGATCTAGTCACTTCACCGTTTGATGCGGATTTGGAGTTTAGCCAGGACGAAAAGGAACAGATCATCAAGCTGAAAAACAACAATGAACTGGACAAACTGTTTCAAATGCTGTTTATCAAGCAGTGTAATGCCTTGAACGCCATCCTGCCTGAATTATTTGAGCAAACGAGCGACTATACCGAGCTGCTGCTCAACGTGTCCTTCACGGATCAAGAAGGCATTGTCTATCATCTGGTGAATGATATCCCCGAGAGTGACTTCGACGTGAAAGAGGAAGGTCAGATTGAAATCATCGGGTGGTTGTATCAGTATTACAACACGGAACTTAAAGACGAAACCTTTGCCCTGCTCAAAAAGAATGTCAAGATCACGAAAGAGCGAATTCCTGCAGCGACTCAATTGTTTACCCCGGATTGGGTCGTGCGTTATATGGTTGAAAACAGTCTCGGCCGCCTCTGGTTGGAGGGCCATCCCAATGATGAGCTCCGCGCCGGATGGAAGTATTATTTAGACGAAGCGGAGCAAGAGCAAGAGGTGCAGGCACAGCTGGAAGCGATTCGGGAGCAATATAAAACGATCAAACCGGAAGAGATCAAAGTGATCGACCCTTGTATGGGGAGCGGGCATATCCTGGTCTATGCTTTTGATGTATTGATGCAAATCTATGAGAGCTATGGCTACAGCCAGCGCGATGCGGCCAAGAGTATTCTTGAACATAACCTTTATGGTCTCGACATCGACAAACGTGCATATCAGCTGGCTTATTTTGCCGTCATGATGAAAGCCAGACAATACAACCGGCGGATCCTGAACGGTGAAACGAAGTGCCATCTCTATGCGATCCAGGAAAGCAACGGAATCAACCGGGAACAGTTGAACTACTTCGGTGTAGGAATGGATGAATCCGATCGAAACATGGCTTTGCATCAAATGGAGTACCTGCTCGATACAATGCATGATGCGAAAGAGTATGGATCCATTTTGATCATTGATGAACTGAAATGGGACTTGTTGGAGGAGTTTGTTGAACGGGCTTATTTGGATGGTCAAGTGACAGCCGATACAGTTGATTTGGATATTACGCAGGTACATTTAAGACAACTGTTACAGATTGCTGCCGCTATGGCGCAAAAGTATGACGTGGTGGTAACGAACCCGCCGTATATGGGAAATATGCCTGAAAAGATGACAAGTTATGTAAGAAAACACTATCCAATAAGTAAGTACGACCTTTATTCAGTATTTATGGAACGCAGTCTTTCCTTGTTATCCTCCGATAGATACTTAGGGATGATTACTCAACAAGCTTGGATGTTTCTGTCAAGTTTTGAACAATTAAGAGAGAAGTTATTAATGTATTCTTTGATTAACATGATTCATTTAGGTTCAAGAGCATTTGAGGAAATAAGTGGAGAGGTAGTGCAGACAACATCATTTATTATTCTTAGTAGCTTCAATTCAAGATTTAAGGGGAAATATATTAATTTAACTAGCTATACGTCACAACCCGAGAAGGAAAAAGCATTTGTAGAAAATAAAAACACCTTTGTCTGTGAACAAAGTAAATATAAACTCATACCGGGACTGAATATTGCTTATTGGATTAGCCCCAGTACTTTCAATTTATTTACTCAGAATTGCTTGTCAGACTACACAGTAATTAAGTCTGGTATAGTAACGGGGAATAATGACCTACTCTTAAAACTATGGCACGAGATTCCAATAAACCATATTGGTTTTAATCATAAATACTTTGTTGATAATTCAGATATTCAATGGGTTCCTATGCACAAGGGGGGAGGATTTCGTAAGCACTATGGAAATCATTACTACGTAATGAATCTACATGATCTCTGGGAACCCGGAAAGACAACTCAAGCAGTACGTCGGGGAGATACAAATTTTTATTTTAAACAGGGCTTGACATGGTCAACATTAGCTAATAATTTGTCAGTTAGATTAAGCCCTGAAGGATTTGTTTTCGATACAAAAGGGTCTATGTGTTTTGTTAACGATGAGAAATTATTGTTTTATTTAATTGCACTTTTAAATAGCTCTGTTACTGCATATTTCATGAAGTTTCTATCGCCAACATTAGACTTTAATCAAGGTGCTATGGGGAAAACCCCAATTCTTCTGGACGATGCATATATGGATAAAATAAATCAACTTACTCAGTGGAATATTAATCAAACCAAAATAGACTGGGATGCATATGAAACTAGTTGGGATTTTAATACTCACCCTTTCATTAAGTATAATACTGAAATAAATAAACTATCTATTATTTTTGGTATTTGGGATAATTTTACAGGTAATCAATTCAATCAATTAAAGTCCAACGAAGAAGAACTCAACCGCATCTTCATTGAAATTTACGGCTTGCAGGACGAACTCACGCCCGAAGTTGAAGACAAAGAAGTCACCATCCGCAAAGCTGATCTCGGTCGCGATATACGTTCCTTCCTCTCCTATGCCGTCGGTTGCATGTTCGGCCGTTACAGCCTGGATGTGGATGGACTAGCCTATGCAGGCGGGGAGTGGGATAGCAGCAAATACAAGACCTTCATCCCGGATAAGGATAATGTGATACCTATTACGGATGAGGAGTATTTTGAGGATGATATTGTAGGTCTGTTCTGTGCCTTTCTCAAGAAGACGTTTGGAGAAGAGACGCTGGAGGAAAATCTCGATTTTATTGCCAAAGCGCTTGGAAACAAAGGCAACACATCTCGGGAGGTGATTCGGAACTACTTCCTGAAGGACTTCTTCAAGGATCACTGCAAAATTTATCAGAAGCGGCCGATCTATTGGCTGTTTGATAGCGGGAAAGCGGATGGCTTCAAAGCACTGGTGTACATGCATCGGTATAATGCCGATACGATCGGGAATCTGCGGATTGACTATTTGCACCGGATGCAGCGGGTTTACGACAGTGAAATTGCCCGGATGCAGGAGACAATCGACAACAGCGGGAATGCCCGTGAGGTTGCAGCGGCAACGAAACGGAAAGAAAAGCTGACCAAGCAGTTGAAGGAAACGAAAGAATACGATGAGAAAATTGCTCACCTGGCGCTTGCCCGGATTGAAATCGATTTGGATGACGGGGTCAAAGTAAATTACGAGAAAGTGCAAACGGCAGGGGATGGCAAGAAATACGAAATTTTGGCAAAGATCTAGTTACTATAGCTCTAATCCGACAGGAGGACGCCAACTTTTATCGAATGTATTAAGTACAAGGTTCGGTTGAGGGAGGTGTTCCGATGAGTGTCGCATTAGAGCTTTTAAAGAGAAATAATGAATACCCGATTGTGTTTATCGGTTCCGGCATGTCGAGGCGATATCTTCAATCCTTTCCAGGATGGGAGGAATTGCTCAAACAATTCTGGGACCAATTAAACACAGGCAAAGATTTCTACGGATTCTTGAGTACACTGAAAAGACATCTGTCAGAAACAACCTCGGATACGGAATATGATGTGGATTTCCTGACGAATATTCAAGCCGGATCGGAGATTGAAGACCGGTTTAACGAAAAGTTCTTTTATCAGGAAATAGAAATTCCAGGATTTGATACCGAGAAAGCCTACAAATTTGATATCTCGCCATTTAAAATGGCCATTGCCCATCAATTTTCATCCTACCAGGTAAAGAGCGGGATGGAAGAGGAGTATGCGTCCTTCCAAACCTTCTTGAATAAAACACAAATTGTCATTACAACAAACTATGATACCTTTATTGAGGATTCTGTTAATTCGGTTAATCCCCTTGGTATGAAAAAATATATCGGCCAAAAGGGTTTTTTTGAATCCACCTATGGATGGGCCGAAATTTATAAAATCCATGGTTGTGCAACAAATCCGAAATCGATCGTAATTTCTAAAGCGGATTATGAGCAGTTTTCGAAAAATTCCATTCTCATCAGCGCCAAGATTATTTCTTTGCTCCTGCATTCGCCAATTATTTTCTTTGGCTATTCGTTAACCGACGGGAATGTACGGAAGATATTGCGGGACTTCTCTTCGTCGCTGTCGAAAGAAGAGCTTAAACGATTAGCTTCCAAAATTATCATTGTGGAATGGGAGAAGGGTCAGGCGGGGATTGTCGAACAGACCTTTTTTGATAAGGATTTAGGTTGTGAGTACACGGTACTTCGAACCGATAACTATAAACTTCTGTATGAAATTCTGTCCGAGATTGATCAAGGGATCCATCCTTCGGAAGTGCGGAAATACCAACATGTTATTAAGCAGCTGATCCTTGATCGAGGCAAAAAGGGAAGTCTAAACACGCTCTTGGTTTCACCTGAAGAATTGGAAGATATCGAGAAGCGAATTGGTGATGAAAAACTGGTTGTTGCGTTAGGAGATACCACCTATATCTTTCAAATGCCCGACCTTCTCACTTATTTATTTGATTATTTCTTTGGCGGCCGTTCCATTCATACGGATATTGCGCTTCGCTTTATTGCGAGTCAGAACAGCAATTCACGGATTCCGTTTATTAAATATGTTGAGGGGATTGATCTGGATAAAACCAATCTTCACCCCGTTGAAATCGAGAAGATTAACCAAAGAATAGCGAAATTTACCGGTCCGCAAATTTGTTTGGATTCAATTAATCCATCCAACCGGATCAAGGCAGATTCGTTAACGGAAATTTTGGAACAACAACTGAAGCCGGATAAAGAATACGATCTTATTGCTTATAATGCGCTGAAGTTGGACAAGCAGGAAGTAGGGGCGTATTTGAAAGAGAAGTTGGAGAAATTTAAGGCTGATGGGATTAGAAGTGTGTCGACTTCGATGCGGAGATTGCTTACGATTTACGACTTTATTGAAAATAAATAGAGACTGACGCCGAACCCACGGAGTGGATTGCCATCAGCCTCTTGAAGCCTTATTAGTATTATCATTTTACCACGAATGTATGATAAAGACAACAACTAACTTAACGGAGCAGAGCCATGGCTGAACTGAATTTGAAACAAATTGCGGATAAATTAAATAATGAATTTACGGGAGAAACCCGGAAACTGGTGTTCTGGTACGATGACCAAGGAGAGTTTGCCGAGGATATTGATACCCTTGAGCTGCAAAATGCCAAAGTGTATCGTTTGGAACCGGACAACCAGTTCTATACGAAATACTTTCTGGAGCGGTTGGATCGGACGACAAATTACCTCATCTATGCTCCGTTTCCGAAGCCGCCTGTAAGGGACAATCATTTGGCTGATACGGTCAAGTATTCGAAACAGTTTTATGCTGATCGTGCCTCCTTGCTCGCTGTTGATCTGGGCATCGATGAGAAGTACAAGCCGATCATCCAGAAATATATCAAATTTTTCGGAGCTAAAGACCGCACCCGGCGCTTCTATGACCTCGAGATTGAAAATTTCACAGAGGATGTCATCGAGATCGCCTTGATGAGCGCCTGTTGTAAAACCCGGACCGTTTCTTTTGAAGAAGTGTTTCGGGTTGTGCTTACGGATGATGATCTGGAGCAGAACAAGTTTTTGGCCGAGTTTGATAAATACGATCTTCTGCCCGCTTTTTGGCAGCTATGTGAACAACAATTCGGTTACACCGATTCGGATCCTAGCTTGGAAAAGCTGGTCCATACGTTATTCATAACATATACGGATCGATATATGGAAGGAGAGCTGCCTAAGGCTTGGGTAAGCCAGGTTTCCTATAAGTCCGGCAACATCATTGCTTTCCTGGACAATTTGATGAATAGTGTGCTTTATCGAGAACGCTATCGTGAGCTTTCCGGTCAGGTCGCCGAAGCCCTTCGGGTGGAAGAAAAGTTTGCTTCATTAGATCCGGAGGTGCTGGTTGACTGTGAAACCTTCGCATTCATTGATCGGTTTCTTATCCGTTGGATTGGAGAACGTTTATTGTCTGAAGACTCTGGTGCGAAGCTGGGCAGTCTGACGATTCCGCAGCTATGCGAGCAGCGAATGAAAATGCACTTCGGCGATATTTATAAACTGCATTATGAACTATTGATTCAGGCCTGGCATCTGATTGGGCATGCGAACTACAATTGTTCAAATGATGTCCACGAAATCATGAATCAATATCTTCGACACGATCATCGGTTGGATTCTTATTATCGTTGTTTCTACGCTTGTTATGATCGGATTGAAGACAACGTAGAATTCGAAGCGTTGCGTGATTTGGTGGAGAACATCTACAGCAACGAGTACTTAGGCACCCTTCTTCCCAAGTGGAATGCAGGTTGGTCTCAAGGAGAACTGATGTCCGTTCTTCCATTGCAGCGCCAGTTCTACTCTAAATATATTCGGGATGCGAAAGATCGGGTTGTTGTGATCATATCCGACGCGATGCGCTATGAAACGGGTCGGGCGCTGTGGAGTAAATTGCAGGATGATAAGAAATGTACGGCAGAGATGGCAGCCATGTTGAGTGTACTTCCCTCATATACCCGACTGGGAATGGCGTCGCTCCTTCCTCATAAAACACTTGAGATCACCGAGGATTACCGTGTATTGGTAGATGGCGCAACATGCGACGATTTGAAGCAGAGGGAAGCTGTTCTGCAAAAGGTTAACCGGAATAGCCGCTGTGTCCAGTATGATGATCTCAGGTCTATGAAACGGGATGCCGTACGCCAGCTGTTTGCCGGCATGGATGTGATCTACGTATATCACAATCAGATCGATGCACGAGGAGATAAGCTGAATACGGAGAATGAAGTGTTTTTTGCTTGTGAAGAAGCCATTGATGAGGTATTTGGATTAATCAAAAGATTAACAGAAGATGTTAGCGCCACGAATTTTATCGTTACCGCAGATCACGGATTTATATACAAGCGGGACAAGCTGCAGGAAAGCGATAAGATTGCGGGTGTTTCTGGCAAAGAGTCATTCGTGAACCGCAGGTTCATGATTTCGAAGAACGCCGTTCAGGAAGACGGAATCGCTTCCGTGCCGCTGAGCATGATCCTTGGCCATGAGGATCCAAAGTTTGTTTCTGTTCCGGTCAGTTCCCATGTATTCAAAGTAGCCGGCGGCGGTCAGAACTATGTTCATGGCGGGTCTTCGCCGCAGGAGATGATTGTTCCGGTAATTCAAGTCAAGACTGAAAAGGGGCATAAGGAAACCCGCCCTGTTCAGATTATGCTCGTCAGCATGGTGCAAAAGATTACAAATTTGATTACCACGCTGGATTTTATTCAATCGGATCCGGTCAGCGATGTCGTAAAAGGAATGAGCTACAAAATCTATTTTGTATCCGAGGACAATGAGAAAATATCGAACGAGAACACTTATGTTGCGGATAGCAAAGATACCGAACCGCATAAGCGGATGTTCCGTCTGCGTTTTAATTTCAAAAACCAGCTTTATGACAAGTCAAAGCCATATTATCTCATCGCGGTGGATGATAAAAATGTAGAAGTGCTTCGGCATCCCGTAGTGATGGATGTTGCGTTTGCGAATGATTTTGGATTTAATGTGTGAGGCAGGGGATCAAGATGAATGAAATTTCTGGCCGATTAGAAGGTGATTCGGGGCTTATCGATAAGTTGAACACTTACTTTGCCGGCAAAATTGTCCGTAAAGATTTAACCAAGAAGATCAAAGAAGGCGCCAACGTTCCGGTATATGTACTGGAATACTTGCTCGGCATGTACTGCTCCTCCATGGATGAGGAGGAGATTGAAGCCGGTGTTCGCAATGTGAAGAGCATTTTGGCGGAGAATTATGTTCGCCCAGATGAAGCACAGAAAATCATTTCAAAACTGCGGGAAAAGGGAAGTTACACGGTGATCGATAAAGTATCCGTCAAGTTGAATTACAAGAATGACGTATACGAAGCCGAATTTTCCAATCTCGGGATTGGAAACGTACCGATTGGGGAGAAATATGTCTCTCAGTATGAGCGCCTTCTTGCAGGTGGAATCTGGTGCATAGTTCAGATGGAGTATTTCTATGACGAAGCGGATAAGAACCGCTGCCCGTTCATCATTCGAAAGCTTGATCCGATTCAAATGCCAAGTCTGGATTTGGAAGAAGTTAAGGCAGCGAGAAGCTATTTTACGGATGAAGAATGGATTGATGTGCTCCTGAGAAGTACCGGCATGGAACCATCCCAGTTCACGAAACGGGTGAAATGGCTGCATTTGGCCAGACTCGTTCCGATGATCGAGAACAACTATAACCTGTGTGAACTAGGACCAAGAAGTACGGGCAAGTCCCACATCTATAAGGAAATCAGTCCGAACAGCATCTTGGTCTCCGGGGGTCAGACGACGGTAGCGAATTTGTTCTACAATATGGGGAACAAGACGGTGGGTCTGGTCGGGTTATGGGATTGTGTCGCTTTTGACGAGGTGGCGGGAATCAAATTCAAGGATCAGGATGGAATTCAGATCATGAAGGATTACATGGCGTCCGGTTCGTTTGCCCGCGGCAAAGAAGAAAAAAATGCGTATGCCTCGATGACTTTTGTCGGCAATATTAATCAAAGTGTAGACGTGATCCTGAAAACATCTCATTTATTTGATCCGTTTCCGGCTGCTATGGCGAATGACACCGCATTCCTTGACCGGATGCATTGCTACATTCCAGGGTGGGAAATCCCGAAATATCGGCCGGAGTTTTTTACGAACGATTATGGCTTTATTACGGACTATTTCGCGGAAATGATGCGGGAACTGCGCAAAATATCTTATGGCGATGCATTTGATAAGTACTTCAAACTGGGCAACAATTTGAACCAACGCGATGTTATTGCCGTAAGGAAGACCGTTTCCGGTTTGATCAAACTGGTCCATCCCGACGGACGTTTTACGAAAGAAAATGTGGAGGAGATACTCCGATTTGCGCTGGAAATGCGCCGTCGGGTGAAGGAACAGTTGAAGAAGATCGGTGGAATGGAGTTCTATGACGTGAACTTCTCCTATATCGATCAGGAAACATTTAATGAAGAATACGTCTCCGTTCCCGAGCAGGGAGGCGGCAAGCTGATTCCGGAAGGGATGAATAAACCGGGACATGTCTATACCGTGTCGCACGGCAAGTCCGGGATGATTGGCGTGTATAAACTGGAGACACAGATGACGGCGGGAACCGGAAAATTTGAAAAGACCGGGATCGGTTCCGATCGGGAAGCAAGAGAAGCTGTGGATACTGCTTACCGATATCTGAAAGCGAATGGACGAAATATCAGCGGATTATTGAGTACAACAACGAAAGATTACCTGATGCATGTTCAGGATCTGAACGGCATTGGCATGACCAAATATCTTACTTTACCTGCAGTTGTCGCTATCTGTTCTGTTGCTCTGAACAAGCCGATACTTAGCAGTACCGTTATTCTCGGCGATTTAAGCATCGGCGGCACGATCATCAAGGTAGAGGAGCTCGCCAATACGCTCCAGGTCTGCCTAGACAGCGGCGCTAAAAAAGTACTGGTTCCTATTACGTCGGCTGTTGATCTCGGAACTGTCCCCTCGGAGCTGATCGGCTGCTTTAATATTATTTTTTACCAAACGGCTGAAGATGCGGTGTTTAAGGCTTTAGGGGTGGAGTAAATGGAGAAGTTGGAGCGTCTATTGACTGAGCTTGAATACGGTTTAGCTTATACTATTACCTTTGTTGAATTTGACGGTCGCGAGAAATGTTTTGATTTGTGGTTCGAAAAAGAAGATACGGCTTATTGTTTGCAGGAGATCTATATAGAAAACGGGATACCAGAAGAACTTGGCGAGATTTGTAGGTATCATAAAGCTGGGGTCATTAGGAAGTTGACGGAGTTTGCGGAGTGTGAGCGGTTTGTGATCAGGGAGTGGAATTCTTAGAGTCAAAGAGGTAGGGAGAAAAGTTTATGCATAATCGTCCGAATATTGGGGACATTTTACTGGTAAAGCCTATTGATGGAAAAGTAGTACCGGCACTCTGCATAAAAGCTGAACTTGACGGATTAACACTGCTGCAGATTAGAACTTTTACTGAAAGGGATAAGCAAGAAGAGGATATCAAACAAAAGAAACTCAAAAAAATGAAGAAGTTCCAAATAGATCGGAGCCGAAAGCCTTCACCTCAAAACTCCAATTATCTATACATCGGTAAACCGAAAGGATTAATGACGGAATCGGTTGTCTTGTTACGAAAATTTATACACATCAAACAGAATCAAATCATTAAGAAACTTGCTCAAGTGTCGACCGACTTGGCCAGGGATTGTTTGAACCAAGCTCAAAAATTGAGACACTCGAGTGAGTACCACCAAGAACTGCATAGAATTAAAAAGCATATTGAACTAGCTAAGTTTAATAACGAAAGATATGAGCACTTGGAAAATAGGCTAGGTGAAATACTACAATTTCTCGGTTATGAACAAAAAGTGTCAACTAATGACAAGGCGTTTTTGAATTATCGGGAGGTTCCGACAGAGGGTTACATAAAGGTGTACCATGGCGGAAGGTAATAATTTCATATCATATCACCGAGCATATTAGAAGCAAGGAACAGCCGCTGCCTTATATAAGGAGCGGCTATTTTTAGTGCGCCACGCATGGTGCGTAGCTAGGCGGTGAAAGTCCGCTATGGGGGCTGGCAGTTGCCAACCATTAGCCAAGAGCAAGGGTGTCCATCGTGAGGTGGAATCTGAAGGAAGCTGGAGGCAAAGTCCCGGCCTGAGGAACACGAATCGCATCAGGCATCCAAAGTGGGATGAGTCTGCTAAACAAGACGAAATCCAATAAACTGCACGGACACGCGGATGTAAATGCGGCGGGTATACGGGATGAAAGTTACGCGTCTTACCGTGGGAGGTCTCATGGACGTGAGGAGATGAATTTCAAATCATGGTTGAAACAAGATTTATCATGAGAAGTCAGCAGACGCCATAGTACCTCGGTTAGTCGACAACTTGAGGGAAGGGCTGAACCTAAGGAGGTGTGGGTTAATGAATGGTACCGAAACAGGAGTCAAGTGCAGCCAACTTCGAAGAGAAGGCTCGACGCAAAACGTACATGCGGAACATGGAGAATATGCGGGAGCGCACAGTCCTGAGCGGATACCTGAAACCGACAGCACCGACGCAACCGAGTCGAAGGACGAGTTGCTTGAGAAAATCGTTAGCAGAGACAACATGAACGAAGCGTTCAAGCGGGTCAAAACTAACAAAGGATCTCACGGAATCGACGGGATGGGAGTAGATGAACTTCTACAATATCTCCGAGAGAACGGAGAAACCATCAAGGAATCCATTCTGGACGGAACCTACCGTCCGAATCCTGTTCGAAGGGTAGAAATCCCGAAAGAGAACGGAAAGAAGAGAAACCTGGGAATTCCTACGGTTGTTGACCGAGTTATCCAACAGGCGATCGCTCAAGTGCTTACCCCGATCTACGAAAAACAGTTTTCGGAGAACAGTTTCGGATTCCGACCCAAGAGAAGCGCACATAACGCTATTCAGAGAAGCCAATCAAACATCGAAGAAGGGTACAAATACGTGGTCGATATGGACTTGGAGAAATTCTTTGACACCGTTAACCAAAGCAAATTGGTGGAAGTCTTATCCCGAACCATTAAAGACGGGCGGGTCATCTCGCTCATCCACAAGTACCTGAAAGCCGGCGTTGTCGTGAAGCACCGCTTCGAGGATACGGAAATCGGCGTACCGCAAGGGGGCAATCTGAGTCCAATTCTCAGCAACATTATGCTGAACGAACTGGACAAGGAACTGGAAAGCCGCGGGCACCGCTTCGTGCGCTATGCGGACGATCTCCTGATCTTCAGCAAAAGCAAAAGGAGCGCGGAACGGACACTGGAGAACATTCTTCCCTTCATTGAAAAGAAGTTGTTTCTCAAAGTGAACCGGGAAAAGACAGTGGTGGACGAGGCGTGGAAGGTTAAATTTCTTGGGTTCTCCTTCTACAAAAGGAAAGGAGAGACACGAGTCCGCATTCATCCGAAATCCGCTGCCAAGATGAAAGCCAAAGTAAAGGAGCTCACGTCCAGAAGCAACGGGATGGGAAATGAAGAACGAGCCGAAAAGCTTAGACGCTACATCATGGGGTGGATCAACTACTACAAAATAGCGGATATGAAAAGTATGCTCCAATCCACGGATGAATGGATGAGAAGGCGGATTCGCATGATCTTCTGGAAGCAGTGGAAACGAGTGAGGACGAAATTCGAGAAACTGCAATCGCTCGGAATCCAAGGACAGAAAGCATGGGAATACGCAAACACGAGAAAGGGCTACTGGAGAATCTCCAATAGCCCCGTCCTCTCGAAGTCCCTCGGAAATAACACCCTCAAGGGCTTAGGATTTCTCTTCTTCTCGGATTATTATCGACAAGTAACTGCGTAAACTTAGGAACCGCCGTATACCGAACGGTACGTACGGTGGTGTGGGAGGTCGGCTACTCAATTAATGGGTAGCCTCCTACCCGATTAATAATTATCAACAGGAACATACGTTCGCTGACAATTTGCCGTCAGGCTAGAAAGTTATATTAAGACTAACTTTATAGTACAAATTATGGGTAAAAAAGAAGGATAAAATAAGCTATCATAGAATAGTAAAATATACACAAAACAACAAGTCTAAAGTACTACATATAAGCTTTTAGGAGATTACGACTAACCCGACAATTAGAGACTGGGGGATCACCATGGGTTTAATGATTAAATATACTTCGCCGAACACGCAGATATGCGCGATGTGCCAACATTGGAATGGTCCCCGCGGTGGCGATTACGTACAACCTCGGGTTGGAATGCGTAATGCGATGCAGTACGATGATCTAGAAGTTAAGATTTGTTATCAAAAATCGTCTGAGAGAAGAGCGTGGAATAGCTGTACGAGTTGGCAAAGACGTTACTAAATTAAAATCTCAAGTCTCACTTACTGATTCTGAATTCGTTAGCTAATTAATAGAGTTCTTAATACGCTAGGAGCACCGGCGGTTCATGCCAGAACCGCCGGTGCTTTTTTGAGGGGGAGGGAACGTATATTCGCTGACAATCTAGTGCCATTACAATCCGTCATAATGGAGAAAAGAAAACGAGAGGGGGATCTAAAATGGAACAACAACCGATCTTTATCGCTATTACAGGAACACAACACTATTTTGGTACAGCTTTTTTAAGACCCGGTCAGATTGTCCATTTGATCAAAGAGCCGGATAACTCACATGATCATGAAGCCATTAAAGTGGATATCGTACCCATTGGAAAAATCGGCTATGTCGCTAACAGTACACATACCGTGCCGAGAGGTTGTTGGAGTGCCGGCCGGATATATGATACTTTCGAACATCACATTTGCGGATGTGTGCGATTTGTAATAAAAGATACAGCGATTGTTGAACTGGTTCCAGGGATAGAAGAATTGTATGTGATTAAGGCTACAACAGACGGCTCGTTTTCAACTTGTTAAGATCCCTCAGTATCCTCATATATGGATTTGAGAACGTGCATTCGCTGACAACATCACGTCGCTTCAGAATGCAATAATCGAATTAAATATTTCAATTTATAGGAGGTTCTCTTGATGAATGTTTTGCTTAAAAGAGTTCAAACCATGTTTTTTGCATTTATCTTGCTATCACTCTTTTCAGTACTAATCGGCTGCACAGCGGAAACCCCGGTGGTAGTCAACCAAGATCAAGATTCGAATACATCTTCCACAAATGAAAAAGAAACTTCCCATGAACAAACCGCTGCTCCTGAGGATACTACCTTCGCGATTGGAGAAAAAATAGCACTTGGTGATAACGTTTTAACTGTTAATGGCTTCGCTAGATCACAAGGAGACAATGAATTTGATACTCCCAAAGAGGGACACGAGTACATTATCGTAGAAGTTACCATTGAAAATGGTGGGTCAGAGACTATATCATATAATCCCTTCGATTTCACCATGCAGAATAGCCAGGGGCAAATCCTGGACGGAGCATTCACCTTGACTGAGCAAGATAAGCAACTAAGCTCAGGTGAGTTGGCACCAAAAGGAAAGGTCAACGGTGTGCTAGTTTTCGAGCAACCTAAAGGGGACACGGGTCTTCAGTTAATTTACCAACCCAACTTTTGGAATGATGGAAAAATAAAGATTGAAATAAAATAGTGCGAAAAGCGAAGTTCTCCCTATAACCGTCCTAGCATATACGTAGAAGCGTTATAGTGATTATCAACAGAAATCGGGTTTGCAAAACAATCTATCGATGTTTCAAAATGGAAATCAATAGGGGATCGTGAGATGAAGGAACAAAATGAAAAGCGGAGGAACGTAAGAGAACTTACCACTTTAAGTGGTCGTTAGATAGTTCATTTCGTTCCGCCGCGGTGAAGGCAGCAATGGATTTACGGGATCAAGTTCGACAAAAACGCGAAGAGCAGTTGGACCGAGTATCAAGCTATTTGGACAAAAACGTTTATAAAACAAATTGATGACTTAATTGAGCGCCGCGGCAAGTATGAACGGGAAAATGAGGAAAATCGTAATGGTGCCTTAATTAATCAAGTAATTGACGTGGAAATGCGTAAGGAGCGGAGATTAGCTTTAGTTCAAAGACAAAAGAATATTGGAATGAAACCACCAAAACGTATTGTCCAACTGGAGGTTATACCAAGAGGGATATCCCAAGGACTGATTTCCGTAGATTACAAGGACATGATCCAGGACTACGAACGACAAAATGGACGGGCAAATATAAAGGCATTTCACCCATACTCACTTGTTGACTTTTATAGTGAAAGATTTAACGGGGAACCACGATTTATCATCATTTCCGATGATGAAATGTATTGGCCATCCGAAGAATACACCGAAGATTTGAAAGAGATAGAAGATCGGACTTATATTTATGTTGTGAAAGACGGTACTGTGAAAGAAGAGAGAAAACTAACAGATTTACCGACGTTTATTCAAATATGAGGCATAATCTACTATAACGATTATAGATAAAGCCAAATAACACGTAACTTTTCGTTTCCTGACATCTCACGTTGGGGAACTTTTTTATTATTGTAAGTTAGCAGGATTTTGTTGGATATTGACGAAGACACAGGAAGTGGGAACTATTTCGAAGATAAAAAATTCACTACGAAGAACATATGTTTCCTGACATAGATATGTCCTTCCATTAGTTTATACTTCAAGGGGACAGCAGTTGAGAGGAGATGTTTTCATTGCAAACAGTAGAGCTGCATGAGGAAATTCTTAAATCTAAGGGCTGGGCCTACCAATTCGATTTGTCTGTTTTAGCCAACCCTAATGAAGACGCCATTAACGAGCACATTCGAAATGTATATTTATCAGCACTCCAAGCTCTATCCAAGCAGAAATCGAAAAAATTATTAAAGGGTCCATTTTATATTTGGATCTGTCAGAAAAAGCTTTTAGGAGATCACAATCAATTTGTAGATGGTTTTGCATTAATTGTAACCCCTTTCTATAAAGAAGTGGTTGGAAGAGATGTGGACCCGATTGTGGAGATCATGTGGCAGCATAAAGGATATTTTCGAATGGAATCTGCATTCCCGATCTTAGAAGGTGCTGTTCCCCTTTGTGTGTTTGAAGATGGCCAGGCAATTCCTATTGAGTTGGATGCAACGTTGTTGTCCAGGTTGAATGACACGTTTGAAGAACATCAATATATGCTTTCGCTGGTGAATCCGGGAATGACGTTAAGATCTAATCCTTACGAATAATCCGTATATAGGGAGAGAGCTTAAATGGCTGAGGGCATCTGCATTTCAAGAAAACTTGGAGCGTTGAATTTTTTAAAAGGAGAAGACGATGAAGGACGTTTTTTCACGACTATTTCGGGTGTTAAATAGCAGCAGTGGCCAACCCCACGAGGATTTTTTGACTGAAGTGTTCGCCGAACTTCTCTGTGATCAGGAGACGATGGTTGATTTTCTCGGAAAAGTATTAGAAATTCCGGTGCAGAAAGTGGAGCATTCATCCATTACAACACAAGTTACTTTTCCGGCTTTGCCCAATCATCAGATGGATAGCCGCCCGGATATGGTAATACGATTTTATGAAGGACAGAAACCATATGTTTTGTTCATCGAGAGCAAGCTAGGCTCTCTTGAAGGAACAGATCAGCTATCTAGATATGTGGACCACCTCAGCGTACTCACAAATCAAGGAACGAAATGTTATTTGTTTTATTTAACTCAATATTCTGATGAAAAGGATGCATCGCTCGTATTAGCGAGTCACAAAAACATAGTTTTCAGGCAGATGCGGTGGTTTCAAATTTTCAAGTGGATTAAGCAGTTGGAATCGAATAATATCTATGCGTCCAAAGTTTTAGATTATATGGAGGAGATCGGATTGGAAGATAATCGACAGTTCACGCCTGTTGACGTATATGCTATTCAAAATATGAATCGGCTACAACGTATGATGGACGAGTGCCTGGACGGAGTAGTAGACGGTGTGATGACCAAACATTTCGGTAAGGCGTTTCAGCAAAGCAACCGTCATACCCAGTTAAAGTATATGGAACGGTATGTTAAAGCTAGCGAGCAGGAGGGCCGAGCCACCGAGGTGGTTGTTGGTTTTTATTTAACAGATCATGATTATCCCAATGTTTCCGTTGTTTATGAATTCTGTTCACGACGCTGCCCAAAAAATACCGAAGTTGTAGCTGCCATGCATAATTTTATTTCAACGCATACGGATTGGGAAACATTCGAATTAAATAGTGATGATGTTGAATGGAAAGGAATTTCCTGTAGTCGTAGATTAGTTGATTTTCTTCATTACGAAGATCATATAAACGAGATTCAGAAGTTTTTCCTGGAAAAATTAAATGAGCTTCATGAGATCAAAGTAAAAAATCCAGATTTATACTGGAAATAATTGTTTCGAAAAAGAAAAGTAGAAGTATAAGGAGCCATTCCTGTAATGAAGTAATTTGCCCTTTGAAAAGAAAAAGCGCCTCCTGTATGCTGGGTCTCGGAATGGTCGACATTCACTGCCCTAATTGAAGGAGGACGCTCTATATGAAGTATAAGCTGAAACAGAAGCAGAATCAATGGATTACACGAATTACCGAATCGACACTAGTTGTCGGCGCAGACATCGCAAAGAAGACTCACATAGCACGTGCGGTGGACTTCCGCGGAATCGAGCTTGGGAAAGACTGTGTATTCCATAACGATCAGGAGGGGCTGACAAAGCTGTCAATGTGGATGAAGGAACTCGGGCAAACACATGGCAAGACGGACATTGTGTTTGGCATCGAGCCTACCGGACATTACTGGTTTCCGCTCGCAGCATTTCTTCAAGATCGAGGCATCCAGGTAGTTGTCGTCAATCCATATCATGTCAACAAGACGAAAGAACTTGAGGATAATTCGCAGACGAAAAGCGACTATAAAGACGCTAAAGTCATCGCGGATCTTATTCGAAACGGGAAGTATTCAGAGCCGAAACTACCGACGAAAGAATACGCGGATTTACGCATCCTGATGAACTTGCGGGAGAAGGTGGCCGCTAGCCTGGCGCAAGTGAAAGGCCGCATCGGCAATTGGTTTGACCGGTTCTTTCCGGAGTACGCCAGCGTCTTTAAGAATTGGGACGGTAAAGCGTCGCTCATGACGATGAAGGCGTTTCCGCTGCCAGAAGAGATCGTCTCCAAGGGGGCCAGAGACGTCCTGGCTCACTGGAAGACAGAGGTGAAGCGTGGCGTGGGTATCAAGCATTAACCGGCATTTCAGCCATCAGACGCATTGCCCAAGCTTCGAATAACAGGGTGAAGTGCGAAAGAGGCCGGGCCCACTTCGCATACACCTGCGTAACCTTATTACAGGAGGTGCATTTTACTCGCGGCATTCTTGCGTGCATGAAGGTTTTCCAATCCCAGAAGTCCAAGTGGCGCCAGTGTTTGATGGCGCTGTCGTAAGCTTTACACTCGGCACCGCACTCTGGACATGCAAAGATTGCCCCCCGCTCAAAATCCAGGTGCAAGTGCCAGGCTTGATCCTGATCATCAAACTCTATATGTGTGAGCTCCCATGGTTTTCCAATCGCAAAGCCACTTTGAACATATCCATAATCAAGTTTTCATCACTGCTTAACGAGGTCCACATCGCCAATCCGCTCCTAGTAACGTAATACTGAGCAGTATTGACTATTTTTCTATAATTCAGACTTTAAGCCACAAAGTATAGCGACGAAGCTTTTTTCTTCTCTCCATGAATTATTAATTCAAGAATATTTACGGAAACATTGGCAATAACCTTCTCTCCTTCAACAAATGAAAAAGGAATGTATCGTTCGCTCCAGAACCCTTTTTGATACCAATTTTCAAAGCTTAAACCAAAAGTGTCGGCAGCAAGTTCGAAAAAACTTTTTCGAAGTGGTTCATTGTTTTTCAGATCCTTCGTAAATATCAATTCCTGCATTGGTATTCTCCCTCTTCATCCTCAAAAGTGACTGTCTGTATCTTAGTGGTATGATCCCGTATTTACTAGGTAGAATATGATTATAGTCAACAATTCTGCTTATAAGGGAACAATCTCAAATACAGTGCCTTGGTTCGGATCAGCCACTTTCATGGAGCCGTAAACCCCTAAATATAGCCGGGTTTGATTCAGATTTGATCCTAAACTAACGTAATACGCGGCATTAGACCCGAAAGGATAATCCGTTTCTATGACATTGTAATCGTTTTGCTTACAGTCGGCTGTTACCCTGGTATAGGCTAGAACTCCCTTAACAGGATTGGAATGAGCTCGAGCAACATCAGTAAACACGACGCTTCCCGATAAACCAGGGATATCGCTTCCATTGTAAGCCTGAACCCCTGTGAGTGCAGTACCTCCAAACTTGCCGGGACGGGGATCCTCATGATAATAACTCGTTAGCGGCGGAAGACGCAGCACGGCAGTTTCCAGGGTTTCATTGTAATATGAAATGTTTTTTTCACTCAGATCCGTATTTGCAGGGCAGCCTCTTATTACAGAGGTAGGTAAAGCACCTTCCCACCCTCGCCAGCCAAAGTTAATGAATCTTTTTTGGTCGGTCTCAGACCCCGCCATCGTTGCTTGGACAAGCTGGGTAACCGGTACCGGCTTATAATGAACGAATGAAAAGATCGATTCCACCAGATCTTGTCCGACATTCCCTACGTACTTCATATAATAATTATGGTGTCTCTGATATGAAATGCCCGTTATATTGCGTACGCCTTTTGCAATGACCGTAAGCATGTTCTGAATAGATTCAGGTAGTTCACTAAACCGTGTAACCACAGGCGGGTTATCGATAAATGAATTCATGCCCACATCAATTTCAATGATTTTACCTGCGATTTCCATGATATCTTGGCTCAAATTAAACGGGTCATATGCGGATCCGCCATCTCCGGTCGTTAAAACCAGTTTTCCTGTTTCAGGCGAAAAGTTTAAGCTATTGACTCCATTATGATTTAAAAAGGGCCTTCTTATATTCAGTAATGTACGCCGTCTTTGAGGTTGCCCATTCGGTTGCAGAATCCATTCTTCAACGGTATCGATATGATCATATTTTGTTTCTCTATCGACCCACTTTAGATTTAACGTTTGGGGATCGCACGGGTTAGGCTTAAAAGATTCGGAAAAAGCAACCGGACCTTGGGTTCCGGCTAGCGAGTAATGGAGATAAAACAATCCGTTGTAGTAAAATCCGGGATGAAAAGCTAGACCTATCAGCCCCCGTTCATCGTACCCCCCGCCTGCGCCCAGTTTTATGATTCGTTGGCGAATATCTAAAAAAGTCCCTATCGTTCCGTTTCTAATATAAAAGATCTCGCCGACCTGCGTTGCGATCATGAGGCTTTCGGTGGAATCACCCGGAAGGAACGTTGTTTTTAATACGGTGGGTAGATTTATCCTGCTAATTATAGGCCGTAGACGGACTTTAATATTATTCAAATAAATTCCCCCTGGTTAAAGTAATCTTTTTTAAAAATATGATGAGATTTTTTTATTAGCACCTAGAAAAATAATCGAAAAGAGTAGCTTCGCTTACCTTTTCCACCGAGAGTATGTTTTCAAAAATGGAAGGCCTAACACATAAGAATTAATTCAAAAAATGAGAATAAAATATAATTGTAATAAATAATGAACAAGGAGGTTTGAAAATGACTACAAACAAGTTTCTTTTTAACCCCTTATCATTTTTGGTAGTTTTGGCACTATTTCTATCCACATGGTTCACCGCCACGCCGCCGGCGAGCGCAGCAGCTAGAGGAGCATGGGCTCCAAATACGGCATATGCAGTAAATGACACCGTTACCTATAATGGAAGTACTTATACCTGTCTTCAGCCGCATACTTCCCTCGTAGGCTGGGAGCCGCCCAATGTTCCTGCTTTGTGGCAAAATGGCGGTGGCGGGACTACACCAACAACGCCCACTAACGGAGTGACGTTCTATGAGGATATCAACTATGGCGGGAACGCGGTAACACTCGGAATAGGCAATTATACACTGTCTCAGTTGAACGCAAACGGAATTCCGAATGACTGGATGTCCTCTCTCAAGGTTCCTGGCGGTTGGACGGTTGAAGTATATGAGAATGATAATTTCGGAGGAACAAAGTGGACCTTTACTTCGGATTCCTCCTGGGTCGGCAACGCGATCAATGATAAAATGTCCTCGGTTAAAATCTATACGGGTTCACCATCTCCTTCAGTAACAAAGCCGTCCGAAGTTCCAAGCCATATATGGACTTATGTTATTAATGCGGACAATGCCTATGGTAAAGGCGGAGATTTTGCTTTATTGCTAAGTGCGGTTATCAAAAAGGAAAGCAGCTTTGGAGCGGGCTTACCGGGTAGTCCATCCGCCGGCGACGGATTGATGCAGGTAGAACCAAACACACGCAATGCTTATTTATCGCAATTCAGCGCCAAATTTGGCCGTGCGTATAATCATGGCAGTGAACAAGATCAGGTATATCTGGGCGCATTGATTTTAAATGAGAAGATTGTGAAGTTTGGAAATATATATAACGGATTACTACACTATAATGGAGGAGATTACTGGTATCCGGGAGCCACCGATTCATATGGCCGTCCGATTCTGGCTAATCTCTACGCAGATGCAGTTTATGCTACGTATAAGGGTTATGGCGGTAAAAACTAAGGTAAAGGGCATGGGTTACCAAGCAGATCATGGCTTGCATAACCCATGCCTTTTTATTATCAGGGTTCGTTCGTCCGGTTCCATGATTCGGTTCTGTTATGATATACTCGTTTAGATGTCTACCTTTAACAGACAGATTGATTTTACTACTTCGGGATAAAGAACTGTCCCGGTATTTTATAGAGAGGTTTTTGTCATGAAAAATAATTTCTGGCGTGATTTGCCACGGCCCTTTTTTATACTGGCGCCCATGGAGGATGTGACGGATGTTGTGTTTCGCCATGTTGTGAGTGCGGCGGCCAGACCGGATGTGTTTTTTACGGAGTTTGCGAACACGGAGAGCTATTGTCACCCGGAGGGCAACCATAGTGTGCACGGGCGTTTGACGTTTACAGAGGATGAACAGCCCATGGTAGCGCATATCTGGGGAGACAAGCCGGAATTCTTTCGGCAAATGAGTATCGGCATGGCGAAAGAAGGCTTCCAAGGCATCGATATTAATATGGGCTGCCCCGTAGCGAATGTAGCGGAGAATGGGAAGGGGAGCGGTCTGATCTGCCGTCCCGAAGTTGCAGCGGAGATCATCGAGGCTGCCAAAGCCGGGGGACTGCCCGTCAGCGTAAAAACAAGGCTCGGTTTTAGTGACGTAGATGAATGGCGAGGCTGGTTAACCCATATTTTGAAGCAAGACATTGTGAATTTGTCCATCCATCTGCGCACAAGAGAGGAAATGAGCAAGGTGGATGCTCACTGGGAACTGATTCCGGAGATTAAGAAGCTTCGGGATGAGGTGGCGCCGGATACCCTTTTGACGATTAACGGGGATATTCCCGACCGTCAGACCGGCCTCAAGCTCGCTGAGCAATACGGTGTGGATGGAATTATGATCGGGCGCGGTATTTTTCATAATCCGTTTGCTTTTGAGAAGGAGCCTAAGGATCATAGCAGCGAAGAATTGCTTGGCCTGTTACGGCTGCATCTGGATCTCCATGACCACTATTCAGCACTGGGGCCGCCGCGTTCGTTCAGTCCTCTACCCCGATTCTTTAAAATATATGTCCGCGGATTTCGAGGGGCAAGCGAGTTAAGAAACAGCTTAATGAACACCAAGTCCACAAGTGAAGCACGCGCGCTGCTCGACGAGTTTGCAAGCAAGGCGCAGCATGGGACGGAGGAGCACGGGGATTAAGCCGCCGAGTTAAAATAGAATAAGTTGAAAAGATGGAGGATCGGATGGATGGAGTTGGGACAAACCCGGAGCCAGCAAGCCTTTCCTCTGTTTTTTATGGAGGGGATACCATGTCCTGGAGTAAATTGAAGCAACAGCTGGATGGCTTTCTCAGTCCTGCGTTACAGGGAAGGGTAGAATACCGTGCCCCAGGGTACCGTTATCTGCCTGATAAATCGGGAATTTGTTATATTACGGTAGATAAAAAGAACATACTCAATATGAGCGACAAAACGAACCCGATCCGATGGTATCAAACGGAGCTTGAAATCAAGAACGATCCGGATATTCAAATTCCCATCACCAATGACGACATTGAAGCTGTCAGAAAAGATACAAAGGGACCGGTGCCGGAGGATCGTTTAATCGTCATCGCCCGCAGCAGAAAAAGTTCGGAGCATGCAAAAGAGCTTTTGTCGGCACAGGCTTCATTAAGTAAATCGAATTTTATTGTTGATGCTAATAAGTTCTTAACTACTTCTATTGAAAAAAGCATAGAGAGCAATGAAATTTTAATGAATATTCTGGCCTTACTGGATAAAAGGGTGGGTAAAAAGCGGATTTTAAACATGTCCGAGGAGATCAAGTTAAAGCATCCGATGGTGCAGTATTTTTATGAATTGCGGCGTAGTGCGTTGTGAAGTGTGATCCCATTTTATTTAAATAACTCACATAAAGTTAGCCGGGTTTGATCTATAATAGAAGAGCTCTATCATTTTTACTTTTACTGCAAAGAAGGTACACAGATCGATGATAACGATTGACAAAAAGCAAGTCGAGGCGGAGCTGCGAGAATTCGTTGGGGATCGGGTCTTCGTTCATTGCGAGGCGACCTCCTATGTGTTTGTCCGGAATTTTACGCTGCAGATTACAGAGGCGCATATTGCAGGCGAAGGATATGGCCCATTCAGGGTAGCGCTTCGCTTTGATGAGGCGGGCTGGCTGCGAATCGAAGGGCTGACCCATTATGAAAAAGATGCGCAAGGCCGGCTGCTGCTTGCCGGCTTGGATGAGCGGGGACGTATGGAAGCGGCTCTTCACTTGGGAAGGGAGGCGTTTCCCGAATGAATAGAAGTTTCAATTCAGCGGGTACAGGGCGAAAAATCCTTGTCGTGCTTGCGCATCCGGACGACGAAACGTTTATTTGCGGCGGAACGCTGGCGAAGTATGCGGCGGAAGGGGCCGAAATTACACTGGTCACCGCAACCCGCGGAGAAATGGGGCGGCGGATGGGCAATCCGCCTTACTTGAACCGGGAGACGATGGGGGCGGTAAGGGAGCAGGAACTGCGGGAAGCCTGTGATTGTCTGGGCATTCGCCATCTCCATTTCCTGGGCATCCGCGACAAGACGGTCGAGTTTATCGATGAGGAGAGCTTGACTGCCCGCATCGAGGAATTTATCGACCAAATTAAGCCGGATGTGATCTTGACCTTCAATGAGCGCTGGGGCGGCCATCCCGACCACTGCGCCATCGGGAAGGTGACCAGGAAGGCATACCGCCGCTCCGGCGCCAAGGGAAGTCTTTACTATATCTCGTTCGGCAGCATGATGGCTGATCCTAAACGTTTTGGTTACTCCATTAAGGATGTCGTTAAAATCGCCGTAACCGATCATTTAACGGCCAAACTGGCGGCATTTCGCGCGCACCGCTGCCAGTCCGAAATCGATGAATGGGTATGGCTTCCGGATGAACAGGCATTGGCCCGGTTCGGGAATGTTGAATATTTTGTCCGCTGCGAGGATATGGAATTTGACGCCATCAAGGATTTCAATGATTTGTTTCAGCCTATAGATGTTTATTGAGGAATACGCTCGAGAGCTCCTGTCATGAACAGGAGTCCTCGGGCGTTTTTTCATTATTTCAAGAGATCCGTCACCGCCGACACCGGCGATGCAGGACATTTCGGCGATCTTTTCCCGATCCATTTTAATCGCGATCCGGTTAGCGGTCTGTGCAGCCGAGGAACATCCGGAACATGAGTAGACAAGAGGCAGATTATTATTTTTCATGGGCTATCCCTCTCCATTTCAACAACCCTAGAGAAAGGAGTTAGTTTATTGATGTTTTATTTTATACTTGCTGTCGAAAATAGCAGATATATCCACAGTCCAGTGCTATTATAGAACTAATCGTATTTATTATAGGTCCAAAGAACTTAATAAAATAATTTGATTGGAGGTTATATGGTTGGAGAGCAACATATTCTGCGAGTGGTTATACAGTGAAACAGTGAATTACGCCATGCAGCAGAACCACGTCCCTATCATTAAAAGCATCATATTGACCAACACGACAGATGAAGATATTGCTGGCATAACTGTTAAGCTAACTTCGGAGCCGCAATTTGCTTATGATTGGAAAAAGGAATATGACATCATTCCCGCAAATCAATCTATTATTATTAGTTCAGTAGATTTACATATGTCGTCTTCATTCCTGGGAGAATTGTCGGAACGCTTAACTGGATCGTTAACATTGACCGTATTGCAGAATGAAACGCAAATATTTCAGGAGCGAGCCTCTATTTCGGTACTCTCTTTCGATGAATGGGGCGGGCTCGCTATTTTGCCTGAAATGACGGCTGCATTTGTGACACCGAACCATTCACATGTGTCAGAGGTGTTGCGGGAGGCGGGAGCCATACTTGAGAAATGGTCAGGTAGTCCCTCGTTTACAGCTTATCAGAGTAAGGATCCGAACCGGGTTCGTATACAGGCCGCCGCGATTTATTCTGCTTTGCAAAGCCGGGGAATTTCCTATTGCGTTGCTCCGCCTAGCTTTGAGCTGATCGGACAGCGCGTCCGTCTTCCGGAGATGATTTTCATGCATGGTATGGGCAACTGTCTTGATCTTACCTTGTTGTATGCTGCTTGCTTGGAAGCAGCGGGACTGCATCCATTGATTGTATTTACGGAAGGACATGCTTTTGCCGGAGTTTGGCTTGTGGAAGAGACTTTCTCGGAAACGGTACAGGATGATATTTCAGTGTTGACCAAGAGGCTCGCCCCAGGAATTAACGAGTTATGCGTTATAGAATCTACAGCGTTTGTAAAGGGGGAGATTGTTAGCTTTGATCAAGCTACTGCATTGGCTGAGGCGCATCTAAGCAATCCAGATTTATTTGATTGTTTGATCGATATCAAGCGTGCACGATCCGCCGCGATTCGACCGCTTCCGCTGCGTACGAAGGGAACGATCGGATGGATTATTGAAGAACATCACCAGCCGCAGTTAAAAAGCAGCGCAGCTCCGGAACTTCTTGAAGTGTTGGAAAAGCCATTGGAAGTTGAAATGCTGACGCCGGCAACACGACAAAAACATTGGGAACGTAAACTTCTTGATTTGTCCCTTCGCAATTCGCTCCTTAATTTTCGTTTAACAAGATCTAGCATTCCGCTTATTTCCGCTCAACTGAGCGATTTGGAAGATGCACTCGCTGATGGAGATGAATTTCAGATTTTGGCAAGACCTGGCGATTGGGAGGGTAACGAACGAAATGCAGGTTTATATCAACGCGTAAATTCCAACCATCCTCTCGCAAAGCTACTGCAAGATGAATTTATCCGCAAGCGTCTGAGAGCTGACTTGAACGGACTGGACCTGGAGAGAAGGGTAGTTCATATTTATCGATCAGCTCGAACTGCGCTGGAAGAGAATGGAGCAAATACTCTATTTCTTGCTTTGGGACTCTTGAAATGGTATGAGTCACCCGTGAGCGAGCTTCCACGATATGCGCCGATTGTGCTAGTTCCCGTAGATATTTTGCGCAAATCCTCCCGCCAGGGGTATGTCATTCGGGCAAGGGACGAAGAGCCGCAGATCAACATAACGTTACTGGAAATGCTTAGGCAAGACTTCGGGATTGGAATCGAGGGTCTGGATCCGCCTCCGAGAGATGAGAAGGGCGTTGCTCTGAAGCAAGTTTTTAATACGTTCCGACATGCATTGATCCAGGTTTCCCGGTGGGATGTGGAGGAAACTGCCTATCTGGGCTTGTTTTCTTTCGGTCAATTTGTGATGTGGAATGACATCCGTAATAGAGCGGATAAATTGGCTGAAAATCAGGTGGTATCCAGCCTTATTCAAGGTCAGTTGCAATGGCAGGAACCTGTGGAGGCAAAAGAGAAACCGCTTGATGTTGAGCACCCGGCAAATTGGGCCATTCCGATTAGTGCTGATTCTTCGCAAATGTCGGCGATTCGTGCCGCTGTCAACGGGCAGAGTTTTGTTTTGCACGGTCCCCCGGGGACTGGCAAATCTCAGACGATTACGAATATGATATCCGCTGCGCTTGCAAACGGGAAGAGAGTGCTATTCGTTGCGGAAAAGATGGCGGCGCTCTCCGTTGTGCAGCGAAGACTGGAACAAGTTGGTTTAGGTCCGTTCTGTCTGGAGCTTCATTCGAATAAAAGCACCAAACGAGCTGTTCTGGACCAATTAAGCGCAGCGATTGATGTACAGCGGCTGCAGCCAGCTGAATCGTGGCAAAGGCAGGCGGACCGGCTGTATCAACTGCGAGCAACATTAAACGATTATGTAGAAGCCCTGCATCACAAACATGCCTTTGGTTTTACTTTGTTTGAGGTGATATCGAGGTACGAACAAACGGGGGATACGCCGGATGTTGTTCATTTTGACGATGCGGCGATCGAAAAACTGGATCCTAATACCTTGGTCCAATGGGATGACTCGGTCGCTGAATTGATAGCTGCCGGAGCCAATTGCAGAAATCCGCATGATCATCCTTGGATGGATGCCAAGCTTTTATCTTATTCTCCGGATTTGAAAGTACAGGCAGGTATTCTGCTAGAGAGCTATACTTCAGAGCTTGAAAAACGCCAGAAAGTGATGGGTGAAGCAGTCCAACGATTTATGCTTGGATCTGTTCCGCTAACTCATGACAAAGTGGAAATATTGGCTAAATTGTGTGAGCAGATGAACGATGTTCCTGATCTCAAACCTGCTCTTTTGCAGGAAAACGGTATGGCTGAATCAATCGAAAAGCTCAGGGCAGCAGCAGAACAAGGCAGACGCCGGGATCAAGCCCGAGCTAAGGTGTATAATATCTTCACTCACGAAGTCATTCGGTTCGACGCCAAAATGATGCTTTCAACATGGGATAACTTGGAGCTTACATGGTTCCTTCCGAAATGGACTGGTCAAAACCGTATTATTAATTTGCTGAAAAAGTCAGTGGTCTCTGGTCAAGTGATATTGAAATCCGATGTTAGAACATACTTGAAGGACATCATTGAACTGCAGGAGGAGGAGCAAAGGCTAAGTGCAGCCAAGGATAAAGCCACGCCTTACCTTGGTCCTTCATTGATGTGGGATGTTGATGGCAAGTGGGATGAAATATCGGATGCCTGTGATTGGCTGAATGTTTTGCAAAACTTATTAACCGCCTGGTTTGCCAATACGTCTGAGACCATCCAAGCCAGACAACATATTGCTGAATTGCTTGTAAGCTTCCGGCAGGATACAGCCCAAATGCATTTTTTAAGAGAATTGCTTTGTAGTCACGAGCAAGTACAAAAGCTGGAGAATGAACTCGGTCAATTGCTGCTGTTGGATTTTGAACGAATAGCAATCCAGCACAAAATCGAGAATTGGCATGATTTGTTGCTGGAAAAGGCACGAAAATGGACCTCACATCTCGATCAATTGAGGGATTGGAGTATATGGCAGCGGGTTCGCCTGCAAGCGGAAGAGCTTGGGCTCCTTCCACTCATCACGCCATATGAGGAAGGACAGATATCCAACGAACAATTGAGGAATGCATATGAGCGAGGACTTTATAAAAAAATGGCCAATTTCATCATTGCCCGTAACGAGCAATTGAAGTCCTTTTCTGGTAGTGTGTTTGAGGAAACGCTTATTCGCTTCAAAGAAGCCGATGAGCAATACATGAAGTTAACCCGACAAGAAGTTGTTGCGCGGCTTTCTTCGAGAGTTCCCCACATGACACATGAAGCATCGCAAAGCTCGGAAGCAGGAATCCTTCAACGTGCAATCCGGAGCGGAGGTAGAAATATATCTATTCGCAAATTGTTGGAGCAGATTCCGAATTTACTTCCTCGGCTTGTGCCTTGTATGCTGATGAGCCCGATCTCTGTAGCTCAGTATCTGGATCCTGATCATTACCATTTTGATATCGTTATTTTTGACGAAGCATCACAAGTACCTACCGCACAAGCGGTTGGGGCTCTGGCTAGAGGAAAGCAATCGATTATAGTTGGAGATCCGAAGCAACTGCCGCCTACGAGTTTCTTTTCTAAAAATAGCCAGGAATCTGAAGAAGAGGATCCAGTATTGCAGGATATGGAGAGTATTTTAGATGATTGTTTGGCAATCGGAATGCCTGAGCGGCATTTAAGCTGGCATTATCGAAGTCGACATGAGAGTTTGATTGCTTTCAGTAACGCCCATTACTATGAAAATAAGTTAATGACATTCCCATCCCCGAATGAGCCTGTTTCTAGCGTGAAGTGGTGTCCTGTTGATGGATTTTATGATCGAGGACGTACAAAACAGAATTTAGCTGAAGGAAAAGCTGTAGTCGCCGAAATTATCCGCCGTATACAAGATCCTCTATTACGCCAGCAAAGTCTTGGTGTTGTAACGTTTAGCTCCATTCAACAGACTTTGATTGAAGATCTGCTTGAAGAGGAGCTAAAGCAAGAACCGGAGTTAGAGGTACTCTTGATGCAATTGCCAGAACCATTGTTTATCAAAAACCTGGAAAATGTGCAAGGGGATGAGCGGGATGTTATTCTTTTCTCGGTAGGGTATGGTCCTGATTCATCAGGTAAAGTTAGTCTCAATTTCGGACCGTTAAACCGTCAAGGAGGCTGGAGAAGACTGAATGTGGCGGTATCCAGAGCCAGATATGAAATGCTTATTTTTTCAACGCTCCATGCTCATCATTTGAATGCAAGCAGAATTAGCAGTCGAGGAGTTCTTGGATTAAAAGCGTTTCTTGAGTACGCTGAAAAGGGAAAACGGATTCTCCCTGCAGGCGAGGCATCATCAAAAGGGCATACGGATTCTCATATTCACCGCAGTCTGGCTTTCGAACTTAAGAAACACGGATTTCAAACCGACCTTTTTGTCGGCGCCTCGGGCTATCGTATTGATCTGGGGGTACTTCTTCCTGATTCAGATCAATATGTGTTAGGCATTCTTCTTGACGGGCCGATGTATCAAAATGCGGATTCTGCGCGGGATAGGAATATTCTACGAGAAGAAGTACTTGGTCAGCTTGGTTGGAATCTGCTCAGAGTATGGAGTCCGGAGTGGTGGGAGAATAGGGAGGGCGTTATTAGCCGTATTTTAGAAGCGATCGAGAGTGGAAAAGAGATTAAAAAAATTCAGAATGAATCCAAAGCTCAGATTGCAGCGACACGAGAACATGAAGTAATTGATCGTTTTCAGGCTCAAGTAACAAGTACCGTACTCGTTGAACCTGATGTATCTATTATCCCGAAAGAAATACAGACTTACCGAGTTTGTGTTCTGGATGCAGTGCCTCTAGGTGCTGATTTGTTTAATTCACCCGAGAATTCGGAACTTATCCTGGAGCAAATAAAAAAGGTCATTCAGGAAGAAGGTCCGATCAGCAGGGGATTACTCTCCAAACGAATATTGCAGGCATGGGGGATTTCACGACTTGGAGCGCGGGTGGATCAGAGACTTAGGGAATTGCTTTCTAGAATAAAGCCAAATTATTCGGAATCCGATGGAATTATATTTTATTGGCCTGAAGGTATTAATCCGTCAGAGTATGGAATTTACAGAGCATCGTCAGATGAATCCGAGCGGCGAATGGCAGAAGATTTACCTCCGGAAGAAGTGGCAGTTGCCGTTAAATCCATCCTGGCTTCCCAGATAAGCCTTCCTCAAGATGATTTATTGAGACAGGTAGTAAAAACACTTGGATATGCAAGATCGGGAAGTGCTTTGGATAAGGCTATCAGATCAGGAATCCGGAAAGCGATTGAGTTGGGTTATGCTTATTTGGATGAAAATCAGCGGGTTGTTATAAGGAATTAGTGGTTTAGATGTAGGCAGCCAATAGGCCCAGGTATCTATGTAGTAATAAGAGGGGGCCTCCCCCCTCCAGAACTTAACTATGAAAGACGAATAGAGTCAAGTCCCCGCACGGGAGCGGGCTGAGCTTGAACGTCATCCGGACAGGCTGTTTGAAGGGATGCTGGAGAAACCTGAAGCGTAGAGCTGGGGCATTATCCGGGAAGCGGGAGCTGTTTTATAGACTCTATCACACGGGAAACGAGCTTGATCTGGCGGAATACGGATACCAAACGATCCAGCAGAGCTTGTGTTGGGGGAGTAGTGTCGGGGTGATCCCGGTTAATGGGTCAGTGTTCCTTCTAGAAAGGCGAAAATTTCAGAAGGGGCTGTGTGCAGATGAGGGAAATAAATGTTACACCATATTTCGGTGAGGGGGAACCGACTAGAGCTTGGGTTATTGATGAAAAGTATGCTGTCACAAGTGATGGCTTATATGTTCATATTTTTGAATATATTAAAGAACATGATGGATTATATAAACCTGCAGAACCATTTAATTTTATTGCGATTGCAGTTGATGAGTTTAGGACAGTGGCAGGGCTAGAACACTATATACAGGAACTAAAAAAGGTATCAGCCTGGGAACTCCTCACTGAGCATTATAACATCAACGAAGAATCATTCTTTGTAAACCGACCAAAGGAATATAAAGTGCGATTTGAAGAAGATGAACAAATTCCAAGTTTTAGTGAATGACAACCCTATTATATCCATGGAAACGAGAAAATTCGAGAAATGAAAAGACACTCAGTGTCAAGTGCTGGACTGACCCCAAAACTCGAGACAAAGGAAGGCATACCGCCGCTCCGGCGCCAAGGGAAGTCTTTACTATATCTCGTTCGGCAGCATGATGGCCGATCCTGAACGATACGGTTACTCCATCAAGGATGTCGTCAAAATCGCCGTAACCGATCATTTAACGGCCAAACTGGCGGCATTTCGCGCGCACCGCTGCCAGTCCGAAATCGATGAATGGGTATGACTTCCGGATGAACAGGCATTGGCCCGGTTCGGGCATTATGAATATTTTGTCCGCTGCGAGGATATGGAATTTGACGCCATCAAGGATTTCAATGAATTGTTTCAGCCTATAGATGTTTATTGAGGAATACGCATAGAAATGCCGCATCGTGGCGCCCCGAAGCGCTCGAGGATCCTGTCATGAACAGGAGTCCTCGGGCGTTTTTTCATTATTTCAAGACGATGGTATCCGTTGTTACATGATGTGTTCAAGAATCCGATCATAGGCGTTCTGGACATGCTGGGGATCAGGATCTTCCCCAAGACGTTTGGGCACATCGAAGCTCGATAAATCAAAATGATGCTTAGGTTGAACGTTATGTCTGGCTAAACAGCTCTTGCAGCAGGCCAAAGGGCATCCGTCAATGGCGATGATGTCACGTCCCGACTTGGCTGTTCTGACAAGCGGTTTTACGTCACCGCCGACACCGGCGATGCAGGACATTTCGGCGATCTTTTCCCGATCCATTTTAATCGCGATCCGGTTAGCGGTCTGTGCAGCCGAGGAACATCCGGAACATGAGTAGACAAGCGGCAGATTATTATTTTTCATGGGGTACTCCTCTCCATTTCAACAAATTAATTGTCAGTATAATCCGAGATTACGGGCTGAATTGTGAGGCGGGTCACTATTTGTTAGAAGAACCTGCTTGCTACTTGTTAGCTAACAGTCTTGCTTGGGAAGAACCGGGGGCTCGGGGTACTTCTTTTTTATAATCAAACTTGAAATATAACTTAGCGCGGTACGTCTGTAAAATGGAATCAGACAGATCATGAAAAAAGTGACCTTGATCTCATCATCATCAATAATACGGACCGGGGATGGGGCATGTCGTTATGTTTTATATTGGGCGATGTGGGATACGATTTATATTGTACTCCGTGGGAAACACGAATAGAGGCCGCAGCCAATCTGGATAGTCCCATGGTTTCGCATCTGGTTGATTTGCAGATTCTATATTGTGCAAAACCGGAGTATATGGAGAATTTCAATTCCTATAAACAAAGAGCGCGTGGATCAGGAGTTTGGCGCGAAGCCGGCCCCGACATTTGAAAACCTTTGCGGTACGTACGAGGAATTGTGGTGCAACTGCCGCAACAAATTGATCGCAAGCGTTGAATTGAATGACAAATCATACGCCTTTCATGCAGCCATGGGGGCGCAACATTTCCTTGATGAAATGACAACATCGATTGGAACCAAAAAGTTTGATCTTATGCGATATTTTGACGCCGATCATCTTGATTTGTTTACAGACAAATTTCTGCAGGCGATGGATGAATATCTGGATGAATACAACAAAGTGGGAAGAAAAGTGGAACGATACGATTCGTTTGAGCAATTATATGACCGATATATGAAAATCCGGACGGTTTGATTGACGATAACCTTGGGATATCGCAGTAACAGGGCAACTTTTACAGCTGTCCTGTATTCATTTTCTCGCGAACTGGTTTGACTTCATCAGCAAGTCGGTTAGATCATAAGTCCGGACTTAATGTGAATATGATCGCGGAACAAAAAGCGTGGAAAACTATTAAGTCCTGACGATTGGAGCGACTATATATGAAAGCTATAGCCATTGAAAAGATAGAGTGGCAGATGAACGCCCCAAATTGCAAAATAATTTAGTATAATTGTAAGGCTGAGACTTTCGCGGCTCGCTAAAAGTCTGAATTATACGGAGGCCCCTTCTGAATAAGGGACTTTGTTAACGTTTATTCCCGTAAGGCCAATCTTTTTCTTAGGAGATGTTTGATAGATCATGTTGAAGAAAGAAGTCGCATATATCCGCAAGCAGTTTAAGCTGGATCACGAAAAGCTTCATATTTTCGATATTCTTAATGTGTATATTATGAAAGAAACGAACGAGATCTATCATTACGAGCGTCAGCCGTTTGAGCTTTTGGACAGGGAAAAGCAGGAGCTTCATATGGGCAATTTCAAAAAGCTGCTGACCGGCGAATTGGATCAAAAGCTGTTCGAGCTAAAGCTTCATGAGGAAGCCGAGAATCCGACACGGGTGCTTCTCCACCAGGGATTGGTGACCGGGGATCCCGAAGAATGGCTTGATTTGATGCTTGTGTTGGTGGAGAAAATGATGGCGGATACCAAATTCGAACGGGATACGGTCATTACTTTCGTCCGCGGGCAATATTACCAGCCGACCAAGGCTAGGAGTGAGGAAGCCGAGGAGAGCGAAAACGACGAGATGTTCGCGAATCCGTTCATTCTGTGCAGCATCAATTCCACGGAGCAGCAAAAGAAAACGCTCCTGTTCGATTACGTCGAACGGGAATTCAAATACAATGTCATCGTAGATCCGATCATCAAATTGAGTTCCCCGGAGCAAGGGTTCTTTTACCCCAGCGTGACGGATGGTTATTCCGATGTGAATCGCGTCCTCTACTCATCGGGAAGAGCGCATGAACCGAACGAGCATTTCATCGAGGAAGTGTTAAACGCCGAGAAAACGGTCACGGCTTTACAAGAGAGAGCCATTTTCGAGGAAATCGTGAAGGAAGTGACGGGGGATCAGCTCGACGCTTCCACGATCGCTCAAGTGTACGAGGAAATTCATCAGGTCATCGAGGCCCACGAGCACGGGGAAGAGGAACCGCCGAAGCTGGATTATAAAGACGTGGAACGCGTACTGACGGTGAGCGGCGTAGAAAACGTCACTGCGGAAAAGGTGGAGCGGGCGTTTGAAACGATCGTCGATGACAGAAACTATGAAATCAAAGCGAGCAGCGTCGTTCCGAAATTCACTTCGAAATCCATTAAAATTAACACGAAGGTAGCCACGATATCGGTCAGCCCGCAGGACTTAAAGTATGTGAGACAGGTCAATTATCAAGGGAAACGATGCATCATGATCGAGGTTGATGAGGATGCCATGATTGAAGGATTTACGCTTAATACGGAGGAATTGTAGGTCGGGAGCGTTTTATCCGGTGGCAAAATATTGTAAGCAAAGGGGCGAGCTATCATTCATAGCAAAGCCCCTTTTTTCAGTTTACCGCCGAATCTCATACACTTCGCCGCACAGTCTCCCCTGAATCTGAAGCATCTCCCCTACGGTCAAATCGGGAATGTCCACTCCCTGGATCAGAATCTCTTGTTCAAGCCCCTCGACATAGAGCGGAAATGCCAATTCGCCCGTATCATATTTAAATAATCTTCGGACCCGCCCAATCACGATGTGCTCCGACCTGTCTCCAATAAGCCGCAAAGGACGGTTGGACGGCATTTCGGGATTTAAGGCAGTCATACTGTCGATCCCATCGAACCTTTTGTACTCTAGCGGACTAAAAGAAACATGTTTCATATACAGGGAGACGGTCAATCGGTCATGAACCCGGGTCAAATCCGTATGTTCTCCTTCGCGGGCAAAGTCCCCGGGACAAAAAAACTCAAATTGAAATTCGAAAGGGGGCTGCGGTTTGAATACCGTCAAATCTCGAACATTGCCGCCAAGCTTAACTCCGGTTATGTTACAGTCGAATTTATCATTTCGCTCCAGGTCGGCACGTCGCTCCAGTATTTTTCGCTCAAGCCATTTTAAATAATAATCCGCAAAAGTGTCGCTGACCTTACGTATTCCTTGTCCATGACAGGTATCTATGTAATATAATTGGCCGGCCGATTCGCCGGAAACCACCATGACGATATAGTATCCGCATCCGTCATCATGCAGGGTAATCGTGCCTTGCAGCGCTTCACTATAGAGCCGATGATAATGCGCTTCTGCCGCGTCATCGCCCATATCGTCATCGATGTCATCGTAATCTTCATGGAAAGCCTTGTTGCAAGTGTCCACGCGAAATGGAAGGCCGACATATTCGAGTCCGGTCTCTTCCTGCAAACAAGATTCCATGCAATCCTTGGCGTGCGACAGGGATAACGGGAATTGCCGCTTTTTTGCGGCTCCGTTTCCAATATGGATCAGAAAATCCCGATAGTCCTGCGGGAGTCGGGCACCGGCCGCCGATTCAAACTGTTCCACCTCGCCGACCGATAACTTCTCGTTAAGAACATAAGGGTACGGCCCTTGATACAAGCTTCCGTACTCATCCAGTAGTAAGGTAACTTTATGGATGAATTCACTGGTTTGCGGTTCTCCCGCGTTTTTTCTGAATAAGTCTTTAAAATGCTCAAACATTTGATTATTTTCTCCTATAAAATTGTATTATCGTAGACTCGGCGGGTAGGCGACGGAGCTTCTGTCCTGACGCGCTCCAGATGGAATTTTTCCGTCACGACCCTTCCTCCTTTTCTGAAATATCATGTGCCTCATACCGTTCCAATGCCTTCGTTGAGGCTTCCAGCATCCGTTTTTTTAAATAATCGCCATGGATCACCCGAACCCGCTTCCCCAGAAACCGCAGCTTGGAAAGGAAGTACTCCGTTTCATTCCCGAGCAGGGTCACTCCGACCCGGTAGGTGTCGTTTTCCGCATCGTACTCCACTTTTTTTTCGAAGCTGGAAAAGGCGTACAGGATGCGCGACAGCTCTTTGTTATAAGTAGGAACGATTTCAACGACGATTTCATTTTTGCGCGAATCAAGATGGTTTCCGAGCTTGTTCAGGAGACGTTCGGCGAGAGACGGATCGATAGGTTCCGGCACGATCGTATGTATTTTACTCAGCCGGGTGCTCATAAAGGCGTGTTTCCTGGCGTGAAGCCAGAGCAAATACCATTCTCTTTTGACCATGGAGTATTCCAGCTTGTACGGAAGTCCCGATTGGTCGCCGCCGATGCGTCCCTGCTTCGTTTCGCAGGTGATACGAATGCCGGTCTGATTCATAATGTGCCGGTGCAGAGGTCTAAGCAGAGGATGGTAAACCTGCTTTTCCAAGCTGCGGGCTTTTTCCACCAAATGGGGGGAGATTTCCATGACAGGATCCTGCTCGAGAATCGAACGAAGCTTATCCAGGGTCTCCGGCATAAAAGCCTCGGCCGCCGCCGGATGCTCCAGCATCGTTTTCAGCCATGTCCGTTCGTGGGAGGTGACCATAAAGGTCCCGGAATCGTCCAGCCGGGATATAATCTGGTGATTGAATATTTTTTCAAACGGATTCATAGCAGGCTTGAATCTCCTTCCATTCGGCGATCATTTCCCGGCGTAGGTGCGGGGGCTCCAGAATTTCGCAGCTGGAACCGAAACTACGTAGCCAAGGTTTGATTTCGGTAGTCCCGTTCACGGTAATTTCGTAGATAAATGAATCTTCATCCTTTTGAACGATTTGTCCCCACTGCCCCTGTAAAAGGACGCGCTCCTTGACGAAATTCGGTTCCGAACCTCCCGGATGGAAAAAACGGGCCCGTACCTGCACGGGACGGCCGGTATCGATCAGCCAGCTGTATTTGATTTTCTCCGCAAGCTCATGTTCCTTTTCCTCAAACCGGGCTTGGTCCACGGATTCATCTTCTTCAATTTGCGTAATCCCTTCCATGCGGTATTTCCGAATCCCTTCGCGTCCATAGGAAAGCAGATACCATCTGCCGTATTGGTGGTCGTACACCAGCTTGAGGGGAAGCGTTTTTTCGGATTTGCCCTCCTTGTCCCGTTCATATAAAGGGTTGGTATTTTTGGAGGCGTAGCTCTTTTCGGACTTCGGCGAAAAATAAAGAAACCGGACCTTGCGGCGGTGCCGAATGGCGTGCAGCAGCGTAAACAGATGGGCTTCATCCAAAATGCGCGTGTAATAGTGATACTTATATAAAAAAGGTTCGACGGCCTGCTGCGGAGCTTGAAGGCGCAAAAGATGCTTTTTGAGCCCGTCGCGCAGCAGATAACCCTGTACGGATGGAACCTGCGTATTCGCCATCACATCCACAAAATCGTACAAATCGAGAAGCTCTTCATAGGACAAGCAGTTCACCAGATCATCCTGAATGCGGTATTTATAGGGACGAGGCCCAGGCTCCCGCTTAATGACTCCTACCTCCTCAAGGTACTTCAGATCCGATCGGACGGTTTTTTCGTCAGGTAGAGGAAGTCCGGAAGGCAGACTGCTGCAATATAGATCCAAGAGATCCTTAGCAGTCAAGGCCTGACCCTTCATCGCGCCCAAAAGCAGCGAGATTCTTTGGCTTTCCGTTTCCTTCACGGATTTCGCGCGAAACAGAAACAAGAGGAGCGGATCGGTAGAGTCATGATAGCTGTAGCGAAGGGTTTCGAAAAACTCTTTGCCCTGCTCCTGAGGCAGGTGCTGGTGCATGGAGCTGACGACCTCCTTGAGCCGCCGGATCGTTTTATCTATGGTGTGGACGGAAATGCCCAGCCGCTCCGCGAACTGCTGCCTGCTGAACGCACCGCTGGTCAGAACCAGCAACCGCAGAAACTGGATTTCCTTATCAAAGCTTTCCTTAGCCAATGGGATCCTCCGTTCAAAATAAATCTTCTTTTTCCATTGTAACAGGGGCGGGATTGGGGTGAAATGGCAAACTTGTTGAGGGGTCGTAATACTTTCGCCATGTTCGTTCCGGTGGAAATGAGCGATGATAGAACCGTTCTTATTCGGACGGCCGTAACGAGGCGGGGATATCGATTTATCCCGCAGTGCCGAGCATGTTATGTTTCGGTATCCTGTACGTTCGGACCGGTAAGCAACTCCAATCGGGGTTCGATTCCCCAATCGCATAGGGCGCGAATCTGGTAGAGCTAACTCGACTTACCATCGAGCGAAAATGAACAAAGGACCAAAGGGCAGGGTCCCTGGCGGCTGGTAATAGCGCACTGCAGGAAGGCTTTGCAATCCGTGGATACCGATGGTGCGGGACTGCGGAAAATTTATTCGGATGGATGAGGATGAAGGGCGGCTGAAGCAGAGCTAACCCGAAAAATCAAACCTCCCGGATAAGTCTTCCGCAGACCGCCCAGCTAAAACGCGATTCCGCCTGGACTGCAGAGGGATTCTGTATCTGAGGCCAAACCAAGAAAGGGGTAATACATATGTTGAAAAAAATCATCATTCAAGCAGATGAGCGGGGCCTGCTATTTCATAAAGGAAGCTATGTTAAAAAGCTGAATCCGGGGGCCTATCGCTTTATGCCCTGGTCGGAAAATACGGTTGTGGTATTGAATGTTGCGGAGCCTTTTGTTGTCGAGGGCAAAGCATTGCAGCTATTCCTTCAAGATGAAGACCTCGTAAGGGAGCTGGATATCGTCCGGGTACAAGACCATGAATACGTGCTGCATTATGAGGACGGGCAGTTTCTGCAGCTGTTGAAGCCTGGGGTTTATGCGTTTTGGAATATTCTGAAAAAGCACACCTTTTTGCATGCGGACATCCGTCAGCCCGAGCTTCCTGTCGGGATCGACCGTTCGATTTTGCCGAAGCTCCAAGCTTATGTGCAGTCCTGCGAAATCGCGAATTACGAGATCGGATTTTTGTTCTATGATCATGTATTGCAGCGTGAGCTTCATCCGGGAAAATACTATTTCTGGAGAGGCCCGGTTTCGATAGTAATCAAAACGATGGATTTGCGGCAACAGCAGGTGGATCTTCTTGGACAGGAAATCATGACGGAGGATAAAGTTACGCTTCGGTTGAACTTCGTCTGCCAATACAAAATCATCAAACCTCAGCGGGCTTTGGAGATCAAATCATTCGACGAGCAGATTCATATCCAGTTGCAGCTCCTGCTTCGGGAGTATGTCGGCACACTGAAATTGGATGATCTTTTGAAGCGGAAAGAGGAGGTTGCCACGTTTGTGCTGTCCCGTCTGCGCGAAAAAGGGGAAGAATACGGAGTGCAGTTCCTGGGCGCGGGGGTGAAGGATGTCATTTTGCCGGGAGAAATGAAGGATATTCTGAACACCGTCCTGCTTGCGGAGAAGAAGGCACAGGCGAACCTGATCACCCGCCGGGAAGAAACGGCCTCGACCCGAAGCCTCCTGAATACAGCGAAGCTGATGGACGAGAATCAGACGTTGTACCGGTTGAAGGAGCTGGAATTTCTCGAAAAAATATGCGAAAAGGTCGGATCCATTTCTTTAAGCGGCGGCGGAGATTTGCTGGAGCGGCTGGGTGCGCTGATTGGGGAGAGGAAGACGGCAAGCCGATGAGGAAGTTGTTCGTCTTTTGCGAGGAGGGAATTTGATGAGTGATTACCGGGAACAAATCATGACCGCGCTTGAGCGGATTGAGCATGAAGAAAACGTACGGATCCTGTATGCCTGTGAATCCGGCAGCCGGGCGTGGGGCTTTCCGTCGCGGGACAGCGACTATGATGTCCGGTTTCTGTATGTCAGGCCGGTGGATTGGTATTTATCGATTTTTGAGAAACGGGATGTCATCGAGCGTCCGATCAGCGACATGCTGGATATTAACGGCTGGGATTTGAAAAAAGCCCTTACCCTGTTCCGCAAGTCGAACCCGCCGCTGCTGGAGTGGCTTGAGTCCCCGATTGTTTATAAGGAGTACGGAACCGCAGCCGAGCAAATTCGCCGCATTTCGCCGCTCACCTTTTCTCCGAAGTCGTGTTTGTATCACTATTTGAATATGGCGAAGGGGAATTATCGGGACTACTTGCAGGGAGAGCAGGTAAAGATCAAGAAGTACTTCTATGTGCTCCGCCCGATATTGGCTTGCGAGTGGATCGAGAAATTCGACACGATGCCTCCGGTGGAATTTGAGCGGCTGGTCGAGGCCGTGGTGCCGGGCGGCAGCGAGCTTAAAACCGTGATCGACGGTTTGCTTGTCCGCAAAAGGGCGGGAGATGAAATGGATTACGAACCGAGAATCAATCCGATTAACGAATTTTTGGAGGGAAAAATAGAGTACTTTGAGCGGGTCGCACCAGGCCTGCAAACCTCCGGCGGGGATCAGGATCAGCGGCTTGACGGCTTGTTCCGGTCCGTGCTGAGGGAAGTTTGGGGATAGGAGTTGGAGGATAAAATGACGTATCAAAACATAGACGGCGTTCGTGTCTGGGGAACCCCGGATAGCGGGGCGGTGGCTCAGGCGAAGACGTGTGCGGAAACGGGGAATGTCGTTCAAGCCCTGCTCATGGCGGATCATCATAAAGGGTATAGTCAACCGATCGGCGGAGTCGTCGTGTATGACGGACAAATCTCTCCGTCCGGGGTGGGATATGATATCGCATGCGGGAATAAAGCGGTTCGAACAAACCTGTCGGCGTCGGATATTAAGCCGGGGTTGGCGAAGGTGATGGACGAGATCGCCCGCAAAATTTCCTTCGGTATCGGCCGTGTTAACAATGAAAATGTGGATCATGAGCTGTTCGATGATCCGGATTGGGCGGTCTACCAGGCTGTCGGCAAGCAGGAGCATGACAAGCTGAAAGCCTTGGCGCAGGCGCAGCTCGGCACGGTCGGAAGCGGCAACCATTTTGTGGACCTGTTTGAAGAAATGGAAACCGGCCGTTTGTGGATCGCGAATCACTTCGGTAGCCGGGGCTTCGGACATAAGACGGCGAGCGGTTTTATTAACCTGGCTGCCGGGAGAGAATTTCTCGGGAGCGCTCCGGGCGAGAAGATGGACCAGCCGCCCGTACTGCTGGATATGAACAGCGAGCTGGGCGACATGTATTACCGTGCGATGAAGCTGGCGGGGCGCTATGCCTACGCCGGAAGAGACGACGTGATCCGGCAGGTGCTGGCTATTTTGGGAGCGGAAGCGGACCTTGAGGTGCATAACCATCACAACTATGCCTGGAAAGAGACGCATGGCGGGAAAGAGGTGGTCGTCGTCCGCAAAGGAGCGACCCCGTCCGCACCCGGCCAGGTCGGTTTCATCGGCGGCAGCATGGGGGATATATCCGTGATCGTGAAGGGGAAGGACAGCCTGGAGAATCGGGATGCTTACTTTAGCACCGTGCATGGCGCGGGACGGATCATGAGCCGGACCCAGGCGGCCGGGAAAATGAACTGGAAAACCCGCACCCGCAGCGGCGGTCAAATCAGCACCGGGCAAATGATGAAGGCGGTCCGGGATTTCGGTGTGGAGCTGCGCGGCGCAGGCACGGACGAAAGCCCTTTTGTGTACCGGAAGCTGCAGGAAGTGCTGGACGCGCATGCCGAAACGATCGAGGTGATGCACGTCCTGAAGCCGATCGGCGTCTGCATGGCCGGTGCGGATGAGTTTGACCCGTATAAGGATTGATAGCGATCCATAATTTGGGCAGATACCGAGGCCTTTCTCCTTTTAGGAGAAGGGCCTTTTTGCATGGCACGCGGAAAACACAAGAAGAACACATCTTTTGTCTACAATGGTCGAAGCGGCCGGAAGGAATTGGACAGGCCTCTACAAGCCGAATGGATTTGGAGTGATTTATAATGAAAAAAGTATTTCCGTCCGTATTGACGCTAGGGAATCTATTATTGGGCTTTTCCGCCATTTTATTCGTATATCAGGGCGAAACCGCTATCTCCTTCATGCTAATTTTGCTGGGATTGCTCTGCGATTTTTTTGACGGTTTTTGCGCCAGAAAGCTGGATGCCGTCTCGGAACTGGGCAAGGAGCTTGATTCGCTGGCCGACCTTGTCACTTTTGGGATCGCGCCGGCGGTATTGGCTTACGTCACCTCGCTGCATGAAGTCCGCGTATTGGGAATTGTCGGCTGCTTGACTTACGTCTGCTGCGGTGCCCTGCGTCTGGCACGCTATAATGCTGCCCAGAGCCATATGCCGGGCTTTGTCGGAATGCCGATCCCGCTCGCGGCCATGCTCATTCTGCTGATGAGCGCTTCGCTGCAGCCGGTGCTGGCGGCGTTTGGGGCTTTGCTGCTTAGTTTGCTGATGGTCAGCAGAATTTCTTTTCCCGGCTTGAAAAAAATGAAGCCTGAAGTTGCAGAGGAATGCTAATGGAACCAGTGCTTCAATTTTTGTCCGATTACGGGTATGTCGCAATCTTCGTCCTTTTAACGCTTGGTATCGTCGGCTTGCCCGTGCCGGACGAACTGCTGATGACAGCGATCGGATATTTGACTTTAATCGGTACCATGAAGCTTCCTTATGCCTTGTTCTTTAGCTTCTTCGGCGCGTTGAGCGGCATGATCGTCAGTTACTCGATCGGGTTGAGAGCCGGCCGCCCCTTTCTGGAGCGTTACGGGAAATGGATAGGTTTGAAGCCGCACCGGATCGCCAAGGTCGAAGGATGGATGAATAAATACGGTCCCTTTTCCATTATGATCGGTTATTTTATTCCCGGATTTCGGCATGTCACCTGTTACCTGTGCGGAATAAGCCGGATGCCGCTGCGAAAATACTGTCTATTCGCGTCCATCGGCGCCTTTTTTTGGTGTTTTATTTTTATCATGGCGGGAAGAATTTTGGGATATGCGCATTAACGAACAGAAAGGAGCGCGCGTTTTGACGAAGAAAGTGCTGATCGTTGAGGACGAACTTCGAATCCGGGAGCTCATTTCGGATTATTTTGCCGCCCAACAGTGGGAGGTATGCCAGGCGGGGGACGGCGAAGAAGGTCTTTACGCCTTCGAAACGGAAATGCCGGATCTTGTGATTCTCGATTTGATGATGCCCGAGATGGACGGTTGGGAACTGTGCCGCCAGATCCGTCGCCGTTCGGGTGTCCCAATCATTATTCTAACCGCGGTATCCGGAGATGAGCGGCAGATCGAAGGCTATGAGTTGGGGGCGGATGATTACGTAACCAAGACATTTAGCCCCAAAGTGCTCGTCTCGAAAGCCGAAGTGCTGATGAAGAGAATTGCCGGCCAACTCTCTCCTTCTCCCTATTCGCCGGTTGGTTGCGGCGTTATGCTGCATATTCAAAGTCGGCGATTGGAAAGGGAGGGAGCGTCGATCGACCTGACGCCGAAGGAATATGAACTCCTTCAATTACTGTTGCGCAACCGGGGGATCGTGCTGCCTCGGGACACCATCTTGAGCCACACTTGGGGACCGGATTATGAAGGGGATATTAGAGTCGTGGATACGCACATTAAAAAGCTGAGAAGCAAGATGGGGCCGGCTGCAGACTGTATCCGCACCGTATTCGGTATCGGTTATATTTATGAGGAGGCTCCATGAAGCGATTCGGCATTACAACCAAGCTTTTTATCGCTACGGCCGTGATCTTCATTCTTTTTTATCTTATCGTGCTCATGTGTCAGCTGCTGGTTTTTCCCGAATTTTATGAGCACAGGAAAATGCTCAAGCTGGAACGGGCGGCAACGTCGTTAGCGTCGATATACCAAAAGGATCCTGAAGCCGCCCGCGAGCCGTATTCGAAGACATGGTTTCAGATGCACAAGAATGACGCCGATTTCGCATTGACGGACTTTGCGGGAAATATGACGGTCGACGATCCTTTTCGGATGCGGATAATCCGCAAGGACGGCACCGCCATTGACGTCTCGCTGTCTTATTTCGTCAGTGCTTACAGGCGGGAATTCAAGCGTATGAATATTAAGATTGGACAAGAGGTGGAGGTACGAGGAGAATTCGCCGAGGATCCGGGCAGCATCACCTTTTATCCGCATTATCTCAAAAAAAGAGATGGAATCAATGCTGGCGTGCAAGAGATTGGAAAGATCGAGGCGGGGGGTACGGAATCCGATGTGGAGATTGGAAAAGTGGAGAAGATTAGCGTCCCCAATCCCAACAAAGCAGGCTTACGTCTGGGTATCCTCTATTCGGCTATGGACGAGTTTTTTCCCTTGTCGACAGCCTATACGGATCGGTTGAAGAAAATGGAAACGATCGAGCAGAGGTGGACCGATCCGTGGACCGGAAGCCGAAATGGGATTATCATGCAGCCGGTGCTCAGCCGGGACGGCGGGATCGAAGTGCTGTTTCTGGTGACTTCGCTGCAGGAGATCAAGGAGACGAATAGCGCATTGCGCCTGTTCTTTGGATATTTGGGCCTCGGCGGCTTCATATTGATCATGCTGCTTTCCATCTTTTATTCCCGGATGATCACACGTCCCCTTTTGCTGCTGAACAAGCGAGCCGAGGAAATGAAGCATTTGAATTTTTCCGGGGGAGAGCCTATTCAACGTAAAGACGAACTGGGTAGTTTATCGAATACCCTCATTGATTTGTCCGGCAAGTTGGAAAGGACGTTGGGCGAACTGAATGAAACGAATGCCCGCTTGAGAAGGGAGATCGAACAGAACAAGGAGCTGGAACAACTGCAGAAGGACTTTTTTGCCAACGCTTCGCATGAACTCAAAACGCCGATCAGCATTGTGCGGGGATTTGCGGAAGGCATGCGGGACGGGATCAGCGCGGGCCGTCAGGATCATTATGTCGGCGTAATTCTGGAGGAAAGCGGGAAAATGGAGCGACTCGTTCAGGATATGCTGGACCTGCTCCGGCTGGAATCGCCTACAGTCAAACTTTACAAATCTCCGATTCTGCTCGGCGAGCTTACGGAGGATATGCTGGGGAAGCTTGTATATCAGCTGCGGGAGAAGCGTCTTACCGTCCGGGTAAATCGAGATCGTGAACGGGAAATTATGGCGGATGCCGCCAAGATGGAGCAGGTGGTGATGAATTTGATGACCAATGCCATCCGCCATGCCGAAGAGGGCAGCACCATCCAAATCCAAGTCTCGGTAGAAGGCGAAGCCTGCGTCTACACCATCCATAACAAGGGCGAGGCTATTCCGGATGCTTACCTGAAACGAATATGGGAGCGATTCTTTCGGGCAGAGCCTTCGAGGGACCGCAAAAGCGGGGGGACGGGCCTCGGTCTCGCCATCGTCAGAAGGATTTTGGAGCTGCATGAGTGTGAATACCAGGTGGAAAACAGGGATGGCGGCGTTATGTTTACCCTCAAGTTTTGGACCTAAGCTTGTCTTCACGAAATAAAGAAGGAGCATGACAGCAAAGTCTGCTCCTTTTTGTATTGCAGGGGAGGGCTTATTGGCAGATACGTCTGGAGAGGATCATATAGAATTCTTTAATATTGGCGAGTTTGTCGAACTCCAATTCATGTTTTCCCGCTTTTGTGATGACATTGATCTTATTGGTCAGCGAAAAGGATCCGGTGATCTCAAATCCAATTTCTTCGATCTTGCTGTATGGAATGGAGGTCACTTGCGTTTGCTTGCTTAATGGAACCTTTCCCACATAAATTAAACGTTTGTTGGTGAGCGCAACGAAGTCGCTGGAAAGGCCATAGGTCCGTTCGACCTGTTCGCCTTCGAATAAAAATTCATATAGTTGCTGCATGTGCTTCTCGCGGTTATCGCCGCTTTTAAAGAGTGTATAGTTCGATAGTCTCTAACAATTTCCTCCATGAAATCACTGCAATCGACAGAAAAGAGAGGTCAAGGAACATCCTCAGAATTCCCGAACATGAATTGTCGGCTGATTAGCTCAAGTTAATTTTTATATGAGAGTGATAACTTCACAACGATTTCAATCATTTCTTTTATCTGTTGATTTGTATTTAATACCCCACCTCGTCTTCTTAAAAATTCATGAAGCATGAGTACCTTTTTCCCCTCGATAATATGGAACGAAAACTTTTTCTCACGGGGAATTTCAACAGGCGTCTCAAAGTTTACATCCATTATTTTCAATATATCAATAAATGCCTCTGAAGCAGATTTACCATTGCATATAATCCAGGCGTCTTTAGCTGATTCGTTAAGAATCAAGTTTAATAATTTGACTAAATAATTCTTAAAACAAACCTCTGTACGGAAAAGTTCATCTAAACCATCTCTTGATAAGGAAAACTCTTTCGATGCGAAAGGAATGAGCTCAACCACCGCCATGGGCTTAGTCGAAATGAGTTCAAGGTACTTTTGCTTTGTTTTGGCATTATTACTACCCTTCCGGAAGTCCGACCAGCTTACGAATTTGCGTTTCTCTAATGAATTCATTAACAAGCCCAAGTTTCGATAATAAGGAACAACTGCTCCGGGGTCACCAAGCACTCTGTTAAAAATATGGTCTCCCTCAAGATTTTTCGGGTTATGATACTCAGCTAGCGCTTCCCAAGTTTTCAAATGTCTTGTATCCCCGGCTTCCCCATCGTCATGAGGATTTAATCCTAATATTACGTATCCGAAGTTGCTTCCGGATGAGGCAATAGGACAGAACTTATCCGGATGAAGCCGGTATTTTGGATTGCTTTTCGGATTAAGAATAAATTCAATCCTTTTGACCAGCTCTGTGAATACTTCGTTCTTACCAATAGGCCCCTTCAAAGTTTCATTTGTGAAAGATTGCATCAATTCTAGAAAATGATTATTTTGCATTTTTCCACTCTCCGATAGCGTCATAAGACAATATATAATTTGAACATATTGAGAGGCATAATGGTTTTCCAATAATCTCCTCCTTATCTTAATGTTATGCTACTATAATTAGTAACATAATACTAAAAAGGGGTTGTTTAATTTGAGAAAGAGATGGATATCAGGGGCTATGGCACTATTTTTGGCGTTTTCAAGCACATCTATGATTTCCGCTCATCCGGGAAGAACGGACTCAAAAGGCGGGCATACGTGCAAAACGAATTGCGAGAAATGGGGATTGGAATATGGGGAGTACCATTACCATAACGGCAAGGGATCTTCCTCCTCGAACAGCACATCGTCAAAGAATTCATCCTCTTCCGGCTCAAGCACGAAAGCTTCTTCATCCAAAAAATCCGCCTCTAAACCTGCAACGCCTGCATACAAGGAGTCTGGGCTTGAGGTATACGTGAATGGAGATAAGCTCAATTTTGGCAGTCAACCGGTTATTTACCAGAATACGAATCTTGTACCTTTGCGCGAAATTGCCGAGGGATTGGGAGCATCCATTTCCTATGATAAAGATAGCGGCACGATCGGAGTAAGTAGAGGAACAAATAAAATTACGCTTACGCTCGGAAGCAAAACCGTATTTTATAACGGTACCTCCGAAACGGCAAACGTGGCTCCTAAAGTCATCAAAGACGTTACCTATGTTCCTGCTCAGGTTTTTGCCAGAGGACTAGGAGCGAGCATTGAATACAATGCCGACAGTAATTCGCTTGAAATTTCTATCAACTGATACTAAATAGTATAAAACCAAGGCCGTATGGAAATCGGGAGACCCTCCTGTTTTTCATAGGCCTTTTATTTTTTTAAAAGGTATGAAGCAGCTCATCTGCTCCGAAGCAGACTCCCATACCGCTTCGGCGTCGTACCATACGTCCGCTTAAACATCCGGATAAAATAACTGGTCTCCATGCCGAGCTGTTGGGCGACGGCCTCGACGGTCATGTCGGGCTGGCCCTCCAGGAGCTGAACGGAACGCTTCATGCGGAGTTGAAGAATATACTGCTGCGGCGTTACGCCATAATGAGCAACGAAAAGCCGGTGGAAATGCTGCATGGAGTACCCTGCGGCCCTCGCCACATTGCTAAGGAGCAACCGTTCGTTATAGTGGTCATGGATCAGTTTTACGGCTGCCTGAAGCGCCGGGTTCGATTGACCGGCCGGGTAGATGCGGCTTACGCTTCGCTTGCCGAACGACTGGCCCTCAAGTACGCCCAAAAGGAGGGTATACAATCGTTTGGAGGCATCCCAATAGGCATTCTCTCCGTTTAGGCTGATCAAATGCCAAAGCGATTCCAATTGAGTCCAAAGCGCACTAAAGTCCGGAACATGGAGGACTCTGCACGAGGTCTTGCCGTTAGACCCTAGGAGGGGAGCGGCGGCGGGACCGTTAAAGGCGACGAACCCGAGATCCCAGACGTCATCGGAGTTATAAGGACGATAGGTATGGGGAACATGGGCGGGGAGAAAAAGAGCGGTGCCCGGCGTCAAAATCAGTTCATCCGCCCCCTCGATTTGAAGCCGTCCCGCGCCGCTTCGGGTCAAAAACAACTGATTTGCCGAATAGCCTTCCGGACGGGACAAATGTTTCTGTTCATGACTTCCGATACAGCAGACGTAAAGCGGCAATGTCTCATCCAGGTTTGCAAATTCGGCAAGAAGAAAAGGCAGCATCCAGGAACCCTCCGCAAATGTTAAGATTGTACGATTTTTTGAACTGAATATTCTATAAGTATAAAAGTATTATCGGATATGATCAAAAGGAGATGAGTGAATGGGAGGAGTTTTTTGAGATGGAGTATCCTATAGATGCGCGGATTCCGGTTAAGACGATCACCCCGTCCTCTTTACGAATGGGAGGCATCTACCCGGAGGGAGTCCGTATCGGTTTTACGAATTATTACCTGCAAATCGATGGAAAACCGGTGATTCCCGTGTGCGGCGAATTCCATTATTCGCGCTATCCGGAGTCGGAGTGGGAGACGGAGCTGGCAAAAATGAAGATGTCGGGCATCAACATCATCGCCACCTACATCTTCTGGAACCATCATGAAGAAATCGAAGGTACGTTCGATTGGAAGGGAAACCTCAATCTGCGGAAATTTACGGAAATGTGCGCGCGCCAAGGGCTCTACCTGATCCTCCGGATCGGTCCGTTTTGCCATGGGGAGGTACGTAACGGCGGTTTGCCCGACTGGCTGTTCGGCAGGCCTTTCGAGGTTCGCTCGAACGACGCAGGGTACATCGAATATGTCCGCAGGCTATACGGGGAAATCGGCAGACAAGCGGAAGGCTTCATGTATCGGGACGGGGGACCGGTGATCGGGATTCAGCTTGAAAATGAGCTCAACGCCGCGGCCGCGCTGTGGGAGTTGACCGCGAAGCAAGGCGACGAGTATATGAGCGGCGGTAGCGGAGGCGACGAAGGGGTGGAGCATATGCGAATCCTCAAGCAGCTTGCCGAGGCGGCCGGGTTGATTGCGCCGATTTACACATCGACGGGATGGGGAGATGCACCCCTGCTGGAGGACGAAGTTCTTCCGCTTTATGGCGGATACGCATATACGCCTTGGAGCATCAGCGCGGACAATCCGGCACAGAAGCCGACGAACGAGTATGTTTTTGTCAGCTATCATGACGATGAATCGGATTCCGGTGAGTTTCGGCCGCCATACCCCAAAACGAAATATCCTTTTGCCTGCTGCGAAATGGGCTGCGGGATGCAGACCTGGTATTTATCGAGGTTTCAGGTGGAGCCGGAGAGCGTCCTGGCGATGAGCCTGGTCAAGGTAGCCGGAGGATGCAACTTTGTCGGCTACTATATGTTCCATGGAGGGACCAATCCGGTCGGAAAGACCGGCTATTTGAATGAAAGCACGACTCCGAGGATCACCTATGATTTTCAAGCTCCGCTCGGAGAGTTTGGGCAATTCCGGAGCTCCAATCATCTGCTTCGGCCGTTTCATTATTTTCTGCGTCAATTCGGCGGACGGCTGGCTCCGATGGGGACGGTGCTCCCGGTAGGGGCGGAATCGATCCGTCCGGAGGATGCGGAGACGCTTCGGTATGCGATTCGGACCGACGGAAAATCGGGATTTTTGTTCGTAAACAATTATCAGGATCACGTCGAGATGGGGTCGCATGAGGATGTGCGGTTCAAGATCGCCCAAAGCGGCGGTACTCTCGCGTTCCCGCAAAAGACTTCGCTTACGGTTCGTCCCAACGCCTCCATGATGCTGCCGTTCCATTTCGATCTTGACGGATTGAATTTGACGTATGCGACGGCGCAGCCGGTCACGGCCGTTGAAACGGCAGACGCGGCGACTTATTTCTTTGCCGTTCCGGCAGGCGTGGACGGGGAGCTGGCCTTCGATACGTCAAGCTCCGAGGACATTGTCGCCGACGGAGCCGGGCTTGAGCGCGGCCGGGAAGGTTCGGCCATCGTGATCGTTCCGCGCGACAATTCGGCATGGATCCGGATTCGGCGTGAAGGGAAGCGGGAGATCCGCGTCTATGTGATGACCGCAAAAGAAGCGGGAACACTGTGGGAGGCGGAAGTATCCGGCACGCGTCGTATTTTTTTCTCCGAATCGCCGCTGGCCGTGAAGGAAAACGTCCTTGAACTTTACATGAACGGGGAGGAAGAATTCGCTTTCCGCGAATTCGCAACCGAAGAATCGCAGCCCCCTTGGCGGACCGAGTCGGGGCATTGCAAGGTATCCATGGAAAAAGAGGGCTTGTTCCGCAGCTACTCCATCCGGCTGCCCAAGCTGCAGATTCCCCTGGAAGTTAAGCGGATGAAGGATCATAAAGTGGTCGTAAGCTTCGAACCCGCTTTGCTGCACGAGTCAGACGATATTCTGTTGAATATCGACTATACAGGGAACGTGGGTTATGCCTTCTCCGACGGGCGACTCTTCCATGATCATTTTTATAATGGGGCCCCGTGGGAAATCGGTTTAAAACGCTTCGAAGCTCAGCTTCAAAACGGAGAGATCGTGTTGGAAACGACGCCGCTGCGCAAAGGAGTCATGACGGTGGACGCCAACGCGGCCATGGCGGTGGAGCGTCATTTTTCCGGGGAGCAGCAGGCAATTTTCCACCGGATTTCCGCCAAGCCCGTACGCCGGATCCTGCTGCATGCAAATATAGAAGGGTGATTTAATCCATCTTCTTTTTTAGTGCATCATTTTCCTGTTTCAAACGGTCGAGCTCGGATTTTAAGTGGTCGATGTCTTGTTCGATATTTCTTTTCCGCGAAACTTCTTTTATAGCTTTATGGCTCATGAAGGCAAAAATAAAACAGATCACTCCCCAACTTGCAAACTCTTTTGTCGGGCTTACCGCGCCTAAGAGACCGATCGATCCTGCCACAATGAACCATACTTTGGAAAGCCTAGGTTTATTAAATACGAAGGCCAGACCCAGTATGAGAAAAATGCCCATGAAATTGCTGATTAGGGACATGGTCTCATTTTCGCTCCGGCTAAACTCCGGAAGAGGATGATTCCCTTGATAAAAGACAAAAATCATAAAAAAGAACGATAAAATACCTGTTGCGATTCTCATTATGGTGATTACCTCCGAATGATGTCGTCCATGGATATATCGGCATAACCGCCGAATCCATGAAGAAGGGGCCTATTGGCCCCTTTTTCACATTCGTCATTCCATTGGCTTCCCGTTAAGCGTCGGCGGAGCTTCTTGCTTCATTTCCGGACCGAACTCATCGTCTTTTGCGGCCGGATTACCATCTTGATTCCACGCGTCCATCGTCATAAAGGCCCTGCTGCGCCCGCCATCGGTCGAATCTTTAGCTTTGGCACGCTCAAGCTGCTCTTTCGCTTTCTCGTTTGCGTCCATCGGGTCACCTCCTCCAGTCGTTGAATAAAGTATCTCCAATAATCGGGTTGTGAAATTCCTTAAATTACCTTTTGAATTCTAAAGAGAGCCGATTCTCTTCAAAAATAAATATGTAATTGACATAGGACAAGCGCCATTACAAATCTATAAGCTAGTAAATAAGATGTTAGTAGGTTTCGTGGCTGTCCATGAAACACGATGAGTAAAGGGGTGAGATTTATTGCCAATTCAAAATATCATTATTAACGGCAGCTTCGAGACCGGGGAATTCAGTCCATTCGTCGCACATAATGCTTCGATTACTCGCACTTACAGCCATTTGGGTTATTTCAGTGTTTTATTACCCGGCGGACCGGTAAACTCCTACATTTACCAATTCGCGCCCATCAATCCGGGCGACAATTCGGAATTGTTCGTTTCTCTTTCCCGTTTAGGCTCTGGTGAGAGTCCGGCCGTCAGCTTGAGTGTACAGTATTATGATGCTGAACTTAACTTTATTGAGTATCAATTAATCGGCGTTGTGGACGACGGGGTCCTTCCGAATGTAGCCGATAAGGATTGGACGGAGTTTTATGCAACTGCCGGACCGGCACCCGCAAATTCAGCCTTTGTATTTCTTCTCGTGAATAAATTGCCGAGACCTGTAAGCTCCGATGTTCTCGTTGATGACGTTACGTTGTTGACGGCTCCATTTGGGGGTTCGCCAGGTCCAACCGGACCTCCAGGTCCGACAGGAGTGGCGGGCCCGACGGGTGCAGCCGGCGCGACTGGAGCAGCAGGTCCAACCGGACCTCCAGGCCCGACGGGAGCAGCCGGCGCGACTGGAGCCACTGGCCCGACGGGAGCGGCAGGCGCAACGGGAGCGGCAGGCCCAACGGGAGCAGCAGGCCCGAGCGGGGCAGCAGGCCCGACAGGAGCCACCGGCCCGACGGGAGCAGCAGGCGCAACGGGAGCCACCGGCCCGACGGGAGCCACCGGCGCGACGGGAGCGGCAGGCCCGACAGGAGCGGCAGGCGCAACGGGAGCCACCGGCGCGACGGGAGCGGCAGGCCCGACCGGGGCAACAGGCCCGACGGGAGCAGCAGGTGCGACGGGAGCAGCAGGTGCGACGGGAGCAGCAGGTCCGACAGGAGCGGCAGGCCCGACGGGAGCAGCAGGTGCAACGGGAGCCACCGGCCCGACGGGAGCGGCAGGCCCGACCGGGGCAACAGGCCCGACGGGAGCGGCAGGTGCGACGGGAGCAGCAGGTCCGACAGGAGCGGCAGGCCCGACGGGAGCAGCAGGCGCAACGGGAGCCACCGGCCCAACGGGAGCAGCAGGCGCAACGGGAGCCACCGGTCCAACGGGAGCAGCGGGCGCGACGGGAGCCACAGGCCCGACGGGAGCAGCAGGTCCGACCGGGGCAACAGGCCCGACGGGAGCGGTAGGCGCAACGGGAGCAGCAGGTGCAACGGGAGCAGCAGGCCCGACGGGAGCAGCAGGCCCGACCGGGGCAACAGGCCCGACGGGAGCGGCAGGCGCGACAGGAGCAACGGGTCCAACGGGAGCCACCGGTCCGACTGGAGCAACAGGTCCTAATTTTACCGAAAGCTCCGGCTTCGCCGCGAATACGACAGGAACGACAATTTCGGTCGTACTTGGCGGTACAGCCGTGCCGCTTCCGAGTGCCCAAAATTTAAACAATATTACCGTCAACGCGGCCAACACCGTATTTACAGTCGCAAATCCGGGAAGGTATTACATTTCCTATAATGTCAACACTACTTTGGCGGTCGGGGTTACCGCCCAATTGGTGATCAACGGTGCCGCCAATGCGGCATCATCCAGAACCGCCCTTGCGGGGGTAACCGAACTGCATGGCGAAATCATCCTGAACTTGACCGCAAACAGCACGATATCGCTTCAGCTGGCCGGGCTGATCGTGGCGGCCGTGCTGCAGGCCGGGCAAGGTGCGACACTTACGATCATTCGCTTGGACGATTAAAAAACATGCAAAAAAGACCGGGATAATCCCGGTCTTTCTTTTTTCAAGATAACCGGGAGCTTCATGCGATGAAAGCTAAAATACCAGCATATTCTGAAAATATTGAATGATTTTGAACAATTGTCTCATGTAGTTCCCGGCAGCTCTCCATCTATACTTAAGGTACGGAAAAAGGAGAGTGAATTTATGGAACGATCCACGTCTTTAGCATCCGGAGTACCTGTCCGCAAAAAAACATTTCTCAAGCGCTGGGACTCTCCAATTGCAGGTTACCTGTTTATTTCCCCGTGGTTGATCGGTTTCTTGGCTTTGACGGCCTATCCGATGCTGCTATCCCTCTATTATTCCTTCACGAATTATACCTTGATGAAGCCGATCGAATGGGTCGGTCTGGAAAATTACAATCGTATTTTGAATTCGGACGAGAAATTCGCCAAATCGTTATGGATCACGTTTTATTACGTGCTGGCTTCGGTGCCGCTGAAGCTGATTGCCGCGCTGCTGGTCGCCATGCTGCTGAAAAAAGCGGTGCGCGGAATCTCGGTCTACCGAACGGCCATCTATTTTCCCTCTTTGATCGGGGCGAGCATTGCGGTTTCCCTGTTATGGAAAAATATTTTCGGCGTGGACGGCTTCTTCAACAAGCTCCTAGGCGCTTTCGGAATCCCGGGAACGGGCTGGGTGACGAATCCGGATACCGCGTTATGGTCGCTGATCGGGCTGTCGGTCTGGCAATTCGGCTCTTCGATGGTTATTTTCCTCGCGGGCCTGAAGCAGATTCCGAATGACCTGTATGAAGCCTCGGCGGTGGACGGTGCGGGCAGGATGAGACAATTTTTCAAAATAACGCTCCCTATGTTGTCCCCAACGTTATTTTTCAATCTCATCATGGGGGTCATCAACTCCTTCCAGATGTTCACGCCTGCCTACGTGATCACCGCCGGGGGGCCGATGAACTCCACCTATGTGTACGCGCTGTATTTGTACGAACGGGCATTCAGCCGCTATCAACTGGGCTATTCCTCCTCCTTGGCCTGGATCATGCTGCTGTTGATCGTGGCTGCCGCCGTGATCATTAACCTGACTTCGAAATACTGGGTATTCTATGAATCCGAAAGCCAGGGAGGGAAACGAAAATGACCAGGTCCAGCCGGAACAAATTCATTCGCCATTCGGTGCTCATTATCTTCAGTCTGATCATGGTTTACCCGGTCATTTGGTGGATCGGCGCTTCTTTAAAAAACAACCGGGAGCTGAGTTCCCCGTCCATATTCCCGACCGTGCCCCAGTGGTCGAACTATACCAAGGGCTGGCATTCCGTACCGGGATTTACGTTCACCGATTTCTATGTGAACACCTTTTATTTAATCATCGCGGTCGTCATCGTAACCGTGATTTCCAGTACGCTGGTTGCTTTCGGATTCGCCAGATTGGACTTTCCGCTGCGCGGATTCTGGTTTTCCCTGCTGATGCTCACGCTCATGCTGCCGGGCCAAGTACTCATCATTCCGCAGTATGCCATGTTCCACCAATTCGGCTGGGTCAACACGTATTTGCCGTTCATCGTCCCCCATGCCTTGGCAGGTGGAGCGGGAGGAACCTTCTTCGTCTTTCTGCTCGTTCAATTTATACGGGGGCTCCCGCGGGAGCTGGATGAATCGGCAAAAATAGACGGATGCAGCTGGTTCGGGATTTACTGGAGAATCATCATGCCGTTGTTAAAGCCGTCCATCGTTACCGTCGTTATTTTCTGCTTCCTGTGGAACTGGGACGATTTCCTCGGCCACCTGTTGTACATTAATTCCGTGGACAAATATACGGTCGGGCTGGCTTTGCGGATGATCAACGATTCCCAAGGCGGCGCGGAGTGGGGACAATTGCTGGCCATGTCGCTCGTTTCTATTTTGCCGGCGACGCTCCTGTTTATTTTTGCCCAGAAGTACTTTGTCGAGGGTGTTGCCACGACAGGGCTAAAAGGCTAGCCAGCTTTTCCATCATATATTAAAATTAGAAAACATTGAGGCAGCGGTTCGCCGCAGCTTCAATGTTTTTTTCGGATAGATGAAAACGGAGGATGCGCGAAATGATCAATCCTTTCAAAAAATACCGGATCGACTCCTTATTTATGATTTGCTTTGCCGGGTTGATCGCGATTGTACTGGCGATTACGGTATGGATCAGTTATGTCATTACTTCGCGGGAATTGGCCGAAAACACGTCTTATTACCAAAAAAGACTGCTTGAGGAGTTGAACAACGAAATTACGGGCCGGCTTACGTCGATTGAGCAAATATCGCTGACAACGTCCAGAGATAACGACTTGCTGACTTTTTTGTCGGGAAAAGAAGACGAATTCAACCACTATCAGAGGTCGAAGGGAATTCAGCAGGCGCTGGCCCATCTAACCTATTCCATTCCGCAAATCCAGGCCATCGATCTATACATGATGCAGCCGGAATGGGGGGGAGAGCAGAGCTACATCCAATTTCATGATTTGACCAAAGCCGTCTATCAACCCTGGTATTCTTCTTTGCGGAAAAATGATTTCGCCTGGTCGAAGGAGCATGAATTGTCTACATATAAGGGAAATGTGCCCGTGTTGAGCTTTTCCCGCAAGGTGTACAACAATTCCCGTTATTTGGGCATTCTCGTCGTGCATGTGAAAGCCGATTGGATCAGAAGCATTCTTGCCGGCTATTCCCAAGATTCGAACAGGATCCTTTTGGATATGAACGGCAGGGAACTGCTAAACGTCGGAAGGTCGATGAAAGATACCGGATTAAGAGAGCAGGACCTGCGGTTCCCGGACGAATCCGGCGTGTTCCGGTCACATACTCAGCCGTACGGCGTCGAGTCCCTGGTCGTATACTCCAAGGTTGCCGACTCAGAGTGGATGCTGTTGGAGATCACCCCGTGGAAGCAAATTACGGCGGGAAGCGTCAAGCTTGCGGGGGCGATTATTTCGATCGGCATCGGGGCATTGTTGCTTGCCTTTTTATTAATGCTCTGGTTAAGCCGTCAATTTATGAAACCGGTCGCCCAGCTGGTAAGAGCGATGAAGAATTACGCGGTCGGAGGAGAACAGGCGGAGCTGGCCAACGACTATACGAATGAATTCGGCATTCTGTTTGCGGGATTCCGCAAGATGAACGAGAGAATCCAGGCTTTGTACGCATCGCTTGCCGAACGTTACGAGAAGCAGCGCAAGGCCGAGATTGAAGCGCTCCAAGCCAATATTAATCCGCATTTTCTTTATAACACCTTAGATCAGCTGAATTGGATGGCGATTGCGGAAGGACAGGAGAAGATGAGCCGCATTCTGGAACTGATGGGGCGCATGTTCCGCATCGGATTGTCGCATGGAAAAAGCTTTATTACGCTGGAAGAAGAGCTGACTCATGTCAAATGCTATTTGGAAATCCAGCAGATCAGGTGGGAAGACGGATTGGATTACGAGGTGCAGGCTTCCCAGGACGTGCTCGGCTTGTGTATACCCAAAATGACGCTTCAGCCTTTCGTCGAAAATTCCGTCATTCACGGCTTCAACGGAAGGCGGAACGGTCGGATTCTGATCAAGGTTGGAGAGCAGGACGACCATGTCCGGATCATGATTATGGACGACGGCAACGGGCTGGGCCAGCGGGACAAAGAAAATCATCGCCGAAAAGGAGGGTACGGCATCCGGAACGTGACAGAGCGGTTTTCGGCTTATTTTAACGATGATTTCGCGATTGCCATCGAGAATGGGGATCCGCAGGGGGCGGTGGTGTCGATCGTCTTTCCGAGGCTGGAAGAATCGTATAGCGAAGCATAATCAGACGATTTTATAATAAATTGTGCATCTCTCTTATACTCCGGCTAGCCTCGAATTGATAGGATACTAATTGACCACATTATATTGTTTTAGGGGGAAGTCGGCATGAACAAATGGAAGCGATTGCAATTCGTCGCGGTATTGATGGTGCTCTCCTTGCTGGTGGCGGCCTGCGGCAGCGGCGGAGGCAAAGGAGGCAACTCAAGCAATGCGGGCGGCACAACGGCAACCACGAACGAAACCCCGGCCGAAACGGGCTCGGCACAGGAAAATGTGAAGCTGCGGATTATGTGGTGGGGCTCGCAGCCGCGTCACGAAGCGACGCTGAAGGTACTGGATTTGTATACGCAGAAAAATCCGCATGTGACGTTCGAGCCGGAATACTCCGGGATGGACGGCTATCTGGATAAACTCTCTACGCAGGCGGCCGCGCATAACGAGCCGGATATTTTTCAAATGGACCCGGGCTGGATTTCGGACTGGACCTCCCGCAACCAATTGGAAGAACTCGATACCAAGGTTAAACTGGACGAACTGACGCCAAGCCTTTTACCGATCGGGCAGAGAGACGGCAAGCAATACGGCGTACCGCTGGGATCCGTTGCTTTCGGGATGATTTATGACAAGGCGGCCCTTGAGAAATTGGGCGCAACGATGCCGGAAGACGGCTGGTCATGGGACGATTTCTTCGCATTGGCGGAAGAAGTAAAGCCTAAACTGGCTAAAGGCCAGTACTTCACGTTGGATTATGCCGGTAACTACTTCGTGTTCAGCGCTTATCACTATGCCAAGGGCAAAGGTACGCTGATCACGGAAGACGGCAAATTCAATATCGATGAAGCGACATTTCTGGAATGGACGAAAAAATTCGAGCAGCTGCGCAAGGACGGACTGGTGCCACCTGCCGATTTGAACGCGTCCGACAAGGAAATGGACCCGACGGCAGACTTGCTGGTGAACGGCAAAGTGCTGTTCCGTTACTCTTTCTCCAATAACTACACCACTTGGGACAGCATGAAAGAAGGGGCGTATGATCTGGTGACGATGCCTCGGGCCGAGGAAGCCGGAGGTTGGCTGAAGCCTTCCATGTATCTCAGCCTTTCGCCGAATTCCAAGCATAAAGAAGAAGCGGCCAAGTTTATCGACTGGTTCGTCAATGATCCGGAGGCAGGGGCTATCCTTGGAACCGTTCGCGGCGTGCCCGCCAATGCCAAGATCGCCGAGAGCCTGATTCCGAATCTGCCGGAAGGGGAGAAAGTGGGCATGAAGCTGATCGACGCAACGACCCCGGACGGCCAAACGTTTACGACAGGGCCGGAAGGATGGGTGAATTTCATCGACAAAGACTTCCCTCTCGTGCGGGATGAGCTGAGCTTCGGCAGAACCACGCCGGAAAAGGCCTATGAATCTCTGAAGAAGGCCGCTCAAGAATACGAATAAGCGAATAAGCGAATAAGCCATTCCCGGTTCGCGTCATGCCTGAGCGGTTTTTTTAAGCCTATCGGGCATGGCGCTTTATCGGCTAGTATGAAGCATTGCCTTTTGCAAAAAAGAAGGGGGATCTTCAGATGTGGAAGATAGGAATCGTGGATGACGACCGCGCGGTACTGCAGGGAATCCGAAAAGCCATTCCTTGGGATGAGCTGAATGCGGAGTGGGCAGGAGAAGCGTTGAACGGGGAAGAAGGGCTTGAAATGATCGAATCCGCTTGTCCCGATATCGTGATTACCGATTTGTATATGCCTGTCATGAATGGTCTGGACATGATCGAACAGTTGCGGAAAAAGAATGATTATGCGGGTAAAGTGATTATTTTGAGCGGTTACTCGGACTTTGAATATGCCCGCCAGGCATTACGCTTGAAGGTGAACGATTACCTTTCCAAGCCGGTCAGTCTTCCGACGCTAAAGTCGGTTTTAAGCCAGGCCATATCCGACTTGGAGGAACGGGAGGAGCGGCGGATGAAGCAGGATGAACTGCTGCGGAAGCTGCGTGTGTACGAACCGTTCGTCGAGAAGGAATGGGTCAAATCCATTGCGGCGGGCACATTGAAAGATCCCCGTCTTCAAAGCGAAATCCCGGCGCCATATCAAAGCTGGCTTGATTTTGACCATACTGTCGTAGGCATCGAATTGGTCCGCGATCAACGGGCGGCCAAGCTGAGCTTATCCGACTGGAGCCTCCTCCGGTTCGCAATCGGCAATATGGTTTGCGAGATTGCCCAAGCCGTGTTCTCCTCTTTTGATCATGCCGATCTCCACACGAATCGCTCCGTGATCATTATTCATCATGACCGAACGGAGTCTGCCGGGCGCTTGCGGCAGCGGATGGAGCAGCTCAGCGTCAGATTAATCGACTGTGCGCGGAACTATTTGAAGCTGAAGCTCCGGATCGGGATCGGGGAACGCAAGAGCAACATAAGTGAAATCGGCGTCTCGACGGAAGAAGCGTTTCGTGCGATCGATTTGAATTTCCGGCCGGCGGTTCCGGAATATGATCTGTATTTCTACAATACGCAGGAGCTGAGTCATCAGGGGAACGAGCCCCCGGTGCGTCCCGTTAAGCTTTACCTGGAGCTGGCCGGCGCGATTCGAACGTCGCAGGAAAATCAGGCCCGCACGATGATCAAGGATCACATGATGCGTTTGGAACAAGCGGGCGGGATCGCCAAGCCTTACGTCGGCATGCTGGCCGGAGAGCTGTGGGGCATTATCGCCTTCGCGTTTTATGAGACCGGAACGGTGGTCGATGATATTTTCTCGAATGATTGCATTGCGCGCGAAATAGCGGAGCTGCAGCGTCCATCCGAGCTTGCCGAATGGCTCGGCAACAAGATCGGGCTTGTGTTCGGCAGCCGCGAATGGGGCGGAAACGGAAAGCATCGTCAGGCCGTCGACTTTATGATCGAGTATATTCACGAACACTATGCCGAGGATATTACGCTTGGCAGTTTGGCGGATAAGGTTTATATTTCCCGAAACTACTTGTCGATGATCTTCAAAAATATGACGGGCGAGACGTTCAACAATTATTTGACGAGAGTCAGGATTGAGAAAGCGCGGGAACTGCTGATGGAGAACAACGCGCTGGTTTACGAAGTGGCCGAAAAGGTCGGATATAAAAATGTTCCGTATTTCAGCACGCTGTTCAAGAAAATTACGGGCATGAACCCGACGGAGCTCGGAAAATGAATATGAGGAGGCAATATGAACAGGATTTATGATCCGGCCTGGTTGAATTTTGGCGGAAGCTCGGCGGAACGTTTCAAAACGTTTAAGCCGCTTGAAGCTTATTTGCGTAAGATCGTGACGGCGGAGGCCAACCCTTCGCAAGTGTTCCGTACGGCGATTCAAGAATTGACCGGAGGCATTGCTCTTCTGACAGGGGCGGAGCCCGAGGTTATTCACGAAGAGACCGCCGGTAGTTTCCTGATCTTGGCTACCCTCGGCAGCGGGGGATACCCGCCCTTCCTGGACGAAACGCTTGGTGCGGGGGAAGCTGCCCGTTTGGGAGAAGAAGGTTACATCCTGCGCAGTTCCGGGGGAGACAAGAAATTCATACTGATTGCGGGAGGGACGGAAAAGGGAGTGCTTCACGGCGTATTTCATTTCCTGCGCCTGCTCCAGACGGGCCGTGCGAACGAAGCGTTAAATCTGCTGGAAATTCCAAAATACCGGCTTCGCATGGTCAATCAGTGGGATAACATGGACGGAACCATTGAGCGCGGATATGCGGGCAGGTCGATATTTTACAAAGACAACGCCATCGTTCCCGATCTGACTCGCGTACGGGAGTACGCCAGATTATTAGCCTCCGTCGGGATTAACGGGATCGCGGTCAATAATGTAAACGTCCATGCTGCGGAAACGAAGCTGATAACTCCACCCGTGCTGCCCGATGTCGCCCGATTAGCCGACGTGTTCCGCGATTACGGAATCCGCCTCTATCTCAGCGTAAACTTCGCGGCGCCGCTGGAGCTAGGGGATACCTCCACAGCCGATCCGTTGGAACCGGAAGTGCGGGGCTGGTGGAAACGAAAAGCGGCCGATATATACCGGTACATTCCCGACTTTGGCGGTTTTCTGGTCAAGGCCGATTCGGAGAACCGTCCCGGGCCGTTTACTTACGGGCGGAATCATGCCGATGGAGCCAATATGCTGGCGGAAGCTTTGGAGCCCTTTGGCGGACTCGTCCTGTGGAGATGCTTCGTGTACGACTGCCATCAGGATTGGAGGGATCGCAAAACGGACCGCGCACGCGCCGCCTATGATCACTTCAAGCCGCTGGACGGCCAATTTAAAGACAATGTAATCCTGCAAATCAAGAACGGACCGATGGATTTTCAGGTCAGAGAACCGGTGTCTCCCTTGTTCGGAGCCATGGAGCGTACGAATCAAATGCTGGAACTTCAGATTACGCAGGAGTACACAGGCCAGCAAAGACACGTATGCTATTTGATTCCGCAATGGAAAGAGGTGCTGGAATTCGATACGCTTTGCCAAGGGAAAGGCAGCAAGGTAAAGGAGATCGTGGCCGGGCAGGTATATTCTTTTCAGCATAGCGGGATTACGGCGGTATCCAATATCGGCGATGACCTGAATTGGACGGGGCACTACCTTGCCCAGTCGAACCTTTACGGGTACGGGCGATTGCTATGGAATCCGGATTTGACGGCGGAAGAGATTGGCGAGGAGTGGACCCGCATGACCTTTGGACTTGATCAGGACGTGACTGATACCATCCTGGAAATGCTGATGGAGTCCTGGCCGGCCTATGAAAATTATACCTCGCCGCTTGGCGTGGGCTGGATGGTCGTGCCGCATACACACTATGGCCCGGACGTGGACGGTTACGAATACTCCAAATGGGGAACGTATCATTTTGCGGATCGGGACGGTATCGGAGTAGACAGAACGCAGGCTTCCGGAACTGGGTATGCGGGCCAATATGTCGGCGCTAATGCAGCCATGTATGAGGGCTTGGAAACTTGCCCGGACGAACTCCTGCTGTTTTTTCACCATGTTCCGTATACCCATGTTTTGAAATCCGGCAAGACGGTGATTCAGCATATTTATGACACCCATTTTGCGGGGGTGGAGCAGGTGGAACAGTGGCTCGTGCACTGGGATGCCCTGGAGCGCAAGCTTGATCCGCGGCGCTTTAATCATGTCAAAGAACGGTTGCTGGAGCAGTTGGAGAGCGCGAAGCAATGGCGCGATGTGATCAATACGTACTTTTACCGAAAATCGGGTATTAAAGATGAGCACAATAGAGTGATCTATTAGCGGCAAGGGCCTTGAATTTCAACCCGGGTTGGAATTCAGGGCCTTTTATGTTTCCTTCACCCTGCTATAGGCACCCGCATAGGCTATAACGAGAAAGGGAACCTGGGAGGAGAATGAAATTGTACTGTAAGACTTGCCAGCAATATTACGGGTATGAACCGGTAAGAGGGGCCTATTGGCCTTCGTATTATTACAACCCGCCCGCGTCCGGACATTGGCGTTTCTACCGGGATCATGAGCAAATGACGATGAATATCAAGGACCACGGTCCGAATCCATTCGTCGTCAATATCGAAGAGGCGGCCGAGCACAACCGAAATTTCCGGACCGCATTATGGACGGGAACCCACTTGCAGGTCACATTGATGAGTCTTATGCCGGGTGAAGATATCGGATTGGAAATTCATCCGGGGACTGATCAATTTCTTCGTATCGAAGACGGGCATGGCTTCGTGCAAATGGGAGCCCGGAAAGACCGGCTGGATTTCCAAAGAAACGTGAATGAGGATGATGCGATCATCGTTCCTGCCGGAACTTGGCATAACCTGACCAATACGGGAACGAAGCCGCTCAAGCTGTACTCGATTTACGCTCCTCCCCGGCATCCGTTCGGAACCGTGCAAAGAACGAAAGCGGACGCTTTGGCGGGCGAAGGTCATGCTTCGTATTAACAATAGGTTACATTTTCTGGAAGTTGATTTTCTGATATAATGAAAAAAACGCGGGAAGCCGGCTCTTTCTTCGTAAAAGAAGAGTCGGCTTTTGCATATCGAGAGAGATAAAAATGAGCAAGAATGACAAAGAGAGATTAATATTTTGGATTATTTGCTTCCCGTGTTATTATGTAATAAACCTAACGTAAACTAACACGTTTGAGGTTCGGAATTTTTAGAAAAATAATATGTCGTCAAGTAGGTTGATAAAATGAAAAAAGTAACGATCCAGGAAATCGCAGATTATTCCGGGGTGTCCAAGTTTGCCGTATCCCGTGCTCTCTCGGGGAAGCCGGGAGTCAGCGCGCAGACGAGAGAGATGATATTAAAAGCCGCGGGCCAGCTCGGATACTTCAAGAGTTCCGGAAAATCGGCCTTGGTGCAAGTCCCTCCCCAGGACGCGGAAGGAGAAGCCTCGCCCGGGGCTATCCTCGTGTTGTTCCCGAATGTCCGATACCAGGATATCGACTCGCTGTATTGGGGCCGGGTTTTCAACGGAATTTCCGCCCGCCTGAACCAGAAAGGGGCGGACATTCTTACGCTTACGGAACCGTCGGGGGAATCGTCCATGTTTTCCCTGCTCAATCCGAATGCGATTGGCGGAATTTTAACGATCGGAGCCGTGTCGACGCAGGTTCTGCTTGAGATCAAAAATTTGGACATCCCTGTTGTCATGGTGGATCACCAGGATCCGGCCTTTCAGGCGGATGCCGTATTTTCGGACAATTTCCATTGCATGAGAGAAATGATGATCAAGCTGGTCAGCAAAGGCTACAGAAACTTCCAGTTTGTCGGACAGATCGGGTACGCACAGAGCTTTTACGAACGATGGCTGGGGTTCAGATCGGTCATGGAAGAGCATCAGCTGGACTACGTGCAGATTCCTGAGCTCATCGGGCCGGAAATCGCGCATGTTCATGAAGCGGTGCCTAAAGTTGCGGCCGCCCACGAATTGCCGGAGGTGTTTGTTTGCGTGAACGATACGACGGCCCAATTCGTGATGGAAGCTCTTCAAAAGCTGGATGTCCCCGTTCCCGGCAAGATACAATTCACCGGATTCGATAACACGGATGAAACGCTGCCTCTCCTTGCGACCGTGGACGTGAACAAGGAGCTTCTTGGCATGCGGGCCGTTGACAAGCTTTTATGGCGCATGGCCAATCCGCAGTCAAATTTCGAAAGGCTGCTGATTTATGGAGATGTCGTTCTCCGGGAGAACAATTCCGTTTCTAAAGAGCAATAAGAATAAAGGTTGCAAGCCCTGGCGATGAAGGTGATCGCCGGGGTTTTTATTTTGTTTTGCAGGACAAGTTAGCATAAAACCCATCTTGTTATCATAATTATTTATTGACGAATTATATTGTTGGCGGTATATTATTTGGCAAACGGTAATAACAAAATGGGGTGATTTACAATAACTTGTTTTGTAATAGGTGTTATTTTGTTAGTAAATGAATGAGAATGTAAGCGGGGTTTCATGAAAGTAAGATCTATAGAACAAATGGGAGGTTTCACAATGAAAAAAATGAAAGGGCTTTCTTTATTGTTGTTCTGTCTTATTTTTCTGCTTTCCGCCTGCGGTGGCGGCAATAACACCGCCCAGAATACGCCGTCCCCGTCGCCGGAAGCGACCAATACGGCTCCGCAGGAATCGGCCGAGCCCGAACCGTCGGAGGAGCCTGCCATTGATTTGGGAGGACGGGTGATCAAGGTTGCCGCTTGGTGGGATTTGAAGCCGGCCGGGGCAACCGCGGGTGACAAGGCGCGCCTCGAAAAAATAGCTGAAGTTGAAAAAAAATATAACTGCAAATTTGAATTTGTGAACGTGCCGTTTGAGGAGTACATGAACAAATTCACGACGAGCGTACTGGCCGGCGAGCCGTTCGCCGATATCGTGCAGATGGAATATAAGTCCGCATTGCCTGCCATTTTGAAAGGGCAATTGCTTCCGCTCAGCGAGTTTACGACAGAAAAAAACAACATCAACAACGGGGGCAACCTGCAAATGAAATATCCTGCGATCGGTGGCGGGGAATATGCTTTCGATAACCCGCTTTCGATCGGACCGGGGCTCCACTACAACCGGGAATTGTTCAAGAAACTGGGCCTCCCGGACCTTCAGGAACTTTACAGTAAAGGAGAATGGAACTGGGATAAGCTTTTGGAAATCGCCAAACAGGCGACAAAAGATACGGATAACGACGGAAAAACGGATGTTTGGGGCTTTTCCGGCTGGGCCATCGATGCGGTGAAGCACTTCACGGCAGCCAACGGCGGAGTAACCGTAGACTCCAATAACGCGAAGGAAATGTTGTCCGACCCGCGCACTATTGAAGCCGCGGAATTCGTGAACCGTTTGTACAACGTCGATAAGGTCGTTCGGGTAAAAACGGGCAACAAGACCAACTGGGAAGAAACAAACACGTTTAAAGACGGCAATGTGGCGATGTTCCCTGCAGCGGAATGGATGCTCGGCGATTTGACATTTGAAGTCGGCATCGTGCCATACCCGAACGGGCCGCAAGGATCGGCGGAACAAACCTATGCGAACACCGCGGCTTCCGCCAAATTCATTCCGAAGGGCGTGAAGGACCCGGCAGCCGTGTACCAGGCCTATGAAGAAACGTTCGATTTCCCGCCGACCGAGGAATATCCGGGGCAGGATTACCTGGAAAGCATGTACAGCAACCAGGAGGACATCGACATGATCCGCGAGCATATCGTGGGCACGGGCGTCATTACCTTGGACGAAGCGTATCCGGACTATCCGACGAACGCGTTCGTGGAAGACATTATCGTGAACAACCAATCCGTCACCGCGACAGCCGAAAAATACAAGCAGCAGGCGCAGGCAGCCGTCGATAAGCTCGGCAAGTAAGGGTTCGCGTCTTTAGCTGAATAGATTGGCGGGAAGGGGACGTATTTATCATTCGCGTCCCTTTCCTGTTCACACGGGCTTTGCGAGGAGGATGGACTTTGACTGGGATACAGAAGCTTAGCAATAAATGGGGATGGTTGTTGGTCATCGTCGCTGCCGTTTTGCTGATCCTGTGGATCGCCGGCGTTTTCGGCGGCACCGCCGATTCAACAAGAACGGGAGGAAAGATCACCGAGCTTCCGGTCGTCAAGCTGGCCGCCGGGGTGAAAGGGAACTCGTCCTTGCCCTCCTATACCGATTACTTGGCCGGATTCGAAGGAGCCTCGCGACCCGACGCGGAAGTCGTTATCGAGGCCTCGGAGTTCTCCCGTGCGGATGGTGCGGATATCAAGAAGCTGGAAAATTACGAGGGAAGCGACGGAATCTCGGTTTATACCGGGGAGAAGGGCGAGATCGAATGGAAGGTCGCCGTTCCCGAGGCGGGATTTTACAATTTGTCGCTGCTTTATTTTCCGGTGGAAGGTAAAAGCTCCTCGATCGAACGATCGCTCAAAATCGACGGCGGCATCCCGTTCGAGGAAGCGGGGTACCTGCAGTTCGACAGGATCTGGGACAACGAGAAGCCGGATATCGAGCGGGACAACCAAGGCAACGATTTGAGGCCGAAACAGGCGGAGCGTCCGGAGTGGCGGGAGACCTTGATGGAGGACTCCGACGGATATATCACGGAACCGTTCCGATTTTATTTTGACAAAGGAGAACATACGTTGACGTTGGCCGCCTCGCGGGAGCCGATGGTCATTCGGAGCCTGAAGCTGTTCAAGCATGAAGAGGCGCTTCCGTACGAAGAAGCGAAACGGCAATACGAAGCGGAAGGATGGAAGGAAACCGAAGGGCGGCTCATCGTCGTACAGGGGGAAGACGCAATCCGGAAATCCTCGCCGACACTCTATCCGCTGAGCGAACGTTCGAGTCCGAGTGTAAGCCCTTACAGCGCGTCCAAAGTGCGGATAAACACGATCGGGGGCTATAGCTGGCGGCTCCCCGGGCAGTGGATCGAGTGGGAGATCGACGTTCCCGAGACGGGCTTGTATAAAATCGGGTTCCGGACCCAGCAAAATTTCGTGCGGGGGATTTACTCGACGCGGAAGCTGACGATTGACGGACAAGTACCCTTCGAGGAAATGAACCGGGCTCCATTCCGCTATCAAAGCGGATACCGGATCGATGTGATGGGGGCGGAGGACCCGTATTTGTTCAAGCTGGAAGAGGGTAAGCATGTGCTCCGTCTCGAGGTCAGCCTCGGAGAATTCGCGCCGCTGATCCAACAGGTGGAGGACAGCCTGCTGAACCTGAACGCGATGTACCGAAAAATACTGATGATAACCGGCACCAAGCCGGATGAGTATCGGGATTACCGGGTTGAGCAGCGGATTCCCGAGCTGCTGGAGGTGTTCCAGGCGGAAAGCGAACGCCTGAAAGCGATAGCGGCAAGGCTTGTGGAGCTCTCCGGACAGTCGAGCGACCAGGAAGCGCTGCTCAAGACGATGGCGGTTCAGCTCGACGAGATGTTGAAGGAGCCCGAAACGATTCCGCGGAGACTGACGGCATACAAGACGAACACCGGCGGCCTGGGCACCTGGCTGCAGCAGGCCAGAGAGCAGCCGCTGGAGATCGACGAGATTTATATCGCATCCCCGAATCAAAAGCTGCCGAAGGGCGGTCTCGGCGCGGGCGATAAAATCGTCCACGAGTTGTCCACCTTTGCGGCTTCGTTCTTCATCGATTACAACCGGATCGGCAACGTGGCCGACGAAAAGGATCAGCGATCGGTAACCGTATGGATCGGCAGCGGACGCGATCAGGCGAATGCGATCAAGGCGATGATCGACGAGACGTTTACGCCCCAAACCGGCATTAACGTTAACCTGAAGCTCGTCAACATGGGTACGATTTTGCCCGCGACGCTGGCCGGGCAAGGCCCCGACGTCGCCATGCAAATCGGCAACGATTTGCCGGTCAATTTCGCGATGCGGAATGCGGCGGCCGATTTGACGCAGTTCGGCGATTACGAAGAGGTGGCCGCCCGATTCCGGGAGAGCGCGATCGTGCCGTACGAATATCGCGGCGGTGTGTATGCGCTGCCGGAAACGCAGACGTTTAACATGCTGTTTTACCGCAAGGATGTGCTTGCCGAGCTTGGCCTTGAAGTGCCGGAAACCTGGGACGACGTCTCGAATTTGCTGGCCGTGCTGAACAAAAATCATATGGCCTTCGGTCTCCCGGTCGTGGCCCAGGCGCCGAACCAATGGACGACGCTGCCGCCGAACTCGATGTACGCTACCTTGCTGATGCAAAACGGCGGACAATTTTACCGGAATAACGATACGGAATCGGACCTGGACTCCAAGGTCGGCATCGAGTCGTTCAAGCAGTGGACGGAGTATTATACGGATTACAAGCTGGAGCGGGAGTACGATTTCCCGAACCGGTTCAGAACCGGCCAAATGCCGATCGGCATTGCGGATTACACCACGTACAATCAACTGTCTGTGTTCGCCCCGGAAATTCGCGGCTTGTGGGGGTTTGCGCCGGTGCCCGGTACGGTCAAGGAGGACGGAACCGTCGATCATACCGTTCCGGCCGGAGGAAGCGGGGTGCTGATGCTGGATGATGCCAAAGATAAAGAAGCCGCTTGGGAGTTTTTGAAGTGGTGGACGAGTGACGACACGCAAACGACCTTCGGGAGAGAGATGGAAGGACTTATGGGTGCCGCTGCCCGTTACCCGACCGCGAACATTAACGCGCTCGCTCAGCTGCCATGGCCGGTGGAGGATTACGAGAACCTGGAAGAGCAGTTCAAATGGGTCGAAGGCATTCCCGAAGTGCCCGGCGGCTATTCCACGGGAAGAAATCTGTTCAACGCGTTTTACAGATCGGTTATCAGCGGGATCGAGCCGCGGGAAGCGATCATGGATTCCGTTCAATATATCCACGACGAGATCCGCAACAAGCAAGAAGAATTCGGCCAGCCGCAGAAGTAGGGGGGAATCGATATGCACAATACCTGGTGGGCCTTAAAGTGGCGCGAGATCAAAGCCAGCAAGCATTCCTACATTCTGCTGGCGCCGTACATGATTTTATTCATGCTGTTTACCGTGCTTCCCGTTCTCATTTCGATCGTACTGAGCTTTACTTATTTCAACATGCTGGAATTTCCGCGGTTCGTCGGGTGGCAAAACTATACCCGTCTTTTTCTCGAGGACGACATCTTCCTGACCGCGATGAAAAATACGCTCCTGTTCGCGGCGATCACGGGACCCGTCAGTTACCTGGCCTGCTTCGTGTTCGCCTGGATCATCAACGAGCTCGGCCCAAAGCTCAGGGCGTTCATGACGCTGATTTTCTACGCTCCGTCCATTTCGGGCAACGTGTATTTCATCTGGCTGATGATTTTCTCGGGGGACCGCTACGGGATCGCTAACGGGCTGCTCATCAAGCTCGGCTTTATTTTGGAGCCGATTCAATGGCTGAAGACGGAAGCCTATATTTTGCCGATCATTATTCTCGCCCAGCTGTGGCTGAGCCTGGGAACCGGCTTCCTCGCGTTTATCGCCGGCCTGCAAACGGTCGACAAAACGCTGTACGAGGCCGGGGCCGTCGACGGCATCCGCAATCGCTGGCAGGAGCTGTGGTACGTCACGCTTCCGTCCATGCGTCCGCAACTGATGTTCGGCGCCGTCATCCAGCTCACGACCTCGTTCGCCGTCGCGGACGTGTCGATCGCACTGGCCGGTTTTCCGAGCGTCAACTATGCCGCCGAGACGATTGTTACCCACCTGATCGATTACGGGACGACCCGGTTTGAAATGGGCTTCGCGTCCGCGATTGCGACCGTGCTGTTCATGCTGATGGTCGGAACGAACCTGATCGTCCAAAAACTTCTGAGTAAGGTGGGTGAGTAACGTGAAAGTGGAAACGAAAATGACCGGAACGGGGGCCCTAAGCCGCCCGTTGCCGTTCAAATTCAGACTGCGGCGGGGAAAAAAGCGGGTCAACCGTTCCTTTGCCGGGACCTTCTTCCTGTTCCTGCTGCTTGCGGCGTTCGGCGCTTTCATGGCGCTTCCGCTCGTCTATGCGATCAACAACGCGTTCAAACCGCTTGACGAAATCTTTCTGTTTCCGCCGACGCTATTCGTCCGAAATCCGACGTGGAACAATTTTCTCGATCTCATGAACCTGCTCGGCCAGTCGTGGGTACCGTTTTCCCGTTACATTTTCAATACGGTGTTCATTACGGGAGCGGGAATCGTAGGTCATGTCATTCTCGCTTCGGCTGCGGCGTATCCGCTGGCCAAGCACAAATTTCCGGGCAAATCGATCCTGTTCACGATCGTGGTGCTGTCGCTGATGTTTACGCCCGTCGTGACGCAAACGCCGAACTACATGATTTTGTCCTGGCTCGGCATGATCGACACGTACTGGGCCTTGATTATTCCGGCGTTCGCCTATTCCCTCGGCCTGTATTTGATGAAGCAGTTCATGGAGCAGATTCCCGATGCGCTGCTGGAGGCGGCGAAGATCGACGGAGCCAGCGAATACCGGATCTTCTGGCAGATCGTCATGCCGAACGTCAAACCGGCTTGGCTGACGCTGATCATATTGCTGTTCCAAATGCTGTGGGGAAGCGACGGGAACGGGTTCATTTACAGCGAGCAGCTGAAATCGCTCCACTACGCCGCGAACCAGATCATATTGGGCGGGATTGCCCGGGCCGGCGCGGGGGCGGCGGTGGCGCTCATCCTGATGAGCGTTCCGATCACCCTGTTCGTGTTCGCGCAGAGCCGGATCATCGAAACGATGGCGACGTCGGGCATGAAGGATTAAGGGAGGGGAGAAATATGACAGCGAAAAAATGGTTCGTTTACGCCGCAGCGATCTCCCTGATACTGACTTCCGTCATACCCGGCACGTCGTCCCGTGCTTCGGCGGCGCCAGCTTCTTCCCCGGTTTCGGGAACCGCTCCGGCACCGTACGAAAGCTACAACTACAATTTCTGGAAGGAAGCGACGCCGATGCCGGCGGCTTACTTGCCCGAGAAATACATTACCGGCAAGGAGCTGGGGGTCGGAAATTTCCTCGAACCTGCAGACATGCATATGTCGGATGCGGGCACCCTGTACGTCCTGGATAGCGGCAACCAGCGGATCGTAAAGATTCCGGAGGACGGAACGGGAGCCGAAGTCATTTCCTCCTTCGACAATAACGGCAAGGAGGACGGGTTCGCCAATCCCTCGGGCATATTTACGGACCGGGATGAACGCATCTATGTGGCGGACACGGATCACGGCCGGGTCGTCATCTTGAGCCCGGAAGGAAAGCTCGTGAGCATCATCGAAAATCCGCAATCGGAAGTGCTGCCGGCGAATTTTCAGTTCGTGCCGCTCAAGGTGAGCGTCGATGAAGCGAAGCGGGTGTTCGTGGTCGCCCGCGGCGTCTATGAAGGCATCATGCAATTCGACGAGAAAGGGACGTTCATCGGGTACGTCGGGACGATCAAGGTCAAACGCAACTATGTCGACTATTTCTGGCGGCTCGTATCCACCAAAGCGCAGCGGGCGCAGATGGCGCTGTTCGTGCCGACGGAATTTTCCAATCTGGATATGGATCATAAAGGCTTCGTCTACGCCACGAATATCGACGTCGGTTCCAAGGAACCGATCAAACGGTTGAACCCGTCCGGCGAGGACGTGCTGAAACGGTTCGGATACTACGACGTGGCGGGAGACATCTACTACCGAAGAGTCGTCGGGCCTTCGAAGTTCGTGGACATCAAGGTGATGGGAGACGGCATGTACAGCGCGCTCGACTCCACGCAGGGACGGGTGTTTACGTACGACGAGTCCGGCAATCTTCTGTACATTTTCGGAGGACGCGGTAATCAGCTGGGCATGTTCAAAACGCCTGTGGCGATCGAACAGTCGGGAGAACGGCAGTTTGTACTGGACCGGGGCAAAGGTAACATTGTCGTGTTCGGACCTACGGAGTTCGGGCTTAACGTCAATACGGCCGTCCGCCTGCATTACCGGGGCGAAGATACCGAGGCGGAAAGCTATTGGAACCGGGTGCTCGAGTTGAACGCCAATTATGATATCGCTTACACCGGGATCGGCAAAGCCAAGCTGATGCGTAAGGAAAATAAAGAGGCATTGACCTATTTCAAGCTTGGCATGGACCGTAAAAACTACTCCGTCGCCTACAAAAGATACCGCAGAGAAGTGATGAAGGAGCATTTCGGCACGGTGCTGACACTGCTTTTGACGGCCGTGCTGGCCTTTGCCGCTTATAAGGCAGCGAGACACTGGAAGCAAAGGAGGGTTAAGGGCCATGAAGCGGGACGATCTTAAATTTCCTCTCCATGTCATCGTTCATCCGTTCGACGGTTTTTGGGATATGAAATACGAACAAAGAGGCAAGCTGCGCATCGCATTGGCGATTCTGTTCCTTCTCGTGGTTGCCATGATTTTGCAGCGGCAGTTTGCCGGTTTTCTCGTTAATTTCAACGATCCCCGGCGGCTGAACAGCATGAGCGAGCTCGTTTTCGTCGTGCTGCCGTTTTTTCTGTGGTGCATTGCCAACTGGTCGGTGACGACGCTGATGGGGGGCGAGGGCAAATTCAGGGATATCGTGATGGCTACCTCGTATGCGCTCGTTCCGATGGTGCTGATATATCCGCCGATGACGCTGGTCAGCCGGTTTATGGTGCAGGAGGAAACGTCTTTCTACTACCTGCTGAACACGGTGGCCGCCATTTGGTTTATCGGCCTTTTGTTCGTCGGCATCATGACCGTTCACCAGTATACGCCCGCAAAAACGGTGCTGACGATGATCCTGACCGTGATCGTGATGGGCATCATCGTTTTCCTGGGAACGCTTATTTTCAGCATGCTGCAGCAAATTTACGAGTTTATCGTCAACATTTACAGAGAGCTTATTTTTCGGGTATAGGAGGCGGGAGACATGAATAAACGAAAATGGACCTTTACGCTGCTCGCCTGTGCCGTTATCGTCGCCATCGCCGGAGGGTTTATGCTGTTTAACCAGGGGGCTCCGGCGGTTGATCCCGCCGATTACCGGCCGAAGGCCGAGGGCCCTGAGCCCGGAAAAGAGCTCGCTGCGCTGCAGGATGGGGGAGCCGGGGTTCCCGGGATGATGCTGGTCGCACAAAATGAAGCTTTATCTTTATATTACAACGAAAAAACGGCCGAAGTGGCCGTCGTGGATCGCGAAAGCGGCGAAGCCTGGTACAGCAATCCGCAAGGGCGAGACGAAGACGCGATCGCTTCCCCGTTCGAAAAAGAAGTGATGGCCTCCCAATTCGCCGTCTCGTTCCGCGACGAAATCGGCACGCTGGAGACCTATTGGAGCAACCCTTGGAGCGTGGTAAACAACAACTTTTCGGCGGCGGCGATCGAGAACGGCATCCGGGTGACGTATACGCTCGGCGACGTTTCGCTCGGGATTGACGCCATGCCGAAATTCATCACCAAGGCAAGGTTCCAGGAAAAGGTGCTGAGCAAGCTGGACGAGACGCTCGCCAAGTACGTGGAGGTGCGCTACTACCCGGTGAAGGACAATCCCGACTTGCTGGAGCGGCTCGACGACCAGGTGAAGAAACCGCTCGTCATGAAAAAAATGCTGGCCGCCTTCCAGGAAGCGGGATACACGGAAGAAGACCTTGCCTTCGACAACGAGGCGAACGGCGGGGGTGCGGGCGGCGGCGCGGATAAGCCGAATTTCACGGTACCGCTGGAATACCGTCTGGACGGGGACTCCCTCGTCGTGTCGGTGCCGGTCGCTCAAGTGACGGAAAGCGCGAAGCACCGCATCCGCAGTATCGATCTGCTTCGTTTCTTCGGAGCGGCGGGAACGCAGGATGAAGGATATATGCTGGTGCCTGACGGCAGCGGCGCCCTGATCCGGCTCAACAACGGCAAGGTGAAGGAAGAGCAGTACGTCCAGCGGGTATACGGAGACGACCCGAACGACAACAGCTGGAGCCGGGGGCAAGTCGCCCGGAAGGCGTCCATGCCGGTTTACGGCATGAAAGCCGGCGATACCGGATGGTTCGCCGTGATCGAGGAAGGCGATGCGGTCGCAAGCATCGCCGCGGACATCAGCGGCAAGCAAAATTCCTACAACTATGTGTTCAGCAGCTTCGCCGTGCGCGGCGAGGATGAGCTGGAGCTGTACACGGGAAGCGAGGTTCAGGAAATTCAGCTGCTGAACGATAAATTGTACCAAGGCGATCTGACGGTCCGCTACCGGTTTCTGACCGGAGACGATGCCAGTTATTCCGGCATGGCGCGGACTTACCGGGAAGCGCTGGTCGGGCAGAACAAGCTGCGGCCGCTGGAAGAAGGGACGGACCTGCCGTTCTATGTGGATGTGCTGGGAAGCATCGACAAGCAGAAGTCTTTCCTGGGCGTTCCTTATGACGCCGTCGTGTCGATGACGACCTTTGAACAGGCCGGCCAAATCGCGCGGGAACTTGAGGATGACGGCATCTCCAATGTCCGGATGCGGTATTTAGGCTGGTTCGGCAAGGGCGTCCACCATAAAGCGCCGGTCAAGGCGAAGCCGGACGGGGTGCTTGGGAGCGGAGGCGACTTCAAAGAACTGTCCGCGCAGCTTGCGGAACAAGGCGGAGCCCTTTACCCGGATGTGGCGTTCCAGCGGGTGTACAGGGATGACGGTAATTTCAACCCGTCGTCGGACGCCGTGCGCTTCGTCACGAGGGATGTAGCCGAGCTTCATCCGTACGACCGGAATATGAACCGGATGGATCCGTATTACGGAACCTATCACCTGTTGTCGCCGGCGAAGCTGCCGTACTATGTCGGGAAGTTTTCGGACAGCTACGGAAAATACGGTCTCGGCGCGTTGTCGCTGCGGGATCTCGGCGGCGTGCTCAGCTCGGATTACCGGGTGCAGCGGGTCGTCTTCCGGGAAGACGCGAAGGCCATTGTGACGGACCAGCTAAAAGATTTAAGCGAAGCTTTTCCGGATCTGATGGTCTCGGACGCCAATGCTTACAGCTGGCCTTACGCCAAACATGTGATTGACGTCCCGGTAGCGAGCAGCCGGTTCAGCCTGACGGATGAGGAGGTTCCTTTTTATCAAATGGTCGTTCACGGGTATCTCGATATTGCCGGAGAGGCGCTGAATCTTAGCGATGAGCAGGAGCTGCGCAGACAGGTATTGACCTCGGTCGAGTATGGCACTTCGCCGCATTTCCTGTGGTCGTATGAGCCAACATCGGTGCTGAAGTTTACGCGGTTCGACTCGATGTTTTCCACGGAATACAAGGCTTGGTATGAGGACGCCGTCGCTTATTACAAAGAAGTCAACGAGGTGCTCGGTCCCCTGCGGACCCGGCCGATTTCCGAGCATATCCGGCATCGGGAAGGGGTTGCGGAAGTGAAGTATGAAGGCGGGGCGTCGGTCATCATTAACTATACGGATCAGCCGGTTACGGTAAACGGCGTTCGGGTGGAGGCACGGCATTTTGCTTTGGGTGGTGACGGGGCATGAAATTGAAGCTTAGCTTAACGCAAAAACGCTCCATGCTCGGCCTGTTGTTCATTGCGCCGTGGCTGCTCGGATTTATTTTCCTGTTCGCGGGACCGCTTGCCCAATCGATTCGCTTTAGCTTCAATAAGCTGACAGTGGCGCCGACCGGGTATGAGCTGCAAAATGTCGGCTGGAGAAACTTCACCGATGCGCTGTTCGTTGATGCGAATTTTAACCGGATTTTGACGGAGTCGGTTCTGGGCATGGTGGTCGATGTGCCGCTGATCTTATTTTTCAGCTTGTTCTCGGCCGTGCTGTTAAATCAAAAATTCCGGGGCAGGGGGATTGCGCGGGCGATCTTTTTCCTCCCCGTCATTCTGGCCTCCGGGGCGGTCGCGGCGGCGGAAAGCTCGGGACTCATCAATCTCGTCGGCAATGCAGAGGTTGCGGAACAGCTGGGTCAGGCTTCTTCCCAGTTCAACATCCGCTCGATGGTGATGATTTTGGCCGAAGCCGGGTTTCCGATCACTTTTATCGATTATATCGTGGAAGCGGTTATGAGGATTTACGAAATTATCAGCAGCTCGGGCGTGCAGATTTTGATCTTCCTGGCGGCGCTGCAGTCGGTTCCCGGCAATTTGTACGAAGTCGCTAAAATCGAAGGGGCTACGGCTTACGAAACCTTCTGGAAGGTGACGTTTCCGATGGTCAGCCCGCTGATTCTCACGAACATCATTTATACGATCATCGATTCTTTCTCGGACAGTCCGGTGACGCGAATGATTTATGAGACGGCCTTCAAGACGCAAAACTTCGGATTAAGCGCCGCGATGGCCTGGCTCTATACGATCGTGGTCAGTATTTTGCTGATCGTGATGGGCTACATCGTTTCGAGAAAAACGTTCTATCACAACTAGGAAGGGGCGATAAGCATGCAACCGATATGGAACCCTGCGGACACGGCCGCCCATAACCGCATCAACCGGGTGAAAAACAAAACGCTGGAATGGCTTTGGAGCATGTGCCGCTTTTTGCTCATCATCGGAATTACCTTTGTGATCATTTATCCGATTCTGATGAAGTTTTCGGTGGCCTTCAAGGCGAAAGAGGATATTTACAATCCGACGATTTACATGGTTCCGGTGCATGTTACGCTGGAAAACTTCAGGCTGGCGCTGGAACTGCTCGATTACTGGCCGCTGCTGCTTAATACGATGACCTACGTGGTGGTCACCATGGTGCTGACGACGATGTCGACCGCGCTGGCCGGTTACGGATTCGCCCGGTTCAAGTTTCCGGGGAGCAACCTGTTGTTCGGGCTCGTCATCCTGACGATTCTTATCCCGATGAGCACGCTGATGGTGCCGATGTACCTGCATTTCCGAAACTTCGACGTGCTCGGGCTTGTTCATCTGTTTACGGGTAAGGACGGGGTCAATCTGCTGAACAGCTTCTGGCCGTCCGTCATTACGTCCGCGACGGCGACGGGGCTGAAGGCGGGGCTGTTCATCTATATTTTCCGCCAGTTTTTCCGCGGGCTGCCGAAGGAAATCGAGGAAGCGGCGCTCATCGACGGAGCTGGCGGGATCAAAACCTTTTTCAAAATCATGCTGCCGAACGCCATCCCTCCGTTGATTACGGTGACCTTGTTTTCGTTCGTATGGCAGTATAACGACACGTTCTACACCTCGCTGTTCATGAGCGACAGCGCCTTGATGCCGCTGAAAATCGCCTCGCTGCCGGCGGACGCCAGCCAGTTCCTGACGATCCTGGCGGGTCTCGGCACCTCGGGGAAAGTGGATCCGAACTACGTGGCGCTCATCGTGGACACGGGCATATTGCTTGCCATTCTGCCCTTGATCGTGCTGTATTTGTTCGTGCAGCGTCACTTTGTGGAGAGCGTGGAGAGAACGGGGGTCGTGGGATAAGTTATGGAGAGAGCGGACATGCAACATACGCGGAGAGTGCAAGAATCGTTAACGTCCCAAAGCCCGCCGGATCCCCGCTTCCGGGTCGAACCGGCGCTGGTCAATCCAAAGGCATCGCCGGCCGCGCGGGCGCTGATGAAATATTTGTGCGACGTCTATGGCCTCAAAATGCTGACGGGCCAGCAAATCGGCGTGTTATCCACGCCGGAGCTGGACATCATCCATGAAGCGACGGGGAAATATCCGGCGGTGGCCGGGTTTGATTTTATGAATTACTCGCCTTCCCGCGTGGAGCGCGGCGCGGAATGCCGCGATACCGATTTGGCGATCGCATGGTGGAAGCGCGGCGGGATCGTGACGTTTTGCTGGCATTGGAATGCTCCGAAGGATCTTGTCGATCAACCGCCGGAACGTCCTTGGGATCGGGGATTTTATACCGATGCGACCACCTTCGACGTGGAGCGGGCGATGGGCGATCCCGATTCGGAGGAGTACCGGCTGATGATCCGGGATATCGACGCCATCGCCGTGCAGCTCGGACGCCTGCAGGATGCGGGCGTTCCCGTGCTGTGGCGGCCGCTCCATGAGGCGTCCGGCGGCTGGTTCTGGTGGGGCGCGAGGGGCCCGGCCCCGTGCATTGCGCTCTGGAAGCTGATGTACGACCGGCTCACTTTCTACCACGGGTTGAACAACCTGATCTGGGTGTGGAACGGCCAGCATGCGGATTGGTACCCGGGAGACGAGTACGTGGACATTATCGGCGAGGATATTTATGCTCCGGCGAAGGACTATTCGTCCCAGAAGGAGCGGTTTTCGACCGCATTGGCTTACACCAAGGCGAACAAAATCATCGCCTTGTCGGAGAACGGTGTCGTTCCCGATCCGGACCGGATGGCCGAGGACGGGACGCCATGGGCGTGGAACTGCACCTGGTACGGCGGGTTCGTCTTCGCGGAGGAGGGCGGACGGCGCGCGTATTCCGGCGAATACACCGAACTTGAGCAGCTCAGGAAGACCTACCATGATCCAAGGACGATTACGCTGGAGGAGCTGCCGGATTGGAAGGAATGGATCGGGGACTGAGGGGCTTTTGCTTCTTGCGGACATGGCGGCGCAAATCGCGCCTCTCATGTCCGTTCGTCGTTTATTTCGGTTCTTTGGGTTCGAATAACGGCCCCGCTATCGGATATCCGGACTGTGTTATAATAGTGGGCAATAAATCGAAATGGACTGACGGGCGGGGATACGCATGAAATTGGAGCGCTTGATCTCCATCATCTACAAGCTGCTGAATCACGAAGTTTTGTCCGCATCCACGCTGGCCGAAGAGTTTCAAGTTTCCCAAAGAACGATCTATCGGGATATCGACGTGATCTGTGCCGCGGGCTTCCCGGTGGTATCGTATCAAGGAACCAAAGGCGGCTATGGCATCATGGACGGCTACAAAATGGATAGAAGTCTTCTCGGGTCTTACGATGTCAATTCGCTGATTACCGTGCTCAGAAGCCTTTCCACCGTATTTGAAGACGAACGAGCGGAAGGGACCATCGAACGACTGCAGGTTCTCGGACCGGAGCAGCGGGAAACGAGTCTGTCCGTGGACTTCGAAACCCGCCGGACCGAACCGGGCTCGCTTACTCTTCTGCGGACGGCCATTACCCGGCGAAATACCGTTGCTTTTGATTACATCAATGTTAAAAATGAACGCGCGACCCGTGAAATGGAGCCGGTCAAGCTTCATTTCAAACACGGCAATTGGTACTTATACGGTTACTGTCGGACGCGGCGGGATTTTCGGGAGTTCCGGCTGTCCCGGATGATGAATTTGTTCCTGAAAGAGGAGACCTTTCCACCGCATCAGGAAGTGCCGAAAAAAGAGGCCCGTTATTCAAACCAGGCATGGCAAGATCATGTGGAGGACGTCGTCATCCGAGTGGGACCGGAAGCGTTGGCGGCAGCATTGGACCAGTTTCATCAGGCGGATAAGCAATTTCATGACGACGGGAGCATGACGATGCGAATTCCTGTGTATGAGCCGCTTGGCGCGCGTTGGCTTTGGTCGATTTTGCTGAGCTTCGGCTGCGGGGCCGAAGTCCTCGAACCTCCAGGGTTAAGAGGCATCATAAAAGAACAGCTCCAACATGCGCTGAAACTTTATGAAGAAGTGTGACACGCTGATGTCATACTTCTTTTTTTATGATGATATCAGAAGAACCTTCAAATCCATTGCGAATCAAAAGGAGACGATTTCCATGACGAATCATCCCGCGGAAATGTTTGAATACCACACATGGGCAAACCGAACGATCCTGGGGAGAATCAAGGAGCTTCCGCCCTCGGTACTGAATCAGGAAGTGAACAGAATGTGTCTACCATGCTGCGCCAGTTGGGCCATGCATCCGTCATGAACGATTACGCTCTTTTTTGGAGATATTTCCGGGAACGGGGGAGCGGCCTCTTTTTCACTCTCCATTTTAGAAAGGAGAATATCTAACATCTATGGAAATCGAAAATCTGATTACGGTAAAATCGAAAGAGGATTTGAGGATTTGGCTGCAGGAAAACGGCGGGACCGAGAAGGCTTGCTGGGTCGTGGTCAGCATGACGCCAAAACCGGATACGCTGCTGTATTTGGACGCGGTAGAAGAAGCATTGTGCTTTGGATGGATCGACGGAATTAAAAAGAACATGTCCGAAACCGGGACGGTTCAGAGACTGTCTCCCAGAAGCAAAAAAAGTTCATGGACCGAATTGAATAAAGAACGTGTCCGCCGCCTCGAAAAGTTGGGATTGATGAGAGAAGAAGGAAGAAAGGTACTGCCTGATATGGGGCCCGATTCTTTTAAAATAGATAAGGTTGTAGAACAAAGGCTAAAAGAAGATAGGGAGGTATACGAGACTTTTTTGGCATTTCCGGCGCTTTATCAAAGAGTCCGGATCGACACCATCCAAAGCGTGAAACATCAGCCGGATTTATTTCAGCGGAGATTGGACAAATTTATCGCACATACGAAAGAAAACAAAATGTACGGCCAATGGAATGATCACGGACGTCTGCTGGATTATTAAGATGCATGGGTTTGCATAAAGGAGGGGGCGGAATATGAAGTCGGAGGAGGAAGCACTTCAGTTAATTCGTTGGCTTTCGACGGATATGGCTGAAAAAAGGAGATGGCTCACTTCTTTGGAAGGATGGAACGGTCATGTGTTCAGGTTAAAGTCGGTCGAAGCCTTTGCAAATCAAGGAAACCGGATAGATACCGGCATTTTTGAACTGGACGGCGGCGAATTTGTTTTTGTACCGGGAGGCAAATTCATGCTGGGGTGGGACCGGCCGCATGACCGCGACGCGAACATCGTGGCTGCGATCGGAAATGAACTGGAAACAGCCGGCGTTGAGGAGCCTGCCGAGGTTGCTCCCGGATTCAAATAGTTAAATTAACGGGAATTTCTCCATCTAATTTGGGACAATCGGAGCATTTCTTAATTTTAACCGGAAAACCTCCCTTTAATAGCTCTGTTTGGGTCATGATGAGACATTTTTGTGCAAATTAGCGGGAGAATTTCCGGTTAAATTTAAATATATCGCGTTCCGAAAGGAATTAACGGGAGGTTTTCCCGTTAAATTAAAGAGGCCGGCAGTTCAAGCAGGGTATACGTAAAGTGTACATCTGCTTAAACTGCCGGCCTTTGATTTTTTAGACGGCTTCCATCTTCTGTGCCGTGTAAAGCTTGTAATACAGCCCGCGCTTCGCCATCAGCTCGTCATGCGAGCCGCTTTCGGCGATGCCTTTGTCGGACACGTACATGATGCGGTCGCAGTTTTTGACGGTCGACAGACGGTGCGCGATGATGAACGAGGTCCGGCCTTTGAGCAGTTCGTTCAGGCCCTGCTGGAGCAGGCGCTCGGTCTTGGCGTCGATCGACGAGGTCGCTTCGTCCAGGATCAGAATCCGCGGATCGGCGAGCAGCGTCCGCGCGAAGGAGATCAGCTGGCGCTGACCTTGCGACAGCTTGGAGCCGCGCTCGTTGACCTCGGTCATGTAGCCCTGCTCAAACTCGCGGATGAATTCGTCGGCGCATACCGTTTTCGCGGCGGCGATGACTTCTTCCTCGGTCGCGTCAAGCTTTCCGTAACGGATATTGTCCATAATCGTGCCGGAGAAGATGAAGCTGTCCTGCAGCATGATGCCCATTTGGCTGCGCAGCGATTTCAGCGTCACCTGCGATATATCGTTTCCGTCGATCAGAATTTTGCCTTCGGTTACGTTGTAGAAGCGGGAGATCAAGTTCACGACCGTCGTTTTCCCCGCTCCCGTCGGTCCTACCAAGGCGATGCTTTCGCCCGCTTTGACATCGATGGAGAGGTTCTCCAGGATGTTGATGCCCGGATCGTAGGCGAAGGTGACGTCGTCAAATTTGACATTGCCCTGAACGGAAGGCAACTGCTTGGCGTTCGGCACATCGCTGACGGTAACCGGTTCGTCCAGCGTTTCGAAAATCCGCTCCAGATAGGCGACGGCATTGATGAAGTTATTGTACAGCTGCGAAAGGTTCAAAATCGGCTGCCAGAAGCGTGCCGCATAGGCGCCCATCGCGAGAATGACCCCGAAGGTGATGTCCTGCGGGCTCAGCGCGAGCAAGCCTACCAGATAGATCAATGTCGTTACGATCGTTGCCAGGTTGTCGACCGTGAACGGAATTAACGCGTTGTAACGAAGCGCCTTCATCCATTCCGTCCGGAAATTGCCGGCAAGACGGGTGAAGATCCCTTTATTGTGCTGCTCCCGGGAAAAGATTTGCGTCACGCGGATCCCGCTGATGCTTTCCTGCAAATACGCGTTCAGGTTGGAGCTTTTGTTGGATACCGCCTGCCAGGCGCGCCGTTGCCGGGTTTTGATCAGCAGCATGATGCCGAGGAAAACCGGCAGGCCGGCGATCGTAATCAGCGACAGGTGGACATCGACGGCGAACATGAAGGCCGCGATGAAGATCAGGTTCACGATTTCAAGAATAAAGTTGATGATACCGTTGGATAACACATCCGATACCGAGTTTACGTAATTGACGACCCGGATCAGGATTTTACCCTGCGGGCGGTCATCGTAATATTTAAACGGAAGCTCCTGCAGGTGCTTGAACAGATCCGTCCGGATATCGAAAATAATGTCCTGCCCGACTTTGGTCATAATCCGGGAACGAATCGTGGCAAAATATACGCTGACCACGATCGTCGCGAGAAACAGCATCGACCAGCCTACGAGCCCGGATACGTCTTTCTTCGGAATCGTCACGTCGACGACATGCTGCATGATGAGCGGGCCCGCCAGCGCGATGGCTGCCGACAGGGCGCTCAGCACGAACGCGATAATCATCGGTTTTTTCTGCTTTTTGATATAGACGAGAGCACGCCGGAAGTGGGTGATATCAAATGGCGACTCCAGATTTTCATCGACGTCGAATCTATTTCTAGCCAAGTTCGGTCACCGTCCTTCCAATGCCTTCGTTTTGCAGCATAAATACATCATAATAATAGCCCCGCTTCTTCAGCAGTTCGGCGTGCGTGCCTTCCTCGACCAGACGGCCGCCGTCCAGGATGAGGATGCGGTCGGCTTCGGCCGTGGTGGACACGCGTTGGGCGATAATGATTTTGGTGCAAGGAAAATCAAGCTCGCGCAAGCTCTTCTGGATATGTTCCTCGGTCTCGAGGTCGACGGCAGAGGTCGTATCGTCCAGAATGAGGATCGGCCGCCGGACCGCCATGGCCCGCGCCAGCGCGATGCGCTGTTTCTGTCCGCCGGACAGGCCGACGCCGCGTTCGCCGACGATCGTGTCATATCCTTCCGGCATTTTGGTAATGAAATCATTCGCGGCCGCCAGCCGCGCATACTCAACGACCTGCTCTTCCGGCAGATCGGGGTCGCCGTAAGCGATATTCCCGTCGATCGTATCGGAGAACAGCAGGACGTCCTGGGTAGCGATCCCGACATTCCCGCGAAGCTCGTCGAGCTCCAGCTTACGAACGTCTTGGCCGTCCACCAGGACGCGGCCCTTCGACACATCGTAAAAGCGCGGGATCAGGTTGATGAGCGATGTTTTCCCCGATCCGGTCGAGCCCATGATGGCAACGGTTTCACCCGGTTCGATCGTAAAACTGATATCGTCCAGCACGGTAGCATTATCATATTTGAAGCTGACGTTTTCGAATTCGATCCGTCCCGCGTACCGGCGTTTTTCCACGTCGTTGTGTTCGTTGACGATATTAGGACGGGCATAGTACACATCGACGATTTTGGCCACACTGGCGAAAAAACGTTGGAAATCGTTAATGATAATCCCGATATTGCGCATCGGGTTCGATACGGCCCAGATCAGCGAAGAGAAAGCCGCGTATTCGCCGAAAGTAATCCGGCCGTTCATGACGAAATAACCGCCCGCAATCATCAGGATTACGTTGAAAGCCTGGGCGAACGTCTCCAGATAAGGGAAGTAGTCCAGCCACACGAGTGCCGCCTTTTTGTTGGCCTGTGAAAAGTTGACGTTTTTCTCGGTGAATTTCTCCACTTCGAACTCCTCGCGTGCGAAAGCCTTGACGACGCGGTTGCCTGCGATATTTTCCTGTGCGGTCGTGTTCAGCTGGGACAGCCGCTCCCGCAGATCCACATACATCGGGCGGACCCGCTTCGCAAACAAATAGGCCACGACAAAAATCGGCGGCGACAGAATGAGCAGCCACAGCGTCAGTTCGGCATCAATCGTGAAAAAATAGATGACCGCAGCGATAAAGATGGTTACCGATTCGATGATCGTTTTAATAATCCACGCCAACGAATGCCGTACCATATCCAAGTCGCCGGTCATCTTCGTCATGAGGTCGCCTGTTCGATTGTGATCGTAATATTGCATATCCTGTCCTTGAATCTTGTTGTACAAAAAAATGCGGATGCGGTAGAGCATGTTTTGCGAAGACCGCTCGTACTGCATCGTCGTTAAGTAAGCCAGCCCTGTGCGCAGTAAGGAAAAACCGATCATTCCGATACATAACGCGATCAATAGCCCGCGCTGGTCGGTCAGATTTTGCACTGCATTATCCCCGGTTATGAACGTATCGACAATCTGTTGGCCTATGTACGGATTGACGATGGTGAGCGATGAGCCCACCACGGATAAAATGAGTGCGACAATGTACCTTGTTCGGTCCCCTTTCAGGTTCTGCCACAGCCACTTCATTTCGAACATGTGATCACCTGTTTCTGTTTGTTTTTTGATTCATGATGAAAAATCGGAATTACCCTATCCAACAAACTAAGGTGATTATAACACTTAAATAGGCCGTGTGGACCATCAATATTACAACCCGAATTTTAGGTTTTCAAACGCAATAAACGGATACTTCCAAGATGGGAAAGGCACAATGAAAAAGAAAAAAAATAATTTTCCAGGAGGATGAACGATGGACAAGGAAATGAGCTACGGCGAGGATTATAAATACATTCCGACAAGCTCCGTCAGCAGCGGGGAAAGCCTGGAGGTGCTGCCGGATCTGTTATGCCATACGGTACAAATCGTCAATATCGCACTGGTCGGCGAACCGGAATCCCATGCTTTTGTTCTGATCGATGCGGGGATGCCGGGGTCAGCGAATGAAATCATCGAAGTCACGGAAAAACGTTTCGGACCGGGCGGACGTCCGGAGGCTATCCTGCTCACGCACGGGCATTTCGACCATGTCGGCGCGATCATCGAGCTGGTAAAGCATTGGGAGGTTCCCGTTTATGCCCATCCTTTGGAGCTTCCTTATTTGACCGGTGAAAAAAGCTATCCCGTTCCCGATGCGACGGTGGAAGGGGGCATGGTCGCCAAAATGTCTCCGATGTTCCCGAACGAGCCCGTAAACCTTGGCCGGCATGTCCGGACGCTTCCGGAAGACGGAGCGGTGCCGCACCTGCCGGGTTTCCGCTGGATTCACACGCCCGGGCATTCGCCGGGACATGTGTCCTTTTTCAGAGATAGGGACAGGGCGCTGATTGCAGGCGACGCGTTTGTGAACGTCAGGCAGGACAAGCTGTACAAGGTGGTTACCCAGCAGCAGGAATTAACCGGACCGCCGAGATATTTGACCACCGACTGGAAAGCGGCCAAGGAATCGGTCGCCAAGCTTGCGGCTCTGGGTCCGGCGGTAGCCGTTACGGGACACGGTCTGCCGGTATCGGGCGGTGTCTTGAGTTCGGGCTTGGAGCGTCTTGTGCGGAATTTTGACGAATTGGCCGTTCCGGATTACGGGAAATATATAAATTAACAAACATTTACAATTCCTATGTTTTCTACTAATAAACCGCTGCGAGAATAATAGAAGGTTTACTAGTATGAAAACATGGGAGGGTAATTCATGAACAAGTTTACCGGAATCTTGGCGAAATCTTGGAAGGCCGCGGCGGCGTTGTCGCTCGCCTTTTCGCTGCAGCTCGGGTTGGGGGCCGCCCCCTCGGCGTTAGCCGAAGGACCGGCCGATCCCGCGCCGGTGATTGCTCCGAAGGTCGTCAATGAAAATGCGGGCAAAAAGATTCTGTTCGACAACACCCATGGACAGACCGCGGGTGCGGCCGACTGGGTCATTGACGGCGGGTTTTCCGATTTTGGACATGCCTTGGCCGGGGAAGGGTTCGAGGTGAAGGAGCTGCGCAAGAGCACTCCCATTACTTATAGCGATCTAAGCGATTATGAAGTATTCGTCCTTGCAGAGCCGAACATCCCTTTTAAACAAAGCGAGCAAGCGGCGATGGAGCAGTACGTTGAAAACGGAGGCAGCATTTTCTTTATCGGGGACCATTATAACGCCGACCGCAACAAAAACCGCTGGGACGGCTCGGAATCGATCAACGGGTACCGGCGCGGGGCTTGGGAAGATCCCGCGAAAGGCATGAGTCAAGAAGAAAGAAATTCGTCCGCCATGCAAGGCGTGGTCAGCTCCGACTGGCTCTCCGACAACTTCGGCGTCCGATTCCGGTATAATGCGCTCGGAGATATAACGGCAAATCAAATCGTTGCCCCGGACCAGGCGTTCGGCATTACGGAAGGGGTGCAGGGCGTGGCGATGCATGCCGGATCGACGCTGGCGATCACGGACCCTGCCAAAGCCAAGGGCATTGTATATCTGCCCGAGACGGATGATGCCTGGGGCAATGCGGTGGATCAAGGGGTGTATAACGGAGGAGGCATAGAAGAAGGGCCTTATGTCGCCGTTTCGAAGGTTGGACTCGGAAAAGCGGCGTTTATCGGCGATTCCTCTCCGGTCGAGGATGCTTCCCCGAAATATTTGCGCGAGGAAACCGGCACGAAGAAGACGACGTATGACGGCTTCAAGGAGCAGGACGATGCCGAGTTGCTCGTCAATTTGGTGGATTGGCTGGCCACACAGGAGAATTACTCAAGCCTGGAAGAAGTGTCGGGACTCGAGTTGGACGAGGTGACCGCCCTGCATCCGTTTGAGGCTCCCCAAGCTTCCACGGAACCTCAGTCGGAACCGTGGTCCGCTCCGGCCGCCGGATACAAATGGTGGGATCCTTCCACGTTCAAACCGGGCTCCTACGGTGGTCCTTCCATCGACGACAAGGTCGTCTACGGGTTCGAGCATCAGGCCGTGCTGCCTAATGCGGCGGATTTCCAAATCCGCGTTGCGGTGGACCATCTTCCGGCCAATTCCACCGTATCGGGGTTCAGCGTCGGGATTTATTTGACGGGAGGAACCCAGATCGCGAAGATTCAAAACGCGGACGGGACCTGGCCTTCCGCATACGGATACGGCAGCACGTTCAGTTTGACCGCGAATAGCCAGGGCCGGGCTTTCAAAGATCTGACCGTTCGTCTTAAGCCGGGGGTGACCGGTACGGCGAATCTTCGACTGAGACAAAACGGCAGCAACCTGTTGACGAAGTCCGTGTCCATCGCGGATGTGCCTGCCGAGCCGCTGCCGGAGGAGAACGGCGGAATCCCGGAGCTGATCTCGATTTCGGAAGCCCGGATGCAGCCGGAAGGCACGCTGGTCACGGTTGAAGGTACGATCACGACGGAACCGGGAATTTTCGGAGGACAAGCGTTCTATGTGCAGGATGAAACCGGCGGCATCTATGTGTACCAAAGCGCGAGCGGGTATCATCAGGGAGACATCGTCAAAATTACCGCGCCGTTAGAGTTATATAATACGGAGCTGGAGCTGGCGAACCTGGTTTCGATCGAGAAGACGGGGAGCGGGGCGGAATTGCCGGAACCGAAAGCGGCTGTTTCCGTCAGCGATGAAAATCAGGGGCAATTGCTCGAAATCCGCCGGGCCGAAATCCGTAATATCATTACCGTCGCACCGTCGGGATCGTTCGAGTTTGACGCCGTCAGCGGCGATGTCAGCAACCATGTGCGGGTGGACGCGAGAACCGGGTTGACGCTGGATGATTTTCCTTATAAGGAAGGTCAAGTCGTGGATCTGCGCGGCGTATCCGCCATTTTCAAAGGAGTATATCAACTGAAACCCCGCGGACTCGGTGACATGACGCTGTCGGCGCCTGTCGAAGAACCCGGGGAAGAACCGGAGGAAGGACCCGCCGTCGGGGCTCCGGGACAACCGGTCCTGTCGGACGATAACGGGCATGACACCGGACTTCGGGACGGGAATTACACGGTGACGATGAACATGTGGTGGGGAAATAACGGGACAGCGCTCAAATTGTATGAAAATGATGTATTGATCGAGACGGTTGACTTGACGGACGTTTCCCCGGCAGCCCAATCGAAGTCCTTTTACATTGCAGGCAAAAAGAACGGAACCTACACCTATACCGCCGAATTGATCAATTCCAAAGGCGTGACGAAATCGCAACCGCTTGTCGTTACAGTTACGGATGCCGCCCCCGGCAAATCGGTGTTATCGAACGATAATTGGGACGGGGACGGGGAGTATAAGGTGACCATGAATTTGTGGTGGGGGACGAACGGTTCCGGATACCGGCTTTATGAGAACGGGCAATTGATCGACACGCAAGCGCTGTCCGAGGTGACGCCGGGAGCACAGCAGGCTGTTTCGGTTGTGAGCGGGAAAGCCGCCGGAACGTATGAGTACGTGGCGGAGCTTGTGAACGCTGCGGGGGAGACCTCCAGCGAAGTCATGACCGTTGTCGTAAAGTAAAAAGTGCATGATGCGTAAGTTAGGCGCCGATCGCGGGATCGGCGTCTTTTTTGGCGGAAACTATCGGCTTCTTAGGGGCTGGGTTTCGAATATAAATTTTCCCGAGACGATCCAGGCACGTAGCTTGATGAAGATGTCCCGGAATGGATAGCGGAGGACGACGAGCCGGCGGCCAGGAATCGAAATAACATCAACCTCGGATATTCTCAATTCCAACTTGCGTCAATTTCAATAGAATAAGGATGTTAAATAAATATACAAAAACAGTAATATTAACGGTAGTATTAAATATTGCCGGTATGGGGGCTTTCTTTTATTTAGTTGAAACAATCTAATGAAACTAAACAACGGGGCTAAAATTAAAAATAGGAAATATATTACTATAATGTTTCCGGAATAACCGTAAAATGCCATAGCATATAACAAGTAAAGAGTATTAAACACTTCTTCTTTATTTTTTAATACTGTAGAGATAGATATAAATAGAAGGGAGGATATAGGGAAAATATAATTTCCGAATAATAATTTTGCTTCGGCGAAATTCGATTTTTGATAAATAAAAAAAGAGATACCGATAATTAGGAGTACGAGTAATTCCGTATAGTACCATACGGTGATGATTCTGTTTTTATTCATTTGTTCTCCTTACGTTAGAAAGACTGGAACATATAAACAGTTCCAGTCTTTTGTTTTTATTATTATTTATAGACTGTATAAGTAATGTTTTTAGTATACTGATCAAATTCTGGGACTTCAAAATAAGGGTAATAATTCCATGGAACCCATACAGTATCTTTTCCTCGACTTGTAGTGTAAGTCATTATCACCGATTGACCGCCAGCTCTTTCTATCGATCGAATTGTTTCTGCATCCAGATAACTGCCGATTGTTGACAAGGCGCCGTAAGCACTAATAATAGTTCCGATTATTGGGAATTTGACACCTACCAAAAAACCAATCAAGGTTGTATATACATCGTTCCAAGTTGTTAATTCACCGTCTTTATAGTCATTAATAAGTTTTAATGTTGCTGAAGGTGATAGATATTGGTCTTCTATCCTAGCTCCAAACAAATTACCATAATACAAGTCATAATATACTTCTCCACCCTTTGATGCATAAACCAGGTCATCGACGCCTTGAATGCTAACGCCTTGTTGTTTAGAGAAATGCTCCTGAACTCGTTGTGTGAAATATGCATAAGACTCAGGAGATGCATTTTGTTGAGCGAGTTGTTTTGTAACAATTTTCATTACGGCATCTTCTGTCAATACGGATGCCACTTTACCTTCTGTTACATCTTCTGATTGATTATGTAGCGGATTAGCGAAAGCACTTGCAGAAGGTACAAGTAAAGATGCAGACAAAAGTGTGACTAATAACTTTTTCATTATTATTCCCCCTATGTCAATAAAATTACTTTCAAATCCTATAATGCCATAAATATATCTTAATTGTAAATAGATGGATTAAATTATTTGATAGAATAGGCCCCTTTTTTACATTCCGACCATGGACGACATTGGAGGGAGGGAGCTTCAATCAGCAACCATAAACGTTGACATCTTTTGGTCAACAATAAAATGAAGATCAGACGAACGACTCCAGCCCCGGACAAATCTTCTTTTTCGGGTAGCGGATTCTCATTGATCTCAAGGAATTCTTCGTAACTAACACGACTCCCTTACATGACTATATCTCCAAGCTATTTGTTTAATCCGTGCCAAAGCGTCTCAATTAAAGGTGTCGCGATCGAATTCGGCTTGGCCTCACTCGCTAAAGTCGAAATTTCATACAGGAAATTTACGAAAAATTTCGTAGATGGGAATCTGAAGTTTTTTCCAATTTTTATATTGACGGCGTCCGGTCTCACGAATAATATATGCTGTGAAAGCGTTTTACAGCTGTAAACATGTTTCGCTTCATTTTCGTTTTTGGCGTTGCGATTTTCACTTTATACGAAAGTTGAGGGGAAGAGATGAGCAAACAAAAAGGTAAGAGGCATTTGTCAGGATGGTTGGCGTTGATTTTGCTGGTGACCAGCTTTACGGCAAATGCAGGCGCTTTGGCCAGCGAAAAATCGAAACCGGTTTCGAAACTGCCGGAATGGGCATCCGATTCTTTGGAACGGTGGAATTCGGCCGGGATCATCCAGGGATATGAGGATGGTTCGATGCGTCCGGACCGGCAAATCCGTGCGATTGAATTTGCGGTCATGATGAACCGGCTTTTCGGATTCCAAGAACCGGCCGGGGAAGAAACAGCAGGTCAAACCGGCACGGAAGCCTGGTATGCGAAGGATTTATCGTTGGCCTTGCAGGAAGGATATCTCCAACTGCCGGAAACGGGCGAGATCGGCAAATCGGCGGAAGCCGAACTGACGAGAGGCGAAGCTGCCCGGAGTTTGGGCAGATTGTTCGGTCTGGGCGAAGACGGTCCGGTCAAACCGGGTGTCTTTGGCGATGTGGCCTCCCTGGATCAGGAAACGCAGCGGGCGATTGCCGCTTTGGCCTCCGGCGGATATATTAACGGGTATCCTGACGGATCGTTCAAGCCGAACCGGACGATTACCCGGGCGGAGATGGCCGTAATTCTGGATCGGCTGCTGGCTGCATACATTTCGGAAAGCGGTTCCAAAACCATCGGAATGATTTCCGGAAACGGCCTGCTCAACCGCGCGGATACGGTGCTTCGCCAAGGTACGGTTTCGGGGAACCTGTATTTGACGGAAGGCATCGGAAGCGGAAAAGCCGGGCTTGACCGCGTAAACGTGCAAGGCATCTTGTTTGTTCGCGGCGGGGTCAAAAACGTCGAGATCAAGGACTCGAACATTACCAAGCTGGTTGTTTTGCAGGCTAAAGGTGCCGGCAATTCCGGCAGTCTTCCCGTTATCACCATTTCCGGCCAAATCGGCGAGCTGCATTTATCGGGACCGGCGGAAATCGTGCTTGCGGACGGGGCGCAAGTCGGAAAGGTTATCGTATCGGAGCGGGCGAGTGCTTCCGCCATCAAGGGAACAGGTACGGTAGCCAGTCTGAAGATTGAGGCGCAAAGTCTGTTGATTAACGGTAAGGCGTTCAGCAAAGGCGAATATACCGACGTAAAAGTCGAAGCTTCTTTCGGGACGCAGCCGCCGGTCGCGACAACGCCAGGTTCATCGTCCGGCGGAAGCGGAAGCGGCGGCGGAAATTCGGGAGGCGGCGGATCCAACTCGCCGTGGACTCTGGTTTGGAGCGATGAGTTTAACGGGACCTCACTCGACCGGAGCAAGTGGACGTTCGATCTTACCAACGGCGAATCGGTCGGCAATCCGGGCTGGGGCAACAACGAGCTTGAGTATTACACGGACCGTCCCGAAAACGTCAAAGTGGAGGACGGAAACCTGGTCATTACGGCGATAAAGGAGCAGCAAAAATACGAAGGCTATGACTATACCTCCGCCCGCGTCAAAACGAAGGGACTGTTCAGCAAAAAGTACGGCAAGTTCGAAATCCGGGCCAAAGCGCCCGGCGGAAAAGGGTTATGGCCCGCCATCTGGATGCTTCCGGAACATGATGTTTACGGAACGTGGGCGGCTTCCGGCGAAATCGACATCATGGAAGGATGGGGCAGCGATACGGGCAAAATAGGCGGCACGCTCCATTACGGCGGCCAGTGGCCTCGCAACATGTATACCGGCAAGGAGTACCGGTTCTCGAACGGATCGACGATCGAGGATTATCATGTTTACGGCCTGGAATGGGAGCCGGGCGAAATACGCTGGTATGTGGACGGTCTTCTCTATGCCACCCAGAACGACTGGTTCAGCATCAGCGAAGGCCAGCCGGCGAACAACGCTTATCCGGCGCCTTTTGATGAAGCGTACCACTTGCTTATGAATTTGGCCGTCGGCGGAAACTTCGACGGGAACCCGACCGCCGATACGGCTTTCCCGGCGCAAATGAAAGTCGACTACGTGCGGGTATACGAATTGACGGGAAGAGCTTACCGCGAGCCGGTACCGCCTTCCCTGCCGAAAGAGGACTACGCGGCAGGATCGATCGAACCGCTTCCCGACGGCAATCTCATGCGCAACGGGGATTTCACCAAACATAACGAAGCGCCGGGCGTTCCGCAGATCGACGGCGTAGACAATACGGATTATTGGAATCTGTATACCGGCGAGGGCGGTGCCGGAAGCCTCGCGATTGAACAGATCGATGGTCATAATTTCGCGAAGGTGACCATCAGTCAGGGCGGAAATCAGCCGTATTCGGTCCAACCGCTCGGTATCGTTTCTTTGGCGAAAGGGCGCAATTACAAATTAAGCTTTGACGCCAAATCGGAAGGGCAGCGCAGCATAAGCGTCAAGCTGACCGGCGGCAGCTCCCGGGGCTTTGCGGTTTATTCCCAGGCGCTTCAGGCCGATCTGGGCAGTCAACTGAAACATTATGAAGTAACGTTCCAAATGAAGCAGGATTCCGACGCGGCGGCCCGGATCGAGTTTAATATGGGCATGAACACGCTGCCGGTATGGATCGGCAATGTCCGGCTCGAAGAGCTCGACAGCATCGAATTCGATCACGACGTTCCGAAGCTGCCGCTGGGCGACGGGAACCATGTATATAACGGAACCTTTGACCAAGGCGAAACGAGCCGCTTGAGCTACTGGCATGTGCTTACCCGGGACGGTGCCAAGGCAGCGGCGTCCGTAGACCCGTCGGAGCGCAAGTTTAATCTTGCAATCGCGGCAGGAGGCAGCGGCAAATCAAGCGTTCAGCTTTTGCAAAGAGGAATCTCCCTAATTCAGGGGCTGGAATATGAGCTGTCGATTGAGGGAAAAGCTTCGACAGGCCGGACGATCGAGGTGGAACTCGCGGACGCGAACGGTAATCCGTACGATAAACGGGAGATTACCTTGGGAACTTCCACGTCCGTTCAAAAGGCCTTGTTGAACATGCAGGCTCCTTCGGATCAACAGGCACAGTTGATATTCCACCTGGGCGGAGAAAAAGGAACGCTGCAGCTCGACAATATCAGGCTGGTGCGGACCACGGAGTATTTTGAACCGGACACCGTATTTTATCCGCTAGTGAACGGGGACTTCACCGATGAACTTGCGCCGTGGCAGTTTGTCGCGCCGGAGGGCGGGGGAGCCGGAAGAGCGGAGCAAAATAACGGCCAGGCTAAAGTGCATGTCGATAACAGCGGTTCACTGCCGCACTCGGTGCTGTTCTTCCAGGAAGGATTGCCTCTCTCCAAGGGATTGACCTACATTGTTGAATTCGACGCCTCTTCTTCTTTGGCACGCCAAATGAAAGCAACCGTCGAAAACTCCAGTTATGCCGCAAGATGGGCGGATACGGTACAGCTGAGTTCGGAGATGAAGCACTTCAGCTACGAGTTCAAAGCACCGGCGGATGAAGCCGTGGGATTGAAGTTTTTGCTCGGAAAAATCGGCACCCAGATCACGGACGCCCATGAGATTACTATCGATAATGTGAAGCTGATGGTGAAGGGCGCACCGGTACTGGAAGCTCCCGCTTTGAAGGCAGACAGCACGAATAATGCACCCGGCAGCGATATCGTGCTTTCTTTCCGGGACAATGAGGCATGGAGGAACGCGGTAACTTCGGTCACCGTCAACGGGTCGCAGATGACTGGTTACACGATCGCTGCGGGTTCCATTTCGCTTCCTGCCTCCTCGTTCCCCGCACCGGGGAACTATGAAATCATCGTCGCAGCGGCAGGGTACGCGAACGCAAAAGTCACGCAAACGATCCTTTCCGGCGACGGAAATCTGGTCGTTAACGGCGATTTTGCGGCCGGAGACTCATCCTGGACGTCCTGGACGGGAGATGGTGGAAGCTTTGACGTATCCGCCGGTCAGGGATATGCCGCATTGACGATTAACGCGACCGGACCGAACAATTGGAGCAACCAGTTCTATCAGGAAGGCATTCCGATGCAAGCGGGAAAAACGTATGAGCTCAGCTTCAAGGCCTGGTCGACGGAGGCAAGGGATATCACGGTGGAATTTTCAAATACGACCGGCGGTCAGGCGGTCTTTACCCCGACGGCCACGGAGTCGACTTACAGCGCAACGTTTACGGTCGGTACCAATGCTCCATTGAAATTGAACTTCCTGATCGGAAAGGGGCAGAGTCATTTTGCGGTTCCGCACGTCCTGTATCTGGACGATATCATGATCAAGGAAGTCGCCGGACCGGCGGGCGGCGATTTGCAGAACGGCACGTTTACCGGCACGACCGATCCTTGGCAGCTTTATGCCTCCGACGGATCCAATGCGGTCATGAGCATTGTCGGCGACGAGTTGTCCGTGGATTTTGCGAATTACGACGGTTGGAATCCCTGGTCTACCCAGGTTTATCAGGATAATCTGAAGCTGGAGAGCGGAAAAACGTACACGCTATCGTTCGAAGCGCGTTCCACGCTGGACGGCAAACCGTTTGCTGTGGAATTGATCAATCCATCCGGCGGCAAACCTTTCGAAAAGAGCGGTTTAACTCTATCCGCCGCGGGTCAAACCTGGACGTACGAATTCACGCATAGCGGACCGGATGAGCAGAACGCCAAACTTGTTTTCCTGCTGGGAAGCCAGAACGTGGACGGCACCGCGTTTACGCCTCATCAAATTTTGCTGGATAACGTCATCTTGGCTGAAAAATAAATAACGGAAAGCTGTTGACCGGGGGTCTCCGCCCCCGGTTATCCTCGCATATGGAAGCAATTTCATTGACTTCCCTGCCGATGACGGCTACAATTTCACAGGGGGAATGTCAAATTTGCCCAGTCATGGCGGGAGTTGAATTGGCAAGTGATTACGATTTATGATATCGCGAAAGCGACGGGGTTTTCGCCGACGACCGTTTCGAAGGTATTCAACGGATACTCGGATGTCAGCCCGAAAACCCGAAGAAAAATCATGGAGACGGCCGAGGAGCTAGGATACGTACCGAACGCCCAAGCTCGCTCGCTGACGATGAAGCGGTCCTGGACGATCGGGGTGCTGTACATTGAGCCGTCGGGCGCGGGCATGCTTCATCCTTATTTTGCCGGCGTCATTGAAGGTTTTAAAAGCATCGCAACGTCGCGGGGATATGACTTGATGTTCCTTTCCAAGGATATCGGCGGCAAAAAAAGCAGCTATCTGGAACGTTGCAAAATTCGCGGGATCGACGGCGTCGTCGTGATTTTGCCGGATTATTCGGACCCGTATTTTACGGAGCTGCTGGAGTCGGATATTCCATGCGTTCTGCTGGATCAGGAATCGGAATCCAAAAGCACGGTCTATTCGGACAATTTCGACGGAAGCAAGCAAGCGGTCGAATATTTGCATCGTCTCGGCCACCGGGAGATCGCCCACATTGGCGGCGGGGACAGCTTTGCGGGACGGAAGCGGCATGCGGGGTATTTACAGGCTATGGAAAGTCTCGGGTTGCCGATTCAAAGCGAGCACATCATTCAAGGCAGCTACGATTACACGGTGGAGACCGGCAAGATGGCCATGGAGCGGCTGCTTCAGGCAAGCGTGCGGCCTACGGCCGTGTTTGCCGCGGGAGACAATTTAGCGGTTGGCGCGATGATGACGCTGAAGAAGCAAGGTCTGAGAGTGCCAGAAGATATTTCAATCATTGGATTCGACGATATCGAAATGGCCAAATATTTGACGCCGCAGCTGACGACGGTTCGGCAGGATACGTATGCACTTGGCAGTAAAGCCGCCGACATGTTAATCTCTTCTATAGAAGGCGGGGAACGCACCCCGTCCGCAATGATTCCGGTCGAATTGATGATCAGGGAGTCGTGCCGGGAGGTTTAGGCGATTTCCGTAAACCGGGAGTGCGCCGCCACTGGGAAAGAAAGCGCGACAACTGCGTCTGGAGTAGATGAATTATTGCATTACCTGTATTTAAAAGTCGAAATCGGAGCTTTTAAAAATCGCCGGAAAACAATCCACTTTTATATGCAAGGAATGAAATAAATTATTTTTTTGAAAATTTCGAAACCGGTTTCGAATGGTTTTACTAGTGAACTAAATTTTAAATTTTATTATTTCGGGAGGGTATACAAATGCCGGATTACAAATTTGAACAGGATACGTTCGTCATTGAGGATTTTGATAAGGCGAAGCCGTTCTCCAGCTTTTTGCCGGGGTTGGCGGGATTGAAGGGCATTCCGATGTGGACGTTTTACGTGAATCGCGGTCAGGCGATCGCCAGCTTCGGGATTCGGGACAAGAACAGTCCGATCATGGAGTTTTCTCCGGCGAGCATTACCTACCAATCCGTATCGATGAAAGGATTCCGGACATTCGTGAAATTTGCCGGTGCCGAGGGGATTTACGAGCCGTTCCAAAGCGCGGTCCCGGATTCCGCGGCAAAACGGAGCATGCGGATTTTGGCCAACGAAATCGGCATCGAAGAGATCCATGAGGCCAAAGGGCTGCGGACGAAAGTCACTTATTTTCACGTTCCGAACGATGACTATGCCGCCCTGGTCAGAAAAGTAGAGCTCACGAACCTGTCGGAGGAAACGCTGCGGATGGAAGTGCTGGACGGCCTTCCGGAGATTCTGCCTTACGGGGTCGAGAATGCGGCTTATAAGGAAATCGGCAACCTGCTTCGCAGCTGGATGGAGGTCGAAAACTTAGAAAACGGGGTTCCGTATTACCGCAATCGTTCCAGCGTTTCGGACGAGGCGGAGGTCAGCGAAGTGCGCAGCGGGCACTTTTACCTGTCGTTCGACGAGAGCGGAAATGTGATCAAACCGTTTGCGGATTTTGAAATCGTGTTCGGCGGTAACACGTCGCTCGGATATCCGGAAGGCTTCGCTGCGGCGACGCTGGCCGAACTGGCGACCCGGACGCAATACTGCACGAACAAAGTGCCTTGCGGGTTTACGGGGGTAAGCGCAGAATTGGCTCCCGGAGAGAGCAGAACGATTTACAGCCTGATCGGCCACTTTGACAGCGTGGAACGACTGAACGAAAAGGTGCCGTCGATCGCTTCCCCGGCCTATGTGGAGCAAAAGCAAAAAGAAGCCCGGGAACTGACCGACACGCTGACGGCCGATGTGGCGACCAAAACGGCGATGCCGATGTTCGACGCTTACGCCAGACAAAGCTATCTGGACAATTTTTTGCGGGGCGGATATCCGTTTATTTTTGAAAACGGCCGTGAAGGCTTTGTGATTCACTTGTATTCCCGCAAGCACGGCGATCTGGAGCGGGACTACAATTTCTTCTCGATCGCGCCGGAATATTATTCACAAGGGAACGGCAACTTCCGCGACGCGAACCAGAACCGCCGCAGCGACATTTACTTTAATCCTCGGGTAGGTTCGTTTAATATCAAAACCTTTTTCAGCCTGATTCAGGCCGACGGTTACAATCCGCTGGGAGTCGAGGGAACGAGTTTTCATGTACCGGAAAGCCGGGCGGCGGAGCTGACGGAATGGTTGAAAAAAACAGCAGGAAGCCATGTTGAAGAACTCCATGCGTTGTGCCGCGGCAAATTTACGCCGGGTAAGCTCATTTCGTATATCGTGCTGAACGGGGTAACTTTGCAGGTGGAGGAGAACGAATTTCTCGCCGGCGTTTTCTCGCTGGCCGAGCAGCAAATCGAAGCCGCCTTTGGCGAAGGCTACTGGTCGGATCATTGGACCTACAATATGGATCTTATCGACAGCTATCTGGACATTTTCCCGGACCGGAAAGCCCGGCTTTTGTTTGAAGAAAACGACTATACGTTTTTCGATAGTCCGGCAAGAGTGCTGCCGCGGAGCGAAAAATATGTGCTGAACGGGGAGCATGTCCGTCAATACGGATCTCTGGAGCACGATGAGGAAAAAATGCAGCGCTTCGGTCTGACGCCGAAAAGCACGAACTGGCTGAAAACCGGCCATGGAAGCGGAGATATTTACCGCACGAATCTTTTCGTCAAGCTGCTGTCCCTGTCCCTGAACAAGTTCGCTACCTTGGATCCGTATGGCATGGGTATCGAAATGGAAGGGAACAAGCCCGGATGGAACGATGCGATGAACGGGCTGCCGGGGCTGTTCGGTTCGGGGATGAGCGAAACGTTCGAATTGAAGCGGATGCTGAAGTTCGTCCTGGAAGCGTCCAAGGAATCGGGCGAAAAAGAAATCAAGGTTCCGGAAGAGATGGCCGGTTTGCTGGAAAAAGTGACCTTATTGCTGAATCGTCACCTGGAAGGCGGACTCGATACGTTCGGATATTGGGACCAGGTCGCCTCCGCGCGCGAACAGTACCGCGACAGCATCCGGTTCGGCATTTCCGGCAGTGAACAATCCCTGCAGGTTATCTCCCTCATTCCGATATTCGAGGCGATGATTCGCAAGGTGGACGCGGGGATCGCGAAGGCGATCCAGCTCGGGGGAGGATTGACGCCGACGTATTTCGCGTTCGAAGCCGCCGAATATGAAGCGGTCCTTGATGAAAAAGGCGCGCCGGTGATTAGCGGTTACGGCCTGCCGAAGGCCAAGGTGAAGAAGTTCGAGGCCCGCCCGCTTCCGCATTTCCTGGAAGGCCCGGCCCGATGGATGAAAACCCTGGAGGATCCTGCGGAGGCGAAGAAGGCCTACGAAAATATCCGCCGGAGCGATCTGTTCGACGGCAAGCTGAAGATGTACAAAACGTCGGTCAGTCTGGATCATGAATCCCATGAAATCGGCCGTATCCGCGCGTTTACGCCGGGCTGGCTGGAGCGCGAGTCGATCTTTTTGCATATGAGCTATAAATATTTGCTTGCCCTCCTGAAGAGCGGGCTGAAGGAACAATTTTTCGAGGAAATCCGCACCTCGCTCATTCCGTTCCTGGATCCGGCGGTTTACGGGCGAAGCACGCTTGAAAATTCGTCCTTCATCGCTTCGAGCGTGAATCCCGACCCGCAGGTGCACGGCAGAGGATTCGTGGCCAGACTCAGCGGTTCGACCGCGGAATTTATCAGCATGTGGATTACGATGATGGCCGGCAAAGACATTTTCCGTATCCGGGACGGTGAGCTTCGGCTTTGCCTGAACCCGTCGCTTCCGGGCTGGCTGTTTGACGAGAACGGCGAGGTGTCGTTCAAATTCCTCGGCACCACTAATGTGACTTATCATAATCCGGGGAAACGAAACACTTACGGTGAAGGAGCCGTTTCCATCGTTCGAATCACGCTGCTGATGGAGGATGGTACGAGCTTGAACATCGAAGGCCCGGTGATTCAAGGCGAGCTCGCGCATGCGGTGCGCAGCGGCCGCGTTCACGCGATTCGGGCAGAACTCGCATAAGCAAAGTTACGAGCAGGTTCCCGGAGACTCCCCCGCAAGGGGGAGCCCGGGATTATACATATGGCCTGATATGGTCGAAAAATCATACATAATGCTCGATTTTGGGCCAATATTGACCAATCTGTATGAAATATCGTACAGAAAAGGCTTCAGGATCGGTAATGCGGCCCAATAAGGTCGAAAGATCGTACACAATGCTCCATTTCGGGCGAATTACGAAGATTGTGTATGAAATATCGTACAGAAAGGGTGGCAGGATCGGTAATGTAGACTATTAGGGACCGTGAAAAGGGAGCAGCGAAAATTTCCGTAGTCCTTTCGTTTTAAAATTAGCCCGAAAATTTAGCGGTTTCGCCTTATTTAGTTAAAATATTGAAACATTTCCTTGACCTGGATGTTCGCGGGAAGTAAGAATGGAGATGTAGCAGTCGGACCGCGGCCGTCTGGAACAATTCATGTTCAACGGAGGTTATGTATGAAGAAGCTGATCTCTTGCATGCTGGCGATATTTGTCGGAATCTCTCTTTTTCCGGTTGAATTGAATGCGTTTTCAGGGGAATCCGGCACAGGGCGCGGATCCTATTCCACCGTTCTGCCACCCGGAGCCAATCCGGTTCAGTCCACGATTTACAAAACGTCCGGAGCAACGGGGAAAATGCCCACGAACGACTGGTGGAGCAGCTTGGCCTGGGTGCCTTTTTCCGAAGCGCAATATCCGCATCCCCTGGCAATGAAGCATCAGACGGACGGCATCCGGATTTATAATCCGGGGTCGCGAATTTCCGCGCAACCGGATTTTGTCGCAGGATGGATGAACGATATCCATGACTTTACGGTCGGGCACTCCGGGGTGTCCGCTTTTCCCGATGCCAAGGTGGACGGATTCAGCGATTGGTTCGTCAAAGCGTTGTATCAGCAAAACGACAAGTCGATGAGCGTAACGTACGGGCACGGGTCGCCATATGTGTATTTTACCTTCGGCGGGGGAAATCCGAAGCTGAGCTTTTACACTCCTCCCCAAGTTTGGTCCGGGGGAGCGAACAGCAGCGTGCTCGGAATCACGATCGAGGGAGCGCATTACGGGCTATTCGGCCCTTCGGGAAGCACCTGGACCGGGATCGGCACGGGCTCGCTGACGAACCTGATGAACGGCAAAAATTACTTTTCGATCGCAGTTTTGCCGGAAGCCTCGGATGCGGCACTGAATAAATTCAAACAGTATGCCTATTCGCATGTGACGGATACCAAAGCGGAATATGCGTACAACGAAAGCAACGGAGAGGTGACCACGACATTTTCGGTCAGCACCGCGGCGAAAGAGGGAAACCAGGCGGGGACGATTTTTGCGCTCTATCCGCATCAGTGGAAAAATACGCAATCCTCTTTTATGGCTTACACTTATCCATCGGTCAGAGGGACGATGAAAACGGTGGAGGGAACCTCTTTTCAAACGAAAATGAAATTTACGGGCGTGCTGCCTTCCTTGCCGGATCTCGGATCCTACGATAAAAACACGCTGAATCAATATGTGAACGAAGCCGCTTCGGAAACGTACGGAGACGCGCCCGACACGTACTGGATCGGCAAACGCCTCGGCAAGCTGGCGACGCTCGCCCCGATCGCGGACCAGTTGGGCAACACGACGGCGGCAACGAAGTTCCGGAGCGAAATCAAAAGCAGGCTGGAAGACTGGTTCAAGGCGAGCGACGGCTCCGGCAACCTGAAAAGCGGCAACGTGTTCTACTACGACAACAACTGGGGGACGATGATCGGATACCCGGACAGCTATGGTACCGCCCAGGAGTTGAACGACCACCATTTCCACTACGGTTATTTTATCAAGGCCGCGGCGGAAATCGCCAGAACGGACAAAGCCTGGGCCAGTGACGCGAATTGGGGGGCGATGGTCAAGCTGTTGATCCGCGACATCGCGAGCACCGACCGGCAGGACCCGATGTTCCCGTATTTGCGCAACTTCGATCCGTATGCCGGGCATTCCTGGGCCTCCGGGCACGCCCGTTTCGGCGACGGCAACAATAACGAGTCGTCTTCGGAGGCGATGAACGCCTGGGCCGGGATGATCTTATGGGGAGAGGCGACCGGGAACAAAGCGATCCGCGACGCGGGCATTTATTTGTACACGACCGAGATGAACGCGATCCAGGAGTACTGGTTCGACGTAACGGGGAGCAATTTCCCGCAGGGGTTTGAACGCGAGACGGCAAGCATGATCTGGGGAGGAAAAACGGTCGGCAATGCGACGTGGTGGACCGCCAATCCGACCGAAGTTCACGGGATCAACTGGCTTCCTTTCAGCTCCGCATCCCTCTATTTGACGCAATATCCGGATTATGCCGAACGGAACTACAACGCGCTCCTGAGCGAAAGCGGCGGGAACTTCAGCCCGTGGGAGGATTTGGTTTATATGTACCGCGCCATTTCCAACCCCGGGGACGCCATCGGCAAGATGAACGCTCGCATCCAGGCGTTGACGCCGGAGCAGGGGAATTCCAAGGCGAATATGTATCACTGGATTCACAATCTGAACGCGCTCGGCCATGCGGACCGCACCGTAACGGCGGATTATCCGCTCTATGCGGTATTTAACAAAAACGGGGCCAAGACATACGTTGTCTATAACATGACGGGCAGCGCCAAAGAGGTGACGTTCTCGGACGGACATCGGGTGACCGTGCAACCCGGCAGTTTTAACGTAGGGGGAGGAAGCGGCGGAAAACCGGACCCGGGCAACCCCGGAAACCCCGGAAACCCCGGCAATCCCGGCAACCCCGGTGATCCCGTAACAACGGAAGATTACACGGCAGGAGTGACTCGCATTTCTTCCAACGAGGTAAGCATTTATATTACGCCCGTCGTTCCGGCGGCTTACGTGGACGTGCATTATGTTGCGGATGGAGGCGGACAGCTCAATTACCGCATGACCAACGATAACGGGACTTGGAGGCAGACGGTAGGCGGATTAAGCGCGGGTTCGGTGATCGAATACTGGTTTACCTACGAAAAGTCCGGACCGCAGTACGATTCGCCAAGGTATTCCTATACGCAGTCCTGAGCAGGCAGACTTTCTGGAGCGTCGTGCAGAGGAAAACTCGACAAACCCGGAACCATGAATTGACAAATGGTTCCGGGTTTTATATAACTAATCTATAGACCGACCGTCGGTCGGTAATGAAGCGAAACCGGGGGAAGAGGAAGGAAGGTATCCATGCGAACGATCAAAGATCCCGAAGAAAGAAGAAACGAAATCCTGGATACGGCGGAACAACTCTTTATGAGCAAAGGGTATGACAAGACGACGATCCACGATATTTTGAGTGAAATCGGCATTGCGAAGGGAACTTTTTATCATTATTTCAAATCCAAAGAAGAGGTGCTGGACGCCATCGTCATGCGGATCGTGGATGCCGGGGTAAAGACGGCGAAGGGTATCGCGTCCGACGGATCGTTGACCGTCCATGAGAAGTTTTTACGCATCATGCTGGCTCAACAGCCGGACTCCCATGCCCGGCAGCACCTGATCGATGAGCTCCATCACGCGGATAACGCATTGCTGCACCAAAAGAGCTTGTCCGAAACGGTTCGACGGCTCACCCCCGTGCTGCAGGAAGTCGTGGAGCAGGGGATGGGCGAGAAGTTGTTTAATGCGCCTTATCCGAAGGAATCGATCGAATTTTTGCTGACGACGGCGGTGACGATGTTTGATGAAGGCATTTTCCAATGGCAGCCGGATGAGCTGGGGCGTAAGATTGAGGCCTTTATCTATGCCATGGAGACGTTGCTTGGAGCGGAACGGGGCAGTTTTGCATATATCGCTAAGCTCTTTTTGTCAGGCCATGCCGATGAACCCGAAGGACATACCGCCGGATGAGCGCGAACGCCTACCCGAAATTTCTGATACTATGGCTGGGCGAGCTGGTTTCCGGCATCGGGAGCGGTTTGACCGCCTTCGCTCTGGGCGTGTACGTATTTCAGACCACCAATTCTGCCGCCGCGGTTTCCCTCGTCACGCTTTGCGCGTTTTTGCCGATGATTCTGTTAAACCCGCTTGGCGGAGTGCTCTCGGACCGGTACGACCGGCGGGTGATGATGATGTTGGGGGAAGGCGGATCCGCGATAGGACTCCTCTTTATTTTGGCAATCCTCAGTGCAGGTGATGCGGAGGTTTGGCAGATTTGCGCCGGGGTGGCCCTCAGCAGCGCATTCGCTTCCTTGACGGACCCGGCATATAAAGCAACCATCACGGAATTGCTGACCGAGGAGCAATATGCGAGGGCCAGCGGTCTGGTCCAGCTTGCGGGCTCCTCCAAATATTTGCTGTCTCCGGTGATCGCCGGATTTTTGCTCGGATTTACGGACATCAAAATGATACTCCTGCTCGATATCTGCACATTTTTCTTTACCATGCTAACCCTCGGCATCGTCCGTAGAACCATTGCCGTTCGGGATAAGGCCGGCGGACTGAACCGGCTTGGACGGGATTTGTCGGCCGGGTGGCAATGCATTATCGCCCCCAGAGGCGTTTTCCATCTGACCCTGCTTCTTGCGCTCATCACTTTTTTCATGGGACTTCTTCAAACGTTATTCACTCCACTCGTACTCCCGCTATCCAACACGAAAACACTCGGCATCGTAGAATCGGTTAGTGCCACGGGGCTGCTTGCCGGCAGCCTGTTTATCGGAGGGTTTAACCTTACCGGCTCTTATTCACGGATTTTGGCGGTATCTCTGGGCTTCTCGGGGTTATTTTTCGCGCTGCTCGGGTTATCCGCGGATGTCAGCATGATTACGATTGCGGGATTTTTGTTTTTTGCCGCACTTCCTTTTGTCAATACATGCGCGGATGTGCTGATCCGGAAAAATATCCCGAACGAAGCGCAGGGGAGAGCATGGGGATTGATCGGCGTCATCTCGCAACTGGGTTATGTCGCCGCGTATGCCGTCGCCGGGATTTTGGCGGACCGGATCTTCAACCCGCTGATCATGGAAGGCGGAGCACTGGCTTCTTCCGTAGGAAGGGTGATCGGTACCGGAGAAGGAAGGGGAATCGGCTTCATGTTCATCGTATCCGGCGCGTTGGTTGCGGGGCTTGCGGTCATGATCGGGAGAATGCGGTCGATCCGGGAACTGCAAACCCGGGAGTAATCCATTTATTTTTAAATAGAGGTAGGGATAAGAGATGCTGGGAAGGATGCTTAAGAAAGACTTTGCCCGAAAAAAGACGATGACGTTCGCGCTATTCGTATTCATCATGTTATCCTCGCTGCTTGCTTCCGGCGGAACGAGTGTGATGGTCCAACTGTTCCGTTCCATTGATCACCTGTTCACTGTCTCCGGAGCTCCTCATTTTGTTCAAATGCATCAGGGAGCGGTAGAGGATCTTGGCCCGTTAGACGAATTTACGGCGGAGCATCATCGGCTGATCCAAGACAGGCAAATTTCGGAGATGCTGATGATCGACAACGACCGCATTTTTTTCGGGGACGCCAGGACGGGAAACGGCGGCAGTGTAATGGATAACGGTTTTGTAATGCAAAACCCGTCGTTCGACATTTTATTGAATTTGCAAAATCAAAGGATCGAGGTGGGGCGCGGGGAAATCGCGGTTCCGATCTACTATATGCAGCGGGAGGGGCTGAAGCTTGGCGACCGGATCCGGATCGGCGGCGGCAGCGGCAGCGCGGACATGGAGTTGGTGATCGCGGATTTTGTCCGCGACGTGCAGATGAATCCGTCGATCATCAGCTCCAAACGTTTTGTCGTTCATGCCGCCGACTATGAGGCGTTGAAAGCACGGACCGGCGAGATTGAAACGTTGATCGAATTCCGGCTGCATGACCCGAAGAAGCTGAATGAATTTGCGGCCGCCTACCAATCGGCAGGTCTGCCGTCCAAAGGCCCGGCCGTCGACATCAGCCTTTTCAAAATGCTGAACGCCCTCACGGACGGCGTAGTGGCCGCGGTGATCCTGCTGGTCAGTTTTCTCCTGATCCTGATCTCCGTGCTTTGTTTGAGATTCACCATTCTGACCTCGTTGCAGGAGGACATGAAGCAGATCGGCGTCATGAAAGCGATCGGACTGCCGCCGCGGGACATACGGATCGTGTATTTAAGCAAATATATCGTGTTGGCCGTGGCGGCCTGCATTTGCGGATACCTGTTATCGCTGTGGACCGGAGGTTATTTTGCCGCCAACATTACGCTTTATATCGGCGCCGCGCCAGATCATATCCTCGTTTGGTTCATTCCGGCGGTCGCAGCCGGTATGGTGCTTTTGACCGTACTGTTATTTTGCGCTTTGGTTCTCCGCCGCCTGCATAAAATGACGGCAGCCGAAACGCTGCGGGCCGGCGTGTCCTTTGGAGACAAAGGATATGCCCGGTTGCCGCTGCATCGCAGCCGGATGTCCGGCGTCAACCTTTTTCTCGGGATCAAAGAGATTATCGGACGACCCTCCGGTTATATGCTGCTGTTATTCATTTTTGCCGCTTGTTGTTTCATGGTTCTTGTCCCTGCCCATTTTCTGAACACGGTCCGGTCGCCCGGCTTTGTCGCCATGATGGGAACGGGGATGAGCGACTTGCGGATCGATCTGCAGCCATCGGATGACCTCGCGGCCGAATTTGCCCGTATAGAGGATCGGCTCGTCAATGATCCGGAAGTCGAGAAATTCACATCGCTGATGACCGCAAGGTACAGTGTTGTCGGCAGTGAGGGGGCACTGGAGAATATCTACGTCGAGACGGGGGACTTTTCGGTTTTCCCCCTCACCTACAGCAGCGGCAGGGCGCCGACATCTGATACGGAAATCGCGCTTTCCAGCCTGAATGCGGATAGTTTGGAAAAAGGCGTCGGCGACATGCTGACTTTGGTGGACGGTGGAGGAAAGGAGCTCGTATTCAGGGTAAGCGGGATTTATCAGGATGTGACGAACGGCGGAAAAACCGCCAAGGCCCTGCTTTCTATCCGGCCCGATCAGCTGCTGCGGATCACGATTCAAGCCGATATTACGGCGGGAACTTCCATCCAAGCCAAAATGGAACAATACGCCGGATTATTTCCGGGGGCCAAAGTGACCGATATGAATAACTACTTGTCGCAGACCTTCGGTACGACGATTCGGCAAATCGAAAGAGCGGCGGTTTTGGCTGTCTTGATTGCGGCGTGCCTATCCGTGCTGATCACCTCGCTTTATTTGAACATGCTGCTGGCCAAGGAATCTTCAAGGATTGCCGTCATGAAAAGTCTGGGATTTAGGGACGCCCATATCAGAGCCCAGTATTTAACGAGAATGCTCATCGTGCTGCTGGCCGGGATCGCGGTGGGAACGATCGGAGCGGGGACACTAGGGGAAGGGCTCGCCGGACTCCTGATGTCTTTCATGGGAGCGTCGCGAATCGAGTTTGAAATCCGGCCTATCGTAACGTATCTCGCGTGCCCGCTCGCTTTAGGGCTGTTGGTTACGGCAGCGGCGCTGGCGAGTCTGCGTCCGTTGAAGAAATATAATCTCGCCAATACGGCCATGGAATGAGGGGAAGGGATGTTGAATGAACATGTTGGAGGTCCAAAACCTGTGCAAAACCTATAAGGTCCAAAAAGGCCTTGAGCAAACCGTGCTGTCGAATATTAATCTGCAAATCCGGGCGGGGGAGTTCATTTCCGTGATGGGCGCCTCGGGCTCCGGCAAATCGACCCTGCTGCACAACATCAGCGGCATGGACCGGCAAACGTCGGGAAGGGTATTGTTTGACGGCATGGACATTTCCAAGCTGTCCGAAAAGGAGCTCTCGAAGCTGCGCCGGAGCAAAATGGGTTTTATTTTTCAGCAAATCCATCTGTTAAGCAATCTTTGCATCCTGGACAACATTATTCTTTCGGAATATTTGGCGGGGACGGAAAGCAGGGAGGCGATTCGGCAAAGGGCCCTGCGACTGATGGAAAAGACGGGGATCTCCGAGCTGGCGGAGCGAGACATTACCCAGGCGTCCGGCGGTCAACTGCAGCGGGCCGGAATATGCCGCGCCCTGATGAACCGTCCGAAAATCATCTTTGGCGACGAGCCGACGGGAGCTCTGAACTCCAAAGCCGCCGCCGAAATCATGGACCTTCTCGGGGAAATTAACCGGTCGGGCACGACGATTCTGCTCGTCACGCATGATCCCAAGGTGGCGGCCAAGACCGAACGGGTTCTGTTCCTGGAGGACGGGAAGCTGGCGGGCGAGCTGGCGTTGGGGAAGCATGAAAGAGCGGGAGAGAGCTCGGTCGCAGATACGGATCCGGCGCTACGGGAGCGCGAAGCGAAATTGTCCGCATGGCTGCTGAAGCTGGGAAACTGATTCATGGTATAATAGCATTATGAATAAAACAATAGGAATACTGGCCCATGTGGATGCCGGGAAAACAACATTTTCGGAGCAGCTGCTCTATTATACGAAAAGCATCAAACAACGCGGGCGGGTCGATCACCGGGATGCGTTCCTGGACAGCCATCAGATCGAGCGGCAGCGGGGCATTACGGTGTTTGCCGATCAAGGCAGGTTCGAGTATGGGGGCGACCATTATTTTCTGATCGACACGCCCGGGCATGACGACTTCTCGCCGGAGATGGAGCGCGCGATTCAGGCGATGGATGCCGCCATCGTCCTGATCAGCGCCGTGGAAGGCATTGAAGGCCAGACGGAGACGGTGTGGGAGATGCTGGACAAGCATCGGATTCCTGCTTTTTTCTTCATTAATAAGACGGACCGAACCGGAGCGGATGTAGAGCGAGTGATGCGAGAGATCCGGACGAATTTCACGGCGGAGGCTTGCGGCGTTACGGAGCTGCTTTCCGGTGACGGCGAAATGGGCGGGGAATTGATCGATTTTATCGCCGAGCGCGATGAAGAACTGCTGGAGTTTTATCTGGAGCAGGGCTACGACAAGGAGACTTGGCTCCGGGCGATGCGGCGGATGATCCGGGAGCATCGGATTTTCCCTTGCGCCTATGGTTCGGCCTTGCAGGGAACGGGAATCGAAAGCTTTTTGCGGCAGGTTCATTTGCTGACCGAAACCGATTATTCCGGCGACGGGCCGTTTGCGGGGAGAATTTACCGGATCCGCCATGACGACCAGGGGACCCGGATCACGTTCATCAAAGCGTTAAACGGGACGCTGAAGGTTAGGGATAGCCTGAGCTATGGCGATCCGGCCAACCTGGTCACGGAGAAAATAACCCAAATCCGCATCTATAACGGCAGCGAGTATAAGACGGCGGACAAGGTGGAGGCGGGCGAGCTGTTCGCGGTAACGGGGCTTTCGGCGGCGGCCGTCGGCGACGGGGCCGGGACGCTGCGGGAGAGAGCGGTTTACGAAACGATCCCTGCGTTGAAATCAAAGGTGTTGTTCGAACCGGGCGTAAATGCCAAGGAGATGCTTCCTATTTTCAAAATATTGAACGCGGAAGATCCCTCCTTGAACGTAGTATGGGAGGAAAGGCTTCAGCAAATCCACATTCACGTGATGGGCAAAATCCAGCTGGAGGTTCTGCAGGAGATCGTCAAAGAGCGCTTTAAGCTGAACGTAGCTTTTGAACGGCCGGAAATCATTTATAAGGAAACGATCGATTCCGAGGCGTTCGGTTACGGGCATTTCGAGCCGCTTGGCCATTATGCGGAAGTACACCTGCGGCTTTCGCCGGGGGCAAGGAATTCCGGCATGACCTTCAAAAACGAGTGCCATCCCGATGATTTGCCGGTGGGCAACCAGAACCTGGTGCGCCATCATCTTTTTGAACGCGAGCACCACGGACTGTTGACGGGTTCGTCATTAACCGATATCATCATTACGTTGATTAACGGCAGAGCCCACAACAAGCATACGTCGGGCGGCGATTTCAGGGAAGCGGCATACAGGGCGCTGCGCCAGGGGCTGGAAAAAGCGACGAACGTCCTGCTGGAGCCTTTTTATCGTTTTAAAATCAAAGTCGATCTGGATCATATCGGGCGGGTGATTTCGGATATCGGCCAGGCTTCCGGCAAATTTGACGCTCCGGTTACGGAAGGGGATAAAGCGGTGCTGACAGGAACCGTACCCGTGGCAACATTCGTGGATTATACCAGCCAGCTCGCTTCGTTTACGCAAGGAAAAGGCGTGCTGAGCCTGACGTTGGCCGGGTACGACCGTTGCCATAACGAAGAAGAGGTCATTGAGCGGATCGGCTACAATAAAGACGCGGATCCCGAGTATACGTCCTCCTCGATTTTTTGCGCCAAAGGCCAAGGGTATACGGTGCCTTGGGACGAGGCGGAGGAGCAGATGCACGGGTTATAACGGCCCTGCATCGAGGATTAAGTCATATGGTACTATCATCAATACATTTGGAAGGCGGATTTTATGTCAACTGAGTTAAAGGGATTGTTGGAACAGACGAATATTCAGCATGCGATCGTGGGAGAACCGAATGCGTCGCTGCGCGATATTTTGGGCGGGCTGACGAAGACGAAACTGGCTTCGCTGGCTAAAGTGTACACGATCCCCGGCAGATCAAAAATGAAACAGCAGGAGCTGGCGGCAGCGGTTCTCGAACGGGTCTCGGATCCCGGGCAAATGGAATCGACGCTGCTTGTGCTGGATCCTGCGGAGTGGGCCGTTTTCGATTACGTATATGCAAACCGTGTCATGCAGGACAACTACGTTCCATACGGACATTATCACTTTATGCTGGAGCGGGGACTTGTTTTCTCCTATTTTCATGAAGGGAAATTCATGCTGGTGATGCCGGACGAGGTGAGAGAAGCTTTTTCGCAAGTGAACTCGGAGCGGTTTCAAGAAATTCGCGGCAAATATGCGCTCGTTTACGATTATTTGCTGGCGCTCACCAACCTGTACGGCATGTTCGCGCAGGACAAGCTGTTGGAAATCATCAACGAGCAAAATGCGTCTACGCCGCTTCACGAGGAGGAACTGAACGACTGCCTGGAGCGTTTGCTGCAAAGAGAGCAAAAATTCGTGCGGCATGACGGATATCTGGCGGACACCAGCCTCGTCCATTTTGCGGAAGCCGGAGAGTTCGAAGCACTGCTGAAGCAGGCGGAAGGAAAGCCGTATTTTGTGCCGGAAAAGAAAGAGTTGCTGAAATATGCGGATGACGGCTACTTTGAAATGACTCCGCAGCTCACGACCCTGAAGAGTTACGTGTTAAACCACCTATGCCGGGAAAAAGAGCCGGTCGACGACTTGATCGACGATATTCAGCTGGCCTGCTCGATGGAAGCGCCGATGCAAAAGATCGTCGGCGAATTTGAGCGGCGGGATATCACGTTTGATTCGATGGACCAGGTTCAGCGAATCACGGTCCTCGTCGCCGATGTGATGAATCATACGCGGATGTGGTCCCGCCGCGGCCATACGCCGGCCGAGCTTGGCGAAGAAGTCGCGACGGAAAGCAATCCGGTGCTTGCGGCAACCAAAACGCCGATCCGGGTGGACAAGGTCGGACGCAACGAGCCTTGCCCGTGCGGCAGCGGACAGAAGTACAAAAAGTGCTGCGGGAAATAGAATCATAACTTAAAAGCCGACGGAATTCATATCGTAATCGACGCCGTCATAAGGATTAACTCCTTATGGCGGCTTTTTTTATGCATGACTAATGGCTTCCGGCAAATATACAAGCCTTCACTCAAAACCTCTCATACTTTATTTTATTGGAACGAAAAGGAGGCAGGATCATGGCCGTCATTCAAAACAGAATCGTAAACGGGGGGTTCGAAGCCGGACTCTCGGGCTGGGTTTCGCAAAATGCGACGATTGTCGGCACGCCGACGATCGAGGGATTCTTTGCCGCGCTTTTGCAGGGAGGAAACTTGAATTCGTCCTTGATTCAATCGGTGCAGGCGGGTCCGGGCGACACATTCGAACTTAAGCTGTCGATTACAAGAGACAGCGGCGGAACGACGCCGATTGTGGCTGTCAGCATTGCGTATTTCAATGCCGCGAACGCACTTCTCGGTTATGGGCTGATTGAAAACATTCGGGTGCCGAATGCATCGGTGAGGTTGTACCAAGCGGTATACAATCATGTTTCGCCTGCGCCGGCCGGTACCGTGCGGGCCGAAGTGACCATTTTGCGCCAAGCATCGACCGGGACGGCCGGCATCTTCGTGGATCAAATTATATTGAAGCAGGTTATTAATGATGTGTCCGGGGCGGTTCCCGTTCTGTTTCCGTCCGTTCCGGACGAGGATCAGCAATCCCAAAACGATTTCCGGCTTTTCCCCGGTCCGAATTTCACCAATATTCTTTCGATGAATGCGGTTACGACGCAGCCGAACCAACGGGTAAAAATCGATGCGACGATCGAGCTCAAATTCGAATCCGACCGGTTTACTACGATCTATGAATCCGGAGCTCTCTTCGTACTGCGAAGGGATGGCCAAACGTTGCTAGAGATCCGTCCGTTCGAAAAAATGCAGATCTTCGGCGGAATCAATGCAGAAAAATTGCTGGAAAACGATATATATCCGAACATGACATTTATCGATGTCGTCCCCAATCCCGGGACTCACAACTATACGATCGACGGATTCGTCAACATCGAAAGCGACCCTGGAAATTTCGTCACCATAGAGACCAGAGGGATCAACGCGACGGTTTTCCCTCCCGGCGTCGGTCCCGTCAAAATTTAACCGAAAAGGAGGCATGAGCATGGCTGTCATTCAGAACAAGATTGTCAACGGCGGGTTCGAGGCGGGGCTATCAAGCTGGATCTCGCAAAACGTAACCGTGGTCCAAACGCCTGCAAACGAAGGCTTTTCGGCAGCGCTTTTGCAAGGGGGAGCGTTGAATTCATTTCTGATTCAATCGGTACAGGCGAGTCCCGGCGACACATTTGAACTGATGCTTTCCATGGCGAGAGACGCAGCGGGGACGACGCCGACCGTAAGCGTAAGCATCGCCTATTTCAGCGCCTCAAGTGCTTTTCTGGGTTACGGGCTGATAGATAATGTTCGGGTGCCGGATGCGGCGGTGAGGGTGTACCAGCTGATAGACGGAGTCGCTTCGCCTGCGCCGGCCGGCACCGTTCGCGCCCAGTTGGCCGTTACCCGCCTGGCGGCGACCGGTACGGCCGGGGTCTTCGTGGATCAAATTGTGCTGAAGCAGGTGATTACGGATGCGTCCGGGGCGGTTCCCATCTTGTTTCCGAATGTCCCGACCGCGTCTCAGCAAACCGATTCCATTTTTTTTATGCCTCATTTCCCGGAGATAAGAACCCTTCTTTCGCTGGATGTAACAACGACGCAGCCGAACCAAAGAGTTTTAATCGATGCTTTTATCGAAACGGAGTTTTTTTCGGGAACATCAAATACCGTTGTTTTGGGCGTCACTTATACCTTAAAGAGGGATGGGCAAACGGTGTTATCGATCACGCCCGGCGAACTTTTAACGGTTGGCAATACGCCGGGATTCGCAGTCCAGTTGGATCATTCGATTTATCCGAATATGACGATTATTGATGTTGTCCCCAACTCGGGAACTCACGCCTATACGATCGAAGGAGCTGTCAGTCCAAGCGTTGCAATCGGCGATGAGGTCATCATCCGGACGAGAGCGATCAATGCGACGGTCTTCCCGCCCGGAGCCGGGTGCACTTGCGCATAAGACCCGTTATTCTTGAGTTCATACAAACAAGAAGGAGGCAAAGATATGGCCGTCATTCAAAACAGGATCGCCAATGGCGGATTCGAGTTAGGGCTGTTCGGCTGGAATTCGCAGGATGTGACGATTGTCAATGATCCGGCGAACGAAGGCTTCGCGGCCGCGCTGTTGAAAGGGGGAGGCTTGAATTCGTCCTTGATTCAATCGGTGCAGGCGAATCCCGGCGATACGTTCGAACTCATGCTCTCGATGACAAGAGACACCGTCGGGACGACGCCGCTCGTGAGTGTTAGTATCGCTTATTTTAACGCAGCCAACACGTTGCTCGGTTACGGTCTTCTCGAAAGCATCCGGTTACCTGATGCGGCGGTACAGGTGTATCAGACGGTTTACGGAATCGCCTTGCCGGCACCGACCGGCACCGTCCGTGCCCAACTGGCCGTCGTCCGCCTGGCGGCAACCGGAACGGCTGCGATATTATTGGATCAAATCGTGCTGAATCAGGTGATTACGGATGCGTCCGGAGCAATCCCCGTTCTGTTTCCCGACGTACCGACTTCGGATCAGCAATCCGCGACCGTCGTTCAGTTGCCCTTTATGTTCTCAACCAATCTTCTTACGCTGAACGTGACAACGACGCAGCCGAACCAAAGAGTAAAAATCGATGCCTTTATCGAAACGAGTTTAAGACCCGCTCCCGGAACCAATTTTAGCATAGCTGTCAACTATACGTTGAGAAGAGGTAACCAGACGTTGTTTCGCCTGAGTTCGGAAGAATTGTTCGGTCTGGTGGACGTTTTCTCCGGTCCGGTAGCTAATCTGAACAATACCATTTATCCCAATCTTACCTTCATCGACGTGGTCCCCAATCCGGGGACATATACCTATACTGTCGCCGCATCCGTGGAAGGTACGCCCGGATCGAGCGCATCCGCAGGAGCAAGAGCGATTCACGCGATCGTTTACCCTCCGGGAGCTTGAATGCAAGGTTATGCTAAAAAAGGCATTCCGATAAGAAACGGAATGCCTTTTTTTAATCTATACCAAATCAAACACCAGCACGTTCACCGAATTGGCCGGCAGCGTGATCGTTGCCGATTTGCCCGCGGAACCGTTCAGCGTAATCGAAGCTTCGCTTGGACGGATCGGCTCGTCGTTTTTCCGGTTAACGTTCGGAATATGGAGCAGGGCGTCGTCACCCGTAAGCATGATCCATTTGCCGTCCGCGCCGACGTTCAAACCGTTCAAATGCAGCTCGGTCAATTTGCCGATCGGATCGGCATTGACCAGTTTGATGTACACATGACGGTCGTCTTTGGTGACCGAATGAAAGATTTCCCGGTTGTAGGCCTCCAGCTTGCCTTCCAGCACTTTGCTGGCGAAGCCGCTGCCGTCCGTGTAGGAACAGGTCAGCCGATCGCCTCGCCCTCCGCCGTAATTAACGGTGATCGTATATTCCGTTCCTTCGGCAATCGGCTCGTACACGCAAGAACGCAGATTGCCGGCCGCCGTGCTGGAGGAATAATCGCCGAGCGTATAGGCTTCGACGCCGCGTTTGAACACCTTCAAACCGGTGGCGTTACCGCCGTAGCCGATGGCGTATTCGATCACATCCTTGGATTCGGATCGAATATCCCGCAGGCCCGCACCGACATAAAATCCTTCCACGCCGGCGAGCTTCGTCGCGACGACGTCCACCCGGTAATTCGTCCAGCCGTCGTTCATAATGTACAGCCCGTTGCGTCCGCCGTCCTGCGCTTTTAACACCAGACCGCGTTCAGGATCGAGCGAGTAACCCGACGAGCCCGGAATGACCTGCCACTCCGGCCGCAGCGGTTCCCTGAAGTCTTGGGCAAACAGGACGCGTCCGTCCAAGTTTGAAGTAACCGTGACGCTTTTCACTGCAATATCCGCGTCCCCGGTTGCGATCTCGATGCCGCCGCGCGGAACGAGCGAAACCTGCTCGCCGCCTTCGTAGGTTTTGAAGGACGTTCCAAGCACCTTAGTGCCGATGTACTTGGCGTACAGCTGCTGTACATAATAATTCGGCGTAAACCATACGGTTTCGTCGTCGAACCAGATGCAGTCCGGCGTCCAGCGGTACGTCCCGTCGGTCAGCACTTTGTTGAACAGCGGAGCGGTGGCGGCCAGACGGACGACGTCGGAGCTGTTTTCGAAGTGAGTCATGATCGCGGCCTCGGCGATGGCCCCTGCCAGCGTATTCTTGTCGGTAGACGCGTATTCGCCGACGAACACCTTGGACGTCTGCGCTTCATTCAGGCTGCCGTCTTCGTTATAGGCTCTGTAATAGTAGTTGTAGCGGTCGCAGTTATTCAGCAAATACTCGTTGGAACGATAGTAATGCTCGTCCGCGATCGTATCCATGTAATTCGGCTGCTTGCCGTACCAGGTCACCGTTTCTTCCATGCTCGTTTTGCCGTCGGTGAAGCGGACGACTTCGGAGCCTTCCAGGTTGCCGCTAAGGAATTTCCAGCCTTCCTGGTAAGCATCGTCATCGGCCTGGGCGCCGACCGTGGAAATGATATGGAGTTCATATCCCGGATAGTATTTGTCCATGTGCTCGTCGATGGCGGCTTTGAAAACTTCAAAGTTAGCGAAAAATTCAATGCCCCAGTTTTCGTTGCCGACCCCGAGATAGTGGAGATCGAACGGCCCGGGATGGCCCATTTTCGCGCGAAGCGCGGCCCATTCGTTGTTTTCCGTATCGGTACTGATCGCAAAATCGATCAGATCGGTGAAGTTCTTGATGTAATAATCCCGGAGCTCGCCGCCGGCCGGATTGGCATAATCGGAGCGGGCCTGGCAAAGCACGCCGCAGGCCATGACCGGGAGCGGAGACGCGCCCAGGTCTTCGGCCAGCTGGAAATATTCCATATAACCGAGGCCCATCGTCATCATGTACCCCCAAACGTTGTAGTTCTCCTTGCGCACTTCGATGTCGCGTACCGATTCTTTCCAATCATAAACGTTCTCCCAAATATGCGAGCCCTCCGAAATACAGCCGCCCGGGAACCGGAGAAATTTCGGATGCAGATCGATGAGCGCGTTTACCAGGTCCTTGCGCAATCGATAGTTCGGGTTGCCGCCGTAATTGGCGTGGGCGGTTTTCGAACGCGGTTCTTCTCCCGCGCCCCATACATCCTGAGGAACCAGAGAGACCATATCGATTGAGATTTCCCCGTCCCCTTCAAAAGAGAGTGCCAGTTGTCCCTTTGCCGTTGCGGATCCGGTCAATACGATTTTCGTACCGACACCGTACTTCCGCCAAGTGTCGTCCCCTTCCACCGGAACGGTTACCCGGTCGCTGATGGCGCCGCCATCCTCATCAAGCAGCTGAAGGGCGATAGTTCCGGCGTTCCCGGCTTTGGCCCAAACGGTGAAATCATACTTGGCTCCGCTGCGGATGAACATCGAGCAATAGCCGTTGGAATCGGCAAAGCCGCGGTTGTATAATTTAGCGCCGCTTTGGACCGTCACATAATGCGAGTTGACGTCCCGGTCCGCGATGCCGAAATGTTCGTTCAGGCCGCCTCGATCCCGTACCGTGACGCGGTCGAGATCGCCATACCAGGCATGAAGCGAATCGTAGTTGCGTCCCGTGGAAATGCCGCATTCGCCGCAAACATGGGAGTAGCTGTCGAAGCTGAACGCTTCGAACGAACGGTTTTGCACCAGCTCCGCGTATATTCCGCCGTCGGCCGCATTGTTGATGTCTTCATAGAACAGGCCGTACAGCATGTCGCTGACATCCAGCACGTCCCGGCTTCCGTCCACCGTAATCGAATATGGCGGCAGCTCCTTCGGCAGAACGGAGATCGGAAACGATTTATCCGCGCTGTAAAAGCCTTTGCGGAGCGAAGCGGTGATCGTTACGCCTTTCGGCGTCTTGAGATCCGGATTTACGACGCCGCTGTCCGAAATGGCCTCGCTGTCGCTTGAACTCCAGGTGACCGTTACTTTGCCCCCCATCAGGGAAACCGGCAGCTCAAGGTCCTTCGTGACAATCGCGGACGGGATGGAAAGATATTTGTTTTTCGCCAGCTCCACGATCTCGTCGTCGGTCAATGATTCGCACATCATCTCGATGATTTCGTCCTGCGTCAGCGCATCTTTGTAGATGCGGAAATCGGAAAGCGATCCGGCAAAATCGGCGTCCGCCTCGAATTGGGAGCGTCCGATCCAGTTGTTGGCGTAATTGGCATGGTCGTTGAACGTATCGAACCAGGCGCGCAGCTTGGCGTAGGTTCCGCTGGACGTCTGGCTGATCGAGCCGTCCGCCGCAACCTCCCCGTTGACGTACAAGACCGGGCCCGCGCTGCTCAGCGTTCCGCCCCGGGTGCCCGCGATCGACAAGGCGATATGCATCCATTCCCCGGCCGGAAGCGTCTTTCCGGGATCTACCGTCAATTCTTCATTCACCATGCAGCTTGCCCGCAAATTCCGGGTCCAGAACATAAACGGGCCGGCAGGCCCTTTCCCGAAATCGCATATCCGTTCCCACACGCTGTTGGCTTTATCGAAATAAACCCAGGTCGCAACCGTTATGCCGCCATGATCGCTAATCTCATTCAAAACATCGGACGGCAGACGGAGATATGAAGTCCCGTTCGGCCCGCCGGTCAAGGTGACCGCCGTTTTTCCGGCAACTTGCGAAACGGCGGGGGGTACCTTGCCGGATGCGTTCCCGTCATGGCCGTTTCCTGAGCTGTCCCGGCCGACATGGTTCGGATCATCAAATTTATATAGCGCTATCAAGTTGCCGTTCGATGGGGTTGTTGACTGGTTTTGTGCCATCGGGAGCACAGCCTCCTTTAGAAAAATATAAATTAATTTATAAATATATAAAACATAATAGCACAAGAAAGGATGGACGGAAAAGAGGTTGGCGAAATAGAGGCAAACAGCGCAAAAAAAACACCGCCCTGCGTTCTCGACGCAGGACGGTGTTACAAATATATTATTCTTCTTCCCCGGACAATAGACTCAATATATTTTCCGGAACGTTGAGCTGGCGTTTTTCGATCAGCCATTGAAATTCTTCGGCGAGTCCGGACGGTTTGGATTGTTTGATCTCATTCATCTCATTGTGCAGCCGCTCCATTTTCAGGTCCAGCTCATAGGAGGTATCCGCCGCGTTTTTCAGTTCTTCCAGCAGGTGGGGCGGTACGGATTCCAAATATTTATAAAAGATTTTGTGCTCCAGGCTTGCCCAGAAGTCCATGGCGATCGTGCGGATCTGAATCTCGACGCACACAAGCTCCTCGCGGTCCGACATAAATACGGGCACCTCTACGAGCAGGTGCAGGCTTCGGTATCCGTTCGGCTTCGGATCTTTGATATAATCCTTGACCTCGAGGATGTTAAGGTCCTTCTGATTTTGCAGCATCTGGCTGATCTTGTAGATGTCCGACAGGAACGAGCAGGTAATGCGAATGCCCGCAATGTCGCGAATGATCGTTTTAATGTCCGAAAAGGACTCGGCCCCGCCTTTGCGGATCAGTTTTTTCATGATGCTTTCCGGGGACTTGATTCTCGATTTGGTATGTTCAATCGGATTGTATTCATGCAGCATCTGAAACTCTTCCTGCAAAATGCCGATTTTCGTTTCTACTTCTTTCAGCGCAAATTTATACATCATGATGAATCGGGTCAAGTTTTTTTGGATCGTTTTCATCTGTTCTATCGGGTTTTCCAGTATGTTCATCGCAGGTTCGAACCGTCCTTTGTAAATCAAGATAGTTGAGCTCTTTAATAACTTTCGTACTATCATTATAACGCAGTTGCCGAACAAAGTATAAGTTATGGGGGGCCGGCAGCCGATAATAGAATAGAATGGAGGGAATATACGCAACTTGAAGACAACATTCAGAACGGTCCTGAAAAACCTGCTCCCTTTTCTGATTATGGGCCTGGCCTATTATTTGTATACAAAAACGGGCGGCATGACCAAGCCCCAACTGGAATTTATCCGGGTTGCGCCTTATGCGGTATTTGCGGTCGGCGCGATCATTTCCTGGAAATTCAACCGGAGCAGGGACTTCTTTATAACCGTCATTCTCGCGTTCTGTCTGGCCGCCATGGACCATCTGCCGAAGCTGATCGACAAGCCGGTTCGGGACACCGATATTTATGCGATGGTTTGCTTCATGATCCCCGCCAATATCGCGCTTTTTTCTTTTTTTAAGGAAAGGGGTATTGTTAGTTTATGGGGCGGTATTCGAATGGCTGTCGTCGCGGGCCAAGCATTGTTCGTTTTTTGGATCATGGATTCCGGGCAACAAGAGCTGATTCGCCTGCTGCAAAACCCGATTGCGCCCGTTGACCTTCAATCGGTGACCCCGATTCCGCAAGGGCCGTTGATTCTGTTCGCGGCTGCGCTCGTCATTTTGATTTTGAAGCAGATTTCGTCGCGGTCCTCGCAGGATATTTCCCATATCGGCGTTCTTTGCGGAATGTTTGTCGCTCTGCATATGCATGCGGACGCAGGCCTTCCCGAAACCGCGCTCGTTCCGATTTTGTTTGCGGCTTCCGGCATCGTTTTGGTCACATCGATCATCCAGGATTCGTACTCGATGGCTTTTACGGACGAACTGACCGGCTTGCCCTCAAGAAGAGCGCTCAAACAGGACATGCTGAAGCTGGGCATCAATTACGCGATGGCGATGCTCGACGTCGATCATTTCAAGAAATTCAACGATACTTACGGCCATGATACGGGCGACGAGGTGTTGAAGCTGGTCGCTTCCGAGATGCGGGGCGTGACGGGGGGCGGTAAGCCTTACCGGTACGGGGGCGAGGAATTCACCATTCTTTTTCCGGGAAAAAGCATCGCCGAAGTGCTGCCCCATCTGGAGGAGCTGAGAGAAAGAATATCCAAAAGGGCTTTCACGCTGCGCCGGCCGGGCAGGAAGAAGGGCAATTCCTCCAAGCGCGGAGCCCGGAGCCGGGGTTCGAAAGGCGGAAAACCGAAACAAATCTACATAACCGTAAGCATTGGGGTCTCCCAAAAAAGCGACAAAAACAAAACGCCGGACACGGTCATGAAATCCGCGGATACGGCGTTGTACCGCGCGAAGAAAAAGGGAAGGAACTGCGTCAGCAAATAATCTGTAGAAAAAATAACAAGCGGGTGAGAACGATGTCGGAGAAAATCATCGGTGTTTTAACCTCTGTTCTGGACGGCTTTTATTTCGGAAATATACTGAAGAGCGTGACTCAAAAGGCAAAAGAATACGGCGCCCGCGTTGCGGTCATCGGAACGTCGGCCCGTTATTATGATCAGCTGTACGCCGCAGGCTATGTGGACGGGTGGATCGTCATTATGGATGCGGTCGATAACGACTATGTCCAGGCTTTGCGCAAACAGGGTAAGCCCGTGGTAGGCATTAATACGCTGCTCGACGTCGATTGCACGATTTCGATCGATAATAAGGGGATGCTGGACAAAGCCGTGAAGCATTTGGCCGGACACGGGCATACGCGGATCGCCTATATTGGAGATACCCTGTTTTACGATGCGCAGGAACGGTACCACGGATATATGGAAGCGCTTCAAAATGAGGGGCTCGTGTTTGACCCTAAGGGTTATTTTGATTCCATGCGGATGAGTATCCCTGAGATCGCAGCGTCCATGTTGAACGATGGGCTTCCTTATTCCGCCGTGATCACAGTCAATGATTTGCTGGCGGTTGAATTGATTCATGAATTCAAGACGCACCATGTTCGGGTACCGGAAGATGTGGCTGTGTTCGGGATCGATGATGTGCCGGCGGCCCAATCGATTCATCCGGCCCTTTCCACCTTCAGGTTGCCCGTAAACGAGCTTGGAAATCGGGCGGTTGAACTGCTGATCGATATTTTCGAAAACGGCCGCCAGAAAAAAGAGCCGGTCAAGCTGCCTGTGAATCCCGTGATTCGGAACAGCTGCGGCTGCCGGTCGGAAACGGTGGAGTATAATGTCGTGGATCCGACCGAGACGATACAGTATTTGGGGAATATGATGTCCCGGAATTTCAATCTTGGCGTTTTGATGCAAACTTATAAAAATAACGAAACCAAAGAAATGAACTGGCTCTTGCACACGCCTTTTCGCCGGGGCGTCGTCGGCCTGAATCATCCGAAAATCAAGGACGCCTATCAGGTGTACCGTTTCGACTTGGAGGCTTTCCCCTCGGAAAAGCGGAAACAAAACATGGATCCGGTACAGGCTCCTTTTTTCCCGCCCCGGGCGTTATGGGATGACCCGGAATTTATGGGGGATGACAATGCCGCAATCATCGTTCCGATTGCTTTGGAGGAGCAGGTGCTCGGAGTGATGGCCCTGGTTGGGCTGGGGGATTTGTCGCTGGAGTTAAAGCCTTTTAATACGACGTTTCAGCTGGCGAATTTTTTCGCCTCGGCTTTATTGCGGGAAGAAGTTTATTCCGAGCTCCAATCTTACTCCGAGCAGCTTGAGATTATATCGAATCTGACGCATGACGGAATATGGGAAGTGGATGTAAAAGAGGGGGAAGTGATTTGCAAGGGCGGAATTTTCAAATTGCTCGGTTATTCCAAGGAAAATTTCCCCACGGCGCTTGATACGGTTTCTCTGCTTCTGCACCCCGATGATCTTGCGGAGGCACGCAGCCGGTTTCTGAATCGCCTCAACGAGGATAAGCCGAATTTCGAGGTGGAATGCCGCTGCCGCCATGCGAACGGTTCCTATGTCTGGCTTAAAATCAACGGGTATTCCCAATATGACGATTCAGGAAAAATGATTCGCGTCGTCGGCTCGGTGAAGGATATTTCCGATAGAATGCAAGCCGAAAACCGAATTCGCCAGCTGGCTTACAACGATACATTGACCGGATTGGCCAACCGGAATTCGTTCGAGGAGCAGTATGCGGATCTGCTCGTGGACGCAGCAAAGCATAACAACAAGCTTGCCGTTCTGCTTCTTGATTTGGACCGCTTCAAGCTCATCAACGACAGCTACGGCAATCAGTCCGGCGATCTTGTGCTGCGGCATGCGGCATACACGATTAAATCGTTGGTGAAATCCGGCGATTTGGTAGCCCGGCTCGGCGGAGACGAGTTCGAAATCGTGATGCCGAATGTGCGGGATAAGGAAGAAGTGCTGGAAACCGCCGGTCGGATCCTGTTCAAACTCAGCGAGCCGTTCTATGAAGAAGGCAGAGAATACTACATATCGTGCAGCATCGGAATTGCCTTGTATCCGGAGCACGGAACAGATACGGTTACGCTCAGCAGGAACGCCAACCTCGCCATGCACCAGGCGAAAGAAACAGGGGGGACCTGCCGGATTTATTCTCCGGGCGCGAGCGCGTTCCGCACCCACCAGCTGGATATGGAAATTCAATTGCGAAAGGCGCTCTCCCGCAAGGAGCTTGCCGTTTTCTATCAGCCTCAGTATGATTTGGAGCGCAAAATGATTTACGGGGCGGAAGCCCTTTTACGCTGGAATTCTCCCAAGTACGGGCTTGTAAGTCCGGACGTGTTCATCCCGATTGCCGAAAGCACGGGACTGATCATTCCGATCGGCGAATGGGTGATGAGGGAGGCCTGCTTGCTCAGCAGTTACCGGTCCGGCCAAAGGCATTCCCCGCTGAAAGTATCGGTCAATATTTCGGCAAGGCAGTTGAATCATCCCGATTTTGTGGGCACGGTAAGGAAGGTTTTGGCGGAGACGGGCTGCCGGCCGGACCACCTCTGCCTGGAAATTACCGAAAGCATGATGCTCAAAGACATCGGGTACAGCATGAAAATTGTAAATGAGTTGATCCGGCTAGGGGTTTCCGTTTCGGTCGATGATTTCGGTACGGGCTATTCGTCCTTGTCGATGCTCAAAAGCTTTCCGATCAGCGAGCTCAAAATCGATAAGACCTTCATTAAAGATATGACCGAAAGCGGTGAGGACAAAGCGATTGTGCACGCGATCATCAAACTGTCCCAGATCATGTCGATGAAGGTCGTCGCCGAAGGCGTGGAGACGCTCGAGCAGATGGAAATGTTGAGCGAGCTGGGGGCGGACTACATCCAAGGTTATTACATCAGCAAGCCGCTGCCCGTAAAGGAACTGGAGGGATTTTTGGAGAGCGGGGGTAGGCACAGCGGGGAAATTCGGTGATGTCATGGTTAAAGCGAAGATTTAGGGAGATTCACGGAGAATCACGGAGATTAGAGACGCTCATAGGTGCGACCCAAGCGCGTGATCCCAAGATGCTTCAAGCGGTGAGTGTTGAGGTCCTGAAGCCGCCGTTTTCTCGCAGTTTTTTTGAATACTGTGAATTTTCGCATGTGTACACGGCTACCGACCCCGCGAAACAGAGGCCGAAGCCCATGCTCGACCCTAAGGAAACTACATATTCTTACTGGGCTCATTTTGGCGGGAAATAATAACTAACGAAACGTCATATCGCTATTTGACCTAACTCGGCTTCTCAACCGCCTTTTTAAGGCAAATAACGTTATCCAGTTTCGTTAGAAAATCAAAACCGCTAATTTAGCCAAAATAAGATGATCCAGTTTCGTTAGCCGGCTCGCAAAGCCAAAAAAAGAATGGCGCATCAATGCGCCATTCCGAGTCTTTTGGCCAAATCGCCAAAGGGCAGGTTTTTTTCGTCGTCTCCGCTGGAATAGACCAATTCCGAGCTGGTCAACTGCTCCTCTGCCGCGTTGTTGGTTGCCAGGTTCATCTTCGGGTAAACGACCGTGAAGATTTTTCCGGTGTTGAAAGCATCATCCAAGGCGCGGTGCGGCTGACCGTCAAACGGAAATTCCAGCATTTCCAGCGCCTTTTTCAGGCCGAAGCGCCGCCCGTGGTCCATGCCGTTCAAACGGGAAAAGGCGAGCTGCAAATCGTTGTAATTAAGCAGCCAATCCAGGGCCAACTCATGGTAATGGCATTGCTGCATGAACTGGAATTTGTCATCCGGTCCCCACGCGATCAAATAGTAAGGCTCTTCCCCAATCCACTCCACAAACGATTTCAACGCCTCCGGAAAAGCCGGAGCCCGCTCCACCTGCTCCTGAGTCACTCCCGTAAACGTCGTCGTATCCGGAGTGAGCTTATGATTCCTGGACGGCCTAACGTAAGTGTGGAACTTGTCCACCAAAACGGGAGCCAGCGGCGTACCTTCGGCCTCTCGACAGACACCGGCCACGCCACCATCAGCTACCCGCCCGTCGTCATCGCCACCCTCAGTGGCACGCTCCCCGGGAGCTACCATTTTCACCGCCCCGATTTCAATAATATCCGCCAGATGGTGCTGTTTCCGTACTACCATAAACTCCAGATCGAAAATGATGTATGTTGCCATGATCTGTTCCCCTCTCGAAAGTTGCTGTATGACTATTTTACCAGATTTGCGGAGGATTGGGGGAAGGGGAATGTGTATCGAATATTAATTTACAGATATCAGGAATGAGCGGCGGTGATCCGGATTCATACCTTAAAATTTTAATTAAATTCTATGTAATCCCTTTAACGATATGGATTCTCAGGAAATCTCTGAATTTTTATGTATAAATATGGTTTAGGCATACAGGACTAATTTTCCAAGTTGGCAACCAACCACTTTAGTACTTCAAAAATACGTCGTTTTCTAATATTGAAGTCCCTTTATTGCTAAATATTACCTTGGAATTATCCTCCTTTTAAACTATTTACCTTGAATTACTGGAATAAGATAATTGGTAATGATAGCACCTGGGAACGGAGGGCGTTTTGGTTTTTATGCATCGGTAGGAATAAAGTAGCTGTTTTGACAAAAAAACACTGCTTGATTAGTATTTTTAATGAGTTTGCATCTAAGAGGGGGGGAGAAATGAAAACTTCAATCAAACCCGCGGTCTTTTTTTATGCGGTCGCTTCACTGATTGTTTTTTATTTGTTTAATAGAGTCGCGCTCACGATCGAAGGGCTCGAAGGAAACATTCTGGAGAATATTAATGCGGCAGCCGACGGGATTTTATCCTCGGTTGCGGATCAACCCTTCAAAGTCGGGGGTACCAAAGTAAGCCTGTTGGCGGGGCTATGCGGTGCGATCCTGGTTTGGTTGGCATTCCTATACAATGTGATCGGCTCCAAAAAATATATGAGAGGAATCGAGCACGGGTCGGCCAAATGGGGAACGAAGAGAGACATCGCTCCTTTTATCAATAAGGAGGATGAGGATCAGAATCTGATTTTGTCGGCGACGGAAAAGCTCAGCATGACACCGGCCAAAAAATTCGAGCACGACCGAAACAAGAACGTTCTGGTCATCGGAGGCAGCGGATCGGGGAAAACCTTTTCTCATATAAAGCCGAACCTGATGCAGCTCCACAGCTCTTACGTCATTACGGATCCCAAAGGGACGCTGCTGCCGGACACCGGCCATTTGTTTATCGAGAACGGATATGAAGTCAGAAGCTTTAACACGATCAATTTTACTAAGTCCATGCATTACAACCCGCTTGCATACATAAACAACGAGAAGGATATTTTGAAATTGGTCAATGTGTTGATCGAAAATACGAAAGGCGAAGGCAGGCAAAGCGGCGAGGACTTTTGGGTCAAGGCCGAAAAGCTCTGGTACAGCGCCGCCATCGGATATTTGTATTACGAGGCTCCTATGGAGGAACGAAACATTCCCGCGCTCGTCGATATGCTGGACATGAGCGGGGCCAGCGAACATGATGAGGACTATCAAAGCCCGATGGATCTCATGTTCGCGGAATTGGAACGAAGAAAGCCGGACTGTTTTCCGGTAAGGCAATACAACAAATTCAAACAGGCTGCCGGAAAAACGATGAAATCCATTTTGATCTCCTGCGGCGCAAGACTGGCTCCTTTTGATATCCAGGAGCTGCGGGAAATCATGAGTTACGATGAATTGATGCTCGATGAGATCGGCGACCGCAAAACCGCCTTCTTCGTCATTATGAGCGACACCGACAATACATACAGCTTCATCGTAGCGATGATGTTCTACCAGATGTTCAACTTATTGTGCGATAAGGCGGACGACCGTTATGGAGGTCAACTGCCGGTACACGTGCGCTGCATGCTGGATGAGTTCGCCAATATTGGAAAAATACCGAATTTCGAAAAGCTGATTTCGACGATCCGAAGCCGGAATATATCGGCGACCATCATTCTGCAATCCCAATCTCAGTTAACTTCGATCTATAAAGAAGATGCCGATACAATCACCGATTGCTGCGATACGCTCGTGTTTCTCGGAGGGAAATCTTCCAAAACGACGAAAAGCATATCCGAAATGATCGGCAAAACGACGATCGACAATCAAAATGTGAACGAGACCAAGGGGCAGAATGCCAGCTACAGTCTTAACAATCAAGTCATGGGACGCGATCTTATCGATGCTTCCGAAATCGGGCGCTTGCGAAGGGATGAATGCATTGTGCTGATTTCCGGGCTGCCTCCGTTTAAAAGCCAAAAGTATGACACGAAAAAGCATAAAAGATTTCGGTATCTTGCGGACAGCGGGGCAAAAGGGAAATTTGAAATTACCGCTACGCAATCGTTTGCAACCAGGGTTTGAACGCTGTGTTTAAGCGTTTGAAATACAAATCATAAATTGTTGAAAGGGAGTAATTATCCATGGACTTACTTAATCAAGTATTGGGCTTGGTCACCAAATTTGCGATTATCGGCGGCGGTCTTTGGCTCGTATGGGGAGTTGTCGTTTTGGCCGGTGGCTTGAAGGACAAAAATGGCCCTGCCCTGCAATCGGGAATATGGCAGATTGTTGGCGGAGGACTCATCATCACAGCTGCCGCACTATTCTCTTCGGTAACCGGTGGAGCGGCGACATAGTTACATGGGGCGGCTGCATGGTGCTAGCCGCCCCTTTTTTCATACCTGAGGAGTTGATACGAATTGACGGATGCCATATTGGAAGTCCTGAAATGGATTAATGATTTGCTGTTGGGTGTTGCATCGGACAATTCGAAGCTTACCGGAACGCTGGAAGCCTTTATGCCAACACTCTACAGCTTTTGCGTTGATATTATGAACATTGTCGTCAAACCGGTTGCCTATACGGTGCTTGCTCTATTCTTTGTCCTTGAGCTGTACAAGGCGAGTATTCGAACGGACGGAATGGGAGGAAGCGCCAACAATCTCGGAGCGGAAATTGTGTTCCGCGTGCTGTTCCGGATGGTGCTTTGCAAGCTTGCCGTAGACAGTGTGTCCCTGATCATGAATGCGATCTATGATGCGACCACGCTTCTCACCAAGGGAATTGCCGGGGTTGTCGACAAAAGCAATCCTAGCGGAGGCATTGATACGGCCGCATTGGAACCGGTCATCGATGAGCTGGGATTCTGGAAACAGCTGGTAACGCTCATTGTCTGCATGATTATCTTTTTGGTCGTGCTGGTGGCCATAACTATTTCGTATGTCATCATTACCGCCAGATTTATCGAGCTGTTCGTCTATTTCGCCATATCCCCGATTCCGATTGCCACACTGCCGAACGAAGAAATGTCCCAAATCGGAAAGAGCTTTTTAAAGTCATTTGCGGCCGTGTGTTTGCAAGGGACTCTTATATTTCTTGTCCTGTCCTTCCTACCGGCCTTGTTCAACGGAATGACGACCGGCAAGGAAGGAGCCCTGGAATTATGGGGAAGCCTGATTGGCGTCCTGGGATATTCAATTGTTCTCATTATGGCCGTGATGTCTACAGGCAGATGGGCGAAAGCCATATCTAACGCCATGTAAGGATGGGAGGATGCAAGCTTGGCGATCGAAGTCAGAATACCCAAGGAAATTACGGAGTACAAGGAAAAAATTCTGTTTGGCATGTCGATCCGGCAGCTCATTTGTTTCAGTGCCGCTATCGTCTTGGCTGTCGGTTCTTATTTGCTTTTAACGAAAGTATTCTATCTGTCTATGGACGCGGCAAGTTATGTAATCATTATCGAATCGATTCCCCTGATGGCCATCGGTTTCGTGAAGAAGAACGGATTCCCGTTCGAAAAATATTTCGCTCTGTTTTTACGCCACAAGACGGGAAGAAACAAGCTGCTGTATCAAACGGAGCTTCTCATTGACAAAGTCCCTGACCCCAATAAGGAATCGGAAAGGAAATCGAAATATGCTTGGATTTTTGAAAAAGAAGAAGCCGCAGGAAACGGCGGGCCAAAACCAACCCGAAAAGAACAAAAACGAAACAACTCCGCAAGAGAGTGCGAAGTCTTTACGGTTACAAAAGCAAGCCGCAAAGCAAAGAGCAAAGCAGCAATCCGAAAAATTAAGAAAGCTCGACAGGACTACAGAGCAACAAAACGCAGAATTGCGAAAGAGGCTAAAAAAGGAAGCGGCCCCCAAATCGGTACAACAGCAAATTAAATACAAAAGAATGTTCGAGGACGGGATTTGCGAAATTACGGAAGGTTTTTACAGCAAGACGTTTAAATTTTCGGACATCAACTATCAAACGGCGAAACGTGAAGAGCAGGTGGATATTTTTAGCCGCTACTGCGAAGCTTTGAACTATTGCGATCCCTCGGTCATGCTGCAGATCACGATTTTAAATCGGCGTATTGATAGAGAAGCTTTTCAACAAAACATGTTCTCCCCGCTTGTGAACGACGCACTGGACGATTATCGCAGGGAAATGAACGACATGCTAGGGGAAAAAGCGTTGGAGGGGCAGAACAGCATTTTGCGGGAAAAATATTTGACCTTCTCCACGTACGCAACTACGTATCACGCAGCTATACCGATCTTGGCCAGACTCGAGACCGACTTGGTCGGTCATTTTAAAGCCTTGGGCTGCGACACTCATACTTTGTCCGGATTGGAGCGGCTGGAACTGCTGCACAATCAATTCAGGCCGGATGAACGTTTTACCTTTACTTACGACTATCTTGTAGAAAGCAGTCTGACGACAAAGGATGCGATTGCGCCGGACAGCTTTAACTTTTCGGAAAAGGATACATTCGAATTCGGGAAGTTTACGGGCCAGGTGCTCTACCTGAAAGACTTGCCTCCCGACTTATCTGATAAACTGATCTCCGAACTCTCGGACCTTCCGATCGACATGACGATCACGATGCACATCAAGAGCGTGGAGCAAGATAAAGCTTTTGCCCTTGTCAAACAAAAAATCAGCTTTATGGAACAACAAAAAATAGATGAGCAGAAGAAGGCGCTCAAAGCCGGTTATGACGTGGACATGATTCCTTACGAGTTAAGGTACAGCTTGAATGAAGCCGAGGAATTGCTTGACGATTTGCAAAACAAAAATCAGCGGATGTTCAAGGTAACGCTTACCGTATATACGTTTGCCGAAGATGCCGACGATCTGAACGATAATGTCTATCAAATCATGGCCACGGCCCGGAAAAACAATTGCAAAATGTCGAGGCTCGATTATTTGCAGCGTGAAGCGATGAACAGCGTGATGCCGGTCGGGCGTAATCATGTGGAGATCGAGCGCACGTTGACTACGGCCAGCACCGCGATTTTCGTGCCGTTTACGACACAGGAGCTTTTCCAGAACGGCGGGATGTACTACGGCTTGAATGCGATGTCGCGGAACCTGATCTTTTTTGACCGCAAGACGCTCAAGGCGCCGAACGGCGTAATTCTCGGAACACCGGGAAGCGGCAAATCCTTCGCCGCCAAGCGGGAAATGGTGAACGTCCTGCTAAACGATCCGAACTCCGAGGTGCTCATCATCGATCCCGAGCGGGAATATACTTCGCTGGCGCAAGGTTTTGACGGTGAAATTATCCATATTTCCGCAGGCAGCAAAGCGCATATCAACCCGCTGGATATCACGATGGATTATGCGGACGAGGATGATCCGATCCTGCTGAAATCCGAATTCGTATTGTCCCTATGCGAATTGCTTGTCGGCGGTAAACAAGGTTTGACGGCCGCCCAAAAGACGGTCATTGACCGGGCGTGTAAACTTACATATCAACCCCACTTCATGAATCCCGCCAAAAACCCTGTGCCGACTTTGAAGGATTTTTACCAGGTGCTGCTGATGCAGCCCGAACAGGAAGCCCAAAGTTTGGCTTTATCGCTAGAACTGTATATCAACGGGACACTATCCGTGTTCTCTCATCCGACCAACGTCGATACCCAAAAGCGCCTTGTCGTATACGATATCCGGGATCTCGGCAAGCAGCTTCGGACAATGGGGATGTTGATCGTATTGGACCAGGTCTGGAACCGGATTACCCAAAACCGTGCGATCGGCAAAAGAACATGGATTTATATCGATGAGTTTCAGCTTCTTCTCGTCAACGAATATTGCGCGAACTATTTCTTCGAATTATGGTCAAGAGCAAGAAAGTGGGGGGCGATCCCGACGGGAATTACCCAGAACGTGGAGACGCTGCTTCTTTCCGATCTCGCGCGCCGCATGCTATCAAATAGTGATTTTATTATGATGCTGAACCAGGCAACCTCTGACCGGATGGAATTGGCCGGCTTGCTGAATATCAGCAATAAGCAGCTATCTTATGTAACGAATAGTGAAGCCGGGCACGGGCTGCTGTTTGCCGGAAAGAGCATTATTCCTTTCATCGACAAGTTCCCGAGGGATACACAGCTTTACCGAATGATGACGACGAAGATTGAGGAAGTCACGGATGTGACCGGCAGCAGGGAAAAAGTAGAGGTTTGATTGAAACCCACCATGTCATCCAGAGGGGGGATAGGATATGAATAAGGCATACAGGGTGGTTGACCACAACCAAGCCATACGTAATGACAAGACCGGTATTCATAAGGAATCCGTTCGCACCTCTTTGGATCATTCCGTGAAAGATAATCTGATCAAAAGCCGCGATTATTCCGAAGGAAGGAAAACGGCTGCGGACTCCGGCCAGGTCAATAGAACAAACGGAAATCGGAGCTACAAAAACTATGCACAGCAGCAGCCAACGCCTGAACAGAGTCCAAACCAGTCCGTAAGCCAGGGAGGGCAGCGATACCGCTCGGACGGTTCATCTCCGGGCTCCAAGACGTATTCGGCGGAGAGATCCCGAGAGAGGGAAGACCGTAACCGGGGAGATGTGATCGGCGGAGCCGCAGGCTCAGCAACGGTTGCCGGAATGGCTCATATGCTGGTGAATTCGGATAAAAGCGGTATTCACACCACCTTCGTCAACGATGCCTTCGGGGAGACGGTTGCCAAGAAAATGCTGAACATGACGGCTTTCGAACTGAATAGTCATCAAATCGCCGGATCCCAGGAGGCAAGAGGGATTATTCATTCCGCCAAATCCGCGGGTAGAGGCTTGGCCAGGGAGATGCAGTCCACCATCGTGGATGATGACCAGGGGGTTGCCGGGAGAACCCGGAGGCTCGCCTCCAGATACGGGTACAGGGCAGGAAAATATACGCTGAAGTCCGGCAGAAGCATGGCAGGCGGGACATATCGGCTTGCGAGATATACCAAGCAGCTGGCCAAGGATGTCCAGGCCGGGAATATATCGGTCAAGGAAGCGAAGCTGCTGGGGTTAAAACGCGGAGCCGGCGCCGTATCCGCAGGCACAGCCTCGGTGGGCAAAGTGATTAAGCTGGAAACGATGCGAGGCATGCAGGAATTTGAAGGCTCCGAGGATCTTGGCCTTCAGGCCGTAACCAAAACCAGGGACGCCATATTAACGACCAAGCGAACGGTGACTACCGCAAGACGGTCCGCAAAGGCGGTCGGTAAAGGAATTAAAGGCACGGCCAGGATGGCTCAAAAGGCCGCGATTCAATTGCAGCAGGCGGCCAGGTATGTCGCGGCCGTCGCCAGGAAGGCCATGGCGAGTCCCGTGCTCATCAAGGCCGCAGGGTTAATTATCGCCATTGTTCTCATCGCTGCGCTTGTCATGAGCGTCGCCTCGGCGATTTCCTCCATTATTCCGACGATTTCGTTAAAAAGCGAGGACGAGGAGCTTACCAAGACTTACAAATACGTTACCGAGCTGGATGCGAAGCTGGAGAAGGAACTGCAGGATGTTCCCAAGGAGAATAAAGGGATCGATGAATTTCACTACTACCTGAACGGCTACGAAGTGGATCCGGCCAGCCTTCGGATTGAAACGGACGCGGACCTGATTTTGCTGTTCTTTGATACGAAATACAATGACTATGCATTCAATAAATTAATATACGGCATATTCGGGGGGACGAATGTCCAATCCGAAGTCGAGGAATTGCATAAAAAGCTTTATCAGCTCAAGAAAGAAAAGTGGTCGGAAAAAGTTTCAGTCACAGATGATGACGGAAACACGCATACGGAAACGATCTGGCATATGGACATCAGGCTCGAAATGAAGAGCTTTCAAACGTATTTGACCGAAAACATGGATGAATTGCTTACGGAAGATGAACAGACCCGAATGGAGGCGCTGCAAACCGTCGGGGTTTATACCGTTAAAAAGGAACTGGGTAACCCGTTTCCGGACAAAACCTGGGGGTACTCATCCCGTTTTGGCTGGCGTGTGCATCCGATTTCCGGAAAGCTGGCCGAGCATAACGGAGCCGATATTGCGATGCCGGGAGGCACCCCAATCAACAACGTATTGTACGGCAAGGTTTCGACGGTAGCATACGATGCCGATGGATTCGGCAATTACGCGGTCATTACCTGGGGAGAACGTGAAGTTCTTTATGCTCACATGAGCAGCGTTGCCGTTTCGGAAGGCCAAACCTTGAAAAAGGGCGAGGTGGTCGGTTACGTCGGAACTACGGGCAGCAGTACGGGGAACCATCTCCATATTGAATACAAGAAAAAGGGGTACACGTTAAACCCTCAGTTCTACCTGGAAGGCGCGTCGGCCGGACAAGGAATGACTGACGAAGGGGCCACCAATCTTATTACGTATGCGGAGCAATTTATCGGCCTGCCTTACGTATGGGGCGGTTCCGCTCCGCCGACCTTCGATTGCTCCGGCTTCATTTGTTGGGTATTTACGCATTCCGGAACACGGAATTTACCAAGAACGACCGCGCAGGGCATCTATAACCAAACGGTCAAAATCAGCGAGAGCGAGGCACAGCCCGGAGATCTTGTCTTTTTCCATCATACGTACGATAGTCCCAACCCGATCACCCATGTCGGCATTTATGTCGGCAACGGGCAAATGCTGCATGCGGGCGACCCGATCCAATATACTTCTTTTCACACTCCATACTGGCAGAAGTTTAATCCGGTGTTCGGGAGACTGAAATAATTGTCCAGGAGGTCAACAATGCTGCAAAACAAGAAATTGATTTGGATAGCCGCGGCAGCCGTAGTACTTGTCATTGTGCTGCTTGCCGTATTTATTCCCAAAGGGAAGGATCAGGCCGCCGAGAATGCAAGCGCGACGCCGGATACCACAAAGGTAAGCGAAGCCGGCAATGCCCAAAATGCAAAGGTGGCAGGTACATGGTACAGCGATCGAGAGGATAACGATATTCTTACCCTTTCCGAGGACGGGAGCTACTCTTCAACCGGGTGGCTCACCTCCGGCAAGTACATCGTCGAGGGGGATTTGGTCTCGTTAACGGACCCTTTCGGGACAACGAAGGAATTAACCCTAAAAGACGGAGAAGGCGGGAAGGTGTTATTTTACGAGAATGAGCCTTTATCCCATACGTATTTCCAGAGCGAGCAGCTGGCCAAGCAAAGCCAGGAGGCGCAAAAACCGGAGGAGCTGCCTTTAGGGGAACTGGAGGAAGTGGTTAAGGAAATGACCCTGGGGGATTGGGAAAGCGAGTACCAGCCGCAGGTGCTTTCTATTACGGAAGACCAAATTGCTCATCAATTTAAGGACAAGGACGGAAAGGTTCGGGATGATTTAACGCAGTATTATTCATATAAGATCGTCGAAGTCACCCAAAGTGATTCCAAGTACTATGAGCTCGGTTTTCATGTGAATTTGGAGATCACCAGGCTAGACGATAACTATACGTACACGGCGGATATGTCGATCCAAAAGGATCGAGAGGGCTCATACGCAATTAGCAGCGGATATGCTCCCCTCCAAGGAAACTTTATAAAGATCAGTGCTACGGAGTAGGAGGCAGGAGAATCCGTCGAAGTGTACAATAATTACTAATATAATGTTTCATAGACCGACAAAACATGGGGGTGAGCATTGCATGTGGTGGAAAAAGAAGGATCCGGAAGCGATAAAAGATAAAATGCTAACGTTCCTTGAAGAAAAGTATGGGGAAGAATTTCTGCCAATCGCCTTCGAATCCGGCGGATACGCCTACAGCTTCGATACGCTGTGGGCTTATCCGAAGAACGGGACTCAGGAGGATCGATTTGAGATTCGGGGATCCCGTACGAAAAATGGATACGAGTTCAGTGACGGTTACTTTGGAATTTATATTAAACCGAAGTATGAGGCGCTTTTACGGAGATTTGTAGCTGAAGTTTATCGGGATTTCAAGCTGTTTACGAGCTTCAGCGAGGGCGTTTGGTCGGATGAGTTAAATAAGAATACAAAGATTGAAGATATTCACTCGAAAGATCAACTGTTCGGTTCGAGCACCGTCATTTTTGTGAACGAATCCTCTACGAAGGGAATCGATGATGAGGAAGGGATCAGAAGAATCGCGGAAAAAATGAAGGAACATAAGATGGTGGGCAATGTCCGGGTTTATGTTGTGTTTGACGACAAGTTCGATGCTGTGAAACTCAATGCATTGAATGCGACACCTGACGAAAGGAAAGAACTATACCCTCGTCATCGCCAGATTATTAGGGTCACACAGGAACTTGAAGTGAAGAAATACGGGGAGGGGAGCTAGGTGGCAGCGCTTAATGACAGCCAGTTAATTCTCCTCGATAATTTAATCTATTTAAAAAATGTCGCTAATCGAAATGATATATCCGTTGGCGAAATAGTGCGTGATTTAATAGAGAAGGATTTGGATTTAAGCAAAGACCAGAAAACGGATAAATACCCCGGCTCCATGTCCAGAACAGAATGGATTGATATTCTGAAAGCTATTGAACAGGATCCGCAGCTAACCAATTTAACCGTACAATACGGAGATTCCGGTTATGTTTATGATCAAAGCGGAAGGATCGTTCTTGATGCAGATCGGAAAACCCCGCTGGAAGCCGGGGCTCGTACAGCAACCTTTGTCGATTTGGAGACGGAAGAAGCCGTCGTCGTGTTCCGAGGCACCTCCGGCGATCTCGAATGGCATGACAACGGCACGGGCGGCTACTTATCGGACACCGAAATGCAAAAGCGCGCACTTGACTATATCGAAAGCCTTCCCTACGACAACCTTACGGTAACCGGTCACTCCAAAGGAGGAAACAAGGCCCAGTACGTCGGGATCTTATCGGATAAAGTGAAGCGGGTGGTTTCCTTGGACGGACAAGGATTTTCGCAAGAATTCATGGATAAATTCAAGGACCGCATCGCAGCTAATCAACACAAAATTACCTCCATTTCAGCCGGCAATGACCCGGTTAACAGCTTGCTGATTCCGATTGCAAGCACCATCAGGTATATTAAGACCAGCCATCCCCGCAATCCCTTGGATCTATTTTATTACCACAAGCCAAACATTGTCCTGAATGAGCACGGTATATTGAACGAAGAGACGAACCAAGGAATTATACCGAGATTTATTCATGAATTTTCCGTCTTTGCGAGCGCTACGATGAAAGAACCGTTCCGGAGGTACACGTTCGACGGACTGCTGGGATTTCTGGAGAAGGGAAACCAGGGTTCCTCCAAAGAAAGTTTGGGTCAATCCCTTTTTAGCGTGATTATGGCGATAAGCCAGCTGGATAATCTGGCCTTTTCCAAAATAAACGAGAAGGGCGGAAGATATGCAGAATTGGCCGCTGCCGCAACGGGAACGGTGATTTTCCCTTATATTTTTGCGGATGATTTACTGCGCTCTTCCTGGAGAAACTTAAACGAGCTTAAAGATTACGCGATCGAAAAAGCCGAACAGTTCGGGGAATGGCTCGATAAAACGATGGCTGCGGCGTCGGAGAAATTTAAAGAGCTCGGAACGCAATTTGGGGAGGCTTTTTCGGCTATAGCCGAGCAATTAAAAGCAGCCATGGAATCCCTCATTAAAGAGATCGGAAGTTACAAGTCGTCTCTTGAAAATGCGGTAAAATCAATGATAGAGGCGATTGACCGGTTTAAAGACAATGTGATTCAAGAGGTTAGTGATTTCGGCAATCATGTGATCGAAGGCATGCGAAATGAAACGGTCAGTCTCGAAGATAAGAGCCAGAGCAATAGTGATCTGAACATGAACAAAGAATTATTTAGTTACCAAAAGTGTCGGAACGATTTGACTGCATTGGCTTACGAAACGAAAGACGGAGCTGTCAAGGATTTTTGCCTAAAACAGATAGATGAACTGGATACACTCATTCAACGCAAGAATAACGATAGCTTCGAAAAGGTATTTCATCTGAATGATTTTTATCAAGTCAGTAAGGAAATCGAGAAATTGGATGCAACGGGCAGCCGGACTTCTTCCTTAACCGCGAGGATGGAATTAACGAAAAGGTTGGCGCCGCTGATTAATAGACGACGAGAAATCATGAAGGCCATCGAGGAGATCGGAAAACCGCATGTCGTAACCCTGAATAAAAACACAAATCTGGAAAGATGAAGTACGGACCTATCATAGTACCGGAGGTGCAACTCAGGTTGGGTTATCGGTTGGTGGATGGCGTATATCAGTATAGTGAAAGTCCAAGTAAGGAGGCTGTAGCCTGGCAGGGATACGATAGTTTTCCGGGCATGGATCGTTATGAAGATAAAGTGATTAAGGCCGGGACCGTGTTGGTCAAATTGGAGCCCTCAAGCTCCGGTTACTTTACGACCCTTGAAGTCTATGAAAGCCTTAAAAAGAACGGAAAGGTATCCGCGGTAGAGTTAAGCGAGGGGCTGCAGGTGGCTCCCTGGAGAAATCCGAAAACGGACGAGATCGTATATAGATCAAAGGTTTCATTTACGATTCTTGAGAATGATATCGTAGCAGCCTATGGTGAAAAAACATTAGCCAATCAGGAATACGGGGAAGGCAATTTCGTTCAAATCTACGTTGCCGGCTACGATAAAGATGCGAAAGAGAAAATTGGTCTTAGAGATCATGGCGGCGAAGAATTGGTCGATACGACAATTAGCAAAGAGCAGTGGAATGAAATTCAAACGAGGCATACCCAGCATCTTTTGAAGCGTAATTTGTTTTGTTATTTGAAAAGCCGGGACGTTTTGTCGAGGATTGCGAGCGATACGCAAGATGTGGCCATCAGGGAATTTTGCGAAAAACAATTGCAAAAAGTCGATAAGCGTATTAACACATATATTGAGGATATCCAACTAAGCATAGGGACGGTCGGAAGAATACATGCCCCTTCTTATGACGAGCTGAATAGATACTTAAATAATAAAATTGAAGACAGGCAGGTTATCGGAAGCCTGGAGAAGGAAATAGACGGTACGTTCGAAGGCTTGATGAAAAAGGTAGAAGGAGATTTGGATAAACAGGATAAGAAAAGCATCAATGTTGACGAATTGTCTTTTGTCTATCAACTTCATTGTTTTACGAAAGTGAATAAAGAGATCGGCATGCTAGAAATGGAAAAAAACCGGAAGCCGGCCTCCATGGCCGATCGGATGGAAAAATTCAAGAAGCTGTCTTCCTTATCCGGTTTACAGAAAGATCTGATAAGGTCGATTGGGGGGCCGGGGAAAGAGGTTGCCCGGAAATTAAGCGCAAATTTGGAAAGATAAAAAAAGGAGGATATCCAAATGATTGACCTATCCACTGGAAAATTTACCTTAAGGGAAGGCGTTGAATTATATCCCGGAATGACAAGGGACGAATTTTATTTAACATCGTTATTTCAAACTGAATTATATCGCGAATCCGATAAGGATGATCCTGGAAATCGGAGCTACTACCTTAAGCCCCAAACGGTTGACGGGTATGAGATGAGCGTGGAGGTTTTCTTGTCTGATCATAATTACGTTACTGAAATCGAGCTCACGCGCCCGGACTTTTATGACTGGCCGAACTGGCCGCAAGATATAAGTGAGGCGGATTACGCTTACTCCATAAAAAAATACAATGATGATTTTTTGGAGAATCAGATCAAGAAAAGTATCGGAGAAGGGGATGAAGCGTCGTTCGACTATGATTGGGGCTCGATTACTTCTTCAATTAATTTAAGGCATACTCCTAATGTAAAGATCACCCTTCGTTATAGAGAAGCTCCTTTTCTTAAAGCCAAAGGAATAACTTTTGATCATATCGACGTATTTGGAAATGGAAATCAGTAAGGTCAAACGAATCCTATAGCGTCGCTCATGAACGAAGGGGGGAGGAAATCATAATGTATAATCGCACGAAAGCTATTCTGATTGCTGCCGCTGCGGCAGTCATCGTTATCGTATTGATTGTGGTCGCCATTATTCAAAACGGAAAAGGCAAGCCCATGAATGATGCGCGTAGTGAGGCTTCCTCCGAGACGACGGTAAGCGCGGCTGAGAATACTTCTTTTGAGGCGGATAAAGGGAACGCATCTTCAGAAGTCGAACAGTCTGACAATATCGGAGACTTTAACATAACGGGCACCTGGTACAGCGACAGGTCGGACGAGGATGAAATCACTTTTTCTGAAAACGGAACCTATATTTCTTCCGCATGGCTAGCTCCGGGTAAATACACGGTGGAAGGAGATCAAATCATCCTGACGGATAAATTTGGAACGATGAAAAAGTTGGCCATAAAGACGCAAGACGGAGAAACAACTCTTTTTTCGGATAATCAATCCTATTCCCATACATATTATTCTACGCGGGAAATGGCCTTGTCAGGCTCGGAGAGCGGCCAGGTTGCCGACGGAAAAATACGTGAGGATTATAAAATGGTAATCGGTCAGATTCTTCCTGGTAGCTGGATCAGTTCGGATCAGAGTACCGAGGCAGTTTTTAAGGACCAGGGATTCGTGATTAAAAATATAGAGGAATCTGCAGCATCTAAAGAAGAGAGGTTCTCTTATACGATCACTGGTATAGAGTTCAAAGACAATTCCCATTTTGTGGTTACGATGGACGTGAAGAACCTCGGGAATGGAAGCACCTTCACCTTGGAAAGCTTGAAAATTTATGAAAACCAAATTGGATCTTATTCGTTTGACAGTCCGACATTTCCGTACCGCGATACGTTTGATAAAGCTGGACCGGTTGCGATTAGCGGGTCTTTGACGGATCCTGACCGGGCAAAAGGGGAGGTTACCGAGGTTCCATTATTTGATGCGGAAGAACTTAAAGCGGTTGAAAAAGGCGTTGTCGGCACTTGGAAAGGGTCGGTCGATCCGCTTCGGGACGGAAATGTACTGAATCAGACGTATGTTTTTAAAGCAGATAAAACCTATTCCATTTCTTATGACGGATTTTCCGAATCCGGTACCTATACGGTTACCCATGATGAGAAAAACGCCCTATATCCGCATACATTTATTTTGAAAAGCGGGGAGATGACGACGAAGAAGATTTTTAAAATCGATTCCGGCTATCAAACGATTACATTCGAGGATATGAAATCCCCTGAATTAAAAAAACAGTGATCGGAGACAAATGAAAAAATACGAATAACAACAAGACTGTGTGGATTTTAGAAAAAGCCGTTCCTTTTCATTCTAGCGAAGAGGAGCGGCTTCTTCTTAAGGAACAGTATTTACCGGATTTCTCCGAACCTTAAAAAAAATAAAAAAAGCGTCAAATTTGGCGGCAATGACGAGATCAAGGTATACGATTAGCAAACTTAGCGAAAGCCTTGTGAACCAACCGAATGGGAATGGGCTTTTTTTGCGTTATACAAAGGAAATAACACCATAATATGTAAAAATGATTATTGATGTAATCGCTTACAAAGGCTAGCATAGCTAGTATCCTTCGCAGGAAAAAGGAGGTGGGCCCGGCATTGGGAAGGCGGAGGATCAGGCGGCTTTATTTATTTCATTAAAAAATGGGAGGTTAATGCAATGAACCGTACAAGTTCCATAGGAATTGGAATCGGTCAACAACGTCTTATTCATGGTTTTTCGAAAAAGATCGCCGCAATTTGTTTGAGCTTTGCACTTGTCATCCCGTTCCTGCCCGGAGGGCAGGCCAAAGCTGCCGGACTCTTCAGCGACAATTTCGAAAGCGGGAATGCCGCGAACTGGACCGCAACGCAAGGCTCTTGGTCCGTGGCGACGGACGGGAGTTCCAAAGTGTATTCTCAAACGGGCACCAGCGAAGGCCGGACCTCGGCCGGTAATGCGTCCTGGACCGATTATTCGGTAGAAGCCGACGTGAAGATCGACAATTTCAACGGGACGAATCGAACCTATGTTGCGGGCCGTTATAAGGACGGCAACAACTATTATGCGGCATCCCTTTACAATAGCAGCGGCGGCAAGCTGGAAATCCGCAAAAAGGTCGGTGGCTCCTCTTCCACGCTGGTGACGAAAAACTATGCTTTATCCACCGGAACCTGGTATAAGGTGAAGTTAGAACTATCGGGATCCACGCTGAAAATGTACGTGAACAACACGCTTGAGCTAACAGCGACGGATTCCAGCTTGACGGCGGGCGCAGTTGGTCTCGTGACGCAGAAGACGGTTGCCAAATATGACAACGTGGTCGTCACCGACGGCGGCGGCACGAACCCGACGGATCCTACGGATCCGACAGATCCAACCGATCCAACCGATCCGACGGACCCGGTAGATCCGACGCCGGCGGAGGGCGACCTGTTTGTAGCGCCTAACGGATCGGCCAGCAACCCGGGAACGCTGCAAAGTCCAACGACGCTTGCCAACGCCATCGCCAGAATCGCCCCGGGCAAAACGATTTATATGCGCGGAGGAACCTATTCCTTCAATTCGGCGATTACGATTGAACGAGGCAACAACGGTACGGCAAACGCCCGTAAAAACCTGGTCGCTTACGGCAACGAAAAGCCGGTGCTGGATTTCTCCGCCCAAGCATTTGCCTCCACGAATCGGGGGCTTCAACTGTTCGGCCACTACTGGCTGATCAAAGGGCTTGAAATCAAAGGCGCAGGCGATAACGGCCTGTACATCGGCGGCAACTATAACCGGATCGAGCAGGTGGAAGTCCATCATAACCGCGATACGGGCATCCAGATCGGACGATATGCATCTTCTGCGCAGTACACCGATTGGCCAAGTTACAATGAAGTCATTAATTCCTATTCCCATGATAACTATGATCCGGACAACGGAGAAGACGCGGACGGCTTTGCGGCTAAATTGACGGTCGGCCCGGGCAATGTGTTTGACGGCTGCATCGCGGCTTATAACGTGGACGACGGCTGGGATTTGTACACGAAGTCGGACACCGGAGCGATTGGTGCGGTCACGATCCGGAACAGCATCGCCCATCATAACGGACAAACCTCGGACGGCACGTCCACGACGAACAGCGACGGCAACGGCTTTAAGCTCGGCGGGGAAAAAATCGCGGTCAATCATATCGTGGAAAACAGCATCGCATATCAAAACAAAAAGCACGGCTTCACGTATAACAGCAACCCGGGCTCCATTCAAATGAAGAACAACACATCCTGGGCCAATGGCCAAAGCAACTTCGCTTTCGATACGGGAACGCATGTGTTTACGAACAATCTGTCCTTCCAAGGCGGTTCCAGCGATAAAACCAGCGGGACGGACGTCTCCGGTTCCAACGTGTGGTGGAAAAACAACAAGAGCGTGAACGAAAAGGGACTTCTCGCGAGTGCGGAGGACTTCGTTAGCTTGACGCCTTCCGTTACCCGGAATGCGGACGGCTCTCCAAACCTGGGCAATTTCCTCAAGCTAGCTTCAGGTAGCGATCTGATCGGCTCAGGAACGCCAAGCGGGAAAAACATCGGCGCAAGATAAAAATAGTGTAATCGGCGGTAATCCCCCCGCAAACCTGAAACGATTCAGGGGCGGGGGGATGTTTTTGTCGACGTTTGTATTATTATGTAATATCTATTAAATAAATATATTTTTTACAAAATTTCAAAGGATAATTTACACAATTATAGAATACATATTGTATTCAACCAGTTAGCGACTCTATGACAAAAAAATAATAGGGAGATGAGAGGTTTGAGCAGGAGAGTTACCGCAGGAATATTAAGTTTTTTGCTGGCGTTTTCCTTGCTCCTTCCGGCCGCGGCGGCACAGGAGGAGTCCGGCTCGAAGGCAGGGCGCAGCCCGTTTGGAGTCGTGTCCGGTCTGGATCCTGACAAGGTATCTTTGGACGGACTGCATTTGGAGCAGGGGACTGTTCTGAAGAGAGAGAACACGAATCCGCAAAGAAAGTCTTCGGCAGCATTGAACGGTGGAATAACACTCGAACAGCAGAACTCCCAAGCAGAGGCAGCTATAGAACCGCAGAATTATGTCCCTCTATCCGACAGCGATGAATGGATCTCCGTGATCGTAGAATTGGAGACAACGCCCGTTAAGGTGTTTGAAGCGGGGCAAATTCAATCCAAGTCGCGTTCTTTTACAAGCTCATTAGCTTCACATCAGCTGAAACTCAAACAAGAACAGCAAAATTTCAAAAAACTTGCTCTTAACGAGCTGAACGTCACATTCGGCCGGGAATACTCCGGCATTTTCAACGGGTATTCGTTAAAGATCCCGGCCAACGAGGTAGAGGATTTGCTTCAGATTCCGGGAGTGAAGGCCGTCTACCCGAATAATACGGTATACGCCACCGCGGTGACAAGCGGTCCGGGACAGCCGGAAGGAAGCGTTCCGTTTATCGGCAGCGAATCGTGGTGGAATGCACAGGTGACCGGTAATGGGATCAAGGTCGGCGTCATCGATACCGGCGTAGCTGAGGATCATCCCGATTTGGATGCGGCGGTCCCGAATGTGAATTGGGGCTACGACTTTGTCGATGACGATAGCATCCCTTACGAAACGACGAAACAGGATTTTTTGGATGCAAAAGCGAATGATCCGACCATTCCCGAATTTCATCCGGTAACCGGCAAGCCGTATTATACGTCTCACGGTACCCATGTGGCCGGCATCATCGCCGGGCGGGGCGTAGGCGCGGGGGGACAACCCGGTATCAAGGGCGTTGCCCCTGAAGCGGAAATTTACGCTTACCGGGTGCTCGGGCCGTATGGCAGCGGGTCTTCGGAAGATGTGATCGCCGGGATCGAGAAAGCGGTAGAAGACGGCATGGACGTCATCAATCTCTCGCTCGGCTCGGAAACGAATAACGAAGGGTCCGCGGATTCCGTCGCCGTCAACAATGCGATGGCGGCGGGCGTCATCGCGGTCGTGTCCAGCGGAAACGAGGGGCCCGGCGAAGCGACAGTGTCCGACCCGGGTACCTCGGAACTGGCGATCACCGTGGGGGCTTCCAAACCTCCGTTGACTACGCCGATTATGAGCGTTTCCGGATTTTCCGAAGAGTTCTTTATGGAAACCTTCGATAAATCCGAAGGCATCGAGACCTTGACGGGATCCTATGAATTGGTCGATGTCGGCTTGGGCTCCGAAGCGGAGTATGCGGGCAAAGATTTGACCGGCAAAATCGCCTTTATCAAGCGGGGCGAATACTCCTTCGCGGATAAAGCGACCAATGCCGTCAAATCCGGTGCGCTGGCCGCGATCGTTTATAACAATGCACCGGGAACGATCGAAAGCGGTACGTTGGGAGACGCCAATGTGACGATTCCGGTTTATGCGATTTCCGGCGCATACGGTGATCAAGTCAAAGCGGCGTTGGCCTCCGATCCTTCGCTGAAGGTTTCTTTTGCTACCACGATCGAGGCGGACTTGGTCGCGGATTTAAGTTCGCGCGGGCCGTCCAAACCTTCCTATGACATCAAACCGGATATTTCTGCGCCGGGATTAAGCGTGTACTCGAGCGTCCCGGAATACGAAGGCTGGTATAAGGCCCAAAACGGCACCTCCATGGCCGCCCCTCACGTTGCGGGTGCCGCCGCACTGGCGGAACAGAAATTCGGGGGGATTTTGGACCAATATGAAATTAAAGCCTTGCTGATGAACAATACGGTGAAGCTCAGCGACCGCAGCGGCAACCGTTATACGCATATGGATCAAGGCGCAGGGCGCGTGGCGCTTGATAAAGTCATTCAGGCCAAGGCGGTAGCCATGACCGAGGAAACGACCGAACATGTAAGAGATAATGCTCCCACCAAGCATTATACGGGCAGCGTTTCTTTCGGGTATGTCGATTTTGGCGCAACGGCTAACCGGACCATCCTTGTAAAAGATATCGTTGGCCAAAATTCAACGTATTCGGCAGTAACGAAATGGTATACGCCAGGTTCCAACGCGATCGGAATCAGCCTCTCGGATAGCAGCATTACCGTACCGGCCGGCGGAGAGCAATCGCTGGTTGTCTCGGTAGACGTCCCGGCAGCTATTGCGGATATCTACCATGAAGGCGAGCTGATCCTGACGGAAACGGGAAGCGGGCATGTGATTCAACTGCCGATCTCGCTTTATATCGGCGAGGCGCCGCAAATCGATGTCGTTACGGATTTGGCGCTGACCCCTGACATTTTTTCTCCGAATGGAGACGGAGAATCCGATACTTCCGATATTACGTTCAAAGTGAATGAATATACGGAATACTTTGCCCTAGTCGTTTATAGCGAGGATGGCACTCCAATCGGAGCATTGCTGGAGGAAACCGCGGGTGTACGTGCGGGTAGCTATAGGGTTAGTGGCTGGGATGGTTCCGGATTACCGGATGGCTTGTATTTCCTGGCCCCATGGGTTGGCAACGCCCCGGATTCGGCGTTGCCGCTCGAAGAGCAAATCGCGTACTTTATTATCGATACGGAAGCTCCGGTTTCCAAGCTTGATGATCCTGGCATCAAGATAGATTATGAAAATATGACGGGAACGGTATCCGGAAAAGTAGAGGCGGAATTGTTAGTTGATTTGCTTGTTTCAAGCGATCCGGTGCCCATTTCCGACTTGATTGGTGTTGGAGTATTATTTGATGCAAACGGAGATGGAATTCCTGAACAAGTAGATGGAACGATTGACGATGATGGGCGGTTCACGATTACCGTACCGGTTATCCCGGGGAATAACTATTTTGAAGTTTACATTTATGATTTGGCGGGAAATGGATTGGTTGAACCAGCCCATACTTTGGATTTTTCATTGGATAATTCAGTAGCTCCTTCCGCGCCATTGAAAGTTAAAGCAAACGATCCATTTGCGATTGATATCCGGTTCTCAGTTGTTACCGATGCGGTATACTCCGCTAAATTTGACCTGTTGTACAGCAAAAAGTTACAATTGGATACCTTGACTAAGAGCCCGGAATTAACGGGACACCAAGAACGGCATAATCCGAGTGAGAGCCTGACAGTGACAGAACAGGTTTACGAGCAGGATGCGGATATAAGCAGACATGAAGTATTAATCAAGCTGAACGGTACGCCGGGTTATGTTGGAACAGGATCGTTAGCGGAATTTGCATTTACGGGAACGGAACCCGGAAATTACGGATTTGAACTTACGAATGCGACTTTGTATGATGCGCAAGGAAATGAAATTGATGTTCATATTGGCGAGAAGGTACGAGTTACCGTGCTCGAACAGCCGGCACTTGAAGTTGCGCCGCAATCCTTATCCGTCCAGGACGGACAGTCCGCGAAGCTGAAAGTCACTTACAAGAATGAGGACGGAAAGGTAACGGAAGTAACGGAGGATGCGAAGTATAAAGCGGCCAATCCTTCCATAGCCAACGTTACGAAGGGAACGGTTCGCGGTAAAAAGCCGGGCCAGACTACCGTTGAAATCAGCTACGAAGACTTGAAGACGGAAGCCGTGATCACGGTGACGAAAGCCACATCGCCGGGCGGAGGTAGCAGCGGCGGAACAGGCGGAGGTGGCGGTTCATCGAATCCGGCACCGACTCCAAAACCGGAACAACCTGCACCTACTGGTGGGGTAAAAGCTGCCCTGAAGGCAAATGAGCCTACGACGCTTACTTTACCGAACGGACTGACGCTAACAATTCCGGCAGGTGCGGTCACCTCGGCGGAAGCGGCCTTCGTCCAAGCGACTCCGGCCACCGAGGAAGCAACGAAGACGCTGTTGTCCGGCCTGAAGCTCGGCTCCGAATGGAAGCCGTTCGGCATCTATTACGATTTCGAGATTTTGGATAAAGACGGTAAACCGTTGGCTGGCGTGACGTTCGGCAAACCCGGGGAACTGGCCGTTCCATTAAGCGCGCTTGCCGCGAGCGGAGTCAACGGGGAGAAAATCAGCCTGTTCGAACTCGGAGCGGACGGAAAACTCACGCGCCAAAAAACTCGCCTGATCGACGGGAAGCTCGTTTCCCGCCTGAACGGTTCAGGCCGTTACATCTACCTGGCGAAGGATATTTCGTTCATGGATGTGACCAGTGCCAACTATAGCTGGGCCGTCAACGAAATCGGCGTGCTGGCTTCCCAGGACATCATTACCGGTCAAAGCGCGGATGTGTTTGCCCCCGGCAAGCAAGTGACCCGGGCGGAGTTCGTTTCACTGCTTGTTCGTGCGCTGGAATTGAATCGGAACGGCGCGGCGGCAGCCAGCTTCACCGATGTGTCCGCCGACAGCTGGTACAATGATGCGATTCAAGCCGCGGTTGCGAATGGACTTGTGAGCGGATATGCGGATCAACGCTTTGCTCCGAATCAGAACATCACGCGGGCCGAAATGGCCGTGATCTTGTCCAAGGCGCTGAAATTTGCGGGAGCTCAGGACAATGCGGGCTTACAACCGGCCGCATTCGCGGATGCGGACAGCATCCGGGACTGGGCGAAGGAAGCGGTCGGCAAGGTGACCGAATCCGGACTCATGCAGGGCCGGAGCGGCAACCGGTTTGAAGCCGGCAGCTTCACCACCCGAGCCGAAGCAGCCGTCGTCGTATACCGGTTGTATAAATTGAATACAAAGTAATGGATGGCTGAAATGAAGAAAAGCGCGAGTGCGGGGAATTCTCTCCCTGCGACTCGCGCTTTTAATTTTTACCCGATGGGCGCCCGCCGCTTATTGCGGGAGCGTCAAGGCATTTTCGTCGGCGGTCACGATGATGACCTTGGCGTTCGTCATGCCCGGCAGCGACCGGGTCATGATCGGGGAATGGTAGGCCTTGATTTTCATGCCTGCTTTCAAAGTCGTATCTCCGCCAAGCGCCGGAAGGATGACGGTGTCTTCCGAAATGTTCAGAATCACGTCATTATTCTTCGAGTCGTCGGATCCGACGTTCACATATACTCGTCCTTCCACGGTAAAGTCGGAGGCCTCGATGGTACCTTCCACCTTCGGAAGCTCCGCCGTTTGAACGATGATTTTTTCGGCATGAGAGCGCGGAGGGTAACTCAAAGCCATAAATTTGGAATAGAACACCTTCACCGCGAGGTCGGCTTTCAGCGCATCCTTTGTCAGGGCCGTTCCGTTTTCGTCCACGATTTCGGTGTCTTCGTCCACGGCCAGCATGATATAGTTCGTTCCGCCTTGCTCCAGCGGCTGCCCAACGACCGTCATTTGATCATCGGACATATTCGTGATCACGCCGTCCGTTCCGGGCGCCTCATCGTTAACGGCCGATTCCGTATTCACCATCACGTAGCTGGCGTTCGATTGCGCCGGCAAGCTCATCATGACGGCAGGGCCATAGAACGCTCTGACAGTCATGCCGGATTTAATATCGAACGCGGCAATGTTGTTTCCGTTTTGATCCAGCAGCACGGTTTTCTCCGAAAAATGCAGCACGATGCTATCTTCGATCCCGGAGGAAATGTCGGTGCCTTGCACGAAAATACCGTTATCCCGAATTTCCGAAACGGTCCCGTCGATGGCGGCAAAGGATTGATCCTGAACGACCAGGGTCAACGCCGTCCCGCGGGCTGGCAGGCTTTTCGTAATGTTCGGGCCGTAAAAGGCCTTAACCGCTTTCTTTTCGTCAATGATCGTTTTCAGCGCGACCTTTTGTCCTTTCGCGTCCACGATCTTTGTATCATTGGTGATATTCAGCACGATTTCGCTTTGATCCGACTTGGCGAGTCCCCGGCCTTTTACCGTAATGAATTTCCCGGTGTGATCATTCACGAAATGGGTGATAAGTCCGAGTGTCCCGGGCACAACCGCTTTCTCTTGTTGAGCTGCCTTGGCAGGTGCTTGGGCGGGCAAAGACGGCAGTCCGTCTTGAGCAAACGCGGCAAGCGGAAGGGCGGTCATCGCGAGCAAGGATGCTGTTGCAATCGTTTTGGTCATTTTCTTCATCATGTCAGTCCTCCAAGTGAGTTTTCTTCCTCTTCTTCCCACTCTCAGACGTAAAATGTGGCAAAAGGTTGCATAATTCGCAAACTCCCTCCTACAATGGGGGAAAAGAGTGCAGAGTGACGATTTATCGAAAGGGGGCGTAACCCATGACTTTGCAGCAACTCAAATATGTCATCGAAGTCGCGAGCCGCGGCTCCATGAACGAGGCGGCCAAACGGCTGTTCATTTCCCAGCCCAGCCTTTCCAACGCGATCCGCGATTTGGAGGAAGAAATCCGGATCACGATTTTCGAGCGGACGAACAAAGGGATTTCGCTAACGAACGAAGGGGCGGAGTTTCTGGGCTATGCGCGCCAGGTCGTGGAACAGGCGGAACTGCTGGAAAACCGGTATATGTACGGAAAGCTGTCGTCGCAGCATTTTTCGGTATCGACGCAGCATTATGCGTTTGCCGTGAACGCCTTCGTGGATGTCGTCCGGGAATTCGGCCTGGAGGAATATGAACTGGCGCTCCGCGAGACGAAAACTTATGAGATCATCGAGGACGTAAAGTCCCGCCGCAGCGAAATCGGGATTCTGTATCTGAACGACTTTAACGCCAAAGTAATCAACAAACTGCTTAAGGATGCGGGACTTCAGTTCAACAGTTTGTTCGTGGCCAAGCCGCACATCTTTATCAGCATTCAAAATCCGCTGGCCAAGCAATCGGTCGTTACGATCGATCAGCTCCGGGAATATCCGTATTTATCGTTTGAACAAGGGGAGTTCAATTCGTTTCATTTTGCCGAAGAAATTCTCAGTACGCTGTCTCATCCGAAAAGCATCCGGGTCAACGACCGGGCCACGTTATTTAACCTGCTTATCGGCCTAAACGGGTATACGATATCCACCGGCGTGCTGAGCTCCGATTTAAACGGGAACGAGATCATTCCGGTACCGCTGGATTGCGACGAAACGATCAATGTCGGCTGGATTTGCCACAAACATGCGACCCTTTCCGAGCTGGCGCTGGCCTATGTCCGGGCTTTGGAGGCGTCGGTCGGCCCTTCGGAGGCGTCGGATCATGCAGAGGATGCAGGCTTTGCCGAAAGCGGCGGGGATCTGAACGGCTCGGCGGTATGATGATAACGACATAAAAGGGCCTTATTTTGCGGAAAAGGATCTATTCCATCCAAATAGCGGCCCAAAAGGGCCTTATTTTGAGAAGAAGGCACCCGATGACCAGAATTTTGCGCTCTTTCCGGAAAATAAGGACGTAAAAGGGCCCTATTTTACGACTACAAACCCAAAACGACGAAATAAGGCCCAAAATGGCCCTTATTACCAATGAACCGCGCGTCAAATGGGCTAATCCAAGCCCCTTCCGCATATCCATGGGATATGAAGGAGCGTGACGATGATGGACAAGATCGTAGAGCGGTTTTATGAAATCAAGCAAGCTCAAAAGGAGCTGGAACAGGAACTTGCATCCTTACGGCAGGAAATTTTGGATTATTGCGGCGAGCGGAATGTGACGAAACTTGAAGTCGGCGGACATGAAGTCAAGCTCGTCCAGCAGCAGCGCAGGGAATACGATGAGCATAAGCTGTACGAGGCGCTGCCCGATCCGGAATTGTGGCGGATGCTTTCCAAACCCGACTCCTCCAAGATCGCGAGCCTGGTCAAGCTGAAGGTGATCCCTGACGAGAAGCTGAAAGACACCTATACGCTAAAAAATATAACTCTCGTGCAAGTAGATAAGAAGTAGCCGAAGTTTTAAATTGATTTTGAATTGACAGAATTTGCAAACCCGGGTACATTAGTAAACAATAGAATAGGAAGTCCACTAGGGGAGCCGTCGGCGGCTGAGACAAGAGTACAAATCTTGGACCCTTTGAACCTGATCTAGTTCGTACTAGCGTAGGAAAGTGGAGCCGGTCTTAGCTGTATCTGCAGACGACTTGCCGTTTGGTTGTTAGCTAGCGATATGTATGAGCCGCTCCGTTTTCGGGGCGGCTTTTTTGGTGTGATCAAACCCGGTTTATAGTGCATGGAATCGGGACATGGGGATCCGCCGCCTCCTTCCCAGGGCTTCCTGATCTTTCATTTGACTCTAATCTTGAAAGGTGGAGAAAACATGAGCTTTACGGAGGAATTGCGCAAGGAGACGGACGGGTTGTTCGAGGCGATATTCGAGCATCCGTTCGTTCAGGGGATTGCGTCGGGCAACCTCGGAAGAGAGCAGCTGATTCATTACGTCAAACAGGATTCCGAATATTTGAATGCATACATGCGGATTTACGGGGTGGCCATTTCAAAATGCGCGAACCGCGAGGACATCGCCATGTTCAACGAGCAAATTTCTTTTATCCTGAACCGGGAAATCCATCCGCACGGGAATTTTTGCAATGTTGCGGGGGTTCGTTATGAAGACCTGCAAGGATTTCCGCTTGCGCCAAGCGCCCATCATTACATTCGGCATATGCTGACGGTCGCGCATGAGGGAAGCCTCGGGGAGATCATGGCCGCGCTTTTGCCTTGCCCGTGGACCTATTTGGAAATCGGGAGAAAATTGATGGACGAAGTACGGCCGGATGAGGGGCATCCGTTCTACGAATGGATCCATTTCTACGGGAACACGGCGGGAGGCGCGACAAGCAAGTTCCGCCAATTGGTCGATGCGTGGGCCGAAGGGGCCACCGAGGCGGAGCGCGGGCGGATGAAGGAGTATTTTGTGCACAGCTGTCAGTTGGAGTACATGTTCTGGGATATGGCCTACAAGCTCGAAGAATGGCCGGTGCCGCTTGCGGCTGCTGTATATTGATGCGACTACGAGGTTTTGACGAGTGAAAAATAGCTTGGGAAATGGGGTTTGAACGGACATGAGCATGCTGGAAAAAGAGTTGTCCGCCCTGCTGACGCAGGTGCAAAATACGAAACCGCTCGTTCATAATATGACGAATGTCGTGGTGACCAACTTTACTGCGAACGGCCTTTACGCCCTTGGCGCCTCGCCGGTCATGGCCTATGCGCCGGAAGAAGTCGCGGATATGGCCAAAATCGCGGGCGCGCTTGTGCTGAACATCGGCACGCTATCGAGCGAACTGATCGACGCGATGATCGTCGCCGGAAGGTCGGCGAACGAGCACGGCGTGCCGGTGCTGCTCGATCCGGTCGGGGCCGGGGCGACCCGGTTCCGGACGGAATCCGCGCTAAGAATACTGAGCAAGGTCCACGTATCGCTGGTACGCGGCAATGCGGCGGAGGTCGCGAACCTTCTTGGAGAAGGAGGCGTCATCAAAGGGGTTGACGCCGGAGATAGCGACACCTACGAGAATGCTTCCCTCGCCGTAAGGGCCGCTCGGCAGTTCGGCGCGGTCGTGGCGATCACCGGACGGGAGGATGTGATTGCCGACGGGACGGCTTGCCGCGGCATTAGCGGCGGGGATGCGCTGCTGACCCAAGTGACCGGCACGGGATGCTTGCTGACGTCGGTGCTCGGAGCTTTTGCGGCGGTTTGCCCGGATATGCTGCTTGCCGGGACGGCAGGACTGGCCTTTTACGGAACGGCAGCGGCCCGTGCGGCAGAGCGTACGGCGGCCTTCGGTCCGGGCAGCTTCCAGATTGCTTTCCTGGATGAACTTGCGAAGCTGCATCCGCATTCGCTCAAAGGCTATGCCGCCGTCCGCGACATCGAGACGGCGACAACCGGGGGAGCTGTATGAGTATGAGCATGAGCATCACCGGGACGGGGAAGGACTTCACTGGCAGGGCGTTGACGATCGCCGGATCGGACAGCGGCGGAGGAGCCGGTATCCAGGCCGACCTCAAGACGTTTCAGGAGCTTGGCGTTTACGGCATGTCGGCGATCACGGCGGTGACCGTGCAGAATACCCTCGGCGTCAGCGGCGTTTATCCGCTGCCGCCCGAGGCGGCGGCCGAGCAAATCGCCGCCGTGGGCGAGGATCTCGGCGTCGACGCGCTCAAGACGGGCATGCTGTTCAGCGCGGACATCATTCGCGCCGTTGCGGCCGAAATCCGGCGCTTCGGCTGGGACCGGGTCGTCGTCGATCCGGTTATGATCGCGAAGGGCGGCGCGGAGCTGCTGCTGCCGGAAGCGGTCCGGGCGCTGAAGGAGGAACTGCTGCCGCTCGCGATGATCGTTACGCCGAACATTCCGGAGGCGGAGGCGCTGTCGGGCATGGCGATCCGGTCGATGGAAGACCGGAAGGAAGCGGCTTGGCGGATCGCGAGCATGGGGCCGAAGCTGGTCGTAATCAAGGGCGGGCACGATCAGGCCAGCCCCGGGGTGGCCGTCGACGTGCTGTACGACGGCTGCGGCTTCACCGAGCTGGCCGGGCGGCGGATCGAAACCCGGCACACGCACGGGACCGGGTGCACGTTTTCCGCCGCATTGACCGCCGGCCTGGCGAAGGGGCTGCCGGCCGCCGAGACGGTGCGGGCGGCCCGGGAATTTATCCAGGCTGCCATCGAGGACAGCCTCGAGCTCGGTCAGGGCCACGGGCCGACCAACCATTGGGCGTACCGCCGCCGCCAGCGCCTTGAGGTGCGGCGATGATGGGCGCCCGGTTAGCGCCCGGGCGCGTGCGCGAGCTGCTGCGGATGTACCTGGTCATCGGCAGCGTGAACTGCGCGGCGGATCCGCTGCGCGTCGCGGAGGAGGCGCTGGCCGGCGGGGCCACGCTGGTCCAGTTCCGCGAGAAGGGCCGCGGAGCGCTCGCGGAAGAAGCCCGGCTGAAGCTGGCGGTTCAGCTGCAGGCGGCTTGCCGCCGCGCGGGGGTTCCCTTCATCATCAACGACGACGTGGACCTGGCCCTGTATATCGGGGCCGACGGCGTCCACATCGGTCAGGATGATGATGAAGCGGGCGCCGTCCGCGCCCGCATCGGGAGCGGCCGACTGCTCGGCGTGTCGGCACACAACGTCCGCGAAGCGCAACTCGCGGTAGAGCACGGCGCGGATTATCTGGGCATCGGCCCGATCTATCCGACCGTGTCCAAGGACGACGCCCATGCCGTGCAGGGCGTCAGTATCCTCCGCGAGCTGCGCGCCCGCTGGCCGGATCTGCCGCTCGTCGGCATCGGCGGCATCACCGCGGCGCGCACGTCCGAAGTCGTGCGCGCCGGAGCCGATGGCGTCGCCGTCATCTCGGCGATCACCGGCGTGCCGCTCGGCGAAACGCAATCGGCGACCCGCGAAATCAAATCCCAGGTAGAGCGAAACTTACGTTATTGACATTAAAAAACAGGATTATTAATATAGAAGTATAAAATTAGCACTCTAAATGTTAGAGTGCTAAAATCATGTTGATTAATGGAAACGGAAAGGAGCCTCCATCACTCATGGCAAAGAAGGAATTCAAAGCCGAATCGAAACGATTGCTGGAAATGATGATCAACTCCATTTACACCCAACGGGAAATTTTCCTCAGAGAGCTGATTTCCAACAGCAGCGACGCCATCGACAAAATTTATTACAAGGCGCTCACCGACGAAAATTTGACGTTCAACAAGGACGATTACTATATCAAGTTGACGGTGGACAAGGACGGCCGCACGCTGACGATTTCCGATACCGGGATCGGCATGACCAAGGAAGAGCTGGAGAACAATCTCGGGATTATCGCCAACAGCGGCTCGTTCGCCTTCAAGAACGAGAACGAGGCGAAAGACGGCCATAACATCATCGGCCAGTTCGGGGTCGGCTTCTACTCCGCCTTCATGGTTGCGGATCATGTGACCGTCGTGAGCCGGGCGTTGGGAAGCGGCGAAGCGTACAAATGGGAATCCACCGGAGCCGACGGCTATACCATCGATCCTGCCGAAAAGGCGAGCGTGGGCACCGATATTATTTTGCATATCAAGCCGAACACCGAGGACGACCAATACGACGAAATTCTGGAAGAGTACCGCCTGAAATCGATCATCAAGAAATATTCCGACTTTATCCGTTACCCGATCAAAATGGATGTCACGTCCCACCGTCCGAAAGAAGGAGCCGAGGGCGAATTCGAAGAGGTCAAGGAAGAGCAGACGCTGAACAGCATGGTGCCGATCTGGCGCAAAAACAAAAGCGAGCTGAAGGACGAAGACTACGAAAACTTCTACATGGAGAAACGGTACGGTTTCGACAAGCCGGTTTCGCATATCCACATCAAAGCGGACGGCGCGGTCGTTTATAACGCGATCCTTTTCATTCCGGAAAGAACGCCGTTCGATTACTATACGAAGGAATATGAAAAAGGGCTTGAGCTTTATTCCAACGGCGTGCTGATCATGGACAAATGCGCCGATTTGCTGCCGGATTATTTCAGCTTCGTGAAAGGGATGGTCGATTCCGAGGATCTGTCGTTGAACATTTCTCGGGAAATGCTGCAGCATGACCGTCAACTCAAGCTGATCGCGAAAAACATCCAAAGCAAAATCAAAAGCCAACTGCAAACCCTGCTCAAGGACGAGCGCGAAAAATACGAGAAATTCTATGAGTCGTTCGGACGCCAGCTGAAATTCGGAGTATATAATGATTACGGCATGAACAAGGACATGCTGCAGGATCTGCTGATGTTCACGTCTTCCAAAGAGAAGAAGCTGGTGACGCTGGACGAATACGTTTCCCGGATGCCGGAGGATCAGAAGTATATTTACTACGCGGCCGGGGAATCGGTGGATCGCCTGGAAAAACTGCCGCAAACCGAGCTCGTGCTCGACAAAGGTTACGAGATCCTGTACTTTACCGACGATATCGACGAATTTGCGATCAAAATGATTTTGAATTACAAGGGCAAAGATTTCAAATCGGTATCGAGCGGCGATCTCGGCATTGAGCCGGAGGCCGATGACCAGAATGAAAGCGGAGAAGAAAACAAAGACCTGTTCGAGGAAATGAACAAGCTGCTCTCCGGCAAGGTGAAATCGGTCAAGGCTTCCAAACGTTTGAAAACCCATCCGGTCTGCCTGTCCGCGGACGGCGAAGTTTCCATCGAAATGGAAAAAGTGCTGAACGCCATGCCGAACGGCCAGGACGTGAAAGCGGACAAGGTGCTGGAAATCAACGTGAACCACGACGTTTTCCGCTCCTTGAAGGAAGCCTTCGAGAAAGATAAGGAGAAGCTAGGCCTGTATACCAGCCTTCTGTACAACCAAGCCTTGCTGATCGAAGGATTGCCGATCGAGGATCCGGTTGAATTTACGAACAATATTTGCAAAGTGATGGCCTAGGCCGCGCAAATCGTTTATATTGGTAATAACCCGTCGCGGGCTTGTCCTTGGCGGGTTATTTTTTTATACATAGTATTTTAGAGAGTTGGAGAGACAGAAGCGATGTGGGCGATTATAGCGGTTTTGGGATTTGTGCTGTTTTTGATCTGTATCCCGGCATTTGTCTATGCTTTGAAAAGAAAGAAAAAAGGCGGGATTGCGGTTTATGCCGTTATGGCGGGGATCAGCTACTGCATTTTACTGTTCGGGGGACTTGAAGCGGTCAGCGAACATCAAGCCGCGAAGGCCGAAGAGGCGAAAAATATAGCGGCTGTCGCTGAGGAGGAACCGGCCGGCGGCATGGCCGGAGAGGTAGCGGGGAAAACCGGGCAGGCGGAATCGGAAGCCGAGCTTTCCGGCGCTGCCAAGCCTGACGAAACAGCGAAGCCATCGGCCGAAAAAAAGGCGGAGCTGGACGCCCGGACGGATGAAGCCGGAACGAACCCGGACGGACCGGACGAAATCATCGGCGACGAAATTCCGGATGAGGAGGAACCTGCCGGGGAACCCCCCTCCTTGCCGGAGCAATTGACCGCTACCGGCGGCATCGGCGATACGCTCTCCGTATTGGAAGACGAGTACGGTTATAACGCGGGGGACGAAAATCATGCTTCTTTTAAAAGGGGCGCGGTAACCGCGGACTTGCATCCCCCCTCAAAACGGGCTTATCAGATCGAATACGGTTATGTCGGCGATGTGGCAGGCGCCCTGTCCGCCATCAGCGATATGATTCCCGCCGATTCGGTGCAGTTGGACATGGGGGTCGGGGAAGACAAGGTGATGATCAGCTATCGCAGCGAGATGCTGTCCCAGGCGATTCAACAAGGCGATTTTGTGGCGTCGTTCAACGTTACGAAAGTCGGCGACAACAAGCTGGCGAGTTACATCAACATAAGCCTTGGAAGTTTTTCGAGCGCCAAGTAGGCATCGAATGGAATGAAGCAACACGTAAAGCCGGTCCGCAATATCTCAGAAATCGGACCGGCTTTTTGTTGCCTTGAAACGAACTAAACCGTAAATCCGGTGGTCATCCACGTGAAACCGCGCTGAAAATACGCTGAATGCCGTTTCGAATTCGTACGGCTAACCGTTCGCCTGCCCAGGCCCGCCTATGGTACACTGGAATTAGAAACCATCAGCAAGGAGAATGAAGAGCATGCCGCTTGAAATTGAACGGAAATTTTTGCTTCCGGAATATCCGAAAGCGTTGATTGAGGAAGGCGCCATTCTCATTCAAAGGGAGCAGGTCATCGATCAGACCTATTTGGCGCTGGACGGCGATCAAGAATTGCGGGTCCGCAAAATCAAGGATCTGGCCACCGGGGAATTGAAGTATACCCACACCTTCAAGCGGGGATTCGGTTTGGCCCGCGAGGAAGTCGAGTATGACATTTCGGCCGGATTATACGAGCAGATGATCCATATCCGCCGGGCGGTGCCGCTGGTCAAAAAACGGACTACGGCAACCTGGAACGACGTACCGATCGAAATCGACGATTACCGCCAGATCAACATGCTGGTGCTGGAAGTGGAGTTCGAATCGGAAGAGGAAGCCCTGAATTTTGAACCGCCGGCATGGTTTGGCCCGGATATCAGTACGGACAAACAATACAGCAACAAAAAGGTTTGGCGGGATCTCCAAAACCAATGGTGAATGCGCGAAACGAAGCCAAAAGAACCTGTGCCCAACAAAATAAGACGTAAGAAAAACCGTTCCCGGCAGGGAGCGGTTTTTTGATGGAAACAAAGACAAAATCGGTGCGGGAATGGGACAAAATCGGTCATGTACAATCTTATCGCTGGAGTATATATTGATATCGATAATCATTATCAATACGTATTCATTAGCGGGAGGTCTAGGAATGAAAAGCATGAAATGGATTATGGCGTTGATCATGGCGCTGACCGTGGCAGGTTGCGGCGCCAATTCGAATAACGCGGGAACGGAAAACAAGGGGAGCGCGGGAAGCAATACCCCGAAGTCCGTTCAGGCAGCGGAAGGCGAGGCAGGCGGAGGAGATAGCGGCTCCGGCCCCAGAACGATAGAGCATGCCTTGGGATCGGTGACGCTGGAGAAGAAGCCGGAGCGGATCGTGGTGTTGTTTAACGGGATGGTGGACATCACGGCCGCCCTTGGCGTCAAACCGGTAGGCGCGGTGGAATCGTGGGAGGAAAAGCCCTGGTATGCGTTTTTGCGGGACAAAATGGAAGGCGTAAAGGATCTGGGTGAGGAAAACCAGCCGAACCTGGAAGCGATCGTGGCGCTGAAGCCGGATTTGATCATCGGAACGAAAACGCGCCATGAGAAAATTTATCCGCAGCTGAAGGACATTGCCCCCACGTTGATCACGGAAGAGATTTTCGACTGGAAGGACAATCTGCAGATCGCCTCCAAAGCGTTGTATATGGATGAGGAGGCGGCGAAGCTGATTGGCGACTGGGATGCGCGGGTCGCCGATTTCAAGGCGAAGGCGGGGGACCGCTTGAAGGATACGGAAGTATCGATCATCCGGTTCGAAAAGGACGGAAGCGCCCGTTTTTATGTCACGGGGTTTGCGGGAACGATCTTCGAGGAACTTGGCATCGGCCGGCCGAAGGCCCAGCAGGTGGAGGGCAAGGCGGTCGTTAATCTGACGTCCAAGGAGCAGATGGCGCAGTTGGACGGGGATTATATTTTCGACATTACCCGAATCAGCCCGGACGATCCCGGCACGGAAAACAGCAAAAACGATTGGACGTCCCATCCATTGTGGAGCACCCTGAACGGCGTGAAAAACGGAAAGCATATCGAGGTCGACGTCATTACCTGGAACTTGAGCGGCGGGGTGCTTGCGGCCAATTCCATGCTCGATGATGTGTACACCTATTTCGATATCAAATAAATCATGCGTGGAGAGAGTGTAACCATGAAGCCGGAGGCGATGCGGGGATGGAGGACGGCGGGCTTGGGGCTGGGGATCGTGGCGCTGCTTGCGGCCATGATGGCGAGCATCATGCTGGGGGCCGCCAACTACAGCTTCGGCACCGCATGGGATTCCGTTTTCCATTATGATGCCAATATCACCGAGCAGATCATCATTCGCACGACCCGGGTGCCAAGAGCCTTGATCGCCGCCGTCATCGGCGCCAGCCTGGCGATATCGGGCGCGTTAATGCAGACGTTGACCCGCAACCCGCTTGCATCGCCTAGCGTGTTGGGCGTTAATGCCGGGGCCGGATTCTTTGTCGTCGGCGCGGCCGTCTTGTTCTCCGTGTCCAGCCTCCCGGTTTTGATGTGGGCGTCTTTCTTGGGCGCGGCGGCGGCCTCGGTTACCGTTTATGTTCTTGGTTCTGCGGGGCGGGAAGGATTGACGCCGCTAAAAATCGTGCTGGCGGGAGCGGCGTTGACCGCGTTGTTTTCTTCGTTTACGCAGGGCATTTTGGCACTGGATAAACAAGGGCTGAGCACCGTGCTCTTCTGGCTTACCGGCACGATCGCGGGCCGCTCTCCCGAAATGCTGGCCATTGTGGCCCCCTATATGATGCTCTGCTGGGCGGCGGCCTGGGCGCTTGGCAAAAGCATGAATGTTCTGCTTATGGGCGAAGACACCGCCAAGGGATTGGGGCAGCGGACCGCCGTTTTGAAAATCGGAATGGGGGCGATCGTGGTCGTTCTGGCCGGCGGATCGGTTTCCATCGCAGGTCCGATCGGTTTCATCGGCATCGTCGTACCGCACGTGGCCAGGCACATTGCCGGAATCGATCATCGTTGGCTGATACCCTATTGCGGATTGCTGGGAGCGATCCTGCTTCTGCTTGCCGACATCGTGGCCCGTTTCATCATGATTCCCGAGGAAATGCCGGTGGGCGTCATGACCGCGGTCATCGGCGCACCGTTCTTTATGTACCTTGCCCGGAGAGGAATTGGCAAATCATGAACAAGAAAAGATGGATTCCGGGGGTCGTGTTGTTTGTCTGTCTCGTCGTCGCTGCGCTGGCCAGCGTGTGCCTGGGGGACACGTTTATCTCCCCGGGAAACGTGCTGCGCAGCTTGACGGGGACCGGCCAGGAAGCGGATGCCATGATCGTGGAAAAGCTGCGGCTGCCGCGGATGCTGATCGCCATGCTGTCCGGGGCTTCCCTGGCGGCGGCCGGGACCCTGCTGCAGGCGGTGGCCCGCAATCCGATGGCATCGCCCGAGATATTGGGGGTTACCGGCGGCGCATCGGCTGCCGCGGTCGCGTTCTTGACCTATGGGGCAGGCGTCATCGGTATTCGCTGGCTGCCGGTATCCGCTTTGGCCGGAGCGGCCGCCGCCACGTTTGTGTTATACGTATTTGCCTGGAAAAAGGGTGTTACCCCGTTTCGTCTGATTCTGATCGGAGTGGGGATGTCGTCCTTAATGTCGGCGGCCACCACGATGATGATCGTCTTTAACCCGAGCAACGATGCGGCGCAGGCATATACCTGGCTGACGGGCTCCGTCTACGGGGCGAACTGGGAGCACGTATTGATGCTGCTGCCGTGGACCGTCCTTTTGCTTCCGTTGTCCATGCTGCTGAGGCGCCATGTCAATATTTCGCAATTCGGCGACGAGATCGCGACCAGCAGCGGAAGCCGGGTGCAGCTTACCCGGTTCCTGCAAATTCTGCTGAGCGTCGCATTGGCCGGTTCGGCCGTATCCGTCGCCGGGGCGGTCGGCTTTGTCGGCTTGCTCGCCCCGCATATGGCCCGCAAAATCGTCGGCGCGGATTTCGGTCGGGTGCTGCCGGTATCCGCGCTGCTCGGAGCCCTGATCGTCATGCTGGCCGATTTGGCGGGCAGGACGCTGTTCCTGCCGCTGGACGTGCCGGCAGGGGTATTTACGGCAGCCATCGGCGCTCCGTTTTTCATCTATTTGCTTTATGCCGGCAGAAATCAATAGGGAGGGAATGGCATGGTTCGAGCAACTGATATCGATGTTACCGAAGGGGGGCAGGGACGAGGTCCCGAAGCTCGGCCCCTGGCTGATTTGATCATGGCTCGCCGCTCGGTCCGGGTATTCAAACCGGATCCGGTGAAGCGCGAAGAGATTATCGAATTGCTGAACGTGGCCGTCTGGGCCCCCAATCACGGGAACCGGCAGCCCTGGCGATTCATCCTGGTCATGGAGGAGGCGAGGACGGCGTTCGCCGATGCCGTTCTTCAAACCTATACCGCCGAAGAGCGGGAAAAGATCGGTGCCCAGAGGCACGCCTATTTGTCCGGTGTTCCGGCCCAGCTGATCGTTCTGCAGCAGGAGGATTCCCGGCCCAAGCAAAGGGAAGAGGATTTCGGTGCCGTTTGCAGCCTGATTCAGAACTTTCAGCTGGCTGCCTGGGAGAGGGGAATCGGGGTGGTATGGAAAACCAATCCTTACATCCATGAGCCGCGTTTTCGTTCGGCTTTGGGCGTCCAGCCGGGAGAAAAGGTGGTAGGCGTCCTGCTGGTGGGCTACGCGGAGGTCGTTCCCCCGGCAAGGCCACGGGAGCCGGCGGAAAGCAAGCTAACCGTCCTGGACCGGCTTCCGCTTTTCAAATGAACTAAAATCCTTTAAAATCATTGATAATCATTATCAATGATTTTTTTTGCCCTGGAGGGTTTTTATATATGTCGTCAATCATCAGGAATGGAATGCCAGGTTCGCCCGCATGGTCTATATGGTTGTATTCATCGATCCATCAAAGAGCCTGTCCGAAGCAGGCCCCGGTCTCCGGCCGGAGCGTCATCATTCCGGCTTACATGCTTTGCCTTGTCACGGAGGGGAGCGGGTGGGCGAACATCAACGGCAGGATCGAAAAAATCGGGCGAGGGGCTTGTTATTTCTTCACGCCAGGCTTGCCGTTGGAGCTCCACTTGGAGTCCGATGTCCTGCAATATCAGCTGATGCTGATCCGGCCCTTGCGGCTTCACAGATCCGGTCAGCGCTGGCAAGCGGATTCCGCGGAAACGGTGGGGCTCCCGGCATCGCCCGGCAGGCTGAATCCGGATCAGGTACGACCCTTTATCGGGGAAATGCACCGGCTATACGAGGATAGCCGCACCCCCGGCGTAAGAAGGGAAGCACTGCAATCGCGGGGCCAAAGCCTGCTTCAAGATTTGCTGAAACTGCAACGGTTCAACGAAAATGCCCCCGCCGTCAGCGGGTTGGAAGAGAGTGTCGGCTATATGCACCGGCATTTTCGGTCCAAGCTGGATCTGGACACTTTGGCGAATATCGCCGGACTTACGCCCAGCTCTTATTCAAGAAGCTTTAAACGCGAGATGGGCCTCTCTCCCGTAGAGTATCTGAATCAAATCCGACTTACGCATGCCAAAAAGCTGCTGTCCCGTGCGAACGTTTCCGTTAAGGAGGCGGCAGGGGAGTCCGGCTTTGGTAACGAATTTTATTTCAGCCGCCTGTTCAAGCGGGAAGTAGGGGTGTCCCCCACGATTTACGTGAAGCGCAAGGAATTGCGCGTCGCCGTAGCCTCCTGTTACCACTACCAAAATAATTTGCGTTCCCTGGGGACCCGTGCGGTTTATGTCATGAACGGGGTCCAATATCCCGATCAGATCGAGGAGTTCACCAGTCAGTGGATCACCCGGCAGATAAGCGAGCTGCGGAGCGAGCAGCCGGATTTGATTATCGCAGATCACCGGCATCGCTACCTTCAGGCCCACCTGAGGGAGATCGCACCCGTCGTTTTCCTGGATTTTACCTTGGATTGGAGGAAAAATCACCGGAAAATCGCCGAACTGGTAGGGCGCGAGAGCGAAGCGGAGCAGAACTGCCGCCGTTTGGAACGGAAAGCGGCTTATGCCCGGCATGAGCTGGCAGGGCTCATCGGCAACGACTCCGTGTCCCTGCTGCGGCTGTACAACCGGAAAATCCGAATCCAGGGCTGCGTTAACCACCCGTTGAACGAGCTGCTGTACGCCGAGCTGGGATTGAAACCCGGAAGCTGCGTGCCTCTGGACGAGCGGAACTTCGAGTACCCGCTTCACAATTTGCCTGTGCTGGAGAGCGACTACTTGTTCATTTATAAACATAAGGTCATGGTGGAGGAGGATCGGGTGTTTGACCGCGTCATGGAAAGCAGCGCCTGGAAAAACAGCCGGGCGGTCCGGAATAACCGGACCCGGGTGATCCCGAACTGGATCGGGATGAGCTGGTCTCCGGTCGGCCGTGAAGAGATTATCGATCATTTGCTGGAAATGTAAGCCTGTAGCTCCATTCCGCTCATGCGATGTAAAGAAACCCGGCGAGGTTCGGATTCGAACCTGCCGGGTTTTGGATGTTGGTGTTCCGTTGTCCGGATTTATTCCAGCGCAAGTCCTCCATGGTGGTCGCGCAGCAAATGCTGGTAGTTGTTTTTCACGAATTCCAGGACTTTGTCGCAAATGATTTTATGGCCGGCCCGGTTTGGATGAATGCCGTCCAAGCAAAGGAATTCCGTATAGTCGGGATGCTCCAGAAAAGCTCCCCGCACATCGATATATTTGGTCTTCGTCATTTCGGATACTTTCAGGATGGTGGAGTTGTAACGTTCCTGCCACCAATAAATTTTCGTGACGCTGCCGAGCCATTTCAGGATATTTTTCTCCGCTTCCGGATTGTTTTTGCTGACCCATTTAAAATAGTTGTCTGCATTTAATGGCGGCAGACTCATTAGGATCGGCGTGATTTGCTGGCTTTTCAAAAAATGGATCGCTTCGGTCAGCATCTTTTCAAACATATTGAAATCCGTTTTTGGGCTGTGTTCTCCATCGGGATTATCGGCAATTTCATTCCAGTTGAAATCGCAGTCGTTCCCGCCGTATTCGATCAGCACGATGTTGGGTTTGTCTTTAAGCACGTCCTTTTTCAAACTGGACATTCCTTTGATCAACGTATTGCCGAACCGGGCCGTATTTCGAACCGCTCCCTTCAGTTTATCCTGCAGGAGCGAAACATAATTGTCCTCAAGAAGCACGTACTTATTTCTTACTTCGTCAAGAATGACTCCTTTGGAAATCGAGTCCCCCGAGATCATGTATTTGGCTGTCTCATTCGATAATTCTTGATTTTCCCAGCTCATTTGGATCACCTCATTCCGTTAGGCTATCGCATACTTTCATTGTAGTTTAGTTGAAGGCAGAAACGCAAGCGCACCATGCCGTCGGGAGATTCTTTGGTGGCGGTTGAATGGACGCATCTCAAAACGGAAATAATCCGATAAAAAAGCCCAAATGGTGCTATATAAGAATAATACCCCGGTATTTCGTCTTTTGAATAAAATAAATGTTCATTTTGCGTAAAAATTCCGGATGATTTTGGTTTTACCTTTCCCCATTTACCCATGATTGTCCGTTCAAAATTAAGAAGTTTGACGCATTTTATGACATCATATGGACACGGAGTGTCACCTAATGAGAGAATACTATATAGCAAATTTTAGATAAGAGGGGGATGTTCAGTGATTCGATTCGGAGTGATCGGAACGAACTGGATTACGGATCGCTTTATTCATGCGGCGGAGGAGACGGAGCAGTTTTCGCTTGAAGCCGTTTACTCGCGTTCGGAAGAGAAGGGAAAGGATTTCGCCGCCAAGTACGGCAGCAACCCCGAGGTGTTTACCGATCTTGAGGCCATGGTGTCCAGCGGACGCATCGATGCCGTTTATATTGCAAGTCCGAATTCTTATCATGCGGAGCAGGCTATTTTGTGCATGAATCACGGCAAGCATGTGCTGTGCGAAAAACCGCTGGCTTCCAATGCGGCGGAAACGAAGCGGATGATCCAGGCGGCCCGCGACAATGACGTGCTCTTAATGGAAGCGATGAAGTCCACGCTGATGCCCAATTTCAGGGTTATTGCCAACAATTTATATAAAATCGGACGGGTACGCCGTTATTTCTCGAGCTACTGCCAATATTCCTCGCGCTATGACGCGTTCAAACAGGGAACCGTGCTGAACGCTTTTAATCCGGAATTCTCGAACGGCTCCTTGATGGACCTGGGGATTTATTGCATCTATCCGATGGTGACGCTGTTCGGCAAGCCGGACTCGGTTCAGGCGAGCAGCATCATGCTGTCTTCCGGCGTGGATGGAGAGGGGAGCATCCTGATGCGCTACAGCGACATGGATGCGATCGTCATGTATTCCAAAATTACGGATTCCTATGCGCCAACGGAAATTCAAGGCGAGAACGGTACATTGGTGATCGATAAGGTGAACCAGCCTTATGAAGTGAAAATCGTGTATCGCGACGGCACGGTCGAGGACCTCCGCCAGCCGCAAATGCAAGAATCGATGTTCTATGAGGCCCGGGAGTTCATCGAGCTCATTCAGGCGGGCAAGCGTGAGAGTAGCGTCAATACGCTGGCGAATTCGCTCGTCGTTGCGGAAATTATGGAAGAAGCCCGCCGTCAAATCGGGCTGAAATATCCGGCTGATGAAGCTTAAAAAAAGAAAAGGGATGCCTGCGAGAAATCAAAGGCATCCCTTTTTTACTGTTTATTGATAAGTGACAACGAGCGCATTGCTGATTTTCCGGCCGGGGGTCGTAAGATATTTCCCTTTGTAGTACAGGCCGCTGGAAGCGCCGCCGTCCAGGTTCATCGCCTGGTAGGCTCCCGCCTGCTTCATGATTTCCGCCAGCTGCGGAATCGTGGCTCCGCCGGTCGTCAGCAGGATCAGCTTATGGTCACGGGTCAGCCCCAATGCGCTTCTTGCGCCGCCGCCCGTCAAAATTTTCGGATCCTTGAATCCTTCGCCCTTGACGTCGATGGCGACTTTGCCGTCCACGACCAGCCGGGGGCCGGCCTGAAGCGCGCCTTCCATCGTTCCCAGATTAAAGCGGTCGTTAAATTCGCCGCCCGGAATCAGCTCGGCCAACAAATTTTTGTCATACGTAAAAATAGTGCGTTGGTCGCCGGAAGCCTTTTTCTTTAACTCGCCTCCGTCAACGATATATCCGTAAGGTGCTTTATAGCTATCCTTGGTATATGCGTCAAAAAACGTGCCGTTGATGGCCACGACCGCCTTGCTGCGCTTGGCGATGCTGCTTAGATCCTCGACTTTTCCGACGGTATTGCCCGCCAACACGACATCGAGGTCCATTCCCGGATGCATCAGGTTCACGGTAACCATTTGCACGGAAAAGGATTTGCCGCCCACCTTGAAGGTTTTACGGGCGCTGCTCACCGGCTCGGTGCCATCGGCAAAGGCTCCGCGCGTCGCTGCCGGCAGGATTACGCTTAGGTCTCCGCGGCTGATCCGGAGCGTTGCCGGATTTTTGCCCCATTCCAGTTCGTATCCAAGCGATTGGCTAATGAATTGGAGGGGCACATAGGTAGATCCGTTCTCCTGGAACGGGGCATCCGTCAATGTGACGGGAGAGCCGTCGACGAGAGCGCTCATGCTTCCGACGTGAAGGGTGAGCTGTTTGTCTCCATCGGTGATGACGATTTGCTTATCGTCGGCGTTCCATTCGACCTGAGCCCCCCCGAAACCTTTCAGGAACCGGATCGGCACGAAAGAGCGGTTGGTTTTGGCGTCGATCAGGATCGACGATTTTGCCGCCGCTGCCGCCGAAGTTGCGGATACCGGGGACGGGGTTGCCAGGTTCGAAGGAACGAGGCAGAGAAATGCGAGAAATGCCAGGATGACTGTCTTTTTCATTTCTGAGATGTACTCCTTTACTGATGTATGTATGGGTATCTACATAATATCGGTTGAAGTACCTCTTTTGTTTAAAATATGAAATCCTCGTCGGTCAGCCGGTCCACGTGCATCGCCCGATGGTAGGAGTTCCCCTTGAGGCTGAAAAAGTCATGGTTTTTCGATTCCGTCTTCAGACCGTTCTCGACGATCGGATTGATCTTCTCGTCCGGGAAATACGGCTCCAGCCCGAGGTTCATCAACGCTTTGTTCGCGTTGTAGCGCACGAATTTCAACACCTCGTCCTGGAGACCCAGCGGCGAATAGATTTCCTGCGTATATAGACGCTCAATTTCCGCCAGCTCATGAAACAGTTCATACATCTCGGCTTCCGCCTCGGCATGCTCCGCCTCGCTGAGCGATGCCCGCACCTCTTGGGCAAGCAGACCGACGAATACGCCGTGGATGCTCTCGTCGCGCAAAATCATGTTGATGATCTCGCCGCTGGCAGTCATTTTTCCCTGGCCGGCAAGATAGAGCGGATAGAAGAAGCCGCTATAGAACAGGAACGACTCCAGGAATACGCTGGCCGTCATGGCCAGGTACAGTTCCTTGGCGGTCGCTTGCGGCTTAAAGAGCTTGAGATAGCGCCCGGTGATCAATTCGGCCTTGCGGGTCAGCAGCGGATGGCTGTCGACCCATGCGAACAACTCGTCGATTTCGGTGCCGGTGCAGAGCGTCGTGAAAATATGGCTATAGGACTTCGCATGAATCTCCTCCATGGCCCCCATAAACGCCAATACGGACTTCGCCTGCAGGTTGGTCGTGTGCAGCAGGATCAGCGGCATGCCTTCGCCGCCTTGCTTCGTATCGAGCAGGGTGAGTCCGCCGAGCACCTTCTTGTAGATGTCTTTTTCCTGCCCGGTCAGCATGTCCCATACATTCTTGTCCGTAGAAACGGGGAATTCTTCCTCCGTCCAGAACTGCTGTATATTTTGATTCCAAAACATTTTGGAAAAATCGTCTTCGGGTTTGTTCCAGTTTACTGCGCGCATCGCGGCGTTCTCCTCCTTTGATGGACTGCGTACTCATTCATCTGCCGTGTTATCCGGATATGCCCCGCATCAAATCGCGCAGGCGACGCACTCCTCGATGCCGACTTTTCTGGTACGGGTGTAATAAAGACTTTTCAGGCCCTTTTTATTGGCATAGATATAATATCGGGCCAACTCCCGGGTCGACACGTCGCTGTTGACGAACAGAACCGTCGAAATCCCCTGATCGACATGCGGCTGGATCGCCGCGATCATATCGATCAGCTTGAACATGTCCATGTTGTAGGCCGATTTATACAGCAGCACATTTTCCCGTGACAGATACGGTGCCGGATAGTAGGTTGTCGAGTTGCCGTACGTCCGGGTTTCGATCTGATCCACGATCGGCATGACGGAAGAAGTCGCGTTTTGGATATACGATATCGAGGCCGTAGGAGCGCATGCCAAACGATAAGCGTGGTACAGCCCGTGCTTGATCACCTGCTGCTTAAGGGCCGCCCAAGCTGCGGGTCCCGGAATCTCCAGACCTTCAAACAGCTTTTTCGCTTTTGCGGTCTTCGGCGAGTAGTCGGTTTCGAGATAGCGGTCGAAGTACGTGCCGTTCGCGTAGTCGGAAGCTTCGAAGCCCATGAAGGTCACGCCGCGTTCCTTGGCGATCATCATCGAGCGCTCCAGGCTGTAGAAATTCATCATCATGAAGAACGTTTCCGCAAAATCCCTGGCTTCCTCGCTCTCGTAAGGAATCCCGTTTTTCGCCAGATAGCCGTGCAGGTTCATGACGCCGAGACCGACGGAATGAAGCTCCGAATTTGCTTTTCTTACGCCTGGCGCATTATCGATGTTCATCATGTCGGACACCGCGGTGAGCATGTCCATGCCCGTATGGACGGACTCGCGAAGCTTGCGGTGTTCCATGACGTTCACGATGTTCAGGGAACCCAAGTTGCAGCTGATATCGCGGCGGATTTCATCCGGCTGATCGTAATCGTTGATCGTGGACGTTTCCTGCAATTGAAAAATTTCCGTGCACAGGTTGGACATTTTGATATTGCCGATGGCTTTCAGCGCATGCTGACGGTTCGCGTTCGAGCGGTAAATGATGTAGGGATATCCGCTCTCCAGCTGAATAATCGCGATTTTCGTCAACATGTCGCGGGCGCTCATGACTTTCGTTTTGCGCACTGCGGGGTTGGCGAGCAGTTCCTCATACATCGTATCGATATCGAGATCATCGAGATGTTGCCCGTATGCCTTATAGACGGAGTAAGGGGCAAACGCGTACAGATCCTCATTGCGCTCCGCGAGATCGAAAAATTTGTTCGGGCAAATGAGTCCGATGGACAGCGATTGCAGACGGGATTTTTCATCGGCATTGATCTTTTTGCTATCGAGCAGCTCATTGGCATCCCAGTGGAAAATATTGATATACACGGCACCCGCGCCTTTTCGCTGACCCAATTGATTCACGTAAGAGAACGTATCCTCAAGAATCTTCGCCACGGGCATGATGCCGCTGGAGGCGTTCGCAATGCCTTTGATTTCTTCGTTTCTCGCGCGGAGCTTGCTCAAATTCAAGGCGATGCCTCCGCCAAGCTTGGACAATTGCATCGAGGTCGAGATGTTGTAGTTGATGCTGTTCAGCGAGTCGTCAAGCTCGAGCAGGTAACAAGATACCATTTCTCCGCGGCGGGCTTTTCCGGCATTCAAAAAAGTAGGCGTCGCAGGCTGGTAACGCTGTTCGATCATGGCGACGGCGTACTCCTTCGCCTTTTCGAAATCCCCTCGTCCGAGGAAGAGGGCAACGATCACGATCCGGTCCCGGTACGTCTCCAAATATCGGGTTTTGTCATTGGTTTTCAGCGCGTAATCCCGATAAAATTTGGAAATGGCCATATAGGATTTAAAATCGAAGGGGATGCCCTCAACCCGTTCGCTGATTTCCTTGACTTGCTCCATGGTGTATTCCGCGAGCACATCATAGTAATAGTTGTGATCGATCAGATACCGAATCCGTTCCTCCACGCCGGAAAAAGCCATCAGCTGCTGCTCCACTTCTTCCTTAAACGCCTGCACGGCCTGCAGGTCCTTCTCCAGATCGAAGAATCCGTCCTCTCTCCGGGACATGATCTCATTGTTTAACTCGATATGCTTCAAGTGAATTCATCCTCTCTTGGAAGTTGGCGACGTCGGTAGGGGTGCCGCTGAGCTCAAATTTATATAGGACGGGCACATTATACTGGGAGGCGATCCGGTCCGCGCTAACAGCGAAGCATTGGCCCCAATTGCGGTTGCCGGAAGCGGCCACGGCCTGCAATTGCCCGTGATTTCTGGCGAGGAATTTCTGTACCTTCTCCGGAACCTGACCGAAGCCTGTCGTGTAAGTAATCAACACATAAGGCGTATCGAGGCTCATTTCCTCGTCAATTTGAATGCATTCGGCATCCGCATCCAGCTTTTGAATGAATCGTTTGACGTTACCGGTTTTCGAATCGTATGCAATGACCATCGTTTCACACCCTCAGCCGAAATTCTGTTTTTCTCCATAAAAAAAGGTATTTTTATCTCCCGGTAAACGGGCAGCAAAAATACCTCAGCTTATTCAATAACCTGATGTAAGACACTGCCTATTTCCCGTAGGCGATATTCGTGCGAAAGAAACAGGCAGGTCTCCTGGCTTCAGACTCATCATCCTCTCCAACCTTCCCGAACAAGGAGCCGTTCAGTGGTTATTATCGGAGAGCACTCTTCTGTTACAGTGGCGGGACCGCGACGGAATTGCACCGAACTTCCCTTTTAAACCTTGTCTATGAACAAAGTACCTGTTTCCACAATATGTAGTTGTCGTATTGCGACTATATCCCAATATATAGTGAGGTGTCAAGCTGCTTAACAGAATGATCACATAAAAATACTACAAAAAATCCGCCTCATAGGCTCTCTTTCGACCCTTGAGGCGGCTTCGTTTAAGGGCGTTCCGGCTCTTTAAAAACCGATTACGCTTTGATATACATTTTGTCGTAATATTCTTCCAGCATCCGCTTGGTCGCGAACGCTTCGCGCGTCGTCTCGATGCTCTTGCGCATCATTTCCACCCATTTGTCGCGGTTGTCGTAATACGTTGGCAGCACCCGGTTCAGCAGGGTATCGTACAGGGCTTCGCTGTCATGGCGGTCAAGGACTTCAAAATCGGTCGTCTCGAAGCCGCCGCCGATTTGCCAGCCGTTCTCGCCGTCGATGCACGCCTCCGGCCACCAGCCGTCCAGGATCGAGCAGTTGAGTACGCCGTTCATCGCCGCTTTCATCCCGGAAGTGCCGCTCGCTTCAAGCGGCCTGCGCGGATTGTTCAGCCAAATGTCCGAACCGCGGGTCAGCATGGCGCCGATCGTCATATCGTAGTTTTCCAGGAATACGACGCTCTTCGGATATCTCTTCATCATGGCGACCAAATTGCTCACGATCCGTTTGCCGGTATCGTCCAGCGGATGCGCCTTGCCGGAGAAAACAATCTGGATTTTGCCCGATTTCAGGTAAGGCTCGATGACCTCCGGTTTGGAAAAAATAAGGTCGCTTCGTTTGTAAGGAGCCGCCCGGCGGGAAAATCCGATCAGCAAATGGTCCTCGTTCAGCCGGACCCCAGACCGGTCTTCGATAAAATCGATCAGTTCACGCTTGATTTCCATGTGGGTCTCCCACAGATCGCCGTCGTTCTCATAGGCGCGGGTGATCCGTTCATCCACCCAGGTCGGCTTATGAATGGCGTTGGTTATCCCGATGATTTCGGAGCGGCCGGAGACTTCCTTCCACATTTTGTTGGACGTATCCGCATGCAGCGCAGCTACGCCGTTGGAGATGCGCGACAGGCGCAGGCCCGCTACCGTCATATTGAACGGGTTGCCGCCGATCCGCTCCATTTGTTCGCGGGTCAATCCGTTAAATGCGGTCATATAATCCAGCCGGTCCAACGGATGGGTTTCGTTGCCTTCTTTGATCGGGGTATGCGTCGTAAACACGACTTCCTCGCGCGTTGCTTTCCAGGCTTCCTCGAATGTTTTGCCGGCGCACATTTTTTCGCGGATCAATTCCGTCGCGGCAAGCGCGGCATGTCCTTCGTTGAAATGGTAGACGTCGATCGGAATTTGCAGCGCGCGCATCGCTTTGACGCCGCCGATCCCGAGCACGATTTCCTGGGCGATCCGTTCTTCGCCGAACCATCCGTACAGCTGGCCGGTGATCCAGGCATCCCCGTTTTCCGGAATGTCCGTATCGAGCAGATAAAGCGGATTGTTACCGAACTTTTCCGTCTTCCACACTTTGCATACGACATCGGTATTGCGGATTTTCACGGTTACTTTGACCCCGGTATCCTCGAGAAAATCGTAAACATAGTTGTAATACGAATCGTACGGTTTTCCGTTTTCGTCGATCCGCTGATCCGTATAGCCTTGCTTCCATTTGATCCCGATGGCGACGATCGGCGCGCCGATATCCTTGGCGCCCTTGATATAATCTCCCGCCAGAATTCCCAAACCACCGGCATACATTTTAAAATCGGAATGCAGTCCGTACTCCATGCTGAAATAAGCTACAGTAGGCAATTTTTTCTCGTTCATTCGGTAAGCCTCCTCATCATTTTCCATGGATACATCGGCATTGTCTTTTTTCAGAGCGAAGCATAGGCTGTAAGTGCAAACGTTTGAACATCGGAAAAGGACGCGCCAATGTGAAAGCGATTTCGAGTCATATTTTAACATATTATATGGGGAAGGGAAGCCCTTGGTACGAAAAAAAACCATAATTTTGAAAAATGCGTGAACAAACGTTTGCGCGACCTTCGGTTTTATGATTATTCTAGAGGGAAGTCGTCATTAAGACGCTCTTCGTCGGCGATCGCCTGGATGTCTTCAGGACCGATTTGAAAGTAACCGTACCCTTCCTCGGCTTGTTTTTTCAGAGCGCGCTGCCTGATATACTTCGGGCTGGCTTCGCCGCTGTCCTCATCATATACGAGCAGGATGCCATCCGTTTTGCGAAGCAAAAGCTCATCCCTTGCTTGAAACTGCCATCTGCCCTGATAACCCTCCTTGCTGACGGACCCGTAGTAATCGATGCGCCCGATCAGATCCCGGTAATAATTTTGCTTTTCTTCGTTCCACTGCTCCTCGGGATGGCTGAACGCGGTGATGATCGAGCACTTCAGCCAGGGATAGGTTTCCTTCAGTCCAAGAGCCGCTTCGCAAGCCCATAGGTCGACTCCGTATTGGCCTGGCGTGATGACCCATTCCAGTCCTTCCTCGATGAAAGAAATGAGCCTGGCCGCGATAGCCTGACGAATATAAGGAATGCCTTGATGCTTATTGTTGTATATGCCAAGTTCGTGCGCACGGTAACCGGTAACGAGCAAATTTTTCAAAAGAGGTCTTCCTTTCGGCTTGGTCATTTCTACAATTATATCTCGGAACAACATGAATTGTAGAATCGCAAAAACGCAATAGGTCTATCATACCAAAATTTTAGACCCCCAAATGTTTCCTAATTAAGACCTTACTCCCTGTTAACCTAGGGATGACTTTGGGTAATATCAATGGGACTACATATTTAGGAGGATATTCTTTTGAAGAAATGGACAGCAGCCCTATTGGGGGCAATCCTGGTACTAGGCATGACGGCATGCAGCAGTGACAAGGAAGCAAGCGGGGGAGCAAACAGCAATACCGGAAAAGAAGCGGTAATCCAAACCGCGAACGCAGAGGGGAATAAGTCGTCCGAAACGGTTCCTAGCGTCGATGAATTCATCACGAAAGTGTCGGAAGCCAGCGGCAAGATTAAAAGCTTCTCGATGGGGCTGGATACGACCCAAAATATCGTGGTAACCATGGACGGACAAACACAGGAACAGAAATCCGTAATTAAAGGGACTAGCGATTATGTGAAAGAACCGCTGGCCATGTATCAAAATATTGAAATGGATTTGGGCGAGCTCGGAAAGCAAAACGTTGAGCAGTACATTACCAAGGATGGCATCTATTCGAAACAAAACGATACATGGATGAAGCTGCCTAACGAAATGCATGACCAGCTTATGCAAACAGCAGAGCAATCGGCGAGTCCGGAAGCGCAGCTGGAGCAATTCAAGTCGATCGCCAGCGAAGCCAAAATCACTCAGGAAGGCGACGAATACCTGATGACGGCCGATCTCTCCGGCGACGGCGTGAAGGACCTGGCAAAGTCGCTGATGAGCCAGTCCGGCGGCCAAAACGAGCAGTCTGCGGCTATGCTTGACCAGATGGACCTGAAAAACATCAAAATTTCCTATTCGGTAAACAAGGATACGTTCCTGCCGAACAAAACCGATGTTCAAATGGTGATGGATATGGAAGTGGAAGGACAAAAGGTTTCCCTGGACATGAAAATGAGCAGCACGTTCTCGAAATACGATGAAATCACTTCGATCGAGGTGCCGCAAGAAGCCATCGACAACGCTCAATCGGTACAATAATATCGTCACATCCTATGGCTGAACCCCGGCGACGGCGGTTCGGCCGTTTTTTTGCGCAAAAAGCCTGCGGCATCAGCCGCAGGCTAAATTCTTTTCAACGATGACAACGATTACAAATAAATTAGCCGTGAATGGTGAACAAAGTAAATACGGTATAGAAGACGGCGTAGAATACGCCGAGCCCGACGATCCAACCGAACATTCCGCTTTTTGCTTTACTGCTTCCAGGTTCCCACATCGTAGTCAGCTCCTTTGTTTCGCAGCGTAAATTTGTGAACAATTTGTGTCTGTATTAATTATTGAACATTTTGTGTCAAAAATCAAACATTTTTTTGAACTTTTTTTAAAAAATTCAGCCGAACCCGAAAAGGGTAAATGAATGTCAGGTACAAGGAATGTGGCAAAGGAGGCATGGTTCATGAATATCAAGGATGGCCGCACCGTGAAATGGGGGATTATGGGGACAGGGACGATTGCCCGGCAATTTACGGCTGATCTTGCACATACGGAGAACGGGATCGCTTTTGCGGTAGGATCGCGTCAGTTGGGGAATGCGGAACGCTTTGCCGAGCGCTATCGGATTCCTAAGGCTTACGGGAGTTATACGGAGCTTGCGAACGATCCCGAAATCGACGTCATCTATGTCGCCACACCGCATCGTTATCATTTGGAAAATGCGCTGCTCAGCTTACGGGCGGGGAAGGCCGTGCTGGTGGAAAAACCGGCGGCCGTGAATTGCCGGGAGCTGAACGCATTGATTTCCGCTGCGCAAGAGCGCGGTTTATTTGTCATGGAAGCGCTGTGGACCCGGTTTTTGCCACCGGTGCGTAAGGCATTGGAGTGGATCGAATCGGGGAGGATCGGCGATGTCCGCCTGGTCCAGGCGGAATTCGGCATTCGCGCGGATGCGAGGCCGGAAGGCAGGCTGCTGAACCCGGAGCTTGCCGGCGGAGCGCTGCTTGATGTTGGCGTTTATCCGCTAACGCTGGCCGCTCTGGTGTACGGTTCCTCCCCCCGCGAAATCCGAAGCACGGCCCGGATCGGGGAATCCGGCGTGGATGAGCAGTTTTCGGCCTTGCTGACCTTCGATTCCGGGCAAACGGCATCGCTTCACGCTTCAATCACGATGCAGCTGAGAAATGAAGCGGTCATTTACGGAACCAAGGGTTACATTTCGCTTCCGTCGATCAATAAAGCGCCTGCCGCAAAACTGTTCATCGACGGAAAAGAAGCGGAGGCGTTTACCGACGGGCGCCGGGGCAAAGGGTACGAATACGAGGCCGAGGAGGTCGGGAGAAGACTGCTTGAAGGCCGGTCGGGGAGCGATATCATGCCTCTTTCGGAGTCTTTGCGGGTGTTGGAGCAAATGGATACGATGCGGACGCAATGGGGGCTAAGGTACCCTTTTGAATAATTCTGCGAAAAATTGGTGTTTGCCTCCCGTCTTTTGGTAAAATCAAATTAATGTACGTCGGATTGGAAAACTCATTTTGTCGGGAGGACGAACGATCATGGGAGGATCAGAAGTCAAAAAAATCAAGTGGGGCATCATGGGGACGGGCTGGATCGCGGAGAAATTTGCCGGAGATCTTGCATATGTGGGCAACGGTGAAGGTTTGGCCGCAGGCTCGCGGACCGAGGGCAGCGCCAAGGCGTTTGCGGAGAAATTCGGGTTGCCCCGCGCCTACGGCAGTTACGAGGAACTGGTGAACGATCCGGATATCGATGCGATCTACGTGGCGACGCCGCACCCTTATCATAAAGATAATGTGCTTACCGCTTTGAAAGCCGGGAAAGCGGTGCTGTGCGAGAAGCCGTTTACGGTGAACAGCAAGGAGCTGCAGGAGCTGATTACGTCCGCAAGACAAAATAATCTGTTTCTGATGGAAGCCATGTGGACCCGGTTTTTGCCGCCGATCGTTCAGGTTCGGAAGTGGCTTGAGGAGGGCAAAATCGGCGAGGTCAAGCTGCTCAAAGCCGAATTCGGCTTCCGCAGCGATTGGAATCCGGAAGGCCGGCTATTGAATCCTCAGCTTGGCGGCGGTGCCTTGCTGGATGCGGGAATTTACCCGGTGTCCTTCGCATCGATGATTTTCGGAACGAAGCCGGAAAAAATAATGAGCACCGCACACATCGGCGAAACCGGCGTGGACGAGCAGTTTTCGATTTTGATGGATTACGGCCAAGGCAGATCGGCAACATTAAACGGCGCGGTTCGCCTCGATTTGACGAATGATGCATCCATCCACGGGACGAAGGGCATGATTCATATCCCGTCGTTCCTGAATACCTCGGAAGCCGTACTTCGCGTAAACGGCGAGGAAGAAGTGAGATTCGGCGATGACCGCCAATCGGTCGGTTATGCGTTCGAGGCCGAAGAAGTCGGCCGCTGCTTGTTGGAGGGACTTAAGGAAAGCCCTGCCATCACGCTGGAGGAATCGCTGGGAATTATGAATCTACTGGACGAAATCCGCGGTCAATGGGGACTTAAATATCCTTTCGAATAAGGGCCGAATAACGGGAAAACAAAGGAAGCAGCCGGATGTTGCATACAAGATGCAAAGGGCTGCTTCCTTTGTTTTTTACTCTATTTTTGCCGGGTAAATGAAAGCTCATGCGCGCTTCACGCTGGCCTGATCCGTCATGCCGAGCGCTTCGTTCTTTTCTTCCAGACTTCTGATTTCCTCGGCCAGTTCGTGAATCTTTTCATTCATCTGGTCGAGTTTCTCGCCGACGGTTTGCAGTACGTATTTGATCAGAATAAAGCAAAGCGTAACGGGAAAACCGACATTGGCGACCATCGAAACGATATCCGTAACCTGCATGTTCGGGACCTCCTTTCTCTGAAATTCCCTTTCACTTATATAGAGAAAAAATCTGTCCATCTTAACAACCAATTATTAGAAAAAATGTTATAATTATTTTTAAGCCGCATATTAATGGTTGTAAGACGACCTTCCGCATTTCCCTATACATAGAAGATGAGTATGGAAGGGGGAGGTAATTGTGGAGGAACAAAAAACCGTGTACGAGCAATATCGGAAAGAAGTCTACCGGATCGCCTGGAGGGTGCAGTACAAAGCCAAAGTCGTAAAGAAGCGGGAATGTTCATTCAACGAGTTCGAACCGGCCATATCCAGCTTTACCTCATCTTCTGACAACAAAATGTTAATCCGTCAACTGATTGAAGACCTGCCGTCAAGTACAGGACGTACGATCATTTATAAGCTTTATTTGCAAGACAAGACCGAGCGCGAGGTTGCCCTGGAATTGAATATGACCCAGCAAGGGGTGAGCAAATGGAAACGAAAAATGATCCGGGAATTATCCCGGATGATGAGTTCCTGAACCTGCTTCAAAAAGCGAAGCAAAACGATCCCGACGCGACCCTGAAACTGATTGAGCTTTACAAAAAAGATATTTTGCGTGTCAGCAGGTATATCCACTCGCCGACCGAAGATGCGGTTTCCGATATTATTTTGGAGTTTCTGGAGCTGATCAAGGAACGGGAGGGGAGCGATAAGCCCAAATAAAACCGCCGGTATCCGGCGGTTTTTTTAGGTTCTTGTTTCGACAAAAAGTGTGTTTTTCCACCTCTTACTGGATGAGTAAATTTTTGTTATTATGAAAAAAAGCAGGTTGGGACAAGCCGTTTAGCAGAAGAAAATGCGGACGGAGCGGATCGAAACGTGGTGTTGACTGACGATAACTCTGTCGGCCGGGAGGAGTGTCTCATGGATTCGGTTGCCTGGATAAAAAAGTTGCCAAACTCCGCATTTGAAATCGATGCCAAAGGAACGATCATCGCCTGGAACGGCGGGATGGAACAATTGACCGGGTTCGAAACGGCGAAGGTCATCGGCAAGCCTTGCCGGGACTTGTCTTTGTTTTGCGATGTCGGCGGCCACTGCATTTGCGACCTGGAATGCCCGATTCATCAGGCTGCCAAAACGATGGGAAGCTATCTAGGAAAGCGCCAGGTGTATTTGAAGGGTCAGGGCCGGGCGATTCCCGTAACCAAAACCGTATTTATTTGCCGGGGCTCGGAATCGGAGGAAAGGGTCGTTCATGTCGTGCTCGAACGGGTGAAGGGAATGGAGGGCTCCTTCGGATTGACCCCGAGCGAGAAGCGGGTTTTGAGGTTCATGTGCCAGGGATACTCGACGGAAGAGATCGCCTTCCGGATGAGCATCACGTACAACACGGTCCGCACGCATATCCGTAACATATTAAGCAAATTGGGCGTTCACAAAAGAACCGAGGCCGTATCCCTTGCTATGGGAGAATATGCGAAAATGCCCCTGGAGGGAGAAGGTTGAAAGGCCCGGATGGGCTTGTATGAATGACCCGGAACGACATAAGATTACGATAAAAGTTAGCCCCGCAAAAGCGGGGCTTTTTGCTTTGCACGCATTTTTTTGTCCCTCTACTACAAATGTACGATGAGGGGGGAGCGGGACCATGCTACGGTTGAAATAGCTGGAGGAATAAAGCAGCCATTAGACGGAAGGAGGATTTGCTAGTGAGTGTGCTTGCAACGATTCAAGAGGACTTTAAAGCCCCTTTCTACCTGGTCTGGGAAATCACGCTGCGGTGCAATGCGAAATGCGTGCATTGTTATTCCGGTGCCGGGCATGCCCATCCGCTGGAGTTCTCGACGGAGGAGGCGCTGTCGGTCGTCGATCAGCTTGCAGATGCCGGCGTACTGATTCTGGGATTATCCGGGGGAGAAGCGCTGCTGCGCCCGGACTGGATGCAGATCGCTTCGCGGGCGAGCGGACACGGCATGATGGTGTCGGTCGGAACGAATGGAGCGGTCATTAACGATGCGATGTGCGACAAACTGAAGCAGGCGGGGATTCAGAGCGTATGCGTCAGCATCGACGGCGCAACGGCGGAGGTGCATGAGCAGGTCCGCGGGGTCCCGGGGTTGTTTAACAAGGCGGTGGAGGCTGTATCCTGCCTGGTACGGAACGGAATTAGTGTAACCGTCGGTTACACGCCCACGAAGCTGAACTTCCGGGACGGCCGCAATGTGGTGAAGCTGGCCGCCGAGCTTGGCGCGAACGGGGCGAACTTGTCGGAATTCATCCCGACGGGCCGCGGAGACCGCGAGCTGGCCTTGTCGCCGGAGGAGCTGAAGGGCGTGATCGAGGATTGGATTCTCATGCAGGAGGAGTATGCCGGGAAAATGAAAATTTACTGGCATGACTGCCGTGTTGCCCTGATGCTGCCGCCGAAGGAAGGCGCCATGTATATCGGCTGCGGAGCCGGGCGCGTCACCGCGAGGATTACCGTCGACGGCAATGTGACGCCATGCGTGACGTTGCCGATGGCTGCGGGGAATTTACGGAAAAGCACGTTTTCGGAAATATGGAACCAATCGCCTTTGCTTGCAGGCATTCGCGACCGCGAATCAAAAACCGAAGGAAATTGCGGGACCTGCGAGCACAAATTTGTATGCGGCGGTTGCCGCTCGGCCTCGCTGGCCTATTATGGAGATCCGGCGCTGGGAGATCCGTATTGTTGGATCGTTCCCGAAACCGCCGCGACAGTATAGGAGGAAACGTATATGGACCAAATCCAGGCAAGCAGCGTCGTAAGCCGTGCTCCCGGCATCGTGACCCGCAAGGAGGAGAACAGGAAGTTCATTGTCTACAATCCCGCTACGGATGAAATTCATTTGCTGCAGCCGGTTGCGCACGCGATTTTGAAGCTTTGCGAATATTCCTGCGAAGTGGACAAGCTGACGTCCATCGCTTCCGAGGAAATTCCGGCCCTGCGCAGCGATGAAGGAAAAATGGCCGTGTGGAAGCTTTTGGAGCGGCTTGAGCAGCGGAAATTGATCACGATTTCCAACTGAAGGCGCAAGTCATCATGATCGGGAAAGGAGGTGAGATCATGGATCAAAACAAAGAACTGCTGCTCGAAACGGCGCGGGCCTCATTATCCGAAATGAAAGAATGCGATTTGCTTTCGGCAGTGGACTACATGGATATCGTGGATTTGGGCGAGCTGTCGCTGATTGCCTGGCGGGTAATCTGACCGGCGGAAGGGACCTTTCTTCACAGGAGGGTCCTTTTCTCTACTTGTTCTGTAAGGGGGCAATTGCGATGGAAAATGACGTTACCCTGCGCAGGATGGATAACGGATTAACCGTTATCGCCATGAGGCAGAAGGACGTTGAGACGGTGTCGGTCGGATTGCTGGCCGGCGCCGGCGCGAGGCTCGAGAAGCCTGGGGAGTCGGGCAGCTCGCGAATATTGGAATATTGGATTTGGGACGGCATTTCCGACGAATTGGCCGACCTGGGAGTTCACAAAAAATCCGCGCCCAACATCGAATGGACAAGGTATTGGGTGACGTCGCTCGCCCCTCATTTCGCACAAACGCTGCGGACGTTGCTTCAAGCGGTATCGGCACCGGGCTTGCAGGAGCGTTCCTTTGCGGCGTACCGCTCGCTCGCGGCTCATCAGGCCGCTGCACGCGGAAATGAGCCGTTTTCCTGTACGGCCGACTTGCTGCGGCAAGCGATGGCCGGCGATCATCCCGTCGCTAGGTCCGCGTACGGGCAAAGCGAGGATTACGCTCTTCTGGATCCGCAGGGCGTCAGGCGCGTCTATGAGCGGTTGTACCGTCCCGCCAATTGCGTGCTTGCGGTTGTCGGGAACTTCCCGGTCGATGAATTGGAGGAGATCCTGGAAAGCTGCGGGGAACGATGGACGGGGAGCGTAACCGAATCCTCGATTCCCGGTGGGCCTAAACCGGTCTGGAATCCGGGCGTGATCGCCAGGGAGCGTGAAGCGAACCAAGTTTGCATGACGCTGGGAATGCCCGGGGTGTCCAATGAAGACCCTTCGTTCTTTCCCTTCGCGGTGCTGGCGCAAATTCTTGGCGGCGGCGACGGGTCTCGGCTCTACGAGGAAATCCGCCAGCGGCGAGGTCTCGTCTACCAGATCCGATCCAGCCTGACCTCTTTCAGGGATACGGGACTGATTACGGTACAGCTCGGTTCAAGGAAGGAGTTTGCGCTTGAAGCGTTGGAGCGGGTCCGCATGGAGCTGCGGCGATTGAACGAGGAGGGGGTTACGGAAGCGGAAGTCCGGACGGCTCAAAATCAGCTGATCAAACAAATGGTGATGCGTTCGGAGAGTACGGTCGCCCGAATGAATACGCTGCTCACCTCGGGCTGGTACCCGAAATATCCGCCTACCCTCGGCGCCATGCGCCGGTCCATTGAAGCGGTGACGGCGGCTTCGGTGATGGAGGCGATGGACCGCTATCCTTTGACCGGTGCTTTGGGCGTGGCTTGCATCGGGCCTTTGGCGGTGAACGATCTTCGGGCATATTCGGCAGCAATTCATTAGAAGGTGGGGATCAAATGCGGGAATCTTGCGTGACCATGCCGAACAAGCTTCGTGTATTGATGCACCGGATGCCTTCCATGGCTACGGTTTCGGTCTGTTTTTACATCATGAGCGGTGCCCGGAACGAAACGGCCGGCCAGGCGGGAGCCGCCCATTTGCTGGAGCATATGCTCTTCAGGGGCTCCCGTCGTTATCCGGAAGAAGCGATCCGTGAAAGGATGCGGAAAACCGGCTCCGATATGAACGCATTCACCGCTTGGGAAGGCACTTGCGTTTATGCCCGGACGCTGCCCGAGCATTTCGGAGAAATTTTCCCGGTGCTGGCGGATATGGTAAGGCACCCGAGGCTGGACGAGGCGGAGTTCGAGGTGGAACGCAGCATTGTCCAGGAGGAGCTCGCCCGCCAGCTGGACGAGCCGCGAAGCCGCATGCTGCATGAGCTCCACCGGATTAGCTGCACCGGGAGACTGGGCGGAAACGTCATCGGTTCCCGGGAGGAAATCGCCGCGCTTCAGCTTTCGGCGTTAAGAGATTATCACCGGACTCATTATGCGCCGGACAATGTCCTGCTCGTTCTGACGGGAGCCTTTGAACAGGAGCAGGTTCAGGAAGCGTTGGCTTGTTTGGAAGATTGGCTTCCGGGCGGAGCTCCCTGCGAAAGCCTCTTCAAGGAGTTCACGAGTCCGAGGGGAGCCCGCGCTTCAGCGAGGGCAGCCGTTCGTCTGCAAGCCCCGTTCTTTCGTAAAGGCACGGGACTCTGGGGCTGGCGCTTGCCGCCGTTGCACGGAGCGGACCATTATGCCGCGCATCTTTTGTGTACGCTGCTTGGCGACGACAATATGACGGGCTCCCGGTTCGAGTCCTCCCTGGTCCGGTCGCGGATCGCGGAGCAAGCCAATACGGTGTACACCTCTTATGCCGGGGGAGGGATGCTTAAGATTTACAGCACCTTTCCGGAGGGGAGGGAAACGGCGGTCATGGACACCGTGACCGACGAACTTTGGCGATTGCGGGATGGAAAAGGGGATCCGACAGAACTCCGGCGCGCCAAAAACAAAATGAAAACCCAGCTCGCCGTCGACGCTTCCACGACCGACAGCAGAATGATCTCCATGACGCAGGCTTGGCTTCCCGGCAGAGAGATGGTCCCGCTGCAGGAGCTTCTGGACAAAATCGAGGCATTAACTTATGAACATCTCGGAAATTTGGCCGGCATGCTGTTGAAAGAAGCGCCTTTTGCCGTCATCGGAGAACCGTCTTTGCAAACTTTGCAAAAATCACTCAAAGAATAGGAGGGGTTTCATGAGCCTGATACTCCGTTATCCGCTGCATATGGTATGGGCCGTCACCAATTTATGCAATGCCCACTGCGTTCACTGTTCCTCCAGTGCGGGCTGCCGCATGCCCGGGGAACTGGATACGGCGGCCGCGCTGGACCTGATCGACCAGCTTGCGGAGCTGGGATGCGTGGATCTCGCTCTATCCGGAGGGGAGGCTCTGCTTCGGCCCGATATCGACGAGCTGATTTCGCACGCGGTAAAAAGAAACATGCAGGTCGGACTGGGAACGAACGGATGGTGGATTCAAAAGGATCGGGCGCGCGAACTGAAAAGCCTCGGGCTGCACCGCGTCCAAATCAGCCTGGACGGCCTTGGGGAGGTGCACGACAGGGTACGGGGCTTGCCGGGATTGTTCGAGCGGGCGACCGCGGCGATGCACGCCTGCCGGGAGGCGGGACTGCAAACGCATGTCTGTTTTACGCCGCATCGCGGAAATCTTCAGGATTTGGATGATGTGATCCAATATGCTTACGACCAAGGCATTCATCTGTTCAACCTCTCCCAGTTCGTTCCCGTGGGCCGGGGCAGCCAGGAGATGGACCTTTCCGCCGATGAATGGAAAGAGATTGCCCGGATGTGGGCCCGCAAACGGCGGGAATTTGCCGGTGTCATGAAATTTACGAGCCATTTGGCGCAAATGGCTTTGGTTGACTCTTCACTTGCGCGCCAGGAGGCGTTTCGCGGGTGCCAGGCCGGAACCGGGCAGGGATATATCGCTCCCGACGGAACCGTAACGCCTTGCGTCATGCTCCCCGTCGGCATCGGCAATGTCAAAGACAAGCGATTTCAGGAAATCTGGGACGAGTCGTCAGTGATCCAGGATTTGCGGGACCGCGGCAACCTGGAAGGCAAGTGCGGCAGCTGCAGGATCCGCGAACGCTGCGGAGGATGCCGCGGCGTGGCGTACGGTTATTACCGGACCCATTTGGCGGAGGATCCGCATTGCTGGCTTCCTGCGGAAGCGGCGTATACGGGAAACAGCGAGACCCTCGCAAAAATATAGAAAAGGAAGCGATCCGAATGTATATAACGAGAGAAGAAGATATCCGATACGTCATACTATTGTCCGTGGTTCCCGGTGCGGAAATGACGGACGATTTGATCCGGGCCCATGTCGGCCACTTGAAGGAGCTGGACCGGCAGGGCAAGCTGGTCCTGTGCGGGCCGTTCACGGATTACCGCGGCGGAATGGTCATTATCAAAGCCGCTTCTTATGAAGAAGCAAAGGCGGTTGCCGAATCGGACCCTTACGTGCAAACCGGCGTGGAGACTTACGAGCTTAGGACGTGGGAATTGTCTTGCGAGTCTAACAATCATATGGGCATGGGCTAAGATGAAACGGTTCTTTTCTTCCTTATCTCAATACGACGCCGTCATCTGGATCCGGGTTTTCGGCACCGCGCTATGCGCGACGACCACCTTCATGCTCCGGCCGTTTTTCGTGTTCTACTTATCGGACAAGCTGGACGGCTCCGTGCTTCTTCCGCTCCTGATCGTGGGGCTTCAGCCGCTTGCCGGGATCGTGCTGAGCTTTTGGGGAGGCGGGATCGCCGACAGGTACGGACGCAAGCCGGTCATGCTGTTCGCGCTGATGATTCAGGCAATTTGCATGCTGGGATTTGTTTTTACCGATCAAGTGTGGGAATTCGCCGTCCTTTCCGTTATCAACGGCATGGGCATGCCGATGTTTCTTCCGGCCGCCAACGCGCAGGTTGGCGACGTCGTTCCTCCGGAAAAGCGAGGCGAGGTGTTTGCGCTCATCCATACGGCGATTAACGTGGGCGGAGCGATAGGTCCTTTGCTCGGCCTGCTGATTTATACGATGAACCAGAGCACCGTGTTTTCGGTTTCGGCGGCTTCGTTTCTGTTGTTCGCATTCCTCGTCTGGTGGAAAGTCCCCGAAACGATGCCTTCCCGTTCCAAAGAAAAGGCTACGGACAGCAAGCCGCCGGCGCCCAGGGTTTCGTTCCGGAATCACCGCCTGATTTATTGGTTTACGCTATTCACGCTGCCGGTCGGGGTGCTCTACTCGCAGGTCGAAACGACGTTTCCGCTTCATTTGAAGGCGCATTTTGCCAATGCCTCCTCCCTGTTCGCCATTTTAATGACGATTAATTCGGTGGTGGTCGTGGCGGCCATGGTCTGGATTGCCAAAAAGACGGAGCGCCGTACGCCGCAAATGATGATCCTCCTTAGCTACGTTCTGTTTGCCGTCGTCAGCTTCGGTTATGGTTTTGCGCGACATTTCTACGTTCTGATTCTGGTGGAGCTGGTGTTCACGGTAGCGGAAATCATCGGCATGACCCATCTGCAGAAATACGTCTCCGTGATCGCGCCAGCCGATATGCGAGGGAAATACAACGCGATTTTCGGTATGTACATGCAGATTCCGAAGCTGCTTAGTCCCGTCTTGTTCGGGCTGTTGTTCGAATTTTACGGCGGAGGGGTCATGTTTGCGGCGGTGGCCTTATTGCTGCTTTTATCCGGTCCTGCGCAGTTCCGGCTCATCCGGTCTTATCGAAACCGGGAGGAACGCCTTCTGTCGGACAAAAACAACGCCCTGGCCGAAGCCTCGGGAGGGTAACCCTCCTTCAACAACGACTCGAATGAAAACACCGGAAAGGAGAACTGTCATGATACGCTTGTTATCGGTGAATACCGGACAACCCGCCAAGCTGGTGCACGAAGGCAAAGCGGTCATTTCCGCCATACAAAAGAACCCCGTCTACGGCGAGCTGCAATTGACCAGGCTGAACCTTGAAGGCGACGCCCAGGCCAACCGCGTCCGGCACGGCGGTCCGAACAAAGCGCTTTGCATGCATTCCGCCGAGCATTACCGGTATTTTGCCAAAGTGCTTAACCGGGAAATCAACTACGGGGATTTCGGCGAAAATTTGACGGTGGAAGGTATGACCGAGTCGGAAGTATGCGTCGGCGATGTTTTCTCATGGGGAGAGGCGGTCATTCAGGTGTCCCAGCCGCGCCCTCCCTGTCATAAGCTGGCCAAACGGTTCGCCGCTCCCGGTCTGCCGCTTTGGTTTCAGGAAACGGGCTTTACGGGTTTTTACCTTCGGGTGCTTCGGGAAGGAAGGGTGGGGATCGGGCATCCGCTCGAGATCATGAAAAGACATCCTGCCGGGGTCACGCTGGAGACGGTAAACCGCGTTCTGTACCATGACCGGATGAATATGGAGCTAATTTCGACAATCCTTGAGGTAGAGGAGCTGTCGTCAAGCTGCAGGATCACGTTGGAGGAGCGCCGGCAAGGCATCGACAACGATAATGAGCGCCGTTGGACCGGAGGCGCATAGCCGGATTCACACCCTCAGACCAGCCGGCGTACATTATCATAGGCTGGAATTTAGCCGGGAGCGATGCTCCCGGTAATTTTGTGGGGGGGATACCATGATCATTCTTCCGCCAGGGGAAGCCGAACGACTCGGGCAGCTGGATTTAAGCGGATTGGAGAAAGACATTTTAAGGAGAAAGCAGGATAGTCCCGTTCAATACTATCATGTTTCCGCGAGAACGCTGGAATTTGAGCTCAAGACGAGGAGCTTGATCGTGGAAGCGGCAAGAGGACTGTATCAAAGCCGGGCAGCCTTCGCTACGTTTGAAAATTCACGGTGCAACAGCGCATTTTGGATACGTGAGCCGAACGGAGGCTTTCGGATTCGCGGCGATGCGACGCCTGCCGAAGGGATCCGCGACATCTATCGAAACGGAACCCTGTATGCGTTCGAATGTGCAACGGCGATGACCATCGTGTTGTATAAGGCCGTGCTGGATGCGATAGGCGATCCGGCGTTCAATGCGTATTTCAGCGGCCTGGTTCTTTACGACTGGCAGCACGACAGCGATCTAAGAATCATTACGGTAGGCTTGAATCAAGCTTCCCATGGGGACGTGCTTTATTTCAATAATCCCGATTTCAATCCTTCTACTCCGTGGTGGCGCGGGGAGAATGCGATTATGATGCCGGACGGGCATCACTACGCCCACGGCATGGGGATGAAAACGGCGGATGAAATCATCGGGCAGCTTAATGCACGGCGAAAACCGGGGAGCAGGGTATCCGCTTATCTGACCAACGATGCGGAGACGTTGGATTTTGACTATATTCAAAGTTTACGCCCCATCGTCGGCAGAATCGGAAGCGTTGTCTTTCACGCCAGAGCCGGCGAACGGGATGACAAACCCAAAAATCCGGGGTCATGGAACTTTTAGGAATTTCCGGCGTCTAACAAGTAGAGTTTCCGAGAAAAGGGGATTTGCTTTTATGGGCCGAAATCGTACGCAAAGTGCATCACTTCATCCTACGAATTCTTTGATCCGTCGTGTATATCTTGGAAGTATCGCCGCTGTCGGGGGAGTTCTATTGCTTGTTTCCCCGGCGGGTGTAAAAGGACAAGCCGATGTTGCCGCTTTGCAGGAAGAGGCAAGGGCCGGGGAATTGCCGTTCATGCAGGGAGCTTCCGCTGCAACCGGGGGCGGCTTTTCGCAGAGCGGGCTTTTCCGTACCCTGCCGAAGCAGGGAGATCAGCTCGTGATCGGTTATCAGGCACCTATTTTTGCGGGACCGGTGAATGCCGGTAAAGATGTCAAAAGGTTGGATGTAATTTATAAAGGACAACCGGGCGAAAAACTGACCGTCGCTTCGTTATCCGGGGAAATGATGTCCGTGAACAGCTACGACCGGGGGAAGTTTTGGATTCCGCTTTGGTACTTGACCGAGGCTTCCGGACAGGCAAAAACCACGGAGCCGCAGTTTGTCACGATTCGCTCCGGGGCCAAGGTATCGTTAACACCGTCAAGCCAAATACGGTGGGACGCAGGCCAAGCCTCGGATGGCTCACGCATGGTCGCAACGGCCAAATGGAACGGCTGGTACGGGGTCATCGTGAATCCCGGAGTTTGGCACCGAGAGTATGAAGTGTACCGTCCTGTGTTGGTATGGGTTCATGAGAAGGATGTTACGGATACGGAACCGTTATCCGTTCCATTGCTGGCTCAGGACTCAAACCTTTCGTTGGATTCGGTGAGAAGCATTGCCGAGCTGTCCCTTCATCAAGGAGACGAGGCGTCAAAAGTAAAAGCGCTTCTCGGAGAACCTGCGTTCACGGAGACGTCCGAAGATTTGCAGACGGTGGCCGGGGATCCGATGATTACCGGAACGACTTGGCGCTATGAGCGCAAGGATGCGCAGTTTACGGTGAGTTTTTCTCCGGAGGGAAAGCTTGAGCGGACCCATTGGATCATACCGGGCGGGAAGGATAAATATTGGAAAGGGATTTACTCCGGGGATGATTACATAAACACTTATGATTTTACCGTTACTCCTTTGGCAAAAACCTTGGCGGCCGAACCGGAATGGGCGAACAAGGGAACTCTTGCCTTCACTTACTTGGTTGGCGCCGGAAGTGATGTTTTGCTGCTGAAAGGGGATGACGGCGGCTTTAGCGGAATGCATCATGATTCCTCGCTTTATGGGGTGGACCGAAAACACGGAAAAACCCGCTGGAGGCTGGAAGCGGGGTACGGCAGCTTGAACGTCGCCGTGGAGCCTTCCGGGCTGTACGCGCTTGTTTTTACATCCTATAATCCCGAGGAAGAAAAATATATCAATCAGCTCCGGCGTATCCGGCTGTCCGACGGAAAAACGATTTGGGAGCAAAGATACGGGGAGGAACTCCAGATCGGGATGTGGTCGGCGAGAGACTCCGTCGTCACGATGACCTGGAAGCGCGATGGGACGGACAACGGCGTGTCTGAAGCGGAATTAACCGTATTCGATTCCGAAACGGGCCGAAAAAGATGGAGCAGGCCGGTTCGGGAGGAAGCCAAAGTGCTGAATCAGGGAGCCGCGGATCCCTATATCTTGATCCGGGATGGCGGAACGCTGGAGGCGCTTGATCCCGAGACCGGGAAAAAGGCATGGATCCTGGAGGACGACGGAATGCAGGTGCCGGACTATTCGTTGATGCCTTATTTTGCCGGCGGCGAACGAGTGGATCCGATTCAAGGACCGGACCCGGAGAGCCGTTGGATTCTGCTCGGCGATACTTGGCGACGGCTGGATTTGAAAACCGGCACGGTTCTCGGGGAATACCCGGCTTTATCCGCGGAGAGATTCGAAGTGCTGAACGAACGGCTGCTGCTTGTCCAGCATGCATTGGATGCTGGCGACTTTTGGGGAGCCGAGCGGTATGAGAGCTATTTGTTCGATGTCTCCTCCGGAGAAAAAGTGTGGACGCTTTCGGGTAAGGTTACCAACGGCGTGCTTGACGGGGAAACGCTATATGCGGCCGTGAACGGCATTCCTGCTGCGTTGGATTTCCAAACGGGCAAGAAGCTTTGGCAAATGCCTTCCGGCACCGGAGAAGACGCCGACTTATCCGCTCACGCTGCCGGGAGCTTCGTTATTTTGGACCATGCGGTGCTGTTTCCGTTCGGCTCGGAACTCTTGGTTCTTGATAAGCAAACCGGATCCGTGCTGGGACGGGTCGGAGACGTCCGGACCGGTTATGCGGAATTGCGGGAGCAGGAGACGCGAAACGGGAGTTTGAATCTCTACGGCAATGAACTTTTTGCCGGAACGGCAAACGGACAATATTATCGCTTTAGCGCTGCCAAGCTGGATCAAATCGCTGTCGCGGCTGCCGGACGGCAGGAATAAATTCAAAGGGGGAACTGCAAAACCTCGCAGTTCCCTCTTTTTTTGTATATACGCAGAGATCCGGAATATTTTTTTGTAAGCGCTTCAAATTTAATATTGCCTTCCGAAAGAGCCTTTGATATACTGCACTTGAAAAGCTTTTCAAAAAGGAAGTAGACAAAATGAAACCAACTATCCGGGATGTCGCCAAGTTGGCGGGAGTGTCCATCAGTACCGTATCCCGCGTCATGAACGCGCCGGAAGCGGTGGCGGAAGGCAAGCGCCTCCGCGTTCTGGAAGCCATCGAACAGCTGCAATACCAGCCTAACTCGTTCGCGAGGGGCCTTATTTACAGAAAGTCTTTTACGCTCGGACTGCTCATTCCGGATATTGAGAGCATGTATTATGCCGGAATGATCCGGGGAATGCAGGATGCGTGCATCAAACTCGGCTACAGCCTGATGATCTGCAATACGGACCGGGATCCGGAGCGGCTGTTGGCCTATATCGACGCTTTTCATGAAAAGCAGGTGGACGGCATCGTGTTTGCCAGCGATATGCTGTTTCCCGAATACTACGACAAACTGGTCGGGTGCCGCATTCCTTTTGTCATGGTCTCGTCTCATTCCGACGAATATGACATTCCTTGCGTCGAGGTTGACGACGAGGGCGCCGCTTACGATGCGGTCAAATTTTTGATCGAGCTCGGACACAAGCAGATCGGGATGATCGGCTTCAACGACGAGAACTCGATATCGGGTCCGCCGCGGCGCGAAGGTTTCGCCAGGGCGCTGAAGGAATTTAGTTTGGAGCATAACCTTGAGAAAGTGGTCTATGCGAGCCACCGGTTTGAGCACGCTTATGAAGCGACGCACGAGCTTTTTTCGCATTTCCCCGATACGACGGCCGTGTTTTGCGTTTCCGACGAGTTCGCGATGGGGGCGGTTTCTTATTTGAAGGACCGGAACGTGATGGTACCGGGCCAGGTTTCGGTCATCGGTTTTGACAATATCCGAATGGCAGGCATGTTTATCCCGAAACTAACCACGATTGCCCAGCCTATCTATGAATTAGGGTACAGGGCGGCCGAAAAACTGCATGAACTGGTGTCCGGCGCAGACGTTGCGGTAACCCGGGAGATTTTAAAGCATAAACTGATCGTAAGAGAGTCGACCCGGGAAAAATGAGCTTTGCTCATTTCTCTTCCGGCTTTTTTGAAAAGCTTTTCATCGTGGTGATCAAAGGATCGAACGTTAAAAAAAGAGAGGTAATAGACAAGTTTGCAAACGCATACATTGTGAGTCGGAGGAACGGTTTGAAAAGCTTTGCAAGGAGGTGATCCGCTTTTTCGCTGCTGAACGGAACGAACATCCGTGAAACGGGGCTTGAGGATGGAGAGGGGTCAAAGCGTCGATGGCCGCCACCCGGCCAAATTTTCCGGAAACTCAAAAAATCAAAGGGGATGTTGAAAAGATGAAAAAGGCTTCTGGACGAAAATGGTCAATGTTGCTTGTACTTTGTCTTTCACTCACGATGATACTCAGCGCTTGCGGAGGCGGAAACAATGCCGCGAAGAACGATCCTCCGGCTCCTTCGAATAATGCGGGCGGGGGGAACAATCAAGGGGCGGCCGAAAACGGCGGCGAAAGCGCCGGATCACCTTTGGAACTGGCGATGAAAGGCGAATATAAAGGGACCAAAGTAACCATGTTCGGCCCGTTTGTGGACGCCGACCAGGTAAAGTTCGAAAACAGCATCAAGGAATTCGAGGAAAAAACGGGCATCGATATTCAATATGAAGGATCGAAAGAATTCGAAGCGACGATCAACATTCGGGTTGACGGAGGGAACGCTCCGGACATCGCGGATTTTCCTCAGCCCGGCCTGCTCGCTTCGATCGCCAAAACAGGCAAAGTCATCGATTTGACGCCGATCATGGATCAGGAAAAGCTGAAATCCAACTACAATCAAAGCTGGCTGGATATGGCGACGATGGACGGAAAAGACGGCAAAATCATGGCCGGCATCTGGAACCGCAGCAACGTAAAGAGCTTGGTATGGTATCCGAAAAAACAATTTGAAGAAGCGGGCTACGCGATTCCGGAAACCTGGGACGAATTGATGGCTTTGACCGAGCAGATCGCCAAAGACGGGGATGCGCCTTGGTCCATCGGCATCGAGAGCGGCGCAGCCACGGGCTGGCCGGCTACGGACTGGGTGGAGGACATTATGCTCCGTACAACTTCTCCCGAAAATTACGATAAATGGGTCAAGGGCGAGCTGCCGTTTACTTCTCCGGAAGTGAAGCACGCCATTGAAGTCATGTCCGACATCTGGTTGAACGAGGATTACGTGTACGGCGGGACCAAATCGATCGTGACGACCGCCTTCGGCGACGCCGCCGCGCCGTTGTTTACCGATCCGCCAAAAGCCTGGCTGCATCGTCAAGGCAATTTCATTACGAGCTTCTTCCCGGAAACGGCCAAAGTGGACGAAGATTACGACTGGTTCTACCTGCCGCCGATCGATGAGCAATACGGCAAGCCGGTGCTTGTCGCGGGCGATATTTACGCCATGTTCAACGATCGTCCCGAAGTCCGCGCGGTCATGGAATTTTTCACGACCGGCGAATCGATTAAAACCTGGGTTCAATCCGGCGGCGTGATCGCTCCGATGAACGATGCTTCTTTGGACTGGTACACCTCCGAATCCGATCGGCGGATGGCTCAGCTCGTTCAGGAAGCCTCCACATTGCGCTTCGACGGATCCGACCTGATGCCCGGAAAAGTGGGCGCGGGCACGTTCTGGAAAGGCTTGACGGACTACGTGAGCGGAACGGCCACGCTGGATAAGGCGATGGAGCAGATTCAGTCCGGTTGGAGCAACTGATGTTCGAATAAGCCGGGGTTTGGGGCTGCTGATGATCTAATGACGCAAGAACAATGAGAGGGGCTGACTTCTTTACGGCAAGCGGTCCCTCTTTTTCTTGAACCCGGATATATTCGAAGCAAGCTTTGCTGCGCAAAACTTTAAGGAGGAGCCATTATGATCACACAAGCAAAGCAGGGAGTGAGTTTGAAGGCCGTTCTCGTGTCCGTTATCGTCGTTTTGCTCAATGTCGTGGTGAACGGCGCCATCTTTCTCTTTTTCCGCGATTCGCAATTAAATCCGCTAGTGACGGCCGTCATGGCGGTCATTTGGGGCGTGCTTGGCGTTTACCTGATCTACTATTCGCTGAATTTTGCCGTGGAACAATATCCCGAGCGTTATCGGCGCCGGATCCTTCCCTTTGTTTTCATCGGGCCGGCGGCGATTCTCCTCGGTTGGCTGCTGATATTGCCCGCGCTTCGCACCCTCTATTTAAGCTTCTTTAACGCTTCTTCGGAAAAATTCGTCGGCCTGGCAAACTATGCCGCGATTTTCAGCGACCGCCTGATGGGGATTGCGCTCCGCAACAACTTGCTCTGGGTGTTCATAGGTACGCTGGCTTGCGTCGGGCTCGGCCTGCTGATCGCCATTTTGGCGGACCGGAGCAGTTTCGAAAAACTGGCCAAATCGATCATTTTCATGCCGATGGCGATTTCTTTTGTCGCGGCCGGCGTCATTTGGAAGTTCGTTTACTATTACCAGCCGGGCGACGAACAAATCGGTTTGCTCAATGCGATCGTCACTTTTTTCGGGGGTGAGCCGCAGGCCTGGACGAGCATGATTCAGCCTTGGAACAACTTCTTCCTCATTCTTATTTTGATCTGGATGCAAACGGGGTTTGCGATGGTGATCTTTTCCGCGGCGATCAAGGGCGTTCCCGAGGACATTCTGGAGGCGGCGCGCGTGGACGGGGCGGGGGAAATCAAAATCTTTTTCCGCATCATGATTCCTTATATTTCTACGACCATTTTGACGGTGACCACCACGATCATCGTTTTTACGCTGAAAATCTTCGACGTCGTCATGGTCATGACGGGGGGCCAATACGATACGGAAGTCGTTGCGACCCAGTTCTACCGGCAGTTTTTCATGTACCGCAACTTCGGCTACGGATCCACTTTGGCTATCGTGCTGCTCATCGCGGTCATTCCGGTGATCGTCATTAATTTGCGGCAGTTCCGCAAGCAGGGGGGATTTTAATGGTCGGCAGAAAAAAGAGAAAGGGCGGCAAGACCGTCGTCAACATCGTCCTCGGCTTCATTTGTCTGATCTGGCTCGTTCCGACGCTCGGTCTGTTCATTTCTTCCTTCCGGCCCGCGGCGGATATTTTGCAAACCGGCTGGTGGAACGTTTTTCCCCATCAGGCTTGGAAGAAGTCCGGAGAGACGATTCAGCTGCCCAAAGAAACAGATTTGCGCGAACCGATCGAAGTGAACGGCAAAACCTATTCCGACGATCAGCTCAGATCCGGAATCTCCGTGGACGGCAGCCGCCTGATGTGGGAGAACCGCAGGGCGAGAACCTTGAGCGTCATGGAAAAAGGGTGGGAGTTCAAGCCTGCTTTGACCCTCGATAACTATAAGAACGTGCTGTCGGGAAAAGAGTATAAGCTGAAAAACGCCGACGGCAGCGAAACGGTGCAAAAGGGCAGCGGCTTGTCCCAGGCGTTCTGGAATACGCTGACGATCGCGGTCCCCGCTACGGTCATTCCGATTCTGATCGCATCTTTCGCTGCTTACGCGTTTGCCTGGCTGCGGTTCCCCGGACGGAAAACGCTGTTTGTCTCCATCATCGCCATGCTTGTCATTCCGTTGCAGGTGGCGCTGATTCCGGTGCTTAAGGATTACACCTCGCTCGGGTTGAACGGCAGCTACCTCGGAATCTGGCTGGCTCACAGCGCTTTCGGCCTGCCGCTCGTCACCTATTTTATGTACAACTTTATCAGCCAGCTGCCGAAGGATCTGTTCGAGTCGGCGTTTATCGACGGGGCGAGCCATTTCACCATTTTCTCGCGGCTGATCCTGCCGTTATCCGTGCCCGCGCTCGCTTCCATCGGCATCTTCCAGTTCCTGTGGGTGTGGAACGATTACCTGGTGTCCCTGATCTTTATCGGAAACCAGCCGGATGTACAGGTCATGTCGATGAAAATCGCCGACCTTGTCGGCTCGCGGGGGAATGATTGGCATCTGCTGACCTCGGCCGCCTTTATTTCGATGCTGATGCCGCTGGCGATCTTTTTCCTGCTGCAAAAATATTTTGTTCGAGGGCTGATGGGCGGTTCGGTCAAAGGGTAAATTCGAGGGCCCGGCACGCGTGCCGAATTGACGCGAGTGACGCGGCGCGAGGGTGCGGCCGAGGAGGTCATTCCAGGAACGCGTCCCAGGAAGAACCGGAGGATTCAACCCAAAAAAGTCACGCGGGAAGAGAACCAAGGATGCGCTTGGAGGCATGACTCGTGAACAAAAAAATGTAACGAATCTGGAGAACGCTATTTGGCCGAATTTTTGCTTTTTTGCAGGCTAAGGAAACTGGGGAACGTTATGTAAGCAAAAAAAGGCGCAGAACAGCGGAAATGACGGGAATAACGACATCCAGTTTCGTTAGTTTTTCCGTCGAGCCAAAAGGTGAAAAATAACGATACTCAGTTTCGTTAAAAGTGGGGGAGGAGCATCGTGCCGATGAAGGAAATGAAGACAATGACGGAGCCGGGGCCATTTTTCGATACGCCGTATCCTTACGATGAGTGGAAGGTCAGGGAAACGATTTATTCGGAGAAGCATCACCAAAAAAACGAAAGCGTCTTTGCTTTGGGGAACGGTTATATCGGGATGCGCGGCAATTTTGAAGTAGGCTATCACGGGACGGCGGGAAGTTCGGTGACCGGCAACTATTTGAACGGATTTTACGATGCCGAACCGATCGTTTATCCGGAAGGGGCTTACGGTTACCCCGATTTGAACCATGCGATGCTGAACGTGCCGGATGCGAAAATCGTGAAGCTCGAGGTGGAGGGGCATCCCTTTCATCTGCAAAACGGAACCGTCCGAAGTCACGTCCGGGAGCTGGATATGCGGGAAGGCATACTGAATCGGCTGGCGGAATGGGAATCTCCGGCGGGTCACCGGGTACGGATTTGTACGCGGCGCCTGGTATCCCTGGAATATAAGCACCTCGCGGCCGTTTGCTATGAGGTTACCGCCCTCAATTTTGAGGGGGAAGTGCGTTTAGCTTCCTTGTTCGATGAAGAGGCGGAAGGCCCGGAAGGGTCGGCCTCGGGAGATCCCCGCGTAGGTGCCCGCCGCCTTGAGCCGAGCCTTTTGCTTGAAGCGGACGGGATCGACGGGGCGAGCCGGTGGATGAAGCACCGGACGCGGCATACCGGGTTTGCCCTGGTGACGGGAATGCGCCACCGCCTTGAAGCGCCGGGCGGTTACAAGGAAGAGGATGCGGCCGAAGGGACGCGCAAAGGAACCCGGTTCATCGTAACCCTGAAAAAGGACCAAACGGTGCGATTGATCAAATACATCGCCTATCATACGACCAGGGACTACCAGGAGGAGGAGCTTTTGCGGCGCAACGGCGAAGCGCTGGCCCTGGCGGACTCGCTCGGCTTCGAAGCGCTGGCCGGAATGCAGCGGGCCTATCTGGACCGATATTGGAGCGGTGCGGACGTGGAAATTCAAGGCGATCCTGCGCTGCAGCAGGGGATGCGGTTCAACGCCTTCGGCCTGCTGCAATCGGCGGGAAGGGACGGCGTGACGAACATCGGGGCCAAAGGCCTGACCGGGGAAGGCTATGAAGGGCATTATTTTTGGGACACGGAGATGTATATGCTGCCCTTCTTCACGTTCACTCAGCCGGAGACTGCCCGGACGCTGCTGGAATTCCGCTATGCAACGCTGGATAAGGCCCGGGAACGCGCAGCAGTAATGGCGCAAAAAGGGGCGCTCTATCCGTGGCGGACGATCGCCGGCGAGGAGAACTCCGCCTATTTTCCGGCGGGTACCGCGCAGGCGCATATCAACGCCGATATCGCTTATGCGATCCGCCAATATGTGCTGGCGACGGGCGATACGGATTTCCTGGCCGAGAAGGGCGCGGAAATCCTATTTGAAACGTCCCGGTTTTGGGCGGATCTCGGCCATTATAATCCGGCGCGGGGCGGAGCGTTCTGCATCGACGGCGTGACCGGGCCCGATGAGTACACGGCCCTCGTCAACAACAACGCCTACACCAATTTGATGGTTCGGGAGCAGTTCCGCTATGCCTGCGAGACGGCGGAGCTGCTGCGGGAAAGCTACCCTGAGCATTTCACCCGCCTACAGCGAAAAATCGGGCTGACAAAAGAAGAAGTGGCCGGGTGGAAAAAGGCGGCGGACCTCATGTTCGTCCCGTTTGATCCCGAGCTCGGCATTTACGCCCAGGACGATTCGTTTCTGGCCAAGAAAAAGTGGGACTTTGCCGGGACGCCCGCGGACAAATACCCGCTACTGCTCCATTACCATCCGCTCGTGATTTACCGGCATCAGGTGCTCAAGCAGGCCGATCTCGTGATGGCGCTGTTTTTGCTGGGGAACCGGTTTTCGCTTGCCGATAAAATCCGGAATTACCGGTACTACGAGCCGCTGACCACGCATGATTCCTCCTTGTCGCCCTGCATCCACAGCATCGTCGCGGCGGAGATCGGAGATCTGGAGAGCGCGTATGAATATTTTACCCGTACGGCCCGGATGGACCTGGACGATGTGAATCGAAACGCCAAGGACGGGCTTCATACGGCCGCGATGGCGGGAGCCTGGATGTCAGTCGTGAACGGCTTCGGCGGGATGCGCCTGTTCGGCGACGGCATCCTGTCTTTCTCCCCGTCGCTGCCTCCGCAGTGGGAAAGCTTGCGGTTCAAGATCATGAACCGGGGGCGGTTGCTGGAGGTGGCCGTCGGCCGCGAAGCCGTCTCGTATACGCTGCTTGCAGGCGACGGCATGGCGATCAGGCACAGGGGGGAATTGTTATACTTGGCCCCCGGCAAAACGGCGACCCAGCCGCTAAGCGCGCGGCTGGAAGCGGTCATTTTCGAGCCGGGCTGCGCCGTTTCGGACGCGGAGGAACCGCAGGCCGGGCTGCTGCCCGGCGTCCGCGAGCTGCTTGCGGCGCTGCGCGAGCGCGGGATCGCGACGGGCCTGGCGCCGGACGGCAGCGGCCCGTGGACCGCGGACCGGCTGGGCGGCGCAGCCCCGCCGTTCGATGCGGTCGCCGATCCGGCCGGCGTCCGCAAAACCAAGCCGGACCCGGAGATATTTCTCCGGGCGGCTGAATTGCTCGGCGCGGCGCCGGGGAACTGCGCCTGCGTCTGCGGCAGCGCCGCGGGGCTGGCGGCGGCCCGCGCCGCCGGGATGAAGGCGGTCGGCATCGGCAGCATGGACCGCCTCGTGGAGGCGGACCTGCGCTTGGCGTCGACCGCCGAACTGAGCGCGGAACGGCTGCTGGAGCTGTTCCGCTGAGAGGAAAGCAATTTTTTTTCGGATCGCCTTGACTCTCCCCTAAGGGAAGGCTTTAGGCTGAGAGGGAAAGGAGTGAAGGAATATGCGATATACCGTGAAAGAGGTATCTTCCCTTGCGGGCGTGACGCCCAAAACGCTGCATCATTACCATAAGATCGGCCTTCTTCAGCCGGCCGAAATCAGCGAATCGGGATATCGGATGTACGGTGAAGGAGAACTGGAGCGGCTGCAGGAAATTTTGTTTTACCGGGAGTTGGACTTTCCGCTCGAACAAATCAAGCTTCTGCTTGAGGAGGACCGGAACAGGCTTGCTATTTTGTCCGGGCAAAAAGAGCTGCTCGACGCAAAAAGGCAACGGCTGGACCTGATCCTGCAAACGTTGGAGCATTCCATCTCCAGCGCAAAGAGCGGGGTTGCCATGAGTGCGCCGGATTTGTTCCGCGGATTCGCCACGGAAGAAGAATGGAGAGAAGCGTTGCAGGAACAGAACCGGCACCTGCAGAAAAACTATAATGTGGATCTTTTGGAAACGGCGGAGCTCGATGTTCCACCCCTGAACGAACAAGCGGCGGAGGCCGCGGCATTTATGGCGGAAATGGCCGATGGCCTGCGAAAAGGACTTAAAGTCGATGACCGGACGATTCGGGGGCTGATCCGCAAGCACTTGGAATTTATGAAAAAACACGGACACCCCGCTTCGGCAGAGGATTTCGTGCTCCAAACGCGCTTTTTTCTCGAAGACGATTTCCACCGGAGCATGCTGGAGGGTCAGCAAACCGGGTTGGCGTATTACTTGAACGCTGCCGCGGAATCGTATGCGAAGGCGGAGGATTAAGGGAGAGTTGGTTGTCGTGGAATGGACGGTCCAAAAAATCATTAACTTTCCGAAGGGAGGGCTTTGGCAGGACGGGTACGCCCAGTTCGGATTCCATGATCAGGAGGGGAATTTGTATTTCTTGAATTACCAAGAGCACTGGGTGGCGAAGTGGAACGGCTCCGAAATTGAATGGTCGTTAGGAAAGACTTTATTTGAACAAAGCCTGAAGCACTACACTGTCGATATCAACAGCCCCTCCTTTATTACAAAACTTCCTGACGGAGACGTGCTGATCGTGTCGGGCGGAAACCGTAAAGTATTCCGTTTTAATGAGCGGGAGGGGCAAGCGGATGTTTTCATCGACGCTACGAAGTATGGATTAAAGGACATCGGAAACTGTGAATATGATGTTCAAGGCAACCTTTGGATCAACGAGATAACCGGCTCGAAAGTATGGAAGTTTAATTCATCGGGCGAACCGATGGGCGTTTTTGGGGACGGGGAAAACGGTTTTGGCTGGATTTACGATTTGCGGCGGGGACCGGACGGGCATATCTACGTGTTGGACAGTACGCATTTTGCCGTGAAAATGATCGATGTCGATACAGGGGAAATACATTTGGTCGCCGGGACGGGCGAGCCGGGATACGGTGGAGACGGTGGCTTCGCGTTAAAGGCCACCTTCGGAAGCAATCCGGAGGCTCACTTTGACGGTCCTTGGTCGCTTGCGTTGGATGAAATGGGGAATATATACATTGGCGATACCCAAAACCATGTGATCAGGATGGTGGAACGGGAGACGTGCCGGATATATACCGTTGCGGGAAATCACGGCGACCCGATAGGAAGAAACGATCCTGAAGAAAAGGATCCTCTGAAGTTAAAACTGAATTGCATTTGCGGGCTGGACTATTCCGCCGGATGCCTCTTTATCCCCGAGTGGGACGGAGATCTCGTGGTGCTGCAAAAAAAGAATTAAACCCGAGTATCACGTAACGGTCATTGATCGATAGTAGCCCGGCAAGCTGCCGTTCATTCGGGTCGAATCGCCGATTCGGGTGTCTTCACTATCTTGCCTTTTCAATCCAAAAGCCGTACGACCTGCTACCGGATAAGTTATAGTAGGTGTACGGTTTTTTTTGCGCCCGATCGGGCGGAGCCCGTATGTAAGGCTATTAAAAGGAGGAATCGGCATGTGCGCCGTCACAACCAAGACTTTTGATTACGGACAAAAGGAAATCGACTGCCTGTCGGCAGCGGATCCGGTATTGGGAGACTACATGCTCCGCCGGGGCAAGGTGGACCGGGTGATCATTCCGGAGCTGTTTCCCGCGCTGGTTCATGCGATCGTCGGGCAACTCATATCCGTGAAAGCCGTGCAAACCATATGGAACCGCATGCAGGAAGCTTTCGGCGATATACGTCCGGACCGTTTAGCGGCGGCCTCGGCCGATGACATTCAACGCTGCGGCATAACGATGAAAAAAGCGCTCTGCATCCACAGTATCGCCACGCAGGTCGCGTCGGGCGAATTCGATCTGGAGGGCCTCCGAAGTTTACCGGATGCGGAGGTCACCGCCAGGATGACGGCATTGCCCGGCATTGGCCGCTGGACGGCCGAAATGCTGCTCATGAACTGCCTGGAGCGTCCGGATATCGTCAGCTGGGGGGATATTGCGATCCGCCGCGGCATAATGACCTTGTACGGACTTCCGGACCTGACAAAAGAGCAGTTTGAACAATACCGCAGCAGGTACTCGCCGTACGGTTCGGTCGCCTCCATCTATTTGTGGGAAATCTCGTTCAAGTAAGCGGTTAGGAACGCCTAACTAAGCCGATAGATGCGGGGCGGATACGTCAACCTCGCCACAGGCGGGTCAGATCAGTCCGATGCCCGCTTATTACTCGGCGAACAGATCTTGCATTGCAACTCGTAAGCCTTGAAACCACCCCGACTCTACGTTGGGGTCTTTGCCATTCGAATAATACGTGATGTCCGCAATTTCGCCGTCATCGAAAGCATAAACCGTAACTTGTCCCTTCATCGGATCGACGATCCAGTATTCCTTGACTCCGCATTTTCGGTATAAGTCGAGCTTGCGGATCAAATCTTTGCTCCGCGTGGAAGGGGACAACACCTCTACCGCCAAAGTCGGCGTGCCCGTATATTTGCCTTTCGCATCAATTCGGTCCTTGTCGCAAATGACCACCACATCCGGCTGTACGACGCAAATATTGTCCTCTTCCTTTTCCAGCGTGATGTCGAAAGGGGAGGGCAGCGGGGTGCAGGCTTTTCCTTTAAACCAAATGTAAAACGTACCGAGCAGTTCTTGCACGACATGTTGATGTTTAAACGAAGGCGAGGCAAGGTTATACACAAAGCCGTCAATAAGCTCTAAACGCTGTTCCGACGTTTCCGTCATCTCAAGGAATTCTTCGTAGGTCACAGTGCCGCGGCTTAATTCATATTTCATGGCCTCTTCTCTAAGGAGTGTTTGATCATTTTCGGAAAGAGCGGCCAATTTAGCCACATCCTTGCCGTTCCTCGTTACGATAATCTCTTCGTTCGCCTCCGCAAACTTTAAATATTTTCCGAAATTGTTCTGCATATCGGTGGAAGAAACTCGCATAAGTCTCACCTCGAATTAGCTATTTTATAGTATTTTAGCTAAATTTATGGATGGTTTCAATCTATAATTAGCTAATTTAAAAAGGTTCGAAGGAGATACTGCTGTAGCAAACTGCGAAGATCATTGTCTCGGAGCTGCGGCTGCCGGAGGAGGACGATTGTGTTAAAATGAATAGGTTGAAAGCAAGAAATCGCGGGAGTTGATACAGAAATGGCAGGCAACGGAAAGCTTCGCAGCGACGTCAAGCCGGGGCTTGAGGTCGATATCGTTTTAAAGCAGGATCAGAGGACAGGCAAGCTGACGCGAGGCATCGTCAAGGATTTGCTGACGAACTCGGCACAGCACCCGCACGGCATCAAAGTGAGGCTGCAGGACGGCCAAGTCGGACGGGTTCAGCATATTATTAGCGAGAATAAATAATGCGTAAAACGAGAAGAGCCGCTTGCCCGGAAGTCCGGGGAGCGGCTTACTTTATCTTCACTTATAGTTTCCTTGCTTTGATGACAAAAGTGACGGGAAGCATCTTTGCTTTGTTTGCAAAATCATTGTGATCGCCCCGCGCTTGCAGCAATTCATCCTCCGACTCCTCAATCATCCGCTCAATGACAAATCCCGCTTTGGAGAGCGCATTCACATAGGTGGATAGTTTACGGTCCGATAAGGACAGCGTACTTTCACCAAGGGATACCGAATACCAAGATTCATCGAAATAGCATTTTTTAAAAGCAAGCATATCATTCTCGGCAACAACACATTTGTGGATAGGGTGAGACCAACTGAATATAAATGCGCCGTCCTTTTTAAGATAACTCAACTTTCGCACCTTGAAAATTAGTGTTAAGCCTTGAAATGACTAGGATTTCTTATTGAAAAATCTCGTTCTTGACAGAAAAACACCTTTCCGTTTGGTAAAATGGAAGTGGATAGTCTTCCCATCCCAAACAGAAAGGTGCGTAACTCTATGGTACAACACAACTTCCTGTCTGAAAAGGGCCAAGAACGAATCTCGACTTTATTTTCCGCTTTGCAAATCGGACAACTGTTGCGCAAAGCCGGCATTTCCAAGTCGTTCGGATTGTCCAGTCTTGCCATCTTTCAGCTGATCTTTACGCTCGTGTTTGAAGGGCGCAATTGGTTTCGTCTTCTGCATAGCGACCGCCGCCAGTCGTTGCCTGGCAAAGATGTAGTCTATCGATTCTTAAACCATCCACGCTTTGCCTGGCGACGATTTTTGCATGCCTTGAGTCTGAAGGTCGTTCAGCATTTTGATTCCTTAACCTCTTCGTCCCGCGTTCGGACGTTCATCATTGATGATTCGGTTCTTCGCAGGGATCGCAGCAAGAAAGCCGAGTTGCTTGCCCGCATCTTCGATCATACGACGGGGAGATATGCTCGCGGCTACAACATGCTCACGCTCGGATGGTCGGATGGCTTCAGCTTTGCGCCCATCGATTTTGTCATGCTCAGCTCGGCCAAGCTGACGAATCGCTTTTGCGAGATGAAGGAACGTCTGTCCAAGCGTACCCAAGGCTACAAACGCCGCATCGAGGCGCTTTCACGCAAACCGGATGCCGTGGCGGCTCTGCTTGATCGAGCGATTCAGGCTGGATTTAGCGCTGACTTTGTCCTGATGGACAGTTGGTTTACCCAAGCGCCTCTGTTGCGTGAACTGATGGCGAAAGGTCTGCATGTCATTGGGATGGTCAAGGCGATGAAACAACGATACCGGTTCGACGGAAAAAGCCTGACGCTCCATGAACTGTATGCCCTGTTGCCAAAGCAGAAAAACAAAGAAATCCTTGGCTCGGTCATCGTTCAAACCGCCTGCGGTTTGCCGATCAAATTGGTCTTTGTGCAAAACCGCCATCGGCGGCGGGATTGGCTGGTTCTGCTCAGCACCGATTTGGCGTTGGAAGAGGCTGAAATCGTTCGCATCTACGGCATGCGTTGGAGCATTGAGACGTTCTTCAAATTTGCCAAATCGTACCTGAAGCTGGGAACGGAGTTTCAAGGTCGTTCGTTTGATATGCTCATCAGCCACACCACGATCGTGTTTACCCGTTATCTCGTAATGGAATGGGAACGCCGTCACAACAACGACGCGCGGTCGTTGGGCGGTCTGTTTTTCCTGTTTTCCGACGAAGTTCGAGACCTGGATCTCAAAACGGCTTTGCAGCATCTGATCGCATTTTTCATGGCGTTCACGGAAGCGAAATCCAAACGGGATCAGTCTGCCGTTGTATGTCAACTCCAGCAATGGATTGCGAGTTTGCCCAATTATATCAAGGCTTTGTTCGGAAAATTAAGCTGCGAAAGTTGAGAAGATAAGAAGCGATGCGGCGAAAAGTACCTTCAAGGTCCGTGGTCCAGCCTATAGCATACACCGAATAAACGAAATCAAAGTAATTCTCCGGTATGCCGCATTCCTCTTCCATGGGGGAGCAGATCAATTTGGCCGAAAGACCGCATGATGTTAAAAGCTGCGCTGTCTTTTCGAGTTGGTTCTCGGATATATCCATACCCCAAAGTTCACCAGCCTTGCGTTCCCCCAGATATTGCAGGGATTGACCGCTGCCACAGCCTACTTCAAGTAGCTTTTTTCCGAGACATCGCCAAACAGTTGGCATTTCTCTTCTGAGACAAATGCGCCATAGAGCGGGAGAGAGGTTGCTCCTAAAATTTCTGTTCCTTTTGTATCCCAAAAAGTAGCGTTTGTTTTATGTATAGCGTTCTTGTCCATGTCGACCGAGACGGCACGGCCCACCTCGCCAGCGCCTATAACGTTTGTTCTATAACCGGAGTTATTATCCATGCGGCAGCATCCCCCCAACAAAAATAATATGAGCCTAAATGTATATGAATTATAGAGTAATCTAGCATTTTGCGAGGGGAAAATCTATCCAAAATGTTCCAGGTGGAGAGCGTTTGATCGACGACTTATGATCTTGGAATCCTAAACCTGGCACAGATTTATTTGATCACTTCAATCTTCTTTGGATCGGTCTCAATTTTATAAACTTGATTGCTTTCATCTTCACCAAGCAGTGAAAATTCGGCTACGGCGGAGACCTCATAGACACCAGGATTTTTAAAACGATGCGAGTGTTTCTCTAAAATGGTTTCGTTCTGACCCAGAGGACGGATAACGCCGATGTCCGTTCGTAAAATAGGGTCCGAGTTTCCGTTGCTGTCTCGGATGACGTAATAAAATACCGGCTTCCCGGTCATAATTTCGAAAGTTTGAGCGGATGTATTTTTTAACTCTGCCTCCATGGTAAAAGACTCATTCACCTTCACTTGTTCCGGAAGAGAAAGCTGTATGGAGACAAGGTCGTTATCCGCTTCTGCGTCTAACGCGGCGGATGGAACGGGTTCCGTATATGTTATATTGTTTGTTGGAACCAAATCGGCAGATTGACAGCCCATTAGAGCTAAAAAAAGGAGTACAAATGGCATTTTTTTCAAAACGAACACCTCCACCTAAACAGACGACAGGGTGGAGGTTTTTGTTTCAGGATAAAAAGATGTGCGGTTAGATCTGTGTGATTGAAAAAGATTTAACGGCGGGGGATACCATGATAGTAGTAAGCGGCCCGAGCTTTAGCAGGACAAATTTGCAGGACGTTAATTGAGAAAGAAACAGAGGAATACAAAAGGCAAACCCATTGCATCAATTTGGGCTGCCTTTCTTGGATTTAAGAGTGAAGCATTAAATGATCAGGGTTATTTTCCATCGAGACGTTTGGAAATATTCGTCTGACCCAGAATGTAGTCTATACTTACGCTGTAAATCTCCGACAACCGAATCAGTACGGAACTCGGTACATCCAAGTTTCCGCTTTCGTATCGCGAATAGGTTGCTTGAGAGATATTTAAATAGTCTGCAAGTTGTTGTTGCGTCAAATCCCTATCTTCACGCAAATCTCGTATTCTTTTATACATCAATCATCACCCAAGCTAAGTTTAGTTTATGCGAAAACTGCATATTGAGTTTTATGCATTTTTCGCATAAAATCTATTTTATACGGAAAGTGTCGGAAGTTTTTCTAGATTCTTAATGGTAAGTATTACATACGTCTGGAAGGGAGAACTGGAATGAAAAGTATAACACTACTTCGTTGACACACCTTGTCTGACAGCAATTGAAAAATAAGTTGTAACAGAGATTTAATAGTGTCTGGGAAAAACATACTTTATAAAGACGCTGAGAACTATTTTTGATATTCCGACTAAACTAATGGAATCATCCAATGAAGAATCAGTTGAATTTTAAGATTACTAACTCAACTTTCGCAGCTTAATTTTCCGAACAAAGCCTTGATATAATTGGGCAAACTCGCAATCCATTGCTGGAGTTGACATACAACGGCAGACTGATCCCGTTTGGATTTCGCTTCCGTGAACGCCATGAAAAATGCGATCAGATGCTGCAAAGCCGTTTTGAGATCCAGGTCTCGAACTTCGTCGGAAAACAGGAAAAACAGACCGCCCAACGACCGCGCGTCGTTGTTGTGACGGCGTTCCCATTCCATTACGAGATAACGGGTAAACACGATCGTGGTGTGGCTGATGAGCATATCAAACGAACGACCTTGAAACTCCGTTCCCAGCTTCAGGTACGATTTGGCAAATTTGAAGAACGTCTCAATGCTCCAACGCATGCCGTAGATGCGAACGATTTCAGCCTCTTCCAACGCCAAATCGGTGCTGAGCAGAACCAGCCAATCCCGCCGCCGATGGCGGTTTTGCACAAAGACCAATTTGATCGGCAAACCGCAGGCGGTTTGAACGATGACCGAGCCAAGGATTTCTTTGTTTTTCTGCTTTGGCAACAGGGCATACAGTTCATGGAGCGTCAGGCTTTTTCCGTCGAACCGGTATCGTTGTTTCATCGCCTTGACCATCCCAATGACATGCAGACCTTTCGCCATCAGTTCACGCAACAGAGGCGCTTGGGTAAACCAACTGTCCATCAGGACAAAGTCAGCGCTAAATCCAGCCTGAATCGCTCGATCAAGCAGAGCCGCCACGGCATCCGGTTTGCGTGAAAGCGCCTCGATGCGGCGTTTGTAGCCTTGGGTACGCTTGGACAGACGTTCCTTCATCTCGCAAAAGCGATTCGTCAGCTTGGCCGAGCTGAGCATGACAAAATCGATGGGCGCAAAGCTGAAGCCATCCGACCATCCGAGCGTGAGCATGTTGTAGCCGCGAGCATATCTCCCCGTCGTATGATCGAAGATGCGGGCAAGCAACTCGGCTTTCTTGCTGCGATCCCTGCGAAGAACCGAATCATCAATGATGAACGTCCGAACGCGGGACGAAGAGGTTAAGGAATCAAAATGCTGAACGACCTTCAGACTCAAGGCATGCAAAAATCGTCGCCAGGCAAAGCGTGGATGGTTTAAGAATCGATAGACTACATCTTTGCCAGGCAACGACTGGCGGCGGTCGCTATGCAGAAGACGAAACCAATTGCGCCCTTCAAACACGAGCGTAAAGATCAGCTGAAAGATGGCAAGACTGGACAATCCGAACGACTTGGAAATGCCGGCTTTGCGCAACAGTTGTCCGATTTGCAAAGCGGAAAATAAAGTCGAGATTCGTTCTTGGCCCTTTTCAGACAGGAAGTTGTGTTGTACCATAGAGTTACGCACCTTTCTGTTTGGAATGGTTTGTTTAGCTACTTCCATTTTACCAAACGGAAAGGTGTTTTTCTGTCAAGAACGAGATTTTTCAATAAGAAATCCTAGTCATATCAAGGCTTAACACTAATTTTCAAGGTGCGAAAGTTGAGTTACTAATGGGAAAACTTTAAAAACAAAAAGCCGCTTTCCCCAAATTCGGGAAAGCGGCTCTTTCCTTCTTGCCATTCAATATCCGCTGCTTCTTCATAAACTCACACTTCCCTAAGCTTTCCCACCATACCCTACTCCCCCTCCCCCCTCAATCTCCAACAACCGGCTCTTCATATCAAGCCCTCCCCGGTACCCGGCAAGCCCCCCATTCTTCCCAATCACCCGATGACACGGGATCGTAATCAGCACCGGATTGGCCCCGATCGCCGTTCCGACGGCTCGTACCGAGGACGGCTTGCCGATGCGGTGGGCGATATCGGAGTACGAGACGGTTTGCCCGTAGGGGATGTCGCAAAGCGCCTTCCAAACAGCCTGCTGGAACAGGGTTCCCGTGGCTTCGAAGGGGATAGAGAAGTGCGTGAGCTTGCCGAGCAAATAGGCTTCGATTTCGTCGGCAAAGGGTTGAAGCCGGGCTTCATCCCGGATTAGGGGGCGGCCGGGGAAGCGGCGCTTCGCCCAGTCCTCCAGTTCCTGAACATCTGCCCCTTGGGAGCCCACAAAGCAGAGTCCGTTATCTCCGGCGGCAACAATCAGGTTCCAATTTTCGTTAATAAGATGACTCCAGTAAATCGGGTCGTTCTGTCCCATATTAAAGTTCTCCTTTCGGTACGGAAGCGTGCGATGCTCGATAGTTGGCTGGCGTAAGGCCGGTGAGTTTTTTGAACAAGGTAATAAAATAAGGCGTATTGGCGAGTCCGACTTGCTTGCCGATCTCCGCCACCGGTTGAGTGGTTGTCAGCAAACGGGATTTGGCCTGTTCGATCCTGACGTTTTGTATATATTCCACGGGCGTGACCCCGTTTACTTTCTTAAACGTTCTGTGAAGATGATAAGGACTGCCATGGGCGAGGTCGGCGAGAAACTGCAGATTCAACTCCTCCATATAATGGTTGCCGATATATTCGGCCACCACCGAGATCCATTCCTCATCGGGAAGCCGCAGGCCGGTAGGCTTGCATCGTTTGCAAGGGCGGTATCCGGCGGATAGGGCATGTTCGGCGTTCGGAAATACGGTGATATTTTCCCGGTTGGGAGGCTTGGATTTGCAGGAAGGACGGCAGAAAATGCCCGTCGTTTTTACGGCATAGAAAAATTTCCCGTCGCTGGCGGCATCGTTAAGGATAATAGACCGCCAGTGTTCTTCCGTCACTTTTAAGTCGGCCACTTCAATTCACCTCCAATGCCCATTATACCCCTTAGCCTGAACGTATGTACGTATTTTAGGATGAAAAAGCAAGATAATGAAATCGCAAGTTGTTAGGGATATAATGGAATAAATCAAGTCTGGCAGGGTAATTTTAACTAGAATATCCACTTTAAATGCGGAGGAACCCGAACATGAGACAAAATATTCAAGTCCCCTTTGGCTATGAACCGCCTGTTGCCAAGCGAAAAGGGACGTTAATCTATTACGATACTTTCGAGAATACGTCCGAAGCGGAGCTGGAACGCGCCGTTTCGATTTTGGAGGAGCGCTCTTTCAGCAAGCTGGTGCTGTATCCCCTTCATGAGGAGACGGTAAGACGTATGTCCAAAGAGCCGGTGCGCTCTTTTTTCAAAAGAGAGGACGAGCTTCATGACTGGCGCCGGGCACGGCAGCATTCCGATATTACGGTGGAAGGTTGGGAGGGGAAACGCAAAAAATACACGCCGATCGACTCTGCGCTCCGTTTTTTGGCGGAAAAATATCCTTCTCCCTACTTTCTGTATCTGACGCCCGAAACGGCCAATTTATTCGCTTCCTTCTCTTCTTTCGAAGAGTGGATCAAAAACATCCGGCTGATCCTCACGGAGGAGCCATCCGTTATTCATCCCCGGCTGCAAAAATACGCGAACCGCTGGGAAACGGCAGGAAGACATGCCGGTCAGGAGGAAACATGAGACAAAACAGAAAATGGATGATATGCACGATGGCGTTGATCCTGATTTTGACGATCGCAGGCTGCGCATCCCGGAACTCGGCTACTCCCGAATCCGGTGGGAACGGCATGAACCAGGGCCAGAACCCGGCTCCGTCATCCCCCTCCGCAAACGGTTCGCAGCAGCAGGAGAATGGTGAACCGTCACCACCGCAAGAGGAAGCTACGAATCCCATTGCCGACCAACTGGACAAACTGACCACGGCCGAAAAGATCGGGCAGTTGGTCCTCGTCGGAATGGAAGGGACCGAGCCGGACGAGCATACCCGAAAGCTGATTGAGACGTATCATGTCGGAGGATTTATTTTTTATAAGGATAATATTCAAAATAGCGGTCAAGCGCTGGCCCTGTTTAACCGGCTGAAGGAAGACAACTCCGTCAATTCGATTCCGCTCCTTCTGGGTGTGGATGAAGAGGGCGGAAGGGTAACCCGTATGCCTAAGGAATTCGCAAAAATACCGACTGCGGCAAGCATTGGGAGTACAGGGGATCCAAAAGCGGCGGAAGCTTTTTACGGGATCATCGGGGATGAGCTGTCCGGCTTCGGACTGAATCTGGATTTTGCCCCGGTATTGGACGTGAACAGCAATCCCGACAATCCGGTGATCGGAGACAGGGCGTTTGGAAATACGCCGGAGCGGGTGAGCGAAATGGGGCTGGCCGCGATGAAAGGCTTGAGCGACAAGGGAGTTATCCCAGTTGTGAAGCATTTTCCCGGTCACGGGGATACCTCGGTGGATTCCCACCTCGGTCTGCCGGTCGTGAATCATGATCTACAGCGGTTGAAAAAGCTTGAGCTGGTGCCGTTTCAGGCAGCAATTGAGGGTGGCGCGGATATGGTCATGATCGCCCATTTGCTCCTGCCGAAGCTGGATCCCGATCACCCGTCTTCATTTTCCAAACCGGTCATCCATGACCTGCTCCGGGAGGAGCTCGGATTTGAAGGCGTTATCGTTTCCGATGATATGACGATGGGAGCGATCACGGAAAATTACAGCATCGAACAAGCCGCAGTCGAGTTCATCGCCGCAGGCGGAAATATCGTCTTGGTCGGCCATGATTACGAGAAGGAAGAGGCGGTGATCCGGGCGCTCACGGAGGCGGTCGAACAAGGGAGCATTAGTGAAGAGATGCTGGACGAGCGGGTTGGCGCCATTTTGAAGCTAAAAGCGAAATATAAGCTGAGCGGAGATACGGCGGAAGGGCCGGACCAAAAGGCGGTCAATGCCGCTATCAAGGACGTGCGAAAGAAGTACAGTCTTCAGTAAACGTGTAGCAGCAGGTAGTGGGGGGCATGGGCAGCCTATGATGGTGCTAGGATACTTATACTTTAAAGCTCAATCATTGCTTTTCGAAGTGATGGCAGCTGTTGAGTGAACGCGAAAGAGCGGGGATGAAAGTGTAACGGTTGCTAGGGCGGTTATTTTGGCAAAAATAGACGTTATGAAAATGTAACGGTTGTAAGGGACGTTATTTTGCAAAAAGTGGGCATAACTTCGGCAAAATCGCCAAATAAGGCCCGTGGCGACCGTTAGAATAAAAAATGCTGTAAATAGAGGCAATAGCGGCTGCTGCAACCGTTAGAGCTTGGAGCAGGCGAGGTAAGTGCGAAAAGTGAGGTAAGTGAGGTAAGTGCGGTAAGTGTGGTAGTGCGGTAAATGCGGTAAATGCGGTAAATGCGGTAAGTGTGATAAGTGAAGTAAGTGCGATAAGTATGATAAGTGCAATAAATGCAATAAGTGCAATAAGTGCCATAAGTGCCATAAGTATAGTAAGCAATATAAGCAAGATAAGCGTGATAGGCCGGGAAAAGCATGATAAATTCGTGGTCACGTAATAGGCGTCTTGGGCGGCATGGGCGGCATGATGTAACACTTCGCGTGACCCGGCATGAGGTTCCCTGGACGCAGTCGGACGATACGTGCGGCGGATCGCACCGCATGCAGTCAACTCGGCTCGTACCGGAACTCTGCGAGATTGATCCGCCCGTTTTCGCTTACGGTGACGCCTTCGGCTTCCAAAGCCAGCTTTTGCACAAAAAAAGCCTCGTCGTCGCGTACCGCAATTTCGCCTTGAGCGTTGATGACCCGATGCCAGGGCAGACGGTATTTTTGGCTCATCGAGTGAAGGATACGGACGACCTGTCTGGCGGCACGCGGACTTCCCGCCGCTCCGGCGACTTGGCCGTAGGTCATGACCTTCCCTTCGGGAATCGCGGATATGACTTCAATCACTTTCGCGGTAAACGGCTGCATGATACCCTCCTAAAAACATGTTGAAACTATTTTACATGATGAAGGGAGATATGAACATGGATGTGATTATCAGATACATTAAAAAAGAGGATGCCGACGGCTTTCTGGATTTAAGCCATCGACTGGATCATGAAACAAGCTTTATGCTGCTTGCGCCCGGTGAGCGCCGTATAACTCCGGAAGAAAACCGGCAGCGCCTTGCGTCGCTTTTGGACTCCGGAAATTCCATGATCTTCGTGGCCGAAGCGAACGGGCAACTGGTCGGCTATGTGGGCGCGTACGGCTCTTCATACCAACGCAACAGGCATTCGGTCCACCTTGTCGTAGGCATACTCCAAGCCTACTCGGGGCAAGGCGTGGGAACCCGGCTGTTTGCGGAGCTGTACCGCTGGGCGGAGACCAAGCAACTGCATCGGCTCGAGCTTACGGTGATGGCGCATAACGAAGCGGCCATCGCCTTGTACAAGAAGATGGGCTTTGAAGTAGAGGGCGTCAAGAAAGATTCGATTCGACTGGAAGACCGGTTTGTCGACGAACTGTACATGGCCAAACTGCTCCCGTCGTAACTATCGTCCGATCCCGTACGTATATAGGCTGTAGCTCTGAAAAAGATATGGATACGGATCGTCGGAGGGAGGAAATAGGATGCAACAGCAGCTGCGGCAATTGGGTTATCCGGCCAAACTGTACTTATACGCCGTATTATTGATCGGCACCGTGATCGGAATGAAATACGTGATGGAGGTGCGTCTCCCGGATGGAGGAAGGCCGCCTTATCTGTTTTTGATATGGAACACGTTTTTGGCCTGGATTCCGGCGGGGCTTGCCGTGGCCCTGGATATCCTCAGCCTGATGAAAAGCCGGGTCCTGAAAGGCCTGTTGTTGCTTGGGACCGGCGCGGTCTGGTTGTTCTTTTATCCCAATGCGGCGTATATGGTTACGGACTTGCTGCATCCGTTCGCGCGCTTTCCGGTTTCTTCTTCGAATCGGTTTTGGTGGGATATGCTGTTTTGGGATCATCTGTTTACCGTGCTTCTGGTGGCCCTGCTCGGTTTGGCTTTGGGATCGGTGTCGCTCGGTTCCGTTCATGCCCTGGTCCGCCGGGCCTTCGGGCGGTTTGCCGGTTGGACGTTTGCGGTTGGCGTACTGTTCATCAGCAGCTTCGGCGTATACCTCGGCCGCTTTATCCGGTTCAACAGCTGGGATATTCTGCACCGTCCCGGTCAAGTGCTGAAGGATATCGCCGAATATTTCTCGAGCCTCGAAAATATCAGGCATGCGATGGTTTTTTGCAAATGGATATTTATAATTACCTTGTTTTGTTACGCTATATTATATTTGTTCGGTACTTTGCGCCAACGGACGGATGCTTAATCCGGTGAATTGGGTAATGATGATCAGGATTCCCTCGCTAACAACCTATCGGGAGGAGGGTTTTGATGCAATCATGGCTCCTTTGGATCAATGCCGTCGGACTGGCGCTGCTCGCCGCTCTTTTTTACGTGCTGGACAAAAGGATAAGCAGCCGGGTGCTTTTGCTAGCGCCGATTCTGGTGTATGTCGCGATCTCGCTGGAGGATCTTCTGGGATGGGTCGATTTCCGTGCAGTGCTGCGATCGGATGGTACGCTAAGGGCAGTGATCCTGCTGTTTGTTTTTGGTTCCGTCGTGTTTTACATCCTGTACATTTTCCGTGAAATTGCAAAATCCGCCCTGAAGCGCGAGGTAAGCCTGAAATCGGCCGTCATCCGGATCAGTATCGCGGCACTCAGCTGCGTCGTGTTTTTTACGGTCGTCTATACTTCGATTTACAAGCTGTTCGGCGACGGCAGTTTTACCGGGGATAATTTGGGGGAGGGGACTCTGTCCCAGGTGATCACCTTCTTTTATTTCAGCGTAGCCACGTTTACGACGGTCGGTTACGGGGATGTCATGCCCGTGGACAATACGTCGCGCCTGGTAGTGGTCATGGAGATTTTTTTCAGCTTCATTACGGTGGCCTATGCTTTGTCAATGATCGGCGTGTTCAGGAACATTTTTTTGAAGGAAAAGAATGATGAGACGTCCGGGAAAATGACAAAAGAAACCGGCCAGCCGGAGGATTCCGGGGAACTGGATGCTTGATGCATGCGCACGCCTGAATCCCGGTAAAGGAGATGATCGAAGTGGAGGCAAAAAAGCTTTTGCGGGATAATTTTCCCTTGCTTGAAACGGAACGCTTGCGGTTGAGAAAAATCGAAGCCGATGATACCGAGGCGTTGTATTGCTGCATTACCGATCCCCTCGTTCGCCGCCATACGTCCTTCCAAAAAGGAACGCTGATGTTTCCTTCCCGACTGTTCCGGTACTTTGACGATACGTATTTCAGCTTGCGCGACCTTCATTTTGCCGTCGAACGGAAGGAACAGAAAGGGTTGATCGGGTTATGCTCCTTGCAATTTTGGGTACCCGAGACCGGAAAAGCCAGACTCGGCTATTTGATCTCCCCGGAATTTTGGAACAGAGGCTTTGCGACCGAAGCGGCCGGATCGGTCATCTCGTTCGGATTCGGCACGCTGGAACTGGAACGGATCGAAGCGAGATGCGCGATCGGGAATCCGGCCTCGGAGCAAGTGCTCCGGAAATGCGGTTTTCGCTTGAACGGGGAAGTCGGCGACCGGCTGAACAGCTACATGTTAAGCCGGAAGGACGCCCGTCCCCTAGTAGAGGGGCATTTGTTACACAAATGAAATATACTTGTGATCAATCCCTAATAGAGAGAGGGTACACTTATTACATGACCCCCTTTTGAATATATTTGTCTCTTTGGAATCCGGCATTTTGCTCGGGTTCCCTTTTTTTTCATCCCGGTTTTATAACGGGACGGCAACCCTTTGTTTATTTTTGTAATAAACCCATTCGGAAAATCCGATTTCCTTCAGGCGTTTGGCAACCTCGTCCCATTCGTCGGCTACGCGCTGCGGCGTATGAGCATCGGAGCCGAAGGTGACATCGACGCCGAAATGCAGCGCCCGCTCCAAAATGGCGTCGGAAGGGTACCATCCCCCGGAAAGCTTCGTCTTGCCCGAAGTGTTGATTTCAATCGCCACTTTATGATCGGCAATCGTCCGAAGCGTCTCGTCGATGGCTGCGTCTGCAGGAATATCGGAGAAAGCCGGGTAATTCCCCTTCATGGCGTCAATGTGCCCGAGAATCTGGAACATGCCGCTGCGGGCCGATTCCCGGATCAGCGCATAGTAGGTTTCTTTATCGGCAATCCGCTGCGCTTCGCTAAGCTTCTTCCAGCGGTTTTTATTGAAAATGCTGACTTCGTTTACGCTGTGTACGGAGCCGATGACGTAATCAAACGGATACTGGGACAACACCTCGCGGTAAGTTTCGGCGTGATCCGGAAAATAATCCGACTCGATTCCGAGCAGGACGTCGATTTTACCGGCGTATTCCTGCTTCAGCTTAAGCACTTCTTCCACATAACCCGCAAAATCTTTTTTTGCCATGGCGATGTGAGGAAAAGGATGATCTTCCGGATTTCCGAAATACGGGGTATGGTCGCTGATGCCGATGACCGATAATCCCGCGGCGATACCTGCCTCGACATAGTCGCGGATATTGCCGTCGGCATGGCCGCAGCGAAAGTGGTGCGTATGCAAATCAAATTTCATGCTGTCGCTCCTTCTTTCTGTTGGTTTTTTACTCGGAACTGATAAAATGGGTTTCCGGCATTCCTTTCAAATCGCCGAGAAACTGCTGCATGGCGGAGTTAACGTATCTGCTGGATTTGTAAATGACGCCGACAGGGTGCGTGACCTCCAGTTCTGGGATGGATACAACTTTGAGAGAGCCCTGTCTAAGCTCCCGAAGAATGGACTGTCTGGATATGATGGCGGCGCCGAGGTTGATCTCCACCATTCGTTTCACTTCTTCGCTGCTGGTGAGTTCCATGACGATATGAGGCTCGATTTGATGCGTTTTGAACACTTCGTCCACAAACCTGCGGCCGACCGTGTCGGGGGACAGCATGATTAACGGAACGTCCCGCAAGGAATCCAGCGTCGGGATCGCTTGGGCGGCCAGGGGATGGTTCGGGGCCACAACGAGTTCGAACGTATCGTAATACAACACGCTGGATAGCACCTGAGGATTGTTTTCAATCAGGTAACCGATGCCGATATCGACCAATCCTTGCTCCACGTTTTGATAAATGAGGCTGGAGGGCATCGATTGAATGGTCGTTTTGATCAGCGGGAACTGATCTTGAAAATAAGACAAGATCCTCGGCAAAATCTGGATCGCGATGGATGTCGTTGTACCTAGGACGATATGCCCTTGCGGCGTGTGATCCAGGTCGGACAATTGTTGTCTCAATTCTTCGACAATATCCAGTATTTGCTCCGCCTTTTCAAGAAATACTTGCCCGCGGTCGGTCAAAGTGACGGGTTGATTGCGGTCAACGAGCACGGTCCGAAATTCGTCCTCCAGGCTTTTGATCTGGGCGGAAACGGCGGGCTGGGTCAAATTAAGCAATTCTCCGGCCTTGCGAAAGCTCTTCGTTTTGGAGATGGTAATGAGCGTTTCCAATTGGCTGATGTTCACCCGGCATCCTCCTTTCCTAGGAATTTCATATTAATATTTAATTATAGAGGATTTTTCCCGGCTAAGGCAATGAGACCGAAAACGGCATGATTCGATTTTTGATGACTTATTTCTGGGAATAAAGTATAATATATTTCATCATATTACGGGACTTTCGTAGCGGGTTATGCTACTACTTCGAGATGAAAAGAGGCGTAATTGTGAAAGCAGAAGTAATTAATCCTTTTCTGGAATCTGCACGATCGGTAATTGAACAGGTAATTCAGGTCTCTCCGGCAACCGGGAACCTGGGTGTGAAGGATATTACTCCGGTTCAGGATCATATTTGGATCGAGATCGATATGACTGGCCATTTCAGCGGCATGGTTGTTTTCGGATTAAAAGAAACGGTAGCTCTGCAGATCGCATCCTCGATGATGGGAGGGTTCGTGCTGACCGAAATGAACGAAATCGGCCAGAGCGCCATCTCCGAATTGGGCAATATGATCAGCGGTAACGCCAGTACGATTTTGTCGAATCAAGGGTACGCCGTCGATATCACCCCGCCTCGAGTCATCAAACCGGAACAATCGGGCGGCGCGCCGCGAAAAGCGCTCTGCATCCCTTTGCTTATGGATGGAATCGGCGAGTTGGATATCCAAGTGATGATCTCATAAAAATACTGAAGGGCGGGACTTAGGGCGATGGCGCTTAACGATAAAGTGATCGTCGTAACCGGAGCTTCCAGCGGAATCGGGGCTTTGGCCGCGCAAATGCTGTCCGAACAAGGAGCCACCGTCGTCATTGCGGCAAGAACTGCGGATAAGCTTCAAGCCGTCAGTTCAGGGATGATGGGGCCTTGCCTGCAGGTGGAAATGGACGTAGGCAGCGACGCTTCGGTCGAAGCCGGTTTCGAGCGAATTTACGCCGAATTCGGCCGGGTCGATGTCCTCGTCAACAATGCGGGTTACGGCAAATTTACCTATTTTGACGAGATGCCGCTGCAGGAATTTAACGATATGATGAATGTCAATTACATGGGGATGGTGCGCTGCACCAAAGCCGTGCTTCCCGGCATGAAGAAAGCGCGCTCGGGTCGAATCGTGAACATTGCCTCCATCGCGGGCAAGATCGGCACCTCGAAATCGACGGCGTATACGGCGACGAAGCATGCGGTGCTCGGTTTCAGCAGCGCGTTGCGGCAGGAACTGCGGGAGTACGGGATTACCGTCTCCACCGTCAATCCGGGACCGATCGATACGCCTTTCTTCGATGTCGCCGACCCGGAAGGACATTATGTCGCCAATGTGGGATGGTTTATGATGAAGCCGGAAAAAGTGGCCAAAGCGATCGTATCCGCGGTTCGCTCCGGAACGACCGAAATCAACCTACCGTGGATTGCGGGAGCGGGAGCCAAGCTGTATCAGCTGTTTCCGCGTTTGGCGGACCGGCTCAGTTATCGTTTGTTAAACAAAAAGTAACGAAGCGGCTGATGATCAGCCGTTTTTTTAATTCCGGAAGCATGCTTCCATATACATATATCTATCGAAAAGTAAACAAAAACGGGGGAAAGATCATCATGAAATGGCTGAAAATGTTAACGGTGTTGTTGGCGGTAACTATGGCAGGCACGGGCTGCGGCAAGGGAGGAACGGTGAAGCAAGCGGATAACGAGCCTGCCCTTCAAGAGACGGTTTCGGACAATGAAGGGGAAGACACCGCAAAAACGGAGAGCTTAAAAGACAAGGATATACATTATGTAAAAAATGCCGTACCTTATCAGGCACAGCTTTTGAACGATGTCCTAAAGGAGATCAAACTGCCTGCGATGGAAGAAGGGTGGCATAACTATCCGGTTTCCACGGCGTCCATCGACGGACAGGCTTTGACCATGCTGGAATTAAAGCTGGAGAACCGGAAAGACGGTCAAAGCAAATCCGGCGGCATTCCGCTGAACATCCGCATTGAGCCGAACGACGGCAAGGTCTACGAACAATATAAAGAGCAAGGATTTACGAGCATGACGGAAGGCGGAAAAGAATATCTGGCCGCCCCGGACGGCCGGAAACAAATCGTTTTTATCGACGGAGATTACGTTTACGGCATGGACTCGGTTTCGCTGGTCATGAATTTCTCGGGATCGACCTATTCTTTGGATGAACTGATCGATATCGCGGAACGAATGACGACGGATTCGGAGTATAAGTCCTATTTTGAGCTTCATTTGGACAATTACCGGGTACCGGACTATTTTGTGAATGACGGAAAGGAAACGTTCCGGATCATGGTCAGCTATCATGACGATGCCGATTCGCAGTCTTTCCGCCCTGAAAGCCAATCTCTCCTGATTGCGAATAAATCGGCGAGGTTCGAGCAATGGACGCCGAAGACCGAGTTGGACAGGGATGTCTACGGGGAAGAAGTCACGCTGGCCGGCCGGCAGGCGGTGATGGATCCGAACTCCTACATTGTTCATTTGTTTAACGGGGATCGGCTTTATGAATTTTATCCTCCGACCGAGGTCAGTGAAACGTCAGGAGCCGTGATGTATGAGCAACCATCGAACTGGCAGGATGAAATCGCGAAAATGATCGAGTCTTTGAATCTGCCTCCTCAGGAAGATGCAGCGGGTACGGCTACGACGGAGGAAAAGAAGGGTGGCGCCGCATCCGTTACCCCGGATAAGGAGAGCGAAATGCGGAGAAACGCCGTAAACGAAGTGTATTCGGACGCGCTGCTCGACGACAGTGTTTTTGAAGAAACCGCGTTCGGCTTCATGTCCATAGGCCCGGAAATCAGCATCTCGGAAATGCAGGACGAGCTGTTTTCCAGGTATGTGGCGCTTGGGAAAGATTTGGACAAGCTGAAGCTTAACGATGCGGGCAAAGCGCTGCTCCCGGCCGAAGTGGCCGGGAAGATGGACGAACTCGTCAAGTTCGGCGGATACGACGAGAGCCGGGTCTTTTATTTGAAGGATGAAATCAAAGGAAAACCGACGCTGTATTGGGCTTTGGCGATGGTCCAATCTTATGAGGGTTACAAAGTAATTAACGTATACGACGCGGAGAATGCTCTCTTTTTGACGGACTTATAATTGTAATGTAATGGATCAAGCGCCCGTTCCGACAAGGGAGGGGCGCTTTTTTACTGCCCGTATGAACGGGTGCGGCGAAGACGGATTTGGTTGGATCGGGTTTTTCGCATATAATGGAAATAATTGATTTTTTAACGACAAAGGATGAACTTACAATGACGAAAACGACTTTTCCCGGACTCGGCATCACAGAACAGCTTGCGGCAAGACTGGCGGACTTCGGAATTACGGAGCCGTCCCCCGTACAGGCCGAATGCATACCCGCCGCGCTGAAGGGACGTGATGTGCTGGCCCAGTCGCAGACGGGAACCGGCAAAACGCTGGCCTATCTGCTTCCGTTGCTGCAAAATACCGATCCCGCGGCCAAATCATTGCAAGGCCTCGTGCTTGCTCCTACGCAGGAGCTGGCGATGCAAATCGTGCGCGAAGCGGAGAAGTACGGGGAGCCGCTCGGCATCCGGGTACAGGCTCTCATCGGCGGAGCGGCCATCAAACGGCAGCTTGAACGTTTAAAGCAGCATCCCCAGCTTATCGTCGGGACCCCCGGCCGGATTCGCGAGGTCGTCGCTTTGCGAAAGCTGAAGCTGCATACGGTACGGACGGTCGTCGTCGATGAAGTCGACCAGATGTTCCAATTGGGCGGCACGGCCGATTTGGAGCAGGTGTTGCGCGGAACGCTGCGCGAACGGCAGCTGATGTTCCTTTCCGCCACGATTAATCCGGAAATCCGGGCGCTGGCCGGCAAGGAAATGCGGGACGCCGTGGAAGTGGGAATCGAACCGGAAATGCGGACCTCGAAAAGCATTGAGCATCTGTATTTTATCAGCGACCGGGACAAGATCGATATGGTTCGCCGGGTAATCAGGCACTTTGATCCGGCAAGATCGATCGTGTTCATCAACAACACGGCGGATATCGCGGAGGTTGAAGCCAAGATGAACTATGTCGGTTTAAGCGCGGGCGCATTGTATGGAGATGCGGACAAAACGACCCGCAGCGTGACGCTCCGCAAATTCCGCGAAGGGAAAATCCGCGTGCTCGTAGCTACGGATGTGGCGGCCCGCGGCCTCGATATCGAAGATCTGTCGCTTGTCGTCAACCTGGATCCGCCGATCGATTCGGAGCACTACGTGCATCGGGTCGGACGTACCGGAAGGATGGGCCGCAACGGACTGGCCGTTTCGATACTCGCGCCGAAGGAACAGTTTATCATCCGTAAATTCGCCCGGGAGCTCGGCATTGAAATTGCCGAGAAGGCTTTATACGGCGGGGAATTGGTGGATCCGGAAGCGCCGGCGGCCCCTCGCAAAGGCGGACGTCCGTCCCCGGGAACCGAACGGGGAGATGAAGAAGCCCGTCGCGGAAGCTCTGCGGGAGTTTCCGGTAAACGCGGACCGTCCCTGAGCAGCATGATCCTCCGGGGAGCCGAAAAGGACGATGAAACCGGCCGGCGTCCGGGTGGGAGCAGCCAAGGGGCTTCCCGGAATGCCTCGCCTGCGGGAGCGCGGAAGAACGACCGCAAACCGAAGCAAGGCGGCGAGCAGAATCGCAAGAATAAAGGGGCGCCGAAGTGGCTGAAAGAGAAGCAAAACCGAAAGTAAAGAAAATGTTGGGGGGAGCCGATTTTGAGTGAGACGCCGGTATTGCAAATTGAAGAGCTGACCGGGGGTTATAGCCTGGGACGCCCGGTACTCCATGATCTTAACTTTGAAGTGCGGCCCGGGGAAATGGTCGGTCTGATCGGTCTGAACGGGGCCGGTAAAAGCACGACGATGAAGCATATTCTCGGGCTGATGACTCCGCATCGGGGCGGAGTGGCCGTCCGGGGGAAAACGCGGGAGGAGGATCCGGAGGCTTACCAATCCTCCCTGGCCTTCGTCCCGGAATCCCCGCTTCTTTACGAGGAGCTGACGGTTAGGGAGCATTTGGAATTCGCCGCGAGGGCTTACGGAGTGGGGGCCGATGATTACCGGACTCGCACGGAACGCCTGTTGAAGCTGTTTCACATGGAGGAAAAGGCGGACAGCTTGTCCATCCATTTGTCCAAGGGGATGAAGCAGAAGGTGATGATTATGTGCGCCTTCGTTGCCCGTCCTCCGCTGTACATCATCGACGAGCCGTTCCTGGGGCTGGATCCACTCGGCATCAGGTCCTTGCTTGACTTTATGGTGGAAATGAAAGCGGAAGGCGCGTCGATTTTGTTGAGCTCTCACATCTTGTCGACGATCGAAAATTATTGCGACCGTTTCATCGTTCTTCACCGCGGAGCCGTAATCGCCCAAGGAACGCTGAACGATATTGCCCGGCAGGCAGGGATGCCGGATGCCCCGCTTGAAGATATTTTCTACACTTTGGTCAAAGGCGGAGAGTAATGATGGAGCTTCGTGAGCTGCGCAGCCGGCGCAAAGCGTCCTTTTGGGGCAAAGTGCTTCCCTTTTTGCCGTATGTCTTCCAGAGCGGAGTAGCGGTTCTCTCTCTGCTGTTGTTGATCGTTTTTTCCGCATGGTATACGTCTTTTCTGCAAAATATCCCGCCCGGTTTGCCGATACAGTGGATCATGCTCGTTCTGCTGGGCCCTCTGACGGTTTATTCCGGATTCCGGACTTACATGCAGCCGGCGGACGTGATTTTTTTGCTGCCGCAGGAAACGGGAATGAAGCAATATTTCATGCCCGCCTATCGCAGCGGGATCATTTACAAAATGATCGGCCTTTATATCCTGTTATTGATTTTGTGGCCGCTATATATCCGTAGCGAGGCCGGCGTGCACCAGCCTTTATGGCTGATGATGCTCGTGCTGCTGCTGCTCAAACTCCTCAGCGGATACGGGGCGTGGCAGGAGCTTCGCATTTCCGTGTCGCGCGCCAGAACGGGTTACCGGTTGCTTCGGTGGTGTTTCATCCTGCTGATTCTGGCGGCCTGGTTGTGGCAGCCGGCGTGGAAGAGCGCTTTATTCATGCTGCTCGTCGGCATCAATTATATCCTTGCATTGAGGTTCCCGATGAAGCATGCGGTGCCGTGGGAAAACCTGATCGCAGCCGAAAAGGCCGGGGCCGCCCGGGTGATGCTGCTGCTCGGCTGGTTCGTGGACGTGCCTGCAGAAGGGCAGAAAGTCATCCGCAGACGCTGGCTGTCGGGGCTCGGAAACGGCATCTCATGGTCGCGCGAGGGCGCTTACCGCTTTCTGTTGACGAAGACGTTCATCCGCAGCGAGCTGCTCGGCATTCTTGTCCGGCTGGCCGTGCTGGGGATGCTGCTCGTCGCTTGGAACGGCAAAACCTGGCTGGGCGCCGGGATCTACCTGTTCTTTGTTTTTCTCGCGGGGACTCAGTTGTCCGTGCTACGGCATGTTCACCATGATACTCCGGCGGATTCCTACTATCCGATTCCGGCAGGCTCCCGCTTGCATGAGATTGTCAGATTGGCTTCGCGGGTGCTGCTGGCGATCGCCCTGCTGATGTGGCTTCCGATGTTCATCAGACCCGAAGGAAACTTGGCGCTGCTGTTCGGCAGCTTGATTGTGGGACTGATTCTTGTGTTCGGGATGAAATCGTCCTGGAAGCGCAAGTGGCAGGAGGAAGAGGAGTAACAGAGTTGTTGAGGGGCATTTTCCAAATGAATTAACGGGAAAACCTCCTTCTATTTAGTCAAAAAAGCGTGTGATCCTGAATTTAGAAGGAAAACCTCCCGCTAATTCGGCTCGTAACGCTCCATGAGTGCCAAAAGTGTCATAATAGCAGGAAAAATTCCCGTTAAATCACGCGTAACTACTAATTCGGATAGGTTAGCAGGAGAATTTCCCGCTAATTCGTCCAATGGGTCGGCGGTTTCGGACTTGGCACGTCCAAATGAATTAACGGGAGAACCTCCTTCTATTTAGTCAAAAAAGCGTGTGATTCTGAATTTAGAAGGAAAACCTCCCGCTAATTCGGCTCGTAACGCTCCAACAGTGCCAAAAGTGTCAAAATAGCAGGAGAAATTACCGTTAAATCCCGCGTAACTACTAATTCGGATAAGTTAGCAGGAGGTATTCCCACTAATTTATGTCAAAGGGTCGGCGGTTTCGGACTTGGCACATCCAATTGAATTAACGGGAAAACTTACTTCTATTTAGTCAAAAAAGCGTGTGATCCTGAATTTAGAAGGAAAACCTCCCGCTAATTCGGCTCGTAACGCTCCAACAGTGCCAAAAGTGTCAAAATAGCAGGAGAAGTTCCCGTTAAATTACGCGTAACTACTAATTTGGATAAGTTAGAAGGAGAATTCCCACTAATTCATCCAATGGGTCGGCGGTTTCGGACTTGGCAGGATATAGATATATGCACCACAAAAAATGACGGCGGCAGGGAGCAACCCTGGGCGCCGTCATTCTTATTTGTTCGTTAAAGCTTACAGAAATACCGTACGGGTGATAATAACCAGCAAGATAAAGAGTACGAGGATTACGCCTGTGCTGGTCCAGAGGCCACCGCCTCTTACTTCTTCAACTCCGCTCATCGTTCAAATCCCCTTTCCCACAGGATATATCGTTCTTACAAAGTTATCCTATGAGAGGATTGCGGCGAGCGCTTGGGCTGGTATAACCGTTTTTCCGAAAAAGGTTTATGCCTGCAAGTCCTGAACGCCACGGTAAATGAGATCGAACATGTCCTCCAGGTTTTCTTCGGCGATGCAGGAGAAGGCGATCCGAAGATCGGTATCTCCCAGTGCGATCGTCCCTACGCCGTATTCGCGGATCAAGTGCTGGCGAAGGGATTCGGCGTTTACGGTTTTCAGCTTGAGGCACATAAAGTAGCCCGAGTTAAACGGATAGTATTCCCAGACATCGCCGTATTTGCCGCTGTCCAGCAGCGCCTTGACCTTGTTCGCCCGGCCTTTCATTACGCCAAACTTTTGTTCTTTTTGCGCTTCGAATTCCGGGGATTTCAAGGCTTGAAGCACAAAAGTTTGGGACGGGTGCGCGCCGCTGGAGACCGTGGCCCGGATGATGCCGATCGTTTTTTGCTCAAGAGCGGCCAGCACGCCGGCATCTTCGGAAGCGTAAGTGATGAACCCGACGCGGAAGCCCCATACGTATTCCTCTTTCGTCGCCCCGTCCACCTTGACCGGCAAAATGCGCGGATGGCGTCCGGCCAGCTTGCCGAACAGCGATTCGGACATGGAATCCTCGAAGAACAGACCAAAATAGGCGTCATCGGTCACGGCGACGACATTGATCCCCGCTTCGGCGGCTTCCGTAATCACGGAAACGATTTCTTCGCCTTCCTTGCCTCCTGGCGTATATCCTGTCGGATTGTTCGGGAAGTTCAAAATGACGATAGCCTTCCCTTTGTCCTTCTGGGCGAACAGCGCCTCGCGCAGCCCTTGGCTGTTAAACTTCATATCCTCCGTAAAAAGAGGGAAGTTAACAATCTCGCCGTGACGGCGGATGCCGAAGGTCAGCTCATAGTTTTCCCAGTTTTTATCCGGATAAATGACGACATCGCCTTCATCCACAAACAGGTCCGCAACAATGCTTAGACCGTGCGTCAGCGCATTGGTAACGACAGGATTGCCGAATTTATGGCCTGCGACCGAAGGGTTCTCACGGATCATTTTTTCGCGCCATACCGTGCGCAATTCCGGCTTGCCTGCCGGAGGGGCATAAGGATACAAATCTTGCGGTTTATAGGCCGACAGGGTGTCCTGGATCGCCGGCAGGTGCATCGGAATGCCGTTTTCGGTGGCGATGCCGATCGTGGCGTTGTACTTCTTCGCATTCGCCGACGCTTCGGCGGACTGGCTTAAAATGCCTTCCTTAGGGAAATAGATTTCCTTGCCCAAGGTGGACAGCATTTCATACACATGGACATTGCCGGATTTCAGATTCTCGTTTAATTGCTCCGCGAGTGGGTTCATCACGTTTCATCCTTCCAATCGGTTTTGATAGGGAACATTCTGGCGTTTTGACTGCCTAACATTATACCATCTTCGTCCCATGACCGTCACCGCCCAATCGCGCATCCGCCCATTAATTTCCTTGATGCCGGGGGCAAAATTTTTTCATCAGCTCCACGGTTTCCGGATCAAGCTCCGCATCCCGTTTCTCCAAACCCTCGACCACCTTCGTAAATTTGTCTTCATTCATGTTTTGACCGAATTTGAATTTGGCGCTTAGCGCTTCCGGCACGATTTTGACGAGAGCGACGGCTTTCAACTGTCCCGTATACTGCGGATCATCGGCTCTTATAGGGTCATAACCGCCTTCCGGCTGAAGCTTCTCCATAAACAGGGACAAGGCGGCAGCCTTTTCCACCGGATCCTCCACTCTTTCGGCGTACCCGCGAATCATCACGCTTTTAAAAAAAGCCGAGGCCGGACAAGCCAAATGGGGATCGGTAAAATAGGAAGGGATAATCGCATACTCCTTCGCAACGGTAAAGCTGACCCTGGGGTCGCGCGCCAAATGCTTCATCTTTTCGCCCGCCAGGCTGCCGTGAAAATAAACGTTCTGTCCGTCGTATACAAAGTTTAGCGGCGTCACGCGGCTCCAGCCGTCCTCGCCGACGCTTCCGAGAAAGCCGAAGCTCATTTCCCGCAAAAACTCCGTAACCTCTTGCTCGTTTTCGATTGCAAACTCTTTTCTCCTCATGGGATGATTGTCCTCCTGTTCCGTATGTCCGGATACATAAACTTTTCGTTTGCCTTCCAGTCTATTTCTTCAATTGACATATAAAAAGAACCAATTTAGATTATTTTTAATAGTCCACTTTTGGAAGAGCGATAGAAGGAGGCCCGCAGAGCCATGCATTTTCCCATCCCGTTCAACGAGTTCAGCGAGCAGTATAAATACAAATATTTGGCGCTGTATCATGCCATTCGCGCGGCGGTGCGGGACGGCATTCTGCCCGCAGGATCCCGCCTGCCTTCCTCGCGGGAGCTTGCGGAAGCGTACGGCATGTCCCGGGGAAGCGTTGCCCACGCTTACGATCTGCTGCTTGCGGAAGGGTATGTGCATTCCGCCGTCGGAAGCGGGACCTTCGTGGCTCAGATCGCCCCGGTCGGGTCCGACCACGCCCCCAACAAGGCTGCGGACATTCGTTTGTCTCCATGGGGAAAAAGAATAGCCGGTTTAATGTCCCGGGGGGAGCGGGGAGATTGGAACGGAAGCGCTTCGGAAAGCGAAAGTATTGAGGGGGGAGGTGGCGGCGACGATGTGATCTCTTTCCTCGATGCCGGCCCTTCCGTCGCCGCGTTTCCGCAGGCCGCGTGGAAGAGCGCGCTCGCCCGGGCCGCGCGGGATCAAGGCGGGCGCGAGCCCGCGGAACCGCCGGCAGCGGGCGACCCAAGCTTGCGCGCCGCCATCGCCGCGCACTTGCGGCGCAGCCGCGGCATTGCGGCAGACGCGGAGCAAATCTGCCTGTTTAACGGCTCGATGCAGGCGATCGTGCTCCTCGCCCAGCTGCTGCTGGGCGAGGGCGAGCGGGCCGTCCTGGAGGACCCGTGCTATCACGGGATTGCCAGGGCGGTCTCCGCCTGCGGGGGAATCGCCGTCCCCGCCCCCGTGGACGGGGACGGCATCATCCCGCGCGATTGGGACGCGCGGGTCTTGTTCGCGACGCCCGGCCGGCAGTTTCCGACCGGGGCGGTGCTGTCGCCGGCTCGGCGCCGGGAGCTGCTCGCCTGGGCGGAGGCGCGGAACGCCGTCATCATCGAAGACGATTACGACACGGAGTTCCGCTGGGCCGGCCGCCCGCAGGAGCCGCTCAAAGCGCTGGACCGGGGCGACCGCGTCGTGTACGTCGGCTCCTTCTCCAAGACGATGTTCGCTTATCTTCGCATCGGCTTCGCGGTGCTTCCGCGCAGCTTGGTCGCCCCGGTCCTGCGGGCGAAAAGCCTGTACGAGCCGGTGCCGCCGGCCCGGCTCGAGCAGCGGGCGCTGGCCCGATTCATGCTCACGGGCGATTACGAGCGCCACCTGCGGCGGATGCGCCGGATTTACAGCGCCAAGCTTGAATTGTTCCGCGGCGAGATGGAGAAGGCGATGCCGGGCTTGTTTCAGCTCAAGCCGACGGATGCGGGGCTGCTCGTGTTTGCCCCGTGGCAGCGCTCCGAAGAAGAATACGCCGCCTTTCGCGAAGCGGCAAAGCTTCGCGGCGCCGCGTTCCGGGACGGCGGCATTTACCGGCTGACGCCCGGTCGGCCTGCAGCCTGCTTTAGCCTGGCCCATTTGGAAGAACATCAGATTATCGAAGGGGTACATCGCATGGAAAAGGCGTGGAAAGATATTTAAGAAATGACGAATTCGGAGTATAATTATGTATAACTATTCATATTCATGTTTGTCCTGACGACGGTAACATTCTAATATCGTTTCTTGGAGGTGATGAGATGCTTCATATCTCGCCGGCCTCGCTCGTTTTGAAACCCGCCTTCGCCAAAATTGTATGCGAACCGAACTGGAAGTGGCGTAAAAGGGAGCAGCCGCTGCAAAATTACGATTTATTTTATGTATGGAGCGGTGAAGGCACAGTCATTTTGAACGATCAGCCCATCCAGGTCGGTCCCGGGAGTTGCTTTTTGTTCCGCAAGGGAGACCACACAAGCGCAACGCATAATCCTCAGCGGCCGCTTGTCCTGACCTACATCCATTTTGACGTCGATGAACCCGTGTCCGAGGTGCCGCGGCCTTACCGCAAGCTGGAGGATACGCTGGATTTCGAGTACATGCTGTCCAGGTATGTCCGTCTCTTTTTGACCAAGGCCTATGGAGCCGAGGAGGAAGCGCGCCTGATTTTGAAACAGCTGATCATATTTTTGCTCCGCGAGGAAAAGGAGCCCTCCAGAGAGAAAAAAGTCAGCCACCAATTGAACGAAGTGATTCAGGAAGTGGCCAACTACTGCCTGCAGCATCCGGGTCTTCCGCACAAGGTCGAGGATTTGGCCGCAAGGGCCGGATTGTCGCCGAGGTATTTTTCCATCAAGTTCAAGGAAATTATCGGCGTCTCCGTTCAATCCTATATCATCAAAGCCCGGATTGACCGGGCCCAGCATCTGCTACTGCACGCGGGGATGAATGTCACCGAAGTGGCCGACGCGCTCGGATACCGGGACATCTTTTTCTTCAGCCGCCAATTCAAACAGTACACCGGGAAGAGTCCTTCCGAAATTCGCTGACCTATTTTTTTAAGATCCGGATGTTTCAACGGGGGTTCGGATGGGTAATAACCTCTTATAGCTATTTAGCTTGGATGGGAGGTGTTACGAAAATGAGTCAGAGACGGCGGATGCGTAGCCAGGGGTGGTCGGTTCCCGGCAGCAGCATTTTTCGTTACCGTGTCCGGCGGTTAAGACAGTTCGGACGGGTGGAAGAAACCTGGTTTTAATAAGTCGGTTTCAGGCGTAATTCCGGCAAGCGGAGTCTACGTTCAAATAGCATATGAAAAAATAATTTGACGGCCGGACGGGATCAATCCCGATCCGGCCTTTTCGAGTTGCGCCGGGTTTCCCCCGACCTTGGTCCAGTACGCATCCGGCCCTCAGACTGTGTTCGTTTTTTCTCAAGCAAGTATACTAATAACATCCGTAGCGAAAGGAAGTACATACATAAATTTACTCATTCTAAGGGGGAAAAGTAATGAAATATACGAAAAGCAAATATAAGCTCGGGGCTGTCGCGGCCACGGCTCTGGGACTAGTCCTGCTGGCGGGTTGCACCGGAATCGGGGATACGGCGAAGGAAGCCGTCGGCGAAGCGGCGTCAGCTCTGGAGAGCTCCGCGGAGAAGGCGGTCGATATGGAAGCGCTGAAGAAGGGCGAAACGTTGGAACTGTCCGCTTCCGCACAGGCGGGCTCGGCCAAGGAACTGCAATTGGATAACGCGGTGGGAAACGTGGAAGTGAATGAAGCGGAGGGAAGCGAAGTTACGGTCAAGGTGATCCTCAGGGCTCAAGCGATGCCGTTTAGCAAAAAGGATTTGCAAAGCGTATTCGACCAGGCGACCGTCTCCATCGAAGAGGACGGCAACGAGCTGCGCATCTTCGCGCATGCGAAGGAAAACGCCGACATGGATCTTTGGGAATGGGCGAAGAAAGAACTGAATTACACCAACTTTTCCGTCGATTATTCGATCGGTCTTCCTAAAAGCGTGAACAGCTTTGATATTCAAAATGACGTCGGGGATATCGTTCTCGGGGGGTTGGAAGGAAGCTACAAGGTAAATACCGATGTCGGAGAAATCCGGATTCAAGAAGCGGGGATTACCGGGGAGTCGGAAATCACCACGTCGACGGGCAGCATCGAACTAGGCATTGCCTCGATGGAAAAAGAGGGGGATTTGCGGGTGCGCGCGGATATCGGCAGCATTGATGTCGATCTGGCGGAATCCGTTCAATGCGAACTGAAAACCAAGGTCGACGTCGGCGATATCGACGGGGCGCCGAAAGGCACAAGCACCCGCGGCGACGGCGGACCGCTGCTTGCGCTGGAGGCTGCCGTAGGGTCCATTTCGGTGAAGTAACGGACCCCCTTTGCCTGAATTTACTATGAACGGGGGTAGAACCGCCCCAGCGGCTCCCCCATTTTGACTTTCCGGCCGACGTCCAGTTCGCGGGACGGCTCAAAGGAACAGTTCGAGGTCAGCAGCACGACGGTGGAACCGAATTCAAAATAGGCGAGATCATCGCCTTTATTCCAGCTTACGGCTTGATCGTCCGTATACCGGATGCTGCTTACGTTCATCGCGCCCACTTTGACGACGGCGATTTCGCCCCGTTCATGGGACATATATGTAATCAGTCTCTCGTTTCGGCTAAGCACATATTTCATATTTCGCATGCCGAAATCATTGACGGGGTACACTTTTCCCTTGATATGTTCGCTTTCGAGCAGCTTGCCCGTGACCGGAGCGTGAATGCGGTGATAATCGGTCGGACTCAAATAAAGGACAAAGGCATACCCGTGTTCGTAGGCTTGCGCGCGAGGCGAACGGTTGAGCAAATCCTGCAGGGTATAATCCTGGCCCTTTACGTTGAAAATCGTGCCGGAGCGGATTTCCCCCATAAACGTAATCAATGCGTCGACCGGGCTGATCAGCCCATCCGCCGATTCATGAATCGGGCGCATCCCGCTTTTCAGCTTGCGCGTAAAAAATTCATTCAGGCTGCGGTATTCCCGAATTTCCTTCTCGGCTTCGCCAAGCGGAATACCGTACGATTTGGCGAACCAGGGAATGATGTGACGGCTCGCTTTCGAATGTGAGAACCGGCCCATCAGCCTGGAAATCCATTTCCGGGAAGTCAGTTCAGTCATCCATTTCATCCAGTTTGCGGCCAAGATCGCATCCTCCTCACACCATGTTCAACAGGCCCAAAAAGCTCAATAGCCACTTCCGCTTATATTGACACAGAATAAAGCCGAAATCAATATCCGAACACTTTTCGAAAAATTAGACTTGATTATTTGGGAACATCTGGAGTATAGTAAACCCAATCGCATAAGGGATACGGGGGCTCGAGGAATCGGGCTGAGATGGCAGCATATTCCGCTGCGGACCGTCAATCTGAACTGGATAATGCCAGCGTAGAGAATCTGTCGTCCCGGAATCGGTGGAATGGATGCACGAACTTCATTTCATCATTCCCCCGTGGACTAAAACGACCGTCTGAGCTTATTCAGCCGGTCTTTTTTGCGTCCAAAAATTTATTTTTTTACCCGAAAAGGAGAGAGGAAACATGCAGCAACATTCGAATCAAACCGTGCAACCGCAAGGGCGGGGTTCCGCGGGAGGAAAAGGCTTGAAATTGAGCGACGTGCTTGTGACCGTGCTGCTCGCGCTGGTGATCGGCGTGGTGTACCATTTCTGGAGTTCGGTGTACAACCTGTTTTCCCCGCTGTTTTTTCAAGCGGACGAATTGGTGTACGGCATGTGGTTTATCGCAGCGACGCTGGCATTCCTGCTGATTCGCAAGCCCGGCGTGGCTCTGCTCGCCGAGCTTGCCGCCGCGCACGTCGAAGTATTGTTCGGCAGTGCTTGGGGCATTCAATTGGCGCTTTACGGCCTTCTTCAAGGCTTATGCGCGGAGCTCATTTTCGCGGCGTTCCGTTACCGGAACTATTCCGGTTTTGTCGCAGCTCTCGCAGGGATCGGTTCGGCTATCGGCTCATTGCTCATCGATATCGTTTACGGTTATGTCGCCGATTACGAGACCTGGGCGCTGCTTGCGAAATACGGCATGCGGGCCGTCAGCTCGGCGTTGATCGCAGGTTACTTGGCATACGCGATCGCCAAAGCGGTGGAGGCGACGGGCGTGACTTCCCTGCTTCGGCCTGCGGCGGCCAAAGATTATGCGGCTTTGGATGAGTAGGCCATGAGCGGCGGATTACTTCAAACCGTCCTTAGCCCGGAGGAAGCCGGGGAAGTCGTAACGCCAGACCCGGAATACGCCGCCTCCGTACGGAATTTGAGGCTGAAATTCCCGGACGAAAAGACGTTTGTATTCAAGGATTTCTCGTTTGCGGTCGAACGCGGGGAAAAAGTGCTGCTGCTCGGCCCGAGCGGCTGCGGCAAATCGACGCTGCTTCAGGTGCTGGCCGGTATTATCCCCAAGCTGGTGGAGATCCCGATGAAATGCGAGGAGCAAATGCTCCCCGCTTCCTGGGGGGTGCTGTTTCAGGATCCGGACACCCAGTTTTGCATGCCTTATGTGGATGAGGAGCTTGCTTTCGTGATGGAAAACCGCAGCATTCCAAGGCGGGAAATGCGGCCCAAAATGCAGGAAGCGCTAGATAAGGTAGGGCTGGTCCTGGAGGACCTTCATCTTCCCATCGCGTCGCTATCCCAAGGCATGAAGCAAAGGCTGGCGCTGGCGTCCATCCTGCTGACCGATCCGGAGGTGCTGCTGCTTGACGAACCTTCCGCCCTGCTTGATCCCGAAGGCCGCAAGCAAATTTGGGAAGCGGTACGGCAAATCGCGGGGAACCGGACCTTAATCATCGTCGAACACAGGATCGAGGAAGTGCTGGAACAGGAACTGGTCGACAGGGTCGTCCTGTTCGATCCGAACGGGCGGTGCCTGGGGCAAGGGGCCCCGGCGGAATTGTTCGCACGCTTCCGAAAGGAACTCGAACAATACGGAATTTGGTATCCGGGGATTTGGGACCGGTATTTGCAAAAACGGGAACGGCAGGCAGGTCATCCGCAAGGGGTGAATGATCCGTCGCTTAAAAATCAGCCTGTCCCTCCACACGGCGAAAGCCCGGGGTCGCACAGAGAAGCGCGGGACAATGCCGAGCGCTCCCCGCTCATCGAGCTGTCCGGTTTCCGGGGGCTCCGGCAGGGCAGAGCGGTAATCCGGGTGGACCGCGCCGAGGTGTATCCCGGCGACTTCATCGCCGTGACGGGTCCCAACGGAGCCGGGAAAAGCTCGCTGCTGCTCAGCCTGATGGGCTTGCTGCCGTCCGAGGGGCAATACCTGCTTTGCGGAAAACCGATGGGGGCAAAAAAGGTTAGAAAACGAACCGTCATGGCGGCTTCGGAGAAAATCGGCTTTGTTTTTCAGAATCCGGAATTCCAGTTCGTCGAAAATCAGGTGGAAAGGGAAATCGCTTTTTCGCTGCGGGAGGAAGGGGCTTCGGAGGAGGAAATCGGCGCGCGCGTCCTTGAAGCGATGGAGCGGTTCGGGCTCCGGGGGTTGGGAAAGCGCCATCCTTATCAATTGTCGCTCGGGCAGAAGCGAAGGCTTAGCGTGGCGGGTACGGCGGTGACGGATAGACCGGTGATGCTGCTCGATGAGCCGACATTCGGGCAGGACGCGGCGAACACGTTCGCGATCCTCGAACTATGCGAACAGCTGTGCAAAGCCGGTACCGCCGTGATTATGGTGACGCATGAAGAAACGATCGCCGATAAAATCGCGACCCGAAAATGGGAAGTCAGGGACGGGGTGTTGACCGAATGAAACAGCTGCTGGCCCCGTCGTATCAAACCTGGATGCACCGCGCCAATCCCGTCTCGAAGCTTGCGCTCGTCGTTTTGCTCTTTTTTATCGGCTTGTTTACGCACCGTCCCGATTTCATGCTGTACCAAGCCATTGTATTCAGTCTGCTGCTGTTTTTCTTGAGCGGATATGCGGTATGGAAAATGGCGGTGATCGCGCTGTCGTTCGGTCTCCTGTTCGTTTCCTCCTCTTCGACGATGATTCTGTTCGGGCAGGGGGAAACCCTCTGGTGGAAATGGGGATTGATTGCCGTTTCCGAGGAAAGCTTTTACCGCGGCCTGCATATCGGGTTGAAGTCCGTAACGTTTGCTTCGGAAGGTCTGTTGTTTGTGCTTACTACGCCTTCCGTCGCCCTATTCTACGCCCTGATGCAAAAAGCAAAGCTTCCTCCCAAATTCGCATACAGCTTTATGGCCTCGATCAGGCTTTTGCCGATGGTATGGGAGGAGTTTCAGGTTCGCCGGAACGCGCTAAGAATCCGCGGATCCCGCCGGAAAGGCCTGCGCGGCTGGATCGCGGGCTTTAAGCTTTATGCGGTTCCGCTGCTTGCCCAAAGCATCCGGAGAGCGCACCGGGTAGCCGTGGCCATGGAAGCGAAAGCGTTCGAAAGCCGTCAAAAGCGGACTTATTACTACGCCTCCGTTTTTTCCAGGTACGATATCCTGGTTGCCTTATGCTTTTTGGCGGCCGCGCTGCTGGCCTTTTTTCTCGGCAGCCGCATCCCGCTGTTTCATGTGGATGATGTCAGGATGTAAAGACACGGTCCGGAGCTTGCTCTAATGATGTTCCTCAAGCCCCGGAGGTCTGCAGCAAATGCCTTGCAAATGCCATCGGATTCCGGTACGTATCATACCAGACCTCATCCATGCCGGCTTTTCGGAAGCCGTAACGCTGGTCTCTGCCGTTGCATTCGATAAGGAAACAACGGCCATCCGCGGTAATTCCGATATCCATGCCAAGATCGGCAAGCAGCGGAAGCCGTCCCGACAAATACCGCGCCGTGGTCAAAGCCAGATTGTAGCAATCCGCGAGCACATGGGAAGAGGCCGCGGGCGTCAAAATTCTGGGAATGATGTGCTCGGCCGGAAACGCGCTTCCTCCCTGGGCCAGATTGGACAAAAAATGGCCGGGAGCCGAAATCTTCGCATACATCCCGGTAATCCCCCAATTCCCCGTAAGTCCCCTTTGGACCGTCACCCGAACGTCCAGGGGACGTCCTTCAATTTCCAAGAGGGGCAACCTCTCCTGAACGAGGTAGGGGGTTTCCGCCATACGCCGCATCGCCCAGCCGGGGAGAGCGGGCCGTCTGCCAAGACGGACCGTTCTCCATCGGCTTTTTGCCTTTACCGGTTTATGCAGAAGCCTCCACCCCTCCTTATCCTGACGAAGACGCATAATTCCGCGTCCGACCGACCCGCTCGCCGGCTTCAAGATCAGGTCGCCGTAACCTGTCGTCATCCGTTCGATATTTGCCCGCGAAGCGGGAAATGTAGCGGGTTGCGATTGCGAAAGGCGCGGATGCTCGGCCAGCAGGCTGTGAATGATGTCCTTTCCGTATCTGTTGTTGAAGTTGTATATCACAATTCCCTGTTTTTGCAGGCGCTCCAGTTTGCGTAAAGCGGAAGGCCCCTTATAGATGGCGCGGTTATGAATGACTCTCGGCGTTTCCATCCGCGTTTTTGTGAACCTGTTCTTGTTTTGCACATAAACGAGACATGTTCCCGAAACGGGATCGATATCGTCCAGACACAGATACACAGGTTTAAGATCATAGCTCGGGGCGGCTGTTTCGTATAGGGACAGAGCCTCCTGCCCGGTCTTGCCACTCCCCGCTCCCCGGTGCGTATTGGCATTTAACAGAATGCCGACATAATCGGGTGGCACGGTGCTCCCTCCTTTTTCCGGTCCGTCATTATTCATGCTCCCGCCTTGTTCTCTTCACAGTATGTGGTTTGCCCCGGTTGAGCATGGACGTATGGGGCTGGTTAACAGCCTGATTTATAGTCACAAAAGGAAACGGCATCCCGTATAACTACAAGATAGGATAATAGATCGGCAGACGAGGAGTGAAAGCCGTGAATCGCCCGAAAGTCGCTGTCGTCACCCCGGGCTCGTTTGTCATTCCGTCGGGAAGAAGCAGCTCGGTGGAAAGAGTCGTCGAAAAAATCGTCCCGCTCGCAGCGGACCGGTTGGAAATCCGTGTTTTCGGCAAAAGGGATAGGCATGCGGATGTCCAGGAAAAGATCGGCGACGTCCCTTGCATCAGAGTCGCGGAAGGAGCCGAATATTACCCGTCGGTTCTCTCCCATCTCGGATCATGGCAGCCGGATGCGGTCGATGTCCATAACCGGCCGCTCCTGGCTTTCCGGATCAAGCAAAGGTTTCCCCGCTTCAAAGTCATGCTGTCCCTGCATTCGACAACCTTTATCCAAGTCCACGGTGCTTCGGGTTCGGGGATGATGAATAAGCTGCGCGCGCTCGATGGAATCAGCGTGAACAGCGATTTTTTGCGGAAGGAGGTGCAGCGCCGTTTCCCCGGTCTTTCGCTGCCGGTGCATATCAATCATCTCGGGGTAAGTCCCGAGGATTTCTTGCCCCGCTGGACGCCGGCCGGCGAAGGGCTTCGCCGGGCGAGGCTGGCGGAGTTTGGCTGGAGCGGACGCAAAGTGGTGCTGTTTGTCGGCAGATTGATCCCGGAAAAAGGAGTGCACGCCCTCCTTCAAGCAGTTCCCCATGTTGTAAGAAACCATCCGGACGCTCTATTCGTTATCGTCGGCAGTGCCTATTACAACAGGCCCGGCGAGACGAAGTATGTACGGACCCTGAAAGGGCTTGCGTCCAATTGGCCGGACCATGTCGTTTTTCGCCCGTTTACGCCTTATCCCCGGGTCGCGGACTGGTACAATCTCGCGGATGTCGTCGCCGTTCCTTCGGGCGGAGAGGAGGCTTTCGGGCTCGTGAACGTGGAGGCGATGGCTTCCGGGGTTCCCGTCATCGCCTCCGATGCCGGGGGCATTCCGGAAGTGGTGGAGCATGGCCGTTCAGGGCTCCTGATCCCTTCGGTTCAACTCGAAGAGGGATTGGCGACCGGGATCGTAAAGCTATTGGGCGACGGGAAGCTTCGCCGTAAAATGGGACTGTCCGGAGCGGAAGCTGTCCGAAGCCGCTTCAGATGGCAACATACCGCCGACCGCTTTGTGTCGATATTTTCTGCCGATTAAGCAGGATGCCCGCGGGTCCGAGGCCCCGGCATTCTGCTTGTTTGCTGAATTGGGCCCGTACCATGGGAAGTCTGTACGTTTGCCGTTACATAGGGAGAAACGCCGCATAAGCTATCCTATATTCCGACCATTATGAATAACTGGGAAGGGTGGACCCTGATGGATAAGAGAAGACGGCTTAGCACCCGGAAAAGACGGCCTGCCCGCCAAAAAACAAAGCGGAGCAAAGCGTTCTTTCAATGCGATCCCAAGCCGGTCGTATCTGTCATCATTCCGGTTATGAATGAACAGCGAACACTGGCCGAAGTGATCCGGGAAGCCGCCGGAGTGCACCCCAAGACCGAGATCATTGTCGTGGCGAACGGTTGTACGGACGGGAGCGCCCGGCTCGCAAGAAGGCTAGGCGCTATCGTCCTTGAATTCAAGGAACCGCTTGGACACGATGTCCCGCGGGCAGTCGGAGCCCGGCATGCCAAGGGTGACGTATTGCTGTTCATCGACGGGGATATGATTGTTCCGGCTAAGGACTTGCGGCCCTTCGTGGCTGCGGTGTTATCCGGGACGGATGTGGCATTAAACGATTATGACGGACCGGTTCAGACGCAGGATGTTCATCTGGTCGTTAGCGCCAAGCATGCGTTGAATTCCTTCCTCGGCAGGCCCGATATGAAGGGAGCCTCATTGACTGCGGTACCGCATGCGCTCAGCAGACATGCCGTCCTGAAGATCGGGTTCGAGGCACTGGAAAAGCCGCCTTTAGCCCAGGCGTCCGCCGTACTCGGCGGGCTGCAGATCCGGGTTGCGCACTCCGTGAACGTGAGGCGGTTGAATCGCCCAAGGACACGTTCCAAACAAGGAGATTTATTGACCGTACTGGTGCTCGGCGATCATTTGGAGGCTGCCGAAATGCTCATGAACCGGCTTGGTCCCCGAGGCGGATTTTCCGATCTCGGGCGGCTTCGTGAAAGGGCGAGGTGAGCGAATAAGTGAACAGAGCCGAAATCGTCAGAACACGAAAGAGACGCCGGAAGGCGGTCTTACCCGGTAGCAGGAATAAAGCATCCCGGCAAGCCCGAAGGGGCGGACCCGCCGGTCCCTTCCGGAAGGGCGGGCGCAGGCGCCGTCCGGTGCAGAGAACCGAAACCCGGACTTCGTCCATCGTAAAAACGGATTTTACTTCCGCTTATTTGGCCGGAGCGCTAGCTGGTGCCGAGGCGCTGCGATGCCACGGAGCTTTGGGCGAGCCTGCGCTCCGGAGCCGATTTCAAACCTTTTTGGCGGAATGGTTTGCTGAACAAAACGCGGGAACCCCTCCGCCCTATTCCGTCGCGCTGGCGCTATGCTCCGCCTATCAGAAGGGTTATGCGGCAGCCAGGGGAGAAAGTGAACGGATTTACGGCGTTCCGGTGCCGTTGTCGTTGAAAGCTTCCGCCGTCATTACCGCCTGCAATGAGGAAGAGACGATCGGAAAGGTGATCGATGAGCTGGAACGGTTGCCGTTACATGAAATTATCGTTGTCCTGAACGGGTGTACCGACGACAGCTTTTCCAAGGTGGCGTCTCGAAAAAACATCATTCTGGCGAATTTCCCCGACCGGCTCGGGCATGATGTCGGACGTTCCGTTGGAGCGGCTCTCGCGTCGGGAGATTCGATATTGTTTGTAGACGGTGACATGGAGGTGCCCGCCGAAGAGCTTGGCGCTTTTTTGTACGAAAGGGAACGGGGAGCGGATGTCGTGCTAAACGATATATCCCGCTATCTACCCAACTATGACCGGCAGGATGAGGTCACGAGATGCAAGTTGTATTTGAACCAGTCGCTCGGCCGGCCGGATTTGCGAAGCAACTCGATGACCGCCGTTCCCCACGCCTTGTCGAGGAAGGCGATTGAGACGATCGGGTCCGATGTGCTCTCCGTCCCGCCGAAAGCGCAGGCCTTGGCGATCCTGGAGGGACTGACGGTATCCGCTCCTTGCTCTGCGGATGTGATCAGCCGCAACCGGCTTCGGGCAGGAAACTCCGGAGCGGGCAACAGCGTACTTTTGCTTATTTTGGGCGATCATCTGGAAGCTTTGAATGAGGCGATACGCCGCAAAGGGGCGAAATTGAGCTGGGAGACCCCACCTCGCCCCCAATTGGCGAAAGAGAGGAATGTACGATGAGCAGCGGAGGATTGACCAGCATTATCATTCCGACATATAACGGTCTCGACCTGCTGTCAAACTGCATAGACTCGATCCGCGAACATACGGATTCCCCTTACGAAATTATCGTCGTGGATAACGGGTCGAATGACGGGACGAGGGAGTATTGCCGGCGTGAGCGTCTGATCCTGATCTCCTTACCCGAGAACAGAGGGTTCCCGGTAGCCTGCAATAAAGGGATGGCGGTCGCGGCCGGAGAACAGATGCTCTTGCTCAACAATGATTGCAGGGTTACTCCCCATTGGCTTTCCCAGCTTCTTGCCGCTTTGAACAGCGCCGAAGATGTCGGGATGGTCGGGCCTGTAACGAATTATGCGAGCGGGGAGCAGCAAATCGAGACCGGTCTTGGCGGCATCGACGAATTGATGGAATTCGCGCGGACATTTAACCGGACGGATGTTTCGAAATGGGAGGAAGTGAAACGGCTGATCGGGTTCTGCCTTTTATTCAAGCGAAACGTGTACGAGAGGCTAGGACCTTTGGATGAAGCATTTTCTCCAGGCCATTACGAAGATGACGATTATTGCTTCCGGGCCGTGCGGGAAGGCTTCCGGCTGCTTATCTGCAAAGATACTTTCATCTATCACGAAGGCAGCGCGAGCTTCAGGGAAACGGGGCCGCAGGAATGGAAGACGCTTATCGAGAACAACCGCAAACGGTTTATGGATAAATGGGGAATCGATCCCCGGCAGTTCATACAAAAGGAGGAGAGTCCGTGAAAGGCGTCATATTGGCGGGAGGAACAGGCACAAGATTATTCCCTTTAACCCGGCTGATTAACAAGCATCTGCTTCCGGTCGGCGAGTGGCCGATGATCTGCTACGGGATCGAGAAACTCAGGGAGGCCGGGATAACGGACATCTTGTTGATCATCAGCAAGCAATCCGCCGGATTATATACCGATTTTTTGGGCAGCGGGAGCGGCATGGGCGTACGGCTAACCTATAAAATCCAGGAGAATGCCGGAGGGATTGCCGAAGCTTTGGAGCTCGCCCGCGGTTTTATCACTCCGGGGGACCGGTTCGTCGTTTTGCTTGGCGACAACCTGTTTCTTGAGAGCCTGAAACCTTTCGCCGACAAATTTGCCGGGCAGCCCGACGGGACGGCAAGGGTGCTGCTGAAGAAAGTAGACGATCCGAAGAGATACGGGGTTCCGGTATTTGACCCGGATCATCCCGAATTGATTTCCTATATTGAAGAAAAACCGGTGAAACCCAAATCCGATTACTGCGTGACCGGCATCTACATGTATGATGAGCGGGTATTCGAGCACATCGCGGTTACAGGGCCGTCCGCCCGAGGCGAGCTTGAAATTACGGACGTCAACAATCTGTACGCCGGCGAAGGAAAACTCGAATACGACATTCTTCACGGGTGGTGGACGGATGCGGGAACGTTTGAATCATTATACGATGCCGCGGAGCGGATGAAGGATGCCGGGCCCGATAAGAAGCCTTGATAGCGGGAGGGTAACAGATGAGAAACAATCCGGGCAAAAAAAGGAGCAGACGAAGAAGGGGGCTAAGAAGGCTATCGCCAAAGTTTGCGCGTCTGAGAAAATCGGTTTACCGCGGCCGGGGGCGACCGGGCGGACGCAAGTTCGTCCGGTCATACCAGGAGAAAGCCGGCCCTTCGGACCTGCACGAAAGCGGGCTTGATGTTCATCCGGATTCGGGATCGTCAGATTTCCCCCAGGGGAAATGCACAGCCGAAGCGGAAGAGCAGCAACATTCCGCCAGCGTGCTGGAGTCTTCGCTGAGGGATGCATATGAAGCCGGTTACCGTGAAGGCTTCTTCGAAGGCGGGGAGGGCATCGTGACCCGTTTGCTCCCGCCTTATATGATCCTGCCCGGCGTGTCGGCCGAAAACTTGATTGACTCGGGAATCCGGCATCTCTCTCCGGAAGCGATGATTCCGCTGCTTCCTCCGCGGGATGTCGCCCGCGCGCTGCAGGATGCGATGGATAACGGCCGTCCGCTGTCCGTCGTCAGGCTCGGCGATGGAGAGCTGTTAACGCTGGCCCACGACACGATTCTGCCGTTCGAAGAAGTACGGAAGCGGGGACCGTTCCTTCCTTACAGCGGGGTAGAGCTGCCTGCGCATCCGATCCGCGAGGCGCTCGCAGACGCTTTGCGGAAGGCGGATATCATCGGTGTTCCGCAGTCGCGGCATCCCTCCTTTCAGGGCTTGCTGTTCCCGGTTTTCAGTTACTATGGCCTGAATCCGGCAAGCCTTCGCCTTACCTCCTCCACGGTGAATTACGCGTTGGAGGAAGAAGGGCTGCTGCTTCCGTTGCTTCGGGGCAGGAAGGTGCTCATTGCCGGCAACCGGGCGGAAGGACTTGCGCATGCATTGCAGCGGCATGACGTTGAGATCAGCGGACTCGTTACGCCGATCCGGGGCGTCAACGATACGGAATCCGCCGTTCAGGCCGCCTCGGGCTATTCCTTTGATATCGCTTTGGTGGCGGCGGGAATCGCTGCGGTGCTGATCTGTACGGAAATTGCGGGCCGGTTAGGGAAGCCGGCGCTCGATTTCGGCCATTTGGCGAATAAACTGGAGAGCGGCGCATGACGGATAGCTCCGCCAACGGACAAGGAGGGGCGCATGAAAAGGAGCAGGCGATTTTCATCAAAGGTCATCGGGAATGCGGGAACCGCTACCCCGCGGCAATCGAGGCAAGCTCTATTTGAAAAGGGGTACAAAGCAGGTTATGAGAAGGGAAAAACGGCCGGTTATGACGATTTTGAACAGCTTTTTGACGGGACCAGCATCATTATTCCGACTTACAACAAAAAGGATTTGCTGCTGCAATGCCTGAACAGCATCGAAGCCTGTACTTCCTTTCCATACGAATTGATCGTCGTTGACGACGGCTCGGATGACGGAACGTCGGAAGCATTGCGGACAAGAAACAGCATCCGGATCGCCGTGCATCAGCGCAACATGGGCTTTGCCGGAGCCGTCAATACCGGATTGATGATGGCCAAAGGGCGAACGGTGCTGATTTTGAATAACGACGTACTGGTTGCGGAACATTGGCTCGATAATATGCTCGATTGTCTGAACAGTTCCCCGGATATCGGCGCCGTCGGACCCGTAACCAACTATATCGGCGGAGAACAACAAATAGAAGTTCCCTACAGGGATCTCGGAGGAATGAGGGAATTTGCCGCCGCCCGTAACCGGAAGGATCCGATGAAATGGAGCGAAACGGACCGGCTGGTCGGCTTTTGTTTGTTGATGAGGCGGGAAGCTTTGCTGCAAAGCGGTTTTTTTGATGAAGGGTTCCGCGTCGGCAACTATGAGGACGATGATTGGTCGGTACGTTTGAGACTGCTGGGCTGGAGGCTATTTATCGCGGGGGATGCGTTCATCCACCACCTGGGCAGCGAAACGATGAGAACTCTCGACGCACGGCATTTTGCCCGGACCAATCAGGAGAACATGGACTACTTCCATCAAAAATGGGGCCGGGTCCACGAACGATTCGAACAAATGGAACGGACGCGAAAGGAACGCGGCGGGCCGCCGTCAGCGGGGCAAGCTCCCCCGGCGGAAGGCTGCCCCGTCCAAGTGCTTGCCAGCAGCGGCGAGGGCCATTTGTATTGGCTTGAGCGAGGGATGAAATACAGGATCAAGGGAGCCGAGAAGGCAGACATCACCGTATTGCATCCTTCGGCTACCGCCACAAGGCTATCGCAGCGAACGCTTCGGACTCTGCCGCTTGGCGGGGAGTGGAGTCTGGAGGAAGCGGTGCTGGCGGTGTCGGAGGCATGGCGAGCCGATCGGCCGCTCGGTGAAGGAGCCGTAGTCCGCCTCCCCGATGGCCGGATGTACCAGATAGACCGGGGTGAAGCCCGGTTTGTCTGGTCCGATTATGCGGCCGAAGCGTGGGGGTTAAAGGACAGGGCAAGGGCGGCGGCGCCCGAGGAGCTTGCGGCATATCCGGAAGGCTGGCCCGTCCTGCCGCCGATCCGGTACGCTTCTCCCGTATTGTGAGTCTTTAAATGGCCGGAAGAGATACCCCGTCGTAACACAGAACGGCGCCCCCGCATATGCTGAACCAGTAGAATGCCGGGGCGTTTTTGCGGGTTTACGAGTTTACGGGTTTATTCAATGAAACGTCCGGATTCTTAGGTCAAATGGAGGGGCTGGAAAGTGGAGCAGAAAATTACGGACATTATTATGCATATGGGGCACTCGCACCAGCAGTTGGCCCGCGTCATTGACGCCGAGCGCCATGTCACCGTCAGACTGTCAGAAATCGTTAACGCGCTTCCCGATCAAGAGCCGAATTTCGAAGGCGTAGAGGGCTTGATGGAAAATTCGTCATCCATCAACAAAAGCCTGATATCCTACTTGAATTCGATCGCCGATCTGCAGGAGGCCATGGCGGAAAATTTGACGCATGTCATGAAGGAGTTAAACGGCTCGGAGGAAGAGTGAGTAGGCGATACAAGCGCAACCAACCGGAGGTGACGAAATGAGCAGGGAACATGCATATCTCAACATATTGGACGCTATGGCCAAAATCCAATGGAATGTGTCGATGATTCTCGAAGCTAAGGCGGTGGAAGCGGAAAAGGTGAGGAACTGGAGCTTGAATCATGTGCATCCGAATAGCTTCGAGGACCATGAAAGCCAGGTTTCCAAACCGATCGGGGTCCATGACGAAATCGTGGAGATCATTGAAGGATTGACCAAAATGTCGAACGGCCTTTGCAGCAATTTGCGCTCGCTGCTGTCGTCGAGCGAAGGCGGCGGAGATGGTTCGGACGGCTTCGGGGATTTGTTCGGCGGCGCGGGATTCGGTGACGGAGACAAGGAAAAATGATGCCGATACCTAGTCTCCGGAATGAACGGGATGCCAAACTCCAGGTAATTCTCTCCATTTCAAGAAGCCAAAATGCATTAGCCCGGATCTTGGATAGCATCGCCGACGTGTCGGGGTATTCCGAAGAAACGGCTCTTGCGCTGGCGCATCATGTGGACCGGATGACTCGGTATCAGCAAGCCATGGCGTCGATGTTGATGAATATTAAGCTGAACCGGCTAAACACCGGGACTCCTTCAGCCCCGTGGCTTAATCCGGAAAAAGATGTCGCTATCGAATCCAATATTGAGGAGGCTGATCAATGAAATGGCGCTGAAAAAAAGACGTTCAGCACTTCGCGGAAGAAAAAGGGGGATCAAGCGGCCGGGACGAAAGGGAAAACGCCTTAAGTTAACCTACGGCAAAAAGAGATCTGGGCGGCGGAAAACGCTGCGCAACAGACGGCTTGTCCGCGGGAAAGTCAGACGCAGAGGTACGGCCCGGCGGCGCAGGACTGCAGTCCAAACGCCGGTTCCCGTCCCTGTACCCGAAGGTGTCGGTCAGGACGCCCTTTTTCAAGAGGGGTATAACGAAACGTATCAGGAAGGCTTTAACGCCGGGTTTGCCAAAGGCTTTGAAGACGGGCACAAGCTGGCTTATCAGCAGCAAGAGTTCAAGTAAAGGCGGATCCAGGTTAGCTCTCCGGAGTAAAACAGGGCTTCTTCCCGCAAGGGGGGGGAGTCCTGTTTTTGATTGGAAATAAGGTGATAAATGGGACAAGCACAGTCTATTCTTTAGGGACCTTTAGCGCCGATTTTGGATGAAATATTTCGTGCACATATCCTGCAGGTTGGAGAGTAGCAGGCAATTCTGTATGAAATATCGTACACAATTCAGCATTTTGGCGAGAAACAGGCAGTTCTGTATGAAAAATCGTACACAAATCCGCGTTTTGGCGAGAAACGGGCAGTTCTGTATGAAATATCGTACACAATTCCGCGTTTTAGCGAGTAACAGGCAATTCTGTATGAAATATCGTACACAATTCAGGATTTTAGCGGGAAACAGGCAATTCTGTATGAAAAATCGTACACAATTCAGCATTTTAGCGAGAAACGGGCAATTCTGTATGAAATATCGTACACAAATCCGCGTTTTGGCGAGAAGCAGGCAATTCTGTATGAAATATCGTACACAAATCCGCGTTTTGGCGAGATATAGGCAATTCTGTATGAAAAATCGTACACAAATCCGCGTTTTGGCGAGAAGCAGGCAATTCTGTATGAAATATCGTACACAATTCCGCGTTTTGGCGAGAAGCAGGCAATTCTGTACGAAATATCGTACACAAATCCGCGTTTTGGCGAGAAATGAGCAATTCTGTATGAAAAATCGTACACAAATCAGCGTTTTGGCGAGAAACGGGCAGTTCTGTATGAAATATCGTACACAAATCACAACTCCGCTTATGAACATATAAGGGAGGGTTGAGCGTGAGTTAGAGGGAGACGCCGCGAGGCGTTTTTTTTCGTTAACAGGCTCAATTTCGGGCATCTCCCCGGACAAACCGGGACATCCGCCAATTTACGCCGCGACAGGGTACTTATCCCTACCGGTGGATTAGCCCTCCGCATATAGTTATACAGTCAAGAGATTAACCCATAGATAGGATTGAATGCCGTGAACAGAGCAACGATGCGTGCTAAAAAATCTGCCCGGCAAGCCGCATATCGGCAGGGATGGAACGAAGGGTACCGGTATGGGGGGTGCCAGGCAATCATGGAACAAACCCCGGCGGCCGATGCCCCAAAAGGGCATCTCCGCATCCTGTATGTGCAGCAGGGGTTCGAATCCGTCGATTATGGGATGATTCGCGCCCTTCGGTCGATGGCCGGGGAGCTTGAGGTCTCCAGTCCTGAGGAAATGATGCAAAAAGCCGATCAATTCAATCCGGATCTCGTGGTGGTCATGAACGCCATGCACGTATTTCCCGCCGAGCACAGCGAGCATATCGACCTGATTCGCAGCCGGGGCATCCGCACCGCGGTCTGGTTTGTGGATGATCCCTATTTTACCGACCAGTCGCTCCCGCTTGCGAGACACTATGACTATGTCTTTACGCACGAGCTCTCTTGCGTTCCGTTTTACAGGGAAGGAGGCTGCAATGAGGTTCACTACCTGCCTCTAGCGGCGGATCCGGAGATGTTTCTTCCCATGGAGGCTCCCCGTTCATATCAGTCCGATATTTGCTTCATAGGAAGCGCCTTTTGGAACCGCGTCGCTTTATTCGATGAGTTGGCCCCCTATCTGGCAACAAAAAGGGTCATGATCATCGGCGGTCTATGGAGCAGACTTCAGCAGCAGGGGCTGCTTGGTCCGCATATTCGGGAAGGTTGGGTCGGGCCGGAAGAGACCCGAATCTATTATAACGGGGCGAAGATCGTAATCAATATGCACCGCCCTACCGAAGCGGGTCAGGATAACGCGAATACGGCCAATTTGTCCGGCCTTTCGGTCAATCCCCGCACCTATGAAATCGCCGCCTGCGGCACCCTGCAGATTACGGATGTTCGCGAGGATCTTCAGCGGTATTACCGGCCGGGTTATGACATTGAGACATTTGGCTCGGCGGAAGAACTGAAGCAAAAAATTGAATATTATTTGGCGCATGAGCAGGAGCGTGTCGAGATGGCCTGGAGATCGCTCCGGACAACGAGGGAACGGCATACCTACAATGATCGTGTTGCACGAATGCTTGCCGTCGTAAAATAAGGAAATCCTCCAAGGAGAGTGGAAATGTTGGCGAAACAATATCGCGAGGCAGAAACCGCAAGAAAAAAGGCTCTGAGAACAAGACAGCCGAGAGCGGCAGTACCTGCTCCGAAAGCCGCACCGACAAGGCAGCTAGGCAGAACGGCCGGCTTTCAGGAAGGCTTCGACGAAGGATATTTGCGCGGGAGAATGGATGTATTGGCGAGCAGGCCGGCCCCTGTCTTTCCGTTAAGGCAAATTCATGTCATGTATATCACTTCAGGCAAAGAGTTTCCATATTCGCCGGTTGATGAAGGGATCCAAGAAACCCTTCGTTCCCTTGCCGCCACCGTTACGGTCGCGAATCCATCTCAGCCCGTCGCCCAACTGGCCGCCGAGCTCAGACCCGATCTGGTACTGGCGCTGGACGGGTGGAATTTGCCTCTCGAGCAAGTCGACGAAATCCGGGGAATGGGGATCAGAACGGCGCTCTGGCTGACGGATGATCCCTATTATACGGACGTTACCGAGAAACTCGTGATGCATTACGATTATATTTTTACATTGGAATTGAGTTGCGTTGATTTTTACCGGCAAAAGGGTTGCGCAAATGTCCATTACCTTCCTTTCGCCGCTTATACCGGCTATTACCGGCCGCTTCGCGACCGGGCGGCAAACCCGCGCAATATCTCCTTTGTCGGCAGCGCCTTCTGGAACCGGGTCGACTTCTTCAGACCGATCATCAACGATATGATGGATCGGGGGCTTTACATCAACGGCTTTTGGTGGGATCGCCTGTTTGAGCCCGGCACTTACCCCGGCAGAGTGGAAATGGATAAATGGATGGGCCCTCAAGAGACGTCGGAGATTTACAGCAGCAGCAAAATAGCGATCAATTTGCACCGGTCATTCAACGATGCTTCGGTAAATATCAACTCCGCGATGATCGAAGCGTTGTCCCCGAATCCGAGAACGTTCGAAATCGCGGCCAGCGGCACGCTGCAAATCGTGGACGCCCGCAGCGACCTGGCCAGATTTTATACGCCCGGCGTAGAAATAGAGACCTTCGGTTCGCAGGAGGAGTTGCTTGGAAAGATCGACTTTTATCTGAACCATGAAAAAGAGCGCCGCGATATTGTGCTCCGCGCGTTGGACCGGACTTTGCGCGAACATACGTATGCCCACAGATTGAACGAACTTTTATCGGTCGTCTTCGGTTAATCCCGCCGACACTCTCCATAAAGAGGAACGGAAGAATCGGACTTATATAGCACTCTCAAATATATGATAATGCCCGTACTATAGCTGTACCTGTCAAAGCGGTAGACGTCACATATAATATCGTATACTTCTTCCAAACCTCTTTATAGAACGGAGAATGCTCATGAAAGTTGTCATATTGGCGGGAGGGCTGGGCACCCGGATCAGCGAAGAGACCCAAACCAAGCCAAAGCCGATGGTCGAGATCGGCGGTAGGCCGATACTTTGGCATATCATGAAAATTTACAGCCATTACGGGTACAACGAGTTCATCATCTGCCTTGGATATAAGGGAGAAGTCGTCAAGGAGTATTTCGCTAATTATTTGCGCAATCATTCCGATGTGACCTTTGAATATCCAAGCGGAAACTCCAGGTTTTATAATACGCAGGCCGAGCCGTGGAAGGTGACTCTGGTCGATACGGGCAGCGAGACGATGACGGGTGGAAGAATCAAACGGATACGGCCGTATGTCGGCGACGAGCCTTTTATGCTGACTTACGGCGACGGGGTATGCGATGTTCCTTTGAAGGATCTCGAGGCATTCCACAAGTCCCACGGCAAGCTGGCCACCGTAACCGCCGTACAGCCCGCAGGCAGATTTGGCGCGCTTTCGATCGAGGAAGACGGAACCGTCAATCAGTTCAACGAGAAAATGAAAGGCGACGGCAAGTGGGTAAACGGAGGATTTTTTGTATTGCAGCCTGAGGTTTTCGATTATTTGACGGACGATACCACGGTTTTTGAACAGGAGCCGCTCATCAATCTTGCCTCGGGCGGACAGCTTCGCGCTTACAGGCATGACGGCTTCTGGTATGCGATGGATACATTGCGGGATAAAAACCACCTGCAGTCCCTTTGGGACTCCGGGAAAGCTTCTTGGAAAGTATGGTAAGGAGCGATAAGAACCGCTGTAATGACACTTTGATGGCAAGGTGTCTTACGGCGGTTTCTGTATTTGAAGATCAAGTTCTGACCCGCTTCAAGTTTCGTTCCAACAAGAAAAAGCGCGGGTTCCGGGGACATTGTCCCCTTCGGAATCCGCGCTTTTTTTTGCGTTTATGCGTCGTAGGATCGAATACTTTCATTCACGTATTCGACTTCTTGGTCCGTCAAATCGGGGAACAGCGGGAGCGTAACCAGCTGTTTCCAGACGGATTCCGCCACCGGGGTATCCCCTGCGTCATACTTCATGAACAAAGGTTGCATCGGTAGCGGCATATAGTGAACCCCCGTCGACACCCCTTGAGCCTGCATGTGGGTAATAAAGCGTTCCCTGTCCTGTACCCGCACGATAAAAGCCCAGTAAGAGGAGTCCTGTAAATGATAAGGGATCGCGGGGCGGATGTAATCCAGGTCCTTCATGGACTCCAGATATTCCCCGATGATCCGTTCTCTCCGCCGGTTCATGCCGTCAAGCTTTTGCAGTTGAACGAGACCGATCGATGCCATCAAATCATTCATATTATATTTATAGCCGATATCCGAAATTTCGTAATACCAGCCGTTCGTATCCGGATTCCCCAGCTCCGCTTCTTCGTAACGAACCCAGGTGTCTTTGTTGATGCCGATCCACCGGGAATGCCGGAGCGGCTTCAGCAATTCGGCGTCGTCGGAGGAGATCATTCCTCCGTCCCCGGTCGTCATGCACTTTTTCTCTTCAAAGCTAAAGCAGCCGATATCCCCCCAAGTTCCCAGCGGCTTGCCTTTATATTTGCCGCCGGCCGTGTGGGCGCAATCTTCGATGACTTTAAGCCCCCGCGATTTCGCCCATGCGACGAGATCGTCCATCGGCACCGGATGGCCGCCGAAATGAACCGGCATCACGGCGACGCAATCCTTGTCGACTTTTCTTTCCAGGTCCTCGAGACTGATGCCGAGGGTCTTCTCATCGACATCGACAAAGACCGGGATCAGCCGGTTGTACAGGACCGCCATCGCTGTTGCCGCAAAGGTCAGGGCGGGAACAAGCACTTTTTTTCCTTCCGGAAACCGGTAAGCGGACAGAGCAAGATGAAGGGCGGCCGTGCAGGAGTTGACCCCTACCGACGCTTTGGCGCCGATATATCCGCTCCAGCGGCGTTCGAATTCCGTTACCTTCGGACCCAAACCAAGCCATGCGCTGGTAAACGAATCCTGGATGCTTTCCAGTTCCTCCTTGCCGACGGAAGGTTTAAACAGTCTGACTTTCATGTCCGACCCGCCTTTCAATTTGTATCATTTTGTTTAAATAACTTCAAAAACATCTCCCGTTTGATTCTCGATGTGACCATTTCCCTCTCGGGAGGGGTGTTTGTCCCCGGCGGCGCCGGAATCCAGCGGATCACGCCGTCTTCCTCCGTTCGGACCAGCGGCTCCCGCTTGATTTGTTCGGCCCCCAAGTCGCGGTGCATGCGCAAGGCGCGCTGATTATCCGCAAAGACGTGGAGGTAACCCTCTTCAATGTCAAGCGCTTCAATGGACCAGAGGCCGAGGGTAATCAAAGCGTAAATCATGATGTTGCCGAATTTCCCTTTTCTCCCCCGGAGCAGGTTGTCGAATTCGCATGTCTTCTTTTCCTCGTCGTAATCAAACAATCCGATTTGACCCACAGGGGTGTTTTCTTCGTCATCCACAAAGAATAAGATCCGCTGATCATCGTGGAGCACATGTTCCAGCCATCGGCGGGTACTTTCCTCGGACACCGGAAAACGGGTCGCGAACCATTCGGAGTAAGCTTCTCTCCATTCGGCCATCGCTATGATTTCGTCCCTATTTTGGAGCGTATCGAACGTAATCGGCCGTAATCTGCCGCGGATCTTGCCCTTGACGGGGATCGGGATGCAGCTGGAGTCAATGGAACTTGCGGGGGTTTGTTTTAGAGTCCGCAATATTTCACTCATTTTGAACAATCCCTTCCGTTTCGCTTTAAGCGTAACCGTTCAGCTTGGCGAATCTTTCAAAAACTTTGTGATCCAATTCGGCAATCTTTTGCGCATACTTTGATTGGGACAATTGCTCGGAATGGAAGCGCAGGTAGCTCAGCGGTTGAACGAGATAGATCGCATGGCCGCGGGTCATCAGGCTGAACCAGGTAGCCATATCCACCGCAAACAGCACCTGTTTGCCGGCGAGCACGCCGAAAGGCTCAAGAAGGTCCCTTCTGCGGAACAGAGCCGTCGTCGGTTCGCCGATATAGTTGGTTTGGTCTTGAAGCATTTCCCGGGTCAATACTCGGCCGTCAATCACCGTATCCACGGGACGAACAAGCTTGAAAGTGCCCAGTGGCGGGACGAAGATGCGTTTGCCTTTGCTGTCGATGACCCTTCTTTGGGAAGTAACGAGAACGACATTGGTGTGGCTGAGAATATGGCGCATCATAATTTCGATTTTGCGGGGGTGGAACAGATCATCGTCGTTTAAATAGTTGATATACTCGCCGTTGGCAAGATTAAGGATTCGCTGCTGGTTGGGGAGCGGGCCGATGTTCTCCGAGTTGCGATAATAGCGGATCGCCGAGCCCCGGGGGTGCGACCGGTGTTTTGCGACGATTTGCTCCGTCAAATCGTTCGTGCTGTTGTCGCTGACGACAATTTCGATATTGGGATAAGTTTGCATCAACGCGCTGGCCAAAGCCTGCTCGAAATAATGCGGACGGTTATGGGTCGGGATCAAAATACTAACCAAGGGGTTCATTATCATCTCTCCTTTGTTTTTTGCGCCTGAATCCGTTTGAATTCATCAAGCGAAGGAAGGGAAAGGTCCCTTTCCGAAATGACCGGTTTCAGAATGGGCCAGGTGATACGCAGGCTTTCGTCATTCCAAATGACGCCGCCTTCATGCTGCGGAGCATAAGGCTGGTCGACTTTATAGACGACCTCGCAATCGTCGGTCAGCGCACAGAAACCATGGGCGTAGCCTTTGCCGATATATACCATCCGATGGTTGTTTTCCGTCAGCAAAATGGAGTCCCATTGACCGTAGGTCGGGGATCCGGGCCGCAGATCGACGAACACATCAAAGATCGCTCCCCGGGTGACCCGAACGAGCTTGGTCTCCGAGTAAGGTTCGTGCTGCAAGTGCAGTCCGCGAATCGTGCCTTTTCTTTGCGAGTAAGACCGGTTTTCTTGGACCCAATCTCCTGTCAACCCATGCTCCTTAAAAATCTTCCGGTCATAGATGCGCGTAAAATGTCCGCGGTGATCATGATTGGGACGGAGGATGATTTCGTAAACCCCCTGCAGTTTGCAAGGCTGAATGATCATCCTGCCCTCCCCCCCTTTCGAATATTCATTGATTTGCCGGAGGCTGAATGCTCTCATGTCTTCTTTCAGGTGCCAGGCTTTGTACCAAGCCACGGTTTGGGCTACGGCGGGGCGGAGACTCCAGCGCGGCCGCCAGCCAAGTTCCTGTCTGGCCATGGAGCTGTCCAGGTTCAGGTACATGGCTTCATGGGGATTGGCTTCGTTCAATTCGCTGGTGAACGAGGCTCCTTCTCCCCATTCCTCGCACAGAATGCCCGCAAGCTTTTCGACGGAAGCCGAGCTTGCATAGTCCGGTCCGAAATTCCAGCCCCGCGCAAATGGAGCTTTGGATTCCGTCAGCTTTTGAGCCAGCAGCAGATATCCCGACAATGGCTCGAGAACGTGCTGCCATGGACGGATGGCCTTCGGATAACGCAGCCGGATCGGCTGCTTCTCCAATATGGCCCGGATCCCGTCCGGAATCAGACGGTCCTTGCTCCAGTCCCCCCCGCCGATGACGTTGCCGGCTCTCGCGGTGGCAATCGGAACGATCGGTTCGGAGGAACCCGAAGGGTGAAAGAAGGCACGCCGGTAACTATCGGTAACGATCTCCGATCCGGCCTTGCTGCCGGAATAGGGATCTGCACCGCCCAGTCGGTCGGTTTCGCGGTACCCGTACGCCCACTCCCGGTTGTCGTAACACTTATCGGACGTGACATTGATGACGGCCGAGACCTCCGACCCGCGCTCGATGGCCTGCCTTACCGCTTCCAGCAGGTGGACCGTTCCCATAATATTGACGTCAAACGTGGCGACCGGGTCGTCATAAGACTCCCGGACAAGCGGCTGGGCGGCCATATGAATGACGATATCCGGATCCGTTTTGCACAGCGCGGCCGTTAAGGCATCGAGGTCGCGGACATCACTATAAAAAGAAGTGATTATATCATCCATGCGGCAAATCTCGTAAATGCTGGGCTCGGTGGCAGGCTTAAGCGAATATCCGGTAACCTGTGCGCCCATGGAGTGCAGCCACAGACTTAGCCAGGTACCCTTGAACCCCGTATGCCCGGTTAAAAACACCTTTTTCCCTTTCCAGAAGCCGGGTGACGGTTCCGGCTTTTCGAGCGCCATTCCTTGTTTCCTCCCTTCCATGTACTGATTATTGTTCAAATAAATGAAGATAGCTGATCGTTCATAGGCATCATATGGTGTAGAGAAGCCCCACGAACCTGGCAAAAAACTACGGGACTATTAAATTTAAAAAATATGTATTCATCCAAGCACGAGGCTGTTTTATGCATAGAATAGCAGCGAGAAAGGAGGGATTACGGATGAATGATTTGGAAATCAGACTGCAGCAGATTTCTACGATGCTGCAAGGATATGTACAGAACGAAAATCATCCGGTCGGTAAATTGTTCAGAATACTCGGGGAACTTCAATCGAATACAGAAGCAGTCCAAAACGGCGGTGGCGATTCGCAATCGTTGGCCCAATTCCAACAGCAGATGAATGCGCTGAACCTGGATGACGAACAAAGAAGAGAGCTTAGCACTGCGCTTGCGTCCGCGGCTCGCGAAGAATCGGCAAGCTCACCTTTGGCTGCAGCCGGTTTCAGCCCGCAAATTCTGAACGATCTTACGAGCCAACTGAACAACATTCACAATCTGATCAGAGATCCGAACGTGAACCCGGAAACGGCGCTTTCCGCAATTCGCCCATTCTACAACCAGCTCAGCTCGGTTCTCGGCAACTTTGCGGGATCATTCAATCTGAATGGTAACGCGCTTCTCGGCAATTTGCAGAACCTGCTGAGAAATCAAAGTCAGATTCGCTTGTAACGGTTTGATACGGGAGGTCCTCTCGAAAGGTGCTCATGCCCTTGCGAGAGGTCCTTTTTTATTGATGGCTTGTTCGGATTAAGTTCCCGCTTACGGAGCCGCAAGCATTGCATGCGCCCGAATTTTATGGCTCGTATTTGTGCGCCTGCCGTGCCATTCCACGGCTCATGCCATAAGGTAATGTAGTCGAACATATCGCAGATAAAGGGGCTTGACGGGAGGAGAGAACGTGTTTGGAAGCGCGAAGAATCTTTTTTTTGAATCATCTGTCATGCTATATCAACAGCCTGGGTGACGCCTTAAGCCAGCACGGCCACAAACTGCATTATCAGTCGTCCTGGAACCGGCGGGAAATCGAAGCGGCGATTGCCTACTTTCGGCCGGAGATTCTGATTACGGTCGGCTATGACAAACCGATGGCCGAGTTTCCTTTGGAAGTCATTCCCGACTGGTGCGAGAAATACGGCATGCTCCAAATCTATTGGGCTACGGAAGACAAAATCCATTTCGAAAGGCTGTCGCAAAAAGCGGTTCGGCGGCTGAAACCCGACCTCGTCTGGACGATTCATCCCGATTGCGTCTCCCTGTACAGAGACATGGGGATGGCGTCCGAGTTTCTGAACTTTGCTTTTAATCCGCGCCTTTTCCCGGGGAAGCCGGCCGCAGGGACGGAGCGGTATGACATCGCTTTTGTCGGAACGACGCACCTGGAGACGAAGACGTACCGTTATGACAGCTTGAAGGAGCTGTTGTTTCCGCTGGTCGCTTCACCGGAGGACGTTCATGTTTGGGGCGGTAACTGGAGGGAAAACGCTTCGCTGCTCAAACGGGAATTTGGCATGGCTCTTCCGGCCTCCTGCATCCACGGATTTCTGCCGTATAAAAGAACGGCGGGGATCTATCATGACAGCAAAATTATGCTTGGCGTGCAGAATGCCAGGGACCAGGTTACCCAGCGTACGTTTGAAATTCTCGGCTGCGGCGCATTCATGATTGCCAGCCGGACGGAAGAGTTGGAAGGGCTGTTCGAGCACGAAAAAGAGATCGTGTTTACGTCGGGGCCCGACGAGACATTGGAGCTTGCCCGGCACTATTTGAAGCATCCCGAGAAACGTACCGCCATCGGCCGCCGGGCAAGAGAAAAAGTGTTGTCAAGACATACGTTTTCCGGCGAGTTGAGACGCGTTTGGCCTGGCGTTGAACAATATATAAAGGAAAAGAGAGGTATCGTTCTATGATTGAATTAGTACCGCTTGCCCGTCAATTTCAATCGATTCTGCCCGAAATGGTGGCGGCAATTACGGAAACCATCGAATCCGGGAAATATGTGCTGGGCCCGAACGTCAAAAAGCTGGAGAGCGAAATTTCAGGCTATTTGGGGGGTTCCCATGCGGTCGGGGTTGCCAACGGCACGGATGCCTTGGTGCTGACATTGGACGCCCTCGGAATCGGCCCCGGGGACGAGGTGATCACGACCCCGTTTACGTTTTTCGCTTCGGCGGAAGCGATATCCCGCGTCGGGGCCGTGCCGGTATTCGCCGATATTGATCCGGACACCTACTGCATAGACCCCGCCCGTATTGAAGAAAAAATAACGCCCGCCACGAAAGCGATCATTCCGGTTCATTTGTTCGGCCAATCCGCCGATATGGATGAAATCATGGATATCGCGGATCGCCACGGCCTGAAGGTCATCGAAGATGCGTGCCAGGCGTTCGGCGCGGAATATAAGGGTCGCCGCGTCGGAAGCATCGGCCATGCGGCCTGCTTTTCGTTTTTTCCGACCAAAAATTTGGGCACCGTCGGCGACGGCGGATTGATCGTCACTTCCGACGATGAGCTTGCCCGGCGGCTTCGGCTTCTTCGCCAGCACGGCAGCGACAAGAAATACTATCATACCACCCTCGGTTATAACAGCCGTTTGGACGAACTCCATGCGGCCATCCTCCGCATTGCCCTGACGAAAATCGACGACTGGAACAAAGAACGGATGCGTCTGGCCGGACGATATCGCGAGGCGCTGAAGGAACTTCCGTTTCTTGCGATTTCTCCGGAACAGGGAGACCGGACGCACATTTACCACTTGTTTTGTGTGGAGTCTGCGCAGAGGGAAAAGTTGCTGGAAGCTCTTCAACACCAAAACATTCAGTCGGGTGTGTACTACCCTCGTCCTCTTCATTTACAGGAAGTCTATGCGCATCTCAATTACGGTCCCGGTGATTTTCCGGTTGCCGAGCGTCTGTCCGAACAACTTTTTGCCCTGCCTATAGGCGCTTTCCTTTACGAAGAGGAGCAGGATCAAGTGATCGCCGCTTTACGCACTGCGAAAGGGGAAACCCGGCCATGATCAAATTCGGTTTGGTCGGCTGCGGAAGAATTTCCGATCGGCATATCCGGTCCCTGGCCGCATGCGAAGGCGCGGAGCTTGCCGCGCTGTTTGATGTTCAGCCGGAACGCATGGTTGCGGCTGAGGAAGAATATGCTACATTATCCGGGAATAAGGGCGAGATAGCCAAGTATACCGAAATGGGACAGTTGCTTCAGGACCCGCAGGTTCAGGCTGTCATCATCGCGACCCCATCGGCTTTGCATGCCAAGCTCGCGAACGAGGCCATCCGCAGCGGAAAGCATGTCTTGCTTGAGAAACCGATGGCGTTATCCTTGGCAGACGCGGATGAAATCATCAGCCTTGCCCAAAAGCATGGGGTCATCGTGCAAGTGTGCCATCAATTAAGATACAAAAAGGTAATGACCCAGGTGAAGGATTTGATCGATTCGGGAGCGATGGGGAAATTGTATCTCGGAGTCGTATCGATGAGGCTGCAGCGGTCCGCCGCCTATTATGAAGCGGCCCCTTGGCGGGGGACTTGGAAACAGGACGGCGGGATGCTGCTGAATCAAGGAATTCATCTTATCGATCTTTTGCAGTGGTATTTGGGAGATGGCGAGAGGATTTACGGGAGCTTGCAACGGGGCTTGCTTATGAAGGAAACCGAGGATGTCGCTGCGGGCGTCGTGAATTTCCAAGGGGGCGCGATCGGGATCATAGAAGCCAACACCGTGACTTATCCGGGCAATTACGACAATGGCATTACCTTGTTCGGGGAAAAAGGAACGGTAAGTATCGGTGGCATCCGCCTGGATGAAATCCGCAAGTGGTCGTTTGCGGATCCGGAAGTCCCCGAACCGGTTATGGACCATGCCGGGGAGGAGCATGTGAGAATGTACAAACGGTTTATCGAGGCGGCAGAAAATGGAGCGGTAGTAGGACTGCTAGATGCGAAGGAAGGCAAAAAGGCGCTGGAGTTGATCTTCGCCTTATACGATTCGGCGCTGAAAGGCCGCAGTGTGCCAATCCCATTAACATCTTTTCGTACGGAAATGATGTCCGATCTGGAGGTTGGATTATGAGCTATACTTTTGGCCGGGTGCTGGTGACCGGGGGGGCCGGGTTCATTGGTTCCCAGCTTCTGCTTAGACTTCTTCCCATTTCAGAACATATTACGGTGATTGACGATTGTTCGACAAGCCGGCGCGAGAACGTTCCTTCTTCGGACCGGATTACCTTTTATGAGACGTCTTATGTTAACGAAGAACTGTTGGAACGGGTGCTTCCCGGAACGGCCCATATTTTTCACCTGGCCTGCAGAAACCTCGTGATGTCCGCGGAAAATATGGACGACGACTACCATGTCAACTTGTACGGGGGCTATTTGTTGCTCAAAAAGGCGAAGCGGTTATGCCCGGATTTGCAGCGGTTCGTTTATACGTCCACGGCATCGGTTTACGGGAATGCCGAACAATTTCCGACTCCCGAGGGATGGTATCAAACAACGGTCCCATACGCGGCGAGCAAATTTTCCATGGAGCATTATTGCCAGGTTTACTTCAAGATGCATCGGCTGCCGGTTTCGGTGCTGCGGTTGTCGAATGTTTACGGTCCCGGCCAATTGACGACGAATCCGTATTGCGGGGTCGTTGCCAAATTTTTTGAAGAGGCGGAGCTTGGGAAACCTTTCACCATCTTCGGGGACGGGACGCAAACGCGCGATTACACCTACATCGACGATGCGATCGATGCGCTGTTGGCCGCGGCAGTGCTTCCGGAGGCGATCGGCAACGTCTTTAATGTCGGGACAGGGACGGAGACGACCGTGGCCCGGCTCGCGGAACTGATCTCCGAAATGGCCGGTCAGTCCGTAACGGATATTGACTGGAAACCGAAGCGAAAGGTGGACGTCGTCCACCGCAGATCTTTGGATTCCAGGATGTTGCAGGAAAAGCTTGGATGGAGGCCGCAGGTGGATCTCGTATCCGGTCTCAGAAAGACGGAACAGTGGAGAAAAGGAGGGAAGCCGCCGGAATGAGGATCTTTCACGGAACGCTGGAAATTGCCGGGCAAATGGGCATTATGTGCGGCGAATTGAAAAAGAGAGGACACCTTGCCACGGGCTATAACACGTATCATACCTACTTGGGGTATCGGGATCATTTGATCAACACGACGATCGAGGAACTGGGGAGCACGAGCCACCATCTTATCAATTTTTACGACGTATTTCATTTTCATTACGCGACAAGCCTGCTGAGCGGATATAAAGATTTGGAAATTATTAAGGAAAAAGGCAAAAAAATGGTCATGCACCATTGGGGCAACGACGTCCGTTTTCATGAGCAGGCACGGGAAAACAACCCTTACGTCTTTACGGGCGACTCTCCTCCCAACGAAGTGATCGACCGGCGCTTGACCGAAATATCCAAGTATATCGATGAAGCCATCGTGCAGGATTATGAAGTTTACGATTATGTGCGGCCTTATTACAAAAAAGTTCATGTCATTCCAATCTCCATCGATCTGGCCCCGTTTACGCCGGCTTATCCGGGCGGGAGGATCAAGCGGCCGCTGATCGTGCACGCCCCGACGCAGCGGGATTTCAAAGGAACGGCGGCCATCGAGGCGGCCATTCAAGAGCTGAAAAAGTCCTATGACTTCGAATATAAACGGATCGAAAAATTGAACCATGAGCAGGCGATTCGGATGTACCGCGAGGCCGATCTGGTCGTCGACCAGATTCGGTGCGGTTCTTACGGCTTGCTCAGTGTGGAAGCGATGGCGCTCGGCAAACCTGTGATTACCTATATCCGAAGCGATTTGGTCGAGAAGTTCCCTGCCGAGCTTCCGATCATGAACGCCAATCCGGATAACGTCGTTACCGCCATTCAGGTGTTTTTGGAAAACCCGTCTCTTTATGAGGATCTGGGGAGAAAGGGCAGAGCATATGCGGAAAAATATCACGCCAAGGATGTCGTCGTGAATCAAGTGGAAGAAGTGTATGCCAATCTGCCGTCATAAATGAAATGAGATCGGAGGTTTACCGATGAACACGTTGGAAAAATCGATGTTGTTTATTCCGAACCGTTACTCTGTCCATGGGAAAGAGATGTTCGTGTCTTTTAATATTGCGGTCATTCCCGAAGACATGGAAGTCCTGTCCATGAATCTGATCGTGCCCGTCAGCGCTCCTGCCACGGGAAAGCTTCATCTGCGGGAGATCCAACAGGGCTGGGACGAACAACATATATGGACGGCCCGGCCGTCTTGCACGGAAATCAAAGATTTTGTCCTGATTTCGGGGGGCATGCAAGGCGGGTTCGATGTGACCCGGTTGTCTAAACCTTGGCGGTTTGGCAGCATAGACAATCACGGGGTTTACGTAAGCTTGGAATCCGACGATGCCGCCTCCTTTTTGCTGGAGGATCCCCCTTATTTGCTTGTCTCCACCATTTGATTCCTTAAGGCGCATCGCACGGGAAGGGCTGCTTGAAGTGAAGCGGAAGAACCGCTTGCCTTCAGGCAGCCCTTTTTCATGCAAAAAAAGGCGGACAGCCGTTGCTGCCCCGCCCTTTTTATTAATAAACGATCCCTGGATAATTGACCCTCTGGTAGATCCCCTTAACGAACGTGTAAAGCCGGATGTACTCGGTAACCCTCTCTTTATATACCGATTCGAGGGTCTGGTTCGGAAATTGATAGACAAGGAACGAGTTGGTCATATAGTTTTGCTTTTCCGGGAGCCCGAAATTAAAGTAATCGAGATGATGTGAGTCGCTGTAAATCATGCCTTTTCCGAAAGTAATTTGAGTCCCCAGATGATAGAATTTCGCGAATCCCGACGAATTTTGAATCCAACTGGTATTGTAGCTGGTATTCCCCGTATAGTTTGGGTTTAATGCCACGACGTGAAAACCGAGCTTGTGCCATTGAATCACCCCGTTGGCTCCATAGTTGGGCAGCCACATGCTGAGCTGATTCCGGGAGGCGATCGCCCCGTTTACCCATTTCACAAGGTCTTCGTCATTGGTTTGCGGAATGATGGATTCCCTTTGCCATAAAAATCCTCTGAAGTCCAGTTTGTCGTGCAAATCGGTTCTCTGGTTCCATTTTGCATTGAATTGGTCGATCCACCAGACGATCGCCGCAAAGCGGTCGATATTCGACGAAAAATTCAGGTTGCGTCCCTGCACTTCTCCGAAAGCCTTTTGAAATTGGTGCGGATAAGGAATGGATACCCAAACATCCAGTTTGTCTCCCTTGGCAAGCCGGTGTAGGGCAGTCAGGTTGGCATCGGGAGCGAAGAGGGTGTCGATCCACTCCAGCCAGTCGTTTTTATCCGAAGGATCGCCGAAGCCGACATACAGCGGGTACATGAAATGGTTGTTATCTCTTGTACGGATCCCGTTGAAAATGAACCCCTTGAACATGTTGTCTATCGGCTGGCCGTTCAACACGTAATTCGTGTAATAGCGCAATTGATCTTCCTTCCAAGTCAGAGGCATTTCGTTCAATAAATCTCCGCACGGTATCATGCATACCTGGTTTTTTAACTGATAGGCCTGCGGTGATAAATACCCAACAGCCGACGCAGGAATCATTTTTTCACACTCCAGCCATAATGGTTTTTGTTCTTTTAACAATAAATAGTATGTTTTCAGAAATAGGATTGACCTAGACGAAAATCCAATTTTGTCCTGAGCACTGGCAACCGTCTCTATAAATGAATAAATCATAATGTCGGAAGGATGCAGTCATTTATTCGAGGGGAGGAGCAATATGAAGATCGTTCATGCGCCGACCGAAATCGCGGGTCAAATGCAGACCATCGTGAATGGGCTTCGGCTGGCGGGACATGAATCCTGCGGTTTTAACTGGTTCCTCAGCTATTTGAATTACAATGGCGGAATCAACATTACGGATGCTTACGAATTAATCCGAATCGTGGATCCGATTGCCGGGCATGCGGACGTGATCCATTTCCATAACGGAAATACTTTTCTGGCCAACAATTTCGACTTGCCTCTCCTGCATGCGAACGGAAAAAAGATGATCATGCACCATTGGGGCAATGATGTCCGCTCCAAAAGGACCACCGCCCTGCTCAATCCTTACCCTGTTCCCCCCAGTTATTTTCCCGATGAGCGGATTCATCAAAATCTTTTATTTTCGAGCAAGTATATCAAACATGCCATTGTTCAGGATTATGAGCTCTATCCGCATGTCGCGGATTATTACGAGCATGTTCACGTTCTTCCCCTGGCTTGCAGGCATGAAGAAATCCCATTCGCTTATCCCGCCAAGGATAACCGGAATCCCGTCATTATCCATGCTCCCACAAACCGGGAATTCAAAGGTTCCGAATACGTGGAAAAAGCTATCGAGGAGTTGAAGGGGACAAAGACGTTCGAGTACCGTGCTATCGAGAAAATGAGCCATCAGCAAGCGATGAAAGCCTACTTGACGGCGGATATTATCGTTGATCAGATTTTGTGCGGAACTTACGGCATGTTGAGCGTTGAAGCGATGGCAATGGGGAAACCGGTTGTTGCTTTTGTAAGGGACGACGTAAAGGCAAAGTTTCCGCCTGAGCTGCCGATCGTGGTGGCGAATCCGGATAACATCAAATCCGTGCTTTCCACGCTGATCGATAACCCGGAAGCAAGATTTAACCTCGGTGTGGCGGGGCGCCATTATGTGGAGAAGTACCATAGCGTAAATTTCATCATTCCCAAGCTGCTGGACATTTATCAAAGCGTAAAGGGGGGAGAGTAGATTGATTCCGGCAAAAATCATGCACGTCCCGCTGGAAATCGCCGGCCAGGTCGGGCTGATCTGCGAGGCTTTGAAGAAAAAGGGGATCCATGCCGTCGGTTTTGACTATTTTCCGAATTACTTGAATTATAACCGGGTGATCCCCACCGATTCCTACGAGCTCATAAAGTTACTGGAATACAGCATTTTGAACTACGATCTGTTCCATTTCCATAACAGTTATACGTTCATTGAGGATAAGCGGGACATTCGGATGATCAGGGAGAACGGCAAGGCGGCAATCATGCATCACCGGGGTAACGATATCCGTTCGCATATGCGCGCAAGGGCCTGGAACGGATACCAAAACCCGTATGTAAATACGGAATCTTCATTCCCGGAAGAAGAAATCGAACGAAACCTGAAGTTTTTTGCCAAGCACGTATCGGCGGCGATAGTCCAGGATTATGAATTATATCCTTACGTGGCGGATTATTACGCGGCGGAAGGAAAAAAAGTGTACGTGTTGCCCAGATTGTTCATCCCATCCTCCGTAACTCCGATGGAGACGGCCCTTCGAAAAAAAGAGCCGCCGCTGATCGTACATGCGCCGACTCACCGTGAGTTTAAGGGAACCAACCACATTATCAAAGCGGTTGAGCAATTAGGGAAAGAGATCCCGCTTCGTTTCAAGCTCGTGGAAGGAATGGGTCACGACGAGGCCATGGCTTTGTATAAAGAGGCGGATATCGTGATCGACCAGGTGCTTTGCGGCGCATACGGCAATCTGAGCGTCGAAGCGATGGCCCTCGGGAAGGCGGTCATCTGTTACATCCGTCCGGATCTCGTGACGAAGTTTCCGGCCGATTTGCCGATTCTTTCCTGTAATCCCGACACGCTGTATGACGGCTTGAAGCAGCTGGTACTTCATCCGGAGCTGAGGGAACAACGGGGAAGACAGGGGATTGCCTATGTCAAAAACCACCATGATGCGGATCAAGTGATTTCGCAGCTGATCGCGATATATGAAGAAGTTTTGGGAAGGAGTTTACGGTAGATGGGCGAAAGCGCAGAGATTCTTTACGGAAAAAACGTGACGATCGGCGATCACGTCATCATCGAACCCGGGGTGGTGATCGGGGATGATGTCGCCATCGGAAATTTCGTCGTGATCAAGCAAGGTACGAACATCGGACGCGGGGTGCAGATCGGCGATTTGTGCGTGCTTGGAAAAAGGCCGTCCTCCAATCCCAAAATGTCTTTAAAACCGCCCGCGGAACTGCCGCCGCTGATGGTCGGCGACCGCGTCAAAATCGGCTGCAGCGTTGTGATCTATTGCGGCGTAGCCCTCGGGGAAGATGTGTTTGTAGGCGACATGGCCAGCATCCGGGAACGGGTCAGCATCGGAAGCAGCAGCATTATCGGACGCAATGTCATCGTAGAACCGAAAACGGAGATCGGCAGCCGGGTTACCGTTCAAACGTCATCGTATATCACCAGCGATATGGTGATCGAGGACCATGTTTTTATCGGTCCATGCTGCTCCACCTCCAACGATAAATACATGGGTCTCGGCAACTATCGCCATCAAGGTCCCGTTATCCGGCGTCATGCCAGAATCGGAAACAACGCCACCCTGCTGCCAGGGATCACGATCGGCGAACATGCGGTCGTCGGCGCGGGAGCGGTCATTACGAAAGATGTCCCTCCCGGAGAAACGTACGCCGGCAATCCCGGAAAACCGATCAAACCAAAGAATTAGCTATATTATGAACCGAGGAGGACGTATTTATGACCGGCAACACGAGGGATTCGATTCAAACCATTGCCGTGATCGGGCAAGGATATGTCGGGCTGCCGTTGTCCCTGCTTTTTATCTCCAAGGGTTTCACCGTGTACGGGGTAGACAAGGACCTTGGAAAAATCGGGGCGCTGTGCCGGGCCAAAAGTTACTTGCCCGATGTGACGGATGAGGAACTCGAACAAAGTTTGAAAACGGGGAGGTTTCACCCGACGGATCAAACCGATTGCATCACCGGGGTGGATGCCATTATCGTATGCGTACCTACGCCGCTCAATGCAGAGCATTCGCCGGACCTGACCATATTGGAAAGGGCGGTAGCCGACATCAGCCGTTATCTTCAAAAGGGTCAGCTGGTTATACTGGAAAGCTCCACTTATCCGGGAACGACGAGGGAGGTCGTAAAACCTCTTCTCGAACAAGGAAGCGGGTTGAATGCTGGGACTGATTTTCATATCGGTTACTCTCCCGAAAGAATTGATCCCGGGAATGAAGACTTCAAGGTAGAACAAATATCCAAGGTGATAAGCGGTTTGACTCCGGCATGCCTGGAACGGGCGGGGGATTTGTACGGAAGAGTGTTCGATAGTGTGGTGAATGTCTCGTCACCGGAAGTTGCGGAATTCACAAAGCTGCTGGAAAACGCCCACCGGCTGATCAATATCAGCTTTATTAATGAACTCGCAACCATCTGCGATGAGATGAACATCGATATTTGGGAAGTGATTGAAGCGGCCAAGACGAAGCCTTTTGGTTTCACCCCTTATTATCCGGGACCGGGGATCGGCGGACACTGCATTCCGGTCGATCCGCTGTACTTACAGTGGAAGGCGCAGAAGCTGGGGAAGACAAGCAAATTTATCGAAATCGCCGACGAAGTGAACCGGAACGCACCGCATTATATCGCAGGCAGGGTGGAGGCGTTGCTTGCGAAGCATCAAGCCCCGAAGCAGGCTAATTTGCTCATCTACGGTGTTGCGTATAAAAGGGATATTAACGACGTGCGTGAATCCCCCGCCCTGGATTTGATTTCCCTGCTTATACAGTCGGGACATCAAGTAAGCTACCATGATCCTTATATTGATGAGATCGAAGTAGGGGGAGAGATTTACAAAAGCGTCGATTTGAACGAGGAAATATTGCGAAATTCCCATTGCGTCATCATTGTAACGGATCATACCGTCATTCCGATCGACAAAATCGCCGCATACGCTCCCGTCGTTTTTGATACGCGAAATGTGACGGACAAATTGGAAAATACATCGCATATATACCGGCTCGGAACCGGAACAGGAATGATTGCACAGGAGGCAGCTTTCATAAATACGCAAAAATGAGCAGTTCACTTGGAGAGTTGACCCAATCAGGTAGCTGGAATGAAGCATAGGTTATACAGTCGGACGATAAGTCAGACGGGGTTATGACGAAAGGAGGTGAATTCATGGCTCTGATCTTGGATGGTTTCACGACGACGGCAAACACGGTGATTACTGCGGATACGGGGGCGCCTCCGGGGTCCCTGCCTACGCCGGCGATCGTTGTGCCGAAAGACCCGGAAATGCCTTTTATTAACGGAAACGGAACTTATATCTTCTCTCCGTTCGACGGACCGGGATCGACCGTTACCCTTGTGTCTACCTTCACGGTTCCATCAGGGCTTCTCCCGATCTTTACGGTAGGTTTGCCAATTACGGCATTTTTCGCTTATGCGGCGGACGAAACGGCAACTTCCACGGTTACCCTGGAAGCAATCAACCTGTTAGGTATCGTCGTTCTCACCGTGCCGATTATCACAGGCCTTGCCAACGGAGGAAACAAACAAAATGTGGCGATTGGTTCGGGTGATACGCTCTTGCTTGCTTCGCTCGGCCCATTGTCAGCCCTTAGATTTACGGTGACAACAACAGTAACGGCGCCTACCGAAGTGCCTTATCCTTTTGGTGCCGCAGGGGAGTATCTTGGCGAACTGCGCGTTCATGCTTTAGCTGTCGTGTAATATAAGGATGGAGAGGCTGCCGGGGGATCGGACTCCGGCAGCCTCATGTTTATTTTTGACCTCAATACGTAATCCCGGGATATGTTGTTTTTCGATAGTTTCCCTTGATGAACGCTTGAAGCCGTTCATAATATTCAGGCCGGGTTTCCAGAATGTTTGCAAGCCTTAGATTAGGAAACTGGTAAACGAGCAGGCTGTCGGAAATATAGCCGTTTTTCTCCGGAAGTCCATGGTTCAGGTAATCAAGAAAGTGAGTATCGTTGTATAGAATGCCTTTACCGTAAATGATCTGGAACCCTGCGCCGCAGGTTTTGGCCATTGTTGCGGCATGGTCGATCCATTCCACGCCAAAACCGGCGTTTCCGTAATAATTGGCATGGACCGCGGCATCGTCAAAGCCCAGCATTTTATGCCTTAAGGAACCATATCCCCCGTAATGCGGCAGCCAAATCGAATGGTAGCCAAGTGATGCAATGAGTCGGTTGGTTTGTTGCACCAAAGGTTCGTCGTTTTTGTCGATGGACTCCCTTTGCCAAAGAAAGCCGCGAAATACAAGGTTTTCGAAACGTTCGCCTTGTTGATTTAAACGTGCCAGAAACCGGCTGATCCACCATTCAACCGCTTCATACCGATCCTCGGCGATTTGAAAATTCAATTCCGTGCCTTGTACTTTTCCAAAATTCGTTTGGCGCATATGCGGGTAGGGAATCGATACCCAGATTTCGAGCGGCCGGTCCGCAAGGATGCTCAAAGCATCCCAATTGCGGTCAGGAGCGAAAAGGGAATCGATCCAACCGAGCCAATCACTTTGGTCTGCCATGGAGCCGTATGCCGCGTACATCGGATACATAAACCGTCCGGACCGCGATCCGAGTCCGTTGAAGAGAAAGCCTTCAAACAGCGGTTCGGGATCATGCGGTTGGATTGCATAATGAACATACGGTGCAAGATCGGATATGGTCCAAGAGGAGAATGTTTCCGGGGAAAGCCCCCCCAACGGGAGAACGCAGATATGTCTCGTCAATGTCTTGTCACTTCTCTTTCAGGAAGTATCGATATATGTATATGGTGAAGGGGGAGGAGCAGAATTGAAAATTGTTCACGCTCCGATGGAAATCGGCGGGCAAGTCGGACTCTTTTGCAAAGAATTAGCCGGAATGGGGCATGAGGCGGTCGGATATCATTATTTTCGGACGTTTCAGAATTATACGGAAAATATTGAGCTCACGGACCAATATGAATTGATGAAAAATTTCGGGGAAGCACTGGATTATTTTGACCTGTTTCATTTTCACTTCAATATGACCATGATTCCCGGTATGGATGATCTGAAGCTGATCCAACGTGCGGGAAAGCCGATGGTCATGCATCATTGGGGCAATGACGTCAGAATGCGAAGCATCGCCTCGCTCCATAATCCTTATGTCCGGATCGGCAATTCGCCGAAAGAGGAAGACATTGTGCGCCGATTAACGTTCGTCGGAAAATATGTACCGGTGGGTATCGTGCAAGACCGAGAAGTATTTGAATACGTGAAGCCATACTATAAAAAGGTCGTCATTCTCCCGCTGGCCATCGATGTCGAACGTCATCCTCCCGCTTATCCGAGTGAAGATGAAGCATGTCCTTTGATCGTTCACGCCCCTACGGACCCGCTGTTTAAAGGAACGGTGGTGATCGAGGAGATCATCGGCAAGCTGAAGTCGGAATATCCTTTACGCTATATGAGGATCGAAAAGCTGGGCCGTCAAGAAGCGTTGGCTCTTTACCGCCAAGCGGATCTTATCGTCGACCAGATTCTGTGCGGATCCTACGGATTGCTTGCGGTTGAGGCGATGGCGCTCGGGAAGCCCGTAATCGCTTATATCAGGGATGACCTGCTGAACGCGTTTCCCGGGAATCTTCCCGTTTGCAACGCCAGCCCGGATACCCTTTACGATGTGTTGAAAACATTGCTTCAATCAGGTTCCTTACGCAGGCAAAGAGGAATCGAAGGCAGAAAGTATGCGGAACATCATCACGACATTCGGGTTATTGGCCCCCAATTGCTCTCGATATACAGTCAATTGTAATTTTCCCGGCGGTTCCGATGTCAAAACTTTTCAGGATACCGTCGCCCCCGACGAGCCATTCTATAGCTGCAGTCATCATAGCTATGGAAGGGGAATGTTCATTCGATGCGTATGAAGAAAATGATTAACTTGTCATTGTCCGCTGCGCTTTTAGCCGGGATGGTCGGACTTACGGCCTGCGGTACCAGAACCGACAACAACAATGTCCGGACGCAGAGTGTTCGGAACCATGACGGACGCAATTATGACGTGAATTCTCTGCCCCAAGGAAACCGCAATTTTTCCCGGAGTGCCGGCAGCGGCCAAAACCAGCGCATTCGTTCTTTGACGTACAGCCCTTCGCTAAGTAATAAGGTTGCCGGGCTGAGCGATGTTCGAAGCGCTCATGTTGTCGTAACAGGCAATGATGCTTATGTTGCGCTAACGCTTCACGATAGGGCCGGAACTACGGGGACCGGAACGAATCGGACCGGAACGAATCGGACCGGAACCACGGGAACTGGAACTACCGGAACCCCCGGAATTACAGGAACCACAGGAACCACAGGAACCACAGGAACCACAGGAACTACCCGTACAGGAACTCTGGGTACGACATCCCGCATGTCCGGCATGTCGACAGGGCTTGGTAACACGACAGGCACGACGAACTACGGCGGTCCTTACGGTGCCGGATACGGAACCCGGGGAGCGGGAGATGACGGCCTTGGCCGCGGCTTTAACGGACGGTCGGGCGTTGTGGGCAATTTATTCGGCCTCGGCCAAGGAGGCACGACCGGTCGGAACACGACGGTTCCTAACGGTACGACAGGCTATGGGATGGGGAACTACGGCACGACAGGGAACGGCTATGGTTACGGCACAACCGGGCACGATTACGGTACCGGCGTAGGGGCCGGTACGATGAGAGGCGCGGGAACGGGTACGATGAGAGGCATGGGAACAGGCACGATGCATAACCTGGGGAACGGAACGACGGCGGGAAGAGTGACGGACTTCGTGCCGCAGCATGTGAAGGATGAAGTATCCAGAGTCGTGAAACGGTCCGCTCCGCACATTCGTAACGTATATGTATCCGGCGATACGGAATTCGTAAACCAAGTCGGAACCTATGCGACTCATTCCCGCGGGGGAGCAACGCTTCACGGATATATCGCGGATTTCGAAACCATGATTAATCGTGTTTTCCCTCACCGCACCGGAACGATGACCGGCCCGAACGGTTATGCGCCAACAACCCCTAACCGCATGCACAATACTACGACAGGCGGAGCGGGTGGAGCCGGGTTTACGACCGGTGGCTATTCCGGGGGAGTAACCCGCTAACGAAAAGAAAAAGACCGGGGCGCCTGCTTCGGTCTTTCTTATTATGGCTTTAGCCAGTTGAGCTCGCGAAGCGTGCGAAACAAAAAACCACCCGCTATGCGGGTGGAGGGATCTAGGGTTTGACCAACAAGACCATTCCCATAAAATTGAGATGTTCAGGCTCAATAATGAAAGGAATGGTCTTAGATGGCAAACAAGAGCTATAGCCTAGCTCACACGAAGTGGATGTGCAAATATCACATCGTGTTCACCCCGAAGTATAGACGGAAAGAGATCTATAATCAAGTGAGGAAAGACTTGATCGAAATATTCAAGCGTTTATGTAAATACAAGGGAGTGGAGATCATAGAAGGTCACATGATGCCAGATCATGTACATATGTTGGTGGCAATACCTCCAAAAATCTCAGTATCATCATTCATGGGATATCTAAAGGGAAAGAGCTCACTAATGATATTTGAGAAGCATGCCAGCCTGAAGTATAAATATGGAAATCGGAAATTTTGGGCGGAGGGATACTACGTCAGCACGGTGGGCTTGAATGAGGCCACTGTCGCAAAATATATACGTGAGCAAGAGGCACATGATCAAGCAGTTGATAAACTGAGTGTAAAAGAGTATGAAGATCCATTCAGCAGAAACAGTAGCAAGAAGAAGTAAACCAGTTTAACTGGTAAGTGAAAGTGACAAATAACACTGAGCCTGAACAACTTTATTGTCAGGCTAGCGTCTTTAGGCGCAGTTTGGCAACGAGGGGTTATACCCCAAGAGCAAACCACCCGTTGGACGGGTGGTTATGATTTTAAGGGATCAGACGGCCGTCTACCCATACTTTCCGCAATTCCAGATCCTTGTCGACGAGCAGCAGATCGGCGGCTTTGCCGGTTTCAACCGAGCCGGTGAGATGATCGATCCGAATCAATTTGGCGGGATTCAAGCTCGCCGCTTCGGAAGCCTGTTGTACGCTGAGACCGATCTCCTGGACCAAATGACGGAATCCGCGAATCATCGTCAGCGTACTCCCGGCTAAAGTGCCTTCGCTTTCTTTTAAAGTGCACACATTGTCCTTGACGATGACGGGAAGATCGCCCAGCATATATTCCCCGTCCCCTAGACCCGCTGCAGACATGGCGTCCGTAATCAAAATCAGATTATGGTCGGTTTTGACGCTGGCGAGAAGCTGGATGCCGGCCTTATGCACGTGAATTCCGTCCGCGATAATTTCGGCACTGATCCCCGGTGTACTGAGGATCGCACCGGCAGTTCCTGGTTTGCGATGATGAAGCGGCGTCATGGCATTGAACATATGCACGGCGTGGTGTAGTCCTACCTCGACGGCAGCCATGATTTCTTCATACGTCGCATCCGTATGGCCCGCCGCGGCGGCGATGCCTTTTCTGCGAAGGAAGCGGATCAAATCATGCGATCCTTCCCGTTCCGGAGCAAAAGTGACTTGTTTGATCAGCCCCGGATACTGGGCTTCCCAAGCTTCCACCCAGCTCCGGTTCGGTGGCACGATATGCGCCGGATTTTGCGCTCCCGGCCATTTGGGGCTGATGAACGGCCCTTCCAGATGCACCCCGGCCAATTTGGCATACGGCATTTGGCTTTCCATATACCGATGAACTTCCTCGAGCACATGCTCGATTGTTTCTTTAGGCATCGTCATCGTTGTTGCCAGCATGGAAGTCGTACCCTGGCTGCAATGAAGCTTCGTAATCGCGTCGAAAGCGTCTTTGCCCGGGGCGGAGAAATCCTCCATCATTCCGCCGTGCACATGGATGTCGATAAATCCGGGCAATACGTAGGCGCCGCCGGCATCGACGGTTTCATAATCCGCGCCGCTTCCTTCTGCCAAGGCTCCCGAAGGCGATCCTACGTAAGTGATGATTCCGCCTTGCACCAAAACCGCGCCGTCCTGAATGATACCACGGGGGGTAACAACGTCTGCGTGAATAATCAGAAAATCCGTTCCGCTCATTAAACAAGACCCCCTGCCGCCTGATCAAGCACGACTACGACATTGGGATGGGTTTGAAGAAAGGATGCTGGACATTGGGTCGTAATCGGCCCTTTAAGAGCTTTTGCCACGATTTCGGCTTTATCCGCGCCCTTCGCCATCAGAAGAATTTGTTTCGCTTGCAAAATCGAACCGATTCCCATCGTTATCGCATGGGTAGGGACATCGTCCAGGGACGGGAAAAACCGCGCGTTCGCTTGTCTTGTCCGTGCATCCAGTTCCACGATGTGAGTGGGCCCCTGCAACACGTCGCCCGGCTCGTTAAAGCCGATATGCCCGTTATGGCCGAGCCCGAGCAGCTGCAGATCGATTTGCCCCGCAGCTTCGAGAAGCTTGTTGTAATCGTCTGCGGCCTTCGCCGGATTTTCAGCGTTGCCGGAAGGAACATGCGTATTTTCCGGAAGAATGTCGATATGATTGAACAGCTGCTCGTTCATGAACGTTCGGTAGCTCTTCGGATGGTTCTCGGCTAGTCCGATATATTCATCCAAATTGTAGCTGCTGGCTTGCTTGAAGCTGACGACACCTTCGCGGTACAGTTCGATCAGCTTTCCGTAAACGCCGACAGGCGTGCTTCCGGTGGCGAGCCCCAGGTTAGCCTTGGGATTCGATTGGAGCAGGCTGGCGATCAGGCCGGCGCCGGTCTCGTTAAACAGCTGTTCGTCCTTCACTTTGATAATGTTAAGCATGAGTATTGCCCTCCCTGCGTTTTCTGTATATTTGAACGTTTTGATAAGAGCTTTCCAGTTTGGGAATGAAATCCTCGAAATTCATACTTACCATTCCCGTAAACAGGATATCGATTACATGCAGCTGCGCGATTCTGGAGGCCATGTCTCCGCGGCGCATGCCTTCCTCCAGGGAAGAAGAAAATAAAGCGATATCTGCCAATGAAGCAAGCGTGCTGCTACCGTATTGGGTCAGCGAAATCGTAATGGCTCCGCTGTCTTTGGCGCATCTTAACGCGTCGATCGTTTCCGGGGTTTCCCCGCCGTAAGAAATCGCAAAGGCGACATCTCCCGGGCCGAGCGCGGATGCGGAGGTAATCTGCATGTGGGAATCGGCAAAAGCGGTGCTGTTTTTTCCGATTCGAATCAGCTTTTGGTAGAAATCCTGAGCGATCATGGAGGATGTCGCCACGCCGTAGAGGTCGATGCGGCCTGCTTGGCACAATGCTTCGACAGCCCGGCGGAGTTCATTCATATCCAACAGGCGCGTCGTGTCCGTGATGGATGCCAGATGATTGGCTTCCATAGCCTGGACGATTTTATGGAGATCATTCCCCGCAATGACGTCCTGGTATTGGGCTTCCTGCGGTTTATGGGCAAGCTCGCCGGCCAGCTTCATTTTGAAATCGGGAAAACCTTTAAAGTGAAACGTTTTGCAGAAACGCGTCACGGTCGAAGGGCTGATCCCGCAAATGTTCGCCAGTTCGGTAATTCCGAGGTGGACGACATTGGCAGGCGCTTCGATTATATATTCGCCAAGCCGCCGCTCTTGGGGCGGAAGCGTATCCAAGTTCATGGCGAGTGCGTGTAGGATCGGTGTCGACAAATGATTCACCATCCATTCGAATTGAAAATAATTTTTATTAATAACGATAAAATCATGAAAATGATTTTGATTTCATCATAAGACATTCGTTTTATAAATACAAGAGGAGTTTTCCCCATCCATGCAACAATCCTTGTCATTTCGACGGGGAAATAATACACTGATGGTAAGCATCTTACTAAAAGGTGGGCATGTCGTGGATTCAAATTTTGATCCTTACATTGATCGGCTTCTGAATGCCTGGTCGAAAACGTTCCGCAAAATGCAAAGTGAAATTATGCACCATACTGAGCTCGGATTAACGGGGCCTCAGTACCATATGCTCGCCTTAATCGCAAGAAACGGGTCGTGCAATGTCAGTTATTTGGCGGACAAACTGGATGTAAAACCTAGCGCGATAACGGTAATGACGGACCGCCTGGTTCAAAGCGGTTATGTGGCAAGGCGCCATGATGAGCAGGACCGCCGGTCGGTGTTGCTTTCGGTAACCGAAATGGGGGCCGAAGTTTATAAGAAGGCAGGAGAGCGTTCGCGTAAGGTTCTGCGCTCCTATCTCGAGGATTTGACGCCCCACGAACTGGATGTGCTGATCGGCGTGATCGAAAAGTTCGCGCGGACGGAGCACAACCACGCCAAACCGTAAACAAAAGGAGCTTGCCGCAGGCAGGCTTCTTTTATTATTGAAGAAAACTTCTTTACGAAGAGAAGTAGCGCTTACATCTTGCCCGGAGGTATGATAGAAACATTAAGCATACCAATACAATGGAAAGGGAGGAATCCGGTTTGGAAAAATACATTCTTGCTTTGGATCAAGGGACGACGAGCTCCAGGGCGATCTTGTTCAACCGGGAAGGTGCGGTCGTACACTCGGCCCAGCGCGAGTTCCCGCAATATTTTCCCAAGCCCGGATGGGTGGAACAACAGCCCAATGAGATATGGGGCTCGATTCTGGCCGTCATCGCTTCATGCTTGTCGGAATCCGGCGTGAAGCCAAAGCAGATCGCAGGCATCGGCATCACGAACCAGCGGGAGACGACGGTGATTTGGGATAAAGAGACAGGGGCTCCGATTTACCCGGCGATCGTGTGGCAATCGCGGCAGACGGCGGAAATTTGCGAGGAACTAAGAGCGGCCGGACTGGACGGCACATTCCGGTCGAAAACCGGACTCCTGATCGACCCTTATTTTTCCGGGACTAAGGTGAAATGGATTCTGGATCACGTCCCGGGTTCGAGGGAGCGGGCCGAAAATGGCGAGCTGCTGTTCGGAACGATCGATACTTGGCTGATTTGGAAGCTGTCCGGAGGCGCGTTGCACGTCACCGATTTTTCCAATGCTTCGCGGACGCTGATGTTCAATATCCACGAATTGGCATGGGATGACGAACTGCTAAAGCTGCTTGACGTACCAAAGGCAATGCTTCCGGAAGTCCGTCCGTCATCGGAAGTTTACGGAACGACCGTCCCGTACCATTTCTTCGGCGAGCGGATCCCGATTGCCGGAGCGGCGGGCGATCAGCAAGCGGCCTTGTTCGGCCAAACCTGCTTTGAGCCGGGGATGGTCAAAACGACGTACGGCACCGGATGCTTCATGCTGATGAACACGGGAGAGAAGCCGGTCGCTTCCGAGCACGGCCTGATTACATCCATCGCCTGGGGAATCGACGGCAAGGCGGAGTATGCGCTGGAAGGAAGCATCTTTGTCTCCGGATCGGCGATCCAGTGGCTTAGGGACGGTTTGCGCATGTTCCGGGACGCCAAAGACAGCGAAGCTTATGCTTCCCGCGTGAGTTCCACCGAAGGCGTGTACGTGGTGCCCGCATTCGTTGGCTTGGGCAGCCCTTATTGGGACAGCGATGTACGCGGAGCCGTGTTCGGTTTGACCCGCGGGACGACGAAGGAGCATTTTATCCGGGCAACGCTTGAATCGCTGGCCTATCAGACGAAGGATATTCTCGGAGCGATGGAGCGGGATTCGGGATATGCGGTCCGGAAAATGAGAGTAGACGGCGGTGCCGTTTCTAACGGCTTCCTGATGGAGTTTCAGAGCGATATCCTGGATGTGCCGGTGGAGCGTCCGGTCGTTAGGGAAACGACGGCGCTGGGAGCCGCGTTTTTGGCGGGGCTTGCGGTAGGATACTGGCAAGATCGTGAGGAAATTTCCCGGACCTGGAGCCTTGACCGCCGCTTTGAACCAAAGATGGAGACCAATGTCCGGGAAGCGCTTTACGGAGGATGGAAGAAGGCGGTCCGTGCGGCGATGGCCTTCAAATAAAGCCGCCCATTTTGGTGCGTTACGGCACCATTGCCCCTGTATCTTCATAAAATGTGTTGACTGTATCCCTTAACCTTGTTAAACCACAAAACCCGAGCAAGGAGGGGTGACGCATTTTGAAGAGCAGCGATCGTAACAGTAAATTTCTGTTGACACATCGTGAACGGGAAGTTTTCGAACTCCTCGTGCAGGATAAAACGACGCGCGACATTGCGGGCCAGCTGTTTATCAGCGAGAAAACCGTCAGGAACCACATATCCAATGTTATGCAGAAGTTAAATGTAAAGGGTCGTGCGCAAGCGGTTGTCGAGCTGATCAAGCTTGGGGAGTTGAAAATCTGACGGTTTCTCAAGGGCAGAAAACCGCAAACCTTCTTTCTGTTCCGCCTCACCCGCGGAGCGGAAAGAAGGTTTTTTGTGTCACGAAAAAAAACAAGGAGCCGAGCGGGAAAAGCCCTCGTTAGCTCCTTGGTTAAACCGTTGATAAGTTTATGATCAGGAATATCGTCTGCTGTATTTTGCATGAAAATTCTCTTCATTAGAAGCCAAGTAAACAATACCTTCGATAAATCCGACAATAGCCGGGATATACGTCCAGCAGAAAATTAGATAGACGATTCCCCAGCCGATGCGGCCTAAGTAAAACTTATGAATACCGAGACCGCCTAAAAATATGCCCAGCAACCCGGCAACGACTTTACTCTTGCGAACGGTATATACCGGCTGAGGCTGCCCATATGGAGGCTGCGGCTGGTAATAAGGCTGTCCTTGTCCGTACGGCGGCGCTTGCGGCTGGCCATACATCGGTTGCTGCGGAGGTTGGGCATACTGTGGTTGCTGCTGCGGGATAGGAGTTAATTCCCCGCCGCAATATTGGCATTCCTTGGCGTGTGCAGCGACTTGCGCTCCACAGGATGGACATTGATTCGTATTCATATTCACATCTCCTCGATTATTTAATATTCAATAATTCTCTGTTCTTGATTAACCTGTGCGTATCGTCAAGCGTCCTTTTCATTTGTTCAGGATCCGAATCGGCATCGTCCAGCTTGCTTTGCAGAAAAATAAACTGCAGGTTATTGCGAACGGTCTGTTCGATTTCAATAATGCTATGATTATCAACAATTCTGCCAAAAGGAGTGGAAGCCTGGATACGTTCTTTCAACTCTTTAAACGATTGAAGTACTTGCGAGAAATCCGGGTTCCCCCGTTTGCTGTGCAATACATTTTCAATATCCATTAATTGAGCAAGGATCGACTGGCTGTGTCCGCGTTCGAACGTGTCTCTCTCGCGTTCCAGCGACGTCCGTTTGGCAAAGAAGCCAATTATGGAAATTGAGAATATAAACAGCGAGAAAATAATAAGTTCCCATACGATAAACCAGAAGATACTTCCTGCGATGAGGAAGCCCGATAAGAGATTGGCGATGATCGCATATAAGAACGACAAAAGGATGACTGAAGATGTATGTACAATTCCGAAGCGTCTGGCAAACTTCTCCGGCACAAGAATTGCCGCGTTGATAATTCCCAACCCGAGGATCAGGGTGAATAGCATCGCTATTGACTTGCCGGGTTCAAGGATGGCAAATAAAGAAAATCCATGGTAGAAAGCGAGCAGTATGGCGATGTCAAACAGGAAACAACCGGCGATTTTCAACAGTTTGGTAATTGAAAAGTCATTGTTGTTCATCTTCACCCCTCCAAATTCGTGCCGCATTGAGCGCAGAACTTTGCTTCGGGCGCATTTTCGTGATTACAACCAGGGCAACTCTTTGTCATCATGGATGTGCCGCATTCGGAGCAGAATTTAGCGTTTTTATCAAGCAAAGCATGGCAGGAGCGGCATTCGACTTTTTCCGCGGCCAGCTGATGCCCGCAGCTGTTGCAGAACTTGGCGTTTGTTTCATTCGCTGCCCCACAATTTTGGCAAGACGTCTTAGGGACTTGGGTATTGATTACATTCCCGGCCGTACCCGCAAATGAACTGCCGACAGCCAATCCGGCGCCTGCCCCGAGACCTAATCCGATTCCGGCTGCCGCGACATTCCCTCCGCCTTCATTCCCGGCTGCCGTTTCCATGACGTCGAACGATCGTTTCACTTGATAGCGATTATCGCCAATAATATCAAAGGCGGCCTTCTCGCCAAGAATTTTATTGATCGTATCGAAATCTTCATCAGGAAAATTCACCGAGGACAGAAAGAAGTTAACGATCGATATTCCGAATCGTTCGAATTCGCTGGAAACGCTGAACTCCGCAGAGCTTGATAATTCTTCAAGAAGCGGTGCAATTTCGAGTACGGATATTTTCCGGTTAATAATCGTATCGGAGATTAAAGTCTTTACACGTGTTACGGTGATCCCTTTGAAAAAATTAGTGACGACGTTGTATTTAACAATATCGCGGTCACCCAAAGCACCGATCAGCTCGGTTAAAAATACCCGGTAATCCGAAATTTTGATCCCGAATTGACCGAACGCACGCACTCTAAGCCGTATATTATATTTAGGATCAATTAAGCTGATGGGATCGCTCGTCCCCCATAGAAGATCCAGTTTGACCGTTCGGTTGATAAAGAAAACTTCTGCCGTGAACGGCGTTCTCTTGCCGAACGGAAGATTAATCAACGGTTGAAGCAACGGAATATTGTCGGCGTTAAGCGTATGCGTGCCCGCTCCGAAATAATCGAGTGCTTTGCCGCCCTTCACAAATACGGCGATTTGACCTTCAGCTACGATGAGCTGAGTACCATAAACAAAGCTATCACCCGGGTATCGATAGACAAGCCAATCACGATTGGCAATACCGTTAAATTTGATGACATCGATAATAGCCAGAATTTCTCCCCCCCAAGGACCTAAAATCGACAAATTTCTCTATCCTATTGTAGTACAAATATCCTTATTTGGGCAATGATTCTTCTATAAATAGAGTCGATGGTCGTGCTTCCGAAACGTGTTGTCCTCAATCTTGATTGGTAATAAGCCCCTGGACTTTTCGTCTTGCTAAAGCGGATTCAATATGCTATCTTATATGTGTAACCGGTTCCACACTAAGGAGAGAAGAGCTGGAATGGCAACCATTAAAGATGTAGCAAAACACGCAGGCGTGTCGGTAGCGACCGTTTCGCGGGTGATCAATGAGACGGGTTACGTTCATGAAGATACCCGAAAGAAAGTTGAAACCGCTATCAGGGAACTGCGCTATGCGCCGAACGAGGTCGCAAGATCTCTTTATAAACGAAAATCAAGGCTCATCGGCCTGCTTTTGCCGGACATTACGAACCCGTTCTTTCCCGAGCTTGCTCGCGGGGTAGAGGATGAGATGCAGGAGAACGATTTTCGGATTATATTCGGCAACAGTGACGAGAAATTACACAAAGAACGGGAATATATTCAGACCTTTGTACAAAATAACGTGGTAGGCGTTATTGCATCCACGAATTATCCGGATAGCGATACGTACCGGAAGCTGGACATTCCGGCCGTGTTTTTGGACCGGACGATGGATAACCGGCCCTCGGTTTACTCGGACGGCCGGGAAGGCGGCAAATTGGCCGCCAGCGAAATCGTCGCCCGGGGCAGCGGCAAGGTGACGGTGATTCAGGGCCCCAAGCATATCCGGCCGGCACAGGATCGGTTTCAAGGCGCGGTGGACCAGCTGAGCGATTTGGGGTTGCGCTTTAATGTCATCGAAACTTCGTCCTTTTCATTTACGGAGGCGGAAACCTGGGCCAAGGAATTGTTCGGCCGATATCCCGACACCGACGGCGTGATCGCGAGTAACGACATCATCGCCGCGGCCGTATTGCATGAAGCGCTCCGCCTTGGAAAAAGGGTTCCGGAGGACGTGCAGATTATCGGGTTTGACGATATTCCGTTAAGCAGCCTGGTGACGCCGTCGCTGTCGACGATCCGGCAGCCCGCTTACGATATGGGAAGAGCAGCGGCAAGGCTGCTCATTCAATTGATAGAACATGAAAAAATCGAAGAACATACCATTCAAATGCCCGTTTCGTTCACGGAGCGGGATACGACCAGAAAGGGTGATTGATATGGCTAAAATCGTGGTGGTAGGAAGCTCTTCCATCGATCTAGTCGTGACTTCTTCAAAGCGTCCGGGAGCCGGTGAAACGGTTCTCGGGGAGAGCTTTAAAACGGTGCCCGGCGGCAAAGGAGCCAATCAGGCGGTCGCCGCCGCCAGACTTGGAGCCTCGGTGACAATGATCGGCCGCGTGGGAGACGACAGCTTCGGCCAAGATATTTTGAACAATTTTAAAAGCAACGGTGTTTCCACCGACTATGTGGAACCGGTTACACATATGGAAAGCGGAACCGCCCACATCATTCTGGCGGAGGGAGACAATAGCATTGTCGTGGTCAAAGCGGCGAACAATGAAGTATCACCGGAATATATCGACCGCTCCATAAATGCTTTCGAAGGAGCCGATATGGTGCTGATCCAGCAGGAAATTCCGGAGGAAACCGTAACTCATGTCAGCCGGATCTGCCGAAAGAACGGCATTCCTTTGCTTCTTAATCCTGCACCGGCCCGGGCCTTGGATGACGAAGTGATCGAAAACGCGGCTTACATTACTCCCAACGAGCATGAAGCGAACATTTTATTCCCGGGTCTTCATGTATCCGAGGCGCTTCGCAAGTATCCGAACAAGCTGTTTGTCACGGAAGGCAGCCGGGGGGTCCGTTACTTTGACGGAAACGAAGAGGTGCTCGTCCCTGCTTATAAGGTGGAGGCCGTGGATACGACAGGGGCAGGGGATACGTTTAATGCGGCTTTTGCCGTTGCCCTGGCCGAAGGAAAGCCGGTTCGCGAAAGCGTGCGATTTGCCAACAGGGCCGCTTCCTTATCGGTAACGAAGTTCGGTGCGCAGGGCGGAATGCCGACGCGCGAGGAAGTGGAGGTGCAGATGTAAATGAAAAAATACGGAATCCTAAATAGCCATATTTCCAAAGTGCTGGCCGATCTGGGTCATACCGATACGATCGTGATCGGGGACGTCGGTCTGCCGGTACCGGAAGGAGTGCCGAAGATCGACCTGGCGCTTACGCTTGGTTCGCCGAGTTTCGAGGATACGGTGAATGCGATCGCATCCGACATGGAGATCGAAAAAGCCGTCGTTGCGGAAGAAATGCGAAGCGACAATCCGGAAGCTTTCCGATATATCCAGGAAAAATTTGCAGGCCGTCCCGTGGAAAAGTATCCACATGAAAAGTTTAAGGAATTGACGCGGAAAGCGAAAGTCGTTATCCGCACGGGTGAAGCCAAACCGTATGCCAACATTATTTTGCAATCAGGAGTTTATTTCGGTTCATAAGGAGGGCCCGTTATGCAGATTCAAATGAAAGGGATCCACAAAGCGTTCGGATCCAACCAGGTGCTGTCGGGGGTGGATTTTGAGCTGCGGGAAGGCGAAGTCCACGCCCTGATGGGAGAAAACGGTGCAGGTAAGTCCACATTAATGAATATTTTGACGGGGATGCATGCCAGGGACGAAGGCGTCATTCTCATCGATGGCGAGGAAACGTATTTTGCGAATCCGAAAGAAGCGGAGCGAAGAGGCATCGCCTTTATTCACCAGGAGCTTAATGTATGGCCTGATATGACCGTACTGGAGAACCTGTTCATCGGGAGGGAAATTTCTTCCAGGTGGGGGCTGCTAAAGACCGACGAAATGAAGGCGCTTGCAGAAGCGCAATTCCAAAGACTATCCGTCGACATCCCGCTGAATTCGGAAGCGGGCGAATGCTCCGTGGGCCAGCAGCAAATGATTGAAATCGCCAAGGCCCTGCTGACCGACACGAAAGTGATCATCATGGACGAGCCTACATCGGCTTTGACGGAAAGGGAAATCCAGAAGCTGTTTGAAGTCATCGAGTCGCTGAAAAAAGACGGTGTTTCGATTGTGTATATTTCGCACCGGATGGAGGAGATTTTTACGATCTGCGACCGGATTACCGTCATGCGGGACGGCAGGACGGTAGATACGAAGGATATTCCGGAGACTAGCTTTGACGAAGTCGTCAAAAAGATGGTCGGCAGAGAGCTGACCGAACGGTATCCTGCCCGCAATCCGTCCCCGGGCAAGGTAGTGCTCGAGGTGAAGCATGCCTCCCGCAAAGGCTTGTTCCAGGACATCAGCTTCCAGGTCCGGTCGGGCGAGATCGTCGGATTTTCGGGATTGATGGGTTCCGGCCGTACGGAAATCATGAGAGCTTTGTTCGGTCTCGACCGGCTGGATAGCGGCGAAGTTTCCGTATTCGGCAAGCCTGCCGTGATCCGGAAGCCGGCCGACGCGGTGAAACTCGGCATCGGTTTCATTACCGAAGACCGCAAGGATGAAGGACTCGTGCTCGATTTCTCCGTTCGGGAAAATATGGTGCTTCCGAGCTTGAAGAGCTTCACATCCAAGGGGCTGATTTCGGCGCAAAGCGAAAAATCCTTCGTGGAATCGCTGATCAAGCGGCTGCACATCAAAACCCATTCATCGGAAACGGCGGCCGGCAATTTATCCGGCGGCAACCAGCAGAAGGTGGTCATCGCCAAGTGGGTGGGGATCGGCCCGAAACTTCTGATCCTGGACGAACCGACCCGCGGCGTCGATGTCGGGGCCAAACGGGAAATCTATCAACTGATGAATGAACTGACCGGCCACGGCGTAGCCATCATCATGGTTTCCTCCGAGCTGCCGGAAGTGCTTGGCATGAGCGATCGGATCGTCGTGGTTCACGAAGGCCGCATCACGGGGGAACTGAGTAAAGAAGAAGCGACGCAGGAAAAAATTATGACGCTTGCGACAGGGGGACAGTAACATGACAACAAAGAATGCAGTAAGCACAGCCAAAGGCTTTCAACTCTCGCAATTCACGCAAAAATTGGGGCCGCTGGTCGGACTGGTGATTTTGATCGTCATCGTTTCGATTTTGAATCCAAGCTTTTTGGAACCGCTGAATATTTTAAATCTGTTTCGGCAAGTATCGATCAATGCCTTGATCGCATTCGGAATGACCTTCGTCATTTTGACCGGGGGCATCGATTTGTCCGTCGGCTCCATCCTGGCGTTATCCAGCGCCTTCGTGGCCAATATGATGGTTGCCGGCTTTGATCCGATTCTGGCGATCATCATCGGTTGTTTGCTTGGCGGCGTGATGGGGATGGTCAACGGTCTATTGATTACGCAAGGGAAAATGGCCCCGTTTATCGCGACCCTGGCCACAATGACGATTTTCCGGGGACTGACTCTCGTATACACCGAGGGGAATCCGATCACCGGGCTCGGAGACAGCTTAACGTTCCAATTGTTCGGCCGGGGCTATCAGTTCGGCATTCCGGTACCGGCGATTACGATGATTATTACATTTGCCATACTGTGGGTCGTACTGCACAAAACATCTTTCGGGCGCAAAACTTACGCCATCGGCGGCAATGAAAAAGCGGCGACCGTATCCGGGATTAAAGTATCCCGCGTGAAAATCATGATTTATACGCTGGCGGGCTTACTGTCCGCACTGGCCGGCGCCATCCTCACCTCCCGTTTGAACTCGGCGCAGCCTACGGCGGGAACTTCCTACGAACTTGACGCGATCGCGGCGGTCGTCCTGGGCGGAACGAGCCTTTCCGGCGGCCGGGGACGGATCGTGGGCACACTTATCGGCGCGCTGATTATCGGTACGCTGAACAACGGTTTGAACATGCTCGGCGTATCCTCCTTCTACCAAATGGTCGTCAAAGGGATCGTCATCCTGATCGCCGTGCTCATTGACCGGAAAAAATCCGCATAAGGAGGAAACGAATGATGAAAAAGCTAACGATATTACTTGCGGCGTTTCTGTTGATCCTGACCACGGGTTGCTCCCTTGAACCTCCGGGTTGGGCCAAGCCGAAAACGGGCGGGGATCTGAAAGATATGAAAATCGGCTTGTCCGTTTCAACCTTGAACAATCCGTTCTTCGTTTCCCTGAAGGACGGCGTAGTAAATGAAGCGAAAAAGCTCGGGATCGAAACGATCGTCGTCGACGCGCAAAACGACTCGGCGAAGCAGAGCAACGACGTGGACGATTTGATGCAGAAAGGCGTCAACGTGCTGCTGATCAACCCGACCGATTCGGCCGCCATCTCGACGGTCGTGCAATCGGCGAATAGTTTGGGCATTCCGGTCATCACCCTGGACCGCTCGGCGGATCAAGGGAAAGTGGAAGCGCTCGTCGCCTCGGATAATGCCAAAGGCGGAAAAATGGCGGCGGAATATATCGTAGAAATGCTGGGCAAAGGCGCGAAGGTCGTTGAGCTCGAGGGCGTTGCCGGAGCATCGGCTACTCGTGAACGCGGCAAGGGCTTCCATGAAGTCGCGGACAGCGAGTTGAACGTCATCGCCAAGCAAACCGCGGATTTTGACCGTGTGAAGGGCCTCAATGTGATGGAGAACCTGCTACAGGCGAATCCCGACGTACAGGCGGTATTTGCCCACAATGACGAAATGGCGCTGGGTGCGATCGAAGCGATCCGCAGTTCCGGGAAAAACATCCCGGTCATCGGTTTTGACGGCAACGAAGACGCGCTGAAGTCGATTCAAGCGGGCCAAATGACAGCCACCGTGGCGCAGCAGCCGGAACTGATCGGACAACTGGCCGTGCAAGCCGCCTACGACGTGCTGCAAGGCAAGACGGTAGAACCGTCCATTCCTGCTCCGTTGAAACTGGTGACAAAGGAATAGGCTGAGAATATAAGGGCAACCAGAATAGCAAACCGTCATTCTAAGATCGCTTAAAGCGGGCGGATTAGAATGGCGGTTTTTTTATTGAATTTGGAAAGTATTCTGTAAAAAGTGCCAAATGGCGTATCCCATACTTAAAGAATGCCCTGCACGATTTGATGCGTCTATCAGGAAAGGTTCCATCGTAAGTCGATCGATTGCTTGTCGCTAACGGAACTCAGCGCCGTTATTTGAGTAAAATCGCCTTGTTTGGGGGCGTAACGGAACCCAGAGCCCTTATTTGTGCGAATTTGGGCCGGGGCGAGTGGTTTTAGACAAAATAACGGCTCTCAGTTCCGTTGCGAACGAAAACGGCCCGTTTGCCACGGAATAGAGTCGCTGAGTTCCGTTACGGATGGGGAAATACTAGATTCCGTGGAACCGAGACAGAAGTAGTTTTGATGTGTCCATACGGATGGGGTAACGCTCGATTCCGTGGGGTCGAGACATAACGGATTGGGTAATGCCCGATTCTGTGGAACCGAGACATAAGTAGATTTGATGCGTCTATCCGGAAAAAGTCCGTCGTATGTGCCGATCCCTTGCCTAACGGAACTTAGCGCCGTTATTTGAGTAAAATTGCCTTGATTGGTAGCGTAACGGAACCCAGAGATCTTATTGGTCCGAGATTGAGCCGAGACGAGTGGTTTTAGGCAAAATAACGGCTCTCAGTTCCGTTGCGAACGAAAAACGGCCCGTTTGCCTCGGAATAGAGTCGCTGAGTTCCGTTACGGATGGGGGAGCGGTTAATTCCGTGGGCCGAGATAGAAGTAGATCTGGTGCGTCCACCCGGATGGGGTATTGCTCGATTTCGCGGAACCGAGACAGAACTAGAATTGATGCGTTGCTGAAAAGGTCAGTCCTATGTGCCGATCCCTTGCCTAACGGAACTAAGCGCCGTTATTTGAGTAAAATTGCCTTGATTGGTAGCGTAACGGAACCCAGAGCCCTTATTTGTCCGAATTTGAGCCGAGACGAGTGGTTTTAGGCAAAATAACGGCTCTCAGTTCCGTTGCGAACGAAAAACGGCCCGTTTGCCACGGAATAGAGTCGCTGAGTTCCGTTACGGATGGGGGAGCGGTTAATTCCGTGGGCCGAGATAGAAGTAGATCTGGTGCGTCCACCCGGATGGGGTATTGCTCGATTTCGCGGAACCGAGACAGAACTAGAATTGATGCGTTGCTGAAAAGGTCAGTCCTATGTGCCGATCCCTTGCCTAACGGAACTAAGCGCCGTTATTTGAGTAAAATTGCCTTGATTGGTAGCGTAACGGAACCCAGAGCCCTTATTTGTGCGAATTTGGGCCTGGGTGAGTGGTTTTAGGCAAAATAACGGCTCCCAGTTCCGTTGCGCACGAAAAACGGCCCGTTTGCCTCGGAATAGAGTCGCTGAGTTCCGTTACGGATGGGGGAGCGGTTAATTCCGTGGGCCGAGATAGAAGTAGATCTGGTGCGTCCACCCGGATGGGGTATTGCTCGATTTCGCGGAACCGAGACAGAACTAGAATTGATGCGTTGCTGAAAAGGTCAGTCCTATGTGCCGATCCCTTGCCTAACGGAACTCAGCGCCGTTATTTGAGTAAAATTGCCTTGATTGGTAGCGTAACGGAACCCAGAGCCCTTATTTGTCCGAATTTGAGCCGAGACGAGTGGTTTTAGGCAAAATAACGGCTCTCAGTTCCGTTGCGAACGAAAAACGGCCCGTTTGCCACAGAATAACGTCGCTGAGTTCCGTTACGGATGGGGAAGTGCTAGATTTCGTGGGGGCGAGACAGAAGTAGTTTTGATGTGTCCATCCGGATGGGTAGCGCTCGATTCCGTGGAACCGAGACAGAAGTAGTATTGATGTGTCCATCCGAATGGTCAACGCTCGAATCCATGGAACCGAGACAGAAGCAGAAGGCGCATCCAAGCAGAAGGCAGAACGGCAGAAAAAATGGGTACGGGGGAAGGCTCTCCCCTATACCCAATACTCTAGAAGTTGAAAAGTTGAAGTTACAGCCGGCCTACAGCGATTTCAGATACTCCACAATCGTGAGCAGCCCTTTGTCGAAATTCTCCAAATTGAAGTGTTCGTTCGGCGCATGCAGGTTTTCGTCCGGCAGCCCGAAGCCCATCATGACGGACGGAGCCGACAGGACGCGGGATAAAGTTTCCACGATCGGAATGGAGCCTCCGTCCTTCGTAAACAAGGCGCGGGTTCCGTATACGCGCTCGTAGGCGTCGGCCGCTTTTTGCAGCATCGGCTCGGAAGGATCGATCGTGAACGCCCGGGCTTTCTCGGTCGCCTTCACTTGGATGGTAGCGCCCTTTTGCAGATTTTCGCGAAGATGCTTATCGATTTTGTCGATGATATCCTGCGGGTCTTGGTCACCGACCAAACGGCAGGTGATTTTGGCGTGGGCTTCCTTCGGGAGTACCGTTTTGGTGCCTTCTCCCTGGAATCCGCCGTACACGCCATTCAATTCGAGCGTCGGACGCGCGCCGGTCCGCTCTACGAAGGAATAACCTTCCTCCCCATAAAGATCCGTCAACGCCAGCGTCTTCTTCAGTTGTTCCTCATCAAACTGCTGCTTGACGAATTCTTCGCGCAGCTCCGGAGTCAGGTCGGGAACGCCTTTGTAAAAGCCTTCGACCGCAACGCGTCCCTGTTCATCATGAAGGGAAGCAAGCAGGGAGACGAGCGCATGCAGCGCGTTCGGAACTCCTCCGCCATAGGTACCCGAGTGAAGATCCGTATTGGCGGTATATACGGACACCTCCATGGCGCACAAGCCGCGAAGCCCGATGCAAATGGCCGGCTTGCCCGGCGCGAGCAGCGCGGTGTCCGAGATCAGGACGACGTCGGCCGCCAGTTTGTCCTGATGGGATTCCAGGAAGGACGGGAGATTCGGGCTTGTGATTTCTTCCTCGCCTTCGATGCAGAACTTGATGTTGACCGGAAGCTCTTTTTCCTCTTTCAAGATAGCCTCGACGGCCTTAATATGCATGAACACTTGTCCTTTGTCATCGGTCGCCCCGCGGGCATACAGCTTGTTGTCCCGGATGGTCGCCTCGAACGGCGGCGATTCCCACAATTCGAGCGGATCGACCGGCTGCACGTCATAATGGCCGTACACCAGGACCGTCGGTTTTCCGGGGGCATGCAAATGCTCGGCGTAGACGACGGGGTGTCCGTTTGTCGGATGAATCTCGACGTTCTCCATTCCTGCACGGCGCAGGGAATCGGCAATCCATTCGGCCGCTTTCAATACATCTTGTTTATGCTCCGACAAAGCGGAGATACTGGGTATCGCAAGCAGTTCGCCTAATTCTTTCAAATGAGCTTCTCTGTTGTTTTGAAAATAGGTTTGATAATCCATGTGGTCAGTTCCTCCCGAACTTATTCTCCCCATTATTTTACACCACATTAAAATAAACTTAAAATTATTTGAGGTTTTTTTATATTTCATTAAGGTAAGAAGGGAATAATTCTGTTATTGTCAAATAGAAGAAGAGAAAGCGAGATAAGGAAGGGAGTCATTCGAATAATGGACGAAAAGGAAAACAAGGGTTTGGACTCAACACGGGAACCGGAGGATCAGCAGGAACCGGCTGAACAGGAAACGGTAACCGGGGAAGGAGCGGCGGAAGCCGGACAAGCCCCTGTTGAGGATACAGAAGAAGATACACAAAAAGATACGGACAACGACGGGATCATTCCGAATCTCCAAGAAGGTGAGGCGCTTGCGCTCATGACGCCGATTGGCGAGAATCCATCTGCCCATTCGGGAGACGGAGACGGAGGCGGAGGCGGAGGGAAATCCCGCAACCTCGTTTGGCCGATCGTTTCCGCGGTACTTGCCATTTTGCTGGTGGTTGTGCTGATCAAACCGCCGTTTGCCTCGAACAAGGCGGAAGCGGTAGCGACCGTCAACGGAAAGGAAATCACCAAGGATCAACTTTATGAAGAAGTGTCGAAGGCCGGCGGTGGCGAAGCCGCTCTGGATACGCTGATCACCAAGGAATTGATTTTCCAGGAAGCGGATAAGAGTCAAGTTGCTTTTACGGAAGCCGATATCGATAAGGAAATCCAAGACTACATCACGCAATTCGGTTCCGCCGAAAACTTGGATCAGGCGCTTGCGGCAAACGGAATGTCGATGGAGCAACTGCGCGAGAACATTCAAATGAACGGTTTGTTGACCAAGCTCCTGGAACCGCAAGTGAAGGTGACGGATGAAGATATCAAGAAGACGTTTGATGAAAACAAGGCGTCTTTCGATACGCCGGAACAAGTCCGTGCTTCCGTCATCCTGGTTAAAACCGAAGCGGAAGCCAACGAAATCATCAAAGAGCTGAATGCAGGGCAAGATTTCGCCGAACTGGCCAAGAGCAAATCGCTGGACGAATATACGAAGGCGAACGGCGGAGATCTGGACTTCTTTGCCCGGGGCGAGCAGGAGGAAGCGGTTGAAGAAGCGGCCTTCAAGCTGGCGAAAGGCGAAATCAGCAGCGCGGTGAAGACCAGCCAAGGATATGAAGTCATCAAAGTAACCGACCGTAAAGAGGCACACTCGGCAACACTGGAAGAGAAGAAGGACGAGATCAAAAAACAATTGGTCTCCCAAAAAGTGTCCGAGCTGACGGGCACCTGGCTCCAGGATGTCCGCAGCAAAGCGAAGATCACGAACACCTTGACGGATCAACCGGAGAGTGGAGCCGCAAAGGCTGAATAAGAAAAATATGCTTTTAGCAAAAGCCCGAATAGAGCCTTATCTGTTCGGGATTTTTGTCTTTCCCTGAAAAGTTCCAATGGTGCGTGCGAAATGTCAGTGATATTATTTGAGGGAAAACGTTGTTCAAAGGGGGCATGAACATGGGATCGGTATGGAGAGTGATCATTGTCGACGACGAGCTCCTGGTCAGACAGGGTATCAAGCATCTTTTGAACTGGGAGAAGGAAGGATATCGGATCGTCGGCGAAGCATCCAACGGATTGGAAGCGCTTGATTTAGTCCGTGAGGCTAGACCGCATCTGATTTTGACGGACATCGTGATGCCGGTCATGGGCGGCGAGGAGTTCGTCAGAATCGTGAAGGAGCGCTATCCGGAAATTGAAGTGATCGTCCTCAGCAGCTTTAGCGAGTTCGATTATGTCCGCTCCACCTTTCAGAGCGGGGTGGCAGATTATATCCTGAAGCCGAAGCTTGAAGCGGATGCTCTCCTGGCGGTTCTGAACCGGACGACGGTCAAGATGGCGGCTTTGCATGAAGCAGCGGCGGAAGATACGTCAGAGAACGGATGGCTGGATCAAGCCGTAGAGAAGCTGTTGACCGGCTACGGGACGGACTTGGACCCGGAACGGGTTCGCGTGAAGTTTCCGTTTGAGCGGTTTATCCTTTTTGGATCAGAGATGAAGAATGTGAAAAATAAAGAGGCGCGGAAGCGGTTTGTTGCCGAGCTGGAAACAAGAATGGGGCGGCTTGACGCAGGCAATACCGTCGCGCTAAATCTGAAACAGGCTCCGGAAGAGGTGCTGTATCTTTTGAATGTTGAACCTGCAGAGGGAGAGGAACTACTGCTAGCCCTTCGGCGGGTCGCAGAGGATCTCGTGATGCAAACGGAGCGGGGCGCCCGTTTTTTGATCAGTCAAAGCTTCACGGATTTTTTTCGGCTTGGCGAAATTTACCGGGAGCATTATTTGAAGCTGGTTCGTTACGGCTTTTATTTGCCCGATCGCATCGTTCTAGAGCACGATCGTCTGCCGATCAGGCCGGCGGCCTCCGCCGGGTTCGATATGGGGGATCTGACGGAAAAGCTGAGAACGAGACAGTTTGCCAAGGCGTTCGCCGACTTTCGGGCCTATATGACCCAGCAGGCAAAAGACTACACCGCGGATATTTTTGAATTTAAGTCATTGCTCGGCAATTTCATATTCAATGTAACGACGACGCTCGGAAAAATGAAGTTCGAAATCTCCCGCCTGGAGAAGGCCAAATACGATTATTTCCGGGCAATCGATGAAGCGGCGTACGCTACCGACACGATCTCCGTGGTCGAGCAATTTTTGGAGGAAGCCGGGGCCATCGTCGCCGACCAGCCGCATCAGGCGAACTCGAACATGGCGAGCCTGCTGGAATACATCCATGAGCATTACGCCGAGCCGATCACTTTGACGGAGGTTGCCAAGCATTTTCATTTTAACGCCTCCTACTTATCGAGCAGCTTTGCTTTGCATAACCAGGAAGGATTTAATGAATATTTGAACCGCATTCGTATGGAAAAAGCGATAGAGCGACTGTTGATGACGGATGACGCTATTTCTGAAATCAGCGAAGGCGTGGGATATTCGGATCAAAGCTATTTTACGAAGGTATTCAAAAAGCTGACCGGGATGTCGCCCAGCCGGTATCGGCGTCATTATGCGGCGGAGATGCGCAAACCATGATGAAACGATGGTCGGATCAATTAAAGAAACAAGGCATGTTCCCGAAGCTGTTTTTGGTGACGCTCGTCAGTATCGTAACGGTTTCGCTTCTTACATTGACGATTACGATCAATATGTCGGAAAAGCTGTTTATTCGAACGTTCAGCATCACGAACGGAAAACTGCTGAACCAGATGAAATCGAATCTGGAGACCTACAACAGTGCCGTCGCGACCAGTGCTACGATGATGGCGCAAAACGCGGCGATCCGCAGTTATTTGTCCGGAGGGGAGACGGATGCCGTGGATTTGGCTATAAAGACGTACAATATGACGCAGGGGATGAAAACCATCCGCTCCAATTTCAGCGCTTACGATGTGGGCATCATGATCGTCGGGATTAACGGCAGGAGCTACACCACGAATCCCTGGTATTGGCCGGTAACCGCCGAAGACCTTAAAAATCATCCCATTACGAGAATTACGAAGGAGAATCCCAAACAAATCATGTACCAGCTATACCGGGATGATGCGGGAAAGGAAGATCCCGATGCTCCTGTTCTCGTGGCGACGAAGGCGCTGTACGAACCGTCGAATGGAAGCGTTTACGGGGTGATGTACGTTGCGATTCACGACCGGAGCTTCCAGCCGTTTTACGCCAACTTTACGAGCGAAGGAAATGACGTCCTTTTGTTGAACGAAGAAGGGCTCATCGTTTCAAGCAATCGTGAAGACCTGATCGGATTGGAGGATCGGGGACTGTTGAAGAAGGCGTCCGAGAAGCCGGCCGCCGACGGAAGCGAATACGGAGAGACGGCTTGGGTCAACGGGAACGAAGTGGTCGTGCTTTCCGAGTATCTGCCGGAGTTCCGTTTTTACCTGGTGAATCTGATCGATAAGCAGGCGGCGATCGGACAAATGGTGAACGCAAAAGCCGTGTTCCTCACGACCCTGGCGATAGTGGCCATTTCCCTGGTCATCGTCTTCCTGATCACCCGCAAGATGACCAGGTCACTACGCTTGCTGGTAGAAGAAATGTCGGGTGTGCCGATGCACGGTTTCGATCGGCGCATCGACGTAGCCGCCAGCGGCTATGAGGTCAGGGAGCTTGGAAATGCATTTAATTTTATGCTTGATGAATTGAATGATTACGTCAGCCGGCTGGTGGAAACCCAAAAGCAGCAAAGAAACGCGGAGCTGGCGGCGCTGCAGATGCAAATCAACCCGCATTTTCTGTACAATACGCTGGCATCGATCAAGTTTCTGGTGCGGCAGGGCCATAAGGAGAGGGCGGCCGATACGATCAACGCGCTGATCTCCCTGCTCCAAAATACGATCAGCGATGTAGAATCCACCATTCCGGTCCGGCAGGAACTCGAGACGCTGAAGCATTATGTTTTCATCAATCATGTGCGATATGGCGAGAAGATCCGGGTCCATTACTATGCGGAGCCGGAAAGCCTCGACTATCACATGCCCAAGCTGGTCCTTCAGCCTTTCATAGAGAATTCATTTTTTCACGCCTTCAATCAAAAAGAAGAGGGAAGCATCATCATTATGATTGCCGTTCAAGAGGATCGCCTGGTTTGCGAAGTGGCGGACAACGGGGATGGGATGGACTTGGAAAATCCGGAGGCCGTGGACGAGCCGTTGCCCGCGCCGAAGAGAAAGCGGCAGTTGTTTTCAGGCATCGGCATCCGGAACGTGGACGAGCGTATAAAATATCTGTATGGCGAAGACTATGGAGTAAACATTGCGGGTAGGCCGGGCGAAGGAACCACGGTCACCATTACGCTGCCGTTAATTAAAATCTAAAATATTTACAAAAATACAAAGATAGTGCCAGCAGGCGGGACCGCCACTACAGCAGGACCCAAGAAAAGCACAAAAGTGAACAAAGATAGTGCCAAAGAAAGCGGATACAAAAGTGCTAAGATGGAAGCGTATTGAGGAAGCGCTTCCATTTTGTTTTTATTCAACGAACATGAAGGGGGTTTATGCATTGAAAAAGTTACTCTCCATTCTGTTAGCCAGTGCCGTTGTATTGTCCGCCTGCTCCTCGGGAGCCAAAGATTCGGGCTCGGGAGGCGAAGATGCCGCTTCGAAAACGAAGGAAATTACCGTATGGGCCTGGGACCCGGCGTTTAATATCGCCGCGATGAACGTAGCCAAAGAAACGTACGCGAAAATCAATCCTGACGTAAAAATCAACATCGTAGAGAACGCTCAGGCGGATATCGTTCAAAAGCTCAATACGGGGCTCAATTCCGGCTCCACCAAAGGGCTTCCCAACATCGTGCTGATCGAGGACTATCGTGCGCAAAGCTTTTTGCAGGCCTACCCCGACGCCTTCCATGAACTGACGGATGTCGTGAAAGCCGCGGATTTCGCGGACTACAAGATCGGGCCTACCAGCGTGGACGGCAAGCAATACGGCGTTCCGTTCGACTCGGGGGTAACCGGGATGTACGTGAGGACGGATTATCTGGAGCAAGCGGGCCACAAGCTGGAAGATCTCCAGAATATCGATTGGAAGAGATACATTGAAATCGGCAAGGCCGTGAAAGAGAAAACCGGCAAAAGCATGATTACGCTGGATCCGAACGACTTGGGATTGATCCGGATGATGATTCAGTCCGCAGGCGCCTGGTATACGGCGGAAGACGGGCAGAAGCCTACGATTGCGGATAACGCGGCGTTGAAGGAGGCGTTCGCGCTTTACAAAGAAATGATGGACGCGGGCATCGTGAAGATAAACTCCGACTGGAGCCAATTCGTCGGGTTTATAAACAGCGGCGAGGTCGCCACGGTACCGACGGGGAACTGGATTACGCCTTCCGTTAAAGCCGAGGCTTCCCAATCGGGCAAGTGGGCGGTCGCTCCGCTTCCGAAGCTTGCCGAGACGCAAGGTTCCGTAAATGCGTCCAACTTGGGCGGCAGCTCCTGGTACGTGGTGAACATGGACGGCAAAGAGGCCGCAGCCGAATTCTTGGCAAAAACCTTCGCCTCCAACGTGGAAATGTATCAGACGCTGAACTCGAAAATCGGGGTCATCGGTACGCTGAAGGCAGCGGCAAGCGGTGAAGCTTACGCGGCGGCGGACGAATTTTTCCAGGGGCAAAAAGTGGTTTCCGATTTTGCGGCTTGGACCGAACAAATTCCGAATGTCAATTACGGCATGAACACGTACGCGATCGAGGACATTATGGTTGTGGCCATGCAGAACTACCTGGGCGGCAAGGATCTGGACACCGTGTTGAAAGACGCTCAAGCGCAGGCGGATACCCAAATTCGGTAACGAACCTTTGAATCGACTTCTCTGCCGTCCTTCTCCTTGCGGATTGCGGACATTTCCGCCACGCACGGGGAAGGGCGGGGGGGAGCCATCCTCCGATGATACGAAGGAAGACGTTAAACATAGAAGGGTGTGGAGCGATGTGAAAACGGTCAGTGCCGAAATCAACCCGCGGCGTCGCAGCCGCTATCATGCACAGAGGCGGATGAGCTTGACGGGATGGATGTTCGTTCTGATTCCGATCCTTATGATCAGCGTTTTTTATTTTTATCCGATGGTTCAAGCCTTTATCTTATCCCTGAAATCCGGAAAAGGCAGCAATCTGAGTTTCGTAGGCTTTGACAATTATATCCGGCTGTTCAGTGATGCAAATTTCATTACGGCTGTAAAAAATACATTCCTTTATTTAATCGTGCAGGTCCCGATCATGCTGGTGCTCGCGATAATCATCGCCGTCCTGCTCAATGACGACCGGCTGAAGTTCAAAGGCTTTTTCCGCACAGCGATCTTTTTGCCCACCGTGACATCGCTGGTCGCTTACTCGGTCGTCTTTAAATACATGTTCGGTCCCGACGGCATCGTCAACAAATCATTGCTTAACCTGCAGCTCATTCCAGATCCGATCCAGTGGATCACCGATCCCTTTTGGGCCAAAGCGACGATTATCATAGCGATCACCTGGCGGTTTACAGGCTACAACATGATTTTTTATTTGTCTTCCTTGCAAAATATTGATAAATCCGTATATGAAGCTGCAAGAATCGATGGGGCTGGAGCGGTTACCCAATTTTTCAGAATTACGATTCCGCTCTTGAAGCCGATTATTTTGTTTACGACAATCACATCGACAATCGGAACGCTGCAGTTGTTTGACGAGGTGGTCAACATTACCAAAGGCGGTCCGGGCAATGCGACCATGTCGATTTCCCAGTATATTTACAACCTTTCTTTTGAATACACGCCGGATTTTGGCTATGCCGCCACCGTTTCCTATTCGATCGTTTTGATGGTGGTCATTTTAACGATGCTGCAGAACAAGATTGGAGGCGATAAGCGATGAACCGGACCAAACGCGGATTTACGTATCTCTTCCTGGGAATCACCGCCCTGATCTCGGTCTTTCCGTTTATCTGGATGGTGGTCAGCGCAACGAATCCTTCCGTTGAAGTGACAAAAGGAACGCTGATCCCCGGGTCGCATTTAATGGTAAATTTAAAAAATCTGTTCGGTACCGTGGATATGTGGGGAGCGCTTTGGAATTCCGCGAAGATTTCGATCGTGACGACCGTGCTGGCCCTGCTGGTCGCTTCCGCTGCGGGCTACGGATTTGAAATGTACCGCAGCCGCAGCAAGGACATCGTGTTCAACATTCTGCTCGCTTCCATGATGATTCCGTTTGCCGCGATCATGATACCGCTGTTCCGGATGTTTGCCAAGCTGTCTTCCGTCGTGCCTTTTCTCGGCATCGATACGGCGGCTTCCGTCATTTTGCCGACATTTACGACCGCGTTTCTCATTTTCTTTTTCCGGCAGAGCACGAAGATGTTCCCCAAGGATATGATGGAGGCCGGGCGGATCGACGGCCTGTCCGAGCTGGGCTTGTTCTTCCGCATCTATATGCCGACGATGAAATCGACTTACGCGGCCGCAGCGATCATCACCTTTTTGAGCAACTGGAACAATTATCTATGGCCGCTCATCGTGCTGCAATCCCCGGAGAGCATGACCGTACCTTTGCTGATCTCTAACCTGGGCTCCGGGTATGCACCGGACTACGGCCTGATCATGTCCGCGATCGTCATCACCACGCTGCCGACGGCCATCGTCTTCTTCGTCATGCAAAAGCAATTCGTCGCGGGGATGACAGGTTCCGTGAAATAATGATATGAATGGATATGAATGAATTATTCTAATACCACTTATGGATGGGGGATGCACGAGATGAACCAGAAGTCCGCGCCCATACAGCCTTCTACCGAATGGCTGTCGGATGTCAGCGTATTTGCCGTAGGCCGGGTACCGGCCCATTCGGACCATCGCTATTACGAATCGATGGCGGAGGCGGAGCGATACGGCGAAATGAAGCTTCGGCACAGCCTGAACGGTAGCTGGAAGTTCAGTTACGCCAATAATCCCCGGCAGCGCCAAGCCGATTTTTATAAGCCTGAGATTTCCTGTGCAGGCTGGGACTCGATTGAAGTGCCGGGACATATTCAGCTTCAGGGGTACGGACGCCCGCAGTATGTGAATACGATGTATCCTTGGGACGGGTACGAGCTTCTTCGGCCTCCGGCAGTTTCGGAGGAGCATAACCCTGTGGGAAGCTATGTCAAGCATTTCTCGGTCCCGCCGGCATGGAGAAATCAGCCCGTGCATATCTCCTTTCAGGGTGTGGAAACCGCCTTTTTCGTTTGGCTGAACGGAGAGTTCGTCGGATATGGCGAAGACAGCTTCACTCCGACGGAATTCGACTTGACCCCTTTTCTCGCCGAGGGAGATAACAAGCTGGCGGTCGAGGTGTATCAGCGAAGCACCGGAAGCTGGCTGGAGGACCAGGACTTCTGGCGGTTCTCGGGCATTTTCCGCGACGTTTATCTGTATACCGTGCCGTCGGTGCATCTACGGGATCTTTTTGTCCGCACGGAGTTGGACGAGAGCTACGAGCAAGGCACGTTGAAGGCCGAGCTTCAGCTTGAAGGCGGGCCGGCATCCAAAGTAGCCTATGTGCTGAGAGATCCGTCGGGAGCCTCCGTGGCTCAGGGCGAGACTCCGGTCTCTGGCAGCCTGGTACAGTTTGAGCTGGCAACCGGGAGAGTCCGTCTATGGAGTGCTGAGGAACCGAATTTATACACCCTTTACGTTTCCGTTTATGACGCATCGGGCCTGCTGACCGAAGTCGTACCGCAGCGCGTCGGGTTTCGCAAATTTGAAATGATCGGCAATATCATGCATCTGAACGGAAAACGGGTCGTTTTCAAGGGCGTGAACCGCCATGAATTCAATCCGCGACGCGGGCGGAGCATCACCAAAGAGGATATGCTATGGGACATCCGGACGCTGAAGCGGGCGAACATTAATGCGGTACGGACCTCACATTACCCGAACCAGACGCTTTGGTACGAACTGTGCGATGAATACGGCATATACGTTATCGATGAAATGAATTTGGAAACCCATGGTTCCTGGCAGAAAATGGGGGCGGTCGAGCCCTCCTGGAACATTCCCGGCAATTTGCCGGAATGGCGGGACATCGTTATGGACCGGGCCATCTCCATGGTCGAACGCGACAAGAACCATCCATCCGTCCTGATCTGGTCTTGCGGCAATGAATCCTATGCCGGCGAGGTAATCGTCGATGTGGCGAATTACTTCCGTAAGAAGGATCCGACGCGTCTGGTCCATTACGAAGGGGTATTCCATAACCGCGATTACGATGCCGCGAGCGATATGGAGAGCCGGATGTACGCCAAGGCCGCGGATATCGAGGCGTATTTGAACAACGATCCGCCCAAGCCTTACATCAGCTGCGAGTATATGCACGCAATGGGCAACTCCGTCGGGGGATTGCACAAATACACGGAGCTGGAAGGCAAATATCCGATGTACCAGGGAGGTTTCATTTGGGACTACATGGACCAGGTGCTGGTGAAAAAAGACCGTTACGGTAAAGAGTTTCTGGCTTATGGCGGGGATTTCGACGACCGGTCCACGGACTATAACTTTTCCGGAAACGGGATTGTGTACGCTGACCGTCGTTGGTCGCCGAAGATGCAGGAAGTGAAATATCTTTACCAAAACGTCAAACTGCTGCCGGACCGCAACGGCGTCTTGATCCGCAACGAGAATTTGTTTATCGGGACGGAGAAATACGAACTCGTTTATAGTCTGAAGCATGAGGGAGCAGAGGTTTGCCGGGGTACATTGTCCGACATGCGGGTTGGTCCCGGGGAGGAGCGTTATATTAGGCTTGAGCTCCCCGAAACTGAAGACCGGCCGGGAGAATACACGGTGGACGCCTCCCTCGTGTTGAAGGAAGATACGCTTTGGGCCGAGGCCGGTTATGAAACGGCTTTCGGGCAGGTCGCGTTCCTGGTGGAAGATGAAGGGGAGCCGCAATGGGCAATTTCGGAAGCGGAGATCCGGCAATTCCGCGTGGTCGAGGGGGATGTGAACATCGGCATGCACGGGCTGGATTTTTCGATTCTGTTCTCGAAGCAGGCCGGTACCTTGATTTCGGTAAACTATTCGGGCCGGGAAATGATCGCCGCGCCTCCGGCTCCGTTGTTTTGGCGAGCCATGACCGATAACGACAAAGGAGCGGGGCTTCCGTTCTCCTCCGCGGCCTGGTATGCCGCAAGCCTGTCGCGGCGGCTGATCGGCTGGGAACTGGAGCAAGGCAGGGACTTTGCCGCGGTTACTTATACCTACGGACTCAACATTTCCGAAAAAGTGCGGGTTGCTGTAACTTATACGGTGCTTGCGAATGGCATCATCCGGGTGAAGGCCAGATATTTCGGGACTTCCGGGCTGCCGAAACTGCCTATTTTCGCACTGTCCTTGAAGATGCCGGCCGATTATTCAAATTTGGATTGGTATGCGATGGGGCCGGAGGAGAATTATATCGACCGCCGTCATGGCGCCAGATTGGGATGTTTCCGGAATCGTGCGGCGGACAACGTCTCAGATTATCCGGTGCCGCAGGAATCCGGCAATCGTACCGGGGTTCGCCGCGTGACGATAACGAATGCCTTGGGGCAGGGGCTTACGGTATCCGCGTCCCCGTCCGCGCCGGTGGAGGCGAACATTTCGCCGTATACGGCTTTTGAGCTGGAACAGGCGAGCCATCATCATGAACTGCCGAACGTGCATTATACCGTGCTTACGATTGCCGGACGCCAGATGGGCGTCGGCGGGGACGACAGCTGGGGGGCTCCCGTCCTGGACGAATATGTCATCGATCCTTCCGGTGACCTTTCTTTCGAATTTACGATTTCCCGCGTTTAACCGGACAAAAATAGGCATGTTGGCCGCTCCGAACAGATTCTGTTCCGGGCGGTCTTTTTTGATTTTTGTCCTTTGTTTCGGAGGGGGTCAGGAGGTACAATGAAAGCTATAGATCAAATAGACAGCGAAGCATGGTTATGGACGGGAGGAGAAAAGGTTGGCGGAATGGTACGAAGAAAGCTTCGGCGAGGATTATTTGCTGGTGTATAAGCACCGGGACATACAAGGTGCAAAGCGGGAAGTACATAAAATGATCGCCTGGCTCGGGCTTGGGCAAGGAGCGAAAGTACTTGATCTTTGCTGCGGCATGGGCCGGCATTCCATGGCGTTGCATGAAGCGGGATTTGAGGTCACCGGCGTCGATCTTTCTCCGGTTTTGCTCCGGGAGGCGAAGAAGAACGACCCGGAAGGCAAGGTAACCTGGCTCCGGGCGGATATGCGGGATTTGCCGCTCGAGGGCGGCTTTGACGCGGTCGTGAATCTGTTCAGCTCCTTCGGCTATTTTGAGCGGGATGAAGAGCATGTCCGGGTACTGAAAGAAATTGCCCGGGTGCTGAAGCCGGACGGCCGGTTCATTATCGATTATCTCAATCCAAGATACATCGCGGACCATTTGGTTCCGGCTTCGGAACGGACGGCTGAGGGCCAGCTGATTTCCGAAAGGCGAGCCATCGAAGAGGGCTACGTCAAAAAATGGATCACCATCACTTCGATGGACGGTCGGGACGCTTCCCCGGACAATCCCAGAAAATATATGGAACGGATCAAGCTCTACGAGCGCGAGGACTTTGCGGCGATGCTGAGTGAAGCGGGCCTGACGCTGGATCACGTTCACGGGGATTACGACGAGGGGGAGTTTGATCCCGATCAATCCCCGCGGATGATTATGGTAGGGCGGGTGAGCGCATGAGCAGGCCGGAGATTGAAGTATACGCCGAGGAGGAACTAATCCGGGTCCGGATTTCCATGGCTCCGCCGCTCCGCTGGGTCAACGGCTACCTTCTGCGGGACGGCGAAGGCGTAACGCTGGTGGATCCGGGGCCGAGAACGGACGTCACCGAAGCCGAATGGCGAGCAGCCTGGGAAGAGCTTGGGATTTCTCCCGCGCGGGATATCAAAAAGATTGTGCTGACGCATCACCATCCGGACCATTATGGGCTTGCCGGGTATTTACAATCGATGACCGGCGCCCGGGTATACATGTCGCGCAGAGCCCATGAAGAGACAATCCGGATGTGGGGCGAAGGCAGTAACGTAAACGGCGAATTGCTAGACCTTTTCCGTAAGCATGGGATGCCCGGCTCCTGGTACGGACAGCTTCCCGCCCATATGGAGAGCTTCGTTTCCCAGGTAACGCCCGCGCCCGACGTAAACTATCTTACCGACGGCGACATCATATCCATGGGCGGACACGGTTGGACGGCGGTAGAGACTTACGGGCATGCGCCTGGACATCTGTCCTTTTATGATCCTTCACGTAAAATCATGCTTTGCGGGGATGCGATCCTGCCGCAAATTTCACCGAATGTCAGCTTGCTTCCGGGCAGTGATCCCCAGCCGCTTCAGTCCTTCATCGAATCGCTGGCCAGGCTGGAAAAATACGAGGTGAACAAAGCGTTCCCGGGCCATCGGAATCCTTTCACGCATTTTACGGAGCGGGCAAAAGCCCTTATCCTCCATCATGAAGAGCGGCTCGCCAAAATCGAAGCCCTTCTCGCGGAGCGCGATCAGAGCGGTTTTGACGTCTGTAAGGCGCTTTTCGGCACGGAGCTCGGCATTCACCAGATGCGGTTCGCCATGTCGGAGGCGCTGGCGCATTTGTACGAATTGGTCCGCCGGAATGCGGCCGAAATGATTCCCGCGGCGGGCGAAGCGGAGGTACTGTTTCGCAAACGCTGATACCTAACGAAAAAGGGCTCGTCCCCCCAGTCGGCAAACCGGTTCGGGACAGCCCTTTTTTGCATCATTTGTTTTTAGCGAACGATGTCCTTGCCAATCGTATCTTCGCCTTGCTCGAGCTCCCGCTCCGTCTGTTTGCGGTGCGCGATGCGGCTGGCTGCGGAAGCGGCGACCGCCCCGACGATATCGTCCAGGAACGTGTTGCACGGTCCGAGCGTTTTGTCGTTCAGCCGTTCCAGCACGCCGGGCTTCAGCTTATCGATATAACCGTAGTTGGTAAAACCGATGCTCCCATACACATTTACGATGGAAAAGGCCAGTATCTCATCGACCCCGTATAATCCTTCATCATTTGAAATCATATCCTGCAATTCCGGAATAAGCAGTTCCTGTTCCGCGAGAATGTCGAGCTGGATACCGGTAAGCACCGCGTTTTGGACTTCCCGCTTGCTCAGTACCTGCTCCACATTGTGCACGCATTCTTCCATCGTCAAATTCGGGTAGTATTTTTTCTGCAGCAGCAAAACCAATTCCGCAATTTCCTCGAGCTTGATGCCCCGTTTTTCCATCCAGAATTTCGTGGCCTCCGCCACCTTTTTACTGTTCAGGCTATATGGCGCTTTCGCTTTCCGTTGTTCCATTTCCATTCTCCGTCACCTACTCCTCAAACATAGCTTCCAGCTATGATGCAGTTTGTCCACCTTGCTCAAAAATATAGTTATTTTTCGAAAAGGGGGCTCGTATACATCTTAATAGAGGTTGTTCAAAAAGTCATCTTTTGGACAGAACCCAAGACTAGGTTTAGGAGGATATCCGGTGATGAGATGGAATCTTCGATTACGTAATACAGCCGTTTCGGGGGCGCTTGCGATCCCGCTGTTGTTGTCGGGCTGCAGTCTGCTCGGGGCGGGCGCGCCAACGCAAATCGATCCGCCCCCCGGGGAGACGGAGCTCCAAATGCTGCAGTCCCTGGAATCAGAAAGCCAGACAAGCCTGCAGACGGAGGAAGCATTGACGACCGTGTATCTGAAAAACGAGCAAGGCTGGTTGGCCCCGGTTTCGCTGCATTTGCCGAAAGGGGAGGCGGAGACGAAACTAACCCGCATGCTTGAGATGTTGGTGGTCGGGGGGCCTTACGGCTCAGCGGTTCCGGCCGGATTTGACGGTGTGCTTCCGGAAGGAACGGAGGTCGAAGCGGTAACGTTGAAAAAAGACGAGAAGCTTGCGATCGTGGAATTCAACAAATCGTTCGGGAGCTATCAAGCTGCCGATGAGCGGAAAATTCTTGAAGCCGTGACCTGGACGCTTCTCGGAGATCCGGAAATCGAAAGCGTTCAGCTATGGATGGATGGAGCCAAGCTTAATGAAATGCCGGTAGACGGGACGCCGTTGGATCGTCCGCTTAGCCGCTCCTTCGGGATCAACCTGGATCCGGGAGACAACCTGACGTCGCAAACCCGCCCGGTTACGGTGTACTTTTCGGCTTCTACGCCGGATGGGGTCCCATATTATGTTCCGGTGACCCGGTTTGTTTCCGCCGACAAGGATGCCGTACATGGGGCGCTGGGAGAGTTGATCGAGGGGCCATCCCGAGGAGACGGTCTCGAACAGGTGCTTACCGGCAATACGGTCGTGAAATCGGTGGAGCAAACGGAGGACGGGGTCATTACCGTATCCATTGAAGACGATATGTTCGAGCCCGGCGAAAAACCGCCTGCGCAAATGCTCCAATCGCTTGTGCTTACCGTGACGGAAAACGCCCCGGACAAAAAGGTCCGGATCTGGCTTAACGGGCAGAAGGACGTTATCGGCATGGACAATCAGAAGTACGGCGAACCGGTGCTCCGGCCGGAGATGATCAACGAAATTCCGCTGTGACTCCCATGAATGGAAAGATGCTTTTATGCCTACACTTTGGTAGAATAGGGAAAGCATGTAGACAGCATGAAACGTAGGAGGCAGTAATGATGAGAATAAACGGGCGTGAGGCGAACGAGCGGCGGCCGATGAAATTGACCGTGGACATAAACAAATATGCGGAAGGCTCCGTATTTATCGAGGTTGGCGACACGAAGGTGCTGTGTACGGCCACGGTGGAGGAGAAGGTTCCGATGTTTATGAAAGGCCAGGGGAAAGGCTGGGTAACCGCCGAGTACTCGATGCTCCCGCGGGCGACGCAGACCCGTAACCAGCGCGAATCGGCCCGGGGCAAGCTCAGCGGCAGAACGATGGAAATCCAACGGCTGATCGGACGGGCGCTCCGCTCGGTCGTCGATCTTCAGGCGCTTGGAGAACGGTCCATCACGATCGATTGCGATGTGATCCAGGCGGACGGAGGAACCCGGACGACCTCGATCACGGGGGCGTTCATTGCGCTCGCTTTTGCCGTGAACAAGCTGGCGGTAAAGCATTCTCTCCCTGTATTTCCGATTACGGATTATCTGGCGTCCGTCAGCGTAGGCGTCGTCGGGGAGCAGAAGCTGCTGGATCTCAATTATGAGGAAGACTCCAAAGCCAAGGTCGACATGAACGTGGTCATGACCGGCCGGGGCCAATTCGTGGAAATCCAGGGAACCGGGGAAGAAAAGCCGTTTTCACGGCAAGAGCTGGACGGACTGCTTGAGCTTGCCGAGAAGGGAATCCGGGAAATGATCGAGCAGCAGCGCGAAGCGTTGGGGCCGGTCGCCCTTAAAATCCGGAATGGTGAATCAGGAGCGAGCGTATGATGCAGGCAAAAGAGTCCGTCATTATCGTCGCTACCCGAAATCAGGGCAAAGTTCGCGAGTTTGCCCATGCGCTGGAATTTCTCGGAAAACCGGTCAAAAGCATGTACGATTATCCCGAGGTGCCCGAGATCGTAGAAGATGGAGAAACGTTCGCCGACAATGCCCGCAAAAAGGCCAAAACCGCCGGCGATCTGCTCGGCCAACCGGTGCTGGCGGATGATTCCGGACTTTGCGTGGATGCATTGGACGGGGATCCGGGCGTGTATTCGGCCAGATATGCCGGAGAAGGGGCGGCGGACGAGGACAACAACGAAAAGCTGCTGGCAGAGCTGGAAAAGCGCCGGCAGGGCGAGGATACGCAGCAGCCGCTGTTGAGCCCGGCGCGATTCGTCTGTCATCTCGCCTTGTATGATCCGGCGACGGGCCGGTTCACGGAGGCTTCCGGTGAAGTAGAAGGCTGGATCACATCCGAGCCGGCCGGAGGCGGAGGATTCGGCTATGACCCATTGTTTTATTTGCCCGAATACGAAAAAACGATGGCCGAGCTGACGCTGGAGGAAAAGCAGGCGATCAGCCATCGCGGCGCCGCGCTTCGGAAGCTTGCAGACAAGCTGAGCCAGGCCGCTCGTTTATAAAGAGAAAGAACCTTGGTTCCGGAGGGAACCAAGGTTCTTTTTTTGCTGGTGTATGCCGGATTTGAGGCGGGTCGGGTCGGGTCGTATTAACGGGAAAATGTCCCGATAATTAAGCAGTAAATTCAATATTTCAATAATTAGCCGGAAAATCTCCCGTTATTTTGGTTAATGATCCCTCTTTGCAGTCAATCCGGTTTATTTAGCAGGAGGATTTCCTGTTATTGATTGCAAAACCTTTCGCTGATTAAAAATAGCTGGAGAAATTCCCGCTAGCGCGTTGGAATCATTCCGATCCGAATCATCTAATCGCAACCTTATACGTCTCAAGCCAGAAATTGACCTGAGTGAGATATGCGAACAATTGCGGGCCGGACATCAGTTGTCCAAACCAGGGCAGGTTGGACGACGATTCCGGGGAGGCTGCAATTTCACGGATCCGGGCAGCATCGATTAGCGGAAGAATCGGCGAGGCCGGATTGTCGAGGATGTCGAGCATCCGGTTTTTGACGGCGTCCAGATAGGCAGGATTATGCGTTTTGGGATAAGGGCTTTTTTTGCGGTACAGTACATCATGAGGCAGAACGCCTTCCAATGCTTTGCGCAAAATGCCTTTTTCCCTGCCGCCGGTCGTTTTGATTTCCCATGGGATATTCCAGACATATTGGACCAGCCGGTGATCGCAATAAGGAACGCGGACTTCAAGCCCTGCCCCCATGCTCATCCGGTCTTTGCGGTCAAGCAGGGTTGGCATGAACCGCGTGATGTTCAAGTACGACATGTTTCTCATTCGCGCCTCTCCGGGCGTTTCGCCTTTGAGATGGGGCACTTCCCCCAGCGCTTCGTTATATCGGTCCGCCACATACTGTTCGGGGGTGATCCACTCGCGAATTTCCGGGGACAGCAGACCGGCACGAAGCCCGGTGGCTACCGACCAAGGGAATGTGCCTGAGCCCAGCAGCTCTTCCCGGTGAAACCACGGGTATCCGCCGAACACCTCGTCCGCGGCTTCTCCTGAAATGGCGACGGTAGCTCCTTTTTTGATTTCCCGGCAAAACAGCAATAGTGACGCGTCGACATCCGCCATTCCGGGCAAGTCGCGGGCCAAGGTCGAGTCTTCGAGCGCGGCGATCAGCTCGGGCGTGTCAAAGGTGATCGGGTGATGCTCCGTGCCGAGCTCCTCCACCATCCGTTTAATCCAGGGGGCGTCCGCTCCCGGCTGGTAGCTGTGCTCCTGAAAATACTTATCGTTATCCGTATAATCCACCGAATACGTATGCACCTGACCCTGCCCGGTCCTGCGGTAATAATCGACCGCCAGGGCGGTAAGGGCGCTTGAATCGAGACCGCCCGACAGCAGGGTGCATACGGGAACGTCGGAAAGCAGCTGGCGCTCCATCGTATCCTGCAGCAGCCGGCGGATCGCCGCGGCGGTTTCGTCGACAGGGTCAAGATGCGGCTCGGCTTCCAGCTTCCAGTAGGTGTAGGATCGAAGCCCTGAGCGATTGAAAATCATCGCGCTGCCTGGCCGCAGTTCCTTCATGTTTCGATATACCCCATGCCCCGGCGTTCTCGCGGGTCCGATCACGAAAATTTCGGCAAGTCCTTCCGGTCCGACAATGGCCTCCACTTTGGGATGCTTCAGGATAGACTTCGGTTCGGAAGCGAAAATAAGCGTCTCCCCGGCTTCGCTGTAGAACAAAGGCTTTACGCCGAGCCGGTCTCTCGCAAAAAACACATGCTCCCTCGCGCTATCCCATACGGCAAAGGCGAAAATGCCGTTTAGCCTGTATACGCAGTCCGGCCCCCATTCCATATAAGCCTGCAGCAGCACTTCCGTATCGCATTGGGTCCGGAAGGTCTTGCCTCTGGTTTGCAGTTCCTTTTTCAGTTCCGGAGCATTGTAAATCTCTCCGTTATAAACAATGGTATATGTGGCCTCGTTCTCCTGAATGATCATCGGTTGGGCCCCGTTCGCGGGATCCATGACACTAAGACGCCGATGACCGAAAGCCACGGGGCCGGATATCCATGTTCCCTGGGCGTCGGGCCCTCTTTTTTCCAGGCAGGAAGTCATCGACACGACCAATTCGAGCTCCGATTCCGTCGACAAATTCCGGTTCCATTCGATAAATCCGGTGATTCCGCACATGTTTGGTTTCTCCTCTCTTTTCCGGGTGAAAAGTAATAACAAATTATGCCCGCCCAAAGCATAAAATGTCTGTCCTAAAAGGAAAACTACAAGCAAATGAGGGACTTTGCCCCAGAATGGGAGGGTTGAATGTGGTAAAAAATACGTACTATGTTTCCTTGCAAGGCCGGTCGTTGCTGGATGATGAAGGTGCATCGAGTTACGAATGGGCCATCCTAGCAACACCGGAAGAAGCTGACATGATAAGTCACATGTTGGAGCAAATTGATGAAAAAGAAGTCAGCACGTTTTTAGCGTACACCTATCCGTGGCCGGATTCCCCGGAGGACGATGTCAATGCAAGTTACCAGAGCAACATTGATGCCCTGTATAAGGAGATATACCGGCTTGGAACCCCGGAAACCCGGGAGCAGCTGGAACGCGGGATGGGTTTCGGAGATGGCGGAGAATAGCGGGAGGAGTTGGGTAGCGGATGTACTATATTAAAGATGCGGCATTTCGGCGAGTAACCGAGCTCGAAGGAACCCCCTGCGCGGAAATTCAGGTACGGCCGGGAGCGGTCGACGATCCGGATCTCTTTGTGTATATTGCCCGTTCGGAGGAGGGGCCCCGCTCGGAATTCGAAATCATCCGCATGATCCGCAGCGATGCCAGCCTTGAGACGGACTGGTTTGATAACAACATGCACCAGGCCACCGCCACCGTCGCCGAGGAGGAATTCTGCAATACAGGGTGGCCGGCTCCCGAAAAACAACGGAAAGAATTCCTTCAACGTCTGCTTGCCCATGAAGGCATTTCCGACCGATTGAACAAGGAACTCTAATTTTCAAAAGATAACCCTTTGAAAAAATCAAAGGATGCGCTATAATAAATAACGCATCCTTTTTTACATAGTTCATTTTCATGTCCCAGTAGCTCAGCTGGATAGAGCAACGGCCTTCTAAGCCGTCGGTCGGGGGTTCGAATCCCTCCTGGGACGTTTTCCGTGCATGCTTCGGGGCCCGTGTCTACGGGCCTCTTTTAGTACTAATCGAATGTTTAAAGCGCTAAAGCGTTTTGTCTCTGGCGTCCAGAGAGGGGTATTTGGACAGCCGATGGACAGCTGAAAGACAATGGGCCATCTTCTTCGGAAGGTGGCTTTTTTGCGTTTGTACAAAGGGCTGCAAAAGGTCCAGCCACCAAGGGCGTGTGGCGAGAAGCAGCAGTTCCAAGATGAAAGAAACCCCTTGACTGGCTCGGGCCATATGTAAAAATACTGAATGTTTATTCATTATCGTGAATAAAGGGGCGCGAGAACCCATGTTCCTATTGCGGAAGAGCGCGGCCTGGGGTGCTCGTCGCCTACTTCCCAGGCTAGCATTGCATAGGGTCTAATAGGGAAGAAAGTCGAAAGGAGTGATCCAAGTGCCAGAAGTCTAGAGTAAAGTTAACTGCACAACCAAATCAAATTAAAGTATAGGAGGAAGATTCAATGAAAAATCAATTTAAGGTTACTTATCGTCAGCAAGTGGGGAAGGTTTATTGGATGCACGAAGAAATCACTCAAGCCGATCAGGTGTTTCCATTGAAAACTAAACTTAGTGGTATGGGTGTTTTGACAGAAAACGATCTGGCCTTTGAAGTGGATTGTCCTGAACTTGAGGAACGCTTGCTTAACAATCGATTTTATGAATTGGATAGTCAAGGAATCCCGGACGAATCTTCTGAAGACTACCCGTTTTATTTGATGCAAGTGCATATTGACGATCAAACCTTTGAGATTGACCCGCAAGAGATCATCCATCACCCGATTTATGAGTTTTACAAGGAACTCCAACGGCATTTCCTAAATCCGAAGGTCATGTTCGATAGGGGGATTATATTTACCGCTACTCTTTACTAAACGAGGGGGAGGCACCCTCTCCCTTTCATTAAAACAAGTCTTTTGTTGACGGATGCCGCTGGTAGTATTCTGTGACCCCCTTGCTCTATGACAACCGAATAGATAACTTCCATGCCTGAAATCCTTGATGGTAAAATATGGATATAAAAACGAGTAATCCATTCAGGAGGTAGACGGGATGAAGGTTAAAGGAATTCTTAAAATGTCCGTAGTTCTCGGTGTCTCAGCTACAACGCTTCGTAAAATGATGCAGCGTGAAGACTTTCCGGTAGATAAATCCGAAGCAGGTTGCTGGGAGTTTGACACTGACGAAGTGTTGCCTTGGTTTAAAAGCCACTACGGATATTTGGAGGGGTTTCAGAATGGAAGTATGGTCACGGCGAGTGGTTTAAAGAAGAAGCTCAAAATAAACCATAAAACGGTTACCCGATGGCTATATGAAGGAATGCCGCACCAAAAGGTTAATCCCAGTTTGGTCGTGATCGACCTAAAAGAAGCGGCAAAGTGGCTAGCAAAACATTCAGAATCGACAAAAATCTACAGTGAACGACTGGAACAGATTATATCCAGCCATGAACACTAAAAACGTACGGTTACAAAAAAAGCGGCCCACGAGGGGCCACTTCAAGGTGATGGACATTCGGTGCTACGAATACCATCGGTGTTGCAATTAGGAGGCGATATTCTGACGCCCCTATTGTAACACCTCCTTGTAGGGCCAACAAGATATATACACAAGGAGGAAACAAGCATGAATAAAGAAGATTTATATGCTCTGGATGAAAATGAACAACATGAACTAGATAACTTTAACATCTGTGACCGGGCAACATTTCAAGCGCTTTTAGATGAGTACGGTGACAAGCTTGATGATGAACGTATAATCAATGCGGTTGTAACCACTGGAAAATGGGATCGTAAAAAAGACCTTAAAACACTTGGAATTATATTTGCTAAATTTAAGGCTAAGCAGGGATTGATCGAGTCTAGTAAAGAGGCAAAAGAGCAAGAGGCAGATCGATTTGTGGATGAAGTCGTTAAAAAAGCTAAAAGAGCATACCATGATCTTCCAACTGGTGTTGTAGAGAGACCTGATGGGTACGAAATTTTAGATATTACTAAAGACGGGCGAGTTATTTCTAGACGATTGACAAACTTTGTATTCAAAAACATTCGCAAAGTACAGATGGATTCGGAAGAAAAAGTGCTTCTCGTTGATATTAAATGCGAAACACAAGCTGTAGGGAAAAACATTATTCTCGATGCGGATAGAACTGTTGAGCGAAAAAAGCTGCTCGCTACGCTCAGAAAGCAGGTTCCTGAAGCTAATATCATTACTACCAAAACAGAAGAAATAGATGAATTGATGACTCACGTAGCTAAGCAAGCTCAGGGAACTGCTATTATTGAGGATTATATGGGAATGTTCTATCACAAAGAAAGTGAAAAATATTATTATGTTGTCAATAAAGTAGGCGGAGGATACACATACATTAAACCCTCCACTATGAACGTTCCAGACAGTGATTTAGTTCTAATCAAGGGTCGTCGGCATGAATCCAACCAAGTGTCTGTACGAAACGTACTGTCTGACACATCTTGGTACAATGCAGCAACGGAACTCCTTTCCATCGTTCCTGCTTCATTGAAGAATCATAAGTCCCTGCTTATGCTCTCTTGGTTCTTTGCTGCACTGGTAAGTCCATGGATGCATAGGGAGCTCGGGCTAAAACTCCCCATCCTATTTATCTATGGAGAGCCCGGAAGTGGGAAATCTACTAACCTGAACCTAATCACTACCTTCTTTGGAAACCCCAATAACGATAGTGTTTCAATGAGTTCCACAAACCAGCCTATCCGGGATGCTATGAGTTGCACCAATGCCTTTGCAATGCTCACAACAGAGTATAATGATAAGGCGAACAATATTACATCGATCATTTTTATGCTGAAGACACTATATGATCGTAGCTCCTATTCAAGAGGTCAAGTGGATCGAAATGATAACTACCCACTACAAGCCCCATGGATCATGCAAGGGAATATGAGAGTCAACAATCAGGCAGTGCAGGACCGTATGCTTCAAATCCTCATTCAAAAGTCAGATCAAAGTCTTGACCGTAAAACAATCAACCAAGCATTACAACGTAAACTTGAGAATACGAAGTTCATTGAGGGTTACCTGCCATACCTTCTGGATCGACAAGATCAATGGAAAGACTGGCATGAAAAAGCATTGCTCTACGTTCCAGAGGACATAGATTCCAGGCAGCTTGACATCACAACCACGCTGGTCATTGGGCTGATGATGATTCAAGACTTGCGTAGAACATTGGGAATGGCTGAGTACACAGCACAAGAAATCGGACAAGTTATTGGACAGATCACTCAATCACGTCTCCAGAACCAAATCCAGCCACAGCACATTCAGTTCCTTGAGCATCTGCAGACCTATCATACTGATCCGCAGATTTACTCAAAGAAAGTGAATGGGGTTAGTGAAACCTACGGCTTTGTGTTCAACCAAGCGTGGTGGCTCAACAAGTACGAGGACTTTTGCAGAGGCAAAGGAAATGACTTTGACAAAAACGTGATTCTAGAAGGCCTGAAGATGCTCGGAGTAACCACTAACAAAACGATTTCTGTACGTGGAAACAAGGCAAAGTGCATCGCGTTCAATCCTCATGAACTGGAAAAAGCCACCCAAGGAATCATCGAAGCGGATGCATGGGTGGAGAACCCACAACAAATCGTAGTAGACTATGATTTTAAAACAGAATCCGAAGACGATGCTAAACAGCCAAAGTTGACAATCAATTAATCAAACTGTCTTTATTCGGAGGACATCCAGCCACGGGGTGTCCTCTTTACTTTGTAAAAGTAGTCCAGCCACACAAAAGTATGGTAACCTGAAGCTAGTTACCCTTAGAATAACGCAGACAAGGTTCCACTTGAAGAGTTAGAACTTCCACGGTAACCTCCGGGTAACCAAGCTTGGTTACCCTCAGACGAACGCAGACAAGGTTCTCCTCAAAAAAAGTAACCTAAAAAAGAAAAAAATAATATATATATAACAAAAAAAACTTTACTCGGTTAAAGAATAAACTTTAGAAGAAAACGAAAAGGCACTTTAAACAAATAAAGTAAAAAGAAAACGTAGAGAAAAGAGTCCACTGTGGCTGGATAAAGCACCCTAAAACGGGGGGGGGGGTAAAGTTTGTAGTTAGAGGTTACAGTTTTGTTAGGAAACCGTAGACAAGGGGTCCCTAAGGGTAACCCGACAAGGTTACCTTCAGGTTACCCTCAGAGGCAGCTCCCCGTAAACAAAACCCTTCTAAGGGTAACCTGACCCGGGTTACCCTCAGAAGCAGCAGTTGGTGGCTGGACAAGCCGAAGCCCCCTACCCTTCGGCAGGAGGCTCTATAACCAGTACTGGTGTTCTCGAAAGCTGTGTCAAGACTTCTGCAACCCCGTCCTCCATCTGTGGAGTTACGTGGGAGTAAATGTCCAGGGTTACTTTGGAGGAAGCATGTCCTAGTCTTGCAGAAACCGCTTTGACGTTGACCCCGCTTTCCAAAAGAAGCGTTGCGTGAGTGTGACGGAGGTCGTGGAACCGGATCTGTGGCAAACCACTCAGGTCCAGAAGTCTGTACCATTCTCGGGCAAAGTTCCTCTGACTTACAAAAGTACCCTTCCACGTTCTAACTACAAAGTCCTTCGGTCTGTTAAAAAGCCTTTCGTCCTTCTCATGTTTCCGCTCTTTGTGTTTCAAAAGTTCATCCATTACGTGCTGTGGCAGGATAATGTCCCGATAGCTGGAGTCTGTCTTGGGGTCACCAACCTTGTAACCCTTCATGTCGCGACTGATGGATGAATCTATGGTTAGGCGGTTCTTTGCAAAGTTAATATTCTCCCAACGAATAGCCAATATCTCCCCCTGTCTAGCTCCAGTGTAAGCAGCTAACAAAAAGGCGATGTACCACCGGCTTTCTCTTGCAATGCGTAAAAAGGTTTGAAGTTCTTCCATCGTCCAGACGTTGAGGTTACGTTTACGTGCAGATCTCGTTACCTTTGGAGGTGTGACATCTTTGACGGGGTTAGCAGCAATCAGTTTCTGTTTGGCCGCTTTGCTAAGTGCTTTAGAGAGCATATTATGCACATGTTTAATCGTTTGTGGAGACTTGCCCTGGTTTCGGAGAGCTTTGTACAGCTTTTCAATATATCCTGCGTTTAAACCGCTTAACTTCACATTGCCAATCTCAGGACCAATATAGTTCTCCAAATAACCGAACAGGTTCTTGAGCCAGCTGGGTTCATAGTTGTCGCTTTCTGCGTCAAGCCAATACTTAAGGTAGTTATAAAGGCTCTCGTCGCTATGCTTTACAACCATATGTTGCCCAACCTCATAGGCCATTTTGATCAGGCCCTGTTCTGCTTCTTCCTTGGTTTCAAAACCGCTTTTGGTCATCCTCCGCTTCTTACCGTCAAGTCCATAGCCAAGTGGCAAAGAGCATTCCCATTTACCATTTTTGCGTTGTCTTACATGTCCCTTCATTGGACCACTCGCCTTTCCTCGATTTTGCGGTCCGATTGTAACCCACGGCTCAACAGCCAACAATTCCACCTCAAGCGGCTTTTAGTCAATGATTCTTAGGGCATGCTGGCTCCGCTGTCCATAGGCAGCAGTTGGTGGCTGGATATTCTCATAACCTCGTCCCGGCAAGAAGCTGACATCGTTACTTGGCCTTAATCAAAACCTCAGTCGTTCAAAAAGCGAGTGTACTTTAGACGAAAGCACAGTGAGGAATAGCGCCTAAACGTACTCTGCGACCAACGCGACCTAAAGCGGCAAGAGAAGTGGGGTTGAGTATACAGAAGTTTCAAGACACTAGGTTCCCTATGAACATAGGAAACTGCTACGTCTTCTCTGAATAGGGGGTACGGTTACCGTGGGCCAAACGTTTGGCTTTTCTGGTTTTGTGGTTGACTTGCCGGGTAAAGTAGCCTTGAAGTCACAAGAGACTAAGAAAGTGCCAAAAAAGCACCACGTTCGGTAAGCCCTCCGAACCTATGGGTCAGAAAGACTTTGGATTTTCCCTATAGACATAGGAGATACCCTATTTTGAAGCTTCAAAGTCTCCACCCCCGTTATCTAGAGACTCGGAAGCAAAAGTGTTCAGAAGAAAGCTCTTTGTTCACTCGCGCAGTCGAACGTTATCGAAAGATCACTAGACTTGTTTGACCAGAGAGGCTTGTATAAAGGGCAAGTCGGCGTTTTGAATGCTAGGTCCGGTTGCTTCCGGAGTGGCTGGACCTTTCCAATCTTCGGGACTCCGAACAACGCCTTAAGCCCTTTGTCCATGTAGCAAAGGGTATATTCATGAGAATAGAGGGAGTGAATACACCCTCGAATACGTGTTAAACAACCTGTCCCTTATGTTTAACACGGAGACAAAGTTTGCCCGATAGCCAGCATCTTAGTCCAACTGTTAAACAGGCATCTCTCCTTGTTTAACAATCAGCTTAAATACCTTTCATTCATATGATTTTCTTCTATTTGTTAAACAAGAACTTCACTTTAATACTCCTTGTTTAACAAATAGTCAAAAGCTCTCCCAATGAAATTTGCTTAGGCCATTTGCTAAACAGACATTCCTTCTTGTTTGACAAATAGCTAAAGGTGAATTCGACAATGATTGACAAAATGCCCCATTGAAAAGGTACAATCGGCCCATCAAGTGAGGGGGAGTGATGGGCTCATGGAGCGACTCATGAGGAAGAAAGACTTTCAGGCTTTGATGGGGGTACAGAGTAAAACAATCACAGGATGGTTCGCGTTGGGGCTACCACATTATAACCCTTCTATCAACGTTTGCTATATAGATCTTGAGCAAGCCATTTTGTGGTTTGAGCGGCAAAAGAGTGGTGTACTCCGTGCCCGTGGGCAAAGGCTTGAAGAAGTATTACTTGCAGACAAAGTTCTTGTTGGGTAACATTGGGGTATAAAAAGTACAGGAGAGTTAAGGACGAACCCCCAGTTCTGAAAACACCATAGAGGATCAACAAGCAAAGGACCACTCAAGTAGCCAGAGTGGTCCTTTGCTTATATTTGTGACTTGCAACACAAAAACTTTGTAGTGTGAAACACAGAAGTTAATTCATGCTACTGGTATAATAACTGCAGTAAGAATGCCACCTCCGAGCATCAGTTGGACCTGTTCCCCCAGCAAGCTGGTACAACTTTTTGAGATCTAAAATAGTGATCATTCGTTCACGAAGTTGAATGATTCCATCCTGTTGTAATTCTTGTAAAGCTCTAGTGGCAGATTCTCTCCCGATTCCAACCATGTTGGCTAGATGCTGTTGTGTGGTTTTCCAGTCGATTAGATATCCATGGTCAGTTTGTTTGCCAAAGTTGGCATAGAGGTCCAGCAAGAGGTTGGCAATACGTACTCGTGAATCAAGAAAAGCTAAGTACTCGATCTTTCGATCAGCTTGGGCTAGACGGTCACTAACTATGTATAATATTCGTCTGAGAATTTCGGGTTGTTCAACTATGAGTTCTTCTAGAGCTTTGATTTCGATTTTCCAAAGCATAGTTGTCTCAAGAGCCGAGACGGAAGCTAGTCGTCTCTTATCATGATGCACCGCTTCTAGTTCTCCGATTGGTTGTCCCGGAAATTGATGACCCAGAACAATGATCCGATCATCTTCTTGTCTGAAGATTTGTAATGTTCCACTTTTAACGATGTACATCTCATTAGCCAGGTCGCCTTGATAAAACAACACTTGATTCTTAGTTAGGGTAAGGCTACTAAACCTTGATAATACTGATAGTTCGTCCTGAAAATCAATACCTTCAAAGAAAGGCGTATGTAAAACACTAGTATACATAAGCAAGCCTCTTTTGACAGTAGATTGGTGACTGACATGCAGGTGAATCTAAATTCGATTATATCAGCTAAATAATTGTGAGAGAAACTTTCGTAAGATAAAATTTACATAACATTCTAACGGAAAGGAAAGGGTGAGTTAAAATGAAACGTACTAAAGTTTTAACCGTAGCGTTTCTGGCAGCTTCGTTGGCATTCGGATCCCTTGCCTCTGCTGCTTCTTTTAAAGACGTTAAATCCAGCCACTGGGCATATAATACAATCAGTTGGGCTACGGATTCTGGGATCGCAAAAGGTTATCCGGACAATACGTTTAAACCAAGCCAAGCAGTGAGTGAGGAAGAGTTTTTGTCGATGCTGATTCGGTCTTACAAAGACCCAGCAGACGTTGCTTCGCCGCCATATTGGTCTTACAAATACTACTTGACAGCAAAATCGCTCAATTACCCTGTATCAAATAACCGGACATCAGTTATTACTCGTACTTGGGTAGCTGAAATTGTTGCAGCAACTCAAGGCAAAAACTACTCGGGAACAAATGCCATTAAGTACATGTTGGCTAATGGTTTGGCTAATGGTAAAGCAGGGAACACAGTAGAAGGATATAAAGGGAGTGACAAACTCACTCGCGCTGAAGCCGTAACATTTATTAAGAACGTTATTGATAAACGTGCAAGTGATGAACTTTTGGCTCGTCCAACTGTTCCAAGTGACCCAAATGAAATTGGCCAAGTGCCTGGAGGCAACACCAACCCAACTAAGCCAGACCCTGAAATTGGTAAAGTTGGCGATGGTGAAGATAAGGTGTTGTTGGATCGTGCCCAAAAGGTGGCTAATGCTATCAGGGGTACTGGATATCAAGTTAAATACAACACTGAAAGTGCTGGAGTATTTATTAAAGACCTATCTAATGGCAAAGTATTCTTTGTTTATTATAATGATAGTTACAGAGACCCTAAATACGGTGTTATAATGCAGTATGATAATCTAAATAAAAATGATGGCACAGCCAACATTCGTGCAGACTATTTGGATGCAATTGTTAAGGCTATGAATGCTCTCGGTGTAAAAGTAGGCTCTGACTTTAAATCGGCTTTGCAAAAAGCTGAAAACACTGGAGAAGAACAAACATTTAAAGCAGGTGGTGTAACGTACCACATCACGCCAGCTAATTTGGGTTCAGGTATAATTTCGGAATAAGGCCGATTGAATCAAGGCCCCTCTAGAGTGTTGGACTCCAGAGGGGCCTCAGTATATCTCAAGAGAGCAGGCAAAACCTCTTACCGAGATTGATTTGGTGAGAGGTTTTGCCTATTTCGAATAACCCTATATTGACCCAGCCGTTTTTATTAATTTACAATTTATTACAAAATGATAGGTAGGAGGTTAAATATGAAGAGAATACTCTCTGTGGCCTTATCTTCTGCACTTGTTGCGTCAAGCATTTTGGCAACAATCGATGGACGAGTCCACAAAAAGTCGCTGCAGACCCGATAGACCCTTCAATGAGTGCTTGTCCAAATATATTTAGTCCAAGCATTATGGCGGAGGGCGCACCAGACCCGGTAAGCAGCATTAGTTCATAACGAGACCCTTTAGGATTCGATATCTTGAAGGGTCTCATTTTATCTATTTCAGTATTGAAAGTAGTTCTTTTTATTTGAAGACCTTTAGTTGAGCTACGGATTTAGAATGAATATCCGGACTTGGGGACTTATGGCCAAAGAAGTTTGGCTTCAGCTGGGAAGGCTTTGCGGAAAGCCCCATCCCACCCTCCTTTTCGTCCATTCTTATTAACCCAATTGAGAAGTTGATGATACGCAGTATACTGATTCTTTCTTTTTAGTTCCTTAATGGCTTCTCCATACGTCCACTTGGGCTTCCTAAGGAGTTTGAGAAGATGTCTTAGGACCAGGTATGAAATTTGAATAGGGTTCACCAAGTATCACCTCCATAGTCTGATTAATATGTTACACGTTATTCCACCGCACATTCTATAAAAAGTCAATAGCCCTTGCTCATTATTTTTAGAGCAAGGGCTATTTGTGTTCTATGACACAGTTCCTTGGTGTTCCATGATACGGATGATTTGAATGAGTAAAGTTATCATATTCTTAGCTAAATGCTTCAAATATATATAATTGACAAAATAATCCATTTTGCTGGTAGAATCCCCGTAGAAACACTGAGGGGTGGTGTTGGTGGTTGAACTGAGACGCAAAGAGCTTGTCAAATGGCTTGGCATCTCCGACAGAACTCTGAGTAGATGGATTAAGCGCAAGCTCCCTTTCACCATAGTCAGAGAGGGCTTTCTGGAGCATCAGGTATTTGACATAGAAGAAGTACTGTTGTGGATGAATCAACAATCCAAGGAGGTTAAACGAAAATGAAAACAAAATTTACAAAATCCGTATTGACAGCTATCTTGGCCTTGGCTCTCATGGGACAAGCTAGTGCTCTTGCAGCACCAGGTGGTTTTAAGGACGTCCCATCCAGTCATTGGGCTTACAACACGATCATGTGGGGGCAACAAAACAAGGTGGTCGAAGGGTTTCAAGATCAAACGTTTCGTCCTTCTCAAGGAGTCAACGAAAGCCAGTTTCTAGCCATGTTACTTAGATCGTTCAAGATAGACATTCCTGTTGCACAAGCTGGCGAGAACTGGAGCACACCATACTACACTCTGGCGAAGTCGCTTAATTATCCAGTGACAGGCAACGTAAATGCAGTGATCACCCGGACAAGTGTTGCTGAACTGGTCGCTGCTACTCAAGGTAAAAACTACTCTGGGACAAATGCGATCAAGTATATGCTAGCAAAGGGTCTTGCGCAAGGTAAGACTGGAAATTCTGTGGATGGATACCAGGGAAATGATACTCTGACACGTGCAGAAGCTGTTCAATTTATTAAGAACGTCTTGGACAAGCTGGATACTACTGAACTTCTTCCTCGTCCAACCACACCAAGTGATCCAAGTGAACTGGAAGGTATCCAAGATGGTTCAAACACGGTGGTTGACCGTGAACTCGAAAAGATCGGTAAGGGTGAGGATCAACAGTTGGCTGGACTCGCAACGAAAGTCAACAATGCGCTGAAAGGCACAGGGTTTAATGTATTCTACAACGTTGAGCAAGGAGCACTTGGCGTAGATGATCCCAAAACGAATCGTATAATGTTTTTATACTTCAAAGAGCCTATGTATGATGGGACAATTATCCAATATGCAAACCTTGCCAATGAAGCTGGGACGGAGTGGATTCCAGAATACGTTGATGCCATTGTCAAAGCTATGAATGCCCTGGGTGTTAAAGCGGATGCTTCTTTCTATAAGGCATTCAAAGAAGCTGTATATAGTGGCAAGGAGAAGAGTTTCAAAGCTGGCAATGAAACACTGTATATTAAGCCGTCCAAAGGTGCTGGAGACGGTTTTATCTCTAAATAATGGAGGTGATCGTCATGAGAAAGATCATTTCATTTGTGTTATCAGCCTCTCTGGTTTCTGGCATTATAGTGGCTGGACTGGGTATTGAACCTCGGAATATCTCTGCTAAGCCTCTTGACCCTTCTCTTGCTGCTTGTACTTCAATCTTTCTGCCAAGCGTTAAGGAAGAGTTTGAACGGATGGATCTTAAATCAACAATTACTATTGGTGGACTTGGTGGAAGCGGGCAAACATATCCTCTGGATTGGAAGAAACTTGATCAAGAGAAATTGGTTGTATACGGTGGGCCTGAGGATATTCAGAAAGATCCTGACTACAATCAGGATTATGATTCATCCACTAAACAGTACCGCTATTTAGGTTATGGGTCAGGTAAGAACGCTTATTTCAACAAAGATTTCCCACCAGATGCCACCGCAACAACTGATGTCAGTACCCGTGACTGGATCAAAGAACCCTGGGAAAAGACTCTCAATAGTTCATATCCTAACAAGCAGGCCGAGTGGTATTGGCAGACTTCATCAGAACAACGTGCCGAATGGCTCAAAGGCATCTATGACAAGTACACCAAGAATACAGTCAATAAAGCGGGCAATTGGACTAAGTTCCCTAAACCCTGGAATGAATATATCGACCAGTTCTTTGTATGGCAACAACAGCCTGGCCCCTTGTTCCCCGGTACAGTCACAGGTTGGCATACCAGAGGTTCAACCGATTGGTACGACACCTTCTATATTTCTCCTACGGAAACACTCGTCGGGGACATGGCAATTAATCCTTTCGATGCTCAAGTGAACGAAGCCAATCGTACCGTGGGGATTAACATTTGGAGTAACTTCCAGTACAGACAAACAGCTGATCTCAAGTACAAGTTCTCAGAAGATGCCGATGGAACAAGATTACTTGAAACAGACAAGACACTTCCGGCAGAAGCCTTTGACGGATATGCTTCAACTGGAGCCAAGAAATATCCAGCCATCACATCGATCAAAGCTGATCTTTTAACTCCAGTCACCGCAAGTAGTATTTGTAAAGATGCTGAAAGAATTGCGAATGTAGTCAACACCACACCTAAAGTTATTCTCGATCATGCCTATACACAAGAAGCTAAGACACTCATGGTTGGAATCTTCGGGGACTATGCAGAAACTACCAAGAGCATACCGATTCCAGAAACCGCATGGGAAAAGTTAGCTTTAGGTGAACAGGTCTACCTTACCGTATCAATCAACAGCAAGAAGTCACCAGATGAATTATTGTGGGAAAATAACAAAGCTGTTTGGCTCCTTTCCGCTGGGACATTCAAGACCCCGCCAATCTACTTCAAGGATATTACTAAAACTTCGTCTATTGCCTATTGGAATCCGTTGCCAGAAGAAACCGTCGATCATTACGAACTCACCTGTACGGATACCAACACCATGAGAAACACTGGTAAAAACGCCGAGTGGGCACTCACTGGATTGGCGCCAAACACGACATATAACTGTAAGCTGGAGGCGTTTAACCCGGAAGGGCAAAGTGGTGGCATCGAGGAAGGTTCGTTCACTACCCTGCCAGATGATACGGTTACTCCTCCACCAGCGGATGGTGTAACTACGCCACCTAGTCCGGGCGGTTCTGGTAGCGGCTGGAAAGAGATTGGTCTAATCCGTGAAATTGGGGCTGTGAAACAGTCCGAGCCGATCTCCACGGCTTATCCGAAGACAGTCAACGACTATTCGGCCATCAAGTCCAATACGAGTTTAGCTAACACCTACACTCCATATTTTGGCGAAAAAATTGGTATGTATGCAATACCGAACATTGGAACAGCAACTTACACATGGAACTTTTCTTACACGGATAGCGAGTGGGATAGTTGTAAGTCCACAGACTCCGAGGGCAAATGTGTTGGTGGGTCTGTATCCGTAACCCGTACTGCCACAGACAGCTGCACGGTTAAGTACCCAATGGCTGGACCTACGGGTCTTGGGTCTACAACCTCCAACCCAATGGGTAGAACGGTTGCCATTACGACAAAATGGGGCAAAACTGGGGTAGCCAAAGTCACTGACGTAGAATCCGGCGAATGTAGAGGCTCACACCCCAGAGACCCGAGCCCATACAAGTTCACATATTATTACCCAACCATGATCGAGATTGCGCCTACGCTCTTGATCGACAAAGGATTTGATCCAACTTACCAAAAGATTGAAGACGCTTGGAAAGATATGTGGATTTCGATGGAAGCGTCCAGCTACTCCATTGGTTCTGATGGACGTTCTCTTTCTGGAACAGCTAGTCCAGCCACCATCAGTTTCAAGATGCTCTGGAGCCGTTATGGAAACATCGGAACAGGAGGTTAATAAAAGCAACACAGGGGGAGGTTCAATCGGGCCTCCCTCTTTCTATTACTTTAAAGATTGGAGGACAACCCATGAATCTATCCAGACATTATTATTCACCACATAATCAATTGCCGTTCCTCTACGTGTTGTACCAATATGATTGTCTACACACCAAGGACATGGCTCGATTGCTCCATATGAACAGTGATGTTGTGTCGAGGTATATGAAAGCCTTGGAAGAATCCAGTTATGTTAAAAGTTATCGATATCAATCCCGTGTTTATTGGCATTTAGTCACTGATGGAATCGCCTACTTGGAAAAACTTCTGAAAGAAACTTTGCCTATTCATTACGGTACTGGACACCCTTCTAGAGAACACAAGCAGAAGTTACATCACGATTTACATGGGACTCTCTTTGCAATGAGTATGGTGGAGCAAACCGTCCCAGACGAGACTGGCTTGATCACTTGGATTGGTCCGACTTTGACTAAAACACTGTATCCCAAGAGCATGGACAATGGCTTTGTTGAAACGATTGTGCCATTCTATAATCCTGATTTGTATTTGGAGTATGTGTGCGAAGGTCGAATCGGATGCCTAAACGTTGAGATTGATGCATCTAGGCAAACAGCATCTGAATGGAAGATGAAAGTACAGAAAAGCCGTGTGAGTGTACTTATGGGCTTCTATCGTTCAACTACGGACTGGCTCACCATTGCCTTTGTGACACTTCGTGGAGAGCAATTCCTCCAGAATACTCTGGCAATACTCGTAGACGAGTTTGTTGGGCATGTGAATCCGGTCTTGGTGGTGGCTACAACCTTTGAGCAACTGTCAGAACAAGGACCCTATGCCCCGATCTGGTTGTCTAACGATGGAACGGATACCAAGTATGCTTTAAAAGATTTGACAATCTTGGAATGGAATCATGAGGAAAGACCCTTGCTGATCGGGACCAATAGCTGGCTGGATGCTCTGAAAGGTGGAAGGCTTAATCTTTACACATATGCAAACCCTTGGATTAGCAAGGTCCGGCCATGGAATGAATATATCCCGCAAGAGGAACGGAGAGCGGCAAGACTGCAAGAGAAGTTAGACGCTAGACGAAATGCGAGTGGAGAATAACTTGAGGGTAAATTCAGGGCTTTAGACTAAATGACATAGACAGTCGGAGTTTGAAACATCTTGTACGGCTAGAAGAGAAACATGGTCAGAATGATGCGGATATATATTAAAAGTAATAGCAGGATGTAGGTGTGTTCAGTTATAGATTATGTGGGAATATTTTGTGGCTGGCTTGACTAGTGACAAGTATGTATGAGTATGTGCGAATCGCTGTGTACCTTGTTTTACGGTTTGAGTGGGCTTGTGACTTGGTTCTAGTTAAGGTATAAATGGGCCAAAGAAAGATTTTGTAAGGATGGGTGACACAGCGACGCATATAGGCATAAAAAGTTACCTGAATCCGTGATATTTGCTAAATCGTTCTAATGTGACGGATTCAAAATCAGATTATACTCTCCTGGAGATGGCCACCGGGATGGATTTGCCAATCCTTTGAAGCTTCAATGAGGCCTGAACGACAAATTTGTGCATGCCAGATAAACCTGCGAAATTGCAGGTTTTGAGTAAAACGATTCGTTTCGATCCATGCTCATGCAAACGCGTGGTAAATCCGCTCCAATACGGGGGACCATGGGCTGTTCTTGCCAAAGTTAAACCATATCCCTCGGGCGTGTCGTATCAACCGCACCGCCATGTAGATGATATTCTGGATCACCGTCCGAATCCGGCGTCGCTGCACATTGCCGCGTATAGGCGCATCGTCTTTGCGCAGACTCTCCTGCCCCATGATGCGCAGCAAATTGTACGCAAACACGCCTGCGTGCAACACGAGATGATTGGTTTCAAATTTCCCGGACGGCAACCGTTCCAAATCCAGATCCGTCTTGATTTCACTATGAAATTGCTCGCTGGTGCCGTGATCCCGGTATAACTCAATCACCCGCCATGGTGCACAGCGAAGCGAAGTCCAGTATACATCCACTTCCAGTTCGGGAACCAGCAGGATTTGTCCATCTCGGTCAATCGTTCGCTCGATCACATGGAAGACTTGTCGAAGAGGGCGGTCAAATCCTTTCTCCGGAAACTCGATGAACCCGACATATTCTTTCTTGCCTTCGCGTTGCTCGCAGCAGATGCCCGAGGTCTCGGCAACGTGCAACCAGGCCTCCTTGGGGTCCCTGCGAAGGTTCACTTTGATGATGTAGTCCACATTCTCACGGTGACACACATGCAGATTCTCGAGGCTGTCGTTTCCTGCATCCATGCGCACGAGCATCGGCTGATCCGTGATGCGCCGTGCATAGGCAATACTTTGGGTCAAGAATGCCGCGGTGCCGTTCTGGACATGGGTGCTGCCTTCCCGCAATTCGACATTGACGCCGTACCCCTCTTGCCCCAGATAGGCAAAGATCGGCGCATAGCCGTCCACGCCTTTGTACGTGCGGGAAACGCCTTCTTTCTTGGTACCGGAGTTGTCGAAGGGGGAAACGTCGATGTCCAGCGGGATGTAAACACGAGATCCGGCCTGAACTCCGGTCAACGGCGCCTGGATGCGACGGATCAGATCAGCGGATTCCTCAAGCAGAATCTCGTTCCATCCCGCCTTCGTTTCCGCCGCGCGCTCCAGGCGTTGGCGAAGCGTCGGGCTGGAGGGCACGCGCTGCAGTTGCAGACTGATCTGAAAGACATCGTCGTTCCGAAACGGCTCAATGTGATCGAAATCGCTTTTCCCTTGACACAGCAAGCCGATGTAGCTTTTCATCACGTCGGAGTGAGAATGATACGGATGTTCTACATCTGTGAGTCGGGTATGGTTAAGGCGTTTTGTGAGTTTGGTATGTGCCAGCAAGGCACCGACGGTAGCGAGACCGGCATGGGTGGACAGAATGAGTTCGTTGGATCGGACAAAACGGATTTTCATCATGCACCCCACAGGTGAATGGCTTTGAAGGTTCCAAATACTTGAATAATTCGCCTTCTTGGCTGCATTTTCCTGTGTCCGCCTCAGGATTTATTTGTTCAAGTTCACGGATTCAGGAGTTAGTTAATAGCCTTGTTGTTTGAGTGAGATATAGTTGTTGTTGCCGAATATGATGTGGTCGAGTAGGTCGATGCCGATGATAGTTCCAGTTTGTTGGAGTCGCTGAGTTACAGCAATATCTTCTTCGCTAGGTGTTGGGTTGCCGCTTGGATGGTTGTGGGCACATATAACGCTAGCGGCGGCATAGAGTATAGCAGGACGGAAAACCTCTCGTGGATGGACGACTGCGGCATTAAGAGTGCCAAGACTGATTTGTTTGCAAGCAATGAGTCGATTCTTGACGTTCAGGTAAAGGCAGTAGAAAAGTTCTTGGTTGCGGAATGCAAATTTGCTACGGAGTAGTTCGGCTACATGTTCAGGTGTACGAATTAGTTTGGGTGTGCGTTGTGGAGCGGTCATAAAGTGCAATAGGGATTTGATACTTTTAATCTGGTGGATGGATAGACCAGAATACTTGGCGAGACACGAAGGGGTTGTTTCAAGAATATCTTCGGCAGTCGGGTACAGTTCGAACAGTTTGTCTACAGACGTCTTGTTTAGCGAAAGCGCGTGACTGAGCATCTGAGATAGTCCTTGGTGGCTTTGTAAGTTTAGCATACACGGTCTCCTTTGAGTTTTCTGCCTGGATTCTAACATACGTATACTCTTTGCACAATTACCTTGCCCCCGAGACGTTTGTTCCAAGTTCGACTTACCAAAACTGAGAGAGGAAGACACCGACAAAGGCTTGCTGGGCTTGGAAGGTACTCGGAGACAGCCGTTGAACAGCCCGTGGACAGCAAACGGACAGCAGAGACTTGGAAGTGAGAGCTAAACAAGTCTCTCCCGTTCATCCCCACTATCCCTCAGAAAGTCTGGTACGGGTTCTCGGAGAATTATCCCCATGTTCTCAAGTTAAAAAGGCAGTCTTTTCGACAGTCAGCCTTCTAAGCCGTCGGTCGGGGGTTCGAATCCCTCCTGGGACGTATAATAAAGAGCCAGTTCATTGAACTGGCTCTTTTTACGTCCAGGGATGAGAACCTCGTGGAGTTCGTCGGAGTGAGACGGTCCGCGCGTGGCGAGACCGGCGAGCGGAGTCTCGCGCCGAAGGGCGAGTACCCCGACCTGGGACATATACAGCCAGTTCATTGAACTGGCTCTTTTTACGTCCAGGGATGAGAACCCTCGTGGAGTTCGTCGGAGTGAGACGGTCCGCGCGTGGCGGACCGGCGAGCGGAGTCTCGCGCCGAAGGGCGAGTACCCCGACCTGGGACATATACAGCCAGTTCATTGAACTGGCTCTTTTGGCGTACCGGGGATGAGAACCCCCGGTGAGGTTCGTCGGAGTGCGACGGTCCGCGCGTGGCGGACCGGCGAGCGGAGTCTCGCGCCGAAGGGCGAGTACCCCGACCTGGGACATATATAGAGCCAGTTCAGAACTGGCTCTTTTTACGTCCAGGGATGAGAACCCTCGTGGGATTCGTCGGAGTGAGACGGTTCGCGCGTGGCGGACCGGCGAGCGGAGTCTCGCGCCGAAGGGCGAGTACCCCGACCTGGGACATAACACAAAGGCTCCTATTGCGGAACTTTTGTCGTACCAGGAGACTGAAACCCCCAAGTTGAGGTCAACGAAGTGAGGTTACCTGTTGAATTGTGTACGATATTTCATACAGAATTGCACGAAATACGGAAAATCGCCGAATTGTGTACGATATTTCATACAGATTTGCGCGAAATACGGAAAATCGCCGAATTGTGTACGATATTTCATACAGATTTGCACGAAATACGGGAAATCGCCGAATTGTATACGATATTTCATACAGATTTGCACGAAATACGGGAATTCGCCGAATTGTGTACGATATTTCATACAGAATTGCACGAAATACGGGAAATCGCCGAATTGTATACGATATTTCATACAGATTTGAGCGAAATACGGAAAATCGCCGAATTGTGTACGATAATTCATACAGATTTGCGCGAAATACGGAAAATCGCCGAATTGTGTACGATTTTTCATACACATTTACATTTAAAACGGTTGCGTATGGTGAACTATGGTGGACCGATGGGCAGAGCCTTCGCGCCGGATCGAGAGTAATCGTCCTGGGACGCCGCAAAAAGAGCCAATTCATTTAGAATCGGCTCTTTTTGCGCCCAGGGATAACAACCCTTAGCAGCGCGACATGGACGCTTCACCCGTCCGGCTTAACGAGATGATTCCGTACGGCGAGAGCAGCCGCCAGACGGCTTCATTTTTTGCGGCTTCCCCCGTCACTTGGATCATCAGGGAATCCGTTCCGACATCGGTGACCGACCCGTGAAACGGCTTTAATACCGCGAAAATTTCCTGCCTTTGCTCCGGCTTGCAGCGCAATTTGATCAGCATCAACTCGCGGGAAATTTTGAAATCTTCCTCCAATGGAGCGACTTTGATAACATCGATCAGTTTTCTCAGCTGGACGATGATTTGATCGCGCATCTTGCGATTCCCCGCCGCGATGATGGTCATCCGCGATATTCCCGGCGTCTCGGAGGCACCGACGGTAATGCTTTCGATATTATACCCGCGCCGGCTGAATAATCCGGCGACTCTCTGCAGAACCCCCGCCTGATTGTTGGTCCATACGGCGATCGTATGTCTTTCCATCTCCATCACCCCCTATGATCATATCCTTGAGGGCCATTCCCTGCGGTACCATGGGATAGACCAATTCATCCCGGTCCACGACAAAATCGATCAGCACGGGACCCGGATATTCCAGCGCTTCTTTCCATGCCTCCCGAGCCTCTGCTTTGTTGCTTGCCCGCAGCCCTTTGATTCCGTAAGCCTCCGCAAGCTTCACGAAATCCGGGCTGCCCGACAGGTCGATATGGCTGTGCCGCCCGTCGTGGACAAGCTCCTGCCATTGCTTGATCATGCCGAGGGTCCGGTTGTTAATCACGACGATTTTGACGGGGATGCCGTTAATTGCGCAAATCGCCAGCTCCTGGGCGCACATCTGCATTCCCCCGTCCCCGTTGATGGAGACGACCACGCGGTCGGGACAGCCGATCTGGGCTCCGATCGCGGACGGAAAACCGAATCCCATCGTCCCGAGACCGCCGGAAGTGATGAGGCTCCTCGGCCGGATGTACTGCCCGAATTGGGCCGCCCACATTTGATGCTGTCCTACGTCGGTCGTAATAATGGCCTCGCCGCCTGTTGTGGATGCGATCAGTTCTATGACATATTGGGGTTTCAGAGAAACATCGCTGTCCGCATAGCGGAGGGGATGACTCCGTTTAATCTCTTCGAGTTCCTTGATCCATGCGGAGCCGGCTGTACGTTCCCGGGATGTCACCGAATAACCGCATGGCTTGAGTTCGGTAATTAGTTCGGACAATACGGCCCGGGCATCGCCGACCATGGAAATGGAGTTCCGCACCAATTTGCCCATTTCCGCTGCATCGATGTCGATATGGGCGATTTTGGCTTGCGGCGCGAATCCGTCGAGCCGCATCGTCAGACGGTCATCGAACCGGGAACCGACCGATATCAGCAAATCGCAGGAAAGTATGGCGCGGTTTGCGGCGACGCTGCCGTGCATCCCGGCCATGCCAAGCGCCAGGGAGTCGTTCGTCGGGAAGCTTCCGAGCCCGAGCAGCGTCGAGGCGACGGGGATACCGAAACTTCGCGCCAATTCGGCCAGTTCCCGTTCCGCCCCGGCATGGATGACTCCGGCACCGGCAATCAAAAGCGGTCTTTCGGATTCCCGGATCGCCTCGGCCAGGGCATGTACGTTTTTCGTCGCAATGGGAGGTGAAGGGATATACCCCCGGATCGATACGGATTCCGGATATACAAATTCGGTCGAGTCTGAGGAGACGTCTTTGGGAATATCGATCAAAACAGGTCCTTTGCGTCCCGTGTTCGCCAAATAAAAAGCTTCCCGCAAAATTCGCGACAGCTCCCTGACGTCCCTTACGGTGTAACTATGCTTGGTCACCGGCTGGGTGATCCCTACAATATCCGCTTCCTGAAAAGCATCGGTTCCGAGCAGGCCGGTTGCGACATTTCCGGTAATGACCACCAGCGGCACGCTGTCCATATAGGCCGTTGCGATTCCGGTTACGAGATTCGTCGCGCCGGGACCGGACGTAGCCAAACAAACTCCGGTGCGTCCGGTTGCCCGGGCGTAACCGTCGGCGGCATGGACGGCCCCTTGCTCATGCCGGGTCAAAATATGCTTAAACTCCGGATTTCCGTGCATGGCGTCATAAATGTAAAGGACGGATCCCCCGGGATATCCGAAAACGCACTCCACTTCCTCAAGCAGCAAGGTCCGCAGCAAAATTTCCGAACCGCTGATTCTTTCCTTTTTCATCAATTTTTCACGATCATAACGGGCCATTGCTCATCTCTCCTTTCCCCAAAAATCTAACATGGCGCCGGCCTGGAGAGTACTACCCATTCCGTTACTTTGATAGTATACTTTTGGCTAAACTTGTAATTTGGCGGGGGGATAGCATGGAAACGTATGGTGAAACGATGAACCGGATCGGCGAAGCGGACTTTACCGGCCGGGAGTTCGAGCTTGCTCTTTTTCGGGCCATGCTACAACAAACCGAACCGGGCGCGGAGCGGATTATCAATGTTTACGGAACGGGAGGAATCGGCAAAAGCGCGCTTGTATCCCGGTTTTTCAAGGTAGCGGAGGAGACGGGAGTTCGCTGCATCCAAATTCAATTAAGGGATTTGGTCGGCGATGCGGAGCTGTTTCGGCAGGAGCTTGCCTACGCGCTGAAACTTGATGCGGCCGAGGTTGACGGAAACGCCGGACTTCCCCGATTGCTAAAGGAATTGCATGCCGCGGCGGATGGCGGGAGGCTGGTGCTTGCCCTGGATCAGTATGAAGAGGTCGGGAGTATGGATCACTGGCTGAGAGAATCCTTTTTCCCCCGGTTAAGCTCCGACATTCTTGTCGTCATCGCCGGCCGCTACCCATTGGGAGGACCTTGGACGCTCTCCCCGGTTTGGCGCAAGCTGATTGTCCCGCTCCCCCTCGGTGGGCTTCAATATGATGAAGTAAAGACGTACCTCAATCACCAGGGAATTATGGATGACGAAAAGATCGACCGGCTTTGGTTTGCCACGAGCGGGAATCCGCTATCGTTGGCCTTGCTGGCGTCGGACGCGGCGAAAAGCGAAGGCGGCCCGCTTCAGGCCAAGATGCGGCGAACCTTTGACCAATTGCTGGAGTATTGGCTTCAGGAGGTGCCCGGTAACCGGCTTCGCTCACTCGTTTATGCGGCTTCGGTTCCGCGTTTTTTTGACCAGGAGCTGCTGCAGGCCATTATCGGAGAACCTGTGCCGGAGGATGCATTTTACGACCTTACGCGCCGTTCCTTTGTCAGTGATTCCCGCCGGGGCTGGCAGCTTCATGATTTAGTCCGTCACCTGGTGCAGCGCGCGTTTCGGGAACGGATGCCGGACACCTTTAACCAATACCGCGAACGGTCGGCGGCCTTGCTTTCGGCCCGGATTAAGGCAAAACGGGAGGCAGGCCTGACGGCCGCCGGAGATATTTATGAATTGATCGGACAAAAAGGGAACCCGATCCTCCGTGCCCATTTTCGCTTCAGCCGAAGTTCGGAAAATTATTGGGAAGAGGTTACGCCACATACGCTTCCGGAAGTCGAGCATTATATCGACCGAAGAAGAGTCGACCGTAGAACGTTCAGGATCTCCTGCTCCGATGCGGAAAGCGATACGGTATTCCGTTATGAATTGGAAGGGGAAGCAAGCCTGCTACGCTTTTCGGGGTGGGAACCGGAAGCTCTGGTTTCTTTCGGGGGCGATGCGCTAAGGCTGCTTCGGAACCCGGACGGACAGGTGATTGGACTGGCAGCCATGCTGCCGATCCGGGAAGATACGCTGCCTTATTTACGACAGTCCCCTGTTTCGGGTCCGTATTTCCGCTCGCAAGAAGCAGATGCAACATCGTTCGCGGACGACTCCCAAAAACCGGGCAGGTTCGTTTTCGCCGTGGATGTCGTCAATCCTGAAATGATGGAACTTCGATCGGAAACCGTTAATCTGATGATGGAACATATCCTTTCGGGAACACTACTGGTCGCTTCGCCGCCGGCGCTGACCTTTTATGCGGATTCCCATCGCAGCTTGGGGTTCGCCGCCGTCCAAGACATTCCGAATCAGTACCGTTACAACGATGAGATTGAGGCAACTACCTATCGGATCGATACGCGTGGGAATAAATTGGCTGCTTTTCTGGAACAAGTGGCGAGTTTCCGATCCAGCATGGACAGCGGGAAGGAAAGCGGCGGATTTTCAGCGAGCATAAACGGTTCCGGGTTGTTCGGGTTCACCCCCCGGGAGGCGGAAGTTGCGGGGATTTTGGCCACGGGGGCGACCAATAAAGAAATCGCGGCCTCACTGTTTATCAGCGAAGCCGCAGTCAAGAAGCATATTAATGCGATGCTGCAAAAAACAGGCCTGAAAAACCGGACGCAAATCGCCGCGGCGCTGCTGGAGGCATTCTCGGACCGGGAACGGAAAAATTAGGCGCGGAAAGCGACTGTCCCTATGCTTATTTGATCGCCACGAGCAGCGCTCCGGCTGCAATGAGAACGACTCCGATCACGCCGGTCCAGGAAATCTTTTCGCCGAGAAAGAGAAAGGCCAGCACGACGGCGATCACGACGCTCAGTTTATCGATCGGTCCGACTTGGGACACTTTCCCGTACTTAAGAGCGAGAAAATAGAACAGCCATGAAAGGGCCCCGGCGATACCGCTCAGCACGATGAAGGACAACGCCTTTTTTTGGGCGATGATCTCCGCCAACTGCGTGAACTTTCCTTGGACGGCTACGACTCCGATCAGGAACAACGCCATGATGACCGAGCGGATCGCGGTGGCGGCATTGGCATCGAGATGCTGAAGTCCGATCTTGCCGAGAATGGCGACCAGCGCGGCGCATACGGCCGATAACAGCGCATAGACTAGCCACAGAGGCATCTCAAGTATCAGCTCCTTTATGAGATTGTGTACAAGAAAAGCCCTTTGGATTCCAAAGGGCTTTGAATATGTATGGAGCGGGTGAAGGGAATCGAACCCTCGCCTCAAGCTTGGGAAGCTGGCATTCTACCATTGAACTACACCCGCGTTTAGCGACTTAAATATTATATCATATCCATTTGAAAGATCAAGAGTTCGCGTCACGACCGCCTAGAATACGACGATTCTGCGGGCGGCCGCCAGGGCGCGGAGTTCGATGTTGAGCCGCTCTTTTTCATCGTTGGTCAGCATCAGGGATAACCCGTAATGGAACAAATCGTCTCCCTGAGCTTTCTGCCAGCGAACGTGTCCGGGGAACGTATATTTTTCATCGCTAAGTTGAATATGCATGGCTACCCCGATGGTATGATCGGCGGAGTGAAGATCCAGCGGCGTCCGGATCCGGCATCCGGATTTGCTGATGTCGATCAATTCGGCCTCGGCGAGTTTGCTGGTTACGGGCATGTTATTAATGGATGTGATTTCAATCCAACAATCCATGGGAGGTTTCATCGTGTATCGAAACGGTTCCGTTCTCCGTGTTTTCATCTATGCAAGTTAACCTCCTTTTACACAATATTTTGATTTTAACAGATTTTGTGACGTTTGAGCAGTGAATCTCAGAAATTGCGATATGCAAAAAAAGAGCCGCAAGCTTTGGCTTGCGACTTTCCGGGATTATGCGAGCAACTGTTTGATATCCGATTCCAGTTCCTCGGGCTCCGTCCGGGCACTGTATTGTTTCACGATCCGCCCTTCGCGGTCGATCAGGAATTTCACGAAGTTCCATTCAATATCGCCCGTATGATATGGGGCCGGCGTATTGTCCACGAGATACTTGTAGAGCGGATGGGCGTTTTCGCCTTTAACATCGATTTTGCTGAACATCGGGAAGGTTACCTGGTAGTTTAGCTCGCAGAAGCTCTTGATCTCCTCCTCAGTGCCGGGTTCCTGCCCGGCAAATTGGTTGCAAGGGAAACCAAGCACGGCGAACCCGCTGTCCTTATACGTGCTGTACAGGTGCTGGAGCCCTTTGTAATGGGGGGTTAAGCCGCAGGCGCTGGCCGTGTTGACGATAAGCAGGACCTGGCCTTTATAAGGCGCTAAAGTAGTATCCTTTCCATCGATGGTTTTGACGCTGAAATCGTATATTGTCATTTATTAACCAACCTCCTTCAAAAAATTAAAGCGATTATTTCTGATTTTATCCCATTGAGCCGCATGAGGACAATTTTATGAGATTTTTTAAAAATTCGTTTCAACGGCATGTCTTTTTCTATGATAAAATTCGCGGATTATGTACATGATGAATCGGTTATAATCGAAAAAAGCGCAGTTCAGACGCGGAAAAGAGAGATTTGACCAAAAGGATAAATGGAGGCGGGGCAGGATGGCCAGAACGTCTAGAAAAGTTACGATTGTCGGTTCGGGTCTGGTGGGGGCGGCATGTGCGTATTCCATGATCAACCAATCGGTTTGCGATGAAATCATGATGATTGACCGTACCTTTGACCGGGCGGTGGCGCAGGCTTTGGACTTGTCGCATTGCATGGATTTTACCGCAAGCCGGACGAAAGTCTATGCCGGGAGCCTGGAGGATTGCGGCGACGCCGACGTGGTCGTGATCACCGCCGGGGCCAATCCGAAAGAGGGCCAAACCCGGCTCGACGTGCTTGAGGAAGCGGAAAAAATCACGACCGAGATTGTGGGAAGAATCATGGCTAGCGGTTTTGACGGCGTGTTTGTCGTGGCCGCGAATCCGGTGGATATCGTTACTTATATCGTAAAAAAGGTTTCCGGTTTTCCTCGTCACCGGGTTATCGGGACGGGGACCTCGCTTGATTCGGCTCGGTTAAAAACATTGTTGTCCGACGTTTTTTCGATCGATCCGCGCAGCGTAAACGGGTATGCGCTCGGGGAGCACGGAGAGTCCCAATTCGTTGCCTGGTCCCACGTAACCATCGGCGGGAAGCCGCTATTGCATATTTTGGATCAGCACAAGGAGCGGTTCAAGGATGTTGATTTGAAGGAAATCGAGCGAAAAACCAAGGATGCGGGCTGGGAGATTTTTACCCGGAAAGGCAATACCCAATTCGGAATCGGCAACGCGCTCGCATATATCGTCCGCTCGATCTTGAACGACGACCACAAAATTATCGCCATTTCCGTCATCCTCGAAGGAGAGTACGGAAAGAGCGAGGTTTGTGCCGGGGTCCCCGCGATCATAGGCGGGGGCGGCATCCTGGAAGTCCTCGAGCTCAACCTGACTCCGGAGGAACAGCAAAAGTTCGATCATTCCTGCTCTATTTTGAGCCGTGCGATCGAGAGTCTTTCCGGTCGGGGGTAATGCCGAATAGTAATTTGTGTGCGGGCTCCGCTTGCCGATGGAGGGAAGAACGGATAACTGCAAACATTATTTTAAGTATTTAAAAACTCCGATCTTCGTCAATTTGTGCGAAAACTCTCCATTTTTCACGAAATGCAGCAAAAGACATGCAAAATGGACATTACGTTAGACCGCCTAGCTTCGCCGAAGCCTTTACGGGGGTTATTCTACTAAAACGACAAATGGCTCCTACATGTAGGAGCCATTTGTATAGAAGAAACGTCCCAGGAGGGATACTCGCGCATCGGCGCGAGACTCCGTTCGCCGGTCCACCACGGGGACCGCCTCACTCCGACGAACCCCCACGGGGGTTCTCGTCCCTGGACGTAGAAAAAGCCAGTTCTTTTGAACGGGCTCATTTTATACGTCCCAGGAGGGATACTCGCGCTCCGGCGCGAGACTCCGTTCGTCAGTCCACCACGGGGACCGCCTCACTCCGACGAACCCCCACGGGGGTTCTCATCCCTGGACACAAAAAGAGCCAGTTCTTTTGAACTGGCTCTTTCTATACGTCCCAGGAGGGATTCGAACCCCCGACCGACGGCTTAGAAGGCCGTTGCTCTATCCAGCTGAGCTACTGGGACATAAGAAAAACAGAAGCAGAAAATAGTGTACCACAGCGAGTTAGGAAGCGCAAGAGGTATTTGAAAAGTTTGCCGGGGACGGGGGCCGATTTTTGCCAACAATAATCTCTATGCTATAATCTCAGGTAATTAGACCGGTTGAAAGGAGGTGCCTTATATCAGCGATACTCGGAACAACGAGAAGGACAACATTGTTTTATTTCCGAAAACATTGGATTTTTATCAAATTGAGCTGACTCGAATGCTGGAGACGGAGCGATACGGAGAAGCGGTGGATCTGCTCGAGTTTTTGCTGCAATGCCAAGGTCAGGATCCGAGACTCTATGATGAATGGCAGGCGCTCCTTAATTGGCTGAACGATGCGTTTCCGATGCTGCAGAAGAACGCTGCGGAAAGCGACGGGGATGACGAGTACGAAGAGGAAGCGATGGCCAGGCAGCATTTGGAGGCGAAGCTGGCCGAGGATGAACATTATGCCGAAAGGCTGATTCGAACGGTGACGGACAAGCCCGTTTCGGAACAGACTTTTCTTGCGTTGGAGCAGCTCACGTATTTAGATCGGCCTGAGGTCGACGAAGAATTGATTGCTTGGCTGAGCCGCAAAGAATTGCACCCGCTTCTCCAATACCGGGTTCTCCAAACGCTAAAGCGAAGAGGCACGCACGGAGCAATCGCCTTATTTCGACTCGGAGAGTACGTGGAAATTGAGATTGAAACGGTTCCGCTCAAACCGGAAGATTTTCCGGGGCCCATTCAGGCTGTGCTTGAGCGTGTCGGCGATCAGACCCAGGTTCATGACCCGACACTTTTTTATTTTGCCCAGGAGCTTTGGGGCGGATTTATTATGGCGATTTACGGAACGAAAGACTATCGCTCGCTGCTTGGGGATGAGGATGCCGTTATCGATATCTGGGCGGCGGCGCTGCATCAAATGGTTGCCGAAAGCCTTCCCGGAGGTTTGAATGACGAGGAAATACGCGGTCTGTACGGGGTTACGGATCACCTTAGGCTGAGATACGAGCAGGCTTGCCGGACGATGCGCCAATTTGTGTCATTAGGGCTGAAAGGTTAAAGCTCTTGTAAAAAGATGTATTGTTGTTTATAATGTAGTGGTTATTCTGAACGTGGAATAAGGACAGCTATACTGGAACCTGGATAGCTGCTTTATCGCGATTCGGTTTCAGTATTTAAGAGTATATGTGAAATTTGGAGGGGAAGGCATAAAATGAAAGCAACTTGGGAAAAAATAGAGAAGAACCTCGGCGTTCTCGAGGTCGAAGTGGAAGCGGAACGTGTAGCCGCTGCACTGGATAAAGCTTTTAACAAAGTGGTTAAAAAAGTAAACGTACCTGGTTTCCGCAAAGGTAAAGTACCTCGGGCGATTTTCGAATCCCGGTTCGGCGTGGAGAGCCTGTACCAAGACGCCATCGATATTTTGCTTCCTGAAGTTTATACCGAAGCGGTTGATCAAACTGATATTTTCCCGGTAGATCGCCCGGAAGTGGACGTTGAGCAATTTGCTAAGGGACAACCTTTCAAATTCAAAGCAAAAGTAACCGTGAAGCCGGAAGTCCAACTTGGCGATTACAAAGGAATCGAAGTTCCTGCCGCCGATATCGCTGTTACCGAAGAAGAACTGAACGAAGAGCTTACGCGCATGCAAGAACGTCATGCCGAGCTTATCGTTATCGACGAAGAAGCGGCTCAAAACGGTGACACCGTCGTTCTCGATTTTGACGGATCCGTTGACGGCGTTCCTTTCGAAGGCGGTAAAGCAGAGCGTTATTCCTTGGAACTGGGCAGCAACACCTTCATTCCCGGGTTCGAAGAGCAGGTTGTCGGAATGGCTACCGGTGACTTCAAGGACGTAAACGTAACGTTCCCTGAAACATACCATGCGGAAGAACTGGCCGGCAAAGAAGCCGTTTTCAAAGTAAAAGTTCACGAAATCAAACGCAAACAGCTTCCTGAGCTGGATGACGAGTTTGCTAAAGACGTAAGTGAATTCGATACGTTGGACGAGTATAAAGAAGACCTGAAGAAACAGCTGCAATCCCGCAAGGAGAGAGAAGCTGAAGCAGCTCGCGAAGGGGTTCTCGTAGACAAAGTCGGTGAGAACGCGGAAGTTGAAATTCCTGAAGCGATGGTGCAAAGCGAAGTTCAAAACATGGTTCGCGATTTCGACAACCGTCTTCGCGCACAAGGGATGAACCTGGAAATGTTCCTCGGATTCTCCGGTCAAACGATTGAAGATCTGCAAGGTCAAATGAAGGACGATGCAGAGAAACGCGTTCGCAACAATCTGGTTCTGGAGCAAATCGCCAAAGCCGAAAAGATTGAAGCTACCGAAGAAGAAATCAACAAGGAGCTTCAGGATATGGCTGAAGCTTACAAACGCAGCCCTGAAGAAATCCGCAACATCCTTGCGGCTAACGGTTCGCTTGGCAGCTTGAGAGAAGACGTGCTTCTGCGCAAAACGATCAAATTCCTGATCGAAAACGCGAAGGAAGTACCGGCCGAGAAAGCCGAAGAAGGCAAACCGGCAGCCAAGAAAACGACCAAAAAAGCGGCAGCCAAGGCTGAGTCGAAGGACGAAGCGGAAGAAGCATCCGAAGAGTAAAAAAAGGGAAATCATCCGTCAGGTTTTTCCCGAGCGGATTTTGAATAACAAAAAGCAAAGTCAAGGCACGTATACTAAATGCGTGCCTTCATTTTTCACTTTTCGACATACAATTATTACCAAAGTCTGTCCTTGAACAGGCGCTTACATATTGTATTTTCGAAAACATAAACTATAATAGGTGTTTAAAAAGTCAGGTTTTCGGCATCGGGAAGGTTGAATGACTTTTTAAATTCCCCCTATAATGGGTGAAAAATGACATGCGCCTTTGAACGTGATAAAATATTGTAGGGCTAAGGAAATTGATAAAGAAAAGAGGTTGGTCACATGAGTCTGGTACCTATGGTCGTGGAACAAACAAACCGGGGAGAACGGTCTTACGATATCTATTCTAGACTGCTCAAGGATCGCATTATTTTCTTAAGCAACGCGATTGACGATGACGTAGCCAATCTCGTAATCGCCCAGCTGCTGTTTTTGGCGGCGGAAGATCCCGAAAAGGATATTCATCTGTACATCAACTCACCGGGTGGTTCTGTAACTGCCGGGATGGGTATATATGATACGATGCAATACATCAAGCCCGATGTGTCAACGATTTGCGTAGGCATGGCTGCCAGCATGGGTTCGCTCTTGCTTACGGCGGGCGCACCAGGCAAGCGATTCGCTCTTCCTAACAGCGAAGTGATGATCCACCAACCGCTTGGAGGCGTTCAAGGGCAAGCCGCGGACATCAAGATTCATGCCGACTGGATTATCAAGACACGGGAAAAGCTGAACCAAATCTATGTGGATCGGACGGGTCAACCCCTGGAAAAAATTCAGCGCGATACCGATCGTGACTTTTTCATGAGCGCGGAAGAGGCTAAGGCCTACGGGATCATCGACCAGGTCATCAATAAGCCCATTAAATCCTAAAGGGGTGTTTACATGTTCAAGTTCAACGATGAAAAGGGACAACTGAAGTGCTCGTTCTGCGGCAAATCGCAGGAACAAGTCCGCAAGCTGGTTGCCGGACCGGGCGTTTATATATGCGACGAATGTATTGAATTGTGCACGGAAATCGTGGAAGAGGAGCTCGGTCATGAAGAAGAGCTCGATCTGAAAGAAATTCCGAAACCGAAAGAGATCCGGGATATTTTGGATCAATATGTCATCGGGCAGGAACAAGCCAAGAAATCGCTCTCCGTTGCCGTTTACAACCACTACAAGCGGGTAAATACGCAGAGCAAAATCGATGACGTCGAATTGCAAAAGAGTAACATCCTATTGCTTGGACCGACGGGGTCCGGTAAAACGTTGCTCGCGCAAACGATGGCTAAAATTTTGAATGTACCGTTCGCGATCGCCGATGCGACTTCCCTCACGGAAGCCGGTTACGTCGGCGAAGACGTGGAGAACATTCTGTTGAAGCTGATCCAAGCTGCGGACTATGACGTGGAAAAGGCCGAACGCGGCATTATTTACATTGACGAAATCGATAAAGTGGCGCGCAAATCGGAGAATCCGTCCATTACCCGCGACGTTTCCGGCGAGGGCGTTCAACAAGCTCTCCTGAAAATCCTCGAGGGTACGGTGGCTTCCGTTCCTCCGCAAGGCGGACGCAAGCATCCGCATCAGGAGTTCATCCAGATCGATACGACGAATATTTTGTTTATTTGCGGCGGTGCCTTTGACGGGCTGGAGCAAATGATCAAACGCCGGATCGGCAAAAAGGTGATCGGATTCAACGCGGCTAGCGAAGGACAGAAGGAGCTCAAACCGGGCGAATACTTGACGATGGTGCTTCCGGAAGACCTGCTCAAATTCGGATTGATCCCTGAATTCGTAGGACGCTTGCCGGTAATCTCGACGCTCGAGCCGCTGGATGAGAAAACCTTGGTCCGGATTTTGTCCGAACCGAAGAACGCTCTGGTGAAGCAATACCAGAAGCTGCTTGAGCTCGACAACGTTAACCTCAAGTTTGAACAAAAAGCGCTCGAAGCGATTGCCCGCGAAGCGATCAAGCGGAATACGGGAGCGCGCGGACTCCGTGCGATCATTGAAGGCATTATGCTTGAAATCATGTACGAAGTGCCTTCACGGGAAGACGTGACGGAATGTGTCATTACCGAAAAAGTCGTGCTCGAGAAAACGGTACCCGAGCTGGAAGAACCGAAGAACAAGAAACAAGAAGAGAGTGCCTAAGGCATAATGCCATAGCTGCGACAAAATAGATGCCGAATTCTCCACCCTTGTTTTCGGGGTGGAGCTTTGGCGTTATGGGGGAGACCTGAAATGTTCTTGAGACAGGATACGCGGCCGGTTAAGGTCGGGAATCTGACGATCGGCGGCAGTAATGAAGTGATTATTCAAAGCATGTGTACGACCAAAACGGCGGATGTGGCCGCAACGGTGGCGGAAATCCTTCGTCTGGAGGAAGCCGGCTGCCAAATCGTACGCGTGACGGTGAACAATGAGGAAGCGGCTGCGGCGATCAAGGAAATCAAGAAGCAGATTCATATTCCGCTCGTAGCCGACATTCATTTCAATTATAAATTGGCGCTCCAAGCGATTGAAAACGGGATCGACAAGGTTCGGATCAATCCGGGCAATATCGGCCGGCGCGAAAAGGTGGAGGCCGTAGTAAAGGCGTGCAAGGAACGCGGAATTCCGATCCGGATCGGGGTCAATGCCGGCTCGCTGGAAAACCATCTTCTGGAGAAATACGGGTATCCGACGCCGGAAGCGATGGTGGAAAGCGCCTTGTACCATATCGGTATTTTGGAGGAATTGGATTTCCACGACATTATTGTGTCGCTGAAAGCCTCGGACGTCCCGATGGCGATTGCGGCTTACACAAAAGCGGCGGAAGTGATTCCTTATCCGCTGCATCTGGGCATTACGGAAGCGGGAACGTTGTTCTCCGGTACCGTGAAAAGCTCGGCCGGGATCGGTGCGCTGCTTTCCATGGGCATCGGTTCCACGCTCCGGATTTCCCTTAGCGCGGATCCGGTAGAAGAGGTGAAGGTGGCACGGGAGCTCCTTAAAACATTCGGGCTGATATCCAATGCCGCGACATTAATTTCGTGTCCGACTTGCGGACGTCTGGATATCGATCTGTTCTCGATCGCCAATGAAGTCGAGGAGTACATCTCGAATTTGAAGGTGCCGATTAAAGTTTCGGTCCTTGGATGTGCCGTTAACGGTCCGGGGGAAGCGCGCGAAGCGGATATCGGGATTGCCGGCGCGAGAGGGGAAGGCCTCTTGTTCCGGTACGGCGAAATGATCCGCAAAGTGCCTGAAGCCGATCTGCTGAACGAGTTAAAGAAGGAAATCGACCATATCGTTGAAGTTTACGAAGCGACGGGCGAGATTCCCGGACGCAAGGAGCATCGGGCGTTAACTTAATAATTAGAATGAGCGCAGTCTGCAGATCGCAGGCTGCGTTTTTTATTTTTTCGAAGGCTTGCAGGTGAATCCCCTCATCGGGCTTGGCTAACGAAACATGGTAACCTTTTTCGGACAGAATAAGTGGTCTGTGAATTTTAAAGAAACCAGGTAACGCTATTTGCTGAAAAAGAGCTTCATGTGAGCATAAAAACGGCAAATAACGATCCCTAGTTTCGTTAGATTGTATTTCTTACCGAATTGCGCCAAATAAGAATACGCAGATTCCTTAGCACAAGTGATGGCTACGGTGTGCAACACACCACCGCACATGTCCTCCATATACATTCGCATAGCGTTCGCACACAATAGCCCAGACACAGTAACAAAGCGCCGTTTTGCACATCATTCTCCGAAACATTGCCGTAAACTCCCTCACTCCATCGACAATTTTCGCTTACCAAACAGCGCAGCCGCCGCGGCAATATCCTATGCAAAGCCAACACGGCGTCTTAGTTCCAGGGCTAGCCTGCATTCTGGCAAATTTAACGTTTTATGATGGAGCGAAAGGGCTATACTACCAAGTATCAGTCAAAAGTGGGGAGGCTATCGTGACATGGAACTGAGTGTTATTCTGATGTCCGTACAAATGTTTTTCGCCGTAGTGATCGGCCTGTATTTTTGGAATCAGCTCCGAAGCCAGAAGGGAAACCGCACGGCGGTGGACCGGGAATCGCGCAAGGAGATGGAGAAGCTTCGCAAGCTGCGAGCCGTAACGCTGACCAAACCTTTGGCCGAGCGGACTCGCCCGGCTTCGTTAGGCGACATCGTCGGCCAGAAGGACGGCCTCCGGGCATTGAAAGCGGCGCTTTGCAGCGCAAATCCGCAGCATGTCATCATTTACGGGCCGCCGGGCGTAGGCAAAACGGCAGCGGCGCGGGTCGTGATGGAGGAGGCCAAGAAGAATCCGGTCTCCCCGTTTAAAGCGGATGCGAAGTTCATGGAGATCGATGCGACGATCGCCAGATTCGACGAGCGCGGCATTGCCGACCCGCTGATCGGTTCCGTGCATGACCCGATCTATCAGGGGGCCGGAGCGATGGGGGTTGCAGGGATTCCCCAGCCCAAGCCGGGAGCGGTGACGAAAGCGCACGGGGGGATTCTGTTCATCGACGAGATCGGGGAGTTACATTCCATCCAGATGAACAAGCTTCTGAAGGTGCTGGAGGACCGCAAAGTGTACCTCGAAAGCGCCTATTACAATTCCGAGGATACGAATACTCCGGCGTATATTCATGATATTTTCCAGAACGGCTTGCCCGCCGATTTCAGACTGGTCGGAGCGACGACGCGTTCGCCGCAAGAAATTCCGCCGGCGCTACGTTCGCGGTGCATGGAAATTTATTTCCGTCCGCTGCTCCCGGAGGAAATCGCGCAAATCGCGGAAGACGCGGTGAAGCGCATCGGTTTCCAGCCATGTCCGGAAGCGGTCGACGTGATCAAAAAATATGCAACGAACGGCCGGGAAGCCGTTAATATGGTGCAGCTTGCCGCCGGCCTTGCCTTGACGGAAAAGCGGGATCATCTGCTCGCCGCGGATCTGGAATGGGTCGCGACCAGCAGCCAATTGACGCCGAGACCGGACCGGAAAATCCCGGCCCGACCGGAAGTCGGGGTCGTGAACGGTCTGGCGGTGTACGGCGCCAATATGGGCACCCTGCTTGAAATTGAAGCCACAGCCGTTCCCGTCCCGAAAGGAACCGGAACCTACAATATTACCGGTGTCGTGGACGAGGAGGAGATCGGCGGAGGAAGCCGGACCTTGCGGCGTAAGAGCATGGCCAAGGGATCGGTGGAAAATGTACTGACCGTGCTGAAAAGGGTAGGCCTTGATCCTTCGGGATATGATCTGCACATCAACTTTCCTGGGGGGACTCCGATCGACGGTCCGTCCGCCGGGCTCGCCATCGCGACGGCGATCGCCTCGGCGATCAAGCGGATTCCGGTAGACCACCGGATCGCCATGACCGGTGAAATCGGAATCCACGGGAAAGTAAAACCGGTCGGAGGCGTGGTGGCCAAGGTGGAAGCAGCGTTCCAGGCTGGTGCCACGACGGTGCTGATCCCTAAGGATAACTGGCAAACCCTGTTTGAAGGTCTGGAGGGACTCAGCGTCATTCCGGTAGAGTCCGTCGGCGAAGTGTTTAGACATGTGTTCGGGGCCGAAGCGGAACAGGATTTCGGTATGATCGCCGGCGGGGAATTGTTTGCGCCCGCGCCGGCACCGGCGTCTTTCCTGCACGCGGAATCTCCTCCATCCGGCGGCGTAATTTAACGATGTTGTTCCGGGCGGCTGCCGTTAGAGCAGCCGCTCTTCATTGGTGTTTTCAGGCCGCATTTGCTAAAATGGAAATGATATCTAACGAGAACGTCTGGAGGTGCGAAAGCGATGGGACCCCATAAATCCAAAGGCCGTCGTTTTCCTTTGCTGCCTTTGCGCGGTCTTCTCGTCTACCCGAGCATGGTTCTGCACTTGGATGTAGGCCGGGAAAAGTCTGTGAAGGCGCTGGAAAAGGCGATGGTCGACGACAATTTGATTCTCCTCTGTTCTCAATCCGAAGTGAACATTGAAGAACCGACCCAAGAAGATATTTTCAGAATCGGAACGGTAGCGAAGGTGCGTCAAATGCTCAAACTTCCGAACGGCACCATCCGGGTGCTGGTGGAGGGCATGGAGCGCGCGGAAATCGTCGAATATTTGGATAATGACGAATTTTACGAAGTGATGGCGAAAGAGTGCCCGGAGGAGGAATCCTCCGATCCGGAAGTCGATGCTCTGATGCGTACGGTTCTTACTCAATTCGAACATTATATCAATTTATCCAAGAAGGTGACTCCAGAAACGCTTGCCGCGGTTTCCGACATTGAAGAGGCGGGCCGGCTGGCGGACGTCATTACGAGCCACCTGTCCCTCAAGATTAAAGACAAGCAGGAGATTCTCGAGACCATCGATGTCAGAAAGCGGCTCGAGAAGCTGCTTGATATTTTGAACAACGAGCGTGAAGTTCTGGAGCTGGAGCGGAAGATCAGTCAACGCGTCAAGAAGCAAATGGAGAAGACGCAGAAGGAATATTACCTCCGCGAGCAGATGAAGGCGATCCAGAAGGAACTCGGCGAAAAGGAAGGGCGCGCCGGAGAAGTGGAAGAGCTGCGGGCACAGCTCGAAGAGAAGAATCTGCCGGAAAAAGTACGCGAAAAAACGCAGAAAGAAATCGACCGGCTGGAGAAAATGCCTGCTAGTTCGGCCGAGGGCGGCGTGATCCGAAACTATGTGGATTGGCTGCTCAGTCTCCCGTGGAACGACAAAACCGAGGACGATCTCGATCTGGCCAAGGCGGAACAGGTATTGAACGAGGATCATTACGGCTTGGAGAAACCGAAGGAACGCGTTCTCGAGTATTTGGCCGTTCAAAAGCTCGTGAAAAAGCTGAAGGGGCCGATTCTTTGCCTGGTAGGACCTCCGGGAGTAGGGAAAACCTCGCTCGCCCGTTCGATCGCCCGTTCTTTGGGACGGGAATTCGTCCGCATCTCCCTTGGCGGCGTCCGGGATGAAGCGGAAATCCGCGGCCACCGGCGGACTTATGTCGGCGCCATGCCGGGACGCATTATCCAAGGGATGAAAACGGCGGGAACGTTGAACCCGGTGTTCCTGCTGGACGAAATCGACAAAATGGCCTCCGATTTCCGGGGCGATCCTTCGGCGGCATTGCTTGAGGTATTGGATCCGGAGCAGAACAATACGTTCAGCGATCATTTTATCGAGGTGCCTTTCGATTTGTCGAACGTCATGTTCGTGACTACCGCCAATGCGGTGCATAATATTCCGCGCCCGCTGTTGGACCGGATGGAGATGCTTTATATTCCGGGATACACGGAGATGGAGAAGTTGCAGATCGCGACCCGCTACCTGCTGCCGAAGCAAAAGCGGGAGCACGGCCTTGAGCCGGAGCAGCTTGAAATCGGCGAGGATGCCTTGTTGAAGACGATTCGGGAATACACCCGCGAATCGGGCGTCCGTAACCTTGAGCAGCAGGTTGCCGCGTTATGCCGCAAGGCCGCCAAAAAAATCGTATCCGAAGGCGCGCAGCAGATCGTGATCACGCCGGACGAGGTCAAAGATTATTTGGGAGTTCCAAAGTATCGCTACGGCGTGGCGGAGCTGGAGGATCAAATCGGCACGGTCACCGGGCTGGCCTGGACCGAAGTCGGCGGAGAAACGCTGGTTATCGAAGTGACGGTCGTCCCGGGCAGCGGAAAGCTGATCCTGACCGGGAAGCTGGGAGACGTTATGAAGGAATCCGCCCAGGCGGCCTTCAGTTATACGCGCTCCAAGGCGACCGAACTCGGGCTTGCGACGGATTTTTACGAGAAGAACGATATTCATATCCATATTCCCGAAGGCGCCATACCGAAGGACGGTCCTTCGGCCGGGATTACGATCGCAACCGCGCTCATCTCGGCTTTGACGGGACGCCATGTTTCCAAGGATGTGGCGATGACCGGCGAAATTACGCTGCGCGGACGGGTACTGCCGATCGGCGGATTAAAAGAGAAATCATTGGCCGCCCACCGGGCAGGCTACAAAAAGATACTGCTTCCGAAGGATAACGAGCGCGATTTGCGCGATATCCCGGAAAGCGTGAAGGAAGATGTGGTTTTTGTACCGGTAGCCCATATGGATCAAGTCCTGGAGCATGCGCTCGTGGAACAAACCGGCCTTCATTAGAGAGGATTGGAACGATGAAAGTAACCAAAGCAGAATTTGTCATTAGCGCCGTGGGACCGAATCAATACCCCGAGGACGCCTTGCCGGAAATTGCCCTGGCAGGGCGTTCCAATGTAGGCAAGTCTTCGTTGATCAACCGGATGATCCAGCGCAAAAACCTGGCGCGAACCAGCTCGACCCCGGGAAAAACCCAGCATCTGAATTATTACCGGATTAACGATGAGCTTTATTTTGTCGACGTGCCGGGATACGGTTATGCCAAAGTATCGAAATCCCAGCGCGAGGTTTGGGGGAAAATGATCGAGAAGTACCTGACGGAGCGGGAGCCCCTTCGGCTGGTGCTGCTGATCATCGATGTGAGGCATCCGCCGACCAAGGACGACGAATTGATGTACGACTGGCTGAAGCATTTTGATCTTCCCGTATGCGTCGTCGCGACAAAGGCGGATAAAATCCCGAAATCGAAATGGCAGAAACATTTGAAGGTCATTCGCGAAGGACTCGTGCTCCGCGCCGGCGATCCGATCATCTTGTTTTCCTCGGAAGAAGGGATCGGTAAGGATGAGCTGTGGACGCACATTTTGAAGTTCGCATATCCGGAGAAATTGGCGCCCGAATCGGCAAACGAAGAAGGGATTTGAAGAATGGCTGGCAGGAAAGTGAGAATGAAAGGTAAATTTTGCAGTTAAAAACGGCTTAAACCGATTTTTTCTGAAAAATGGCTGGATTTTACGTTTTGGCCGCTGAGCAAATGTTTTAAGGAGTAGTGTATAATTATTTAAAAGGTAAGTTTAAAAGAATTGAGGAGATTTTTATGGCTCAGCGGTTAGCCACAGAGTATGTTAATGCCAGTTTGCGTTTGTCGGAAGTACAGATGTCGCAGTTTGTTCACAAGGTTTACGATCCTCATGTTCGTCAGCGGGTGAAAGTGCTGGAGAACGGCGGTCAGGAGGTCGTGCTGGAGGATGACGGCGGCGAGGAAGTCCATCTGCCTTTTGACCGAAAAGACGGTTATTATGTCTGTGAATTGTCTTTCCGCTTGGAAAAACCTCATTTAACGAACGTGATGAGACTTCTGTTTGCCGCTTTCAAAGGCAGCGGTATGGTGACGCGGATTTATAACGGATTCATGATGATGTATTATTATCAGGACGGCCGGGTACGAAAGATCGTGGAATATTCCCGGGAAACCCATAAGCTCGTCTACGAACATAAGAGTACCGTCGGAGAGCTGCAGCGGATATACCGGAACAACGATGTGGAACGTGAAATCGATTCGATACACATAACCATTAATGCTTTGCTGGACCAACGCATTGCCGCAAGCGATAATGAGACGGTTAACCGGATTGACGATGAGCTGCGGGGTTGCAGCCGCCGCTTGTTCGTTCTGGAAGCGTGAAGCTGAAGACGAGATAAAGCATGAAACCGCCATTGAGGGCAGGATTTCCCCCCCTCGAACGGCGGTTTTTTTTCTCTGGAAGGCGCGGTAATTCGCACAAAACGGACGGAACGAGAATAATATTTACCTGGGATCAAAAAAGTATTGCAATTGTCAGGGATAGGTGGTATTTTTAATCTCGTTGAAAAGAATATAGGAACCAGGATTCACTCAGGACATGGAGATGTTGCGAGAGATTTTTCCCTCGGGAAGTGAATGACGTAGGTCCTAGCGGATGAAATTTTCAAAACATTTTATTCCTAGGAAGGGGGAACCGGAAGATGGAATATTCAACTTTCGGAAGACACGTTGCTGTTGATACTTGGGGAGTCGACTTTGAGGTACTGAACGACGCGGAGCTGCTTACGGCTCATTTGGTGGAAGCCGCCGAATATTGCGGTGCCACGGTGCTGTCCGTGCAATCCAGACAGTTCGAGCCGCAAGGTGCCACGGTGCTTGTTATGCTGTCGGAGAGCCATCTCTCGATTCACACGTATCCTGAGAGAGGTTTTGCTGCGATTGATTGCTATACTTGCGGCGAAATGGTTGACCCGCAGCTTGCGATCGATTACCTGGTGTCCGTTTTGAATCCGGAGAAAACCTACGCGAAGAAACTGATTCGCGGCTTGGGCGAGCTTGAAGTGGAAACGCCCGTCGTAAATCAACAAATTGAATTTGTCTAATTTATAATTGATAAAAATAGGGTAAACTTTTAATGGCCATGGAATTTTCCATGGTCATTCGTTTTGAGCAAATTTTACAATTCATAAATAATTCATAAAAAACTCATCCAATTTGCAGGGTAACGGACTGGCTCTGTGATATAATTAACATAGTTTCAATGCAGAAGATGCTTTGACATCCTTTAGAGGCAGGTGAACTTGCAATGCACGTTGTTGTAGTCGGGTTGAACTACCGGACGGCGCCGGTGGAAGTCAGAGAACGTTTTTCGTTTGCGGAAAAGGATTTACCACAAGCGCTGCAGGAGCTCTCGCGTACGAAGAGTGTATTGGAAGGCGTTATTATCGCAACCTGCAACCGGACGGAAATCTATGTCGTCGTAGATCGATTGCATATGTGCGGATACTTTATTCGCGGATTTATGGAGAAATGGTTTGGCATTCCTCGCGAGGAATTCACCAAATATTTATATATTTATGAAGATGATCGGGCATTACGCCATCTTTTCCGGGTTGCCTGCGGTCTTGACTCCATGGTCCTGGGAGAAACGCAAATTTTGGGTCAGGTCAAAACGGCGTTTCTTCTGGCACAAAGCGAAAAGGCAACCGGCCAATGGTTCAATATGTTGTTCAAACAAGCGATCACGCTGAGCAAGCGGGCCCATTCGGAAACCGCGATCGGCGAAAGCGCCGTCTCCGTCAGCTACGCGGCAGTGGAGTTGGGTAAGCGGATTTTCGGCAGCTTCAGCGGCAAGAAAGTACTTATTCTCGGAGCAGGGAAAATGAGCGAATTGACCGCCAAGCATTTGAGCGGCGCGGGGGCCGAAGAGGTATTCGTCGCGAACCGGACCTATGCGCGGGCCGAGGAGCTGGCTTCCAAATTCAACGGAACGCCTTGTTCCATGCAAGAAGCGATGCAACGGATTGCGGAGGTCGATATTTTGATCAGCTCTACCGGAGCGGAAGGATACGTCATCACGTCGTCCCAGGTGGCCCAGAGTATGAAGCAGCGTCCGAACCGGCCGTTGTTTATGATCGACATTGCGGTTCCGCGGGATATTGATCCGGCCGTAGGGGAATTGCAGGACGTATTTTTGTACGATATCGACGACTTGGAAGGCATCGTGGAAAGCAACTTGGAAATGCGCCGCAGCGAAGCCGCCAAAATCGAAAATATGATCGAAGAGGAAATATCCGCATTCGGAAGCTGGCTGCATACGCTGGGACTGAAACCGGTCATTCGCGCGCTGCAGGAGAAATCGAATGCGATTCATGAAAGTACGCTCGAAAGTATGTTTAACAAGCTCCCCGAGTTGGATGAACGTCAGCGCAAAGTCATCCGGCGGTTGACCAAAAGCATCGTCAATCAGATGATGCACGATCCAATCAACCGGATTAAAGAAATGGTCGGCGACGAGAAGGGTGACGAGGCCCTGGAATTGTTTACGCACATTTTTGCGCTTGAAAACCAAATGAAGCTGCTGGCCGAGGCCGAATCCGGCAAAGAAAGCGGCGCTTCCCGGGAAGTATTGAACGAGAAAGCTCCGTTGTCCCTGGTAGAGGCATCGGTATAGCACTCGCGCCCTGGGCCTACCGTTTTGTTTCCGTGTTATGCAGGCAAGATGCACCGGAAAGAAGCGGGCGGCACAGGGCTTATTTGCTGTTTGCGGACGCGTTCCGCTGGAAAAATACAGATGCGTACAGTATGCTATACACAATACGTGCTTGACCGGGAGGGACTACTTTTGCCGCATTATGTGCCTGTAATGCTCAATTTGGAGGGTCGGCGCTGCGTGATCATCGGCGGCGGGACCGTCGCGGAGCGAAAAACGTTCTCGCTGCGGGATTCCGGCGCCGAGCTTGTGATCATCAGCCCTTCGGTGACATCCGGGCTTCGAGATTTAGCGGAGCAGGGCAGGATCACCTGGCTGGAGCGAGGCTTTCAGGCCGGAGACCTGCAAGGCGCCTTTCTGGTTTATGCGGCTACGGACCGTTCTGACATTAACGATGCCGTAGTGCAGGAAGCGAATGAGCGGGGCATTCCGGTCAATCACGCCGGGGACGGAAGCAAAGGATCGTTTATTACGCCGAGCACCGTACGCCGGGGGGACCTGGTCGTGTCCGTCTCCACCTCGGGCGCCGGGCCATCCGTTTCCCGGGCGTTGAGCCGGGAAATCGACGAGCGTTTCGGTTCGGATTATGAAATCTATATGGAATTTTTGAAATTCTCGAGATCCGTCGTTAAAGAACGGGTTTCAGATGTAAAGCTGCGGGCCAAACTGTTGAAATCGCTGGCGGACATGGATGCTTTGACAGCGATCCGAGAAGGCCGCTTTCAGCCGTGGAGCGAGCAGGAGCTTCTGGCATGGATCAATGGACACCGGGAGGAATAGAAGAAATGAAACGTACAATTGTGGTGGGAACCCGTCAAAGTCAGCTGGCATTAACCCAAACGGGACATGTTATAGACGCCTTGAAGGCGATATGCGAAGCCCATCGGCTTCCCTATGATTTTGAAATCAAGAAAATCGTGACGAAGGGCGATCGGATTTTGGACGTAACCTTGTCCAAGGTCGGAGGCAAAGGGCTGTTCGTGAAGGAAATCGAACAAGCGATGCTGGACGGCGAGATCGATTTGGCGGTACATAGCATGAAAGACATGCCTTCCGAGCTGCCGGAGGGTTTGACGAACGGTGCCGTACCCAAGCGGGTGGATCCGAGAGACGCGTTGATTGCCAAGGGAGGATTGGGACTGGACGAGCTTCCTAAGGGGGCGAAGGTAGGTACCAGCAGCCTGAGAAGATCCAGCCAGCTTAGCGCGTACCGTCCGGATCTCGTGCTGGAGCCGGTTCGCGGCAACATCGATTCCAGGCTGCGGAAGCTGGAGACCGAGGGGTTCGATGCCATTATTTTGGCGGCGGCCGGGCTGTTCCGGATGGGATGGCAAGATCGGATCACCTCCTATCTCGATACGGAAACCTGTTTGCCTGCGGTCGGACAAGGGGCGCTCGGCATTGAGTGCCGGGAAAACGACAAAGAAGTGAGACACTTGCTGTCTCTCTACAATGATCCGCAAACCGCCTGGACGGTTGCGGCGGAACGCGAGTTTCTCCGCGTGCTGGGCGGAAGCTGCCAGGTTCCGGTGGGCGCTTACGCGGTATTGGGTAAACCATTACAGGTGGGCAACGATGGCGAACCTGCGGGTGAAATCATTTTGACCGGCATGGTAGGAACGCCGGATGGCCGGGTTATTTTAAAAGAGACGATGGCTGGGAATGATCCTGTTCTGCTGGGCAAAACCGTGGCGGACAAGCTCATTTCCAGGGGAGCGGACGAAATTTTGGCGGCGGCAGCCGGGGAGTGATAGGAATGACGGGGAAGGTATATCTGGTCGGGGCTGGTCCCGGCGATGCCAGGCTGATTACGATTAAAGGGCTGGACTGCCTGAAAAAAGGGGACGTCATCGTATACGATCGGCTGGCCAATCCGAGCTTGCTCGGAAAAGCGAAGCCGGGGGCCGAAAAGATCTATGTCGGCAAGCGAACGGACCGGCACACGATGAAGCAGGAGGATATCAACCAGCTGCTCGTGGATCTTGCTTTGACGGGAAAGACGGTCGTCAGACTGAAGGGCGGGGATCCGACGATTTTCGGCCGGGTCGGGGAAGAAGCGGAGCTGCTGCGCAAGCATGGCATTCCGTACGAAATCGTCCCGGGCATCACAGCCTCCATCTCGGTGCCCGCATATGCCGGCATCCCGGTAACGCACCGGGATATGGCTTCGTCGCTATCGATCATCACGGGCCATGAAAGCCCGGACAAACTGGATTTATCGATAAATTGGGAAAAAGTGACCAACGCGACCGGAACCCTGGTGTTCATGATGGGTGTGGCGAAGATCGGATATATCAGCAAACAGCTGATCCACTACGGCCGGCCGCCGGAAACGCCGGTCGCCCTTATCCGCTGGGGCACGCGCGCCGAGCAGGAAACGCTGACCGGTACGCTGGCGGATATCGAACGGAAGGTACAGGATGCCGACTTCAAGCCGCCGGCCGTCATTGTCGTCGGTGAGGTCGTCAATCAGCGCGAGCAGCTGAAGTGGGCCGAATTTATGCCGTTGTTCGGCAAACGGATTCTCGTGACCCGCTCCCGTTCCCAAGCTAGTGAACTGGTAAGGCAGATCGAGGATCTCGGCGGAGAGGCGTACGAGTTTCCCGTAATCGATTTTGAACAGCCGTCAGGCGAAGCATTGCAAAACACGGATGCGGCTTTAAGCCGATTGCCGGAATACGACTGGGCTTTTTTCACGAGCGTGAACGGGGTCGAGTTTTTCTTCGGGCATTTGGAAAGACTCGGACTGGATATCCGCAACCTGCATAAAGCGAGGATCGCGGCCGTCGGTCCGGCGACCAAGGAGGCGCTCCGGCGCTACGGCATAGCCGCGGAGGAGCTTCCGGCAAGCTATCAGGCGGAAGGGCTGATGGAGGCTTTCGGCGGGGCGTTGACGGCAGGGCAGCAAGTGCTGCTGCCGCGGGGCGATCTTGCCCGCTCCTGGCTGCCTGAAGCGTTACGCGAGCGGGGGCTCGCCGTCACGGAGGCGGTGATGTACGCCACGGTTCCGACCGGGGATGATGATGAAGAATTGGTAAAACTTATTCAGAAGGGCTCTATTCATGCCGTTACCTTTACCAGCTCATCCACAGTAACGAACTTTATCGCCGCGCTTCGCCGTATGGGATTCGAGGATCCCGTACGGGCATTGGAAAAAGCGGAGATCGCCTGCATCGGGCCGGTGACGGCTGCGACGGCGGAGAAAGCGGGCTTGCGTGTCGGCACCATGGCCGAGGAAGCGACCATCGATAGCCTCGTAGCCGCCCTGTGCGATTGGAAACAAAGCGTTGAAAATAAAGGATAGATGGTAGGAATAATTGAATAAATAAGAAAATCGGGAGGTTATTCATCATGAGTTTTCCTATAGTCAGACATCGCCGATTGCGTCAATCTGCCGGCATTCGCGCCATGGTCCGCGAAACGGTATTGACGGTGGACGATTTCATTATGCCGGTCTTTGTCACCTACGGCAGCGGCGTCAAAAATGAAATTTCATCGATGCCGGGGGTATACCATTTTTCGCTGGATACTTTGGAGGAAGAAATTAAAGAGATCGTCGATCTTGGCATTCCGGCCGTACTGCTGTTCGGCATCCCGGAAAGCAAAGACAGCGTCGGCTCGTCCGCCTTTGCCGAGGATGGCATTGTTCAGCAGGCGACCCGAAAAATCAAAGCTTGGTATCCCGATCTTTTAGTCGTTGCCGATACGTGCTTGTGCGAATTTACCGACCATGGCCACTGCGGGATGGTTCATACCTTTGAGCGGGACGGTCATGTATGCGGCGATGTGCTGAACGACGAGTCGCTTGACCTGCTCGTTCGAACCGCCGTTTCCCAAGCTGAAGCCGGAGCGGACATTATCGCGCCGTCCAACATGATGGACGGATTCGTACAGGCCATTCGCGCCGGACTTGATGAAGCGGGCTTCAGCCATATCCCGATCATGTCGTATTCGGTGAAGTACGCTTCGGCGTTCTACGGGCCGTTCCGGGAAGCGGCGGACTCCGCGCCTCAGTTCGGCGACCGCAAAACGTATCAGATGGATCCTGCCAATGCGCGGGAAGCGCTGCGGGAAGCGGAGAGCGATGTGCTGGAAGGCGCGGATATGCTGATGGTAAAGCCTGCGCTTGCTTTTATGGACGTCCTGCGGATGCTCCGCGATCAATTTGATCTTCCGCTCGTTGCCTACAATGTCAGCGGCGAATATTCGATGGTCAAAGCCGCGGCGCAAAAGGGCTGGATCAACGAGCGCGCGATCGTAACGGAGATGCTGCTAGGAATGAAGCGCGCGGGTGCGGATATCATCATCACCTATTTCGCGAAAGATGCCGCACGTTGGCTGCGGGAAGGAAAATAATTATTCGGCTTGATAAAGGAGAGGAATCTCGATGAGTGAAAAGATCGGTCGCCGCAGCGAAGAACGGTCGCGGCAAGCTTTCGAAGAAGCAAAGCGGGTATTGCCGGGCGGGGTTAACAGCCCGGTCCGGGCGTTTAAATCCGTCGGCTTGACTCCGGTATATGTAGAGCGCGGGGCGGGCTCGCGGATCTATGATATCGACGGCAACGAGTATATCGATTACGTGGGGTCATGGGGACCTCTGATCATGGGACATGCCCACCCGCAGGTCGTATCGGCCTTGCAGGAAACGGCGGCCAAAGGCACCAGCTTCGGGGCGCCAACCCTGCTTGAGACGGAAATGGCCAAACTGGTGGCGGAGCGCGTGCCTTCGATCGATATCGTCCGGATGGTCAATTCCGGTACGGAAGCGACAATGAGCGCGATCCGTCTGGCTCGGGGGTACACGGGGCGCAGCAAGATTTTGAAATTCGAAGGCTCCTATCACGGGCATGCCGACAGCTTGCTGATCAAAGCGGGATCCGGCGTTGCGACGCTGGGATTGCCCGACAGCCCGGGTGTTCCGGAAAGTGTAGCCGCAAATACGATTACCGTACCATATAACGACTTGGCTTCGGCAGAGCTTGCATTTCAGCGTTTCGGCGCGGAAATCGCCGGCGTCATCGTCGAGCCCGTGGCGGGCAACATGGGCGTGGTGCCTCCGCAGCCCGGATTTCTCGAAGGGCTGCGCCGTTTGACGACGGAGCACGGAAGCCTGCTCATCTTCGATGAAGTCATGACAGGGTTCCGCGTCCATATCCATTGCGCTCAGGGACGTTTTGGCGTGACGCCGGATCTGACCTGCCTCGGCAAGGTCATCGGCGGAGGACTTCCTGTAGGGGCGTATGGCGGCAAACGCGAAATCATGGAGCAAATCGCTCCGAACGGGCCGATTTACCAGGCGGGGACCCTGAGCGGCAACCCGCTGGCCATGACGGCCGGGTTCTCGACCTTGTCGTTGCTCACTCCGGACGTATACGACCGTCTTGAATCGCTGTCGGCAAGACTTGAGGCCGGTTTTACGGCTAATGCCAAGGAACGGGGTATTCCATGCACCATCAACCGCGTCGGCTCGATGGTTTGTCCGTTCTTTACGGACAAGCCGGTTACCGACTTCGAATCGGCCAAGAGCAGCGATCTCGATATGTTCCGCCGCTATTTTGCGGCGATGATCGAAGAGGGCATCAATATCGCGCCTTCGCAATTTGAAGGGATGTTCGTTTCCGGCGTGCACACGGAATCGGACATCGACGCCACAATCGAAGCGCACCGCCGGGCGCTGCAAAAGCTGTGAGCGTACGCCGGATTTCCTGGCACAGGCGCGGTGAGTGGCTGGAGCTGATGCCGGGCAAACTGAATCCGCCGGAGCAAGGGGGCCGCTATGAAGCGGCCCTGCTTTGGCTTGAACGCGAGCTTGGAATGCCCGTCAAGCTGATCCGGTCGCTTGATGCGGCCGAAGGGATCAAGCTTGCCGGCGACCGGCTGCGCCTGCGGGTATTTCCGCCGGAAAACTCGCAATATGCCCCGGCTGAGGAACCGGTCTCGGTTTTGTTCGAGGACGATTTCTGTCTTGTCGTGCATAAACCCGTCGGAATGAAGGTGCACCCTGACGGGGCAAGCGGCGAGCCGTCGCTGGCGAATCTCGTCTCGGGACTTTATTATCGGCGCGGAGAGCGGATCGCACCCCAACACATCCATCGCCTGGACGAGAATACTTCCGGGCCTGTGCTTTACGCCAAAAACCGGTTCGCTCAGCTTAAACTGGACGCCGCTATGGCTCGCAAGGAAATCGGCAGAAATTATGTCGCGCTTGTGGAGGGACACGTAAGTCCGTCACTGGCACTGATCAACGAGCCGATCGGCCGGGACAGGCATCATGCTTCGCGCCGCCGGGTTTCCCCTTCTGGCAAGGAGGCGAAAACCCGGGTCGAACTGGTTGAAACCTTTCCGGGCGGAGCCAGCCTTGTCCGGTTGATACTGGAGACGGGAAGGACTCACCAAATTCGCGTCCATTTAAGCCATGCCGGCCATCCGCTGATCGGCGACGCCCTTTATGGGGGAAACACGAAGCTTTTGCCTTATCAGGCGCTTCATGGGGAAAGCCTTGCTTTCCCGCATCCGTTGACGGGTGAGCAGATCCGGGTGGAGGATCCCTTGCCGGAAACATGGGACCTGGTCATAAAGAAATTGCGTACCTTTTAAGAATCCGCGCAGCTCAAGAAATCCGGGAGCGGGCGTCAAACGCAGGGACGTTGAACGAGGATCGATTCCCGTTGAACATCAAACCGCCATTCCGCCAAAAAGCAGGCATGCACTCTTTTTTCAAGCATATAGATAAAACGAGCGATGATTGGACCATGCATTTTACCGGATACGAAATCATGTTTGGATATGCTGAAAGGAGGTAACATTTTTGGCGGATCAATCCTATGGTCTGAGGTTCGATATTTATGAACGAGTACATTTGTCGGAGAATGTGGCCGGTATCGAAGAGCTGGAGGAAATTGAGCTGATCCCGAGAATTCAAGTCATTTCGGGGGACGAATATGCTTCTTTGCGCGGTCATCTGCTGCTTTCGGGTCTTTATCGCGGAGAGGGAGGCCCTCAGGAGCTGGAACACTGGATTCCGGTGGAAATCACGATTCCGCTTACCCGAGTCGGCAGACTCGAAGACATTGCGGTGGAGATCGAAAATTTCGATGTCGACCTGCTTAGTGCCCGCAGTCTGAACATAACGGGCGTGTTATCCTTAAAGGGCATCGAAACCTCATCGTTGACCACGGAAGCCGAAGAATGGAGAGACCGGGAACTGGTCGTCGCCCATGAGCCAGGAGCGGAGGCCGACCTGCGCGGGGATGAGGAGGCTGAACGGGAAGCCGAAACGGAGCGGCAGTCTTTTAACCCTTATAGCGTAGAGAACTTCGAGCGGAGTTATACCGAGCACTTCCGGGCATGGGAGCGCGAAGCCTTACCGGATTCGGATGCTGTGGAACCGATCGAATCCCAGCACAGGGACGAGCAGCAATCGGTACTTACATGGAACGATGCGTCATCGCCTTTGTTTGCCCAATCCGTTGCGGAGGACAAGGAGGGCGGTACGGAGGAGCAGAACGATATTCAGAGGGAGCCCGAACTGACTGAAGACGATGTACTGGAACAGGAATTGGCCGGCGTCATCAAGGCGGATGCCCGCCAGGACGTCACGGTCACGGAGATCGTTCTGGACGGAACGGCGGAAGAGAATAAGGACGGCCCGAGCAGGGAAGACGAGGTTTTGGCTCAAGTTTCGGAAGAAGCGTCCAATCAAACGGAGCAGGAGATTCCTGTATACGAAGCTTCTGTCGAATCGGAGAACGGGCAAACGGTTTTTGCCGAAGCGGAACCCGCCGATCAGGCCTCTGAAATCCGGCCGGAGGCTGAAGAAAAGAAGGAACTTAAAATTGCCCTTGGCAGTAAAAAGAGTGCGGACAGCAGTCAGGACAATCAGTTCGGCATCACCAAGCTGTTGTCCGCGCAACGGGTAGAATCGGAGAGCGCTCCCCACAAACCGGAGGAGACTGCGGTTCCCGCTGCAGTGGAGCAAGGCGACGGCGAGGAGGTACGCTGGAAGAGCCTGTTTATCGGCAATGCCCAGGAGCAGACGCCTTTCCGCAAAGTCAAACTGGTTATCGTTCAACGGGAAGAAACATTGGATGAAATTGCGGAGAGATATCAGCTCAGTTCCAGGGAACTGCAGCTTTACAACCGGCTGTCCGAGCAAAATTTGGCCGAAGGCCAGGTATTGTACATCCCCTGACAACGTTTTAAACTTCATCCGTTAAAGCTGCACGGAATATCGTGCGGCTTTTTTGATGATTGCGGAATTTATAAGAAAGAAGTTTTTCTTGCGCCAGGTTGACTCAGGTTTAGATTCAAGCTATTATGATAAAGATAAATGCTAAGATTACCCTAAAAGTACGTTTTCTAAAAAGCTGATTTAAAGACTTGGAATGGGAAGAGTAGGCAGTGAGCCCTTCAGAGAGCGGAATTGCAATGCTGGAAAATTCCGCAGGATGCAGCTGTACGAAGTCGCCCGGGAGTCGTCCGTTTGAACCGTAATTTTTTTCGTTATGTGTAGAACGGGCCGGCCGCAGCCGTTATCTGCATGAGTGTCGCAAGCTGGTTTTTCGGTTTCAGCGAAATCGGGAAAATGCAAGCCTGCGAAACAAAGGTGGTACCGCGAAAGTAAAGCCTTTCGTCCTTTGAGACGAGGGGCTTTTTGTGTTTTCTAGCCTAGTTTATTTTGTAACGGAGGTTTGAACCCAATGACAGAAAACCATGAGCAATCTTTGTCGGCGGAAATGCCGACCACGTACGACCCCAAAGCGGCGGAGCAGAAATGGTACCGCTATTGGATGGAAGGCGGCTTTTTCAAGGCGGGCCAAAAGCCGGACGCTAAGCCGTACACCATCGTTATTCCACCGCCCAACGTAACGGGGATGCTCCATTTGGGGCATGCGCTTGACTTTACTTTGCAGGATATTTTGATCCGCACGAAACGGATGCAGGGCTATGACGCGTTGTGGCTGCCCGGTACGGACCATGCGGGGATCGCCACCCAAACCAAGGTCGAACAAAAACTGCGTGAGCAAGGTAAATCGCGGTATGACCTGGGGCGCGAGAAATTTCTGGAACAGGTATGGGAATGGAAGGACCAATACGCGAAGACGATTCATCAGCAATGGGAGAAGATGGGCTTCTCGCTCGACTACTCGCGTGAGCGTTTCACGCTGGATGAGGGACTTTCCAAAGCGGTCCGCGAAGTGTTCGTCAAGCTTTACGAAAAAGGGCTCATTTATCGCGGCAAATATATCATCAACTGGGATCCTGCCGCCAGAACGGCCCTTTCCGATATCGAAGTAGAGTATAAGGAGGTCAATGGACACCTTTACCATCTTCAGTATCCGCTGAAGGACGGAAACGGGCACATTACCGTGGCGACGACCCGGCCTGAAACGATGCTCGGCGATACGGCGGTAGCCGTTCATCCCGAGGATGAGCGTTATAAGGACCTTATTGGCAAAATGCTTGTTCTGCCGATTACCGGCCGGGAAATCCCGGTCATTGCCGACGAATACGTCGATAAGGAATTCGGCAGCGGCGCGGTAAAAATCACCCCGGCCCACGACCCGAACGATTTTGAAGTCGGCTTGCGCCATGACCTGCCGCAAATCATCGTGATGGACGAGAGCGGCAAAATGAACAAGGAAGCGGGCAAATACCAAGGGTTGGACCGCAGTGAATGCCGCAAACAGATCGTCAAGGATTTGCAGGAGCTTGGCGTCTTGATCAAAATCGAAGATCATGTCCATCAAGTCGGACACAGCGAGCGGACCGGAGCGGTGATCGAGCCATATCTTTCGACGCAATGGTTCGTAAAGATGAAACCTCTCGCCGAAGCGGCGATTGACGCGCAAAAATCGGGTAAAGGCGTTAACTTCGTTCCAGACCGATTTGAAAAAATTTATTTGCATTGGATCGAAAATGTCCGTGACTGGTGCATTTCCCGCCAGTTGTGGTGGGGACATCGCATCCCGGCCTGGTACTCGGAAGAAACCGGGGAGATGGTCGTTGCTCGCGATGAGGCGGAAGCGCGGGCCAAACTCGGACGCGATGATCTTAAACAGGACGAGGACGTACTCGATACCTGGTTCAGTTCCGGCTTGTGGCCGTTCTCGACGCTCGGCTGGCCGGACGGAAATAGCGAGGATTTCAAAAAATACTTCCCGACGGATGTACTCGTGACCGGCTATGACATCATCTATTTCTGGGTTGCGCGCATGATTTTCACTTCGCTCGAGTTTACGGCCGAGCTACCGTTTAAAGATGTGCTGATCCACGGTTTGATCCGGGACAGCGAAGGACGCAAGATGTCCAAATCGCTCGGCAACGGTGTCGATCCGCTCGAAGTGATTGAAAAATACGGTGCCGACGCCATGCGTTACATGATCTCCACCAGCAGCACGCCGGGTCAGGATCTCCGGTTCCATTGGGAACGCGTCGAGCAGGCCCGCAACTTTGCGAACAAAATTTGGAACGCGTCCCGGTTTGCCTTGATGAACCTGGAAGGCTTCAGCGTAGACGATATCGATATCAGCGGCGATCTTGCCACGGCGGATCGCTGGATTCTTCATCGCTTCAACGAAACGGCACGGGAAGTGACCCGTCTGATCGATGCCTACGAATTCGGGGAAACCGGCCGTCAGCTGTATAACTTTATCTGGGACGATCTTTGCGACTGGTATATCGAATTTGCAAAATTGTCCTTGTATGGTGAAGATGCGGCGGCAAAACGTAAAACCCAGTCTGTTCTCGCCTATGTGCTTGATCGGACTTTGCGCCTGATCCATCCGTTCATGCCGTTTATTTCCGAGGAAATATGGCAGCACTTGCCGCATCGCGGGGAAACCATTACGCTTGCGGAATGGCCGACGTACGATGCTGCGCTGGAAGCTCCGGATGCGGTTCAGGAAATGAACCTGCTTGTCGACGTCATTCGTGCCGTACGGAATATTCGCGCCGAAGTAAACGTGCCGATGAGCAAAAAAATCGAGCTGCTTGTTAAGCCTGCATCCTCCGAGCTGCTTTCCATCGTGGAACGCAACGCCCATTATATCCGCAGATTCTGCAATACGTCCCAATACGAGGCTTCCCTTGAAGCATCCGTGCCGGACAAGGCGATGACCGCGGTGGTTACCGGGGCCGAGCTGTATTTGCCGCTTGCGGGCCTGATTGATATCAGCCAGGAAATCGCGCGGCTGGAAAAGGAACTCGACCATCTGAACAAAGAGGTCGAACGCGTGGAGAAGAAGCTCGCCAACGAAGGCTTTGTCGCCAAAGCGCCGGCGAAGGTCATCGAAGAGGAACGCGCCAAAATGGCCGATTATTCCGACAAACGCGATAAAGTTCTGGCCCGGATCAGTGAATTGAAAGGCTAGAAAGCTGTAATAGTATCCGGCTGCAAGCATGCCCCGGCAGGTTGAAAGGGGCTGGATTATGCGAGCAGCCGGATTCCTTGTTGTTTTCTATGACGATATCTGTATCCAACAATCAAATGAAGGTGAAAATCATGGGGGCAAATATTGAAGAAAACGGGGCCGCATTGAAAAACTACAACGAAGCGGTCGATTGGATCAATGCGCTCATTCCTTTCGGCATCCGTCCTGGTTTGGACCGGATCGAATTGCTGATGGAGCGTTTGGGAAATCCGCATCGGAGGCTGAAATTCATTCATGTCGCAGGAACGAACGGAAAAGGCTCTTCCTGCGCTTTTTTGACCCGTACGTTGCTGGAATGCGGGTATACGGTGGGTACATTCACCTCTCCTTACATCACGAAATTTACGAACAGATTTCAATATAACGGTGAGGATATCCCCGAGGATACCTTGCTTGAACTGACCAATCGGCTGATTCCGCTGGTTCGGGAAATCGCTGCCTCCGAGCTTGGTTCTCCGACCATGTTCGAGGTCAGTACGGCGATTGCCATTCTATATTTCGCCGAGGTTTGCTACCCGGATGTCGTAGTATGGGAGACAGGCCTTGGGGGAAGGATGGATGTTACCAACATCGTAACCCCGATCGTTTCTTTGATTACGAATATCGGATTTGACCACACTGACGTTCTCGGCGATACGATCGAACAAATCGCACGTGAAAAAGCGGGGATCATCAAGCCCGGCGTACCGGTCGTCAGCTGCGTGGAACAGCCCGAAGCGATTCAGGTTTTGAAAGATACGGCGGCGGATCGGAGCAGCACGCTTTATTTGCTGAATGAACATTTCACGTACGAGCGGCTCGAGGTCAGCGAAAAAGGCCAAGGCATATTGTTCCGCGGTCCTTTCCGGACTTTGGGGCTGAAGATGTCGATGCTGGGCGAACACCAGTGCAAAAATGCGGCGGGCGTTATGATGGTTCTCGAGGTGCTGCGGCAGTATATGGCTTTTGTGCTGGAGGACGAAAATGTGCGGCAAGGCTTTGAACGCACTTTTTGGGCAGGTCGGCTGGAACAGGTCGGGTCCGATCCACGCATCGTCCTCGACGGGGCCCATAATCCGGAGGGAGCGGAGATGCTTGCCCGGAGCCTTCCGGAAACTTTCCGGTACCGGAAACTTAATTTGATGATGGGGATGCTGGCCAACAAGCATCATCGCGAGTATTTGCAGCATATATTACCTATAGTGGATACACTTATACTGACCGAGCCCGATTTTCGCCGGAAACTGGAAGCGGAGTCGCTCTATGAGCTGGTCCGGGAACTGAAAGACACAGAGGCGAAGCCAGGATTGGAAGTTATTGTTGAACGTGACTGGAAAAAGGCCCTTGAGCTGTTGCAGTCGCGGACGGAACGGGAAGATCTTGGGGTAGTCACGGGCACGCTGTACATGATTTCGGATGTGCGGGCAACCCTTTTGCATCAAACCGATTCTGAAAAAGGCTGGTGACATTAAATTGGTAAATACGATTGAACAACATGTGCATTTTATCGGTATCGGAGGGTATGGCATGAGCGCCATCGCCCGCGTGATGCTGGAGATGGGTTATACCGTGACCGGTTCGGACGTCGCTTCCCAGGAACTGACGGAGAAGCTGGCGGCCAATGGTGCGAAAATATACATCGGGCATACGGCGGAGCAAGTACACGGTGCCGATTTGGTCGTTTATTCGACCGCCTTGCCCAAAGACAATGTAGAGCGCGTGGAGGCCGAAGAGATGGGGATTCCGATCCTGCATCGTTCCCAAATGCTTGCGCGCTTGCTGAACGAACGTCAGGGCGTGGCTGTAGCGGGAGCGCACGGCAAAACGACGACATCCTCGATGATCGCGCTCGTGATGGAGCAATGCGGAACCGACCCGACCTACATTATCGGCGGCGAAATTATGGATATCGGCACGAACGCCAAAGCGGGCCAGGGAAAGTTTGTCGTAGCTGAAGCGGATGAAAGCGACGGATCGTTTTTGCAGTATCATCCGGCTTTGGGAGTCGTTACGAACATCGAGGCCGATCACCTCGAAAATTACGGCGGCGACTTCGGCCGGTTAAAAGAGGCTTACGTCCAGTTTTTGAATCAAATCAAGCCGGACGGCAAAGCGGTCGTATGCGGCGATGACGCGAATATCAAAGAACTGCTTCCGAAGCTAAGCTGTAAGGTGATTACGTACGGAATTGACGGAGACTCCGATTATCGTGCTGAGAACATCAACCTCGGCGACCGCCACGTCACTTTCGTGATGAAGCATGGGGACCGCGAGCTCGGGGCCGTAGAATTGTCGGTTCCGGGGAAACATAATGTGTATAATGCGATGGCGACGATTATCGTTTGCCTGGAAGCCGGCATTCCTTTTGAGGCCATCACGAAAGCCATCACCGGCTTTCATGGGGCGAAGCGGCGCTTCCAGGTCCTTGGCGAAAATAAAGGCATTCTCATTATCGATGACTACGCGCATCACCCGACGGAAATCGAAGCGACGATCGCCGCGGCCAAGGCAACCGGCAAACGCATCATCGCCGTATTTCAGCCGCAGCGGTACACGCGAACGTTTTTTCTGCTGGATGCCTTCAGCAGGGCTTTCGGCGAAGCCGACGAGGTCATCATTACGGATATCTATTCGCCGGCCGGGGAAAAACAGATCGAAGGCGTTCATTCCTCCAAACTGGTCGATCTGATCAAAACGAACAGCAATCCGGGGGCCAGATATCTTCCGACAAAGCAGGACGTGATCGCCGATCTTCGGGATCGCCTGCAGCCTGGCGACCTTGTCCTCACCATGGGTGCCGGGGACATTTGGAAAGTCGGCGACGAGCTCGCCCGTACATTGTCCAACTGAAAAAAATGAGGGCAGTCCGTCTCTTCCTGAGGCGGGCTGTTTTTGATTTTCGGGACCGCCCAAACGACCAAGGATACGGGGTCGTCAGCATTCCCACGATTCGGTTTCTTTTTGCGGATTAGCTGGTATATAAGCGTTTCTCCATTCATATTGTATTTTTAGAAGAATGGACAAGGAGCGTGCGGACCGTGAACAAGGCCAAAATGACTTTCCGGTTTGACCAACAGGGCCGGCAAACCCCGGAGGTGCGGCCGATCCATGCCATGCCGGCAAAAGTAAACGAAGTTGAGGAACCATTCCTGGAACCTCAGGAACTCAAGGAACTTGAAGAACTCAAAGAGCCCGCGGAACCCAAGAATACAGAAGAAACACAACATTTCCGGCCGGTGGATCTGGCTGACGACTGGGGAGACCCGTTTACCGATTATACCGGAACCGGAGGAGCCATTTTGCCGGCGGCTTATCAGCCAGGCCGGACGCACCGAACTTCCTGGTGGAAAGTGGCCGGCTCGGTAACGGGAGCCATCGTAACGGGCGCGTTGTTCGGTTTTGTCGTTCTGTCTATGTTTACAGGAGAAGTCACCGTTCCGATCCCGGGCATTTCCACCTCCGTCAAGAGTACGGCGGAACAGCCCGCAAGGGATCTTTCCGTCTTCGGCCCGGTCAGCAATGGGAATGCGGATGAAATGCTGGTCAACATTGCTCTTCCTTCACAAACTTATTATTTTTTGCAATATGGAGTATTTAGTACGGCCGAAGGGGTGGAGCTGGCGCAAAAGGAACTCCAGCAGTCGGGAATCGCGGCGGCCAGGGATACGGTTGACGAAAAGCGGGTATATGCGGGGGTTTCAAACGATCGGGAACAAGCCAAGCTGCTCAGCAGCCAACTGAAAACAGCCGGAGTTCACCTGATATTGCATGAAATGGCGCTCCCTACGTTTATGGAAGCGGCATACGACGGGGATGTGACTCCGCTTGAACGTTATTTTTCGCAGAGCGCCGACCTAATCAGCCTGCTTAGTTCCTTGTCGGCCAGCCGTCTCGTCGAGGCGGCGCCCCAAGCTTTAAGCGAGGCCGAGCTCAAGGAGCTGGGACAAAAGCATCAGCTATGGACGGAAAGCGCGGCGGCGATCCGCGGCAATGAGCCCGAAGCCTTCGCGGAGGAAGCGGCAAAGATGGAGAAGTCGATGAACAGCGCAATCGAAGCGATGGCCGAATATAATAAGAACGGCGCAAAAACACTTTTGTGGGAAGTTCAGGACGAGGTTATGGACTTCATTTTGGCCGAACAAAAAATGGCCGGAGCAAAAGGCTGATTTTTCAGATAACCCTAAAATATCCTAAAAAACGGCAGCGGATTGGTAATACTTCCCCATGCCGTTTTTCTGTTTGTATTGGCACCGAATTAACCTTATAATAAGGAAGTGTCAAAAATTGGCGAAGGAGAGTGGGCGCTTTGGAGACTTCCACAACACGACGTATTATTCTAGCATCGACATCCCCGCGCCGACGTGAACTTGTGTCCTCTCTACATATTCCGTTTGATGTCGTGCCGAGCCATGCCGACGAGTCGACGCCGGAGGACTGGACTCCCGAGCAAATCGTGAAGGAGTTGGCCAAACGGAAGGCGGACGCCGTTTATCGTACACTCGATTCTTCGCAACGCCAAGGAGTTATCGTAGGCAGCGATACGATCGTTGTCAGGGACGGCGACGTACTCGGAAAACCGAGGGATGAACAAGAAGCCGCTTCGATGCTTCGTTCTTTGCAGGGCCGGAGCCATCTGGTTTATACCGGCGTTGCTTGCGTGGACGGTCTGACCGGGACAAGCCTGGTGGATTATCGCAGGACCGAAGTCACGATGAAACCGTTAAGCGAGCGGGAGATCGCATCCTACGCCGCGAGCGGAGAAGGGTTGGACAAGGCCGGGGCGTACGACACCACAATGCACCTTGGAGACATTGGTCAGTATCGTGTATTATCTCAGTCGCCAAGCGGACAGCCAGAGGTAATTGTGGGACATACTGTCAGTAAAGTAACGTTTAGACCTATGAGTGACGCGGAAATCGAAGCTTATGTAAAAACTGGTGAGCCACTCGATAAGGCAGGAAGTTACGGGGCACAGGGGTTGGGCGCTGTTTTTATTGAAAAAATTGAGGGTGATTTTTTCAGTATTATGGGACTTCCCTTAAACCTGTTGTACCAGATGTTGCTGAAGTTTGGTATCAGTCCATTTCAAGAAAAGTAAAGTTTACCCGACAGAAGGTGCTAGAAATATTTAGCACCTTTTTCGTATTTCTCGAGCGAAGACAAGGCTTCACACTATGTGTGGGGCTTTGCCTTTTTTATTTAAGGTTTTTCTTTTCAAGTCGACCTCATTCAAGCTAATGTATTAAAAACGATAACCAGACGTAACTTGGAGGAATGAGGATTGTGGCAAATATTACGGGATACTGGAGCCAAGGAGAAATCCTTTATACACATATGGAGGAAGAAGGGATTGTTTTCTTTCCTAACGAAACAGGATTATTGATTTGGTTCAACCCTTATGTAGAAATAATTGATACATTTCAATGGGCACAACAGAGCGGGAGAGTTTCACTTATAGGCAAAAAGCAGATTATCTTTCGAGACGATGAACTCTCTGAAATAAAACCTTCTGATCTTTGTGTCGCTGACGTTTTAATGAATATGGTCAGGCGTAAGTCAATCAATAGCGGAACTGTAAAGACACTTGAATTTTCAGAGCAAATTGGGTATTCACCTTCAAGTCGATTTGGCTACATATGTAGAGATATATGGGGTATGGATCATTACAAAAGTAAGCAAGAAGTAATATTGAGATACGGTGATTTCTCGAAAAGTCGGAATTGAAATACAAGATAAAGGCAGCTTTGAATTCTCAAGCTGTCTTTATTTTTTGCACCTAACGTACTACGAGTGAGTATTTCTTCAAAAAGAATTTTTAGGTACTTGAAAATCCTCGATACTTCAACATCTGAAATTAAACCTAAAACATATTAAGTAGTGACATTTATAAACAATGCAAACCAAAAGGACGGAGGGATAAAGTTGAGCCAACCAGAATGGATCGAGGAGTATCCTATGGACATGAATTATGAACATACCTCGCCTACCGAGCTAAGTTTGAACGCTCTAGCGGCAATGGCACAGGACTTTGCAGCTTTAACTGGACTTAGTTCGAGTCAATTGCGACACCATCTTATAGAAAGGACATTACTGCCGCTAGCTGCGAAGAAAGGAATGACCGACGATATAATCCTTTCTCATAACAACGAAGATGATAATTACAAAGCGTTAGTGTGCGAACTATATCCGAATTTGGTTAAGTTCGTTGATAATGCAGATCAGTCAAAGAATCGTCCATATTTACAGGAGCTTCTTACAGTAGCAACGTCATTAGTTGTTTGGAACGAAATCGAGAATAAAGTAAAGACGAAATCAATCGAGACGAAGGAGTTTCAAGAATTTATCCAACAAGTATGTGAAACGGCAGTTTTTTTCGAGAACGAGGTAATTCCGATAAGTGATTTTGTAAGATCGGTCGCAGTAGAGCGTCATTCTATTGATAAGAGTGATTTTGAAATCATTACTGATTTGATCGGGGTATTAGAAGCCTTGGATACTATTGAGAAGGGGAATTCGCCAGTTGATCCTGAAAAGGCTACTAAGCCGACTCAAGATAAGCAAACCTATATCAGAGAGCTTGCATCAAAGGGTTTTTTCCCGAAGGATAATAAGACTTCTGTTGCAGGAAAAACAGGTATTCATGACACTCTGATTGGCTTAATCAAGCTGTTCTACTCGGAGTCACCAGTTAGTAGTCTTGGCTTCAAGGATAAAGTGTACATGGTCAATCAATCCCTTTTGGAGTCCAAAGGTGTTAACCCAAAAGGAGTCGATATCTGGAACGCAGCAACGTACACTCTGGACGAAGATTTGATGTTCCGAGTATTCATCAAAGAAGACGATCTTTCATTTACTGTTCTGATAAAGTTACCAGTAGGAGTCACCAATTTTGATTTCTCGAGAAAGTCCAGCGAATTGGACGCTATCCCGTTATTATTCAGTAACATGAATCCTTCAGCGGGAACCGTCTATTCCAGTTCCTTAATGAAACAACCGAGAGTCTGTAACTTAGGCTCAACGAGGAAAGTTACGGCAGCCTATGACTGTATCGAGATGGTTTTATCCAAGGACTTACTGGCATTCCGAAACGCCAATTGGTCGTTGCGGGATTACATCAGAGCTTGTCAGGGCGAACAGAACGACTTTGCTTCATTCGATGATTTGTCTTTAGGTGAGAAGATCGTTGTCGGTGTTATGCCAGGAGCTTTGAAAGCCGAACGATTTGACTGTTCAGGAAAATACAATGGGAGCGGTATTGTAGGTGGAGGAGCCGGTTCAGGTAAAACCGCAATGTATGACAGTTTATTGGTGCAATCAGTTGCCCTGCAGGGGGTTGAAGGAAACGGCTCTGTGGTTCTCATCGACCAAAAGGAAGAATGGGTTCCGATTTGGAGGAAGGTATTTAACAGCTTAGGAGTACCGTTTTATGGTTTTGACGGAGAAGTCCTGAACTCTGCCGAATTGAAGTGGGTCGACATCAAGCGTGGGGAAAGAATAGTCGAGAATATTCCCTTTAAGGTCAATGCTTATATCGGGGGTATCCTTTTTGCCAGAGTGGTTTATCAAACGATTCAGGTTATTCTCAAGGAGACAGGCTGTTCTGACATTATCGAGTTTAATAAAGGCAATCACAATTACAAGGGAATCACAAGGCTTCCGCGCATCTTCTTTTTGGTCGATGAGCTGAATTCTCTTTATGCAAGCATCAAAGGTGATCCTGCAATTCCGCAGAGTGTTTACAAAGGATTAATTTTAGCAAGGTTGACCAGAACAAGCGGCTTTCACTGGTTATTAGGTGGTCAAGATCCGAGTAAGACGCTAATTGCCAGTGACGAGCGAAGCAACTATAACTACAATATCTTCGGTAAGATGGCAGACGAGCGTTATGAGTATTTCGGGGTCACTCAGAATCAAGCGGTTCAAGGCTATGAGGAGAAGCATGGTACCCTCGATAATCCGAATCCAATCCTAAGCCAGGGGGTATTTTACGCGGGACCGAAAGGGAAAACGGATTTGGTTAAGAGTTTATTTGTTTCGAAGGATGAACGTCTAGATGCAATCAGAGACTTAAATTCTTCACTCAGCGGCATGCAAGAATTGGACAAAATCGTAAGGTTGGCTTTGGCTGAAGGTTATTTTGATGCATTTGAAGTTACATTAGGTAAGCCCAATAACATTGTGTATGCAACCCTCCGTAATTTAGGGGTTATTTCGCAAAAGGAATTTGAATATTACACCGAACGTGTATTGAGCGGAAATAACAATGACGCATCGGACGTACTTGATGATGCATTGAATGTTTACGAAGCCGATTCTGTTAAAAAGAATCCAACCCCGACCAACGTAGTTGAGCAGAATCGCCCACTCGAGAAAACATCTAGTGGGACGATTCTAACCGAAAGACGAGAAGTACCCGATGATCACTTGCAATTGAAGAATGCTCGACCTGTATATCAAAATCACGTCATCCAAGATCCATACGTTTCACCAAGAGAACAGAATGCTTTTTCAGCAATTTATGAAGCTCAGATTGATCCCGAGGTAAATCCATTTGAAGTATTCAAAGTTGAGAATCGAGATAACCTCAATCCGATCTCATCTATGACTGCATTCAGAATGATGTCGGATATGCTTATGAAGCAGATTAAGCAAATGGCTGGAGATTTGAAAAGGATTGAAAGTTTTGAGGTCACTGGTAATGGTCTTATCATCAACGATGTTGCATTTAGACCAACATTCAGTCAAGAAGTATTGAAATCCATGCCATATGCAATAAGGGTGAAGGCAGAGAAAGGGAATGTCGTAGAGCTATTCCATTTCAAAAACATCTTTAGGTTCAAAAATTTAGTTTGTCTTCGAATTGATAATGCCCGGCTTGCAGAGGGTCGTGTGAGACGCGAAATTGGTTGGGGTCAGAGAAAGTCATGGTTCAAGCTATTCGACCATTTCCGTCATCTTAGTGAACTGTATATCGGTGGAGAACTTATTGCGGATGAGGAGACGGCTAAAGAGTATGACAATCGTGGTCGCGGCGGATTCACGTTAACGGAAAAGTTGAGAAATGCATTCGGTCTTGGGGTAAATGTGGTTTCGTCCTCTCACATGGAGCGGGTTTGGGATTCAAAGCCGGTAAGAGTCATGGGAAGTGCGGTAGGCTGGACATTAGCCTTCAAGGGGATGACGCTTGCAGCGAGCTTACTCGGTCCTTGGGGTATCGTCTTCGCAGGTCTGGCAGGTTATAAAGCCTATCAGGAACTAAGAAATCGCCAAGGACATAAACAAACTCAAGTGCCAAAACATCTTCAAGGGAAAATGCCAATTCAACAACAAAGGCAAAGTCAGTGGCAATGGCAACAGCAAACTCAGGACCCTAGATATCGTCAAGGGACAAAGCGAACTAGACGCTGAACTGGCAACTTGACTTTGCGGATTAAAATTGACTTAACAACTCGGTACATGAGCTTATGGATGATTGTTTAATTTATGCTATTGAAAATTCATTTAATTTCAGGACAAGTTATCCAAGCTAATTTATATTACATGCAAGGGAATAACAAGCGTAAAGGAGGAACGACCAATGCCATCCTATGCAAATGAGGAAACCATGATTTATTCATCGACCGTATACACCAGACATAGTAAGCCAAAACGGTCTTTTAGCTTTGTCATCAAAGGTATGATAATAAGCGCAGCATTTCTTGCTGGTATAGCTTCAGGAGGGATTTCGGCTCTTGCAGCACCGACTCCCTCCATCCCTCCAACCATCGCCGCGCAACAAGTCCAAGTCAATTTCGAAGATGAGGCGACATTAATAGCCAATCTCAACATGGCGGTTAAAGCGATTAAGGAAGAGGGCTGGACGATAGAAAGATTGACTAAGATCATGGATCAATTAACCATGATTGAGGACAGGCTATTTGACGGGAATATTTTTAAGGGGAAAGAGGAATTTAGAAGCCCTCTGAAAACTGCTCTTGCTGAAACTGAAAAAGTGTTTACGGCTCATGGGGCTGATGGATTGTCTACCCTTCGCGAGAATGATGCTCCTGAAAGATTGTATCGAATGCAGGAAATGCTTGGAATGAAATCTACTCTGAATAATGTTAATTTAGCTCCAGTTGGTCAAAAGAGCGAGGTAAGGATAGCTTCGGCAGTCAAGGACGAGGTAACAGTCTATATCGATGGTGTTAAGCAAAACTTCCCGCAGTCAGCAATCGTTAAGAATGGAAATACTCTAGTTCCCATGAGAGGGGTATTTGAAGCGTTAAAAGCGGACGTAAAATGGGATCAGCCAACTCAAACAGCTACAGCAACTAAAGGAAATACTACGATCAAACTCACTATTGGACAATCAACGGCTTATGTTAATGGCAAAGCAGTCCAGTTAGCCGCTAAAGGCGAGACCATCAATGGCTCGACAATGGTTCCCCTCCGCTTTGTTAGCGAAGCCCTTGGGGGAGAAGTTAAATGGGACTCGAAAACAATGACAGCTTATATTGAAAGTTCAAAAGTATCTGATTCGGGTAAGCAACAGGTAGTTGACGGCATTTCTGTAAAGCACGGCAAACACACATACGCTAGTCGAAACCAGAGTGAGTACGATCAGGTAATGAAAATTGTTGAGAATGCGGTAAAAGGCTATGACGAATCTGGTTTTGGAGGCGTTTATCAAAAGTACTATTACGAATACCTCGATGGAGCCAGATGGTCAGGCGATAAGTCTGATCGATCCGACCGAAATCGTGGATTGTATGCGGCAGAGAATTCAATTGGTGATTTAGTAAAGGCTGGAGTCAGCAAAGAGCAGATTGTAAAGGTCGACACAATAGCTTCAATAGCCTACGATCTGTTACGAGGGGTTCCAGACCCTAAAGACGGTTCTCCGAGATCCGCTTACGATGCACTTGCGCGTTCCCCGCGAATGACAGATTGCGATTCTGATAGTCAGGTATTTTCAGCAGTATTTGACGCGATGGGTTACAACACGATGATTGGCTCCAGTCCAAATCATGCTGATCCATATGTAGAGATTGATGGAATCTGGTATTCAATCGTATCAGGTACGTTCACTAAAGCAGGAACCAGTGCAGAAATTTCAAAGTTCTTGAAGGAGAATCCAGATAGGGGAATCCATACCCAGCCGACTTTCGGAGCAGCGATAAGCAGATAATATTATCGATATGAGGCGATGTCATTCACGGCATCGTCTTTTTAATTTTGTGAAGATTTTTCAAGACCTAAGCCCAATTTCAAGAGTTGGCGGGACATCTAACTTATAGATACAAGCAAAAGACTGTCATCCAAAACAGTTGAGCAAAACAAGAACAGCAAAAGGGAGGAAATGAAGGATGAGAAGGATAGTTTCCAGCATGTTAGTCCTCGCCCTGCTTCTTTCGCTATTCGCAGCATCAGCCTTTGCGAGTGAAGTTGAGCCTAACGAAGTTGTCCAGAGCGAAATAGAAGCAGAAGGAGGCACACAGCCCGAAGGGGGCGATTCAGTCAATGAAGCCATCCCGACCGAAGATGAACCCAATGATTTAACCAGTCAGACCACTCAACCCAATGAGACCGCACAACCCGAAGAGACTACAAATACAGTCTCTTCCGACAACACAGCCCGAACAGTAACAGACGGTCTGCATGTTGTAGTTTATTACGAGTCCGATCAAGGCTCCTACATCCCCGAGTTTAACATGGAACTATGGAATGTAGCCGAAGACAAATTGATAAGTAGTGCAGTAGGTAACAGCCAGAACTTCAGTAACGGCAAGTACAGTCTAATCTTCAATCACCCAGGCTACAAACTTGGCGATCAGTTTGCTCTAATCCTAAGAAGTGCTGACGGTATCGTTGAAGAGATCAATTTCAATGGCTACAGCGTGAAGATAAACACCCACTTCAAATTCGGCATTGAGCCATTCGTTTATTATGAAGGGGTAAATGACGAGAAGGTTCTCCAAGACCTGACCGCCACGAAGCTCAGCCCCATCGAGGCTTCCCTCAAGACCAACGGAAAAAAGATTGGACTGCAGCTCCAATCTGAATCAGGCACACCCTTGAAGCAGCTACCAGTCAATATCAAGCTATTGGAAGGCAAGGGAACCCTAACAGCCAAGTCAAATGACAGCGGTATGGTTTGGCTCGACAGCAACAAGCTAACTTGGAAATTCCTCGTTTCATCGGAAGGCAAGATCGCCAAGAACGGATCTAACGGTAAAGCCGAAATCGAGCTTCCTTCTACCGTTATAGCCAACACGCAGAAGAGCGTCCTGACTTTCCCGATCATATTTGAAAATCAGGTAACCAGCGGCACTATGAAGGTAAACTTCACGACCGATGCCAATACAGACCTGAGTAAAGCATGGTCAGAATTCGATATTGCTCTTTCCGATCCGAATGGGGTATCCAGTACTTTCTCTGCGAATCTGGACACTACGGAGATCGAAGGCATCGCAGACGGCAAATACAAGGCATCGATCACATCCAAGTATGCGGAGGTCAAGCTCAATTCCGATGCCCTTGTTACCCTGAGTGATGGTAAAGGGGGCATCGGGGGCATCGTTAAGCCGAAACATTTCCTTGAAATCAGTAAGGACGGCAAGCCCTACAACTTCACCGTCATCAACGTTGAGAAGGTTGCCGACAAGCAATACAAAGGCACTAATCCAATCTCATTCGCGGTAACGCCGGGAGAATCGTTTATGATTAAGGATAGCGATACAGGTAAAGTAGAGACAGTCGCCATCGACGCCAACTCCCCGATCACTAGAGTCGTTTTAGGTGCAGGAGTCGTTTTCGGCGGTTCGGCAAGCACACCCCATACAGGGGATGACATTATCTATTTAGTAATTGGTTTTATCTTGTCATTGAGTGTAGCGGCAGGATGTTTTGTTCTCTACAACAGAAAACGTAAAAATTCCTCACCTAAGATTTCGGCATTGAGTATTATGCTGGCGGTCGCGTTGGTAGCTCCGCTTTTTGCCCCTTCAGGGGTTCATGCAGCTTCATCGGATGCAAACGTGGGAGGTACTCCACCTGCATCGGGCGGTGCTAATTCATCAACTGCGGCAGGAACGTTCCAAACCTCCGAGCGGATCGCCGTTTTGCAGTTTGGTTTCATCCCGAACAAGGTCAAATCGGATGGTAAAGGGGTTCTGAATCCTGATTCGAAGAAGGCTGATCTCGAAGATCCGTTCAAGTTCAATTATGAAGACCTGTTGTTCTACATGGCTCCGAGCAAGACTTCGGACAACTTATTCCGTAAAGCTGGCTCAGGCTTAATCACCTTTGAGCGAGGAACTGGAGTATCGACTCTTTACGGAAACAACCCACTCTATCCAGATAGCCCTAAAGGTCAGAGCCATGCCGAGTTGATGAAGCGTACTTTGGATTACGCCGACAAAGCCATAGCCAAATCGAGCAACATCAACTACTTCGAGCAAATCATTGCCGATACGCTGTACAATATCGCTCCGAGCGATTCGAACCGTACTCTTTCCGGTGAAGGTAACGTGAAGGTGATTGGCGATTCCCTGAAAGGGATGATCGAAGCCTACATTCTCCGTCACGGTAAACAGGATGCTGGTGAGCAGTTCGACGCCCAGGTCATTGGCAGTCTGATGTTCTCGGGGTATCTGGACTTGATCAAGTCAAAAGGAATCTTGAAAGGCGAGGACTACATCACTTTCGAAAAAATGATGCGTGACAAGTTCAACAAGAATGAACTGATCTTCTTCGCCCAAACAGTTGTCGGCATCTCGGTCAAGGATAGTCGCAGTGCATATGATCGTGACTATGCCTTCATTTCGATGCATGATGCGACAGATTGGTATCTCTGGACTAGACAAAAAGCTCGTCCGACGGATTCCGTTCTGCAGGGGTTAACTGCAAATCGAGAGTTTGAAGCTGTCTCGAAGGGTGGAGCAACATCTGCCGAGCAAGGTTCCCAATCACCATACAAAGAGAACGGTAACCTCCCGAATACGTTTAGAACGTATGCCCGAGACTTCTACGCCAGAACGTTGAAGCCAGTAAGTTCGGCAATCCCGATGTCATCGGACGCTTCAGTCAACGGATTTGGCGGTTGGGGTTATCAGCCTTGGGGTTACGGAGACGGAGAAGCTGCGAAAAAGCCTGCAATCACGGCTGAGTTGAATGTCACTGTAATTGACAAAAACGGTAACCCGACAAAAGAAACATTCACGGTTCCAGTCAATGGTTGGTCAGAAGAAAGCCAGAAGTATTTGGGTGATTTGAAGTCGGCAAGTGATGTATTCATCGTAGGGGGTATGTCTGTAGAGCATAATGGCAAGACCTATGACATTCTTCGAGACGAAAGAGCTAAATTTGAACTTATTGATATGAGGGACAAAGAAAATATCAATAAGCGTCAGCTTACGAAAGGAGCAACTGGAGAAGAGGGGACAATTTCCATTCCAACGTCTGGATCAGACCTTTGGGAAATTGAGCTTGGGTGGGACACTCCGCTTCCACTTGATCTGCATAAGTATTTAGGCGGAACGACTTCGTTAGCTTCTTCTACTGTCGAGAACAAATATGAAGGTTCGGATGCTTATTCCAATGCTCAACTTACTTTGTACGTGAAAGCCAAAGAGGACACAATTGAGCCAATCGCTTCGAACTACGATGTTCCTCAATGGAGACTTTCGAAGTATTGGGATAACATCTCAGATAAAGGCATCAACAAAGCGAAGTTCAATTTGTCTTTACCGATCAGCACGTTCACGAACCCTAAACTTAGTCCTTCTGGAAACACATTGTTTAGCTTAGTCGATCCGGACTTGAGCAGTACACCTTGGGCATTAAGCCGAGCCAAACTGTTTAATGATACACCAACCAAAAACATCTCGGTATACAATCCTTCTGCATCGTTCAATCTAGCTGGCGATCTGTTAGCTGTTCGAGATAACAATTCGGTAGCCAACATCAAGCTGGCTTCATGGTTGAACAATTTCAGTTTGTTCGATGGAAGGATCGCTTCAGCAAGTACAGGTGTAGCAGAGAATAAGGAAGTCGTAACGAAGTCGCATGATTTTAAGTATGGGGTAAAAAGCCCTTATTCCTCCTACACATACAGCGAGACGAGATACAATTGGGTTTCGACACAGTATGGCGGCTATTTTGTTCCATACACTTGGTCGGGATCGGCAACCCCGTCGTATCTGACGGCAGACTATGAAACGAGCATTCGCTTTAATCGTTACATTCCGAAAGATAGTTCGGCTCCCATAGCGATAGCTGATGCTTCCGATTCAGCTAACGGTATGTTCTGGCAAGCTAATCAAGGTAAGGAAACCTTAAAAGTGAACCCAGAGGTTCTATACGCCTATGATGATGCGTCTGGAAACACAAGTGTAGCCTTCGCCGCGGGCGACAAATTGAGGGAAATTCGCCCTGTGAGCTACAATCTAGCGCAATTCGTTAATGTTGAGGTCAAACCAGAGGTAGTCGGCGCAAGTACAGCGACCGATGCAAATGCCAAAGCCTTAGCGAAGAATCTGAATGCTGGAGGTAAGCAGGTTATTTATAAGGGGTCTGCGATCACTACGAACTTCGAAGTGAAGGGCGAATTGGAATTGAAGACCTTTGCCATCGACATCGGTTCTTCTGCCCTTAAGAACGCTTGGAATCCATCCTCGGCTTATAGTACGGATGCCATCAATGAAACCTACTTGAGCGAGTATGCAACCAAGGATGAGGCTACTGGTAAATGGCAAGTAACCTTCGATGCTGATGGCAAACTGGTGATCGACAATAAGGAGTATGGCGGTCAATCTGCCAAGCTGACAGTCATTGAGTCGAGTAAGGCTATCAAGGAACATACTTTGGAAGTGCGCGGCGGCAAATTGGTTGGGGTTGATGGCAATCGAAACTTAGACAGCCTTTCTCAAGAATTGAAGGACGCTCTCACTCGGATGCATATTCTCGGTAACGATAACATCTTCAATTCCTTCGAGAGCGGCAGCGGTGATAAGCTTACTGAGCAAGCCGTAGCGACTCTCGGTAATGCAGTGAGGGGTTCAAATGATTTGAAAGTTGGTTCTGGATGGTATGCAGAAGATACGACTACCTTGGTCGTTCGTGTCTATACAACAACCTTCGAATTGCCGAGCCATATGTATGTCGACAAAATACCGATGGAGATTCTAGGGCTTGAGGTATCTGGCGACAAGAATCAATTTTTCAGCAAGGGCTTCACTGGACATACGAAGCTGATCTACAAAGTTGGTCATGTCGGCATGGTGTTCGACAGTTCCAAGGGCGACTTCGGCGGTAAAAGGTCGATTGACTATGTTGTCGGCAACACATCCGTAATGGACACGTTCAGTACAGTTCAATAAAGCTCTACCTTTATGGGAGGTGTCGAGAAATCGGCACCTTCTTTTTGTTCGGGGTTCAATTCACCTTCATTTCAAGTTATAGTAGATACATTTATTTTCTACCAATCTTGAAATGAGGTGATGTAATGGCTAAATTATCCGAGTTGTCGTTGTATGCCAGATTCAAGTGGGCGGTTCCCGTCGTTCCCACAGTTAAGAAGGAAGAGGGGTTCTTCAGTGATCCAAAGCCTTGGGATTTTGAACAGCCAGTGTTGGAGCTTATTGAGCAGATGTTTGTTGAAATCGAGGAGTTCTTTTCATCAAGGAACATGCCAGTAGAAGTGGCTATCTACGAAATCAGGGAAGTATTCGACCGGCTCTATGTCGAGATGTACAGCCCACATCAGGAAGTCTACCTGATCGTGGAGAAGTACAAGAAGCTATCCGAAAACCTGTTCTAACTATATGGCAAGGTGTGGAGAAAATCGGCACCTTCTTTTTATGGACGATTATTTTATGAGCGCTAGGTTATCTTAGTTCGACTTTCGTGGGGTTCCTGCAGCAGATCATCACTAAATCGTTCAAGCAAGAGTGGGTTCCGTTGATTCCCCTCCATCCCTCCAACCTTTGAATTAAATTCGCACATCTATGATTTACAGGCAATTGTATGGAGTTGAGATGACAAGGGGCTTGCATAATTGAACTTCAACACATGATTCAAGAGTCAACAGCTTCTAAGTGATTAAAATTCAATCACTTGGAGGTAAGCGGTATGAATGAGAAAGATTTAATGGTTTCATATGAGGTTCAGGGGAACGATGAAAAGATTGCTGAGTTCAAAGGAAGTGCAGCTAAGGAAGCCGATGCTATATGGGGCGTCGATGTGTTTTATGGATGGCAGTCAGCATCCGGTCGTGAAAAGAACGTGGTGGAAGTCACTTGTAAGCTGGACGGTCAGAAGTTCTATTATCTACTCGAAGACTTGCGGGATATCAAGCAGACGGATCTGGTTATTAAGAGCCTTGGTTCAATTGCACTCATCAAGCGTAGCTACGTTAAACACTTTGTTGATGTTGCTGACGGAATGATCATGGAGAAGAAACAAAAATTGATGGACTGTATCGATGTGTATGTTCCATTTGATTTAGGGTCATTGAATGCCCTGCAGCACTATCGACTTGTTTATCGGCACTTTCAGGAAAACCAGGAGAAGTTCCCTTCAAAGATCAGCAATTTGTTTAACTCTGAGGAACATGAAGGAGCAATCCTTGATGTAGAGTACCCTGTCGATAAAGAAGGGGTTCTGACAATTGCGTTTTTGCGTGAAGACTTTAGGAGTCTGTTCAGTATTCGGAATGACAATGAATACAATCAAATTCTTGATGGTCTACATTCTCTTGGGGTTCTGATTCCGAATTCAGGCAAAAAGAAAAAGAAGTCGGAGGCATTCACATTTGAACGCACCTTGTCAAAAGGGGTTGAAGTGAAATTCTTCATGATTCGTATTGACCCATCTTTATTCAAGGGGGAACTAGCGTAATGGCAAATAGACCAGATCCGTTCCCGACCCTTGGCGGAAAATCGCAGATCATTGATCGAATGGTTGAGATTTTCCATTATTGCATTGAAGAGTATGGTTTGACAGGAGCAGTCGATTATTTCATGGGTGGTAATCGGCTTTTCCTCCACCTTGATTGTGACCAAATTAAGTTCAAACTGGCTAATGAGATCGATCGAGGGGTTGTCGCCTTTTTCAAATGTTTGCAAGACCCGTATAAGACTGATCAACTAATCGATTCAATTTGGAAGCTGGCGGATTATGTTGATACTGAGGAGCGCTTTACAACTGCTTGTGAAATAAGGCTGGATGAGCAAACCGATGAAATTATCTCAGGCGCTTTGACGTATATCGTTACCATGCATAGCAGGGCAACAAATAGACAGGATTTCTGCAAAGCAAACGTAGGAACCAAACTAATTCTTTCTAGTCTGGACAAGTTGGTAGGTTTCGATGAAATCATTGGCGATGTTCAGATTTACTGTGGAGATTATAAAGAACAGTTCCATAAGTATAAGCATCGGGAAGACCTTCTTGTGTGGTTAGATCCCCCGTATCTGACTACGGAAGCTGTTGAGGGGAAGAGAGGTAATCGAAAGAAAACAAAAGCTACAAACGGTTATGTCCATCCGTTTACTAAAGAGGATCATGAATTAATGATCGACAACATAACGTCACCTGAATGTAAGAACAAGATTATTGTAAGTGGCTATAAAAATGATGCTTATAGGCGACTTGAGCAGAATGGGTTTTACAGGTATTTCGTTGGAACGGTTCACGTCCCGAGTTCAGGGAAAGGTAAGATGATTGCCGAGTATATTTGGAGTAACGTCAAGATTCCAGATTGGGTTCTTGACTGGACACATAATGCCGAGTAGAAGGATTGAACTTCCTCCATCCCTCCAACCTGTTGAACTCGAAATATGCTGATTCTGTTGATTTATTTTGATTTGGCTTAATAATCCTCGAGAACGGCAATAACGACAGTCTTATACAGTAACGATTAGAAAAACACTCTCGACCAGGCAATCTGCACTGAGAGTGTTTTTCTTTATGCCTAAAGGAACAAATTGGTCGAATTCTTGCAATTACGAGAACTGTAATTGACAGCATGTTGTCGCAAACCCCTTCTATAAACACACTTTCTTGAGCAGAGAACTTTTCGAACTACCGCGAGATATATGTTAAAACACACTTCACCCCTTATTTGGCGCGGGTTTCTTGCAAGTCGTGTCGAAAGCTGTCAGTAAGATCGGCGAAGAGGAGATTTCGAGGGCATTCCATGTTCGGTTGAAGGAGTCGATGAAATTACGAGTTAATCAACATCGGATCGATATTCTATGATCCCGTTTTTCCGTAACTCCTAATTTTCTTCGAATGTAAGTCTATTCCAATAGCGGTCGCTATGCTCCCTTCAGCGGCGGATTTTGCTCGGCGGTCAAAATCGGCTCTTATAGCCGCCCTCTCCCTTGGCAGGTCTGTTACCCTTAGTTTTGCCCTTTCGGTCGCTTACAGGGGCATTCAGCGCGTCCTGCTCGGTTGTCGCCCTGCCGCTCTGTAGGGGTTCTCGTTTTTCCAGTCGTACCAAGGGTTTTCGGGCTTTTGGGCGGTAAAAAACTCTTTGAAAAATCGGTAAAAATGACTTGATTACCCGTTAAATCTACGCTATACTCACAACAAATTAAAAGTATTAAATTTACTAAAAAGTAAATTTAAGTAAATAAAAAGAGGAATCAGGGAGGATGATGAAGATGTTTACAGTTTTGATGGTTTTGGGGGTTGTTTTGTTTCTGCCATTTGTACTTCTGAATTTGGAACTTGTGAAGATTGGTTTTAATAGAGAAGTGCCGATTACTCATCGAAACATTGCCGGATATGCACTAATCATTGAAGCGGCAGTAATTGGGATCTTAGCCGTGCTTTTAATCTTGTAATTTGCAACAGTTAACGTGAAGCCTGTAAAAGAACACGATGAAACGAGAGGAGTGAACTTCATGGCAGACAAAGTTCCTATGCAATATGATGCTGATGCAGATCGGTGGTATGTGATTCTCAATGATAAAAAATGCTGGATGCATTGCGGTGAAGGTTTTGAGCTTTACATTTGTGGTGATCAAGTTCCATGTCGGCTTGAACTAGACCATGAATGGTATGTAGTCATTCAAGGTATCAACTTCAATTTAAGAAAAGGAACTAAGTACATGGTTAATGTATAAGAGAGGGGTAAAAATATGGCACGTCTTGCCTATATCCGTTGTCAAAGAAAACAGGAGATCGAAGAGTTCGAGCAGCAAGCCCAAGCAGATAAGGTATTTATTGATTTGGCTGACGAATACGGCGTTACTCTAGGTAATTCGCTTGGAGTAATGTTCGATAACCTAATGGATGGCGACAAAGTTATTGTTCGGAAGTTGAGTGAACTGGCAGATACCGTAGCGGAATTACGTTCATTAATGGTGACTTTGCGTGATATTGGTGCTGAGATAGCACCTTTGAACTCAGTCAGTTCTGGTGTACTTTCGGATGAAGGTTTCGAGATGCTCTCATTTGTAGAAACGTTTATAAAGGAAAAAGAGAAAATACAGCGGGAACGACAAAGTCGCCAAGGAAGACCTGTTCAACCTTATCCTTCAAATTTCCTTGAAGTCTATACGGGATATCGAAATAAGGAATTTAACGGCTTAGAAGCAGCCAAGAAATTATCCGTCAACTATGATAAATTTCGTGAGCTGATAAAAGTTTTTGAACTAAGGGTTTAATTTGGAAAGGAGAGAGTTGGAGGTGATAACTTTTAGTGTGAATCCGACAGAAGAGCAGATTGGGGATGCTGGAGCATCGGTAGTATCTAAGAAGAAGCCTGTTGCCCATTACAGTCGCTTTGAAAGTTTAGGGATAAGCGAAGGTTTTGTTAAAACGGTTGATGGGTATTTGGATCAACCCATAAAAGTAGGCGCATTTGGATATGTGGTTGAGAAAAATACAAAAATGGCTATTAGCAGCAAGGAGGTTCCGATTCTGACGGTTGATGAAATTGAAGCCGGTCGTAAAGGCGGGGTATCGGAAGCAGTTTTTAAAGTAAAGGACTTTTCCGATAACGATAGATGGCTCGAATCACTGGATACAGATTATGAAGTAATAAAGGCTGTGTTTGATTTGGTGGAAATCGAGATCTATAACCATAAGAAGAAGTGGTTGCGATTGGTTATAGAAATTGCTTTAAGAACAGGAAGATCAAAAGATATTGATTATCTTGGAAGATTGATTGAAGAATTCAACGATTTTAGCAGACTGCCGCTTGTATCGCAAGATAAAGAGTGTTTCAAGTCGTTTACCAACCCAAGCATGATTCAGAAAGTCATCATCTATTTGGAAGAACACAGTCTGAGGGATTTAGTAGGGTATATCATTACAAATAAAAAGGCAGCTGATGCTGTTGGATTGTCTTGATGTGATTAACTCATAGTTGAGGAGGGGTTAAAAGTGATCATAACTAACATGGAGAATGGAAGCATAACTTATAAATCAACTGGTTTATGTCTCGGCAGGAAAATCAAAATTAGACATTCGTGGGAACCGAGCCAGAAAAAGATGGTATATGCATATAACCGAGCAATTGAAGTTTTTCCAGGAGTTGCCCAGACAACATATGAAAACTATACAATTCTTGTACATCCGGAGAGCGGGGAAGCATATTGGTTCAACAATCGACTCTACTCAGCAACATATGAGGAAAATAAATTGATACTTGCTAAGAAAGAGAAATCTCTTGTTGTTTATAAAGATGGGGTTTTTTATCCCACTGACAGAAGCTTTTTATTGAATGGCTATTCTAAAGCAGGAGGGAACAACAAATACAAATGCATAAAACTTGGTACTAGGAAGAGGGGACATTTTATTCCCAGAATACATCAATTGGTCATTCTAATGTGTTTCGGATCGGAAATGGCAATCAATGCACTGGGGCAAAAAGGTCGGATATTTGATATTAATCATATTGATGGTGACCCAACTAACTGCCGACTGGATAACTTAGAGATCGGAACTAGATCGTATAATAAAACACATTACGAAAAATATCTAAGAGAACGTCCAATGTTAGTAGTTCGTAACGGAGAAGTTGTATTTGCTGAATGGTGTTTAGGCGAATCGGAAGATGAGCAGTGTGGTTAAGATATACGAATGATTAGGAGAAGTAGTTAAATGTTAAGAAAATGGTCTATAGTGTAGCGAGACTCGTATCCAGAGATCTCGCTATTTTTATCCTCTCAGGGGTATTGACCGAACTTTATCGGAAATTCTGGACTAACATGCACCGCCGCGAAGGTTTTATCGTGGTTCTAATTAAAACTTTGATTTTTAAGAGTAGCTTAAGAACGGGATATTTGAAGTGAATTCCTGAGAAAATAACTGAGTTAATTTAGAAGAGCGAATCCACTTTTCATAAACAGTGAAGTTTGGTTATCCAACCGAACAGAAATTGAATAAATAAGCGAAGTGGAATTAGAACAGCGAACAGAAATTTTATACAAGGCGAAGTGGATTCAGAAGGAACGAACAGAAGCCTTATATAGTGTCGAGCCGATATACCCAGCCGAACACAATTTTATAAAAGATATGAGCAGTTCAAAAACTGAGTCAGAAACGCATATGAAGAGCTGGGTCTTTTTATTATGCTGTCACATCAAATACCAGTTCTAAGATTTGTTTAGACTACTCGTTCCCTAAATTATGTTCTTAATCGAGGCTTTAGTGTGTCTCTATCTGATCCGTTTATTAGATAGGTCGAAATAAAAATATAATCCAGAGTTGAATCATGACCTTCTAGAACCATATTCCTCCCAACCCTTCGGAAAACTGTTGATTTCTCGTCAGTTGAATTAATATCCCTCTACTCTTTCCTGACATAATTTGATTTAATCCGAACCAATGTGCAGCAACAAAAATAATCTTGAGATAATTTCGGTTTACTCACGAAATAGGATCGCATTCAGGAATTGAAAATGAAGCAAAATTACAGTACTTACAAGCTCACTTTCTCAAAACTGACTTAAATTCAGATTGTGCTTTCAGTTTAGCCCTGATTTTCCTCTCTGGCTCTAGGGTTTTTCATTTCAAAAGAAAATCAGAGGACTTACGTCAGCCCGATATGCGGCTAATTTAAGTAAGTCGGTATGGAATTAACGAAAGATGCTTTTATTATGTCGTTTCACGCCGATTTAGCCGAATACCAGTCGAAAGTATTACATGAAGAAAGGATTTGATCGAATGGATCAGCCAAAGAAAATGTTGTGGTGGCAGATAACTGAAGCTGTTTCGACAATCGAGAAAAATCTAAAGTCGAAGGAGTTCAATGATGCAGACAGGGAGTTAGAGTTTCAGAAGTATAAGACCATTCAAACTATTATTTTATCATTAGGAGAACTCAGCAATCTAAGTGAGAAGTCAAAACTAAGGTACGAGATGTGGATAAACAAAAGCACAGGCAGAAATTCTTCAAAACAGGCAGCGAAGTACGGCATAACGACTGACTCATTACGATCCAAGATCATTTACTTTGATAACAAACTCAGAGTTTTGGTGGGTGATCAGACTATTGCTTCAATAGTTTCCGCTACATCCGCAGAGCAGCTAGTAGCAATAATGAATCAATTTATACAAAATGCCAAGGAGAGAAAGGGCGTGTTTATGTGATCTTCCCAAAAAAGCTGGAGAATGCAATTATTACAGTTAAAAATAAACTGCCAGAGAGCGACCCCTTCTCAGATACAACGCAAATCCAACAAAGTAAATTGGATGCTCTGATGGGGATCGTGAACTTTGTAAAGCAGATGAATTACATTAAAAGTCCGAGGGTAAAGGAGAAATTCTCCTTCTTCCTTCGATCCAAATATGATTATCAGGAAACAGCGACCCACTTCGGGACATCTCGTAATTCGATTGATGTTATGGTATCACGGGTTTCGCGGCAGTTAGAGTCACTTGTCGGTAAAGAGACCATCGACATGATACTTCAAGATAAGGTATCGGAGGCGTTAAGAGTATTCAGGTCAGGGATATTAAACGAATCAGCAAAGGGGTTTTTCTTGCCGGAAGCGGCAAAGTATTTGCCCGAACCCAAGTATCGAATGTTCAGTTCCCTAGAGGAATGCAGTTCTGAGATTCGTTTTTTAAATGTTCTAACAGAACATGGAATGAAAAACACGATTGAGGAGTGTGATCAGGAGAAATTGGCACATATTCTCTATCTGATTTCGGATAATTCTAAGAAATTGATTGAGGAAGCAGGCGATGATAAGGTTCTTCAGTCGTATTTTGAGAATGGGCATCATAGCCGTGAGATAGTAGCCATTGAACGCCAAGCTATCTTGAAGTTATTTAATGGAGAATTCAGTACGACGGACAATGGTGAACCCATAAGTAACAAGTATCAAGTCGAGAAAGCACTCGATGAGGTACGGAGACAACACATATTCCATGATGCCGGTTCAGGGCTTGAGTTGGCTTCCAAGGAGGGGTAAGCACATGTATTTAAAGGCTATTCCGCTATACAAATTACCTGCTGATACTTCTGTTCATTTCCTCAAAACCAACCTTGAACAAATGAAATATGATGAAATGAGTGAGTTAGCGGCAGCTCCATATCGAGATGAGAACTGGGTAAGGCTTGCATATTCTGTTTCAATAACAGCCTTTCGTCCATATATTGATGAGAGCTTTGCAGAAATAGTGGAGAGGAAGTCAACGGTCGATCAATTCGCTTATGGGGATTGCAAGATAGTCAACGCGGTATCGGCTGTAAACTGCTTATATTTCGACACTTCGTACCGTTCCCCAGGAACTTGCGATTGTTCACGCGAATTCAAATTCTTTTCAGGAGAGCATTTCCTCGGAGGCATCGGGGTATATGCGATTAATTTGTCTTTTGATAGCACTTCAGGAGACAAGCTACGATCAATTACCTCAATAGCAAGATACTGTCTCCAGAGTGGCAATCCCTTCGATCGGTTGCTAATAGCGGTTGTAAAGCCGGATAAATGGGAGCTTGCTTTTGTTCAATTAATAAAACAGTTTCCACCAGTTGCAAAAACAAGATCCTGTAAAGTAACGACCACCTTGTTTAATAATCCAGTTGATTTTTTCCAAGCGATACTCAGCGGCGGAGAGGTAAAAGATACTTATCATGAGCAACACAGGTCAAGGTTTAGCTTCTAGTAAGTAGACTTAGCATAATTTCGGAGTTTTTATTCTTTGGTGTACATTTTATAACCGTTCTTCTGCCTTGTACCAAGAATATAGGTTCATTAAAGAGTAGATGATTTCCACGCAAATCACAATGAAGCGACATTCTTGCATTATGTTTGTTTCTGGCGAGTATGTTTCAATGGAATGCAACCGAGTATACTCACTAACACACATTAATTGCCGTATCTTCAAGTATCTCACCCTTCGGAGTATGAAGCACTTATATATTTTCATTTAGTCATTTCTTTTCATGGATAAAATGAATTCCAGTCTGAGAGTTCATGAATTTCAGGAGTGGATAGCTGATCAATTTTATAGTAAGTAGAACCCGAATGCCGAATAGCTACCCAATTCATCATTTAGGTTCACTTCATTGCCCATACGCACTTCCATATTACTGCATGAGGGTTTAGATCTAGGAGGTTAATGAAGGGATTGAAAATAATAAACTGAAGGGATGATCAGAGATGCAAAAGGTGGTTGACTTGAAAAAAGGTTCTATGGGCAGCGTAGAGGATCGGAGAAAATCATGGTTGTGGTTAGAACTTGCGTTTGTGTTTAATGCTATTTTTAGTTTCATTACTCTAATGATCGTGAAGTCTGGTCATTATTCTGGCAATGGTTTTTTGGCTAGTTGCTTTATTGCTGGACTAATCTTTGCTGTCTCTACAGTAGTGACATTATTCTACTCTAAGATTAACAACAAATGGAGGTACTTCATACTTATCCAATGTTCGATCATCACTCTATACTTCACTCTGTTCAAGATGCACCTAATTATTAATTGATCAACAGATTGAATCCCCCTCGAACATAGAGGGGGATTTTATTTTGTCTTTAGCAGAAGGTTTTTCATTTTAAGAGTTGTTTCCAGATAAACCTCATAACTACTATAAGCCATTAGTGAATGGAGATTAGTAATTGGTTTTGATTGTTAATGAGTTCAGACCGAAGGGGCGGATAATGTGAGGTGGAGGATAAGAGTCTTATTTCTGATCTTCTGTGCTTCTTTTTTCTACTTAAGCTCTGGAGTATTCGCCACGGCAGATGCAGATATAAAATCTATCGAGATTCCTTCAGGCGATAAGAAGCATATGCAAGACGTTTGGAGCAAATTAGGGAATGGGGGAAGTCATCTCAACCTTAAGTTTGAAGCTAACACAGGAGACCATCCTGATTCTCGACTTCTGGTCTACGATGGTACGAGCGGAACGGTAAAATTCAACAATACCAATTTTCAGGATGCAACTGAAAAATCACGGAAAAGAGTGCTAAGGGAATTCGTTGAGGTGCTTCAGGGGTCGGCAGTCTCGGATCAAACGCAACAAGTAATAATGAGTTCAATATCTGCTTTGAACAGCGAAGTTTCAATGCTACTGATCCCTTTAGTTACGGAAAGTGCTTCAGCAGATATGTATACTGCAATGATATGGATCAATCCGATCTTGCCTTACGTTAGAGTAGTTTTCGGCATAGGGGCGATCTTACTTACAATTTATTTGATTGCAACATCGATTGCCGATTTGTTTTACATTGGACTACCTGTAGCAAGAGAGTCAATGGATTTGAAGGCAGATAATAAAGGGCAAAAGAAGCCATTTGGAATTAGCGATGATGCTATTTCGGCTGTTAGGGAAACAGAAGCTTCATTAAAATCATCAGGCAGTTATAAAAATGCGTACATGCTTTACTTCAAACGAAGGATTTTTACTTACATTGTTCTTTCACTCTGTCTGCTCTATCTAATCGGCGGAGAGCTTGGCGGACTTATTGCATGGCTCTTGAGCCTAGTAAGTGAAGTAGTATAAAACATTAATCCTCTCATTTCATGAGGGGATTTTTTTTAGCTTAAGTAGCAGTAATGCCGAAATCGTCGAGTTAAGAATCCTCCAGTGGTTCATTTATCACCCTGCAACACATGAAACCTAGAAATACCTTTGTTTGACCTTTGAGATTAACACAACTTCGACATCTGATTTTGCAGAAGGATTACAAAAGTAGCACATAAATAAAACGATTTTCAGAAAAGGAGATGACGGGAATGAGGGGTATTGAGAGCGGTCAGGTCAATGGGTTCGTAATTAATCACGGTGAAGGTGTCGAAGCGGATACGCATTCAGAAGAACTCGATGACAAGGAGTTTTTAAAGTTTCAGAAAAAGATGATCCGAGCCGAAAAGTGGCTAAATCGCTTAGAGAAAATAACTGCATGGTTGGATCGAGTTCAGCACTGGGCTGAGGAGCGAGCTTCAAAATCAAAATAAAAATGAAGGGAAATGGATGGAGGTGGAAAGGTTGCAACCTAAGCGGATAAATCGATTTGTAGCGGCGCTTATCGCCGTATTTCTTCTAATAGCATCTACACCACTAAATTCGGCTTCTGCAGTCGGTAGTCCTTCAGCCGACTCCCCAAATGCTATGGCACGTTCGATGATTGACTTCTTCAGAAAAGACAGAACGGAGCTTGCTGTAGACAGGGTTTCTAGAGATGAATTGATGGTGTACGGGGTATTTTTATCAAATTTCTTTGTTCCAGGGAAGACAAAATTAAGTGATATGGTCGATGATTCGGCAGACAAGCAAGACACCATTCCAAGGATAGTGAGCAATAAGTTCTTTGGTTCACCTGATAACTATAAGCAGATCATCAACGTAAACAGTAAATTATACAATGCGATCATGGAGGTATTCCAATCCTCAAAGTCATCCTTCGGTCTGTTTAAGTCCGTTCCTCAAGATGGGTCACTCCCAATGTCAGGAGAAGACTTTTATAACAAACTGGCAGGAGTAGACACGAATCGAAAAATATATGCAAAGAATGGCACAAGCGATAATGTTGTAATGGATTTGAACGATAAAGCAACACGAGCAGCTATTCAAGTACTGTTCTCGTATTCGCCAGAGTTGATTTTGGATAAGGAGAAGGGACTCAGGGCGTTAACCGCCATGTATATCGATGGATTAGGTAACATTTGGGGAGCTTACGATAATGTCGCAATAGAAGAGTATGTACTGGTTCTTCCTGCAGCATTAAATCCAGTAGTCTTTTCTAAAACTGCTAATGGGGGTAAGTTTCCGGTTGCAAACGTTTTTGTTATGGGCGGTATAGTTAATATTACGGAAAACATTCTAGACGGAAAGCCTTTCATGACCCCTTACTACAATATCAAGGATTATTTTACAAATGGGTCAAAGGCAGAAATCACGATGAACAGAAATAATATGCTGAGTATCTTTGGTATTCAATCGCATTCCAGTATGACAAAGCTATCAGGGGGTTCAGCATTCCGAAGTCTGGGTGATTCAGACACTTTGATCATGAACAGTGATAAGGTTATCTCTAATCCATATCAGGATGTTCAGAAATTTATTCAAGCAGAATCGAGTATAATTTCAAATAGTAACTCGTTTATCTTTCTGACTATTGATGCAAGTAAATTCACCAATGGACAGAAATACTTTGTAGATGAAGAAGCACTCAACAGTGATCAGAAGGATACTTTGTCCAAATACTTATTCGGTGGCAGTGTTTTTTCATTGGATGAGTTAGCAGACGATATGTACTATTTCAACGTACCGACTGGAGCCAGCGGCGGTGAAGGTGATTGGAAAACCGATGACGATGCTTTGATGATGAGACAGAAAATGTTCGCCAAAGAAGTATCGGGTCAATATCAGTTTTATCAAGGCTCTTACTTCTCGTCACCTTTCAACGCCTTTCTTCATTATTACTATGATAGCAAGAGTTCAGGTGACGAACAGGATGAAGTAGATTTTTTAGTGAAATGGCTTCAAGATAATACGACCAATAAAACAGTAAGTTCAACTTCTGCTGAGTTTAAAGCGTTAAAGAGCTTTTTGGATTCAGGGGATTTTGGTACCGATGATCCTGATACAATTAACGCCGCGCTAAAGCTATTGAAATTCGACAGTAATAATTTCGTTTATAATGTGTTGCCCTCATCGACACTTGTTGAAGAGAATATTTTGCGTTCAGGTTGGTTCAAAACGACGCTCATTTCGCCAACTAGTTTTGGTTTGAGTGAATATGATTCTTTTCTGGGGTATATTTCGACCGCAATAAGAAAAAGTGCATTCTTTAGCCAGTATAAGGGATTTGAGGATTACCCCTACTTTGAATTTAATGGAACGGGGTTCTTTCAGGCAGGAAATGGCGGCAAAATCGTTGGGCATGATACTGTCAAAGGATCGAGTAAGAAGGTTGTCGGGAAAAACGGACAAAATGCAATTTCTACCCTGTTCTATAATTCTATGGTGTATCGAGTATTTGGAATGAATAGTACCTTTACCAAGAAATTAAAGAGCAACATGTACGCTGGAACCGAAGTTGACGGCGTTCTTGGTAAATATACTACTCGAACTGCAATCATGAATGATGTCAATAACTACCCAGGTATCTATTGGGGTTACATGGTGCAACTGCTCGGCATAGAAAAGAGTAAAGACAGTAAAACTGGTGAGGAAAAATGGGATAGCAAACGTTTTGAGAATGACTTATTACCAACAATTATATTGAATACGATGAGTGGAGGATTAGACCTCGTTACTATTATTGGCGGTTCGGGGGTTGTTGCTTCTGAAGAAAAAACTATGCAGGAAATGCAAACCGATATCGTCAAGAAGATTTATGGTCTTCTCTCGGATGGACCAAATCATTACAGAGATAAACTGATCAAATCTGCACAAGACAGTTGGATTATATCCACCCATAGGAGCATTACCGGTTCGTGGATTGGAAATATTTTAAGTGTGAGCGCAGGCGGAAACGAATCATATGCTTCAATTGTTGGTTACATCAATACGCCTAGTTTAACGGAGTTACCTATAACTTCTTGGTTATTGGACGATTACATGTCAATATACTTGTTACTGATCTTATTTGTTGCGATGATCGTGATAATAATGGTCATAACACATGTGCGTTCTATTAGAGAAGGGGTATTAATCTTCATCGTAATGGCTTTCGTACTGATAATTCCTCAGTTCTTTATTTCAAGTGTAGTAAATATATCAAATACAGCAGGAGATAAGCTGTATTCTGGAAGATTTAATTATTGGGCAATTACTCAGCATCAGCAAGCACTGTCTTCTATGCGTAATGTAAAGCTTATGGATGATGAGAAAAACTATATTATTGCTCAAAACATGGAGTTAGCTAGAGAAGCATATTCCTCAGATGTTGGAGTTCGGGTTAAATGGATGTCACCTAAGAAAGATGATGTTTTCGATGATATGTTTAACAAAGGGAAAATTACACAAACGTTAAATGAAAATCTGAACATCTTTAGATGGTTATTCAGCAGTTTTATTAACCAAGAAGAGTATGTTTTCAATGATCCACTGGTCACCTATTTATACAGACCATATAACGCTATAGCTAATGCAGCCAAAAATTCATATTCCAAACTTTCAGAGAACGCTGTGCCAAGAAATGAGGCTGCCAACAAATTATTAAACGCTAAAGAGTCATCCTTCGTCTTCCCTGAGTACAGATTCAAGTCTTTATTGGACGACAATAAGAAAGTCCAATATTCTGATCAACAAAATCAGTTAATAAAATCGAGTGCAACACTATCAGTCACCGATAATTCTGAAATGGAGGAGAGCTATAGGTATTGGGCTTTGAATAGTTCCGATGTTTCAACAGCCATTTTCCGAAATGATATCAACTCCAATGCAGGATTACGTTCTGCGACAGATGAGCATTCCGAAGCTTTCCTGTTATCAACTGAAAGTCCGTTTTATTACTTTTACAATGCATTGAAGAGCAGATATTCAAGAGTTGACGGAGAGTTCAAATCAGCCTTACTTTCCAAAGAAGTGTTCAGGGCTTCAAGTGATGACCTGAAGGTAAATAATTCAATGAGGGATTTCCTCGACCTCGAGGGGTTATTTACTTACGTGATTCCTTATTTGTATCAAGGAAATGACTATGTATACAGGTGGACGGCTACGAACGGGAAGAGTGTCGATACCTTTAACTTCAAAAACGCAGTAGAGCCTACCGATCCTGCGATGAAGGCAAAATTTAATGAAGAGGCGAAACGGAAAGAAGACTTAAAAGCTGTTTGGAAGCTGTATTCACCTTGGGTTGATCAGCTTTATTCCCTTGATATTATGGGAAAGCAAGTTCCGATTGCCAATAAAAAAGTGTATGTTGCTGATACGGCTAACCCAGGTGCATATGATGATGCCGGAAGACCGATGATCTTTTCTGAGGCAGATATGTATGCGAAGGGGTATAATTACTCTCAGCTTACTGATGTGGAGCGGCGTATTCAGTCCACATTAAACTCAACGTATAAAGACTTATTGTATTTGACGAATTATCATGATTTTGACAATGAGGTTCTTATTACGGCAGCAGCAATGATGGCGACCTTCAACTTTAATCGCGAGTTCTCTGAAAATAGGCTCCTTGGAGAAAGTAGTACGTTGTACCCGCAAAATTTTGAGCTAAAGAACTTTAATTATGATGCTTTCATGAGACTGATCCTGATGAATTCTACTGGTGAAGCTCTTATGGACGATCAAGACCTGTACGCACGAGTTCTTGAAAAAACGTCGATATTCTCAGGATTACTTTTAATCCTGTGTGATTTGATGGCTGTCATCGTTGTGCCAGTAGCGAAGTTATTCGTATTGCTGTTGCTTTTGTTCCTAACCCTTGCGATCTGTTTATCAAGTGTGTTAGTGCCGCCTGAGAGATTGATAAGAACAATTAGTAAGAATCTATTTATACCTTCTCTTATCTTCTTAGCGGCGAGTGTTGGATTTGCATTTGTAATCTCGCTATTTATGGGTGAAGGGTTAACGGGTTATGTTGGAGGAAGAACGCCATCACTTGGAGTTAGTGATCCTTCAATAGTTATGTTATTGATGGTGGCTGTTGACGTTTTGTATGTCTTTACCCTTTGGAAAATTGCGAAGTTACTCATCGCATCATTGAAGTCGTATGTGATTTCAACCGTTTTTGCAACTGTAGGGCTTGCAGTAGGTGCAATGACTGCATTCAAACAATACATGCATTCATCGATGAGCAGGACATTTGATGGAGCACTAAGTCATGCGCTCGGTTCAAAAGGTGAGAATGCAGCTAATGATGAATTGAATAGTGGTAATAAGCCTTCAGGTTTGAGATCAAGATTCGGAAAAGGAATGATGTATAACCACGGTCAGCCTAACCTGATTCATTTAGATGATAATGAAAAGAGCAGCCCTTCAATTAAAGGTAGAGATGGACAATCGAATAATGCCGTACTACCTAATGAGAAAGATCGTAAGTTTGAAACATATATTGATGATCTGTCATCCCGAAGAGCTGGGAGTACTGATAGGAAGGACGATGGGAAGCGGAAGCAAGTTAAGGATTCTGTTGGTAAGGTTGAAAAGTCAAAATAAATTCAGCAAAAGAAATTCGAGAAGAAAAGATTGGACACTCGGAACCTTTTCAATAGAAGAGGTTCCAATTTTTTTTGTTTGAGAAGTAGTAAAAATAGGGAGCTAAGAGACTCAAGGTGACTCTTTATTCTGGCTCTTGAAGTTAAAGGTAGAATTTATATCGTATATTTCAATGAAATGATGTATCTTGTCCTTTATTCGCAGATGGGGTATATTGGAACTAATAAAATATTCTTTGGAAGCGGAAGCACCGCAGACAAGCCTTTTAACGGGCGTAGTCTGCGGTTTTTTGCGTTTCAAATTGGAGGATGATTCTTATGAAGTGTTGTTCATTCTGTTCCCGCAAGGCGGAAGTACTGTTTAATCACATGACTCATGATCTTGGATCACTTTGCGTGGAATGCTACATGATACTACACGGATCATGTGGAGTTTGCCGCAGCAGCTTTCTACCTGAAAAAGTGATGTCTGATGTAGATTATCAGATTCAGGTTAAATTCATTGGTACAGGAGAAAAGAACTTTATGGTTTGTAACCAATGTGACTCGGAAATTCGTTTGCGCTTTCCGTTGATGTTCGCATGAGGGCATTGGGGGCATCGGTTTGATTTATATTATAGCTTTCAAAGTGATCACCTTTCACTAAGGTGATCTTTATTTTTGACTTTAGATAAATTAGGCTCAACATTTTTTTCAAAAACCTATGAAAAGTGCGTCAAAAAGTAACTTCAAACCTGAGAAAAGTTACATAACTAACCAGTTAATTATGGTTGGTTAGGAGGCTCAGGGAGTGCATGTTGAATACACCAGTTTATCATTCGGATTTGAATTAGAGTTCACCGGGATTAAGCGTTCAGTGGCAGCCTATGTTGTCGCGGACTTCTTCGATACAGGTAGACCAACACAAATTGGAGGATGGGGTCATGATAATTATGAAATCAAGGATCGATCCGGACGGATATGGAAAGTCGTTAAGGATGCATCAGTTCAAGCGGTTCGACAAGAGAACTCCGAAATAATAATCGTATCGGATGATTATCAGTGTGAACTTGTATCCCCCGTCTTGGGATATTCTGATATTCCTTTATTGCAGAGATTAATTCGTGAATTGAAGGAAAGCGGCGCACTTGTAAATAAGAGTTGCGGTTTACATGTACATGTAGGAGCTGAGAGATTTTCGCCAAATAACTTGAGAACTCTTTGTAATATTATCTACGCAAAACAATCTTTGCTGACTAAGGCATTGGACTGCAGACAGGAGCGGCGTAGATACTGCTTGGATCTTTCAGATGAATTCATTAAGAAACTCAATAAGAAAAAGCCAAAGACGATGGGGGAGTTTGCAGAAGTTTGGTATCACGGGTTCAATGCCTTAGCCTTTCGTCGAAATGATCGATATAACGACTCCAGGTATCGGATATTGAATTTGCACCAGTTATTAAGCGGCAGATTAAAGACAGTAGAGTTCAGGCTATTTAATGGGACTCTGCATGCCGGCAAAGTGAAAGCAAGTATTCAGTTGAGTTTGCTTATCGCGGCTCAAGCTCTGAACCAAAAGAAAGCAACCAGTCGGGTAACAGTGCCTGACAACGGGAATGAGAAGTATTCATTTCGTGTATGGCTTCTCAGACTTGGTGGTATTGGTGATGAGTTCAAAACCATGCGTCATCACCTACTTAAGTACCTTGAAGGTAATTCTGCATGGAGGGAGCCGCCAACGAATGATGACGCTCGGGGCTTGTCAGATGTCGAAGCGCAGTAAGCCCCATTCGGGGTATTCTTGGGCGATCCTGACCGTTATTGAACACTGTACAACCAATCGTAATCCAAGGTAAACTTACCAACTAACTATTGATATTGGAGGTACCGAGTATGAAGCCTTATGTAGCTTACGGGAGCAATATGCACATTAAGCAAATGAAGATGCGTTGTCCTGATGCGTATATCATCGGGATTGGGTGTATTGAAGATCATGAGCTAGTGTTTAAACGCGTAGCCACCATCTCTAAACATATCGGACTATTTGTACCTGTTGTGTTGTGGATGATCTCCGAAAGGGATGAAATCGCTTTAGATCATTATGAAGGCGTTTCAGTTGGACTCTACAGAAAAGAGATCATTAAGATAAAGTTAGAATCGATTAGTGTAAAAAATGACGTGTTTAATGAAAGTGATCTTCCAATTGAACTAGGAGCGATGGTTTATATCATGAATGCCGAATCAAGACCAATATCGGCGCCTACTCGGATATACTATGAGACTATTCTTGAAGGCTACCAACAGAACAACATTGATGTTCGCCCCCTTTCTGTTGCAGCTATTAAAAGCGATTATAGGGACACGGATTATTATGAAGGTTTTGAGATAGATCGTCGGAGGAGGTAAGTGTTTGAGCCTACAAATAGTAATGACTCATGGGGTTCGAGAGATTGGCTGTAGGGATTGGCAACTGGTTATTTCATTAATCATCAAGCACTTTTATGGCAAAGAAGAGTTTCTGTCTTTTAAGACTGTTGGGAAGAAAACGGTAGTTACGAATGGGAATGACGGTCATTTACTCACTATCGACAACAAGAAGTTATTTTCAGAAGTAGTTTGGGCAGTATACGGCGATGAGGGGAAGATGAAGTATTATACATTCATGCTTCCGCATGAGTATTAATCACGTAAGTAGCGAGAGTTTGAAATTGTAGGATCGATGTGACTTAAATACAACAGACTATTATTCTGGTTCTTTATATAATGAAGATGATGCCTTCTAAATGGAATGGAGTGGGAATAAGGGACAGATACACAGTTCCTTCTTTTAAAGTTTAGCGAATCCTGTAGATCGGAGGTCAATATGAAAACGAAAAAGTTAACAGCAGTAATACTTGCATTCTCAATTATTTTAGGGGGTCAAGGCGCACTCGCGGCGCAGTCTGAAAAACCAGTTCAAATTACTTCTGCGGACTTCAATTATTCCAAAGAAGCTAAAGATGCTCTGGCACACGTGAATAAGATCCGAAAGGAAGCGGGTCTGGATGAGGTTAAGCTCAATCCGTATCTCACAAAAGCCGCAGAGAACCATGCAAAATATTTAGATTTAAATGATGACACGGGTCATGATGAAGTGAAGGGCAAGAAAGGGTTTACTGGTGAAGAACCAAAAGACAGAATTTTAGCTGTCGACGGTTCGACTGTTGCGCAAGGCTCGGGCGAGGTAATCTCCTATTCAGAAGCAACTGTGGAAGGTTCTATCGATCTTATGGTAGGCACAGCATACCATAGAAATCCATTCCTAAACCCGTACACTTCGGAGATTGGTATTGGATTGGTTGGCAAGAAGTTTGTGATGTTGTATTCGGCTAGAGCAAGTACAACCAAGATTTCAATGTATCCTTACGATGGTCAGAAAAATGTACCCACAACATTTACAGGTGCTGAAAATCCCAACCCGTTGAAAAAATTTGGTGTCGATAGATCAGGATATGTTATTTCTTTCTACCCGCCACATGTACTAGACACTAAAAATATCGACGCAACTATCAAAGACAGTAAAGGAAACAGTGTTCCATTCTTCTCCGAGTGGTATTCGGGCTACTGGTTCTTTTACACGAAAGAACCGTTAAAAAATGGCGAAAAATATACGGTGTCAGTAAACTATAAACCTCTCTATGAGGAAGAGTATGAAGGAAAAACACTCAACAAAACTTGGTCTTTCACAACTGCAGGAAGCTCATCTAACAGTGGTTCTGATAATAAAGTATTGAATTCAAATGATGGTTACTCAAAAGAAGCAAAAGAAGCCTTAGATTACATCAACAAAATCCGTAAGGATGCAGGACTCAGCGAAGTAAAGCTGAACCCATTCCTAACGAAAGCTGCCGAGAATCACTCGAAGTATATGAATATGGGTAATCCTTACGATCACGATGAAATCGAGGGACGTAAAGGATTCACTGGTGTAGAGCCTAAAGATAGAGTACTTGCCGCTGGAGGAGACTCGAGGTTATCTGGAGGAGTGTTTGAAGTCCTTTCTGCTAGTAATTCTTCCGTAAAACCGTCAATTGATCGATTGATTGGAACCTCTTATCATAGGACTCCTTTTTTAAATCCCTTTACAATGGAAATAGGGGTTGGACTTGACGGTAGATTTTTCACAATGTTAGCTTCATCAAATGATTCTAAGGCAACAAATACATCCATGTATCCTTACAATGGACAAAAAGATGTACCTACAACTTTTGTAGGAGCGAGTGAAGATCCAAATCCATTAAAGAAATTCGGTATTGAAAGATCAGGTTATGTGATTTCCTTTCAACCACCCTATATTCTAGATACTAAAAAGATTGATGCAACAATTAAGGACAGCAAGGGGAAAAATGTACCGTTCTTCTCCGAATGGTATATGGGCTTCTGGTTTTTCTATACGAAGGAGCCACTTAAAAATAGTGAAACGTATACGGTATCTGTGAACTACAATCCGTTGTATGAGGAAGAATTTGAAGGAAAGACACTCAATAAGACTTGGTCTTTTACAACCGAATCAGGAAGAAACAATGCATCTAACCCCTCAACTGGTGGAGATGTTAACCCACCACCGAGCGGTTCAACTTCTGCAATCACGGGTAACTTTAACAAGGACAATGTCGGTGTAACAATTAATGGAGATTTGGTAAGTTTGAGTCCTCCCGCGAAGATCGTTGGCGGCAGCACCTTCATACCACTTCGCGGAGTGTTCGAGAAGCTCAACTCCGAAGTGAAATGGAATAATGATAAGCAAGAAGTGACTATTGTTCGAGGAAGTACTACTGTTAAGCTCACAATCGGCAGTAAGACAGCGTATGTCAATGGCAAGGCGATTACACTTTCGACAGCTCCGTTTATCAATAACTCATCAACCTATGTACCTTTAAGATTTGCTAGTGAATCTATTGGAGCCGAAGTAAGTTGGGATCAAACAAATTTTATTGCAATCATTAAATCAGAATAGTTCACCAAATTGGGGTCAGATGCATGAGCATCTGGCTCTTTTCTTTATGTGTGCAGTGATCTCTCAGTTAGGGGTCACTGCATTTTTTTTATGCTGATCGAAGCACGATTTGATGGGAATTAGTTACTACAAAAATTTCAAAATGTTGTAGAGTTTGATTGATTTTCAGGATAGTCATCATGAGCAAATTTATAAGACCAAGAGAAAAAGAACAAGTACAAGTAAGGAGATGAAGGATGTGGCAAACAGTAAACAGGAAAGAAAAAGGATCATCTCAGTTCTCTTGGTGATCGCTCTGCTTATTGGGCTATTCCCAATGAGCGCTCTTGCTGATGATCAACCAAGCGACACCGATTACGGAAATGAAGTGAGCGTAACGGATGCCGTATACGGCGAAACCAGTGTTACGAATGCAGTATACGCTTCCGATCCGAGTCATTTCATTTACGAGTTAAATCCGGAATGGATGAATGAACCTTATGCCTATATCAGAGAGTATGTCGGACCAGGTGGAGATGTGACCATCCCCGACACAATCGAAGGGAGACCAGTAACAAGAATTTTTGGAGCAGCATTTCTGGGCAATCAAAGTATAAAGAGCGTAGTTATACCTGAAAGTGTTGAGCGGGTCGAGGTAAATGCGTTTGCATACAGCTATGGAATTAAAAGCATCACATTTAAGAATCCAGATACGATAATTGGTGACAAGAATGGTTTGTATGACTGGGACATTGTGATTCCATACCAAGCTACAATTATCGGTCATAACAATTCGACAGCAGAAAGTTTTGCCCGTAAACGAAACATCAAGTTTATGAGTATTGATGAGCCTTGGATTACAGAAACAGACTATGGATCACAAGATGCATTGTCTCACTTCCATCGAGGTGAGGATGTTGTCGTGAGCGAGCTGTTCCAAAGTAGTGAGTTGGCCAATTATTTCGCGCACTGGATGGGCGAGCTATGGGGACTATGGACAACACCAGTCTGGAACGGAACGACCAATGATACAATCAATAAGCGTGATGTAGAAATGAGGATGCAAAGGTTCTACCAGAACAAAGGACACTTCTCATTCGGCTCCGATGATTTCAAAGGAATCACAAGCTTAGAGGGTATGCAGCTATTCAAGGACAGTATCCTCAATGATCCCAAGTTCTCAGATAATGCAGTATTTCAGTTTAGCGGCAATCAGCTTCGTGAAGTGAATGCCCTGAGCTTCCTGAACGGGGTAAATTTTCTTGATCTCAGCAATAATCAGTTGGAGAATATTGAGGGACTAAGCGGTCTTGAAAGATTAAGTCACTTGGATCTGTCAAATAACAATCTAACCGACCTTGATGGCTTAAGTAATTTAAGAAGGCTTATCGAGCCACAGACAGCGGCGACAACGACCAGTGTTCTTGATTTCAGTCATAACCGGCTCTCGAACATTGAGGGGCTAAACAATGTAAGCAAGCTTGATACACTAAATGCAAATAAGGTTGATTTCAGTTACAATTTCTTGACCAATAGTAACATTCCCATTTTATCGAAGCTGTTCAAACTATTCCACCAAGTAGCAAAACCTCAGTTGCTGTTCGACTACAACTATCTTTATATTGACGATCAGGTAACTGGGAAACAGTTCTACAACGATTGGTTAGAAATATCCGGTCTATCGAGGGGCGATGAACGTGCAAGCACTCCGCAATACAATTATCGATTCGTTAAAGGAGCTGACACGTTAAGAGTCGAGCACCGCGTCAAAGGAACAGATGAGCTACTGGCATTTGAGGAATATTCGACAGACGATAAGACCTTGGACTTGAATGCTTCCATCACGTACAATGCCAAGAATTTTGAAGGTTATTCCCTCATTGGCGATTCAGGTAAGTATGTTCTAAACAAAGATCATATTTTCACTTCCAAAATCGGTACAGAGCGTCATTTGGTGAATTCAAGAACTGGATTATCGATCACCAATGTAGGACTGCCAGAAGATATGACCAGTTCAATTACGGATGAAAGTATATTGACCACTACGGATACCGCAGGCGAATTCAACATTGTCGGTAAAGGCACTACAGAGGTCAATATTTTTAGCGAGGGGGTATCTCATGGCATTTATCCGCTCACTTTCGACACCTTTGGAAGCAAGGACAATGTCATCGTTTTCTATTACCAATCTTCTGCTTCATTAGCGAAGCATAAGTTAATAGTCGGTATGGAGGGGCAAGGTACAACCTTTCCTGCATCTGGCACTTACGAATACGATGACGGAGAATGGGTTTCCATCTCTGCTCGGAATTCAGTACCAGGATATGAACTTGAAAAATGGGTGATTGATGGCGAAGATTACTTTGACCCGTTTGGTTATGGGGTAAGTTTGAAAATGGACAGCGATAAAACAGCAATAGCTCACTTCAAGCAAAACCAACCACAGCCTACACAGTATACGCTAACGGTTAATCAAGTTGGAATGGGAACAGTTACTCCGTTCGCAGCTGGCAGTGTTACGAATTTTCCCGAGTTTGAATCGGTCAGCCTGATGGCTAATCCCTCGCCAGGATATAAGTTCGAGAAATGGGTCGTAAATGGGCTTGAGTCAGACGATCAGAGTATCACCTTGTATATGGATCGCAATGTTATCGCAATAGCGCACTTCATCCCCAGTGCATCACCGTCCAAGGAATTCAAGCTGACCGTTGAAGTGCTTGGTGAAGGTACGGTCGATGTTCTAAATGAAGAAACGAAAGAAGTGTTCCAAGATGTGCGCGGTAAAGTCGGACAGTTTAAGGAAAGCACTGAAATATCCGTATCAATGCTTCCCGAACAGGGGTATAAATTCACTAAATGGGTGATGGATGGTCAGGAAGTAGTTAAGGAGTCGCTTTTGTTTAAGATGGATGAGGACAAGATCGTTCAAGCCTATTTTGAACCAGTCGTTCCATCGCCTGAGCCAAAAGGTGGTATAACGGTTGAATTTGTTGATTGGGAAACGAACAGTAAGCTCAAAGAAGATGTAATTCTGTCGGATTTGCCGTTAGGTGATCATTCATATAGAGCTGATGCGTTTATCGGGGTATATAAGCTAATCGGAGATTCAGTCAGAAATGTTTTGCTAACAGCAGTCCAGCCGTTCGGAAAGCTGACCTATTTCTATAAGAAAGACATTGTCATTCCAACACCTGAACCAGAACAGAAGCCAAATCCTGAACCGACACCTAGCCCTGATCCAGAACCAAAGCCAACGCCAGAACCGAAGCCAGAACCGAAGCCAGAACCGAAGCCAGAACCGAAGCCAGAACCGAAGCCAGAACCGAAGCCTGAGCCAAAACCAGAGCCAACACCAAAGCCGACGCCAGAACCGAAGCCAGAACCGAAACCGGAACCGAAGCCTGAGCCAAAACCAGAGCCAACACCAAAGCCGATGCCTGAACCGAAGCCAGAACTTAAACCAGAGTCGAAGCCCGAACCAAAGCCAGTGCCGAAACCTGAACCGACACCAGAACCCAAGCCGGAATTGCCAAAGGTAGAGTCACAGCCGGAGCCTGAAACAAAATCGAATGAAAAGGATCAGGATCTTAATCCAGATCGAGAAGGAAGCCATGTGACCACAGTGCCTACTCCAGTGGTTGAAAAGAAAATGGATACTTTGCTCGTTGAAGCTGTAGATCATGAGTCCGAGGAGCTTCTCCAAACTGAGGAAATCGATACATTGCACTTTGGTTTGAATGAGGTCAAAGCTCCCATTATCGCTGGCTACTCCTTGATCGGATCGGATAAGCAAACGGTATTTATCAGCAAGAATGGTGAATCTTTAACAGTTACCTTCAGGTATCTGAAAGAAGCTGAGCCGAACCAACAGTTCGGTGTTGTATATGGGGTTGTGAAGGACGCGAACGGTATTCCTATGCAGGGGGTTAAAGTCGAACTTCATTCCGATCCACGAATTACGTTTACTAACGAGTACGGCGAGTACCGCTTTGAGGATGTCGAGCTTGGAAAGCATACGGTTATATTGAAAAATCCATTTACCGACAAAGAAATTTCTCGGATCAACGTTGTTGCGTACAAGGACTACAGAGACTCAGATTCGACTACGGTCGAATCGGTGCAAGTAGCAGAAGAAGTAAAACGGTCAATCGAATTAAATGAGTCAATGAGTACGCAGCGGATTGATTTTGTTATTGAAGTTTTTGAACAACCAGAACCGGTAGCGTCTGACAAGAAGTTCCCTATCATTCCGATAGTGGCGGCTCCCCCGCTAATCATTATTCTTCTGGCGTACTCCAGAAGAAGGAATGTAGTTATTTACAACGGAGCTAATCTGCTGATCAAAAAGATTAGGGTGAAGGCGAAGCCTGAAACTGTCATTGATCTTACTGGTTATGCTGCAAGTGCATTCAAAGTGGTTTTCCGAAAGCCAAATAGCTTCAGGAATATTGATTTGTACATTAAATATGGCGACACCATTACGCAAGTCGAGTTGGCAGACGATCTAAACTTCATCGTGTTTTCTCCAGAGAATTAAATACAACAATACAGAAACACCTCGCGCTAAACGAGGTGTTTTTCTTCTGTTCAGGGGTATAGATCCCGCCGCGCGAAGGTTTTCGAGAATTTTTGAGTTAACATCGTCCGACCGATGTTCTTATGTTCGTTAAACACAAAGCAGTGATAATTAGCTTGTTAATCGGGTTTTCAAATTTATCTAAGCAACATTTTTATAGCTCGTTCTCAACCAGTAACGGTTTCATGAGCTGTGAGGGGATAAATCTTATTAACAACAAGAGGAAAGGGTGATGAAAATGAAGCTTACTTGGAATGAAAAAAGCACCTTAACCAAGACAAAGGACGAAACGCAAACTCCACAATCCGATACAATTGACGAACTGCACTTCTCGTTCTTCTCCACTGGCGAAAGCGAGATCAATGCTGGCATCGGGGTAAGCATCGATCCGAGTCATAATTTCGATCAGGCGATACCAGATACTGCATCGTCAGTTGAGGAAGCTAATTTAGCCGAGGCAGATGTCGATGATACTGTACCAACAATGGAAAGCGATCCTCCTGAACATCAAACCGGCGAACCTGACATTCCCGCGGCAGAGCCGGAGAAGGAACCCTCATCCGGACTGATTATTCATTCTGACGAGTCAACAGATTCAGAATCCAATGAGCTTGAACCTAATTTTGTCCAGAAGAGCGCCAAGCTTTTCACTGAAGCACGAAGAGCTATGGATACTATTAAAATTGATCCTGCAGTACTTGAACCCAAATCTATTACTCCAGCACAAGACTCGCTCTACATCGAAGCCGATGTAGATACGATAATGTTTCCTAATGAACAGTTTGAAAATGACTATCAAGCTAAAAGTATTCCTGCCATAGAGAAAATTGTTGAAGTTCAGAGACCTATCGATGCAAACAAGAGAACAGCGACTCATACTCAAGGTACTAAACCAGTAAACCGTTTATATCGGTTTTTGCATAATGGGGTCAAGGAGATAATCAGTAAGATCGTAACAGCAATAAAGATTATATTGGCTAGTATCGTGCTTATCTCAATAGTGTCAGTTTTTTATGTACATTATGTTGATCCGAGTATACCAGTAACCGAGATTCCAATGCAGTCTTACACTACAGTCAAAGAGTTGATTATTGCCATATATAAAGACATCTCGGAGTTTGTCAGGGAAGTAGCAAATAAGTAAATCATAGCTTCAAACCTATTCCACCCCACCCCTCCAACCCAAGCACTAAATTTAGGAAAGGGATTGGGGCGTTTCTTTTACATTCTACTGACTGGGATTTATAAAAGATGCAAGTAAGTTACACATACCGAACACAACTTTATAAAATTCCGAAGGTTGTTTTATAAAAGCTAAGCTGAAAGTCGCTTATCCCTTCTTTCGTATGTAGAATCTAGTCGAATTAAAGAAGGGGTTCGAGAAGGAAGTGGAGAATATTTACTATTATAGATTCAATGAATAGCTACGCAGAAAAGAGTGATTGAATGACGAAGAAAAATAACCCGCTCGATGAAAAAAGCTCAGAGCAGCTTACTAATATACTAAAGGATTTATTTGGGGATAGCGATCCGTTCCCAATGTTGAAAAAGGAGTACAAGCCGCTCCCCTTAAAGAAAAAGGGTGATATTGAGTATGAAGTCAGGTGGCACACGACTGATTTAGAAAAGGATGGACATAAGGTCATCCATGTAGCCCAGAACCGATTCGGGGAAAGTGTCATGATCTACCGCTTAATGTATGGTGACGGTATGGATGATGTAAACATTCATATTAAGGTGAAGGTCATATCCAAAGATGGGGTAAAAGCTCCAGACTCGAACGTCCACGTACATGTTGAGAACAAACATATGGATATCGCGGATATAAAGATTGAAGGAGAACGGGTTAACAGAGGTTACGGCTCGATCATGATGGAAGGGCTAATGAAGATTGTCCATGAAATGCAAATCAAAGTTATTACAGGATGGATTTCCTCTGTAGATTGGGATCACATAGACAGATCGGAACATTTCTACAGAAAACACGGTTTCGACTGCCAACTCGATCATGAGAATAAGAAAGGTACCATTCTTTGGGTAAATAACGAGATTGTGAATGATGAGGATAATTAAGCTGTATGGTAAAGGAGCACCACAGAATGGAAAAAATAATAGAGCAAGCAGAACTGTTACAAAAAACAGTAGAGTGTAAAGAATGGTCGGGACCGATTCTAACACGCGTATTTAATAAGACTGGGGTTCCAGGATTCGAACTTGGTTCTTTAGGGTCAGCGGGTTTTCTTAAATATCAAGATAGATATTTTTTGGTAACTGCAAGTCACGTATTAAGTTTAGTCTCGGAAGAAAAACGGCTGACGGATGTTGTAATTCCCTATCAGTATGGAATCGAAACGAAGTATTTGACGCTTATTAAGCATGTGGATGATAAAGAAAGCGATATTGCAGTAATCGAGATAGATCCCCAATCGGCTCGGTTAATGGAACAAGAAAATAGAAAATGTTTTTTAGACCATACATTAATTGATGAAGATCCACTTGGTTATTTTGACAAAATCTCAAATGTTGTTTTTCTACACGGTATTACTGGTGAAGAAACGAATATAAACCATGAAGATTTCATTGTCGATATGGAAACGACTCCTTATACAACTTATATAGAACGGGTCGATGATGCATCTAAAAGGATTGTGCTATTGGCGGGTACGGATGGAATTAACGAATTTGGTCAACACGGTCATAAATTGCCCGCTTTCAATGGAATGAGCGGTTCCTTTGCATATTCATACAGGTGGGAAGATATTACGAATCCGTTCAGACTTCTCGGTATTTTGGCAAATGGAAATAAGGAAGCAGGATTCTTATGGGTAATTCCGTTTAACGAAGTAACTGAGTTAATTGAAAAGGAGTTCTTCTAAAGGATAGCGAAGTGGAATACCCATCCAAATCATGTTAGGATGGTTGAGGAGAGGTGATGGTTATGCGAGATAAGGCGAACCAGGTATTGAAACTAATAAGCGAATTAGTAGTTTTAAAGGAAATAAATTCTGAGTTTATCCAGAAGAGTATAGACAGTAAGCAGAATATGGAATGCAAGCGTTTAGCCTTCAGTCGCTCTTTATACGATGGGGTATTAAGGAGTTCATCTCAAATAGTCAATGCGCTCTTACAAGATGAGCCTGATCTGTACTCGATTAAAAGATATTACTTGAAACCTATGCTTGAGGACTATATCAATCTTTATAACATCGAGAAGTTCGGTAAAGAATATGCCCGAGCGATGCAGGTGCATTTCATGTCTGAGGATTACGATATTGATTCAAAGTACAGAGAAGATTATGCTCAGTTAGGGGTAAGCTTCAACAAAGAAAAGGAAGATAGCAAAACCCATGTTCTAAAGAAGATTGGGGATCATTTTAAGAAGCTTCCATCGGAACTGAAAGGTCAGTTTAAGGAATCAGGTGACAAGAAGATTTTGCCGGTTGGTTCCCGTTTATACCTTGCTAATTTGCCAAAGACAAATAAACTTTCTGTAAAGGCATTCTATGATTATGCCAATGTACATCATCACTTTGACCTTCGGTTTGACTGGCTTGCAGAAGAAGATGATTCGAAATTCACCGCCACACTTTTGGTGAAGTTGGAAGAGTACGTTACGAAAAGCGCTCAAATCTTTCATAAGTTATTCGACATCAAACCTCAGAAGTAATCTATTTAGCAAGAAGGTAAATAAAAGGCAGTATAGAACTCTTTAATGGGATCTATACTGCTACTTTTGTTGTTAGGTACAAATTTTCAGTGAGTCTCATAAAATTTTATTAGGCTTTGTCATAATGCAAAAGTGACTGGAATATACATAGGTAGGTTAGAACAATCAAACATAAAGGAAGAGGATACATGAGGATTTTGAATAACATTGATTCCAGACATTTTGATGAGTTAAAGCAACTTGTAGATGGAACAGACGAACTGCATATTGTCAGTCCGTTCCTGATGGAATCATTTGATGTTTTCTTTGACGAGATTATCGCTTCTTCAGATGTGAAGCGGATTGTACTGGTAACAACCTTAAAGGACAATGATCCTGACCTGCTGAAAAAGGCGGATTCTTTACATTCATTTCTTTTAAATTGTGTTACTCATTCCATTGCTTTTCGAGTTCATGTAGACAATAAGCTCCATGGGAAGATTTATATCGCACGAAAGAATGGAATCCCTCTGAGGGGTATTATCACTTCTGCAAACTTTACAGATAGTGGGCTAAACAAAAATCATGAGTGGGGCGTACTAATTGAGGATCAAGAATCGTTGAAGAAGGTTATTGCCGATATCTTCAATGTTAGCAGCCACGCTCTTACTCACGAGGAGCTTAAAGGCATCATAGAAAAGATTGACAACTATACTGAAAATGTAGCAGCTCAGCAGAAAACAAAGATTGACCTTGAGGTGGGTCATCTCTTTAAGAAGAAAACTGTGGAACTTAAATCAGATGTTCGGTATTTCATTAAGCCTGTCGGTTACTCCGACCGTCCATTCGCAACAACAAGGAAACTGAACAGCGGTATAGAAAAAATGCATTTTGCTCGAAGACCTAATCCTGTCCGAATCGGAGACATCTTAATCTGTTATGGGGTTGGCACAACGAAGCTCTTAGGTTATTTTGAGGTAGTCAGCGATCCTTACATTTGGGATAGCACAAGCAGATGGTCATGGGAATTAGAAGCAAAGAACTTATGTCCAGAGTATAGTGAATCTTGGGTCACATTTGATAATACGATATCCAGTGTCGTAGCATCTTATGACCATGTTAATCCTGTAACCAATGTTGGCGGAAGTACACTTAGAGCATTGCAACGTGGGTCAGACAGAATACAACTGACCGATGCATTTGCTAAGCATGCCATAGAATTAATCGAAGGAAGTGTAAAATCAAAGAAGGTGAGTAGATGAAAGCCTGGGCAAATATCGACATTCCATTGAAAACGTACACCGTGCACCTTGACCATGATTTATGTCAGTATGTCACGGAAATGAAACAGAGAACCGAGCTTGGATGGAAGAAACAACAGGGGTCAGGAAACTGGAATCTGTTTCGGTCAAAAGAGGAAGCCCTAGACATTTACGATATTAGCTACAAGGAAAAGCTAACCTTAATCGAGTGTAGTAACTGCAGGTAAAGTAGTTGGAAAAGCAGTACAGAATTCGCATGTCGAGTTCTGTACTGCTTTTTCTTATTCTCAGAGATGATTCTGATTTAGCAGTTAATAAATCATTAAGCCTATAAGTACAGGACATTACTGTCCTCCAAATCTTGGAGTAAGGAAGGATGATAACCATGAAGTTCCTCATGAGCGTAGAAAAGAGCTATAAGCGTTACAAGCGATTATTACATTCAAAAGGTATCGATCGACGGACGAAGATGATCCTCAGTGAGAAGCACAATGCCCTTCGACGGATTATCATATTCCTGTACGGAGATTTCTTAGATAACACTACAATTCATAATCAGAAGTGTGTGGAGATTTTCCAAATGAACAAATTCAGTATTCCTGAATCGGCATCCGATCTCAACTTGCCGGAGGACACACTAAGGAAGATTCTAACCAGTGTTGATGTAGAAATGATGATGACTGTCGGTAAAAGCACAATCGAGAATATCAACAGGGCTAGGACTGTTTGGGATATTCATAAAGCCATGAGGGGCTTCAATAAAATGTTAAAACGGTACTCTATTTCTGCATAACTGTTCTAGCAAGTGTATTTTTCATTCATGACATTGATCCAAATTTGGCAGTTGCTACGACATCAATCTTATACAAGTAGCCGATGCCCTTTTGTTGCGTCATTTGGGGTTCGATCTTCAATTACTATATTTTTCCGAAGAAAGGATTTGATCGAATGAAGTTCTTATCGAGACTTGAGAGTAATTATATTCGCTACTCGGATTTGATGAGTTCAAGTGGGGCTGATCCGATGTTGAGACCGCTCATTACGGAAAAGTTCAATGCCTTAAGATTTATTGCGTTCTTTATGGTTAATGACTTCACAAGTCGCTTGTCTGGTCAATTTCAGCTTTGCGTAAAAAGCTATATTTCAAACAAGCGTAACCTTAAAGCTGCAGCAGCTCAGCTACGCATTTCAGAAGAACAATTAAGAAATACCCTATCCGAAGTCGATAATAAGATGCGCGTCTTTGTAGGCGAAAGGACGATTGAAAATATAAATAGGGCAAAAACGGTTCGGGGTATCCAAAGTGCAATGAGTCACTTTCATAATAATTGGAAAGGTTTCTCGGCTCAAAGTTCCTGATCTCGACGTAGCCTTGTAGAATTTATTTTCAAAAATTGTAAGTCTCCTCCACGAGGTTCACAAATCGATTTTCTTGTACTGGTGGCTTTGGTATCGAAATTAAATCGATTACAAGGCGTTTAATTCATTATGGGGTAAGGCTTATCGCTTTTTGCTTTGTTGTCGTTCAGGTTCGGCTCTGATTACATTACAATAGAAGGAACGCGTTTAAATTGCGGTTGGGACGCTGTTGGCTTTTACGTTGGTAATAATCAGCGAATCATGCTATATTACCAAACAAATTTCTATTGTATGAATCGATGTAAAGGATGATCGATGTGGACTTGAAACAAAGAGTGGCTTTGTTCTACGGGCTTCGGTGGGAACCATACCGAGAGATGTGTTTAAGAATAATAAACGAGAAAAATATATTGATGGATACTGATATGAATCATGCGGTTCGCACACTTAAGCGAAGCGATCTCGAGGATATTGAACATACATTACTTGAGTTAATCGAGGAGTTTGAAAAGAAACAGTGTTAAATATCATATGGGTTGGAAAAAGGCAGTATAGGACTCGTTCATCGAGTTTTATACTGCCTTTCTTTTATAGCTCGTAAAAATAGTTGCTGGAATGTTCGAGGGCAAGTCCAAATTTAGCATCGGTATCTAGATTAACTATATAGAAGTAACGGATACGCTATTGCCTTTTGGTCGCCTAATCCCAAGGATTTCCCTTCAGGGGTATGGCTCCCGAATGTCTTTCTTCTATATAAGAAGAAGCGATTCGTTCTTCGTTCCAAAGGTTCGTGCCAATAGTTATCAGGATCGTCTTAAAAGAACACATTTCCTTCTTTTAATCGTCTGCCGCGCTAATGGTTTCATTCATGTGTCGCCCGTATGAATAATTCCGAGCAAAAAGGGGGACTGCACAACTCGTCATACAATACCCATTATGTGACGAGTTCGTAAAAATCGGTTGCTGTTTCGGCTCAAAAATCCTATTAATTCGTCGTACATTACCTTTTCTAAACTTGTCGTATAAGACGCTATAAGGGGGTGAAAGCCTGTGAAAATCGATGTCTTGGTCGTTCGTTATCTGCAGCATCTTTCAATAGAAGAAAAATCCGAAAATACGTTAAAGGGTTATGGTATGTGTTATAAGCGATTTATTCAATGGTTGAATTCCTCTTGGGGTGAAGTCACCGAAATTGAAGATGTCTCACAAACCATAATCAGGGATTTTAAGTCGTTCCTTGAGTCCAGGATCGACCGAAGATCTGGAAAACACTTATCTCCTATAACAATTAACCATTACCTGACTGCGCTCAAGTCGCTTTTTCTATTTGCGAAAAGTGAGGGTATTAGGTTTAGATCAGAACCGATCAGTGCGATTAAGCTGATTCCGATTGCGCGGCAGAATGAGACTCGCTGGCTCCGACCGGAGGAAGTTAAACGAATAATGCATGCCATAGAGAGGTTGGAGCGTACCAGTGATAAAAGAAAAGCTCTCTATAAAGCCGTTATTGCAATTTTAGTCAATTGTGGTTTACGGGTCGAGGAAGTTTCTGACTTATTGATAACCGATGTTATCCTCCAATCTGGCTTAATCATCGTAAGAAGCGGGAAAGGCGGGAAATATCGGCATGTTCCCTTCAATCAAAAGACAAGAAATATTCTTGAGCGGTGGCTATCGTTCCATGATGGCAGATCACTGTATTTATTTTATTCTCAACGGAGTGCCCACATGTCGACTCGAGCCATCCAGCACATGATTGAAAAATTGTCCGAGCTAACACAGATCAAATTCACGGTTCATCAGCTCCGGCATACGTTTGGTAAGCAGGTTGCAAATTTAAGGGGAATAGAGTCGGCAGCAACATTATTGGGTCATTCGGATATCAAGACAACGAGGCGGTATGTAGAGCCTTCAATGCAAGAATTAAGGAGCGTTGTCGAGGAGATTGAGTTTGATTAATTTGGTCGGGGGTAAGGCAATGTATCGATTTCGAGAACTTCAAAAGTTCATCAATAAAGGCGTAGCAGCTGTCGAACGCAAAAAGCCCTCATTCAATGAGCCTAAGCCGATTATTCATGAATGGTCACCGAACAATTTTCGTCGGCTTATTATCGGGTTCGATTGGGCAGTTATTCAGCATTTTGTTACGAGTCAGCGTTTGCGAACTTTAATTGAACGCGTTGATTTAAGGGCAGTATGTAAAAAAGATGAGGAGTTATTAGTTTCGGAATCACATAAATACAAGTCGATCCTTTCTTCGGTTATCTCAGGGCGCGTTCTTTCTTCTCTTGAGGAGATCGTTTTTTGTACTGAGGAGTATCCCAAGAGGATGCTTTCCAGTGACACTTTTCTCAAAGATCTGGTTGATGGAGATACGAATTACAATACTCGCTTTCCTAGACTTCGGCATATTTCTTACTGTTCATGTAGAGTGGAAAACCTGTGGAATTCTCTTGAAAGGACAAGAAAGCCAACTAAATTATTACTGGACGCAATTAAGGAAGAAGGTATCCAGATTCAACATTTCATCGAACCGCATGTAGAGGATTGGTGGTCTGGAACTTCGCTTCGCCCTCATTTCTACAGTATGGACTCAAGTATCCTTCAGGAGTATTTCGATAAGTTGAAGAATGAAATAGTAGTTGCAAAGCTCACTGAGCGGTTAGAGAAGATCATTAATAAGAATGATTTCGAAGCAATTGAAAAGTATAGCTCTACTATCAATTTGGTTATCAAGTGGGGGTTCGACTTAATCGACAAAGGGCAACAAATATTTAATGAGGCTTCAGTAGGCTGTCAGACAGAATGGGCGCAGTATCTGTCATTTGAGAATGTATGCCGGGGTGTCCGTTATGAGCTTTTCAAGAGTCCTGAATTTATCAAAGTGGTTATGCGGATTGATTTCGAGCGCATCGTTAAAGCCATGAGGGGTTACGGTGTTGATGAAGGTGACGTCCAAGTTGTACAAAGATTTCGCGATACGGTGATCAATCACATTTTGAAAGCAGAGGATGATTATGAGCTAGAGATAAATAAAGAGAGCATCGCTTATAGCCTGTTGATCCTGCAAAAATTAGTAGGTATTACATTCGGTCAGGTTGTTAGTATCATCTACCTTTCGTTTATCAAGTACCTGACCCAAAATTCGGTCAAGAATGCTCAATTCCACTTCGGCAGATTGAAAGGGCATATTCCAGATTTGACGTACACTCGACCTATGATCGAGTACTGGAAAGACCAACTTGTAGCTGGAATAGGTAAGAAAGCGATGGATGCCATTGGAGCAAATGAAGTGTTGGTTGAGCAGTTCGACGTTCGCGCTAAATATATTGAAGCTATCAAGATGTTAAATGGCTTATCGGTGGCAGGGGATGTGATCAAGGATGGATTTGTTGGGACAACTCCATAAAAACAATGAAGTAATCGCCGCGGCGGTCTATATATCGGTAGTAAACATGGATCGAGAGGAAGCTGAACGAGTTGTCGCCGCGCAGCTCCACGAAATTCATTCTTTCGCTGATCAGCACAGTATCGTCATCATCGATTCCTACATTGAAAGAGAAGGCAGCGATGCAGAACGGAACCGGCTTCGTGAGGACGCAAGAACTGGTCGGTATCGAGTAGTTCTTCACTGTGGGGATATTAATTCGGATAGTTTCTATGTATTGGGGGTCGATAAAATCAATGTTCTGCGGTACGAAGGATTATGAAACCGTAATAAGGGAGAAGGTTACTATGGCTGAAAGTAGTGTAAAGGAGTTCAGAGATGAGTGCATGAGCGTAATTTCTAAGCTAGAGTCATTACTTGAAATTGGTTTTAGTAATGGCGAAATCAAGCCGTATGATATTTCTGCGCTAAAGGAAAGAGTCTTATCAATCAGAACGGATAATGACATAAAAAGGTTTATGGATGGATGGGACTTTATAAGGTTACAGAGTCTCATTCGATTATGCGGCAAGGTGTGTTGTAAACATGTCATTGAGCCAAACACGATAATGCAAATTTTTACTTGTAATGGTTGCCCGATTTTCTCGTTCGAGAAGAAATATTTATAGAAAGGGGTTCTCGGAAATGATTGGAAGACCGGATAATTTAATGATTGCTCTATTTATCGATAAGCACCAGAGATGTCATTCTGGAACGTTAGTTGGTAACTACAGTGAGTTCCGCCCCGATGTGAATCTATTAAACAGTCGGGAAAGGTTTCAAAAATACGATGAAGATAGCAAGTATATTTGTATAATGCTTCATAATTGTATACGTACCCAAAAGGATTTCAAGGAAGTAATTGGATTAACAAATGAGAACGTACAGATAAACTGGATAATAATCTTTGATGCCTTGGATCACATTCTCAAGCATTATACTGCGATGTCTTCATCTGGACTGCCCATAATCCCAACTATGCCATCTATTAAACAGGATGCGATTAAAATTAGACATTACCTAAGAAAACGGAAGGAAGAATTCGATTTGATCAGTTTGTCGGCTTTGAACATCCCTGCACCGATGGAGTTCGGGATGCAATTGAGAAGAGTGGTTGTTGAACTGGGACTCCGTTAATTTGATTATTCGGTAAATGAAGGTGTCGATAAAATCCTCACCTATCGTTTGCTGGCTGATCATTTAATTGATCGATTAAAGCTCGTTGCCAGTTTTTCATAATATCTGCCTAAGAAAAAAGACGGGTAGATAGTTGGTATTGAAGAATTTTTAATAAATCTACAGTTCAAATGAATTTCAGCACATGATGGCAGAAACAAAACATATAAACAAGACAACGACTGTAAAGAATCAAACAAAGATCGAGCAGAGAAAGAACAACAATCCAGAACAGGTAAGCTCCTGAGGATATCTATACGACTTCTCCGATTTCCCTCCATCCGACCATCCTCGACTAGATAGTCGGACTCAACGGTAATCACACTTCACAGAGGTGTGATTTTTTTTTGCGTTGTACTACTTCAATAGGGGTTTCACGATCTTTTCATGCGAACTTCTTCTTTGATTGAGTGAGTTGATAACAACTTACGGAGTTGGCTCAAGAGTCGCAGACATAAGAGTAGAAACAAATATTAATGATCAAATATCAAGGAGGAAAAATGGTATGGAAAAACTAGAGTCAAAATTCGGAGAAGTAGTTGATCGCATCGGTGGATTGGGAATCGTCGTAAACAAGGACAATGAAGAAGGGCTGGCTTGGTATGGTCTGTATGGCTTAGTGAATGAGGAAGATGAATTAATAATACCCTGCGAGTATCTTAACTTGCAAATGGTTGGTCACGGTTTGATTAGGGTTGAGAATCAGAGCGGTATCTACGCATATTTGGATCATCAAGGGAAAGAAGTAGTTCCCTTCTCGAGGGGTTACAAATTTGCCGGATCTTTCATTAATGGGTTAGCAATCGTGGGCAAATACACCGAGCAGTTGGATGACTTTATCGATGCCATATTTGAAGATGATGATTTCGATCAATATGATCTAATCGATGACCCAGTGAACGGCACTGAACGTTCCCCTTTATTCTGTATTAAAGAGTGCCCCAAATATTTCGGTTTCATCGACCAGTTCGGTAACGAACTAATCCCATTACAGTATCAAGATGCCAAATGCTTCTACAAGGGGTTAGCCGCAGTCAAAGATTCGAGTGGCAAATGGGGTTGCATTGATACCGCTGGAGAAGTAGTGATTCCTTTCGAGTACGATGATATGATGAACACATTCCATCCCGGATTCGAAGGTTTTATTGAAGGGGCGATAGTCGTAAAGAAGGATGGCAAGTGGAGAACAATTACGAAAGAGAATATCCCTGTAATTCCACTTGAATACGATGAAGTACTCTCGCGGTATATCCATGTAGCGGTTGTGATGAAGGATATGCGGAGATTATGGAATAGTTTGAAGTATAGTATCAATTAAGGGTTCGATTTATGAAGACAATAAATCAATGCAAGCGGTCACCTAATAGGGGGTGCCGCTTTTTTATTTTCTTGAAAATGCGTAAGACTTTACGCGCGGGATTTGTCGATTGTTGTTTACAGAAAGCAGGAAAAAAGGCTCTCGATGGTGAATATTTACAAGACAATAGTACTATTTCGTGAGCCGCGCTCACATGTGATAACCAACCAGAAAAGTATTGGAGGACTTAATGGTATTGAAGAACTTGGTTGATAAGCTGACAGGCAAAGACAAACTGTTGGAAGAGGTTACTCATCTCCGTAGTAGGCTGGACAAAGCCAATTATGAGAATGCTATTATAGCGTCCAAGCTTAATAAAGTTAGTGATGATTTCGCCGCGGCAAGGAAAACCATCGAGAAAATGCAGCAAATAAATTCTGAAATGGTGACAAAGTATAAATCACTTGAGCAAGAATTCTATAGGAGGGATTCTGATTTTAAGAAGCTGCAGAAAGAGTACTCTGATCTATCGGACAGTCATGGAGAACTCTCGAATCAACTAACCGCGACTAAGAATAATTATAAAGCCCTGCAGCAAAAGCACCTTAAGATCGAAAGTGAACATTCTTATTATAAGTCGAGATTCGGTGAAATCTTAGAAATCCAGATTCCCCAATCAGATAATCCTGTAGCGAAGACAGATTGGGACAGCAGCTTCTTTGAAATTGCTGAAAAGATAAAAGGTAACCCATTCAATGAAAATCAGGTTGAAGCTATCCGATACGGTATGGAAAAGCATCTTCAAATTATTGCAGGTGCTGGTAGTGGTAAAACTGAAACGATCTGTGCGAAGGTTGCTTACCTTATTCAGATGAAGAATGTTAACCCCAATCGGATCTGTATGATGACTTTTACTCGTAAGGCTAAAGAAGAGATGGAAGGACGAGTAAATCTCTTCCTTGGGGTGGAAAATTCAAAGGTCAATGTCAGTACTTTTCATGGCACTTTCATGAGCTTGTTCAATCAGTTAAAGAGGCAGAATCCTGCTTATTCCTCAATAGGGATTCAAAACGGAAATGCTGATGAAGGCGAGTTTGAGTACAAGAGAGAGCTGCGTAAGCTGATTAACAAATACAGACTGTTTAAGTTTGACAAGGAAAACGAAAAGACGATTTTTGATCGTATAAGCTTCTGGATTAATATGGGGTTCTCAGTTGACCAAATGACCGATTATATCGAGAAGCATTTCGACAGTGTTATTGATGATAAGGAAGATGTTGCTGTTAGCGTCCGCTTCAACATGATGATTAATGAGTTGAATCAGGTAAGGAAGGAAAACGAGATTGTTGTATATGATGACTTCCTAATTAACTTATACGATGCGTTGCTTCAGTATCCAGAAGCAAGAGAGTTCGTTCAGAACAGATACGATTATATCTTCATTGATGAGTTCCAAGATATTAATCCGTTACAGATGGAAACGGTCAAACTAATTTGTCCTCCAACAAGTGCTTCGAAATTAATCATAGTGGGGGACGATGACCAGTCGATCTATGCTTTTAGGGGGTCAGATCCTAGCTATATTAAGGATTTTCCAAAAGTCTACACCACTCATGAGATAAGATTGATGAGGAACTATCGCTCAAAGCGGAAGATTGTTGATGCTGGTAACTGGGTTATCTCTGAAAATAAGCATGATCGCATACCCAAGTCGATGGATGCATTCCATAAAGATGATGGCGAAGCGATCATCGTAGGCTGTCCAGATACCAAAGAAGAAGCTCACTGGATTCTGTCGAGATCTCAGGAGATCGGTAAGCTAGAACCCTTTGTATTGGAGGGCAAAGTCGATCCCATCAACTATACAAAATCGACAGTCTTATATAGATCAAGAAGACAGCTTCAAAGTATGTTCCAAGCCTTAGATGTTAAAGGGGTTCCGTATGTCATCGAGAAAATGGACGATGTTATGGGTATCTTTTCTATTCAGGATTTTAATAATGCGTTTGGTATGTGGCAGGAGTTGATGGCTTCAAGGGGGAACAAGCTTCAATTGTGGAGGTCCATTTTGACTAACGCACTAGGACACCATTTCGTCAGTAAGTACGCTATAGAACAGTGGTATCAAAACTTGGACATCGCTACTTTATCCGACGTTATTCGCGAGGCTTGTGCGCTAGTCATTGAAAAGTCTAAAACCAAGGACACGCTCCCACTAAAACAGTACCTGACTCTTCTTATTAATCTGAAACAAGATAAGCCGGTTAACATGAAGGAAGTCGCGGAGCAATTCTTAGCTTTTCCTAGAGTTAAGGATAATGTGACTGATGAGGAAAAGGAATGGATTCTTAAGGAACTCGAAAAATACAGCACTTGGAATGACTTACTCGGTTTCCATGAGAGGATGAAGCGGCGTAAAGATGAAATGAAGGAAAATCTGGAGAAGTACCATGACAAAAAGTACAATGCCCTGTATTTCTTAACGATTCACGGAAGCAAGGGGTTAGCCTTTGAAAATGTATTTGTCATTGGTTGCAATGATGGGGGTCTGCCTTCAAAATATGCCGAAGAACTCAAAGATGTGGATGTTCAATCGTGTAGAGAAAAAGCTGAACCACCGACAACGATGGAAGAAGAACGAAGACTAATGTATGTCGCAGTTACAAGAGCTAAGCAGAAACTGTATGTGACTTTTCCAAAGACAATTCAAGAGAAGCCATGTGGGCGATCGAGATTCTTAAAAGAACTGAACTTACCGATTATCGATTCTGATAAGGTCAGTCCAGTTCACGTAATAGCTGCCCCTTAATGGGCAGCTCGACACTAACAATGCATAGGCTGTTATGATTATTTGTCCGAATAGTTTCAATACTCGTACTTTCCGCTGTTGAAGTCAAGCTGGAAAGATAAAGGGGATATCACAATGAAGTATTTACTGCTTGACACCAACATCTATATCGACATGATCGTATCTAGGAATAAATCACATACGGCAGATTCCTACGAGACGTTGAAAATGTTGCTGGATCATGATCAAGTTAAGATTTTGTTACCTGCTATTATTGAAACTGAAGTAAAGAGACATATTGCTGGTGAGGTCAAGAATGTAGGTAAATTGGTGGAGGAAGCTGGGAAATCAATTGATAAAGTTTATTGGATAAATCACGTAGAGGAGATCAGGAAGTATAATGAAAAGATTAGCCCGTTAAAGCAAGCTCTTGGAAATATGGTTGATGAGTTTGGAAGAAATGAAGAGCGATATATAAATGATGCTACTCAAAAGATAACGGGATTATTGCAATACAGAAATGTGATAAGACTTGAGGAGAACAGAGATTTATTACTAAAAGTTCAGAGAAGAAAACTATATAAGCAATGTCCGTTTCATATCGAGGGTAAGGAATCTTGGGCAGATGCTACGATTATTGAGACTTTAATAAATATCCGCGATTTTGTGACTATTAATGATGAAGATCGGATTTATTTTATCACACGAAATCACAAAGACTTCTCAAAAGGAACCGATAAGACGGAGAAAGAACAGATTCACCCACATATCGAAGAGGCACTAAGACAAAATAACTTACTTCAGTTATTCAACTACAGGTTACACTACAGTAAAACTTTAATTAAGGATTTTTCCGAAGAGACCCAAGAAGCTAACATTTATCAACAATTGATAGAAGAGGAGGAAGAGGAAAGAAGGCAGATGGTCGAGGATTCTCGTCGAGATTTGAATAAAATGGAAAGAGAATCAGTTGGGTTGTCGTCATTATCCTCTGATGATGCATACATAGAAGGTATTAGTGAGAGCACTGAGGTAGAAGAGCTAACTAATACGATTGATTCTTTGCTTTCTTCTTTAGGTGCCGAGATTGAAGATGCCATTGATGAGTACTATCAGTTTGAAACTGATAGCAATGCTAAGCCTATTGCGGACTTAGTTGCAAAGATTCAGATTTATAACGTAAACTCGCCGTTCTTACAAATCAATCATGATATTAGTTTCACGGAAGAAGAAGTAAGAGATGCAGTTATGGAATTCGTGAATGAACACTTGTTTTCATTAGAAGATCTAGAAATCACTCGAGACAGTATAAAATACAAGGATTACTTTGCAGTTGATGAGTTGTTAAGCTTTATTGATCTTGAAGGTAATACAGTCAAGCTATTTGTGGAAGGTCAACTCGATCCGAGGGATGACGATTCGGATTCTTTATGGGTTGTGCTCCATAAGAATGCAGAAAAAATTTCAGAAGGTGAAATCGAAGTGTATTATGGGTATATAAACTTCGATGAAGACGGTGGAGCCGCTGATGGTTCAGAAGAGTCAAAAACATATCGACTTGAAAAAGTCATTCGTGATCTATCAGAAGTTGTTCAGAAAAACAGAGATTCTGTTAACAAGATGAGAGATGATATTAAGACTATGAGGGGTCTTCTTGCAATATAAAAAATATCAAGTGGTGGTGTCTCCCAAAGCACCATCTTTTTTTATTGGGCATATGTCACTAAGCTAAAGAGCGTGTAGCGTTGTTCAGAAAACTGGTTCAGATAGCTCGGCGTGGGGCATCTTCACGGTAATGCGCATTCAGTAAAAAAAAATAATCTAAAGATGATGTCTCCCCGACATCATCTTATTTAATTTCTACATATTGCTCAAGAGTCACAGGCAAGATAGTGTACGCAAATAAAAACTAGGAGGCAAAACAGTATGATGAACCAATTTCTCGCGATTGATGGATGGAGCAGCTCGAACCCAAATTTGACCGGAAAGGTTATGGACAAACCAGGTGTAGGACGATCAGCCTTCGTCACACGGAAACAGGAGAACTCAATTGTGGTTAGAGTCTTTAACAATGGCTTCATCGTGGCGACCTACAAATTTCCGAAAGTAGATCTCCCATTCAAGTCCAAAATGCACCGCTGGCTTAACATGGGTTTCTGTGGGGAATGGCATTACAAAGAAGGGCAAAACAGAGGAGATTACTTCATTAGAGCAGTATTGGCTGGACTCAAGCCAATTGGATTTGTTACCGTAGCCAACCATGACAAGAATGATTACCATGAGCTGGCTCGACAATCGGATTTAGTGTCCAAGGAAACACAAATTGCTGATCAGAAAACAGTTGGCTTTGCCCTAAGCGGCACCATTAGCCAGCACTTGGATTTAGAAGCCCTCATCAAATCGTATGAGCTGCTGGAAGAGGCTCGCTACGGTGAAGTGAGAGGTTACTTCATGAATCAGTATGTTAAAAGTAAAATCCGAGCCTTAAGTAACCAAAAGCTATCAGATTACCTTTTGGACTATGATTTCGCTGATCCAAAGAGTGATTATGACCTAATCTTTTCGGGCTTACTGTTCGGTCACCCTATCGAATCGACATTTGCAAGCCTTGTCGGAAGCATGGTATACAACAACAAGTCCTAATCCCTCTTAGGGGTATCCTCTTTCGATGCCCCTAAAGAACAGCCCAAAAACATTCGATCATACAAACCTAAACAAATGGAGGAATTACAATGAATTATTACGTCTATGCAAGAAGTGCAAAGCAGTCTCCCAAAGCAATCAATGCCCAGGTCAAAGAGTGCATGAAGTATGCCAATGAAAAAGGGCTTCTCATTGATGAAGTATTCATCGATGACGGTTTCAGCGGCTTAAGCAAAAATCGACCGGGCTTCAATAAGCTCCTAAACACCGCCAAGAAAGGAGATACAGTAATTGTTTCTACAGTGTATAAATTGTCTCGTGACATTTTTACACTTCATCTACTTATAGGAGCGATGCGGTACAACTTCGTATTTTTAGATCACTTGGACTTTTCAATAGATGATGATTCTAAAGTGCTCGAATTATATTATAGCTTCTGGTGGCAAGAGTGGTTAAAGCGAAAGGGAAGTCGGGGTAAGGGGATCTCAAAATGATATAAGACTGACAAGCCGCCACATTAGTTGGCGGCTTCTTTACGTCTTTGACTTCCCTTATGGATTCTTGTTGATCCATTTAACACGTCCATAAAGAGAAGGGTTTATCAGATAATTTGTCGAAATATTACAGCTAATGAGGCAAAAGAACTGGCGTCATGGGATAGCCGTAGAGAAAGATCGTGAGAATAGGTCATGCTGAATAGATTATCAAGAGATTGTGGATTAGGAGTGCTGCTCAATAATGTTATTTACACCTGACTATATTGAAAATTTGCTAAGAAGTTTAAACCAAACATGGTTCCAAAATGAATTGGCTATCCTTTACAGCAACTCCCGAACCGAAATGAACATCAGAGACAAGTTCAATCTGCTTTTTGCAAATGCCCTTAAAGACGATAACGATTACTTTATCCAGCGTGAGTGGGAGAAGCGGCGTGATTTGGCAATAATTCGATACCGTAACAAACAGACAAATCCTGTAGCATTATTTGAATTCAAGGCGCGACATGCATGGTTCATTGCTAGTACTGAACGAGGGAAAAAGAATGGTGAAAGTGGTTATGAAAAGGTGTTTTATGGGGACTCAGGAGTAAGAAATGGTGTACTACAGGATATCAATAAACAGGCTACATATTCAGAGAAGATCCCCTGTTACAATATTTTGATTGGTGTAAATCCTTTGAGCAGAATTCCTAATAAGTACAGTGTTTTCAGTAAGGATTGCAAGGAGATCAAGCGTATTAACGAATCTTTTAATAAATTCGGTAGCGCGGCGAGGATTAAGGAATTGTGCCACTCTAATGTTAAGAGATTTTGCAATGAACGAGATCATAGTTTCTTTGCATTGGAATACAACATTGGTGAGGCGCTCGATATCGAGTGGGAAATGCTCTTATGGGGTATCTATAGGAATCCTTGATCGTTTTATTTGAAAAGGGGGTATTCGATGGCGAGTATTAACGAACTCATAGATGCCATAGTTCAGGTACTACTTGAGGAAAAGGCATACGACATACCGACTGTTTGCACTAAATATGGATTGGAAAGCGGAGATGAGTCTGAGGCATTTAGCAGTAGAAGGGTTTACGTCCAAAAGAGGCTCAAAGGTAAGGATCAATTATTCCTCTTGGACTTAGCTAAGCGGATTATAAACGACTACGGCTCAAAGGCAAACTCATTATCAAGGTTGGTTCTTCGACTTAATCCAACGGGACTTTATACAATCAGTGAGATCACAAGGCGAAATATCATGGATGAACTCCATGCCAGAAACAATATCCCAGGTAAATACGAATTGGTCGACTTCTTGAATCGGATATGGGATTTGGACAGCATGCCTTCAACTGATTCCCGCTTTAAGACCGCTTCAGGTGATATATGGCAACATATGATCAACAATTCGGACTGGGATGAAGTCTACTTATATGAGAAGTACTTAGAACTAATGATAGCGCCTGATGAAATGTTTATAAAATTCTTAGAACAGGTCGTACATCCATTGGTTCGACAACAGGACGAGCAGGGTGAATATATTGAATTTATCGATAAGCATTTAGTAAATGACGGATATAAGTTCAATTTGGCGGACAATATTTCAGGGTTTCCAGTCTACCGTATCGATAAAGTGCTTGATGGGGTAAAAGGCAATGTGAAAAATCTGATCTTCGCCGCGGTGGGTCAGAAGCCTGAAATTGTCATTAGTGACTCGATTAATAATGACATAAGAATTGTAAAGCATGAAGAAAACTGCTTAGTCTACGACCGAAATATTCCGAATACCGGTCTTTATTGGGCTGATCTTGTAACATGGTGGGCAGATATGAATGGGGTATCGGAGCCAAATATCGAGACGGAAAAACAGCTTTATGTGCGTTTATTTCAAACATTAGCATCTCCACCAGAGAAGCTACTATTTAAGAGTTACTTCAAATGTTTTAAGGATTTGTTCGATAAGAACTTTCCTGCACTAATACCTCAAGTCTATTTACATTATGATCCCTACACGATAAAACAGCGAGCAGGAAAAGCGTATTTACCAAGACAGCGTATGGACTTTCTCCTACTGTTTTCAAACAAGCAGCGTATTGTACTTGAAGTAGATGGAAAGCAACATTATTCTGATGAAGATACATCAAGTCCCAAAAAGTATGCCGAGATGGTGCAAGCCGACAGGGAATTAAAACTCAACGGGTATGAGGTCTATCGATTCGGCGGGTATGAATTGATGGACGAGGAAGCGGGAGCAAAGATCGTTAAAGAGTTCTTCGAAGGACTGTTCAAGAAGCATGGGGTTAAGCCATCATAACTTTCAATGCAAAATGACCCTCATCGATAATCTTGAAATTAGTTAACCGGCATTGAGTAATGGATAAGCAATGAATTGATACGAAATTCAATAGAAGTGGCTATCCTAGATGGGTAGTCAATCTTTCTTTTCCCGAACGTGTTTTTTGTTGATTCGTACTTTTGGAGCAGGAGTTAAGACCTTTGTTGGTGAATATTTACAAATGCTAGTGAATTCAAGGTTTGGAGTGATTGATCGATATGACATCGGAGATACAATGTCCGTTATGCGGATATTATGCAGTACTAGAAAGAGACGGTTCTGAGGTATACCAGATAAATTGTCCGAGTTGCGGTGAGTTTAATATTACCCAAGATTGCTTTGATGATTTACCAGCTGAACGTAAACTTCAGCCGCAGTTGATGAAGGTTTCGGCATTTATCCGATCCCGAGCTATCAATAAAGATCCTATACCCACATTATTCATTGATGATCCAGGCGATCATTCCGAGGGGTATTCGATTCAACAAATCATTGACCAGTTCCCATCCATTACAGATCGTAAGTGGAAAGCCCTGAGTAATCTTAAAGGACTTTCAAAATATTTTGGCGATGCAGTTTTGATTGAAACCAAAGACTACCCTGTTTTCTACCCTGAGGTAAATCATGAACAGCCTTGCCTAATGATGATGAAAACATTGGTCGGAGAAGGTCTGGTTACAGGTGACGCAAAGTTCCCAACTCATCTCACAGTAACGGAAAAAGGTGTATCCCAGCTAGAAGCTCAAGCTTCTTCTACAGCACCAGTAGTTACCCTTCCAGCACCTAAGGCTCCTGTAATTGAAGAGCCGACTCAAGTTGCTGTTCAACCGAGTAAATTGGAGGGGCTTCACCCAAGAGTGCTGGAGGTCGCCCAAAAGCTTTTCCAAGATGGACATTTCCGTTCAGCTGTCCTAGATACGTATGTAGCATTGGATAATGATGTTCAAAGGAAGAGCCGTCTTGCCGCTACAGGTAAAGCTTTAATGGATAATGCATTTTCTAAAAATAGTCCTGTTCTAAAGTTAAGTGATGCTCCAGACGCGCAATTAGGTGCGATGTTACTATTTTCGGGAGCAATTATGGGAGTTCGGAACGTCTTAGCGCATGATCAAAAGGCAAATCCGTCAGAACAAGAAGCATTAGAGCTGCTTCACTTTGCTTCGACTCTGTTCAGGAGACTAGACCAAGCGGTGAATGTTGAAGCAGAGAAGCTTATGGTTGAAATTTCTCAGCTTTCGTTTAAGCTTGACGGTAAAGCATCCTATTCGAACAGCGCCCAAATTAGGAAGTACCTTGCTCCTTCAAGGGAGTATGTTGACAATGGGTTGCATAGGATATGTTTCGAGAAGATCCTTATGTTAATTAGAAGCGGATACTTCAATGACCAAAATGCGGGTATCGATTTGTTACTGGAGTGGGATGAAACACTTCTCGACCATGTAACCGATGATGATCATATTGAATTAATCACTTACATTTATAAGGCAGCTGGTGGCTCATATCCGTCGAACTCTGCTGTAGATTTGATTAAAGGTGGCTTTAAGCCAATAGCGAGGAGTCTTAAGTTATTTCAGAAGCATTTACTTTCTAGCCCTGAGTTATTTCATGAGATATTGGAGAAGATTTGGTGGAAGGACGCCTTTTTCAGATCGATCGCAACATATGCTGATATAGAGTTTCTGAACGCATTCCTCAATAAAGTAGTCGATAGAGAGTTTGTGTTAAATCGATCTGACTTGAATAATCTGAGTTATGAGTTGAATCACGTAGGAAGAACGGGGATTAGAGAACTAACTGACAAGATCGACAAGATGAACAAGGAATCTTAATATTGTAGCAAGAAGTCACTAGAGAGATATATTCCACAGCTGTCGTGAAAATCGGCAGCTATTTCTTTTGTAATGGATGCTTTATTGTCGTTAAGGCAGCTTGAGGTCTTTATTTAATCCCAATCTTCGACTCATATATTCAATCACATCTGTGAATCACATATCTCCAATTACTTATGCAAATGCTTCCAGTTCAGTATAATGAGCTTATGACAATATTCTAAGGGGGTTAACCGGATGAAAGCATCACAGGACTTTATCAAGCAATTGGAGTTATTGTATGAACAGTATGAGCAAGAAGTAACGGAGAAGCTGAAAGCGGGTATTCTTAAAGATACCACCGCCAAGACATACCTAACCCATTCAAGCAACTTTGTCAGATGGTGTAGAAATGATTTTGTGCCTGGGGACAGAAATAAGTAGTGTAGCCGTGTTAGCCGCGGCAGACTAACAATATGCTGTTAGCCATGCCAAATCATCTGCAGATTACAGAACCATATGCAATGATATGGAAAATACGGGATAAGGGGGTATCACAATGCCTGTTCCAGATAAGAAAATTGTCGTTAGCAAGTTGGAGAAAAAGTACGGCTGTTCCTTCTCTATGATTAAGGGGAAGAAAATTATGTATCAGGGAATTGTGGATGAAGAACAAATCGTAGTTTGCACACCACACTCCAAGATTCATACAATCGGTAAAGGTTGGTTCGACCTTACGATAAAACAGGTCGAACTTTTGGATGAAGCGGACATAGCAGTTTTAGCGGTTCGTTTGGAAGATGGAAACATCTATATTGTAGACTTCAAAGAACTGCGAAAAATGATGACTCTAGACATTCAGATTGTGAATCCTAGAGAAGGTGAGCATTGGAAGTTCTATATTTGGGGAAATAACATTCAAGTGAGAGGTAGTTTGGATAAGTTTCAAGCAGTGCCTGAACGAATGATATCATAACGACTTGAGGTAAATGGTATGACAAAATTATTTCTACATAGTCGAGAAATGCGAAGCGTATTTCAGCTCTTAGGTGAGCACGAGAATGATATAAGCTACAGTGTGGCATGGGGGTTGACGCAGTGCCCTTCATTTCTGAAGGTCTTTCTCCAAAATGTTCTTAAATGGAACGGTGATGTTAATGAAGTTGAAATTCGGATGCAGGAATATGAAAAGGGCAAAGGATTCACTGATATAGAAATTGAGTTGGCCCAAGAATTTCACTTAATTATTGAGGCGAAGAGAGGCTGGAATCTTCCAGACATCACACAGCTTCAAAAGTATGCAACCAGAACATCCTTCATACAAAATCCTTGCCATGATAAGCGACTGATTGTATTGAGCGAATGCAGCAGGGATTACGCCAAGCACCGTGTCCCAGATCAAGTAAATGGTTTTCCGGTTGAGGTATTATCATGGAAGGACTTTTACCATTATTCCAAGCTGGCACATCCACTCGGAACACATGCTGAGAAGCGGTTATTGCAAGAACTGAATGTTTATTTGGGGAGCTTGATGACAATGCAGAAGCAAGACTCGAATATGGTGTATGTAGTATCTGTTGGAGCTGGATCTCCTGATGGTTGGTCAATTTCATGGAGAGACATTATTAGCAAGAAGAGGAGATATTTTCACCCTGTCGGCGGTAATGGATGGGTAAAAGAGCCACCTAACTACATTGCATTTCGTTATGATGGAAAATTGCAATCGATTCATCACATAGAAGGGTATGAGGTTGTCACTAACATGTCTAAAGTTTTTTCGGAGGCGAAAGACGAGGAGTGGAAACCAAGTTTCGTATATCACTTAGGAGTTCCATTTGCTCCAAGTAATGAAGTTAAGACCGGAAACATATACCCCAATGGCAGAGTGTGGTGTATGTTGGATACATTGTTCACTCGCTCAACGATATCCGAAGCCAGAGACCTCACAAAGTCGCGTCAAAATAGTTAAAGGATATTCATGCTGGTTTCATCTCAGCAGCATTTAGACAAATGAAAAGAACCGAATCGATGTTGTATGGGTGCACACTGATTCGGTTCTTCTTTGTGACTACAATTTTTTGTACATCTGCTGATTCTGCGGCGTTTTTCCTAATGTTTTAAGGGAGCTCTTCGCTTCGTTCAGAGAGTAGTTGTAGAACATGGAACCAAGCTTAGTACGATTGCCCTTAGCGATCCTGTTCCATTCAAAGCCCCGAAACAGGTCTTTGACAAGGAACTCCTCACCTTGATCCAGACTTGGAACAGTTGCTTTGGCAATGTTCATCAAGTCCTCCAGAGAAGTGTTTTTATCGATTCGCATTTTGCATTCTCCTTTCTGTTCGAGATTTTCTTATAGTAGCTTATAGCAAGTGGCTAGTAGCTAGTAGCTTATAGTTACATAGTACATCTTCTTTCTATATCCGTCAAGTTGTATTTATTTGGGGTATGCTCAACAATTACTTGCATTAAATCACCGTCCAAGTTAGAACTACAACAACCTCAATGAAAGGCGGTAACGTCCTATCTCATTGAAAATGTAAATTCTAATTGGAGGTTGTTATGGGCAGAAAAGAAATCATAAAGACGTTAGGAGATCATTTTGGAGTAAAGCCTAAGTACTTGGGGGTTCCGAGCTTCATTTATCAGATTGAGACTGACACGGAGATTTACTCGATTGACAGAGCGGGCAAGATCACGACTTCGAATGGCAAGGAGGTTGATCTCGACAGCGTATTAACTGGACAGGCTGCTGCCATACAAGACGAACCGCTCGAACCCACTGCACCAGTTGAACCGGTTGTTCAAGTTGATTCAGGCGATCCAGCCGAGCTCACGGCAATCTCAAACTCCCCACTTGAAGTAGTTGTACCGCTGGAAGGTCATACAGGGGTATCCCTAAGAAATTTGGTTAATCTGCTTTACAGCAAACAAGTGCTTGTAAAGAGAGCACTTGGTATTGAAACGAATATTATCGAAGAGAATTTTGCTAAAGCCATCAATGATGCTGATGTCGATACATTGGAAAGTTTCAAGACAGCGATATCTGAAATTGGCGAACAGAACTGCCCAGGCATCACATTCAGTTTTGACAGTAGTACGATCATCTTTAAGTTTTTCAAAGCAGAATGCAGTCCCGAAGAGATGCATGCCTATACGCACCTTGTCGGATTGCTGAACCAAACCGCGATGAAGCTAAAGTATACTTCACCCAAAAGTAAGGACACCGACAATGATAAGTTTACCTTCAGACTTTTCCTGATCCGGCTCGGTATGGTGGGAGAGGAGTATAAAACAACCCGCAAAATATTGTTGGCGAATCTTGAGGGTCACTCTGCATTCAGGGGTGGCAAAAAACCAGAGAGGGCTATGGCTGATGTATGAGTAGTGTAATATAACGAAGTTGAGAGCCAAAGACATGATTTCTAGTTTCAGGAAGGGATAAATCCACCACCTGTCGAATTTTTATCAAAGAATTCGTTAGGTGGGGTATTATTATTTGATGGTTTTCTGTTGTACGAATTAAAAAAGAAAGTAAAAAATGAACCTTAAGTTGATGTGCTACATAGTTTAGGTTGCCCACTGTCTGATAGCAAATGAATCAACCCTGTCAAAGTCGAATGACAGGGTTGATTTTTGCGAAATATTAACTGGCAGGCTTCCGTTTTCTTTTGACTTTGTCTGCCTTTAGTTCTTCAACAACCTCAGCGATTGATAAATCATATTTCTTGATGGCAAAATCGACCACCAATATCAATTCCTCGTAAGTCCACATTACGACTTTCTTTTTATACCTCCCGGCAAGATCCTGCAACACGGCTACAAATCCCTGTTCAAGTTCCCCTGCTACCACAATTCCTAAAACATTGACAGTAGTGTCCTTACATTTATAAACAAACTGTTGAAGCATCTCATAAGCTTTTGTGTCTGTTGGTTTTATCGGCTTCCTCTCGTAACTCTTGGCTATCCCTACAAATACGGCATCGTCCATACCGAGCATTTGGATTGTAAAACTGATATCGCCGTATTCTTGTCCATGATGAGGATGTAATTTGTGATCTGTAAACGTTACAAATGGTTTCATTATGCAGCGGACGCTTTTTTCATGCTGACAGGCTTGGCAGGCATCGACACTATGTTTAGAACATTTTTCTGTAAGTAAGCTCAACACTTCAGCAAGTTCTTCGCGGCGTTTAGGGGTAATTCTCCGATCCCAAACGGGTTTAAATTGTTGAAGTTCTCTCACTTTGAACATGACTTTCGAAGAGACTCTAGATGAGTAGTGCACGACATTGTTTTGAAGATAGAAGGATTCTTCTTCGTGCGAAAATCCGTCATCCGGAAAATACTTGCTTATGATCTTTTCAGCAAGTTCGACTAAAGTTGATTGAGGGTTAATTACGACTCCATCATACCAGGAGTCGATTCTAACCTTATGATCCATTAAGCAGCGAACGTTATCCTGTTGAAGTTCAGTATAACAGAATGAACATATGACCTTTGGAGCCTGTCCTCTTTTTACGGAAACCGTTAACAAGTCGGTGTTTCCGCAGTTATTACAGGTGATATCTGCATAATGGTCGCAACTATCGCAGTAAGGATAGAAGTGGGTAATGGTATGCTTCTTCAGTGAACCTACAATTTTATCAACATTTAAGACGTGGAGCTTGAAGCTATCAATCTTTTTTACCTTACAGGTGACAACTGCCTTAATGACTTCCAAAATAACTTTTTTCTCGTCATTTGTAGTTGTGAAGGCAACAAGATCGGGATCTTCATCAAGTCCAAATGATTCGAACTTATCATCGATTTCGCCATTTTCCTGTATGGAGTTAATGTAATTCATGATCTGTCCGATTCGCCAAATCCCCCAACGTCTCATTTCAGAGGCTTTAAGCTGACGGGTAAGATAAATCTTGCCTTTGTCATTGTTGACCCCAAGAGTTGAGAAGAAGTCTCCGTCCTCGTCGATTGCTTCTTGATAAACTGAACTTGGCGAGTCGTACCCATCAAATTCTGTAAGTTGACCAACTTTATTGCCAAGATCACTGTCAGCTAACGTAACTTTGCTTGGCTTACCTGATTCGGGGTCAGGATTGCTCAAAGTGGTTCTTTTCATTGACTCTTTGCTAAACACACTGTCGACAATCTTTTTGGTGATGTTCACAGGTGAGACGAAGCAGTCAAAGGCTCTTTCAAGAGTTTTGGATATTGTTCCAACCAATGACTCAGTAGGTATACTAATGCTCACAAAGCGTTGATCAAAGTTGATCCATAAGAAGCCGAACTTCAATTCGTAAATAAAATCGGACTGTTCGGTTTCAGGATTGATGTAATTATATCTTTCTTGATATTGTAATGAGATTTCTACCGTTTCGTGATTGACAACTGTTTGGTCAATAGCAAGTAGTCCAAATATGTTGTCATTGGGGTAAGTGATTGGCTTGAGCAACTCATTCATTTTGGACACACCAGTATTATTCTTGTGATCTGCAATGAATGAGGATGAACTTAGTTGAGGGTTATGCGGACGCAGCATGAACAGCCGAAAATTGGGTCTTCGGCTGTATCGATTATCTTCAAAACAGGTTTCGATATCAGATTCAGTTATCTCTGGTGAGATAGCCACAATCTCCACCAGTTTTTGTTTGTCAAGTCGCTCCAAAGCCACTTTTAAATCTCGTTTAACTTCACGTTTGACAACTACCCGATAACGGTTGATTAAATCCTGCTCGTCTACCTTTGAATATAACAGGTGACGTATAACTCCGTTCTGGACATGAAGTAATTTATCTGCGTGTTTTTCCGACATAATAACCCCCCTCTAAGGAACATTGAATATTAAGACTATTGTATCACATTTCCAGAATTGTGATGAAGAATGTCAATTAGGAGGCATTGGATCAGACCCTGCTGTATCTTTAGCGAGAGCAATACATTGAAAGAGAAGATTATTAATTGGGGCTTTAGAAGGATATCGGCTGGGAATTGTAGAATATTGTAAGACTCCTGTGTATGAGTGGGGTAAAGAACACCTAAGGAGGTTTTACATTTGTCCTATCAGTCGGAAGCCCAGCTTGAGAAAAATCTGATCGAGCAACTTGTTCGTCAAGGCTACGAACGAGTGACAATAAATGACTACGATTCGCTTTTAGGAAACTTTAAACAGCAACTGAATAAGTTCAATGAAAAGAAATTAAAAGGTCAGCCGTTAACAGATGCGGAGTTCAGCCGATTCTTAACTCAGATTGATGGGAAAAGCATTTTTGACTCAGCAAAGATTCTTAGGGATAAACAGGTGTTCCAGCGTGATGACGGAACAGAGGTTTATCTTGAGTTGATGAATATCCGTGACTGGTGTAAGAACATTTTTCAGGTCACCAATCAGACAACAGTCGAAGGGACATATAAAAACCGTTACGATGTAACAATCTTCATTAACGGATTACCCGTAGTACAGATCGAGTTAAAGCGCCGCGGCTTAGATTTTAAAGAGGCGTTCAATCAAATTCAACGGTATCGAAAACACTCCTTCAGGGGGTTATATCGTTATCTGCAGATGTTTGTTGTCAGCAATGGGGTTGATACGAAATATTTTGCAAACTCCGATGGTGACATCTTATATTCACATACCTTTTTCTGGTCGGATGCAGAAAATAATCGGATCACCAATCTGAGCGATTTCACTTCCAACTTCCTAGAAAAGTGTCATATGGCGAAGATGATCGCCCGATACATGGTATTGAATGAGACCGAGAAGCTGTTAATGGTCATGCGACCGTATCAGGTCTATGCAGTTGAGGCACTTATTAAGCGTGCTTTGGAAACTAAGAACAACGGTTATATCTGGCACACAACTGGTAGCGGAAAGACATTAACCTCATTTAAGTCGAGTCAAATCCTTGCGAACGAACCGCATATAAAGAAGGTCTTCTTCCTTGTTGACCGTAAGGATTTGGATAGTCAGACATTAGCTGAATTCAACAAGTTTGAACCGGATTCGGTAGACATGACAGACGATACTGAAAAATTGGTGGCACAAATTTCGGACTTAACGAAGCCGTTGATCGTTACTACAATTCAAAAGATGGCGAACGCAATAAAAAATCCTCGATATGAGGAGATCATGAAGCCATATCAACAGGAACGGGTTGTCTTCATTATTGATGAGTGTCATCGCAGTCAGTTTGGTAAGATGAAAAGACTCGTTGACAATCATTTTAAAGAGGCGCAGTACTTTGGTTTTACTGGAACACCTTTGTTCGAAGAAAACAAAAGCCAAGACGGTCGGGTAACCGCCGATATTTTTGAGAAATGTCTACACACGTATCTGATTAAAGATGCTATTCATGATGGCAATGTCTTGGGGTTCTCGGTGGATTACATCCAAACGGTTGATGTTTCGATTAACGAAAAAGATCAGACCCGCGTAAAAGGAATTCTGACTGATGAAGTCTGGATGCATGATGATCGAATCCGTTTGATCGCTGAGAACATCATAAACCATCATGATCGGAAGTCACGCAGTAAGGGGTATACAGGACTATTCACTGTGGATAGCATCCCGATGCTGGTTAAGTACTACGACACCTTCAAGTCCATGTCACATAACTTGAAGATTGCCGGCATTTTCACCTATGGACAGAATGAGGACAGTGAAGGCGATGGACAAGACGAGCATTCTCGGGATAGCCTTGAACGTATCATCAAGGACTACAATGCTATGTTTGGAACCAACTTCTCAACAGATAAGTACCAAGGATATTTTGCCGATGTTTCTCGTAAAGTCAAGACTGCTCAGATCGATATCTTACTGGTAGTCAACATCTTTTTGACAGGATTCGACAGCAAAACTTTGAATATCCTCTACATGGATCGCTTCCTGAAATATCATAATTTGATTCAAGCCTTCTCCCGCACCAATCGGACTGAGAAAGCGACCAAACCTTATGGAAATATTGTATGCTTCCGCAATCTCAAGGAAGATACGGACGAGGCAATCAAGTTGTTCTCAAAGACAGATAGCGTCGATGATGTCCTGATGAAGAGTTACGAAGAATACCTTCAAATGTTCAGGGCAGCTCTGGTAAAAGTCAAAGCTCTTGCCGCTACGCCAGCGGAAGTAGATGCTTTGGAGCGGGAGGAAGAAAAACAAGAGTTTGTGGTTAGTTTCCGTGAGCTTACCAAATATCTGACTCGTCTCCAAACTTTTACCGAGTTTGAATTCGACCCGGCTCGATTGGGTATTTCTGAACAGGAGTACCAGGATTACAAGAGCAAGTATCTCCGTATTTATGATGAAGTTAAGCGCGGCGGGGGTAAAGAATCGATCTTGGCGAACGTTGACTTCCTAATCGAGCTGATGCATACAGATCGGATTAATGTTAGTTACATTATGAATCTGATCCGCAACATTGATTTCGATAATCAGGAGCAGCGAGACAAGTCAGTAAAAGATATTGTCGATGAGATCGATCGGGCTGACAATGAGCAACTCAGACTAAAAGCCAATTTGCTGAAGGACTTCTTGCGGAAAGTAGTACCAACGTTAACCAATGCAGATTCGGTAGACGATAATTACAATGCCTTCGAACAAGAAGAACGTATGAAGGAAATTGAAGCATTCGCCAGTGAAGTGGGGTTATCGCCAGAAGTAATCCAAAGCTTTGTACAAGAATATGAGTACGGTGGGCTAATTAACCAACAAGAGATAAGTGATGCTGTCAGGTTGCCATTCCTTCAAAAACGAGCAATGATTCAACGGATTATTGAGTTCATAACTGAGCATACCAAACGATTTTCATAATGCTATTTATAAAAATAGCAGGAAAGGACTTGCCTTTTCTGCTGTTTTTTATTATGATGAAATTATTGATTTTAACGCTATTTGAGTAAATAGCAAAAGGGGAGGGCTGGTTTGAATTTAGAACAATGTGCATCGGTGGTACAAGGGGCATTTTTATCCCGTATACAGACGTCACCTTCATTGGAGGCAGTAAAGCTTCCGGTCTACACGATGAAAGAAATGAACGAATGGTTAAGTCCTGATCCCACATCGGTAGAGAATCAGCAAGATGCTTCTGATGTTCATGTAGATCAAGGGCGTTTGGTATCTTTGCCACTCGCCAAAGAGGGTTTAGTCCTAATAAGCTTGACTGGACAACGAGCTGTAGCATTGCAGCAGGAGCATGCCGGAAAGTTGATCCCTTCTAACTTTGCCATCATTGAGCCTACAGGTGAATTGAATCCTGACTATTTGGAGTGGTATATCAATGAACATCCAGATTGTCGCAAACAATTGAAGATCGCAACGCAAGGTTCCAGTATAGCAGCTTTGTCGATTCAAATGCTTAGGACTTTGGAAATTATTTTGCCACCTATGGACGATCAAGTGAAGATTGGTAGCGTCCACAGATTATTACATCGAAAAAATCGACTACTTCAGGAGAGAATCGTATGGGAACAGCAATATATCAAACAGTTATTGATGGGGTATCTAAAGGAGGAGGTAAACAGATGACAACGACTGAGTTACAACGTCATCAACAAGCCGAGTTACATAAGAAACTTTGGGACATGGCGAACGACCTTCGAGGGCAACTCGAAGCATATGAGTTCAAAAACTATATCCTTGGTTTAATCTTTTACCGTTATTTGTCTGACAAAACGGAAGATCGGGTTAATAGCCTTCTTCAGGAAGACAATATTTCTTACAGAGATGCTTGGAAGGATCAAGCATATCGAGACGCCTTAAAAGATCAGCTTATTCAGGAAATTGGCTACGTTATCGAACCAGATTACCTGTTTTCAAGCATGATTGAAGAAATTGGTAAGGGTGAGCAAGGGAAGTTCGATATTGAAATGCTGCAAGCAGCAATCAACAAAGTAACCGAATCTACACTCGGAGCGACGAGTCAAGATGACTTCCAACACCTTTTCGATGACATGGACTTGGCTTCCTCGAAATTGGGTCGTGATGTAAAGTCTCGTTCCAAGCTGATCGCTAAGGTCATGGTCAACATCAATGACATTCCTTTCTTACATGATGATGTGGACATTGACGTTCTGGGCGACGCTTATGAGTATTTGATCGGACAGTTTGCTGCCAATGCGGGGAAAAAAGCTGGTGAGTTCTATACTCCACCACAAGTTTCCAAAATCATTGCTAAGATAGTTACACTGGGTAAGAATGACTTAAGAAATGTCTATGACCCGACTTGCGGTTCAGGATCGTTGCTCTTGAGGGTTGCCAAGGAAGCGAGAGTCAGAAAGTTTTACGGGCAAGAGAAAACCTCAACTACTTATAACTTGGCTCGTATGAACATGCTCCTGCATGATGTGTCTTATCATAACTTCGATATTCAAAATGCCGATAGTTTGGATGAACCGCGGCATCTTGATATGCGCTTTGAAGCCGTAGTAGCAAATCCTCCATACTCAGCAAAATGGAGTTCTGATGAAAAGTTCCTGCAAGATGAGAGGTTTAGTGCCTACGGAAAACTAGCTCCCGCATCTAAAGCCGATTTCGCTTTTGTTCAACATATGATTCATCATCTTGATGATAACGGAACAATGGCAGTTGTCCTTCCTCATGGGGTATTGTTCCGCGGCGCGGCAGAAGGGGCTATACGTAAGTACCTGATTGAGGAAAAGAACTACTTGGATGCGGTGATCGGCTTACCAGCCAATGTTTTCTTTGGAACATCGATCCCTACTTGCATATTGGTATTCAAGAAATGTCGAGAAGCGAATGACAACATTCTTTTTATTGATGCTTCCAACGACTTCGAGAAAGGGAAGAACCAAAATCGTCTTCGTGATGAAGATGTTGTGAGGATTGTTGAAACATATAAGGTTCGTCAGTCCATCGAGAAATATTCGTATGCCGCTAGTATTGATGAAGTCAGAGCGAATGACTATAACATAAATATCCCTCGTTATGTAGATACCTTCGAGGAAGAAGAGCCTGTAGACATTGAAGCAGTGCGTGTAAGGTTGAAAGAGATTGATGATGAGATAGCTGAAATAGATACCGAATTGAAGAGGTATCTCGAGGAGTTGGGGGTGTAAGGGGTGGATAACAATATACAGCAGGCTACGCCAAACTTGCGTTTTGCTGGATTTAAAGGACCTTGGAAAAGCACGACATTAGGTCATCACATAAAAGAGTACAAGCAACTACAGAAGGGAGGTGGCAGTGTTCCTATTGCTACATCATCAAGGAGAGGACTCTTCTTGCAAGGCGAATACTACAGTGGAGATCGGTCTTATGTAAGTGAGGACATACAGTTTAAGATAGTTCCTAGAGGTTATATGACATATCGCCATATGAGTGACGACTCTATATTTCATTTTAACATTAATAATATTGCTGATGAGGTTCTTGTCAGTCCTGAATACCCTGTTTTTACAACAAACGATACTTTGAGTACAGTGTTTATCCATAAATATCTTAATTCGTCCAAACGATTTAGGAAGTTTTGTGAGATGCAGAAATTAGGAGGAACAAGAACGAGGCTTTACTTCAATAAATTGGTTCAATTTAGTTTATGCTTACCTTCAATAGAGGAGCAACAAAAAATTGCTTCCTTTTTCTCTCTCCTTGATCAAAAGATCGAGAAGCAGCAGGAGAAGATCGAACAATTGGAGTTGTTCAAGAAAGGTATGCTCCAGAAGATTTTCTCGAAGGAGATTCGGTTCAGAAATGAGAATGGGCAGGAATTTCCCGATTGGGATTCATCGGTCTTAGAGGAAATAGGTTCGTTTATTAGAAACTACAGCTTTTCACGCAGTGTTGAGGGAGAAGGGGAATATCAACATATTCATTACGGTGATATTCATTCTAAATTATCGGGAGTGATTACGTCACAGATGGGGCTTCCGTCATTAAGTATTGATACAGAAGCAACAACATACACACTTCTTAAAGACGGAGACGTAGTATTTGCTGATGCATCTGAAGATACTTCTGATCTTGGTAAAAGCGTTGTTCTTCTCGAAGGTGGCAATAGAAAAATAATTGGCGGGTTACATACCCATTGTTTTAGACCAGATAGCCGGTTAGACTCGTTGTTTTTGCACTACTTTACACAGACTACTGAATACAGGAAGTTTATTAATGTAAATGCAAATGGGGTATCAGTTTTTGGACTGTCAAAGCCAGCATTATCAAGTCTAGAAGTTCCACTTCCTGATATTAAAGAGCAAAGAAAGATATCGAGTTTTCTTTACAAGTTATCTCAGAAGATTGAATTGCTTAAAAAGAAAAAGACCGAGTTAGAAGCTATGAAAAAGGGTTTTATGAATCAAATGTTCGTCTAGAGCAAGGGGAATGCCCCCCTTGCTTTTTATTTCTATTTGTTGTTATTTACCACCCAACAATGCCCCTTAACATCCACATAGAAATCCCATGTTTCCGGATCGAAATCGACTCCATTTTTCTTTGCTCCAAGAAAGCTCACTGCTTCAAGTACGATCTCATCGTATCCAGAGCGCAATTCCTCAAACTCAGACATCAACTGTTCAATCTGTTTTTTCTTAAGTTCAATCAAATCGATTATTTCCCGTAGCGACTCAGTTCTTTGTTTAGTAAGCACTCCAATGTATTTGCCGTGTTGTTCGATAATCCTATCGTTTTGCTCATAATCGTGATACTTGAGTCTACTGAGTGGTTGACGAGAAAGAAAATCATAAATTTGAGCCAATTCAACATCTCCCTGTTTTTAAGACCATTATACACATGCATCCTGCGGACTTCTAAAGCCGCCAACAATGGCGGCTTTAAGCTTTCACTTGTATCAGGTCATTCCCGTTAACATCGAGCAGTTCGTATGCTTTCCCTACCATGTCTTTGTCGCGGTCGAACAAGTGAATCGACTTTTCATGAATCCCACTCGTCGCAGTGACAAAATTCATTTGCTGTACCATGAATTCAGAATTACAGAGTACAACTACTTTATTGCTATATGTAGTAAGCTCTTGCTGAAATAAAACTGCTTTTTCTGTTACTTCAGGAGAGTATACAGCTGGCTTCCCATCGGCAGCCTTCATATCTCGGTGATCAACAAAGACACTTAGTTCTTCTTTCTTAAAGGCGTTGCATAACCCCAGCAAGGTTTTCGACATATGGTCTACATGTTGACCATTTAGCAATCCAGTTACCTGAAATGACAGAATCCGTTTATCGCTATCCACATGATATTTGAACCGTTCAGAGAGCGGAACAGTAAAGTCATGCGGTTGATATGCAGGGGTATCGGAAAGCCTTTCGACTGCAAACATATACGAAATCGACACATTCAATGCTTTAGCAAGTCTTTCGATATTATCCAAACTGATATTACGTAATCCTCGCTCTACACCACTGAGATAGCTCCGATCCATCCCAGCTCGATGAGCCAACATTTCTTGGGACATGCCGCTTCTTGCTCGGAGTTCACGTATTCTATTCCCGAACTGAATTCTTACATTCACAAAATCCACCTCAAACTAATGCACTTTAATTAAGTCATTCCCGTTAATGTCGAGTAACTCGTATGCCTGTCCGACCATGTCTTTATCACGACCGAAAAGAGGGACTGTAGGAATACCACTTTCTTGGGTAATTCGATTTAATTGATGCACTTGAAATTCAGAATTACAGAGCACCACAGCTTTACTGCTATATAATAGCAAGTTCCGATGAAAAGCAATTGCCCGTTCAGATACTTCTGGCGAGTAAACTACCGGCTCCCCGTCAGAAGCTTTCATATCTCGGTGATCAACGAAAACGTTCAGTTCACCTCTCCCGAATGAACTACAGATTCCCATAAGGGTCTTGGACATAAAATCCACATTATCTCCAGTAAGTAATCCATAAACCTGAAAGGCGAGAATCTTTCGGTCACCATCGAGTTGATATTTAAACCGTTCTGTGAATGGTATCGTGAAGTCATTGGGTTGATATGCAGGTGTTGACGAAAAGCGTTCGCTTGAAAACATATATTCAACCGATACAGTAAGCGCCGCGGCGATCTTTTCGATATTAACCAGGCTCACATTGCGTTCTCCTCGTTCGACACCACTTAAATATGAACGATCAAGCCCTGCGCGATAGGCAAGTATCTCCTGAGACATACCACTTCTCGCCCGCAGCTCTCTTACTCTTTGACCAAATTGGTTTCTTATGTCCACAAACAAAAAGACCTCCTTCCCATATTCTTCTTAATAAGTATATCGGGATAGTAGGTCAAAAGTTATAGATATGATGGATAATTTTGTCGAGGTTGTGTTCCGATGTGACTTAAAGTCAACTGACTAAGGAGCAGGTTCTAAATATCATGATCTAAGGGGGATCTGCTTTAAACAGGCGGGCGTCTGTCTTTCCACTCATCAATTTTTCGTGGATCAACCTTAAGAACTTCGCAGATATGATGAGCGATATTCACTGCAGGGATGGTTATGCCACCTTCAATGTTTTGATAATGCCGTAAGGATATATTAACAGCGCGGCTAACGCTTTCTTGGCTGAGTTTCTTCTTTTCTCTTGCTTCTTTCAATTTCATTAAAGGAAACACCACCTTGCATTCGTTTCCTTTATGTTAGGGAATTCGCGAACTTTTGATAACGACTAATACTTCACGAAGGATAGTTCGTATATTATAATCAGAAATATATGTCGAAATGCCCACTCTGGCAAGGAATAATGGGGAAATGTCTAGAAGGGTGATTAGACATTGTTTATAAAACTCTAAAAGGAGAGGATGCAATTATTTGTTGAGCGGAGATTTTTTTTTTTGATTTTCAGAATCAGCTGAGAAGAGTAAAGACTAAGTTCAGTAATTTTGGCTATTAGAGCAATCGCTCATGATAAGCATACAACAATGAAAATGGAGTGATGGAAAATGAAGAAGATGTCTATGATGTTGGTCTTGTCTTTAGTTATTTCCCTATTTTCTTCACTGACGGCTTTGGCTGATAGTGGAGTGAAAGTAGAGACGAAGCAAGGTGGTTATGTTTCAATCTCAAATGTAACTGATAAAAAGCAGTTTATCGATGAAGGTTCAGGTGTTGGAGATACGGTTTTCGTAACTGATAAGCCGGTAACGCTTACCATTACCGGGAAAGACCCGCATCCGAGTATCAGCTTCCTTCCTGACGCGAAGCTTGATGGTGAATCCTTTATTATGGGAGAAGCATCTGAGGATATCACTGTAAAAGGGAATACCGCAAGTCTCAGCAAGAAGGGCTACTATGGGGTGAACGTGCGCTTCGGAAGCGAGTTTTCTCCCGATACGGTTGCCGAATTTGTTGTTCAGATTGTTGGCGAAGGAACTGCCAGTAATGATCCCAAGGCTAACTCCGAATCCGGTAATAATACAGCGGAACAAGGTATGTCGACAGTAAATGTTCTTAATGAAAAATCGGGGTATAAGATTAAATTCCCAAGCAGTTCTTTGAAGCTCCAGACTGTTAAGGGAAATGACGATGAAATTGGCGGTTTTGAAGTCTCTGCGATTACATTGAAGAATCCGAAATTTGAGAAGGACTCTAACGTATTCTTGTTTGATCTGGTAACTACAAACCAAAAGGCACATTCAGTTTATGTGAGCGTCGACAGCTATTTTGGTGGTCAAATGAAATACGTAGACGAGGAATTCAAAGACGGTAAAGTTTCAGTATTTATGCCGAGTGTTACATTCGAATCTGTTCTTACAGACGATGTTTTAGTTGCATCTATAGAGGTTTATGACAAAGATCGTAATGTGATCGACTCGTTTAAGAATATTTACTTCATGTATGAAGGATTCAATCGTTACAAAGTGGTTGATGCAGATACAAATCAGTCGAGCAAGCCTGTATCTGCCAAGCCAACCGCTTCCAAGGTTATCGTCAATGGCAAAGAAGTATCATTTGAAGCCTATAACATCAATAATAACAACTTCTTTAAGCTTCGCGACATCGCATCTGTTGTGAATGGCACTGTGAAACAATTTGAAGTTAAATGGGATCGAGCAAAGAATGCAATTAGCCTTCTTTCCGGCAAAGCATACACTCCTGCGGGTGGAGAGCTTAAAGTATCTGCTAAGCCAGCAACTAAAGAAGCTAAACCTACTTCTTCCACATTATATATTGATGGCAAGGAAGTAAGCTTGGTCGCCTACACTATCGATGGTAATAACTACTTCAAGCTCCGCGATATCGCAAAAGCGTTCAATATTGGTGTTACGTGGGATAGCAAAACAAATACAGTTGGAATCGACACGAAGATTGATTACAAAGACGAAGAGTAATTGACCATCAGGGTTCAATTTTGGATGGTGCTGTAATAGGCACCATCTTTTATTTAACAATTACCAGTTACGATATTTCGAAAATCGTTAGTTAAACTTTTTACAGAAAGTTGGTAAAGAAAATGAGAAGGCGAATAGTACTCATCCTCTTATTCATAATAGTTATATCGACCAACATTTTTCAGAGTTCTTCATTTGCAGCCAATAGTAACTCCGATGAAATTATCTCTATGTCAGGTCATATGGTATTAAAGAAAGATGGAACAGTTTGGACTTGGGGAGACAATATCTTGGGTCAACTTGGGAATGGAACTACCGAAGAGAGTTCTGTTCCAGTTCAGGTAGCGAATTTGAATAATGTTATCGCTATATCAGCAGGTGTCTATCACAATATGGCTCTAAAAAGTGATGGAACAGTATGGGTTTGGGGTGCATATAGCGTTATTCCATCAGGGAACGGTGCGTTTTATGACGGAATAATATCAAAACCAATTCAGGTACCAGGAGTAACCAATATAAAAGCGATATCTGCTGGCGGCTGGCATTCAATGGCATTGTCCAACGATGGAACAGTTTGGGTTTGGGGCACTAACTCTCGAGGTGAGTACGGGAATGGAACATTTATATCGGACGTGAAGCCAGTAAAAATGCAAGGCTTAACTGATGTAACAGCCATTGTTGCGGGTGGTCAAATATCAATTGCTCTTAAAAGTGATGGAACTGTATGGGGAGCAGGGCATAATACCTGGGGAGAACTTGGTACAGGTGCTAAGAACGCAATGAATTTGACTCCAGTGCAAGTTCAAGGGTTATCCAAAGTAAAAGAAATAGCATATAATGCAGGCACAATGCTCGCATTAAAAAATGATGGAACAGTTTGGGGATTGGGAAATAACGATAGTGGGCAATTAGGGAATGGGACTAAAGAAGATAGCGTGTCAAGCCCTGTACAAGTACAAGGTCTAAGCCAAATTAAACATATATCCGTAGGAGGCAATCATGGTTTAGCCTTAAAGGATAACGGGACTGTATGGGCATGGGGGTCAAATTTCTCTGGTCAGTTGGGGGATGGAACATTTAATAATAGTGTGACTCCCGTACAAGTTTCAGGATTGACTAACGTTGAGAAGATAGCAGCTCTTGGTTTGACTTCTTTTGCATTAAAATCAGATGGAACAGCATGGATTTGGGGTGATCGAACTTCTGAACTTGGTGATAATTCCGGTGGAAGAAGCCCTATTAAAATGGACATGAGCAAGATTGGAAAACCTAATGGACAGCCAAACGGACCAGACACGCCGGGTAATTCTAATAATAATACGCAACGTCTTACTATATCCCAACATAAGCAAGCAGAAGTGAAGCCACCTCAGAATAGTGATGATTTAATAAATCAGGAGCAAGCTAATCCGTCTGATATTAACCTAACCAACTTCACAGAGAAAAATATATACAAAGGAAATCAATTCGCGGATATCCGTGGCACTGAATGGTATGCTAATGACGTTCGCATTAGTTTTGAACTTGGATTAATGAGCGGAAAAAGTAGTACAGTATTTGATCCGAGTGGGAAGATCCTTGTATCTGAGGCGATTGCTATAGCGTCCAGAGTCCATAATATTTATCATGGTGGCAACGGTGAAATTAATAATAACGGATCGAACTGGTACGATGGAGTTGTGTCCTATGCTATACAGAACAAAATCGTTAATGAGAAGAGCTTTACTAACTATAATAATCCTGCAACGCGTGAACAATTAGCTTATATTTTCTCCAATGCATTGCCTGACAGTGTATTCAGCAAAATTAACAATATAACAGCTATTCCAGATGTAAAATTAAATAGTAAGTATGGTTCTGATATTTACAAACTGTATAGTGCCGGGGTGCTCACAGGATCGGATGAAAAAGGTAGCTTTAAGCCGACTTCTAATATTACCAGGGCAGAGGCTGCAGCAATCATAAATCGGGTTGTAAAGCCTGATAACAGGGTGAGGCTAGGCTTTTTAGGACTTGGTGGTTCCGATAGTAATAACCAACCAACTGCTAATACCAACGGCACGATATTATTGAATATTTCTACGGATGTAAACACAGATTTAAGTATGAAATGGACAAGATTCATGATGTCTTTAACCGACAGCAAGGGACAAGAACTGACTGTTCAAGTCAGTATGGATAAGAATGATTCATCATATGGGTTCGAACCTGTAATCTATGGGGTTGCTGATGGCAAATATAAGGTCAGCTTAGTTTCTAGTGATTACGCAAATGTAGAGTTTAAATCAAACACAGTTCAAGTTGTAAATGGTCATGCGTCTTTGGATGTTGTTGTAAAGCCAAGATATGTTCTGGAAGTTGGTAAAAACGGCACTCCATATAAGTTCTCGGTCATCAATGTCAATAAGGTTGCATCCAAAGTATATAGTGGCGCTAAATCAGAATCCTTTGGTGTCTCTCCCGATGAATCCTATATGATTCAAGATAAAGATACAGATGAAGTTTTTACTGTATATATTAATGGATAAGCCCGATAACGAGTTTTCTAAGATGGTGTCTTAACTTGCACCATCTTTATTTTTCTAGAGTGAAGATACCATATGATGATCGAAAATGTGGGTCATCAACTTTTTGAGCGGAAATTATCACTATTGATTCAAGAAATTGAGGGCAGTTGGGGCATGGGTTTTTGTTGTTGAGCAATTAGAGCCATTCGAGATACAATTAGTGGATAAGTATTCCATTCCACTAACAGGGGGTAAAAATGAGCCTACCTTATGATAGAGAAGCCGAGTTGAAAGAACGCTTCAACCAGTTCGTAGCCAATAAAATAACTGGTTCCGATGAAGATTACTATTCCCGGCTGTCAGTTGAAGACTTCGAAGACATAAAGACTACGTTGAAAGACATCCATAACATCATTACATACAAAACGACCATCCGATTCATTGATTGGGTAAGTGATCGTTTCCCTTATGTGAAGCAGAATAATCAAGTCTACTTGGATCAAGTACTCCAAACCAGACCGAATGATAATGGTTACGATCTCGTAGTTTCTGGAGAGGTTAACATTATTGCCGAGATCAAGTGCAACAAGCCGATCAATAACGGATACAAATTTGGTTCCGCCCAGAGGAACGGACTCATAAAAGACATTAAGGGTCTGCTTGAAGGAAAATCAAAAGTGAAGTCGATTGATCCCGCGGCAGCATTCAAATTTTTGGTGATCTATGATTTTGGCGACCATACTTTATCCGCCGCGCAACACTTAATAAAGAATTTGCAGGCTGATCTTAAGGAGAAGGTCGAAATTTACGAAGATAGTAATCTGCTAACAACAGATAAGGTGTATGTCGTATTCATTAAGTAAAGATTGGAAACAGGTCGTAACCACTTATCCGATTGGAAGGTGGTTTTTCTATAATTGAGCCACAAAGATCGATGGGTTAAAATATAGACAATACTACCAATGATTACTTCATGTGAAAGGAGAATTACGAATGGATATCATAAGATTAAACGAATTATTACCTTTAGACAAGAAAGTCACAACTATTCAAACAGGTTCGGAACTTTTGCTTGCATATGAACTCGACAAGTATGCCAAATCCTTACTTAACAAAAAATTGGTTTTATCTGATGTAACAATATCAGAGGAATTGCTCATCGGTGAACACTTCAGTTTCGTATGGCATAGCGGGCTTGATGTGGGGTTCACGCCAGATAAAGAGGTTCTGGCGGAATGTTCGGTAGGAGATTTCTTTCTAGATTCGATCGAGAATGTTGTATTTAAGAAATATACTGATGATGAAGCGGTATATGATTATGACTATGACACTAAGGCAAATAGGATAATGAATTATGACAGTAATAGATCAAAGGCTTATGTAAGTTTAGTAGCTTATATTTTTGTTAGAAGTTATAAGGATAGTGTCAAAGTCCCTCAAATAATTATTGATCATAAAAAGCGATTTCCTAACCAATTCGAATATATTGATCTCTATATACTTATGAGATATGGTAACTGTCTGCTGGAAGGACTTCTCGATATAAAGTTTTTGGAGCCAAAGAGTCATAAGAAGTTGAGCCACGAGAAAAGTATAGATCAATATGCTGAAGGCAGAGAAAAGATACAGGAATATCAATTTGAATGGATAGCCTATGTGAAACACTGGAATCAAAGAGGATGGATGAATGAGCCTTACAGTGTAAAACAAAAGTTTACCAGCCTTTCTTCAGAATTTGAAGTTGGAGATGTGGTCTTACTTTATGAAAGAGATAACAATCAGCGTAAATATAATGGTGAGAATGAGGAAATAGGTAAACTTTTATCTTGTTACCCTGCTGTAATTCGGGAGTTCAATAAAAATTTCTTAAGGTTAACTTACTATCCAAGAGTTTATACCCTTCTAAGTGAAGAGATGAAAATTGAGTCTTTCAATTTAACACCGGAAAACCTTCGTGAAATAAATATGTTATCGTACGAGCGAGTGAAGCACTTTAGAAATCTTGTTGGTGTAAAGAAAAAGAAGGAACTATTTTTCGGTGAGAAAACTTACTTTATAGGACAACCTGAGAAATTCGATTTGGTTAATTTAGGTGTAGGTAGGTACACGTATGATGAAAATAAATTTATAGTGACACCTATCGAACATGATGGAAGTTATCAATTTATCTTTACAGAAGAAGGTATAAGGTTTGCTTACCTTTCAACTATTGATACAATTTATCATGTGTTTGATGATTATGAGGTAGAGTACAACAAAAAACGGTTTCTGGATAAACATTACTACTCTCATAACCGGGAGCCAGGTTACTCAATTAAAATAATTAAGTAAAGAAGGAAGGGTGAAACAGGATGGAACCTAAAAAGAAGAAGGAGAATGGAAAAAAGACTACATACAATAATAAAATTCTAGCCTTAGGTAATGAATTGCTTGGATTAATGCCAGATAGTCGAAGAGATTCTCTTGGTTCTTTATCACATACGTTACATTTCGAATGCTTACTTGGTTTTAATTCGATCCCCTCAAGGCGTTCAATAGGTGGAAAGGGTATAAAAGGCACCTGTGCAACACCGGTAGGGATTACCTTGCGTACAGACATTGATATTGATGATGTTCCAGTAATTGATGTTTTACTTAATAATAAAACTGGGATCAATCCAGAACAGATTAATAAGCGAAAAGTGTATGCGAAAGAAGAATTTAGTCTTACTTATTATGAATTTATGTTCTTAATCATAAGAGATTGTTACGCAGGTTTTTTTACAGTAAAAGGTGAACCGAAGCGGGGGTTTGTTTCTTTTAATTTTAGGGCAGTAGAAAATGGTAATGCCAAGTTACCTACACCCATGATTCAAATAAAGAGAAATCGTAGAGAAAGAACCGAATATGAGAAACTTCTAAAACCAATTACTGATAATATCGAGCCAATTGATGAACTTGAACCTGAACGGGGAGTGTGGAAAGTAAAATCAGCTTACGCGGAAAAGTTTGGTCCATTATTGGAGCATCTACTGAAAAAGAGAGAAGAAGGCAAGAAGCGGATAGCACAAAGCATGAGGGAACTGCATTTAACATCCAAATAAAAAACCTGACTACAGTGTAGAATACCTTTGGTGATCTACACTGTTTTTATTCATCCTAAATAAATTAGGGTCATTTTTTTTTTTTTTTATTATGCAGGAGTTGAGACGAAAATTGGGAAAGTGCTCAAGAGTCTCGGAGAGATAGATAATCAAACCGAGAAAGGTGTGCTTAAAATGGCAGCATCATATCAAACTCTTGAAGTCATGAAATCCTGTGTTTCACCAATTACAGAACAATTCGATGAGCGGCTCGCTCTTAAAGAACGGGGGATTACTTACGGGAAGAGGGATCTAGAAATAAACGCAAATACCTTCGCCACTTACACATTAAGTCGAATGCATCTCGTTCAGTTAGGTAATGCGCAGATTTATGCCTATAGCAGTAAGGGGTATTACATCGAAATGAACGATAGGATGTTAAAGGCGATCTGCCGCGGCATTATACATGAAGCAAAAACGGATATCTGGTGTCGGAAATGGGAGGGGGAGTACTTCGAGGCTTTAAGGAGAGAGATACCATTTGTTGAAGAAATGAATCCCGAAAAGGGGCTTATTAACTTAACCAATGGCATGTTAAATCTTTATTCGATGGAATTTGTTAATCATGACCCAAGCTACTTATCCACCATTCAAATTCCGATTGAATATGACGGATCAGCATCGTGCCCGAAGTTTGAGGAATTTCTATTCGACATCTTTGAAGGTGATGGTGAGCGTATCAAGCTTGTTCAGGAAATAATGGGATATTGCTTTATTCCGGACGTTAAGATTCAAAAAGCGTTCTTCTTCATTGGCTCGGGATCAAATGGTAAGAGTGTACTGTCAGAAGTCATCCGTCACCTTATCGGAATTGAAAATGTGTCAAATGTCTCGTTAAAAGATCTCGGTGGTCGTTTTGGAATGCAAAACCTGCCGGGAAAGCTGGTGAATGTTTCGACCGAGAATGAATTTGATCGGAAATTCAACACTCAGAACTTCAAAATCTTAACTGGTGGAGATGCGGTAAATGTCGAGCAGAAGTTTAAGGCTTCTTTCAACACACGATTATTTGCTAAGACGATTGTTTTGCTTAATAGTATGATGGATTCCAACGATTTAACGAACGGGTATTTTAGAAGACTTCAAATCATTCCATTCAACAAAATCTATCGGGAGTTACGGGCGGGCGAAGCACCTATTGATGGGGTAAGCTACATGGACAAGTCTTTGCTCGATAAGCTCCTAACAGAATTACCAGGCATACTGAATTTTGCAATGAAAGGCTTGGCACGTTTAATCGATAACAACTTTAATTTGACCGAAAGTAAAGTGTGTGAAAAAGCATTAGAGGATTATAAGGTCAGTCAAAACCCGATCCCCGAGTATTTCAATGCGCGGGTATTTTGGGCTGAAGGTGAACAGACCTTAAGATCAGACTTTAAGCGAGATTTTTCAAGGTGGGCTGAAAATAACGGTTTAGATAATGTGAAGTCGATTGGCTCCACAAAGTTTTGGGAACTGTTCAGCAGAGTTCTCATCGAGAAAGGTATTAAAGTACGCGAGAAGAAAGTCAACGGTGATTTTTATGTCGAGGGGCTTGGGATTTACTTTTAGGGATTCAGCTTGCGTGATACTAGGCAAGTTTCTTTTGTTGTGTAATAACAAATTATCAGTTTAGGAGGAACAAGAAATGTCAGCATCGATTGAGAAGGACATTGAAACACTAAAGGCAATTGGTTATGCAGTTATGACGGGTTATAAAACCCGAGAGGAACTAACAATACTTATGACACATCCATTTTTCAATAAGGAATTGGTTTACTTTAAATTGTGGTATTCAAATCCGTATACGACTGGTCCTAAAATATGCATTAGTAACTTTAACAGAAGTGGAGCGAGGTTAGTGGTTAGGAAAATACAAAAACTTTACGAGATGGGGTTAACACCGAAACATATGCAGCTTGCCTGCGGGCTTAAGTACCCAAGATCTAGAATGTAGAATTTCAAATATGAAGCACTTATTTCTCTGACTGTTTTTAGTCAGGAAGTAAGTGCTTTTTTTTTATTTTGACTTCAATTGATTTTTGCCCTTTTGGAGTTGACTAAAACTTACGAACATTTTTCAAGAGTCCACAGCAGAGAGACATGGAGTTATCGCTCCAAATATCGTGCAAACGGAGTGTTAAACATGTCTGTAGTCATTAGTAAGTCAATCAAGTCAAGAAAGTCCTTCCTCTCCAAGGTCTGGTATTCCAACATGTCAGTGTTGCGGGTCATTGGAGGTGCATTATCTTGATCAAAGTGAAGTTGGATAATGCAAATAAGTTGGTGTATGTCTGGATGACTGAGCAGGATAAGGATTCAGCGGAATTTTTGGAACTCAAGGAAGATCTCAAGACGAGAAAATTCAAGTCCTATAAACTGATCACATTCTTTTCTGGAACTGAGGATATCCTTGTTGGTCTTGAAAAGTTAGTGCTTCAAAATGCACTTAAAAACAAAGTTGAACCAGTTTTCGATACCAAGGTACAATGACCCAAATCCAATGAAAATATAAGAAATGGGGTATCAATATGACTAATTTTAAGGTTGTAAATTCTGGAGATAAGTGTTTGTTGATTGGTTATACACGTATCAGCCGCGATGAAGATAGAAAGAACTATGCTACAATTATTGCCCAAAAGAAGATAATTGTGAATCATGCAAAAGAGGTATTTGGAAAAGAAATTTCTGAAAAGAATTTGTACGAAGATGATAATTACAGCGGATATTCATTCAACAGACCTGATTTTAATCGGATGTTAGAAGATATTAATTTTGCAATTGAAAATGGGTATCAAGTAGTACTATTGGTAAAGGATATATCGCGTATAGGGCGGCATAATGCTTATACATTGCTATTTCTCGAAGATATGAAAAGGCTAGGTGTTCGAGTAATTCTAATAAGTGATAACTACGACTCATATGTTGATGATGACTCGATACTCGGAATTAAAACGTGGTATAATGAGAGGTATGTCAAAGATATAAGCACCAAAATAAAAGATAACAACAAGACAAAAATGATTGATGGCAAGTATTTGTCAGCAGTTCCTTACGGCTACAAGAGAGATCCGCTTGACCGAGAGAAAGTAATTATTGATGAAGAAACTGCTTGGGTAGTTAAGAAGATCTTCGAAATGTATTTACAAGGGGACGGCTACAGAAAAATTTGTATTTATCTGACTGAAAACGAAGTACCTACTCCATCAATGGTTATCCAAAGAAACAAAGAAGCTGAAGGTAAAGTTTACAAAAAAGATGTTACACATGTTTGGGTTCAGCGAATGGTTCAAAGAATCGTAAGAAATGACTTTTACATTGGAGTACTTCGACAAGGTAAATATAAGCTTGCTGAGATTAATGGGAAAATTCTGAGGGTCGATCCGTCCCAGCACTATGTGTTTGCAAATAATCACGAACCTCTGGTAAGTGTGGAGGATTTTGAACTTGCACAGGAGATCGCTGAAAAACGTCTCACCATGCACTATAGAGGTTCGGGACATAAGCATGTAAACCTATTCACTGGCTTTCTTGTTTGTGCCGATTGCGGACGCGGTTTTGTTGCTCTTAATAAGGAAGGTAAACATAAGTCCTACATATGTGGGACATACAGAAGAGTAGGTAAAATAGCTTGTACAACACATTACATCTTAGATCGAACATTGCTGCTTGCAATAAAAGCCCACCTTGTTGTCCTCAGAGAAAAACTGAGCGATGCAATTAGTGGTTTTGATGGTAAATTGAAAGATCAGGTGAAGAGAACCGACAATCTAGATAAGTCCCTCCAGAGGCTAAATTCAAGTCTAAAGCAACTTTCTGATGAACTGAAAGTAACAATGAAGCAGAGGATAAATGAAGTTGCTCGACGCCCCGAAGATGAGGAAATTATCTCAGAAGCATATGCAGAAATTGAAGCTGAGAAGCGATTGCTAATCAAAGATATTCAAAGGCAGATTGATGATTTAACTGAAATTAAAAAGCAATCTTCAAGGTTTCATGAAGGCTCAGTTACTGCTTTGAGCGTTCTTGATGAACTAATTGGAAAAGAGATGTTTGATCGTAAGGATCTTGGTTTGTTGGTTGATAAAATAATTGTTAACGAAGACGGAGAGCCTACAATTTACTTGAAAGCCAATATTGAGAAATTGCTACAGTACGAAGGTGGGGATCATGACCCTGATGGTAACGGTGGCGGCTATAAAGCCACCGTTACTTATAAAGCGGGGGCGGTAATCAAAACATTAGTTTCTACTTTAGCATCAAACTTTTATGGCGGGGAACTCGTCAATGATACTGTCGGCTTAAAAGAACCATCGTGCACTACAAGGCTGGGGCTTATGCCATCCAAGGGCTGGGAGCCACGATCGTAACCGGCATCGAAGGCTGCTACTTCAACGTGGTCGGCTTGCCGTTGTCACTGCTTACCGAAATGCTTTCTTCATTCGGAATCCAAGTGTTATAAGAATAAGCCAGGAAGAGATAAAGCATATCCTTCCGACATGAAAATGGAGGGATATGCTTGAATCATGAAATCTATATGCTGCGGGATCTTCCCGACGAGGAACGCCCCAGGGAGCGCATGCTGCGTTATGGAGCCGGCGTTTTAAGCCAGACTGAGCTGCTGGCGATTTTACTTCGGACGGGAACGCGAAACGAATCGGCGATTCATATGGCGCAGCGCCTGCTGGCGGAAATCGGCGGAATACGCGGAATTATGGATCTTAGCCTTGATGAATTGACGAAAATGAAAGGAATCGGGCCGGCAAAGGCCGTCCAGATTAAAGCGGGGATCGAGCTGGGGCAAAGATTAGCCAAAGCCCGGACCCCGGAGGCGCGCATTATCCGCAGTCCGCGGGATGCCGCCGATCAGGTCATGGAAGAATTGCGTTATTTGCAAAAAGAACATTTCGTTTGCCTCTTTTTAAACACGAAAAACCATATCATTGCTCAGGAAACGCTGTCTGTAGGCAGCTTGAACGCATCGATCGTTCATCCTCGCGAAGTGTTCCGCGCCGCCATCAAATGCAGCAGCGCGTCAATCGTATGCGTCCATAATCACCCCAGCGGAGATCCTTCGCCCAGTCCGGAAGACATTAGAATGACGGATAGGCTGTGCAGGGCGGGTGAAATTGTCGGCATCGACGTGCTGGATCACATCGTGATCGGAGACGGTTCATTCGTCAGTTTGAAGGAGCAAGGCTTGATGTAATATACTAGATAAGATACAGAAGGAAAGGGAGATACAGCATGTTGGGTGGCTTTACAAAAGATTTGGGAATCGATTTGGGTACGGCAAATACCTTGGTTTATATTCGCGGGAAAGGGATTATTGTGAGGGAACCTTCGGTCGTCGCGATTCATACCGATACTAAAAATATTGTGGCCGTAGGCGAATCCGCCAAGAAGATGATCGGCAGAACTCCGGGCAACATCCGGGCGATCCGTCCGATGAAGGACGGCGTTATCGCCGACTTCGATACGACGGCAACGATGATCAAGTATTTTATCCGTCAGGCGCAAAAGCAGCGCTCCTTATTTCAACGCCATCCAAATGTGATGGTCTGTGTTCCTTCCGGAATTACGGCTGTTGAACAACGCGCCGTGGAAGATGCGACGAAGCAGGCCGGAGCGCGCGAGGCTTATACGATCGAGGAGCCTTTCGCTGCGGCGATCGGCGCGGACTTGCCGGTGTGGGAACCGACGGGAAGCATGGTCGTGGACATCGGCGGCGGTACGACGGAAGTAGCGGTCATCTCCCTCGGGGGCATCGTTACGAGCAAGTCGGTTCGTGTGGCCGGAGACGAAATGGATGAATCGATCATCCAATATATCAAACGTCAATATAATTTAATGATTGGCGAAAGAACCGCCGAACAGCTGAAGATGGACATCGGCTCCGCGCTTGCGCTGGAAAAGGTGGAAACGATGGAAATCCGGGGTCGCGACCTCGTAACGGGGCTTCCGAAGACGATCGCGATCACGTCCGATGAAATTACCGAAGCGCTCAGCGATACGGTAAGCGCCATTGTCGAAGCCGTAAAAGTCACCTTGGAAAAATGTCCGCCGGAGCTTGCGGCAGATATTATGGACCGGGGAATCGTCCTGACGGGCGGAGGCGCGTTGCTGAGAAATCTCGACAAGCTTCTTGCCAGCGAGACGGGAATGCCCGTCATCGTCGCCGACAATCCTCTTGATTGCGTGGCAATCGGTACGGGAAGAGCCTTGGACAATATTCATATGTTTAAGTCAAAAAGCAGTTCCGCGCTTCGTTCCAAACGTTAAACCGGGGAAGAACGAGGCTGCCCTAATGATGAAGCGGCGCCGCCCCGGTGGGCGGCCAGGCCGTTTTTGTCTGTGTATATCATTGTAAGTTTGGAGGGGGCTAAAACTGTTTAAGCTGCTTGGCAACAAAAGACTGTTTATTTTGTTGATGGGACTCATTCTTTTTATCGCGGTTATGGGCTTTACTCTCGGATCGAGAACCAACTTGTCTTGGCCGGAGAAATTCGTGAAGGATACGGTGGGCTTCATCCAATATGTGTTTCATAAGCCCGCTGGCTATATAGCGGGCTTCTTTGAAGATGTTTCCGAACTAAAGGCGCTGCAGGAAGAAAACGAGCAGCTCAAAATCGCCCTCGCGCATTATACGCGAGATAAGGCACGGTTTAATTTTATTGAACAGGAATATAAGCGCCTGCAGGATGATCTCGATTTTACCAAACAACAGAAAGAACTGTACGATTACACCTGGAAAATTGCGCAGGTGATCAGTGTCAACAATGATCCGGTAAATACAACCATCGTCATCAATATTGGAAGGCGTGAAGGCGTCAAAGAAGGCATGGCGGTCTCTTCCTCGGAAGGCCTTGTCGGCGTTGTCAGCCATGTCAGCAATTTCAGCTCGACGGTAAAGCTGGCGACCACGATGGATGCCCGTGATCCGAATTCGAACGGAATCGCGGTAACGGCCCAGGGGAAGGAAAACGATGTTTTCGGGGTGATCGAATCCTACGACAAGGAAACCGGAACCTTTTTGATGAGCCGGATTGAAGATACGAAGACGTTAGCGAAGGATGATCTCATCGTTTCTTCGGGCATCGGCGGCGTATTTCCGCGAGGAATGATTATCGGCAAGGTGAAGGACATCCAGGTAGGCGAATTCGGATTGACCTACACGGCGACGATTACCCCGGCGGCCAGCTTTGCGGATTGGAAGGAATTGTTCGTCGTATTCGTTCCGGAGGCTGAGAAGGAGTGAAGAAGCGCAAATATATTTTGATTCTGCTGCTGTTTCTCCTGTTCATCGTTGAAGGAACGATCGTACCTTGGCTGGTCCCCAATGCGTGGCAGACCCGGATCGTTCCTCACCTTGTCTACGTAGCGATCCTGTTTTTCACCGTTTACGAAAGCCGTCATACCGGGCTTATTTTAGGGCTTTGCTTCGGACTGCTGCAAGACGTCGTCTATTACGGCGCGATGATCGGGCCTTATTCGTTTGCGATGGGATTATGCGGATACCTGTTCGGGCTTCTGTCCAAAACGCGGCAGGCCCCGCTTCCGCTCATGATGATTATCGTATTCATCGGGAGCTTGCTGCTGGATTCGATATTATTCGGGACGTACTCGTTGTTCGGACTTGTCCATCAGCCGTATTCCTGGGCCCTGATGAATCACATCATCCCTAATATGTTCGTGCAATTTATATTTGCTTTGATCGTGTACGTACCGCTCCGCCGGCAGCTGGAAATCATCACCAAACGGCGTTCTGCCGAAGACAAGACTTGATTGCTGCGAGTTTTACGCGGGCGCAAGCAGGAACTTCCCGCCTTTGCACGAATTGAATAGGGAGGAGGGACAGGCTTATGACAGTAAAATCCAATCATGTTACGATCAAGGGCATCAAGGATGGCCTGGTTTTCCTGCTTGACGACAAGTGTGAATTCGGAACTCTCTTGGAGGAACTGCGTTATAAACTGGAGCACAGCCATCAAAGCATTTTGACCGGTCCGATCATTCATGTTGACGTAAAGCTGGGGACGCGGATCGTTTCGGAAGATCAGAAGGAATCTATTCTCGATATATTGAGTCAAAAGGGGAACCTGCTCGTCCGTTCGTTCGAGATGCCTGAACCGGCGGGGAGCCCGGGTTCCGATAACATATTGAAAACGATGACCGGGATCGTCCGCTCCGGCCAGGTGCTGCATCACAAGGGGGATCTCTTGTTCCTGGGCGACGTGAATCCGGGGGGGACGGTTGCCTGTACGGGGGATATTTTTATACTCGGGGCACTGAGAGGAATGGCGCACGCCGGGTATGAAGGCAATGAAGAGGCGGTCATAGCGGCCTCTTATTTTGCGCCGACGCAGCTGAGGATCGCCGACGTGATCAGCAGGCCCCCGGACGAGTGGGAAAACAGGGAAACGAGCATGGAGGTCGCTTTTTTGCGCGACGGGAAAATGCAGATCGACAAAATCGGTAATATGCTCCGGATCAGGCCGGATTTTAACGCGTTTAAAGGGGTGTAAATTATGGGAGAAGCTATCGTTGTCACATCCGGTAAAGGCGGTGTAGGGAAAACGACGACATCGGCCAACATCGGTACCGCGCTTGCGCTGTTGGGGAAGAAGGTATGCCTGGTGGACACGGATATCGGGCTGCGCAATCTGGACGTCGTCATGGGACTCGAAAACCGGATCATTTATGATTTGATCGATGTAGCGGAAGGGCGCTGCCGTTTGAATCAGGCCCTCGTCAAGGACAAGCGTTTTGATGAATTATATATGCTGCCCGCGGCTCAAACCAAGGACAAAAATGCGATTACCCCCGAACAGGTGAAAGACATCGTTCTTGAACTTAAAAAGGAACATGAGTATGTTATCATCGATTGTCCCGCGGGGATCGAGCAAGGATTCAAGAATGCGATTGCAGGCGCGGACCAGGCCATCGTGGTAACGACGCCGGAGCATGCCGCCGTCCGTGACGCGGACCGGATCATCGGTCTGCTGGAAAGCTCCCATATTTCATCGCCGAAACTGATCGTCAACCGGATCAGAGCGAACATGGTGAAATCGGGAGACATGCTTGAAATCGAAGACATTTTGCAAGTGCTGAATATCGACTTGATCGGCATCGTACCGGATGATGAATTGGTCATCAAAGCCGCCAACTCCGGCGAACCGACCGTCATGAACCCGGAATCGAAAGCGGCGATCGCTTATCGCAATATCGCCCGCCGGATTTTGGGGGATACGGTTCCGTTGATGCTGCTTGACCAGAAAAAGGGCGTGTTCACGCGTTTCAAAAAGTTTTTTGGAATGGGCTGATTTTCGTTGTTTTTTAAACTGAAAAAAGTGGACTGGCCCATGGTGGGCATTCTGGCCGTGTTTATGGTGTTCAGCGCCTTGCTGGTCCGAAGCGCGATTGCTCCGTACGAAAACCAGTTCCATGCTTATGATCTTAAAACGCTTATGTTTTACGCGGCGGGTTTTGCCGTCGTGTTCGGAATGGCTTTGGTCGATTACCGGACGCTGCTGAAATACAGCTGGTATATTTACGGGGCGGGCTGCGTCATGCTCGTGCTCGTGTATCTGTTCGCTCCGGAAATCAACGGGGCCCGGAGCTGGTTTAAGCTCCCGGGCGGATTGCAATTTCAGCCTGCCGAACTGGTCAAGGTGATTCTGATTCTGACTACGGGTTACATGCTGGGTAAGCGAAACGGAAAGACGCTGCGCTTCAGAAACGATGTCATTCCGGTCACTGCGATGACGCTTCTGCCTTTCCTCCTGGTGCTGATTCAGCCTGACCTGGGCAATGCGATTATTTTTCTCGTCGTATTGGTTGCGATGCTGTGGATCGGGAATACGAAATATTCCCATGTCCTGATCGGTTTAACGGTCGTCGTGGCGGCGCTCATTGCCTTTGTGACGATTTTTAACACCTATAATTTGCAAATTCAGGATTATTTGAAAGAGCACAACAAGCTTCACTGGTATCAAAGAATCAATACGTTCATCAATCCCGATCAGGCTTCCAGCGATGAGAAGCATCAGTCTAATTACGCCCAGATCGCAATCGGATCCGGGGGACTGCTCGGCGACGGTTATATGAAAGGCGAGCTGAAAAATAAGAAATTCGTACCTTATCCTTATTCGGATTCGATCTTTGTCGTCGTCGGCGAAGAATTCGGCTTCATGGGGGCCGCCGTGCTGCTCCTTATTTATTTTCTGTTTATTTACAGGATGATTCTCATCGCCTTGAATTGTATCGACAAGCGGGGAGCGTACATGATCGTCGGCATCGTCGCGATGTTTCTGTTCCAGATTTTCGAAAACATCGGGATGATGATCGGCCTGATGCCGATCACGGGGATCACGCTGCCGTTCATCAGTTACGGGGGCACCTCGCTGCTCATCAACATGCTGTGTATCGGACTTGTGTTCAGCATAAAACTGCATCAAGAGAAATATAAAGTGGAAGAATAACCGGTGCCCGGGGCGCCGGTTTTTTAGTTGTCCAGACCCCGTTCATATTCCGGCCAAGCCTCTCATACATATAAATCACGAGATTTGACCGGGAGGGTGCATAATATGGACGTGAAGTCGAATGTGCGAAAACGTCGCGAGGAACGTATCAGGCAGTTGACGGCGGGGGATTTAATCGCAGGGTATAACGCGAACGGCAGCGCTCCGACCGGTTCTCAGGCAGGCGGCGGCCGGGTTGAAGGACAAGCTTCACAGCCCGTTTATACGGAGGTTCGCGAACCTGATCCCGAGCTGCTGTGGAAAAAGGGACAAGGGCGCTGGAACGATTATGATTTGCAGGGCCTGGGAGATGATGGCGGCTTTTCCGGCGGGAGAAGGGCCTCTTTTTGGACGATGTTGTTTTTGAGGATCGTGATCGCTTCTCTTCTGTTTGGTTTCGTTTGGGGAATCAACCGGTACCAGCCGGAATGGTCGATGCCGGTCCGCCTCTTTGTGGCGAAGTCGCTCACCCAGGAAATGGACTTTGCCGCGGTGGAAACCTGGTACGAGAATACGTTCGGAGGAGCACCGTCTTTTATCCCGATTTTCAGGCACCAGGAAGAAAAGGGGCTCAAAGTCGGGACGGCCACGGGTTTTACGGTTCCGCTGAGCGGCAGGATCGCGGCTTCCTTCGCCATCGACTTCAAGGGGGTGGAGATCGTCCCTACGGGGGATTCGGGCGCCCGCGAGCCGGTTAAAAGCGTAGAGACGGGGCGCGTCCTCGGCGTGGCCCGCGATGCCTCCGGCGGAATGACCGTTACCGTCCAGCATGCCGGTGGGTATATTTCCGTATATGGCCATTTGGACAACGTTTCAGTCGGAAAAGGAGATTGGCTGGAAGGAGGCGACCCTGTCGGAAGCCTTTCGTCCGAGCAGGATGCTACCCTTTATTTTGCCTTGAAAATGAATGATCGTTACATCGATCCCACGGATGTGATTCCGTTTGATTAAATGGGGCGGCATGACGATTTCATTTCACCCTCTTTTTGTGCTGATTATGCTCGCCTCCGTATTTACCGGCCATTTTCTGGAGCTTTTGGCCCTATTCGCGATAGTCTTTGTCCATGAACTTGGCCATGTCGCCTGCGCGCGGATGTTCGGCATTCGGGTACTGTCCGTACAAATGCTTCCTTTCGGCGGGGTAGCGGTCATGGAGGATACCGGGACATTAAACGCGGGCAAAGAAATCGCGATTGCGCTGGCCGGCCCGGCTCAAAATGTGCTTCTGATCGGAATATCCTGGCTGCTTCATGCCTCGGGAATTTGGGAGGGGCCGTTCTTCTCTTATTTTGTGGAATGCAATATGCTGATCGCGTTGTTTAATTTGCTGCCGATTTTGCCTTTGGATGGAGGAAAGGTGTGCCAGGCATTGTGCGGGATGGCCCTTCCTTTTCATGCCACGCTGGTTTGGTCGCTCCGGATCAGTCTCGTTTTCAGTATTCTGGTTATGGTTTACGCCACAATTCCGCTGATTTTCGGCTTCGGCGCCCTGCAGTTCAATTTGCTGCTGATCGGGATGTTTTTGACGTATTCGAATTGGACGGATTACCGCAACCTTCATTACCGGTTTTTGCGCTTTTTGATGAACAGGGACAGCTCCTTTGCGCGCCATTTGCTGAACGGCAGTTTGGCACAGCCGATTGTGGCCGATAAATCGAAACCTTTGGACGGCTTGCTGCGTCTGTTTAAAAGAGAAAAATACCATTTTATCTATATTATGAACCCTCAAGGGAACATAGTGGCGGTTGTGCCTGAACAACGGGTGATTTCCTCGTTTTTGCGGGGCGATCCGGGAGCATGAAATCACGACAAGCCATGGTATAATGGAGAATATTGTTCCGAGTTACAAAAAGAGTGAGGGTGAGATCAATGAAACAGTTGATTATTCACTGCGGCCCTGATTCCACCCAGATGGCGCTGCTGGAGAAAAATAAGCTGGTGGAGTATGCTGCGGAACGGTCCCACAAGAAGGGGCTGGCAGGCAGTTTTTTTAAAGGCAAAGTCGTAAACGTAATTCCCGGAATGCAAGCGGCTTTTGTCGATATCGGACAGAAGAGGAACGCGTTTCTTTATATCGATGACGTGCTTCACCCCCATTTGGAAAAACAGCCGAAACAAAAACCCCCGATTTCGGATTTGTTGAAACCCGGCCAGCAACTGATCGTGCAGGTGGTTAAAGAGGCGATCGGCAACAAAGGCGCGCGGGTAACCACGCATTATTCCCTCCCCGGACGGTGGCTCGTATATATGCCGAATGCCGGTTATGTGGCCGTATCCAAAAAAATCAGCCGCGAAGACGAGCGGAACCGCTTGAAGGAGATCGGCGAGGAGATGCGCACGGAAGAGGAAGGGTTGATTCTCCGGACGATTGCGGAACATGCCGAACAGGAAGCGATCGCCGAGGATCTGGCCTCGCTCCGAGAGCAGTGGGAGGCGATTTTGGACAAGGAGACTACGGCTCCGGCTCCATTCACCCTGCATGAAGAGTTGAGCATGGTGCAGCGTTTTATCCGGGATGTTTACAGTCCCGAAACGGATGAGCTGATTATGGATTGCCCCGATCAGGCCGGTGAAGCTTCCGCCTTCCTGACCACCATGCTGCAGGGAAAAAACCCGAACATCCGCCTGTATAAAGGGGAGCCTCCGCTTTTTGATTATTATGGAATCCGCCAGCAACTGGATAAGGATTTTCAACGGAAGTTATGGCTTCCGGGAGGCGGGTATCTTGTCTGGGATACGACGGAGGCGCTGACGGTCATCGATGTCAATACGGGGAAATTTACCGGCGGGGAAAATTTGGAGGATACCGTTTTCCGGACGAACCTGGAAGCGGCGGGGGAAATTGCCCGGCTCGTCCGTTTGCGGGATACCGGAGGCATTATTATTATCGACTTTATCGATATGAACCGGGACGAACATCGCGCGGCCGTCATGAACAAGCTGGAAAGCTCATTGGTCGGGGACAGGACGCAGCATCATATTTTGGGCTGGACCAAGCTGGGCTTGCTCGAAATGACGAGAAAAAGAATGCGGGAACAACCGGTATTTTTAAACAATGATTGATTTCTGCGTAAGGCCATGGTACTATATTCAAGTATGTGTTATGAGTTGTCTTGTGCACATGCTGTAACCGCTCCGATCGGGTTTGAAGACCGTCCGTCTTTATTGGGCGGCGGCACCTGAATCAGGCGAGTCTGAGACATGAGGAGGTGCAAGCAAATGTACGCAATTATTGAAACCGGCGGTAAACAATACCGCGTTCAAGAAGGCGATGTTCTTTACATCGAAAAATTGAATGCTGAAGATGGTGCAAGCGTGACGTTCGATCGCGTTTTGGCAGTATCGAAGGGCGAAGGTTTGGTAACTGGCGCTCCATTGGTATCCGGCGCAAGTGTAACGGCGAAAGTCGAAAAACACGGCAAAGGCCAAAAAGTCGTCGTTTACAAATACAAGCCTAAGAAGAACTACCACAAAAAACAAGGTCATCGTCAACCTTACACGAAAGTGACCATCGAGAAAATCCAAGCGTAAGCAGGTGTGCGGTAATGATTATCGTCTCCATTTTACGCGACAGAGATAACGGCATTGCCGGATTCAAAGTATCGGGACATGCAGGCTACGCCGATCCGGGAGAAGACATCGTATGCGCCGGTGTGTCGACCGTCACCGTAGGTACGGTCAACGCCATCGAAGAGCTAACCGGGACCGTCATGGACGCCGAAATGAAACACGGCTTTCTGAATGCGGTACTTCCCGTCGATGTTGATTCGGGTCAAGCTAGTCAAGTGCAGCTGCTGCTTTCATCCATGGTCGTTATGCTCCAAGGTATCGAAGGCTCATACGGAAAGTATATTCAAATAAAAGACGTGAATATTTGAAGAAGGAGGTAGATGGACAATGTTGAAATTGGATCTTCAGTTGTTCGCTTCGAAGAAGGGCGTAGGCTCCACGAAGAACGGACGCGACAGCATCGCGAAACGCCTTGGCGTGAAACGTGCTGACGGTCAAGTGGTTACCGGCGGAAGCATTCTCGTTCGCCAACGCGGAACGAAAATTCACCCTGGCAACAACGTGGGAATCGGTAAAGACGACACTCTGTTCGCGAAAGTGGACGGCGTCGTAAAATTCGAACGTTGGGGTCGCGACCGTAAGAAAGTGAGCGTCTACCCAGTGGAAACCGCTCCTGTAGCGGCTGCAGTAGAAGCTTAATAGCTTTGCTGACTTCGGCGAGGCTTCCGAAAAGCCCTTGGCATGTGAATGCCGGGGGCTTTTTTTTGTGAGGAAGCCGCATATTTTGAAACGTGATTTGGACAAGGTTTGTGGTATACTTGGATATGATGTCAGGGTGGAAACTTCACCCAATCTGTCAGAGGAACGGGGAAACTCATGAAACATCGGTTCACGGTGCCGGCGATCACGGCGGCGCTCATCCTTGCTTGTCTGGTCCTCATGTATTTCTTCCATGGGGCTGTGAGCTTCATACTCCTTGGAATATGCCTTATCCTTGTAGTAATAGGGTATATCAAGTATATACAGAGACAGGCGGACAGCGAGCGGAAAGCGTTGCTTGAATCGCTGCAAAGAACGGCGTCAGCCACGCTTACTCATCACAGACATGATTGGATGAACGATTTGCAGATTTTATACGGGTATATTCAACTGGGCAAATATGATAAACTGGCGGGCTGTGTGGAAAGAATAAAGGAACGGATGGCGGCGGACAGCCGGATTTCCCGATTGGGAATTCCGTCGCTCGTTTTTTATTTGCATTCGTTCCGCGAACAAAATAAGTCGGTTCAGCTTGAAGTATGCATCCAGGAGGATTTGCAGCTTGGAGAATTGCTCTCGACGGAGGACGCGGATCAATTTACGGAAGCGATTATCGCCACGATCCGGGCCTATCAGTTTACGGGACGTTCCTCGTGGGGAGAAGTTCTTGAGCTTAAATTATCCTTATGGCGGGAAGACGGGGAAATCCTCGCCGTGTTTGAACGGGAAGGCGGCGATCCCAACCAAGCCGCGGTATTAAGGCGGCACCTGGATGAATGGAGTTCCGGCAAACGAGTGCTGGCCGAGCAAATGGACGACAAAATGTCGGCCTTAAGAATTCGGGTAGCCTGCGCAAACTAGAATGAGGTGAATGCATGTTTGTAGATAAAGCGAAAATATATGTGAAGGGCGGAGACGGCGGAGACGGAATCGTCGCGTTCCGGCGGGAGAAGTACGTACCGGAAGGAGGACCGGCCGGCGGAGACGGCGGGAAAGGCGCGGATGTCATTTTTCGGGTCGACGAAGGGCTTCGGACCTTGATGGATTTCCGCTATCAGCGGCACTTCAAGGCACAGCGAGGAGAGAAGGGCCGCAACAAGAGCCAGCACGGGGCCAATGCGGAAAACATGATCGTTCGCATCCCGCCGGGGACGGTCATCATCGACGATGACACCCAAGAGGTGCTGGCGGATTTGACGCGCCACGGCCAACAGGTCGTCGTAGCGAGAGGCGGACGCGGCGGACGCGGCAATATCCGCTTTGCGACGCCGAACAATCCGGCTCCCGAGCTTGCGGAGCATGGTGAAGAAGGCGAAGAGCGCTGGATTGTGCTCGAACTGAAGGTGATGGCGGATGTCGGTCTCGTCGGATTTCCAAGCGTGGGCAAATCCACCTTGCTGTCCGTCGTGTCGGCGGCAAAGCCAAAGATCGGGGCATATCATTTCACGACGATTACGCCGAATCTCGGGGTCGTGGATGTCGGCGAAGGGCGAAGCTTCGTGATGGCTGACCTTCCGGGCCTGATCGAGGGGGCTCACGAGGGCGTGGGATTAGGCCACGAGTTTTTGCGCCATGTGGAACGAACTCGGCTGATTGTCCATGTCGTCGATATGGCGGGTTCGGAAGGACGGGATCCGTTTGAAGACTGGCTGAAAATCAACGAAGAGCTCAAATTGTACAATGCCGATCTGGAAAAGCGTCCGCAAATCGTGGCCGCCAACAAAATGGATATGCCCGAAGCAGCGGAAAATTTGGAGAAATTCCGGGAGCAGGTCAAGGATGTACGACCGGATCTGGAAATCATGCCGATCTCCTCATTAACACGCCAAGGCATTCAGGAGCTGCTTTACCGGACGGCCGATTTACTGGATCAAATTCCGGAGGCTCCGGCGATTGAAGAAGTTACCGCTCTGGAAGAACGGAAAATTTATAAACTGGACAAACAGGAAGACAACAGTTTCACGATCCGCCGGGAAAATGAAACGTTTGTCGTGGAAAGTCCGAAAATCGAGCGCATGATGAAACGGATGCAGTTGAATACGCATGACGCCATTTTGAAGCTTGCCCGCACGCTTCGTCATATGGGCGTGGACGATGAACTGCGCAACCGCGGGGCCAAAGACGGCACATTGGTTCGAATCGGAGATTTCGAGTTTGAGTTTGTCGAGGGAAGCAGTTACTATTATGAATAAGTAAATATAAGTTGGCTAAACCCTACAACCATTTCAATAGTTCAACTTATTAAGATTGGGCAAGTGCGGACTTGCTCAATCTTTTTTTTATTTTTTCGCGAATACCGATTGCCACCCTCGCCGCTTTCCGTTATAATGTCCACTATATGAAAACACGAGTCTACAAGGGGAGGACGTTTGTGAACGAACGCTACTATTTGGTCCGCGAGGATATTTTGCCGGAGGCCGTCATCAAGACGCTGCAGGTCAAACAGCTCCTGGCTTCGGGCGATGCCAAAACGGTCCATGAAGCGGTGGCACAGGTCGGCTTGAGCCGCAGTGCTTTTTATAAGTACAAGGACGGTATTCACCAACTGAGCGATATTGAAAGAGAGAGTATCGTAACGATCTCCTTCGATCTTGAGCACCGTTCGGGGGTTTTGTCCAAAGTGCTCTCATTTATCGCCGGTTCGGGCGGCAACGTGTTGACGATTAATCAGAGCATCCCGCTCCAGGGAAGGGCGAATGTCGTCATTTCCGTGGAAACCTCCCGGCTGACGGAAGAGTTCGACGTGATGATGGAGCATCTGCACAGCATTCCGGGCGTACGGCGAACGCAAATCGTCGGTCAGGGGTAGACGATGAAAGGACTGTATCGGCTGGACGTATTGGAGTCCTGGCTGTCTGCTTGGCGCTTACTCGGTAGCCGAATCTAGCGGAAATTAGTGCTTGGCGTTTAGCGCGATAGCGACTCTAACGGAAGCCGGCGGTTGGCGCATAGCGATAGCGACTCTAGCGGAAGCAGGCGGTTGGCGTTTACGCGATAGCTCTAGCGGAATTCAGTGCTTGGCGCTTACGTGATAGCCAACTCAAACCGAAGCTGGTGTTGGCGCATTCCGCCAAACGGACTAACGGAAGTCAGCGCCGTTATTGCAACGAAAAGCTGTAGATGTTCAAAACTAACGGAACTGAAAGCCGCTATTTTCTATTAAAGGGGCATATTTCCTTCGAAATTCGTCAAATAAGAGCCCATGGTTCCGTTAGGTACGGAAATGAAGCCGAATAGGCCACAATAAGGGCTGTGTGTTCCGTTAGGTATCCGTTCGAGTTTGGCATTTCACATACGGGTACATGCAAGAGCAAGCCAGATAGCGACGGACGAAGGTCATTAGACACAATACCGGGAGCGTCTAGCGAAAAGAGAACATGCGAAGGGTAAAGAGGCTGGAGAGCACTAGGGAGTGCGCGGTCTACTTGCGGAAGCAAGATAGTGAGCGACGGACGAAGCTCGTCAGACGCATTACCGGGAGCTTCTAACGAAGAAAGAACATGCGAAGAGTAATGGGACTGGAGAGCATTAGGGAGTGCGCGGTCTACTTGCGGAAGCTCGCCAGACACATTACCGGGAGCGCCTAGCGAAAAGAGAATATGCGAAGGGTAAAAGGCTGGAGAGCATTAGGGAGTACGCGGTCTACTTGCGGAAGCAAGCTAGCGAGCGGCGGACGAAGCGCATCAGACGCATTACCCGGAGCCTGACAAAAAATGAAGATAAAGCGAAGGGTAATGGGGCTGGGAAGCATTAGGGAGTGCGCGGTCTGCTTGCGGAAGCAAGATAGTGAGCGGCGGACGAAGCGCACCAGACGCATTACCCGGAGCGCCATGGGAGGGACAACATAAATGAAACCAGTTAAAGTGGGACTGCTTGGTTTGGGAACCGTAGGCACAGGGGTCGTCCGCATCGTGGAAGGCCATCAGGAGGACCTGAGCAGTCAGGTTGGTTCTCCGATCGTGATCGAAAAGATTGCGGTTAAAAGTCTGGATAAGAAGCGGACGATCGACATCGACCGCAAGAAACTGACGGAAGATCCGTGGGAAGTGATCCGGGATCCCGAAATCGACGTGATCGTCGAAGTGATGGGCGGGATTGACGGTACAAAGGAATATATCCTTGAAGCGCTTGACCGCGGCAAGCATATCGTAACGGCAAACAAGGATCTGATGGCGCTGCACGGCACTGAAGTTTTAGCTAAAGCCCAGGAGAAGCAGTGCGATGTGTTTTATGAGGCAAGCGTAGCGGGAGGTATTCCGATCATCCGGACGTTGATCGAGGGCTTTTCTTCGGATCGGATCATGAAGATCATGGGGATTGTGAACGGGACGACGAACTATATTTTGACCAAAATGAGCCAGGAAGGCGCTTCTTATGAAGACGTGCTTCAGGAAGCCCAGGAACTCGGCTATGCCGAAGCTGACCCGACGTCGGACGTAGAGGGACTGGACGCGGCCCGCAAAATGGCCATACTGGGAACCTTGGGATTCCGCACTAACGTCGAGCTGAAGGATGTGCAGGTGCGAGGCATTTCGACCGTTTCGAAAGAGGACATTCAATACGCCAAGCGTCTTGGGTATGAGATGAAGCTGCTCGGAATCGCCGATCGTCAGGACGATGAATTCAGCATCAGCGTTCAGCCGACCATGGTCAAGAAAACGCACCCGATCGCTGCGGTGAACGGAGTGTTCAATGCGGTATATGTATATGGCGAGGCCGTAGGCGAAACGATGTTCTATGGTGCGGGAGCCGGAGAAATGCCGACAGCCACTTCCGTCGTGGCCGACCTGGTCGCGGTTGTGAAAAATTTGAAGCTGGGCGTCAACGGGCTCAAAGCGATCGTCCCTTATAAACCGAAGAAGTTAAAAAGCGACGATCAAATCATGTTTAAAAACTTCCTGCTTTTGCAAGTGGCCGACAAGGCTGGGGTACTCGCCCAGATTACCCAGGTTTTCGCGGAGTACGAGGTTAGCCTTGACTCGGTTGTCCAGTCGCCGAATGCGGAAACTCCGGATGCGGAAATCATGATCGTGACCCATAATGCCAGCAAGGCAAGCATGGATCAGGTGCTTCATCATTTTGAAACTATGGATGTCATTCGCCGCGTTAAAAGCGTATACCGTGTCGAGGGCTAACAGGAAGGAGACTTGCAATGATCCGAAGTGAAGGTGTGCGGGTGAAAATCCCGGCCAGCACAGCGAATTTGGGACCGGGATTCGACACGCTTGGAATGGCGCTAAGCCTCTACGCATGGATTGAAATGAAACCGGCGGAAGCAACCGTTTTTCATCTGCATGGAGATAATCTGGGCGGGCTTCCGACGGACAAGAGCAATTTGCTGTATAAAGTAGCTCAGTCCGTTTTTGACGAAGCGGGGGTATCCATTCCCGAACTGGAATTTTCGATGTACTCGGATATTCCTTTGACCCGCGGGTTAGGCAGCAGCGCTTCGGCGATTGTCGGTGCACTGGTCGCCGCCAACCTGCTGATCGGCTCGCCGCTCTCCAAGGGGAAGCTATTCGATATGGCGACAGCGCTGGAGAATCATCCCGACAATGTGGGGGCATCGCTTTACGGGGGTATCATTAGTTCGATCTGGGACGGGGAACATGCGGAAGCAATGCGCATAGAGCCGCCGGAAGACCTTGAGGTGCTGGTGGCCATTCCCGACTTTCAACTTTCGACCTCGAAAGCGAGGGAGGTGCTCCCTAAGCAGATCAGCATGGCGGATGCCGTATACAATGTAAGCAGGGCATCGCTTTTGACGGCGGCTCTCGCTTCCGGCCGACTGGACTTGATCGGCAAAACGATGCGGGATCGTCTCCATCAGCCTCACCGGGCTGCGCTTGTCCCCGGCATGGTCCGGATTTTAGAAGAGGCTACCGAGCATGGCGCGTTGGGAGCGGCGCTCAGCGGGGCAGGGCCTACGATATTGGCCTTGGTGGACCGCCGCAGTCCCCGGAAGGAAGAGCTTAAGCAATTTTTGCTGGAGGTTTTTGGCAGCGAGGGAATCGGGGCGGCAACGCTTTGGTTGAAACCTTGCACAGAAGGGACTACCGAGCTTACTATGGTAGAAGGAGCTTCATTACTGGATATAATTAAAGGGGAAGTAAGAGCATGAAACGTATAGCTTTACTGCCGGAAGGTTCGGTGTCTCACGAGGCTGTGCTTCACCTGTTCGGCAACGAGCCGGTGGAGCTGCTTCACTTCAAGCAAATTTCGGATGTTTTTTTGGCTACCGCAAGCGGCAGGAGCGATTACAGCGTCATTCCGATCGAAAATACGATAGAAGGTTCCGTGAGCCTGCACATGGACTGGCTTGTCCATGAAGTGGACATTCCGATGCAGGTCGAATGGGTTTATCCTTCGATTCAAAATCTGGTCGGCCGGACGGAGGAACTCAAGTCTTCCGCGGACGGGGAGATAGATTACTCCAAAGTAACCAAGGTGCTATCCCATCCCGTAGCCATGGCCCAATGCCTTCAGTTCATCCGTTCCCGCATGCCGCATGCGGAATTGGAGCATGTCGGGAGCACATCCGAAGCGGTTGAACTTGTAAAACAGCATCCCGGGTCCGGTTGGACGGCCGTTGGAACCGCTTTGGGCGCCAAACGGCACGGACTCGACATCATTGCCGAGAGAGTTACAGATCATGACAATAACTATACCCGCTTTGTATTGATAGGGCCCGAAGCTTTGAACAAGGTGCCCTCGGCGAAATATGAATCCAAGACGAGCATTCTCGTGACTTTGCCGGAGGATTTTCCGGGAGCGCTGCATCAGGTGCTGTCGGCTTTCGCCTGGCGCAGGCTGAACCTGTCGCGGATCGAATCCAGGCCGACGAAAAAACGGCTCGGAAGTTACTATTTTTACATGGATGTACTTGCAGAGGTTGACTCGGTGCTGCTGCCGTCAGCCATCGGGGAAATTGAAGCATTGGGATGTCAGGTGCGTATTCTCGGCAGTTATCCCAGCTATTCATACGAAGGATTAAAATCGGAGGTGCAACGATAGTGGCAGAACAATGGATCTATCTGGACGGACAATTCGTAACAAAAGAAAACGCAAAGGTTTCCGTATACGATCACGGATTTTTGTACGGAGACGGCATTTTTGAGGGAATTCGCATCTATAACGGCAACATTTTTAAGTGCAAAGAGCATCTGGACCGCCTATACGACTCGGCAAAATCCATCATGCTGCAAATTCCTTTGACTTATCAGGAAATGGAAGATGCGCTGGTAGAGACGCTCCGCCGCAACGAACTTCGCAACGGATATATCCGTTTGGTCGTTTCCCGCGGCCCGGGCAATCTTGGTCTGGACCCGAATCGTTGTCCGAAAGCCTCGGTCATTATTATCGTGGAACAGCTCGCGATATATTCGGAAGAAGCCTACAAAACCGGGCTCAAGACCGTGTCCGTATCCACCAGACGGAACATTCCGGACGCGCTGAATCCGAAGATCAAGTCCCTGAACTATTTGAACAATATTTTGGTGAAAATCCAGTCGAACCTGTCTGGAGCGGGCGAAGCGATTATGATGAACGCCCAAGGCTATGTGACCGAGGGTTCGGGGGATAATATTTTTATCGTCAAGAACGGGGTCATCACAACGCCTCCTTGCTATTTGGGGGCCCTTGAAGGGATTACCCGCCAGGCGATCATCGAGATTTGCAACAACAAAGGCTTCAAGATCAAAGAGGAGCCGTTTACGCTTCATGACGTGTACGTGGCGGACGAGGTATTCCTGACCGGAACGGCTGCGGAAGTGATCGCGGTTCGCGAAGTAGACGGACGAATCATCGGCGAAGGTCACGCG
>NZ_CP195592.1:1620000-1737500 GCF_051307165.1 Paenibacillus salivarius
AGAAATTCCAATCGAACTCGGAGATAGCTGGTTCTCCCCGAAATAGCTTTAGGGCTAGCCTCGGAAATGACAGTCGTGGAGGTAGAGCACTGATTGGGTGCGGGGCCCGCAAGGGTTACCAAGCTCAGTCAAACTCCGAATGCCATAGACTGATTATCCGGGAGTCAGACAGTGAGTGCTAAGATCCATTGTCAAAAGGGAAACAGCCCAGACCATCAGCTAAGGTCCCCAAGTGTGTGTTAAGTGGGAAAGGATGTGGAGTTGCACAGACAACCAGGATGTTGGCTTAGAAGCAGCCACCATTTAAAGAGTGCGTAATAGCTCACTGGTCGAGTGACTCTGCGCCGAAAATGTAACGGGGCTAAACACACCACCGAAGCTATGGCTTGATGCTTTGCATCAGGGGTAGGGGAGCGTTGAATGCGGGTTGAAGTCAGACCGGAAGGACTGGTGGACTGCATTCAAGTGAGAATGCCGGTATGAGTAACGAAAAGATCAGTGAGAATCTGATCCGCCGAAAGCCTAAGGGTTCCTGAGGAAGGTTCGTCCGCTCAGGGTAAGTCGGGACCTAAGGCGAGGCCGAAAGGCGTAGTCGAAGGACAACAGGTGGAAATTCCTGTACCACCGTAAACCGTTATGAGCAATGGGGTGACGCAGTAGGGTAGTGACGCGAGCTGATGGATGCTCGTCCAAGCAGTGAGGCTGATGTGTAGGCAAATCCGCACATCGTTAAGGCTGGGCTGTGATGGGGAGGGAAAATTTACAGTACCGAAGGTCATGATCTCACACTGCCAAGAAAAGCCTCTAGCCAGGTGAAGGTGCCCGTACCGCAAACCGACACAGGTAGGCGAGAAGAGAATTCTAAGGCGCGCGGAAGAACTCTCGTTAAGGAACTCGGCAAAATGACCCCGTAACTTCGGGAGAAGGGGTGCCTCGGTAGGGTGAATAGCCCGAGGGGGCCGCAGTGAAAAGGCCCAAGCGACTGTTTAGCAAAAACACAGGTCTGTGCGAAGCCGCAAGGCGAAGTATACGGGCTGACGCCTGCCCGGTGCTGGAAGGTTAAGGGGAGTGGTTAGGGAGCAATCCCGAAGCTATGAACTGAAGCCCCAGTAAACGGCGGCCGTAACTATAACGGTCCTAAGGTAGCGAAATTCCTTGTCAGGTAAATTCTGACCCGCACGAATGGCGTAACGACTTGGGCGCTGTCTCAACGAGAGATCCGGTGAAATTTTAATACCTGTGAAGATGCAGGTTACCCGCGACAAGACGGAAAGACCCCATGGAGCTTTACTGCAGCTTGATATTGGACTTTGATACGATTTGTACAGGATAGGTGGGAGCCTAGGAAGCCGGAGCGCCAGCTTCGGTGGAGGCGCCGTTGGGATACCACCCTGATCGTATCGGAGTTCTAACCTGGTACCGTGATCCGGTGCGGGGACAGTGTCAGGCGGGCAGTTTGACTGGGGCGGTCGCCTCCTAAAGAGTAACGGAGGCGCCCCAAGGTTCCCTCAGAATGGTTGGAAATCATTCGAAGAGTGCAAAGGCATAAGGGAGCTTGACTGCGAGACTGACAAGTCGAGCAGGGACGAAAGTCGGGCTTAGTGATCCGGTGGTACCGCATGGAAGGGCCATCGCTCAACGGATAAAAGCTACCCTGGGGATAACAGGCTTATCTCCCCCAAGAGTCCACATCGACGGGGAGGTTTGGCACCTCGATGTCGGCTCATCGCATCCTGGGGCTGAAGTAGGTCCCAAGGGTTGGGCTGTTCGCCCATTAAAGCGGTACGCGAGCTGGGTTCAGAACGTCGTGAGACAGTTCGGTCCCTATCTGTCGTGGGCGTAGGAAATTTGAGAGGAGCTGTCCTTAGTACGAGAGGACCGGGATGGACGCACCGCTGGTGCACCAGTTGTTCCGCCAGGAGCACAGCTGGGTAGCTAAGTGCGGACGGGATAAGCGCTGAAAGCATCTAAGCGTGAAGCCCCCCTCAAGATGAGATTTCCCAACTAGTAAGACCCCTTGAAGACGACGAGGTTGATAGGCTGGGGGTGGAAGCACAGCAATGTGTGGAGCTGACCAGTACTAATCGGTCGAGGGCTTATCCAAAGAACTAACACGCAAATGAAGTTTCGTATCCAGTTTTCAGGCGATCAACGCTTGAACCGTTTGGTGGCGATGGCGGAGGGGTTCCACGCGTACCCATCCCGAACACGACCGTTAAGCCCTCCAGCGCCGATGGTACTTGGACCGAAGGGTCCTGGGAGAGTAGGACGCCGCCAAGCATAATATTCCCTGATAGCTCAGTTGGTAGAGCACTCGACTGTTAATCGAGTTGTCACAGGTTCGAGTCCTGTTCGGGGAGCCATTCATGGCCCGTTGGTCAAGGGGTTAAGACACCTCCCTTTCACGGAGGTAACAGGGGTTCGAATCCCCTACGGGTCACCAACACACCCCAAAAAGTGAAGTCAAGCTCTGTGGTGTAATCCGATTACTTTTCGGGGACCCCAGACATTCATAATTTCGGAGGCTTAGCTCAGCTGGGAGAGCATCTGCCTTACAAGCAGAGGGTCGGGGGTTCGATCCCCTCAGCCTCCACCATATAGATTTACTTATACTGACGCGGGGTGGAGCAGCCCGGTAGCTCGTCGGGCTCATAACCCGAAGGCCGCAGGTTCAAATCCTGCCCCCGCAATTATCCCTTTAACAGGGGTACCCAAAAGTGTGGAGCCGTGGTGTAGAGGCCTAACATGCCTGCCTGTCACGCAGGAGACCGCGGGTTCGAATCCCGTCGGCTCCGCCATTTTTACAACTTAGATTCGCTTATGCGAGCCATTAGCTCAGTTGGTAGAGCACCTGACTTTTAATCAGGGTGTCGAAGGTTCGAGTCCTTCATGGCTCACCAGTTTTAATTTTTGTTTGCGGACGTGGCTCAGCGGTAGAGCATCGCCTTGCCAAGGCGAGGGTCGCGGGTTCGATTCCCGTCGTCCGCTCCATATTATGCGCCCTTAGCTCAGCTGGATAGAGCGTTTGACTACGAATCAAAAGGTCAGGAGTTCGAATCTCTTAGGGCGCGCCACTTTTTTAATTGAATATGCCGGTGTGGCGGAATTGGCAGACGCGCGCGACTCAAAATCGTGAGGGAAACCGTGGGGGTTCGAGTCCCTTCACCGGCATACATCGGGACGTAGCTCAGCTTGGTAGAGCACCTGGTTTGGGACCAGGGGGTCGCATGTTCGAATCGTGTCGTCCCGATCAAAAACAGTCATCGTTGATGGCTGTTTTTTTATTTGTCTTTTCCGGAAGATCCTTGGCGAATTTTGAATATTCCTCCTTCTTCACGGTCACAATAGACGTAAAACTCCGATAGAAGGGGATCCTCGTGAATATTTTTCATACAAAAAAAAGGCTCAAAAAACGTTGGATGCGATGGAACCGGACGATTTGGACGATCGGCGCGTTTGTCCTTGTCGCCTGGATGGCCTGGAAAGGCATAGGCTTATCCGATCAAATGAAAGATCTGATGACCAAGGAGCCGCTGGTTTTAGAAACCTGGGGGCAATACCTTGAAGCGGAGGAAAACGCAGACCAACTGCAGGATTGGCTTGATGAGCTTGTAAAGTCCGGGCGTGTCCGGATCGTGCATCTGAACAAAATCTTCACCTGCGGCGAAGAAAGCACCGTTTTAGGCTTAATGAAGCCTAAGGAGATTGCCGAAATGGCCAAATCGCACCCCGACTGGGCAGGACGGCTGGCACCCGGGGGAGACGTTTGGTTTGATGAAAAGATTCAAGGATTGTCGGAAACTTGCCGGCGCGATGGATATGTCGGTATCGACAAGAGCGGAAATCTCAGCCTGTTTGAAGGGCCTCCCAAGGAGGAAAAGGTGATCCGGACCTTTTTTCAACTCGATGTGGAAACGATGGAAAGCGCCCTTCCTTCGGAAGTGCTGAAGCAATTGAACAACGGAATACGGATTCAGGATGTTGAGGAATACAACAGCGTGCTTTCGACTTTCAGCGACTTTGCCGTGGAGCCTTCGAAAAACACGATGCAGCAAACCGGCCAATAAAATAAATTTTGAGAGGGACGTTGCGGAGCAACGTCTCTTTTTGCTTTTCCCGAGCCTTCCCCAGCAAACTTTTTCCTCAATCCGTCGAAACTTTTGATATAATGAATTGAATACATATGTTCGCTTATTCGAGCATAGTCCGGGTTTGGACGGAACACGGCCGATTCGGAAGACAAAGGGCATGTGGGGAGAGTTGATTTTGCGAATATTGGGTATCGACCCCGGAATCGCCATCGTAGGTTTCGGATTTATTGATAAGCAGGGGAGCAAGTTGGTTCCGGTTCAGTATGGGTGCATTCAGACGGAAGCCCATACGCCGGAAGAAGAAAGGTTGCTTCATGTCTATGAAGGAATGGTACAGTTGATCGATAAATACAAGCCGGATGCGGTTGCGCTGGAAAAGCTGTTTTTTAACCGCAATGTGACGACGGCCATGTCGGTTGGTCAAGCCAGGGGAGTCATGGTCTTGGCTGCCGTTCAAAAGGGACTGCCCGTGTCCGAGTATACGCCGATGCAGGTGAAGCAAGCGATCGTCGGTTACGGGAAAGCCGAAAAAAGGCAGGTCCAGGAAATGACGAGAATGTTTTTGAAGCTGCAGGCCATCCCGAAACCGGACGACGTTGCCGACGCGCTGGCGGTAGCGATATGCCACGCCCATTCCAGCACGTTAAATTCCAAGCTGAACGAGGTATTGAGATCATGATCGATTTTTTAAGGGGACAGGTTGTCCATCTGGAACATGAGTATGTTGTGCTGGATGTGCAGGGGATTGGGTATCAGGTGTTTTGCCCGAATCCCTATGCTTTTGCCGCCAAAAACCAAGAGACGATTACCATTTATACGCATCAGCACGTACGGGAGGACGCCATTCTCCTGTTCGGATTCCCGACCCGGGAGGAACAGAGGCTGTTCCGCAAGCTGATCGAGGTATCGGGCATCGGGCCGAAAGTCGCGCTCGGCATTTTGAGCGGGGGCAATCCGGATACGGTGGTCGCGGCCATCCATCAAGAGAACATCACGTTTTTGACGAAGCTTCCCGGAATCGGAAAAAAGACGGCGCAGCGCATGATCCTCGACTTGAAGGACAAGCTCGAGGGACTCGGCGGCATGGCTACCCTTTTCGATCCCGTACCGGCTGGAGCCGCCGCGCTTCAGGACGGACATCCAGGCTGGCCTGAAGCAAGGGAAGGCTTGAAGGCCTTAGGATATACCGAGGCCGAGTTGGACCGGGCTTGGGTAAAGCTGAAGGATCAGGTCGCTCAGGACGAAGCCGTCGATTCGGTAATGAAAAAAGCCCTCAAGCTGCTGTATGCGGGTTGAACACGGATTTACGAGAGAGAGGTGCTTAGAGAGCCATGATGGAAGACCGGATCATTTCCGCGAACTTGATGATGGAGGATCAGGCGGTCGAGCTAAGCCTGCGTCCCCGCTATTTGGCGGAGTACATCGGACAAAATCAGATCAAAGAGAATCTGAAAATATATATTGAAGCGGCGAAAATGCGCAAGGAAGCGCTGGATCACGTCCTGCTATACGGGCCTCCGGGGCTGGGGAAAACGACGCTTGCCAACATTATCGCCAACGAGCTTGGCGTGAATTTGCGCACGACCTCCGGGCCTGCAATCGAACGCCCGGGCGATCTTGCCGCATTGCTGACCAACCTTCAGGAAGGCGACGTTTTGTTTATCGATGAAATCCACCGATTGCATCGGACGGTCGAAGAGGTGCTGTATCCGGCCATGGAGGACTTCGCGCTGGATATCATGATCGGCAAGGGGCCGAGCGCACGCTCCGTCCGATTGGACTTGCCCCCGTTCACCTTGGTCGGGGCGACAACGCGTGCCGGGCTTTTGTCAGCTCCGCTCCGCGACCGGTTCGGGGTCGTCAGCCGTCTGGAATATTATACGAAGGACGAATTGAGTTTTATCGTTTCCCGGGGAGCCGATATATTAGGGATCCAAATTATCGGAGATGCCGCGGATGAAATCGCGCTGCGCTCGAGAGGAACGCCGCGGATCGCCAACCGGCTGCTGAAACGGGTGAGGGACTACGCACAGGTACGAGGCGACGGAATGATTACGCCGGAAATCGCCAAAGAAGCTTTGCAGATGCTCCAGGTTGATCCCATGGGACTCGACCTGATCGACCATAAGATGCTGCGTGCCATGGTGATGAATTTCCGTGGCGGCCCGGTAGGCCTGGACACGATCGCCGCGACGATCGGCGAGGAAAGCCAGACGATCGAAGATGTGTACGAACCATACCTGCTGCAAATCGGTTATCTGCAACGGACGCCGAGGGGGAGAGTCGTCACGCCGGCGGCATACCACCACCTGGGGCTGCCGCTGCCGGACGACAACAAATAAATCGCAAAAAGCCTGGCATCATGAAGGAGGAGTTTACCGCGTGAAAGGATCAAGAACGGGATTGAAATGGAGCAGATGGGGAAAAGGGATCATTGCAGGACTTTTGCTGGCCGGAGCGATTCAGCTTCCGGCATCCGCCGATGCGGACAGTAACGGAACCCGCATCCGCGTAGCCATGTACCTTGACTTCGGCTCGACGTACAAATCGACGACCCCCGCGATAACGATTGCCGGGGAAACCGGTTGGGGCGCAGGTCTTCAATCCACGGGGAATTGGCTGGAATTTGCACCTGGACAATCCGTCCGGTTTAGCGTTACGGGATTTAAAGTCAAAGCCTTGGAAACGAACGATTGGAAGACGGCGGCGGCAGCGGCCAAAAAGCTGCAGGGCACGACCGACAAACCCTTGATATATTCGCAAAACAATGCAAACGGAACCGTTTACCGGATTTATACAGGTCCGTACGCTACCGTGGCGGAGGCGGAAAAAGCAGTCAGCCGCGTGGCGGGCACGGCTTCTGCTTGGCTGAACGGGCAGAAACCGTCGGTTCGCGGCGATTTTTATGTTTCGGCAGGCAGCTATGGAAGTAAGGCCGAGGCGGAAGCGGTCGTCGGCAATTTGAGTTCGCAAGGAACCGAAGCCGCCGTCGTGGTTACGGGACCGCAGCAATTTGCCGTATGGGCGGGCGGAGCTTCGGGCGAAGCCGAAATGGGTACGATGCAGGCGCAATTGGCTCAGACCTTTCCGCAATATGCATGGGCGCCGGCAGATCGGAGCTTGCCGGCTCTGATCCTTCATAGCGACGTGACGTTAAACCTCGATTCGCCTTCGGCGGTAGAGCATTATGAGCTAAGCGGCAATGAGGCTCTTTGGGTTCGCGACGGAGCCGACGATGCCATGTTAAAAGTCGTGGAGCGTTCAGGCCGTAAATATCGCGGCGATTTTGAAATCAGCCGATATAACGGTCAGCTTGCGTTAGTCAATGAAGTGCCGCTTGAGCAGTATCTCTATTCCGTCCTCGGCGCCGAGATGTCGTCTTCTTGGCCGCAGGAATCATTGAAGGCGCAGGCCGTGGCCGCACGGAGTTTTGCGCTATATAACGCATCCCTGAATAAATTTAAAGTCGCGGGACTGGTGGATACGACGTTAAGCCAAGTCTATAACGGTGCCGGGGCTGAAGCGGACAGCCTCGTCCAGGCGGTAGACAGTACCGCCGGCGAAGTGTTGAAAGCAAACGGGAAAATCGTGGAAGGGATCTTCGCTTCCAATAGCGGCGGGATCACTGCGGATTCCACCGAAGTGTGGGGCAACGTAAATTCCGTGTATTCCAGCGTCCCGAGCAAAGAAGACGAAGTAGCGCAAGCAACGCTTAAAAAGTGGTACCATGTGCTTCTCTCCAACGGACAGACGGGATACGTCAGGGAAGATAATACGTCGATGACCGGAGAGACGACCGGCGCGGGCTTAAAAAAGCTGACGGTCACAACAAGCTCCGTGAATGTAAGACCGCTTCCGCTCGTTCAATCCGATGTCGATCCCGTGGCAAAAATGAATCCCGGCGATAAAGCAATCGTGCTCGATTCGGTCGATGAATCGGGAGCCTATTCCTGGATCCGCGGCCCTTACAGTTCCGCCGAACTATTGAAGTCGCTCAAAGGGAAGACGACGACAGAAGTGCCTTCGCCGATTTCGAATTTGGAAGTGACCCAGAGAGGTCCATCCGGTCGGGTGACACAGATCAAAGCCAACGGGCAAATCGTCGATGTGAGATATCCGGACGCTTTCCGGTCGGCGTTGAACGGACTGCCGAGCACCTTGTTTGATATTGTGCAGACCGGAAGGTATACTGTACAGAGTGCCGACGGCCAGACGGCGAACGGAACCGCGACCTCCGGAACGACAGTGCTCAGCGCAAGCGGCGCTAAAGCATGGAACGGCGGGGACCTGGTTGTCATGGGCGGAGACGGGAACGCAAGGATCATCGATCAGAACAATGAATATCTGTTTGTCGGCAAAGGATACGGTCATGGCCTGGGCATGTCCCAGTGGGGAGCCAAAGGAATGGCGGAAGCCGGGTATGATTACCGGGAAATTTTGCAACACTACTACCAAAATGTGACTATAGACAAGGAATGAAGGCGTTAATATATGAATGTTGATTTGTATGATTTCGAATTGCCGGAGGAATTGATTGCGCAAACTCCGCTTGAGGAGCGCAGCGCCTCCAAGCTGCTGACTTTGAATAAGCGGGACGGAAGCACGGCCCATCATGTATTTTCGGACATCGTCGATTACCTTCAGCCCGGCGATACGCTGGTGTTGAACGATACACGCGTCATCCCGGCGCGATTGTTCGGAGTGAAGGAAGATACCGGGGCCAAAGCGGAAGTTCTTCTGCTCAAAAATATGGGCGAGGACCGCTGGGAAGCCCTCGTGAAGCCGGGGAAGAAGCTAAAGACAGGCGCGGTTATCGTGTTTGGCGACGAATTGAAAGCGACGATCGAATCGGAAGGCGATATGGGCGGCCGTGTGCTTCGTTTTGAATACCAGGGGATCTTCAATGAAATTCTCGATCGGCTCGGTCAGATGCCTCTTCCGCCTTATATCAAGGAAAAGCTGGACGACCGAGAGCGTTACCAGACAGTCTACTCCAAGCATGAAGGATCAGCGGCCGCGCCAACGGCAGGTTTGCACTTCACCGAATCGCTGCTTGATCAGATCAAGGCGAAAGGGGTTCAGGTCGCCTTTGTAACCCTGCACGTCGGACTCGGGACATTCCGTCCGATGTCCGTCGATCGCGTCGAGGACCACGTGATGCACGAAGAATATTATGTGCTTCCCCAAGAGACGGCGGATGTACTTAACGAGACCAAAGCCCGGGGCGGCCGAATCATTGCGGTAGGCACGACTTCATGCCGAACCCTTGAAACGGTGGCGCAAAAATGCGGCGATGGTCCGGTAACGGCGAGCAGCGGGTGGACGGGCATTTTCATATATCCGGGCTACAAGTTCGGTCTGGTTGACGCGCTCATCACGAACTTTCACCTGCCGAAATCAACGTTGGTCATGCTCGTCAGTGCTTTGGCGGGGCGCGAGCACATCTTGGCCGCGTACCGCGAAGCGATTGAACAAAGATACCGCTTTTTCAGCTTTGGCGACGCGATGTTTATTTACTAAGGAACTCTTTTAAGGATGGATGATAATCATGGCAGCAGCGATTACCTATGAACACATCAAAACATGCAAACAATCCGGGGCAAGGCTCGGGAGAGTGCATACTCCGCACGGTACGATCGAAACGCCCGTATTCATGCCGGTAGGGACTCTGGCTACGGTCAAAACGATGAGTCCGGAAGAACTCAAAGAAATGGATGCACGGATTATTCTCAGCAATACGTATCATCTGTTTTTGCGTCCCGGGCATGAGATCGTCAGAGAAGGCGGAGGACTTCACAAGTTTATGAATTGGGACCGGGCCATTTTGACCGACAGCGGCGGGTTCCAGGTGTTTTCGCTTAGCGAAATGCGCACGATTACGGAAGAAGGCGTTCACTTCCGCTCCCATTTGAACGGGGATAAATTGTTTCTGTCGCCGGAAGTGGTGATGGAAATCGAGAACGCGCTCGGACCGGATATCATGATGGCTTTTGATGAATGTGCCCCTTATCCCGCCGACTACAACTATGTAAAACAGTCTATGGAACGGACCACCCGGTGGGCGGAGCGCTGCCTGAAAAGCCATGCCAGACCGCATGATCAAGGGCTTTTCGGCATCGTTCAGGGCGGCATGTTTGAGGACTTGCGGAAGCAAAGCGCCAGAGATTTGACTTCCCTGGATTTTCCGGGGTATGCTATTGGTGGACTGAGTGTGGGCGAGCCCAAACATCTCATGTATGAAATGTTGGAGTGTACGGTTCCGCTTTTGCCTTCAAACAAGCCCCGCTATCTTATGGGGGTCGGCTCTCCTGATGCCTTGATCGAAGGAGCGATTCGCGGAGTCGATATGTTTGACTGCGTTCTGCCGACGCGAATTGCCCGTAACGGGACAACGATGACCAGCCAAGGCCGACTGGTTGTTCGCAACGCTCAGTATGCCAAAGATTTTGGACCACTGGATCCGGAGTGCGGATGCTACACTTGCCGTAATTATTCCCGAGCTTATCTCCGTCATCTTATTAAAGCGGACGAAACGTTCGGTCTTCGGTTGACTACATACCACAATCTGTATTTCCTGATCAACCTGATGGGCAAAGTCCGTCAGGCTATCATGGATGACAGGCTGCTGGACTTCCGGGATGAGTTTTTTGAACAGTACGGTCTGTTTGGCAATGAAAAAGGATTCTAAAAAATTGCAGTTATAGGTTGAAAGGAGGAAGAATGATGTTTCCATTAGCAGCAACACCAGCAGGCGGTGCCGGCGGGTTGATTTCGTTTCTCGTCCCGCTGATCATCATGTTTGCCGTATTCTACTTTCTGTTGATTCGTCCGCAGAAGAAAAAGCAGCAAACCCGCAATAATATGCTCAATGCGCTTCAAAAAGGCGATAAAATCGTTACGATCGGCGGATTGCACGGAACGATCATGGAATTGACGGACGATATTGTCGTTCTTCGCGTCAACGATGTGACCAAGCTCACGTTCGACCGTAATGCCATCAGCCATCGGGTCGATTCCGAAAGCAAATAAGCTTCTTTAACTCAAAAAAGCACGGGACTCTTAGGAGTATCCTCGTGCTTTTTTTCTTTTATCTTTTCTTCAAATTTACTCCGAAGACCCCGCCGACGGCGGCCAGCAATACCGCAGGCAGTACCAGAACCAGATCGTTCCAGCCTATTTTACTGTCCAAAGCGAGAAAACTGATCATCAGCAGCAAAATACTGTAAAACAGGCCTGTTATTGTTCCCTGATAAAGCCCTTTCTGTCCTGCACGCTTTCCCGATACGAGTCCTCCCCCGAGAAGCGAGACTGCATGTATCAGATAAGTATACCAGGCGAGCTCATCCTCTTCGAGGATATTTCCCTGCAATAATAAAGATAAAATAAAGGCGCCGATCATCATCCACAAAAAGGCGTACCATAAACCGGATAAGGTAGGTTGGGAAAGCCGGATCGATACCAAACGGCGTAGAAAGTGCATGGCGGGTCCTCCAATCGATATTGATACCCCATTCTATGGCCAAGCTGCCGAGAATATGTCCGTTTTTTCCGGCCTTTTAGGAATATATTGTTTCGCATGGAACCGATACGCCCGGGTAGAATACTGGGTACACTCATGAGAAAAAGACGACAGGAGGGGATTTTCCTCGTGACAGCGCACCTTTGGGCAATCGTTCTGCGAACTCTGCTTATGTATGCGATGGTTTTTGCGATAATGAGGATCATGGGTAAAAGGGAAATCGGCCATCTTTCCATTTTTGACCTCGTTATTTCGGTGATGATCGCCGAAACCGCCGTTTTCGCAGTAGAGGATGTGGAGCGCCCTCTTTACGAAGGAATTGTCCCCATGCTTATATTGCTGATCATTCAGCTTGCCATCGCTTTTCTATCCCTAAGGTTCAGAAAGATGCGGCTGTGGTTCGACGGCAAGCCCAGCGTGCTGATCCGAGGAGGAGACATCAATCAGAAAGAGATGAAAAAACAGAGGTACAACCTGGATGATCTGCTTATGCAGCTCCGTGAGCAAAATATCGATAGCGTCGCCGACGTGGAATTCGCCGTGCTGGAAACAAGCGGCAAACTCAGCGTTATGCCGAAAGAAAATGAATCCTCCTCCGACAATTCTACCGACGCCAAGGGCAAAGACAAGCAAGAGCGGATCACGCTCAATTCCAAAGTAAAATTCGAAGCCCTCCCGTTTCCGCTGATTTTGGACGGTAAAGTCGACGACCACAATCTTAAGCAAATCGGCAAAACGAGATTTTGGCTGAAGAATCAAATCCAGGCCGAAGGAATTTATGATTTTAAAGACGTTTTCTTTTGTTCGATCGATCATAAGGGAAGAATCTATATTAACCGAAAAAATTAACGTCCTATCCATCTGCGTAGCAACGGAAGCCGCTTGAGATCCTGCAGATCGACCAGCCCCATGACGCCGGCCAACAGAAGGTACACGATTCCCGAAATCGAAGCTGCGCTGAGAAACTGGATTGCAAGGCCGGAACCGAACGAAATTTCGTTGAAAAGATAGGAAGCGATGCCAGCCATGATGATCATGGCACAGCAAACTTTAAGTATATCAATAACCGGCAGACGGTAGCCGATGGATTTTGAAACACTGTATCCATGGAGCAAAGTTACGATAATGATGTTGATAATAATCGCGATGATCGCACCATAAATCCCAAGCCCAGGGTTAGACGCCAAATAAAATATAAGGGAAATTTTAATGATGGCTCCGATTAACGTATTGATCAGTGCGCGCCCGGGCTTATCCAGTGCCTGTAGTGCGGCCTGAAACGGAGGCTGGACATAGAGGAAAAGGGCGAACGGAGCCATGATTTTCAGCATGCCCGCTATTTCCGTATTATTGTATATGAACTGGCACAGAGGCTCGGCCAAAACATACATAATAACGGCAAAAGGTGCTCCGGTGACCAACGCAAGCCGGATCGACTGGTGCATCCGTAAATTAATGGTTTTCGTATCGTTTCTGGCCTGTGCGTCCGCAAGCGATGGAACCAGCGAGACTGCCAATGAAGAGGTCAGTGCTCCCGGAAGCAACAGCAAAGGGATGATCATGCCTTGCAGCGCACCATACTGCGACGTGGCAATGGCTGTAGCAATCCCCGCGAGAGCCAGGCTTCGGGCCGTCGTGATGGACTCCAGCAAATAGGACAGGGACCCGACGAGACGGCCGCCGGTTACGGGGATAGCGATGCGCATAATTCTTTTTAGCGTAGGCAAAAACTTTCCTCCGGAATGAACCGGATCGGCGGCGGCAGGAACGGGTACCGCGACGGCCGGACTCCCTTCACGCTTTCTAAGCCGGCGAAATTGCCACAAAAGCACCGCCAATCCGGCGACTTCTCCCGCAACGACTCCGAGCATAGCCCCCGCAGCCGCGTATTCGATGCCCATAGGGAGGAGCAAAAAGGAAAACCACAACACGCAGGCGATTCTTGCAATCGTTTCTATAATAGATGAGGCGGCGGAAGGAATCATGTCCTGCTTCCCCTGAAAATATCCTCGATAAACCGAAGACACCGCAACGATGGCAATCATCGGGCTCATCGCCACGAACGTGTGATAGACTCGAGGATCCGTCAGGATATGTCTGCTGGCCCAAGGGGCTAGAACGACGCAGAGCACCGTAAATAAGGCCCCGGATACCGCGGCGAAGATCAGGCTCGTCCGCAAGATCGCTTTGGAGCGGTCAGGCTTTCCGGATGATTCGGCCTCGGCAACCAGCTTGGCGACGGCTAAAGGGAGACCGCCGGATATGATCGTGACAAGAACGAGAAAAAACGGGTATCCGAGCTGGTAAAGTCCGACTCCCTCCGCTCCGATCACCCGGGGAAGCAAAATCCGGGGGATGAAGCCGAGAATGCGGTTGATGATACCGGCGGCCAGCAATATCATGGTGCCCTGAATAAAAGTTTGTTTATTCAAATCGGTTCCCTCTCCCCATAAACGAGATAAACATACAAGCTTTGGCGTTTACTTTAATGAATATGCCGTACCTGTCCCGCTTCATGACTTGTCTTTTTCTGGACCGTAGGCAGGAACCATAAAATAGGTTAGAATAATAAAAGACGGATGGAGGAAGGGGGCATCACGATGGCTGAAGGGGAACTGAGCGAGAAGGAGTTAAATGAGGCGATCGAAGGACTATGCCGAAGCAAGGCGGAGGAATTCCGGATGATCGGATACGAGCATGTCACCGGTCCGGACATTTGGGAATGCGTCAGCCAGAACTACGAGAAACACGGTTTCCCGCCGATGTATCAATTGGTAAACGATATCCTTTCCTTGAAAGTAACCCAGTTTATGAACTATATGACGATTTCCGCATTTCGTGGATCCCGTTTCGATTGAAAGGGGTCTTTTTTGTGAGAATTTGACGGCTATTTTTTAAACAAAACGACATGATTAGATAAATTGACTGGCTTTTCACGCATCGCTATAATAGGAATATTGAGAATTGAAAGGGGAAGAAAGTACGGGATGAAAAGAATTATCGCATTCATAACCGTCGTGGTCGTCACTGCCGGCATCATGGTATGGACAACCCCCGGCCTGTTGAAAAATTTGCATCTCGGCCTTGACTTAAAAGGCGGATTCGAGATTTTGTACGAAGCGACACCGATGGAAGGCGGCGCCAAAGTAACGAGAGAGTCCCTTTTGAAAACGGCGCAAAGCCTGGAAGAACGGGCGAACAAATTAGGGACGAGCGAGCCTGAAGTTACCACAGAAGGTACGAACCGAATCCGTCTGAAACTTGCAGGCGTAACGGACGAAGCCGAAGTGCGGAAGCAAATGAAAGAACCGGCTTCGCTGACGTTCCGCAGTAAGGACGGCACGGAAAAGACCCAGAATGATTACAATAAAATCGAAATGAACGGGACCGATTTTGTTGAGAACGGCGCCCAACTGGAATTCAACCAGATGAACGAACCCCTTGTTACCATCAAGGTTAAAGACAAGGACAAATTTGCGGAAGTGACCAAGCGCTTGCTGGGCCAGCCGCTCGCCATCTATATGAATGACACTCTGATCTCCGCTCCTGTCGTTCAGGCTGTCCTTACGGACGGAACCGCTTCGATCAGCGTAGGCGGGGATTTGAACGAAGCCAAGGAGCTGCGCGATCAGATCAACCTCGGCGCCCTTCCGCTGAAGCTGACCGAGAAATACTCGCAGAGCGTGGGCGCGACGCTGGGACAGCAATCGCTTGATAGAACGATCGAAGCAGGCTTGATTGCATCGGCGTTTATTTTGATCTTTATGATCGGCATGTACCGGGCTCCCGGGCTGATCGCCGCTTTCACGCTGATCGTACACACCTGGCTGCTGATCCTAGTGTTTGAATGGGCCGATTTCACCCTTACTTTGCCGGGTATCGCCGCGCTTATTCTGGGGATCGGGATGGCCGTCGACGCCAATATCATTACGAATGAACGGATTCATGAAGAAATGCGGAGCGGCAAGAGCGTAATGTCCGCCGTCAAGGCCGGGGACAAGCATTCCCTGCGCACGGTTCTGGATTCGAACATTACAACGATTATCGTCGCCGCCGTCATGTATTGGTTCGGGACCGGTGCGGTCAAAGGCTTTGCGCTTGTACTCATCGTGGAAATCGTGCTCAGTATCGCTACGAATGTTTACCTCTCCCGCTGGCTTCTGAACCTGCTGCTTAAAGCCGGAAAACTGTTGAAGCCGAAATACTTCGGTGTAAAGGAGAGTGAAATTCGTGAGCTTTAATAAAAACCTGAATTATGTGCATCTGAGCAAATATTTCTACATGATTTCCATCTCTCTGACCATCGTGGGGCTCATTTGTCTTGCGGTGCTCGGATTGAATTACAGCGTCGACTTCAGAGCCGGTTCGAATGTCGATATTTCACTTTCCAAAACGTTGACGGCCGACCAAGTGAATCCGATTTTGGACGAGCTTGGCATCAATGAAGGAACGACGGTTAACCCCGGGGAAAATCGGATGACAATCCGGTTTAACAACGTCCTTAACGAAGATCAGGAATCCCAGCTGAAAGCGGGAATTTCCAAGCTTGACGAAAAGGCTTCGTTCGAAGTCAACACCGTTGATCCGGAAATGGCTAAAGAGCTGGCCCGGAACGCGATCTACGCCGTATTGATTTCCAGCATCGGCATTATCATATACGTCAGCATCCGGTTTGAATGGCGTTTTGCGATCGCGGCGATCGTTGCATTGCTCCATGATGCGTTCATGGTGATTGCGGTCTTCTCCATTTTCAGGCTTGAAGTGGATTTGACGTTTATCGTAGCGGTTTTGACGATTATCGGTTACTCCATTAACGACACGATCGTTATTTTTGACCGGATACGCGAAAACTTGCGGTTTGCCAAGCTGAAAAACCGTCAGGACCTGATCGAGCTGGTGAACCGAAGCGTCTCCCAAACGATCATGCGTTCCATTTATACCGCTTTGACGGTTTTCATCGCAGCCTTCTTCCTGTTCCTGCTGGGCGGGGAGTCGATCCGGATGTTCTCGCTGGCGATGGTTATCGGGCTTCTGTTCGGTGCTTATTCATCGATCTTTATCGCCAGCCCGTTGTGGTTCCTTCTTAAGAGCAAACAAAAAAATAAGCCGGCCAAAGCGTCCTAAGTACGTGCGAATAGGGCGGCTTCGCCTTTTGTTTGATATGATCGAGCCGCGTCGATAACTTGACGCGGCTTTGGTCACTCTTTACGGAAAATGCGCTTCAGGAGGATAACTATGTCTCGCGAACATGAAATTACAGCAGCTTCTGCGGCATGGCTCGGCTTTGCCCATCATATCGTATTGGCTGCATTCAAGGGAACGGTCGGCCTTCTATTCGACAGCCGGGCACTGCTATCCGATGCGCTTCATTCGGCATTGGACGCAACGGCCATCGTTTCCGACAAAGTGAAGATGCCATGGTTGTCTAAAAAGAAAGCGCACCCATTCAGGCCGGGGTCCGGCAGGGCTCGGGGGACGTTGTTTGTGGTTTTCCTTTCCGTCTTTTTACTGATGGGCAGCATTCAAATGGGAATGTCGTCGATATCGGCTTTCTCGAAAGGAGAACCGGCTCCGCCGGAATACTTGGCCGGGGTGGCCATCGTAATCTCCATCGCGCTAAAAGAAGCGGTGTTCCAGCTGCAATATCGCAAGTCCAGGAAGCAACCGGGAGATTTCGCGCAGGCCCTTGTCGAGGCACACCGTTTTTCCCTGTATTCATCCGTTGTTGTCCTGATCGGGATTTTTGGAGCGATGTTCGGACATGCCCGGGACATCCCCGTACTTCTCTATATGGACCCCGCAGCCGCACTGGTCGTGGCTGTCTTGATTATTTTGAGAGTATACCGGATGGTTAGAAATTCAGTATATAACGCTCTGGTTTCGGATCTTCAGGAAGAGGATGCCGCCCGCTTTATTGAAACCGTCCAACGGGTTCACGGGGTCATCACGGTGGATGAACTGAAAGCAAGAGAGAATGGCCATTATGTAATGGTCACGGCCCGAATCAGCGTGAATCCGCGGATCACGGTTATGGAAGCGAATGAAATCGCAGCCCGGGCCAAAATGCTGCTAATGAACCGGTTTTCACACATCATTGACGTTAGTATCCAGGTCATGCCTTATGACCCGGGGTATCCGTACAAAAGCAACTATGAAGGATCCGGCGACCAACAGTCGACCCTGATCCAATAGGTGACGGGCAGCCGAGAAAGAGGGTGATATCATGCTCCAACCTAAATATCTATGGAAGCCGCAAACCTTCGACCGGAATGCAGCGGATTTGCTGGCTCGGCAAATGAATGTTTCGCCGCTGGTCGCTTCGCTGATGATGAATAGAGGTCTTGGAGAACCTTTGGCCGCTTCCCGTTTCTTGCAAGGAACCATGGAAGAACTGCATGATCCTTTCCTGCTCAGCGGCATGAAGGAGGCGGTTCCGCGGATCCTTAAGGCGGTCGAGCAGGGCGAGCGGATCTTGATCTACGGAGATTACGATGCGGACGGGGTTTCATCCACTTCGCTGATGATTCATCTTATGCGTTATATGAAAGCCGATTTCGAGTACTATATTCCCCATCGGTCCAAGGAAGGATACGGTTTACATATTCCTCCGCTGGTTGAAGCAAGGGAACGAGGCGTTACTCTGGTTATCACGGTTGACACGGGGATCAGCGCCGTAGAACAGATTGCCTTTGCCTCCGGTGCCGGCATGGATGTCATTGTGACGGACCACCACGAACCGCCGGAGAAGCTGCCGGATGCCTACGCGCTTATCAATCCGAAGCTTCCTTACTGCTCATATCCTTTTAAAGGCCTGGCCGGCGTGGGTGTGGCTTACAAGCTGGCTTCGGCATTGCTCGGAAGCGAATTGCCCTCCGAGTGGACGGAGCTTGCCGCTCTCGGAACGATCGCGGATTTGATGCCGCTTACCGGAGAAAATCGGATTATCGTCCGTTACGGGCTGGCTTCGATGGCGAAATCCGCATTCCCGGGAATGACGGCGCTCTTGGAAACTGCAGGTTGGAAGACGGGGGAAGTGACCTCAACCCATGTCGCTTTCGGACTGGCCCCCCGTATTAACGCTAGCGGACGGATGAGCCATGCCAAGATGGCGGTGGAACTGCTGACTACCCCAAGCCGGGATGAAGCCGAACGGGCCGCGCTCGAGCTTGACCTCCTGAATAAGGAGAGGCAAGCCTTGGTTGAAGAAATCGTTCAGGAAGCGATGGATCAGTTGGCGGCAAAAGAGGCTGAAAACGGCGGCATTCCGGATGTGATCGTCGTTGCCGGCGAAGGATGGAATGTAGGAGTTGTCGGGATCGTCGCTTCCAAAATCCTTGAACGTTACTACCGCCCGACGCTAGTGCTGGGGATAAACCCCGATACCGGAGAATGCAAGGGTTCGGCAAGATCCATTCCAGGGCTCGACATTTATGAGGCGTTGACTCATTGCGCCGATCTCATGGACCATTACGGAGGTCACCCATCTGCCGCCGGGATGTCGCTTCATGGCGAACGGCTGGCCGAGTTTGAACGGCGCTTGAACGAATTCGCCTCCGGACGGTTGACGCAGGAACATTTTATTCCGGTCATGGAGGCGGATCTGGAGTGCTCGCTTCATGATGTCACGCTCCAAACCATTGAGGAGTTGGATGCACTAGCACCCTTCGGGATGGGGAATCCATGTCCCCGTTTGCTTATTCGCGGCATGAAACTGACTGAATACCGTCAAATGGGGAAGGACGGGAAGCATTTACGGCTGACGCTGGAGCAAGGCGGAAGAAGAATGGAGGCTGTCGCCTTTGGAAAGGGAGATCTCACCTTCCTTTTGTCCGAAGGGGATACGATAGATCTGGTGGCGGAAGCCGGCATAAACGAATGGAACGGCTCACGCAAGCCTCAGCTTATGATTCAGGATATTGCGGTTCCGCATTTACAGGTGTATGATTATCGCGGTTGCTCAAATGTGGCTTCCAAAACGGAAGAGATCGCAAGCGAGCTGTTCAAATTTTCTTTTGCCGGATCGGATCAGGCGGCTGTTTTGGTAAATGCGGATTCAAAACATCGCGAAAATGGCCATTTGAACGGACTCTCCGTTTGGGTATATGATAGTGGAGTCGGTGCCGGTCCGGTAAACACCAGGATGGGAACAACCGGGGCAGAGGACATTACCACGCTGTTTATTTTAGAACTGCCGGAATCGCCGGTGGAGCTGGACAGCATACTAACCATGTTCGGTGCTCTGGAGAGAGTTTACTTGCTGCATCCAAAGACATCGGCGCATGAATTGCTTGAACCGCCGTCACGCGACCGTTTTAAGGTGGTTTACGCGCTTATAAGAAGCATGGCGGCAGAGGGAATTCGCCAGGATGATTTGATTTCGGCGCTGAAAGCGAGGACGCGCTTGTCGGGTAGGATGCTTGGCCTGACGTTGGAAGTGTTCGAGGAGCTCGGGTTTATCATGCGGACTTCGGATACGATTACGTTAAATCCTTCCCCGGCCAAACGGGCGCTGGAATCTTCAATCAGGTACAGGGAGCTCGCGCTGCTGGCCGAAACGGAACAGCTGCTGCATGCGCAGGTGCCTCAAATCGTGAAATGGATGCAAACCCGTCAAGGGGCTTCATAAAAAAGACTTTTCAAACAACAGTTCTTATCGGCATTTTAGGAGGAGATAGTATTGGATTTCAAAGACTATATCCGGGTCATTCCGGATTTTCCGCAACCCGGCATTAGCTTTAAGGATATTACGACATTGCTGAACGACGGCGAGAAGTACAGACTGGCCATCGAAGAATTAAAACAACGCGTATCCGGGTTGAAAATCGATCTTATCGCAGGCCCCGAGGCGCGCGGCTTTGTTGTAGGGGCGCCTCTCGCTTATGCGATGGGCGTAGGGTTCGTGCCGATCCGCAAGAGCGGGAAATTGCCGTACGATACGATCGAGATCGGTTATGACCTCGAGTACGGCAAGGATCGTTTGGCGATGCACAGCGATGCGATCAAACCGGGGCAAAATGTTCTGATCGCCGACGATTTGCTGGCTACGGGGGGAACCATTTCGACCTCGGTGGAACTGGTCCGCAAGCTGGGAGGAAATGTCGTAGGAACCGCATTCCTGATCGAACTCGGCGAATTGAACGGCCGCGCGAAGCTGCCGGGAATCGATGTCTTCTCTCTGGTGCATTACGACTTTTAAAGCGTTAATTAAAAAAGGGGCTATCCCGGAAGGTCTTTAGGACCAATCCGGATAGCCCCTTTTAATTGTATCTTTGCATATAATCCGTTTTAAGGTGTGTGTATCAAATCATTAGACTGGCGACTAGTGCGCAGCCCCTTCCTCGTCTTTGTCGTTCGACCAGCCAAGCACCTGAATCAGCTTGAAGAACAGGCTGAGCAAAATGCCGACGATGGTGGCGAGAGCCATCCCTTTCAGTTGGACATTGCCAAAGGTCAGCGTCGTACCGCTGAGGCCCACGACAAGGACGACGGTTGCGAGCAGCATATTCGTCGGCTTGGAGAAGTCGACCTTTTGCTCCACGAAGATCCGCAAACCGGAGGCCGCGATGACCCCGAAGAGCAGCAAGGAAACACCGCCCATGACCGGCGGCGGGATGACCGCGATAATCGCCGAAAACTTTCCGAGGAAAGAGAGCAAGATGGCTATAATCGCCGCTCCGCCGATGACGAACACGGAGTACACTTTGGTGAGGGCCATGACGCCGATATTTTCACCGTAAGTCGTATTCGGCGTGGAGCCGACAAAGCCCGAAAAAATCGTCGATATCCCGTTACCTAGAAGCGACCGGTGCAGGCCCGGGTCCTTCGACAGGTCCTTGCCGACGATATTGCTGGTCACGAGCAAATGCCCGATATGTTCGACGATGACGACGAGCGCGACGGGAATGATCGTAAAGATGACGGAGGTATCCCATTGCGGTGTCGTTACGGTCGGAAGGGTAAACCATTTGGCTTCGGCGATTTTTGCCTTATCCACTTCACCCAGGATGAGGGCGAGGACGTAGCCGGAGACGATCCCGATCAGAATGTGAATGATTTTCGGAAAACCGCGGAACAAAACGGCTCCGAGAACCGTGACGCCCAGCGTAACCAGAGACAGCAAAATGCTCGTCGGATCCGGCGACCAAGATTTGGAAGGGTCGTCCGAGATCCAGCCGGCCATACCTGCGGCCACGGGGATGAGTTCAAGCCCGATCAGAGCCACGACGGCCCCCATCGCCGCCGGCGGGAAGACGACATCGATCCAGGAGGTTCCGGCGTATTTTACAAGAAGACCAATAGCCATAAAGATAAGACCCGTCACAATGAAGGCGCCCAGAGCGAGAGCGTAGCCATTACCCGGGTGATTCATCAAAACAAGCTGAACCGGTGCAATGAAAGCAAAGCTGGACCCGAGATAGGCGGGGATTTTCCCCTTACAAATAAAGATGTAGAGCAGGGTGCCGATGCCGTTCATCAGCAAAATCATGCCCGGGTCGACGCCGAACAGGTTCGGTACGAGCACGGTGCTGCCAAACATGGCGAACAAATGCTGGATACTCAGCAGCGCGCCGGGTCCGAACGGAACCTTCTGATTAACTTGGATTTCACGTTGCAAGCAGTGTCACTCCTCTATTTTTCCGCTTATGAAAAACTATCCTTAATAGGATAATGAGATTGCCGGCATTTTTCAACAAGAAAATGTACAGTGCCGCATTATTCTACAGATTTGCCCGGAACGGCCGTTCACATTCATCATAAATGAAGGTTGCATTTAGATTGGGCTTGGAGAGTTGACGGAAGGAGGCGCAAGAGGCATAATTATAGGAAATCAAATTTGGGGAAATAGAAAGGAATCGGCGTACATTCAATGGGCATAGAGCGATTACTTGAAAAGGCGTCGGCCTATATAAAAGAAACGGATCTCGGGCGCATCAGAAGAGCCTATGATTTTGCGGAACAGGCCCATCACGGGCAGCTCCGGAAATCCGGGGAACCGTATATTCTGCATCCGCTTGCGGTGGCGGAAATCGTCGTCAATATGCAGATGGACAGTTTGTCGATCATTGCGGCGCTTCTTCATGATGTCGTGGAGGATACCACCGTATCGTTAAAGGAAATTGAAGAGCATTTCGGCCAGGATTGCGCCATGCTTGTGGACGGACTTACAAAGCTGGAGCGGATCAAATTCCGGTCCAAGGAAGAGCAGCAAAACGAGAATTACCGGAAAATGTTCATCGCCATGGCGCAGGATATCCGGGTTATCGTCATTAAGCTAGCCGACCGCCTCCACAATATGCGCACCTTGAAATACCAGTCGGAGGAAAGCCAGCGGCGAATCGCGTACGAAACGCTGGAGATTTTTTGCCCGATTGCGAACCGGCTCGGGATTTCGGCGATCAAATGGGAAATGGAAGATATTGCGCTAAGGTATTTAAACCCGCAGCAGTATTACCGGATCGCCAATTTGATGCGCAAAAAAAGAGCCGAACGCGAGGAATACATCGATAGCGTCATTTCAAAAATTTCCGAAAAGCTGGACGAAATGGGGGTCGAAGCCGACCTGTCGGGACGCCCCAAGCATATTTACAGCGTTTATAAGAAGATGACGACGAAAAACAAGCAATTCAACGAAATTTACGACCTGCTTGCGATTCGGATCATCGTTGACAATATTAAGGATTGCTATGCGACGCTCGGCATCATTCATACGTTATGGAAGCCGATGCCGGGGCGGTTTAAGGACTATATCGCGATGCCGAAAGCGAATATGTACCAGTCGCTGCATACGACGGTCGTAGGGCCGAACGGCGAGCCGACCGAAGTGCAGATCCGCACCTGGGAAATGCACCGGACGGCCGAATACGGGATCGCCGCGCATTGGGCGTACAAGGAAGGTCCGGAAGCCGGCGGCCCGGAGAAGAAGCTGACGTTCTTCAACGAAATTTTGGAGCTCCAGCATGAGGCTAAGGATGCTTCCGAATTCGTGGAATCTTTGAAAATGGACTTTTTCACCGATTTGGTGTTTGTCTTTACGCCGTCCGGCGAAGTCATCGAGCTGCCTTCGGGCTCCGTTCCGCTGGATTTTGCTTACCGCATTCATACCGAGGTCGGCAACCGCACGATTGGAGCCAAAGTCAACGGCCGGATCGTTCCGCTGGACCATAAGCTGAAGACCGGGGACATCGTGGAAATTTTGACGTCCAAACATTCTTACGGCCCTAGCCAGGATTGGCTGAAGATCGCGCAATCCTCCCATGCCCGCAGCAAAATCAAGCAGTGGTTCAAGAAGGAAAAGCGGGAGGAGAACGTCGAGAAGGGCCGCGAGTTGATCGAGCGGGAGCTGAAACGCGCAGGCATCGATCCGCCAAGCTGGATGAGCGACGACAAGCTGATGGAAGCTTGCAAGAAGTTTGCGTTCAACGATATCGACGATATGCTGTCCGCAGTCGGATTCGGCGGAATAACGGCGGCGCAGATCGCCACCAAGCTGACCGAGAAGCTCCGCAAGGAGCAGGAAGAAAGCAACGCGATCGAGTTGACTTCGGAAGTGAAGGAAGTCAAGGCCGCTCCGGAAGAGCGGAGGAACCGTCCGACCCACGGGGTGGTCGTCAAAGGCATCGACAACTTGCTTGTTCGTTTTGCGAGATGCTGCAACCCGGTTCCCGGCGACGAGATCGTCGGTTATATTACGCGCGGGCGCGGGGTTTCCGTGCATCGCAGCGACTGTCCGAACATCCCGAATGTCGGCGAAGGCCAAGAAGCGGCCCGGGTCATCGAGGTCGAATGGGAAAATGCCGTCGAGGCCAATTACAGCGTGGACATTGAAATTACGGGCCATGACCGCCGCAACTTCCTGAACGAAGTGCTGCAGGCCGTCTCGGAGAGCAAGACGAACATTTCGGCGGTATCCGGACGTTCGGACAAAAACAAGATGGCGCTTGTTCACATGACGATATTGATCCGGAACACGGATCATTTGCAATCCGTCGTGGAAAGGATCAAGCGCGTGAAGGATGTCTATACCGTGCACCGAATCATGCAATAAGGAGAGCAACTTGAGATGAGAATTGTAGTTCAGCGCTGCAAGCAGGCCAAGGTGAGCGTGGCTGGTGAAACGGTAGGTTTCATCGGGCGCGGGCTTGTTCTGCTCGTAGGCATTACGCATGAGGATACGGAGAAGGACGCCGCTTATCTTGCCGAGAAAATTGCGGGATTACGCATTTTTGAAGACGAGGAAGGCAAGATGAATCTTAGCGTTTCGGATACGCAAGGAGCGATCCTTTCGGTTTCCCAGTTTACGTTGTATGGGGATTGCCGGAAGGGAAAGCGCCCGAGCTTTACGACCGCGGCCAGGCCGGAAATTGCGCAGCCGTTATATGACCGTTTTAACGAGCTGTTAAGGGATAAGGGGCTCACGGTCGAAACCGGACAGTTCGGCGCCGACATGGACGTCGAATTCACCAATTGGGGGCCGGTGACGCTCATTCTGGAGCATCCGTACGCCTAAGCCGGAGACGAACGTTTTTCGGATAAAGGATTCTTTTATTGGACAACCTGTTACTGAATAAGAGCAGTGTCGACGTCCAAGTAAGAGGAGATCCGAATGCGTCAATCGATCAAATCAAGAGTTTGGCAGCTATTGCCCGTAATGACTGCGGGCGAGCGGAATGAAGCGTTCGCGTTAGCCCGCGCCGAAAGGCCGGAGGATTTGGATGCGGTCCGCGAAGTCAAGCCTTTTTCAAAGGGGTTTGCCCCGCGGCCGGGAAGTTAATAACAACAAAAAGGGATCGGGGGGAACCCGGTTCCTTTTGTGTTATAAAGGGGAGGCGTACGGGTAATAACAAAGCGAAGGACACTTCCGAAGGGAGAATGAGGATCATGAGCAAAGTCGCGTTTTTGCTTGCTAACGAGTTTGAAGATTCGGAAATGCAGGTTCCTTACGATGAGGTAAAAAAAGCCGGCCATCAGACGGATATTATCGGACTGCGGGCCTGGGAAACATTGAAAGGCAAACAAGGGAAAGCGGAATATACGGCAGATAAAGGTATCGGGGAAGTCAAGGCGGACGATTACGATGCGGTCGTCATTCCCGGCGGATCCTCCCCGGAAAATTTAAGGCTGGATCAGGGGATTTTGGATTTCGTCCAACAGGCGGACAAGGCAGGGAAGACCATAGCTGCGATCTGCCATGGTCCGCAAATACTGGCCAGCGCCGGATTGCTGAAAGGCAGGACGATTACAAGCTATCCGCCGTTAAAAGACGACATGGTGAACGCCGGTGCGGAATTCCGGGATGAGGAAGTTGTCGTTGACGGCAATTACGTAACTTCCCGAACACCGAAGGACGAGCCTGCTTTTGTTCGCGAATTGTTGAAAAAGCTTTAACAAAAGGAGAGATTGACATGTCCAAACATATCCAGGCGTATTTCAAAAGCGAAGACCAGGCGGAGGGAGCAAGGACAAGTCTTCTTCCGTATGAAATGGATCAGGTGGAAGTCAGTTCGCTGGACCACTCGATCGGCAGAAGCCACAACTTGCTCCTCCCTTTGCTGCCGTTGAACAGTACGTCCGTGAATACGGGCGGAACCTACGGGGCTATCGGCGTACCCGGTACCGTGACGGCACAAAACGTACTTCCCGTCATGGCTGTACGGGATCAGGATGAGCGGGACGGCTTGGTGAACGGAGAGCGACCGGATCCGGATCTGGATCGGGCCAGCCGGGATTCCGAATTGGCGCCCGTGATGGATGTTACCGGAGCGACCGACGATGATTTCGACAACTTGAGGTATGTATTGACGGCCAAAGTCAAAGACGAGGATTACGAGGGCATTGTGCATAAGCTTCGGACTCACGGGGCGTTCGTCGAACATTTGGATTAAATTAAGCGTTCTTGTAATCGAACTGTAATATTCGTTTCATGTTCCTTTAACATAGCCTGTTTATAATAACAGCATGACCCCCTTTTTTAATATAATCATTTTGGACCTGTACCCCGTTGGTGCAGGTCTTTTTCTTTCTCTTCTCTTGACTTTGGCACTGCAATTCCTTAAAATCAAAATCATATCGATTTGATGACGGGACAAAGTACTTCAGCCCCACATCCGCAGAGAGGAATCCCGGCTTCACGGCCAGGCTGGAAGGATTCCGGTGATGACTGAACGAAAGACTTCCCCGAGAACCGGCGGCGAAAACGCGCAGGGCAGGACCGGAAGAACCGGCAACCTTGGGCAGAGTAGACGTACGGCGCCGGCGGGCGTTATACCGCTATGAGCGAAAGTCGATGACCTTCTGGCTGCTTCAGGGCACCTTGAACGTCATGCGGCATTCGGAATGTGGGTGGCACCACGGGTGAATTGGCAAATCAATCTCTCGTCCCTGTTGATGTAATAACAGGAACGGGAGTTTTTTATTTTTACAACAGAGATGGAGGATGGAGCCATGGCTTTTCAGAAACCTACGGGTACACAGGATTTGCTGCCGGGCACGGTGGAGAAGTGGCAGCTGATCGAAGAAAAAGCCCGCGATTTGTGCCGGCGCTTTAACTACCGGGAAATCCGGACGCCGATCTTCGAACAGACATCGCTCTTCGAGCGCGGCGTGGGCGAAACGACGGATATTGTCGAAAAAGAAATGTACACGTTCCAAGATAAAGGGGAGCGGTGGATGACGCTGCGACCGGAAGGAACGGCGGGTGTCGTTCGCTCTTATGTTGAAAACAAGTTATACGGAGAGCCCGATGTAACCAAGTTGTACTATATCGGACCGATGTTCCGGTATGAGCGACCGCAGGCCGGACGCCAGCGCCAGTTTCATCAGTTCGGCATCGAGGCGTTCGGGGCCGTCGATCCGGCGATCGATGCGGAGGTGGTTGCGCTCGGGTACCAGTATTGCCGCGAGTTGGGACTTCAAGGGGTTAAGGTTGAAATCAACTCGGTAGGAAACCCGGCGAGCCGGGCGGCATATCGCGACAAATTGCTCGGGTTCCTCATGCCGATGAAGGATACCCTTTGCAAGGACTGCCAATCCCGGATGGAACGGAATCCGCTTCGCGTGCTCGATTGCAAGGTGGATCAGGAGAAGTTCGGCGGCGCCCCGTCGATTCTCGACAGCCTTGACGAGGAATGCACCGCGCATTTTGCCAAGGTTCAGGAATTGTTGACGGCGATGAATGTCGATTACGTCATCAATCACCGCCTCGTACGCGGATTGGATTATTATACCCATACCGCTTTCGAATACAAGGCCCAGGGCATCGGAGCGATCGATACGATCGGCGGCGGCGGCCGGTACAACGGTTTGGTCGCCGAGGTCGGCGGGCCGGATCAGCCGGGGATCGGCATGGCGGTCGGCCTGGAGCGGATCGCGCTTATTCTGGAGAAGCAGGAAATCGGCCTCAGCGGGGCCCGGCCGCTCGACATTTATCTGGTTGCGCTGGGCGAAGCCGCCGACAAAGAGATTACGACGCTGCTGTTCCGGTTGCGGCAGGCCGGCTTCTCCGCGGACCGGGATTATCTCGGCCGGAAAATGAAAGCCCAGATGAAATCCGCGGATCGTATGCAAGCCCGCTATACCGCCATTCTCGGCGACGACGAGTTGGCGCGGGGCGAAATCGCCCTGAAGTCGATGGAATCCGGCGAGCAGCGTACTGTGAAGCTCACGGATTTGATCAACGAGCTTCAATAAACGTGGTAATGAACGGATGTAAGCAAGCAATTCAAATATATGTGTGAAGGAGTTAGGCATTAATTATGAAACGAACTCATCATTGCGGGACCCTCGGGACCGCCCAAATCGGAGAAACCGTAACGCTGAACGGCTGGGTTCAAACCCGCCGCGACCTGGGAGGCGTCCTGTTCATCGACCTGCGCGATCGCAGCGGCATCGTACAAATCGTTTTCAATCCCGCTTATTCCGGAGAAGCGCTGCAAATCGCCGATAAAGTGCGCAGCGAATACGTGCTTGCCGTCAGCGGTAAAGTAGTCAAAAGAGATGCCGAAACCGTCAATTCGAACTTGCCGACCGGCGAAATCGAAGTGCAAATTACGGAAATCGAAGTGCTGAATGCGGCCAAAACACCTCCGTTCTTTATCGAAGACGGCGTTGAAGTGGACGAGTCGCTTCGCTTGAAGTACCGCTATTTGGACCTGCGTCGTCCGGAAATGCAAAAAACGCTGTGGCTTCGCTCCAAAGCGGCTAAAGTATTCCGCGATTTCCTGGACGGTGAAGGATTTATTGAAGTAGAAACTCCGATCCTGACGAAGAGCTCCCCGGAAGGCGCACGCGATTATCTCGTGCCTAGCCGCGTACATGCCGGCGAATTTTTCGCATTGCCGCAATCCCCTCAGTTGTACAAGCAGCTTCTGATGGTGAGCGGTGTCGAGCGCTATTATCAAATCGCCCGCTGCTTCCGGGACGAGGATCTGCGTGCGGATCGTCAGCCTGAGTTCACGCAAGTCGACATTGAGACGTCATTCCTTAGCCGGGACGAGCTATTGGACATGATGGAACAACTGGTCGTTCGCCTGTTCAAGGAAACGAAAGGCGTCGATATTCCTACACCGTTCCAACGTCTAAGCTATGCGGATGCCATCGGGAAATACGGCTCCGACAAACCGGATCTGCGCTTCGGCCTGGAGCTCGTCAACGTGAGCGATCTGGTGGCTTCCAGCGGAGTGAAAGTATTTGCCTCGGTGGTTGAAAAGGGCGGAGAAGTTAAAGTGTTGAACGCTAAAGGCTGCGGAACATGGAGCCGTAAAGAAATCGACGATCTCGGCCCGTATGCGGCCCGTTACGGAGCGAAAGGATTGGCCTGGATTCAAGTCAAAGAAGGCGAATTCAAGGGTCCTATCGTCAAGTTCTTTACGGAGCAAGAGATCGATGCTATTAAAGAACGTACCGGCGCTGAAGAAGGCGATCTGCTGCTCTTCTCTGCGGATAACAAAAAAGTGGTAGCCGACGTTCTAGGCGCGCTTCGCTTGAAGATCGGCCGTCAACTGGGGCTTATCGACGATAACGTGTACAAATTCGCCTGGGTTGTCGACTTCCCGCTTTTGGGCTGGGACGAAGAACAAAAACGCTATGTGGCCGAACATCATCCGTTCACCCGCCCACGCGAAGAAGACCTGGAATTGTTCGATACCGATCCTGGACAAATTCTTGCCCAAGCCTATGACCTCGTGTTGAACGGTTATGAAGTAGGCGGCGGCTCCATGCGGATCTACAAACGCGAAATTCAAGAAAAAATGTTCAAGGCCATCGGCCTTTCTCAGGAAGAAGCTCAGGACAAATTCGGCTATCTGATGGATGCCTTCGAGTACGGTACTCCTCCGCACGGCGGGATCGCCTTCGGCTTCGACCGTCTGGTCATGCTGCTGGCAGGACGCTCTAACTTGCGCGAGACGATCGCTTTCCCTAAAACGGCTAGCGCGACCGACCTGCTCATGAACGCGCCTTCCGAAGTGGATGTGCCTCAGTTGGAGCAGCTCCACATCAAAGTGGCCAAGAAGCCGGTTGAAGAGAAAAAGTAAAAATAGGTAATACAAGGGCTCCCTGATCCAGGGAGCTTCTTTTCGTTATGAATAAATAGGATTGACAAAGGAACAAGAGGATGTTTTAATCAAACTGTAGTTGATGTAACGTTTAACCAAATAAACTAAGGTTGGATTTCAAATGAATAACAAAGTGTCTATCAAAGACATCGCACGTATTGCAAACGTTTCAATCGCCACGGTGTCCAATGTTATTAATGGTAAAGGCAGAGTCTCGCCGAATACGGTGAGTAAAGTAAATAAAATTATTCAGGAGCTGCAATTTGTCCCCAGTGCATCAGCACGAAGCCTGAAGGACATGAAATCTCATCTGATTGCCATCGTTGTTCCTTTCTTGGAGAAAGGGATGCTTCAGGATAATCCGTTCTATTGGGAGCTTGTCCGAGGGGTAGAGGGCGGAGCGAGACACCATGAGGTACAGGTCATTCTTCTGGGGATTGACGAGAATGAAGATTTCTCGTTTGTGAAGCAGCGGCATCTGGATGGTCTTATCGTAGTCGGTGTATTCGAACACACGGCTGCATTTAAGAAGCTGCTGTCTCTTAACATACCGTGCGTGTTTTTGGACAGCCATCTGTCGAATCCTGACTTCCATCAGATAGATCTTGATGATGAAGCAGGAGGATATTTAGGAACCAAGCATTTGATCGGACTGGGTCATAAAGTCATCGGGGTGCTGACAGGGAAATTGGAGGAAGGAGGGGTCAACTATTTCCGCCATCAAGGATACTTGAGGGCATTAAGGGAATCAGGGATTCCGGAGGATCCCGAACTGACCTTTGAGGAAGCTCCTTCCATTCAGGGAGGATATCATGTGGCGCAGAGGATAGGCAGCTATAAGAGTAAGATCAGTGCTATGTTTGCCTTTTCCGACGTATCGGCAATCGGTTTGATCCGGGGATTGCATGACATCGGTTTATCCGTACCTGCGGATTTGTCGGTTGTTGGATTCGATGATATTTTTTATTCCCAGTATATGATTCCTTCTTTAACTACCATTAGGCAGGATATTGTAGCTAAGGGTCAGATTGCAGTAACCATGTTACTGGATCAAATTAATGGAAACGGGCTCAGTCCAGATAAGAGGTCCGTGAAGATTCCGGTTAGCCTGGCCGTTAGACAAAGCAGCACCTCATTTAAAGAAATATAGCTTTTTGCACGAAAAGCAATCATGCTATATTTTTTAAAATATGATTAAACGTTTAATCAGGAATGCGATAAAGGAGGTGATGTAATAGCTAAACTCTTTATTAGAGAAGAGCTACATAAATAAAAGATTAGATTAAATGTTTTAGTTTACCTTATGTAAGCGCTTAATAATTTAGGAGGGTGGTTTGCAATGCATATGAATTTTAGAAAAGTGATGACTTTGTGGTGTGTGTTGATACTGGTATTTACGACTACAGTGGCGTGTTCATCCCAAAATAATAAGTCTAACGGGGCGCAACAAGCTGAACAAACAAACGGTGCTGACGTTGGAACTAACTCCGGGACCGATGGTTCAGGTGCGAGTGATCAACTGACTCCTGAATCCGGAGCAAAGCTCATCATTTGGGATGGAAATGACGGAACTCCTTTTTTGAAAGAAATAGCCAAGGAATTTACGGAGAAGTACAACATTCCGGTAGAGGTTCAAGAGCAGGGAGCGCCGGAACAAATGCAAAAGATGAAAACGGATGGACCTGCGGGATTGGCTGCTGACGTTCTGGTCCTGCCGCATGACAATTTGAGTGAAGCTGTCGCAGGCGGATTTGTGCTCCCTAACGATTACTTTGAGGAGGAGACACGGGCCGAGTTTCAGGAAACAGCGGTGAATGCGGTAACGAAAGACGGCATTTTATACGGATATCCAAGGAACATGGAGACGTATGCTCTGTTCTATAACAAAGAGCTGGTCACTGAAAATGATTTGAGCAGCTGGGACAACATTATCAGCTTCTCCAAAAAGTATAACGATCCGGCCAAGAAGAAATACGGTTTCATGATGCAACTGAACAATTTCTACTTTGCTTATCCGTTCATCTCCGGCTTTAACGGCTATATTTTTGGCAACGACAACACGAACCCTGACGATATCGGTCTGAATAACGAAGGATCCGTTGAGGGGATGAAATACTTTCAGGCTATGCGTGAAATTTTACCAATGGAGGCTGCTGATGCAACGACCGATGTAAAAACCGGACTGTTTCAGGAAGGCAAGCTGGCGATTAATCTGGATGGTGTATGGAATATCGGCAACTTCTCCAGTCTTCCCTTTGAAGTAGGCATGGTTCCTTTGCCTAAGTTTCCGAATGGACAACAGCCGGATACTTTTGCTGGCGTGAAGGCTTATTACGTGAGTGCTTACAGCAAATATCCTAATGCGGCAAAATTGTTCGCCCGGTACGTAACATCGCAGGAAGCACTTCTAAAAAACTTTGAGATGACCGGATTTATTCCTGCTCGTAAAGGGATGGAGAATGAACCGGCAATAAAAGAAAACGAAATGGTAAGCGGGGCAATTCAACAGTTTGAGCATTCCATCGCCATGCCTTCCATTTTTGAAATGCAGCAAGTCTGGCCTCCTATCGCTAATGCGCTTGAGCTGATTTGGAAAGGCGAGGATGTCAAAACCACGCTCGACAATGCGGTGGAAAGCATAAAGCAAGGCATAGAAACTCTGAAGAAGTAATGTGATTTTTTTAGGTTTCTTGCACGAGCACCTTGACGTCGTCCGTTCTTTCTGACGGATGACGTCACCCATTTCATATTTATCTTCGGGAGATGATTGACAATGAACCAGCATCGAAAGTGGGCGGCCGTATTATCGCTCATCGGTATGGGGTTTGGTCAACTATATAATCGGCAAATCATTAAAGGGCTGCTGCTCTTTATCGTTCATTTGCTAGGTATCACAGTGGCCATGGCAGCACCTAAAGCTATTTGGGGCTTGGTGACACTGGGTGAGCAGGCGGACCATCTTGAGAAAGTGGGCAAGCTTTATGTCAATGTTCGCGGGGATCACTCGATCTTTCTGATGATCGAAGGCATTATCATCATTTTAGCCCTGTTCATTTGGCTTGCATTCTATATAGCAAATGTTAAGGATGCTTATAAAGTTGGAAGTATGCGTGAACAAGGTTTAGCGGCGCCGCGTTTTTCGGATACCCTTCAATATCTTGGCGGGGTTAAATTCCCCCAAATGATCATATCCATTCCTGTCCTGCTCGTTATTTTCTTTACCGTGATGCCCATATTTTTCATGGTTTTGCTCGCATTTACGAATTACTCCGCACCGAATTATTTGCCTCCGGCCAAGCTCGTAAGCTGGATTGGGCTGGATGGATTTAAGGATATTTTTACGATTAAAGCATGGAACCAGACTTTCTTTGGAGTAGCGTTCTGGACGCTTGTTTGGACGATATGCGCGACCTTGACTACATTTGCGGGCGGTTTTGCCGCTGCTCTGATGGTGCAGAAGAAAGGTATACGATTTAAGGGCTTTTGGCGGACGCTTTTTATTATTCCTTATGCAATCCCTCAGTTCATTTCATTGTTGATCATGCGAAATATGTTCAATGGACAATTCGGGCCGATCAATCAATATCTAGCTTATTTTGGCCTTGGCGGCTTACCGTGGCTAACCGATCCGTTCTGGGCCAAGTTTACGGTTATTATCGTTAATATCTGGATTGGTTTCCCTATCACCATGCTGATGGTTATCGGTATTTTATCGACGATATCGAAGGATTTATATGAAGCTGCGGAAATTGACGGAGCCACACCCGTGCAACAATTCGGCAACATTACTTTTCCTTCCGTCATGCTTTCTTTCGGACCGCTCCTCGTCATGTCGTTTGCCGGCAACATCAACAACTTTAATTTGATCTACCTCCTGACGAATGGTAACCCTGCTAATCCAAACTACCAATCTGCAGGCAGTACAGATATTTTGATAACCTGGCTGTACAAATTGACGATGGACAGCGGCAAATACAATTTCGCCTCGATTATCGGCATTTTTATTTTCATCATTGTGGCGTCCTTCGCCGTTACCAATGTTCGTCGTACGAAAGCATTCAAGGAGGAGGATGACTACAGATGATAACGTCAAAGCGCAAATTTAGTATGGGCAATCTATTCTGCTACCTGGGGCTGATTCTTCTCGGTATTGCATGCGTATACCCGGCTTTATGGGTCGTTATGTCCTCCGTCCGTCCGGGCAATGCCTTGTACAGCGAGACTTTGATTCCGTCCTCGTTCACGCTGGAGCATTATCGTGAATTGTTCGATAAGTACCCCTTTGGACAGTGGTTTTTGAATACGTTCAAGGTCGCTCTTTTCACAATGATTTTCAGCACGATCCTGGTGACGATTACTGGCTATGTATTCTCACGGTTTCGTTTTAAAGGCCGTAAAAAATTAATGTTGGGCCTGCTTGTGATCGGGATGTTTCCGGGCTTTATGAGCATGATTGCGGTTTATATTTTGTTAATGCAGCTGCAATTGCTGGATACTCATCTATCGTTAATTCTGGTCTATTCCGCCGGGGCGCCGATGGGATATCTGTATGTTAAAAGCTACTTCGATACCATTCCGCAGAGCTTGGTGGATGCGGCAAAAATAGACGGGGCGGGACATTTAACCGTATTTCGGCGCATCATTCTTCCGCTATCCAAGCCGATGCTGGTCTACATTGCGTTGACTTCCTTCAGCAGCGGATTTGTCGATTTTATCTTTGCCAACATGGTGCTCAGCACACCGGAAAATCAGACGCTGGCCGTAGGCTTGTTCCGTATAGTACAAGGCAGGTCCGCAACGGAATTTACGTTGTTTGCAGCAGGCTGTGTACTGGTCGCCGTACCGCTGACCTTATTGTTTGTATTCTTGCAGCGTTATTTGGTTGAAGGACTCATGGCGGGAGCGGATAAGGGTTAATTCGCAAATATCGGCAGGGGACATTACCAATCAAAGGGAGTTGAGAAATCGGCATGGTATTAGAAGCTGTTTATCATCGGTCCAACGATTGTTGGGCTTACGGATATAATGAACGCTCGGTTCATGTGCGCATTCGCACGAAAAGAGCGGATATCGATAAAATTGAAGTGCTCTATGGAGACAAATGCAAGCCGTGGGGAGATATGCAGTATAAACAAATGGACTTCCTGGCTTATGACGAGCTTTATGACTATTGGCAGGCTGAAGTAGAGCCGCCTTACGGCAGACTGGCCTATTGCTTTCTTATAATCAAGGGGGAGGAGCGGATTTGGTTCTCTGAAAAAGGCTTCGATATCCAAATGCCGCTAGAGCATTTAGGCTGCTTTGAATTTCCTTACTTGCACCCGATCGATCTGCAAAGTCCGCCGGACTGGGCGAAGAACGCCATATTTTATCAGATCTTTCCGGAACGTTTTGCTAATGGCGATACGTCCAATGATCCGGAAGGAACGCTTCCGTGGGGAGGTAAACCGGAATACCGCAATTTCTTCGGCGGCGATTTGCAAGGGGTCATTGACCGTCTGGATTATTTAGCCGATTTAGGGATAACTGCGATCTATTTCAATCCTATATTTGAAGCGCCGGCCAATCATAAATACGATACGCAGGACTACATGAGAATCGATCCCCATTTCGGATCTAAAGAAACGCTGAAAGAATTAGTGCGCTCCTGCCATGAGCGAGGGATTCGCGTCATTTTGGACGGAGTATTCAACCATTCCGGCGTTACGTGGCCACAGTTTCAAGATGTTGTGAAAAAAGGTCCGGACTCTCCGTATTACGGCTGGTTTCACATACAGGAATGGCCGCTTCAAGTGGTAGACGGCATTCCGACATATAAGACATTTGCTTTTGAGAAGACGATGCCAAAACTGAATACCGCCAATCCGGAAGTGCGCGATTATTTTCTTCAGGTAGGCCGTTACTGGATACAAGAGACGGATATGGACGGATGGCGATTGGATGTTGCTAATGAGGCGGATCATGCCTTTTGGAGAGAATTCGCGAAAGCGGTTAAAGAAGTCAAACCGGATGCTTATATTTTAGGCGAGGTATGGCATGACGGAATGAAGTTCCTGCAAGGAGACCAGTTCCATGCCGTGATGAATTACCCCGTTTCCAACGCGATTCTCGATTTCTTTGTATTTCATCATGAAGACGCACACGCTTTTGCGACAAAACTGGGGAGGTATTTGGCCAGATATCCGCAGCAAGTGAATGAAGCTTCATTTAATCATTTGGATACGCATGATACGGTACGGTTGCTGACCTTGTGCGGGAATGACAAAGCAAAAATGAAATTGGCTGTAGCCTTTCAGTTTACTTTTATCGGGGCGCCTAGTATTTATTACGGGGATGAAATTGGTCTGGACGGGGAATTTGATCCGGATAACCGGAAGTGTATGATCTGGGAGAAAGAACATCAGGACCGGGCTTTGTTTGCCTTTTATAAGAAGTGCATTCAACTGCGTAAAACTCATCCTGCGCTGGTTACAGGGGCTTTTCGAATTCAATCGGCCGAGAAGGACTCGCCGGTGTTCGTTTATGAACGCCAGAAAGGAGAAGATCATCTTATCATTGCTATGAATGCCTCTTCTTCACCAAGCGCGGTGACCGTTTCTTTGCTTGATGGAGTCTGGAAGGTAGCGGAAGTGTTGGAACGTGGGGACAGATCCGTGAGTGATCAACCTTATAAAGGTGAGTTTAAAGCCGAGCTCGGTCCCTATGGTTTTCATATTTTATACAAAAACTGACTTGTACCTGCGAACTGTACTGCCAAATAGAAATAGAGGAGTGCTGAAAATCATGCAAACGAGTGAGAAAATTCACCCGGATCAAATAGAGAGCGAATCTGTCTCGATTTACCGTGATATTGGTCCGTATAAGGGGTATGAATGGAAGGACAAATATGTCATGATCCATGGAGAGCATGGAAATCTTACCGTAAAGCTGGTGACGCCGGATATTGTTAGAATATCCTGTTCACTAGAGGGGGCTCAACTGGAGCCTTCAATGGGATTGTTACCTTATGAACCTCTTGGAGGCTGGCATGTTATTGAGATGGATCATGAATTGGAACTTTACGGAGGGCATATTGTCCTCGTTGTAGATATAGCTGCCTTGTCTTTCAAGGTGAAAACTTCTCAAGGGAAGCCATGCGGGTCCTACCTGTTGTCCTACTCGGAAACCAGGTTGCGGTGTCAGGGGAGTATGGATGATGATGCGATGATATATGGACTTGGCGAAACTACGGGATATTTAAATAAACGTGGAGAAAGGTACACGATGTGGAATTCCGATGTGTTCGACCCGCATGTGCCGGATATGGAGTCTCTATATCAGTCGATTCCGCTTCTGATTCACCATACTTCCGACAATACGTTTGGATTGTTTATCGATCATCCGGGAAAGACGGTTATAGATTTGCGCGAAGAGGCGGATCGTTATTTTGTTGAAACGGTCAACGGAGAAATGGATTTGTATCTCATCGGGGGTCCGGAGCTAAAGGATGTCGTTGCGAATTATTCGACACTAACCGGGAAAATGCCGCTTCCGCCCTTATGGTCTCTAGGCTATCAGCAATCGAGATTCAGCTATATGAATCAGGAGGAAGTGATCCGGCTCGCACACCATTTCAGGTTCAAAAAAATTCCGTGCGACGTTATTTATCTTGATATTCATTATATGGATGAATACAAAGTGTTCACCTTTGATAAGGAACGGTTTCCCGATCCGGAAGGCATGATGAGGGAACTTAAGGAACTGGGATTCCGTATCGTGCCTATTGTCGATCCTGGCGTTAAAGTTCAGCAGGGATACGAGATTTATGAACAGGGACTTGAAGCGGGACGCTTTTGTCGAACTCCTGATGGAAAAGAGTATGTCGGCGACGTATGGCCGGGTCCAAGCGTCTTTCCTGACTTTACGGAGGAAGGCACGCGTGAATGGTGGGGAGCGCTTCATCGATTTTATGTAGATTACGGAATCAGCGGGATATGGAACGATATGAATGAGCCAAGCGTCTTTAATTCCGTGACCAAAACAATGGATGAACATGTAATTCACCGTAATGACGGTAGCCCCAAAACACACGGAGAGATGCACAACGTTTACGGTTTGCTCATGAGTCAGGCAACCTATGAAGGAATGGCGAAGCTGCTGCAAGGAGAAAGACCGTTCGTGCTGACAAGAGCAGGGTACGCCGGTATTCAGCGATATGCCGCAGTATGGACGGGAGATAACCGGAGCTATTGGGACCATATGCGAATGTCGATGTCGATGGGATTGAATCTCGGGCTTTCCGGGGTGGCTTTTAGCGGAGCGGACATCGGCGGGTTTATGCACCATGCGTCAGGAGAGCTGCTAACCAGATGGACCCAGCTTGGCGTATTCACTCCGTTCTGTAGAAACCATAGTGCTATCGATACCCGTAACCAGGAGCCATGGACCTTTAATGATGAGGTCGAAGAAATTTGCCGGAAGTATATTGAATTAAGATACCGGATGCTTCCCTATCTTTATTCTCTTTTTTATGAATCAACCTGCACAGGGCTTCCTATTATGCGTCCATTAGTGCTTGAGTTCCCAAAGGATCGCAATACGTATCATCTGTCCGATCAGTTTCTATTCGGAAAAGATTTGTTGGTTGCGCCAATCTATGAACCAGGCAAGCAACATAGGACGGTCTATTTGCCAGAGGGCCCCTGGTTCGACTACTGGAACGGAACGCGATATGAGGGAGGCGAGCACATCATCACCCATGCGCCGCTGGATGTATTGCCGCTATTTGTTCGGGCTGGAGCTATTTTACCCCAAACACGTCTTGTTCAGCATACGGGCCATGCTATGTGGCAGGAGCTGGATATACATCTTTATGCTCAAGGGACCAACAATACTTTTGCGCTTTATGAGGATGACGGGATTAGTACCCAGAATCTTCAAGGTGACTATAACCTGATTCAAATTCGTACGGATCAGAACGGAAATGATCGGCGCTTTACCATTCATGCTGCTTTTGAGGTCTGCGGATTGCGGCAAGACGATAAATCCTTACGGTTCAAAATTCATCATCTCCCTTTTATTCCGATGTCTGTAAGTCTTCTGTCAAAGGTTCATGAAATGAAGCATCTTGAGGAGCGGAGTTCAGGATGGTATTATGACAAACAGGACAATCATCTGTATATTAAGAAGCCGTTGGCGGGTTTACAGGAGGTTGAATTTATCGTTGAGGGTTAATGGGAGGTTAGCGGACAATGCTTCATCAATTTTCACGGACAGAGCTCGCAATCGGAGCTGAAGGCCTGGATATTTTGAAAAATAGTACGGTGGCGGTGCTTGGGATCGGGGGCGTCGGCGCGATGGCGGTCGAAGGACTGGCCAGAACCGGAATCGGACGGATTATCCTGATCGATAAAGACGTGGTGGATATCACGAATATTAACCGGCAAATTCACGCCTTGACGACGACGATCGGCCAGAAGAAGGCGGATCTGATGTGTGAACGGGTGAAGCTGATCAATCCGGAATGCGAGACCATCGCTTTGAACATGTTTTATACGGAAGAAACGTATGAAGAATTGTTCAAATACGATATCGACTATGTCCTGGATGCTTCCGATACGATCATATACAAAATCCATCTGATCAAGGAATGTCGTAAACGCGGGATTCCGATCCTCTCCAGCATGGGAGCGGCCAACAAGATGGATCCGACCAAGTTTCAGGTCGCCGACATTTCCAAGACCCATATGGACCCGATGGCCCGCGTGATCCGTACCAAGCTGCGGGAAGACGGCATCAAAAAAGGAGTAAAGGTCGTGTTCTCCACAGAGCCGCCGGTTAAACCGCGGGCTGACGTCACGGAGAAGATCGCACCGGCCGGGGCCAAGATTCGTAAAGCCAAACAGCCGCCGGCGAGCAATTCGTTCGTTCCGCCGGTCGTAGGGCTGATTATGGTGAGTGTAGCCGTTAAAGAACTGCTTGAAGCGGGACAAGCCAAGGGATGATCCCTGGGGGTTCGAAACCGGGAGAAAGCACCGGAAGAGCCGATTTAACTTAAAGACGCAGATTCGATCGTGCATCGGATCTGCGTCTTGTTGTTATTCGCTTTTTTCAGGAACGAATGCTATAATATAACTCCTTTTGACTTCGGAACAGAATGCCGGAGAGCAGACGGAATATAACCTTAGGAGGTAACTGAAAGTGGAACATTTTCAAAGTGCCTATCAAGAAGAGAAAGAGCGGCTGGACCGCACTCTCCGTGATATTGACAGCCAGCTGAAGGCGCTCAGGAGCATTCCCGTCTATACGGGGCATGACTTCACCGAGCAAGTGTTGGAGGCGGGCAGGGAATCTCACAGGCAGCAGCTCGAGCGCTCGTTCCGTGAGCCGTATTTCGGACGGCTGGATTTTGAGGAGCAGGGCAAGGAAGCGCAGCCCCTTTATATCGGCAAAGTGGGCGTCGGGGATCAAGACGGCGGAAAACCGGTCGTCATCGATTGGCGCGCTCCGGTAGCGAGTTTGTTTTATTCCTTTACGGGCGGCGATTCGGCTTCCTATGAGGCACCGGAAGGACTGATCGAGGGGCTCGTATATTTGAAGCGGAACATTGTCATCCGCAAAGGAATTCTGGAGCGGGTGGTAGACACCTATAACAAAGACAGCGAAGGGCCGGCCGTGTCCGATGAGTTCCTCGTTTACCGTCTAGGCGAAAATAAAGACAACCGTCTCCGTGACATCGTCTCTACGATTCAGGCGGAGCAGGATCTGATCATTCGCGCGGCGCGAAATACCGCGCTGATCATTCAAGGTGTGGCCGGCAGCGGAAAAACTACGGTAGCGTTGCATAGGCTCGCTTTTTTGCTGTATCAGTATAAAGAACAAATCAAGGCGGAGCGGATGGTTATCTTTGCTCCCAACCACATGTTCATCGATTATATTTCCGAAGTATTGCCGGAACTCGGCGTCGGTGATATTCAGCAAAGCACCTTCGGCGACTGGGCGGCCAAGGTACTCGGGCTGGATCAGGCACCGGCGGACGGATCGGAAACGTTGGCCCGCTGGTTTGATACCGGGGATTTACGCGAGGGCGCGTGGAACGACAGTGACCTGCCGGGCCGGTATAAGGGGGCCGTCTCTTTTAAGTCGATTCTGGAATGTTATTTGACCCGAGTGGAATCGGGCTGCGTACCGGATACGGACTTTGAGCCGTGGGACGGGGCGAAGCTGTCCCGGAATACGATCGTCGAATGGTTCGAAGGGGAATACAAGCACTACCCGGTTGCCCGGCGCAAAGAACGCGTGCTGGCCCGGATTCACCGGTGGGTGGAGATGGAATTGAAAAAGTCGCCTTCTACGGCTGCTTTAAAGGAACGGAAGAAAAAGGCGCAGCAGCGGGAAAAGGCTTACGCCAAGAAGTGGCCTGAGCTGGAGGCCGTGGCCTTATACAAAGGTTTGTTCCAATCGGCATCCACTGCGAAAGGTCAGCTTTCCGATAAAGATGATGCTGATGCCGAGATTTTGAGCATTCCGAAGCCCATTCTTAAAGAAACCAACGCCTATTTGAAAAAAGGGATCCTCAAAGAGGAGGATCTCGCGGCATTGCTTTATTTGCACTCGCGGGTTCATGAAATCGAGAGCAAGCTGACCTTCGACCATGTGGTGATCGATGAAGCGCAGGATTTCAGCCCCTTGCAGGTGGCGGTGCTCGACAGGTTCGTAAAAGGTCATTCTTTCACCATCCTGGGCGATTTGTCACAAGGGATTCATTACTATAAAGGAGTCCGGAGCTGGGAAGAAATGCAGGCGCTGTTCGCGCCGGAGGAGACGGCTTATTTTGCTTTGACAAGAAGTTACCGGTCGACGATGGAGATCATTGACTTTGCGAATGAAATATTGAAGCGGGGCGTTGAAACGAATTTGCTGGCCGTGCCGGTGTTCCGCAGCGGAGAACCGGTCCGGTTAAGACCGGCCGCAGGAGACGAACGTCTGACGGCTATATCGGAAGCATTGAGGCAAGTCATGACGGGCAGCCATCGTACGGTAGCCTTACTGACCCGCACGATGGAGGAAGCGGAGCATTTGCATGCCCATTTGAATGAAGCGGGCACTGCCGCCAACTTGATCGGCGGAGATCAGAGGCAGTATGCCGGCGGAATTTCCGTTTTGCCTGTATATCTGTCCAAGGGACTGGAATTCGACGCCGTCATCGTGACGGACGTGGACCGGGAACACTATGGGCCGAAGGACGCCCGCCTTTTATATGTGGGCTGCACCCGGGCACTGCATGAGTTATGGCTGATGCATGGGAACGAGCTGCCGGATTACGTTCCGGATCCGGAGGAATTGTCGAAGGCTGGGAAGTAATTCAGGTGTTCTATTAACTGTTCCCGATAAAATCCTCCAGGTCGCGGTCGGCTTTGCTTTGGTTACATTCATTGCAGGCACAGACACAGTTTACAGGGGTGGTATGGCCTCCTTTTGCTTTGGGCAGCAGATGATCGATCGTATCCCCGTAATTGCCGCAGAAAAAACAAGTGTGTCGATCCCTGGCCAGGATGTAGCGGCGAAAGGCTTTGTTGCTGTAGAGCCGGCGGATCGTATTCCGGTTCACAACGACGGCGGCATGCTCTTGCACCAGAGTGACGGCCAGTTCCAGGTCGATCTCCTGATGCCAGCGGCTGCCCTTATCCGTGCGTCCGCGCATGCGGATCTTACCCTGGCGGTTCGGACGCAATACGGAGGCGTCCGGGCCTTCTACCGGAAGCGGCGCAGGAATCATGCGTTTCGCATTTTTTGGGGGAGCGGCGACCGGCGGGATCCGGTGGACCGGATTTCGTGCGGCATGATCTGTGATGGGCCGCGGATCAGCCGCAATTACTGCGGTCTGTTCCAGGCTCTTCAGCTGGGCCCGGCAGCTGCGGCAAGTGCCGCGCCGTGAGCCCTTGGCCGAGCGTTTTCCTGTTCTTCTGAGGAAATCGGATAACGGTTTGTTTTCGCCGCAGCGGGCGCAGCGTTTGAAGCCGGCGGCTATCTCCGCGGCGTTCTGTTGCGTTCTTGGTTCATTAGGATTAGTCGGCATCATCCGGTCACCTCGGCTTAGTGAAATTTCCTTAGTCGTTTTCGGTCTTTATGTATATTATACCTGTGGTGAGTCACTTCTCCTACAGAACGGCTAATTCCCTTATCCCTAATGCTTCATAAACCAAATAGAGGCCGCCCGTATACTGAAAACGGGTCGGCCTCTAGGTTTATACAGTTGAATTGGCTTATTCGGTAACTGCCGCCGCTTCTCTAAGAGAAGAGCGCATTTTACATACGATTTTGCGGATGCTTTCATCGGACAGAAAAAACCTTTCCGCCAGATCGCTGACTGAATGTCCGGTACGATATAGCCGGAAGATTTCTTCGTTTCTTTTTGCCATTGATGTGCGGGTTCCACTGAGTTCCCCCCAGAGCGCTCTCGAGCAATCCGGTTTGGGAATATAGAGCAGTTCGCCTTGAATGTAATCTTGAAGCTCCTTCAGTAGCCTAGGGGGAAGCACATCCTTCCCGTTTTTGTAGTTCACGATCATGATCCTCCTTGATCCGTTCTGTTGTTAACGGTGTTAGTTGGAATAATTGAGTGTACATGGTCGTAAATCCCCCTTTCGGCATTGTATTTGCGTATATTTTAACACAGAGAATTCCAAACGGAAATAAGAGGGGCTAAAAGCCCCTCGTTGTACGGCTTCCGCGTTACGCGGAAACCACCTCATTCACTGAAATCACTTCGATCAGCCCCCTTTCCAGTGATTCGTCGGCCCGACATCTATATTAACTCATATATCCGTTTGGGAAGGAAGCTAAAGAACGTTTATAAATGTTTTTTACCAGGCATGTGCTAGAATAGTAAACAGTGGTTAATCAAAGATTCAAGGAAGTGAAATGATGGACTTATTTTCTTACTCCCGGGAAAACGATCCCTCCGGACGGCTGCTGGCGGACCGGATGCGGCCGACAACCCTGGACGAATATATAGGGCAGGAAAGCATCATCGGGCCCGGAAAATTGCTGCGGCGGGCGATTGAAGCGGACCAGATTTCTTCGATTCTGCTGTATGGACCTCCAGGCTGCGGAAAAACGACGCTCGCGCATATTATATCGAATCATACCCAGGCGGAATTCGTACGCCTCAATGCGGTCGACGCTTCCGTAAAGGATGTTCGCGAGGTTATCGAAAAAGCGCAGAACGATAAATCGTTTTACGGCACGAAAACGATCCTGTTCCTCGATGAAGTACACCGTTTCAATAGTTCGCGGCAGGACGCCCTGCTTCCGGCGGTGGAGAAGGGAACGATCATCTTTATCGGCGCGACGACGGAAAATCCGTTCCACTATGTCAACGGGGCCTTGCTGAGCCGTTCGACGCTCTTTCAGCTGGAGCCGCTGACGAAGGAGCATTCGCTGATCGCGATGCGCCGTGCGCTGAGCGATCGGGACAAAGGCCTCGGCTTCATGAAGCTCGAGGCCTCGGACGAGGCGCTCCAGCACATCGCCGAGATGGCCAACGGCGATATCCGCCGGGCCCTGAACGCGCTGGAGCTGGCCGCGATGACGACGCCGCCGGAAACGGACGGCACCGTCCGCATTACGCTGGAGGTGGCGGAAGAGTCGATCCGCCGCCCGCTGGTCAAAGCGGATGAGTCGACGCAGTACGACGTCCTCTCCGCATTTCACAAGAGCATCCGCGGCTCCAGCGATGCCGCGTTGTTCTGGTTTCTCTACGCGGTAGAGAAACTGGGCATGGACCCGATGACGTTCCTCCGGCGGCTGATCGCCGCCGCGAGCGAGGACATCGGGCTGGCGAACCCGCAGGCCATGGTGCAGGCGGTAAGCGCTTTGGAGGCTTACCGCAACAACGGCTGGCCTGAAGCGAAGCTGAACATCGCCCAGGCGATCCTGTTCGCCGTGGAGAGCCCGAAATCGAACGCCGTCGTCGCGGCGATTTCGAACGCCATGGCGGCGATGGACGAGGTGAAATCCGCCGAGGTGCCGCTGCACTTGCGGGACGCCCACTACAAAGGTGCGGTCAAGCTCGGGCATACGGGCTACAAATACCCGCATGATTACCCCGGCCACTACGTGAAGCAGGACTATTTACCGGAGAACCTGGCGGGACGGACATTTTATCGGGCCACCGAGCAGGGGAACGAGAGCAAAATCAAGCATAATCAGGAACTGCGCCGAAGAGAGAAGTAGCCCGGCCCGGTTCTTCGAGCCAAGAGAAAAGCTGAAATAACGGGAATTTCTCCGGTTATTTCAGCTTTTTTTAGGATAAGGCGAAAAATAACAGGAAAACCTCCCGCTAATCTCCACCCCTAACGTGCAAATGTACGTTTTAGGTGAAAATAACGGGAGGTTTTCCTTTTAATGTCCGGATAAACCCAGTATACGCTGGTTTAAAGGGTGATTTTCCCTATAAATAAGTTCTCCGGAACTCGCACTCGGGCCGCTTTAGCGTAGATCAAACCAGCTTATCTATGACGCCCGAGCTCAGGCACGGGCAGTTTTTCTGCTTTTTCGATAATCCCGCCGCCGAGACATACCTCGCCATCGTAGAAAACGACGGCTTGGCCAGGCGTAATGGCTTTCTGAGGTTCGTCAAACTGCACGAACAAAGTGCCGTCCGGCTGCGGCGTCACAGTTACGCCCTGGTCAGGCTGACGGTAACGGAACTTGGCGGTGCACTTGAATGGATCATTCGGGAGCTTGTCCGCCCCCGCGATCCAGTTGATTCCCGAAGCGGTGAGCCCGGTGGAGTACAGGCTAGGATGTTTGTCGCCCTGCACTACGTACAGGATGTTGCTTTCCAAATCTTTTTCCGCGACGAACCAAGGTTCTCCGGAACCGGATCCGCCGATGCCCAATCCTTGGCGTTGGCCCAGCGTATAATACATCAGGCCGTCATGCCGCCCCTTGACTTCGCCGGTGACGATATCGACCATTTCACCGGATTTGGCCGGGAGGTAATGGCTCAGAAATTCGCGGAAATTGCGTTCGCCGATGAAGCAGACGCCGGTGCTGTCTTTTTTCTTGGCCGTGTACAATCCGGCTTCTTCCGCAATCCGCCGCACTTCCGGCTTCGGTAGATGCCCGATCGGAAACATTGCCTTGGATAGCTGTTCCTGATTCAATGCGTTCAGGAAGTAGGTTTGGTCTTTATTGCCGTCGACGCCTCTCAGCAGCTTGAAAGCCCCGTCTTCTTCCACGACGCGGGCATAATGGCCTGTCGCCACATAGTCCGCTCCCAGATCGAGCGCTTTGTTCAAGAACTCCCCGAATTTGATTTCGCGGTTGCACATGACATCGGGATTGGGAGTACGGCCACGCTTATATTCATCGAGGAAATAGGAAAATACTTTATCGTAGTACTCCTTCTCGAAATTAACGGTATAGTAAGGGATATCGATTTGCTCGCATACCCGGCGGACGTCTTCGGCATCGGCCTCCGCCGTGCAATAGCCGAATTCGTCGGTATCGTCCCAGTTTTTCATGAATATGCCGATCACGTCGTACCCTTGCTGTTTCAGGAGAAGCGCGGTTACCGAGGAATCGACGCCTCCGGACATACCGACAACGACGCGGGTTTCGTGTTTGGGTTTAGTCATTTGATCACTCCTCATTCGTTCAGGCGCCTAGGCCTGACGCTATTTTACCACAGGACACGAAGACGTTCGAATGAACGATGACACTGCGGTATTTTTTACAATGTGTTAAAATTTGTCCACCGGTGGCGAACAAAATGTAATTTTATCTGCCGAATTGTTTTCCAAAACGACACGGGATATGGTACGATAAACAAAGGTTAATGATAGGAATAGGTGTATTTAGAGGCGGTACTATCGTAACCTTTATTGATCAAAGTTCAATTATATAAAGATTATTTGAAAATTGAAAGAGGTGGCTTCTTTGAAGATTTCCACAAAGGGACGCTATGGCCTGACGATAATGATGGAGTTGGCCGCAAAATACGGTGAAGGGCCGACTTCCCTCAAGAGCATTGCCGAAAAAAACCAGTTATCCGAGCATTACCTGGAGCAACTGATCGCACCGCTGCGCAATGCCGGTCTGGTCAAGAGCGTTCGCGGCGCTTACGGTGGATATATTTTGTCCCGTGAAGCAAGCGATATTACAGCCGGAGAAATTATCCGCGTGTTGGAAGGCCCGATTTCCCCGGTCGATTTCACGGAAGAAGACGACCCGGCGAAGCGCGATTTGTGGCTGAGAATTCGAGACAGCATCGCCGAAGTATTGGATTCCACCACGCTCGAGAATCTGATTACGTTCGAAGAGCAGGGCGCCAAAGAAAATTACATGTTTTACATTTAAAATGGATAAAATACGAAAAAACCCGATCGGTTCATCGGGTTTTTTCTTTTTTGCATGAAAGTAATGGTTGGACAATTCGGATACCTCCCTCTGATTCGGGGAAGGATGCTTTGTAAGTATTCCGTATAGGTTTGCTGGGCCCGAATTCCTTTGTTTATAATCAGGGTAGATTTTTGCGGTAAAGTCGTTTACACTGTACTTCTACGTCGTTTGGATTCCTATAAAAGTACCCTTTGAACAAGGTGATGCAAAGATGAAGAATATATATTTGGATCATGCGGCTTCGACCCCCGTTCACCCCGAGGTGGCGGAGACGATGCTTGACGTCCTGCGAGGGCAATACGGCAACGCTTCGAGCATCCATGCCTTTGGCCGGGCCGCCAAAAGACTGGTCAATGGAGCCCGGGACAGTATTTCCCGGTTTGTCGGATGCCGTCCCGCCGAATTGGTATTTACGAGCGGCGGCACGGAAAGCGACAACTTGGCTTTGTTCGGCGTGGCCGAAGCCCGTTCGGATCGGGGACGCCATATTATCACTACGGCGATCGAGCATCATGCCGTCCTTCACGCATGCCGTAAACTGGAAAAACTAGGATATGAAGTTACATATTTACCTGTCGACCGTTATGGCCAAATCCATGCCGCTCAAATCGAGGAAGCGATTCGTCCGGATACGATTTTGGTCAGCGTCATGTACGGCAACAATGAAGTCGGGACGCTGCAGCCGATCGAGGAAATCGGAAAAATAACCTCTTCGAAGGAAGTTGCTTTTCATGTGGATGCGGTTCAGGCGTTGGGTGCGGTGCCGATAAGTTTAAACGAGCTCCCCGTTGATTTCATGAGCTTCTCTTCCCATAAAATAAACGGCCCTCAAGGAATTGGCGCATTATATGTCCGCGGAGAACATCTGATCGAACCTTTGCTGCACGGCGGCTTGCAAGAACGTAAACGTCGTGCTGGAACGGAAAACATGGCGGGGATCGCCGGGTTTGCCAAAGCGGCGGAGCTTGCCGCGGCGGCTCTTCCCGAACGGGCGGCCCATGACGAAAAGATGCGTGCCGCATTTCTTTCGGCATTGGAGCATCGCATCGGGCAGGACCGTTTTCGCTTGAACGGACACCCGACGGACCGGCTCCCGCATATCGTAAATGTCAGCTTTCCGGAGTGCGATACGGAGACGATGCTGATGAACCTCGATATGGAAGGGATTGCCGTAGCCAGCGGTTCCGCATGCTCTTCGGGCTCCATTGAACCTTCGCACGTCCTGGAAGCGATGCATTTGCCTGAAAACTTTTTGCGCACCGCGATTCGATTCAGCTTTGGTTTGGGTAATACTACTGAAGAAATGGAATATACCGCCGAAAAAATTGAAACCATCCTGGAACGTCTTCGTAAAAGAAGGTAACTGGGCGGCTTTTGCAATTTTTTCGGAGGGAGGAAAGTTTCGGTTTCAGACTCAGGAGACTGCCACAGTGGGAGGACCTATTGCTGATGAAGCTTCAAGAGATGATAGGCCTGTCCGTATTTGACATCGAAGACGGCAAGCAGATCGGTAAGGTTTCAGATTTTCTGCTGGATTCCGGCTGGAAAATCACGGGCATTCAATTGGAGGGGAAAGCGATGTTTTCCTCCAGTATCAAAGCGGTGCTCTGGGAAGATATCGTCGCATACGGCGAAGATGCCGTAATGATTCGCAATCAACAGGCGATCCGAAAAGTGGAAGCCGAGAATATACAACTGACATTTGCATCAGGCAACGGCAGAATGAAAGAGCTTCCTGTCCTTACCGAGGACGGGACGATGATAGGACATGTTTCGGATGTTTATTTTGACCAGGAAATGGGAAACACAATTACTGGAATCGAAGTTAGTGACGGGTTTATCTCCGATCTGATGGAAGGGCGAAAAGTGCTGCCTTTTACTCCCGAAATGACGAAGGGCGAAAATGCGATCATAGTGCCTCCGAACAGCGAGCAGCGGCTGGAGAACCCTATGAATTCTGTTAACGGATAGGTGATCAATGAGTATGAAATGTCCAAATTGCAGCTCCAAAGATATCGGAAAAATCGGATCCCATCAATTTTATTGCTGGGGATGCTTTATCGAATTAACAGTGAACGGCGAGAAAATGTCGGTTTACCAGGTTGAAGAAGACGGTACGCTGAGCTCGCTCGACGACTTGTTTTTTGGCGAAGAGTTTCCGCAGGATTTTCCGCAAGCGCATTTGTCATAACATATCGGATTATAAAAGCTCTATTCCGGTCCATCGGAAGGAGCTTTTTGCTTTTTACCGCCCGCATTGGATCAGCCTGATGATTATTTTTGTCCCCGGGGGCATATACTTTGAGCATAGCTGGTCCGACTCCGAGTTCGGGAGGGGGTTAACAAGTGGAGCCGTTCATGAAAAGCAAAATGTTCCGCTATGGGGTTTGGCTGCTGCTGGGGCTCATTATTTTGTATTTTGTATGGTTGCTTCGGCCGATGTTCTTCCTGGTTTATGGATTTTTGAAAGCCATTTTATCTCCGTTCATCATTGCGATCATCATTTCCTATGTGCTCAATCCTGTCGTTCGAATGCTCGGAGGGCGAAAAGTGCCGCGAACGGTTGCCGTGCTGCTGATTTACGCCGTGTTTTTGACCAGCCTGTCCGTCATTTTGATGAACGTCATCCCCATGTTCGTGGAGCAGCTCGAGGAGCTTGGCGAGCACTTGCCCGAACTGACTTTACATACGCAGCAGCTGATGAACAGGTGGGATAACAGTATTTTGCCGGGAAGCATCCGGATGGGAATGAACAATTGGTTTTTTCAATTTGAGCACCGGCTGGCCGCTTCCATTTCCAGCTTTTTGAACAATATCGGGACGACGATCGGCGTCGTATTCAACGCGTTTATCGTACCGTTCCTCATTTTTTATATGCTGAAGGACTTCGAAACCTTTGAGAGGCTGATCCTGCGATATCTTCCGAAATCCCGGCGCAAATCGATCGTGACCCTGTTAAAAGAAATCGATGAGGCGCTCGGCAATTACGTGCGGGGGCAGCTGCTTGTCTGCGTGATCATCGGCGTGCTCGCGTATATCGGCTATATGATTATCGGCATGCCGTTCGCGCTGTTGCTTGCCGGCATCGTCGCCGTCTGCAATATCATCCCGTACCTCGGACCCTTTTTGGGAGCCGCACCTGCGGCGGTCATGGCTACGACCATCTCGTGGAAAATGGTGCTTATGGTCCTGCTGGTCAACCTGATCTGCCAGCTGGTCGAGAGCAACGTGATTTCTCCGCAGGTCGTCGGGAGAACCTTGCACCTGCATCCGATGCTGATTATTTTCGCGTTGCTCGTCGGGGGAGAAATCGGCGGGATTCCCGGACTGGTGCTTGCGGTGCCGTTTTTTGCGGTCGGTAAGGTCATAATCCAGCATTTTTATGCTTACTATGTCAGAAGAAAAACGGTGTAGGGCAATGGCGAAGCAGGACAGGGACCGGATTGACAGCGGACTGGCCCTGCTTATATACTAAAAATGATTTGTTTTTATGAGGGCATATATTTAAAAACGTTGACGAAAAAAAGTATGTTCGCAGCTGATTTTCACAGAGAAGGCGTTCCTTCGTCCGGGTGCTTCGGGCTTTCATGTCCTAGGTCACCCGACGCTGGCTGGAAGAACCCGATGATCGCCGAACAGAAAGCTGTTTTCCGAGTGTGAGTTCAAAATTCACCGGGGGGTTCCCGTTACCGGACCGATGAAGGCGATCGTTTCTTTCGGCTCGTGCGTTTGCGGGTGAAGAGGCGATAACCAGGGTGGTACCGCGAGACAATCGTCCCTGATTTTCAGGGGCGTTTTTTTATTTTTTGGCGGTGGCCAGGTCTGAATCTTATATTAGCGGGAAAATCTCCTGCTAATTGTACCGGGAATAAACCGGAGTGACGAATGAACTGGAAATTCTCCCTTTAATTTTGCCGGGTCGTCTTCATTTGATGGACATATAGGAATTTAGCGGGAAGAATTACCATTATTTTGTTTCAAATGCTGAATTGATTCGAAATAGCGGGAGAAATTCCTGTTATGCAAGATTTCCGTTTCCGCTCCCGGTCCCTTTCGGTATTAAAAAAGTAAACCAAGCTTAGGAGGAATATAAATGAAATCAAGTGAAATCCGCTCCAAATGGCTGGAGTTCTTCGCCAGCAAAGGGCATAAAATCGAACCGAGCGCTTCGCTCGTGCCCCACAACGACCCTTCCCTACTGTGGATCAACGCGGGGATGGCACCGCTGAAGCAGTATTTCGACGGCCGGGTAAAGCCGGAAAATCCGCGGATTGCCAACTCCCAAAAGTGCATTCGCACCAACGACATCGAAAATGTCGGCAAGACGCGCCGGCACCATACGTTTTTTGAAATGCTCGGCAATTTCTCGATCGGCGATTATTTCAAGGAAGAAACGATTACATGGGCATGGGAGTTTCTGACCGGCAAAGACTGGATCGGTTTCGATCCGGACCGCCTGTCCGTGACCGTATACCCCGAAGACGAAGAGGCGTTTAAGCTGTGGAACGAAAAAATCGGTATCCCTGCGGAACGCATCATCAAGCTGGAAGACAACTTCTGGGACATCGGCGAGGGGCCGTGCGGACCTTGTACGGAAATTTTCTATGACCGCGGGGACGCCTACGGCGATCTGTCGGATCCGGAATGCTATCCTGGCGGCGAGAACGAACGTTTCCTGGAAGTGTGGAACCTTGTATTTTCCCAGTTTAACCATAACAAAGACGGCAGCTATACACCGCTTCCGAACAAAAACATCGATACCGGCGCCGGTTTGGAGCGCTTTGCTTCCATTTTGCAAAACGTCAACTCCAACTTTGACACCGATTTGTTCCAACCGATCATCCTTAAAACGGCTTCGCTGACAGGCGTGAAATACGGCGAAAAAGAAGAGTCGGACGTCGCTCTGAAGGTCATTGCAGACCATGTTCGTACGGTTGCTTTCGCGGTGGCGGACGGGGTGCTTCCTTCCAATGAAGGCCGCGGTTACGTCATTCGCCGGTTGCTCCGCCGCGCGGTACGCTACGGGAAGCTGATCGGACTGGATAAGCCGTTCATGTTCCAACTCGTGGAAACGGTCGGCGAAATTATGGGCAGCTACTATACGGACGTCGTTACAAAACGCGAATTCATTGAAAAAGTGATTCATAACGAAGAGGAACGTTTCCATGAAACGCTTAGCGACGGGCTTGCGATTCTCGCGGAGATCAGCGCGGACGCCAAAGCGGCGGGACGTACGCTGATCGGCGGCGCAGACGCGTTTAAATTATACGATACGTACGGATTCCCGCTTGATTTGACGGAGGACTTTGCGGCTGAGCAGGGGCTTGGCGTCGACCGCGAAGGCTTTGAAGCGGCGATGGAAGAGCAGCGCGAGCGTGCCCGTGCCGCCCGTCACGATAGCGGAAGCATGAAGGTGCAGGGCGGCGTGCTGTCCGACTTCACGACTAAAGCGGAATTCGTTGGATATAATGAATTGGAAGCGAACACCGAAATTGTGGCGATCGTTTTTGAAGACGGGTTTGTCGATGTGTTGAGCGAAGGGCAGACGGGACAAGTTATTTTGGCGAAAACTCCGTTTTATGCCGAAAGCGGCGGCCAGGTCAGCGACCAGGGAACCATCCGAAGCGAGAACGGCAGCGCGGAAGTACAGGGCCTGTACAAGGCGCCGCATGGCCAGCACGTTCATCAAGTAACGGTTACTTCTGGCGAACTGCGCACCGGTTCGGAAGCCGTTGCGGAAGTGAACCGGGAAATGCGCCGGGATATCGTGAAGAACCACACGGCGACCCACTTGCTCCACAAAGCACTCAAGGAGACGCTTGGAGAGCATGTAAACCAGGCGGGCTCTCTCGTGGAGCCGCAGCGGCTGCGGTTCGACTTCTCCCATCTCGGCAGCATTTCGCCGGAAGAGCTTACCGAAATCGAGCGTAGAGTCAATGAGCAGATTTGGAACTCGCTGGATGTCGTTATCGAGCTGAAGCCGATCGACGAAGCGAAAGCGATGGGGGCCATGGCTCTCTTCGGGGAGAAATACGGCGATATCGTCCGCGTCGTTCAGGTCGGCGGATATAGCCTTGAGCTTTGCGGCGGCTGCCATGTGAACAACACTTCGGAAATCGGCTTGTTCAAACTTGTCAGCGAGAGCGGGATCGGTTCCGGGGTTCGCCGGATCGAAGCTGTGACAGGCCGCGGCGCGTACCTGTTCATGGACGGTCAATTGGATCTGCTCAAGCAATCGGCGGGATTGCTGAAGTCGAATGTGGCCGATGTGCCGAAGCGGATTGAAGGATTGTATCAGCAAATCAAAGAATTGGGCCGCGAAAACGAATCGCTGCAAAGCAAGCTTAGCGCGATCGAAGCCGGAGAGCTTACGGATAAGGTCATCGCTGTTGGCGAAACCAAGCTTCTTTCCGCAAAAGTTCAAGCAGGCAGCATGGATGCGCTCCGCGGGCTTGCGGATGAATTGAAAGCGAAGCTGCCGGACACCGTGCTTGTTCTCGGCGCAGCGATGGACGACAAGGTTAATTTTGTTGTCGTTGTGCCGCAAGACGAAGTGAAGCGCGGACTGCATGCCGGCAAGCTCGTCAAGGAAGTTGCCGCGGTTTGCGGCGGCGGAGGCGGCGGACGCCCGGATATGGCCCAGGCAGGCGGCAAGGACGTGTCCAAGCTGGATGAAGCCCTCAAACTTCCGGAGAACTGGATCGCCCAGCAGGGATAAAGTTTTTTGGATTCGGCGCCGAAAGGCCAATATATAACTACATCATGAACAAAAAGTCGGCTTTTCAGCACCGAGAAGGTTGGATGAAGGAAGGAGTGAGGAGCGGAGCGTAGGCAAAACCTACGTGAGCACCGGAGCGACTGGCTGAATTCAAGATTCGATGCCGAATGAACAGCCTAGAAATACTTCGTGATCAAAAGCCGACTTTTTGGCTACCTTTAAGGGAAAATTTCCTTGTGGGGGTCATGATGTGGTATAGTAGTGTTAGTTAAGACCAAATTCCGGTAATTTTTTTGCCGGAAGGTCTGAGAGAAGCGAGGTGTCATCATGGACTCCATGGACAAAACGGTCAAGTTTAACGTGACTGGCGACGAGCAAGAGGCTTCGGCCAAGGAAATCCTTCTCTCGGTATACGATGCGCTGCAAGAGAAGGATTACAATCCGATCAACCAGATTGTCGGTTACTTATTGTCCGGGGACCCGGCATACATTCCGCGCCACAACAATGCAAGAAGTTTGGTCCGCAAGAAAGAGCGCGATGAACTGATTGAAGAGCTGGTCAGATACTATCTTGCCGGCCACCGTTAGGAGATGGCATGAAGATATTAGGTTTGGACTACGGAGACCGACGAATCGGCGTTGCGGTCAGCGATGCCTTCGGCTGGACCGCCCAGGGTCTCACGGTCATCGAACGCCGCCAGCCCGGCGGCGACATTGACCAAATTGCAAGGCTGGTTACCGAGCATGAGGTCACGGAAGTGGTTGTTGGCCTTCCGAAGAACATGAATGGTTCCATCGGACCCAGGGGAGAATTGTGTATGGCCTTTGCCGAGGAATTGAAGGCAGCTCTTCAAATTCCCGTTCATTTATGGGATGAGCGTTTGACGACGGTATCCGCCCATCGAACCTTGATCGAAGCGGATGTCAGCCGGAAAAAACGCAAAGGGGTCGTTGATAAAATGGCCGCAAGTCTGATTTTGCAAAATTATTTGGACTCTAAGAGTCAAAGGTGAGGGTGATCGCACATGTCTAAAGATCGTATCGGTAATGAAGAAGAACCGGAAATCATTTACATCCCCGATGATGAGGGCAATGAAGAAGAATTTGAAGTCATCATGAAATTCGAAGTTGACGGTTCGGACGCCAAGTATATGATGGTCGTTCCTTTGGATTCCGCTGATCATGAAGATGAAGAGAGCGAAGAAGTATACGCATTCCGCTACGAGGAAGACGGAGATGACCTGAAGCTGTACACGATTGAAAGCGACGAAGAGTGGGAAATCGTCGAGGAGACGTTCAACACGCTGATCGACGAGTTTGACGGGGAGGATGACCGTGACTGATTTTTCGGCAGACAAGGTCGTTTGGACTTCGCGCGTTACCGATGCCTTCGGTTCCGTGGTAGAGCTGCAGGAGGATTCCGGCAAATCCGCTTTTTACACGGTCGAGAAGGAATTTGACGTCGCCGGCTCGTCTTACGCGGTGCTTCGCCCCGACAATGACCGAGACGAAGAAGAACCGGAAATCTTCAAAGTGGTGACGGGGCCGGACGGAACGCTCGAACTCGCGACGATCGATGATGATGACGAATGGGAAAATGTTTCAGAATTGTATGATGAATTAACCTTCCCGGAATAGACTGGGCGGGCTTATTATGGTAATATAGATCGGACCAAGAAGGGCGGGACAACCGCTCTTTTTGAATTGTCTGCAGTATAAGAGGGGTTGAGCCGTTGAAGAAAGCGATGAAATGGTTATTCTCGATCATTCTGATCCTGGCGGTCATTGGTGCGGCCGGAGGCTATTATGTGTACAACGAAATGCAGCCTGTCGGCAAATCCGGATCAGCCGTCAAATTAACGATTGAACCCGGGACCGGAACGAGCCGGATTGCCGATATGCTTGAAACTCAAGGCCTGATTAAAAATTCATTATTTTTCCGGACATATTTGAAGTGGAAATCCGAAGGGAGCCGGTTCCAGGCCGGCGTTTACGAATTGAATCCTGGCGTCACCTACGACGAAATTATCGCCAAACTGAACAGCGGAGACGTCGTCAAGGCGGAAATGATCCGGTTTACGATTCCCGAGGGATTCACGGTGACTCAAATGGCCGAGAAACTTGAGGAACAAGGCTATGCCGATAAAAAAACGTTTTTGGATCTGGCAGGACAGGCACAGGGGCTCCAAAACGAACTTCTGACCGAAATTCCTGCAGACGACCGGTTGACCTACCGTTTGGAAGGCTACCTGTTCCCCGAGACATACGAGTTGAAGAAGGGGAGCACGGAGGCGGAAATCGTGCAGCGGATGCTGGATGAGACGAAAAACCGGCTGGAGGCCATTCCGAATTTTCAAGCGAAGCTGGAGAAGCGGGGATTGGATCTGAACGAACTGATGACAGTAGCCTCCCTGGTCGAGCGCGAGGTTGTCGTCGATTCCGAACGGGCCAAGGTAGCGGGCGTGATTTATAACCGGCTTTCCAAAGGGATGAAGCTGGAAATCGACGCGACCGTCCAATATTTATTGGGAAAACCGAAGGAGCGGCTCTTGAATTCCGACCTTCGCAGTGAAGACAGTCCTTATAATACTTATTTGTACGAAGGGCTTCCGCCGGGGCCGATCGCGGCGCCAAGCCTTAAATCGATCGAAGCCGCGCTTGAGCCAGAAACGACGGAGTATTTATTTTACGTCACCAAGAAAGACGGCAGCGGGGAACACCTTTTTGCCAAAACATATCAGGAGCATCTAAAGAACATCAAGAATAGCAAGGCTACAGCCAAATAACCGAGGTGGATATAAAAATGGGCTACAAACCTGAACTGCTTGTGCCTGCGGGTTCTTTCACGGAATTGAAAACCTATTTGGCCGCAGGCGCTACCGCCGTGCTGATCGGCGAAGCGAAATACGGGATGCGATTGACCGGCGACATCACGCTGCCGGAAATGGCGGAGGCCGTGACTTATGCGCATCAACACGGAGCAAAAGTTTATGTTAGCATCACCAAGCTGATGCATAACGAGCAATTGGACGAGCTTGAGAGCTACGTCTCTAAGCTCGCCGAAATCAAGGTCGACGGCATTCAATTCGGGGATCCGGCCGTTCTGCAGACGGTGAAACAGTTTGCACCGGAAATTCCGCTGCATTGGAACGCCGAAATGACTTCGACGAATTATTCGACGGCCAATTATTGGGGCACCAAAGGCGCGTCGAGGGTCGTCTTGGCACGCGAGTTGAACATGGACGAAATCACGGAAATGCAGCCCATGCTTCAAGTGGAGTCCGAGGTTCAGGTGCATGGCATGACGAATATTTATCACTCCAAACGCCGCCTTGTCCAAAGCTACATGACCCATCAAGGCCGTCCGGTCGAGGGCGGGAATTTAGGAAAAGAGCGTGGGCTTTTCCTTGTTGAAGCGGAGCGGTCGGATGAGAAGTTCCCGATCTACGAAGATGAGAACGGTACGCATATCATGAGCTCGGACGACATCTGCATTCTTGAGGATTTGCACGTTCTGATGGGCGCGAAGGTCTCCAGCTTCAAAATCGAGACCCTATTAAAGCCGTCCGTTTACAACGAAACGGTGATTCGGGCATACCGCAAAGCCATCGACGCTTACTGCGCAGACCCAGATAATTATGAATTCGACGAGAAATGGATCGAGGACATCCGCCGGATTCAGGATCCCGAGCGCGAGTTGTCCTTCGGATTCTTTTATAAAGAGCAAGTATATTAATCTATATAAGATGAACTAACTAATATGGTGCAGGCAAGGGAGAAAAATGATTCCGTAGAAACGGAGTGGTCGCCTTTGTGACCGGATTTCTACTTCATTCGATTCTATTCATCCGGAAATCCGGAAGCAACAGCGATCGGAGGAACATTTTGCGTACTTGCCACCGTCCATTTAAATAGTTCATCTTATATCAATTCAGAACAGAGGTGAACGAAGATGCAAGCAACCAAGAAACATGTGCCGAAATACAGCGGCAAGCGAAACCGGCTTTCAAAGCCCGAACTTCTCGCACCCGCCGGCAATCTGGAGAAACTGAAATTCGCGATTCATTATGGAGCGGATGCCGTGTATATCGGAGGACAAAAATACGGCCTTCGTTCCAATGCGGACAATTTCAGCTTCGAGGAAATGCGCGAAGGGGTTGAGTTCGCCAAAAAATACGGCGCGAAGGTTTTTGTCGCGACCAATATATATGCACACAATGAGGATCTCGCAGGGATCGAGGAATATTTGCGCAATTTGTACGAGGCCGGCATTTCCGCGGTCATTGTCGCGGATCCGATAATCGTCGACACGGCCCGCAAGGCGGTGCCCGGACTGGAGGTCCATCTCAGCACCCAGCAATCGACGGTAAACTGGCAGGCGGTGAAGTTCTGGAAAGAGGAAGGGCTGCCGCGGGTCGTGCTTGGCCGCGAGACGAGCTTTGAGGAAATCGAAGAAATCAAAAAGCATGTGGATGTCGAGATTGAAGCATTTATCCATGGAGCCATGTGCTCATCCTATTCCGGACGCTGCGTGCTGTCCAACCATTTTACGGACCGGGATTCGAACCGGGGCGGATGCTGCCAATCCTGCCGCTGGAAATATGATTTGTTTGAAGACAGCCGGCCGGAAGCCGCTTGGATTTCGGAAGAGGAAGCCATGGGAGATCCGGTGCTGCGCCAGTTCCAACTGGGCGTGACGCAGCTGCCTCAGTTTGAGGAGCAGGATAACCCGTTTACGATGGGGTCCAAAGACTTGTGCATGATCGAGCACATCCCCGACCTGATCGACGTCGGCGTGGACAGCTTTAAAATTGAAGGCCGCATGAAATCGATCCATTATGTCGCAACGGTCGTTAACGTTTACCGCCAAGCGATCGATTCCTACATGGCCGATCCGGAAAACTATGTATTGAAGCCGGAATGGGTGGAAGAAATCAACAAGGCGGCGAACCGTCCGTTGAACACCGGCTTTTTCTATGATACTCCGGATCATGAGGATCATATCTATGAACCCGAAGAAAAGGCGGCGCCTTACGATTTTGCCGGTCTGGTTCTGGAATATGATCCGGATACCCGGATGGCTGTCATTCAGCAGCGCAATCATTTCAAACCGGGACAGGAAGTCGAGTTTTTCGGACCTGGCGGAACGTTCTTTAAACAAACGGTTTCCGAGATTTGGGACGAAAACGGAAATGTACTGGATGCGGCCCGCCATCCGCTGCAAAAAGTCAAAATCAAGGTAGAGCAGCCGGTTTCCTATTTTGATATGATGCGGAAAAGAAAATAATCTATCCTGCAAAAAGGCCCTAGAAAGGTTAGACTAACCTTTTCAGGGCTCTTTTTTGATTGCCGGCTATAATTTGAATGATTCAACGATGGCTGACAGTTCATCCGCCGTTTTGGAGAGGAAGGAGGCGGCTGCCGAAATTTGTTCCATCGAGGCCAGCTGCTCTTCGACCGAAGCGGACACGCTTTGGGTTTCCTCCGTATTGTCTCCTGAAATGCGAATCACATTGCCGACCGAATCCGTCATCGCTTCCGCCTGCTTGGAAATTTCCATGGTGATGTTCAGCAGTCTGGCGCTCATGTCGGCCAGCGGACTTACCGCTTCCTGGATATCCTTGAAATTGCGGTCGGTTTGTTTGACGATATCGATTCCCTTGGAAATTTCCTGAACCGTTTGGGACATGCTGGACACGGCGTCCGTAGTGCGGCTGCTGATTTCGCCGATCAATTCCTGGATCATATCCGAAGATTTGCCGGTCTGCTCCGCCAATTTGCGAATTTCGGAGGAAACGACGGCGAATCCTTTCCCGGCTTCCCCTGCTCGTGCGGCTTCGATACCGGCATTTAGTGCAAGAATATTGGTGCGAACCGCGATATCGCCGATCACTTTTATGATTTGTTCGATCTGCTGCGAGTGTTCATGAAGTTCGCTAATAATGACGGATTGGCGATCGGCGTTTTGATGGATGACTTCCATCTGCTCCACGACGGCTTGAACGTTCTCGCTGCCGGCCACCGACTTATCGCCGGCGTTTCCGGACAAGGCGTTTAATTCGGAGACGAATGTATCGATTTCCTCCATTTTCCCGGAAATGTCCGAAATTTGCGCATAATTATCACCAAGCATCGTTTTTTGAATTTCGGCCCCGTTATGAATGCTTTGCGCCGAATCCGCAATATGCTCGGTCGCTCTTGCGGCTTGATCCGCACTGGCGCTTAGCTGTTGGGATGAGGCGGCCAACGAACCGGCGGTCATTTGAATTTGGCTCATGCTACGGTGAATGCTGTCCGCCATTCGATTGAAGCTGGCCCCGAGTCTCCCGAGTTCATCGTTTCCTTCCAGCGGTATGCGTGCCGCTAACTCCCCATTGCTGATTTGATCGGCTGCATGGACCATATGTCGAAGCGATTTGAAAAGACCGAGCAAAATATACGAGATAAACGCTGCGGCGATCAGAATAGCCGCAATGACGATAATGATCGTTTGCTTAAGAATCGGTTGGGCTTCCTGGGCAAACTCCCGGGTTTGCATGACGCCGCCGATTTTCCAGCCCGTGATCGGGTTAGTCACATATTGCACGACCCTGGTTTCTCCATCTTCGCTAAAGGTTTTAGTGCCCCCATCCCCCGCGAACATGGCGTCCGCACCGGCTCCCTGGACGGGCTCGCCCGCTCCTAGGGAGGGATGGAAAACCGATTTATGATCGGTATCAATGATTTGCGCATAACCGCCGGTTCCGATTTGAACCGCTCCGGCCAGCGCGGTCAACTCTTCGATTTTCACTTCGCTCCGGAAGACTCCGCTTCCGTCGGCAACCGCTTTCGATATCCCGATGACAAATTCCCCGGAAATTACGGAAGTGTACGGCTGGGAAATGAATACGGTCGAGGGATCCTCTATCGCCGTCTTGTACCATTCTTCTTCGCGCGGATCACCGTCACCTGCCCATTCTTTGCCTTGAACATTCCTGTAGTATCCGCTTTCAGCTATAAATTCCAGGCTGGAGACCATGGAGTGGGCTTTGTAATAAGGCTCGAAAATCTTTCTTTGCAGGGTGGCTTCGCCGCCGTTGTAAGTGCTTTCAGTAATGAGTCCGGCCAAATAATCTGCGTTGGACATCTCCGAGGTTGCGTACTGCGTAATTGCGGAATTGAGAAGCATCACGTTCTGCTCTGCGCCGTTGTTCATCTGATCCGCGACTTCGTTTTTGGCGGTCTGGTAGGATAGCGAACTGATCGCAATGACTGGAGCAAACAGAATCACGCCAAACGAGAGGATCAGCTTGGTGCGCAAAGACATCTTTGAACGGGACTTTAAGCTTTTCTTGGTCTTAGCTGGGACTTTCATTTCGCATCTCCCTGTTCTGAATTAAATATTTTTTAGTATTTTGTAAATCAGTTTAATCATTTTAGAATTAAAAAACAATACTTTTTTAGGATTATTCTAGGCAAACGTTACCACTCTCAAGCAATATTAGGACCTTAGTCCCTTTTTTTTGATTAATGTTTCCTTTTCCCCCGAATTGTTAAAATTCTATGTTAGATTTGCCGATATTAAGGAGGAAGACGTCATTTGTTGTCGAATGATGATAAATAGATGTAAATGGGTCTTACATACCAGGTATTTCCTCGAACTAGTTTTTGAGGATTACGACTAATCTAAGCGGTGGGTGATTAAAATGGGTCTGGTTCCGAAGAAAAAGAACCAAGAAGGTAACAGCAAGGAATCTGTCAAAAAAGGTTTGGGTACTGCGAAGGAGAAGGTGGGAAAAGTCTCTAAGGGTTGGGGAGGAAAAATCGCTTCTTCCTTTGAAGCTGTAGTTCCAAATACGATGCATCCGGGCAAATCAGTCGGGGTCCGATTGTTTTTGATCTTTTTTGTTGCCATTATGTTTTTCGTATTGACGATCGGGATTCTCTCGTATCAAATGGCCAAGGGTACGATCAAGAAAAATGCCGAAAGCGCTAACTTGGCTACAATTGTGCAAACCTCTCAAAAATTGGATATCGTTCTTGATAAATATGACGAAAGCCTGCAGCAAATGTTCCTGGATCAGGAAATGCAGGACGCCATCATGGAAGCTTCGCTTACCAATATTTCCGATTACGATAAATTTACGGTCACCAACAAGATGAAAGACCGTCTGAACAACCTTACTTTCTCGGTCAAAGGCGTGTCCGCGATTTATATGCTGTCGGAAGAAGGCTTGGTCGGAGATATTACGTCAGGAAACGTCAATTCCACGTTCCTCGCTTCGGCGAGACAACAGCCTTGGTTTGAAGCTTCCAAGGATACCAAAAAAATGTGGATGAACGTTCCGGCCGAAGAAAATGCGGGGGTTCCCGTGTTCCGGATCATTAAATCCGTAAACAGCGTAAGCAGTCTGAAGCGGTTTGTTTTGGTTGAGGATATTAAGCTCGAAGTATTAACGGAGTATTTGAAGGAAGTTCAACTCGGCGAGAAATCCGAAATTCAATTATTGACGCCGGATAACGTCGTTGTGAGTTCCTCGATTCCGGGCGGCGAAGGAAAACCGACCGAAATCAAGATGGATAAGGCCGGTGAAAAACCATCCGATGCCATTTCGACTACGGATACCGAAGGAAAAGACGTTCTTGCCGTTTACAACACATTGAAATCGACAGGATGGAAACTGGTAGGAACGGTCGCAACCGCCGAGTTGGTTAAGGATGCCCAAGGAATATTGTTGACCACTTATATTTCCGCAGCCGTCGTTGCGATTATTACGATTCTCATCGCCATCTGGATGGTCAAAATGATCGCTTCTCCGCTGGTCAAACTGAGAAACCTGATGGAGGAAGGCGCAAAAGGGAACCTGAACGTTCGCATGAAGCTGAATACCAAAGACGAAATCGGTCAATTGACGGGCAGCTTCAACCTGATGATGGAGCATATTACGGAACTCGTGAAACAAGCGAACCACTCCGCTCAGGATGTGCTTGAGACGGCTGCCGAATTGACGGATGCGTCCAATAAGACGGCCATGTCGGCGAAGGAGATTGCCATCGCGACGGAAGAAATCGCGAACGGCGCAACGAGCCTGGCAAACGAAGCGGAACGCGGCAGCTCTTTGACGGACAATATTGGCCAACAAATGGAACGCGTGATCCACGCCAACAAAGAGATGGAAGACTCCGCGAACCAGGTACAGAAATCGAGCCAATTGGGTACGGAGTATCTGAACGGCCTGATGGACAAGACGAATACGACGGTCGACATGATCAATGCGCTTACTGAAAAAGTCGATGCCCTGAAGGCCAGCACATCTTCGGTCTTGAAGGTATTGGACGTTATGCAGAACATTACGCAGCAAACGAACATTCTGTCCTTGAACGCGACGATCGAAGCGGCTCGCGCAGGCGCTGCTGGACGCGGGTTCATGGTCGTCGCCGACGAAATCCGTCAGCTGGCGGATCAATCGCGGCAATCGATCACGATGGTCGGAGAAATTACGGACAGCATCCAGCAGGAAATGAACGAAACCGTTCAAGCCTTGTCCGATGCAGGGCCTCTGTTCCAGGAACAAATTGCTTCCGTAAAAGAGACCAGTCAGATCTTCGTTTCCGTACAGGATCAAATGGATGGGTTCATACGTCATCTTGAGACCGTAACAAGCTCGATTTATGAATTGAATGACGCGCAGAACGTTCTGTCCGAGGCAATGACCAATGTCAGCGCGGTAGCGCAGGAATCCTCGGCTACATCGGAACAAGTCGCTTCGCTCAGTAGCGAGCAGCAGACGGTCGGCGATCAACTGGTTCAGCTTTCCGGCAAGCTTGAGAATGTGTCCAACGGACTCAAGGAATCGCTGTCCAAATTTACAGTGTAAGTCAATAAAGATAAAACCGCTGAGGGCTCCATGCCTAAGGCGGTTTTTGTCGTTTTATGGTGTGGATCCGCTTTTCCCGGGAAATAATGGTGTAAAAAGAAAGCGGGAGGCAATTCTATGTCATTACTGCGCAAACGCCGCATATTTTATACTTTAACCGGTTTTATTTTGATTTTCACGATCTATTCGGTTCGTTTGGCGTGGATCCCTTGGACCTCTGCTCGGGTCGCCGTGACGGCATCAGGGAGAACGATCAATGAATTGGCGGTCAGACAGCGGGAACAAAGCGTTGATTTGGACTCGGGGAGAGGGCATTTTACGGACAGGAACGGTGAACCGCTGACCGGATTTGTCCGTTGGAAGCCGACCCTGTTTCCGGTTAGCGAGCTTCCCCCAAAAGATCGGATAGAAACCCTCGCCAAGCAGTTCGGGACAAACCCCGATGAATTAACGTCTCTTTGGAGCAAGCTGAAATCCCCGCTTATATGGGAGTCATACTCGGGAACTTCACAGATCGATGAGCCGACAATCCAAGGTTTAGAAATGCTGCCCTATTCGGAAAGATACCCCAAGGAATTGCGGGGAAATCAATGGATCGGTTACATTGCGCAGCGGCCGGACGTGATCCGGAAATTGCGCGCTGACGGAAAATCGGGTTACCCCTCGATATCTATGCCGGTAGGGGCGTCGGGGTTGGAAAAAACAATGGACCGGTTTTTGATTGGGACTGGGGGAACCCGAATAGCTTATCCTGTAGACGGCAAAAATGAACCGATGCCGAATATGGATTTAAGCGTGAGCGGTTACGCGAATCGGTTTTTCCCGCTGGAAATCCAAACGACGGTGGATCACGGAATTCAGCGGAAATTGGAAGAGCTTGCCGCCCAAGCGAATGTGCGCGAAGGGGCCATCGTCGTATTGGATGCAAAGCAGGGCGATGTGATCGCCATGGTTTCCCGCCCTTTTTATGATCCCAATCATGTGGATCCGAACGCGAAGGACGGCGATTGGAGCAACAGGGCCGTTAAAGCGGCCGTACCCGGCTCGATTTTTAAAACGGTCATCGCGGCCGCCGCACTCGAAGAAAAAGTGACTTATCCCGGAGAAAGTTTTTTTTGCTCGGGGCATTACGGAAAGTATGGATTATCCTGCTGGAAAAAAGAAGGCCATGGCTTGATCACGCTGGAGGAAGGTTATGCGAAATCCTGCAATACGGTGTTCGCCGCTCTAGGCGAGCGGCTGTCGGCCGCCAGCATCTCGAAGGCCGCCTCGCGTCTGGGACTGACGCGCAGGATCGGCTGGAGCGATGATTCGTTTATGGGGGGAGGCAGTCTGAGGCCCATCGATCAGGAAGAGGCAGGGAACGTATTCAGCTCCGGAACGGCCATAGATGGCGGGGTCCTGGCCCAAACCGCGATCGGACAGCGCGATGTCCTGGTGTCGCCGCTACAAGCCGCCAATCTGGTCGTGACTCTGCTGCATGGCGGTCAAGTCTCGGCCCCTCGTCTCGTTAGCGATATCCGTTATAAGGATGGATCTTTGTTCGCTCATTTTCCGGTTCAAACCTTGAATTCTCCATATGGCAGAGTTTCCTCACGAACGGCGGAGAGGCTGCGTTCTTGGATGAGGCAGGTGGTGACGGACGGGACCGGACGAGCCTTGATGAAGGCCAATTGGCCGCTCGCAGGAAAATCCGGAACGGCCCAGGTACAGCAAGGGCTTATTCATCAATGGTTCATCGGATACGGACCTGCCGATAGGCCCAAATATGCGGTAGCGGTTCTCGTTCAAAACCGCCCTTCAGGCTCCGAACACCAAGCGGCGGCATTATTTCGGAAGACAATGAATATATTGGCAGATCCATCATCTTGATGCTTCGCTGCCATCAAAACATCCAGCCTCTTTTCCAAAAAAATGACCCTAATCAGGTGACGACTGTGATAAAATAGTGGGGATGCTATGCTTTAGGGCATGACAAAGTCATTGAATCATTGAAAAGTGGGGAAGAGCGACATGGAGACTTTGCTGCTGTGGTTATTTTATATCTCATCGCTGTATGCGTTTATTCCCGGGCTGATTTCGCGTCTGTTCGGGTTCCGGGTATTCAGGCGAGGGGTGAGCGAAAATACATTTGCACTTACTTTTGACGACGGACCTGATCCGGTATATACCGCGCAATTATTGGACCTGCTCAAACGTTATGATGCAAAAGGAACGTTTTTTGTCGTAGGGTCGAATGCCGAGAAGCATCCCGAATTGATTAAACGGATGCACGATGAAGGTCATTTGATCGGGATTCACAATTATGTGCATAAGACGAATTGGCTTATGGGCCCGGGTGCCGTCAAGAAACAGATCCAAAAGACCGGAAAAATCATTGAGGATGTTACGGGCGTTAAATCGCATTTCTACCGTCCGCCGTGGGGAATCGTCAATCTGTTCGATTTTGCCAAACGGGACGACACCCAGATCGTGCTTTGGTCCGGGATGTTCAGCGACTGGCGCGTACGGGTCGGCGCGGACCGGCTGACGGAGCGGATGATGAAAAAACTCCGGGGCGGAGAAGTGTTTCTGCTTCATGATTGCGGCGCGACCCTGGGGGCAAACAAAGGCGCACCGGCCGAGATGCTGATCGCCCTTGAACGCGTATTAAAGGAAGCGAAACAACGAGGCCTGCAGAGCATTCGGATCGATGATCTTATCCGGACTAGCGAAAAAGCGAAGAATCTTGCCAAAAAAGGGAACTCCTCTACCGGAAAAGCGTTAGGGGTATCCGCAAATGCAAAGCAGCTGTCCCTTTTTAAAAGAAGCCTCGTTTTCTTATGGCTGGTTTGGGAAAAGCTGTTTCATATGATGTTCCATCTGCAGACCGCAAACAAAGAAGACCCGATGCTTCACTATCGTATCCGGACCTATCATGGCGATACTGTGGAAATGGACGGGGGCGGCGAGCTACAAAGCGGCGACCGGGTGATGGAGCTTCATTTCGATAACAAAAAGCTGTTTGAAATCGGATCCCGATCAAGATCGCCGGTGCAGTTGGCCATCAAAATGATCCGATGCATGGAGAAGGAACTTCCGATTCTGGCCAAGGAGTTTACGGATCATCCCGAGCTGCATGATGCCAAAGCGTTGTACGGGGTCAGCATGATCAACCGGGGACCGGAGCAATTCGGCTTTACCGTCACCGACCTGCCGAAAGGGCTGTTCGCCTCCTCATCGACACTGTATTTGAAGTTTTTGCTCAGAGTGATTCATCCTGACGGAGGATCGAGATTGAAACAATCCGCCGAGAACCTGATTCCGAAGCTGATTCTGATGCCGACGGAAATGCTCGTCAGACAGTATTTGAAAGACGGCTCCCATCGAAAGGTGGTCGGGAAACAGGAAATCGAAACGGAAGATGAATCCGTACTCAGCGCAACGATTCAATGTTGACAGCAATTATCGAACATAACTCAAAAATAAAACCGTCCGGCATCTCGCCGGACGGTTTCTTCATGATGAGGACGATTAAATTTTCATTACGCCGCCGGAGCTGGCGTTGGTTACAAGCTTGGAGTAACGGGCAAGATAGCCGGTCTTCACTTTAGGCTCAAAGCCTTTCCAGTTGGCGCGGCGGCGAGCCATTTCTTTGTCATCGACATGCAGCTCGATCTTACGGTTATTGAGGTCGAGCTCGATAATGTCGCCGTCTTCCACGAAAGCGATCGGTCCGCCTTCGGCGGCTTCCGGAGAGATATGCCCGATGCTGATGCCGCGGGAAGCCCCGGAGAATCGGCCGTCCGTGATGAGACCCACTTTAGCGCCGAGACCCATGCCGACGATTTGCGATGTAGGAGCCAGCATTTCCGGCATGCCCGGTCCGCCTTTCGGCCCTTCGTAGCGGATAACGACGACGCAGCCTTCCTTCACCTTTCCGTTCGCGATGCCTTCAAGCGCTTCTTCCTGGGAATCGAAGCAGATCGCAGGACCTTTATGGTAGCCTCCGACAGACGGATCCACGGCGCCTACTTTGATGACGGAGCCTTCCGGAGCGAGGTTGCCGTACAGAATGGCAAGTCCGCCTTTTTCGGAATGCGGGTTATCGATCGCATGAATGACATTGTGGTCAAGAATCTCGCAGCCGGCCACATTTTCGGCAATCGTTTTGCCGGTAACGGTCATTTGATCCGGGTAGATCGCGCCCGGCTTTTTCAGCAGCTCATGCAATACGGCGCTTACGCCGCCCGCACGATGCACGTCTTCGATAAAGATATCGGATGCCGGAGCCAGCTTGGCGATATGGGGAACGCGGTTGGCCACTTCGTTAATGCGTTCCAGCGGATAATCGATGCCGGCTTCTTGAGCCAGGGCCAAAGTATGGAGCACGGTGTTGGTCGAACCGCCCATCGCCATATCCAATGCAAACGCGTTGTCGATCGATTCCTTGGTCACGATGTCACGCGGTTTGAGATCAAGCTTGATCAGCTCCATCAATTGTTTTGCCGATTGTCTTACGAACTCTTTGCGTTCTTCGGCGACGGCGAGAATCGTTCCGTTCCCCGGCATGGCCAGGCCCAGAGCTTCCGCCAGACAGTTCATGGAGTTGGCCGTGAACATTCCCGAGCAGGAACCGCAGGTCGGACAGCCGTATTGTTCAAGCTCGAGCAAATCATCGTCGCTGATTTGTCCGGCCTGATGGGCGCCGACGCCTTCGAACACGGAAGTGAGCGAGAGCTTGCGTCCTTTGCTGTCCACGCCGGCTTTCATCGGGCCGCCGCTGACGAACACAGTCGGAATGTTGACGCGCAGGGCGCCCATGAGCATCCCCGGCGTAATTTTGTCGCAGTTCGGAATGCAGACCATGCCGTCGAACCAGTGAGCGGAAACGACGGTTTCCAGCGAATCGGCGATAATTTCGCGGCTCGGCAGGGAATAGCGCATGCCGATATGGCCCATGGCGATTCCGTCGTCCACGCCGATCGTATTGAATTCAAACGGCACGCCGCCGGCTTCCCGGATCGCTTCCTTGACGATTTTCCCGAATTCCTGCAGATGGACATGACCGGGCACAATGTCGATATAAGAGTTGCACACCGCGATGAACGGTTTGCCGAAATCTTCTTCCTTCACGCCTGCGGCCCGCAGCAAGCTGCGGTGAGGAGCGCGGTCGAAGCCTTTTTTGATCATGTCTGAACGCATTTTCTTTGCTGTCATGATGACGATTCCCCCCACGATTAAATATATTGGATTTTGGAACTTTACACCGCTAAAGGTTTTCTTTAAAGTCTATCATATGTAATTCGCTTTTTCTAGCGACAGAATAAAGAAAACCCGGCAGACGCCGGGTTTCCTCATAAGGATTAATTATTGCTATTGTTGTTGCGGGCCATGCCGCCTTTGCGGCCGATTTCACGGTAAAACTCTTTGTCGTGCTTCTCGGATGTGGCTTCTCCGCCTTTTTGACCGATTTCCTGGTAAAATTCCTTGCTATGGTTTTTGGAAGTGGCCTCCCCGCCTTTTTGGCCAATTTCCTGATAAAATTCTTTCCCATGGTTTTTGGAGGTTGCCTGTCCTCCCAAACGGCCTGCTTCCTCACGGCTCATCTTGCCTTTACCCCGTGCCATTAAGATCACTCCTTAGGTCGTTTTTGGTGTATTCGTATGTTTATTTACCACGACCCGTCATTTTGAAACCAAATCTCTGAATAAAGTGAAAAAAGGGTCCAAAGGACCCTGAATTATATAAAACTATCAAAATTTTCTATTAATGTTTACTGACCGTACCGAATTGGCCCAGCGCTTTACGTTCGAGATTCAAGGCCCATTGGACAGGGGGTTCGATGACGGGCGAAGTCCATTTCCGCACGACCGGTTGGCTGAGCAGCAAGGTGAGTCCGATTGCGCCGGCGATCACGGCCAAGGACCCTGCCCATGAATCGACGTATTCATAAAGCGGGGAAACGGCGGCAATGCGGATCAGGAAACCGTGCAGCAAAAATACGTACAGCGTTCTGCGTCCAAAATCGGTCAGTCTGCTGGCTTGCTTCGGCACGAATGCCAGAAAGACGGCACCGGCAGCGAATTGCAGCAGGTACAGGGCGAAGCGGTTCAAGCCGGCGTACCATCCTTGTTCTCCCAATTGCATATATGTCATGTTGCCGTACAGCCAGCCGGGAACGAGGTCGTTTCCGTAAACGGCAAGCGCCAGGAACAGGCCGGCCGATAAAAGGACGCCGGCGGTTCTTGTTTTCCGGTTAAGCAACCGATCCAGACCGCTGAAGGTAAAATGATAACCGACAATAAAAAACGGCAGGAACACGAATGTCCGGGAGATGCTGAGCCAGGTTCCGTCAAGCTGCAGATACCCGACCAGTACGCCGAGAATAACCGAAATCAAAATCTGCTGCAGAGGCGAAATTTTGCGCATCAAGATCAACAGCAGCCTCCAGCACAGATGGCTGGCCAAAAACCAAAGCAGTAAATACGGCGCAAAAAAGGAATGACGGATATGATCTACTTTAAATAAGGTAACATCGAGGGTGGAGTACAGGGATTGAAAGATTACATATTGCAGGGCAATTTGCAGAAGAACCTTGCGTCCTGCCTCACCGCCCAGATTGGATTTGGCGAAATATCCCGTCACGAACACGAATAGAGGCATATGGAAACTGAAAATCCACAAATAAAGCGAGTGCATGCCTTCCATACGGGAGATGAGCGGTTCGATCGCGTTACCGACGAACACGCAGACAATGAGCAGAAAGCGCAGGTTTAAAAAAAAGGTCTCACCGCGGTGATCCAGTGGTTTTGCCGACATGACGTTAAGCCCCTTCCCTTGCCGATGTTGCCGCTGTATGAGCCATCGAAAAAGAATAAAATTTGAAATAATGCTTCTTGTTTAAAAGTACTCCTTTTTCTCGACATATCTTGTGATAATAATCACAATCGAAAACGCTATCAAAGGATTGAATTGTGACCAACTGTTGACACCTCGGCCGAGCGGGATTTTGTCACTTTGGAACCGACAAGTTACAATAGAAATAAAAAGAGACTGAACCGAAAATGGAGGTGCTCGCATGCCGGGGATTCACGTCCTGAACCGGTTCATTCCGTGCCGGGGGATTTTGTTCGATAAAGACGGGACTCTGCTCGATTTCATGCGGCTTTGGGGAGATTGGGCAAAGACATTGACCGAACTTCTCGAGGGTCATCTCGCCATGTCGGGAGCGAAACTTACCGTTTCGAAAGACCGATTGCTCGGACTCCGGTTCGACGAGGAAGGCCGGATCGCCGGATACGATAAAACCGGACCGCTGGCCATGGGGACAGAGGAAGAGGTGACGGCACTGCTTGCATGGCAGTTGTATATTGCCGGCATCCCCTGGAATGAGGCCCTGGTTCAGGTGCGAAAGTTTAGCGCATCGGCGATGCTGGAAGTGGAGCGCCGCCGCAGTGCCAAGCCGTTGCCGGGACTGGTGGATTTTATTGCTTCCTGCCGCAACGCAGGGATTCTCCTCGGTGTCGTGACCTCGGATACGACATCCGAAGCCCTCAAGCACCTCGAATGGCTCGGCATCGGCGAACACTTCAAGTCCGTGGTCGGCAGAGACCGGGTGCTTAAAGGAAAGCCGGATCCGGAAATGGCGGTGCTTGCCATGAAGGAAGCGGGTCTCGACCCGCACGAGTGCATCGTCATCGGGGACAGCAATGCCGACATGGTTATGGGCAAGCATGCCGGCGTATCGTTGAATATCGGAATCGCGCCGGAAGGCGGCGGGGCGTCCTATTTGCTGGATGCCGATTTGATCGTGCCGGATTATACCGGTTTGACCGCAACGCAAGCAAATATGCAGGAACTAAAGGCAAGTAAGGAGGAATGAAGATGCCGGTTTCGGAATCGTCGGAACAAAAGCTGCAAACGATGACGGATTGGATCCGGGATAGCGGGAACGTTGTTTTCTTTGGGGGAGCGGGCATTTCGACGGAAAGCGGAATTCCCGACTTTCGCTCGGCGGCCGGGATTTATCAGACGGAGAAGGATTCCCCGTTTTCTCCGGAGGAAATATTAAGCCGGTCCTTTTTTAACCGTCATCCCGATGTTTTCTATGATTTCTACAAATCCAAAATGATTCACCTGGACGCCAAGCCAAATCCGGCCCATGACTTCTTGGCTTCTTTAGAGCGGGAAGGCAAGCTGAAGGCTGTTATTACGCAAAACATCGACGGATTGCATCAAATGGCGGGGAGCGCGAAGGTGCTTGAGCTTCACGGGTCGATTCACCGCAATCATTGCATGGACTGCGGACGTTTTTACGCATTGGACGAAATCATGAACAGCGAGAGCCTCGTTCCGTTTTGCACGGAATGCGGAGGCGTGGTGAAGCCTGATGTCGTGCTATATGGCGAAAATTTGGACAACCGGGTTATCGAGGATTCCGTCACGGCGATAGGGGAAGCGGATTTGCTGCTTATTGGCGGCACCTCCTTGACCGTTCAGCCTGCCGCTTCTTTGATCGGTTATTTCAGGGGCGGGCGGACCGTGCTGCTGAATACCTCGAATACGCCTTACGACCACCGTGCCGGCCTGCTAATTTCGGATCCGATCGGAAAGGTCCTGCAAGATGTAGGAAGGCGATTGGGCTTGTAGGAGTAACCGGTTGCGATGCTTCATATTAAGCTGCTTCAAACGGCTTCGAATAGAGAAAGCGGTTTCTTGCCAAACCTTTTTTGGCGGGATATGATAATGGTCAGAAGTATTCTACATCGGGAAGGCGGGAAGCAAGATGGTCTATACAGCAAGCGATGAAAGATACGAATCTATGAAATATAACCGGGTCGGGCGCTCCGGCTTGAAGCTGCCGGCGATTTCTCTCGGCTTGTGGCATAACTTCGGAGGCGTCAACAATTTCGAGAACGGACGCGAAATGCTCCGCCGGGCGTTTGATCTCGGCATCACCCACTTTGATTTGGCCAACAATTACGGGCCTCCGGCGGGTTCCGCGGAAGAAATGTTCGGTCAGGTGCTCAAGAAGGATTTCGCTCCCTACCGGGACGAGCTTGTGATCTCCACCAAAGCCGGATATTATATGTGGCCGGGACCGTACGGGGAATGGGGATCAAGGAAGTATATGATTGCAAGCCTTGATCAAAGCCTGAAGCGGATGGGCCTGGATTACGTGGATATCTTCTACTCGCACCGGCCGGACCCGGATACGCCGATGGAAGAAACGATGATGGCGCTCGATCATATCGTGCGTTCGGGAAAAGCGCTATATGTCGGCATTTCCAGCTATTCGGCTGAACAGACGATAGAGGCTGCGGCTATTTTGAAACGGCTCGGTACGCCGCTTCTCATTCATCAACCGAGTTACTCCATGCTTGAACGCTGGATCGAAAACGGCCTTCAGGATGTGCTGGATGAGAACGGAATCGGAAGCATCGCGTTCTGTCCGCTTGCCCAGGGGCTCTTGACGAATAAGTATTTGAACGGAATTCCCGAGGATTCCCGGGCCAAGAGCGCCAGCGTGTTCCTGAACGAGAACCAGATCACCCCCGAAACGCTCCGGAAAGTTCGCGCGCTCAATCAGATGGCGGCTGCCCGCGGCCAAAGCCTGGCCCAATTCGCCCTTGCCTGGGTGCTGCGCGGCGGCAAAGTGACGTCGGCCTTGATCGGGGCCAGCCGGGTCAGCCAAATTGAAGAGAATGTTCAAGCGTTGAACCAGCTCGAGTTTACGGATGAAGAATTATCCCGGATCGAAACGATTTTGCATACGAACGGAGACCATCAATAGCATGGTTATCAGCAAGCACCCCCGTCCCTCCGCCATTTACGGATGGATGGGGGTGTTTTCGCTATGAAGGACGTACGGGGCCGGAAGCATTCTTGCGGTAGACCGTCGGCGATTCACCGTGAAACCGGCGGAACTGGCGGGAGAAATACAACGCATCCGGAATACCGACGGAGGCGGCGATTTGCTCGATCGACAGCTCGGGCCGCTCGCGCAGCAACTGGCGGGACTTATCGATGCGCAATTTAAGCAAATAGGTTATAGGGGTGAGCCCGGTCTCTCTCTTGAAAATTCGCGATAAATAGGCACGGTTGTAACCAAGGCTGGCGCACATTTGCTCAATGGTCATCGGGTGGGCATACTGGCTCGACATATACTGAATCATTTGTTTTACGATGCGCTGCACGCCCGTTTCACCCGCCGGGAGTGCGTATTCGCGAACGAGCGTCTCCTCCGCCTCGGCCATCACCAAGTACAGGCAGCCGAGCGAAGCCGGATGAGAGCTGTTCCTTTTGCTGCGGAACGCCTGCAGTACCGCTTCGAGCAGCGAGGGGACCTGACTGTGCTCTCCCGGGCGGAATACCGGGAGCCGGGGAGTGAATCCCGCTCTTTGAACGAGCGTCTTCGCTTGCTCTCCGGCAAAGGCGATCCAGCGGTATCGCCACGGATCCTGATGATCGGATGCATAGCTCACCAGCTGATCAGGTTGGATCAGGAAGCAGTCTCCGCCGGTCAGATTGTAGTGGGCATACTCCGTGCGGAAAGTTCCCTTGCCCTGTTCGACAAAATGTAGAAGATAGTAATCGTACACTTTCGGTCCGAGTTTGTGATCGGCCCGCGTCTGGCTTTCTCCGGCGAACAGGACATGCAGGTCATGAATCTCGCCGAGTTCCGGATTGGCCGCCGCGCTGTACGTTTCCTGCATCATGGGCTTTCCTCCTTGCAAGGTCACATTTATCCATATTATACTCGCAAAGTTGCATTATCAAAAACATTCTTTTTTCTTATACTAGAACCAAGAACTTAACATTCCATGAAGCCGGGGTGAACGTTAATGAAAAAGCAGGAAATGGAACAATTGTTTATATCACGTTATGGAAAAGAAGAGAACGGCATACGCATCTTCAATGCGCCGGGACGCGTCAATCTGATCGGCGAACATATCGATTATAACGGCGGTTATGTGCTGCCGGCCGCGCTTGAATTCGGCACCACGCTAGCCATTCGCAAGAGAAACGACGGCAAGGTTACATTTGCATCGACGAATTTGCCTTACACCGCGGAAATCGCTTTGGACGATCTGGGTAAGGCGAAAACCGGAGAATGGGTGGACTATCCGGTCGGCGTGATCGTTGAACTGGGCAAAAAGGGAGTTACGCTCACCAGCGGTTACGATCTGCTGTTCCATGGCGAAATTCCGAACGGAGCGGGCCTGTCTTCGTCGGCCTCGATCGAAGTGGTAACAGCCTACTCGCTGCTGTCCATGGAAGGGCAACCGGCGGATAAAGTAGAAATCGCCGTTTTGTCCCAAAAGGCGGAAAACCAATATGTCGGCGTCAACAGCGGCATTATGGACCAGTTTGCGGTATCCAACGGCGCTCGGGACCATGCGATTCTGCTGATGTGCGACACGCTGGAATATAAGCTTGTCCCGTTCAAGACCGGAGCGTACAAGCTGGTGATCGGCAATACGAACAAGCGCAGAGGACTCGTCGATTCCAAGTACAACGAGCGTCGCGAGCAATGCGATGCGGCGCTTCGCATCGTGCAGGCGAAAGAGCCTGAAATCAAATATCTCGCTCAATTGACGCCGGAGCGTTTCGAAGCGCTTCAATCGGAATTTAAAGATGAGGTTCTGCTGAAACGTGCGACGCATGTCGTCGAAGAGAACGCGCGCGTATTGAAATCCGTGGATGCGCTGAGCGCGAACGACTTGAAAGCATTCGGCCAGCTGATGAATGCTTCCCATGATTCCCTGCGGGATTTGTATGAAGTCAGCTGCCTGGAGCTTGACGTGATGGTTGAGGAAGCGCGCAAGATCGAAGGCACGTTGGGGGCACGGATGACAGGAGCGGGATTCGGCGGCTGCACCGTGTCGCTCGTACATGAGGAAGCGGTGGACAAATTCGTATCGGAGGTAGGTTCTGCCTATAAAGAGCGTACCGGTTTGGAAGGCGACTTCTACGTATGCGGCGTCGGCAACGGCGTTCATGAAGTGAAAGGGGAGAACTGATCATGGCGATTTTAGTGACTGGCGGAGCCGGATACATCGGTTCCCATACGGTAGCGGAGCTTCTTGACCAAGGTAAAGATGTCGTTGTCATCGACAATCTGCAATCCGGACACCGCGGCGCGCTGTTGGGCGGAAAGCTGTACGAAGGCGATTTGCGGGATAAGGAACTGCTCGCTAAGCTGTTTGCCGAAAACGAGATCGAAGCGGTCATTCACTTTGCGGCAAACTCCCTAGTAGGGGAGAGCATGAAGGATCCGGTAAAATATTACGACAACAACGTATACGGAACACTCTGTTTGCTGGAAGCGATGAATGCGGCGAATGTGCGCAAAATCGTATTTTCCTCCACGGCGGCGACTTACGGAGAGCCGGAAAAGGTACCGATCGAGGAAACGGACATCACCAACCCGACGAACGTATATGGGGAAACGAAGCTCATGATGGAACGGATGATGGCCTGGTTCGACAAGGTGCTGGGCATCAAGTATGTTGCCCTCCGTTACTTCAACGCGGCCGGAGCGCACGAAAGCGGCAAGATCGGCGAAGATCACAATCCGGAGAGCCATCTCATTCCGCTCATTTTGCAGACGGCATTGGGACAACGGCCATCCATCTCGGTTTTCGGTGACGACTATAATACGCCGGACGGCACGTGCGTACGGGATTATATCCATGTCGGCGATCTGGCGGACGCCCATCTGCGGGCCGTGGATTATTTGCTCGGCGGCGGAGAAAGCGACGTGTTCAATCTCGGAAACGGGCAAGGTTTCTCCGTCAAAGAAGTGATCGCCAAAGTCAAGGAAGTGACAGGACGCGACTTTCCGGTTGTGGTAAGCCCGCGCCGCGACGGCGACCCGGCCGTATTGATCGCCTCTTCGGACAAAGCGAGATCCGTACTCGGCTGGAAGCCGTCCCGCCAAAATCTGGACGACATCATTCGCAGCGCCTGGCAGTGGCACTTGAATCATCCCGACGGTTACGGCGACAAATAAGGAGTGAACCATCATGAACGCTGAAGTGAACGAAACGCTGCAAACCGAAGCAAAACGTGCGATCGAGCAGTTGATCCGCTACGCATTGGAAAAAGCTTTAATCGACTGGTGGGACTTGGATTATTCGCGCAACCGGCTGTTGGAGCTGTTCGGATTTGACGAGCCTTACGCCGGCCGGGAGGACGAAGAAGAGCTGTCCGGCCCGCAGATTCCGCTCGGCGTGCTGATCGATTACGGCGTAGAGATCGGCTTGATCCCCGAAAACACGGATACGTACCGCGATTTGCTGGACGCCCGCATTATGGGACTTTTGATGCCGCGCCCTTCGGAAACGATCGCGAAATTCCGGAAAACGGAGGAGAACGGCGGAATCCAGGCAGCCACGGACGAGTTTTACAAATTGTCGGTGGACAGCAACTATATCCGCATGGACCGGGTCGCGCAAAACATTTATTGGAACCAGCCGACCTCCTTCGGCGATATGGAGATTACGATCAACCTGTCGAAGCCGGAAAAAAATCCGAAGGAAATCGCAATGGCAAAGCTTTTGCCGCCTCCGGTTTATCCGAAATGCCAACTGTGCCGGGAGAATGTAGGGTATGCGGGACGGATCAACCATCCGGCCCGGCAAAATCTTCGCGTCATCCCGCTCGAGCTGAACGACGAGCCGTGGTTTTTCCAGTACTCGCCTTACGTGTACTACAACGAGCACTGCATCGTGTTTCACCATGATCATGTGCCGATGAAGCTCACGAAGCAAACGTTCAAGCGCCTGCTTGATTTCACGGGGAAATTCCCGCATTACTTTATCGGCTCCAACGCCGATCTGCCGATCGTAGGCGGCTCGATCCTGACGCATGACCATTTTCAAGGCGGCCGTCATACGTTCCCGTTGGAAAAAGCGTCGATCGAAGCGGTTTTCGAGCACCCCGGGTTTCGGGGTGTCACCGCCAGCATGGTGAATTGGCCGATGACCGTTCTCCGGCTTAAAGGGAAGGACCCCGACGTGCTGCTCGAAGCCGCGGACGATGTGTACGAAAAATGGAAGAGTTACAGCGATCCGGCCGCGGAAGTTCTGGCCTTCAGCAAAGCGGAGGACGGATCCGATGTGCCGGTGCCGCATAATACGGTGACGCCGATCGTCCGTCGCGGATCGGACGGCGGATACGAGATGGACATCGTGCTGCGCAACAACCGCACGAATGACCTGCATCCGGAGGGGATTTTCCATCCGCACCGGGAAATGCACCATATCAAGAAAGAAAACATCGGTTTGATTGAAGTTATGGGGCTTGCCATTCTGCCGGGCCGCCTTAAGCAGGAACTGTCCGATATCGCCGGCATTTTGAGCGGCGATGCCGAACTTGGGGAGCAGGCGCTTCAGGATGCCGCCAGTCCTCTTGCGGTTCACGCTTCCTGGATCCGGGAGTTGACCGAGCGCCATGGCACGACCCTTGCGCGGGAGCAGGCAGAGGCGCTGCTTCGTGAAGAAGTCGGCCGCAAGTTCGCGGAGATTCTTGGTCACGCCGGCGTCTTCAAAACCGATGCCGCCGGACGCGAAGCGTTCCGCCGGTTCATCGGCGAGGCCGGATACAAGGAGCTTTCCTGACATATAAGATAAAGCAGTCCGTTCGATACTGATCGACGGGCTGCTTTTTTGTCCGCTTTTTAGCTAAGGAAACTGTACCTCCTTATTTACAGCAAATTGGCTCAGTTTCGAACATTAACGAAACTGTATAACGCTATTTCCGGCAAACTCGTCTCTCAAGGGCTTATTTCGGGCAAATAGAGTTCCTGTGTTTCGTTAGAATGAACAGCCCGTTCAAAATGCCGCTATAAGAATACCTGAATTCGTTAAGGGTCAGTCGATTTCCCGTGTCACACCGTTTACCGTGAGTTTTTATAGCTGCTAGCTGTGGGCCCCCGTTTGTTTTCCCTTCAAAAATGGAAGTATAATCTAAGGGAAGTGTTCACTTTTTTGATAAACCAGGAGGGATCATCCGATATGGATCGTTTTCAATTTCATAATCCGACCAAGCTGATTTTCGGGAAGGACCAACTTGCGACATTGAAAGAAGAAGTGCCTCGTTACGGTAAAAAAGTTCTGCTCGTATACGGCGGCGGTAGCATTAAACGCAGCGGCCTGTATGACCGAGTGCTCGGCATCTTAAAAGAAATCGGCGCGGAAGTGACCGAGCTTTCGGGCGTTGAACCGAATCCCCGGCTTTCGACGGTCCACCGCGGAGTGGATCTGTGCAAATCCAAGGGGATCGAGCTTATTCTCGCGGTAGGCGGCGGTAGCGTCATCGACTGCTCGAAGGCGATAGCGGTAGGGGCCAAATATGACGGCGACATGTGGGACTTCTGCGAACGGAAGGCCGTTCCTCAGGACGCCCTGCCTTTGGGAACCGTATTGACGATGGCGGCAACCGGGTCCGAAATGAACGGCAGCTCCGTTATTTCCAACGAAGAAACGAAAGAGAAGCTCGGCTGGGGCAGCAAGTTCGCTTACCCCGCGTTTTCGATCCTGGAGCCGGAAAATACGGTGACCCTGCCGAAGGATCAAACGGTGTACGGAATGGTCGATATCATGTCCCATGTATTCGAGCACTATTTTCATAAACAAACGAATACGCCGGTTCAGGACGGTTTTTGCGAAACGATCCTCCGGACGGTCATCGAAACGGCTCCCAAGCTGATCGAAAATTTGGAGGATACGGAGCACCGCGGCACGATCCTTTATTGCGGTACGATGGCTTTGAACGGTGTCCTGAACATGGGCTTGTCCGGCGATTGGGCCACGCATAATATCGAGCATGCGGTTTCAGCGGTTTACGATATTCCGCACGGCGGAGGGCTTGCGATCCTGTTCCCGAACTGGATGAAGCATGTGATGCACCATGATATCGCCCGCTTCAAACGGTTGGCGGTTCAAGTATTCAACGTGAATGCGGAGGGCAAAAGCGATGAAGCCGTTGCCTTGGAAGGGATCGACGCTTTGCGGTCCTTCTGGAATTCCATCGGGGCGCCTAGCCGGCTTTCCGATTATCAAATCGACGACAGCCAGCTGGAAGTCATGGCCGATAAAGCGGTCCGGTTCGGCCCGTTCGGTAATTTTGCGCGGCTGGACAAGCAGGATGTCCTGGAAATCTACAGAAATTCCCTATAATCATGATATGGCGAAAACCTCTCTTTTTCGGAAAAGAGAGGTTTTTTCGTCCAAAAGCAGGAAAAATAGCGAAACAATGAAGAAGTATTCACGTAGTAATTAACATAGCGCGATAGGTTGGTACAGAGAAAGGGGGGGGACGGTTTGGAGGTTTTGTTTTGGAGTTGTTTTGCAGGCGGGGCGGCTTTTGCGATCATCAACGTGGTTTTGGGGGATCTGATCGGCAGCTGGATGGAAGGCTTGTTTGACGCATTTGCGGCGGACTTCCTGAAACCGGTCGTATCGGCATCGGCGGTGACCACTTTCGGCGGAGCGGGCATCCTGCTTTCCCGGTATTCCCATTTGACAAATGCGGTGGTTGTCATCCTGGCTATTCTTATAGCGCTTGGTTTCTCGGCTTTCATCTATTTTGCTTATGTCAAGCCCATGGAAAACAGCGAGAATTCGATCGGTTTTTCCAATGCGGAACTGCCCGGCAAACTGGGTGAAGTCACGGTGCCGATTCCCCCCAAGGGCTTTGGGGAAGTGATGGTCAAGTTTGTGGCCGGCAATACGCTTCATACGGCGGCAAGCTGGGACCGGCGCAGCATACCCGCCGGGGCGCTGGTCGTGATCGTGGATTCGAAGGACGGCGTAGTCCAAGTTTCCGAGTTGTATGAAACCGAACAGAAAAGGGAGATGATGTAGTTGTTTGAGGCAGTACCTGATTTTTTGTTGATTCCGATTGTCGTCATTGCCGTTATTTTTATTCTCGGTCTGGCGTTCTGGGCCCGATACAAAACGGTAAGCCCGGATGAGGCAATGATCGTTACGGGGTCTTTTCTCGGGAATAAGAATATTTCCGTGGACGACTCCGGCCGCAAAATCAAAATTGTCCGCGGCGGCGGGGCTTTTATCTGGCCGATTTTTCAAAAAGCCGAATTCATGTCGCTGCTGTCCCATAAGCTGGACGTGATGACCCCCGAGGTTTACACCGAGCAAGGGGTTCCCGTTTCGGCGGACGGAGTGGCGATCATCAAGGTCGGAAGCTCCGTGGAGGACGTGGCGACGGCGGCGGAACAATTTATGGGCAAGCCGATCGAGTCGCTGAAAGGGGAAGCGCAAGAAGTGCTTGAAGGTCATTTGCGCTCCATTCTCGGTTCGATGACCGTGGAGGAAGTATACCGGAACCGCGACAAGTTCGCCCAGGAGGTACAAGGGGTGGCTGCGCGCGATTTGAAGAAGATGGGTCTGCAAATCGTTTCCTTCACGATCAAAGACGTCCGCGACAAACACGGGTATCTGGAAGCGCTCGGAAAACCGCGGATCGCAGCCGTCAAGCGGGACGCGGAAATCGCCGAAGCCGAGGCGGTACGGGACGCGAGAATCCAGAAAGCGCTTGCCGAGGAGTCCGGCCAAAAGGCCGAGCTTCTACGGGACACCAATATCGCCGAAGCGCAGAAAGAAAAGGAGTTGAAGGTGGCCTCCTTTAAGAAAGAGCAGGACACGGCCAAGGCGGAAGCCGACCAGGCCTATCATATTCAGGAAGCCCGGGCCAAGCAGACGATGGTCGAGGAGCAAATGAAAGTGGAGCTCGTCCGGAAGGAACGGGAAATCGACCTGCAGGACAAGGAAATTACCGTTCGTCAGAAGCAGTATGATGCGGAAGTGAAGAAGAAGGCCGATGCCGATCGCTATGCGGTAGAACAAGCGGCGGAAGCGGAAAAAGCCCGCAAAATGCGCGAGGCCGACGCATTGCAATATTCCATCGAAACCCAAGCGAAGGCTTCCGCGGAACAGAAGCGGCTCGAAGGTTTGGCGATCGCCGACGCGGAGCGGGCGAAAGGTACGGCGGATGCGGAAATCATCCGGCTGCGCGGCTTGGCTGAAGCGGAGGCGAAGGAAAAGCTCGCCGAAGCGTTCCAGAAGTTCGGCGAGGCGGCGGTCCTCGATATCGTCGTCAAAATGCTGCCCGAGCTGGCCGGCAAAATCGCGGCTCCGATTTCTACGATCGACAAGCTGACGGTGGTGGACACGGGCAAAGGCGAAGGGGCTGCCAGGGTCAGCAATTACGTCACCGAGCTGATGGCGACCGCGCCGGAAATGCTGAAAAGCGTATCCGGCATCGAGCTGGATAAGCTGATCAAGGGCTTGACGCAGGGGAAAACGGCGAAACCTGCCGCCGAACCGGTACCCGCGGCCAAACAGTCCGTATTGTTGGAAAGCGCCGCTTCACAGGAAACGCCTTGATCTGAATGCCCCTCAATTCTCGTTCGAAAAAATAAATGAAAGCATCTCTCCGTCAGGAGGGATGTTTTTTTCTATTCCGGGGGATGCTTTTTTATTATTTATCGAAACGGCTGGCATGGTGAAGGGACGTCGATTATAATAGGCATTAAGCGTTCCGGAAAATCGAATAATGCAGCTAAATGAGGTGCAATTGTGAACAGCCTACAAGTGGCCAAAGTGTTGAACAACAACGTCATCATTGCCCATCATCCGGAGCACGGCGAAGTTGTCGTGATCGGCAAAGGCATTGGTTTTAACCGGAAGCCAGGGGATCATATTTCCCTGGAGTTTGTTGAAAAGTTATTTATTTTGAAGAACCAGCATGAACAGGAGCAGTACAAACAGCTTGTCCCGCAGGTGGATGAGAAGCTGATCGAAGTCATCGGCGAAATCGTATCGTATATTTCAAAGAAAACGCAGACCGAGCTTAACGAGCATATTCACATTGCGCTGACGGATCATCTTGCGTTTGCCATCAAAAGGGCCGAGCAGGATATGTATTTCCATAATCCGTTTCTGTACGAAACGAAGGAAATCTACCCGGTCGAATATGAGCTTGCGGAATATGCCATCGATTTGATCCGCCGGAAATTGGGCGTGGATTTGGGCGAAGACGAAATCGGATTCGTCGCTCTTCATATCAACAGCGCGCTGACGAACCGGCATATCAGCGAAGTGCGGGGCCATACCCAGCTCATAGCCGAACTTGTCGCCACGATCGAAGAAGAGCTGAAGTTTTCGATTTTGCGAAATTCCCTGGACTACTCCAGGCTGCTCACCCATTTGCGATTTGCGATCGAGCGGATCAGACGCGGCGAGCAGGTCGGTGAAGTGGAAAAGCTCGATAACCTGTTAAGGGAAGAATATCCGGTGTTGTACGCCGTTGCGCAAAAACTGACATCCATCATGGAAAAGCGTTTGAACAAGCCGGTTTATCCGGCAGAAGCCGGGTATTTGACCATGCATCTGCACCGGGTGGCACCTCCTCAATACAAATAGCAAGCTTGCATCGAAAAAGCAGGTTTGTTATAATCTCTTTTGCGTTAAACAACAGAATAGGTTCACGATGTGTGACTGATTCGATCAGGCATGAGTTGATAAAACGTTTTTGATTGTATTGCTTGTTTGCGGGGTATTATAACCGTAAATAAGATACAGTCTGAAACTTTTTTTGGCTCATGCTTTTTTTGTTGTTTCGACTCCAGAGATTAAACATAGGAGGTTGCATATGTTCAAAAAGTTTTTCGGCGTATTGCAGCGGGTCGGGAAGGCGCTCATGCTCCCTGTCGCACTGTTGCCCGCCGCCGGTCTGCTTCTCGGGATCGGAAACATGCTGGTCAACCCGGACTTTCTTGAGCTCGTTCCGGCCTTGGATAACCATACGGTTCACGCGATCGCCACGGTCATGATGAATGCGGGCCAGATCGTCTTTACGAATCTGGCGCTTCTGTTCGCCGTCGGGGTTGCGGTCGGTCTGGCCGGCGGCGAAGGGGTTGCGGGACTTGCCGCCATCATCGGCTACCTGGTCATGAACGTCACGATGGGCACTGTCATCGGGGTCGTTCCGTCCATGATCGGTACCGATCCCGCGTACGCCAACGTACTCGGCATCCCGACCTTGGCTACCGGGGTGTTCGGCGGGATTATCGTAGGTATTCTCGCAGCGGCCATGTATAAACGGTTTTTCAAAATCGAGCTGCCTTCATATCTCGGTTTCTTCGCGGGAAAACGGTTCGTTCCGATTATGACGGCCGCGACGGCCGTTCTTTTGGGCCTGGTCATGGTGGTCATCTGGCCGCCGATCCAAAACGGGCTGAATACCGCTTCGCATTTTATGCTGGATCAAAACCGGACCTTGTCCGCGTTTATCTTCGGGGTGATCGAACGCGCCTTGATTCCGTTCGGATTGCATCATATTTTCTATTCTCCGTTCTGGTTCGAATTCGGGGAGTATACGAATGCTGCGGGACAGCTGGTACGCGGCGACCAAAATATTTTCATGGCCCAGCTTCGCGACGGCGTGGACTTTACGGCCGGAACGTTTATGACCGGTAAGTTCCCGTTCATGATGTTCGGATTGCCGGCTGCGGCGCTCGCCATTTATCATGAGGCCAGACCCGAGCACAAGAAATATGTGGCGGGGATTATGGGTTCCGCGGCACTGACGTCGTTCCTGACAGGGATCACCGAGCCGCTCGAATTTTCGTTTCTGTTCGTGGCCCCGGTCCTGTTCGCGGTACACTGTGTTTTTGCAGGTCTCTCGTTTATGACGATGCATCTTCTGAATGTCAAAATCGGGATGACTTTTTCCGGCGGTTTGATCGACTACCTGATCTTCGGGGTTATACCGGGACGCACCCCTTGGTGGTATGTCATCATCGTCGGCCTGATTTTGGCCGTGATCTACTATTTCGGCTTCCGGTTCGTTATCCGCAAGTTCAATTTAAGAACGCCAGGGCGTGAAGACACGGCCGCGTCGGACGAGGATGACAATAATCAGGGCAAGGCCGTGACGCAGGATGAACTGCCTCACAATATTTTGGCCGCCCTGGGCGGAGGTCCGAACATCGCTCACCTTGACGCTTGCATTACCCGCCTGCGCGTGGAAGTCAAAGACAAGGGAGACGTCGACAAGGACCGGCTCAAAAAGCTGGGGGCTTCCGGCGTGTTGGAAGTCGGCAACAATATTCAAGCGATTTTCGGGACTCGTTCGGACACGATCAAATCCCAAATCGCGGACATTATGAGCGGCAAAACGCCGGCTATCACGCCGCAAGCGGATGCTCCGGCAACCGGACAAAAACCGGCCGCGGTAGAGCAGCAAGCCGCGCAAGACGGGGATGCGATTATCCAGGAGGATATCGTGATGCCGGTGAACGGGGAGCTCATGGATATTACGAAGGTGCCTGACCCTGTATTTTCCGAAAAAATGACCGGCGACGGCTTTGCGGTGCTTCCGCATGACGGGACGATTCATTCCCCGGTTTACGGCAAAGTGTTCAACGTGTTCCCGAGCAAGCATGCCGTGGGCATCATGTCCGACGGAGGCAAGGAAGTGCTTGTGCATATCGGGGTCAATACCGTGAAGCTGAAAGGCCAAGGCTTTAACGTTCTTGTCAGCGAAGGCGATCTTGTCGCGGCAGGGCAGCCGATCATGGAAGTCGACCTTGATTATGTGAAGGAGCACGCTCCGTCGATCATTTCGCCGATTATTTTCTCCAATCTTCCGGAAGGGGCGGCTGTGACGCTGAACAAATCGGGAGTGTTGAAAAAAGGCGAAGAAAATATTATCACGATCCGCTAAAAATTGGATTCGGCATCAAGATCCCTTAATATAAAGGGTGAAAATACACAACGAAAGCGAGATGTATTCGAGATGGAAAAAAACTTCAGAATTACGGACGAAGACGGTATTCATGCACGCCCGGCGACGGCTTTGGTAAATACGGCAAACAAATTTAAAGGCGCGGAAGCTTTTGCGGAAGCGAACGGTAAAAAGGTAACCTTGAAATCGATTTTGGGCGTACTGTCCCTCGGTTTGGAAAAAGGCGATTCGATCAAGCTCATCGTGGAAGGCGAAGGAGCGGAGGACGCTCTTCAAGCGCTTACGGATGTGATGATTAACGAAGGGCTAGGCGAAGTGAATGCTTAAAATCGAAGGCATCGCCGCTTCGGCCGGGGTGGCTATCGCCTCCGCTTTCAAGCTGGAGCATCCCGATTACACCGTAACGAGCAAGGACGCCAAGGATCCGGCCGCGGAGCTCACCCGTCTGGAGGAGGCTTTGGCCAAATCCCGGAGCGAGCTCGAAGCGATCAAACAACGCACGCTTCAGGAGCTGGGCGAGAAAAAGGCGGAAATTTTCGAATCGCATTTGCTGATTTTGGACGATCCGGAGCTGCTTGATCCGGTTCGCGCCAAAATTTCGGATGAACGGGTGACGGCCGAATTCGCGCTGGATGAAACGTCGCAGCAGTTCATCGCCATGTTTGAAAATATGAAGAGCGCCTATCTGCGGGAACGCGCTGCCGATATGCGCGACGTGACCAAACGGGTGCTGACCCATTTGCTCGGGCTGAGTTATATCAGCCCGGCGGAAATCAGCGAGGAGGTCATCGTGATTGCCGAGGACTTGACTCCTTCGGACACGGCCCAGCTAAACCGGAATTACGTGAAGGGTTTTACGACGAATATCGGGGGACGTACTTCACATTCGGCCATTATGGCAAGATCGCTGGAAATTCCCGCCGTCGTGGGAACGAAAGAGGTTTTGTCGAAGGTCAAAGCCGGCGACACCGTCATTGTCGACGGGCTTGACGGCGCGGTGATCGTAAACCCGACGCCCGAGGTTCTTGAGGAATACAAGACGAAGCGGGACAATCATCTGCGGCAAATCGCGGAATGGAAAAAGCTGCGCGATTTGCCGACCGTCTCGAAGGATGGCGTTCATGTCGAATTGGCGGCCAACATCGGCACGCCGAACGATGTCGCCGGAGTTGTCGAAAACGGCGGCGAAGGCGTCGGCTTGTACCGGACGGAATTTTTGTACATGGGCCGGACCGAGCTTCCTTCCGAGGATGTCCAGTTTAACGCTTATAAGACGGTTCTGGAAAAAATGGAAGGCAAGCCTGTCGTCGTCAGAACATTGGACATCGGCGGGGACAAAGAGCTTCCGTATTTGGATCTGCCGAAGGAAATGAATCCTTTCCTCGGATTCCGCGCGGTTCGCCTATGCCTGGACCGGACGGACATCTTCCGTACCCAGCTGCGCGCGCTGCTGCGGGCGAGCACTTACGGAAACCTCAGAATCATGTTTCCGATGATCGCCACGCTGGATGAGTTCCGGCAGGCGAAAGCCCTTCTCCTTGAGGAGAAGGAAAAGCTCGTTGCCGAGGGCATCTCCGTGTCCGACTCCATTCAGCTCGGAATCATGGTGGAGATTCCCTCCACCGCCGTGCTTGCGGACCAGTTTGCGAAAGAAGTGGACTTTTTCAGTATCGGTACGAACGATCTTATCCAATATACGATGGCTGCGGACCGGATGAACGAACGGGTATCTTACTTGTACCAGCCGTACAATCCGGCGATTCTCCGCCTCGTAAAAATGGTGATCGACGCCGCGCATAAGGAAGGCCGCTGGGCCGGCATGTGCGGCGAGATGGCCGGGGACAGCACGGCAATTCCGCTGCTGCTGGGACTGGGTCTCGACGAATTCAGCATGAGCGCAACTTCCATTCTGCCGGCACGGTCGCAAATTTCCAAGCTGTCCAAATCGGACATGGAAGAGCTGGCAGCCAAGGCGCTGCAAATGCAGACCGTGGATCAAGTGGTGGAACTGGTGCGCGGTATCGCCGAATAACCTCTTTTCCAACCGCAATTTTGCGTTTCCTTCATGAACCGGTGCCTTTTGGCGCCGGTTTTTTTCGCTGGAATTGACGACTCGCTGGCGCAAAACGGTTTATTTTTCCTCCTATTTGGGATAAAGTGTTGATGAAATGAAACTTTTTTTCATTACTTTAACGACAGGAGCTTAAGCATGGGGAACAACCGCATGAATATCGGAATCATGGACATCGGGTCCAACTCCATTCGCCTTGCGATTTACGAAACGACGCCGCAGGGGGAGTTCCGTTTGATAAACGAAAACAAGGAATCCGCCCGTTTAAGCGAAAAAATGAAGAACGGGGGAGAGATGGGACACGAGGATATTTTGTCCATCGTTCCTGTGCTAAGACAATTTCGGGAAATCTGCGACGTTTACGGATGCGAGAAAATACGGGTCTCCGCCACGGCGGCCATCCGGAACGCGGCCAATGCAAATCAGATCGCGGCCCTGCTTAAGCGGGAGACCGGGCTTGAAATCGAAGTGTTATCCGGGGAGCAAGAGGCTTTTTTCGGTTTTGTCGGCGTCACCGCCGGGATGGATATGGAGGACGGCTTCATTATCGACATCGGGGGCGGAAGCACGGAAATCACGCTGTTCCGCGGCCGCCGGATGCTGCATAGCGTATCGTTGCCCATAGGGGCGGTGAACGCCCAGTTGAGATTCGGAGCCTCGGACCCGTGGTCGGCTGGCGATATTGCCGGCTTACGTTCCGAGATCGGAAAGCTGTTGGACGGCCATGCCTGGATCACTGAGCATCCCGGCTTGCCGTTGATCGGCCTGGGAGGAACGATCCGCACGCTAAGCAAGCTGGACCAGCGCAGACGGAACTATCCGCTCCGCGCAGCGCATCATTACCGGGTGGAACCTGAGGATATCCGGTATTATGCCGAGTCGCTGCCGGTCATGCCGCTGGAAAAACGCAGACGTTTGGACGGCCTTTCCAAATCCCGGGCCGATATCATCGTTCCGGGTCTTATCATTTTCCAATCCGTTTTCGAACGCACCGGGGCGGCATATTGCCTCGTCAGCGGGTCGGGATTGCGAGAAGGGTTGCTCCTCGATTTGCTTGGTCTCGGGGTCGCCTCTCCATCGGACGTGCTTAGGCGCCAGGCGGAAGCTTTGCTACTGTTCCAAGCTCCGGCGCCGAGAGCCCATTTTCTGCGGGTTCACGCCTTTGCGGCGCAGCTGCATCGCTTTATGGAAGGGGAGGCGCCATCCTCGGAGCCCGGATCGGACAAGCTTCTTTATGCGGCATCCATGCTGTATAAAATCGGCAGCGCCGTCCGCTATCATCAATACGACAAGCATACGCTGTACTGGCTGACCCATGCCCCGCTCGGGGCTTTGAGCCACCGTGAGGCGGTTCTCAGCGCGTTCATTGCCGACTTTGCGGGCAATCACGGCAAACGGATCAATCCGGGGGATTACCGGGCTCTGCTGATTGAAGGAGATATGGATCTGGTTCGTAAATTGGGCTCCCTGGTCGAGATCGCGATCTCGCTGGATGCCAGCGAAACGCAGTGCGTGGAGTCGGTGGATGCCGTCCTGGGAGACGGGGCGTTGCTATTGAAAATAAAAAGCCGCGGCCAGGCTTACCTGGAACTCAGGCAGCTTGAGGCCGCGGCCAAAAATTTCAAAAAAGCGTGGAATTTCAGATTGGAGTGGGAGCTTCAAAAAACTTCTTCCAACGGCTGATATCGAGCGCGGCGAATTGGCTGCGGCAAGGAGGCAGGCCGTTGGAAACGGGTTCGTATTTGCCGTTGGAGATCAGACGCTTTGCCTTCACGTTATCGGACAGCGAAAGCATCAAAATCTGCACCAGCGTATCCCGGGTCTCCTGTTTGGTGACCGGACACATCAATTCCAGCCGGCGCGTCAAATTGCGGGTCATCCAATCCGCGCTGGATATAAACACTTCCGGGTTCCCGCCGTTTTCAAAATAATAAATCCGCGAATGCTCCAGGAACCGGTCGACGATGCTCCGCACCCGGATGCGTTCGCTTAATCCTTCCACGCCGGGACGCAAACAGCATACCCCCCGGACGATCAGATCAATGCTTACGCCGGCCTGGGAGGCCCTGTAGAGCTCGTCGATCATCTCCTGGTTGGATAAGGAGTTCATCTTGGCGATAATGCTGGCCGGTCTCCCGGCGGCGGCATGCTCCGCCTCCCTTTGGATCAGCGAGAACAGCTCGTCCTTCATTCTCATCGGGGCCAGCGTAAGGGCCCTCCACCGGCTGGTCTCCGAATATCCGGTAATCAGATTAAACAGCTGCGAGGCATCCTCCCCGATAGCAGGATCGGTCGTAAATAGACCAATATCCGTATACAGGCGTGCGGTGATATCGTTGTAATTGCCTGTACCCACATGAACGTACCGTTTTAATTCCCGGCCTTCCTGCCGGACGACGAGCAGGGTTTTTGCATGGGTTTTCAGGCCGATCAGGCCGTATACGACATGGCATCCCGCTTTTTCGAGCGCCCTCGCCCAGGCGATATTCCTCTCCTCGTCAAAGCGCGCTTTGAGCTCCACCACGACGGTGACCTGTTTTCCCGACTCCGCCGCCCGGGCAAGGGCCTGGATCAAGGGCGAATTGCCGCTGACGCGGTACAACGTCATTTTGATGGCCATTACCGAAGGGTCCTCCGAAGCCTGAACGATGAAATCGGTGACGGCGTCAAAACTTTCGTAAGGGTGATACACCAGGATATCCCGCTGTTTCAGAACTTCGAAGTAATCCTCGCTCATCTCGAATTCGCGCTGATATACCGGCTCGATCTGAGGATACCGCAGCTTCGGGAACCCTTTAACCATTCCCGGAAGCTTGCCGAGAAAGCTCAAATCCAGCGGGCCGTCGATTTCGAACACCGCATCGGTGATTTCGAATTCTTCCTGCAGCACCTCGAGGGCATAAGGATGGAAGCCCTTTTGAATCTCCAGCCGCACGGGCGCCGCCCAGCGCCGTTTTCGCAGCTCTTTTTCGATCTCCTCAAGTAGATCCTCGGCCCCTTCCTCATCGATCGTTAAATCCGCATTCCGCGTTACGCGAAATTCATGCACTGCAAGCGGGACATACCCGCTGAACAGCGACTGAATATTGTGACGGATCAGCTCTTCGATGAGAATGAAGGATTGATTCTTGCTGTTGGAATAGTGGGGCAGCGGAATGATCCGGGACAGATTGGACGGAATTTGCAGTATCGCGAAGTAAGGCTCCTGATCGGCTTCCTCCTCCGCTTGTACATTTTCGTTTACCCGCTCCAGAACGACGGCCAGATACACAAACCCGTTATGAACGAGGGGAAAGGGCCGGCTTTGATCCACCGCCATGGGCGTCAGCACGGGAAAAATAATATCGTGATAATAGGTCTCCATCGACTTTCGCTGCATGGCGTTCAACTCTTCATATGTGAGGAACAGGATTTTCTCTTTGTTAAGCTGCCTCGAAAGCTCCCGGAACGTCCGGTACTGCTCGGCCACCATCGCCGCAATGCGGGAGATCAGACGTTTGTACAACCCGGCGGGCGTATAGCCCGTAAAGTCTTTTTTCGTGTAGCCGGCGCGAATCTGGTCTTGTATTCCCGCCACCCTGACGCTCATGAACTCGTCCAGATTGCTTGAAACGATCGATAGGAACTTGGCTCTTTCCAGCAGCGGATTCCCTGGATCCTTTGCTTCCATGAGCACGCGGCGGTTAAATTCGACCCAGCTGAGATCACGATTTAGATAGCGTGAACCTTTTTTGATTTCCGTAAGCGCCATATTCATTAAACCTCCGTTAACCTTCAAAAAATGCCCGGTACCCTTTTTTGCTTCTATTTTACTAGGTCTGTAGGTAACAACATGCTTGGTTTTGTAAATTCTATGTAAAAAATTTAAGGCTGTGTAAAAATTGAGATGAAAATATCGTTCAAGCTTGTTAAAAAGGGCGGGTTCTTGGGTAGATTAACAGTATGGCGTCTCTTGGCGTCTGCCGGGGTACTATTTCAAGGAGGTAGATCGATATATGGCGAACCATCACCACACCCAACAATTGAGCGTAGTGCAGAGAGAGAAATTTAACCGGGCGTCTTTACGTCAGCTGAGGGAAAGCGGCCGGATTCCTGCCGTGATATATGGAGCGCAAATCGAAAGCATCCCCGTTCATGTGGATGCCAAGGAGCTGGCGAAAGTGTCCCGGACCGGACGGTCGGAGTTTTTCGATCTGAAGGTGGAAGGCGGGGATACTTATCCCGTATTAATCAAAGATATTCAGCTTCGCGGCGGTAATGTCGTCCATGTCGATTTCCAAAAGGTGTCCAAAAACAAGCCGATCCGCGTCAAAATCCCGCTTACATTCACGGGTACCGCGATCGGCACGAAGGCGGGCGGCGTACTTCAGGTGCAGACGACCGAGCTGGAGGTCGAGGCTTTGCCGGATGACCTGCCTGCGGGCCTGGATGTGGATATCAGCAGTCTCGATAACGGCGACAAATTGATCGCGGGAGATGTGCCGCTGCCGAACGGCGTCACGTTGATCAGCAGCGAAGAAGAGCTGCTTGCCTCGCTTGTGCTGCCGCGCGTCGTCGAAGAGGAAGTCGACACCGGCACCGGCGCCGAATCACCGGAAACCGCGGGTGCGGAGGAAGCTCCGGATACCGGTACGGCGAACGGAAATTGAGCTAAATAGGAAGCGACTTGATCAAGACGGCCTTTGGGCCGTCTTTATTGTGGGCTTTAAAAGTTTGTGTACTTTTATGTATGAAAAATCGACCACAAACTCACGTTTGGCCATATTACATGCAATTCTGTATGAAAAATCGACCACAAATCCACGTTTGACCGCATTACGGGCAATTCTGTACGAAATATCGACCACAAACTCACGATTAACCGCATTACGGACAATTCTGTATGAAATATCGTCCACAAATCCAACATTTGGCGGCATCATGGACAATTCTGTATGAATTATCATACAGAATCAGCCGTATATCCCCTTTTTGGACTTATCAAGTCGATATTTCATACACAATTGATCGATTGCATATCCCTCCCTATAAACGCGCAAGGTCGGCATTCCACCGGTTTATGGGGGGCAGCAAAAAGGTCCTATCAGGCGTTTTTTCTTATTTTAAAGACGATCAAGGGGCACAACTTGACTAATGCCGAATTTGTAACTAGAATGGTTGCAGAATCTAGCAATCTATCATTCTTTTAAAGGAAAGAAGGGGTCTCATGCCACCGAAAAAACAAGGGAACGCCTTGGCGCAGCGAAAAACAGCAAGCGAACAACTGGCGAAGCAGCAACGGACAAGAAGAATCATTTGGTTTTCCACAATAGGGGTATTGCTCATCTTAATCATCGTCGTATTGTCGATAGACCCGAAGCCGAAGCCGACATCGTTTGATTACGAGAGTCTCCCCGTTCTGGGCCAAAGCGATGCGCCGGTGAAAATCGTGGAATTCGGGGATTTTAAATGCCCAACCTGCAAAATGACGAACGAGACGATCAAACCGCAGCTTGTCAGCGAATATATAGATCAAGGCAAAGTCGCCTTCTATTTTATGAACCTGCCGTTTCTCGGTCCGGATTCCACGACCGCCGCTCTTGCGGCACAATCCGTGTACCATCAAAACAAGGATGCATACTGGACTTATTTTGACGCGATTTACAGCAACCAGGGAGATGAAAGAACCGAATGGGCGACCACGGACTACCTGGTCGGATTGGCGGAGGAGCTCCAGCTTCCGGTCGATTTTGACTTACTGCGCAAGGATATCGATGACAAAACTTATCTTGCTGAAGTAAACGGTCACTATCAAAAGGCGGACAAGCTCGGCGTGAATGCGACACCTACTTATTATATTAACGGGACTCAGTATACCGGCAGCCTTGATTACAGCGAATTCAAAAAAGCCGTCGAAGACGCGTTGAGCAAGTAATTCGGGGATAAGGGGGCAATGCGGGTGCGTTCTTTTTTCAGAAATTACGGGATTTATATGGCTTGGCTCGTATCATTGGTCGCGACGGCGGGAAGTTTGTATCTAAGCGAAGTGCTGCACTATGAGCCTTGCAGATTATGCTGGTTTCAGCGGATTTTTATGTATCCCCAGGTCATCATTCTCGGGATCGCCGCTTACCGCAACGACCGCTCGGCATCCATCTACGCGATACCTCTAAGCGTCATCGGGGGCTGTATTTCTATCTATCATTATATGGAACAAAAGATCCCCGCGATGTCCAAGCTGTTTCCGTGCAAGGTAGGAATCCCGTGCAATTTTGATTACTTGAACTGGTGGGGGTTCATCACCATCCCGTTCATGGCTTTGGTTGCGTTCGTGCTGATCGTCATCTTTACGTCCGCCGCCCGTCATGAGAAGTAACCTGTAACATTTTCGCCTACTTCTTCGTATTCACATATGGAGGTGTTACTTATGGTCAGACATCGAAAATTTGCCATGGTGGCCATGGCGGCGGTCTTGTCGCTTTCTTTGGCGGCATGCGGAGGAAACAACGGTAAAATGACGAATCCGGTTCCTTCGGAGAATAATTCAGGAACGGCGGGGACGAATCAGCCCGGTCCCGGAACAGTCTCCGAGACGAAGCAAGGAAAGGGGATCTGGGTTGGTCTTGCCGATAATCATTCCGCGGAAATCGAAATGGACGGGACGCCTCAGCCTTTTCAGCTGGATGAAGCGGTGAAAACGGCCGCGGAAGCGTTGAATTCCGGCGATCCGGTTGAATTTGAATATGTGGAAGCGGCAATCGATGGCGAGGATTCGTTAACGCAAAAGACGATCACCAAATTGATGAAATCGGGCAATTCGGAGGACAATGCATCGTCCCCGAACGGTAACGCCGAAGAAGCTTTGCCCGCCACCCGAAGCATTGAGATTGAGCTTGAAGGGATGAAAGAGGAACGGACGGCGAAGCTGGCTGAAGGAAAGGGATATGCCCTGTATGCCTTCGAAGGATTTACTTTCGACCCCGAAACGAATAAGCTTCAGATGGATTACGACAACAATTACAATGTGGAGATCGCAAAATTGCCTTCCGATTACAAAACGGAACAATTGTCCGAAGAAGCCAAGAAGGAGCTAGCGGACACGGGCAAAGTGGAAGAAATGAAAGGCGAGGAAATCCATGCTTCGATGCGGGATGCTTCGCTGTTTCTGATCGCTAGAGGCGAGAAAGTAACCAGGGAGTATATCGTGAAGGAAGTGGACGGCCAAGGTTATCTTTTCAAGCTGAATATGCCTCATGGCGAAGCTTCGGAAGGATTTGGCCCGCTTGCTTATGCTTCCATAAACACGCTGGTTAACCGATAAACAGTAAAGAAGGGAATCCCGTGCAAAGGGGTTCCTTTTTTTTGTTGCTATTGCTTGACGGCTCAATTGAATGGTGCTAATATAGCTAATATTCTTACTAAACTTATCGGATTAAACGTATAAAAAGGGGGAGTTTGGGATGAAGAAGAAAAGTTCTATTTTGCTGGCGGCACTGCTTGTATTTACGATGGTGTTGGCTGCCTGCGGTAATGATAAAGAGCAAGGAAACAACGGACAAGCCAATGCATCTGGCAGCGGGAATGGGAATACGGCACAATCAGGCCAGACGTTGTTGGATCAAATTAAAGCAAGCGGCAAAATTCGCGTGGGTACGGAAGGCACCTATGCACCGTTTACTTATCATGACAAAGACGGCAGCTTGACCGGTTTTGACGTCGAACTGACTCGCGAAGTAGCGAAGCGCTTGGGAGTGGAAGCCGAGTTCATTGAAACGAAATGGGACGGTATTTTTGCCGGCCTTGATGCCAAGCGATTCGATATTGTGGCCAATCAGGTTTCGATCCGTGATGATCGCAAGGAAAAGTATGACTTCTCCGATCCGTATATCGTCTCGAAGGCCGTGCTGATCGTTAACGAGAAGAACGAGGATATTCAAAAGCTCGCGGATCTTAAAGGCAAAAAAGCGGGTCAATCCTTGACAAGCAACCTGACGGACATCGCGAAAGAGAATGGCGCGGATATCGTGCAGACGGACGGATTCAATCAAGCGATCGATTTGCTGATCTCCGGCCGAATCGACGCAACCGTGAATGACGGTTTGTCCTATCTTGATTTCAAAAAGCAAAAACCGGATGCGCCTATTAAAGTCGTAGACGAGGCGGAAGATGCCTCCCATAGCGGTTTTTTGTTCAACAAAGGCAATGCGGAACTGGTGGAAGCCGTGAATCAGGCACTGGCGGAAATTAAGAACGACGGCACTTATCTGAAAATCTCCGAAAAATACTTCGGCGAAGACGTATCGAAGTAACGGCGATGAATCATGAACGAAAGATATCTGAATATCATTTTTGATTCTTTGCTGCCCCTGCTTAAAGCAGGGGTGGCCTTTACCATTCCGCTGGCTGTCATTTCATTCGTCTTGGGCATTATTTTGGCGCTGTTCACGGCTTTGGCCCGCTTGTCCAATATCACCCCGTTAGTGAAGCTGGCCCATTTTTATGTGTGGGTGATTCGCGGGACGCCGCTGCTGGTCCAATTATTCATTATTTTTTACGGTCTTCCGAAAGCGGGCATCATTATAGATGCGTTTCCGTCGGCCGTGATCGGTTTTACGCTCAGTGTGGGAGCTTACGCATCGGAGACGATCCGTGCGGCGATCCTCTCCATACCGAAAGGTCAATGGGAGGCCGCATATTCGCTGGGAATGACGCGCGGGCAGGCGCTGAGACGCTCAATACTGCCGCAGGCAGCTAGAGTCGCGGTGCCTACCTTGTCAAGCTCGTTTATCAGCTTGGTGAAGGATACGTCGCTTGCCGCAACGATTACGGTGACCGAGATGTTCCAGACGGCGCAGCAAATTACCGCGGTTACCTACGAACCGCTAATTTTGTATACGGAAGCGGCCATTTTTTATTTGTTGATGAGCAGCGTGCTGTCTTACGGACAATCCCGACTTGAAAAGTATAATGACCGGTATCACGCCAGATAGGAGCAGGTAACATGCTTGAAATTACGAATCTTAAGAAGTCGTTTGGCGGCGAACAGGTGATCAAAGGAGTCGATCTTACTCTTGAGAAGGGCAAGGTACTCGTCATCATAGGACCCTCCGGATCAGGGAAAACCACGCTGCTGCGTTGTATGAACCTGCTTGAGACCCCGACGGAAGGAACGTTGTCGGTTGGCGGGCTAGAGCTGCATTTTGCGCCGGATCGGAAGGTTCATAAGCAAGATATATTGTCGCTACGCAAAAAAACGGGCATGGTTTTTCAAAACTACAATCTGTTTCCCCATCGGACGGCCGCCGAAAATATTATGGAGGGCCTGGTCACCGTTCAAAAAACGGCCAAAGATGAGGCTCGCAAGCGGGCGCTCGAGCTGCTCCGGAAGGTAGGGCTTGAAGATAAGGCGGACGTATATCCGTTTCAGCTGTCCGGCGGCCAGCAGCAACGAATCGGCATCGCAAGGGCCATTGCCATGGATCCCGATCTGCTGTTGTTGGATGAGCCTACTTCAGCCTTGGATCCCGAGCTGGTGGGCGAAGTGCTTAAGGTCATTAAATCGCTGGCATCCGAGGGCAGAACGATGGTCATCGTGACGCATGAAATGAAATTTGCGGAGGAAGTGGCGGATCAGATTATTTTGATGGATAACGGAGTTATCGTGGAGAAGGGCGCGCCTCAAAGGATACTGAGGGAATCCACGAATGAGCGGACGCGATCCTTCCTCGCCCGCTTGAACGAACAGAGAGAGATATAGATTAAAAACAATGAAAAAGGTAGAAGCGTTCGACCGGAAGTGACAGGCTTCCTTTCGGGATAATATATGGGGAGGATGGGACAATAAGCATGGGTATTTTTCATGCCCATAACATCCTACCACGAAAGGAAGAATGCAACTTGCTGTTAGGCTCACATGAAGCTCACGAGCTCAATGAACTGTTATTAAGCTGCACGAACTCCATCCAAAGCATGGCTTTATTTTTGAATCAGGCCCAGGACCCCGAGCTAAGGGACATGATTTCCCGTCACTACGCCGTTCATATTCAGGATTACAATATGAAGGTGGAGTTTGCTTCGAAAATGCAAGGGTCCAGGGATCAATTGAACGTCCCGCAGCTTCAGGCAAATCCAGGCATGGCCGCTGCGGCCGTGCCGTCCCCGTCGGCATATACTCCGGTTCAGCCGCAGGTCAAATTGAACCAGCTTGATGACCGCGGGATCGCCACCTCTTACCTGCTGACCCTGAAACGGGCCGGGCGGGAGTACGCCTGGTCGACCTTCGAATGCTCCACGGTCCAACTGAGAGTGTTCCTGGAGGATGCATTCCGGATGTGTTCGCATCAAGCTTATGAAGTATGGAATTACATGGTGCGTAAGGGATGGTATATGGCAAGTCCCGCTCCGGAACAAACGATGCAGACGCTGGGGCAAATGTATCGCGAGGTTCCGTTCCATCAGCCGATGGGCGTGTACCGCTAAGAATGGAGAAAGCTTCCTCCCCGTCATCGACGGAGATGGAAGCTTTTTTTCATGATGCTAATAATCCATCCATTTTTCTAAAGCATCGAGATGTTCTTTAAATTTGACGGCGTTTTTCTTGATTTCCTGCTCATTTTGCGATGCCAGGACCCGCTCGAAATCCGCCAGCAAATTTGCGATGAATTCGCGTTTTTCCTGAAGAGACTCTTCATACAGCCTTTCTCCCCTAGCCAGCAACAGGCGATATTCGGTCCGGTCGCGGGGATGTATTTTCAAATGCTTCAATTCCTCCAGCCTGGCCTTGATTTGCTCGGGCGACGTTTGGCCGGGGGTTTGCTCGATGATGGCCGTTCTTTTTCAATCCCGTGCTTACCGCCGTGACTTCGACTTCAAGCACACCGTTGATATCGTATGTGTAGCGCACGTCGACGTCTTCTTGGCCTGCCTTCGCCCGAGGAATCGCAATTTCCAATTCCCCGAGTTTGACATTGTTCGCGACCTTTCGGCTCTCCCCTTGATACACCGAGATTTCAATCGCGCTCTGATTGTCCCGGATGGTGGTATACCGTTCTACCCGGCTCACGGGAATCGGCGTATTTCGCTCAATGATGGGGCTGAAATAGCCGCCTTCATATGTATCGTTATCCATCCGCTTCGAAGTGGAAATCCCCAGCGTGAACGGACATACATCCGTCAAAATCATCTCTTGCAAGCCGACGTTCCGTTCCTTCATGGCGACCTGAATCGCCGCTCCCAGGGCTATGGCTTCATCGGGGTTGATCTGCGAGTACGGCAGCCGCCCGAACATTTTGCCGACGATCGATTTGATGACGGGCATTCGGGTTGCGCCTCCGATCAGGATGACGGCATCCATATCCTTAGGCATCAGGGAAGCGTCGCGCAGCGCGCGTTCGATCGGCGTCCGAAGACGCAAAAGAAGCTGGGAGGCAAGCTTTTCATACTGATTTCGGTCGATGCTTAACCGGTAGGTTTGTTCGCCCTCATGAAATACCATTTCACCGGTATTGGCTTCGGCAAGCGAGAGCTTGCATAGTTCGGCCTGTTTAAGCAAAGCGGATTGGGCTTTGCCCGAAAGGCTCGAAAACTCGATCCCCTGGTTCTCCGTAAAGTAAGTGAGAAGCAGACCCGTGAAATCCTCTCCGCCAAGATAGTTGTCTCCGGCGATGGATTGCACTTGCATGACTCCTTCAAAAAATTCAAGCACGGACACGTCGAAAGTTCCCCCGCCCAAATCAAACACCAGGAAACGGGTATCCGCATCCTGCTGGTGAAGTCCGTATGACATCGCCGCCGCGGTCGGTTCGCTGATCAAACGCTCCACATGGAGGCCCGCCAATGCGGCAGCGCGTAAGGTCGCTTTTCGCTGAGCATCGTTAAAGTAGGCCGGAACGCTGATCACGGCTTCTTCAATTTCTTCGTCCAAGGCGGCTTCGGCGTCCGCTTTCAACGACTTGAGCACGAACGAAGATAAGTCCTCCGGGGTAAAAGTATACGAACCGAGCTGATACTTTTTGTCCGTACCCATAAATCTTTTAAACGTAGCCGCGGTGAGATCGGGATGGGTGATCATCCGTTCCTTGGCGATTTGTCCTATCAAAATTTCATGATTATCGTCGATGCTGACGACCGAAGGGGTTAAATGTTTCCCCAATGAGTTTGGAATGATGACGGGGCCTTGTTCCGTCCAATGGGCGACCAGGCTGTTGGATGTCCCCAGATCGATTCCGATTTTGGCCATGGTTATGTACCTCGCAATACCTGTGGAATATATGAAACTATCGAATGTAAACGACGAATCTGTTAGTATTTTACATCAAAAACGAGCTTTATGCGAAATGCCGGGAATTGATTTTCTTATCACTTGTGACAGGGGCCTACATCCCGGCATAAGATGCTCTAGACGATTATCTAGGGTAAAGGAGAGAACGGCTCTGAAAAAGCGTAGCGGAACCACGAAACCAAGCAGAGCGAAAAAGTCGCTCTACTATGAGAATCCGAATATCGACGAATTGACGTTACTGGAGGAAAAAAGTTTCTTTGAGCAGAAAAAGGAAATGAAAATTCATCAATCGCTCCCGCCGGTTACCACTCCAGAAGCGGTGCAAAGCGTAGGGACACCGAGCGTTGAGAAGCTTATGGCTTCAGAACCGTCGCAGGAACGCGCGAAGGGACTGGAAACCCTTTTGTCGGAAAAGCAGGGCCCCGATTCAACGCGCGGCATTATCTATACGGACGATCTTACCGATGCCTGCATAACCGGGGAAAAAATCGCCCCGAATACGATCGATGCGAGCAAAATCAAACCCGGAAGCATCGGAACGGCTTGGATTGCCGATTTTGCGGTGCTCGGCAGCAAGATTGCGTACGGCGCCATCAACGCTTCCAAAATCGCGCCGTTATCCATTCGCGGGGAACATCTCGTAGATGGGGCTGTGGAAGGGCGAAGCATTCGCGATCAATCGATTCCCGGCAGCAAGCTGGAGGACGGAAGCATCACCGCCGCGAAGCTGGAGGGCGGGATCGACGGAAGCAAACTGGTTGACGGCTCGATCGAAAGCCGCCATTTAAGCGAGTGGATCGTGACTACGGATTTATTGCAGGATCAGTCCGTGACTTCCGAGAAAATCCGCAGCGGAACGATTCGCTCCATCCATTTGGAAAACGGGGTCGTCGACACTTCCAAGCTTGGGGATTTGTCGGTCACTTCCTCCAAGATCCGGGACGGTTCGGTGACCTCGGCCAAAATTCAGGAAGGAGCGGTGGGTAGCCGGCATCTGGCGGAAAATGCGATTACGGCCGTCCATTTGGCGCCGGAAAGCGTAGGGGAGACGCAAATCTCCAGCGGAGCGGTTTACGGGAAGCACTTGGCGGACAAATCGATTTTGTCCTCGAAGCTGTCCGATCAATCGATAGGCACCGCTCAAATCATCGACCAGGCCGTCACCTCCTCGAAAATCGCGGATCAAAGCATTTTGCCTTGGAAAATCGCGGATGAGACGGTCCAGACGCGCCATCTGTCCAAGTCGTCCGTGCAGGCCGGGCATCTTGCCCCCGAATCGGTGACCTCCGTTCATTTGGCGCCGGAAGCGGTGCAAACCGAGCATATCGATAATGAGGCCGTGCAAGAGTGGCATCTGGCTCCTGGGGCGGTAACCGGCCAGACCATCGCCAGCTCTGCCGTGTCGGAAAGACATCTTGCCGGCGGGGCGGTAGCTGAACGGCATCTTCAAGATGCAAGCGTAACCGCTGCGAAGCTGGCCGAAGGATCCGTGACCGAGAGCAAGCTTGCCCCCGGTTCGGTAAATGGGGCCGCCATCGGGCCCGAGCAGATTGACACGGGCCACATCATCCCCAGGGCGATTAGCCGCAAGCTTTTGGCGGATCACATTATCGACGGAAGCTTGCTTCAGGCCAAAGCCGTCCGGGATGAACATATTGGGGACGGCGCGGTATTTTCCCGCCACCTGCAGGATCATGCCGTGACTTCGCTTAAGATTTCTCCGGAGAGTGTCACCACCGACAAGCTTAATGATTTGTCCGTCACAACGCCCAAGTTGGCGGACGGCGGCGTGACTGCCGGAAAAATCGCTCCGGGTTCGCTGGAACATTGGCATCTTTCTTCAGGGGCTGTCCGGTCTGAAGGCCTGGCCTCGGGCGCCGTGACTGAGAAGCATCTTTCCCCCGGCTCCGTCGGTACGGAGCATCTGCAGGCGAATGCGCTGCAGGATCAGCATTTTGCGGATGAGTCCGTGTCGGAACGCGCATTGCGGAATGAAGCGGTAACCTCCGGAAAACTGGCGTCCGGTTCGGTCAAATCCCACCATTTGGAGGGGAAAAGCGTTAAAGGCGTGCACCTTGCGGTAAATACGGTTTCATTAGAGCATCTTTCTCCGGATTTAAAGAGGGACGGTCTGCTGCCGGAAGGCGGAATCCACGGAGCGAAAATTCAGCCTGGAACGATAAGCCGCTTGAATCTTCAGCAAGGCAGCGTGGATGGCGAAGTGCTTCAAAACGAGTCCGTGGAAGGCGTGCATATCGCGGAATCGGCGGTAGAGTCCCGGCATATCGGGCATCAAGCCATTGAGGTTTGGCATTTATCGGAGGCTCTGGTGCGGGACGGTCTGCTGCCGGAAGGCGGAATCCACGGAGCGAAAATTCAGCCTGGAACGATAAGCCGCTTGAATCTTCAGCAAGGCAGCGTGGATGGCGAAGTGCTTCAAAACGAGTCCGTGGAAGGCGTGCATATCGCGGAATCGGCGGTGGAGTCCCGGCATATCGGGCATCAAGCCATTGAGGTTTGGCATTTATCGGAGGCTCTAAAACGCGACGGTTTACTCCCCGAAAGAGGGATCGTAGGAGCGGAGATTTTGCCCGGCTCGATCGGCCGTGAACATTTGCAGCATGGGGCCGTGAGTGAAGAGGCGCTGGAAGCCCAAAGCATAGGACCGGACCATTTGCAGCCGGGCGCCGTACGAAGCGAACATCTGGCGGACAGTACGGTCTTGGAGCAACACCTCAAAGATGACATTGTTGATTCCCGTCATATTAAGGCAGGAGCGATACGAACGGAGCATTTGGCGATAACCCACATTCAAACCGTGAGCGGGCAACCTGCTTTGCAGCAATTCGGAATGTGTGCGTTTTTGATGCAAAAAAATGACACCTCCGTAGATGTTATCTAAGCCTCTCGGAATTCACCATTCCGCATTAGCCCTGGCCTGACGGCCAGGGTCTTTATTTGTTTCACCCCCAAAGTATGGTGCGAACAAACTTTCCTCTTGACTTTTTCGAAACACCCCAATAATCGCCGAGAAGGCATTTTTATTGCCTACCTTTTAATTTGGGTGATTGTAATGTCGATTGTATCTCGTTCTCATCAGGACTACCTGGCCTTCGTACGCGATCAACTTCGAAAGGAGTACAACTCCCCGGAAGCTATGCGGTTTTTGCAGCGCTTCTACAGCGATATCATCTTCTGGATCACAGCGATTGACCTGTCCGCTGCAGCTTCCTTGATGCAGTCGGCCTATTCTTCTAAGCCAAGAGGCCGAAAGCCTCACGATCCCGCCGACATGCTCCGCTGCCTGCTCCTTATGACCAAGCTTGAGCTGAGCGTCGATGAGGGGGTCGTCGCCATTCGCACGACGCCTGTTTATGCCATTCTTTGCGGTTTCAACCCTGGCGAGTCGCCGGGCGTCGGGACGTTCTACGACTTTTTCCCCCGGCTTTGGCGGGCATCCAAGCCGCATAAGACTGGGCGCATCAAACGTCGCCTGAAGAAGCCGCGAAAGAAAGGCAAGAAGAATGAAAAGCAGGAACCCAAAAACCCAAAAATTACGGAGAGGCTCGTCTCCCGCGTCCTGCGCGAGGGCAAAATCCACTATGCCCCCAAGGAGCACGACCTGTTGCAGCAATTGTTTCAAACCATGTTTGTCGCACCTTCCGCGGCAAAGGGATTGCTCGGTGATACGAACGCTTTTCGCGTCATCGGCGATGGATCTCCAGTTGAAGCCGGGGCGCGTTCCTTCGGTAAATTCCTTTGCGATTGCCGCAAGTCGGGCAACTGGAAATGTACCTGCAAACGGCAATTTTCCGATCCCGATGCAGATTGGGGCTGGGACAGCTACCGCGAGAAGTATTACTACGGACGCACGCTTTACATGTTTACCGCCGCGGACAGCGCCTATGATCTGCCCGTGTATCCGCGATTGTTTCGCGCCAGCCAACACGATGCCGTATCGTGGATTTGCGGTTACCGCGAACTTCGCTACTGGTACGCGGATTGGAAGGTGGGAGAGGCGATCTTGGATTCGGCCCACGACGCCCTCCCGATCTATACCATGCTGGAACATGATGATGTTAGCAGCATCATCGACCTGAATCTCAGGCGTTCCGGGCATACGGTATACAATGAAATGAAAATAAACTCCGATGGTGTTCCCGTCTGCCCCATTGGTCGCAAGATGTCCTGCTGGGGCAAGTGTCCGGGGCGGCAGCGTATCAAGTGGCGCTGCCCCGCCAAAGTTGGAAAATGGGAGTGTCCTACTCCGTGTTCGCCTTCCGAGTACGGAAGAACGTTCTATACGTCGACAGCCGATAATCCGCGCTTGTTCCCACGCATCCGCCGTGATAGCAAGGAATGGAGAAAGCGTTACGCGATGCGAACCGGCGTTGAGCGTTGCATTAAGCGTCAGAAGACTGATTACAAGTTGGAATCTTCGCGCGGCCGCAGTTCACGTCACTGGAACATTCGAGTTTATCTTATTGCCATGTGTCAGCACGCTGACGCATGGTTCGAAGAAGCAAAGAAACAAAAACTGTTGCCATCCATTCAGCATTGGCTTAACGAATCTGTTGCCGCATAAGCCCAATTTTTAAAAAATGGAGGACCTTGTGTTTCTTTGGCATGCGCATTCATGAAAATCGCTTTCATTATCGTGCTAGTATTCATTTTTTGCGCTCATCACCCCTCGCTCGAACTCGAATCCCCCAGTTTAATCCGAGCTCCTATGTTATCGTCACTTTTGAAGAACCTTTCGCTAACTCGCAGTACGTGCTCGTAGCGACGCCTAACCAGCCTGCCTATTATGCAACCTTGAAGGAGCAAACCCCGGAAATGGCTGTGCTGGAGGTAACAAGGATCAAGGAAAGCCAGGTTAATTTCGGATTCATCTCCTGGATTGCCATCGGAAACATGAATTAGATTTTAGATAGCCGCCCGCGCATATAAATGCTGCGAGGCGGCTGTTTTTCCAAAAGTGATAAATGTTGCTACCCTTGTGATTTTAGGTACAGATAAAGGATTCGTTTTTTGTATATCATAAATCGAACCGTTTGCGAAAAGAAGCTGAAGCCTGTCTACATATGTGAAATAATTCACCTTAACGATTCCGACTGCAAACGGCTATTTTTACATAATCAGATTTAGACAAGGAGAGGATTGCATGAAAAAATGGATTTCTTTAACGGTAAGCGCGGCTCTATTGCTGTCTCCGCTCGCCGTGACGGTCGACTTGGCGCCGGTTCGCCTGTCGGCCATCGATGTCGTGTCCGCCGCTTCGGAAGCCGAAACGACAACAAAGACCCCGGTCAAGGAGCCTGCTCCGAAGACAACGACCAAAAAACCGACGACCGACACAACCACCAAAAAAACAACAACGAACAAGACAACGACGAAAACTACAACGAACAAGGCGACGACCAAGACGACCACGGCCGAAAAGACACCGTCCAAGCCGGCAAGCCAAACTAAGGAGACCGCAAAGCCGGCTCAACCGGAGCCGGTGCAAAATCCTTATAAAGACGGCGTTTACGTGGCCTATGGGGATGCCTATTCCAAAGGAACCGAGGGCGCCAAAGTGACGATCAAGGACGGCAAGGTTGCCGATGTGGAGCTCATGAGAACGAGTCCGAAATTGATCGACCGGGATGTCCGAATGAATTACAGCGGCTTGTGGCAAGCCTATGAGCCGATGACGGAGAGCTTGCTCGGCAAAACCCGGGAACAGGCCGCCGACGTGGACGTGGTTTCCGGAGCGACCCGTTCCGCCAACGGGTGGAAGCTTGCGGTCGATCGGGCGTTCGGAAGAGCGTTGGTGACCAAGCCGGAAGGCGAAGTTTATTTTGAAGGGGAGCATATGGGGGTTGACCCCGAAGGGAAGTATATGGTGTTTGCCAAGTACGACAAAACCAAGCTTCTTAGCGTGAAGGTATATCCTTTGAACGAAAAAGGAGAAGCGGTCGACGAATCCGCAATGACCGCCGAACAGTCCAAGACGGTCTACACGATCGCCAGCGAGCTGTTGTACCGCGGCGTGAACGCGGTTCCGGCCAAAGGGCTTGAAGCCGACTTCAAGGCAGCGGTGAACGCGTTCCGGGATGCCGAGCAAAACGCGAAAATCGACAATGACGCCGAATACATCGACGGCTTCTATTCCGCTTACGGTTTCGCAAGGGATAAAGGGGTGGAACGGGCCGATGTCTATATCCGCAACGGGAAGCTGGTTGACGTGAAGCTGTATAGATTGGGCTCCAACCTGATCGACCGCGGCGAAACCGCGTATGCCGATGTCGTGAAGGCGAATTCGCCGATGACGGCAAAGCTGCTCGCAAACGGTTCCTACATCGAGAATTACGGCGATACCGATGCCATCTCCGGCGCTACGGAAAGCAGCCACAGCTGGAATGTAGCGGTGGAAAGAGCTTTTGAGAAAGCCTTGAAAACGCCTGACGGAGCGAAATATTTCGAAGGTACCTTCGCCGGCGTGGATAACCGTTCCCAAGTGCTTGTGCTGGCGGATATCCAAAATGACAAAGTCGCCAAGGTGAAACTTCATTTGTTTGATGATGCCGGCAAGCTGATCGCTGAAGATAAGCTGACCGACGCGCAAAAATCGCTGCTCGCAGGCCTGGGCGACGGTTTGCTCAGCCAAGGTACGAAGCTTGCGCTGGTTCCGGGAGAGGAACTGATATCCGCCGCGGCAAGTGCGGCATTCAAGGATGCGCTCCAAAACGCATCCAAGGTTCAAGGGAATTATAAGGACGGTACTTTCACCGCTTACGGCGACGCCTACGACAAAGGCACCAACCGGGCTGACGTGACGCTGCGAAACGGAAACATCGTCGGCATCCATTTGTCCCGCGTCGGGGTCAACATGGAGGACAGAGGCTCGTCGGCTTACCCGGAAGTGGTCAGAGCGATTCCGATTTTGGAAACCGGCTATTTGATGGCCGAAAACCTGGCGAACGCCGCGGGCGTGGATGCCGTATCCGGCGCCACAAGCAGCAGCGAAGCCTTTAAAGCCGCGGTTGATCGCGCCTATAAGAAGGCGGAGATTTCCGAGAGCTACAAAACGGCGTATATGAACGGGATTTATGCGGGCGTCAATGCCGACAAATCCGTTTATGCGATGGTCACCGTCGCCGACAATGTTCCGTTTAAAATGGAAGTCTTTTATCTGGATACGAACGGTAAAATCAAGTCCGCCGAAGCCTTGTCCGCGGATGAACTGACCGTGAAAAAGGAAATCGAAACGGAGACGACGGGCGCCATCCACAAATATGGCTATCGTCCGGCGGCTTTCGGCGAGACCGATGGCGTGAAAGACTTGTCGGGAAAAGTTATTGAAGCCGTCAAAACGGCGCTTGAATATGCAGGAAGATAGATTATTCTGATCGAGCCCCCGGGCGGCAAACCCGGGGGTTTTGTGTTTCGCCGCGATTTTTTACGGGTTTCCATAGTATAATGAATCTATCAATATCGTGGGGGAATCTAGCGTGACATTAATCAGACAGCTTAAGAATCAGGACGATTTTATCGGTTTCTATTTGTTAAAAGAGGTGGAGGTCAAGCAAACGAACAGCACGCCTCCTAAGGATTATTTGGATATCGTGCTATGCGATGCGACCGGAGAACTGCCGGCCAAATTGTGGGACGCTTCCGCGGTCGACAAGGAAGCCTTTTTTCCGATGGGCCTGGTAAAGGTGCAAGGACTCGTGCAAACTTACCGGGAACGTTTACAGATTAAGATTATGAAGATCAGGCCGGCCCGGGAGGAGGACGGAGTAAAATTGACGGATTTTATCCGCTCCGCTCCGATTTCGCCGGTTGATCTCATACATACGATCAAGCAGGCGATTGCGGGAATCGCCGATGAGGATATAAGCGCCATCGTGAATTTCTGCGTGGGAAAAGTAGAGGATAAGCTGGACCAGGCTCCGGCCGCCAAAACCCATCATCACGCGTACTTCGGCGGGCTTGCTTATCACATGGTCCGCATGCTGGAGATCGCCGATTTTTTGTGCCGCCAGCGGCCGTTCCTGAACGGGGACTTGCTCAAGGCCGGTATTATTTTGCATGATATCGCCAAGCCGGAAGAGATGGTGGCACAGCTCGGCATCGTCTCCGAGTATAGCCTGCAAGGTAAACTGGTCGGACATATTTCGATGGCTTCGAACTGGATCACGGAAGCGGCCGTCCGGCTCGGCATGGATCTTGATTCACCGAAGGTGATGGGCTTGCAGCATCTGGTGTTGTCCCACCATAATCTCGGGGAATGGGGAAGCCCTGTCCAGCCGCAAATGGCGGAAGCGGTCGCCCTGCATTATATCGATGCGATGGATGCCAAGCTGCAAATGGTCGAGGACGCGCTGGCGACGACGCCCGAATCCGACGATTGGACCCCGATGATCCGCGGGCTTGAGAATAAAGCGATTTATAAGCTCAAAATTTAGTTTAGAAGGCTCTTCATGCATACTCCCGAGAATATGTGACATCCTATATCTCAAATTTTGCATGTGGAGGTAGGGCATGGACAGTCATCAAGAGAAGGATCATGGGACGGCCGGCAAGGAAACGGTGCTGACCGACCGCCAAGGACATCCGATCACGGACAATCAAAATATTCGAACCGTAGGCAACCGGGGACCGGTGACGATGGAGAACTACCATTTTCTCGAGAAAATATCCCACTTTGACCGGGAACGGATTCCGGAACGGGTCGTTCATGCCCGCGGGGCAGGCGCGCACGGATATTTCGAAGCTTACGGGAAGGTTGGGGACGAACCGATCGCAAAATATACGAGGGCGAAGCTGTTTCAGGAGCCGGGAAAACAGACGCCGGTATTCGTCCGGTTTTCTACGGTGATCGGCGGTGCCGAATCCCCGGAAACGCTCCGGGATCCGCGCGGCTTTGCGGTGAAATTTTATACCGAAGACGGGAACTGGGATCTGGTCGGAAACAACCTGAAAATATTTTTTATCCGCGATCCGTTGAAATTTCCGGATATGGTTCACTCGTTTAAACCCGATCCGGTGTCAAAGCTTCCGGACCCGGAGCGAATGTTTGACTTCCTCTCCAGAACGCCCGAATCGACGCATATGGTGACCTTTATTTTCTCGCCTTGGGGAATTCCGGCGAATTACCGCGAGATGCAGGGATCGGGTGTCAACACGTACAAGTGGGTCAATGCGGAAGGGGAAGCGGTGCTCGTCAAGTATCATTGGGAGCCGAAGCAGGGAATCCGGAATTTGCTGCAGCACGAAGCCGATGCCATTCAGGCAACCAATTACAATCATGCGACCCAGGATTTATATGAAGCGATTGGGCGGGGAGATTACCCCGAATGGGAGCTGTTCGTGCAAATCATGAGCGACGATGAACACGAGGAGCTTGACTATGATCCTCTCGACCCGACGAAGCTATGGGATACGGAGCGTTTTCCTTTTTTACCGGTAGGCAAAATGGTTTTGAATAAAAACCCTGAAAATTATTTTGCGGAGGTCGAGCAAGCCGCGTTCGGGACGGGGGTTCTCGTCGACGGGCTGGATTTTTCGGACGACAAGCTGCTGCAGGGCAGAACGTTCTCTTACTCCGATACGCAGCGGTACCGGGTCGGCACGAATTATTTGCAGCTGCCGATCAATGCACCTAGAACAAGGGTGGCGACAAATCAGCGCGGCGGGCAAATGGAGTATAGGGTGGATTTGAATCCGGGAGAAAACCCGCATATCGATTACGAGCCGTCCCAGCTTGGCGGACTGAAGGAAGCACCACGGCCGGGCAAGGATCATGAGCCTCACTATAACGACAAATTAGTCCGGCAAAAACTGGACCGCACGAACGATTTTGGCCAGGCCGGCCAGACCTACCGGGCATTTGATGAAACGGAGAAAACCGAGTTGGTCCGAAACCTGGTGAATAACCTGAAGGTGTGCAAGCCGGCCATTCAGGAGACTTGGATCGAGTATTTCACCAAGGCCGATCCGGATTATGGCAGACGAGTCAAGGAAGGATTGGAGCAAGCAAAACGGGAAGCGGGCGAACATACAAGCTCCGCCGCTGCGGATAAAGCGGTTGAAAAATCGCAAAACATGGGCCATTCGTCAGACCGATACTGAAAAAACAGCCTTATCCCGGTAAGAGGGATGAGGCTGTTTTGCTATGCGTTATATATTTTCCGCGTAACGGGGATCGGGAACTTTCGCCAAAACGACATAGACCGAGGCGGGTTCGGTGCCGCTGTTTACGTAGGAGAATTCCTCATCCCCGCAAATGTGAAGAATGTCCCCTTTGGAAAATTCGGAATCCGTCCCGTCTACGGCGACCGTGCCGTTTCCTTCGAGAGCGAGCAGGTATACGTCGGTACCGGGATGCTTATGCGCCGGGAGTTCCTGCCCCGGCATAAAGTTCAGGACAAATACGACGCTCTCCCCTTTTTGAAACGCGATCCGTTTCGTGAATTTGCCTTCTTGATACTCCTGTAGACTGCCAAGCGATTTTTTTTCCATTGGAATCCCTCCTTGGTTTTGTTTCATCATACCGTTTCAGCGGGATCCCGACCTTGATCCAAATCAAGTTTCCGGGTGTCGACATCCTTATTCCACATCAAAATTAAAATACTTCGACGGGAAAGGTTCTTCTTTCAGCGTATAGTGCCACCATTCCTTGGTGTACGGTTTAAAGTCCCGGTTCACCATCGCCGTTTTCAGGATGTAGCGGTTTTTGCGCTGTTCCTTTGTCAGCTGTTTTGCGCCATGGCTTGAAATTTCACCGAGAAAATCGACGCGGCTGCCCATGTCGACTTCCTCGCCGGTCCGTTTGTAAACCATCGTCAAATCGACGGTACTCCCCCGGGAATGGCCGGATTTACTGGAAAGGTAGCCGAGCTTGAACAGCTTGTTCTTGTCGACGTCCGGGTAGAACTCTTTCTTCATCCGGGTATCGTCCGCCTTTTTGGACCAGGCGATAAAGTCGTCGACCGCTTTTTGCGGACGGTAAGCATCGATGATTTTCAGCCGGTAGCCCTGCTTCAGAAGATCCTCATTGACCTTTTTCAGCGCTTTCGCCGCTTTTTCCGTCATGATCGCCAGCGGGGCTTCATAACCGTCGATTCTCCGGCCTATGAAATTATTGTCGCTATAATAGCGGATGTCATAATCGGCATCGGGGATGATTTCGTCCAAATAAACAAAACCTTTCGGCAGTTTGTTTTGTTTCGTAACCGGCGGTTCGGCCGTTACGGTTTGAACGGTTTCGGCCTCGAGGGCGGCCATGGCGCCACTTTGTGGATTGAAACCGGAAGACACCGTCAGAATCGCCAGCGAGATGCCGAGCATGATGATATGAGAAATCCGGGGAATCATGGGATCAGTCCTTTTTGTCGTCATTTATTTTCTATTCTATAATAATAGTACAATGACGGATGCTTCGGAAACTATCGGAAGGAAGGTATAGTGTGACTGGGGACCCTGGATACTTTGGATGTATCAGGAATTATTTGGACATGAAAGTCCAATGAAAATTCCTGATTTTTTTCGCAAAAAATACTTGACTCGTTTAAATAATCTAATATATATTAATAAATGCGTTAAAAATTAAGACGTTATTATTTAAACAATTAAATAATTTTACACTTTATGCATTTAAGTGAGGTGAATCTAAAAAATACGGGGTTTTGGAGGGAGTTTGATTGGTACAAAGAGAAACGCTGTTTGAAGTAACAGCGATGTTTGGCACCATGATCAAAAGAATTTCTCAGGAATGGAACAAGCGAGGCAAGGAATACAACATTAGTTTTCCGCAATTTAAAATGCTGCATATTTTGGAGCGATTCGGGTCCATGAAGGTTTCCGACATTGCGGAAAAGATGGGACTCACTTCAGCGGCCATTACGGGAATTACCGACAAATTGCTAACGGACGGACTTGTTCAGCGGGAACGGGCCGAGGCGGACCGGAGAGTCGTTTACATTACGATCACGGAACAAGGAAAAGAAATTATCCGCAAGGTGACGATTGATCAGGATGAATCGGTCCGTACGATCTTCGACACTTTGGAGGATGAGGACATTCTCCATTTGAAGCGGATATTTACGGCGATACTTAACAACTTAGACAAGTAATTTTAGACAAACAGAGGTGGAGAGGTTTTATGGAACACTTAACATTAAAACGTAAAGTGACGATTATGATCGCCATCATGGCGGCGATGTTTTTTGCGGCGATCAACCAGACGATCGTCAGTACGGCGATGCCGCGAATTATTTCCATTCTTGACGGGATGGACTACTATACCTGGACGATCAATATTTATTTGCTGACTTCGACGATCGCTACGGTGCTGGTCGGTAAGCTGTCCGATATGTTCGGGCGAAAACCGTTCTTGTTGATCGGTATATTATTGTTTATGGCCGGGGCGTTCCTGACCGGTACTTCGGATAACGTATTCCAGTTTATCACCTACCGCGGGATTCAAGGTGTCGGCGCCGGTATTATTCAATCTTGTGCTTTCACGGCCGTCGGCGACTTGTTCGCACCTCGCGAACGCGGTAAATGGATGGGCCTTATGACCGCGATCTTCGGTTTTTCCAGTGTGCTCGGTCCGACGCTCGGCGGATATTTGGTCGATCATATGGATTGGCACTGGTTGTTCTGGATTTTCCTGCCGCTCGGCATCGTGGCTTTCATCATGATTTTGATGCTGTTCCCGAAAGTGGAACGCAAACCTGGGGAAAGCATCGACTATATCGGTTCCTTATTCATGACGACAACGATCGTTCCGCTTCTGTTGGCATTTTCGTGGGCAGGTACGGAATACGAGTGGGGTTCCGCGCAAATTTTGGGTCTCCTGGCCGCGACCGTTGTGTCCGCAGTGATTTTTGTTCTGGTTGAGCTTAAAGTCAAAAATCCGATTTTGCCGATGCACCTGTTTAAAAACGGGGTTGTTACGATTTCGAACATTATCGGTTTTATTATGAACTTCGGCATGATGGGCGCCTTGATTTATCTTTCGTTCTTCGTGCAAGGCGTTTTGGGTATCTCGCCTACTTATGCGGGCTACGTGACAATGCCGATGTCGATTTGTATGGTTGTCGTCAGTGCGGTTACAGGCCAATTGATCGCCAAAAAGGGGAAATACAAACGCTACGCTCTGATCGGTGTTCCGGTCATGATCGCAGGTATGGTTCTGATGGTCTTTATGGATAACGTATGGATGGCGGTACTCGCCATGGTTATTTTCGGCTTCGGTCTCGGTTTGGGTATGCCGGTCTTTTCGTTGGCCACGCAAAATGCGGTTCCGCACAAGGAGCTTGGCGTCGTTACGGCTTCTTCCCAATTGTTCCGTAACCTTGGCGGAACGATCGGGATCGCGGTAATGGGGACGGTTATGTCCAACAGCCTGAAAACGAACCTGACGGAGGCGATGGCCTCGCCTAGCACGACCGAGAATCTCGGGAAATTGGATCCGAAAATGGTGGAGCAAATGACCGCATTTGCGAATCCGCAAACGTTGATGAACAAGCCGCTGATTGAACAGACTCAAGCGGGCTTGCCGGCGGATGTGCAGCCGTTGTTTGCGCAGATGATTCAAACGATTCGCGACGCCCTCGGAAATACGTTGTCTCATGTATTTCTTACAGGCACATTGGTGCTCGTGATCGCTTTCGTACTGGTGTTCTTCCTGAAGGAGCTTCCGCTCCGTACGTCCAACCAGGCAGCACCAGAAGCGGCGGGCGGCAAAGAAGGCAAGCCATCGCAGCAAACGGTGGAAGCATAAATATATATGAAAAAAAGGACTCCGCGTATAAAATGTACCCTATAGAATAGACACTTAAAAAAAGTGCTCTTTCTATAGGGTGTTTTTTGTATAATTTAAAGAATAACATAGAGAAATACGTGGAGACGGAGAATTATGAGTAAAAAATTATTTACAGAGAAAGATATCACAACACTATCTAAGAACCGATATGTTAAAACAGTCAGTTCAAAGGGCATCACATACACTGATGAATTTAAACAACACTTTGTTACTGAATATAGTGAAGGGAAGCTTCCAAGAGAAATCTTTGAAGAAGCAGGATTTAATATTGACGTTATTGGCATGAAGAGAGTTAAATCAGCTTCAGATCGTTGGAAAGCTGCTTATAAAACCGAAGGAGTGTTGGGCCTTAAAGATACCAGAAAGGGTAGTTCTGGCAGGCCACGGATTAAAGAATTATCTATTGAAGAGAAGTATGCCAGATTGGAAGCACAGATGAAGCTTGTGCAGGCAGAAAACGAACTCTTAAAAAAGATTCGTTTGTTGGGAAGGGGGCTAAAGAAGTAAAGCTGCCCGTCAGTCAAAAATATATTCTCATTCATGAGGTCATTGAAAAATATAACCTTATCCATATGGTGAAATTCCTTTGTGAAGTTGCCGGAGTTTCAAGAAGTGGTTACTATAATTATTTCTCAGCCAAATCTATTGAACAAAGGAGACGCAAGGATAAAAAGGATGAAGAAACGAAAGAAATGATTCTAAAGGCCTTTAACTTCAAAGGCAGAAAGAAAGGGGCACGCCAAATTAAAATGACATTGGCAGGTCAATTTCAGTGTGTCTTCAACTTGAAGAAGATCCGTAGAATCATGAAAAAATACGATATCGTCTGCCCTATTAGGAAGGCAAATCCGTACCGGAGAATGATGAAAGCCACTCAAGAACACCGAGTGGTTCCTAACTTCCTAAACCGCCAATTTAAACAGGGGATGCCTGGCAAGGTCCTTCTAACGGATATCACTTATCTGAACTATCACGGTGGACAAAGAGCTTATTTGTCCGTCATTAAAGATGGTTCTACAGGTGAAGTTTTAGCACATCACATGTCTAGCCGAATCATCATGAATCTGGCCACAGATACCCTCACTAAATTGAAGAAGAACAGAACCTTTAAGAAAGCTAAAGGGGCCTTCATTCATTCTGATCAGGGTACCCATTACACACATCCAGATTTTCAGAAACAGGTTAAGAAACTCGGATTGTACCAATCCATGTCCAGGAAGGGAAACTGCTGGGATAACGCCCCTATCGAATCATTCTTTGGCCATCTTAAAGACGAAGTGGATATAAAATCATGTAAAACGTTTGGAGAGCTTCAACAAGAAATTGATAGGTATATCCGCCACTATAACCATACTAGATATCAATGGAACCTGAAAAAGATGACTCCTGTACAGTACAGGAATCATCTTTTTCAGGTAGCCTAAGCCTTTTTTTAAAATGTCCTTTACAAAGGGTACACTTTAGTATGCGGGGTCCTTTTTTTGTACCTTATCTCAAGCCGCCGTAAGAGGCTGCGCGAACCCGAAGATGGTGGTATTCCTCCAGATTCGGAATCAGCTGATGCATGTAGACCACGGAGGCTCCTTCGCTTGGATCGATCGAAGCCCAGGTTCCGGCCATGCCGGTCCAGCCGAATTCGCCCAAGCTGCTGTTGGCGTTTCCTGCAGCCGGGTCTACCATGGTTCTTACGCCCAATCCATAACCGTATCCGGCGTTATATGAATTGTTAAAGTCGATCATTTGCGCATCGGTCAGGTGATTTAGACGCATCAGATCGATCGTTTTCCTCCCGATAATCCGTTCGCCATTCCAGACACCGCCGTTTGCAAGCATTTGCGTGAAGACGAGGTAATCGCCCAACGTGGAATAGAGGCCGCTCCCGCCGCTCTCAAGCAAGGCGTCCGGCTGGTGGTGCTCGTCAAAATCGGCCGGCATCGCTTCAAGTCCGCCGGTTTCCGTACGTGTGTAGCAGGTTGCCAATCTATGGCCGTTGTCGTCGCGGAGGCGGTAGCCCGTATTTTTCATGCCCAACGGATCAAACAGCTCTTCCTTTAAAAATTGGCCCAGCGGCTTTCCGGAAATCACTTCGATTAAAGCGCCGACCAAATCGTGGCTGTATCCGTAAAGCCATCGGGTCCCCGGTTCAAACGCCAGCGGGACTTGCGATACCGCTTTCACCTCTGTGAGGAGATCGTATTTTCCATGCTTGTCTTTCAGGTCTTGAATGACTTTGCTTATCCGAGTCGCGGATTCCGATATGCCGTAAGGATACGGCAGTCCGGTGGTCATGGAAAATGCATGCTTGATCAGAATCGGATTCCGGGCCGCTTCCATATATACATCCCCGTTTGGTTTCGTTTTGACGACCTGGGGGTTACGGTATTCCGGAATATATTCGTAGAGCGGTTCGTTCAGCAGGAAGCGTCCTCTTTCGAACAGCATCATGGCAGCGGTGCAAACAACCACTTTGGTCATGGAAAAGATGCGGAACAGCGTGTCGGGCGTCACCGGCGTTTTTTTCTCGATATCGGCAAACCCGTGGTATCCTTCGTACAATATTTCCCCGTTTTTTGCTACAGCGCAGGCGCAACCGGCCGGGCCATTTCCGGGAAAATCGGCCAGCAGGTCGTCAAGGTTCTTGAAGTCGCTCACATTTTGGGCCTCCTTGTTTAGCAAGTATGATTCGATCTGGTTCAAGATTTATGTTCTGCGCCAAGGACCAAATTCCTTTCAAGGGTCCGATAAAGTTGTACGCCCGATATTCACAAGATCCCCCTGCCGTGCCTATATTAGCCTCCGTTTCGTCCGAAAAAGTCGTAAATTTTGGAGGATCCGAATAGCATTGACGGTTCTGTAACACAATGAGCACAGAGATAACATATTCGAATCTAACCCAAACCATGTCAGGAGGAATTTCGTTTGTACTTTTATAAAGAGGATTTAATCAATATCATCGTACCGGACAAGCCCGATCCGGAAGCGGCCAAGGTACTGCAAGAAACTTTGGGCGGCAGGTTCGGCGAAATGCGGACGATGATGCAGTTCTTTTTCCAAAGCAATAATTTCAGAGGGAACGCCCTGCAATACCGGGATCTGATCCGGGGCGTATTTCTGGAGGAAATCAGTCATGTGGAATTGGTTCAGCACACGATTAATCAGTTGTTGACCGGCTCCGGTGAAGAGCCTCCGGGAAACGGCGGCTCAACCGGCGCTCCGCTGGAGAACGCGATCAAGCACGCCAATCCGCATCATTTTATTATGGGAGCTCAAAGCTCGTTGCCGGTGGACGCGGCGGGAAACCCATGGAACGGAAACTATGTGTACAGTCACGGCAATCTGATCAGCGATTTGCTGGACAACCTTGTTCTCGAATCGACAGGAGTTCTGCAAAAGTCGCGTATTTATGAAATGAGCACCAACAAAACGTTCCGCGAAACGCTCGCTTTTCTCATTGTGCGGGACAATGCG
>NZ_CP195592.1:1742500-3100000 GCF_051307165.1 Paenibacillus salivarius
GGGACAGTGTCAGGCGGGCAGTTTGACTGGGGCGGTCGCCTCCTAAAGAGTAACGGAGGCGCCCCAAGGTTCCCTCAGAATGGTTGGAAATCATTCGAAGAGTGCAAAGGCATAAGGGAGCTTGACTGCGAGACTGACAAGTCGAGCAGGGACGAAAGTCGGGCTTAGTGATCCGGTGGTACCGCATGGAAGGGCCATCGCTCAACGGATAAAAGCTACCCTGGGGATAACAGGCTTATCTCCCCCAAGAGTCCACATCGACGGGGAGGTTTGGCACCTCGATGTCGGCTCATCGCATCCTGGGGCTGAAGTAGGTCCCAAGGGTTGGGCTGTTCGCCCATTAAAGCGGTACGCGAGCTGGGTTCAGAACGTCGTGAGACAGTTCGGTCCCTATCTGTCGTGGGCGTAGGAAATTTGAGAGGAGCTGTCCTTAGTACGAGAGGACCGGGATGGACGCACCGCTGGTGCACCAGTTGTTCCGCCAGGAGCACAGCTGGGTAGCTAAGTGCGGACGGGATAAGCGCTGAAAGCATCTAAGCGTGAAGCCCCCCTCAAGATGAGATTTCCCAACTAGTAAGACCCCTTGAAGACGACGAGGTTGATAGGCTGGGGGTGGAAGCACAGCAATGTGTGGAGCTGACCAGTACTAATCGGTCGAGGGCTTATCCAAAAAGATCTAAACACGCAAATGAAGTTTCGTATCCAGTTTTCAGGCGATCAAAACGCTTGAACCGTTTGGTGGCGATGGCGGAGGGGTTCCACGCGTACCCATCCCGAACACGACCGTTAAGCCCTCCAGCGCCGATGGTACTTGGACCGAAGGGTCCTGGGAGAGTAGGACGCCGCCAAGCAAAGATAAAGAGCACTACCGAGTTTTCTCGGTGGTGCTCTTTTTTTATTTTCCTTGCATTTAAATTAGGGCAATTTGGCGAAATGAGCGCAAGGACATCATTTATTTATGTGTTCACGTTTTCCGCCCTCTGCTCTTCCCCGTATAGCTCGTTTAAATGAGCGATATGGGCAATTCCCCAGTCGTTCATTGCCTGCAATAATGGAGTCATACTATGACCGTATGCCGTAATGGAATATTCGACTTTGGGAGGAATCTGGCGGTAAACCTCACGATGGACGATATCGTGATATTCCAATTCCCTTAACTGCTGAGTAAGCATTTTTTTGGTGATGTCCGGGATTGCCTTTTGAAGTTCGCTAAATCTCATGGTTCCGTTATTTAAAAGACGGAGCAGAATAACCGGCTTCCACTTTCCAATAAGGATGTCCAACGCCGTTTCAAATTTACAATAAGAAGACATACAACATTACCCTCCTCTTCACTTTCCTAAGGTTTATTTTTTGATACCATGTTTATTTAAAGTGCCTACTTCCGTATAGCTGCCCTAAAAGATAATATAAATCCGAGAGTTAGGATGCACAAGCAAAGGAGCTGACGAATCATGAATATCGCGTTATGGATCGTACAAGGGGTTTTAGGATTAGGATTTATATATTCCGGTTGGATGAAGGCGTTTCGGTATGAGAAAGCAAAAGCATCTTGGCATTGGGCTAGTGAAGTTCCGAGAGGGTTGGTTTTCTTTATCGGCATCGCAGAATTGGTCGGGGCGCTGGGGTTAATTTTGCCTCAGGCGACCAGCGTCGCGCCCGTTTTGACGCCGCTTGCCGCTATCGGGCTTGCCGCAGTCGTTCTTTTCGGGGCCATATTCCATGTTATGCGCAAAGAACACAAAGAAATCGGCATCAATATCGTATTCTTGACGTTAGCCGTTTTGGTAGCCATTGGCCGACTTTAAGTCGGACTCCACACCACAGTTCCTTTTCCCGAGCTGCGGTAGGTTACTTCTAACGAATCAAATTAGAGGTTGGCCCGATGGGGCCGGCCTCTTTTTTTGCAAACATAAATAACGACGCGTTAACATGTTATCATATTCACGCTAACAAAAGCTAATAATATCTAGTAATATTCTGGAAAATCATATATTATAAAATTGTTATTACCAGTAATATCTATTTCATGAAGAAAGGAGGAGGTAATTCGTCTAAATAGGAAAGCGCTTGCTTTATGAACGGGTCAGTCATGCATGGAACAAAATGAACACCTGGTTTCAACTTGCTCGTCGTCCAAATTTGCGAATTGGAGGTTGTGTAATGAGTAAAAAACTGTTGAAATCTTTTGCCGCCATGCTTCTTGCCATGACCGTGTTTGCTGCCTCAGCGGTTGTTCCCGGAGGGAAGACTTCCGCAGCGTCCACCCCTGTCAAGGGTTTTTATGTAAGCGGTACCACTCTTTATGATGCTACGGGCAAGCCTTTCGTGATGCGAGGAGTCAACCATGCCCACACCTGGTACAAAAACGATCTGGCCGCGGCCATTCCCGCCATTGCGGCGACGGGGGCGAATACCGTTCGGATCGTATTGTCAGACGGGGGACAATGGACGAGGGATGATCTTGCCTCCGTTGAAAATATTATCGCGCTCTGCGACCAGTACAAGCTCATTACGATGCTTGAGGTCCATGATGCGACGGGATCGGATTCGGTGACCACGCTGAATAGGGCCGTGGATTACTGGATTAGCACTAAAGACGCGTTGATCGGAAAAGAAGACCGCGTTATCGTGAACATCGCCAACGAATGGTTTGGGCCGTGGAGCTCGGAAGGCTGGGCGAACGGGTATAAGGCTGCCATCCCGGCTCTCCGCAACGCCGGCATTAAAAATACGCTCGTCGTGGATGCCGCCGGTTGGGGGCAATATCCGACCTCGATCTTCGAGAAGGGCCTGGAAGTTGCCAACTCCGATCCTTTGAAAAATATGATCTTTTCCATCCATATGTACGAGTACGCCGGCGGCAACGAAACGACGGTCAAGAACAACATCGATAACGCCCTGGCGTTGAATATTCCCGTGATCATCGGCGAATTCGGACATAAACATTCCAGCGGCGACGTGGATGAAGCTACGATCCTGAGCTATACCCAGGAGAAAAAAGTGGGCTGGCTCGCCTGGTCCTGGTACGGCAACGGCGGTGGAGTCGAGTATCTGGATCTGGCGACAGGCCCGGCAGGAAGCTTGACGGATTGGGGAAAAACCGTCGTCAACGGCACGTATGGCACGACAGCGACGTCACAACTGAACGGCATCTATACGACCCCTGGATACCAGCCGGTTCCGGATAACGGGAATCCCCCCAATCCCACCATACCGGCAGCGCCTACCGGTTTAACGGCTGCGGCCGGGGACGGGAAAGCCACCTTGACCTGGAATGCATCATCCGGGGCGACGAACTATACGGTCAAAAGAGCGACTGCAAGCGGCGGACCGTACACGACCGTTGCGAGCAATGTTACGGGCACAAGCTACACGAACACGGGGTTGACGAACGGAACCACGTATTATTATGTGGTCAGCGCTTCGAATAGCGTAGGGACAAGCGCCAACTCCGGCCAAGCCGCCGTGACGCCTCAAGCTACTCAAACGCCGAACGGCTCGCTCGTGCTCCAGTATCGCGCCGGAGATTCGAACGCGACGGATAATCAAATCAAGCCTTATTTTAATATCAAAAATAATGGAACGAGCGCGGTGAATTTGAGCAGTCTGAAGCTCCGCTACTATTTTACGAAAGAAGGAACGGAGAGCATGAACGCCTGGATCGATTGGGCCCAGGTCGGCGGCAGCAACATTCAAACTTCGTTTCACAGCTGGGCCGGCACGAATGCGGATACTTATGTCGAGCTCAGTTTCTCGGCAAGCGCCGGCTCCATTGCGGCGGGCGGACAAACCGGCGACATCCAGCTTCGGATGGCCAAATCCAACTGGTCGAATCTGGACGAGAGCAACGACTACTCTTTCGATGCGACCAAGACTTCCTATGCCGATTGGAGCAAAGTAACGCTGTATCAGGACGGAAATCTGGTGTGGGGCGTGGAGCCCTGAGTAAGCTTTAGCCGGATGTGAAATAACCTTGGTCTCTAGGAGATCAAGGTTATTTTTGTACTACTTCCGTATCTATCCATAATCTAGATATTATGGTAATCTGTCTGGGGGAACGGCGGGAAATGTAGAATAGTGAAGGAATGGTGCTCAGCATGAAAGGTTATCTAAAATCCATCAAAATAAGAGATATGGGCATGCTTGCCATCATACTCGTGATTTGTCTATCGGTTACCGGGTGCGGCTATGATAAGGCGAAGGAACAGCAGGTGAAGAAAGATCTGGCCAAGCAGGCGCAATCCTACGTCACGGAAAAGTACGGAATGAGTGATGCAAAAATCGGGGAAGTTAAATTATCTTATGGCGGCTATAACGGACCGATTCCTCAATTCAAGCGGGAGGTGCCCAAAAGCGGAGTAGTGACTTTGGAATATAAAGGCGTATCCTTTCGCGTGTTGGCCGGGCCCGTTTGGAACCGGTTTACCGACGAGTTTAAAAACGTGCTGTCGGACGATTATCAAGCCGAGGAGATCAAAGCCGATATTCGGGAACAGCTGATCGACAAATATAAAGTGACGGATGAGTACAACCTCTATAACTATCGGGTTTCCAGCGAGCAGGATCATGGCGGGCTCGATTATTTTACGCTGGAGCAAACATATGACGGTGACCTGGAGGCGTTTTTAAAAGCTCATAAGCTGGGGCTGCAGCTGGAGATTTTTTTTAAGGGGAACGAAGCGGATCAGGCGCAATATTTTGATAAAACCAAAGAACTGTTTAACCAGCTCGCAGGCCGCTTTGGTAACGCGGAGAGCGAAATCTCGCTATATGTCGGCAAGGAGGACCGATACATGGACGAACGGATGAAGGACATCCTTGATCCTCAAAATCCGATGGCAATCGACCCGATCATCTACGGCCCGGTTTATAATTACTGCAGAGTCACCGGCGAAACACATAACATGGAATACATAGCACGCATTAAGAAAGAGTATCCGGAAAGCGACATGGCCCCTTTGGAAGTGAAAGCGAACCGTTTTTCCTACGTCGATCTTGACGAAGGAATTAGCCTGGCTTCGATGGTAGATAATGTGGATTTCCTGACGAAGGAGGATATCCTTTCTTCCATTCGTCCTTTGGCGGAAGGCGATCTTTTTGATGGTGCCGATTTTAATGCACTATTGCCGAAAAGGGAACAGAGCGAAGAATTTGAGTATAAGCTGTTAAATGAAAAAGTCTACAGCGTCGGCTTCCGTGATATAGATTATAGCGATAACAGAATAAATTGGAACAACTCCATGGCTATAAAAATAAAACGTAACCTGGTACCGGAGTCGGCGGACCGGCTTTTCCTGGTTTACCAAAGCCTTGCCGGCCAAAATTCCGGGGACCTTTCGGTCCTGAACTGGTCGGAACCGTATTTCCTTGCCAGTGGCGATTCCTGGATCTCAGAGGCCTGGCCGAACGAAGAGTTTGTGATCGTTTACCGGGAGAAAAAGTAGAAAGTCAGTAAGAAGGGGATAACCTTGGTCTTATGGAGACCAGGGTTATTTTTGTACGGTCAAGCTAAAACTAACCATTTTACTTGGCGCTAACTATTTGCACGCGATGAATTAACATGTCCGATCTAAAGTTTATACGTGTATACATATAGACTTACAAGGAGGATTATACAAAACATGAAATGGTCGAAGAAAAATGCGCTCGTCGCGGCATTATCCGCATCCGTATTGCTAGGCTCCCTTGGCGGCGGGGGAATTGCGGGGGCTGTGACGCTCCCGAAGAGCGTGGTTCCGGCAGAGCCGGCGGGAGGATATTTTGTAGACAATTACAAAAATAACGTAAAAGAGAATGCGACCCCTGCTTCAAATCCGGTGATCGGCGTGCTTTCAGGGTTCGAAAAGCTGTGGACTCCCGGGAAGGAATGGGACACGGGGACCAAATTGAACGATTCGCTGCTTGACGCCAACATTCAAAAAGTCGTGGACATCACGAAGAGCCGGACCGCAGCCCAGGCGGAAGCGGCTTATTACGACGACCGCAGGCAACAAAGCTACAGCGTGATCGAAGGACTTGGACCGCTTGCCGAAATTTATCGTACCCAAGCGGGAGCAACCACGACCATCACTTCAATTCCGGCAGATGCCACGACGAAACTCTACGATGATAAAGGAACGAACGCCGGTGACCCGGATTCCTCGCTAGGCAGCATCGTAAAGCTGGTAAACACCCTGCGGGGACCTTATTCGAGCACCAATCCCGCCAAAGGATATTACAATTACCCGCGGCCTTTCCGCTGGAGCGATCGGGTCACGGTTCTGCCGACTTTGGTTCCAGCCATCAAATCGGATCCGAGCAGTGACGGAGGATTTCCGAGCGGTCATACCAATGCCGCGTATCTGGCTGCTTTTGCCATGGCATACGCCGTTCCGGAGCGTTACCAGGAGCTGTTGACCCGTGCCTCGGAGCTCGGTCATAGCCGGATTGTGGCGGGGATGCATTCGCCTTTTGATGTCATGGGCGGACGCGTGATGGCAACGGCCCTCGCTGCCGGGATTTTGAACGATCCGGAGAACAGCGGCTTGAAGGCTGAGGCTTATAAGGATGCTCATACGAAGTTGTTGACGCAAAAAGGAACGGCGACTGACCGGTATGCGGACTATGCCGCGAACAAGCGGGCATTCGCCGAGCGGCTGACCTACGGTTTCCCGCAATCCGGCGAGACCGGCAAAGCCGCCTCGGTCCCGAAAGGCGCCGAAGTGCTGCTCGAAACGCGTCTTCCTTATCTGGACAAGACCCAAATCCGCTGGGTTCTGGCGACGACCGCGCTTCCTTCCGGATATCCGGTGCTCGACGATGAGGAAGGCTGGGGACGGCTGAACCTGTTTGCGGCGGCGGACGGGTATGGCGCTTTTGCGGAGGACGTCAAGGTGACGATGGACGGCTCCAAGAGCGGCTTCCATGCCGAAGACACCTGGCGTAACGATATTTCCGGGCCAGGGAAGCTGACGAAGTCGGGTACGGGGACCTTGAACCTGGCGGGCAACAATACGTATTCTGGCGGTACGCAGCTGGAGCAAGGTAAGCTCGTAGGGAAATCACTGACCGCTTTCGGAAAAGGCGATGTTTCGAACGCCGGGGGTACGCTTGTCAAAGAGTCGGACGGAAAGTTGACCATTGAAGGGGATTTCAAACAATCCGGAAAAGGCACGCTGGAATTGACCGTCGGCAGCCAGAATGACGTGCTGCGCATTAAAGGCGAAGGGACTTACGGCGGAAAATTGCGGTTGAATTTCACGGAAAATTACATCCCTCAGGGGGTAACAACGATTATCACGGACGGCGATCCGGGGAAAAACGGGGTATTTTCATCGGTTGAAACGACCGGTTTGCCAAACGGATATAAGGTCGGACTGATTTACAACGGTCACAGCGTGCAGATTCAAGCGAAAAAGAAATAATCCGGATGGTTATGATGAGGAGGGCTTGTTGCCTGACGATGAAAGCGCTATGATATGCCTTAAAGCGGACCATTGCGTTTTTCCGCGATGTGCGCACTAGGTGTTGGGGGAGGCTGATTCGATTTATGAACAAAACGACAATTACAAATCCGGTCATTTGGGCGGATGTACCGGATGTCAGCGTCATCCGCGTGGGGACGGTTTTCTACATGGTCAGCACGAGCATGCATTCCATGCCGGGTTGTCCGATTATGAGGTCGGAGAATTTAATGCATTGGGAGATCGTGAACTATGTCTTTGAAACGCTTGAGGACAATGATGCTCATGATTTGCTTGACGGAAAGGGCATCTACGGGAACGGCTCATGGGCAGCCAGCCTGCGTTACCATAACGGGACGTACTATGTTTGTTTCTCGTGCAACGACATGAACAGGTTCTACGTTTACCGGGCGAATGACATTGAAAACGGACGTTGGGAGCGATCCGTTCTCGGCGGGCTTCATCATGACCCGGGCCTTTTGTTCGATGATGACGGGCGGGTCTACGTGTTTTACGGAAACGGCGATATCCGCATTCGGGAGCTAGCGCCGGATTTGACCGCATGGAAGCCGGGCGGCGTCGACCGCATGCTGTTCGAGACGGAGCGGGAAGGGATCGGCTTACGGGCTGAGGGTTGCCATGCTTATAAGCTGAACGGGTTTTATTATCTGTTTTTCATCGAGTGGCCGCAAACCGGCAACCGCCGACGCAGGCAGATTGTCTACCGCTCACGGGAATTGTTGGGACCGTACGAGCATCGCATCGTGCTTGACGACGACATGGGCTATCGGAACAAGGGCGTTGCGCAAGGAGGTATTGTCGACACGCCGGCGGGAGAATGGTACGCCGTTCTGTTCCAGGATCACGATGCGGTTGGCCGCGTTCCTTGTATCGTCCCGGTTCGATGGGAGGACGATTGGCCGGTATTCGGGATTGACGGCAAGGTACCGCAAACCTTCGAAGCAGAGCTGCCCGATACGACGCCGAAGCCTCTTGTCATCAGCGACGACTTCGACTATGCCGAGGATGATCTGGCGTTAAATTGGCAATGGAACCATAATCCCGACAATGAACGATGGTCGGTCACGGCGCGGCAAGGGCATCTCCGGCTGACGACGGGGCGGCCGGCCCGAAACGTCGAGTATGCCCGAAACACATTGACGCAGCGAACGGAAGGGCCGAAGTGCACGGCAATGGCGAAAATGGACTTCCCCTGCATGAAACCGGGCGACCATGCCGGACTGGTTGCCATGCAAAAGCATTTCGGCACCGTCGGGGTGCACGTTGATGACGACGGAAACCGGTACGTAGCCATGACCGCGGCAACGGAGGACGGCGAGGAAGTAACGGTCGAGCATGTTCGTTATGAGGGCACAACCATTTATTTTAGAGCCGAGTTCAATTTTGAGAACAGTGCGGATACGGTCGAATTCCATTATTCCGCTGACGGCGATAATTGGAACCCGATCGGCCGACAGCTGCGGTTGAAATATACGCTGGATCATTTTATGGGCTGCCGGATCGGGTTGTACAACTACGCGAGCAGGGAAGCGGGGGGATATGTCGACTTCGATTATTTCCGGTATGCCAAACATTAAGGAGCAGGTTTACGGGGAAGGAGGGCATGTCATCGATGATTAATCACCATTCATTGCGGTTGTGGTATCGGCGCCCGGCCGGTAGCTGGAACGAAGCGCTACCGATCGGAAGCGGGCGGATCGGGGCCATGATCTTCGGCAGGACTAAAGAAGAGTGTATTCAGCTTAATGAAGATTCCGTTTGGTCCGGAGGCCCGATGGATCGCAATAACCCGAATGCGTTCGAGCATTTGGCCGAGATTCGCCGGCTGCTCGCGGAGGGACATTTATCCGAAGCGGAAAGGCTCGCGGCCATGGCTCTATCCGGTACTCCGGAATCCCAGCGCCACTACGAGCCGCTTGGCGAGCTGCGAATCGAGGTGGGGCATCCAGAAGCGGAAGTGTCAAACTATCGGCGCGAGCTCGATCTCAAGAGCGGGACGGCTTCCGTAAGCTATTGCTGGCGCGGCGTAAGGTATGAACGCGAGCATCTGGCCAGTTATCCGGACGGCGTCATCGCGATGAGGTTATCCGCCGACCGGCAAAGCTCGGTTTCCTTCAGGCTCCGCTTTACGCGCGGACAGCAGCGGTTCCTTGACCGTTTGCATGCCGAGCCGGAGGGCCTGCTCGTGATGAAGACGGGCATAGGCGGTCCTAACGGAATTGAGGTTTGTTCGGTCATCGGCGTTCAAGCGAGCGGGGGACGCGTCAGGTCTATTGGCGAGAATCTCGTGGTAGACGAAGCGGATGAAGCGGTCATTTTCGTTGCCGCAGCGACCACTTATCGATACGGGGACGTAGAAGCCGTAAGCCGGGAAATGATACGGACGGCAAAGACAAGAGGGTATGCCGAACTGCGTGAGCGGCACATTGCAGATTACAGCCGTCTGTTCGGAAGGGTCGAACTTCATCTTGGAGAAGACGAAGGGGCCGCTTCGCTGGCAACGGACGAGCGTCTCGACGCGGTGCGGAACGGAGCCGAAGACGCAGGGGTGACGGCGTTGTATTTCCAGTACGGCCGTTATCTGCTGATTGCAAGCAGCCGGCCCGGGTCGCTCCCCGCCAACCTGCAAGGCATCTGGAATGAGCATTTCACGCCGCCGTGGGATTCCAAATATACGATTAATATCAACACGCAGATGAACTATTGGCCGGCGGAGAGCTGCAATTTGTCCGAATGCCATGAACCGTTGTTCGATCTGATCGAGCGGATGCTTCCCAACGGCAGGGAAACGTCCAGGCGGATGTACGGTTGCCGAGGGTTCGTTGCTCATCATAATACCGACTTGTGGGGGGATACGGCACCCCAGGATATCTACATGCCTGCTACGGTTTGGCCGATGGGCGCGGCATGGCTTTGCCTTCACCTATGGGAGCATTTTGCCTACACGCTTGACCGGGAATTTCTGGCGAAAGCGTACGCGACGATGAAGGAATCCGCGGTGTTCTTCCTGGATTACATGACGGAGACACCGGACGGGAAGCTTGTCACCACGCCTTCCGTATCGCCCGAGAACGTCTACCTTTTGCCGAACGGAGAGAAGGGTACGCTGTGCATTGCGCCTTCGATGGATAGCCAAATTATCCATGCCTTATTCGGGGCTTGCATCGAGGCTTCTACGAAGCTCGGGATCGACGACTCCTTCCGTGCGGTGCTTGCCGAAGCCCAGTCGAGGCTACCTGCGCCGAAGGTCGGACGTTACGGACAGCTGCAGGAATGGATGGAGGATTACGAGGAGGAAGAGCCGGGTCATCGTCATATTTCGCATCTGTTTGCATTGCATCCCGGTTCCCAAATCAAGCCTTTTGGAACGCCCGAACTGGCGAAGGCGGCCAGGACGACACTGGAGCGCCGGATCGCCGGCGGTGGCGGACACACGGGCTGGAGCCGTGCATGGATCGTGAACCTGTGGGCACGGCTTCGTGAAGGCGATCAAGCGTACGAGAACCTCGTTGAGCTCCTCCGCGACTCGACGCTGCCCAACCTGCTGGACAACCATCCGCCGTTCCAGATCGACGGCAATTTCGGAGGTACGGCCGGTATCGCGGAGATGCTGCTTCAGAGCCATGAAGGAGTTATCGATCTGCTGCCGTCTTTACCGAAGGCGTGGGTAACCGGATCCGTTAAAGGGTTAAGAGCCAGGGGCGGTTTTGAAGTGGATATCGAATGGGCCGACGGCAAACTGCATCAGGCCGTAGTGCTTGCCGAGTTCGGAGGAATTTGCCGGATCCGGGCGGAAAGCCCGGTACAAATTCAGGTTGTTACTGAAGCGGCAGTTATGGCGGTTGACATCCAAACATCAGGTAAGGTGAGTACCTTCATGGCTTCCGTTGGAACGGCTTATAAGATAACGGCTTTGTCGTGAGTGGGGAAATACGGGGTTGTTCCGCATTCAACCGAAGGTGGCGATGACCAATGGATGCTGTGGATTTCATTCGAAAATGCATGAGCGGCAGTCGGACTTGTCGGGTCCGGCTGCCGCTCGTTTTTCCGGTCAAAAGAGTCGGGGTTATTCCAAAGCGAACGAAGCCAAGCTTGCGTTGCCGATTCCCGTATAAGTGAAGTACAAGGCATGTACGCCGTCGGGTATGGCGATGTCGGCCGAATACGTTGTCCATATGTTCGTAAAGTCTACCGGAATCGATCCTAATGACGGACCGTTCCATGACGTTTTGACCTCGAAGCTGCCCCGGGCATATCCGCGAACCTTGATCATGACGCGGTTCACTCCTTCGCATCGGAAATACTTGAACCCCGCCGTGGCGGAATTCTGCATATTTGCGATGTAGCCGATCTCTTCGTCTCCGTCCTTCCCGTCCTGCGTGATTTTCGGATATCGGCCGTCCATCCAGGCACCATGCGTGCCTGTATACAGTTCATCCGTATCCGTGAACAGATGGCAGGCCAGATATGCCGGATACTCGCCGCGGCCGTCGAGCGGGCCGCCATTCGGACCGCTTGTCGTGATCTCTACCTGCGGTATGGATCCATCCTCCAGAAATGCGATCGGTTCGATGCAGCCCTGCCGGCTAAAGCTTGTACCGTTGGTGTGCCTGTGATAAAAAATGTACCATTTTCCGTCGGCTTCCACCATGCCTCCATGATTGTTTCCTCCATAGTACATAGGTTTGTCCGCCGGTTTATAGGTATCGATGTGCAAGTCGTTGTTGCTGACGATGACGCCGCGGTATTCGAAGCCTCTCGTCGGATACCGGCTGGTCGCGTAGCACAACTCGTGCATGACAATCGAGGAATAGACAAAATAATAGGTATCGCCGCGCTTTCGGATGGAAGGCGCCTCAAAAAATTCATGTCCTTCGAAGCCGGTTCCCTTGCCGTACGGTTCGCTGGGAACGATGAATACCGGCTCTTCCTCGATGGTAAGCATATCCGACCCGATCACCGTGGCCATCGCGCCATGACGCGACGTGTCGCCGAAGGCGCAGAACCCGGTATACAAGTAGGTAAGGTTACCTTCCGTCAATACGGCCGGGTCGAATTGGGGCTGGTCCCCTTCCCGTTCGCCTAACCTTGTTCCGTCCGCATGCCGCACGTAACCGTAGAACTCATACTTGCCGGCCGGGGTATCGCAGACCGCGACCGAGACGACGGACACCTTGTCCAAGACATAGTACAGATAATAACGTCCGTCCGATCCGCGGGTGACGTCGGGGGCGTAAAGACACATGCGCCCGTCCGGATTGAGCGGGTCGTCCGTTTTCTCGTAAATCACGCCTTCATACCGCCAGTCCGCCAGGTTGTCTGCGGGTGCCGACCAACAAACATAATCGTTCAGGCAAAAAACATGTCCGTTAAAACGGTCATGCGATCCATAAACGTAGACTCTGTCCTCAAACACATGCGGTTCTCCGTCAGGTACGTATTCCCAAGACGGAAGATATGGGTTTACTCCTTGTTTCTTCATCCGATGATCAACTCCCTGTCCGCGCTGTCCGGCGGGCATTATTTTGCGCGGGCAACCATCGCCCGGCATCTTTTTGTTGTCTTTATTGCTTTTGCGTGAATCTTAACGTCCGCAGGCAAAATTGTCAACGCTTTCTTTTTGTTTGGGAAGAGAAAAGATCAAATGTGGTTTATTGAATATAACTGATAATAGTTTATTTTTAAAGGATAAATACAAAAGGTTTTATTATCGTATATTATAATTGATCAATTATAAGTGAGCATACATCATTGTTTTCGGTAAGCCCGCATTCTATAATTTTGTGAAATGCCGGTAATGGACGAAAAAGAATAGGAGGCGTCATAGTATGCTTAGAGTGACCAAAGTCGAAAACGGGGTAGTTCAAGGGCTGCCGGCGGCAGATCCCCGGATTACAAGCTTTAAAGGGATTCCATTTGCCGCTCCGCCGGTCGGACAAAATCGCTGGCGTGCCCCTCAGCCGGCGAAGAACTGGGAAGGCGTGCTTAAAGCATATGAATTCGCTCCGGTTTCCATGCAGGTGAGGCAGGAAATCGACGACAACAACATTTATACCCGTGAATGGGCCGTAGAGCCCGATATCGCGATGGATGAGGATTGCTTATATCTTAACGTATGGACGCCGGCCAAACATGAAGATGAAAAATTGCCGGTGTACGTTTGGTATTTTGGCGGCGGACTTCAAGTCGGGCATACGGCAGAAATGGAGTTTGACGGCGAGCGCTTGGCACGAAGAGGCGTTGTGGTCGTCACGATCAATTACCGGCTGAACGTTTTCGGATTTTTAAGCCATCCCGAAATCACGGCGGAAGCACCGGACGCGCCGGCGAACTTCGGCCATCTTGATCAACAGGCGGCTACCCGATGGGTCAAACGCAATATTGCGGCATTTGGCGGGGATCCGGACAAGATTACGATCGGCGGACAATCCGCGGGCGGCTGGAGTGTCCTAAGCCAGCTGACGTCTCCCCAAAATGAAGATCTTTTTCAAAGGGCGATCGTGCAAAGCGGGCTTTTTACATCGCTATATCCGGGCAACGGTATGGCCCCATTTTGGAGACGTTTGACGGAGGCCGAACAGGAGGGGGTTCGATTTTTCGAATATCTCGGAATTTCCTCGCTTGCGGAAGCAAGACAGCTTGATGCGGTTTATTTGCGCGACAAAGCGGTAGAATACGGAGGGTTCTGGGCTACCGTCGAGGATGGAGCGTTTAATGTCGGCAGCCCGTTCGAATTATTCCTGCAGAACAAACGCCGGATGGTGCCGGTCATGTTCGGTCATACGTCCTCGGAGTTTCTCAGCGCTCCTCAAGTAGAAACGAAGGAAGAGCTTGCGAAGATGGCCGCGGATATGTTCGGGGACGATGCCGATATGTTTCTGAAATTGTGCGGCGCACAGGAGGGCAGCATTGAAGAGGCAAAGAGGAAGGCCGAGGTGAGCGGCATCGAGTATGCCATCCGCATTGCAGTCAAGGCGAATGCCGATACCGGCGCTGACACGCCTATGTATTATTATAATTTTGATGCCGACATCCCGGGTTGGGATCAACCGGGCACATTTCATTCCGTGGATCTCTGGTTTTTCTTCGAGACGCTAGCCAAGTGTTGGAGGCCGTTTGTCGGCAAGCACTATGATTTGGCTCGCCAAATGTGCAATTATTGGGTGAACTTTATCCGTTCCGGAGACCCGAACGGGCTTGATTCCACAGGAGAAGCGCTGCCGCAATGGGAGCCCTGCACGCCTGAAGCTCCCTACCGGATGGTGTTTGCGGACAAGGCCGAATTTTCAGAGGAACGGCCCGGCGAAATGATAGAGTTTCTTGTGCAGCAATATTTTAAGAATCGGGTATAGGAATGTTTATCGGTCACTTATCCCTAGTCTGAACCAACGCACTGTCAGTTTCTAGCTAACTTTTGAAAGCTTCTTGGCGTATGGCCCGTGATTTGTTTGAATTGTCTGCAGAAATGCTCGACATTTTGATATCCGCACCGGGATGCAACATCGGCGATCGTTTGCGCGTTATGTACCAAGTATTCTTTGGCCATGCGAATCCGGTTGTCGATAACGTCGTCCATGCAGGAGATCCCGAAGGTCTTCTTGTAAATGTTTTGCAAATAACCCGGGCTGATCTGGAGAAAGTCCGCCATTTTTGAGACCGACCAGTTGTCGCCGGGACGGCTCTGGATGGCGGTTCTTAGCCTCAACAAATTATAGTACTGGGGCGTAAGCTCGGCATGGCAGTAGGATTCAAGCAGCTTGTTGAACAGTGCCCGGAGCAAACAGTCGATGGAGGATTTTTTGTAATCCCGATGATTATTGTGTTCTGAGACCAGTAGTTCAAATAACTTGCCGCAATAGTCCGGATCGATCAAGGCAAACGGAACGCCTGCCGGAAGAGGGGATTCCGTGATATAGGGTTCGTCCGTTTCGAAGCGGATCCAATCATTGACGAATTGATCCTTCTCGCAGGCACGGTAATAGACTTTCTGCGTCGGCCGGTAAAGGACCGCGTAATGAGCGGGATAGGTCTCAAGCTTGCCGCCGACCCAGAATTGCGCCGGCGTCTTGGTGATGACAAGGAGCCAGTGATAGCCTACGGGCACATCGACGACAAAATGCTCGTTGTGTGATTTATTGCTTTCGACATAGTAAATGTCCGTCAATCGTACCCCTCCTTCTCAGACTGTCATCATTATACCACAGCATGAAATGGAGAATTTCCGAAACAAAAAGTCCGCCTGGTGCGCGTATCGGAGCGCAGGGCGGACTTTTTTGAATGAAGGTTTAGTTCCGGGCTTTAAAGATCCCGAAGGGGCGCCCGACGGGAAGAAAGACTTTCCCGAAATGGACATTCAGCACCGCTGCGCCGGCCCCGTAGAGCGATAGCAGACCGATGCCCATTTCCGCGTAAGCCGCCAGGGAATGGAAGAACTCCGGTGCGATCCCGAACGCGTCGAAAGAAAGTCCAAGAAATAGGATATCGATGAGGACGAAGATGAAAAACAACACTTTATGCGTCTCCATGGCACCGATGGTCATGAATAAAGTAAATATAAGATATCCGGCAAAGGCGAAGCCAAGCTGCTTGCCGTCGATTCCGCCTGCGAGCTGTTGGCCGAATACGCCAAGCTTGATCATCCAGCTGGCGCCCATCGCAAACCAGAAAAAGGCGTAGGCGCCAAAAGCGGTCATGCCGAACGTATTGTTATGCTTGGCATCCTGGATGCTGGCAAAGAGCTGGGCGAAGGCGCCGAGGAAGATCGCCCAGGGTATGGCGTAGCTCAAACCGTCGGTAATGCCCAGCTTTTGAGAGGAAGCGACCAAAGTAACGATGGCCAGCCCGAACAGGCCGATCCCGCTGGGATCGGCCGTGATGATTTTAACTTGCGCGTTAGTCGTATTTTGCATAGTTCCGATAAAGCCTCCAGTAGTTTCGATAGGTCATGTCCTGTGTCATTTCTCCGATACCGAAAAGACATACTGAAGTATTGTATAGGATTTGGGGTTGTCCGTACAGTGTTTCGCGTCACTTGAGCGCAAGAACTTGAAATGTTGCCTCTATGCAAATTGCCGCACTGCGCTTTTGTCCTCCTCGTACAATATCCGGTGGGTCGGATAAGCAAGCTTGACGCCTTCCTCCTCGAATATTTGCAAAAGATTGAAATTGATTTCCTGGCGGATACTCAAATGTTCAGCCCACACGGTCGTTTTCGTGAAAAAATAAAAAAAGATACCCAAACTGCCCGCGTTGAATTCATTGAATTTGACAAGCAAGGTTTGCTGATCGATGCTGGCGTGCTCCCGAAGTATGGCCTCGCAACGGGAAACGGCCGCCGCCAGCCGGTTCGGATCCGTATCAAGGGCGACGTTTAGCGTAAACGTGATCCGTCTTCTGCCCATCCGGCTCCAGTTCGTAATTGGCTCATTGGCCAGCGTGGCGTTCGGCATCGTGACGACCGCATCGGCAAAGGTGCGGATTTTTGTGCTGCGGAACGTGATATCCTCAACGAATCCTTCCACGCTGGGCGTCAGGATCCAGTCTCCCTTGGAGAAGGGCTTCTCCGTAATGATCACGATCCCTCCGAAAATATGGCTCAGCGAGTCTTTGGCGGCAAAAGCGACGGCCACGCTGCCAAGTCCCATACCCGCAACAACTCCGTTAATGCTGAAGCCCCATTCGGCGCCCACAAGCGTTACCGTAAGAACCGCGATGATGAACCGGATCACCTTGGAGAGGAAAGGGATCATCATGCTGGAATCGTCGACGTTCATCCTTTTACTGATTTCCTCCAATATAACGGATGATTTGGCGGATAAAATATAAAGGCTCCAGCCAACCAAAAGGATCAGCCCGCTGCGGAACAAACGCGTGGCAAAAAGCGACGCGCTTGCTGAGGGAGGAAGCAAATAGGAAACGGCAAGATATACGCCAATCAGCACAAAGAACAGGCGGAGCGGTCTTTCAAATGCCTTTTTCCATCGGACGAGGTTAGGCGAGTCTTTACGCAGTTTGTTGAGAATAAGAAAAAAGAGATTGCTCATCCACCTGTTTCCGATGACGAATAAAAGGACTGGAATCGCAACGATACCAATGTCGAGCCACTGGATGCCGTCCAAGCCATGAAGGGGTTGCTCCCATAACGCACGGATATCGGCCACCTCCATTCAAAAGATTTGGATTTCAAATACTAACATGCCTGCTTTGCACTTGTCAAAAAGCTAGACCGCAATGAAGATACGGATACGTACCCTTGTAAAGGTAATTCTTTACAAAGAGGGTAAAACCATTTATATTGTGAATAAATGATTATTTCATTCACATAAACACAAAAAGAGGTCGATATTCTTATGCCCAAAAAATTCTCTGAACAAGAACGAGAGTGGGTTTATCAAAAATTGTTGTCTGAAGGACGGCGCAGTTTTGAAACATTCGGCTTGAAGAAAACCAGCGTAGAAGAATTAACGAAGGCTGCCGGAATTGCGCAAGGGTCTTTTTATAAATTTTTCGGCTCAAAGGAGGAATTGTTGTTCGAAATCATTCAGGAAGACGAAAAAAAAATACGCGATATGCTGATGGAATCGTTCCATTCGGCGGAAGCAGCGACAAAAGAAGGGATAAAGCAGTTCTTACTTCAATCTTTTCAACTCATGGAGGAAAGTCCTCTGTTACGGAAGATGACTCTGAGCGGCGAGATGGAGCAACTTGCCAGAAAATTGCCTAAAGAGACGTTAGAGCAAAACTATAAAGAGGATCAAGATGCATTGATACCCCTGATCGCAATCTGGCAGGCAAGAGGAATATTGCCCGGGGTTGAAGCTGGACTCATCGTCAGCTTGATTCGGGCCATCGTATTGCTCACGATGCACAAAGAAGAAATCGGCAATGAGCGGTTCTCCGGGACGATGGAGCTTTTGGCCGAAGTGATGGCTTCAGGGATCGTCACCGCAAACATACAGCGGGAAGGAATGGGCGAGGGATGATAGAAGTCAAACAGTTGCAGTTCTCCTATCCGGATCAAAAAGAACGTACGCTGCAGGGGCTTGACTTTGCGATTCCGCAAGGTGAAGTATTCGGGTTCCTGGGTCCGTCCGGAGCAGGGAAAAGCACCACGCAAAAGATATTGATTGGCGTATTGAAATCATACGTCGGCAGCGTAAAAGTGATGGGAAAAGAGATAAGGGAAGCCGGACCGGATTACTATGAACGGATAGGGGTAGCTTTTGAATTTCCTAATTTTTATACAAAGTTTACTTCGCTTGAGAATTTAAATTTGTTCCGATCGCTTTATGCAGGGCCAACGGAAGAGCCTCAGAGGTTGCTGGAACTCGTCGATCTCGGCCATGCCGCTAACATGAAGGTTTCTCAACTGTCGAAGGGGATGAAGATGCGGCTTAATTTTTGCAGGGCGATCTTGAACGACCCGGATATATTATTTCTGGACGAACCTACTTCGGGTTTGGATCCCGTTAATGCGCAAAGAATGAAAGATTTGATTCTGGAGAGAAAGGCTGCGGGAAAAACCGTGCTCATCACGACTCACAACATGCATGCAGCCGAAGAAATCTGCGATCGTGTTGCGTTTATCGTCGATGGTCAAATCAAGCTGATCGACTCCCCACGCGAGTTAAAGCTCCGTGAGGGCAAAAGGAGCATTCGGGTGGAGTACCGGGATAAAGCTGCAATAAGACACGCGGATTACTCTCTCGATGGGCTTGGAGAAAACGAGCATTTCTTGAAATTAATGAGGGAAAACTCCATCGAAACGATTCATTCCATGGAGTCGTCGCTGGAGCGGATCTTTCTCGATGTAACGGGGAGGAAGTTGACATGAGAGCGGCCGCTGCCATCGCGTTTGATATCAAGTTCCAATGGCGACACGGGTTGTATTTTGTCTATGTCGTCGTTTGCGCATTTTATTGGACACTGTTTCATTTTATTCCGGATCGCTATTTGGAAAAGGCAACCGTATTATTGACCTTTAGCGATCCAAGCGCATTAGGACTTATTTTGGCGGGAGGCATTGTCTTACTCGAAATGGATCAGGGCATACATGATCCGTTATTCATCACGCCGATACGTATTCGGGAATACTTGGTGGCCAAGGCCGCTTCCTTATCTTTGCTTTCGCTCTTGGCAGCCTGGGTAATTCATCTGATTTCGCTAGGGGTTCCGGAATCGCCCGTCGTCTTTTCTACCGGCATTGTATTGACCTCCAGCTTCATGACGCTCTTGTCGATCGGAGTTGCGGCACGATATCGGACCATTAACAGCTTTATCCTTATGTCCCAGGTGTATACGCTGCCCTTTGTTCTCCCATTGCTTGATTTTTTGGAGGTATGGGAATCGAAGCTATTTCTGCTTTTGCCGACTGAAGGGTCATTAGTGTTACTGCAATCCGCTTCTACTCATCTTGCATTTGCGGAAATCCTATACTCCTTGTGTGTTTTGCTTATATGGAACTGCATTGTTTATATATGGGCCCGCCGTTCGTATGAGCGGCATATTTTAAGCCGGATCGGCGAGGGAAGGTCCGTAAGATGAGAAGATACAAGGCGTTACTCCTAAATGATATACGGCACACCGTCTTGGACCCGGTTCTTATGGTGGGAATTTTCGGACCGTTGGCGCTTTTGTTCATGACCCGATTCGGGTTTCCCACAGCCGACACTTGGATCGAGGGAAGATATTCGTTTGATATTGAACAATACTCGGATTTTGCCGTCACCTTTCTGGTTTCATCGATTCCAATGCTAACGGGAATGCTGACAGGGTTGCTTATGCTTGATGAGCGGGATGAGAATGTAATAGCCTACTATTCCGTTACGCCGCTAATGAGGAAAGGGTATTTGATATATAGGTTTGGTTTGCCGACCATGCTTTGCCTGCTGCTTTCCTTGCTTTATTTGTTGTTTTCGGGAATTTCAGGGTTCGGCATCGGGAGTGTGTACGTACTCTTGCTACTGGCTCTAGAAGCGCCATGCTTCGGGTTATTTCTTGCCGCTTTTTCGGCGAACAAGGTTGAGGGATTGGCTTTGTCCAAGATCGGAGGGCTTTTCATTGCCGGACCTGTCATTGCTCATTTTGTGCCCGGGGGTTGGAACGTGGCAGGCGCGTGGATTCCCACCTATTGGCCGGCGAAAATCTATTTGGCGAGCACGGAAGGGAATTTATCCGGCGCATGGGGTTACTTTATTTACGGATTGGCTTTCCATTGTCTGTTGATTTTCTTGATGTTACGCATTTTCCTAAAAAGGATAGATTAATGCTGATATATGTGAAGTATGGATTTCCGCTCATGTTACTTTCAATCCTATTGGCAAGTATTTATGTGTACCTGCGTTATTTATTTTATCAAGGAGGAATTCGATTGATGCTGACATATCAATTTGATCCGGATGTGATTCAAATCCAAGAGAAGACGAATGACAAGGACGTAGAATTCGAAATCCGTGTCGTGAAAGAAGAGGCGCTTGTTCAGGAACTTAGGCAAATTCGAAAATGGTTCGAGACCAATGATGTGCATACGGACGTTTTGTTTTACGGCTATCCTGACCGCACATTTAAAGTGATTGTACGTCATGATTATTATGTGGAATTCGTATTGGAATTGATGAAACACCGGCTTCTGCGCAGCGTGGAGTGGAAGGAGTAATCATAACGGGGTAAAAGTGTTGATTGCCTGATTACAAAAAATGAACAGGGTTCCCTTAAGAGGAATCCTGTTCATTTTTTTATAACATATCCGAAGGATTATTTTATGCATTTGTTCCTTTTTTGGCATTTAGCTCGGCAGTCAGCTTTTCGCCTTCCACATCCAGATTGGGCAGGATTTTATCCAGCCATTTCGGCAGCCACCAGGCTTTGTCTCCAAAAATGGCCATAACCGCGGGAACGAGCAGCATCCGGACAACGAAGGCATCAATCAGGATGCCTATCGCCAGAGAGAATCCAATCGGTTTAATCATCAAATCTTCCGTGAAAATAAACCCGGCGAACACGGAAACCATAATGATCGCAGCTGCCACGACAACACGGCTAGCCAAGCCGTATCCGTGGATGACGCTGTCGCTTCCCCGATGTCCATGGACGTGGGATTCACGCATGGAGGAGACCAGGAAAACCTGATAGTCCATAGCCAATCCGTACAGAATGCCTGTTACCATGATCGGAAGGAAGCTCATAATCGGACCGCCGGTATCAAACCCGAACAGTTCTTTGCACCAACCCCACTGGAAAACCGCGGTGGTTAATCCGAACGTGGCAAGAATGCTCAGCAGAAATCCGACGGTAGCCTTAATCGGCACGAGGATGGATCGGAACACGAGCAGCAGAATCAACAGCGACAAAATGACGATGATACCTATATAAATAGGGAAAACTTCTGCCAACTTGGCCGACATATCGATATTTACGGCCGTCATCCCGGTAACGCCCAAGGTAACGTTATAGTCCTGAGCCATCGGTGAATCGGGGCTCCGCAGTTCTTTTACCAGATTGCCCGTTTCGGTATCTACAGGGCCTGTCTTCGGAATGATACTGAAAATCGCGATCGTACCTTCCGGATTCATGCCGAGAGGAGAAACGACGGATACATTTTCTAATTTCTGAATGTCCTGGGCCAGGCCTCCAAGCACCTGTGGCGTGATCGTTTCAGATTCATTCTTTGGCTCAGCAACGACAACCAGAGGTCCGTTGTAACCCTCGCCAAAGCCGGCGGTGATCGCATCGTAACTTTGCCGTTTGGCCGTGTCCAGGTTTGCGGTCCCTCCCGTAGGCATCCCCAGCTTCATCTCGGTAATCGGGTAAGCCGCCGTTCCGAGAATGGCGATGACTCCGATGATGACGAGCCAACGGAATTTTACGATCCCTTGAACAAACTTGCCGCCGGTTACATTCTTTATGCCTGGTTTTAAACGATTTTTCTCACGCAATTTGCGGGAGCAGATTCGTTCTCCGACCAGACCGAGCAATGCAGGGAGCAGCGTTAAGGCAACAAGGACGTTTAGAAGAATAGTTACCGATGCTACAAGCGCCATCATGTTCAAGAAAGAAATCCCGATCACGAGCAGACCGCACAAGGCGATGATGACCGTCAATCCTGCAAAAAACACGGCGCTTCCGGCAGTGCCGACCGCTCTGGCTGCGGCTTCGCCGGCGGTAAGTCCCTGGTCAAGAATAAGCCGGCGTTGACGGTTGATGATAAAGAGGGCATAGTCGATTCCTACGGCCAAACCAACCATGAGCGCCAAAATAGGGGTGATCGAGGTCATGCTTACGAAACTGGAGATGGCAAAAGCACCGCCTACACCGATTCCGACCCCGATCAGTGCCGTCAGAATAGGCAGACCGGCTGCTACCAAAGAACCCAACGTAACGATCAGAACAATAATCGCGATAACCAATCCGTAAATTTCATTCGTCCCGATTGGAATTTCCGTACCCAGAAGTGATTCGCTCGGCAATGCCTGAATATCGGTGCCGTTTTCTGCTTCCGTAACCGCTTCTACAATCGCGTCGGAGGCACCTTCCGGCAAGGATTGCTGCTGAACCGTAAGCTGAAACTGGAATAAAGCAACACTGCCGTCATTGGCGATTAACACGCCCGGTACAGGATTTCCATCTACAATTAGCGGACCGTAGGATGGCATTTCCATTCCGGCCAGCCCGGCAGAGGCGTCCGATGTATTCCCGCCGCTGGCGGCGTCGTTGTTCTGCTGGGCTTGTCCGGCTTGGGGAGCCAAATCGCTTTGGGCTGCTCCACCCGCCGAAGCGGCCGCTGCGGCAGCCAGCTCGGCGGGATTGATCACATAATCCATATCGTAGACCTTAGCGATGGAGCCCATCATGGCACGGAGCCGTTCCGGCGTATCCAGACGTTCTCCGTCCGGTGCCGTAAATACAACGCTTGCTTGACCTCCTGATGCTTGCGGCAGCGCCGTCTCCAGTTTGTCGAGCACTTTTTGCGAAGGCGTACCTTCGAGTTTCATCTCGGAGCTTACGCTGATTCCGTTAATCCCCAGCATCGCGATGACGATACCCAGGATCAGGACCCAGCCGGCAATAAAATACCAGGGCTTCAGGTAAGCTTTTTTGCCTAATTTGTATAAAAAAGAAGACATGTATGATTTTCCTCCTGCTTGATGTTTTTCTTCTATATCTAATGATCGCTAGTAGAGCTTTGAATATTACAATGGCGGCCCCCGTCTGGTGGCTAAGGGAACTGACGACCGCTATTTCGATAAAAATAACGGATTTCAAAGTGTAACGGAACTGAGAGCTCTTATTTCTCTTCGATTGGCGTGTTTGCCCCACTTGCGACCAATAAGGTTGCTGAGTTCCGTTAGGAACGGGAAATGAGGTCAAAAAGTCAAATAGAGGCCGTGAGTTCCGTTCATGAGGCCGGGTGCGACTTGTCACCGACGAGAGACAAACAGATGTTTCCCGGATCAATCGGCTAGAAGCCGTTTCTTAAATAGTTGAACGTCGTGTCCAAGTATTCCTCAAACGTTGTTATATGAGGAGTATCGTTCATGGGTTCGTCAGTCAACTGCACCTGCAGTTTGCTTTCGATGATCGGCCGGACGGCTCCAAATACCGCTCCTACCAGCAGAGAAGTATACCCCTCGGGGTAGCGATTAAAGTATAAATGGTCCAGTGATTCCTGAGCCGCCGATTGCAAACGGTCAAAAACGCTAAGTATATAGGGTTCCAGAGAAGGATGCTGCTTGGAAAGCGACACGAGTTCCCGCAATCTACGGAGCAGGTCTGCGGTAAACTTCATACTTAACCACTGGTGCAAAGCGTCAAGCGGGTGCGTATCGGCCGTCACCTTCAAATTATCGAATTCTTCGTTGCTTTTAATGGTTAATACGGCCATGGCGACAGCTTCTTCTTTACAGCTGAAGTGATTTGCAAAAGTTCTTTTGGAGTAATGAGCCCGATCCACGATGTCGTCAATAACAAAACCGTCGATACCCCGCTCCAGTGCAAGCTCAAAAGCAGCCTGTGCCAGGGCCTGCGCGGTCTCCACTTTTTTGATATCGCGCAAATTCTGCTTGTTCATCATCAATGTTTTCACCTCGTTCCTGGGGGCGGGTTCATTAGTCTACAAATTTGGATACCAACTGGTTGCCCAAAATGCAATAATGCACTATGGGAAATAAAATGCGGAGATTTCTTTTCCCCTGTACAGGCACGACTGGGCCACGGCCTACATACAATGAACAGACCGCAGAGAAAGCACACATTCCTCAGGAGGTGTCATCAATGCCAGGCCTGTTCAGTATGATTGCTTTATTTATTAAACAACTCAGTCTCCTCGTTTCCTACGTCAAAAATAACGCTTTTCCCCAACCTCTGACCGAAGCGGAGGAAACATTATATCTTCAGCGCATGGCTGAAGGCGATCCCGTGAGCCGGAACCTGTTGATTGAGCACAACCTTAGATTAGTAGCACACATAGTAAAAAAATTCGATAACACCGGCGAGGACTTGGAGGATTTGATCTCCATCGGAACGATCGGACTGATCAAGGCCATCGAGAGCTACCGGCCGAACAAAGGCACGAAGCTGGCGACGTTTGCGGCTCGTTGCATTGAAAACGAAATCCTCATGCATCTCCGGTCGCTGAAGAAAACCCGCAAGGACGTATCACTGCACGACCCGATCGGAACGGATAAAGAGGGTAATGAAATTACGTTAATAGATATTCTCGGCACGGAATCGGACGATGTCGTGGACCGGGTCCAGCTCAAAATGGAAAAGAGCAAAATTTACCGTAACCTCGACATTCTGGATGAACGGGAACAGGAAGTGATCCGGGGGCGTTTTGGACTGGATACCGGGGGAGAAGAGCGGACCCAGCGGGAAATCGCGAAGGAGCTCGGCATCAGCCGGAGTTATGTGTCGCGAATTGAGAAGAGGGCGCTCATGAAGCTGTATCATGAGTTTTATAAGAAGAAATAATATAATAGAGAGAAGTTTCAAACAGGGACCCGCATTGCTCGCGTCCCTGTTTTCATGTTCTGGAATGATATTTCCCCGGCGACACCCCTGCGATCTTTTTGAACGTGCGGATAAAATTGTTGTAGTCATTAAAGCCCGATAAGGCGCAGGTTTCCGTAACCGTCTTGCCTTCGGTCAAATACTGCTTGGCCATGGCTACTCTTTTGATCAGGATATATTGATAAAGCGTGTTGCCGGTCTGACGCTTAAAAAGATGACTCAGATGGGACGGGTCGATCGCAAAACGGGCTGCAAGTCTGCCAAGCGAAAGCTCTGAAGTGAGATGCGCATCAATGTAATCGATCATTTCGGAGATGATCCCGTTTGCCGCAAATGGGGGATCTTGATCCAGATCACGAAACAGGGTATTCACCAGGACCAGCAATTCCGACAAATATACGATCATGAGCACATCGTTTCCGTACCGTGAAGACTTGGAAATCTCCTGCAGCCGACGGCTCATGTTTATTATGGTTGCGATCTGCTCTTCGGGTATAAGAATTGCATGATGTGTGCCGGAGCGACGATTCTGAAAACAGGCGAGCAGATTGGTGGACGAGGTAGAGAGGGCCTGAACGAGGCGATGGTTAAAATGAACGGCGATCCTCTCATAAGGAACGGCTCCATAATGACAGGCACGGTGCAGCTCACGATCATTGAGAACAAGCAGGTGGCCCCGCTGCAGACGGTAATGCGACTGTTCGGCATAAAAATCCACATCCCCGCTCAGAAACAGAAAGATTTCATAGGCGTCATGGAAATGGAAAGGTGCGCTGCGCGGTTCCGTCGTAACGGTATGCTGGACAAGCAATGAATCCTTCAAAGCCAAGTAGTAATCTTCTCGTTTCATTTGGATCGTCCTTATTGAAGTATTACAATCACACAAATTGTACAATAAACGCATGTTTTTTGCCAAATAACGCAAAGAATGCGTTTTTTTATTGATGAATAATAAACTTAGATGATTTTGAATCCATCAGATTACCTATAAAAATGAAGTTCGAGGAGGAGCAGTATGATTCGTGTAGCAATTATCGGTACCGGAAATATCTCTCTGGCCCATCTCGAAGGCTACCTTGCTTTTCCAGAGCGCTGCCGAGTTGTCGCATTCTGTGATATTTATCCCGAGAAGGCGGAACGTAAGATGTCAGAGTTCGGCCTTGACGGAGTGAAGGTCTACAGTTCCCATAAGGACATGCTCGAGCGAGAGGAATTCGACTTGGTCAGTATTTGCACTCCACCCTATACACATGCTGAGATGGCTATTGATTTTATGAAGGCTGGAAAAGATGTGCTCGTAGAAAAGCCGATGGCTGCTTCTTTGGAAGAGTGCGATCAAATGCTGGAGGCACAGAAACAAACCGGGAGGCTGCTGTCGGTTGTCGCTCAGAACCGCTTTACCAATCCTGTGATGAAGCTGAAAAAGGTGTTGGATACAGGAATGGCGGGTCGGCTTTTACATGCCCAGGTGGACTCTTTTTGGTGGAGAGGGCACTGCTATTACGATTTATGGTGGCGGGGAAGCTGGGAGAAAGAGGGCGGCGGATGTACCTTGAACCACGCGGTCCATCATATCGATATGTTGGGTTGGATGATGGGACTCCCTCGGAAGATTACTGCGGTGGTAAGCAATGTCAATCATGATAATGCGGAGGTAGAGGACATTTCTATAGCCATTATGCAATACGACAAAGGTGCGCTGGCACAAGTAACGAGCTCCGTAATCCATCACGGTGAAGAACAGCAAATCATTTTGCAAGGAGAGAAGGCTCGGATCTCTACCCCGTGGAAAGTACATGCCAGCTTATCCAAAGCGAACGGATTTCCGCAAGAGGAACGGAATCAAGCGCTGGAGAAAGAACTAACCGATTATTATGAGCAGCTTCAGAATTTAAACTATCTCGGGCATGTGGGCCAGATCGAGGATCTGCTCACTGCCCTCGAGAGAGGGACAAAACCTCTTGTTACAGGTGTAGACGGGCGGCTGACCATCGAAATGATTACGGCAATTTATAAAGCCGGATTTACTGGGGAGACGGTTGAGCTTCCTTTAAAGACAAGTGATCCTTTTTATACGGTGCAAGGTATTCAAAGCCATGTACGCCACTTTTATGAAAAAAGCGGGAGCATTGAGAATCTTCCGGATGTGGGGATTTCGGTCAGCGGCAGCGATGAGTAATCGTTTTTTCAAAATAACATTTGAATGGAGGAAGTAACATGGGAGCAAAGGATGGGATGAATTATGCGCCGAAAGGCAAACCACAGCCCGTAGTCAAACCTGGGGAGTTTTTCTTTGCAGCGATGCATCTGGATCATGGGCATATTGGTGGGATGTGCAATGGCTTGACGGAGAGCGGCGGCACTCTGAAATATGTATATGACACCAATCGAGCGAGAGGAGAAGAATTTTACAGCAGATATCCTGGTGCTGTTCTGGTGGAAAGTGAGGATCAGATATTGAATGATTCCGAGATCCGGCTGGTGGCTGGAGCCGCAATTACCTCGGAACGATGCAGTCTGGGATTGAGAGTTATGGAGGCGGGGAAGGATTATTTTACGGATAAAGCGCCCTTTACCACCTTGGAGCAGCTTGAGAGCGCAAGACAGAAAGTGAAAGAGACCGGCAAAAAATATATGGTCTACTATTCGGAGCGGATCCATTCTGAATGTGCAATTCATGCCGGGGATCTGATCGAGGCAGGTGCTATCGGCAAGGTGATTCAGATCATCGGACTCGGCCCGCACCGGTTGTCCGGCAGCAGCCGTCCGGACTGGTTTTTCCGAAGAGAAAACTATGGTGGTATTCTCTGCGATATCGGAAGTCATCAGATCGAGCAATACCTGTATTATAGCGGAGCAAGGGATGCAACCGTTGTGCGGAGCCAAATAGCCAACTACCATCACCCCCAGTATCCGGAGCTGGAGGATTTCGGCGATGCCGTTATTGTCGGGGATAACGGAACCACCAGTTACTTTAGAGTCGATTGGTTCACGCCTGACGGCCTGTCTTCCTGGGGGGACGGCAGAGCCGTTATTCTGGGAACCGAAGGGTATATTGAGTTGCGTAAATACGTGAATATTGCCGTAAAAGACACCGGGGGCGGGCATTTATTTTTGGTGGATAAACACGGCGAACACCACATTGAATGTACTGGTAAAGTAGGCTATCCCTTCTTTGGGCAACTCATTCTCGATTGTTTAAACCGTACGGAAACCGCAATGTCGCAGGAGCATGCTTTCAAAGCGGCTGAAATAAGTTTGATTGCGCAACAACATGCCGTGCGTCTGGGAGAGAAATCATGATAAAGACTCGGAACCATTGACGTTTCCAAATTTCGGTGATATATTGTGCATACACGATATGCACAATATTTTTTTTAGGGGGTATAACATGCTGGCGTTAGATGTTCGAAACATCAACAAGAAGTACCCGAATTTTGAACTAAAAAATGTTTCGTTCCAACTGGAAAAGGGTTATATTATGGGCTTTATCGGTATTAACGGTGCAGGTAAAACCACCACAATCAAATCGATTTTGAGTATGACTCATATCGATAGCGGTGAGGTTCACATCCTGGGCAGAAGCATGGCCGAACATGAGCTTGATTTGAAGCAGGACATCGGTTTTGCCTTCGGGAGCATCGATTTTTATACGCGCAGTAAAATAAAGACATTGACCGAAACCATAAAAAAGTTTTATCGGAATTGGGACGACGAGACCTATTCCTACTATCTGCGGAGATTCAAATTGGATGAAAATAAAAAAATCGCCGACCTCTCGACAGGTATGAAGGTAAAGTACAGTCTCGCCCTTGCTCTATCCCATGGGGCAAAGCTGCTTATTCTTGACGAACCGACAAGCGGGCTTGATCCGGCCTCAAGAGATGATCTGCTGGATATTTTTCAGGAGCTTATTGCAGGCGGCGAAGTGAGCATTCTGTTCTCGACGCATATTACCTCCGACCTGGAGAAGTGTGCGGATTTCATTACTTTTATCTCGAACGGACAAATTATACTTAGCTGCGAGAAGGAGGAGTTCAAGGAATCGTATCTCCTGCTGAACGGCAGCGAAAGCCAGCTGAATCAGGTGAAAGACAAGATGATTTCCTATAAAACGAATTCATTTGGTTTTACGGGCTTGATTCAAACGAGCGAATATGATCCATCTTATGGCTTGAAAACCGCCACGCCAAGCCTTGAAGATATCATGATTTATTACACGAAGAAGGAGGGTGGAATCCTTGTTTAACCTTGTAATGAAGGATATAAAGATAGGCGTACATCCCTTGTTTTTAATTATGCCATTGTTGACCGGCGCTTTAATGTTCATTCCCGGCTGGATTTACTTCATTGTCATTTTGTATTTTTGCTGGATCACGATACCGAATATGTTTAACCAGTTCCGATCGCAGAATGATTTGATGTTTACCTCGATGATGCCTGTCACCAAGTGGGATATCGTAAAAGCGCGGCTAATCGTGGTTGTTGGATTGGAGATTGCGCATATTGCGGTTGCCTTGATCTTTGGCATGATCACACTCCGCTTATATCCGAATTTGGATTATACGTTCTTCCCGCCGAATTTGGGATTCTTTGGTTTGTGCTTTGTCATGCTGGCGTTGTTTAATCTTATCTTTATTCCGATGTACTACAAGACGGCTTACAAGTTCGGCGGTGCACTGCTCTACTCCACCGTGGCTGCTACGCTGTTCGCCGGGATCGTCCAGTGGATCGGAATCCAGAGTCCCATGTTGTCTGAAATTTTCTATGGTACGGAGGGTCAAAGTGTGGCGTTCCAAGCTTATATTTTGATCGCGGGGATCGTCATATTCTTTGCACTTACCGTCATTGCCTATCGAATTGCGGCCAAGCGATTCCTTCAAGTGGAGATCCAATGAACATTGCGATCTCGAACACCTCTGAGAAACCGATATATCAGCAGCTTTTTGAGCAAATCAGCGCTCAAATTCTGAAAGGTGAGCTGGAAAGCGGCTATTGTCTGCCGCCAATCAGGCAGGCAGCCCATGAGCTGCGCGTTAGTGTCATCACCGTCAAGAAGGCATGGGAAGAACTCGAACGGTGCGGTTTGATCAATACGATTACAGGGAAGGGATGCTTTGTGGCCGAATTTTCACCCGAAGAGATGCTGCGAATACGCAACGAAATGGTTACGAAACAAATGGCTGGCGAAGTGTTTTATTACAAGTCCTTTGGTCTCACCTTGGATGAAATGATAGAACTGTTGAAAAAGGTTTATTAATGAGCCGATTTACGGGAATCTGGTTAAACGAGTTAAAATAGGCTGGAAGAGGCTACCTTTAATTTCTACATGGGGGGCTGGCGAACAAATGAAGAAGTTACTACTTCAATGGGTCATTACTCTGTCGGCACTATATTGTATAGGACATATTATATTTGATTTTAAAGAAACGCAATTGATGAGGATTCTTACCGGGGCCGTTGAAATATTGTTTTTTGGAAGCATACTTCTATATATATATTTGAAAAGGCGAGAAGAAAAGAATGGTTCCTAGGCTGCGGGAAATCGTCAAGGAGCCCGGGATCAGACAAGACGCTTTAACCCCCATCTTCAAACAAAACCATCAGAGCAGCGAAATTTCCCATCAGGGGGATCGCTGCTCTTCTTTTTTATCAGTTTCGTTAGGAATTGCCCCGTAGCATACCGCCTTTGCGGAGAGCATAATGTTCTTGGATTTCGCCCCTCATCGTTACGAGGGCGAGTCTACAAATCGACTTTCCAGTTGCCCATCATCTTGGCGACTTCGGGATCTCGGTACGATAAGAAAAGACTTTCCCGCGTATCAAGGGCGGAAATTTGTTCGACATCGTCCGTGCCCAGCTCAAAATCGAAAATATCGAAGTTTTCGACGATCCGCTCTTTACGCACTGATTTTGGAATGACAACGACTTCACGCTGAACAAGCCAACGCAACACAACCTGGGCTACGGATTTGTTGTGTTTTTCAGCGATGGAGGTCAGCACTTCGTTGCCGAACATGTTGTTAAGTCCTTCAGCGAACGGCGCCCACGACTGGTGTTGAACCCCCAGCGTTTTCATAAAAGCGGCGCTTTCCGTTTGCTGGTAGAACGGGTGCGTTTCGATCTGATTGACGGCAGGGACGATTTCGTTATGCACGATAAGGTCCATCAAACGGTCGGGCAGGAAGTTGCTGACCCCGATCGCCTTGATCTTTCCTTCGCGGTACAGGTCTTCCATCGCACGCCAAGCGCCGTAGTAATCGCCGAACGGCTGGTGAATCAGGTACAGATCGAGATAATCCAACTGCAGCTTTTTCAGGGATTTGGCAAAAGCCAACTTGGCACTCTCGTAGCCGGCATCCTGAACCCAGAGTTTGGTCGTGATGAACAGCTCCTCACGGGGGATACCGCTGCGCTTGATCGCGCGTCCGACCGCTTCCTCATTCAGATAACCGGCAGCGGTATCGATCAGGCGGTATCCGGCCATCAGCGCTTCATATACCGCATTCTCGCACTCCTCAGCATCGGGAACTTGGTAGACCCCGAAGCCGATGATCGGCATCTTCACTCCGTTGTTCAATGTTACGGTTTGCATTGTAACTCCTCCTAGGTTTTAATGTATAACGGCAAACGGCGCGTATCCCGGGAAGCGGGTGTTGAAGCGGGTATTCCGCTTACGGCCGATTTGCATTACGATAAGCTTAGAACCTTCGTGTTACACGAAGTCAAGCCGTCTTTAAAAAATTATTTTCCTAGGAGGATTTCACATGTATACGGTCAAAGAAGCCGCCCAGATCACGGGACTCACCGAGCACGCCGTGCGCTTTTATACGGATAAAGGCCTGGTGCCAAGCGTACAGCGCAATCAAAACAACATCCGGATGTTCGACGAAGAATCGATCAACTGGCTGCATGGCGTCAAATGCCTCAAGCAATCCGGAATGCCGATTGAAGTCATTAAAATGTACGTCGACCTCTGCCTCGAAGGGGACTCGACGATTCCGCAACGCTACGCACTTATGATGGAGCATAAAAAAGCGGCGCTCATAAAGCTCGAAGAAGCGAAACGGCATATTGCCCATTTGGAACAAAAAACCGCCCTATATCAAGCCATTCTGGAGCATCGCTCTCCAGACACGACCAATCCCGCCAACTGGGACAAAATCCAGCATATGCATAGTGACGTATTTTACTCGCCATCTGTTCGGAAGGCGTGAGTTAGGAATCGGACGATGTCGTGGGCCGGGTTGTGGGCTTCATTTGCGTTTTTTGTGAAAAATATTATAGACTAATTTTTATCAGATTTATTTAAGCGATTAAATAATGTATGGGTTCATTCATTCTGGAAGGGGAAATTAGATGAATAAAAGCAAACCAAACTCAAGAATTCTGAGAATAATATCCAGAGGATTATTGATTATTATAGGGGCTCTCGTTGCAGCGTACGGCCTGGAAGCCGTGTTAATACCCAATAATGTATCGGATGGCGGCGTGACAGGCCTAAGCATCGTCGGTTCGGAGCTGTTTGGATTACCGTTAGGACTGCTGATTGCCGTAATTAATATTCCTTTTGTATGGCTGGGTTATAAACAAATTGGTAAAAGCTTTGCTTTCTATTCCATTCTCGGTATTGCCTCGTTAGCGGTCGGTACGATTCTTATGCATCATATACCGACAATTATTCAGGGGGACACATTATTAGTTACCGTTGTTGGCGGGATTATCATCGGTTTCGGAATGGGTTTGGCCTTGAGAAACGGCGGGGCATTAGACGGGATCGATATGTTGGCTGTATTGCTGTCAAGAAAGTTGCCTTTTGGGACAAGTGACTTAATTTTATTTTTAAATGCGTTTGTCTTCGTTATTGTTTCGACAGTATTCGGTTTACAAGGGGCCATCCTTTCGGCGCTCGCTTATTTTATCGCATCCAAAGTGATACATATTGTGGAAGAAGGCTTGAGCGGATCGAAGACCTTTAAAATCATTACCACCCAACCCGAAAAAATGGTGGAAACGATCCGTGACCGGTTAGGACGCGGTGCAACCTATACGGATGCCTACGGCGGTTATACCAACGAACAATTCAAAGAAATCACTTGCGTCATTAACCGTCTGGAAGACAGCAAGATCAAACAAATCATTCAGGAAATTGACCCGAATGCCTTTGTGGTGGTCTATGATGTAGCCGAGGTTAAAGGCGGCAATTTCAGAAAGAAAAATATACACTAAAGTCTAAATAACGCGTTGGCGGAGAAAATAACGATCTCTTGCCAGGGCGTTTTTTTAGAATGATCTTGCAAATCGCAACTTACGCTTAGAGCACTGCCATTGACAAATTCTCTACTGCGTGTTACTTTATAGCTGTAGTATGTATCACTTTATACCGGTGATACTGAATAGCAAGGAGTGAATGTATTGGAAAACTTAACGGAAATGCTCAAAGGGGTGCTTGAGGGCTGCGTCCTTGAAATCATAAGCCGCAAAGAAACCTACGGCTACGAAATCACGCGGCGGCTGAACGCTCTCGGCTTCACGGACGTTGTGGAAGGCACCGTCTACACCATCCTGGTCCGGCTCGAAAAAAACAAGCTGGTGGAGATCACCAAAAAGCCGTCCGACATGGGACCACCGCGCAAGTTTTTTATGCTTAACGATGCGGGACGCGAGGAACTCCGGAAGTTCTGGGAAAAGTGGGAGTTCGTATCCTCCAAAATTAACGAGCTAAAGGAGAAAACGCCATGAATTTTTGGGAAAAAATCACCGGCAGCGATATGACAAAAGAAATGAAAGCTTTTGAATTGCGTGCCAAACAGCTGCCGGCGGATTATCAAGCCGCATGGGAAGAAATGAATGCCCACCTTTGGCCTCACTCCGATTTCACCGGCCGCAACCTTATGCCGATTCTTGACGGCGTGCTCGGCCTGCTCGAAGAATCGGCGGCGGACGGTCAGCGAGTCAAAGAGGTTTTGGGTGACGACATTAAAGGCTTCTGTTCAGCATTGGCCGGTGAAGAAGGGGCAAAGACTTTTCGCGACAAATGGCGTAAGCAACTCAATGACAATATCGCCAAAAAATTAGGCAAATAGGAGGAGCAAATGAGAATCAAAGAGATCATCGAAGGCAAAAAAGAGTGGCGCGCACATGTGGCGCGCGTCAAAGCGCTCCCGCAAGATTACCGGTTCGTTTATAAAGAAATTCAAAAATATCTCTTTAAGGTCGGCCCTGTCGAGCTAACCGAGGGAACGGGTTTGCTCTCGGGAATCGTCGATCTTTTTGAAGAGGGCGCGGCCTCGGGAAAAGGCGTACTTGAAGTGACGGGCAAAGATGTTGCGGCTTTCTGCGACGAGCTCATCAAAGATTCAAAAACTTACGCGGACATCTATCAGGAATCCGTTAACCATGAAGTTAACAAGGCCATAAAAAAGGCTACGGATAAAGCAAAAAAGTAATCTCCACCAGTAACGGAATTCCCCTTTTAGGTTAAAGTGATGAGGAATAATCCTGTTGCAAAAATTCGTGTTCATAAATCGCTTGAACCCTTTCCAATACGTTCCGCGCCTGATCCATAAATTTTAATTCCGAAACCTGTCCCGTAACCAAAAACACGCCGGTCTTATTCCGGTGTTCCCCGAGCGCCCCTTCATGCAGCTTGTTGGCTCCGTGTGCGGGCGGCGAGAAAAATAGCATCATCAACCATTTAACCACAAGGGGGAGACCGGAGTTTTTTCCTTTTCTTAGCGTATTGTTGCCGCCTGGATCAACGCTGCGGATCAGGATATCGTCCTTGGCAAGCTCCGGCGCGATCGCCTGAGTCCATAGCGAAAGAGCTAGCTTTGAGGTGGCGTAAGGACCAATCAGCTTGCGGAAGGTTTTGGGATGTTCCAGGATTTCGACCGAAAACTCCTTCGTATATTTTGACGCTGAAGATGAGGTGTTGATGACCGTTTTTAAGCGACCGTTTTTTAGGAGTTCCTTCAACTCCATCAGAACGATATACGGAACGACCGTCAACAGCTCATAATGCTTCTCGCGACCTTGTTTCGTATAGCTCAGCTCGGGGAAGGATCCCCCGGCGTTATTGAACAAAATATCGATCCGCCGCTCCTTGCCTTTGATTTCTTCCAAAGTCCGTTTCAGGCTGGCAAAGTCGGCAAGATCCGCGGTTTTATAAATTCGAAGCGATCCGCTCCTGATCGCATTCCGGATACTCATATCGTCCTCCGGAAAGTCGGAACGGTTCAATGCGATCACCTGCCAGTCCTCCGCCAGCAACTTCCGGGTTAATTCCAGCCCGATCCCGGCGCTTGCGCCTGTAATCAAAGCGATATGTTCATGCGGGTTCTTTTCCATTGTGCATCTCCTTCTGATAACTTGATATTTCTTCGATAGCGCACATTCTATCTCTTGGAGTCGACTCCAAGTCAATGCGCAAAAACAAAGTTTTTTTCAAGAATAAGAGACTTGACTTGGAGTAAGCTCCAAGATGTATAATGCACGAAAAGCAATCCCCGGGAGGGAGCAGGGTGGAAGAAGAGCAAACCTTTACGATAAAGCAAGCCGCCGAGCAAACCGGAATGACTGAAGATACGATCCGTTATTACGAAAAGATCGGGCTTTTGCCTCGTGCGGAGCGAAAGGACAACGGACACCGCATCTATCGGCAGGAGGGCATAGAAACGATCCGGCTGATCGCATGCCTGAAAAAAACGGGGATGCCGCTAGAAGAAATGCGGCCTTTTTTGGAGGTCTCCATCGATACCGATCCCGCGGAATATCCCGAACTGGTGGAACTCTTAAGGAACCACCGGGAGAATATTGTCAGCCAAATCGCCTCGCTGCAGCAGGTCGTTGATTTTATCGACATGAAGCTGGAGGAGGGAAGATACCGGCGGGACTGCCCGGATGGAGAAACGAAAGCAGAATCCGTCTCACCCGTTGAGATGAGTTATTTTTCCGTGTCGGCTAAAGCGGGCAAGTAACCCGCCTCCGTAAAATAAGCTTGCAATAACAAATGAGAAGGTGTTCGATCTGCTTATCGGCCGGTCGGTGCTGAATTATGACATCGTGGCGTGCTGTGTGTGGCATCAGCATTCCGTAATGCGAATCCTAAATGCTTCTTCTTTAGCCGTGTCCGCGATGTTCGTGTCACCGATATCAAGAATTGCGGCTATTCGTTCGCTATCCCGGATTCCTAACCTTTGGCGCGTGGAGTCTTCGTGTATCCAATCCTCCATACAAACCGACATGGCGAGGTTTTGGTCCAAACCCAGCAATCTTATATTTTGAATCAAGCAGTATACTGCGGCCAAATCCTCCTCCTGCTTGTGCATGTCGCCAACGGCATCCGCGATAACGACGAGATGGGCGGGGGCTTCATGATGAAGCGGCAGCGCTTCTTTTCCAAGTTCACCTTTCACGAACAGAAATCGCCAAGGCTCTCTCAAGCCGTCATTCGGTGCCCAGACAGCCGTTTCCAACAGTTGAAGAATTCTTTCGGGTTCAATTTTATTCTGATCAAAACGATCGGGTGGACAACTATTCCTTAATAAACTCGTTATGGACATGCCATTCTCCCCCTCTTTTCCATTAAATTTGCGGCCAGCAAAGCCACTTTTTTGCGGCAGGCGTGCGGTTTCGGGGGCGAGGAGCTTTTTCGATGAAACCGAAGGGCAATATACCGACCAAGCGCTCACGTTCCGTTATGCCAAGTTGTTCGAGTAAAGGCTTCGAATACAAAATCTCATCCGTTCGCCAAAACATGCCTATGTCATTCTCCCAGGCCAAAAGCTGCAAATTTTGCAGGAAAAAGCAAGCATTCGCATACCGCATATCTTTCTGCTGAGGCGAATCATGATTTTCTACGACAACGGCAATAAGACCCGGAACATTGGAAAAGTACTTCGCCATCGTCTCCTTCAAGGGGCGGGGGACCAGTTTTCCTATGGGGGTGGCCGCAAAGGAATCCATCATGTAACGCGACAACCGATCCTTCGATTCGCTTTGCAACGCTAAGATAAGCCGCATGGCTTTCAGCATTTGAGGGTCGCACAAACCCGCAGCCTGTTCAAATAACTCGTTTATAAGGTGATCCGGCACAACTTGATCGGTGAACTTTCGTATGCTTCTGCGCTCTTTGATCGTAGATTCCACACTCATTTACACTCCCGCCTTCCAACTAAAATGGTAAAATGGTTGCCTTGAGCAGTTTGTTCATTTAAGGATCGGATTCGATTGTTTCATAAAGAACGATTGTTATTTCCTTTAATCAAAGGATAATTGCAATTACATATATCGATATTGTTTCATATGAAACAATATTATTGTACTAATTACTCTTAAAAGAGTCAACCAGTGAGGAATCATCCATGTTTATCCGTAGATAAAAGGCATTGCTCTATTGTTTCTCGGGAAATAATCTATGATATAATGAGAAAAATGAACCGAGGAGCCGGCATGATCATGGGTACTTCCAATCGAAACAAAACCGCAATTCATGAATGTTTCATTCAGTTCCTTCAGCAAAAAGAGCAATATGAAGCCCGAATCACCGAAACTTATCTTGAGGATATTCGCAAGCACATGGATATGGAGTTCAACCTGAACATGACGGAACTGCACACCATTTCGTGCATCGGAGAGCAGGAGCCGATCAACGTCACTTCCATCGCGGAAAAAATAAAGTTAAGCAAAGGGAACACCTCCAAAATCGCCAAAAAATTACTCGAGGCTGGTTGGGTGCGTAAAGCCCAGCTCAACGACAACAAAAAGGAAGTATATTTCCGGCTCACGCCCGCAGGGAAAAAGCTATTCGCCGCTCATGACGATCTCCATAAGAAGGAAGAGCAAAGAATGTACGAATTTTTGGAAAGATACGACGAAACCGAGCTTGAATTTATCAAACGGCTGTTCGAGGATTTAAGCGACTTCTATCGATAGAACCGGCGGTTACAAGACAAGAATAGGCATCCCTTTTTGACGGGATCCTAACTTTTATTTGAACAAGAAGAAGTGGTGAATCATATGGGGGTAACCGTTAAAGATATTTTGCAATTGCCTTCGTTCCGGGGCGCTAAGGTGTTGACCGGCAGGAACAGCCTTCATCGTACCGTCTCTTCGTTATCCGTATTGGAGGTTTCCAACGCCGATTTTTCTTCGAAAATCGTTCAAAACGTTCAACAAGAATGGTATGCGGAAGAAATCGTGATCAGCTCGTTATATTCCATCAAGGATAATGTGGAAAAACAGTGCGAAGCGATTCAATACCTGATTGATCTCGGGGAAGTGGGGCTGATTTTGTATTATGTCGGAATTATCATTCCGAAAGTGCCGGAGGAAGTGCTGCGATTAGCCGAGTCCCAAAATTTTATTATCATCTGTATGCCCGAGAACGATTTTTCCCTGCGCTATAATGAAGTGATCTATGAAGTGATGGAAGCGATTGTCCTGGACAATCAAACGATCAATGATAATTTTGTCAATGAGTCGCTGGAAAAAGTGTCGTTCCTGCCGGAGCATTCGCGAAGCGTGGAAATCATGCTGAAATTGCTATCCGACCGTTTGAAGGCCAATATGGTGCTGACGAACGCGAAGCTGGAGATCGTGAATCAAGTCATGTGGCCCCGCAACTCCACTTTGGACGTCGGGAAAATTATTCAAGCAAACCGTTCCGACGACGGTTCCTGTTTTGTTGGGCATAGAACCCTTCGGCAAAAAAACGGGGAGGTTCTCCACCTTTTTTTAATCAAAGAAAATGCGAAGCTGCCGGGGAAGACCGTCGACAAAATCGGCGAGGTCGTGCAGGTGGCCATCAATTTGTGGGGAGACAAGCATAACGAGGTCAGCGAATACGCTTTAGTCAAGGCGATCATCAATGACGAAAGCGAAAAGATGCGGAGGCTGGCCCATCTGCTGCATATCGACGTCGCGTCGATCCAGATGATGTGGCTCGTCTATATCCAGGATTTATCGGAGGAAAAACGCATCAGGGAGGAACTGGCTGAGCATCTCTCCAAATATTATAAAACGGCGGTCATTCAAACGGTCGACCGTTGCGTCATCGTGTTGTTGGGCAATTGCTCCTACAAATATAATGAGGTTGAAGTGGCCGAAGAGTACGTCGAAACGACGAATTTCTTATCCTCCATATCCGAAATGGTATATGCGCCAAGAATGAGGAATACGACGGATGTGCGCAGAATGTATCAGCTCGTGAACCAGGTCGGGAAGAAAGTGCATCTGATTTATCAACAGCGAAAATGGTTTACCGCCGCGGAAATCCGCTCCATGAAGCGGGCGATCGACTTGAGCGTGCAAGGGGAAGAAGTCATTGAAGAATGGATGTCGGTGATCGCTCCTATTCTGGACGACCCTGAGTCGGTGAGAACATTAACGATTTTTCTTCTGGATGCGAAGGGAAATTTTGATGACTGTGCCAAACTTCTCTTTGTCCACAAAAACACCGTGAAGTACCGCATCAAAAAAATCAGCGAGCTGTTGGGCTACGATATCACGATGAATTCCGAATTTTACGATGTGTATCTGGCCTGCATGATCTATCGGTTGATCAATAACTAAGTCAAAGAATCCGAATGCTTGTCGAAAACGACAAAAATTCGGATTTTTATTTTTATTTCCGAAAAAGACGCCTGCTCCCTCATCTTTTACAATAAGAAAAATAGTTTTAGTCAATCGATCGAAACGGGAGGCGAAAGGGATGGGCAATCAAGAGAAAAAACAGTCTTGGTTCACGCTGGGCATCGTTTGGGCCGGAGCCATGATCAGTATTCCGGGCCTTCTCGTAGGGAACACGCTGATCACGGGGATGAGCTTATCCAAGACATTGACGGTCACCCTGATCGGGTATGCCGTTATCGTGGCCTTGATGATTTTGCAGGGCATTCAAAGCACGGATTTAGGAAAGTCGACCGTCCAGGTCGCAAGTCAGGTGTTCGGCAAAAAAGGATCGCGCACGATTCTCTCCATTATTTTGACCGTTGCCTGCCTTGGCTGGTTCGGGATTCAGGCGAATGTATGCGGAGCGGCGCTGGCGAATTTGCTGGCCGAGTCCGGCGTTCATATGCCGGTTCCGGTAGCGTCTCTGATCAGCGGTTTGGTGATGGTCGTTTCCGCGATGTACGGAATCAAAGTACTGCGCGTGCTCAGTTATATTGCGGTGCCTTTACTGGTCGTGCTTTGCGTGTATGGTTTGGTCCAGGCGCTGCATGGAGAAACACTGCAGGTGATTTCGAATTACAGACCGGAGCAGGATTCGAGCTTTATGGACGGGCTGGCGGTCACCATGGGTTCCTTTGCGCTTGGTGCGGTCATTGCCGGCGATTATTCGCAATTTTCCGGCAAGCGTTCCGATGTGTGGAAGGCAGCCATCTTCGGCATTATACCGGCTGGCCTACTGATGATTAGCGTAGGCGCCGTCTTAACGCTGGCTTACCAAACGAACGATGTCGCGGCCGTCTTTTTGAAGATCGCCACTCCGTTCATCGGCGGGGTCGTTTTGATTCTGGCGGCCTGGAAGACCAATATGGTCAATGCCATCTCGGGCGGGTTCGCGCTGGTCAATGTTTTTAATGTATCCAAGGAAAAGGAAAAATGGGCGGTGGGCGTGGCCGGACTGATCGGGACGGTGCTTGCGGTCATCGGCATTTTGGATTACTTTACGCCCGTGATGTCCGTATTATCGGCCATGGTACCGCCTGTCGCTGGCGTCATGATCGCTTCCTATTGGGTCGTGAACAAGGGGGATAAGAGGCTTTGGAAGGAAACCGAGGGCGTGAACCGCTTAGGCGTCTATTCCTGGCTGATCGGTTCGGTCATTGCCTGCCTTCCGGTCGTGTTATCCTTTTTCCCGAGTTTGCCGCAAGTGTCCAATCAGCCCTTAATCGGCATTGTCATTTCATTCGTCTTGTACATTGCCGGCTACCGGCTAACTGCTTCAAAGACTGTCATATTGGAGGAACGATAAATGAGATATTTAGATAAAGCCGCCATTGAGCATATTTCGATCGGAGCCGCATTCCTGGGAACGGGAGGCGGCGGAGACCCTTACATCGGTAAACTGATGGCGATTTCGGCCATTGAGAAGAATGGTCCCGTTAAATTATATTCCGTCGACGAAATCGGCGACGAAGACTTTTTTATTCCGGCTGCGATGATGGGAGCCCCTTCCGTTTCCGCGGAGAAATTTCCGAACGGAAGCGAGTTCGTGAAAGTATTTCAAAAACTCGCCCAGTACTTGGGAAAAGACAAAATCGCGGGCACGTATCCGATGGAAGCGGGCGGCGTCAATTCGATGATTCCGATCGTGGTCGCGGCGCAGCTCGGTTTGCCGCTGGTCGATTGCGACGGCATGGGCAGAGCCTTCCCCGAACTTCAGATGGTGACGTTCAACCTGGACGGGATTTCGGCAACGCCGATGGCCATTACGGACGAAAAAGGGAATATCGGTATCTTCGAAACGATCGATAACAAATGGACGGAACGGTTGGCCCGGGCAGCCACGGTGGAGATGGGGGCCAGCGCTCTGGTGAGCCTGTATCCGACGACCGGGGCGCAAATGAAGAAAAGCGGGGTCCATCATATCGTGACCTTGTCCCAACAAATCGGGGAGATTATTTCCTCGAACCAGAGGGATGCAAAAGAAAAACTGCAGGAGCTTTTGACTTTGGTAGCCGGTTATGAGCTTTTCCAAGGGAAAATCGTCGATGTGATCCGGGAAACCAAGGGAGGATTTAATCTCGGCAAAATGAATCTGGAAGGCATCGAAGCCCATAGGGGCGGAAATATGCAGGTTCATTTTCAAAATGAGAACCTCGTTGCGGAAAGGGACGGACAGGTTGTCGGGATGACCCCGGATTTGCTCTGTCTGGTCGATTACGAAACCTTGCTGCCCGTGACGACCGAGAGCCTGAAGTACGGCAAACGCGTGCGTGTGATCGGTCTTCCCGCTCATGAAAAATGGAGAACGGAGAAGGGGATCGAGACCGCGGGGCCAAGGTACTTTGGATATGATTACGATTATGTTCCGATTGAAGAACTGGTAAAAAAGGCGGGTGCTGATCATGTATAGAATCGGGATCGATGTAGGCGGGACGAATACGGACGCCATTATTTTGGACGAGCATCATCAATTGGTTCACTCCGTAAAATCACCGACAAGTCTGGATATTAAGACGGGGATCGAAACATCCCTCAGGAATTTGCTGCAAGAATCGAAAATCGACAAAACCAAAATTACGCATGCGATGCTAGGCACGACGCAATGCACCAATGCGATCGTGGAACGCAAGAAGCTGGCCAAGGTCGGCGTTATTCGCTTAGGTTACCCTGCCACGGCTTCCGTCGCTCCGTATACGGCCTGGCCTGAAGACATGATCGAGAAGTTGTCGGGCAACTACGCCCTGGTTCGCGGCGGATACGAATACGATGGTCAAGTTCTCGGCGAAGTCGATGAGGATGAGATCCGGACGCTTTTGGCCGATTGGCGGGAAAAAGTCGAGTCCATCGCCGTTATCGGCGTATTTTCTTCCATCAAGAACGATCAGGAGCTGAAAGTCCGCGATCTTATTCACGAGACATACGGAGAAGCGTATCCGGTATCCTGCTCTTCCCTGATCGGTTCGGTAGGGCTCATCGAACGCGAGAATGCGACCATCTTGAATGCGGCCTTGTGCAAGGTGATCGAGACGACGACGCAAGGTTTCGTAAACGCCTTGGAGGAAGAAGGAATTACGGATGCGGCCGTGTATTTATGCCAAAACGACGGCACATTGATGTCCATCGATTACGCCAAACAGTTTCCAATCCTCACGATTGCCTGCGGGCCGACAAACAGCATTCGCGGCGCGTCGTACTTGGCGCAGATCAAGGATACGATGGTCCTTGACGTTGGCGGTACGACCTCGGATATCGGGGTACTGCAGGACGGATTCCCGAGAGAGTCGTCGGTTGCCGTTGAAGTCGGCGATATCCGCACCAATTTCAGAATGCCGGACATTATTTCCGTCGGCCTCGGCGGAGGCAGCATTATCCGCGTGAATGAACAGGGCAAAATTACCGTCGGACCCGACAGCGTGGGATACAGAATCGGCGAGGAAGCGCTCGTCTTCGGCGGAAGCACGCTTACGACCACCGATATCGCCGTCCGGTTGGGGATGGCCGATGTAGGCGACAAGAGCCTGGTGTCCCACATTGAGGAGGAATTCGCTAAAGCGGTGCAGGCCGAAATTTCCGCCATCGTCGAGCAAGCGATCGATAAAATGAAAACATCCTCGGAGGACGTTCAGCTCGTTCTCGTGGGCGGCGGCAGCATTATTATCCCGGATTCGATCCGCGGGGTAGCCGGTATGATCAAAACGGAAAACGGAGGTGTGGCGAACGCCATCGGGGCGTCGATTTCCCAAATCAGCGGGCAATATGAACAGATTTATATTTATGCGCGGGAACCGCGCGAGGCTTCGTTGAAAGATGCCGAGCAAAAAGCGGTAAATCAGGCCGTCTTGGCCGGAGCCGATGCCGATACGATCGAATTGGTCGAAGTGGAGGAAACCCCGCTCGCTTATCATCCCGAGAATGCGACGAGATTAAGAGTAAAAGTCGTCGGTAAAATGAAATAGAGGCAAGGTTCTAAAAGGTCTCCCGAAAGTTCGCTCCGCGAATTTAGGGGAGGCCTTTTCGGCTTGATTCATGTGATACAATAGCAGCGAATGCTGTTTAAGGGAAGGTGTTGCTTGTGCCGGCGATATTCCATCATAATCCGGACCGCCCGTTTCGCGAAAGCCCCGAGCTCTATGTATGTTATTGGGGAAAAGAAAGATGCGCCCCGCTCCATTCCTTCGGTCCGGGGGTACGCGATATTTATAAAATCCACTTTATTCACGCGGGACGGGGAGTCGTGCGTGCCGAAGGCGTCACGCATGAATTGACCGCCGGACAGGCTTTTCTCGCCTACCCCGAACGGGTGATATTTTATCAGGCCGACGGAACCGACCCCTGGACGTATTCCTGGATCGGCTTCTGCGGCGACCAGGTTGAAGATATTTTAAGCCGGACACGGCTCAGCCCGACGAATCCCGTGTTTCCGATGGATACGCGGTTGATGCCGCAGCTGTACGAATTGCTGAACGAAGCGGAGGACAACGCGGCGACCCGGGATTTGCGCCTCCAGGCACTACTGCACGAGTTTTTGACGAGGTTGGTGGAGCTTGCTCCGGCATCGGGTCGGCTCGCGTCGGCGCGGGTTCAAGCCAAGGAATCTTACATTCATCGCTGCCTCGATTTCCTGCACGGCCATTACAGCGAGGAGATCACCGTAGGCCAGCTGGCCGCGATCGTGGGGCTGGACCGCAAATACTTGTCGTCCCTCTTTAAACAGGCTACCGGGCTTCCGCCGCAACAATATTTATTGCATTACCGGATGGAAAAAGCCTGTGCGCTGCTCAGAAAGGGTCATTATTCTATCGGTGAGGTGGCCCGTTCGGTCGGATATCAGGATGCGCTGCTGTTCTCCAAAATGTTTAAAAAATCGGTCGGCGTCTCGCCCTCCGATTATCGTGATTTTGTTTAAAAAAAGACATCATGCCATATATACCATCCTTATTGCTATAGGTGTGCCGCTTTAATTGTATTATATTTGACACATCTCAACTTAAGGAGGAACAAGCACTGATGTATCAAGCAGCCGACAATAGATATGAAACCATGACATACAACCGCTCGGGACGGAGCGGGTTGAAGCTGCCGGCCATTTCGCTGGGCCTGTGGCATAATTTCGGAGGCATCGACGTGTTCGAGAACGGGCGCGCTATGCTCCGGAGAGCGTTTGACTTAGGCATAACCCATTTTGACCTGGCCAACAACTACGGGCCGCCGGCGGGATCGGCGGAAGAGACGTTCGGACGTCTGCTCCGGGAGGATTTGCGTCCGTACCGCGACGAGATCATCATCTCGACCAAAGCGGGGTATTACATGTGGCCGGGACCTTACGGAGAATGGGGTTCGAAAAAATACCTGGTATCCAGCCTCGACCAAAGCCTGAAGCGGATGGGTCTGGAGTATGTCGATATTTTTTATCATCACCGTCCGGATCCGGACACCCCGTTGGAAGAAACGATGGCCGCGCTGGATCTGATCGTGCGCCAAGGGAAAGCCTTGTACGTCGGACTCTCCAACTATAGTCCGGAGCAGACGCTGGCGGCTTCCCAAATCCTCAAGCGGCTCGGAACGCCGGCGGTCATTCACCAGCCGAGCTACTCGATGATGAACCGCTGGATCGAAGAGGGTTTGCAGGACGTGCTTGAGGAAGAGGGCATCGGTTCGATCGTGTTCTCGCCGCTGGAGAAAGGCATCCTGACCGACCGGTACCTGAACGGGATCGCGAAGGATTCCCGCGCCGCCGGGCCTAGCGTTTTCCTGCGTCCGGAGGATTTGAACGAGGAGCGGATCGCGAAGGTGAAGCAGTTGAACGATATGGCCGCCGAAAGAGGACAGAAGCTGTCACAGATGGCTTTGGCCTGGGTGCTCCGCGGCGGCCGGGTCACCTCGGCGCTGATCGGCGCCAGCAAGACGAGCCAAATCGAAGACGCGGTCGGCGCGTTAAGCAGCCCGTCGTTCACCGATGAGGAACTGCGCAAAATCGACGGGATTTTGGGTTACTAACCCGTCCAACCCGCATCCTTTCTTTGAAAGGGGCGGGTTGTTTTTTTTGTTGTACCGGCTTGATTGGAAAAATTCCAACCAGATTGAAGAATTACCCTGGTTTGAGTTCGAAATCGGACGATTTTATTGGAAATTTTCCAACGAGCGTGATCGAAACCGCCTCTTGGAGCGGAAATGGTTGTATTTTTTCCAATCAAGACACAATAATTGCCCAGGGGTATTCCCTTAAAAGGTCATATTTCACCCAATAAACCACTCCATTCGAAAAATAATACGTATTAATTATTGCAATATGATTAAATATGACGTACTATATATCCAGAATTAATTACCATATCGGGAAAAGAGAGAGGAGGAGCCGTCTGACGCAGCCGCCGCAAGCGGCGTGTAAATCCGGAAACGGAGGGATTGATATCAAGCTAACGCCACGCCAATCGGAAATTGTGGAAATCGTGAAAAAACATGCCCCCATCACCGGCGAGCAGATCGCGGAAATGCTGAATTTGACCCGCCCGACGATCCGTTCGGATCTGTCCGTTCTGGTGATGCTCGATTATATCGACGCCAAGCCGAAGGTTGGGTATTTTCTCGGAAAAAGAGCCCAATCGGAAAACGGAAACAAGCTTCGTTTGCTGGATATGAAGGTCGGCGACGTTCATGGCGTACCGGTGGTCGTCCGCGAAACGACGACGATCCAGGAAGCGGTCGTCACCTTGTTTCTTGAAAATGTCGGGCATCTGATCGTTACGGATGAGGGCGGTCTGCTGACGGGGATCGTTTCCCGCAAAGATTTGCTGAAGGTCACGCTCGGGAACGCCTCGGCCTCAACGATGCCGGTGAGCTTCATTATGACGAGGAAGGCCAACATGATTACCGTTTCTCCCGACGACACGGTACTCGAGGCGGCACGGAAAATCATCGCCCACCAGATCGACAGCTTGCCTGTCGTGGTGCCGTCGCCAAACGGCGAAGAAGGGGAATGGAAGGTCGTCGGACGCATTTCCAAGACGAATATCATTAAAATGCTGCTTGAAATGTTGGCTGAGGAATAGAGAAATAAAACGGGAGGAATGGGATGAACCGGGAGCAGGCGCACTTCATAACAATTTGCTCGGACTCGGTCGGGGAAACCGCGGAGGCGGTCGTCCGGGCCACGCTCCGGCAGTTCGAGCTTCAGGATACGGAAATCAAGCGCGTGATGAATGTCCGCACGGAAGACGAAATCAGCGAAGTGATGGAGGAAGTTCATCGGCGCGGCGGATTCGTTGCATACACGCTTGTCCAGCCGGAGCTTAGGGAAGCCATTCGGGAAGAGGCGGTCAGGCTGGGCGTTCGCGCCGTCGATGTGATGGGGCCGATGATGCAGGCTTTTATCGATACGTTCAACGATACGCCGAAGCGGCTGCCCGGTTTGCTGCACCGGCTGGACGAGGATTATTTTCGCAGGGTGGAAGCGGTGGAATTCGCCGTCAACAATGACGACGGGAAAGATGTAGGCGCCATTTTGAAAGCCGATCTTGTGTTGCTCGGGGTCTCCCGGGTATCCAAAACGCCGCTGTCGATATTTTTGGCCCACAAAGGGCTTAAGGTCATGAATTATCCCGTCGTTCCCGAACTGGCGCCACCGACGCAGCTCGGGGAAGTCGGCAGTTCGAAGCTGGTCGGCCTGACGATCGACGCGGAGCAGCTGGTGAAGATTCGGGCCGAGCGGCTCAAATCGATGGGACTGCCCGACCAGGCACAATACGCTTCTTTGGACCGGGTACGGCAGGAGCTGGATTATGCAAGGGATCTTTACCGGTCCCTGGGTTGCCCGATCATTGACGTGACGGGAAAGGCGATTGAGGAAACGGCCGTTTTGATCATGAAACAAATCAAACACAGATAATTGGAGGGAGAGGGAGTACGATGGAACGCCATATTGCTTTGGAATTAGCTCGAATTACGGAGGCGGCCGCGCTGGAAGCGGCTTGCTGGACGGGAAGAGGCGACAAGCACAGCGCCGACGAGGCCGCCACGGTAGCGATCCGGAGGCTGTTTCATTCCGTAGACATGGACGGTACCGTCGTCATTGGCGAAGGGGAGATGGATGAGGCGCCGATGCTGTATATCGGGGAAAAAGTCGGCAACCGCCGCGGCCCGAAAATCGATATCGCCGTCGATCCGCTGGAAGGCACCGAGACGGTGGCAAACGGGCTCAACAATGCCATTTCCGTGATCGCCGCCGCACCGGAAGGGAATTTGCTCCATGCGCCGGATATTTACATGGCGAAGCTGGCGGTCGGTCCCGCGCTAGCCGGCCATCTTTCCCTGAACGATCCGATTGAAGTTACGCTGGCCAAAGCCTCGAACATCTTGCAAAAACCTTTGTCCCAAATGACCGTGTCGATCCTGGACCGCGAGCGTCACCGGGACATGATCGCCGCCCTGCGGGAAGCCGGTGTCCGGATCAAGCTCCTTGGACACGGCGACGTGATGGGAGCCATCGAGGCCGCGGTGGAAAGCGAAGTGGACATGTATGTGGGCTCCGGCGGCGCGCCGGAAGGCGTACTGGCCGCGGCGGCGCTGAAATGCCTCGGCGGAGAAATGCAAGGGCGTTTGATGCCGGATACGCCCGAGGATTTTGACCGGTGCAGAAAAATGGGCATGGATGATCCGCAAAAGACCCTCTATATGGAAGACATGGTCGGCCGGGGGAACGTGCTGTTCGTCGCGACCGGTGTCACTCCCGGCGACTTGCTGAGCGGCGTCCGTTATTTGCCGAACCGCAAAGCCGAAACACATTCGGTCATTATGCATTCGTTGAACCGGACGGTCAGCTATTTGCGGACGATTCACCATTTGGCCGGAGCGATGGACGGGATCACCGAGGCGGCGATGTAGCCCGACGATTCGATACGGCAATAAGCGAAAAGCACTCGATTTTATCGGGTGCTTTTTTCTTCATATAAGATATTTTTCAACGGCCAATCGTGTTCTATATAGGAGGTGAACTCATGGGCAACCGGTCATGGAGGCGCACGGACCAAGAATTTGCGGAGATCTATCGGCGGAACGTCGACACGGTGTACAGGCTGTGTTACATCCTTTTGAAAAATACCGCGGATGCGGACGATGCCGTTCAATCCATATTTTTAAAGCTGCTGAATGACGATAAACCGTTTTACGACCGAGAGCATGAAAAGGCATGGCTGATCGTGACGACGAAAAATTACTGCAAGGACGTTTTAAAAAGCTGGTGGAAATCGCGGCGGACCGATGTGGACGTTTTGCCGGAAAAAACGGTTTGGGAAAACGAAGAGCATCAAGGAGAGATCCTTGAAAGGCTGCTTTCGCTTCCCGACAAGTACAAAACGGTCCTTTATCTTTATTATTACGAGGGGTATTCCGTCAAAGAAATTTCAAGGCTGCTGAACCGCAAGGAAAGCACGATACAAACGCAATTGGCGAAAGGGCGCGAACGCCTGAAGGCTGATTTGAAAGGAGGGGGACGCGTTGACAGAGAACCGTCTCAAGGGACTATTTGAAGCGCTGGGGCCGAATGAGGAGCATAAGGAAAAATTATGGCAGGAAATAACGGCAAAAAAAGGGAGACAAACGAAATCAACAAGAAAGCAGATTCCTACCAGGCCTTTTAGAACCGCAATGCTGGGCGTGATCGCGATGCTCTGTCTGGCAACAACAACGGCATACGCGGCCGCTTTTTTAGGACTCGACGTCAAGTTTCTGAATTTTCTAAAACCGGTTGATGGCGAGCAGGAGCGTTATTTGCAAAATGGCGCTTATGTCGTGGACAAGCAGGTGGTGAACGAGAACGGAACCCTTGAAGTCAAACAAGTGATCGGCGACAATCATTTGGTCTATATATTGATGGAATTCACGGCTCCGGAAGGGACGGTTTTGAATGCGGAGCGGTATCGTTTTGAAGGGCATTTGGACTTTGATGCGGCGGGTTCTTACAGTGCCGGCGTCGGGTTCGAATCCCTGGAGGATGAGAATCCGGACGACAATAAGATCAGCCTGGTCATGAGTTATTTATTGACGGACAAATCGATTATAGGGAAAGATGTTCAATTGCTCGTCCGCAACCTGGAAGGGGCGGGGGCTTTTCCCGACGAGTTTGAAACCGTCATTTCAGGTTCTTGGAAGACCAAGTTCAAGATGGATTTTCAGGATATCTCGACGGCTCATCAACTGAATGAGAATATTTCGTTATATGGCTATAAAGCCAAGCTAACCTATATTGCGATCTCGCCCATTTCCGTAACTTTAAAAATGGAGAGCGCTCATGCAAAAGAGATATCGGAGGCGGCCAGCCGGTCAGAAAAGGAAGTCGGATTAAACGAAACCTCGGATACTTATCCGGTCACGCTGAATTACAAAGACGGAACCCGGGAGACGACAACGCTTTTTACGGGGATGGCACAAGCGGATTTTATCAATAACACCATTACGATCATTAAGACTTTTACGCCGATCATCCATGACAAGGAAATTGATTCTGTCGCGTTTTTCGATACCGTCATTCCAATGCACTGAGGCCATGGGCGGCGTCGCCTGCTTGCCCCGAACCCTTCCGGAGGGTTATCATGAAATTCATAATGATAGAACGAAGGGAATGGGAAGATGTTGAGCGATGCATGGAAAGAACAGCTGGAGAGTGTGACGGAAAAGATGATTCAAATCCGGCGTCAACTTCACCGTCGTCCCGAGTTGGCGGGGGAAGAGACGGAAACGACGCGCCTCATACGGGAACAATTGGAGGAAGCGGGGGTGCGGATCGCCTCGGAATATCCGCTTGCGACCGGTCTGGTCGCCGAGATCGGCGGATACCTGGACGGCCCGGTCGTCGCGCTGCGGGCGGACATCGACGCGCTGCCGATCCAGGAGCAGACGGATTTGCCGTACGCGTCCGAGGTGCCGGGGAAAATGCATGCCTGCGGACATGATTTCCATACGGCGGCGATGATCGGCGCGGCCATACTGCTCAAGGAGAGAGAGCAGGAGCTTCAGGGCACGGTCCGGCTGCTGTTCCAGCCGGCGGAGGAGAACGCGACGGGAGCGAAACAGGTGGTCGCGAGCGGAGCACTGGGGGGCGTGCAGGCCGTGCTCGGCATGCACAACAAGCCCGATCTGCCGGTCGGCACGATCGGGATTAAGCCCGGCCCGCTGATGGCGGCGGCCGACGGCTTTGTGGTGGAGCTGGCCGGTGTGGGCACCCACGCGGCCGTTCCCGATGCGGGCGTGGACCCGATCGTGGTCGCCGCACAGATCGTATCGGCGCTGCAGACGATCGTCAGCCGTAACGTCAGCCCGTTGGAGAACGCCGTCGTAAGCGTGACGCAAATCCACAGCGGAACGGTGTGGAACGTGATCCCGCAGACGGCGATGATGGAAGGAACGATCCGCACCTTCGACCTGAAGACGCGGGAGCGGGTGATGGAGCGTTTCGCCTCCATCGTGCAGGGCGTGGCGACGGCATTGGGCGCCAAGGCCTCGCTCCGCTGGGTGGAAGGGCCGCCGCCGATCGACAACGACGGCGAACTTGCGGAGCTCGGCTGGGAGACCGCGACCGAGCTGGGGTATAATCCGGTCACGCCGGCATTGTCCTCGGCGGGTGAAGATTTCGCTGTCTACCAGTTGACGGTCCCGGGATTATTCGTCTTCATGGGTACCGCGGGAACGCAGGAATGGCATCACCCCGCGTTTACGCTCGACGAAAACGCCCTGCCGGTGAGCGCGGCTTATTTTGCCCGCCTGGCAGAGCGTACGCTTGAACGGTTGGCCGCAGCTCCGGGTCAGACTTCGGAATAAAGCTGCTGCAAAAATGCGATGCTGTCCCTCATATGCTCCTCCGGCGTGCTCTCAAGAATGCCGTGAATATGAGGGCGATCGTATTTCATATACCTGAGAATCGGACGGAAATGCAGCCGTCCTTGACCGACGGGGACGATTTTGATTCGTCCCTGTTCCACGATAAAATCCTTCAGATGGATGACCGCGATCCGGTCTCCGAGCAGTTCGATGGCTTCCTCGAAAATGGCATCCTGCCGTAAATAATTGGCCGGCGACATCAGATTCGCGCAGTCCAATATGATTTGCAAATTGTTGGACGGGATTTCATCCAGCAGCCGCCTCGCCAGAGGCGCGGTGTACAGCGGATGATTCTGTCCGGCTTCAATGCCGACCGTGACCCCGAACCGTTCCGCCTCGGCAACCATTTCTCTTACAGAGACGATGACGCGCTGAAAAGCTTCCTCCGTAAAATTGTCCGGCGTATATCCTTCCCCGACGCTTCCCGTTTCCGTTCCGACCAGACTGGCTCCGAAATCCTTGGCCAGCCGCAGGTGGGTTTTGAATTCCTCGAGTGCTTTGGCCCGTTTTTCCAAGTTCGAGGCGGTGATATTGACGTAACATCCAAGCACCGCGATATGGATGCCGGCTTGCCGGAACGCCCCGCCGTAGTAAGCGGCCGTTCCCGGGCTTAACCCGGCTAGTCTCGGCGCGCTTTCGGGAAACGATTTTTTGACCGCGAACTGGATATGCGAGAACCGGTGCTCCTGCAGTTTGCCGATCAGGCGATCCAGCGGCATCCCGGGAAAATCATGGGTCCGGACGCCAAGATGAAGCGGAGGGGATCCCGGTGCCGGTGCAGGTGATTGCATGGCATCTTCCTTATGTGGATCAAGAATCATATCGCTATCGCAACTCCTTCTCCTTCTATTCGCTTTTTATTCCGACGAAGTCCCCTTCATGTATTGTCGTAATCCGCGCAATTCTTCGAATACGGATTGCTTGATCGCCAACGCGACCAGCCTTGCGATATGCCGGGCCCCGGTATCCGAGAAATGGGTGTCGTCTCGGATGCCGTCCGGATAATTCGGGTGAACCCGCTCAGGAAGGTGCATGAACAGGTGGCGGGAACCGTCTTCGCCGAGCGCCTTGTAAAGCTGCTGGGAAGCCGAGAAAATATCCAGCAGCGGAACCCGTTCCGCCGCGGCCACTTCCTTCATGACCTCCGGGTAAGGCCCCACGGCGAGCGGATCCAACTCCCCGTTCGCATCAAATTTGCGGCGGCTGACGGAGGTCAGCAGCACCGGCGTCCCGCTGCCACGACGGGCGGCTTCGACAAACCGGAGCAAATTGCTCCGGTAAGCCCCGTCCGGGTCGGCGTAGCGGGCCGGGTCCTCCTGCTTGCCGTCATTGTGCCCGAACTGAATGAACAGGTAATCGCCCGGCTGGAAATCCTTCGCGATCGCTTCAAGCCGCCCCTCCGCCAAAAAAGACTTGGTGCTGCGCCCGTTGATCGCCCGGTTATCGACGCGGACGGAAGGGGAGAAGTAGTCCCCCAGATATTCGCCCCATCCGGTCATCGGCTTTTCCGAAGCTCCCTTGAGCGCGGCTGTGGAATCGCCCGCAATGAATACGGTACATGATGACATCGTCATCGTAACCTCCTAGAATCCGAAGTAGTTGGCGGCGTTGTTGTAGGAAATATCCTCGACCATCCCGCCGAGAAGCTTATCGTCATCCGGTGCTTCGCCGCGCTCGACCCATTCGCCGATCAGTTCGCAAAGGACGCGTCTGAAATACTCGTGGCGCGTATAGGACAGGAAGCTGCGCGAATCGGTCAGCATGCCGACAAAGCCTGAGAGCAGGCTGTGCTCGGCGAACAGGGAAAGCTGCTCGCGCATGCCGCTGCGCGTATCGTTGAACCACCAGCCGGAGCCGAGCTGCAGCTTGCCGGGGGTGTCTTTTTGGAAGCAGCCCATCAAGGTGAGCAGCGCAGGGTAATCCTTCGCATTCAAGGAATACAGGATGGTCTTCGGCAATCCGGATTCGCTTTCGGCCCGGTCCAGCAGTTGAGACAAGGATGCGGTGAGCGGCAGGTCGTTCAGGGCGTCATAACCGGTGTCCGGCCCGAGCTTGCGGAGCATGGACGTATTGTTGTTCCGGTAGGCATGGATATGCAACTGCATCGTCCAGTTTTTCTCCCGGTACATGCCGATCAAAGCGGTCAGAAGCTCGGTCCGGTAAACCGTGATCTCTTCTTGCGAAAGCGTTTCTCCGTTGAGTCTTTTCCGGAATGCCGCTTCGGCTGCGGAAGCATCTCCCGCTTGATAACGGAGCACGTCAAGAGCATGATCGGACAGGCGGCAGCCGTTGTCATGGAAATAATCGACCCTGGACTGCAGCGCGGCCACAAGCTCGCCGTACGAGGACACCGTCTGACCGGAGGCTTCTTCCAGCCGTTTCAGCCAGTCGGCAAACCCCGGCGCGTCGATATTCAGCGCCTTATCCGGCCGGAAGGTCGGCAGTACGCGGAAATCCCGCTCCTCCTCGCGAAGCAGCTTGTGGTATTGAAGGTCGTCCGCAGGATCGTCGGTTGTGCAGACCAGCTTCACATTGGAGTTTTTTATGATGTTGCGGCGTCTAAAGGCGTCATCGGCGAGTTTACGGTTCACTTCTTCCCAGATGCGCGGGGCGGTTTCTTCATTCAGCAGTTCGGTCACGCCAAAAAAACGCCGCAGCTCCAGATGCGTCCAGCTGAACAGCGGATTGCCGACCGTTCTCGGAACGGTTCTCGCCCAGGCGAGAAATTTATCGTAATCGGAAGCGTCGCCCGTAATATGGGACTCGGGGACACCGTTCGCGCGCATCAGCCGCCATTTGTAATGGTCCCCGTACAGCCACGCTTCGGTCAGGTTTTTGAAGGGCTTGTTTTCATAAATTTCCTTGGGGTCGAGGTGGCAGTGATAATCGATGATCGGCATCTTGCTTGCGTGTTGATGGTACAGCGTTTGAGCCGTTTTGGTGGACAGCAGAAAATTGTCGTTCAAAAACATGAGCGTCAGGCTCCTTTATTAGTCAGATTGAGATTGTGCGAACTAACGGAACTCACAGACGTTATTCCTTGAAAATAGACTGATTTCAATTTCTAACGGAACTCACAGCCCTTATTTGCCTGCTGAAGGTACATTTTCTCGCTGATCGGGGCAAATAAGGGCTCACAGTTCCGTTAATTCCGCAAAACGCTTATTTTCGGTCCAATAGCTTCCCTGAGTTCCGTTACAAATTCTCACTAGGTCATTTTCGTTCGTTTAATTTTCAGCCTATAGGCACATCCATTTTAAGCACTACTTACGAGCGGAGTATCCACGTTTTTGATGTAAACAACACATACCACGCACAACATGTACATCAGGCGCACCAGTCGCACCCCGCATATCATGTATTTCGGTCAAACTAGTCACACCCCGCACACCGAGTACATCAGGCGCATCAGTCGCACCCCGCACACTTCATGTACATTAGGCACCCCAGTCGCACCCCGCACATCAAGTACATAAGGCACACTAGTTACACCCCGCACATTAAGTACATAAGGCGCACCAGTCGCACCACGCACATCAAGTACATCATCAGGCACACTACTCACACCCCGCACACCATGTACATCAGGCACACTACTCACACCCCGCACACCATGTACATCAGGCGCACCAGTCATACCGCGCACACCATGTACATCAGGCACACTAGGCCACACCCCGCTACGGCATTCAACATTCCAGCACATCCTGCTACGGCGTACAAGAGGGTCGCGGCGGCGCATTTCGGGCCAAATTCATATAAGCTCACGAGGCGGCGCTAGTGTCATCTCTTTACAACGTCACGCCCGTCTTGAAAATGGCCAGTTCACGCACTTCATTCTGCTCGTTCCGCGTTTTTTGCCCGCTGGCGACGGCGATAATATAATCGATGAATTGCTCCAGCACTTCGTCCATCGGGGTTTCCAGCAGCGGTCCGGCGTTAAAGTCCATCCAGTGCTTTTTGTTTTCGTACAGTTCGTTGTTCGTCGCGACCTTGACGGTCGGCACGAAGCTGCCGAACGGCGTGCCGCGGCCGGTCGTGAACAACACGAGCTGGCAATCCGCGGCCGCGAGGGCGGAGGAGGCGACAAGGTCGTTGCCCGGGGCTTGCAGCAGGCTAAGGCCTTTTTTGCGCAGCTTTTCGCCGTACTGCAGCACGTCCACGACCGGGGCCGTTCCCGCTTTTTGCGTGCAGCCGAGCGATTTGTCCTCCAGGGTGCTGATGCCGCCCGCCTTGTTGCCCGGCGAAGGATTCTCGTACACCGGCTCTCCGTAAGACAGGAAGTACTGCTTGAAATCGTTGATCAGGCGGACGATATCCTCGTATACTTCCCGGCTTTCCGCGCGAGCCATGAGCATTTTCTCGGCGCCGAACATTTCGGGCACTTCCGTCAGCACGGTGGTCCCGCCCTGGGAGATCAGGAAATCCGAAAATGCGCCGAGCAGCGGGTTGGCGGTAATGCCGGAGAAGCCGTCGGAGCCGCCGCATTTCAGGCCGACATTGAGCTCGCTGATCGGCACCGGCTCCCGCCGGTCATCCTTCGCGGCCTCGAAAATTTCCTCCAACAGCGCAAGACCCGCTTCGACCTCATTGCCGACCTCCTGGGCGACGAGGAATTTTACGCGGGACTCGTCATAATCGCCCAGCATGCTTCGGAATTCGGCGACGATATTGTTTTCGCAGCCGAGCCCGAATACGAGCACTCCGCCCGCATTGGGATGATTTACGGCATCCAGCAAAATGCTCCGCGTCATCCGGTGATCATCGCCGAGCTGCGAACAGCCGTATGGATGCTTAAGCACCGTCACGTTGTCGAAGGTTCCGAGATCCGGATGCATCGCCTTGAACTCGTTAATCATGATTTCGGCGACGCCGTTGACGCAGCCGACGGTCGGAACAATGTACAGATCGTTGCGGATGCCGACTTTCCCGTTCGCCCGCCGGTATCCATCGAAGGTCAGATTCCGTTTCGGATAGGTGACCGGATGCAAATCAGGCACGTATTCGTACTCTTCCTCGCCGGAGAGATTCGTTTTCAAGTTATGGGTATGCACATGCTCTCCAGGAAAAATATCCGTCAACGCATGGCCGATAGGGTACCCGTATTTGGTGACGACGGACCCGGCGGCAAATTCGGTCAAAGCGATTTTATGCCCCCGCGGGATGTCCTGTTTTGCGGTCACTTGAATACCACTGATTTCCACCGTCTCTCCGGCGTCGATCGGGCGCAGGGCTACGGCCACCGTATCCCTGGCGTTCATTTTCATCAATCTCCGCATGCGATTTCCCCTCCAATGCTCTGTTCCAATGCGGCCCGGCTGCCCGATTCCTCAAGCTTGAGCAATCCGGCTTCCACTTCACTTAAAAGTCCCGGCACCCCGGTTAAATCTTCTCCCCACAGGTCGGCATTCCGGAGAACGACGGAAACCAACGTTTCGGGCTCCTTCCAGGCTTCGTCAAACACGGCAAGCACTTCCGGCCCGTCCTGGCGCTTCAGGCGGTCTCCCCGGTAACCGAGCAGCAGCGCGGCAAACGAGAGCGTCATCAGCTTCGGCAGTTCCCCGCGTTCACGCTGATAACGAAGCAGGACAGGGAGGAGGCGGGTTTTGAATTTGGAAATGCTGTTAAGATAAATGGAGTTCAATTCATGACGGATAAACGGATTTTTGAACCGTTCCTGGACGGCTTCGGCATACGACTTCAATTCCTGCTCCGGCAAATCCAGCATCGGAATCAGTTCGTCCTCGATCAAGCGCCGCACGAAAGCGGAGAACACTTCGTCGTTCATCACATCTTCGACGGTTTCCAGGCCGGCGAGCAGGCCGAGCGACACCATCGCCGTGTGAGGCCCGTTCAGCAGATGGACCTTCCGCTCGCGGTAAGGCGTCATGTCTTCGGTCACGACGACGTTCAACCCCGCCTTGGCGAGAGGAAGGCGTTCGGACAGCCATGCCGGTCCTTCTATGACCCAGAACAGGAACGGTTCGGCGGTCACCATCAGCTTATCCTGGTAACCCAGCTCCGCTTCAAGCTCCCCGGCTTTATCGCGCGGGTATCCCGGAACGATCCGGTCCACCAGGCTGCAGCAGAACGTATTTTCCGCGTCCAGCCATTGAACGAATTCCTCGCCCAGACTCCAATCCTCCGCATATTTCAGGACGATCTCGCGCAATTTCTCCCCGTTCCGGTCGATCAGCTCGCAAGGAATGATAACGAAGCCTTTTTTGCCGAGTTGAAAGCGTTTGTAAAGCAATGCGGTCAGCTTGCCCGGAAAGCTCTTTTGCGGCGCATCCGCAAGCGTGTCGCCCGGGTGATAAGCGATTCCCGCTTCGGTCGTGTTGGAGGTGATGAACTCCAGATCATCGTTTTCCGCCAGCGCCAAAAAGCTTTCATATTCCGCGTACGGGTTGATAAGGCGGCTGACGCTCGTGATGATCTCGCGGTCGTTTACGGTCTGTCCGTCCAGGATTCCGTTCAACAGTACGGTATAAAGATAGTCCTGTTCGGCCAAAAGGCCGCCGAGCCCTTGATCAAGCGGTTGAATCAGCACGGCGCTGCCTTGGAAAAGCCCTTTATTGTTCATCTGCTGAAGCTGCCAGTCGATAAAGGCCCGCATGAAATTTCCTTCACCGAACTGGATCATCCGCTCGGGATAGGAGGGCAAATCGGGAAAACTGGTTCTGGAAAGCGGCTTGGTCATGGTCATGTTTCGCTCCTTCTCATTATAAAATAATTATGCACACGTGAACATTTTTATTTAAAAAAAGAGAGGCTCTCTTTTTTTAAATCGATATGCGCGGAACGCGTCAAGCATCCCTCAAATCTACATTTCGGCGACGGTTTGCCGGATCATCAGCGTCGTTTTTACGAGAAACTGCTCGGGGTTCGTTTCCGGCTCCTGCATCAGTTCGATCAGCTTCTTGGTACCCAGCTCGCTGATATCGGCGATCGGTCTGCGGACGGTCGTTAACGCCGGATTCGTAAATTTGGCGAATACGATATCGTCGAACCCGATCAGCGACACTTGTCCCGGAACCGATATTTGCGAGGCATAACAGGCGTTCATGGCACCGATGGCCATATCGTCGTTGCCGCAAAACACGAGGGTCGGCGGTTCGGGTAGCTCAAGCAGCGCATTCATCATCCGATAGCCGCTTTCGATGCTGTAATCGCCTGCGACGAAATAATCGGATCTCAAGGGAATGTGATGTGCCAGCAGGCAATCGATGAACCCTTGTTTCCGCACGGCGGAGGATTTGAAGCCCTCTTTCCCTTCGATCATCGCCAGCTTGCGGTGGCCCCTGGCCAAGGCGTATTCGACCGCTTCACGAACTCCGCCGTTGTCGTCGGCCACCACGTTCATGATTCCGGGATCGTCGAGATGCCGGTTCAGCACGACGAGCGGTATTCCGGCCCGGCTGACATGGTAAATGAACGCATTGTCCGCATCGCTCTGGCTCATGACGAGAATGCCGTCAAACCGCTGCGGCGAAATGCCGTCCAGCTGTTTGATGCTGTCGATCCCGTGAACCGTAAGGCTGTAATTTTCGTCGAGCACATGATTGATGCCCTTGATGACGTCGACGAGAAAACTGCCCGAAGTCCCCTGATCAATGCTGGAAAAAAACAAGCCGATCGTGTACGATTTCTTCATAACGAGGCTTTTAGCGTTAAAGTTGGGGATGTAATTCAGCTCGGCGGCGATTTTTTCGATCTTTTCCCGGGTTTCCTTCTTGATGAGGGGATTTCCGTTCAGAGCCCGGGATACCGTCGTATGCGAAACCCCGGCGACTTTGGCGATATCTTTGATTGTGACCATAGGACCTCTTTTTTCGTGTTCAGATTAGTTTCACGGTTTCATTGTAGTACCGTCAACCCTTTAAAGTCAAGGGATTTTTGTTATGCACACGTGAAAAATAATATAGTTGTCATCCGATTATTGAAAGCGCTATAATTGTAATATAAGTACATATTTCGGTTTTCGAGGAGACCATTCATGAGAAAGAGCAGAACGTTTTATAACATCTTCATCCCCTTTCTGCTTTTGGGCCTGGGGTTGGTGATCGGCTTCGGAAGCTATATTTATACGTCGACGATTCATTCGGTGGTGGAAGGGGTGGAAGAAAGCCAGGAGAGCCTGGTCACCCAAATCAGGAACACGCTCGAGCAAAAGATCCAAACGATCGAATATGCCTTCAACACGTACAGTACGACCAAATCGTTTAATACGGTGGTTAACAGCCCGTTAACGGAGCAGGATTTTCAGACCTACCGGGAATTGAATTCCCAATTAAGCTATATCGCGACCATGGGTCTTAACGGTGTCCAATATTCCTTGATCAGCCTGGAGCAGAATTGGAGCATTTCGGGCGGCTCCGTATCCCGGCTCTCGAACGAGGAACGGAAGGAAATCTATGAGACGTATGTCGAGCCCGGGAATCAAAGTTTATTTTGGAAAAAAACAGATACGGGAATCAGGTTCGTCCAGACCCTCCCCGTATATTCGAAAAAGAAAAAGGCGATCGCGCTTTCCGATATTTCGCTGGCCACGCTGAACAACTCGCTCCAAACCAATGCCAGCACGCCGCTTTATATCATTAACAAGCAAGGGGACTTGCTTTATTCCGCGGAAACGGGAGAACAGGCTCTTGCCGGACCGCAGATTTCGCAAATCCTTGAGCAGGCCTCGGATAAGACGCCGGCGGGACAAATCAAGGTCAAGGGGAGCAACGGGGGGGCCATCACGGCGATTTACTCCAAGTCATCCTATAATAACTGGTTGTACGTGACCGTTCTCGACAAGGCGAAGGTGAGCGAAGCGCTGACGGCGACGCGGGTCGGTTTGATCGTTATGGGCTTCGTCATTATGCTGCTTATTGTCATTGTCGCTTACTACCTGTCGATCTATTTGACCCGGCCGTTCCGCAAAATCCAAAGCAGTCTGTCCAAGAGTACCGGGCCGGCGGTACAGGACGAGGTGGATTGGATCATCCGGTCCATCGATTCCATCGTTTCGGAGAAGGAAAGTCTCGAAAACTTGATCGAGCTGGAAAAGCCGAAGCTGGAGATGCAGTTTGTGCTGAATCTCCTGCATAACCGGTTGAACGAGGAGGAAGCGGATCGGAGCGTTCAGAGATTCGGATATGCCATCAACGAAAATACGGTATTCGTCACGATGCTGATCCAGTTGGACAGCTACGGAGACAGGCAGCCGTCGGATAAGGACGTCCTATTGCTAGCCCTAAACAACATGGTGAGAGATATCGTTCCGGAGACGGAACGCCTCCTGCCGATCGTGATGAACGACCAGACGCAGGCAACCGTGCTGCTTTTTCAAAACAGGAACGATAGTCAAATCAAAAAGCAGGTCATGCAATATGCCAAAACGATCATCAGAACGACGAGAGAATCCCTTGATTTTCACGTCAGCGTAGGCATCAGTAACATATACGGATCGTTGATGGAGAGCAAGAAAGCGTGCGACATGAGCCTGGAGGCGCTGCATCAGCGGTTGAACTTGGGCAAGGAGTCCATCATTTTTTACGACGATATTTCCTCCATCTCCTCGGAGCCGATTCCGCTGCAGTATCCGAACGAATTGGAAATGCATTTGTTCGAGGCGATCAGGCTCGGCGACGAAAAGGAGGTATCGAGGTACCTGTATCCCCTGCTCGCCGAAATGATGAAGCACGGGCGAAATCCGATGCATCTTGAGGTTACGCTGGTGCGCTTCGTCAACAATCTGATCCAGTTGGAACAATCCATCGGGGCCCAAGTGCTCATGACGCAAAGCAATGCGAATCTATACCATCGATTGCTGGACACCCGCAATCCGGAAGAAATCGAACGGATCCTGGTGCAGGAGCTCATCCAGCCGATGGTCGACAGCATGAAGGCGAAAACGAGTCAACAGATCCGTTCCATCGCGGATCAGGTCGCCGTCATTATCCGAACGGAATACGACCAGAACATATCGCTGGAATCGATCAGCTCCCGGCTGCATTATAGCCCGAACTATCTGGGCAGCATTTTCAAGAGAGAGTATGACACGACGTTTAGCGATTATTTATTGAATTACCGCCTTGAAATGGCAAAGAAATGGCTTGTCGATACCGACATGTCCGTGAAAGATATCTCGGAACGCCTGAGGTATCAAAATCCGCAAAACTTTATCCGTTATTTCCGCAAGAAGGAACAGGTTACACCCGGCGAATATCGAAAGCTGAAGCTGGGAGGATAAAGCAAGAAGCTTCGGCGTACGCAAGTATCTAATGCGTCAGCCGAAGCTTCTTCTTTGAACAACCGGTTCTCACCCCTTAACCGATCCCAAAAGAGCTCCTTTCGTAAAGTGCTTTTGCACGAAAGGATATGCAATAAGCATTGGGGCGGTGGCGACGACAATCACCGCCATTTTGATCGTTTGCGGCGGCGGCACGACATCCACCGACGCGTTGTCGCCTTGCATGCCGCTGGCTACGATCACGATTTGGCGGAGCAAAATTTGCAGCGGCCATTTATTGGAATCGTTGAGGTACATGATGGCATTCGTGTAGGTATTCCAATAAGTGACGCCATAGAACAGGGAGAGGGTGGCGATGGACGGCAGCGCCAGAGGGAGCATGATCTTCCACAGGATCAACAGGTCGTTGGCCCCGTCCAGCTTTGCCGATTCTTCCAGGCTGTCGGGAAGCGCTTGGAAGAAGTTTCTCATAATGATGAGGTTAAACGCGCTGACGGCCGCAGGAATGATCAGGGACCAATAGGAATCGATCAGCCCGACCGCTTTGACGACCAGGAAGGTCGGGATCATGCCGCCGCTGAACAGCATGGAGAATACGACGATAAAGTTGATGAAGTTACGTCCGGCCAAATATCTGCGGGACAAGCCGTACGCCATCAAGGCGGTCAGCATCATGCTGACGGCCGTCCCCACAAGCGTAGTGCCGGTGGATACGGCGATTCCTTTAAAAATAGTCGGCGTCGAAAATATATATTTGTAGGCATCCAGGGAAAACGCCGTCGGAAACAGGACCAGCTTCTTTTCGACCACCTCTTGGGTGGATGCGAAGGAACTGGCCACCACGTTAATGAAAGGGACCAGACAGGCTACGGCGATCAGCAGCAGCAGTGAATAGTTGATTACATTAAATATAAGGCTGCCCCAGGATTGTTTTTTTAGCGCGGTTTTTGGCACGGTGTAATCCTCCTTGATTTATGATGTAAATCCACTTTAGCAAGGGGTCCGGATTACGTATATAATCATCTCCTACTCGGTCAGTTTCGGAGTTTTGCGACCTCGACTCGAACGGATTACAGGAATAATCACCAGCAACGATGACCCTTCCGGAAACGGCGGTATCCCTTGGCGCACGGCCTCCGGAGGATGGTTGATGATGATTATGTACGTAACCGAAACCGGCGGATATGCTTAGCCATGTACACAGATGCGAGATCGAGGAGGAGACCGCCGTTGAAACAAAATATGAACCCCGCCGTTTCGGCTCCGATGAAATCGGCACCCCGGGAAACCAGGCTAGGCATGTGGAAGGCTATCCGGAAATACAAGCTTCTATATTTAATGATCCTGCCCGGATTCATTTATTTCGTCATATTCAAATATTTGCCGATGGGCGGCCTGATCATCTCTTTCCAGGATTACCAGCCCTTTTTGGGGATTCAGGGAAGCCCATGGGTAGGGTTAAAACATTTTATCCGCTTGTTTACGGAACCGACGTTCACCATGCTGCTCAGCAACACATTGATCCTGTTTGCGCTTGAACTGATCTTTTTCTTTCCGCTGCCGATCATCATATCCCTGATGCTGAACGAGGTCAGGCACAAGCTTTTCAAAAATTCGATTCAGACGATGATTTACATTCCGCACTTTATGTCGTGGGTCATTATCGTATCGATTACTTATGTATTCCTGAACGTGGACGGTGGCGTGATCAATGAATTGATCGCCGCTTTCGGAGGGAAAAAAATCAGCTTTCTGACGTCCCCGGAATGGCTTCGCACGATTTACATCGGCCAAATCATCTGGAAGGAAGTCGGATGGTCCACCATCATTTATTTGGCGGCCATCACCGTCGTGGATACCCAGCTTTACGAAGCGGCGGAAATGGACGGCGCCAGCCGGATGAGGAAGATTTGGCATGTTACGCTGCCGGCGATCCGCCCCGTTATCATTACGCTGCTGATTTTGAAGGTCGGCAATACGCTGGAATTGGGATTCGAGCATATGTACCTGCTCCTGAACTCCCTCAACCGCGAGGTAGGGGAAATTTTCGATACTTATATTTACACGGCAGGCCTGAAAAACGGGCAGTTAAGCTTCAGTACGACGGTAGGACTGTTTAAAGGGTTTGTCGGACTGATCCTGGTCATGCTGACGAACAGGCTGGCCAAAAAGTTCGGTGAAGACGGCGTTTACTGAATGACGAATTCTTGCTTCCGCTTTTGCGGAAGAGGAAGATAAATAACTTGAGAGATGAACAGAGAGGGGATTAGAAATGAAGAAAAAAATCGTGAAACTCGCGGTGCTCGCCATTTGCGGTTCCATGCTGCTCAGCGCTTGCGGCGGGAACAAAGGCGCGGATTCGGCCGGAAAACAAGGCAGTGCCGAGGGCGGAAAAACAAAGATCACCTGGCTGAACATTTTGCAAACGACCTCTCCGCCGACCGACACGGTATTAAACAAAATTGAAGAAGCGACCAATGCGGACATTCAGTTTTCCTGGATCCCGGACCCCTCGAAGGAAGAGCGGATCAATACGGCGCTCGCTTCCGATTCCCTGGCGGATATCGTGACGCTGACCCTTTTGGAGAATTCCTCGGTCCGCAACGCTTTGAAGAACGGAGTGTTCTGGGAAGTGAGCCCGTATTTGGACGAATTCCCTAACCTCGCAGCCATATCGCAGGATATGCGCAACTCCGCTTCGATAGAAGGCAAGCTGTACGGTATCCCGATGCAGAAGGATATCGCCAGAAACGGCATCATTATCCGAAAGGATTGGCTGGATAAACTCGGGCTTCCCGTCCCGAAAACGACCGACGAGCTGTTCGAAATCGCGAAAGCGTTTACGGAGCAAGATCCGGACGGCAACGGCAAAAAAGACACGACCGGCTTTATCGACCGGAGCGACCTCGTATTTGGCGCTTTTAAAACATTAGGCTCTTATTTCGGCACGCCGAGCGGCTGGGATGTCGACGAGAACGGCAAGGTTACGCCCGAGTTTGAATCGGAAGGCTACATTAAGGCGATGGATTACATGAAACGGCTGTATGAAGGCGGCTACATCAATCAGGACTTTGCGGTAACGGCCAAAAAGGACCAGCAGCAGGGCTTTGCCCAAGGCAAAGCGGGCATTTATGTAGGGGCGCTCTTTGACAGCAAGAACCTGCTGAACTCCGCGAAAGGAATTCAGGACGAGATGGAGCTTGTGATGGTCAACGACATTACATCGACCGGGAAAGAAGAAGACCGTGCGATTTGGAGTACCAGCAACGGGGTGGGCGGTTTGATCGCGTTCCCGAGATCGGAAGTGAAGGATGAGCAGGAGCTGAAGCGACTGTTGAAGTTCATCAACGATTTGATGTCCGAGGAAGTATACGCCTTGATGACATACGGGATCGAAGGCGTTCATTATACGATCGATGCGGATAAGGCGGTCACGATCAAGGATACGAAGCTTTGGGAACAGGAAGTGCAGCCGTTTGCGTCTTCGCGGCCAAAGGAACCGGGGTATGAGATCCATGATTCGGACCCTTTAAGAACGGAAGCGGCACGTTTGATTCATGAAAACGAAAAATATGCCGTGTTGAATCCGATGTATTCCCTGGAATCGGAAACCTTCTCGTCGCAAGGCTCCGAGCTGCAGAAGATCGTTACGGACGCAACCTATAAATATATTCTCGGCAAAATCAATCTGGATGAGTTTAAGGAAGCCGTGCAAAACTGGAGAAAATCCGGCGGGGACAAAATCATCTCCGAGTACGAAGCGGCTTATAAAGCGGTCAACGGCTAATCATCTATCGCAACGTTCCGCCGGCCCGGCCGGCGGAACGGATTTATTTCTTCCAAGAGGAGCGATCAAAAATGGCATATCCAACATGGGCCGTGAGAACGGCCGAGTCGATCATGGCCCGGACGCCGAAGCTGTTCGAAGGCTATAACGGCAAATGGTCCTATGACTATGGCGTCGTGCTGAAAGGTTTTGAGCGGTTGTGGAATCTGACCGGGGAAGAACGCTATTTTCAATACATCCGGGATAATATGGATTATTTTATCGGGGAAGACGGTTCGATTCTCGGGTACCGGGGAGATGAGCACAATATCGATCACCTGAACAACGGCAAATTACTTTTCGGCTTATATAGGAAAAACGGGCTGGACAAATACAAGAATGCCGCTTCACTGCTGAGGGACCAACTGAAAACGCATCCCCGTACTTCGGAAGGGGCTTTTTGGCATAAGCAAATTTATCCGTACCAGATTTGGCTCGACGGGCTATACATGGGATCGCCCTTTTATCTGGAGTATTTGCTCTCGTTCGAGCCGGACGGCGACATCGGCGACGTGACGAAGCAGTTCATCCTTTGCGAGCGGCATACGAAGGATGAACGTACGGGGCTGCTGTATCACGCCTGGGACGAAAAGCGCGTTCAGCCTTGGTGCGATCCGGAGACGGGAAAGTCTCCGAATTTTTGGGGCAGATCGTTAGGTTGGTTTGTCATGGCGCTGGCCGACGTCCTCGAGATGCTGCCGAAGGATCATCGGGATTGTGGCGAGCTTGAACGTATTTTCCGGGATACGCTAACCGCGCTTCTCCGGTTCCAGGATAAGGAGGCCGGCGTTTGGTACCAGGTGGTGGATGCCGGAGACCGAAAAGGCAATTATCTGGAGGCCTCCGCTTCCAGCATGATTACGTATGCGATGGCTAAAGGGTTCCGGCTCGGGCTCTTGGACGAAAGCTGGCGGGAGCCGCTGGATCAAGCGTTTACCGGCCTGCTGACGGAATTCGTGCTGGAGACGAAAGAAGGATTTTTAAACTTGAATAAAACCTGCCAAGTGGCGGGGCTCGGCGGATCGGACCGGCGTGACGGCACCTATGCTTATTACATCAGCGAGCCGATCATTACGAACGACTTGAAGGGGCTTGGCGCATTCCTGCTGGCTTGCGCGGAGTACGAGGGACTGAATCATGAATGACGGGCCGATCAAGATGAATACTCGTGAGGCGCAGACGGCTTGGTACAACATCGATGATTACGGGGCGGTAAAAAACGGGGAGGAGCTTTCGACTTTGGCGATTTTGGCCGCCATCAACGCCGCACATCAAGCGGGGGGAGGAACGGTTTTTGTCCCCGCGGGCACGTACCGCACGGGCGCCATTCTTTTGAAAAGCAACATTGAACTGCGCCTTGCCCCCGGAGCGGTTCTTTCCTTCAGCGACAATCCGGAGGACTATCCCGTCGTGCTGTCCCGTTGGGAAGGCGTGGAGACGAAAGTTTACGCTTCTTGCATATTCGGAACCGGGCTTCAAAACGTTTCCGTGACGGGCCAGGGCGTGCTTGAGGGGAACGGCTTTGCATGGTGGGAGAAAAAAAGAAGCAAGCCGGAGGAGCTGGAATATCCGCGGCCCAAACTGATCAGCTTCGATAACTGCAGCCGGGTTACCCTAAGGGATATTACGCTGTTGAATTCGCCGGGCTGGACCGTGCATCCCGTACTGTGCCGCAACGTCACCATCGATAATCTGACGATCGTGAATCCCGCCGATTCCCCCAACACGGACGGGATCAATCCGGAATCATGCAGCAACGTGCGGATCAGCAATTGCCATATCGACGTTGGCGACGATTGCATCGCGATCAAAGCGGGCACGGAGGATACGGAACGGCGGGTTCCTTGTGAAAATATCGCCATCAGCAACTGCACGATGGTCCACGGCCACGGCGGCATCGTTATCGGCAGCGAGATGAGCGGGAACGTGCGGAATGTCGTCGTGACGAATTGCATTTTCCGGGGGACCGATCGGGGAATTCGCCTCAAATCGAGACGAGGCAGAGGCGGGATGGTCGAAGATATCCGCATCAGCAATATCGTCATGGAGGATGTCATTTGCCCGTTCATCCTGAATCTCTACTATTTTTGCGGCCCGAGAGGGAAAGACCGTTATGTGTGGGACAAAAATCCGTACCCGGTGACCGAAGAGACCCCCGGCTTCCGGCGGATTCACTTTTCCCATATTACAGCGCGAAATGTCCATGCGGCAGCAGGATTTTTATACGGTCTTGCCGAGCGGTACATTTCCGAAATCACGTTCGATCATATCGATATTTCGATGGCGGAAAACGCGATTCCCGGGGTTCCGGCTATGATGAGCGGCATCGAAGAGATGAATAACAGAGGCTTTTTCCTTGGAAATGTGAGACATGTCCGCTTTAACCGCGTAACTGTCGGAAATCACGAAGGTCCCGCCTTTTACGTGGAAAACGGAGAACACGTTTCCGTGGAGCATTGCGAGTCCAGAAATACGAAGCGGCCCGAACGGCTGCTGGAACAAGCTTCGGTCCCGCCTTCCGAGCCGGATGCGGGAGAATGTAAGGGAGGAGAACAGCAATGACCACGGAATCCCGAAAGGCCGGGTTTATCCAAAACCCGATCCTGCCCGGATTTAACCCGGACCCCTGTATTTTGCGAGTGGAGGATGTTTACTATATTGCGGTTTCGTCCTTCGAATGGCTCCCGGGAGTCAGGGTTTACAAATCGGATAATTTAGCGGATTGGGAGTATTGCACGGATATATTGACCCATCAGGTCGACCTCCGGGGCAATCCGAAAAATTGCAGCATTTGGGCCCCGCAAATCAGCTACCATGACGGTTTGTTTTATCTGATGTATACCGATGTGAAAAGCACAAAACGCCCTTTTAAGGACAGCCACAATTATTTGATGACGGCTTCGTCGATCCATGGCCTTTGGTCGGAGCCCGTATATTTGAACAGCAGCGGCTTTGATCCGTCCCTGTTCCATGATGACGATGGCCGCAAATGGCTGCTGAACTGCCTGTGGGATTATCGTATTACCGAAGGCAACAAATCCAGCGGTATCGTGATCCAGGAGTACGACCCTGTACAAGGCGAGTTGATCGGGAAGCCGCACAAGCTTTTCGACTGCACGCCGCTGAAAAAAACGGAAGCGCCCCATATTTATAAACGCGGGGGTTATTACTACCTCATTACGGCCGAAGGGGGAACCGGCAGCGGGCATGCCGTTACGGTGGCCCGTTCCAAGGAATTGCTGGGACCGTATGAGGTAGATCCTTTGAATCCGATGCTGACCTCGCGCAACGACCCGGGACTGGAGCTGCAATGCGCAGGCCACGGCAGCCTGGTGGAAACGCCGGACGGAAGTTGGTATATGGCGCATTTGTGCACCCGTCCGGTAGAGGGGCAGTATGCCATTTTGGGAAGGGAAACCGCCCTGCAGCAGGTATATTGGGACGAGGAAGGCTGGCTTCGTCTGACGGCGGGAGGCAATTCTCCGCAGGTCCGGGTGCCGCTTCCCGAAGGGATGACGCCAAGAGAACGCGGCGGCCTGGCGGGAACGGCATTCGAAGATGATTTCTCGGGCGAATCGCTCAAGAAGAACTGGAATACCCTGCGAATCCAGGCGGACGAAGGCTGGTGTTCTCTCGCTGCAAGAAAGGGCTATTTGCGGATTATGGCGGGCGAGTCCCCGCAGAGCTTGTTCCGGCACCATATTTTGGCCATTCGCCAAACCGACAAGTCGTTCCGGGCGGAAACGAGCGTGGACTTTCGAGCGGACCGTTATTTGCAAATGGCGGGCCTTATGCTTTATCTCAATGAGGACAATTATTGGTATGCCTGCGTCAGCCATGAGGAGGGGCGGGGCAAAGTACTTAGGGTTATGCGCTGCGAAATGGATGAGTTTGAACTGGATCCTGTCCTTATTGATCTGAATCCGGGAGAAACGGTTCAATTGGCGGTAGACGTGAACGGCGTCAACGGGCAGTTTTATTACCGGTCGGGCGCGGGCGCGGAGCAAGCTTGGAAGCCATTGGGCAGTCATCGGCATATCGGCTTTTTATCCGGGGGATTTACCGGAAACTTTGTCGGGATCGCCGCTCATGATATGAACCGGTTTGGCGGCAGTTATGCGGATTTCGAGTATTTTAGATATGCAGGACGGGATAGCAAGGTATAAGGACGTATATAAATAGATCGAGATATAAACAAAGCAAAGGCTCTTTGCCGATATATGTTAAGCTCCCATTCTATGACGGAAGGATGGGAGCTATTTGCTAGTTGCGAATTGAAGCAGTTTCTTCGGTAGTCAAGAAGTTGGAATAATAGGTAGAATAAAAAAGGAAGAACTCGATAGGAGGCGAACAAGCCGCTATGGAAAGGGACACAAATAAGGAACGGGAAAAATTGCTTGGTTTACTGGGGGATTTGCCGGAGGAGAGGCCGATATCGGCCAAGTTGCTGAAAACGGAGGAAAGGGACGGGTATCTTCTGGAAACGGTGCTGCTGGATTTGAACGGAATAGAACCGGTGCCCGCTTATGTGGCGAAACCGCTTGAAGGGACCGGGCCGTTTCCGCTCGTCGTCTTTAACCATTCCCATGGCGGAAATTACGGGAACGGCCGCAAGGAGCTGATTAACGGCGCCGCCTATCTTCAGGAGCCTTCATTTGCCAAGGTGCTTACTTCCATGGGGTGTGCCGTTTGCTGCATCGATATGTGGGGCTTCAACGAACGCGGCGGCAAGACCGAGAGCGAGCTTGTGAAAGAAATGCTGTGGACGGGCCGTGTCATGTGGGGCATGATGGTGTTTGACAACCGGCGGCTTCTCGATTACATGTGCGGCCGTGAGGATATCGACCCCTCGCGGATCGCCACGGTCGGCATGTCGATGGGCGGCTTGATGGCCTGGTGGCTGGCGGCGCTTGATGATCGCATCAAGGTGACGATCGACATTTGCGGGCAGGTGGAAGCCCGGACCCTGATCGCTAAGCGAGGACTCGACCATCATGGCTTCTACTCCTATGTCCCCGGCTTGCTGAAGTATTTTACGACGCTCGATATTCAGAAGCTGATCGTGCCGCGTCCCCGAATGAGCCTTGTCGGGAAAAACGACCGGCTCTGTCCGCCGGAAGGCGTGGAGCTGCTGGCGGAGGGACTCCGCCACGAGTATGAGGCCGCAGGGCAACCGGAGCATTGGCAACCGATCCTCGGCGGGGGCGGCCATATGGAGACCGCCGAGATGCGAGCCGCTTGGGTCCCGTTTTTGGCCGAGCATTTGCATGTGCCGGGAGAATGAAGATCGTCATTTGCGCAGACCGGGAAAATTAACGGGAAAATGTCCCTCTAATTCCCGGAAAAACGGTCTAGGTAGAAAAATAACGGGAAAATGTGGAGCTAATTTTACGTATTTCGAGTGAATCGGCATGAACGCCTCAGATTAGCGGGAGCTTTTCCCTTTATTTTGCGAGCAGACGGCGATTTCGTGAAAATAACGGGAGGAATTCCCGTTATTTTTTGAAGGGAAGGTTACTTTCTATAGCAATATCGGTTTCCCATGGAGGTCAAAGATGCACTTTCCTTAATGTTCATGTTCGGCATGTTCATTTTGGCGCTTCTTACCTGCATGAAAAAGAAATAGACCGCCCTCGCTAAGGAAACGGTCTATTCTCGACCTGACTTGTATGGCCGACTGCTCTTTATGCAGTTATTGTACTTAGGAGTCGTGTTGGGCACGGCTCCTTACTATTCTTACCACATTATAGCTCTTTCTTTCGAAAAGCGCAGCGAGCGTAGCATTGGACCGGTTCAGGCAAGACCGTCCATAAGCCTCTCCCCCCATTTAAACCCGAGAACTTCCTCCGCATCCGGGATTTGAACGATAAGCAGCTGGATGTCTGTTCCGGGATGACGGCGGGCGATTTGCGGCAGCAATATCCCGAGCTCCTCATCCTCCGAGCGTTTCAAAATAAGATCCTCCAACAGTACGGAGACGCCGGTTAAGTCGGCAAATTGTTCGGATTCCCATCGTTCAAACGGACCTGCCAGGGGCAAATACAAATTTTCGCTCCAATCCAGTTCGCCCGCCTCTGTCTCGACGATCAACTGAAGGGGCCGAACTTCCTCGACGACGAAATCGCAATACAGCCACAGCCGCAATTTATCGCACCCCTTTGATGTGCATGCCGCCGATCTGGCGTTCCAGCTGGGCCAAGACGCGCCTTGTTTCTCCGGACCACTCCATCGCTGACTGGCTATGTAATTGACGGTCGGCTTCCTTGGCCGCGGCCATCAGGCTGCCGTGCAGCACCCGCCGCTGGATTTGGTCCAGCCGGTTTTCCGCCAACTCGTAAGGGACGCGAAACGTTTCGGCCAGAAAATGAATGGCCTCCCCCCGCTGATCGGGGACCGGGAGCTTGACGAACATGTAGAAGGGGATCGCCGCGTACAAGACGAACTGCTCCGCCTCGGATTCCTGGGCGCTCCTGAACAAAGCGGACATGGTTCTTTGATCTCCGGCATGCCTCAAACAATGGCATAGCTCATGAAAAAACACGACCCGTGATGTAATCTCGTCAGCATGCTTATTCAAAAAAATAACTTGCTCCTCATTATCGGAAAAAGGAGGACATTCCTCGTAAACCAGCTCCACGCCGAAAGCCCGGGCAATATGCTCGATATCGTGCTCGGCCGTGCTCGTAATCCCGTGTTTTAAATATAAGCCGCTGATCCACTGCTCCAATTCTGTTTCCTTATAATAAGAAAACAACATATAACCACCCCAAAAGAGAATGTATGTTCGGTATTTATCGGAAAAGAAGGGCCCTCCAAATCGTCAGGGCCTGCTCGTTATATCGCATTTGTCGGTTTTGCCTTGGTTATTTGATTCGACGCCGCTGACCGAAATCCTTTATTTTTTATCTGGATTTCCGTCTGGCTCCAGCAATTTTTTTTTCTGCTCTCGGTATGCTTTAAGCGCCGCTTCCATCATCGCGATTTCATCCGCCGTATAAGCCTCGGGCCCGCCGTAAAAAGACATGCTGACGCTTTTCCCGTAAGAAGGCGAAGCGTCCTCCGTCCGTCCGAGCAAGTAATCCGCATTCGTATCCAATGCGTCGACGATGCTGCGTAGCGATTCGGGGTCCGGTTTGCGGTCGCTCGTCTCGTATCGGGACAACTGAACGACGGTAAGTCCCGCTTTCACCGCGAGATCTTTTTGCGTCATTTGCTTTTGTTCCCTAAGGAATTTGATCCGATCGCCAAGACTTTGCATAGAAACTCCTCTTTTCCCATTTGGGATAGTATAACATGTTATTGCCAAAATGGTAAATAAAAAGTTAAAAAATTTCACGGTTGGAAATTAATTGACATTACCAAAATGGTAACTTATAATGAAGTTACATTACCGATTCGGTAAACAAATCCAGTATATCAGGAGATTTAGCTCATATCAACGAAAAAAAGGGCTTCATTTATCCTGTTAGGCACCACCATTCGAACAGAGGAGTTGTCAGCATTCAATTACCGATTTGGTAACTTTTTAAATCATACTTGGAGGGATCGCCATGGGAAGAAAACGGACAAGCCTGCTATTAACCGCATTTGAAGCAATGCCGATCGATTATCCGGCCACGCGGGCCGCGGTAGAAAAACGTCTGGAAGAAGTCCGCCAGTATCGGCAGTTCGGTTTCATTCGCCGGGAGGCGGCAATCACCGTAAATTATGAGCCACGATATCATGGCGCCACCCATGCCGTCGGAAAGCCCGCAGAGCGTACCGCCATATCCAATGTGGACCGCGAGGCCGAGCTTGTCCGCAAATCCGAACTTCTGGACAAAGCCCTGGCCGGACTAACGAAAATGCAGCGGGAAGTCATCGAACGGAGCTATCTCGATCCCGAGGGAGAGTTCGACTTTATCAGCTGCGGCGAGATGGGCATCAGCGACCGCACGTACCGCCGGATCAAAGCGGATGCCATCCGCATACTGGCACTGGCGATGAATTTGGAAGTTTACGAGGAACAGGAAGCCGGCATGGTTGCAACGGCCAAAGCCAGATGAATGTTAAAAAAAATGAGAGGCTGGCTTCCGCCGGCTTTTTTGTTTTTGCGGTCAAGGCGCTACCGCGTTGGAAATGACGAACCAGAACAAGAAAAAGCCTATGATGAATAATGCGGCAAATCCCAGAACGCTGCTGATGATGATTTTTTCCAGCATTGTGAATGGTTTCAAGGTTCTCTTCCCCTTCCTCCTCATAAACTCCCGTCCTTTGTGATATCCAATTCGGAAGGCTTCAATTTCCCGTCTGTGAATTCATATTTCACCGTGGCGACTCCCAGAAAAACGCCCATTCCGATTTGAACAGGGAGGTCGGCGATCAGCTTATCGTTTTGAATACCGAATCTCAATATATTTTTAACCGTTGGAACCTCAAACCACTCGCTCGTATCGTTATCCTGAAATACATTTGAATATTTTCTTCCATCATAGGAAGCTTCATATTTACGAATTTCGTGATCCGTCACCACATCCACCTTCAACTTCTTCATCACGAATTCTCTGGGATCGTCAATTGGAATTTCCGCGAAATGATGCGTCAGGATATGGACTTCCGATTCAAAGATTCCGGTTCCTGAGCCTGTCGTCAAAACTACGGCAATTTCTTTTTCACCGTCGGCATTGAGATCAACGAGAAAGATTTGCGGGTAAAAGGAAGGGTTCGTAACATTTATCCAATCGTAATCCTTTGCTTCGCCGTCAAAATGTATCGTCAGCGTTTTAAATATATCGCTTTGTGTTCCTTCATTACCATATATAGCGACTTTTTTGTCCGGCGTTTCGGATAGAAGCAGGCTCGGTTTAGGAGCTGTATCGGACTTTGAGAAATCGGTTTCCGCAGGCTCGCCGGTAATCCTGTTATCCAGGTTCAGCATCTGTTGATTGACGCATCCGGACAATAAAATGACAGAAATGATTGAGGCGAAAAATAATCTTTTCAAACGTGTTCCTCCAATCCCATTTTTTTCAGTATACACACCCTGCCATTCCAATAAGTTTAAAAATTGTCTTATATTATTACTTTTTAGATAAGAACATGCGTTCCTATTTTTGTCCGCTATCTTGCCGCCCCTTGTCCATTCGTTCGACTTTTCCCGTGGTAAATTGGTATTGTGGAAATCGTGAATCCGATCATCCGCAAAAAATATACGCGAAAGCCGCCGACATGTTCGGCGGTTTTTCATTTTTGGGAGGTAAGCCGATTTGAATGCACGCAAAAACAATAAAAATCCTCCGGTCAAAGCGTTAGCTTCAACGGAGGAGGATTGGACACAGCCCCATCATTGCATCGGATGCATCTGGGGGCGTTTTGAAGGAACCAGGCAGTTTTGCAGCTTGCCGAGGTGCGTGCTGGAAGGATGCGAGCTGGGGAGGAGGAAGCGATGATCGAAGTTGAAGTTACCTCCAAACTCCTGCTTGAAGGGGTTATGGCCGCTCTGTCCGGTGCTTTTCCGGGCACCAACATCATATGACGAAAAAGCTGCTGAAAACTATCGGCGGCTTTTTTTATTGCACCAAAATCTCTCCACCTCGCCACATCGCGAAAGGAGGTGAAACATCATACCAGACCAAACGCTGACCGTGATTCGCGGCAAACTGTTGGAAGCCGTCCCGGAGCTGAAAGAGGTTTACATCCTCTCAAAAAAACCGCCCGGATCGAATCCGGCAATGCCCTATGCGGTGCTGTCTCAAGAGGTTGATAGCGGGGGAAGCCCATGGAAAGGATGGCGGTATCCTTTCCATATCCGGCTTTATGCCCCGAAGGACCCCGATCCGACCCGAGAATTGGATGCGCTGACCGCTTCCGTCACCGGAGCTTTGGATAAGCAGCTGTTGAGAGACGAAACCGCCGGGAACTGGGTGGTTTTCTCGGAAGGGCACGCCGGTCCGGACACGCTCGATGAGGAAAACACCGCTGTGGTGCGGCTCTTGTCTTTCGCGAGCCTGTCGCCGCGGCCGCTTGCCGGGGAGACGCTTGTCATCAGCGATCCGTGGTTAACGGCGCTCGTCGCATGGACGCAGCAAAAGCTGGGAGCCAATTGGTCCGTTTATAGCGGAAATTGGCCGTCCATCCCTACCGTCCCGTCCATCCTTTGGCGAATCACCGAAACTACCGCATCTCCAAGAGGATTGTCGTCCTACGAACTGCAAAAGAAAGCGACAGCCTATATCCAGGCCAAGGATTCCGATGAGGAACATATGGTTTTAATGCAGCTTGTGGAGGGCTTGGGGGCGGCGGCGAAAATTCCGCTTGGCGCGGATGAACGCACATTTGTCAGGGTGAACGGGCCGCAGGTCAATACCAAAAGCCTTGCCGATGGTTACGCCGCGACCGGGGAAGGTCCGCTAACCGTTGCTTTAAGCCGGAGAGTCACCCTTTTGACCGAAGATCCGGCGCCACTCATGCAATTTGTCCATTACGAATCCCATATTTGAGGTGAGAAATGTTGAAGGCAGCGAAAAAAGAACCCGTCAAAAAGACGGCATCCAAAACCAATGCCGCCTCCCGGGCGGCTTCGGTCGTTCCGGTCTATTCGCTCGATGAACTGACCGAACACAGCTTGCCCCTTCTCGGCGTTAAGCCGGAAGTACTGACAGGCGCTGTTCATGGAACCCGGCAGGAAGCTTTTAACGTGCAGGAGGCAAAACAGTTAGTCCAACAATTTTTGAAAAGGAAGGTGCAGTAATATGGCAGGAGGAAATTGGAGCGTAACGAACCAGCCGGTGCTTCCCGGCTTGTACATGAATTTTGTGAGCGCGGCGGGAACGGCGATTCAGCCGGGGGCGCGCGGGGTCGTAGTAGCCCCGGTAAAATCCCATTGGGGGCCGGTTAATCAATTTGTTGAAGTGGCGAATGAAGCCGCGATTAAGGAACTGTTTTCGGAGGATGAGTCCGACGGCGCATCCGCTTATACGACGCTGTACTTCGCCTTGCTGGGCGGGCCGAAAAAGCTGCTCGCATACCGGATCGTCGACAGCTCGGCGGCGGCAGCTGAACTGACGCTGAATACGGCGGCAGCCGACAACAGCGTTGTACTTAAGGCGATTTATCCCGGCAAACGCGGGAACGGCTTCAAGGTGACGATCCAGCCGAGCCTCTCCTTGGCAGGCGCGAAAGAGCTGAAGCTTTATGAAGGCGGAACGCTGCTCCGTACGATCGCGATCGGAAATGGGGAAGCTGCTGCAGCCGTGGAAGCCATCAACGGCGATGCCGCCAACAAATGGATCACAGCGGAAAAAATCGCCGACGGCGTGCTCGCGGACGTCTCTGGCGAAGCTTTTTCCGGCGGGGAAAGCGGCATTTCCGGCATCACGAACGCGGATTATATCCAAGCGACCGAAGCGTTCGAAACGCAGGACTTCCATGTGCTGACGTTGGACGGCGTCACCGACGCGGCGCTGCGCACCAGCATCACCGCTTGGTTGAAGCGCGTCCGTAACGAAGGTAAAGGAATTATCGCGACATTGGGCGGCACGGCTGCAGAAGATACCGCAGCGGATGCCGTAAACAAGGCGGTTGCCCGCAGTACGGCAATCGATTACGAAGGCATCGTCAACGTCGGCACGGGCGCAAAAATGAACGGCAAATCGTACTCCTCCGCCCAAGTGGCGGCATGGGTTGCCGGGCTGATCGCCGGCCAATCCCTGAAGGAGTCGACCACGTATGCCGCATCTCCGTTTGAGGACGTGACCCGCCGCTGGACCCGCTCCGAGCAGGAAACGGGCGTGCAGAACGGCGTCTTTTTGTTGGTGCATGACGGTCGGAAGGTGAAGGTGCTGCGGGGCGTGAACAGCTTGGTTTCGCTGCGCGAAGGCCAAAACAAGGGCTGGAAAAAAATCCGCAAAATCCGTGTCATGGACCAAATCAATGCCGATTTGCAGCGGACCGCGGAGGACATCTATATCGGCAAGGTGAACAACACCGAAGAGGGACGCCTTGCGCTGATCAGCGCCGGGAAGCAGTATTTGCAATCCCTTGCGATGGAAAATGTCATCGAATCCACGGGCTTCGACGTGACGCTCGATCCGCGATTCTACGGTACCGCGCCGCAATTCCAGCCGGAGGATGACCAGGTGTTCCTGGCTTGGACGGCGGACGACACCGATGTAATGGAACAAATTTTCGGCACGTTTTACGTGCAATAATTTCGAGGGGGAATAGCAAATGGCACAATATCTTGATCCGGGTCGCATCATTATGGGGACGTTCGGCCAAATTTTTATCGATGGCGTATGGCAGTCGAACCTGAACCATCTGGAGGCCAATGTGGAAGCGGAGAAACGCGAATTGAATCTGGTCGGTACGGATTACACCGTTTTTAAACTGGGCCGCAAAAAAGGAACCGGCACGATGAGCGGTTACAAAGTCTCGTCCGACATGATCTCGAGAGGATTCCAGAAATTTTCGATCATTCACAAGCTCGACGATCCGGAAGCCTACGGATTTGAACGGATTCAGCTGAACAACTGCATGGTGGACAAAATCCAACTGGCGAACTGGACCGCGGGCGAGGAAGTGGCGGAGGAAACGGCGTTCACGTTTGAATCCTACGAGCTGCTGGACCCGATCACCGTGTCCTGATTTTTATGAAACCGAAGTTTAAGGAGGATCCCAACACATGAGCACGGAACAATGGAATGAACAGGATATTTTGGACGGTCTCTTCGAGACGGCAGCGAATCTGCCGGAAGAGACCATTTTTATTGGGCGCTTAAGCTTGCGGATTACGCTGCGGGGTCTGACCTCCAGCAAGGTGGATTCGATCCGCGAACGCTGCACGGTCCGCAAAACGGCCAAAGGCCAGGTGACCGAAAAAATCGACAGCGAACTGTTTAATGCGGCTTTGATTAAGGAAGCGACCGCGGCTTTGGAGGTCGTCAAAAAGCTGGAGGATGGCGGAGAGCAATGCGTCAAACTCAGCGGCTGGGGCGATGACCGGCTCATCAGCCGGTTGAAGCTGTCCGGCGGCGAAGAAGCCGTGCGGCGGATGCTGCTGGCCGGGGAACTGGACGCGGTGGGGGACAAAGTGCTCGAAATTTCCGGCTTCGGGGTAGACATCGACGACGTAAAAAACTGATCGACTCCGGCGGCATGACGACGCTGCTGTTCCATTTGTGGGCGCGGCATCATCTTCGCCCCGGGGTATTCTGGTCTCTACCCAAAGGCGAGCGCCTGCTGCTGCGGGCTTTTTCGGAGAGGGAGCTGGAGATGATGTCTCCGCCTTCCTCGCCCGGAGGCTAAGCTCATAAAGCAAGGCGCTATACGGAGAAAGGAGGGCATATGGCGAATAAAGAAATACTGAGTTTGGAAATTGAAACGGATAGCGGCAAGGTCGAAGAAACGGAGAGAAAGCTTAGTAAATTAGATAAGCTGCTGGAACAAACGCAGAAGAGGGCGGCGCTTTTGGGTAAAACCAAGATTGTCCCTAAGCTCTCCCTGGACGACCGTTTTTCATTAACGGCTGAAAAGGTTATGCGTACCTTATCGCAAATTCAGCGTACAAAAGCGAGTCCAACCATTCGCCCTGTGGACAATGTGTCGGCTAGTGCAGCAAAAATCCGCGCCTCATTGGCTGGATTATCCTCCACGCCCTGGCGTGTGTCACTAGCGGGGGTGGATTGGGATGCGATTATTACAAAACCTTTAACGGAACTGCTTGAGAACGGGACTACTTTTACGGATTCGGGTAAGAAGGCAGGGGAGACATATTTTCAATCCTTTTTATCCGTGATCGATCCGAAAAATATCGCCGGCAAGCTTGGCGGCGGAACTCAAGGAGCTGCTGCCGGCACGGCGGCGACTGGTACAGGAAAAACGGGTAAGGGAGCAACTGGCTCTGGTAATGGAGGCGAGAGCAAAGTCGTCACCATCCTTAAGGACGGATTAAAATCGGTATGGGACTCTACTTTGAGTATTGGGAAGGACCTTGCCAAGGATTACGCCAAAGATGGGGCCAAAAGCTTTATCGATAAAAAAATTCTTAAGAAAGACGACAGTAACGATAAAAAGGCCTCTGCAAGTTCAAGTTCTTGTCAATGTAAATGCGGCGGAGGCGGTTACGGTGCCGGCGGTTACGGCGGCACGGGGGCAGGCGAAAGAAAAAAAGGCAGAAACGGATCGAAAAGCCGCAGAATAGGCGGAGTCGATAATGATTCCTCCGTATCACCGAATCGAAGGATTGCCAATCAGCGGAGAGGATCGAAATTAACCGATACTTTGGGAAAAACTTTAACGAAAACAAAATCAGGGTTGAAGCAAGCGGGGATCGCTACCTTGATTGGCGGCGGGCTCAGCCTTCTTGATAAGAATGGGCCTGCTATACTGGAAGGCGGGAAAAATGCACTTGCAAAAGGGGCTACCTTTGTCAAGGAAAACACTCCGAATCTGCTTGAGAAGACCGGCGGATGGTTGAAAGGCGGAGCAAAATTTCTTGGGAAAGTGGGTAAGGCCATCGATCTTCCAGGCCCGGCCGGTTTACTTTTGGATGCCGGTACCATTGCCACAGCCGGTTCAAAACGGGATAAAACAAAAGCAACCGCTTCGGCGGCTTTATCCGCTGCGGGAGGAGCCATTGGCGGTGCTATCGGCTCCATTATTCCTGGAGCGGGAACTATCGTGGGAGCGACACTTGGTTCAATGGCAGGTGATTTTCTCGGCGGTAAACTGGGCGGTTTTCTATACGATAAATTTTCTAAAAAGAAAAAGAAGAAAGATATGGCTACCGGAACGGATAATCTTGCCTTAAATAACAATGCCGTAAATAACAATGCCGTAAATTCTTTACCGAAGCAAATAGCCTCTAAAAGCACGGAACAGTGGCGGCCTTTCAATGCGGCAAACCTGAATTATTATCAAGGAACGGCGACTTCGCCGCAAATTAATGTAACCCTACCTAAGGGTTCCGTCAGTCTTACCGTCAACAAAGACGAAATCAACTACGAAGAAATCGGAAAAGTAACCGCCCAAAAGATCACAAACGAAATCAGGCTCGCCATGCAAAACGTGAGTTAAAGGAGGGAAGCGCGTTGGATATTCACTTGAGGGATGCGGCGGGGAACGATTTTCAGTTTCCGGTCAATCCCGAAGAAATAACGATCACCAGGGGAAAATCGCTGGAGACGATTAATATTTTGTCCCTCGGGGAGTACGACTTCCCGGCCGGAGAGAAGGTGAAGGAAATCGCCTTCTCTTCTTTTTTTCCGGCGTCGTATGACGAGGGGTACTGCAAGTACAGCAATCTTCCCGATCCGCAGGAGGCGATGAACCGGCTCACCCGGATGATGAACAGCAAGACTCCCGTCAGGCTGATTATTACCGACACGGCGGTCAACGTCCTCGTCATGATCTCCGCGCATAATTCCACGTTCAAGGGCGGTGAACCCGGAGACGTTTATTTTGAACTGACGGCACGCACCTGGCGGGACATGAAGGTTCATACAAATGCGGCGGCAGCCCAAAAATCGCAAGGTTCCCGTCCGGACACCAAGCCGAAAGCCAAAACGTACACGGTCAAATCCGGGGACACGCTGTCCAAAATCGCGAAGCTCGAGCTCGGTAACAGCGCCAAGTGGCAGGACATCTACAACGCCAACGTGAAAATCATCGGCAAAGATCCGAACAAGATCAAGCCCGGTCAGAAGCTGGTGATGCCGTCATGAGTTACGAGGTGGTGCTGCAAAACAAGTATTACCTTCGCGAGCTGATCGAAAGCATTTCGCTGAGCGATTCGCTCGATCAGATTGCCTATCAGGCTTCCGTCACCATGAATATTCCGGCGGATTTTCCGGGGATCGAACCCGGACAGGAGATTCACGTCAGCGGCGTGCCGTTCGGCGAGTCCGGGCAGGTGTACCTGCTTCATCCGGGCGTCGTTTGGGATTGCAGCAGCACGGCCGGGATGACCAAGAAGATGACGCTCACGGTCTATGACCGGACGATCTATCTGGCAAAATCGGAGGACGAGTGTCTTTTTGCGGCGGGAGGAACGGCTTCCCAGCGGCTCAAAAAGCATGCGGCCGATTGGAACATCAAGCTTGCCCAGGTCCCGGACACGAAGACCAAGCTGAAAAAATCGGTGTACCGCGCCCAGACGATTTACAACATGATCATGTCCGATCTGAAGGAAACGGTGAAATCCGGCGGCGATATGTATATCCCGCGAATGACCGCTTCGGGACTGGAGCTGTTCAAAATCGGCGGAAACAAAACCGTGTGGAGGCTGGAAGGCATCGAAGAGGCCACGCAAAACCGCACGCTGGAAGAAACGGTGACGAGAGTCAAGGTGCTCGGCAGCGAAAGCGGACAAGACGCCCCCTCCAAGGTGCTGGCGATCGCCTCGGCCCAAACGGCCGAATACGGGGTGCTTCAACGGATCGTGCAGGATGACGATGTCAAAACGGCGGATGCCGCGAAAAAAAATGGCCGAGTCGATGCTCACGGGAAAAGGCGTAACTTATTCCGTCTCCTGTACGGACCTGAATACGATCCGCGCCGGCGATAAAGTCAATTTCAACGGGATGGGCTTAATCGTCACTTCGGTCACTCACCAGCTTGGCGATCCCGGGCATATGACCTTGGAGCTGTCTTCATTTGAGGACGTAAAAAGGAGGTATTTTCTTGACAGTTGATCCATACACGGCGCTGGCGGTGACGTTGCGGGACAATGCCGTCAGCAAGACGAAGGAGGCCCTTTCGGGCGTCACCATCGAGCTTGGCACCATCACCGCTTCCGGTTTGAAGCTGGACCGGTTCAAGCATGAGATTGGAGATTATTATTTGGCTGAATTTCCCGGAACGTTGAAGCTGCCCGAGTTCAAATTGACCTCGGCGACGGACGCGGTGAAATATGCTTTTCAGCCCTCTGAGACGAAGGAAACCTCATTGAAGCTCGAATATAAACCCGGGGACCGGGTCCTGGTAATCCCGTTGAACGGCGGGCATGACGCGGTCGTGATCTGCAAGGTGGTGAGCAGGGGTGGCTAATCTTTTTCCGGAGGCGATGGAACGTTCCTGGGAAACGGATCCGGCGGCTGAAGCGCAGGCTTCGGATGTTCGGTTCGGGAGAAGCTGGAGGTTCGATTTTGACGCCGGGGAGTTTGTAATGACGCCGACGCGAAAAATCGCCGGAGCCGAAGGCACGGAAGCCTGGGTCATGTGGTGCCAAAAAGCGATTCGGACGCCCCGTTACCGGCATCTCGTTTATTCGCGGGATTACGGACAGGAATTCGAGGAACTGATCGGCAAGGGGGATAGCCGGGCCGTTCAGGAGAGCGAGATCCAGCGGATCGCCAGGGAAACGTTGATGGTTGATCCCCGCACGGCAGGCGTGGAGGGGTTTGTTTTTGAATGGCAGGGGGAGCAATGTTCCTTCTCTTGCCGGGTAACGAATATCCGCGATGAAGAAATGACTTTGGAAGGGAGCGTGAGCTGATGGCGGAGCTGCCGCTTTTTTTGCAGGAAGAAACGGAAGAAACGATTATGCGGCGAATGCTGGACCGGGTGCCTTCGGATATCGATAAATCCGAGGGTTCTTTTATTTGGGATGCCCAGGCTCCGGTGGCTTTCGCGCTGGCGGAAGCGGCTGGCTGGGCTCGGCAGGTGCTGAAGCGCGGTTTTGCGGACACGACTTTCGGGGAGTATCTCGACTTGCGGGCCGCAGAGCATGGACTGACCAGACGGGAAGCTGTTGCGGCTGTCGGCACGGTCAGGTTCACGGGAGTGCCGGGTAAGGCGGTGCCCGCGGGTACCGTGGTGGCTACCCCGGCCGACGAAATTACGGCGGAAGCCTCGATCGAATACGAGACGACGGAGCCGGTAACCTTGGGCGCCGATGGTTTGGGGGAGGCTCCGATCCGGGCGCTGGCGGCTGGCCGGGCGGGCATCGTCCCGGCGGGAGTCATCACCGTCATGTCCACGCCGGTCGGCGGGATCACGGCGGTAACGAACCAGCAGGAAACCCGCGGGGGAGCGGATGTCGAGTCCGATGAGCTGCTGCTGGAGCGTTTTTATGCCCAGGTTCGCAATCAGGGGACCAGCGGCAACAAAGCGCAGTACATGAAGTGGGCCGGGGAGGTGCCGGGCGTCGGCGGCGTTCAGGTGCGTCCATTGTGGAATGGGCCGGGAACCGTGGGCATTTATTTGTTGGACGCCGAAAAACGGGCGGCAAATGCGGATATCGTCGCCGCGGTCCAGGAGTACATCGATCCGACGATGGACGGGCAGGGCGAGGGCATGGCTCCGGCCGGGCCGATCGTGAAGGTGATGGCCGCCGAAGAGGTGCCCATTGATCTCTCGGTCCGACTGACGCTCGTTGCCGGAGCCTCTTTGGATGAGGTTACAACAAATATTGAAGACGGAATCCGCGCGTATTTGAAGACGCTGGCTTTTGCGGATCCGCTTGTGCGGTACACCCGGATCGCGGCGGTCCTGCTGGATTTGCCTGCCATCGTCGACTATGCCGAATTGTCCGTCAACGGCAGAACGGATGCGAATATCGAGATTCTGCCAGGGCAGGTCGCGGTGCTGGGGACGGTGGATGTGCATGAGTAGTTTAGGTGTTTTGACTAGCAAGTTGGGTGCAAGTTCCGGTTCTTTTGATCTTGAACGAACCCCGATGGGGCGCGAAATGTTCTCCTATTTGCCGGGGTACTATGAAAATTCCCGGGTTATGAAATCCGATATGGCTGCCAAAGGGGCGGAGCTCGACGAGCTTTACCGTGCGTTGAACGAAACGCTTGACCAGTTTTTCGTCCGGACCGCGACCTGGGGATTGGACCGGTGGGAGGCCGAGCTTGGCATCCCGACCGAGCCGAACAAGCCTTTGGAGCAGCGGCGCGCGCTCGTCGAATCCAAGCTCCGCGGAGCCGGCCAATTCTCCGGCCGCCTCGTCAAAAACGTCGCCGAAGCCTATGACGGCGGCACCGTCGACGTCACCTTCCAACCGGCCGAATGGAGCTTTACAATCAAATTCGTCGATACGATCGGCATCCCGCCGAATCTCGACGACCTGAAAGCGGTCATCGAGGAAATCAAACCGGCGCATTTGGCGGTGGAGTATGAGTTCAGTTATTTGCTGATCAAGGAACTTCACGGCGTTAAATCTCTACAAGAAATGGAGCAAATCCCTTTATCCAAATTTGCAGGAGGTGGTCCAAATGGCCAGTAATACGCCTAACCTTAATTTATTGAAGAAAGACCCTGTCGCGGACGGGAACGATACGTTTAACATTCAGACGATGCTGAATGAAAACTGGGATAAGATTGATGCGGCGGTGGGGGAAGTGCGGGAGGAGTTGGGGGATATTGATTTCCCGCTTTCCGATGCAACGAATGGGACGCGGAGTGACGTGGCTGCTTCGGAGAAGGCTGTTGGGCAAGTAATGAGTGCGGCACAGGCAGCGCAGACAACGGCGAACGCAGCTAATCTGGCAGCAACTGCGGCACAATCCAAAGCTGATCAGGCTTTTCAGTCTGGAATTGATCGTAAAGCGGAAGTGGTTGCCGCGCTCAATTCCATAGGTGTAACGGCATCCACTTCGGAGTCATGGGCTCAGCTTATTCCCAAAATGGCGGCAATAATCAAGGCGAATGGGGATGCAACAGCAGCCGATGTATTAAGTGGAAAGACGTTCTCAAATGCGGGCGGTAATGGCTTGATTGGCTCAATGCCGAATCAGGGCGCGAAAACGTCAACAATAACTACACAAGGCGGACAGTATACAATTCCAGCTGGTTATCACAATGGGAGTGGCAAAATTACAGCTTCTTTTGCAAACTTGGTCGCGGGTAATGTAAAGAGTGGAATAAATATTGGCGGTGTAACCGGAACGCTGGTGGGGGCGAACAGCGCGACGATAAGCTATGCTTATCCCCGAACAAATGTCTCGGCTGGGGCTTTACGGTTATTAGATACCGTTATTACCTTGCCGCCAAATTTGAGTTATATCAGCTACGTTTATAGTATTGTCTGGGGTGCCTTTCCTACTAGTTACCGAGATTTTAACTATCACACCGCACAGAAATTCTCGGCTGGTAGCGGTAACCATAGTACCGACTATATGTCAATAGGTCTATTCACGGGTACAGAATACACCAGCGGTAACTATGTGCAGCTTTTCAGTGATTACGATTATAGTTCCTCAATATACCCCATGAGTTTTAGCGTTGATTTTGTAAATAACATTGTCATGGTAACCTGGGGAAATGGCAGCAGCCAGCAGTTTACGAAAGTTGCACAACTTCAAAGCAGTTATAACAGGTCAGCTGAGCAAAAAATCGGGGTATTCGCGGTTAACGGCAGCGGATCATCAACCTTTACTGCTTCTGTAGACAATATGAGTGGAACGCTGATTTATGGCTAGAGAAGGGCGATAACTGACATTAAGGAACCTTATTACGTTTACGAAGCAGTTCCGGGGCTAACATAAAAAATGTGGGGGTAATGAATATGATCAGAACTTTCCAATCAACGAATCAAGTAGTAGCGATTGAGTTTTCGGATGCCGAACCAACCATATCCGCTCTATTATCGCATTCACCGGCTTGCCAGTTACCGTTGAATATTTACCCGACGGAAATGCCCGTGCTGGTGTCATCATGGGCGCAACGAATCTTCAAGTGGTGAATATCGGACAGTTCGTTTACAAAGACAGTAACGGTACCATAGGTGTATGTGATTACGAACACCTCACCGCAAATTACAAAGAGATCACAACAGAACCCGCTCCGTAACGGTAGCGGTTATTGTTATGCCCTCGGAAGCCTGAGGGCTTCTTATTATAAAAGAAATGAAGACAGGAGGTAAGGGCATGGATGGACGGATTGACTACATTATCAAATTCGCATCTGCAGCCTTGGGTGCCGCCTTAGGAACCGCAGTGGGAGGGTGGACGATCATGGTACAAGTTCTTTTGGCATTTGTGATGGCTGATTGGATCACCGGGTTAGCGGCAGCGTGGCTAAATGGAGAATTACGAAGCCGTATAGGGCAAAAAGGAATATTGCGGAAGGTAACTATATTGATTTTAGTTGCCATAGCTCATTTGGTTGACGGCATACTCGGAGAGTCGCATTACATCCGGGATGCGGTCATCTTTTTTTATCTGGCCAATGAGTTACTCTCGATTATCGAAAATGTCGGGAGAATGGGGGTGCCCATACCGGGCGTCCTCCGCAACGCCGTAAAAATCTTTCAATCCAAAAGCGGAGACAGCGAAGAGGGAACCGAAGATGCAGGCAAGAAACAGCCGTAACGCGAAGGGAATTGACGTATCCCACTGGCAGGGGAGCATCGACTGGTCCAAAGTGAAGTCGGATGGAGTTACGTTTGCTTTTATAAAAGCGACTCAAGGGACAAAATTTGTGGATCCGAAGTTCAATGCGAACGCTCAGTCCGCTAAAGCCGCCGGTCTTTTGATCGGTGCGTACCACTTTGTCGATGCGACGACGCCGGAAACGGCTCAGAAGCAGGCGCGGCATTTTGTCCGAACAATCCAGGCGGCAGGCGCCAAGTTAGACTTGCCGCCCGTCATGGATTACGAAAACAACCCGGCCGGACTGAGCAAAGCGCAGATCAACGCCGTGGCGGCAGCTTTTTTAAACGAAGTCGAAAGTCAAACGGGCATGGTCCCGATCATCTATTCGGGCAACGCGTTCGCGCAGCATTTTGAACAAACACTCGGCAAATATCCGCTCTGGATCGCGCGCTACAGCTCCAATGTTCCGTACGATGTTCCGGCCTGGAAGCGATGGGATTTTTGGCAGTATAGCGACAGCGGCAAGGTTGCGGGTATTGCAGGAAATGTCGATTTGAACGAATTCAGAGGAAGTCCGAGCGATCTCAATAAGTATGTTCAGAATCCATCATCCCATGAAAAAGAAAAGGAGCAAACAAGCATGACGGAACGGGATATTCACAAGGTCAGTGAATGGGCGGCCAAGGATTGGGACAAGGCCAAGGCAGGCGGCTTTTTTGACGGGACGCGGCCGGGGGCTCCATTAACTCGCGAGGAAGCGGCGATCGCCTTGAACCGGCTGGAAGCGTCTATTTTATCCAAGCTGAAATAATCGCATTCTCCCCAAGCCCAGCCACTAACAGGTTGAAATCAGCCCAAGAGCCCTCGCCCGCCAGCCTACTTCCAATACACCGAAAACAAAATATATACCACATACAAGCTCCCGAGCAGGAGCGCAAAAGAGCTGATCCACAGCACGGCTTTTCCCCAACTCCGGTACCGGTCTTTCGGAGGTTTCCACATGTCGCGATCGCCCCCTTTCGATAGTTAATTCAGTCTGACAACCGCATATATATAACTTAAGTTGTTACGCCAACTTCTAAACGATTTGATCGATTTGCAATTTCATCCATTCTTTTCTTGTTGAATAAAGAACGAACGTTCGCATATAATACAAACAAACGTTCTTATTTGGAGATGGTGCTGGTGAAAAAATACATCGGTCAAATCGTGGAAATCATTTACCTGGACCGGGCGGGACGGGTGTCGCAGCGGCGGATCGAAGTCCATGCGGTGAAAGGGGAGCTGGTACGGGCGACCTGCCTGAAATCCGGGGAACCGAGAGCTTTTCGGCTGCAAAATATTTTGGCCTGGGCGCCTGTCGGGAAGGGTGGCGGAAGCCATGCTTCCTGATCTGGAACGCAAGGTGTTGCGCATCCTGTTCAATTTCTCCATACAGCGTCGGCGGATGCCGATGATGGGGGAGTTGGAGCGAATGACCGGCCGGAGCAAAAAGGATATTCTCGAAGGGCTGCGACACCTGGAAAAGGAGCAGTATATTCATTGGCCGGACTCGCCGGAATTGCACAGTATTCTCGTGCTGGAAGCGTGGGATCGGGAAGCACCTCGTTAGGAGGAAGAAGTAATCGCGGCGTTGGACGGCATGAGGGAGGGCGATTCGTCTATACGCTAACGCTTGCCACCGGCCTTATTTAGCTCAATTTCAGTTTTTCGTCAATGTAACGCTTGCCAGCGCGCTTATTTGCAGAAATGTAAGGAGAAACAGCTTATTTCAGGTAAATAACAACTGTGGCAAGCGTTAGAATATGAACACGCCTGTTTTTAGGGAAATAGTGCCGAATACAAGCGTTAGAGCAACAATGGAAGGGTCAGCATAGAGAGCACGGTTGTCAGCAGCAAGTTACCCGAAATAGAGCAACAATAGTGATCAGTATTCTCGTGCTGGAAGTTTGGGATCGGGAGGCACCTCGTTAGGAGGAAGAAGTAATCACGGCGTTGGACGGCATGAGGGCGGGCGATTCGTCTATACGCTAACGCTTGCTACCGGCCTTATTTGGCTCAATTTGGGCTTTTTGTCAATGTAACGCTTGCCAACGCGCTTATTTGCAGAAATGTAGGGAGAAACAGCTTATATCAGGTAAATAACAACTGTGGCAAGCGTTAGAATATGAACACGCCTGTTTTTAGGGAAATAGTGCCGAATACAAGCGTTAGAGCAACAATGGAAGGGTCAGCATAGAGAGCACGGTTGTCAGCAGCAAGTTACCCGAAAATAGAGCAACAATAGTGGTCAGTATTCTCGTGCTGGAAGTTAGGGATCGGGAGGCACCTCGTTAGGAGGAAGAAGTAATTTGTGGCGTGGAAGGCATGAGGGCGCTTCGTCTATACGCTAACGCTTGCCACCTGCCTTATTTGGCTCAAATTCAGCTTTTCGTCAATCTAACGCTTATCAGTGTGCTTATTTGCAGAAATGTAGGGAGAAACAGCTTATATCAGGTAAATAACAACTGTGGCAAGCGTTAGAATATGAACACGCCTGTTTTTGGGGAAATAGCGTCGAATACAAGCGTTAGAGCAATAATGGATGGGTCAGCATTGAGAGAGCATTTGTTCAGCAGCAAGTTACCCAAAATAAGAGGAACAATATTGGGACACTACAGAAAAAGCGACGGTTCGGCAGAAACTTACCCAAACTAAGGCATTATCGACGGATCAAATAGTTAACATAACCACCATAGTCACCATGATCCCAATAGACGCATCATCCCCCCCTTTTTTTGTTCACAAACATTATAACGTTATATTTACAACCTCCGGCGATCGTGCTACTTTAGAGTAAACATTATAATGTTTTAACCAGAGCAGGGAGGTGAACGCTTGAACGAGAATACCTACATACTCCGAAATGTGAAGCTGCTAAGCGGAAAAGAGGTAGACATCATCATAGAGCACGGCCGGATCGCGGAGATCATCGAAATCGCAGCACTCGGGCAAACGCAGCTGCAAACGCAACCGCAGCCGCAATCGAACCCACATCAGCATGAGGACCTGCCCGAACTTGACGGAGGCGGGGCCTACGTTTCCAGCGGCTGGATCGACATGCACGTCCATGCGTTTCCCGAGTTTCAGCCCTACGGGGACGAGATCGATGAGATCGGGGTCCTTCAGGGCGTGACGACGATCGTGGATGCCGGGAGTTGCGGGGCGGACCGGATAAGCGATTTGATACGCAGCGGGGAGCAGGCAAAGACGTCCGTGCTCGCGTTCCTGAACATTTCACGGATCGGCCTCATGCGCGTTGACGAGCTGTCGCGATTGGAATGGATCAACCGGGAAAAGGTCAAAGAAGCCGCGAATGCATACAAAGGCTCCATCGTCGGCCTCAAAGCCCGCATCAGCCGAAGCGTCGTCGGCGGGAACGGTACGGAGCCGCTCCGCGTCGCCCGGGAGCTGTCGGACTACACCGGATTGCCGCTCATGGTCCATATCGGATCGGGCCCGCCGGACATCCGGGAGGTCATTCCGCTTCTTCAGCGAAAAGATATCATCACGCATTTTCTCAACGGCAAAAGAAACAATCTCTTCGACGCCGATGGCATGCCGCTCCAGGTGCTAACCGACGCTATCATCAGGGGCGTCCATCTCGATGTGGGGCACGGGACGGCGAGCTTTTCGTTCCGGGTGGCCGAAGCGGCCAAACGGCACGGCATCGCGCCGGATTCCATCAGCACCGACATTTACCGGGGCAACCGGCTGCAAGGGCCGGTGTACAGCCTCGCCAACGTGCTGTCCAAATTCCTGCTTCTCGGTTACTCGCTGGAAGAAATCATCGCGTCGGTTACCTCAAACCCGGCGGCATGGCTCGGCCGACCGGAGCTCGGCCGCATCCAGGCCGGGGATCCCGCGAACTTGACCTTGTTCACCGTAGAAAAAAGCGCAGCCATCCTGACGGATTCCGAAGGAGAGCAGCGTACGGCAAATCAAATCATCCGCGCAAAAGGAGTTGTGGCAAATGGGGAATTCATTGCATGCAAAATACGGGCTTAAACGCGTCATCAACGCCAGCGGGCGCATGAGCATCCTGGGCGTGTCCGCGCCGAGCGACACGGTGATGGAGGCGATGAAGCAGGGCGGACAGAGCTACGTCGAAATCGCCGACCTGGTCGACAAAGCCGGCGATTACATCGCCGCCAAACTCGGCTCGGAGGCCGCCGTCATCGTCAACTCCGCGTCCAGCGGAATCGCCCTGTCCGTCGCGGCTCTCGTCACGAGGGGGAACCGCCGTCTCAGCGAGCGGCTGCATCAGGAGACGATCCCCCGGAATGAGATCATCATCTTGAAGGGCCACAACGTGCAGTACGGCGCCCCGGTCGAAACGATGGTCTATTTGGGCGGCGGACGTCTCCTCGAGGTGGGTTACGCCAACGAGGGCAAGGCGGAGCATATCCAGGACGCCATCTCCGACAAGACCGCGGGCATCTTGTATGTCAAATCGCATCACGCCGTCCAAAAAAACATGCTTTCCGTCGAAGAAGCCTGGCAAATCGCGCAGCAAAACGGCATCCCGCTCATCGTGGACGCAGCGGCCGAGGAGGATTTGCGCAAATACGTGACGTGCTCGGACCTGGCGATCTACAGCGGCTCCAAGGCGATTGAAGGCCCGACCTCCGGCATCGTCGCGGGAAAACGCACCTACATCGAATGGCTCAAAGTACAGCTCCACGGCATCGGCCGCAGCATGAAGGTCGGGAAGGAAAGCAGCTTCGGCCTGCTTCAAGCCTTGGACGAATACCTGGTCAAACAGGATAAGAGCGAACAGGAAAAAGCATCGCTCGAAGCGCTTACCCCGCTGAACGATCTCCCCGGCGTCCGGGTAACGGTCGTGCAGGATGAGGCGGGACGCGCGATTTACCGCGGTCGCGTGCATATTGACCCGCAGCAGGCGGGAACGACCGCGAAGGAAGTCGCAGAAGCGTTACAAAACGGCGAAATCGCAATCTATACCCGGGATTACGGGGTGAGGCAGGGATACTTCGATATCGACCCGCGTCCTTTGATGGGAGACGATATCCAGGTGATCGAATCACAAATCCGGAAGATCGTGACGGGAGGAGAATAAACATGGCGGGGAATATCGAAAACAGATTTTATAAAGGCCGCGTCGCTTTAAACGTATTGGCAAAGGATATCGCGAATGCGAAGGAGGTTTTTGAAGCCGCGGAAGGCCATGTCCTGGTCGGCGTCCTCTCCAAGGCATATGCCACGGTGGAGGAAGCCGTCACGGCGATGAAGGCATACGGTAAGGAAATCGACGACGCGGTGTCCATCGGGCTCGGCGCCGGCGACAACCGGCAGGCCGCGGTCGTTGCCGAAATCGCGAAGCATTATCCCGGGAGCCACATTAACCAGGTGTTCCCGGCGGTGGGAGCAACCCGCGCCAACCTGGGCGGGAAGGACAGCTGGATCAACAGCCTGGTGTCCCCGACAGGGCACCCCGGATTCGTGAACATCTCCACGGGGCCACATAGTGCGGCAGCCAGCGAAGCGGCCATTGTGCCGGTTCGCGCGGCGATTGCCCTTGTGCGCGATATGGGCGGCAATGCGCTGAAGTATTTTCCGATGGAGGGGCTCAGCCGGGAAGAGGAGTATCGCGCCGTCGCGGAGGCCTGCGCCGAGGAAGGGTTTGCGCTGGAGCCGACGGGAGGCATCGATCCGGACAATTTCGAAGCGATCGTGAGGATCGCGCTGGAGGCGGGCGTCAAGCAGGTCATCCCGCATGTGTATTCCTCCATCATCGATAAGGAATCGGGCAATACGAACATTCGGGACGTACAAAACTTGCACGCCGTCCTGAAAAAGCTGGCGGATACGTATGCCTAAGCGGATCGCGGCGTTCGGCGAAGTCATGATGCGCCTGCAAGTGCCCGGCTATGAGACGTTGTTGCAGGCAAACACGTTGCAGTATTCTTTTTCCGGGACCGGGGTGAACGTCGTTTCGGCGCTCTCTCGCTACGGGCACACCGGATATCTCGTGACTCGTCTGCCGGTGGGTCCCCTTGGTGACGCGGCCGCAGCCCATCTCCGTAAACTGGGGATCACCGGGAACTTCATACACCGGGGAGGAAACTACTTAGGCATGTACTTTCTCGAAAACGGCTTCGGCGTCCGTCCGAGCCGGGTTACATACACGAATCGGCAGGAGAGCAGCTTCAATACCGCGCCGGAAGATACATACGATCCCGACAACATCGCAAGCGCGGTGGATGCGATCCATTTTTGCGGAATCGCCCTGGCGATGAACGATGGCGTTCGCGGTCACATGATCACCCTGGCCAAGGCGGTCAAAGCGAGGGGCGGCCGGGTGATTTTCGATTGCAATTACCGTCCTTCGTTATGGGGTGAACAAGGGTACGCCGCAGCCAAACCGCATTACGAATCGATGCTGGAGCTGGCCGATCTCGTGCTGATGAACGAAAAAGACGCCATGCTGACGCTTGGCATGAACACCGCCGGGGAATCCCGTGAAGAGCAGTTGGCGGAACTGATCCCCGCCGTTGCCGACCAATACGGCATTCACGTCATTGCCGGCACGAACCGGGAGATCCATGACCATAACAAACACTCATTGCGGGGCTTTTTATTTAAAGGCGGAGGCTTCGTTTTTTCGGAGCGGCTGACGTTTTCCGTCTATGATAGAATAGGGGCTGGAGACGCGTTCGCGAGCGGCATGATTCACGGGGAACTGGAAGGCTTCGCCCCGGAAACCACCGTGAACTTTGCGGCGGCGGCGGGCATGCTGGCCCATACGGTGGCGGGCGATACGCCGATCGCGAACGAAGCGGACATTTTTCGGGCCATGCAAAGCGGAGCGCGCGATGTCGAAAGGTAGAAAGGCAGTGGATGGAAAAGTGAGCTTGTTGCGAAAAGACCGACCATTGTATTTGCAGATCAAACATATTTTGAAAGACCGGATTTTGCACGGCGTATATCCTCTGGATAGCAACATCCCGTCCGAGCCGCAGCTTGAGCAGGAATTCGGCGTCAGCAAAATTACCGTGCGGGGCGCGATCCAGGAACTGGTGCAGGAAGGATACCTGGAAAAAGGCAGCGGCAAAGGGACCCGTGTCATCCGCAACAAAGCCGCTTCGAAGTTGTCGAAGTGGAAGCATTTTACGGAAATTTTGGTGGAGTCCGGACACCGGATCCGCAAGCAGTGGCTGAATACGAAGATCATCAGAAACGAGCAGGGCTCGGAACCGTTCCGCTTGTTCGGGGAGCGCTGCCTGAAGCTGGACCGGATTTATTTTCTGGACGATGAGCCTTACATATATTACGAGCATTACGTAGCCTTACAGGCTGGCGGGTTGGTCAACCTTACGCTCTCCGACTTGAAGGACCGCTCGTTATACGAGCTGCTGGAGGAGCAGGGACTGTCCCTCGAAAAACTGCGCGACGAATTCGGCGCGGCAGCCGTTTCCCGCGAGCCGGGGGAGATGTTGGGACTCACCGAAGGTACGCCGGTTTTGAAACGCATCCGGTACTCCCGCGACGGGCAAGGGAATGCGATCGAATACAGCGTCGGTTACTATAACTCTCAAATGCAAAATTATATCGTGGATTATGATGCATAGCTTATCACGGTTCGCTAAGGGCGCTGAAGGGCGTTGTCCTGGCGGGCCTTTTTTTGACGCTAACGAAACAGTATCACTCTATTTGCGAAAAAAGCGGTCCTTTTTTTATCTAAGGAAACATGGTAACGCTATACCGGCGAAAAACTGCGATTCCAGAGAAAAACAGGTCAAATAAGATTACCCAGTTTCGTTAACCGCGGCCGTTGCCGATTTTTTGCCCAATAAGATTACCCAGTTTCCTTAGCAAAAATAAAGCGGTTGCATTTCGCCTCCATTGCCTCGAAAATGGAGATAGATTCAAAGGACGAATGAAGGAGAGTGTGCAGCATGAACGACATGAACTACACGGCACTGGTCACGGGAGCAAGCCGCGGCGTAGGACTGGCATTGGTCCAATTGTTATTGGAAAAAGAATACTGGGTGTTTGCCGGGTACCATCATACGCCCGGATCCGACTTGGAGCAGCTTCAGGCGAAGTTTGAGGAAAAATTAACGCTGGTCCATCTGGATATCGGGAGCGACGAAAGCGTGCGTAAAGCGGCGGCAGTCGTGAAGGAGGGAACGGATCGACTCGATCTTCTCTTGAACAACGCGGGGATCCTCGGCGAAATCGAAGAGAGTATCAAGGACGACATCAATTACGAGGATATGCTGAAAGTTTACAATGTCAACGCACTGGGCGCGCTGAGGGTGACTCAGGCTCTGGTGCCATTGGTGATGAACAGCTCTGCCAAAATGATCGTCAACATCTCATCGGAAGCCGGAAGCATCGGCCAAAACGGCCGCAGAGGCTGGTTCGCCTATTGCATGTCAAAAGCGGCCCTCAATATGGAATCCAGTCTGGTCCATAACGGCTTGAAGGATGACGGCGGGCGCGTGCTGGTCGTTCATCCGGGCTGGGTGCAAACCTACATGCGGGGCGAACTCGATGCGGCTGCGGATTTGACTCCGGCGGAGTCAGCGTCCAAAATTATCGCGCTCGTCATGGACCGGATCGGAAACGCGCCGGGAAGCGAGCCGGAATATATCGATGTTTACGGAAACAAGCTGCCTTGGTAAATGATCTGGACAACCCCAACGGAAGGAGGAAACAAATATGATGAACAATCATTCGAAGCCGAAGGCGTTGCTGATCGGAGATTACAAAGATGCGCCGTATCATCCGCTTGAAGCGGTGGAGGAGAAGCTGCTGCAAATTTTGGAGAGCGGGTGGCAGGTGAGCACCACGGATCAATACGACAGCTTGCTTCGTGAAAATAATTCCGCCTACCGGCTCTACATATCCTATGCGGACCGGTGGGACCGTCCCGTCTCGTCGGAGCAAACGGCGGGACTCCTTTCGTACGTGGCGGAAGGCGGCGGGCTACTGGTGTTGCATAACGGGATCTCGCTGCAGGCGAGACCGGAAATGGCGCAGATGATCGGGGCCCGGTTTACCGGACATCCGGCGTATCAGGAGCTCGGTTTTCACGTAGAAATGCCGGAGCATCCCGTTACGGCAGGCATCCGACCGTTTACGATGGAAGAGGAGCCTTACCGCTTCGAGATGGCTCCCCTTAGCGACCATGAAGTATTGCTGACTTATCACCATGAAGGAGAACGTTACCCCGCAACCTGGGCGAGATCTTATGGCTTGGGCCGGATCGCCTACTTGATGCCGGGGCATCATCTGGAATCTTTCCTTCACCCCGAATATGCGAAGCTGATCCAAAACGCTGCAAACTGGGCAGGAAGGCTTAACGAAGAAAAGATATAGGGCTCACCATATCTCAGACCGGACTTGCGGGCGAACGTGGTCCGGTTTTTTTGTGATTTTGAAGCTTGCTATTGGCCGCGGAGACGGATAAAATGAAGTCAAAGTTGTACGTACAACAATCGGTGTGAGCATCCAAGCCGCTTTACGGTTGGTTCGAAAACTTACGGATCGGCAAGATTACAGCGGCTGAAGTAAAAAAGGACGGATCATGAGATGTCCGACCGAAAAATACCGAAATACATGCAACTCAAGCGGGAGCTGCTCTCCTGGCTGGAATCCGGCAGGCTTGCGCCGGGGGCACAGTTCCCTTCCGAAAATGAAATTGCCGAAAAGGTTAAGCTCAGCCGCCAAACCGTCCGGCAAACCTTCGGGGAACTGGAGAAGGAAGGCTGGCTGACGCGGATTCAGGGAAAAGGGACGTTCGCCAGAATATGCAGGCCGCTTCAAGCCGGGTCATTACCTACGCGCCGAGCAAAAAAGAGACGAGGCGGTAAGACTGCTCCAAGAGCCCGAAAAGGAACGAGGCGGCAGCCGGTGCGGACTAAAGATTCCGGGAGACCTGTCCCTGATTGGCTTCAACGATTCCATCCTTGCGACCGCATCGCACGAAATTGACAACGCTTACTCACTCATAATTGAGTTGGGATCGACGCGACAAGGCAGTTGATCGCCATGATCGAGCAAGGGGCCGTTTTTGAGAACACGGTGTATGAGCCCGAGATCGTAGAGCGCGAAACGGTAGCCAGAAAAGGAAAGCTGCAGTGAACGAAGCTACTAAGGAACAGCGTTAGAGTACGCGGATACTCGGATTAACCGGAAAACTTACCCTTAAATATCTTGGAAATCGTCATCAGAGATAATTAACGGGAAAACTTCCAGCAAATCGGGTTAAAAACACATTGGGGCAGCCACTTTCATCAATTTAGCAGGAACAATTCCCGTTAACTCGGATTATATCGCTACAATTCCAGGATTTGCGGGAGAATTTCAGCTTATTTTTTCTAGCACGGCGGCAATCCATTTTTATAGGATAAACTTGTACGTACAAAAGGTTCTGTTCGCAAGCACGCCGCCGTGTCTCGGTCGGTTTAGACAAATATTTAACATAGAAAATAGAATGGGGAGGAATTTGCTATGTCAAACGTCAAGGAGCTTCCGTTCTTCGAACAGCTGGTTCTCGAATCCGGGGCTTTGGGAAAGGTCGCGCCGTTTTTGCGGGAAAAAGGATGCAGACGCGTGCTGCTCGCCGCGGATGCGAATACTTATGAAGCGGCGGGGAGGGAGCTGGAGCGGCAGCTTCGCGAAGCCGGCATGGAACCGGCGCTTTGCATGCTGACGCCCGACAAGACGGGGGATGTCGTTGCCGATGAGGCGTCGATCGTCGAGCTTCAGCTTGCGATCGAACCGGGCATGACCGAATCGATCGTCGCCGTCGGTTCCGGGACGATTCACGACATCGTCCGGTTCGCCGCACACCGCTGCGGCATTCCGTTCATCTCCGTACCGACGGCCCCGTCGGTGGACGGATTTACGTCATCCGGGGCGCCGCTCATTATCCGCGGAGTCAAGAAGACCGTTCCGGCCGTGCAGCCTACCGCCATTTTTGCCGATTTGGACATTCTGATGAAGGCGCCGCAGCCGCTCGTTGCGGCAGGCTTCGGGGACATGCTCGGCAAATACACCTCCTTGTTCGACTGGAAATTTTCCCACCTGACGGGGGGAGAACCGTACAATGAACAAGCGGCGCTGATCACCGAGCGGGCGCTGGCCTCCTGCGTGCGGCACGCCCGCGAGATCGGCGAACGCACGGAGGAGGGCATCACCGTGCTGATGACGGCGCTGATCGAGTCCGGCATCGCCATGCTGCTGTTCGGGCAGTCGCATCCGGCTTCCGGCGCGGAACACCATCTCTCCCATTTCTGGGAGATGGAATATTTGCGCCGGGGCAACCGCGCGCTGCTGCACGGCGCGAAGGTCGGCGTGGCCTGCGCCGAAATCTCGCGCATGTATCATGACGCCGCGGAGCGGGGCGTCTACCCGGGCGGCGAGCCGGAGGCGCTGCGACGGCACGGCGAGGTCGTCCGCAGCTGGCTGGCAGACGTCCCGAGCGAAGCGGCGATCCGCGAGCTGCTTGCGCTCGCGGGCGGGCCGTCCAGCCGCGAAGAGCTCGGCATCGACGACGAGCTGCTCGCGAGCAGCCTGCGCGAGGCGCACCTGGTTCGTACGAACCGCCATACGCTGCTGCGCGCGTTGAATGAAGCTTGATATTTAAACCGCCTTCGTCCGGGCCTCTCTCTGAGAGGAGCCTGGGACAAGGCGGTTTTTAGCTTGAACTCCGAGCTCCTCTTCGTTGGAAAAAATCCAACCATTCAGGCTGATTTCGGGCAGATTTGGGAGCTTCATTGGAGATTTTCCAATCAAAATGGCTGCAACCGGCCGTCCGAGCATCCAAAACCGCCAAACCGTTGGATTTTCTCCAATCAAATCTCTGTTCCTCGACTTAACTCCTAAGCAGGTTGGATTTTCTCCAATCAAAGTTTGATCAGTGTAATCTCCTCCTCCAAAATGTATGCTGAACGCCCATCATGTTCATCGCGCGTCAGCCTTCCGCATCATCGCCATTCAGATCGTCAACCGCGTCGGGCCCTTTCCATCTCCCGAAAAGCGCTGGGCGAGGTTCCCGTCATTTTTTTGAACAGCATCGAAAAATACTTGTCATTCCCGTACCCGACTCGGGCAGCGACCTCATGAACGGGGGCGCCGGTTTCCGAAAGCAGGCGTTTGGCTTCCTCGATGCGGCGGTTGATCAGGTAATTGACGGGCGAGTCGCCAAGGTCTTTTTTGAACAAATGGGATAGATAGTGTTGACTAACGTAGAGAGCGCCGGCGATCTCTTTTAACGAGATGTTCCGGGTGTAATTTTTGTCGATGAATTGCTTGGTGCGGAGGGTAATTTCGCTCTTGTCTTTGAGTGCGAGAAAGGAATGCTTCACGGAGCTGGTGAAGTCCTCATTCCCATTGCGAACTTACGAGCCGGTGCGTGCTGATCGCCGAGTCGCTTGGACGGAGGCATACGAGAGGTTTCGGCATCTTACGGCGTCCCCTACACCGGTCAGCACGGCTAATCTACGCGCGCGGTCGCAGCATATTTTAAACGAAGATATGGAGGACCACTATGATGTTAAAAGGAATTTACAGCCTGCTGACTCCGGATTTGCTAAAAATATTGATGGAAATGGGGCATTCGGACGAAATCGTGCTCGCGGACGGTAATTTTCCGGCGGCCAGCCATGCCAGAAGGCTCGTGCGCTGCGACGGGCACGGGATTCCCGAACTGCTGGCGGCGGTTCTGCAGCTATTTCCCCTCGACGGCTATGTGGAACACCCGGTTTCCCTGATGGCCGTGATGCCGGGAGATCCCGTGGAAACGCCAATTTGGGGCCAGTATCGCAATATTCTAAGCCGCTATCATTCCGTGGAAGATTCTTTTGAGACGATCGAACGGTTCGCTTTTTACGAAAGGGCCAACCAAGCGTACGCCATCGTTTCGACGGGCGAAAAAGCGTTGTATGCCAATATGATATTGAAAAAGGGAGTCGTCATTTAGGCCGAGACATTATATGTCGACAACCGCAAAAAAGGCCGGCACGGTTATATCCGCAGTTCGGCCTTTTCCCCTTCTTCGGGAACCAGCATATCGACGAGTGCAAGTAAGGCGCTGGTGGCTTGAGCATTTTTACGAACAACAAGCTCGGTTTTGGTATATCTGTAAGCTTCGGGAACCTGATGCAGGGTCACGGTCCCGGCGCTCGCCTGATTTTGCACGACGATCCGGGGAAGCAGGGAGATGCCGAGGCCGGCCGAGACGCCGCCGATAATGGCTTCCAGCGTGCCGAATTCCATGGTGTACGGATGGCTTTTGCCTCGGGCATGCAGCCAATGCTCCAACAGCTCCCGGTAAGCGCAGCCTTTGCTGTACACGAGATTCGGTTTGGCCAGCGCATCATCGATATCCGTGATTCCCGGAGGGGAAATCAACACCACTTCCTCCTCGAAGACCGGGATCGCTCGCAACTCGGGATGACTAATATGACTACTGATAAACGCGACATCCAGCTCGTATTGCGCGACTTTATCCGCCAGACGCTCCGAAAGATCGGTGATCAGCGACAGTTCCACCTTGGGATACATCTTGTAATACCGGGTGAGCAGCTTAGGCAGCCGAACGGCGGCGGTCGTTTGCGACGAGCCGATCAGCAGCGGGCCGCCCGGTTCGCCGGAGGACGCGATGACCGCGGTCGCTTCATTCAAGAGGCCGACGATTTTATCCGCGTAATTCAAAAGCATTTTTCCGCTGGAGGAGAGCGTCATTCCCCGATTATGGCGGTGGAACAACACCGTTCCCAATTCCGTTTCCAGCTGCCGGATGCGGGCGGTCACGTTGGACTGCACGTAGCCGAGCCGAAAGGCTGCTTTCGTGATTGAGCCCTCCCGGGCCACGGCTTGAAATATTCTCAAATCCGTACTTTCCATGGGCAGTAACCTCCATACTTATTTGATATCAAAAATAATGATGCACACCATCTTTATCAATCATTATACATAATTACAAACCTCCGGTACAATACAACCATACTTCGAGAGAATGGAGAGGATACGCCATGAAAATGAGTGCGATCAAATACACCGGTCTTCTTCTGCTGACCACTTTTTTGATGGGAATCGCTTTTCCGGTGGGCAAGATCGGGCTGGAATTTGCTCCGCCCTTTCTGTTGATGGGACTGCGCTTCGTCATTGCCGGAGCCTTGCTGGCGCTCCTCACGGCGCGGAAGCGGCAGCCCAAGGGAGCAAGGCAATGGCTGCAGGCCGCTGCACTCGGCCTGTTTCAATCCGCCGGCGTGATGTTCACTTTTGGCCTCCACCTGGAAATCGAGCCGGGGACGTTCATCTGTTTTGCGGGTGCGGTCTGCTTTACGATCGCCACGCTTATACTTAACCGGATCGGTCCAGCCTTTGATTTGAAGGTGCTCGCCGCTTATCAAATGATGGCCGGAGGAATAGCGCTGCTTGTTTTAAGCGGAGTGACGGAAGATCTTTATTTCTCCGTTAACGTTACGTCGATACTGGTACTGCTCTGGCTGGTGGTGATGTGCTCCATCGTGCAATTTTCGGTCTGGTTTTATCTGCTTCAAAACAGCGACCCGGCCAGGACGAGCGCATTTCTGTTTCTGGTGCCGCTTTTCGGCGTGCTGACGAGCTGGATGCTGCTTGGAGAACGGGTGACCTGGCATGTTTATGCGGGCGGAGCGATGATATGCATCGGTATATTTATGGTGAATTGGAGGAGAACCTCATGAGCTTTGAAAACAAAGTTGCCCTCGTCACGGGCGGGGGCACCGGGATTGGCCGGGCGACCAGTCTTTTGCTGGCTGAAAGGGGGGCGATGGTCGCCGTCAATTATTCGCGTTCCGCAGCGGAGGCCGAGGATACCGTGCGGGAAATCCAACAAGCCGGAGGTACGGCCGTCGCCATCCGCGCGGATGTCTCCCGCGATCCGGAGGTCCGGCGGATGGCGGAGCGAGTCGCGGGCGAGTTCGGGTCCATCGATATGCTCGTCAATAATGCCAGTGTTACCAGGTATATTGCCATGAATGATCTTGACGCGGTGACCGAGGAGGCGTGGGACGAACTGTTCGGGGTAAACGTCAAAGGCATGTTCAACTGCGCCCGCGCCGCGGCTCCTTACTTGAAAGCCGGAAAGGGGGCGATCGTGAATGTCGGAAGCATCGCGGGAATCACGGGTAAAGGCTCGTCTTTGCCTTACGCCGTCTCTAAGGCAGCCGTGCACGGCTTGACCAAATCATTAGCCCATGCCCTGGCGCCGGACATCCGGGTGTGCGGCATAGCGCCGGGAGCGGTTGCGACGAGATGGTGGGAAGGCCAAGAAGAGCGGATGAGATCGCTCATTACCCATTTACCGCTGGAGCGTATTTCGCCTCCCGAAGAAATCGCGGAATTGATTTGCGCGATCTTGGCTCAGCCTTCCCTGACGGGGCAGATCATTACCGTGGACAACGGTCAGACCATGTAATCGCGGGGACGCGAGGCCTTGCCGATGAAATGCAAAAAGACTGCGCGGAAAGGAACCCTTTTCCATGCAGTCTTTTTATTACTCTTCGTGAACGTCGTATAGGACGCGGGCCAGCAGGTCCTGGCTGTAGTTGCCGAAGTTTTTGCCGAAGATCGTAAGTCCGCGTTTGTTGACCGATTTATCGCTGACGGCGATGCGGAAGGTGAGTTCGCTCTTGTAATCCAGCTGAATTTGGTCCAGCGTGACGTCGGAAATGCGGCACCCGTCGATGAAGCTGCCTTCATTATTGATTCGAATCAGTTTGAGCATACCGTACTGATTCAAATGCGGCGGCCACCAGTCCGGATTGAACGTTCCCCGCGCATCCCCGAAATCTCCAGGGCTGGTCCAGAATCCGATTTCGATGCCATTGATGTAAAAATAAATATCCGATGGATAGTTATCGCAAAAGCCCGGAGCCTCCGAACCGAGCTCCATGGAAAATTGGATTTCCCGGAACGATTGATTCGGTTTCAGATAGTTGGGAATCCGATATTCCAGAAATCCTTCGGCGAGCCAAATGATTTCCGAATCGATCCGCTGCGGGTCCGCAAAATAACGCGGGTCGTCAAAATCGCCGATAATGCTGTCCTTCGTGGCCAATCCGCAGGTCGGTACGGCCTGATAGTTGCTGTAATGCCCTACCTGAATTTCGACCTCGTACAGGTTTTCCACATCTCTGCTTTTCAAGTCGACCATAAGTTTATCTTTATTAAGATAGCAAATTTTCTGGATGCCGTGTTTACCTACAGATGTATTGATTTCGATCAAGCCGCTTTCCTCAAGCTTCTTAATATGCATGGTGATGGCGCCGTTACTGAGATTCAGCCTGGTGGCCAGATCATTCAGGTTCAGGGCCTGATTCTTGGCGAGAAGTTCGAGGATTTGAATTCTGATCTCAGAACTTAAAGCTTTAAAAATATCGAGCCCGCTCATCAAATCCTTGATGTAAATCATACAACATAACCCTCTTCCGCTAGGAAATAAAAAAGTGGCAAAACAATTTGTTTTAAATAATTATAAACTAACTTAGCGAAATAATAAAGAGTAAAACTATATCTGTAAAAATATTTTAAATTTCAGCTAATAGTTGCATTATTTTGATGCTATACTTTATATAAATGTGAAACTAATGTACTAGATTAAGCAAGAGAAATCACGAAAAAAGAATGAAATATGTTTATTTATAAGGGTTTGCAGGTTATGTTTAAAAAAACTTAAAAAGATTTAGGTTTTTCTATTTACAAGCTGCTTTCTATATGATATTTTATACCTGTAAGCGGATTCATTCAAGTCATTTCAAAATGATTTAGGATTTATTGAAACGGAAGGTGATAGACTTGTCTTCAGCAGCACAGTCTCTTAAAGCTAGAATGGTTGTAGACGAATCGTTCAAGATCGCCGAAATTGATCCGCGAATCTATGGTTCTTTTATAGAACATCTGGGCAGGGCCGTGTACGGAGGGATTTATGAAGCCTCCCACCCGGCTGCGGACAGCAAGGGGTTTCGCAACGATGTCAAGAACTTGATCCAGGAATTGAATGTACCTATTATACGCTATCCGGGAGGGAACTTTGTATCCGGATATAATTGGGAAGACGGCGTTGGCCCGGTTGAGAATCGTCCCAAACGGTTGGAACTCGCCTGGCGAACCGTTGAACCGAATCTGGTCGGTACGAACGAGTTTGCCGAATGGACCCGGGAGATCGGTTCCGAAGTGATGATGGCTGTCAACCTGGGGACCCGGGGCGTGGATGCGGCTAGAAACTTGCTGGAATACTGCAACCATCCTGGCGGCAGTTATTGGAGCGATTTGCGCCGGAGCCACGGCTACGAACAGCCGCATCGGATCAAAACCTGGTGCCTCGGGAATGAAATGGACGGCCCTTGGCAAATCGGCCAGAAGACGCCGCAGGAATACGGACGATTGGCCTATGAAACCGCGAAAGCGATGCGGCTGGTCGATCCGACGATCGAGCTTGTCTCCTGCGGAAGTTCCAACACTGCGATGCCGACATTCCCTGAATGGGAAGCGGTTTCTCTGGATCACACATACGACGTCGTCGACTATGTGTCCCTGCATCAATATTACGGCAATCGCGATAATGATTCGGCCAACTTCTTGGCGAGATCGATGGATATGGAGCATTTTATCCGGACCGTCACCGCCACCTGCGATTATGTCAAAGCAAAGAAGCGCAGCAAGAAAACGATGTATCTCAGCTTCGATGAGTGGAATGTTTGGTATCACTCCAACGATGCGGACGCCAAGCTTGAACCTTGGAGCGTAGGTCCGCCTCAATTGGAAGATATATATAATTTCGAAGATGCGCTCTTGGTCGGAAGCATGCTGATTACGATGCTCCGTCACGCCGACCGGGTCAAAATGGCTTGCCTGGCTCAATTGGTCAATGTCATTGCGCCGATCATGACGGAAAACGGAGGACGCGCCTGGAAACAGACGATATTTTATCCTTATTTGCACGCTTCCCGCTATGGACGGGGTGTTTCGCTACAACCGATCGTTCATTCGCCGAAGTATGACGCCCAGGACTATACCGATGTGCCTTATCTCGACAGTGCCGTCGTATACCGCGAAGCGGAAGAGGAGATTACGATCTTCGCCGTCAACCGTCATCTGGAAGCGCCGCTGGACCTCGAATGCGATGTCCGCGGGTTTGAAAACTATCGCGTTTCCGAACATATCGTGCTGGAACATGATGATTTGAAAGCGGTAAACACCGCGGATGAGGAGAAAGTCAAGCCTCATAACCAGGGGAATGCGGAGTGCAAGGACGGATACGTTCATGCGCGACTGTCCAAGGCATCCTGGAACGTCATCATTTTGCGCAAGGCGAAGTAATCCTTGGAACATCAAAATGGAATACGGTTTCACCATGAAGTTGATATAGGTCGGACTAAAGTGAGGCGCAGTGATACATTACGAATAGAAGCTTCCTCTGTACTAGCTTTAGTTCTTTCTATATAGTTTCATCCGATCTTATAGGAGGGGTTATGATGTTAAAGAAAAAAGGCTGGTTTTCACTCATGTCTTTGATCCTCGTATTGTCCACCGTGCTTGCGGGCTGCGGCGGCAATAACGGCGGCGAAGCGGGCGGAAGCGCAAACGGCGGCAAGGCAAGCTCCGGCAAATCCGGAGAAACCAAAGAATTGACGTTCATGTACCGCGGCGGTACTGACGAGCAAAAAGCGTACAGTGCTGCAGTTAAAAAGTTTGAAGAAGATCATCCTGGCGTAAAGGTCAAGATCACCGTAACGGCTGCAGACCAATATGCCACCAAGTTGAAAGCTGCTATTACCGGCAACAAAGTTCCTGACGTATTCTATTTCGAATCCGGCGATACCAAGGCTTATGTTCATAACAACATTTTGCTTGATCTTACGCCTTATATCGAAAACAACCCTGACATCAATCTTGACAACATGTGGAAGTATGGTCTCGATCTGTATCGCTATGACGGTAATATGGCGGGACAAGGGAATCTGTATGGCATGCCGAAGGACGTAGGTCCGTTCGCGCTCGGATATAACAAGACGATGTTCGAAAAGGCCGGTATTCCGCTTCCGGATCCGGACAAGCCCTACACTTGGGATGAATTTATCGATGTTTCGAAGAAGCTGACGCAAGACACCAATGGTGACGGCAAAATTGATCAATACGCTACAGGCTTTAACGTGAACTGGGCGCTCCAATCCTTCGTATGGAGTAACGGAGCCGACTGGCTTGACGAAACGAAAAAGAAAGTAGCGATCGACGATCCTAAATTTGCGGAAGCTCTGCAATTTTTCGCGGACATGCAAAACGTACACAAAATCACGCCGTCCGCAGAAGACGCGCAAACGCTGGACACTTACCAACGTTGGATGAAAGGCGAACTCGCATTCTTCCCGGTAGGTCCATGGGATATGAGCACATATGATACTTTGCCTTTCGAATATGACTTGATGCCTTACCCTGCTGGTTCTACCGGCAAACCCGCAACTTGGACAGGATCCCTCGGAATTGGCGCATCCGCTAAAACGAAATATCCTGAAGAAGCAGTTGCTCTGGTTAACTACCTGACAGCTTCCGAAGAAGCCATGAAAGTGCTCGTGGATGCCAAAGTTCAAATTCCTAACATGATCGATATGGCGGAAGAATGGGCTGCGGATACTTCGACAAAACCGGCTAACAAGAAAGAATTCCTGGACGTCGTAGGCGATTACGGCCGCGTATTGCCTGGCCACTACACTTGGACAGCGGAATGGTATGACTTGTTCTTCACCGATATTCAACCGGTGCTTGACGGAAAAATCACCGCTGCCGAATACGTGAAACAGGAACAACCAAAAATGCAGAAATTGCTCGACAAGGCTATCGAACAGGAAGAAAAAGCAAAAGCCAAGAAATAAGAGCAGGACTAAGCGCGTTTATTAATCCAGAACGAAATGATGTTAGTCGCCGATGTTCGATCGACAAAGGGACTAACATCATTTTCATTATGGTATTCGAAAACAGAGGTGACATTTGATGCAAACGGAAACCAAATCAAACCTGTACCGGAAAGAGAAACTCTACGGTTGGTTGTTCATATTGCCTCCTGTCCTTGGCTTCGTGCTTTTTACCCTGTTCCCGTTGGCTTATTCTGTATACGGCTCTTTTACGGACTGGGACGGCTTGGGTCAAATGGATTTTATCGGACTTAGCAATTTCAAGGAACTCCTTACCGACGAACTGTTCCACAAAGCGGCATTCAACACGATCTTTATGATGCTCGGGATCCCGATCGGTCTTTTGCTGGCCCTATTGGTTGCGCTGGGCCTCAATCGCGGCATTCCGGGAACGACGACGTTCCGCGTCATTTATTATATTCCGGTCATCTCCTCTCTGGCTGCCATTTCCATTATGTGGAGCTGGGCGTTCAACGGGGATTATGGGCTCGTAAACCAGTTTCTTGAGATTTTCGGCATTCAAGGGCCGAACTGGCTGATGAATAAGCATACGGTCAAACCGGCGCTCATTATGATGACGGTCTGGAAAGGCCTCGGTTACACGATGCTTCTTTATTTGGCCGCACTGCAAAGCGTTCCGAGATCCTACTATGAAGCTGCGGAGCTGGACGGAGCGAGCGGGTTTAAAGCTTTCTGGCACATTACTTGGCCGATGGTCAAGCCGGTCACTTTCTTTATCGTCGTAACGAATATTATCGGCGGTTCGCAAATTTTCACGGAGATCAACATCATGACCAATACCGGCGGACCTGAATATTCGTCCGCTTCCGTCGTGTTCTATATTTGGCAGAAGGCATTCGATAACTTCCAGATGGGCTATGCTTCCGCGATGGCGGTCGTACTGGGCATATTCATATTTATCGTGACTCTAATTCAATTCAAAATGAACGAAAAATCATCCCACGAGGCGTGATTGTAACGGAAAGGAGAATATGAATATGTCTCATTCGGCTAGAACCAAACTGATCAATACCATTATCTTTATTATTCTGGCGATCGGGGCTGTCGCTATGATTGCTCCGCTTCTCTGGATGCTGTCGACTTCGGTCAAACAGAAAATCGATGTGTTCGCTTTGCCTCCCGTTTGGATTCCCAAAGACCCGCAGTGGGGGAAATATCTCGAAATCTGGACGGCGGGACCGCTGCTCAGCGGCATTAAAAACAGCGTCATTATCGCGCTTTCGGTAACTATCGTAGGGACCTTCACTTCAAGTTTGGCCGCGTTCTCGTTCGCCAAATTAAAGTTCCCCGGCAAAAACGCGATTTTCCTGGGGCTTCTGACCGCGCTGATGATTCCTTATCCGGCCGTCATGATTCCGCAATTCATGATGTTTTCCAAAATCGGCTGGGTGGATACGCTGCTCCCGCTTATCGTTCCGGGATTGTTCGGCAACATCGTCATGATCTTTTTCCTGCGGCAGTACTTGCTTAGCGTTCCGAATGAAGTCATCGAAGCGGCAAAAATTGACGGTAGCTCTTATTTCCGGCTATTTTCTACGATTACGTTTCCGCTCATTAAGCCGGCGGTCGCCGCGCAGCTTATTTTGTGGTTCATGGGCATTTGGAACGATTACCTGGCGCCGATCATTTACCTGACTTCGCCGGAAAAGCAAACCTTGCAGCTGGTTATCGCCAACTTTAACGCACAGTATGCGATTCAAACGGACTATCCGCTCATTATGGCCGCTTCCGTCATCGCCTTGCTGCCTGTGTTGACGATATTCCTGATTTTCCAAAAACAAATTATCGAATCTGTAGCCATTTCCGGCGTGAAGGGTTAAGTTTCGGCAGACCGAAAGCGAGCGTTATCATGAAAAGTTTGACGAAAAAGGTGGTACTTCCGGCCATGTTGGTGCTTACCATGTTTGGCGTGGCGGGGTGTTCGGAGGAACGGACGGCCGAGGTCGTTTTTCCGGTAAATCCCGAAGCGACCGCCATGTACGATACGACGGTGCTTCATAATGAAGCGAAATGGACCGTCAACAACGCGCATGACCCGGGCATTATCAAAACGGATCAGGGATATTACGTTTTTTCAACGGACGTCAAGGTCGGCGGGGAGCCGAAGCCCGGGATCATGGTCCGCAAATCCGACGATTTGATTCATTGGAACTGGGTGGATTACGCACTGCCCGGCATTCCGCAAACTGCGCTGGATTGGACGGGCGCGACCAATTTGTGGGCGCCTGATATCGTGAAGCATGGGGACGGTTACCGGCTCTATTATTCCGCGTCCACCTTCGGCAGCAAACAGTCGATGATCGGTATGGCCGTCTCGGATAACATCGAGGGTCCATGGACGGACCAAGGGGAAGTGATCCGGACAAAAGCCGATGATCCGCTGAATGCGATCGATCCGAACATTATAACCGATTCGGATGGGGCCATGTGGATGGTATACGGTTCATTTTTCGGCGGAATTCACATCATTGAACTGGATGCGGAGACGGGCAAACCGAAGGAAGAGGGCTTCGGCAAATTGATTGCGGCCCGAGACATGGTCACCGAAGACGGGGCGGTTGAAGGTCCGTACATTGTCTATAACGAGAAGTTCAAGAAGTATTATTTGTTCGTATCTTACGATTCATTGTTTGAGGATTACAACGTCCGCGTGGGCCGTTCCGATTCCATCACCGGACCTTATGTCGATTTTAACGGCAGGGATATGGCGGACACGGCATTCGAGCCGCAATTCGAAGTCGGCACGAAACTCATCGGCGGTTACAAGTTCGGAGAGGATGAAGGATGGATCGCTCCGGGCCATAACTCCGTTTTGAATGACGGAGGCAATTACTACTTGATTCATCACGCACGAGGCGAATCCGATAAAAACTGGTCTTATTTGCATGTCCGCAAAATATTGTGGACTGAGGAAGGTTGGCCTGTAGTATCGCCTGAACGCTATGCGGGCGAGACAGAGCAGGACATTCCGAAAAGGTTGCTGGCCGGAGAATGGGAGCGGATCGAGCATGACCCGTTCACCGACGGACAGGTTGAATCCGATAAGCTGTCTTTGCTCGATAAAGGCAAGCTGACGGGAAGCAAAGGAAACGGTACGTGGACGTTTGACGGAAAACGTACTTTGACCTTGAATTGGGAAGACCCGGCGGAAGGCGAAGGCCGGACCGAAACCGTACAGGTACTGCCCTCATGGGATTGGGAAAAGGGCGTGAGCACGCTCGTTTTTACGGGTCTCGATGATCGGGGAATCGCGATTTGGGGAAAGCAAATCACTCGGACAGGAAAATAACGATGTGAGTGGAGAGGAAGGCTGTAACGAATGGTAAGAATGCGTATCGACGCGACAGAGAAAAAAGGGACGATCAGTCGTTACTTGTACGGACAATTTGCCGAGCACCTTGGGCGATGCATCTACGAAGGAATCTGGGTCGGAACGGATTCGGACATTCCGAATACGGAAGGGTACCGGAACGATGTGCTCGAGGCGCTGAAAAAATTAAACATTCCCGTTTTACGCTGGCCGGGCGGTTGTTTTGCGGACGAATATCACTGGATGGACGGCATCGGCCCGTTATCGCAGCGTTCCCGGATGATCAACAATCATTGGGGCGGGGTGGAAGAAAACAATCATTTCGGCACGCATGAATTTTTGCGGCTTTGCGAATTGCTGGGAACGGAAGCTTATATCAGCGGCAACGTCGGCAGCGGCACGGTTCGGGAAATGCAGCAATGGGTTGAATATATGACGTTTGACGGAGAATCTCCGATGGCGAACTTGCGTAAGGAGAACGGTCGGGAGCAGCCTTGGAAGCTTCCTTTCTTCGGCGTTGGGAACGAGAACTGGGGCTGCGGAGGAAATATGCGGCCGGAGTATTATGCCGATCTGTACCGTCGCTATTCTTCCTATGTACGTAACTATGGAGACAATCAAGTCCAAAAAATAGCCTGCGGACCGAACACGGATGATTATCATTGGACGGAAGTGATGATGAGGGAAGCCCATCATTTAATGGACGGATTAAGCCTCCACTACTACACCATTCCTTCGGGGAACTGGTTTGCCAGCAAAGGCTCCGCGACCGAGTTCGGCGTGGATGAGTGGTTCTCCACGATGAAGAACACGTTGGTCATGGAGGAATTGATCGTCAAGCACTCCCGGATCATGGATAAATACGATCCGGAAGGCAAAGTGGGTCTGATGATCGACGAATGGGGCGGCTGGTATGACGTGGAGCCGGGCACGAATCCGGGATTCCTGTACCAGCAAAATACGCTGCGCGATGCCCTGATTGCAGGCATAAACCTGAATATTTTCCATAAATACAGTAAACGGGTCAAAATGGCAAACATCGCTCAGGTCGTAAACGTGCTCCAGGCGATGGTGCTTACGGAAGGCGACAAAATGGCGCTGACGCCGACGTATCATGTGTTTGACATGTACAAGGTGCATCAGGACGCCGAATTGCTGGACGTGGAATTCGACAGCCCGATGTATAAACACGGCTCGCAAATGATTCCGCAGCTCAGCGTATCCGCATCGATGGATTCGGAAGGGGCGATTCATCTGTCCGCCTGCAACCTGCACCATGCGGTCAGCGTTGCGGTGAGCTGTCATCTGGAAGGGGCGGAAGGCAAGGGAGTGACCGGCACCGTGTTGACACATTCCAGCTTGAACGCCCATAACACGTTCCTTCAACCGGATGTTGTGAAGCCGGAAGGTTTTACGGGCGCTAGAATCGAAGCGGGGGAATTGCATTTCGAGCTGCCGCCGGCTTCGGTCGTCGTCCTAAAAATAAAGTAGAAAAAAAGGAGAAACCCATATGGACACAAACAAAGAATATATCAACCCGGTCGTGGAGCAGCGCGCTGATCCATGGGTATATAAACATGTTGACGGATACTATTACTTCACCGCATCGGTGCCCGAGTACGACCGGATTGAAATCCGGCGTTCGAAGACGATTCAAGGCTTGAAAGATGCCGTACCGGTAGTGGCGTGGCGGAAATATGAAACCGGTCCGCTCAGCGCGAACATCTGGGCGCCGGAAATTCATTATATTCAAGGGAAATGGTATATCTATTTTGCCGCGGCAAGAACGACCGAGACGCAGGACGGATTGTTCGATCATCGTATGTATGTGCTAGAGAACGAGTCGGCTAACCCGTTGGAAGGCCAATGGGTGGAAAAAGGCCAGGTGCGTACAAAATGGGAAACCTTCGCCCTGGATGCGACGACTTTTCAACATCGCGGGGAATTGTATTATGTTTGGGCGCAAAAAGATCCGGACATCGAAGGCAACTCCAATATGTACATTTCCAAAATGGAGAACCCATGGACGCTGACCGGAGAACAGGTCATGATCTCGACGCCGGAGTACGAATGGGAAGTGATCGGATTCCGGGTGAACGAAGGTGCCGCGGTACTTAAGCGGAACGGCCGGATCTTTATCAGCTATTCGGCCAGCGCGACCGATTTCAATTATTGCATGGGCCTTTTGTGGGCCGACGAGTCCGCGGACTTGCTGGATCCGGCTTCCTGGCATAAATCGCCGGTTCCCGTATTTCAGACGAATGAGGAATCGGGCCAATACGGACCCGGGCATAACAGCTTCACGGTCTCCGAGGATGGCCAAGACGACGTGCTGATCTATCACGCAAGAAATTATAAAGAGATCACCGGCGATCCGCTGTACGATCCGAACCGCCATACCCGTGCGCAAGTATTCGGCTGGAACGAGGACGGCACGCCGAATTTCGGCATTCCCGTAAAGGACGGCGCGATTCGCTAAATTTACAACAATATACCCGAGACGGTTTGGTTTTTGCCAAACCGTCTTTTTATTGCGGCTTTAGCCAGTTGAGCTCGCGAAGCGTGCGAAACAAAAAACCACCCGCTATGCGGGTGGAGGGATCAAGGGTTTGACCAACAAGACCATTCCAATAAAATTGAGATGTTCAGGCTCAATAATGAAAGGAATGGTCTTAGATGGCAAACAAGAGCTATAGTCTAGCTCACACGAAGTGGATGTGCAAATACCACATTGTGTTCACCCCGAAGTATAGACGGAAAGAAATTTATAATCAAGTGAGAAAAGACTTGATCGAGATTTTCAAGCGTTTGTGTAAATACAAGGGAGTGGAGATAATAGAGGGCCACATGATGCCGGATCATGTACATATGTTAGTAGCAATTCCCCCAAAAATCTCAGTATCATCATTTATGGGATATCTGAAGGGAAAAAGCTCGTTGATGATATTCGAGAAACACGCGAGCTTAAAGTATAAGTATGGGAATCGGAAATTTTGGGCGGAAGGATATTACGTCAGTACTGTTGGCTTAAATGAGGCCACCGTCGCAAAATATATACGTGAGCAAGAAGCACATGATCAAGCAATTGATAAACTGAGCGTGAAAGAGTATGAAGATCCCTTCAGCAGGAACAGCAGCAAGAAGAAGTAAACCAGTTTAACTGGTAAGTGAAAGTGACAAATAACACTGAGCCTGAACAATTTTATTGTCAGGCTAGCGTCTTTAGGCGCAGTTTGGCAACAGGGGGTTATACCCCAAGAGCAAACCACCCGTTGGACGGGTGGTTATGATTTTGTGCCAAAAGGTATTGACAAGGCAAAAGGGAAAGGATAATTTTAACATTAAGTAATTATTAAATATTATAGATGTTTTGCATAATATTTAAATAATACTTAATACAATGAGGGGAGTTATATCCACTGAAGATCCCATTAAAGAAAAACATCAATTTTGCATACAACGAAGCCTTTGAGTTAATCATCGCGATGGGCATGTTTGCCTGTCAGGATCAAATGCTGCGGGCGGCCGAGGAGTACCGGATCGGACTGGACGACAGATATCTTAAGATTTACGGGGATGCCCAAAGCAAGCTCTCGCCTCACATGCTTCGCGAATTGCAGTTCTTTTTCGGATACGACTTTTTCCATAAAGCGCTTGATTTTGCGTTCTATGAATCGATTGCAGCTTCCCGGCAAGCGTTAACTGCGGAAGTCTGGATCAACAGGTTGAAAGATACGGAGGCCGAGGAAACGATCGCAAACATGGTCTTCGGCGTCTATAGCGATAAAATGGAAGAACTGCTGGATGGCGTTGAATGGGGGAAAGCCAGAGCGGATTTGGGCTGGCTTACCGAACGCGTAAGACTGGTCACTCCCCAGCGCGAAGTTTCGGATGCCCGGGAACCGCTTTTGGAATGCCTGGGACATCCCGAGGAAACCAAGCATCGTTATATGGGATTGATTTCCCAATTTTACCGGGATGTATTTGCCGGCTGGTCCGGATTCATCCGGGAAGAAAGCGAGCGGGCTTTGTCCCGCTATGAAGCGTTTTTTAACGCGGATCCCGAACGGTTCCTCGAAAATTTCAAAAGCGAGCGGGAGCTGTTTCAACATCCGGCCACGTTCCATATCAGCTTCGTATCTCAGGTGGCAAACCATCATATATGGCCGGTGGATAGACAACTGAACCATTTCTGGGTGCTGTTCGGAGCATTTAATGATCGGGTTTACGGCCCGGCTGCGGACAGGGAAAAGGCGGAGCTATTTTTCAAGGCGCTTTCGGACAAGAGAAGGATGGAATTCATCATGCTGCTGCGGGAGCGCCCGCGCTATGGAGGCGAGATTGCGGCAGAGCTCGGAATAACGCCGGCGGCGGTCATCTATCACGCGAACTTTTTCTTCTTTTTGAATCTGATCGAGTTCAAGCGGAGCGACCACCGGCTGTATTATCATCTCAATGTGGAGAAGCTGCGCGAGCTTCTGGAGATCTCAACAAGAGTGCTGCTTAACGATTAAGACATCAGGGGGGACACAAATGGTTGATTAGGGAGCGAAGGGGAGAGCGGAATGGAAGGCGAAGCAGTAAAAGAAGCAAACAGGGAAACGCGCGAGGCCGGTAGAACGCAAAGCGGCGCGGGCCTTGCGCTGAAACGGTTGTTATCGCTAGGCAGGCCGTACTTCGGGAGATATGCCGTGTTATGCCTGTTGGCCGGGGTTCTCTCGGTTACGGGCGTTTTTCTGGCGGAAGGGTTGCGAAGAATCATCAACGCCGCGGTCGATAAGGATGCGGCAGGCCTCGTTTCGGGCCTCGTCTTTGCGGTGGCCGTCGTCGTCATCGATGCGGCCGGCAACTTTGTGCGGACGTATTTGTCGGGTACGTTGGAGATCCGTTCGACCGCCCGGTTACAGGCATCCCTATTATCAAAATTGATGCGGACAAAAACGAAGGAACTCGCGAAATATCACTCGGCGGACTTGATCGGCCGGATCCAGGACGCGGCGCCGGCCGCCCAGAAAGGGATCAACGAAAAGACGATCGAGTTGTTCGGGAACGTACTGCAGATCGTTTTTTTGCTGACCTACCTGCTGTCTTTGCAGTATATATTAACGATCGGGACGGTGCTTATCTGTATTCTGTTTCCCCTGGTCATGATTCCCTTCAGCCGCCGGCTTCGCGAGTTGAATCTGGAGAGGGAGCGGGCCTCGGCGAAACAACAATCCCTGGTGCAGGATGCCCTTCAGGGGGCGGAAGTCGTTCGCGCCTTTTCGCTTGCCCCCATCCTCGGACAGCAGTTCCGCAAGCAGCTTCGGGGGATGAGCGCTCTCCACATGAGAATAACCCGGCTCGAAGCGGTAGGATACAATATGCCGTTTGCGGTCATTCTCGGAGGACTGTTGTATGTCCTTGCTTTCGGGGGATATCTCTCGATTCAAGGGCGGCTCGATGTCGGAGCGGTTGCCGCCTTCCTCATCTGCTTCGATCAAATTACCCAACCCGTGTCACGCCTCGCAAACCTGTGGACCGAGTTACAATCGGCGTTGGCCCAGGGCGGCAGGGTTTTTGAAATTACCGATCTGGAAGAGGAAAAACACGTTCGTTCGTGCGCAGATACAGGCAGTGAGCCGCTCGGCTCCTTGACATTGCAAAATGTGAGCTTCCGATATGGGAGCAACGCCGCCGGATTGCGGGGAGTGTCGTTGACGATCCAACAAGGAAAGGTGACGGCCTTTGCCGGGCCGAGCGGAAGCGGAAAGAGCACGATTTTAAGTCTCCTGATGGGGATTTATGAACCGGAGGAGGGGCTGATTGTTTGCGAGAGGGGACCGATGACGGAAATTTCCCCGAAGGCATGGCGAAGCCGGATCGCTTACGTCTCCCAGGAGCCCTACCTGTTTTCGGGAACGATCCGCGAGAATATCGCCTGGGGACGGCCGGATGCGGATATGGCCGCTGTACGGGCGGCAGCCGAATCGGCAGGGATTCATGATTTCATCGACGGCTTGCAGCAAGGTTACGAGACCCGAGTCGGAGAACGCGGGTTGACGCTGTCCGGCGGCGAACGGCAGCGGTTGGCCATCGCCCGCGCTTTTGTGCGGGAGCCGGAAATTTTGCTGCTCGACGAGCCGACCGCCGCCTTGGACAGCTATCATGAGGAAAGGGTACAGCGGGCGCTGGGCGAACTGATGCGGGGAAGAACGACGGTCGTCGTCGCTCACCGGCTATCCACGATTCGGGATGCCGACCGGATTTATTATGTCGAGGACGGGACGATTCTGGAGGAGGGAACGCATGAATCGCTAATGGCGGATGACGGAAGATACCGGGCGCTCGTGGAGAAAAACATGCGTTCCAGTAAGAACGATCTCTCCTTAACGGAAGGAGGCGTTATCCAATGAATCAACCCGCCAACCAAAACGTCGCCAAACCGGTAACCACGGTATGGGCCGCTTTTCGGCGCTTGGCCAAATATGCGACCCTGTACAAGGTCGGTTTTATCGTCGCCATCGTCCTCCTCGCGGCAAGGATGGTCGTAGACATCGGTTTTGCGACGGTGCAGCAATTGTTTATCGATACGATCACCGATTCGGACATGGATGGCCTGATGCGGATTACGACCTTATGCGCCATAGCCTGTGCCGTGATCCTCATTTGTTTGATCTTTCAGCACTATTTCCGGTTTTCGGTTCATTTCCGGATGACCTGGGATCTGAGGGCACGCTTGTTCGATCAAAGCAACCGGCTCCCGTTTCGGACGATTCAAGAAATGCATAGCGGGGATTTGTCCTCAAGGAATAATAAAGATGCGGCCTCGGCGATGAATATGGTCGGGAGCGTCGTTTATGAGCTCTTGTACAATTTGCTTCTTACGTTCGTTTCCTTCATATATTTAGCTCGAATGGATGTGTGGATCGCGCTGCTTGCGCTCGGGTCCGGACCTGTCGTGTTTTTCTGCAGCCGATTCTTTGACCGCAGACTCCGCAGGCTTTCCGAGGACATATTCGCCAGGGAGGCTGATTTAAGGGCACTGCTTCAGGAAGTGGTCCAAGGCATGACGGTTGTCCGCGCGTTCGGAATGGAGGAAGCGATGCAGGAGGGTTATGTCCTTAAGAGGACGGAACTGGCGAAAATGCAGCTGAAGAGAACGGTGCTGGTAGGCCTGCTGTGGCAGACCTCCGCCTTTATCAATAATGCGGTCATGATTATTTGTTCCGGGCTGATCGCCTATTCCGCAATGGGTGGCGGGTTGACCGCCGGGGGCGTGCTCGCATTCGTTATCTTGATCGGCCGGGTCCAATGGCCTTTCGTGAATATGTCCCAAACCTGGGGCGGGGTTCAGGAATCGCTGGGAGCTGCGGACCGTGTGTTTGAAATTCTCGATAGGCCCGCGGAAGGTGGGGATGAAACCGGGAAGGGGCGGGAGCGCAAACCGGGGGCCGTCACTGCCGCCGATCAACAGGAGCCTGTCGATTCCTCCGGTACGTTGGACGTTCCCCCTCCTCCGGCAATTCGGATGCAAGACGTACGTTTTTTCCACAGGGATGTTGGCGGAAAAACCTCGTCCCCTCTTTTTAACGGGTTGGATCTTACCGTTGCTGCCGGGGAGACCGTCGCGATCGTCGGTCCGAGCGGTTCGGGCAAATCGACCCTGGTCAGGCTTTGCTGCGGACTTTATCAGCCCGATCAAGGGAGCGTCGAAATAGGAGGGCTTTCGTTAAAGGACCATCTTGAATCAGGGCGCCGGCTTACGACATATGTGCCGCAGATTCCGTATCTTTTCTCGGGAACTATAAGGGAAAACATCTCTTTCGGAACAGAGGGGAAAACCGAAGCGGAAATCCGGAAGGCGGCGATTCTTGCGGGTGCGGACGAGTTTATTCAAAAGCTCCCGGACGGATACGACTCCTGGATCGGCGAGCACGGAACTTCCCTTTCCGGCGGACAGAAGCAGCGGTTGGCGATCGCGCGGGCCTTTTTGCGGGAAGCTCCTTTGCTCATATTGGATGAGGCTACCTCGGCGCTTGATCATGAATCCGAGAGCTTGGTCCAGGATTCACTGGAGCTGTTGATGAAAAACCGAACGACATTGGTGATTGCCCACAGGCTGTCCACCGTGAGGAATGCGGACCGTATTTTGGTGATGGATCGGGGGCGGATCGTGGAAGACGGCACGCATGAGCGGTTGATGGAGCTTGGGGGTCTGTATGCAAAATTGTATCGTATTCAATTTAGGGAGACCACTGCGGCAGAGGATGCCCATCGAGCTGTATAACAGTGACTTTCCAGACTGTACCAGAAGTCTTCCGGTTCGCGACAGCGGATCGGAGGATTTTTTTGTTTTTTCATCCACATCAAAATAGTGCAATAAATTAACAGGATAATGTTGGTTTAGTAAAATTTTTATCTTTATAATAAATTGAAAACGCTTAATTTATTTTGACGGATATAACGGATTTGAATTTTCGAATAATAGGTGAGTCATCATGTCGGCTGGGGAAAGCAATCATGTAATCTTTTCCGGCAGGGGGAACATAAAATGATCAAAGTGCTTATTGTGGAAGATGAACCTAAGCTGAGAGAAGGGCTGCGGACATTTATAGACTGGGACGCTCTAGGGTTTACTGTTGCCGATACGGCGGCGAACGGGAATGAAGCGTTGGAGAAATACGATATTCACAAGCCCGATCTGGTCATTACGGATATCAGGATGCCGGGTATGGACGGGCTGCAGCTGATTCAGCAGTTCCGTTCGTTTGACCAGGGACTGCATGTTCTTATTTTGAGCGGATATGCGGATTTTGACTATGCCAAGAAAGCCATCTCGCATCGGGCTGACGGTTACATGCTGAAGCCGGTGGATGAGGACGAGCTCGTTAATTACTTGAAACAAATCAAATCCCAGATCGATCATGAAAAGTTTGTAGAACGCTGGCAGCATGAAAGAATGGAGTGGAGCCGAGAAGCTTTCGTTCAATCCCTTATGACCGGGGCGGAAGACGATCTTGCGAATGCGGAGCAGAAGGCGGAGGAACTCGGTTTGCTTTGGAAATGTTATCAGGTGCTGCTGATCGGTTTGCATACGGAGGACAATTCGAGCAACGAGCTTCATGCCCAATTCAAGAAGAAGCTGTCCGGGATTTTCGAAGATACGGGCCGAGGCTTCCTGTTCAGTTATCTAGCGCAAATCGGCGTTCTTCTGAAGAATCCGATTTTGGGCGTCGAAATGGATGAAATGTACGGGCGAATCCGTGATGCCGCATCCAGTTTAGGGTTGGAATTTACGGCGGCCCTGGGGCCGAAGGTTTGCAGTTTGTGCGGGGTGGCTTCTTCCTATGCTACTGCCCGCGAAATCAACAAAAATTGCTTCTTCTTTGGAGAAGGCAAGCTTCTTGGACCCGATACGGCGCTTCCTTCGCGATCGGAAAATATCTCCGAAGATTTCTCCCATGAAACGTTGAAAGACCAGCTCTATTACGCGATCGAAGTAGGAAACCGGGAAACGATGAGCTCATTGCTTCGACGCCTCGGTCAACATCTGATCGCCAACGGTCACGGAGAAGGAGAGATTAAACGCCGGTTTGCGGAAATGCTTACCTCCCTTCTCGGCAAGGGGCTTAAGCACTCGCCCGAACTGCAGAGCCGGAGCAAGGAACTTTCGGATGACCTGCCCAATATTTATCAGGCTCGCACACTTGAAAGCCTTTTCGAAAAAACGGAGCTCTTTCTGGGGAAACTGGCGGGAGGGTTGAACGAGAGCGGAAAGCATCGTGAGGTTAAAATCATGCTTGATCTGATCCACCGCAATTTCAGCGACAATTTGAAGCTGGAGACGTTATCGGGCATTTTTAATTACAATAGCGCCTATCTTGGGAAGTTGTTCAAAAACGAAACCGGCGAATACTTCAACACCTACCTCGACAAAGTGCGGATCGAGAAGGCCAAAGGCTTGCTTGAAGAAGGCTTGAAGGTTTATCAGGTGGCCGAAAAGGTCGGCTATACGAATGTGGATTACTTCCACACCAAATTCCGAAAATATGTGGGAGTTTCCCCTTCCGCCTACCGCAAAACCGCGAATCATGCCTAATCATCGGACTATGACCAACAAGGCCTCTCCATAAGGAGAGGCCTTTAATTTTCACATGAATTCGTAACTAATTATGATAGTATTAAAGCGCTTACTTTTCGCGGTAAAATAAAATCGTGCTTATATGGGAAGCGAAGCTACCATTCCGTGCTTTCCATAAAACGGTAGCCGCGCTTTTGTATGTTTAAGGCAATAATAATAGGCGATACCGGAGCCGGTTTCAAGCTTCGATATGGGTTTGCAATCTCTTTCGGAATTCCGAAGGGGAGCAGTTCATCGTCTTACGGAAAACCCTGATGAAGTAACTGATATTGTCGTAACCTACTTCCAGGGCGATATCCGAAATTTTTCGTTCGGGCTGTCTAAGCAGTTCTGCTGCCTGGCGGATCCGGTAAGAGTTGATGTAGTCCATTGGAGTCTGCCGGGTCATGGACTTGAAAAAACGGCAAAATTGGCCTTCGCTCATCGGAACGAGCGCAGCGAGCTCGGACAGGCGGATCGGATGCTCGTAATTATGCTGGATATAGTGGATTACGGTTTTCAACCGATCGATTTTGAACGATTCGCTCCGGTTGCTGGCAGTGCGGTTGCAGGTTTTTCCCTGGGTCGCCAATTCCGATAGCATCAGGTATAGATGACCCTTGACGGCACCTTCATAACCGGAAGATTTCTCGCTGCAGCTCTTCATGATCACCGCAATGTGATCCAGCAGGCTGATTTCAAAGGGTTCCTCCTGACGAATATGCCGGGGGAATGTCGCTTTTCTTTCTTGCAAAGGAAGAATTAGATTTTCCTGTACGGCATCATAATGGGCGCTTGCCAGCAAATTCGTGTCAAATACGAAGGAGAAGAAAGTGCAACCCTCTTCACCGTGAGCATGGGCGGCATGGATATCGCCCCCATCGACGAAGACGGCTTCGCCTGCCTTGACCGGGAAATAGTCGGTATCGACCTGAAACAGCGTTTCCCCTTGCAAGCAATAAAAGATTTCAGCCTCTTCGTGCCAATGGCAGTCGATGACGTGTTCACCCGGACCGTATCCGTACCAATAGGTCCCAAAAGGGAGATGCTCGGTACCGTGAGCTTTGACTTCTTTGAGGGAACGACGTAGTGCTTGGTCCATTTCAAGATCACCTCATCAATATAGTGTTATATTATAGCTTGATTATGTTAGAATGTTTTCTTTTTAATCAGTATAATGCAAGTGTAAGTGGATTTACAGTATAAAAAGATACGTTTAGCGAAAGGCGGTATATTACCCATGAAATTTACCGATGGAAACTGGTTAATCCGCGACGGATACACGATTTCTCCCGCGGTTCAGGCTTACGACTTTATGGTCAAAGATCATACATTAATCGCTTCGGCATCCACGACCCCGCTGCGCGGCCGCGGCGATATGATTAACACTACACTTCTTACGATGCATTTCCATTCCCCGCTGCCTGGCGTTATCGGCGTCAAGCTGGTGCATTTTGCAGGGACGGTCGATCACGGGCCTCATTTTGAATTGGCCCAGGGCGGAGATCATGCGGTCATCACCGAAAACGATGAATACGCGGAACTCAAAAGCGGCGACCTGAGCGTTCGCATCTCCAAAGGCGCGCAGTGGTCGGTGGATTTCTATCGCGGAAACCAACGCATTACCGGCAGCGGCTTTAAGTCGATGGCTCATGTCACGGAAGCCGGTGGCGCAACCTTCATGCGCGAAGAGCTGGATCTCAGCGTAGGCGAGCTCGTTTACGGCCTCGGCGAACGTTTCACGGCCTTCGTCAAGAACGGACAGGTTGTCGACATCTGGAATAAAGACGGCGGCACCAGCTCCGAGCAATCGTACAAAAACATTCCTTTCTATGTAACAAACAAAGGCTATGGCGTCCTGGTAAACGATCCGGGCGGCGTATCCTTCGAAGTCGCTTCCGAAAAAGTCAAAAAGGTACAATTCAGCGTACCGGGCGAATCGATCGAATATTTTGTCATCGACGGCCCTCAGCCGAAGGATGTGCTTGATAAATACACTTCTTTGACAGGCAAACCGGCACTGCCTCCTGCATGGTCGTTCGGCCTCTGGCTGACCACTTCGTTTACGACGAACTATGATGAAGCAACGGTAAACTCCTTCGTGGACGGCATGGCCGAAAGAGATCTGCCGCTTCACGTCTTCCATTTCGACTGCTTCTGGATGCGCGAATTCCACTGGACCGATTTCAAATGGGACGAGCGCACTTTCCCGGATCCGGTCGGCATGTTGAAGCGCCTGAAAGAAAAAGGCTTGAAAATTTGCGTCTGGATCAACCCTTATATCGGCCAGCGCTCCCGTTTGTTCGAAGAGGGCAAGCAAAACGGCTATCTGGTGAAAAAGCCGAACGGCGACGTATGGCAATGGAATTTGTGGCAACCGGGCATGGCGCTGGTCGATTTCACGAATCCGGAAGCTTGCGAATGGTTTGCAGGTTATCTGCGCGAGCTTGTCGACATGGGCGTCGACAGCTTCAAAACCGACTTCGGCGAGCGGATTCCGACCGATGTCGTTTACCATGACGGTTCCGACCCGGTTAAAATGCACAACTACTATACGTACCTGTACAACAAAGTGGTATTTGATGTGCTCGAAGAGAAGCTCGGTAAAAATGAAGCGGCGCTCTTCGCGCGTTCGGCCACGGTCGGCGGACAGAAGTTCCCTGTTCACTGGGGCGGCGACTGCTACGCGGACTACGAGTCGATGGCGGAAAGCTTGCGCGGCGGCCTGTCGCTCGGCTTGGCCGGCTTCGGCTTCTGGAGCCATGACATCGGCGGATTCGAAAACACCGCTCCGGTTCATGTATTCAAACGCTGGCTCCAATTCGGCTTGCTGTCCAGCCACAGCCGTTTGCACGGCAGCAGCTCGTACCGTGTGCCTTGGGCTTATGATGAAGAAGCGGTCGACGTTACCCGTTACTTTACGAAGCTCAAATGCAGCCTGATGCCATACCTTTTCGATGCAGCGGTTTACGCTACTGAGAAAGGGGTTCCGACCCAGCGTGCCATGTTCCTGGAATTCCCGGACGATCCGGCTGCGGAAACGCTGGACCGTCAATACATGCTCGGCGATTCCTTGCTCGTGGCACCGGTATTCAGCGAAGCCGGGGATGTAACCTACTACCTGCCTGAAGGCAAATGGACTCATTTCCTGAACGGCAAGACGGTAGAAGGCGGCAGATGGCTGAAAGAAAACTACGATTTCTTCGGATTGCCGCTCTTCGTTCGCCCGAATTCGATCTTGCCGACAGGCGCGAACAACGTCCGTCCGGATTACGATTTCGCGGACGGCGTAGAACTCGGATTGTACCAGCTTGAGGACGGCGTGAAAGTAACGCGCACGGTCCGCAACATGAAAGGCGAAACCGAGCTTCAAGTTACCGCGGTTCGCGAAGGATCCAAAGTAACCGTGACGGCGGAAGGCGCCGGCAAAGCGTTCAATGTATCGCTGCACGGCATGGGAGATGTCGCTTCCGTACAAGGCGGAGAGCTTAACAATGAAGGAAAAGTGGAAGTCGCATCCTTCTCCGGAAAGATCGAGCTCGCCATTTCCCTGAAGTAACCGTATTGCCCGCAGGATTGAAATAAACTAATATGAATTTATCGCACCGGGCGAATCGGTGCAGCCAGAATATCCCCGCTTGTCAAAGCCGGGGATATTCGGCTTTTTGCGGGAGGTATCGTCATGATTAGAAAAGCGCTGCAAAAAACGAATAATTTAAGGCTCAAGCATAAGCTGATGGTTTCCTATATTGCGGCAGTCATGATCCCTATACTGATTGTGGGCGGAAGCGTGGTCGCCTATTTCCGGGCGCAGGCGATGGATCGGGCGGTCGGGCAGGCGACGAACAACGTGGAGAAGATCAAAACCCAGTTGTCCAACAAGCTGCGTATCCCGATTGATGTCTCGAATACGCTGCTGCTGGACGAGGATTTGGAAAAGATCGTAACCACCAGATACGACAGCGTGCTTGAATTAACGAAAGCCTACCTCGAGTACAACGGGTTTGAGCGGTTTAAAAGGACTTACCGGGAAATTGCCGATGTGCGCTTTTATTACGACAATTCGACTTTGATCAACAATCTGGAGCTTATTCCGATCGATGAAACGGTGAATCAAACCAATTGGTATAAACAAGCGATGGAATCGAAGAGCTTCAACTGGTTCTATCTCACCGACAACAAGTTCAGTCCGACTAAACGGTTGAGCCTGGTCCGGCAGATGCCGCTGCCCGAACACCGTTCCAGCGGGGTTTTGATCGTTTCGCTGGAGCAGGAAGAATTGACCCGCATGCTCAGACAGGAGCCTTTTGAAACGCTGATCGCGGACGAACAAGGGTACGTCGTGGCCGCGAAGAATCCGGCTCTTGTAGGCAAGACTTTGAACAGTCTGGAATATGGCGTGAACCTGGACGAGGTCGTCAAAGGGACGCAGCATACCGAGATTAACGGCGAACCTTCCTATATGGTGGTGGACGAGCTGATCCCCGAAAAGAGCGGGAACGGAATTAAAATCATCTCCGTCTTCAGCAGCGACTCCATCGTTAAGGACGCGAACCGGGTGAGTATATTGGGACTGGCCATCATCCTGCTTGTTTTGCTGATCGCACTCGTCTTCGTTTATATCGTATCGTTTTTAACGACGAACCGCCTGCTTCGGCTCAGCCGCCATTTGAATCGGCTTGCCCTTGGCGATTTACATGTCGTATCCCGGATCGACGGCAACGATGAAATCGGACAGCTGTCCCGGCAATTCAATTACATGGTAGAAAGCATCCGTACGCTGATGAATCAGGTCGTTGAGAAAACGGAACAGAACAATGCGCTGGAAATTGCGCAACGGGAAATCAAACTGAAAATGCTGGCCAGCCAGATCAATCCGCATTTTTTATTTAATGCCCTGGAATCCATACGGATGAATGCTCATAGTAAAGGCGAGCGGGAGATCGCGAACGTGGTTCGCCTCCTCGGCCGGTTGATGCGAAAAAATCTCGAGGTAGGCCGGGAGAGAACGCCGCTGAAAGAGGAAATAGAAATGGTGCGTTCTTATCTGGAAATCCAGAAATTCCGCTATGAGGATCGTCTGCGGTACAACATTTCAATAGATCCTTTGGCCGACGGTATCCTTGTTCCGCCGCTCATCGTCCAGCCATTGGTCGAAAATGCGGTCATTCACGGGGTGGAAGACAAAGAAGACGGTGTGGAAGTGTCGGTACAAATCGAATTACACGAAAACGTGGTCGAGATCATCGTGCGCGACAACGGGTTAGGCATGACGGAAGAACGGCTCGCGGAAGTGGTAAGGTCCATTTCAGCTCCCGACGAGCGCGGAAACAACCGGATCGGATTAAGGAACGTTCATCAAAGATTGGTGCTCTCCTACGGAGAGGAACACGGACTAAAAATTTCCAGCCAACAAGGGGTTGGAACGGAAATTTCGTTCACGATTCCGGTCAATGTCTAATTTTTATATGGCAGGCTGTCGAGAAAGTCTCGACGGCCTTCTTTTGATTCAATTAATTTAAGACGGCACCGCGTTAATGTTGTATAATATATGTAACTACTCATGAACGGATGGTGTTTTTGGTGCTGAGATCTAATCGGGAAAAACAACAAAGCTATGAATTCGTTTCGATCGAAGAACTGGTTCCACAAGATCACTTGCTGCGTAAAGTAGACAAGTATATCGACTTCTCTTTTATTGAAAAAAAGGTTCAGCCCCTGTATTGTGCGGACAATGGACGCCCGGCCATTGATCCAGTCATCCTGTTTAAGATGATTTTTCTCGGCTATTTTTATGGCATTCGCTCCGAACGCCAGTTGGAACGAGAGGTTCAAACCAATTTGGCTTATCGTTGGTTTTTGGGTCTGGGCCTGACCGATAAAGTCCCAGACCATTCGACGATTAGCTGGAACCGGCGAACTCGCTTTAAGGATACGGATATTTTTCAAGAGATCTTTGATGAAATCGTTCTCCAAGCCATTTCACATAAAATGGTGGGCGGACGCGTACTTATCACCGATTCGACTCATGTGAAAGCCAACGCCAACAAGCACCAATATACCAAGCAGGAAGTTCTGCAAAACACCAAGGACTATATTGACGAACTCAATGGAGCCGTCACGGAGGACCGTAAAGCGCATGGAAAAAAGCCCTAAAAGAGCGAGAGGAAGTGAGTGAAACCAAGGAAATTAAAGTGAGCACCACAGATCCAGAGAGCGGCTATATGGTTCGTGACGGAAAGCCAGAAGGGTTCTTTTATCTCGACCACCGGACGGTGGATCTCAAATACAATCTCATTACCGATGTCCACATCACGCCGGGAAATGTCCATGATTCGGTTCCGTATTTATCTCGTTTAGACCGTCAGAGAGAACGTTTTGGTTTTCGAGTAGAAGCTGTAGCGCTGGATTCGGGTTATTTAACGACGCCGATTTGCCGTGGTTTACAAGAACGAAAAATTTTTGCAGTGATTGCACACCGGAGATTTCACCCCAAGCAAGGCCTATTTCCGAAGTGGAAGTTTATTTACGACGCCGAAAACAACACTTATATCTGTCCAGCAGAGCACCGTCTGACATACCGGACGACCGACCGAAAGGGTTACCGACAGTATGCGTCGGACCCGGAGCATTGCAAACAATGTCCTATGCTTGCGCAATGCACTCATTCCCGTAACCACCGAAAGGTGTTGACCCGTCACGTATGGGAGGACAGCAAAGAGTGGGTACGAAACAACCGGCTGAGCCGTGACGGCAAACAGTTGTACCGCAAACGAAAAGAAACGATTGAGCGAAGCTTCGCGGATGCCAAAGAGCTCCATGGGTTTCGCTATTGCCGTTTACGCGGATTGGCTAACGTCAAAGAACAAGCTTTGATGACGGCCGCTGTGCAGAACATGAAGAAGATGGCGATCCATCTGGATCGCCTGGAAAAGTGGGGATGATCCCCTCTTTATAAACCTTGAGAGTACACTGCAAATAAAAAAGAGAAACCCACCGTCTCAAAGACGTGGGTTTCTCGACAATCTGAATTTTTATATGGTTTTGTTCGAAATCTGTCGGGTATTTCGGATCCCCTCCCTCCTATATCATAAAGGTATAGAAAAGAAGGGGGGATTGGACAGATGGAAACGCTATCAGCGAGCTCCGAGACTAGAAATGTAAGCGTATCCCCTGAACCGCGGAAGAAGCGGAAGGAAGGATTTTGGAAAAGTATAGTCCGGCAGAAATATTTGTACCTGATGTCCTTGCCATTCGTTATTTGGTGTTTTGTATTCAGTTATTTGCCTGTGTGGGGATGGACGATGGCGTTCCAGAACTACAAGCCGGCCAAGTCGTTTTCGGATCAGAAATGGGTCGGTTTTAAAAACTTCGCAGAACTGTTCCAGGATGAAAGATTTTATCTCGTATTAAGAAACACACTCGCCATGAGTGGTCTGGGTTTGGTTTTCGGGTTTATCGTTCCGATCTTTTTCGCGGTATTCCTGAACGAACTTCGCGGTACGGTTTTCAAACGTACGGTACAAACGGTTTCCTACTTGCCTCACTTTGTTTCCTGGGTCGTGGTCGGAGGTATCATTACTAAGATGCTGTCCACTGACGGCGGGATCGTGAATGATCTCCTGGTGAACCTGAACATTATTAATGAACCTATACAGTTTATGGCCCAAGGCAAATGGTTCTGGGGAATTGTAACCAGTGCCGACATTTGGAAGGAAACGGGCTGGAACGCGATTATTTATTTGGCAGCGATTACAGGAATCGATAAGGAGCTCTATGAAGCTGCCCGCGTCGATGGCGCCGGACGTTTCAGACAAATTTGGAATATTACGCTTCCGGGGATCCGGACTACGATATCGGTATTGTTGATTATGTCGATCGGTCATTTGATTGGTATCGGCTTCGAAAAGCAGTTCCAGCTTCAAAATGCGCTTGTCAAAGACTACTCGGAAGTATTGGACTTGTATGCATTGAATTACGGTATCAATATCGGGCGATTCTCGTACGGTACCGCGATCAGTATGTTCACCTCTGTCGTGAGTATCATATTGCTGCTAACGGCAAACGGAATTATGAAGAAGACAACGAAAGAAAGCATTATGTAGGGGAGGGGAAAAGATGGCAGCATCAAAAGCTTTTAATGCAACCAGGGCTGAAAAGATTTTTGATATCACCAACTTCATTATCATGGGGATTATCATGATCATCACATTGTATCCTTTCCTGAACGTGCTTGCGATTTCGTTAAACGATTCGGTAGACACAGTTCGCGGCGGCATCTATCTTTGGCCTCGTGATTTCACTTGGGAGAACTACAGTACGATTTTCAGCTATACAGGGCTTATTCAAGGCTTTAAAATCACCATTCTTAGAACAATTGTAGGTACTTTGCTGGGCTTGGTCAGTTCGTCGATGCTGGCTTATACGTTAAGCCGTCAGGACTTCTCGGCGAGAAAATTTGTTTCTACATTTCTGGCTTTCACCATGTATTTCTCCGGCGGCTTGGTTCCAACGTACATGCTGATGCGTCATCTCGATTTGATCGGTACGTTCTGGGTTTATGTCCTTCCGGGTATTGTGAGCGCATTTAACGTGTTTATCATTCGTTCCTTTATCGACGGCTTGCCGTATGCCTTGCAAGAATCGGCAAAGCTGGACGGAGCGAACGACTTCAAGATTTTCTATAAAATTATTTTGCCTCTTTGTAAGCCGGTTCTCGCGACAATCGCGTTGTTTCTGGCAGTGGGGCAATGGAATTCCTGGTTTGACACTTACTTGTATAACGGAAACAAGACTCATTTGACCACTTTGCAATATGAGTTAATGAAAGTGCTTGCGAGCACCAACCAAGGTTCGGCGATGAGGAATGCAAATGACCTGGCGAACCAAATGGCTCAGGTCTCGCCGGAGTCGATTAAGATGGCGATTACCATCGTTGTAACTGTTCCGATCCTCTTCGTATATCCGTTCCTGCAAAGATACTTTGTGTCCGGTATGACGTTGGGTGCTGTTAAAGCTTAAATCTCATGCATGTAACCTCTGCGTTCCGCCAAGCTTGTCGAAGTTTCGCGGAACGCAAAAAAAGATGGAAGAACCTATTTTTAATCCATCGATTGAAAGCCCTTTCTTGAAGGGGTTGCAAGGATTTCCATTCGGTATAAACAGGCTGAGCCTGCTATACAATACAGTTTAAAATTATTATAGGGGGAAAGTAGACATGAATTGGAAAACTCCAAAAACATTTGCTGCTCTTTTGCTGGCAACGACCCTGCTCATCGGCGGATGCGGTAACTCCGGCAATGAAAAGGCTTCTGGCGGCGGCAACACGGGCAACAAAGGCACTACAGAAAATTCGCAAGCTGCGGATTCCAAGGACCCGATCACTTTCACATTCTTTGGTGCGGATGCAAGCCCTAACTGGAATAACATGCAGGACGAAGTAGGGAAAGTCATTACTGAAAAAACAGGCGTCACCCTTGAAGCCGAATTCGACGTAGGCAGCGGCGGCGGCGAAAACAAAATTGCATTGATGACGGCGAGCGGAGACGTTCCGGACTTGATTTTTGCAAAAGGCGAGCTGTCCAATTTGATTGACGCAGGTCTTGTTATTGATCTCACGGACCTGATTGAAGAGCATGGCCCGAACATTAAAAAGGTCATCGGGGACAACATGAACCGCATGAAATACAGCAATGACGACCCGGCAATTTATTCGATCACCACAAACGGCGGGGTAGACAATCAGTATTTCGATGCAACCGGCGGTTTTGAAATCCAGCAGCGCGTCCTGAAAGAACTGGGTTATCCGCAAATCCGGACTGTAAAAGATTTTGAAAACGCATTAAAACAATATGTTGAGAAAAACCCGACTACGGACGGACAACCTACGATTCCGCTTTCCCTGAATGCGGATGACTGGAAAATCATGATCACTGTTACGAACCCTGCCTTCCTGGCAACAGGTGCTCCTGACGATGGAGAATACTTTGTAGATCCGGAAACTTATGAGGCAAAATTGCATTACAAACGTCCGGAAGAGAAAGAATACTTCCGTTGGTTGAACCATATGTACAATGAAGGTCTTCTGGACAAAGAAACATTTGTTCAAAAAGATGACCAATACAAGGCAAAAGTAGCCAGCGGTCGTGTCCTTGGCCTGATCAGCCAAGAATGGGAATATCAAGATGGTGAAAATGCGCTGAAGACGGCGGGTAAAGACGAATTTACTTATGCTCACTTGCCTGTTACTTTGACTGAGGAATACAAAGACCGTTCCTTCCAAAGTGTAGGTGTTGACGGATACGGTATCGCAATCACTACGGCATGTAAAGATCCGGTTCGTGCTATTCAATTCATCGATTGGCTCGCATCTGAAGAAGGTCAAGTGCTCAGAAACTGGGGTATTGAAGGCAAACATTACACTGTTGATGAAAATGGACAACGTGTAGTCCCTGCAGACATTCAAGACAGAAAAGTCAATGACGCAAATAACTTTGCAAAAGAAACAGGTATCGGACAGTACAGAGTACTTGCACCTTGGTATGGCGATGGTGTGAAGGACTCCACTGACAACTATTACACAACGAACTTCCCAGAACAAATCGTTGCAGGTTATACGGAAGCTGAAAAAGAAACTTTGAAAGCTTACGGCGCAACGACTTGGAAAGACTTGTTCCCTAGCGAAGATGAATTCCCTGTAAAAGAGTGGGGCGCATTGTACAACATGCCGGTTCCTACGGATGGGGACTATCAAGTGATTTTCCAAAAAACACAAGATATTATTCGTAAGAAAATTCCTGAAGCTGTACTGGCTAAACCAGACCAATTCGACAAGATCTATGACGGCTTCATTGCCGAACTGAACAAAGCCGGCGCAGAAAAAATGGAAGCCGAGTTTACAGAGCTTGTGAAGAAGAGAGTATCGTTGTTCACCGGCAAGGACGTTCAATAATCTTTGAATGGCCCGAGAAATTGAATAGAATGAATTGGAAAAGGCCCGTGCATTCTTCGGGCCTTTTCTCTTAAGTTTGAAGTCGCGGAGGGATATGAACATGACAGAAATGAAGATTCCGGGCACACCGTGGAAACTTTGGTACAATCAGCCCGCTTCCCGCTGGGAAGAGGCTCTGCCGGTCGGAAACGGGCGGATTGGCGGCATGGTTTTCGGAGGGGATCGGACCGAAGTCGTCGCGCTGAACGAAGACACGCTTTGGTCCGGCTTTCCGCGGGATACCCAAAATTACGATGCGATCCGGCATTTGAATAAGGTCCGGGAACTGATATTTCTTGGGAAATATAAAGAAGCGGATAACCTGGCCAAGGAAAAAATGCTCGGACGTCGAACGGAGTCCTATCAACCATTAGGAGATCTGAAGATAGAGCATCACGGCGAAGCGGCCACCCGTGATTATGTCAGAGAACTGAATTTGGAAACAGGAACGGCTGCGGTTACGTATAGCCGGGGAGGATCCCGTTTTACCCGGGAAATATTTATTAGCGCCGTCGATCAGGTTTTGGCCATCCGCTACCTGTCGGAATCCGATGAACCGTTGCAATTGTCGATCACGCTGGATTCTCCGCTGGTTCATATGACGGAGGATGTCGCTGCAGAGGGCGGACTTCGGATGAGCGGACGGGCGCCGAGTCATATTGCCGACAATTATATGGGCGATCATCCGCAATCGATTTTATACGAAGAAGGGTTAGGGATGTCCTTTGTTGCGGAAGCGCGGATCTTGCAGGATGGCGGGACCGTTGCCTGGAATCAAGGACTTGCCAAAATAGACGGAGCCAAATCAGTAACCATTCTGCTTGCCGCAGCAACCGATTTTGCCGGATACGGCGTTATGCCGGGTAGCGGACCCGAAGCATCGCCGGCGGAAAAATGCCGACCTTTATTGGATGCGGCCGTTCGCATCGGGTTTGAAGAATTGCGGCGCAGGCATACAGCGGAACATCAAAGCCTGTTCGGGCGCGTGGATCTTAGTCTGGGGGAATCCGATACTGCGGTATCGCTGCCGACGGACCAACGCCTTAAACGTTATCAAGCCGGAGAAAGCGACCCGATGCTGGAAGCCCTATATTTCCAATATGGGCGTTACTTGCTGATGGGAAGCTCCAGACCGGGCACGGAAGCCGCCCATTTGCAAGGCATTTGGAATCCTCATATGCAGCCGCCATGGAACAGTAACTATACGACGAATATTAATACGGAGATGAACTACTGGCCTGCGGAGGTATGTAATTTAAGCGAGTGCCACGAGCCGTTGTTCGACCTGATTCGGGATCTTAGCGTAACCGGGGCGAGAACCGCACGGATTCATTATGGTACCCGGGGTTGGGTGGCCCACCACAATGTCGACCTATGGAGAATGTCCACGCCGAGCGACGGAGACCCGAGCTGGGCCTTGTGGCCGATGGGCGGAGTCTGGTTATGCAGGCATCTGTGGGAGCACTATGTTTTTACACTGGATAAATCATATTTGCGGGAAACGGCGTATCCGTTGATGAAGGGCGCCGCGGAATTTTGCCTGGATTGGCTCGTGCCTGCACCGGACGGCATGTTAGTGACGGCTCCGTCAACCTCCCCGGAAAATAAATTTTTGACGGAAGACGGGGAGTCTTGCAGCGTATCCGCGGGTTCGACGATGGACCTCTCCTTGATCAGGGAATTGTTTGGCCATTGCATTCAAGCGGCCGATCTTTTGGATGCCGATTACGACTGGGCTCGAATGCTCGAAGCGACATTGGAGCGTATGGCCAAACCGGAAATCGGTCCGGACGGACGCCTTCGCGAGTGGAGAGAAGATTTCGTTGAAGCCGAACCGGGACATCGGCACGTATCCCATTTGTATGGGCTGTATCCGGGCGATGCCATTACGCCGGAGGATACTCCGGAATTGGCGGAGGCTGCGCGCAAGTCGCTAGACGCACGGATCAGCAATGGCGGAGGCCATACGGGCTGGAGCTGCGCCTGGCTGATCAACCTGTATGCCCGGCTCGGGGATGGTGAAGCGGCCTACCGGTTCGTGCATACGCTGCTTGCCCGTTCCACCTATCCGAATCTGTTCGACGATCATCCGCCGTTCCAAATTGACGGTAATTTCGGAGGTGTCGCGGGGATTGCCGAAATGTTGTTACAAAGCCATCGTGCCGGAATCCACCTGCTGCCCGCGTTGCCGGAAGCGTGGCCCACAGGGCGTATCAGCGGCTTAAAAGCAAGAGGCGGATATACTGTCGGTATCTCTTGGAAAGAGGGGCGACTAGAGGAGGCGCGCATTACCGCTTCGCATAGCGGTCAATGCACGGTACGCTACAACGGAAAGCGCATCCGCGTTTCAAAAGCGGACGGAACCGCCGTTCCCTCGGAAGAAGGACGCTTCCAGGCAGTGACGGGCGAAACGTATGTCATTTCGGCCGACTAATGCAGTTTGCGGAATTGCTGAGGCGTGAGCCCCGTATGCTTTCGAAATGTAGCCACAAAATGGCTTGCATCCCGAAAGCCTGTTTCTCCAGCGATGGCCGCTACGGTAAGGTTCGGAACACCGGCCAGGCGCTCCTTGGCTTTATGAATCCGCATTTGGACCAGATAGGCATAAGGGGAAAGTCCGAACGTGGATTGAAAAAGCTTGCTGAGATGACGGCCGGAAATGCCGAGCACGCCCGCCAGATTGTCCAGTCCGATGTCCGGATTGCCGTAGTGCTGCTCCATCCATTCGAGCAGATGCTCTAATTTTTCCATATTCCGAGTGATCGAGATCTGGTTGCTTTCTTGTCCGTATTTGCTTAACAGCCCCAGAAAACGGTACGTATCGGCGGAAGTCTCCAAGCCGAATAAATCATGCTCGCTTTCCAGTTTTTCAAGCATCGTTCCGAGCAATAGAGCGAGCGGCGAGTTCGGTTCCCAACGGAACAGGGCGGGCTCCCGAATCGCGAATGCGGACAAAATTTGGCTTGCGGTTTCGCCGCCGAAGGTCAAGTAGTAGGTACTCCATATTTTTCCCTGGGGGGACTCATAGGAATGGGGCATCCCGGGGGGCAGCAAAAAGCCGCTGTGCGGTTCCAGCATGACGGTTTCGCTGCCATACGAGAGTTTTCCGGCTCCCGCTTCCGTTTGGATCCAATGGTAACAAGGGTATCCTTCGGGGCGGGAGATTTTTTCTTGGTTCGGATTATAACCGACGCTGTCTACCTGAAGAGGAAGGTGAGGGTTTCCGGAAGGCGAAAACACGAAGCGGCGGAAGGTCAGGGGTTTCATGAGGGAGTCTCTCCTTTATTCTGTTCCATATTTTTATATCCTAAGTCGATAATATTATATATAAAGGGACTGAATTGCATCTTACAATGGATATATAATTATATCACATACAAAGGATGTGTAAGCAGTGATCAACGAAAAGCTGCCCAAAATATGGTATGGCGGAGACTATAACCCCGAGCAATGGGATTCGGAAATTTGGAAAGAAGACGAGCGGATGTTCAAGCTGGCCGGCATCGACGTGGCCACGGTCAATGTATTCTCGTGGGCTTTGAATCAGCCGGATGAGGATACTTATGATTTTGCCCAGCTCGACGAGACGATGGACCGCTTGTACAAAAGCGGAGTCTATGTCTGTTTGGCTACCAGCACGGCGGCTCATCCGGCATGGATGGCCAGAAAATATCCGGATGTCACCCGGGTGGACGTGCAGGGGAGAAAGCGGAAGTTCGGCGGACGGCACAATTCCTGCCCTAACTCGCCTACTTACAGGAAATATTCCGTCCGTATGGCCGGAAAGCTCGCGGAACGCTACAAGGATCACCCGGGTCTGCTGATTTGGCACGTATCCAACGAGTATGGCGGTTACTGTTACTGCGACAATTGCGCTGCGGCTTTCCGTACCTGGCTCAAGGAACGCTACGGAACGCTGGATGCGTTGAACAAAGCCTGGAATACCCGGTTCTGGGGACATACCTTTTACGACTGGGAGGATATCGTTCCTCCGAGCGAGCTGAGCGAGGAATGGGGCGGCAACCGCACGAATTTCCAAGGCATCTCGCTGGATTACCGCCGATTTATGTCCGACAGCCTTCTGGAATGCTACAAGCTGGAGCATGAAGAAATCAAAAAGCATACGCCGAACGTTCCGATTACGACCAATTTGATGGGCTTTTACCCGGAGCTCGACTACTTCAAATGGGCGAAGCATATGGATATCGTGTCTTGGGACAACTATCCGTCCCTGACGACCCCTGTGAGCCATACGGCAATGACGCATGATCTGATGCGGGGGCTGAAAAGCGGGGATCCGTTCATGCTGATGGAACAAACGCCGAGCCAGCAAAACTGGCAGCCGTATAACTCCCTGAAACGTCCCGGTGTCATGCGATTGTGGAGTTACCAGGCCGTTGCGCGCGGTGCGGACACCGTCATGTTTTTCCAATTGCGCCGTTCTATCGGGGCTTGCGAGAAATACCACGGCGCGGTCATCGAGCATGTCGGGCATGAGCACACCCGGGTTTTCCGGGAATGCGCGGAGCTGGGAAGCGAACTTATGCAACTGGGAGATACGCTGCTGGATGCCCGTACGGACGCCAAGATCGCAATCGTATTCGATTGGGAGAACCGTTGGGCTACCGAATTGTCCAGCGGACCGACGATTGCTTTGAATTATGAAAAAGAAGTCCATAAATATTACGATGCTTTGTTCCGGATGCATGTGGAAGCAGATATGGTATCGGTGGAGGAAGATTTCAGCAAATACGAAATCGTCATTGCTCCGGTGATGTACATGGTGAAGCCGGGCTTTGCCAAAAAAGTGGAGGAGTTTACGGCGAACGGCGGCACGTTCGTGACGACGTTCTTCAGCGGCATCGTCAACGAAAACGATATTGTGACGACCGGCGGTTACCCTGGCGAATTGCGCAAGGTAATGGGCATCTGGGCCGAAGAAATCGATGCGCTTCTGCCGGAACAGAAGAACCAGATCGTGATGAAAGAGGGCTGGGGACAGTTAAAAGGGCAGTACGAATGCGGTTTGCTCTGCGATCTGATCCATTCCGAAGGCGCGGAAGTGCTCGCGGAGTACGGCTCCGATTTCTATAAAGGCATGCCGGTTCTTACCGTAAACCGTTTCGGCAAAGGCCGGGCCTATTATGTGGCAAGCAGCCCGGAAGATGCATTTTTGCGGGGCTTCCTTGAGAACCTTTGCGAGGAAAAGGGAATCCGGCCGCTGCTGGATGCCCCTGCGGGCGTGGAAGTGGCGCGCCGGGTGAAGGACGGCAAGGAATTCCTGTTCGTGCTCAACCATAATGCCGAGGACGCCGGTGTCGAAATCGGCTCCGAAGGGATGAAAGACCTTCTCGCAGGCAAGGAAGTGAAGGATTCCGTCACCGTTCCGGGCCGCGGCGTCATTATTCTGGAAAGCAAAAGATCTTAAGCAGTTTTAACGCAAACCGCCGGTTTCTGTGAAGAACCGGCGGTTTTTTGCAGGAATTAGGGCATGCATTGGATAATACCAAATGGTTAAAGGAAATGGATGGAGGGATGCGGATGGATAACGCAATAAAGCGGCAATTGAATCCGGGAGAATTGGCTGCGATAGTTTCAAAGGCGTTCGGGTCCCGCCGTTCGATAGAGGAAGTACATGAGCTAAAGGATGGATGGTTTAACTCGGCGTACGCACTTTTGTTGAACGACGGAACACGTGCCGTGTTAAAGGCGGCTCCCGCCGAGGAGGGGGGAATGATGCGCTACGAGCGCCATGTGATGCGTACGGAAGTTGAAGTACTCCGGCTGCTGAAGCGTACGGGTGAGGTTCCGGTGCCGGAGGTTTATTATTACCAGGCTGCGGACAGCGGGGTAGAATGCTTTCTGATGGAACATTTGCCGGGGACTCCGTATAACAAAGTCAAGGCGGATCTCCCGAAAGAAGAGAGGGAACAAATCGAGCGGGAGCTTGGGAGCTACAACCGCCGGATCAACGAAATCCGGGGCGAACGGTTCGGTTACTACGCGCTGGAGGAACAGCAGGGCAGCGACTGGGCGGATGTATTTACGGAAATGGTGACGGGCATTCTTGCCGATGCCAAAGACAGATCCGTAACTTTGCCGGCGAGGGAGGAGGAAATCATAGCGCAAGTAGAGTCGCACAGGGAAAGCTTGAAGGAAGTAGTCCAACCCTCTTTGGTCCATTGGGATTTATGGGACGGAAATGTGTTCGTCGCGGAAGGCCGGATTATCGGACTGATCGATTGCGAACGTGCGCTGTGGGGAGACCCGTTGATGGAATATTATTACCGCGGTCTGGCCGGTGAAGTCCCGGCTTTTCATGAAGGTTACGGGAAAACGGAGTTTTCGGAACGTGAAAAAGAGCGACTGGGCCTGTACGACCTTTACCTTGCATTGATCCTGCATATCGAATGTACATACCGGCAATACGGCGATCAAGATTATATCCGCTGGGCGGCTAGCCATCTCACGCAGACCTGGGAAAGCTTAAAGAGCGCTCGAGCATGAAGAAGGACTATTCTTTCGTATCTTTTTGCGATACGGAAGAATAGTCCCTTTTTTTATAAAAACAGGTTAGCTCCGCTCCAGAATGGTGTTCAAGGTAGTCCGGTCAAGACCCTTCACCAGCTTGATCAGCAGTTCTTTTGCCGCTGCGTAATCGTCCGTGTGGATGATCGAGGAAGAGGTATGGATATATCGGGAGCAAATCCCGATGACCGTCGACGGAACGCCGATTCCGCTCAAATGGACCTGGCCTGCATCGGTGCCGCCCGGCGAAACGAAATATTGATACTTGATTTTGTTCGTATCCGCCGTATCCTGAATGTATTCCACCATGCCCCGGTGAGTAAGCATCGTCGGATCGTAAATCCGCAGCAGCGCGCCTTGCCCCAGTTGGCCGAACGCGCGCTTATCGCCGGTCATATCGTTGGCGGCGCTGGCGTCCAGGCCGAAGAAAATATCCGGCTGAATCAGATTCGCCGACGTCCGCGCGCCGCGGAGGCCAAGCTCTTCCTGCACGGTAGCCCCGCAATACAGCGTATTCGGCAGCTTCTCTCCATGCAGCGCTTCCATCAGTTCAACCGCGAGTCCTACGCCGTAACGGTTGTCCCAGGCTTTGGCCATAATCTTCTTCGGGTTGACCATCGGCGTGAACTCGCAAATCGGTACGATTTGCTGTCCAGGCCGAACGCCGGCGGCTTCGGCTTCCTCGCGGCTGTCCGCGCCGATATCCAGGTACATCGTCTTGATGTCGACCGGTTTGCTGCGTTGGGCTTCGTCCAGCAGGTGGGTAGGAATCGACCCGACGACACCGATAATCCGGCCCTTCGGGGTAATGATTTGCAGACGCTGTGCCAACACGGCTTGGCTCCACCAGCCGCCGAGCGGCTGGAAGTGTACCATGCCATTGTCCGTAATGCCCGTCGTCATAAACCCGACTTCGTCGAAATGGCCTGCCACCATGATCTTGGGACCTGCATCGTCGCCGCGCAGCACGCCGAATAGGCTGCCCAAGCGGTCCTGTACGAATTCGTCCGTGTATTCGGACAACCGCTCCTTGAACCATCCGCGAAGCTCGCGTTCGAAGCCCGGAGCGGAAGGAAATTCCGTCAAATGCTTAAACAATTCCAATGTTTTACTGTTCATATCAGTCGTTCTCTCCTTTCCATCATTATTTAGTATGTACCAGCTTGAAAGGAATGTCCATTTTCATCGTATTCTGTGCAAAATCCGCAGAGCAGCAAGCACGGGAGCGTTTCGTCCGTCATATACTGCAGCAAAAGTTCTGCCCCGAATGCATCGGAGGCAAGGAGGCAATCCGCGATGGAACGGTATGCGAAGGACTGGATTGTGATATTGCTTTTGTTCATCCTGCTGGTGATTATCCTGCAATATCTGTAGTCCGATGATGAGTACGCTTTGGGCGGCGTTATTCCGCAAGGGATGGACGCCGCTTTTTTTGCCGTCTTCGCATATGACGGAGCATCCACATAACAAACGGAAAAATGACAAATAATGAATCCATCCACTCAACCTGTATAGGAGGGATGGCATTTGCCAGCCAAGACAAAATCCGGAGCCAGAGTGAAGCTCAATTCGATGTCGCTGACCGAAAGCGATTATCAGGAAATCGCCAAAAAACATAAACCGAAGCCGAACATCTTCGGAAATTGCCTGAAGGCGTTTCTTGTCGGAGGGCTGATCTGCCTGATCGGGCAATGCATCCAGCAGTTGTTCATGACCTACGGGCACATGACGTCCAAGGAAGCGAGCAGCCCGACGGTCGCTGTGTTGATCATCATTTCCGTCATCCTCACTTCGTTCGGAGTGTACGATAAAATCGCCCAATGGGCGGGTGCCGGATCGGCCGTACCGGTTACCGGGTTCGCGAATTCCATGTGCTCTTCGGCGATCGAATCGAAAGCCGAAGGCCTGGTACTCGGGGTTGGGGCGAATATGTTCAAGCTGGCGGGTTCCGTCATCGTGTTTGGGGTCGTCGCCGCCTTCGTGGTAGGGATCATCCATGTCATTTTCGGCTTGGGAGGCGTGCATTAATGGTGCTGATCGGTTCCCAGACCTGGGAATTCAAATCGAAGCCGGCCATCGCCGGTGCGGCGGCAGTCGTCGGACCGGAGGAAGGACAAGGCCCGTTATCGTCCGATTTTGATTTTATCTACGATAACCTGGAAATCGACGAGAAAACTTGGGAGAAAGCCGAACGCAAGCTGCTGGAACACGCTTCCTCGCTTGCGTTAATCCATGCGGGCATTTCGCGGGAACAACTGCAGCTGTTTATCGGCGGGGATTTAATGAACCAGATCATTAGCGCGACTTTTGCCGCACGGAAAATAGGCGCGCCGTATCTGGGCGTATTCGGGGCTTGTTCGACCTCGATGGAGAGCCTGGCATTGGCTGCGCTCACCGTGGATGCGGGGGCCGCGAATTATGTCCTTGCCGGAACGGCCAGCCATAACTGCACCGTTGAGAAGCAGTTCCGGTATCCGACCGAATACGGATCGCAAAAACCGCCGACAGCCCAATACACCATCACCGGTGCCGGCGCTGCGGTCGTCAGTTCGGAAGGAACCGGGCCCCGGATTACCCATGCGACGATCGGCCGAATTCAGGATCTCGGCGTGAAGGATCCGTTTAATATGGGGGAGGCGATGGCTCCGGCCGCGGCCGACACGCTCGTCGCCCATTTCCGGGATACCGGGCGGGGACCGGAAGATTATGACCTGATCGTAACCGGGGATTTGGCTACGGTCGGACATGCCATTGTAAAAGATGTGTTGAACAAAGATGGGGTCGATATGGCCAGGACGAGCTTTAACGATTGCGGCCTCATGATCTACGACCGGGAGAAGCAGCCCTATGTCTTTGCGGGAGGCAGCGGTTGCGGGTGTTCGGCTGTCGTCACCTATGGGCATATTTTGAAAAAGATGAAAAAAGGAGAGCTGAACCGGGTGCTGATTGCGGCCACGGGAGCGCTTCTCTCCCCGCTGTCTTACCAGCAGGGAGAAAGCATTCCTTGCATCGCGCACGCGGTGGCTCTGGAAAGGGAGGACAGCTAATCATGATATTTCTGTGGGCTTTTGTCGTCGGAGGGTTGTTTTGCGTTGTCGGTCAAATTATGTTCGATGTGTTCAAGTTAACTCCGGCCCATACGATGAGTACATTAGTCGTGATCGGCGCAGTCATGGATGCGTTCGGGATATATGATCCGCTCGTCAAGTTCGCCGGTGCCGGCGCATCGGTTCCGATCACCAGTTTCGGGAATTCGCTGGTACACGGCGCGTTGACCGAGCTTCAGCGGGACGGCTGGATCGGCGTCATTACCGGCATTTTCGACGTGACCAGCGCGGGTATTTCCGCGGCGATCATCTTCTCGTTCCTTGCGGCTTTGGTCGTTCGTCCGAAAGGATGAATGCTTCATACGGACTGTATCTCCAGGAACCTTCAGCCGAACGGCTGAAGGTTTTTTCGTGCAGTGTACTTACCTATCCAACATCATGTACAATAGGAAGAAATATGATAAAGACACCTAAGATGCACCAGGACGAACAAATATCTGGAGGGATGGCCGTGCCCGTAAATGAGCAATCGATGCAAGCATTGAACGCCGTGAAAGATAATTTGGAATCATGTATTTTAGGAAAATCATTTGAAATCAAACTGCTGATGACCGCCCTGCTTGCCGGGGGGCATGTTCTCATTGAGGACGTACCGGGAACGGGGAAAACCCAATTGATCAAGGCGCTCGCAAAATCGATCAACGGAGAATACCGGCGGATTCAGTGCAATCCGGATATTTTGCCGAGCGATATTACCGGCGTCTCGGTGTTCCACCCGCATGAAGAACGTTTTGTGTTTCGTCCGGGGCCGGTGATGACGAATATATTGCTCGCCGACGAGATTAACCGGGCGACGACCAAAACCCAATCCGCCTTGCTTGAAGTGATGGAGGAGCGAAACGTGACCGCGGACGGGGTAACCTACCCGCTTCCGCATCCTTTCATGCTGTGCGCCACCCAAAACCCGATCGATTTCGAAGGAACCTACATGCTTCCGGAGGCTCAATTGGACCGGTTTATGCTGAAGATCGGGATGGGTTATCCCGATGCGGCCACCGAAAAATATATGCTGCACTCCCACAGCCAGGGGCAGCCAGCCGATCGTCTCGAGCCCGTGACGGATATGGAAAGCATCGCCGAAATTCAACGAGAGATTCGGGATGTTTATATCAGCGACCTGCTGTCGGATTATTTGCTCGACATCGTGCGGCGCACGAGGGAGCATGACGCCGTACTGCTGGGCGCTTCGCCGCGGGCTTCCCTCGCGTATCTGAACGCTGCCAAAGCGTTTGCTTATTTGCATAACCGGCATTACGTCATCCCTGACGATCTGAAAATACTGGCTCCGTATGTGCTGAGCCACCGGATCTTGTTACGCCCCGAATCCCGATTGGATAGCATGAATAGCGGCCATGTGATACAGCAAATATTGCGGCAGGTTCAAGTGCCGGTTTCCGCGGGGCGGTAATGATGCGCGACATGAAGGGACTTCTCAAATCCGGGTTGTCATCGTTTAATTTTTGGAAAGCGGCTTCATTTTGGCTCATATGTTTGTTATACGTTTTGTTTCAAGGCGGCAAAACCTCGGTCATGGTGTTCGCGATGGCGACGCTGCTCGTCATTTATTGGATGATGGGAGGACTTGGCGGAATCAAGCGGGTCAAGGGGGATCGGAGCCTGTCGCTGGAAGGGGATCGGACCGGGCTGTTGAAAGCCGGGAGCCAAGTCCAAGTAAGGCTTCAGGTCAAGACGCCGCGCTTTATCCCGCTTCCTTTTATCGTGGTCAGGGAGCATTTGCAGCGGCATAACGGCGACTCCTGGATTTTTGAGGATAGCATCGTTCCGCGCTTTAATCAGGAGACCGTCCTGGAATACCAAACGCCGCCGCTTGAGCGGGGGAAATATGTGTTTTCCGGTACCGATTGTTATGCGGAGGATATCTTCGGATTGATGGAGCACAAAGGTTCGTTCCAATCCGGCGGGGAATTCCGCATCCTTCCCCGGACCGTATTCATCCCCCATTGGCAGCTGCAAAGCCGGAATTCGAGATCGGCCGGTCCCGAAACGGCGGTATCCGTATCGCGGCGCGAAACGACGCAGATCAACGGGGTACGCGACTATATATACGGCGACCGTCTGTCGCGGATTCATTGGAATGCCACCGCCAAGACGGGGACATGGAAGTCGAAGGAGTTCGAGCACGAGTCGTTGCCGAAAACGGTGATCGTGCTGGATGCCCACTCGATCAGCTATGTCCAGCCTTCCCAGTTCGAAGTGGCCGTTTCCGTCGCCGCTTCCCTGCTGGAATACGGGGCGAGGGAACGAATCAGCATGGGTCTATGCACTCTGGGCAAAACGTGTCATGCCTTTGCTCCGGCCGAAAGTTATTTGGATCGGATGCAGATGCTCCATCATCTGGTCGATATTAACGCGGATGGGTACGGCGCGTACAAGAATAAGCTGGAGGGCAAGCGGGATTGCTTTCCGCCAGGGGCATTCTTTATTCTGATCAGCCCGCTGACGGACCAGAATATGCTCGAAATGATGCGCTTTGCGAAATCCCGCCAAATGACGCCATATCACATTCATATCGGCTTTCAGGGGCAGCAGGCTTACCGCCGGGGACCTTGGAGGGCGGCGCTCAGGGAACACGGCATGAAGGGGATTTCCGTGGATTCCCTGCGTGAGCTGCCCGCCGCATTGGGAGGAGGTGGCGGAGCATGAAAACAGCCTTTCACCGGGCCCCATATTCCTGGTATCGGATCATATCGGTATTATGGCTGGTCATCATTGCTTTTCAGTGGATCGACTATACGGAGCCGATCTGGTTTAAGCAGACGACCGCTCTCGTGACCTTTACCTTGCTGTCGGTTGCCGCAATTGAGCTGCTTCCGCTGGGAAACGTTTGGCGGTGGGCGCTTAAAACGATTGCGGTGTTGGCGGTTTGGCGGATCGTTCTCGTCGGCTATGGCATATACACGCCGGAGGGCCGATGGATTCCCGATCAGCTGAACGGGATGGCCGAGCTATTTTCGCCATATATGTGGTTTTCTCTGATAGCTTGGGGAGCCTTTGAGTTGTCCTTGGAATTCGCGGCGGGAAAGAAACGGATTTTGTTCTTTTTGGGAAGCAACCTGGCTGCTTTCGTATCATTGGATTCATTCACATCCTATTATTTATGGCAAAACGTTGCCTGGACGGTATTCGCCGGGCTCGGTTGGCTAGCCAGCCTTCATTTCAGGGAATTTCAGCTTAAATATCCGAACGGGTGGAGCAGGCTGCGCAGCCAGCCGCTGAGGGTGGCCGCAAACGTGCTTGCCATTTTCGCTTGCGTCCTGCTGGTCGGTATCAGCATGCCTTCGGTATCACCGGTGCTGACGGACCCGTACACCGCTTGGAAGAACCGCAATAATGATGCTGGCGGCGGGGGCGGCGCGGTCTCCGCGCCGGCAGCCGCCTCGGCTGCGCAAGCCGTGGTGGCGGTTCCCGACGAGGAGATCGTTTCGGGGTACAGCCGGGACGATACGGAGCTTGGCGGCGGGTTCGAATTCAGCTACAGCCCGGTCATGCTGGTCGATTCTCCGGTCAGATCGTATTGGCGGGGGGAGACGCGCAGGGAGTATACGGGCAAAGGGTGGGCAAGCGTAGGCCAAGAGGGAGGCCGGAGTTTTAAAGGGATCATCGGAGTTTCGACGACCGGCACGCTTGAAGGACCGAGGGCCTCCAAAACGGAAATGATGGAGGTTGTTCAGACGGTCACCATGCTGAATGAAGAAGTTTATCCTGTGCTGTTCGGCGCTTATGCAATGAAGCAAGTGGAATTGCTGGATGATGATATCCTTGCGGCAGACATGAGCTGGACCAACGAGCAAGCGGAGCTGTTCTGGAACGGAGTGGCAAGCCGGAAAGATACTTCGGATCGTCTTTATCCGCACCAATATAAGGTTGTATCGGAAGTGCCTGTGGTTCCTTTGGAGGAGATTCAGAAAGCAAGCCTGGATGAACTGTATCCGTGGGAAGGGAGCCGTGATCCTAATTATCTGCAAATCCCGGATGATTTTCCCGTCCGGGTCCGGGAACTGGCCGAACAGATTACCGCCGAAGGGGAGACGCCATATGCAAAGATGGAGCTCTTGCGGGATTATTTAAGGCAAAATTTCGAGTATACGAATAAACCGGATCTGTCCCGGAGAAAAAGCGAAGACTTTGTAGAAGGATTCCTGTTTGAGATCAAGCAAGGGTATTGCGATTATTTCTCCACTTCAATGGTCATGATGGCCCGGTCGCTCGGAATTCCCGCTCGATGGGTCAAGGGCTACGCTCCCGGATCGCAGCCGGATCCCGAAGCGTTTATGCGGGCCCCGGAGGAAATGATGGGATACCGGGTTAATAATGCGGACGCCCATTCCTGGGCAGAGCTGTATTTTGGCGAATACGGATGGATTCCGTTCGAGGCCACTCCGGGATTTGATGCGCCGGTGATGTATAAACAGGGCGAAAATGTGGTTACCTTGGCCGATATCGAAACTGCGTCGGACGTAAAAACCGCCGAATCCGAATCCGGTTTGTTCGGTGGGCTGAATTCGGACACCCTCCGGACCATCCTCCTGATCCTTATTGCGGGCATCCTGGTTTGGACGGCATACCGTTTTCGTTCGGAACTGGTTTTCGGATTTTACCGGCTGCAAAAGGGAAGGCCATTAACCTTAAGCGAGAAGGCTATTTTGGAGACGAAACGCATCATGCGGAAACTGGCGAGAAAAGGCTTCAAACGGAGCGGGGACGAAACCGTACGGGAAGCCTTCGGACGATGGAAGCTGGAGGACCCGAGACTGGCGTCATCCCTGGACAGTTTGCTTCGGGAATTCGAACGGGCAAGCTACAGTCCGCAGGAATTTACGCAAAATCAATGGAAAATCGTGAAACAGATTTCCGGTAAATTGACGATGGCGCTTCAGACAAGGCATTCTGCGGCTGATCGAACATCGCCGTCGTACAAAGAAACGAAATCCTAGCGCATTCCCCGGTGGTTGCACCGGGGACATTTTCTTTTTTAAAATATAAATATGTTGCGCGGACAGAATATGGTATAGTTTGTCGTATGAAACCGAGGTGAACGTAACTTGTTTGAAAGATTTTTGCCCGATCTGCGCGTGGGCAGCGTATTTGATATCGACTTGCACGGCCTGTATGAACAAGGATACCGGGGAATCATTACCGATCTCGATAACACGCTGGTCGGCGCCAAGGCTCCTTTGGCAACCCCGGAGCTGGTGGAATGGTTCGAAAAGGTGAAAAAAGCCGGATTTAAACTTGTGATCGTGTCTAACAATAATCTGGACAGGGTGTCGGTGTTTGCCACGCCCTTGAATATTGAATTCGTGCATAAGGCGAGAAAACCGGCCGGAGCTTCGTTCCGGAAAGGGATGGAGATGATGGGGCTTCGCCCCGAAGAAACGATCGTGGTCGGCGATCAATTAATGACCGATATTTTGGGCGGTAACCGTCAAGGATTGTTTACCGTGCTTGTACTGCCGATTTCGGCCGCGGACGAAGGCTTCGGAACCCGGATCAACCGGAGGCTCGAGAGGATCGTCAAGCATCGGCTGGGCAAATCGGGATTATGGCTGGAGGAGGACAAACAGAGATGACAGACAAGCGGAGCGAAGAGCTTGATTTCCGCTGTAGCGGCTGCGGCATCAAACTGCAGACCGAGGAACAGAACAAACCGGGATATGTCCCGCAGCAAGCACTTTTACGGGAGCCGATCATCTGCCAACGATGCTTCCGCATTAAAAACTATAACGAATCTTCATCTGTAACGGTGGAGCAGGATGAATTTCTCCGTCTGCTCAGCCAGATCGGCGGGAAAAAAGCTCTCGTCATTCACATCGTCGATATATTCGACTTTCACGGCAGCGTCATTTCCGGGCTGCAGCGCTTTATCGGCAACAATCCGGTGCTGCTTGCGGTCAACAAGATCGACCTGCTGCCCAAGGTGACCAATTGGAACAAACTGCGGAACTGGGTGCAAAAAGAAGCGAAGGAACTCGGTTTGAAGGTGGAGGACGTCGTCCTGTGCAGCGCCAAACAAAGCAGCGGCTTCGACCGTTTGCTGGAGTCGCTGGCATCGGTCCGCGGCGACAGGGATGTGTACGTGGTCGGTGCGACGAATGTCGGCAAATCGACGCTGATCAACCGCTTGATCCGTGATTACAGCGATCTGGATCAGGAATTGACGGTGTCGAGATATCCGGGCACCACGCTGGATATGGTACATATTCCGCTGGATGACGGCCGGGAAATTATCGATACCCCCGGCATTATGTATCCGTCGCGGTACAGCGAGCTGGTCAGTCCCAAGGACTTGGGCGTCATTATGCCGGACAAGCCGCTGAAGCCCGCGGTGTACCAGTTAAATGAAGGCCAGACGATCTTTTTCGGCGGATTCGGACGATTCGATTTTATTCAGGGAGAACGGCAGTCGTTCACCTGCTTTGTTAGCGGGCGCGTGCCTTTGCACCGTACCAAGCTGGAAAGGGCGGACGAGCTGTTCGCGGACCACGCGGGAGAAATGCTGGCACCGCCGAGCAAAGAAAATCTTGAAAAGCTTCCGGAATGGACGCGTCATGAATTCCGGATCCCCAAAGGGAGCCGGTCGGATTTGTACGTTTCCGGTCTTGGATGGATCAAAGTAAACAGCGATGCAGGCGCAGTGTTGGCCGTGCATGTGCCCAAGGGCATCAAGGTTCTGGTGCGGCCGTCCATGATCTAATGGAATTGCCGTTCCCGGTTGTTTACGGATGCGATGAAAGGGGGAGAACTATGGATGTCCTAGAGAAAGCGCGGACGGGGAACGAATTGCCGCTTCTGCTCGGTGTCATGGGTGATCCGATTGTACAATCCAAATCCCCGGTAATGCACAGAGCGGCGTTGTCGGCCTCCGGGATTCAAGGGACTTACGTGCCGCTTCATGTTCTGGGGGATGACCTGAAGGAAGCGATGGAAGGCGTAAGGGCGCTCGGGTTCCGCGGGGTAAATGTAACGGTGCCTCATAAAGTCAATGTAATGAAATACCTTGACGCGATTGACGAAGGCGCGCGGGCGATCGGTGCCGTCAACACCGTCGTTAATGACGGAGGGGTGCTCAAAGGGTATAATACCGACGGAATCGGGTATATCCGTTCCTTGAAAGAAGAAGCGGAGCCCGAGTTGGCGGGAAAGCGGGTCGTTGTGCTCGGTTCCGGCGGCGCCGCCCGCGGCATCGTTTACGCGCTGCTTCATGAGAAGCCGGCGGAGGTGACCGTGGCGAACCGTACGGCGGATAAAGCGCGCGCCTTGGCCGACGAATGGAGCCATCTCGGTTCACTCAACGGATGTTCGATGGAGGAAGTCGGCGATTTGCTGCCGAAGGCCGATATCGTCATCAATACGACTTCCGTAGGGATGTATCCGCATCCGGGTCAATCGCCGATCGACCCTGCGCTCATTCCCGAAGGGATCGTCGTGAGCGATCTTATTTACAATCCGCTGAAGACGGAGCTGCTGATCCAGGCGGAACGCAAAGGCTGCCGGATTCACAACGGTCTCGGGATGTTCGTGTATCAAGGCGGCTACGCTTTTGAATATTGGACCGGGGCGACGGCTCCGGTGGACGCCATGAGAGCTGCGGTTTTGAGCAGTTTGGGTTAAGGAGTGAATAAATAGCCGGATGTTCTCCCGTTAATTTGTCATTTCCGGGCATCGGCGAACATTTAACTGGAAATTATCCCGTTATTTTGCCGGACAACAGGTCAATATGGCGTTTGCAGACGATTTAACGGTATCTTTTCCCGTTACTTTCCCTAAAGGGGCGATATTAATGAAATTATCGGTATCTTTTCCCGCTAAATCCTGCCGTGTACCGCCGAATTCAGCAATCAACTAATTTACATTTTAAGGGGTTATGTATTTATATGCTTACTGGTAAACAGAAACGCTTTTTGCGGAGTCAGGCTCATCATCTTCAACCGATCTTCCAGGTCGGCAAAGGAGGCACGAATGACCAGATCATCCGCCACATTTCCGAAGCGCTGGAGCGCCGCGAGCTGATCAAGGTGTCCGTGCTCAATAACAACCTGGACGATCCGCAGGAAATCGCCGAAGAGCTGGCGTCCGGCGCCGGCGCCGAACTGGTGCAGTTGATCGGCAGAACGATCGTGCTGTACAAGGAGTCCAAAGAATACAAACAAATCGAACTCCCTTAAAGAGGTTGTTCAATAGGTCACTTTCGATCGCGATGTAAGAGCGCGGAATAGCGGTTTCGATTTTTCGCATAACATCGCCGAAAGCCGGCTTTTTGAACATGAATCGAAAATTTTGGGAGGTTGAAACGCATGAAAAAAGTGGGCATTATGGGCGGCGCGTTCGATCCGATCCATTTGGGGCATTTGCTCGCTGCGGAAGCGGCGAGGGAGCAGCATGGCCTGGACGAAGTCTGGTTCATGCCCTCCCACATTCCGCCTCATAAGCATCAGGCGGGCGTTAGCGGGGAACAGCGCCTTGCTATGGTCAAGGCCGCGATCCAAAGCCATCCCCATTTTCGGCCGCTGGATATCGAATTGCGCCGCGGCGGGGTATCCTATACGGTGGATACGATCAAAGAGCTTCGGGGCGAGCATCCGGATTTGGAGCTGTATTTCATTATCGGCGCGGATATGGTGAACTATTTGCCGAAATGGGAAGGCATCGAAGAGCTGACGGACATGATCACGTTTATCGGGCTGCAGCGGCCGGGCAGCTTTCTCGAGCTGGATACGCTGCCTCCGTTCATCCAGGAAGCGGTGCTGCTTGCGGATATGCCGCTCGTCGACATTTCCTCCAGCCTGATCCGCAAAAGGATTTCGGGCGGCCATTCGGTGCGTTATATGGTTCCCGAAAACGTGTATGATTATATCGTAAGGAGCGGATTGTATGGTATACAGCCGTGAGCAATTGATCGAAATCGTCTCCGGACAAATGCCGGCCAAACGCTGGAAGCATGTGGAGGGCGTCATGGAGACGTCGGTGATTCTGGCCGAAAGGTTCGGCGGTGACCCGGTAAAAGCCGATTTGGCTGCGCTGCTGCACGATTTGGCCAAGTTTTGGCCGGTGGAACGGCAGGAGGAGGTCATCCGCGACAACGGCCTCAATCCCGAATTGCTCGAGCACGATAAACAGCTTTTGCACGCCGAGGTCGGCGCTTTTATCTCGGAGCGGGATTACGGGATTGCTGACCGGGAGGTGCTGGATGCGATCCGGTACCATACCTCCGGCAGAGTCGGCATGACGAAGCTGGACAAAATCGTTTGTCTGGCCGACTATATCGAGCCGGGAAGGGATTTTCCGGGCGTTGACCGGATTCGGGAGCTTGCCGGGCATAGTCTGGAAGAGGCTTTGCTCGCGGGCTTTGATTCCACGATCTCTTTCCTGCTGGAGAAACGGAAGGCGATTTTTCCGCTGACCGTCCTGGCGCGAAACGATCTCCTCAAGGAGATCAAAAATAAATAACGTAACTAAAACTACAGGAGGCTGAATGAATGCCGGTATCACCTAACGAATTGTTGAGTGCCGCGGTGGCCGCCGCGGAAGATAAAAAAGCGATGAACATCGTAGCGCTTGATTTGAAAGGAATTTCGCTGATCGCCGACTACTTTGTGATCTGTCACGGGAACTCCGACACGCAGGTCCAGGCGATCGCCACGGAAGTGCGCAAACGCGCTCAGGAAGCGGGTGCGGTCATCCGCGGAATCGAGGGAATGAACTCCGCCCGCTGGGTATTGATGGACCTGGGCGACGTCGTGGTGCATATTTTCCACCGCGATGAACGGGAGTATTACAATATCGAGCGTCTGTGGTCGGACGCCAAAGTAGTGGAGAACGTATGAGCTTAATCGCAGGAACGATAGTTTCGCTTCCCATCGACAGGGAAGTTTCACCATATGGTTATTTTCTTAGCGGCGGGACGCAGGATGTGCTTCTTCATTATTCGGAGTTGACCCGAAAGGTACAGCCCGGGGAGACGGTGGAAGTATTCCTGTTCTATGACACGGAAGACCGTCTGGCCGCCACGATGAAAAAACCTTATCTAACCCTGGGCGAACTCGGGCTGCTTGAAGTCGCCGACGTGCATCCCCGGCTGGGCTGTTTCCTCGAAATGGGGCTTGGACGGCAGCTGCTGCTGCCGATCCGTGAGCTCCCGGAGCTCCGGGAGCTTCATCCACAGGTCGGAGACCAAGTCTATGTCATCATGGAGCACGACAAGCAAGGCCGTTTGAAGGCCAAGCTGGCCGGAGAGCAGGAGCTTGCAGCCCGGGCTTTCCATGCGCCGGGTGCCTGGAACAATCAATGGATGGAAGCGATCGTTTACAAGCCGCTGCAGATGGGAACCTTCGTTATCTTGGACGGAGGTGTGCTCGGCTTCGGAGCGATCGGCATGATTCATTCTTCCGAACGCATCCGCCTGCTCCGTTTGGGTGAACGGGTCAAGGTTCGGGTGGCCCATGTGCGCGAGGACGGCCGGGTCAATCTGTCGATGGTGCCCCGCAAAGAAATCGGAATGACCGAAGACGCCGACCGGATACTGGCTTATTTGGAAAGCCGTCCCGGCGGCGGAATGCCTTATTCCGACGAGACGGCCCCGGATCTGATCAAGCAGCGGTTCGGAATCAGCAAATCCGCTTTTAAGCGGGCCCTTGGCAAGCTCATGAAAGAGGGAAAAATCACGCAAAGCGAGAACTGGACTTACCTCACTTCGGCACTAAAGGACAAATCCGACCCGAAGTGACGATCGAAAGCGCGGTGACGACGACTTAATATGGTATCCTACCGAAAATTTGCCTATGTATACGATGAATTGATGGAAGATATGCCGTATCCCGAATGGATCCGGTTCGCGCGAATGGCTTGGGAGAAGCACGGCATGCCGAAGACCGTCGTGGATCTCGGGTGCGGAACGGGGAGCATCACCATCCCGCTAGTGAACGCCGGGTTCGAAGTGACCGGCATCGATCTCTCCGCGGACATGCTCTCGGTCGCCCGGCGCAAAATGGAAGGGACGTCCCAAGGGGCGCGTTTGTTCCGGGAAGGAAGCGTACGCTGGGTGCAGCAGGACATGACGGAATGGGAGCTGCCCCGGCAGTCCGATTCGGTCATTTCTTTTTGCGATTGCATGAACTATTTGCTGGAAGAAGAGGACATCGTCTCCGCGTTTCGCAGAACGTATGACGGGCTGAAGCCCGGCGGGACCTTCCTGTTCGATGTTCATCATCCGGATACGTTCCGGCGGTACGAGGAAGAGCAGCCGTTCATCTGGGACGAACCCTCCGTGGCATATATCTGGACCTGTGAAAGGGACGCGTTGCGGGATGAAATTGAACATCATCTTACGATTTTTGCCCGTGAAGAGGAAAGCGGACCAGGATTGTATCGCCGGTTTGAGGAGACGCATGTTCAGCGCGCCTATGACCCGGAATGGATGAAGCACGAGCTGCTCCGCTGCGGCTTTCGCGAAGTGTCCATCTACGCGGACTTTGAGTGGGTGGAGACGACGGAGGATGCGGCAAGACTATTTTTTGTAGCGGTAAAATAAAAAGAAATGTCCATTTGAGAGAACTTCGCCTTGCCGGGCGAGGTTCTTTTTTGCAAGTGAAGGTTTAGGCATGCCGGACCGGGAAAGCTTCGTTGGAAAATAACCAATCAAATCCGGGCTAGAAATGCGTGCGTGTTCATGAGTCAACTTATATAGACAGAGCCGGGGAGATCGATTATCCTTTACCATAGTGATATGTACTTTGAAAAAAGAGAAGAAAGAGGCTGTTCATCGTGAAAAACAAAGTGATTTTGTTTCAGGGAGATTCGATCACGGACGGAAACCGGGACCGCGGAACCGACTTGAACCACATTTTGGGGCATGGATATGCGTACATCATTGCCGGGAAGCTTGGATGCGAGCATGCGGAAGATAAACCGCTGTTTATTAATCGTGGCGTCAGCGGGGACCGGGTGTCGGATTTGTATGCGCGTTGGAACGAAGACGCGATCAGCCTGAAGCCGGACATCATCAGCATCTTAATCGGCGTCAACGATGCCTGGAGAATGATGTCCGGGGAGCCGAGCGGCGCAACGGACCGGTTTGAAAGGGCTTACGTCCATCTGCTGGAAGAAACCAGGGAAGTGCTGCCGGAAACGAAGCTTGTGCTGTGCGAGCCTTTCATTCTGAGAACGGGCGCGACTGCGGACAAATGGGACGAGTGGACTAAACTGATGTCGGGATATCAAGCGATTGTACGTGATTTGGCGCAAAAATACGGCGCGGTGCATGTTCCACTCCAGGATGCTTTTGATGCCGCTGTCTCGCGGGCGAACGAAGCCTACTGGCTATGGGACGGCGTACATCCGACAGCGGCCGGGCACCATCTCATCGCGGAGCGTTGGCTTGAGGTGGTCGGCAGAAACGGTCTGTTGGCATAAAACCGAGCTTTTAACGACAAAATGAAAAATCTTGATGGTGTTTCATAATGCCGTTATGGGGGTAAAACCTCCGGATAGAAAATACTCCAGCAAGCAAGCTGACGAAGGTCGATCTGCAGGCGTCAGCTTGCTCGCGTGTCAGGGGCATTTTTACGTCTCGACAAAAATTAAATAGTTATTGCGGATTAAATTCAGTATAATTAGGCTTATATCAGTCTGCATTTTTCTAGAGAGGATCAACGGCATAATGAATGAAGTAAAAACCAAACCAGCGAATGCGCCACGGGCCGGCCGCCGTCCCAAGCCATCCCCGCCCCCGGTACGTGTCTTTTCCCTTGGGGGGATCGGCGAAATCGGCAAGAACATGTACTGCATCGAATTCAAGAATGAAATCGTGATTATCGACGCCGGATTAAAATTCCCGGATTCCAAGCTTTCCGGCATCGATTACATTATTCCGGATATCAGTTATTTGATCCAGAACCAGCATAAAATCAAAGGTTTGTTTCTGACCCATGGACATGAGGACCATATCGGCGCCCTTCCGTTCGTGCTGCGGCAGCTGTCGGTTCCCGTCTATGGAGGTCCGCTTACGATCGGACTCGTCCGCGCCAAGCTGGAGGAGTACCGGATGCTCGGGGATGTCCGCCTTCATGTGTATGAAGAAAACGACCGGTTCGATTACCAGCATTTGTCGGTACACTTTTTCCGGACAACCCACAGTATTCCCGACGCGTTCGGCATCGTTGTGGATACTCCTTATGGGGCGGTTGTGCATACCGGTGATTTCAAATTCGACTTTACGCCGGAGGATCGTCCGGCCGATCTGTTTAAAATGGCCAGCGTGGGCAGCGAAGGCGTTCTGGCTCTCTTGGCGGACAGCACAAATAGCGAGAAGGAGGGCTTCACTCCTTCGGAACGCCGGGTCGGAAGTTCGATTCTGGAAACGTTCCGCCAATGCGGCGGTCGAATTTTATTTGCGACCTTTGCTTCGAACGTGCACCGTTTGCAGCAGGTCGTCGAGGCGGCCATGCAGTGCAACCGCAAAATCGCCGTCATCGGGCGCAGCATGGAGAAGGTGTTCGCGATCGGCCAGGACTTGGGATATATTCGAATTCCCGAAGGCATGCTGATCGACATAAAGGATATCGACCGCTATGAAGACCGGCAGGTATTGATCGTTTGTACCGGCAGCCAGGGCGAACCGAACGCGGCGCTAAGCCGGATCGCTTCGGGGGCGCACCGCTCGGTGCAGGTTTACCCGCAGGACACCGTCATTTTCTCGTCGTCCCCGATTCCGGGCAATACGCAAAACGTCAACCGGACGATCGATACGCTGATGCGGGCAGGCGCGAATGTCATCTACGGCTCGATTTTCGATATTCATACCTCCGGACACGGGAATCGCGAAGATTTGAAACTGATGCTCAGCTTTATCCGTCCCAAATATTTTGTTCCGATCCATGGCGAATACCGGATGCTGCTCAGCCATAAAAAGCTGGCGATGCAAACGGGACTCGCGGAAGACAGAGTATTCGTCATGAATATCGGTGACACGTTATCGATTTACCGAAACCGTGCCAAGCGGGGAAGAACGATTCCGGCAGGCGAAGTGTTCGTCAGCAACGGCGAGATGCGCGCGCGCGAAGACGAGCTGATGGAAGAACGGCTGGAACTTGCGCAGGAAGGCATCGTGATCGTCGTCGTGAGCCTGGATCGCAAAACCGGACAAATTCTGGCGGGACCGGATATTGTGACACGCGGCTTCGTGTACATGCAGGACGCCAGACCTTTGCTCAGAAGGGCCGAAGCCGTATTGAAGCGAAACTTGGCAAAACAAGCCGAGCGGGAAGCCTACGACCGGAACGTCTGGATTCGCTCCATACACCGGGTCATGCGGAAGTATTTTATGAAAGAGGTTGGACGTACGCCTCATATCATGCCTTCGATTTTGGAAGTGTAAGTTCAACGCGTTGGATGCTTAATAGTAGGATCGGTTGCAGGGAGGGAGCTTAAAATGAACAATTTTAGCCTTTCACACCAAGATGGGCCTCAGGTCGAAGTCGTCACCTTCGGAGAAAGCATGGCATTGCTGATTGCCGAAGGCGGAAAGGGACTGGAATACGCAAGAAATCTGGAGCCCTCGTTTGGAGGAGCTGAAAGTAACGTGGCGATCGGACTGGCCCGGCTCGGACATGCCTCCGGCTGGTGCGGACGACTCGGGAATGATCCTTTCGGGCATCGCGTCATCAAGGCGATCCGGGGGGAAGGCGTTGACGTATCCCGTGCGGAATTGACGGACGAAGCCCCGACAGGGCTCATGATCCGCGAGAATGTCGCAGGCAAAAGTTCGGTTTATTATTACCGTAAGCTATCGGCCGCGAGCCGGATGCGCCCCGAACATCTCGACGAGAGCTACATCGCGGGCGCTAAAATTTTGCACGTGACCGGCATTACGCCTGCGCTTGGGCCGAGCTGTGCGGAAACGATTGCCGCAGCGATGGATATGGCCAAGCGAAACGGCGTAAAGGTCAGCTTCGATCCGAATCTGCGCCTGAAGCTTTGGAGCGTTGAGGAGGCACGAAAAACGCTTCTTCCGCTTGCGATGAAGGCGGATTACTTCCTGCCGGGCTTGGATGAACTGAAGCTGCTGTACGAAACGGAATCGATGGACGCGATTCTCGCGAAGCTGGATGAACTGCCCGGAGTGAGCGTGATCAAGGGCGGCGAGGACCAGACTTATTTGTACAATGAGGGCCGCCTGACATCCGTGCCTTACTTCAAAGCGGAGCGGGTCATCGATACGGTTGGCGCGGGAGACGGCTTCTGCGCGGGATTCCTTTCCGGCCTGCTTCGCGATTATTCCCTGGAGGAAGCGGTCCGTTTGGGCAATCTGATCGGCTCTCAGGTGATCCAGGCCGTCGGCGATTGGGAAGGCTTGCCGACCGCCGCGGAAATAGACCGGCTCTTGCAAGGAAAAGGGCATATCGAGCGTTAAGTTTTGAAATAATCCGTCAGCCGGAGAGACCGGTTGGCGGATTTTTTGCGTTATATCCGTGAATATAGCAGCAAATATTGATAGCACGTATCTGTCAGCCTAACCCAGCACCCCCTACTCCTTATTCCACTAATTCAAACCCACACATGTTGTACTATTTACAACAATTCGTCTAGTTTTGAGGGGCGAGTGTGATAATGTTGCACTTTTTGCAGCATTTAGCGTCAAATTCCGGCTAGTTATCGGAAAATAGCTGAAAATGCTGTATTTTCTACAGCTTTGGTTCCGTTAAGGCGGCATTTCGCAGGAAATTGTTGCATCAAATACAGCATTGGAAAACGTCGTCTCATCCAGCACGATAGTAAAGTCAGACATCACAGCTTCAACGAGTTGATCTATCGCCCCCTGCCCCTTCCCTTTTTTAAAAAGTCAAAATTGTGCACATCGAGGCAAAAATCACCTCTGGGAGTAAGGGACCGCGCTCCGTATCATGAACCATAAGACATGTTCGAATGGAAGGGGCAAAGGGGTTATGTGGAGCAGTGCAATTGAGGATGCGGTGAAGAAAATCCGGGTTAACATGGACAAATTCGGAACAAAATTTCCTCACGTCAGCAGGGATGGAGCTTATTTGCTGAATGACAACGACGACTGGACGAACGGTTTTTGGAGCGGAATGCTTTGGCTTTGCTATGAATATACGGGGAACGACGATTTCCGCCAAGCGGCGATCCGTACCGTGGAAAACTTTCGCCTTCGGTATGAGGAGAAAAAGGTGCTCGATCATCACGATATCGGATTTTTATATTCGCTTTCTTCCAAAGCGCGGTGGATCGTCGAAAAGGACGAGGATGCCCGTCTTTTGACGCTGCAGGCGGCGGATTTGCTGCTGAAACGCTGGCGTCCGGACGGCGAGTACATTCAGGCCTGGGGACCGGAAGGAGACCCGCAGGAAGGCGGGCGCATCATCATCGATTGCTTGATGAACCTGCCGCTGCTGTTTTGGGCCGGCGAGCAGACCGGCAACCCCGCTTACCGGGAAATCGCGGTCAAACAGGTGGAGAAAACGAGACGTTATCTGGTGCGGGGGGATGACAGCTCCTATCATACTTTTTTCTTCAACCCGAAAACCGGCGAACCGATCGGGGGAGCAACGCATCAGGGATACACAAACGGGTCGACCTGGACGAGGGGGCAGGCTTGGGGCGTGTACGGCTTTGCGCTCGCTTACCGATATACGCAGAATCCGCTGTTCCTGGAAACGTCCAAACGGATGGCCCGTTACTTCCTGGAGCGGCTGCCCGAGGATCATGTCGCGTATTGGGATTTTAATGTGCCCGTAACCGAAAACACTTACCGCGACAGCTCGGCCTCCGCCATCGTGGCCGCAGGACTTCAGGAATTGCTCGAACATCTCCGTGAAGGGGACCCGGACAAGGCATACTTTCAACGCGAATTACTAAGCTCGATGTCCTCTTTGGTGCAAAATTATTCCACGATGGGCGAAGAGGCGGAAGGTTTGCTGAAGCACGGCTCGTATCATGTCCGAGGGGGATTGTCCCCCGATGATTTCATGATCTGGGGAGATTACTTTTACCTGGAAGCCCTGATTCGTCTGGAAAACGGCGGGAAAGGGTACTGGTATGAGCGCTGACAGTCTGGGAGCTTTGTACGACGCCGTGTTCGGAATCCTGAATCTGGAGCATCCCGCTTTGGCCCCGGTCAAGCGAGCTTTGGGTCAAGGCGACAGGAAAGAGGCACTCGACGCCCTGTTCCGGCATTTTACCCGGAGGGAGACGCCGAGCTGGAGGATGGAAGATGAGGAGCGGCGTCAAATCTCCCATTATGTCAAATGGTTATGCCTGGATGAATTGGAACTGGTGATACGGACGGCGGACGAGGTAGAAAAACAAACCTTCCTATTCCGTTTTCCATGGGATATGGAACGGACTCGGGTTCCGGTTACGTTTCAAGGCGAAATCGATTGGCGTCATATCCCCGACCATGACCCGGAATGGACATATATGCTGAACCGGCACCGGTATTGGGTGGCGCTCGGCCAGGCATATGCCGTAACCGGCGACGAAAAATACGCCTCGGCGCTTTGCCGCCAGCTTGAAGACTGGATTGAGCGCAATCCGGCATGGCGAACGATCGAGGCGGGGCTGCGGGGAGCCAATTGGATCAAGGCGCTTCGTTACATCCTGGACAGCCCGCATTTTAACCCCCGATTCCTGGCAAAAGTGCTGATTTCCATTCACGAGCACGGCAGATATTTGGCTTCCGCGTTTACGAACTGGAAAAGGATCAGCAACTGGGGAGTTTTGGAGACAAGCGGACTGTTCCAGATCGCCCTGTTCTTCCCGGAACTCCGTCTGGCGGAACAGTGGCGGCAGCTGGGGCTGGACAGGCTTAAGCAAACGGCCGGGATTCAAGTGATGCCGGACGGCATTCATTGGGAGCAGTCGCCGACTTATCATCACGAGGTGCTGTCCTGCTATCTCGAGTGTATCCATTTCTCGTGGATCAACGGCATCTCGCTCCCCGCGCCGTTCCAGCAGGCGGTTCATCAAATGGCCGTCGCCTCGCTGTACTGGGCCAAACCGAATCACAGGCAGCCGATGCTGGGCGACAGCGACGACAGCGACGTACGCTCGCTGCTGACCTGCGCGGCGTGGTTGTTTCAGGATCCCGAGCTTCGCCACGGCGGATATCCGACGCTCGATTACGACAACGCCTGGCTGTTCGGGATGGAAGGGATCGAGCAATATTCGCGTATGCCGGCGAAGGAGCCTGCTCGCATGTCCCGCCCGTTCCCGCATTCCGGTCATTACGTCATGCGTTCGGGCTGGAGCGAAGAGGATTTGTACCTCTTTTTCCACTGCGGGCCGCTGGGGGGAGGGCACGGTCATGCCGACTTGCTTCATTTCGACCTGCATGCCTACGGAAGGGATCTTCTGACGGATCTCGGCAGATACAATTACAGCGACCACACGCCGCTTCGAAAAGCGTTGAAGGAGAGCTCGGCCCACAATACGACATCGGTCGACGGCATCGGGTTTACCGAAATAGAGGACACGTGGTCTTTCGGGAGAATTGCGAAGCCGTTGGGCAGCAGATGGATCAGTACGCGGGGCTTCGACTACGTGGAAGCGGGACACGACGGGTATTTTCATTTGGACGACCCGGTCTATCCGCAGCGTAAAATTATTTTTATCAAGCCTTACTACTGGCTGCTCGTTGACCGGTTTATTTGTAAGGAGGAGCATACCTTTACGCAGCGGTTTCATTTTGCGCCGGGAACCGTGACGATGGACGAGAAATCGCTAATTTGCCGCACAACCAACGAAGGGGAAGCGAATCTCTGTATCGTTCCCGTTCACACCGAGGGTCTGCAGGGCATCGTCTCCGAAGGGGTCATTTCAAGGGAATACAATTTGCTGGAACCGAATTTAAACCTAACCTACACAAAAAGAGGCAAAGGAACGGTATCGATGATGCAAGTTTTGTTCCCGCTGCGGCCCGGCATGAGCGAAACACCTCGGGTGGAGAAGGTTCCGGTATACCGCCATACGGGCGAGCAGGCGGAGGACACTGAGGCGGAAGCATGCAAAATCGTATTCCCGGAAACGGGCATTGAACATATTCTCGTCGTCAGCCACCGGGTTCCGTCCGTGCACGCTGATTCCTATGTCGTGGAAGGGATGCAATTGTTCGGAGAAGTCGTGCTGATATCCAAATCGGCCAACGGCCCGGAAGCGGCAGTCATTATTTAGTGAATGCTTCCCGGACGCCGGACTGATAGAATAAAAGAAAAGTATAAAGCACGAAAGAGGCGCGGGGAAGCATGTTCAAACTCACCTACTACAGACGCATCCAGTTATCGTTTCTTCTGCTGATTTTCATCCCGTTAATCGCCGTTTCGACGATCTCCTTCATGTTGATCAAGGAGACCATGGAGGAGAAGCTGCAGCTGAGCAACGAGAATTTTCTGAACGTCATGATCGACGAGCTCAACAAGACGATCGACGACGTGACGTTCTCCTCCCACTTTATCGTGAACGATGCCAACGTCCGGCAAGATTTGAAGGCGTTTGCAGACATCCGGCGGCTGAACAGTTATCAGGATTATGTGTATTTTACGCAGATTCAGGATGTGTTTTCGCTGATCAATTCCAAGCCGTTGAACAATAACATCCGCATGTATCTCGTGAACCGGCAGCATTTCGTGATTTCTTCCGGCACGGAGGATTTGAGCGGAATGAACGCGGGCGTGGGCGATTTGATGCGGCGCGTCAATCTGGATCAACCCGAAACGCTGCAGTGGCTCGGCATGGCGGAAGGCGGCTCGGGAAGAGACGGCAGCTATTATATTGCGCGGGTCATCCATGACAGCCGGGAAAAACAGTATGTGTCGGTGCTGCTGATATCCATTCCCGAGTCTTACTTCGCCAAGCTGCTCGGATCGGTCGATTTCGGCAAGGTCGCCCTGTTCGACGGAAACGGCGGTTTGATTGCCGGCCATGCCGAGCTCGCGCCTTCCGCCACGGAATCGAATGGAAGCCTACGGACCGTCAGAAATATATCCAAGTCGGGCTGGAAGCTGGTGTACGAGGCCTCCGAGAACGAATGGTCGGGTCCAATATCCCGTACCTTTTTCAGCGGAATCGGCGTCGTGCTTCTTCTCTTCCTCGTTTTTTCGGCGACTTCGATACTGGTTGCCAAACGGCTCCACAGTCCGATCCTCCGGTTGCAGCGCGTTGTGCGGCAGTTCGGGATGGGCAATCTGGACGCGAGGCTGGAGGTCAAAGGCAAGGATGACATCGCCGAACTGGGCCAGACGCTGAACACGATGCTGGACCAGCTACAAAAGCTGATCCACGACATCGAGCAGGAGCAGGAGCAAAAACGGGTGATGGAGCTGGAGGCTTTGTTTATGCAAATCCGCCCTCATTTTTTGATCAATACGTTGAACTCCATCAAGTGCAGCCTGATCCTGACGAAGGATACGCTGCATAGCGGCATTATCGATTCGTTGATGAGCCTGCTCAGGGCCTACCTCAAAGTCAACGAGCCGGCCACCTTGCGGGAGGAATGCAGACTGCTCGGACATTACGTCGACATTATGAAAATACGCAACGAAATCCCTCTGGAGTTAAAGGTGGATCTTGCCCCGGAAACGGAGGGACTCATCGTACCGAAGCTGATTTTGCAGCCGATTGTGGAAAACGCGATCGTCCACGGTTTGGTCGATCATCCGAATCCGCGGATTACCGTCGCTTCCCGGACAAGCCGGGAAAGCATCTTGATCGAAATTACGGACAACGGGTGCGGGGCGGAGGAAGGCGTATTGGACAAGCTGAATCGTACGCTGGAAAACAACAACGAGGAGCAGGACGGATCTTACAAAAGGGTCGGGCTCATTAACGTGGTCCAAAGAATCCGGCTGACGTACGGACAGGCGGCGACCGTGACGCTCCGCAATCTGCCGGAAGGCGGAGTATCCGTCCTCCTCGAATTGCCGCAGAGTCCGCAAGCTGTGTATCCGCCAGAGGGAGGGGAAGCAAATGTATAGAGTCATGCTGATCGACGACGACGTACCCATGCTTAAGGTACTCGGGCAAATGATCGACTGGGAAGCGATGAACTTGCAAATTGCCGGGAGCACATACTCCAGCGCGAAGGCACTGCATATGTTTGAGGAGGTGCATCCCGACATCGTCATCACGGATATCGGGCTTCCGCAAAAAAACGGAATCGAGCTGGCCGACAGCTTTATGAGCATGAAGCCGGATATCCGGGTCATCTTTTTAACCTGCCATGAGGATTTCCACTATGCCCAGCAGGCGGTCAAGCTAAGGGCCGACGACTACTTGATCAAAGATCAGCTGACGGCGGAGCAGTTGGAGAAAAGCCTCACCAAATCGGTTCGCTTGCTAAAGTCCAAGGACGGGCTCGTGAACCGCGAGACGGCGTATTACAACGCTCAGCTGTTCCGGCAGGACCTGCTGCAGAAAGTGATCGGCAGAGACTCCCCGGAAGCGGCGCTTGCCTTGGCAGGGAAAATCGGCATATCTTGGAACTTTCCCTGGTTTATGCTCGGAGTCGTCAGCGTGCGGTTTTCCGACTTTGACCAGCGGTACAGGCAAAGGGAATTCCCGCTTCTGATGTACGCGATGTATAACATCGCTTTGGAGCTGTCCGATTCGTATGAAGGGGTTACCCCATTTCTCGGGAAAGAGAATATCGTAATTCTGTACAATTTCCGGATGAATCTCGCCCGGAACGCCAGCCTGTATTTTCATGATTACTTGGAAAAGCTGCGCTCTCACTGCTCCCGGTTTCTTAAAATGGAGCCCGGTGTCCTGACGGTCACGGAAAAAATGGAGCTTTCGGCGATCGGTCCGGCCTATCACGAAATCATCCATGGCCGGGTTGAATATTACGAGAGCGACTATTATTCGATCGGCGATTTGTCGCAGTCGGCGGCACGCGTATTCCAGACCGCTCCTCCGGGATTTTTGGACAGCCGGGCGACCGAGCTGGAGTCCGCCGTGATTCAATACGATCAGGAGCGTATCCGCGATATTTTGCGGAAAATGGCCCGGACGGCGCGGGAGATGGCGATCGAGCCGGGCGATTTTGCCCGCGACCTGGCATTCGTGCTTAGGGGCATTGAACTGCTTTTTTCGAACCTGAAGTTCGAAGAGGATTTGTTCGTTTATCTCGCAAAGTCGCGAACGTTGGAGGATACGATGGAATTGGTGGAAAGAAAGCTGATCCAGATGACGGGAAGCCGGCACAAAGGGGCGGGGAATGCCCGGCAAGAGCCGAAGCTTCAGGTGATTCAGCAGTACATCGACCAGCATCTTGCCGATAACATTACGTCCATCGACATGGCGCGCTACCTGTTTTTAAACCCGAGTTATTTTTCGCGCTATTTCAAACGGATGACCGGAATGACCTTTACGGATTATGTCCACCAGTACAAGATGAAGCTTGCGACGAAAATGCTGAAGATGTCCAGCCAAAGTCTGGAATCAATGGCCGTCGGCTTAGGCTATTCGGACAGAACCTATTTTTCCAAAGTGTTCAAAAAGTACGTCGGGACGACGCCGAGCGAATACAAGGCCAAGCATTCCGCGCGCAAATAAAACAGGCATGACCGCCCTTACCGGGGCGGTTTTTTCTTGCCGGAAGCGTCATGCGCAAAGGTCAAAATCGTGCACACGGCTGGTCAGAATCTCTCCTTTTTCGGGGCCCCGCATGTATTACGATTAGGACAACTTACAAATGTCGAGGTGATACTGCATGGAGGCTGCCAAACCAACCGCACCGGAGATCCGTTCCGTCCGGAAAAAATTCTGGACCCCCAAACGGAAGGAAGCGTTAACCGGATGGCTGTTTCTGGCTCCCGAGATCGTCGGGATGCTGTTTTTGAACTTATTCTCATTAGGTTTTTCATTTTATTTAAGTTTGTCGAATTGGGATCTGTTGTCCGGGGTAAAGGGAATCAAATTTACGGGACTGGATAACTACATCAAAATGTTCCATGATCCGGCGATCATGCACGCATTGAAAAATAACTTGATCTATATGGTCCTGACGGTTCCGATTCCGATCGCCATCGCGCTGGTGCTTGCCGCTTTGATTCACAACAGCGTATTTTTCAAAAGCTACTTCAAGGTGGCGTTCTTTATTCCTTATATTTCATCCATTATCGCGGTTGCGGCCGTGTGGAGCGCATTGTTCCATCCGTCGCTCGGGCCGATCAACCAGTTTTTGATGGATTTGGGGATCTCCAATCCGCCGAAATGGCTCGTCGATCCCAAGACCTCGCTGATTTCGATCGCGATCATCAGCTCCTGGGCGAGCCTGGGTTATACGATTATCATCTATATGGCCGGTTTGACGAACATCTCGAACGAGGTGTATGAGGCGGCGGACATCGACGGAGCAAGCGCGCTGAAAAAGTTCTTCGCCATTACGGTTCCGATGCTGCGGCCAACGACCTTCTTCCTGCTGATTACGATGTTGATCGGCTCCTTCAAAGTGTTCGATATCATTGCTTTCCTGACCGAAGGCGGACCGAACAACTCCTCTACCGTACTGGTGTACCGGATTTATGAGGAAGGCTTCCAAAATTACAATATGGGCTACGCTTCCGCCATTTCCTGGCTGCTGTTCGCGATTATCGGAATCCTGACGGCGCTGACCTGGAAAATGAGAAACGAAGAATAGAGGAGGGATCAACATGCAGCTGGTCAGAAAAAACATATCCAAAATCATCATCACGTTTTTCATGGGGATCCTGTCCCTGGTGTTCCTCATTCCGCTCATATGGATGATATCGGCCGCCTTCAAATACGAGAAGGACGTCATGCGGTTTCCGATTCAGTGGATTCCGGAAAACATCAATTTCATGTACAATTTCAAGACGGTCTGGATGGGACGGGTTCCGTTTTACGATTTCTATTTTAACTCGTTCAAGGTTGCCATCATCACCACATGCATTACGCTGATCATCTCTTCGATGGCCGCCTATGCGCTGACCAAAATTCAGTTCAAGGGCCGTAATCTGGTGTTTATCGCGCTCTTGTCCTTCATGATCATCCCGGATCAGGCGACGCTCATTCCGCGGTTCCTGCTGATCCGCTGGTTCCACCTGTACAACACGCACGCGGCAATCATTTTGATGAGTATGTTTTCCATCTACTTTACGTTCCTGCTGCGCCAATTTATGATGGGTATCAGCGATGAATATATCGAAGCGGCCAGAATCGACGGAGCCGGACACACGCGCATTTTCGCGTCGATCATGGTTCCGCTGTGCAAGCCGATCCTGGCTACCGTGGCGATTATCAAATTCATCTGGACCTGGAACGATTACCAGAATCCGCTCATTTTCCTGCTGGACAAAGATTTGTATACGATACCGCTCGGAATGACGCTGTTCCAGGATGATTACACCAACAACTATGCCATTATGATGATGGCGGCCGTTTCGGCCATTATTCCGCTCGTGATCGTATTTATCGCGCTTCAGAAGCAGGTCATCAACGGAATCGCCTTAGGCGGGGTAAAGGGATAATCCAACCCCCGGAAAGCGCTTTAAAAGTCAAAATCGTAATCCTACTACCTCAAAATTTTGCACTTGGCCCGTAAAGCGGCTGGCTATAATGAAGTCAGTAAGGAGACACTCACATTTATTTCTTACGGGGGGAAGTCAATAATGAAGAAACGCAGATTATCGTTCATGCTGGGCACGGTGCTGGCGATCTCGTTGGCCTTAAGCGGCTGCGGAGGCTCCGGCAACTCGAAAGGCAATACCGCCGCTAACCCGAATAACGGAGGCGCTTCGGCGGACAAGCAAGTCACCATCAAGTATTATAACTGGGACAATGAAGCACAGCAGGCCAGCACGGACGCGATGCTGCAGGAGTTTATGGATCAAAACCCGAACATCAAGGTTGACCATGTCGTGCTGGTACCGGGCGATTCCGTGGAAATGCTGAAAAAGCTCGATTTCTTGATCTCTTCCGGCGAAGCGATCGACGTCATCCAGTTTCCGAACCTAGGTGCCGTGCTTGAACGCGGAACCCGGAACGCGCTCGCGCCGCTGAACGAGTTATATGAAAAAGAAAGCCTGGTGCCGGAAGACGAATATTACGTCAACGCCAAAGTCGGCGACAACTATTACGGCATGCAATATACGAAGAGCATCAACTACGTCATGTTGAACAAGGACGCGCTGGACGAAGCGGGACTTGAAGTCCCGAAATTCGGATGGACTTGGGACGACTACCGCGAATACGCCAAAAAGCTGACCAAGGGCGAAGGCGTGGACAAGCGCTACGGATCCTATTTCCATACCTGGGAGCTGTACATGAACGCTCCGGCGCAAACGATGATGAAAGATCCGTTCGTATACGAAGACGGAACCACGATCACGTCCGACCCGTCGTACAAATACTTCTTCCAGCTTCGCAAAGACATGGAGTCCGTGGATAAGTCGGCAAAACCATATGCTGACGTGCTTGCCGCGAAACTGAATTACCGGACCGAATTCTTTAACGAAGAAGCGGCGATGATTTTGTCGGGCAACTGGACGATTCCGGATCCGGGCAACACGGAGCAATACCCGCATACGTTCAAAACGGCGTTCGCACCGGTGCCTGTTCCGCCGGCCGGAGCCGAGCCGAAGGGTTATGAAGCCAAATACTTCACCAGCGGCAACATGCTGGCGCTCGGGGCGACCTCGGAAAACAAGGAAGCGTCCTTCAAGCTGATGAGATTCATGACGACCGCCGATTCGGACAACAGAGCGGAATTCTCCGGCTACAAAAAAGCGAACAACGAAGAATTGCTGAATAAGCTCGTTGCCGGCAAAGAAGATATGTACGATATGGATTCCCTGAAATACACCTTGTTCGACGACGAAATCCAATATCTCGACGGCGCGAAAGTCATGACTACCGCGACTACCGAGCTGACGAAGGTCGTCAATGACGGCTTCAGCAAATTCATGCTGAGCAATGAATCGATCGATGACGTACAGAAATGGATGGTTGACGAAGCGACCAAGATCATCAAGGAAAAAGGCGTAATCCAATAAGGAATTAAGCTTGAATAAAGCAATCGATATGTTTTAAATGCGGAGGGGCTTTGGGAAGTCGGATCATCGGATCAACGGCTTTCCAAAGCTTTCTTTTTAAGATGGATTTTACGGGAGGTACCTGCGATGAGCATACTTACATGGAAGAACGGCCAATACCTGCTGGACGGGAGCCCTTATCGGATCATATCGGGGGCGATTCATTATTTTCGGGTGGTGCCGGAATACTGGAGGGATCGCCTGCTGAAATTGAAGGCAAGCGGGTTCAATACGGTTGAAACGTATATCGCCTGGAACGTGCATGAGCCGAAGGAGGGGGAGTTTCGGTTTGACGGCATGTCCGATGTCGTTGCCTTTATTCGGTTGGCCGGAGAGCTCGGGCTTCATGTCATCGTGAGACCGAGCCCGTTCATTTGCGCGGAATGGGAGTTCGGGGGGCTGCCCGGATGGCTGCTGGCCTACGATGAAATGCAGCTGCGCTGCAACGATCCGCTGTATTTAAGCAAAGTGGACAGCTATTATGACGAACTGATTCCGCGGCTTGTACCGCTTTTATCGACGAACGGGGGGCCGATCATCGCCGTCCAGGTGGAAAACGAATACGGAAGTTACGGGAACGACTATGATTATCTGCGGTACCTTCGTGACGGTCTAATCCGCCGAGGCGTCGATGTGCTTCTTTTTACGTCGGACGGACCTACGGACGAAATGCTGCTTGGGGGGACCCTGGACGACGTGCACGCGACGGTGAATTTCGGCTCCCGGGTGGAGGAATCGTTCCGCAAGTACCGGGAGTATCGAACGGACGAGCCGCTGATGGTGATGGAATACTGGAACGGCTGGTTCGATCATTGGATGGAGGACCATCATGTACGCGAAGCGGCGGACGTGGCCGGCGTGCTGGACGAGATGCTGGCGCATGGTTCGTCGATCAATATGTATATGTTCCATGGCGGCACCAATTTCGGATTTTATAACGGAGCTAATCATATTGCCAACTATGAGCCGACGACGACAAGCTATGATTATGACGCCCCTTTGACGGAATGGGGAGATTCGACGGAAAAGCTGGAAGCGGTCCACCTGGTGCTTGCCAGACATGGATTCAAGTCTGATTGCCCGTTCCCCGAACGGATCCCGAAAAAATACTACGGAAACGTGAAGATGACGGAAGCTGCGGAGCTGATGTCGCCGGTGAACCTGGATAAGTTATCCGAACCGGTCGAAAACGTCGGTATCCGGCCGATGGAGAAGTTCGGGCAATCCTATGGATTTATTTTGTACAGCACCTTTGTGAAAGGGCCGCGGAAAGGCCAAAAGCTGTACATTCAGGAGGTTCGCGACCGGGCCCAAGTATTTCTGGACGGGCGTCCGCTCGGGGTCGTGGAGCGCTGGAACCCGCAGCCGCTGGAGATTACCGTGCCGAAATCCGGGGCGAGGCTGGATATTCTCGTCGAAAATATGGGCCGGATCAATTACGGGCCGCTGATTCGCGATCCGAAGGGCATTACGAAAGGCGTGCGGATCGACAACCAGTTCCAGTACGGCTGGACGGTTCGAGCCTTGCCGTTGGAGCCGGAATCGCTAGCGGAGCTTGGCTACAAGCCGGTAAGGGAAGAAGGACAGGCGGATCGGGAGACCGTGGAATCGGCACTTTCCGGGGGACTCGGGGTTCCAAGATTTTACCGGGGCTTTTTCGAAGCCGAAGAAATCGGGGACACCTTCCTCCGGTTTGACGGATGGACGAAAGGCGTTGCCTGGATCAACGGGTTCAACCTTGGCCGTTACTGGAACGCGGGGCCGCAACGGGCGCTGTATATTCCCGGTCCGCTGCTGCGCAAAGGGCGGAACGAGCTCGTTCTCTTTGAACTGCATGGGGGTCCCGAAGTCTGCGATGTGGAACTGTCCGACCTCCCGGATTTGGGAGAGATAGCCGCCGTCGATGATGCGGTGCTGAATTTTGTGCAGGACGATGAATAAGTCATGCAAAAAACCCGCCGGAGCAAATGCTCCGGGCGGGTCTTTTTATTGTTTAGCGAGTTGTTGTTATCTGGCCATCCAGCCGCCGTCCACGCACAGAATGTGGCCGTTCATGTAGTCGGAGGCGGAGGAAGCGAGGAAAACGGCCGGGCCTTTCAAGTCCTCCGGCGTTCCCCAGCGTCCTGCGGGAATCCGTTCGGTGATGGAGGCCGTTCTTTTTTCGTCGGCCAGGATCGGTGCGGTATTGTTGGTCTCCATGTAACCCGGGGCAATCCCGTTGATCTGGACGCCGCTGGCCGCCCATTCATTGGCCAGCGCCTTGGTCAAGCCGGCTACCCCGTGTTTGGAAGCCGTATACCCCGGAACGTTGATGCCGCCCTGGTACGAAAGCATGGAGCAAATGTTGATGATTTTGCCGCTGCCCCGTTCGATCATCGATCTTCCCGCGATCTGCGAAAGCAGGAAGACGGTGCTCAAATTGATGTCGATGACGTCGAACCAGTCTTTTTCGCTGTGGTCCTTGGCCGGCGTACGACGGATGATTCCGGCGTTGTTGACCAGAATGTCAACTTTACCCGTCAGCTTGAGAGCCTCGTTGAACATGTCCTGAAGCTTGGAATGATCGCTGAGATCACTCTCGATTACCGATGCTTTCCTTCCCAGGGCCGTGATCAGATCGGCCGTTTCTTGGCTGGAGCTGAACGAAGCGCAAACGACGTCCGCCCCCGCTTCGGCAAGGCCCAGGGCGATGCCCCGGCCCAAGCCGCCGGAAGCGCCGGTAACCAGCGCGGTTTTACCCGTCAAATCAAATATTTTCATGGATTGAACACTCCTTCGAGATCGAGGAAGCGGAATTATTCGATGACGATTCCCGCTTCCGTATAAGGTTTGCCCGCATCCGCGGGCAAGTTGTCGTCCGTGATGATCCGGCTCAGTTCGCTTAAGGAAGCAAACGTACGGAGCGCGGTTTGCCCGAATTTATGATGATTGATGACAGCGATCACCTCGCGGGCCGTTTGGATCAGCGCCCGTTTGAAGTCGATCAGGTCGCCGGTGTAAATGGACAAACCGTGCTCGGGATGAACGCCTGTCGCTGAAATAAAAGCTTTTTGAATGTTTAGCTGGCTGACATATGAAGTGCCTTCAGGCCCGGCAAGCATGTTGCGGACCCGGTAGCCGCCGGGAACGACGAGACGAATTTTGTCCTTGTTGGCCAGTTCGCTGATAATGTACACATCGTTCGTGATCACCGTGAGCGGCTGATTGTCCAGCCGGCGGGCGATTTCCAGGGTCGTGCTTCCGCCGTCCAGCGCGATGATATCGTTAGGCCGGATATGAAGCAGCGCCTTGCGGGCGATATCCGCTTTTTCCTCCGCGTGCTTGATCAAAGGGGTTTTGGAAGGGAGAATTCCGAACTGGTCTCCCTGGGCCAGCACCGCCCCGCCATGCACGCGGACGATAAGTCCCTGCTCCTCCAGCTTCGTCAGGTCTTCGCGGATCGTTTTTCCCGTAACTCCCAGCCGTTCGCTCAGTTCCGCCACGGTCACTTCCTTTTGGGTCAGCAGAACTTCCATGATTTTTTCGTATCGCCGTATCGAGCTCATATATGTTTCCACACTTTCGGTATTAAATTTGCTTCATTTATTTTAAATCTTTCATCGGAACGGCGTCCATATCTCCGTAAGCTTTATTATCTCCGGCCATGCCCCAAATGAACGTATAATTGCTCGTGCCTACGCCGCTGTGGATCGACCAGCTCGGGGAGATGACCGCCTGTTCGTTTCTCATGACGATATGGCGGGTTTCGGTCGGTTCGCCCATCAAATGAATGACGACCGCATCCTCGGGAAGATCGAAGTACATGTAAGCCTCCATCCGGCGGGGGTGAACGTGGGCAGGCATCGTGTTCCACATGTTGCCGGTCTTCAGCTGCGTCATGCCCATGACAAGCTGCGAGCTTTGAATGCCGTTTTCATGAATGAAGCGGTGAATCGTCCGGTCATTGGAGTTTTGGATCGATCCCAACGCCCCGGATTCCGCTTCGGCCAGCGTCGTTTTTGCGGTAGGGAATTCCTTGTGGGCCGGCGCCGAGTTCAGATAAAATTTGGCGGGTTTGGCGGCGTCCTTGCTTTTGAAAATGACTTCCTTCGAGCCCATGCCTACGTAAAGACAATCTTTGGTGTTCAGTTCATATTCGGTTCCGTCCACGACGATCATGCCGGGTCCTCCTACGTTAATCGCTCCCAGCTCGCGCCGCTCCAGAAAGTATGCCACGCCGAGTTCCTTCAAGTCCACCTCGAGCTTCACCTCTTGCTGAACGGGCGCCGCGCCGCCGATGATCAGGCGGTCCTCGTGAGTCAACACCAGCTCCAAACCGTCCGGAGTAAACAGTTTAGGGATATGAAATTCCTGACGAAGCCGGTCGGTGTCAAAATGTTTTACTTCTTGGGGATGAGAAGCATAGCGTCTTTCCATAAATAATTCTCCTCTTTTCGTTTATTTAGGTTTATAATGTTCATATAGGTTTAGATTAATCTTTTTGCGTTCATATTGCAAGCTTCTTTCCCTCTTATTTTTATTCCGGAAGCGGGGATGCGATAGAACAGTAATGCAAGTACTTTAAAAAGAAAGGAATGGAGTTAATAATTCTAATTTTGAGGATGGGACAAATATGATAGGATAGAGCCAGATCATTTTTGAGCTGCGCGTTCGGTCTGGGAAGGAGAACGAATGAACGTATACGAACAAAGAATGAACCAGATTGTACATGCCGTGGCGGAAAAGGCCTGGAATCAGCCTTTGCTGCCCAGCGGACTATGGTTTCACGGGGATGTACGCGATAATTTTTATTACGCTTCTTATTTGTTTGCGGCCGCGGTCGATTCGGATTCGGCGGCGGAACTTCCGTTTGAACGGAGGGAGGCAAAAAAACGGGCCGAGCAAGTTCTTGACCGGGTGCTCGGGCTGCAGCAGCGGGATCCGGATCGTCCGATGTACGGTCACTGGCCGCTGAACCTGGATCCGGAGCCCGATGCGGCGGCTCCGCACGAACTGCCGGTGGAACTGATGGGCAGTCTGATGGCGTGGTTCCGCCGCCGATATGAACGGGAGATAGACGGAAGACTGGCCGCAGAGTTGGAGGCCTCGCTTGAGCATATCTACCGCGGAGGCTTTTACCGCAAGCCGCTTACCGTGTGCAATCACCACGAGGCCAAGTATACGGCGGCCAAGCTGATTTTCGGGCAGCTTTTCAAGGATTCGGAGCTGCTGGAGGACGGAAAGAACAGTCTGAAGGAAACGCTGCGCCGTCTTCGCATGGACGGCATGGCGGAGTATGGCTGTTTGCCTTGGTTCTGGCATTGGGTACAGGCATTTAACTGCGCGCTGGAGTTTGCGGAGGATCCCGGGCTGCGGGGGAACCTGGAGGAGTTGCTCGATGAGCTGTGGAGCTTGCGTGCCGCTTATTATTTGCGGGGAGCCTGGGCGGGTGCACGTTCCAGAGCATGGCCCCATGACGCTCCGAAAGACGGGAATCCGCTGCACGACTTCGTTCAATTCGGGGATTTTGAGCTACCCGTGGAAATGCCGCGGACGGAGTATGCCGGCTTCCTGTTTTACGAAGCGCCGGAAGCCGCGCGGCAAAAGGCTTTGCAGCGGAGTGAGCCGTCGGAAGTTCGTAAGGTATTGCGGAAAACGGTCGACGGCACAAAGCGGGAGCTGCATTCCTACGCCTACGTAACGGAGCATTTTGCCGCCGGCGGATTGTGGGAACGCGTCCGGGAGTTCGACAACGAGCAACTGCGCTGGATGTTCAGCCTTCCCGTGCGTCAAGGGGGAAAGGGAAACCAGCTTTACTTTTTCCGCCCGGGCGAAGGCTATGATCCTTCCGGGCTTGACCCGAGGCATCAAAGCGGGCGGATGGAGGTGCTATACCACCAAAATGTGACGCTCGCCCTTTTTCCGCCTCGGGAACGGAACGACGATCGCGAGGCTGGCGAAGTTGTCGGCGTGCTTCCGGAAGGGGAATGGATCTGCGAACCGGAGGCGTTGTTCGGAAAAGCGGAGGGCGTTTTGTTTGCCGTCTTCTTGTCCGGCCGGTATGAAATCCGTCCGATGTCCGGATACAGCCTTGTCGTTTGCTCCGCTGCCAGCGTAGGCGTCGTCGTAGAGGCGCTCCCCGTAAAAGAAGCCGATCAGCGGGGAGTTCGATGCCTGGAGGATTTCGCCGCTTGGATGGCCGAACGGAAACCTGCATTTGAGCTGGGCGGCACGTCGTTCGCCGTCGATTATAACGGGGTAATGACCGGGGACACGCTGAGCCTGGCGGGTTCCTCTTTAGGGGACTTTGATCCGCTCGTCAACGGGCAGCGGATTTCATTCGGGAATTATACGGTTTGAACTGAAACAAAATCCAATATAAGAAAGAGGAGATCACATGAAAAAGTTGCAGCTGATCCAAAAAATCGTTGAAGAAGGCGTCGTGGCGGTGCTTCGCGGCGACACGCCGGAGCAAGTGGTGGAAATGGCCGAGCAGGCGATTGCCGGCGGCATTAAGGTGATCGAGGTGACGATGACCGTTCCGTTCGCGATCCGTGCCATCGAAACGTTGTCCCGCAAATATTCGTGGGATTCGAAGGATCCCGACACATTTGCCATCATCGGTGTCGGAACCGTGCTGGATCCGGAAACCGCGCGTGCGGCGATCCTGAGCGGGGCCCAGTTCGTCGTCGGCCCGTGTTTGAACCGCGAGACCGTTATGCTGTGCAACCGGTATCGCGTTCCGATCATGCCGGGGGCGATGACGATCAAGGAAATCCAAGAAGCGCTGGAGCTTGGCGCCGATATCGTCAAGCTGTTCCCGGGCAACCTTTACGATCCGTCGATGATCAAGGCGATCAAAGGCCCGCTGCCGCAAGCCAACATTATGCCGACAGGCGGCGTGTCGCTGGACAACCTCGGGGAATGGATCAAGGCCGGCGCGGTAGCCGTGGGCATCGGCTCGGATTTGACGACAGAAGCTTTGAAGCAAAAGGATTTTTCGTTGGTTGCGAAAAAAGCGGCCGCCTACAAAGAAGCTTATCTGCAAGCTAAAGGACGGTAAAAAGAAAGCTGCCCCCCGATGGACCGACTCGTCCATGCCGGAGGCGCAGCTTTTTGAGTTTTAATGGTCCGTCCGGCAAGCAAATGTTGTACTTTATGCAACAAAAGTGCTGAAATACGGGGCTACGAGTGTAAATGTTGCATTAATTGCAGCATTTTGCTACCTTACCTCGCCAAATCGGACGGAATCCGCTGAAAATGTTGTACAATGTACAGCTTGTGTATCAAAAGGTAGCCGTGAGAGGCAAAATGTTGCATAAAATACAGCAAAGGGTGCACCGCGGAACATGAACATGAGCATGAACATGAACATGAACATGAACATGAACATGAACATGAACATGAACATGTTGTACTTTATGCAACAAAAGTGCTGAAATGCGGGGCTACAAGTGTAAATGTTGTATTAAATGCAGCATTTTGCTGCCTTACCTCGCCAAATCGGACACAATTCGCTGAAAATGTTGTACAAAGTGCAACTTTGTGTATCAAAAGGTAGCCGTGAGAGGCAAAATGTTGCATAAAATACAGCAAAGGGTACGCCGCGGAACATGAACATGAGCATGTTGTACTTTATGCAACAAAAGTGCTGAAATGCGGGGCTACAAGTGTAAATGTTGTATTAATTGCAGCAATTTGAAGGCTTACCTCGCCAAACCGGACGAAATAAACTGAAAATGTTGTACTTTATGCAACAAAAGTGCTGAAATACGGGGTTACGAGTGTAAATGTTGTATTAAATGCAGCATTTTGCTGCCTTACCTCGCCAAATCGGACGGAATCCGCTGAAAATGTTGTACAATGTACAGCTTTGTGTATCAAAAGGTAGCTGTGAGAGACAAAATGTTGCATAAAATACAGCAAAGGGTGCACCATGGAACATGAACATGAACATGAACATGAACATGAACATGAACATGAACATGAACATGAACATGAACATGAACATGAACATGAACATGAACATGAACATGAGCATGTTGTACTTTATGCAACAAAAGTGCTGAAATACGGGGCTTCGAGTGTAAATGTTGTATTAAATGCAGCAATTTGAAGGCTTACCTCGCCAAATCGGACGAAATCCGCTGAAAATGTTGTACAATGTGCAGCTTGTGTATCAAAAGGTAGCCGTGAGAGGCAAAATGTTGCATAAAATACAGCAAAGGGTGCATTGCTGAGCATGAACATGAACATGGACATGGACATGGACATGGACATGTAAAGTCTCAGCAAGTGCACCCTTTTCCAGTTAAGACTGCCGTGACGCCGCTGAAGCGAACGAACCTTGTGAGCGCCGGGGGCGGGGCCTAATCCAACGTATAAGGCTCCAATCCGAGGGGCAACGCCGCCGGCTTACGGCAGCGGCTCTGCATTTCATGATATCGTCCCGAATCGGACGAGTCATGGAACGCCCACATCGCTTCCAGCACGTGGTAAGCGAGCTCGCCGCTGGCGCGGTGCGGGCGGCCGCCGAGCAGCACATGAGCCATGTCGGCCGGGCCGATGCCGCGGGTGTTGCCCTCGTAGCCCGGCAGCAGCGGCTGCTCGGTCCAGCGGTCTTCACCGGTTCGCCGATACTTGACCGGTCCGCCGAAGGTGTTCGGGTCCGGCACCAGCAAGGAGCCTTCGGTGCCGTGGATTTCGATCGGCGGTAGACTGCTGCCGCCGAATATATCAAAGCTGGTGACGAGGGTGGCGATGGCGCCGCCCTCGAACTCCAGCGTTCCGGCAACGTGCGTCGGAACTTCGACGGGAATCCGCGAGCCGAACTTCTTCTCGCTGGTGATGGTCCGTTCCGGCAACGCCATGCCGGTGATGCCGGCAATCCGGGTGATCGGCCCCAGCAATTGCACTAGCGCCGTCAGGTAGTACGGCCCCATGTCGAACATCGGCCCGCCGCCCGGCGCATAGTAAAACTCCGGATCCGGATGCCAAAATTCATGGCCTCGGCTCATCATGAACGCCGTAGCCGATACCGGCCGCCCGATCACGCCGTCTTCGACGAGTTTCAGCGCGGTCTGGATGCCCGCTCCGAAAAACGTCTCCGGCGCGCAGCCCACCATCAGCCCTCTGGACCGCGCTTCTTCCAGTACCTGGCGTCCCTCTTCGAGGGAAACGGCCAACGGTTTTTCCACGTAAACGTGCTTGCCTGCCTGAAGCGCCTTCAAACTAACTTCGGCGTGTACCTTCGGTATAGTCAGATTAATGACGATGCCGATCTCCGGATCGGCGAGCAATTCCTCTACCGAACAGGCGCGGGGGATGCCGTAAGCGGCGGCTTGCTCCCTGGCCCGGTTCAAATCGAGGTCCGCGCAGGCTACGAGGTCCAAGACTTCGAATTTCGGACAATTTTCCATATAAATGCCGCTGATTTTTCCGCAGCCGATGATGCCGACTTTGATTTTTTTCATAAGGGGTCCCATTCCTTTATGCTTGATATTGGTTGTCGCCCATGCCGCTGTAATTGAATTTGGTATCGTCACTGCCGCCGCCCGCTTGCAAGGAAATGGCACGCTGCTTGCCTTCCGCGGCCCACAGCAGCCCCCGGGTCATGAGCTCCTTGACCGTCGGAAGCGCCACGACATCGGCGTGATGGCCCAGCGAATTGTAATAGACCCGGCCGTAGCCCCAGCGTTTCGTCCAAATGACCGGCATATCCACCGCCTTATTGAAGCGATGCGGGCCGTCGATCACCGGAAACCGGGTCGTGGCCAGCACTTCGACCGCTGGGTCGACATGCAGGTAGTACTGCTCCGTTTTTACCATGAAATCCTCGATGCCATCCACCAAAGGACTGGAGGTTTGCTTAATTTCCACTTTATACTCGACCCCGTCGTTCCCCGGATGGGCGACCCATTGCCCGCCGGTCATGAACTGCCAGTCCACGTTGTTGCGGAACGAATCGCACATGCCGCCGTGGCATCCGGCGAGTCCGGTCCCGGCTTGCACGGCTGCGGAAACGTTGTTCACCAGCTCCTGGGCGATTTCGCCCATCGTCCAAACCGGAACGATCAGGTCGAGGCCAAGCAATTTATCGGCGTCCGCAAAAGCCTCCAGCGTATCCGAAACTTCCACGTCAAAGCGGTGTTCCCGCAAGCTTTCTGCAAATATTCCCGCGACCTGCTCCGGCTCATGGCCGTCCCAGCCGCCCCAGACGATTAGCGCTTTTTTGTTCATGATCATATCTCCTTAAAATATCCGAATTCCGTACATGCTACATTTCCGACAGATCCACCCAACGTCGCTCGTTCACCGAACGCTCCACCGCTTCAAGTACGGCCTGGCACTTCACCCCGTCGCGGAAATTCGGTTCGGGCTGACGGCCTTCCGAAATCGCATTGCCCAGCTCCAAAACTTCGTGAATGAAGGTGTGTTCAAAGCCGATCGTATGACCCGGCGGCCACCAGGCTTCCGCATAGGCGTGAGCCGGATCCGTCGCCAGCACGCGGCGGAAGCCCTGAACATCCTCGTCGTCCGAGGTGAAGTACACTTCGAGTTCATTCATCCGCTCAAAGTCGAATTTGACGCTGCCCAGGCTGCCGTTGATCTCGAACGCATTGGTCGACCGGTGTCCCGCAGCAAAGCGCGTCGCCTCGAAGCTGCCGAGCGCGCCGTTCGCGAACCGGGCCAGAAACAATGTCGCATCGTCCACCGTTACAGGGCCTTTCGGCACGTCCGCCGATCCTTTGCCGCCTTTGGCACTGGCGCTAAGTCCGGTCATTTCCTCCGCGAGCGGCCGCTCCTTGATAAACGTTTCGCTCATCCCGATCACTTCGGAAATATCGCCGACCAAATAATGGGCAAGGTCGATGAGATGCGCTCCGAGGTCGCCATGGGAACCGGATCCGGCGATGTCTTTTTGCAGCCGCCATACGAGCGGGAATTCCGGGTCGAGAATCCAGTCCTGGAGGAACCAGGCGCGGAAATGATAGATTTTACCCAGCCGTCCGCTCTCCACCAGCTTTTTGACCAGCTTCACCGCCGGGGAAAAACGATAGTTGAACCCGACCATGTGACATACGCCCGCTTCCTCCGCAGCCTGGAGCATCTCGCGGGAATCGCTCAGTGTAAGCGCTAACGGTTTTTCGCAAAAAATATGCTTTCCCGCCTTCGCGGCAGCCAGCGCGATTTCTTTGTGCACATCGCTCGGCGCATTTATGTCGACCAGGTCGATGTCATCCCGGGCGACGAGCTCCTTCCAGTCCGTGACGAATTCTCTCCAGCCCAATTGTTCGGCAGCCCGTTCCACGGCGCTGCTGTCCCTTCCGCACAAAACCGCCATTTCCGGCTTCACCGCTTCGGGAAAAAACATCGGTAACGTACGGTACGCGTTGCTGTGTGCTTTTCCCATAAACTTGTAACCTACCATCCCGACTCGCAGCTGCTTCATATCTACCATCCCTCCGTTATAGGATCAAATTTGAAATGAGGTGAGTAAGTCCAATATAACAAGTTACCGATACGATCTCTCGCCAGTTTATGCCGGTTACCAGTCAAAAAATGTACTTTTTCGAATTGTTAGTTCCAGTTGTATCGTTACTTCTTGGCTTTGCGTATGTCGGACGGAGCCCCGCCCCGAAGCTCGCGGTATACCCGATTAAAGGTTCGGACGCTGCCGAAGCCGCATTCCAGGGCGATTTCCGTGATGCTCGCGTCGCTATGCTCCAGTTTGCCTGCGGCGTTCATGACCCGGATGGAATTCAGATAGGTTCTGAAATTCATGCCGATCGACTTTTTGAATGTGCGACAAAAATAGGACGGCTCCATGCCGAACTCTTTGCACATCGCCTCGACGGAAAGATCCTCCTGGTAATGTTCCTCGATATATGACAGCATCCGCTGAACTCTGCGTTTTCCGGTGGAAGTCCGGTCTTGAGCGCCGCGCTCCAGGGAACGGACGGGGAGATGCCTTTCCAGCAGGCCGCAGAGCTCCAGCAAGCCGGCTTGAACGAGCAAACGATGCCCGGGAGCTCTACCGTTCATTTCCTCGAGAATCCGGCCCAAGATGGATTTCACCGGTTCCAACCCGGGCAGGGACCCCGGTATAAAGGGGGAGTCGAAACGGAAATCGGCGGGCCAGTTCAACGCTTTGCCGACCAGTTCCGGCCGAAAGATGACCACGATCGCGCTGGAGGACAGGTCTTTGCTGTCGAAATAATGAATATCATTGCTGCCGAACACGGCCATATCGCCCTCCCCAAGCAACCGTTTCTCCTCATTGGCGCCAATGAGAATTTGGCCGGATACGACATAAACGAATTCCACCTCGGTATGAAAATGCGGATAAAAGGACAGGTCCTTGCTTTGAAAGACCACGACGGGAAGCTCATGATCGAGTTTCCAGTTTTGATAAAACGATTTCATCGGGAAGACTCCTTGCTTGCGGCGTTTTCCCATATGATAAATGTAAGGGCTTTTTTTGTCTAATTGTTAGGGTATGAAGCCGGTTGTTTTTCACTTATAGTATTAAGAAAATTCATTTCGGGGGAAGGGAAGGGACGATAAGTGAGCTTAATAGAGACAAGAGGGCTGCAAAAAGTGTTCCGGCAAGCGGTCAAGGACCCCGGGCTGGCGGGAGCGGTCAAACACCTGTTCACCCAGAAGTACAAGGACAAATATGCCGTGGAAGGGATCGACCTGACCATCGAGGAAGGGGAAACGGTCGCCTATGTCGGCCCTAACGGGGCGGGGAAATCGACGACAATCAAAATGCTTAGCGGCGTGCTCGTTCCTTCCGGCGGCGAGATTCTGGTGGACGGGCTCGTGCCTTACAAGCAGCGGATGGAAAACGCCCAGCGGATCGGCGCGGTGTTCGGCCAACGTACCCAGCTGTGGTGGGATATTCCGGTCCGCGAATCGCTCGGCTTGCTGAGGGATATTTACCAGGTTCCGGCGGATAGGTTCAAAAAAAACATGGATGCGTTTACGGAATTGCTCGGGATGGAGTCTTTCCTCCATTTGTCCGCCCGTAAGCTGTCGCTCGGACAGCGGATGCGGGCCGATCTGGCCGCGGCGCTGCTGCACGATCCGAAGATCGTGTATCTCGACGAGCCGACGATCGGCCTGGATGTCGCGGTAAAGCACCGGATCCGGGATTTCATCAAGGAAATGAACCGGACCAAAGGAACGACGATGCTGCTGACGACGCACGATCTTGGCGATATCGAAGACCTGTGCGAGCGGCTGGTCATTATCGACCAGGGACGGATCATATACGACGGCAAACTCCAGGAGGTCAAGGATGCGTTTGCCCGGGAAAGAACCATACATATGCAGTTAAGCTCCCCGATTCCGGATGCGGAAAAACTATTCCTCGACCTGCCGGACGTAAGGGTAACGAGGCCGGAAGGGGAAGGAGTCGACTCACTTGCCCTTTCCATCCGGTTCGACAGGTTCCGGCTTACGGCCAGCGATATCGTCAAGCGGATCATGGGGCGCGGCGAAGTGGTCGATTTTCGCATCGACGAGCCGAGCATCGAAGACATCATCCGCCGCGTCTATGAAGGCCAACTGGATTCGGCCGAATTGCTCGAGGCCGGAAAGGGGAGTGCCTGATTGCAGATCGCACCGTCCTTTAAAAAATACGTCTCCCTGGCGCTCTGCGCCATGCAAAATACACTCGCTTACCGGCTCTCCTTCATCATGAATTTTCTCTCAAGCTTTATCGGGCTGATCGCCATGTATTTTCTGTGGCAGGCCGTTTATGCCGGTCAGGATCAGCTGTCCGGCTTTACTTGGAGTCAAATGCAATCCTATTTGCTCGTTACCTTTTTCATCAATTCCATGCTGTCCTACTATTCGGAATCCAGCATCACGAACAAAATTATCGACGGCAGCGTCATGATGGACCTGCTTCGGCCGATTCAGTTCCAAAAGGCAAGGCTGGCGGAATCGCTCGGCTCTTGCATCGTGGAAGGGCTGCTCAGCTGCGTGCTGATCGGTCTCGCGGCAATTTTTACGCTCGGCATTTCCCTGCCTCACGACGCCGCCACGATCCTGTTGTTCGCGCTCAGCATCGCCTCTTCGATCCTGCTTAAATTTTGCATCGTCTACCTGTCTGCCCTGCTTTGTTTCTGGACGACCAGCAGCTTCGGCATATATTGGGCACGGACGTCGATCACCAACTTGCTGTCCGGAGCCCTTGTACCGCTCGCGTTCTTCCCGGGCTGGCTGGAATCGCTCGCGATGGCGCTGCCGTTCCAGGGTATCGTGAACACCCCGGTATCGATCGGGCTCGGCATGGCGGGCGGAAGCGAAGCGCTGCGGCTGCTCGGCATTCAATGGGTGTGGATCATCCTGCTTTGGCTGCTCGGCAAATGGATGTGGTCCAGGGCCATTCGGCAAATCACGATTCACGGAGGATAAGGCGATGGAAATGAAAATGAAGGTGAAAAACTCGCCCCGGCGTCTTTTTTACTTATATTGGAGATTGTACAGTCAACAGTTGAAAGCGATGATGGAATATTCCGCGGACTTTTACATCATGATCGGCGCGGCCGCGCTGACCCAAATCACGGGTTTCCTCTTTTTGTGGGTCGTTTTCTCCCGCATCCCGGACATTCAGGGCTGGGGATTGTGGGAGGTCGCCTTCATGTACGCGGCAATCTATGTGTCGGAAGGCGTCGGATCCTTGTTTTTTGAAGGCACGTGGCGGATGCTGCGGCTTGTGAACATGGGGGAGCTGGATCGATACATGGTGCGCCCGGTTCCGATTGTATTTCAAATTTTTTGTACGGGAATCGGGATGAACGGACTCGGGAACATCTTGATCGGCGGGACGATCATCTTCATGTCCTTGAGCCATATGGATATCGCATGGAGCTTGCAGACGGTCGCCATGGCCGTGCTGTTGTTCGTTTCGGCGATGATTATCCGCGTGGCTATCAATCTCGCGGCCAACTGCGCGGCATTTTGGATCCGCAGCAGCGGAAACGCCTTTCCGATCATGATTCACAATTTGGGCGAATTCGCCAAGTATCCGATCACGATCTTTTCGCTTGGCCTGCAACTGGTGATATCCGTCGCCGTGCCTTTTGCGTTCGTCAGCTTTTTTCCGGCCGCCGTTCTGCTCGGCAAAGAACCGTGGAGCTGGTGGGGATGGCTTAGCCCGCTTGTCGCCGTCTACTTCGTTGCTTTAGCGCTGCTGGTATTGCGCATCGGCTTGCGGCGGTACGAGAGTGCGGGGAACTGACAAGAACTTCGAGACTTAGAGCAATAGGCTGGGTGATTTTGGAATATGACATTTTATTGACGGAGGGAACGAGAAGGAGTATATTATTTTTGTATTAAATAACAAAATCAATAACAAATTTTTGAATTAACATAACAAAATTGTGTTTTAACATAACAAATTATGTCTTTGTGATTGAGTGCTTTAAGTTACGGAATACGGGACCCCTTTTTCATAAAAAGGGGTCGTTTTTATGGAACTTCCGAAAACCGGGGAGGCCGGAAGATGAACGTCGTCAAAATGCTGAATGACATGAAGCTGAGAAGAAAATTGTCCCTAACGTTTATCACGGTTGCGGTTGTCCCGCTCCTGGTCAGCGGGATTTATCTGACCGGCAAGCTGCGGGAAATCATGGTCATGGATGCTTTCGAGCAAGCCGCGGACAATGTGGACCGCGTCCGGAAGAGAACGGAGGAGGTGATCAACGTTCCGCTTGACATCTCGTACCAGCTTTCGAACGACAGCCGCATGAAATCCGTGGCAAGCCGCAACTACGGCAGCTACATCGAAGTCATTCAGACGTACCGCCAATACTCCGACATTCGGGATTACATCCGGTTATACAAAGAAGTTAAGGCCATTCGGCTTTATACGCCGAATCCGACGATGATGAACAATTGGGAATTCATGCAGCCTGATGACCTGACTGAGCAGGCGGAGTGGTACAAAACGGCGCTGAGCAAAAAGGGGCTGGCCGGCTGGGGATTTATCCAGGACGAGCGTGATCAGGCATATTATCTAAGTTTGGTACGAAAAGTCACTCTGGATGAACCCGGTCAGGAAAGCGTACTCGTCATCAACGTGAATACGTCGTTACTCAACTCGATTCTTTCTCAAGAATCGTTCTCGACCATGATCGTGGACGACCAAAACAATATCGTGGCCGCCAACCGGCCGGATTTATACGGCAAAAATCTTGCCGAAGTGCATACCGGGGAAAGCATACTGACGCAAAAGGAAGGCAGCTTTGATGTCGTCATGGACGGAGAGCCGTCCAAAGTCGTCATCGCCAGCCTGATCCCTCAGAGCAGCTGGAATGGGTTGCGAATTATTTCCGTGTTTGCGGTGTCGGATATCGTCCGGGATGCGAACGGGGTGATCAGGCTGGCTACCCTGGTTATCGGCGGTTGCCTGATCATTGCGGTATTGCTTGTCCAAGCCTCGGCCTCCCTTATCACGAGCAGAGTATTGCGGCTAAGCAAACATATGTCCAGAGTAGGAACCGGCCCCGGTTCCTGGGATACCTATCTCGACCTGGACGGCAAGGATGAAATCGGGCAGCTTTCCAGGCAATTCAACGCGCTTGTCCATCGAATAAGCCATCTCATGACGGAAGTGGAGGAAAGCAACAGGCAAAAACGGTTGCTGGAGCAAAGGCAAAACGAGATCAAGTTCAAAATGCTGGCGAGCCAAATCAACCCGCATTTCCTGTTCAACACCCTCGAATCGATCCGAATGGAAGCGCATATCCGGGGAGAGGAAAATATAGCGCAAGCCGTCTGGCAGCTCAGCAGCCTGATTCGCAATAGCCTGGAGATCAGCGGCGGCAAGATCCGCCTTTCCGACGAGCTTAATATGGTGCTATGCTACCTGGATTTGCAGAAGTTCCGGTATGAAGACCGGCTTCAGTATAAACTCGAGATCGCCCCGGGCACGGAAGATGTCGAGCTTCCGCCTTTAATCGTCCAGCCGTTGGTGGAGAATTCGATTCTTCACGGGCTGGAACAAAAGGAGGAGGGGCCCACGCTGATTACCGTTCGAACCGAACTTGGCGAACATGGCGAGGTGCTCGTGGAGATTCATGACAACGGGGCGGGGATCGATTCCCGGAAGATGAATGATTTGCTAAAGCAGCTGAAGGATCCGGAGGAAGGCGAAGGGCGGATCGGGCTCCGTAATGTGCATGACCGTTTATGCCTGACTTACGGGGAACGGTCGGGGCTTTCGATGGAAAGTAAAAACGGCGAGGGAACCCGGATTACATTTTGCATACCGAGGGGGAAAGAATCCAATGTTCTCAGTGATGATTGTTGACGATGAACCTAAATTGCGCCTTGGACTGCAAACCTTGATTCCTTGGAAGGAACTGGGGTACGAAATCGTAGGAACGGCGGCGAGCGGAAATGAGGCGCTCGGCATGATCGGGGAGAACATGCCCGACGTGCTGCTGGTCGATATCCGCATGCCCGGCATGAACGGGCTGCAGCTCCTTCAGGAAATCCGGCGCCGCGAATGGAATATGCATGCCATCGTGCTCAGCGGATATGCGGACTTTGAATACGCCCGTCAGGCGCTTCAATATGGGGTTGAAGGCTATCTTCTTAAGCCCGTAAACAAAGCGGAATTGTCTTCTCTGTTAGAAAAGCTGCACGTCCGGCTTTCCGCGGAAAGATCGGAGAAGAAGGGGCAGCATGAAGTGAATTCCCGGGAATGGCTGGTGTATTCCTTGTTGTCCGGCTCGCACGATCTGGAAAGCGTTTCCCTGGAGGAGTTGGCCCAATCCCTTGGCATGGATTGGCCGAAGTTTCAGGTTGTATTGATTGGTTTTTCGGGCCTGCACCCGGAGGAGGACGACCGGATCCGCAGCTTCCGGGATCGGCTGGCTGCCGCGTACGCCTCGGACGGCAAAGGCGTAGTCCTTTATTTTGCTCCTTTTACCGTTCTGGTTCTCGGCAAACCGCCGGTCGGCGACTTCGCCCGGGCCGATCTGTACAGGGAACTTCATATGCTGTCCGGAGAGATCCGCGGCGAAATGGATGCCGCGGCGGGCGATACAGTCATGGCGCTTGAGCGGCTTCCGGATTCGTTCCGAACGGCCCGCTCCCTGCTGGAACATCGTTTTTTTTACGACAAGGGCAGGCTGTTAACGCCGGAGACTCCGGACAGCTACCGAACGACGGCCTCAAACCTTCTCGATGCTCCTTTGCCGGACGGGGAGGGGCTGGCTTTTCGCCTGTACTATTTGGTCGACGTCGGCCATGCCGAAGCGATTCAGTCTTTTCTGGACGGTGTCGCGGCACAAATGGTGGCGGAAGGAAAGAGCGAGACGGAGATTCGCGAGCGGTTCTTTTACTTGGCCAATGAGACGATACGAAAAATGGATCAACGGCTTTGGACGGAATCGGGTTATCCCGGGGAACCCACCCAATTCCTGGCGGGCATTTACAATCAGCGCTGCATTCGCGACCTCGTCGGTTATATAGTCGCGGTCATGGAAAAGCTTGCCCGTTGCTCCGACTACTCCAATAGGGATAACGAGTTGAAGCGGATGCTTGATTTCATCGACCGGAACTACAACGAAAACCTTAAGCTTGAAATGCTGTCAGAATTGTTCAATTACAGCAGATCCTATCTGGGACAGCTTTTCAAAAACCATACGGGGGAATATTTTAACGCATATTTGGATAAGGTCCGGATCGCAAAAGCCAAAGAACTGCTTGCTCGCGGCATGAAGGTATATGAAGTTGCCGAAAAGGTAGGATACTCGAACGTGAATTATTTTCACGGCAAATTTAAAAAAATCGATGGGCATTCGCCTTCCGCATATCAAAAGAAATCATAGTCCGGAACCGTGAGCTCCCCCTGGCAGCGCATGAACGTGCGCCCCGCAGGGGAGATTTTTTATTTTGTAAATGAATGATTGTTACTGAAAATACTGTGGATTTTGAGATGAATTTGTCCGAAATCCGTGATATGTTTCCAGGCCTTCGTTTGCTTTAGGATTATAGCAGAGAGGGGGGAAACGAATAGATGAAAGCGATAACACTAGAAAACCAAACCGGTAGCGGTCTGGGCAAAAAGCCGCAAAGATGGAAAGTGTTCAAGAATCAGAAATACCTTTACATGATGTCGATTCCTTTTGTAATCTGGGTCTTCATTTTTCAGTATTTGCCGCTTTGGGGCTGGACGATGGCCTTTCAAAACTATAAGCCGGGCAAAGGTTTTTTTGATCAGAAATGGGTCGGTTTCGAGCACTTTCAAACGCTGTTTCATGACGACCACTTCTATCTGGTATTAAGAAATACATTGGCGATGAGCCTCATGGGACTTGTGGCGGGCCTGATATTTCCGGTGATCTTTGCCGTTCTGCTTAATGAGGTGAGGGTTCAGGCCATGAAGCGGTTCGTGCAGACCGTTTCCTATTTGCCTCACTTCGTATCCTGGGTTGTGGCGGCGGGAATCGTGACCAAGATGCTGTCCACGGACGGCGGAGTGGTGAACGGCCTTCTGATGAGCCTGCATCTCATCGACGAACCCATTCAGTTTATGGCCAAGGGCCATCTGTTTTGGGGGATCGTGACGGGAGCCGACGTGTGGAAGGAGACAGGCTGGAACGCCATCATTTATTTGGCGGCCATTACGGGCATCGGTCCGGAGCTGTACGAGGCAGCCAAAGTCGACGGCGCCAGCCGGCTCAGACAAATATGGCATATTACGCTTCCGGGCATCCGTCCAACGATTATCGTTCTATTCATTATGTCGATCGGACATCTCATCGGTATCGGATTCGAGAAGCAATTCCTGCTGGGCAACCATATGGTTAGCGATTATTCCGAGGTGCTGGATTTGTATGCATTGAATTACGGTTTATCCATGGGGAGGTATTCCTTCGGCACCGCGATTAGCATTTTCAATTCGGTGATCAGCGTGATTCTGCTGTTTGTCGCGAATGGCATGTTTAAAAAGTTCGCTAACGAAAGCATCATGTAAAGGAGGAATTTTAATATGGGGACAGCCGAACCGGCCGTATCGGCCGCCGGAAAATCGAGGCTGGCATCCAAGTCTCCCCAAGACTGGACATTCGATATCATCGTATATGCGCTTATCACGATCATTACCGTCGTAACGCTCTATCCGTTCCTGAATGTGCTGGCTATTTCATTCAACGATTCCGTGGACACTGTGCGCGGCGGCATTTCGATTTACCCGAGAGAATTCACCTTGGAAAACTATAAGGTTATTTTCAGCTACGACGGATTGATTACCGGTTTTAAAATCTCGGTGCTCCGTACGCTTGCCGGTACGCTGGCAGGCTTAGTCAGCGGCTCCATGCTGGCCTACACGTTAGCGCGGACGGACTTCCAAGGAAGACGATTCATCTCGACGTTCTTGGCCATTACGATGTACGTCTCCGGCGGATTGATTCCCGGCTTTATTTTGATCAAGAATCTGGATCTGATCAATACTTTCGCGGTATATATTTTGCCGGGACTCGTAAGCGCCTTCAACATTTTCGTCATCCGTTCGTTTATCGACGGGATTCCTTATGCGCTTCAAGAATCCGCCAAGCTTGACGGGGCTAACGACTTTACGATCTATTGGCGGGTCATTCTTCCGCTCTGCAAGCCCGCGCTTGCGACCGTCGCGCTGTTTCTCGCCGTGGGGCAATGGAATTCCTGGTTCGATACTTACCTGTATAACGGTTCCAACGAAAACCTGACAACGCTGCAATATGAGCTTATGAAAGTGCTGCAGAGCACGACGACGAACGCGAACAACGTACGGGGCGAAAATTTGTCCCAACTGATGGCCCAGGTTTCTCCGGACTCGGTCAAAATGGCCATTACCATTATCGCAACGGTGCCAATTCTTGTCGTATACCCTTTCCTGCAGAAATATTTCGTGAAAGGGATGACGCTTGGGGCCGTGAAGAGCTGATGCTCCAAGGCAAGGCTAACCTGCTGCGGATAAGGTTGGTTATGTTCAGGTAACCCGGTATCATACATGATTTTTTTATAAGGGGAGTGCAAAGCCATGATGAAAAAACAAGTTAAGAGAGCGGCGGTCTCGCTGTTGTCGACGGGACTGATACTGAGCCTGCTCGCAGGCTGCGGCGGGAACAACTCCGCAAACGGTAGCAACCCGTCAAAAGAGGCTGGAGGCAGCGGATCCGGCCCGATTACATTGACCTATTTTTCCGAGGACGCCAGTTCGAACTGGAATAATATGCAGGACCGCATCGGAAAAGTCATTACCGAGAAAACGGGCGTCGTGCTGGATGCCGAATTCGCGGTGGGCGATCCCGTACAAAAAGTATCGATCATGGCGGCGACCGGAGAGGTTCCCGATCTCATCGCGGCGAAAGCCGATCTTGGCAAGCTGGTGGACGTAGGGGCGGTTCTCGACCTGACGGATCTGATTGAAGAGCATGCCCCGAACATCAAAAAGATGTTGGGAGATAAGATCGTTCGCACCAAATACAGTTTGGAAGACCAGTCCATCTACGCGATTCCGACTTGGTCTGCGGTAGACGAGCGGAAACTCAGAGCGGAATACGGGTTCCAGCTTCAGCACCGTGTCGTGAAAGAAGCGGGTTATCCGGAGATTCGCACGGTCGAGGATTACGAGAAGGTCATCAAGGATTATTTGGCCAAGCATCCGACGGATGAGAACGGCAATAAAAACATCGGGTTAACGCTGAATGCCGATGATTGGCATATGTATCAGGTGACGAATATGGGCTTCTTTACGACAGGCGCGCCGGATGACGGCGAATATTACGTCGACCAGGAAACGTTTGACGTGACTTACCACTTCCGCCGCCCGGAAGAACGGGAATATTTCCGCTGGCTGAACCATATGAACGATATCGGTTTGCTGGATAAGGAAAGCTTTGTTCAAAAAACGGACCAGTTTAAAGCGAAGGTGGCTTCCGGACGGGTTCTGGGCCTGATCGATCCGGCATGGGATTACGGCGAGGCGCAGCAGGCGTTGAGATCAGCCGGCAAATTCGATCAAACCTACGGCCATTATCCGGTTACGATGTCCAAGGATTACAAAGACACCAGCTTCTGGCCGGCCGGTTTTGACGGAGGCTATGGTATCGCGATTTCGAGCAAATCCAAGGATCCTGTGGCGGCCATCAAGTTTCTGGACTATCTAGCCTCCGAAGAAGGGCAAGTCCTTATCAACTGGGGGATCGAAGGCGAGGATTACATCGTTCAGGACGGAAAAAGAGTCGTTCCGAAGGAAATCCAGGACAAAATGGACAAAGAGGGCAATGCCTACATGAAGGAATCCGGTCTCGGGCTGTATTGGAACCTCACGGTCCATTATGGCGACGGAATCCAGGATTCCACCGGAAACTACTATACGAAGAGCAACAACGAGTCTTTGACCGCTACTTATAGCGAGCCGGAAAAAGAAGCTTTGGCGGCTTATAACGTTGACCACTGGAGAGACCTGTTCCCGAAAGAAGACGAGTTCCCGGAAAGAAAGGCTGGAGCCGTGTATAATCTGACTTTACCAAGCGACAGCAAGGCGACGATCCTGATGGCCAAAATGAAGGATATCACTTGGAAACGGATCCCCGAAGCCATTATGGCCAAGCCGGAAGATTTCGATAAAGTCTGGGACGCATACATGGCGGAGTTGGAAAAAGCCGGCGTGAAAGAGATGGAAGAGGCATACGGCCAATTCGTTAAGGACCGTGTCACGCTCTGGAGCGGCAAATAAGATTACGACATCAAATTGTCACGAAATTGGCTGGAGAAATTCCAGCTAATTTCGTTTTGGATTGCTATTATTTATTGACGATACATGCAATTTATGAGTATAGTTGTTTTGTGAAACATAACAAATTAAATAACAAAAATAATAACAACTGATCATCATGCCCGGAATTTTTTTGGGCGGACGGAAAGGGCGGATACGATGCAAGCGATCAATACGGCACCATGCAATCCCAAGGCTTCCGATGAAGTACGGGCGGTCCTGAACTATTTGAACGAAATTCGTGGAAAAGGCATTATCCTGGGCCAGCACACCCAAACCATTCCACAGGAGGAGCTCCACTATATCCGCGAAGTCACGGGGAAATCGCCGGCGCTTCTCGGCTTCGAGTTGCTCGGCTATTCGCCGAACATCAATTATGAAGACAGCGGTGAAGAGTGTCTGCTGGAGGTCGCCGAGAACAAGGATACGCTGCAAAAAGCGTGGGAGTGGGCGGAGAAGGAAAACGGACTGATCACTTTTACTTGGCATTGGTTCTCCCCGCTTGGCGGCCGGGACAAAAGCTTTTACGCGGAGCATACCGATTTCGACGCCACGAAAGCGGTAATCGAAGGAACCCCGGAATACAAGGCCTTTATTTCCGATATGGACGAGATGGCCGAAATTTTGAAGGAATTCCGCGATAAGCGGATCCCGATTTTGTGGCGGCCTTTCCATGAATCGGAGGGGACCTGGTTCTGGTGGGGAAGCAAGGGGCCCGAAGCGGCGAAGCAGTTGTACCGCATTATGTACGAAAGATACACGAATCATCATGATTTGACGAATTTGATCTGGGTATGGAACTCGCCGCTGGTCGAAGGTTATGTCGGAGACGATGTCGCGGATATCATCTCCAGGGATTTGTATCCGCCGGCCCATCAGCATACGGATTTGCGCAAGGAGTACGAGGAATTGATGCAAATCACGCCGACTCCGAAACTGGCCGCTCTCGGGGAAATCGGGCCGATTCCGAGCGTGGAGCAGCTGGCCGAATCCCGGATTCCGTGGCTGTGGTTCATGACCTGGTCCAACGATTTCGGGAAAACCGAAAAGTTCACGACCAAAGAGGAACTTCGCCGTGCGTACCATAGCGAGTATGCGATTACTTTGGATAAATTGCCGAAGCTATATTAAGATGTAAAAAAACCAGCTCTTCGCTCTATGCGGGAGCTGGTTTTTTGTTTGGCGGAACGATTCCCTGAAAACGAACGATAACCTTACTGATTTGCGCTTCATTTGGATTGATTTTGAATTTCTATTTTTGTGTTTATTTGAATTTGTTATATTCAAACATAAACAAAAATGATATTATGATATTCAAATATAAATAAACATATATGAGGAGGAAACAAACATGGTGCAAAACCTGTGGGACCAAGCCAAAGCCCCGCAGCAGCAGGACGGATTGGAGCAGCTCGTGTACCGCTCGAATCTGATCGGATCGGACCGCCGGGTTTGCAACTGGGGGGGCGGCAATACATCCTCCAAGACGACGGTAACGGATTTTCGGGGACGCGAAGTGGAGGTCATGTTCGTTAAAGGTAGCGGCTCCGATCTGGCAACGATGAAAGCCGGAAATTTTACGGGACTCCGCATGGAGGATATCCGTCCTCTTTTCGAACGGGAGGAAATGAGCGATGAAGAGATGGTTGCTTACCTTAGCCATTGCATGATCGACAGCAAGCATCCGCGGGCGTCCATCGAAACGCTGCTGCACGCTTTCTTGCCGTATCCGCATGTGGACCATACGCATCCGGATGCGATTATCAGCATTTGCTGCGCGGATAACGGCAAGGAGATCGCCAAGGAAATTTTTGGGGACCGTTTCGTATGGGTGCCGTATGTACGGCCGGGTTTTACGCTGTCCAAAATGATTGCGGAAGGCGTGATCGCCAATCCTCATGCGGAATTGGTGCTGATGGAAAAGCATGGACTGGTCACCTGGGGAGATACATCCGAGGCTTGTTACGCGCAGACGATCCATATCATTAATAAAGCGGAAGCTTATATTGAAGCGAAGATCAAAAAGGAGAAGCTGTCCGGCGGCGCCAAACACGCACCGCTCCCGGCCGGTGTCCGCCGCACGATCGCGGCTCAAGTGATGCCTGTGATCCGTGGCGCTGTAAGCGACGCGAAAAAAATGATCCTCACCTTCGACGATGAAGAGGACGTGCTGGAGTTTGTAGGCGGAGCCGATTCCTCCGTTCTTTCCCAAGTCGGTGCGGCATGCCCCGACCACCTTGTTCATACGAAGGTAACCCCGCTGTTTATCGATTGGACGCCTGACAAGGGCGACGTAGAAGGCTTGAAAGACAAGCTGATCCAAGGGATCGCGGGATATAAGGAAGGGTACAAGGCGTATTTTGAACGGAACAAGCACGAAGGCGACGTCATGTTCGAGCCGGCACCGCGCGTTATTCTCATCCCCGGCCTCGGCATGATCAATACGGGAAAAAGCCGGGCGATGTCCCGAGTGAGCGGGGCGCTTTACCATCGGGCGATTGCGGTAATGAGAGGCGCTACGGCGCTCGGCAAATTCGTATCCTTAAGCGAGAACGAATCCTACAACGTCGAATACTGGCCGCTTGAGCTGTATAAATTGTCCCTGGCCCCGGCGGAAGCGGAATTTTCCCGGCAAATCGCCTTCATCACGGGCGGAGCCGGGGGCATCGGCAGCGAGACCGCCCGCCGTCTGGCGGAGGAAGGGGCGCATGTGATCCTTGCGGATTTGAATCTCGAAGGAGCGCAAAAGGTGGCCGGCGAGATTAACGCCAAATACGGGGAAGAACGGGCCGTCGCCGTCAAAATGGATGTCACGCAGGAAGAGGAAGTGCAGGCCGCCTATCTGGAGGCAGTTCTCGCTTTCGGCGGCGTGGACATCATCGTGAACAACGCGGGTCTCGCCACCTCAAGCCCATTCGACGAAACGTCGCTCAAGGAATGGAATCTGAACATCGGCGTGCTGGGGACGGGATATTTTCTCGTGGCAAGGGAAGCTTTCAAGCTGATGAAGCGGCAAAATACGGGCGGAAGCATGGTCTTTGTCGGATCGAAAAACTCCGTGTATGCCGGAAAAAGCGCTTCCGCCTACAGCTCGGCGAAAGCGCTGGAAGCCCATTTGGCCCGCTGCATCGCTGCGGAAGGCGGGGAGTACGGCATCCGCGTGAACACGGTGCTGCCGGACGCGATTTTGCAAGGTTCAGCGATTTGGAACTCCGGCTGGCGAAACGAACGCGCGGCCGCATACGGCATCGAGCCGGATCAACTCGAGGAATATTACCGCAAACGCACGACGCTCCAGGTGAATATTTATCCGCGGGACATTGCGGAAGGGATCGCCTTCCTCGCTTCTTCCAAAGCGGCGAAAACGACGGGATGCATGCTGACGATCGACGGCGGGGTGCCGGCGGCGTTTACCCGGTAACATTTTTCGTAAATTGCATAAAGGTTTGTCATTCCTATCTTTGATGGTTTGGGGCTTTAACGCTATAATTTATTCATAAATTCCGTTTCGAAAAGAGGATGACAAATGCTGGTTGCAGAGCGTTACGAAAAAATCGTTCAGCTGGTGAATGAACGGGGAAGCATTCGGGTTACGGAGCTTAGCGAGCTTTGCTCGGTGACGGAGGAGACGATCCGAAGGGATTTGGACCGGCTCGAGCAGGCGGGGAGGCTGAAGCGGTCCCACGGCGGAGCGGTAAGCGTAAAGGAAGCGCAGCTTGAGGTGCCTTATTTCGAAAGGGAGGTTACCCGTTCGGAGGAAAAGAAGCGCATTGCGGAGGAAGCGGTGAAGCTGGTTCACGCGGGCGACCGGATCTTGCTGGATGCAAGCACGTCGGCCTGGTACATGGCGAAGATGCTGCCCGACATCCCGATGACGGTGCTGACGAATTCGGTCAAGGTCGTGACGGAGCTGAGTGCCAAGGAAAAAATCGAGGTCATTTCCATCGGCGGCCGGTTGTCCCCTCGTTCGCTCTCGTTCGTCGGGCCGTTGGCGGAGAAATCGCTCGAGGCATTCCATGTCGACAAGCTGTTTTTTTCCTGCAAAGGCGTGCATTTGGACCGCGGCATCAGCGAATCCGGAGAGCTCCAGGCGAGGTTGAAGCAGCAGATGATGGGCATGGCCGATCGAATCATTTTGCTTGCTGACGCAAGTAAATTCGGTGTGCAGGCATTCACTCAGGTGACGGATTTGTCCCAAGTGGATGTCGTCATTAGCGACTCGGGCCTGGACCGGGAAACATTGGACTCGCTTAACGAAGCAGGGCTAACCGTCACGCTTGCATAGGCAAGCCTATACGGGTAAACGGAGCTGCCGGCGGAAATTCGTGATTCGGTGCGCTTGACGATCAATGGTGATTTTCAAACTTCCTTTATTCTAAACCCCGCAAAGACATTGGACTGTGTATGTGCCAGTAGTGCTTGATGTCTCTTTGCGGGGTATTTTTCATGGAAAGCGGGTGACGGTCATTGAAGGTGTCCATGTTCATTACTTGTGTAAGCGATGTCATTTATCCCGGGGTCGGGGAAAAGATGATGCGGCTTTTGGCCCGACACGGCATTTTGCTTGATTTTCCGGACGTTCAGACCTGCTGCGGACAGCCTGCTTACAACAGCGGCTACTGGCCGGAAGCCAGGGAGTCCGCCAAGACGATCATTTCGGCTTTCGAGAACAGCGACTTTGTCGTCTCCCCTTCAGGCTCATGCACTTATATGATTCATCATTATCCGGAACTGTTCAAGGACGATCCGAAATGGCGGGAGAAGGCGAAGGCACTCGAAAACAAGACGTTCGAATTTACGCAATTTTTGGTGAATGTGCTCGGCGTTAAAGATATCGGCGCCAGATTTCCGCATAAAGTAACCTATCATCCTTCCTGTCACGGCAGCCGTCTGCTGGGCGTCAAAAACGAGCCGATGGAGCTGCTCAGCCATGTCAGGGATCTGGAGTTCGTCCCGCTTCCGTTCGCGGAGGACTGCTGCGGATTCGGCGGAACGTTCGCGGTCAAGATGGCGGACATTTCCGGGGCCATGGTCTCCGAGAAGGTGGATCATCTCAAAGAGACGGAGGCTGAAGTGCTGGTCGGGCTGGATATGGCCTGCCTCATGAACATCGCCGGCAACTTGCGCCACAGGAACGAGCCGGTCAAGGTAATGCATCTTGCGGAATTGCTTTACGAGGGGGTGCGGATGGCATGAGCGGGGCGGCGGCGAAACCGGAAGGAACCGTGAAAGAGCGGGCAGGGCTAGCATTGAACGACGAGTTTTTGCGCAAGGCGGTGAAGTTTACGACGGAACGGCTGCGCAGCGGCAAGCGGCAGGCGATGGAGGAGCACGGGAACTGGGAGGACTGGCGCGAACGCGGACGGCAAATCCGCATGCATACGATCTCGCACTTGGATTACTATCTTGGATTGTTTGCAGACCGGGCCAGAGAGAACGGAGTCCACGTGCATTTTGCCGACAATGCTGACGAAGCCGTGAGGCTGGCATTGGATATAGCCGGGCGGAACTCGGCGGAGACGGCCGTCAAATCGAAGTCGATGGTAACGGAAGAGCTGCATCTCAATCAGGCGCTCCAATCGATAGGGGTGGAGGCGATCGAGACGGATTTGGGCGAATATATTATCCAGTTGGCCGCCGAGGCGCCTTCGCACATTATCATTCCGGCCATTCACAAGAACAGATTCCAGATCGCCGAACTGCTTTCGGCGGATGCCGGAGAGACGCTTCCCCCGGAAACGACTGTTTTGGCAGGCTACGTACGCAAAAAGTTAAGGGAAAAGTTTCTGGAAGCGGACATTGGCGTGACCGGGTGCAATTTTGCGATTGCGGAAACCGGATCGATCGTGTTGTTCGAAAATGAAGGAAATGCCCGGATGGTGACCACCGTTCCCCAGACTCAAATTACGTTCATGGGCATGGAGCGGATCATTCCGTCTTGGGCCGATCTTGAGGTGATGGCCACGCTGCTGCCTCGTTCCGCCATCGGACAACGGCTGACCGTCTACATGTCCGGGATCACCGGGCCGAAACGGACGGAGGACGGGGACGGCCCCGAAGAAATGCACGTCATTATCGTGGATAACGGCAGGTCCCTGCAGCTTGGAGATCCGGAATTCCAGGAGCTGCTGAATTGCATTCGATGCGGGGCCTGCCTCAACGCCTGCCCGGTTTATCGGCACATCGGCGGCCACGCCTACGGGGGAACTTACAGCGGGCCGATCGGAGCGGTGCTCACGCCTGCGCTCAAAGGAAACGTCGCGGAATGGGACGACATCGCGAACGCATCCAGTTTATGCGGGGCTTGCTATGAGGCCTGTCCGGTCAAAATCCCGCTGCACGATATGCTCGTCTCCTTGCGGCGGAGAAAGGTCGAGCGGGGATACGGCAGCAAGATGGAAAGTATCGGCATGCGGGGATTCGGACGGATCATGTCCGATTCCAAACGCTACCGGAGGGTGCTCCGGGCGGGGAGGCTCGGGCAAAAGCTCGTGGTCAGAAACGGCGAAATTCGCGCGAAGCTGGGCCCCTTAAAAGGATGGAACACCTACAGGGTAACGCCTAGTCTGGCATCCGAGCCGTTCCGGGACCGTTACCCGACGATCGAAGCCGAGCTTCGGCAAGGAATTCGGGAGATGGAACCGGAGATGGAACGGCGGATGCAGCGGATGATGGATCAGCGCGGCGAAGGCGTTGGGCTTAACGGCGGAAGTGCCGGGAATGTCGGGCATGGCAGAATTGGCGGGAACGGCGGGAATGGCATGAATAGCGCGAATGGCGCGAGAGATATGAATGGCATGAATGACGCGAACGACAAGAATGGCACGAGTGGGGCGAATCCCTCGAAAGACGCGAATACCACGAAAGACACGGATTCAAAGGCGAATGGTGCATACGGTTCCGAGGGCATCGGTGTTAAAGGAGAAGACGGTGATGAATGACGCGCACGAAACCTGGCTGCAAAAACTGGACGAAGCGTCCAAGTCCAAGCAGGAAGCATTCCTGAGCAACATCGCCTCCAGGCTGCAGCGTCCGCGAGTGACGGAAAAACCGCGGCAGCCGTTCCGCGGCGCCCAGGAATTTTGGGACGGATTCAAATTGTCGGAGGAAGACAAGGCCTCGATGTTTTCCCGGCATTTTACGGCGGCCGGGGGTTATGTGATCCGGGCGGGCGATATGGCGGAAGCCGGGCGGCTGATCGCGGTTAAAGCGGTGGAGCTGGGAGCGCGCCGGATTTTGCGGCAGGATCAACCGGCTCTGGCGGAGATGAGTCTCGAAAAATTGCTCCCCGAGGCGGAACTCACGGTATGGAACCGGGAATCCGGGGAATTGGATCGGTACCGCAGGTCACATGGTCATAACCTGTCTCTGGCCGGAGACAGAGAAGAGCAGGCTCCCGACTGGACATCCCGCGCCGCCGAGGCGGATATCGGAATCGTGCAGGCGGACTACGCGGTAGCCTACACCGGATCGATCGCGGTGCTGTCGGGAGAGCGGAAAGGCCGTTCCGTCAGCCTGCTTCCCACCGTCTTGTTCGCGGTGATCCCGACCTCCTCGCTCGTCACCAGACTGGGTGAGGTATTGGCGGAATTCGACCGGGCCGGCCGCGAAGGCCTGCCGGCGGGAATTCATTTCATCTCGGGCCCGAGCCGGTCCGCCGATATCGAAAACGATCTGACGATCGGTGTACACGGCCCGGGAATTGTATACGCCGTGCTCGTGGACACTGCTGCAAACACATGCGACTAATGCGTAATGAGGCGGAAATTTGAGGGATGGGGCGAAATATACAGCGAATCTCGAACTACGAACGGGGACAATAACACCGGATTACTAACGGAAATCAGAGCCTCTATTTGGTATTAGAAGGTGCCTTTTTAATATGTAACAGAACTGAGAGACGTTATTTCTTCAAAAACAAGCCGAAAGAGGTACGAAACATCCAAATAAGCTCTCTGAGTTCCGTTACTATTTTTAAACATCAAAAAATAGCACGATAACGGCTCCTAGTTCCGTTAAGAGCGAATACGTAGATTCATCACAGCAAACGACTTCGTCATATGGATCGGATTTTCAAATAATCAAACATTATCAAAAACAAAACAACATAAACAAACAAATTTTCATTGACAAACAAATGACATCGCCTTAGGATGAAGGAAAAACGAGGGTGAAGGATAGCGAATCGACTTTTGTTCAATACAAGGGGAGAGAAATATGCTCAATCATATCGCGGTTGATATCGGGGCTTCCAGCGGAAGGCTGATCCATGGAAGGCTGGAAGGCGGGCGTTTGGAGATCCGTGAACTGCACCGTTTTTCCAACCGGTTTGAGCGGAAGGACGGTCATGACTATTGGGACGTCGAGCATTTATTCCGGGAGATCATCCAGGGGCTGACCAAGGCCAAGCGGGATGGGATCCGCGAATGCACGCTCGGCATCGATACTTGGGCAGTCGACTATGTGCTGCTGGATCAGGCGGGAGGCCGAATTCACGAGGTGTACGCTTACCGGGATCCCCGAACGAACGGGGCGCCGGATGCTTTTCACAAAGTAATATCACGAGCGGAAGTATACGAAAAAACAGGAATTCAGGAGCTTTCCTTCAATACGCTCTATCAGCTTTTCGTGCATGATCCACGGCAGTTGGAACTAGCGGATACGATCCTGCTCGTGCCCGATTATTTATATTACAGATTGAACGGGAAAAAAATCAACGAGCTCACGAATGCCTCCACGACGCAAATGTTGAATTTGCAGCAGGGGGATTTTGACGGCGATTTATTGGAGATTCTCGGCCTTTCCCGATCCCAGTTTGCCGAATTAACGGAACCGGGCGAGAAGCTGGGTCCTATCCTTCCCGAGCTTATGCAAACATACGATTTACCGAAGTGCGAGCTCGTAGCCGTACCTACCCATGATACCGCCTCGGCCGTCGTTGGAGTTCCGGCACTTGGGAAGTCGGGCTGGGCTTACCTCAGCAGCGGGACGTGGTCCTTGCTTGGCATGGAACTGGCGAGGCCGCTCAATACGGAAGCAGCACAGGCACATAACTATACGAACGAGCGCGGGGCATACGGGACTACGCGTTTTTTGAAAAACATCATGGGCCTGTGGATGATCCAGGAAACCCGCCGGGTATCGGGGGAAGCGTGCGGATTTGCCGAACTGGTCCAAATGGCCTTGGAAGCGCCTTCTTTCCGCAGCCTGGTCGCCTGTAATGATCCGAGGTTTCTGAATCCGGACCATATGATCGAGGAAATTCAAAGGTTTTGCCGGGAAACGGAGCAGCCTGTACCCGTAACCCTAGGCGAAGTGGCAAGAACGATTTTTGATAGTTTGGCTTTGACCTATTGCGATTATCTGCACGAACTCGAAGAGATCACTGGGCAAAAGATCGAAGTGCTGCATATCGTCGGAGGCGGGTCGAATAATGCGCTGCTTTCCCAATTAACCGCCGATTTGACGGGGAAAACGGTGAAGGCCGGGCCTTCCGAATCGACGGCGATCGGGAACCTGACGGTTCAAATGATGGCGTGCGGACTTATAGAAGATATGGCTCAGGCGAGGGAAATCATAGCGGACTCATTCGAAATTCAAACTTACTCCCCGCACCCGGTAAGCAATAAAGCGGAACTGCTTGAACGATGGAGGCAATTGACGAAGGCGAAGCAACTATAGAAAAGAGGGATGTCCGATGGATGCAAAAGTGATGGACGGCTATAACTACGCCAAGGAGATGTATGCGCAGCACGGGATCGACGTGGATGAGGCTCTGAAAAAGCTGTCCGAAATCAAAATATCGCTGCACTGCTGGCAGGGGGACGATGTACGGGGATTTCTTTTTAACGATAAGGAGCTTGGCGGAGGCATTGCGGTTACGGGAAGTTACCCCGGCCGGGCGGGAACGCCGGATGAGCTGAGGCAGGACCTGGAAAAGGCGCTGGCCTTGATCCCCGGCAAACATAAGGTCAACCTGCACGCGATTTATGCGGATACCGACGAGCAGGTGGATTTGGACGGCCTTGAGCCGAAGCATTTTCAAAAATGGGTCAAATGGGCAAAGGCGCAGGGGCTGGGCCTTGATTTTAACCCGACCTGTTTCTCCCACCCGAAAGCGGAGGACGGATTCACGCTTAGCCACCCGGACCCGGAAATACGCGGCTTTTGGATCGACCACTGCAAAGCTTCGCGCAAAATCGCGGAATATTTCGGCAGGGAGCTCGGACAGACCTGCGTGACGAATTTTTGGGTGCCGGACGGCTACAAGGATATTCCGGTTGACCGCCTGTCGCCGCGGAAAAGGTTGAAGGAAGCGCTGGATGAGGTTTTCCGGGAGGAGATCGATCCGAAATACAACATCGATGCGGTCGAGAGCAAACTGTTCGGCATCGGCTCCGAAAGTTATGTCGTCGGGTCGCACGAGTTTTACATGGGCTATGCGATGTCCTCAGGAAAGGCGCTGTGCCTCGATGCCGGACATTTTCATCCGACCGAAGTGATTTCGAACAAAATATCTTCGATTTTGATGTACATGGACCGGCTCCTGCTTCATGTCAGCCGGCCTGTCCGGTGGGACAGCGACCATGTCGTCATAATGGACGACGAATTGCTGGACATTGCGCGCGAGCTGGTCAGAGGGGACTTTTTATCCAGAACGCACATCGGCCTCGATTTCTTCGATGGAAGCATCAACCATATCGCCGCCTGGGTCATCGGCACCCGCAATACGATCAAGGCGCTGCTGCGGGCGATGCTCGAGCCGGTGGACCGGCTGGCGCAAGCCGAACTGGACGGTGACTACACGACGAGGCTGGCGCTGACCGAGGAATTCAAGTCTTATCCGTTCGGAGCGGTATGGGATTACTATTGTGCGGTGTCGGACGTTCCCGTGCGCGAAGCTTGGCTGGAAGAGGTTCAAGATTATGAACGCCGGGTTCTGCTCAAGCGGTAATGAGACTAGAAATAAGATAAGGGGATAGGATGACCATGACTGTATCGGTAATGGAATCTAGCAATTATATCGGCGCGATAGAGGCTCCGTTTATCCGGGAAATGTCCGAAGTGACCAGCAATATGTGGAAATACGGATGGGATGAGCGAAACGGAGGAAATGTCAGCTATATTCTAGATGAAACCGAGGTTGCCCAATATATCGATATCCGTCGCGTATTGCGGACGATCCAGCCGTCTTTTCCGGTGCATGAGCTGGCGGGCAAATATTTTATCGTGACCGGGTCGGGAAAATACTTCAAGAACGTGATGAACGATCCGGAGCTGAATCTTGGCGTACTGCGGGTATCCGAGGATGGCGGGCGGCTGGAGCTGCTTTGGGGCTTCAGGGACGGCGGCGTTCCGACCAGCGAGCTGGCGGCCCATTTCATGAGCCATACCGAGCGGCTGAAAGCGGATCCGAACCACCGCATCGTACTCCATACCCATGCTACGAACGTGATCGCAATGACCTTTATCCATGAGCTGGACGAAAATAAATTCACGAAAACACTTTGGGAAATGTGCACGGAGTGCCTCGTTGTTTTTCCGGACGGCGTAAGCGTGATCCCTTGGATCGTTCCGGGAACAACGGAAATCGGCAGAGCCACCGCGCAAAAAATGCGAACGAGCCGCGTGGTCATCTGGCCGCAGCACGGCATTTACGGCGCAGGCACCACCATGGACGAGGCGTTCGGCCTGATCGAGACGGTGGAGAAAGCTGCGCAGATTTATATGCTGATCGCGCCGCACGAAATTAAACAGCGGATTACCGAACCGCAGCTTCGCGATCTGGCCAAAGCGTTCGGCGTCACGCCGAAACCGGGCGTGTTGACGGAGGGGTAACGGGGGGCAAGAAGAGATGGAGCAGTAAGAGCGTTAAGCTTGGAGTCTTGAGCTTGGAGTTTGGAGCGTAGTTGCGGAAATGCGCTACCTGATAAGCAGTACCGGAATAAGGTTCCTCGAAATCAAAGCCTCATTGGAAAAAATCCAACGCACAGGACGGAAGTACGGGATCGAAGTCACTCCGATTGGAGAAATTCCAATCAAAAAGATGATATTCGGCCCGGACGATCCCGAATCAGCCGCTTTCATTGGATTATTTCCAATGAAGCAACCGGTAGGTCGATATTTGAATCTCATTCGTTGGAAAATTTCCAACGAAAGCTTGATCATTGCTCAGAAAGAAAGGGCACTTTCAGTCCGGATACACCCGGACATGCGAGAGGCCCTTTTTAGTTTGCTAGTGTTTGTCGGTTTCGATAGAATTGAAGGAGTTTGATAGAGTATAAAACGTCGAAACTTGACCTGTTACTATGGAGGATGGAAAAAACATGTTCGGAAACGATTGGGACGAGATTTTGCACGAAGAGACGCAGAAACCGTATTTTCAGCAATTACGGTATACACTGGCCCGGGAATACAAGCAGCATACCGTTTATCCGCCGAAAGAGCTGCTCTTCTCCGCACTGAAGCTGACCCCTTATGGCCGGACGAGGGTGGTCATCCTGGGACAAGACCCTTATCATGGGCCGGGGCAGGCGCACGGGCTCAGCTTTTCGGTCATGCCGGGAGTGCGGATCCCGCCTTCTTTGCAAAATATATATAAAGAACTCGAGTCGGACGTCGGCGTACCGGCCCCGAATCACGGCTATTTGCTGCATTGGGCGGAGCAGGGAGTGCTGTTGTTAAACGCCGTTCTCACCGTACGGGAAGGGCAACCCAACTCTCACAAGGGCATCGGGTGGGAGCAATTTACGGATGCCATCATGATGAAACTGAACGAACGGGATGTGCCGCTGGTCTTCATCCTGTGGGGCAGTTATGCCCAGAAGAAAGGCGCCTTTATCGACCGGAAACGGCATAAGGTCATTGAATCCCCGCATCCGAGCCCGCTTTCGGCGCATCGCGGATTTCTCGGCAGCCGGCCGTTTTCGAAGACCGATGCTTTTTTGGAGGAGAAAGGCTTGAAGCCGGTAGATTGGACTTTGCCGAGCATACAAAGAGCAAATCCGGCGGAGGTTTAGAAACAGGCGCTGCTTGCATCCATAGCGTTTCCGAGCCTGCCGGGACAGCGTTTTACACCGGCTTCTTTTTCTAGTATATTTTTTGTGAAAAAGTCCCTCTAGAGAAAGGAGAGTCGGATGCCTATGGGCTTGTCCAAGCGCCAGGTGCTGACTTGCGATTTATTGGTGAAGGAATTTTTCGTAAAACAGGTCCCGATATTGGACAGCAGAAAACTTCGTTTCGGGGATGTTCAAGGCAAGGATGTGTATAACATTACGGCGCCTTTCCGGCTTCAAGGCGAGACGTTTATCGCCGGACGCGTGGAATCCCGGGACAGCGAGGATTCGGAAGTCGTCTTTTTTGCGGAACGGGGAGGCGTCTGGCTTCCGCGTGAGGGCGCCCCTGTTTTTCGCCTGCAGGATCCGTTTTTTTGCCGCTTAAAAGAGGAGATCATCATCGGCGGGGTCCGGACTTTTCCTCATCCGGGCCTCCCCGGAGCGCTGGATTGGCGGACCGAATTCTACCGGGGCACCCGTTTGGAGAATTTGAGCCCCTTCTTCGAAGGGCCGAACGGAATGAAGGATATCCGGTTGGTAGAATTGGCGGAGGGCGACATCGGCGTCTTCACAAGACCGCAGGGAAAGATAGGCGGGCGGGGCAAGATCGGATTTATCCGCATACCGTCCATCGATGAATTGACCCGGGAGCTTATCGAAGAAGCGCCTTTGCTGGAAGGGCAGTTCATCAAGGACGAATGGGGCGGCGTCAATGAAGCGCATTTGCTGGCCAACGGACTCGTCGGCGTTTTGGGGCATATCGCCCGTTTTGACGATGAGGGGAAGCGCCATTATTATCCGATGGTTTTTGCCCTGGAGCCGGAAACGGGGACCGTGACGGATATCGAGCTGATCGCGGTTCGGGACAGCTTCCTTCCGGGACCCGCCAAACGGGATGATTTGCAGGACGTGGTCTTTAGCGGCGGGCTCGTCCGATCCGAAGACGGATCCGCCATGCTTTACGCGGGAATCAGCGATACCGAGGCGCATTGCATCGTCATACCGGATCCTTTTTTGCATTACGAAACCATAAAAATAAAAAGAAATTAATAGAAATTTAAAATAAATGATAGCTTTAATCCGCTAAACATTAGAAAACAAGGAATGCTGGCCCATTTTTGCGGAGAAACCGGCTTGATTCGATTCAACGATTCAAGTATATATTTTATTAGCAGCCCACTCGCTTGAGTGCTAACAATTTCATGTAATATAACGTCCCGAGAGAAGCCTTTATGCTGGATTTTTGCCGTTCATGGTGTTTGTCATGTCATGACCGTTGAAAACTTCACCATGATTGGACTTCTTTTTTTTACGAGAATGGAGGTTATAGAATGAAAGCTTTGTTATTGGCCGGAGGTTTGGGTACGCGTTTAAGACCGTTGACGGAACAGCTGCCAAAGCCGATGGCTCCCGTATGCAATCGCCCTTGGATGGAGTATATCGTCATGCAGTTGAAGGAGCAAGGGATCCGGGAGTTTGTCATTGCGCTGAAGCATTACCCGGATTTGATCAGAAACCACTTTGGAGACGGGCGCAGATTCGGCGTCAACATCGAATATACCGTCGAGGATAGCGCTCTGGGTACCGCAGGGGCCATAAAACTGGCCGAACCCCTCCTCGGTGACAGCTTCATTGTATTGAATGCCGATGTCGTGCAGCAGATCGATCTAAATCCGTTATTGTCGTTTCATCATGCGCATTCCGGCGTCGTGACGATCGGTCTCACTCAGGTGGAGGATCCTTCCCAATTCGGGGTCGTGGATATGGAGGAGTCCGGACGCATCCGGCGGTTCGTGGAGAAGCCCAAGCCCGGCGAAGCGCCTTCCCGTTGGATCAATGCGGGGATTTATGTGATGGACAAGCAGGCGCTCCGGTCCATTCCCGAAGGACGCGAAGTTTCCATTGAACGGGAAACATTCCCCGGCTTGATCGCTCAAGGCTACGGGGTGTATGGATTCCCGATGAGCGGCTATTGGCTTGACATGGGGACGCGTGACCGGTATCGCGCCGTTCACTGGGATTTATTGAACCGTAAATTGAATTTGCCCCTTCCCGGCCAAGAAGCGGAAGCGGGCATTTGGATCGGCGAACAATGCAGTATTAGCCCGTCCGCCGTTTTGAACGGGCCGATCCTGATCGGAAATCGCGTTAAAATCGAAGACGGTGCCGTTATCGGTCCTTACACCGTGATCGGCAGCGATTGCCGCATCCTGGGGAAGGCCCGCCTTAGCGAGACGATCTTGTGGGATCGCTGTCTGGTCCGGAACGGCGCGAGACTGCATCAGTGCGTATTCGGTTACGATTCGGAGATCGGACCGCAGCATATCTTGTATGAAGCCGTCGTCAATCGGATGAAGGAGGTTGTGAGCGCGTGACAAGGATAGCTTATATCGGTACTTATGTGCCCCAGAAATGCGGCATCGCTACGTATACCAGCCATCTCCGCCAGAGCGTGAGAGCGGCCAAAGGCTGGAACGGCAACGATCCGGTGTTTGCCTTCAGGCCCACGGGAGGACAGCCGGAGTTTACCGATCCTTCCATCTCGGTACTTGATAAGGACGACCGCCATGCCTACGGCAAACTGGCCGAACGAATTAACCGAAGCGATGTATCCGTCGTGTCCCTGCAGCATGAGTTCGGCATTTTCGGCGGCGAAGCCGGAGATTATGTACTGGAGTTCGCCGGCAGACTTGAGAAGCCCTTGGCGGTTACCTTTCATACCGTATTTGAAACGCCGGAGGAGCCTTACGGCAGGGTGCAGCGGCAACTCGCGGATCTCAGCGCCATGATTCTGGTCATGAGCCGCAAAGCGGCGGACTATCTGCATCATTCCTTCGGTACTCCAAGACACAAGATCCATTATGTGCCGCACGGCACGCCGGAACCTGAACCCGGGAAACGTTCGGCCTACCGGCGCCGGTTGGGCTGGTCGGACCGCAAAGTGATCATGTCCTTCGGCCTGCTGAGCCGGGGCAAGGGACTCGAAACGGTGATAAGCGCCCTGCCCGAGGTCGTACGAAACGTGCCGAATGCGCTGTATGTGATCGTGGGACAGACGCACCCGGAAGTTCGAAAGCGGGAAGGCGAAGCCTATCGGGAGGAGCTGCAGCAGCTTATCCGCGATTTGGGTCTGGAAGAACATGTCTCGATGCTGGACCGTTACGTGGACGAGGACGAGCTTGTGGGGCTTTTGTCCGCATGCGATCTTTACGTTACGCCATATCCCGGAATGCAGCAAATCACAAGCGGAACCCTTGCCTATGCGCTCGGATTGGGCAAGCCCGTATTAAGCACCCCTTATGTATATGCGAAGGACCTGCTCGGCGATCATCCCGATTTATTAATTCCTCCGGGAGATGCCGGACAATGGGCGGAAGGCCTGACAAGCCTGTTGTCCGACGACAGACGCATGAAGCAGCTAAGCCACGAAATCACCCGGATCGGCTCACAGATGCATTGGCCCAAAGTAGGCAAACTCCATCTTGCGCTGTTTGAACAATGTGCGGCAAAGGTGGCGTTTTCCAATGCGAATTGAACGGGAATGGATTGGGGTGAGGCAGGCATCGCCAGTGAAACGGGATACGGAGCGCTTTAGTCATATCCGCAGACTCACGGACGGGACCGGCATTATGGAACATGCGCTTGGCGCTGTGCCGCGGCGCCTGGAAGGCTACAGCACGGACGACCAAGCCAGGGCGTTATGGATGTGTCTGGAATGGCTGGAACTGCTGGATCAACGGGGCCAGGAAGCGTTGCATCCTTTGATGGATACCTATCTTTCCTTTATGTTGTGGGTTCAAAAGGATAACGGACACTTCCACAATAACATCGCTTATGACCGGACATTCGAGACCGAAGAGCCTTCCGACGATTGCCTCGGGCGATGCTTGTGGGCTTGCTCCGTCGCGTATGCCGCATGGCGGCAGGACGATAGACGCACTGCGGTTGAAGAAATGCTCAAACGAGCTCTAAGCTTAATCCGAAACCTGAGCTCTACAAGGGGATGGGCCCATGCGCTGGCTTCGGTCAGTCTTTTGATGCAGCATGGGTATCCGCAAAGTCTCCAGTCCGATGCCGAATGGCTTGCCGGCCGCTTGATGCAGGCTTATTCGGAAAATTCCTTGCAGGGCTGGTCTTGGTACGAGCCTATGTTAACTTACAGTAACGGTCTTCTTCCATGGGGGTTGCTGTGCGGGTACGAATTGCTGCAGGATCGCAGCATGCTGTCAACGGCGCTGGAGAGTCTTGACTTTTTGATCGGACTGTCCGTGAGCGAGCAAGGACACATACGCCCTATCGGGAACAGGGGATGGTGCGCGCCCGGTAAAAGAGCCTTATGGGATCAACAGCCCATCGACGTCTTCAAGCTTTTGCTGGCCGCGTCGAAAGCCTATCGGCTTACCAATAGGTCATCCTATGCGGATATTGCCGTAAAATGCTGGCAATGGTTTCACGGCGACAATGACGCCGGCGAGCCGATGATTTGCCCAGCGACGGGTGGAGCCTACGATGGATTGACTCCTAATGGAGTCAATTTGAATCAAGGCGCGGAATCGACCATTGCCTATCTCCTGTCGGAAGCTTATTTTATGAAACTGAGGTTATAAGCAGTCCCTTTTCAAACATTTTGACGGGCCGGAATTGCCACGGGAAGAAATAGAGACTAAGATGATAATAGGATGAGAACAAGTCAAATAACCGAGGTGACAAGCATGAAGTACAGACGTCTTGGCAAGACCGGGCTTAAAGTATCGGTGGTCTGAGTCGGAACGTGGCAATTCGGCGGCGACTGGGGCAAAAATTTTTCGCAAACCGAGGTAGACGGAATACTTGCTCGAGCAAAGGAACTCGGGATGAACCTGATCGATACGGCGGAATGTTACGGGCCTCATCATATGTCCGAATCCTTTATCGGCGATTTTATGGCCAGAGACCGTCGTGAAGATTGGGTGATCGCCTCCAAATTCGGGCACCGGTGGCATGATCACTGGGAGAATGCCTGGGATTCGAAGCAAATTCAGGTTCAACTCGAGGAATCCTTGAAAGCGCTCCGCACGGATTATATCGATCTTTACCAGTTCCATTCGGGCTCGGATGAAGTGTTCGACAACGACGAGCTTTGGACGATGCTGGACAAGCAGGTGCAGGCCGGAAAAATCCGGCACCTCGGCATATCGATCGGGAGCAATACGAACATTTACCAGACGGATAAAGCAACCGAGCTTCATGCCGGAGCGATTCAGGTCGTATATAACCGCTTGGACCAGGCGCCGGAGGAACACGTATTTCCATCCTGTCAAAGACAGAATCTTGGCGTGCTCGCAAGGGTCCCGCTGGCCAGCGGGTATTTGAGCGGCAAATATAAGCCGGGGGCCGTATTCAGCGACAATGTCCGGAAAGGGCATGAACGAGAGGAGATTGACGCCAAGCTTCGGCTTGTGGAGGACATCGCCCGGAATGAGGTGCCGGAAGGCGTCAACATGGCGGAATGGGCTCTGGCGTGGTGCCTCAAGCACCCCGCCGTTACTTGCGTGATTCCGGGCTGCAAGAGCATTGAGCAGGTAGAAACAAACGCTCGGGCGGCGAATCTCGCTTTGGTCAACGATGACCATCCTGGCGCTTGGAAATAAGGAGAACATCATGGGCAACTACTCGATATGCAAAATATGCGGTAATCTGTACGAGAGAAGAAACAAGCCGATTTGCAAAAGCTGCGAGGAACTTTACGAAAAGATAAGAAGCATCGTTGAGAAGAAACCCGATACGATCATATTGGAAATTTCTAATCAGACCGGAATCAGCGTCAGCAAAATTCTGGCTTTCGCAAATAACGGATATTTTACGATTAATGAAGGAACCATCGGAATGAAGTAATCTAGAAGAGCCTCCCTGAAGGAGGCTTTTTTGTTTACCTTTTTATAAAATAGTATTCCTGCATGTAAACTAAATGGTATTATATACTATAACTATAAAGGATGTTTCCTTCTGCCTATCATTTCCTGATGAAGAGAAAGGTGGATCGATCGTGAGAAAAAAGCGGAACCCTATGTTGATCCGGTTTCTTGTCTCCTACCTGCTTGTCCTTTTATTCCCCTTAATGATCATTCTGATGTATTATTATCCCCACTCGACCGCGGTGGTAAAGAAGCAGCATATGGACTGGAACACGCATGTGACGGAACAGTTCATGACTTCGATGAATACGTTCACCCGGTACGTTTATAATTTGCCTTACGAGCTGGTGCAAAACCGCGAAATCAAAATGTATGACAACAGCGACTATCAACGGGTGCTAAATGCGGGCGAAATGCGAAAGTACAATGCGACGGACGGATTTATTTACAATACGCTGCTGTATATCAAAAGCACCGGGTATTTGTTCGCCAAAACCGGAAGCGCTTACAAGGCGGAGGACTTCAACAAGCCGGGCATCGGGTACTATTATGAGAACTGGCCTTACCAGGAAATGATCGGAACGTTGAATCATTTGGAGGCCCCCATCGTCCGGCCGGTCGAGAGTGTCGTCATTCCGGGAAGCAATCAAGTCCGCATGATTACGTTCGCCCTTCCTTTGCCGGTCGGAGGGTACGATCCCCCGGGGGCGGTGCTGATCATGGTTCGCGAGGACACGATGATCCGCATGATGAATTCCGTTTCGGAGAAGTATACGGGACAGTTTTTTATTTTTGACGCGCAGGGCAATGAGCTATTGGCATCGGAGGAGACCGATTACAACGGCTCGACTGAGTTTCGGAGCATCGTCTCCGGCCTGAAGGAAGGAACCGAGAAGGCGGGGATCCACAGTTTGAACGGCAGGGATTACATCGTCTCCCATTCGGTATCGGATAAGAACGGCTGGCAATACGTAAGCATGCTGCCTGTGACGGATACGCTGCTTGGCATTCAAAAAATCCAGCGCAACTCGGTGATGCTGATCGGGCTGATGCTGCTGCTTGAATTGCTGATCATCTATTTATCGATCCGGCAAAACTATCAACCGATCAAACGGCTCGTCGACTTTGCCATAGATATTTTTGAGCCTGCGGATCGCAAAGCCCTGAACGAAATCGAAACGATCCGTTATGCGCTTGGGGAACTCGTTTCCGTCAACAGCTCGCTGGATGCCGAGGTCAAACGGACGCTGCCGATCATGCGCGATAACTTGTTGTTCGAGCTGGTCAGCGGCAAGATTCCGGCATGGGAGGACTTTCAACGGGAAGCGAAGGCGTACGGGATCAAGTTTGCGTTTCCGTACTCGGCGGTAGCCGTATTGTCCCTGGAACCGGAAGTAACGGCGGAGGGGGCGGAGGAAGGAAGCGGCAATGCCGTCCTGGATGCGGCGGACTTACTTCGTTCACTCGAGGAGAGCCGGACGGAAGGGATGGAAGGTTATATTTTTAAAAGCATTTATAATCAGGAAATGATCTTCGTTTGCTCCTGTGAGGAACAGTTTCCGGTTAAAGAATATCTTGACGGCGTACGGCGGAAAGTGGAAGCGGATACGGGAGTGCGGGTGTTTGTAGGAATCGGGACCCCGGCTAAACCGTTCTCGGCGGAAGACATTCATCTCTCCTACTTGCAAGCCGTGCGCGCATCCGAATTTTTGCGCCTTCGCCGGGATGATCAGGTCTTGGTTTTCAACGAGATGGACATTCCGAAATCGGGGACCGTATCTTATTTCGCCGAACTGCTGCAATCGCTGGAGTTGTCTATCCTGAAAAACGAGGTGACCGCCGTCAAAGCCGTTGTCGAGAAGATCGTCGGTCATATGGAGACGGGCAGCGGAGGAGCGTCGCCTCACATTGTGCGCAGCATCTATTTGAATACGGTCAGCGTCATTTTGAGCGGTCTGCAACGGTTCAGCCATGACGATGCCGGACTGCTCCGTCTGACGGATGCGGCGTTCAGGCACCATTACACGATCGGTCAAATGGTTGGGATCATCAGGGACAGCTGCAGCAAGCTGTGCGATATTATTCAAAGCACGCTTCCGTCGTCCAACGTCGTCTCCCGGGATGACATGATTCGTTATATCGAAGAAAAGGGCATGGAGCCCGACTTTTCGCTTCAGCGGATCGCCGAATATTTTCATATGTCCCCGTCCAATTTCAGTCATTATTTCAAAAAGACGATCGGTCAAAATTTCAAAGAATATATCGATATGCAGCGTATTCAAAAATCCGCCCAGCTGCTGCGCAATACGTCCCAGACGCTGGAAGAGGTGTCGAGGCAGACGGGATTCTCCAATACGTCGAGCTTTATCCGCTGCTTCAAAAAAATCGTCGGCACGACGCCGGGACAATACCGGGAAGCTCACAGGGCCGGGTGACGATGGATTAAGGATTGGTGCTGCCGTGATGTAAACGGCAGTTTTTTTGATGGCTGGCCCTGCTGAGATGTCCTCAACTTAGCGTAGCGGGTGAAATTGTTGTACTTAATGCAGCAATTCCGGCCGGATTTACTCGAATGGGTCGCACAAGTTGTATGTTATGCAACAATTTTGAGTTGGAAAGCGACTATTGGTGCTTGATAGGCCACATTTGTTGTACAGAGTACAACAATGAAGGGGCGCAGGCCCGAAATGGAGTGAAAATGTTGTACTTTCTACAACATTTTCGACTAATTTACTCGAATGGGCCGCACAAGTTGTACATTATGCAACAATTTTGGGCGGGAAAGCGACTATTGGTGCTAGATAGACCGCATTTGTTGTACAAAGTACAACAATGAAGGGGCGCAGGCCCGAAATGGAGTGAAAATGTTGTACTTTCTACAACATTTTCGACTAATTTACTCGAATGGGACGCACAAGCTGTACGTTATGCATCAAATTTGGGCGGAAAAGCGACTATTGGTGCTAGATAGACCGCATTTGTTGTACAGAGTACAACAATGGGGGGATGAAGGCGCAAAATGGAGTAAAAATGTTGTACAGAGTACAACAACGAAGAGGTGGGCGTACCCATTTTTTGAATATATACAAAATTTGAAATACCAAAAATACAAGCGTCGAGGAGGCTTTCGAACGCCTAGAATTAAGCGCTTTCAATTATTGCGCATTGCTTAAAAACTGCCCGTTTACGATCGGATGCATCGCCATTTAGAGTAAGTGCTGCGGAGCGGAAGGAGGATGCCCGCGGCGCAATAACCATAGGGATCGACAATCAGATTCTAAAGGGGAGGTTTTGTCATGCGAAAAGGAATGTGGAAAAAGGCCATCGCCTTCACCTCAGCCGTGATTGTGGCGGCTTCCGTATTGACGGGCTGCGGAGGATCGGGCGGCAATGAAGGAAAGGACGGCGCGGATACGCCGGGCGATGCGGCCGGAAACGGCCAAAAGGTGAAGCTGACCGCGATCGTCACGAAACACCCGTTGACGAAGCCGCTTGCGGAGATGGAATGGCTGCAGAAGGTGGAGGAAACGGCGGGGGTCGATATCGAGTGGCAGGAAATCACGGCCGACTGGGATCAGAAAAAAGGCACGATGCTCGCCAGCGGGGACGTGCCGGATTTGTTCGTCGGGCCCAACGTGATCACGGATGCGGATTTTGCCCAATTCCAAGGCTTGTTCCAGGACCTGAGCGGCATGCTGGACCAGGCGCCGAACGTACAAAAAATGTTCGAGGAGAAGCCGGATACGAAGCGGATCGCGACGCAGCCCGACGGGAAGATTTATGGGCTCCCGAAATACCAGCGGTTCTGGCCAAGCTCCGCGTCCAGGCTTTATATCAATCAGAAATGGCTCGACAATCTCGGCTTAAGCGTGCCGACGACCTGGGATGAGCTTTACGACGTGCTTGTCGCCTTCAAGGAAAAGGATGCCAACGGCAACGGCAATCCTAACGATGAAATCCCGATGGATTGGCCGGGCGGCATCGGCGGTTACTTCAATGCGGCCTACCTTCTTGGCGGCACAGGCATGACGCTGACCGACGGCAGCGGCCAGGGCTATTTCGTCGAAGACGGCCAGGTGAAGAACTTCCTGACCGATGAACGTTACAAAGAGCTGATTACGTTCCTGAACAAGCTTTATAAAGCCGGGCTCATCAATCCGGAGGTGTTCACGCACGACTATACGAAATATCAGTCCGTCGCCCGCGGCGAAGGCGATACCGCCAAAGTCGGGTTTACGCTGGGCTGGGTCGCTTCCGACCGGTTCGGCGAGCAGCTTGCTCCTCAATATACCTCGATGACGCCGCCGAAGGCGACGCCGGATGCCCAGGTTTCGTGGAGCTACGATTATAATTCCTTGAACTATGGCGTGAACCATGTCGTCATGTCGGCCAAATCGAAAAACAAGGAAGCGGCCATGCGCTTCATCAACGAACTTTATGCGCCGGAGGTCGGCATGCAGGTGTTATTCGGCTCGCTCGGACCAAACATTAAGGACAACGGAGACGGCACCTATGCCGTACTGCCGCCAGGCGATGCGAACATGGACCCGGGAACCTGGAAATGGACCTCCACGCTCGCCGACAACGGTGCCTTCTACATCCCGGATACGCTGCAGTTGACGCTGGGTGAGGATATGCAGGAAGTGATCGGACAATCCGAGCCGATCGAAGCGATTAAGATCGATGTGGAGAACGATGTACTGCCCGGCATTTTCATGAAATATACGACGGCGGACAACAGCACGATGGCACTCAACAACACCAATGTGATGAACCTGGCGAACACGAATTTTGCGAAATGGATTACGAAAGGCGGCATCGAAAACGAGTGGGACGCTTATGTGAAGGAGTCCGAGCGGGCCGGTCTGACGCAGAACCTGGAAATTATGCAGAAGTACTATGACGAATTCAAGAAAAACCAATAACGGCTTACCCGAGACCGGACGCCACTGACGCCGTGCCGCTGAATCGGCGGCGCGGCCGTATCCTACAAGAAGGAAGGGAGATGCACCTCATGCGCAACCGGGGAGGAATACGGCTGCTCAAACGCGACTATCAGCTATGGATCATGATTTTGCCCGCCATCGCCGTTGTCCTGGTTTTTAACTATATACCGATGTACGGCATCCAGCTCGCGTTCCGCGATTACGATTTCAGCAAAGGGCTTACCGGCGGCGAGTGGCGTGGATTGTTCTATTTCAAGCAATTTATCGACAGCTATCTGTTCACCGATTTAATGAAAAACACGTTTTTCATCAGCCTTGCCTCGATCGTGATCGGGTTTCCGGCTCCGATTATTCTCGCGCTGATTTTAAACCAGATCCGCAGCAAGCGGATGAAAAACGTAATGCAAACGACGGTGTATCTGCCTCATTTTATTTCGGTCATCGTGCTTGTCGGGATGCTGAACGTATTGCTGTCCCCGGAAACCGGCGTCGTCGGTTACATGATGAAAGCGCTCGGCCTGGGTCATATCAACCTGATCGCTTCGACGAATACGTTCATCCCGGTGTACGTACTGTCCGACATATGGCAGCATTGCGGCTGGAACAGCATCATTTATTTGGCGGCGCTGTCCACCGTCGACCCGCAGCTGTACGATTCCGCGAAAATCGACGGGGCGAGCAGATGGCAAATGATCCGCCACGTCGATCTGCCGGCGCTGATTCCTACGATCATCATCTTGTTCATTCTCAGCATGGGCAACATTTTGAGCACCGGATTCGAGAAAATTTTCCTCATGCAAAATTCGCTCAATCTGCCCGTATCGGAAGTGATCGCCACCTACGTGTACAAAATCGGGATCATCTCCAACCAGTTCAGCTACGCTTCCGCGATCGGGTTATTCAATACGGTGATCAATTTTATTTTCCTGTTCGGCATGAACGCCATTTCGAAAAAGGTGTCGGACACGAGCTTGTACTAGGAAAGGACGGAAGGAGGAGCTTTCAATCATGGTACGTAAAAAATGGGACGGAAAAGAGCTCGCGTTCCGGTTCGTCCTCTCTGCGGTGTGTCTGCTGATTTTTCTCGTGATCGCTTATCCGCTTTATTTCATCGTCATCGCGTCGTTCAGCGACTCTACGTTGGTGGCGACCGGCAAGGTGCTGCTGTTTCCGAAAGGAACGAGCCTGTTCGGGTACAAGGAAATTTTTCAGGACAGCCGGATCTGGACCGGTTACCGCAATACCGTGTTTTACACGCTGTTCGGTACGCTGGTCAACATGCTGTTCACGATGCCGGCCGCTTACGTGCTGTCGCGGAAGGAATTCAAGGCAAGACGTCCGATTATGTTCCTGTTCGTCGTGACGATGTTTTTCAACGGGGGATTGATCCCGACTTATCTGTTGATGAAGGACCTGCATATCACGAACACGGTTTGGGTCTTTATCTTGCCGTTTTGCGTCAACATCTTTTACTTGATTATTGCCCGGACATTCTTCGAAAGCTCGCTGCCGCCCGAACTGTACGAAGCGGCGGTCATCGACGGCTGCACGCATTTCAAATTTTTCATGAAAGTGGCGCTGCCGCTGTCCAAAGCGATGATATCGGTAATTGCGCTCTACTATTTGGTCGGACATTGGAACGACTTTTTCACCGCGCTGATCTATATTCGGGACAATAACCTTCAGCCGCTTCAAATCGTACTCCGGGATATATTGCTGTCCAACCAGGTGTTTCAAAACGGGGCCGGCACGGGGGGCGCGGCGGGCGGTTATGCCCAGCGTTACGCGGACCAGATCAAATATGGAGTCATTATCGTATCGTCGCTGCCGATCCTCGTCCTTTATCCGTTTCTACAAAAATACTTCGAGAAGGGCGTCATGATCGGGTCGGTGAAAGGATGAGCTTTAAACGAATGGGGGCCGTTTCGGTTTGAAACGGGCCCCTTATGTTTTTTTGATCCATGGTTCTAAGGAAACTGGATATCCTTATTTCGCCGGTTTCGGCACTTGAGAATTTTTAACGAAACGGTGTAACGTTATTCAAGTAAAATGGGGTCATGGAGCGCAATACACATCAAATAGCGTGACAGCGTTTCGTTAGAATTCGAACCGGCGCGAATTTGGTCAAATAAGGTTCCCTGGTTTCGTTAGCCGAAGAACCGTGGCCGAATCATCCAGTGATTACGACGATTCTGCCCAATCACTCCCTCACTCCTCCCAAAGCTCGTTGACCTTTACCGGCAGTCCGGTTCTGATCGAGCGGTTGGCCGCGATGCCGGTCATGATGGACCAGGCGCCGTCGACATGGGAAGCCGCCCGGTTAAACCGATCCTCCTGCGGCTTGTCGAAGATGTCGCGCAGCATGACAGGATCTCCGCCTCCGTGGCCGCCTTCGCCCTGGACGATCTCGACGCGGTAAGGTGCTGCAAAGAGGGGCTGCACGGTCATGTCAATGCCGCCGAGCGCGCCTTCATTTTCCTTGGCACCGCCGGAATTGACGTAGGATTTCTCTGTTACGCGCACCTCAAGCCGTCCCTTAGTCCCGTTAAAGACAATGATAAACCCTTCCCAAGGCATGTACGCATTCAGCGAATAGTTCATGACAGCCTTGTTTTTATATTTGACCATGACGCTCATCGTATCTTCGATGCTGATATTGTCCCCGAACACACTCTGGTCCCGTTGGTATCCGTCTTCGTCCTCGGCGTCCAGGTACATTTTTTTCAAATGCTCGTTCCGGTCCAAATGCAAGGCAAACGGGTCGTTTTCGGCGGCCTTGCTCCCGTAAGCGCGTTGATAAAACTGCGTAATCCCCCGCTTCTCGGCGTTTTCCTTCCCGTAAAACCTTAGATCTCCCATCGCATAGACGATTTCCGGTTTCGAATCGAGCCAGAAATTCATCAGATCGAAATGATGCGTCGATTTATGCACGAGCAAGCCTCCGCTGTTTCGCTTGTCCCGGTGCCACCGCCGGAAATAATCGGCCCCATGCTCCGTATTCAGGAGCCACTCGAAATTGACCGACAGCACTTCGCCGATCGTCCCGTCCATGATGATCTCCCGGATCTTCGTATTATGCGGGGCATACCGGTAATTGAAGGTCACGCGCAGCTTTCGGCCCGTTCGTTCGATCGCCTCGAAGATCTCCCGGCATTTCTCCTCATCGACGGTCATCGGCTTTTCGGTGATCACGTCGCAGCCGAGCTCCATCGCCCGGACGATATACTTGTGATGCGTGCGGTCAATGGTGCAGATGATCACGGTATCCGGCTTGGTTTCACGAATCATATCATCGAAGCCGTCCGCCTTATAAACGGAGACGGGGTGGTACGCATACTTGTCCCGGAGCAGTTCATTCGCATATTCCATTCGGGTCCGGTTCGCATCGCAAAAGGCGACCAGCTCCGACGTATCCTTGAAGGTGGTAACTAAGGCACTATAAAAAAACTCCGCTCTTCCGCCCGTTCCGACCAATGCGTACCTTTTTTTATCCACGATGATTCCTCCATTTACATCATTTTGAAGTTATCATATAGTAAATAAAATGTTGATTTCTAACCATTTCCTGCTTCTTTTGCGTAAAACTATGCATATTTTATCTTTGTAAAAAAAACGAAAGGGTGTTGCGGATGAATGCGTCATCGGTTCTGATCGTGGAGCAGATGAAACGGGACAGGCCGTTTAATATGGATTCGGAGCACATGCACGATACCTATGAAATCTACTACCTGTTGTCCGGCGAACGGTATTACTACATCCATGACCGCGTTTATGCGCTGCAGGCCGGCGATCTGGTATTCATCCACAAAAACCGGCTGCACAGGACGTCCAGCAAAGGCGGCGTCAAGCACGAGCGCATCCTGATCAATTTCGACGACTCCTGTCTGCGCTTTGCCGAAGGTATGGGGCTGGAAATGCTGCCTTTGTTGAACGGGGACAGCTTTTTGCTGCGGTTGAACGCCCAGGAACAAGGGCGGGTCACAGACCTGCTATTTACCATGCTTCAGGAACAGAAGGAAGAACGGTTGTTAAGCCTCTTTTACCTCCAGACCTTGCTTGTCCAGCTGCTGATTCTGCTCGGCCGAATCCGGGAGGAACAGGCGGAGAACCTGAAGCCGGAAAATAACGAAATCCAGCAGAGAGTATATGCGATCGTGGAGTTCTTGAACGGGCGTTACGCGCAGAAGCTTAAGCTGGATGAGATCGCACGGCATTTTTTTATCAGCCCGACTTATTTATGCCGCATCTTCAAAGAGACTACCGGGTTTACGATCATCGAATTTCTCAATCATGTAAGGGTCAGGGAAGCCCAGGCCCGACTGATTGATACGAATTGGAAGATCACGAGGGTCGCCGAGGAAACCGGGTTTGACAGCATCGCGCACTTTGGAAGGGTTTTCAAAAAAATAACGAGCCGTTCGCCGCTGCAATACCGCAAGCAGAACAAGCAACAATGATTTTTTGATAAAGGGAAAAGATCAGGTTCCTGAAGCATCCCTCCGGAAAAATAGTGGGCTCCGAGGGCTGTTTTTTTTTCGTTCGTCATGTGTATTTTTTCACAATTAAAGAAAATAATATTATTCAACAATCGGTGAAAAGGGGAGCAGGCATGATCAATGTAACGAAATTGTTGACCGGACTGGACGGAGAAGGCGACCATCTGCGCTACGGGCTAGGGGCGAGGAAAGCGAAAACCGGAACGTCCGAGGGAAACGGACCGGTGGTCGTCTGGAACGCGACGCGAGCCTGCAACTTAAGTTGCCGCCACTGCTACGCCGACGCCTGCTCCTCCAAGGACCCGGACGAGCTGTCGACGCTGGAGGCGATGGAGATGATCGACGATCTTGCCGATTTTCGCGTGCCGGTCCTGCTGTTTTCGGGGGGCGAGCCGTTGATGCGCAGAGATATTCTCGATTTGATCCATTATGCGGCGAGCCGGGGACTACGTGCGGTCCTGTCCACCAACGGCACGCTGATTACCCGGCGCAAAGCCGGACAGCTCAAAGAGGCGGGGGTCAAATATGCGGGTATCAGCCTTGACGGGCTGGGCTCGCGTCACGATGAATTCCGGGGGCAAAGCGGGTGCTTCGATCAGGCACTGGCCGCTATTCGAAATTGCCTGGGCGAGGGCCTGAAGGCGGGGCTGCGTTTTACGATCAGCAAGCATACGTATCGGGATCTGGAAGGGATTCTGGAATTAATCGAACGCGAAAATATCCCCAGAGCCTGCTTCTATCACCTGGTTTATGCGGGCAGGGGCGGCGGTTTGCGGGATGCGGACGTAAGCCGCGAGCAGTCCAGTCGGGCGCTCGACCTGATCATCGCCAAGACGCTGGACCTCCACGGCAAAGGAAAACGGGCGGAACTTCTTACGGTGGACAACCATGCCGACGGCGTTTATTTGTACCGGTGGATGAGGGACAGAGACCCGGAACGGGCGGCCGTCTTGCTTGACTTGCTGCGCCGCAACGGGGGCAATCGCTCGGGATCGGCGATCGCCTGCATCGACTGGTCGGGGAACGTATACCCGGATCAATTTACCCGGGACATCGAGATCGGCAATATCCGTGAGCGGAAGTTCAGCACCCTTTGGAAAGAGGCCGCCCATCCGGTCCTGGCCGGGTTAAGGGAAGACCGGACCCGGAATCTCAAAGGAAGGTGCGGTAGCTGCGCATGGCTCGATATATGCAACGGCAATTTTCGGGCGAGGGCGGCCTCGGTCCGGGGCAATTTCTGGGATGCCGATCCTGCGTGCTATTTGAGCGACCGGGAAATCGGACTCCCGGTCTAGGAGAAGGTGCAAATCGATGCTCATCTCGTGGAATGTGACCAAAAGGTGCAATCTGTATTGTGCGCACTGTTACCGCGATTCCGGTCCGGACGCCTCCGACGAGGGCCGGCTTACGACGGAAGAGGGGCGCCGCCTGATCGACCAGATTCAAGCGGCCGGTTTCCGGCTGCTTATTTTTAGCGGCGGCGAACCGCTGATCCGGGAGGATCTGACCGAACTGATCGCACATGCGGCTGCCCACGGCTTGAAATCGGCCATGGGCAGCAATGGGACGCTGTTGACCGCCGCCAAGGCCCGCGAATTGAAGACGGCCGGTTTGGACGGGATCGCCATCAGCATCGACAGCGCCGAGCCGGCTTCCCACAACCGGTTTCGAAATTCGCCGGACGGTTGGGAGAAGGCGGTGCAAGGGATCCTTCATGCCCGCGAAGCCGGATTGAAAGTCCAGATCAACATGACGCTGAAAGAGGACAATGTGGACGAATTCGACCGGGTGGCCCGATTGGCGGAGGAGCTGGATGTGGCATCGCTGCATCCCTTTTTTCTCGTGCCGACCGGAAGGGCCGTCAATATAGAGGAAGACGCGCTGAAACACGAGCGTTATTATCAGGTGCTGCGTAATGTGCTGCAACGGCAGCGGTCGACCCGCATCGAGATCAAACCGACCTGCGCGCCGCAGTTTATGCCGCTTGCCCGAAGCATGCGCCTTGAGATGCGGTATACCCGCGGATGCTTGGCGGGAGTAGGCTACTGCTCCGTACTGCCGAACGGAGACGTGCATATTTGCCCGTATTTGCCCGTGAAGGTGGGAAGCGTTCGCGAGACGCCTTTTGAGGAGCTATGGCGTGACAACCCCGTGTTCCGTGATTTGCGGAACTACAAAAAATACGAAGGCGCCTGCGGATCCTGCCGTGACGTCGGTGTCTGCGGAGGCTGCCGGGCCCGTTCCTATTACTATAGCGGCGGCAATTTTTTGGCCGAGGAGCCTTGGTGCCACAAAAGACCGCCCGTACGCATAATCGATGGAGGGATCAGGCGTTGAAGGAACTCGAAGCAAAGGACAGGGCGCTTCTGAATCGGCTGCAGGAAGGTCTGCCTCTGGTGGAGCGCCCGTGGGATGCATTGGGAGGAGAATTGGGAATGGCGGGAGACGAGGTTATCCGGAGATTGGCGAAGTTAAAGGAAGAAGGCCTCGTGCGAAGGGTGGGCGGCGTATTTAATCCGTCCAAGCTTGGCTTTTCGGGAAGATTGTACGCCATGGCCGTGCCGGAGGAGCTGTTTTATGACGTCGCCGCCGTCGTCAACGGATACAAGGGAGTGACGCACAATTACCGGCGGCAAAGCAGGCTCAATATGTGGTTCACTCTGTCGGCGAGAAGCGAGGAGGAAAGATCCGGGATTCTTTCGTCGATCCGGGACGCGGCGGGCGGAGCCGGCATCTACGAATTCCCTGCCGAGCGGATGTATAAGCTGAACGTATTTTTAAATATGGAGACATCGAAGGAGGCCAATGCGCATGGATGAGTTTGATCTGCTTTTGGTCCGGGAATTGCAAGGGGAGCTCCCCTTGTGCGCCGATCCGTACGGCGAATTGGCCGCCAATCTGGGGCGTCCGGTCGACGAAGTGCTGCTGCGTCTCCGGACGATGCGGGAGGAAGGAACGCTCAAACGGATCGGAGCCGTGTTAAAGCACCGGAACGCGGGTTTCTCGGCTAATGGTCTGTTTGTTTGCCTGATGCCGGAGGAGAAGATTGACGAAGCCGGCCGGAGACTGGCCGACCGTCGTGAAGTGAGCCACTGCTACCGCCGGACTCCCTATCCGGATTGGCCGTATAATCTTTATGCCATGATTCACGGGACATCGGAGGAGGAAGTGCTGCGGGTCGCCGAAACGTTTGTCCGGGAGGAGGGGGCCGGGGAGCATGAGATCCTGTTCAGTACGGAGGAATTGAAGAAGACCAGCTTTTCGCTGTAATCGGCCGTTCATCATTCCGACCCATGGAAGGCGCCTGCATTTTGCGATATAGTAAAAATAACAAATTGCAAGAAAACCAATTCGATAAGACGGTTTTCGAGGGAAGGAATGGATGAAATGGACGTGTTAAGCGCGATTGAGCAGCGTAGAGAGATTACGAAATTCAAGGATACCCCCATTAGCCCCGAAGTGATGGAAAATTTAATCCGCTCCCTGTATTTGGCTCCAAGCGGCAACAATTTGCCTTCCCGGGAGTTTGTCGTCATCACGGATCGGGACATGCTCCAATCCTTAAGTACGACTTCGCCATATATGAAGTGGCTGGAGAAAGCGGCTGCGGGGATCGTGATCACAGGCAATCCGTCTTTGAGCAAATATTGGCTTCAGGACGCTTCGATCGCCGGCGGCTTCCTGTGGCTTGCCTCCGTGTCATACGGGCTCGGGGCGGCGTGGGGAGCGGTGTATCATTCCGAGGATGCCGAGGAATCGGCCAAGCGGGAACAATATGTGCGAGGCTTGCTGGGGGTTCCCTCTGACCTGCGCGTCGTTGCGATCATCGGTCTTGGATACCCGGATGTGCTGCCGGATCCGAAAGAAATGGTTCCGTTGGAGACGGTCGTTCATCGGGAGAAGTACGATGGAGCATAGAGCTCGGTGGAAAAGCCGTGGCCGGTTGGAGATTGTTTCTCCGATCGCCCGGCTTTTTGCTATTTCAAAAGGTTGAAGTCATTCTCGCCAAGGAACCGAAATCTGTATGAATTATAATACACAGATCAGCCTTTAACTGGCTTTCGGGTGAATCTGTATGAATTATCGTACAGATTTCCAACGATTATCCGTATTCAGGGCAATTTTGTATGATTTTTCGAATAGAAATAGCGATTTGTCCGAAAATGCCAAGTTTAAGGTCGATTTTTCATACAGACATCCCCAATCTATCGTTCACGCTGACGCATTCTTGTCCTTTTGTAGGATTCCAAATATGGTCAATTTTCGTTTATATTTATTGAGACGGACGATTAAATCATGGGCTGAGAGGGGCTTGAAATAGATGGACTCATGGATTGAAGGATGGCTCGGGTCCTTCGCCGGGGCAGACCGGGAACAACGAAATCATAGAAAGAGAAAATTTATCGATCGGATTCCTTCATCCGGAGAGGTTCAGGCGGCAATTCAAGGTATTGCGGGTTGTTTGAAAAAAGCCTTGCAAGACGATGGCCGAGAAGGGTTTGTCGCGAAGATTGAGGATGCGGAACTCGTGGGGGATCTGCTGGAAATCGCCTACGAAACTGTGCGTCCGGACGCGGAGCTTGCTCCTTATATGATGCCGGTAGCACGATTCATGCATATCGATAAAAAGGCAACGGACAAAACCGATGCGGAACGGTATGTCCAGTATAGAGCAACAGTACTTATGGAGGCAATGCTTTCGGGAGAAACGGAGATGCCCGCTGAAGCGGCGGCTTTGATTCTATCGAATTATTACATACGAGATATTCCGACACAGGAGCTGTACGGCAAAATATGCTGGAGGCTGTCCGAACGGGGAATCAATATTTGCTCCCGGATCAATTGGCTGCATACCGGATTTCATAACTATGAAACTCCCGAACTGGCCGGCAATAACTTGCTGGCTTTATGGTCGGCGATCCGCAAGGGATATTTCGATTCGCCGATTCCCGATAGCGATAAAACCTATCAAGTATGGCTATGGCATATCGTTACAAGCTGCGTATCCAAAATGAAAAAGAAGTACCGGGAAGATATCCGTTTGGGAGCCGTAGGTTGTCTGCTTGATGTTTCAAGCCGTTACCCGCAGACGCAGCGCTTGATTCTGGAGTGCATGGAAAATTGGGGGATCGCCGAACCGGGCCGTCCGAGGAACGATTTGGCTAAAGACCTTAAGGAACTGTATGCAAGGTGCAGAGAGCATCCCGGTACGACTTGCTTGCCGGAAGGTTATGTGATTACGAAGAAAGGAATCATGAAACAGTGACTAATTGGGAGATATTGGGGATTGAGCCGACGAAGGATAAATCGCACATAAAAAGAGCATACGCCAGAAAGCTAAGAACGGTTCATCCGGAAGACGACCCCGCTGGTTATCAGCAGCTTCGGGAAGCGTTCGATACGTTGATGAAGCAAGCGGACCGTCCGGATGTTTCTTTCGATGCCATGGATAGGCCTCAGGAGCTTCATATGCATCCGGAAACGGATGTCACGATTGCCACGGATGCCGTTTTTCAAGCGGAAAGTACTTACGAATATACGCAGGAGTATGAACAGGATCCTATGGAGCTTTTCGAGCGGCATCTTCATGAGCTTTACGATGACATCCATCGGCGGATGGACCCGGAGGAATGGCGGAACCACCTGGCGAACCAGGATTATATGTGGGACATGGGAGGGCAATACGAACGTTTTGACCTGTTGATGTCGTTTTTGGACGAACACCGGCATTTGCCGCATCCGGTATGGATTGTGCTGGACGATCTCTTTTCGATGACCGAAAGCTTTGAAGACGACGACTATTACGATGAAGAACTGGCCGAGTTTGTGAAATCCGGGATCAACGGATCGCTGGCGATGGGTTATGACTGCTTTTCAAACAAAGAGTTGACGTTCGATATCGAAGAGTATCTTGATCTTCGGCAGTCCGCGCAAACCAGCTTGATGGAAGGGGATTTTGTACAAGCGGGGAAAGCCTTGTCCGAAGCCAGGACCCTGTTCCGGCAAGATCCGGATCTGGAGCTCATGAGGGCGAAGCATGCATTGCTGGCCGGGGATTCGGAAGCGGCGTTGAATATGCTGACTTACCTGATTGAAATGAATCCGAATCTTCCCGAAGCTTACCTTATGCGGGGAAAACTATTGCTGGATCGTCAGGAATACATAGAAGCGAAGCGGGACGGGGAGTATGTGCTGGAGCATTTTCCGGTAACCCAGGATGCTTACTGGCTGGTATGGGAATGCCGCGCCGCGCTCGGCGAGACCAAAGAACTGTGGGAGGAAGCGGCGAAGTACAGCGACATCACGCAACGATTTTTCCATTTCCGGGTTTACGACGTTTTGGCACGGATGAGAAACCGGCATTTATTTTCGCAGGAATATAATCCCCGGACACCGGAAGAGAAGCGGCGGATTCGGAAATTTAAAATACTGGGAAATATTTATATGTTCTTAAAGCTGAACTGGCTGTACCTTTTGGTTTTCCTCATATGGAAAATGGCGGCGGATACGTATTCTCCCGTGATGCTTGTCCTGTTTTTGCCCGTGCTATGGAATACGTGGAAAACAGCAAAAGTTTCGCATGTGCTGAACAACTGATATTAGGAGGAGAATGATGTTAAAAGAGTATAGTTCTTCTCGGCAAAAATCGTTAAAACGGTATTTTCGCTGTTTGTCATCATGCTGCTTCGATGGAATTATGGGCGAATATTTCACGGTTTTCGAATTTAACCCGATCAATCGGGTTTTCCGAAAAGGACAGGCGAAGATGGCGCTTAAGAAATGGAATATCAAAAACGCGGATGAGATGAAGAGCATCATCAACGGCCTGCTGGATACGACATCCGGATTAAGTTCGGAATACCGCAAGCTGCATGAACCCCTGTTTGCGCTGCCCGAATCCAGCCGGGAGAAGTACTTGGAATCCCGCAAAGATCATGACGAATACGGGAAGCTGACCATCGTAAACGTGAGTCTTCATCAAATGCCCTCGGGGGATATTTTCGGATATGAGGCAGCTTGGGCCGTCGCTTTGAGCCGAATCGGAGAATTCAAAGGCTGGATGACGGCCGAGGAGGCATGGCAGCTCAAGCTTCATGCGGCACGGATGCTGCAAAGCCGTTACGACAGCTGGAGCGATTTCTTCGTGGCTTACTGTATCGGCACTCATTTTGATGAGGAGAAGCCGGAAATCAAGCATTATATGAGATCCAGTGCCATGTTCACTCTGCTGGAGATGAGTTCTCTACCCTATAAGAAGGCTGCGTGGAACACGAATTTGGAGCCGGATCGAGAGGTATAGCGGTATAGAGGTTGAATTACGGCCAGCCGGGGGGGCGATTTATTTGCCGCTTAACCGTACACGGCGACGAGCAATAAGGATAAGCAGGCGATACCCGCCAAAGGCGTCATGATCCATTTCTCTTTCGGGCTTTTGGAAAGCAGGTTGGCGATCGTGTTTAAACCCAGGAAAGCGGTCATGATCCATAAAATGATCTTCGGAAAGCGAAAGCCGTTTTCAAAGCTGACGATGCCGGCAACATTCAGCGAAACGGCGGCGAAAAACAGAAGAATGAAAAACGAGAACAGGCTGGCGATCCGCAGCTTCCCCGGCAGTTTCCCTTTGTGAAACCCTCCCATCGTGATTTCTCCCCAAGGCGCGCCCAGTGTGAGCAGTAGTTGAATGATCGCAATCGCGACGAATAGCACCGAACTTACGATCGCCGCCGATTGCACGTAGACTTCACCCATGATTTTTTTTCCTCCTCCAGTTTCGACTATCTTGGAATTATTGATATTCGGATCGGCTGGGGATTAGCATCTAAAGCCAGGGCGCCGAATCTTTAAAATATAGATTCAGCGCCTTTCTCATTCTATTACGCTACTTTTTGCGAACTGGCTCCAGCAAATGGATCAAATAGGCGTTTCCGCTATCCTCGGGACGATCATTCCGGATGTGTTCTTCAAAGCAAAGCCGTGATCGATGGTCCGCTTCGTAGTCCGGGTTATCGGCTATTCTCTTCATTAGAGTCTTCCACGAGCCGGGGATGTCGTCATTGCTTTCCATCATCGCGTAAAGACCGCCTTCGAATCTCATTTCTTTCAGATGGGGCGGAATCTCTGCCTGTTCCGGAACGGAAGCGCACATCTCATAACCGTAAACGGCCGAGTTTTTGCTTGGATATGGCGGCATATTTCCGCCGAATAGCCGGGCGGTCCCGACCAGGTTCTCTTTTTCCAGCCAAGACTTTACGGGAGCCAGGGCCTCCTCCTCTGGGGATTCGCTTACGGCGATGCAATAGGCGAATCTCATCGGCGGGAGCGTTATATATTTTACGTTTGCGGGGTTCGGTAGCGGATTTGTCACTGAGAAAACCTCCTCTTTTTTCGTATCATGATACATGGAATTCATTGTTTCTTTGATCTCGGTCAGCAAAGCTGCGGTGATCGGTTTACCGACATAGGAAGAGGACTGCCGCAGCAGGGCGTTCAACGCCTGTTCTTTGGATACATACTCGCTCTTCCTTTGAGAGAGCAAATTCATGAAACTGGCCAGTTCTTGGCGCATGGTTTGAAAGGACATATCTTCAAGCACGGCTTTGATTTCTTTAATCCCCATATCGTAGCTTCTGAGAAAAGCGGTGACTTGAATGGCAAGAACAGCATGTTCATCATAAACCCGCCAGCCGGAGCTAGCGTTTCGTGAGCTTTTAAACAGCCCTTGAGATTCCCAGTGGCGCAGGGTCCGGCTCGTCAGCCCTAACTCCTGGCACAACTTATCGATTCCGATCATGGTATCGTTCACGTCGACTCGACTCCCATCAAAAAATAATAAGGCCTTATGGGATTGATTGTAGCAGTTTACGCCGCGTCAATTGCAACGACGTTTTTCATGATCGTGATTTGCGGAAACACCGATGATCACTGGATTTTTTTAAAATGCAACCTGTGGTTGACAATTTGCCAGCTTGGTTTGGTAGCCGTTAACGGCACGGCAAGCTTATGATGAGCGTGAGGTGATGGAGATGGATTTTGCGGAAAAATTGCAAAGTTACAGAAAGCAGAGAGGCCTGTCGCAAGAAAAGCTGGCGGAAATTATCGGCGTGTCGCGTCAGGCGGTATCCAAGTGGGAATCTGGGCAATCGTATCCTGAAATGGATAAGTTAATCGCGCTCAGCGAGCTGTTTCACGTTAGTTTGGACCATTTGGTCAAGGACGTGTCCGATCGGCGGGAGGAGGAGGTTCAGCATTTCGTCCCCAGTTCAGCAAACATGCATTCGAGGCCTAGATTTCATTATGAGTACAAGAGCAAGACGTCATGGTTCGGCGTTCCGCTGGTTCATATCCATGTCGGACGCGGCATCCATGTGGCCAAAGGAATCATCGCCATCGGCAATATTGCGGTCGGAGGTTTGGCGATCGGAGTTGTCGCGCTCGGAGGACTATGTTTTGGCGTACTGGGGGCGGGACTCATCTGTTTGGCGGCATTGGCATTGGGGCTATTGCTGGGCGCGGGAGGCTTCGCGGCAGGCGCCTTGGCTTTCGGCGGGCTTGCCATAGGTATCGTGGCCGTCGGCGGGTTGTCCATCGGCATGTTCTCGCTCGGGGGCTGCGCCATCGCCTCGCATATCGCTATCGGAGGATATGCGAGCGGGCATATCGCGATTGGCGATATGGTGAATGGAGCATATACGGTTCTTGTCCCGGACGGCGATTTTGGCAGTATACAAGCCGGGCAGGTAAGGGAGCTCATTGGGCAAGAGTATCCGGATTTATGGGAGACGTTTAGGGAGTGGATCGTTTCATTATTAACGAGAGGGTAATAATCTCAACAGGACGGATTAATAAAGGCGAAAATAAGCTACTACACCAATACGTAGGCGATCGAAACGTATTTTTAACCCCCAAGTTCACAAGGCAATAGATCGTTACCAAATGCGATCCAATCAGTAGATATCATTGGAGCAAAATCCATAATATATTCACATTTAGATTAACTTACATAATTTACAATATAAGGTGCTAGTTATATGCTATATATGATTTACATAAATTATGAGAGGAGAATTTAGGAATGAAAAAAATTTATATCTTTTTAGTCGGTTTACTTTTAATGGGATTTGCAGGGACTACCACTTACGCCGAATCATTTACTAATGGAAAGGCAGTTGTTACTATTCTTTCTGAGTATGACACTAAGTTACTAAGTGATGAACAAATCAATGAATTAAAAGAGGTTGGTTGGCAAGTAAATGAGAACGGTAGTATTTCCATCTCTTTTCCACTTCGAGGAAAACTAAATATTAATGGGGAAGAAGTAATTCCAAACAGTGACGGTACTTTTTATATCAAAGATAACCTCGATACTATTGCATTACAATATGGAGATACAACAATTCAATTAAAGAAGAACAGTCAAGGATTATATATGTATAATCACGTCTTGAATTGGGATACATTATGGAATCTCATGGATGAATCCGAGAAGCTACATAGGCAAAATAAATTTCAGGGTTTAAGTCCAATAACATTGAAAGGCTATTACGATGAATACAGTGAAGGTGATACTGTTCATTGTAACCGCTTTAACGGGGGAGCTTCAGATAATGTACATTATCCAAAAGATCACTGGAGAGCCTATCTGAACTTTATTGGAAGTGACTGCCAACAAGCTATCACAGACAACACTTTTTATGCAGCTCTTTGCGCAAATGATTACACAGATGATCCTTGGTGCAATGGTACTGGAGTAGCAGCAGCATGTTCAGCACTTATAGGGCATAAAACAACCTACCATAAACATGGAATATTCTAAGATAATAAAAGGAGGCCTTCAAAAAAGGTCTCCTAGATATTACATTTTTTTTGTAAATCTAAAAACTAAAAAAGGTGTGGAAAATGAACTATAAAAAAACCACTTTTGTAAGTGCCCTATTTCTTATCATCACTTTTTTAGTACTCTTCTTCAGCTCTATTCTTGCAAAAATGAATGTATACTTATCATTCTCTATATGTCTATTGATTGGCATTACTTGTCTCTTTCTAGGCGGTTATTCATTAGCTAAAAGACTATCAACACCTATCTCTATTTTTATTATATCAACATCTCTAATTATATTACTCAACTTTCGCACCTTGAAAATTAGTGTTAAGCCTTGATATGACTAGGATTTCTTATTGAAAAATCTCGTTCTTGACAGAAAAACACCTTTCCGTTTGGTAAAATGGAAGTAGCTAAACAAACCATTCCAAACAGAAAGGTGCGTAACTCTATGGTACAACACAACTTCCTGTCTGAAAAGGGCCAAGAACGAATCTCGACTTTATTTTCCGCTTTGCAAATCGGACAACTGTTGCGCAAAGCCGGCATTTCCAAGTCGTTCGGATTGTCCAGTCTTGCCATCTTTCAGCTGATCTTTACGCTCGTGTTTGAAGGGCGCAATTGGTTTCGTCTTCTGCATAGCGACCGCCGCCAGTCGTTGCCTGGCAAAGATGTAGTCTATCGATTCTTAAACCATCCACGCTTTGCCTGGCGACGATTTTTGCATGCCTTGAGTCTGAAGGTCGTTCAGCATTTTGATTCCTTAACCTCTTCGTCCCGCGTTCGGACGTTCATCATTGATGATTCGGTTCTTCGCAGGGATCGCAGCAAGAAAGCCGAGTTGCTTGCCCGCATCTTCGATCATACGACGGGGAGATATGCTCGCGGCTACAACATGCTCACGCTCGGATGGTCGGATGGCTTCAGCTTTGCGCCCATCGATTTTGTCATGCTCAGCTCGGCCAAGCTGACGAATCGCTTTTGCGAGATGAAGGAACGTCTGTCCAAGCGTACCCAAGGCTACAAACGCCGCATCGAGGCGCTTTCACGCAAACCGGATGCCGTGGCGGCTCTGCTTGATCGAGCGATTCAGGCTGGATTTAGCGCTGACTTTGTCCTGATGGACAGTTGGTTTACCCAAGCGCCTCTGTTGCGTGAACTGATGGCGAAAGGTCTGCATGTCATTGGGATGGTCAAGGCGATGAAACAACGATACCGGTTCGACGGAAAAAGCCTGACGCTCCATGAACTGTATGCCCTGTTGCCAAAGCAGAAAAACAAAGAAATCCTTGGCTCGGTCATCGTTCAAACCGCCTGCGGTTTGCCGATCAAATTGGTCTTTGTGCAAAACCGCCATCGGCGGCGGGATTGGCTGGTTCTGCTCAGCACCGATTTGGCGTTGGAAGAGGCTGAAATCGTTCGCATCTACGGCATGCGTTGGAGCATTGAGACGTTCTTCAAATTTGCCAAATCGTACCTGAAGCTGGGAACGGAGTTTCAAGGTCGTTCGTTTGATATGCTCATCAGCCACACCACGATCGTGTTTACCCGTTATCTCGTAATGGAATGGGAACGCCGTCACAACAACGACGCGCGGTCGTTGGGCGGTCTGTTTTTCCTGTTTTCCGACGAAGTTCGAGACCTGGATCTCAAAACGGCTTTGCAGCATCTGATCGCATTTTTCATGGCGTTCACGGAAGCGAAATCCAAACGGGATCAGTCTGCCGTTGTATGTCAACTCCAGCAATGGATTGCGAGTTTGCCCAATTATATCAAGGCTTTGTTCGGAAAATTAAGCTGCGAAAGTTGAGTTATATTATTTTTCACCTTTTTCTCTTATTTACTTCCTGAAGCAGGCTATCCCCCTCTTATAAAATATAAAACACAGTAAATAGTGAAGGAGAGCTCATGAGAAATAAGTTTCTATTATTGCTATTTGTCTTTGCTGTACCTTTGATAGTAAGTTGTAGCTCCGTTGGAAAATCACCAGATTCTATTATACCAATTAAGCATACATTTAAAAACGGGATATTAACTTCTTATATTGAAAAACTTAATCCGGAGGATTCGTATTCTATACAATTAAATGCAAAAATGAAGGGGATGGAGGAACATAAAGTTAGTTACAGTTACAATGACAAAGACTATACTGATGATGGTAACTCATACACTGCAGAAATAAAAATACCTATGGAGGGGGAGTGGATATTGGACTATGTAATATCGAATAGTGATACGACATGGACATACTCAACCATTGAAAACCTCGGGGTAGGTAATGAAGAGTATTACATAGACTCCAACATTTCTCCAGAGATTATCTCAGTTAATGACACGGTAGAGTTTAGATTTGTTATATATAATCAGTTCGGTGAAACAATAACACAAGAAGAAATTAATATAAATCTTGTATCTGATAATAGCAGCCATGTTCTATCTGAGAAGGTAAAAAGTAAGGATGGAGTATTCACCTTCAATTTCCGTTTTACTGAAAATGGAATTTGGAGATTGGATTTTATATCCAACCTTGTGTCAGATAGTTTTTTAATTCCAGTTGGTGAAGAATCAAGAAATGCGCTCAACAATATGATTAACAATTATGAAAATCATAGTCAAGAGAATCATATTCATGAGGATAGTAGTCAAGATAATCATATTAATGAAATTCATGTCAATCATTAGCTCTGATATGTTTGCTTTTACATAAATAGTAAACAAGCATCCTGGCTTATTTGGATGCTTTGTTTACTGTAATGCTCCACTTTGTCAAGACACGATTTTCTGAGGAATAATTTATGTCCCCCTTTTCGTGTAGACTACTATTGTAGCTGTTTAATAAAATGTATAGCAATGTTCTGGTTTGATTCCTTTGGTTCTGTCAAAATTATTGTGTACATTCATGAGAAGGAGCTCCTCGGGGATTTGGATTTAAGTTAAGTGATTGTCAATCCGTTTCGGATAAAAGAAGGAAAGCTGGAGCAGCATCTGGCCATTCGTGAGTAGTCCCCACGTTTCTTTCCTTGTAGCTGGCGATACATTACTTTAGTTTTTTCTCGTTAAAATTTTTGATAGCAAATTTCAGATGAATAAAAAAAGACAATACCCCTCAGGATTTTAATAATCCGTTAGGTTGTTGTCCTTTAATTCGGAACAGTCTCTGCCTTTGACAACAAAATACTACCTGGTCGGAAGGAACGGACCTTTAACATATAAAGAAAAATCGAGACGACAGGATTTGAACCTGCGACCTCTTGCTCCCGAAGCAAGCGCTCTACCAAGCTGAGCCACGTCTCGATAATAAATAAATATGGTGGAAACACTAATAAATTATACTCCTTTCGTCGAAGCTGTAAAGAGGGGCATTCGGGCTTTACGTGAAAAAGATTTCTCTGTTGCATGATGCTGGGAAGATCGCTATTCCTGTGGCGCTTCCCATTGACGAAGACGGGTTCCATTTTATATAATAATGGATAATTCAATTGGATATTTGTAACTTTGAAGAGGATTATTAGTTTGAATTCCTCCACCCAGAGAGCCGGTGCTTTGGTGCAAGCCGGTTGGAGAGAGCAAACGAACTCGCCTCGGAGTTACGATGCAAAACATCGTCGTCTTACCTGCGTTAAGGGTGTAAAGGGAGCGAAGGGCAAAGCATGTCCGGCGCTAACTAGGGTGGTACCACGGGAAATTTCCTCTCGTCCCTAGCGATAATACGCTACGGATGGGAGGTTTTTTTATTAAGGAAGTTCAAAAATCATATTTTGATCACGAAGGCACTCGTGAAGCGGATTCGACATCGAATCTTGAATTCAGCTCGGTCCTTCCGGTGCTCACGTAGGTTTTGCCTACGCTCCGCTCCTCAGTCCCGGCTTCATCCAACCTTCTCGGTGCTGAAAATCTGATTTTTGAACAAGATTTAATTTTTTTTCAGGATGTTTAATTAGAACCACGCTTTTCAAGGAGGATTCAACGGATATGACGGACAAAAACATGCCGCAGGACGTTTACCAGGCTCAGGCGATCGAGCCGAAGTGGCAGGCGTACTGGGACAAAAATCAAACTTTTAAAACACGGGAGGACGCGGGGAAACCGAAGTTTTACGCGCTGGATATGTTTCCTTATCCTTCGGGAGCCGGACTTCACGTAGGTCACCCGGAAGGCTACACGGCGACGGATATCGTGTCCCGCTTCAAGCGGATGCGCGGTTATAACGTGCTCCATCCGATGGGATGGGACGCCTTCGGCCTGCCGGCGGAACAACACGCGCTCGATACGGGCGAGCATCCGCGCGACATTACGGTCAAGAACATCAACAATTTCCGGCGCCAAATCAAATCGCTCGGTTTCTCCTACGACTGGGACCGGGAAATCAGCACGACGGATCCGGAGTACTATAAATGGACGCAGTGGATTTTTATCCAATTGTACAAAAAAGGCCTTGCCTATGTCGCCGAAGTTCCCGTCAACTGGTGCCCTGCATTGGGGACCGTACTGGCGAATGAAGAAGTCATCGACGGCAAAAGCGAACGCGGCGGTCACCCAGTTATCCGCAAACCGATGCGCCAATGGGTGCTGAAAATTACGGAATACGCGGAACGCCTGCTGGAAGACCTGGAGGAGCTTGACTGGTCGGAAAGCATCAAGGATATGCAACGCAACTGGATCGGCAAATCCGAAGGCGCGGAGGTCGTATTCGCGATCGACGGACATGACGAAACTCTGACGGTATTTACGACTCGTCCGGACACCTTGTTCGGCGCGAGCTATGCCGTGCTCGCACCGGAGCATGAGCTTGTCGCGAAGATCGCGACCGAGGCGCAGCGCGATGCGGTCAAAGCGTATCAGGATCAGGCCGCTCACAAGAGCGACTTGGAACGCACCGACCTCGCCAAAGAGAAAACCGGCGTATTTACCGGTGCCTATGCGGTGAACCCGGTAAACGGCGCGAAAGTGCCGATCTGGATCGCGGATTACGTATTGGCCGGCTACGGAACCGGTGCGATTATGGCCGTTCCCGGTCATGACGAACGGGACTACGAGTTCGCGAAGCAATTCGACCTGCCGATTATTGAAGTCGTCGAGGGCGGAGATTTGGCGAGAGAGGCTTATGCGGGAGACGGGCCACACGTCAATTCCGAATTCCTGAACGGGTTGTCCAACGAGGAAGCGATCAAGAAAATGATCGCCTGGCTGGAGGAAAACGGCAAGGGTAAAGGGAAGGTAACCTACCGTCTTCGCGACTGGCTGTTCAGCCGCCAGCGTTATTGGGGCGAACCGATTCCGATTTTGCATCTGGAAGACGGCACGATGAAGCCGGTGCCTGAGGACCAGCTTCCGCTGGTGCTGCCGGACGTCGACGCGATCAAACCGTCCGGTACGGGCGAGTCGCCGCTGGCCAATGTGACCGAGTGGGTGAACACGACCGATCCGGAAACCGGATTGCCGGCACGCCGCGAGACGAACACGATGCCGCAATGGGCGGGAAGCTGCTGGTATTACCTGCGTTATATCGATCCGCATAACGATAAAGAGCTGTGCTCCAAAGAGAAGCAGGAACAATGGCTGCCGGTCGACTTGTACATCGGCGGCGCGGAACATGCCGTGCTCCATTTGCTGTATGCGCGCTTCTGGCACAAGGTGCTTTACGATCTGGGCGTCGTTTCGACCAAAGAGCCGTTCCACAAGCTGGTCAACCAAGGGATGATTCTCGGAACGAACAACGAGAAAATGAGTAAATCCCGCGGCAATGTCATCAATCCGGACGAAATCGTGAACAAGTACGGCGCGGACACATTGCGCATGTATGAAATGTTCATGGGCCCGCTGGAAGCGACCAAGCCTTGGAACGAGAACGGCGTGGAAGGTACGCACCGCTTCCTTTCCCGCGTATGGCGCTTGTTCGTTGCCGAGGACGGCAGCCTGAACGCGAAAATCGTGGACGGAGACGGCAGCGATGAGTTCAAACGGACCTGGCACAAGACGATCAAAAAAGTGACGGAAGACTTCGAAGCCCTGCGTTTCAACACTGCGATCAGCCAGCTGATGATCTTTATCAACGAAGCTTATAAGACGGATGTCGTTCCTAAGGCCGCCGCGGAAAACTTCGTGCAAATGCTGTCCCCGCTGGCGCCGCATCTTGCGGAAGAATTGTGGGAGAAGCTTGGCCATCAAAACACGGTCACATATGAGCCGTGGCCTGCCTTTGACGAAGCTTGGACCGTCGATTCCGAGGTTGAAATCGTCGTCCAGGTCAACGGAAAGATCGTTGACCGGACGAAGATATCCAAAGATCTCGATCAAGCGGCAATGCAAGAGCACAGCTTGAGCCTGCCGAACGTTAAACAAGCCATCGAAGGCAAGTCGATCCGCAAAGTCATCGCCGTGCCAGGTAAACTGGTCAACATCGTCGCCGGTTAAACCCGCCCGTCCTGGACGACGCCTTCGTCCGGCAACGGGTGGAACAATTCGTCCAGCTTGCCGAGATCCTCGTCGAATTTCCGGTGGGTCGTTTCGATCAGGCTGGCGAATACCTGTTCAAGGCTGCCGCGCAGTACGGCGATCCCTTCGGCGGTCACTCCTCCCGGAACGGCTACCCGGCGCTGCAGTTCTTCCGGCGTAAATCCGCCTTCCGTCAGCAGCTTCCCGGTACCGTGAACCATTTCCGCTCCCAGGCGGACGGCATCCGCCAGTTTGATGCCGGTCTGTCTGGAGGCGGCTTCCGCCCACTGCTGCAGGAAAAAGGCGATGAACGCCGGACCGCAGCTGGCGATGTCGGAAGCAATGCGCGTCTCGGTCTCGCGGATGGGTACCGGAATGCTGATGGAAGACATCAGCTGCTCCAAGAGGAGGCGGTCCTCCGGCAAAATCCGGCTTCCGTAAATGCAGAGCGATGCCCCGGATAGCTCCGAGTGGGTAATGGAAGGGATAATTTTGGCGATTTTCGAAGGGATCCGCTCTTCCAGCATGGCGATTTGCACCGGACTGGTGATGGACACAACGATTTGCCGCTCGGTCAGCACTCCGGCCAGTTCATCGATAACGGCCGGATAATCGAGCGGCTTCACACATAAAAATACGATTTGGCTCCCGTTCGCGGCTTCGGCAATGCTGCCGGTAACGCGAAGTCCGGGATGCCGGTCCGCCAGCAGCTCAGCCTTGTGCAACGAGCGGTTACTGGCGCAGATGTAATGCGGGTGCAGCGCACCGGAACGCAGAAAAGCTTCTATCAGCAAGCTTCCCATCGATCCTGTTCCGATGAAGGCTACTTTCATCCCGGTTCCCCCTTCCGTGCGCAACCTGATTTTTATCAGTGCGAGCGAGTTCAAAATTCCGAAAACACGGTTTTTTGAACATTTTATTTATATGTATGCATCTTGATTGGATCTTCATGACCTAACGGGATCATATTCTTTGGAGATAGGGGAGTTCGGTTTGAAGGGGAAGTCCATTTGGATATCGGTTATTTCCGCTGCTGCGGGCGCTGGGCTAATGCTGCTGGCTCTCGGAAGCGGCGGGTCGTCGGGGATCGAAGGCTGGGTTCCGTTAAATGAAGGCATCGCTGCGGCGATGTCGGAGCAAACGGAACGGGTGGCCGATAAGGGGAAGAACGGCAAAGCGGAAGCGGCGGATGTCAATGCTGTCGGCGGCAAGGGGGAAGTTGATTCCCCGGCTGCTGCAGAAGCAGGAAATATAGCGCCGATTAAAACCGGGAACAACGCCGAATCCAAGCCGGCTGCAGAGGGCAATTCGGCAGAGACGCCTCAGGATCAAGACGGCAAAGTCAGCATCAACACCGCCGGGACTCTGGAGCTTCAGGAAATACCGGGTATCGGGGAAAAGAAGGCGCAAGCCATCGTGGAATACCGCAATGCCCACGGACCTTTCGGCTCGGTGAACGAGTTGACCAACGTCAAGGGCATCGGAGACAAATTACTCGAAAAAATGAAGCCGCATATCAGGCTGTAAGAACAGGAGAGAGGGCAGATGAATCCGGATCAACGTAAAGACTGGGATACTTATTTTATGGATATCGCCTATATGGTTTCTACGCGTTCCCGATGCAGCCGCCGGCATGTCGGCGCAGTGCTCGTACAGGGCAAGAAGCTGCTTGGAACAGCGTATAACGGCGCGCCGTCGGGAGTCCCGGATTGTTCCGAGGCGGGATGCATGATTTCGGAGCAATATGAGCTTGCCGTTGTGGACGGGAAGGAAACGATGGTCAAAAAACAGCGCTGCGTCCGAACCATTCACGCGGAACAAAATTTGCTGCTGTTTACCGACCGGATCGACCGCGAAGGCTCCAGCGTATACGTGACGGATGAACCTTGCTGGACCTGCGCCAACATGCTGGCCAACAGCGGGATTACGGAAATCGTGTTCCATCGCCCTTATCCGAAAGATACGGCCAATGTGACGGCAATGATGGCACAGAAGGGGATCGTGTTCAGACGCCTGGAAACGTATGAGCCTCCTCGAGAAACAGTAAGCGCAATTGAAAATTGAAGCGGGCATCTGTTCTGCCCGTAGGATGCGGGAAGAACCTCATCTGCCGAACGGCGGATGGGGTTCTTTTTTTGTCATGGCCACTATGAGGGAGGGGCTAAGGAAATGGAGCGAAGACCGCTGGCGGCTTTTGCCTGCTGCTGGATCGCGGGCAGCGGAATATCCTGTTTGTACGAGGGGACCGCGTTTTGGTTGTTCTGGGGCGGAATAACGCTGGTCATTCCGCTGTTCGTCTCATTGGCGCAAATTTCATGGAAACGCGGTCTCGTCCTTTGGATCGCATTCTCGTTAGGAGCGGCTTATTGGACCTACAACGACGGAAGAAACGTAAGCGGCATCGCATCGGAATTGGACCGGGAACAAGCGCTGGCCTCTATGGAAGAAGTAGCCGTAAAAGCGGAAGGAATCATCGTCTCTCCCGTAAAGATTGACGGGGATCGGGCGGATTTTACGATGCAGGTCGCCAGCTATTCTTTTTCGCGGGATGCCGGTACTAAGGCCCATAACGGGGAAGGCGAAAAGCTCGCCGTCCAGGTCAGGCTCGCCTCGCAAACCGAGCTTGCGGCGGCAGGTTCGTGGAAGCGCGGACAAAGCGTCGCGCTGAACGGTACGCTGCAGCGGCCGGGACATGCAAGAAACTTCGGGGCATTCGACTACAGGCAATATTTGCGGTACCAACGGATTCACTGGTTGCTGAAGGTGCAGGGCATTTCCGGCGTAAGCGGCTTAACGGTCAGTCATTATACGCCGGCGGCGCTGCTGGGAAAAATAGACGGACTCAGGGAGGGCCTTGGTGCCCGCGTCGAGGCGTTGTTTCCGGGGTGGCAGGCCGGTTACATGAAAGGCCTCATCATCGGATTGGCGGACGAACTGGAGCCGGAGAAATACGCCCAGTTTACCAATCTCGGGCTGACGCATATTTTGGCGATTTCCGGAAGCCATGTCGCCATCAATGTCGGGCTTTTATTCGGTTTGCTTCGCCTCTGTCGGGTTACCCGCGAGACTTCGCTGCTTGTCGTGATGGCCTTTGTCCCCGCTTATGTGCTTTTGACCGGTTTTTCCCCATCGGTGCTTCGTTCCGGAATCATGACCTTGCTCGGCCTTTACTTGCTCCGCAGAGGGCTATTAAAAGACGGATTGAATGTTCTGTCGGCGGCTGCGATGCTCATGCTGTTGTGGGACCCGTATTATTTGCTGAATGTCAGTTTCCAGCTATCCTTCGCGGTTACGGCCGGGCTGATTATTTATGTCCCAAAGCTCACGTCCTATCTCGACTGGCTGCCGCGGCGCATTCGGGGAGCCGTTGCGATTACAGTGGCGGCCCAACTGGTCTCTTTTCCGCTCACCATCTATTATTTCAACCAATTTTCGCTCCTGTCGCTCGCCGCAAACATGGCGATTGTCCCGCTGGTCAGCCTTGTATCGCTTCCGGCCGGGACAGCGGCGCTTCTCGCCAGCGGTTTGTGGCTGCCTCTGGGGAAGTGGATGGCTTATCCGGTGAGGCTGGTAAACTCGCTGACTTTTTGGGCAACCGAATGGCTGAACGACCGCAGCGGGGTAATGACCTTTTGGAAATCCCCTCCCCTTCTATGGATTGCGGCTTTTTACATTCTTCTTTATGCGCTGTTGACCGCGCTTGCGCCCCGAAGCCCTCAGGACCGTTTCATGGATACGCCTTCGCTCGGCCCCGACGACACAGTCCCCCTAACGCCAATCCCGCATGCAAAAAAACAGGATGTCGGGAGGCAGGGAAAAACCTGGACGAGAGCGATGCCGGGGATCGGGCTGACTATGGTTTTCGCGGCATTGATCCTATACGGTTATTTTCCGGCCAATGAAAAAGGCCTCCTGCACGTCCAGTTTATCGATGTCGGCCAAGGCGACTGCACATTGATTACGACTCCAGAGGGGATCAACATTCTTGTGGATGGAGGGGGAACCGTGAACTTCCGGAAGCCCACCGATGCCTGGAGGGAGCGTAAAGAGCCGTTTGAGGTAGGAGCAAAAACCGTTGTTCCGATCCTGAAAAAAAGGGGAGTCCATCGCCTGGATGCGATCGTATTGACGCATGGGGATCAGGATCATATCGGCGGATTACAGGCGGTGGTGGAGCAGTTTCCGGTGAAATCGCTGATTTTGAACGGGAGTCTGACGGAATCCGCAACGATGACTAAGCTCATGAACACCGCGCTGGCGAAGAAGATTCCGATATATGCGGCATATGAGGGCATGAAACTGAAGGCGGATGCGGAAACGGCCTTGGATTTTTGGTCGCCGGAGATGCCGGCGGACTCTAGCGAAATCGCCTACGTCAAAGATCAGAATCACCAGTCGCTTGCGTTCCGGCTGGCGGTCGACGGTGCTTCATTTCTTTTTACGGGGGATATGGATGCGTCGGCGGAAAAAAAGGTGCTGGAACGGCTTGACGGCGAGGCGGGGCAAGAAAAGCTGGGACCCGGCGGCGTCGACGTGTTGAAGGTGGCCCATCACGGAAGTAAAACATCGACATCCGAGTCCTGGGTCCGGCGGATAAACCCGGCGTTTTCCGTCATTTCGGTCGGTGCGTCGAACCTTTACGGGCATCCCGATCCGGGAGTCGTGCAGCGGCTTGCCGAAAACGGAAGCGGCATTTATCGAACGGATGAGCACGGTGAAATACAGATGAAAGTGGATAAAGGGCGGATATGGGTGAGAACGAAATTGTCGGAATGAACCGGGTGGACCGGGCCAGATGACGCATTCTCTTTTTTTTGGTATTCTTAGGTGAGATTCAGAGGGAACATATTATCGGCAAAAAAATAGTAACAACATTGCAACATTCCGCAGGACGACGGCGTCAGTAATGTTGCAAGGAAGGGGGCCCCATTCGTGGTGGAGCAAGGACTCATCAGAGCCGCTCAAACGGGCGATCGCGACGCTCTAATCACCCTGTTGCGAGAAATAGAGACTCATGTGTACCGGACGGCCTATTATATTCTAAACAATGAACAGGATGCGCTGGATGCGGCACAGGAGGCTTTGATTCGGATTTATACCAAAATCGATTCTTACGAAGAAAAAGCGCAATTCAAAACTTGGGTACAGCGGATCGTCACCAATATATGCATCGACAAATTCCGGAGAAGCAAGCCTACCGTTTCGATCGAGGAGCATGAAATGGTTTTTCAGGGCAGCGAGAGCGTCGAGCGGGACGTCATGTCCGGGTATTTGGCCCAGGACATCCGCGAAGCGATCGACCAGTTGCCGGAACATCATCGGACGGTCGTGGTGCTCCGGTATTTGCAAGATTTTTCCTACAACGAAATTGCTGACAGTCTGAATTTGCCGCTGAATACGGTCAAATCCTATCTATTCAGGGCCAGGCAGCAGCTTCAGCATTTACTCCAAGATTATCAGAAGGGTGGTGTGACAGGATGAAGTGCCCGGAGGCGGTGGAATGGATGCATCGTTATATTGACCATGATCTGAACGAGGAAGAGAGTTCGGTTCTGTTCGAGCATATGCGGGTTTGCGCGGAGTGCGCGGAGAAATTCGCGCTTTTGAGCGAGCTGTCGGCCAAGCTGGAAGGACTGCCGAAGGTAACTCCGCGCTTCAGCATCGTCGATTCGATCCTGCCGGAACTGGACGAGATTGACCGTGCGCGGCGGGAAGGCAGCGCAGCGGCCGCTGATCCGGCGACGATGGTGCCGCTGAAGCAGGCGGGCGAACCGGGCCTCGGCGAACGGTCGCAACGTCCGGCGCGGAGCCGGAACCGCGCTTACCGTACGGGAGCCTTGGGCCTTGCGGCAGCGGTTTTGCTCGGCGTATTCATATATCAGTATGAGCCCAAAACGATCCCGAACGCGGAAGTGGAGTCCCAGGTCGCTTACGACAGCGCTTCTTCAACGGCCGATAAATCCACGTTCTCCGAAGAAACGGCCGACAGCTCAAGAGCCGATCAACCATCGGCAAAACAGGACAGCGACGCGAATGGGGACTCAAGTCCCGCTGCCAAGGCAACCGAGCCATCCGAAGGTGATATGAAGTCCTCGCAGAGTGCCGGCAATGCCGGAAGAGAAGCGGAGGTCCCGCAGGATAGCGGAAAGAACGGGCAAAATGTTGGCGGAGCGTCGGGTAATACGGCTCCGGCTCAAGAAGGGAATAGCGCTCCCTCGCAAAAATCCCAGAACGGAAGCGGCGGGGCAGCGGAATCGCCCCAGACAAGTACGAACTCCGGCAGGGCGGATAACTACGCCAGCCTGACAAAACCGAATGAAGCCGGTGATCGTCAAGGCGAGCCTTCGTCCGGCGGCAACGATCCCACGATGGAAAAAGCGCCGCTAGCGGCAGAGGATCCGGGAATGGAATTTAAAGCCGCCGATATTATGGGAATCACCGGTTTCCCTAAAAACCAATGGGCATCCCCCGATGGAACGTACGTGGCGGAGTTGACCGAAGGACATTTGTATATCTATCGCAATGATGCCGATCAGAGGGTGACCCTCAAGAACGAGACGGTTACGGGCAATTGGGTAAAAGGGGAATGGTCGGAAGACGGACGGTCTTTTACGTATGAGACAGAGAAAGACGGCGTTTCGAACTCGCATACTTTGACCGTTAGCGAATCCGGAACGGGGTCGGGAGGCAATTCTTCTTCAAACCAGCCGTAAGCGCAAAAATGGGTTTTTTATGGAGTCACCTTTTCAGGAGATATGGAATAGGTTATATATAAACAGAAGCAAACAACAAGTTTGACCCTGACGTCGTATGACCGCCGGCGGGAAAGTTTCTAGAGCTTTTCAGCCCGCGTTTATATAGATGCTCGGGACAAAGGGGCCTTCGCGCGCATGGTGCAGAGGTCCCTTTGTTTGCCTTTGTAATCTGATATAATTCCAAGTATCATTATAAAGAGAAATATTTTAGAAATCGTGAAGAGAGTAGGGAGATGCCGGGTGGACGTCAAGACGGCAATCAAACAATTGAAACAGGGGCAAATCTCCCCGTTGTATTTGTGTTACGGTACGGAAAAGTATCAGATTAAGGAATTTACCGGGTTGCTCGAAGAAAATATCGTGGACCGGGATCAGAAGGATTTTGCGTTGGCTGCCTACGATTTGTCGGAGACGCCGATTGAGGTAGTGATCGAGGAGGCGGAAACGCTGCCCTTTCTTGTGGAGCGCAAGCTGATCATCGTTCGCGACTCGGCCTTGTTTACGGCGGCCGCGGGTAAGGAAGGCAAAATCGAACATAAAGTAGAGGCGCTGCTCGACTATATTAATAATCCGGCGGAACACAGCGTCATCGTATTCGTCGTGAACGGAGAAAAGCTGGATGAGCGCAAAAAGATCGTAAAGGCGATGAAATCGGCGGGAACGGTACTGTCGTTCATGCCGCTCGGCGGCGGAGAACTGACCGAATGGGTCGTGCGCCAGGTCGAGAAGCGCGGCTGCCGGATCGGGCGGGAAGCGGCCGAGGCGTTGGTGGCGGCGACCGGGGTGCAAATGTCGGCACTTTCCGTGGAAGTGGACAAGCTGTGCTTGTATGCCGGAACCGGAGGGAAAATCGAAACCGCGACGATCGAGATGCTTGTTGCCCGTACCACGGAGCAAAATGTGTTTGCAATGGTGGAGCATATCGCAGGACTAAGGCTGGAGCAGGCGCTCGGCATTTTCTACGAACTGCTGAAACAGCGCGAAGAGCCGATCAAAATCGCGGCCCTGATCGCCCGTCAATTCCGGATCATGCTGCAGGTCAAGGAGATGGCGCGGCAAAGCTACTCCCAGCAGCAGATCGCCTCCCAGCTCGGGCTTCATCCTTATGCGGTCAAAATTGCCGGAGAGCAAGCCCGGAAGTTTGAACCGGCCCGGTTAAAAGCGATCCTATCCGATTTGGCCCGGCTCGATCATCAGATGAAAAGCGGCGGGATCGACAAAGTGCTGGGGCTGGAGCTGTTTTTGTTAAAGCTCGGGGCATGAGGAATTTATAGTTGATCATTTCGTGCGATTTGTTTTATTATATTTACATACCATCCGGTATTTAAATGATATTTTTTAGCCGGGTATGAGGTGAATTTGCGTGACAGTTCGCGATAAAGTGATGCAAGCGGCCGAACAGCTGGCGGCAACGAGGCCGTTTGACCGGATTACCTTTGCCGATGTGGCCCAATCCGCCGGGGTTCATTGGACTGCCGTTCGGCGGCATTTCGGCAGCAAGCAGGCGATGAAGGAATGGCTGATGGAGAAACAGGCTTCCGTAAGGTCCGAAATGGCCGATACGAAAACAAGGGTGCTTGATGCGGCAGCGCATATATTTTCCGTTTATGGATATGCAAATTCCTCATTGGAAAAGGTAGCCGAATACGCGGGTCTCAGTAAAGGGGCGGTATATTGGCATTTCTCCAGCAAACAGGACCTGTTCCTCGCGCTTCTGGATCGGAATTATGAACTTCAGCTTCGCCTGCTTCCCGCTCAAATTGAACGTATTTTATCGGCCGACGACGCAAGGGCCGCGCTGTCGGACTGGTTTGAATCGCAGTTGACTTGCCTGATGACGGGCGATGAAAATTCCATGCTTTTTTTGGAATTCGTCGTTTCCTCACGCGATCGGGAAGTGCGCGAGCATTTGCAAAGTCGGCATGACCGCTTGATGCGGCAGGTCGGGGAGCTCATCCGAACGATGCAGCACAAAGGGCTCCTTTCGAACGACACGGACCCTGCCTCGACGGCAAAGATGATTGACGCCCTCCTAAAAGGGATTGTTATCGAGTGGTTGATGGATCCGAGACCCGAGGAACTGAAAAAACTGATACATACGACCTCGAAAATCATATGGCAAGGATTGAACGGCGTTTGAATGCTGAATCGTTTCATTTCCGCAAAGTTCTTCGCATGGGGGAAATGAAACTTTTTAGTAAGTATAACATACTAATTAGTACATTAATCAAATACTTTATGATATGGAGGGAATGTTAAATGATGATATTACTAGTGCTGCTTTTACTGCTTTGTATCGCGGTGATTCTTTTTATGTATGGGCGGATCAGAGTATCGTGGGCGGAAAAGCGTTATCCCCCTGGCGGAGATTACGTTATGGCTGAAGGTATAAGGCTTCATTATATAAGCGAAGGCGAAGGAAGAGCAATCGTGTTCTTGCATGGAGGCATTTTGGACGGCAGTGATTTTCGTGAAGCGATAAAGGTGGCGGCTTCCCGGGGATTACGGGGGATCGCCTTTGACAGACCGGGTTACGGTTATAGCGATCGGCCGCGAAAAACAAACGTGACGCCGGCTGTACAGGCAAGATTGTTGCATCGTGCGTTACAGGAGCTCGAAGTGGAGAAGCCGGTTCTGGTCGGTCATTCCTGGAGCGGAGTTTTGGTCATGGAATACGCCCTTCGTTATCCCGAAGAAATATCCGGGATCGTTACGTTGGGAGGAGGCATGTATCCCGAGGGATATCCCGCGGAAAAAGGCGATCCGATCTCTTCGGCCGTAACTGCGCCGGTTGTTGGATGGATGTTAATGAATTTGATTTTACCCGTGCTGGGGCCTCCCCTGGCGGACCGCATGTTGAAGGAAACCTTCAAGCCGGAGCCGGTTCCGGAATCCTACCGGAAAGCGGCAAAAGCCCTTTGGCTTCGTCCCGGACAGTTTAAAGCGAACAGGGAGGATGTGCTGGCCTTTGTGCCGGCTGCGAAGGCGGTATCGGGGCAATACGGGAAGATCGGGGTGCCGGTGGCGATCGTTGTCGGCGATCGTGATCCGTTCGAAACGAAGAGCCACAGTTACCGGCTGCATGAGGAGATTCCGGAGTCCAAGCTCATCGTTTTGGAACATGCCGCTCATATGATTCCGCAACATCATCCGGAGGCGGTTATGGATGCCGTTGCCGCATTCATCAAAAAGACCTGAACGAAAATCGTTCAGGTCTCTTTGAGCTTAAGTTTATAAATAGCGACGCTTACGCTTGCGACGTAAGGGCGTTCAATTTTTTAGCCAAGCGGGATTTCTTGCGGGCTGCTGCATTTTTGTGGATCAAACCTTTAGTTACGGCTTTGTCCAATTTTTTGGATGCAGCGGCGAAAGCGGCTTTAGCTGTTTCCACTTCGTTGTTCGCCAGAGCGGTGTCGGCAGCTTTAACTACCGTACGCAGAGCGGATTTTTGCGAAGCGTTCAGCGCGCGACGCTTTTCAGTCGTTTTCACACGTTTGATAGCGGATTTAATGTTTGGCATTGCATTCACCTCCTGTAAAGCATATATCATCCCAGATGATTCACAACTTAAAATATTTTATCATGACCCTCGTTAAAATGCAATGAGTTCCTCAAAAACAAACCTAGAAAGAATCTCGGGTGAATAATCGGTTTCCGTCTCCAGCAAACTATAGGCAACCGAGGAAAAGGAGGTCATCATGACATGAATTTGGATTTGCGGGATTATTCCGTTCGTACCGACTTGGCCGTGGAAGCGAAGGAAATCGCGGAGACGGCCCACGGCGGGCCGGTTCCGGGGCTGAACGAGCAGGTTGAAGAGAATGACGGAATCAAAATAACCCGGCTGGATGTCGCCAACGAAGCGGCATCGCGGCAAATCGGCAAGATCGTCGGGCATTACATCACGATCGAGGTTCCCGGTCTGCGCAGTCAGGACAGCGATTTGCAGGAAAAGGTTTCGGCCGCCTTCGCCAAGGAATTCGGCCTGTTTCTGAAGAAGATCGGCATTCAAGAGGGCGCAAAAGTGCTGATCGTCGGTCTCGGCAACTGGAACGTAACGCCGGATGCGCTCGGTCCGCTCGTCGTGGAAAATGTGCTGGTGACCCGCCACTATTTTGAACTGGCCCCCGATCAGGTGTCGCCGGGTTACCGGGACGTCAGCGCGATCGCACCGGGGGTGCTCGGGATTACCGGAATCGAGTCGAGCGAGGTCGTGCAGGGGATCGTGGACCGGACCAAACCGGATTTGATCATCGCCATCGACGCGCTTGCGTCCAGATCGCTGGAGCGGGTGAACACGACGATCCAGATTGCGGATATCGGTATCCATCCGGGCTCCGGCATCGGGAATAAGCGCCGCGGGTTGACCAAGGAGATTTTGGGGGTTCCCTGCATTGCGATCGGCGTGCCGACGGTTTGCTACGCTTCCACGATCGTCAACAACGTTTTTGACATGATGAAGTCCCATTTCGACCAAGAGAGCGGCCAGGCTCAGCAGGGTCAGACGAAACGGATCCTTGGACTGCTCACCGAGCTTAGCGAAAATGAACGGCTTGGGCTCGTCAAGGAAGTGCTTGAACCGCTGGGTCATGATCTGATCGTGACACCGAAGGAAATCGACGAATTTATCGAGGATATTGCCAACGTCATCGCGAGCGGACTGAATCTCGCCCTGCATGATGCCGTAAATCCGGACAACGTGGCCACCTATACGCATTAACAACCTCTTCCCTCCCTATGAAGTTCGCAATCTAGCGGACTTCTTTTTTTTGTGAGAATCCAAGGTTCTATCCGGGGCGCTAGGTTCATAGATTTGGAGTAAGAAGATTGATTGAGCCTGAGGTAAGCGGCTGGAGGAGGAAGAAGCAATGAAATTCAGAGCATGGAACATCGGAAAAATCAAACGGAACTTTCTGCACGTGCTGGCGATGGGGCAAACTTTTTTGCTGATGTCGGTATTGTCGGTCGTATTTTTTATTTTGCTCGGTACGTTCGGGATCGCCGAGAAAAATCTGAACACCTCGCCCGTTTCATCGATGAAGGGGCTGGCGGCATCCCTGTCGAGCCGGTTTTTCATCGATATGGTGGGCATGGAGCTGCCGCACTCCGTCAGCGAGAAGCAGGCGCCCGCAATTACCGGGAAGCAGGTATCGCAGTTTGTATTTCAATTGCTGACCAATGTGAACCCTTCGGATCCGAAAAGCTTGGTTGCCCGCGAAGTCCCGGGGCTGGGCGCCGACAATCCGATTCTGCTGAGGAGCGGTTCGGGTAACTTAACGGTCCAAGCGCCGGAGGATTACCGCCCGGGGACGGACCCGGGGGGCGGCGAAGCCGATCATCCCGAGCCGGACGCCGGCGGTCAGACTCCGGGTGCCGACCAGGGAACAACGCCACCAGGCGGGAATGCCGGTTCCGGGACGGACGGAGGGGGCGGAGGCGGACAGCAGCAAGGCCAGCCGGAAGAGCCCGCGATCAAACCGGGAAACAAAAATATCGTCATGATTTATCACTCCCATCCGCAAGAATCTTACAATCCGCTGTTGGGCACGAATGTGGACAACCCGGGATCGGCCGAGAAAATGAAGAGCGTCGGGCTGGTCGGCGATTTTCTGGCCAAGGAGCTGGAGCGAAAAGGGATCGCCACGCTGCACTCGTTTGAAAACTACGCCGCTGCCGTGAACGGATACAGTTACAATTACTCATATAAATACTCACGCGAAACCGTGAAAACGGCGATGGCCGAGAACGGCAAACTGCAATATTTTCTTGATATTCATAGAGATTCTCAGCGGCATGAGAAGACAACGACGGAAATCGGCGGCGAATCGTACGCCCAGGTTTATTTCATTATCGGCCATGGCAACGAGAACTGGCGGAAGAACGAAGCCTTCGCAAGCTTGATCCATGAGCGTCTCGAGAGTTCCTATCCGGGGATATCGCGCGGCATTTGGGGCAAAACAAGCTCTCAAGGGAATGGGGAGTACAACCAGTCCTTGTCGCCAAACAGCATTCTGATCGAGATCGGCGGCATCGACAACACCTCGGAAGAACTGGAACGAACGGCGAAAGTGCTTGGCGGAATTATTGCGGACCTGTATTGGGAGAGCCAGGATGCGGAGAAGGCGGGATCGTTGTCGAAGGGCGAAGCGCAAGACAAATCCCAGGCCAAAGCGGATACATCCGCCGGACAAGGCAAAACTAAATCATAGAATAGATTCATGGAAGGAGCGCTGAAAATGGGCAGAGTGAAAAGGAGGGGAATACTGTACGGAATTCTGCTGGTGGCCGGCATCACCTTAGGCATGCAGCTATCGGACTCGGGATCGGCGGAACAGACGGATTATTGGCGGAACGGATGGTACTCGCCTTACGTTTATAATAATGTTATTCAACCAGGACAGACGGGGCAAACGGGAGTATTCAATCCGACCCCTAATCCGGGATACGGAAATCCGGGGGGCGCGACAGGCTATGGAACGGGTAATGGAGCAGGATACGGCACGGGCGGCGACATTGGTTCCGTCCGGGACTACACGGCGAATTATGGCGTTCAGCCGAACGGAAGCAGGGTGCAGACGCCTGCCGACCTGCTGATGCCCGAGCCGGAACCGCCGGCGGTAGACCGTTTTGCGGACAAAACGGCAGGCCTGCTTCAGCAGCTGTCGCAAAAAGGGATTCACTGGTTTGCTTCCTTATTTGGGCCTTCAAACGAATAATTTTGGGAATACCTTTAAAACTCATTCCATCCCCGATGCCGTCTTTGTTATAATGGACGGAGTGAATAGTACAAACAGTTATGGTTTTCGGGGGTATTTACAAGTTGAAAAAAGTGACGATGCAGCAAATTGCAGACCATTTGGGCGTATCCAAGTTTGTCGTCTCCAAGGCTCTTTCCGGCAAAGGAGGCGTTAACGAGACCACGAAAAACCGGGTCATTCAGGCAGCTTCCCAACTCGGTTATTTCGCCCAAAAAAACGCCTATATGAAAAATCAAGCCATGACCCAGCAGGCCCCTTCCTTGCACGGGAAACAATCGGTGATCGTTCTGATGCCCAATATCCGCTTCCAGACGAAGGATTCCCTTTATTGGGGCAAAATTTTAGAGGGAATTTCCGAAGAATTGGAGGCCAAAGGGCTCGGCATGGTGATCGTCTCCGAATCCAGGGTGGACCACTTCATCCACGTCTTGAATCCGGAAGGGATTCTGGGAATGATCGGCGTTGGCCAAATCGACAGCTCTCTGCTGCTGGAAGTCCATCGACTCGGAATCCCCATGGTGCTTGTCGATCATGAGGACGGGCTCATCCCGACGGACACCGTGTTTGCGAACAACGGGGACAGCATTGCGCGTTTGTGCAACCATTTGATCGGCCTTGGGCATACGCGGATCCATTTTCTCGGGAACGTCGAATTCAGCCGCAGCTTCCGCGACAGATGGCACGGTTTTCGGGAGGCGCTGGAGGAGAACGGGCTGGACACGCCCGGCCTCAAAGACCCGATGCTGATGCTAAGAGGCGTGGATACCGGGGACTTTGCGCCGGACTTTGAAGAATGGATATTGGCTCGCAAGAAAGCCCGTCAAATGCCGACTGCGCTCGTATGCGCCAACGATTCGATCGCCATTCGGGTACAGCAGGTGCTTCAAAATGTCGGAATCGACGTTCCCGGCGAAATTACCGTCACCGGCTTCGATAATATTGACGACGCATACCGCAGCGAGCCGCCGCTTACGACGGTTCACGTATCGAAGGAAGCGATGGGGCGCAGAGCCGTCAAAAAGTTGATTGAGCGGATCGCTCTGCCGGATATGGCGCTGGAGAAGGTGCTGGTGGCCGCAGAGCTCGTGCATCGCGATTCTACAGCGGCACCGGCGAAGGTTTAAAACGAAGCACAAAGGGGTGCCCCATGGCGGCGAATACGCTGCCTAAGGCATCCCTTTCCACAATAAAAACCGGACCTAACGAATAGGTCCGGTTTTCTTGATTTTATTACGCCAAGGACAAGTTGCGGTCGATCAGACCGATTCTTTGTTCCACGCAGGCGAACGAACGAAGCGGGTCTTCCGGCGTGTTGGTTACATAGTCCAGCAACCGGTCCACCGTAGTGGTTGCGACATGAATCCGGGTATCGGAGGAAGCGTAGTAAATGTATACTTCGCCGCTATCCGTAGCGATGACGCCGTTGCAGAACACGACGTTCGATACGTCACCGATGCGCTCTTCGCCTTCCGGAGCGATCAGATGGCCGCCAGGGCGATGAGTGACTTCATACGGCTTCTCCAAGTCGGAAAGGAAAGCGTAAAGTACATATCTGAGGCCTGCCGCGGTGTTCCGAACTCCATGCGCGATATGGAGCCAGCCGCGATCGGTTTTGATCGGCGCAGGACCTTGGCCGTTCTTCACTTCTTTGATCGTGTGGTAATAACGTTCGTCAATAATGATTTCCTTCTCGATCACGGCGTTTTCGATCGATTCGGACAATCCCCAGCCGATGCCGCCGCCGGATCCGGTGTCGATAAAGCCGTCTTGCGGTCTCGTATAAAACGCGTATTTGCCGTCGATGAATTCCGGATGCAGAACAACGTTGCGCTGCTGTGCCGAAGCGGTTTTCAAATCCGCCAAGCGCTCCCAGGTCACCAAATCCTTGGTCCGTGCAATACCGCACTGAGCAACCGCGCTGGAGAGATCGCCGCGAGGGGCGTCGGGATCTTTGCGCTCCGTGCAGAACAGCCCGTAGATCCAGCCGTCTTCATGTTGCACAAGTCTCATATCATACACGTTCGTGTCAGGCACATCCGTTTCGGGAAGGACGACAGGATGATCCCAGAAGCGGAATCCGTCCACGCCGTTGTCGCTTTCGGCAACCGCGAAAAACGATTTGCGGTCAGCGCCTTCCACGCGGGCTACGAGATAAAATTTGCCGTTCAGTTGGATAGCTCCCGGGTTAAACACGCAGTTTACTCCGAGGCGCTCCATAAAGTACGGATTTGTTTCCGGATTAAAATCATATTTCCAGATCAGCGGAGCATGTTCCGCCGTCAACACCGGGTATTTGTAGCGTTCGTAAATACCGTTGCCGTAGGGTACCGCTTCGTTGCGGCGTGCGATCAGCGACTCGTAACGCTCGGTCAATTGCTTTTTTCTCTCTTCGAAAATACTCATTAGTTATCCCTCCAAAGGACGATGTAATATTTTTTAGTTCCGTTCCAAACGTTCAATCATTTCCAGGCATGCACGGCCGTTATGATAAGGACATTTCCAGGCGCTGATTTTCGGTTCGTGCAACAGCGGCTTGCCGTCGCGGTCAACGCCCCAGTACCATTCTCCTCCGGTACGGTCTACGAGATAGGTTTGAATGAACTTCCAGGAATGCGCGGCGGCTTCCTCGAATTTATTGTCGCCGGTCAGTTGATAGGCATTGTAAAAGCCGACCATGGCCTCGGCTTGCGGCCACCAGTCCTTATTCGAGTCGGTCACGCCGTTCTCGTCGGCCTCGTTCCAGATGCCGCCGTCCTTATCGATGCCATCCTTGCGGACGGCTTCGGCCATCTCGATGGCGGTTTTGATCACGCGTTTCAACAGCTCGGGATCGCCCAGCACTTCCGCCGCTTCAACAAGCAGCCAGCTGCCTTCGATATCGTGACCGTAAGAAATATGGCCGCCTCTGACCTCCCACTCCTCGCTGAAAAACAGCAGAAAACGCGCGTGCTGCGGGTCGACGATATGATCGAGGGTCACTTCAATCAGTTCCTTCAGGCTATGGTGCAGCTCCTGCGACTTCCAGACCCGGTAAAGATTCGTATACGCTTCAAGTACATGCAGATGGGTATTCATCGACTTTTTCTCGTTGAGGTCCTTAGCGCTCAGGCTCAGATTCCCGGTTTGTTGCCAGTCGCGGGATAACGCCTCGACATAGCCTTTATGAACGGAGTCGTAGCTGTATTTTTCCAGCAAACGATAAATTTCGATCGCCAGATCCAGCGCGTCTTGATGTTGAACCGCTCTGTAGTATTCCGTAAGCGCATAGATGACGAAGGCTTGACCGTAAACCTGCTTTTTATCCTGGGAAGGCCGTCCCTGGTAATCGACCATCCAGTACAAACCGCCATGCTCGCGGTCTACGAAATGTTCCAGCAAATAGGCATAGGCGCGTTCCGCAATCTCCAAATATTTCGGGACAGGGTAGAGGCGATAGGCGGAAGAAAACGTCCATAAAATCCGGGCATTCAGCACGAGGGATTTGTCGGCTTTCCCGTTCACTTGCAGCCCGCTGTCGATCTCGCCGATAAATCCGCCGTTCTCGGAATCGATCGTGTTATCGATCCAAAACTTCAAGATGTTGTCTTGAAGCTCTTGCTGCAGTTGTTCTTTCCATACATGTTTGTCCACTGAATTTCCTCCTTAGCGTTTGAGAGAACCAAGACGGGTCGTGTAGGCTTCCGCAACGACGTTCTCCGCTTCTTTTCCAAAAATACAGTAACCGTCGTCATCCATGGCCTGATCGCAATCATACAGTTTCGCGGGCCAATCCCATAACATAAATCCTTGCACCCAGTCGCGTTCTCCGCATTTTTCGAACATAGTCCGGTAAAACCGGGCCTGTTCGGAAGGATCCGCTTTGCCGGGGAGGGACCAATCGTTCGGAATCAGGGAAGAACCGGTGCGGCTCGGGCACCCGGCTTCCATGAAGAAGAACGGTTTGCCGTGTTGCCGTACAACGCTTTCAATCCGGTCAAGCTGACGATCCCAATCGTTGATCGGATAGTAGCCGCTGGAGCTGATCATATCCACGGCATCCCACCAAGCGACGTTATCCTCCTGGTATTTATCGCAGTTATAAGTGACGAGTCCGCTGTAAACTTTTCTTACCTCGGCGATCAGTTCCCGCCATTCCGCCTCGCGCCGGTCGGTTTGTACCATTTCGCAGCCGACGCAGAACATTTCGCATCCCGTTTCCTCGGCGATCTTGGCAAAATGCAAAATATAGGCACGGTAGGATGCAAACCAGTCCGACCATTTAGGTTCGCAGGGAACATCCTTGTCGAAAAAGTTGATGTGTGCCCGCCACGTACCGTCCGCGCAGTTGACGATCGGTTTTAAACAAACGCGGAGGCCGAGTGATTTTGCTTTTTGGATCGCCCATGTAACTTCTTCGTCGGTAACCGTGGGTTCATTCCAATAAGGGATTTCCGTAGAAAAGGCCGTAGCTTGAAGCGTGGTAAATGCGATTGCCGTCCAGTTGATTCCCGTTCTGTCGGCCATCATCTCCATAGATGCCTCAGCTTGTTCCGTGGCCCAGGTTCCCCGGACGCCCATGAACCCCCAGGTCATGCCTGCCACGTATTGATCCAAGCTTTTCATTGTGTCCACCTCGCTAACAAAATAACTGTTTGTTATATTTTGTTATAATTTTTGATAACAAAATAGCTACCTTAACTCTAATATAAGTCTATTTCCTTTATAATTTCAACTGCTTTATTTACTTTTTTGTTAGATTTCCAATCTTTTTATGTACAACAAAAACCGCCGATTTCTCGGCGGTCGGATCGCATCTATTCGTTTGTTAGCGAGATTTGTTAGAGGAAGTCACAGGGTTATTCGATAAATTGCGAACGGAATTGCGATAAATAATTTTGCCTTGCACGAGGACTCTTCCGTTTCGGCGGTTCGGATTCGATACCTTATCCATGATCGCCTTGACGGCCGTCCGGGCCATTTGTTCAATATCCACTTCCACGGTCGTTAGCGGTGGCGAATTTAAAGTGGCATAAATATCGTTATCGAAACCGACCACGGAACAATCTTCAGGAATTCGGTAACCCGCCTCCGTTAAGCGCTCGCATAAATTATAGGCCACCTGATCGCAGTTGCATACGAAGGCCGTCGGCAAGTTGTCCGGAAGCTCGATATCGATGTAATAGCCGCGCTCGTCCCGGTCATTCAACAGCAGGCGGTCCTCAAACTTCAGCCCGTGCTCCAACAAGGATTTGTAATACCCGAGAAAACGGTCCTGGATGCTGCTCGTAGAATACACATTGCCGACATAGGCGATGTCCCGATGACCGTTTTGAATCAAATAGTTCGTTAATTCGTATGCGCCGTAAAAGTTATCGGTAACTATCGAGTCGATCATGGCATGCTCGTCGTAGAAATCAAGAAACAGCTTGGGCAAATCCATATTTTGCACCGTTTCGATATATTTTTTGCTGATTTGGCCCAATATAATGATGCCGTCAACCTTGTTCTCGCTGTATACCCTCGGAAAATTCAGTTCCTCTTCATCATCGCTGCTCAAAATATTCAAAATGCCGAAGTATCCGTAATGATCCAGTTGTACGGCGATTTCCTGGTAAACCCGAAGGTAGAAGGAATCGTTTATGCCCGTGAACCGCTGCGGAATCATAACGCCGATATTGTAGGAGAGTCCGTCTTTAATGGACTTCGCTGCCGAATTAAAGCGATAACCCATCTCACCGGCAACTTTTTTGATTTTCAGCTTCAAAGTGTCGCTGACGCCCTCTTTATCATTAAGCGCTTTGGATACCGTTACGCTGCTGACCCCCAATTTGTTGGCGATATCCTTCATCGTAATGTTACTTTTCATTTACTTTATTCACCGTCCTGTCAAGCTTAATACGGAATCAGCTACATGATTTAGAATCAGTATACATTAATTATATCGTAAATATAAAGTGACAGATAAATAAATTCATTTTACTTTACGAATTAATTAAATTTCCCGTTAAAAATAAATTAATTATTGACGGGAAAGCGTATTCAATATAGAATGAGTACGAAGTTTATCGATAACTTAATTTAAGTTAACCGAAAGGGGTAAAAGAAAGTGAAGAAAAACAAAGCATTTCTCGGTTTCGTTGCTTTGATGCTGGTGCTGACGATGCTGGCGGGTTGCGGATCCAAGAACAACAACGCAGGGAACGACGCGCAAGGCAATACGTCCAACAACGCGTCAACCGAACAAACCGGGGGAGAAGTTTCCGGCGAAATTACCGTACTTACGCAAAGAACAGATATTGTAGATACGGTTTTCAAGGATTATGCCGCTAAATTTAACGAGAAATATCCAAAAGTAAAAGTAAACTTCCAAGCTTTGTCCGATTATGAAGGTCAAATTACGGTTCGCATGAACTCCAACGACTACGGCGATGTGCTGCTCCTGCCGACCAGCATTCCGCTGAAGGACACGCCGGAATTTTTTGAACCGCTCGGCGATTTGGCCGAACTGGGCAAGGAATACATCGGTTTGGAAGAAAGAGCCGTTGACGGCAAAGCCTACGGCATTCCGACCGCGGTCAACTTCTCCGGTATCCTTTACAACAAAAAAGTATTCGCGGATGCAGGCGTGACGACGGCCCCTAAAACTCCGGCCGAATTCATGGATGCTTTGAAAAAAATCAAAGAAAAAGGCGATGCGGTTCCGCTTTACACGAACTATGCGGATAGCTGGCCTTTGACCCAATGGGAATCGGTACTCACGACGGTAGCGGGAAGCGTGGACTACGTGAACGTGGATCAACCGAACACGGATGAGAACTTCGTTCCGGGCAAACCTCACTATGAGCTTTATAAAGTGATGTACGATGCAGCTAAAGAAGGCTTGATCGAAGCCGACCCGACGACAACGAACTGGGAAGCTTCGAAAGCGGACATGGCGAACGGCAAAATCGGCGCGATGGTACTCGGTTCCTGGGCGATCGGACAAGTTCAAGGCTTGGCCGCTAATCCGGACGATATCGCCTACATGCCTTTCCCGACAAACGCTTCCGAAGTCATTATGCCGCTCGCTGACGACTACACGATCGGGATCAGCAAGCACAGCAAGAATAAAGAAGCCGCAAAAGCATGGATCGAATGGTTCATCAAAGAATCCGGTTATCCTACGGAACAAGCCGGCGGCATGAGCCCGGTTGTCGGAGCTCCGCTTCCTGCGACGCTCAAGCAATTCGAAGGCACCGACGTGAAGTTCGAACTTCAAACGCCTGCTCAAGCCGGCCAAGAAGGTCTGGTTGACAAAATCGACAAGGATGCCGAGATCGGCCTCTGGCAGCCTGAGTTCAAAAAACGCATTATCGAAGCGGCGATCGGCAACCTGAATGAATCTTATGATGATATCATGAAGGACCTGAACGACGCATGGGTGAAATCGCGTGCGAAAGTAACGAAAGAATAGACGGCGGAAACTAGATTAGACACCTGATATAAAAAAAGGGGGAACGCATGAAAAATGCGTTTCCCTTATGTTTGAATCACCGGATAGGAAACCATACGCAGCAAGACCATTGGAGGTGTGAGTGGTGTTCAAAAATTTAAGCTACAAAACGCAGCGGAAATTGATTATCGTGCTCTTCTCGCTGATTCCCGTCGCTTTATTGTTCACTTTTTCGTACTTGCCCGTATTCAATATGTTCAAGTACAGCTTTACCGACTGGAACGGATACAGCAAGCATTATGATTGGGTCGGATTTGAAAACTATAAAACGATTTTTACGGATTCCAAATATTTTACCGTATTTAAAGTGAGTTTGTACTATTTTATAGGTTCCTTTGCTCAAATGGCGATTGCCCTTTATTTCGCAACCATTCTCAGTTTTAATGTGCGTTTGAAAAACTTCTTCAAAGGGGTATTGTTCTTCCCTTATCTGCTGAACGGCGTTGCGATCGGATTTATCTTTTTGTTCTTCTTCAGACCGGACGGCACGCTTGACACCTTGCTGCAATCCTTCGGCCTGGGCGAATATACGCAGGGCTGGCTGCTGAATCCGAACATCATTAATATCTCCCTTTCCGGCGCGTCCGTGTGGAGATACATGGGCTTTAACTTTATTATTTTCCTGGGCGCAATCTCTTCCATCGGCAAGGATGTATATGAAGCCGCGGATATTGACGGTGCCAACCGCTGGCATCAATTCCGCCATATTATTCTTCCGAGCATCAAGAGCATTGTTCAGTTGAATCTGATTTTGGCAATCAGCGGCGCCATTAGCGCCTTCGATATTCCATATATTATGACCGGCGGCTCCAACGGAAGTAACACCTTCGTTATCCAAACGGTGAACACCGCGTTCAAGTACAGCAAGCTGGGCATGGCTTCCGCGATGGCGGTCGTACTTTTGTTCATCGTAATTATTGTAACCCTGCTCCAAAAGATGCTGATCAAGGAGGACAAATAGAATGTACAGATTTAAATACGGCGCAGCCAGTGTCGTCAAATACGCAAGCTTGCTGTTTGGCGCGTTCGTCGCACTGATCCCGATCGTCGTCGTGCTGTTTGCCTCCTTCAAGACGAATCAGGAATACGGGGCTACAAGTCCGCTAACGCCTCCGGAAAACTGGCTTAATTTTTCGAACTATACGAAAGCCTTCGTGAACGGAAAAATGCTGCTTGGTTTCGGGAACACGGTCATTATCGTCGTCGTGTCCATTATCGGGGCAACCCTGATCGGTTCCATGATCGCATACGTATTGAACCGTTTTAAATTCCGCGGCAACAAGCTGTTGATGGGTGCGTTCCTTCTGGCGACACTGATTCCCAGCGTAACGACCCAGGTTGCTACCTACCGGATCATCAACTTCTTTCACTTGGTGGATACGCGGTTTGCGCCGATCCTCCTTTATCTGGGGACGGACATTATTGCCGTATATATCTTCATGCAATTCCTGGATTCGATTTCGGAATCGCTGGACGAATCCGCGATGCTGGACGGGGCGTCCTATTTCACGATTTATTGGCGCATCATTTTACCGCTGCTTGCCCCGGCGATCGTGACGGTCATCATCGTTAAGGGCGTAAACATTTATAACGACTTTTATACGCCGTTTTTGTACATGCCGAGCGAGGACCTTCAAGTGTTGTCCACCGCGCTGTTCAAATTCAAAGGCCCTTACGGTTCGCAGTGGGAAGTCATTTGCGCGGGCATTATGATTACGATCATTCCGATTCTTGTCGTGTTCTTGTCCCTGCAAAAATATATTTATAACGGGTTTGCGCAAGGCTCGGTGAAATAAACATCATTTATGACTTGGAAGGGGAATATTTCATGACTACTGTCAAAATTATTGGAGAGAATCTACCGAACATCCCATGGCAAAACAAACCGGAGGGTGCCGTCGGCCCGGTATGGAGACACAGCGAAAATCCGGTCGTCAAAAGAAATCCGGCCAAAGGCATCGCCCGTATTTTCAACAGTGCGGTTGTTCCTTATGAAGGCAAATTCGTAGGCGTATTCCGCGCCGAAACGATCAACGGCCGTCCTCATCTGCACTTGGGATGGAGCGATGACGCGCTGAATTGGAACATCGAAGAAGAGCGCATTCCGTTCGTCGACGAGCAAGGCAAGCCGTTCCAGCCGAATTATGCTTACGATCCGCGCCTGGTGAAGGTAGAGGATACTTACTATATCATCTGGTGCACCGATTTTTACGGAGCATCCATCGGCGTGGCGAAAACGACCGATTTCAAATCGTTCGTTCGTCTGGAAAATCCGTTCCTGCCGTTTAACCGGAACGGCGTTCTGTTTCCGAAAAAAATCAACGGCAATTTCGTGATGCTTTCCCGTCCAAGCGATAGCGGGCATACGCCTTTCGGGGACGTGTTCCTGAGCGAAAGCCCGGATTTCGTCTATTGGGGCAAACACCGCCATGTCATGAGCAAGGGCGGCCAAGGCTGGTGGCAATCCGTCAAAATCGGCGGCGGTCCGGCTCCGATCGAAACGACGGAAGGCTGGCTCATGTTCTATCATGGCGTAACGGGCACTTGCAACGGACTCGTGTACAGCATGGGCGCGGTTATTCTCGACAAAGACGAGCCGTCCAAAGTGAAATACCGTTCCAGCACTTATGTGCTGACACCGGAAGAGTGGTATGAGGAGCGCGGTTTCGTACCGAACGTCGTGTTCCCTTGCGCAACGTTGACCGATGCGGACACCGGCAAAATCGCAATTTATTACGGCGCGGCCGATACGTATGTGGGCGTGGCTTACACGACGGTTCAAGAAATCGTCGATTACGTGAAAGCGACGCATGAGGAAGTCGGCGATGATGCCGAAATCGGCATTATGTAATCGCAACTAATAACTTCTAATTTCTAATTTCTAATTTCTAAGCTTTAGCTAACCATACTTTTCGAAAACGGATAACTCTACGAAGAATTATCCGTTTTCGAGTTTCAGGAGGGATTCGAATTGGCAAACGATCGGATTGAGGAATTGCTGAAATATCAGGGGAGCAGCCCGAAGCCCCAGGATTTTGATGCTTATTGGGAACGGGCGCTCAAGGAGCTGGATGCCCAGCCGCTGGACTATGAGCTGGTGAAGGCCGAGTTTCAGACCCCGCTTGCGGAATGTTACCATTTGTACTTTACCGGCGTCGGCGGTGCGAGAGTGCACGCCAAATTTGCCAAGCCGACCAGACAGGATGCCGGAAGCCGCAACGGAATCGGCCTGGCCCTGTTCCACGGCTACCATACTGGGAGCGGCGATTGGTTCGATAAGGCCTCGTATGCGGCACACGGGATTACCGTGATCGCGATGGATTGCCGCGGACAGGGAGGTCTCTCCGAAGACAACCTGTCGGCGAAAGGTACGACCGTCAAAGGGCATATTATCCGCGGTATCGATGAGGAGAACCCGGATAAGCTGTACTACCGGAATGTATTTCTCGACCTCGTGCAAACGGTACGGATCCTGATGTCCATGGATCACGTCGATCCGGACCGGATCGCGGTCCACGGCTGCTCGCAGGGCGGCGCGCTGACCGTGGCCTGCGCCGCATTGGAACCGCGCGTGAAACTGGCGATTCCCGTTTACCCTTTTTTGACGGATTACAAAAAAGCATGGGAAATGGACGTTACGTCATCCGCATACGAGGAACTCGCTTACTATTTCCGGTTCATGGATCCGCTGCACAGCCGGCATGACGAAGTTTTCAACAAGCTCGGCTATATCGATATTCAAAACCTGGCCGACCGGATTCGGGCGAGGGTTGTTTTCGTGACGGGATTAGCGGATACGATTTGCCCGCCGTATACGCAGTTTGCTACCTACAACAAGATTCGTTCGGAAAAAGAGCTTGTCGTATACCATGAATACGGTCACGAGTATTTGCCATATTTGGGCGATCGCGTTATTCAGGAGTTACTGAAACTATAATTGAAATTCTTTTCGATATTTGAACAGTCGCAAGGGGGAAGCAGGCATGAAAAACAAGATAACTATAGATAAGACCCGCCTTATTGCCGGGTTACGCGAACTCAGGGTTCATCCGTCCAAGTCGGTGGGAGCACGCCTGTTTATGATCTTCTTTTTTGCGACCCTGGCTTTCGTATTATGTCTTGGAATCGTATCCTATCAGATGTCGAAAAGCACGATCAAAAATATCGCCAAGGCGTCGAACCAGCAAACCGTCAGCCAGACGGCCGAGAAGCTGGATTTGGTCCTGAAACGTTATGAAGATTCGCTGCAGCAATCGTTGTTCGGCAAAGAAATTCAGGAGCTTGTCCGTCAAGGCTCGCTTGCGGGCACGGATGCCAGACAGCAAATCATCATCAAGCAGAAGCTGGTCTCGGCTTTGGGAGGTTGGGCTTATTCCAATCCCGGGGTGCTTGGGGTATACCTGATCCCCGAGAACGACGCGATGCAAAGCGTAACTTCGGGGACGAAGGACGATGGTTTTCTGGAGAGCGCGAAGCAGTCGGAATGGTTTAGCGAATCGCTGGATTCCAGCCGAACCCTGTGGATGCCGGACCAAGCCGCTCCAGCAGAGGGTGGGCCGACCTCCCTGTTCCGCATGGTAAAATCGCTATCCGGCTCGATGGGAACGGGATATGTGGTCGTTGCCGACATCAAAAGCTCGATCCTTGGGGAAGAACTGGAAAAAATCAGCCTCGGCGAAAAATCCGTCGTACAGCTCGTCTCGGCTGACCAACATTTGGTCGCCACGTCCGCGGCCCAAGGAGAACCGGGATACGACCGGATCTGGAGCGCGGTAAAAACCGACCAGGAGCAGGACAGCCTGCAGGGCAAAGACGCGGTGGGGAAAGAGAGCTTGACGGTGTACAGCACGCTCGGTACCTCCGGATGGAAGCTGCTCAGCGTCATTCCCGTCGGCGAATTGACCCTGGATACAAACAAAATCATGCTGACTACCTATTTGTCCGCAGTCATCGTGGCGCTCATCGCCATCGCCATCGGTTTCTGGATGGCCAGAACAATCGCGGGGCCGCTCAATAAAATGAAGACATTGATGAAAGAAGCGTCGAAAGGCAATCTCAAGGTGCGTATGGAGAATCGAAGCCGGGATGAGATTGGCGAATTGTCTTTGTCTTTTAATGAAATGATGGAACAGATTACGGGGCTCGTAGACCAGACCGGCAAGACCGCGCTGGAAGTCTTGGAAACGGCAAAGGAGCTGGGGGAAGCCTCGCGTAAAACGGCCATTTCCGCCAAGGAAATTGCGGCAGCCACCGAGCAGATCGCTACGGGGGCGACGGATTTGGCCCAGGAAGCGGAGCGCGGCAACGAATTGACCGAGCAAGTCTCCGGGCAGATGAGACATGTTGCCTTGGTGAACCGGGAAATGGGGACGTCCGCTTTGAGCGTCGGGGAATCGAGCAAGCGGGGAATCGATCGGCTGGCAGCGCTAGAGGAGCAGACCGATCTGACCGGACAAAAAACCGCTGCGCTTACGGAACGGGTTAACGGTTTGAAAGAAACCGCCTCATCGGTGCTTGGTGTTCTTGACGTCATGCAAAATATTACGAAGCAAACGAATATTCTGTCTTTGAACGCTACCATTGAAGCGGCGCGAGCGGGAGCGGCAGGAAAGGGCTTCATGGTCGTGGCGGACGAAATTCGCGGACTTGCCGAGCAATCCAGGCAATCGATCGAAATGGTTGCGGGGATTGCGGATGGCATCATGAACGAAATGAACGAAACGGTCATCGCCTTGTCCGAGGTTACGCCGTTGTTCGGCAGACAGCGGGAGGCCGTCAAAGAAACGAATGCTATTTTCTATGACGTGCAGGAGCAAATGCAGGCGTTTATCGATCGGCTGGACTCGGTAACGGCTTCAATCGAACAGCTTGTTGTCTCGCAAGGCGTGTTGTCCGAATCGATGGGCAACGTCAGCGCCGTGGCCCAGCAGTCTTCCGCAACTTCCGAAGAAGTGGCCTCGCTGAGCGGAGAGCAGCAGAATGTCAGTGAAAGGCTTGTTCAGTTATCTAATAATTTGGAGCAGGCTTCTTCAAAATTGGAACAGAAATTGGCGTTATTTAAGTTGTAAATTGTTTGTGTTATCAAAATGTTATTACAATAAAATAATTTAATTATTAAATTAGCACTAACGTTATTGTTTATTCTGCTTCATGATGCTAATATTTTATGCGAAAGCAAAAGTTAGCTGATGAAGGGAGGTTAGTGCTACTTTTTTTAGATTCTTTATGAATACGATTCAAGGAGTGAGGCTTTTGAGCAGAGTTAAAAGGGGATGCATCACCGCCCTGGCGGCGCTCTTGTCCGTGCAGCTCGCCATGCCGGCAGGCAATGTCCATGCCGTGGACAATACCGAACGGAAAGGGTATATCGCCCAGGTTCAAACCGGTGCGCATTGGGCGCAGGCGAGCATTGACAGATGGCTGGGGTTGGGGGTGGTTCAAGGGTATCCGGACGGATCCTTTCATCCTAACGAGAAAGTGACCCGGGCGGAGCTTGCGGCCATCATCAATCGTTTGTTCGGTTACACCGACAAAGCGGAGGTTCCTTTTGCCGATATCCCCCAAGGGGCCTGGTACGGAGAGACTTTGTCGCTTGCTAAAGCGGCGGGCTATTATGAAGGGTTTCCGGGGAATCTGTCCAAAGCAACCGCTTTTGTATCGCGGCAGGATGCTGTTACCCTGATTTCGAAAGCGTTCTCATTGAAAAATGAAAGCGCTGCAAATCCCGTTGCGTTTGCGGATGCGGCCGAGATCAGCGGTTACGCGAGGGAAGCGGTAGCGGCGTTGGCCGGAGCGGTTTCCGGTTATCCGGACGGGACCTTCGGTCCGGAACGGACCATGACGCGAGCCGAGCTCATCACGGTTATCGATCATCTGGTCGCCAAGTTTTACCGGAATCCGGGAGCGTTCTCGGACGGGGAGATTTCGGGGAATGCGATCGTTAAGCAAAGCGGCGTCACCCTGAAGAACGGTACGATTGCCGGAAATCTGTATCTTGCTCCGGGCATCGGGGACGGGAACGCGGAGCTTCAAGGACTCACGGTAATAGGAACCGCATTTGTATCGGGAGGCGGGGAGCATTCGATACATATCGGCGATTCTACCTTATCGAAACTGATCGTCAATCGAACCGGCGGCAAGGTTCGGATCGTTTTCTCGGGGAAAACGAAAATAGTTCAAGCTTCCGTAGGCACGACGGCCGTCATGGAATTGGGGAACGAGTCCGTCATTACCGGCCTGGTGATTGGCAGCGGCGCGGAAGGTACGACACTGGACGGCCGGAGTAACGTGGACGTGGTTACCGTATTGGCCGATAACGTCAAAATTAACGGTCAGGCCGTTGAAAAAAACAAAAAATACACCTTGAAAAACGGCAAGTTACAGGATGCTGCCCTGACGGGCACCACGCCTCCGTCGACGGGCGCGGGAACCGGCGGTTCCGGTTCGGGCGGTTCCGGAGGCGTAGTCACCAATCCGGAAACTCCGGGAGCCCGTGCTCCTTATCTGGTGGATTCCCAGGCAACCGCCGAAACCAAATCGCTGTTTGCGTTCCTGAACGAAACGCGGGGCAAGGAAGTTTTGTTCGGGCACCAACACGACACGACGGTTTCCTTTGCCGGCAAGGACGATCAAGGCAAAGTCGTTTCCGATGTGAAAAATTCGGTCGGCGATTACCCGGCCGTGTTCGGTTGGGATACGCTCAGTCTGGACGGCCTGGAGAATCCGCCGGGAGTAGCTGGGGATTATGAAGCCAGCCGTATCGCATTGTCGGCGGCCATGAAGGAGGCGTACGAGCTTGGCGGTATCGTGACGCTGAGCACGCATCCTTACAATTTCGCCACAGGCGGCAGCTTCAACGACACCGGAAACACGCCGGGAGCGACGCAATCCGTCGTCACCCGCATCTTGCCCGGCGGCGACAAAAATGCCGATTTCCGGGAGTACCTGGACCGCATCGCGGCTTTCGCCACGCAATTGAAGGATGACGAAGGCAAACCTATCCCCGTTTTGTTCCGTCCGTTCCATGAGCAGAACGGCAGCTGGTTCTGGTGGGGTGCGGCCACGACGACGAAGAGCGAATATGTGGAACTGTACCGTTACACCGTGGAATACTTACGTGACGTGAAGCAGGTTCGCAACTTCTTGTATGTATTTTCGCCGAACGGACCGTTTAACGGAAACGAAAATGAGTACCTGGCGACTTACCCGGGCGACGAATTTGTGGACATTCTCGGGATGGACCAGTACGACAACAAGGACAATGCGGGAAGCGCCTCTTTCCTGAGCGGGCTGGTGAAAGATTTGAAGATGATCTCCAAGCTGGCTGACGCCAAAGGCAAAGTCGCGACCTTCTCTGAATACGGTTACAGCGCCCAAGGGATGAAAACAACCGGAAATAATGACCTGAACTGGTTTACCAACGTGTTGAATGCGATCAAAAGCGATCCAGACGCGCGCAGGATTGCGTACATGCTGACCTGGGCCAATTTCGGGGAAGGCAATAATTTATTCGTTCCTTACAAGGATGTTCCGGGCAAGGGAAGCCATGAGCTTCTTGCGGACTTTATCGATTATTACAATGATCCATATACTTCGTTTGCAGCCGAACTCGAAGGGAAAAACGTATATTCCCGCACTGTCGCAACGGCATCGGGCAAACCGTTTATGCATATCGTCACCCCGACCAACATCGGCACGGTTAGCGAAGCGCCTTTTGTTATCCGGGCGAAAGTGCTGAATACGATACCTTCCAAGGTGACCTACAGCATCGGTCAAACAGGGGAAGAAATCGAAATGAAGCTGGATGCGGACGGTTATTATTCGGCGGCTTGGCTTCCCGAAGCGGCGCTGAACGGGAAATCGGCGGAGATTACGGTCCGCGCGCATCAACCGGGCAAAGCCGCGCTCGTTCAAACGATCTCCGTGTTTGTTAAGGTAAGGGAGCTGCCGGTCAAGCAGATTACTTTTGACACGGCGGACAGCCTCGGTGTGGCGTCGCATCGAATTTGCGAAAAAATCTCACGTTTTTTGCGAAAAGTAGTTTAGGGAGACTGTGTAGAAACAGGTCGGCGGAGCGGGTTGTCGTGCCCACTCCATCGACCTGTTTTGTTCGCATCATCGCCTATCTATCGGCGGTTACTTGTTTGATCTTCAGGGTGCCGTCAGCTTCGGCACTCGTGACTTCATACCAGCCTTCGAGGCCGGGTATCTGTACTTGTTCGCCAATCAGGTCTTCAGTTCCTGCTGGCGTCTTCTGGAGAGCTTGCATGACGTTCTTTGTCCCGCTGTGAAACCCGATCGCCGTCGCGGCCAAGAGCACGCCTCCAATCGCGCCTTCAGGTGTGGCTCCGATAAATATCAGGCCGAGCACGATGCCGAGAACAAGCGCCACAATCGGCAGGAAACGCTTCTGCAATCCTGCCTGGCCGACGATCCACAGAATGAAGATCATGGCCGGGATCAGGGTCGCGTCGTAAATTCCGATGTCGATGTTCATGGATGACTCCCTCCTAGTTTTGTGAGATTTTTTGTTCCAGATATGTCACCGCGCGGTCCACGATGACGGCGGCATCCTCGCGGGTAATCGGCTTTCCGAATCCGAAGAAGTCGTCTGCCATACCGTTCATGATGCCCTTTGCGGCCAATCGTTCCGTCGCACCTTTGGCATAATGGCCGTCCGGTACGTCCTTGAACTTCCCACTGTTTTCCGGTTCAGGTGCAGGTGTTTGCGTCTTCTTCGATAGGCCGTACACCTTGACGATCCCGGCCACAATCGCATTTGCGCAATTACGTCGGTATGCGTCGCTTTTCAGGAGCTCTGCCTCTTCGCGGTTGGTCATGAAGCCGCACTCCGCGAGAATCGCGGTCATGTGAGTTTCACGCAGCATATGGAAGTTCTCCGCCTTAACGCCCCGATTTTTCCGGCCTGTTCCCATCACCAGATACTGCTGGATAGCTTCTGCGAGCTTAACAGCTTCCGCAGGGCGCGTCGTATAGACGAACGTCTCGATGCCTTGCGCGTCGTTCCAACCCTCCCCCATAGCGTTAGCATGGATGGAGACAAGCACATCCGCCTTCCAGGCGTTCGCTTTATCTGTCCGTTCTTTGAGCGGAACGTCACGGCTGCCGTCGTCCGCGTGGGTGAAGATCGTTTCCACTCCGATGTAGCCGCTCAAGCCATCGCGAACATATCGGGCGACTACGCTGTTGAATTGAAACTCCCGCATGGAATCGTCGGGGCAGCGTTTCCCCGGCGTGTCCGGCCCATGACCGGCGTCGATTGCTACTTTCATTTTCCGTTCACTCCTCACTCTTTGATTTGCCCAGTTCCCTGTGTCTTTGCGTATTGTTCGCCCTTGACGAGCGTATGTGTGGCGAATAGATGCTTGCGCAAGTTGTACGAGTTCGCATGCTTGACATGACCGATCCAGCTTTGCACCGTTCGCTCGATTTCCTCCAGTCCGATCGTTCCCTTGGCATATCCTCGTTGGAACTTTCGCATCTTCCGCTTCATGCGGATGACGCTGCTCTTTCGTACCAGGCGGTGCGTCCTCCAAGTGCGATACCCCAAGAAGTTGACGCCTTGTGATGCCGGGAAGATGGCCGTTTTCGGGTTCAGGCGCAGGCGCAAACGCCTGTTCAGGAATTGCTCGATGTCGTAATGAATGCGGTGCAGCTCCTGCTTGTCGTGATGGAGGACCACAAAGTCGTCCATATATCGAATGTAGTAGCCGATGCGGAGCGTCTCTTTGACGTAGTGATCAAGCTGGCTCAAGTAGATGTTCGCGAACAGCTGGCTGGTCAAATTGCCGACCGGAATGCCGACGCCGTTCTCCTCATCGCCACGGACAATGTGCTGAAGCAGCTGCATCGTATCCCTGCACTTCAACTTTCGCCATAGAAGGCGGATCAGGATGCCGTGATCGATCGACGGGAAATACTTCGATATATCGGCCTTCAGCACATACACGCGCCCATTCCATTTCCGATCCGTTTCTCGAAGCCAGGACACCAGCCGTTCGGAACCGGCATGAATGCCTTTTCCCACGCGGCAGGCGTAGCTGTCATAAATGAACGTCGGCTCGAAGATCGGCTCGATGATGTTGTTTATGGCGTGCTGCACGACGCGATCCCGGAACGGCAAGGCTTTGATGTTCCGCATTTTCGGCTCATACACGACAAACTCTCGGTATGGGCTTGTGCGATACGTCTTCCAGATCAGCTCGTTCTGAAGAATGATCAGATTCTCCTCCAGGTTGCTGCTGAACTGCAAAACCTCGTGTCGGAAGCGTTTATTCTTTCGAGCCTTCAGGTAGGCGATGTGCAGGTTCTCAAAGTCATATATCTGCGGGTACAGCCCGCCGAATCGTCGCGGCATCTCGTCTCCTCCTTGTCCTTCCAGGACGTTCGATCCTACTTGCCCCGGTCGGACGGTTCATATATTTGCCTGTCGCTGGTGCGCCAGGACGGGACCAGAATCCCAAGTCAAGCGCACAGCCTGAAACGGTTCCCACCGCAGGATCGGGCGCATTGATGACTTGCAGGCGCGGAAGCCGAGGTTCGTGTTCGTGTTCGACGGCAGATTGTTCAAGTTGAGCGCGAAGACCCCGGCATTCGAGCCATTGTTCCAGTTGCCGCCGCGAAGAGCCGCCTAGATTCTGGCCCCAAGTTTCTCATCTGCTGAACTTCCTCAACCAGCCGCCGAGCAAGCGACCGACTTCCGCGATCTGCTTGCCCAGGTGCTCGTACTTCTTGATGTCAATGAACCCCAAGTCTTTCGCGAGACGGATCAAGAATTTCAGCTTTTCTAAATCCGTGTCGATTTGATAGAGAATCGGCGCTTTGTTCTTCTGACGGTTGGCCTGGATAATGTTCTTCTGGATGTCCAGCATCGTATTTTGAATTTGCTGCCCCAGCGTGAACCGTTGTTGCTTCGGGAACCGGTTCACGACCGGGTAAGCGTACAAGATCAAATCGTACATCTTCTGGTAAATGACCAATTCGTGCGTCACGCTGCGTTTTCTCCTCTAGCTTCTTTTTGCGCCAAAACTTCAGATAACAGATTTTCAGAAAACCAGATTTCAGATTGACTTGCAGGCGCGGAAGCCGAGGCTCGGGTACGTGTCCGACGGCAGATCGCTCAAGTAGAGCGCGAAGACCCCGGCATACGAGCCACCGAGCCAGAAGCCGCCGCGAAGAGCCGCCCGCTGTTTGTATGCTCGCCACCAGTAACCATGAAGATTTTTATAATTGCTGTTACCGCCGGAGCTGACCGAATTGGGAAGCGCGAGCGCCTTCAGTTCGGCGTCGATCGAGAGCAGGTCGAGTTTCGCTTGACCATACTGGCCGTAATCGCCGGTGGCCGTCACGTTGTAGTTGAAGCTCGTATTCACCGTGGCGAACCCTTTGCCCGCGCTGGCCGCTGCCGCTGTCGTGCCGTTCGCACCGCGTGTGCAGCCGGTCAAGTTGGCCCCGTCGTTGCCGGTGTACGTGATTTGCTCGTTGTCGATCTGAATCGTGCCTGAGCTCGGAAGGTTCGGTCCCTTGTAATTGTCCGGGTACACATACGGAATCGTCGTTTGAGCCGCCGTAATGTTCGCGGACAACTTCGCCGCCGATCCGCCCGGAGGCGCGATGCAGTAACGCAGCTTGAGCGTGACCGTGGCGTTGTTGGCCGCTGCCGCTGCCGTCGTCCCGTTATACCCGCGCGTGCAGCCAATCAATGCGCCGGTGCCGTCGCCGTTGTCCAGGAACGACGTATATTTGATGTCCTCGTTGCCGATCGTGACAACCCCGGAAGCAGGCCACGCCGGATATTCGATGTCTTTCAGCGCGATCGTGCTGTCGGCGGCGGTGATACCGTCGGCGTCGTTGATCTTCGCGGTCTTTGCATGAGCATATACGCCGTCTTCGATCAGTAGGTCCACCCATTCCCAGACATTGCCGACAATATCGAAAATTCCGTTCGCTTGGCCGTTGTGGCTCCAAGAGGACGGTCCCGTCCCCGTAAGCGTCCTGCTCATAATCTGTCCGGCATATTGTGGCGCGATCGGGTCTTTAATGCCGAAGTTTTCCCACGAGTTCGCGTCGCGGTGATCGCGGCCATAGCTTGTGTTCCCTTTCAAGTCAGGGTTCAGCAGCCAGGACAGATAGGCGATCGCAGCCCATTCCTTCGGGCCGATCAGGCGGCAGGCTTCGCCATTGATCACGCGATTTGCGCAGGCCGTCTTTGCATTGTTCCAGTCGATGTCCGTCCACGGTACGACGCCCGCCTGCGATACGGCGGCGACCAAACCGGGAGCGTTGGAGTTCGTCGCTCCGCGACTTTTCGATGTTGCATCCGGCTGGCTGCATTGGTATTTGTCCACCCAGAAGCCGCCCATTTCAATGCCATTCAGTTCCGGCTGGGGAAGACCTGCTGTTTTGAACTTCGGCACGTACACCATCGTGGAGATGGCATTCGTACCCGACCCGTCGGACTTGCTGTTATGGATGAAATGTTTCTCCCGCGTACCGGCGAGGATTTGATCTCGTAATTGCGCTAAACTTAAACCAGGCATTTTGATTCCTCCTCAATTCATTCTGGAAAAGCCCAAACGCTGACGGTGACATCTTCCGCCACGTTCAGCGGCTGCTTCTGACTGACGACGATCGGCATGTCGTTGTCATCCCGTTCATCCGTCTCCACCATCACGATTTCGCGCGGCGGCACATGGGCCTCGGCGAGCTGCCAGAAGTGCCCTTGCGTGTCGTCGGTGCTCAAGCTGCCATCCGCATCGAGGTAAAGGCGGAAGCATTGACCTTCCCATTCGTTGAGACTGAACGCGCCACCCTGGCACTTGATGCTGTCGCCGAACGTAAACGGTGCGACGACGAGCTTGTCATCTTCCTCGGTGATCGTGGCCGGTCGCCCTTCATTGACCATCTGTAACATGGGCCGATTCCTCCTTAATCCTTGAAAATTTGATAATCGAACGCACCTCGGAAGTCGCCGGAGTTGAAGATCGTCATCGTGTTCGACGATTTGACGACCCACACTTCCCCGAGCGCGCCGTCGGGGTTGGCCGTCGGCGTGATCGATACACGGAAGTTCGTCGTGCCGAGGTTGTGGGTAATCGTGGTGCCGGTTGCTCCGCCGAAGTTACCCGTGCCGGACTGAAGCGCTAGGCGAATCGATTGGACGTTTGCCAAAAGCGTCGCTTTGCCTTCGCGCGCCGCCTGCACTTCCGCGTTGATCGCATCAGCCAGCGTTTTGAGAAAAACCGTGTTGTTCAGCAGCGCCTGGTGCACTTCGTTGTAGACCGTATAGACGACGGGCGTCTGCGCGTCGTACTCGGTCACGGTGGGGCTGAACGTGTTTTGACCATTGAGTGGCATCGTTGGTTCCCTCCTTAAAAGTCTTCGTCCCAGGTGAAGGTGAATTCATCCTCGGGTTCTTTCTTCTTCGCTCCGAACGTCTTGATCGCGACGACCTTGCCGTTCTGATCGATGAGCGCCTGCTCGGTGAGCACTACGCCGTTCAGCGTCCCCTTCGGGATCACGACTTTGTATTGCACCGTCGTGTCGTTGATCAGTGTGGCCGAAGCGATCGGGTACCGGGCGACTTCCGTTTCCAGGGCGGTCGCCGTTTCCGAAGGCTTGACCGGTGTCAGCACATCCCCTGGAGCATGGCCGCCGGTACCGAAAGCGATATGCGTGATCTTCGGCAGCGCGATTTGCCCGAGCCGGGCTCTTGCCATGTCCTTCCTAGCTTGCAGCATAGTGACCTGAAAGCTCATTCAGATGGCCCTCCTTTCGATGACATAATCATTTCGTCTCACAATTAGCGCGGCATTGTTGTGCCTTACGACCGAGAGCCTCATTTTCGCCGAGCCGTCCATGCGCCAGCTGCCGCCCAGCTGGCGACGACCGTCCATCGTTTCGGCATAGGCCAGATGTGTCGCGATCGGACGCATGCGAGCCACACCGGTCATGAGCAGAGCGCCGTTCATCAGCTGGTCGTTCGACATCTTGTTCTGACCATCCATGTAGCGCAGATGCTGGCCGTTCATGAACAGGATGCCGTCTCCCATGTGCCCGGCTGCACCGCCGCTCGCGGCGGTCGCAAACGCGCTGCGGACCTTGTACGCAAGGCCGTCCTCTCGCATGTCCACCTTCGCGCCATCCATACCCAGCATGCCGTTCATGCGGGGTGCGTGATACGGTCCGTTTATGCTCGCCCTGAAGACGGAAGCTTGCTGTCGATGCACCATGGTGATCGCCGTATCGGTGCTCGATTGGACAGACGCTGCCGCCGAATGGATGATGTGCGGCTGTGCCGACATCGTAAGCTGGCCGTTCATGCGATGCTTCCGATCGTGCAGGGCGAATATTTGACGGTCATTCTCGGCGAACGTCGAGATGCTGTCCGATCCTTTTGCGAAGGCATTTCGCATATCGATCGAGCCGTCCATCACCCGGCGGTCGTTCATCCGGTAGCCCTGGGGCCGGTTGAGCAGGTACGCGGGGGAGAGGATCGCACTTTCCCCGGAGCTGCGCAGCGTATAATCCGTCAGGGCGGCGAAGGTGAAGATGAACGCATAGAGCTTCGATTCGATCGGTTTCGCCTTGTTGATCATATGGAGCAGCCGGTCGCGATCGCGTTCCAGGAGTGCTTCGTCGCTGGCGTTCAGGTAGACGAGGAACTGCGACCACTTGGACAAGTAATCGACGTTTGCGCCTTCCTCCTTCGCCGTCATCGACTGCGTTCCGTCCATGAGCAGCTGTCCGTCCTGGAGATGGAACTTGTACTTCTCGCGGTACAGCGGATAAATCTCGGCTGCCGGGTACCCGAGCGATTCCAGGACGCGCTTCATGCCGGGCATGGTTCCGCCTTCGCGGTACAGATCGTAGGCGGCCAGCAGGCGCTTGCGGTAACTCTCGTCGCTTTCTCCGGCCAAGCGCGGCATCTTGCGATCGATGCCGTGCAGATCGAGCGCCCGGCCTTCCGATGTCATGATGAACTTCAGTTCCCGCACCCGGAAGGCCGCTTGCTTGGCGTCGTCCAACATGCCGCCGATCACGCCGGTGAGCTTCGTGATGTCCATATCCGCTTTGCGCGGCAGTTTCTTGAATATTCCGTGCGCCCAGGCGAAGAGATCGTCAGCGAACTTCCTCATACCCGATCCGCCTCCTGAACGTCAATCTGCACCGTTCCGAGCACCGCCACCTGCCTGCGGGTGATTGTCACCGATCCGACAGGCTGAAGCACGTCCACACGGACGACGCTCGCCGCGCTGCGCAGGTTGGAGTAGAGCATCGAGCTGTCAAACGGATAACGCGGATCGATGCGCAGGATGCCGTCGTTGATACTCGTTGCGCCATATCGGAACGTCTCCTGGATGCGGAGGTTCGCTTCTGTCTCGATCGCCTCGGGCGTGGTGTACTCGGGATCGTAGTACAGCACGACGTGGACATCGATCTCGACGGGTTCAGCGGCAAACGCCCGAATGTCGCCGATGATCGATCCCTTTTCGTCGATCAGCTGCTGCGCTTCCTGGACGATCGATTCCGATGGCACACCGGCGACGCTGGAGATGATGATGTCCGCCGTGCCTTCGCCTCTCGGTTGGTCATCCTCGATATGCACGGCCACGACGCCGTTGATCGATTCCACCAGCGAGCGGTAATAGTCGCGAATGCCGCCGGTGGACAGCTGTTCCCAGCGGTTAAGCGTCCGGGCCCGAAGGTCTTCGTCCGTTTCTTCGTCCGTCCCTTCGCGGTCAAGCCAGTCGTCCCGGTTCTCGATGGTCACGTAAGGAATGAACGTCAGCAAGTTGCGGATCGTCCCGCTGGCGGCGTTGTATGCGGCCCCGGCGGCTTCGGCTTCGATCGCGCCTTCCGCCTCCGCGACGCCGACTGCCAGCACGACGTTCTCCTTCAGGTAGTACCGGCGCTCGTTGCCTTCCAGATCGGGGTCGGTCGAGAAGATCGCCCCTGCTGGAATGGTGATGCGCTGACTTGTATTGCTGCGCACGAACGTAATCGTGCCAGTTGTTTTGGTGGCCTGCTTCCGGAAGACGCCATACTCCCGCGCCGCGACATCGAGCCATTTGCCGGTCGCCGAGTGTACGAACATTTGCTGGACGATGACTGGCAGCAATCCGTACAGAGCGGCGAGCGCCCGGAAGAACAGCGCCAGCAGCGTGTAGAACACACCGCCCTTGCGCAAAAGACGCGCCGGGAACTGCTGATCGCGGAGCTGCTGCTTCGCTTCTTCCATGAGCTCGTCTTCGGTTTTGGCTTGGATCAAGTCTTCATCCATGTTCATTCACTCCTTACCACGCGAACGCCGTCCACGGTAATCTGCACCGTCAGCTCCGCCGATTCGATCCCGTCCGGCGTCTGAACGCTGAACGATACGCTGAAGTCAATCTCCCGCAGCGTCCACGAATCGGCCCGAACATCCACGCTCCCCGGAACGACGAAGGAGTGTCGCTGCACGACTTCTTCCACGTCCTGGATCAGCTCTTGCCTGGACAGTTCGGTGTTCTCCCGTTGCAGGTACAGGATCAGGCGGGTGCCGTATGTCTCGTCGAGCGGATACGATCCGAGAACCGTCTCCAGCTCGTGCTTGACATCCTGCAAGTACGCCGCCTTTCCCGTCACCAGCTGCACGTCGCCGTCAGCGGATGCCTTGAAATTCCCCTCATCGTCCAGGTAAATGTCCGCCCAATCGTCAATCATCGTTTAACACCTCGTCGATGTAGGGGAGGGCAGGGTCACCGTAGTAAAAACCGACGCGGACCTTGCCTCCAACCTGGACTGTCATCCCGAACGGCATCGGCACGTTCGGCAACGGCGGAAAGGACGGGTGAGGGGTACCGTCCGCCGCCAACACCTGAAGGTCGCAGCCGGTCGGTTTCGTGTCGATCACGACCGCCTTCATCATGTGCCGAGCCGGGCTCAAGAGCTCGGGAAACTCTTTTTCGATGATGATTTTGACCGCTTCTTTGAACGTGTCCAATTCGTCCGGCATGAGAATCACTCGCTTTCTAACTTGTAATAGATTTCGGAGCGCAGCTTCTCGTCCTGGATGAAGTGATGCACCGTCTCCACCAGCGCGATCCCGTTCGCCCGAGGGTGCGAGATCGTGATGTACTGCGAGTGATCCAAGCCTGGAACGAACACCGTTCGGAACATGCCGATCGCGCCGTCGGCCATCAGTTCGAGGATGTTCTCTCCGTATTGGAACAGAAACATCTGGTCCGGCATTTCGAGCGGCTGCCACACAAACACGTCTCGCGTATCGAAGTAAGGCGCGAAGTCGATGCTCCAGTACGGATTGATGCGTTGCCGGATCATGTCATGCACGTTCAGGTTTGCAACGACCTGATCCTTCGGTCCGAACACTTGCGAAGCAATCGAAAACGCCTCGATTCCGGCCAGCTTCAGCCCGAACCGGATCATGTCCTGGGGTGTCGCCTGCAAGAAGGTTTGCATGACCTTCGTTTGCAGCAGTTTCGTCATGCTGTCTTTGGCGACGATCCACTCCTGATCCGGGCGGCTGACCTCGCCGGTGAACACCCTGGCGACGTTCTTCTCGTCGTACCCGATGTCGATCTCGACGATGGCTCCCTGGGGCGTGTCGATCTCCACTTCGTCTTTGAAAAGGAAGGAGGCATATCCTGCCGGGTCTTTGCGGGATCGCCACACATCGAGCGCCTTCAGACCGCTTGAGACGACCACGTTCCCGATGCGGATTTGCTGGAACATTACCGTCACCTCACTTTCGGCGCGTCGGCGTCATCCACCGCTGCGGACGAAGCGGCGAGCCTTGTCGGGCTGCTGCTGGCCCCTGGGATCGTGAGGCGCTGGCCGGTATAGATCAGGTTGACGTTGGCGATGTTGTTGGCCTTCGCGATGGCATCGACCGTCGTGCCGAACTGCCTTGCGATGGCCGAAAGCGTATCGCCTTTCTTGACGACGTACTGTTGGCCGCCGCCGGAGGCTGCCGCCACCTTTTGGACCGAGACGGTCGTCGATTCGGTCGCCTGGAACTCCAGACTGACCGCGATGATGTCGTTCACGTTCGTGTCCTGGCTGCGGAGCCGTAGCATCATCACCTGGCCGATGCCGCGCGCCTTGGCATGGCTGGATACGAACTTGTACGTCTGCGGCTTTTTCTGGGACGGGGAAGCACGGAACACCTTTTGAATGATGGCGAGCTTCGCTTCTGCCGTCCCGTTGTCGTCGTTCAGCAGCTTCAGGTTCAGCCGGATCGTGGCCGGGTTGTAGCTGTAATTAACGACCTTTTTACCGCCTTTGAGCTCCTCTTCGTCGGAACGAATGTCGCCCGTGATTTCCATCCCATCGTAAACACCAGGGAGGAGCGTATCGCCGACTTTGATTTGCTCGTCTTCCAATCGAATATCCATACGCTCACTCCCTGTGCTGTTCGATAAATCGCTTCAGATCGTCGAAGAAGTTGCGGCGCTCGCGTTCGCTGCCGCCGTGATAATGCAATTCGATCGTCGGGCCTTTCTGGCCGTTTTTCTCACGAATCGTCTCACGAACGGTCGTGCTTTCGCGGAATACTTCCTTCACGTCCACCCGGTTCGGGCGCATTCCTGGCGACGGAGCTGCCGGGAACGGCGCGTCATCCGTGTCGGGAACGCCTGGAAACGGGGCTGGTGAAGGGAAACCGCCGGGTACTCCGCCGCCTGGGATCGCTGGTACCGGCATCGGCTGGATGCCGAAGGTCAGCGATCCGGCTGCCGCTTGCAGCCATTCGGCCCCGCGACGGAAGCCGGAGACGATCATGCCCGCAAGGTCTGTGAACTGATGCTTCAGCGTTTGTGTGAAGCTCGCCGCGACACTCAGCTCCTGGATGTCGGTCGGCACAGTTTCCGCCATGAAGCGGACGGGGTACGTCCGATCGAGCTCCACGCCGTCCATCATCCGAGAAGCTGCGGCGCGCAGCTGTCCTGCGCCCTTGTCCACGCCTTCCGCGATCGTGCCCGGTATTTTCGAGCCCGAATACGTCAGATCGGAGAGAGGTCCGGTCTTCGCATCGGAGAACGGTAGCAGCTCGCGGACCTTGCCGAAGATGTTTTTCACCGCTTCGACCGGTGCCGTCGCCACCGACTTGATGCCGTCCACCAGCGTGTTGATGATCGCTTTGCCGCTTTCAAAGAGCCACGATCCGAATCCGCCGATGAAGGTCTTGATACCTTCCCAGACGCCGGTGACAATACCCACGACGCCATCCCAAGCGCCTTGCCAGTCACCGGTGAAGATCGCCAGCGCCGTCTTGATGATGCCCGAGATGACCGCCCAGGCGATCATGATAATGCTCTTAATTGTTGTCCATATGAACTGGATCGTCGCTGCGATGAAGTTGAATCCGTTGATGATGATCGACTTCAGGATTTCGAGCGCCGCCATGACATAAGGTCCGATTGCAGCCCAAACCCACTGTATAAAGGTGAACACACCCGCGATGATTTGCTGCACATACGGCCATATCGCCAGCGCCCACGTCAGCACCGCATTGAACGCCTGGACGACGCTCGTCACCACGTTCGTGATGATCGGCACGACCGCCTGATAAATCGCCAGGAAGATTTCTCCGACGAAGGCGAGCACCGGCGGCAGATACGTCGTCACCGCCCGGTAAATCGCGGCCACCGCCGCGAGTACGACCGGGAACACCGTCTGGAACAAGCGCCCGAGTGTGACGGCCAGCGGCTGTACCGCATCCCAGATGTCACGGAACGCTTTGACGCCGGTTGCGAGCAGCTGCGTCAGGATCGGTCTTGCAACTTCCCATATCCGCGCCATCATTCCGCTCACGTCTCGGAAAATTCTCGTGACGATCGGCAGCACGTTGGTCTGGATGTAGGCGAAGGCTTCAACAATCGCGTCCCGGATCACCGGCCAGTACGTGACGGCCTGCTGCCTGATCCAGCCGAACGCTTGCATCGCTTGATCGGCAAACTGCCGCAGAGCGGACACCGCCCGACTGACCCAGGCTTGCGTGCCATCCGATTGCCACCAGGTTTTCAGAGTGTCGAACCAACCGAGCAGCACTTTTTTCGTGCCCTCGATGCCGCCGTTCAGCTTGATCAGCCAGCCGATCAAGAGGCCGACGGCGAGGATGATCCAGCCGATCGGGTTAGTTAGCATCGCCGCCGACAGCAGCCGCATGGCGACCGTCGCCACCATCGTGTACGTCCTCATCACACCGAGAGCGGTCGCGACCGCGCCGATTGCGATAGCGATGCCTTGAACGAAGGGGCGAATGCTCTGCCAGTTGTCCCGCAGGAAACTGAAGATCGGGGCCGCCACCTTCTGCACGGCTTGGAAGCCGGTGCGGACGAGCCCTGCCGCATAAGCCACTTCATTCGCAACGATCGCTCCGGCTCGGTGTACGTTGCCGATGAACCGGTCGATCGCGCCACTGTCTTGCAGTCGGTCCAGTACGCCCAAGAAGGAGCCAAGTCCTTCCTTCAGCTTGTCAAAGAGCGGAGCGCCAAGCCTTCGTCCGAGCGTGCCCATGAAGTCCTGGGCGTTGGAGATCATGCCCTTGAACGACTTACTTTGCATCTCCATGCCGCCTTTGAACCGGTCTTCCATCAGGGCGAACAAGGCATCGTTGAAGGCTTGCATATCGGTGATCTGGCCCTTGTTGTTGATCGGGTTCGATCCCATCAGCTTCGCTTGGTCTTCGATCATGCCTTTGGTGATCCCGAACTCCTTCAGGCGCTCCAGCTCACCGGTCTGCGCATCGGCAACGGCCTCCACGGCTTGCATCAGGTCTTTGCCCATGACGGACGCCATGTCGCCGACGATGCCGAGCGTCTTCTGCGCATTGATGCCGTAGGCGGACATCCGCGTCGTCGCCTCGACGATCTGCGGAATCTCGAACGGGGTTTTCGCGGCGAATTGCTGCGCCCATTCCAGCGTTTTGACGGCTTCTTCCTCGCTCTTCAGCACGACAGACAAGGTGTTTTTGTACTGTTCCATGTCTGCGTTTGCGCCGACTAGCCAACTAAACCCCTTCTTGACGGCAGCGAACCCGCCGAGCGCGACTGCAAGTCCGCTCAATGTCGATCGAAGGCTGGAGCCGGTCCGCTCGAACGACTTGGAGGCCCGTTCAAGCTCGCCCATGTCACCGCGAAGGTTGTCAATCGACCGACCGGCTTTCATCGCTTCCGGCGTTACTTTATCGACCATGTTCATGATGACGGACAACTTGAACAGCGAGCTTAAACCGCCCATATATGCGCCCCCTTTCGCGCGCCGTCATTTTTCCTTACCGCTGCCGAAGGCCATTGCGATCGCAGCGGCGTGGATTTTGATTTCCCGGTCCTCATACCATAACGACTTTGCATAGAACTCGGAGAAGTCCTCTAGTTCTAGATTGTCGGGAGCTTCCGGGAAGTATTTGCGGATCAGCAGGTGCCCGGCTTCGAGGAAGTTGGAATCGATCTCCTCGAAGCGCTCGGACACCGCTTCTATAACTTTTTTAAGCTGGTGGCCGCGCTTGCTCCGACAAGCTCCATCAGGCGACTGGCGGTGTTAAACGGCAGCCCCGGAAACTCGTCGGCTGCCTGACGCAGCTCTTCTTCCTGCTCGGGAATGATGCAGGAGAACGTGAGATTTTTCATCGCCATGTCCGGCTTGGAGTTGAGCTCCTTCGTAAACCGGGAAATGTCGCTCGACTTCGGGCGGGTGAAGTAGAAGACGAACTCGGCTTCGTCGCCACTCTCGTATTCCAGCCCTTCGATGCGAATTTCGTACACGCGCCCATATTTTTGCTTCAGCTCTTCCTTGTTGATCGGTGCTTTGGCTGCTTTGCTCATGGATCGTTACCCTCCTGTCAAATTGCGCGAACGCCGTCGCGGATGATTTGGCCGGTCACAAGGATTTCGAGCTCGACTTCGAGCTTCGTGTCGCCTTGTGCCCCTTTGTTGGACGTTTTCGTGAACTTGCAGCCCCGGATTTCGTCCGTCCGTGTGCGCTCGCCGTCATTGGCGTATGAAACGGTGATCGGGAAGAGCGGCAGCCGGTACAGCGGCTTGCCCTGGCCGCGCGCGTAATCCAACAGCTTGTTGAACTCATCGCGCAGAAGGGTGATCTTGGCGCTAGCCGTATAGTTGCCGTTACCGTAACCGAGCGGAGCCGCGCCTTTGCCATACGCCAGCTCGGCGGACAGCTCGTCGTCGTAGTCGATTCCGGAGATGGCGATCGCCACGCCGTAAGGCAGGCCGACGCTGATCGATTCCCAATCGTACACCTTGCCGTTAATCATGCAGCTTCCTCCTTTAGCTTAAATTCGGATTTTGCAGCTTCAGCCGAACCGTGATCCACTTCATGATCGGGATCGGCACGACGGCCAGATCGATGTCCAGGCTGCGCGTCGAGAAGATGTCCTGCCCTTCCGGGATGGAAAGGGTGAAGTCGCTGATCTCCGGCGCTCCAGCGGACATCATTTGACCGGAAAGCGGTGCGGCCAGATTGGCGATCAAGTTGTCGAGTCCGTCTTCGTCCGCTTCGCTTTGCACGAACCGGACGCTGGCCTGGCGAACGAGCCGTGCCGCCTTGTCCACGGTCCGGCGTACTTCGACGAACTCGAAGTCGGAACCGGCATTCGCCATCATCCGGCCATTCGTGATATAGAAGCCGGAGAGCCCCTCAAACGTGCGGGCCGTGATGTAACCGGCGTCGTCGAGCGCTTTGATATGGCTGTTGTCCATGCCTTCCATGAGCGCCGTCACGTTCGTGAGCGGGAAGCTCATCACCTTGCCCGGCGATTCGCTGACACGGGCGCGTGCCAGAATCCCGGCATACACACCTGCGAGATTCGTCCACCGGACGCTGCCGTCCAGCGCCGCGACCTGCACGATCGGGGCGACGACGGACACGCGGTCGCTGACGAAGCTCTGGCGGGCAGTAATCAGGGCTTGCACCCACTGATCGACCGTTTCGCCCTCATCGGGCCGCTGCGCTTCGCAGATGAAGTGGATCGGCTTGTGGTTCTCTTCCAGCGCCACCGCGTCAGAAGCGCACATCGCCCACAGGGAGCTGTCGCTCTCGCCGACGACGTGGATGTACTCGTAATTCAGCGAGTTGTTTTTGACCACGTTCATCGCGGCCAAAAAGTCGGCATTACTCATTTGCGGCGCGGTCGTCTCGAAGCGGTATTCGTCGCCCTCGACGAAGTTGTCGGTCGTCGGAGGCGTCGGTGACGTGAAATTCAGCGTCAGGCCAGTGTCCGGCAAGGCGATCGTGCCGTTGCTCGGAATCGTGCGGACCGGTCCGAACGTGCTGCCGTCCAGCGAGAGCTGATACTGCGCCGCGTTGGCCGCGCCCGACTTCACGATCTTTACGATCACGTCGTGCCGGTTGTTCGGCGTGCCGGTTACATTCAGCACTCTGCCGCCGGTGCCGGTTTTCGTCACCGCGCCGACCGTACCCGCGACGCTGGCCGCTGCCGGGATGACGATGATGTCACGAGCGCCAAGCTGCATGGAATCCAGCAGCGCGCGGACAAGCTCGCCGGTCCCGAACGTGGATGCGATCTTGCTCGGGTCGGAAACCCGGTATATTTGGTTCGGCGTGCCCAGCGAGCAAACACCGATTTTCAGATGGACGCCGCCAGCCGCGTCGTGTGATGCGCCGAGGCCGCCGTCCTGGATGACGACTTTCGCGTCAGGAAGTCCTGTCGGCATCCCGTTCACCATCCTTTCTTATCAGGCCGCACGGGCTTCTTCAGGAAGCTTTCGACGGCCTTTTCATACTCTTTTTGCGTGCATTCGTAGCCTTCCGCCCAGCCGCTTGCAGCGAGGAGGCCGACGAAAAGCGTCTGGCCGGTGCCCAGGGCATCCCGCCATTCTTCGATCGGCCTTTGTTCCGCTGCCGGTTTCGGGTCGGACGCCGGTTTCGTTTTTTCACTCATGGGCTTGTCTCCTCCACCGTAATGTTGTTGATCCGAACCTGCTCGATCTTGCCGAGCTCGCGGTCGGTATAGATGCCCCATTCAAATTCGATGAACACCGTGGCCGCCGCGCGGTCCTTTTGGTCGGGAATCCATTCGATTTCCTTCGGCCTAAGCGGCGTATAATTGCCCTGGCCGTCGTCGATCCCGTCCGGCAGCTCGGCAAGCAGCAACCGAATCCAGGCATCGACCTTTTCCTCGTCGCGGTCGAAGATGGTCACTTCGATCGGCGTGATCCGCCTAAATCGCTTCGATCGGAGGAAGCGCCGCCCGGCGCTCTCGAACTTGGCCGCCTTCCGGTGATCGGGCTCCAGCTTCTCGCGGGCGGTCAGGATGATCGCCGAAGGGGAAGCCCGAACGCGGTCGAAGGCGTCTTCGTCGCGGAAAATCTGCTTGATTCCGCCGGTTTGCAAAGTCGTTTCGATGAGATTTTTTGCCGTATGGATCATTGGACACGCTCCCGAATGAACTCCTGGATGAGCTCCTTGATGTCGGCTTCCTCGCTGCTGGATACGCCGAGGAAAGGACGGGCCGGGATTTCGACCTTTTTCCCGCGCCCGGCTTTACCGCCGAGCTGCTGGACCGCTGCCTGCACAAGGTTTGTGCCGATGGCTGCGCCTTCGCCAGTCGCTTTCGTGGCGATCGAGCGCATCAGCCGCCCGGTATCCTTCAGCGGCTTGCCGCTGGCGACGATCCGCTCGGCTCGCTTCGACACTTTGCCGCGCTTCGTCCGGTACCCGCTGGAACCGTCCTTTCGTCTGGTTCTGCGCATGGCGCGGGCGATAAGCGTAGCAGGGGAGAGCGGCTCCCAGGATTCACCTTCCGGCGATCGCTCCGTCTCGAACCGTTCCTTCGAGCCTTCGGCGACGATCTGCGCGATTTGCGCGTTCAGCATCCGCAGCTCGCTTTTGGAGAGGTTCAGATCGCGGAGAATCTCGAACAGCCGGGACCAGTCACCCTCGACGCGAACGCCTTCGGCCGCCATCAGTCGTACATCCTCCGAAAATCCTCGCCGTACACCTTGCGGCGGGCGTAGGTGCGGATGCCGCTTTCGTTGGCCGAGAGCTTCACTTCGTCCGCCGCGATCTTTTCCAGCAGTTTGATCGCGTCCCGGTACCGGCGCGTGAACACGTTGTCCTCATCGTTGTAGTGACGGGTGAACAGGTTGTAGATCGCGATGTCCGCCGTCAGCTTGTTCACGATTTTCGGAACGGGGTAGAGAGGGACGGGATAGCGCATCGCGATGTACGTGTTCACAACCGCCGTCGCCGCGTCGATCGCGCTGTTCGCGTTGCCCTCATGGATGATTTCCTGACCGTTGTCATCGACCGCCGGATTGTCCCGGTCGTTCGTCAGCTCGATCAGTTTCGACTTGTCGATCTGGCCGAGCAGGTCGTCGATTGTGCAGTACATTGCAGTTGTCACTCCCTTCAACCTTCCAGCACGTTCTATAACGGCGTTATCTGGCGTTATAACACCCCGATGTGTATTGGTGAGTCCTTTTATACCCCCAAGCCGTCAAAATCGAAAATAGAGCGTCTGGACGTTATTCTTTCGGCGTGTCGTTCTCGCCGTCTTTCGGCGGGTCGCCAGTGCCGCCTTTCGGGTCGTCCGTGCCTTCCTTCGACTTGCCGCCGGAGCCGGAGTTCTTGCCCCCGGACTTCGGCTTTTCCAGCGCTTCGATTGCGCCGAGATCGAGCAGGCGCTCCGCCTCGGCTTCGGTCAGCTCGACCGTCTGGCCGGGCTTGACCTTCTCGTCGTTATGCCGCAGCTGGCGCAAAGCCTTGTAGGATGCCGTCGTTTGCTTTTCCTTGTCCGCCATGACCTAGCCCTCCTTATACCGCACCGGTGATGAGGAAGCCCGCATCCTTGGAGGTGAGCTCCACACCGTACACATCGGCAACGTGGATGATGTTCGACTTGACCGTCTCGTCGCGGTACTTCGACGTTTGCGGGCGGCCACGCTTGCGCATCGTGTAGCCGTAGCTCGGCACCCAGATGTCGGCGGAGCTCTCCGGCACGTAAGCCAGGACGAGGTTTTTGCCCCATACATCTTTCATCGTGCCGTCGCGATCCGCGTACACCGCCTTGCCGACGACGACTTTCTTCACGTCGAAGATTTCGGCAAGGATGTCCGTCGTCGCGATCCCCTTCATCGAATACTTGATCTTTTCGATGATCTGCGGGTGATTCTTCAGCACTTCGTACACGGACGCGCCGATCTCCAGCACGTTCGGATACAGGCCGATCTTGCTGCGAATGGTCGATCGTCCGTCGCCGATCACATCGATCGGCTTGCTGGCCGGATCGGTGAATACGGCGGTGCCCGAAAGGGCTTCGACGTGACCGGCGGAATAGTTGGCCGGGTTTTGCGCGGCATCCGCCTGGTCCTTCTCCATCTTCAGCCGGATGTTGTCGGTCAGCATCTTCGTGCGGCTCATTTCGAACTTCAGCACTTCCGCTGCTTCCTCCAGCTCGCGGTCGTCGATCGGCGCTTCGAGCGCTTCCTCCTCCAGGGAGTAGGGCACCGTCGTCGCGTCCATCTCGATGCGGTTCGTCTTGCTGCGGATCGCGCGGCGCGTGTTGTAGATGCGGAACGCCTCCGCGCCCCATTTCGGGATTTTGCCTTGCTCCTTGTCCACCGGCACGACCGGGAACAAGTTTTCACCGATGTACTCGGCGTTCTTGTAGCCGATGGCCACGTTGGTGAGGATCGGGTCCACGATCCTCGTCTTCTCTAATCCGGGCATGGTTTAGCCTCCTTTAGGTTGGTTATGCCTTGGCATACGGTGCGCCGATCAGCACTTCGACCGGCTGGTCGAGAGCTGCGGCTTCCAGGGCGACGCCGTTGATGACGTTGCCTGCGGCTGCCGGAACCGCCCGGCCTTGCGCGTCGCTGGTGACAGGATCTCCGGCGTTGATGGCAGCCCCTGCAACGACCGGGGCCGTGCCGCCGGTGACGACCGTCAGCGCTGCGCCAGCAGCTGCGGCGGCGGTCAGCGAAACGCCGATCGCGGCGGCTCCGGCTCCGGCCTGTGCTCCGGCTGCGGTGACGAAACGGTATTCGCCGACCGCGGCGGAAGCGATCCGGGTGATCGTATGACCGGGATTATATTGCGTGTTCATGGCCGCTTGCCCTCCTTACGCCCGAGAAACGGCGATGACCGCTTCTTCGTAGCTCACTTTGTTTTTCTCCGCGAAGTCGCGGGCCTTTTTGTCGAGCTCCAGCCGATCTTCATCGACCTGCTCGTTCGGGCCGACCGCAAAGTCGGCGGTCTTGCTGCCGCTCGCCTGGTTCTTCGCGAACTCGGTGAACAGCGCGTCCTTGTCCGGCAGATTGCCGACAAACGACCGGAAGAACTGATACGGCGACTGTTTCACCGCTTTGCCTTCCGCCGAGAACTCGACCGTCTCCTCGTCAGGCAGCTGCTGCATGAATTCGGCCAGGCCGGTCCGCAGCGCCGGAGGGAGCTTCGTCTTGTGCTCGTCGAGCAGGGCGTGGATGTCGCGCTCGCGCTCCAGCTGCTTGCGGGACCGTTCGCGCTCGGCGGCGAAGTCGGCCTCCATTTGCTTCCTCATCTTCTCGCGCTCGGCGGCGAACTCTTTTTCGAGCTCGGCCCGCACTTCTTTTTTGATGTCGTCCTTGTTGTCCGGCATCTTCTTGGCCTCCTTGTTTTCGCCTGAAAATTCCAGGTCGATTTGTATGCCTTCACGGTCCTCCTGGGAGAACTCGATGGGCTTCAATCCTTCCACCGCCGGGGCGGCTGCGCCGAGGAACCCGACGTGCCGCAGCGTCCAGCCGTTGTCCGTCTTGCGCAAGCGGACGGACACTTTCTTGTAACGCCCGGCATTGACCGCCTCCGAAAATTCGGGCACCACCTGTCGGAACGATGCCAGCAGCTTGTCGCCTTCGCGCTTCAAGGCGGACACCCACCCGAAGGCCGGATCGTCCTGCTTCGGATGCCCGATGACGATCGGTGCCTCGAACTTGTTCGGGTCGTAGTTGTCCACGACTTGCTGAATGTCGTCTTCGGTAAAGTCGCCTTGCGGCTCATAGCGCCCGGCGCGGAACACTTCGTACCATTTCATCGCTTGTTTGCCTCCTTATTCCTCACGGTCTTTGACCGATTCGGGCACTTCCCGAAGCGATACGCTCGGGGACTTGGCCCAGCCCGGATCGGGTGAAACGTCCGGCCTGAAGTTGGCCGGGGTGATACCTTCACGGGCGGCGCGGTACTTGTTGATGGCGATCACGCCGCAGCGGCAGCGGTGCCCGTTCGGCGGCCACCATTCCTGCCAGATCGGATCGTCGCGATGCGCGATCAGGCCGTTCATTGCCCGGTGACTGGCCCGCGTGCCCGAATCCAGGACGGCGGAATACCGGTAGAAGGGGAACATATCCGCCATTTCCGGCTGCTGGAGCTTCTCGTACTGGCCGGTTTCGTAGGCCGTCTGAATTTGGTTGCGGAACACCGTCTCCATGTGCCACGGGTCCGCCTCGGCGATGCCGAGCGCCTCCGCCTTGGCATTCACGGCCTTCAGGAAGTCGTCGAAGGTCGTGCCTTGTTCCAGGGAGGCGAGCAGCGCCTCGTGGATCGCCCGAACCATGTCCTGGCTTTGCACGCCCGCCAGCGTGAAGTGCTTCGCCTTCAGCTCCTCATTCAATTTCCGGTACTGCTCGATGTTCAGCGGCATCAGTTGCGAGAAGTAGCGGATCGCCTCCTCGAATTTGACCGGCTTGGCAATGACCTTATACGTCAGCTCGTCGTCTTCATCCGCGAAGGAGGCGCTGCCTTCGCGCTCGGCCTTCAGGTAATCCAGGTGCGCGCCGTACTCGCCCATCGCATAGGCGACGATGCCGGTGCGGTTCATCAGCTCGGCCAGCTCGGCGATTGCGTCCCGATCCGGCTGCAAACGCTTGACATCGGCAGCGCCGAAGTCCTGCCATTCACGCACTTGCTGGACCAGGTGATTCCACATCCGGCGGACGATCGGCTGCGCCGTATCCACGGACCGGGCGAACAGCAGCTGAAGCTGATCGGCTCTCTCCAGTTGGTCGTCCTCGCTGGCGGCGAACTGGACGACGTGCAGCTCGCGGTCATGGTCATGCGTTTTTCGCGCTTTTTGTGAGACGTTTTGTTCCGCAAACAGCGGGGAAGGGGCGACCTCCGCCTTCTTCACCAGTACATCATCCTTACCGGGACGGGGGATGTTGTACTTCTCGTAAAAGTAATCCACCGAGATCGGCACGCCCATATTGACCAGCTTCTCGTCGCGTTCCACCCATTCCTTATGCACTTCTTCGGTCTCGTAGCTGATATGGAAGAACGGATACGACTCGACCTCGCCGAAGTTGAAGGCGACCAGGAACGGGATCAGGTCCGTGTTGATCGCGCTCATGAGCATCTTGGCGTCCGCCTCGATGATCTCGTCCTTGACGCCCTCGTGCGTCTTGCTGGCGGCGAACGATCCGCCGGTCGGCAGCTCGGTCGTCAGCGTCTGGCCGAGGATCGCCTTCGAGATTTCCGCATTGCAGAAGCGCAGGAATGCTTCGTGCGCGTCGCCTTTCGCGTCACCGGCTTCGATGAAGTCCACAGATGAGTTGGCCGGGATCGCGACCGCCGCGTCCTGGACGAGCGAGACGAGCGCATCGAGCAGCCGGTCCTGATCGGCCTGCGACGTGCCGGGCTGGTACTTGCCGATGGCGGTCGGCATCCCGTACTTCTCCATGAAGATCGCCCAGAATTTGAACCCGTGCTTCTTGAACTGCCACGCCCAGAAGCATTTCGTCGCCAGCGCCACGCCGTAGGGGTTGTGATCGTCGCCCGATTCATGGACAACGGTTAGGAACTTGCCCGGCGGAACCGGCTCGCCCTCGATGTCGGCCGAGCTCTTCAGGAAGCGAAGGTTCCCGTCGATGTCGAAGGTGAAATATTCGATCGGGCGGTCCTTCATGTTGGCGATCGTCCAGTGCCCGTCCCGTTCCGTCCAGATCAGCTCGTGAATGTTCCGACCGGCGAATACGGCGTCGAGCATTTGCCGCATGTCCTGGTCGAAGTTGAGCCGCTCGAACGTCTCCTTGACGAAGGCGGCGATCTCCAGATCGCGCTTGTCGTCGGAGGCAGGGAGCACGTCCCAATCCTTGGAGAGGACGCCGCTTTTGCGCTTGGTTAGCTCTGCCCACACATGCGCGTCGGTCTTCATCTCCTCGAAAATCTCCGCCGACTTGCCGGTCTTCTTCAGGATGATGTCCGGGTTCGGCAGCGACTTCATGAAGGCGCCGAACGTATTCAGGACGCGGGCGATCTCGCTCGTATCCGGTTTTTGGATTGGTCTGCCGTCTGGACCGAGAATCATCCGTATCCCTCCATCATCCTCCGCGCTGTGCTGCGCCGGGCGACCGTCACATCCAGCGACACATGCGGGTTATTGATTGCTGCATGCAGCGAGAGGGCGAGCGCCCAGAAGCGGTCCGCGTGGCCGTTCTCGCTGCGTTCGGCGGCGTACCGGATGTTCCCGGCAGCCGTCGTGATCTTCTGAACCGAGTGCAGGTCGTTGCGCAGCACCCGGTCGATCGGGATGCGCACGGCCTTGTCCTCAAACGTCCGGCGCTGGGTGATCGCGAGCTCCTGCTTGACCGGGCCGGTAAACTCGACGGCCTCGGCCTTGGTGCCGAACGCTTCGACCGCCTCCTCGGCGAGCTGCATGCCGATGCCGGTAGCGTCGATACAAGCCCGGCGCATGCGCGGCATGGACAGGTAGGTGAACAGCTGCTCGCGCTGGACGCTGAACTTCTGCTTCTCCAGAACGTGGATCGCGCGCGTCCAGTACAGCGTGCCGGTGTATTCGAGCACCCACATGACGGTCAGGTCGCGCTTGCGTCCGATGTCCACGCCGAGCGTCAGATCGCCGACCGGCGTGAAGCCCTCCGGCAGGGCGAACGTCGCTTCGTCCGTCTCGCAAGGGGTGATGAGCTCGTAAGGGAGGAGCGATCCGGCCTCGTCGATGAACTCGCAGCAAAACTCTTGCAGCCAGTCATCCTCCGATTCGCAGCCCTTGCGCAGCTCGTCGATGTCGAGATTGAGCCCTTGCTCCTTCGCCATGTAGATGTCGATGAAATGCTTCGACCAGGTGCCCGTGTTGTCCATCCACAGGTCGTAAAACTTGCCCGACTTGCCGTTTGGCGTCGAGATGACGCGCAGCTTGTAGCCCCGCGTGATGGTTGGGTAGAGGGCCGTCCAGATTTTCCGGCTATCCGCATGGAAAGCAAACTCATCCAGAACGACGTTGCCGGAGAAGCCGCGCGCGGTATCCGGGTTGGCCGGAAGGCCGATGATCTTGCTGCCGTTCGGGAAGCGAACCTCCAGCTGGCGGATGTCCTGGTCGTCGATGCGGAAGGTCGTCTCCAGCTCCTCGCAGGCGACGCCGATCGCGCGGGTGTGCATGGCGACCTTCTCCATAAGCTCCTTGCTTTGCCGTTCCCCGCGTGAGAGGAGCACCCACGTCGTTCGGTGATCGAGACAGTCGAGGACGACTTCCAGCGAAACCGCGAACGAGAAGCCGGTCTGCCGGGCTTTCAGGGAGATTTTGAACCGGCTCTTGTCTTCGACCCATTTGCGCTGGTATTCGGTAAGCTGGATCGCGGGCTGCGTCATAGGATGCCGTAGACTTGCTCTTTGATGTAGGCCAGCGTCTCCGCGTCAAGCCCCTTTTGTCGCCCGGTTTCCTCGATCGCCTTGACGGCCTTCTCGGCCTTCTGCCGGAACTCCAGCTTCAGCTTCTCACGCTGCACCGAGCTGCGCTCCAGCTGGGCGAGTGCCTTCATGGTTTCGATCAAGCCCTTGTCGATCACGCCGCCCTCGTCCTGGGCGGCCATCAGTGTTTCCTGGATGAGCTGCACGGCCAGATTGGATGCCGCCTCGGTCATTTCCGTGGCCGGTCGATCCTTGTTGTCTTCGATGATCGCCTTGGCCTGCTCGCGGGCGATCCGCAGCTTCTCCAGCCGTCCGAGGAAGTCTTTGCCGTACCGATGTACTGTGACGTGACTGACTTCAACGCCTGTTTGTTCAGCCATTTGGTTAATCCAGTCCGCGATGTCGCGGTACGTTGCGCCGGTCGTCAGTTTTTTGTTGACCGCCTCGACGATTTCCGGCGGCAGCTGAAGCACTTTGCTGTGCTTGCGGCGGCTGCTCATCAGCGGATCACCAGCACACCAGGATCATCCGGGATGTTGCCGTCCAGCAGATCGATGCCCTTGGCGGTCAGGGCGGCCATCGTGCGCTGGATGCCGAGCTCGTTGCCTTCCTCGGTGCGGGCGTACCCTTTCTCTTCGAGGTAGTGCAGGTGCCTGCGGATTTGCGGCAGCGATCCGTCCAGCTGACTGTCGTTCAGCGTCAGCGAGATCAACCGGTCGCTGGCCGGACTTGGATATTGGACCTTGAGGATCGTCAGGATGAATCCCCGGATTTCTTTTGCTTCCTTGTTGTTCATTCGCCTTTCCCTCCAGCTCCCGTCAATTTGCTCACGCTCTGGAGCATTTCCCGCACGTCGCGGGTGAGCGTATCGACTTTATGCTCAAGCCCCGCGATCGCCCGCGTCTGATCGTCCTTCAGCTCCTTCAGGGCGCGGTTGAAGTCGTCCTTCAGAACGTACTTTTGCGGCAGCTCGGCCTTAAAATTGGAGATGTCCTTCTCGATCTCCTGGAGGTTTTTGTCCAGGGAGGACTGATTTTCTTTCACGCTGGCACGAATGTCTTTGAGAAAATAACCGATGATGCTGGCGAGCGTAAGGAGAAGGGAGCCCATAACCGAGATGATGGTGATGAGTGTGCCGGTCGGCAGTTGATTCAATGCGGGTTCCTCCTTCGGAAAAAATAAAAAAGCTATCAGCGTTTATGCTGATAGCTTATCGAACTCTATGAGAACTGTCGGACTAAGGCGCTTGGGGAAACCACTCACACTTCGCCATCGCCGAACAAGGATAGCTGATCCAAGTCTTCGTCGGGCGATTTACCCCGTACAATACTGCGAACCCAGTTTTCTGTCAAGTTGAATTTCTTGGCAAGCCCCCGGCAGTTGTAGCCGTTGTATTCCTTACGAATTTGCCGGTCGCGAGCGGTTTGCAATGACGTATCGTGCTTGGGAAGATAAATCTTGGCCCCGCCGAAGAGCTTGGCGATCTTGAGAGTAGGTTCGACGCCGATCTCCTTGGCGATCTGGTAGTAGGGCTCGGGGAGATCGTCGGGCTTTACGTCATTGATCCAGTTTTCCGCAGACATGATCGACATCCCTCCTTTCAATGATCATGGGCGGCAGCCGCGAGTTCCCATTCTTTGGCTTCGGTGTGCTGGGTGACGGCCTGGCAGGACGGGCACCACAGCGTTTTGATGTGGCCGGATTTCTTGAGCTTGCACCTTCGCCGCTGAATGGTCGAAATGTGGCGGCAGACGGGGCAGATGAGGTACGTCGCCGCCAGAAGGCGCGAGGCGGATCGTCGGCTCAAGCGGGCCGTCCTTACGGCGCGGCGCGCTGATAACCGCGATCGCGCATCTTCTTCAGCGCCTCGATCACCTTCATGCCTTGCTGCTTCGTCAGCCAGCCGATCCGGTCCACGCCGGTGAGCTTTTTGACGAAGCCCTGAAGGCGCTTGGGCTCGTCTGCCCAGCCGAGCTCCTTCTCCAGCTGACGGATTTTGCCGAGCATGGCATCCGTCGCCCGGTGCTCGCGCGGCTTCGGCGCTTCGCCGACGAGCTTGCACAGCCGGTCGATCACCTTGATCGCCTGTTCCTTGGTCAGGGCGGAAATGCTGCGGTCGCCGCTGATCTGCTCGACGATCGACCGCAGATTGTCCTCCTCGATGCCGTATTGCCTCTGAAGCCCGAAGATTTTGCGGCGCTGCTCGGGAGTGATCTTCATGACGGAATCACTCCTTCCCGATCAGGCGCTGGCACTCTTCGACGGTCATCTGGCGGCGGTACATGCCGCCGGTCACGGCGTTCAGATCGGCGTCGAACAGCTTGTCGAAGTCCGGGCTCATTTCCACCCGCGTCATTTCCTCAATATTCTGAACCGGCATTGCCATTCTCATCGTCCTCCTTTGTGTATTCTAGGCCCACGCTGATGCTGTCCTCGACAAAAACGGATTTTCTCACGCTCTCGATGTCCTCGTCGGTCAATTCGGCAAAGAATCGGTCAATCAGCTCGGCGTTCTTCGCCAGGCGGATCGCATCGAGTTCCTCTTCCAGATCGCCCTGGATGCCAAGCGCCTCCAGCAGTTTCTTGTCCTTCAGGTATTCGCCCTTGAGCTTCTTTTTGACGGTTTTTATGGCGTCAGGGGAGAGGCCGAGCCCGCGCAGCACGTCGTCGATTTGGATGTCCCGGCTGTAATCACCCTTGAACAGGGCGATGAGGGCCGTTTTGAACCTCGCTTCGACATCGTATTTGACCTCTTCCTTGCGGGCGACCTTCGCCCGGACGAGCTCGCCGAGCACGGTCAGCAGGCGCTCGTAGTTGTCAATCTCGAACTTTTCCTTGTAGACAGCATTGAAGCGTCCGGCGGTGCCGAAGATTTGCAGATGGGACAGGTTTTTATTGTCCATTTCCGCATAGGCTGCCGTCGTCAGCTCGGCTTTGATGGCATCGAGCCGCTTCTTGTCCTCCTTCATCTTGCGCTCCAGAAGGATCGCTTCATCGACGAGCTGGGCGAGGGATGTGCTCATGAGCTCGCCTCCTGTCCGACGAAGGCGTTCGCGAACTTCCGCTCGGACACATCCACATCCATCTGTTCGACGCAGTTGGCGCAGACGAACCGTCCCCTGTGGACGATCAGCTGCTTGTCGGAATCGCAGAACAGGCATTGCCCGTTCGTGCGCTGGAGGAGGATGGTGCCGTCTTCAGCGCACACTTCGATCTTGAATTTCTCGCCGCCGGTCAGGCCGAAGTCGCGGCGGAGAGCGGACGGCAGGGTGATAGCTCCGGTTTTGTTGATTTTCTTATTGAATGATTTCAAGGGAAAAACTCCTTTCGCTGAATGAGATTTTTTGTTCCTTGAGCAGCGTGCAGTACGCTCTCTCGGCGGCGACCAGGCGATGGATCGCGGCGTCTACGAACGCCGGTTCCGCTTGGTCGAAGTGCTGCCAAGCGATCGCCAACTCCGTCCGGGCACGCTGAAGCTCATGACTTGCAGGAAGGGCGGGAGGTTCGTCCCGGTGTCGCCTTGCTTGGCTCAACAGTTGCAGCAGCATAGCCTCGCCTCCTTTCAGGATTCAGATACTTCGGTCAACTCTCCTTCATAAAGACCGAGAAATTCAGGATCGTCGTGCCCGCAGATGGGGCACATTTTCCCGAGGTTGCTTTGTGCGACAAAGAACTTTTCTTCACACTCCCAGCACTCATAGCGTTCAAATAAGCCCATGACCGCTTTCATTTGTGGCGATCTCCTTTCATCAAAATGTCTCACGATCTTTCTTGCGACCGTCCTCGCCGTCCATGTGCGCATGCTTCATCATCTGGTTCAGGCGGCTGCGGATCGCTTCGACCTTCTCTTCCAGCCGGTGCTTGCGCATGGCCTTCTCATACACCTGGTCGGGCGCGTAGTTGCTCGTCGCGAACGTCGGCAGGTTGCCGGTGAAACGGGCGTTCACGATCTCGAACATGACATCGACCGTAAATTCGGTTCCGGCCTCCTGGCCGAACTCGTCGATGACGAGCACCGGCGTCGTGCAGTACGCCTCGATCAGGGTATCGAGCGATTCCTTTTTCGAGAGCATGCCGCGCATGTTGCGGAAAATCGCGTCGGTGCGAATAAACAGCACCGGCACGCGGCGTTCCTCCAGCCGGTTGACCATCGAGAGGACCAGATGCGTCTTCGCCGTTCCCGGCGGTCCGTATATGTAAACGCCCTTGTCGCTTGCGCCGGGCGCGAACTCTTGGGCGAATCGGTGAATGTACGCGCATAGCTGCTTGTGACGCCGCTTCTGCGCGTCCGGGAAGTTGTCAAAGGTGAAGTCTTTGTCGCTGGCTGCCTTGCCGGAGAGGCTGACGAGACGTTGCCAGCGCAGCTCCTGATGATAATCGCGGAATGGATCGCACCTGCCATGAAGGCTATTTACGTAGTCGCCTTTCGGATCGCTTGCGACCTCCAGGCGGATGATCATGCCTTCCTTGCCCGGCGACCTGCGGCAATTCGCGTATCCGGTGCAGCCTTTGCATTCCTCGGCCTGCTTGACGCGCTCCAGCAGTTGCAAGGCGGCGCGGCGAATCATCTCATCAGTCGCGCCGAGTTCGATCAGTTCCGACAGTTGCTCTCGGAAATAGCCCGGCGTATATCGTTCCATGACGGCATTCAGTCGTTCCTGCCACGCCGGATTGTCGGCGATGGCTTCCTTGATGCTCTGCATTAGCGTTCACCGCCTTGAATCGGCTTCAGATCAAAGATCAGCCGCTGCCCGGCTTCGTCGAAGCGGATGCTTTCGTACATGCGTCCGTTCTCCTTTTGGAGCTGACGGAGCAGGCTTTCCACGCTGACGATCGCGCTGGTGATCGTCTTGCAAGAAGAGGAGAACTGGACGGCGCAGCGGTTCCGGTCACGAGGTTGCGCCATGATCGTCGGCGTCGCCGCCGCCGTCTTGCTCCGAGGCTTCGCCATGCGTTTCACCGCCTTTCGCGGCCGCCTGCTGCGCGAATGCTTCGGCCAGGTCCATCCGTATCCGGGGGGTATAGCTTCGATTTTCCAGCAGCTCGGCGGCTTTTTGCGTCTCCCGGCAAACCTCCCGCAGCTCTTGCAGCAGTTTCGGACGGCTGCGGATGTAGTCAACGAGCGGTTTCAGCAGCAAGTTTTGATCTTTGCGCCGCCTGCGGTTCAAGCGGTTTTCCTTGATCTCGGCGATATAGCGCCCGGCCTGCTCGTCATCACAGGGCAGCAGCTCGATCGCGTGCAGCAGGTCGCCGGATTCTTTGTCGTACTGCTCGATTTTCCGATCGTTCTCGTCGAAGATTCGGGGGACGTCTGCAATGATGTCCCGCAGTTTTTCGGCGTATTTGATCATGTCTTTTGCGCCCGCCATCGCATCAGCTCCCTTGCGCCCGAGCGCCGCGCCGGATAATCGACTTGATCATGTGTCCGTTGCCGGTTTGTGTCTGGCCGTCTTCGAGCCGTTGTACCGTGTAACGAAAGGATGTTGCCAGCTTCACCTTGCCGACGATGACCGCCTCGACGAGTTTGCGGCCGTCGCGCTTGCTCGCCCCCCCAAGAAGAGGATTTTCAATCAGCTTCGGCACCCGCACGATATCGCCAACGTCTGCCGCCTCCCGCATGTGCTGAATATCCTTGGCTCGCTTGATCACGTCGCGTTTGAGCTGCGTCTTTTGTTTGACCGGCATGCGGGTCGCGTTGAAGGCGAATTCCGACAGGCGGACCGATCGGAGAGCGGCATCGTACTTTCCGCCATTGTCCGCGCACTCGGAAGCGATCGCCTCCACGCATCCGACGCGGTCTTTCCAGCGGAATTTATGCGTCGCGGGGATGTCCTCGTCTTCGTTTTCGTCGTCCTGATCGCGCTCCAGCTTGAACCGTCCGCCGCTGTCATGGACGAACGTCCGGTTTGTCACCGTGTCGATGACGCGCCAGTTCCGCGACATATCCGCATACCAGAACGCCGCATAGCAAGCGTGGTCGTAATTCGAGTACTGCTCCGCCTGCTCCGGCAGCTCCACGTCGCGGAAGAGATGCTCGATCGATCCCGAGCCGTTATGCTTCAGGTATGTGCCCGTCGCCATGTCTTGAATGATGAAAGTCAATGCGCTTTGCACTCCTTTCTTGTCGTTTCTCTCCACAACTTCAAGGATGGCATTTCGACATTTTCCGATTTTTGGTACACTGATGTTATGTCGCAGAGAGGGGAGTAGAGTATATTGGAAAATGAATTTCCGATGAAAAGTAAAGAAGAAGTAGACCGCCTGATCAACGATCCGGCGCACTATCACGCCAGCATGATCCACGTTTTTAATTCTCGCGAGGCGATCGAGATTGGCCGATACGACTGGCGAATGATCTGTCAGCGGTATCAAATCGAAATGTACCCGTTATTGAGCGATTACGTCGTGAATCTGCTCGCACACGTCCAAGAAGTGAATCCCGCATCGCCGCCTGATCCCATTGACATCCCGAATCGCGTGTACGTGACCTATGGGCCATACGTAGACTTGTTGCTGATTTTGCATCACTTTAACGACAAACAGGTTCAAGGGCTGCTGACTGCAATGGATCAGACTGTCCCGGAAGAAGATATTCCGTTTCGCGACCTGGAGCCATGGGCTGATTATTACGGCGCTCCCCGCGAACTGCTTTCGCGTCATTTCGAGGGACTTCCCGAAATGACGCCGCCGCTCGCCGAAATTGTTTGGCCGATCCTATGGGTATTTCAAGGAGCAGAACTCGTCGCCTATCGACCGATCAGCCCCATGCAGCTCGCTGTCCTGCTTGTGAAATACGGTCGAGAAAACAAACGGAGCTACTATCGATTCAAAAAGGATTTTATCGACCGGTATGTTCCGCGCTCTTCGCGTTCTTCAAACTCTTCAGACTTTTCCAAGGATTGATTTTGGGAAACTCCGGCGCAGCCAGGGCTGCGCCTCCTCTTTTGGGCGCAATTTGCAAGGGTTGACTCTTCACGCCTGAAACCTCCTTTCGCAGCGGATTTGCTCCAATCGGGCCTTCGCCATGCCGGGATTGATGCCGATCAGGTGCCACTTTTTCACCCAATAATACAGGGAGTTTTTGCTCATTCCCCAGCGGCGCTCCACGTCGGCGATCGTCATGCCTCCCGCGATCAGCGCTAGAAACTCGGGAAGGGGCGGTTCTGTCTTCTTTCCGACATGCCTCGCCCTGGCTCGCCGGGCCTGCTCTGCGGGATCGGAGAGCTTCGGCGGCTTGGCGGGCTTGGTCTTGGTCTTCTCGGGCTGCGCTTGCGTGCCCTTGTCCTTGATGGCGATCGGCTTTTTCAGCAGTTGCCCTTCGCTGTCCGTCGGCAGGGAAGGGGCGGCTCGCCTCCGCAATTCCTCCAGTTCCGCGCCGGTCAGCCGGTAGCTGACAACGGGGCCGCTGCCCGTTGCGCGCATTTCGTTTTCCCGCTTGGGAATCGGGTATCCCACATTCTCTCCTCCCTGAATTAGAATAAGTCGTCCAGCTGGATCGCCAGCTTCGGCCTGCCATCCGGCATGGTGGCCGGTCGCTCCGGCGGCGGGTTCGAGTAGCCGGTGTGAACCACTCGTACGATGTCGGCCACGTCGTAGCGTTCCAGCACGTAGCTCACGGCACCGGCTTCATCGACCACACCCTCCACGTACACGATGCGGATGCCGCCTTCCGGCGGTACAAACGCGACATCGTAAATGCGGAGGGGTTTTCCCCAATACAAGCGGCGGCGTTCCCGACCGCGTTCCCGCGCGGCCGCGATCCGTCTTCGCCAGGAACGCACCCAATCGGCATGCTTTGCACGGCGCGACGGCTTGATCTGCGGGGGAGGCGCGGCTTTTGGCGTGGCGATCCGTTTACGCATTGGCCGTCAGGTTGATCTGGCCGATCTCCATCACCATGTCTTCCGTGATCGACTTTCCTCTGGTGATGTCAAGCAGCGCGTCCAGAATTTCCACGCAGTTGCGCAGGCCGCCCTTGCGCGGGTTGAGGGCGATCTGAATCATCAGGCTGCGCGCCGCCTTCGTCATGTTCACCCGTTCGAGCAGCTGCTCGACTTCCTCGCGGCTCGGCCCTTGCAGGCGCTGATGGAACGGGGCGCGGTCGGCGAGGCGCTTCAGTTCCGGGCGCATGTCCGCGAAGTCCAGGAACATCTCCGCCAGGGCGAGGTTGCCGATCAGGGCGACGCCGATGTTTCCGGTCTCGTCGTAGATGTCGCGCAGCGCCTCGTATTTGTCCGCCGATTTCAACAGATCAGCCTCGTCGAAGATGAGGAAGTACGGCGTGCGCTTCAGCTGCTTCACGATCCGGCGCGTGAGCTGGTTGGCGCTTCCGGTATCCGGCAGACCGAGCGCATCGGCCAGCTCCTGAAGCAGGCTTTTGACCGTGTGCGTACTCTTGCAGCGGATATAGATCGCGCTGCCGGGATTTTGCTGCATGTACTTTTTCAGCGTTTCGGTCTTGCCGAGACCGGGATCGCCCGCAATGATGCCGAACTTGCATTTGCTGGCGGCCTTCTTCAGGACATAGCGAACGCGACTAACATCGCGGGTTTCGATAAACGGCAGTTCGTCCGCCGTCGTGATGTACGAAACGGCGGGGGAGTCGGCTTCGCCATCGTCCCACATGCCCACCTTGCGCAAATGCTCGCGGATGCGGGGCAGGTACTTTTCCTCTTCTTCGCGATTTCCGTTAATATAGGAACTGATGATGCTTCGATGAATGCCCAGCTCCTTCGCCACGTCGGCGACGGTTGCGCCTTCTTCCTTGATCAGCCGATGGAGGAGGGTCCGCTCTTTCGACCACGTTTCGCGCGGATATTTCATCCGGCTTTCCTCCTCGGTTCCCACCAGTTGCACCAGTGTCATCTTCCATTCCTCCTCGTTTTACCATCCAGCGCCTTCGCGCAGGATGTATTCGTCGATAACGCCGGTTCCTTTATTGGGCTTGCGCGATCGTTCGAGCTTGCCGGTACGCCCTTCCCGTTCTTTGACCACGCGCTCCGTTCCGACCATCGCCTGCACACCTTTTTCGAGCTTGCCGGTTCGTCCGCTCTTGCGCTGCGTACCTGCGGCTTGCCGCTCGGCGGTAACCTGTTCCAGCGAGATGTGCGCGTCCCGAATGAGCTGCATGACGACTTTGCGGCGATTCGCGCGGCGCTTGTGCAAGTCCCGGACATCTTCCAGGGAAGCGTCGAAAGCCAGCAGCTCCTTGTTGGTGGCGGTGAACAGGTACTTTTTCGTTTTCGGGTGGTACACCAGCAACTCTCCAATCCGGTTCGGATCGTATTTGATGATGACCTTCTGGCCGGCGAATGCAGGCAGTTCCGGGTGCATGAACAAGCGTGTCTGGCTGCGCGTGCCGAACCGCTTGATGCCGCTCGGCGTGACCGTCGCGCTTTCCACGTTCATCAGGCAGATGTCCAGCGCGCGCGGGTCCGGCCAGCCTTCCCGAATCTTCGGCGTGGAAAAATGCTTGTGCAGCGGCTCCGTATGTATCTGGCTGTGCCTGGTCGTGTGGTATTCATACAGGTACTGCTCGACTCTTTCGGACAACTCGTCCAGATCGATCAGATTGCCTTGCTCATGCTCCTTTTTTTCGTCGAATCCTTCCGGGCGCTCGTCGGGGTTCGCGCCGCACCAGCCAGGTTGGTCGCTCGTGAATTGCTCGGTGAAGGTGCGGAACCAACGCTCAACGTGGGCCTTGGCTTGCGGATGATACGGCGTAGCAAACTGCACCTTGATGTCGTACTGGGCGCAAATGCTGCGCGTCTCCCGCGAGACCTCCCATTCCTCATGCTTCTTCCCGGCGCGGACCTGCGCTTTGTAATCCTCGCCGTTGTCGATGTAGAGCATGGCGGGAATACCGCCGATTTCCAGCACATCCTCGACATCTTCTCCGTCGTCATTTTTGGTGACGATCTTCTTGGGCAACATGGCGTGCCGCAGCGCGAGGGCGATGGTCTGGCCGTTGGCTCGGTTTGAAATGCACCAGCCGACGACCACGCGGCTGCATACGTCGAACCAGACGGTGATCCATGGACGAATGGGGCGTCCGCCATACGAGATAAACATGTCCATCTGGTGATGATCGCCCATCCATACCTGGTTAACATACTTTGGCTCTTCGCGAGTCGCTTTCTCCGCGAATTTCTCCATGTACTTCTCCGGCCCCTCACGAGCCAGGCAGCACAGGTCCGGTTCGTACGTTTCCATGTCCTTCAGATAGCGGTACACGCTCGCCCTGGACGGCTCTTCGTAACCGTTTGTCTCACAAAATTCCTTCATTTTCTTCAGGACTTTGGACGGTTTCGGTTTCTTGCGATCCAGATACGTGCCCCGGATGAACCGCTCGACTTTAAACGGAATTGACGTGCGCTGCGGCCCCTGTGTGAGCAGCCGCGACTTTCTCATGAGCCCTACCACCCCGAATTCCTCGTATTTTTGAATGTCCCGATAGATGGAACCGACGCTGCGACCGTGAACCTCGGCCAGATGCTTGACCCAGGCCGTCTTGTCCATCCCGCGCGGCGGCTGGGACGCTCGTTCGATGATCTCGATCCGGCGCTCCGCATCGGCCAGCATGGCCTGAAACCGCTCCTTACCGACCGCGTTCTCCAGTTCAGCCAACGTGTAGGTGATGCCGTCGGATAAATCCGGTTCCTTCTCGCTAAGCTGCTCTTCGGCAGTTGCTGCCACTTCATTGCTTGTCCAGTATTTGCGTTGCGCCTCGATCGGGAGGGAGGATATGGGAATATAGTAGATTTTTCCGTTACGGCCGCCGCTGGTGAGCTCCGCCTTCAATTTACCTTCATTGATCTGCTTGCGGACGGCTCTCTCGGTGATACCCAGTATGGATGCGGCTTCCGTAACCGAAAGCTGTGCTTGCATATGTTCCCTCCTCTCGTTCGGTGTTCCGGTTTACTTCTCGTTCAAACGCTCGCTATATGACGTGCTATGTTCATTGAACTGCTTCTCCAGCTCCTTATAGAGCTTGGATAATGCCGTGCGCTTCGCTTCCAGCGCAGTAATTTGTACCGACAGTTCTCCGATCTCGATTGCGATCGGCTCGGCCATGTCGGCCAATCGCTTCATTGCATCCATGTCGATCTGCGTGAGCGCTTGCCGCTTTGCCTCTTCGGCACCAGGGATATGCTCGTACCATAGGGTGACTGCATGCGCCCACGGTTTGAACACGGGTTTCTCCATTTGACCAACTCCCTTTTACAATTCGATAGTTTTCAGCTAAAGATAGAGAAGAGGCTTTCTCTACCTTCATATAGGAAAGAATAGTTCGGGGCGAGAATTACTCCGCTTTTTGTTCGAGGTATTTGATGCCGAGGATTTTCTCAATTTTTTCACGGTAACGGGTTGCTTTACGTGCGCCGGTGATCAGATCGCCGAGGCGATTTTCCGGGATGTCGTACTTTTGGCAAAATTCGCGCTGATCCATTTGCATCTCGGCCAACCGCTGCTTGATCATCCAGCCGAACGCTGTGATCGGCCTCTTGCGTGCCATCCTATCGGCTCCTTTCATTCGACAATCTTAGTGATAGCCAAGAAATTCACTTTACTGATATAATTCTGTTGGGAGTCTACCGCCCACAACTTCATATTACAGATTCAAGTCTGTAAAGTCAATAGTTTTTGATGATTTAAGTCTGTAAGTATAAGACTTTGTTCAGTGATATTAAGATTATAGTCAGTAGGGAGCTGTTTATACTATGAACACGATCGGTGAAAGGATTAAATTCCTTAGAGAATCGAAGAATCTTTCCATGAACAAACTGGAGGATATGATCGGAGCGCCTAGAGGGAGCGTTAACAAGTGGGAGAAGGGGAGCATCCCTGGCGGAAACTATCTGATAGCTCTGTCTGATTTTTTTGACGTTTCCACCGACTGGATTCTTAAAGGCGAAACTCGACGCGAACCGGCACCCGAAAACAAACAAGAGGAGTCGGCTCTTTTTTTTGACAAGAAACGGGAAGTAGTTTCCCATTTTGACAATTTGATAGACTCGCTGGGCGAGCAGGATCGCGCGTTCATTGATAGATACATAAGGCTGGCCATGCTGGAGAGGCAACATGAGAACAATGAAGAGGCGCGGGCATCGAAAAGCGAACCGGCTGCGGCTCCGATCCAATCGAAGTCGAAGGAAGTGCCGGTTGTGAAAGAAGCAGCTGCCGATTACGAATCGCCGAGCGCGATCCCGATCCTCGGGCGAGCTGCCGCCGGTGTGCCGATCGAGCTGGTGCGATTCATCGAAGGCTATCTCCGCGTACCGGAAAAGTATAAGAATTGTTTCGCGGTGAGAGTAGATGGGGAATCAATGGTCAATGCGGGGATCGAGAACGGCGGCTACGTCGTCGTGCGCCAGCAGCCGCGCGTCGATAACAACGACATCGCTCTGGTGAAAGTGGACGACGGCGTGACGATCAAGCGGTTCAAGATGTATAATGACCTGGCTTACCTCATTTCAGAAAACGACAGCATGCGGGATATGGTGTACGATCCGAAGGAAAAGGATATGCAAATTTTGGGCCTGATCGTCGATATAATCAGCCCGAAAGAAGCTGAAAAATTGGTCATCGACGAGCTGTAAATCTGGTTCCGCAGTAAACGAGCTGTGCGGCGACCGAAAATGCCGAAAAATCCAGTCGTGGCGCGGGTTTCCGGCAAAGTTCCGCAGTCGATTCAAGTTCCGCAGTCAAGTTCCGCAGTCATTCGTTGACTTTTTCTCGATTTTGGTCATTTATGAAGCTGATAATAACGCCGTTAATGCAGTAGTAACGCGGGTTGTAACACTTTCGACCAGCTACGAGCGTCAATGCGTTTGTTCTCTCGATCTAACCACAAAAAAGAGGACGATCCGGCGGATTTTCGTCTCACTCCGTCAGGTCGTCCTCTCCCCATACTGTACACACTCACACACTCACATTCCCTTGATTTTATTGGGTTTGTTTCACGTTGGTACGGTGGATTACGGGTTGTTAACTGATTTTTTATTTTTCTACGATTCAGTGAGACGTTACACTCGGGCTGGTCCAAAATAACGGAGCATGGCCCGATACGGTCAAAATGAATTTGACGCACGGTGTGCTGGACGGAGACGGGAAGCTTGAGCTTCAAGTTTCCGAAGGCCTTTCCGCCGGGGATTCCTGGCAGGAGCTGAAGCTCCAATTGACGGACAAAGCTTTATCGGACGTCGACCTTTCCCGGATCGGGCGTTTGAAACTGTCGGCGCTGATTCCGGCGTCGCTCGCCGGCCAAGGAGCGGCAATCCAAGCCATCGCCATGTATCCCGAGGATTGGAACCATAAATACGGGATGGATGCCACCAAAAAAACGTTGACCGATTTGGAACAGGTGAATGTGGGCGGCAAAACCTACTATAAATATGATGCCGTTATAGAGCTGGACGATGCCCAGGCGGCTGCAGGCGCCACGGGCCTGGCGGTTTCCCTGGTGGGAAGCTATCTTTCGCAGAACGGCAGCGAATCGATCTATGTGGACGACCTCGGATTGTTCAGCGCCTACACCGCGCCGATTCTTGATACTGCCCTTGTGGATGATTTCGAATCCTACGGGGGTTCGGACGACGCGGTGACCGCGAAATATCCGAAGGCGGGCGGAGACGATGTGAGCATAAGCTTGAGCGCGGATTATAAACTTTCCGGCGACTACGGCATGAAGCTCCAATATGCCATCGATACCGCGGGGTATACCGGGGTGGGCAAAAGCCTCGGCACCGTGGACTGGTCGGATACGAACGCGCTTCATGTATGGATCGGAACCGGCGACACCGGCGCTTATGCGAAGGATGGCCAGCCGCTCAAATTGGTGATTCAAATCAATATGAACGGTACCGCATATGAGGCTTATCCGCAGTTGGAAGCTTCCCAATCCTACGATCTGACGATTCCGTTCAGCGAATTCGTCGTCGCGCCTTGGAGCTCGGGAGGCCCCGTATCCAAGGAAAGCCTGAAAAAAGTGACGAGCTTCAATCTTTACGTGAATGCCATGGATCAAGGAAAACATAGCGGTGTCCTTTACTTTGACGACATCCGGGCAGTGAAGGATCCCGGCATTCCGGAAGTTCCGGATCACGGCGGGGAGCAACCGGGAACGCCTCCCGGCGTATTGTACAAATTCGAATCTGCGGCGGATATTGCCGGATGGAGATTAGAAAACAGTACGACGCAAGCGAAGGACCCGGAATTTGATTCGGGCGAAGGAGCGCTCAGCGTTGAGTTTCCTTTGACGAATACGGGGATAGAAGCTTTCGAACTCGTAACCTCCCCTTCCAATCTGGATTTGCAAGGTTTGGACAGTATCACGGCACGGATCAAATTAAGTAGCGGTTCGGCAAAAGCCCGGCTGTTCATGAAGAGCGGTTCGGGGTGGGCATGGTCGGATAGCGGATCACCTCTTACAGTCGACGCGACCGGCGAAACGACTCTGGCTATTTCCTTGACGGATGCGGCGAAAACGACAGGCGTTGATCTGAAGGATATCAAGGCGATCGGCATTAAAATCGAGGAAATCGGGAATGACGGCGGGACCGCGAAGCTGCTCTTAAAGGACGTGACCTTGAACGGCGCCGAACCCGCATTCCGCTTCGGCTTTGATCAGGATGCGGAAGGGTGGACGAAGGAAGGCGGGAATGTGACCGTTACCCAAGGGGTGTATTCGGAAAACGGGCAGACCTGGACCGTTTTGAAGAACGACCTATCCTGGCAAAATGACGACGAATATATAGCTGTCAGCAAAGTAGGGGCTATCGACTTCAGTGCTTTTGACGGCATCGAGGCGAAAGTGAAGATCGTTTCCGATATTCCGAACGTTCAGGCGAAGCTGTTTATCAAACTGCGGAACTACGCCATCTGGGTTGACTCGGGTGCGATGAACGCGGACGGTGCGGGATTTGCGACCTTAAGCATTGATTTTTCAAGCATGAGTCCTTATATCGGCGATCCTAACGAACCTCCGTTCTCGGCGGAGGACCTGAAGAAGGGGAACGCCGTAGGTATCCAAGTCGTAACCCCGGCCGGCACAACGGGGAACGCGACCGTTTATATCGATGAAATCAAGGCCTTTAAAAACTAAGTTGCCGTGAAGCAAAACAGGAGTATTTCCTTCATTATTAATTATGAGGGATTGCTCCTGTTTTTTTGGTTGGCAACAATGTTATAATGTGGGGAATTAAGCATCACGGTTCATAAGCGAGCCAATCGGAAGGTTTGGAGAGGAATTTTCATGAGCCAAAAAATAACCATGCAGCATGTGGCGGATGCGGCGGGTGTATCAAAATATGTCGTTTCGAAATCGCTCTCGGGCAAAGGAGGCGTCAATCCGGCAACCCGGGAACGGGTGCTTCAGGTCGCTGCCAAACTGGGCTACCGGTTTCAGGCGCGTCCCGCGAATGCGGGTCAAGGCGTCCCGGAAGGGAGCGGCGAGACAGAAAAATCGACGGTCGTGGTATTGCTGCCGAACATTCGTTATCAGCTCCGCGATTCCGTTTATTGGGGACGTATCGTTGACGGGATTACACAAGAGCTTGAATTGAATGAAGCGAGGGCTGTCGTGATTACCGATCAGACGGCAGACAGCTTTCTGTCACTCGTTCATCAGGACAATATCCATGGATTTATCGGAGTCGGACAAGTCAGCACGCAAGTGCTTCAGGAGGCCGGCAAGCTTGAAGTCCCGATCGTGTTGATCGATCATCGGGAGCCTCTGGTCAAATCCAGCGAATTGTTCGCCAACAACCGGGAATGCGTGTACCATTTGACGAATCATCTGCTGTCCTTGGGACACAGATTCATTTATTTTGTAGGAAACACGGATTATTCCCTCAGCTTTCTTAGCCGTTGGAACGGGTATAAGGATGCGATGGAGGAAGCGGAGCTTACGGTTTCCAGACAGCATCCGCTGAGCCGTCTTGAAGGAGAAACCCGCGTGGAGCATACGGAGCAGATCAGGGCCATTCTTGAAGCGTGGAAAGGGCGAGCCGATTTTCCGACCGCCCTGGTATGCGCCAATGACGCGATTGCAACCTGTGCGATCAATGCGTTAAAAGCGTTGAATATTTCGATTCCTCAAGAGGTATCGATTACGGGGTTCGATAATATCGAGGACGCGTTTTTTAGCGAACCCGGACTGACGACGGTCAATGTGGAAAAAGAACTGATGGGCAGAAGGGCCGTTCAGGTGCTGTTCAACCATATGAATCATGCCGATTTCCCGAGAGAAACGCTTTATATGTCCGGATCGATCGTATATCGGGATTCGATTGCACAAGTGCCCCATCGGGCGGCATTGACGGAATAACCGGACTTTTGCGCAACGCGGATTGATGTGGTTCTCCGCAACTGATATAATAAATTGATTGTACTTTCAAGGATTTTTGGTGGGGGTAAGGATGACAGACATTCGCGCAAGACAGGAAAAAATAAGGAATTTCAGCATTATCGCACATATAGATCACGGGAAATCGACTTTGGCCGACCGGATCCTCGAATTCACGGGTGCGCTGACCGCACGTGAAATGCAGGATCAAGTGTTGGACAAAATGGATCTTGAACGCGAGCGCGGCATTACGATCAAGCTGCAGGCCGTACGTTTGACGTATCGTGCCGATGACGGGGAAGAGTATCTGCTTAATCTGATCGACACGCCGGGACACGTCGACTTCACTTATGAAGTTTCCCGAAGCCTTGCGGCTTGCGAGGGAGCCTTACTGGTCGTCGACGCCGCCCAAGGGATTGAAGCCCAGACTTTGGCCAACGTGTATCTCGCGCTGGACAACAACCTGGAAATTTTGCCTGTCATCAACAAAATCGATCTTCCGAGCGCCGATCCCGAACGCGTCAAGCAGGAAATCGAAGACGTGATCGGGCTGGACGCCAGCGAAGCGGTTCATGCTTCCGCTAAAGCGGGAATCGGGATCAAGGAAATTCTGGAGCAGGTCGTCCAAAAGGTGCCGGCTCCGACCGGTGACCCTGACCAACCGCTGAAGGCGCTTATTTTCGACTCGCACTATGATCCGTATAAAGGCGTCATCGTCTACGTCCGTGTGGTTGACGGGCAAATCAAATCCGGATCGAAAATCAAAATGATGGCGACGGACAAAACGTTTGAAGTCATCGAAGTCGGCGCGTTCAAACCGAACATGACGATCGTGGACGAGCTCAACGTCGGGGATGTCGGATTTATCGTCGCGGGCATCAAACACGTGGGCGACACCCGTGTCGGGGATACGGTAACGGACGCAAAGCGCCCGACCGCCGAGCCGCTTCCGGGCTACCGCAAGATCAACCCGATGGTATTCTGCGGGCTGTATCCGATCGAAACCTCGGATTACAACGATCTTCGCGAGGCGCTCGAGAAGCTGCAGCTGAACGATGCTTCCCTGACCTTCGAACCGGAAACGTCGAGCGCGCTCGGCTTCGGTTTCCGTTGCGGATTCCTCGGGCTGCTGCATATGGACGTGATCCAGGAACGGATCGAGCGCGAATTCAACATTCCGCTCATTACGACAGCGCCGAGCGTTATTTACCACGTGACGCTGACGAACGGGGAAACCATTTCGATCGACAACCCGTCCAATTATCCGGAAGTGGGCAAGATCGAATACGTGGAGGAGCCTTTCGTCAAAGCGGCCATCATCGTTCCGAACGATTATGTCGGTACGGTCATGGAACTGTGCCAAAGCAAACGCGGCGAATTCGTCAACATGGAATACCTCGATACGACCCGCGTTACGATTACGTATCAAATTCCGTTGTCGGAGATCGTCTACGATTTCTTCGATCAGCTGAAGTCGAGCACGAAGGGGTACGCCTCATTCGATTACGAATTATCCGGATACCGTCAATCCAATCTCGTCAAAATGGATATTTTGCTGAACGGAGAGCAGGTTGACGCCCTATCCTTCATTGTGCACAAGGAACGTGCATACCATCGCGGCAAGGTCATTTGCGAGAAGCTGCGCGAGCTCATCCCGCGGCAAATGTTCGAAGTTCCGATTCAAGCGTCGGTCGGCACGAAGATCGTTGCGCGCGAAACCGTTAAGGCGATGCGCAAAAACGTGTTGGCCAAATGCTACGGCGGCGATATTTCGCGGAAGCGGAAGCTGCTGGAAAAGCAAAAGGAAGGCAAGAAGCGCATGAAACAGGTCGGCAGCGTGGAAGTGCCGCAGGAAGCTTTTATGGCGGTATTGAAGATCGACGACAAATAAACCGGCCCGAAAGCCGGCATAACGTGAAGGTAAACGGAAAAGGAAAGCCTTTGAGGCTTTCCTTTACTTGTACTTGCGATGTGAATCGTCTTGATTGGAGTCTGCACCGGTATCATTCCGATATTTTCATCGGAGAAAATCCAATCAAGCCGGAAATGAGCACACTTAATATAGAAGGAGGCATTGCCATGAATACGAATGAAGGTCAGCAAAGCCAGGGAATGCCGGAGAACAACGGCCAAAAGCCAATCATCCAGGAGCAGAACACCGCCCCGAAGGCGATTTATATACACATTCCTTTTTGCACCAACAAATGCTTTTATTGCGACTTCAATTCCTATGTACTGAAAGATCAGCCCGTCATGGATTATTTGCGGGCCTTGGACCGCGAAATGGAGATGACCGTTCAGGAAACTCCCCCGGGAGAAATCAAAACCATTTTTGTCGGCGGAGGAACGCCGACCGTGTTGAATCCGAAGGAAATGGAGTTTTTCCTGAGTTCGGTTCGAAAAAACTTTCCGAATTGGGCGGAGGATATCGAATTCACGATGGAAGCAAACCCGGGAACGACGGATGCGGAAAAGCTGGCGGTCATGAAAGCGGGCGGCGTAAACCGCGTCAGCTTCGGCGTCCAGGCCTTCCAGAACGAGCTTCTTACGGGCATCGGCAGAATTCACGATACGGACGACGTATACCGGAGCTTGGAGAACGCCCACCGGGCAGGGCTTGACAACTTGTCGATCGATCTGATGTTCGGTTTGCCGAACCAGACGGTGGAGATGCTGGAGTACAGCGTCGGCAAAGCGCTTGAACTCGGACTCCCCCATTATTCGATTTACAGCCTGAAGGTGGAGGAAAATACGTTATTCCATACGTTGTATCAAAAAAATCAACTTCCGCTTCCCGGCGAGGAAGACGAACTGAACATGTATCTGCTGCTGATGGACCGGATGAAAGCCGCCGGGTACAAGCAGTACGAGATCAGCAATTTCGCCAAGCCCGGATTTGAAAGCCGGCATAATATGACATACTGGCGGAACGAAGACTACTACGGCTTTGGCGCGGGTGCCCACGGTTACGTCGGACGGCAGCGCCATATCAACATCAAAGGCGTCAATCCTTATGTGGAAGCGGCCGGTCAGAAGCTTCCGAGACTGGAACAATTCACCGTCGAAAAGGAAGAAGCGATGGAGGATTTCGTCATGGTCGGACTTCGGATGCTGGATGGGATCCGCGATGCCGATTTCGTTTCGCAGTTTGGCGTATCCCTTTCGGAAACGTTCGGGCGGCAGCTGAATAAGATGCTCTCGGCAGGTTTATTGGAAATGCATGAAGACCGTCGGGGCTACCGGCTCAGCGAGAGAGGGGTATTATTCGGCAACGAAGTATTCGGCGAATTCATCGGCGCTCTTACGTAACACGAATAGTGTCAAAATAGTTATATACGGCACTCTCTTTCTCTCTTGCAGTTTTATACGGCATCGTGTATATTTATTCATATTAACCTGAACGTTTGCTTTTGAGGGGGAAAGGGAATGCAAGCCGTAGCCGTATGCAGACAGGCAACACTTGAAGATGTAGAACCGCTGTTTTTACTTATTGATAATTACGCCCGCCAAGGGATTATGCTGCCGCGGTCGCGCGCTGTGCTGGAGAGACAAATCTCCGACTTCGTCGTTGCCGAAATGGACGGACAAATTGTAGGCTGCGGATCGCTGTGCAAACTCGGCGAGGAGCTCGTGGAAATACGCTCGCTTGGCATCGCGGACGGCTATAAAGGACGGGGACTCGGATCCATGCTCGTGGAAAGCCTTGTGGAACAAGCGAGAAAACAGTCTCTCCCTAAGGTCATGGCTCTTACCTACGAAGTATCCTTTTTTCTGAAAAACGGTTTTTCCATCGTCGATAAAGAGATATTTCCGGAAAAGGTTTGGACCGATTGCGTCAACTGCGCCAAGCAGCATTGCTGTGACGAAATCGCCGTGCTCAAAGTACTGGACTGACTTGACAATTGTCATGTCGGTCTGGTATTTTTGTATTATGGTTTAGCACTCAACAGACTAGAGTGCTAACGAGCCGACCAAGATGAATATTAGGAGGGATTTCCATGTTGACGGAACGCCAAAGAATGATTCTGACGGCTATTGTAGATGACTATATTCGATCGGCGGAACCGGTGGGATCCCGAAGCATCTCCAAACGCGGAGACGTCGGGTACAGCCCGGCGACGATCCGCAACGAGATGGCCGATCTGGAGGAGCTCGGTTTTTTGGAGCAGCCGCACACATCGGCTGGCCGGATCCCTTCCCATAAGGGTTACCGGTACTACGTGGACCATTTGGCTCCATTGAATTTGTTGACCCCGGATGAGTTCAAGCAGTTGAAGGCCTTTTTTGCGGATAAGCTGAACGCAATCGAACAGGTGATTCAGCATGCGGGAACGATCCTTTCCCATATGACGAACTATACTTCGATCCTGCTGGGGCCGGAAGTTTTTCATACTTCGCTTCGGCATTTCCAGCTGCTTCCGCTGAATGAGAATACGGCGGTAGCGATCATCGTGACGAGCACGGGCCAGGTCGAAAACAAGACGGTTACGATTCCGGCCGGAGTTTCGGTTTCGGATATGGAGAAAGTCGTAAACTTGCTTAACCGCAAGCTGACGGGCATTCCTATTTATAAGTTGAAATCGGCCCTGTACAATGAAATCGGCCAGGAAATGCAGCGTCATGTCGAACATTTCGAAGAAATGTTGAGCGTGGTGGACGAAGCGCTCGAAAGCGGTCAGGAAGGACAACGCTTGTTCCTTAGCGGGGCGACGAACATGTTGATCCAGCCGGAGTTCCGGGATGTCGACAAAGTCAAAAGCATTCTCGACCTGTTTGAAGAAACGCCGACCTTGATGAAAATGATGGCTTCGGCTTCGAACGGGAGCGGTATCCAGGTTCGCATCGGGGGCGAGAATGATCATGAGGCGTTTGCCAATTGCAGTTTGATCACGGCAACCTACGCTATCGAAGGCGAAGCGGTGGGGACGATCGGGATTTTGGGACCGACCCGCATGGATTATGCCAGAGTGATCGGGATTTTGGATATCTTATCGAAAGATTTGACCAAGTTTTTGTCCCGGCTGCATTGACGATATAACAAATTGAATCATAACAACACATTTGCACACTTTGCGCTATTTATTTTAAGGAGGTGACATCTTGAAAGAAAAGGATATTCAAGACAACATCGAAACGGGTGTTGAGGAAGAATTGACAGAGAAAGCCGAAGAAACCGCGGAAGAAATTCCGGCGCAGGAGGCGGGAGATGTGCAGGAGCCATCCGCCGAAGCGCAGGCTGAACTCGACAAACTGCGGGCTGAAGCGGAAGAACACAAGCAACGCTTGCTCCGTACGCAGGCCGATTATGATAATTTCCGTCGCCGGACGGTGAAGGAGAAGGAAGAACTGGGCAAGTACGCTTCCGCCAAGCTCATTACCGAGCTGCTGCCGGTGATCGACAACTTTGAACGCGCGCTCGGACTCGTAAACGACAGCGAGGAGGTCGCTTCCTACGCCAAAGGCGTGGAGATGATTTTCCGTCAGCTCGAAGGGATCCTCAAGGCGGAAGGCTTGTCCGCCATGGAATCCGTCGGAACGCCGTTCAACCCTGAATTCCATCAGGCGATCATGCAGGTGGAAAGCGATGAATATGAGGAAGGCACCGTGGTTGAAGAAGTGCAAAAGGGGTACATCTTGAAGGATAAGGTGCTTCGCCCTGCCATGGTTAAAGTCAGCGGCTGACCGCCCGGCTTAGCTTGATATAGGCCCGAAACAGAACATAGAAGACAGCAACAAAATAAGGAGGAAACTTTTCCATGAGTAAAGTTATCGGTATTGACCTTGGAACGACCAACTCTTGCGTTGCCGTAATGGAAGGCGGCGAAGCCGTAGTCATTCCAAACCCGGAAGGCGCGCGTACAACCCCTTCGGTTGTAGGCTTCAAGAAAGACGGAGAACGGATCGTCGGTGAAACCGCGAAACGCCAAGCGATCACCAATCCGGACCGTACGATCATTTCGATCAAAAGACATATGGGTTCGAACCATAAGGAAACCATTGACGGCAAAGAATACACGCCGCAAGAGATTTCCGCTATCATTTTGCAAAAATTGAAATCCGACGCCGAAGCTTATTTGGGACAGCCGGTTACTCAAGCGGTTATCACTGTACCTGCATACTTCAATGACAGCCAGCGCCAAGCTACGAAAGACGCCGGTAAAATCGCCGGCCTCGAAGTGCTGCGGATCGTCAACGAGCCGACGGCGGCAGCTCTTGCTTACGGTCTGGAAAAGGCCGAGGACCAAACGATTCTCGTATATGACCTCGGTGGCGGTACGTTCGACGTATCGATCCTGGAATTGGGCGACGGCTTCTTCGAAGTTAAAGCGACCAGCGGGGACAACAATCTCGGCGGCGACGATTTCGACCAAGTGATCATCGACTACCTGGTTGCCGAATTCAAAAAGGATCAAGGCATCGACCTGAGCAAAGACAAAGCGGCTGTACAGCGTTTGAAAGATGCGGCTGAAAAAGCGAAGAAAGAATTGTCCGGCGTTTTGACGACGACGATTTCGCTTCCGTTCATTACCGTAGTCGACGGCGTACCTCAGCACCTGGAGCTGAACCTGACCCGCGCGAAATTCGAAGAATTGTCCGCCGATCTGGTGGAGCGCACGCTCGGTCCTGCTCGCCGCGCGCTGAGCGATGCCGGCATGACGCCTGCGGATATCGACAAAATCGTTCTCGTCGGCGGTTCGACCCGGATTCCGGCCGTTCAAGAAGCGGTGAAGAAGCTGACCGGCAAAGAGCCTCATAAAGGCGTTAACCCGGACGAAGTCGTAGCCCTCGGCGCAGCCGTACAAGCCGGCGTTCTGACCGGTGACGTCAAGGACGTCGTCCTGCTCGACGTGACTCCGCTGTCCCTGGGTATTGAAACCGCAGGCGGCGTATTCACGAAGATGATCGAGCGGAACACGACGATTCCTACAAGCAAATCGCAAGTGTTCTCGACCTACGCGGATAACCAACCGAGCGTTGAAATCCACGTCCTGCAAGGGGAACGCGAAATGGCGGCAGGCAACAAAACCTTGGGCCGCTTCATGCTGGGAGACATCCCGCTCGCTCCTCGCGGCGTACCGCAAATCGAAGTTACCTTTGATATCGACGCCAATGGGATTGTTAACGTATCGGCTACCGATAAAGGCACGGGCAAGAGCCAAAAAATCACCATCACTTCTTCCAGCGGCTTGAGCGACGAGGAAGTGGAACGCATGATGAAGGATGCCGAGCTTCATGCCGAAGAAGACAAGAAGCGCAAAGAGCTTATCGAAGCGAAAAATAACGGCGACCAACTGATCTATAGCGTTGACAAAACGATTAAGGAGCTCGGCGACAAAGTCGATGCAGGCGAAGTCGAAAAGGCGAACGCAGCTAAAGATGAGCTGAAAAAAGCGCTCGAAAGCGACGACCTGGATACGATTAAGGCCGCTTCCGAAAAATTGACCGAGATCGTGCAGCAACTGTCCGTGAAGCTTTACGAGCAAGCGGCACAGGCGCAGCAGCAAGCCGGCGGCGCGGAAGGCGCTTCGGCTGCGGGCGGCAAGGACAATGTCGTAGACGCCGAATATGAAGTTGTCGACGAGGACAAGAAAAACTAAGAGCAGATCCTATAATCACAGGACCGCTGATTCATGAATAGACTTAGGTGAGCTGGGAAGGTCAAAGTGCGGCTGTTTCGCGCTTTGACTTTCCTTTTGCCGGATAAAGGGGACGATCCTCCGGCACGCCAGACAAGTCATAACGGGGGTGGAAGAATGGCAGAAAAACGGGATTACTACGAGGTGCTCGGGGTTGGCAAGAGCGCTTCGGACGAGGAGATCAAAAAAGCCTACCGCAAGCTGGCGCGTCAATATCACCCTGACGTCAATAAAGCATCCGATGCGGAGGCCAAGTTCAAGGAAGTGAAAGAAGCTTACGACGTGCTGAGCGATTCGGGCAAGCGTTCCCGTTACGACCAGTACGGGCATGTCGACCCGAACCAAGGGATGGGCGGCGGCTTCTCGGGCGCCGATTTCGGCGGGTTCGGCGATATTTTCGATATGTTTTTCGGCGGCGGCGGCCGGCGTGATCCGAACGCGCCGCAACGCGGTAACGATTTGCAGTATACGATGACGATCGAGTTCAAGGAAGCGGTGTTCGGCAAGGAAACGGACATTACGATTCCAAGAACCGAAAATTGCGATACCTGTTTCGGTACCGGGGCTAAGCCCGGGACGAAGCCGGAAACCTGCTCGGTCTGCCACGGCTCAGGTCAGCAGGAGGTCGTGCAGAACACGCCGTTCGGTCGGATGGTCAATCGCCGGGCGTGCAGCAACTGCGGAGGCAAAGGGCAAATCATCAAGGAGAAATGTTCGACATGCTCCGGCAGCGGCAAGGTGAAGAAGCAGCGGAAAATCCATGTCCGCATTCCTGCGGGCGTGGACGACGGCGCCCAGCTCCGGATGTCCGGAGAAGGAGAAGGCGGATTACGCGGGGGACCTGCGGGCGACCTGTATATCGTGATTCGCGTTAAGCCGCATGATTTCTTCGAACGGGAAGGCGACGACATCTACTGCGAGGTGCCTCTGACATTCGCTCAGGCGGCCCTTGGCGATGAAATCGAAATTCCGACCCTGACGGAGAAAGTGAAGCTGAAAATTCCGGCCGGGACCCAAACCGGGACGTATTTCCGCTTAAAGGGAAAAGGCGTGCCGAAGCTGCGGGGCATCGGACAAGGCGACCAGCACATCAAGGTCGTTGTCGTAACGCCAAGCAAGCTTAGCGATGAGCAGAAGGACCTGCTGCGCCAGTTTGCGGCGCTTGACGGAGAGCATACCCATGAGCATGAGCAATCGTTCTTCGACCGGATGAAGCGCGCGTTTCGCGGGGACTGATTCTGAAACAATTAGAAGCCCACTATAAGCGATTATAGATGGGCTTCTTTTGTCATTTCATTTAGAAATGAACGTTGTACGTAATTGCACCAATTTGGGTGTCATATGAATTATAAATTATCCTTCCGGCTCAATGAAGTCCTTTTTAAGAATATATTTTATGGAGTAAATTACTTGATCTTTATTTAGAAGTCTACTACTATAGAAAACGGGTAAGGGAATATATGGAAAGAAATGTGAAAATTATCACGTAATTGAACGATGGACGTGAATATATAATAATCGCATACTGACTTTCCCGTAAAGTGGAAGTTGTGATTGATAGAAATTCATTATGGTTCCATTCAGTTTTCGCACATTCGCATTTGAACATACTTCAGAGCTTTATGGGAAAGTTGAATCTTTGGGGGGATCCGTTTGAGCAAGTTCAAGTTAACATTTATGCTGCTTATAAGCTTACTCTTGATTGGATTGGCAGGTTGTAAAAGCTTGCCGGAGCCTAACGTTTCAAAGTTGAAGGTGATGAATCGCGACAATGAAAAAAGATACTTTAATGATAAATACGGTGATATGTTCCATGCCCAGAACGGTTCGATTAAGATTGAACTTATTAGACCCAAAAGTATGAAACTGGAAAAAACTGCTTCGAACTATGTGGAAGCTCTCCAACAGTCAATCGAACAAGAACAACTGGATGTTCTTCAGCTAAGTATTTATGATTTTAATCTGTTATCAGAAGCAGGGTTCTTGTTAGATCTTGAACCGCTAGTGGCGCGGGATCACTATAATATCGAAACGATTTATCCTTCAATTACCAGCTTTCTCAGGGAGCAAGGCGGTGGGAAGTTGTATGGTTTTGCGCCTACATTTCAGCGACAAGTGATCTTTTACAATATGGACATGTTCGAACAATATGGAATTGAGCCGCCACACGACGGGATGACTTGGCAAGAACTTATTGACTTAGCAGGGCGATTTCCTACCGATGGAGATGAGCAATCCAGGATATACGGCGGATTCACGAGCTTTGGGTTAAACAAAGAAAACCCTCTAGATGAGCTAGGTGTGAGGATCGGTTTATCTATGGGATTAAAGGCAGTTAACCTTGATACAATGCAAATTACAATGAAAACAGAAGGCTGGAAGAAAGCGTACGAACAAGCTAAAGAAGCATTATCTACAAATGCCGTCTACGTTAGAGGATATAACACGGATGAAGACTTCAATGAACAGCAACCTTTTGCTAAGGGGCGGCAAGCAATGTTGATTGCTGATGAACCTAGCTGGGCATATAGTGTACTTGACTATATAAAAAGTGGTAAGGTTAAACCCTTTAGAGTAGGCATGGTGGTTGGTCCAGCGGACCTATCTAACCGAGAAATAACAAGAGATCTGAATTTGAATAATGATTATGTATATGCGATTCGTGCTAACTCCTCCAATGTGGATGCTGCATGGGAATTGTTGAAGTTTATGCAGGGCGAAGAGGTTGCAGGCAAATTGGCGAGCAGGCCTGACAATGGAATACCTTCACGCATGGGTCAAACAAGCGATTTTTATGGAATTAACCTAGATGGATTCTATCACTTAACTTCCGTGCCACCGAGTAATTACTATGACGATCCTAATGATAATATTATTACGGATGAATTCAAAGAAAAATATGGGGAGATTATGTTTCGTGAATTGGCTCAAGTAGAGAAATCTCAAAAATCTCTTGATGTAGCGCTACAGTCGATTCAACGAGATGCGCAAGTCGCCCTTGATGAAGCGAACCTTGCCAGGAAAGTTAATGGAAAAAATGAGGGGGGAGAGCCGGACGGAAGTGTGGCAAAGGAAAAGATGACCATCAATTGGGATGATTTCAAGACAGTACCTTTTAAATGACGATGCTGCATGTTGAGCAGAGACAGGAGTCGATGATGAACAAGGCATGGTTCCAAGTAGCTACGATACTTGTTATTAGTTGTCTGGCAGTAGTAGGTTGTACAAGTGTGCCCAAGGGTCCAAGGGAGAATCAAGAAACGACCACGCTTAAAGTTATCTATCATGATTCGGAATTATTCTACAAGCAATATGGAGATTGGTTCACCACGCTTAATAATCATATCCAATTTGAAGTAATCAGTGATGCAGACATTTACATGGATATGAGTGATAAGACGAAGGAAGAGGTGTATGCACAGTTTATCCGTGAAAAACAGCCGGATATCTTGATTCTGGATGCTCATCAGTTTAAAAATCAAATAAACAATGGAATACTGACTGAACTTGATTCGCTTAGTACTAGAGATAACTATAATCTGGATGGGTTTGTTCCCGGTTTAGTTGATCAGTTTCGTGAGTTAGGCGGTGGTAGCTTATATGGGCTTACTCCGTCATTCTCAAGCAAGGCGATATTTTATAACAAGGACTTGTTCAAGAAAAATAACATTGATTTACCATCTGATGGAATGAGTTGGTACGACATCATTGATCTTGCTCGTCGTTTTTCTACTGAAGGGGATAAACAGACACGAGTTTACGGATATAGCGGTGGAGATGTGTATGAAGCCCCCATGGATCTAGTTATACTGATTGATAAGATGAGCCAGGCTGAAGGATTGTCGATCGTGAATACAGATAAAATGCAGGTGACCATAGATACAGATGCATGGAAGAAAGTGATTCAGACCGCTATTAAGGCAGAGAAATCGGGAGCTATCTTTAATTCTATGGATGAATTATTCACTAGTGGAACGAATGAGGAGTTTTATGATAGCCAACCATTTCTCATGGGGCGTTCTGCTATGCATATTGGATCTGTAACATCGCTAGCACTTATGAATAATTTCAAGAATAATGTGAACGATTACGTACCCTTTGAACTCGGTATTGCCGCTGGACCTGCCGATCCCCTTGATCCTACATCAACTTATGTAACCCCAGGTGATATACTCGCTATTAACATAGCATCAGTCAATCAAGATGCAGCATGGGAATTTATTAAGTATGTGTGCGGTGAAGATTATGCTCGAGCTAGCTCCGAATCTAATGAATTGCTGTTAGGTCAGCAACTATTATTAAGTCGAGAAGGATATATGACTGACTATGAAGGAACCAGTTTAGAGCCGTTCTATTCGTTGAAATTAAAATTTCCAAGACGTAGTAATGATTGGTACAAGTTACCTGATCAGTTCTTCAACGATTTTGCTACGATCTTAAGTCGAGAATTAGAGCCTGTAAAAAAAGGACAAAATTCTCTGGATGAAGCAGTAGCAACAGTAGAGTCCGAAGCGCAAACGCTGCTTGATCAATCTTTAAAGAAATGATAGCCCAATAAAAATGAGTTGAATACAGTGTAAGATGGAGGGAAGTAGCACAATGAAAGATTATAAAAATGATTTTGTGCTATTTTTCAATACTATAAAAAAGTTGAAAATACCTAAAAGATCAATTTTGTTAATATTATCTATCATGATAATGTCCAATATATTATCATTGGCATTCCCTCTATTCTTTGGAAACATCATTAATGGTATAGTAAGTCAATCATTTTATGTAATAAAAATGAATTTACTTTACATGTTCTTATGTTTTGTAGTTTCTACTGTACTAGAATACAGAAATCAAAAATTGATTATAAAGCTTAGTTATTCAGTCGAACTATATATCAAAGAAGACTTGTTTAACTCAATTTTAGATATGCCTTATTCCAGGGTTTATAAAATTGACAAAGGGAGATTAGTCAATAACATTGAAAGTGATTCGACAGTTTTTTCATCAATTCTTTTTGATAATATGAACTTAGTAGTGCAGACCCTTAGTATGCTGATTTCTTTATTGTTTATGGTATATATAAGTCCAATACTAACACTTGTAACCATAGTAACATTCCCTATTACATTCATGATATACATATATTCTGGGAGACTGATCAAATCAAAAGAAATTGAGTATACAAAAATGCATGATTCTTTTATGTCTTTTTTATATGAGTCCATATCAGGATTGAAATCAATAAAAATTTTCAAGGTTGAAAATAAGTGGAATGAGATGTTTAGCAAGAATGTAATGGATATTAATGAAAAAAATATAGAGAAGTTTAATGTTCAACTAGTTACCCAGGTTATCATTAGCTCGGTAACGTTTTTGATAAATAATTTGAATATAATTTTAGCAATATTTTTGATATTTAACGGAAGGCTTAGTTTGGGAATGATGACAGCATTTAATGAATATTCAGACAGATTTAAAGGTGTCCTATTACTATTGTCAAGTCTTAACTCTAAAATACAACAGGTATCTGTTTCGTTACGCAGGGTGGGTGAAATAGTTGAATCTGGAAGTATTGAAAAAAGTGAGAATGTTAATGACAAAGAAAGACACGACAAGATTGAAAAAATTGAAATTAAAAATCTAAGTTACATTACACAAAGCAGCATAGAAGTTTTCAAAGATATGAATATTAATTTCTATAAAAATAATATATATCTTATAAAAGGTGCAAGTGGTTCGGGAAAAACATCTTTATTAAATATATTATCGAAATTAATTGACGATTATACTGGCGAAATATTAATTAATGGTATGGAATTAAAATGTTATAGTGAAGAAAATCTGAGAAATAAAGTTAGCTATGTCACACAAGACCACTACATATTTTCTATTTCAATACGAGAAAATATATCCTTATACAGAGATGTACCATTGGAGGATATAGAAAATATATGCAAACGACTGAATTTACATGAATTAATTATAAGTTTGCCAAATCAATACGAAACTGTGTTTAATGACGAGGGCCTAAACTTCTCTGGAGGGCAAATACAGCGAGTATGTTTTGCGAGAGCCATTGTAAGTAATCCCGATGTATATTTATTTGATGAAATTACTTCAGCTATTGATCAAAAAAATATTGAAGACGTATTAAGGATAATTGAAGAGATTTCGGCAAATGCTATTGTTTTATTGGCTACTCATGAAAATTTTAAATTTAATGTTCCAATAATTGAATGTAGTGTAGTGAACAAGAGAATAGAACCTAACGGATTACATTTGCTTCAGAATTGTCAACATCGGTTTAAAATTCCCCAAAAGTATCGGTCTAAAATTCCCCAGTTTCATCGGTCGGCTTCATCGTCCTCTGTAGGTTCAGGGCGGAAGAAGCCGGCCTTTTTCTTCTCCTTAATACGGTAGCTCTCTCCCTTGATGTTAACGGTACTGGAGTGATGGAGGAGGCGGTCGAGGATGGCCGTCGCCAGCACCGTATCGCCGAATATATCACCCCAAGCGCCAAACGTCTTGTTAGACGTAAGCAGGATAGAACCGCGCTCATAACGCTCAGAGACGATCTGGAAGAAGAAGTGGGCAGCGGTCTCGTCCATCTTTCGGTACCCGATCTCATCGATGATGAGCAGGTCGGGCTTGGTGAACATCCTCATTTTCTGTTTGATCGTGTTGGTCAAGTGAGCCGTCTGTAGTGTCTGCACTAGGTCATGTGCTGTGATGAAGTAGACGGAATGTCGCTTCTTTATGGCCTCAAGGCCCAACGCTACAGCGAGGTGCGTCTTACCTACACCAGGCGGTCCGAGGAAAATGAGATTCTCTTGATGCGCCACGAAGCGAAGCGTTGAGAGGTCGCGGATCCTGCGCTCATCGACCGATGGCTGGAAGGCAAAATCGAACTGGTCCAGCGTTTTATGGAACGGTAGATGAGCGAGGCGCGTCCTTGTTTGGATGTACCGGTCGTGCTTGGCAATCATTTCTTCAGCCAATAGCTTGTCCAGGAACTCCAGATACGGTATATTCGCTTTAGACGCTTCTTCGGCGTGCTGATGGATGATTTCCGGTATGCGAACCCACCCAAAGTGGCGGATCGCCGCCTCCAGTCTCTCTTGCAGAATCATTGGAGCACCGCCTCTTCCATGAGCGAGTCATAGACCGATAGCGAGCGCTCTGACACTTCTGGTGCGATTTGGCTGACATAACGAGGCGTGGGCTCTCCAACCGGACGACTCGATGTGCTGCGAATGCCCTCGAAGTGTTTTTTATTGCTTATAATTTGGTGTCGTCCCATGGATTTGGTATGCTCGGCGATGAGCTGTCTGCCGCAGTAGAAGCGCAGCGTGCCGTTCCTCTCATCCTGCACCTCCACGATAGAGCCCACGTAAGCAAACGGGACAGTATATCGGTTCGCCTCATACGAAACGTAGCAGTCGCTGGATACTCTTCTCTGATGCCGCTCGGCGTAAGCAAAGGCGACGTCATTTACAGGACTGAGACACTCTTCTTTCCATAGCTCGCGTGGCACCCTGAACGTCGTGCCGTGCAGACGATTATTCGCGACCGTATCGAGCCATTGCTTGGCCTGCGCGTTGAGATCTTGCAATCCCGTGAAGGTGCGTATGCGCGGCCAAAAGTTCTTTCGCACGTAGCCGACACCGTTTTCTACTTTACCTTTGGTTCTTGGCCTATAGGGTTTGCAACGGCGAAGCGTGAAGCCATAGTGCTTTGCAAACCGGGCAAACTGCTCATTCCAGATCGCCTCGCCGCTTTCGTCCTGTCCGGTTACGACTGTTTTCATATTGTCGTAGAGACAGCTTTGGGTAATTCCGCCGAAGTACTCGAAAGCTCTCGTATGACAGCCCATGAGCGTGTCCAGACGCTCGTCCTCGGTGAACTCTAGATACATTGCTCGGGAGTAGCCAAGCACCATGACAAATGCGTAGAGACGCTTCAATCGGCCGTCGTGGTCTACTCTGAAGTGACCCCAATCTACCTGCGACTGCTCGCCAGGCTTCGTCTCAAACCGCTCGGTCGCCTTAGACTGAACCGCTGGTCGAAGCGGTTGCATGAAGACGCGAAGAATGGTACTGCTGCCCGTATAGCCCTTCTCTCGGATCTCGTCTAAGATGACGCTCGCATTGAGACAGCCTTCTTCCATACGGTTCCGTATGTATTCCTTGTAAGCGTCCAGCTTGCCGGCTGCCGGATTTCGTCTCACGTAACGGATGTGCTCCTCTACCTGCAAATACTTTCTAACCGTCTTACGGTCACGTCCCAGCTCATCTGCGATCTGGGTGACGCTCATGCCCCTTGCCTTCATATCCTTCATCTTGAAACACTCCCCGTTCTTGACCAATCTCGACTCTCTCCCTTCGGAGAGTATGTCGGCAATAGGTGGGGAATTTTCAACCGATGATATTGGGTATATTACAACCGATTTTCACAGAATGTTTAAAACTAACTGAGTCTGTAAAATAAATTGTGTAAACTCCTAAACCCAGTAATAGGTTGGGAGAACACATGGGACTTTGGTCAAAAGAACAACTGAGGACTTTCATTAAAGAGAACAAGCTGGTCACCGCCCAAGATGCACAGAATGCCTTGAAAAAGCTGTTTGCGGAGACGCTTCAAGAGATGCTGGAAGCCGAGATAGATACGCATCTGGGCTATGAGAAGCATGAGGTCAGGGCTAAGATGACATCAAACAGCCGTAACAGTATAAGCATAAATACGGTCGTCAGTGAATATGGCGAGCAGGAGATAGCCGATCTAAGGGATCGGATGAGCGAGTTTGAGCCCATTGTCGTGCAGAAGCATCAGAAGAACATGACGGGCATCGAAGACCAGATCATCGCCCTCTATGCCAAAGGCGTCAGTACCCGTGAGATTCAAGATCACCTTCAGAATCTGTATGGAATTGAAGTTTAGCCTACACTCATTTCGAATGTCACAAATAATATCGTCCCGCTCATTAAAGAGTGGCAGAATCGGCCGCTTCAAGGCGTGTACGCGGTGGTCTTCATGGACGCGATTCATTTCAAAGTGAAACAGGACGGAGCCATTGTGAACAAGGCAGCCTACATGGTGATTGGTATCGATTTGGACGGGAACAAAGATGTGCTGGGGATGTGGATTGGCAAGAATGAAACCTCCAAGTTCTGGCTCAGAGTGATGAATGATCTGAGAAACCGCGGCGTCCAGGATATCCTCATTATCTGTATAGATAACCTGAATGGCTTCTCCGAAGCGATTGCCGCTTGTTATCCGAAGACCGAGATCCAGAAGTGTATCATTCACCAAATCCGAAACTCCACCCGCTACGTGTCGTACAAGGATCTCAAGAAAGTCACCGCCGATCTAAAGCCTATTTACAAAGCAGCGACGGAGCAAGAGGCACTCTTCGAGCTGGACCGTTTCGAAGAGGTCTGGGCGTCAAGTATCCACTCATTATCCGGTCCTGGCGAAATAACTGGAAAGAGCATTCTACCTTCTTCAAGTACCCGCCTGAAATTCGAAAACTGATCTACACGACTAATATGATAGAAAGCTACCACCGGCAGCTTAGGAAAGTGACGAAGGGAAAGAGCATTTTCCTATCGACGAAGCCTGCTTAAAATGCTTTACCTACGACGATGGATGTTACCCGCAAATGGACGGGGCGAGTGCAGAACTAGGGCCAGAAGTTGCATCAACTCTCCGTCTTCTTTCCGGAACGGGTCGGCAACCACTTACGTTAAGTCGCCAAATCCCCCTCGGGGGATTTCCTTGTCGTGAGTTTACACATAAATCTTGACAGACCCTCTTGTAGCGGCGTATGGCCTGGAGGCCGTGAATATCCCGTTTGTTTGGCTGGGTTACAAGCAAATCGGTAAAAGCTTCGCCTTCTATTCCATTCTCGGGATTGCCTCGTTAGCGGTCGGCACGGTTCTTATGAATCATGTACCGACCATTATTGAGGGGGATACACTGTTAGTTACTGTTGTCGGCGGGATTATTATCGGTTTCGGTATGGGTTGCATTGAGAAATGGCGGGGCGTTAGATGGGATCGATATGCTAGCCGTATTGCTGTTACGGAAGCTGCCTTTCGGGACAAGTGACTTGATTCTATTCTTGAATGCTTTTGTCTTCATTGTTGTTTCGACCGTATTTGGATTACATGGACCATACTTCCGGCACTCGCTTATTTTATCGCATCCACAGTGATACATATTGTTGAAGAAGGCTTGAGCTGATCCAAGACCTTCAAAATCATTATCACCCAGCCCGAGAAAATGGTGGAAACGATTCGCGACCGGTTAGGGCGCGGTGCAACCTATACGGATGCTTACGGCGATTACTCCAATGAACATTACAAAGAAATCACTTGCGTCATTAACCGTCTGGAAGACAGTAAGATCAAACAAATTATTCATGAACTTGACCCGAATGCGTTTGTGGTCGTATATGATGTAGCCGAGGTTAAAGGAGGCAGTTTCAGAAAGAAAAATATTCACTAAAGACGAAGTAACGCGCTGGTGGAGAAGATAACGATCTCTCGCTGGGGCGTTATTTTTTTTATACATATTGATGTTACAAATATACAAGAAGGCCGTCACGGTTTGACTGGAGATTGGAGAAAAAATTGGAGGATCTGAGCTCCATCGGGACGGCGTGCAACTTCAGAATGGAGAAGAGCTGGATCCACCGGAACCTCAAGCTCCGGATGAACGGGAACAGGAAGTCATTAAACTTCATTTATTTACATGCTTATTCATATTCGGGCATCGACTTGCAAATCCTCACCCGATATAATCTTTGTGGAATTAGCCTAGAGTCAATGCTGCTTTGCAGCTGTGGGTTGCGGCATGAAGGTTTATGGCATTAGGATAGTTGCCACCCTAAAATCTTATTCATGATAAAAGAGGAGTTGCGGAAATGATTGCAAGCTTAACAAACGGAGAAGTCTGGAAAGATCTTAACGGTCAGCCTATCCATGCTCACGGGGGGCATATGCTGTATCATGATGGTTACTATTATTGGTACGGAGAGGATCGCAGAGAGAATTGCTATATCAGTTGTTATCGTTCGAAGGATTTATTTAATTGGGAGTTTCGGAATCATATCATTACTACCGATACACCGGTTGCTTCAATTCGAGTTCGCACCAATCTTCAATTAATGAATAAAGACGGCGGCAAAGTGAATTTGGAGCGTCCCAAAGTATTATTCAATACGGCAACTCAAAAGTTCGTTCTTTGGATTCATTACGAAAACGGGAATGACTACTGCGCCGCTGCGTGTGCTATTGCTACCTCTGATTCTCCCGATACAGGGTTTGTCTTTCATGGAAGTTTCAATCCTTACGGATATATGTCGCGGGACTGCACGCTGTTTCAGGATGATGACGGCACTGCTTATTTTATTTCTGCTGCCAGAGACAATGCGGATCTGCATGTGTACCGTTTGCAAGCGGATTATTTGAATGTAGAATGTCTTGTTCATAAATTGTGGCAAGGGGAATATAGGGAAGCTCCGACGGTGTTCAAGAGAAAAGGAAAGTACTACATGTTGTCTTCATTCTGCACAGGTTGGGATCCTAATCAGGGGAAATTCGCAATGGCAGATTCTATGGAAGGGTCTTGGGGGCTGCTTCGTAATTTCGGTGATGAGACAACATATCGTACTCAGCCTGCATTTGTGCTTAAACGTTCGGAAGAGGAGTATTTGTACTTTTCAGATCGCTGGGACGGGAAGGATTATTTCAAATCCGGCTATGTCGTACTACCCATACAATTTAATGGAAATATTCCGATGTTGGATGATTATTCCGGCATGAAGTTAGATAAAGTTACGGATTCGATCTCTTTTGTACGTTAGAATAGAAAAATTTATACAGACATTCTATAGAAAGACGAAGTGGCTCGCAATGCAAAAAAGACCAGGTAAGAGTGATCTTACCTGGTCTTAGTATTACCTGACTACTTTAGCCCCATTTCCGACATGACATCAGTTTCGTTGGCCTTGTTGTACCAGTCATTCACTTCTTCGGTAATTTGGGTTCCTCCCTTTTCGTGCCATTGCTTCACAAAATCGTCATAGGCTTCGAGAGGCTCATTACCGTAGATGATTTTGGTGAATGTCTCTTTTTCCATGGTATTGAGTTGTTCCCAAGAAGTCTGCATGGTCTTGGTTGGAGCACCGTTGAAAGCGTTCGGCAGCAGTGCATCCTGGTTCTCATAAGAAACTGCATATCCCTTTTGGGTTGTTTCGTCGGCAGCGGCTGCCAGGATCTGCGGTCCGGTTTCTGGTGCAGTTCCGTTAAATACTTCATAGTAGGATTTGCCCGGACCATCCACACTTGGAGTATTTTTTGTAAATGTCATTTTACCGAGACTGAGCCAGTCATTCAGCGGTTTATTGAACTTAGCGGGTTCTGTGACAACTTCACCGTTTACGATGTCATAATCATAGCCTTGAGCATAGCCGTATTTAAAGTCGCCTGTACCGAATGCTGCATCATACAGTTTGTCATAGTAAAGAAAGAAGGCTTCCATATTATTGAAGTCCTTGTTGAACATAAAGACGCCGTCGTTAAGTTGTGCGGACTGATACGTTTTGTCTTCTTTTACGCCTTTAATGGTCGGATAGACGCCGATCTTGGCGCCTTGCACATTCTTCTCAACGTCCTTTACACTGCCATAAAGCCATGGGCGGCCGATGACGATCCCTGCTTTGCCTTCCGTGAAATCTGCAAGGGCATCCCAAGCTTCCAGGGTAGCCAATTCCTTGTTCAAATAGCCTTTGGAGTACCAATCGCGCAGTTTGGATAGCGCCTCCTTGTTGCCATCCGCCACCGAGCCGTATGTCAGCTTTCCGTTCTCCTCATTCCAGAACCCTGGAAGGTTCTTGCCGGTATAGGCACTGAAAATCATTACCGGGTCACTTACCCAACCGGTATTATAGATTCCTTTGCCGGAAAAAGTAAAGCCGTAGCTATCCTTCTTGCCATTGCCGTCAGGATCGTTGTCCGTGAATGCGGCGATAACCTGTTCAAATTCATCGATGGTGGTTGGCGCTTTAAGATCTAGCTTATCCAGCCAATCCTGCCGGATTAGCATCACTTCGCCTTCGGTCAGATTAGGAGTAATGGCCATGCCGTATACCTTTCCGTCTTGAATCACCGGGTTGAAGGTCGTCGGAAACTGCTTGTAAATTTCTTTAAGCCGATCCGGCATGTAGTTCTTGATGTCCTCCGTAATCTCCTTCACTTGCCCGGACTGAATGAGATCATTTGCCAGTGATGTATCGTATACCGGAATAATGTCCGGGAGCTTCTCGGAGCCGGTGAGTGCGAGCCGGAGCTTTGTATTGTATTGGGACGCATCGCCTCCGAGGAGTGTTGTTTCAATTTTAATACCTAAATTTTCAACACCCCAACGGGTCATTACATTGTCATTCAGACTCTCTCCATTGATATACTTGCCTGCGTTCTCGTCTTGTTGCTTACCGGTGGTAATGGTGAGCACCGGATCATACTTCCCGTCCTTCAGGGTAGCGTCCACTGTTTTTTTTGCACCGTTATCTTTCGAAACACAACCAGATAGCATGCTAACCATCAATAAGACAGATGTCGCAATTATAGTGATTTTCTTCATCTTCATCGCTCTGACTCCTTTTTATATTGAACTTGGTTGTATTACTTTTACTTATTCTTTAACGGCGCCAAGTACAATCCCTTTTACAAAATACCGCTGCAGGAAGGGATAGACAAGAATAATCGGAAGGGTGCTGATAAAAATTTGTGCTGCCTTGATGCTCTGTGTGGCCATAGACTCCGCTTCCGATTTGCTGAGGGCTATGTTCTGTCCAGAGTTACCGACTACTACGGTCTGCAGGAAGGATGCGAGCGGGTAGTTGCTTGTATTGGACATATACAGTAGTCCGTCAAACCAGGAATTCCAATGTCCAACCATGATAAACAGACCTATAGTAGCCAATCCCGGGAGAGACAGCGGAAGATACAGCTTCGTGAAAATTTTGAAGAAAGAAGCTCCGTCGATAAAGGCGGCTTCTTCAATCGCTTTCGGAATTGTCTTGAAGAAGTTCATGATCAGAATCATGTTGTAAGCACCGAAAGCACCGGGAAGCACCAGCGCCCAGATCGTATCCTTCATGCCCAGACTGCTCACCAGAATGTAGGAAGGGATCAATCCACCCGAGAATAACATGGTGAATACAAAGATCCACATCAGGGCATTTCGTCCCCGGAAGTCTTTGGACAACGCGTATCCGGCAGTTGTGATTACAAACATACCTACCAGCGTTCCAAGTACGGTCCTTACGATCGAGATCATCATGGAACCGACAAAGTTTGAGTTTCGGAATGTTTTCTCGTAAGCATCAGTTGTAAATTCAATAGGCCAGAAGGAGACCAGATTACCGTTGACGGCTGCTTTGCTGCTAAACGATTGGGCGAGCAAATGCAGCAGGGGGAGAAAACAGGACAGTGCAACCAATATAAGCAGGATGTGGTTGAAGAATGAGAAAATCTGATATCCTTTGGACTTGTGATACACGCCCATTCTCCTTTCTAGAAAATTTTATAATTAGCAACTTTGTAGGCGATCCGATATGAAATAACGATCAGGATTAGACTGATTCCGGATTTGAACAATCCGACCGCGGTACCAAAACCGTACTGCCCGTTTAGTAAGGAAGAGCGGTATACATAGGTGTCGATAATGTCGCCGGTGCTGTAGACCAGCGGATTGTACAGGTTGAAGATCTGATCGAAGCCCGCGTCCAGAATGCTTCCGAGGCTGAGTGTCGCCACGACGATAATCATTGGCAACATCCCGGGCAGGGTTACATGCCGGATTTGCTGTCTGCGCGTCGCTCCATCAATCTCGGCCGCCTCATAATAAGAGGGATCAATGCCGGTAATCGATGCCAGATAGACGATCATTCCAAAACCGAAGTTCTTCCAAAGATCGCTGATAATGATGGTTGGCCGAAATAAGGAAGCATCCCCGAGAAAGAAGATTGGCTTCGCACCAAAAACACTGACGAGAAAATGATTAATTGCACCGTCAAGACCCAGTATGTCTATCAAAATGCCTGCCACCGTTACCCAAGATAGGAAGTGTGGGAGATAGACGAGTGTCTGAATGCTCTTTTTTAGCCCTACATTTCGAATCTCGCTGAGGAGAATCGCCATGATAATCGGGACGATGATACCGATTACAATCTTGCATACAGCGATGATGAGCGTGTTAATGATTGCCTGCGTCGCTTCTTTGTATTGGAATATCCTTGCGAAGTTGTCCAGTCCAGTCCAATGAGAACCTGTAATTCCCAGCCATGGCTTGTAGTCTTGAAATGCTATGACCAGCCCGACCATCGGCCCATAGGCAAAGATCAATACGAATATCAGAGCCGGAAGACATAATACATACAACGGCCAATTTTGTTTTATTTCTTTCTTGAGCGGCTTCTTTCGGCTTTTTTTGGGTTTCGTCTGATCTACTTGGATGTTTAATGGCTGTGAGATGGTCTTTACCCCCTTTATTTTATTTAGCTTGCGTAATTCATTTTTAAGATTAACAAAAGCGCTTTCATTTTGACATGCCAAAAAATTAAGATCGATAACCATATCCTTAACGAAGTTGACAGAACGACTTTTTCAAGAGAGCGGTTCTCTTTTTCTTTAATTTACGATGAGATATGATAATAAGAGGGGAGCTGGTACGGAGGAGGGTCTTAATCTGAAAAAGATAAATATGAAGCGTTTTATTTATTTCTTTGTCTTTTTTCTTACTCTTACTTTGGTCCTTTTCTATGTGATGGAAGCGTTAAGTGTAAAAACTTTGGAACAACAGCTAGTTCAATCTGCAAAAAATCAGGTGACCTATACGGAGAGCATGCTGGAGGGGGTGTTATCCGAAGCCCGATTGTATGCAATTCAGTACACGACCGACAACTCGGTTCGTTACTATGAGGGACAAAAGAAAGTTGTAAGCGCTTATGACTCCCAAATGAAAAAGAATGAGATCAAAGAAATGATCGACAATACGCTAATATCCAGCCAATCCGTAGAATCGGTAGGTATCTACTGGAGATCGGATGAAACGATGGTTTCTACAGCGCCCAGTCAAAACATTAGTGAACTATTTCAGCAAGTAACCCGCAGCGGATGGGTGACCGTAAATAACAATTTGTACTATTTTTCTGTTTACCCTTATGTTAAGCCGCCAGACAATCCAAGTGATATCCATTATATTGTTGGCGTTAAGCTTAAAACTGACTATTTGGCGGGACTGCTTGATAAGGCGTTAAACAATGAAAATACGGATGCCTTTTTTTTGCTTAATATGAAACGGATCATTGGGAACCAGACTGTTGATTCGGATATCGTGCAGGCGGCCAAAGGGATGATTATACCTGATTCAGACCAGGTAATGGAGTATCATTATAAGGCGGCCGACAGGAATTATGTGATCTTATCCAAATATGTCGAGTCGATCGATGCCTATTTGGTGACCTATACTAGAATGAATGATTTTTTAAATCCACTTAACCGAAACCATCAGGTATTTTTTATCAGTATTCTAGTTATCCTGATTATCGGTGTCTTTGTAATCACTATGTTCTATAGAAATTTCTATCGGAATGTATATTTGTTACACAAGCGTTTCCATCAAGTGGAGCAGGGAGATTACAACATTCGGATTAAGGTGGCTCCTGGCAATGAGTTCGATAACCTGTTTAAAGGTTTCAACCATATGGTAGAACAAATTCAGGCGTTGTTTGTTTCCCTCGATACGGAGACGGAGCTTCGCCAAAGCGCGGAACTGAAACAGCTTCAGGCCCAGATTAATCCTCATTTTCTGTATAACAGTTTGTTCTTTATTATGTCGATGGCGAAATCGTCTCCTGACGCAGTGATGCGGATGAGTAAGCACTTGGCTGAATATTACCGTTATATGACGAAATCTGACTCGCGCACGGTTACGATAGGTTCCGAACTGGAACTGGCGAATCATTATTTGACGATTATGGCATTGTGTAAACAGATCGAGTACCGAATTGAGTTGCCGCCAGAAATTGCAGGTCAGCGTATTATGCCCCTGATGATCCAACCCATTGTTGAAAACGCCATACAGCACGGTATAGAAGAACATCAAGGAGCTCATCGTGTGTTTATCAAAGCAGAGGAACTGAACGGAGGGGTTCAGGTTATAGTTTCTGACGACGGAAAAGGACTTTCCCCTGCAGAACTTATAAGGATCAGAGAAAATGTCGGAAGCGAGCAGACTCCGGAGGGACCCAAAGGAATCGGACTGTGGAATATCAACAGACGTCTCCAAAATTCATATGGCGAGAACAGCGGATTGTATTTCTATATAAATGAATGGGGGGGACTCTCCGTAAACCTGCATATTGATTTTCAACTGGAAGAAGGGGAATAGTATGATCGTGTTGATCGTGGATGACGGCCAATACATAGTGGAATACTTGAAGCATTTATTGGATTGGAGCAAATTTGGAGTAGAGCAGGTCATGACTACAACCAACTCCATTAAAGCGAAGGAAATACTGCTGCAATCTGCCATAGATATCCTGATCACCGATATCCGCATGCCGGAAGTGTCTGGAATCGATCTTCTGGAGTTTGTCGGAACCATGAAGATGAAAACAAAGGTGATTTTTTTGTCGGGCTATTCGGAATTTGAGTACGCTCAAAAGGCGATTCGCCTAGGATTATTCGATTATTTGCTTAAGCCGGTAGATAAAGAAGATATGGAGAAAGTCATGCGAGATGTTATTAAGTCGATTGAAGATAGTAGGATCGAAGCCGGAACTTTGTGGAATAGCGCCGACGGTCTCAATTATTTGATTTCCGCTATCAGTGGAAACGAATCGCTGATTCAGATTTGTACACCACTCCAAAGCAGCTTTGAACACAGAAAGATGCGCTTCTTCAAATGCACCTTGGCAGATGAGTTAAATGAAATTAATCTTCAGGACACCCTTAGAAATCTTGATGCCTTTGTATGGATATTCCCGCCTTCTGCGTTCGGTATGATCTCTGAATCCGGGGCTGAAAAGCTGAAGGCTGCGCTATCTTCCATTGACTTGTCTGAATCGTTTTATCTTAAAAACAAACAAGTTGTTCGGCAGATTTTTTATCAATTCTTGTATTGCGAAGAGGTGACGCCCGCGGATTTTCATTTCCTGCAAAATGCGGAGGAATTTTCGAAACTGGAGTTAGGGGAATGGGAATGCGCACGCAAAAGAATTCAAAATCGATACCCTCAATGGACAAGTAGAAAGCATAAAATTATTTATCTTTTAGAGGTAGCCAATTATCTCTACTTTACTACTGATAAGGTGTACAGTGAACAATTTCTAGACTGGCTCATTAATCGGCTGGGGAAGCCGATCGAAGTCTATGAATCGATCATTTTTGCAATTTCGCGATTATGTCAGGAAAAAGAAATGATGCCTGTTGAGAATATTGTAGAAACTATTAGAACTTATATTAGCGGCCATCTCGATGAAGCGCTCAGCTTGGAGGAATTAGGTCAAATTGTCCACCTTCATCCTGTTTACCTCTCCAAGTTTTACAAACAAAATACGGGGGAGAATCTTTCAGGATATATTACAATGAAGCGTCTGGAACGAGCCGCAAGATTACTCATTGAATCGAACTTGCATGTAGTAGATATCGCTCGTATGGTGGGGTATCGAAAAGCACAATATTTTATTAAACTCTTTAAGGATTTATATGGGGTTACTCCTCAGATTTATCGCCAAAACCATACAAAACAAAGGCTCAATTTCATGAAATAACGTTGCTCAGATGCGTTACCGATAAGCTGCCATAAAAAAGGGGTATCCCATCGGTCATCTACTTATGACTTTTGGGACACCCCATGCGAAGCTTAATCGTTCGAACCCAATCTTGCTTCCAGTTCCTGTCTAACCTTGCTTTCATTTTTCTCGTATTTTACATACTTCAGCATAATGATCGCACCGACCGCGAAGAAGGCCGGCAACCAGGTGAAGTAAAATTTTGATGGCTGCTAACGATTGAGGGGTCTGTACCGCATTGGCCTCATAACCCGTACTATCCAAAATCATGGAAGGGATAAAGTTGCCTAAGCCCGAGCCCAATTTGATACAGAATGAAATTCCGATTTTGCAACGATCTTAAGTCGAGAATTAGAGCTTGTAAAAAAGGGACAAAATTCTCTGGATGAAGCAGTAGCAACAGTAGAGTCCGAAGCGCAAACGCTGCTTAATCAATCAGACAATACGATACTCTGATGAATGAGGAGGGTTTAAACTTCTCTGGAGGACAAATTCCGGGTATGCTTTGTGAGAGCATTGTAAGTAATCCTGATGTATATTTATTTGATGAAATTACTTCAGCTAATTGGCTACTTATTAATATTCCAACAATTCAACTTTCGAAAATCAAAAATCTTTGCTTGATAAGAATACAGAAAAGCAGCAGTCCAAAGGATGATCCCTAACGGACTGCTGCTTTTTCTGTATTATTATCCTAAGTGCGAATTCGGGCTATAATTTCATCTTCCAGTTCCAGCTCAATATCGTCGGGAAAAGCCCGAAGGCCATGCTCTTTATACACATACTGCATAATGGCTTCCACAATATTCGCCTTAACGATAAATCTGCTTCTTCCGCCCGCCCAGATTTCTCCGGTATACCCGGTGTCTTCATCCCAGCTTAACTCGACTTGGACGTCGGTAGGACGAAGTCCGGTTCTTTCCGCGGTATGAAGACAAATCGCATTGATAATTTCATCCATGCCGAGGACCATTAATATCGGCCTCCGCGGTAATGATCATCGTGCTGCGGCCTGCGTTTGAAGCGACGGAAGAGCCAAACCCCCACGGCGATGATCGCGTATATCACAAGCAGGTTTACGGCAAGACCGAGCAGGTTGCCAAGGAAGCCCATGTTTCCGAACAATCCGCCGAAGAGCAAACCGGCAAAGCCGCCGATCATCAATCCTTTCATAAAGCTGCCGCCGCTGAAGAAGCCGCGGTTTGCGTTGGTACCCGTCGTCGCTCCCGTTTTGTTTGTCGTAGTTCCGTCGGATTTCCGTACGTTATCCGACGTTGCCGGTTTCTTCGGTTCCGGGTTAAACGTGCGGGGACCGGATTTAAAGCCGCCGCCTCGCTTGGCATCGGCCAAGTCGGGGGAAGTGAAGGCGAAAATCAACATGAAAGCCATCACGATTGCTGTCATTTTTTTTAGCATTTTGAAGTAGATACCCTCCTGTGAAAATTAGTATGATCCAATGCTATAAAGGTAATACGGCCCAAGGGCTAAAGCGTTTCAAATTTTAACGAACTTTTGGAATAAGGGCCCGGGAAATTTTGCATCCTAAGTTAAAGAGCCGATGAGGCTCATTTTGCAACAGAAAGGCAGGGGTAGCGGATTGGGTGAAAAAAATATTTTGGCTTATTTCAAAAGCCCCGAAGAAGCCGAAGGCGTTGCCAGAAAACTGAATGCGCTCCGGGTTCAGGACGTCTCGATCGACAGGTTCAGCCGGTATGCGGGTGAGGGGTATGATCCGATGAACCCGGTCACAGGCAAGATAAGCAGCCTGTCGGCGATTACGCAGGACGCGGCGATTACCAATCCGTCGGCCGGCATTTTGAGCGCGGCGGATCCGGCGGCCAGCGGAATGAGTCACGGGGGTCAAGGCGGACCTACAGGCCGCGATATTTTATTGACCGCTGTCGTGGACGAAAGCATCCATCATCAGGCTATGCGGATCATCGAAGAAGCCGGCGGACTTCTATAAAGGGCAGTCCGAAAAACAAATAAAGCAAGCTAAAGGAGAACAGACATGAGCGAACATAACCCGGATCGCGTGACGAAAAGACGGAAAGCGGACGCTTCGCGTTTACCGGTCGGTCACAATGAAGATGTTGAATTTTCGGAAGAGCTTGCCGACCAGGAGGATTGGGAGGCGCTTGAACGAAGCGAGCGAGCCGATGCCCGCCAGCAGGGACAATACCGGCTATAACAGGAAATACGGCCGCAAAAAGATAAAGCCGTCGGAGAATTTCTCCGGCGGCTTTGTCACTCTTTTCAATCTATAGTAAAATAGACTTCATGCATGAATTCAAGGAGGAAAACTTACGATGATCTGGAAAGAGTTGACTATACATACGACGGAGGAAGCGGTGGAGATGATCTCCAACTTCCTGCATGAAGCCGGGGCGGGCGGAGTCACCATAGAAGAACACGTCGATAACGACAAGCCGCGCGACACTTCCCTGGGCCAATGGTTTGAAATTCCGCCGAACGATATTCCCGAAGGGGAAGCGAAGATCAGCGGCTATTTTCCCGAGGGCGTGGACATGGACGAGGTCATTGCCCAAGTGAAGGAACGGACCGAAGAACTCCGGGAATATGACATCGATCCGGGAAATCCAATCATTTCGGTCAGAGACGTCAGCGAAGACGACTGGGCAAACAACTGGAAGCAATACTTCAAACCGATTCGGGTATCGAAGCGCTTGACGATCAAACCGACGTGGGAAGAGTATGTTCCAGCATCTCCGGAAGAGAAAATTATCGAGCTTGACCCGGGCATGGCGTTCGGGACGGGGACTCACCCGACGACCTCGTTATGCCTGAGAACCTTGGAAGGAGTCATCCAAGAAGGCGATGAAGTAATCGACGTGGGGACGGGATCCGGAATTTTGGCGATCGGTGCCGTAAGGCTCGGCGCTTCCCGGGTACTGGCGCTGGATCTCGATCCGGTCGCCGTTTCGAGCGCGCTGGAGAATACCCGGCTGAACGGGCTCGAAGACCGGATTCAGGTTGTGGAAAGCGATCTTTTGTCCGTTTTGAAAAAGGGCTCGTCCGCCGAGGTCGATGTTCAGCTTCCGGTCAGGGTCGTGGTTGCCAATATTTTGGCGGAGATCATTTTGCTTTTCGTTGAGGATGTGTTTGAAGCGTTGCAGCCGGGCGGGTACTACATCGCATCCGGGATTTACAAGAACAAGGAACAGTCCGTCGAGGAAGCTTTAACCGCCGCCGGATTCGAGATTGAACAAACGGTCCGCGAAGAGGACTGGGTCGCTTTCGTGGCGAGAAAGAGGTAAACTTATGGATTTTTTAGATAGAATTTTGTGGATACCCTTAAACCAGCTTCCCTTTTATTTGATCACATTGGTCATTGCGTTTACGGTTCATGAATTTTCGCACGCTTATTTTGCCAATAAATTCGGCGATCCCACGGCCAAGCTACTTGGCCGGGTGACGCTGAATCCGGCGGTACATTTCGATTTATTCGGGATCATCTTGCTTTTAATCGCCGGTTTCGGCTGGGCACGGCCGGTGCCGGTCAACCGGGACAATTTCAGCAAGCCACGCCTGATGGGCGTGATCGTCTCAGTCGCCGGTCCGCTCAGCAATTTGCTGCTTGCGATCGTCGGATCACTTATTTTTGCGGTGTTGCTCAAATATGGAATGGCATCACCACCCGGTTATGAGGCAGGAAAATGGGCAGAGGCATTATATATCTTTTTTAGCCTGTTTATTTTAATGAACTTTTTTCTCTGCTTCTTTAACCTGATTCCGCTTCCCCCGTTGGACGGATATCGGATTTTGGAAGATGTTGTGCCAAGGCGCGTTCAAGGCAAGCTTGCGCAGTTTGAGCAATGGTCGATCCTTCTCTTTTTGATCATTCTGATCGTCCCGGCGTTCCAGTCTTATACAATCTCACCGCTTTATAATGCGGCATATTCTTTCCGTGAACATTTTCTCATCTTTTTCCGGCAACTGCTTGGCGCTTAAATACATGAGGAACCGTAAGTATTTCCCGGGAAACTGGTACTGGAAAGCATAAAACAAAAGTTGTATGATGTACTTTGGTGATTTTTCGAGGCAAGGACTGATATCAATGCAGAGGTACTTTATTGATCCCGGACAATTCGGGGAAGGCACGGTTGTCATTACCGGAGAGGATGCCCGCCATATCGGCAAAGTCATGCGCTCCCGGGTGGGGGATAAGCTGATCGTCAGCGACGGCAATTCCCGTGATGCTTTAGTGCAAATAACGGCAATCGAGCCGCAGCAAGTAGCCGCCGAGATCGTGGAGCCGGTCGAAGCGGCCGGCGAGCCGCGATTAAAGGTAACGGTAGCGCAAAGCTTGCCGAAGGGCGACAAGATGGAAACCGTCATCCAGAAATGCACGGAGATCGGTGCCGCTTCATTTTTGCCTTTTATATCGGAAAGAACGGTAGTTCAGTATGACGGAAAAAAAGAAGAAAAGCGCGCGGCTCGCTGGCGGAAAATCGCCAAAGAAGCGGCCGAACAAGCGCATCGCAGCCGGATTCCCGCAGTGGTAGCGCCAGTTTCCTGGCATGAGCTGCTTACGGGCTTGCCGGCTTATGATCTGGCATTGCTATGTTATGAACAGGAGCATGGTTCCCAGCTTCGCGATGCGATAAAGCCTTTTATGGGCAAGCTGATGCCTGATCAAACGGCTTCGATTTTGATCATCGTAGGACCTGAAGGCGGATTCGCCGAACAGGAGGTCCGCGATGCGGAGGCGGCGGGTGCCGTTTCGATCGGTTTGGGAAGGCGAATACTGCGGACGGAGACGGCCGCCATGGCCGCCCTGACATGCATCATGTATGAATCTGGAGAAATGGGGGGAATGTGAGGATGCCATCCGTTGCATTTTACACGCTCGGCTGCAAAGTGAACTTTTACGACACGGAAGCGATCTGGCAGCTTTTTAAAAATGAAGGATATGAACAGGTCGATTTCGAACAGACGGCCGATGTTTATTTAATCAATACTTGTACGGTTACGAATACGGGCGATAAAAAGAGCCGCCAAATTATTCGTCGTGCCGTCCGGCGCAATCCGGACGCGATTGTCGCCGTAACGGGCTGCTATGCTCAAACCTCGCCGGCGGAAATTTTGGACATCCCGGGAGTAGATTTGGTTATCGGTACGCAAGACCGGGACAAAATCATTCCGTATGTGAAGGAAATTCAGGCGCAGCGCCAGCCGATTAATGCGGTGCGCAATATTATGAAAACCCGCGAATTCGAGGAACTGGACGTTCCGAGCTTCGCCGACCATACCCGGGCTTTCCTGAAAATCCAGGAAGGCTGCAACAATTTCTGCACGTTCTGCATTATTCCATGGTCCCGCGGGCTGTCCCGCAGCCGGGATCCGCAGAGCGTGGTGGCCCAGGCGCGGCAATTGGTTGCCGCAGGCTACAACGAAATCGTGCTGACAGGCATTCATACCGGCGGTTATGGCGATGATCTGGACAATTACCGGCTTTCCGATCTGCTCTGGGAGCTGGACAAAGTGGAAGGTCTCGGCCGGATCCGGATCAGTTCGATCGAAGCCAGTCAGATTGACGACCGGATGCTTGAAGTGCTGAAAGGCTCTTCGAAGATGTGCCGCCATTTCCATATTCCGCTCCAGGCAGGCAGCAATGAAGTGTTAAAGCGGATGAGACGGAAATACACGATTGAGGAATTCGAGGAAAAGATCAAGAAAATCCGCGAATTTATGCCGGATGTGGCGATTACGACGGACCTGATCGTCGGCTTCCCTGGAGAGACGGACGAACTGTTCCGCGAGGGATTCGAAGCGATTAAACGGATCGGCTTCTCGGAAATGCACGTATTCCCTTATTCCAAGCGTACGGGAACGCCTGCGGCCCGGATGGAGGATCAGATCGATGAAGAGATCAAGCATGCTAGAGTTCACGAGCTGATCGAATTGTCCGAACAGATGCAACTTGCCTATGCCCAAAAATTCGTCGGACAAGTGCTGGACGTCATTCCGGAACGCGATGAAAAAGGGACGTGGGGCGGCGGTTATGTGGCCGGCTTCAGCGATAACTATTTGCAAATCCGGTTTGAAGGTTCGCCCGATCTTGCCGGAAAATTGTGCCGCGTCAAGCTGACGAAGGCCGACGTCAATACGAACGAAGGACAATTGGTCCGCGTTATGGACGGATCGGCCCAGGCCTTGGCATAACCGGTTCGAGCCTGACGACAGTTACAATCCAATATGTCTATAAAATTGACAGGGATTTCGCCCCGGCGGGGCTGAAATCCTTGTTGTTGAATTGGGGTAATACGCAGTAAGGAGGCGAGGATGATGCCGGACAAAGATATCTCTGCAGGAGGCGTCGTGTACCGTAGGGAAGCCGGGAAACTGCAGATTCAATTGATTACGGACCGGTACGGCAGATATTCTTTTGCCAAAGGAAAAAGCGAGTCCGGAGAGACGACGGAGCAAACGGCGCTCCGGGAGATTCGCGAGGAAACCGGCATTTTCGGAAAAATTGAAACTCTGATCGATATTATCGCTTATACGTATAATCACCCCGTCCGCGGGCCCGTCGACAAGGAAGTCTATTATTATCTTGTGGAGAGCAAGGGCGGCCGGCTCAGACCTCAATTGGAAGAAATCCGTGGAGTGGCCTGGTACGAACCGAAGGACGCTTGGGAAAAACAACTGAAATCGGGCTATGACAATAATGATTTTATTTTGGAAAAAGCGCTGAAACTGCTGAATCTCGACGTTTAGGCAGTGTGGCCGGCCGGCGTCGGCGGGCGATCCATCTTCGACCACAACGGCAAATAGCATACCGGCAACGCGAGCAGCGAACAGACCACGTTGAATATCGTTTGCGAGTGCGCGATTTGGGCGGCCGAATCGGTGGATAACCAGGATGAAGCCGTTTCGAGGAGAGGCGTCAATGGAAGAAAAAGCGCGGCTCCCAGCACGTTCAGCACGATATGCGACCAGGCAACGAATTTGCCGGAGCGGGTTCCGCCGATTGATGCGATCAGTGCGGTGACGCAGGTTCCGACATTGGAGCCGATCACCATGGCGATCCCGAACAGGACCGGCAGTACGCCCGATGCGGCAAGGCCCATAGCCATCGCGATGGTGGCCGCGCTGCTGTGCAGGAGGGCGGCGAGCAGCGCTCCGATGGCGGCGCCCCATATAAGGCTGTCTCCGGCGTGCGTGAGCAGCCGGTCGATGATCCCGTAGCTTTCTAGCGCGGGTCCGATCTTTTGCATCCAGCGGATGGCGATCATGATCATGCTGAATCCCCCTGCGGCCAGTGCGCCGAATTGCAGCGGGACAAGCACCCCGGACCATTTGGATGCCAGCCATCCGGGAAGCATTTCCAAAGCCGAAACGGATATGGCCCACACAAGCAAGGATACGATGAGCAGAGGAATGCCGATACTGGAAATGTTGAGAGCGATCAGTTCGGTCGTCAGGCATGTGCCGATGTTGCCGCCGAGGATGATGCCGAGCGTTCGGGCATACGTCAGAAGCCCGGCGTTGACCAGCCCGATCGTCATGACCGTAACGGCGGTGCTGCTTTGAAGCGCGGCGGAAATGAACGTGCTGGACAGCAGGCCGGTCCAAGGAGTACGTGTCGTGACGCGGAGCACCCGGATCAGCCTTGGCCCGGCCCAGGCGTGAAGGGCGGCTTCCATCAGCTTCATGCCGAACAGAAAGAGGGCCAGTCCGAACGTAACGGGAAATATGATGGCTTGAAACATCGTTCCAGATCCTCCTCCTTTGCGAGCTTGTACAGCATACATATATGCGCAAGGACAGGAGTCCATACCAAAAGGTAAGGGCAGTAAATTTTGCCCGAAGCCGCTCAATGAAGTTATGCTCACAAAACTAAGCGGACGCTTCCGAAGCAAGTTTTGTTCGAAGCCGCTCAATGAAGTTATGCTCACAAAACTTTTAGGAGTTGAACATATTGCCATCAGTCATATTAACGCGCAGCCGCAAAAAGCGGTTGGAACACGGTCATCCGTGGGTTTACAAAAGCGAGATCGAAAGCGTGGAAGGCGATCCGGCGCCAGGAAGCGTGGTGGAGGTTCTCGACCATCGGCGAAGATTCCTGGCTGCGGGTTATTACAACCCCGCATCTCAAATTACGGTTCGTGCGGTATCCTTTGTGCCGTTGGAACGGATGGACACCGCTTTTTTTGAACGGCGTTTCCGGGAATGCCTGAACCATCGGGAGCGTTTTGTCGATGGAGATGCATATCGTCTCGTGTATGGAGAGGCCGATTTCCTGCCTGGCCTGATCGTCGACCGCTTTGGCGATATTCTGGTCGTGCAGCTATTGACGCTCGGTATGGATCTGTGCCGTAACGAAATCGTCGAGGCCCTGGTCAACGTCATTCAGCCGCAAGGCATTTATGAGCGAAGCGATGTCTCGATTCGGGAAATGGAAGGGCTGGAGCAGGTCAAGGGACCGCTGTACGGCAATCCTGAGCGCCACGTGACCGTGATGGAGAACGGGCTGAAGATCAAAGTCGACATTTGGCAAGGACAGAAGACCGGATACTTCTTCGATCAGCGAGAAAACCGGGCTTCCATCAAGCCGCTCATGACCGGATGGGGAGCGAAAAGCGGTATCGCCTTGCAAGATATTACGGATGAGGAGGGAGCCGTACGCAAGGTTCCCGTCAACCGTAACGGCAAGGAAGTCACTTTTCCTTATTGGGACGGCGCGACGGTGCTGGAGTGCTTCTCCCATACGGGCAGCTTTACGCTGCATGCTTGCAAGTACGGCGCTAAAAAGGTGACCTGCCTGGACATATCCGAGCATGCGATCGAAAGCGCCAAAACCAATGTGGAGCTGAACGGATTTACCGACCGCGTGGAATTCGTGGTAGCTGACGCGTTCGATTATTTGCGGACCCAGGTGAAAGGAATGTCCGAACGGAGCAGCCGGTCGGCGTCAGAGGGGAAAAAAACCGATACATCGGTACCGATGACCGCAGGCGGAGGGCGGACCTGGGATGTCGTCATTCTCGATCCGCCGGCTTTTGCCAAAACGCGCAGTGCCGTCAAGGGTGCCTGCAGGGGCTACAAGGACATCAATCTGCACGGGATGAAGCTCGTCAACGAGGGAGGCTATTTGGTCACGGCCAGCTGCTCTTATCATATGCGCCCGGAGCTTTTTCTCGAGACGATCCAAGAAGCTGCCGCCGACGCCGGAAAAATCCTCCGTCTCGTCGAATGGCGGGCCGCCGGCAAGGATCATCCGCAAATTCTCGGCGTGGACGAAGGACATTATTTGAAGTTTGCGATTTTTGAGGTGCGGAGCAAAAATATATAATGGCGTTCCAATCAAAAGCCAGTGCAGGAGGTTTTCCCGCACTGGCTTTATTGCGATTTGCATCCGATCCCCGTCACGATCCCCGAATGACGAGCGGGCCTTTTATGACTTCCATAACTTTGGCCGCAGGCAGCCCGTTCTCGAGTAGTTTTACCATCGCTTTCATATAAGGGTGGATATGTCGAAAATACCGCTTGTAGCCGGCGCATAAATAATTCAGTCCCGTCTCCCCGTCCGGCGTCGTCAGGAAACGATGCTTAGGACATTCGCCATGGCAGGCGAACCGGACCTCGCAGGTTCGGCACATGGAGGGCAGGGTTGCGGATTTGTTCTTGCCGAAAGATTGCTGCCGCTCGGATTGGACAAGCTGATCCGGCTCGTCGTGCAAAATATGGCCCAGCTTGTAGTTCGGATAAACATAATGGTCGCAGGAAAAGATTTCGCCGCTGGACTCCACGGCAAGCGCTTGGCCGCAGTTTTCGGAAAAAATGCATACCGTTGAAGGAAGGCCCAGCCACGAAGTTAGCGCCCACTCGAAATTCATGACGTGGATGCTGCCAACATCTTCCCGCACCCACTCATCAAAGATTCGGATGAGGAAATCACCGTACGCCCCGGGTTCCACAGTCCACTCGGTCACGAGCTTCTGAGGTTCGGTGGAGCCGGGATCCGGCGGCGAGGCGTGTCGCAGCCCCCATTGGAGCGCAAGCTGGTCAGGTTTACGCTCTACAATCGGAATAAATTGAATGAACCGTATTCCCTGTTCCTTCAAAAAACGGTACACGGTCAGTGGCTTTGCAGCCGATTCACGCGTCACGCAAACGAGTACATTGAATTCGACACCGTGCTCCCGCAACAAATTCAGTCCGCGCATCACCTTACGGAAAGTCGGCTTCTTCCCGCGGTCCACCCGATAGCGGTCATGAACCTCCTCAGGTCCATCGAGGCTGAGTCCGACCAGAAAGCGATTCTCGGCCAGGAACGAGCACCAATCCTCATCCAGTAGAGTACCGTTGGTTTGCAGCGAGTTGTTGATTTTTTTCCCGCCTGCGTATTTCGCCTGGTAATGTATAACCCTCCGATAGAAATCCAGGCCTGCCAGCGTCGGTTCGCCGCCTTGCCAAACGAAGGAAATCTCCGGAATGTCCTGGCGTTCGATATATTTTCGTATGAACGTCTCCAGCACCTCATCCGTCATGTAAAAGGAATGCCCCTTCGGATAGAGCGCTTCTTTTTCCGTATAGAAACAGTATGAGCAGTCGAGATTGCAGAGTGGTCCGGTCGGTTTTGCCAGCAGGTGAAAAGCGCGCGGTTTCGGGGTGGTTGTTTGCATCAGATCGCCTCATTCGTAATCGTTTAGTTTGCGATTGCCGCCGTCTTCTCGCCGTGCAAATCGAAGACGACCTTCTCGATGGTGCCGGTGAACGGGAATTCCTCCGCCTCCCCGTATTGGTCGCTGACGGGCAGCAGCGTGTCGCGTCCGATATCCAGACCTTCCGAGGCGAAGACTTCCGTCAGCGGCAGTACGGATCCGCCGCTCTCCCGGCCGTTGACATACAACGTGCCTATTCCTCCGCTGTCCTGGGTTTTGACAAAGCTGAAGCGGACTGTCACTTTGCCGGATGGAAGCGTGCTGTTCGAAGTGATCCGGTGTACGTTGCCGCCGTAGTTGTACTGATAGACGAGGCGGTTGTCCTTAATATACAAGCTGAAGCCGCTGTCGTCGTGGCCGAAGGCGACCAGAACGCCTTCCGCCTTGCCGTCGTTTCTGTCGATCGGAACGGTGATATCGTAGCTCGTGTTCTCGATTTGCGGAGCGGCAGATCCCCCAACATGCTTCAATCCCGGATAGTACGTAAATTGATCGCGGTTGGCGACCGTTTCGGTATTTTTCGAAACGCGCGAGCGGTCGACAAACGGCAACGCGCCATACTTCGTCGCCTCTTCCTCCCACAGCTTTTTAAGTGCGGCAAGCTTATCGGGATGACGTTCGGCAAGGTTCGTTTGTTCGCCGATGTCCAGATCGAGATGATACAGCTCCCAAACGTCGTTCTCGTACGATTGACCTTGCTTGTGAGCAGCAACCGCCTTCCAGTCGTTCTGCCAAATGGAACGATGTCCGTTCATCAAATAATATTGCGCCGCTTTCTTCGTCGGTGCTTCGGAGTCTTCGAAGGAGTAGGCGAAACTTATGCCGTGGATCGGCATTTGTTCAATTCCGTTCAATTTCTCCGGCGGCTCGATTGCCGTCGACTCGTACACGGTGGGCGTAATGTCGGTGACATGATGATATTGCGTCCGAATGGTCCCTTTGGCTTGAATGCCGTCCGGCCAATGGACGATGAGCGGTACCCGAACGCCGCCTTCGTAGGTCGTCCCTTTATATTGCTTCAGCGGCGTATTGCCGACTTGCGCCCAACCTTTCGGATATTCCGTATACGTACCGGGAGCGCCGATCTGATCATAGCTGGCCAGGCGATCCTTAATCCCCCCGGCCAAACCGTCGCCGAAGTTGGAATTCGTCTGGCCGATGCTTCCCGTTTCGCCTCCGGAGGAGCTGGCCCCGTTGTCGGAGATGAGGAAAATCAACGTATTGTCAAGTTCCCCGATGTTCTCCAAATTGTTGATCAGCCGGCCGATTTGCTCGTCTGTATGCGTCAGAAATCCCGCATAAGTCTCCTGCAGCCGGGTGTATACCTTTTTCTCGCCGGCACTAAGCTGTGACCATGCTTTAATATCGGGATCTCGCTGCGGCAGTTTCGTATCTTGGGGAACGATGCCGAGCTTCTTCTGCCGAGCCAGACGGTCCTCGCGAATTTGATCCCAGCCTTTGTCATAAACGCCTTTATACTGTTCCACATACGATTCGGGCACTTGATGAGGGGCATGCTGCGCGCCAAACCCGACATATAGGAAAAAGGGCTTTTCCGGCTGAATGGAGACGTGATCGTTCACATATTGAATGGAATGGTCGATGAGATCCTCGGACAAATGATAGTCGTCTTGCTTAGGCGGTTCGACGATATGATTGTCTTGAATCAGGAGTGGGGCGTATTGATCGGTATAGCCATCGAGAAAACCGTAATATTTGTGAAACCCTTTGGCGAGCGGCCAATAATCGAACGGGCCGGCCGGCGTTGCCTGATGCGTGGGAGCCTGATGCCATTTGCCGACACCGTAAGTGTTGTAGCCGTTTTGCTTCAACACCTCGGAGACGGTGCCCGCTTCATGCTTCACCCGGCTCCGGGTATTCGGCACGTCCGGCCCGAGGTCGCTGTTGGCGACGCTCCCCATGCCGACGGAATGGTGATTGCGCCCCGTAAACAAGCTGGCCCTCGTTGGCGAGCAAAGCGGAGTGGCATGAAAGTTCGTGTAGGTCAGTCCGTTCTTAGCCAATTGATCGATATGAGGGGTCTTGATTTCCGAGCCGAAGCTGCCCAAATCCGAGTATCCCATATCGTCGAGCACGATATAGACGATGTTGGGCTTCTCCGTTAGCGTTGTCCCTTTGGGCAATCCGGCGGCAGCTGCGGTTTTGGATGTAAGATCCAAACGATGCGCACTGGGGTCTGAAGCCGATCCGGCGGCGTAAGAAGGTGCACCGTACGGGGAGATACCTAGGGTTAAAGCGAGCGAGGTGCAGATGGCGGCGGTTGGTTTCCAAAACGGAAACCGCCCTTGCGAATGCTTTCTTAACTTGACTTCTCCTCCTATCTTCTCTTAGGCCTCAACAAAAAGAGACTCCCCGCCCATAAACCGTGCGGGGAGCCTTTAGATGTCCAATCGGCCCAAATTAGGTTATAACTCCATATTAATCCATATAATTCCGATGAGTCAAGTGTGATTGTAACTTTTGACATTAAAAGCGTTCTTGGGAACGTACATTCCTGTATCGAATGAATAATGGTATACTTGATAGAGTTGAAGTTCTATGCAATAAATTAATTCCTTCGCGGTGGGAGGCACCATCATGTCATTACAATTCGTTATCGGCCGCTCCGGCAGCGGCAAGAGCAGCCTGATATTGGAGCGGATCTCGGCAAAGCTGCGCGAGGACCCTTCCGGTCCTCCGATCATTTTGCTCGCTCCCGAGCAGGGAACATTCCAGATCGAACAGGCGATCGTTCAGGCTCCCGGCATTAAGGGCAGCGTACGCGTCCAGGTACTCGGGTTCCGCCGGCTGGCGCTTCGCGTCATGCAGGAGACGGGGGGATCGGCGCTCGTTCCCATCAGCGAGGAAGGCAAAAAGATGCTGCTTTACAAAATCCTCAGACGCCGCAAGGAAGATCTCAAACTTTACGGCCATGGGAGCGACCAGCTGGGCCTGATCGACCGGATCAATGCGCTCTATACGGAGCTAAAAAAATATAATGCCGATTTTACCCGGCTGGAAGAGCATGTGCGCATGCTGGAAAGTTCTTCGGGAGAATCTCCTTTGCTAAAAGACAAGCTTCACGACCTAAACATATTGTACCGGGAATTCGATGAGGAGCTATCTCGTCTGTACATCGACGCGGAAGACCACGTCATCAAGCTGGCGGAAGGCGCGCGCGATTCTTCCTATCTGCGGGGTGCGGAGCTGTGGGTTGACGGTTTTCATGCGTTTACGCCTCAGGAATATAAAGCCCTGGGGGCGATCATGCAAGCCGCGTCAAACGTGACCGTGGCATTGACGCTGGACCGCCCGTATGACGACGGCATTCCTCCGCATGAATTAAACTTGTTTCATCAGACTGCGACGACATATATGAAGCTGAGGGATCTTGCCGAATCGGTAGGCATCGAGGTTTATCCGGCAACGTTGATGAAAACCCGCCCGTTTCCGAGATTCAAGAGCAGCGAAACGCTTTCCTATTTGGAATCGGCTTATGAACGCCGCACGCCATGGAAGGAAAGTAAACCTCCCGCGGATCTGGCGGAGGCATTGTCCCTGCATGCGGCGGCGAACCGCAGAGCCGAGGTGGAAGGGACCGCCCGCGAAATGGTCAGGCTTGCCAGGGAGAAAGGCTCGCGTTGGCGGGATATGGCGCTGTTTGTACGAAATATCGGGGATTACGAACATATTATCAAGCCGGTGTTTGAAGACTTCGGCATTCCTTATTTCATGGACCAAAAAGCGAGCGTCCTGCATCATCCGCTGATCGAGCTGATCCGGGGAGCGCTGGACGTCGCGTTAAAATATTGGAAATACGAGGATGTTTTCCGCTGCGTGAAAAGTGAGTTTTTGCTGCCGCTTGACGGGAGCCTGACTCGCGAAGATATGGATGCCCTGGAAAACTATGCGCTTGCCAGCGGCATTCAAGGCTACCGTTGGACCGACGGAAGACCGTGGAAAGGAGCCCCCAGCTTATCGCTGGAAGCCGGTGAACAGTCGGGGGAGCAAGCGGGAAGCAGGCAGCTTCCGTTACTTGAGCGCTGCCGGGCGGCAGTCACCGTCCCGCTGTCGGCTTTCGAGAAAAGGCTGAAACGGGCCAAATCCGTCCGTGACCTGTGTGCTGCCGTATACCACCTTCTGGAGGAGACCGATGCCGCCCGGCGTCTTGATTTGTTGGCCCATAAGGCCCTTCACAGCGGACAACCCCAACAGGCGATGGAACACCGCCAGCTTTGGAGCGCCGTTTTGGATCTGCTGGATCAGATCGTGGAAATGATGGGGGAAGAACAACTCAGCCCGGAATTGTTCGCCGGAATTTTGGAGACGGGCCTAAAAGATTTGAAACTGGGACTCGTTCCCCCTGCCATCGACCAGGTGCTGGTCGGCAGTACGGACCGTACCCGGACCCGCCATGTCAAACATGCCTTTTTGCTCGGGATCAACGAAGGAGTCATGCCCTCGAATATCCAGGAGGAAGGGCTCTTAAGCGACCAGGATCGGCAGCGTCTGGGCGAAACCGGGCTTGCGCTTGCTCCGGGGTTGACGCGCCGTTTGCTGGATGAGCGTTTTTTGATTTACGGCGCGCTATCGGCGGCAAGCCGGACGCTATGGCTCAGTTATCCGTCCAGCGATGAGGACGGGAAGCCGTTGCTGCCTTCGGAAGTCATTAGGCATGTCAAACAAATTTTTCCCGGAGGGATGCTGCAGGAGAGCTACCTCGGCGACTCGCCGGCCCCTGACGATCCGCTGGATCGCCAGCTGGAATTCGTCGCTTCCCCGGTCCCGACGCTGCCGCGGTTAGTCGGCCAGCTGCGAGCTCAAAAATCCGGACAAAGCATTTCACCGGTCTGGCGTGATGTACTCGAATGGTATAGGGAACGGCCGGAATGGCAGGGGAAATTGGACAGGCTTCTCGGTTCCCTGGATTACAGAAACCGGATCAGCGGCCTAACGCCGGCGACGAGCCGGAAGCTGTACGGCAAGCGGCTGCGCACGAGCGTATCCCGGATGGAGAAATTCGCTTCCTGCCCGTTTTCCCATTTTGCTTCCCATGGCCTCAAGCTAAAGGAAAGACAGATTTATCGGCTTAAGGCGCCGGATATCGGCCAGCTTTTCCATGCTGCGCTCAGCCAGATGGCGCTCACGTTTAAAGAACAAGGCAGAAACTGGGGCAGCCTGACGGAAGAGGAATGCATCCGGGAAGCGGAGAATACGGTGGACAAGCTGGCGCCAAGACTGCAAGGCGAAATTTTGCTTAGTACGAAGCGTTACGGGTACATTTCCCGCAAACTGAAAAATATCGTCGGCCGCGCTTCCGTCATCCTGGGCGAGCAAGCCCGGCGCGGGAGCTTCGAGCCTGCCGGGCTGGAGCTTGACTTCGGGCCGGGACGGCCATTGCCGCCTCTGACCTTTGAGCTTCCGAACGGCTGCGTGATGGAAATCGTCGGCCGGATCGACCGGGTCGATATGGCGGAGGGCGAAGACGGAATTTTGCTGCGCGTTATCGACTATAAATCAAGCCAAACCGATTTGAATCTTCATGAGGTCTACTACGGATTGTCGCTGCAAATGCTGACTTACCTGGACGTGCTGCTAAGTTCGGCGGAAATGTGGCTCGGCCGGCGGGCTGTCCCGGCGGGGACGCTGTATTTCCACGTGCATAACCCGATGCTCCAGAGCAGCAACGGCCTGAGTGCCGAAGAAGCAAGGCTTGAGCTGTTGAAACGGTTTAAAATGAAAGGCTTGCTGTTGGCGGACAGAAACGTGATCTCCAAAATGGACGCAGAGCTCGAGAAGGGATATTCCGAAATTTTGCCCGTGGCGGTGAAGGCGGACGGCGGTTTTTACAGCAGCGCTTCCGTGGCGACACCGGAGCAATGGGAAACCCTGCTGGGCTCCGTGCGGCGGACGATCGTGGAGATCGGCACAAGAATCACCGAGGGCGACGTGCAAATTGCGCCTTATCGTCTCGGAACGGAAACCGCATGTACTCATTGCGCGTATAAGCCGGTTTGCCGCTTTGAAGAGGGGATGGACGGTAGCGAGTATCATCTGTTGAACAAGCCCGGCAAGGAACGGTTGTGGGAATTGCTGAAGGCATCGGAAGACGGAAAGAAGGTGGAGCTATGATGACGATACCCAAGCCGCCAGGAAGCTTTTGGAGCGACGACCAGTGGAAGGCGATTTCGCTGTCGGGCGGCGATATTTTGGTTGCCGCCGCGGCCGGCTCCGGTAAAACCGCGGTGCTGGTCGAGCGGATTATCCGCAAACTGTCGTCGGACGATGCTCCGCTGAGCGTTGACCGGCTGCTTGTCGCCACCTTTACGAAGGCGGCGGCCTCGGAAATGCGGCAGCGGATCCGCGAGGCGCTGGAGAAGGCGCTGGACGCAAGTCCGGGGAGCGAGCATCTTACCCGGCAGCTTGCCATGTTGGGGCGTGCCTCGATCACAACGCTTCATTCTTTTTGCATGGAAGTCATTCAAAGGCACTATACGCTGATTCCGCTCGATCCGGGCTTCAGAATCGCCTCCGAGAGCGAAACCGCCCTGCTCCGGCAGGAGGTGCTGGAGGAGCTGTTTGAGGACAAGTATGCGTCCGAACGGGAAGGAAGCCTGTTTCTGACGCTCGTGGATTGGTTCAGCGGGGAACGGAACGATGACGCCGTTTTTGGACTCGTGCAAAAATTGTACGACTTCTCGCGCAGCCATCCTTGGCCGGAGCATTGGCTCCGTCAGGCGGCGGGCGCATTCCGCGCCGAAGACTTAGCCGCACTGGAGAGCAGCCCTTGGGTGGCCAGCATTTTGGCGGATGCGTCGATTTCGTTGGATGGGGCCGTAGAGCTGCTTCGCCAAGCCAAAACGCTCTCGTTGTCCCCGGGAGGGCCGGAACCTTATGCCTTAACGCTGGAAGAGGACCTTGCGGTCGTGTTGGATTTGAAATCGGCTGTTTCGAACGGACATTGGGCCTCTCTATACGATAAATTTCGGGGAGCGGGATTCGGTAAATTAAAACCGTGCAAGAAAGACCGGACCGATCCGGACATTCAGCAGCGGGTCAAGGATTTGCGCGAAGAAGCCAAAAAGCTGGTTGCAGACTTGCAAAAACAGCTGTTTGGACGGCCTCCGGAGGCTTTTTTGAAGGAAATGCATCAAGCCGCGCCGCTCATGGAAGAGCTTGCCGGGCTGATTATCGAATTCGGCGAACGGTACAGAAAGGAAAAAGTCGCCAAAGGGTGGCTTGATTTTGCCGATCTGGAGCATTATTGCCTGCAAATTTTACGGGATGCGCGTTCCACGCCGGAACTGACGCTGCCGTCGGAGGCTGCCCGGGAATACCAGTCGCAGTATGACGAGGTTTTGCTGGATGAATACCAGGATACGAATACGGTCCAGGAGGATATCGTTCGGCTTATATCCCGGGAAGTTCCCGGAAACCGGTTTATGGTCGGCGACGTCAAGCAGAGCATTTACCGGTTCCGTTTGGCGGAGCCGGGCCTGTTCCTGGAGAAATACCGGAATTACGGAAGCGGCTTTGAAGGGGCGGGGCTGCGAATCGATTTGGCGCGCAATTTCCGAAGCCGTCGCGAAGTGGTGGACGCGGTCAATTTATTGTTCAGGCAAATCATGAACGAAGGCGTGGCCGAAATCGCCTATGATTCCAGGGCGGAGCTGGTATACGGAGAGGGCTTTCCGGAATTGTCCGAAGGCAGCGATTACCGCCCGGAACTGCTGCTCGTGGACCGCGCTTCCGAGGCTTCGGGTGCCGCCGGACGGAACGAAGGCTTTGGAGCGGAAGAAAGCGGCACGGATGGAGCCTTGGAGGAAGAAAGCTCCGTTGAAATCGAAGCGGTCCGGCTGGAGGCCCGTTCGATTGCGGCCCGGATCCGCGAACTTACCGGTGAGGGCGGACAACCTCCGCTGCGCGTTTACGACAAACAGCTTAAGGCGACCCGGCCGGCGGAATACCGGGATATGGTCATTCTGCTGCGTTCAACTTTATCTTGGGCGCCGGTGATGATCGAAGAACTCCGCATGGAAGGCATTCCGGCTTACGGGGAGCTTAGCCAGGGATATTTTCAGGCCTCGGAAGTGGAGACGATGCTCTCGCTCCTCCAAATCATCGATAACCCGCAGCAGGATATCCCGCTGGCAGCGGTGCTTCGTTCGCCCATTTACGGATTGACCGAGGAAGAGCTTGCGGAGATCCGGCTTGCCGCCGGTTCGGGCAGTTTTTATGATGCGCTCAAAACCGCGGCTGAGGTTGCCGGGTCGGAAGGGGAAGACCCTTCTGCCGGGATCGAGAATATGGAGCTTGTCTCGAAGCTACAGGCTTTTCTTATGCAGTTGGAAGCTTGGCGGAATTTGGCCAGAGAAGGCGAGCTAGGCGGCTTGATCTGGGGGATTTACCGCGATACGGGCTATTTGGATTGGGTCGGCGGACTTCCGGGCGGCGCGATCCGGCAAAGCAATTTGCGGGCCCTATACGACCGGGCGCGGCAATATGAAATGACGACATCCTCAAGAGGGGTGTTCCGCTTTTTACGATACGTCAATCGGCTCCGGGAGAACGGGGGCGACTTGGGTGCGGCCTCATCTGCCGGCGGTCAGGAGGACGCCGTTCAAATTATGACGATCCACAAGAGCAAGGGGCTGGAATTTCCGGTCGTGTTTGTGGCGGGCCTGTCGAAAATGTTTAACCGTCAAGATTTGAACGCGAACTTTTTAATCCACAAGGAAATGGGCTTCGGGCCGAAATTCGTGGACGGGAACCTGCGCGTAAGCTATCCGACATTGCCGAATCTGGCGATCCGCCGGCGTGCGCAAATGGAACTGCTCGCGGAGGAGATGCGGGTGCTGTATGTGGCGCTGACGCGTCCAAAAGATAAGCTGATCCTGATCTCGTCGGTCAAGGATTTGACGGGGGCGGTACAGACCTGGGGCGGTGCGCTGGAGATCGGAGAGGAGCAGCTGCCGGATTATTTGCTCGCCAGAGGCCGATCTTACCTGGATTGGATCGGACCGGCGCTGATCCGCCATCCGGCTGCAAGGGAGCTTAGGCAGTTCGGGGGACTCACGGAAACCTCTCCGGCCGTACTTTCGGATAGCGCTTCGGATTGGAAGATCGCTTTCCTTTCCGCCCGGCAAATAACAGTGGGCGCCTACGCGGAAGCGGCAGCGGCCCGGGAAGACGAATCGGTTCAAGACTCGACGTTGGATGCATCCGGGGCCATTCATCAGGACCGTGCGTGGAAGCCTGGAGAAAGCGGCGTGAAGGAAAGGATTGAGGCAAACCTCGGCTGGACATATCCTTATCGGTTGTCCGCCCAAATCTCAGCCAAAACGTCGGTGACCGAAATGAAGCGCCTGCTGGCCGATCAGGAGGAGCCGCCGAGCGATATTTTCGCGGATAATGAACTACGCAAGGAATTGGAACAGAGCCCGGAGCAAGTCGACTTCAAGCTGCACTTACGCCGTCCGCGGTTCATGGAGCAGAAAAAGATGACGCCTACCGAGCGGGGAACCGCTTATCACACGGTTATGCAGCACTTGCCGTTTGACAGGGAGCCTTCGGAGGAGACGGTCCACGAAACCTTGGACAGACTGGTGCGGCTAAAGATCATGACTCCGGAGCAAGTCTCGGAAATGGACGTTTCGCGAATCGTCGGATTTTTGGCAAGCCCATTGGGGCAAATGTTAAAGCGGGCCGACCGGATCCGGAGGGAAATGCCGTTCACTTACGGCTTGTCCGCCGCGGACGCTTTTCCGGGCTTGGCTCCTTTGGTGGGCGCCCAGACAACCGATGGCGTGGAAAAGGACATCCGGATCGCCCAAATTCTCGACCAGGAAACCGTACTGATCCAGGGGATCGTCGACTGCCTGTTCGAAATTGACGGGAAGCGTATTCTGCTCGACTACAAGAGCGACAAAGTCCTTCCTCACCGCGGCGGTGTTCCCGCATTAACGGAAGCGTACCGCTTCCAACTGGAGCTCTACGCTTCCGCCATCGAGCAAATCACCGGCGTCCCCGTCGACGAGAAGTGGTTGTATTTCTTCGATAGCGGCGATGCCGTTAAGCTTTGACGATAGCTATGCGCAGACGGACGTTTACAAAGCCATGTTGGGCGAGGCAAACCGGTTGCATGTGCGTACCGAATAATAAAGAGGAAAGATCCGCAGGGAAAGGCCGGGGGCATTAGGGAGTGCGCGGAGACTTGCGGTCGCAAATCGCGAGCGACGCACGAAGGTCCACGGACGCTTTTCCGGAGCATGGCGACGACAATGGGCTCGCTATCAAACATCGAAGCGAGCCAGCAAAAAAGGAAGACAGCGAAGGGAAAGAGGCCGGGGAACATTAGGGAGTACGCGGCGGCTTGCGGAAGCAAGATCGCGGGCGACGCACGAAGGTCACCGGACGCTTTCCCGGAGCATGGCGACGACAATGGGCCCGCTACCAAACATCGAAGCGAGCCAACAAAAAAGAAGGACAGCGAAGGGAAAGAGGCCGGGGAGCATTAGGGAGTGCGCGGCGACTTGCGAGAGCAAGATCGCGGGCGACGCACGAAGGTCACCGGACGCTTTCCCGTAGCATGACGACGACAATGGGCTCGCTACCAAACATCGAAGCGGGCCAACAAAAGAGAAGGATAGCGAAGGGAAAGAGGCCGGGGAACATTAGGGAGTACGCAGCGACTTGCTCGAATGCAAGATCGCGAGCGACGAACGAAGATCACCGGACGCTTTCCCGGAGCATAACGACGAAAATTGGCTCACTACCAAACATCAAAGCGGGCCAACAAAAAAGAAGGACAGCGAAGGGAAAGAGGCCGGGGAACATTAGGGAGTGCGCGGTGACTTGCGGAAGCAAGATCGCGAGTGACGTACGAAGATCACCGGATGCTTTCCCGAAGCATGGCGACGGCACTAAGGCTCGCTACTAAGCATGGAAGCAAGCCAGAAAAAGAGAAGGATAGCGAAGGGAAAGAGGCTGGGGAGCATTAGGGAGTACGCGGCGGCTTGCGAGAGCAAGATCGCAAGCGACGTACGAAGATCACCGGACGCTTTCCCGGAGCATGGCGACGACAATGGGCTCGCTACCAAACATCGAAGCGGGCCAACAAAAGAGAAGGATAGCGAAGGGAAAGAGGCCGGGGAGCATTAGGGAGTGCGCGGCGACTTGCGGTAGCAAGATCGCGAGCGACGAACGAAGATCACCGGATACTTTCCCGGAGCATGACGACGACACTATGGCTCGCTACTAAGCAAGGTAGCAAGCCAGAAAAAGAGAAGGATAGCGCAGGGAAAGAGGCTGGGGAACATTAGGGAGTACGCGGCGACTTGCGGAAGCAAGATCGCGAGCGACGAACGAAGATCACCGGACGCTTTCCCGGAGCATAACGACGAAAAATTGGCTCACTACCAAACATCAAAGCGGGCCAACAAACAAGAAGGATAGCGCAGGGAAAGAGGCCGGGGAACATTAGGGAGTGCGCGGTGACTTGCGAGAGCAAGATCGCGGGCGACGCACGAAGTTCACCGGACGCTTTCCCGTAGCATGACGACGACAATGGGCTCGCTACCAAACATCAAAGCGGGCCAACAAACAAGAAGGATAGCGCAGGGAAAGAGGCCGGGGAGCATTAGGGAGTACGCGGCGACTTGCGTAAGCAAGATCGCAAGCGACGTACGAAGGTCACCGGACGCTTTCCCGTAGCATGACGACGACAATGGGCTCGCTACCAAACATCGAAGCGAGCCAACAAAAGAGAAGACAGCGAAGGGAAAGAGGCCGGGGAGCATTAGGGAGTGCGCGGCGAATTGCGGAAGCAAGATCGCGAGCGACGTACGAAGATCACCGGATACTTTCCCGGAGCGTAAGGAGGTTAAGGCAGTGCGAATATTGCATACGGGAGACTGGCATTTGGGACGGACGCTGGAAGGAAGGAGCCGGCTGCCCGAGCAGGAGCAGTTTCTGGATGAGTTGGTGCGGATGTCCGACGACCAGCAGGTGGATGTTATTTTAATGGCCGGCGACGTGTATGACAGCGTCAACCCGCCGGCCGCCGCGGAAAGCTTGTTCTACGAAGCGGCCGCGAGATTGACCGAGAACGGACGCCAACTGGTCGTGATCGCGGGCAATCACGACCAGCCGGAGCGGGTTTCCGCCGTGGCGCCGCTTGTTTCGCGCCGGGGAATTACGCTTGCGGGACTCCCGAGCGTGGAGGCAGTCCGCATTCAAGCGCAACGCACCGGCGAGCATGCGATCATTGCGGCACTGCCTTACCCTTCGGAAGCGAGACTGTCCGAATTGCTGGCCGGCGACAGCGACGAAAATGAACTTCGACTTGCCTATAGCGCCAAGGTGGCGGGGTTGATGCGCAAGCTATCCGGAGCATTCCGCCCGGATACCGTCAATTTGGCGATGAGCCATATTTATGTGCTGGGCGGGCTGGAATGCGATTCGGAACGTCCGATCCAGGTCGGAGGGGCTTACACGGTGGATCCTTCCTCCCTGGATATCGGCGCCCAATACACCGCCTTGGGGCATCTTCACCGCCCTCAGGCCGTTAAAGGAAACGGATTGATCCGCTACAGCGGATCCCCGCTCGCGTATAGCTTTTCCGAAGCCGGACAGGCGAAGTCCGTTATGCTCTTGGATCTGGCCCCGGGCGGCGTTCCGCAGACGGAGGAGCTGTTTCTGACGAGCGGTCGTCCGCTCGTCCGCTGGAGCTGCCGCGGAGGCCTGGAGGAGGCTTGGCGGTTTCTTGATGAAGGCAGGGACAGAAATGCATTTATCGATTTGGAGCTTCATTTGGGCGAAGCGATGTCGCTGGGCGATATTCAAAACCTGCGGAAAGCGCATGAAGGCATTGTACATATCCGGCCGGTGTATCCGGGAAGGGATGAGGAGGAGTTCGCGGCGATGCGTGCCCAAATGCCCGTCCATGAGCTGTTCCGAAAGTTTTATCAACGGCAAAGCGGCGGAGCGGAGCCGGAGGAGGAATTGGTCGAGCTGTTTATGTCGCTCGTTTCGGATGAGGAAGAACTGCAGGACGGGGAGGTCGAATCATGAAACCGATATCGCTTAAATTATCCGGTCTGCAAAGCTACCGGGAGATGCAGGAGATCGACTTTGCCGAGCTTAGCGATACTGGCTTGTTCGGCATCTTCGGGCCGACCGGGAGCGGCAAATCGACGCTGCTTGATGCCATCACCCTGGCGATGTACGGAAAAGTTGGCCGCGCCGCAAACGGAACACAGGGAATTATGAATCATTCGGAGGATTCGCTGTTCGTTGCTTTTACGTTCGAGCTAGTGTCGGCGCAAGGTACGGAGAGGTACCGGGTAGAGCGGCGGTTTAAACGGCAGAACGAACTTTCCGTCAGCAACACGATCAGCCGTTTTATCGAGATCGGGCCTGAAGGGGAAAAGGTTCTAGCCGATAAGCTGGCGGAGGTCACCCGGCTGGTGGAGGAGAAAATCGGTCTGAAGATGGACGATTTTACCCGGGCCGTCGTGCTTCCACAGGGGAAATTCGCGGAATTTTTATCTTTGAAAGGGGCCGATCGCAGACAGATGCTGCAGCGGCTGTTTCACCTGGAGAAATACGGCGACCAGCTTGGGCAGAAGCTATCTCGGAAAGTAAAAGAAACGGATCAAGCTTTAAAAGAACTGGCCGCGGAGCAGCAAGGCCTTGGTTCGGCTTCAGAAGAGGCGCTGAAAGCGGCGGAGGAAGCACTGAAGGCGGCGGGCGAACTGGCAGTGGCCCGGCGTAAGGAGCTTGCCGCAGCCCGGGAACGCTTCGAGACGTTAGCGAAGGTGCGCGAACTGAGCCAGGAGCGCGGCCGCAGGGCGGCGCTCCTGGCGAGCCTGCGCGAACGGGACGGCGCCGTTCGCGAGCTTGAAGCGCGGCTTGCCCGGGCAGCCGCGGCGGAAAGCCTCAGGCCGGTGCTCACGGCCTGGAATGCGGCGCGGCAGCAGGCGGCGGAACGCGCAGCCGCAGCCGCCCGCGCCGCCGAGGCGGCTGCCGCAGCCGCAGCCGCCTTCAACGCGGCCGCCGCTAACGCGGAGGCGGCCACGGGCGCGCTCAGCCGCGAGGAGCCCGCGCTGCTGCTGCGCCTGGACCAGTTGGAGCAAGCGAAGCTGCTCCAACAGGAATGCGCGCAGCTTGCCGCAGAGCTGCGCGAACTGCAAAGCTCCCGCGAGCGGCTGGCCGCGCAGCGCAAAACCGCGGGCGAGGAGCTGCAGAAGGAAGAGCAGCTCCTCGCCCGGGCCAAACAGCGCCAGCTGGAGCTGGAGCAGCTGTTGAAAGAATGCGCGGTCAGCGCCGCCGAGCGGCAGCAGGTACAACTGGCAGACCGCAGAAGGCAGGACATTCTCCGGCTGCGGGAAGAAGCACAAAAAGCGCAGCAAGCAGGAGATCGCCTTAGTGTGAAAGTAGATCAAAGCGAGGCAAAGCTTTCGGAAATCGCGAAGCGCGAACAAGCCGCCGTTACCCTAAGCAAAGAGTTGGCGGACAACTTGAATGAGCATATTCGCCAGTCGTATAAGCTGCAAAACGAAATGAAGGCGGCTGAAGAAGCGGTCATTAAGGCGGAAGCCGATATTCGCGCCCGTCTGAAAAACAGGGAGCATCAATGGTGGGCGGCACGGCTAGCGGAGCAGCTCAAGGATGGCGATCCGTGCCCGGTTTGCGGCTCGTCCCACCATCCAGCCACGGCGGCTGCGCTCGAGGAAGCGGACGGCGACGAAGCCAAGCTGGAACAGCTCGCAGGACTTCTGTCGGACTTGCGGGAGTTGAAACAAACGGCAACCGGCGGAGTCGGCGCCGGGCGCAGCCTGCTGGAAGCCCTTGACCTCCCCGATTCCGAAGCGGCACTTGGGGAGGACTCCGGCGTCGAAAGGCTCGAAACGGCAGCGGCCCGCGAACACGATGATGCGCAAGCTCCGCTCCTTTTCACTCCGGAGGAAGCCCGGGACCGGTTATCCTATCTCGGCAATCAGCTCGAACGGTTACGGGTAAGGATGGAAGAGCTGCAACCCGAGGTACGGCAAGTGAAAAACAGGATTTCCGCACTACAGGCGGAACGGTCGGCGGCCCAGGCGGAATCCGCGGCAAACGAAATTTTGTACAAGCAGGCATTGGAGACGATCCGTAACAGTCAAGAGCTTCTAGCGATCAAAACCTCGGAATGGGAGAGGGAGCATCCTGACATGGCTTTGGAAGAGGCCGAACGGCTAGGCGCCGTTTTGGAGGAGAAGGACCGCCAGGCGGATGACCTCAAACAGCGGCTCGCGGCAAGCGTTCCGTTTATCGAGGAGAAAGCCGCCAGACAAACGGAGCTTAACCGGGAGATCGTGGAGCTGGACAAGCTCCTGTTGCAGCAGGAGGCTCAAGAGCAGGGCAAACAAACATTGCTCCAGGAAAAAACGGTTCGCCTGCATGCCTGGATTGGAGAAAGTGGCCGTTCCGCCGAAGAGATGCTTCCGGAAACCCGGCTTCGTTTGGACGAGTTGCGCCGGGAGGCCGAGGAGAGCCGAATTCGGTTAAGTCAAGCCGATGCCGGAAGCCGGGAAGCCGCGGAGGCCAACGCTTTGGCTGGTCAAGCGGCGCAGACCGCCCGTGAGCAGGAAACGCAATGTCATGAGCGTTGGCAAACGGAACTCGGCGCTTCTCCTTTCGAAAGCGATGCGGAAGTTCTTGAGGCCTATATGGAGCCCGGCCGGGCAGAGGAGGCCGCCCGGAAAATCAAGCTTCACCGGGACGAGGAGCGCGAGCATGAGATTACCCTTAAGGAGCTGGACGCGAAGCTGGATGGACGAAGCATATCCGAGAATGAATGGGAGGCTTGCAGGCAAGCTCTCGAGCTCGCTGTCCAAAGCGACGAAGCGGCTTTGCAGGCGAAGGCCCGCGCAGAGCGCGACCTCGAGGATATTCAGGCCAGACACGTCCGTTGGAAGGAGATCGAGGCGGAAAGACTCCGGCTTGAGCATCGATCGGGCCTGCTCGGAAAGCTGCAATCCGCCCTTCGCGGCAATGCCTTTGTAGAGTATGTCGCCGAGGAACAGCTTATGAACGTCAGCCATGCCGCCTCCCAGCGTCTGCGTTCCCTGACCAAGCAGAGATACGCTCTGGAAACCGACTCCGGCGGAGGGTTCGTCATCTGCGACGATGCGAACGGCGGCGTCAAACGGCCGGTAGCTACCCTTTCGGGAGGCGAGACGTTCCTGACTTCGCTAGCCCTCGCACTAGCCCTGTCCGCCCAGATACAGCTCAGAGGCCAGTATCCGCTGCAATTCTTTTTCCTCGACGAAGGCTTCGGCACGCTGGATCCGGAACTGCTCGATACCGTCATTACGTCGCTGGAACATTTGCATCACGATCATTTGGCCGTGGGCCTCATTACTCATGTCGCCGAGCTCCGGTCCAGGCTGGCGCGGCGTCTGATCGTCATACCCGCGGAAAGCGGAGGGGAAGGCTCCAGAGTAATGATAGAACGGATGTAGCTATGAAAAGAAATTGTGACAGAAATCACAGATACAGTATCACCCGACTGTTATACTACAGGTAGCCGACATCATTTTAAAGAAACACCCCGACGGACGTATTGGTGACAGAGATTCATTTCGCATTTCGGTCCAATACGTCCGTACGACGAGCGAACTCATTGAGGGAGCCGGGTGCTTCTTTTTTTTGCCTATTTTCGGTATTATAGGAGAGATGTATAAATATAAAATTCACATATAAACTGGAGGGTTTCGTTTGGAAAACTGTTTGTTTTGCAAAATTGCCGAAGGTTCCATTCCGTCAAACAAAGTGTACGAAGACGAACAATTTCTCGTATTTCACGATATTCAACCCGCGGCGCCTACTCATGTTCTGATCATCCCGAAAAAGCATATCGCCACAATGAACGATGCAGGTCCGGAGGACTATGCATTGATCGGGGAAATGCACCGCATAGCCCAGGAGGCTGCCCGCAAGCTCGGTATCGCGGAGAGCGGGTACAGATTGATCAATAACTGCGGCCCTGACGCCGGACAAGCGGTATACCACATTCATTATCATTTGCTCGGAGGGAAAAAACTCGGCGCGCTTGTGCAGAACTCGGATTCCCACGCCTAAAGGATCGTTTCTTAATTGTACCAATTCTAAAAATAGGGCGTTCAGGTTGACACCCTATTTATATTTCCCCTATAATGAAGTTTGATGAACCGTGTTATGCTCTTGGACGGTCTGGTCGGAGGGAGGGAAAACTGGTGTCTGAAACTAAAGTTCGCAAAAACGAGACAATTGATGCTGCACTTCGTCGCTTTAAGCGCTCCATCGCAAAGGATGGCGTATTGGCTGAGGTGAAGAAACGCAAGCATTATGAAAAGCCAAGCGTAAAGCGCAAGAAAAAGTCTGAGGCTGCTCGTAAAAGAAAGTTTTAGGAGGATTTTGTAAGCTATGAGTCTTAGCGAGCGATTGAACGAAGATATGAAGCAAGCGATGAAGAGTCAAGACAAGTTCAAACTCTCCACCATTCGAATGGTTCGTGCTACAATCAAGAATCTTGAGATAGATTTGAAAAGACCTTTGAACGATAATGAAGTGCTTGATATCCTAAGTCGTGAGATCAAACAGCGCAAAGATGCCCTCCAAGAATTTGAAAAAGCAGGTCGTGACGATCTTGCCGCAAACGTCAAGGCAGAGGCCGAGATTATTGCCGAATACCTTCCCGAACAGCTGAGCGAAGAAGAAATTAAAGTCATTGTACAGCAGACCATCCAGGAAACCGGTGCTACTTCGAAAGCCGATATCGGGAAAGTGATGAGCGCGCTCATGCCCAAGGTCAAAGGCCGGGCTGACGGCAAGCTTGTTAATCAGGCAGTTCAACAGCTTTTGCAATAGCGAAATGAAAAACAACACCTTCTACATCCGTAGAGGGTGTTTTTTCTGTTTGTTTTGTTTTCTCATAAATCACAATCCACCCGCATAATTTGTAAAGTAGGGGAAGGAGGATTGCCTCATATGAGCCGGTTTGTCCGCAAATTCCGTAAATGGACGGTCGATGCTCTCGACCTGCCGAGCGATCTTGTATTCGATTTGCCAAGGCTCACCTTGATCGGAGGTAAGCAGCTATACATAGAGAACCATCGGGGCGTCGTGCATTTTTCCCCTGAATCCCTTCATTTGGAGTTAAGCCATGGGATGATTGAGGTGGAGGGAAGCGATTTGGTCATTAAAGAAATCATGCCGGAAGAAGTCGTGGTCGAAGGACGGATTTTCGGCATTAAATATCGCGGAACGGAGGAATCCTAGTGAAATCACCGATATTTTCCCGTCTGCGCGGGGCCTTAACCGTCGTGATCCGCGGCGGGTCCATCGAGCGGTTTATCAATGAGCTTTCGCGGAAAGGCATTGAAGTATGGGATTTGAAGCCTCAACCTGACGGCAGCATGGAGGCGACACTACAGACCGGGAATTACTTTGCCCTCAGGCCCCTTTTACGTCGGACAGGCTGCAGGCTGGAGGCCAAGCGACGGAGCGGGCTGCCGTTCGTCATGCTTCGTTTGTGGCGCAGAAAAACATTCGTATTCGGCTTCGCCTTGTTTATCGCCATCATCTTCAGCTTATCCCAGCTTGTGTGGGATATCGAGGTGAAGGGAAACGTGAAGATTCCCGACGAAGACGTGTTGAAGGCAGCGCGCGAGGAGGGGCTTTACCCGTTCCAGTGGATATTTTCATTGCCGAAACAGGACAAGCTTTCCGCAGAATTGACCCGCAAGCTGCCGGGGACTTCCTGGGTCGGCGTATCCCGTTCGGGAACGAAAATGTACATCCAGATCGTAGAGGCGACCGAGCCGAAAAATAAGGAGCTTGTCAGTCCGCGCCACCTGGTCAGCAAGGCCGACGGGGTCGTGACTTATATATATGCGGAGAAAGGGCAGCCGGAAGTCAAAAAGCATGACCGCGTCAAAAAGGGGCAGGTTCTCGTGTCCGGAATCCAAGGCGGGAAATTGGTCGTTTCCAAAGGCGAAATCCGGGGGAACGTGTGGCATGAGTATAAAATCGAGGTCCCGCTCGTTCGAAAACAAAAGGTGTATACCGGAGAAAAGAAGGAGCGGGGTTATCTGTTTTTCGGCAAAACGGCGATTCAACTGACCGGTTACGGAAAGCTGGATTTCGAGCACTCCCAAACGCTAACGGATTTTGACCGTCTTACATGGAGAAGCTTAAAGCTTCCTATCGGCTGGATGACCGAGAAGGAGCTCGAAACGACGGTGCTTGAAATCAAGCTGACCGAGGAACAGGCGAAAAAGGACGGGATCGATCGCGCAAAAAGAGACATTTTGGCCAGAAACGGCGCGGACAGTGTCATTTTGAACCAAAAAATTTTGCATGAGAACACAGAGAATGGTAAAGTTTATATGAAAGTGCTTTTTGAAGTGGATCAAAATATCGCGGAAGAACTTCCGATAGTACATGACCAAGGAGAATGAGGATATTTGGCAGAACAACCATACATGATCAAAATTACGCTTCAAAATGCGGCGGAGGGGCTTTCTCTGTTCGGTCCCCATGATGTATTTTTGAGACTGGTCGAGGAGCATTTGCGGGCGGCCATCGTACTGCGAGAGTCGGAAATTTCCGTGCGTGGCGAAGAGCGCGAGGTAGAGCGCGTTAAGCAATTGTTCGAGGTGCTTCTTGAACTTATTCGCAACGGGTATATACTTACCGAGCGGGATGTTCTCTATGCAATCGATCTGGCGAAAGATTTCCGCGCGGATCAGCTGCTCGATCTGTACAAAGGGGAAATCGCGGTGACGTTCCGCGGCAAGCCTCTCAGGCCCAAAACGATCGGCCAGAAGCATTACGTCACGACGATCAAAAAACGGGATATCGTGTTCGGCATCGGGCCTGCCGGTACGGGTAAAACCTATCTGGCGGTCGTTATGGCCATTACTGCTTTGAAGGAAGGAACGGTTAAGAGAATTATTCTGACCCGACCGGCAGTGGAAGCCGGCGAAAGCCTCGGATTTTTGCCCGGCGATTTGCAAGAGAAGGTCGATCCCTACCTGCGTCCCCTGTATGATGCGCTTTACGACGTAATGGGACCGGATCAGACCGCAAAAGCGCTGGAACGCGGCTTGATCGAGATTGCGCCGCTCGCGTACATGCGCGGTCGGACGCTCGACGATTCATTTATTATTTTGGACGAGGCTCAGAATACGACGCCGGAACAGATGAAGATGTTCCTGACCCGTCTCGGCTTCGGCTCCAAGATGGTCATTACCGGCGACGTTACGCAAATCGATTTGCCCAAAGGGAAAAAGTCGGGGCTCGTCGAAGCGAAAAACATTTTGAGCAACATTGAAGAAATCGGGTTTGTCTATTTTGCGGAATCGGACGTGGTCCGGCATTCGCTAGTTCAGAAAATTATAGTTGCATATGACCGTGCTGCTGAAAATCAGGGTTAATCATCCAGCCCCAAATCGTGTTCAATCAGGGTTTGCAGGGCTTTAATTTTTTCAGGAGGGCTGTCTCAAGATGATCTCAAATGACCAGCAAGGTAAATCCAAGCTTCATTCCAAAACCGCGGGATGGAAATACAGCGCTTCGGTCCGTTACGTACTGTACGTGCTCTTGATCGCCATCCTTTATTTCAGCATGGCTCCCAAGCTGCTGCCGGAAACCTACGACATTGCGGTAGGGATGCCCAGCGACAAAGAGATTCTGGCTCCGATGGAAATTCCGAATACGAAAGCGACCTTGAAGGCACAGGAAGAAGCCGCCGAAAAGGTCGGACAAGTATACACGATCCTGCCGCTGCGCAATGAAGCGCTGGTCGGGCAATTGCTCGACCGGATATTCCGGCTTAATCAGGATGATCAGGTGGCCACGGAAGATAAAATCAATATTTACCGGGAAGAACTCCCGCAGCGCGTGAAGGACCATGTCCAGAATTTCATTATGAACAACCGGAACTCGGGAACGTATTCCTCCACTTTGTTTCAGGAAGTAACCCAAAAGGTGGATGAGCAGCAATATCACATTTCCGAGGAAACGTTTATCAAAATTCCGAAGCTGACGCCTGAGGATATCAACGAAATGAAGCCGGTGGCGGCCGATATCGTCGCGCGTCTGATGACCGACCAGATCGTGGACGCGCAAGTGGCGCGGTCCAAGGTGGCGGAAATGGTCAGCACGAGCTCGCTCAGCAAACGGATTTCCCGCGAAGTCGTGCAGGAACTGGCCAGATTGTCCATCACGGCGAACAAGTTCTACGATGAAGAAGCCACGAAAACGGCGAAGGTGGAGGCGCGGGAAAATACGCCTACCGTCTATATCAAGCAGGGCGACGTACTGGTCGGAAAAGGCGAAAAAATTACCGAGGAAATGTATACGCTGTTGGAAAAGAACGGCCTGCTTAAGGATGAGGTCAACTATTGGCCGCAGTTCGGTCTGGTGCTGTTGTCCTCTTTAATGGCGCTCGGGCTGATTATGTTTATGCGCCAATCCGAAGGCGTAAGCCGGTTTAAATACAACAACTCGCAGTTTGTCATGTTGTTGATGATTATTTTAATCACCATCATATCCATGCATATTATCGGGATCATGCAGAACGAGCAGCGCCCTTATATCGGATATCTTGCGCCGGTAGCGACGGGCGCGATGCTGATCACGCTGTTGATCGATCTTTCTTTGGCCTACATTTGTTCCATCATGATAAGCATATTGGCCAGCGTAATCCTGAATGTCCATCAGGGACAAATTTTTGATTTTGAACTCGGGTTTTTCGCGCTCGTTATTTCATTTGCTTCGATCTTTGCGATCCATCGCGCCAGTCAGCGTTCGACGCTGCTTAAAGCCGGCATTATGATCTGCCTGTTCGGTTCCGTGTCCGTATTTACGCTCATATTGATCAATAATGACGGGTGGACGGAATCAAGCACATTATATGCGATCGGCTTCGCGATCGCCGGCGGGCTCTTGACGACGATTCTCGTCATCGGATTGATGCCGTTCTTCGAAGTGACCTTCGGCATTTTGTCCGCGCTTAAGCTGGTCGAACTGTCGAACCCGAACCATCCGCTGCTGCGCAAGCTGCTGACGGAAACGCCGGGCACGTACCATCACAGCGTCATGGTCGGCAATTTGTCCGAGGCTGCCGCCGAAGCGATAGGTGCGGATGGTTTGTTATGCCGGGTGGGCTCGTATTATCACGATATCGGCAAGACCAAGCGTCCGAGTTATTTTATCGAGAACCAAAACAATATGGAGAATCCGCATGATTTCATCGATCCGAAGCTGAGCAAATCGATCATTATCGCACATGCCCGCGACGGAGTCGAAATGCAAAAGGAATACAAGCTTCCTAAGCCGATCCGCGACATTGCGGAACAGCATCACGGCACGACGTTCCTGCATTACTTCTATCACAAAGCTTTGTCTTTGGCCGAGGAGCAGGGAGTCCAGCCTGATTTTACCGAAGATGATTTCCGGTATCCGGGACCGAAAGCCCAATCCAAGGAAGCGGCGATCGTCGGAATTGCCGACAGTGTGGAGGCCGCGGTACGTTCTTTGCGGAAACCGACGGTGGAGCAAGTGGAGACGATGATCGAGAAAATCATCAAAAGCCGGCTGGACGATCATCAGTTCAATGAATGCGACCTGACGATGCGCGAGCTTGACTTGATCGCTCAAACGCTGAAGGAAACCGTGATGGGCATTTTCCATTCCCGGATCGAGTATCCGGAGCAGATCAAGAAAACGAAGGCAAACGAGAAAGATAAAGGAGTTGAAGTGAATGGGACTAACTCTGGCTTGGAACAATGAGCAAGAAGTGATGGAGGTCAAGGACGAATTGATCTCCCTCTTGGATAAAATTCTTCAAGCGGCGGGAGAAGCCGAAGGGATCGAGGACGGCGAAGTGGCCCTTACCTTCGTAACGGATGAAGGGATTCATGAATTGAACCGGGAATACCGGGGGATCGACCGGCCGACGGATGTGTTGTCGTTCGCGATGAACGAGTCTCTGGATGAAGAGATGGACATTGTGTACGAGCTCGAAGAAGGCGAAGAACTGGATGACATGGGCGACGAGCTTGGAGATATTATTATCTCCGTGGAACGTGCCCGTTCGCAGAGCGAAGAGTACGGGCACTCGCTGGAAAGAGAGATCGGATTTTTGTTCGTTCACGGATTTCTACACCTGCTCGGATATGATCATCAGGATACGGCGAGCGAAAAGGTCATGATGGACAAGCAAGAGGCCGTGCTTGCGAAGGTGGGGCTTGTCCGCTGATGAAGCCGCGTCGCACGTGGAGCGAAACTTTTCGGGATGCATGGAACGGAATCGCGGCATCGCTGAAATCCGAACGCAATTTGAAGGTTCATTTCACTGCCGCGGCGCTCGTCGTCATCGCCGGGATCTATTTTCGCCTCCCTCTTCGGGATATGGCTTTGCTCCTTGCGGTTATCGCCTTGGTGATTGCGGCGGAGCTGATAAACACCGCGATTGAAGCTGCGGTCGATCTGGTCACTCCGGAATGGCACAGCCTGGCCAAAGCCGCCAAGGATGCCGCTGCCGGTGCGGTGCTGGTCGCCGCGGCTTTTGCCGTTCTGATCGGAATCCTGCTGTTTTACGGACCGGTGACATCGGCGCTCGGCTGGAACTGACTAATATTTTTATAATCAAAGGGAGTTGAAGGACATGGATTATAGCGTCTTGATTCAGGAAGCGATCAAGGCCAGAGCGGCGGCATACGTACCTTATTCCCGTTTTGGAGTCGGTGCTGCGCTGCTCGACGAAGACGGTCATATTCATCATGGCTGCAATATCGAAAACGCCGCTTACGGACCGACAAATTGCGGAGAACGGACGGCGATTTTCCGGGCGATAGCCGACGGCCATAAACCGGGATCATTCCGGGCAATCGCGGTGGTCGCGGACACGGATGGACCCGTTTCCCCCTGCGGCGTCTGCCGCCAGGTGATGGTGGAACTTTGCGGTCCCGATATGCCTGTGATACTAAGCAATCTAAAGGGAGATGTCCGCGAGACCACGGTCGGAGAACTGCTCCCGGACTATTTTAGTTCTTCCGATTTAAAAGACCAGTGAGGAAGGAAAGCAACCATGGCTAAACAAAAATTCAAATCCGGGTTCGTTGCCATCGTCGGCCGCCCGAATGTCGGCAAATCAACGTTAATGAACCATATTATCGGGCAAAAAATCGCGATCATGTCGGACAAACCGCAAACAACGCGGAACAAAATTCATGGGGTTTACACCTCTGAAGAAATGCAAATCGTGTTTCTGGATACGCCGGGTATTCACAAGCGCCAGTCCAAGCTGGGCGATTTTATGAATAATACGGCATTGAACGCTCTCGGAGAGGTCGAGGCGGTTCTGTTCCTGGTGGATGCGGCGGAAGGATTCGGCGGCGGAGACCGGTTCATTATCGAGCGTTTGAAGGACGTGCGTACCCCGGTTATCCTCGTATTGAACAAAATCGACCGGGTCCAGCCCGAAGAGCTGCTCCCGATGATCGAGCAATACCGGAGTCTTTATGCGTTTGCGGAGATCGTTCCGATCTCGGCAAAACTGGGTAATAACGTGAATACGCTGATTGAGCAAATCGGCAAATATTTGCCGGAAGGTCCTCAGTATTATCCGGAAGATCAGGTTACGGATCATCCGGAACAGTTTGTGTGCGCCGAGCTGATCCGGGAGAAAATATTGCATCTGACCCGTGAGGAAGTTCCGCATTCCATTGCCGTCACCATTGAAGATATGAGGGTGGAGGATAACGGGGTCGTTTATATCTCGGCAGTCATTTTTGTCGAGCGTGACTCCCAAAAAGGAATAATTATCGGAAAACAGGGATCGTTGTTAAAGGAAATCGGCAAGCTGGCCAGACATGATATCGAGAACCTGCTCGGTTCGAAAATTTTCCTTGAGCTTTGGGTGAAAGTGAAGAAGGACTGGCGCAACCAAGACCGGATCTTGAAAGACCTGGGCTTCCACAAGGATGCGTAAAGGTGTTTGGTTTGAAGAGTAGAAGATAAGCTTATTCCATTCAACTTATGCAAGTTTAAACTTGGGAGTTATTGCAACGCATAGATCGCATTCGTCGGCACATCCTATTTCTTGTAAATGCAAGCGTCATTTCCGAAGAAAGGGTGAATACGAATGCGAGATTTTTCGTGGAAGTATTTTTCAATGACTGGAGATGTCGATGCTTACTTGCTGTACAAAGAAGCCGGCTCGAGTTCCGAGGAGGAGGCTGCCGCGGCCGAGGAATTGCTGATCCAGGAAGAGCAAGCGGAATAAGATTGGATATCAACAGGTTTTAAGCGTTTGGGGGAAGAGACATGCTTTACAGGGTGGAGGGAATCGTCATCCGCAGCATGGACTACGGCGAGGGGAACAAGATCATTACGCTGTGCACGGAAACACACGGCAAGATCGGGGTATTGGCGCGCGGGGCTAAAAAGGTAAAGAGCAGGCATGCGGCCCTGACGCAACCTTTCACGTATGGGGAATATGTTTTTTTTCGGCAAAATCAAGGCCTTGGCACGCTCAATTCGGGTGAGATCATGGAATCTCACTTTTCTTTGCGGGAAGACTTGTTTCTTGCGGCCTATGCTTCCTATGCATGCGAATTGCTTGACCGTACGCTGCAGGACGAGGAGGTCGGCAGTTTTTGGTTCACCCAGCTCAAGGCATGCTTGGACGGGCTGTCGGCAGGCAAGGATCCCCAGGTCGTGATTCATCTTTTTGAAATGAAAATATTGCAGGCAGCCGGGTACGGTCCTTCGATCGATCAATGCGTCTCTTGCGGAAGATCCGACGATACGCTTGCGCTAAGTCCTAGGCTCGGCGGTAAACTGTGCCGTTCCTGCCGTCATCAGGATCCTGCGGCCATGCAAGTGTCGCCGGGAGTCTTCAAGCTGTTGTCCCTGTTTGAAAGAATGGATTTGAGAAGGCTCGGGAATATTGAGGTAAAGGATACGACAAAAACGGAATTAAAAACCGTCATGCGGGCCTTTATGGATATGCAATTGGGGCTTAAACTCAAATCGCGTCAATTTTTGGATCAGCTCGACAAATACGAAATTTGACGTTCTTTATAAAATCGGATATGATAAATTAGAATTTCTCCTTGCAGTGAACGGGAAAAGTAGTGGGGATTATGCCGCAATCAGCGAGCCGGGGACGGTGAAAGCCCGGACGGATAACTCATGAATTTTGGCGCCCCGGGAGCGTGGGGAATCGTTCGTGAAAAGAGGATTTGTGGTGCCGCACTCTCCGTATATCCGGTGCGGGTTTTCGCAAATCAAGTAGGGTGGAACCGCGGGAATAAGCTCTCGTCCCTACGTCTGGCAGCAGGCGTAGGCGACGGGAGCTTTTTTGGCGTTACCCGGCGCGCGGCGCCGTTACTTTTACACAAATTGGCGTAAAGGAGTTGTGGTTCATGAATTTTCAACAGATGATTTTGACGCTGCAAAATTTCTGGGCGGAACAGAACTGTATTGTGGTGCAGCCTTATGATGTGGAAAAAGGCGCAGGAACGCTGAATCCGATGACCTTCTTGCGTTCGATCGGGCCGGAGCCTTGGAACGTGGCTTATGTAGAGCCTTCTCGCCGTCCGGCCGACGGCCGCTATGGGGAAAACCCGAACCGGTTGTATCAGCATCACCAGTTTCAGGTGATTTTGAAGCCGTCCCCGGACAATATCCAGGAAATTTATCTGGAGAGCTTGAAGCGCCTCGGCATCGACCCGCTTGAGCATGATATCCGGTTTGTCGAAGACAACTGGGAGCATCCGGGTCTCGGCGCATGGGGCCTTGGCTGGGAAGTTTGGCTCGACGGAATGGAAATTACGCAATTCACCTATTTCCAACAGGTCGGCGGGATCGAAACGAACCCGGTCGCGGTGGAAATTACGTACGGGATGGAGCGTCTTGCCTCCTATATTCAGGACAAGGAAAACGTCTTCGATCTTGAGTGGGTGGACGGAACCAGCTATGGCGACGTATTCCATCAGGCGGAGTTTGAACATTCCAAATATACATTTGAGATTTCCGACGTAAAAATGCTGTTTACGCTGTTCAACATGTATGAGCAAGAAGCCGAAAAGGCGATGGCGCAGCATCTCGTTTTCCCGGCATATGACTATGTTTTGAAATGCTCTCACACGTTTAACCTGCTGGATGCCCGTGGCGCGATCAGCGTCACCGAACGGACGGGGTACATTACGCGGGTACGTAACTTGGCCCGCCAGGTAGCGGCAACGTACTTGGAGGAACGCGAAAAGCTCGGATTCCCGATGCTGCAGAAAGGAGATGTTGTCCGTGGCTAAGGATTTGCTGTTTGAAATCGGGATGGAAGAAATGCCTGCCCGCTTTGCTCGCGGTGCAATGGAACAACTTACGGAACGGGTGGAAAAATGGCTGTCGGATTCGGTTATCCCTCACGGCGCCGTGGAAAGCTATGCAACGCCGCGCCGTCTTGCCGTACTTGTGAGAGACGTGGCCGAGAAACAGGAGGACGTCCACGAGGAAGTCAAAGGACCGTCCCGCAAAATCGCGCTTGACGAAAACGGGGCGTGGAGCAAAGCTGCGCTCGGATTTGCCCGCAGCCAAGGCGTGGATCCGGAGCAGTTTACGTTCAAGGAGCTTGCCGGAACGGAATACATTTACGTCAGCAAAAGCCGGGCAGGCGTGGAAACCTGGTCGATTCTGGCCGATGGCTTGAACGGCATTTTGCATGCGATGAATTTTCCGAAAAACATGCGTTGGGGGAACTATGACTTCAAATTCGTAAGACCGATCCGCTGGATGGTTGCTCTGTTCGGCAGCGAGGTTATCGAATTGGAGGTTGCGGGAGTCCAAGCGGGGAACATCACGAGAGGGCATCGTTTCCTTGGTCAGGATACGGTGATTACCGAGCCTTCGGCTTATGTGGAAGCCCTGCGCTCGCATCACGTGATCGCGGACGTGAAAGAACGGGAAGAACTGATCAAGGGCCAGATTAAAGCATTGGCCGAGGAAAAAGGCTGGCACATCGCCGTGAAGGACGATCTTCTTGAAGAGGTGCTGTTCTTGGTGGAAACACCGACCGTGCTCTTCGGCAAATTCGAGGAATCGTTCCTGAACATTCCGCAGGAAGTGCTGATCACGTCGATGCGCGAGCATCAGCGATACTTCCCGGTTTTGAACGAGCAAGGCGAACTGCTTCCTTTCTTCGTTACGGTTCGCAACGGCGATGCGCGCTCGCTTGACGTCATTGCCAGAGGTAACGAGAAGGTGCTTCGTGCCCGTCTGTCCGACGCTAAATTTTTCTATGAGGAAGATCAGAAGCTGGCGATCAAAGACGCTTTGTCCAAGCTGGAAAGCATCGTGTTCCATGAAGAGCTGGGAACCGTGGGAGACAAAGTCCGTCGGATCCGCCGGAACGCGGAGAAGCTGTCCGGATTGCTCGCCATCGATACCGGCACTGCCGAGGCGGTTAGCCGTACGGCTGAAATCTGCAAATTCGACCTGGTTACCCAAATGGTTTATGAATTCCCTGAACTTCAAGGGGTCATGGGCGAAGATTACGCGCGTAAGGCCGGTGAACCGGAAGCGGTAGCAAAGGGGATCTTCGAGCATTATCAACCGCGGTTCTCGGGCGATGCCGTGCCGGGCTCGAACGTCGGCGCGATCGTCAGCATCGCGGACAAAATCGATACGATTGCCGGATGTTTTTCGATCGGCATTATTCCGACCGGTTCGCAGGACCCTTACGGGCTGCGTCGTCAGGCTGCCGGGATCGTACAAATCATTCTTGAACATAAACTGTCCGTCACGTTGTCCGATATTTTCGCATTGGCGCTGGACACGCATCAACATTTCCATGAATTGAAACGGACCCGTGAGGAAATTTTGAAAGACCTGATGGAATTCTTCGGTCTGCGCGTCAGAAAAACGCTCTCCGACAGCTACCGTTATGACGTGGTGGATGCCGTCATGGCTGCCGGTTATGACGATGCGGTTTCGGTCGTTGCCCGCGGAGCCGCTTTGATGGACGCGGTAAGCAACCGGGAAGACTTTAAGGCTACGGTCGAGTCTTTTGGCCGGGTAAGCAATCTCGCGGCGAAAGCATCTCCGGCCAAGGTTCGCTCCGACCTGCTTGCCGAGCCGGCGGAACAAAAGCTGTACGATACATGGCTTGAAGTCAGCGGAAGATACAGAAAATCGCTGGAAAGCGAAAACGCCGCCGAGGCACTTAGCCAGCTTGGCGAATTGAAGGAGTCCATTACGGTATTCTTCGATGCGGTTATGGTCATGGCCGAAGATGAAGCGGTCCGTACGAACCGGCTTGCTTTGCTCGCCGCGATCGATGAGGATCTTAAAGCATTCGCCGATTTCAACAAACTCGTCTGGGCATAATGTAAAGGACATCAAAAATCCGGCTTTTGATCACGAAGCAACCTCAGAGTTGCCCACTCGGCGTCGAATCTTGAATTCAGCGGAAATTTCCGGTGCTCACGTAGGTACTGCCTACGTTGCGCTCCTCAATTTCCGCTTCATTTCGAAAACCTGACAGGAGGGAGTCTTTTGAATACGAGGATTGTCGTGGACGGGGACTCCTGTCCGGTTAAGCAGGAAATTACGGATGCGGCCCGGCGCTTCGGCGTCCGGGTCATTATGGTCTCGTCCTATGATCACGTTCTCCGCGAGAGCGAAGGCGTCGAACTGGTCCGGGTGGACCGAGGCCAGGAAAGCGCCGATCTGTATATCGCAAATCATATTGCGAAAGGCGACATCGTGGTCACTCAGGACTACGGTCTGGCGGCGCTATGCATTGCCAAATCTTGCAGAACATTGTCTCCCCGGGGCGAAATTTTTCACCCGGGGAATATTGATTATTTACTCGAACGCAGGCATCTCAGCGCCAAAGCAAGAAGGGGTGGTCATCACACCAAAGGGCCGAAGCCTTTTACGGACGAGGATCGTGCAAATTTTGCGCATGTATTGTTAAAAGTTTTGCGGGATATGCAGGAGAATGTACAATTTTAGCGAATAATTATTTACGTGTCTTATGAAAGATGAAGGTGGTTTGGATGAATACCGGACGCGGAACGATTCCCGAGGAAGTCATCGAGGCAGTCTTGCGGCAGCATGATATCGTCGATACGGTTGGCAGGCACGTTCATCTGACTAAACAGGGCAAGTATATGAAAGGGCTCTGTCCGTTTCATTCGGAGAAGACCCCTTCCTTTACGGTGACGCCCGATCGGCAAATTTTTCATTGTTATGGCTGCGGCAAAGGCGGCAATGCGATCAAATTCCGAATGGAGATCGAAGGCTTGACGTTCCCGGAAGCGGTCAGAATGATGGCCGAGGAAGCGCAAATTCCTTACGATTTCGGGGCGGGAAGCCAGGATCGGCCTCGCGACTTGGAATTGGAACAGCAGTTGCAAGCTCATGAATGGTCGTCCAAGCTGTATCATTTCTTGTTGAAAAATACCGAACACGGCAAACCGGCGATGGATTACTTGAAGGGAAGAGGGTTTACCGATAAGGCGATCGATACGTTTCAGATCGGTTATGCGCCGGCCCGGTGGGATACGCTCGTTCAGTTTTTGGAAAAGCGTTCCTTTGATTTGGGCTCCATGGAGAAGGGCGGTCTGGTTTCCGCGAAGCAGGACGGGACAGGCTATGTCGACCGTTTTCGCGACCGTATCATTTTCCCGCTGCACAACCGGAACGGTAAAGTGATCGCTTTTGCCGGAAGGGTGCTCGGGGACGGACAACCGAAGTATTTGAACTCTCCCGAAAGCAAGCTGTTCAGCAAAAGCCGGACACTGTACAACCTGCACCAGGCTAAATCCGAAATTCGCAAATCAAGACAATTCGTCTTATTCGAAGGTTACGGCGATGTGATCAGCGCCTGGGAAGCCGGAGTCCATAACGGCGTTGCAACGATGGGTACGGCCTTGACCGAAAGCCATGCGTCAATGATGAGAGGTCTGGCGGATGAAGTGATCGTCTGCTATGACGGTGACAATGCGGGCCAAGCGGCCGCGCTGAAGAGCATTTCGATTTTGGAAAGCATCGGCTTTAACACGAAGATTGCCCTGCTTCCTGAAGGACTCGATCCGGATGAATTTATTCAAAAATACGGAGCCGAACGTTTCAGACACCAGGTGCTTGACGGCGCTGTTTCATCCGTTAAATTTAAGCTTATATATCTGAAAAAAAACCATATACTGCTAGAGGAAGATGGAAAGGTCGCATACATCAAGGATGCCATGGAAGTGATCGCGCCTTTGCCGTCACCGACGGAGCGGGAGATCTACCTAAAGGAATTATCCGCCGATCTGCAGGTGTCCTTTGACAGCTTGAAGCAGGAATGCAACGAAAAGCGGCAGGCCCTGCAAAAAAACGGTTTCTCAAGGGATAATAACGCCAAAAGGTGGAATAATGGTAGGCATAAAAAGGGGCAGGCATCGATGCCGGTATTATTGCCCGCTTATCATGTTGCGGAACGCAGGCTGCTTTCTTTCATGCTTCAGGACGAGGAAGTCGCCAAGTACGTGGGCGAACGCCTCGGGGATCACTTTAACATCGAAGATCATGCAGCGATCGCTGCTTATCTATACGCCTATTATGCGCAGGGGAAAGAGCCGGACGCAAGCATGTTCATCTCGTCTCTGCAGGATGAACGGCTGGAACAAACCGTCATTTCCATCGCCATGATAGATACTCCGGGAGAATGGACTACCCAAGAGCTGGATGATTGTATCCGGGAAATACAGAAGGTCCCGCTCATGGTACAGATTAAGCGTAAGAAGGAAGAGATGGTCTCGGCCGAGAGGGCCGGCGACTTTTTACGCGCGGCACAAATTGCAAGTGAGATTATTGCCCTAGAGAGACAGTAGAAGTATGCGTTCAACTTTCAGATGTTTCTAGGGAGGAGGGAGCCAGAATGACTAACGATCAGCATACTGAACTAGAAACGGAACTAACCCTTGAACAGGTCAAGGACCGTCTGATTGAGCAAGGCAAAAAGAGGTCTTCGCTTACGTATAAAGAAATTATGGAGAAACTTTCCCCGTTTGATCAGGACCCCGATCAGATGGATGAGTTTTATGAGCAATTAGCCGATTTGGGCATCGACATTACTGGCGACAACGATGAAGAGATGCCAGGCCGGAACAATGATGAAGCTGGCGATGAATTTACCTATGAAGATGATCTGACTCTGCCTCCCGGGATTAAAATCAATGACCCGGTTCGTATGTATTTGAAAGAGATCGGCCGTGTTCCGCTGTTGTCGGCGGATGATGAGATGGAACTTGCCAAACGGATCGAGAACGGGGACGAGGAAGCGAAACGGCGTCTTGCCGAAGCCAACTTGAGGCTTGTCGTCAGCATTGCCAAGCGCTATGTCGGGCGGGGCATGCTGTTCCTCGATTTGATTCAGGAAGGCAATATGGGCTTGATCAAAGCCGTTGAGAAATTTGACCATAAAAAAGGGTTCAAATTCAGTACCTATGCGACATGGTGGATTCGTCAGGCAATTACCCGGGCCATCGCGGACCAGGCGAGAACGATCCGGATTCCGGTGCATATGGTGGAAACGATCAACAAATTGATCCGGGTTTCCCGTCAATTGCTGCAGGAACTCGGACGCGAACCGACGCCGGAGGAAATCGCGGCGGAAATGGACCTTAGCGTCGAAAAAGTGCGAGAAATCATGAAAATTGCCCAAGAACCGGTATCCTTGGAAACCCCGATCGGGGAGGAAGACGATTCGCATTTGGGCGATTTTATCGAGGATCAGGAAGCATTGGCGCCTGCCGATGCGGCCGCTTACGAGCTTTTGAAAGAACAGCTTGAAGATGTCCTCGATACGCTGACCGAACGCGAAGAAAATGTGCTTCGCCTGCGTTTCGGATTGGATGACGGCCGAACGAGAACTCTGGAAGAAGTGGGCAAGGTGTTCGGTGTAACGCGGGAAAGAATTCGCCAAATCGAAGCGAAGGCGCTCCGCAAACTGCGTCATCCGAGCCGCAGCAAACGGCTGAAGGATTTTCTCGAATAGGCGTAAATCCAGACCTTCTGCAGCAAGCAGCAAGGTCTTTTTTTTCGAAAGAAAGAAGGGTAAACGTTGGACCGGGAAAAAAGGGAAATCATTTTGCGGGAAATCGATCATTGGCGCCAAGGCCGGCTTTTGCCTGAACATTACTGCGATTTCCTCGAAAATTTGTATCGGGACGAAGAGAAGCCAGCCTCACGCGGTCTTCTGTCTTTAAACTCCATACAACAAGGCAGTTGGAAAACTTGGTTGCTTTCTTTTGCCATTATTTCCTGCATTTGCTTTATCGCTATTTATTTTAGCTTTTTTGCCTGGCCATTGCAAATAGCCATCATTTTTCTCATCGACTCCGCTTGTTATGCGGTATCCGCATTTTATCGGAGGAAGAAGGAGCTGTTTTCGCTGGTGATGGCAGGGACCGGAAGCTTAACGATGCTTCTTCTCGGAAGCTGGATGATCCTGCTCCAGGGCTGGAGGGGAGGAGTAGCCGCGGTGATCCTGATCGCTTCGTGCGCGGCGGTATGGATGGTTGCGGGTTTTATGCTCCGGTTCGGCATTTTGGAATATTGCGGTTTCGCCTGCCTGATGCTGTTGTACGGGCTGTTGTTCAGGCACTTGCATCCCGAGGCGTCTTGGGGACTTTTACAGCTGCTTTGGCTACCGCTTGCCGTCGTGTTCTTCTGGCTGACCTGGTTCAGTCATCATCGGATAAAGCGTCTTAGCCGGGTTCTTTTTGCAATCTCCATCACGCTATGGTTTATGCCGGAAGCGGATAGCTTCCTTCTCAGGCAGCAATCCGCTCATGGCATGGAATTGTTGATTCTGCTCAAAGTGATGGCAATCTTCGTAATTTTGTTTGCTCTTAGAAAAAAATGGGTGGTGTGGTTGTCTACATGAAACTTTCAGCTAGATTGCAGCATATTGCCGACCGGCTTCCGGCGGACTGCCGGTTTGCGGATATCGGCTCGGACCATGCTTTATTGCCGGTATATGCGGTCCAAAACGGACGGGCCTCCTTTGCCGTGGCCGGTGAAGTCAATGACGGGCCGCTGGAAGCGGCCAAGCGGCAAGTCGCCGAAGCGGGTGCCGCTAACCGGGTGTCGGTTCGCAAGGGCGACGGCCTGGCGGCCATCGCTCAGGGAGAGGTGGATGTCATCACGATTGCCGGAATGGGCGGAGCGCTAATTGCTTCGATCCTCGAGGCGGGCAAAGAAAAGCTTCAGGGCGTTACCCGGCTGATTCTGCAGCCGAACGTGGGCGAAGACATCGTCCGGAGTTGGCTGTATAGCAACGGATGGTATTTGTCGGAAGAAATCATTTTGGAGGAAGACGGAAAAATATATGAGATCTTAACGGCGGACGCCGTACCCGATGCCGAAGCGAACAATGAGAGACTGTACAGCGATCGGGAACTGCCCGAAGGGGACGCCAAATTGACCAGGCCGCTTTTACTGTTGATGGGGCCATGGCTTACGAAACGGCCGAACGAAGTGTGGTTTGCCAAATGGCGCTCCGAAATCGAGAAGCTTGAAAAAATCCGGCGTTCCGTCTCCGCTTCGGATAAACCGTCGTCCCGTGACAAAGAAGAACAACTGAACGCATTGTCGAATCAGCTTAAGGAGGTCGTGGCATGCTTGCAAAAGGCCAAACCGTAATCGGATTTATGGAGCAGCTCGCTCCTAAGCATGTAGCCATGGAAGACGATAAGATCGGTCTGCAGCTGGGGAGCTTGCAGAAGGAAATTACCGGCGTGCTTACCGCCCTGGATGTAAATGAAGCGGTTGTGGACGAGGCGATCAGCCTCGGCGCAAACCTGATTATCGCCCATCATGCGATCATTTACCGCCCGCTTCGAAATTTGCAAAGCGATACCCCAATGGGGAAAGTATACGAGAAGCTGATCAAGCATGATATCGCGGTCTATGTCGCCCATACGAATCTCGACGTCACCGAGGGCGGGATGAACGACTGGATGGCGGAGGCGCTAGGGATCGACAGCAGCGCGTCTGTGGAAGATATTCATACCGAAAATTTGTATAAGCTCGTCGTATTTGTGCCCAAGGATCACCATCAGCGTGTCCTTGATGCCGTATTAAACGCAGGAGCCGGGTCGATCGGCAACTACAGCCATTGCAGCTTCAATATCGAAGGCTACGGCACCTTTGTTCCCGGAGAAGGCACGGACCCCTATATCGGAAAGCAAGGCCGCATGGAGAAAGCGGAGGAAATTCGGATCGAAACGATTGTTCCGCATGGCATTCGGAGCAAAGTGATTCAGGCGATGCTGAAAAGCCACCCATATGAAGAGGTGGCGTACGACTTGTATCCGATGGACCTGAAGGGCCGCGTGTTCGGGCTGGGGAGAGTCGGCAAGCTGGACGAACCTGTTACTTTGAAAGAATTCGCCGAGCGGGTGAAGCTCAACCTGAATGTTCCTCATGTGAGAGTGGTAGGGGATTTGAACCGAGAAATCAAAAAAGCGGCCGTGATCGGCGGCTCGGGCGGCCGCTATTGGAAAGCGGCGATGTTCCGGGGCGCGGACGTGCTCGTCACCGGGGATATCGATTACCATACGGCACAGGATGCCGAAATGGCGGGATTGACGCTGATCGATCCGGGGCATAATGCGGAGAAAATTATGAAATCCAAGGTCGCCGCTTGGCTGGAGGAAAAGTTGCGCGATGCGAAATATGCGACCAAGGTACACGCTTCCGAGGTGAACACGGAGCCGTTTCATTTCCTGTAGTTTCTTCTTGAGATTCCGCGGCAATGCCTGTATACTATCAAGTGTTGCCTTTGAAAGTTTGACAGACAATCGCCGGCGGCTTAACGGCCGCGGGAGGAAAGTCCGGGCTCCATAGGGCAGGGTGCTGGATAACGTCCAGTCGGCGCGAGCCGAAGGATAGTGCCACAGAAACGGACCGCCGATGGCCGCCGCAAGGCGTGCACAGGCAAGGGTGGAACCGAGGTGTAAGAGACCCCGAGGAACGCTGGTGACTTCGTTCCTGGTAAACCCCACCTGGAGCAAGACCTAATGGAACGCAGCTTCTTCGCGAAGCAGCCTTAGCCCGAGGCGCGTTCGGGTTGGTCGCTGGAGCCGCCCAGTAATGTGCGGCCTAGATAGATGATTGTCGCTCACAGCGGGAGGGTTGTTCCCGTTTTACCGCGAAGAGTACAGAACCCGGCTTACGGCAAACTTTCTTCACTGCAACTTGCTATTTTCGAACAGTCACGCACTGTTCCAATTCTCGAAATCGAATCAAAGAAGATCGCTAAGCGGGCCTTTGGGCAGCAGCAGCGATCTTCTTTTTGTTTAAACCTTATTTTGCATCACCGGTTGACGGAGCATATCGGTTAATGCCGCAAAGCATCCTCCAGCACCTGCTTCAGCTTCCGATCGATATGCTGGGGCCAGAGTTGCAAGGCCGAATTGTTGCTGCCGGCCGCGCGCAAAGCCGCATATACGTCAATCTGTCCGTATCCGAAATATTTGTCATGACCTTTATCTCCGAGATCGATGACGTTTTTGCGGATGATATCCATGACCTCGGTATTTTTCAGGTCGGGATTTACCGAGCGTATCAATGCCGCCAGAGCGGCGACATGCGGGCTGGCCATCGAAGTGCCCGACAGGGCCGCATACTGGTTGTCGGGATAAGTGCTGGCGATGCTTTCTCCCGGCGCCATGACATCGATATAATCCCCGTAGTTGGAAAATGAAGCCCGCTGCAGATTATAGTCCGTGGCCGAAACGGACAGCACCTCCGGATAAGCGGCGGGATATCCCGGCCGTTCCGTGTTGTCGTTACCGGTCGCGGCGATAAGCACGACATCCCGTTCAAAAGCGTATTTGATCGCCTCATGCAAAAATTGGGCGTCCGCGTAATTTCCGAGGCTCATATTAATGACTTTGGCTCCGTGGTCCGTCGCCCAAATGATGCCTTGGGCGACGGAATACGTAGTCCCCGACCCGCTCTTGTCCAATGCTTTGACAGGCAAAATTTTGCCTCCCCACATCATCCCGGCGATTCCTTCCCCGTTGTTTACATTTGCGGAAATAATCCCCGCCACATGGGTACCATGTCCCACATCATCGGTCGGGTCGTCGCCCGGGGAAACGACATTGTATCCTTTCAGGAGCCGCCCTTGAAGGTCGGGATGCTTCAGATCGACACCGGTATCGACGATGCCGACGATGACATCATCGCTCCCTTTGGACAAATTCCATCCCCGGTTGGCTTCGATAATCGGCAGGTTCCACTGGTACTCCGAGAACAAAAGATCGTTCGGAATTTCGGCCTGATCGCTTGTTTCGCCGGTATCAAAAAAACCGGCATCCGATTCGTTGGTCATATACAAATAGTGGGGCTCAACGTAATTCGGCTTCCAATGTTTCTTGAAGTACGTCTTTAACTGCTCCATATTCATCGACTCGGAACGGAAAATATAGGTGTTTCCGACGTTCCTCGCCGGTTTGCAATCGAGGTCGGCTTCGATTTTTTTCATATCGGCGGCGGACGGCGCTCGTCCAAAAGTCACGACGATTTCGTTTTCGTAATAATGGCTGGCCTTTTCATTGTCGTGTCCCGTTTTTACGGTGATATCGCGCAGCGTATCCGCATGAATCGATTCCACTTTGTACTTGCCTTCCTTCGGATAAGGAATCAACCGCAAATTTTTGTGCTGGTGGTCCTGTACGCGGTTTAAAATGCCGAGATCCAATACGGCGATCATCCCTTGATTTTTGCCTTTTGTAGGCTGAGCGGCGACGATATACTTCGGTTTTCCTTGCGGAAAAGCCGGAGATTCATACGCCTGTCCTTTTCCGAGGGCCTTGCGCGCAAAGCCGAGGTAGCTGTCGATTTGCTTTTGCTCGCGCGCGTCCGGCTTGAAATTCGGCGATCGAAATTCCTGCTCCTTGGTGCCTGAAATCCAGCGGATCGACGGGAACTGGGCATGGTCCTTTTGCAGTTCCGCCGCATCTTTCGGCAATTTGCCCGGAGCGGAAGAGGCGAATTTTTTTGCAAGAACGCTGAGGTGGTTTTTGGCATCCAGTCTGGCCAAGCGCTCCGTTGCGGTCATATCGCGTTTCAGCATCATTTGCTTCAGTTTTTGTTCCTCGGCTGGTTTTATGCCTGCCTTACTACCGTTACCGGGTGCGGCTTGGTTTCGATGACCGGAAGGCGGGGCGGCGACAGGCACCATATTATATAGAGCAACCGCAGCGGCCCCCGCCAGCGCCAATGCGGTCCATCTTTGCCATTTCATAAGGGTCCTCCTTCTGGGGGTTAGTTCTTTTAGGGAATAGCATGAGGTGAAGCCCTTCATTTTATTCCAACTCCGTTACCCTGGAATTTTGCATCGATTTGACAGCAAGCGAACCGCATATGGGCATGCCGCTCCGGGGAAAATGAATCACGAGGTGATCATAATGCCAAACGGGGACAAACCCATTGTCAAATGCAGCGTATCGAATTGTACCTATTGGGGCGATAAGAACGTCTGCCAGGCCGATTTAATCATGATTGACATTGACAAGCATGCCGGTAAAGCCTACAATGCCGAGTTTGCGGGCGAGTCGTTTGATACGGAGCATCGCGATACCGCCCCATCGTCATCAGCAACTTGCTGCCATACCTTCAAGGCGAAATCATCTTAATTTCATACCATTTTACGGAGGTGCAGTGATGACAGATCAAATCAAGGATAAGGATATGGATAAGGATAAAGATAAAACAGTCACTTCCCGGACGACCAAAAACCGCGTCGATTATCCGAGAAAAACGGACCAGGAGGAATTTGGTGCCGAGGTAGCGCCGGTAAGTTATGTGCCGGCAAGGGATCGCGACGTTTCGCGTGACCGGGATGTGGAACGGTCCGATACCGCGGAGGGAACAGCCGGACGTACGGTCGGCTATGTGGGTGTCGGATTAGGGATCGCGTCGCTCTTTTTCTGGTCCGTGATTTTAGGTCCTCTCGCGGCGATCATGGGATTCTACGCTTACAGCCAAGGAAATAAAACTTCAGGGGCTTGGGCGATCGGTCTGGGTGTCGTTTCCACACTGAGTTATTTCGTCCTTTTGCCGTTCACAAGATAACAAGGGATACGGACTGACGCCATTTCGGCGCCGGTCCGTTTTCTTTCCCGGAAAAGCTGTGAGAAATAGGTGGTCAAATTGCCTGTTCCTGTGTAAAATAGAAGCTATACTTTTATTTATTTGTCAGAAGAGAGGCATAGTTGCATGCAAATTGATCCACGGACGATGGAACAGCTGGTCCAGCTGCAAACGAGAAACCAGATCGATTTACAAGGGAATACGAACGCCCGGATTCATTCGGAAACCGAAGGGTCCTTGTTTGATATATTGCTTAAGGAAATGATGCTCGCGGAAGGGGAAAGCCAATCTGAAACAGGCGACGTTGCAGGAATGCTTTCCTTAGCCGGGCTTAGCGCCGGCTATGATAATGCATACTCCGCAAATATTTGGCAGACCTTGCCTTCCGTCGCGGACGAAACCGGTCAGGCGGACGGTTTGTCATCCGTTTCAGCCCGATTTTCGGCTTCCGAAGGAGTATCTCATGGCGAACTTGATCGTATGATCGCCGAGGCAAGCGGAAAATACGGAGTACCGGTGAGCTTGATCAAAGCGGTGATCGAGACCGAGTCCTCGTTCAATCCCAAGGCGGTTTCGTCCGCCGGGGCCAAGGGCTTGATGCAGTTAATGGACGGAACGGCGAGCGGGCTTGGAGTCATGAATCCTTTTGATCCGGCACAGAACATCGATGGCGGAACCCGTTATTTGTCGAACCAATTGAAACGTTACGGCGGAGACGAGAACACGGCCCTCGCGGCATACAATGCCGGGCCGGGAACGCTGCGCAGGTTAGGCATCTCCAACGATGCGGAGCTGATGGACAAGCTTCACCTTCTGCCGCGGGAAACGCAAAATTACATTGCGAAGATTGCCGCCGCCCGCTCGAAATACGAAGTTTGAGCGCCGAGAAATTAGCCTTGCATAACCAGAGATCAAATGGGAAAACGCCCCGGTACCGGTTTTTCGCGTTTCTCATTTGGTCTCTTTTTTGAGACAGGAGGATTATTGTCATGAAGTATTTTGATCACGCGGCTACCACGCCTCCACGCGAGGAGGTGACCCGGACGGTTGCGGAGGTCATGGCCCGTCACTACGGAAATCCGTCGTCTTTGCACCGGCTCGGGGAAGAGAGCGAAAAGCTGCTTCGCAAATCGCGAGAAGTCGTCTCCGAAGCCCTGAACGTAAAGCCGGATGAAATCGTGTTTACCTCCGGCGCCACAGAGAGTAACAATATGGCGATCAAGGGCGCCGCATTGCAATATGCCGCACGGGGCAAGCACATCGTGACGTCGATGACGGAACATCCTTCCGTACTGGAATGCTGCGAGCAGCTTGAAGCGTTCGGATGGGAGGTAACCCGGCTCCCTGCGGATGGCGAGGGTCATGTTACCGTGTCTCAAGTCGCGGAAGCGATTCGGCCCGATACGACGCTCGTTTCCATCATGCATGTCAATAATGAAACAGGCGCTGTTCAACCCGTTGCAGAGATCGGCCAAATGCTGAAGAATCAAAAGCCGACCGTTTTGTTCCATGTGGACGGTGTCCAGGGATTCGGCAAAAGTCCGCTGAACCTGAAACAAAGCGGCATTGACTTATACAGCCTGTCCGCGCACAAACTAAGGGGACCGAAAGGAATCGGGCTGCTTTACGTCCGCGAGGGTGTGAACCTTTTCCCGCTGCTGGCCGGCGGGGGACAGGAGGCGGGAAGACGCTCGGGGACGGAAAACATTCCATATATCGTCGGCATGTCCAAAGCGATCCGGCTTGCGAAGCAGGAGGAATCGGAGCTGACGCTCCGTCTGAACGCACTAAAACAACGCCTGATCCAAGGGATATCGGCCATTCCGGAATTGGTGCTCAATTCCCCGTCCGGAGACGGAGGAGCTCCGCATATCGTTCATTTTTCCTATCCCGGCATGAAGGCCGAAGCTTTGCTGCACATGCTGGAAGAAGAAGGATTTCTCGTCTCGACGAAATCGGCTTGCTCCTCCAAGCGCTCCGAACCGAGCCGCGTGTTGTCGGCTATGGGGAAGGATAAGGAAACGGCCGCTTCGGGAATCCGCATTAGCATGGGGGATGAACATACGAAGCAGGACATTGAGGAATTGCTGGCAGCCTTGGAGAAGTCGGTCCGGCGCTTGCGGAACTTAAAGAGGTAGTTAAAGGGAGAGAAAGATCAATGATATATGATATGCTTCTGCTCCGATTCGGAGAAATTACGATTAAAGGGAAGAACCGGGCAAGATTCGAGAGGGTGGCGCTGGCTCATGTTGCATCGCTGCTGCAGCCGTATCCGAACGCCAAGGTGGAACGGGAATTCGGAAGAATCTACGTGATGCTGAACGGAGAGCCGGCAGCGGAGATTATCGATTCGCTCGTCAATGTGTTCGGCGTGACTTCGATCAGTCCGGTAAAAATCGCCCCTTCCCGCCTGGATGATATTTTAACGGTCGCAAGGGCGTTCCTGGCGGAAATTCCGCTCGAAACACAGACGACCTTCAAGGTTCATGCCCGGCGGGTATGGAAAGGATTTCCCCATGGCACTCAGGAAATGAATCACCTGATCGGCGCGCCATTGCTGCAAGCCAATCCGCTGTTGAAGGTAGATGTCCATCATCCTCAGCTGGAGCTGCGGATTGAAATCCGCGAACGGGGGACCTATATTTACCATGAGGTTATCCCGGCAGCCGGCGGGTTTCCGCTCGGGACGAACGGAAAGGCGATGCTGCTGCTATCCGGAGGTATCGACAGCCCCGTGGCGGGGTGGTCGGCGATGCGTCGCGGCCTGGAAATCGAATGCGTTCATTTTCACAGCTATCCGTTCACGAGCAAAAAGGCGGAGGAGAAGGTCATCGATCTGGCCAAGGTGCTTTCTCGCTATTCGGGTAAAATCAAGCTTCATCTCGTACCGTTTACGGAAATTCAAACCTCGCTTGCGGGAGCGGGCCAGGAAAGTTTGATCATTACGCTCATGCGCAGAGCGATGCTCCGCATCGCCACCAAGCTCGCGGACCGTAACGGGGCCCTCGCGCTCGTAACCGGCGACAGCCTCGGCCAAGTGGCAAGCCAGACGCTGCCGAGCATGAACGTCATCGGCCGGGCTACCGAGCTTCCGCTGCTCAGACCGTTGGTGACGACGGATAAGGAAGAAATTATTCAGTTGGCCAAAAAGATCGGGACATACGATTTATCCATTTTACCTTACGAGGATTGCTGTACATTGTTCGTGCCGAAATCGCCAACGACAAATCCGAATCTTAGAATTATCGAGAACGTCGAGGCGGGGCTGACCGAGCTCAACGATCAAATCGAGGCAGCCGTCCTGGGGACGCAAACGCTCGTCATTAAACCGCATGAAGAGGTCAGAAGACCGGGGGAAATTGGTGAAGACCCGCTTCAGAATGATTGGTTCTAATCAAAAAAAGATCGTTTCTTAAGGGCCGATAAGCCCGTTAAGGAACGATCTTTTTGCATTCAAGACGGTCAATTTTACCGCGTTGCGGGATGGGATTGATGCTTTTTATCCTCGTTATTCCGCTGGCGCTGCTTCTTCAGGAACCCGGCCAAAAGCACGCCTGCGATTACGAGGGCGATAAACAGGTATTTCAGCAGGGGGTTGTCCTCAAAGAAGCCGATAAAATGAGGTTCCTCCGTGATCATATGGGACGCGGTATATGCCAACACGGCGGCTCCAAGGTAGGCGATCCAGGAAAACCTTCCTAACAGCTTGATGAACAAGGTGCTGCCCCATACGACGATCGGAACGCTGATCAGCAAGCCGATAATGACAAGGATCGTATGCTGTCCGGATGCTCCCGCGACCGCAATGACGTTATCCAGGCCCATCGCCGCGTCGGCAATTACGATCGTTCTGACCGCTGCCCAAAGGGAGTCTTTGGCTTCGATGGAATCATGATCCCCTTCATCGGAAAGTACTTTGTATGCGATGAATATCAGCATCAGGCCGCCGACCGCCCGAAGCCATGGAATTCCAAGCAGCCAAACGACGAGCAGCGTCGCGGCGATGCGAAGAATGACCGCGCCGGCCGTACCGTAAAGGATCGCTTTCTTCTGCACGTGCGGCTGCAGTTTTCTGGCGGCCATCCCGATCACGATAGCGTTATCTCCCGCCAGTATCAGATCGATGAAAATGATATTGATCAGGGAAAGAAAAAATGATGCACTGAAAAAATCCACTTATGTCACTTCCTCTAAAGAGCGTAATAGAACGTATATACGTATTAATGAACCAAAAGTTTTCATTTGTCCAGATTTTTTTATTGTTGAAAAAGAAAAGCATAGCTTGACCCTCGCTCTCATAACAATAAACTAGAGAGGTTGTTCGATCGTTACGAAGTCGGGTAAGGGGGAGCAGGGTGGAGCAGCTTATATTGTTATCGGAAATATTAATCATCAATTTGGTGCTCAGCGGCGACAACGCGCTGGTCATCGCCATGGCCAGCAAGGATTTGCCGATGAAACAACGGAAACAAGCCGTATGGTGGGGCGCGCTTGGAGCGGTGCTGCTTCGCTGCGTACTGACTTGGGTTGCGGTTGTTCTACTGCAAATTCCGTTTATTCAAGCAGCGGGAGGTATTCTGCTCGCCGCCATCGCGTTTAAGCTCCTGTCCCCGCATGGGGAAGACGCGCGCGTACGCGAGGCCGGCACCTTATGGCGCGCCGTCTGGACCATTTTGGCGGCCGACTTTATCATGAGCCTCGACAACGTGCTTGCCATCGCGGCGATCGCGGACGGCGATCTGGCGATTCTCGTCATCGGCATCGCGATCAGCATCCCGATCGTTGTTTGGGGGAGCAACCTGATCGCGGACTGGCTGCAGCGCCTTCCGGTGCTGACTTACGCGGGAGCGGGAATTCTCGGATATACAGCCGGCGATATGCTGCTGCACGACCCTAAGCTTGGTGCCTTGATCCATTCGGCCCTGCCCGCTTATTCAAATTTGATGCCGGTGCTCCTGGCCGCGCTCGTTATTATGTTCGGCTGGGCGAGAAAATATAACGCCGGGAGAAGCTGATTCCCCTTTCTCCAATAATACCTGCCTGCAAATTTGTGTCCATACCGAAAAAACGCAAAAACCGTTCGCTCGAAATGGGAGAGAGTGGTTTTTTGCGCTGTTTTCATTTAAACTGAAAGTAATGAAGGAATGTCATCTGGAAGGTGTGTGAAAGGTATGTCCGATAACAACAAGCTAACGACCGGAATCTTGATTTTGGCTGCCGGGATCATTATCCTGTTTGGGAAATTGGGGGTATTTAGCTTTCTCGGAAAGGCGCTTTGGCCGCTTCTGCTGCTGATACCGGGCATCCTGCTTCACCTCTGGCATTTTTGGAGACGAGGCCCGTATGAACTGCTGCTTCCCGGCGGGATCCTGATTGTGTACGGTATTTTGTTCTTTATCGCCAATTTCTGGGGCTGGCACACATTGAAATACACCTGGCCCGGGCTGATTCTTGGCATTGCGGTCGGTTTGTATGAATATGAGCGTTTTGCTCCGATTCGCCAAAACGGCGTTATGATCACCGCGATCATATTGGGTGCCCTGTCCGTCGTTCTGTTCGGAATTACGCTGTTTTCCTTTGCGCTGATTTATGTGCTGGCCGCCGGACTCATCATCGCCGGAATCTGGCTGATTGCGGCAAGAGGGAAGACGCGGGGAAACTGGTGAGGAATGGGAAGTTCTTGAAGTTCTTGAATTTCTCGAAATTTCGCGTATAATATAAGGGATATGTCCAAGCGTCGGGATATGAAATCATCCGACGCTTGTTTTGGTGATTCAGGCTACTCACGAAAGGATATGGAGAGAAAATATGCATAAGAGAACAGACATTCGCAACATTGCGATTATTGCCCACGTAGACCATGGTAAAACGACCCTTGTCGACAAATTGCTTCAACAATCCGGTATTTACCGGGAGAACGAATCCGTACAGGAACGCGCGATGGATTCCAACGATTTGGAACGCGAACGCGGAATTACGATTTTGGCCAAAAATACGGCCATTACGTACAAGGACTATTTGATCAATATCGTGGATACCCCGGGACACGCCGACTTCGGCGGCGAGGTGGAACGGATCATGAAGATGGTTGACGGCGTCTTGCTCGTCGTTGACGCTTATGAAGGCTGCATGCCACAGACCAAGTTCGTCCTCCGCAAAGCGCTGGAGCACAACCTCACCCCAATCGTCGTCGTCAACAAAATCGACCGCCCGGCAGCTCGTCCGGCTGAAGTGATTGACGAAGTCCTCGACCTGTTTATCGAGCTGGATGCGAATGACGATCAGCTCGAATTCCCTGTGGTCTACGCTTCGGCCCTGAACGGGACGTCAAGCCTGGATCCGGAGAAACAAGATGAAAACATGCAAGCTTTGTATGATACGATCATCGAACATATTCCTGCCCCTACGGAAAATGTGGAAGAACCTCTTCAATTCCTCGTTACATTGATGGACTATAACGAATACCTCGGACGAATCGCGATCGGCCGCGTTAACCGCGGAGTGATTCGCCAAGGGCAACCGGTGGCGGTCATGACTCGCGACGGCAGCAAGAAGTCTGCCCGGATCGAGAAATTGTTCGGCTTCCAGGGCCTTCGCCGCGTAGAGATCGAAGAAGCCGGAGCCGGAGATATCGTGGCCATTGCGGGCATCAAAGATATCAATATCGGAGAAACCATCGCGGATCCGAATCAGCCGGAAGCATTGCCTGTGCTGAAAATCGACGAACCTACCTTGCAGATGACATTCCTCGTCAACAACTCTCCTTTTGCGGGACGCGAAGGAAAATGGGTTACCTCCCGCAAATTGCGCGAGCGGCTCATGAAAGAGCTTGAAACCGACGTTTCGCTTCGGGTCGACGAAACCGACAGCCCAGACGCGTTTATCGTATCGGGCCGCGGCGAGCTGCATCTGGGCATTTTGATCGAAAACATGCGTCGTGAAGGTTACGAGCTTCAGGTTTCCAAACCGGAAGTTATCATAAAGGAAATCGACGGCAAAAAAATGGAGCCGATCGAACGCCTTCTGATCGACGTACCTGAAGACAGCATGGGCGCCGTTATGGAAAGCTTGGGCTCGCGCAAGGCGGAGATGGTCAATATGATCAACAACGGAACGGGACAAGTTCGGCTTGAGTTCCTTATTCCCGCGCGCGGCCTGATCGGTTACACGACCCACTTCCTGACATTGACCCGCGGTTACGGCGTCATGAACCATGCGTACGACAGCTATGGTCCGCTCGTAGGCGGTCAAGTGGGAGGACGCCATGAGGGCGTACTCGTATCCAGCGAAAACGGCGTGTCGACGCTTTATGGCATTTTGTCCATCGAAGACCGCGGCATCCTGTTCGTTGAGCCGGGAGCGGAAATTTACGAAGGAATGATCGTCGGCGAGCATAACCGCGACAATGATATCGTCGTCAATATTTGCAAAGAGAAGCAATTGACCAACGTCCGTTCCGCGACCAAGGACGAAACCGTCAAAATGAAGACGCCTCGTCTGTTCTCTCTTGAACAGGCGCTGGAATATTTGAACGATGACGAATATTGCGAAGTGACTCCGAAATCCGTTCGTCTCCGCAAGAAAATTTTGAACAAGAGCGAACGCGAACGCGCCGAAAAACATCGCAAAATGTCGGAATCCAATCTATAATGAATTGAGAAACGTTTGTGAAGGAGGGACCCGCCATGCAGGCATGGTTTGCGCAAAATCCGATAATATCCTATTTTCTGATTTTTGTGCTCGTGATTTTCGTGTATAACAAAGTGTTCCGAACCCAGCAGAAGCTTCCGCTTCTGAAGGAGATCATTTTATATCTGCTCATGGCGATCGGTTCTTTCCTTCTTCTTATTTTCCAGATCGACAAACTGCCTATTATTCAATGTCTGCTCGTGGCAGTCGCGTTGATGCTGATGGTGCGTATTCGTTATTTTGTGGAAGGCCGCCGAAACCGGAAGGAAAAGTCGGCTTCCGTGCCGCCTGCCGTGAACAAAGACTAGGCTCCTCTTTCGTAAAAAAGGAAAGCTGCCTGTAACTTTTCATGGCGATTAATCGTCACCTTCAACGAATGCGAATTAATCCAGATGAAATTAGGTGTTGGAATTCATGAGCACGAACCGCAGCGGTTTGCCCCCTCGGGGCAAAAACCAAAGGGATGCTTCAAGAGGTTCAAAGTCATCAAAGCCGAAAAAGAAGAAGTCCGGCGTAAAAACGTTTTTTAAAATAGTACTCAGTCTGATGATTATTGGGGTAATCGGCGTAGGCGCTTATGCCGGATATTTGTGGCTGACGGTCGACAAGGTCATCGAGACCACGGGGACCTCCGCCAACGTGGCTCCGGAGAAATCGGCGAAGGTAAAGCCGCTCACGATGCTGCTGCTCGGGACGGACTACCGCCCCGAAACAGGGACGCACTTGAGCGACGTGGTCATGGTCATCGCGATGAATCCGGAAACCAAGTCGGCGACCGTCGTTTCGCTGCCGCGGGACACGCGCTTCGAGCTGGACGGGTACAAAACGAACAAACTTAACGCATATTATCCGAATTTCCTGGCCGCGGAGAAAAAGTCCGGCATTCCGGCCGAAGAGGAAATGAAGACGATGATGGGCAAGTATTTCGGCCTTACGATTGATTACGTAACCGTATTGAATTTCCAGGGGTTCCGGGATGTCGTCGATGCCCTTGGAGGGGTGGACGTTAACGTGGATGCCGATATGTGCTACCGGGACACCGCGGACGGCACCGACATCAATCTGTCGAAAGGTCCGCAGCATTTGAACGGCGAGGATGCCCTCGGCTATGTCCGTTACCGGAAGTCAAGTCCCAACTGTAAGCCGAAGACGAAGGCCTCGGATGACTTTGACCGCAACCGTCGTCAGAATGAGGTTCTCCATTCGTTGATCGATCAGGCGAAATCGCTGAACGGAGTACTTGGTGCCAGCAAGGTGATTGAGTCGGTCGGCAAAAATATGGAGACCGATTTGGAATCGAAACAAATGAAAAACATCATCTCGGCATACTGGAGCATCTCCAAAGAGAACGTGGATTTTGTGCCGGTGACGGGCCAATGGAAAAGCCCTTACGTTTATTTGAACGATAATGAATTCGAACAGGCGAAACAGGCGCTCCAAAATGAGCTCTCCGGAACGAAAACGCCGGCGGCGCAGGAGGAAAACAGCTCGGTACAAGCAGGCGATTGATGATTGAATGCAAGTTTTCGGCCATGGTATAATACAATTAATTATCACGATGATTTGTATAACAGGAGGGCTGGCGATGTCCGAACTCGTTACCCAATTGTCCGAACCATTATTTGCTGCTTTCCAGTCCGAAACATTTGTATTGCTCAGCACGGTTGATGCCGAAACCGGCGGGCCGACTTCCAGTGCGATTTCGTGGATTTATGCGCAGGATTACTCCACGTTGCGCTTTGCATTGGATCATCGCTCGCGGTTGGTTCGCAACATCATAGCCCATCCAAGAATTACGATCACCGTGTTCGGCGAGGAAACGATTTACGCCATCAACGGGAAAGCCGCCGTCGTTCAGGACCCGCTTGAAGGGGTTCCGTTCAAGATGTGCTGCTTTGACCTGAGTATCGAGGCGGTCCGCAACGCGCTGTTTTACGGCGCACAGCTTGCATCCGCGCCGACTTACAACAAAGTATACGATCAGCGTGCGGCGGAACTCCTGGACAACCAGGTGTTTGCCGCCATGAAAAAAGCCTAGCGATTTTTTGTCGCCAGGCTTTTTCTTTTTTGGGACATCCCGTTACCTGCCGGGAGCCATATGCATTTTTTTGCCTCCGCCGTAATTGGCTGGCTGAGGGGAACCGTTGCCGCTGTCATTGCTGACTTGCGTGTTGTTCTTCGGCATCGTGTTGTCGGGAACCTGTGGGACGATCCGTCCGATAATATCGGCAAGTTCCGTGGCCAAACCGGCAATCGGTCTGCCCTCGGCGATTTTTCTGCCGATTTCCGCGATTCGCTGATTAAGGTCGACATCGGCGGTGACTACCGCGCCCGCGCCTTGAGGATCCTTGCGAAGCGCTTCGGCGACGGTGTACTTGATGCTCCCGACCCGGGCTCGTTCCAGCTTGGCATCAACATCGATACCGACAACCGCTGTATTGCCCATGACGACAACGTGCGCGCCATTGACGCCGGGAACGCGTTTTGCGAGCTGCTCGAGATGGATCTGCCGCTCTTTTTGCGGGAGAAGTCCGGTTCGATTCGCTCCCGGGTTAACGGTTCCGTCATTCGTGCTTTGCACCCGAGGAACCTGGTTGGCTTGATTCTGGGGAGAGGGTGATGCCTTTTTCGTTGCTGCTCCGCAGCCGGTAAGAACGAAAACCGTCAACAACAAACTAATCCATATTCGCATGAACACGTACCGTCCTTTCAGAGGGTTCTTGGGATCGACTTTGCTTTTAACATTTCCAATGACGTTAAAAGTATGTACGCGATCTACTACTGCAAGCTTTTTCGTGGAGGGGATTTCCGTGAAGAAAATTTTTGTGCTCGATACGAACGTTTTGCTGCACGATCCTGGTGCGATTTTTTCCTTTGAGGAGCATGAGGTTATCATACCGGCAATCGTATTGGAGGAGATCGACTCCAAAAAACGGAACGCCGAAGAGATTGGCCGCAATTCGCGCAGGGTGTCGCGGCTCTTGGACGGACTCCGCGAGAGAGGGCATTTGCATGACGGTGTAATGTTGGAAAACGGCGGGAAATTGAAAGTGGAGCTCAATCACAGAAGCTTTCTTAAAGTGCAGGAAATGTTCGGCGAAATTACGAATGATAACCGGATTTTGGCGGTTGCGCTGAATTATCACCTCGAGCAACAGAAAGAGGCGGTTCCCCGTCCGGTCGTAATTGTAAGTAAGGATGTGCTGGTCCGAATCAAAGCGGATGTCCTCGGCTTGACCGCGCAGGATTATTTGTCCGACAGAACGGCAGGGCCGACGGACCTTTTTGCGGGTTATTCGACGATTAAGGTTCATCCGTCGGTGATCGACGAGTTTTATACGTATCGTTTTTTATCGGTAAGATCGCTCGGCCTCTCCTATTCGCTATACCCGCATGAATTCGTCATTTTGAAGGATGAAATGGGGACCGGCAAATCAGCGCTGCTGCGGGTGAACTGGGACGGATCCAAGCTCGAGCCGCTGTATTTGAGCAACGACGCAGTCTGGGGAATCGCGGCACGCAACGCGCAGCAAAGGATGGCGCTCGAGCTTCTGCTGAATGACGAAATTCCGCTCGTCACCATCACCGGTAAGGCGGGGACGGGCAAAACGCTGCTCGCGCTCGCGGCCGGCCTGCTGAAGGTGGAGGACGAACATAAGTACAAAAAATTGCTGATCGCCCGCCCGGTTGTTCCCATGGGGAAAGACATCGGTTATTTGCCGGGAGAGAAGGAGGAGAAGCTTCGTCCCTGGATGCAGCCGATCTACGATAATTTGGAATACCTGTTCGACACGAAAAAATCCGGGGATATCGAGAAAATATTGATGGGACTCGGCAGCATCCAGGTCGAGGCGTTGACTTATATCCGGGGGCGCTCCATTCCGGGGCAATTTATCATCGTGGACGAGGCGCAAAATTTGACCCGGCATGAAGTCAAGACGATCGTTTCCCGCGTTGGCGAAGGGAGCAAAATTATCCTGATGGGCGATCCCGAGCAAATTGACCATCCGTATCTGGATGCCGCCAGCAACGGTCTGACTTATTTGGTGGAGAGGTTTAAAGAACAGGGGATCAGCGGTCATATTACCCTCGAAAAAGGGGAGCGCTCCAAGCTGGCCCAGGTCGCCGCCGACTTGCTGTAAAGCGGAAAGTTCCTTCGGAAAGGGAGATAAAGATTCCAAAAGGCATCGAAGCAAAAGCTTCGGGCCTTTTTTTTACAGGACAATCCCCTTTGAGATTTGCTACAATAAGGGAAACCCGAGTTATGAGAGGAAGAACAAAGGTGAAGCGAAAACATTACGGGGTGCTGTTTGCCATCCTTTTACTCGCTTTAATCAATTTGTCGCCAAGCAAGACATCGACGTTGTCGAGGCCTGACGATCGCGGCGAAACGGAGCCGGCCGCGCCGCAATACCGTGAAACCGAGCAGGAGCCGGGAAAGCTGTCGGTTGCGGTCCAGCTTCCGGAGGATCAGTTTGCCAAGCTGGAGCAGATGAATCAGAGCGTCATGGATGAATATCCGCTCCAAGTCGAATTGACGAACCTTCCGGCCGAGACGGATTACACCCAGATCCGCCAGCTGCTCGAGCTCGGCGATTCGCCGGACGTTTTGCTGCTCGGAAATGCCTGGGTCCGCAGATTTGCTTCCGGAGGCTATTTGCTTCCGGCGGAAAGCTACTATCCGGGTTCCTTAAACGGTGAAGTGTTGGGCGTCTCCCTGGTTCAAAACGAGTGGAACGGTTACATCTGGGCGGTACCGATGGATACGGATCCGTATGTGTGGGTTTACCATGAAGGAAGGCTCAAGGAATTTGCAACCGGTTTCCCTGCCGCAGCCGCGGACTGGGATTCGTTGATTCATAACTTCAAGAGTCAGAAGTCTTCTCCTTTCTTATTCGCGCTGAATTATAACGATCCTTACTCGGTGATGTCGTTGACTTGGCAATTATCGGGACAGACCGAACCGGACAGCGAAGAGGCTTTATTCAAGCTGAACGGGAACGAGCGGCAGACGGTGAAAAGAATCGACTCGCTCCGCCCGTATCTTACGGATATCCGGGGGACCGGGGGACAGGAAGAGGTCTGGAACAAGCTATACAGGGGGGAGGCCGCGTTTGCTTTGGTGAAGTGGAGCGAGGCCGACCGGCATCGGCACCCGAATCTTAAAATCCGGTTTCCGGATACGAATTCCGCTTCCGGAGCAATGTGGATCGCCAGCCGAAGCTTTGCCGTATCGGCGAGGTCCGAGAACGCGGAGGCGGCCGGCACATGGATTTCGGCGATCACCTCTCAGCTTTTGCAGCGTGAATGGTATGATGCGACAAGACAACTGCCCGTCAAAAAAACGCTGTACTTTCAGGCGGCGAGAAACGATCTTCCCTCTTCGATTCCGGCCTCGTTTATCAATGAAAAAGGAACTCCGCTGCCTACAGGCGCCGGAATTCCCGTATTGATGGAACGTTACGCCAAGCTATCTTCCTCGTTTTTAAACGGTGAGATCGGCGTAGATGCCTATATGGACAATGTACAAAATCTCAATTAAATTCATAATGAAATTTTTAATTTGATCATCATGGTTCCCTTCTCGATCAAGACGTCGGTCGCTTCGAGAAAGGGGACTATTTTTTTCGGATAAAATCCTAGATCGAAGTCTCTTTCCAATTCCGCACGGGTAGAATCCGGAAGTTCGAAACCGTCAAACATGAGGCGGTCCACATGAAAAACAAGCGCGTTTTGCGGATCATTCTCGACCGTATAACGTCCTTCCACTTCCAGCTCCAGCTCTTCCTTCCGGGCCGCGACCGCGATTTTGCCGTCTTCGAATGAAAAGGTCATATTTTTCAACAGTTCACTGCGCGCGTGCAGAAACCGGTTCAAGTCTTCTTGGCGGATCGTCAGGCGATAACCTTCTTTGCTCGACGTCAGGCTTTCTTGATATTCTTTCAAAAAATCGGGAAAATCCGCCATGACCGAAGCGAGTTCCCTAAAATGCCTTCGAACCTCGGACAAGCCGGCATTCTGCCAATATCCCGTTAATTCCTCGATCATCGCGCTTAATTTTTCCGGATCCGAGCTTGCTTCCAGTGCTCCGTCGACGCGCAGCTCCAATTCGGCAACCCGGTCACGCTGCCGCTTGAGACGCTCCTCCGTTTGAGCCAGCTCGGAAGCCAGTGCCTTCATGCCGTCTTTCGTATTTTTTAATGATGCGTACTCTGACTTATATGTATTTAATATATGGCGGTCTCTTTCGGCAATGAGCTGATAGTAGTCAAGCACGGTAAAAAAATCCTTGAGACTGTTTGCGGACAGCAATGCGGATAAAAGAGTTTCGCGTTCACCCATATAATAAGCGGCGATCCGTTTCCCCGCTTGCTCCCGGCTCGCCTGAATTTGTTCCTGCTTGATTTCGAGCTCGCCCTCAAGCTGAAGCAGCGAATTCTCTGCGGTTTTGCGCTCGGCTTCAATCCGTTCAATCTCCCGGTCGAGCTCGACGATCGACAAACTCTCCTCCAATACTTTCCGATCCTCGTCCGAAACCGGCGAAGCGGAGGAGTGAACCGGCAGCAAAAGGGCGGCCGCGAGCAGCAGGGCCAGGGCGGGTACCGCAAATCGTTTGTGCAAATGTACTCCACTCCTCATAATGAATTCCATCCATATATATGATTGGAGTTTCGTAAATATCAACAAGCCTGCTGTAAAAGGGCATGAAAAAAGGCGATTCCGGTGTTGGCCGGATCGCCTTTGTTGCCAGCTTTTTGCGGGATTAAAGCGGCAGTCCCATTTGAAAGATCGTCCAATAGCTGAAGCCGGTGAAGGCCACGATCATGTAACCCCAGAACAGCAGGATGTACGTTCTTTCCGTAAATTTCAGGTAGCCGAACAATACAAAGAACGCGGTTTGCAGGAAGAACAGCAAAGCCATTTCAATCAGATCGCCGGCAAAAGCCATAAGTCCGATGGCCAGTGTAAAGAAGCCGAGGACGCGGAACATGCGTGCCAAGAGAAAATCCCCCTTTCTTATGTATACACGTCTACCTTGTTATATCCCTCATTATACCCGCAACATGAACAAGTGTAAACGAAAAGTCATGAATTAACGGCGGATATTCAATGAAAGTGTGATCTTTATTATAGCCCAGCATGCATGATGAAATTACTCTCACCCGGATTTTTAATTATAAGGTATGGATACGCTTTAAATTGGAAATACATTTTAGTATCAAATAGATTCTATGAACTCTATGAGAGGCATAGAAATGGAGTAAGAAGTTTTTTACCAGCATGCCGTTAGGAGGTTATTATAGCATGACAGCAGTGAGACAAGATGCGTGGAGTGCGGAAGATGATTTGATCCTGGCCGAAGTGACTCTGCGCCATATTCGGGAAGGAAGTACGCAACTGACTGCCTTTGAGGAAGTCGGGGAGCGGATCGGCAGGACGGCTGCGGCTTGCGGTTTCCGATGGAACAGTTGCGTTCGGAAAAAATATGAAGCCGCGATCGGAATCGCGAAAGCCCAACGTCAAAAAAGGAATTATATGAAAAAGCAAGGACCGCTTGCAGGGAGCCCTGCCATATCGGCGTTATCCCAGGTTGATTTGGACGAAGGAAGCTACAGAAGCGACGGGGTGACGGAAGAAACGATTTCGATCGATGCCGTAATCCGCTTTTTAAGAGGATGGAAAAACACGATCCAAGATACGGGAAGACAAATCAAGCAGCTTGAGAAAGAATTGCGGGAAAAGGAGGAGCAGCTCGCCAGGCTCCGTGAAGAAAATGAGCAGCTTTCCGCGCAAGTGAATGAAGTGCAGACCGACTACCGGGTAGTCAACGACGATTACAAGGCATTGATCCAAATTATGGACCGTGCGAGAAGACTTGCTTTTCTCAATGAAGAGGATGAAGAAGCGAGAACGAGATTCAAGATGGATGCCAACGGGAATTTGGAGCGAATCGAATAAGCAGAGGAATCCTGCCTTTAACGGCGGGATTTTTTTGTGTGCCGGTGAACTTCGGTTCTGTATTTTGCAGACATGTTTTGGTATAAAGGAAGTAAGAAGACCGGGCGAGACCATGGGCCAAGAGAGAAAGGAAATGGAGTTATGAAAATAGATATTGTCGGCGCCGGAGCGATTGGCCTTCTGTTTGGAGGGGGGCTGGCTTTGGCCGGGAATCGGGTCCGGTTTTGGACAAGAACTCCGGAACAAGCGCGTGCATTGAGGGAAAAAAGCTATGTGTTGGAAAATCCGGAAGGGGCGAACCTTCTTATAGATTCGAAAATATATGAGGCGCATCCGTTAGAAGAGGCGGAACGAATTCATGTAGAGGAAGAAGAAAAATGGATATTTATAACAACTAAACAACGACATGTTGAAGATACCTTGATCAAGAATATATCCCATTTGGTGGAAAACGATACCAAAATCGCCTGTTTTCAAAACGGCGTCGGTCATCTTCAAACAATTCAGTCGGCTTTTCCCGAACATCCGGTATTTGCCGTCATTACAACCGAAGGAGCCAAACGGACGTCCGGCCATCATGTCATCAGGGCAGGGAAGGGCATGACAAAAATAGGGATCCCGCGTCATGAAACGGGCGGGTTTGCCGGAAAATTGGCTGAAAGTTTGGTAAAAAAGCTCATACAGGCAGGATTTCCCGCCCTTTTGTCGAATCAGATCGATAAGGAGATTTACGCAAAATTGCTCGTTAATGCGGTTATAAACCCGCTGACCGCCCTGCTCCGCATTCCGAACGGGGGATTGCTGGAGACCGAAGAACGCAAGGAGCTCATGCTCCAGCTTTACAATGAGGCCGCCCATGTCTACCAAGCCAACGGAATCGACTTTGACCCGGACATGTATGAAAGAATTATCGGGGTGTGCAGATCCACTTCAGGGAATATGTCCTCCATGCTGAAAGACGTCATGGACGGTTCCCCGACCGAAATCGACTACATTAACGGCCGAATCGTGGAAATGGCTCGCACCGCAAACGTGCCCGTTCCCGGGCATGAAACGCTATGGCGTTTGATTAGGGCGCTGAACCGTCAGTAGAGAAAGATCGTTTTTCAATATTGGATTTATAAATATGCCGAGGAGGTGGAGCTATGGGGTTTTTGTATTCATCTGTCGTTACTTCAGTCATCATCCTTTCCATTGTGCCGGTCATTCCGTTCCTGATTGTTTATTTTATCGCCCGATATATGAAAAAGGATAAAAAGAATGCGATCAAGTTAGCCATGGATGTTACAACGCTGTTTTTGATCCTGGCCGTTTCCGCCTTGTTTAATCTGGTGTTCAGCTCCAACTTCGGTTTTTATCTTATTTTGCTGATTCTGCTGATTGCTCTCGGATTAATCGGAGGTGCCCAAAACCGTCTGAAAGGAAAGGTGGATGTCAAACGATTGGTCAGGGCGGTTTGGCGGCTCGCTTTCGCGGGAACCGGAATCGCATACGTGTTGCTCTTCCTCATCAGCATCATTACATATATCGCTGCCCTCTAAGAAGGACGAGCTAATGAGAGTCAATGCCTACATAAAATAATGATATGGATTGTTAATTGTTAAAAGCCAAAAAAGTCAATAGGAATTCATGGACTATTTTGTTAAAAAAATAGTCCATTTTTATTAACCGATGATTAATTTCTGAAAATTTATGTTGGATTTTTTTGACCGCTGGTTGTATAATCTAAAAACATATACCACAATTTTTAAGGGGGATACTGCAACATGAAGAAGAGTAAGAGTCTATTGCTTCTGTTGACGCTCGTTCTTGCTGTTGGCACGCTGCTTTCGGCATGCGGATCGAACAATGAGAAGAACAGCGCAAACGGCGGCAACAATGCTGCTACCGGCAGCAACGACGCAGCAAACAGCGGCGAAGAAAAGCTCGCCGCGGATCAAACGCTTAGAATCAACCTGAGTGCAGAGCCACCTACTTTCGACCCGGCTCAAGCGCAAGACAGCCAAGCCAACACGGTTTTGAAAACCATGTATGAAGGCTTGACCCGTATGGATGAGTCCGGCGAACCACAACCGGCTGCGGCTGAAAGCTGGAAAGTTGACGGAACGAAGTATACCTTCACGCTGCGTCAAGACGCAAAATGGAGCAATGGCGACCCTGTAACTGCGAGCGATTTCGTTTTCGCTTGGGAACGCGTGCTTAGCCCGAACACTCAACCTGCCGCTCCTTATGCTTATCAACTGTACTACATTAAAGGAGCACAAGATTATAATGAAGGCAAAATCACGGACTTCAGCCAAGTTGGCGTAAAAGCCGTTGACGACCATACTTTGGAAGTGGAATTGGCTGCACCGACTCCTTACTTCCTCGGCCTGACTTCTTTCTATACGTACTACCCGGTTCACCAGTCCGTTAAGGACGATGCCAAATGGGCTGTTGACCAAAGCAAAATGATCGTGAACGGCGCGTTTACTTTGACCAGCTGGATCAAAGGCCAAACGATCGAAGTCAGCAAGAACGAAAACTATTGGGATAAAGACAACATCAAGCTGAGCAAAATCACCATGTCTTTGGTAAACAGCAGCGCAACCGAATTGGCTAGTTACCAAAACGGCGAGTTGGATCGTGCCGGTCATCCGAACGGCGAAATTCCGACAGACCAAATCCCGATGTTGAAGGATCAATTGAAAGACGAGCTGCAAATCAAAGGTATTGCAAGTACGTATTACTACGAATTTAACGTAACGGCTGAACCGTTCGATAACGTGAATATTCGTAAAGCCCTTTCGATGGCGATCGACCGTCAAGCAATCGTTGATAACGTAACTCTCGGCGGACAGCTTCCGGCGTTCGGCTTCGTGCCTCCGGGCATCAAAGGCGTGAACGACGAGTATCGCACTGAGCACAAAGACGATTATTTCACTGAAAACCTTGAAGAAGCCAAGAAATTGCTCGAACAAGGCATGCAAGAAAAAGGCTACACGAAGCTTCCTGAAATCACTCTGATTTACAACTCCAGTGACGCACACAAGAAAATCGCGCTTGCGATTGCCGATATGTGGAAGAAAAACCTTGGTGTTGACGTGAAAACGGAAAACCAAGAATGGGGCGTATTTATCGAAAACCGTCAAAACCTGAACTATCAAGTAGCACGTGCGGGTTGGACTGCCGACTACAACGATCCTATGACATTCATGGATATGTGGGTAACCGGCGGCGGTAACAACGACACTGGCTTCTCTAATGAAGAATACGACAAATTGATCGCTGAAGCTAAAGCAACGGACGACGCTGCAAAACGCGACGCAAACTTCGCAAAAGCTGAACAAATTCTCATTAAAGACAACCAAGTGTTGATGCCGATCTTCTATTACACTAACGTTGCTGCCGAGAAGCCTTACCTGAAAGGCGTAGTTCTTGATTTCAGCGGCGGTATTGACTACTCTCGCGCATACCTGCTTGAGCATTAATCTATAAGCAGGACTGCGTAAGGACAAAGCGAATAGCAATTTCGGGATATATATGTGGGTATTCCATATATATCCCGTTTTTTTTGTGTGCAGTATTCTTCCAAGTATTTGAACCCTAAACAATTATATGGAATAGACAAAGAAGTTTATTTCACCTAAAATCGAAATATGTCGAAATTTTATTAGAAGGAGGTGTTAACGGGCATGGTACGTTATGTAGCCAATAAGTTCTTTTACATGTTGGTTTCGCTATTTATATTGATTTCAGCCACCTTCTTTCTGATGAAAGCCATTCCAGGCGATCCTTTTACATCGGAGAAAAAGGTGCCGCCTGCGATTCAAGAGCGTCTGTATGAACAATATGGACTCGACAAGCCCGTTTATCAGCAGTATTTCAAATATTTAGGTGATATCGTCCAAGGTGATTTTGGCATCTCGATGAAGATGATCAATCAGGATGTATCCAAAATTATCGGACAAACCTTTTCGGCTTCTCTGAAGCTTGGCGTTGTGGCTATCGTCGTAGCCGTGATCGTCGGCGTGGCCTTGGGGATGCTCGCAGCGCTGTACCATCGTAGGCTCATTGATAATGTAGCCATGGTGCTGGCGGTTCTGGGTATCGCGGTCCCGAGCTTCGTGGTCGCGTCATTACTACAGTATGTATTTGCTTCCAAGCTTCACTGGCTGCCGACGATGGGCTTTAAAGGCCCGCTGTATTACGTGTTGCCGGTAGCGGCATTAACCGCACAGCCGATTGCCTTTATCGCTCGTTTGACGCGTTCGAGTATGCTGGAAGTATTGCATGCCGACTATATCAAAACTGCGAAAGCAAAAGGCTTGAGCTGGGTAACGATTTTGTTTCGCCACGTGATCCGCAACGGTATTATGCCGGTCGTCACTTATCTTGGACCAATGACAGCAAATATCGTTACAGGTTCGGTCGTTATCGAGCAAATTTTCGGGATCGGCGGGATCGGCAAACAGTTCGTACAAGCGATCAGTGTCCGCGATTATCCGGTGATTATGGGGATTACGATCTTTTACGGCATTTTGCTGATGTTGGCGCGTTTCATTACGGATATCGCTTACGTATTCGTTGATCCGCGGATCAAGCTTTCGAAAGGGAAGGAGGGATAAAGCATGGAGATGAATCCTATTAAAGTGATGCCGACTCCGGCTGACCTGTCTCCCGAAGATTTTCGAAAAATCGGTACGGATGAAAAAGAAGCCGAAGTCATTCAGCGCGAAAGTATTTCCGCTTGGCGGGATGCTTGGCAGCGTCTGCGCACCAACAAAATGGCGATGACCGCTCTTATCGTACTGCTTTTGATTACGATTACCGCGTTTGTGGGTCCATGGATTTCCAAGCTGGTGCATGGTTACAACTACTACTCGAATGACTTGCTGAATACGAACAAAGGCCCGTCTTCGACGCACTGGTTCGGAACGGACGACCTCGGCCGGGATATGTGGGTACGTACCTGGAAGGGAACGCAAATTTCCCTGCTCGTAGGTTTCGCAGCAGCTTGTATCGACTTGTTTATCGGTGTTATTTACGGCGGTATTATGGGTTACTTTGGCGGCCGTGTCGATGAAATTATGAATAAGTTTTCAGAGATTCTGTATTCCATTCCTTACCTGTTGGTAACGATTCTGCTTCTTGTCGTCATGGAACCGAGCTTGGGCACCATTATCCTTGCTTTGACGATTACGGGCTGGATCAACATGTCATGGATTGTCCGCGGTGAAATTATGCAGCTCAAAAACCGGGAGTTTGTTCTGGCATCCCGTTCGATGGGCGCTGGTTCCGGCCGTCTTTTGTTCAAGCATTTGCTTCCGAATGCGGTAGGTCCTATCATCGTAACGGTAACCTTGTCCGTGCCGAACGCGATTTTCGCCGAAGCGTTCCTGAGCTTCCTCGGCCTTGGCGTACAAGCGCCTGTCGCATCGCTCGGTTCGATGATTAACGATGCTTTGACCGGCTGGTTGTATTATCCTTGGCGCATGCTGTTCCCGGCGATCGTCATCAGCTTGACGATGCTGGCGTTTAACATTTTTGGCGACGGTCTTCGCGACGCGCTGGATCCAAAACTGAAAAAATAGGAGGTGGATGTGATGGAGCCGATTTTACAAGTGAAAGATTTGCATGTCTCCTTTCAAGTTAAAGGCGGTGAAGTGAAAGCCGTACGCGGCATGAACTTTGAAGTAGGAAAAGGGGAAACGGTTGCGATCGTCGGTGAATCCGGCAGCGGCAAGAGCGTAACGGCCCAGACGATCATGCGCCTGATCCCGTCCCCTCCGTCAATCATTAAGCAAGGCGAAATCCTGTTCCAGGGACAGAACCTCATTAAAGCAAGCGATAAACAAATGGAATCGATTCGCGGTAAAGATATTGGCATGATTTTTCAGGACCCGATGACCTCTTTGAATCCTACGATTAAAGTAGGCAAACAAATTACTGAAGTGCTAATCAAACATCAGAAAATGTCAGCGGGCGAAGCGAAAGAAAAAGCCATTGAAATGTTGAAGCTTGTCGGCATCAAAAATGCGGAAGCCCGCTTTAACCAATACCCTCATGAATTTTCCGGCGGTATGCGGCAGCGCGCGATGATTGCGATCGCGCTCGCTTGCCGCCCCGCATTGCTTATTGCGGACGAACCGACCACCGCGCTCGACGTAACGATTCAGGCACAGATCATGGATGTCATGAAAGAAATGCAGGAGCGCCTCGGCACTTCCATCATTTTGATCACGCATGACCTTGGCGTTGTCGCCGGCATGTGCGATCGGGTTATCGTCATGTACGCGGGTGAAGTCGTGGAAACCGGTACGAAATGGGAAATCTTTAAAAATCCGCAACACCCTTATACGAAGGGATTGCTCAGATCGATGCCGCGTCTCGATCAGAAGAAGGGCGAACCGCTCATCCCGATTATCGGGACTCCGCCGGATTTGATCAAGCCGCCGATCGGTTGCCCGTTTGCGGCCCGCTGCGACCAGGCGATGAAGATTTGCGAACGGATCGATCCGGGCGCAACCGTATTTAGCGACACGCATATGGCGCGTTGCTGGGATCTTCATCCGATGGCCAAGGAGGGACAGTCTTCATGAGCAAAAATTTGATCGAGGTCGAAGGCCTCAAAAAATATTTCAATGTCGGCGGCGGCAATGTGCTGAAGGCTGTCAACGACATTAGCTTTTCGATCGCCGAAGGCGAAACGCTGGGCCTCGTCGGTGAATCGGGCTGCGGTAAATCTACCGCGGGACGGACCATCCTCCGTCTGTATGAACCGACAGGCGGCAGCGTTCGTTTTAACGGAGTCGACATTAACCAGCTGTCTCCGAAAAAAATGAAGGCGATGCGCCGGGACATGCAGATGATTTTCCAAGATCCGTATGCTTCCCTGAACCCGCGCTTCACGGTTACGGACATTATCGGCGAAGCGCTCGATATTCACGGGATGGCCGGATCGCGCGCCGAACGGAAAAAACGGGTGGAAGAGCTGCTTGACATGGTCGGTCTCAATCCGGACCACGCGACGCGTTATCCGCATGAATTCTCCGGCGGACAGCGTCAGCGGATCGGCATCGCCCGGGCGTTGGCGGTAAATCCTAAATTTATTATTTGCGATGAACCGATTTCGGCTCTGGACGTATCGATCCAGGCTCAGGTTGTCAACCTGCTGAAAGATTTGCAGGAGCGCCTTGGTCTTACGTATCTGTTTATCGCCCATGACTTGTCCATGGTGAAGCATATTAGCGACCGCGTCGCAGTTATGTACCTCGGTCGGATCGTGGAATTGGCGGAAAGCGAAGAATTGTACGCTAACCCGATGCATCCGTACACCAAGACGCTGTTGTCGGCGATTCCGATTCCGGATCCGGAAGTGGAAGCGAACAAAAAGCGCATTTTGCTTGAGGATAACGGCAACGGCCCGATTCATTCGGCGAAAGACGGCCCCGCAAGCGGCGGCGCGTTCGATCTGGAAAACTCGGAACTGGTCGAAGTGTCCAAAGGCCACTGGGTTTCCATGCCGAAAAAGGGATAACACGAATTTAGAGTTTGGCTCCTGTGCCGCTTTGTGCGGTGCGGGAGCTTTTTTGCATGATCCTTAGCGCTTTGGCGGCAGGTATGCTATATTTTTATAGTACGATGCAACGGAGGACAGGAGGAACAATAACCTGATGAATATTGTGCAGGAGCCTTTGCCGGGCGGACAGCCTTTGGCGGAAGCGCTCATTCAACATTTTAATGAAGTAAGCCGATTTTACGAATATAACCCGGTCAGCGATCACAGCTGGTCCGATAGACTTGACTGGCTTGACACCGGCAGTGATTTGAAAGTGGATCGCCGTAAACTTGTGGAAATATTGCGGGAATATAATCGTAAACATAATCCGCATGAAATGGTGGAAGGCCATCTCGATCAGCTGGAGCAGCCGGGAACGGCAGTTATTGTCGGAGGGCAGCAAAGCGGGCTCTTCACCGGCCCTCTGCTTGTCATTTATAAAGCGGTGACGATCATAAAAGCGGCCGAGGAAGCTTCGCGCAAGCTTGACCGTCCCGTCGTTCCGGTCTTCTGGATCGCGGGGGAAGACCATGACTGGGATGAAGTGGACCATGCGTACGTATTGTCTCCCGAGCTGCAGGTGACGAGGATTCGCCTGGAGCAGGAGCGGCATGACAAGGGGCGTCCGGTCAGCTGGACGGCACTAGACCAACAAGCATGGGATCAAGCGGCTAAACAGCTCCAGGAACTGTTGCCCGACACCGAATTCAAGGAGGGATTAATGCGGCTGTTTTCCGAGGCTGCGGCTTCCTCGACGACCTTGACGGATTGTTTTGCCAAGCTGATGGGAGAATGGTTCGGCAAATACGGACTCATTTTGCTGGATTCGGCGGACCCTGAATTGCGGCGCTTGGAAATCCCCGTTTTTGAAGCGATGATCGAGCGCAACGATGCACTGGAGGAAGCTTACATAAAGACTGCGTCGGAAATACAGCGGCAGGGGTATCCGGTGCAGGCTGAAGCCCGGGAACATGGTGCGAATTTGTTTTACGTCCATGAAGGCGAACGATTGCTGTTATATAAACAGGACGGGAGCTTCGGAGACCGCAAAAACAAGGTCAGTTTCACGAAAGACGAGCTGCTGCAGGAGCTTCATCTCCATCCGGAGCGGTTCAGCAACAATGTGCTGACCCGGCCGCTTATGCAGGACGCGCTGCTGCCGGTGCTCGGCACGGTGCTGGGCGCCGGGGAAACGGCGTATTGGGGGTTGACCCGGGATGCGTTCCGTGAGCTGGGCTTGCGAATGCCGATTCTGCTCATGCGGGAATCTTTCACTGTGCTTGAGGGCACGCTGCAAAAGCATTTGGATAAATACGGCCTGACCTGGGCGGACATCTCGAACCGCGAGACGTTTCAAGCGAAGCGCGAAGCTTGGCTGGCGGGTCAGGACACCCTGAACGTGAGCGGCCGCTTCGCCGAAATTAAGGCGGCTTTTACGGGGATGTACGAGCCTTTGATCGAGCAGCTCGGCGGCATTCAGGGCGGACTCATCAAACTCGGCAATGCCAACCGGGATAAGATTATGGATCAAATCGAATATTTGCACGGCAAAGCGAAGGATGCGCTGGAGAAATCGAACGAGACGGGATTGAGGCATTTCGACCGGATCGAGCTTTCCTTGTTCCCTCTCGGCAGACCTCAGGAAAGAGTTTATAATGTTTTTTATTATTTGAACCGCTACGGCACGGATTGGATTGACGGTTTGCTCGGAATTCCCTATGATGTAACGGGGAAGCACCGTGTTTTATATCTGTAGGAAATGAAGGAAGTAACCTGAACATCGGATTTTCAATTAAATTATGAATATACTTGTTGGAGGTAGACGACATGAGCTCATCAGCTATTCAGAACAGCATTGTTGCGGACTTGAAGCTTGCGCCCGAAGGACATTTGAAAATCGATTGGGTGGAAGCCCACATGCCGGTGCTGGGACGCATTCGCAAACAGTTTGAAGAGGAGCAGCCGTTCAAAGGTTTGAAGGTGGCGATCTCGCTCCACTTGGAAGCGAAAACTGCCTATTTGGCCAAAGTAGTTCAGGCTGGAGGAGCCGAAGTGACGATTACAGGCAGCAACCCGTTGTCCACGCAGGATGACGTTTGCGCCGCGCTCGTCGAAGACGGTGTGACGGTGTTTGCAAAATATAATCCGGAACCTGCCGAATATAAGCAACTGCTCGTCCGTGCGCTCGAAACCAAACCGGATCTGATTATCGACGACGGCGGAGATCTTGTGACGATTTTGCATTCCGAGCGTCCGGATTTGCTGGAGAACATCCGCGGCGGGGCCGAAGAAACAACGACCGGCATATTGCGTCTTAAAGCAATGGACAAGGAAGGCAAGCTCAAGTTCCCGATGGTTGCCGTCAACGACGCATACTGCAAGTACTTGTTCGATAACCGTTATGGAACCGGGCAATCCGTATGGGACGGCATCAACCGGACGACCAACCTGGTCGTTGCCGGCAAAACCGTCGTTGTCGTCGGCTACGGCTGGTGCGGCAAAGGCGTGGCCATGCGTGCGAAAGGCCTGGGGGCCAACGTCATCGTGACGGAAGTCGACGCAATTAAAGCCGTTGAAGCCTACATGGATGGTTTCCGGGTAATGCCGATGCTGGAAGCCGCGAAGATCGGCGATTTCTTCGTGACGGTAACCGGCAACCGCGACGTCATCCGCGGCGAGCATTACGACGTTATGAAGGACGGAGCCATTTTATCGAACGCGGGCCACTTTGACGTGGAAGTAAACAAGCCCGAGTTGGCGGAGCGTTCCAGCTCGATTCGGACGGTGCGCCGCAATATCGAGGAGTACCAGCTTAAAGACGGACGCAAAGTGTACATTCTGGCCGAAGGAAGACTAGTCAACCTGGCTGCCGGCGACGGGCATCCGGCGGAAATCATGGATATGACCTTTGCGCTTCAGGCTTTGTCGCTCAAATATGTAAACGAGCAGTATGAGCGGATCGGCAAAACGGTCCTTAACGTTCCTTACGAACTGGACGAACAAGTCGCCCGCTATAAGCTGGAAAGCTTGGGCATGAACATCGATACCCTGTCCGACGAACAGCGCACGTACCTGGATAGCTGGCAGGAGCATTAAGAAAACCCGTTTGAAAAGCGACCGGTTGCATGAGCTGTGCTAAATACAGCATTTTCGCTTAAATACGGAAGCAGAGCAATTGTTTGTTGCATTTTTTACAACATTTACACAAAAAAACGGCGCATTCCTTTGTTTTCAGCAGCTAATGTTGCATAAAGTGCAATTTGCGGCCATGTTTTTGGCTTTTGAAGCTGAATTGTTGTATTCTATACAGCTTTGCTTACCTTTTTGGCAGGTACAAGCGAGGCATCTTTATCAAAAAGCTCTCCCTTATGCGGGACTGACCCCCGTTTGTGAGACAGGGATCAAAACACCTTACAAGTCTAAGCAGCCAGTTGCCGGAAATGAACCGGTGACTGGTTGTTTAGTTTTGTTTGAATGCGAATTGAGTTATAGTAAGTAATGTAGTCTCGAACGGTCTGTTCGACGATTGCCGTCGTCGTACAGGTTAAACCTTCGAGATAGAACGTTTCAGACTTTAGTGTGGAATGAAACGATTCGATGGGGGCATTATCAGCGGGCGTTCCCTTGCGGGACATGCTCATGGTAATGCCTTTTCCTTTTATAGCCGCCTGATAAGCCTGAGACGTATAAACGCTGCCTTGATCGCTATGGAGCATCATACCCGGTACAGCTGGTAATTGGTTTAACGTGTCTAGAACAAGAGTCGTGTCTTGCTTGTCTGCTATACTGTAAGCCACAATCTCTCCATTAAACAAGTCCAAAATACTCGACAGGTACAATGTTTTTCCGCCAAACGGCAAATACGTAATGTCTGTTACGAGTTTTTGCATGGGGACATCGGCCTGAAACTGACGCTTTAACAAGTGTTCTGCGATGTAAGCTGGCTGCCCTGTAGGTTTGCGTTTCTTCACTTTGACACGACATTGGAGCCCCTCTCGCTGCATAATCCGCTGCACGCGTTTATGGTTAATCTTACATTCCATCCGAAGTAATGCCGTAATCTTCCGGTAACCATATCGAAATTTATGTTGAATGCAAAGTTCCCGGATTTTCTCCACCGTTGGTTCTGGACATTTTGCCTCCATAGTTGCTTTCCAGCGATAATAGGTGGCTCTTGCAATGCCAAGCCACGCACAAGCCTGCGTCACCGTGACTTCTTCTCGAATAGACTCGATCCAAGCAACAACGACTTCTGGTTCCACCTCCTTTCCAACTCCATGTACTTTTTTAGCAGGTCCAACTGCTGCTTTAAAAATCGGTTTTCTGCCTGTAGCTTTTCTAACTCTGAAGAGTGTTCTGGCCCCTTTCCATAGCTATATTGCTTACCCACAGGCTGCTCCAGCCGGTGTACGTCACCTTCTCGGTACCACTTCATCCATACCTTCAGCTGTGTCTTATTCCGTATCCCGAGTTGCTCCATGACCTCACGAACCGGAACTCCTTCTAATTTCATTTCAATGGCTTTCATTTTAAGTTCGAATGGGTAGCTGACTCTTGTTGCCAATGCAAAAACACCTCCAAGGTTATCCCCATATCTTACGACATGGTTTAATTCTCTTGAAGGTGTTTTAATTTGTCTCACGCTTTGGGGTCAGTCCCTGCATAGGGGGAGCTTTTTTGAGTTTAAATTTACCAATAAAAAAAGTTTGAAGTCGAGAAGGATTTTGGTGGTGAATAGAGAATAAGTAGTATTCATAGTGGTGGAAAGTGGTGCAAAGTGGGGGAAAGAGGTAAGGAGTGAGTACATCCAATGTTTATGGGGGAGTTCCAACATAGCATTGACGAAAAAGGCCGGATCATTATCCCGGCTAAATTTCGCGACCTCCTCGGGACCTCTTTTGTCGTAACCCGCGGTCTGGACCAGTGCCTCTTCGTTTATCCGATGCAGGAGTGGGAAGTGCTGGAACAGAAGCTTAAAGCTCTGCCGCTGATGAAATCCGATGCCCGGGCGTTTACGCGGTTTTTTTTCTCGGGGGCAACGGAATGCGAATGGGATAAACAGGGAAGGGTAAATTTACCGGCAACCCTGAGGCAGTACGCCAAGCTGGAGAAGGATTGCGTTGTGCTCGGCGTGTCGAACCGGGTAGAAATTTGGAGCCGGGATACGTGGGAGCAATACTTCCAGCAGTCGGAGGATACGTTTAACGAGATCGCCGAGAAGCTGGTGGACTTTAATTTCGATCTATAAATCATCATTGATCACGAAGCAGTACGGGGAGCATCCTCGGAATCGAATCTTGCTGGTTTTGAACGATAACTTGAAAAAACGGAGGCGTAAGTCTTGTTTCATCACATCACGGTGCTTAAAGAAGAAGCGACAGAAGGGCTACGCATCAAGCCGGACGGCATATATGTGGATTGCACTCTGGGCGGGGGCGGACACAGCTCCGTCATTTTGTCCAAGCTCGGGGAAGGCGGCCGATTGATCGCTTTCGACCAGGACGACTGGGCGCTGGACAATGCCAGGGAACATCTTGCCGGTTACGGCGACCGTTTAACGCTGGTCAAAAGCAACTTCCGCCATTTACAGCAAAAATTGCTCGAGCTGGACGGGATTCCACAGGATCAGGGAATTCCGCAGGTCGACGGCATCCTGTTTGACCTCGGCGTTTCTTCCCCGCAATTTGACGAGGGGGAACGGGGGTTCAGCTATAATGCGGATGCTCCGCTCGATATGCGGATGGATCAATCGGCATCCTTGACCGCCAGGGAAATCATCAATGAATGGCCGGAACGCGAAATTGCCAGGGTTTTGTTCCAGTATGGCGAGGAAAAATTTTCGCGACGCATCGCTAAGGTGATTGCGGAACGTAGGCTGGAAGCGCCGATCGAAACGACGGGCGAACTGGTGGAACTGGTGAAGGAAGGCATACCGGCGGCGGCGCGCCGTACGGGCGGACATCCCGCCAAGCGGAGCTTCCAGGCGCTCAGAATCGCCGTCAACGACGAACTCGGCGCGCTCGAAGAAGGTTTGCATGCCGCGGTACGCTGCCTGGCGCCGGGAGGAAGAGCTTCGGTCATCACTTTTCATTCGTTGGAGGACCGGATCTGCAAACAGATTTTTGCAAGCTATGTTGAAAAATGCACCTGTCCTCCGGATTTTCCGATGTGTGTATGCGGAGGCCGCGGACAATTGAAGCTTATAAATCGTAAACCGGTAATTCCGTCGGATGCGGAACTGGAAATGAATCCGCGGGCGCGCTCGGCCAAACTGCGCGTGGCGGAGAAATTGGGAAAACAAGCGGAGGAATTGTGATATGGCTTATACACGGGGGAACCTGGCGGTAAAAGAAAAAGCAGCGGAACGCAAAGTCCAGACAGAGCGATACCGCGAAACGACGAAGGTCGTAACCCGGCGTTCGTCGCTCCCCGTTCGGGAAAAACTGCTGTACATGGCAACGGTGATTTTTTGCGTCGCGGTCATGGGCGCATTGCTGCTGCAAAACTCGAATCTCTACAATATCAAACGGCAGATATACAATGTAAATGCTGAAATTCAGACGATGACGGTCAAGGTGAAGGAATTGTCCCTACAGAAGGAAAAACTGGAGGAACGAATTCCCGAAGAAGCCGCCAAACTCGGTTATGTCAAAACAGAGGAAGACGGGTTTCATATCGAGGTTCCGGCAAACTAAATTTATGTTAAAGAGGTTCCAAAATGATTAAGAGAATAAGACTTCGGACGCTGCTGATAGGGGGATGTATTACCCTCTTTTTTGCTGTATTGATGGGAAGAGTGTTCTGGCTCCAGGTCGTTCAGGCCGATTTTTGGCAGAATCATGCGGAAGAGCTCTGGTCAAAGAAAAAGATACTGCCTGCCACGCGCGGCACGATTACCGACCGGAACGGGGACGTGCTGGCCATCGATGCGCCGGCTTATACGGTAGCCGTCAATCCGCAGGTGATCAACAAGCTCGGAATCCAGGGCGAAGTGGTGGATGGTCTTAACAAGCTGCTCGGCAAAGATCGCACGGAGCTGGACAAGCTGGTGAACGCGAAGAAAGAAGACGGCCAATTTTATACCCAGCGGGAAGTGCGCAACGAAGGGTGGAAGATTGACCAGGAGCTCCGCGATCAGGTGGAGTCGTTCGCTAATGACTTGGAAGAGAAGCATAAAGTCGACGATGTCGGGATTTATCTGATCAAGGAACAAAAACGCTATTATCCCAAGCAAAGTCTTGCCGCCCACGTGCTGGGGTACACGGATCGCGAAGGCAAAGCGGTATCGGGACTCGAAGCTTACTATGATACGGAATTAAAGGGGCAAAACGGCTCCATCGAATATAAGAGCGACGGTCGAGGTATCGAAATTCCGAAAGCGAGCGAAATATACACTCCGGCGAAGAACGGTAAAAACATCCAGCTGACAATCGACTATACGATCCAGTATTATGTTGAGGCTGCGATGAAGGAGGCTTTTAAGGAGCTTCAGCCGATCAGTATGACGGTGATTGCCGCCGATCCGAATACGATGGATATTTTGGCCATGGCGAATATGCCGACTTATAATCCCAACGAGTACTGGGTCGATGTGGACCAAAAAAACTTTTACAATCACGCGATCAAGTCGGTTTACGAGCCGGGCTCGACCTTTAAAATCGTCACTTTGGCGGGCGCCGTGCAGGAAGGGCTGTTTCACCCGGAGGCGTATTACAAATCGGGGAGCATACGCGTACCCGGTCAAACGATTCATGACTTGAAACGCTCGGGCTGGGGCGAGATTACTTATTTGGAAGGCGTCAAAAGGTCCAGTAACGTCGCTTTCGTCAAACTGGGCTATGAAATGCTTGGACCGGATAAACTCAAGCAATATGTTGACAACTTCGGGTTCGGGCAAAAAACCGGGATCGAACTGCCCGGCGAAGCGGCAGGCCGGGTAACCCCGCAGCAGCAGGCCGACTTTGCGGCGATGGCTTACGGACACGGACAACTCCTTGTAACGCCGCTTCAACAGGTTGTCGCTATCGCGGCGGTCGCTAACGGCGGAAAGTTGCTCGAGCCGCATATCGTCAAATCGGTTACGGACCCGCAAACCGGCGAGACCGCCAAATCGGAACCGGTGATGGTCCGCCAAGTGATATCTCCGGAAAAGGCCAAGGAAGTTGGGGGTTATCTCGAGCAGGTCGTATCCGACCGTAAAATCGGTACGGGGCGCCATGCATACATCGATGGCTACTCGGTTGCGGGGAAGACAGGGACCGCGGTAAAAGTCGTAAAAGGGGAATATGACTACACCAAGCAGGTCGTCTCCTTTATCGGCTATGCGCCGGTGGAAAACCCGAAGATCGCCATGATCGTCCTGATCGACGAACCGAGGGACTCCGATCTGGGGGGCGGCGCGGCGGCGGCTCCGATTTTTCAGAAAATCGCGAGCCAGACCTTGCAGTATTTAGGTGTCCCGAAAAAGTACGACAAAGATTCCGCTAAAAATGCGCAGACCGTCAGCAGCGGAATCAAAGTTCCGGATCTGAAGGGGCTATCCCTGGAGGAAGCGAAAAATACGCTCAAGGGCAGAGGGATATCGTACGCAACGCTCGGAAGCGGCAAGGAGCTTGTATCCCAGTTTCCTAAAGCCGGGATTACCTTGAAATCGGGGCAGCATATGTACCTGTTGACCGAAGACGTAAGTACGATGACGATCCCGAATGTCAAGGGAGAGTCGCTGAGGGAAGCGATGGAGCTTCTATCCGCGCTGCAGGTTGCGGTGACCGCCGAGGGGCAAGGCTATGTGGTTTCCCAAACCGTATCGGAAGAAAACGGTCAGCGGAAAGTGCATCTTGTCCTGGAGCCGCCGGACAAGGAAATTGAAGATTCCGGGGATGCGGAAGAGGGAACGTCTGCGGATGACGGTGAGGCGTCCACGAGCGGAGATGAAGCAACCTCCGAATCCGGATCTTCTCCATAGCTTGTTCTAACCCCTGTTTGTCCTGAATATTCATGTGATGAGATCATCCATGGGTCAGGATGGAACAGGGGGGCAATCGATGAGAATATCCAAAGTAACCGTCAGACGTAGACTGTTCTTGCTGCTCGGGCTTTTGTGCCTGTTGTTTTCGGCTCTTGCCGTACGGCTTGCCTATGTCCAGATCGTCAAGGGCCAGGAGCTGTCGGCCAAGGCCGAGGAGTCGTGGCGCCGCGAGATTCCTTATTCCGCCAAGCGCGGTGAAATCAGCGACCGGAACGGAAATGTGCTGGCTTATAATATTACGACGCCTACCGTCATGGCGATTCCGGTTCAAATCAAGCAGAAGGAGCGGACAGCCAAAGCGCTTGCCCCGCTGCTTGGAATGACCGAAGAGTCGGTGCTAAAAGCGATTTCGAAGAATGAATCCATAGTCAGGCTTCGGCCCGGCGGACGCAAAATTACGATGGAAAAAGCGCAGCAAATTCGTGATTTGGCTCTTCCGGGTATTGTTGTTGCCGAAGACAACAAAAGGTATTACCCTTATGAAGGGCTCGGAGCGCATATCCTCGGCTTTACGGGCGTCGACAACCAGGGGCTGACCGGAATCGAGAGCAAGTACGATAAGCAGCTCAGCGGAATGAACGGAAATGTTTCTTATTTGTCCGACGCCGGCGGGAGATTGATGCCCGGTTCCTCGGAATTATACATGGAGCCGAAGGACGGCCTGAACCTGACGCTGACGATCGACAAATCGATTCAAAGCATTATGGAGCGGGAATTGGATCAGGCGATGGACAAATATCAAGCCAACTCCGCGCTTTCGATCGCGATGAATCCGAAGACGGGCGAGATTCTGGCCATGGCGGCCAGACCCGGTTATGAGCCGGCAAAATATCAGGAGGTGGATTCCGAAGTATATAACCGGAATCTGCCGATCTGGATGACGTACGAGCCGGGTTCCACGTTCAAAATCATTACGCTTGCCGCCGCCCTTCAGGAAAAGAAGGTGGATCTGAAAAACGAGCAGTTTTTCGATTCCGGTTATGTCAAAGTCGGGGGAGCGACGCTCCGCTGCTGGAAAAGAGGGGGCCACGGCAGCCAGACCTTCCTGCAGGTCGTGGAAAATTCATGCAACCCGGGATTCGTCGCTTTAGGACAGCGGCTTGGAAAAGAGACGCTGTTCAAATACATCAAGGATTTCGGCTTCGGCACCAAAACAGGGATTGACATGGCCGGTGAATCGACAGGCATTTTGTTCAAATTGTCCAAAGTCGGGCCGGTGGAGCTGGCGACGACTTCCTTCGGTCAAGGGGTATCCGTCACGCCGATTCAGCAGATTACTGCGGTGTCCGCGGCGATCAACGGGGGGAAGCTCTTTAAACCATTCGTAGCCAAGTCTTGGACGAACCCGGATACGGGGGAAGTGGTTTACAGGCAGGAGCCCGAGCTGGTACGCCAGGTGATTTCGGAAGACACCTCCAGACAGATCCGCGAAGCGTTGGAGAGCGTCGTCGCAAAGGGAACCGGCGGCAATGCCTTTATCGACGGCTACCGGGTTGGCGGTAAAACGGGTACCGCGCAAAAGGTCGTGAACGGCCGGTATTCGCAAAACGAGCATATCGTTTCGTTCATCGGCTTCGCGCCGGCGGACGACCCGCAAATCGTCGTTTATACGGCGGTAGATAATCCGCAAGGCATTCAATTCGGGGGCGTCGTGGCGGCCCCGATCGTCAGGAATATTTTGAAGGATGCGCTGGAATACATGAACATTCCGCCGCGGCAGGATCAGCTCTCCAAGAAATACAAATACGGTGAGACACCAGTCGTAACGGTACCTGATCTTATCGGTCATACCACGACGGAAATTTATGAGGATTTGAACATGAATTTCAATCTTGCAAGATCCGGTGCGGGCAATATCGTCATCAATCAAGCGCCTAAAGCCGGAACTAGAGTGGAAAAAGGATCGACAATCCGTATTTATATGGGAAGCGAAAAAGATGCGGAGCAGCTCGACGACCATCAACATAGCGAGTAGTGAATAATATTCCTGAACTTCTCAATTTTTGGTGATAATATGGATATTGTTGTTTCTGGAGTAATTGATGAGAGGGGTAACTAATGATGCTGCTGAAAGATTTGGGAACTCATTTGATAGCATCCGAACTGAAAGGTGACCCGTCTACGGATTGTACGGGAATCTCGATTGATTCGCGCAAAATAGAACCCGGAGATCTGTTCGTCTGCCTTCCGGGCCATACCGTCGACGGTCATAACTTTGCAGGGAAGGCGGCGGAGCAAGGGGCGAAGGCGCTCGTCGTCGAACGCTGGCTGGATGATGTGCCGCTCCCGCAACTGAAGGTGAAGGACAGCAGATTGGCGATGGCGGTGCTCGGAAACATATTTTTCGGCTATCCCAGCTCGAAGCTGAACGTCATCGGAGTTACGGGGACAAACGGGAAAACGACGACGACTTATTTGATTGAAAAGATTTTTGAAGACCAAGGCAAGCGTACCGGACTGATCGGGACCATTCAGCGCAAAGTCGCCGGACAGACGTTTCCGATGTCGGGCACCACGCCGGAGTCCCTCGAGCTTCAACGTTATTTGCACGAAATGAACGAAGCGGGCGCGGAGTACTGTGTCATGGAGGTTTCCTCCCATGCTTTGGAGCAGGGCCGGGTCAAAGGGACGAAATTCCGCACCGCGGTGTTTACCAACTTGACTCAGGATCACCTGGATTACCACAATACGATGGAGGAGTACCGGGCGGCAAAGGGTCTGCTTTTTTCCCGTCTCGGCAATACCTACGAATCGGCTTCGGAGGAACGCAGCTATGCCGTATTGAACGCGGATGATCCGGCTTCGGCCTATTTCGCCAAACAGACGGCGGCGGAGACGATTTATTACGGCGTGGATCGCGACGCCGACGTGCGGGCTTCGGACATCTCCATTACCGCGCGCGGGACATCCTTCCATGTGGAAACATTCCGGGGTAACATCGATATTCAGCTGAAAATGGTAGGCAAGTTTAATGTATATAACGCGTTGGCGGCCATTTCCGCAGCATTGCTGGAAAACGTTCCGCTTAGCGATATCAAAGCCAGCCTGGAGTCTATCAAAGGCGTGGAAGGCCGCGTGGAGGCGGTGGACGAAGGACAGGATTTCGCCGTGATCGTCGATTATGCCCACACCCCCGACGGCCTGGAAAACGTGCTGAATACCGTGAACGAATTTGTTACGGGACGGGTATTTTGCGTGTTCGGCTGCGGCGGAGACCGCGACCGGACCAAGCGCCCGCTGATGGGGAAAATCGCCGCAAGGCTGTCCGGCTATTGCGTCGTCACCTCCGATAATCCGCGGACGGAGGATCCGGACCTGATTTTGAAAGATATCGAGGCCGGGTTGATCGAAGACGGGGTGTCCGGAGATCGGTACGAGCTGATCGTTGACCGGCGCGAAGCCATTCAAAAGGCTATTGAAATGGCAAGCCAAGGCGATGTAGTATTGATTGCGGGGAAAGGCCATGAGACGTACCAGTTGATCGGAAAAGAAGTTCATGATTTCGACGACCGGGTCGTGGCCAAAGAAGCGATAAGGGGTTTGGACAAGTGATCAAACGAACATTAACGGAAATTGCCGTCATGTGCGGCGGAAGCGCCCCGGCGGACGGAGATTCCGACATCATTATAGAGGGGGTCGTCACCGACTCCCGAAAGATAAAACCGGGCTGCCTGTTTATCCCTCTGGTGGGCGACCGTTTCGACGGGCATGATTTTGCCGGGGAGTGTTTGGCGTCCGGCGCGGGTGCGGTACTTTGGGCCAAAGGCAAAGGGAACCCTCCGGGGCCTGCCGTGCTTGTGGACGATACGCTCGAAGCGCTGCAACGGCTGGCCAAAAGCTACTTAAACGCCTGCGGAGCCCGGGTTGTGGGCATCACGGGCAGCAACGGCAAAACGACGACGAAGGATCTTGTATACTCGCTGCTTGCCACGACGTACAAGGTGCATAAAACGCAAGGCAACTTCAACAATCATATCGGCCTTCCGCTGACGATCCTGTCCATGCCGGAGGATACCGAAATCGCGGTGCTGGAAATGGGCATGAGCGGCCGGCACGAAATCGAACTGCTCTCCAAGCTGGCCGAGCCGGAAACGGCCGTTGTCACGAATATCGGCGAGTCGCATCTTCTGCAGCTTGGATCAAGGCTCGAAATCGCCCGCGCCAAGCTTGAAATCGTTTCGGGCATGAAGCCGGGAGGACTGTTGGTCTATCATGGGGACGAACCTTTGATCCCGCAGGTCCTGGCTGAGGCGGAGACCGTCAAACCGGAAGGGCTCAAGACGGCAACCTTCGGCCTGAGCTCAAATAACGACGACTACCCGACCGGAATGATGTTTAAGGATCAAAAAACGTTGTTCACCTCCCTAATCGGAGGGGATACGACCTTTGAACTCCCGCTGCCGGGCGAACATAACGTCGTTAACAGCCTTGCCGCCTTGGCGGTAGCCCGGCATTACGAGGTTAGCGTGGCGGCAATGCGCGAAGGATTATCCGGAGCGGAGCTGACGGGAATGCGGATCGAAACGGTGACCGGCATCAGCGGGATTACGATCTTGAACGACGCCTATAATGCCAGTCCGACATCCGTGAAGGCAGCCATCGGCGTGCTGGAAAATAAACGCGGTTACCGCAAAAGAATCGCCGTGCTTGGAGATATGCTTGAACTCGGGGAGGATGAAGAACGATTCCACCTGGAAATCGGACGGTTTCTGACCCCGGAAAAAGTGGACGCCTTGTTTACTTTTGGCCCGCTTTCCCGTAAAATCGCGGAGGGTGCCGCAGAAAAATTGGAACCTGATGTCATATTTGCATATGATGATAAAATCGAGCTTATCGGCAAACTGGTTCCCATGCTTCATCCGAACGACGTGCTGCTCGTGAAGGCTTCGCGCGGCATGAGGCTGGAAGAAGTCGTCGACGCAGTCAAAAACAGCAATCTACAAGGATAATATCGGCGAAAGGGGTGATCCCATGGACTTTGGACTTATACTATTAACGACGTTCGTATCATTTGTTTTAGCGGTGATCTCGGCCCCTTTGCTGATCCCTTTGCTGCGGCGGATGAAATTCGGACAACAAATCCGCGGCGAAGGGCCGCAGAGCCATTTGAAGAAAGCGGGTACGCCAACGATGGGCGGCATCGTCATCATCTTGGCGTTTACGCTCGCATATCTGAAATTTTCCGCGATCAATACGGATTTTTATGTCATACTCGTTGCCACGCTGGGTTACGGGCTAGTCGGTTTTTTGGACGATTACATCAAAATCGTATTTAAACGGTCCCTGGGACTTACGCCCAGACAAAAATTGATCGGGCAACTGCTGTTTGCCGCCATCGTTTCGGCGCTGCTGATATCGGAAGGCCACAGCACGGCCATCGGCATTCCGGGAACCTCCGTTTCATTTGATTGGGGACCTTGGTTTTACTATCCGTTTATCGCTCTAATGATGCTGGCCATCAGTAATGCGGTCAATTTTACGGACGGGCTGGACGGACTGTTGTCCGGGGTAAGCGCCATTGCGCTCGGTGCATTTGCCGTCATCGCCATGCAGGCGACAAATCTTCCGGCGGCGGTATGCGCGGCCGCGATGATCGGCGCCGTGCTCGGCTTTCTCGTGTTTAACGCCCATCCGGCGAAAGTCTTCATGGGCGATACGGGCTCTTTGGGGATCGGCGGGGCGATCGCCGCGATCGCGATCGTGACGAAGACGGAGCTCCTGTTTATCGTGATCGGGGGGATTTTCGTTATTGAAATGCTGTCCGTCGTCCTGCAGGTCATTTCATTTAAGACAACGGGGAAGCGAATCTTTAAAATGAGCCCGATCCACCATCATTTCGAATTGTCGGGATGGTCGGAATGGCGCGTCGTCGTCACGTTTTGGGCTACCGGCATCGTGCTTGCCGTAATCGGACTTTATTTGAACAAGGGGTTGTAGAGATGAAGCATCCAGATGAATACCGGGGGCGCCAGGTGGTTGTCCTCGGTTTGGCCAAGAGCGGCCTTCAGGTCGCCAAAACCCTTCACCGGAGCGGTGCAATCGTAACCGTCAACGATAAAAAGGCAAGGGAAGAATGTCCCGAAGCATCCGAACTGGAGGCTTTGGGAATTTCTGTTGTATGCGGGGGGCATCCGGACGGGCTGATCCATCCCGGCGTGGACCTGGTGGTTAAAAACCCGGGCATTCCGTACAGCGCGCCGCCCGTGGTCAAAGCGTCGCAGCTCGGCATCGAGATCGTGACCGAGGTGGAGGTCGCCTGGCATTTGACGCAGGCTCCAATCATCGGGATTACCGGCTCGAACGGGAAAACGACGACGACGACATGGATCGGACGCATGTTGGACGCCGCCGGACTTGAACCGATCGTTGCCGGGAATATCGGAACCCCGCTTTGCGCGGCGGCTGAAGATGCCTCGCCCGACAACAGGCTCGTCGTTGAGCTCAGCAGCTTCCAGCTGAAGGGGACCCGGGAGTTCCGGCCGAGGGTGGCGGTGCTGCTTAACGTGGCCGAGACGCATCTGGATTACCATGGAACGATGGAAGATTATATTTCATCCAAAGCCAAGCTGTTTGCCAACCAGCAGGAGTCCGATACGGCCGTGATCAACTGGGACGACCCGGTATGCCGCGAGCTGGTTCCCTATATCAAAGCCAAGCTGCTTCCGTTCTCTACCGCGGAAGAACTGAAAACGGCCGGGGTTTACGTTTCCCCGGCGTTCGTTCCGGACGTTCAGGATGAGCTGGAACGCGAGGTCGTCTATCGGGACCCGGCAGGAACGGAACACCGGATCGTAAAAGTTGCCGAAATCGGCCTGCCCGGCCGCTTTAACGTAGAGAACGCCCTGGCTGCCGTAGCGGCGTCGATTGCCGCCGGAGCCGAGCCTTCCGCGCTTGCGGAACCGCTCCGGACATTCCGGGGCGTGGAGCACCGGCTTGAGTTCGTGGAAATCAAGTCCGGAGTCGCTTACTATAACAATTCCAAGGCTACCAATTCCAAAGCCACCTCGATGGCGCTCGGGGCGTTGGATAAACCGGTCGTACTGATTGCCGGAGGGCTTGATCGCGGATCCGATTACATGGAACTGCTTCCCGTATTCCAAGGTAAAGTAAAAGCGGTCGTGGCTCTCGGACAGACCAAAGAGAAAATCGGGAAAGTGGCCGGGCTCGCCGGTCTAAGCGATATCGTGCTGGTCGATACTGTAGACAGCGCCGCCGTTACGCTGCGGACCGCCGTCAAGGAGGCGGCTGCGCTGGCCGAAGAGGGAGACATCGTGCTGCTCTCTCCGGCTTGTGCTAGCTGGGACATGTTCTCGTCCTATGAAGAGCGTGGACGCATTTTTAAAGAGGCGGTGCATACCCTTTAAGTAGGGGGGTGGAAAAGCCCCTACTTTCTGTTAAGAGGTGGCTTCCACGATGGGCAAGAGCCTTGGAAAACCGGATTTCTGGTTAATCGCCAGCATTCTCGGCCTGTTGACGATCGGTATCGTGATGGTTTACAGCGCCGGTTCAGTCCTCGCTTTTCATAATTACGGGGATTCATTCTATTTTGTCAAACGTCAAATGTTGTTCGCCGGACTTGGGCTCGCAGCCATGTTTTTCATGATGAACTTCGATTTTCGGATTCTGAAAAAATATTCAAAGGTACTGCTGCTCATCTGTTTCGGCCTGCTTGTGATCGTGCTGATTCCGGGGATCGGCGTCGTGCGCGGGGGCGCGCGAAGCTGGCTCGGCATCAGCTCGTTCGGTATTCAGCCTTCCGAGTTTATGAAACTCGGCATGATTTTGTTTCTATCCTACTTGCTCAGCAAGGAAGATTACAGAATTACGCATTTTACGAGAGGGCTGCTGCCGCCGCTCGGCATGATCGGTGCCGCATTCGGCCTGATCATGCTCCAGCCGGACCTCGGTACGGGGACGGTCATGTTCGGCGCGTCGCTTTTGATCGTTTTTACGGCAGGTGCTAGAATCAAGCATCTCGCGGGTCTGGCCGCCTTGGGCGTGCTGGGCTTTGTCGGGCTGATTCTGGCGGCGCCCTACCGTCTGCAGCGGATTACGGCGTTCCTTGATCCCTGGTCGGATCCTCTCGGCGCGGGCTACCAAATCATCCAATCTCTGTACGCGATCGGCCCGGGGGGCCTGGCGGGACTTGGACTCGGAATGAGCCGGCAAAAGTACAGTTATGTCCCGGAACCTCAGACGGACTTTATTTTTTCGATTTTGGCCGAAGAGCTCGGGTTTATCGGAGGACTGCTGGTCCTGACGTTATTTTTGATATTGGTGTGGCGAGGAATGAGGGTAGCGATGACGGTGGACGATTTGTTCGGCAGCCTGCTGGCGGTAGGGATCGTCGGGATGGTCGGCATACAGGTCGTCATCAACATCGGCGTCGTCATTGGCCTCATGCCTGTCACGGGCATCACGCTGCCGCTCATCAGTTACGGGGGTTCCTCCTTGACGCTGATGCTGACGGCGCTAGGCATTTTACTTAATATATCCCGTTTTGCGAGGTGAGGTTATGCGCGTCATTCTGAGCGGCGGAGGCACGGGGGGACACATCTACCCCGCGCTGGCCGTTGCAAGCAGGTGCGCCGCGGAAATTCCCGGTTCCGAGTTTTTGTATATCGGCGGGCAGAGAGGTCTGGAAAGCTCTCTCGTCCCGAAATCGGGCATTCCGTTTGAAGCGATCGATATTACCGGCTTCCGTCGGAAGCTGTCGTTGGATAATGTGAAAACGGTCATGCGTTTTCTAAAAGGCGTGCGGAGCTCCAAAAAAATGCTGCGCGAATTCAAGCCCGATGTCGTGATCGGCACGGGCGGTTACGTCTGCGGACCTGTCGTATATGCCGCGGCCAAGCTTGGAATTCCCAGCATTATTCATGAACAGAATGCGGTTCCGGGCTTGACGAACCGTTTTTTAAGCAAATACGTTTCCACGGTCGCGGTCAGCTTTGAGGGCTCGGAATCCGCTTTTCCGGGTGCTTCCAATGTTATTTATACGGGCAACCCCCGGGCGACGACCGTTCATGAAGCGGATAAAAAGAAAGGCTTCGAAACCTTGGGCCTTGATCCGGCGAGCTCTATCGTACTCGTCGTTGGAGGAAGCCGCGGCGCTAAGGCGATCAATGATGCGATGGTCGACATGGCCCCTTACTTGAAAGAGCTTGGGCATTTATCTTTTGTCTATGTGACCGGGGACAATTATTACGAGCCGACACGGGAAGCGATTCAGTCCAAACTTGGTGGCCATTTGCCGAAAAACTTGATGGTTTTGCCTTATGTGCATAACATGCCTGAAGTGCTTGCGGCCACGTCTCTGATCGTAAACCGGGCAGGCGCCTCCTTTTTGGCCGAAATGACTTCGCTCGGTTTGCCGTCCATCCTGATCCCGTCCCCGAACGTGACGAACAACCATCAGGAGAAAAATGCAAGGACATTGGAAAATGCCGGGGCGGCCCGGGTCATCCTGGAGCCTGAATTGACCGGCAAGGCTTTATACTCGGCGATCAAAGACATTATGAATGACAAGAGCCGGCATGCATCGATGTCGGATGCTTCAAGACGGCTCGGAAAACCGGATTCCGCCCACCTGATTGTGGAGGAAATGCGGCGTCTCGCGGGATCGGGCCGCCGTTGACCGAAAGGCGCAAAGTCCGGCTCTGGGCGATTGTCACACTATCCGGAGGGAAGGCATAAGATACCCTATAAATCGTGACATTCTTGGAATTGGAGGAATCGTAAAAGAAGAACGCGCTTCTTTACCGTTCCTTCGCGGACCCAGGTGCCGGCGCCAAGCCGGTGATACATGCCGGATTAATCAGGGAGGGAATTAGCGATGCAGCAATGGATCACAAAATTACTACAACATAAAGTCGGGACGGTGCTTCCAAACGAACCGATGTCGAAATATACTACCTGGAAAATCGGCGGCCCGGCTGATGCTTTAATCGTCCCGGAAAATCAAGAGCAACTTGCGGATCTCATTCGGATTCTTCGCGAGGAGGATATCCCGTGGATGACGATCGGCAAGGGCTCCAACATGCTCGTTTCGGATAAGGGCGTCCGCGGCGCCGTTATCAAATTGGGGCAGGAGTTGGAGGAAATCCGTTTTAACGGGACGGAAGCGGAGGCCGGAGGCGGAGCGTCTTTCGTCAGGCTGAGCATTATGGCGGGGAAGCACGGGCTGACCGGCCTGGAGTTCGCCGGCGGTATACCCGGTACTGTAGGGGGAGCCGTGTATATGAATGCCGGAGCACATGGGTCCGATGTGTCACGCATATTCAAATCAGCTGAAATTGTTCTGGAGACAGGTGAAATGGTAACTTACGGGGCAGAGGATATGGAGTTCTCATACCGCCATTCCGTGTTGCACGGACAGCGCGGCATTGTGACCCGGGCCCGCTTTTCGCTCGAAACCGGCGACCGGCTCGAAGTCGCGGCGGCGATGGCGGCTTACAAGGACCGGAGACGCAAAACGCAGCCGCTCCAGCAGCCGTGCGCGGGAAGCGTATTCCGCAATCCGCCGGGAGACCATGCGGCAAGATTGATCGAGTCCGCAGGCTTGAAGGGCCGGAGGGTCGGCGGTGCCGAAGTATCCGAATTGCACGCCAATTTCATCGTCAATACCGGGCAAGCGACAGCAGAGGACGTTCTTACGCTCATGGAGCAAATCAAGGACACCATCGCTTCCAAATTTGAGATCGCACTGGTGCCGGAGGTCTTCTTCGTGGGTGAACGGTAATACTCGGAGGTGATACATTGGACAAATTGGTGATCGAAGGCGGGAGACCCCTATCAGGATCCATTCGTATCCATGGTGCGAAAAATGCGGCACTGCCGATTATGGCGGCCAGTCTGCTGTCTGAGGGCAGAGTGCAACTTCGAAATGTTCCCCGTCTGCTTGATATTGATGTCATGCTCGGAATTTTGAACCGATTGGGTTGCAGTGCGGTTCATCGTGAGGATACCGTAATTGTGGATACCGGGAGCGCCGATTCTTGCCACGTACCTGAGGATCTGATGAAACAGATGCGATCATCCATTTTTTTGATGGGCCCGCTTCTGGCAAGGTTTGGCGAGGTTTGTATCTATCAGCCCGGAGGGTGCGCGATCGGAGAACGGAAAATCGATCTGCATTTAAGGGGGCTGCAGGCCCTGGGCGCAGTCGTCGAGGAAAACGATCATCAAATTTGGTGCAGAGCCTCAAGATTGCGGGGAAATGATATCCACCTTGATTTCCCCAGCGTCGGAGCAACGGAAAATATCATGATGGCCGCTACTTTGGCGGAAGGAACGACCGTCATTACGAACGCCGCCCGCGAGCCGGAGATTCAGGATTTGCAGCATTTTCTCAACAAAATGGGCGCAAACGTGATGGGGGCCGGAACGGACACCATTACGATCAGAGGCGTGAAATCGCTCGAGCCGTGCGATTACGAGATCATTCCCGACCGGATCGTTGCGGGAACGGTTCTTATCGCCGGAGCCGCCACCCGGGGAACAGTGACGCTCACGCATAGCAATCCGGCCCATCTGACTTCGCTTTTCCACGTACTGCGCCGCGCCGGTGTTCAAATCGGGACGTGCGATGATATAATAACCGTAAGCAGCAGCGGGCGTCCAAAGGCTGTCGAGAAAATCGTGACATCACCTTATCCGTCCTTTCCGACGGATTTGCAATCCCAGGTGATGGTCCTGTTGTCGCTGGCCGACGGGCTCAGCCTGATGAAAGAAACGGTGTTCGAAGGAAGATTCAAGCATGTCGATGAATTGGTGCGCATGGGAGCCGACATTTCCTTCGATCTGAATACGGCCTTTATTCGCGGAGTGCCAAGGCTTTACGGCGCCGCGGTGGAAGCCACGGATTTAAGGGCCGGAGCCGCGCTGGTCATCGCCGGTCTGGCAGCCCAGGGCAAGACGGTTGTCGAACAGATTCATCACATCGACCGCGGTTACGACCGGATCGAACTGATGTTTCAGCGTCTCGGCGGCATGATGCACCGGGAAACGACGGCCATGAGACAATTGGATTTGGCCTGATCCATGTCCCCTCCCCGGAGGGGATAAAGGCTGAATGGAAGTATACAAGCTGAAAAAACGATATCGGAGAATTGGTATGCCAAAAGCGAATGTGCCCGCCCTTAAAGAGCCTCGCGCCAACAAGAAGGGCAGCCGAAAAGTTGCCGGAATTTTGTTCTTGCTCGTTCTGATTTTGCTTTGCGTGTTATTCTTTCGTTCTTCCCTAAGCAAAATTTCCGAGATTCACTTTGAGGGCAATACGTATTTGACGGATGAAGAATTGCTCCATATTTCCGGTTTGAAGACCGGAGCCCCTTTTTTCGGGACAAGCGCCTCCAAGATCGAGGCGAAGCTGACCGAAGCGAAATCGATTGAAAAAGTCGTGGTCGACAAATCCTTTCCCGGCAAAGTGAATGTGACGATTCAGGAATATCCGGTCGTCGCTTATTCGCTGAATGGTGAGGGGGGAATTGTAGGATTGCTGGCCAATGGGACAAGCATGAAGATCAAAAATGGAGTCGCCCCGATCGGGAAGCCGATCCTGACCGGATGGGCTGCCGACGATCCGAATTTGTCCAAGCTGTGCACGGCCCTGTCGAAAATTCCCGATTCCCTGACCCAGGAAATATCGGAAATTACGCCTTCTTCCACCTTGTCCTATCCCGATCGCGTCAAAATGTACACGCGATCGCATTTTATCATCATTACGTCGATCTCCGTATTGCCGTCCAAAGCGGAGTATATGAATTTGATCATGGACTCCCAGGAACCCGGAACGCTTACGCTACTTGAAGCGGATACCTATGTTCCTTTTGAACCTGTGGAAAACGACGAAGAAAATCAGACTACTCATGAGTAACAATTAATGATAAAATACATTTTATGGGCTAGTTTCCTGTCTCCCTCTTTTTTTTGCTGATTTTTTCTTCGTTTTATGCAAAAAGTGGAAGTCAAAAAATTTGTAGAAAAAAGAGGGATAGGTTAAACTGCGTTGAATATGTAGAGAGTGCATTTTTTTGATTATAGAATTACGTTGAAAGACGTCTTTCTCATAATGATATTATATTTATATGGAAAACAGGAGGTGCCAGGGGCTTGAGCAACAATGACATCATTGTTAGTTTGGACATCGGTACATCCAAAGTTCGTGCTATTATTGGGGAAATTACTAATGGAACCTTTAATATTATTGGGGTTGGATCTGCCGACTCGGAAGGAATTCGTAAAGGCGCGATTGTAGATATTGACCAGACGGTTCAATCGATCCGCAGCGCTGTGGATCATGCGGAACGAATGGTGGATATTCAAATATCGGAAGTGTATGTCGGCATTTCTGGAAATCATATTGGACTCCAAACGAGCCATGGAGTTGTAGCTGTTCAAAATGAAGACCGGGAGATCGGAGAAGACGATATCGACCGGGTTTTGAAGGCCGCCGAAGTGATCGCGCTCCCTCCGGAGCGTGAAATTATTGACGTTGTGGCTAAACAATATATCGTGGACGGGCTTGAAGGCATCCAGGATCCCCGGGGCATGATCGGGGTTCGTCTGGAGGTGGAAGCCACCATCATTACCGGCGCTAAGACAGCGATACATAATTTGCTTCGCTGTGTGGAAAAGTCGGGCTTGAAAGTCCGGGATCTCGTGCTTCTTTCTTTGGGAGCAGGCCAATTGGCACTGTCCAAAGACGAGAAAACGATGGGTTCGGTCCTTGTCGATATCGGCGCGGGTTCTTCGACCATCGCGGTGTTTGAAAACGGCACGATTTCAGCGACATCGACCTTGCCGATCGGCGGGGATTTCATCACCAACGATATTGCCTACGGACTTCGCACGCTAACGGACCAGGCCGAGAAGGTGAAGCTGAAATACGGCTGCGCTTCCATCGACGATGCGGCCGCCGATGTTACCTTTAAGGTTACACGGATCGGAAGCAACGTGGATAAGGAGTTCACCCAGGAGGATCTTGCCGCGATCGCGGAGCCTCGGGTCCAGGAGATATTTCAACTGATCAGGGATGAAGTCAAAAGGCTTGGTTACAATGAACTTCCCGGAGGTTATATACTTACGGGAGGCACCGTATCCTTGCCGGGATTGCTTAAAGTCGCTCAGCAAGAATTGGCGTCTTCCGTGCGGATAGCCGTGCCCGATTATATCGGCGTACGCGATCCTGGTTATGCGGGCGGCGTCGGCATTCTTTATAAAGTAATCAAGAACATCCGGATTCGAAATGCTGCGCCGCCCAAAAAGGCGGCAAACCGTCCGAAAGCCGCGGGAACGCAGGAAACGGTCAGCAAGACGGGCGTTATGGAACGCCTCAAGAAATTATTCAGCGAATTTATATAATCAGGATTTGTACGATGGACGGGCCATCCATGCATAATGAGGGGGAGATGGAAGAGTATGTTGGAATTTGATTTTGAGATGGAGAGTTTGGCGCAAATTAAAGTCATTGGCTGCGGCGGCGGCGGAAGCAATGCCGTTAACCGAATGATTGAGAACGGTGTCCAGGGAGTGGAGTTCATTACGGTGAACACGGATGCCCAGGCACTGCATTTGGCCAAATCCGAGCATAAACTGCAAATCGGCGATAAATTGACGCGCGGACTCGGCGCGGGCGCCAATCCTGAAGTCGGCAAGAAGGCGGCGGAGGAATCCCGCGATTTGATCGCCAACACGCTGAAAGGCGCCGACATGGTGTTCGTAACGGCCGGGATGGGCGGCGGCACAGGAACGGGGGCTGCCCCGGTCATCGCCGAAATCGCCAGAGAATGCGGCGCGCTGACCGTCGGGGTCGTCACGCGTCCGTTCACTTTCGAAGGGCGCAAGCGTTCTTCGCAAGCCGATATGGGGATCGAAGCGCTCAAGGAGAAGGTAGACACACTGATCGTGATCCCGAACGACCGATTGCTTGAAATCGTCGACAAGAAAACGCCGATGCTCGAAGCATTCCGCGAAGCGGACAATGTGCTTCGTCAAGCGGTTCAAGGTATTTCGGACTTGATCGCCGTACCTGGCTTGATTAACCTTGACTTTGCCGACGTCAAAACGATCATGACCGAGCGCGGATCCGCTCTGATGGGCATTGGACATGCTACAGGGGAGAACCGGGCGGCCGAAGCTGCACGGAAGGCGATCATGAGCCCGTTGCTCGAAACTTCGATCGAAGGCGCGCGCGGCGTAATCATGAATATTACCGGCGGGGCGAACCTGTCGTTGTACGAAGTCAATGAAGCTGCGGAAATCGTTATCGCCGCATCCGATCCTGAAGTGAACATGATTTTCGGTGCGATTATCGACGAAAACATGAAGGAAGATATCAAGGTTACGGTGATTGCCACCGGATTCGAGCACAAAGCTCCTCCGGCCATTCCAGGGCGCAAGCCTGTCGCCGGTACGGCCGAGCCTCAAGAGAACCGCTCTACGTCATCCACGCTGAGACCTTTCGGTAACCAGCCGAGCGGGGATCAATTGGATATTCCGACTTTCCTGCGGAATCGCCGGAACAATAACGAATAAGGATTTGTTCGCAAAACAGCATCGTATCTTCCCCGAAGACCTTGTCCCTCATTGGGATAAGGTCTTTTTTTGCGTTCTTTTCATAGGATGTTTATAGTGCGTATTCATCATTCGGATTCTCTGGCTACAGCATTTCGTGATATATAGAAGCTTTATTCTAGTGTTATTTTTGAAGGAAAGAAGGGAATCAGGGATGCAAATCCATGTGGTGGAACAAGGGCAAACATTGTCGGGAATCGCTCAATTGTACGGTGTCGGCGCACAACTGGTCACCCAGGCGAATGAACTCCCGGATCCGAATCGCCTGGTGGTCGGACAAACATTAGTCATCCCGATCGCCGGAAGCTATTATTGGGTGCAGCCGGGCGACAGCCTCTGGTTGATTGCTCAAAGGTTCGGCTTAACCCCCGAAGAGCTCGCCAGCATGAACGGCATTGCCTTGAACGCCACGCTATCGGTCGGAACCAGGCTGTATATTCCTCCCCGTCCAAAACGAAGCGCCGAATTTAATGCGTATGTCGAACCGCGCGGGCAAACCGTCTCCCCGGCCCTGGAAGAAAGCTCCCGGAAGGCTGTTCCGCACTTGACTTATCTTGCCCCGTTCAGCTTCCGGGTTTTACGTGACGGATCATTGAATGAGCCTCTGCTCAATTCATTTCCCGCTATAGCCAGGGAGAATCGTGTCGTTCTGATGATGGTTATCACGAATCAGGAGAACGATCGATTCAGCGCGGAGCTCGGTAGAATCATATTGAACGATCAAGCCGTACAGGATCGGTTTCTGGACAATATCGCGGCTACGGCCAACGAATATGGTTTCAGGGACATTCATTTTGATTTTGAGCATTTGCGCCCGGTTGATAGAGAAGCATATAACGCCTTTTTGCGAAAAGCGAGAGACCGGTTTAAACAGCACGGTTGGCTAATCTCCACGGCTCTTGCTCCCAAAACGAGCGCAACGGCTATGACTGGACCTTGCCGTTTGTGCCTGGAAGCGTCGCCCGGGCTGTCAGCCCGCAGCAGGCGATTCAAATCGCCGCCCGAAACCATGTTGCGATCGAGTTCGACTCGCGTGCTCAAGCGCCCTTTTTCCGTTATTCGGATGGCGAGGGGAGAAGACATGAGGTCTGGTTCGAAGATGCGCGTTCCATTCAGGCCAAATTCGATTTGATCAAGGAATTGGAACTGAGGGGGATGAGCTATTGGAAGCTGGGTCTTTCTTTCCCGCAAAACTGGCTGCTGATCGAGGATAACTTTCATGTCGCCAAAAGAGTCTAGCTCGACAAAATAAGTGCCGTTCGGCCTGCAATTTTAGACAGACTTTACGTAAAGAAGTCTTTATACTGATACCATCTTTACGTCATAGGCAGGTGATGGGGCATGGTCGTTTATCTCGATCTTATTTTTCTGATGAACCTGCTTATCGATGGAAGCCTGATTGCGGTTACCGCATGGATGAGAAAGCGGAAAATCGCGATCTGGCGCCTGTTGCTGTCCGCTGTGGCCGGCGCTTCATACGTGGTGATGATGTTCCAACCGCAGCTTTCGTTTATGTTCACCTTTCTGGTCAAGTTTCTGTTTTCCGTCGTCATGATTTGGATCGCTTTCGGGTTTGGAAGTTTGCAAACCTATTTACGCAATTTGGGCGCTTTTTATATCGTCAATTTTGCCGCGGCCGGCGGTGTTTTGGGAATTCATTATTTGTTCCAAAGCTCGGGAGAACTATGGAACGGGATCTGGTACTCCGCTTCGGGCGGACTGGAATTTTCGCTGGGGATCGGGACCGTGTTTGTGCTGGCTGCTTTTTTCGCCGTCATGGTATGGTTCAGGCTTGTGCTGTCTTCCAGACGCAGGCAGGAAATGATGACGACTTACCTGGCCGAAGTAACGGTACGGATTGACGAGACGGTGATTTCGTGCACCGGGCTCGTCGATACGGGAAACCAGTTAACCGATCCTTTAAGCCGGTTGCCGGTCATGGTGATGGAAACGTCGCTTTGGCAACCTTATTTGCCCGAGAGCAGAGGCGGTCCGGAGGCCGGAACCGAGGCGGACAACCTTATTTTAGAGTGGACGGAGGATGATTCGTTTCTCTGGCGCGACCGTCTTCGGCTCGTACCTTACCGGGGAATCAACAAAGGCTCGCAGTTCATGCTTGCCTTGAAACCGGACGAAGTGACCGTTCGCCTGAACGGCCGGGTAACGATTACGGATCGGGTGCTGATCGGACTGGACCGGGGGCGCCTTTCGGCGGAGGGAGCCTACCGGGCCATCATTCATCCGGCGTTGACCGAGGGCGAGGAAACCGCCGAGTCAAAAAGTACGGCGAAGGACGGCCGGACATCAGGGAACGTAATATGGGAGGAAAAAAAGACATGCGTGTAAAATGGAAGTTGAAGCTACAGCTGCAATACTATCGTCTATTGTTTTTATTCGGACTGAAAAGCGAAGAAATCTATTATATCGGCGGAAGCGAAGCCTTGCCGCCTCCATTGACGCGCGAGGAAGAAGAATATTTGCTTGAACGGCTTTCCACCGGGGATTCCGCGATCCGGGCGATGCTCATTGAACGGAATTTACGGCTTGTCGTATATATCGCCAGAAAATTCGAGAACACGGGAATCAACATCGAGGACCTCGTCTCGATCGGGACGATCGGACTGATCAAGGCGGTCAATACGTTCGACCCGGAGAAAAAAATCAAATTGGCGACTTACGCTTCACGATGCATTGAAAATGAAATTTTGATGTATTTGCGCAGGAACAGCAAGATTCGTACGGAGGTTTCTTTTGACGAACCGCTCAATATCGATTGGGACGGAAACGAGTTGCTGTTGTCCGACGTGCTCGGCACGGAAAATGATACGATCTATCGGAATATCGAGGAACAGGTCGACCGTAAACTGCTGCACAAGGCGCTGGATAAGCTCACCGAACGGGAGCGGATGATTATGGAGCTTCGCTTCGGGCTCGTCGACGGTGACGAAAAAACGCAGAAAGATGTAGCCGATATGCTTGGAATTTCCCAATCCTATATTTCAAGGCTGGAGAAGCGGATTATCAAGCGGCTGCGTAAGGAATTCAACAAGATGGTGTAGGAAGGATGGCCAGGGAACCTCAATTTCCGGAATAAAAATACAGCCCTAGGAGATAATGATCATTAATGTTTCTCCTTGGGAGGTAAAGACTTGATGACCCGAAACAAAGTCGAGATTTGCGGCGTTGATACGTCTAAATTGCCCGTTCTAACCAATGCGGAAATGCGTGAATTGTTCCATTCTTTGCAGCAGGACCACGTAAGATCAGCCAGAGAAAAGTTAGTGAATGGCAACCTCAGACTCGTACTGAGTGTCATCCAGCGGTTTAACAATCGGGGGGAGTTTGTGGATGACCTGTTTCAGGTCGGCTGCATCGGACTCATGAAAGCGATCGATAATTTTGATTTATCGCAAAACGTCAAATTTTCAACCTACGCGGTTCCGATGATCATCGGCGAAATTCGCCGCTACTTGCGGGACAACAATCCGATCCGCGTCTCGCGCAGCTTGCGGGATATTGCGTACAAGGCGTTGCAGATGCGGGACAGCCTGACGAACCAAAATTCGCGGGAACCGACGATCTTTGAAATTTCGGAGGCGCTCGGCCTGCCGAAGGAAGATGTCGTTTTCGCCCTGGACGCCATCCAGGACCCGGTTTCCTTATTCGAGCCGATCTATCATGACGGTGGCGATCCGATCTATGTGATGGATCAAATCAGCGATGACAAGAACAAGGATGTTTCCTGGATCGAGGAAATCGCGTTGCGGGAAGCGATGCAGCGGCTCGGGCGCCGGGAAAAGATGATCCTTTCGATGCGCTTCTTTGAGGGAAAAACACAGATGGAAGTCGCCGACGAAATCGGCATCTCCCAAGCCCAGGTATCCAGACTGGAGAAATCCGCCATTTTACAAATGCAAAAACATGTAAAGTCGTAATTGTTAAGGCCCTTTCGGGGCCTTTTTTATATTCCCCTTGAACCGGATTCGCTCAAAAGGAACCCGCCCATCGATTCGTATGGGCAATCGGCGGGTGAGGACAGGCTAACGAAACTGTATAACCTAATTTGAACAAAATGGCGTGTTTTTGAAATCTAACGAAACGTGGTATTGCTATTTTGGAGAGAAGCACTGGATAGGCGTCCGAAAGAGCCGAATAACGTTCTCTCGTTTCTTTAAATCGGCCAAACCGCTGAAATTGACGCAATAAGAATATGTCGTTTCGTTAGAGTGGGCCGGACGTGAGCGGGTACGACAAAAGGTTAGACTCATTGGGTTACCTTAAGTCATAACGCAATCAAGCGGTTTAGAAATATTAATCCCAGCTATGAGCATTTTCCGGGAAATGAACGGGCGGCCGCCAGCGGCCTGTTCAGACCTCTATGTTGACCATCGTTAGATCCTGGGCATTTCAATATTCCGGAAGGAAGTTCCGGTCAAGAAATAATGATGTTTTGGACCGCCCGCACATATAGTAAAGGGATAGCATTAGGCGGGCAGGGGGCGATAGGTAATGGATAATGTGGTCAGAGCAAGCATGAAAATTTCCGATTTTCAAACGAAAGACGTCATTAATGTGGTGGACGGCAAGCGGCTCGGGCATATCAGCGATCTGGAACTGGACCTGCGTCAGGGGGTGATCGAGGCGATTGTCGTACCGTCCGGATACAAATTTCTCGGTTTATTCGGCAGCGGCAGCGATTTGATCATCCCTTGGAAAAATATCGTCAAGATCGGATCGGATGTCGTATTGGTAAAAATGGAGGAACTCAGAGAATCCCGGATGGCGTCTGCTTATGAAACCACCGTTTACATTGACAGGGACGGAAGGGCGGAACGACGCGGTTCATAAGCGCACGGACCGGAATTTATGGTAAACTGTGTGAGACATACCGGGAGAGGAAGATGGATGATGGAACCGTTCGTAAGGAATGATATGGAGCGTTTGCCTGAGCGTTACGAGCTTCAAGCCTGGAGCAAGATGATGCCGGGACTCAGCGCCGGATTTACGGGAAGAGCCGGGGGCGTTTCGAAAGGGCAGTATGACAGCCTGAATTTGGCGTATCATGTAGGCGACGATCCGGAGGACGTTCTTGAAAACCGTCAACAACTGGCCGGAGCGCTCGGATTTCCGGCCGAATCGTGGACCTGTGGGGAACAGGTCCACGGAGCCGATGTTGCCGTTGTGAAGGCGGAAGACCGGGGAAAAGGCTTCCGGGACAGGAGCAGCGCGTTTCAGGCGACCGACGGATTAGTGACGAACGTACCCGGAATTTTGCTGACTTCTTTTTATGCGGATTGCGTTCCGCTTTACTTTTTCGACCCCGTACATCGGGTCGTCGGACTCGCCCATGCCGGTTGGAAGGGAACGGTAGGGCGGATTGCGGAAGCGATGATCGCGAAAATGGAGCAAACCTACGGGAGTTCCAGGGACGAAATACGGACGGCGATCGGACCGAGCATCGGCGCATGCTGTTATGAGGTGGATGAGCATGTTATGGGTAAAGTAAGGGAGGCGCTGGCAGAAGCCGAATGGGACCGGTGGGAACCTAAAATAGCGGAGCCATCCGTAAATTCGGACCGAACCATGCTGAACTTGAAAGAAATGAATCGAATGATTATGATAAAAGCAGGAATATTGCCGACACATATCGAATGTACATCATGGTGTACAAGCTGCGAAAGCGACCGGTTTTTTTCTTACCGCAAACACGGCGGGGTTACCGGTCGCATGGCAAGTTGGGTTGGTATGAAAGAGAGGTGATCCCTTCTTGACGCTCGAAGAACGGATACAACATGTCAATGAACGGATCAAGGCGGCCTGTGACCGGTCCGGGAGAAATCCAGACGAGGTTAAGGTCATTGCCGTGACGAAATATGTCTCCGCCGAAATGACGCGTTCTGTGTTGGAACATGGCGTCATTCACATCGGAGAGAACCGGACGGACGTCGCGCTCCCGAAATGGGAGGCGCTCGGCGGGCAGGGAGTATGGCACTTTATAGGCCATCTCCAGAGCAGAAAGGTTAAATCGATCGTCGGAAAATTTGAATATATTCATTCGCTGGACAAGCTGTCGCTCGCCATGGAGCTTCAAAAAAGGGCGGCGGCGGACGGTGCGAAGGTGAAGGCGTTTTTGCAGGTCAATATTTCCGGGGAAGTATCCAAGCAAGGAATCAAGCCGGAAGAAGCGGAAGCTTTTTTGGCTGAAGCGGGGAAGCTTGACCATGTTCAGATTGTCGGGCTCATGACGATGGCGCCGGAGGTGGACGATCCCGAGTTGACCAGACCCGTATTCCGGGGACTTCGCGAACTGCGGGATGAACTGAACGCCAAGGGAGCGGCCAAGGAACCGTTGACCGAATTGTCCATGGGGATGTCCGGTGATTTTGAAGTGGCGATTGAAGAAGGGGCGACCTGGGTCCGCCTCGGAACTCTTTTAGTAGGGAAAGGGGAAGTGACGTAATGGGAGTAATGAATCGATTCATGAACTTCTTAGGCCTGCAGGAGGAAGAGGAAATAGTGGAACGCGAAAGCTTAAGGGACCAGGCTGAACCGGAATTTGAAACCCCGAGCTTCGAAACCCGTAGAAATCAGAGGGGAAGCAATGTGGTCAGCATTCATTCGCAAAAGAACGTCAAGGTGATTCTTTATGAACCGCGCTCTTATGACGAAGCCCAGGAGATCGCGGATCATTTGCGTTCACACCGGAGCGTCGTCGTCAACCTGCAGCGGGTTCGCAACGACCAGGCGATGCGAATTATCGATTTTCTGAGCGGTACGATCTATGCGTTGAGCGGGAGCATTTCCAAAATTGGAGGAAATATTTTCCTGTGCACGCCGGATACCGTAGAAATTCAGGGAGCGATAACCGAAATATTGACCGAAGATTACGATTACAACAAAATGAGGTGAAGTCAGCTTGGGAAACACGATCGATACGATTGTTTCAATGATTTATAATATTTACACCACTTTGATCATTATTTACATTTTAATGTCTTGGCTTCCGAACGTCCGGGAAAGTTTTATCGGCGAGCTGCTAGGAAAACTTGTCGAGCCGTTTTTGGCCCCGTTTCGCCGGTTTATCCCACCGCTTATGGGAATGATCGATTTTTCCCCGATCATAGCGTTATTCGTTCTCCGTTTGGCGGCAATCGGCTTGAGCAGCGTGCTCAGATATATCTTCCCGGGGTAATGCGGCATGATGCGAACAGACATCTATGAACATTTCAAACCGGAAGAGCGCCAGTTTGTTGACCGGGCTTGGGAATGGGTCGTGAATGCGGGAGATTATCACGAAGCGAAGCTGAGCGACTTTCTCGATCCGAGACAAGGGCAGATTTTGCAAATGCTGGCGAACCGCCATCCGGACGTTGCCTTAAGGCTGGACGGCGGTTATGACGGCGCGGAACGGCGGAGGGCCTTTATCGCTCCCGATTACCGGGATCTCGAAAGTGAACCGATGCGGCTTAAAGTGCTCAGCATCACTTCCGTGGACCAGAAACTGGCTGAGCTTGCCCATGGCGATTATTTGGGGGCCATACTTGGCCTCGGTCTGAAAAGGGACAAAGTCGGGGATATCCATGTCCGAGAGGACGGATGCCACGTCCTTGTTGCGGAGGAGATCGCTCCGTTCATTACCTTGAATCTGCATCAGGTGCACCGGGCAAACGTGATGACCGACATCCTGGAATTGGACGCTCTGAGGACTTCGGAAACCGAACTCATGCCGCTGGACTTGACGGTGGCTTCTTTGCGTTTAGACGGCATCGTCAGCGATGTTTTCAGGTTAAGCCGCAGCAAAGTGCTGGCGCCGATCAAGGCTGGCCGTTGCAGAGTAAATTGGCGAACGGAAGAGGATCCGTCCAAGCTGCTTAAAGAAGGAGACGTCGTTGCCCTGCAGGGATTCGGGCGGTTCAAGGTGCTTGAATGTGACGGGGTGACCAAAAAAGGCAGACTTCGTGTCAAGATCGGTAAATTTCTGTAAAGGATTTGCAGGAGATCGGCAATTCCTGTCGAAATTATGTGGAAGTTGAATTTCATTAGGAGGTACGGAGTATGCCATTGACACCGCTGGATATACATAATAAGGAGTTCTCCAGACGCATTCGCGGCTATGATGAAGACGAAGTGAACGAATTTCTTGACCAGGTCATTAAAGATTATGAAATCGTGATCCGCGAAAACAAGGAGCTGCATAATCAACTTCTTGCCGTCCAGGAGAAGCTGGATCATTTCGCAAATATCGAAGAGACGCTGAGCAAGACGATTATCGTGGCTCAAGAGGCAGCGGACGAAGTGAAAAACAACGCGAAGAAGGAAGCCCAGCTGATCGTGAAGGAAGCGGAGAAGAACGCGGACCGGATCGTGAACGAGGCGCTTTCCAAATCGCGGAGAATCGCCATGGAAGTCGAAGAGCTGAAGAAGCAGGCTTCGATTTACCGGGCGCGTTTCCGCACTTTGGTGGAAGCCCAGCTCGATTTGCTGAGCCAGGAAGGCTGGGAATCTCTGGACAGCCGGGAGCGTTCACTGGACCAGGACCGGGACCACGAGATCAAAGAGATTTACTAGGACAAGCCTCCTCCGGGTTGACATACCCGGCGTAAATCAGTTATAAATACATTGATATGGATTTGATGATGGGAATACAGTACGCGGCGGTCATTGTTCCCCAGAGAGTTGGCGGGTTGCTGAAAGCCAACGTTCAAGACGCTGACGGAAGATCCTCCCGGAGAAGCCTGGCTGAATTCCCGTATAGGGAATCGTAAGTCAGGCCGGAAGCCGACCGTTATCCTGGCCCCATATGAAGCGTATGGGATTAAGGTGTCATGCATGCCGTCGAACGGTTTAGGTTTCGGTTATGCATGAAATTAGGGTGGTAACGCGAGCGCAAGTCTCGTCCCTTTCGGGGCGGGGCTTTTTTTGTTCGTTAAACTTGCATTCAGGAATAAAGGAAAGGAAGAGACAAACATGAAAAAAGTCGATGTCAAAGAACAGGCCCGCACCCGCGACCTGCGTATCTTAAACAAGTGGAACAGCGAGAATACGTTCAAACGCAGTATCGAGAACCGGGAAGGCCGTCCGAATTACGTGTTTTATGAAGGTCCGCCGACCGCCAACGGCATGCCGCATATCGGCCACGTCCTAGGTCGCGTTATCAAGGATTTTGTAGGCCGTTATCAGACGATGCGGGGCTACCGGGTGGTACGCAAGGCCGGATGGGATACGCACGGGCTTCCGGTCGAATTGGGCGTGGAGAAGGCGTTGGGTATTTCCGGAAAGCAGGAAATCGAGAAGTACGGCATCGAAGAATTCGTCAAAAAGTGTAAGGACAGTGTGTTCGGTTATGAAAAACAGTGGCGTGAATTTACCGAAGCGATCGCTTACTGGACCGACCTGGACGATCCGTATATTACGCTGGACAACAAATATATCGAGAGCGTATGGAACATCCTGGCCACGATTCATGATAAAGGCCTGTTGTACCGCGGTCACCGGGTAAGCCCGTATTGCCCGTGCTGTCAGACCTCGCTCAGCTCCCATGAAGTGGCGCAGGGCTATGAAGACGTTAAAGATCTGAGCGCCACCGCCAAATTCAAACTGGACGAAACCGGCGAGTATGTGCTTGCATGGACGACGACGCCTTGGACGCTTCCTGCTCACGTCGCGTTGGCGGTAAATCCGGACATGGAGTACGCCAAAGTTAAACAGGAAGACGGCGTATACATCGTCGCCAAAAATCTGGTCGAGAAAGTAATGAAGGGCGACTATGCGGTTCAGTCGGTCGTTAAAGGCTCCGAACTGGTCGGCAAAACGTACGCGTCTCCTTTCAGCTACATCAAGGCCGAAAAAGTAAACGTGATCGTTGGCGCTTCGTTCGTGACGGATGCGAGCGGTACGGGGATCGTTCATATGGCTCCCGCGCACGGGGAAGACGACTACCGGACATGCCGCGAGAACGGCATCAGCTTCGTAAGCGTCGTGAACGGCCAAGGCCGCTATACGGAAGTCGTGAGCGATTTTGCCGGACGTTTCGTCAAGGATTGCGATCTGGATATCGTTAAAACGTTGTCGGAGAGAGGCCTCCTTTACAGCAAGGAAAAATACGAGCACAGCTATCCGTTCTGCTGGCGTTGTAAATCCCCGCTCCTGTACTACGCGATGGACAGCTGGTTCATCGAAACGACGGCGGTCAAAGATCAGCTGATCGAGAACAACAACTCGGTGACCTGGTACCCGGGTCATGTCAGGGAAGGACGTTTCGGGAAGTTCCTCGAAGAGCTGGTAGACTGGAACATCAGCCGAAACCGCTATTGGGGAACGCCGCTCAACGTCTGGGTGTGCCAGGATTGCGGCGAGCAGTTTGCTCCGCACAGCCTGGAAGAGCTGCGCGCCCATGCGGCTCATGAAGTAAGCCCGGACCTGGAACTGCATAAACCTTATGTGGATGAAGTCAAAGTCCGTTGCCCGCACTGCGAGGGAGGCGTGATGGAACGGACGAGCGAAGTGATCGACGTTTGGTTCGACAGCGGCTCGATGCCGTTCGCTCAGCACCATTACCCGTTCGAAAACGTGGAGACGTTCGAAGAGCAGTTCCCGGCCGACATGATTTGCGAAGGGATCGACCAGACCCGCGGCTGGTTTTACAGCCTACTGGCCGTATCGACGCTCTTTACCGGCAAAGCGCCATATAAGGCGGTAATCGCGACTGGCCACGTCCTCGATGAGAACGGCCAAAAAATGTCCAAGTCCAAAGGAAACGTCATCGATCCTTGGGATATCATCAACGAATTCGGCACCGACGCGTTCCGTTGGGCGCTTCTGTCCGACAGTGCGCCTTGGAACAGCAAGCGGTTCTCCAAGGGAATCGTGGGTGAAGCCAAATCCAAAGTCGTGGATACGCTCGTCAATACGCATGCGTTCCTGACTTTGTATGCAGGTATCGACGGTTTCAAACCGGAGGAGCATGAGTATCGTCCGTCCGCCAACAAGCTGGACCGCTGGGTTCTGTCCCGGTTGAACAGCTTGATTCTGATCCTTGAAAAAGGATTGGCCGTCAACGACTTCGTGAACACCTCCAAAGCGATCGAGTCCTTTATCGACGAGCTCAGCAACTGGTATATCCGCCGTTCGCGCGACCGTTTCTGGGGCAGCGGGCTTGGCGAAGACAAAGTGTTCGCTTACCAAACGCTGGTTCATGTGTTGCTGACGTTGTCCAAAGTCATGGCTCCGTTTACGCCGATGCTGTCCGAGGATATTTTCACGAATCTCGGCGGCGGGGAGAGCGTGCATCTGACCGATTATCCGAAAGCGGACGAATCGCTGATTGATCCGGAGCTCGAAGCGGATATGGAAAGCGCCCGCCAAATCGTGGAACTGGCACGGAATGTCCGTAACGAAACCGGGATCAAGACGCGCCAGCCGTTGTCCAGCCTGATCGTCTCCATGGACCGCGACTTCAAGGTTGCTGAATATGAGGAGATCATCAAGGATGAGATCAACGTGAAGGCGATCGAAATCGAGACGAGCGACAGCGGGTTCGTGGACTTTACGTTAAAGCTGAACCTGAAGGTAGCCGGAAAGAAATACGGCAAAAATGTAGGCTTCCTGCAAGGCTTCCTCAAGGGACTCCCGCCGGAAGAAACGCTTAAAATCGTGGAAAACGGTAGCGTGAACGTTACTTCGCCGGAAGGGGAAGAATTGAACGTTACCGAAGAAGAACTGCTCGTCGAAAAACAGGCCAAATCCGGCTTCGCTTCGGCTTCCGGTTACGGAATCACCGTTGCGTTGAATACGGACATTACGCCGGAACTGGAGCAGGAAGGATGGGTGCGCGAAGTCGTGCGCGCCGTCCAGGATACCCGCAAAAAGCTGGATCTGAAGGTCGAGCAGCGCGTGCATTTGACGCTTGACGTCGACGATGAGCTGAAGGCGGCGATTCAAGCCTTTGAACATGTGCTTCGCGAAAATGTACTGATCACCGACGTAGATTTCGGCCAAGCGGAAGGGCAAGCGGAAACGGTCGATCTGGGCACCAAAACGATCACGGTGTATATTCGTCCATAAGACGATCATACTAGGATTAACCAAGAAGGAACGAGTCCGGGGCGTGAGTATCCTCCTATAAGGAAGATAAACCCCGCGGCTCGTTTCATTTTTCTCGGAGGTGCCGATGAAGCGTCGAAAACGGAGGAGAGATTCCCTGGCCAAAACGGAAAAATACGAAGAGCCGATCCCCGTGACTCCCGAAGAGCAAATGGGGGCCTTATACAGGCTAACCTTGCAATGGACGCGTGAGCTGGAGAGATCCAGAATCACCGAGTACACGCAGCTCCTTAACCGGCCCTGGCGTTTAGTATGGCTGAATGTATTGTCCGGCACGGCTCGCGGCGTCGGAATCGCGATCGGATTTACTTTTTTCGCCGCAACGATTATTTATGTGCTTCAGGTCCTGGGTGCTCTCAACCTGCCGATTATCGGAGATTATATCGCCGACATCGTCCGGATCGTGCAAAGACAACTCGAGCTTAATACTTATTAGACCCGGTTCCGAGGGAATCTTCGCTTTCCAGATGCTCGGTAGCCTTCATATGCTTGCGGTATACGCCGTTCCGGTAGAAAAATACATTATTTCCGTATATATCGGTGGCGACGAAGGATTCATAGGGCTCGACAAAGCCGTCGAGTTCTCCGGACGCTTCGATTTCCATATCGTTGTAATCGTCGATTTCGTTATCCTCCGCGAGGGCGGGAGAATTGGATGTCCCGTAGCTCTCCACGATCTGCCAGGCATCTTCTCCGTCAAAGCCGTTTTGGTCGCTTTGCTCGTCGAGGCTGGTTCGGCCGAACGGAGGCATCAGAAAAAGCTCTTCGACAGGGCGGGAAGCGGAAACGAACGTTTGCGGGCTGTCTTCCTTGCAATAGGATGTTTCCGGTATCGCCTTCAACCGCTCATAGCTGATCGGTTCACCGCATGTTTCGCAATAGCCGTATGTGCCTTCAGCTATCCGTTCCAGCGCTTCTTCAATCCGGACAAGCATGAGTTCTTCGTTCTCGATTAACGCGATATCTTTGCCTCGTTCAAACATCTCGGTTCCGACGTCCGCGGGATGGTTATCGTTCGTTGAGAGCTCTCCAGTCGTATCCCGCAAGGAGTTGCTGAGGCCGTTATGGTCTTGCTCTTTCAGCCTGCGGACAATATCGTCCCTGGCGGCCAAAAGGTCGGATTTAAGCTCGGCAAGTTGCTCGTTCGTCAGGTGGGACATGAGAAATTCTCCTTTCGGTATTTCCTTGAAGTCAATTCGTAATACGGAATCGTACAGCTATTTTACGCAAATGCATGACGTTTTACCTAAGGAAAATCCTTTCGCGCATGGACGGGCCAATTCCCGCTGTGCTACAATATATGAGTTCTTAGACGTGGTTAATTCTGCCTGGATTTTTATTGATCCGGAGGAATAATGAAAAAAATGAGGTGACTTCCCGCGTGATCTACTTTCTGATCGCATTGATTGTGTTTCTTGTCGACCAAGGGACGAAGTATCTGATCGCTACCGGCTTGTCCATTGGCGAACAAATTCCGGTCATTGGCGACTTCTTCCTGATCACTTCCCACCGAAATACCGGCGCGGCATTCGGCATTCTGGAAGGAAAACGCTGGTTTTTCATCGTAATCACGACGGTGGTTGTGGCAGGCATTGTTTGGTATATAACCAAAATCAAATCTTCACCGAACAAACTGCTTCCAACGGCGTTATCGCTTGTATTGGGCGGGGCCGTCGGCAATTTTCTCGACCGTGCCGTCAGCGGCGAAGTAGTTGACTTTTTGCAGTTTAATTTCGGTTCTTATACGTTTCCGATTTTCAATGTGGCCGACTCCTGCATTGTCATCGGCGTGGCACTGATCGTGCTGGATTCATTGCTTGAAATGCGTCGGGAAAAACAAGCGAAAGCCGGAAGCAGCGAACAAGAGGAGCAGGTATGATTTCGGATCATTCTTTTATTGACGCTGAAGAAGAGAGCATGGAATGGACAGCCGATGCCGAGGCGGCCAAGGAACGGATCGACAAATTCGTCAAGGCGCAAACCGGCGAACAATTTTCCCGGAGCCAAATTCAACTGTGGATTGAACAGGGGAATATCGTCGTTAACGGCAATCAGGTGAAAACGAATCACAAAATCGCTGCCGGAGACGTCATTTCCCTAACCGTACCGGAAGCGGAACCGGTAGAGATCGTTCCGGAGGACATTCCGCTCGACATCTACTATGAGGATAGCGATGTTATCGTGGTGAACAAGGAGCGGGGGATGGTCGTACATCCGGCTCCGGGGCACGCCAGCGGGACGCTGGTCAATGCGCTGATGCACCATTGCAAAGATCTGTCCGGAATCAACGGGGAGCTGCGTCCCGGTATCGTCCACAGGATCGACAAGGATACTTCGGGGCTGATCATGGCCGCCAAAAACGACAAGGCTCATGCTTCCCTTGCCGCCCAGCTTAAGGAACACTCCGTAACCCGCAAATATTTTGCGATCGTCCACGGCAACGTCAGCCATGACCAGGGGACGATTGACGCGCCGATCGGCCGCGATCCGCAGGACCGCAAGATGTACACGGTAATCGAACGGAACAGCAAGCATGCGGTAACTCATTTTCAAGTGGCGGAACGCTTTGGCGATTACACGCTGCTGGAGTTGAAGCTGGAGACCGGCAGAACGCATCAAATCCGCGTGCACATGAAGTTTATCGGCCATCCGCTCGTGGGGGATCCGATGTACGGCCGAAGCAAAGGAATCAAAATGTCGGGACAGGCGTTGCATGCCGCCGTGCTCGGATTTGTGCATCCGTCCAGCGGGGAATATTTGGAGTTTACCGCTCCGCTTCCCGCCGATATGGAGGATGTATTGCAAGCGCTCCGTAACCGGTAGGCTTGAACTTTAAATAAGCATCTTTGATCAGGCTGTGCGGTAGGCACGGCAGGAGCAAAGGTGCTTTGTTTTTTGTGTAATGAAATGAATGCCGACGTGCTTGTATTCTTCAAAAAGTACAAACGATCTGGTGATTTATCCATTCTCTAAAAATCCCGTATCCCGCATAGTTAAAAGGGAAATTTAGCAGAGGGAGAGATCTTGCTATGGGAATCGAACAGTACATGGATACATTTATTCAGCACCAATTTGCGGAACGTATCGGCGGTGTAAATTACGGAAAAGACACCGCTATTTATAAATTCGAGAAAATCAAACGCGCCAAAGCGGCGGCGAAAAAGGATTTTCCCGATGTGGAATTGATCGACATGGGCGTCGGCGAGCCGGATGAAATGGCCGATGGGGGCATCGTGGCCAAACTCGCGGAGGAAGCCGCCAAGCCTGAGAACCGCGGATATGCGGACAACGGCATTGCCGAGTTCAAGGAAGCGGCGGCCCGTTATTTACATGAAGTTTTCGGCGTGGAAGGGATCGACCCGGCTACGGAAATCGTGCACTCGATCGGGTCCAAGCCCGCTTTGGCGATGCTGCCTTCCTGTTTTATCAATCCTGGAGACATCACGATCATGACGGTACCCGGATATCCGGTTCTCGGAACCCATACCAAATATTTGGGCGGGGAAGTATATACGGTACCCTTGACGGAAGAAAACCAATTTTTGCCGGACCTGGATTCGATACCTGAGGATGTCGCCCGCAAAGCGAAATTGATTTATTTGAATTACCCGAACAACCCGACTGGGGCCAGCGCCACTGCAGCGTTTTTTACGAGCGTTGTCGAGTGGGCCCGTAAATTTAACGTGGTAGTGGTCCACGATGCACCGTATGCGGCCTTGACCTATGACGGATTGAAGCCGTTAAGCTTCCTGTCCGTGCCAGGGGCGAAGGATGTGGGCGTGGAACTGCACTCCTTGTCGAAATCATACAATATGACGGGCTGGAGAATCGGCTTTGTCGCAGGGAATCCGCTCATCGTCAAAGCGTTCAGCGACGTGAAGGACAACAACGACTCCGGCCAATTTATCGCCATACAAAAAGCCGCGGCTTACGGTCTTGCCCATCCGGAAATTACCGAAAAAATCGCGGAGAAGTATTCTCGCCGCCATAATTTGCTGGTAAGTGCACTTAACGAGTTGGGATTCCGGGCAAAGAAGCCGCAAGGCTCGTTTTTCCTCTACGTTGCCGCTCCCAAAGGCGTCGAAGGCGGACCGTCATTCGCATCGGCGGAGGACTTCTCCCAGTATCTGATTCGCGAGAAGCTGATTTCCACCGTTCCTTGGGACGATGCCGGCCACTATGTCCGTTTCTCGGTAACGTTTGCCGCGAACGGTCAAGAAGAGGAGCAGCGGGTCATCGCGGAAATCAAACGGCGGCTTGGCGAAGTGAAGTTTATTTTTTAGGAAGATGTTCTTTTGAGAAATCGGGAGAGCGCAGCCGGGCAAACAGCTCGACCATCAGGCCGATGAGATTCCGACTCTTATGAAAATGAATAGCTTGACGCATGCACCACCTGCCGCCTTGGTTTTCCAGGGCGGTTTTTACATTGCAACTGTTGTATAAATATAAATTATGGTGTATATTTATAAATAAATGAATGCGAATCTCCGGAACAGGCGTCATGATTCACCGTTCTTTGACAGTAATAATCATCCAGTCCGACTGTCTTGACAGGCAAGCCGTATTCTGTCATAATTCATGTAAATCAATAGAACCTTTAATTCAGTCCCGTGAGGCTGGCAAGGTAACGTGAATGAGGATTCCGACAATACTAGGTATATTGCTGCGGCAGTATACATCCGGGATCCGCATGACAGTCATGGTCATTTACCATGGCTAAAAACTCCTTGCCTGGGTCAGGCAAGGAGTTTTTTTGTACCTACCACGGATGCTGAATGCAATTTTATCCCGAGGAGGCAGATCAGATGAGCAGCGAGAGTCATACAATTATGGATGAAATGGCCATTCGCCGTGCCTTAACCAGAATCGCCCATGAAATTCTTGAGCGGAACAACGGTATTGAGGGCTGCGTACTGGCCGGCATTAAGACACGGGGTGTGTTTTTGGCCAAACGGCTTGCGGAACGACTGGAAAATATCGAAGGAACGCCGATCTCCTGGGTAGAGCTGGACGTGACCCCTTACCGTGACGACAGGGGCGAGCGAGGTTCCGAACGGGCAGAGGTTCAGATCGAGGTGCATGGCAAAACCGTCGTGCTTGTCGACGACGTACTGTATACCGGTAGAACGATCCGGGCGGCAATGGATGCGATCATGGATTGCGGGCGCCCGGCTTCGATCCAATTGGCCGTCCTTGTGGACCGCGGTCACCGGGAATTACCGATCCGCCCGGATTATATCGGGAAAAACGTTCCGACATCGAAAGCCGAAGAAATCGAGGTATTCCTGGTAGAAACCGACGGCAGTGACGAGGTACGGATTACGCAAAACCGGGGGGAACAGTGATATGACGATGACGGCATCCTCATTAAAAGAACACAGCCTGCTCGGTCTCAAGGACCTTAGCGCTTCCGAGATCGCCTCGATTCTGGATCGTGCCGCATATTGGGAGGCACGGAGCGAGAAGGTCGTTCCGGTCCTGAAGGACCGGTTCGTTGCGAATATGTTTTTTGAAAACAGCACGCGAACCCGCTTCTCCTTTGAGATGGCGGAAAAAAGACTGGGAGCCGAGGTGCTGAATTTTTCGGCCGCGGTGTCCAGCGTGGAAAAAGGCGAATCGATTTACGATACGGTCCGCACCTTGGAGTCAATGGGGATCGATGCCGGTGTGATCCGGTTAAAGCCGGTCGGTCTGCTGGCCGAACTCGCCGAGCGGATCTCGGTACCGCTCGTTAACGCCGGAGACGGCAATAACGAACATCCGACCCAGGCACTGCTCGACATGTACACGATGAGAAAGCACTTTGGTGAGCTGAAAGGCTTGAAGGTTTCGATTATCGGGGACATTAAGCATAGCAGGGTCGCCCGTTCGAACCTTTGGGCGTTGCAAAAATTCGGTGCGGAGGTCAAACTTTGCGCGCCGGACAGCATGCAGGCTCCGGAGCTTGCGGCGTACGCTCCTTATGTTCCGATGGATGAAGCGCTCTGCGCCGATGTCGTCATGATGCTACGGGTGCAATTGGAACGCCATGCGGAAGGACTGCTCAAGTCGGCGGATCAATACCGGCTCGAATACGGCCTGACGGAAGAACGGGTCGCCAAGCTTGCGCCACACGTGATCATCATGCACCCGGCTCCGGTAAACCGGAACGTGGAAATCGATGACGCGGTGGTCGAACATCCCCAATCGCGGATTTTTCCGCAGATGGCGAACGGAGTGCCGATTCGGATGGCGGTTATGGAAAGAGCGATGAGATAAAGCAAGGAACTTATTTTAAGGATTCTATAGATTGTAAAAAGCGGAGGTTCCATCGATGCAGCTTATTATTCGAAACGCAAGTGTCCTGAACGAGAGCGGAGATTTGGAAAAAAAGGAAATCCTGGTTGAGGACGGTGTGATTCGGCAAATTGCAGCCGCAGGCAGCTTTGCCGGAGAAGCCGGTAACGCAACCGTCATCGACGCCGAGGGCAAACTGGTAACCCCGGGATTTATCGATATGCACGTCCATCTGAGGGAACCGGGCTTTGAGCATAAGGAGACGATTGAAACCGGCGCACGTTCGGCGGCGAAGGGCGGATTCACGACGATCGCCTGCATGCCGAACACCAAACCGGTCACCGACACTCCAGAAGTCGTTTCGCTTGTCCTGAATAAGGCCAAGGAAGCGGACTTAGTCCGGGTGCTGCCATATGCGGCGATTACGAAGAACGAGCTTGGCCGGGAACTGACGGATTTCGCAGCCTTGAAAGAGGCCGGGGCGATCGGGTTCACCGATGACGGTGTCGGGGTCCAAAACGCGCAAATGATGAAAGATGCGATGAATCTTGCGGCTTCGCTCGGCATGCCGGTCATCGCCCACTGCGAGGACAACTCGCTGGTGGAAGGGGCGCCGGTGGCGGAGGGCGAATTTGCCAAACGTCACGGGTTGAAGGGGATTCCGAACGAATCGGAAGCGATCCATGTCGGGCGCGATATTTTGCTGGCCGAAGCGACGGGCGTACACTACCATGTTTGCCATGTCAGCACCGAGCAATCGATCCGCCTCATTCGCCAAGCGAAGGAAATCGGCATCAAGGTGACCGCGGAAGTTTGCCCGCATCACCTGATTCTTTCGGAGGAGGATATTCCGGGGCTGGACGCCAACTGGAAAATGAACCCGCCGCTGCGTTCCAAGCGGGATGTGGAGGCTTGCATCCAGGCGCTGGAAGACGGAACGATCGATATCGTCGTTACGGACCACGCACCGCACAGCGCGGAAGAAAAAGCGAAGGGAATGCAGCTTGCCCCGTTCGGAATCGTCGGGTTTGAAACGGCGTTCCCGCTGCTCTACACCAAGTTCGTTGCCGAGGGCCGCTGGACGCTCGGGATGCTGGTGAAGCGGATGACGGAGGATCCGGCCCGCGTGTTCGGATTGAATACCGGACGTCTGGTGGCGGGTGCGCCTGCCGATTTGACGATCGTCGATCTGGATCTGGAGAAAGAAGTGAACCCCGAGGAGTTTGCCTCCAAGGGCCGCAACACGCCGTTTACGGGATGGAAGCTGAAAGGCTGGCCGGTTAAGACGATCGTTGCCGGCAAAGTGGTATGGAGCGAATAAATCATAAGGATGCGATTCAATCGTATTTTTAAATAGACATAATGTAAAGGAGTGCTGCAGGATGCAGGCAAGATTGTTATTGGAAGACGGCACGCTGTTTACCGGAACATCGTTCGGCGCGGAAGTCGAAAAAACCGGCGAGGTCGTTTTTAATACGGGAATTACGGGATATCAGGAAGTATTGTCTGATCCTTCTTACTGTGGACAAATCGTTACCATGACTTATCCGCTGATCGGAAACTACGGAATTTCGAGGGACGACTTCGAGTCGATCGCTCCTTCGATCCACGGATTCGTCGTCCGCCGTTATGAGCCTACGCCAAGCAACTGGCGGGCGCAGTACAGCCTGGGCGACCTGCTTAAGGAGTACGGAATCCCGGGCATTACCGGGATCGATACCCGTATGCTGACCCGGATTATCCGCCAGCACGGGACGATGAAAGGCATTTTGACGACATCCGCCAAGTCGGTCGTCGAACTGACGGAAATGATGGCGACGACGAGCATCGACGAGCTGCGCAACCAGGTTGCCCGGACATCGACGCCAAACGTCTATAGCAGCCCGGGGTCCAAGGAACGGATCGTGCTTGTGGATTTCGGTGCGAAGAGCGGGATTCTCCGCGAACTGAACAAGCGGGACTGCGACGTCGTTATCGTGCCTCATGACACGACGGCCGACGAAATCCGCCGGCTCCATCCGGACGGGATTCAACTCTCCAACGGACCTGGGGATCCGAAAGACGTTCCTTACGCGGTTAAAATGATTTCGGAGCTGCTCGGAGAATATCCGATCTTCGGCATCTGCCTTGGGCATCAGCTGCTTTCGCTGGCCTGCGGAGCCGATACGGAAAAGCTGAAATTCGGTCACCGCGGCGGCAACCATCCGGTGAAGGATCTGGAAACCGGACGCTGCTACATCACTTCCCAAAACCATGGTTATACCGTAAACGAAGCTTCGCTTGCCGGTACGGACCTGGTCGTAACGCATATCAACAACAACGACAAAACGGTCGAGGGCGTCAAGCATACGAAATACCCTGCTTTCTCGGTGCAATATCACCCGGAAGCGGCGCCGGGACCTTATGATAACAGCTACTTGTTCGACCGCTTCATCGAGATGATCAGAACGCATAAGCGGGAAAATCCGCAAAAGCCTCGTCAAGCCGAACTGATGGCCGCAGCGAAAGGAGTACTGTAACATGCCTATCAACAAAGAACTGAAGAAAATACTCGTCATCGGATCCGGTCCGATCGTGATCGGGCAGGCGGCGGAATTCGATTACGCCGGCACCCAGGCCTGCCAAGCGCTGAAAGAAGAAGGCGTGGAAGTGGTGCTGATCAACAGCAACCCGGCCACGATCATGACCGATACCAATATGGCGGATAAAGTATATATCGAGCCGATTACGCTGGAATTCGTGACGCAAATCATCCGCCAGGAGCGCCCGGACGGACTCTTGCCGACGCTCGGCGGCCAGACCGGCCTCAACATGGCGGTCGAGCTTGCCCGCGCCGGCGTGCTGGAGCGCGAAAACGTGAAGCTGCTGGGTACCCAGCTCTCCTCGATCGAAAAAGCCGAGGACCGCGACTTGTTCCGCGAGCTGATGCGCGAGCTGGAACAGCCGGTTCCCGAGAGTATGATCATTACAACGGTCGACGAGGCGCTTAACTTCGCCGAGGAGATCGGCTACCCGGTGATCGTGCGTCCGGCGTACACGCTGGGCGGTACAGGCGGCGGCATCTGCGCGAATGTGGAAGAACTGAAAGAAACGGTCGCTTCGGGGATCCGCTACAGCCCGATCGGCCAGTGCCTGATCGAGAAGTCGATCGCGGGCATGAAAGAAGTCGAATACGAAGTCATGCGTGACGCGAACGACAACTGCATCGTGGTCTGCAACATGGAAAACTTTGATCCGGTCGGCGTACATACCGGGGACAGCATCGTCGTGGCGCCGAGCCAGACGCTGTCGGACCGGGAATACCAAATGCTGCGTTCCGCATCCCTTAAGATCATCCGCGCGCTGAACATCGAAGGCGGCTGCAACGTGCAGTTCGCGCTGGATCCGCAAAGCTTCCAGTACTATGTAATCGAAGTAAACCCGCGGGTCAGCCGCTCTTCGGCGCTGGCCTCCAAAGCGACCGGGTATCCGATCGCCAAAATGGCGGCAAAAATCGCGCTCGGCTATACGCTGGATGAAATCGTTAACCCGGTAACCGGCCAAACTTACGCTTGCTTCGAACCGACGCTGGATTACATCGTCAGCAAAATCCCGCGCTGGCCTTTCGACAAATTCGTGAGCGCCAACCGCAAGCTGGGCACGCAAATGAAAGCGACCGGGGAAGTCATGGCGATCGGACGGACGTTCGAGGAGTCGATCCATAAAGCGGTTCGTTCGCTGGAGATCGGAACGCACCGCCTCTATCTGAAAGGCGCTGAAAAGCTGGAGAACGATACATTGAACCAACGACTTGTCAAAGCCGACGATGAACGCCTGTTCCTGGTGGCGGAAGCATTCCGCCGCGGCTACACCTTGCAGCAAATTCAGGATTTGACGCAAATCGACTGGTGGTTCCTGGATAAAATCGAAGGACTCGTTCAATTCGAACGCAAAATCGCTTCGGAATCCGAACTGACTTACGAAACGCTGTATGAAGCGAAGCGCCGCGGTTTCACCGACCGGGCGATCGCCGAATTGCGCGCGTCGGGGCAGCCGAAGAGCACGCATCTGACCGAAGAAAGCGTAACGCTGTTCCGGAAGGAAAGAGGCTTGCGTCCGGTCTATAAAATGGTCGACACCTGCGCCGCGGAGTTCGAGGCATCGACGCCTTACTACTACTCCACGTACGAAACCGAGAATGAAGTCGTCCATACCGACAAGGAGAAAATTCTCGTTCTGGGCTCCGGGCCGATCCGGATCGGCCAAGGGATCGAGTTCGACTACTCTACCGTACATGCGGTATGGGCCATTCAGAAGGCAGGGTACGAGGCTGTTATTATCAATAACAACCCGGAAACGGTCTCGACGGACTTTAACACCTCGGACCGGCTCTATTTCGAGCCGCTCTTCTTCGAGGACGTCATGAACGTCATCGAACAGGAGCAGCCGGTCGGCGTGATCGTCCAGTTCGGCGGCCAAACGGCAATCAATCTCGCGGCGCCTTTGAAGGCGGCCGGCGTGAAAATCCTTGGCACTTCGCTCGAAAGCATCGACGAAGCGGAGGACCGGAAAAAGTTCGAAGCGCTCCTTTCGAGACTTCATATTGCACAGCCGAAAGGCAGCACGGTCACATCCGTGGACGAAGCCGTCGGCACGGCCCAATCGCTCGGCTATCCGGTATTGGTGCGTCCGTCTTATGTCCTCGGCGGCCGGGCGATGGAAATCGTCTACTCCGATGCGGAGTTGCTGAGATATATGGAAGAAGCGGTGAACATCAATCCGCAGCATCCGGTGCTCATCGACCGGTATATGCTGGGTAAAGAGGTTGAGGTCGACGCGATTTGCGACGGAGAAACCGTGCTGATTCCGGGGATCATGGAGCATGTCGAACGCGCAGGGGTCCACTCCGGCGACTCGATCGCCGTGTATCCGCCTCAATATCTTACAAATGAATTGAAAACCAAAATCGCCGATATCACGATCAAAATCGCGAAGGAATTGAAGACGGTCGGATTGGTGAACATTCAGTTCGTCATCTACGAGAATGAAGTGTACGTGATCGAGGTAAATCCTCGCTCTTCGCGGACGGTTCCTTTCTTGAGCAAAGTGACGAATATCCCGATGGCCAACGTGGCCACGAAATGTATTCTCGGTACGAAGCTGAAGGATTTGGGTTACGAAACCGGCTTGTGGCCGGAAAGCGAGCAGGTATCGGTCAAAGTCCCGGTATTCTCCTTCGCGAAACTTCGCCGCGTGGAACCTACGCTCGGACCGGAGATGAAATCGACCGGGGAAGTCATGGGACGCGACCCGCAGTATGCCAAGGCGTTGTATAAAGGCCTGATCGGGGCGGGAATGAAAATTCCGTCCACCGGCGCCATCATCGCCACGGTAGCGGACAAAGACAAAGAGGAAGCGGTAGAGCTGCTCCGCGGCTTCTCCAACCTCGGATATAAAATTATCGCTACGGAAGGTACGGCTTCCGCGCTGATCGAAGCCGGCATCCATGTAACCACCGTACACAAGCTGACGGAGGGAGAACCGAACATTCTGGATCTTATCCGCAACGGTGAGGCCCACTTTGTGATCAATACGCTCACCAAAGGAAAAGAACCGGAGCGCGACGGCTTCCGGATCCGCCGCGAAGCGGTGGAAAACGGAATCGTATGTATGACTTCGCTCGATACGGTTCGCGCTTTGCTGAACATGCTGGAGACGATTAACTTCTCCTCCCAGGCGATGCCGAGTTTCTAAACAGCAATTGAATAATTAACGAAGCGGCTCCGACTTGCAACTCAAGCATCGGGGCCGCAAGTATGATTGGAGGAGAACCTATGGCGATTTCATACGAGCAGGCAGCCGGAAAACTGATGGTTGCGCTGGACTATCCTTCCGCGGAGCAGGCGAAAGGCCTGATTCGCGAGCTTGAAGGAATTCCGTGTTACATGAAGGTCGGGATGCAGCTTTTTTACACCGCAGGGCCGGATTTTGTGAAGGAATTAAAAGCAAAGGGATATTCCGTTTTCCTGGATCTGAAAATGCATGACATCCCGAATACGGTAAAAGGAGGCGCGAACAGCATTACCCGGCTTGGAGTCGATATGTTCAACGTCCATGCGGCGGGCGGCGTCAAAATGATGGCCGCTGCCAAAGAAGGCGTCCTGGAGGCGATGGCAAACGACGCTTCCTTGCGGAAGCCACTCTTGATCGGGGTGACTCAGCTTACCAGTACCGACCAGGAGACGCTAAACCGGGAGATCGGCATACCGGGCAGCGTCGAGCAGGCGGTGTTGTCTTATGCGGCTTTGACCAAGGAAGCGGGCCTTGACGGCGTGGTGGCTTCTCCTTTGGAAGTACAAGCCATCAAAGGGCGGTTGGGGACATCGTTCATTACCGTAACCCCGGGGATCCGTCCGTCGGGAAGCGCCGCGGGCGACCAGTCCCGGACACTGACGCCGGGCGAAGCCGTCGGACAAGGAACGGATTATATTGTGGTCGGCCGTCCGATTACCGGAGCCGCCAGCCCGCGCGAAGCCGCGGAACAAATCATTGAGGAGATGATGGGAGCATGAGTACTCATAAAATAGCAAGTGATGTGGCGGGGAGTTTGCTGGATATCGGTGCCGTCGCGCTGCGTCCGCACCAGCCTTTTACGTGGACATCGGGCATTAAATCACCGATCTATTGCGACAACCGGTTGACGATGTCATACCCGGAGATCCGCGATTTAATCGCCGAATCTTTTGCGGCGGTGATTCGCGAATCCTATCCCGGGGCGGAGGTTATCGCCGGAACGGCAACCGCGGGCATCCCGCATGCGGCGTTTGTATCCCAAAAGCTAGGACTTCCCATGGCTTACATCCGCGACAAGGCGAAGGGACACGGCAAGGAAAACCAGATCGAAGGGCTGGTCAAGCCGGGGCAAAAAGTGATCGTGATCGAAGACCTGATCTCCACCGGCGGAAGCTCGATCAAGGCCGCGGAGGCTGTTCGCGAGGCGGGTGCCGAAGTGCTTGCCGTGCTGGCCATTTTCAGCTATCAATTGGACAAGGCGGTTCAAGGATTTGAAGCCGCCGGTATTCCTCTGCAAACCCTGTCCAATTACACGGCCCTGATCGACGTGGCTATCGAGCGCGGCGTGATTCAACCGGAGGACTTGGCGCTGCTGAAGTCGTGGCGAGAGGATCCGGCTTCGTTCGGAAATTAATCGAAAAAGGAACTGTCATCGTCCTTGCTGAATTGGGACGCGACAGTTCCTTTTTTTATAGTTTTCCCACAGAGTTAGTTTTGACGACTTTTGATCGCTTCGTATTTTTCCGCATTCCGCAGCGCAGGCCAGATTTCCGGCGATTCTCCGCCGATATGCCAAAAAGCGATCCCCGCGATATTCCGGTCCAATGCCATCATGTATTTTTTCGTAAGCGAGCGTGTTTCCTCCAGCCAAATCCGATGCTTGGCGCCGGAAGAGCGGTACTCCATCGTATATTGTCCCAGCGCGGAGTTCCAGGCCGGTCTGAGCCCCGACGCCTTGATCCGGCCGTTTTGCTCGGGAAGCCTCAACTCCTCGGTATTCACCGTTGCCCCGCTTTCGTTCACTGTCCAATCCCGGGTATATAAAGGCAAGGCTAAGATCACTTTGGAAGCCGGGACTTTTTTCAGCAAGGTATCCAGGCCTCTTTGCACCCAGGGAAGCGAAGCGACGGAGCCGGAGGCGCCGCCCGACCAGTGTTCGTCATACCCCATCAGAACCATATAATCCGCGCTTTTGCCCAATGCAGCGTAATCGAACGCCTCGGTCCAATCCGTTCCGAGATCCGGCGAAACGTCGACGGAAAGCACCATGCCGTTTGCATGCAGTTGGCCGGCAAGCGATTCTACGAATGAAGTGAGTGCGGCTTTATCTCCGGGAGCCACATTTTCAAAATCCAGATTGATCCCCTTCAGGCCCAGCTTCAGCGCTTGATTTTTGATTTTCGCGATCACGGCAGAGGTTTTTTCTTTGGACGAAAGCAGGGTATGCGTATTCTCCATGTTCAATCGGTTGCCGAACATCGCCCATACCTGTTTCCCGTTCTTTTTGGCCCATGCGGCAAGCGAGGAATTGCTCTCATCGGTGAGTCCGCCGTTCTCTTCCAGAAAGAACCATCTCGGCGAGATCACATTGACTTCGGAGTTCAGGATCGATTGCTTGTATTGTTCATCCGTTTGCCCGTATTGCCAGCCGATCTGGATGCCCGGGTCCGGCTTGGCCGATAGTTTTCCCGACCACGTTTTATTTTGCAGGAGACGTTCCAGGATCATTGCGATTTCCTGTCGCGTCAACGGTTGGGTCGGATTGAACCGCCCCGCGCTTCCCTCCATTAAACCGAGCCGTGAAATGATGCCAACGGAAGACCGGGCCCAAGTAGAAATCAAGGCTTCGTCCTCGTATTGACCGACGGTAGCCGACGTGCCCCGGTCCTCATTCAAAATACGGACGATCATCACTGCGGCTTCCTGCCGCGTCACGGGCTGAGACGGTTCAAATTTACCCGCCCCTTTGCCTTCCGTCAAACCCAGCTCGGTTGCGGCTTGGATGTCGGGGTAGTACCAAGTGCCCTTCCTGACGTCCCAGTATGCCGGAATGGGAGAATCCACCGCTTCCAAGCCCAAAATGCGGTTCATCGTGACGAGGAACTCTGCGCGGGTAATCGGCCGGGTTGGAGAAAATAGATGTTCCGACGTTCCTTTTAAAATATTTTTATCATATAGACGAATGATCGCTTCTCTCGCATAGCTATTCCCGATATCGCGGAACGGCTGCTCCATGCCGGATGCGGGCGTCTGCGGTTGAATGAAGGATGAAGTAAGTAAGCTTAGCGCAATAATCGCGCCTTTCAATTTTCTGATCGGAACCGCCTCTTTTCCAGACACAAAGGAATCTTTCATTATACTATCAAAATTGCTAGACTCGTTCAGTGTTAAAAATATGGAAATAAATTATCAATATCGTAAAAATCCTTGTAACTTTTTGGAATGATATATCGTTTATAATGCAGGCAAGGACGCACCAATTTGGAAGAGTGACTAAAATCATACATAGGAGATCGATACAAGATGCGTTGGCTTCGCAAACCGGTTAAGCCGGAGAAGGAAGCGCCAGCCGAAACCGCGGCAGCGGAGGAGGTTCAGGCTTCCGAAATTCTAACGATAACTGAAGAGCCCTTGGAAAAAGAAGAAGCGGGTCCTGTTTTGACCGTACGGGACGTGCATCGTTCTTTTCCGGTGGGCGGCGGCGAAATTCATGTCCTCAAGGGCATCAACATGGAAGTGCAGACAGGTCAACTGGTCATGCTCAAAGGGAGATCCGGCTCGGGAAAAACGACGCTGCTCAACATGCTTGGCGGCCTTGACCAGCCTTCTTCGGGAGAAATTTTGTTCAGGGGTCAGCAGATGCACGAGCTAAACGATGACAAAAGAACGCTGCTTCGGCGCAATCAAATCGGCTTTATTTTTCAGGCATATGCCTTGCTTCCCTTGTTATCCGCCTGGGAAAATGTCGAATTGTCGCTCCGGATGGCCGGCGTTCCGCCCCAGGAGTGGAAGGGAAGGGTAAGCCATTGCCTTGAACTGGTCGGGCTAGGCAAACGAATGTTCCACCGTCCTTTCGAACTGTCGGGGGGCGAACAGCAGCGCGTGGCGATCGCCAAGGCGATTGCGCACCGTCCGAAATTGTTGCTCGCGGACGAACCGACGGCAAACCTTGACTCCCAAATGGGGGCCCAGGTGATGGCCGTATTCAAAAACATCATACATACGGAGCAAATGACGATTTGTATGACTACTCACGATCCTACAATCTTGGAGGTAGCAGACCATGTTTACGAAATGGTGGATGGAAAATTTATCAACTAAAAAAAGGGGGCTCGGCCGGATCCTCGGTCTCACGACCGTTTGTTTCGCCCTTGTCGTGTCGGCAGGCTGCAGCCTGCTTCCTAACGAGAATGAGGAAGAGGTTCTTCCGGTCATCACCCCGCCTACGATTTCGAAGAAACCGGAATACGAGGTTCGATCGGAGCCGATTGAGCTCAAGGTCAACGCCGTGGGCAAGCTGATGAGTCAACGCGAGGAGCCGCTTTATTTTACGGAAGAGGGGCTTCATGTTCAGGAAGTGAAAGTGAAGGCCGGCGACAAAGTGTCCAAAGGCGACGTGCTGGTCGTTTTAGATGTGAAGGATTTACAGAAGGATCTGCGAAAGAAGCGGCTTGATTTCCGCCAGCAGGAATTGACGATGAAGGAAACGCTGCGGACAAAGGATGAAATGAGCGATATCGACTTCGAGAAAGCGCAGATCGTGTTCGAGGAGCAACGCCAGGAGTTGGTGGATCTCGAGCAAAAGATCGCCGACGGTACGCTCAAGGCCCCGTTCTCCGGGACGATCGTGTCCATGAACGCACAGAAGGGCGCCACGGTAAAGGCTTACGAATCGCTCGGCATCATTTCGGATACTTCTTCCCTGGTCGTAGCCGCATCTTTTGCCAAGGAGGAACTTGAGAAAATCTCCGTCGGCATGGCGGCCGAAGTGGATATCAATGCCCTTGGGGTATTTAAAGGCAAGGTCAAAGTCATGCCGACGGCCACGGATTCCTCGGAAAACGGCGGAGGGGGCGGCGCAGGCGTTCCTCCGGAGAAAGATTCGATCGACAAATACTTGATCGTTGAGCTCGATGAATGGCCGAAGGAAGCGGAACGCGGACGCCAGCTCAGCGTGTCCATCGTAACCCAGCGCAAGGAAAACGCGGTGCTGATTCCGATCTCCGCGCTGCGCTCCATCGGATCGCGGACTTACGTCCAAGTTGCGGAAGCGGACGGCTCCAAGCGGGAGGTTGATGTCGAGGTCGGATTGCAAACATCGACGGACGTGGAAATCCTTAAAGGACTCACGCCGGGGCAGAAAGTAGTGGGTCGCTAATGGGTGTTCCTTTATTGCGATTATTGTTCCGCAAAATGTGGAATACGAAATGGCTGACCTTAAGTACGCTGCTAGGTCTGATCGTTGCGGTATCTTTTACCGTCAGTATTCCGATGTATTCGGACGGGTCGTTAAAACGGGTCGTATCCAGCACTTTATTGGCGGAGAGCGAAGGTCTCCCCGCAGGCTCCCTCGTGATGAGCTACCAGGCTCCGGGCGGAACCAAGACGGAATTGTCCGGACTCGAGTCGGTCAATAAATATATCGTCGAAGACGTGCCGAAAGAAATCGGCTTTCCGTTTCAAACTTACGTCAACACCCGTTCCATCCGGGGAACCGAGGTCTATCCCGAGGATCCGACAAAGGTGGATGCCAGCCGGACGAGAACGATGGGCATCTCCACGATGAGCGGGCTCAAAGATCGGGTCTCGGTCACCGGCGGACAGTTGTTTTCCGATAGCGCCGGGGGCGGGACGGCCGTAGAAGCGGTAATGCTTGAAGAAGCGATGTACCGTCAGGACCTGCACATCGGGGATGTTATGGAATATCCCGTATATAGCGGTGCGGACGTCACTCTCAAGGTGAAGATCGTCGGCGTGTTCCAGCCGGTGGACGCCACCGATCCGTATTGGTATCAGGGACTCGAAGGCATGATGAACACGTTTTACGTCAGCGAATCGGCGTTTAACGACGGTTTGCTCAAGCAGTTGAACATCCCGCTGCACAATTCCAGCTGGTATTACGCGTTTGATCTGCGGGAAATCAAGACGGGGCAGCTGACATCCCTGTCAAGCACGCTGGATCGGCTCAATGTCGAGTTGTACCAGAAGCTCAAGGAGACCAAGGTCGATATTTCATTCGGCAGCTTGCTCGACGATTTCCGCAGGCAAAGCCTGCAAATGCAGACGCTGCTGTTTACGCTGGCCGCACCGATGATTGCCATGGTTTTTTATTTTATCGTGATGAATGCGCGCCAGTCCCTGGATAAACAGCAGAGCGATATTGCCGTGCTGCGGAGCCGGGGGGCTTCGACCAAACAAATCATATTCATTTATTTGCTGGAAGGATTGTTGCTGGGGATCGTTGCGATGGTGGCCGGACCGCTGCTCGGATGGTTTATGTCCAAGAGTATCGGCTCCGCCGACGGGTTCCTCGCCTTTGTCAACCGGAAGTCGATTCCGGTAGGTTTTAATACCGATGCGCTGCTGCTCGGAGCGGCGGCCGTCATCATTGCGATTTTGGCGACGGTGCTTCCGGCGATCTCTTATGCCAGAGCTTCGATCGTCAACGCCAAACGAAAGCAGGCCAGGTCCGATCAGCGTCCGGGCTGGCAAAAATGGTTCATCGATATCGTGCTGATGGCTGCCGCGGGCTACGGCTACTATTTGTTCTATGAACGCCAGGTGCTTACGTTTCAGACCGGGATGACGACGGATGAGCTGCAAGTGCAGCCGTTTCTGTTCTTCGTGCCGGCCATCGCGATTTTCTCGATCGGCTTGTTCTTCCTGCGGGTATTCCCATGGATTTTGAAGCTGATCGGATGGCTCGGCAAGAAGTGGCTGCCGGTGCCGTACTATTTAAGCTTGACGCAGCTTTCGCGCTCGGCTACGTCTTATTATCCGCTGATGATTTTGCTCGTGTTGACGCTTGGGCTTGGTATCTACAACGCCTCGGCCGCGCGGACAATCGATCTGAATTCGACGGAACGTACGCTTTATAAATACGGTGCCGACGTCATCATGCAGACCGTCTGGGAATCCACGCCGGAAATGTCCAAAACTCCGCAAGGCGGTCAAGGGCAGGGCGGATCCGGCGGCGGCGCGGGCGGAGGTCAAGGCGGAGGCGGCGGAGGACAGGGAGGAGGTCCCGGCGGCGGCCAAGGCGGCGGTCAAGGACAGCAGCCGACGAAGCTCATTTACTCGGAGCCTCCGTTTGAGGTGTTCCGCAAGCTGGACGGCGTTGAACACGCCGCCCGCGTTCTCCAGACCAAGGGCAACATCATCATTTCCGGCCGTTCGGCCGGCCAAGGCAACGTGATGGGGATCGACAACGTCGATTTCGCCAAGGTCGCCTGGTTCCGCAACGATTTGTTTCCCGCGCATCCGTATCAGTATTTGAACCTGCTCGGGATGAACGAAAGCGCGGCCCTCGTGCCGTCCAATCTCGCGGAGAAGTACCAGCTCAAGCCGGGCGACGTGTTTACGGTGTCTCTTGGAGAAGCTACTCTCGAATTCGCGGTTTACGGCATCATCCCGTACTGGCCTAGCCAATATCCGGATGAAAAACCGTTTATCATCGCGAATCTGGACTATATTTATGATCAATCGCCGCTGATTCCTTATGATGTTTGGCTGAAGATGAAGCCGGACGCCAAGGTGGGTCCGCTGATGACGAAGCTGAGCGAGCAAGGGGTCGACCTGTATTCGGTCAAGGATGTCCGCAGCGAGCTGGCCGCCCAAAGCAAGCATCCGACCCGGGGAGGCGTATTCGGGATTCTGAGTTTAGGATTTATGGTCTCGGTAGTCGTATCCCTTATCGGATACGTGCTGTATTGGTTCTTTAATCTTTCCGGCAGAGTCGTGCAGTTCGGCATTTTGCGGGCGATGGGATTATCCCGCAAACAGCTGACGTTTATGCTGTTGACGGAACAGATTTTAACGGCGGGCCTGTCGATCGTTCTCGGGATTGTCATCGGCAAGGTGGCCGGGAAGCTGTACTTGCCGTTCTTGCAGACGGCGGATAACGTGACGACCCAGGTACCTCCTTTCCGGATCATTTTCAACTCCTCGGATACGATGAAGCTGTATGTCGTCGTGTTGGTGATGCTGATCATGGGAGCCGGCCTGCTCTTCTGGCAAATCCGGCGGCTGCGTGTCCATCAGGCAGTGAAGATGGGGGAGGAACGGTAATATGAGCGACACGAGCATGATTCATTGCGAAGGACTCGTAAAAATATTCAAATCGGAAGACATCGAGGTCGTCGCGCTCCAAGGCTTGAATTTAACGGTGGAGCAAGGCGAGATGATGGCGATCATCGGCAACAGCGGCAGCGGGAAATCGACGCTGCTCAATATTCTCGGCGGCCTCGACCGGCCTTCTGCCGGTCAGGTTCATGTCGGAGGCTGGGATTTGCTCAAAATCCGCGACGACCAGCTTGTGGAATACAAGCGCAACACCGTCGGCTTCGTATGGCAAAATAACGCGCGCAACCTGCTGCCTTATTTAACGGCGCTGGAAAATGTGGAAATGCCGATGCTTCTGACGGGCAAGCTGGATCGGGCTTACGCCAAACAACTGCTGGAATGGGTCGGGCTCAAACACCGGATGCACAACAAGCTGCATCAGCTGTCGGGCGGGGAGCAGCAACGGGTGGCGATTGCGATCTCGCTTTCGAACCGTCCGAAAATGCTGCTCGCCGACGAACCGACCGGGTCCGTCGATACGTCGACCTCGGATCAGATCATGAAGATTTTCCGGGATGTCAACAGGGAGCTCGGCATTACGATCGTGATCGTTACTCACGACCTTGCCCTGGCCGGCAAGGTGGACCGGGTCGTTGCGATCCGCGACGGACTGACCAGTACGGAATTTGTCAAACGGAATCCGAATCTGGATCTGGCGGCTGCCGGAGAGGCCGGGTTCGGCGGCGGAGGTTTGCAGGAAGTGCATGAAGCGTTTGTCGTCGTCGACCGGGTCGGAAGGCTCCAGGTACCGAAAGAGTATCTTGAAGCGGTTGGAATCGGAGGGCGCGCAAGCATGGAGTTTGACGGCGAGAAAATCGTGATCACGGCGCCGAAACCACTGGAGGGGGATAAGTCATGAACAAGAAAGGGCACGGAAAGTTGCGGAAAGCCGTAATGGCTTCATTGACGGCGGTTCTGGCACTGTCGCTATTGGCAGGCTGTACCGGAGGCAAAGCTTCGGAAAAGAACGAGGAAAAGGTGCTGCGCATCGGTTTGCTGTACGGAAGCGCGGACGATTCCTGGTTCCGCCAGCAGTATACGGACCTTTTTGAATTTACGAACAAAAATATTAAAATCGAAATCGTGCCCGGTATCGACCAAAATCAATACCGGTACAATGACGGAACGCAGCCTTACGTTCAGCCGGATACGTTGGAGAGCATGAAGAAAATCATGACCGGCAGCAATCCGGTTGACGTCGTCGTCGCGGATACGAGCACGTTGAAGCAGCTGATTCAGGAAAATATGCTGAAACAGCTGGATCCGCTGATTCAGGAAGATAAATTCGATACTTCGGATTATGTTCCCGCGGTTCTCGATGGACTCAAGGATTTGGGCGAAGGCAGCTTGTATGCGTTGACTCCTTCGTTCTATTCTTCGGCGCTGATCTATAACAAGAAAATTTTTGCGGATGCGGGCGTCGAGCCGCCAACGGACAAATCGACCTGGGATGATATTTTTAATAAGGCGCGTCTGGTCTCCAAAGGGGAAGGCAAAGACCGGGTATTCGGATTCTCCTTCAACCGGTATAGAGGCAATGACCCGTATTGGGATATGCAGACCTACATTAATAGCCTCCAACTGAGAATGTACGACGAGAAAGCGGAGACGATGACCGTAGACAATTCCCCGCAATGGGTAAAAACCTGGGAGACGTTCAGCAAGCTGGCAAAAGATAAAATCATCCCTGACGCCAATTCCGCTAATCTGGGCGAGAATGAAGTATGGACCGCGATCAGCGGCGATCTGTTCTTGTCGGGCGATGTTGCCATGACCATTGCGGATAACTACTATATTAACGAAATCGTGGATGCCAACAACAATGCATCCAAGATCAAAAACTTCACTCCGGTCGAATGGGATCTCGTTACCGTACCGGTGCATCCGGAAAAACCGGATGTCGGCGGAAGCGTTAATTTTAACAACACGTTTTCCATTAACACCAACGCACCGAATCCTGAAACGGCTTGGGAGTATATCAAGTTCATTAACGGATCGGAATATGCGCAGTTGAAATCGCGAAGCAATACGTATGAAATGGTGTCGCGCAAATCCTACATTCAGCCAAAACAAGGATTGTCTTATAACATTCAAGCATTTTATCTGTTGAAGCCTCTTCCGCCTACCAATCCGAAGGACGATAAAATGATGATGGAGAAACCGGGATTGTACAGCATTTCGGACGTAGGCCGCCAGTATTTCCAACAGGTGCTGGACAACAAGAAAACACCGGAGGAAGCGCTCAAGGAATGGGCGGATAAGGGCAATGAAATGCTGCAGAAAATCAAGCTGAATCCTAAAACCCAATTCCAGGGCGACGGTACTCCGTATGTTCCCGAAGAGGGCGGAGTGAAATATTAGATTTTCGAAGAAGCTGCCGTTTGTAAAAAAAACGGCGGCTTTTTTTGTCCTTTTTTGGGTAATCTATAGGTAACGAAGAGGTTGAACAAAACGCCAGGAAAGGAGTAAAAATGAAATGCGCTGGGTATACTTTAATAAATTGTACAGAACCAAATTTCAAGCAGGCTGCCTTGCACGGAGACTTGAGCATGACGGATGGATTTACGGATTCGATGAAATGCGCGCAATTGAAATTTTCCGCTCCCGTCGGGGGAAATATGGTGTGAGATTTATTCCATAAATCTCTTGACTTATGGAGACATATTCGTGTATATTATTAATTGCGCTATTTAATGACGCGGGGTGGAGCAGCCCGGTAGCTCGTCGGGCTCATAACCCGAAGGCCGCAGGTTCAAATCCTGCCCCCGCAATTTATTTTTCCGGAATCCGGGCCCTTAGCTCAGTTGGTTAGAGCGGTCGGCTCATAACCGATTGGTCACAGGTTCGAGTCCTGTAGGGCCCATAGCGCCTGAAACGACACCCCCTTGCGAAGCAAGGGGGTTTTTTTATCCTTGTAGTATATAGTAACTACTTCGTAGTTCTTAATCATTCAATGTAGGACGAGTCTCATCTTACATTTTTGTTAGATAGATCCGGAAAATGTAACGTATATCGAACGAATTCTACATATAAAATGCGCTACTCTCGAATCAAGAAAAGGTAGACACTTAAAAAATAGGAGTGGAACGTTTGATGAGTCGGAGAGTGTGGTTACGGTGGACGGGATGGGTGTGCATCATGATGGTTATCGTTTTATTCGTTGATTCGGTGACTAATCGGGTCAAAGCGGAAGCAGCCAATGCTTCGTTCCGGGATATCGGGGAATTTAAGCAAGAACTGGACGAACAAGTTCCAACGTTACAAAAGAAATACGGCGTGCCCGGTGTTGCGATCGGTTTGGTTCACGAAGGCCGGATAAGCGAAATTCTTCATTATGGTTATGCGGACAAGAAAAAGGGGATTCCGCTCAGCGAAAATACGTTGTTTCGGGCAGGGTCAATTTCTAAAAGTGTAACGGCGTGGGGCATCATGAGCCTGGTTGAGGAAGGGCGTATTTCATTGGATGACCCGGTTGAAAAATACCTGACCGAATGGAAATTCCCCGAATCGGGCTTCGACCATCAGGAAATAACGATTAGAAGGTTGTTGAGCCATACCGCAGGTTTGCCTCCTCATAAAGGATACGTGGGCACGGAACCGGATGAGGAGCTTTATAGCTTAGTTGATTCTCTAAACGGAAAAGGAAGGTTCAACGAGCCGACAAAGATTACCGGCGAACCCGGGACGCAAGCGGACTATTCCGGCGCTGGATACACCATACTTCAGCTGTTGATCGAAGAGGTTACGGGAATATCCTATGAAGCGTATATGCAGGAACAAGTCTTGAAGCCGCTCGGGATGAACGCAAGTTCGTTCCGGCAAGATGCCGCCGATCCTTCTTTATCGAAAGCATACGGTTATTTCGGTCAGGAAATTCCGAACTATCTTTTTACGGAAAAAGCGGCGGCCGGTCTAAAAACAAACGCATCGGACATGTTGGCATTGATTATTGCTTCTCTGGACCGAGGAAACAAACTGGCTGAAGAAATGCAAAAGCCCGTGATGGGCGAAAATGGACTCGGGCTCTTTGCCAGGAAGTTATCCGACGGCAAAACGTTCATGTACCATTCCGGCGACAATCGGGGTTGGCATGCCCTTTACGGATTCGTTCCGGAAACCGGGGACGGGGTAGTCATTCTTACGAACAGCGACAACGGCATCGATTTAAGGCAAGATATTTATCATGCATGGATCGAATATGAAACCGGGGCGACGAGACCCGTAATTATAACGGCTGATCTTCGCATTAGCAAAAAGAGGCAATCCCTTAACGATTCGGGGATAGCCTCTTTTTCAAAGGGATATTTACTTTTCCTTATTCACCAAGTAAGGCGGAGTGCCCGGCGTGGAGTGCTGATGGTCGGCCGGAGGCAGCAGCTCCGGAGCTTCTCCGAAGGCCGGCGGGTTGGCAACATATTCAAAATGGCCTGTGCCGTCATAAAGCGGCCCGTTGGCCCAACGGCCCTCGCTGCTTTCCTCGCCCTGGGAGAAATTGTAGAACTGCCGGGTCGCTTCCTCGACCATCAGTTCTCTCGGGAAGGAGGCGGGGGCGATCGGTCCGTCCAGCTTTTCTATTTCCTCGATCGCGGCAAGCCACTGGTTTTGGTGGAAGGTGTCTCTCGCGATCATGAAAGACAGCATGTCCCGGACGCCAGGGTCCGTCGTTTGCTCGTATAACCGGACAACCTGGACGAGGCCTTGGGATTCCGCGTTCAAATTGGCCCGGAAATCGGCAAGCAGGTTGCCGCTGGATACGATGTATCTTCCGCTCCAAGGATACCCGTTGCTGTCCGACGGAGTCGCTCCGAGGCCGGCAACGATCGCGTGCTGCGGATTCATCCCGCCAAGTACGGCTCCCATGATCGGGTCTTTGGCGGCTTCTTCCTGCATGTCGGCAGGCGCGCCGTCCAAAAGCTGGGAAATCATCGTGCACAGCATTTCAACATGCGCGATTTCCTCGGTCCCGATATCGAGCAGCATATCGCGGTATTTTTGGTCACCCCGACAGTTGAATCCTTGAAAAAGATATTGCATCATGACGGACATTTCGCCGTATTGCCCGCCGAGGACTTCTTGGAGTTTGCGTGCGTATGCCGGATCAGGTCTGTCGGGTTTTGCTCGGTACTGTAGTTGCTTGATGTGGAAAAACATGAAATCCCTCCTGATGTATAGATGGCTTTCAGTTCGAGTAATAATTACCCGCCGCATTTTTTTCTAATCATCAGGAGATTTTCTTACTCTCTGATCGTCACTGCCGTTCCGATGGGAACCAGGTTAGCCAGTTGAGTGACATCTTCGTTGTGCATTCGGATGCAACCATGAGAAACTTCCTTTCCGATGGAAGAAGGGTCGTTCGTGCCGTGAATCCCGTAATGAGGACGGGATAACCCCATCCAGTAGACACCGAAAGGCCCCCCGGGATTCGGGGCTTTATTCACAATGGTGTAATTGCCTGTCGGGGTTTTGGTCAACATTTTGCCGATGCCGACAGGAAAACTGCGGGTTACGACATTATTGTCGAGCAGATAAAGTGTTCTGTCCGATAAATCCACGATGATGCTATAGTTTGGCATTCGGAACGCTCCTTTTTTGTTACCCAGAATATGATATGCAGAAGGAAAAGTTGAATCCGGGAGATAAACCGATAGCTCGTTCACTTGCATGCTTGCCATGCATCGCCTTGTCGTGCTATAATCAACACCGCAGGATTTTTTTGTGATTGCGCTTGAAAGTGCGATAATTTTTAATGGAAATTCTGCTCGAAATTCATCGGGTTATCGCCTTTATTTGGCGGTGAGCTCGCATCTTTTACGCCGGGGTGGCGGAATAGGCAGACGCACAGGACTTAAAATCCTGCGGTAGGTGACTACCGTACCGGTTCGAGCCCGGTCCTCGGCATTAACAAAAGTGGTAACTAAAAAATACGTCTCACCGTTATCATGCGGAGGAGGCGTATTTTTTGAATTTATGTGATTGTTTATGGATAAATTTACCACGTTGGATCAAGCCCTTGCGTTGAAGTTTGATAAGAAACCTATATTTGTTGGCTAAGGTTGATAAATGATGGCCAATAAAATCGTCACAGCTAGGAAAATTAACGTCAGCATACCGAAAATGGCAGTAACAAGCAATCGAGAATTCATGAATAATAACTTTGGTGACATCAACCCGAAAATAAAGAGAGTAAATGAAATTCCAGTAGAGTATAACATTCCAATTTCAAACTTGATGTCCTCTACGATTGATACAGATAAAACAGTAAACAGCACCTCTGCCAAAAATACAAGGAAAAATAGTCCACGGATAATTCTGAATCCTAAACGAATAGGTTCTTGAATTTCCGGTCCTTCATAGTAGCTAGTGATGTGTTTATCTTCTATGTAACTCAACTTTCGCACCTTGAAAATTAGTGTTAAGCCTTGATATGACTAGGATTTCTTATTGAAAAATCTCGTTCTTGACAGAAAAACACCTTTCCGTTTGGTAAAATGGAAGTAGCTAAACAAACCATTCCAAACAGAAAGGTGCGTAACTCTATGGTACAACACAACTTCCTGTCTGAAAAGGGCCAAGAACGAATCTCGACTTTATTTTCCGCTTTGCAAATCGGACAACTGTTGCGCAAAGCCGGCATTTCCAAGTCGTTCGGATTGTCCAGTCTTGCCATCTTTCAGCTGATCTTTACGCTCGTGTTTGAAGGGCGCAATTGGTTTCGTCTTCTGCATAGCGACCGCCGCCAGTCGTTGCCTGGCAAAGATGTAGTCTATCGATTCTTAAACCATCCACGCTTTGCCTGGCGACGATTTTTGCATGCCTTGAGTCTGAAGGTCGTTCAGCATTTTGATTCCTTAACCTCTTCGTCCCGCGTTCGGACGTTCATCATTGATGATTCGGTTCTTCGCAGGGATCGCAGCAAGAAAGCCGAGTTGCTTGCCCGCATCTTCGATCATACGACGGGGAGATATGCTCGCGGCTACAACATGCTCACGCTCGGATGGTCGGATGGCTTCAGCTTTGCGCCCATCGATTTTGTCATGCTCAGCTCGGCCAAGCTGACGAATCGCTTTTGCGAGATGAAGGAACGTCTGTCCAAGCGTACCCAAGGCTACAAACGCCGCATCGAGGCGCTTTCACGCAAACCGGATGCCGTGGCGGCTCTGCTTGATCGAGCGATTCAGGCTGGATTTAGCGCTGACTTTGTCCTGATGGACAGTTGGTTTACCCAAGCGCCTCTGTTGCGTGAACTGATGGCGAAAGGTCTGCATGTCATTGGGATGGTCAAGGCGATGAAACAACGATACCGGTTCGACGGAAAAAGCCTGACGCTCCATGAACTGTATGCCCTGTTGCCAAAGCAGAAAAACAAAGAAATCCTTGGCTCGGTCATCGTTCAAACCGCCTGCGGTTTGCCGATCAAATTGGTCTTTGTGCAAAACCGCCATCGGCGGCGGGATTGGCTGGTTCTGCTCAGCACCGATTTGGCGTTGGAAGAGGCTGAAATCGTTCGCATCTACGGCATGCGTTGGAGCATTGAGACGTTCTTCAAATTTGCCAAATCGTACCTGAAGCTGGGAACGGAGTTTCAAGGTCGTTCGTTTGATATGCTCATCAGCCACACCACGATCGTGTTTACCCGTTATCTCGTAATGGAATGGGAACGCCGTCACAACAACGACGCGCGGTCGTTGGGCGGTCTGTTTTTCCTGTTTTCCGACGAAGTTCGAGACCTGGATCTCAAAACGGCTTTGCAGCATCTGATCGCATTTTTCATGGCGTTCACGGAAGCGAAATCCAAACGGGATCAGTCTGCCGTTGTATGTCAACTCCAGCAATGGATTGCGAGTTTGCCCAATTATATCAAGGCTTTGTTCGGAAAATTAAGCTGCGAAAGTTGAGTATGTAACTATAAAATCTTTCTTTACGCCGTTTCCTTTCTTCCCGCTGAATAGTTGACATTTGCGTTCTAAAGTTCCTTTGAGCACGGTTGAGCATAGAAATCTCAATTCTCCTTTACCATTCTCCGTTTTTATAACTTTATTGTAAGATTCTACATGATATTCCTTAATCCTTCTTTAAGATAGTCAATCTTCGACTTTTTTAGCCTTTCCTGTTGCTGATCTTTTTTATAGGCCGATGGTCATATTTTTCGAAAAAAGCTTACTAATAATCTCCTAAAATCCGATATAATACGCATAGGCCTGGAAAAGGATGGTTTCCAACAAAGAACAATCAAAGGAGAGGAACGAATGACTGCGAACAGGAAAATGACGGGATGGATCCTGTCGTTGGCGCTGCTGCTTGCCGTGGTGTTTCCAAACGGCGCACTTGCGGCTACCGGGGATCTGGTATCCATTGAAATTGAAGGTTCGGGAACGACGGTGGATCTCACCGTAGGCAAGTCAACAAAACAGCTGAAGGTTTGGGGTACATTTGAAGGCTCGACCGTGAAACGGGATTTGACGAACACCGTCAAATGGACGTCCAGCGACGATACGATCGTTACCGTATCCCAAGGAGGTTCCCTTACGCCACTGAAAGAGGGGACGGTCACGATCCGCGCGGATTACGATGCCGCGACTTCCTCGATTCAAGTAAGAGCGAACGATTCCTATAAGGAATTGAAGCTGGAATATCAAAATGAGGGCAAGTTCAAGCTCGACGCCAGCGAAGATAAATTGGCCGTGAAGGCGATTGCGGCGGTCGAAGGTTCCACAACCGGCGCTACCAAGGATGTTACCGCGGATGCGGTGTGGACGAGCTCGGACACAAGCGTTCTGACGATCGACAAAGGACAGATCAAACTTGTCTCGGCGGGTACAGCTACGGTTACCGCTAAATACTCCGGGCTTACGGCTACGTTTAAAGCTACGGTAAGTTCGCCGTATTCGGAGCTGAGCCTGAACTATACGGTTACGGACAGCAACGGCAACGCTCAAACACTGCCTGCGAAGGATATCGAACTTGTCGTCGGCGATCCGGAGGTTGCCCTACAGGCAGTTTCCACCGCCGCAGATGACAAAACAGTAACTCAAAACGTTACGGATAAAGTGACATGGACCACTTCCGACTCTTCCGTCGCAACGGTAACGGAGGACGGTAAGCTTAAGGCGGTCGGACTCGGCAAGGTCACGGTAACCGCCCAGTATCTTGGCGTTAGGGCGGAGACGGACGTATATGTCCGGACGCCGTACGAAGTCATTTTGTTCAATCCTTCCGATGAACCGAATCTGTTTATCGGCGAAAAGCTGAACGTTGCCGCGGAAATGAGAAGCGGAGCAGGGAAAAAGGACGATGTCACCGCATCGGCTACCTGGACGTCTTCGAACCCGTTGGTGGCTAAAGTGTCCGGCGGAGAAATCTCCGCGATGACCGCAGGAATCGCAACGATCAAAGTGACCCATTTGGGGATCAGCAAAACCATGAAAGTTACCGTGTATCCGTCCTTGACCAGCCTGAAAGTGGAGAAGACGGAATTGGAAATGTTCAAGGGCGAATCCCTGAAGGTACCGGATGTGATCGGAACCAAGCTGGATGATGAAGAGCTGGACTTCAGCGATGAGGTCGAGTGGACCTCCAGCAATGACGATATCGCAAAAGTCGAAGACGGCAAGATTAAAGCCGTTGCCAAAGGCTCCGTCACTTTGACGGCCAAGCTTCCGGACACCACAGTAACCGCCGGTACGTCATCGGTTCGCGGCACGACGATTACGGTCAAATTGACGGTTAATGAAAAAGTGCTTACTTTAATTACGGAAGAAGAAAAGCTTAGCGTGATCATCGGCAAAGAAACCGCGCTTCCGAAAGTAAACGTCGTTTGGGAAGACGGTGAAGAGGCCGATATGTCAGATAAGATCGAATGGAGCTTGACGGGCTCCAACGCGGTGATCAAAACGACCTCCGCCGGTAAAGTGATCAAAGGGCTGTCTAAAGGTTCCGCTACGCTGAAAGGAACGTATTCGAACAAAACGATCAGCATCCCGGTTACGATCGAGCAAGAAATCGTCAAGATTGTCGTTGAACCGGGCAGCGTTGAACTCAATATCAAGAAATCGAAATCCATTAAAGTAACCGGTTATTATAAGGATGGTAAAACGATTAGCTTGTCCAGTAAGGTTGGATGGGAATCTTCCAATACGAATGTAGCTACGGTTTCTTCGACTTCCGTGAAGGCGATCGCCGAAGGTACGGCTACGCTGACGGGATCCTACCAAGGCAAAAGCGTCAGCGTCAAAGTCAGCGTTGTTCCTAAGTTGACGAAGCTTACGGTGGACGAGAAGACGCTTAAACTCGCTCCGGGTTACGTGAAGACGGTAGTCCTGACGGCTGAGTATGATAATGGCACCAAACCGGCTGTTACCGGCAGCGCCACATGGACCAGCTCGAAGCCTTCCGTTGCGAAAGTAACGGCCGGAAAGATTGAAGCGGTGGGCAAAGGCAGCGCGACGATCAAAGCGGTTTATGGCGGTAAGACGGTAACCGTCCGTGTTACGGTAAAATAACGCAGGTTTTGTTTGCGATTGCGGCTGGCCCTTCGAAGGAAGGCCGGCCGCTTTTGATTTTTAAGACTCACGACGCTGTATGATTAAAAACCGGTATGATATAGTAAAAAAAGAATTCATATAAAGGAACCTATCATCTATGAACAGACGTAAACGGAATTATTTTCAAGGAATTAGACTTGGCTTTTGTATTCTTATCGTTTGCTCTTTATTATCGGGATGCACACTGGAATACGGAGACTTCGCCAGCCTGGAGAAGAGCAACGAACGACCTCAGCAGAATTCGCTCGATACGTCAAATCGGTTAAGAGTGATTTTTCTGGATGTCGGTCAAGGGGCTTCGCAGCTTCTGATCAGCCCGTCGGGGCGTACCATGCTGATCGATGCGGGGAATAACGACCGGGAACAGCAGATGCTGGATTATTTGCGGCAATATGGCGTGGACCGGATCGATATCGTCATCGGCACCCACCCGGATGCGGATCATATCGGCGGATTGGACGCCGTCATCGACCACCATGAGGTCGGGGCCATTTACATGCCAAAGATTCAGTCGAATACGAAAACCTTTGAATCCCTGCTCCTCTCGATCAAAAACCGGGGGTTGAAAGTCAAAACCGCCAAAGCCGGATTGGACCTGGATTGGGACGATGAGGTCAAGGTTAGCATGCTCGCCCCGGTGGGAACCTATGACGACAATAACAACATGAGCGCGGTAGTCAAAGTGACGTATGGGGAAACTTCCTTTTTGCTGACGGGGGACGCAGAGCGGGAAAGCGAGAACGGGATGATCGGCTCGAACGCCGATTTGCGCGCCGATGTGCTGCTGGTGGGGCACCATGGATCGAAATCGTCAACAAGCGCGTCTTTTTTGAAGAAGGTGGCTCCGCAATACGCCGTTATCCAGGTCGGAGAGAACTCTTACGGGCATCCGAAGCAGGACATTCTGGACCGGCTAAGCAAAAACGGGGTTAAGGTGTACCGTAACGATTTGGACGGCACGGTTGAGATCGACTCGGACGGGCAGCATTTGAATATCTCGACAGAGAGGTGAAGCGTTTGAAGCGGACCGCGATCGTTGAAGGATTTGAAGGGGAATATTGTATCCTGGAGATGGACGGAAGGACGAAAGATGTGCTTAAGTCGGACGTAGATCCGGCTGCCGTGCCGGGGGATGTCGTGGTTTGGGATGGAAGCCGGTGGACGCCGGATGCGGAGCAGACGGAGGCACGGAGCAAGACCATCAAAAAACTGATGGATGATGTATGGGAAGATGAATGAATAAGCATTGCGACTACATAAAAAGGGAGAGAGCAAGATGCTGACAAGACCGCTAGAAGGTGAATACGCCGATCATTTTAAGACGTATATCCAGTTGGTTCCGGAAGGGGACGTGCTGGCCTATTTGGAGAAACAAGTGGATGAGGTTATCGCGCTGCTTGGAGCCATTACCGAGGAACAGGGCGCTTACAAATATGCCGAAGGGAAATGGAGTTTGAAAGAGGTGCTGGGCCACGTTTCCGATACGGAACGGATTATGAGCTATCGTTTGCTGCGAATCGCCCGCGGCGATAAGACCCCGCTTCCCGGCTTTGACGAAAATGAGTTCATGAGTCTGGCGAATTTTGATCAATCCACGGTGAATGAGCTGCTGCAGGACTTTGCGGCGGTCCGCATCGCGACGTTGTCCCTGGTCCGCAAGCTCGATGACGAAGCCTGGGCGCGCGTCGGCACGTTCAGCGGCAATCCGGGATCAGCCCGGGCTCTCGCCTACATTGTTGCGGGCCATGCCACTCATCACTTGAACATCATTAAGGAACGTTATTTGAATTCATAGAATTTCGCGTTGAAAACAGCAAGACGCCCAGGATGTCGGATCGACAGTCCCGGGCGTCTTTGTCGTTTATTCGTGCGAAGTAATCAGCATCATTTCGCCTTCCAGTCGATACGATCCGAAGTCCGCAGGCAGAATGAAGTGATCGCCTTTCGCAAGGGGATAGTTCCGGTCTTGAACGGTAAGCTGGCCGGAGCCTTCAATCACGCTGCAAATCGTATACTTTGCGGATGCCGGCACGTTGGCCGCGCCCGCCACATTCCATTTTTCCACGGTAAAAAAGGAATTCGATACGAACGTAGTGACCGTGCGGCCTTCCTCATCCTTGCTCTCATAAGCTACGGGCTCATATGCCTGAGGGATCGTCGTTACTTCGATCGCTTTGTCCAAATGCAGGTCGCGAAGATTTCCGTCTTTGTCACGGCGGTCATAATCATAAACGCGATAAGTCGTATCCGAACTTTGCTGGGTTTCGAGGACGACAATCCCTTTGCCGAGGGCGTGAATCGTTCCGCTCGGAACATAGAAGAAATCTCCCGCTTTAACCGGAACTTTGGTCAACAGATCGTCCCATTTTCCTTCTTGAATCATACGGACCAATTCTTCTTTCGTATTGGCTTCATGTCCGTAGATGATCACGGCTCCAGGCTCGGCGTCGACAATATACCAGCACTCCGTTTTGCCGAGCTCGCCGTTTTCGTTTTTCCCTGCGTAAACGTCATCCGGATGGACCTGAACGGACAGGTCGTCGGAGGCATCCAAAATTTTGGTCAGCAGCGGAAAAACAGCCGAATTGGAACGGAACAGTTCCGGATGCGAGCTCCAAAGTTCTCCAAGCGAAGTTCCCTTCAATGGGCCGTTCTTGACCGTGCTTTGACCGTTCGGATGGGCGGACACGGCCCAGCATTCACCGGTGAGGTCACTTGGGATATCGTAGCCGAACAATTGCCGGAGTTTGGTGCCGCCCCAAATGCGTTCCTGAAATACGGGTTCCAAAAAAATCGGTTCGTTCATGATTAAAAATTTCCTCCTTGGCCATTCACTTGACAAACTTGACAGAACATTAATTTGTAAAGTAGACTACGCTTAGTGTAGCATGATTCGGAAGGATTGAAAAGAAGATGGCCCGTAAAAAGAAGGTTTCCATGCAGGATATTGCCGATCGGCTTGAGGTTTCCAAGAACGCGGTCTCGCTGGCTTTGCAGAACAAAAAAGGCGTGGGCGAGGAAATGCGGAGCCGGATACTGCAAACGGCAAAAGAGATGGGTTACTCGCTGACCGGAGACAAGCCTCAAGGCAGCGGCAATATCGTCGTGCTCGTGCCGGAACGGATTATGAGTTACGAGGATAACGATCATTTTCAGTTTTATCACGATATGATCTGGGGCCTCGAGAAAAGCATCCGTAAACAGGGGATGAGTGCCGTCGTTGCCCCGATTGACCGGGAGATGGAAGCCAAGCTCGAACTGCCCCGCCATTGCAAGGATATCGCCTATCAGGGCATTATTATGTTCGGTATCGTGGACAAATCTTATGCCGAGATGGTGTGGCGTCTGGATTCCCCTCTTGTGATGCTGGACTGCTACCACCGGGAGCTTCCTTGTCCCGTGGTTGCCTCCGCCAATATCGAGGGGGCCGGTGAAGCGGTATCCTTTTTATTGGGAAAAGGACACCGGGAGATCGGTTTCATCGGCCCGACCAACTTGACGACAAGCCATGAGGAGCGCTGGTACGGCTACTGGAGGGCTATGCGGGAGAATGGATTGGCTATCGACGAGAAGATGATCCTGACTTCTTCCACGGGCTTTGATTATACCGAACGGGAAATCGAGTCGTTCTTGGACGGGCTCAAGGGATGGCCCGACGCGTTTTTTTGCGGCAATGACCGGATCGCTTACTTGCTTTCCAGGCAGCTGATCAAACGGCGGATCAGGATTCCGGAGGATGTATCGATCGTCGGCTTCGACGGACTGAAATATGTGGATGAAAGCGGGCTAAAGTTGACGACCATGAGAGTGGATAAAGAAAAAATGTGCGACGCCGCCGCAAAGCTCCTGCTCTCAGTATCCGGCCGATGCCGGGAAGCGATACGTATGTTTGTTCAGCCATTGCTTGAGGAAGGCAATTCGGTACGCGAAAAAGAAGGCCGGATATCGGGATAATCCCGAGTCCGGCCTTCTTCTTTATGTTCCTATGCCTAATTATTTGTTCAATGCGGCTTCGTAACGTTTTTCAACTTCAGCCCAGTTGATGACGTTAAAGAATGCTGCGATGTAATCAGGGCGTTTGTTTTGATATTTCAGGTAGTAAGCATGCTCCCAAACGTCCAGGCCAAGGATCGGCGTTTTGCCTTCCATGATCGGGGAGTCTTGGTTCGGCAAGCTGTATACGGACAATTTGCCGTTGTCTACCGCAAGGAATGCCCAGCCGCTGCCGAAACGAGTCGTAGCCGCTTTGGAGAAATCTTCCTTGAACTTGTCGAAGCCGCCGAGTTCGTTGTTGATCGCGTCAGCCAATTTGCCGGAAGGTTGTCCGCCGCCGTTTGGACCGATCGTTTCCCAGAACAGGGAGTGGTTGGCGTGTCCGCCGCCGTTGTTGCGAACCGCGGTACGGATGCTTTCAGGAACGTTGTCCAGATCCGCGATCAGTTCTTCAACGGATTTCGATTGAAGCTCAGGCGCGGACTCCAAAGCCGCGTTCAGGTTCGTTACGTAAGTATTATGATGACGGTCGTGGTGAATCATCATCGTTTGCTCGTCGATATGAGGTTCAAGTGCATTGTTGGCATAAGGAAGTGCTGGTAATTGATGTGCCATTTTTTATCATCCTCTCCATAGAATATGTAATGATTTTTTTAACACTCCCTATTATAATTATCTCCGATTACTTAGTCAACATAGATGTATGTTAAGTATGTTAAATGTCGTCCAAGGCATTGACAAACCGCTTCAGGTTCATCATAATGAGTCATCGGTTGAAGCTTTTGCTTTATTTTTAAAATAGTTGGGGTGAAGTCAATTGGGTATGGGCATCGTGGTCGTCGAAGTATGCGACAGCAATTTGATGAGCGCATTGGAGCTGGAGCAGCTGGAGGAGGAGTACCCGGAAATTGCGGTGCTTCGCCTGGACTGTCTAAATTTATGCGGCCTTTGCAAAATCAGACCTTATGCGATGGTTAACGGGAAAAAAGTATTCGCCAAGACCACGGAAGAATGCATTTCATTAATCCGGCAAACGATAGAACAAGAGCTGAAGGCTTTTGACGAAATATAAAAAGTAACCTCCTGCAGCCTGTAAAGAAGGCCAGGAGGTTGTGCATTTTTTATCTTTTAATTACATAGACGCATCTTTGGCCATCTTGGGCCAGGCATTCCGTGCGCTCGACCTTCGTATCCAGCAGCGATTCGAACAGCTTCAGCTCGCACTCGCAGGCATGATTGTAACGGTTCGCGATCTGCGAAATCGGACAGTTATGCTCCATGAGGACATAATCGCCCTGCTCGTTTTGCCCGCATTCGGTCATATAGCCGTTTTCGTTTTGGATCTCGGCGAGCTTCTGCACTTTTTCGGGAAGGTCCTTTCCCGCCATTTCGGATTCGTACAGTCGCGTCAATTTATGTTTACGGCGATCGAAGAGAAGGTTTACCGACTCTTTGCCGAATTCGTTCTCCAGTTCGCCGAGCAGATCAAGGGTTAAGGTATGGTACTTCTTCGGGAACATGCCCTCCGCAAGTTCGGTGAGGCCATAGACCGCGGTAGGACGCCCTGATGTTTTGCGTACCATTTTCGACTCGATCAATCCGTCCCGTTCCATCGTGCCCAGATGGCGCCGAACCGCCATTTCCGTAATCCCGAGCCGGTCTGTAATTTCTTTGGTGCTTAGCGGACCGGAGGTTTTCATCATTTGCAGGATTCGGTCGCGTGTGGACAAATCTTTTGTTTGACTCATGGTAGATCACCTATATATATTGGATTCTACTGCATTGTATTGAAATATGTTATCTTAGTCAATATAAAAGTATAGTAAGTATAGTTAATATTACGGAAAAATCCGAGGAGGCAGTCTATCATGTTTAAAAATAAAACCGTAGCGTTCATATATGCTCATCCGGATGACGAAACGTTCGGTTGTTCTTATTTGATCCGGCAAATTGCCGACGAGGGCGGTGTTCCCGTATTGCTGACGGCCACGCGGGGAGATGCGGGGAAAACCGGACGTCTGGGTGAAATGACCCGGGAAGAACTGGCGGCAAAGCGGGAAATCGAACTGGAGAACGCAGGAAAAATATTGGGCATTCAGGTGATTGAGCAGCTTGGCATGGGGGACGGTAAGCTGAAAGAAGTGGATCCCGCACTTTTGCAGGATAAAATCGCCGATTTCCTGGTGCGTCATCAGGCCGAAATGGTCGTTACTTTTCCGGAGGACGGCATTTCCGGTCATGCGGATCATATCGTGATTCATCATGCGGTCAACCAAGTATTGTTTGACGGTAGGGCCCCTTCGGTTCAAAAATTGTATTATAATCGAATGGGTACGTATGGGGCTGAATCTTCCAGCTTGTTGGTCATTGAAGAAGCGGGGAAATGGGATGTGAAACGCAGAGCGCTTGCAGCCCATGAATCGCAAATTTTAAGCATAGAGCGCGTTTTTGGCAAGCTCGGACCGGAAGTTCCGCCGAATCATCGGCTGGAGGCGTTTGAGCTTGCATGGGAGCGAGGATAACCGAAGGGGAGGAAACGGGTATTGAAAGGTTGGGTTACGGCCGCGGTCCTGGCTGTCTGCTTTGTCGTCTTAGGGATGGGCATACATACGGATGCGGTTAAGGAGATTGACTGGGCCGTCGGGGATTTTTTCTTTAACCTAAGAGCGGATGGGTTAAATCCGGCGGTTAAGGCGTTCTCGGGGCTTGGATCGACCATGGGTTATGTCATTATCTTTGTCATTGTATTGATCGGCGCATTATGGCTTCGCAAATGGAAGTCGGCCGTTTGGCTGACGGTCGGCCTGGTTGCCGGATGGCTTCTCAACAAAGGGCTGAAAGCCTTGTACCACCGGGAGCGCCCGGTATTGTGGGAGAATCTGGTGGAACCGGACGGGTTCAGCTTTCCGAGCGGCAATGCGATGGTCTCGGCAGCGTTTTACGGTCTGCTGGCCTTGATGCTATTGCGTTCGCGAAAAGGATGGGTTAGAAATTGCGGGATCCTGGCCATGATCGTCGTCGTCTTGATCGGAGTCAGCCGAATGTACTTGGGCGTGCACTTTGTAAGCGACATTGCGGGAGGCTTTTTGGCCGGAGGATGTGTCGCAGCCGTCTGCTACCAGTTATGGAGAAAAGCCGGGGAATGATCCCCGGCTTTTTTGCTTATAGGTGCTATTTCGTTATGCGGTATGTTTAACTTTCATTTTCGGATTCGGATTCGTACTTGCAACCGTTTCGTCCGCTTTGTTTTTGCGGAAAAGGTTCCGCAGATAAGGAAGAACGTAGCGGTCAAGTCCGATTTTACCGGCATTGGCGGCAGCGACGACGACAAGCACTTCAAGCAACAGCATTTGGGCGTTGGTGCTTACGGTTCCCGAGAAGAGGAACGCGGCGTTCATCACAAGTCCCATCAGGGCGGCGAAAGTAGTGAATGTGCCGAGCAAGAGTCCGAGACCGACCAGGAACTCGCCGTAAGGAACAAGGACGTTGAAGAGGTCTACGTTCGGAAGAGCGAAGTGCTCGAGGAATGCGGCCCACCAGCCTTGTACGGCGGGATGATCACCGGCACTGTTGGCGATTGCCCCGTTTAAAAATCCGGCGGCGTCGAATCCGCCCGTAATTTTGTGCCAGCCGGCCGTAATCCATTCGTAACCAAGGTAAATCCGAAGCACGGTAAGGAACCACATTGCGAATTTGTTTGTTCTGAGGAAATTGTTAAACATAGTTATCACTCCTATGGTTAGTTTTTTCTTTATAATGGTGATTCATTTCACAATTATTGAGTTAGGCAGTATGTTTCATTTTCATGTTCGGGTTTGGTGTGTCAGCAACCGTTTCGTCCGCTTTGTTTTTGCGGAAAAGGTTCCGCAGATAAGGAAGAACGTAGCGGTCAAGTCCGATTTTACCGGCATTGGCGGCAGCGACGACGACAAGCACTTCAAGCAGCAGCATTTGGGCGTTGGTGCTTACGGTTCCCGAGAAGAGGAACGCGGCGTTCATCACAAGTCCCATCAGGGCTGCGAAAGTGGTGAATGTGCCGAGCAAGAGTCCGAGACCGACCAGGAACTCGCCGTAAGGTACAAGGACGTTGAAGAGGTCTACGTTCGGAAGAGCGAAATGCTCGAGGAATGCGGCCCACCAGCCTTGTACGGCGGGATGATCACCGGCACTGTTGGCGATTGCCCCGTTTAAAAATCCGGCGGCGTCGAATCCGCCCGTAATTTTGTGCCATCCGGCCGTGATCCATTCGTAACCAAGGTAAATCCGAAGCACGGTAAGGAACCACATTGCGAATTTGTTTGTTCTGAGAAAGTTGTTAAACATATGTATCACTCCTATGGATTAGTTTTTGATTTGTTTTTGTTGGATGATCATCTTGATGTCTTTATTATAAGTGATAAATTTCACATGGTATGTGATTTAAATCACAGATGATTAAATTTTTATTATTAAATTTTTAAGAGCCTTTCGCTAAGGGGCGAGAGGCTCTCTTCATTGTTCTGTACTATCTATTTTTGCTGTTGTTACTTTGGCGGGACTCGGCTGTTTGATCTTGATGTGCGGCGGACTTTTCTTCATGGCCATTCAACATCTCATCAACGACATCCTCAATCATGTCCGTGGAAGATGTCGGATTTTTGGGAACCGGTATGGGATCGACACCAGGGCCGTAACCAAGGCCTTTATATTCTTCTTGTTCCTTTTTCATCTTTGATCCATCCTTTCCGCTGATCTATGTAAACCGATAACCTGCGGGAGTCATCATGAATCATCCGCAGGCCGATGGATTTTTGCGGTGTTAATGGCTGGCTTTAATATGGCCTTTCGGCGCGACTTTATGCGAAAGCAGCTCGGATACCGTGACAAAGGAAAAGCCCTGCTTTTTTAACTCCGGAAGAATGATTTCCAGAGCTTTTAAGGTTTGCGTGCTGTTGTGGACAAAATCATGCATCAGGACAATATCCCCGTTTCGCGTTTTATCCAACACCTTGCTCACAATTTTGTTAACCCCGGGCGCCTTCCAATCTTGAGTGTCCTGGTGCCAGGACCATAACACCATTTGCAGATGATGTTGTTTGGAGAGGGAAATAATACGATCGTTATAATACCCTCCGGGAGGACGGAAGAGGGCGGGCTGTTGACCTGTCGCCTTGAATATGGCCTCCTGGGCTTTCGCCAATTCTTTATCCATCCGGCTGGAGGAGATACCCCGAAATGAAGGATGGGAGAAGGAATGATTGGCGATTTCATGGCCTAATTTCAATTCTTGACGGACAATTTCCGGGTGCTCCTCAACTCGATTGCCGATCAGGAAGAAGGTTGCTTTTGCCTGGTACTTCTCCAAAATCTTCAATATTTCTACCGTTTGATGGGGATCAGGTCCGTCGTCGAACGTCAATGCAATATACTTCTGATCGGTGGGTACCTCCCATACGATGTCTCCCCGTTCTTCATAATATCTACGGTCCTTGAACTGGGAGGCCGGGTTAGCCTCGGCCCTTAATGACGGCAAAGTAATGGCGAAGGCAAGGGCCATCGCAAGTGCTGGTTTAAGTTTCAACATCGGTACAGCTTCCTCCAGTACATGTTGTCATCCCACCGGATGCCTGCGAACTCGGTATTTGCTTATTTTTGCTTCAAGACGATAAATTTATCCGGCAATTTTGAGAAAAAAGGATTGACAACTGCTTGCCCCCTTGGTAAGATATTTCTTGTACTCACCAATTTTATACGATCTGTTAGCTCAGCTGGGAGAGCACCATCTTGACAGGGTGGGGGTCAGTGGTTCGAGCCCACTACAGATCATAGCCGAGAGCCCTTGTGTAACAAGGGTTCTTTTCTTTTTGTCTGCATTGGTATCCACCTTGAAATAGGCATCTGGGGACAATTTGGGGACAAAACGAAGGTTTTATTCATTTGAATTTAGACGTTAAGTAACTACATTGAACTAAATTAGATTTTCTTGCAAATTTATCACATTTGCCCGGCCATTCCTCTTTAAAATGGGCTAATTCTTCCATATACCACTTTGGTGTGTCGTGCCACAAAAACATTTTATTGATATTGTCGATCATCGATCATCTAGCGAGCATTTTTTATAGTTATAGTTTTAAAAGGAATACTTAATTATATGTCGAATTGGTAATAATCGTCGGATAGTGGAGGGGAAAGATGAAATCATTATTCTCGGGGTTTTACACTCCAACTGAAGAGGAATTTAAACAGTTATGGAACGAATGCACATTCGTATTTGATGCAAATGCACTGCTTAACCTTTATAGGTATTCAAAGGAATCGAGAGATTTATTGTTTTTAGTGATGGAACTAATTAAGGACAGAATGTGGATTCCTCATCAAATTGCTTTAGAATATCATAAACATATGCTTGATGAAATACATAATCAAAAAATAGCGTATTCGAATATTTCTAACCAAGTGAAATCAGCAGTTACCACTATAGAAGCGTATCTTAAGGATCTTCGTCACTCGAACATAATGATTGAAAAAATAAGCGGTATTCTGAATGATGCGTACGATAAAATTGAACAGGAATTAGATTCTCAAAAATCGAGTCAACCTGACTTGGATCGCATTAGAGACAAAATAGACTTGATTTTTGATAACAAAATTGGACAGGAATATACTCAGGAAAAGCTTGATGAGATATATAAACAGGGTGCTTACAGATACGAGAATGATATTCCACCTGGCCACAAAGACAAAGGAAAAGGCACAAATTCAACCGTGAACAACGGACTCAAATATATAGATAAGTATGGAGATTTGATTTTTTGGCTACAGATTCTTGATAAATCAAAAGAGAAATCAGTCAAATCAGTAATCTTAATTACTGATGATAAAAAGGAAGACTGGGTTTATATAATTAAGGGAGAACGAAAAGGCCCACAACCAGAATTGGTACATGAATTTATGAGAGAAACTGGTGGAAAGCGGTTTTATTTGTACAACACTGAGCAATTTCTTAAATATGCAAATCGATTTTTGAAATTTCCAGACGAAACACTAGATACTACAGAAATTGATAAAGCAATAGAAAATGTGAAAACCACAAAGGAGTTACTAAACGAACTTCAGGGAGCAACAGTTGTTGACGTTGATATCTATAAAAAGGAAAAATATAGACAGAGAAAACTAACGTTGTTTGGATATATGGCTATTTTAAGAGTAAATGAAGAGGTATCTCCCCAGTTATTAGCTACAATTTTTATTAGCGATCTTACAAAATTAACTGGAGGAGATTTTGTGACTCTTAATGTATTTTCTAATGAGAAGGATGAAATTGTGGTACATTTCAGGTCATCTGAAATTTTAGATGAAGATATTGTTGAAAAAGTGAATAAAACTTTAACCAGTAATCAACTCTTATTGTCAAATAATGTTTTTAGGGTGCTAAAGCTATTTCCGACAGATAATAAGACTCAAAATTTTTTAAACATTCAAGATCTAGAATAGCTATCGAGCCTAATCCCTTATCGGATAGGCTCTTTTTTGTTTTACGAAAGAAGGAGAACAATTCGATTAATTTATACGATCGTATAGAAGAGATAAACGAAAATTCTGCTTGATAAACTCGAGGATCTTGGCAAAACAATTCAACTACTTGGCATAATTAAGTTGAAATGTACTTTTCGAATCGAAAAAATCGCAAAAGAGCCCCTGACATATTAGTCTGTAGGCTTTTTTGCATTTATGCTTAACAGAAGTCGTAACATGTTCGATTTCATTGGCAATCCTCGATTTTTGAACCGTTAACAAAGAAACAACCGGACACTATAGCCTTAGAAATATACGAGTACACGTTTGCCTCCTTCGAGTGTTTACAACTTCTACTAGGAACTATAGCGTATTGCTAAGTGTTTACGGGCGAGTATTTTTTGGTAACTAAGATCATAGTTTGATAAATAAAATAAATGTCGTGTTAATATAATCCCATTATTCATAAGTGGTGTATACTCTATAAGTAGGTAATACTAGGAAGGGTGTATCAATTGATAACGTTTATTTCTCGTGTTGAAAATCACCAAATACATAAGTTGTTGGATAATGGACTCGAACAAACAAAAAAGATCCTTCATATTGACAAACTGGATAATCAAGCAAAGGAAAGTGTGGAAAGAATCGAATATGTCTACCAACAAATCAATCATGCAATTAATAATTTCGATCAATTGTTAGTTCCTGTTAATACTCTCAATAACGGAGCAAATCAATTACAACATGTGAACAATTGTCTTGTGAACTTTTACAGCAATCGACAAATTTCTTATTTGAATGAAGCTAATAATTATCTGGACAACTTTTTACCACAAATCACCTTTTTGTTATCGCCAAACACACCCCAAGAGGTTGAAAATTTTAGAGATAGTATTAGTAGCTTCAGACGTTCAGTAGCTCAGCATGCAAGAAATTCAGAAGATCAGTTTAAGGAAATAGTTGACGAGAATAATACTTTGCGTAAAAGGATTACTGAGCTTAACAATCAAATTAATTCGGAAAAACAAAGAATTGATAATATAATTAATGGATTCCAGCAGCAAATATCTTCTTACCAGCAACAGTTTTCCCAAGCAGAAGATAAACGTCGGGAAACTTTCGTTCAAGTTATGGAGGAGCATAGGGATAAGTTCGATGAGGAAAAGGAAAACCGTCTTAACTCATATAATGAGATTATCTCTCATTTAAATGAGAAAAATATAGAATATGAGCAACGGCTAATCTCAAAAAATGATAAGCTTGAATTAAATTATAAACATAAAATGGAAGATTTCGAAAACGCTGTTCAGGAAGTACTACAAACAATAAATAATCAAAAACAACAAGTTGAAGAACTTGTAGGAGTTGTTACAGATACAGGATTAGCCAGTGGTTACCACGCTGTTGCCAAGGAAGAAAAGAGGGCTAAGCGATTCTGGAGAGGTGTTACCGTTGCAGCAATGCTTCTTTTAATATGCTTTGCGGTTTTTATTGCTTACGAGTCTTATACTAAAGAATTTAATTTAACTGCTTTGAGTGCTAAATTATTTGGAGCATTATCAGTTGGAACACTTGTAGCTTTCTCTGCAAGACAAGCTAGTTTGCATGGTCAAGCTGAGAGGACAAACAGAAAAATGGAATTACAACTAAAAGCTATTGGCCCATATTTAGTCGGTTTTGAAGAAAGTGAAATATTAGAGATTAAACGTTCACTGGTAAATAAATTTTTTGGGCAGGAAGATGAAACTGCTACTAATGATGAACTTCCAAACGCGTCCATGGATGCAGTTAAAATGGCCTTGGAAACATTACAACAGTTTCTCGTTAAAAGTAAGGGCTAAAATTTTTAATAATGGTGAAGAAACTACCCCATCTATTGTATTGGATGGGGACATTTCTATGAGAAAAATGAGGAAAAGATTTATCAGGACACAAAAGCCCTAAGAATAACGCTGAAGGAACGAGGGATTTACGTTAATAAGAGGAACAAAACTCAGATGGCTTACAGTTCCTTACCTTAATGCGTGGCGCGGCTACACTGAAGTTTTTGTAATGACTTGTGAAGTGATGCGCTCAGAGATAGGCATCCGTTTTGGATAATACTCGGCCGATCTGGAAAAAACGAAAAGCAGTTCCAAGGCATAGGCCAAATATGGTTCGAGCCCAATACAGATCATACAGAAAAACCCTTGAAGCATAAAGCTTCAGGGGTTTTTCTGATGCAAAAAATACGGTATTCAAATGAAAAACGGAAGTAAAAATAAATTGGTGATAAAAGGAAAGGGGATGCGTCTCGGAAAAAAGCGCCGACGTGGGAAAAAGCCTGGATGGAATCCGAATTGCCTGTAAGTCGATGCATTAGCGGGCATTCCGGACATTTCGGATGAAGGAATGGCAAGAGTAATGTAGTCCTGGTCCACATGGGCAATAAACCCATCATGAGACTGCCCGTCTGAAGTAGTTATACCAACATACTTATTCATACAACTCAATGCGATTTGTTGATAATTGGTATCCATGGATAACCTCCTCGAAGTTTTTACTTAGCTACAGTCTATGGACTTATACCTACATCGCTCGCGGCAAATGCCTATACGTGACAAATAAAATTCCTTGGGACGGAAATTCTCGAGAAGGTTGGACCGCCGTTTCAAAAAATAAAGAAGATGCGCCTCTATTTCGAATAGAAGCGCATCTTCGAAAGGGAAATGGTCACTCTTCAAGAAGACCGGACTTGGTGGCTGTGCCATCAGAAGTCAATCGGTACATCCCTAGAACAACGGGATTAGCCTGAACCAGCCCTTTTTGCATGAGATCTTCGAGGGATTGATTCACAGAGGATGTATCCTCGTTTGAAAGGCGGTCAGTAATCTGTGTTGGTGTTTGCCACTCAGTTGATAATGCCAATAGTACGGTTCGTTGTAGGGGGGCAAATTCATGGTTTATCCTCCTCGCTTTTTCGGCTTTCGATCATCGATCGCCTTTACCTACGGGTTGGGATGGTTTAGCCCCCAATTTCCGGGTAACAATGGATAATAACAGTTTCCGGAGGGAGACAGGGGGGATTTTTTTGTCCGATCAACATCGTATTGTTACGGCTGTCGCTGCTATAACGTTGCTTACCTTGCTAGCCGGCTGCGCGTTGAGTGCGGATCCGGCCACATTAGACAGGCAGGCCAAGGTCCACGCGCCTTGGTGGTTTGGCTCGCCCGTTTCGGAAGGCGTTTATTCTCCGGCGGTACGGGAAGAGGTGTATTCTTCGCATACAAAGCGTCCGTAAGCCGTCCATCGACACGGTTTATTCTTCATCCCATTTTCGGGAATATCCCTTCTTGGTTACGTAAAACATGGAGGAGATCAACAGGATAGCGATCAGCACGCCTACCGCAATCGTTACGCCCATCATCATGGTGCGTTTCAACTCCTTTCCGCGGGTCCTATTAATGAGACAACTATACACGAAAAGCTTTTTTTTGTATAATGTGACGGTCTGTTCGTGGAATGGATAGTAGATTTACTGGGAGGCTTTGAAAATGGCTGCTGTGATCATTCACGTAGAATCGGAAGAACAACTGGAGCAGTGCTTGGAGATCCGTAAAGAAGTGTTTGTGGCGGAACAGAACGTTCCGATCGATTTGGAGATTGACGAATTCGACCGGGTTGGCCCGGACGCGCATCATATACTCATCGAGATCGACGGCAAATATGCGGCAACGGGAAGGCTTACCTATTACAAGGATAACTCGGCAAAAATGCAGCGGATCGCCGTCCGCAAGGCATACCGTTCCCAAGGCGTCGGAAGGATCCTGCTTATTGCGCTCGAAGAACTGGCGCGGGAGCTGGGGTTGTCCGGGTCCGTGCTGGATGCCCAGTGTCAGGCCGAGCCGTTTTACAGTAAACTCGGATACGAGACGATCTCGACCGAACCGTTTGACGACGCGGGAATCCCCCATGTGCGCATGGTCAAATCGCTAAAGTAAGCTACATAGATCTCAAATATAGGGACATGCTATTCATATCTACCGAAAAATAATTGAAGAGGAGATGTGATGGCAGATGGGACCTGATACGCGCGAACGTTTTATTGCGGTTCAAAAGAACGGGGACGGTGACCTTACCTCCTTTAAAACTTCCAGCGGCCGGATCTTGGATTATGAACAAGCGAAGCAGGAAGTACAGGCGGGAGCGATCGCCGGAGTCAATTTGTTCAAAGGCAGGGACGGGGAGATGTACATTCGCGGCGACGCCGATGGCGACCCCAGCAACAATTTGGATGCGCTGCCGCATTTTAATGCGTAATCCGATTTCACCGCTCCAAAAAAGGCTGCCCTAAGTCATATGATATATGGCTTTGGGGACAGCCTTTTTTATGTCGGCTTTACAGCGTATAAATTTCATGCTGGCGAAGAAACTCCATTTCGGCGGTGCGGCCGATAAAGCTCTCCATCTCATCGCCGTAATGCATGAGCAAGGTTTTCTTGCGGATTTCCGGAGGGAGGGTTAATAGTTCGTCCAATGTCGTATGTACGACTCCCTGTCCGGTCAATTGAACTTCGTGCAGAATTTTTCGGCAGTTCCTCTCCTGGACGAGCCGCTTCAACAGCTCGGGCTGAAACGTTTTGTCCGCGCTGTAAAAGATCTCGCCGTTAATGTACAAGGAATAACTCGCTTTTCCCGGGATATGCGGAGTTTGAATCAACTCCAGGCTGAGCGAAGGGGAAAGGCGGTGGATCGTCCCTTCCGTAAGCGTTCTGACTTCGAAGGCATCGTCCAGCGAGGAAATCCCCTCCTGGGTTAATCCTCCTTTAAGCGTATTTTCCCACAACGGGGTAACCAGCTTGTCTGCGATGTACAAGACAGGTTTGCGTCCCACCTCGAATTTCATCCGGAAAGCGAGCTCTTCCAGACCGCCGACATGATCCCCGTGAATATGGGTCACGAGCAAGGCATCGATGTCCGTAAGCGATTTGCCAAGTTGATGCAAGGCTAGCGGAGCGGTAATTCCGCAGTCGATGAGCAGCGTGAAATCGTCCGCATAGAGAAGCCCGTTATTGTTATAGTATTTTTTGGCGAAGGCTCCGCCCGTACCGAGCATTTGCAGCCGAATCGGCATAAAAATCCCTCCTTTTTTAAAAAATATACAATCTTTCTGTAAACGACCGCAACTTGCTTTATTCGGTGGAGTATAAATTTACATCAACAAGATTCAATTGGAGGGGTTATAACTCATGAAATGGAGAAGGGTAGCAATCCTTGTCGTCGCTTTCTCCCTGATGGGAGGTTCACTGCTGTTTGCCGATGCCGCTTCCCAGAAGGTTAAAATACTTTTAAACGGCAGCGAATTGCAAGACGGCGGATATATTATCGACGGAAAAACTTATGTCCCCGTGCGTGAACTGGAAGGATTCGCGGAATATAACGATTCCACCAAGACAGTGAATTATTATAAACCGAATGTTCATATTACGCTCCTGACTTCCAAGGAAAAAGTATTCACGGAGCTGGAGAAGACCGGAAAGCTTACGTTTAACGTGTTTGCGCAAATCGATAACCTGAAGAAGGATATCAACGCAATGAAGGTCACCATTACGGACCCTAGCGGGGACTCGAAAGTGATTCAAAACGATGAATTTGACGCAAGACAAGGGAACTTCAGTTACAGAACCAAGGATTACACGTATGATTTCAAATCCGCAGGCTCTTATACGATAAGCGTATATATGAGAGCGGCATCCGGATCGGATTACGTCCTGGTTTCCCAGAAAAAAATTGATCTCGTGAAATAAGCCTCCCGGTCATGCCAAAATTGACCTGCTTTCCATAAAATGATACGATACGAGGGAAACCGACAGGTTAAATCCACCATAAGTGAGGTATTTGAATGAGCGACCATAATCACGATCACGGCGAAGCTTGCGGGTGCGGGCACGACCATGATCATGAGCACGAAGAGTTCGTATTGACGCTGACGGATGAGCATGGCAACGACGTTGAAATGGTTCTTGTCGAAACATTCGATGTTGGCGAGAAGGTATATGCGCTCCTGCTGGAACGCAACAACCCGGAAGCGGACGGGATCATTCTTCGCATGGAAGAAGAAAACGAAGAAATGGTGCTTTACAATATCGAAGACGAAGACGAATGGCGTCAAGTGGAGGAAGCTTACAACGAGCTCGTCTCCCAGCAGGAAGAACTTTAATTCCATATTTAAGCCAAAGCAAAAAGCTCCTGTACAGGAGCTTTTTTTGTTGCGTTTATTTAGAAGATCGGATCCGCTTCGACGATGACCTTGACCTCGTTAATGTAACGGTCTTCCGGCCCTTTTACCGGGAGCCCGACCTCCACATGATCAACGATATAGTCGATATTGCTCTGGGAAATAACCTCGCCCGGCAGCAAAATCGGGATTCCCGGCGGATACACGTAGATAAATTCGGCGATAATCCGGCCTGCCGACTCCCGGAACGGAATGACTTCCGTATCCGCGTAGAAGGCGTCTCTCGGGATGAGGGACAGCTGCGGAATTTCCGGAACTTTTACGATGAGTTCGTTCGCATTGTTCTCTTTGTAATACATTTCGGACAAATGCCGCAAGGCCTTAATCAGCGTATCGACCGATTCCCGGGTGTCTCCGGGGGTAATGATACAAAGAATGTTGTACATGTCGCTAAGCTCAACCTCGACATTGTAATGCTCGCGAAGCCAGTTTTCGGTCTCGTAGCCCGTAATCCCCAGATGGCGGACATGAATCGTCACCTTGGTCGGGTCCATGTCATAAGTGGCTTCGCCGCCGAGGATTTCCCGGCCGAAGCTGTACAAACCCTGGATACGGTTAACCTCGCCCCGCAGATAGTTCGCCAGCTCCAGCGTGGCCTCGACCATCTTCCTGCCGTGGAGGGCCAGGTTTCTGCGGGAAGTGTCGAGGGAGGCCAGCAATAAATAAGAGGTCGACGTCGTCGTCAGCATGCTGATGATCGTTTGGACCCGGCGCGGGTTGATGTAACCGTTTTTGACATTGAGATTAAGCACCGAGCTTTGCGTCATCGAGCCGCCAAGCTTATGCACGCTCGTCGCCGCCATATCGGCCCCGGCCTGCATGGCCGACATCGGAAGCTCTTCGTGGAACTGAAGGTGAACGCCATGAGCCTCGTCAACGAGGACAGGCACATGGAAGCTGTGTGCCAAATCCACGATTTCCTTCAGATTCGCGCAAACGCCGAAATAGGTCGGATTGATAACCAATACGGCCTTGGCGTCCGGATGGCGCTGAAGCGCGCGGCGAACCGAGGATGTCGTGATGCCGTGATCGATGCCCAGATTCTCGTCTTGCGCCGGTGAAACGAACACCGGTTTTGCGCCGGCAAAAATGATGGCCGACATTACCGATTTATGAATATTTCTCGGCACGATAATTTTATCACCGGGAGAACAAATGGATAGTACCATGGTCATGATGGCACCGCTGGTCCCTTGCACGGAGAAAAAGGTATAATCGGCGCCGAACGCGTCGGCGGCCAGTTTTTGGGCTTCTTCAATGACCCCGGTAGGCTGGTGAAGATCGTCCAGCGGGGCGATGTTGATCAGGTCGATCGAAAGTGCGTTATCGCCGATAAATTCGCGGAATTCCGGATCGGTTCCGAAACCTTTTTTATGTCCTGGAATGTGAAACTGAACGGGATTGCCGGCCGCATGTTTTTTTAGGGCGGTAAAAAGCGGCGTAAGCTGGTGATCCATTAGGGCCATCCCTGCCTTTCGATAAATTTTAACAAGGATGAGTATAGCAAAACGGGCCCGGAATGCAAGCATAGGAATTGGAAGTCTCCGGATTTAAAGGTTATGTTGGCATCCAATCAGGTAAGAATGGTAAAAGAGGAATCGAAAATGAGGGGAAGGGAGAGGAAATTCGATGGAAATCGCAGGCAAGCTCGCAACCAAAAGACTACTGACGCCGACATTCGTAAGCTTATGGGTCATCATGTTCCTGGTGGAGTTTGTAAAGGGAGCGTTAATTGTATCCATTTTGCCGGTATATATGGGGGACGTACTAAAGTTAAGCGCGTTTGCCATCGGATTGTCTTTTTCGAGCCAGTACATCGGGGACAATTTGTTTCGCAGTCCGGCAGGGTGGCTGATCGAGCGGATCGGATTTAGAACGACGATGACGATCGGCCTTTGCATGACGTTCGGGGCTGTCTTTATTATTACCTTTATGAAAACGATGGGATTTATCGTGCTGGGCTGCGCCTTGCTCGGGATCGGGACGGCGCCGCTCTGGCCCTGCGTGTTGATGGGCATCACGGCGGTCACCGAAGAAAAAAACAACTTTGCGACCGCAATGGGGGTCATTCAAATTTCCAGTCTCGGCGGAACGGGACTCGGACCGGTTATTATCAACTTCCTGGTCGGAGTTTCATATACGCTGGTATTTTGGGTGTTACTGGGGTGCATCGGTTTGGTCATCCTTGTTTCGCTTATGCTGCCGAAATCTGCGGAAGGGAGCGGGTCTGCGGCGGGGAGGTCCCCCCAATCGGCCGAGGGGATGGGCAGCGAATTGTGGAAAAGCGGTCCTTCGGGGGTTCTGCATACGATCAAGCAAACGCTTCGTCATATCCGAACCCACCTCAAAGTCAGCCCGCTACTGTATCCGGCGCTGTTTCTGCAATCTTTTGCGGTCGGATTGCTGACCCCGGTCATCACCTTGTTCGTCCGCAGCGAGCTCGGCATGTCGCCGGAGGAATTCAGTTTCCTGCTGATCGCGGGCGGAGGGGTCACCGTGCTCGGACTCATTCCCGTCGGCAAGCTGGCGGACCGCTTCGGGACAAGAATCTTTTTGAACACCGGCTTTCTCTTGGCCGCGGTGTCGGTAGGTTTCTTCGCGTTCACGCGTTCAATGCCGGTCGTCTGGCTGCTGGTCATGCTGATCGGGGTGAGCTACGCGTTCATTTTGCCGACTTGGGATACGATGATATCCAAGATGCTTCCCGACGGTGAGAAAGGAACGGTATGGGGCCTCTTTTTGACGATCCAGGGGACGGGGATGGTCGCGGGGCCGATCATATCGGGGAAAATGTGGGACGGTTGGGGGGCGCCTGCCCCGTTCGTCGCCAGCGCCGTCTCGATGGCATTGCTCTTCGTGATCCATCTGTATCTGTCGCGCAGAGGGCCTTCGACGCCTGGCGGGGGAAAACGTGTTCGAGCCTGACAGGCAACTAAAGGGAAAACCTCCCTTTATTTCTGGGCTTCAGGGCAAAACCGGGAGAATAACGGGAAAACCTCCCGTTATTTCGGCGGTTTCGGCATCCTGAAGCGAACTTTGGACCAAATAGCAGGAGGAATTCCTTCTAAATGGCGTTCTTAACCGAAAGTGTGAAAAATAACGGGAGGTTTTCCTGCTAGTGATGTTTTGATGATCGACCTTGGGACGAAGAGATGAAGAAACGAAGAGAAGTTAACAAGCCGCCGAGTGAAGGCAAAACGGCCTCAGAACGCCGCCTTGTACAACGGAAGCAGCGTTTCGAACGTTTCCTCGATTTTTGCCGTCAACGCGGCTCCGTCGCGCAGGACCGGTTGATCCCGGTCGATGTGCAGACCGCACATGATCTCCGCTTTTTTGACGGTCCGAAGCTTGTCCGCCATCGTTTGTAGATCCGCCGTATCCGTGTCGGCATGAAGCTTTCCGCCCGGGTCCATATGGTCCGTCGACCAGATGTATTCGCCCGGCACGCTGCGTTTCAACTTGGCGGCATTTTTATGCATATATTCGGCAAACACCGTTTTATTCGGGCTTTCATAAATGATCGCGAAAATCACGAAAAGGTGAGTCGGAAACATGCCGACCTCGAAATGCGGGAACGCCTTGTAGCCGCGTTTGCTGCCTGCCCAGGCGACCCATGTATCCTTCGGCGGATTGACTGTGCGGCGGGCATGCTTGGCGACATGAGGGAACATCTCTTCCCCGCACAACGCGGACAAATAGGGGGCGAGCGAACTTCCCAGCTCTTCCAGCTTCGGTCTCACTTGACCGATAATCGCCTCCATGCGGGGCTCGAGCCCCGGCACCGTCAAACAATCGAAATCCTGACCGGTAAATCCGTTAAATGTCATTTTCTTACCTCCATTGCTGCCGCTTGCAAGCTTGATTACCAGACGATTATATCACATTTTCCGCTTACCGCCTTTTTGCGTCAGAACCAGCCCGAAACGGGTAAAAATAATCAATAAATCCGTTTCCATTACATAAGATGAAGTAAGAAACTGTAAGCCGCAAGTGGGAGGGACGATAAGCCCGGGCCACCCGAGCAAGGCCGGCACGGGTTTAACAAAAAAGGGAGGGAGTGCCATGAATAAAAGCTATGAAGTGGAATACTGCAACCTGGAACTCCGATTCGACCGCCGGCACATTCAGCAGCTGATCCGCGATTTGATCCAAGACGGATATTCTTTATATTGGAGCGAGAACGAGTCCATTTTCATCATTTCCGTACGTACGGGCCGCAAGCTGACCAAGCTTCGTTTTCAGCGTCTTGCGAAAGGATACAAGCTGGTGGGCGATTATGTGATTAAAGACGCCAGGCTGGCCGATTGGCTCGAGAAGCTGATCGGGGATCTTCGGGGGCACGCCGTCGTCAAGCGCATCAAGGACCGGCAGATTTTGATCGAAAATATTTTGTTCGGGGAAGTCATCCGGCTGGTGGAAATCAACGGCATGGAGCACAAGGTCATTTATCAGAAGAGCCCTGTCGTGGACATGGAGAAAATGACGGAAATGTTCGCTTCGCAGTCGGCGGAACGGCAGTTGGAGTCGCTCCAGCAAGAGCTCGACCGGGAACTGGAGAACCTGTATGAGGCGATGCAAAAGGGGGATCTCGAATCGGCCGAACAATGCAAAGAAAAATTGCGCAAGCTCCGGATACAGCTGATCCGTCTCGAATGGTAGAACGGGATTTGGCGCAATCTATGATTAATCTCATTGCAGACCCCCTTATTAATGGGGGTTGTTTTGTGACTAGGGAGCTTGCAGGGGTTCACTTCTGTACGCAAAAGAGTTAAAATGATATTATTGATAAAAATATAGTGAGCAAAGGATGGAGACCATGTCAAAACAACAGATAGGCGTTATCGGCCTGGCCGTTATGGGCAAAAATTTGGCCCTGAATATTGAAAGCAGGGGCTTTACCGTATCGGTATTTAACCGCTCCCCGCAAAAAACGCACGAATTGCTTGAGAACGAAGGCAAAGGCAAAAACCTTGTCGGCACGTTCTCGGTAGAGGAATTTGTGCAATCCCTGGAAACGCCACGCAAAATTTTGATCATGGTACAAGCCGGTTCCGCTACGGACGCTACCATTGAAAGCCTGCTTCCTCACCTGGATCAAGGCGATATCATCATCGACGGAGGCAACGCCTACTTCCCTGATACCCAACGCCGCAGCAAAGAGCTTGAAGCCAAAGGCTTCCGCTTCATCGGCACCGGGGTTTCCGGCGGTGAAGAAGGCGCGCTGAAAGGCCCTTCCATCATGCCGGGCGGACAAGAAAGTGCCTACAAACTGGTTGAGCCGATTCTGACGGCCATTTCCGCCAAAGTGAACGGCGATCCTTGCTGTACATATATCGGGCCGGACGGCGCCGGGCACTATGTAAAAATGGTGCATAACGGCATCGAATACGGCGACATGCAGCTGATCGGCGAAGCTTATCACCTGCTGAAGGACGTGCTTGGCGTCGATGCCAAGGAATTGCATGAAATTTTCACCGAATGGAATAAAGGGGAGCTGGACAGCTACCTGATCGAAATTACGGCCGACATCTTCTCGCAATATGACGAAGAAACCGGCAAACCGATGGTAGACGTCATCCTTGACGCCGCCGGACAAAAGGGCACGGGCAAATGGACGAGCCAAAGCGCGCTCGATCTCGGCGTTCCGCTCTCGATGATTACGGAATCGGTATTCTCCCGTTTCCTGTCCGCGATGAAGGAAGAACGCGTGGCCGCAAGCAAAATTCTCAGCGGTCCGGCGAAGAAATCGTTCAGCGGCGACAAAGCCGAATTTATCGAGAATGTCCGTAAAGCGTTGTTCGCAAGTAAAATCGTTTCTTACGCCCAAGGTTTCGCGCAAATGCGTGCCGCTTCGGACGAATATGGCTGGGATCTGAAATACGGCAACATCGCGATGATTTTCCGCGGCGGTTGCATCATCCGTTCGCAGTTCCTGCATAACATCAAGGAAGCGTATGACCGCGATCCGGCGCTCAAAAACCTGCTGCTGGATTCCTATTTCAAAAATATCGTGGAAAGCTATCAGGATGCATGGCGTAAAGTGGTGGCAGCCGCTGTCGAGAACGGAATTCCGGTTCCGGGCTTCGCAAGCGCATTGTCCTACTACGACAGCTACCGTACGGAGCGCCTGCCGGCAAACCTGCTTCAGGCACAGCGCGATTACTTCGGCGCCCACACCTTCAAACGTGTGGACAAGGAAGGCGTATTCCACCATCAATGGTTCTAATCCAAGCTTTTTTAGGCGCCACGGCAGCGGTTTTCCGCTTGCCGCGGCGTCTTTTTTTACGGAAGGATGCCTTATTGCTCCAGCTTGTGTTATGATATGGAAAAGTTAAATTCAAGACCCCAGAGCATTCATTCAAAAGTAGGTGAGAACTTGCACAGCAACAAAGAAATCATCGTGCTGATCGGCATGATGGGGACCGGCAAATCCACGGTGGGTGCGCACCTCGCCGAGGAGACGGGGTACAGTCTGCTGGATCTGGATGCTTTGATCGTTCAGAAGGCGGGTTGTTCCATCCCGGAGCTGTTTGAACAAAAGGGAGAAGCTTTTTTTCGCGATCTGGAGACGGAAGTTCTATGCGAAGCGATGAGCATGCCCGGATCCATTCTTGCGACCGGAGGCGGAGCGGTTCTGCGGGAGAGAAATTGCCGGGAAATGCTCGATTCGGGATGGGTCGTCGCCCTTAAAGCCAGCGCCGAAGATATCGTTGCAAGAGTGGGGGAAGACCCGAACAGGCCGCTATTGGCCGGCGGAGCCAGGGAAAGAGTGGCTGCTTTGCTCGAAGAACGGAAGCACGCTTATGATTTCGCCCACGTGACGATCGATACGACAGGCAAAAGCGCGGAAGAAGTGTCTGCGGAGATTTTAATGCATTACCGCGCCTAATCACTAATAAAAATGAAAAAGGGGATTAATTACATATGGACTTGATCGTTAGGCCCACGGCCGAGCTCAAAGGAGAAATCGGAGCATTGTCTTCAAAAAACTATACGACCCGTTATTTGCTGGTCGCAGCTCTTGCCGAAGGAACGAGTACGGTTTATTATCCCGCGCACAGCGAGGACAGTGACGCGATGCGCCGCTGCATTGCAGACCTGGGCGCGGTTCTGGAGGAAGATGACGAGAAAATCGTGATCACCGGCTTCGGCAAGCATCCGAAAGATGTGAAGGAGCTTAATGTCGGGAATGCGGGCGCGGTGCTGCGGTTTTTGATGGCGGTCGCGTCCCTTTGCCCGGACGTGACGTTCGTAAACACGTATCCGGACTCTTTAGGGAAGCGCCCGCACAGCGACCTGATCGAGGCGCTCTCGTCCATGGGCGTGGAGATTGAGCATAATGACGGACGCCTTCCGATCCGGCTTCGCGGCGGCGCTCCGAAAGGCGGCAAGATCCGGGTATCCGGGGAGGTCAGCTCCCAATACTTGAGCGCGCTTCTTTTCCTGACGCCGCTGCTTGAGGAAGATAGCGAGATTGAAGTATTCGGCGATCTGAAATCGAAGGTGGTCATCGGCCAAACGCTGGAGGTGATCGAGCAAGCCGGGATTACCATCCATGCCTCCGCCGATTATATGAGCTTCAAAGTGCCGGGGCGCCAAAGCTACCAGGCCCGGGAATATACGGTGCAGGGAGATTACCCGGGGTCCGCGGCGGTGCTGGCGGCAGCGGCGGTGACGAAGTCCGATGTCAAGATCCACCGGCTCATGGAGCGCAGCAAGCAGGGGGAACGCGCCATCGTCGACGTGCTGCAGATGATGGACGTTCCGCTCAGCCATCGGGACAATACGGTTCACGTGCTCGGTAACGGCCGGCTTCGCCCGGTCGAGTTCGACGGCGACGCCGCGACCGATGCGGTGCTCGCGATGGTGGCGGCCGCCGTGTTTGCCGACGGAACTTCCCGTTTTTACAATGTGGAGAATTTGCGGTACAAAGAATGCGACCGGATCACGGATTATTTGAACGAGCTAAAAAAAGCGGGCGCCCAGGTAGAGGAACGGCAGTCGGAAATTATCGTGCACGGCCGACCTTCCGGATTGGAAGGCGGCGCAACGATCAACGCCCATTACGACCACCGGGTCATCATGGCTTTGACCGTCGTCGGCTTGCGCTGCCGCAAGCCGCTGCTGATTAAGGATGCGCACCATGTGGCCAAATCGTATCCGCAATATTTCGACCACCTGGCGGCGCTTGGAGCGTCGGTAGAGTGGGTAAAATAATGGAGGAGAAAGGTGTGATTGGCAATGGCATTTGAAAATCCGAGCCGCGAGCAGATCAAGGAAATTTTGCTGAATGCCGGAAATATCGCCGTCGTCGGATTATCCGACAAAACCGACCGGACCTCGTATATGGTAGCTCAGGCTATGCAGAGCAACGGGTATCGCATCATTCCGGTTAATCCGTCCGTCAGCGGCGAAATTTTGGGCGAGAAGGTTTACGCTTCCCTGAAAGACATTCCCGAGCCGGTGGACATCGTCAACGTGTTCCGCCGCAGCGAATACACGCCGGAGGTAGCGCACGAGGCCGTGGCCATCGGGGCGCGGGTGCTATGGCTCCAGCTGGGCATCGCCAGCGACGAAGCCTACGAAATCGCTTCGCAGGGCGGCCTGACGGTCATTATGGACCGCTGCATTAAGGTGGAAGACAGCATCTTGATCGGCAAACGTTAAGAAACCTATCGCAATCCAGGGACCCGGGTCTTCATTGATCCGGGTCTTTTTCTTTTTAATTTAGGGAGAAATTCCTTTGACAAATTTGTGAAGCTGGGCTTACCATAAAGAATTAGAGAGAGGGTATCCTATGGTTGAAATAGGATTTTAGGGGGTCGAAACATGATACAGGGTATCGGAGCAGCAGCGGGCGTAGCGATCGGCAAAGCTTTTGTGCTGCCCGCCTGGGAGTGGGATGTGCCGGATCGCCGGATGGAAAAGGTCGATCTTGCCAAAGAATTCGAAAGATTATACGAAGGCATCCGTACGTCCAAAACCGAAATCGAGTTCATGAAGAATGAAATTAAAGAAACGGTCGGTGTCGAGGAGTCCAGCATTTTTGACGCCCACATCGCCATTTTGGAAGACCCGGTGTTTATGAGTGAAATCCAGGGGGTCATCGAACGTCAATACAAGGCAGCCGAGGTGGCGGTCAAGGAAGCGATCGACCATTTCGTCACCATGTTCGATCTGCTGGATGATGAATATATGAAAGAGCGGGCGCTCGATATTAAGGATGTCGGCAACCGGCTGCTGAAGCACTTGCTCGGTACGCCGGAAATTACGCTGCCCGCGGATACGCAGCCTTATATTTTGGTTGCGAAGGAGCTCTCGCCGTCGCAGCTTGTCCACTTGAACCCGGACAACGTGCTCGGGATGGTGACGATGGCCGGGGGGAAAACCTCCCACTCCGCCATCATGGCCAGGGCGATCGGCATACCGCTTGTGTCCGGCCTGGAAGAACAAAAGCTGGATCGTCCGATCCAGACCGGCGACCTGCTGATCATCGACGGTGACGAAGGCCTGATTTATTTGGAGCCGGAGCGCCATCTTGTCGACAAGTATGCCGAAATTGCGGAAATGCAGCGCCGGAGAAAGGAACAGCTGCAGCTGCTTGCGTCCGTCGAAGCCGTCACTAAAGACGGATACCGCATTCGACTGGCCGGCAATATCAGCTCGGTCAAAGATTTGGAGCTTGCGGTCAAATACGGAGCCGAGGGCGTTGGCTTGTTCCGTACGGAATTTCTGTATATGGACCGGCCGACGTTTCCGACCGAAGACGAACAATTTGAAGTTTACCGCCAGGTTGTCGAGAAAGCGGGAGGTCATTCGGTCACGATCCGGACGCTCGATATCGGCGGGGATAAACAGCTGGAGTATTTTTCTTTGCCGGATGAAGAAAATCCGGTCCTCGGTTACCGGGGAATCCGGATCAGCCTGGACGCGAACGAGCTGTTCAAAACCCAGCTCACCGCCATTTTGCGGGCCAGCCATTACGGCCACGTGAAAATATTGTTTCCGATGGTTTCTTCTCTGGGTGAAATCAGGCAAGCCAAACGGATGCTCGAGGAAGCCAAGCAAGAGTTGAGAGAAAGAGGAATTCCTTTTAGCAATGCGGTGGAATCGGGGATTATGATTGAGGTTCCTGCCGCAGCGGCCATCTCGGATTTGCTGGCGAAGGAGGTCGACTTTTTCAGCATCGGTACGAACGACCTGGTACAATACGTGCTGGCCGTGGACCGGATGAATGAAAAAATCGCCCATATGTACAATCCGTATCACCCGGCGGTCCTTCGTTTATTGAGACAGACCGTATCGGCCGCCAAAGATGCGGGCATCCCGGTAAGCGTCTGCGGAGAATTGGCCGGCGACGAAAGGGCGCTGCCGATTTGGCTCCATCTGGGGGTTACCAATCTGAGTATGTCGCCGCAGGCTTTGCTCAGAGTCAAGCACCGCGTGCTGAACACATCGGAGGCCGAAGGGCAGGAAGAAGGCAAACGTTGCTACGGGTTGACCTCAAGCGAAGAGATCGAGGCGGAGCTGACCCGCTTTTTGGGCAAAGATCCCGTTCGGGGATAAAAGATGGAACCATTATGTCATCATAAAACTGCTCCCTATTGCGGGGGCTTTTTTTATGTGCGTGAATGTTCGGAATTCAAAGTGAACGACCTCCACACGTATCGGTAACATTGTGTATAATAAGTCAAAATAGGGAATAAATCGCCGCGGAAAGCGGAAAAAGGCAGGACTGCGATATGACAACACTGCTTATCGTCGAAGACGACATGAGTTTGAATAAAGGAATCGCGCTGACGCTGGCCCAGGACGGGATTGAAATCGAACAGGCCTATGACCTGAAGACGGCGGAGAATCGGTTTGCCGGGGGAGACATTGACCTCATCGTACTCGATGTGAATTTGCCGGACGGGAGCGGCCTTGATTTTTGCGAAAAAATCAGGCAGACCTCGCGGGTACCGATCATCTTTTTGACGGCCAACGATATGGAGTCCGACATCGTGCTCGGCTTCGAACTGGGCGGGGACGACTATATTACGAAGCCGTTCAGCCTGATGGTGCTTCGTTCCCGGGTGATGGCGGTGTTGCGGAGAAGCCGTTCCATTCATGAGGACAAGTTGGCGATCGGCCCGCTGGTCCTCGATTTCGGGAGAATGGAGTTCCGTAAACGAGGGCAGAGCCTGTCGCTCAGCAAAACGGAGCAGAAATTGTTAAAGGTGCTGGCGTCCAACCGGGGCCGCATCCTGACAAGAGAACAGCTCATGGACCGGGTATGGGACCGTGAGGCGGAGTTTGTGGATGAAAACGCGCTGACGGTGACGGTGAAGCGGCTGCGGTCCAAAATCGAGGACGACCCGTCGGCGCCGGATTATATTAAAACCGTTTACGGGCTTGGGTACGTATGGGCCGAAGGGGACGGGAGATGAGAAAAAAACGCGGACGTCGGTATTGGAGCGTGATCTATGCGATTTTTGCCGGGATGTTCCTGCTGTTGACGGCGGGGTACGTCGGAGCGGTAACATATAATACCGGTTTGGATCCGGCAATTGGGTGGGCATCCGTTTTCTTCGTTCTTTTCTTGTTGCTGCTCGCCGCCGCCCTGATTTGGACGATGCAAAGGGAGGCTTCCTTCACCGCAGAGGTGTTAAGCGAAATGTTGGACGGGGCCATCAGCGGCCGGCCGCGGCAAACGGGCTATACGGAAAGTGTGGCCTCCGCGCTCGAGCACAAAGTCACCCGCTATGTGGAACTGACCGGTACCCATGAACGCAAGCTCGAAACGGAGAAGAGCCGCATCAAATCTCTTATCTCCGACATATCCCACCAGACGAAAACCCCGCTTTCCAACATCATTTTATACATCGGACTGTTGGAAGAAGCCCCGGGGCTCGGCGAAGAAGCGCGCCGGCATGTCGCCAGCATCAAGGATCAGTCGGCCAAGCTGGACTGGCTGATTCGGTCCCTGGTCAAAATGTCGCGGCTCGAAACCGGCATGATCACCATCCGGCAGGATCCCGCTCCCGTCATCGAGACGATAACCGGCGCCGTTTCGCAGATTTACGCGGCTGCCGAGCGGAAAGGGGTCGCAGTCCGCATTCAATGCGATCCCGCGATCATGGCAAGGCATGATCCGAAGTGGACCGCAGAAGCGCTGTTTAATCTGCTGGAGAACGCGGTCAAGTACGGTAAATCTTCCGGCGGAAGCCTCCATGTTTCGGTTCAGGCGAACGAAATGTTCACCCGGATCGACATCGCCGATAACGGAATCGGCATTCCGGAAGACGAACGGAACGATATTTTCAAAAGGTTCTTTCGCGGAAAGGGAACGGCGGAATATGAAGGAGTAGGCATAGGCTTGTATCTGACCCGCGAAATTATCGCCGCCCAAGGGGGATACGTCAAGGTATCCTCGGTTCCCGGCGAAGGCTCCGAGTTCTCCGTTTTTTTGCCGGCGATTTAAGCACGGGAAAGAAAGTGACCATTCCGTTATATTTCTGACACCGCGGTGTCAGATTAATTTGCTACATTGAGTCTGTACCGGCAGGTACGGACTTTATTTTATTGATGGGAGAACGGTTATGTCCATATTGCAAATTGATCAGTTGAAGAAATATTACGGCAAGGGCGAATCGGTCGTCAAAGCGCTGGATGGGGTGTCTCTTACCGTTGAACGGGGAGAGTTTGTTGCGATCGTGGGCACGAGCGGAAGCGGCAAAAGCACGCTCCTCCATATGATGGGCGGATTGGACCGGGCGACGGAGGGCAAGGTTTTTGTGGATGGCAACGATATTTTCGGCATGAATGACGAACACTTGACGATATTCAGAAGGCGGTCGGTCGGCTTTATTTTTCAAAGCTATAATCTGATTCCGATCTTGAATGCCTATGAAAATATAGTGCTGCCGATCGAGCTTGACGGAACCCCGGTAGATAAAGAACATGTGGACCGGATCATCGGAGCCCTCGGGCTTAAGGAAAAGGTGCATCATCTGCCGTCAAGCTTGTCCGGAGGGCAGCAGCAGCGGGTGGCGATCGCCCGGGCGCTTGCGACCAAACCGTCCATCGTGCTGGCGGACGAGCCGACGGGGAACCTGGACAGCAAGACGAGCCAGGAGGTCATGATTCTTCTCAAGCAGCTGAGCGAAAAATTCGATCAAACGATCGTCATGATCACCCATAACGAAGAAATCGCCCAAACGGCCGACAGGATCATCCGGATTGAAGACGGCCGCATCCAAAACCGACCGGATATCGTGCACGGGGCGGGGAGGTAAGCCATGATCATGCGGACGAATCACGGGAAATCCGTTGCGCGGTTGGCGACACGCAGTCTGCAAAGCAACCGCATGCGGGGGCTGATGATTGTTTGTGCCATCGTATTGACGACGATGCTGATTACCTCGGTGTTTACGATGGGCTTCAGTATCAACAAGTCGATGGAGCGGACGCAGATGAGGACGGCGGGCAGCGACTTCCACGGTAGCTTCAAATACCTTACTCCGGATGAGGCGGATCAGTTGGCGAAGCATCCCTTGATCAAAGAGTATGGGCGGGCCGTCCTCGTGGGTTGGGCTACGAATGAGGCGTTCAGGGGCTCCAGCGTGGAAATCGATCAGGTGGATGAAAACTCCGCCAAGCATAGCTTTGTCCGTTTCATCGAAGGCGGGTTGCCGGCCGGGGAAGATGAAATCGTCATGAACGACTGGGCTCTCGATCTGCTCGGCATCCCTCATCAATTGGGCGCGAAGGTAGACCTGGATATGGAGATCGATGGGAAGCCGATGTCCAAGACCTTCAAACTGTCGGGTTATTTTAAAGCCGACCAGTATCTGGCCATGTCGGGAATGGCATTTGTATCCGAGGCATTTGTCAGGGAAAATCTGTCCGGGATCGATCCGCTTCAAACCAGGGCGACAGGTTCCTACGTGAACACGACGCGGCTTGAGGTCCTCTTTAACAATTCCTTCGGTATCGAGGACAAAATCAAGAAGGTGATGTCCGACACCGGCGTGGATGCGGACTATGGAGTGAATTGGGCTTATGCCAGCGTCGGCATTTTCGAAGATCCGATTAATGTGCTTCCTTTTGCCGGACTGATCCTCATCACGATGCTGAGCGGGTATTTGCTGATTTATAATATTTTTCATATTTCGGTCATCAGGGATATCAAATTTTACGGTTTGCTCAAAACGATCGGGACGACGCCGCGGCAGCTCCGAAAGATCATTACGATGCAAGCGAACCGGCTTTATTTGATCGCATTGCTGCCGGGGCTTCTATTCGGGTACGTGGCCGGACGGTGGCTAACTCCGATGATGAACGCTTTTTCGTCGCAGGAGGATGTGATGACGTTCTCGGCAAGTCCGCTTATTTTTGTAGCCGCCGCGCTGTTTTCGTATCTGACCGTCCGGATCGCTGCAAGCAAACCGGGACGTACCGCTTCGCGAATTGCGCCTGTCGAAGCCGTGAAATTTACGGGGTTGAATGATGGGGGAAGGAAAAAGAAAAGACTTTCGACACACGGGGCCAAATTATTCCGCATGGCCTTGGCGAACGTGCTTCGCCATAAAAAAAAGCTGGTGCTCATGCTGGCCTCCTTATCGCTGAGTCTGATCCTGTTCAGCATTGTTTACACGGTAATCGGCTCGCTGAGCGTGGACAAATACTTGAGCTCGTTTATTTCCGGCGACTTCGTGTTGAAAGAAAAGCCGGCCAATGGCCCGGCCCATTTGGATGCGGGAACGACCGCGGTTACGGAGGAGATTGTAAAATCCCTGGAGGGCAGCGATGGGATCGAGAGTGTCGATAAGGTGTATTATCAGCCGATATTTTTAAAAATCAACGAAAATATCAAAAGCCTGCTGGAGCCTTTGGCTGAAAACGAAGACCCCCGAAAGCCCATGTTCGGATCCATTTTGAATATGGGAACCATTGAACTCCAGCTCCATGGAATCGGTCCGGGCTGGTATGATGTTCTGCAAAAGGATGATTTTGTTTCCGGCACGTTTGACCGGCTTAAGTTTGATTCCGGGAATTACATCTTGATCACGGAAACGATTCTGGATGGAGACAAGGATCTCTATGCGTCGTATTACCAACCGGGGGAAAAAATAAAATTCGATGGAATGGATAAAGAATACGAGGTAATGGCGGTGTTGAGGCAGGATGCCCTCTATGCTGCCGGAACGCAGTTTTATACGGGCGGAGGCTTTAATGTATTTTTTCCGGCCGAGGAATTTGCACGTGCGATTGAACATCCGGGGATCTTGTCGGCGACTGTCCATGCCGATCCCCCCAAGCTGGACCAAGCGGAACGAATGTTGCGAGCGCTGGTCGACAGCAACTCCGATCTGATGATGAAGTCCAGGGAGGACTACAAGCAAGAAATGAACGGATTTATCCGCGTCTTTCAAACGATCGGTTACGGGCTCACATTCATTATCGCGCTCATCGGCATCTTGAATTATTTGAACACGGTCACCACCGGCATCATTTCCCGGCGGAATGAATTCGCGATACTGGAAAGCATCGGCATGACCGGAAAACAATTAAAAACGATGTTAATATTTGAGGGGATGTATGGAGTATTGTTCGTCGGGATTATCGGCGGCACGGCCGGGCTTTACCTTACCTATCTGGTCGCAAAGGGAATTGCGGATAATTTGGCCTTTACCGTATTCCACATGTCCGGTTGGCCGATCTTGTCGGCAATTTTGATTCTGTTTGTCGTCTCCTTCGTGATCACGCTTACCGCCTACCAATCACTGGCCAAGGCGACGATCGTGGAGAGGCTGAGAGAGGCGGAGTAACCACCGCGAAATGAAAAACGGACCGTTCAAGGGCAGCCTTGTCCGGTCCGTTTCATGTCTCATTGTGCTTTTTATCGCGCCGCCAAAGCGTCTACAAACGCTTTTCCGTATTCGGGCAAATCCGGCGGGCGTCTCGCGGAGATAATATGTCCGTCGGTGACGACAGGCTCATCCTTCCAGACCGCACCGGCATTTTCCATATCGTCGCGGATCCCCGGCGTGGAAGTGACGGTGACCCCTTTCAGGATACCGGCGGAAATCAGCACCCAGCCCGCATGGCAAATTTGTCCGATCGGTTTTTTGGCCTGATCCAGTTCGCGAATCATATCCAGCACTTTCCCATATCGGCGAAGCTTGTCAGGAGCCCAGCCTCCGGGCACGAGAATCCCGTCATAGTCGCTGGCACGGATTTCCTCGAACGCAAATTCGGCCTCGGCGGGCACGCCGTATTTGCCGATGTATTTTTTACCTTTCTCCAGGCCCGCCAAATGCACCTCGGCCCCTTCTTCACGAACCCGATAGATCGGGTACCAGAGCTCCAAATCCTCAAATTCTTCATCGACCAATGCGATTACTTTTTTGCCAGTTAATCTCATATTCGTCTCCTCCTGTCTTCCGAAACTCTTGACGAAACTCGGTTTCAATATTTTAATTGTATCAAAAATACTAGTTTCTTTCGCGTATATTTCGTAATTCCCAATAAAATGTAGAGGTTTTGATGAGGTGATCCTGTGGCCTTTTTGTGCCGTTGCGGACAAAATATGAGCCTCGGTTTTCGGCTGATTATTTTCGAACATAAGTACCAGGTCGACCGGGTTCCGATTCTAGAATGCCAAGAATGCAATTACTATGAATTATTGCCTTTCGTTAAAGCGGATCTGATAGATTTGATCCGGCAATTGAAGCAGCGTGAGAAATGCGGACGCGTATTTTTTACCGAATTGAATGAATTGGCCGATGTGATGTATGGACTGTACTCACAAAGGGAAGAGATGGATAGAAAATCGTTTGATCACCTTCTTGTGAAGAATTGCGAGGAGCGGATCAACCTGTTGCTGGATTTATACGGGTGCGCCCAAAAAATGAACGATACGGCATGGATGAATGAAATCACGGTCAGGCTGGCCCCTTTGTCGAAATATGTAAAAGAACGTCAATTTCTTGGAATGAAATAAAAGGATTTCATAATAATTTGTCAGTTCATGTTGTTTTTAACCTCCCCTTTTTGGTAAGATATTGATAGAAAAAATGAAAATCGTTTTCTGAAAGGGGATGGAAATTTTGTCCGCCTTAGCGAGGATCACTTCGATTGACCATCTGCACAGCGCTTTGAGCGCGTCTTCGGAACAACCGCTTTTGCTGTTCAAGCACAGCACGAGATGCCCGATCAGCAAAGGTGCTTACCGGCAAATGGAAAATTATTTGAATGACGCTCCGAATGAAAAAATTACATACGGGCTGATTTACGTTGTAGAGGACCGTGAAGTATCCAATGAAGCTGCGGACAAGCTTGGTGTCAAGCATGAGTCGCCGCAGGCGATTCTGATCAAGGACGGCCAGGCAGTATGGCACACGTCCCATTCCCGCATTACGGAAGAAACGCTGAAAGTAAATCTGATGTAAATGAAGCGTTATCATTGCACAAAGTAGTATTTTGTCGTATCATAAATTTAATTGATGCACAGGACTTTGAGGCGATGGACGAGTGAAAATCTATGGCAATGGAGAGAAGAATGTGACGGTTACCATTTACGATGTGGCACGTGAAGCGGGCGTCTCGATGGCTACGGTTTCACGGGTTGTGAACAACAATCCGAACGTGAAGCCGCAAACCCGGAAGAAAGTTTATGAAGCGATTGAACGTTTGGGATATCGTCCGAATGCGGTGGCAAGAGGCCTTGCCAGCAAGAAGACGACTACGGTAGGCGTAGTAATCCCGGATATTTCGAATTCAATTTTCGCGGAAATTGCTAGAGGCATCGAAGATATCGCCAATATGTACCATTATAATATTATTTTGTGTAATGCCGACAAGAAGAAGGAAAAGGAAATCCGTGTTATCAACACCCTGCTTGAGAAGCAGGTGGACGGGCTGTTGTTCATGGGCGGAACAGTGACGGAAGAGCATATTCAAGCCTTCCAGACTTCCTCCGTACCGATCGTGCTTTGCGCGACGAGCGACGAGAACGGAATGATTCCATCGGTCGACATCGATCATGAAGCGGCTGCGTTTGATGCCGTTAGCACGCTTGTCCGCCACGGACACCGGCATATCGCGATGATCAGCGGAACCTTGCAGGATCCGGCGAACGGTTATGCTCGCTTCCAAGGTTATAAACGCGCGTTGGAAACGGCGGGCATTCCTTATGACGAGGATCTTGTCCGCATCGGCAACTATCGTTATGAATCCGGCGTGGAAGCGATGAAGTATTTCCTGGGCTTGAAAAAGCGCCCTACAGCCATTTTTGCCGCAACCGACGAAATGGCCATCGGTGCGATTCACAGCATCCAGGACGAAGGTTTGAAAGTACCGGACGATTTCTCCATTATCAGCGTCGACAATATCCGGATGGCCTCCATGGTGCGTCCGCAGCTGACGACGGTTGCCCAGCCGATGTACGATTTGGGTGCCGTGGCGATGCGTCTGTTGACGAAGCTGATGAAGAAGGAAACCGTTGAGAATCCGCGGGTTATTCTGCCTCACGAAACAATTTTGCGGTTGTCCGTCAGTCATGTTTAAAGGCTGATTTTAAATTATAAATAGATTAGACAGACAAATATATGAAAAAGGTTATAAACGGAAAAAAAGCTCCTGCTAAGGAGCTTTTTTTAGGATCATCCGGAACTTAACATTCGATATGGAGTGTGAAGAGTCATGACCACGATCGGAATTATCGGAGCCATGGATGAGGAAATCGCTTTGCTGCTTCAAGGTTTGGAGGGGCAGGAGAGGACGGTTCAGGCAGGCTTGGCATTTATATCGGGACGGTTTCGCGGCAAGAAGGTTGTCGTGTGCAAATCGGGGGTCGGAAAGGTGAATGCGGCCGTAACCGCGCAAATTTTGATCGACCGGTTTACTGTGGATGCGGTGTTTTTCACGGGAGTGGCCGGGGCATTGAATCCGGGACTCGATGTCGGAGATATCGTCATATCTTCCTCCTGCCAGCAGCATGATATGGATTGCTCGGCCATCGGCATCCCACGGGGGATCACCCCGTATCAGGAAGTATCCGATTTTCCCGCCGATCCCCGGCTGATCAAGCTCGCGGAGGAGGCATGCGCAAGGATCTGCAAGGATCACAAATTCATGGTCGGCAGAGTGCTGTCCGGGGACCAATTTATAGCGGATCAGGAAATGGTCCGTTTTCTGCATGAAAGCATGGACGGGGCTTGCGTGGAAATGGAGGGCGGCGCGGTCGGACAGGTTTGTCACATGAATTCGGTTCCTTATGTCATGCTGCGTTCCATGTCGGACAAGGCGGACGGAACGGCGGACGTGAATTTTGCCGAGTTTACCGCCGCCGCTTCCAAACGCTCCTTTGAAATCGTGGAAAATATGATTCAACATTTTAACGGGCTATAAAGTCAGTTCCGGGTAATCCTGCATGGCAACCGCGAGAGTCTCGCGGTTTTTTGCCGTGATTTCGGATCTTCTCGGAATTCCTTCCCAACGTGACAAATCGTCGAGCCAGGTTTCGGGAAGCGGCAGCTCGGTTTGGCTTTGCCACTTGTCGATCCAGGATCGCGGAAGACGCCCCTCTGCGGCCTCTTTTTCCTTAGGAAGGTCCAGCGACCTTTTTAACGGATGATGGCTCATTTCAAGCCACAGCAGGCTCCAGGCCCGGGGAACGACGCGCCACATGTCATATCCACCGCCGCCGACGGCGACCCAACGTCCTTCGCAATAGGTATGGGCCAGCTTGTGCAAAATCGCGGGCATTTTACCGTAAATGTCCATGCTGCAATGCATATGGCTTAACGGGTCCAGCGCGTGCGCGTCGCAGCCGTGCAGGCTGACGATCAGATCCGGCTTAAAATAGGCGGTCAACCGGGCGATGGATTGTTCGAAACATTCCATCCAGGAATCATCCTCGGTATAGGGCTGCAGCGGAATGTTCAAGCAAGCCCCGTATCCTTGATGCTCGCCTCTCTCATTGATATGGCCCGTACCGGGGAATAAATATTTGCCGGTTTCGTGGATGGAATAGGTACACACCTCCGGGTCAGAGTAAAAACTCCATTGAACCCCGTCGCCGTGATGAACATCGGTATCGACATACAGCACTCTTGCCCCGTAATGACGTCTGGCATAGGCGATGGCAATCGCCGCATCATTGTATACGCAGAAGCCCGCCGCTTTGGCGGACAGGGCATGATGAAGTCCGCCCCCCAAATGAAGGGCGTGGGCCGCCTTGCCCGACATCACGGCTTCTACGGCCGTAATCGTGCCTCCGGCGACATAGGAAGCCGCTTCATGCATTCCCGCAAAATAAGGCGTATCCTCATCCATCAATCCGTACCGGTCTGCACGGTCGATCCATTCCGAATCCGGCTCGGCCTCGCTTAGCGCTTTGACGGCCTCGATATAACCCGGCTGATGAATAAACTGCAATTCTTCTTCGGTGGCGGGCCTGGAGTCCAGCATTTGGGAGGGGGAAAGAGCCCCGATATCCGTAAGGAGATCCAGAGTGAGCCGCAGCCGTAGCGGGTGGAACGGATGATGATCGTGAAACCGGTAGCTGAGCGCCTTATCGTGATGGACAAATAAAGCGTTTCCAGACATGTTGTCACTGTCCTTCCTTTGAATCTAGTATCAATACATAAAGCGCTGCTGGAAACGGATTCTGTCAAACCGCTCCTCGGATTCGATCGGGACCTCCTTGCCGATCCGGACCATCAAACAGTTGGCGGGATGCGAACAGATTTCCGGATCGTCCGTGGCGTACCAAACCATATCGACCGTCTGCATCAGGCGCTCCATCATTTTTCGGTAATCCCAGACGGATAGGCCGCTATTTTTGAGATCCCAATGCCAATAGTACTCCGTCGTAAACACGATGTACTTCTCCATTTGACCGTCCTCAAACGCGGTCCGGATCATGCTTGACCCGATTTTCAGCGAACGGTATTCGTCCGCCACCTCGATCGCTCCGAGTTCGATCAAATCTTCCATATTACCCTGCGACCAGCGTTCCATTTCGTCGGGATAGTGGAAGGTAACGTAACCGACGATCAGGTCATTCTCCCGGGCCAAAATAATCCGCCCTTCCGGAAGCCCGGCAATTTCGATTAAGGCTTCCAGTTGATCCTCCGGCCGGCGGAATGCGTCCAGGTCCGGATGCATGCGCAGGGTCCGCAGATGGGACGGTGTTACCGGGCCTTCCAGAACAATTTCACGATCTTCGTGGGGCAGGGTGTGGCGGATATACGTTTTTCGGTGTTCCATCAATGCCGCCTCCTTTGCTCATTCCACTCACTTATAACAGAAAAATGAAAATTTGAAAAGTATAGCCGCTGGTCAAGGCGTGTGATATAATGGTTTCCGACATAAATTTTTCACATTTTTCACTTGACATCTTGACAAATGCCTAACCCCTTCACTAAAACGATATTTGTATCCGTTTTCAAGATTGATGATAAAGGGAGGATGGAACGATGAGTCAATTGCAAGGAGAAATTATTTCGGCAGGATCCCCTTCTTCCAATTTGGGGAATTATGAGGAAGCGTATGCAAATTTCAGCTGGGAGGATGTTGAAAAACAGTTTTCCTGGTATGAAACGGGGAAGGTCAACATGGCGTATGAAGCGATTGACCGTCATGTTGACGCGGGGAAAGGCGAGCGAATCGCGCTGTTGTTCAACGACCCGACGAGGCAAGAAGTTTACACTTTCCAAGAGCTGCAGGAAAAGTCGAACCGGTTTGCAAACCTGCTTCGCAGTCAGGGGATCGCCAAGGGAGACCGGGTATTTGTGTTTATGCCGCGAAGTCCGGAATTATACGTCAGTATTCTTGGGATCATCAAAATCGGCGCGGTGGTCGGCCCCTTGTTCGAAGCGTTTATGGAGACCGCGGTCAAAGACCGTTTGGAAGACAGCGGCGCCGTCGCTCTCGTGACGACAACCGCTTTGCTGCCAAGGGTAAAACGGGATGAACTCCCTTTGCTTAAATCTATTTTTCTCGTTGGTGAACAAATCGAGCCGGAAGAGGGCATTGTCGATTATTTTAAAGGGATGGAACAGGCTTCGCCGGAAACCGAGATCGAGTGGGTGAACCGGGAAGACGGTTTGATTCTGCACTATACATCAGGGTCAACAGGAAAGCCTAAAGGCGTATATCACGTGCACAATGCAATGCTGCAGCACTATTATACGGGCAAGGTCGTTCTTGATCTGCAAGAAGACGACGTCTACTGGTGCACTGCCGATCCGGGCTGGGTTACCGGTACGTCGTACGGTATTTTCGCTCCATGGCTCCACGGGGTCACCAACGTCGTCAGAGGAGGCCGGTTTAGCCCCGGGGACTGGTACGACACGATTCAGCGGAACAAGGTAACGGTATGGTACAGTGCACCGACCGCTTTCCGGATGTTTATGGGCGCAGGGGAAGATATCGTGAAGCAATACGATTTGTCTTCGTTGCGGCATATTCTGTCCGTAGGCGAACCGTTGAACCCGGAAGTTGTGCGCTGGGGCCACAAGGTTTACGGACACCGGATCCACGACACCTGGTGGATGACCGAGACGGGGGGACAATTGATCTGCAACTATCCGTCCATGCCGATCAAGCCGGGATCGATGGGACGGCCTGTTCCGGGCATTGAGGCGGCCATCATTGACGATAACGGCAAGGTGCTGCCGCCGAACCGGATGGGGAATTTGGCGGTCCGCACGCCATGGCCGTCCATGATGAGGCTGATCTGGAACAACGCTCCGAAGTACGAGGAATATTTCCGTATTCCGGGATGGTACATTTCAGGCGACACGGCTTATATGGATGAAGACGGATACTTCTGGTTCCAGGGACGGATCGATGATGTCATCAACTCCTCAGGGGAGCGCATCGGACCTTTCGAAGTGGAAAGCAAGCTGGTGGAGCATCCTGCGGTCGCCGAGGCGGGCGTGATCGGCAAGCCTGACCCGACGCGAGGGGAGATCATCAAGGCGTTTATTTCCTTGAGGGAAGGCTATGAACCGACCGATGAGCTGAAGGCGGAAATCTCCCGGTTCGTCAAGGAAGGATTGTCCGCACATGCGGCTCCGCGGGAAATTGAATTTAAAGATAAACTGCCGAAAACCCGATCGGGTAAAATCATGCGGCGCGTTCTGAAAGCCTGGGAGCTGAATCTCCCGGCCGGTGATTTATCAACGATAGAGGATTGAGGTTAAAAAAAGAGCTGCACTTCAGAAATTCATTTTTCCGAAGTACAGCTCTTTATTGTTTATAGGCTCGGCATGCTTGCTGCAGCCGATGGCGAGGATTCTCCCGCATCGTTGAATGCCGTTACCTGAATCCAGCCGACGTTGCTGTCGCTTTTGAAGGTGAACGATGTTCCTGCAGTGGAGCCCATCTTGTTAAACGGGCCGCCTTCGGAATCGGCGAAGTAGATGTTATAGCCGGTGATCTGATCGGTTTCCGTTCCGGCAGCCCAGCTCACCACAACGCCGTTCTCGCTTCTTTGGATACTCACCTGTCCCGGCGTGCTAGGCGGGGAAGAAAGATCTCCCGGCGTCGAAATAGGATCAGTTCCTCCGATGCCGCCGTTATCTCCCCAATTATCCGGTATCCAGCTGTCATTACCGACGATCGCGCTCGGCTGGGATTCCTTACCCGCCACATCGACAGCCGTCACGTAATAGGTGGTGCCGAAACCGCCGCTACCGGTATCGGATATCTCCGTCGCTTCCCCCGCAAGAGCGGCCTGGCCGGTGTATTTGAACGTACCGCCGCCCTCAGAACGGTAAAGACGATAACCCACGACGTCTTTTTCCGCATTCTTGCTAAAGGTTACCTTCGCTTTACCGCCTCCGGAAACCAGCTGGACATTCGCCGGCGCCGCAGGGGCGCTTCCGTCGTCGGTCCGCGGATCCGGCTTCGTCGGAGCGTCTTCCCCGGCATCCTTAGGCATATAATAGCTAAGCGATTTGCGTTCGCCTTTCATCGAGGCGAAGGCCTTTTGTAATTCATCGACCAGTTCCTTGATCGATTTCTCGCGCTTCACGACCACTTTCTCGCGAACCATATCGGAAGGCGTGGTGTCATGCGGGATGTAATTCACGCCTTCATAGGTGATGTATTTCATCCGGACAAGGACGTCTTCCGATTCTTTAGGCACATATTTGGCATTAAAAATGTCGGTGACCAATTTCCCGGATTGTCGGGTGAGCTCGGTCGGAAGTTTGCCGCTATAACCGGACACGGTGGCTTTAACGATGCCGTCCGGTTTCGTAAACTCCTTGGTCGCGAACAGATCGGGCTCCTTCTCGGTTACCTCGTTCATCACCAGGGACCAAATGGATCGAGCTCGGGATTTGCCCGCATCGGACAACGTATTGACCGAATCTTTGTAACCGATCCAGACGCCGAGAGTCACATCCGGCGAATATCCCATAAACCATACGTCCGCATAGTTTTGCGTCGTGCCCGTTTTGCCGACGACCGGAATTTCCCCGTACTTTTTAAAAGCTGACTTAATCGATTTCCCCGTTCCGTCTGTAATTACCGTACGAAGCATGTCGGTCATAAGATATGCCGTCTGCTTCGAAAAGACGCGCTGAGGCTCGGCTTCGTGCTTATACACGATATTACCTTTCGAATCGGCAATTTTGGCGATCATGTAGGCGTCGTTGAATTCGCCGCCGTTCGCGATGGCGGAATACGCATTGGTCAATTCTTCAACGGTCACGCCGTACTTCAGGCCGCCAAGCACCCCGGTCTGGGCCGAGTAGTCCTGTTCCTCGAGCGTAGTAATGCCGAGCTTTTTGGAAAAGTCCCATGCCTTTTCGATGCCTACGGTTTGATTGAACAATTTCAGGGCCGGTATGTTGCGGGACTCGTTCAGTGCCGTCCGGGCGGTAACAAGCCCTTTATAGCCGCCGCTCGAGTTCACCGGAATGTGGTAGCCCTTCTGATAATCCCGCAGAATGATCGGCGAGTCGTCGATGATGCTGGCGGGTTGAATCAATCCTTCCTCCATCGCCGGCAAGTAAGCCGCGATCGGCTTCATCGTCGAACCGGGCTGGCGGATCATTTGAGTAGCATAATTCATTTGCTCCGTATAAAAGTCCCGGCCTTCGATCATGCCCAAAATCGCTCCGGTACGATTGTCGATCATCATGGCCGCAACCTGTTCCAGGCCTTTGGTTTTGCTCTCCGGGGAGAAATTGTCCTTGTTCTCCGAAACTTTGTGCATCGCATTGTAGACTTGTTTATCGATCGTGGTATAGACCCGATACCCGCCCGTCAGCAGCTCTTGTCTCGCTTCCTCAAGAATCTGCGCGTTGCCTTCAATTTCTTCCCTGGTCATTTCCGGATTGTTTACCATGGCTATCGCCAAGGCGCCTTGCCGCTCCGTTTCTAGCATTAAATAAGGAAATGTTTCATAAGCTTTCTTAGTCGTGGGTGCAAGCGATCCTTTAAGATCAAACGCTAAAGCTTCGTTATACTGGGCATTCGTGATTTTGTTCTCTTCCAGCATGCGCTGCAGCACAAGGCGCTGCCGCTTCATGGCCTTTTCGAATGCATCCTCCTTGAATTCCCCTTTGCCGTTGAAGACCGAATACGTGGAAGGGGACTGAGGCAATCCGGCAAGGTAGGCGGCTTGGGCAATATTCAGGTCGTTAAGGTTGGAAATATTGAAGATGCCTTTGGCTGCCGCTTTAAGCCCATATACCTGATAGCCGTTGGAGCCGTTTCCAAACGGAACCTTATTCAAATATGCCGTAAGGATCTCATCCTTGGACAAAAAGCGTTCCAGCCGGAGCGCGAGCAAAATCTCTTTCACTTTCCGGTTGTCCGTCCGGTCCAGATTCAGGAACACGCGGCGGGCAAGCTGCTGCGTTAAGGTGCTGCCGCCGGTTTGAATGTCTTCCTTCAGAAGGCGCTGTTTGACGGCACGCAACGTGCCTTTGAAGTCGATCCCAATATGTTCTTCAAAATTGTTGTCTTCAATCGCTATGACGGCATCGATCACCGACGAAGGGATCTCTTCGTAGTTGACGGGCCGCCGGTCTTCCTCAGAACGAAGCTGACCGATCGGCTGTCCATCCCGGAAATAGGCGAAACCGGTCATTTCATTATGATTGATTTTTTGCTCGATATCGGCACGCGATCTCACGGGCTCGTCTTTGACGATCGACGAGACGTATCCGAACACGGCTCCTCCGGCAAATAAAGCCCCGGCAAAACCGAGAAGCACCAGCCAACCGAATGTTTTCCACACCCAGCGTCCTTTGCCGCGTTTTTTGCGCTTAGGGGCTGATTTCTTGCTGCGGGAAATGCTCTGCCCGTTGTCCGAACCGTTATCGTTCTTATGAACCATCGACGTTCCTCCTTTTTAACAGCAACATTATAGCACAAAAACCCGGGTTTGACTTCCGTCAAGAGGATGGAATGTGAATCGGGAGGGTTGCAAACCGGTAGTGTCGGGGCATAGCAGGCTGCACATACATCCGACTTTTGGGCTTTCCAAGCTGATGTCGTCGGATTACTATCACAGTGATCTCTTTTAGCTTAAGTAGGGGATATCGGGGAAATGAAAAAAACCGGCCAAGCCAGAGGCTTGAGCCGGTTTTTGCAATTCTTAACGGTTGTAGAACTCGACGATTTGCTTTTCGTCGATGTCTTGGGACAACTCGGAACGTTCTGGCAGGCGGATGAACTTGCCTTCCATAGCGTTGTCGTTGTACTCCAGGTAAGCCGCAAGATGCGTGCGGTTTTCCAAGGCTTCCTTCACGGAAGACAAGCCGCGGCTTCTTTCACGAAGGCTGATCACGTCGCCAACGTTGACGCGGTAAGAAGCGATGTCCACTTTCTTGCCGTTTACGGTGATATGACCGTGAGCGACCAATTGACGCGCGCCTGCACGGGAATTGGCGAAGCCCAGACGGTATACGAGGTTGTCCAGACGGCTTTCGAGCAAGATCATGAAGTTTTCACCAGCGATACCTGGCGCTTTTTGCGCTTTGGAGAACAAAGTACGGAATTGTTTTTCTCCCAAACCGTACATGTGGCGCAATTTTTGTTTTTCCAAGAGCTGCGCTCCGTAGTTGGATACCTTTCTCCGTTGGTTAGGACCATGTTGTCCAGGAGGGAAAGGGCGTTTCAAGTCTTTGCCTGTCCCGCTCAAAGAAATGCCGAGACGGCGGCTCAGTTTAAATTTAGGACCAGTGTAACGTGCCATTGTATAGGTAGACTCCTTTATTCATGTAATTTTCGTGTAGGGTTCTACTTGCGCGGGTTTTGTTTGGTCGGGCGGAGGATAGAAAATAAAAATCCGCTCTCTGACAAGAAAGTTCAGCCGCTGTCTTGTCAGCAACAAAAACCGAGAGGGTGCTCGCATGCGTTACGCCCTAATCAAGATCCTATCCAGATCTTTTATCAACAATAAATATTATATGAATCGCCATTATATTGTCAAGCGGGGGTTTTTGTTTAATAAGCGAGAAATATGTCGATAGGGCTTTTGTCCTAAAATTATAGGGTAAAATGAAGGATTTTTAATGCAAAACAGTTAGGAAGGTAGTAAAATAACATATATAATATAACGGAAAATAAGATGATCTGGCCAGTTGCAAGTTCAGGCAGAATTACAAAGCTTCGTGTACACCATCTCACTGCAATACCGCAGAGAAAGAGGAGCTTAGTCATGACAAAACGATCAATAGATGACGACATCATGCAGCCAATCAAGCCGGATAACAGCCTCGCTCTGCCGCAACCGCTGGAGAAGGAGGGGCAGAGTTACTGGCCGGGTCTACAGGACATTACAACCTATGACTATCCGTATTTATCATCGCTTCTTCATAGTTCGTACACGGATTGGATGCAAGAGCTGGAAGACCTCTGCGTCCCTCACCGGGCCTCGTGGCATTTTGCGGATTTTTCCGGAGAAATGCTGGAGCCGGGAGCTTCCGAGTTGCCTGAAAAAGAACATAACGTCATGATTGAAACGATCCGGTTCTGCCTGAAGCTGGGAGATACCTACGTCGCCGATTTTCCCGGGGGAGTGTGCATCGCCGTACCGATTTTGACGCGTCATGCGGGAGAAGCGTTTGCCGCTGTCGGATGTTTGCTGCATGGCCTTAAGGAAAACGAGATTGACGGTGCGCGCTCTTGGGTAAACATGGCGGCCCGCCTATACCGAGTCTGTTTCTATAAGAGATTCGAGTCCCTTTTTGTTTCGGACGTATTGCAGATGAACAAACAAGCGGACAGGGAAGAGTACAGAAGATCGGTCTTATTCCAAATCGTCCAAAAATTGCACGACAAAATCGATGTCGACTCGGTTCTCACCGAAGTGTTCGAACGGATTTCCGGGATGTATCCCGAGGCGAACGTCGAACTGCTGATGTCCCAGGATCACCGCAGCCGGGATCCCCGGGTGAAATCGCTGCAACTGCAAGGTTCGCGGGATTCGATGTGCGTCCAGGCTTTTATGGAAGGCAGGATGCTGCGGGAAGAACAAACGGACGGCGACGGCCGGTACCATCTGAATATTGCCGTTCCGCTGATGGGAAAACAGGGCGTCTACGGGGTCTTTCATCTGCAAATTCCCGGAGGGCAGCTTGAGGAAATCGACCTGCAACTGATCAACATGCTGGCGGATACGGCCGGTTCGGCCTTCGAGAACGCGAAATTGTACGAGCAGTCCAATCTGCTTGTCAGCGAGCTGCGCCTGATTAACGAATTGACGAAAAGGCTCAATCAGAGCTTGAGGTTAAAGGAAGTTTTCAAATTTGCGACAGAGGAAATGCTGTCGATCTTCAAGGCGGAATATTGCTGCATTACCCAAATGGAAAAAGAAGGCGAATTTTTTGAAATTATGGCCAGCAACGTCCCTTCGCTTTCCAAGGAGTTTTTTCCGAAAAATTACGGATTCAGCGGCCTTGTATTTTCGACGCGCGAACCTATTATTTTGTCCGATTACAAGGAGTACGACCAGATTACCTCAAAGCTGATGGAAGACACGGGGGCCCGTTCCCTCATCGTCGCACCGCTGCTTGTCAGGGGAGAAGTGATCGGGACGATTATGCTGGCGCACCGGTCAGAGCGTTTTTTCTCGTATGAAAATTTCAGGCTGCTACAGGTGCTGTCCTCTCACATCGGGCTGGCGATCGCGAACGCATCGCTGCATGCGGAGGTCCGGCGAATGGCCAACCACGACATGTTGACGGGGCTGTATGCCCGCCATTACATGGACGACCGGATTCAGGAGCATCAGAAGCGGGATGAAGAAGGCTCGCTGATCATCGTCGATATCGATATGTTTAAGCAAATCAACGATACTTTCGGTCACCAGACCGGAGACAAAATATTAAAGCAAGTATGTGCCATTATCAAAAGCTCGGTGCGAAAAACGGATATTCCCGCAAGATGGGGCGGCGAAGAGTTGGCGATTTATTTGCCGGGAGCCGGCGCCGACGCCGGTTATCAAATCGCCGAAAACATCCGGCTGCGGGTAGCGGTTGAAACGGACCCGAAGGTCACCGTATCCTGCGGCGTAGCCGAGTGGACGAAAGACAGCGGGAAGATCAGCGTGGAATCGCTTTTTGATCTGGCGGATATGGCCCTGTACAAAGCTAAGAAAAACGGAAGAAATCAAACGCAAATCGGCTTGAATCCCTAAAGCGTAGCCTGATCCCCTGCATAGATTCCCGCACGTGGGACAGGCTACTGCATAACATACCCAATCCGGAGACGGCATAAAATGTTCCGGTAGGAAAAGAGGCGTCATGTTATGCAAAAAGGATGGATCAGGCCGATTTGTTTTTTGTTCATCCTGCTGCTGTTGCCGGCTTGCGGGCGAACCGATTCGAGAAATGCGGAGGATTGGTTTGCGCTGACCTGGTCGGGGCTCGCGGGATGCGATTCCTTGTCTTTTCGGGGCAATGCGGCAATTTATCGCGGACAGTCACAATTGGAGGAAACGGTGAATTATTCGGGGCAATTGAGCGATCATCATCAGTTGACCATGCGTGCCGTACGCTCTTCTACCGATTCCGGCGTCGGTAACGGCGGAGTTCAGGCTGCGGCTGAAGGCAAGAGGAAGGCATATCAAACCGAACTCAAATGGAACGGGAGCGCATGGGGGCTAAAAACGGATCATTACGATGCCCTCGAGCTCGGCATGGCCCGGATTAATCCGCTCGATCAGCTCGAGGAAATCCGTTCGACGAGCAAATCCATAACCTCCGAAAAGGCCGCCGCTAGGGGGACAAGAGTGCTGAGAATCGAGCTCGACCCCAAGGAAGCGAAGGACCGGCTTTCGAGTAAGCTGACCGAAGAGATGAATGCGGTGAAGAGAGGATGGAAAGGGCGGCTTTCCAGTGTTCCGGCCGATCGCAGGCAAAATGTGGAACGCGAGCTGGAGGCCAAATGGAAATTAGGTATGGAACAGCTGGCGGCCATGCTGGAGCAGGCGGATGCCAAAGCCGTGTACCATTTATCGATTAACCGGAATACCGGCTTGCCGACCAGGCTTACCTCCGAAACGAGCTTGAACTATGTCGGCCCGAACGGCTCCCGGGAAAACGAGGTGCTCTATACGGACAACCGTTTTGAAAATTTTCGCTGACCCGGGCTTCGGGCTGACTTCGAAGTGACGAAGTGCTACAATAAAGAAGAAATATTTTTAACCATTGTTCAATACGGAGGCGAACACATTACTATGCGAGATCCACGGATACAAAAATTGGCCGAAAACCTGGTAGGTTATTCCATTGACGTTCAACCGGGCGAAAACGTGCTGGTCGAAATGATCGGTGAAGAACGCGATTTGCTTAAGGCTGTGATCGAGGAAATCGGGAAAAAGGGCGGCAACGCGTTTGTCGAACTGACGGACAAAACCGTTCAGAGCACCCAATTGAAATATGCAACCGAGGAAAGCATCAAGGCTTGGGCGGAATACGACCTGATTCGGATGAAGATGATGGATTGTTATATCGGCATCCGTGCCGGATCGAACGTCAACGATATGTCCGACGTGCCCGAAGACAAAATGAAGCTTTACAACTCGCTTTATTCTCACCCGGTACATAGCGAGCAGCGCGTTAAAAAGACGAAATGGGTCGTCTTGCGCTATCCGAACGCCAGCATGGCCCAATTGGCCAATGTGAGCACAGAGGCGTTCGAGGACTTCTACTTCGACGTATGCAACCTGGATTACGCCAAGATGGACCGGGCGCAGGATGCGCTTGCGGATCTGATGAAGCGTACGGATAAAGTCCGCATTGTCGGACCGGGCACGGATTTGTCCTTTTCGATTAAAGGCATCGGCGCGGAAAAATGCTCCGGGCAAAAAAATATCCCTGACGGCGAAGTATACAGCGCTCCCGTTCGCGATTCCGTCAACGGCACGATCAATTACAACGCGGCTACCTTGTATAACGGAGTTACGTTCGAGAACATTAAATTCCGTTTCGAAAACGGAAAAATCGTCGAAGCGACTAGCAATGATACGAAACGCTTGAACGATATCCTCGATTCCGACGAAGGCGCAAGATATATCGGGGAATTTGCGATCGGGTTCAACCCGTACATTTTGCATCCGATGAAAGATATTTTGTTTGACGAAAAAATTGCCGGCAGCCTCCACTTTACGCCTGGGCAAGCCTACGAAGAGACCGACAACGGAAACCGCTCGTCCATCCACTGGGATCTTGTTCTTATCCAGCGTCCGGAATACGGCGGCGGGGAAATTTATTTCGACGATGTTCTGATCCGCAAAGACGGCATCTTTGTCCTTCCTGAACTGGATGGTCTGAATCCGGATAATTTGAAATAAGAGAAAATCCCTTGCCTGGAAAACGGATTCAATGTATCATAAGAATATGTTTACTTAAAGATGACACGGAGGGATCGCTATGGCCTCGAACAATCAAGCAATTGTGGAAATTGCCCAAACGGCAGGTAAGTTCACTTCTTCGATCGTTCTGCAAGCAGATAACAAGTACATCGATGTAAAAAGTATCCTTGGATTGTTTACTACCCTTGTGAACACTCAAAGTTATGAACTGCATGTTCATGGGCCGGATGCGGATGAAGCCAAAGCCGCGGTAGCGGAAGTATTCGCCAAGCACGGATTGAACGTGAAGGTAGTGGCCGAATAAGCGGCTCCAATGCCCCTGTTTCCTTGTGAGACAGGGGCGTTTTTTTTATGATTCAGTCTTGCCTCCCCGGTGCTGCAAGCCTGGCTATTCGAACACGAACGTAAAGTCACCGTCCTCTCTCCCAAAAAGGTTTAATTTGGCGAGGTTCTTGTATTGGCCTTCGATTTCGTCTAATATTATGAATAGAATAAAAGTGTGGAGATTATGGAGGACATAGGGGGGATGAACATGACTTCATCTGATTTGCAGGAACAATTGAATCTTAAAGCGCTTAATCTTCTGAAGGAAGATGCAGATAAAATAGAGAAGCTGATTGAAGTGCAGATGGAGAATCTGGCTACGCGTTACTGTCCTCTCTATGAGGAAGTTCTGGATACCCAGATGTACGGTTTCTCCAGACAGGTCGATTATGCGGTCCGCATCGGTTTGGTTCAGGAATCTGTGGGCAAACAGATTTTAAGCAAGCTGGAACGCAATTTGGCTCTCCTTTATGAAGCCATGAATAATAAAGAGTAGTTTTACCGTAGCAAAAAGCGCATGATCCGGGTGACCGGACCATGCGCTTTTCATCTTTTATACGAGGTAGAAGGAGAAGCCGAGAATACAATACACGGCGATGAGGAGCAGGCCTTCGTACCAGTTCGTCTGCCCGTCCTGCGTAATCGATTTGGCGATAAAGACCGCAACGCCGATCGCGGCAAGCTCGATGACGGTAAACACGATATCCATCGGTTTGCCGAACAGATGGCTGATGAAGATCAGCACCGGCGCGACGAACAAGGCGATTTGCAAGCTGCTCCCGACGGCGATTTCCACCGCTGCCCCGATCTTGTTCTTCATCGCGAGCATAATGGCCGCGCTGTGTTCGGCTGCGTTCCCGACGATCGCCACCACAAAGGCGCCGACAAAAATTTCGCTGAGCCCGAATTTGGCCGTAAAGGTATCGAGACTATGTACGAGCCATTCACTGACGAAGGCGACCATGACCGTTGCGACCACGAGATAAACAATCGACATCTTCTTGGACCAGGCCGGTTCATGTTCGTGCGGCAGTTGTTCGTCTTCCTTTTCCGTGACATCGGCCAAGTAATTTTTATGAGTAATCATGGAGAATACGAGCCAGAGCAGGTAAGCGACGATCAATATGCCGGCTACGACAAGGCTGACTGCATTCCGGTCTTCCTCGTGCAGCACATGCGTATTCAGGAATATAGCGGGAACGAAAAGAGCGATGATCGCGACAATCATCAAGGATCCGTTCATTCCGGCCAGGGATACGTTGTACTTCTGGACTTTGTACTTCAGGCCGCCGGCAAACAGGCTGAGACCGAGGACAAGCAGCAGGTTGCCGATAATGGAGCCGGTAATGCTGGCTTTGACCATATCGAATTTCGCTTCCCGGATCAGCATGATCGCGATGATGAGCTCGGCAGCGTTGCCGAAGGTGGCGTTCAGGAAGCCGCCGAGACGCTGCCCCGCATAGTGCGCTACGCTTTCCGTCGCTTTCCCGAGGAAGCCGGCGACCAAGATAACGGCGACAGCAGAGATAATAAATTCCAACGTGGCGTTCCAATGGGCATAGTGTCCGATGGCGCTGAGTACAAAGAAGAGGATAAGTAATCCCGGTGACAAATACTTTTTCATGTTTTCACCCCCAGATTCAATATAACCAATAACGTGATGATTATAAACGAAAGGGTCGCGAACAGTCTATATTTGCCTAAAAGGAAATTAGCAATTACAATGATTAATAATGAGGTTGAAGGAGGAATTACCATGACCGAGCAATTACAACTCGATACGGGGCTCATTCGGATCTCCGATGACGTCGTTTCCAAAATCGCGGGAATGGCGGCGCTTGAAACCCCCGGTATCGCTGCGATGTCCGGCGGTCTTTCGGAAGGATGGGCAAAAAGGTTAAGCGGCAAAAACGTGCAGAAGGGCGTCACCGTTGAAGTCGGTCAATTGGAAGCTGCGATTGATCTGCGGATCATCGTGCTGTATGAGACTCCGATTCACGAAGTATGCCGGATGCTCCAACAGAACGTCCGGGAAGCCGTGGAAACCATGACCGGCCTGAAAGTGGTTGAAGTGAACGTGAAAGTCGAGGGCGTAGCGTTTAAGGACGACGAAGCTTGACCGCAAAATAAAAAGACTCCAGGTAATATACCTGAAGTCTTTTTTTGTGCGGCTCAGCCTTGTTGCCGGCGCTGCCGGCGGCTGTTCCAGTCGTAAGACTGGGATTCCTTGACGACGACGGATTTCGTACGCTCCTGCTTGGCCGGCAGGGAGGATTCCCTCGAAATGCTGAGCACGATCCCCATCGCCACCATCATGACCAGCAAGGAGGAGCCGCCGTAGCTGATAAACGGAAGCGTGACCCCGGTCACGGGTATCGTTCTCGTGACGCCTCCGATGTTGACGAAGGCTTGAATGGCGATAAGACCCATAATGCCGACGCCCATCAGCGTGCCGAACGAACTGTGGCAACGGAGGGATACAAGCAGCCCTCGCCAAATGAAGTATACATAGAACAGCAAAAATAAGATCGTTCCGATAAATCCGAACTCTTCTCCGATGACGGAGAAGATAAAATCGTTATAGGCATTAGGCAAATAGTGAAGCTTCTGGATCCCTTGTCCGAACCCGGTGCCGCTGACTCCGCCGTGACCGATCGCCGTCAGCGATTGAAGCAGATTGTAGCTCGCATCCTGGGGGTCATGCCAGGGATCGATAAAAGCCTGGATTCTGCCCATTTTGTAATTGTTCGCGGCGGCGGCGGTCTCGCTAGGGTTGATCTTGTCCCAAAGAGCTCCCGCGCCGATCACGATGCTGGCGCCAAGAATGAGCAGGGCGATCGAGCCCATAATGTGCTTCAGATTGGCGCCGCCCGCGAAAATGATCAGTCCTGCCGTCGCGACGAGAATAAGGCAGGATCCCAGATCCGGCTGAAGCATGATCAAGCCTGCGACAAAGCCGACGATGACCATGACAGGGATATATCCCGTCCGCAAATCCCGGAACCGCTCGCCTTTTTTCGAGATCAGCGCCGCAAGATACATGATCGTCGTAATTTTGGCCAGCTCCGTCGGCTGGATACCCAAAGCGCCGATGCGGAGCCAACTGCTCGCCCCGTTGATTTTACCGACGGAGGGGACGATCAGCAGCAGAATAATCGCCAGGATAAAAACCGGAACAAACAGCTTCTTGTACTTTTCGTAAGGAATGTTCATCGTGATAAACATGCCGAAAAGGCCCGCTGCGGCGAAAATAATCTGCTTTTTTGTAAAATACATCGGATCGTTTCCAAAGCTACTGTTGACCTGCGCGATGCTGGAGCTGGAGCTGAACACCATAACGATTCCAAAGCCCACTAACAGCAAAGTCAGAATAAGCAGTTGAAAATCGGGTGTTCCCCGTCGGGGCTCTTCTTTGTTGTCTCTCATTGAAAAAAGGACCTAAGCCTCGAGAAGTTTCTTCAATTCGGCAAGCTTGTGGCTAGCGGTATTCATGACCGTTGCCGGAATCTCGGATTCATATTCAAGACCGTGAGGGAAAGTGGCCCGCCCCATATAGACCGCTTCAATCGCGAGAACCGTATCCGGGCGCTCCAACTTACCTTCAACGGCGCGCGTATTAATACGAAGGAAGTATTCATCGTTGCCGAATTCAATTTTATAATCGTATGTAGCACGGTAGTATTCCCATTGCCAACGAATAAAGCCTACCTTTTCCGCGGATTCGTCCAAATAGGCCAAATCGCTCTTCAGTCCGTCCAAGCCTGTATTTTCAACAATCATCTTCCAGAAGGCCTCCTTCAAAATTCGTAAAAAAGTCATGAAAGTTCTCTTTCCCATGATATTATGTTTCCATCACTTGTGCAAGCATCGGAAAGCCTTGATACAGCGGCGGCATTCGCGTTTTTTTCACGTTTGCGTCCATATAAAGACAACCTGTAATCTGCTACAATGGAAGAAGGGAATGCTGCAAAGGAAGTGGATAAAATGGAAAAGGAAGCGCTTTTGGCATTGCTGCCGGGCATGGTGAAGGACAGACGGCATTTGCACCGGCATCCGGAATTGTCCTTTATGGAAAAAGAGACATCCGCTTATGTCGCGGACCGGCTGCATAAGCTTGGGATTGAAGTTTCGCGGGGAGCTTCGGGCTTCGGGCTAATCGGTAAAATCCTCGGGTCCAAACCGGGCAGAACCGTGGCCTTGCGCGCCGATATGGATGCGCTGCCGATCCAGGACGAGAAAGAGTGCGACTATGCCTCAACCGTACCCGGCATTATGCACGCCTGCGGTCATGACGGGCATACGGCCGTTCTTCTGGCGGTGGCGGAGTACTATTCCCGGCGAAGGGAAGAGCTGGCCGGCGAAATCCGGCTGATTTTTCAGCCGGCCGAGGAGGTTTGCCCCGGCGGGGCGTTAACCATGATCGAGGCCGGTGCGCTGGACGGCGTGGACGTCATCTACGGCGTTCATCTTTGGACGCCGATTCCGGTGGGCACGGCGGGAAGCGCGCCAGGACCGTTCATGGCTTCGACGGACGAATTCTTTATTGAAATCCGGGGCCGTGGAGGTCATGGCGGTATGCCGCACAAGACGGTCGACAGCGTGGTAGCGGGCTCCGCGCTAGTGCTTCAGCTGCAAACCGTGGTCAGCCGAACGGTTGATCCGCTTGCCCCGGCGGTCGTTACGATCGGTTCCATTCAGGGCGGCACCGCGCAAAATATCGTTGCCGACCGCTGCCGTTTGGCGGGCACGGTCCGCTGCTTTGACGAAGAGACGCGGACGCTGATCCGGGACCGGATCCGGCAAATTGCCGAAGCTACCGCAGCGGCATACGGTGCCGACGCGACTGTGGAATATATGATGGGATACCCGAGTCTAGTCAACGATCCGGTTGAATATGAACGATTTTACGGAAAGGCGGCACTTGAAGCGGGATTAACGCCGATGTTGTCGGAGCGTATTATGCCGGCCGAGGATTTTGCTTATTATTTGCGGCGGGTTCCGGGTTGCTTTATGCTCGTGGGAGCGGGAAATCCGGAAAAAGGAGCCGTTTATCCGCATCACCATCCGAAGTTTGATATCGATGAGGAGGCCATGCTTCACGCAGCGTCCCTTCTCATCGCGATGCGAGACGCTTACTGCGAATAAAATCGTTTCTCCGATGGAATTCTATTGTCCGAAGGAGGATGATTATGAAAAAAGTGCATGAAATCATGACCCGGGATTGCGTCACGGTGACCCCCGAGGACAACATTTTCGAAGTCGCCTGCAAAATGAAGGACAATGATACAGGCTTTATTCCGGTTGTAGAAAAGGGCGGAGACAAGCTGCTCGGAGTCATTACCGACCGCGACCTGGTTATCCGCGGCATCGCCGAGAAGCATCCGGGATCCACGGCGGTCGAAACCGTAATGACCCGCGGCATCAGGACGGCCTCGGCGGATACGTCCGTCGACGAAGCTGCGGAAATGATGGCCGAACAGCAAATCCGCCGACTTCCGGTCTGCGAAGGCGACCGCCTGATCGGGATCGTCTCGATCGGCGATCTGGCCGTAAGAAATATTTTTGCGGACAATGCGGGCGAGGCCCTGTCGGACATTTCGCAGCAGGTGCACTAACGGCAGCCGAACCTAACATGCGGGGAAGAAGTTCGCGGCCGGGCGGCCTGCGGGCTTCTTTTTTGTGAAACGGACAAGGAGGGACATCAGATGAGTGCGGACGGCGCATGCATTGTGCAACGAGATTTGACGATACTGCTGGAAACAAGCCATTCGGGATTCGATGAAGCCAGGCAGTTGCTTGGGAGATTTGCCGAGCTCGTCAAAAGTCCGGCTAATTTTCATACATATAAAATAACGCCGTTATCGTTATGGAATGCGGCCGCTGCCGGCTTGACGGCGGAGGAGCTGATCGGCGACCTTGCCCGTTTATCGCGGTTCGATATTTCAGGCGGAGCGCTGGAGGATATTCGTAAATGGATGTCCAGATACGGAATTTTAAAGCTGAGGTCGCTTGATAGCGATCCGGGACAGCTGTGCCTGGAGTGCACCGTGGACGAGCCCGGCTTGCTGGAATCATTCACCCGGGACAAGGGGCTGAAGGAGTTACAGCTGAAAATGACGGATGATCCCCGCCGGGCTACGCTGCCTTCCGTTTGGCGCGGCGCCTTGAAGCAGGAGCTGGCCCGAAAGGGGTATCCCGTGCTTGATGAAGCGGGGTACCACCACGGACAGCCGCTGCCGTCCCGGCTTAAGGATGTGACGACCGGGGGCAAGGCATTTCGGTTGCGCTCTTATCAAACCGCTGCCGTTCAGGCGTTCGCGGGCGAGCAAAACGGCGGGGGAAGCGGCGTACTCGTTCTGCCTTGCGGTGCCGGAAAAACGGTGATCGGGCTTGCGGCGATGGCGCATTTTCAGTGCGAAACTTTGATCCTCACTTCCAATGTGACCTCGGTCCGTCAATGGATTGCCGAAATTGCGGACAAGACGACATTGCCGCCACAGGCGATTGGCGAGTATTCGGGCGAACGCAAGCAGGTTTGCCCCGTAACGGTCTCAACCTATCAAATATTGACGCACCGGGGAAAAAAAGAAGAAGGCTTCAAACATATGAGCCTGTTCAACGAACGTGACTGGGGGCTCATCATCTATGACGAGGTTCATCTTCTGCCCGCTCCCGTGTTTCGCGCCACCGCGGACATCCAGGCAACCCGCCGTCTGGGGCTGACCGCGACGCTTGTCCGGGAGGACGGCTGCGAACGGGACGTATTTTCGCTGATCGGCCCGAAACGATATGAGGTACCCTGGAAATCGCTCGAGGCGGACGGATATATCGCTCAGGTAGAATGCCGCGAGGTGAGGGTCGGAATGCCCGACATGCTCAAGGAACGTTATTCGCTCGCGGAAGGGCGGGAGAAGTACCGGATCGCCGCGGAAAACCCGAGGAAAACCGAAATTGTGGATAAGCTCGTGAAACGTCATACCGGGCGGCAAATTTTGATTATCGGGCAGTATTTGGACCAGCTCCGCAACCTTGCGGAGGCTTTGGGCGTTCCGCTGATCACCGGCGCGACGCCCCAGGAGGAACGGGTACAGTGGTTTGCGCGGTTTCGCCGGGGAGAAATTCCGGTACTGGCCGTCTCCAAGGTCGCCAATTTCGCCGTAGATTTACCCGACGCCTCGGTGGCGATTCAAATTTCCGGCAGCTTCGGCTCGCGTCAGGAAGAAGCGCAGCGGCTCGGCCGGATTTTACGGCCGAAGCAGGACGGAAGCGGGGCGTTTTTCTACACCCTCGTATCCGAGGAGACGCGGGAGCAGGATTTTGCTTTGCGAAGACAGCTGTTTTTGATCGAACAGGGTTATGAATACAGCGTAAGCTTTGAACGGGAGGAAGGGGCATGATCATGCACATTTTCCGCAGGTTCGCCGGACTTCCCTTCAGTCTGGAGCGGGTGGACGAGGCCGCGTCGGGACGGGGGGCCGGCGCCGATCTGCGTGCGGCCGTCCCCTCCCTGCTCCGAACAGGAGAACTCGCCGCCGTTAAAAAAACTTGGGGAGAAAAGCTTTATTTCATTCCGATGGACCGGTTGCCCAAGATGTGGGAGCGGCTTGCGCCTAAGGCACTCGAGCCCAGGGACGGAGAGGCGGTGGCATTGGAACAAGAAGCCGGGCCGGGGCTTGCCGCGGATTTATTTCGGGCTCTGACTTGGATCGGCCGGCACCGCCTGCCGGTGACCGCCAAAGGCACGATTCACCAAAAAGCCGTTCAGAAGCTGACGGAATACCTGTATTTACGGGAAAACGATGTGGCGGAGCTTGGTCTTAGATATCCCCACCAAGACGCTTACCCGCCGCAATTCGCTGTAATGCTGGATCTGCTGCAGGCGCTTCGCCTGCTTGAAAAGGAACGCTCCTTCTGGGGGCTAAAAGCCGAGGAATTGGAAGGCTGGCTTGAACTTACGCCGGACGATATGGAAGCGGTGCTCTACCGGGAATTGCTTCACCGTTACGTGCCCGACGATGCAGCCATGATGCATTTTGTGTTTAGACTTGGCTGCCGGGACCTTAGGGAAGGAAGCTGGTACCCGCTTGAGGAGCTTTATGCTTCATTACAGGAGGCCGGGTATTTGTCCGAAACGCTGCCTGAACGGTTTTACGCTTGGACCGAGGGCTGGTTGAGGGCGCTGGCCGGGTTCGGCTGGATGGATACGGGCAAGGATCCGCAAGGAAAAAGGCTGTTTCGCTGGCGCCGCAAACCGGATCCGGGTGCGGCGCTGGCGCTGTCTTCCACGGAGTCCCTAGGGGAAGGTTCGCCCGGTGCGGGACGCCCATTGTCTCCCGGTGTTATTTATGTTCAGCCGGATTTTGAAATTATGGTTCCGCCGGATGTGTCCTACCGGGTGCGCTTCGAGCTGGAGGCCTTCGCTGACAACGTAACCTTTGACGCGATGTCGGTTTACAGGCTGTCCAGGTCCAGTGTGGCGCTGGCCGCCGAGCTCGGCCGATCGCCGGAGCAGGTTCTTGAATTTCTGGAAGTCCATTCGGCCGGAGGACTGCCGGAAAATGTGCGTCTGGCCCTTTTCCAGTGGGCCGGCGAATTGGGACGAACCTCGCTCGGGGAACAGCTTCTTCTGCAGTGTGCGGATGAAGCAACGGCCGACGTGGTTGCAGGCCTATCAACGATCAAAGAAAGCGTGGAACGGATCGGACCGAAGCACTTTATCGTTGATGGCAAGCAAGCGGCAAAAGTCCGCAAAGCGTTGGACGATGCCCGTCTTTCGCCTCCGCGGTCCATGGCCGGCGAGGGATATCCGCGACTGGACGGGAGGGCGTCTTCCGCGGAGGGACGGCCGGGATTCCGCGGAACCTCCGCCGATCAGGCTTGGATTCACGCCGGCAAAGAAGTTCATTTCTACACTCCGACCGTCGAGACGCCGGATCCCGAGGAGCTTTTTCCCGGGTATACCGAAATACCGGCAATGTGGAAAAAGGAGATGCGGGATTATCACGCCTCCACGGCAAGGGAGATCATGTCCAGAGCCATTGTCTGGAAAGCGAAAACGGCGCTGCAAATGGACGGAGAAACCGTTGAATTTATTCCTTCCGCGCTAAACGGCGGGGAAAAATGGACGGTTAGCGGCCGACTGCTTACTCATTCATCAGGTCAAGACGATATAGCAGGCGTCGAGGCCGAACTACGCCCTGAACAGTGGAGAGGGATGCGTCTCATCATGCCGGAAATCTCCTAAGGCGCAGGCATCTCCTCCTTCCGCTGGCAGAAACATTGTGATATGATTAATTCGTCTACTTTCAGGTGGACTAATTTTGAACAGAATCGAGTTGAAATTCATGAGCGTCACGGAGGTCAACACGGTCGATATGGCCGCGCTGCTGATAAACGCCTATGAATTAGGCGATATGATAAATAAATCCGCCGCCGTTTCCGATTACTTATACTGGAAGCGCCGCGTGGATGAGGATGAGGATGTTCAAGCGCTCGTCCGGAAGCTGGAAGCCAAGAAGGAGCTGTTCGAGGAAACGCAGCGTTTCGGTCATTTTCATCCGAACTATCACGAAGCCAAGGATCGGGTGGCCGAAGTAGAGAAGGAACTGGAACAATTCGAAGCGGTACGCCGGTTTAAGGCCGCGGAGAAGGAACTGGACGATATTCTTCACCAGATGTCGGAGACGATCGCTTACGCCGTATCGGAGACGATCAAGGTGCCGAGCAACGACCCGAATCCGACGGGCGGCTGCGGCAGCGGAGGCAAATGCAGCTGCGGCTAAAGCTTCGATATTCGTTACATGAGGTAGGGAGGGAGAATCATGTTTCCGGAACGTACAGGCTACATTATATGGGTCAGTGATTTGAAGGCCGCGAGAAATTTGGACAAATACGGGAGCGTGCATTATTTATCCCGCCGGATGCACTATGTGGTCATGTATGTGAATGCCGATCGTGCGGAAGAAACGATGCGCAACGTTCGCAAGCTTCCGTATGTACGCAAAATCGAACGTTCTTACCGTAACGAGATCAAGACGGAATACAGCAAGGATATTCCCGACAAAACTCAGTATTACGGTCTTTAAGAGGAAGTTCAAAAATTGTTATCCTTATATACATGATGTTTGCGGCCTCTGGGCCGCTTTTTCTTTAGGTATCGGACGAAAGGAGCGAAGACAGGGCATGGCTTTAAACTACCATCAGCTTCATATTTTTTATACGGTTGCCGAGCGGGGCAGCTTTTCGGCGGCCGCGCACGCGCTGCATATGACCCAACCTGCGGTGACGATGCAAATCCAGGCGCTGGAAGACTACTTCGGCAGTAAGCTTCTCGTCAGATCGACCAAGAAAATCGAGTTGACGGAGGCCGGGCAGACGTTATATCCGTTTGCGCGAAGGAGCATCGAATTGATGCGGGAAACGGAAAAGGCGATGGCACGGTACGCCTCCAAGTTGGAAGGCCGGTTGCAACTCGGGGCGAGCCTGACGATCGGCGAATATGTGCTGCCGCGGCTCTTGGGTCCGTTCGGCAAAGTTTATCCCGACATTTCCATCGTGTTAAAGGTCATGAATACGACGCAAATTATTGAAGAGATCGTCGGTCACCAGCTGAATTTCGGTCTCGTGGAGGCCCCGGTTCACCATCCCGACATGGTTTCGGAGCCGGTCATGGAAGATGAGCTCAAGCTGATCGTACCTTCGGGGCACCCGCTTTCGGGAAGGGGTTCGGTAACGCTGAAAGACGCGGTATCTTATCCTTTTGTGCTGCGGGAAAAAGGTTCGGGAACGCGTCAGGTGATGGAAGACGAATTGGAGCGGTTAGGCGTGGAGCCTGAACGGTTGGAGACGGTCATGGAACTTGGGAGTACGGGGGCGGTAAAATCGGCGGTCGAATCGGGACTCGGCGTGACCATCATCTCCCCATCCTCCGTCAAGCATGAAGTGGCGTTAGGATTACTTGAGGTGGTCGAGATCGAGGATGCGATGTTTAAACGGCAATTTTATTCCATCCATTTAAAATCGACCCTGCTGCCGGTTTCGGCGGTAACGTTTTTGACCTTTTTGCGGGAATGGGAAAAATCAAAATAGAAAGCTGGAGGTGCCATGAATGACGATCAATAACAATTTCGGTCCGGATAGCCGTTTTGACTTGCATACCCACACCCTGGCATCGGACGGAATGAATTCTCCGGCGGAAAACGTCGGATTGGCTAAGAAACAGGGGCTGGCGGGCCTTGCCGTCACGGATCACGATACGGTGGCCGGCGTAAAGGAAGCATTGGCGGAAGGGGAAAAGCTGGGGATCGTCGTGGTTCCCGGCGTCGAAATCAGTACCCGGGCCAAGGGCAAGGATATCCATGTGCTGGGCTATTTTTTAAACCATGACGACCCGGCGCTGCTGGAGAGATTGTCCGCACTCCGCTCCACTCGGGATAAAAGAAACGGTTTGATCATTGAAAAACTTCGGCAGCTGGGCATTCCGATCACACTGGAGGAAGTCATGGCGGGGCTTGGCCGGGAGCTTCGTCCGGACGAAAGCGTGGGCCGTCCGCATATCGCGGATGCGCTTGTTCGCTTAGGATTCGCTATGGATCTTCGCGATGCCTTCGACCGGTATCTCGGCGAAGGAAAGCCCGGTTACGCATCTTTGCCCCGGATCGCTCCCGAGGAGGCGATGAACTGGATCCGCGATGCGGGCGGAGTTCCCGTGCTTGCCCATCCCGGGCTGTACGATGACGACGAATTGGTCAGGGAGATTATCGCTGGCGGCCGGCCTGCCGGGCTGGAGGTGTTTCATTCCGATCACGGGCCCGAGGATGAGAAACGATATATGTCCATAGCCGAACGATATGGATTAATTCCTACCGGGGGTTCGGATTATCATGGCGTACGCCAGGGGAAAGTGTTTCATGGCGACATCGGCAGCCGCTTTGTTTCCGGGGATGTGCTCAACCGGATCCAAAAAGCCTCATCTTCCGCCGCACCGACTGAAAATTAGGCATAAAAGGGCCGCATCGGATCTCGATGCGGCCCTTTTATGTTTCTATTTTAAGCCGTTAACGCCGTTGCAGGGTCTTTAACCGTTCTTGACCGTATTCGGCAAGCTTTTCACCAATGTTTCGTCCGGCGTAACAAACAGCGTGCGTTGGTGATCGTAAATGACGAACCCCGGCTTCGCCCCGCTCGGTTTGCGGACATGGCGAATCAGGGTGCAGTCCACGGGCACGCTGCTCGATTGTTTGGCCTGGCTGAAGTAGGCGGCAAGCTGGGCCGCTTCATTCAATGTCGGATCGCCGAAGCCGGTGCCGCGAATGACGACATGCGAGCCCGGAATGTCCTTCGTATGAAGCCATGTATCGTTCGGAGCGGCGAGCCGGTTCGTTACATATTCGTTTTGCAAATTGTTTTTGCCCACAAGCATTTCGAAGCCTTCCGAGGAGGTATATACGTGCAGCGTCGGGCGGTCGTTCTTTTTCTTCTTTTTGCCCTTTTTGCTGCGATCGCGCAAATATCCTTGCTGAACCAGTTCCTCACGGATTTCGTCGATATCGCTCAGCGTCGCGTCCGAGAGCTGCTGGAGCACGCCGTCGAAATAAGCGATTTCCTCGCGGGTTTTCGCGAGCTGCTCATCGATGACGGCAAGGCTGTTTTTGAATTTGTTGTACTTTTTAAAATAACGCTGGGCGTTCTCCGAAGGGGTGAGAAGCGGATCTAGCGGAATCGTCTCCGTTCTCTGTTCCTCGTCGTAATAATTGACCAGTTCGGCGCTCTTGTCCCCTTTGGAGATCAAATGCAGCGAGGGCAGCAGCAGCTCGCCCCAAATCCGGTAACGCTCCGCGTCATCCGCTTCCGCCAGATCCTGTTCGAGATTGGACAGCTTTTTAATGTTTTTGTTCCGCTCATTTTGCAAAAAGCGCAGCAGATCGCTCGTTTTCTGCTTGACCGTATCCCGCAGCGCCTTTTCTCCGAAATAGTCCTCCATGCAATCGCTGATCGAGCCGTAGCTTCGCACTTTTCCCTGGAGCATGGTCAACCGGACCGCGGAAAATACGCTCTTGCCGCCGGCGTTTTCCCCGATCATCGGAGCATAGCGGTGTTCGCGGACTTCGTCCATCAATTGCTTGAAGGCTGTCCAGAGCTTTTCCAGCCCCGGATCTTCCGCGTCTTCCCCGCCGTATGCCCGGAAATAGATTTCCCCGGCTATAAGCGGGCTAATTCCGCTAAACGCGCCGACGAGCCAGCCCGAGCCCGGATTGTCGATGTCCGCCTGGCGGCGCGCGTCAAGAAATTCTTCTTTTCCGATCGTCAGCGGGTCCAGTTTATGCTGCTGCGGCGGCTCGGTATAGGTGAATCCGGGCATGACGATCCGGTAGCTGCTGATCGCCGGTGTTACGTGATGGATCCCGTCCAGTTGGGCTCCCGTAGCGGGGTCGAGCAAAATAATGTTGCTGTGCCGCCCCATGAGCTCGATGACGAGCCTTTTTAAGGATACGTCGCCGAGTTCATCGCGCTGGCGCACATCGATATGAATGATCCGCTCCATACCGACCTGGCTGATCGCCTCAATGACGCCGCCTTCGCAATGCTTGCGCAGAAGCATGCAGAACATCGGCGCCTCCAGCGGATTCGGATACGATTGATCCGTAAACTGCACGCGCGGATATGTCGCATTCGCGGACAGCAGCAACCGGCGGCCTCCGCCCGCAGAGCGGAGTTGAATGACGATGTCGTTCGGTGAAGGTTGATGTATTTTGTTGACCCGGCCGCCCACGGCCGCTTGCAATTCGTGAACAATGGAGCGCGTTACTATTCCGTCAAGTGACATAATTTAAATTCTCCTGTCTTTCGATCTCGTGCTCCCTCTATGATACAAAACTTCGGGCGAAAACTTAAGAGGCTCCGCTGTGATAATTTGGGACTGGCCGGAATACATTTATCCTAGTGGAAAAGCCTTCACGCTGTATACCGCAATAAATACGGGAGGGGAATTGGGAGGATGGAACAAAAACACTGGCACCAGTGGAGTGGGAAAGAGCTTCTGGAACGGTTCTGCGTCACGCGTGAACAGGGCCTGACCCAGGAGGAGGCGGCGCGAAGACGGGAGCAGTACGGGATGAACGAGCTGTCCGAGGGAAAGCGGATTTCCCCGTGGCTGCTGTTCATAAACCAGTTCAAAGACTTCATGATGCTCGTCCTGATGGGCGCCACGCTGATTTCCGGCATTCTCGGCGAATATTTGGACGCGATCACCATTATAGCGATCATCGTGCTGAACGGAGTACTGGGTTTTATACAGGAATTCCGGGCCGAACGGTCCCTGCGTGCGCTGAAAGAACTGTCCGCTCCCCACGCCAACGTGCTGCGGGAAGGGTCCGTCCGGCATATTCCGGCGAGGGAACTGGTTCCGGGCGATATCGTCGTGCTGGAAAACGGGGACCGCGTTCCTGCGGATATCCGCTGGCTCGCGACCCATAGCCTGGACGCGGAGGAATCGGCCTTAACGGGCGAATCCCATCCGGTCGCCAAGCACGCGGAACCGATTCAAGAAACCGAGGTGCCGCTCGGCGATCAGAAAAACATCGGGTTCATGGGAACGATGATCACGCGCGGCAGCGGACGAGGCATAGTCATCCGAACCGGGATGGATACCGAAATGGGCAAAATCGCCGATCTCATTCAAAATACCGAAAGCCAGGAAACGCCGCTGCAAAGACGGTTGGAGCAACTCGGCAAAATTCTGATTTTTTTAGCGCTTGGGCTTACGGTTCTCGTCGTTCTTATCGGGATTATGCATGGACAGCCTGCGGCGGCGATGTTCTTTGCCGGAGTAAGCCTGGCGGTGGCGGCCATTCCGGAAGGGCTGCCCGCCATCGTGACGATCGCGCTGGCGCTCGGCGTCCAGCGGATGATCAAACGGAAGGCGATCGTGCGCAAGCTGCCTTCCGTGGAAACGCTCGGCTGCGCATCGGTCATTTGCTCCGATAAAACCGGAACGCTGACGCAGAACAAAATGACCGTCACGCGGGTTTGGGTCGAAGGCCGCTCGCTTGAAGTGACGGGCGACGGTTATGAGCCGACCGGAGATATTCTGGAGAACGGGCGGCCTGTCGACTTGAAGAAGGACCAAAGCCTGCGCCGGTTGCTCCAAGTCAGCGCACTGTGCTCCAATGCGGTGATTTATGAGGAAGATGCGGACATGCGGGGCCGTAAAAAAAGCAAAGAGGAAGCCGTGGTCATGCAATGGAAGCTTAAAGGCGACCCGACCGAAGGGGCGCTCGTTGTCCTGGCTTCCAAGATGGGGCTGTCGCCGGGGGCGCTCGGCACGACTTATCAAAGGGAGCAGGAATTTCCGTTCGATTCCCAGCGCAAGATGATGTCGGTTGTCGTAGGGCACCAAGGCGGGAAAATGGCTCTGGTGAAGGGCGCGCCGGACATGTTGCTTGATAAGTGCTCCTACATTTTATGGGAAGGCAAGGTCGTGCCGTTCACGGGAACGCTGAGAAACCGCGTCCAGGCGGAAAACGAAGAGATGGCCCGCGGCGCGCTGCGCGTCCTTGGGCTGGCTTACCGGGATGTGAAGCCGAACGAGCATGCGGATAACGAGGAATGCGTCGAGTCCCAGCTTATTTTTGTCGGGCTCGCCGGAATGATCGATCCGCCGCGCCGCGAGGCGAGAGACGCTATCTCCGTCTGCCGCAAGGCCGGGATCAAAACGGTGATGATTACCGGCGATCATCGTCTCACGGCGGAGGCCATCGCTGCAGATCTCGGCATTTTGCCGCGCGGAGGGGCTTCCATGTCCGGGAAGGAACTGGCCGGATTGAGCGATGAGGAGCTGGACAAAAGGGTCGACTCCACTTATGTATATTCCCGGGTCGCTCCGGAACATAAGCTTAGGATCGTCAAGTCGCTTCAGCGCAAAGGCCATGTCGTGGCGATGACCGGGGACGGAGTCAATGACGCTCCGGCGATCAAGGCCGCGGATATCGGCATTGCCATGGGCATCACGGGTACGGACGTATCCAAGGAAGCCTCCTCCTTGATTTTGAGCGACGATAACTTCTCTTCCATCGTGGCGGCGATTGAAGAGGGAAGGAACATTTACGAAAACATCCGCAAGTTCATCCGCTACTTGCTGGCATCCAATGTCGGCGAAATATTGACGATGTTTTTCGCCATGCTGGCCGGACTGCCGCTTCCCTTGCTTCCGATCCAGATTCTGTGGGTCAACCTGGTCACGGACGGATTGCCGGCCATGGCGCTCGGGGTGGATCAGCCAGAAAAGGATTTGATGGAACACAAGCCGCGGGGCGCGAACGAGAACATTTTCGCGCGGCGTTTGGGCTGGAAAATTTTGAGCCGCGGTTTTCTGATCGGCCTGTGTACGCTCGGGGCGTTCTGGCTGACTTACCGGATTGCTCCGGAGGATCCGGCACAGCTTGCCACCGCGCAATCGGTCGCCTTCGCCACGCTCGTTATGGCCCAGTTGATTCATGTGTTCGACTGCCGCAGCTCCCGTTCGATTTTCCATCGAAACCTATTGCAGAACAAGTATCTTGTCGTTGCCGTCTTGTCCTCCGTGCTGCTGCTTTTGGCCGTCATGTACATCGAACCGCTGCAACCGGTCTTCAAAACGGTACCGCTCGGCTTCCGCGAATGGGCGATTACGCTCGTTGCCGCAGGCATTCCGACCTTTTTGCTCGGTGCAGGCAGCGTATGGTCGGGTAAACGCCGCCGGAACTACGGCGGCCCGCGCCCGATGTTCCCTGCGAAAAGTACAAATTTTCGTGCATAGAATCAATACCCCTACACCCTGTATGGCGGTAAACTAACCCCATAACGATAGCTTTGCAGCATGCAAAAAATGCAAATCGCTGCAAAGCTCACAAGGGGTGGAAGGGCATGGAATTCACGAAAATGCATGGACTCGGAAATGATTTTCTTGTCATATATGGACAGAAGGAGCTTCCCGAGCACGTATCCGAATTGGCCGTCAAGTGGTGCAACCGGTTTTTCGGAGTCGGCGCGGACGGACTCGTATTCATTTTGCCTTCGGAGAAAGCGGATTTTAGAATGCGCATTATCAATTCCGACGGAACGGAAGCCGAACAGTGCGGCAACGCCATCCGCTGCGTATCCAAGTACGTGTATGAGAACGGGTACACGGACAAAGAACGGATTACGATCGAAACGCTCGGGGCCGGCGTTCAGCAGGTCACGCTGCAGATTGAGGGGAACGCGGTAAAAACCGTAAGGGTCGACATGGGCGAACCGATACTGGACGGCTTATCCGTGCCGACGACGCTCTCCGGCAATCCCGTGCTGGCCCAGCCGATCGAAACGGACGGGGAATCGTTCAGCTTTACGGCCGTATCGATGGGAAATCCGCACTGCGTCATTTATGTCGACGACGCGCCGAATTTCAATCTCGGTACCTGGGGGCCCAAGCTGGAGGTCCATCCGTATTTCCCGCGGAAAATCAACGTGGAGTTTGCGACCGTTACCCGGCGCGACCGGGTGGAGATGCGCGTTTGGGAGCGCGGGGCGGGCCCGACGCTTGCCTGCGGGACCGGAGCCTGCGCGACGCTGGTCTCCTCGGTGCTCAACGGTTTGACGGACCGTTCGGCATGGATCGGGCTGGCGGGCGGGGACCTGTTCATCGAATGGGATGAGCGCGACAACCACGTCTATATGACCGGACCGGCGGAGACCGTATATCAGGGGATCATCTGACGGCGAAAAACGAAGCATTTTCAAAAGGGGTGGCCGGAAGGCGGCCCTTTTTTCGCGTAAGCAAGATTTTCGGACCAATTCTTATCATTCAGGTGGATTTATGTTACATTAGAATGAACTTACGCTGGAAGTACCTTTCCTTGTTGCTGTTACGAGCGTGAAACTCTTACTATACATTATCGTTTTTTGGGGGTAAGGAATGATGAAGCCTGATTTGCGCAAAAAATGGGAAGACGGACTGTTGGTCGGGGACGGTGCAATGGGAACCTATCTGTACAATTTCGGCTTTCCCGTGGGGATATCCTTCGAGGAGCTGAATTTGCTTCAGCCCGAGGTGATCGGCGACGTTCACCGCCGGTATATTTCCGCCGGATCGGAATTGATTGAAACGAACAGCTTTTCCGCCAATTTTTACAAGCTGTCCAAATTCGGACTGGAGTCGCAGGTGGAGGAGATCAACCGGGCGGCCGTGCGGATCGCGCGTCAGGCCGCGGGCGACAACGTATACGTTGCCGGAGCCGTAGGCTCGATCCGCGGCGGAAAACGGGTCAATGTCACGGCCCAGGAACTCGGCCGTTATTATGAACAGCAGATTGCCGCTTTGTTGACCGAAGGGGTGGACGGGCTGCTGTTCGAAACGTTTTACGATTTGAGCGAAATGCGCATTGCGCTTGGCCGTGCCCGCAAACTTACCGATATTCCGGTCGTTTGCCAATTTGCCGTGGATCAGGTCGGACGTACGTTGGACGGCCATACCATTGCCGATGCTTTCGGCATTTTACGGAGCGAAGGCGCCGATATGCTCGGCTTCAACTGCCATTCGGGCCCGAAAGGCATTATGAGCGTCATGTCCGAATTGGGCGGACCGCTCGACGTGCCGCTTTCCGTATTTCCTAATGCAGGTTTGGCCGATTATGTCGATGGAGAATATGTATATGGGGCCGCACCGGAATATTTCGGGGAATGCGCCGTTTCCTTCGCGGAGCTCGGAGCCCGTCTGATCGGGGGCTGCTGCGGAACGACGCCGGAGCACATCGCGGCGACCGCCGAGGCTTTGCGGGAGTATCGGGTTACTCCGCTCTCCGAAGGCAAGCCGTTGCCTGAACCCCGTGAGCGTGCCGTCGTCGGGGACGCCGGTGAAGATGCCCCGAGAGGTTCGCGGTATGTGCAAGGGCCGACGATCACCGAACTGGTGAAGGAACGCCACACGGTCATCGTTGAACTGGATCCTCCGCGCGATCTTGATATCGGTAAGTTCATGGAAGGGGCGGCCGCGCTGAAGGAGGCGGGCGTCGACGCATTGACGCTGGCCGACAATTCCCTTGCGGTGACCCGGATGAGTAATATGGCCCTCGGCCATTTGGTGCAGGCGGAGCTAGGTCTGCGGCCTCTCATTCATATTGCCTGCCGCGACCGCAATCTCATCGGTACGCAGTCGCATATGATGGGCTTTGACGCGCTGGGTATCGACCATGTTCTCGCGGTGACGGGCGATCCTTCCAGATTCGGGGATCTGCCCGGGGCCAGCTCGGTTTATGACCTGACTTCCTTTGAGATTATCCGCATGATCAAGCAGTTGAACGAGGGGATCGCCTTTTCGGGTAAACCGCTGAAACAAAAAGCGAAATTCGTGGTCGGCGCGGCGTTTAACCCGAATGTGAAGCATCTGAACAAAGCCGTGGAACGGCTGGAGAAAAAGATCGCCTCCGGCGCGGACTATATTATGACCCAGCCGGTATACGATCCCGAGCTGATCGTCCGGATCAAAGAAGCGACCGCGCACCTTGACATTCCTATTTTCATAGGCATCATGCCTTTGGCCAGCGGAAAAAACGCGGAATACCTGCATAATGAAGTGCCGGGCATTCAACTGCCGGAGGGTATTCTGAAACGGATGGAAGGACTGCAGGGGCCGGAAGGACGGGCCATGGGCGTCGAAATCGCCAAGGAACTGCTCGATACCGCGATGGAGCATTTTAACGGTATTTATTTGATGACGCCGTTCATGTTCTATGAAATGAATGTCAACTTAACGAACTATGTTCTTGAGAAATCGAATCGCATGGCGTCCCACTTGTCTCGTTCATAATTATCAATTACAATAGGATAACGGATGTGATGCCTTTGTCTCACAGTATGACAGGATACGGCAGTTCCGCCAGACAAAGCGGCGGGTACATTGTGCAGTTTGAGATTAAATCCGTCAACCACCGCTACTCCGAGGTGATCCTGCGTTTGCCGCGGGAATGGACATGTTACGAGGATGGTTTGCGGCGCCAGGTTCAACAAGTGTTGAAGCGCGGACGGGTTGATGTATATATCGGAAAAGAGCAGGATGACGCAAGTACCCTGCCTTTTGTTCTGAATACCGGTGTGGTGGAGTCTTACCTCAGGGCGGCGGAAGAGCTGAAGACGAAGTATGGCCTGGAAGCTTCTTTGAGCGCCAAGGATATATTGTCATTACCGGATGCGCTGATTCCTCCGGATCCGTTGTCGGCAGAGAACGGCACGGACTGGGAGAGTCTTTTGAAAGAAGGACTCGAGGAAGCCTTGAACGGCCTTCTTGAAATGCGCGAACGGGAAGGGAATCATCTGGCCCTGGAGATGGACCGGCGCCTCTGCAAATTGGAGGAGCTTCATGCCGAACTGGTAGCCATTGCTCCGCAGGTGGTCGGCGAGTACCGGACGCGGCTTCGCAGCCGGCTGGCCGAACTGCTTGATGGAGAGCTGGACGAAGCCCGGTTTGCGATGGAGGTCGCGGTTTTTGCCGACCGTTCCAATATCGACGAGGAACTTACGCGGCTCTCAAGTCACTTCGCGCAAGTGCGGACGCTGCTAACGGGTTCGGAGCCGGTGGGGCGCAAGCTTGATTTTTTGATACAGGAAATGAACCGGGAAACGAATACGATTGGATCGAAAGCCAATCATCTGGCTCTGGTCAACCGTGTCGTGGAAATGAAAGCGGAACTGGAGAAAATCCGCGAACAAGCGGCTAATCTCGAATAACGTCACAACTGGCACAGGCGAGTCAAGTATAATAGGGGGAAGCACCTTACTATGGCTATTAAACTTATTAATATCGGCTTCGGAAACATCGTTTCGGCGAACCGGATTATTTCAATCGTAAGTCCGGAGTCCGCCCCGATTAAGCGGATCATCCAGGAGGCAAGAGACCGCCACATGTTGATCGACGCTACATACGGCCGACGCACCCGTGCGGTGATCATCACGGACAGCGACCATGTCATTTTATCGGCTGTACAGCCCGAGACGGTGGCCCATCGCCTGTCTGCCAAAGATGACGACAACGACGAATAAAATGGAGAGAAATATGGCTAAAGGGTTACTCATTGTATTGTCAGGACCATCAGGTGTAGGCAAAGGTACGGTTTGTAACGAGCTGCGGCGGCGTTTGCCCGGGCTCGTCTATTCCGTTTCCGCGACTACCCGGACTCCTCGGCTCGGGGAAGAGCATGGAGTGAATTATTTTTTCAAAACGCGCGAACAGTTTTTGGAGATGATCGAGAAGGACCAACTGCTGGAATACGCGGAATACGTGGGGAATTTCTACGGAACTCCGCGGGATTTCGTCGAGCAAACGCTCGAGAGCGGCAAGGACATCATTCTCGAAATCGAAGTTCAGGGCGCGCTTAAGGTGAAGGAGAAATTTCCGGAAGGTATTTTTATTTTTCTTTTGCCGCCTTCTCTTGATGAGCTCAAAGGCAGAATTCAGGGGCGGGGAACGGAGACGCAGGCAACCATCGACCATCGGATGTCCGTGGCGGCCGACGAAATCGGCTTGATTTATAATTATGATTATGCGGTCGTAAACGATGAAATCGAGCTGGCTTGCGAAAGAATAGAAGCGATTATCGTTGCCGAACATTGTAAGGTCAAAAACAAAGCCAAAGAATTGCAAATTGGCAATTGAGTCCATAAGAAGAGGTGTTTTTAAATGCTGTATCCATCGATCGACAAAATGCTTGGCAAAGTCGGCAGTAAATATTCTCTCGTAGTCGCGGCTTCCCGCCGTGCAAGACAGCTGAGAGAGGGAGAAAAGAGCGAACTGAAGAGCCCGAGATCCCACAAACAGGTCGGCGTGGCCCTGGAGGAAATTTACGGGGATTACGTCAAGCTTAAGCAGGGCACTCAACCGGAATCGGAAGAACTTAAATAAGCAAAATGACCTCGTGGGTCGCCGGATTTGAATAACAGCCTCATTAACAACCGCGAGGTTGTTATTTTTTTCATTTTTAAAGGTTGTTCAAAAAGTCAACGGTGCTGATAATCTGATTTTTTGGACACGCATTTTATCTAATGGAAGCGGGGGGAACGGATATGTTGCACGGGAAAAAGATATTGCTGGGCATAACCGGAGGCATAGCTGCCTTTAAGGCGGCCTCGTTGTGCAGCAAGCTGGTTCAGCAAGGGGCCGAGGTCAGAGTTATCATGACGGAGTCGGCGACCAAATTCATTTCGGCGCTGACGCTCCAGGCTTTATCCAGAAACCCGGTGTATACCGATACGTTTGATGAAAAGATCCCGGAAAAAATCGCCCATATCGATCTCGCCGACTGGGCGGATCTCGTGCTGGTGGCACCGGCGACGGCCAACATCATCGGCAAAATGGCGGTAGGCATCGCCGACGACATGCTTTCTACGACGCTGCTCGCCACGCAGGCCCCGATTATGGTGGCGCCCGCCATGAATGTGCATATGTATGCGCACCCTGCGGTATCGCGAAACCTGGCCGAGCTTGCCGCCCGGGGCGTGAAGCTGGTCGAGCCGGGCGAAGGACTGCTTGCTTGCGGTTATACGGGCAAAGGCCGGCTGGAAGAACCCGAAACGATCGTGCAAGTCGTCAATGACTTTTTTGGCCGGCTCAAGCGGCGTTCCGAGCTTCCGCTCGCGGGGAAAAAGGTCGTCGTTACCGCCGGAGGCACGGTGGAGCGAATCGATCCGGTCCGTTATATTTCCAACGATTCCTCCGGAAAGATGGGCTTTGCCATTGCGAAAGCGGCCCATGATCTCGGCGCCAGCGTGACGCTGATCGCCGCGAACACGCACTTGCCGTATCCGGCGGGAGTTCGCGCAGTACGCGTCGAATCCGCGCAGGATATGTATCAAGCGGCCATGGCGGAGTGGGAAGACACGGACATCATGGTGAAAGCGGCGGCGGTGGCGGATTATCGTCCTGCCGAAGTCGCGGACCGAAAAATCAAAAAGAGCGAGGACACTTTGACCCTGGAACTGGTTAAAAATATCGATATATTGCAGGCGCTGGGACAGCAAAAGACGAAGCAGCTGCTGATCGGCTTCGCCGCGGAGACGAACGATCTGGAGAAATACGCGATGGATAAGCTCCGGCGTAAAAATTGCGATCTCTTGGTCGCCAACAACGTGACGGAGGAAGGCGCAGGCTTCGGGACGGATACGAATGTGGCTGCGATCTATGACAAGGAAGGTCTCGTCAAATCGCTGCCCGTGATGCCGAAGGAGGAGCTAGGCTTGATCATTATGGAGCTGGCGGCGGAGCGTCTTGCGGGAGTAACCCGATGACATACCGCATTGCCAAAGTAATTGTGGATGTGCCGAGCCGGGAAACCGATCGGCCTTTTGACTATTCGATCCCGGCGGAGATGCGGGAATGGGTCGAAATCGGCAGCCGGGTCGGGGTTCCGTTCGGGAAACGGACGGTCCAGGGATTCGTGCTGTCCTTGCACGAGGATACGGAGATGGACCCGGGACGGATGAAGCCGATCCAGGAGCTGCTTGACCTGATGCCGCCGCTGCCGCCGGATCTGGTGGAGCTGGCGGCGTGGATGAGCCGGAAATATGCGTGCAGCATGATATCGGTGCTGCAGGCGATGACCCCTGCTGCTTTGAAAGGCAAGGCGGAGCGCTACATCTCGGTGGCTGACACCGATTCTGCGGTTGGCGTCGGCGGAGAAGGGAACGTCTCCGGGGACGCTTTGGCCGTGGAAGCTTCATTGCCGCTGCTGACCGGAGAGGAACGGGAGATCGTCGACTATGTGCGGTCCTCCGGCCAGGTGACGCTGGACCATCTGAGCCGGCGCTATCCGAATCTGTCCGGGGAGATCAAGGGGTTAATCCGGAGCGGAGTATTGTCGGAGACTCAGCTTATCAAGGACAAGGTGCGCAAGAAGACGGTGAAGACCGTCGCGGCTGCGGTCAGCGGCGAAGAGGCGGAAGCCGCTTTGGCTTCGTTCAGCGCGCAGGCCCGGAGGCAAAAGGAAGTGCTGCAATTTTTGCTGGAGGTCGGCGTGCCGATGTCTTTGCAGGAGGTGCTTTCGACGCTGCGAGTCACGGCGGGAACGGTAAATAAGCTGGCCGAAAAAGGATTCGCCGTCATCGAGGATGTCGAGGTGTTTCGGGATCCTTATAAAGACCGCCATTTTCAAGGTACGACCCCGCTCGAAAGGACGCCCGAACAGGATGTGGTTTACGGTAGGGTAGCAGGCGTGCTGGATGAACGGAAATTCGGAGTATTTTTGCTGCACGGCGTGACGGGGAGCGGGAAGACGGAAGTATATCTTCAGACGATCGAGCGCTGTATTTCGCTCGGCCGGCAGGCGATCGTCCTCGTACCGGAAATATCGCTGACTCCGCAAATGGTCGAGCGCTTTAAGGGGCGGTTCGGCGGGAAGGTGGCCGTCATGCACAGCCGCCTGTCTACCGGCGAAAGATATGATGAATGGCGCAAAATCCGCGAAGGGCGCGTGCAGGTGGCGATTGGCGCCCGGTCGGCGGTGTTCGCTCCGTTTCAGGACCTCGGTCTGATCGTGATGGACGAAGAACACGAAACCTCTTATAAGCAGGAAGAGACGCCAAAATATCACGCGCGCGATGTGGCGGTCCGCCGGGCACGGCAGCATGGGGCGGCCGTCATTTTGGGCTCGGCGACTCCGTCGCTGGAGAGCTATCACGCCGCCCGCTCGCAGGTGGACGACGAGTTTGCTCCGCAGCTGCTGGAGATGAAGCAGCGTCCTTCGGGCAGCCGGCTTCCCGCCGTGCATATCGTAGATATGCGGGAAGAGCTGCGCGACGGCAACCGCTCCATGTTCAGCCGCAAGCTGCATGAAGGAATCGCCTCGCGTCTGGAGCGGGGGGAGCAGACCGTGCTGTTCCTGAACCGGCGCGGGTTCTCGACGTTCGTCATGTGCCGGACCTGCGGCTATGTGGCGGGCTGTCCCGAGTGCGATATTTCGCTGACGTATCACCAGAAATCGAACAATTTGCGCTGCCATTATTGCGGTTACGCGGAAGCCGCTCCGTCGGTTTGCCCCGAATGCGGAAGCGAACATATCCGGTATTTCGGCACGGGCACGCAGCGGGTTGAAAGCGAGCTGGCCAAGCTTTTCCCCGGTATCCGGGTGATCCGCATGGATGTGGACACGACGACGGAGAAAGGCTCGCATGAGAAGCTGCTGCAGGCGTTCCGCGAAAAAAAGGGCGATGTGCTGCTCGGGACGCAAATGGTAGCAAAGGGACTGGATTTTCCCGATGTGACGCTCGTCGGCGTCATTGCCGCGGATACGGCCCTGAATTTGCCGGACTTCCGCTCCGCGGAAAAAACGTTTCAGCTGCTTACCCAGGTGGCCGGACGGGCAGGACGGCATCAATTGCCGGGTGAAGTGTTCATTCAAACTTATACGCCCGACCATTATTCGATCATTCATGCCAGCGGGCATGATTACGGATCGTTCGTCAGGGATGAACTGAATCACCGCAAAAATCTTCATTACCCGCCGTACAGCAGGCTGATTCTTGTGACGCTGTCCCATGAAAAGCTGCCCCTGTTGCTGCGGATGGCGGAGAACTTTGCGGGAGATTTGCGCTTAAAAGCCCAGCGTTTGGGCTGGTATGGGAATCTGGACCGTTTTGCGGCGGAGGCGCTCGATATTCTTGGGCCGGTAGCCTCGCCCATCCCGCGGATCAAGAACCGGTACAGATTCCAGTGCATGGTGAAATACCGGGGCCCGCTCGACGCCGTCCGGCTTGTCCGGGAAACGGCGGCCGAGACGCTGGGGAATCTGCGGGACGCGTCGCTGCAAATCAGCATCGACGTCGATCCGCAGATGCTGATGTAACAATGGGGCAGATGCCGGGGCAGTCAATGTGATTTGTAAGTCCGTGTGCATGTGAATAAGCGGTATGATGTATATTTTTATTATGAGTTTTTTTGAAGGATGGTGGGTAAAGTGGCTTTGAGAATTATTGTGATGGAACCGGATGAAGTGCTGCACCAGGTGGCGAAGGAAGTCACCAAGATCACGCCGAATGTTCAGAAGCTTCTGACCGATATGGCGGACACGATGTATCATGCGGAAGGCGTCGGTTTGGCGGCTCCGCAGATCGGCATTTTGAAACGCGTCATCGTCGTTGATGTCGGAGACGAGCACGGGCTGATCGAGCTGATCAATCCGGAGATCGTATCCCAGGAAGGCGAACAATTCGGTCCCGAGGGCTGCCTGAGCATTCCGGGTTACCGGGGAGACGTGCGCCGGGCGCAAACCGTGACGGTCAAAGGGCTTGACCGGAACGGGAATGAGGTGACTTATACCGGTTCGGATTTGCTGGCCAGAGCGTTCCAGCATGAGATCGACCATTTGAACGGCGTGCTGTATACGGATGTGGCGGAACGCGTGTATGAAATTACGGATGAAGGCGAAGAGAAGGAGTGAACTCTCCCGTGAAAATCGTATTTATGGGGACGCCGGCATTTGCGGTTCCCTCTTTGGAAGCATTACTGAAAGAAGGTTATGAGATTGCGGCCGTCGTTACTCAGCCGGACCGTCCGCAAGGACGGAAAAAAGTGCTTACCCCGACACCGGTCAAGGAAGCGGCTTTGAAGCACGGATTGCCCGTTTTGCAGCCTCAGCGATTGCGGGCTCCCGAAGCGGTGGAGGAGCTTGCGGGGCTGGCGCCCGACTTGATCGTCACCGCAGCTTACGGGCAAATTTTGCCGAAGGCGGTGTTGGATATGCCGCGATACGGTTGTTTGAACGTTCACGGCTCGCTGCTGCCGAAATACCGCGGCGGCGCGCCGATCCAGCGTTCCATCATCAACGGGGAACGGGAAACGGGCGTGACGCTGATGTATATGGCGGAGGGTCTCGACACGGGGGATATGATCGCCAAAACGGTCGTGCCGATTGAGGATGAGGATACGGCCGGTACGATATTCGAAAAATTGAGCGCCGTCGGGGCGGAACTGCTGATCAAGCAGCTTCCGCTCATTCTGGACGGCACGGCGGAACGGGTTCCGCAAAATGACGCCGAATCCACCTATGCCCCGAATTTATCCAGAGATGACGAACGGATTGATTGGAGCGCTACTTCGCGGGATATTTTTAACCGGGTGAGAGGACTCGTTCCCTTTTCCGGCGGATTTACGCTGTGGGACGGAGAGGTATTCAAGGTCTGGGCCGTCGCCAAGCCTAAGGAAGGCGGTTCATCGGGTTCCGGCGAAGCGGCTCCGGGGACGGTGCTTGATCTGTCCGCTGCCGGCATCGAAGTCAAAACCGGGGACGGCTCCGTGCTGCTCACCCGGATTCAGCCTGCGGGCAAAAAGGCGATGGATGCGGCTGAATTTGTCCGCGGCGGCGTGATGAAGAAAGGAACCGTCCTGACATGAGCGAAAGGAAGGGGCCGAATCGGCCTCAAGCGAAAGGGCGCGGCGGGGGTTCTGGGAACGGGCGGCCAGTGCCGTCCAAATCATCGGCCCGGGATACGGCGCTGCAAGTGTTGACGGCCGTTGAGCAGGAAGGGGCTTACAGCAACCTGCTGCTGAACGGAGCGATCCAAAAGGCGGGTTTATCCGGCGCCGACGCCGGTCTTGCGACAGAGCTCGTGTACGGTACGATTTCCCGGTTGAATACGATCGATTATTTTTTGGAGCAGTTTGTCGCCAAAGGATTGGCCAAGCTTCAGCCGTGGGTCCGCAGCTTGCTGCGGCTCAGCTTCTATCAAATCTATTATTTGGACCGGATCCCGCCGCATGCGGCGGTCAACGAAGCGGTAAATATCGCCAAACGCCGTGGACACCAAGGGATTTCGGGCATGGTGAACGGGGTGCTCAGAAATGTGCTCCGGCGCAAAGAGGAGTTGGTTTTGCCTGCGGATTTGACGCCAGTGAAGCGGATTGCACTTGCCCACTCTCACCCGGAATGGCTGGTGTCGCGCTGGGTGGAGCAGTTCGGGGAAGAGACGGCGGAGGCGATCTGCCGGGCCAACAACGAACCTCCGTCCGTTAGCGTCAGAGTCAACCTTTCCCGGGTAACGAAGGAGGAGCTTCTCCGGCAAATGAAAGAGCAAGGGCTGGATGCGGTTCCTTCGGAGATATCTCCGGATGGGATTATCGTACGAAGCGGCGGCAATATGGCCTTAACCTCATGGTATAAGGAAGGTTTGTTGTCCGTTCAGGATGAAAGCTCGATGCTGGTCGGACGGGCCGTTTTGCCGGAGCCCGGGATGACGGTGCTGGACGCCTGCGCGGCTCCAGGGGGCAAAACATGCCATATGGCCGAGCTGATGGATGGCCGGGGCGAAGTGATCGCCAACGACATTCATCCGCATAAGGCGAAACTGATCGAGGATCAGGCGGAGCGGCTTGGACTCGGCAGCGTCGTCCGGACGGTATCGGGAGATGCCGCCAAGCTTGCGGAACGGTTTGCGCCGGAGTCTTTTGACCGCCTGCTTCTGGATGCCCCTTGTTCGGGTCTTGGCGTCATCCGCCGCAAGCCGGATTTGAAATGGGCCAAGAAACCGGAGGATATTGCGGACATTTCGCGCCTGCAACGCGAACTGCTGGATGCGGTCAGCGGGCTGCTCAAGCCGGGCGGGGTGCTTGTGTACAGCACCTGCACGATTGAGAAGGCGGAAAACAGCGCCGTCGTCGGCGATTTTCTGGACAGGCACCCGGAGTTTCGATTGGCGGACGAGCAGGCGGGAGCTGGATTGCAATTAACCGCCGCCGATGCCAGGGAGCCTATGGGATTGCAACTTCTGCCGCAGGATGCCCATTCGGACGGTTTTTATATTTGCCGCTTAATGAAGCGGTTGTAGTATTTTGCATGGACGGAAAATAACATTTACAAAATCCCTTAAATGGGATATAGTGGAAGTGGTGAAGCACACCTTTGTTCTCGCGATGCGATGGATAAAGGTGTGCTTTTTGTTTGGCCCTAAATCATACATAGGAGAGTTGGAACGATGAAAAAATGTTTAGCGGTTTTGCTACTGATGGTTGTTGGAGCCGGGTTATTGCAGACCGAGTCGAAGATCCAGGCGGCAAAGAAGAATATCGTCGGCCATCCGGAGTTGGCGGTGCTGGTCGATGGGCGTAAGGTGATTTTTCAGGGCGGGGATCCGGTCATGGAAGATGGGCGTGTACAAGTTCCGTTACGGGGAATCGGCGATGCGCTTGGTGCGGAAGTCAAGTTCGATGGAACTGCAAAAGAAGTTATATATACCAAAAGCGATAAATCGATCGTGCTGACCATCGGAAGCAAACAGGCCATGGTGGACGGCAAAGCCGTGACGATGGATGCGGAAGCCAAAGCCGTCAAAGGCCGCACGTATGTGCCGCTGCGCTTTGTCAGCGAAAACCTGGGCGAATCGGTGAGCTGGGATCAGGCGGGGCAATGGGTCTGGATCGGGAGCAAGGAGGTGCCGAATATTGCGGATGTGACTGAGCTTGAGGATTTGAGTGCGTATAGGAAGTATTTTAAGAATGATGATGAGGGGTATAAATTGCTTAAAACTAGCGATCAAGAATTTACTAAGGTCAGAATCATAAATAAGAGTCAGTTGCCTATTCAGATGGGGAATAAGATTATTTATGATATTGATCTTGTAAAGGATGAAAAAAATACAATCCAGGTACGCTACAAAGGAGGATACGGGTTAGGCATCTACCTACTTACAGAAGATAATGAATCTAGGGAGAGGGTACCTGAAAATGGATTAGGGGAATCCAAACTTTCAGATGGAACAAAAATTGCTAATTATTATATTAGCTTTATTGGAGACAAGATTTTACTCAAGGATGATGAATGGAAGAAGTTCTCCATAAAAGATGTGGAATTTATCTGTTTCAGATCCTTCTATGATGAAGATAGTGTCCATCTACTAGCTAATCCCTTTAAATAAGGTAGGTTGAAGAGATCATGGCATTAAGAAAAAATACGATTTTGCCATGCATTGTGGCCATTTTTATGTTTATTTCAATTTTTGAATTTTATGCAACTCCAATATCATCTGCTGGAAATCCAAATTCTCTAATAGTATCAAAGAGTGAACAAAACGAAAACATCTGTTATACAGTAGGAATGGGTTATGCGGATATATGGACTAACTCAGCAGGTCAATATATAGCTGACCCTTATAGTGGTCTAATAATAGCTCCTGGACAAACAATTGTCTCACATGATGAATGGGCCTACCAGTTTAGCTTCCCTGGCAGAAAGATTAAAAGTGTACAAGTTACTCCTTATCCGAAATCAAACTTGGTTAGTGGTGAGACGCAAGATTGGACGAATAAAATGTTTACCACCGCGCGTTATGGTGAGTCATATGATGTTTGGAAAACAAGGATTGCAACTGTAATAGATGTATATCTAAAAGGAGAAACTGGGATAGGGACAGATACGGTAATTAAAACGATTAGTGTTAAAGCAATTCTAGATGCACCAAAGTCACCTATCATCACCCCCGGCCCACCCTTCGCAGACGGGGTCACCTACCAGCGCCAATACTTCCCTTTTCTTTTTCGGATAGAACTGGAACCCCTTGAAGGACAAGCTATTATCAAGCATTTCACGACGACGGGCCAACCCTTAAACGGCATCGATGGATTTAGGGATCGGACAGAAAAATTGATGAAAGACCGGCCCTATGGATACACGCATACGCCGGAAACGAGCAACTATAAGTACGTAGGCTATCAGGAAAGCACACAAAATGAACCTGTGGGTGGACCCCAAGCAACCGGCGATCCGCCGGGTTTTACGTATAATGGACAGTTTCCGATTTACTATGTTTATTTTTACTACGAAAAGAAAGGTGGGTCTCCGCCGACGGATGGATGCACGAATCCTTCCCCCAGCGGGCAGGTGAAGGATGTTCCTTTAAACGGTCCGGATGTAAGTGCGGTCATCAAAGCGGACAGCCGGGGGGGCGAACGATTTGACGTTCTGGACGGGATTCCGACAACGGAAAGCCTGTATGGGAATGTGATTGCCAAAAGCTATTTATCCAAATACAAATTTGTGGAAATGAGCGGGAAGTGCACCTTCAATGTTACGGTCAACAAGGATTACGAATTGTCTTGGGATCCGGGCAAAGAAGTGACGGCCCCCGACGGGACAACACATACGGAACCTGACCCCCAGACGGCAACCGAATCGGTATCCAAAAGTTATGCCATCGAACGGGACTATTCTTACTGGGTCATTGAAAATCTGGAAGTATATAAAATCGGTGAGGCCGCGCTTTGGAATTATGCGTTCGACGGCAGCGGGATTCGGATTGCGCCTGGCGGATATTCACCGCCAACCTATACCTCTGCACCGACCAGCGGCTTTACGCCGCCTAGCCCTCCCAGCCAGGTAAACGCATCTACGGAACGCAGGTCCGGCGGCAAGACCCGACCGAGCGTGCCTGATCAAGATTTAAGTTCGGATGCGGAGAACGCCGTCGATCAAGTGAAGGTCAGTAATGATACGCTAACGTTCAACGGGAGCACGATTATGGACGGAAGCCAAACGGAAATAAGCGGAGCCAGGCCCGGAACGATTCCGGAAGCACCGCTAATCGGAGAAAATGTGCTTTACAGCCCAGGAAACGTAATTCCGGTCAGCAAGACGAATAAAGCGGATCAGCCGAGCACCGGTACGATCTATTACGCAATTATGGGCGGAAATATAAATGGCGGAGCGGATACCAGCTTTCCGATTTACGGCATCAACAGCGTCACGGTACATACGCCGGTGGTGATCTACCCTTCCGTATCGGATGACAAAGCGCATAACCAAAAGACGAACCCGGCGGCCGGACGGTCCGCGATCATCCTTGAGCGCAACTTTACCGTGGAGATGCCAAATAGCGGCCAACATACCGATTACCTTGGTTACGGGAATCGAAATTACGTTAAATACATAGGCAGCAAACAGGTTCGTTTTCCTTTCGATGTTTATGACGGGACCAGAACGTTTTTTTATCCGAAAAACAGCTGGATCGAAGTCGATAAGCATAAAGAATCTTTTACTTTCTACTTGCCGGTATGGGTGGATGAAGGGTTCTATAATATCGAGTTTCGGACGATCGCCCATAATGCGCCGACCGCGGCGACCTCGCAATCCAATGCCAACTTGAATCTGACCCATCATGCGGCATATGATACCGTCCCTGTGGATGTGGTTGGAAGGCTGTATGATTTTCGAATTACGGATATCGCCGATTACAGTTGGGAGACGGTGTTCCGTTCCTCCGTCGGCTCCGCTTTACCGACAGGTGCGGCATATTGGGTCGGGCTTAACGGCATCGACGGCGCTCCGCGGGGGAATGGATCCCGGTTTACGTTGCCGGTTCGGCCGGGAAGCCATCCGGTTTACAATAATGCCGTCATCAAGACCGGGTATCATTTTAAGTTCGAGCTGAAGACGAAAGGGAATATGTTCGGGCTTACGGATCGAATCCGGATCACGCCTTCGTTTGATTTTGTCGATGCAAAAACGGGTTCCAGACTCCCGGTCGATTTGTACTACCATGCCGGAAATCACAAATACGTCAAGATTGGTTCCCCGGCGGATCAGGTGGAGCGGTACGTGATTTTGAACGATCGTTTGCGCAATGTGCCTTTGGAGGAATTAACGGATACGGCGCTTTACAAATACGATCACGATTATACTTTCAATCAGATTGCAGGGGTCGGAAGGGCCAGGTATGTCAATTGGTTCATCGAAAAAGCGACAAAACAGAAAACGCCTATCGGCAGCCTAAGCCTGCTTGAGCTGAACGAGGGTACCCGCACGCTGATCGGCCCGAAAACCGGAATTCCTGCAGGGGTAGATCCGGCAAGGGCTAACGCATCCATCCAAAAATGGTACGGCGAATACAGTTTGCCTGCCGATGTTTATGTTGTGGCGGCCGGAACCCATGTCGCGGAATACGGGCGGACCCATAACGGGCTTACGGAACGATCGCCGATTTTTTTGCGCGACGGATATATTATCGTCAACTTTAACATTGAATCGATCCGCAGCGGAGCGCCGTCGAATCCCTATTTGCAGTATATTAACGCTCCGCTGATGAACCAGTGGTATCAGATGGAAGGCTATTCCCGGATGGCGACCGATTCATACGGCAGAACTTTTGCCTTACAGGATGGGGATGTCGTCTTTTATGATGCGAATCGTTCCAGCCGGGACGACTTCGTTCCGATGGTCACGCATTGACCGAAAGAGAAACTGAACAGGGAAGCGCCTGAGGGATAAGGCCGGGAAATACGTCGGAAAAGGCCGGGGTATGTCCCGCGCTTTATCCTTTTTTGACATCGAAAGTCGCCGCTTCGCTGACCCTCCGTATCTATAAAAAAGGGCCCTCAGCACCCCGCACTTTAGTGTAATCGCGATTTGTGCTAAAATAGGAAGAATGATTGGGCATAATCGATTAAATTTACGAATAGGTGTGTGAGAATGAAACCTTTTATATATGATTTTTCTTTGGAAGAGCTTCAGCAGTGGGCAGTAGAAAACGGGGAGCCCGCCTTTCGCGGCGGACAGATTTTTGATTGGCTTTACGCCAAGCGGGTTAACTCTTTTGAAGAAATGACCAATTTGTCCAAAGGGCTTAGACAGAAGCTGGACGAGCAGTTCGCTTTTGTCACTTTGAATGAGATCGCGAAATACGAGTCGAAGGACGGCACCGTCAAATTTTTGTTCGGTCTGCATGACGACCATGCCATTGAGACGGTTATTATGAAGCATAATTACGGGAACAGCATCTGCGTGACGACTCAGGTCGGATGCAAGGTCGGATGTACGTTTTGCGCCTCTACGCTAGGCGGTCTTAAACGGAACCTGACGGCTGGAGAAATTGTCGCCCAGGTGGTCCAAGCCCAGAAAATTCTCGATCCTCGCGGAGAACGGGTAAGCAGTATCGTGATTATGGGTACCGGCGAACCGTTCGAGAATTATGAAGCCACGATGAAATTTTTGCGGATTATGATCCATGAAAAGGGCTTGAACATCGGTCAGCGGCATATTACTGTATCAACAAGCGGGATTGTCCCGAATATTTATAAATTCGCGGATGAGGATACCCAGATCAATTTGGCGATTTCGATCCATGCGCCGAATGATGCGTTGAGATCCAAGCTGATGCCGGTCAACCGGCGGTTCCCGTTTGACGATGTGATGGAAGCATTGCGTTACTACATCGCCAAAACGGGCCGCAGAGTCACGTTCGAATACGCCCTGATCGGCGGCGTGAACGACCAGCCGGAGCATGCCGAAGAATTGTCGGAAGTTCTGAAAAACATGCTCTGTCATGTCAATCTGATTCCGGTCAACCATGTGCCGGAGCGGAAATATGTGAGAACATCCAGAAACGACATTTTCAAGTTTCAGCGTGTTTTGGCGGAGAAGGGGATTAACGTCACGATCCGCCGGGAGCAAGGCCATGATATTGCGGCTGCCTGCGGTCAATTGCGGGCGAAGCATATGGAGTCTGGTGCGAGGTGATGTCATTTGATGAAGACGGTTTTCTTAACTGATATCGGGCGGGTTCGCTCGGTCAATGAAGACAGTTCCTGGGTCGATCGGCTCGATCAAGGGTATACCCTTGGGATCGTCGCCGACGGTATGGGCGGCCACCAGGCCGGGGATATCGCCAGCCGATTGGCGGTGGATACGATTGTGCAGGATTTGCGCCACCTTCCTTCCGGTCTGTCCGTGGAGATTTGCGGTGAAAAGCTGAAGGATGCGATTCTGCATGCCAATGACGTAATTTACCGGGAGGCTTCGGCACACGAAGAATACCACAATATGGGTACGACCGTCGTTGCCGTGCTGCTGGGAGACCGGGAAGGCATGATCGGCCATATCGGGGACAGCCGGGCCTACAAGTTCTATCAGGGAGGCGTAGTCCAACTGACCGAGGATCATTCCTTGGTCAACGAGCTGTTGAAATCGAAGCAAATCAGCGAGCAGGAGGCATCGATGCATCCGCATCGCAATGTGGTGACCCGGGCGCTCGGAACGGATCCGCAGGTCGCTGTAGACCTGGTTCCCGTTTCCTTGGAGCCAGGAGAGATTCTGCTGCTATGCAGCGACGGGCTCAGCAATTATGTAACGCCGGAACAAATGACCCAGACGCTCGGTTTGGAAGGTCTTGAGCTGAATGACCGCGCCGACCGTCTGCTTCGGCTTGCTCTGCTCGCGGGCGGCGACGACAACATTACGGTTGCGCTGCTGGAGCAATGCGGAGAAGACGGGTCAAGCGTAAAGGAGTGGAATTCATGATCGGACACGAATTGGGCGGTCGTTATCAAATTATCGAACGGGTCGGAGGCGGCGGAATGGCGCTGGTGTACAAGGCGCAGGACATTTTGTTGAACCGGTTCGTAGCCATCAAGGTGCTGCGGCAGCAATTTGTGAATGACGAGGAATTTATCCGCCGTTTTCGCAGGGAAGCCCAGTCTGCGGCATCTTTGTCCCATCCGAATATCGTCAGCGTGTATGACGTCGGCCAGGAAGAGGACATTCATTACATTGTGATGGAGTATGTGGAAGGCCAGAATCTGAATGAAATCATTAAAGAACGCGCGCCGCTGCAGGTAGAGGAAGCGGTCCGGATCGCTTCGCAAATCGCCGATGCTTTGGATCATGCCCATCATAATCAAATCATTCATCGCGATATTAAGCCTCATAATATATTGATCGGCCGCAACGGGCGCGTGAAGGTAACGGATTTCGGCATCGCCAGGGCCGTGACTTCCGCGACGATCACGCAGACGGGCTCGGTCGTGGGCTCGGTCCATTATTTTTCGCCGGAGCATGCCAAAGGCGTCGCTACAGGGGAAAAGTCGGATTTATACTCGCTCGGAATCGTTTTATATCAAATGCTTACGGGTCAATTGCCCTTCTTGGGAGAAAGCCCGATCAGCGTAGCTCTTAAACATTTGCAGGAGCATTTTGAGGAGCCGCGGTCCGTCAATCCGATGATCCCGCAAAGCGTGGAAAATATTATTCTCAAGTCGATGCGCAAAAATCCTGCCGAACGCTATCAATCGGCCTCGGAAATGCTGCGCGATCTGGAAACCTGCCTGCTGCCGGAGCGGCGGACGGAATCCAAGCTGTCCTTCGCCGACGAAATCGATGAGGACAGCACGAGAATCGTTCCTGCCATTAAACCGACGAATAAGGCGGCGGCCGGAAGCTCCAAACTTACGCGCGATTCCCAATCGCAGGACGAGGGAAAGGCCCCCAACAAGTCGTCGGGCAAAGGGAAAGCCACGCTATGGATCAGTCTGACGGTCATTGTGCTTTTGGCAATGCTTGGCGTTGCCTGGTATGTCAATAAAATGGTCACCGTCCCCGAGGTGAAGGTGCCGAACGTGCTGAATCTCACCGAGCAGGAGGCGACGACAAGGCTGGAAGAGCTTGGCCTCGAAGTCGGCGACGTAATTGAGCAATACAAAGAAGGGGTCGCCGAAGGCATTGTTTATATGCAGAGCAAGCCGGAAGGGACCACGGTCAAGGAAGGCGCGGCGATCGATTTGACCGTCAGCATCGCGCAGGAGCTTCCGAAAATGCCTTCATTGACCACTCAGAATTATGAAGATGCCGAGGAACAGCTTATCCAGCTCGGCATCGCCCGAGACCGGATTCGAAAGGTCGAAGAATTCAGCGAGGAAGAGGTCGGCAAAGTCATCCGCCAAAGCCCGGATGCCAACGCGGAGTACGATCCGGAAACGGTAGATATAGTGCTTACAGTGAGCAAGGGCAAGGAAAGCGTGAATATGCCGGACCTCGTAGGCAAAACGCTGGACGAAGCGAAGGCGATGTTGGCGGAGAAGAATATCCCGATCGCGAAGGACGGCATTCAGGAAAAGCCGAGTTATGAGGTGGAGGCCGGCAAGGTGCTGGAACAATGGCCTTTCGCGCCGAAAGAACCTGTGCCGTCGGATTCGGAAGGCGTGACTCTGTTCATCAGCTCGGGGTACCCGGCCGAGGCGATCCAGTACACTTATGAAATCCCGGTAACTCCGGCTGTCGATGGCCAAAAGAGCAAGATCGAAATCAAATACGGAGACGCACGGGGCGACGATCGCAAGTGGGGCACCAAAACGATCGGCAAGCCGCAGTATTTGTCGGTTGACCTCGTGCTGGCGCCGAACAAGGACGGGTATGTCTCCGTCATTCGCGACGGAACGCTGCTTGAAACGTATCCGATCTCTTATATTGACGCCAAGCAAGGAACCGTGCCGGAGCTTTCTCTCCCTGAAAATGAACCGGTAGACGACGGTTTTATGAATTCGAATGACGGGGAAGAGATTATTCCCGAAACCGGAATGATCAATAACGGCTCCGTAGCCAAAGCCGATAAATCGAACGGCAACGGAAAAGCCAAAGGGAAAAACAAGGGTAACGGCAATGGGAATGAGAACGAATAAATCATTGAAGCGCTAGTTAAGGCAGACACATATGAAAGTGAGGCCGGCATGCATGCCTGAAGGCTTGATTGTTAAGGCATTAAGCGGATACTACTATGTGAAGCCCGCCGACGCGGCACCCGGGGAAACCGTGCAGTGCCGCGGACGCGGTATTTTCAAGAAAAAAGGATTGACTCCGCTCGTCGGGGACCGCGTTGTGTACACGCCTACCGAGAACGGGGAGGGCACCGTCGATGAAATTTTGCCGCGCGAATCGGAACTGATTCGCCCGCCGATCGCCAATGCGAAGCTCGCGGTTTTGCTGTTTTCGTTAAGGGAGCCGGACTTGAATCTGCAGCTGTTGGACAAGTTCCTGGTTCATATCGAGCACGCCGGGCTCCGTACGCTGATCTGTTTAACGAAGGAAGATTTGCTGGATGAGGCTGACGAAGGATCGGACGGCGACATGACGGCACAAGTCAAAGCGCTTTACGAACAAATCGGATACGATGTCATTGTGACCAGTTCCTTAACCGGAGCCGGGACCGAGGAGGTCAAATCCCGGTTGGCGGGGGAGATCAGCGTATTTTCCGGCCAGTCCGGAGTAGGCAAATCGTCGCTTCTGAATGCCATGCTTCCGGGACTATCCCTGGAAACGAGCGAAATCAGCATGAAGCTGGGACGCGGGCGGCATACGACGCGCCATGTCGAACTGATCGAACTGGAGAACGGGGGCTATGTAGCGGATACGCCGGGCTTCAGCCAGCTTGATTTTCTGGAGCTGGGCGTGGAGGAACTGTCCACGTGCTTCGCGGAGTTTCACGAGTTTGCGGAGCAATGCAAATTCCGCGGCTGCAGCCATCTTCACGAACCGGGCTGCAAAGTAAGGCAGGCGGCCGAGGCAGGCGAAATCGCAAAAAGCCGCTACGATCATTACGTGCAGTTCCAGGAAGAGATGAAAGAGAAAAAACGGAGGTATTAGCTTCATGTCAAATATCTATATCGCACCGTCTATTTTATCCGCGGACTTTGCAAAGCTTGGTGAAGAAGTGGCCGACGTGGAACGGGGAGGAGCAGACTGGCTGCACGTGGACGTCATGGACGGCCATTTTGTTCCGAATCTCACATTCGGACCGCTCGTGATGGGAGCCATCGCACCGTTGACCAAATTGCCGCTGGATGTACATCTGATGATCGAGAAGCCTGAAAGCTATATACCGGCTTTTGCGCAGGCGGGAGCGCATGTGATTACCGTGCACGCCGAAGCCTGCGTCCATCTGCACCGCGTCGTCCATATGATCAAGGAGCACGGAGTCAAGGCGGGGGTTGCCATCAACCCGGCGACTCCTGCAGCCGCGATTCGCGAGGTGCTGGAGGATCTCGATCTGGTGCTGGTCATGACGGTGAATCCCGGCTTCGGCGGGCAAGCCTTTATTCCGGCGACGCTGCGCAAAATCCGTCAGATCCGGGAATGGAAGCAGGAGCTCGGCCTGGACCATCTGCGGATCGAAGTCGACGGAGGCGTAGCCGCCGCGACGGCACCGCTTGTCGTTGCCGCAGGCGCTGACGTCCTGGTCGCCGGGAATGCGGTGTTCGGCCGCAGCGACCGGAAGGCAGCGATAGACGAGATCAGGGAAAGCATTCATTCCGGAGTCTGATTGCGAGGATAATAACGGCTTATCCCTTGGCATAGGGGAGCGCCTCGGCGCATACAATGGGTTACATGAGCAGGGTTCTCATGTAGCCTTTTTTTTGTGGTGAAAATGAACACGGGTAGAAGGCAACAATCATAGAATATGGGGAAGGCATGAGAATGATGGGGAGGGTGAACGATGAAATTTTACACATTCAAGCTGCCTAAGTTTCTGGGAGGTTTCGTCAAGGCTGTATTGAACACGTTTCACAAAAACTAGGGCGCTAACGAGAGATCGGATCGGTAAAGCCAGGAAGCACCAAAAAAGCACCTCTTCAGGAAAGGTGCTTTTTGTCTATATGCTTATTCAAGTTTTACACGCGAGTCACTTTACCGGATTTCAAGGCCCGAGTGCTGACGTATACGCGTTTAGGTTTACCGTCAACCAGGATCCGAACTTTTTGTACGTTTACGCCCCAAGAACGGCGGTTGCGATTGTTAGCGTGGGATACATGGTTACCACTGCTTGGCTTTTTGCCAGTTACATAGCATTTGCGAGACATTTATTACACCTCCTGTTCCAATACACCTGTCACTAAAAACATAACAATACTTATATATAATATCATAGCGAAAAAAGCTCCGTCAACCAATGATAAAACAATATTTCTTTCTCTTTATTCTTATAGTACAATATTGTTTAGTCCATAATAATTTCAAGGGAGGAGTGAGAATAGGCGTGGCTATACAATTGAATACCGAATATGGACATATCGATATATCGGATGAAGCGATAGCGGTTATCGCCGGATCGGCCGCCATGGAATGTTATGGACTGGTGGGAATGGCAAGCCGAAAGCAATTTAAAGACGGCATCGCCGAATTGCTTGGGCGGGAAAATCTGGCCCGGGGTGTGGAAGTGAACCTGGATAATAATCGATTGGCAATTCATCTTTATATTATAGTCAGTTATGGCACGAAAATTTCCGAGGTCGCACACAACATACAGCAAAAAGTAAAATACGTGCTGAGTGAAATCGTTGGGCTTGAAGTCGCCGAGGTCGGCGTCGTGGTTCAAGGCGTACGTGTATCAAGCTAGGAAGGGGAATTCTCTTGAGTAAGCGTTCTTTAAATGGAACAGATTTTACCGCCATGGTTCTTGCCGGGGCGGAGCGGCTGAGCAAGCATGCCGAGCATGTAAACTCGCTAAACGTATTTCCGGTTCCCGACGGGGACACGGGGACGAACATGAATTTGACAATGACGGCCGGTGTAACCGAGCTGAAAAATAATGGAGCGGGGGGCCTAGGCAGCCGGGCGGGAGTTCTGTCCAAAGGACTTCTGATGGGCGCACGCGGCAATTCCGGGGTTATTTTGTCCCAGTTGTTCCGCGGGTTCAGCCGTTATGCCGCTTCATACGAAGAACTGAATACGGTTCAATTTGCGGCCGCGCTGCAAAGCGGCGTCGATACCGCCTATAAAGCGGTGGTGAAACCGGTTGAGGGAACGATCCTTACGGTGGCGAAGGAAGCAGCCAAGCATGCGGTTTTTTACGCAAGACGGACTACGGATGTTGCGGAGCTTATGACCGAGGTTCTGGCCAAAGCCAAAGAAGCGCTTGCCAGTACGCCTGAGCTTTTGCCGGTCCTGAAACAAGTCGGTGTCGTGGACTCCGGCGGTCAGGGACTCGTTTATATTTATGAAGGATTTTTGGAGCAGCTGACCGGCAAAGCGCAAACTCACGTACCTGTACAGGCGGAAAAGGCGATTCCGTCAACTCCGGACCGGCAACCTCTGCACGTGGCGGCGGATTATTCCGTTTCCGCGCAAGCCAAGCTGGAAACGGAAGATATTGAATTTTTGTACGATATGGAATTCTTTATTAACCGTTTGCTGGGAGAGGGTCCGAATTCGCAATTCGACGAGGATCAATTCAGGAAAGCGCTATCACAAAATGGAGACTCCATCATTGTGATTGCCGATGACGAAGTGATTAAAGTTCATGTTCACTCCAAAGCGCCTGGCGAGGTTCTTAATCTTGCGTTGCGTTACGGGGAAATTACGCAAATTCATATTCTGAACATGCGCGAGCAGCATCGCGACCTGCTTACGGCAGGTATGGACGCGGCTCCGATGCCGGAGCTGTTCGCCGAAATTCCTGCGGAACCGTCCCGTCCTGTGGACCCGGCCGGGCTGCCTGCCGATGAGATGGCTCCTTACGGATTCATAGCCGTCGCTTCGGGACAAGGGATCTCCGATATTTTCAAGAGCCTTGGCGTGGACGTCGTTTTGTCCGGCGGGCAGACGATGAACCCGAGTACCGAAGACTTCGTTAAAGCGATTCATTCCATTTCGGCACAGCATATTTTTGTGCTGCCGAACAATTCGAATATTGTGCTGGCAGCACAGCAGGCCCGTGATTTGCTGGAAGGCGAACGCAGCGTGACCGTCATTCCGAGCAAAAGCATTCCCCAAGGCATCGCGGCAGCTTTTGCATTCCAGGAGGATGAGAGCGCCGAGGCGAATGCGGACAATATGCTGAATGCGGTGCAGCACGTAAAGACCGGACAAGTTACATATGCGGTCCGGGATACGGTTTTTGACGATTTGGAAATCAAAGCCGGGCATTTTATCGGAATTGCGGATTCCAAAATCGTAAGCACCGAAGAAGGTCTCCTGGAAACATCCCAGGGCTTGCTGTCCAAAATGCTGGTCAGCGGCGATGAAATTGTGACCATTCTGGTGGGCGAAGAGGGAACCGATGAAATGACCGAGTCCCTTGCAGCTTGGATTCATGAGGTTTATCCTGACGCCGAAGTGGAGATCCACAGCGGCGGCCAGCCGATCTATTATTATTTGTTCTCGGTTGAATCCTAAAGCGTGAAAGGATGGAGATCTCTATGAAGCAGGCGATTATAGTTGCCGACAGCACGGCGGATGTCCCGAAGGCGATGGTCGAGGAGTATGGAATTCATATCGTACCGATGCGGCTCGCCTTCGGGGACGAATCCTTTCTGGAAGGCATCGACATTACGGTAGAGGAATTTTACGATAAACTGACCAAGTCCCGCGATTTGCCGACCACTTCGCAAACCTCTCCATCCCAATATGTGGAGGTATACCGCAATTTGATGCAGCAGCATCCCGGGGCTCCGATCATTTCGATTCATATTTCTTCCGGGATGAGCGGTACGTATCAATCGGCGGTGCTCGCCAAAAGCATGCTGGAGGAAGAAACGGGAGAAGATCTCGACATTACCGTAATCGACTCCCTGTGCGCTACTTACGGATTCGGTCTTCAGGTCGTTCTGGCCGCGCGAATGGCAAAACAGGGGGCCGCGGCGTCGGAGATCAAAGACGAAGTGGAGCGTGTCGGCAAGAGCCGCAGACTTTACTTTTTGGTGGATGTGCTCGATTATTTGCAAAAGGGAGGCCGGATCCGGAAGTCGGCAGCGATTGTCGGTTCGCTTCTCAATATCAAGCCGATTTTGTCGGTGGATCAAGAAGGCGTCATTTATCCGGTCGATAAAATCCGGGGCCATAAAAAGGCCGTCTCCAAAGTCATCGAGCTCTTTAAGAACGACTTCGACGATCTGAAGGATGTAAACGTGGCGGTGTGCGACGCCGTCAATCCGGAAGGTGCCGAGGAAATGATCCGGCTGTTGTCCGAGCATTTCACGCTGCATGAGATCGTGCGAACCAGCATCGGAGCGGTGGTCGGGACGCATGTAGGCCCCGGCACGGTAGCCGTGTTTGTCTGGCCGGCATGATAGCTCGGCTCATATAGTTTCAAAGTGAGGGATTTACGTGGATTTGAATGAAATCCCCGTAAGGCAGGTCAGCGGCGTGAGCGCTCTTAAAGCAGGAGAGCTTCACGCCTTTGGCGTCTTTACGGTGAATGATTTAATCGAATATTATCCGTTCCGCTACGAGGATTACCGGCTTCGCTCCCTGACGGAAGCCAAGGATGGCGATAAAATTACCGTCCAGGCTAAAATCATAGGGGTTCCGGTACTTCAGCGTTACGGCAAAAAATCGAGATTGACGTGCAAAATGGTGGCCGAGGACTGGATGTTTACGGCGACATGGTTTAACCGTCATTTTTTGCGGGATGAACTTACGGCGGGCCGGGACATTATTTTAACGGGAAAATGGGACTTGCGCCGGAGCCAGCTCACGGTGTCGGAATCGGAATTTCCCGATAAAGGGACGGTCCGTAGCGGCAGTCTTCAGCCTGTTTATTCGGTCGGCGGGAAAATCACGCAAGCCTGGATCCGCAAAACGATCGGACAGGCGTTGGTGCAATACGGGGAGATGATTCCTGAAAATCTGCCTGCCGAGCTGCTCAGCAGATATGATTTAATGCCGCGCAAGCGGGCAATTCAGCGGATCCATCAGCCGCAGGATAGCGAAGAAGGACAGCTCGCCCGGCGCAGGATGGTGTACGAGGAGTTGTTTTTGTTTCAACTGAAGCTTCAGGCCTACCGGGCCATGAATCATGAGCGTATGGACGGCGTCCGGCATGAGGCGGACAATGCGACGATCCGCGAGTTTGTGCGGAGTCTGCCGTTTGAGCTGACGGATGCCCAGAAAAAAGTGGAGCTGGAGATTTTGCAGGACATGCGGTCACCGTACTGCATGAACCGGCTGCTCCAGGGCGATGTCGGCTCCGGCAAGACGGTCATTGCGGCTATCGCACTGTTCGCGGCGGTCAAGTCCGGTCATCAGGGGGCGTTTATGGTTCCGACCGAAATTTTGGCGGAGCAGCATGTCCGTTCGTTGACGCGGCTGTTCGAGCCGTTCGGCATCACGGTCGGTTTGCTGACGGGCAGCGTGACCGGCCGAAAACGCAAAGACCTGCTTGCTTCGCTGCAGCTCGGCCTGACGGATATCGTCGTCGGCACTCACGCGCTGATCCAGGAGGACGTATTTTTCCGTTCGCTCAGTCTTGTCGTCACGGATGAGCAGCACCGTTTCGGCGTGAACCAGCGCAGCATTTTGCGCCGCAAGGGCTTCAGTCCCGATGTGCTGACGATGACGGCGACGCCGATCCCGCGGACGCTGGCCATTACCGCTTTCGGCGACATGGACGTGTCTACGCTGTCAGAGCGGCCGAAAGGCCGGAAGCCGATTTCGACTTATTGGGTCAAGCACGATATGATGGACCGGGTGCTCGGTTTTATCTCCCGGGAAATTTCGCTGGGCCGCCAAGCCTATCTCATCTGTCCGCTGATTGAGGAATCCGACAAGCTGGACGTGCAGAATGCGATCGATCTTTATGTCGGGATGCAGCAGGCGTTTCCGGATTTTAAGGTCGGCCTTCTGCACGGAAGGATGACGTCCGCCGAAAAAGACGAGGTCATGCGCTCGTTCTATGACGGCGAAGTCCAGCTGCTCGTCTCGACGACCGTCGTGGAGGTCGGCGTCGACGTACCGAATGCGACGCTGATGATTATTATGGACGCCGACCGTTTCGGCTTATCGCAGCTGCATCAGCTGCGGGGACGGGTCGGCCGGGGGGAGCACGAGTCGTACTGCGTGCTCATTGCGGATCCGAAGTCGGAGGTCGGTCAGGAGCGCATGCGCGTCATGACCGAGACGGACGACGGCTTCGAAGTGGCCCGGCGGGACCTGGAGCTGCGCGGTCCCGGGGACTTCTTCGGCACCAAGCAGAGCGGGGTGCCGGAATTTCGAATCGCGGACATGGTCAGCGATTTCAAGGTGCTCGAGGCGGCGCGGGACGACGCCGCCCGGCTGGTGGGCGATCCGTCCTTTTGGACGGCGCCCGCGTACGTTCCGCTGCGGAGCTTTCTCCAGCGGGAGCAGATTTTGCAGGGCGAGCTGCTTGATTAAGCATGGTGATAGAAATGACGGTGTCGGGATATCCCGTCTCCGTCATTTTTTTGCTCCGTTGCTTGGAAAAAATCCAATGGAAGCCCGGCTTAGTCTTCGATTTCGGGTTCCTCGTTGGAAAAGATCCAATCAAATGCCCGGAAACGGGCGAGATATACCTGAATCGGTCTTCCCGGTTGGATTTTGTCCAATCAAACTGCTTCATGTGGCTGCTCATTGAAGGTTTCGTTGAATTTTATCCAACGATGAAGTACGCTCCCCTTCACGTGAAGAGCGGGGCCCAAATTCATGCTTGTCAACATCTACCAAAGATAATATAATTTTGCTATAACTAGCCATTATATACCATAAAATTCCTTGCTTTTTCGATCATACATACCTTCTTCATTGATTTCATGTTCCTCTCCAGCGTTTACCGCTTTTCCCTTACGCCAAAACTGCCGCACTTTGATTTCGCCAGCTACTATGTTTCTATGCTTCTATAATCTTGTGCTCCTATGTTTCATGCTCCTTGCTCTCAGCTTACTCCCGGCTTATTCCTAGCTTCCTATACTTACTTTCCGTAGTCAGCCATGACCCACCCTCAGTTACCCTTTGTTGAAAGGTGGTGATTGCTCGAAAAATGCTCGAAAGCGATGCACTGCGAAAATCTATTTCAGGAAGGAGAATGATTGGAATGAGACAACGGTTTTTCATGAAAGCGCTTAACGCCTTGGCAATCCTAAGCTTGCTGTTCACGATGTATTCCGTTTCGCCTGCCCGGGCGGAAAGTACGCTGCTCCTGCAAAGCGACTTTGAGGACGGGACTACGCAAGGCTGGGCTCCGCGGGGTGGCGTGGAAGGGCTGAACGCGGTTGCCGCCGCGGCGCGCAGCGGTTCATACGGTCTGGAAGTCACCGGCCGCACGAAGACATGGCATGGTCCGACACTGGACGTGACGGCGCAAATGGAGCCGGGTCATACTTATTTGTTTACCGGCTGGGTCAAGCTACCCGCCGGAGCGGCCAACACGAATATCTACATGTCGATGCAGCGTACGACGCCGGCCCGGACCTATTATGAAAACCTCACCTACGCCGCGGCGAGCAACAACGGCTGGGTCAAGGTTGAAGCGGAATATGAGCTGTTGGAAGCGGCGGACAACCTGTCGATTTATTTTGAAGCCCCAAACAGCGCGGAGACCGGTATATACCTCGATGACTTTAGCCTTCAGCAACTGCCCGATCCCGATCCGATCGTCATTGAAAAAGATATCCCTTCATTGCAGGATGTTTTTGCCGGCGACTTTCTGATCGGCACGGCATTCAGCAACAGCGAGCTGTTTAAAGCCGCCGATAAGGAGTTGATGATCAAGCATTTTAACAGCGTAACTCCCGGCAATGTTTTGAAATGGGACAGCACCGAGCCGTCCGAAGGCAACTTTGATTTTAGCGAGGCGGATAAGGCGGTCCAGTTCGCCGCCGATAACGGGATGGAGTTAAGGGGACATACGCTGGTATGGCATTCGCAAACGCCGGACTGGGTGTTTTATGACAATCAGGGGAACTTGGCCACCAAGGAGCTGCTGTATCAGCGGATGAAGGCTCATATCGAAACCGTCATGGAGCGCTACAAGGGGCAAATTTACGCTTGGGATGTCGTGAACGAGGTTATCGACGCCTCCCAGCCTGACGGACTCCGCCGCAGCTTGTGGTACCAGATTGCCGGAGAGGAATATATCGAAAAGGCATTCGAATTCGCCCACGAGGCGGATCCTAACGCCATCCTGTTCATCAACGATTACAATACCCATGAATCCGCAAAAAGCCAGGCGATGTACAATTTGATCCAGCGGCTGCAGGCCAAGGGAATACCGGTCCACGGCGTGGGCCATCAGACGCATATCAGCCTTTATTATCCGACGTTGACGGAGATCGAAAATTCCATCGTCAAATTTAAGAGCCTTGGCCTGGAAACCCACATTACCGAGCTTGATGTCAGCGTTTATCACAGCGACTCGCAGAGATACGATACGTTCCCGGAAGATTTGAAGCAAAGACAAGCCACGTTGTACAAGCAGTTGTTCGATATTTTCAAAAAGCATAAGGACACCGTGACCAATGTTACGCTGTGGGGAAAAGACGACGGTAACACCTGGCTTCGCACCTTCCCGGTTGCCCGCAACAATTGGCCGCTTTTATTCGACGAATATTTGCAGTCCAAACCGGCTTACTGGGCCATCGTGAACCTTCCGGCCGTTCCTTCTCCGCCGTCCGGATTGAGCGCCGGCGCGGGGGACGGCGTGGTCTCGCTGAATTGGAACGCCTCCGCCGCCGCAACCTCCTATGCGGTTAAACGTTCTTTAACGAGCGGCGGGCCTTACGAAACGATCGCGAGCGTGACGGGAACAAACTATTCGGATACGGCCGTGACGAACGATATGACGTATTATTATGTCGTCAGCGCGGTCAACTCGTCCGGCGAGAGCGCGAATTCGGTCCAGGCCAGCGCCACGCCGAAGCAAGGCACGACTCCGCCTCCCGGCGATTTGGAGCTGCAATATAAGGCGGCGGATACGAATGCTACGGATAATCAGATCAAGCCCTTTTTTATCATAAAAAATAAGGGAACGGCCGCCGTCAATCTGAACGAGCTGACGATTCGCTACTGGTATACCGCAGACTCGGACATCTCCGCCACGTTCTTTTGCGACTATGCCCAAATCGGCTCCTCCAACGTGATCGGCAAACACGTAAAAATGAGCGAAGGAAAATCGGGAGCCGATTCCTATCTGGAAGTCAGCTTCGGCGCTTCGGCAGGAAGCATCGCTGCCGGCGGTAACTCGGGCGAAATCCAAACGCGCAACCACAAGAGCAATTGGTCCAACTTTAATGAGGCGAACGATTATTCGTTCAACGCGGCACATACTTCCTACTCCGCATGGGACAAAGTGACTCTTTACAGAAACGGCCAGCTCGTTTGGGGAACGGAGCCGCAATAATTCGCGGGATTTAAGGTTAACCTGCACTATGTACAGCCTCCCCGTCATATGCTAGAGAGAAGGCCTATGAACGGGGAGGTGTAAATTGCCTTTGGTGAACTACTATCAGTTTGGAATCAGCCCGCAGCTGGTGGAACGCATTAAGTTCAAAATGAAAAATCCGACCGTGAAGGATCGGGTTAAAAGTCTAGTGGAGGGTTTGACGAAGATCGACCTGCAGGATCGAGCGAAGGTACGCAGGCTCGTGAGAGCGGCCTCGTCCCTTCTGAACGAACGCTTGACGGGAGCGCAGGAAGAGCAAATCGTGCAGTTTGTCCTCGCGCAAAAGATCGATCCGAAGAACAAGCTTCATCTATTAAAGCTGTGGGGAATGTTTCGTTAAATCGGTATTGTCAAGCTAAATATGAGCCGGTCCGAACCGGCCCAATCGGTCAGCCGGGATGAACCGGCTGACATTTTGCTTTGCCGTTTGATTTTGGCGGGAATATATTGTATTTTTAAATTGACATGACAGTAGGTCAAAATATAAAGGGAGGAAACCATGACTCCACGGACGAAAGAGCAAAACGAACAAATTCGACTCCGGCGGATGAAGCAGATTTTGAAGGCTGCCGCCGATGTGTACCTCGACAAAAACATGCTGATGGAAATTCGCGATGTGGCTGCCGCGGCCGGCTTGGGTTATGGAACGGTGTACCATTACTATAACAATAAATCCGATTTGCTATATGATTTGTTGCTTCAAGGGCTGGAGCGGGCCGCGGATATTTGGCTGGCGGAGCCTGTCGCCGTTACGGGCCGACGGGAGGTCATAGGAAACGGCGGATCCCTCGGCCCGGTTCCTTCAACCGCGGTTGCGCAAGCTCGAACCGTATCCGCATCCCCATCCGCGCCCGTGTCCGGAGCGGCCCGGGACCGGAACGGCAACGGCCACGGCAACGGCCTTGCGTCCTTGGCCGTCAGACTGCTTCAAGCCTGGGCGGAGGATCGTGCTTTTTATTTGGCCTGCCTCCTGGGCGCCGATCATTACCGGCAGCTTCCCGCCGGGCAGGCGGAACTTCTGGCATCGGCATACCGGAAGCAGGTGCTGCTCCCTCTGGCCGGATCGTTAACCCTGGGCGGAAGCGGCGGCGAATCGGAAGCGGCGGACGTCCCGCGTGCCGGCCCAGAGGCTTTGGAACGGCGGGCGGAATGGCTGCTGGCCGGGCTGACGGGGTGTGCTTTGCCGTCATTGCGGCGCGGAACCTTACGTAAGGAAGCCGGCGAAATCGTACGATTTTTGTTTATTTAAATTTCATCCATAGATTGGAGCGTTAACCCGATGATTATTCTGAAATCTCCCCGCGAAATTGAAGAAATGAAGGCGGCCGGCCAAATTGTGGCGGATTGCCACCGCGAGGTGGCCAAACTGATCCGGCCGGGGATTACTACGCTGGAAATCAACGACTTTGTTGCCAAACATATTATCAAGCTTGGCGGTAAACAATTTACGAAAGGATACAATGGATTTCCCGCCGAGACCTGCACTTCGGTCAACGATGTGGTTGCCCACGGATTCCCTTCCTCAAAACCGCTCCAGGAAGGGGATTTGCTCAAGCTGGACATCGTGGCTCAGCTTAACGGCTGGTTCGGCGATTCCTGCTGGTGCTATGCGGTCGGCAAAGCCTCTCCGGAAGCGGAAAAATTGCAGCGGGTCACGAAAGAGTGCCTGGAGCTCGGCATTCGGCAAGCGATTCCCGGCAACCGGCTCGGAGACATTACATCGGCGATCCAGACCCATGCCGAGTCGCACGGATATTCCGTCGTCCGCGATCTGCTCGCCCACGGCATCGGCCGAACTCTTCATGAAGAACCGAACTACGAGCATGTCGGTGCCCCCGGAAAAGGGATTCGGCTGAAAGAGGGAATGGTGTTTACGATCGAACCGATGATCAATCAAGGCACCTTTCGCATCAAAATCGACCAGGACGGCTGGACGGCCAGAACGGCGGACGGCAAGCTGTCAGCCCAGTTCGAACACACGATTGCGTTGACCGCGGACGGTCCATTGGTGTTGACGGCTCAGTAAACCGGTCCAATCCTTAAGAACAACAGCTCGGGAACGGCAAAGGCGAAAGAGGGCCTTTGCCGTTCTTTTTCTTATTCCAGCATTAACCTGTTGCCAAAGCGAATATTTGTTCGTATTATGAATATAATAAGAACAAACGTTCTGTTTCGTGAATGCTTATTCTTTCGGCACACCGACAAGAACGTTCGGCCTGAGTTCGCAAGCTTTTATGGAGGGGTCATCGATGTCCAAACAGATCTTTTTGATCGATGCGCAGTCTTTTTATGCTTCGGTGGAGAAGGCAGCTCATCCGGAGTATCGCGACAAGCCCGTGGCCGTGGGCGATCCCGCCAGAATGAACGGAATTGTGCTGGCTGCTTGCCCGATCGCCAAAGCCCGCGGGGTGACGACCGCCTCCCGGGTCGGCGAAGCGCTGGCGAAATGCCCGGAGCTCGTCGTCATTCGGCCCCGTATGAGGATGTATATCGGGGTCTCGCTTTTGATTACGGAAATTTTTGAATCCTACACTGATCTTGTGGAGCCGTTCAGCATCGACGAGCAATTTTTGGATGTGACCGGTTCGCTTTCCTTTTTCGGATCCGCATACGAATTGGCTCAGCGGATCCAACACCACGTCCTGTTGTCCACCGGCGTCTGGACGAGGGTGGGAATCGGCCCGACCAAGGTGCTGGCCAAAATGGCGACCGACAACTATGCCAAAAAAAATCCGGAGGGCATATTCGAGCTCACGTTCGAAAACCTGGAATCCACCTTGTGGCAGCTTCCCGTTCACCAAATGTTTATGGTGGCTTCCGCAATGACCCGGCATTTTACCCGGATGGGCCTAACCACCATCGGGGACATCGCACGCCTGGAACTTGCGGATTTTAAACGCCGCATGCGGCGGGAAATGGGCAAGCAGAGCGATATTCAGGCGGAGTACTACTGGCAAACCGCCCGCGGCATCGATCCGAGCCCGGTCATTTCCGGCATACGCCATCAGCTGAAATCGGTCAGCCACGGCAAGACGCTTCGCTGGAATCTGTACCACCGGCTTCGGGACATCGAAATCGTCCTGCTTGAGCTGGTGGTGGAGGTATGCCGGCGCACCAGACGCCACCGCCTCCTCGGTTCGGTCGTGACGGTTTCGGCCGCGGAAACGAACGGCGTCCGCTCCACTTCCTTCAGCCGGCAGATGACGCTGCCGGAACCGACGTCCCTGACCCATGAAGTGGCGGCGGCCGTAAGCAAGCTATTCCGGAAATACTGGAGTGGCCTGCCCGTCAGCCATCTGAGCGTAGCTTTGTCCGGGCTGACCGAGGACCGTGAAATTCAGCTCACTTTGTTTGATAACCGGTCTCGTACGTATGACAAAGAGCGGGCCGTCGATCACATTAAAGACCGGTACGGCAGCGATGCCATCATCCACGCTTCTTCCTTGATGGAGGCCGGCGTCGCACGGGAAAGAGCCGGACAGATTGGAGGGCATTACAAATGAGCAAACTTGACGGAAACGAACGCTGGAAATCGAAAATGCTGCTGACGGAGCACGCCGAGCAGTACGAGGAACAGCACCAGGGGAGCGAGCGAAAAATCATTACGTCGGAGGAGCGCGGCATGCTTCGCGACTACATTTTGCTGCCCCATATGGAGAAAATGGTCGAGAGAAATATTTCCGAGGTGGAGCACTCCAATAATCTGTTGAGACGCTCGTATCTCATGGCGGGAAAGTATATTCTCAATCAGATTATAAAAGACTCCTACAATTTGCGGCGGGAGCTGAAGCGACGGAATATCAAAATCCTCGGCGAGGAGCAATCGGACCTGGTCATCTATTACCGCTATTACTGCCGGGGGTACGAGGAGCGGTTCGGCATGACCCGCGATGTCATGCGCTCGGAGATCAGCTTGCGGCTAACCCGCTATACGTCCGAGCTGGGGGCGCTTTTGAAGGAGAACGTGAAAGCCTAAAAAACGGACTGCATACCGATCGAATCCGGGAAACGATACGATGAGCGCATGCCTTGCCTTACAAGCCTCCAGCCTCGGAACAGAGAACGGGAGCTCACCACCCCCGGGAGCACAGAAGCCCTGGGGCCGTTTGAACTCCCATATGCCAATATCGATTCATTAACAGGACGCCGATAGGCGTTTTTTTAATGTTGAGGACCGCAACGAACGTGACAACCTTATTTGGGCAAAATAAGGCGTTTTGAATTTCTAACGAAACCCAGTCACGCTATTGTCCCTAAAAGCGCCCCCGATGGACCTCAATTGACAATTTAGCGATACCCCGTTTCGTTAGAATTTTATCCGGGTCATAATGCCGCGAATAAGAACATATCGTTTCGTTAGGAAAATGTACGGATCGAAACGACCTCGATGAAGCCCTTCGGAAGCAACTCCTCGGCGCGAAGTCCCCCGGCAGGGACTTTTTTGATGCGCAAAAAACGATTCGGGACGGATCCCGGAGGATGTGCAGGAGGATGGTCCCCATCCGCTTGGGAAAAAAGTCTACCATTCGGGCGTCAGGTCCCCGTCCGTAAAACGCGTGAAATTCAAGCAAGCAACCATTAGGCCCAGGATGGGACCAGGGTATGTTTTTTATCACATGGGATGTCAACCCGGAATTCGCGAAAAAGCGCGCCGTTATGCGATTTTGTAACATGACTTTGGTATCAAAACTGTAACCTTTATGGAAAAGGGTGTAAAAAATGAACGAAACTTTGTAATTTTTCGTGCGTCTAATAAGGGCGAAAAGGCACAGGTGCTGCATTCTTTGAAACGTGTATTTGCAAATGCCTCATGATAATGCACAGGTTTTCAAAGCGTTTTCAAAGGCGGAATGAGGAGACTGCAAAGCAGGCGCGAATTTCCTCATTCTGGGAAAGAGGTGCCAGGAAAGCGACAGGTTCCCGGGAAAGGACCCATAAACAAAACACTCCCATTAGCCTAGTTACATCATGGGTTAACTTGGTTAATGATAGAAGTAATTTGAGGAGTGGAGGTGCGTGCGGGACCGTACTGTTCATCGCCTGCATACAAAAAGACAGCGAGGTGAAAAAATTAAATACCAATGACGACATTAGCGAGAAAGAAGCTGGCTATTTGGATCGGGCTCGGCGCGGCCTTGATCGCCGGCGGGATATTTGTGGTTACATTGCTCCTGCCTCCGTCCCACATCAGCTTCGCGACCTCCGAAGGCGCCGAGATCAAATTCAAAACGTCTGGCGATCAATTCATGGAGTACCAGGGCGACGGCGTATGGGAGGAACTGTTCGTAAAAGGCGTCAATCTCGGAGCGACGGTCCCCGGACATTTTCCCGGAGAATTTCCGCTCACGGAAGACGATTATCTGCGCTGGTTCAAGCAAATCGATGAGATGGGCGCGAACGTCATTCGGATTTACACGGTGCACAATCCGGTATTTTATAAGTCGCTCGTAAAATACAACCGGGACAAAGAAAAAGATCCTCTGTACTTCATTCAAGGGATCTGGTCTCCCGAGGAGCAGCTCATCGAACTGAAGGATGCGTACAATCCGGGCATTAAAGAGAAGTTTCACAAGGAGATTGAAAAAGCGGTTAAAGCGGTGTACGGCGATTTGAAAATCGACCCGGTCCCGGGCGAATCCGGAGGAAAATATACCGCGAACGCGGGCCCTTATTTAATGGGCTGGCATATCGGCACGGAATGGGATCCGGAAATGGTCGACAATACCAACAAGGTGCATGCCGGAACGGAGCCTTATCAAGGCAAGCATTTTGCGGCGACGGAGGAAGCGAGCCCGTTTGAAAGCTGGCTTGCGGAACTGGTCGACCAGACGGCCGATCTGGAACAGGGTTACGGTTGGGAACATCCGATCACGTTTACGAACTGGGTGACCACCGATGTTCTGGAGCATCCCGGAGAGCCGCTGTTCGAGGAGGACCTCGCCAGCGTCGATGCTACGCATATCAAGCCGGTAAATTGGGAAGCCGGATATTTCGCCGCCTATCACGTTTATCCGTATTACCCTGATTTTTTCCACCTTGATGAGACGCTGGAAACGATCCCGGACGGCAACAACGACTACAATACCTACAAAGCTTATTTGAAACAGCTGAAAGCCCACTACAAAGATATTCCGATCATGGTTACGGAATATGGGGTTCCATCTTCGGTCGGCATCTCCCATTTGGGACGCGGCGGAAGAAATCAGGGCGGGCACAGCGAGGAAGAACAGGGCGAGATCAACGTATCCCTCACGAAAGACATTTATGACGAAGGGTACTCGGGAGCCATTCTCTTTATGTGGCAGGATGAATGGTTCAAGAAAACCTGGAACACGATGCGCCTCGAAATTCCGGAGGATCGCCGTTCCTACTGGCTGAACGTTTTGACGAACGAGAAGCTGTTCGGCATTTTGTCCATGGGGCCCGGTAAGGAAGATGAGATCATCATCGACGGCAAGCTGGACGATTGGAACGAACTGCCCGAAGGGGAAGTCCAAACGTGGGACGCTCCTTCCCCAGGCATGAAGCAGCTGCGCATCACGCATGACGAAGCTTATGTTTATGTGGGATTAACGCTGGATGAGCCGTTTGATCCGGCAGCCAAGCAGATTTATCTCGGAACGGATACTTTGGCAGGCGGGGACCAGCCGAAAAAAGAGCTGCCCGGCAAAAGCCTGAGCGACGGTCTGGAAAATATGATCGTGATCGGGACGGATGAGGAATCGCAGGTCAAAACGGCTCCGACGTACGATTTTCACCGGCGCCTATATGGCGAATACGGTTATTGGATGCTGGATGAGCAAACCGAGGAGGAGAAAGTGGAATTCCAACCGTGGAAGTTGGCAGTCAGTCTGTTGATGACGCCGCCCGACACCCGGTTCGCCAATCCGTTTAAAGACATGACGGTCGGAAATTTGGTCCGGGGGACGACGGACCGCGAAAGCGACGAGTTCAACTCGCTGACTTCATGGCAATACAGCGGTAATGAAGTAGAGCTTCGCATCCCGTGGATGCTGCTTGGTTTTGCCGACCCCAGCTCTCTGCAGGTGATCAGTTACGGACCGCTGAAAAAAGACCGCACGTTTACGACGGAAAAAACATCGGGCATCACTTTCGTGCCATGGATCGTGGACCGCAAAACCGGCGAAGCGTCCTGGCCGGGAGACAGCGCTACGCTGGATTTGAATACCCAGCCGAAATATACTTGGTCTCCTTGGGAAACCGTCAAGTACACCGAGCATTTGAAGTCGGGATATTACGCCCTGAAGGAGTATTACCAAAGCTTGCCGGACCATAAAGCAAAATAGTGTCCGCGAAAGTGGCATCTTGTTTATGCAGGTAACCGGAAGGAGGAAAATTCAGTTATGGATTCGCATCTTACCTTGGCAATCTATTTTATTTACGTTTGCCTCGGGTTAATCGGAGCAGGCATACTCCTGCTTTTCGGATTCAGGATTCGGGCGTTAAACACGGAAAAGAAAAGTGAAATGTACTTGCAAAAGCATCAGGACTATTTCAAATTTATTCAAACTCACCTGGGCGGTTCGTCGGATTTGCCGCTGCCGCCCGGGAAGCTGACCAAGCTCGAGCGGCGCGTCATCCAACAGAAGCTGATCGAATGGATCGAGGGGCTGAAGGGGGATTTGCAGGGCAAACTGATCAAGTTGTGCCATGACGCGGGCTTTGTCTCGGATGACATCAAGCTCCTGGATAGCTTGTTCTACGGCCGCCGGATTGCGGCGGCATACCGCCTCGGCGGAATGAGGGCATCGGAAGCGGTGCCGAGAATGCTGACGATGCTCGAGACGCAAAAGTACAGCCCGCTGTCGATCGTGATCGCGAGAGCGATCGCCAAAAGCGCGGAGCGCGGGGATCAGCTCAAGGAAATGCTGCATCACTTGCTCCGCCACGGCAAGCCCATTCACAATATGGCCGCCGATATTCTCATGGAGACGGGGCTCGATACAAGCCGGCTGCTGCTGAAGCTGCTGGAGGACGAAAATCCCGACTTCGTCAAGGTGGCGCTGGTCGCCATGTGGGGGCAAGCCGTTCCCGAGGTCGTTCCCGCGCTCGACAGACTGGTCGGTGCGGGGGAGAAGGATGTGCGGGCCGAAGCGGTTAAGCTGTACTTGAGCTCGAACCCCGTGCTGAAGGATGAGACGATCCGGGAGTTGATGGCCGATCCGGATTGGGAAGTCCGGGCCGAGGTCGCAAAATCGCTCGGCAACATGCATGCGGCAGGAAGCATTCCGCTGCTGCGCACGGCATTGCAGGATACGAACTGGAGGGTGAGAAACCACAGCGCGGAAAGCTTGGCAAAGCTCGGCGAGACAGGGTTCGAAGTGCTTTGCCAAATCGCCAAGCACGGCTCCGGGGTTGAGCGCGAAACCGCCCTTTACCATATCGAGAAGTCGATGCTCGAGGAAGGCGAACACCAGAAGCTGGACCAGATGGTCGCCTACAACAAAAAAAAGCTGCTGTACGAACGGTATTTCGGCGTTTCCGAAAACAAGCCGGTTCGGCAAGTCGCAGCGGTCGGAGGGGATTACACTGCTTAGGGATATCTTGCTCATTTACGGCCTGTTTGCGACGTATTACGTGATGACCGTAAATGTGATCTATTTTTCGATCATGGCATTTTCGTTTCGCAACATCATGACGATTTTCCGAAGGGCGGCATTTTCAAAATATAACACTCTGTCCGGTTCGGAGCTCGTCCCGTCGATTTCCCTCCTGGTTCCGGCCTATAACGAGGAATTGACGGTCATCGAAAACGTGAAGTGCTTAATGACGCTGAACTATCCGACCTATGAGGTCATCGTGATCAACGACGGGTCCAACGATAACACGCTGGGCGTGCTCAGGGAGGAATTCGGGCTGGAGCCTTTGCCGAATCCGGAAATGAGAAACTCGATCGACTGTTCGGCGATTAATGCGGTTTACTACAATCCTCAGTATCCGCATCTGTATGTAATAGATAAACCGAACGGCGGTAAAGCCGACTCGCTGAACGCGGGCATTAATTTGTCCCACTATCCTTTGATTTCTTCGATCGATGCGGATTCGCTGCTGGAGAAAGACGCCTTGATCCGGATGGCCCGCATGTATATGGAAAATCCGGAGGAAACCGTCGCGATCGGCGGGGACGTTCGGATCGCCAACGGCTGCGTCATCGAGAACGGCGCGGTCAAGGAAGTATCTCTGCCGCGCAAAATGTGGCCGATGTTCCAGGCGGTCGAGTATCTCAAGGCGTTCCTTGGCGGCCGTATCGGCTGGAGCTCGATCAACGGGCTGATCATCGTATCCGGGGCCTTCGGTCTGTTCCGCAAAGACTATGTCATCGCGGTCGGCGGTTACCGGGGCGGTTATCCCGGCGAGGACATGAACATCATTATCAAGCTTCACCGCTACATGCTGGAGAACAAGCTGAAATACCGGATCGCGTTCTGTCCCGAGGCCGTCTGCTGGACGCAGGCGCCGGACACGTACAAAATTTTGTCCAACCAACGCAAGCGGTGGGGACGCGGTAATCTGAAGAACATGATCGAAAATTACGACATGGCGTTCAATCCGAAGTATAAAGTGATGGGCTTGCTCACGATGCCTTACAACATTATTTTCGAGGCGCTGAACCCTTACTTTAAAATAACAGGGCTGCTCGCCCTGATTGGATATACGATGATGGATATGACGCATTGGCGCGTACTGCTCGTATTTTGGCTGATCAATTTCCTCAGCGGTTATTTGCTCAGCATCGGGGCGCTACTGCTGGAGGAGCTCGCGTTTAAACGCTTCCGCAAACTGTCCGATCTTGCGCGCATGATGTTCTACTCGGCGGTCAAATTTTTCGGGTACGCTCAACTCGGCGGTCTCTGGCGGATTCAAGGCCATATTCAATATTTGCGCAACAACAACTCCTGGGGCACGATGACCCGGCAAAGCTGGCAAGATAAGGGCAGCACGGCCAAATCGGCATAGCTTGACCCCGTACCTTTTTCGGGAAGGGAGTTGATAGCAACAAAAACCGTTTCAAATATTGAAGTTCCATGCGAAAAATTTTTAATAAAAATATCAGGAAGGCGGGAGAAAGATGCCAAACACGACTTTGCAAAGCGAGAGGGAATTAACGGTTTCATATCCGGAAATCGCGCAAATGGTAAAGGAAACGGCGTTCGATTCGAATGGGGTTCTGTTCATTTCTTGCGCAGGCGCGCCATCTTATATGGAAACGCAAGTGCGCGGCATTTTGGAATCCCAACCGGGTTTGAATTATAAAATGTGGAGCGGAAAAGAGCCGGGCAGCCTGTTTTTGCTGATGCCGGGCCAAACGCTCGACGCGGTCCACTTCCAGGGTTTACTGCTGAAGCAGCGGCTTCAGGAAATCATTCCGGACTTTGATCCGCGGATGACGCTGGCGAGCTTTTCCGCCCATGAAGAGCTTACGGAGCAGGTTCTGAACCAAATGGAGGATTCCGTCAAGAACCAGATTTCCGGCGAGATTCATATTTTTACGAGCAAGGAAGCCCATACCACAAAAAGCCGGATCTTGATCGTTGAAGGAGACGCCACCGTAAGGGAGTTCCTGGAGATTCGCCTGCAAATGCAGGGGTATGAAACGATCGTGGCGGACAACGGGCTTTCGGCGCTTGAACTGATCGAATCCTGGAAGCCCGACCTGGTGTTGACGGAGCTTAATCTGTACGGTATCGACGGACTTCCTTACATCCATCATATTCAGCAGCTGCAGGTGCCCGAGACGCCGAAAATCGTGGTGTTGACGGAGCAGCGCGTGGAGCAGACGATCAGTCTCTGCTTCCAAAACGGAGTTGACGATTACGTGACGAAGCCGTTCTCTCCGGTTGAACTGGATGCCCGCATTCGCCGCTGCATCAGTTAATCGTATTACGGATTCACCGAACACCGGTAATAAATACACCTATACAGAAAAAACGGAGGTTGGAGCATGAACAATCAATATCGTACTTTACTGGAAGCCATCGAATCGAAAAACGCAGTGCTGGGTGTGGTCGGCCTTGGTTACGTCGGCCTTCCCCTGGCGGTTGAAATGGTAAAGCAAGGCTTCAAGGTGGTCGGTATCGACCTGGATTCCTCGAAGATCGAAAGAATTCAACGCGGGGATTCCTACATTCACGATATTTCTTCCGAGACTTTGGCAGAGGTCGTAGCCACCGGGCGTTTCAAGCCGACTACGGATTACAGCTCCCTGAGAGAAATCGACGCGATCAGCATCTGCGTGCCGACTCCGCTCAGCGAAAATCAGGATCCGGATACTTCCTATATCGTCACGGTCGTTGATCAAATCAAGCGCTATATGAAAAAAGGGATCCTGATCACGCTGGAAAGCACCACTTACCCGGGAACGACCGAGGAGCTGATCCAGCGCGAGCTGGAAGCGCTGGGCTACGTCGTCGGCGAGGATTTCTTCCTGTGCTTCTCTCCGGAACGGGTGGATCCGTCCAATACGAAATTTAATACGTTCAATACGCCAAAAGTGATCGGCGGTACGACCGAAGCGTGCCTCGCTCTCGGCAATGCGCTGTACAGCAAGTATGTGCAGACCGTCGTTCCCGTAAGCTCGCCCAAAGTGGCCGAGATGTCCAAACTGCTGGAAAATACGTTCCGCAGCGTAAACATCGCTTTCGTCAACGAAATGGCCATGATGTGCGACCGGATGGGCATCGACATTTGGGAAGTCATCGACGCGGCCAAAACGAAGCCGTTCGGATTCATGCCGTTTTATCCGGGTCCGGGAATCGGCGGACACTGCATCCCGCTTGATCCGATGTATCTGTCCTGGAAAGCGAAAGGCTTCCGTTTCTACAGCCAGTTTATCGAGCTGGCCCAGTCGACGAACGATAACATGCCGTATTACGTGGTAAACAAGACATCGAAAATTATGAATGAGTATGCAAAATCGATCAAAAAATCGAAAATTCTGATTTTGGGGATGGCATACAAGCCGGACATCGCCGATTTGCGCGAGTCGCCGGGGCTTGAAGTTTACGAGCTGTACAAAGACAGCGGAGCCGCCGTGGAATACTACGACCCTTACGCGACGAGTTTCCGGGACAAAAACGGTGTCACCGTTCAAAGCGTGGAATACAATCTGGACAAATTCAAAACCTACGACTGCATTGTGCTCGTTACGAACCACACCAATCTGGATTACGGAGCCATCGCCCATCTCGGGGTGCCGATCGTCGATACGCGCAACGCGTTCCGCGATTTTAAACTGCCGCATATTTACAAGATCGGCCATTCGGTACAGCACGCCGAGCAGCAGGATGAGGTTCTGATCGTCGGATAAGGGTTATCGTAGAAAGGGAGGCGGAAGTGAAAAATCGAATGTTTAAAATGAGCCGCAGGAGTCAGCTCTTCATCCTGTGCGGAGGAACTCTGGTGTTTCTTCTGCTGCTCGTCATCCGCCCTTCCGCTTCGGAGGCCAAGGCGACCTGGCTTTGGAATACGAAGCTGATTCAGCAGCAAGGAGAAGATATCATTGCTTTTGCCAAAGAGCAGGGAGTGAAGATCATCTTTCTGCAAATTGGCGGAGACGTGAAGGAGGAAAGCTACCGGGATTTTATCCGGCTGGCTTCCTCCTCCGGCTTGAAGGTGCATGCCTTGAACGGCCAGCCGGAGTGGGCGCTTCGCGCACAGCGGGACAAGGCGAACGCATTTCTGGATTGGGTACGGAATTATAACGCGAATGTTTTGCCGGAGGAACGGTTTTCCGGAATTCAGTTCGATGTCGAACCTTATTTGCTGGATGATTGGCGCACGCGCCAGACCGCCATCGTCAAAGAATGGGTGGCAAACGCCCGCATCTGGATCGACAAGGCGAAGGCAAGCGATCTGGAAATCGGAGCCGCGGTCCCGTTCTGGCTGAACGACATCGACTATCCCGGTACCGAGGGCAAGGGCTCCGGGGGCATCAAGATGAACCGGTGGATGGTCGACCAGTTCGATTATGTCGCCATTATGGCTTACCGCAATGAAGCGGACAAAATTTATCAAGTGGCCGAGCCGACGCTTGAGGAAGGAGACCGTCAGAACAAAGAGGTTTGGGTCGGCGTCGAGCTGGGCAAAACCAAGGAAGGACCCGGCGTTTCTTTTCACGGAAGGTCCTTTGTGTTTCTGAACGGCGAGATCAACAAGCTCGTCAAACGGGTCAAAAGGCATTCCTCTTTCGCCGGCATAGCGGTCCACAGCTTCGAGCCCTGGCGTGACAAGCTGGCCGAGTGGGAGAAGACGCTGGAAAAATAAATATAATGGTAAATTGCGCACCCCGGGTCTGAAAAGCCCGGGGTGTCCTTGCGTCTTCTTTTTTTGTTATAATGATAGGAATAGTAATTTTATTCGGGAACGGAGCGATACGATGATTTTACATAAAGGGGAAATTTTATTCCGTCAAGGCGATGATGGGGCCTTTTTGTATCATATCAAAAGCGGGCTTTTCAAAGTGACGCGCCTGCATGAGAACGGAAATATGGTATTATTCAATATTTTGTATCCCGGTGAAACGGTACCGCATCATTCCTTGATTTCTCCCAAAGAAACCCACGGAACGGCGATCGCTTTGATGAGAAGCGAGGTCGAAGCCATTCCCGCGCAGGATTGGTACAGGGAACTTCAGGAGGATCCGAAAAAACCTCTTGAAATCGCCAGGCTGCTGCAGGAGAAAGTAAGGTTCATGCAGGAGCGTTTGGACCATTTGACGGTAGGCACGCCGGCGGAACGGCTGGAGCTCCTCACCAAGTGGCTCGGGCAACACGCAAACGGAGTCCCGCTCACGGATTATTTGACCCAGGAGGAAATCGGACAGTTGATCGGCGTCCGTCGGGAGACCGTCAACCGTTTGCTGAGAAACCATTAATTACATAGAAACCCCAAGGCTTCGCGTACTACGCAAGGGACCTTGGGGTTTTTTGGTTATTATTGCGGAGCGATTTCGTTTTCCAGACTGTCGGCAGGGCCGAAAAATTCGAAATGGATTCTTTCCTCGGGAACTCCCCACTCCTTAAGCGCCTTGTTCATAGCCCGCATGAACGGAGTCGGACCGCAGAAATAAAAGTCGGCTTCCGGGCTAGCCACCGTTTTGAGCCATGGCAAATCGATAAATCCGCTTTTGTCGCAGCTTTCGCCGGGACCCGGATTTTCATATACGTGGTAGGAGCGAAGTCTGTCCGCATGCTTTTTCGTCAATGAATCGATATGCTCTTTCATGGCATGATGAGCCCCGCAACGGGCAGCATGAATGTAGACGACATCGCGCCCGTCTCCGCTTTCCATCAGCGTTTCCAGCATGCTGACCATCGGAGTCAGCCCTACGCCGCCGCTAAGCAGCACGACGGGAATTTGCTTCGTTTGATCCAGCGTGAAATCGCCGGCCGGAGCACTGATATCGAGCGTATCGCCTTCGTTGATCCGGTTGTGCAAATAAGCGGACACGACCCCTGCCGGATGATCGCCGATCGCATCTTCCCGTTTCACGGAAATCCGGTAATAATCATGGCCCGGCGAAGTCGACAAGCTGTAATGACGGAGGTGCGTGTACTCCTGGCCTTCGGGCTTCACGCGGACCGTGATGTATTGCCCGGGTTTGTAGGAAGCGATCGCGTTCCCGTCTTTCGGTTTCAAATAGAAAGAGGTGATTACATCGCTTTCCTTCACCTTGCGATCCACGATAAAGCTACGGAATCCGCGCCATCCGCCGGGCTGCTGTTCGGCTTCCTTGTACATTTCCGCTTCGACGCTGATGAACACGTCGGCAATGACGCCGTATGCCTTGCCCCAAGCCTCGATGATTTCGTCCGTTGCCGCGTCTCCCAGCACGGTTTTGATCGCGGCCAGCAAGTTTTCACCGACGATCGGGTAATGTTCCGGCAAAATACCGAGCGCGCGGTGTTTTGTGGCGATTCCCTTAACAACCGGAAGAATTTCTTCCAGGCGGTCGATGTGGGCCGCCGCCGCATAAACGGCGTTGGCGAGCGCCGTAGGCTGTTTTCCTTGCCGTTGATTGGCGTGGTTAAAAATGTTAAGCAGTTCGGGGTGGTTTTTAAACAACATTTGATAGAAATGTTTAGTAATCGTTTGTCCGTGAACTTCAAGCACCGGGACGGTAGACTTGATCACTTCAATCGTTTTTGCGTCGAGCATAAATCGAACCCTTCTTTCTTGGAAATATCGATTACCTATTAAGTATAGGCACCCGTTATTCGAGGCAATAGTGACTTTGATCACATCAAAAATTTCCGAAATGTGAATTTCGTACAAAAAGCAATGAAATTGGTCACAGTTAAACTAAAAATTTATTATTTACATCATGAAGCTGTTTAGTCATCAATCGGAATGTGGTATAATAAAGTAAGACAAAAACAGAAAGGATCAGGATACCATGAGTTCCCGAAGGACGAATTCCCCAAGGACGATTTGGAAACGTTATGATCTCTCTTACACTTAGCTTTTTTCGTGGAGCGTCGGTTTATGGCCAACAACCCTACGAAAGAAGCGTGCGAAGATGATGGTTCGAAGGATGAAGTCCTCAAGGACCTTCTTAACCGTAGGGAATGGCCGTAAGGTCAAACAAACTGCGATAAGAGGGATTCCCAATGAGGAAGAAGACAGGATGGAAAGACCAGGCAAGACCATTATTGACGATGTTGTTCGGTGCATTTGTACTCGCATTTACTTATTATCACATTAATTTTCAAAACGGATTGTCGGAAGGCGGTTTTGTGGGGCTCGCGCTCCTCGGCAAATATTTGTTTGATTTGCCTCCTGCGCTTTCGATGATCGCAATGGATGTTCCGATTTTTATTTTGGCCCTATTTTTGAAAGGCCGGAAATTTATTGTGAATACGCTTGTGGCTTCCATGGCGTTCTCGGCATTTTACGAATTGTGCGAAAAGTTCTCGCCTTTAAAGGTGGACTTGACCGGCAATTTGCCGTTGGCGGCGCTGCTTGCGGGACTGTTTACCGGTCTCGGCGCGGGGCTCGTCCTTCGGACGGGCGGAGCGACCGGCGGGGATGATATATTATCCATGATGATAAGTCAGTGGTCCGGCTTAAAAATCGGAACTGTGTTCATCTTGATGGATGCCGCCGTACTAATGATCTCATTAATTTATTTGCCTTTCAAAGAAACGATGTTTACTATTATGGCGGTGCTGATCGCGGGCAAAGTCATTACCTGGACCGTGCAATATGGACGGACAGCGAAGGCCCCTCGAAGCCTCCCATACGGTATGGAAAAGAAAACAGCTCGAGCCTAACGGCTTCGGGCTGTTTTTTTGTCCGGTTATTGTTCGTCTTGCGGATGATTTTTGTCCCATTCTTCGGCCTTGGCCGTGCCGATGGCGATGGCGCGGCCTTCCTCATAGCCTTCCTCGAGCAGGGCGTTGGCAATTTCCACGGCTTTTCTGCGGACTCGCGGATCCAGATTTTTCATGGACGGGGGATAATCGTTTTTGTTCCAGGGCATGGACGAAAGCCTCCTTGTTTTATTGGATTATATCCCGTGATTACCCCGATCCGGCAGGCCGCGAAACGTTAGCTTATGCCTTGGAAGTTCTCCAGGAACCCTGCTGCTTGCGGATCAGCACGATCTGGCCGGCGTGATAAGCGTCGTGCAACAGCCAGCGGGCGATTTCTTCGCCGAGAGGAACGTCGTTGGAAGTGCTGGAATACGGCGCTTGGAGGTCGCTTTCTTTGAGCCCTGCGATCATTTTTCTGAGCTCGTAGGCAACCCGCTCCGTTTCGGCGACGGTTTCCGTCCAGCCCGCGGAACCCTCCGGATGCTCCAGGTTGGTGAAGGTTTCCTCGTTGGTTCCGACTCCGGGAGATGAAGGGGTATTTTTCAGGCGGTTCAGGATGCGTTTATTGTAGTAATTCAAATGGTTCACGGTTTCGCGGATGGAATTGCCTCCGCTGGGCGGGGCCCATTCTGCCTGCTCCGAGGTAACACCTTGGAGAGCAACGGCCAGGGGAACAATCCACTCTTCGCGATCCCAGGTATTATCCTTTTGGACGGACAGCAAATGAACGGCGTTGATGCTCATGCATTCAGCTCCTTTTTGAAATATGTAACTGGCTAAGTGAATTTTAAAGGGTTACAATGAGATTGTAGCACAATAACTAAGGGGATGTAACCACTTAATTTTTAAATAGATAGTTACAGAGTGATGGTGGAGGTCATAGGTTTGGAAACGGTATGGAGCGATTTTATGAACAGCGAGTGGCGGGATTGGAAAGGGAGCGGGCGAACCGGGGACCAGCTCGGCGAAGAGAAATGGGAACATTATTTTTTGAACAAGTGGGGGTTGAAGGCAAACGTCCCCGCCGATGAAGAGACGCTTGAAAGGTTGAGGGATTTCCGCGCACGTCTGATGGGGCTATCCCAAAAATGTGTTCGGGGAGAAACGCTGTCCGGCGTTGATTTGGAGTACCTGAACCGCATTTTGGACAAGGGGCCAGTGAAAAGGCGGGTGACGGAGCAAGCGGGAATCATCGGCTTTGAAAGTTTTCCTTTGCGGGAGGATTGGGACCAGGTCATGGCCGAGGTGGCAGATTCATTTGCGCGAACGCTGGTCGACGGGGAGACGGAAAGGATTCGGATTTGCGACAATCCTGATTGCGGCTGGATTTTTTATGACGATACCCGTAACCGGACCAAAAAATATTGCGAGGACAAAACCTGCGGGAACTTGATGAAAGTGCGGCGTTTTCGGGCACGAAAAAGGCAGGAGCAGCGCCGTAAAGAGGAAGAATCCGATTAAAGTAAAGCCCGTCCCATTTGAGAGATCCTTATAAAAAATAAGCCCCTCTCGTTTTGAAATAACCGGAAGGGGCTTTATTATCGAACCGACTTTATTTTATTCAAACAAAAATCTGTACTCTCCGTAACCTTGCTCTTCCAGCTCATCCTTCGGGACAAAGCGGAGCGCGGCGGAGTTAATGCAGTAGCGGAGACCGGTCGGTTCCGGTCCGTCGTCGAACACATGACCCAGATGCGAATCGGCTTCGCGGCTGCGGACCTCCGTCCGGATCATGAAATGGCTCGTATCGACGTTTTCCTTAATATTGTAGGCCCGTAAAGGCCGGGTAAAGCTGGGCCATCCGCAGCCTGCATCGAATTTGTCGCGCGAACTGAAGAGCGGCTCGCCCGAGATGACGTCCACGTAAATCCCTTCCTCGTCATGATCCCAATATTCGCCCGTGAAAGGTCGCTCGGTGGCATTGTTTTGTGTCACTTCAAACTGGATTGGCGTGAGCCGGTGTTTCAGCTCGTCCCGGTTGACGGGACCCGACCAATGGCGTTCGATAAAATCTTCCCGTCCGGAGCCTTTACGGTAACGTTTGTAGTGAAGCGGGTTCTTCTTGTGGTAGTCCTGATGGTACTCCTCCGCCGGATAGAACGGGGCGGCAGGGATAATTTGCGTCACGATCGGCTTGTCAAACCGGCCGCTCTGGGCAACCTCAAGTTTGGAAGCCTCCGCTTCTTCACGCTGACGCTCATTATGATAAAAGATCGCTGTCTTGTACGATTCGCCCCGGTCATGAAATTGTCCGCCTTCATCGGTCGGGTCGATCTGCTGCCAGAACAATTCGAGCAGCTTGCGGTAAGGAAAGACAGCCGGATCGAATGTGATTTGAACCGCTTCGTAGTGCCCCGTTCCCCCGGAGCAAACTTCTTCGTATGTCGGATTCACCGTGTGGCCGCCGGTATAGCCGGAAACAATTCCGTGAATGCCCGGCAGCTCTTCGAACGGCGTTACCATGCACCAGAAACAGCCTCCAGCAAAGGTGGCAAGTTCCAGGCTCTGTGCATGCGATGAGTTCATGCTGATCCCTCCACTTTAGTAGATGATGATGCGTTGTAACCTTTTCCGGCTTCCATTATAACGTTTTTTGGAGCAAAAGCCCAAACGTGCGACTTATGTTCTCTACGAAAATGTCTAGCGCAATCGAATCGTTCATGCTATAATTATTTCAAATTACAAAACATGCATAGTTTCCCAAAGGGGAGTAGCTAGATACGGTAAAGTCGTCATTACGGGTGAATAACCCCGGCTTTATCGGCAACCTTACGTTGTTAGCGAGACCTTTGCCCGCAAATATTGGGTAAAGGTCTTTTTTGATGCTTAAATGCGTCGTGCCCAATATGAGCACGGCGTATTTTTTTTGCCGGAAACTACCGCGTGCCGAATTAGGAAGGAGAGGGGGAGAAATATGGATATATTGAGCCCGGATTTTTGGATGGCCTTATTTTCCATTATACTGATCGATCTTGTGCTTGCCGGAGACAACGCCATCGTCATCGGGCTTGCCGCGAGAAACGTGCAAAAGGCGGATCAGAAAAAAGTAATTTTGTGGGGGACCGTCGGTGCGATCGTCGTGCGCGTCATCATGACGCTGCTGGTCCTCGAACTGTTAAAAGTGCCCGGTTTGCGTTTGGCCGGCGGACTGGCGCTGCTCTGGATCGCTTACAAGCTGCTCGTTGATGAGAAGAGTCACGATATTAACGCGGGCACGCAAATGTGGGCGGCCATCCGGACGATTATTATAGCGGACACGATGATGGGGCTGGACAATGTGCTAGCCGTTGCAGGAGCCGCGCATGGAGACTTTGCGCTCGTCATTATCGGACTGGCCGTTTCCGTACCGATTATGGTATGGGGCAGCACTCTGATTTTGAAACTGACGGAACGTTTCCCGTTCGTAATCACGATCGGTGCAGCGGTACTAGCTTGGACAGCCTCGAAGATGCTGGTCGAGGAACCGCTTATTCACGATTGGTTCACGAACGGCTGGCTGAAGTACGGCTTTGAAGTCCTCGCGATTATCCTGGTCGTTTTGATCGGAACGCAAATGAAGAAGAAGAGAGAAAAAGAACGCAGAATCGAGCAGACGCTGAAGCAGGGCAATCTGCCGACCTGACGGCAAATGCCGCGGTACCCATAATATATGGGGGCCGCGGCGTTTTTGTTAATCGGGCTCCGTGTTCCGCGACGATTGGCGGAACTGTTTCGGCGACATGCCGAACCTTTTGCGGAATACTTTGTGGAAATAGTTATAGCTTGGAAAACCGGAGCTTTCGGCGACATGCTCCAAAGTCAGCGGGCTGAAGAGAATCCGCTCCCGAGCCATGTTCAAGCGAACGTCAAGGGTGTACTGGATGATGCTTGTGCCGAACGCCTCCTTGAACAGATGAACGGCGCGGGATACGCTGATTCCCGCATGGGCGGCCGCATCTTCGAGCCTGATCGGAGAGGCAGCATTTTCCTCAATATACGCTTTGATCCGATGGGCAAGATAAGTCGGATAGGTGGGAAGCGGCTGTTGCAGCAAATTCCGGTCGATCTCGCTGCATAAAATTTTTAAATAGTACTCTGCGATCTCGGGAGCGGGATTGGCGATGCGCTGCTGTTCCAGCATGATTTGCCGGAATGCGCCGATGATGCCTTCGGACAGCGGAACCTTTACCTTGGAGGGGCGGGACTGCTTATTCCACCAGGCTTCGACCCATTCGCCGACCAGAAACAGATGATAATCGCCGCTGGTGACGACAGGCTCGCCGGGCGCTTTTTCCCCTGCATCGATGCGGAGCTCGTACGATTCTCCGGGTGCAACGAGCAGAATATCTCCCGGCTCCAGGGACTCGATCCGGCCGGATACCCTCGTTTTGGATCTGCCGATCGTCTGAAGCCGGATGAGGTAATTTTCCATGCCCTCGGGTTGGAAGCTATGAAACGGCTTGCTGTGAAGCGAATATCCGGCTAGCAATATTTGCAGGTTTGGATGATCCATAAGGGCGCTCTCCTCTGTCTTCTTCGAAAATAATGACCAGATTGTTCATGTTCCAATCATATTATTCATTTTACAACATGGCAAATTGAACTACGATGTAGAAGAGTCGACTTACAACATATCGCTTCAGGAAGAGTGATGAGAATGACACAAATGAACATTGGAATTATCGGCTGCGGCAACATCAGCCCCGCTTATTTAAACTACCTGGCCCAAAGCCGCACCGCAAAGGTCCATGCGCTTGCGGATCTGCTGCCGGAGAAAGCGCGGGAGCGGGCGGAGCAGTACGGCATCGCGAATGTATGCACAGTCGAGGAGATGCTGTCCCATCCGGAAATCGGGCTGATCCTCAATCTGACGATTCCTTCGTCGCATGCGCAGATCAACATGATGGCGCTAATGGCCGGGAAGCACGTGTATGTGGAGAAGCCGCTCTCCATTTCATTGGAAGAGGCGAAGGCGACTCTCGATCTGGCAGCCGCAAAACATTTGCGCGTCGGCTGCGCGCCGGATACATTCCTCGGCTCAGGCATCGAGACCAGCCGCCGGGCGATCTCGGACGGGTTGATCGGCAAACCGGTTGCCGCAACCGCTTTCATGATGGGGGCCGGGCCGGAAGGCTGGCATCCGAATCCCGATTTTTTCTACGCGGAAGGCGGGGGACCGATGTTTGACATGGGCCCGTACTATTTGACGGCGCTGGTTCACTTGCTCGGCCCGATTTCCCGGATCGGGGCGATCACGTCAAGTCCGTCCCCGCAGAGGCTGATCAAATCGGGACCGAGGGCCGGAACGGGCATCCCCGTAAGTACGGCGACCCATTACAGCGGCTCGCTTGGATTTGCCGGGGGAGCGGTCGGCACGATAGTCACGAGCTTTGACATTCCGGGCGGAAGCGCTCTGCCCTGGATCGAAATTTACGGAACGGAAGGGACTTTATCCGTTCCGGACCCGAACATGTTTAACGGCGAAGTTAAATTCCGCCGCCATGACTCGGCAGATTGGGTAACTCTGCCTCCGGTCTTCGAATCCGAACCGAATGAACGCGGGAGAGGATTGGAGGATATGGTGCAGGCGATTTTGACGGATCGTGAACATCGGGCAAGCGGGGTGACCGCATATCACGTGCTGGAAACGATGCATGCCTTTGAACGCTCATCCCGGGAAGGGCGTCATATCGAGTTGACCAGCGCTTCGTGGCTTAGACTCAATGAAGAAGGAATATTGGAATCGGCGAAAACTTACGTATAGCCACATAAATGGGAGAATTCCAAATAAAAATATGAGGTGATCGACATGGCGCAAACACGGATTGGCTTACAGCTTTACACCGTTCGCGACGCAATGGAACGGGATTTCGAAGGCACGCTCAAAAGAGTGGCCGAGCTCGGATATCAAGGCGTGGAGTTTGCCGGATTTTACGGCCGTACGCCGGAGCAGGTCAAGGACATTTTGACCGAGACGGGGCTGGTAGCATTGGGGGCACATACGCCGTATGTCAGACTCCGCGATGTGCTGGACGAGGAAATCGCCTTCAACAAGAAAATCGGCAACCAATATCTCGTGTGCCCTTTTCTGGAGGAGACGGACCGGAACTGGGAAGAGGTTATCGAACATTTGAAAGTGATAGGTCAGCGTTGCGCAGAAGAGGATATGGTGCTCTTTTATCATAATCATGAATTTGAGCTGACGGAAACGCTGGATGGCCAGCCGGTGCTGGACGCCATCTACTCCCGGGTTCCCGCAGATGTGCTTAAGGTAGAACTGGATTCCTGCTGGGTCAGCTATGCGGGATACAATCCGCTTGAGTACATTACCGAGTACAAGAACCGCCTGCCTCTGCTTCATTTGAAAGATATGATCACAAGACCGGACGGTTCGGCGGAAACAGTCGCCCTCGGCAAAGGCGAAGTGCCTATCAAAGAAATCGCCGATACGGCGCTTGCGATCGAAGTGGAATGGCTGATCGCCGAGCAGGACAATTGCGGGGACGTGGATCCGCTGGAGTGCATCGCGACGAGTATGAATTGGATCAAGGACTATGCTAAAAATGGGGGAAAAATCAATGTCTAAAACGTTAAAAGTCGCTATTATCGGCTGCGGAGGGATCGCAAACGGAAAGCATCTGCCAAGCCTGGCAAAACAGCCGGAAGTTCAAATGATCGCTTTCTGCGACATTATCGAGGAAAGAGCGGCCAAGGCTGCCGCTGAATATGGGACCGAGGGAGCCAAGGTGTTTACCGATTACCGCCGGCTGCTTGCGGAAACGGATGTCGATGTCGTCCATGTCTGCACGCCGAACGACTCGCATGCCGAAATTACGGTTGCCTCGCTGGAATCCGGCAGACATGTCATGTGCGAAAAGCCGATGGCAAAAACGGCCGCGCAAGCGCGTGAAATGCTGGATGCCGCCAAGCGCACCGGCAAAAAGCTCAGCATCGCTTATCAAAACCGGTTCCGCAGCGACAGCCTGTATTTGAAGGAGCTTTGCGAGAACGGCGAGCTTGGCGACATTTACTTCGGCAAAGCCCTTGCGTTAAGACGCCGTGCCGTACCGACATGGGGCGTATTCCTGGACGAAGAGAAGCAAGGCGGCGGCCCGTTGATCGATATCGGAACGCATGCGCTCGATTTGACGCTATGGCTGATGGACAATTATGAGCCGAAAAGCGTCACCGGCTCTGTCTTCCACAAGCTTGGCAATCGCGAAAATGCGGCGAACGCTTTTGGACCTTGGGATCCTGAGCAGTTCAAGGTGGAGGATTCCGCGTTCGGCTTCATTACGATGAAGAACGGAGCGACGATCGTGCTCGAATCCAGCTGGGCGCTCAATGTACTGGAGTTCGGCGAAGCCAAAACTTTGCTGTGCGGTACCGAAGGCGGAGCGGATATGAATGACGGCCTGCGTCTGAACGGGGAAAAGATGAGCCGGCTGTATGAAACGAAAGTGGATTTTGGCGCGGGCGGAGTCGCTTTCTTTGAAGGTGAGCAAGAGACCGATGCCGTCCGGGAAGCAAGATCCTGGGTGGAAGCCGTGCTGGAAGACAAGGAACCGCTCGTTAAGCCGGAGCAGGCGCTAGTCGTTACGGAAATTCTGGAGGCGATCTACGAGTCGGCCAAAACGGGCAAAACCGTTTATTTTGATTAATCATTGTTATAGGAGGCGATAACGTATGAAATTAGGCGTATTTATGGTTCTGTTTGGCGGACGCCCGTTCGAGGAAGCATTGGATTTGATTGCGGCACAGGGATTGAAAGCGGTTGAGATCGGAACGGGCAGCTACCCGGGCAACGCTCACTGCAATCCGGATGTCCTGCTTAATGATAAGTCCGCTCGCGATCAATTCAAAAAGGCGGTAGAATCCCGTGGACTCATGATCAGCGCTCTGAGCTGCCACGGCAATGCGCTTCATCCGCAAAAAGCGGTTGCCAAGGAATTTCACGATAATTTCGTGAAGACCGTCCAATTGGCGGAATTGCTGGAAGTGCCGGTCGTAAACACGTTTTCCGGATGCCCTGGCGATCACGAAGACGCGAAGTATCCGAATTGGCCGGTCGCTCCTTGGCCTAACGATTATCAGGAAATTTTGGATTGGCAATGGAACAACAAAGTTATTCCTTATTGGACGGAATGGGGCAAATACGCGGCCGATCATCATGTGAAAATCGGTCTGGAGCTGCACGGCGGCTTCTCCGTGCATACCCCTGCAACGCTTCTCCGGCTCCGCGAAGCCGCAGGCGAAGCGATCGGTGCCAACCTGGACCCGAGCCATATGTGGTGGCAGGGCATCGATCCGGTGCAGGCCGTTTCCATTCTCGGCCGGGCAGGAGCGATTCATCACTTCCATGCCAAAGATACTTCGATCGATCCCGTCAACGTGAACCGGTACGGTATTACCGACATGCAGCCGTATACGAATATGCTCGATCGCGCATGGCAATTCCGGACGGTCGGATACGGGCATGACATGAAAACATGGGCCGATATCATCAGCGCTTTACGGCTTCACGGATATGATTATGTCGTGAGCATCGAGCATGAAGACGGACTGATGTCGGTCGAAGAAGGCTTCACGAAAGCGGTAAAAAATCTCCAGCAAATTTTGATCGAAGATTCGAGTACGGATATGTGGTGGGTATAACTTGCCGCATCGCGAATATATTTGCATTAACGGCTGCCGTCCGGCAGCCGCTTTTTCATCTCGATTGAATTCATGTATAATGAAGGGTAATTATGGAAAAATGTCCGAGTGTTCATTTACGCGAAAATGTGCTATGATGTAATATACTAACAAATTGTAAGCTAATGCATCCGCGTAAAATCGGTTTTAATTAGAGGTGAAAGCAAATGGCAGAAGATCATCACTTTGCGATGTGTCCTCGCTTTGAGTCCGCGTTCGTGATTTTGGGGAAACGCTGGAACGGCCTCATCATCCGCACGTTGATGAGCGGTCCAAAGCGGTTCAAGGATATCTCGAACGGAATTCCGGCAATGAGCGATAAAATGCTGTCCGAACGCATGAAGGATTTGGAGAACGAAGGCATTGTCGTGCGGCATGTATATCCCGAAACCCCGGTCCGGATCGAGTACGAGCTGACGGAAAAAGGGAGAGCGCTAAGCCCCGTCATGGAGCAGGTACAAAATTGGGCGGAGCAATGGATCGAGTGAAGTCACGTGCCGTTATCCCGTAGCGGAGCGGCACGAATAATATAGAAAGCGGGTGTACTTGTGGCTGAGGTAATCGTAATCGGAGCGGGACCGGCTGGAGCGAGTGCGGCTTTGTTTTTGGCCAAGGCAGGGAAGGAAACCCTTGTTCTTGACAGCAATGCAAGCATGACGAAGCGGGCCTGGATTGAGAACCACTATGGAGCAGGAGATATTTCCGGACCCGATTTGCTGAAAATCGGCAAGGAGCAGGCTCAAAAGTTCGGAGCCAAGTTCATTGAGGAAAAAGTGACCGTCGTGGATGCGAATGGCGGCAGCGCCGTTACCGTTAAGACGGAATCCGGCCGCAGCTACGAGGCTTCCCACGTCATTCTGGCGACCGGAGCGCTGACGGATTTGGCGGGTTCGATCGGCCTTGATCTCAAGGAAGGAAGAGAACCGCGAATCAAAACCGTAATTGAAACGGACGGGTACGGGCGCACGAGTAAGCCTAGGATTTGGGCGGCAGGTACGGCCGCAGGTGTAAGCGTTCACACCATTATCACGGCCGGCGACGGCGCGAGGGTAGCGATCGAGCTGATCAGCGAGCTGAACGGAGAACGCTACGTGGATCACGATGTATTGAAGTCTTAATACCTTGAATGAATTATTTTTCGGAACTTCCCAGCGAGAAAAGTCTCATGGGAAGTTTTTTTGCATATTTTGACACAAGGCAAGTGATTGGAATCACAAATTCAAAATCGTATGTGCGGTAGGCTGAAAATAGCGAAAGTACGATCCATCAAAGAGAACAGGAGGGAGAAGGTCCATGGCCGAACGTAACCTGCATTTTGAAGGTAATGATTTGATCCGGGATATCGTGCTGCAATTTCCGAAATCCGCGGATTATTTCCGCCGCCGGAAAATTGATTTTTGCTGTGGCGGAAACCGTCCACTCCTGGAGGCTGCCGAAGAAAGAGGAATCGATATCGAGGAACTCTTGTCCGGATTGAGACAGCTGGTCGCCGATCATCCCGAAGCGGGAGAGCGGGATTCGTGGGAGGAGGCGGGCTCCGAAGAGCTGGTTAGCCATATCGTAAACAAACATCACGCATTCTTGCGGGAGGAGCTTCCTGAGCTTTACAAAAGCGTATTGAAAGTGGCGCGCGTTCATGGGGACCATGATCCGCACTTGCTGGAAATGGCGCAGTTGTACACGGAGCTGAGCAATGAGCTGCTTGAGCATACCGCGAAAGAGGAAGCCGAAGTGTTTCCGAAAATGATCAATTGGGAATCCGGGCAAGAGCCGGAAGTACTGGTCAAATTACGTGCCGCAATTGAGGAACTCGAGGATGAGCATGAGGGAGCGGGCAAGATTTTGAAGCGTCTTCGGGAAATTACGGGAGACTTCCAGCCGCCGGGCCATGCATGCACGACCTACCGTGCGACATATGCTCGTCTGGAAGAACTGGAAGGAATGACGTTCACGCACATCCATCTGGAGAACAATATTCTGTTTCCACGGTATGTGGCTGTTTAAGAGCAAGAGAAAATTCGGATGCTTTTGTCCCCCCCTTCAATAAGGGGAAGGGGAAAGTCATGTGTTTTTCAATAGGGAAACACATGAAATTTTTGAATATTATTGTGATAAAATTCACATTTAGTGTGAAATAGATCACAATATACTTCGATTTTTAAATATATAATAGGAGCATAAAACAAGACGATCCAATGAAACATTGACACCAATTATGTGAAAAAATGAACACCCGATATTGAAGGAGGACTTCCAGCATGGGAACAGATAGAGAAAAACTAGTGGTGATCGGCAACGGGATGGCGGGCATCAGCGCCGTCGAACAAATTTTGAAATTGACGAAGAAGTTTGATATTACGGTTTTTGGCAGTGAACCGCATCCGAACTATAACCGGATCATGCTGTCGTATGTGCTTGAAGGCAGCAAAACGATCGACGATATCGTCCTGAACGATTTGAACTGGTACCGCGATAACGATATTACGCTCCATACCGGTACGACGGTGGCCAAAATCGATGAGCAGGCCAAAGAAGTCGTCACGGAGAACGGCATGCGGGTACCTTATGACAAGGTATTGATCGCAACCGGTTCGAACTCGTTCATTCTGCCGATTCCGGGCAGCGACAAAGATGGCGTCGTCGGTTTCCGCGATATTTCGGACTGCAACCGGATGCTGGAAGCGGCAAAAACATGCAAAACCGCTGCCGTCATCGGCGGAGGACTCCTTGGGCTGGAAGCGGCAAAAGGCCTCGTTCAGCTCGGGATGGATGTAACGGTTGTCCATCTTATGGAAGATTTGATGGAACGCCAGCTTGACCATCAAGCCGCTTCGATGCTGAAGGCGGAGCTGGAACGTCAGGGCATCAAATTTAAAATGCAGGCGCAAACGAAGGAAATCTACGGCGACGATCGCGTGCAAGGACTCCGGTTTGCCGACGGCAGCGAGCTTCCGGCCGAGTTTGTCGTCATGGCCGTCGGGATCAAGCCGAATGTGGCGGTAGCCAAAGATAGCGGAATCGAAGTGGGCCGCGGCATCATCGTCAACGATTACATGCAGACGTCGATGGAAGGCGTTTATTCGGTCGGCGAATGCACCGAGCACCGCGGCGTTTGCTACGGTCTGGTTGCTCCTTTGTTCGAGCAAGGCATGGTATTGGCCAAACACATTAGCGGAGTCGAGACCGCTCCGTATGAAGGATCGGTCATGTCGACCAAACTGAAAATTTCGGGCGTCGACGTGTTCTCGACCGGCGAATTTATCGACGGACCGGAGCATACGGTGATCGCGAACAAAGACGACTGGAAACGTACCTACAAAAAAATATTGCTTAAAGACGGCGTAATGGTTGGGGCCGTGTTGTTCGGCGACATTACGGATTCGGCGGAGCTGCAAAAGCTGATCAAAAATAAAACCGTCATGACGGATGAGCTGTACGCATCGCTGATGGGAACGGGCTGCTGCGGCGGCGGAGCCAAAAAGGCAACCTCGGTCGAAACGATGCCGGACGAAGAAATCGTCTGCGGCTGTAACGGAGTTACCAAAGGGGCCATCGTGGATGTGATCACGAACCAGGGATTGACCACTGTCGATGAAATTAAAGCGTGCACCGGAGCAACCCGTTCGTGCGGCGGCTGCAAACCGGTCGTCGAGCAAATTCTCCAGTATGTGCTTGGGGATGGTTTCAAATCGGCGGCCAAACAAGGGATTTGCGGATGCACGACGTTAAGCCGCGATGAAATTGTCGCCGAGATCACGGCCAAGGGGCTGCAAACGACGAAAGAAGTCATGAACGTGCTCGGATGGAGCCAACCGGAAGGTTGCTCGAAATGCCGTCCGGCCATCAACTACTACTTGGGCATGCTGTACCCGGATACGCACGAAGACGAGAAGGAATCGCGCTTCGTCAACGAACGGATGGCCGCAAACATCCAGAAGGACGGAACCTATACCGTCGTTCCCCGGATGTACGGCGGCGTGACCACGCCTGAAGAACTGAAAAAGATCGCCGACATTTCGCTGAAATACGATGTGAAGGTCGTCAAAGTGACCGGCGGACAACGGCTTGACCTGATCGGCGTGAAGAAAGAGGATTTGCCGAAAGTATGGGAAGAGCTGGATATGCCATCGGGTTATGCCTATGCAAAATCGTTGCGTACGGTTAAAACCTGCGTCGGCTCGCAGTTCTGCCGTTTCGGCACCCAAGATTCGATGGGAATGGGCGCAACGCTGGAACGCAAATTCGAACGGCTGGACTTCCCGGCTAAATTCAAGCTTGCGGTTAACGGCTGCCCTCGGAATTGCGCGGAATCGTGCACGAAAGACATCGGGATCGTCGGCAACGACGGCGGATGGGAAATCTTTGTCGGCGGCAACGGCGGGATCAAAGCCCGCTTGGCGGATTCGCTCTGCAAAGTGAAGACCGATGATGAACTGATCGAAATCGTCGGTGCGGTCATGCAATACTACCGTGAAACCGGAAACTACCTGGAAAGAACGTCGGAGTGGGTGGAACGGGTCGGATTGGACCAAATCAAGGCCGCTGTCGTCGATAACGCGGAAAACCGCAAAGCGCTCATGGATCGCATCGAGTTTGCGCTGAAGCAAGTCGAGGATCCTTGGAAGAAGATGCTGCGTGATGACGAAAACCGCCAAAAATTGTTCGGCCGTCTCGAAATGAGCAATCAACTGTAATAAAACCATATGAAGCGGGAAGAGAGGTAATGGACATGAGTATGGAAAAAGGAACGGAATTTTACCCGGCAGGAGCTTTGGATCAATTTCTGGTGCAGATCGGCAGGGTGGTTGAACTCGGAGGGCGGCAAATCGCCGTCTTCCGGTTATCCGACGGACGGGTATTTGCGGCGCTGAATCAAAATCCGCACCCGAAGGGCGGACCGCTTGCGGAAGGGATCGTATCGGGACATTATTTGTACGACCCATTGTACGATTGGAAAATCGATTTGACGACCGGCCTCGTACAGGCGCCGGATACCGGCCAGGCTCACATGTTTCCGGTCAAGGTGGAAGACGGGCAGGTTTGGATCGGTGCCCATGAACTCCAGGCCGTATAACAATTTTAAATAAAAAAGTCCATTCAAGAGGAACTAATGAATGAGATCAGGCAAGGGCCGCATCCGATTCAATGCTTCTTCTTGATATAGACCAAAACGCTTGGGAGAGTTAGGGGAGGATTACGGATGTTCACGCAAAATGTGGAAGCCATCGTAGAAGCGGCAGTCAAGAAAAAAGAAAAAATGAATGAAAGTCTATCCCGGTATCTTGTATCCGCTATGTTGGCAGGGGCGTATGTCGGCCTTGGGATCATTCTGATTTTCAGCGTCGGCGGACCGCTCGCGGCGGCAAAATCGCCGTTCCAAACGATGGTGATGGGCATGTCCTTCGGGCTCGCCCTCACGCTGGTCGTGTTCGCCGGTTCCGAGCTCTTTACGGGGAACAATATGTTTTTTACGGCGAGCACCCTGGCGGGGCGAACGACGATCAAGGATACGCTCAAAAACTGGGGAATCGTGTTTTTCGGAAATTTGGCGGGGGCGGTGGTCCTTTGCCTGCTCATCGTAGGCTCAGGGCTCTTTAAAACAGCCGCTCCCGAACACTTGATCTTTGCCGCTTCCGCCAAGAAGATGGGCGCGCCGGTCATGGAGCTCTTTTTCCGCGGCATTTTGTGTAACTGGCTTGTTTGTTTGGCGCTATGGATGGCTAACCGGGCCAAAGAGGATATCGCGAAACTCGTCCTGATCTGGTGGTGTTTGTATGCCTTCATCGCAAGCGGATATGAGCACAGCGTAGCGAACATGACCCTGCTCAGTCTGTCCGTGCTGCTGCCGAACCATCCGGATACGGTCAGCTTGGCCGGCTGGTTCCACAACATGATTCCTGTAACTCTCGGCAATATCGTTGGCGGAGCCGTTTTTGTAGGGATGGCTTATTGGTTTATTTCTCCGGTCCGTAAAAAATAACATACTGTCATGGGAGCCGGAAGCTTGCCCTTGCGCAAATATGCGCGGGGGCATTTTTATTTTCACCAATAATTAATAATAACAGGTACCTTGCAATATTCAATACCTGGTGTTACGATATGCATAGATTGCTACTGTACATTGTGTAGTACTGAATAAAGAATACACGTTGGGAGGATGGTTCAAGTGGAAGGGACGGAAACAAGGATGCAAAAAACGGTGTTAATCGAATCGGTTGACTTATGCAAAACCTTCATTACGGGGGCCGAACGGTATCCGGCGGCAAAAGGTATTAATTTGGAGGTGTATCAAGGCGATTTCACCGTGATTATGGGCAGCTCGGGTTCAGGCAAATCCACGTTGCTTTATCTGCTAAGCGGCTTGGATACGCTAACCTCCGGAAAAGTGTTTTTCAAGGGGCAGCGAATCGACGAATATTCGGAAAAGGACATCGCCCGATTCCGTTCCCAACAAATCGGCTATGTGTACCAATCGATCAATCTGATTCCGGATTTCACCCTGCTGGAAAACGTCGCCTTTCCGGGTTATGTGGCAGGACGCAGCAAAGGGGAGGTAAATAAACTAGCCTTGACCTTGTTGAAAAGAATGGGGATCGGAGATCAAGCGGGACGTTTGCCTTCCCAAGTCTCCGGCGGTCAACAGCAGAGAGCCGCCATTGCCAGAGCCTTGATTAACTCGCCTGAAGTAATTTTCGCCGATGAGCCGACGGGGGCGTTAAGCCAGGAGCAAGGCATGGTCATTTTGGATATATTGACCGAAATGAACCGGAACGGCCAATCGATCGTGATGGTGACGCACGATATAAAGGCGGCTTGCAGGGCGGACAGAGTGATTTTGGTCAAGGATGGAACGATCGATGGTGTTTTGGCGCTGGGTAAATATGCACCGGAACAGTTGAAAGCCAGAGAAAACCAAGTTTATATGTTCATGTCCCGGAAGGGGGGTTAGCCGATGTATGCGGTATGGAAGCTATGCTGGACAAACCTGAAAAACAAAAAAGTTCAAAACAGCTTCATTGCAATCATCATCATGCTCGCAGCCCTGCTCCTTTCGACGGCTGCATCCGTGCTGAGCGACACGAACCGGAAGTATGAAAATACGCATGCCCAGGTACGTGGCGCCCATCAAATCGTACAGCTGGAGAGCGGTATTCACGATCCGATTCGGGTGCATGAGTGGTGGGCCGGGCAGGAAGGGGTGTCCGTCTCCGAGTTGATGCGGTACAGGGCTTTGTCGAGTATGACTTTCGGCGGAGCGGAGATCTCCAATGTCGACTTGTTCATGACGGAAGCGCCAAACGGTCCTTATCCCGTAGACCGCCTTTTGTTTGCGGAGGGGGAAGAAACAAGCTCGCCGGAGGCCGGAACCGCCTGGATTCCCACCTCCCTTGCGTATTCCAATGACATTCATGTCGGGGATGAAGTAGAATTCAAGACGGACGAAGGTAGCTTTCAATTAACCGTGGCCGCCGTCGTCGTGGATATTTCCTATTGCTCGCCTTTTACCACCAACGGCCGAATCTGGCTGAACCAGCAGGATTATCGTACGCACCTGTCCGTGCTGCCGGGCGAAGACAAGTATATGATCGGATTGCGGTTCGACGACTACGGCCAAAACAGGGAATACTGGGAGCGATTCGAGCAGTTTTTAGGAACTCCCTACCTGGAGTCGGTGAAGGATTTTGAGAGTTTGTCTTCTTATTATATAATCGCGAACCAAGTGATCAGTTTTGTCATGCTCTTTCTTGCCGTTGTCATGATCGGCGCAGCCCTATACACCTTGGGTTTCACGATTTCCGATGCGGTTCTGTCGAGCTACCGGACGATCGGGATCATCAAATCGGTCGGCTTGTCCCCGACAAAGGTAGTTATGGCCTATGTGACGCAGTATACATTTCTGGCGGTCATTGCGGTCATCCCGGGCATATGGGTTAGTCATCTATTTTCAGGCAAGATTGTGGACGGTTCCATGGCCTATCTCAGTATGGGATCATCCCAAGGGAATTCCTCTTTTTCCCCGATCTCCCTTTGGCTTGGAGCAGCTGTCATTGCGCTGATCTTTCTCTTCGCGCTTCTCTTCTCTTTAAAGGCTCGTCGGGTTGAGCCCGCACAGGCCGTCCGTTACGGCATGCCGGAGAAGGAGTATTCCCGTAAGTCAGGCGGAAGCGGCCGCTGGAAAAGAAAGCTGTTCCGGTCGGGCATCCTCCCGATTACAGTGATGATCGGAATTCGAGGCGTAACGAAAAATAAGCGTGGTTCGCTGCTGATCGTTTTGATAACGGCAATGTCTTCCGCGGTACTTGTTTTTGGCTTCCTGTTCGTGTACAGCATTTCTTCCATCCATGAGACCATTGCGAAATGGGGGTATGATTCCGCGGATTTGTCCGTAAGAATCGATAATCCCGCCACATTGACCTTTGAAGAGTTTCAAAATGAGGTGCTTACGGATCCGAGAGTAAAAAATTATTCTCGCTACGGAGACGCAAATGCCGTTCTGCCGATAAAACCCGGACCTGAAACCGGAACGAAGCAGGAAACGATGGGAATTTTGCTCACGGTGGCCGACGGGAACTACAATGAAATCGGATATGAAAATGTGGAGGGCCATAACCCCGCCGGTGATCATGAAATTTCGATCGGCGTGAATGTAGCTAGAGCTCTCGGCATAAGCGCAGGAGACCCGCTGGACATTTACATCGAGGGCAAAAGACATTCGCTGACCGTTACCGGAGTTTATCAGGCGATCGCGAATATGTCCTATACGGGCCGCATCACCGCCGATGTCATCGGGAAAGAAGGTCCCACCTATGGAAAAGGGATGAACACGATATTTATCAATCTGCAGGACGGCGTACCGGTCGATCGATTCGTTAGCGAGCTGCAACAAAAGTTCGGAAATGAAATTTGGGCGGCAAGTCAGGCTTCTTTGGTCGACGAGGTGTTTTCCCAAGCCTTTGCCATCATCGTATTGCCGATGTCGATCATGGCTCTGCTGTTCATAGGAATAACGTTTATGATCATCTACAGCATTTGCCGAATCCATATGAAAAAAGAGAGCAGAACTTATGGCATTTACAAATCCATCGGTATGACCTCAAGGCAGATTCGCGGTTCAGAAATAGTGGGGATAATGCTGTTGTCGGCGATCGGCGCCTTGATAGGGGTTCCGGTTGGCTTGGTCGGCCTTCCGCCTTTGTTGAATTTGATTTTGAGCGATTACGGGATTGTCGATGTTCCGCTTCGGTTAAACGGAGGAGGCGTGGCGCTTATGGTACCGGTGAGTATGATCGCGGCTTGTCTGGGGTCCTGGTTTTCAACGAAACCGATTAAAAAGATTTCTGCGAGGCTTCTAACGCTGGAGTAACCGGTCATACGAAAAAGGACGGGCAGGATTCGTATCCGCATTCGTCCTTTTTCGGTGCGAAGGTTTAAATTCGGCAGATTTCATTCGGGCAAAGCTCGCAATGGCAAATGTCCTGGAGCATCACAAGGTCCTTAATGACGATCATGCCGTTTTCGTATTCGATGGCATCCTTTTTGCGCAGGTCGCTAAGCATGCGGTTTACGCTCTCGCGGGTGGCGCCGATCATATTCGAAAGGTCGGTATGGGTAATTTTTTTGTTAATGAGAATATTATCCCCATGCTGTTCGCCGTACGTGTTGCTCAAACGGATCAGAGTCGAGCAGAGAGCTCCCGGCTTGCCGTACATCATCAGGTCGCGGAATTTCGTCTGCGTCAGCCGATGGTGAATGCCCATCCATTTCATGAAATCGATGGCAAAATCACAATGCTGGCAGATCATGATCTCCAGGTCTTTTTGCTCGATGAGTCCGATTTCGCTGTCTTCAATCACTTCCGCGGTAAAACTATGCTTGCTGCTGAAGAATGGGTCCGCTTGGCCGACCATATCCCCGCGTCCGTACATATACAAGATCAATTCCTTGCCTTCATCGGTCGACTTGGTCAGCTTGACGCGGCCGCGCTTGATATAGAACAGTTTATCGGAAAAGTCACCTTCCCAGAACAGATGTGTGCCTTCGGGATACGCTTTTTCTTTCATGGTGACAAGCAGACGATTGAAGTTTTGTTCGGTGAAGCAGTTCGTATTTCCGCGGGGCAGGGTGGCGCTCATAGTTTCACTCATTTTAAAAGTCCCCTTTGTGATTCAATTTTTTCTGAAAATTTTAAATTAATTATAACCCTTTTATCCGTAATTTGGAGGGGTGGGAAGCCGTAAAAAGTGTCGAAATTTCAACATTGTGACTAATTTCACTTTAACTAATGAAAAAAGTATCACAATAACTGAAAAGTTTCAACTTTTTTAAAGAATGTGAAAAAATTCACTATACAAACCGAAATGTCTATGCTATGCTAGATCCATAAAGAGAAGCGCAAAGCTTCATTAGGATAAACCTGAACGTGAAATTTTTCACTAAAGAAAAGGTTATCCGATACCCCACTTAGGAGGATGAGAGATATGGCCGTAAAGAATGAAGTTACCACGAAAACGGAACCGACTGCACAGGATTACATCCAAACGTTGATTGACAAGGGGAAGAAAGCATCCGAAGCCTTCATGGGCATGGACCAGGAACAGATCGATAAAATCGTTCAAGCCATGGCCTTGGCCGGACTCGACAAACACATGCACCTGGCAAAGATGGCGGTTGAAGAAACCGGACGCGGCGTATACGAAGACAAGATCATTAAAAACATGTTCGCGACCGAGTACATTTATAACAGCATCAAATATAACAAAACGGTCGGCGTAATTGAAGACAATGCGTACGACAGCTTCCAAAAAATCGCCGAGCCGGTCGGCATCATCATGGGGATTACCCCGGTTACGAATCCGACCTCGACGACGATCTTTAAAGCTTTGATCGCCATCAAGACGCGGAACCCGATCATCTTCGGTTTCCATCCATCCGCTCAAAAATGCAGCACGGAAGCGGCGAAAATTTTGCTTGAAGCAGCCGTGAAGCACGGCGCTCCCGCGGATTGTATCCAATGGATCGAAAATCCTTCCATGGACCGCACCAATGCATTGATGAACCATCCCGATGTGGCTTGCATCCTGGCAACCGGCGGTTCCGCGATGGTCAAAGCGGCATACAGCTGCGGCAAACCGGCCCTCGGCGTAGGACCGGGTAACGTTCCTTGCTTCATCGAAAAAAGCGCCGACCTGGATCAAGCGGTCAATGACCTCATCCTCTCGAAAACGTTCGATAACGGCATGATCTGCGCTTCCGAGCAAGCGGTCATCATCGAAGAACCGATCTTTGATCAAGTGAAGAAGAAAATGATCGCCAACGGCTGCTATTTCGTCAATAAAGAAGAAGCCGCCAAGCTGACCGCCGGAGCGATCATTGCCGATAAATGCGCGGTGAATCCGAACATCGTAGGCCAGCCGGCCGTGAAGATCGCCGAAATGTGCGGCATCGAAGTACCGGCCGGAACCAAGATTCTCGTAGCCGAAATCGACGGCGTAGGTCCAAAATTCCCGTTGTCGGCCGAAAAGCTGAGCCCGGTTCTCGCTTGCTACAAAGTGAAAACCGCCGAACAAGGCATCGAACGCGCGCTGGAGGTTGTTCAATTCGGAGGCATGGGGCACTCGTCGGTCATTCATAGCAACAACGAAGAAATCATCCAAAAATTTTCCGACCGCATGCCGACTTGCCGGATTCTCGTCAACCAACCTTCCTCGCAAGGCGGTATCGGCGACATCTACAATACCAACCTGCCATCGCTGACTTTGGGCTGCGGCTCGTACGGACGCAACTCGACTTCGTCGAACGTAACGGCCATCAATCTGATCAACGTGAAAAGGGTGAACCGTCGTACCGTGAATATGCAATGGTTTAAAGTACCGAACAAAATTTACTTCGAGAAAAATTCGACCCAATACCTTGCCAAAATGCCGGATATTTCCCGCGTCCTGATCGTAACCGACCCGATGATGGTGAAGCTCGGATATGTGGAAAGAGTGGAGCATTATCTCCGTCAACGCCAAACTCCGGTAGCGATCGAAGTATTTTCGGACGTTGAACCCGATCCATCGACAACGACGGTAGAACGCGGTACGGAACTGATGGCGAAATTCCAGCCGGACTGCATCATCGCGCTCGGCGGCGGCTCGCCGATGGATGCTGCGAAAGGCATGTGGCTGTTCTATGAGTATCCGGACACCGATTTCCACAACCTGAAGCAAAAATTCATGGATATCCGCAAACGGATCTACAAATATCCGCGTCTTGGACAAAAGGCGAAGTTCGTTGCGATTCCTACGACTTCGGGTACCGGTTCGGAAGTGACTTCGTTCGCTGTCATTACCGATAAAGTTAATGGCAATACCAAATATCCTTTGGCCGACTACGAATTGACTCCGGACGTTGCGATCATCGATCCAGAGTTCGTATACAGTTTGCCGAAAGTAGCCGTGGCGGACACAGGCATGGACGTCTTGACCCATGCGATCGAAGCCTATGTATCGGTTATGGCGAACGATTTCACGGACGGCCTTGCCATCAAAGCGATTCAGCTCGTATTCCAGTACCTGGAGAAATCGGCGCTGACCGGTGACAAATTGGCCCGTGAAAAAATGCATAACGCTTCGACCTTGGCAGGTATGGCCTTCGCCAACGCCTTCCTCGGCATTAACCACAGCTTGGCGCATAAATGGGGCGGTCAATATCACACCGCTCACGGCCGTACTAACGCCATCCTGATGCCGCACGTCATTCGTTACAATGCGAAGAAACCTACGAAATTTGCGGCATGGCCGAAATATACCAACTTTGTGGCCGACGAACGCTACGCGGAAATCGCCCGCATTCTGGGATTGCCGGCACGTACGACGGAGGAAGGCGTGAAGAGCCTGATCAAAGCCATCCGCGATCTGAACAAAAAACTCGGCATTCCGGAAAGCTTCCAGGAACTGGGCTTCGATGCCAAGGATTTCGAATCGCGCGTCGATTACCTGGCGGACCGCGCTTTCGAAGACCAATGTACGACTGCGAATCCGAAGCTGCCGCTGGTTACCGAGCTTGCTGATGTATACCGCGACGCGTTCTACGGCAGATTTGAAGAATAAGTGAACAAATGACCTACTCGTGACAAATATCACTTTAAATGTGATATTTGTCACAATCCATTTCCGGGGATCGATATATGATAGACGTATAAAAGATCCCCGGTACATTGATAAGTACCGTTGCTTAAATCCAATGATCCAAGGGCTTATCAGTGACGGATTTGTGAAAACTATCACAAATTTTAGGGATCATGAACGCGGACGAGTCCTTCAAACCGTGTTCCTAAAATATAGATGGAGGGATTAAGATGTCGGTGATTGAAAGAGAAGTACAAAAAAATCAAGAAGTACAGACGGCATGGAGAGGCTTCAAGAAAGGGAAATGGATGACCGAGGTTAATACCCGGGATTTCATCGAAACGAACATCAAGCCTTATATGGGTGACGAATCATTCCTGAAAGGCGCCACGGATAACACTAAAGCTCTGTGGGACATTATTTCCGATCTGACCAAAAAAGAACGCGAAGCCGGAGGCGTGCTTGACGTCGAGCTGAATAAGCCTTCGACCATCATTTCTCACGCACCCGGATATTTGGATAAAGAAAAGGAACAAGTCGTCGGCGTGCAAGGGGAAGCTCCTTTCCAACGGACGATCCACCCGTTCGGCGGGATCAACATGGTTATCAACGCTTGCAAAGCTTACGGATTCGATCTTCCGGGCGAAATCGTCGAGCTGTTCACTACGATTCGCAAAACACATAACCAAGGGGTATTCGACGCTTACACCTCCGATATGAGAGCAGCCCGCAAAGCCGGCATTATTACCGGTCTTCCGGACGCATACGGCCGCGGACGGATCATCGGCGACTACCGCCGCGTAGCGCTGTACGGCGTGGATTTCCTGATTAAACAAAAACAAAAAGAGCTGAAAAGCTTAGAAGTTGACGTCATCGACGAAGACGTGATCCGTCTTCGCGAGGAATTGTCCGAGCAAATCCGTGCCCTGGGCGAACTGAAGCAATTGGGCGAAATGTACGGCTTCGATATTTCGAGACCTGCCGAAAATGCGAAGGAAGCTTTCCAATGGTTGTACTTCGGCTATCTGGCAGCCATCAAGGAACAGGACGGAGCGGCCATGTCCCTCGGACGCGTATCTTCTTTCCTTGATGCTTACATCGAACGCGATTTGGCCGAAGGAGTACTGACCGAAGAATCCGCTCAGGAGCTTGTGGACCATTTCGTAATGAAGCTGCGGATCGTCAAATTCCTTCGTACACCGGATTACAACGATTTGTTCAGCGGCGACCCTACCTGGGTAACCGAATCGATCGGCGGTATGGCCGTGAACGGCAACACCAGAGTAACCAAGAACAGCTTCCGCTTCCTGCATACGCTGTATAATCTGGGACCTGCTCCGGAACCGAACTTGACCGTACTCTGGTCGGAAAAACTGCCTGAAGCGTTCAAAAAGTACTGTGCCAAAGTTTCGATCGAAACCAGCTCGATCCAATACGAAAACGACGATCTGATGCGTCCGATTTACGGCGACGATTACGGTATCGCCTGCTGCGTATCCGCAATGGAAATCGGTAAGCAAATGCAGTTCTTCGGCGCCCGCGCCAACCTGGCCAAAGCGCTCTTGTATGCGATCAACGGCGGTAAAGACGAGAAATCCGGCGCGCAAGTCGGCCCCGAATATCCGGCCATCACTTCCGAATATCTCGATTACAACGAAGTGATGAAACGTTTCACGCCGATGATGGAATGGCTGGCCAAACTGTACGTGAACACCTTGAACGTCATTCACTACATGCATGATAAATACTGCTACGAACGGATCGAAATGGCGCTGCATGACCGCGACATTCTCCGTACGATGGCTTGCGGTATCGCCGGCTTGTCCGTAGCGGCAGACTCGCTGAGCGCCATTAAATACGCCAAGGTTAAACCGATTCGCAACGAGCAAGGCATTGCCGTTGATTTTGAAATCGAAGGCGAGTTCCCTTGCTACGGCAACAACGACGATAAAGTCGACCAAATCGCCGTGGGTCTTGTGGAATCCTTTATGGGCATGATCCGCAAGCACAAAACGTACCGCAATGCGATGCCGACGCAATCGGTGTTGACGATCACTTCGAACGTCGTGTACGGCAAGAAAACGGGAACGACGCCGGACGGACGCAAAGCGGGCGAACCGTTTGCTCCAGGTGCGAACCCGATGCACGGCCGCGACAAGAAAGGCGCGCTTGCTTCGCTTAGCTCCGTTGCCAAACTGCCTTACGAGCACAGCCTTGACGGTATTTCCAACACCTTCTCGATCGTGCCTAAGGCGCTCGGCAAAGAACCGGAAATCCGCAAATCCAACCTCGTTTCGATGATGGACGGATACTTCGGCAGCAAGGCGCATCACCTGAACGTCAACGTCTTTGACCGCGAACAGCTGATGGATGCGATGGAACATCCGGAAAATTATCCGCAATTGACGATCCGCGTATCGGGATATGCGGTTAACTTCATCAAACTGACCCGCGAACAACAGCTTGACGTCATCAACCGGACCTTCCACGGTTCGATGTAATGACCTGCAGGACACCATAATTTTTCAATCTATCATCGGCGGCAGCCATACTAAAGGAGTGACGGAAGATGCTTAAAGGTCGCATACATTCATTGGAAACTTTCGGAACGGTTGATGGCCCGGGTATACGTTTCGTACTCTTTATGCAGGGCTGCCTGCTGAAATGCCAATATTGCCATAACCCGGACACCTGGAGCCTGACGGACGGGAAGGAGATGACGGTGGAAGAGGTGCTCGCCGAAATCGAGCCTTACCTGAACTACTACCGTTCCTCGGGCGGCGGGTTGACGGTGTCGGGCGGGGAAGCGACGCTGCAAGCGCCTTTCGTAACCGAGCTGTTCCGCGAAGCCAAGAAGAGATGGAACCTGCATACGACGTTGGATACGAACGGCTACAACGAAGGGGACAAAATCCGGGATCTCCTGGATGTTACGGACCTTGTCCTCCTGGATTTGAAGCATATCGATAACGAGAAGCACATTAAACTGACGGGCAAGCCGAATGAGCGTATGCTGAAGATGGCGCACTGGCTATCCGACCACGAACGCAACATGTGGATCCGGCACGTATTTGTTCCCGGCATTCACGATGACGAGCAGGATTTACTGGATCTCGGACGGTTTATCGGGGGATTGCAGGGCGTGGAGAAGTTCGAAATTCTCCCTTACCATCAAATGGGAATCTACAAATGGCAAGAGCTAGGTTGGGACTACCCGCTCGAAGGCGTACCTTCTCCGACGGAGGCCGAGATAGAGCGTGCGAATCGGCTGATCGAAGCAGGAAGACAGGAAGCTGCGGCAGCAGTTCGTTAAATCAGATGTTAATAATCTTAACAAGAAAATAAGCAACAAACGAATCAAGCGGTTAAACCGGGCATGATATGTCAGGTTTAACCGCTTTCTTTTTGACAATAAGATGATATTATCCCCTTAATAGAAAAATGTCCTCCTTATCAGCAGTGGTGGCGCTTTCTATAATAAAGATGTAACACAAACCGAACTTGAGGAGGGTCATAGAAAGATGAAGAAAAGCATGATGCTGCTGATGACGCTGATCTTCGTGGCTTCCGCCATGCTGGCAGGTTGCGGAAAGTCGGGCAACAATAATGCCCCTGCAAACGAAGGACAGCAGACGACGAACAACGGCGGTGGGGCGGCTACTAACGACGAACCTTTTGAAATCACGATACGTCATACCCAAGTAGGGGAATCCAAAAAATTTCGCTTGGCGCTTTTGAACGATGTCGTCAAGAAAACCGAAGCAGCCGTTCCCGGATTAACGATTAAGCTGGACGGCGTCGATTCCGAAGTGAATCGTAAAGAGAAGCTGAGAGGCGAAATGGCTGCGGGCAAGCCGCCGGAAATCTTCGACGTGTTCGGAAGCCCGGACGCCGCCCTTTACGCCAAAGAGGGACTCATGCTCGATATTACCCCGATTTTGGAGGAGCTCGGCCTCAAGGACAAATTCAGCACCCTCGCTCCGTTTACGGTAGATGACAAAGTGTACGGACTGCCGATCGGCGGTTCCATTGAAGGCTTTTTCTACAATAAAGAATATTTTGAACAAAAAGGACTGCAAGTTCCTAAAACGCTTGCCGACCTGGAACAAATCGCCGAAACGATCAAGGCCGACGGCAAAATTCCGTTTGCTCAAGCCTCAAAGGACGCCTGGATACCGTTAATGACGACGAACAACCTTTGGTCGTACTATGCGGGACCGGAAATTACGTACGGGTTCAAAACGGGAGATACGAAGTGGACCGACGAAAACGTAGTGAAAGCGATCGCCAAGCATAAGGAATGGGTGGACAAAGGCTATTACAAAAAAGGCGAGCTCGGTTTTGAATACGCGGACATGAGAAATCAGATCATTACGGGGGAAGCCATCATGATGATGGACGGATCATGGGCGAACTCGGTATTCCGCGACCCGGAGCAAGCCGGGGATATGGTCGGAAAAATCGGATTTTTCAATATGCCTCCGGTAAATGAAGGCGATCAGGTGGTCGTGATGCAGGACGCGAACAACGGCTACGGATTTTCCGCCGCGGTTGCCGAGGATCCTCGCAAGCTGCAAGCCGTTAAAGAATTTATCAAAAACATGTGGACCGATGAAATGCAGCTCCGCGGGTTGAAGGAAGACGGCGTACTGCCGGCGATGAAGATGGATCTGGAACAGATGAAGACGACGTCCGACGATCCGCTCATGCAGGATATTTTTAAGGCCGTGAGTGAAATCGGAACTTCTTTCCCGGCATTTGACGCCCTTGTTCAGGCGGAAGTGAATACGGCGCTCAGTATGGGCATCCAACAAATTATCGGCGGGGAAATCGATCCGGCGAAAATGCTGGATAACGTGCAGGCCGCTCAAGACGGGGCCAACTCGATGGCGGAATAATTAGCAAGCATTCACGAAGGGCGCCACCCGCCTCGAAGAAAGTATATGGGGTGGCGCCTTTCTCACATCATAGGAGGTTGCCATGAACAAAGCGCTTAGAAACCCGCTGATTTATATCCTTTTCGTGCTGCCGGCATTGATCTTGTTCCTCGCCTTTTTCATATACCCGGTTTTCACAGCGATAAACAACAGCTTCACGAGCTGGAACGGCATATCCAAAAACGTGACTTACATCGGCTTTGACAACTACGCCACGGCATTCAAGGACGAAGCGTTCTGGAGATCCGTGAAGAACAATGTGTACTTCATTTTGTTTTCGTGTTTGATTCAAGTTCCTTTAATCGTGATTTTCTCGCTGTTGATCGCCAACGTGAAACGCCTGAAAGGACTGTACAAAACCGCGGTTTTCATGCCATCCATTATGTCCACCGCGGTCATCGGAATATTGTGGGGGTTCATCTATAATCCGGATTTCGGCCTCGCCAATCAACTTCTCGGGGTATTCGGGATTTCCCCGGTCTACTGGCTGTCCGATAAAAACTGGGCGATGCTGTCCATTTTGATTACGAACGCTTGGCAGTGGACCGGTTTTTACATCGTGATGGTGCTTGCCGCCATACTCGCCATCCCGAAGGAGTTGGAGGAAGCGGCGGCGATCGACGGCGCCACGGGTTTCCAGCGCGCATTCAAGATCACGATTCCGCTGGTGATGCCGATCATTTCCGTCGTCATCATGCTTTCGATCGCTGGAGCGATGAAAGCGGCCGACATCGTGCTCGTCATGACGAAGGGCGGACCGGCCGGTTCCACGGACGTGATGGCGACATACATGATTCGATATGCCATTACGAGCTTCAAGCACGGTTTCGGCAATTCGATCGCGGTCTTGATATTCGTCTTTACGATTATCATTACGGTCATTTACCAGGTCTTGGTCGTTAAACGGACAGAAAGGATTGAATACTGATGAGAGCCCTGAAAAAATCGATACCTCACGTCTTTCTGATGGGATATTTGCTCATCATTTTATATCCGTTTCTGTTCGTTCTGTTTTCTTCCGTAAAAATCAACAATCAGGACATCGCCAGCAACCCGTTCGGCTTGCCGCAATCCATCACGTTTGACAACTACGTCAACGCTTGGGTCAACGCCAAAATAAGCACGTATTTCTTCAACAGCTTATATATCGGGGTACTGTCGGCTGTACTGTCGATCCTGTTTGCCGCCATGATGGCCTTTGCGGTGACCCGGATGCGGTTCTCGAAGATCAGCGCGGTCGTCTTCCAGGTGGTGCTCTTGGGGATGCTGATTCCGAACAACTCGCTGCTCCTGCCGATTTACGGCATAATGCGCAAACTGGATATTCTGGATACGCATATGGCATTGATCCTGCCTTACGTGGCCAACGCGATCCCTTTTTCCGTCATTATCCTTGCGGCCTTTATGCGGTCCCTCCCCGGGGAAATTGAAGAAGCCGCGGTCATCGACGGACTCGGCTCCGCCGGCATGTTCGCCAGAGTGATCATCCCGCTGACCGTACCGGCGATCGTGACCGTGTTCATCATCAATTTCCTGGGCAACTGGAATGAATTTTTGCTGGCCAACTATTTTCTGTCGGACGAAAATTTGCGGACGCTTCCCGTTGGGATGGTCGGATTCCGCGACGCTTACAATACCAACTATGCCCAAATGTCGGCAGGGATTGTGTTCAGCGTGCTTCCGGTCATGATCATTTACGCGATTTTGCAGGAAAAGATCATAGAAGGAGTTACGGCAGGCAGTGTCAAAGGATAACAGGGGCGAATCTTGCCCGCGAATCCATTTTAGGGAGCCGGACTACCGATGAATCTGCGAATCAAACTGTTTACGGCGTTTTTGGGGCTCGTCATTATTCCGCTGTTTATTCTGGGCATCATCACGTTTTTTGTGACGTTCCGTTCCATCGAGACCAAGTATAGCGAGCAGGCCGAATATTCGCTGAAGGCCATTGCCTATAGCATCAAAAATGTTTTTCACGAAATGGACACGGTGACCGACAACGGGATCGCCAAAGGCGTGTTCCAGGAAGCCCTGGTGTCGAAGGATCCGGATTCGCAGGATTTGACGGCGGCCAACCAGTTGGAGCTCAATGCCAACCAACGGAATTTTCGTTCGCTTTTGTATAACCACCCGGCGATCGATTACGCATTTTTGTACAATGTCCATGATTCCAAGGACTCCAAAGTGATCACGATTTTTAATAAGGAAGATTTCGAGACGCTTCCCTACGAACAGTTCAAAGAGCATCCGTTGTATCAGGAGGTCATGGAACTCAACGGGGTTCCGAAGTGGATTGCGCCGCATGAGTATCCGGAGCTTACGGGATCAGACAATGTGTTCACCCAGATCCGCCTGGTCAAAGATTTAACGAGCTTCAAACGGGTAGGCGTGCTCGTCGTACAGATCAAAAATTGGGAGTTCGAAAAAATATTCCAAAGCATGACGATGGGCAGCAAAATGCGGGATACCCGTTTTTTTCTGGTGAACGACAAAGGACAGGTGCTGTACGACTATGAGTCGGAATTGACGGGTCAAACGCTGGATCAAGGCATTCAGAACAAGCTGACCTTGACGAAAGATTCGATGAGCTTCAAAGGAAAGTTTAACGGAGAAGAAAGTGTCATATCCATTTACAATTTAAAAGAGTATCCATGGAAGCTGGTGTCGGTGACCTCCTGGAGTTATCTGTCCCAGGAACTGGTGACTTTCGCCAAATGGTTTGTCGCGATTATATTGGTTTGCGTCCTAACGGCCATGCTTTTCAACCTGCTGTTCATGAACCGGATTACGGGGACGATCGGCGTGATCGTACGGTTTATGCGAAAAGTCGAAGACGGCGATTTCAATGTTCGCGTCGATGAGAAGGGCGATGATGAGCTGCTTTTGCTGCAGCAGGGCTTCAACAACCAGGTGGACAAGATCAACGAATTGTTCCATCAGGTCAAAAGGGAGCAGCTGCAAAAGGCGAACGCGGAACTGCGCGTCCTTCAAGCGCAAATCAAGCCGCATTTTCTGTTTAACACGCTAGAGTCGATCAATGTGCTTGCCGTTCAAAATGAAGGGCGGAAAGTGAGCGAAATGGTCCTTCGTTTGGCCAGCATCCTTAGAATCAGCATCCAGGACAAGGAGGAAATTCAACTCGGCCTGGAAATCGAACATTTGCGAAGCTATTTGGAAATCCAAAAATTCCGCTTTGAAGAGCTGTTTGATTACGAGTTGGATATCCCTGAGGAGATGATGAGCTGCATGCTGCTGAAGCTGACGCTCCAGCCGCTCGTCGAAAACAGCATTCAGCACGGATTCGAAGGCATAGACTATAGAGGGTTGATCAAAGTGACCGGGGTCCTCGAGGAGGACCGCATATTGCTGAGGGTCGAAGATAACGGCATCGGCATGACGAACGAGCAGTTGACCAAGATACAGTATGCGGAACCGGATATGGAAGCGGATTCGGGCTCGGATTCGGGAAGATCCGGCGCCGGTCTTTATCCGAATCATGAACGCAGGGGACTCGGGCTGCGAAGCGTTTATGACCGCATCAGGTTTAAATACGGCAGCAAGTACGGAATGTTCATTTGTTCACGTCCTGGAGAGGGAACGGTGATCCAGTGCGTAATTCCAAAATATGAATTGGGTGACAAACGATGAAACTGAAGGCTTTATTGGTTGATGACGAGATTCATATTTTAAACAATCTTGCCAGGGTGCTACCTTGGGAAGCCATGGACTTCGAAATTGTCGGTCTTGCCAAAAATGGCGTAGAGGCGCTGGAAACGGCGACGCAGCACGAGCCGGACCTGATCCTTTGCGATATTCGAATGCCGGTGATGGATGGAATGACGTTCATTCAGAAAGTGCGCGAACAAGGATTGACCAGCGAAATTCTGCTGCTTACGGGGTACCAGGAATTCGAGTACGCCAGGACGGGGATCAGATACGGGGTCAGGGATTATATTTGCAAACCGATCAACTATTTTGAGCTGGAAGAGGTCGTCCGGAAGCTTGCCGTCCACATTCGGGAGAAGCGGGACAAACAGGGCAAGGAGCAACGGTTGAACCGCGTCGCCACGCTGGCGAGCGAGAAATACCTGCTTCATTTGCTATTGGGCCAGGATACGGAAGAAGAGAGCGTTCTGTGGGATGGAGAAGAAGAGGCCGAAGGACGGAAAGTGCACGGCCTGCTCCTGTTGGATTTGGAAGGCTATGCGTTCAAATCCATGTCCTGGAGCGTACATGAACGGAAAGCCTGGAATTTGCATATCAAAAACGCAATTAAAGAAGTTTTTTACCCCATTGCGGGGCAGGGTACGGTTTTGCAGGTAAGAGAGGGGGAATGGTGCCTCATCTTCCACTCGCCCTTGCGCGAGGAAATGACGCGTGAACTCCTGGAACCCGGATGCAAGCAGCTGCAAAGCATTATAACGGACAAGAAAGATATGATGATCCGGATGTGTCTGGAGCAGCGTTCTTTCGAGCTTTCCGAGATTGCGAACATATATAAGCGGATGCAGCAGGCTCTGATTTTAAGCCCGGCCGAAGAATGGCTTCCGGACATCGGGGCGATCAGCGCGGGAGACTCCGGAACCGGATTGCACAAGGAAAATAAAGGCTCGCCATGGCTGTTTATCGAGCGAATCGCAACCGGGCTTCGTACCGGAAGTCACGAGAGCCTGGCGCAGGTCGCTTCGGAACTGAAATATTACGTGGGCCATTTGACGGAAAACCAGGCCGGCAGGGCGGAAAAGCTGCTGAACTACATGCTGATCCATCTGCTTCGGGAGATGCGGGAGCTGCAAATGCTGACCGTCGAACAGGAAGAAGCGGTCTGGATTAATTTGCAAGGTCCGCTCAGCGTAAAAGAATTAATGACCTTGGTCGTTTCGCTGCTTGACCTTTGCCGCGAGTCGCTGGCGGCAAAAAAATCGTCGGAAACGCTGATGATGTCGGCGCAAAGCTACATCCAGCACCATCTTGGAAACGACTTCGGCATCGAGGACATCGCCGAGTATTTGGGGATCAGCTGCAGTTACTTTTGTTTGTTGTTCAAAAATCATTTCGGTGAAACCTTTGTGGAGTATTTGACCAAGCAGCGGATTGAAATGGCGAAATTCCTGCTGAGCGGCACGGAGAAATCGGTAACCCGGATCGGGTCGATCGTCGGTTACCAGGAGCGGCGTTATTTTACGAAAGTGTTCCAAAAGTATACCGGGATGACGCCTTCGGAATACAGGCAGAGGGATTCATCCGCATCCTGAAGGGAAAAGGTGACGATTGATGGATTTAGCCAAACTGAGTTTGAAGGAAAAGATCGGCCAGTTGTTTATATGCGGGTTTCAAAGCGCGCAAGTCGATGAACAAATCCGCACGTTGGTGAAAGATTATCATGTCGGAGGCACGGTGTATTTTCGGCGGAACGTGGAATCGGTGCAACAACTGGCTGCGCTGTCCGCCGATGTGCAGGCGCTTCCGCGAAGCAAGCCCGATATCCCGCTGTTTATCTCGATCGATCAAGAAGGCGGAATGGTCGCGCGTCTTGATCATGAAGGGATGAGCCGCATTCCGGGCAATATGACGCTCGGTGCCGCCAATGATCCGCATCTTACGGAAGAAGTGGCCGGACTTGCGGCACAAGAGATGACCGCACTCGGCATCAATTTTAATTTTGCGCCTTGCGTTGACGTGAACAACAATCCGGGAAACCCGGTCATCGGCGTCCGCTCTTTCGGCGAGGATCCCGAATTGGTAGCCGTTCATGGGGTCGCGGCTATCCGTGGTTACCAGCAGAACGGCGTTATTGCGACAGCGAAGCACTTTCCCGGCCACGGCGATACGGCGGTGGATTCCCACCTGGGATTGGCGGTCGTTCCGCATGACAGGGAGCGTTTGAACGGAATCGAGCTCACCCCATTTCGAAAAGCGATCGATGCAGGAGTCGATGCGATCATGACGGCGCACGTCATTTTTCCGGCGTTTGAACCGGAGGAAATTCCCGCAACCTTATCGCGAAAGGTACTCACGGATCTTCTGCGGTCGGAGATGGGATTTGACGGAGTCATCGTGACGGATTGCCTGGAAATGCATGCCATCGCCAAATCTTGCGGCATCGCCGAAGGCGCGGTGAGAGCCATCGAGGCCGGGGCGGATCTCGTGCTCGTCAGCCATACGTTGTCCGATCAGATTGCGGCGATTGAGGCGGTATACGAAGCGGTCGCTAGCGGCCGGATCCTTGAAGAAAGGATCGACCGATCCGTAGAACGCGTGCTTGCCTTGAAAGCCAAACGGATCGGGGGGCTTGCTGCAGGACGCGGTGAAGGATCCCATGCAGTACCTATGCCGTTGACGCCGCCGGAAACGGGCGGTCCATTGCTGGCGGAGGCCTCGGAACGGAGCGTGACCCTGGTTAAGCATGACGGGAGCCTGCCGCTTAATACCTCCGATCCCATACTGGTTATATGGCCAGAACTGCGTCACCGTACAGAGGTCGATGAACCGTCGGTGCATCGGTACACACTGGCGGATGCGCTGAGGCCTTATGCGGACCGCGTCGTTCTTTCCGTGATCGGGACCCGCCCGTCGGATGCGGAAATCGAAGAAGTGCTCAAGCAAAGCGCGGATTTCAGGCAAATCGTCGCCGTCACCTATACGGCGGAGAGCGAAATCCCCGAGGGTCAGAGCAAGCTGATCAATTCGATTAAACGAAATCGCAGGTCCGAGTTGATTGTCGTCTCCTCTCGAAATCCTTATGATCTAAACGCATTCCCGGATGTCGGAACATATTTGTGCCTCTACGAAAATCGCCCGGGTTCCCTTGATGCGCTGGCCAAAGCATTAACCGGAAGACTCCGATGCGAGGGCGCGCTTCCGGTGAGCCTGAACAGCGACTATCCGGCAGGTTTTCGACACGTTTCCCAATAGCGATATCAGGCAGTATCCCTGTTTGGACAGGGATCTGCTTTTTTCATTTTTTATTAGCAACTTTTTTAGTTAAAATGCGTTAAATTAGATATGTGACACGAGAGAGTTACAAATGGGAGTAGAGAAGGAGTCAGTCATGAATTTCAAACGATTGCTAATTACGACAATGATAGCGGCATCGCAAGTTGCGGCGGTGCTGCCCGCAAGCGCGGACGCAGCCGTGCCGACGGTGCCCGCTACGGAACAGACGGAAACCGTGAATCCGAACGATTCCGTAAATCAGGCGGCAAATCCCGGACAAGCCGGAGAACAGGTGATCCAAGGAACGGATACAACGGGGAACACGAATGGAACGGACACTTCCGGATCCGGTCAGGACGGAACGGGAGCGAATGGAACGGGAGCAAATGGAACGGGAACGAACGGAACGACGGAAAATAACGGATCCGGCAGCACTACTACGAACAACAATAACAACACGAACAGCACGACAACTCCGCAGCAGCAAATTCCGGCAGTCGATGGAAGCTCGACGAACGGAGGAGAAGGCAAGCTCGTCCTGACGATGAACAGCAAGAAAATATATAAAAACGGTACTGAATATATTGCCGGTCACCCGATGGAAGTCAAGAAAGGGGTATCTTACGTCCCGGTTCGCGCGATTGTAGAAAGCGCAGGCTTACAAATTTCATTCGACAATAAAACGAAGGAAACGATTATCCAGCGCGGAACCGATGAGCTCCGTTTTAAAATGAATACCTCGAGCTACAAAGTCAACGGCGTTACGACGAAAATGAGCGGAACGTCTTATATCGTCAAGAACAATTTTATGATTCCGTTGACCGCGGTAACCAAAGCATTGAATATGCCGTATACGTGGGAACAAAAGACCAAGCAAGTTATTATCAGCATCTCGACCAAGCCGCAGGCTTCGTTCTCGATCGGCAACGCCGAAGTCATTGCCGGCGAAACGCAGGTGCAGTATTTGACCAATTCCTCTTCGCCAAGCGGTCTTCAGATCGTAAATGAAGAGTGGACCGGACGCGAGGACATGTTTATGGTGCCCGGTCAATACGTCGTTACTTACCGTGTACAGGATTCCAGCGGCCAATGGAGCGATCCGTTCTCTTTGACGGTCAATGTCGTTAAGCCGCATACGCCGCCGGTAGCCAACTTTACGACGGATAAAGATACTTATAAAATGGGCGAATTGATTACCTATAACGATCTGAGTACGGACGAAGTTGAAATTACGGACCGCATTTGGGAGAACAAGGAGTTCGCTTTCTTTGCTCCGGGACCCGTGACGATTAAGCTGACGGTGGTTAACAGATTCGGTCTGACCTCGACGATCGAGAAGACCATTAACATCACCAACGAAACGTTGTATACGAGAGACGATTTCAATAAATTGTTCACGCCGGTCGGGGAAAAATTCGTTTTTGACGGCACCCAGGTTCCGAGCTGGGCGAGAGCAAACTATTCCATTACGTCCGAACCGACAACATTGATCCGAAGCAACAGTCCTGAAACGGTATATTCCGACGGTGTCGTATATCGCGAAACCGCGATCGGAGATACGCGGTTCATGATTCACCATGTGAACCAAACCGGCAAAAATGTAAAGATGTACGTTATTGCCACGAACAACAGCGGGGAAAGCGCCCGGTTGACCCAAGTCAATTTGGGATTTGCCGGCCCTAACCAATATGCGACAGGCGTAGGTAAAGCCTCCGTTCAGCGCTACTACGAATCGATGCAAACCGGAAACAAATATAAGGATGTATGGATCGCTCCGGGAGAAAGCAAAATCGTTTTGACCGAGTTGAATGCGACCGTCATGAAGCCGGGAGAAGTCATTTCCCTTCTTGCGGATGTGTACAGCGACCACTCGCTGCAATATAACGTAATTATGCTTGACGCCAACAAAGATCCGTTCGTATCCCTTCCGTACCTGAGCACGCTTGAGCGCGATGTTCACAACCGCGGCACGTACCCTGACGCGACACGGAATATCGAATACTCCGAACTGATCGGCAACACGCCGATGCGTCTCCTCCTGGGTGACAACTCCAGCGATCCGTTCCTGGTAGGCTGGGATGGCCCGAAAAACGGGGAATACGCGCTGAACGCAGGTAACTTCGGCGTCGTTTACCGCATTAAACTGTATCGGGTTGCCCCGAACACGCTGATCACGTTCAACCCTCGAGGCGGTTATTATACCGGATCGATCATGGTCAACGGCAATATCGTTCAGCTCACGACGAGCGGAGGCTTGAGCGCGCCGAACGAAAACAGTGTGCTGTACCGCACTGGAGACCGCGAGCAAACGGTAGAGATGCTGTTCACGGCTGCACCGGGCAGTAACTTGTCCGTCAACCTGCTGTTCCAGCAAATGCCGGAAAAGAAGCAGCCTTAACCTACGGAATTTAGAATAAGACCCTGCGGCAAATCTTCGTCATCGGCGGAGGTTTGCCGCTTTTTCATTCCCGCGATTCGCGCATTTGACGGAGATTGGGATTTGCGGCATTATTAGTAGTGACGCATGAAGGTTGAACGGGAGGAATGTCGCATGCTGTCAACAGAGGAAATCCTCGGTGTCATGTCGGCTCAAGGCCTACGGATTACGGACCAGCGCAGAAGCCTGGCCAAGCTGTTCGCCGAAAGAGACGGGTATTTGACGCCGAAAGACGTATACGAGTATATGTGCAAGCAGTACAGCGGTTTGAGTTTTGATACCGTTTATCGGAACTTGCGGGTTATGGAGGAGCTCGGAGCGATCGAACAGGTCGTGTTCGAGGACGGCCTTAAATTCCGGGCCGGCTGCAGCAGCGAAGGCCATCATCACCATCATATGATTTGTCTGCAATGCCAGAAAACATATCCGATTCATTTTTGTCCGATGCCGTTGACCGATGCGCCTGAGGATTTTAAGGTCGTGAAGCATAAATTCGAGGTGTTTGGCTATTGTAAGGAATGTCAACGGGATGGGGCGGAAAAAGCGGCGGTTCAAGGCGGGAGCGCCTCGAAATGAGCCTTCCCCGCAAAATCGCGAAAGTACCGATCCATTTTTACCGGAAAGTCATTTCGCCTCTTAAGCCGCCGACATGCCGGTTTTATCCCACCTGTTCGGCTTATGCGCTTGAAGCGATTGAGGTCCATGGGCCGATAAAGGGGGCGTGGCTCGCGGCAAAGCGGATCGCGAAATGCCATCCGTTTCATCCCGGCGGGATCGATCCGGTTCCCCCGAAGAAGGATGCGCCTTGACATGAGGGAGAAGTTTTTCATAATATAAAGGCATAACGATATTTCGATGAACGGATAAGTACAGGGGATTGAACCAGTAGCAGAGAGCCGGGGAAGCTGAAAACCGGTCTGGAACCTCCCTGGAAAATGGTCCTGGAGAATCTGCTTTCGAGCCGGCTTGTTTGACGAACGGTAAGGGAGTGGCGCGAATTCCGGCGTTATCGGAAGGTCAGAGATGACCGGCTGAGCCTGCCGTCTGCAAAGCGGCGGGGAATTTGGGTGGTAACACGTGAGTATACTCTCGTCCCATGATTGGGACGGGGGTTTTTTATTTTCATTTATCTTTTGAAGGAGATGACCTTGAATATGTCGGAAAAGAAGACGTTTTATATCACAACCCCGATTTATTACCCAAGCGACAAGTTGCATATCGGGCATGCTTATACCACGGTGGCGGGAGATGCGATCGCCCGTTACAAGCGTCTGCGCGGATATGACGTCCGCTACTTAACAGGTACGGATGAGCATGGCCAGAAGATCGAACGCAAGGCGAGCGAAGCCGGCAAAACGCCGCAGCAATTCGTGGATGACATCGTCGTGGGGATCAAAGACCTCTGGAAAAAGCTCGACATTTCGTATGACGATTTTATCCGGACGACCGAAACCCGTCATAAAAAAGTCGTTGAGGATATTTTTGACCGGCTTGTGCAAAAGGGCGACATTTATAAAGGCGAGTACGAAGGCTGGTATTGTACGCCTTGCGAATCGTTCTTCACGGAGCGCCAGCTTGTCGACGGCAATTGTCCGGACTGCGGTCGCCCGGTGGAACTGGTCAAGGAGGAAAGCTACTTTTTCCGTATGAGCAACTATGTGGACCGCCTCCTGAAATACTATGAAGAGAATCCGGAATTTATCCAGCCGGAGTCGCGCAAAAATGAAATGATCAACAATTTCATCAAGCCCGGGTTGGAGGACCTGGCCGTCTCCCGGACGACGTTCGACTGGGGGATCAAGGTAAAGGGAGATCCGAAGCATGTCGTTTATGTTTGGATCGATGCTCTGACGAATTATATTACGGCGCTCGGATACGGAACGGAACACGATGAGTTGTTTAACCGGTATTGGCCGGCCGACGTGCACCTCGTGGGAAAAGAGATTGTCCGGTTCCATACGATTTACTGGCCGATTATGTTGATGGCGCTGGATTTACCGCTTCCGAAAAAGGTGTTTGGGCATGGATGGCTCCTGATGAAAGGCGGCAAAATGTCGAAGTCGAAAGGGAATGTGATGGACCCGAACGTGCTGATCGACCGGTACGGTCTCGATGCGACCCGCTATTATTTGCTTCGCGAGGTTCCGTTCGGGTCGGACGGCTCGTTTACTCCTGAAAGCTTCGTGCAGCGGGTGAATTCGGACCTGGCGAACGATCTTGGCAATTTGCTTAACCGCACCGTTGCGATGATCGGCAAGTATTTTGACGGCGAAGTTCCTGCTTATCGTCCGAACGTAACGCCATATGATGCGGATTTGTCGAACTTGGCCCGGGAAACGGTGAACAAGGTCGAGGAAGTAATGGAAAACCTGGAGTTTTCCGTCGCGCTTTCCGCGATCGGCGCGTTTATCGGCCGGACGAACAAATATATCGACGAGACCCAGCCTTGGGTGCTTGCAAAAGATGAAGCGAATAAAGATCAGCTCGCTTCCGTCATGGCTCATTTGGCGGAATCGCTGCGGATTGCTGCAATCTTGCTGCAGCCGTTCCTGACTCAGGCGCCGGCCAAAATCTGGGCGCAGCTCGGTTTGACGCCGGGCGAGCTGACGAGCTGGGAAAGCGCCAAGTCGTTCGGCCTCGTTCCCGCGGGGACAAAGGTAGGCAAGGGCGAGCCGATCTTCCCGCGGCTTGATGCGGAGCTTGAGGTCGAGTTCATCTCGAACTCGATGTCGGGCGGCGCGTCGGCAGGGGCGGCGGAGCCTCAGCCGGCAGGAAGTGCCGCTTCGGAATCCGTGAAGCCGGAGCCGAAGGAGGAAATCGGCATCGACGATTTCGCCAAGGTGGAGCTGCGCGTCGCCGAGGTTCTGGCATGCGAGCCGGTACCTAAAGCCGACAAGCTGCTCAAGCTCCAATTGGACCTTGGTTACGAGCAGCGTCAGGTCGTATCGGGCATTGCCAAGTTTTACAAACCGGAAGAGCTCGTCGGCCGCAAAGTCATTTGCGTGACGAACCTGAAACCGGTGAAGCTGCGCGGCGAGCTGTCCCAAGGTATGATTCTCGCAGCATCGCAAGGAGACCAGCTCACGCTGGCAACTGTGCCGGATTCGATGCCGAACGGCGCGATCGTAAAATAATTTTGTTTAGGAAGAAAGCCAAGGGTTCTGCCCTTGGCTTTTGCTTTTAGTCCGGGCAATTCTGTATGAAAAATCGTACACAATTCCGCTTTTAGGCGAATTCCGGACAATTCTGTATGAAAAATCGAACACAATTGCGCGTTTTTTCGGATTTCGAACAATTCTGTATGAAAAATCGTACACATGTCCACCTCTAGCGGGATTGCGGTCCTTTTCTGTATGATTTTGAACGTCATTGGAAGGCCATTGGGGCGGATATTCATATACACATGGCACCGTACCGCACTGTTATTCATCATTCGTGTTACCGCTTAAAGCCGGAAGGCGTTTTTTTTATCTCTGATCTACCAATAATAAATAGATGTTGACATTCGAATTATAGTCACCCTATAATCATATTTGTAATTATTACGATTAAGGGAGAGGGAGAAATGAAATTTTACATAAACAGAGGAAGTAAGGTATTCATTACGGCGGCAGCCCTGCTGCTCATGCTCATCGGTCTGGCCGGATGCGGAAAGGGAGCGGACTCCGGCGGGCAAATCGTAGAAGGCAAAGTCAATGTGGTGACCAGTTTTTATCCTATTTACGAATTCGCCACCGCGATCGGCGGGGAACAGGCGAATGTGATCAATCTGCTTCCGGTCGGGGTGGAACCGCATGATTGGACACCGCGGAGCCAGGATATTCTGAGTACGTCAAAGGCGCAGCTATTCCTGTACAATGGGGCCGGCCTGGAAGGCTGGGTGCCAAATTTCCTGAAGGGAATGGGCAGTGACGCCAAGGTTTTGACGATGGAGGTCAGTCAAGGCATTCAGCTGATTAACGCTGAGGGCGATGACGGGCACAATCACGGGGCAAGCGAATCAGAGGACCATGCGCATGAGGGAGAAGAACACGCTCATGAGGGAGAAGAACATGCGGATGAACATGCAACCGACGAACATGCCGATACGGCAACGGAGTCGGTTCCGTCCCATCATATCGACCCGCACACCTGGGTCAGCCCGAAATCCGCAAAAACGATGGCTTCAAATATTAAGGACGCATATATCAAAGTCGATCCCGAGCATAAGAATGATTATGAAGCGCGTTACGCGGATCTAGCCAAAAAGCTTGACGAGCTCGACGCCAAATTTACCGAGGCATTGTCCAACACGTCCAAAAAGGAAATCGTCGTCTCGCACCAAGCATTCGGTTATTTATGCAGAGACTACGGATTGACGCAGCATGCGATTATGGGCCTTTCGCCTGACGCCGAACCGAGAGCCCAGGATCTGGTCGCTCTTAGCAAATTGGTTAAAGAAGAAGGGATCAAGTATATTTTCTTCGAAGAGCTTGTTTCCGACAAATTGGCCAAAACGCTGGCGGGGGAAGCAGGGGTGGAAACCCTTGTGCTGAATCCGGTGGAAGGGTTGACGAAGGAGCAGCAAAAGGCGGGGGACAATTATTTTTCGCTGATGGAAAAAAATTTGCAAAATCTGATTCTCGCCCTACAATAAAGAGAGAACTGCATACTACCGAAAAGGAAGATAAAAATGAAATCCGTACTTGCCGCGGATGCGGCTTACTGTCATGAGCATATTATCGAGCTTGATCGTGTATCGTTTTCATATAAGGACCAGCAGGTCATCCAAGATTTAAGTTTGGTTGTAAAGGAAAGGGATTTCGTCGGAATCATCGGCTCCAACGGAGCCGGTAAAACGACGCTGCTGAAGATGATGGTCGGTTTGCTCCGACCGTCCGCAGGCGAAATCCGAATGTTCGGAGAGCCGATCCGCAAGTTCCGCGACTGGGACCGGATCGGCTACGTCCCGCAAAAAAACGCATTTAATCCGCTGTTTCCCGCAACGGTTCGGGAAGTGGTCATGTCAGGCCTGTACAGCAACAAAAAGCTGTTTAAGCGAATCGGGAAAGAAGACCATGAAAAATGCGAGGAAGCGCTTGAAGTGATGCGTATTGGCGATATTGCGGGCAAACGGATCGGCCAGCTTTCGGGAGGCCAGCAGCAGCGGGTGTTTCTCGCCCGGGCCTTGATTAACCAGCCGGACCTGCTGATTCTGGACGAGCCGACGGTCGGCATCGATGCGCAAACCCAAGCTGATTTTTTTGAACTTATTTTTCATATGCATGCCCACCACCATATGACCTTTCTTATGGTATCCCACGACATTGAAATGATCGAAGGCTACCTGGGCAAGGAACCTCGCGACCGCTCGGGAGGAATCAAGTTTTACGTGCGCCACTCTCACGAACAGGACTGCGCGATACCGGGCTTACAGCATTCGATCGTGGAGGAAGCGCACAACGTCAACATTTAAAAGAGAAGCCGGATTTTTTTACGCACGCACTTAAAGAGATATTAGGAGATGTGACATTTGGAGATTTTAACTGCTGATTTTTTTCAAAGAGCGCTGACAGGAGGGCTTCTCATCGGGTTGACGGCTCCTCTGATCGGCATTTTTCTTGTTCTCCGGCGTCTTTCCATGATCGGGGATACCCTGGCACATGTGACGATTGCCGGTGTAGCGCTGGGATTTCTGATTGAAGTTTACCCTATCGGCGTCGGCCTGGTGTTTGCCGTTGCGGCCTCGTTCGGCATCGAAAAGCTGCGTAAAGCCTACAAAAGCTATGCCGAGCTTTCCATTGCCGTGATTATGGCCGGCGGGGTGGCGCTGGCCTCACTGTTCTTTACGTTGGGGATGGGTTACAATAACGATGTGGTTAGTTACTTGTTCGGCAGCATATACACGCTCGACACGATGGATCTGTATGTCGTAGGAGCGGTTACCGTGATCGTCGTGATTGTCGTTTCCGTTTTTTTCAAGGAAATGTTCCTGCTTACGTTTGAGGAAGACGCCGCTTCGGTCAGTGGAATACCGGTCAAGCTGCTGAATATGCTGATTACGGTCATGACCGCGCTTGTGATCAGCACCGCGATCAAAATCGTCGGCGCTTTGCTGGTCTCCGCGCTGTTGACGATTCCGGCCGCATGCAGCTTAATCATTGCACGGAGCTTTAAAATGTCCGTCGTTTTCTCGGTCGTCATCGCGGAAATCGCCGTTGTCGTGGGCTTGATGATTGCGGGGATCTGGAATCTGGCACCCGGTGCGACGATCGTTCTTCTGCTGATTGCCATGCTTGTACTATCATTAATCGGAAAAAAAGGATTTTCCGCCTGAACGATAGATTAAAAATGTGGAGGTAGATATGGCTGACATTAATCTTTGGGTTGCGTTCGGGGCCGGCATCGCCTCTTTCATTTCTCCTTGCTGCCTGCCATTATACCCGTCCTATCTGTCTTATATCACCGGCATGTCGGTGCAAACGCTAAAAACAGAGCAAAACAAACGGGAAGTCCGGTTTCGTACGATGACCCATACGCTGGCATTTATCCTTGGTTTTTCGGCCGTTTTCTATACGCTTGGTTTCGGAGCCGGCTTGTTCGGCGAGTTTTTTAACGATAACCGGAATTTGATCCGCCAGTTGTCGGCCATTCTGATCATCTTGATGGGCCTTTTTTTGCTCGGTATCTTTCAGCCGCAATTTTTAATGCGTGAGCGGAAGCTGGACTTGAAATTCAAACCGGGCGGGTACATAGGATCGTTCATTTTCGGAGTCGGATTTTCCGCTGGCTGGTCTCCTTGCGTCGGACCGATTCTGGCCGCGATCATCGCGTTGGCGGTCAGCGAACCCGGGACGTGGTTTAGCTTGATCACCGCCTATTCGATCGGTTTTGCCTTACCTTTCTTTGTACTGGCATTCTTCATCGGGTCTACCCGATGGATCCTCCGGTACTCTTCCGTACTGATGAAAATCGGCGGAGCGTTGATGCTTCTGATGGGCGTGCTGCTGTTCACCAACCGTATGGCCCAAATCACCATTTGGCTGCAACAGCTCACGCCGGAATGGTTGAAGTTCTGATCCTGGTTTCCTCGGACTTGCCAATTGACAAGCTTAACATGTATCATTAAACAAGTAATGGGATTTGCTGCGGCAAGTCCTTTGTCAACTCATGGAAAAGAGGTTATACCAGATGCCAACGCCCAGTATGGAGGATTATTTGGAGCGTATCTACAAGCTGATCGACGAAAAAGGATATGCCCGGGTTTCCGACATTGCGGAAGGGCTGGAGGTTCATCCTTCGTCCGTTACCAAGATGATTCAAAAGCTCGATAAAGATGAATATTTGATCTATGAGAAATATCGGGGGCTCGTTCTGACGAACAAGGGGAAAAAGATCGGCAAACGGCTTGTGGATCGTCATGAGCTGCTTGAGGAATTTTTGAAGATGATCGGTGTCGATCAGGATAACATCTATAAGGATGTCGAAGGGATCGAACACCATCTGAGCTGGGATTCGATCACCTGCATCGCCGCATTGGTGGAGTATTTCAAACGCGAAGAATCCCGGGCGCAGGATTTGCGGGAAATCCGTATGGAGCTGCTGGGCGAATCGTAGAACAGGCATCTGTCTGAAACCGGACAGATGCTTTTTCTTTGGGAAAATTTAATTTCACCGCAACTCTTGGAAAGCCGGGCGCGTTTCAAATAGTAGATAACATTTTTGGAGGTATTCGATGAAATTATTGCGCACGATGTTAATTCCTCTTCTGATCGTCATGCTGGCGTGGCCGGTAACATTTACGGATCAGAATGTCCAGGCCGCCTCGTCTCAAGATATCCGGCTTTATCTGGACGGAACGCTGCTAGCTAGCGATACGTCTCCTTATATTAAGGCGAAAGAGAACGTTACGATGGTTCCGCTTCGAGTTATCAGCGAGGGGCTGGGAGCGGTTGTGGAGTGGTCTGCCACGGCAAGAACGGCCACGATTCAGAAAGACGGCAATACGCTAATTCTCGGTATCGGTCAAAAAACGGCCTCCGTGAACGGCAGCTCCGTACCGTTGGACGTGTCCGTCGAAAACAAAAGCGGCCGAACGATGGTGCCGATTCGTTTTGTAAGCGAACAGCTTGGACTCGTCGTGAACTGGGATCAAAAGCTCAGAACGATTTCCCTGATTTCGTCGGCGGGTTCCGCTGAAACGCCGATCGAAACGCCTGAGCCGACCTTGCCGGAGAATCCATCCGCAAGCCATGAGATGCGAGGAGCCTGGGTGTCCACGGTATCCAATCTGGACTGGCCGAGCAAAGCTTCTTACGGGAAGGCCGACGCTCAGAAACAAGAATACGTCAAACTTCTCGACGAATTGCAGGGAATGGGGATTAACGCGGTGTTCGTTCAAGTTCGTCCGTCGGCAGATGCGATATACAATTCGGCGCTCGTACCTTGGAGCTCTTACTTGACCGGTACGGCTGGGAAGGATCCCGGTTATGATCCGCTGCAGTTTCTGATCGAGGAAACCCACCGCCGCGGCATGGAGTTTCACGCGTGGTTCAACCCGTTCCGCGCCAGCACGGGAAGCGATGCTTCCAAGCTTCCTGCAAATCATGTCGCCAACTTGCATCCCGACTGGATCGTAAAATTCGATGGGAAGCTGTACATTAATCCGGGCATTCCGGAAGCCCGTCAGCACATCATTGATGCGATCCTGGAAGTCGTGCAGGGCTACGATATCGACGGCGTGCATCTGGATGATTATTTTTATCCTACCGGCGAAACGGCCTCGGCGAAATTTAGCGACGACAGCACCTACAAAAGTTATAACGATAGCCGGATCGGCAATAAGGGAGATTGGCGAAGGGATAATATCAATCAATTCGTGCGCGAGCTCGGAACGAGCATCCATCAAATCAAGCCTGACATCGCATACGGAATCAGCCCTTTTGGGGTTTGGCGAAACAAGGCGAGCGATGTGTCCGGTTCGGATACCAAAGCGAGCATAACGGCATACGACAGCACTTATGCCGATGTCCGTACCTGGATCAAAAACGGATGGATCGATTATGTGGTACCGCAAATCTACTGGAGTATGACGAGAAAAGAAGTCCGCTACGATATTCTTGCCGATTGGTGGGCGGCTCAGGTGAAGGGGACGAACGTCAAGCTTTATATCGGACATGCGCCTTATAAACTGGGAACGCCGGAGGCCGGATGGAACAGCGCGGATGAAATTATAAGACAACTTGATTATAACCGGGGCATCCCGGAAATTTCGGGCAGCATCTTTTTCAGTGCGAAAGATTTAAGAGAAAACCCGCTCGGCCTCATTCCGCTTCTTCAAAACTATTACAGCGATTATTAAGAATAGGGCAGGCCCCCTTCCTCATACATAAGCAATAGACTTGTGTATGGAAGGGGGTTTTTTGTTGCTCATCAACGGTGTTTTTGAAGGTGGAGGAGTTAAAGGCATCTCCCTGGCGGGCGCCGTAAAAGCAGCGGAATGTCACGGAGCCCGATTTCACCAGGTGGCCGGAACCTCGTCGGGGTCCATCGTCGCGTCCCTGATCGCAGCCGGTTATAATGCCGAGGAAATGAAGGAAATGATTATGGATACTTCTTTTTCCACCTTTTTACGCAGGGCACCCATCTTTAATACGGCGATCATCGGGCCTGCCATAAGGGTATTATTGAAGAAGGGATTATATTCCGGTGAAGCGCTGGAGGAATGGATTCGCGGCATTTTGCGATGCAAAGGAGTCAAAACGTTCGGCGATCTTGAGGCAGGTAAGCTGAGAATCATCGCCTCGGATATCACCGGCGGAAAAATCATGGTGCTTCCGGACGATCTGCCGAAAATCGGCCTGCGCCCGGAAAACTTTGAAGTGGCCAGAGCCGTGCGGATGAGCTGCAGCATTCCGTACTTTTTTGATCCGGTACTACTCAGATTGCCTGCAAAACACGCCAAAGGAAAAAAATTCAGCGAACAATTTCTTCATATCGTGGACGGGGGAGTGCTTAGCAATTTCCCGCTCTGGCTGTTCGACCGCGATCAGCAGGGGAGGAAAGAAAACAAGGTTCCTACCGTCGGGTTTCAAATGGTAGGGAAAAATAGCGGCAAGCCTCATGTTATTCGCGGGCCTTTTTCCATGCTTCAGGCTTTGGTGGAAACGATGCTGTCCGCGCATGATGAACGGTATATCGAACAATCGAACCGATACCGCACGATTAAAATACCGACGCTCGGAATCGGTACGACTCAATTCGATATCGAAAAAGAAGAAAGCCTGCTGCTTTATGAATCCGGATTAAGAGCCGGCAACCGTTTCTTCGGAGACTGGAATGTACAGTATTACGAAGAACAGTTCATAAAGTATCAGCAGGCATAAATTTAATGGTATTTCGGCAAGTCGTCCTCATTTTTTCCTTTGTTGCCGTCGATGACTTGAAAAGGATAGGACTTGCGTTTTTTGCCGGACGGAGGCCGGCGCTCGGCGGCTACCTTGGCCATCGTCCGGGCCGAAGGTTTGACCTTCGGCTTTTGTTTTGCGAATTTTCGCGGCGGGAACTTGTAAAGCAGGAATACGATTCCCACGACAATCAACGGTATGATAAGACCACCGATCCGAAATGTTCCGCCGTTAAACAGTCCATCCACAATGCTGAAAACGGCAAGCGCGATTAAAATCCAGAACAGAATGGCCTGTTTTTTCATAAATGATCATCCTTTCACGGGATCCAGTGAAGAACGGCCGACTGCATTTTCCAAGGTAGAGGATTGCTCCAGGCTCTCATCGAGTTGGCGCATTCTGTTAAACGACGCGATCGATACTTCGACCTGATCGTCGCTCGGTTCTTTTGTGGTCAGCAATTGAAGCCACAGCCCCGGATAACCGAGGTATCGAAGTACAGGAATGTCCCTTACCGAGTTCGTAAAACGGAGCAATTCAAAAGATACGCCGATGACGATCGGCAGAAGGAGTACACGGATGTATACCCGTTCCCACAGAGTGTCCCAACTGAAAATCGGCAAGGAATAAATGACGATTCCGACGATAACCGTCAAAATAATAAAGCTGCTTCCGCAACGATAATGAAGGCGGCTGTACTTCTGCACATTGGCCGGCGTCAATTCTTCGCCCGCTTCGTACGCACTGATCACTTTATGCTCGGCACCGTGGTATTGGAACAGCCGTTTGATGATCGGCGTCTGGGACATCAGCCAAAGGTAGCAGAGCAGAAGAAAGATTTTAATGACGCCTTCAATAAGACTGTGCAGCGTCTGATTGGTAAATGCATGCTGGAACAAAAATTGTTCGAGCACGGCCGGGACAAGCGTGAAAATCAGCTTCCCGACAATAAAGGATAAAACCCCCACGACGGCGACGCCCAAAATCATGGAGAGTGAGAGGCCCGATTCTTCCTTGGCTTTTTCCTTCTCTTTCTGTTTGGCGCGCTCTTCCGGATCCGTCTCGTCATCGGCCAGCGCCTCCGCCGAATAGTTTAAATGCTTCGAGCCTTTGGCACTGGAGTCAACGATACTGACAATACCTCGAAGAAACGGTACTTTTCTAAGCTTCTTCACCCAGGTTTTATCCTGTTTGGGAACTTCCAAAAAGGTGATTTCTCCATTTTTGCGGCGTACAGCGGTGACATTGACATGTTTGCCGCCGAACATGACGCCTTCCATTACGGCTTGGCCGCCATATATTGTTGGTGTGGATTGCTCAGGCAACGACTTCACCTTCCTAGAAAATGTAATATTCATTTCATAATAATGATTAGAACATTTCCATTGTATCGAACTTCGGGTTTAAATTCTAGTTTGATTAGTCTTTTTTGATTTGCGCATACTATCCGTATCCAGAAATGTTTGACGGAAGGGAAGAGGATTCGTGGATCAACATGATTACAGAAGAAAACACAAAACCAACATTTGGACGTTTGCGCTGCAAATCGGCCTGTTCGCCGGGCTGATTTGGGGGGCGGTCAAAGGTCTCTTTTACTACATGAGTTTTACATCCGTCGTCCCGGGATATTTGGTCGAACCCTTTTTCAAGCATGCCTACCTGGATTCGCAGCGGGGATATTACATCGGATGGGTGTTTTTTATTCTGTTTTCCATATTGGCCACGATGATTTATACGCTTGTTTTTCGGAAGCTGAAGGGCCCGTTGCCGGGCATGATATACGGAATCGTATGGTGGGCGGTCATCTTTGTTCTCCTAGGACCGCTCCTGCATATGACGCGTCCGATTCCGAAATTGTCCTTCAACACGGTATTTACGGAGTTCTGCCTTTTTCTGCTCTGGGGATTATTCATCGGATATACTGCCGCAGAGGAGTTTACGGATGAGCGAGGGCGCGAGCCGAACAAGGGATCCAGATAGTACAAAAAAGCTTTCAAACATCATCCTTCGTGTGTTAAAATAACCCATGGTTGTTTTTTCTGAAAATGTCCGATAAGAGCGGTCTTTCAGCCGTTTTGAACGACCTCTTATCTCAGGGAAGGGTGAGCAGGATGTTACGCATCCTCGTACTGAACGGGCCGAATCTGAACATGCTCGGGATCCGCGAACCCGGGATCTACGGAACGGAAAGTCTCGGCGATATTGAAGAGAGACTCGGTTCGCTTGCGGAACGCGAAGGAATCGAAATTGCATTTTATCAATCGAACCATGAAGGTGCTATTATCGACCGTATTCATGCCGCTTACGGAGCTTGCGACGGAATTTTGATCAATCCCGGTGCGCTGACCCATTACAGTTACGCGCTTCGCGATGCGTTGACCACGGTCAACATTCCCGCGATTGAAATTCATTTGTCCAACATTCATGCCCGCGAAGCATTCCGCCATCATTCGGTGATCGCACCGATCGCTATCGGACAAATCGCCGGATTCGGAGCGTTCGGCTATGAAATGGGACTCCTGGCCATGAAGCGTCATCTGGAGCGTCCGGGAGCCTAAATAGACACCGGATCAATGACAGGAAAAAGAATATGAGTAGACGTTTCAAAAAGTCGCCTTTCATCACGAAGGAAAACCGACTTTTTGAACACGTACTATTTAAGGAGAGTTTATTATGGGGAGCATTCGAGTTGCCGGACTGCGAAAAGCGATGGAAGATCGCGGAATCGAAGCCGTCTGGATTACCGGTGATGTGAACCGCCGCTATTTGACGGGTTTTACCGGTTCATCGGGCTATGTGTTGGTTACGCGGCAAAAGGCTTTTCTGCTGACGGATTTTCGCTACATGACGCAGGCTGCCGAACAGGCCTCCGGATTTGAAATTGTGGAGCATGGAGCTTCCGTGAACGAGAGCTTAAAACAGCTGTTGGCCGAGGAAGGGATCGACAGGCTCGGGTTCGAAGAGGATAAGGTCGTATTCTCGCAATATCGGGCCTATGAGCGCGATCTTAAGCCGGTAGAGCTTGTCCCTGTAAAGGAATTGGTGGAGGAGCTCCGCCAATTCAAGGACGAAGATGAGCTGAAATTGATGAAAGAAGCGGCCGATTTGGCCGACAAGACGTTCCTGCACATGCTTGAGATTCTTAAACCGGGCGTATCGGAATGGGACATGGCCTTGGAACTGGAAACGTTTATGCGGAAAAACGGCGCGTCAGGCCCTTCTTTCGATACGATTATCGCTTCCGGCGAACGTTCGGCGATGCCGCACGGGGTTGCCAGCGAAAAAATGCTGGGTCGTGACGAATTTGTGACGATGGATTTCGGTGCATTGATGAACGGATATTGTTCGGACATCACGCGCACCGTATTTCTCGGACAGCCTTCCGCCAAGCATCGGGAAATTTACGATATCGTGCTGGAAGCCCAAATGCACACGCTGGAGTTCCTTCGGCCGGGCATGACGGGTCGCGAAGGGGATGCCCTGGCACGGGATATTATCACGAAGTACGGATACGGCGAACAATTCGGTCACAGCACGGGCCACGGACTCGGCATGGAAGTGCATGAGTCGCCACGGGTTTCCAAATTAGGAGATACCGTACTTCAGCCGGGTATGGTCGTGACGGTGGAACCGGGCATTTATATCCCGGGTTTCGGCGGCGTGCGGATCGAGGACGATGTCGTCATCACCGAAAACGGTGTAAAACGGTTGACCGAGTCAACCAAAGAATTTATTATTTTAGGCTAGAGACATTTTTTAAGGTCGTTCAAAATTGTTGAAAAGCTAACTTTTTGAACACGTATTTCATTCAATTTGAGGAGGTTCTTTTGTGATTTCAGTAAACGATTTTAAAACAGGCTTGACCGTCGAGGTGGACGGCGATATTTTTACGGTTCTTGATTTTCAGCATGTAAAGCCAGGCAAGGGTGCGGCATTCGTCCGCTCCAAACTGAAAAACCTCCGCAATGGCAACACCGTGGAGAAAACCTTCCGCGCCGGTGAAACGATCGGCCGCGCGCTGATCGAAAACCGCGATGTCCAGTATCTGTATGCGAGCGGACAAGACCATGTGTTTATGGATAACGAAACCTATGACCAGTTCAGCTTGTCCGAAGAACAGCTGAAGTGGGAACTGAACTTCCTTAAAGAAAATATGAATGTGAAGATCGTCAGCTATCAGGGCGAAATTCTCGGGATCAACCTGCCGAACAGCGTCGAGCTGAAGGTCATCGAAACCGAGCCGGGAATCAAAGGCAATACGGCAACCGGCGCGACGAAAAACGCGAAAGTTGAAACAGGGCTGAATGTTCAAGTGCCGCTCTTTATCAACGAAGATGACGTGCTTCTGATCGATACGCGCGAAGGCAAGTACATTTCCCGCGCATAGTGACGGCCGGATTTCAACCGCGGGGCCTGGACGGGCTCCGCTTTATCTTTCCTCCATCCGATCCGGATGGGGGAATTTTTTGTAATGTTGCCAAAAGCATTGACTAGTTTCGGGTCCTTCGTATTATACTGGTTTAAAGCGTTACTGATAGAAATATGCGATGAACGCGTCACAGGCAGGAGTGCCGGATAGGATTGAGCACATTAGGGAGGGTCTGACTTGGCTTTATATGTTATGAAATTCGGAGGAAGCTCCGTCGGCGATACGGAGCGCATGCAGCGCGTTGCCCGGCGCGTCGTGGAGAAACAGGATGAAGGGCATCAGGTGATCGTGGTCGTTTCCGCGATGGGAGATACGACTGACGATCTGATCGATCAGGCGAAGATGCTCGGCAATGATCTGTCCCTACGGGAAATGGATATGCTGATGACGACCGGGGAACAAATTTCCATCGCGTTGTTGTCTATTGCCATTCAACAGCTGGGCCGTAAAGCAATCTCGTTCACGGGATGGCAGGCAGGCTTTCGCACCGAGGACGTGCACGGGAAGGCACGGATTACGGATATCCGTCCGGAACGGGTAGTCAAAGCGCTGAAGGAAGGAAATATCGTCGTTGTCGCCGGATTCCAAGGCATGACGGAGGACGGAGAGATCACGACCTTCGGGCGCGGCGGTTCCGATACGACGGCCGTAGCCATAGCCGCCGCGACTTCGGCCGATTATTGTGAAATTTATACGGATGTGGACGGCGTCTATTCCACGGATCCGAGAATCGTTCATAACGCGCGCAAGCTTGCGGAAATCTCGTATGACGAAATGCTGGAACTTGCCAATCTGGGTGCAGCGGTGCTTCATCCCCGCGCAGTGGAATACGCGAAGCACAACCAGGTACGTCTCGTCGTCCGCTCCAGTTTTAACCATAATGAAGGAACAGTGGTCAAGGAGGAAGTCAATATGGAACAAGGTGTAGTAGTCAGCGGTATCGCTTACGATAAAAATGTGGCTCGGATCAGCATTCTCGGGGTATCCCATGTACCTGGCGTCCTGGCTAAGGTATTCGGCTCGCTGGCGGATGCTAAAATCGATGTCGACATTATCGTTCAGAGCGGGGTAAAAGACGGCAAAGCCGACTTTAGCTTCACGGTAGCTTTGTCCGATCGCGAGAAAGCGCTCGGCGTGCTGGAAGGGATCCGCGGCGAACTGCCTTTCGAAGAAGCGACTTCCGAAGACGATTTGGTGAAAGTATCGATTGTCGGTGCGGGTATGGTCAGCCATCCGGGCGTAGCCGCACAAATGTTTGACGTGATCTCCAAAGAGGGCGTGAACATCAAGATGGTCAGCACTTCGGAGATTAAAGTTTCCTGCGTCATCGATGCGGGCAAGCTGAACGAAGTGGTTAAGGCGCTGCATACGGCATATGGACTTGATACGGAAAATCAGGTATTTGTCGGAGGTCCGAAAGATCGCCGATAAGATAACGGCATGAACTGAATATAAGAGCGATTGAGCTGTCCTACGGTAGTTTTCTGCCGGGGCGGCTCTTTTTTTTTACTAAAATAGCGGGTTCGGGCATATCGATGATATGAGGAGTATTGGACAAGAAGGAGGTCATTATGCTCGATAAATTTGTGACCGGGATGGCCGGTTTGAGAATCATGTCAGGGACGATTGAAATATTGGCCGCGCTTCTGATGTTGAAGCTGGGACGCGTCGACAAGGCGCTTGCCGTCAATTCGGCGCTTGCCTTCGTCGGGCCGAGTATCTTGATTATTACCACCTCGATCGGGCTGGCCGGCATGGCGGATAAGCTGTCCTGGTCAAAGATGATATGGATCGGATGCGGCGTTGCGTGTCTCTTAATCGGCATTTTGAAGAAATGATAGATTTACCGTCATAAACGAAAAGTACAGGCATAAACATGAAACATACTAAGAGTTTTGGAGGTACGAAGGTGGACCAAACCTGGTTATCCGTATTTCCCGACAATCTGCGCTCCCTGATTACCAAATTGCCGCCTACTCTATTTAACGGTCTGGAAGAGGTGAGAATCCGGGAAGGGCGGCCGCTTGAAGTCAACGCCGGAGGTCGATGCTATTTTGTGACCCCGCAGGGCGGACTTACCCGCGAGCCTGGAGCCTCTTTCATACCCGGGAGGCAGGACAGCAACCGGTTGCTCGATCTGATGACGAACCACTCGCTTTATACGATGGAGGAGGAGCTGCGAAAAGGCTTCATCACCATCACCGGGGGGCATCGGATCGGACTGGCCGGCAGGACCGTGCTTAGCGGGGGGAAGGTCGAACATCTCCGGGATATCAGCGGATTTAATATCCGAATCGCCCGGGAAGTGGCAGGGATCGCTGATCCTTTGTTGCCGCATTTGCTTGATTTCAAGCATCGAACCGTTTCCCATACCCTGATCCTGTCGCCTCCGCAGCAGGGGAAAACAACGTTGATCCGGGATCTTGCCCGTCAGATCAGCTACGGAACCTGGGGGCATCCCGAGGCGAAATGGCAGGGCTTGAAGGTTGCCGTCATCGACGAACGCTCTGAAATCGCAGGAAGCAAAAGAGGAGTTCCCAGTTTCGATCTTGGTCCCCGGACGGATGTCATGGACGGCTGCCCCAAAGCGGAAGGCATCATGATGATGATCCGCTCCATGTCGCCGGACGTTCTGATCGTCGATGAGATCGGACGTCCGGAAGATGCGGAGGCCTTGGCGGAAGCGCTGAACGCCGGTGTGAGGGTCATTGCGACGGCGCATGGCTCAGGCCTGCAAGATTTGCCCGCAAGGCCGGCATTGTCCAAGCTGTTCGAGGATTCGTTCTTTCAGATGTATGCCGTGCTTAGGCGTACGGAGAGGGGCCTGTCATTCCGTCTCTGGGACGGAAAGAAACGCAAGGCTCAGGACCCGGGCTGGAAAGGCAGGGAGGAGCATGGTTAAAATATTCGGCGCCGTGCTGGTCATCGCCGCCGCCACGATTGCCGGCTGGGTTCAGGCCAGGCAATACGCGAATCGTCCAAACCAGATTCGCAGGTTGATCCACGCTTTGAAGCGGTTGGAGACAGAGATTATGTACGGTTTCACCCCTCTCCCGGACGCGCTTGAACGAATTGGCGAACAGAGCGGGGAGCCGATCAGGAGGATTTTCGGAGGCGCCGCCGAGCAGATGAACCCCCCTTTGAACCGGACGGCCCAGGACGGCTTGCAGCACGCGATTGAAACGGGATGGAGATTCACCGCCATGAAAACGGCGGAAAGGGATGTTTTGAAGGAGCTCAGCTTCACGCTTGGGACAAGCGACCGGCAGGATCAGCTTGGGCATATTGCGACCGCAATCCGGCAATTGGAAAGCGAAGAAGCGGCTGCACGCGAGGAGCAAGGCCGCTATGAAAAAATGTTTAAAAGCCTCGGATTGCTGTGCGGTGCGTTCATCGTCATTTTGTTCTACTAATCCCGTAACCCTCTCTACTCTCGTGACTTGCCTGTGAATATGTTAGCGAGGTGCCAATTCAATGAACATAGAAGTGAACGCCATTTTTCAAATCGCGGGCATCGGGATCATTATCGCCATGATTCACACGGTGCTGAAGCAGATGGGCAAGGAGGACATGGCCCATTGGGTGACGCTGATCGGTTTCGTCGTCGTATTGTTCATGGTCATCCGGCTGTTGGACGGTCTGCTGCAGGAAATCAAGTCGATCTTTCTCTTCCAGTAGGTGAGCCGACGTGGAAATGATACAGATTGTAGGGCTGGGGCTTGTGGCGACGGTGCTTATTTTGGTCATCAAGGAACAAAAGCCGATGTTCGCCTTCCTGATCGCGGCAAGTACCGGCATATTCATTTTTTTATATCTGATCGGAAAAATCGGCGGCATTATCGAAGTGCTCGAGCAACTTGCGGAATCTACCGGCGTACAGATGATCTATCTTAAAACGATTCTGAAAATCATAGGCATCGCCTATATCGCCGAATTCGGGGCACAGATCGTTAGGGATGCCGGACAGGAAAGCATCGCTTCAAAAATCGAGCTGGCGGGAAAAGTGATGATCATGGTGCTGGCCATCCCGATCATCAGCATCATCATCGAGACGGTCATCAAACTGCTGCCGGCCTAAGCGAAGGTGGGACAAGAATGCGACTAGGGGATTCCGCTTGGCGGCTGAAAACATGGCTTCTGCTTATCTTCGGGCTGGTATTGTTCTCGGTCCCGATCCGGGTTCTGGCAGAGGATACGTCGGATGGCTGGGTGAAACGGCAAGCGGAAGAGCTGCCCACGGATCAGGTGGAATCTTATTGGCAGAGTTTGATGAAGGATTACGGCGGTTTTTTTCCGGACGGGCAGCTGCCTTCTTTTATGGAAATGCTGGTTTCCCAGGACCAGGGCTTCTCGTTGAAAGCCGGTTTGAGCGGGCTGCTCCGGTACATGTGGCATGAAGTGCTTTATAACGGTCACATTCTCGTGACGATCGTGCTTCTCTCGGTATTCAGCATGATTTTGGAGACGCTGCAGACCGCATTCGAGAGAAACCAGGTCAGCAAAGTGGCTTACTCGATCTGCTATATGGTCATTCTTGTGCTCGCGATCAACAGCTTTAACGTGGCGATCAGTTACGCGACCGGGGCGATTACCGGGATGATCGATTTTATGATGGCGATGGTGCCTCTTCTATTTACGCTGCTGGCCTCCATGGGCAATGTCGTAACCGTATCGGTAACACACCCGCTGGTCGTGTTCATGGTACACACGGTCGGAACGCTCGTTCATAAAGTCGTCTTTCCGCTCCTGTTCTTTTCCGCGGTGCTTCACATTGTCAGCTCTTTGTCCGAAAAGTACAAGCTGACCCAACTGGCGAACTTGCTGCGGACGATCGGGATGGCCTTGCTGGGCATTATGCTTACGGTGTTCCTGGGCGTCATTTCCGTGAAAGGAATCGCAGGTTCCGTCGCTGACGGCGTTACGCTGCGTACTGCCAAATATCTGACGGGTAACTTCGTTCCGGTTGTCGGTAAAGTATTTGCGGACGCGACGGATACGGTCATCTCGGCTTCCTTGCTCGTTAAAAATTCAATCGGGCTGGTCGGCGTCATTATCCTGCTGTTTTTATGCGCTTTTCCTGCGATCAAAATCCTCACCTTGGCTCTGATCTTCAATTTGTCGGCAGCGGTGATGCAACCCTTGGGAGGATCTCCGATTATCACCTGCCTTGAAACGATCGGAAAAAGCATGCTTTATGTGTTCGCGGCTTTGGCGGCGGTCGGGATGATGTTCTTTCTGGCGATCACCATTATGCTGACGGCCGGCAATGTCACGGTGATGATGAGGTGATCCGAAATTAGACGGGGGAAGGCGGTGAAGCAGGCTTGGATTTCTTGGGAGAATGGCTCAGAGAAATCATTATCGTCGTTTTGATCGCGGTGTTCATCGATTTGCTGCTCCCCAACCGCTCCATGGAGCGGTACGTCAAATTTGTGGTCAGCCTGCTCATTTTGCTGACGCTGCTGTCCCCGGTCATGCGGTTGTTCTCACCCGATGCGGAGCGGCAAATCGAAGCGGCTTTTGCGGACGGTTGGGGCGGATCGGATGCTTCCGAACTGGCGGCAAGCACGGAGGTCATATTACGGCAAGGAGAAGAGTTGAGAAAGCAGCAGGAAGAAGAGGCGCTCCAGTGGGCCGGGGAAGAAGCGGCGAGACAGATGAAGCAGCAAATCGAGCGCGAAACAGGGATGCCCGTTAAGAGGGTTACCGTCAAAATATCCGAAAGAAAACCCGCGGAAGAAGGGGAGGCGGGGAGCAAAGATGCTGGGGTAGACCCGACCATCCAGTCTGTCGAAGTCATTATGAAGCAGACGGAGAAGATTGAGGCGCTGGAAGAGACGGCCTCATCCGAGCGAAAAGTCAAGGTTGAACCCGTGGAAAGAGTTGAAGTCAAGATCACGGATTCGTCAGCAAGCGGTGAAGGGGAGGGGGATCGGAATGATCAAGGCAATATGGAAGACGTAAAAACAAGCGAAGCGATGGCAAATGCCGAAAGTTCGGAAGTTGCCGGGCGACCTACCGATTCAAGAGGGCACTCCGTTCCGGTTCAAGCTATTGAGGACCTGCTGTATCGGGATTGGGGAATCGCGAAGGAGGCCGTTTCGGTAAGGGAAGAGGACGAGAGTGAAAAATGAAAGGGGGATACGGATGCCGGGCTGGCTTAAGAAACTGGAGAAATGGATCGGTCAAGGGGAAGGCGGGAGCAAGAGAACCCACACGTTCAGGCTGCTCCTGATCATCGGGCTCGTCGGGATTGCCATCATGATCTTCAATTCTTTCGTCAATGTGAAGCGGGTGGAACCCGGAGGGGAGGGGAGGGAGCCGCCGGTTATGCAAGAACTGACGGATTCGTCTTTGGCGGGCAGTTCCGCGGAAGACAGTCCATTTGCAAATATTGAGCATTCGTTAGAAAACAGGACGAAAGAAATTTTGGAAAAAATCGTCGGGGTCGGCGCGGTCGATGTTCTGGTTACGATCGATTCGACCGAGGAAATCATCGTTCAGCGAAATATGAAAGATACCCAGGAAATTACCGAAGAATCCGATGCAGACGGAGGGAAGCGTAATATTACCCAATACTCGCGGGACGGTCAGATCGTCACGTACGATTCTTCAGGAGCCGAACAACCGATTGTCACGAAGAAAATCAAGCCCAAAGTTCGAGGCGTGCTGATCGTGGCCAGAGGTGCCGAGAACAAAACGGTTAAAGGATTGATCGTGGATGCGGTGGAGAAAGGACTGAATGTTCCGGCTTACCGGATCTCGGTCGTACCGCGGAAGCAATCACAATAAATCAATTTATTTTAGGGAGGAATCCTTCAATGAAAAACAAAAGACAAACAGTATGGCTCGTTTCAATGCTCAGTTTGATGGTCGTCTTATCGGCATATTATCTCTTTACCGAAGATACGCCTAATGCGAACAAGACGGCTGACGGAGGGCAAGTAACGACGATGGACGGCGGCGGAATAAACGGAATTAGCGGATCTGCCGGGGATGCGGCAACAGGCGATGAGGTGATTCTGTCCGAAATCGTGTCGGAGGACGGACAAAACGCGGTTGTCACCGATGAAAGTAAAGAAGGCGCTACGGACAACCAGGGTACGGCCGAGAACACCGGAACCGCGGAGCAGCCGGCTGACAAGGAACCGAACCAAGGAGACCCTGCCAACCAGACGGAAGGAAAAACAAAGGAAGAAGCTGCCAGTAAAGACGATGAAGTGCTGAAGCAGCTTGAATCCGCAGGAGTCGCGGCCTCCGACTCGATCACCTCGTACCAGTTGGAGCGCGTCGAGCAAAACAATCAGAAGCAGGACGATTTGATGCAGACGATCAATGATAACAGCAAACCGTTGGACGAAGCGGTTATGGCGCAAAAGCAACTGAACGAATTGCAGGAAAAAGAGGAGATTATCTACGGCATCGAAGAAAAATTGCAGCAAAAATATGCGAATGCGGTTGTCCGGGAGGAAGACAACAAATTCAAAGTTCTTGTCGAAAGCGAGAAGCTTGAAGCCAATGAAGCGGTCAGCATCATGGATTTGGTCATCAAGGAACTCGGCGTTTCCCAGGATAAAGTAAGCGTTCAGTATATAACCAACTAAAAACGCAGCGGTCCAGGATTGGTCGAATGATGACGAAGCGACGGCATTGGTGCCGCCTAAAAGGGAGAGTCCGAGGTCACCTTGGGCTCTTTCCATTTCATTCGATTGTGATATAATACATAAAGTTACGGCGAAGGGCATCATTTTGCTGGATTTTATGGCCAAAGCTTTGCACGAAAAAGCTGAAGGAGTGAATTGAACATGTTTAATTTAAATGAAATTAAAGAATTGATCGAACTGGTGGATAAAACTTCCGTACACGAGCTGGAGATTGAAAATGAAGGCACGCGCCTCAGCATCCGCAAGCCAGGGAAGAGCGAAATCGTACAGCTGCAGCCTGCCGTTCAGCAGGTCAACGCACAAGCCGTCGTTCCTGCCGTTCCGGTTCAAGCTCCCGCTGCGAACGCTCCTGTGGAAGAGGGACGTCAGGCGGATCCTGCCGCAAATTTACATAAAATCGTTTCTCCGATGGTAGGGACGTTTTACCGTGCGGCATCCCCGGAAGCCAACCCGTTCGTCAATATCGGCGATAAGGTCGGTGAGAAAACGACGGTGTGCATCATTGAGGCGATGAAATTGATGAACGAGCTTGAGGCCGAAGTCAAAGGCGAAATTGTCGACATTCTCGTTGAGAACGGACAACTGGTGGAATACGGACAGCCTCTCTTTCTGGTTAAGCCCGAGTAAGGAGGATGGAATCAAGTGAAATTTCAAAAAATATTGATTGCTAACCGCGGTGAAATCGCGGTCCGGATTATCCGTGCTTGCCGCGAAATCGGGATCGCCACCGTTGCCGTTTACTCGGAAGCGGATAAGGATTCGCTTCACGTCCGGCTTGCGGATGAAGCATACTGCATCGGACCGACGTTGTCGAAGGACAGTTATCTGAACTTCACTAACTTGATGAGTGTCGCGACGCTGACCGAATGCGACGCGATCCACCCCGGATATGGATTTCTGGCGGAAAACGCGGACTTCGCGGAGATTTGCGAGTCCTGCAATATTACGTTCATCGGTCCTTCCCCGGAAGCGATCACGCGAATGGGCGACAAGGCCGTAGCGAAGCAAACGATGAAGGAAGCGAACGTTCCGGTTATCCCGGGTTCGGACGGATTGATCGAAGACCTGGACGAAGCGGTGCGGATCGCCCGCGAAATCGGATATCCGGTCATCATCAAAGCGACGGCCGGAGGCGGAGGAAAAGGAATACGTCTTGCCGAGAACGAAGATTCGCTCATCAAGCAAATTACGACCGCGCAGCAGGAAGCCCAAAAGGCGTTCGGCAACGCCGGCGTTTATCTTGAAAAGTATTTGACGGGCATGAAGCACGTCGAGATTCAAATTATTGCCGACAAACACGGCAATGTCGCGTATCTGGGCGAGCGGGACTGCTCGGTACAACGCCGGCGCCAGAAGCTGGTGGAAGAAGCTCCGTGTCCGGTATTGTCTCCCGAGAAACGGAAGGAAATGGGCGAAGCGGCCGTTCGCGCCGCGCTTGCGGTCAACTATTCCGGCGCAGGCACGCTCGAGTTCTTGCTTGGGCCTGACGGCCAGTTCTACTTCATGGAAATGAACACCCGGATTCAGGTGGAGCATCCAGTTACCGAGATGGTTACGGGGATCGACCTGATCCGCGAGATGATTTCCGTAGCGGAAGGCAATCCTCTTTCTTTCTCGCAGGAAGATGTGCGTTTGAACGGCTGGTCGATCGAATGCCGGATCAATGCGGAAGACCCTTCCCGCAACTTCATGCCATCGCCGGGGAAAATCGGATTCTATCTTGCTCCGGGCGGACCGGGCGTTCGGGTAGACAGCGGTGCATATCCGGGATATATGATTTCACCGCACTACGATTCGATGATCGCCAAACTGATCGTTTGGGGAGCGACCCGCGAGGAAGCGATCGCCAAAATGAAGCGCGCCTTGTCCGAATTTGCAATTGAAGGCATCCATACGACCATTCCGTTTCATCAGAAACTTCTGGAGCATCCGGTGTTTCTGAAGGGCGATTTTGATATCAAATTCCTGGAAGAACACGAGATTTAGAAACAACCCTCCAGGTTTGTCATAATGGGCCCGAAATGATATAGTATTTATAATAAGTGCGTACTCTTTACCAAGAGAGTTACTTATTGAGAGGTGGATGATAGAATGAGTTCTTTGCCTACGGAATTCGAACGGACAGACATCGGAGAAATTCAAATCGCCCCTGAGGTCATCGAGGTGATTGCAGGCCTGGCTACCGTCGAAGTAAGAGGCGTTGCGGGCATGAGCGGAGGCTTTGCCGGCGGAATCGCCGAGCTTCTCGGAAGAAAGAATTTGTCCAAGGGCGTTAAAGTCGAAGTCGGCCAGCGCGAAGCGGCCGTTGATGTTTCCGTTATCGTGGAATACGGTAACCGCCTGCCGGAGGTAGCCACGGAAATCCAGCGCAATGTGAAGCGCTCGATTGAAACGATGACCGGACTGACTGTGGTGGAAGTTAACGTACATATTCATGACGTTATTTTCAAGACAGCAGATAAGCATGAAGAGATCGAACCTAGCCATAGGGTGAAATAATGCCTGGCTCCAAACCCCCGACCGCGCGTCAGGGGTTTGCTATAGTTACAGACAAAGAGGACTATTAGAGGTTGTTCAAAAAGCGTGCGTTCCTTCCTTGCCGAAAACCTGGCTTTTTGAACACGCATGATAAGGAGGCTGTACCCGTCGTGGCCAAAATTTTGGACAGACTTTTGCTGTTTATCTACAGCTTGAGCATCGGAATACTATCCGTCTTCGCAATCCTCCTGCTGACCGATACCGTACCTTTGAATTTGGAAGAAACGAACGAGAAGACACTCGTAATTGCGTTGATTGTCGTTTTCGCCGTTCTGTTTCTCCTCAGCATCCGTTTTTTCTACATTTCCATTCGCCGCGACCGTCATTCGCAATCATCGATCGACCAGCGTACCGAATACGGGGATATTCAGATTTCTACGGAGACGATCGAAAATTTGGCTTACAAAGCCGCCGTACGCGTCAGAGGAATCCGCGAGGTGAAGACAAGAATCCGGATCACCGATTCCGGGCTGGAAATTATGGTCCGGGCCATGGTCGACGGAGATTCATCCATTCCGGCCTTGACCGAGGAAGTGCAAAAGCAGGTCCACGATCATGTTTCGGATATAACGGGAATACCGGTATCATATGTATCGGTTTATATTGCTAACCTTGTCCAGTCGCCTGTCGTGAAAAGCCGGGTTGAATAGGGGGAAGCGCCTTGTTTTGGAAGCAGTTATGGGAGAGCCACAGGGGACGCCTGCTCGGGCTGGCGGCAGCTATATTTTTGTGCCCTATTTATTTGTTTTTCGGATTTTGGAATATGCTGTTTTGCGCTCTTTTGCTGTTTACCGGATACACGGTCGGCAAGTATAAGGATTTGGACCAGGGGTCCATCCTGCCATGGGGCGAACTGAAAAACTGGCTGGCGTCGCGCTGGCGCCCCTTTAAATGATTCCTGTGATATGCTTTCTCCGGAAAAAGAGCATTTTTTCAGTCTTGCCCGTTTTGCGGAGAGAGCATGTTACAGGTTTTTTTTGCGTAAAGAATACGATCAAAAGTCAAGATATATAAGATGGATCATGAAATAGAGGCTGGCAAGGGAGTTCATCGGCTGTTCATCTTATATCGATTTGTGGAGAAACATGTTCAAGGAGGCAACTCATGAAACGGAGATTGGCGAGAGAAATTACGGTACAAAGCTTGTACCATATGGAAATGAATGAAGTGGATGCGGAAGAAGCGGTGACGATGCTGTTATCGGAGGCGGCCGGCGAAAACGAAGGGGAAGTGGAACCGGCCGGTCTGGACGGCGCCAAAGCGAAGGCGTTCATCCTGGAGCTCGTGAACGGAACCTGGAGCCGGAAGGAAGCGATCGACGGATTGCTTTCCGATTACTTGAAGGGGTGGCAGATCAGTCGCTTGTCGAAGGTGGACCGGCAGATTTTGCGGCTCGCCGTTTATGAAATGATTTTCCGCGAAGACGTGCCTGGCAAGGTTGCGGTCAACGAGGCGATCGAACTGGCAAAGCACTTCGGTACGGCGGATTCGGGGAAATTCGTGAACGGCGTATTGGGTAAAATGATTCAAGATATCGATCAGCTTAAGCTGAAAATATAAACCATATCATACTGTGAGGGAGAGGATTGCGTTGACAGCACCAATTATTAACGGTAAACAAGTTTCGGAGGACATCCGCGGCAGCATTCGCGTTGAGGTTGAACGATTGGTCAAGCAGGGATTGAAACCGGGGTTGGCCGTCGTCCTGGTCGGAGAAGATCCGGCTTCCCAGGTTTACGTTCGAAATAAGGAGAAGGCTTGCCACGATCTCGGATTTTATTCGGAGGTCCATCGTTTGCCGGCGTCTACAAGCCAGGAGGATCTTCTCTCCCTGGTGGACAAGCTGAACCGTCAGGACAATATTCACGGCATTTTGGTGCAATTGCCTTTGTCGAAGCACATTAACGAAAAGTCGGTCATCGACGCGATTGCGGTGGAGAAGGATGTCGACGGATTCCATCCGGTCAATGTCGGGAACCTGGTCATCGGGGATGACAGCCTTCTGCCTTGTACGCCAGCGGGAGTCATCGAGTTGATCAAACGGACGGGGATCGAAATCGCCGGCAAGCATGCCGTGGTCATCGGACGCAGCAACATCGTAGGAAAGCCGGTGTCTCTGCTACTTCAGCGCGAGCATGCGACGGTGACGATGTGCCATTCGAAAACCGCAAACATGAAGGAATTAACGAAGCAGGCGGATATTCTTGTCGTGGCCATCGGACGGGCCAATTTCGTAGATGCCTCCTTCGTCAAACCGGGTGCCGTCGTCATCGACGTGGGCATGAACCGGCTCGAGAACGGCAAGTTGGCCGGTGACGTCGATTTTGAAAGTGTGAAGGAAGTGTCCGGGCCGATCACGCCCGTACCTGGCGGTGTTGGACCGATGACGATCACGATGCTCATGCAAAATACGTTGATCGCGGCCAAACGTCTCGGCGGTCTGTCCTAAGCTTCGGCTTGCAGGCTGGTTCATGTTTTGTGCAGAAAGGGGGAAGCCCCATGGAACAGCGCATATTAACGATTAAGGAACTTAACCGGTATATCCGGATGAAAATGGATTCCGACAACCTGCTGTCCGACGTCTGGATTCGCGGCGAGATTTCCAACTTTACGCATCATTCCAGCGGACATATGTACTTCACGTTGAAGGATGAAGGCAGCCGGATTAAGAGCATCATGTTTGCTTCCCATAACCAGAGGCTTCCGTTTATTCCGAAAGAAGGTACCCGGGTCATCGCCAGAGGGAATGTCACGGTGTACGAGCGGGACGGCCAATACCAGTTCTACGCGACCCATATGCAGCCTGACGGGATCGGCAGTTTGTATTTGGCTTACGAGCAGCTAAAAGGGAAGCTGGAAGCGGAAGGCCTGTTCGCGCCGGAGCGGAAGCGGGCTTTGCCCCGCTTTCCCCGGTCGATCGGCGTCATTACGTCGCCGACCGGCGCGGCGGTCCGGGACATCCTGACGACGCTTGCGCGGCGTTATCCGCAAGCGTCCGTCGTTCTGCATCCGGTGCTGGTACAAGGCAAAGGGGCCGCTCTGTCCATCGTCAAGGCGATCCGGACGATGAACCGGATGGGCGAGGCCGACGTGCTGATCGTCGGCCGGGGCGGCGGCTCGCTCGAAGAGCTGTGGGCGTTCAATGAAGAGCCGGTCGCGCGGGCGATCTACGAATCGGCGATTCCCGTCATTTCGGCCGTCGGGCACGAAACGGACTTTACGATCGCCGATTTCGTCGCCGACCTGCGCGCCGCCACGCCCACCGCCGCCGCGGAGCTCGCCGTGCCGCACACGGCCGAGCTGAAGGCGCAGCTGCGCCAGCGCGAGCAGGTGCTGCAGCAGGGCTTGCAGCACCGCCTGGCGCAGGCGCGCGAACGGCTCCGCCGGCTGACGCAGTCGCCGGCGCTGAAGCAGCCGCAGCGGGCGCTGCTCCAGCACGCGGAGCGGCTGGATACGCTGCATTCGCGGCTGCAGGCGCGGATGGCGTCCCGCCGGGAGCTGACGGCCGCCAAGCATGACCGTCTGCACCAGCGATTGATGCGGTACCATCCGCAGGAGAACCTGCTCTACGCCCGGCGCCGCCAGAGCGAGGCCGAGCGGCTGCTCCGCCAGACGATGGCCGCCCTGCTGAAGGAGAAATCGCAGCAGCTTGGGTACGGAATCCGGCAGCTTGATGCGTTAAGCCCGTTGAAGGTGATGGCGCGAGGATACAGCCTTGTGTATGACGAACAGGGCAAGCGGTTGATCAAATCGCTTGACGAAGTGGAACCCGGCGATATGATCAAGGTTAAAGTAACGGACGGGGAATTGGATTGCCAGGTTTGGGGCATGCGGAAAGGAGATGGGGATGACCATGACGCAGGAACAAGCGGAGCTTAATTTCGAAGAAGCGATGAACCAGCTGGAGGATATCGTATCCCAGCTCGAGCGCGGCGACGTGCCGCTGGAGCAGGCGATCGATCTTTTTCAGAAGGGAATGCAATTGTCCCGGCTCTGCGGCCAAAAGCTGTCGCAGGTCGAGCGGAAAATCGAAATGATCGTGGAAGCGGACGGCGACATTTCGAAGCAGCCTTTTAATCCGCTTACGGAGGATGATTCTGTTGGCTAATAGTTCGATCAAGGGATATATCGAGGAAGTTGCCGCCCTGGTCGGCGCACGGCTTGAAAGCTTCCTGCCGGAAGGCTGGGAAGTGCCGGAGAACTTGACGGAATCGATGCGGTACTCGCTGATGGCAGGAGGCAAGCGGCTTCGGCCGCTGCTCGTCATTGCCGCGGCGGAGTCGCTGGGGGCGAGCCGGGAGGCCGCGCTGCCCGTCGCCTGCGCCGTGGAAATGGTGCACACCTATTCGCTCGTTCATGACGATTTGCCGGCGATGGACAACGATGATTATCGGCGCGGGAAGCTGACGAACCACAAGGTGTTCGGGGAAGCGATGGCGATATTGGCCGGGGACGGGCTGTTGACGCAAGCGTTCTACAGTGCGGTACAAGCTTCCCGGAAGCACGGGGTGCCGGCGGAGCAAGTACTCTCTATCGTCGAAGAGCTCTCGGTTTATGCCGGACCGGCGGGCATGGTCGGCGGACAGGCTGCGGATATGGAGGGGGAGCAGGGGTTGACCCGTCTTGACCAGCTTCAATATATCCATGAGCACAAAACCGGCGATTTGATCGTCTTTTCGGTGAAAGCCGGAGGACGAATCGCATCCGCGACCGAAGCTCAGCTGTCCGCACTGGAAACCTACGGACGCGCCGTCGGTCTGGCTTTTCAAATCCAGGACGATATTTTGGATTTGACCGGCGATGAAGCCAAGCTGGGCAAAAAGACGCAAAGCGACGTAAAGCAGGGCAAGGTTACATATCCTTACTTTATCGGAATGGAGGCATCCCTGGCCGAGGTTGAACGCTTGACCCGGGTTGCCAAGGAAGCGGTTACGGACGGAAGCATACCGGAGCCCGGCCGACTTCTTGAAATTGCAGATTATTTGCTGCATCGGGACCATTGAAGCTTGGCATTTTCGACAATAATGTTTGATGTGATATAATAACATCCATGAAATCATTCAGGAAAGCGGGGAATTCGGGTGCTGCTTTCACAAATCAAAGGGCCCGGCGATCTGAAAAATTGCACAATTGAGGAATTGACGCCGTTGGCCGCTGAAATCCGCCAGTTTTTGATTGAGAAGCTCTCCATCACGGGTGGGCATTTGGCTTCGAATTTGGGTGTGGTCGAACTGACCATTGCGCTGCATTATTGCTATAACAGCCCGGAGGATAAGTTTATTTTCGACGTCGGTCACCAGGCCTACGTGCATAAAATATTGACCGGCCGGATGGACCGGTTCGATACGCTGCGCAAACAAAACGGGCTATGCGGTTTTGTCAAACGAAACGAAAGCGAACATGATGTCTGGGAAGCCGGCCATAGTAGCACATCGCTGTCCGCGGCAATGGGGATGGCCTTGGCCCGCGATCTTAAGGGCGAGAAACATAAAGTGGTAGCGATCATCGGCGACGGTGCGCTTACCGGCGGGATGGCGTTTGAAGCGCTGAACCATATCGGTCATGAGAAGAAGAACCTCATGGTCATTTTGAACGATAATGAAATGTCCATCGCTCCCAACGTCGGCGCGATGCACAATTATTTAACAAAAATCCGCTCGGATCGCAATTATTTGCGCGCGAAGGATGAAGTAGAGCAGTTTCTGAAGAAGGTACCGGCGATCGGCGGCAAGCTGGCCAAAACGGTGGAAAAACTGAAGGACAGCCTGAAATATTTGATGGTTTCCGGCATTCTGTTCGAAGAGCTGGGGTTCAAGTATCTCGGCCCTGTCGACGGTCATGATCTGCCAGGGTTGATCGATTCGTTCAATCAGGCGAACAACGTCTCCGGTCCGGTGCTTGTTCATGTGCTTACGACCAAGGGCAAGGGATACACGCCGGCCGAAGAAGATTCGCATAAATGGCACGGAATTTCACCGTACAAAATCGAATCCGGCCAGGTGCTCAAAGCAGTTGGCAATCCTATGTATACCGAAGTTTTCGGTAAAACCTTGATCGAACTGGCCGAACAGGATGAGCGAATCGTCGCCGTAACGCCGGCGATGCCCGGAGGTTCGGGCCTTGTTAAATTCGCCGAACGTTTTCCGGACCGCATGATCGACGTCGGCATTGCCGAGCAGCATGCGGCCACCATGTGCGCGGCTCTTGCGATGGAGGGAATGAAGCCGGTATTCGCGGTATATTCCACGTTCATGCAGCGGGCATACGATCAAATCGTGCATGATATTTGCCGCCATAACGCAAATGTCATGTTCGCGATTGACCGGGCCGGCTTTGTCGGAGCCGACGGAGAAACGCATCAAGGCGTATTCGATATCGCTTTTCTGCGGCATATTCCGAATATCGTGCTGATGATGCCTAAGGATGAAAACGAGCTGCGTCACATGATGAAGACGGCGCTCGATTACAATGAAGGCCCGATTGCCTACCGTTATCCGCGGATCAATGTCCCCGGCGTGCCGATGGACGAGAAACTGGTTCCCATTCCGATCGGAACCTGGGAAATGCTCCGCGAAGGAGACGGACCTGTCCTTATTGCCGTCGGTCCTATGGTTCAGGTCGCGGAGGAAGCGGCGGAAGCGCTGAAGCGGGAAGGCATTCAGGCTGCCGTCGTGAACGCCCGGTTTTTGAAGCCGCTCGATGAGGGAATGCTGCTTGAACTGGCTCGTAAAGGAAACGGCATGTTTATCATTGAGGAAGCATCGCAGGCGGGGAGTCTCGGAAGCGCGATCCTTGAATTTTATGCCGAACACGGACTATCCGGCCTGGACATCGGCCTGATGGGCGTTCCGGACCGGTTCATTGAACACGGGAGCATTAAGGACCAATTGCAGGAGGTCGGCTTAACCGCCGACAACGTTGTCCATAAAGTTTTGGCTCATTATCGTTCCGGGCAACCTTTTTCGTTAGGCAAGAAAAAAGTGCTGCCAAACTAAAATTGGATTAATACAAAGTCGGTTTCAGCACCGAGATGGTCCGGGCGAATTTAAGATTCGATTTCGGGAAAGTCAGGAGAATTCAAGTGTCCGTATCTAAAGAACGAATTGATGTCCTGCTTGTGGAGCAGGGGTATTTTGACAGCAGAGAGAAAGCGAAGGCGGCGATCATGGCCGGGCTTGTTCTGAGCGGATCCGAGAGGATCGAGAAAGCCGGCACGAAAGTGCCGAGGGACATTCCGATTACCGTGAAAGGATCGATCCATCCTTACGTAAGCCGGGGCGGACTGAAGCTGGAGAAGGCGTTAAACGTATTCGGCATCGACCTTGCCGGACGGGTGATGCTCGATATCGGCTCTTCCACGGGCGGGTTCACGGATTGCGCCTTGCAACACGGGGCAAGCTATGTATACGCGATTGACGTCGGTTACAATCAACTGGACTGGTCGCTTCGGAACGATGACCGCGTCAATGTGAAGGAGCGGACCAATTTCCGCTACATGACGCCCGAAGACCTCGACGGACCGGTTCCGGACTTTGCGAGTATCGATGTTTCTTTTATTTCGCTTAAAATTATTTTGCCTCCCTTGCTGCAGCTGTTAAAACGACCTGCGGACATTGCCGCGTTGATTAAGCCGCAGTTTGAAGCGGGACGCGAAAAAGTAGGGAAATCCGGCGTCGTTCGAGACGTCAAGGTTCACCAGGAAGTGATCGAAAGCATTTTGAATTATGCGACTGAGCTGGGATTTTCGATCAAAGGACTTACCTTCTCTCCGATTACGGGAGGCGAAGGCAATATCGAGTTTTTGGCCCATTTGGGATTGGACGCGGAAACCGGAAATCCCGATCGGCCCGATTCCGAAGAAGTCAGGGAAATGGCCCGTCGCATCACCCAGGAAGCTGCAGGAACCTTTCATGCAAACCCGTCGAAATGACGGGTTTTTGTTGTAATCGGAACAAATGTTCCCTATAATAAAACTATCTGAAATGTAACGGAAGCGACAGGGACTTTTCTGATACGCGTCGAATAAGACATTCGAGGTGATCAGATGTGGCTGTCATATCCGATGGGCTGTTGATGGTTCTTATTGGCGGGGCCGCGATCTATCTCGTAATTCGCGGGCTCCGTTCCTGGGTGCGCAAGCCGTTCGGCTTGCGGTCCTTAACGGGACTGGTGCTGAACGAGGAGATTGTGGAGCATCCTGTCGTCGATTTGCTGAAAGAGGCAGGCTATGAAGTGGTCAGCGACAAGCTGAAGGTTCCGCTGGCTTTTCAGGTGGACGGCAGCATCCTTCACAGCCGCTTGTTTATCGACTATATCGCGACGAAGGAAGGGGAATTCTACCTGGTGAGAACGGCAAGGGAAAGGCTCCCCATCGAGTGGACAGGCAGCGGAATCAGAAAGGAGCTCTTGCCTTATTTGCTCCTGTATCCGGCATGCGCGGGCGTTCTTTATGCAGATGCGGATCAGGGTATTTTGAAACGGATTGCCTTAACAACGGATGAAGACGAAGAAGAATCAGCCCCCTAAGGGACATGGAGGACGTTATGAAGGGTCAAAGACATATTAAAATACGCGAAATCATTACAAACCGGGAGATCGAAACCCAGGACGAGCTTGTCGATGCGCTGCGGAATGCCGGCTTTCAGGTGACGCAGGCGACGGTTTCCCGGGATATTAAGGAACTGATGCTGATCAAGGTGCCGACGGATGACGGAAGATACAAGTATTCCATGCCGACGGCACAGCGGTACAATCCCGTTCAAAAATTGCAGCGCGCGCTTGTCGACAGTTTCGTAAGCATCGATCATACCGGCAATTTGGTTGTCGTCAAGTGTTTGCCGGGCACGGCCAATTCGGTCGCCGTTTTGATCGATAACATGGAGTGGCCGGATTTGCTGGGAACCATTTGCGGCGACGATACGATTCTGATGATTTGCAGGAACGAAGAGTATAGCCAGTTTATCATTGATCAAATTATGGGATTTTTCTGAAGGGAGTTGCCGAGCGGTGTTAGTCCATCTTTCGATTCGTAATTTGGCTGTCGTGGAAGCGGTGGATGTTACGTTCCATCAAGGTTTTCATGTGCTTACCGGGGAAACGGGGGCAGGGAAATCGATCATTATCGATGCGCTGGGCCTGATTGCCGGTGGGCGCGGGTCCGCGGATTTGATCCGGTACGGCTCGGATCGCGCGGAAATGGAGGCTTCATTTGATTTGCCTGAAAGCCACCCGGTATGGGCCGCTCTGGAAGGTTACGGGATTGGCGGAGATCCGGCTGAATCGCTGATTATTCGCCGCGAAATCAGCAGCCAAGGGAAGAGCACGGCCAGAATCAATGGACAGCTGGTGAATTTGACCATGCTTCGGGACATCGGGGAAAGTCTGATCAACCTGCATGGGCAGCATGAACATCAAACACTGCTTCGACCGGAGCGCCATTTGGAACTGCTTGATGCGTTCGGCTCGGACGAGATCGCCCCGGTTAAGTCGAGTTATCAGGAAGCGTATGCTTCTTTCGTCAAAGTGAATAAGGAATGGAACGAGCTGCGCAATACCAGTCAGCAAACCCTGCAGATGCTCGATTTATACCGTTTTCAGCTGGAGGAAATTTCCGCTGCCGCGCTGAAACCCGGTGAAGATGAATTGCTTTCGGAAGAAAAGATCAGACTATCCCATAGCGAGAAAATGATGGATTCGGTATCTAAGGCTTACGACCTGCTTTATGGTTCACAAGGGCTGGAGGCGGTAGCCAAGGCGATTTCCCGGTTGAACGAAGTGGCTTCCTTTGACAGTAAACATGTCAATCCGCTGCTGGAGCAATTGCAATCGGCATATTATCAGCTTGAGGATGCTTCCTTCGGTTTACGTTCTTATCGGGAAAAAATTGAATTCAATCCCGACCGTTTGGATGAAGTGGAGGACCGATTGGACCTTATCTCCACGCTGCGCCGCAAGTACGGGGATAATATCGAAGGGATTCTTGAGTATTATGATAAAATCCGACGGGAAACGGATATGCTTGAGAATAAGGATGATTTGCTGGAAAAGCTGCAACAACGCAGAGAGGAACTGTTGGCCGACCTTATGGAGAAGGCGGTTAAATTGAGCGAAGTGCGCAGGCGCAAAGCCGATGAACTGGCGGTGCAAATCGAAACCGAATTGAAGGATTTGCAGATGGCGAGAACTTCAATGCAGGTAAAGCTTGTTTGGAACGAGGATCCGAATGGCGTGGAATGGGAAGGCCAAAAAATACGACCAGGCAAGCATGGTATCGACAATGCCGAATTCCTCATTTCGCCGAACCCCGGTGAGCCGCTCCGCCCTCTTGGGAAAATCGCCTCTGGAGGCGAATTGTCGCGGGTTATGCTGGCGCTCAAGAGCATCTTTGCCCGTCACGATGAAGTTCCCGTTCTCATTTTTGACGAAGTGGATACCGGAGTGAGCGGCCGTGCGGCCCAGTCGATCGCCGATAAACTGTTCCGGTTGTCGCGAACCTGCCAAGTGTTCTCCATTACCCATCTGCCTCAGGTGGCTTGCATGGCGGATCGGCAATACCTGATCGAAAAAGTCGTGGAAGATGGACGAACGATGACTCGGGTGGATGAATTGTCGGATCAGGAACGCGTTATGGAATTGGCGCGAATGCTGGGGGGCGTGGAAATCACGGAGAAAACAAAGCATCATGCCCAGGAAATGCTGAACTTGGCTCAGGCGCAAAAGGTGTCAATTTAAAGGTTGGGTTAATGTTTGACAGTAATAAAAGGCCTGCCCCGGGGCATCTTATAAGTACGCAATTGGCGACCACCTTTTTCGTCAAGCGAAAGAAGCTAAGGGAGCGTGACAGCCTTTGAACCCGAACATCAGGAATAGACTGCTCGGCCTTTTATTTGCTTTTTTCTTATGCTTTCTGGGAACTTCTGCAGCCGATGGCCGCTTGCCCGAATTGCCGGATGAACTCCGGCTGTTTCAGGGGCAGGGCAGGCAAATCCATTTGGCTCTGCCGGTACAAGCAAGTATTTCGGTGGACCGCCCCGATGTCGTCATGTTGAACGGGCAAGCATCTCCTTCGATGACGGTTTCGCTGGGCAAACCGGTTCGGTTGTCTTCTATCCAAAGCGGCGAGGCAAAGCTCCGCATGAAATTATTCGGACAAATTCCTCTTAAAACGGTAAAGGTCAATGTTATCCCCGACCTCAAAGTGATCCCCGGCGGCCAATCGATCGGCGTCAAAGTGAAATCGGCAGGGATACTGGTCGTAGGCCACCATCAAGTAACCGAAAACAACAAAAAAGTGTCACCTGGTGAAAACGCAGGTATTCAAGTCGGCGATTTAATTACCCATATGAACGGCGTTGAATTGAAGGATGTCAAGGACGTGGCGGAAATTGCCTCTCAAGCTGGGAATACGAGTAAGCCTCTAAAGGTGACCTATAAACGGGGCAACAAAACGTTTACGACTTCTTTATCGCCTGCTTTTGATGCGCAGGATCGAGCATGGAGGCTGGGCCTTTATATCCGTGATTCAGCGGCCGGCGTCGGAACTTTAACGTTCTATGCACCGGATCAGGGAGTTTACGGTGCGCTTGGACATGTCATTACGGATATGAACACGCAAACTCCGATCGTTGTCGGAAGCGGACAGATTTTACAATCCAGCGTGACTTCGATATCGAAAAGCGAAAGCGGTGAACCGGGGGAGAAAAGAGCCCATTTCATCAAAGAAGGCAAAACGCTGGGGAATATTGAGCGAAACACGCATTTCGGCATTTTCGGCAAGATGAACCAAAATCCGGACCACAGCGTGTATCAGAAGCCGATTCCCGTTGCTTTTTCGGATGAGGTCAAGGAAGGGTCGGCGGAAATTTTGACAGTCGTCGAAGGGCAAAAAGTGGAGCGATTCAAGGTCGAAATCGTTCATGTATCCAAGCAAAGCGCCCCAGAAACGAAAGGGATCGTTCTGCGCATCACGGATCCGCGGCTCATTGATAAAACCGGCGGAATCGTTCAAGGTATGAGCGGAAGCCCGATTATCCAAAACGGCAAACTCATCGGGGCGGTTACCCATGTATTCGTCAATGATCCCCGTTCCGGATACGGATGCTTTATCGAATGGATGCTGCAGGATGCGGGCATCCTTCAAGGGACCTCCGGCAGCACCACTTCCCAACATCTTAAGGCGGCATGATCGCCTTAAGATGTTTTATTTTTAAGGAGCAGCAGGTCATGGATTTGTCGAAAAGAATTGAATTAGACAGAATGGTGTAAATAAATGTATTATTATATATCAACGAAATAAAAAAATAAAGAAAAATAATTTTCGACAGAAGGAATTTACTTCTGAATGTCGAAACCTTATTCTGGAAGAAAAGAATGGGAAATAAAATAACTTATTCAAATTACTTAAGGAGGACAAAAGTCAGTGCAGAAAATTGAAGTGTTGTTGGCGGATGATAATCGGGAATTTACGAATTTGCTCGCGGAATACATTTCGGGGCAGGACGATATGGTCGTCTCGGGAATTGCTTATAACGGCGAAGAAGTGCTGGAGATGATCGACAACGCTTCGAAGGTTCCGGATGTTTTGATTCTGGACATCATTATGCCGCATCTGGATGGACTCGGCGTATTGGAGCGTCTTCGCGATCTTGGTTTAAACCCCCAGCCTAAAATAATTATGCTGACGGCATTCGGCCAGGAGAATATTACGCAGCGAGCCGTACAACTTGGAGCATCCTACTACATTCTTAAACCTTTTGACATGGAAGTGCTCGCAAACCGGATTCGTCAACTTGTCGGAGTTCAGACGTCTTCCGGTGGTACCTCCTCGGCACCTTTTGTTAAATCCAATGTCGTTCCTCTTGGTAAGGGCAAAAATCTGGATGCGAACATTACGTCGATCATACATGAAATCGGAGTTCCGGCGCATATTAAGGGATATCAATATTTACGCGAAGCGATCACGATGGTTTATAACAACATCGAAATCCTTGGTGCGATCACCAAGACGTTGTATCCGGCCATTGCCGAAAAGTTCAAAACGACGCCTTCGCGCGTGGAGCGGGCTATCCGCCATGCCATCGAAGTGGCTTGGACGCGCGGCAACATTGACAGCATCAGCCACCTGTTCGGATACACGATCAATATCAGCAAATCCAAGCCGACCAACAGCGAGTTCATCGCCATGGTGGCCGACAAGCTGCGGATCGAGCATAAGGTTTCTTGAAAGTCAGAAGTTACGCGTAAAAACGACGATGATTAGAATCTCGTTCGTTGAAAAGTGGATCGTTTCATGATTCCGAAGAGCCTTAGCGCGTTGTTCCGGTAAACTTGATGCATAATAAAGCGCAAAAATCGCATAAAGAAAAGCGGAACCGCGGCCTCAGCGGTTCTTTTTTCATGGTGATCGTTAAGTGGGGAGAAACCCTATAAAGTGTCACACCGATATGTTTATTTATCAAAGGATGAAGAATAATGGAGTGCGTTATTTTTATCGGGATACAGGCTTCCGGGAAATCGACATTCTACAAAGAAAAGTTCTTTAAAACTCACATGAGGATAAACCTGGATATTTTAAGGACAAGGTATCGGGAGAAAATATTTCTCGAAGCGGCATTTCGGACCGGTCTGCCAATTGTAGTGGATAATACGAATCCGACGGTTGAGGAGCGGAAAAAATATATCGAGTTAGCCCGAAATCATAAATTTAAGATCATAGGTTATAACTTTGAACCGGATTATGATCTGTCTTATGAACGCAATGAACAAAGGCAAGGGAAAGAAAAAGTGCCCGTGGTAGGCATCAAAAGTACCTTGAAGAAGTTGCAGGAGCCTTCGTATGGTGAAGGGTTTGACACGTTGTACTCGGTTCGGTCACAAAATCAAGGATTCGTGATTCAAGAGATACCGAATAAAAATAAAAGTTAAGTACAAAAACCAAAAAACTCCAGACAAAATTGTCTGGAGGAGAAGAAAAGGTTATGAAGAATAACTTCAAACAAAGTATAGCATTTAAATATTCTCCTTCTCAATATTAAACCAATGGTAACAATGGAATAATAAAGTCTCCGATTTATTCATCGGCAGGCTTTTTTGCGTTCCGGTTCAACAAAGTTTTTACATGCCCGATTTCGTTAAACGGTATCCAATCCATCTTCTCCGAGGTAGTAATGTTTACTCCTGTCCGGTCTTCTCCCCAGCTTGGCAGTCCGGATATTTTTGACCCGTCCAAAAGCGTAATAACGATTTCTTGTCCTGCCTCGATTGCCTTTGCGATATATGTGTACATGAAAGCTTCCTTCCCGTTCGGTTTTTCTTGATGGCTTCAATATACGATTATATCGCGCCGCCATGGATTAGGGAGTCGGAAAGTTTTGACAAATACAAAGTTAAAGAGTGATCGGAGAAACTCAGTCATGTTCGATTAGCATAAAAAGATCGTTCAATGGTTAGTTTGGTTCGTTTTCTCGTTTTTTTCTTTTTCCAGCTCCAGCAGCTTGATTTCTAACTTTAATTTTTCGATATCCTTGTCGATATTTTGTTGGCTGTTGCCTGTACTGGGGCTTTCCTTCAATCCGCCCAAACTCATGAGCGAAAAAATCACACTCACGACCCCATACGAAATCACTTCATTTGGGACTAATGCGGAACCGATTCCCGCCAGAATTCCGATCAATCCCGCTGCAGCATATACCACGGCCGATATTTTAGGTTTCTTAAAGACAAACGCCATACCGATGACTAGAAAAACACCGATAAAACTGGTCCATCCCACAAAATTTTCATGCTCCGACAGCGTGACATCCATGGGAGCCGGTTGGCCGGCCTGGTAAAAAGCAAATAAAGCAAATAATAGCGAAAGTATTCCTGTTGCAATTCTCATGATCCGATATGTCCTCCTTGATGTTTATAAATTTTATATCGGTCATCTGCAAAACCGAGTTAATGTTCTGATGACAATTGACAAAAATGAAGATAAGGATTATTCTGTATATGAGCATATGTTCATATATAAAATCAGGAGTGATTATAATGGAGAAAGACACTCATTCATTTTTAACGGAAACGACGATTGATCAGGTATCCACGATTTTTAAAGCATTGGCGGATCCGACGCGGATCCGGATTTTGTACTTGTTGGCCGAGGAAGAGTGCTCCGTGACGCATATATCGGAGGTTTTGGGATTATCGCAGTCAGCGATATCTCATCAACTTGGCTTTCTCCGCAATTTAAGACTCGTTAAATTCAGAAGATCGGCGAACACGATGTATTACAGTTGCGATGATGAGCATGTCATATCTTTGCTTAGACAGGCCGTCGACCACGCATCTTGCGAACACGGGGGTGAACGGAATGAGTAATCATGATCATGACCACAAACATCAGCATGGCGGCCACACGCATTTCCATTCCCACGGGCATTCGCACGGCCATGATCACCATGGGGCCAGATCCGCAAGCAAGAGCGGCCTTCTGATCGCCTTGGGCATCACGGCTTCGATAGCGGTCCTGGAATTTGTCGGCGGGTTGGTGACCAACAGCTTGGCCCTTTTGTCCGATTCCGGACATATGATAAGCGATGCCAGTTCGTTGGTATTAAGCTTGCTGGCGATCTGGTTCGCATCCCGTCCCGCTTCGGCCCGGAAAAGCTATGGTTTTTACCGGACGGAAATCCTGGCGGCATTGCTGAATGGAGTTACGCTATTCGTCATTGCCGGGATTATCATTGTCGAAGCTTACGAACGCTTCCTCGATCCGCCGACCGTCTCCAGCGGCCCCATGATGTTGATCGCATTCATCGGGCTCCTTGCTAACTTGGCCAGTGCCTGGGCCCTTTTGAGAAAAGGTGACGTTAAAGGAAATATCAATTTCCGCAGCGCCTATCTGCATGTGCTAGGCGATGCGCTCGGCTCGGTTGGAGCTATTATCGGCGGGGTAGTGATGTGGGCGTTCGGTTGGTACATTTTTGACCCGATTGTCAGCGTGGTTGTGGCGCTCCTGATCCTTAAAGGCGCTTGGGGCGTCATCTCACAATCCGTACACGTCTTGATGGAAGGCGTCCCGAGCACGATCGACCAGGATGAAGTAAAACGCAGTTTGTTAAATATCGGAGGAGTAAAAGAAGTCCATGATCTGCACATCTGGACGATCACCTCGGGAATGGATTCGTTAAGCGCCCATGTGATGGTTGAGGAGCATGAGGATCAACAACGGGTGCTTCAGGAGGCGATTACGATGCTCGAGGAGAAATTTCGGATGACGCATGTGACGATTCAGATCGAAACGCCAAAGATCCGGCACATCGTGTTGCAGGTATGAGTTAGGGGGCCCGGAATGAGTATTTTTAATGCGGTAAGTATGCAAAGCAAACCCCTCGCAATATTTGGTTCTTTTAAGGTCCTTGTGTGATAAAATGATGTTACATGTTTAAAAAAGAGGTGATTCGCAAATGACGAATGGTCAAGACTTGGACCTGGAATCATTTCGAGAGTGGATGGACCGATCCGAATGGAGCGAGGAGGAACGGGGGCGCATTCGTGAATTGATCGAAACGGTAGAAAAGTTAAGCGCCGAAAATGCAAGGCTGCGCAAAACGATCCTTCGGCTTTCTTCGGGCAGCAGCCCGCGGATGTCCAGCAAACTGAGGGACGCGTTATATGAATAAACATAAAAATCTTTCCCGTCGGTATGGTGTGCGGGAAAGATTTTTTCGTTCTAGGACTCGGCGTCGGCAAGCTCAGGGTCTTCCGTTTGTTCTTTGTTCTTGCGGGTCCGGGGCAAAATAATGCCTGCCGCAATTTCAAAAATCGTACCGAATGTCAGACCGATGCCGGCAAAAACATAAATCATCGTAAACACCTTGCCAAGCGAGGTTTGCGGCACGAATTCGGGATGGCCGACCGTGGTCAGGGTGACCACGCAAAAATAAAGGGCGTCAAGCCAATGGAGATTCTCCACTTTCACGTAAAAGAGAGTACCGGATAGCAGTGTGGCCGCGATCAAAATGAAAAGCGTCCGAAAATGATGCCTTTTGATCGAGTGGCGCAGTCCGCCAAGCAGTCTTTTTAAAGTTAATGCAAAAGATAGCATCGTGCACTTCCTTATGAGTTTGTAAACTGTGAAGTTCTAAAGCGCAGGCAGATCAGATCAGGACTGACTGCCGGAGGCGGTACGGCGGGCTTTTTTTCGAGGTCCGACATAATTCCGCTTGCGGTCCCGGAAATAAATCCAGCCGCCCAGAAAGCCGATGCCGACGGCAAAAAGCAGCAGGCCGACAATGAAGTTAAGCCAGTCGAACGACACGGCGGACAAGGTATCGTCCCCATGCTGGGACATATATATAAATAAGGCATCCTTCATTTTCAGGAACCCGGCCATGGCCGCAATTCCCGGAACAACGAGGATGATAATGGCGATAAAACGGGATATCATCAGTCTCATCGGTGCGGGACTCTTCCTTTCGGCTTTTTTTTCATCATACATTTTTCTTCGGTTTCTGTCCATTTGAAAGCAAATTTGTAATAGTCCGAAAACAAGGTACAATAATGAAAGATGAATATTCAATAAAGATGGGTGGAGAGTAAACATGGCTATTTCATGTGATGTGGCGGTACTCGGAGGCGGAACAGGAGGGTACATCGCCGCGATCCGCGCGGCTCAATTGGGGAAAGAAGTCGTCATTATCGAACAGGACAAGCTCGGCGGAACTTGCCTGCATCGGGGATGTATTCCGAGCAAGGCGCTGCTGCGGAGCGCGGAACTTTACGCAAATATGAAAGAGAGCGAAAGCTACGGGATCGAAACGAACGGGGTTACGCTCGTTTTTCCGAAAGTACAAGAGAGAAAGCAAGCCGTCGTGGAGCAACTGCACAAAGGTGTTCAATATTTGATGCGGAAGCATAAAATTCAGGTTATACAAGGTAAAGGGCGGATTATCGGGCCCTCTATCTTTTCGCCGAAGAGCGGAGCGGTGGCGGTAGAACTGAACGACGGAGAGATGGAAACCGTGGTGCCTGCCAACCTCATCATTGCTACGGGCTCACGGCCCCGAACATTGCCGGGATTGACGCCGGACGGCATCCATGTGCTATCCAGCGATGAGGCACTGGTGCTTGAGGAGCTGCCGGGTTCGATGCTAATCATCGGCGGCGGAGTCATCGGCGTGGAATGGGCGTCGATGCTGAACGATTTCGGGGTTCAAGTCACCTTGGTGGAAGCGGCCGAGCAGCTCCTCCCCGCCGAAGATGAAGAGGTGGCCCGCGAGCTGCAAAAACAGCTGGAGCGTCGGGGCATCACGGTGATGACCGCAGCGAAGGTGCTCACGGATACGTACGAAGTCAAGGGCGAGAGCGTACATATTTCGGTGCAGCGGGGAGAAGAAGCGATTGTGCTTCAAGCGGACAAGCTGCTCGTGTCGGTCGGAAGACAGGCGAATGTAGAAAATATCGGCCTGGAAAACACGGACATCGGCCTGAATAACGGCTTTATTCGGGTGAATGAACACATGCAGACGACGGAGCCGCATATTTACGCGATCGGCGATTGTATCGGCGGGCTGCAGCTGGCTCATGCGGCCAGCCATGAGGGGTTGGTTGCCGTAAACCACCTGGCGGGCGAACCGTCTCACGGATATGTCGTCTCCCAAGTACCGCGTTGTGTGTATTCACGACCTGAAGTGGCCTCCGTCGGCTTAAACGAAAAGGAAGCAAAACAAAAGGGCTTGAACGTCAAAACGGCAAAAGTTCCTTTTTCTGCGATCGGCAAGGCGCTGGTGCAAGGCGAACGTGAAGGATTTGTAAAAATGGTCGCCGATGCCGATACGAACGATCTCGTCGGCGTGCAGATCATCGGAGCCCATGCGACCGAATTGATCGCCCAAGCGGCGATCGCCCAATTGCTGGATGCGACGCCGTGGGAAATCGGACAAGCGGTATTCGCGCATCCGTCGCTTTCCGAGATTATCGGCGAAGCGGCGTTGGCTATCGAGGGACGCTCCATGGCTTTGTAACAAGTATTATTTTCTTTTTCGGCGGAAAGGGATTATAATAAGGTTAACCCAAGTCTTAGTACCAGGTTTTAAGATGAGATTAAAACTTGGTGGGGTCCAATTAAAGGAGGTAACTCCCATGAATGCGAAAAGTTCAACCAAAACTCAGCCAAAACATGAGCAGCTCGGTTTGACGGATGCCGAAGTCGTGGACATGTACAGATATATGCTGCTCGCGCGTAAATTCGATGAACGGTGTTTATTGCTGCAACGGGCGGGTAAAATCAATTTTCACGTCTCGGGAATCGGACAGGAAACGACGCAGGTCGCTGCGGCGTTTGCGCTGGATCGTGAACGGGACTACTTTTTGCCGTACTACCGGGATTACGGATTCGTGCTGACCGTCGGGATGACTCTCAAGGAATTGATGTTGTCGGCGTTTGCCAAGGCGGAAGATCCGAACAGCGGAGGACGTCAAATGCCGGGTCATTTCGGCAGCAAACGGCTGCGGATCGTAACGGGCTCCAGTCCGGTGACAACTCAGGTTCCGCACGCCGTAGGCGTAGCGCTGGGAGCCAAAATGCAGAAGAAGGATATTGTTTCTTTTGTAACCTTCGGAGAAGGCTCCAGCAATCAGGGAGATTTTCACGAAGGACTTAACTTTGCGGGAGTTCAAAAGCTGCCTGCCATATTCTTATGCGAGAACAACCAGTATGCGATTTCCGTTCCGATCAAAAAGCAGCTCGGCGGTAAAGTGGCCGATCGTGCGCTTGGTTACGGTTTTCCGGGAATCCGCGTCGACGGTAACGATGCCCTGGAGGTATTCCGGGTCGTCAAGGAAGCACGCGAACGCGCGGTCCGGGGAGAAGGCCCGACATTGATCGAATCGATGATGTACCGGCTTTCCCCTCATTCCACGTCGGATAACGATCTGGCTTACCGGACAAAAGAAGAAGTGGATGAAAATTGGCAGAAAGACGGCATACCGAAAATGAAGCAGTATTTGCTTGACCATGGTCTTTGGAGCGAGGAGCAGGACGAGGCGCTGCTTCGGGACATTTCCCGGGATCTGAAAGAAGCGATTGAGGCCGCCGAACTGGCTCCGTTTCCGAAGCCGGAAGACACGCTCCTGCATGTGTATGCCAGCGAAGGGGAGGTCTAATCATGCCGGTGATGGAATATATCGATGCGATCCGTCTCGCGATGAAAGAGGAAATGGAGCGGGACGAGAACGTGTTTGTGCTTGGTGAGGACGTCGGGGTAAAGGGCGGCGTATTTACGACCACGAAAGGATTGCAGGAGCAGTTCGGGGAACTGCGCGTCATGGATACCCCGCTCGCGGAGTCCGCGATTGCGGGGGTGGCGATCGGTGCCGCCATGTACGGAATGAAGCCGATCGCGGAAATGCAATACTCCGATTTTATGCTTCCGGCAACGAACCAGATCATTAGCGAAGCGGCCAAAATCCGCTATCGTTCCAACAATGATTGGAACTGCCCGGTCGTGGTTCGCGCTCCGATCGGGGGCGGTATTTTCGGCGGATTGTATCATTCCCAATGTCCGGAATCGATCTTTTTCGGAACGCCGGGTCTTAAAATCGTAGCTCCTTATTCGGCCTACGATGCCAAAGGATTGCTGAAGGCAGCGGTTCGCGATCCGGACCCGGTCCTGTTCTTCGAGAACAAAAAATGCTACAAGCTGATCAAAGAGGACGTGCCGGAAGACGATTATATCGTTCCGATCGGCAAGGCGAACGTGCTGCGTGAAGGTACGGACATTACCGTCATCGGCTACAGCTTGCCGTTGCATTTTGCGATGCAAGCGGCGGAGGAACTCGAAGCGGAGCAAGGCATCAGCGCGCATATCTTGGATTTGCGGACGCTTCAGCCGCTGGACAAGGAAGCGATCGTGGCGGCCGCCCGCAAAACCGGCAAGGTGTTGATCGTGCATGAGGACAACAAGACGGGCGGCATCGGAGCGGAAGTATCGGCGATCATTGTGGAGGAATGCCTCTTCGAACTGGATGCCCCGGTACAAAGACTTTGCGGTCCTGACGTTCCGGCCATGCCGATCAGCCCGCCGATGGAAAAATTCTTTATGCTCAGCAAGGATAAAGTGAAAGAAGCGATGCTGCAGCTGGCACTTTATTAGGAATTCGGAAATCGCGGTCTGACTTCTTTGAAAGTACGTCGATAGACGTTTTCTTAACTTAGGGAGTGAATGAGATATGTCATCCAATAAACAACTAACCGATGTCGTGATGCCGCAGCTTGCGGAATCACTCGTGTCGGCCACGATCGGAAAGTGGCTGAAAAAACCGGGGGATCCGGTCGAGCAATATGAACCGATTTGCGAAGTCATCACGGATAAGGTCAATGCGGAAATCCCTTCGACGCTGGATGGGATCATGGGCGAGCTTCTGGCCGAGGAGGGCCAGGAAATCTCCGTCGGCACGGTCATTTGCCGGATAGAGACTGGAGTGGCGGCGGACACCGCCGACGCTTCCGGAACAACTATCCCGTCTGCAGGTAGCGTACCTCCATCCGTGCCTGCTGCGGAGCCCGCCGGCGCCTCGCAAAGAAGCCGGTATTCCCCGGCGGTTCAGACGTTGGCGGCCGAGCATGGCATTGATCTTCGGTCCGTGCCGGGTACCGGTCTGGGCGGACGCATTACACGGAAAGACGTACTCGCCTTCATCGAAAAAGGAGGCGCCGGTGCCGTCACGCCGTCAGCTTCGACTAAAGCCGAGCAGCAGGTGCATATTCACGCGGCGGCTTCCACAACGTCATCACCGACACCGGTACAGCCATCTGTACCGCCAGCCAATCCCGGCGGCATATCCGCCGATTTGAGCCGGGCGGCATTCGAGCCGGTACGCCATTCGGGCCTGCACCTAACCGAAACGCCGCGGATTCCGACGATCGAAGTGGAAGGCGGGGACCGCTCGGAATATTTTATTGACGTGACTCCGATCCGAAACACGATCGCAACGCGGATGCGGCAGAGCGTTTCGGAAATTCCGCACGGCTGGATGATGATCGAAGTGGACGTGACCAACCTGGTCCAGCTTCGCAACAAAATCAAGGACGAGTTCAAACGCAAAGAAGGCGTCAACCTCACCTACCTGGCCTTCTTGCTTAAAGCGGTCGTCAGCGCCATCAAAGATTATCCGATCATGAACTCGGTATGGGGCGTCGACAAAATTATCGTCAAACGGGATATCAATATTTCTCTGGCGGTCGGGACGGAAGATTCCGTGTTGACCCCTGTCATCAAAAAAGCCGATCAGAAAAATATCGCCGGTCTCGCCCGGGAAATCGAAGAGCTGGCAACCAAAGTGCGGGCAGGAAAACTGAAGCTGGACGACATGCAAGGCGGTACGTTTACCGTCAACAACACCGGGTCGTTCGGATCGATCCTGACCCAACCGATCATCAATTATCCGCAGGCCGCGATCCTTACCTTTGAATCGATCGTCAAAAGACCGGTCGTCATCAATGACATGATTGCCGTGCGTTCGATGGCCAACCTGTGCCTGTCGCTCGACCATCGGATTTTGGACGGCGTCATTTGCGGACGGTTCATGCAACGCGTTAAAGATAATATGGAGAGCTATTCCCTGGATACACAAGTTTATTGATTCGAAAGGAACCTGTGTCATGACGAAATCATTAGCTGTCGTATATATCCCGCAAATGGAATACGGGGAAGCCTGGGAACAACAAAAACAACTGGTCAAAGCGATCGACGGACAGCAGCAGGAGGAACACCTGCTGCTTCTTCAGCATCCGCCGACCTATACGATCGGTTCGCAGCGCCACCCCGAGCATTTACTGCTCGGACCGGATCAGCTTCGCGAAAAGGGAATCTCCGTTTATGAAATCGACCGCGGCGGAGATATTACATACCATGGACCAGGCCAACTCGTAGGATACCCTCTGCTTTGGCTCGACGGCGGTAAAAACTTGGATTTGCACGGATATTTACGCAGCCTCGAGCAAGTGATCATCAATTACCTGGCCGGGTATGGCATTTCGGGATCAAGAAAACCGGAGTATACCGGAGTGTGGGTCGGCGACGAAAAAATATGCGCCATCGGCGTGAAGTTCAACAAATGCCGTCAACGCAAAGGATTTATCACAAGCCACGGCTTTGCATTCAACGTGAAATCGGGCATTCAGGAGGAAGGCTTCCGCGGGATCGTTCCTTGCGGAATTCAAGAATATGGCGTTACTTCCTTGGAGGATGTGACGGGGCGCTCCTTCACGGTGGAAGGTATCGCCCGCGATATCGTCCCGTATTTTAACGAGGTATTTGGATATAATGGAGTTTTGGTTTAGTTGTTTTGGTATTGGGGTTATGTAATGTTTTTTATTAGCTGCCAAGCGGAGGTTTTGAGACTGGGGCTCTTTAGGGAGCGCGCGGCGGCTTGCGACAGCAAGTCAGCGAGCGGCGTACGGGGAGCACCGGGCGCAAAACCGGAGCGAATTAAAACAACGGCTGCAACAACGCGATCAACGTAGAAGCCACCATGGCAAACAGCATGACGTAAACGACGATTTTAAACCATTTATTTGGCATATCATAAAACTCCTTCTAGGACAATAATTTTTGAGAGCAGTTACTCCTTATAATATCGTAAAAATGAAAGCGGGGAAAGTCCAGTGATCAACAAGGATAGAGTCATCGGAGAATTTTTGGAGCTGGTACAAATCGACAGCGAGACGAAAAACGAACGCCGGATCGCCGATATTTTAAAAGCTAAGTTTACGGAGCTCGGCCTCGATGTGGTGGAGGATGACTCCGCGGAGCGAACCGGTCATGGTGCGGGAAACCTGGTCGCCACGCTCAAGCCAAGCGGGAACCTGGCGGCTCCGGTACCGCCGCTTTTGTTTACGTGCCACATGGATACGGTTGCTCCGGGCAAAGGGATTAAGCCGATTGTCGGGGAGGACGGATGGATCCGCAGCGACGGTACGACGATTCTCGGCTCGGACGATAAAGCCGGTGTAGCCGCCTTGCTGGAAGTCATTCAAGTGCTTCGCGAAAAAGAGCTCCCGCACGGACAAATTCAATTTGTCATTACGGTAGGAGAAGAAATGGCATTGACGGGTTCCCGGGCCATGGATGCGGGCTTATTGGAAGCGAAATACGGATTCGCGATCGATTCGAACGGCGAAGTAGGTACGATCTGTGTCGGCGCACCGACGCGGGCGCAAATCGACATCGAAATTTACGGGAAATCGGCGCATGCGGGCGTGAATCCGGAAGACGGGATCAGCGCGATCCAGGTTGCGGGAAAAGCGATCTCACGGATGAATCTTGGCCGGATCGACGAGACGACGACCGCAAATATCGGAAAATTCGAAGGGGGCGGCGAAACTAACATCGTTCCGGATCATGTAAAACTTTATGCCGAAGCGCGGAGTACGTCGCTGGATAAAATCAACAAACAAATCGAGAGCATGAAGCAAGCGGTCGAGTCGGTATGCGGAGAGTACGGAACGACATTCGAATTTCGCAGCGAGTTGGCCTACCCGGCCTTTCATTTTACGGAAGAAGACGAAGTGGTCGTGCTGGCCAAGAAGGCGGCCAGAGAATTGGGATTGTCCGGCGAAACGTTTATTTCCGGTGGCGGAAGCGATGCGAACGTGTTTAACGGCTTCGGAATTCCGACCGTCAATTTGGCGGTAGGCTATGAGAACATCCATACGACGGAGGAACGGATCAAAGCGGAGGACATCGTCAAAGTGGCGGAGTTTGCGCTGGAAATCGTGTCCCAGTCCCTTAAAAAATAATAAGCAACGGCCGCCCGGATGCTGAAAAGCTCAAGGGCGGCTGCTGCTATTGTATGACCGCCTGAAGCGGCCGTAGAATATTCCGGCTTTGCTCCTCATTCCACACGGTGTGCCAATTGGTCCGGTGAATGATTTGCAGGGCGGCGGAAATATCGTGCAAATATTTTTCGATTTTGATGAGCTCTTCTTCGCCAGGCCGGTAAATCTCGAGCCTGCCCAGCAGCCGGTTCATCGTACTGTGCAAATAACAGGAACTCGCACCAAACCGGGCTTTGGACATATAGTGCGAATCATCGGCAAGTTTTTCGAAAATGGCTGCCGCTTCGTCATATCTTCCTTCGTCATGCATGATTTCAGCGTAAATAAAAGCGGCTTCCCGGTAGGGAGGTTTGGCTTCCGAAAGTCGTAAAGGATCGAGCCGGGATAACCAAGCTTTGGACGCATCCACATACCCTTGGACGTAGAGCTCTTCAATCAAAGCGCATAAATGATAAACATCGCCATTGGCGAGTTCGCTAGCGGTATCGAGCTTGCCCATTCGGACGGCGCGGCGAATTTGCCCGAAGGTCAGCTCGCATTCCCCTGTTTTTTCCAACTAAAACACACCCCCATTTTCATTAACCCAGAACTTGTCGAGTTAAACCTGGATTTGTCGATAATTTTGGTTCGGCCAATCGAACTTCGATGAAATCTTTGACGGCGGTATTTTTCCCGGCTTCTTTTATCCACTGGGAGAGCAGAATACGGATTTGCCAGGCTTTGCCTTGGGCCAGCATGCGTTGTCCGGTGAAATAGCTTTTCATGGCGCGCTCCTTTTCACGAGGGTTTGATATAATAACACCATATGTTCGAAACGGACAAGTTATGACAGGAGGTTATTTTGTATGGCACAAGATCAATTGAAGGAAAAGACGATATCCACGGAACCGATTTTCAACGGAAAAATCATTTCTCTCCAAATCGACACGGTGGAGCTGCCTGACGGAACAAGAGCCACAAGGGAGGTCGTTCGCCATCCGGGCGCGGTAGCCGTGGTGGCCGTGAAGGACGGGCGGCTGCTTCTGGTCGATCAATACCGTCAACCGTTGGGACGCTGCGAATTGGAAATTCCGGCGGGGAAGCTGGAAAAAGGGGAGGATCCGCTGGAGGCGGCCCGTCGGGAACTGCAAGAGGAAACCGGCTATCAATGCGGAAAATTAACCCTGCTGCATTCGTTCTATACTTCTCCCGGTTTTGCGGACGAAATCATTCATGTCTATTTGGCCGAGCAGTTGACCTCCGGCGAAGCGGCTCCGGACGAGGACGAGTTTCTTGAAGTGGTCGAAGCCTCGTTCGATGAAGTTCAGCAATATATCGCCGAAGGCCGGATTGCCGATGCCAAGACGATTTTGGAGGCCTATATCTGGCAGCTCGGGCTCGCGCAAGGTTCGGAGTTTGCCGGAAAATGAACGAACAAACGAGCGAATTGAAGTCTTTTTACGCGGACCTGCACATTCATATCGGGAGAACCGGGAAAGGGGCTCCGGTTAAAATCAGCGGAAGCCGGGATTTGACCTTCGCGAACATCGCCAAAGAGGCGGCTGAGCGCAAAGGGATTCAGCTGGTCGGGATCATCGACTGCCATTCGCCGGGCGTGCAAGAGGACATCATGGCCTGCCTGGATGCGGGAGAAATGAAGGAGTTGAAGGACGGCGGGATTGCTTATAAGGGAACGACCCTTTTGCTGGGAACCGAGCTGGAAATTCGCGAGCCCGGCATGGGACCGGCGCATTTGCTCGCTTTTTTCCCGGATCTGGCCACGATGCAATCTTTCACGGGTTGGCTGGAAAAGCGGATGAAAAACGTGACGCTAAGTTCCCAGCGCATATATGCCCCTGCCAGAACGCTTCAGGAGGAGGTTTACGACCGGGGCGGCATGGTCATTCCGGCGCATATTTTCACGCCGCACCGGAGCATCTACGGCAGCTGCGCTCCACGGATGGCCGATGTGCTTGATCTTGATCTCATCAGCGCGGTAGAGCTCGGACTCAGTGCCGATTCCGAGATGGCAGGCCTGCTTAGCGAGCTGGATCCGTTTACGATTTTGACGAATTCCGACGCCCATTCGCTCGGGAAAATCGGCAGGGAGTACAATGAGCTGATCCTAAGCGAACCGAGCTACCGCGAATTTGAGAAAGCCCTTAAGCGCGCGGACGGCAGAGGGGTTGCCGGGAATTACGGCCTAAATCCCCGGCTCGGCAAATATCACCGGACCTATTGCGGCGGCTGCAGCTATATTATCGACGAAGCCGAGGCGGCCGTGGAGCGATGCCCTTATTGCGGCAGCCCGAAGCTCGTCCGGGGTGTGCTCGACCGCATCCGCTCGATCGCGGACCGGAAGGAGCCCAAGGTACCGGCGCACCGTCCGCCGTACCATTATCAAGTCCCGCTCGAATTCATTCCGGGACTGGGGAAGGCCAAGCTGGAGCTGCTGCTGCACACCTTTGGCACGGAAATGAACATTTTGCATCAAGTTCCGGAGGAAAAATTGGCCGCCGCCGTCGGCGTAGAGCTGGCAGGCGCCATCGTTGCGGCGCGCAGCGGCAAGCTGAAGCTGGAATCGGGGGGCGGAGGCATTTACGGCAAGGTCGCCAAATCTTAAATTTTTGCGGCGGCTTGCAATAAGCATATGAAGGAAGGCTTGTTCATAGATTAGGTTAAGCAGGTGAACGGTTGACGAAGAGCGAGCCGTTCCCACGATTTTATGAACAGGAGTGGTTCCTCATATGCTGAAGCCCTTTCGTCAACCCGGCAGCGATCAAACGCCTCTTTACATCTTTGTCGGCGTCCTTTTTCTCATGGGCGTCGTATTCGGGGCGCTGATGGTGAATGCGCTGACGCTCGAGCAGCAGCAGGATCTTTCGCGGTTTTTGGGGAACTTTTTTGTGTCGGTCAACGAGGGGGAAGGATTTACTCCCTTGCCTTATTGGGAAGTTGCCGGCTTGCATTTGAAATGGCTGGGGCTCATCTGGCTGCTCGGTCTTTCGGTCATCGGCCTGCCGGGCATTTTGATCTTGGACTTTTTCAAAGGCGTGTTGATCGGATTTACGGTAGGATGCTTGGTGGGGCAGTACACCTGGAAAGGGCTGCTGTTTGCTCTTGTGTCCGTGGCGCCGCATAACTTGATCGTCATCCCGGCCTTGCTTATAAGCAGTGCGGCCGCCATCAGCTTCTCCCTGGGGATAATCCGCAGCCGGGTGCTGCTAAACCGCTCGGGAGGCGCTTCAAAGCCGTTCTTGTCCTACACGGGCCTCACGCTTGCGATGGCCGCCGTGCTGTTGGCGGTTGCCACATTCGAGACCTGGGTGACCCCGAATATGATGGCTTGGGTTACGCCGATGCTGGGGCAGGGAGCTTTGTAGATACCGGGACTTAGAAAAATCACGATATTACACCAGAATCAAGAACGCTTCCGAAGTGAACTTTCACTTTTCCGGAAGCGTTCTTCTTCATTTTACGAATTGTTGCGCCGGAAGGGCAAAGGGCGGTGCTACTGAATTAGGATCTTTTATGGGAAAATATGAAACGATAAATCGTTATGGGCAACAACGGTCGCTTCTTAGCAGGTGCGCAAGGCCACAAACTTGTACACAGATCTCTAACGGTTGCTATAAGCGTTAAACTGCGTTTTTTTGAACTTTAATAATCTAACGGTTGTAAGCAGCGTTATCTCCTTATTTTTAGTGAAATCAGGTGGAAAATGAACGATTAGCGATGAATACAACCGTTAGAAAATAGGAACATTGATTTTTACCCGAATAACGAACATAGCAACCGTTAAATCTTTAGAGATCATTGTTCAACCGAAAAGTCCGGTATCGCTGTTTTCCGCTGTTTACGATCAACAGTTTCTTGTCGACAAGGGATCGAAGAATAACTCGGGTACGATTCTCCGTAAGCCTTAAATGTGCGGCAAGCTCACGTCCTTCAAACGGGCGCATCACTCTGCGGGCAAACCTTAAGGATTCCGCCTCCGCCCAATTCAAGGCACCGATACTGTTTAGCGATAGAAATTTCCCCACGAAAGAGAGCACCAATTGCTTGCAAAGTCCCGGATCATCGCGAATCGATAAATAAGCGATCGGCAGAAAGTACCAATCATCGAGGGCCAGTGCGGCCTGCTTCATGCATAGATCCTTAAAGCGACCGGCTTCCACATCTCTGGCATGACTGCCGTAATCCTGAATTTCGATGCAGCCTTTTACGGAACCCGGCATGTATGCCAGGTCCAGGTAACGGAATTTGTTGTTGAAGTCTCTGACTTCATACTCGGGAAATAGGTCATCCAAATTTCCGATGGCAGGAAACCATACCGACCGCAGAAATGTGACGGTTCCATGGCCTAAACCACGTTTAAGCAGTTCCCTTCGCCGGGGATTCTTCTCCTCGCAAATCTGCTTGCTCAGCCAGCCGTTATAAACTTCCTCGAATAAAGTACTCAACTCAACACCGCCCCCATCCAAATTATCGAATTACGCAAAAAAACCGCCTCAATACGAACCTGCACAAAAGGCAAGAGATTTCGTATCAAAGCGGTATGTGCTTCACACCGTGGTAGATATATTCATAATGTACCATGTTGGGTTTTTGTTCTGCAAGATAATGTTGATTTTACTTTGACTTTAAATTTTGGTATCAAACTCAAGGTCCAGTTTATGTTTGACTTTGTTCAAGCGAACCCCCTATAATGAAAGAAGTGATTATAGGTGTATTGCGGTAAATCCTGGGGGGGAGAACATGGAAGCAAAGATCGAAAAAATTAAACAGCAGCTGCAATCCCACGGTTACAAACTGACGCCCCAACGGGAAGCCACGGTACGAGTACTGCTTGAAAACGAAGACGACCATCTCAGCGCGGAAGATGTATTCATGCTGGTAAAGGATAAAGCTCCAGAGATCGGGTTGGCTACCGTCTATCGGACGCTGGAGCTGCTAAGCGAACTTCATGTCGTGGAAAAAATCAATTTCGGGGACGGGGTTGCCCGGTACGATTTGCGGACCGATACGACGAAACATCACCATCATCACCTGATTTGCGTTCAATGCGGAGCGATGGACGAGATCAAGGAAGACTGGTTAGGCCCGCTTGAGGAACGCCTGGAGAAGGAATTCAACTTTACGGTGCTCGATCATCGTCTGGATTTCCAAGGCATTTGCTATCGATGCAAGGACAAGAACGGGGATCAGTCCGGCGACGGGAACAAGAAATCATAAAGTAAAACTCCAATCGGTTTTGCCGGGTGGAGTTTTTTTGTTGTCCTCATAATTCCTTTTTTCGAGTTATATACTTTAGTAAAAAAGGAAGAGGAGACGCTTCATGATGGTGATCTCGTTAAGAAAATGGTTAATGACGGTAAAATATGCTTTAATATTTATGGCGCTGGCCTATGTATTCTATCATTCTTTCGGCATGCTTAAGGAATACGTATTTTTGCCGGACAAGTACCGCATCCCGGACGGTTCCGCCGTGAAGGTGTTCAAGGCCGAGCCGAAGGAAACGTCGAGAGTGGAATTCCTGGCCGAAAGATTGAAGCTCTTTTTCTGGTATGGGGAATAATAAGGCTTCAGAAGCAGGGAAATGAGTCTGAAATGTTGAATTGTTGTATGTGGAAAGGAGGCGCCGGAGATGGAACAGGTTGCGGCCTCTTTTGTTTCATTTTTGGCTGGACAGAAGGATCTGAGCGATTCGACGCTGGAGAGTTACAGCCGGGATGTTCGCCAATTCCTTGAATATTTGCGGGAAAGGGGCAGCGCCGAGCTTGGCGAAGTGACCCGTGCGGGGGTGCTGCTCTATTTTGCCGCGCTTCGGGATGCTGGCAAAGCCCCGGCCACGATTACACGGACTTCCGTAGCGTTGAGGGCGTTTTTTCAGTATCTCGTTCAGGAGAAAATCATCGATCAGGATCCTTTTTTGGCGATCAAGCTGCCGAAACTGGACAGAAGCCTGCCAGACGTGCTGACTATAGATGAAACCGAGCGTTTGCTGGACATGCCTGATCCAGGAAGCCTCCTGGGACTCAGGGACCGGGCGATGCTCGAGTTATTGTACGCCACAGGCGTCAGGGTGAGCGAGCTGCTCGCTTTGCATATCGAGGATATCGATACGGCGGTTCGTTTTTTGCGATGTTCGGGGGAGGCCGGCAAGGAACGGATTTTGCCGTTCGGAACGGTTACCGCGGATTGGATGGGCCGATATTTAAAAGAAGCCCGCCCAAGCTTGGGTCCTAGCGATCCATGGGATCCTCTGTTCCCGAACAGGGCGGGAGGCCGGATGAGTCGTCAGGGCTTCTGGAAGGTGATTAAGAAGTATGGACATGCCGCCGGGATATCCAAGGAAATTACGCCGCATACGCTAAGACATTCTTTTGCCATCCATTTGCTTGAAGGCGGAGCGGACATCAGGTCGGTTCAGGAAATGCTGGGGCATGCGGATTTGGCGACATTGCAAATCTATTTGAACCACGCCCGGCCGAACCTGAAATCCGTGTATGACAGCTTTCATCCCCGGGCAAAACGCCCGAATGGTTTGGACACGCCATTGGGATAACTAACAGGAAAGATTGAAGGAGTGACGAAAATGGAAAGTGGCAAACGTTTTGACAAAATTTCCGTGATTGTACTGGACAGCGTAGGCATCGGCGAACTGCCGGACGCCATTAAATTCGGAGACAAAGGGGCGCATACCCTTGGACATATCCTGGAATCCGTTCCCGGAACAAAGCTGCCCAACCTGCAAAAGCTCGGACTCGGCAACATCGCCGACCTGCCTCATATGGAACCGGCCGCATCTCCGGCCGCTTATTACGGAAAAATGGCCGAAATTTCATCCGGCAAAGATACGATGACCGGCCATTGGGAGCTGATGGGCCTCAAAATCGAGACCCCTTTTCAAACCTATCCCGACGGATTCCCGCGCGATCTGATAGCCCGATTCGAACAGGAAACCGGACGTAAAGTGATCGGCAACAAGCCGGCTTCCGGCACGGAAATTTTGGTTGAGCTCGGCGAAGAACATATGAAAACGGGAGCCTGGATCGTTTACACGTCCGCGGACAGCGTTTTTCAGATTGCGGCTCATGAGGAGGTTATTCCCCTCGATGAGCTTTACCGGGCGTGCGAAATCGCCCGCCGGCTTACGCTGGAGCCGGAGCATTCGGTCGGACGCGTCATTGCACGGCCTTTCGTCGGCCAACCCGGCGATTTCAAACGGACGCCGAACCGGCATGATTATGCGGTTACTCCGCCGGAGCCGACGGTACTTAACGCCCTGAAAAATGCGGGCAGGGATGTGGTTTCGGTCGGGAAAATCAACGATATTTTTTCCGGAGAGGGGATTACTTCTTCTTTTCCGACAAAGAGCAACCGGCATGGCATCGATGAAACGATCCGTCTGATGGCGGAGCCGTTCAACGGGCTGTTGTTCACGAATCTTGTCGACTTCGACTCGCTTTACGGACACCGCCGCGACCCGGAAGGCTATGCGCGGGCTTTGGAAGAATTCGATGCGTCGGTGCCAGACCTGCTGGAACGGGTAGGGGAGCGGGATCTGCTGGTGATTACGGCGGACCACGGCAATGATCCGGTTCATGCGGGAACGGACCACACGCGCGAATACGTGCCGCTGCTTGTCTACGGTAAAGGGCTGACCTCGCCGCACAGTCTTGGCGTTAGAGGGACTTATGCGGATTTGGCGGCGACGATTGCCGACAATTTCGGAGTTCATGCGACAGAACACGGAAAAAGCTTTTTGAACCTGTTGAAATAGAAAGGGAGAGATCAAGAATGGCGAATGTACTTACGATTGGCATGATCAGGGAAGCGGCGGATTTCATCCGCTCCAAAACGAAAGTGACCCCCAAGACGGGGCTCATCCTCGGCTCGGGACTCGGCGTCCTCGCGGATCATATTGAAGAGGCGGTCAGCATTGCCTACAAGGATATTCCGTACTTTCCGCAATCCACGGTGGAAGGGCATGCCGGCGAGCTTCTGATCGGCAATCTGAACGGCTCTCCGGTCATTTTGATGAAAGGCCGTTTCCACATGTACGAAGGTTATGGCCCCGAACTCACCGCGTTTCCCGTTCGAGTGATGAAGGAGCTGGGCGTCAAAACCCTGCTGGTTACGAATGCGGCCGGAGGAGTTAACACCTCATACGAGCCGGGCGATTTGATGCTGATCTCCGATCATCTTAATTTGACCGGCACGAACCCGCTGATCGGGCAAAACGACAATGAGCTCGGACCGCGTTTTCCGGACATGTCCCAAGCTTACAGCCGCAAACTGCGCGAGTTGGCCCGCAGCAAAGCCCAGCAAGCAGGGGTGTCGCTTCAAGAAGGCGTTTATGCGGGGCTGTTGGGTCCTTCTTATGAAACGCCTGCCGAAATCCGCATGCTTCGTACCCTTGGCGCGGATGCCGTAGGGATGTCGACGGTTTCGGAAGTGATCGTGGCCCGACATGCGGGCCTTGAGGTGCTTGGCATCTCCTGCATCAGCAACATGGCTTCCGGCATTCTGGACCAGCCGCTGTCCCACGAAGAAGTGATCGAAACGACGGATCGGGTGCGGGAGAAATTCCTTAATCTGGTTCTGGCGATTATCCCTGAAATGTAAAAAACGTAAGGAGGCGGGAATCCGATGAGAGCTGTTGACCTGATCCGCAAAAAAAGAGACGGACTTGAGCTGACCGGCGAGGAAATCGGCTATTTGATCAAAGGGTACAGCGAGGGCACGATCCCCGATTACCAGATGGCCGCATGGGCGATGGCGGTTTATTATCAGGGAATGAGCGCCCGCGAGACGGCGGATTTGACCCTTCATATGGCTTCCTCCGGAGACATGATCGACCTTGGCTCGATCCACGGCATCAAGGTGGACAAGCATTCCACCGGCGGGGTCGGAGACAAGACGACGATCGTGATCGGGCCCCTCGTCGCCTCCGCGGGCGTCCCGGTCGCCAAAATGTCCGGGCGCGGGCTTGGACATACCGGAGGCACGATCGATAAACTGGAGGCCATCAACGGTTTCTCCGTGGAACTCGGGCAGGATCGCTTTTTCCGCCAGGTCAACGAGATCGGGCTTGCCGTTGTCGGGCAGAGCGGAAATATGACGCCGGCCGATAAAAAGCTGTACGGTCTGCGCGATGTGACCGCGACGGTCGATTCGATTCCATTGATCGCAAGCTCGGTCATGAGCAAAAAAATTGCCGCCGGAGCGGATGCGATCGTGCTGGACGTCAAAACCGGCAGCGGTGCGTTCATGAAAACGCTTGATGACTCGATCCGGCTTGCCAAAGCGATGGTCGACATCGGAACCCAGGTCGGGCGAAGCACGATCGCGGTGATTAGCGACATGGATCAGCCGCTCGGCTACGCCATCGGCAATAGTTTGGAGATCCGCGAGGCGATCGCTACGTTGCGGGGGGAAGGACCGAAAGACCTGGAAGAAGTCTGTCTCATCCTGGCCTCGCATATGCTTTTGCTGGGCGGCAAGGCGGACAGCGAGGAAGATGCGCGCGAAAGGTTGATGAATAATCTTCAGACCGGAGCGGCGTTGGATAGGCTGAAGATGTTGGTGGAAGCGCAAGGCGGGGATACGGGGCAGATCGATAACCCGGATCTGCTGCCGGAGGCCGAGCTTCAGGTGGAAGTGAAGGCGGAGACCTCCGGGTATATCGAATCGATCCAAGCGGAAGAGATCGGAATCGCAGCGATGCTTCTCGGTGCCGGCCGGGAGACGAAGGATTCGGTGATCGACCTGGCGGCGGGCCTCGTTTTGCGCAAAAAAATCGGCGATCCGGTGGAGGCGGGCGATGTACTGGCCGTGCTCCACTTGAATCGCCAATACGAAAGCCGGCTGGAGGAAGCCTCTAGCAAAGTAAGGGAAGCTTACGGCATTTCGGAAACCAAAGTGCCGCAAAGACCGCTCGTGTTTGCCCTGGTGACGCCGAAAGGAATACGGCGGTTCTAGCAGAAGGCTTAGTTTCGTAGACGGTGGCTGTATAGATAGATTGTATTTTTTCCAAGCAAAGCAAAAAAAAGCAAAAAAAGCAGTACAGGGCTAGACACCTGTACTGCTTTTTTTATTTGCTGCCGATTTCTGGAATAATTCATCCATATTAAGGCCATACTAGGTTAGCAGAATCCATATTTTAGCTAAAAGGAGGACTAATGTTGAAAAAGCGGTTGTTAATCGGCTTCACAGCCATGATTTTGGCCTTCCAGTCTTGGCCTGCCGCGAGCTTTGCGAACCATGGCGCGCCGCATGAGCCGGTGGATAGCAAACTGGCGCTTGCGGACAACGCCATTTCGGCGATTCTGATGGATGCGGATACGGGGACCGTCATTTACGAGAAAAAAAGTCATGAGCAGCTGCCTCCGGCCAGTATTACTAAAATCATGACGATGCTGCTTACGATGGAGGCGATCGATAAAGGGACGCTCAAGCTGACCGATAAAGTTGTCGCCAGCGAATACGCCTCATCCATGGGCGGGTCGCAAATTTTTCTGGAGCCCGGGGAAGAAATGACTGTCGATGAGCTGTTGAAAGGCGTGGCGATGGCGTCCGGCAATGATGCGTCCGTCGCGCTCGCGGAGAAAATCGGGGGTACGGAGCAAGCCTTCGTGCAGATGATGAACGATAAAGCGAAGGCGTTGGGGCTTAAGGATACGCACTTCGCGAATTGTAACGGTCTACCCGCCGCAAACCATTATTCGTCCGCTCACGATATCGCCGTAATCAGCCGGGAATTGCTGAAACACGGAGGAATTACGAAGTACACCGGTTCATACCAGGATTACCTGCGCAAAGATTCGGAGAAGCCGTTCTGGCTCGTAAACACGAATAAGCTGGTAAGGTTTTACAGCGGCGCTGACGGGTTAAAAACGGGCTATACTTCCGAGGCGAAGTTTTGCCTAGCGGCTACGGCTGTCCGTGACGGTTTGCGCTTGATCGCAGTCGTTCTCGGCGAACCGAATACGAAAACCCGCAATAGCGAAGTATCGGCCATGTTCGATTACGCGTTCTCCCAGTATGCGCTGCATCCGATTTACAAGGCGGGAGAAGTGATCGGCAAAGTGAAGGTTCAAAAAGGGAAGGCGGCTCAGCTCGAGCTGGCGACTCCGAAAACGATCAGCGTCCTTGTGAAGAAGGGGACGGCACCGGGTTCGATTTCCCAGAAGCTGGAGGTTCCCGATAAGCTCGCCGCTCCGGTGAAAGAAGGCCAGGTCGTCGGCAAACTTATCGTTTACCAGGACGGAAAAGTGTTGAACGAGTTTGAACTGAAGGCGGCTTCGGAAATCAAAAAAGCAGGCTGGTGGACGATGTTCAAACGGGCCGCGTCCCACTTGTTTTTTGTAGATTCATAGGATTTTTCTTCTAGTTTTGTCAGCAGGGAGGATTCCTCCGTGCGGCTGTAGAATTGTTGTGTTCATGTCAGGGAGGAGAGTGAACAGACGTGAATTTGAAAGTGGAAATGGAAAGACATCGGGGTACGCTCGTCGTACGTTTGATCGGGGAATTGGATCACCACACAGCGGATCAAGTACGCATATCCCTTGATGAGGAGATCGCCCGGGGGGGCTGCCGCCACATCGTGCTAAGCCTCGAGTCGCTGCAATTTATGGACAGCTCGGGAATCGGGGTGATCTTGGGCAGATACAAGCTGATTAAGCAAAAAGGCGGGCGCATGGCCGTCTGCGGCGTGAATCCGCCCGTTTATCGGCTGCTGGAGATGTCCGGCCTGTTCAAGATTATGTCCGTCTACGAGAACGAGAGCATCGCTCTTTCGGAATTGGAGGTCGCCCTATGAACCAGATCGACCGCAATTTCATGACGCTGCAGTTTGCGGCCAAATCGGAAAACGAATCTTTTGCCCGGGTAACGGTTGCCGCCTTTGTGTCGCAGCTGGATCCGACGATGGACGAAATCACCGATTTGAAAACCGTCGTTTCCGAAGCGGTGACCAATTCGATTATTCATGGTTATGACAATGATCCGAGCGGGATCGTGACGATTTCCGCAACGATCGAAGGCGACACGGTGACGCTGACGGTGGAAGATAAAGGCCGGGGGATCGAGGATGTGGAATTGGCGAAACAGCCGCTGTACACCTCCAAGCCCGAGCTGGAAAGATCCGGTATGGGCTTCACGATCATGGAAAATTTTATGGACGAGTTTGATGTGACGAGCGAGATGGGCGGAGGCACTTCCATCCGGATGAAGAAAAGGATCGTATCTAAGAAAGCTTTATACAATTAGGGGTTGGAGCTATGGATGCCGAAGTGAAGCAAGCCTCGAGAGAGTATTTGGACGATACGGAAGTGAAGCGGCTTATCGCCCTCAGTCAGAACGGAGATTCCGCAGCCCGGGATAGGCTTGTGAACTGCAATATCCGCTTGGTCTGGTCGGTCGTTCAGCGGTTTATGAACCGCGGCTATGAACCCGAAGATCTGTTTCAGATCGGCTGCATCGGGCTCCTGAAATCGGTCGACAAATTCGATTTGAGTTATGACGTCAAATTTTCGACGTATGCGGTTCCGATGATTATCGGAGAAATTCAGCGGTTTTTGCGCGATGACGGAACGCTGAAGGTCAGCCGCTCGCTCAAGGAGATGGCCAACAAAGTCCGCAAAAAGAAAGACGAGCTTTCCAAGCTGCTCAATCGGCTTCCGACCGTCAAGGAAGTAGCCGATGAGCTGGGCGTGACGCCCGAAGACGTCGTCTTTGCCCAGGAAGCGAACAAGCCTCCGTCTTCCATTCACGAAACGGTGTTCGAGAACGACGGGGATCCGATTACGCTGATGGATCAAATTGCCGACGAATCGCAGGAACGCTGGTTTGATAAACTGGCGCTGCACGAAGCCATTGACGGGTTATCCGAGCGGGAAAGGCTGATCGTCTATCTACGGTATTACCGAGATCAGACCCAATCGGAAGTGGCCACAAGGCTGGGAATTTCCCAGGTTCAAGTTTCGCGTTTGGAAAAGAAAATATTGCAAAGCATACGCGATCAGATCGCGCAATAGCTTGGCGATATGAAACCGTCCCCTTTCCGGGCGGGCCGACGATTCGGCCGGCGATGCCCGGGAGGGGATTTTTCCTTTCATATCCTTTATAATAATTCTATGCGCAAATGCAAATTTGAAAGGGAAAGGAAACATCAGCCATGAGTGTACATATTGCCGCAAAACCGGGAGAAATTGCAGAAACGATTCTGTTGCCGGGCGATCCGCTTCGGGCCAAATATATTGCCGAAACTTATTTAACCGACGTCGTTTGCTACAACGAGGTTCGCGGAATGCTCGGATTTACGGGAACTTATAAAGGGAAAAAAATTTCCGTGCAAGGCAGCGGGATGGGGATTCCTTCCATTTCGATCTACGTGAATGAGCTTATTCGGGAATATGGCGTCAAAAATTTGATCCGGGTCGGAACCTGCGGAGGCATGCAGGAGCATGTCCATGTCCGGGACGTCATTCTTGCCCAGGCCTCCTGCACCGATTCTTCCATGAACCGTCATGTGTTCGGCGGTTTTGACTTTGCTCCGATCGCGAGCTTTTCGCTATTGAAATCGGCTTATGAACATGCCGTTGAAAAAGGGCTGAAGCTGCATGTCGGCAATATTTTCAGCTCGGACATGTTCTACCGGGACGACACGACCGTGACCCAGCTTTTGATGAAATACGGGGTGCTCGGCGTGGAAATGGAAACGACCGCGCTTTATACGCTGGCCGCAAAATACGGCGTGAATGCGCTCACGATTTTAACGGTAAGCGATCACCTGTTGACCGGAGAAGAAACGACGGCGGAGGAACGGCAAACGACGTTTAACCAAATGATGGAGGTTGCGTTGGAAACGGCTGCCGGTTTGTAATTCAAAATAATCCATCGAAATATGAACGGCGCAAAAAGGCCAGATGAGGGGAGGCTTATTCCTTGTCCAGGCCTTTTTTGCATGCGCTCCAGGGAGTAAGGAACCGCCTGACTTGGCATACTATGGGCAATACGGCTTTAAAGGGGTGTTATGGATGGACAAAGGGCATGACCCTTCCGTTTATTTGCGCCTTCGCAAACAGGTGGCGCTACCGGCGGGATCGCCTGTCAGACTAGGGGATATCGCCCGAATCCTGGCTGATCCGGGTATTGAGCCCCAGCTTTTGGAGCTCGTTCTCGATCGGCCGGACTATTGCGATGGAAATCTGATTGTCATTGACGTCCTTCAGGTGATTTCCGCGATTCAGCGGCGTTATCCGAACGTGAGGGTCGAAACGTTGGGAGAGCCGCACGTGCTGATCGAGATGATTACCAAGCCTAAAAAGCCTTCCCTGGTTCTTTTTGTCATCGTTTGGCTGCTGTTGTTTTTCGGGGCGGCTTTGACCATCATGAACTTTCACGCCGATGTCAGTATGCCGGCCGTTCAGGTCCGGATCGTCGAGATGATTACGGGCCGGAGGGATGAGCACCCTTATCTGTTTCAAGCTGCTTATTCCGTCGGGATCGGGTTCGGCATGATCATATTTTTCAATCATTTGTTCAAAAAGAAATGGAACGAAGAGCCGACGCCGCTTGAAGTGGAAATGTATCTATACCAGGAAAACCTGAACCAGTATGTCATTGCCGAGGAATTCGAAAAAATGCGGAAAGCGGAAGCCGCCAAAAAGGGGAACCGCAAGTGAGCGGGCTTCTTGGACAAGGGGTTTCCGTTTTTCTCGGCCTGGCGGGCGGAATTGCTGTTGGCGGCGGGGTAATCGCCCTCTATATCGTGCTGGATGTGATTCCCCGATTAGCCCAACTTACGAGGTCCTACGACAAGGTTCACTGGTATGAGGGGGCCATGGTTAGCGGTTCCTTTCTCGGTACGGTTGCGGATTTTTGGGATTGGCAGGTTCCCGGTCCTTGGATCGGCACAGGGATTGTCGGTTTGTTCAACGGCGTGTTTGTAGGCATGCTGGCGGCGGCGTTGACCGAAGTGCTGAATGTGCTTCCGATTTTGGCGAAAAGGCTGCACATGCAAAGATATATGCTTGGTCTCCTGTTCGCGATGGTTTGCGGCAAAGTGGCCGGGTCGTTGTTTGAATGGTTTATTTACAGGCAGTAATCGTAATCGTTCAAGGAGGTAGTGACATCAATGATGGATCACGAGCGGGGAAGAGACGGACGGGAGGATCGTCCGCAGGAGACGCCGGAGTTTATGCCAGGGTTTGGCGAGTACGTTTGGCCCGAAGAAAGGCAGCAAGCCGAGGAGGCGCGACGCCGCAAAGTCGAAACGGAAAGATCGGATTCCGTGAAGGAATCGATCGAGTACTGGCAGAAGAGCGACCTGATCAGCACCAGCGTCGAAACGACGAAAAAGACGCTGGAAGAAGTGGTCGGCCTGGGCCAGGGCTTCGACATCGTGTTTCGGGAGATGACGTTCGGCGGCGTGAAGACGGGGCTATTTTTTATTAACGGGTTTGTAAAGGACGCCATTCTGCAGGAGATTCTCAAGAGGCTGACGTATCTTACGCCGGAGGATCTGAATGCCGGAGCCCTGCATGCTTTCTTCGAGTTATACATTCCCCATATCCAGGTCGAAGTGACGAAGAATCTAAGCACCGTGATCAACAACGTACTCGTGGGCCAGGCCGGATTCTTTATCGAAGGAGAAGAAACCGCGATCGTGCTGGACACCCGGTCTTACCCGGCCCGCAGTCCGGAGGAGCCGTCGCTGGAGCGGGTCGTTCGGGGGGCCAGGGACGGTTTTACGGAGACGCTGGTGACCAACGTGATCCTGGTCCGCAGGCGGCTTCGGGATCCCGGCGTCAAATTCGAGACGATGAAGGTCGGCCGTCGTTCCCAAACCGATGTATGCGTTGCTTTTATTGATGATATCGTGGATAAAGCGCTCGTCGATAAGGTCAAGGAGAAAATCCAGAACGTCGAATTGGACGGCATTCCGCTGGCGGATAAACAACTGGAGGAAGCCATTCTAAAAAAGGGGTGGAACCCTTTTCCATTAGTCCGCTACTCCGAACGCCCCGACGTCGTGGCATCGCATTTGATGGAAGGCAGAGTCGTCATCTTTGTCGATACTTCCCCGAGCGTCATGATTTTGCCGACTACGTTTTTCGATCTGTGCCAGCATGCGGAGGAGAACCGCCAAACTCCTTTTATGGGCACCTATTTGCGCTGGGTGAGATTTTTCGGGATATTCGCCTCCCTATTCCTGCTTCCGATCTGGCTGCTTGTCGTCATTCATCCGGAACTGAAGCCTGCCGCACTGGATTTTATCGGACCGCAAAAAATGGCCAAAATCCCCTTGATCGCCCAGTTCCTGATCGTCGAATTCGGGGTCGATCTGATGCGGATGGCCGCGGTTCATACGCCGACGCCTCTCGCCTCGGCCATGGGCTTGATCGCGGCGATCCTGATCGGCGATATCGCGGTGCAAACCGGGTTGTTTGTCAACGAAGTCATTTTGTACATGGCGGTGGCCGCCATCGGGATGTTCGCGACGCCAAGTTACGAGCTGGGTCTTGCCAACAGGGTGGTCAGATTGATCATGCTGGTGTTGGTGGCGCTGTTCGGAGTGCCGGGATTCGTAGGCGGAGTCACCGCGTTCATCATTTACCTCAGCCTGCAGCGTTCGTTCAACTCTTCTTATCTGTGGCCATTTATTCCGTTTAATGCAAAGGCGATGGCCGGCATTGTGTTCAGGGTACCGGTACTGACATCGAAACAAAGACCGTCGTTCAACAAGACCAGGGACAATACGCGTATGCCGCGAAATAAAAAGTAACCGGGCGTGTCCATGAAAAAACACAAATGATATTCACAAAAATCCATTTTTCAGTTCGCCCTTTGTTTGCTATACTAGTGAAAATTGAAAGTGGAGGACTGAATAGATGTATTTACACGGTACCAGCAAAATCAACAATAAAGGACATCTTGAAATCGGCGGTTGCGACACTGTCGAACTGAAAGAAACATACGGCACCCCTTTGTACATCATGGATGAAGCCCTCATTCGGCAAAGATGCCGCGAATATATGGATGCATTCCGGGCGTCGGGTTTGTCTTTTCAAGTGGCATATGCGAGCAAGGCCTTCTGCGTGATGGCAATGTGCCGTCTCGCCGAAGAAGAGGGGCTCTCGCTTGACGTCGTTTCCGAGGGGGAGCTGTATACGGCGCTCCAAGCCGGATTCCCGGCGCAGCGTATTCATTTTCACGGGAACAACAAAACTCCGGAAGAATTGGAGATGGCCATCTCGGCTAATATCGGTTGTTTCGTCGTGGACAATTTCATCGAAATGCATTTGCTTCAGGCATTGGCGGCGGAAAAAGGCGTCACGGTTAACGTCCTGCTCCGCGTAACGCCTGGGGTCGAGGCGCATACCCACGAGTATATTTCGACAGGTCAGACCGACTCCAAGTTCGGTTTCGATATCGGGAACGGATCCGCGTTCCAGGCGGTAGAGCTGGCTTCACGCAGCTTGAACCTGAATTTGCTCGGTCTGCATTCCCATATCGGTTCGCAAATCTTTGAAGTGGAAGGCTTCAAAATGGCGGTGGACCGGGTAGCCGAGTTCTCGTTGCAAGTCAAAGACAAACTGGATGTTGTATTTAAAGTCATTAATTTGGGCGGCGGTTTCGGAATCCGCTATACGTCTGAAGATACGCCGTTGAAAGTATCCGATTACGTGAAGGCCATTACGGATTCGGTCAAAGATTCGTTTGGGGGCGCATATCCGCAGCTGCCTGAAATTTGGGTCGAACCGGGCCGCAGTATCGTCGGCGATGCCGGAACGACGCTCTATACGGTCGGAACGAGCAAAGATATTCCGGGCGTCCGCAAATACGTGGCCGTTGACGGGGGGATGACCGACAATCCGCGTCCGGCTTTGTACGAATCCAAATATGAAGCCATGCTGGCCAACAGAGGGCTTGATGCGGCTGAAGAGACGGTTTCCGTGGCCGGCAAATGCTGCGAAAGCGGAGACATGCTGATTTGGGACCTGGAGCTGCCGAAAGTGAAATCGGGTGATTTGCTTGCCGTAGCGTGTACGGGTGCATATAACTACGCCATGGCCAGCAATTATAATCGTATTCGCCGCCCTGCGGTCGTTTTTGTCCAAAATGGCAAGAGCGACCTCGTCGTCAAGCGTGAATCGCTCCAGGATATCGTTTCCTGCGACGTGATTCCCGAGCGTATTGCGAAGCAGCCTTCGTTGAAGTAAATTCCCCTGAATTTTAGGGGGACTACTAGATAGCTCCCGGGAAGTCTTCGGACCTTTCCGGGGGCTGTTTTGCTCTCAAAGGAATTCCGTAGTAAACTGGAATAGGTTTGTCCAATAGGGATCGTATTAACGAAGAAGGAAGTGACCTATATGAAAAAGGGTAAAATCGTATTGGAAAAAGGCGGAGAAGTGGAAATCCAATTTCTGCCGGAAGAAGCGCCGGGAACGGTTGCGAACTTTGAAAAGCTGGCGAATTCCGGATTTTATAACGGACTGACGTTCCACCGCGTTATTCCGGGCTTTGTCGCTCAAGGCGGCTGCCCGATCGGTAACGGAACCGGCGGTCCCGGCTACACGATCAAATGCGAAACGGCGACAAATACGACGAAGCACGAGCGCGGCGTACTGTCCATGGCGCATGCGGGTAAAGATACAGGCGGCAGCCAGTTCTTCATCGTATATGAACCGCAGCCTCATTTGAACGGCGTTCATACCGTGTTCGGCAAAGTAACGTCGGGCATGGATCTGGTCGATCAAGTCCGCCCGGGAGACAAAATGAAGGAAGTTACCGTCTGGGATGAATAGTCAGTAAAAGGCCGGACAGAGAGCATCGGAAACTTGCTCTTTGTCCGGCCTTTTTGCGATGAAAAGCCGTTTATTGGCAGGGTAGCTTAGTGATCGTGAGCTTCGTCTTTGACTTCCTCGCGGAAGCCGCGGATCGCATCCAGACGCTTGGCGTTTTTTTCTTCGATTTGATTTTTCTCGCCGGTGGAAATTTCATCCGCATGCTCGGCCAAATAATCCTGGCCTTCACGGAAATTACGAATCGTATTTTGAATGCTGTGTTGGAGTTTTTCGACATTATCAGAGCGATCATCCGGTTTTGCCACGTTACATTCCTCCTGCTTATTGATATGGAAATATGGGATCGAGGATAGTTTCACACGGGATCCGGCTTTTTATTCCGCGAAAGTATGAAAGGAATGTCCTTGATTTTTCAGAAAGTTAATGATAACATTCGGGGTGCAAGACAGTTATTTTAACAATCAAAAATGAATAGCATTCCTTCGGGGTTGGGTGTAATTCCCTACCGACGGTGATGGTGAGCTTCAAGGGGGATTTCCCCGATTTCGAACGCGAGCACAAGTCCGTGACCCGTATGCGTCGTTAACGAGCATGCGGCTGAGCCGGTGAGATTCCGGGACCGACAGTATAGTCTGGATGGGAGAAGGAGACGCGGGAACACATGACATTTTAGAATGAATGTGCTCTTAATTTAGCAGAAACTCGAACATGTTATTAATTTCACAACCGGTGAAATTAATAATTTTGTTAAAGTTGTCGGCGATATGACCAGTCATGATTATTTTTGGCTTGCCTTTACCGCCGCGATGCTGCTTATTTATTTGCGTTGATATATCCTCTTGATCTCAAACCTGCCGGAATGCTCCGGCAGGTTTTTTGTCATTCGTACGACTGCCGGATCAAGGCAAAGGAGGTACGGGGTTTTGCATCGGATCGACGATGAGTACTACATGGAATTGGCGCTTCAAATGGCCGAACGCGCACTGGGCCAAACCGAAATCAATCCGGTCGTCGGCGCCGTCGTCGTGAAAGACGGGGCTGTTGTTGGCCTGGGTGCGCATTTGAAGCGGGGGACGCCCCATGCGGAGGTCCACGCCTTGGATATGGCCGGAGCGCTGTCGGAAGGAAGCACGGTGTACGTCACGCTGGAGCCCTGCAGCCATTATGGAATGACTCCACCTTGCGCCGAAAGATTGATCCGCGAAAAGGTAGCCAGGGTCGTTGTCGCCTGCGAGGATCCCAATCCCCAGGTGGCCGGACGGGGTATCAACATGCTGCGGGAACAAGGCATCCATGTGGATGTAGGCGTTCTTCGGGAGCGGGCGGTTAAATTGAACAGAAAGTTCATCAAGTTCATTTCGACCGGGTTTCCGTATGTAACAATCAAAACGGCAAGCACGCTGGACGGGAAAATCGCCTCAAAGACGGGCGACAGTAAATGGATTTCCAATGAAGAGGCGCGAGCGATCGTCCATACGATGCGCCACCGCCATCAAGGCATCATGGTCGGGATCGGCACGGTCCTGGCGGATGATCCGCAGCTAACGACACGGCTTGAGGTCCCCGGGATATCCCCGGTACGCATTATTGTGGACTCGGTGCTGCGGATTCCGGAGGAGAGCAAGGTAGTCAACGACGGTCTTGCCCCGACCCTGCTGCTGACAACCGCCAGAGCGGATGCTGGCAAAGCCGAGGCTCTGAACAAGAAAGGAATCGAAGTGCTGTTTTGCGGTGAGGGTCCCGAGGTTGACCTAAAGGCGGCGCTGGGCATGCTCGCGAAGCGCGGCATTTCCTCCATTCTCGTTGAAGGCGGGGGAAGACTGAACGGGGCGTTGCTGGAGCAGAAGCTGGTCGATGAAGTCGTGATGTTTATCGCACCTAAACTCATCGGCGGAGAAGCATCGCCGGGAAGTTTTATTTTTTCGGGGTACGAAAAAATGAGCGAAGCGGTTCGATTAACGGAAATGGAAATCGAGCAGCTTGGCGACAATGTTTGTATTCGGGGAGTTCCCGTTTGGTCTGACGCTTAGCCGTCGGTTCGATCAAAGGAATCTCTCCAGGAAGGGTGGCAGATTTATGTTTACTGGACTTGTAGAGGAAATCGGAACGATGAAGTCGATCAGCCGAAAAGGGGAAGCCATGGTGCTCGGCATTTCGGCCGGCGTAATCATGGATGACCTGAAGCTCGGGGATAGTGTTGCCGTTAACGGCGTATGTCTGACAGCCACCGCGATCGGTGCGAATTCATTTACGGTTGACGTCATGCCGCAAACATACAGGCACACGAATCTAAAAGATTTGAAGCCTGGCGGAAAAGTGAATCTGGAACGGGCGATGGCCGCGGGCGGACGCTTCGGCGGACATATCGTGCAAGGCCATGTGGACGGAACCGGGGCGATTGTCCGGACCCGCCATGATCAAAATGCCGTCGTGTATACGATCGAACCGGCCAGCCCCTCTCTTTTCAAATATATTATCCCTCAAGGCTCGATTACCCTGGACGGTATCAGTTTAACGGTGACGGAAGCCGGAGGAGGACGTTTCTCCGTTTCCATTATCCCTCATACCCTGGCGGAAACGGTGCTGGCCAATAAGCGGCCGGGCGATACGGTGAACATCGAATGCGACGTCCTTGGGAAATATGTGGAGCACTTGTTGAACTTCAAGGTCCGTGGAACGGGAAGTCATTCTCAGGAAGAAGAGACGGATGCTCGGGGTGGCATTGATCTTCCGTTTCTGAGCCGGAATGGTTTTGCCTAATATTATTAATCTGCAAGACGAGGAGTGAAAAGACATGAGCGATATCCAACTGGATCGGGTTGAAGAAGCCATCTATGATTTGATGCGCGGTAAGGTCATAATTGTCGTCGATGATGAAGACCGCGAAAATGAAGGCGATTTTGTCGCCCTGGCCGAAAAAGCTACGCCTGAAGTGATCAATTTTATGATCACCCAGGGCCGGGGGCTCGTTTGCATGCCCATTACGCAAGAGCGGGCCGAAGAATTGGAGCTTACGCCGATGGTTGCGCAAAATACGGATTATCATGGAACGGCCTTTACCGTATCTATTGACCATAAAGACACAACGACGGGAATTTCCGCGTATGAGCGTTCTTTAACGGCTCGCGGCATTATGGACCCGAACGCCAAGCCGGCAGATTTTCGCCGCCCTGGTCATATGTTCCCGCTGATTGCCAAGAAAGGCGGCGTCTTGCGACGGGCCGGTCATACGGAGGCTGCGGTCGATCTTGCCCGCATGTGCGGCGCATATCCGGCAGGGGTGATCTGCGAAGTTATCAAGGAAGACGGGACGATGGCGAGATTGCCGGATCTCGTGGAGATAGCCAAGCAGTTCGATCTAAAGCTCATCAGCGTCAAGGATTTGATCCATTACCGCAATGAGAAGGAAAATCTGGTCAACCGGGAAGTCGAGGTCCGCATGCCGACCGATTACGGTGAATTCCGGGCGGTCGCCTACACGAACGACATCGACAACAAAGAGCATGTCGCTTTGGTCAAAGGCGAGATCGATGGGAATGAGCCGGTCCTTGTGCGCGTCCATTCGGAATGCCTCACGGGAGACGTATTTCATTCCCACCGGTGCGACTGCGGCCCGCAGTTCGAAGCGGCTCTCCGCCGGATCGAGCAGGAAGGCAGAGGGGTATTGCTCTACATGCGTCAGGAAGGTCGCGGTATCGGCCTTATAAACAAGCTGAAGGCATATAAGCTGCAAGAGGAAGGGCTTGATACGGTGGACGCGAATCTGAAACTCGGTTTCCCCGCCGATCTTCGGGATTACGGGATCGGGGCGCAAATCCTGAAAGATTTGGGCATCCGCCAAATCCGTCTTCTTACCAACAATCCGCGCAAAATCAAAGGGCTGGAGGGTTACGGCCTGGAGGTCGTCGAGCGGGTTCCGATTCAAATGAAGGAAAATGTGGACAACACCAGTTATTTGCATACGAAGCAAGCGAAGCTTGGGCATCTGCTGAAATTCGACGATGTTGAACAAGACGAAAAAATTTGAAGGGATGAATGATCAAATGGCACATGTATTTGAAGGAAATCTGGTTTCGAAAGGTCTGAAATATGCGATTGTCGTAGGGAGATTCAACGAGTTTATTACGAGCAAGCTGCTGAGCGGGGCGCTGGATGCGCTAAAACGCCATGGCGTTCAGGACGATGAGGTAAGCGTGGCCTGGGTTCCCGGCGCATTTGAAATTCCGTTTGCGGCTCAAAAGCTGGCGGAAAGTGGAAAATATGACGCTGTCATTACGCTCGGTACAGTCATCCGCGGTTCTACTTCCCATTATGATTATGTATGCAATGAAGTGGCGAAAGGGGTTGCCGCGATCGGTCTGAAGACCGGCGTGCCAACGATTTTCGGGGTGGTGACCACGGAAAATATCGAGCAGGCGATCGAGCGTGCCGGTACGAAGGCCGGAAATAAGGGATGGGATGCCGCGATGGCGGCCATCGAAATGGCGAACTTGACGAATCAGCTAAAATAGTGCTTATTTAATGTAGTACCCTTCTTTTTCGGGGTACTGCATTTTCTTTTTTTTTTTTTGCGATTTGCGATGGGTGGAGGATGTTCATTGACGACGGTATTATATAAGCTGGAATCGTTCGAGGGGCCGCTGGATCTTCTCTTGCACCTGATCGACAAGGCGGAAATCGATATACATCAAATTTCGGTCAGCGAAATTACGGATCAATATTTGGAATATTTGCACAATATGCAGGAGCTTGAACTGGAAGTCACCAGCGAGTTCCTTGTTATGGCGGCTACGCTGTTGTCCATGAAGAGCAAGCAGCTGTTGCCGAAGCCGCCTGTGATCGAATTTGACGATGAATTCGACTATCTGCTGGACGAGGAAGAGGATCCGCGCGAGGAGCTGATCCGCCAGCTGATCGAATACCGCAAATTTAAGGGGATCGCCGAACATCTTCATGAGCGCGAGTGGGAGCGGAGTCTTATTTTTTCCAAGGAACCGGAAGATTTGACCCCCTATATGCCCGAGGTCGTGGAGAACCCTGTCAAGGGGCTGCATGCCGCCGATCTCATTGCCATGTTTCAGAAGGCGATCCGAAAGGCGGTGAAGCGCAACACCGTTGCGAAAATTCATCGTGACGAAATATCGGTCAAGGACCGGATCAGGGAGATTGTTTCCTCGCTGGAAAGCGTCGGCAAGGGAGGCAGGGTATTGTTTTCCAAACTGCTTCATCAGGAAATGTCCCGGCATGAGATTGTCGTCACCTTTTTGGCGGTATTGGAGTTGATGAAAATGAAACAGATTGTATGTTTTCAAAACAAGTTGTTCGACGATATCGTCATGGAATGGAGAGGGGAAGGAAAGGCCGATGAATTATCAGGAATTGAAATCGATTATTGAGGGCTTGCTGTTCCTTGCGGGAGAAGAGGGAATCAGCCTGAAACAGCTGACGGAGGTGACCGAACAGAGGCAGGAACTGGTCGCCGACGCGCTGCAGGATATGAAGGACTCTTTCGAGCGGGCGGGCCGGGGGCTGCAAATCGTGCAGATCGCCGGAAATTATCAACTCGCCACCTTGCCGCAGCATGCGCCTTATTTCGAGAAGCTGGCCTATTCGCCTTCGCGTTCCGCGTTATCCCAAGCCGCATTGGAGACCCTATCCATCATTGCTTACCGGCAGCCGATCACCAGGATCGAAGTGGAGGAAATCCGCGGCGTCAAATCCGAACGGGCCATCCACACGCTGGTTAACAAAGACCTTATTGAGGAGGTTGGCCGTGCGGAAGCGATTGGGCGCCCTATTTTGTATGGAACAACCAAGGCGTTTCTCGATTATTTCGGTCTTGCCAGCCTGAAGGATCTGCCGGATCTGGCGGATTTTGAAAGCGTGGAGGACTTGGAGGAAGAGACGCAGTTGTTGTTTCAGAAGCTCGAAGAACAGCAGTTGACGTTTGACGATGTCGATGAAACTTAATATGGGCTTTACGTCATGAAACCTCGCGATGAGCGAGGTTTTTTGGTGTTATCGATCAAAAAAAGCATGAGCCGAATTGCCAATTCTGGAATTCAATTAAGTAAAACAAGCCATACTATTCGGAGTTTGTTATCTGAAAAAGCATGGAGGGCACTCCGATGTGGATTTGGCTCGGAAGTATCCTGATATTGTTACTGTTGTTACTGTTGCTGCTGCTCCTGATCTTCATGTCCAAAATAAAGATAACGTTGATGGCCAAAAAGGTGAACGGGGACGAAACGATACTGATTGACGTCGTATTGCTGTTCGGGCTGCTTACGTTTCATTACCGAATCCCCACGATCGGGCTTAAAAATTGGCAGGAAGGCTTATGGGTCGAAAGCGACCGCAGCGACAATTTATTTTCAAAACATTCCTCGGCAGGCGAGCAGGAAGTCAATAAAGATACCTTGAACCGATGGAAGGAAGAGTTCAAGGAAATTCTTGCGGCAACCGCGGATTTGAAAGTTTGGCTGCACCGCACGCTTCGCCGGATATCCTTGCTGAATCTGGAATGGTCGACGAATATTGCCCTTTCGGATGCGGCTCATACCACCACGCTTGCCGGAGCGTTATGGCCGCTCAAAACGACGCTGGTCGGTTGGCTGTCTTATCACCTTCCTTTAAAACAGCAGCCGAAGCTGTTTGTCGTTCCGGTGTTCGGAAGCCCGCCATTGTTTGCCACAGAGCTCCATTGTACCGCCGAGATACGCTGCGGATACGCGTTATACGCCGGATTTATTCTCGTGGTTCGCGTGCTGAAAGTAAAAGGCGGAGCAAAAAAATGGTTAAACATGTTGAAGAAAAACAGAGAATAAGTTTCAGACGAACACTGAACCGCTTACGTACGTCGATACAAATAACGATTGCAGGTAAAAAATGATTGATGACGATGATGTACATACTCCAACTCAAAATGCGCACAATACAGAAAGCACAGATGAATCTTGATTTTAGCGCAAAGAGGAGGAATTATACGTGGTCGAACATCCGATACAGGGTTTAATGAAGACGGCGATGGAAAACATCAAGGATATGGTCGATGTCAACACGATCGTAGGCGAGCCGGTCGAAACGCCGGACGGAAGCGTCATTCTTCCGATCAGCCGCGTCGGGTTCGGGTTTGCCGCCGGGGGCAGCGATTTTAATATCGATGAAGATAAAAACGGAGCTTCGTCCGAAGGCGGCAAAGCAAGACCGTTCGGCGGCGGTAGCGGGGGCGGCGTATCGATCAATCCGATCGCTTTTCTCGTTGTCGGCAAGCAGGGCGTTCACATCGTTCCGCTCGATAATCAAACCCACTTGATGGAAAAGATTATCGATGCCGTCCCCGTCGTTATCGACAGAATCCAATCGATGATTCCGTCGGGTGGCGTAACAAATCAGGGGGCGCAGACCGCTGCTGCAAACCCGCCTGCCGCGAGTACAAATGCGGGACCCGTTATACAGCCGTTTGCTTGACAGCCGTTCCCTTTCCGGGACCCCGGGAGGGGTCTTTTTTTGAAGATAACAGCTTAGGTTCGGGCTCGGACATACTCCCATAGCCTGCTGCATATAGTATTTATCAGATCGCACTAGCGAAGTCGGAGGGTAATGATGAGGACAACAACGAGATTGCGTATGATAACACTGCTCGTCGCCGGTCTGATGCTGGCGCTTCCGCTCCAAGCCGGAGCCAAAGGGAAACCGCCGGAAGAACCGCACACTCATGCCCAAGCAGCGGCGTTGATTGATGTTACTTCCGGGAGAATACTGTACGATTTTCATGGAGAACAGGAGTTGCCGATCGCCAGTCTGACGAAAATCATGACCGCCATCGTGGCTATCGAACATGGAAATCTTAAGGATTCCGTCAAAGTCGGCAAAAATGCTTTCGGAAAAGAAGGCTCCTCCATTTACCTTCAACTCGGCGAGGAAATGACCTTGGAAAACATGCTGTACGGATTGATGCTGAGATCCGGCAATGACGCGGCAACAGCGATTGCGGAACATGTCGGCGGATCGGAAGAAGGTTTCGTCCATCTCATGAACGAGAAAGTAAAGCTGCTCGGACTTAACCACACCAGGTTTCAAAATCCTCACGGTTTGGACGCCAAAGGGCACTATTCTTCAGCGAACGATTTGGCCAAGCTGACCGCTTATGCCCTGCATAATAAGGTTTTTAAAGAAATCGTGCGAACTCCGGTAAGAAAAGCCCCGAATCCGAATGATCCTTGGGATTACAGCTGGAGCAACAAGAACAAGATGCTCAGATTGTATGAAGGAGCCGATGGGGTGAAGACGGGGTACACAAAAACGGCCAGACGCTGCCTAGTCAGCTCGGCGACGCGAGGCGGCCAGCAGCTTGTTGCCGTCACGATTAATGACGGGGACGACTGGAACGATCACCGCAAAATGCTGGACTTCGGATTTGAGAATTATCCGTTAAAAACATTGGTTGAAAAGGGACAAACCATTGAAGGCGGTTATACGGCAGGCACGGCGTTCCGGTACCCGATCACCGATGATGAAGCCGGCGAGGTTCGCGTCAGACTTCAGCTGAAAAAACCGGACGCGTTCGGTTATACCGGAGAGTTGTTGATAATGACGAAAGATAAACAAGTCGGAACGGTACCTGTCTATAAAAGTAGCAGGGTGTTGCAGAGCGAAACGGACGATTAAAGCTGGTAAAGGGGGCGGCGGAGATGGTCAACAAAATATGGCTAGGACTGATTTTGATCGGCTTTGCTTTTGCGGCGGTCAAAGGGGATATCGAGGTGGTGACGAAAGCGGCATTCGATGGAGCGGCGACAGGCGTAACCGTCTGTTTGGGATTGATCAGCGTGTTGGTATTTTGGCTGGGGATTATGAAGCTCGCGGAGGACTCCGGCCTGGTGAAGACCATCTCGAGGTTGCTGGGCCCGGTGGTATCCTATTTGTTTCCCGACGTGCCCAAAAATCATCCCGCCATGGGGTTCATCCTGTCCAATATGAGCGCCAATCTGCTTGGTCTCGGAAATGCCGCTACTCCAATGGGCATCAAGGCGATGCAGCAATTGCAGGAGCTGAACCCGGATAAGGAAACGGCATCTCCGGCCATGTGTACCCTATTGGCGTTAAATACGGCGAGCATTACGCTGATTCCTACGACTTTGATCGCGATCCGCTTGAATTTCAACTCCGCCAACCCAGCCGAAATCGTCGGTTCAACCTTGTTGGCGACAGCGATCGCTACGTTCGCTGCGATCGTGGCCGACCGGTGGTACCGGAAACGGAATGCTTGGAAGAAGCCGCCGCTCGCTCCTCCAACCGCGCCTACTTTAACGCTGAAGAGGTGAGAACCGCTTGTTGAACTGGATCAATATGTTATCCGCCTGGGCCGTACCGGTCATGATCGCCTTTATTCCTCTCTATGCTTATTTGAAAAAAGTACCGGTCTACGAATCCTTCGTCGAGGGGGCGAAGGACGGCTTCTCGACCGCGATCGGCATCATTCCTCATTTGGTCGGCATGATGGTCGCCATCAGCGTTTTTCGGGCTTCGGGGGCATTGGAGTTTTTCGTCGGCTGGATGGCTCCATTGATGGAAAAGCTGCACGTTCCGGAGGAGGTGCTGCCTTTGGGCCTGCTTAGACCTCTTACGGGAACGGGGTCGCTGGCCTTCACGACGGATCTCATCAAAACCTATGGTCCGGATTCCATGATCGGGCGAATCGCGTCAACGATTCAGGGGAGCACGGATACGACGCTGTATGTGCTGACCGTATATTTCGGAGCTGTCGGAATTAAAAACGGAAAATATGCCTTAAAAGTCGGGCTATTTTCAGATGTCGTCGGATTCGTCGCAGCCATTGCCGTTTGTTTGCTTTTATTCGGATAGACGATCATTTCAGGACTTATACATAACGATATAACGAATATTTTGGACCGCTGTCTCGGGTTGCCTTCCGTAGATGCGGTTTTTCTATGGGAAGATCCTGACGGCATGACTCTGTTTTAAAGAAGGGAGACTCCCGCTATTGTGATTTGGTGCCCGGGTGGGTATCATGAGTATGAGGTGACTTAATTATAATGGAGAGATTGCAAAAGATTTTGGCCGGCGCCGGTGTCGCATCGCGCCGCAAATGTGAAGAATTGATAACGAGCGGGAGGGTGCAGGTCAACGGCGAGACCGTAACGGCACTTGGGACGAAGGCCGATCCGAATACGGACGTCATTACCGTGGACGGCAAGTCCATCGGCGCGGAAAAGAAAGTATACATCGTCTTTAATAAACCGAAAGGCGTAATTACGAGCGCTTCGGATCCGCAAGGCCGCAAAATCGTCACCGATTATTTGAAAGGCATTACCGAGCGGCTATATCCGGTAGGCCGCCTGGATTATGATACCGAAGGACTGCTCCTTCTAACCAATGACGGCGAATTCGCCCATTTGCTCACCCATCCGAAACATCATGTGGCAAAAACCTATCTTGCGACGGTAAAAGGCGTTCCCCACGGAACATCGCTGGACAAGCTGAAAAACGGCATTATGCTGGAAGACGGCATGACTGCACCGGCCGAGGTAGAGTATCATGACATCGATCCGGAAGGGAAACAATCAACGATTTCGATCACGATTTATGAAGGACGGAACCGCCAGGTTCGGCGCATGTTCGATGCAATTCAACACCCTGTGATCAAGTTGAAACGGATTTCCTTCGGCGATTTGTTCCTTGGAAATTTAAAAAGAGGAATTTATCGCCATTTGACCAAGGAAGAGATCGAGGGTCTTGTCAAACTGGCAAAACAAGCCGGAAAGCCGGGCAAACCGGGTAAACCGGGCAAAAGGCAGCAGTAAACAAGTTGAAAGGGACTGCGTCAAAAACGTTGGATGTTTTTGACGCAGTCCCTTTCACTTTTGGTGTCGATGTCCGAATGGATGTTGAACGTCTGTATTTTTATTATATAATCATTAGGACACATAATATTCATATTTGCCCGGTTGGAACCAGGCTAAAATTGTGGCGAATTTCGCTATAATGTTCATAGGATATTCACTTTTTGTCCATTGATTATGATGTAAGTCACAGAAAGGGAGTTGAATATGGGGAAGGCGAGACGACCTGTCCAAATCATTATATTACTGTTCATCGTCATCCTTGGCGGGTATGCAATCAGCTCGGCCGTGTTCGGAGGCGGAAGCGGCAAGCCTGAACTGGGCGGAAAACCGCCTGCCATCAAATTGCTCGGGGACGACGGCAAGGTACATACCCTGGAAGATTATAAAGGCAAAGCCCTCGTGCTCAACTTTTGGGCGACCTGGTGTACGTATTGCGTCGACGAAATGCCGGCCCTTCAGGCTCAGTGGGAGAAATGGCGGGATCAGGATGTCGTCGTTCTGGGCATTAACACCGGTGAAGACGAGATGACCGTACAAAACTTCGTTGACCAGCTCGGAATCGATTTTCCTGTATTGTATGATTCGAAAAATGAAGCCGTTCGGGATTACGGGATCGTACCGATGCCGACCACGTTCTTTATCGACAAGAAAGGAAAAATTGCCTCAATTCATCAAGGCGAGCTGAATTTAACGACGTTGAATGACCAAATCAAACAGCTGGTAGAGCCTTAGGACGGATGGAGGGAATAAGTTTTGATCAAGAATACGAAATGCGAATGCGGGCACCAGAACCCGATCGGAACGGTGCTTTGCGAAGCTTGCGGCAAGCCGCAGGATGAGCAAGCGGCCTCGACCGAACTGCTCGAGATGCGCTACGATGGCGCGGCGCGCCGGTCACAGCGGGCCAATCCGAATTTTATCGATAAAATTTGGAACTTCTTTTCATCCGTCAAAGTCGCGATTTATTTGATTATACTTACCTTGCTCGGTGCGAGTCTCGGTACGATTTTTGAGCAGGAGAGCATGTTCGTCAATTTTGACCCGACCACCTTTTACAAAGAAAAGTACGGGACGATCGGAGATATTTACTATAAGCTCGGATTTTCCCACACTTATGAATCCTGGTGGTTCATCACGTTGCTGGTCATGATCGGGGCTTCGCTCGTGATCTGCAGTTTGGACCGGGTGCTTCCACTTTACAAAGCGCTTTCAAAACAGAAAGTTCGCAAGCATATGCAATTTCTTACCCGTCAAAAGGTGGTGTATCAAGGACCGATCAACACGGAAGACGGAGAGGCATGGACGGAGAGGGCCGTAAAGCCGCTCAGGAAGAAAGGATACCGGGTCTATAGGGATGGTGACGCCCTCTTGGCGGAGAAGCAGCGATTCAGCCGCTGGGGCCCTTACGTGATCCACATCGGCCTGATCATATTCTTGCTCGCCGTGCTGTTCCGCGGTTTGCCGGGACTACACGTGGATGAGCATTACTGGTTCCCCGAAGGGGAGATCACGAAGATTCCCGATACGAACCTGTATTTAAAGAACGAAAAGTTCACGGTCGAGTACTACACGGAAGAAGAAATGTCCGAGGATTTCCGCGGACAAGGGAAGATCGTTCCCAAGCTGTACGAAACGCAGGCGGTCCTATACGAATGCACGGCGAATTGCGACGATCCGTCCAAGGAGCCGGAGTTGAAAGAGGTGGACCGTCATGCGATCCGCGTCAACGACCCGTTGAATTACAAAGGCTTTAAAGCGTATCAATTCGATTTCGATTTGACGCCCAAGCTTCGTTCGGTGAAGCCGGCGCTGGTCAACGTGGAAACCGGGGAGCAGTACGGCAAGTTCCAACTGGACATGATGAATCCGCAGCGGGAGTTTCAACTCGGTCCTTATACGCTTTTGCTTAAAAACAAATTTTTGGATTTTTCTTTGAATGAGCAGGGTCAGCCTATCTCCAAATCGAAGGATCCGAACGCCCCGGCATTTTTGTTTTTGATCAAAGGCCCCGGGTTGCCCATGGAAGGAAGCCAGTATCTTTACTTTCCGAAACAGGTCGACAAGGAGCGTTTCCAACAGGATGCCATCAACGAGAAATTGGGCGGAGTGCAAAACAAGCTGACACTTGATGTGCTGGGCATGGAGGATGTGGATTTCATCCAGTCCTCGAGTTATTTGAACATCCGGGTCGACCGGGCCATGCCGTTTGTTTGGCTGGGTCTCGGCATCGTCATGCTCGGTCTCGTCATGGGATTTTACTGGCAGCATCGGCGGATTTGGCTCCGCATCGACGACGGCAACCTGACTTTAGGGGGACATACGTCGAAGAACTGGTTCGGCTTGCGCCGTGAAGTAGCCGCGTTTCTCAAATCGATGAACGTGGAAGTGGATGAGAAACAATTGGACAATGGGGGTAACCGGTCATGAGTTTTTTGGAAATCAGCAGGCAGGCTTTTGTAGTCGCGTTTTATTTATACTGTTTGTCTTTTATTTTTTACGTCGTGGCCGTAACGGGCAAAACATGGAGAAACCGGGATCCGGTTCGTCATGAACGGAAATGGGGCGCCATCTCGTTCGCTACTTCTTCGCTCGGGTTGCTGTCGCATCTCGTTTATTGCGTTACGCGCTGGGCATATAGCGGACATATTCCGGTCAGCAATATGTATGAATTCATGACATTTTTGTCGATGATGATCATGGTTGCATTTACGGTGGTCTTTTTGATTTACCGGAAAATATTGCTCGGCATGTTCGCCCTTCCGATCGCTATCATCGTTATGGCGTATGCGGCGGTTTTTCCGCAGGACGTGCAGCCGCTGATTCCGTCGCTGAAATCGATCTGGCTCTACATTCACGTCACGCTTGCGGCGCTTGGAGAATCGTTCTTTGCGGTGGGTTTTGCCGCCGGATTAATGTATCTTCTCCGCAGTATTGACTTTAACGCAACGGACAAATCTTCCCGCCGTCAAAAATGGTGGGTTGAATTTACGCTTTTTTCTATTATTATAGTAGTGGGCTTTATTGTATCGGTTTTCACATTCAGAGCCGCCGGATATGAAGCCGTATTTACTCAAAATACGACAGAGATTGACAGCCAAGTAGAGCAAAATAGTACAATAGGTAAAGAAGTGTATAAACTTCCTCCGATTGTGGCGCCGCACGGAAGCAAGGCCGAGAGCATTCAGCCTTTCCTCGGCATGGATAAGCCATGGTTCGAAGCTCCGTCATGGATGAAAGGCGCGAACGCGGGCCGGAAGTTCAATACGGTGATCTGGGCTGTCTTCTCGGGCATCCTCATCTATGCATTGCTGCGGCTTTTGATTCGCCGTCCGCTCAGCAAATTGCTGGCGCCGTCGCTGAAAAGCATGAATCCGGACGATCTGGACGAAATCAGCTACCGCGCCATCGCGATCGGATTTCCGATCTTTACGCTCGGCGCTCTCGTATTCGCCATGATCTGGGCACAGCAGGCGTGGGGCCGTTTCTGGGGCTGGGACCCTAAAGAAGTATGGGCTCTTATTACATGGCTGTTCTACAGCGCCTATTTGCATCTGCGTTTGTCGCGGGGCTTCCAGGGACGCAAATCTTCCTGGCTTGCCGTACTCGGCTTCCTTGTCGTGATGTTCACCCTTGTGGGCGTCAATCTCATCATCGCGGGCTTGCATTCCTACGCGGGTACAGACTGATCGTCATCATTATCGAAATTGAAAATTACGAAATCCAGAGTTACTTGTAAGATGATTGAAGGGGTTGAAAGTCCATGTCAGATCAAGAAAACCGCATTCTTGTAGTCGACGATGAGGAACGGATCCGCCGTCTGCTCAAAATGTATTTGGAAAAAGAAGGGTATGAAATCGATGAAGCCGAGGACGGCGAAACCGCTTTGAAAAAAGCGACGTCCAATGACTACGGCCTGATTTTACTCGATGTCATGCTCCCGGGAATCGACGGAATCGAAGTGTGCAACCGTCTTAGACAAGTGAAATCCACGCCGGTCCTCATGCTGACGGCCAAAGGGGAAGAAATGAACCGCGTGCAAGGTTTTGAAGTCGGCGCGGACGATTATGTCGTGAAACCGTTCAGCCCGCGGGAAGTCATTTACCGGGTCAAAGCGATCATGCGGCGCGCATCGGCTACGGCTTATTTGTCCAAGGAAAACGGAACGAGCAACAACATCGTATTCCCGCATCTCATCATCGAGCATGACGCCCACCGGGTTACGGCCAACGGGCAGGAAGTCAGCTTGACGCCGAAAGAATACGAGCTTCTGCATTATTTGGCCGTATCTCCGGATAAAGTGTTTTCCCGCGAGGAACTGCTGAAGGATGTTTGGAATTATGAATTTTTCGGCGATTTGCGTACGGTCGATACCCATGTCAAACGGCTTCGCGAGAAACTGAATAAGGTTTCTCCGGAATCGGCCGCCATGATCACGACCGTTTGGGGTGTGGGCTACAAGCTGGAGGTTGCGAAATAAGTGAACTTCTTAAGAACGCTTGTCGGAAAGCTATGGATTACGATCATTTGTCTGGTGGCCTGCGTCCTTTTGTCTGTGGGACTGGGGTTTCTCCCTTATATCGATACGAACTTCCAGAATCCCGGGGCGATCAAAAAGCTGTTTGTCCTCGTCTCGATGATCGGTTTCTCGCTGACAACGTTCTTCGCGTTGTTTTTGATTACGAAAATTACGCAGCCGATGCAGCGGCTGATCCAAGCGACGGATTCGATTCGCAAAGGAAAATACGATACCCGGCTGTCGCTGAAGACGAGCGATGAAATCGGCGTTTTGTCGAACACCTTTAACCACATGGCGGAGGAACTCGAGAGAACGATCCGCAGCCTGAACCATGAAAAGGAACATTTGGCCAGCGTCTTACGGAGCATGAATGATGCCGTCATTACCTTGGATGTCGACGGCAATGTCATTCTGACCAATCCGCCTGGGGAACACGTATTGCAAATGTGGGGCGATCTGCAGGATGAAGATGGGGAGGTTTCCGGCCCTTCATCCGGTACGGCAGGTAAGGTTCCACGTCCGCTCCACCCAATGTTTCGCAAGGTACTGGACCAGGAGACCGATCAAAGCATGAACGTCCATGTTAAAAAGGGAGTTTGGTCCGTACATATGGCGCCGCTCGCCTCAGACGGAGGCATCCGGGGGGCCGTCGCGGTGCTTCGCGACGTGACCGAGGAAGTCAAGCTGGAGAAAATGCGGCGTGATTTCGTCGCCAACGTATCCCATGAGATCAGGACGCCGCTTTCGATGATGCAAGGTTACAGCGAGGCGCTCCTCGACGGCATGGCCGCTTCGCCGGAGGAAAGCGCCGAGCTCGTGCAGGTTATCCATGACGAGTCCTTGCGTATGGGCCGTTTGGTCAGGGACTTGCTCGATCTGGCACGTATGGAGGCCGGACATACCGATATGCCGATGAGGGAGATGGATTTCCGGGATCTTGCCGAGCGGGTGTACCGTAAATTCCTCGTCCGGGCCAAGGACAGCGGCTTGGAGCTTTTGTTCAAGCTCGGCGACGGGCCGCTCAAGCTGGAAGAGGCGAGCGAGGACCGTCTCGAGCAGGTATTGACCAATTTGCTCGACAATGCGTTCAGGCATACGCCGGAAGGGGGCACGATCGAGATTTCCGCGGATCTCAAGCAGGAATCCGGCAAATCCGTCGTGCACGTGTCGATCAAGGATAGCGGGGTCGGCATTCCGGCAGACGATCTGCCGTTCGTGTTCGATCGATTCTACAAGGCCGACAAAGCGCGTGTCCGTGGAGAAAGCGTCGGAACGGGGCTGGGACTTTCCATTGTCAAAAATATCGTGGATTCCCACGGCGGCACGATTTATGCCGAAAGCGAAGTAGGGAAGGGGACGGTATTTCATATCCTGCTTCCTGTCGAAAAGCCCCAATAAACCGAATAAAAAGAAAAACACCCTTTGCGAAAAGGGTGTTTTTTGTTGAACCTGGAAGATAAATCTTGTTCAACGTGAAACATATCGGATACGGATCGGCTTATTTGAAAACAATTTGCTGGGCCTTGTTGATTTCAGGCAGCTTGGTCAGCTCGTTCAGTACTTCTTTCGGCGTTTCTTTGTCGACGCCCAAGACCATGATCGCTTCGCCGCCCACAATTTTACGTCCAACCTGCATCGTTGCGATATTGACGTCGTTTTTGCCGAGCAGTGTTCCGACGCTGCCGACGATCCCCGGCTTGTCATTGTGGGAGATAAAGATCAGGTTGCCTTCCGGAGCGATATCGACCGGGAACTTGTCGATTTGAACGACACGGGCGCCAAATCCGTTCAGCGAAGTTCCTGCGATTTTGCGTTCCTCGCCGTCCTGGGTTTTCAGGGTCACGCTGATCAAATTCGTAAAGCCTTTCGTTGCCGAAGCCTGGGACACAACGACATTGATGTCGCGGGCTTTCGCCAAATGTACGGAGTTGACGATATTGACGTCGTCTCCGAAATGGCGGGATAACACACCCTTGATAATATAACGAGTCAGCGGCTGTGTATCCACATCCGCCAGGTCGCCGGCATAATCGACGTGGATTTCCTTAACGGCCTCATTGTTCAGTTGGGCCGCAAATGCGCCGATCTTCTCGCCGAGTTCAAAGTAAGGCTGAAGCTTGTTCATAACGCTCGGAGCTACCGGCGGCATGTTGACCGCGTTTTTGAACGGCTCGTTGCGCAGGATATGAAGCACTTGCTCGGATACGTCGATCGCCACGTTTTCTTGAGCCTCAATCGTCGAAGCGCCAAGATGCGGTGTTACGATGATTTTCGGGTTGTGCAGGAAAGGATGGTCCGCTTCAGGCGGCTCTTTCTCGAACACGTCGAAGGCCGCACCGGCAACGATGCCTTGATCGATCGCTTCCACCAACGCCATTTCGTCGACAACGCCGCCGCGGGCGCAGTTGATGATGCGCATTCCTTTTTTCATGACCTCGAACTGAGGACGCGAGATCATATGCTTCGTTTCCGGAGTCAGCGGCGTGTGCACTGTCATGAAATCGGCGTTGCGGACGATATCGTCGACAGTGGCGAGCTTGACGCCAAGCTTTTCCGCGCGTTCTTCGGTCAGGAACGGGTCATACCCGAGGATATCCATACCGAATGCCTTAGCCCGTTTGGCCACTTCGCTGCCGATCCGGCCCATGCCGAGCACGCCGAGCGTTTTGTTGCGAAGTTCCACGCCGAGGAATTTGCGGTCCCAAGTCCCGGAAACCGTTTTGGCGTAAGCTTGCGGAATATGCCGCGCGAGTGCCATCATCATCGCGAAAGCATGCTCGCAAGTCGTGATCGTGTTGCCGTCCGGCGCGTTGATGACAACAATCCCGCGCTTCGTTGCCGCTTCGAGATTGATATTGTCGACGCCGACGCCGGCGCGGCCGATAACTTTCAGGTTTTTACCGGCTTCCATAATTTTTTCCGTCACCTTGGTTTGGCTGCGGACGAGCAGGGCGTCGTATTCAGGAATGATTTGAACGAGTTCGTCCTCGCTGAGTCCTGTCTTTTTCTCTACCACGACGTCGCTTGCATCCATAAGCTGCTGGATCCCCATATCGCTGATCGGATCCGATACTAGTACTTTAAACATGATTTCTGGCCTCCTAATGGGTTTGGTTTGTATATGGGATTGCTTTTCGGACATGCTCGGTTGCCCTAACCGCCGTGAAAGCACTCACTCACAGAACGCTTTTCTCCATTACCGTTACACTGTACAAAAGGATGAGGGTGCAGATCTTACCGTGCATAAGCACGGGAGTCCGAATGCAAAAAAACTCTCGATCCGCATACTACTGCCGTAGTAAGGGACGAGAGTTGTTCGTGGTACCACCCTAATTCACTGCTCCTTCACAGGCGCAGTCTCAGTGTCAAAATGACGGAATGATAACGGAGTTCTTCCGACTGCGCCTACTAACAGGGTTCGACGCAGTGACTCAGGAGCGCTAAAATTGTCGTTCCGCTACCGGTTTGCAGCACCACCGGCTCTCTGGGAGCTTTCTGACAATTTCCTTTCCTTCAACGTGTTTAACGAAATCTAATTTTCCATAATGTATCACGACATGTTTAGAGGTGTCAATACCAATTCGAGGATTTGACTCCGGGACTCGGGTCACCTTGAATACTTGCTGTTTTTTCGTTATCATTTTAGATAATGTCGAAAAAGGTCTACACTGTGAAAAGCCAGGCAAATCAATATTCTTCCGTGAAGAACGGCAGCTCGGGAAGTTGCTCGGAAGCATAGTATGTCGATTTCCATTTCATGAACTCTTTGCTTTGCACAGCTTCAGTTTCTGTGACAATTTTCACAATGGAGGACACAGAATGAAGCTTTAGGGCCGAAGCCTTACCGCTGTTGATCATTTGATCGATTTTGGCCGTCAAATCCTGAGGCTGGTATGCCGTGAACAGTTTGTTTTCAAGCATGATATCCGACACCGCTTTATTCTTTTGGGCGAGCGAGTACGTTTGCCATTGCTTGATCGTCGTTTCCGGCTGGAACGTATAACTTTCCGGAATGCCGTTGTTCAGTTTGGCGCTCCATTTGAGGATCGCCGCGTAAAATTTGTTTTGCGCCTTTAAACCGAAGTCCACGGCGTTTTTCGTAAATTCATCCGACGTAAGGTTATGGATCAGCGTGATGCCGGTTTCGCCGTTCAAAAAGGATAAGTTCCGGTCGATCCCTTCGTCAAACAGCTTGAGACTTTTGAGAATGTCCGTCTGAGCCTGTTTCAGCAGGGGAGACGACCCGGCCACGGAGTTCGCGGATATCTGTTCGTACTGCTTGCGGGCCTCGTCGCGGACGTCTTTCAGCGTTTTGGCGGAAGCTACTTTTGAGTCTTTTTGACCCAGCTGCTCATTCAAAACCGCATATTCTTCTTTGAATTGCTGGTAAGGTTGATATACGGCGTAGTAAAAAGTTACGATGTCCTGCTGGTTATAGGAATCCGCCGTTTCGATCTCCAGCATGGAAGCTTTGAGGTTCAAGTACTTGGCTTCCGTCCGGTTAATGCCCATATTCAACCCGAGAAGAAAAGTCGCAAACGCGGTAACCAGGGTAAAAAGAAAACCAAGGGTAAACCAGACTTCCGATCTTGATTTTTTTCTTTTCATAGGGACGCTCCTTGCAAAATGTTTTTTGTCCGTGAGTTCAAGGTGCCGATGTGAAGCATTATTTTCTTTCGAAATTATAAGGACAGGTAGGAAAAGATGAAGAAATTCAAATTCGGCAACGTGAAAGTCAAACAAGTCGATCCGGCAGAGTTAAGCGAACGATTGCTGCTGGTCAACCTTTACTTGACTCAGGGACTTGCTTTATTTATCGGCTTAATCGTCATTTTTTTTCAGAAAAGAAATTTATTTTTTGTTTTGAAGCTTCCTGAAACGTGGGATTTCCTGTATTGGGGCGCCGGATTGGCGGTTGCCATGCTCCTGGTTGATGTCCTGATTTCCAAAATTGTTCCGGAAGAATCGATGGACGATGGCGGACTGAATGAGAAGTTGTTTAAGGGAAGACCCGTATGGCACATCATCATCATCGCACTTGTGGTCGCGATCTGCGAGGAATTGCTGTTCAGGGGAGCGATTCAGCACGGAATCGGTCTTTATTGGACCAGTGTTCTCTTTGCAGCGATCCATTTCCGTTACCTGAGACACTGGATCCCGACCGGGTGGGTTTTCCTCAGCAGTTACGGCCTTGGCTTTATCTATGAGCAGACGGGCACGTTGTGGGCCCCGATTGTTTGCCATTTTCTCATTGACCTTATTTCCGGACTAGTTATCAAATATCGGAGGGAAACATGAACGAACGTTTGAGCAGGTCCAACCGGAATTCCAGAAGCCGAAATACCGGCAAAAGAACTCGCCGAATGCCGGAGCGGGAAGCAAGCGAAACGGACATGAACGCTTCTTACCCCGAGCTTGCCTACGAGCCGGCCTTGAAAGAATCCGGAGAAGACGAATTGCTTGATCTGAATCAATTGCCGACAAGAAAAGACAAGTTTCCATCCCAACGTATCAAACTGACGAGATGGTTTTACAATTCGTTGCTGTATATTTTTATCGCGATTTTGATTACGCTCTTGTGGTGGGGAATCAGCGATTCCCCTTGGGGACAAGGCCACGGGCTTTAAAGGGTTGAACGAATGCGTTCCATAAGCTATAATGATTCAAATTTCAAATTCGTAAATCGCCGATGAAGAGATTCCAACTCGGAGGCGTTCTCGCCAAGAGCTGCACCGCTTGCTCTAAGTTTACCGGCCCGCCCGTTATCGCGGATCCAAGAGACCGACAGCCTCGACGAGGCTCCGGTAAGTTGGGTGGCACCGCGAGCAGAGCGCTCCTCGTCCCAAGGATGAGGGCGCTCTTTGTGTTTTTTACAATTTGAAAGGAGCGGTGCACACATGTTGGATATTCGCTGGATACGGGAACATGCTGCCTTGGTGCAGAGTGCTGCGGATGCAAAAAGGCTTGATTTTACCGTGGAGGAGCTGCTTCGTTGGGATGAACGGCGGAGACGGCTTTTACAGGAAACGGAGAATTTGCGGAAGGAACGGAATGAGGGATCGAGGCAAGTGGCCCATGCGGCCAAGCATGGCGATCCGGCAAGCACGGAGAGTCTGAGGGGAACGTTAAAGCGATTGAATCGGTTGCTGGACGAGAAATCGGCAAAGCTGGCGGAGGCGGAACGGGAGTTTAAGCGCAACATGCTGCTTGTGCCGAACGTTCCTTCGAACGATACGCCTCCCGGATATTCGGATGCGGACAATGTGGAATTGCGGCGCGTCGGGGAGCCTCCGGCTTGGAATTTTACGCCTAGGGATCATGTGGAGCTTGGCGTGTTGCACAACTTGTTTGACATGCCGCGGGGCGTTAAAGTCGGCGGGAGCCGAAGCTATTTTCTTCAAGGGCTCGGACTAATGTACCACCGGGCGGTACAGCAGCTCGCTCTCGATTTGCTGCTTGCCGAAGGTTTCGTCCCCTATGAAGTGCCTTTACTCGTCAAAGAGGAGCAAATGACGAATACCGGATTTTTTCCGTCGGGGGCAGATCAGGCTTATTCGGTCCGGGAAGATGGTCTTTGGCTTGCGGGGACCTCGGAGGTGCCTCTAGTTTCCTACTTCAGCGGGGAAATTGTCGATACGTCGGAGCCGCTAAAGATGGCGGCGGTATCGACCTGCTTCCGAAACGAAGTCGGCTCGGCGGGACGCGATACTCGCGGTCTTTACCGGGTTCATCAGTTTTCCAAGGTGGAGATGGTCGTTATCTGTAAGCCCGATCCCGCCGTTTCGGAAAAGCTCCACCAGGAAATCACTTCGCATGCGGAGCGGCTTTTGCAGCAGCTGGAGCTTCCATACCGCGTGATGGCCGTATGCGCCGGAGACATGTCGCAAAAAACGTATAAGCAGTATGATATCGAAACCTGGATGCCAAGCCGAGGCGCTTACGGCGAAACCCACTCCTCGTCAAACCTGCACAGCTTTCAGGCCCGTCGATCGAACATCCGCTGCCGCAATGAAGAAGGACGGCTCGAGTATTGCCACACGCTGAACAATACGGCGGTGGCGTCGCCCCGGATTCTCATTCCGCTGTTGGAAAACCATCAACGGGAGGACGGTTCGATCTACATTCCGCAAGCGCTGCGCAAATATATGGGGGGAAGGGAAAACCTCCGGTAAAGGCCTGGAGGTTTTCGGTTCATACATTATTCGGAAGCTTCGGGGGCTTCGGATATCGTTCGGGGATCCACAAAGCCGTAGCCCTTTGCTTCCAGCTTGGTCAAAAGTTCATCGAGCGCTTCGACCGTCCAGGGAAGCTCGTGCATAAGGATATTGCTGCCCGCATGCAGCTGTTCCATCACGTTTTTGATGACGGCGTCGGGTTTGTTTTTGTTTTTCGAATCCCAGTCGAGCGATCCGTTGGACCACGTCATATATATCATGTCGTTATCTTCCACGATCCGATGCAATTGCTCGTTGCCCGAACCGAAAGGCGGCCGGAAAAACCGGGGGCGCTCTCCGATCGTTTCCTCGACGATGGTTTGAACATCCTCCACCTGCTTGCGGGCGCTTTCGGCGGATTCCTTTTTCAAGTCGATATGGTCCCAACTATGATTGCCGATGATTTGCCCCCGCTCGTGGATCAATGTCAAAAGATCGGGATTCGCCTTGACCCTATAGCCGTTGACGAAGAAAATCGCCTTCGCGTTATGCTTGTCCAGCGTATCGATCAGACCTTCGATCATTTCCTTCTCCTTCGGTCCGTCGTCGAAGGTTAACAGCACTACTTTTTTCTCGGTTCCCTCTTCGTTTGGAACTACATTGTAAGCCTTGTTAATGTGGTAAAGGCTGGCCGGGGTTTGCTGACCCGGGGAAGCCTGCTCATCCGGAGCAGGTACGGTTTCTTCGCTCTCGAGGCTGTCCTCTGAACCCGCGGACGGCTCGGTTTCCACAGGTGTGGAAGGCTCCACGGACGGATTGGCGACCTCGGCGACATTCGTTGCCGGCACTTGAACGGTTTGATCCTGCCGGGTTCCGCACGAGGCGAGCAAAAGGCAAAAGGATGCAAGCAGCAGCGCCCGCTTCATGTTCATGTGTATCATCTCGCTTTCCTGTATTTATGCCGCATGAGTTTGTGTCAAAGCGCGAACACTACAACTGATTTTAACATATCCAAGGAGGTATTCAGATGAAATCTTCCTCATTTTTATGCGGCTTATTTCTCGGAGCTGTAGCCGCCATGTGGGCTTCGCGCCGAAAAAACGGGATCATGTCCATGATGGGGGGAGCGGGGTCGCTCCTTAAGACGTCCGGTGAAGGACAGAAAAATGCCACAGGCAGCAGTTCGCACGCCTCGTCCAATTCGGGAAACAACGGAGCCGCAGCATCGGCCCAGGTGTCTCCCAGTCCGGTTTCTTCGTCCCATGCGAATCATTCGAAGGAATACAATTTAAATCAAATTACGGATTTCATTAAAGGCAATCCGTCGGTTCGCCGCGAAGTGGAAGCGATTCTGAAAGAGACGAATACGGTGATCCCGGGCTTATCGTAATGATTCTGATCACGGGTCATTTTCCGTTTCCGTAAGAGGGAACGGAAAATGATCTTTTTTTGACTATTTTATTTCGTGCAATTACTTAAAATAAGTGATAACATACTTACAAAGAACCATTTCCAGCACATATTGAAGCAGGTTTCATAATCTGTTATAACACGGCATGGAGAGGAGGATCCTGTATGAGGATTGAGAGACTTGGTCAGGATAAAATACGGATTTTCCTCACGTTTGACGATTTAAGCGAACGCGGTATTCAAAAAGAGGATATGTGGCAGGAAATTCCGAAAGTCCACGACCTGTTCACCGAGATGATGGATCAGGCTTACAATGAAGTGGGCTTTGACGCCACAGGGCCTTTGGCCGTTGAAGTGTTCGCACTCCCTGCGCAAGGGATGGTCGTCATCGTTACAAGAGGCAAATACGATCACCATCATTTTGGGATCGGAACGCCATATGAGGATGAATTGCCGGAAGAAGTATATGAAATGGAAGTGACCCTGGAGAGAAGCGAAACGATTCTCTATTCATTCGATGATTTCGAAGTGCTGATCGAGGCGGCTCACGTTCTGCAGCATATGCTTGATGATGCCGGCAGACTGTATAAATATAACGGGAAATGGATTTTGAGGCTGGACCCTGACGGAATTGATGAAGCGAAAATACCGGCGTTGATCGCGGTCCTTGCTGAATTCGGCGAAGCGACTTCGGTGACTCCGGCGATGCTGGACGAATACGGTGATGTCGTTATGGACGATCACGCGATCCGGGTAATTTGCAGCCATTTTAAACGTCAGGATTAATCCGGTAATCATGAGATAAAGGGGGAATAACCGTTGCTCTTCTTCTCGATTGCCACGGCAGCGGTTGCTCCCGGTATCGCTCTCTTGACTTACATTTATCTGAAGGACAAGTATGATGCCGAACCGCTTCATATGGTCATCAAGGTGTTTTTGCTGGGTTTTTTGATCGTTTTGCCCGTCATGATCGTTCAGCGGGGATTGTCGATCTGGCTCGGAGATCATCCGTTGGTGTCCGCATTCGGCATTTCCGCCGGCGTGGAGGAATTTCTGAAATGGTTCGTCCTGTTCCATATGATTTATAATCATACCGAATTTGACGAACCGTATGACGGAATTTTGTATGCCGCCGCGATATCGCTCGGTTTTGCGACCGTGGAAAACGTGATCTTCGCTCTGGCGAGTCATGCTTCGATCGGAACTTTGCTGATTCGGGCGCTGCTTCCGGTATCCGGCCATGCGATGTTCGGAGTCATGATGGGGTATTACCTGGGCAGGGCGAAATTTTCGTCCGGTTGGAAAAGCCGAAAATTTTTGCTCTACTCGCTGCTGCTGCCATTGTTCTGGCACGGGGTTTACGACTGGATTCTTGATAACGTATCGCAATACTGGATCTGGTACATCGTCCCGCTTATGGCATTTCTTTGGTACGGCGGTATCGGCAAAATGATTCGTGCAAACAACCGCTCCCCGTTTCGGGTCACCGAAGCGAGCGGGCAAGACTAATTTGAACGCAAATAGGGCATCCTGATTTCAGAAGCTATGGCTTGGGCCGGAATTTCTGGAAGGGGTGCCTTTTTTGTGCGGATAAAAGTGAAAATTGTTTGCAAAAAATGCGGAGAGCGTTTTATTTTGCGGGGGAGAAAAGATAAGGGGCAGATCGACACCGGCTTTAAACAGTGCGTATGCGATAACCGCGACCTTTTCGAGATCGAGGAAGAGAACTTGTAAAAGACGAGTCTTTCGTTTTCTTTTAAATGCATAAAGCTCCCAACTTCTTGTCAAACTATCCTCAGACAGTTGAAGAAGGGAGTAGAGTCCACCGATGTATAAACGATTAAGCGCTATTTTATTTCCTGTCGCCACCATTTTGCTAATCGGTTCATTGGTCTGGGGCTATCAGGAGAACAAGGAGAAAAACGCGATCCTGATTAAGGCGGAAAACCAGTATCAGCGGGCATTTCACGACCTTTCCTACCATGTGGACAAATTGCATAACGAATTGGGAAATACTTTGGCCGTACATTCTGCTTCAACCGGTACGCACCGGAAAGGTTTAGTCAATGTATGGCGGATTACGAGCGAGGCGCAAAACGAAATCAACCAGTTGCCCCTTACGCTTTTGCCTTTCAACAAGACGGAAGAGTTTTTGTCCCGGATCTCCAAATTTTCGTACCAGACGGCTGTCCGCGACCTGACGAAGCAGCCATTGACGGATTCGGAGCTTAAAAATTTGAAAGAGCTGTACAAAAGCTCTGCGGAGATTACTAAAGATCTCCAGTCCGTTCAGCAGAAAGTCATCAATAACCGGCTGCGCTGGATGGATGTCGAGACGGCGCTGGCAAGCAACAAGGAACCGCGGGACAACACGATTATCGATGGTTTTAAAACCGTAGATAAGAAGGTGGGCGAATATCCCGAGCTTGATTGGGGCCCTTCGGTGTCCAGCATGTACAACAAGCGTTCCGTCAAAAAGCTTGGCGGGACTCCGGTAACCGTGGAGCGGATCAAAGAGGAATCTGCACGCTTCACCGGTACCCGTGATCCGAACGCCATCAAGGTGGTCGAAAACGGACGGGGAACGGAGTGGGCCTCGTATACGGCGCAGATTCAAGGGAACCGCGGTGAAATGACAACCTTGGACTTCACGCATAATGGCGGACACCTGATTGCTTACTCGGATGGACGAACGGTCGGCCAAAAGGCCGTAAGCGTCACTCAAGCACGGGCGAAAGCCGAACAATTTTTGCATGGAAAGGGTTATCAGAACATGACCCCGGTTTCTTACGATGAATACGGAAATACCGGAACATTCACGTTTGTAAGCAAAGAGGGAGATGTACTGATTTACCCGGAAAAAGTGACTGTTCGTGTCGGGCTGGACAATGGCGAAGTGACAGGACTTCAAGCCAGCGACTACGTTTACGAACGCGAAAACCGGCAGCAGCCTGGCAAGCCGAAGCTGACGCTTGAGCAGGCGCGTCAATATCTGAACCCGGAGTACAAAGAGAAGTATCATCGCCTCGCTCTCATCGAGAACGAAATGTCCGAGAAAGTTCTGACGTATGAGTTCGGCGGCTCGATTAACGGTTCGGATTACAAAATATTCATCAACTCGGAAACCGGCGGAGAAGAAACGATCGAAAAGATACGAAATACCGGAACCGCTTCGCGTTCATGATTATGAAAAAGGGGAGCGTCCTTTCGAGGACGTTCTCCCTCTTTGTTTTTGACGTTCTTTGCCGAAATATCTCCTCCAACTCCTTGCCTCATGCTATAATCTTATAGAAAGCGTTACAGCATGATTTTTAACTGGGGTAGGTGGGAACATTGTTACCAAAGGTAAACGAGCTGGTTTATATTCAGGTCGCCTCTGCGGATAAAAACGAAGCGGATAAAGAATGTAAATCCCGTATCGCCGATGAACAGGACGAATTTTTTTTGATCGAAGTCCCTATCGAGATCGGAAGCGGAAGAATGAAGCGTCTTTTTGTAGGGGACGAGCTGTCCGTTTATTTTTTGACTGATAACGGTGTAAAAAATTATTTTAATACATACGTGACGGGATTTGCCGATGACGTCGTGCAGTTGATCCGCATCCGCAAACCGGATCCGGAATCGATCACCAAGGTTCAAAGGCGCCATTTTTTGCGCGTTGTGGCAGAGCTTGAAATTGCAGTCAAATTGAAGGACGGATCCCGGTTTGTCGCGACAACCGACGATGTCGGCGGGGGAGGGGTATCTTTCCTGTGCGACGGCAAAAATAAAATTATCGTGGGCGATCAGTTGTATTGCTGGCTCCTCATACCGTACAAGAACGGTACGCTCGAGCACGCTCCGTTTGAAGCCGAAGTCGTCAGAGTCAAGAATCTGGAGACCGGCCGGAATCTGGTGATGCTGAAATTTATCAGCATTTCCGACATGGAGCGGCAAAAAATTATTCGCTATTGCTTCGAGCGCCAGTTTGATTTCCGGAATCGTTGATGATTAATGGAGGGAGCATCGTTATGCGGGAAAATGAAGAGTCCGCCTCCGCGTATACCGCCTTGTTTCTTAAATTTTCCGAGACTTCGGAATTATGGCTCAAACGCCTTGCAATTACACTCCTGGTCGGGTTAATTTTTTCCCAGGCGGCGTTGAGGATACCCTTTTTTCGGCATCTGCTCGTTTCATACGACAAGTTCGAAGGACATCAGGTCCAACGGCAAAATACACCTTAGCGATCATCCGAAAGGAGTAACGTTTTTGCACTCCGGGGCTTTGTGTGGTATAATTTTCACGTCGCAGGCAATGCCTGCTTTTTTCTTGAGACCGTTGTTTTGAGGAGGAATGCCCTTTTGGCAAGCGGAGCGTCATCATCAAATGACAAAATCAACATTGCCATTGACGGACCTGCCGGGGCAGGAAAGAGTACGATTGCCCGCAAGGTTGCAGGCATGCTGTCCTACATATATGTCGATACTGGCGCGATGTACCGGGCAGCGACCTGGTATTTTCAACAGCTTGGAATCGGACCCGAAGATGAGGACAAGGTGCTTCAAACACTGCCTGAACTGGTTATTGAATTAATACCCGGGGAAGAAGGACAGCGGGTTCGCGTCAACGGTCAAGAGGCGACCGAAGAAATTCGTTCCCTCGCGGTCAATGCCCAAGTTTCAAGGTATGCCCAAATCGAAGGGCTGCGCACAAGACTCGTCTCGCTGCAGCGTCAAATGGCGATTCGCAAAGGCGTCGTCATGGATGGGCGCGATATCGGTACGACCGTTCTTCCCGATGCCGAAGTCAAGGTTTTTATGACGGCGAGTGTCGAGGAACGGGCAATGAGACGATATAGGGAAATGAAGGAACAGGACCGGATTACATTGGAACAGCTTATCCGGGATATGGCCGAAAGGGACCGTCTGGACCGGGAGCGGGAAGTTTCGCCGCTTCGACAGGCCGAAGATGCAGTCCTGCTGGACACGACGGATATGACGCTGGAAGAAGTTGCGGACACCATCGTATCCATGTGCAAAACATTTGTGGGAGAGAGAAAACCGGAATGATCTACAGTTTTTGCCGGGGCGCGCTTCGCCTCATTTACAAACTGCTCTTTCGTTTGGAGGCCAGCGGTTTGGAGCATATTCCCGCACAAGGGGGAGTGTTGCTCTGTTCCAATCATATCAGCTTGCTCGATCCGCCAACGATCGGCATTCTGCTGAAACGGAAAGTTCACTTTATGGCGAAGAAGGAATTGTTCGATATTTTCGGCTTCGGCTGGTTAATCAAACAGCTGGGCGCTTTTCCCGTCAAACGGGGCGGGGTGAGCAAGGAATCGATCAAAACTTCGCTGATGCTGCTCCGGAACGGCCATGTGATGGGAATTTTTCCCGAAGGTCACCGGGTGAAGGGCGATGAAGAGGGAATGGGCAAGAGAGGCGCAGCAACCTTCGCGCTTAGAAGCGATGCCGCCGTGATTCCCGTCGCCATTATCGGCAATTATAAACTTTTTAAAAAAATGAGAGTCGTATACGGGGCGCCGGTGGATCTGTCGGCTTACAAAGGAAGCAAGGATCCGGACGCGGCCGAATTGGCCACCGAAGCGATCATGTCGCGGATCAGGGAGCTCAAGAAACAGGGCTGACCTTGGGATTCCGATGCATGAACGCAGGGGACATTTGGAAAGCTAGTTAGGAATATTGTTTTGAACTTCGCTTTTAGCGGGTTTAAATAAATGGGTTTTTCTGAATTGAGGAGGGTATTCAAATGTCGGAAGAAACAAAGCATGAATTGGAAGCTGCCGAGACGGCAAGCCAGGAAGAAATGGAACAAATCGTATCCTTGAAAAAAGGGGACACCGTAAAAGGAACGATCGTCAAAATTGAAGATAACCAAGCTTATGTAAGCATTGGATATAAATACGACGGCGTAATTCCTATTCGCGAACTGTCCTCCGTACACCTGGACAGCGCAGCTGACGCAGTTCAAGTCGGTCAAGAAGTGGAAACGAAAGTTGTCAGCATTGACGACGAGAAAGAACGCCTCGTTCTCTCCAAACGCGCGATCGACAGCGAAAACGCATGGGAAGAGCTGCAAAAGCGGTTTGACAGCCAAGAAACGTTTGAAGTTACGGTTGCCGATGTCGTTAAAGGCGGCATCGTTGCTGACGTAGGCGTACGCGGCTTCATTCCGGCTTCGATGGTCGAACGTCATTTCGTGGAAGATTTCAGCGACTACAAAGGCCGCACTCTTCGCGTAAAAGTGAAGGAACTGGACCGCGAGAACAACAAGGTCATCCTTTCCCAAAAGGATGTGCTTGACGAAGAATTCGAAGCCAACAAGCTTAAAGTTATGGGCGAATTGAACGAAGGCCAAGTTCTTGAAGGAACGGTTCAACGTCTGACCCAATTCGGCGCATTTGTCGATGTGGGCGGAGTCGACGGCCTGGTTCACGTATCCGAAATCGCTTGGAACCATGTCGAAAAACCTGCCGATGTTCTTTCCGAAGGCGACAAAGTGAAAGTCAAAGTTCTGAAAGTGGATCCGGAAAAGGGCAAAATCAGCCTCAGCATCAAAGCGGCTACGCCAGGTCCATGGGAAACAGCGGCTGAGCAGTTCCATACGGGCGACATCGTGAGCGGTGAAGTGAAGCGTCTCGTCAACTTCGGTGCATTCGTAGAAATCGCACCTGGCGTAGAAGGACTCGTTCATATCTCTCAAATTTCGCATAAACATATCGGTACGCCTCATGAAGTGCTGAAAGAAGGCCAAAGCGTTCAAGTGAAAATCCTTGACGTCAATCCGGGCGAAAAACGCGTCAGCTTGAGCATCAAGGAAACCGAGGAAGCTCCGGCTCCTGCTCCAAGAAGCGAAAAGCCTTCCAAGGGCAGCAGCGTGAGAAAAGAAGATCTGGGCGACAACCCTAACGTTTCGCTGAGCAACCAAGGACTGAGCATCACGCTGGGCGAACGTTTCGGCGATAAACTGAGCAAATTGAAATAAGCGGGAAACAGGCAGCGATGGATCGGCGGACCCTTTGAACCGGGGTTCGCCGATTTTTATTTCATGGTACCGTTAGCCAACCGTCTGATTTTTTGCTATGATGTTCTAGGTATAAGTTCAAACGGACATGAAAAATTAAAATATATATCCAATTTCAAGGAGGTATGCGTATGGCAAGACCTGTTGTGGCCATTGTAGGCCGGCCGAATGTCGGAAAATCGACCATATTCAACCGGATTATCGGCGACCGCTTGGCCATCGTGGAAGACAAGCCGGGAATTACGCGCGATCGGATCTATGGTTCGGCGGAATGGAACGGTAAACCATTCAGCATCATCGATACCGGAGGTATTGAACTGGATGATGAGGAACCGATTCTGAAGTCGATCCGCATGCAGGCGGAGCTGGCGATCGAGGAAGCGGACGTCATCGTATTCATGTGCGACGCCAAGTCGGGCGTAACCGGCTCCGACGAGGAAGTGGCAGGCATGCTGTTCCGTTCGGGGAAGCCGGTCATTGTGGCTGTCAATAAAGTGGACAATATCGGCCGGATGGATAATATATACGAGTTTTACAATCTCGGATTCGGCGATCCGATCGGCGTTTCCGGAAGCCACGGAACGGGCATCGGCGACCTGCTTGATGCGATTACCGACAATTTGCCGGAGTTGCCGGACGATGAATACGAAGACGATGTTATTCGCGTCGCCCTGATCGGACGCCCGAATGTCGGAAAGTCTTCGCTGGTTAATGCGATTCTGGGAGAAGAACGCGTCATCGTCAGCGATATTGCCGGAACGACGCGGGATGCGATCGATACCCCGTTTGAGAAGGACGGGCAAAAATACGTCCTGATCGATACCGCCGGGATGCGCAAACGTGGCAAGGTCTATGAAACGACCGAGAAATATAGCGTAATGCGGGCCATGAAGGCGATCGAGAGAGCCGATGTCGTTCTGGTCCTGATCAACGGCGAGGAAGGCATAATCGAGCAAGACAAGCATATTGCCGGCTACGCTTATGAAGCGGGTAAGGCTTCGGTCTTTGTCGTCAACAAGTGGGACATCGTCGAGAAAGATGACAAGACCATGCATCAGTTTGAGCAGAAAATACGCGATCATTTCCTGTTCATGACGTATGCCCCTGTCGTCTTTCTGTCCGCAAAAACGAAGCAACGTTTGCACAAGCTTTTGCCGGTCGTTCAGCATGTAGCGGACCAGCATACCAAACGGGTGCAGACGCATCTGCTTAATGACGTGGTGTCCGATGCGATTGCCATCAATCCGCCTCCGACAGACAAGGGACGCAGATTGCGGATCAATTACGTCACCCAGGTTACCGTCAAACCTCCGACGATCGTCGTTTTCGTCAACGATCCCGAGCTGATGCATTTTTCGTATGAAAGGTATCTGGAGAACAAAATCCGGGCCGCTTTTGATTTTGAAGGAACGCCGATCCGCTTGTTTACGCGGCGTAAGTCAGATGAAGGTTAAAGGAGTAGAAATCCAGTGATTTTACCTGTCATTGCTGTAATCGCATCGTATTTGCTCGGTTCTGTCAGCTTTAGCGTAGTTTTGGCCAAAGGGCTAAAAGGGATAGATATCCGTCAGCACGGAAGCGGCAACGCGGGGGCGACGAACATGCTTCGCGTTCTGGGCAAAGGACCGGCAATTATGGTCCTTGCCCTGGACGTGTTGAAAGGGATCGCCGCCGTCTGGCTCGGCCGCTGGATGGGGACGGACTCGGATTGGATTCCGGCCCTTTGCGGTATTGCCGCCATTATCGGTCATAACTGGCCGGTCTATTTCCGCTTTCGCGGAGGAAAAGGGATATCCACAACGATTGGCGTTATGGCTACCCTGGTCTTTTTCCCGGCGCTTTATGCCGGCATTATTGCAATCCTGTCGATCGTGTTTACGAGATATGTTTCTCTGGGATCTTTGATTTTCGTGTTTCTTACCCCTGTCTTTCTTGCGGTATCCGGCGAATTCGGCCCTTATTTTTGGGCGAGTTTGATCATTTGCGCCTTCGCATTCTGGAGACATCGATCGAATATCATAAAAATTGCCCAGGGCAAAGAAAATAAACTCGGATCCAAAGGAGGAAAACGCGTTGTCTGATAAAGCTGCCGTGCTGGTGGCAGGCAGTTGGGGAACCGCGCTCGCCAGCGTGCTTGCCGACAAAGGGATGGACGTAGCCGTTTGGACTCGCAATGAGGAACAAAAGAGCGAAATCAATGAACGGCATCGAAACGAACGTTTTTTGCCGGGAGTCAAGCTCCCGGACAATTTGCGTGCGACGACGAATATGGAAGAAGCGGTGAATGGAGCGAAAGCGGTCGTTATTGTCGCTCCGTCATCGGCCGTACGGGAAGTCACCCGGCAATTGAAGCCGTTCTGGCATGAGGACATGCTCGTTGTCCATGCGACGAAAGGCTTTGAAACGGAAACGCTGAAGCGGATATCAACCGTGATCTCGGAAGAACTCGGGTGCGAGGAAGGCAGAATCGTCGTGCTGTCCGGACCGAGCCATGCGGAGGAAGTCGTGAAGCGCTGTCCGACCACCGTGGTCGTGGCGTCGGCCGATGACAAGCAGTCGCAAGCTGCTCAGGATCTATTCATGAATTCCTATTTCCGGGTATACACGAACCGTGATATGGTTGGTGCGGAACTGGCTGGAGCGTTAAAGAACATCATCGCCCTCGGGGCGGGGATGTCGGACGGCTTAGGCTACGGCGATAACGCCAAAGCGGCGTTGCTTACGCGGGGTCTGGCGGAAATTACGCGGATCGGCGTGGAAATGGGGGCCAATCCGCTAACGTTTGCCGGTCTTGCCGGGGTAGGCGACCTGGTCGTTACGGCCACGAGCCGGCACAGCCGAAATTGGCGGGCCGGATTCATGCTCGGCGAAGGAAAATCGGTTGACGAGGTTCTGAGTTCGATGGGGATGGTCGTGGAAGGGATCCGGACCACCAAAGCCGCGCACACCATTTCCGAGAAATATCAGGTTCAAATGCCGATCGCAAAACAGCTGTATAACGTGCTTTTCGAGGGCCTCGATCCAAGAACGGCCGTCGAAGCGCTGATGGGCCGGGACCGCAAGACCGAGATGGAAATGATGTCGCTTGAAACCTGGGAACAATGGCACACTTGATCTAGCCGGTACGACGAAAGACTAAAAACGTCGCTTTTCCGCGCAGGCCCAGTCCTTTTCCGTACTCCCCTCATAAACTGTGAGAGGACTACGGAGGAGGCGAGAAGATGAGTAAAGTATCGAAGGATGCGTTGAATGCCATCAACAAAAAAACGGGCAAAAATATAACCGAAGGCGCGGTCAAAAAACTGGCCAGCCAAGTGAAGCCGTCGACGATGCAAAGTGAGGCGGAGTTGAGAAAACTGATCAAGCAGGTTTCCGCCATGGCCAAATTACCCGTCACGGACAGCACGGTCAATGAAATTGTAACGGCCGTCAAAAAAAGCGGGATGAACCCGAACAATATGGAAGCATTAATGAAAATGATGATGAAAAAATAAGAAGTGATTAGAGGGACTTTCCTGCGGGAGGTCTCTTTATTTTTGCGCTATAGATGGAGCGGATAGCCTGATCACCAAGGAGATGCTATAATATTCATCATATGAATACGGTGAAAATGGGATTGGGAGTGTGTCGTTCATGGACGCGATGACGAAGATGTGGTTATCCATTGCGGCGATCCTTGTCATGGGATTGTCCGTATTTTTGATTACGTTTGCCCGGACGAAAACAAAAGGCATCCTCAAGGGCATATTGTCGCTGATTGCTTTCGTAATCATGCTTGCCGGCTTTTTGACCGGAATCGTGTCGATTATTTAATCCGGAGGTTTCGGATGCCCGATTAGAGAAGAGGATAGGATCATGACCGAGAAAACGCAAACTGTTGAAAGTGATTACCCGGAGATTTTTCAAGCCTTGCAAGTGTTGGTTCAAAGCTGTAAAGAAGCCGAAGGCAAATGGCTTCTCGGCGGCAGCTGCGGTTTATGGCTGCAGGGAGTGCCTCTGGCTGCAGCGCCGAGGGATATCGATGTGTATACGGATCTTGAGCATGCGGAATGGTTGCATCGCTTACTGGCTGAATTCGCCGTGGACAAGCCCCGGTTGGATCAAAGCGGCAATTATGTTTCACAGTTAAGCCACTACCGGTTGAATAGGTTGACGCTTGAACTGGTGGGCGGATTTCAGGTGAAAACGAAGGAAGCGGTATACAAGACGGAGGTCGCGGAACTACTTGCCCCGGCATCGCAAACGGCAAGGCTCGGGACGTTGGACATCCGGTTGATGCCATTGGCGCATGAATTTGTTTTCAACGTGCTAAGGGCAAGACCGGATCGCTATGCGCCGATTGCCGGCGTCATCCGCCGCCATCCGCAGCTGCACTTGCCGTTGTTATCCGAATTGCTGGAGCGCAATCTTTGGACTTCCGGCCAGATTGCCAAAATGGCGGACCTATTGGACCAGCCGCTCTTGTCGGGCCGGTGGGGCGAGCTCGGAAACGGCCTGGGGTAAGGAGGGCGTTCATGGATACTCAAATTACGTTTATGCCCCAGCAAAAAACGTTAAAAGTGCGCCCCGGAACGAATGTGCTTCGCGCATCCCGGGAAGCGCGGCTTTCCATTGCCACCCGATGCGGCGGGAAGGCAGGCTGCCTGATGTGCAAAGTACAGGTCGAACCCGGATCGGAAGCGGGATTGTCCCGGCCGACCGACGCCGAGCGCCGCAAGCTGGGACCGCTGCTCGCACAGGGAATTCGTCTGGCCTGCCAGGCGAATATTATCGGGCCCGCCGTCGTCACATTGCCGGAGGATCCGTTAAAAGCGGCGATCCGCAAACAGCTGGAGCAAAAAGAGGACGATGAGCTTTGGTAATCGACCCATCATCAAACAGCAAAGGATGAAGTGATTTTGGATAGGCTGGTTGGAAAGAAGCAGTTGTTTAAAACGATGTTCCGCACCGTTTGCATGACGGCTTTACTGGCGGGCTTTGCGGGGTTGCTCTCGGGCTGCCTTTATCCGGGGGAACAGCGGACGGACAGAAGAGTAAGCTATATGGAAAGTGTAGACCGATTGCAAAGAGCGGTCGATCAGTTTCAGAGCGATCAAGGCATTTTACCGATCATTACCGCGGGAGACGAGACGCCCCGCTATGAAAAATACAGAATCGATCTGGAACTGCTGTTGAACCGGGGGTATCTCGAGCAGATTCCGTTAACCGCTTTCGAAAAAGGCGGCAGCGCGTATTTCCTGATCATCGACGAAGAGACTGATCCGACCGTCAAGGTCATGGATTTGCTGACGGTTCAGAAAGTCAATGACGTGCAGCGCCTGGTGGATCAATACCGGAAAAAGCATGACGGAATGCTGCCGGTGGACGAACAGCAACCTGGATACGAAGGGCTTCATTTCGTGAATTTGGAGCAGGCCGGAGCGGAAAACTATCAAATGGTCAGCGTATATTCCGGTCAATCTTTGAATTATTTGATAGATGATAGCGGCAAGGTGTACGTCGATTATGCGTTTGATATTATGCAGGCCATGGGTAAAAGTACCGGAAATCCGCAGGAGAATACGGATTTGAGGGAAGTTCTGACCAATGAATCCTATTTTGTTCCGGTTAAATCGCTGCCTTATCGCCTTGAAAACGGAATGCCCGTGCCTCATACGGATTGAAACGTAAACAAAATATAATACGGGCTTTTTATGCACGACCGGCCGACGGGATTTTCCCGGCGGCTTTTTTTGCGTATAAATTCGATATTGAACTAGTCATAACTGCATCGATAGAGTCATAACCATTCAATATGGCGAATAATGACCCCCGCCTTGCTGGGACGGAAAGGCGTGCTCAAAAAAAGGAGGGTCCGGACGGTAATTTCCGTCATAAAACCGCATCTGGTACATATGATTTTACTAGTCCAAATGCATGTACGAGTTACGCCGCTTCGTTTGCAGTAGATCCACCGGAGTTTGCGGCGGCGGACACGGTACAGGGAGCTGCCGCTCCTGACGTAGCTATGATTTTAAAATGTTGGTGAATAACGAAGCGGATGCTCGGGGAGCATTTTTCCTTCGGCGAATTTTGAGGAGGGGATATCATTGGTATTGGAGAAAGTGGACATTTTCAAGGACATTGCCGAACGTACCGGAGGGGATATTTATCTGGGGGTCGTCGGAGCCGTCCGCACCGGCAAATCAACTTTTATTAAAAGATTTATGGAGACGGTGGTACTCCCGAACATTGCCAGCGAGGCGGATCGGGTACGGGCGATCGATGAGCTCCCGCAAAGCGCCGCGGGCAAAACGATTATGACGACGGAACCGAAATTCGTTCCGAACAACGCGGTGCAAATCAAGGTTTCGGAAGGGCTTGAAGTCAATGTCAGACTGGTCGATTGCGTAGGATATGCAGTCGAGGGCGCGAAGGGCTACGAGGATGAAAACGGTCCCCGGATGATCTCGACTCCATGGTTCGAAGAGCCGATTCCGTTCCAGGAAGCAGCGGAAATCGGCACGCGCAAGGTGATCCAGGAGCATTCCACGCTGGGGGTCGTCGTGACGACGGATGGAACGATCGCCGACATACCGCGTTACTCCTATGTGGAATCGGAAGAGCGGGTCGTAGCCGAGCTGAAGGAAGTCGGCAAGCCGTTCGTGCTGGTTATCAACTCCACGCGGCCGAACAGCGAGGAAGCTCAGCAGCTACGGGGCGAGCTGGCCGAGAAATATGATATTCCCGTCATTACGCTTAGTGCGGCTACGATGACGGAAGAAGACGTTACCGGCGTTTTGCGGGAAGTGCTTTATGAGTTCCCGGTACATGAAGTCAACGTCAACCTGCCGAGCTGGGTCATGGTGCTGAACGAAAATCACTGGCTCCGCAGCAATTACGAAAATTCCGTACGTGACACGGTAAAAGATATCCGCCGGCTCCGCGATGTCGATCGGGTTGTCAGCAATTTCATGGAGTACGACTTTATCGACCGCGCCGGGCTTAGCGGCCTGAACATGGGGCAGGGCGTAGCGGAAATCGACCTTTACGCTCCCGATGATCTGTATGACCGCATCCTGATGGAAGTGGTCGGCGTGGAAATCCGCGGCAAGGACCATTTGCTGCAGCTGATGCAGGAGTTTACGCATGCCAAACGGGAATATGACCGGTTTGCGGAAGCGCTCGAAATGGTCAAGACGACGGGTTACGGCATCGCCGCACCTACGCTTGCCGAGATGGCGCTGGATGAGCCGGAGCTGATCCGTCAGGGCTCCAGATTCGGCGTCAGACTGAAAGCGACGGCACCGTCGATTCATATGATCCGTGTCGATGTGGAATCGGAATTCGCCCCGATTATCGGCACCGAAAAGCAGAGCGAGGAGCTCGTCCGGTACTTGATGCAGGATTTCGAGAACGATCCGATCAAAATCTGGGAGTCCGATATTTTCGGCCGTTCGCTTCATTCCATCGTAAGAGAAGGCATTCAAGGCAAAATCGCCATGATGCCGGATAACGCGCGCTACAAACTGCAAGAAACGCTCGGCAGAATTATTAACGAAGGGTCGGGCGGATTGATCGCGATCATCTTATAACCGTTTTCAAAAGGGCAGGCTGAACGTTCAGCTTGCCCTTTTTTCGCGTTTCCCCGCAAAAAACTTGAAAATATTGATTCACTGTATTACTATAAATTTGTTCCGCGCCTTGGAGTGATGGCCAAAACGGCTTTTTAACCAGGCTTTTGCCCGATATGCACGGTTCAACGTATAATCTACGGTAAAACGGAAACACAGAATATCAGAATGGTATAATACCCTGATAGGGAGGTGAACCCTGATGAACAAATCCGACTTGATCTCTCAAGTTGCAGAGAGCGCAGAATTGTCGAAGAAAGACGCTACTAAAGCGGTTGACGCTGTGTTCGAAGCCATTTCCGAAGCGCTCCAAAACGGAGACAAAGTACAATTGGTAGGTTTCGGCAACTTTGAAGTACGCGAACGTTCCGCCCGCAAAGGCCGCAACCCGCAAACCGGAGAAGAAATCGAAATCCCTGCGAGCAAAATTCCTGCTTTCAAACCAGGTAAAGCGCTCAAAGACGGAATCAAATAAGATTTCTACATATTTTCCGAGATTAGGAGTCCGTGGGCATTCTTGTTCACGGCCTTTTCTTTTAATACAGTTGGGAAGGGGTGCACCAGAATGGATCAGCAATCCGGACTTGCGGGCGGTCCCGTGCAGGAATCGGGCAACGGCGATTATTTCGTCGTGAAGGCCAAGGATCAGGGCGTTACGGTCATCGGCCTTACCCGGGGAAAAGATACGCGCTTTCATCACACGGAAAAACTCGACAAAGGCGAGATATTGATCGCGCAATTTACCGATCATACCTCTGCGGTGAAAATAAGAGGTAAGGCTGTCGTATATACGAAGTATGGAATTATCGATACGACGGAGGAATGATTTTTGAAATTGCAGGCATAGCCTGCTTTTTTCTTTTGTACAATGGGATATATACCCGAAAATAAGGGGGATCCCCGTGAAATTGATTTGGCTATCCAGGTCGCTGATCCTGACCGTTGGAACCGCGTTGCTTATTGCTTTATTCACCCGGCAGGGAGCCGCCATCTTCGAAGAGAGCCGGGCTGCGTCAGCTCCCGTATTTGACGAGGCGAAGCCGCAGGAATTAAGGGACGATAATCTGGTTGACGGTTTGTCCGCTCTAAAGCTGCCGGTTCCCATCGCCAAAGTGGATTTGAACGGGAGCATCCTGGCCCTGGACCTTAAGGTAACGGAGGACAGGTTCGATAAAGGAACACTATACGAAGGCATAGCGGAAGTGATATCCTTCACGTTTGAACGGACGACGAACATAGATCAGCTGCTGCTTCGATTGGTGGCGGAAGACCGGTGGCTAGGCACAAGGTACCTGTTGCTGGCCGCAGATGTGCGCCGGGGGGAATTTCCGGAATCTTCGCTGATCGCGTTGCGGGAACTGGGAAACCGCGAGATGCCCAGAGAGCTGCGGAGCTGGTTGCGCGTGACGGAAACGCATCTTTGGAAGAGCGGTGTCAATTAGGTTTCGCTTCGTGCGCTCCCCAAAAACATATGCTATAATAGACAAGATTGTGACATCTTTGAACTTTTTTTGGACGTTGGATGTCAGGAATAGCGGCTCGGAGGCATAGAATGAGACCTGATCGCATTACAGAATTGGCCCAAAAGTATGTCGAATACGACATGATTTCAACCCACACGGAGCTACCGGACTATCCGGTTCCCCGTGTTCGTTTGCTTTATACGTTTTTAAATGACAGCAAGCGCTTCGACTCCCGGACGGCGGAAACTTGCGCGCTCGCCGCTTTTCTTGTGCAGCTTGGATTGGATACGCACGACCGTATCGATCTTGGCGACAGCCCCAAAGAGGAGCCGGCCATGCGTTCCCGGCAGTTGAAAGTGCTGGCGGGCGATTATTTCAGCGGGGTTTTTTACGAGTTGCTTGCCCAGGCGGGACAAATCGGGATGGTATCTTCAATGAGCGCTGCCATTTGCGAAGTGAACCGCATCAAAGTGCGGCTCTATTCCGGCTTGAAGCGGATGCTTCTTCCTGCAGAGGAGTACTTGAAGGAATCCGTCTTGTTGAAAATGGCCCTTTTTCGTTCTTTTACCCGCCAGTTGGATCAATCGGTTCAACACATTTGGGACCTGCTGCTGACGGAACTCAGCCGCTGCGAGGTGATGCTGGCCGAGTTAAAGTCCAGCAGAGAAGTCCCGTACGAACGAAAAGGATATGCATACTTGAGGATTTGGGAATCCGGAACCGCTGAAGACAAAGAGATGATTTCCCGCGACAACATCGGAGAAAGGGAATGGAGCGCTCTTCTCGGAAAGTATAAGGTCGTGGAGCAGCTTACGGCCATGCTCCGCCAGTCGGCGGACCGGGTACGCGAGTTGATTCCGGAGTGTAAAGGGGACAAGCTGCGGGCGGAAATCTCCGGCATCATCGAATCGATGCTTGAAGCTCTTTCCCCGCAATACCGTGCAATTCAGGAAGGGTAAGGTGGAATATGAACAGTTCATCTTCTAAACCGAAAGAACAATTCGTTCATTCCGTCTTCGAGAGCATTGCTCCCAAATACGACATCATGAACGATATATTGAGTTTTCGCAGGCATAAGGCCTGGCGCAAGTTTACGATGAAGAAAATGAACATGTCCCCTGGGGACACGGCCATCGATCTTTGCTGCGGGACCTGCGATTGGACCATCAGCATGGCCCAGACGAGCGGTGGCAGCATTACGGGGCTTGATTTCAGCAACAATATGCTGGAGATCGGGCGCCGGAAAATCACGGAGTACGGGCTGCAGTCGCAAATTACCCTAGTTCAGGGAAACGCGATGGAATTGCCGTTTGATGACAATTCGTTTCAATATGCGACGATCGGGTTCGGCCTCAGAAACGTTCCGGATCTCCGGCAGGTACTCCATGAAATGAAACGGGTCGTTAAACCCGGAGGCATGGTCGTGTGTTTGGAATTGTCCAAGCCGACCTGGCAGCCGTTCAAAGGTCTTTATTATTTCTATTTCAAACATCTCCTTCCGATGCTCGGAAAATTGATCGCCAAGCGGTATGAACAATATAAATGGCTTCCGGATTCGCTCGTTCAGTTTCCCGGTAGGGACGAACTGGCGCAAATTTTCCGGGAAACCGGGCTCACCCGGGTAGAAGCACATGCTTTGACCGGAGGAATCGCCGCTTTACATATAGGGATGAAGGAGAAGACAGATGTTTAGAAAAGCCAATATTTTTTTGCAGATGATCAAATTTGAACATACGGTATTCGCATTGCCGTTTGCGTTCATGGGCGCATTGCTAGGATCGGTCGCCATTTCGCATCAGCTTCCTTCATGGGCGCAAATCGGTTGGGTTCTCCTGGCCATGTTCGGCGCACGCAGCGCCGCGATGGGATTGAACAGGCTTATTGACCGCGTCAGCGACGCCAAAAACCCGCGTACGGCGAACCGGGCGATTCCGGCCGGTCTGCTCAAAATCGGAGAGGTCGTCCTATTTATTCTCATCTCTTTCGCACTGCTGTTCTGGGCCGCCGCCGAGTTGAATCCGCTCGCGATGAAGCTGCTGCCGATCGCCGTTATTATGCTCGTCCTATATTCTTACACCAAGCGTTTTACATGGCTTTGCCACGTCTTCCTCGGTTTTACGATCGCGCTCGCCCCGCTGGGCGGTTGGGTCGCCGTGGCTGGCAAAGTGGATGCGACGGCGATGGTGCTCTTCGTAACGATCGCATTTTGGGTTGCCGGTTTCGATGTCATCTATTCCTGTCAGGATGTCGATTTTGACAAGAAGGAAGGCCTGTACTCGATTCCGGTTCGTTTCGGTGTTGCCAAATCGCTCTGGATCGCAAAAGCGTTTCATATCCTAACGGCAGTCGGTTACGTTGCTCTTCTTTTGATGACGGATCTCGGATGGTGGTACATCATCGGGATGCTGATCGCATACCTGATCTTGTTCTACGAGCATTATATCGTTTCTCCGAGCGATCTTAGCCGCCTCCAGACGGCTTTCTTTACGATGAACGGGGTGCTCAGCATCGTCGTATTTACTTTCACGCTCATCGATTTGGTGGTGCGTCATTCTTGATGAACAACAGAAACGCGGTAAAATCGCTCGTTGTCGGGATCACCGGCGCGAGCGGATCCATTTATGGGGTGACGCTGGTCAAAACGCTGCTCGGTCTCGGAATGACGGTACATCTCGTTATTTCGAACGCGGGATGGCGGGTAATCAAAGAGGAATTGGGCTGGGAAACGACGGATCGGGATTCCGTGCTCCGTGAACAGTTCGGAGGGATGCCGGGCCGTTATTTTTATCACCCGATCGGTGATATCGGCGCATCGATTGCCAGCGGGTCTTTTATCGTGGATGGGATGGTGATTATGCCATGCTCCATGGGTACGCTATCATCGATTGCGAGCGGAAGCTCCGACAATTTAATGACCCGCGCCGCGGATGTCATGCTTAAGGAAGCAAGGCCTCTCGTACTCGTTCCCCGCGAGACGCCGCTGCACGCGATACATCTGGAGAACATGCTGAAGCTGTCCAGACTTGGCGTGCGGATGATTCCGGCAATGCCCGCATTTTACTTCGGACCTGAGACCATCGATGACCTGGTTCGTTTTTTGGTAGGCAAGGTAATGGATAATCTGGGGATCGAACACGCTCTTTTTACCAGATGGGGGGATCACAGTGAACAACCGAGAGAATGACGACATCCTCATCGGAAAAATCAAGTACACCAACGTATGGCCCATATTCCATCATTTCAAGACGGCGGATTTGCCCGAGCCGGCGACGCTGGTGACCGAGGTGCCTTCGCTGCTCAATCGGAAAATGCTTGGCGGCACGCTCGATATATCGCCGGTTTCCTCGTTTGCATTCGGTTATGGCGCAAAACGGTTCATGCTTCTTCCGGACCTTTCCGTCAGCTCCGACGGTCCGGTAAATTCCATCCTGCTTTTTTCGCGGAAACCGCCGGAGCAGATTCGAAACGGCCGGATCGCGTTAACAAACACTTCGGCCACCTCCGTAAATCTGCTGAAAATCATTATGGAAAAGGCATATGGCGGCAAGCCGGTATATTGGGATAGTGAGCCTGTACTGGATACGATGATGGAGAATAGCGACGCTGCGCTCTTAATCGGAGACCATGCGATCCAAGCGTCTTGGAGGGATCACGGTTATATCGTCACCGATTTGGGGGAAATCTGGAAACAATGGACCGGTTACGGCATGACCTTTGCCGTTTGGGCGGTGCAAAGGACGTTTGCCGACGAGAATCCCGCATTTTTGTCGCGCGTTTCCTCCGCCTTTGCGGACAGCAAAAGGAAGAGCCTTGCGGATTTGAAGCCGCTCGTCGATCAAGCGTGCAGCGAAATCGGAGGGACGGCGGATTACTGGCAGCATTACTTTAGCAACTTATGCTATGATTTTAGTGAACAGCGGCAAAAAGGATTGGCCTTATATTTTTCTTACGCACACGAGATGGGGCTTCTGCCGGACGAGGTCCGGATGGATATCTGGAGTGACAATACACGGACACGGGTGAAAGAATGAAATTAATGGATATTTTCGGGGCGCTGAAAAGGGATATGGATTTTATCGAACGGCAGTTGTACCGGAGCATCGATGGCGATGAGGAACTGCTCGGCGAAACGTCTATGCACCTGCTAAAAGCCGGGGGAAAGCGGCTTCGTCCTATCTTTGTGCTGCTGGGCGGTAAATTCGGCACGTATGATCTGGACAAGCTGCAGCATGTGGCGGTTCCGCTGGAACTGATCCATTCGGCTTCGCTTGTGCATGATGACGTGATCGATGATGCGGGTACTCGGCGCGGCAAGCCGACCGTCAAAGCAAAATGGGACAACAAGGTCGCCATGTACACGGGCGATTATATTTATGCCAAAGCGCTGATGCTGGCGACCAAACTGGAGTATCCCGAACTGCACCGGATTTTGGCCAAAGCGATGGTGCAAATGTCGGTGGGAGAGATGGAGCAGATTCGTGACTTTTTCAACACCGGGCAATCGGTGCGCCACTATATGCTGCGGATCCGCCGCAAAACCGCGCTCTTGATCGCGATCAGCTGCCAGCTCGGAGCTCTTGCGTCGGACGCGCCGGCGAAAGTGCATCACGCGCTTTACCGCTACGGCTACAATGTCGGCATGGCGTTTCAGATCCGGGACGACTTGCTCGATTTATGCGGCACGGAGAAAAGCATCGGCAAACCGCCCGGGAGCGATATGCGTCAAGGGAACATTACGCTTCCGGTCATCTTTGCCCTGCAGGAGCCGGACCTGAGGGAACGGCTGCTAAAGGAAATAGCTCTCGTCAGGGAGCAGGGAGCGAATGCCGACGCGTCGCGGGCCATTGACATGATCGTCTCGAGCTCCGGAATCCGCCGGGCGGAAGAACTGGCGGATCGATTTATCGCCAAGGCGATGGATGCGCTGGACTGCTTGCCGGAGAATAAATGGAGAACCCATTTGAAAGATATTGCTGTTTTTGTGAATAAGCGATCTTATTAGGCAAATTCGTCTGCGGAAGCCTTATCATCGGCCGTCTTTTCTGTTAGAATACGGGTGATGTTGCAATTATCGATGTTGCCTAGATCGGAGGAGAACGATGGAACGTACATTTTTAATGGTCAAACCGGATGGAGTACAGCGTGGATTGATCGGCAGAATTATTAGCCGGTTTGAGGACAAGGGCTTCAAGATGGTGGCCGGAAAGCTTGTACAAGTATCGGTGGAACAGGCAAAACGGCATTACGCGGAGCATGAAGGGAAACCCTTTTTTGATGATCTGGTATCATTTATTACTTCCGGACCGGTTTTCGCTATGGTATGGGAAGGCGACGACATCGTAACTTTGTCAAGAGCGGTCATCGGCAAAACGAAAGTGACCGAGGCTGCGCCCGGCACGATCCGCGGCGACTTCGCGGCCCATACGCCGTTTAATTTGATTCACGGTTCCGACGGGGTGGAGAGTGCGGAGAGAGAGATCACCAACTTCTTTGAACCTAAAGAGCTCGTCGGGTATGAAAAGAGCATTGCCCCATGGATATGATTCGTAACCGCGAAGCGGCCGGAACGGAGTCGGAAACGGTTGCACCGGATCCCGATTACACCGGATTTATACAGAACATCAAGAAAAGCACCGGCATTGATTTGGCGCAATATAAGGAAGCTCAGATGAAGCGCCGGTTGACGACGCTCCGTAACAAGAACGGGTTCCTAACTTTTGATGCGTTTTTTTCGGCGATGCAAGCGAACAAGTCATTATTTTATGAATTTTTGGATAAGATGACGATCAACGTATCCGAATTTTGGAGGAATCCGAATCGTTGGGAAGTGCTCAGGGATACCGTGCTGCCAAGTCTGTCGTCAGGAAAATCGAGGCTTCGGGTTTGGAGCGCGGCCTGCTCTACCGGCGAGGAACCGTATACGCTGTCGATGATTTTGGCGGACATGGGTCTTCTGCAGAATACATATCTGCTTGCGACCGATATCGATGAAGGGGCCTTGGCAAAAGCCGCGGAAGGCCTATATCTGGATCGCTCGCTAAAGGACATTCCCAAGGATGTGGCCGGACGATATTTTACTCCGGAAGGAGCGGTCTTCCGGTTTGATAAGAAATTGAAAGCTGCGGTGACGTTTAAGAAACAAAACATGCTGCTTGATCCGTTTGAAGATAATTTCGATCTGATCGTTTGCCGAAATGTCATGATTTATTTTACGGAAAAAGCGAAGCATGATTTATATCATAAATTCGCTAAGGCATTGCGTCCAGGCGGCATTTTGTTTGTCGGCAGCACGGAGCAAATCTTTTCCCCGTCGCAGTATGGGCTGGAGCCCGCGGATACGTTCTTTTACCGAAAAAAAGCTTAAGCCCGGGTATATAACCACCCTATTTTCCCTATAATGACTGACAACAGGATTAGGGAGGCCAGGAAAGCTTATGGATAAAAGAAAGGTTATCGACGCTTATCGGCGGGGTTTCCTTACACTGCAGGAATGCGCCCAAATTCTCGGTATGGAGAATGCGCAGATGGTAGGTCTGCTCGGCGATGTCCCGGATCCGGACGAATCGGAGCGGAGCCCGCTTTTCAACAGCCGCAAGGCAACCGGCAATGTATGACTTTTCGCGGTACATCCACCGCTTTTACGTTAAATAATTCCGTTTTCGGGTACGCCGTTTCTTTTGCCGCCAGGCTGAAGGGATGGCGTGTTTTTATATGTAATTTCAAAACCGGGGGAGGTTTAACTTTCTTGTCAAAAGGAAGGTCCTATACTATAATGAGCAGAAGAATTATCGGATTTTAGCTCTTTACAGTTTAACAGTTTAAAGGGGGAACGCATCATCATGACTTTACGTTATTTAACCGCAGGGGAGACGCACGGTCCCCAGCTTACCGCCATTATTGAAGGCCTGCCCAGCAACCTGAAACTGGACTTCGAGGCCCTGAATTTCGAACTGGCCCGCCGCCAGAAAGGATACGGCAGAGGCCGGCGGATGCAGATCGAGAAAGATACCGCCCAAATCGTCGGCGGCGTACGTCACGGTTATACGACCGGCGCACCGGTAGCGCTTGTCGTTGCCAACAACGATTGGACGCACTGGCGCAATATTATGAATATCGAACCGATCGAAGGTACGGATGAAGAGAAACGCCGGGTACACCGCCCTCGTCCGGGACATGCCGATTTGAACGGCGGACTCAAATATAATCTGAAGGATCTTCGCAATGTGCTGGAGCGTTCCAGTGCCCGCGAGACGGCCATTCGCGTGGCGGTCGGCGCGATAGCCAAGCAGTTCCTCGAGAATTTCGGAATTAAGATTGCCGGACAAGTGATCCGGATTGGGGAAATCGAGGCACCGGCCCACAATTTGCCGCTGGATGAACTTGCCAGGGTAACGGAGGAATCTTCCGTACGCGTCGCGGATGCCGAAACCGAGAAAAAGATGGAAGCTTATATCGACCGGATCAAGGAAGAGGGCGATTCCATCGGCGGGATCGTAGAGTGCATCGTGGAAGGCGTTCCTGTCGGACTCGGCAGCCATGTCCAATACGACCGCAAGCTTGACGGCCGAATCGCCCAAGCGGTTATGTCGATCAACGCTTTCAAAGGCGTGGAAATCGGCATCGGTTTCGAAGCCGGCAAACTTCCGGGCTCCAAGGTCCATGACGAAATCCTGTACAGCGAAGAGCGCGGATACCACCGGGCAAGCAACCGTCTCGGCGGGTTTGAAGGCGGAATGACGAACGGAATGCCGCTCGTTGTCCGCGGCGTGATGAAGCCGATTCCGACGCTTTACAAACCGCTGCAGAGCGTGGATATCGATACGAAAGAGGCGTTTGCGGCTCAGGTTGAGCGCTCCGATGCCTGCGCCGTACCGGCAGCGAGCGTTGTGCTTGAACATGTGGTGGCATGGGAAGTGGCCAAGGCGTTCCTGGAGAAATTCGGCGGCGATTCGATGGATGAAATCGAACGCAATTACAAGAGCTACCAAGCTCAATTGGAGAATTACTGATGCGGACGCTTCAGGTGGATTTGGGAGAACGGTCTTACCCGATTTATATCGGAGGCGGACTGCTGGGCGAAGCTGGAGCGTACTTTGAACGGCATCAATTGAGCAAAAAAAGCCCGGTCTTGATCGTCACGGATGACAACGTCGCACCGTTATACCTGAAACAGGTGGAGAATGCCCTTGCGAATAGTGGATACCGTACCGTCAGCAAGGTGGTCAAAGCCGGCGAAAAGTCGAAATCGCTGGACGTGTTCGAGGAAGTCATGACGACGGCCATCGAGGGAGGCTTGGACCGCCGTTCCGCGGTCGTTGCGCTCGGGGGCGGCGTCGTCGGCGACCTGGCCGGCTTCGTGGCGGCTTCCTACATGCGCGGCGTTGCGTTCGTGCAGATGCCGACGACGATTCTGGCGCATGACAGCAGCGTAGGCGGCAAGGTGGCAGTCAACCACAGGCTGGCTAAAAATATGATCGGCGCTTTCCATCAACCGGAAATGGTATTGTATGATGTGGCTACCTTACAAACCTTGCCGGACCGCGAAGTCCGCGCGGGGCTTTCCGAAATGATCAAGCACGGCTTGATCTGGGATGCCGAATTTGCCGAATGGTGCAGAGAGCACACGGCGGACCTGCTGGCCTTGGATTCCGAAGCGTTGGAATACGGGCTTACAAAAGGCTGCCAAGTGAAGGCGCAGGTCGTTTCGGAGGACGAACGGGAGCTCGGATTACGGGCCATTTTGAATCTGGGGCATACCTTAGGGCATGCGCTTGAAGCGATCGGCGGTTACGGCGAGTTTTTGCACGGCGAGGCGATTTCGATCGGTATGGCAGCTGCGGCGCTGATTTCGGTGAACAGGGGCGCAGACCGTTCCCTTTACGAAGAGACAACGGGGATTTTACGAGGGTTCGGATTGCCGACCGTCATGCCGGTTCATTTGGATGAAGATGCCGTAATCGGCGCGATGATGCACGACAAGAAATTCAAGGAGCAAAAGATCGTGTTCGTGCTCCCGCAGTCCATCGGGAAGGTGGAAATCGTATCGGATGTCACGGTGGATGAGGTTCGCCGGGTCATTCGGGAATTAAAGGAGGAAGCACAGCGTGTATAACCGGGGAATTCGCGGCGCGACGACCGTTGCCCGCAACGAAGAGTCGGATATTTTGGAAGCTACGGCTGCCATGCTGAAGGAGGTCGTCGAGCGGAATGAAATCGAGCCGGAGGACATCTGCAGTGTCTGGATTACCGTTACACCCGATCTGGATGCGACGTTTCCGGCGCGGGCCATCCGGGCGTTGAGCGGCTGGGATATGGTCCCTTTGATGTGTTCGACGGAGATTCCGGTCAAAGGCGGGCTTCCCAAATGCATCCGCCTGCTGATTCAGGTGAACACCACCAAAGGGCAGCGGGAAATGAAGCACGTTTATTTGAACGAGGCGCAAAGCCTGCGTCCGGATTTGGCGACTTCTTCGGAATCGTAATCCCGATCTGGCGACGTTTTTTGTTTTTTATGTTGCCAAACCGGCAGGATATAAGGTATATTAATTTTAAGATTTTTAGGGCGGAGTTTCGTGACCGGCAGGAGTGCCGGACAGAGACAACGGGCCTGGCAATGTTCAAGTTGAGTTGAGTAGAGTAGAGTTTAGCGGAGTAGAGCTGAGTTGAGCCGAGCGGATTGCCGGGCGGAACAAGAATGCAGTTGTCGTATTCGGGATAAGACGGATATGGCGGGAATCGGCGTTTTGCCGTTGCATTTTTGATTCATGCTAACTTAAGCATATGATGCAAACCTCTACTTCGGTAGAGGTTTTTTTGTTTTATAACCACGAAAAGGAAGTGAGCTGTAATGACAACCCCGCAAGCTGAACAGGTCATCGCGATGGCCAAGGACTACAATCTGATTCCCGTCGTCCGGACGCTGCTCGCCGATATGGAAACCCCGATCCGCATTTTCCGCAGAATCGCCCAGCGGGAAAGGGCATTTTTGCTGGAAAGCGTGGAGGGAGGCGTCAATTGGGCCCGTTATTCGTTTATCGGAACGGATCCATTTCTGATGATGACCGCAAAAAAGGGCGAGGTTGTCATGGAACGGCAAGGCGTTCGGGAAACGGTAAGGTCGGATCGCCCGGTGGATGAATTAAAAGCAGTGCTGAGAAGCTACCGAAGCCCGGAGCTTCCCGAGTTGCCGCCGTTTACCGGCGGAGCGATCGGATTTTTCGGATACGACCTGCTTCAGTATTACGAGAAGCTTCCGGCGCACCGTGTCGACGACCTGGGGTTGCAGGATATGCAGTTCATGTTTTGCGACCAGGTGATCGTGTTCGACCATGTCAAACAGCGGATCATGCTCGTGGCCAACGTCCATATCAAGGAAGGCGATAAGGACGACGACATCCGCAGGGCATACGCGGAAGCGGAACGAAAACTGGATGAGGCGGCGAACCTGCTGCAGCAGGAGGGACCGGGCGAAAGCTTCAACCGGAGGCCGATTCCCGGGAAGGTGGATCTCGGCGATGTAAAATCCAACCTGACCAAAGAGCAGTTTATCGCAAATGTGGAAAAAGGGAAGGAGTACATCCGGGCCGGCGATATTTTTCAGGTAGTGCTTTCCCAGCGTTTCCATATCGAAACCGAGGTCGATCCGCTTCACGTGTACCGGGTGCTCCGGACAATGAATCCATCCCCTTACATGTACTATCTCAAAATGGACGACGAAATTATTGTCGGTACCTCGCCGGAAGCGCTTGTGAAAGTCGAGGGGGATGTCGTGGAGACGCGACCGATTGCAGGCACAAGGCCCCGGGGGGAGACGGAGGAAGAAGACGCAAGGCTGGAAGCCGAGCTGCTGAAGGATGAAAAGGAGCGTGCCGAGCATCTGATGCTGGTCGATCTGGGCCGCAACGATCTGGGCCGGGTTTCCGATTTTGGTACGGTCAAATGCGATTCCTATATGGAGATCGAGCGTTACTCGCATGTCATGCACATGGTTTCGAAGGTTTCCGGGAAACTCGCGAGGGACAAAGACTTCTTCGACGCATTTCTATCCTGTTTGCCTGCGGGAACCGTGTCGGGCGCACCCAAACTGAGGGCGATGGAAATTATCGCCGAATTGGAAAATGAGGCCCGCGGCACCTATGCGGGAGCCATCGGTTATCTCGGCTTCTCCGGGAATATGGACTCCTGCATCACGATCCGTACGATCGTGTTCAAAAAGGGCAAAGCATATGTGCAAGCCGGAGGAGGCATCGTCTGGGATTCCGTGCCGGAAAACGAATACCAGGAATCGGTCAACAAGGCGAAGGCGCTGCTGACCGCCATCAGGACGGCGGAACAGATGTTTCCGGCTCCACCGAAGACCGATAGTTTGATTAATCAGGATTACCTTTACGAATATATGCCGAAAGGATAATTTAAGAGAGGAGAAGGGCGATGAACGGACAGGAAACGGTGCAAAAAGGGCTAGGACGCTTAATTGAAGGCCATGATTTGGAACGCCTTGAAGCGCGGGGCATTATGGAGGCGATCATGAGCGGCGAGTCGACGCCGGCGCAAATCGGGGGCCTCCTGACGGCTTTGCGGATCAAGGGGGAGACGGTGGATGAGATCACCGGCTTTGCGGAAGCGATGCGGATGCATGCCAGCCGATTGATTACGGAGCCGCGCCAATTGTTGGACACCTGCGGAACGGGCGGATCGGGCATTCATAAGTTCAATATCTCCACGACGTCCGCGATCGTCGCCTCTTCGGTGTCGGTCAGGGTCGCGAAGCACGGCAACCGATCCGCTTCCGGCCGGGCCGGTAGCGCGGACGTGCTGGAAGCGCTGGGGGTGAATATTCAACTCACCGCCGAACAAGCGAAGCGATGCCTGGATGACATCGGCATCTGTTTCCTGTTCGCACAGCTGTATCATCCTTCGATGCGCCATGCCGCCGCGCCCCGGAAAGAGCTTGGTGTAAGAACGGTGTTTAATATGCTTGGACCTCTCACCAATCCGGCCGGCGCCGATCGTCAGGTGCTTGGCATTTACGACGGCAGAAAGACGGAAACGATTGCGCGCGTGCTTCGCGAACTGGGTTCCAAACGGGCCCTCGTCGTAACGAGCGCGGAAGGATTGGATGAAATCAGCATTTCTTCGCCGACCAGAGTGTCGGAACTGAAGGATGGAAATGTAAGCAGTTATGAAATTACGCCCGAGGATTTGGGCCTTCGAACTTACCGGCTGGAGGAAATGATGGGCGGCGATCCTACGATGAACGCCCATATTATCCGCCGGGTGCTTCAAGGGGAAAAAGGGGCGTACCGCGACGTGGTTCTGGCCAACGCGGGAGCCTGCATCTACGTTTCGGGACTTGCGGACAGCATCCGCGAAGGCGTCATCATCGCCGCCGAATCGATCGATTCCGGCAAGGCTTATGCCAAGCTGGATCAGCTTATTCAAACAACGGGGGAACTGGGCTATGTATCTTGATCGGATTGTAGAGACGAAGAAACACGAAGTGGAACGATTGGCCACCGGCTTTTCGCTGGCCGAGGCGGAGCGTGCGATCGGGGACATGGAGCCGACCCGGGGATTTCACCGGGCGCTGACGCAAGGACGCAAGCGAGAGCTTGGATTGATCGCCGAAGTGAAGAAGGCCTCGCCTTCCAAAGGGCTGATCCGTCCCGATTTTCATCCGGTAAGCATCGCCAAAAGCTATGTGGGGGCGGGCACAGACTGCATTTCCGTGCTGACCGATGAACAGTATTTTCAGGGAAGCGCCGCGTATTTGACGGCGATTCGGGCCGAGGTGGACGTTCCGCTGCTTCGCAAGGATTTTATTATCGACGAACGCCAAATCTACGAGGCGAGATTGATGGGAGCGGACGCTGTGCTGCTGATTGCCGCGATTTTGAGCGATGCCCAGCTTCGCGAATATTTGCGGACCGCCGCCGCTTTGGGTTTGGATGCCCTGCTGGAAGTGCACGACCGCGAGGAACTGGAGCGTGCGCTTAGCCTCGGCTCGGCCAAACTCATCGGAATCAACAACCGGAATTTACGGACGTTCGAAACTACGCTCGAGACGACGGCCAGGCTGTCGGAGCTGGTGCCGGATGACGTCACTTTGATCAGCGAAAGCGGCATTCGGACAAAGGAAGACATCGATTATTTGATTCAAGCAAAGGCTAGGGGCGTTTTGATCGGCGAAACGTTCATGCGCAAGGAACGTGTCGAAGAGGGGGTTTTCGAGTTGATGGGACCGGTTTTGCACGGTTCTTCCACTCCGGAGCCCGAAGGGAGCTTATCCTCGAATGAGTGAAACATCCGTAAAAATTTGTGGACTTCAAAGCGTTGAAGTGCTAAAATCTATGATAAACTTGCCGGTCGATTACGTCGGCTTTGTATTTGCGAAAAGCAAGCGCCAAGTTTCCGGTTCGCAGGCTGCAGAGATGGCGGGGGTGCTAAAAACCTGGCAATCAGGCGGTATCCCGGAGAGCGTCGGCGTGTTCGTGAACCCCTCCATGGAGGAGCTGCAAGCTATTATAGACAAGGTCCGGCTCGATATTTTACAACTGCACGGGTCGGAGAGTCCGGCGTATTGCCGGGAAATCAAGGACCGGTTCGGCGTGAAAGTCTTCAAGGCCTTTTCCGTGAAAAGCGACGGCAAGCTTCATGGAGATTTGGAAGTTGCGGCGTACGAAGGAGCTATCGACGGAATTTTGCTTGATACGTACGATCCGCATTACGGAGGCGGGTCAGGGGTAGCCTTTGCCTGGGAACAGGCGGCACCCTACCGGAAATGGGCCAAACAGCGGGGGATTCCGTTTTTGGCCGCCGGAGGTCTGCATGCCGGCAATGTCGGGGATCTGATCGCTTTGATGTCCCCGGACGGTGTCGACGTATCCAGCGGCGTTGAAAGTGACGGAGTTAAAGATATCGCCAAAATCGCGGCATTTGTGGAAAGGGTGAAGGGGAACATGACACAGAATAGGCAGGTACCGGACGAACATGGCCGCTTTGGCCCTTTCGGAGGACGCTATGTACCGGAAACTTTGATGAACGCGTTGATCGAGCTGGAGGAGTCGTACCGGAAGTTTCAGGACGACCCTGAATTCCAGGCGGAAATCGACTATTTGCTGAAGCAGTATTCCGGGCGTGAAACGCCGCTGTATTATGCGGAGCGTTTGACCGAGCATCTTGGCGGAGCAAAAATATATCTCAAGCGCGAAGACCTTAACCATACGGGAGCGCATAAAATTAACAACGCGATCGGTCAGGCGATTTTGGCCAAACGGATGGGTAAGCGGAAGGTCATCGCCGAAACCGGGGCGGGACAGCACGGCGTGGCTACGGCCACGGTAGCGGCGTTGCTCGGGCTGGAATGCAAAGTGTTCATGGGCGAGGAAGATACGAAACGGCAGCAGCTCAACGTATTCCGGATGAAACTGCTCGGGGCGGAGGTTGTGCCGGTGCTTTCAGGCACGCGCACGTTGAAGGACGCATGCAATGAGGCGCTCCGTTACTGGGTCAGCCACGTGCATGACACCTTTTATATTCTCGGATCCGCAACCGGCCCGCATCCGTATCCGATGATGGTCCGCAATTTTCAGCGGATTATCGGAGACGAAACGCGCCGGCAAATCCTTCAGGCGGAGGGACGGTTGCCGGATATGCTCGTCGCTGCCGTAGGCGGCGGGAGCAATGCGATCGGGATGTTCTATCCGTTTGTGGAAGATAAGGACGTGAAGCTGGTCGGCGTTGAAGCTGCAGGTAAAGGCGTGGACACGGAATATCATGCGGCGACGATGACCAAAGGAACGAAGGGCGTGTTCCAGGGCTCCATGAGTTACTTGCTTCAGGACGCTCATGGACAAGTGCAGCCGGCACATTCCATTTCGGCGGGGCTTGATTACCCGGGAATCGGACCGGAACACTCCTACCTGAAAGATATTGAACGGGCAAAGTATTACCCGATTACGGATCGGGAGGCTTTGGACGCTCTGCAGCTGCTCAGCCGGCTGGAAGGCATCATCCCGGCGCTTGAATCGGCTCATGCGGTTGCCCAAGTCGTGAAGCTCGCACCGGAAATGAACAAGGACGATATCATCGTCATTTGCTTATCCGGCCGCGGCGACAAGGACGTCGAGTCGATCATGGCCTATACCGAAGGAGGCGCTGAGCAATGAACGGAGCTGCCGTAAATGCGATGGAACAGACGTTTGCAAAGCTGAAGGAAAGCGGGAAAACGGCGTTGATCCCGTTTATCACGGTCGGGGATCCGGACCCGGAAACGACAGTGGATATTATCGTGGAACTGGAGCGGGCCGGCGCCGACATTCTGGAGCTCGGCGTTCCGTACTCCGATCCGTTAGCGGACGGTCCGGTCATCCAAAGGGCATCCGAGCGGGCGCTTGTCCGCAGGATTACGATCGAGACTTGCATCGAAACGGCGGTGAAAGCGAGAGAACGAGGCGTACGTATGCCGTTCGTGCTCTTCACCTACTACAATCCCGTGCTCCAAACCGGGCTTGACCGGTTCTTCCAATTGCTTCAGAACGCCGGAATCAGCGGACTGATTATTCCGGATTTGCCGTTTGAGGAATCGGAGGAGGTTCTCAGGCTTGCCGATCAGGCGGGTGTCCTGCTTGTTCCGCTCGTGGCCCCTACGTCCGAAAGCCGAATCGCGAAAATTTTATCCCATGCGAGAGGATTCATTTATTGCGTTTCCTCGCTTGGCGTCACCGGGGAGCGGAACTCTTTTCATCAGAACGTGGATGAATTCATCCTGTCCGTGAAAGCGCAGACCGATCTTCCCGTCGCCGTCGGCTTCGGGATCTCCAATCGGGAACAAGCGGAGCGTTTCTCCAAAATTTGCGACGGCGTCGTCGTCGGCAGCGCAATCGTTCGCAAAATCGAAGAGAATTTGCCGCTGCTGCGGGACAATGAAACCAAGGAACAGGGATTGTTGCAAATTCGCGACTTTGTGTCATTATTAAAAATATAAAAAAATATAAGATCAGCAAATGAATAAGATGCAGGCAAGGAAGTAAAATGATTGCGATAAGACGGTCTCGGCCGCAGGAACATTTTACGTACTTGCCTACGCATCTTTTTCAGTCGTACGTCTTATATCGAGGGAGGAACTATACATGTTGCCGAAACCCCAGATCGTCAACCTTCCGGTATACCAGCCGGGGAAACCGATTGAAGAAGTGAAGCGGGAACTTGGGCTCGATGAAGTGATCAAGCTGGCTTCCAATGAAAACCCGTTTGGTTGTTCTCCTCGCGTCCGAGGAGCTATCGAAGCAGAGCTCGCAAACATCAGCCTATATCCTGATGGAAGCGCCGTCGAATTGACCGAAGTGCTTGCCGGGCATCTTGGCGTCGACAAGGACCAGCTTATTTTTGGATGCGGCTCCGACGAAATTATCGCTTTGATCACTCGCGCATTCTTCCTGCCGGGAGACGAAACCGTCATGGCGGACCAAACTTTCTCGGTTTACAAAACCAATGCCGATATCGAAGGCGCGGTAAGCATCGAGGTTCCTTTGAAAGACGGCGTCCATCATTTGGAGGCGATGCTTGAGGCCATCTCCGAGAAGACGAAGGTCGTGTGGATTTGCAATCCGAACAATCCGACAGGAACGATTGTGCCTGACCGCGAATTGCTTTCCTTCCTGGACAAGGTGCCGAAACAGGTGCTGGTCGTCCTCGACGAGGCTTACGCCGAATATGTGACGAATCCGGAATATACAAACGGCATTAAGCTGTTGTCCAAGTATCCGAACGTCATCGTTTTGAGAACATTCTCCAAAATCTTCGGGCTGGCTTCCCTACGGATCGGTTACGGAATCGGACAGCCTGAAATCATTAAGCTGATCAACCGGGTGCGCGAGCCTTTCAACACTTCGCGAATCGGTCAGGCCGCCGCAAAAGCGTCGATTGTCGACCACGAATTTGTTGCCGACTGCCGTGCCAAGAACAGTGAGGGGATTCAATACCTCAGCGAACAATTCGATCGTTTGGGGCTCTCTTACTTTCCGGCCAACGGGAATTTTATTTTGGTGGATGTAAGAACCTCCGCGGTCGAGATGTTCCAGGCGCTGCTGAAGCTTGGAATCATTATTCGGGCCGGTTTTGGAAAATATCCGAACCACATCCGGGTTACGGTCGGTTCGAAGGAACAAAACGCAAAATTCATCGCAGCTTTGGAGCAGGTATTAAGTTCTAGAGGGGCTAACGTCTAGCCAGTAATCACTACTTTTTTCGAAATCGAGTGGATAATATGACAACAACTAAAGTAGCTATATTCGGAGTCGGGCTAATCGGCGGATCTCTGGCGCTGTGTCTGAAGGGGAAACCGGGGATTACGGTCGTCGGACACAGCCAGCGTCCCGGCTCCTTGAACCGGATGATCGAAAGAGGAGTCGTGGATGCCGCCACGCTGTCCATGGAGGAAGCGGCGACGGACGCCGATTTTATTTTTCTGTGCGTCCCGGTCGGTAATTTGGAAGAGTATCTCGAAAAGCTATATTCGCTACCCTTGAAGCCAGGCTGCATCATTACGGATGTCGGCAGTACGAAGGCTTCCGTGGCGGCCAGGGCGCAAAGCTTCTCGGCGCCGGACGTCCATTTCATCGGCGGCCATCCGATGGCGGGGTCAGAGCGTTCGGGAGTGGATGCGGCATCTACTTTGCTGTTCGAGAACGCTTATTACGTGCTCACACCGTCCCCGGGAGTTCCCGAGGAAGTTTATGAGCGGCTGGAGAAGCTGCTGGCCTATACCAGAGCTCAAATCGTCCGGGTAGATCCCGTCATGCATGACAGGATCGTCGGCGCGATCAGCCATCTGCCGCATATCATCGCCGTTGCCCTGGTCAATCAAATCTGCGATTACAACTCCGGCAACGGATTGTACCGTACGCTGGCCGCCGGCGGTTTTCGCGACATTACCCGGATTGCCTCCAGCGATCCTCTGATTTGGCGGGATATTCTCCTCAGCAACCGGGATGTTCTTTTGTCTCTGCTCAGAGACTGGAACGATGAGATCGGCAGCTTTATCGCCATGCTTGAAGGGCGGGACGGAGACGGGATCAGACAAGCTTTCGAGAAAGCGAACCGATTCCGCGGAGAGCTTCCGGAACGCCGGAAAGGCGCTATTACGTCGTTGTTCGATTTATATATCGATGTTCCCGATCATCCCGGGATTATCGGACAGATTGCCACGGAGCTCGGGATGCGACATATCAATTTGAGCAACATGCAGATCATCGAGAGCAGGGAAGACGTACCCGGCGTGATGCGCCTTTCCTTCAGGCAGGAATCTGAAATGGAGAAGGCGAAAGAGCACCTTAATTCGCTGGGTTATTCGGTCTACATTTAGATGAACAAGGCTTTTTAAGCCTTGTTCATAAAAAAATGAAAACGCTTCTAAAAAAGTGTTGACAGAATGAAAACGTATACATATAATAAAAGTACAGTATGGTTTCTCTCCACTCCTATCCAATATCTTTTGCTCGGTAGTGAGCAAGCACCGCTTCTTTGGAAGCGGTTTTTTTTTGCTTTTCGGTGATGTTCGGGTAAGATCTTTTAATATTCCACATGAATTGAATCTTATCTATCGCATTGCTCTTGTCGTTTGGTTTAGAATAGGGTTAGGATGATAAGACGACTAGGAGGTTCGAGACATGGACTTAGGCTTAAAGCATAAAAGAGCACTCGTGACCGGCGGAAGCAAAGGCATCGGACTGGCAACGGCCCGGCTTCTTGCAGCCGAAGGAGCTAAAGTAGCCATTGTCGCGCGTAGCGAAGCGAATTTAGAGCTTGCGGCACGTGAGATCGAGGATCGGACGGGGATTGCCCCGATTTGGATCGCTGCGGATGTTTCGATCCGGGAAGAAGCGGAGCGGGCCGTCCGGGAAGCCTCGGATCGCCTCGGCGGTCTGGATATCTTAATCAATAATGCCGGAACATCCGCGGCCAAACCGTTTGCCGAGACGGATACGGAAAATTGGACCGCGGATCTGGATTTGAAGCTGTTCGGGGCTATTCATTGCGCCAGAGCGGCGTTGCCGCATTTACGAAAGGCCGAAGGAGGAGGAACCATCGTCAACGTTACGGCGATCGGCGGGAAAACACCCGGAGAAGCGTCGCTTCCGACATCCGTAAGCCGTGCGGCCGGACTGGCGCTGACAAAGGCGATGAGCAAAGATTTGGCCGCGGACGGAATACGCGTTAACGCGGTTTGCATCGGGCTCATCCATAGCGACCAGATCGAACGGAAATGGCGGGCGACAGCGCCTGATCTTACTTGGGAGGATTACGCTAGGCACGCCATTCCTTTGGGACGGATCGGTGAAGCCGAGGAGGCTGCCAATGTTATCGCATTTTTAGCATCCGGCGCTGCTTCCTACGTAACGGGAACTTCAGTAAATATCGATGGCGGAAAGTCTGCCGTCTTATAATCAAACATCATCAAAGGAGCGTTTTTAGCATGAACATCGCAGCAATTGAAGCAGGCGGCACAAAAATGGTTTGCGGCATCGGAACCGAGGACGGACAAATTTTGGACCGGGTCAGTTTCCCGACCACGAAGCCTGAGGAAACGGTCGAGCAGATTATTCGTTATTTTGAAGATAAAGAGTTTAGTGCTTTCGGAGTAGGCAGTTTCGGTCCGATTAACGTCGATCCAGCCAGTCCGTTATATGGACATGTTACGACGACGCCAAAACCGGGATGGACGAATTATGACTTTTTGGGTGCATTGAAGCGCAAATTCGATGTTCCGTTCGGCTGGGATACGGACGTTAACGCAGCCGCTCTTGGCGAAGCGACATGGGGAGCGGCTAAGGGGCTTAGTTCCTGCGCTTACTATACGATCGGCACGGGAGTTGGGGTAGGCATTATCGCCGAAGGGCGGCCGGTGCACGGACTGGTTCATCCTGAAGGGGGACACATCCCTATTCGGAAGCATCCGGAAGATTCTTTCGCGGGAAGCTGTCCTTATCACGGGGACTGCCTGGAAGGAGTGGCTGCGGGTCCTGCGTTGGAACGCAGATGGGGAGTCAAAGGCCACGAACTGCCCGAATCTCATCCGGCTTGGTCGCTGGAAGCCTACTATATCGGTCAGGCGGTAGCCACTTCGGTCCTGATGCTCTCCCCGCAAAAAGTCATCCTCGGCGGTGGCGTAATGGGGCAAAGCCATCTGTTCCCTTTGATCCGGGAAGAGGTGCAGCGCACCCTTCAAGGGTATGTCAGCGCGCCGGAGCTGAGCGAAGGGATCGACAATTACATCGTTCCGCCGGGACTCGGAAATGATGCAGGCCTGAAAGGTGCCGTTGCGCTTGGTATTGCCGCGTTGAATCAGCGCTAACCGTTTCAAAAACCTGCCGTCAGGGTACTGTGATCCAGAAGGCCCAAATTTCCGGGAATTTGCCTGCAAGTGGATGAATTTATTTGGAATTCCCTGCATTCGTGGTATAATGTTTGGTGATTATCGGTAAATACTAAGTAATTTAAAATAAAATTTACATAGTAGACCGCAACTTTTTGAATCCTGTTCGGTAATAATGAGAGAGAAGGATCGAACGGGAAGAAGTGCATGGATGGGCGAGGAGGATCGCTACTCAAATGACGGATTCCCAAATGATTCGTGAAATTAAAGAAGGCAATACGGAACTGTATTCGGAGCTGATGCGCCGGTATCAGAGGAAAATATTGGCCTTCGTATACCACATGTTGAAGAGCGCTCATCTGGAGCTGCTCGCAGAAGATATATGCTCGGAAACGTTCTATAAAGCATTCCGCAGCTTGCATTCTTTCCGTGAAGTGGATGCTTCATTTTCCACCTGGTTGTACACGATTGCAAGAAATACGGTGCTCAGTGAGCTTCGCAAGCAGCGCAGCGCCAATATTCCTTTAGAGGAAAGCGGCTTTGTGCCGGTCGCCCCGGGCGACGTGGCTCCTGAACAAGCGATTTTGCGGAGTGAAAAGGTCGGCAAAGTTCGGGAAGCGATAAACAACTTGCCGGAAAAGCAAAGATCCGCTCTTATTTTGCGCGAGTACGACCAGTTGGACTATCAGGAAATCGCCAGCATTCTCGGCCAGAGTGTCAGTGCGGTGAAATCGCTGTTGTTCCGTGCGAGGAGCAGTGTTAAAAGTCAGCTTGAACCCTACTTTTACGAACCGATTTACGAGCATTACGAAGGGATGAAAAGCAGATGAATTGTAATGAGGCCCAAGAATTGTTCGGAATGATCCCCGATTTGCCGGAGGATCATCCACAGCGAAAAATGCTGGAGTGGCATATTTTGGGCTGCGAGTCTTGTGCGGAAGAATACCGAATCTGGATGGAAAGTCTGGATTTCGTTCAAGCTCTGCCGGTCGAAATCAGCGACGAACAAGCGGAAGAAATCAACCGCAGGGTCATGGACCGGATTTATGCGGAATCGCCTTGGCTGGCTCCGGATATCCGGGACAAGGCATATCCGAGAAAGATCCGCCGGCGCGTCTTTATTTGGGCCTCTTGCTTTCTGGTGTTGTTTTTGTTCAGTTCCCTGATATACATGTTTGGAGGACGGACAAGCGACATGATGAAAACCGAACAATTGGCTACCGGCATATTGCCTGCAGTGGTGGCAACTTCGGATTCCGAAATGTCGTCGGGCTTCACCCTTACGCTGCCAAGCGTATCGCGCGGGATCGTCGAACCCTTTGTCGTTCAGCTGGGTCCGGCATATCCTCAATATTGGATGCTTTTATCGATGGCGGGATTGATGCTGGCCGTGGTTTCTTGGAGAGGGATTCGCAGATACCGCAGATAAGATTCAAGGAACAAGATTATAACGCTTCTTTCGACCTAGGCCGAAGTGAAGCGTTTTTTGTTTTAAGCTGATATAATGAATTAACAACCGAGCTAGACCTATAGGAGGGGAAAACATGCTTGTTGGTTTAATCCGTCATGGACTGACCGAATGGAATGCAGCGGGTAGAATACAGGGACAAACCGACATTCCGCTGAATGATGAAGGCCGAAGACAAGCCCGGCTATTGGCGACGAGACTGCTTCAAGACCGGGAATATCAATGGGATTTCGTAATTACTAGCGGTTTGTCTCGTGCGGAAGAAACCGGGAAAATTATAGCGGATGAATTGGGCATTCCCCTTTATGACCCGGATTCACGAATTATCGAGCGGGCTTTTGGCCAGGTTGAAGGTTTGACCCAGCTTGAAAGAGAGGCAAAATGGGGCGCCGATTGGAACCTGCTTGAGCTCGGTCAGGAAAAAGATGAGGATTTGCGAAAGCGGGCACTTGCGTTTTTGACGGATCTGGGAGAAAAATACGGCGACAAAAACGTGCTCGCGGTTACGCACGGTGGTTTGTTGGCCCAGCTGTTAGCGGCGCTGTACCAGGAGGAGTGCACCCAGCGAATCGGCAACTTGGCGTTAACGATTCTCGAGAAAGAGGAGGCCAGCTGGAGGCTCCGTCTATACAATTGCACACGCCATCTAGATGAACTGAAAGAAGAAGTGAAATAGGATCAAGCAACCCGGCATTTTGCCGGGTTGCTTTGTTTTTGCGCGGAAACGTTCAAAAAACGAATAAATTATGAAAAAAATCCCATAATGGTAGTAAAACGGCGAGGCGGGATGATATGAATCTGGCGGACATGCTTACGTATGCCGATATCGGACAGCTCAGCAGAATAGCAAACCATTACCAATGCGAATGCAACGGGAATTCCAAGCACGAATTGATTCAATCGATTCTGCAAACCATCGGGCGCAGGGAGTTTATCGAACATCATGTCGGCGGTATGAGTATGGAAGATTTGCGTTTTCTGAACAGTCTGATTTTTGACGGTCGCCGCCAATTCAGTCTGGAAGAGCTAATCGCCTGTGCACAGCAATCGCGTTTTACGGAAGACGCGAGAGAACGGGAAAGCCCTAGAGACATCATTGCAAGATTCCGGCAGAGAGGATGGCTGTTTCAAGGGACGACCCATCATACCAAATATTTGTTTGAAGTGCCGGAAGACTTAAAACGGCGTTTCCGTGACGCTTTGGAACACCGTTTCAGAGCCGAAGTCGTGAAGTCCGGCGGCGAACCTTCCATGTACAGGGAGGAGCCGGACCTGCTCTCCGAAGACCTGAACCTGTTACTGCAATATATACGGAAGCATGAGGTCCCTCTTAATAATGAAGGGGTGATGTATCGGCGGAACCAGCAACAAATTCTGGAGACTCTGCATATTTCCGAGCCCCTTGTCGGCCGGGGCTGGCGTTTCGGGTACGGCCGCCGCTTCAAGGATTATCCGAACCGCTTTGCTTTGCTGTATGACTATGCCTGCCATGCCAAGCTGATCAAAGAGGATAGGGAATGTTTGCAAGTGACTGCGGCGGGGGAGACGTTTTTGCAGGAAGAGCGACGAGAACCCATGATGCAGTTCGTCGCCTTTTGGTTAAGACTTTATAAAGGGCCGATCCCTAACTTAGTTTCTTTGATTTATTGGATCGAACGTTGTTCCAGGGATTGGGTGACGGCGTCTTCGCTCTTTGCCGGGATGTCGACTCTGATCAAGCCTTTCTATTACGATTCCCCCGAATCGATTTTCGAACAGCGCATCCTACAAATGATGCTGCATCTGGGGATGGTACGCCTTGGAGATAACGGCCTGGGAGAAACCTATCTGCAGACGACCCCGTTCGGCAGGGCCGCAGTTCAGAAGCTGGTGAAAAATCAGTAAAAGACACGTTTTGCGCTCGTTGACAACAGGCGGACGGACTGTTAAAATCACTCCCAATCAATGTGAACGCATTAATCATGGGGGTGTGACGATCATGCTGCTTGATTATCAAGGGAAAAAGCCTATCCTGGATCCGACGGTATTTGTCGCGGAGGGCGCGAAACTGATCGGAGATGTCAGAATCGGCGCGGAATCGAGCGTTTGGTTCAACGCGGTGCTCCGGGGAGATTTGGCGGAAATCGTCATCGGCAATCGGAGCAACATTCAAGACGGGGCGATCGGGCATGTGAATACGGGACAGCCGCTCATCGTGAAGGATGACGTAACGGTCGGCCATGGGGCCATCATTCACGGTTGCACGATAGGCCAAGGCACATTAATCGGTATGGGGGCTATTGTCTTAAACGGAGCCGAGATCGGTGAATATGCTTTAGTAGGAGCAGGCTCTCTCGTCACGGAAAACACAAAATTACCATCCTATACTCTTTCCCTCGGTTCGCCGGCAAGGGTTGTCCGAGAACTGACCGAGAAAGATTTGCAACGAATGAAATTGACAGCGGAAAGCTATGTGATCAAGGGAAAAGAATATAGGATCTCTTAACACTACGGTTGGAGGTGCATCCTATGGATCAGATGAAGGTGACTTATGAAGCAATGCTCAGTTTGGCGGCGGAGATGATTTGGGACGAGGCGTTACGCAAACACCGGTCGGAGCAAATTTACAGCGAGATCGACAATGCTCTGGCACAAGGTGACGAGCAGGCCTTCCGGCTTCTTACGGATGAACTGAAGACATTGGATAAATAAAAAGAATGCCTTCCCGGGCATTCTTTTTTCTTTGTATTATATATGTATAGATAATAAGGAGGAGAGATTGGATGAAATTCAGCGAAGTAGAACAGAAGAGCTGGGAAGAGCTGCGTCCGTACCTGGACACTTGCCTAATTCCCGTAACGGGGTTAACGGGCAAAGAACAGCCGTATGAAGTGACGGGGGCATTGGAAAAGCTAAGGGATGTCATGGATTGGGTGGAAGTACCTTTTCAAGGCAGAATTGTTACATATCCTTCTTTTCAGTATGGAAACAAGGAGATTGCTTCTCAAATCAATGAGGTTTGTCATCACGTCAAACAGGCGGGCTTTAAGTTTGCGATCGTCATCTCGGCCGAGGTTGAACTGGATCGGAACAGCCTGCCTCAAGCCGACTTGGTCTTTACTCCGGCTCAATTCCCGGACGCGGACGATAAATCTGCAAGCTTGCAAATCAAGAGCGAAATTCAACGGTTGTGGCAAGAAGGGAGCAAGGGTTGATTGTGACAAATTATCGACACTTTTGAGGCGTTTCCCTCCGAATCGTGGAAAAGATGTGTCAAATTCTTGACGCTCTCAGAAGGCTAATATATTATAAATATGTCTTGCACATTAGTGTGATAATTGTCATTGAAAACGAAGAAAGACCAAGAAGAACGGAGAAAGAATTGGTTGGCAAAGGGGGTTGAAGACAGTATGAGCAATCAGCACGAAGAGCATGAAGCATCGCATAAACCGCCCGTACGTAAGGAAATGTCCCGTCGGCAATTTCTTACATATACACTGGGAGGCGCTACCGCCTTTATGGCTGCGGGCGTGACGCTACCAATGGTTCGTTTTGCCGTTGATCCGATTTTGCAGAAGAAGAACGAAGGCGCTTTTGTGAAGGTGGTTGAGGTAAGTAAAATCACAAACGAGCCTCAGGAATTCAACTTCGAATTGAAGCAGCAGGACGGATGGTACTTAAGCACAGCGAGTCTCACGGCATGGATTCGCAAAGACGAGAGCGGGAAAATTTATGCGCTTTCACCGATCTGTAAGCATTTGGGCTGCACGGTCGGCTGGAATAACGACAAGAACTATCCGGATGAGTATCATTGCCCTTGCCACGGCGCGCATTATACGAAGGAAGGAAAACAGCTTGCCGTAGCGTCGAAACCGCTCGACGAATATAAGGTGATGCTGAAGGACGATTGGGTTTACTTGGGAGAAATCATCCCGAATACCATCGTGAAATAAGGAGGCGTAGATTCGGATGTTTAAAAATGTTTACAACTGGATTGACGAACGTCTTGACATCACGCCGATCTGGAGAGATGTTGCCGATCATGAAGTGCCGGAACACGTTAACCCGGCCCATCATTTTTCGGCGTTTGTATACTGCTTCGGCGGTCTGACGTTTTTTATCACAGTAATCCAGATTCTGTCGGGAATGTTTTTGACCATGTATTATGTTCCCGATATCATTAATGCCTATAACAGTGTCGAGTACCTGCAAACTCAGGTCGCATTCGGACAAATCGTACGGGGGATGCATCACTGGGGAGCGAGCTTGGTCATCGTTATGATGTTCCTGCACACGTTGCGCGTTTTCTTCACAGGTTCATACAAAGCGCCGCGTGAAATGAACTGGGTTGTCGGCATGCTCATCTTCTTCGTCATGATCGGACTCGGTTTGACGGGATACCTGCTTCCTTGGGATAACAAAGCTTACTTTGCAACCAAGGTTACGCTGGAAATTGCAAACTCCGTCCCTGTGTTGGGACCGGTCATTAAGGAATTGCTGCAAGGCGGTACGATCGTCGGCGCCGAAACGCTGACGCGCTTTTTCGCCATTCACGTGTTCTTCCTTCCGGCCGTGCTGCTGATCCTTCTGGTGGGACACTTTATCATGATCCGCAGACAGGGGATTTCCGGCCCGCTGTAATAAATTAAGAAGGGAGGCATTCACATGGCTCATGGAGACAAATCGAAACAGGAAAAGGTCGTATTTGTCGGAGATTCCCGCGTCCGCAAAGGTAAAGGGTTTATCACACCTCCCGACTATACGGCTTACCCGGGTAAATCGGAGGCCTTTATTCCGAACTTTTTGCTTAAGGAATGGATGGTAGGGGTTGTCGTTCTCGTCGGCTTTCTCGTACTGACCATTTCGGAACCGGCTCCGCTGGGCTTCCCGGCGAATCCGAGCGCTTCGGTAATTCCGATGCCGGACTGGTACTTCCTGTTCCTGTACCAATATTTGAAATATCCTTATGCTTCCGGTGACTATGTCGTCCTCGGAACATTGGGAATCCCGACCGTCGCTTTCGGGGCGTTGCTGCTAGCACCGTTTTTGGACCGTGGCAAGGAACGCCGGTTTTACAAACGTCCGATTGCATCCGCGTTGATGTTCCTCTCGCTGGTTTCGTTGGTTTACCTGACGAACTTTGCTTGGACGCATTACAAGCATGAGCTGGAAGCTTCCGGTACGCAACCGGAGCATATCCAACGCGAAGAAAAGGCAAGGGAAAACCGTGAGAAAGGCTTGCCGACTTCAAACGCGATCAAGACGGAAGAAATCGCGATCGTCGATAAGGATGATCCCGCGATGGAAACCTACAAAACCGCGACATGCATCACTTGTCATGCGGCCGATTTGAAAGGTGCGGCAGGACCTTCATTGCGAGGCGTTGGCGACAAGCACAGCAAGGAAGAGATCCTGACGATCATCAAGGAAGGCTACAACAACATGCCTCCGATGTATCAAGCCGCCATCGGCGCGGGCTTAACGGATCAAGATGTCGACCATTTGGCCGAATGGCTTGCGAAACAAAAAGCCGAACAGTAAAATAGAAGAAAGTGAAAACCTGATCGTGCTGCGGTCAGGTTTTTTTTAATCTTTCATCTTTACATATCGAAATGGGGTAGAAGCTTGAAATTATCCTTCTTCTGGAGCCGCGAATTTTTGACTTCCAAAAGCATGCTGTGGTTATTGTTTATTTGCAACCTGCTGGGAACGGTTTACGGTTATATTTGGTATGACGGCCAGTTACGGTACACCTGGGAACATCATGCGAAATGGCAGCTTGTGTTTGTCCCGGACAGTCCTACGGCCAGCTTATTCTTTACCTTATCCCTTCTGTTCCTGCTGTTCCCTGTCTTGGATAAATGGAGAGGGCTCCGAACATTGATCGAGGGGCTGGCGGTCGTAACCAGCGTGAAATACGGGATTTGGGCGGTAAGCATGATCTTTGCGGGGGCAGCCCAAGGCGGAGACCTCATCTGGCAGGATTGGATGCTTGTATGCTCGCATCTGGCCATGGCTGTTGAAGCGCTTTTGTTTGTCCGTATGTACAAATTCGGGGCAGGTATGCTTCTTTGCGCAGGGGCTTGGACGCTGCTGAACGATACGGTGGATTATACTTACGGCGTGTATCCTTGGCTTCCGGAAACCTTGTGGGACGATGTATCTGCGGTTATGGTATTCACGGTATGCCTGACATTGGCCAGCATCGCCGCCGGCTGGTTGGCGATGAAGTCGGCCGGTAGAAAGAAAGCGAAGTTCTAAGCGCGGACAACCCGCCATACCATGTTGGTAAGGAGGGGATTGTCCGTGGGTGCAGCGAAAAGAAAATGGTTATGGTCCATATTGATTTGTATTTCGGTGCTCGCCGGCGGATTGCTGCCGCAGAGCCGTTTATACGCCTCAGCGGAGGCGTCCGGCGGGTCGCCTTCAGAGGAAGCAAGGATTCAGGAGCGCGAGCGCAAAGAAAGACTGGCAAGGTTTGAACAGGCAGCTGAGGAACTATACCGGAATATGCAAGAAGTGAATCCTCAAGCGGCCCTTCAAAATATGGAGCTGCTCACCGATTCTTTGGAAGGCCTTTCCTTTAAAGGCTTGACCTCGGTGGAAGGAATTCACGCTCTGGCGGAGAGCATTATGGAAGTGCGCGAAACGCTGGTCAACGTCCGGATTTCCCGGGAGGATTGGAGCGAGTCATCCGCAAGGCTCAGGTTGGCCGTCAACAGCTTGACTCACAAGGATAAAGCGTTATGGCTGCAATATTATAAGGTCATGTCGGATGATCTGGACTCCATGGAAAAAGGGAGAGCCCAAGGCAGTCAGGCCTTAGTCAGGGAAGCCTATCTATCGTTAAAATCGCATTACGAGGTAATACGGCCCGCCGCGGTCATTCGAAGAGACGCATCCGGGATTAACCGTTTTGATACCTGGATGTCTTATGCGGATCGGCTGAGCGGCGAAAATGCCATGGATGAAAAAGCCTTGGGCGCTGCTTTGGATCAGGCGGATGGACTACTAAAGGAGTTATTCGGCCGGAGAGCGGATGAGCCTGTCTTTTTTCCGATAACGGGCTACGGAGATCCATGGAATTGGGGACTGTTGATCGGCGGCTGGATCGTACTTGCGCTGGTATATGCGGGACTTCGTAAATATCGGGCGGATCAGGCGGTCATGTCGGTGCACGGCAAAAAAGACAGAGCGGACAGTTACAGGTTTTAAATAAACAAAACCGCAGGGCATATTTATTGCCCCGCGGTTTTTGTTCGTTACTCTTCCCTAAAACCTTCCCCATGAACGTCATGGACATCGCTGATAATAATGAATGCCCGGGGATCGACGGATTTGGCGATTTCCGTGAGCCTCCGGATCTCCTGACGGGATACGACGCAGTATGCCATGTACTTCGATTGCTTGGAATAGGCCCCGATGGCCGGGATCAGGGTGACTCCGCGTTCCATCTCTTTCGTAATGATTTCAGCCATATCGGGCGCATGATCGCTAATGATCGTCAACGCTTTGGCCGAATAAGCCCCTTCCTGGATAAAGTCGATCACTTTCGACGCGATAAATACGGCGACGAGCGTGTAGAGAATGTTCTCTTTGTCTACATAAAATAGCGACAACCCGATGATGATGATATCGATCGTCAAAATGACCTGACCCATGCTGAAGCCGAATTTGCGGCCCAGAATCCGGGCAACGATGTCCGACCCCCCTGTCGTGCCGCCGAACCGGAAAACGATGCCGAGCCCGGCACCGAGCGTGACCCCCGCGTATAGAGAAGCGAGAATAAAATCGGTTTTAAACGTTTCGATCCAGCCGGATTCTATCATTTTTTCGAAAATCCAAAGAAAAAAAGACAAGGATCCGATCCCGATTCCGGTATAAATGATCTGACGGCCCCCGAGAATTTTCCACCCGAGCAGAAATAGCGGAATGTTAAGAATTAAGTTGGATAGCGACGGCGATATGCCGAAAGCATACTTCAGCAGGATCGTTACCCCGGTAACGCCGCCCTCCATCAATTGATTGGGTATAATAAAATAGAGTAGTCCGAAGGCATAGATAGCGGTGCCGAGCAGTATCGGCAGTATCGTTTTCAAGTAGCCTTCCACTTTGCTGCTGTTCATTTCGATTGATCCCTCGCCCTGTCGTTGTGGTTGGTTATTTTTACATTCCATACTAGTATACCTTCTTCCGTGGAGATTAAAAAAGGATTTGTTTTCAAATGGGCTTTACGTTAACATAGGGATGAAACAGACTTAAGACGGAGGGATCGCTCTTGAAGGAAAAGTCTCTCGCAGAGCTTCAGAGGGAAGTCGACCGGTACATATCCCAGTTTAAAGAAGGCTATTTCAGTCCTCTGTCGATGCTGGCCCGGATGAGCGAGGAAGTCGGGGAGCTGGCACGGGAAGTGAATCATACCTTCGGCGAAAAACCGAAGAAAGCGGATGAAGCCGACAATTCCATCGAGCTGGAGCTCGGAGATATTTTGTTCATTACGATCTGTTTTGCCAACTCGCTTGGCATAGATCTGACGGAGGCGCATGATAAAGTCATGCATAAATTCAATACCCGGGACGCGGATCGTTGGACGAAAAAGGACACCGAATAGGTCCTTGCATCATATGCTGTAGCAAATCACCCATGAAATGGGGGGCGGCATATGAAGGCGGAGGATTATTTAAAAAAAGCTTACCGCAGCATCTACGAAAATGATTTTGAGCAGGCGATCCAGTGGTTTGAACAGGCGCTTGCCCTGGAACCGGACAATGCGGATATTCATTACCGCTGTTCCATCACCTGCGCCCGGAGCAACCGGCTGGAGAAAGCAATGGCCCATGCCCGCTTGGCTTCGGCGCTGGAGCCGGAGCAGGAAGAGTTCAAACTGCACTTTGACCGCATGCAGTCCAAAGAATTGACTATGATGGCCAAACGGCTGTTGGAAGGGGATGGCTCCGCGAATGAAGCCAATCCGCCAAGATCGGCCCCGGCGGCTTCGTCCGCGGCAAATTTGCTGGAACGGGCGGTTCATTTGGATCCGCTCTCCGTAGATGCCCAGGCCTGGCTGGCCATTGCCTATACCGAGCTGGGAAAGTACGAATCAGCGTTTCAAGCTTTGACGGAAGCGGCCGCGTTGCCGCAAGACGAGTCTACCGCCAAACAACTGCGGGAGTTAACGCAACGAATCAAGAAATATATGAATTAATCATTATTCCAGAGAATCGGGGGATCAAGATGGGAGACAAGATTAGAGTAGCTGTTGCGGGAGCGGCCGGCAGAATGGGAAAAGAGGTCGTAAAAATGGTCCTTACGGACCCGGACCTGGAGCTGGTGGCAGCCATCAGCATCAGCGACGAAGGGGCCGATGCGGGTACGATCGCAGGCATGCCCGCATGCGGCGTAAACATAACATCGGACCTCGAACTGGCGCTTGTGGAACAAAAGCCGCAGGTGCTGGTCGATTTTACGACGCCGGCGTCCGTTTATTCGAATACAGAGTTGGCGATTAAGCACGGAGTAGCTCCGGTGGTCGGGACGACCGGCTTCACGCCGGAGCAAATCGAACTTCTGGACAAGCAGTGCCGGGACAAAGGCATAGGCGGATTGATCGCTCCGAATTTTTCGATCGGCGCCATTCTGATGATGAAGTTTGCCGCACAGGCGGCGAAGTATTTTCCACATCTCGAAATTATTGAATATCATGGAGATCAGAAGCTGGACGCCCCGTCGGGGACGGCGATCAAAACCGCGGAGCTGATCGCGCAGAACCGGGAAGAAATCCGTCAAGGAAACCCGAAGGAAGAAGAGACGATCGAAGGTTCAAGAGGCGGTTATTATAACGGCTTCCGGATTCACAGCGTCCGTCTTCCGGGCGTATTTGCGCAGCAGGAGGTCGTTTTCGGGGGCTTCGGACAGACGCTGAAAATTCGTCACGATTCCTACGATCGCGCAGGCTATATGCCAGGCGTCAATTTGGCGATCAAACGGGTGCTGGAATATCAAGGAATGATCTACGGATTTGACCATTTTGTGGACTGATAAGGGGAGCATAAGAAGATGTTGAATGTAGCGTTTATCGCCCATGACCGTAAAAAAGATGATCTCGTCAATTTTGCCGTTGCTTATGAGCATGTATTTAAGGATAAAAAATTATATTCGACCGGCACGACCGGCATGAGAATCATGGAAGCCACGAGTTTGAAGATTCACCGTTTTTTGTCCGGTCCGCTCGGCGGAGACCAGCAGATCGGATCATTGATCGCGCAAAACGAGATGGACCTTGTTTTGTTTTTCCGCGACCCGCTGATGGCGCAACCGCATGAACCGGATATTACCGCATTGCTTCGTCTTTGCGATGTGCACGGCATTCCGGTGGCGACGAATTTGGCGACGGCGGAAATTTTGGTCCGGGCGCTGGACCGGGGTGATTTTGCTTGGCGCGAGCTCGTGGAACAAAACAAACCGGGGCTGGGACAATGAGCGAAAAACTGGATTTCCTTATTTTCGGAGCCCATGCCGACGATGCGGAAATCGGGATGGCCGGCACGATCGCCAAGCATGCCGCAGCCGGATTCCGTATCGGTTTATGCGATTTGACCGAAGCGGAGCTTTCTTCAAACGGCAATGTCGAGCTCAGAAAACAGGAAGCCGCTGAGGCGGCCGAAGCCCTTGGCGTGGCGGTAAGGCTTAATCTGGGCTTGCCGGATCGCGGCCTAACGGGCTCGCCGGAGCAAATCGCCACGGTGACCGAAGTCATCCGCGAATATAAGCCGGCCGTAATTTTCGCACCTTACTGGGAAGACCGTCACCCGGATCACATAGCTTGCAGCAAGTTGATCGAACAAGCCGCTTTCAATGCCAAGCTGCGCCGGTACATGCCGGACAAGCCGGCCATTCAAGAACCTGAAGTTTATTTTTATTTCATCAATGACTGGAAGACACCTGATTTGCTGGTGGACGTCACGGATGTTTATCCGATTAAAGAAAAAGCTCTCGGCAGCTACCGTTCGCAATTCGGTCAGGCATCGGAAGATGAAGATAGAACAGCAACCCCCTTGACGCAAGGGTATGTGGAACGAGTCAAGGCCAGGGATGCGCTGCTCGGACAGCGAAAACTGATACCATACGCGGAAGGTTTTGCGGTAAAAACACCTTATCTGGTCAATCTTTTCGGGTCAAGGCGAACATAGACTGTTATACGAGTGCACATGAACTTAAAAGGAGGCCCCCGCCTTATGGACCCATTTTTGAAAATAGGCATCACCTGCTATCCGACGCTCGGAGGCTCGGGGGTGGTTGCGACCGAACTGGGGAAGCTGCTTGCGGAAAAAGGACATGAAGTCCATTTCATTTCCCACAGCGTCCCTTTTCGGCTCGGCAGTTTTCACAAGAACATCAAATATCACGAGGTAGAGGTTAGCGATTATTATGTGTTCCGCTATCCTCCTTATGATTTGTCGCTGGCCACGAAAATGGCTCATGTCGCCAAATCGCAGAACCTGGATGTCCTGCACGTTCATTACGCCGTACCTCATGCGGTTTGCGCTTTTTTGGCCAAACAGATGGTCGGAGACCAACTGAAGGTCGTAACGACGCTGCACGGCACGGATATTACCGTGCTTGCCCAGGATGAATCCTTGAAGGATTTGATCCGCCTGGCGATTAACGAAAGCGATGCGGTGACATCGGTTTCCCGCGATTTGATCCGGGAGACGCGCGAGGTTCTGGACATTACGCGTGACATCGATTTGACGTACAATTTCGTGGATGAAAGGGAATATTATCCTCGGAAGGTCTGCGCATGCCGCCAGGATTTCGCCAAGCCGGAAGAAAAAGTGCTCATGCATATTTCCAACTTCAGACCGGTAAAAAGGGTAAGCGATGTCGTGGACGTCTTTGAAAAAGTGAACCGTCAGGTTCCTTCCAAGCTTCTGTTTGTCGGCGAAGGGCCGGACCTGCCGAAGGTGCAGTGGAAGATCAAGGAGATGGGACTCGAGGATCGGGTTCATTTTCTGGGTAAGCAGGATGATATCGCCCAGGTCATTTCAATGGCGGATGTTCTGTTGCTCCCTTCCGAAAAAGAGAGCTTCGGGCTCGTCGCGCTAGAAGCGATGGCATGCGGGATCCCTACGGTCGGATCGGTGGCCGGAGGCATTCCCGAACTGGTCGCCCACGGAGAGACCGGGTTTCTTGCTCCGATCGGGGATACCAACGCAATGGCGGAGTACTGCATATCCCTGTTCAAGGATCCCAAGCTAGCGGAACGCATTCGGCAAGCGTGCCTGGACCGCGCCAAAAACGAATTCAGCAGCGAAATTATCACCTCGGTCTACGAATCGATCTATTACCGGGTACTGGAGCGGAAAGTGCCAAGCTTTAACCGGGCCTGAGGATCATTTGGAACCGGGCTTTCCCATGAAATGAACGGTTGGAGGTTACAAATCATGAACCGCTGGAAGATGGTAGACCCCCTGATGCGTCGTCAGGGGGAAGCGGTGTTGCGCCGACTTACGGAATCCGGTCATGAAGCCTATTTCGTCGGCGGCTGCGTGCGCGACGAGCTGATGGGCAGGCCGGTTCACGATATGGACATCGCCACTTCGGCCCGGCCGGAGGAAGTGATCGCCTTATTCGATCGCACGGTGCCGACAGGGCTTCAGCACGGTACGGTCACGGTCATCATGGACGGACATCCCTACGAAGTGACGACGTTTCGTAAAGAATCGGCATATGAGGATCACCGGCGCCCTTCGAGCGTGGAGTTTGTAGACGCTCTACTGGAAGATTTGCGCCGCCGCGACTTTACGATGAACGCGATTGCCGCGGACGCAAACGGGGAATTGACAGACCCTTTCGGCGGCCAAGGCGACATCGCATCGGGGATCATCCGTTGCGTCGGCCGGGCCAAAGAACGGTTTGATGAAGATGCCCTCCGGATGGTCAGAGCGATCCGGTTTGCTTCCGTGTTCGGCTTCAGGCCGGTGAAAAGCCTATGGTCCGCCATGAGGAGCGGAAGAACGCATATTGCCTATATCGCTACGGAACGCATCCGTATAGAGTTTGAAAAAATGATGCTCGGCCCAAAGCCGCTCAGAGGACTTGCTTTGCTGCAACGCAGCGGCCTGCTGCAATACGTCAAGGCGCCGGTGCCAAAGACCGCTTTCGAAGCTCCCGAAAATGAAATTCACGATATCCGGCTCCAATCGATCGAAATTTGTCCGCCCGAACGTCCGGAATTAAGATGGTCGCTGCTTCTGCAGCGGCTTCGCGTTCCGGGAGAGAGCGCGGCGGATTTGATGAAGGCGTGGACGTTTTCCAACGCGGCTTCGCAAAGAACGTCAGAGATCATCCTTTTTGATGAAAGCTGGAGTGATCTTACAAGGGGGAGCGACGATCCGAAGGCTCTTCGAAAGGCATGGATCGAAATCCAGCTCCGATTCGGGAAGGAAGTCGCCGAAGGGTGGATCGTTCGCGAACAACGGCTCCTGCGGACCGAGCGCGAGCATGGCGACGGTTCTCCGAATCGCGGTCGACTGCTGCAAGAGGCGGAAAAATGGCATAAGGAGGTTCCCGTGCATACTTTGCGGGAAATTGCCATCCGCGGAGGAGACGTGATCAAGCATCTCGGGCAAAAAGGCGGACCCTGGCTTAGTCCATTGATGGATCGCCTGCTGCTGCAGGTTGCCGCGGGCGAACTCCCAAATGAGCGTGAGGCGCTTTTGGAACAAGCGAAAGTAGTGGTGAATGAACATGGAACATCATAAACTGCTGGATATGCTGAAAGAGCATCCCGGACAATTCATATCCGGCGAAGAGATCAGCCGGCGGCTGTCCATTAGCCGGGCAGCCGTTTGGAAGCAAATCAATAAACTGCGGGAAGAGGGCTATGAATTTGAAGCCGTTTCCCGCAAGGGATACCGTCTGGTTGGTTCTCCGGACAAGCTGGAGGCCCTAGCGATCCAAAAAGCGCTTCGAACGCGCATTTTCGGCAGGAAGCTAAAGCTTATGGATGTGACGACTTCGACCCAAGAGGAAGCGAGGCTGCTTGCGGAAGGCGGGGCCCAGGCAGGTACGGTGGTCATTGCCGAGGAACAGACCGTGGGGCGGGGACGCCAAGGCCGAAAATGGTATTCCCCGCCGCATAAAGGGATCTGGATGAGTCTGCTGCTCCGGCCGGAAAGGCCGTTATCCTTCGCGCCCCAACTCACTTTGCTGACCGCCGTTGCCGTCTGTCGGGCAGTCCGATCCGTAAGCGGCGTGAATGCGGGCATCAAGTGGCCGAACGATTTACTGGTCGACGGCAAAAAGATTTGCGGCATTTTGATCGAATCGGCCGGAGAAGATGAAATGATCAAATACTGCATCGCCGGGATCGGCATTGACGTCAATTTGACCCTCGAGGATATTCCCGAGGAGTTGCATCCGGTCGTTACGTCGCTGCAAATCGAAGCCGGCAGCAGTCAGAATCGATCCGAGCTGATCGGGGCTGTCCTAAACGAGCTGGAACAGCTATATGCCCTGTATGAAGAGGAGGGCTTTACGCCGATCAGACATTTATGGGAGGCGCTGTCTGTAACGCTCGGCAGACGGATATCCGTCAAAACCCCCCGTGGAGAAGTGTGGGGAAAGGCGGAGATGCTGGACGAATCCGGCGCGCTGGTTTTGTTGGACGAAAACGGCAACGAAATGACGATTTTCTCAGGCGATGTACAACTTGGTTGATGTAAAATCATTATTTTTTTGTTATACTGTCCTCATGAGGCGGTATCACGGATGCGAACTGCACTCATGAGGGCACACTACAATCAGTTGCTTTGCCTTTATGCAAAGCTACGGAGTTTGGCGCATATGACGTTGGATTCTGCTCTGAGCCGAAGAGGACCGAGACAGAAAGAACGAGCGAATAGCGACTCTTCTTTGGATTTCGGACCTTTTTAGTGCCTAACTAAAAGGTTTTTTTGTCGTGCCATAATTGATGTGGTATCCCGGCAAAGTAAACCAAAGGGAGATGGAAAGCAAGATGGTAGGAAAACAGGCATTGAACATTGTGAAAATGAAAAAAATGAAGCGGGACGGCGTACCGATCACGATGATCACCGCGTATGATTATCCTTCCGCACGGCTTGCGGAAGAAGCGGGGGTCGATGTGCTGCTTGTCGGCGACTCGCTTGGCAATGTGGTGCTGGGGTATGACTCGACGATTCCGGTTACGACCGAGGACATCGTATATCATACCCGGGCGGTTGCCAGAGGCGCGCAGCATACGTTTATCGTAGCCGACCTGCCGTTTATGACATATCACGGAAGCATCGACGAGACGCTGCGTACAGTCCGTCAGATTATGCAACACGGCGGCGCCCATGCCGTGAAAATGGAGGGCGGCGCGGAGATTGCGATGTCGGTTCAGGCCATTGTTCAGGCCGGCGTGCCGGTGCTGGGGCATATCGGGCTGACTCCGCAATCCGTGAACCAGATCGGCGGTTACCGCGTGCAGGGCAAGGATGAGCAGGACGCCCGGAGGCTGCTGGAGGATGCCAAGGCGTTGGAGCGGGCCGGCGTATTCGGCATCGTGCTGGAGCTGGTCACCGACGAAGTGGCCGCGGCAATTTCGAAGGAAATCAGCGTGCCTACGATCGGGATCGGAGCAGGAAGGGGCGTGGACGGGCAGGTGCTTGTTTTCCACGACTTGCTGAAATACACTCCGGAATACCGCGAGAAACGATTCGTCAAAACGTATGCCGACATCGGTGCCCAAATTCGCACCGGGATCGCAGAGTATGTGAATGATGTGAAAAATAAAGCTTTTCCGGAAGAAAAACACGTGTTCTCCGCCGAAGATGGCGTGCTTGAATCGTTATACGGAAAAGGGAAGGTGGAAGCCGGTCAATGAACGTATTCAGGGAAATCGGAGCCTTGAAAACATTTTTGAAACAAGAAAGAGTTCGCGGCGCCCGGGAAGGGAAGTTTCCGAAAACGGGTCTTGTCCCTACCATGGGATATTTGCATGAAGGCCATGCCAGCCTGCTCCGCCGGGCACGGCAGGAAAACGAGATCGTGGTGCTTAGCATTTTCGTCAACCCGATCCAATTCGGTCCGAATGAAGATTTCGAGCGTTATCCGCGGGATGAGGCGAAGGATTTGGCGCTCGCCGAACGTGAAGGGGTGGACGCGGTCTTTTTGCCGAGCGTGGAAGAAATGTACCCTCAGCCGACCAAGACTAAAATCAGAGTCGAGGGCTTGACGGAAGGGCTGTGCGGTGCCTCAAGACCGGGACATTTTGACGGCGTGACGACGGTAGTGGGCAAATTGCTTCACATCGTGGGGCCGACGAACGCTTATTTCGGACAAAAAGATGCCCAGCAAGCGGCCGTGATTGCTCAAATGGTTCAGGATCTCAACTTTGATGTCAGCATCGTGCCTTGCCCGATCGTACGCGAAAGCGACGGACTGGCGTTGAGCTCGCGAAACGTCTATTTAAGCGACGAAGAACGCAAAGCGGCCCTTGTTCTGTCAAGAAGCTTGCTTCGACTGCAGGCCTCCGTGGCAGCGGGAGACGGAATCATCACAGGCGAGGCGCGCAAAGCGATTGAGGAAGCGATTATGGCGGAGCCGCTGGCCGTCATCGATTATGTGGAAATCGTGCATTTTCCGGCGCTAGGCGCGGTGGAAGAAAACGCCTCCCTTCGGGATGTTGAAGGAGACGTTTTGGTGGCGCTGGCGGTAAAATTCGGGAAAACGCGTTTGATCGACAATGTCCTTTTAACGAAGAAGGGGGAAAATCTCCATGTATAGAACGATGATGAAATCAAAAATTCATCGGGCTACGGTCACCGAAGCGAATTTGAACTATATCGGCAGCATTACGATCGACGAAAGCCTGATGGAAGCGGCCGATTTGCTTGAAAACGAAAAAGTGCAAATCGTTAACAACAATAATGGGGCTCGGTTGGAAACCTACGTCATTCCCGGACCTCGCGGAAGCGGCGTCATCTGCCTGAACGGAGCGGCTGCGAGATTGGTTCAGCCCGGCGATAACGTCATCATTATTTCTTATGCCCAAATGTCGGCGGAAGAGCTGAAAACCCATAAACCGACGGTAGTGTTCGTGGATGAAAACAACCGTCCGGTTGAAACGGCCAGCCAGGAGCTGCACGCCACCGTCCGCTAACTGAGGCCCGCTATGCAATTACTGCCTGCGGGAATGAAATCGGCGCCCGAAACAAAAAATGAATACATGGCGCACTGATTTCATTTTCGTTAAAGGTGGGATGCGGATGATGTTTCAGCATATGTTTGCGGAAATGAATGAAATGTTGGATGATATCATAAAATTTTACCCGGTTGCCATCGGCGATCAAAAGCAGGAGCTGGCAAGGAAATGGCATCTGCTCAAAGCGATGAGCGACGGCATCATTGAAGAATGGCTGAACTTTGAAGAAAAAATGGCCGAATTCCGTCAAACCTGGGCCAGCTTGGCCGGCAGCTGCGAAATTCCCGAAATGAAATGCGGTGCGTTCGTAAAAGGGCAAGGCTATTACAAGCTGCTGATGTTCCGCCAGGCTCTGGAACAATTTCGCGCGGTGCTCGACGAGTTTCCGGACAGTGCCGTGGCTCGGACTTACCTGGCCATGTGCCATATGTATCTTGACGAGTGCGGGGAAGCCGTGCCGCATTTCTGGAAGGTGCTGGAGGGCACCGAAAATAAACGCCTCAGATCCATTATTTATAATGCGCTCGGATGCATCGAAGCGCAGCGGGGCGTTAGAACCAAAGCGAAGGAATATTTTACGCTGGCCCATGTTCACGACCCTTCGCTTGCGGAGCCGCTGGCAAACCTGGAGGCGTGCATGCACAGCTCCGGCAAGCTGAAATACGGGAATGAACTGACATCATTGTTGTAAGAACGAGGAGCGATGCTTAGTTTCCTAACAGGAACGCATCGCTTTTGTTTTGTCCTTCGGCCGGGAAGCCCCAAATGTGAACAATTTTCAAAACGGCCTACTTCTGTTATGCTTTAAAAGAGACTGGAACGAAAGGGACATATGAAGTAATGAAATATGCCGTACTCGATTTTGAAACGACAGGCAACCAGTCCTCTGATGTCATTATTCAAGTGGGGCTTGCCATTATAGATGATAGTTTGACGGTTTCCCGCGTTTTTCATTCTTATGTAAAACCGGGCATCCCGATCCCGCCGTTTATCACGAAACTGACCGGGATTACGGAAGATGACGTCAAAGATGCGCCGGAGCTGGATGAAGTTATGATGGAACTCGTCCCTTTGCTGGATGACGCCGTTCTCGTCGGCCATAATGTGGCTTTTGACTTCAACTATTTACAGAGCGCTCTGGATAAATCGGGATATTTGCCTTTTACCGGGCGGATTCTCGACACGATGGATTTTTTGAAAATCTTTTTTCCGTCGTTAACGACTTACCAGCTGGGCATGGTCGCCTCCGAATTCGGGGTGGAGCATGAACGTCCTCACCAGGCGGACAGCGATGCGCTTGCGACCGCGCTTATTTTTTTGAAGTGCCTGGAAGAATTGGCCGGATTACCCTTAATTGTCCTTCAACGGCTGGCGGATTTATTTGCCGGGGAGGATAGCGACTTGGGCTGGTTTTTTGATGCGATGCTGCAGGAAAGGCAGTTGAATTCGGAACCAAGTCCGGACGGGTTTACGTATTACCGTCAGTTCGCGCTTCAGGTAGACGACTGGATGGATATCGAGCCTGCGAGAAGCTCCATGCTTGGCAATCCGCTGCAGGACGTTTCGTTCGAACAGTTCATGGAGCAGGTCAAGGAACGGCTCAAGGAAAAGCTTCCGGACTATGAAGAACGCGAAGCGCAGAGTGTCATGCTCGGCGAAGTGAGCCGAGCTTTTGACGAGGACAAGCACCTGCTGGTCGAGGCGGGCACGGGAACGGGAAAGTCGCTGGGTTACTTGCTTCCGTCGATATATCATAGCGTGAAGCAGGACGAGAGGGTCATGGTCAGCACCCATACGATCAATCTGCAAGAGCAGTTAAGGGAAAGGGACATTCCTTTGCTGACCGAGGTCGTGCCGTTTCCGTTCCGCGCGGCCGTATTCAAAGGCAGACAACACTATTTGTGTTTGCGCAAATTTGAACATAAAATTAGTAGAAGAGATTTTGCCACACCGAAAGAAGAGGTGATGACGGCCGCGCAATTGATTGTGTGGCTGGCGCAGACGGAGACGGGGGATGACGAGGAACTCAACCTCGGCAACCGCGGCGGAGACTTCTGGGAAACGGTGGCCAGCGAATCTGATTCCTGTCTGGGACGCGCCTGCCCGTGGTTTCGTAAATGTTATTATCATAAGGCGAAGCATGAAGCCGGGGTGGCGGATGTGGTCATTACGAACCATTCCAAGCTATTCACGGACATTCAGGCAGGCCACCAGCTGCTTCCCGCCTATGAGCGGCTCGTCATTGACGAAGCGCATCATTTGGAGGATGTGGCGGGAAAACATCTCGGGTTGCAAATGAAATACTTCACGGTGGTTCATACGCTTACACGGCTTTATAAGGACAGCAAAACGGGGCAATTCCCGAACCTGAGAACCATGCTCCAGCAATCGGGCGCCGAAAAATCCGCGGAGTGGTGTTCCGTCATAGACAATCTGTATCCTTCCCTGCTCGATGTGAAAGAACATTGGGACCGGTTGTCGGAGCAGTTGTTTGCGCTTATGCCGGAACGCGGAGATGCTCCGCCGGGAGAGCCGGGCCAATTCGTTTATCGGCTTAGACCGGACAAGAAACCAAAGGGTTGGGACGCGCTCGTCGCTCTGGAAAACCAGATTTACGTCACGCTGGGCGATGTCCTGCGAAAAGGCGAAAAACTTTTGGCCGAATTGAAGGACGACGAACAGGATTTGGGCTACGAAAGCCTGATCACGGATATCAACGGGCTGCTTAAGGATCTTGGAACCGAACGCGACGCCTTGCGTTTCTTCATGAAGCTTGAGGATATCAATACCGTGTATTGGATCGAAGGAAACGGCAATTTCCGAAGCAAATCGCTGCAAATTTTTGCCGTTCCGATCGATGTCAGCGCGCAGTTAAAGGGCTATTTCTTTGATGTGAAAAAAAGCGTAGTCATGACCTCTGCTACTTTATCGGTCGATAAATCGTTCCAATATATGATCGACCAATTGGGCTTGACGGATGCCTCCGAGCAGGGAAAGCTGATTACGTCGATGCTCCCCTCCCCGTTCAATTACCGGGAACAGGCATTGCTTGTCATTCCGCGGGATTTTCCGAGCGTGAAGGGGAACGTGGGCGACGACCACTTTGTGAACACCCTGGTACGCTCCCTTGCGGATACGGCGGCCAAAACCAAAGGACGGATGCTGGTATTGTTCACCTCCTACCGGATGTTGAGGCAGGTGTACGACCCATTGAAGGAACTTCTGGCGGATGAAGGCATAACCGTGATCGGACAAGGCATGGACAGCGGTAGCCGAACCAAGCTGACCCGCCGTTTTCAAGGGCAAGAAGCATCCGTATTGCTAGGCACAAGCAGTTTTTGGGAAGGGGTGGACATCCCCGGGGAAGCTCTCACGTGTCTCGCGATTGTCCGACTGCCTTTTCAGCCGCCCAACCATCCGCTCGTGGAAGCGAAGAGCGAACGGCTTCAGCAGGAAAAGAAAAATCCTTTCATGAAGCTGTCCGTACCGCAAGCCGTCATCCGATTTAAGCAAGGCTTCGGACGACTGGTCCGTTCTTCTCAAGACCGCGGCATCGTGGTTGTTTATGATACACGCATCCTTGAATCATACTACGGTAAATACTTTTTGTATTCCTTGCCCGGACCGAAGATGGAGCATATGCCGCTTACGCAGATGGTTCCGCGCATATCGGAATGGCTGGACGCCGAAGACGGACAGTAATCGTTGTTCAAATCGTACCAATGAGGGGGAAATATATAATGAAGTCGGAAAAAATTTCGGATGCCGTGGTGCGCAGATTACCCGTGTATTTACGCTTTCTAAATGAGCTCAGCCGCCGGGAAGTCCCGACGGTGTCTTCACAGGAGCTCGGTCAAAAGCTCGATTTAAACCCTGCTCAAATCCGCAAGGATCTTGCTTATTTCGGGGACTTTGGCCGCAAGGGAATCGGTTATGACGTTTCCTACTTGATCGAAAAGATCCGCCAGATTTTGAACCTGGACCAGCAGATCAACGTGGCCTTAATCGGTGCCGGTAACCTCGGGCATGCGCTGTCCAACTACAATGCTTACTTGAAGGATACGATGAAAATCGTCGCTGTTTTTGACGCTTCTCCGGACAAAATCGGAAGCCAAATCAACAATATAACGATTCAGCCGATTGATGAGCTGGTGGAAACCGTAAAAAACAAGCAAATTCGGATCGGTATTATCACGGTGCCCGCTCCGGAGGCTCAGCGTGTGGCTGATCAACTGGTTGCCGCGGGAATCGGGGCGATTTTGAATTTTGCTCCTATTATTCTTAAGGTCCCTTCAGACGTGCGCGTACATGCGGCCGATTTCACAACCGATCTTATGAGCTTGGCTTACTATCTGGATGGCGGAAAGGAATTAAAAGAACATGACACGAAAGTGGCTGATTAAAGACGGAACCTTCGCGGTGCCTGACCGGGAAACACCGGTCATCCGCGGTTACATGTTGATCGAAGGCAGTACCATTACTTATATCGGAGAGCAGCGCCCGGAAGGCGTGGAGGGAGCGGAAACCTTTGACGGCAAAGGCTTGCTGTTCCTCCCGGGGCTGGTCAATACGCACGGGCACGCGGCGATGTCGCTGCTGCGCGGTTACGGGGACGACATGGTGCTGCAGGAGTGGCTGCAAACCAAAATGTGGCCGATGGAAGCGAAATTTACCGGCAATGATGTATACTGGGGGACTGCGTTGTCCGTCTTGGAAATGCTGAAAGGCGGCACGACGACTTTCCTGGATATGTATGATCATATGGATCAGGTAGCTTCCGTCGTGGAGCAGTCGGGCATTCGAGCCGTGCTCACGCGCGGAGTGATCGGCTTGTGCCCGCCGGATGTGCAGCAGCATAAACTGGAAGACGCGATTGCGTTCGCCAAAGGCTGGCACGGAAAGGCGGACGGACGGATTACGACGATGATGTCGCCGCATGCTCCTTACACCTGTCCGCCGGACTATATCGAAAAAATCGTTCAGGCGGCGCATGACCTGGATTTGCCGCTACATACGCATATGTCGGAAACCCGGGCAGAGGTGGAACAAAATGTGGCGGATTACGGAGTACGGCCGGTTCAGCATTTGCTGAACCTTGGGTTGTTCAGCCGTCCGTCATTGGTCGCTCATGCCGTTCATCTGAACGACGAGGAAATCGAAATATTGGCTGCTAACAAGGTGGCCGTTTCCCACAACCCGGGCAGCAATCTCAAACTGGCCAGCGGCGTCGCCCGCGTTCCGGAACTGCTTGCCGCCGGGGTTACGGTATCGCTCGGCACGGACGGTCCGGCCAGCAACAACAACCTCGACATGTTCGAGGAAATCAGGTTGGCAGCTTTGATTCATAAAGGGGTTTCCGGTGACCCGACAGCCATTCCGGCACGGGAAGCGCTGCGGATGGGAACGGAGTACGGGGCGAAGTCGCTCTATTTGCAAGACACCGGTAGATTGGCGGCAGGCATGAAAGCCGACTTCATTGCGGTAAATACGGAGCAGGCCCATTTCCTGCCGCGTACCGATTATATATCCCATGTGGTATACTCGGGCGGAGCCAAAGACGTAGAGCATGTTTGGGTCAACGGCAAACAAGTCGTAAAACACGGTATGTGCCTCACGCTGGATGAGGAAAAAGTCCGTTTTGAAGCACAGGCCGCTTTCGAAAGCCTTCTTGGCCGCTAGGGCGTAGCGGATGATAATGTTCATGGGGAAAGGAAGAGAGGCTTGAGGAACAGAACCAAATGGATCCTGATCTCCATTCTGATTTTGGCGCTCGCGCTCTTTGGCCTTCACCGCTTTTATCTTTATGTTCAGCAGGATATATGGCAGGGAGAGGAAGCGGCTGTCCGGCAGGCTAAAGAACAGACCGGGCTCGTCTCTTCCACAAAGGTATGGAAATCGGTTTGGGACAGTGTGTGCTGGGTTGTCGAAGGCAAGGATGAATCCGGGCAAGAAATCATAGTTTGGCTTCCGGAAGGCGGAGAGCCGATCGTCAAGCCCCTTTCCGAAGGGGTGTCCGAATCGGGGATCCGGAAGATCATTCATACGGATTATCCAGGTATAACAATCGTCAGATTGGTGCCTGGAATTTATAACAATGAGTTGGTTTGGCAGCTATTTTATAAGGAAAAAGCGCATCATTTCTACCGTTTTTTCCGGTTCAGCGACGGTAGCGTTCTGGACGAAGTATTTACGCTGCCGAACAGATAACCGGAAAGACCCGCTTACGTACGCTGAAAAGAGTGTCCGTAAGCGGGTCTTGTTTTTTACAAATTATTTATGGAATCCAGAATTTCTCCAACAGTAACATCGCTCAATTGCTTTAACAATTTGTCGGCTTTCGTTTTCTTCCGCAGTGAGCCGCCTAATACGATTTCGACTTTCTGGTCCTTATCAATAAGTACGGAATCCACTTGTAAGGCTTGACTTAACAATCCGGTTATGACCGCAAGCTGCTGAGGGGTTAATCCGGACAGAAAACCTAAATCCGCTTTATTGAGCTGCCGCTTGTCATTTTTGTTGTTGTTATTATTATTGTTGTTGTCAGAACGTTTAGGCATGTCATCCCCCCCTGCGGAATTCATGTTTCCCTTATACAGTGACGATCGCTTGTGCCCCTGCTCCTCCTTCTTGACTCCCAATGCCAAGAACAAACGAAACACTGATCACGACGACGACAATTAGAGTTATGATTCTCTTCGATTCGTCATTGTCCATCTTTTATCCTTTCCTTTCCGCAGGCCAATACTTCATACTCTGGCTGTTCCCGTTTATGTATATCATATTTCCGGTCAACCAAAAAGGTGAGGGCATGCTTCAACATTACTTATCAAAAATTTGAAATAAACTCACAACTTTCATTAGAAATCGTATATATAATATGATATACTCAATTCTGTTGGTTTAATATATCACCTATGATATCAATTAATATAGATTAAGGGGGACTGTGACGTGAAATTGCGTGTAGGACCTGTCGTGGCGAGTGTGGCGGTATCCGCACTCCTTTTATTTGGAGGTTGGTTTGGTTACAAGCAGTGGGCTGTGGAGAGCCCGTTTGAACATAAAGTGAACAGCTATGAAGGGGTAAAAAGTGTTCAAGCTGATATTACCCCAAAAAAGGTAGACTTGAAACTCGACTTGGAACCGGGCTCCGACTTTGGAGGTTTGGTCCGTCAAATCGAGAAGGATGGCAAAAAATATATCGGAAGCCGCGAATTGAAGCTGACCGTGGAGGAGAACTCGTCCGAGAAGCTGGATCAGGTTTGGGAGCAAGCCATGTTCCCGATCGCCCAGGCGATGGAGAATAAAGCTTATACGGAGATCACGGCAACTCTGGACAAGCTGCAGCAGAGCGAAAGCGGATTGTCCGCCAAGGCGGATATGGACGACAAGAATGTTTATATTACGCTGACGGACGGTAAAGCGAGCAAGTATATTATTTTGCCAAGAGTTCCGCAAACGATGGGGGTGTGGCCGAATGCGTAAGTGGATGCTTGAAATCGCGGCCGGATTTGTGCCTGTATTGCTGATTTTCCTGGCGTTCGTCGGTTATAACGTCGTTCCTCTTGTCGTCGGTTTTGTGATGATCGGGGCTCTGTTTGCCGTAGCCAAAATGCGCGGCGGCATCGTCGCGACGGCGTCCCAGGAACGCAAACGCAAAAAAATCGGGTCTGCCGCGTTAACCTTTGACGAAATCGGCGGGCAGGACAGCGCCAAACAGGAACTGCGCGAAGCGCTCGATTTTATGGTGCGCCATGAAGAAATCAAAAAATTCGGGATTCGTCCGATAAAAGGGATTTTGCTGACCGGGCCTCCGGGAACGGGGAAAACGCTGATGGCCAAAGCGGCGGCGCAATATACGAACGCGGTTTTTGTCGGCGCGTCGGGCAGTGAATTCGTAGAAATGTACGTGGGTGTCGGCGCCAGCCGGATCCGTGATTTGTTCAAAGAGGCGCGCACGCGTGCAGCCAAAGAGAACAAGGAGAACGCCGTTATTTTTATCGATGAGATCGATGTCATCGGCGGTAAGCGGGAAGGCGGGCAGCAGCGGGAGTATGATCAGACGCTCAATCAGCTGCTTACGGAAATGGACGGTATTTATTCGTCCGAAACTCCGCGCATTTTGCTGATCGCGGCAACGAACCGCAAAGAGATGCTGGATGGCGCATTGCTCCGTCCGGGTCGTTTTGACCGGCATATCCAAGTGGATCTACCCGATAAAAAAGGCCGGATGCACATACTTGAGATCCATGCCAAAAATAAACCGATTGCCACGGATGTGAACTTGGAAAAGCTGGCGGAGGAATCGTACGGCTTTTCCGGAGCCCAGCTGGAGAGCGTCATGAACGAGGCTGCGATCTACGCGATGCGGGACAGCTGCGAGGAAATCAGCCAGCGCCATTTATCGATGGCGGTCGACAAAGTCATGCTGGGCGAGAAGACGGACCGGCAATCGACGGAAGAAGAGAAGCGCCGCGTCGCCGTCCATGAGCTTGGACATGCCGTGGCTGCGGAGGTTGTCGCTCCGGGCAGCGTGAATCAGGTAGCGCTCAGTCCGCGCGGACGCGCCCTCGGATACGTACGGCATAATCCGCAGGAAGAAAAGTACTTGTACACCAAGCAATATTTGGAAGGTCAGATTATCATCGCGTTGGCGGGAGCCGCAGCGGAAGAAATTTATTACGGCGGCAGAAGCACCGGATCCAGCAATGATTTCGAGCAAGCGCTGAATCTCGTCCAGACGATGATGACTTCGGGATTAACATCGCTCGGCATTATTCATATGGATATGGTTACCAAAGAAGTGCTTATGAACGAGAATTCCAAGATATTGGATGATCTTGCGGCACGCTCGAAGCAGCTACTGGTCGATCATGCAGCCGTGTTCGAAAAGTCGCTCGATATCCTGTTAAAAGAAGAACGCCTCTCCGGAGACGAATTCCGTTGTCAATTTCGTGACAGCCTCACTTTACCGGCATAATTATTTATGCCGGTTATTTTTTTTTACTTTTTAGCCGTGCTAAGATATTATTATATGTTGGGTATTAATTGATGTATTATTCGACATCAGGGGTACAATATCAGGTATAGACCATGAAAGGATGGAGCGAGAGAACCATGAACTTCAAAAGAATAGGTGTCATTGGTGGCGGCACGATGGGCCAGGGCATCAGCGAAATGCTGGCGGCCAAAGGGCTTGACGTGCTACTCGTAGAAGAAACGACAGACAAACTAAACCATGCGTACAGCATGATCGAAACAAGCCTGGACAAGCAGCTTGAGAAATGGGCGATTACCCAGGCGGAAAAGAAATTGATCTTATCCAAAATTCATAAAGTGACACATTTCGCCGAACTCGGCACTTGCGATATGGTGATCGAGACGATCTCCGAAGATTTGGAATTGAAAAAGGAAGTCTTCAAGCAATTGGACCAAGTTTGTCCGAGCAACATCATTTTGGCCAGCAACACGTCGACGCTCAGCTTGACCGAAATTGCCGGTTCCACGATGTATCCGGAGCGCGTCATCGGCATGCACTTCATTTATCCTGTTGCCAAAATCAATCTGGTCGAAATTATCCGCGGCTTGAAAACGTCGGAATCGACCTTTGAAGAAACAAAACGGTTTGTGGAAGAAGTCGTCGATAAACGGGGAATCATGGTTTATGAATCTCCGGGCTTTGTCACGTCCCGAATTATTTGCATCATGATCAACGAGGCGCTTCACGTGCTGGGCGAAGGCGTCGCTTCCGCCGAGGATATCGATAACGCGATGCGTATCGGATATCAGTTCCAATACGGACCGCTTGAAATGGCCGACCGTTTTGGCCTGGATTCCGTCCTCGCCGCTCTGGAACGGATGTTCCGCGAGTTCGGAGAGCTGAAATATCGCCCTTCCTTTGTCCTGAAGAAGATGGTACGCGCGGGCTCACTCGGTGTGAAGACGGGCGAAGGCTTTTTCAAATACGACAAGGATGGTGACCGGCTGTGAAAATTTTAGTCATTAACGCGGGTAGTTCCTCGCTGAAATATCAATTGTACGACATGACGGATGAATCCGTAATGGCTAAGGGTTTGGTAGAACGGATCGGGATGGATTCTTCCATTTTGACTCACAAACCGACGGGAAAAGAAGAAGTTACCGAAGTTAGCGATATCTTGGAGCACACGACGGCCATTCGTAAAGTGCTCGAAAAGCTGGTCGACAAGGAGCACGGCGTGCTGGAATCGATTGACGAAATCGATGCCGTCGGCCATCGCGTCGTTCACGGCGGCGAAGCTTTCAAAAGCTCGGCGCTCATCACCGGCGAAGTAAAATCGGAAATCCGCCGTCTGTTCGACTTGGCACCATTGCATAACCCGCCTAGTATGATGGGGATTACAGCGGCGGAAGCGAACCTGCCGAACGTACCGCACACGGTTGTATTTGATACGGCGTTCCACCAAACGATGCCTGAGAAAGCGTATCTTTACGCGATTCCGAAGGTGCTGTACAAAAAGCACAAGGTTCGCCGCTACGGGTTCCACGGCACTTCCCACTACTATGTAAGCAAGGCGGCTGCCGAATATTTGAACCGTCCGCTTGAAGACCTCAAAATCATTACTTGCCACATCGGTAATGGCGCCAGCTTGACGGCCGTTCAAGACGGCGTTTCCGTCGATACTTCCATGGGGATGACTCCGCTGGAAGGGTTGATCATGGGTACGCGGAGCGGCGATCTCGATCCGGCGATCGTACCGTTCGTCATGAACAAAGAAGAGCTGACGATCAACGAAGTGAACTCGATGTTGAACAAGCACAGCGGTCTTTTGGCGATCTCCGGAGCGAGCAGCGACATGCGCGACATTACCGACGGCATGGAAGCGGGCGAGCCGAACGCGACGCTGGCGTTTCAAATGTACGAATATCGTCTTCGCAAATACATCGGTTCCTATGCGGCAGCCATGAACGGCGTCGACGTGATCGTATTTACCGCAGGCGTGGGAGAGAACTCCGCGATCGTGCGCGAAAAAGTGTGCGAAAACCTCACGTATCTCGGCGTCGAGCTGGATAAAGAAGCGAACAAAATCCGCTCGGGCGAACCGCGCCGGATTTCCACGCCGAATTCCAAAGTGGAAGTTCTGGTCGTGCCGACGAATGAGGAGCTTGTCATCGCGCGCGACACATTAAGAATCGTTCAGGAAATGAAATAAGGGAGAGATATTGCATGGCGAACAAAACCGTGATTCGTCAGGTCAATGAACACGTCGGTGAAACCGTCGTTATCGGCAGCTGGCTGAACAACAAGCGTTCCAGCGGGAAAATCCAATTTCTGCAGCTTCGGGACGGAACCGGCTATATTCAGGCTGTAGTCGTGAAAAGCGAAGTGTCCGAGGAAACCTGGAACCATGCCAAAAGCTTGACTCAGGAATCCTCGATGTACGTAACCGGCGTCATTCGCGAAGAACCGCGCAGCCAATCCGGTTATGAAATGACCGTTACGGATCTGGAAATTATCCATCTGACCGAAAATTATCCGATTACGCCGAAAGAGCATGGCGTTGATTTTCTCATGGACCATCGTCACCTGTGGCTCCGTTCTTCGAAGCAGCGGGCGATTATGGTTATCCGCGCCGAGATTATCCGGGCGGTACAAGAGTTTTTCGACAAGAACGGATTCACGCTGGTGGATCCGCCGATCTTGACGCCGACTTCCGCGGAAGGGACGACGAACCTGTTCCATACGAAGTATTTTGACGAAGACGCCTATTTGACGCAGAGCGGCCAGCTTTACATGGAAGCCGCGGCGATGGCGCTCGGGAAAGTGTATTCCTTCGGTCCGACCTTCCGGGCGGAAAAATCCAAAACGCGCCGCCACCTGATTGAGTTTTGGATGATCGAGCCGGAAATGGCGTTTACCGATCATGAGGAAAGCTTGAAGGTACAAGAGCGTTTTATCGAGCATGTCGTGCAGTCGGTAGTCGCGAATTGCCGGACGGAGCTTGAAGCGGTGGGCCGCGATATTTCCAAACTCGAAAATATCAAGGCGCCGTTCCCGCGGATTACTTACGATGAAGCGATTGAATTCCTGCATACTCAGGATTTTGACATTCCGTGGGGCGAAGATTTCGGAGCTCCGCATGAAACTGCGATTGCCGAGCGGTATGACAAGCCGGTATTCATCACGCATTATCCGGCCGGGATCAAGGCGTTCTATATGAAGCCGGACCCGAATCGTCCCGAAGTAGTGCTTTGCGCGGACATGATCGCTCCGGAGGGCTATGGGGAAATCATCGGCGGTTCGCAACGGATCGACGATCCCGAATTGATGGAGCAGCGCTTCAAGGAGCATCATCTTTCGATGGAAACATACCAGTGGTATATGGACCTGCGTAAGTACGGTTCCGTCCCTCACTCCGGCTTTGGCCTGGGACTTGAACGTACGGTAGCTTGGATTTGCGGCCTGGATCACGTCCGGGAGACAATTCCGTTCCCGCGGACGCTGTACCGGTTGTATCCATAAGCAAGGGAATCATGAGAATGATGACCGATAGCTGGAAAAGCGGGGCCGAAGGGATTGCTCTGGGACTTGCGGCAGGCACGGTCAACGTTCCGTATGCATTGCTGGCAAATTACCGGATGCTTGGGCTGTCCGATACGGAAGCGATGATGCTTTTGCAACTGCTTGCTTTCAAGCAGTCGGAGCGCAACGATTTTCCGACCATGGACCAGCTGGAAAAACGCATGGGGACTGCTCCGGGCGAACTGTTCTCCGTCATTCGCCGCTTGATGAAGGACGGTTGGCTGAGCATCGACGAGGTTCACGAGGAATCGACGGGCATTCATTCCGAACAATACAACCTGGCGGGGATGTATGCGAAGCTGGGTGAAGCGTTGGCCCGGCAAATATCGGACGAGGAAAAACAAGCCGCGGAAAGCCGTCAGGCTGCCGGGGAGGCAAACGGGAATCAGGAGCGTAATCTATTCGTTATTTTTGAAAAAGAATTCGCCCGCCCGCTGACTCCCATGGAATGCGAGACGATTTCCGGATGGGTGGATCAGGACGGTTACCCGGACGAATTGATTTTGCTTGCTTTAAAAGAAGCGGTATTTGCCGGAAAAGTGCATTTCCGTTATATTGACCGGATTTTGCTTGAATGGAGCCGCAACCGAGTTAAAACTGCCGAAGATGCCAAAGCGTATGCGCAAAGATTCCGTTCGGGAGCTAGGTAAGCGAAGCTGAATAACTACGTTAAAGTCAGCCAGGTTCATTCTGGCTGGCTTTTTTCATTTACAAGGTGAAAAAATAACGGTAAATAAAGGGCTTATTTTATATAACTTGTATACTCGGTGAGATAGGAACTTTATTTTTCATTATTTTTTTCTATTTATTTTGCAGGGGTATGCCCGGTTAGCTTCGTCTATTATTTCGGAAGGAGGGGAGAGTTATCGGCGAGGATTCATTGATTGAACGTATGAAGCAGGGCGACCGCGCATCGTTTCGCGAATTCGTCAAGCAGTACGGCACCTTCGTGTTCCGTGCCGCCTATTCGGTTTTACATGACGAAAAAGAGGCGGAGGACGCGGCACAGGAAACGTTCCTGCAAGTCTATAAATCTCTTCCCTCCTATCGTGGTCAAGGCATTAAAACATGGCTTTCAAGAATAGCGATCAACAAGGCGATCGATCTGAAGCGGCGAAAAGACCGAAGGCGGGAGGAGCAATGGGATCCCGCGGATATAGCCGATGCGGTCCCGGCAGTGGGCGATGATTTCGTGCAAGAGATGATGGAAGGCGAACGAAGGAACGAGCTTCGCGAAAAGATATCGGAGCTTCCTTCCGGTCACAGACAGGTAGTTACAGCTTTTTATCTGGAAGGAAAAAGCCATGAGCAGATCGCGGGCGAGTTGGAGCAAACGGTAAAAACGGTGGAATCGAAGCTGTACCGGGCAAGAGCCTGGATTCGCGAGCATTGGAAAAAGGAGGAATGGAGATGAGCCAGTTGGGCGGTACACAGCAGGAAATATGGAGAAAGTATATCCGTGGCGAACTGGGGACGGATCAAACGGAAGCATTGGACGCCTTGCTCCGGGAGGATGACGCCATGTTTCAATCCTATATGCAGACGCTCATGGCCATTGAAGAACAACTACCCGTACTCCCGGCATCCCCGGATGTTTTTGCCGACCGTGTTCTCTCCGCCATTCGAGAGCCGTCCGAATCTATGAACAAAACCTCGAGACCGGCCCGTAAACGTTGGAATCAGCCCGCCATGCATTATGTTCTCGCGGCATCCATTACATTATTGCTGTTGGGCGGAGGGGTGTTCGACTTGCTGTCGGCGGGAGCCGGAGCGGTGGCGGAACGCCAGAACGCCGATCCTCCGCTAAGCGAACGTCTGATGGAGCGGGCTGCCAAGTGGATGGATCGCCATAACGTAGAAGAACCTTTAAAAGATATGAGAAAGGATGGAACGCAATGACGTATTACCGCAGCCGAATGTTGGCATTTCTATTGAATTTTATACCGGGCCTAGGCCATCTATACTGGGGAAAAAAAGGGAGAGGGATTACATATCCGATCTTGTTCTTCGGCGGAATCTTCTTCGGATTGATGGTGGCGATGGCAACACATACGGGTGAGTTTGTCCTGTTCACGGGAGTTATGGCACTTCTTCTCTGGGGTATTTCCATGCTGGATCTGCTGATCACCATGCTTCGCGAGCCGGCGGCGCAGGAAAGGAATCCCTTTGATCCGGATGGACTCCCTCGGAGAGGCGATGCCGAAAAAGAACGCTTTTTTACGATTTTGCTGTCGTTTATCCCGGGGCTTGGGCATTTTCAGTTGGGCATTATGCAGCGCGGCTTGTCCTTTTTGATCATGTTTTTCGGCCTGATTACGATGCTCTTTGTCGTGACGGGAGTGACGCATGAACCGGTATTCCTGCTTTTCCTGGCCTTGCTGCCGATTATCTGGCTGTACTGCATGTTTGACGCCGTACAGCTGATTCACCGCAAACAGGCGGGAGAAATGCTAACGGACCGTTCCTTGCTGGACGAATGGGAATCGGGCCGGATCGAAGGGCGCCGCAGCAAAGTGCTGGCAACGCTGTTGTCCGCCTTCCCGGGAGCGGGCCAAATGTATTTGGGATTGCAAAAGAGGGGCCTTCAGCTGATGGTGTTGTTCCTGGGAAGCTTTTACGTGATCGACGTAATGAGGCTGTCCGTCTTCTTGTTTATCATTCCGGTAATCTGGTTTTACAGCTTTTTTGACGGGCTTCAGCAAACGAGCCGCTACGGCATTCTTCCGATGGAGGACATACCGCTGGTGAGAAGCAGAGGAAACGGGCAGCATTTGCTGGGTCTTATGCTTCTACTGCTTGGCATCTATTTTGTCGGGATGGAGTTCATCGTTCCGGCGCTGGATCGTTGGTTCCCTTTCCTCGAGCTTAACTATATGATCCGGGAATATTTACGTCCGGTATTGGTTGCCGTCATCCTGATCGGCGGAGGAATCAAACTTTTGTCGGGCGCAAACCGCCGCAAGACGTTGTCCTGGGAGGACGAAGAACTTTAACGGAAGTACAAGTAGAGAGAGTTGCGGGCAGCTGCAAGTCTCTCTATTTTTATTTGCCGTCCTATTTTTGCTACAATGCAGTCATAAGCAACAATCCAAAGACAGGAGAAAATTCGGTATGTTCAAAATTTTTATCGTGGAAGACGATATCAGTCTCGTCAAACTTTTGCAAGACTACTTACATAGATTTGGCTACAGCACTTATGCGGTTACCGATTTCGACCTTGTCAAGCAGGAATTCGAACAAGTATCCCCCCATCTGGTCCTGCTTGACGTCAATCTGCCGAAATATGACGGTTATTATTGGTGCCGGCAAATCAGAGCGTTATCCCATTGTCCGATCCTGTTTTTATCCGCACGCGACGGGAAAATGGATCAGGTTATGGCGCTGGAAAACGGGGCCGATGATTATATCACGAAGCCGTTTGATTACGATATTGTGATTGCGAAGATCCGAAGCCAGCTTCGAAGAGCTTACGAAATGGCCGCCGCATCGGGCGGGGAGCGCATGGTTGAGCTTGACGGACTGCGTCTGGACCGGGATCGGCTGCAATTAAGCCTGAATCAGGAAATAATCGAACTCAGCTTGACGGAAGTCAAAATGCTGGACGAGCTCATGCGCAGACCGAAAGAAATCGTCAGCCGGGACCGGCTGCTCGAAAAAATATGGGATGAGGAAGCTTTTGTCGACGACAATACGCTTAACGTGTATGTGACCCGGGTCCGTAAAAAGCTATCGGCCATCGGCATCGAAGATGCACTTCAAACCGTGCGCGGTCAAGGCTACCGGCTTGTGCCGAACTGGGGGGAGCTGGCGTGAAGCTATTCCTGAAAGAACAACGGCCGCTGTTGGCGATCTTTTTATTGCAAATGCTGACGGTTTCAGGGGTTTTCTGGCTGGACGGATACCGAAACATACCCATGATTCTTTATGCCGCGCTGCTCAGCGCTTGTCTGCTTGCGGTCTATTTCGTCTGGCGCTTTATTACGAACCGGTCGTTATATCGTACGCTTGAGCGGGCCGGCGATTTGGACAGCTTTAAGTCGATTGCTCCGAAAACCCCGATTTCCGAAGCCGTGCATCGGAGCCTGAAACGGCAATACCGGCAGTATGCCTCCGAGCTGAACTCGCAGCAGAACAAAATCAACAGCCATGTTCAGTTTATCGGCCAATGGGTTCATCAGATGAAAACGCCGGTTTCCGTCATCCACTTGATGGTCCAGGATCGGGACGACGAATTTGCCATGGCCATCGGCGATGAAATCGACAGGATCCGCAAAGGGCTTGATCTTGTGCTGCATACGGCCCGGCTGGATTCATTCTCCCATGACTTTGTGGTGGAGCAGGTGGATCTTGAGCGGCTGGCCAAGTCGGCCGTCACGGCGCAGAAGCGTCTGTTTATCCGCAGCAAGCTGTTTCCCCGGTTTGAATTCAACACGACGGATAGACCGTTAAAGGCTGCGACCGACGAGAAATGGCTTAGTTTTGTTTTGACCCAAATGTTAACCAATGCTGTGCGATATACGGCAAAAGAGCAGGGGAACATCATCATTCGCGGCTTCATTCAGGATGGCGGGCCCGTCCTTGAAATTCAAGATGAAGGGGTGGGTATTCCGGCCAGCGATTTGCCAAGGGTGTTCGATCCCTATTTTACCGGAGAAAACGGAAGAAACTTTAGGGAATCCACCGGCATGGGACTTTATTTGGTCAAAAAGATTTGCGACGAATTGGGTCATCGGGTCGAATTGGAATCCATGCAGGGACAAGGGACGACCGTGAGAATCCGTTTCGGCCGGGAGCACGATAACCTTACAAGGAAGTAAGGTAAATGTAAGACTGATCGATGGCTTGCCGTTCCGCACTATAGATATAATGGGACCATCACAGAAGAGGAGGCGCCGTCATGGCGGTATTGGAGGTTAGAGAACTAACCAAAATCTATGAAGGAAAAATAGCGACGAGGGCGCTGGACAATGTGACCTTTTCTCTCGGTCAGGGGGAATTCGTCGGTATTATGGGACCGTCGGGAAGCGGGAAAACCTCGCTTCTGAACACGATCGCCACCATCGATGAACCGACGTCGGGATCCGTGCGGATCGGCGGGCAAAACCCGCACGAGCTTGGAACTGAAGAGATGGCGTTGTTCCGGCGGAGAGAGCTGGGTTTCATTTTTCAGCATTTCAACCTGCTCGATACGCTCACCGTTGAGGAAAATATTATCTTGCCCCTAACCCTCGATGGTACGGCGGTTTCGGAAATGAAACAAAGAGCCGGAGATATCGCCCGCAGATTGGGGATCGGATCGGTGCTGGAGCAGTACCCGCAGGAAATTTCCGGCGGGCAGATGCAGCGTACGGCTATTGCCCGCGCCATGATCCACCACCCGTCGCTGGTGCTTGCGGATGAACCGACGGGGAATCTCGATTCCAAAGCGTCGCGCGATTGTTTGGAGGCCTTCGCGATGATGAATCGCGAGGAGCGCACGACGATCATGATGGTGACGCATGACGCTTTCGCGGCCAGCTTTTGCCACCGGGTCATTTTTATCAAGGATGGCAGGCTGTATAACGAAATTCACCGTGGGGATAACCGCCAGGCTTTCTTTCAGAAAATTATCGACATGATGTCGCTTTTGGGAGGGGATACCGATCACCTTTCGACAGTTCGCATATAGTCATGTCTTGCGCAACAAGCGAACCTATGCCGCTTATTTTTTGAGCAGCGCCTTTTCCGTGATGGTGTTCTTCGTCTGCGCCCTGTTTCTGTTTCATCCGGATTTGAAGAAACAGGTTGCCTGGAACTCGGCCCTTCTGGTTCTGGCGCAGGCCGAAGTCATCATGTTCGTCTTTTGTTTTTTGTTCGTGCTTTATTCCGTCGGCTCGTTTCTGCGTTCCCGCAAGCGGGAGTTCGGAATTTTGCTGCTGCACGGGATGACGGTCCGGCAGTTGCGGAAAATGGTGTTCATGGAGAACATGCTGATCGGGGCGGGAGCGTTGGGCTGCGGAATCGTCGCCGGGTTGCTCACTTCCAAGCTGTTTTTGATGGCGGGATCGAATTTGCTGGGGATCGATGCTCTGACTTTTCATGTCTCCGTGTACAGTCTGATGTTGACGATCATCGCTTTTCTGTTGCTATTTCTTGCGATTTCGCTTAGTACCACGATGCTGCTCGGTTCCACGCGCTTGATCGATTTGTTCCGGTTCGGCGGGAACCGTGAAGTACGTCCGAAGTTCTCCTTAAGCCTGGCTTTGCTTGCCGCGGCATTACTTGCGATCAGCTATACGCTGGCAGCTACGGCGACTGCCTCGTCGGTGAAGGTTCGGATGATTCCGGTAACCTTGATGACGATTGCGGGGACCTATTTGTTTTATACGCAAGGCAGTACGGCTTTATTGAATTTGTTGCGAAGCAGACGGTCTCTCTACTGGAAAAAGACGAACCTGGTGTTGTTCTCCAATTTGTCTTACAGGGTGAAGGATAACGCCCGAATGTTTTTTCTGGTTACGATCATTTCGACGATCACGTTTTGCGCCATGGGCGTATTTGCTTCGATCAACCGGCTGTCGGGCGAGTTTGCCCTGGATCATCCGGCGGCCATCGGCTACGTGTCCAAGGCGGAAAACGATGGAGGGAAAGCCCATCTCGACCTCATTTCCCGGGAGTTGTCCCAAAAGGGTATCGATGTTAACAAAATAGAGACGCAAATCGTTTATGTACATGTACAGTCCACGACGCTGGCTTCCAGGCCGGATACGCTTGCCGTGATCGGTTTCTCGGATTATGAACAAGCCGTGCGGGCCGCGGGCTTTGCTTGGAGGGAACGAACGCCTGGCACGGGGGAAGCGCTCATTTTGATGGCGTCTCAGCGGGAGAAGCTTCTTCTTGAAGGGAGAGAACCGGGCCGTTACACTTTGGGGGCCAAAGGGATTGATCTCCAGGAGATCGGCGTAACCGAACATGTTGCCATTCCGGATTATTTGACGCCGGAGCTTGGCGATGACCGGGAGGGAACGTTTGCCGGACTCGTCGTGAATGATGCGGTGCTTCAAGAATTGGCCGCAGATCCCGATTCCCGAAGCGAGTCGTACACCGCCTTTTATGCCGAATCGGTGGAATCAACCACTGGAATCGCCGAATCGCTGGCTGAAGACGGAAAGGTGACCTATGACAGCGGAAAATCCTATGCATTGACCGTCAGCGGCACTTTGTTCGCGATTCAGCGGACTACATACGGGGCGTTGTTGTTTTTTGCGCTGCTCGTCGGAACCGTGTTTTATATCGCTGCCGGCAGTTTTCTGTATTTCCGGTTATATAGCGACCTTGACTTGGACCGTCGTCAATATGCCGCCTTAACCAAGCTTGGAGTCACCCGCAAAGAGATGGAGCGTATGGTCTCCAGTCAACTGGGACTCCTGTTCTTCCTCCCGATCGCGGTGGCGATGCTGCATAGCTTGTTCGCTTTTATCGCGCTGCAAAGTTACCTGTACATTTCCATCGCCTGGGAGGCCGCAGTGATTTTAATCAGTTTTTGTCTTGTGCAGGTGGCGTATTTCGGATTTATTCGTGCCCGCTATTTGCGGAACTTGCAGAAAGAGAGTCTTTAAGACTAAACATGTTGGAGGTAAACCATGGAAAACTGGATTACGGAGTTGATGGAACAGTTCGGATATGCGGGGGTTTTACTGCTCATCGCGCTTGAAAACGTATTTCCTCCGATCCCGTCGGAAGTCATTTTGACGTTCGGTGGTTTTATGACGACTTACACCAGTCTTACTGTGCCCGGGGTCATCGTCGCGGCGACGGTCGGATCGGTTCTCGGTGCGGTGATTTTGTACTGGATCGGATATTTGATCAATGTCGATAGGTTGGAAGGTTGGGTTGACCGTTACGGGCGTTTTCTGCGCTTGAAAAAAGAAGATATCCGCCGCGCGGATGCCTGGTTTGATAAATACGGTTACTGGACGGTGCTGTTTTGCCGCATGATTCCGCTGATCCGCAGTCTGATCTCGATTCCGGCGGGGATGTCGAAAATGAAATTCGGCTTATTCCTTATTTACACGACGATCGGAACGCTGGCTTGGAATATTCTCCTCGTATGCTTGGGGGCCGCGGTTGGAGGCTCTTGGGAGAAAATCGTGGAAGTGATGGACGTTTACTCGAATATCGCATACGCGCTCATCGCGGTTGCCGCTCTGGGATGCATGTATTTATTTTTGCGCAAAAGAAAAAGAGCCTAGGGACGGCTGAGGGGGAGAATCATGGACATCATCGGAATCATTAAGGCCATCATCCTCGGTTTGGTGGAGGGACTGACGGAGTTTGCGCCCGTTTCCTCCACCGGTCATATGATTATCGTGGACGATATGTGGTTGAAGACGGAGCAGCTGTTTGCTTCGAAATACGTGGCCAATACGTTTAAAGTCGTGGTGCAGCTCGGGTCGATCTTGGCCGTGCTGGTCGTTTTCAAAGACCGGTTTATTCAACTGCTCGGATTGTCGCGATTTGTGCGGAAGAACGGAAGGAAGGATATACGGGAGGCCGCCGGTCGCACAGAGGGGCCTCGTCTCAAGCTGGCTCAGGTGATCGTCGGGCTTATCCCGGCCGGTATCCTCGGCTTTTTGCTGGAGGATTGGATCGACGAATATCTGTTTTCCACCGGAACGGTGCTGATCGGACTGGTGGTCGGCGCGCTGCTGATGATTGCGGCGGACCGGTTCGGCCCGGCAAAGCCGAAGGTGGACTCGGTCGATCAAATCACCTACAAACAAGCCTTCATGGTCGGCCTATTTCAATGCGTGTCGATCTGGCCGGGCTTTTCCCGTTCCGGCTCGACGATTTCGGGAGGGGTGCTGCTCGGTCTGAGTCACAGGGCTGCGGCGGACTTCACCTTCATCATGGCCGTGCCGGTTATGGCCGGTGCCAGTGCGCTATCCTTGCTGAAGAACTGGCAGTATTTCACGGCGGACGCGCTTCCGTTTTTCATCGCGGGTTTTATCAGCGCCTTTTTGTTTGCCCTGCTGTCGATCCGCTTCTTCCTGAAGCTGATTAACCGGATCAAGCTGGTGCCTTTCGCCGTTTACCGTATTTTGCTTGCCGCGGTGATCGGAGTGCTTTATTTTTGGTAAGTCGGCGGTTCAGTATTTATAACATGTACAGCGGCAGAAAAGGATCCCATTGGAGTCCCGGACTGCCGCTTTTTATTACCCAATGTCGCCCTACTTACAGCCCGGTTAGTCCTTATGGGCCACGGCGCTGATTTCGATCAGCTGATCAGGGAACGCCAGGTACGTCACACCTAGAAGAGTGCCGGCGGGGCGGTGCTGGCCCATGTATTCTTTGAACAGACCGATGCACGTTTCAAAATGTTCTTGGGGGTTCGTCAAGTAAATCTCCACGTATGCGAGTTGCGACCTGGTGACCCCGAATCCGGACAGCACGCGGTCGAGATTTTCCAACGTCTGCCGGGTCTGTGCTTCAATATCGCCGGCACCGACGAAGGAGCCCTCCATATCGTGGGAAAACTGCCCGGAGATGTAGATCGTTCCGTTGACGGAATAGCCCTGGGTTACGCCGTTCCCCTCTTCCCATGCAACACCGTGATCGTAAGTTTTAATATTTGCCATTTTTTTCTCTCCTTTAGTTCAAAGTAAGGCTAGTATAAAATGGGGGTAAATAAAAAAACAGTACGCACTTTAAGGATAGGTACTATCAGAAAGGATAGTGTGAGTATGGGGATGGCTGGATACAGAGGCAAAGTCAAAAACTTGCAAGATACACCTTTTGGATATACCTTGTCAGTGATTGGCGGGAAATGGAAGATGGTTATTATCTATCTCCTTGCGGAAGCAGAGAACCAAACTGTTCGTTTTAATGATCTGAAGAGGCAAATAGGAGCGATTACTTTTAAAACGTTGAGTTCGCAGCTCAAGGAGTTGGAGGCGGACGGTATGGTGTTAAGAAGAGAGTATCCTCAAATTCCCCCGAAAGTGGAATACAGTCTTACGGCGAAAGCGAAAACATTAATCCCTGCTTTGGAGGAGTTGTGCGAGTGGGGGGCAAAAAACCGAAATTAACTTGCATTTAAGTTCGCCCAATGAACTAACCGGAAAATGTACCGTTAATTTAATGCAAACAAACGGTATCCTTGTTATAACAGGAAAACCTCCCGTTAATTCGGCGGTTATTGCCATTTGAGGCGAATGACCGGTCGAATAGAGGGAGGTTTTCCGTTTGTTTTTGAATAATGCGGTGGATCGGTTAATTTAACAGGAGGAATTCCCGTTATTTTGGAGGAAGCATTAACTGACGGTATAGCACCTCGAATATGAATTCGAATGCTTCCAACCGGCGCTTGGCTTCTATGATGTCGCAGCCCCAGGCATAGATGCCGTGGCTACGGAGCAGTAGGCCGGGAATATCCGACTTCAGCGCTTCTGGAATTTGTTTTGCGATCATCGCGATCGCCGAAAAATTAGGAAGCACCGGAATTTGTATCACCTTATTGTCCGCTCAAATGCCCAGTTCTTTGATCAGCTCAATATCACGGGCCGGTACATAGCCCAGATCTCCATAGTATTCGCTGAGAAGACTGTTGAAAACGGTGTGCACGTGGAAAATGGCGCCGCAGCCGGTCATGCGGTAGATTTTGGCGTGAATGGGCGTATCGTCGATTGGTATGAGCCCGGTCACTTCGCATGGCTTGCCGTCGGTGTTGACGAACAGAAAGTTTCCTTCCGGCGGATTCGCGGAGTCGTTTTTACTACCGGCAGTGATGGCGAAATGAAACCGGTCCGGCGAGTAAGAGCCGACCCGAGCCGACAAGCTTCCGCTCATGCCGGGGAACCATCCGCGGCCGGCGAAGTCGGCCTTAACGCGGCGAAGGTTCTCCAAGGCGGTCTGTTTTTCTTCAAACGGAATGTCAGGAAAATCCATCTTATCTACAGGCCTCCTTCCCGCCGTAAAACCGGATTCCGAATTATGCCGCCAAAATGCTTCCGCATTCCCGCTAGGGTTGCTAATTACAACAACGCCTCTTTCACGGCTTCACCCATCTCGCGGGAACGTTCCGCGCAGCGGTGTACGGCAGCCTTGACCGCATCCTCAAACCCGCGTGCGGCAAGAACCTCAAGTGCAGCCTGAGTCGAACCGTTCGGCGACGTAATATCTTTGCGCAGTTTAGCCGGCTCTTCGCCGGTTTCGATCATCATGTTGGCTGTGCCGAGCACGGTTTGCACCGTCAAATCACGGGCCTGCTGCGCGGACAAACCGCCCTCGATCCCCGCGGCGATCATCGCTTCCATCATATAATAAATGTAAGCGGGGCCGCTGCCGGAAATGCCGGTTAAAATCTCCATTTTTTCTTCCGGAATGACGCTGACGCTTCCTACCGCTTCGAAAATGGACATCACCTGGCTTGTCTGCTCTTGCGTAACTTCCGGCGAAAAAGAGATTCCGGTCGCACCGAGCCCGATCGAACTGGACGTATTCGGCATCGTTCTGGCTACCGGAACTTGTTTGTCGAGCAGCGCTTGGATCGTGGAAATGGAAAGGCCTGCGATCACCGAGACGATCAGTTGACTTTCCTTCAAAAGGGGGCCCAGCGCTTTTATTGCTTCTCCGGCATCCTTGGGCTTCATGGCAAGCACGATAACGGAACTTTCCGTAAGATGTTTATTCTTATCGGCTTCGCTGTTTCCGGTAACGACGCCGTATTGATCGGACAAAGTCTTGAGCCGCTCGGCGCTGCTGCGATTCAACATGACGATTTGCTGCGGTTCGGCGACGCGCTTGTGAATCATGCCTCGCACGATCGCTTCGGCCATGGAGCCCGCGCCGTAAAAACAGATTTTCGTATTGGTGTTCATTGCTAACTCCTCCTGTATGTAACGGTCGCCAGGACCGTTATTCGATCACCATATTACTGCCGAATCTGACCGTTGCCGTGAATGATATACTTGCTTGAGGTCAGAGCCGGAAGTCCCATCGGTCCACGGGCATGAAGCTTCTGGGTGCTGATGCCGATTTCCGCGCCGAAGCCGAACTCAAAGCCGTCGGTAAAGCGCGTCGATGCATTGTGATATACCGCGGCTGCGTCCACTTCCTGTTGGAACCGCTGCGCATGAGCGGTGTCGGCCGTAACGATGCATTCGGAATGTTTCGTGCCGAAACGGGCGATATGGGCCAGCGCTTCATCTAGGTCATGGACAATTTTCACGTTTAATATATAATCGTTGTACTCCGTTGCGTAATCTTCATCGGTGGCCGGTTTGGCCCAATCTACGAGCTGACGTGTCGCTTCGCAACCCCTGAGCTCAACCTTGGCTTCCCGGAAGCGTTCCGCCAAATCGGCCAGATGCTTCTGGGCGTATTCCTGATGGACGAGCAACGTTTCCATCGCATTGCAGACGGAAGGTCGCTGCACTTTGGCGTTGAGCGAAATCGCCGCCGCCATTTCGGGTTCTGCCGAGGCGTCCAGGTACGTATGGCAAATGCCGGCGCCGGTTTCGATAACGGGCACGGTGGCGTTTTGCACCACGGTCTGGATCAGGGAGCTGCCTCCGCGCGGAATAACGACGTCCAGCAGTCCGTTCAGCTTGAGCATTTCGTCCACGGAGGAACGGTTCGGATCTTCGATGAGCTGGACCGCGTCCTTCGGAATGGACGATGTAGCAAGCGCCCCATGAATAATCTCCACGATTTTGCGGTTGGACGATAGGGCGGATGAGCCGCCGCGAAGCACGACGGCATTGCCGGTTTTGAGACATAGACCCGCAGCGTCGACCGTGACATTTGGTCGGGCTTCATAAATGATGCCGATCACGCCGAGCGGAACGCGCTGTTTCACGATGTGCAGCCCGTTCGGGCGATCGATCGTTTCGAGCACGTCACCGACCGGATCCGGGAGATCGGCGATTTGCCGCAGCCCCTCGGCGATCCCGGCGATGCGCTGCTCGTTCAGGGCCAGCCGGTCCAGCAAGGACTCGGACGTGCCGTTCTCGCGGCCGCGCTGCAAGTCATCCCGGTTGGCCGCGATAATCGCTTCGCTGTTGTCGATGATCGCTTGGGCGGCAGCCAGCAGTGCTTCATTTTTTTGGTCCGTGGTCAAGGAGCTTAGGACGGCGGCCGCTTTACCGGCCAGTTCTGCTTTGATTCTTACTTCACTCATACGAAAAACCTCCTTTAATATTATGAACTATGAACTATCATTATTTTAATGAAATCCATTCGTCCCGATGAATCACTTCGAGACGGTGAACCTCGTTCATCCGTTTCATCACTTCACTGCTGGATAGGCCCAGGATGTCCTGCAGCTGTTCCGCATCGTAATTGACAATGCCTCGTCCCAGCAATTCGCCGTCCGTATTTTGCACTTCGACGACGTCGCCGGTATGGAAGTTTCCTTTAGCGCTGCGGATGCCTACGGGGAGCAGGCTGCGGCCGCCGTGAATAAGCGCTTCTTCCGCACCGGGGTCGACGGTCAATGTGCCGATCGGGGTCGACATAAAGCCGAGCCATTGTTTTTTTCGGGGCAGGGCGGAATGGTGATTTTCAAAATAGGTCCCGCGTCCGCTTCCGTCCACCGATTGACGAAGCTCGCCCGGATGCTCCACTTTGCCGATGAATACCGGAACTCCGCCGCGGGAGGCGATTTTGGCGGCATCGATTTTGGAGCGCATGCCCCCGGTTCCGACCGATGATCCGGCCCCGCCGGCGATGGCGTAAATCTCCTCCGTAATTTCCTGCACCCGCTCGAACCGCTCGGCCGAAGGATCGATTCGAGGATCTTTGGTATAGAGGCCGTCGGTATCGGTCAAAATGAGTAGCTGATCCGCCTTGATCAAATTGGCTACAAGGGCGGACAACGTATCGTTATCCCCGAACTTCAGCTCATCGACCGAAACGGTATCGTTCTCGTTAATGATCGGCAGGATGCCCCGTCCAAGCAGCTCCTCGAGCGCCATGCTGGCGTTCCCCATCCGTTTGCGGTTTTGGAAATCGGACCTCGTCAGCAGCACCTGGGCGGCGGACACGCCGTGAACCGATAGCGCCTCGCGATAAGTTTGCATCAGCAAGGCCTGGCCGACCGCGGCTGCGGCCTGTTTCTCATGCAGCAGCTTCGGTCTTTCCGGATAGCCGATTTCGCGGAATCCCGCGGCGACGGCGCCCGAGGTGACAAGCAGCACCTGCATATCGGCGGATCTTAGCCCGGCAAGCTCCGAAGCGTAATAGTTGAGGGCGTCGCGATTCAATCCTCCTCCCGGTACGGTCAGCGAGCTGCTGCCGATTTTAACGACGATGCGACGTGACATGGAGATCACTCCTACTCCTAATGAAATATGATAAATAAATCCGGCGCAAGTTCGCGGCCAGAAAAACAAAAAAACTTTCGTCCTTATACGCAAAGGACGAAAGTTAGACTTCCGCGGTACCACCTTTATTGATGATTTATCATCCGACTCCGGTAGCCCGGTAACAGGGGCGCTGTCCGGCGTTTTCGGCCGGCCGCTCGGGGGTAGGATTCGGAAACGGCGGTCCGCAAATTCTTACAGCCAAGGAATTTGCTCTCTGAAAGGCCGCGGGGCTTCTTACTGGTCCCGTCATCGCGTTTATGTGTTGAATTACTGATAGAATACCATGCCGTACAGGGCTTTGCAAAAGAAAATGGCGGACTATGCATCAAAACGAGCTCAAAAAATGCCTAATTTCCCGATCCGGTCCACCGCTTCAACCAGCCGTTCTTCCGACGTCAGCAAGCCGATCCGGACGAAGCCCTCCCCGTGCCGTCCGAATCCCGTACCGGGGGCGACGGCTACTTTAGCCTGTTTTAGCAGCAGATCCGCGAAGGTGGCGGAGTCATAATTATTCGGCACCGGAAGCCAAGCAAAAAAGGAGCCTTCGGATTTACGGGCATGCCAGCCGATACCTTCCAGCGCACCGAAAAAAGCGTTCCTTCGGGACTCGTACACGTACACGAGATTGGCGACACACTGCTGCGAGGATGTCAAAGCGGCTTCGGCCGCCTTCTGGATCCCGCCGAATAAGCTGACGTAAATGTGATCCTGGAGCAAATTGATATATGAAATGATCCGTTGGTTTCCGACCGCAAAGGCGACGCGCCAGCCGGCCATGTTATACGTTTTGGACAGCGTATAATACTCCACGCCGACCTCCTTGGCGCCTTCGGCTTGCAAAAAACTGACCGGACGTTTGCCGTCAAAGCCGATCGCCCCGTAAGCAAAGTCGCTGGCGACGGCGATGCCGTGTCCGGCGGCGAAAGCAACCGTGTCTTCATAAAAGGCGAGCGGGGCCGTTGCGGCCGTCGGATTGTTCGGGTAGTTCAAAAACATAAGCTTGGCGCGTTCCCGTATGCCCGGCGCAATGGCGGCGAAGTCCGGCAAAAACGCGTTGTCTTCACGCAGCGGCATGAACGACATTTCAGCGCCGGCAAGGGCGATTCCCGACCAATAATCCGGGTAGCCCGGGTCAGGTACAAGACAGACGTCGCCGGGATTGAGCAAAATTTGGCTGATCTGCACAAGACCGGTTTTGCCTCCGAACAGGATCGCCACCTCCGTCTCGGGATCGAGCACGACGCCGTAATCTTCCGCATATCGCTTGGCTACCGCTTCTTTTAGAAAGGAATATCCCCGGAAAGGGGAATATTTGTGAAACTGCGGGTCGGCAACGGCCGCCTGGGCAGCGTGAACGATGTGTTCCGGAGTCGGGCGATCCGGATTCCCCTGTCCCAGGTTGATGATATCGTGTCCCGCAGCGATTTCGCGGTTCACCTCGGCGACCAGGGTGGCAAAAAATTGTTTCGGCAGCTTTTGCATCATTTGGGCGGGTTGTATGTCCAGTGGAGGAATGCCTCCGTGCGCTTGATTTGGCTTCATGAGCTTCACCATCCGGTTCGTGATCGAAAAATATTATGATAAATTTATCATGATTTATCCTAGCTGCATAGAGAGATTTGGGGCATACGGTTGCATGGTTATGCTTTCGCGATTAAGATGAAAGTCAAATCCTTCGTACGAATTTTAAGGGGGTTGAAAGCATGCTTGAAGAGAATGAGAGTGTTAAGCCGGAGGAATGGCAGATCGCCTTAATTCAAACGGATATCGTGCTCGGCGAACCGGAGCTGAACAAGATGGCGATGGAGAAAAAAATGGAGCAGGCCGTCCGCTCGGCGGTCAAACCGGATTTGATCGTACTCCCGGAGATGTGGAACACCGGATATGCGTTAGAACATATCGAGGAACTCGCCGATCCTGATGGGTACGAAACCCGGAAATGGGTATCCGGGTTTGCGAAGAGGCACGGCGTCCATGTGGTGGCCGGCTCGATTGCGGAGAAACGCGGAGACCGGATTTATAATACGATGCTGGTATTTGACCGGAATGGCCTTGAAGCCGGAGCTTACTCCAAAATTCACCTGTTCGGATTGATGGAGGAAGAGAAGCATTTGGCTTCAGGCGACAGGACGGTCTCGTTTGAACTTGACGGAATCAAGGCGGGTGCCTCCATTTGTTATGATATCCGCTTCCCGGAACTGGCGCGGACCCTTGCGTTGAAAGGTATTCAAATGCTGTTCGTTCCGGCGGAATGGCCGCATCCCCGTCTTCATCATTGGCGGACCTTGCTGACGGCCCGGGCGATTGAAAATCAGATGTATGTCATCGCCTGCAACCGGACCGGCATCGGGGGCAATGACGTCTTCTTCGGCCATTCGCTCATCATTGACCCTTGGGGCGAAGTGGTCGCCGAGGGCGGAGAAGGGGAAGAGATCGTTACCGCCCGGGTGGATCTGAATCTCGTCCGCCGGGTAAGGGAGCGCATCCCGGTATTCACCGACCGGAGGACGGATGTTTACGATTTGTAACGCTCGGCCAGCGTCGATTTAAACGTTTCGATGAACGCTTCCGCCGCTTTGGACAAATACCGTCCTTTCCGGTAGGCGATCACCAGCGTCCGGCTTGGGTCTGAGGCGAGCGGCAGATATACGGGAATCAGCTCGCTCCGTTTTGCGCGGGCGATAAATCGGGGCACGAGCGTAATCCCCATGCCAGCCGCTACCAGGGATTGCACGGTTTCGATATTGTTGCTTTCGAAAACGACATTCGGCTCAAAGCCCGCGTTTCGGCACAAATCGATCGTCAGCTTGCGAAAACCTTGGCCTTTTTTAAGTACGATAAAAGGCTCGTCCTTGAGCCGCTCCAAGGAGACCTTTTCGGTCCGCGCTTCCAGCGCGGCGAGCGGATGCTGCGGAGGAACGGCCAAATCGATCATTTCCTCGCCGATCGGTTCATAAGTAAGGCTCGGCTCCTGCAGCGGAAGCGAAAGGAGGCTCAAATCCGTACCTCCGCCCGCGGTCAGCTTCTCGAGGTTGAGCGAGGTATCCTCGAGCAGGGCGACCTGGATTTCGGGATACGCCTCCTTGAACGTGGGAAGAACATAAGGCAGCAGGTGGGAACCGGTAATCGGCATACTGCCGATGACGACACGGCCGGCCCGCAGCTGTGAAATATCGTCCATTTCCTGCCGCAGCTGCTCGACCGCGTCCATGATTTTTTTGGCGTGCTCGATAAAACTGGCCCCCGCATAAGTGAGCTCCACGGTGCTCGTGTTCCGCTGGAATAGTTTGACGCCGAGCTCCTGTTCCAGTTTGGACAGCTGCTGGCTGAGCGAAGGCTGGGCGATATGAAGCTTATCGGCAGCCCTGGAGAAGTTCCGTTCCTCGGCTATTTTCAGCGTATATTGCAGTTGACGAAGTTCCATACCATCATCCTTTTTAATAATTTGTATCAGGTGTTCCACTTATAAGCGAAACCTATCATCATTATATCCTACATAGGCTGATCCCGAAAGCAGACGGGGGATTGCCTGGAGCGTAAGAAACATCAAGTTTGAGATTGTCGGGGAATTCCAGGTATAATAGAACCAAAATGCTTGTTTTGGAGGTATGTATCTTTGAAAAAGATCTGGAAGGAGATTCAAGGCTGGGGCGCTGCGGTCGTGATCGGGTTTGTACTCAGTTTGATTATCGGTATTTTTGTGATTCAACCTTATAAAGTCGACGGCCATTCCATGGAACCGACCTTGAACGACAAACAGCGTATATACGCTTGGAAGGTCAGCCACACCTTTGACAGACTGCCGGATTACGGAGATATCGTCATCATTGATAGCCGCGTCGACAGGGAGCGTTCGTTTATGGACGATCTCAAGGAACATCCGCTCATCAAAATTTTGACCGGCGGGGAAGAGGAAGCAATATTCTATGTCAAAAGAGTGATAGGCTTGCCAGGAGATAAAATAGAGATCCGAGACGGCAAAGTATACCGCAATGGAGAAGAATTATACGAGCCGTACATCAAGGAACAGATGGAAGCCGGCGTGGAGCAAAGCTGGGAAGTTCCCGCGGGTCACGTTTTCGTCATGGGTGACAACCGGAACAACAGCAATGACAGCCGGAATATTGGCCCGGTTCCGCAAGACCATGTGATGGGAATCGATTCATTCTAATATTGTGCAAGGACAAATGAGGAGAGAAAGAAATGACAGACGCATGGGAACGTTGTCCCGAATGCAAATCCGATAATGTGGTTTCCAGAAGCAAACTATACTATTTCTTGTTGTGGTTTGCGGCCGGCGGCTGCCTGCTTTGGTTGGGTTTGCTCGTATACTGGCCGTTGGTTATTGCCGGATTTGTTTTTATCATCATATCGGTGTTCAGCTTTATGAGGAAGCGTGTCAACCGCTGCAGAAACTGCGGACATAAATGGAAACCGTAGGAAAGCGATAACAAACGTCGTGAAGCATCAGATCCATAAATTCTCTAAACGTTAAAAGCCCCCCTTGTAAAGGGAGGGCTCTTTCATTGCCGTGATCGGACTAATTCAGAACATACTTGGCAAGGCGGTTCTTCGTGTCGATGTAAAACGTATTCGCATCATGAAAACGTACGTCCGCCTGGTTAAAAAGAGCGTCCTCGAGCAGGATAGAATTTTTGATTCCCAAAGTGCGGGCGTCCAAGACATAGTAGACCGCCTTCTTCGGTTCGGGTTCATAGGCAAAATACCAAGGTTGCTTTTGTTCGACAGCCCCAAAGACCATAGTCTGATCATCCAACCTTTTCAATCTGCCCTGTCCCGGCAAATCCGAGAACGTCTTTTCCGCGATCAGTCTGTTGCTTGTGTCATATAAGCTAAGTTTATTATGGTCCTGAATCACAAAGTTGTTGCCGACGGACATGTATAAGGAGTCATAGATCGTGTATGCGTACATCGTTCCGTATTCAGCTACTTGCGACGATTTTGGCAGTGTCCTGCTCCATTTTTTTTGCCCGTCGGGCGAATAGCCGTATAGGGTCTCCACACCGGTTTTAGCGTTACGGATAGGAACGAGAATCGATCCGCCGCTCAGAACGTCGAAGTCGGCGTGTACGATATTGATATAATCCTGCGGTTGAACGGCCGTCACGATTTTCTTGCCGGTAGAGATGGAGTAAATATCGATGGTCGTCGTGTTGCCCGGCGCTTGTGGGTTTAGCACGCTTATGTAATTTCCCTGAATATGTCTTATGCCCCCGGCAAACTTTCTTGTAACGACCGGTTTACCTTCATTCGAGAAAAGGGACAGGGTCTCATTATGTTTTGAAAAAGTAATGACGGCAATTCGTCCGTCTTCAAGCACACGGTAACTGATTGTCTCATTAAACGTTTTGACCCATCTTTGCTTATTGTTTGAATCCAGGGCGACCAACTTGTACATTTTTTTGCTACCGTTCACTTCTTCATCAAGGTAATAAAAGTTTCCAAAACGATCCATATCAAACGAATTGTACTTTAATGGGGAAGTACGAACCCACTTCTGCCGTCCGTTTTCGTCGTCCAGGGCAAGCAATTTGTATATCTGTTTGGTCTTGCCTGTTGAGCGGTCCGACTGGTACAGGAATGTGAAAAAAGTCCGGGAATCCTCGTTAACGACGGGAAATGACCTGCTGCCTGCGAAATAATAGTCTTTGGAATATTCGTCGGTTGTCGTATCGGCCGGTACGTCTGCAGTCCAAAGGGGACTTGGGAGGGTTGTATACTCTGCCGCGGATGCAATGTTTGTTACGGGATTCGGGATAACCGCGAATAAGGCGGCTAAAAAGAACTGCAAAGCGCGTTTAGCGATAAGTCTCATAGTTCAAGTATCCTCCTGTCTAGTAAATCTAGCTATGTAATGTCCTTAGTATAACGCGATTTTTTACATTGCAACACAAGAATTCCCGTTCAATGCAACACTTCTTATAGGATGAACCTATCGCTTTTATAGTTTTTATATCTTGGAACAATTAGAGCCGAAATGTTATATTGGTTTCAACAGAAACATGTTCGAATTCTTTGATGGGGTGAGTTTAATGACCAGCAAAAAAACAATGTACGAAAAAATCTGGGATAACCACGTAATCTACCAAGAAGAGGGCAAACCGAGCATCTTGTACATCGATTTGCATCTCGTTCACGAAGTAACCTCGCCGCAGGCGTTTGAAGGCTTGCGTTTGAGCGGGCGCAAAGTTCGCCGTCCTGAGCTTACTTTTGCGACGATGGACCATAACGTTCCGACCAAGGACCGTTACAACATTTCGGATCCGATTTCCAAGCAGCAAATCGATACGCTGTCCAACAACTGCCGCGATTTCGGCGTTACGCTGTACGATTTGGACACGATCGACCAAGGCGTTGTTCACGTTATGGGACCTGAACTCGGATTGACCCATCCGGGCAAGACGATCGTTTGCGGCGACAGCCATACGTCGACTCACGGGGCTTTCGGCGCTCTCGCTTTCGGAATCGGAACGAGCGAAGTGGAACACGTGCTGGCGACTCAATGTTTGCAGCAAGCCAAAGCCAAGACGCTGGAAGTGCGTTTTGTCGGCAAGCGCAAACCGGGCGTTACGGCAAAGGACTTGATTCTGGGCGTTATCGCCAAGTACGGCACCGATTTTGCAACAGGTTATGTTATCGAGTATACGGGTGAAGCCATCCGTGAGTTGTCGATGGAAGAGCGGATGACGGTCTGCAACATGTCGATCGAAGCCGGAGCCAGAGCCGGATTAATCGCGCCGGACGAAACGACGTTCAACTATTTGCGCGGCCGTGAGCATGTGCCTCAAGGAGAAGCTTTTGAACAAGCCGTAGCCGAATGGAGAAAGCTGACGACGGACGAAGGCGCCGAATTCGATCGCGTCGTGGAATTCGACGTGGATTCCCTGATTCCGCAAGTCACTTGGGGAACCAGCCCGGGCATGGGAACCAGCATCAGCGACCGCGTTCCGAATCCTGCGGACTTCGCTACCGAGAATGAACGCAAAGCGGCTGAAAAGGCGCTCGAATATATGGGATTGACGCCGGGAACGCCGATGACCGATATCGAAATCGATTATGTATTTATCGGTTCCTGCACGAACGGCCGGATCGAAGATTTGCGCGCGGCTGCCCAGGTCGCCAAAGGATACAAAGTGTCCGATAAGGTAACGGCTATCGTCGTGCCTGGATCCGGACGCGTGAAAATCCAGGCGGAAAAAGAAGGGCTGGATCAAATCTTTAAAGAAGCCGGATTTGAATGGCGCGACGCAGGCTGCAGTATGTGCCTGGCGATGAACCCTGACGTGCTTCAGCCGGGACAACGCTGCGCATCGACCTCCAACCGCAACTTTGAAGGACGCCAAGGCCGCGGCGGCAGAACGCACCTCGTATCTCCGGCCATGGCGGCGGCTGCGGCAATCAAAGGCCGCTTCGTCGATGTCCGCGAGTGGAATGTGAAGAGCGAAGTCGTAAGCTAACAGGCGAAGAGGGGAGAATACAAACCATGGAAGCATTTAAAAAACTGACCGGCATCGTCGGTCCTGTGGACCGCGTCAATGTCGATACCGACGCTATCATTCCGAAGCAATTTCTGAAAAGAATCGAACGTACGGGATTCGGACAATTTTTGTTCTATGAATGGCGTTTTGACACGGAAGGCAATGTGAATCCGGAATTCGAACTGAACAAACCCCGCTACAACGGGGCCTCGATCCTGATTTCGCGCGTCAACTTCGGCTGCGGCTCCTCCCGGGAGCATGCGCCTTGGGCGATTCTCGATTATGGATTCCGCTGCGTGATCGCGCCTTCTTTTGCCGATATTTTTTACAACAACTGTTTCAAAAACGGCATTTTGCCGATCAAACTGTCGGAAGAGCAAGTGGAAGATTTGTTCCAACGCACCGCTAAGCATGAAGGTTATCAAATGACCGTGGACCTGGAAAACAAAACGATCACGGACGAATATGGCCTGAGTCTTTCGTTTGATCTGGATGAACACCGGCGCCAGTTCCTTTTGCAAGGGCTGGACGATATCGGCCTGACCCTTCAGCATGAAGATCTGATCGCCGCTTATGAGGCGAAGAAATTCGCATAATGTCTTTTTAACAGGAACCGCCCGAGGATTTGCGTTAATCCGGGGCGGTTTTTGTCTTTCTATGAAAATATAAGTCTATCAGTTAACGTCGATTTCTGATATTATGGAAGCAATTAGTAATCTTGGAGGCAGGGATTCCATAATGAAAAAAATCGGCTTTCTGATGTTTTTGGCAATTTTTCTGCTGGCTTTCGCCGGAACGGGTCAAGCAGCACCGGGCGGAACGCATATTTATCTGGACGGTGTGGAGCTGAACCAGCCGGCAAATGCCCAAGCGGGCAATATTGACGGCAATGTCATGGTTCCGTTAAGGGTCGTGATCGAAAGCCTGGGCTATGAGGTGAAGTGGGATCAGAAAACGGGTTCGGTGACGATTCTCCAGGGTGAAAAGCAATTGCAGCTTACGGTAGGCAACCGGTCGGCCAATGTCGACGGTGAAAGCGTTGCCTTGTCGGCTCCCCCGATCCTGCAAAATAATTCGACGATGGTTCCGCTCAGGTTTGTCGGTGAACAAACCGGACTCAAGGTAAGCTGGAACAACGATACGAAATCCGTCTATCTGTATAGTCCGGACGGAGGTGGCGGAAGCGCCATACTTCCTGGCAAAGGAACTTCTTCTCCCGAAACCGGGAGCGGGGAAAGCGTATTTCCGGAAGATGCGGTTACCGGGGAGAACAATGCTTACATACCAGACGTAACCACAGGAAATAGCAGCGGGCAATCCGCTGATCTAAGCTATGTCAAAGGGATCAGCTTTAGCGAGAATCGCCTGATGATCGCGGCCGACGGACCGATTCAACCGAGTGTATTTATGATGAGCGGCCCTGATCGGCTGGTTGTCGATATCCCGAACGCGACTTTCGCGGATAGCATAAAGGAGACGCTTCAACTTGACGAGACGCTCCGGGGACAGTTTCCGGTTTCCGGTTATCCGGACGTGTCGCAAATCCGCTATTCCTTGTTCAGCAGCAATCCTTCGACGGTAAGAATCGTCGCGGATTTACAGCGGGCGGTCCAATACCAGGTGACGAACGACGGCAGCGGTTTGGTCCTCGTCGATTTGTCCTCTACAGCTACAGAGCCATCCGTCCAACCGGGCGGAAACGGCAAACCGCTTGTTGTCATCGATGCGGGACACGGCGGCAGCGCACCGGGCGCGGTCAGCATTACCAACCGACTGGAAAAGGATTTCACCCTCGCTGTGGCATTGAAGGTCGAAACGTTGTTGAAGCAAGAGACGGGATTGTCTTACGTCATGACACGAACCGATGACGCCACAGTATCGCTCGCGGATCGTGCCAAACTGGCCAATAATCTTAACGCAAGCGCCTTTGTGTCGATTCACGGCAACAGCGTGGACAGCAAGACGAGCCCGAGCGGCTCCGAGACTTATTATTCCAGGGACGAAAGCAAGCCGTTTGCGGACGTCATGCACAAGCATCTGGTGGAATCCACGGGATTGGCGGACCGGAATGTTCGCAAAAAAAGCCTGCATGTGACACGGGAAACGAAAATGCCTGCGGTTTTGCTTGAAGTCGGTTATCTCAAACATAAAACGGACGAGGCTTTGATGTATTCCGAAGACTTCCAACAGCGCGTCGCGGAAGGCATCGTGGCCGGAATCAAGGAATATTTGGGATTGTAGCCCGTATCGACGGAACTAGGAAGGTTTTCAAAAAGGAGGTAGGGTCATGAAAAAACTAGGGGTTACCGGACTTCTTCTGATCTTGCTACTACTGTCGGCCGGATGCGGCCAAAAACCGCAGGCGGCGCCGGTAGATAATGAACCCGTTCAGGAAGCTCAGGTCAACGATGCCGAAACGGTTAATCCGCCGGAACAAGGCGCGACTAGCCATGGTGCCGGAAACGAGGAAGGTAAAGGAACGGAAAGCGTAGAAGCTCCGCAACCTGCCACCCTGCAAATCGCGACGTATTTTACGGATGACGATATGATGGAACTTAAGCCGGTGGAACGGGAAATCAAGTACACGGACGAGCTTGCGAAGTACGAGGGAGCTTTTAAAACGTTGCAAACCGCTGAGCCGGGAATGATGTCTTTGTGGGAAAAAACGATTTTAAACTCGGTTCAATTCGCAGGTGGGGAACTCACGGTGGATATTTCGTTGCCAGATGAGGCGCGTTTTGGCGCCGGGGGCGAATCGCTGGCCATCGATGCCCTTAAACAAACCTTTTTCCAGTTCGACGAGGTCAAATCTTTGGAATTGACGGTGGACGGAGAAAAGCTGGAAACCTTGATGGGGCATGTCGAATTGGAACATCCTTTTAAAAAATAGATAGGTCTACCCTGGAGCAAACGCTCCGGGGTTTTCTTATTTTGGCAAAAAAAATAGCATAATATCGCAACTTTTGAGGATTTTGGGCGTCTAATGTTTCGTCTGGTGATGCCTGGGACTCTGGCTGTTCACCCGGTCATCATGAGGCAAAATTTTAGGATGGTAGGGGTGACGGATGAAAAAAATAGGGTTTTCGGTGTTTATGTTTTTTGCTATGTTTTTGTTTGTTTTACCGCAAATCGGACAAGCCGCCTCGGCAAGTACCAGCATTTATCTGGATGGTAAGGCGCTTACATTGCCCGAGAATGGCGAAGTCCGCAATGTAAAGGGAAATGTGATGATTCCAATTCGTGTCGTCGTGGAGGAGCTGGGTTTTGACGTCGAATGGAAAAAACAGACGCGCACGGTAACTATACAGCAGACAGGAACCGTATTAAAACTGGTCGTGGACAAAACCACGGCAACGGTAAACGGCAAGGAAATCAAACTCGCGGCCGCTCCGATATTGGCAACCGATACGACATTGGTACCGCTTCGGTTCGTCGGCGAGCAGATGGGACTCACAGTCAGTTGGAACAATGAGAAAAAGGCCGCATATCTCATTACCCCGGATTCCGGAAGCGGAAACGGGACAGGCGGCTCCACCGGAAACACCGCGCCCGGAGACGGAGGCGGTCAGTCAGGTGAAACACCGGCCGTTACCGAAAATCTGGCGAATGTCGGCGGTATCAGCTTTAGCGAAAACCAGCTAATGATCGCCGTGGACAAAAATGTGAAGCCTAGTATTTTTACGATGACAGGACCTGACCGGATTGTGGTAGACATTCCTAACGCGAAGTTTGCCGATACGTTTTCGAACAACCAGATGCTGGACCAGACGAAAAACGGCTATATCGATGTCACGGATTATCCCGATGTATCGAAAGTCCGCTACGCCTTGTTCAGCGAGCAGCCATCTACAATTCGTGTCGTTCTGGATATGAATTATGCGAAGAACTATGAACTGATCAATAACAATGACGGACTGATTATCGTTAACCTCAACACGGATTCCGGGACGGTGCCTGGCGGCGGCGGGAAAAAACTTGTCGTCATCGACGCCGGTCACGGCGGCAGCGACCCTGGGGCAATCAGCGTCACCAAAAAGAAAGAAAAGGATTTTAACCTGGCTGTCGTTTTAAAAGTCCAGGAACTGCTCAAGCAAGAATCGGATATCGATTTTGTGTTGACGCGAAGCAGTGACACATATCCGACGTTGCAGGATCGGGTCAAAATTGCGAATGATCTGAACGCGGACTTGTTCATTTCGGTTCATGCCAACTCGGGCAGCGCCACCGCTACCGGTGTGGAAACGTACTATACCCGCTCCGAAAGCAAGGCTTTGGCCAATGTCATGCATAAGTATCTTGTTGAATCCTCGGGCCTGAAGGATCGTGGAGTTCGCACAAAGAGCCTGCATGTGACGCGTGAGACGAAAATGCCTGCCGTGCTGCTTGAATGCGGATATCTCAGCAATAAGAGCGATGATGCCGTGCTTTATACGGCAGATTTTCAAAACCGGGTGGCCGAAGGAATCGTCAAAGGCATCAAGGAATATCTCGGCTTGCAATAACCCCATGACGGTAAAAGGAGGAAGCGACAATGAACAGAAAAACTTGGACAATCGGGATGCTCGTTCTCCTGCTCGCTTTGAGCACCGGATGCGGACAAAAGCCTGAGGCTTCACCGGCAAACGACCCCGTGGCGAGCGGTTCCGGAGACACCGGCACGGAAACGGTTCAGACAGGCTCGGCCGCTGCGGGAGAAACCAATACCGTACCCGAGAAAACGGAAACTCCGGTTCAAAGCGAGACCGACCGGACGGTGAAGAAAACGATCGAAACCTACTATACCGACGATCAAATGCTAGATCTTAAAAAGACCTCCGCAGAGATTAGTTATAAGGATGAAGCCGAAAAATATTTATCCGCTCTGCAAACTTTGAAAACTAGCGGCGATAGCGCATTGTTCCCACTGTGGGGAAAAGTCGAATTTCATACGGCCAAGCTGGAAAACGGTCAACTGACCGTCGATATCACGCTCCCCGATGAAGCTCGGCTTGGCGCAGGGGGCGAAGTGCTTGCCCTCGATGCGCTGAAGCAGACGATGTTTCAGTTTCCGGAAGTCGAGTCGATCGAGTTGCTGGTGGACGGTAACCAAGTGGACACTTTGATGGGCCATGAAGAGCTCGAGCATCCGATGACAAGAAATTAGTCGATTTTTAGAGGAACAGGATGACCGGGCGTCGAACATGGTAGAGTGACCATTTTTTAAAAGGGGAGAATGTAATGTCATCTTATAAACGTAGTTTTAGACGCAGCACGAAGAAGGCAGTATCCACCATGCTCGTAACGGCCATGTGCCTTGGCGGGGGAACCGCCGCTTTCGCGGATGAGGTGCAACCCTCCGCAGCGACAACAGCAACGACGACGGCGGCTTCTTTGATATTTAGTGACGTGAAGGACGGTTTTTGGGCTGAAAAGCATATTTATAAGCTGGCGGCCGAAGGAATCATTTTGGGGGATGCCGGCAAATTCCGCCCCGGAGACAGCGTAACCCAACAGGAAGCCATTACGATGGCTATCCGCTTCATGAATCTGGAGTCCAAGCTGGGCGACGGTTCGGGAGCGACGACGGACCTCAAGGTAGGGAATTATTTTAAACCTTATCTGGAACTGGCATTGAGTCAAAAGCTGATCGACAAAACGGAAGAAGTGAAGGCCACTGGAGCGAATGAATCTTGGGGCGAGAAAAAAGCTTCCCGTGAATGGATCGCCAAGCTTTTGGTACGCGCACTCGGAAAAGATACCGAAGCCAAGGCGGCTGCCGGAGCATCCACCGGTTTTGCCGATCAGGCCAGCATTTCGTCATCCGCCCGCGGTTACGTCAATGTAGCGGTACAGCTTCAGTTGACCAACGGGGTAGAGGGGAACAAATTCGATCCGCTCGGCAAAGTAACGCGGGCCCAGTTGGCGACGTTCTTCAGCCGTGGAGGAGAATACGTGACTCCGGGCTACAGTAACGTATACGAAGGCATTGTCACCGAACTGACGGATAACAAACTGACGCTTTATGCGGACGGCAAAATGAAGAGCTTTTCGTTGGATAGCCGTTCCGTGTATTTCACGAAGGATTCCGAGACGAAAACGACCAAAAGCGCTTTGCAACTGTACACCAAGGTGTTGGCCGTGGACAAAGTAGGCTCGGCGGCTTATGTGGAAGTGCGGGATTCGAAGCAGCAGCTGGAGAGCACTGAAGGAACATTGCTGAAAAAGCTACCAGGAAATAAATTGCTCGTGCTAGTAAACAATGAGGCCATTACTTATACCTACGACTCGAACACGAGTTTTATCGATCGGAACGGGAATCCGATCAGCATCGATAATGTGACGGAAGACAGCACCATTGTCGTTCAGCGTGAAACGTTCAGCAGTGAGAAAAAGCCGGTCATCGTACAGGTCAAATCGGCGATCGTCAACAAGTCCGGCAACGGTACGGTGGATGCGGTCAGCCTGAGCGACAAAACCGTCCGTATCAAGGATTCCTCCGGTAACGCAGAAACGTTCAAGTTTGATGACAGATCGGTATTCGTATATCAAAATCAACTGCTGAATAATGCGGGTGAAATTCAGGCGGGAGCTTCCGTGAAATATACGGTTGAAAACAGCGTTTTGACGCGCCTGGAAATTACCCAAGGCATGGAGCGTACCGTAACCGGAACGCTGCTGAGCATTGATGGGGATAAACTGATCAGCTACACGAATGCTTCGGGCAAGGCGGAGATCAAATCCCTAGCCGACAAGCCCGTTGTCGTCATCAACGGAATTGCGGATGCTACGCTCGACGATTTGATCGCGGACGTGAACGGCGGGGATAAAGTGGAACTGACCATCAATCCGGACGATCAGATTACCAAAATCGTTGTAACCGGAAGGCAATCGGAGCAATTGTCCGATCTCACGGTCGTAAAATATGAGGCAAAATACAAGGCCCTTATGGTCGTTGACTCGGCCAAGAAGGTTCATGCTTTTACCTTGGACGACAAGACGAAAGTGGAGTATAACACTACAACCCCCACGTTGTCAGGCGCCGAATCTTTACTGTCCGAAGGTAGAAAGATTAGCGTGACGCATATTGGGGATCGCGTGCTGTCACTGTCGATCGTGTACAAATATGAGGGAACTTTCCTAACCGTTGATACGACAGCCAAGAAAATTTCGATTTTGCTTCCAAACGGGAAAACGGCAGTGGTGCCGTATCAAGGGACCGCGCCTTCCATCGAAATGTATGGAAAATCGGGCGCAACCTTGGCGGATCTAAAAGTCGGCGACCCGGTAACTGCCGTCCTGACGACGAATCAGGATGCACTCCAAACCCTGGCCGTGAAAAAATCGGTTCAATTTGAAGTCGTATCCGTAAATACGTCGAACAGCCGCATTCGTGCAACGGCGGACGGAATCACAAGAGATTTTTATGTCGATAAAGCAACCCTGCTTGCGGACAACGGCACGGCGATTAAAGTATCCGACATTCAGGCCGGTCAAACGATTAACGTTAATTTCAGCGGCCTGACGGCAACATCGCTTCAAGTCGTTAAGCTTACACTAGGCAAAATTCTGAGCGTGGATGGTTCGGCCCTTACCGTCAAGCCGTTCTCCGGTTCATCGGAGTCCTTCTCACTTACGGCCGGCGTCAAAGTCGTAAGAGGAACTTCCGTCAGCACAGGCACCACCAGCTTGACGACTTCCGATCACGTAGAAGTCCGCAAGGGTACGGACGGTTCCATTATTGTCAACGTATTGACTCCGCTTGAGCGCAAAGTCTCAAGATATAATACGATTACTAAGGAGCTCCAAGTGTGGAGATCTGACCTGACCGACAACAATTACCGTTTTACGATCACGCCGGAAGTATATATTCACCAAGGTGACACGACATTATCCGTGCAATCTTTACAGGAAAATGATAAAATTGTTCTGTATTTCAACGGCGATAAACTCGTTGAAGTGGAAAAACAATAGTCATTTTTCGTGAGAATAACCGTCTTGATACGGGATCATTCCCGTTCAGGACGGTTTTTCAACGTTCGGGGATTGCGATCCATGAACGAATTATTAAGCTTCCGCAATGAGAAGAGGAATTAATAATTCGGCTTTTCAGCGCCGAGAAGGTTGCGTGAAGGCAGTGTCAGAGGAGCGGAGCGTAGGAGGAGCCTACGTGAGCACCGGAGGACACGCCTGAATGCAAGATTCGAAGTCGAGTAGGCTTCCATGAGAGGCACCGCGATCAAAAGACGGATTATTAAATTTCCGCAATTAGATGAGGATTTAATAATTTGGCTTTTCAGCGCCAAGAAGGTTGCGTGAAGGTCGTGTCAGAGGAGCGGAGCGTAGGAGGAGCCTACGTGAGCACCGGAGGACACGCCTGAAAGCAAGATTCGAAGTCGAGTAGGCTTCCATGAGAGGCACCGCAATCAAAAGACGGATTATTAAATTACCGCAATGAGAAGAGGAATTAATAATTCGACTTTTCAGCGCCGAGAAGGTTGCGTGAAGGTCGTGTCAGAGGAGCGGAGCGTAGGAGGAGCCTACGAGAGCACCGGAGGACACGCCTGAATGCAAGATTCGAAGTCGAGTAGGCTTCTATGAGAGGCACCGCGATCAAAAGACGGATTATTAAATTACCGCAATGAGAAGAGGAATTAATAATTCGGCTTTTCAGCGCCGAGAATGTTGCGTGAAGGTAGTGTCAGAGGAGCGGAGCGTAGGAGGAGCCTACGTGAGCACCGGAGGACACGCCTGAAAGCAAGATTCGAAGTCGAGTATCTTCTATGAAAGGCATCGCGATCAAAAGACGAATTATTAAATTACCGCTAGGGGGTGGGTAAGAGTGAATGCTGCTGGCGTGCGTCATATCCTCGACACCATCGCCGCCATGTTTCCCGATGCGCACTGCGAACTGAACCACAGCAACGCGTTTGAGTTAACGGTGGCCGTTCTGCTGTCCGCACAGTGTACCGATGCGACCGTGAACAAAGTGACCGCCGATTTGTTCCAAAAATATAAAACTCCCGAAGATTACATCTCTGTTCCGCTCGAGGAATTGGAGCAGGATATCCGGAAGATCGGTCTGTTCCGGAGCAAGGCGAAGCATATCCAAAATCTTTGTCGGATTTTGATAGAACAGTATGGCGGAGAGGTACCGAGCGAGCACGATAAGCTGGTCGAACTGCCGGGTGTCGGGAGAAAGACGGCGAATGTGGTCGTTTCCAACGCGTTTGGAGTACCTGCCATCGCGGTCGATACGCATGTGGAGCGGGTAAGCAAGCGGCTGGGTCTGGCAAACTGGAACGATTCCGTACTGGAAGTCGAAAAGAAGCTCATGAAGCGGGTTCCTCGGGATGAGTGGACGCAAACGCATCATCGGCTCATTTTTTTCGGCAGATACCATTGCAAGGCCCAGAATCCGAACTGCCAGGTATGCCCGTTGCTCGATGTGTGCAGGGAAGGCAAGAAACGTATGAAAAGGTCACAAGTAAGGAAAAATAGAGAAGAGTGACAAAACAAGATTATGATAGTAGAGGATGAGATTCCAATGAAATGTATTTCCGTTTATACCGACAACTTTGAGCTATTTTCCGATTTGTTCGAGAAAGCCATCGAAATCGATCTGCAGGAAAATGATGAGCAGGAAATTGAAGGCGTCACGATTAGCGATTCCGGAGAAGTTCCGAAGCATTATCTCGAGCGCATGTCCGTGAAGCCGGAGGTTGTTGTCATGAAAGACCGCGACAAAGGAATTACGATTTTACAGCATGGCAAGGTGTTTGAAATCTTAATTCCATCCGAAGCGGATGAAGCCCCTGCGGCCTCATTGTAAAATCGAAAAGCGACTGCCCGATTGCGGCGGTCGCTTTTTATTATGGCTTTAGCCAGTTGAGCTCGCGAAGCGTGCGAAACAAAAAACCACCCGCTATGCGGGTGGAGGGATCTAGGGTTTGACCAACAAGACCATTCCCATAAAATTGAGATGTTCAGGCTCAATAATGAAAGGAATGGTCTTAGATGGCAAACAAGAGCTATAGCCTAGCTCACACGAAGTGGATGTGCAAATATCACATCGTGTTCACCCCGAAGTATAGACGGAAAGAGATCTATAATCAAGTGAGGAAAGACTTGATCGAAATATTCAAGCGTTTATGTAAATACAAGGGAGTGGAGATCATAGAAGGTCACATGATGCCAGATCATGTACATATGTTGGTGGCAATACCTCCAAAAATCTCAGTATCATCATTCATGGGATATCTAAAGGGAAAGAGCTCACTAATGATATTTGAGAAGCATGCCAGCCTGAAGTATAAATATGGAAATCGGAAATTTTGGGCGGAGGGATACTACGTCAGCACGGTGGGCTTGAATGAGGCCACTGTCGCAAAATATATACGTGAGCAAGAGGCACATGATCAAGCAGTTGATAAACTGAGTGTAAAAGAGTATGAAGATCCATTCAGCAGAAACAGTAGCAAGAAGAAGTAAACCAGTTTAACTGGTAAGTGAAAGTGACAAATAACACTGAGCCTGAACAACTTTATTGTCAGGCTAGCGTCTTTAGGCGCAGTTTGGCAACGAGGGGTTATACCCCAAGAGCAAACCACCCGTTGGACGGGTGGTTATGATTTTGCGAAGCCCAGACTTACTTCGTTGGAAATTATCCAATCAGCGGATATTCTAAGAGTTGCCCGGTATATAAATTATTCGGGGGAAGGCTTCCATGTCGTTTTTCGGTAGGGTAAAATGAGAAAAGAATTGGACTTTTCGGCATTACCGTGTTTAAGGGACAGAGCCGGGAAGAAGGAGTGTTGAACATGGAAACGATTACATCAAAACCGGGTTTAGCTTTGCAGGAAAAGCTTGTCCGTCTTGAAAAATGGTATGCCGGTCAAGGAGATACGGCTGAGGAACATAAAGTTCGCGATCTGCGAAAAAAATCGTTATCCGGAAAGCTGACCTTATCGTTTTGCGGTCACTTCTCCGCGGGAAAATCCAGTCTGATCAATGCTTTATGCGGCAAGCCGGTGCTTCCTTCCGGACCGTTGCCGACGACGGCCAATATCGCGGCGCTGCACAACGGAGCTCCGAAGGCGGTATTGACTCCGGCACCCGTTCAGGGAGCGGATGGACGCATAACCTTAAAGGAACCTCAAGCCGTTTCACTTGACGGGATGAACGAATATTGCCGGGATGGCGAAGCATTCGAAAAAGTCGAAATATGGGACCGGATCCCTTTGCTGGGGGAGCACGGCGTCTTGCTCGATACCCCGGGAGTGGACTCGGGCGAATCCGCTCATGCGGCCGCGACGAATTCGGCGCTGCATCTGGCCGATATCGTTTTTTATGTCATGGATTATAATCACGTGCTTGCGGAAACCAATCTGGCTTTTGCGAGACAGCTGGCCGATTGGGGGAAACCGTTGTATCTTGTCGTAAACCAGGTCGACAAACATAGGGAAGAGGAAGTTCCGTTTGAAAGATACCGGTTATCGGTGGGCCAGGCTTTTGAACTTTGGGGGATTAAGGCGGAGGGGGTGTTCTACACTTCCCTCAAAGAAGCGGAACACCCTTTAAATATGCTCGATGATCTAAAGGAAACGATTAAAGCGCTGCTCCGGAATCCCGATGAGCTATTGGAGTACAGCATTGACCGTTCGCTTCAGCACGGTGGCGAGGAATTCCTGAAACGCTGCACTGCGGCCGAACAAGATGAGACGGCGGAGCTTCTGCAGCTATCCGGAGGCGAAGATTCGCCGGAAACGCTTCGGCATGATTTGCTTGTCCTGGAACATAAGCTGGGAGCGGGAAAGGATACGGGGGAGCGGTTGCGTCAGGAATGGATCGAAGAGCTGGATACGCTCATTGCGAACGCATACCTCATGACCCCGGCATTGCGAGAGGCGGCGGCACAATATTTGGAGAGCCGTCAGCCGGGCTTCAAGGCGGGGCTGTTTTTTCAGCGGAGCAAACGCGAACGGGAACAGCGGCAAAGGGCCGATGATTTTCTGGCGAAGCTGAAAGAACAAGTATCGGCGCAGCTGGACTGGCATGTCCGCGATTTGCTCCGCTCGCTCGGCCGGTCGCACGAGCTCTGGGACCCGGCTTGGGAAAGCCGGATGGACCAGGAGCTTCCGCAGGCGGAGGAAGCGTGGATCAGCGGCCCGGTCCGGGAAGGCGCGGTCATGTCCGGCGAGTATACGCTCCATTATACCGCCGAAGTCGCGGCCGGCATCTCCGGCCGGTACCGCCGCGCAGCCGTCGCCCTGGCGGACGGGCTGCTGGATTCGGCCGCGCCGCGCTTCGCCGCGGCGCGCGAAGAGCTTGCCGCGCAGCGCGAGGCGCTGCTGGCGCGTCTCGCCGCGGCCGAGCGCCTGCAGGCCCTGCGCGCGGCCGCGGCCCTGCGCTCCGAGCAGCTGCAAGCGCTGCTCGGCGCAGCCCCGTCCCTCCCTCCCGGCATCCTGCCGGAGGTGAGGGACGTGCCCGGGCAGCCGCTGCTCGCGCAGCAGCGGCAGCAGCCGCCTGCGGCGCGTGCCGCAGGCGCGCCGGACACCGCCGCGGGGCCGGGCCCCCGCGCGGCGTTGGCGCCGCCGGCCGCCGGAGCGGGCCGGCAGCGCATCACGGCCGCCGCCGAGGCGCTGGATGCCGCGGCGGCGGAGCTGGCCCCGTACCCGGCCTTTGCGTCCGGGGTACGGGAACTTCGCGCCCGCGCGGCCCGCTTGCGCGGCGGCCGGTTTACGGCCGCGCTGTTCGGAGCGTTCAGCGCGGGGAAATCATCCTTCGCGAATGCGCTGCTCGGCGCGAAGGTTTTGCCCGTATCGCCGCATCCGACAACGGCGGCGATCAGCAGAATCCTCGCTCCCGAGGGAGGCATGGAACACGGCCAAGCGCTGATCACGTTCAAGTCCCCGGAGACGATGCGCGAAGACCTTGCGAACTCGTTTGAGGCGCTCCAGCTTGGGCCCTGGAAGGAGCGGAGCTGGCGCTCCGAGGTGGAGAAACTGCGGGCGGTGGATGTTCCCCCTTCCGGCCGGGCACATTACAGTTTTCTCAAAGCGGCTGCAGCCGGTTGGGAACAAAGCTCGCAAAAATTGGGAACCCGGCAACAAGCGGATCTTGAGCAGTTTGCATCTTATGTGGCCGAAGAGAGTATCGCCTGCTTTGTCGAAGGCGTGGATCTCTATTATTCTTGTCCTTTGACCGAACAAGGCATCGTCATCGTAGACACGCCGGGCGCGGATTCGATCCATGCAAGGCATACGGGCGTTACTTTTCAATATATGAAAAACAGCGACGCATTGATTTACGTCACGTACTATAACCATGCTTTTTCCAGGGCGGACCGTCAGTTCCTCGCTCATCTGGGGCGCGTGAAAGGGAGCTTTGCGCTGGATAAAATGTTCTTTATCGTCAATGCCGCAGACTTGGCCTCCACTTCCGAGGAGTTGGCTTCGGTCGTGGAGCATGTTGCCGGCGGCCTGAAGGGGGCGGGAATCGATCAACCGCAAATTCATGCCGTTTCCAGCCTTGCCGCGCAATCGGCTAAGGCGGACGGAGACTTGCAACGTTTCTCGGAATCCGGATTCGCTTTGTTCGAAACGAAGTTTTTCGACTTCATCGGGAATGAACTGACCCATCTTGCGCTTGAGGCAGCCGGCCGCGAACTGGAGACCGTGAGACAGCGGGCGGTGGAGTGGGGCGAAGCTTTGCGGGAGAGCCGGGAGAATCGGGCGCATAAACTCGCCCTCATTCAGGAAGACCGCGTTCGGTTTACCGAGCTGCTTCATAACCTTGCCGCATGCGACAGAAGCCCATTGATTCTTCAGGAGGCCGAGGAACTGCTGTTCCATGTCCGAAACCGGCTGAAATTGTTGGCGGGCGATCTGTTCCAGGAGTTTTTCCATCCTTCGCTGCTGCGGGACGAAGGGGACTTGAAGCGGAAGTTTGCCGCTTCTTTCCACGGCTGGGTCAGCCAGCTGTCGCTGGAACTCGAACGCGAACTCCAATCGACTTCGCTTCGGCTCGAGAAGAAGTGCGATGCGGTGCTTGCCGCCGAATGCACGGCATGGACGCAAAAATTAAAGGAGGAGTTACGAAGCGTTCCCGTGTTCTCTTCGGATGTCGCGTCCCTGACTTGGGAAACTCCGGAAGTCGGTGAAGGTAAGTTGGAGCATCTCCTGCAAACCCGCGACTATTCAGGGTACTTTAAGAGTCCGAAAGCATTTTTCGAGGATGGCGGAAAACAGAAGCTGCGAGAGGCTTTGGAACAACCGCTTGCCGATGCCTTAAAGCAGGCGGTTGACGATGCCGGCCGCGGACTTGGCGAGTATTATTGTTCGGAAGCGCACCGGCGCTTTGCCGCAATAGCCGATAGATTTAAAGCCGAATGGGACGAATGGGAATCCGGGATGGCCGGTTTGGGGGACGCTCCGGAAAACGAAGCGAATTGGGAGGAAATTCTCCTACGACTTACCGCATCGGGATCACGGATCGCCCAGCTTTTGTAACTTTTTGCTGCCAAAATGTGAAACTTCCTCCCGACCTCTTGCATTATTTGTCGCAAAACCTGAAAATAGAATAAGAAGAAGACAAGCAAGGGGGAAAACAGGACTCATGTGGGGTGCTCCTGTATCAGAACGCGCCAAGAGCATGATGCTTCTTGGAGGCGGGGAACTGGGAAAGGAAGTCGTCATTGAAGCACAGCGGCTGGGTCTGCGGACGATCGTTGCCGACCGTTACGAGCATGCACCGGCGATGGGCGTTGCCCATGAAGCCTATTGCGTAGATATGCTGGACGGGGAATCCTTAAAAGCACTGATCATCCGGACATCACCGGACATCATCGTTCCCGAAATCGAAGCGATTGCCACCTCTGTGCTGGTGGAATTGGAGCAGGAGGGTTTCAAAGTCGTACCTACGGCCAGAGCCACGTTGCTGACAATGGACCGGGAAGGGATTCGACGGCTTGCGGCCGAAGAGCTGGGTCTGCGTACCGCGGATTACCGCTTCGCGGACAGTCTCGAAGACCTGGAAGCCGCCGTTGCGGAAATCGGGTTACCTTGCGTGATCAAGCCGCTGATGAGCTCCTCCGGGAAAGGCCAAAGCGTTTGCCGGAGGCCGGAAGATGCGGCTGAAAGTTGGAGACTGGCCTTGGAAGGCGCGCGCGCCAAGAAAATGCGCGTCATTGTTGAATCGTTCGTCCCGTTCACGAGCGAAATTACGCTCCTGACGGTCAGAACGTCATCCGGCACGATTTTTTGTCCGCCGATCGGCCATGTTCAACAGGATGGGGATTATGTGGAGTCATGGCAGCCCCATCCCTTGACGGAGGACCAATGCCACGAAGCGCAGGCCGTAGCTCGGAAAATTACGGATGCCCTCGGCGGCTACGGCGTGTTTGGAGTGGAACTGTTCGTTACGGAGGATGGAATTGTATTCAGCGAGGTTTCTCCAAGACCGCATGATACGGGAATGGTGACCATGGTCACTCAGGATTTGTCGGAATTTGCCCTGCATGTGCGGGCGATTCTCGGTTTTCCGATTCCGTCGGTGGAACTTTTGACGCCCGGCGCGTCGGCAACTTTAAAAGCCGATGCCGAAGGGGAAGATTTTCAAATCGGAGGATTGGACGAGGCGCTCGGCTTGCCAAGAACGCAGGTCCGCGTTTTCGGCAAACCGCTCTCCAAGGAAGGCCGACGGATGGCCGTCGCCCTAAGCAGCGCAGATAATGTAGAAACAGCCCGCAGCCGCGCCAAGCAAGCGGCAAGTCTATTAAAGGTGGTTTGGTCAAATTGAGTACTCAGGTTTGTGCTCCAACCCTAGTGATCCGAAGAAGTTGCTCCGAGGATGTGCATCAAATGCTTCCATTGATGCGTCAGCTTCGCTATCCTACCACGCCCGGCGTCTTGAAGGAACGTCTCGCCATGCTGGAAAACCATGACCAGCTCTGCAGTCTGGCTGCCGAACTGGACGGGGCCGTCGTGGGTACGATTTTTTTGAAGCAGCATCAAACTCACGATATGGAGAACCCGGTTACTTTAATTACCGCGTTGGTTGTCGATGAGAAACATAGAGGTACCGGAATCGGCAAACGTCTGCTTTTCGAGGCGGAGACATGGGGGAGAGAGCGGGGCAGTTCGGAGTTATTCGTATCGGTAGCCGGGGAAAACAATCTGACTTCCAAATCTTTTTACGAATATTCCGGTTTCACCTGCATGGGTTACCGATTAAGCAAAACCTTACTGTGAGCAGTTTTCTTTCTATAAGTAAAAAGACGCCGAACGGCGTCTTTTTTTCGTGAACCGAACCGGAACCCGAAATTTCGGGTACGGATTTTTTTGCGGATTATGCCATCGACTTTTTGCGAAGGACAGGAATCCAGATTTCGCTTTTAAAATCGGGGATGCCGACATCCTTTTGTTCGTTCCATAGGATTTCGGGCCCTTCGGCCAATTCGAAGCCGGTGGACGGGAGCCACTCCGAATAGATTCGCCCCCATACATTTTGCAGCGTTTCCGGAAACGGACCGACCGCCTCGAACACAGCCCATGTGGAGGCAGGCACTTCCAGAGCAGCCAAACCGGGTTCTTCCGGACATGGGAGAGTGGTAGCAACGCCGATATAATGGTCCAGCCCGCCCTTTTCCTCCATGCGACCTTCCGAAAAGTTCGTGGATGCGCTGATCAGCCCGCTTGGTTGAATGTTGGACAGACGCTTTAAGGCGGCGATCCTATTCTCGTCCAGGCTCTCCCACATGGAAGCGATCTCCGGGTTCACTCCTTCGAACACGATGGAAACCCGGCGCATGAGGCCGATGATTCGAAACTCTTCCTTTTCTTCAATCCGATACTTCATTTCATGTCCTCCCTTAATCGTCAATTGGAAGGTCATTTGCGGATATGCCTTGATTAGGGCGTCCGGGCTTCGCGCCTCGGAAGGCGACATGCCGTGCAAATGAATAAACGCCCGGGCAAACGAATCCGGAGATTGGTACCCGTATTTTAAAGCGATGTCGATGACCCGCATCCCGGTCTGTTTCAAGTCCGAAGCCGCCAGCGTGAGGCGCCTGCGGCGAATGTACTCGGAAAGCGGTATTCCCGCCAGGAAAGAGAACATTCGCGTGAAATGATACTCCGAGCATCCCGCGAGCCGAGCCACCCGGTTCATATCTATTTCTTCGGTCAGGCATTCTTCGATATATCCCATCGCTAGATTCATGTTTTTCAGCATATCCACGGATGATGACCTCCTTTAATTGAAGAATACCTGAAACGGAGCGTCGGTACCCGTCATTTCCTGCACCGGTTTTGCGGGAAAATTTCATTAAAAAAACCGTTAGGGCAAAAATAACGATGCCTAACGGTCTTCTCAAAAGCTAATGGATTTCAGTCAATTAATTCGCTGCATACAAGCGGTGCTGTTCCAATGAAGCGGCGGTGTGGCAGTAATTCCGGCGGTAAATTTCCATTTCGCCGCGGAAAGTAAGCTTCAGATGCGGGCAGGAAGAGAAATCGTCCGGAGTCGTTAGACCTGCGGATTTATCAAGCAGCCTGATTCCCGCTTGCTGGAAGACACTGCTGACAAATTGCGAACAAAAGTAGGAGTTTTTACCCCCGAGCTCCATGTTCAGGATAACGCCCAAAATACCAATAAAGTTGTAACTGTACAAATCACGATTTTCTTCGAATTGACGGACGTAATCTCTCATTTGATGGTATGTTTCTTCGCTGACCGTAAAGCTATAGACGGCACATGTGGCACGTTCGAACACTCTTGAATGAATATTTTCCTTGACAAAACCACCGAATATCGGTAACAGCGGGTGTTTTCTGCCGAAGCTGTACACTTCGCTGAGCTCGGGATCGAAGGCGATCGAAGCATGATTATAAGGTGCTCTCGTATACAGCCCGATCATTTTAGCTACGATGGTATTAGGATTGCTGAGCAAAATAAAAATTTGTTTGTTTGTTTTCATCTTTCATCCAACCGCCATTTATTTATTGGGTATCTATTCCATATTTTGATGTGTTCCATTTGATATTAACATGGTACGGCCTTTCGTGGAATACCGAAACAGCCCTGAGGCGGAAATAAACCTGGACCAAGGTCGTGGTTTGTCTACGCTTGTCCCGAAGGACCCGATTTACAAATTGAAATCGATGGGATAAAATCGGGGGGAAATCGAGGGAAAAGGATGGTCGCCCTAATGTATAAGCTGGTTTTGGCCGACGATGAAGAAGATGTAAGAGAAGGATTGCTGCAATTAATCGATTGGGAAGGGCTCGGCTGCCGGGTGATGGATACGGCGGAGAACGGAAAGGAAGCTGCCGAGCTGGTGGAGAAGCATTTGCCCGATATCGTTGTAACCGACATTCAAATGCCGTTTATGAACGGGCTGGAGCTTGCCGAATGGATCCGAAGCGCCTATCCGGATACTAAAATCGTAATTTTGACCGGATATGAGGAATTTGAATATGCGCAGAAGGCGATTCGACTCGGCATCGACGAATATGTGCTCAAGCCGTTTTCTTCCGCGGAGCTTTCGGCCGTATTGAGCAAGGTCAAGCGTCAAATCGACGAGGAAAGGGCCGCTAAGGAAAATGTGCAGCTTTTAACCGAGCATTATCGTAAAAATCTGCCGGTGCTGCAGAGCCTATTTCTATCTTCCCTGGTGTCCCGGCGCCTGACGAAGGCGGAAATCCGGGAAAAATGCAGGCACTATGAACTGGACCTGGACGGCGAGGGCTATATGGTTTCGGTGCTGCGGATCGATCCTTACGCCACCGTATCCAACAGGGAACCGGAGATTGTCGAGGGCAAACATTCACCGTCGCTTCGGGAAACGAACGATACGCAGCTTCAGCTCTTTGCGGTGCTGAATATCGCAGACGAGCTGGCAAGCCCATCCCTTGCGGGAAAGGTGTTTATCCATCATGACGAAGTCGTGCTGCTTCGCATTTTTGATAGCGCTGACAAAGATGCGGAAATCGTGAGGACGCTTGAATTGCTGGAGGAGATCCGCTTCAGTGTCGAGCGTTATTTGAAGCTGACGATTACGATCGGTGCGGGTTCGGCCATTACCGATATCGGGGAAGTGTCGGCATCCTATCAGGAAGCCCAGCGCGCTTTGGACTATCGGCTGATTTTAGGGAATAACAAGATCATTTGGATCAATGACGTCGAATCCCGTCAGATCGTTACGTTTGTTTTTGACGAGGTAAAAGAACGGGAACTGATCCGCTGTTTAAAGGTCGGCAGCGAATTGGAACTGGAACTGCTGATGGACGAGCTGTTCGGCGGGCTGTTGGACAGCCGAATCTCGTTCCAGGATTTTCAGGTCTATTTGATGATGATGCTGACCGCGGTGATTAAAGCAGCGCAAGATGTACACGTGAATCTTGCCGGGTTGCTTGGGGACGCCGCGATGGTACTCGGACAATTGTCCAAAATGTCTCATGCCACGGAGGCGAGGGTTTGGTTTACGGACATTTGCCTGAGGCTGATGCACCAAGTCGCTAGCGAACGTCAAACCGGTTACGGCAAGCTCGTCGAAGAAGCGAAGGATTATATTCAGCTTCACTATGGCGAGTCCGACATTTCCATCAATAAGGTTTGCAAGCATCTTCACATCAGTACCGGTTACTTCAGCAATATTTTTAAAAAGGAGACAAAGACCACCTTCGTAAACTACCTGATGGGGGTGAGAATGGAGGCCGCCCAGCAGCTCCTCAGAACGACGGATTTGAAGTCCTTTGAAATTGCCGAACGGGTCGGTTTTTCGGATCCGAATTATTTCAGCTTCTGTTTCCGCAAGAAATTCGGCATTTCCCCTAAAGAATACCGGGGCGGAGCACAAATCACATGAGCCGGCTGCGCAAACTGACCCGGTTTTTCTCGGGGTTTCATGTTCGTAAAATTCAGGTGCTGATTTCTTTATCCTCCATTACGATTACGGTCTTTGTCGTCGTACTGGTCAGCGCCCTGCTTTTTAACCGGTTCAGCAAGGCCGCGGAAGAGAATGCCTATATGAACCTGGGCCAAATCATCGAACAGGTCAACGCTAATCTGGAACTGTATGTCAGCGGAATGCAGGATGTTTTTGATATCGCGGAGGCGAGAATCAATGAAACTTTGGATGTACCTGACGACCAGGGGCTGGGCGAGCAGCTCGGCACGATGTTGATGACGCGCAAGGATTTGGTTTCGATGGCTTTGTTTACGAAGGAAGGGGACCTGGTTCGCGGCGTTCCGGCGTATCCGATGCGGCAAAACACCAAACTGACGGAGCAGCTTTGGTTTGAATCGGCGCTTCAAAATCCTGATACGCTGCAGTTTACTCCTCCGCATATTCAAAATCTTTTCAAGTCGGATTACCGTTGGGTCGTGTCCATGAGCAAAATGATCACGTATCGCGACGATTCCCGCGTAAGGCAAGGCGTGCTTGTCATGGATATCAATTTTCGGACGATCGATGAACTCAGCCAGCGGGTAAGCCTCGGAAAAAAAGGATACGTCTACATCATCGACAGCGTCGGAAATATTGTGTATCACCCGCAGCAGCAGCTCATATATGCGGGCTTGAAGTACGAAAATCTGGAGCCGGTACTGAATTACGCTTTCGGGAGCTATGTGGACGAGTCCGATGGCGAACAAAGAATCATCACGATTCAGACCGTAAAGCCGGCCGGATGGAAAATCGTCGGCGTCGCTTATGCGGATGAATTTTTGACGACGAAAAAGGAACTGAGCGGATTTTTATACGGTTTTCTTTTGGCTGCCGTCGCTGTCATTCTGGTCATTAATCTTTATGTTTCCGACAAAATCTCGCAGCCGATCCGCCGTCTCGAACGGTCCGTCAAAAAGGTGGAGCAGGGCGATTTCGGGACTACGGTATATGTCAGCGGCGCCTACGAGGTGGAGCAGCTGTCGAAACGGTTTAATCTCATGCTGCGGCGAATCCGCGAGCTGATGGATCAAATTATTCAAGAGCAAGAGGCGAAACGCAAAAGCGAGCTCGATGTGCTTCAGTCCCAGATCAACCCTCATTTTCTCTACAATACGCTCAATTCGGTGACCCGGATGGCGGAGCTCGGGAAAACGGACGAAGTGGTGACGACAATCACGTCGCTGTCCCGTTTTTTCCGGATCAGTTTGAGCAAAGGGAAACATATCATTTCCGTGCAGGAAGAACTGGAACATGTGCGGCATTATTTGATTATCCAGACGATCCGGTTCAAAAATAAATTTCGTTATGAAATCGTTGCCGATCCGGAGACGTTGGGGCTCCAGACGTTAAAGCTTATTTTACAGCCGCTCGTTGAAAATGCGATTCATCATGGTATCGAAAAATCCGCCGAGGAAGGGTTTATCGGTGTGTATGCCCGAATACGTGAAGATCGCCTCGAATTCGTCATTAAGGATAACGGAATCGGGATGACGAAGGAGACGGTGGATAAACTGATGTCGGGAAGCTTGCGCAGCGAAAGCGGGTCCGGTGTCGGGGTAATCAACGTCCAGGAGAGGATCAAGCTTTATTACGGCAAGACCTACGGACTTCATTACGAAAGTGAACCGGAGGAAGGCACGACCGTAACCATTCATTTGCCGATGGTGAGGCCGGAATTCCCGAAGGAAGGGGGCGATGAATCGTGAGATTCATTTTTCGGCGGGGCAAGCGTATGCTTCCGCTTCTCTTGATGCTTCCGCTGCTTTCCTCCTGCACGGCTACAGGCGATCTGCAAAATGGCGATCAGGTGCTCGTCGTGGATATGATCGTGAAAATGGACCGGGGGGATTATTGGAGCACGATCAAAATGGGGGCCGAGGTGGCGGCTAAGGAATACAATGTTCGATTGAATTTCCTCGCCCCCGAAAACGAAAATGATTACAAGGATCAGATTAGGCTTATGGAAGAGTCGATTGAGCGCAGGCCGGACGCCATCGTTTTGGCTGCGAGCGATTACGAAGCCCTTGGGCAGGTCACCGACAGGACGTCCTATTACGGCATTCCCGTGATATCGATGGATTCGGAGGTCGCCTCCACCAAGGTGAAGACATTTGTGGGGACGAACAATTATGAGGCCGGCCAAAAGGCGGCCGAACGCTTGGTCAAGCTCATCGGCGAGCAAGGAGAAATCGGCATCGTGAACTTTGTAAAAGGAGCGCGTAACGCCGACCAGCGGGAGGAAGGATTCCTGGATTACGTAGCCAGGTTTCCGGGCATCCGCGTTCTGGATACGAGATACTGCGGTTCGGACGAAACGCTCGCATACCGGCTTACGCGCGACATGCTTCAAGCTTATTCGGGGCTTGACGGGATTGTGTCGCTGAGCGCGGAATCGTCGATCGGGGCCGGAAGGGCGGTTGAGGAGCTCGGTTACGGCGGGACCATCAAAATGATCGCTTTCGACAATCCGCCGGAAATGCTTGAACTCCTTCAGGAGGAAACCGTTCAAGCCATGGTCGTTCAAAATCCGTTCAACAACGGATATTTGGCGGTAATGGCGGCGGCAAAGGCGGCTCACGGAGAACGGCTCGAGGATAAGATTCCGACGGATACGAAGCTGATCGATCTGGACAACATGCTGTGGCCGGAAAATCAGAAGCTGTTGTTCCCCTTTGTAAAATAACGGATTTCCGAATACTCTCCTTCGAATGAAGGGGAGTATTTTTTCCTCGATAACCTCATCAGAATTTTTATAGAACACCTCAGAATTTTAGATTCGCAAAGAAATGGATTCAAGGCATAATGAGAACGTATCCAGCAGGATAAATAAAAGATAAATAAAACAAGTTCAGGAGGTCAGTACAAATGAAAAAGGTCGGTACTGCGGTATTAGCGGCATTATTGCTTGGGGCTACGATGGCCGGTTGCTCTGCCGGAAACAAGGAGAGCGGCGGTGACGGCGAACCGAAAGTCGGCGTAGCGATTTATAAGTTTGACGATACATTCATGACGGGCGTTCGCAATTCGATCGAGAAAAACGCCAGCGGCATCGCGAAAGTGGACATTGTCGACAGCCAAAACTCCCAGCCAACTCAGAACGACAAAATCGACTTGTTCTTGACGAAAAAGACGAAAGCTTTGATCGTGAACCCGGTTGACCGTACGGCTGCCGGCGTCATTATCGATAAAGCGAAAGCGAAGGATACTCCGGTCGTGTTCCTGAATCGCGAACCGCTTCCGGAAGATATGAAGAAGTGGGATAAAGTGTATTACGTCGGCGCAAAAGCGGAAGAGTCGGGCACCTTGTCCGGACAGATCATCGTGGACTACTGGAAAGCCCATCCGGAAGCCGACAAAAACGGTGACGGCGTACTCCAATACGTCATGCTGAAAGGCGAGCCGGGCCATCAGGACGCCGAGCTTCGTACGCAATATTCCGTTCAGGCCGTTGAAGACGCGGGGATCAAGGTTGAAAAGCTGGCCGAAGATACGGCAATGTGGGACCGCGTAAAAGGTCAAGAAAAAATGGCGGCCTTCCTGGCATCCAATGGCGACAAAATCGAAGCCGTCTTCGCCAACAACGATGACATGGCACTCGGCGCCATCGAAGCTCTGAAAGCGGCCGGATACTTCACCGGCGACAAATACATGCCTGTTGTCGGCGTTGACGCAACGGCACCGGCCATCCAAGCGCTCGAGCAAGGAACCATGCTCGGTACGGTGCTTAACGATGCCGAGAACCAAGGTAAAGCGGCCGTCACTCTCGCATCCCTGCTTGCCAAAGGCAGCGAAGTCAACAAGGACAGCGTCGGGTTTGAAATCACGGACAATCAATACGTTTGGATTCCTTATCAAAAGGTAACGAAAGAAAACGCGGCCGAGTTTAAATAACCGCTGCGTACAGGCAGCAGGACTTCTCGCAATAGAAGCTAAAAGGGAGGTTCGCGACCGGAAAAGGGTACGAACCTCCCGATTTATATAAGCTGAATTGATGGATGGAGCTTTGGAGGGAATGCGCTGCTGGGCCTCTTTTCGGATCAGAACAATTTAGGGGGGCGAAATCATGACGGATCAGAAATATGCGCTGGAGATGAAGGAGATCTCCAAGGAGTTTCCCGGCGTTAAAGCGCTGGACGGGGTTACGTTACAAGTGAGACCCGGAACCGTGCACGCCTTGATGGGCGAGAACGGGGCGGGGAAATCGACCTTGATGAAATGCCTGTTCGGGATTTACAAACCGGACGGCGGCGAAATTTACATCAATGGACAAAAGGCGGAAATCAACAATTCCAGCGATGCGCTTGCTCATGGAGTTTCGATGATTCACCAGGAATTGCACCCTGTGCCGTTCCGTAATGTCATGGAAAATATATGGCTCGGCCGTTTTCCGCTCATTGGATGGGGTCCGTTCAAATTTGTGGACCACAAGAAGATGAATGTGGAGACGCGGGAGCTGTTTAAACAATTAGATATCGATATAAGTCCGGATACGATCGTCGGCAATTTGTCCGTATCCAAAATCCAATCGATCGAGATCGCAAAAGCGGTATCCTTCCATTCCCAGATTATCGTGATGGACGAACCTACTTCTTCCTTGACCAGCGTGGAAGTGGAGCATTTATTCCGGATCATCAATGATTTGAAAAAACGCGGCGTTTCCATCATTTATATTTCGCACAAAATGGAAGAAATTTTGCGGATCTCCGACGATGTGACCATTATGCGGGACGGGAAAAAAATAGGAACCTGGCCTGCGATGGAAATGACGACGGATCTCATCATTTCCAAGATGGTCGGCCGCGATTTGACGCAGCGCTTCCCTGACCGCCACAATGTGCCGAACGGGGTCATTATGAAGGTGGAGAATTTGACTTCTCCCGATCCGCGTTCGTTTAAAAATGTTTCGTTCGAGCTTCGGAAGGGCGAAATCCTCGGGGTTGGCGGACTGGTCGGCGCACAGCGGACCGAATTGATCGAAGCCCTGTTCGGGCTCCGCGCGATCCAGAGCGGAACGATCTCCATAAACGGCAAGGAAGTGAAGATCAAAAATGCCGGGGACGCCAAAAAACACGGTTTGGCTTTGTTGACGGAGGAACGCCGGACGACGGGGATATTCCCGGTACTATCCGTTCATGAGAATGCCGCGATCGCCAATCTTGGGCGGTATGTGAAGCCATACGGTTTGCTGGATGAGCGCCGGAAAAAAGAAGAAGCCGATAAGATGGTCGAAAAATTGCGGACAAAAACGCCTTCGATGAAAACGCCGATCATGAACCTGTCCGGAGGCAATCAGCAAAAGGTGCTGCTTGCCCGCTGGTTGCTGACGGAACCCGAAATACTGCTCCTTGACGAGCCGACACGGGGGATCGACGTCGGCGCGAAATTCGAAATTTATTCCATTATTGCGGATTTGGCCCAACAGGGCAAAAGCATCATCATGATTTCATCCGAGATGCCGGAACTGCTGGGGATGTCCGACCGGGTGCTGGTCATGTCCGAAGGACGACTGACCGGAATACTGGATGGAGAACAGGCAACGGAAGAGGAAGTTATGCGGCTAGCAGCCCAGCACTAAGGCTGAGAAGGAGGAGAAAAATCATGAATACTAAAAAAATGCAGAATTTCGTAAATCAATACGTCATTTATATTGTTCTTGCGCTGCTCGTGGTGGGGATCGCCGTCTACGATCCGAATTTTATCGGAATCAATACGCTGCGCGATATCCTGATTCAATCATCAACCCGGGTGATTATCGCACTGGGAGTCGCATTTATTCTCATTACGGGCGGTACCGACTTGTCGGCCGGACGGATGGTTGGTTTAACCGCCGTCATCTCCGCCTCCATGCTTCAAGTGGAAGAATATCCGCGTCGTTTCTTCCCGGATCTTCCTCAGCTGCAAATGTGGATACCCATCGTTATCGCGATCGTCGTGGGCTTGATCTTCGGGATGATCAACGGTCTGATCGTAGCGAAATTCAAGGTTCCGCCGTTTATCGCCACGCTGGGGACGATGGTCGCCATTTACGGTCTGAACTCCCTGTATTTCGATACGGAGCCGAACCAGTCGCAACCGATCGGCGGACTGCGCAATGATTTTACGACCCTCGGTTCGGGAAGTATCGGCAGCGGCGAATTCTCGATTCCGTATATCGTACTTATTGCGATCGCCGTTTGCTTTATCGTATGGGTGATGTTCAATAAAACCCGGCTCGGCAAAAATATGTACGCGATCGGCGGAAACGAGCAAGCGGCCAAGGTATCCGGCATTAATGTTACCAAATATTTGATTTTTATTTATGCCATCGCAGGCGCACTTTACGGTTTGGCCGGCGTGCTTGAAGCTGCCAGAACCGGCGGGGCCACGAACAACTACGGTAACATGTACGAGCTTGACGCGATCGCGGCCTGCGTGGTCGGGGGCGTATCGACGACCGGCGGAATCGGTACGGTTCCGGGCATTATGGCCGGCGTGCTGATCTTCACGGTGATCAACTACGGTTTGACCTTCGTCGGTGTCGGACCGTACTGGCAGCAAATCATCAAAGGCGCCATCATCGTGGCGGCGGTTGCCTTCGATATGCGGAAATACGCTTCCAAAAAATAAGTAGGCTTTTTTGAGAATAAGGCCTTCCTCGGGCGATGCTTGGGGAGGGCTTCTTTCCATTTTTCCAAATTTCCATTAATTTCGTATCCACTTTACAGAAATCCCGTGTTAAAATATGACAAGGATCTCGTTAATTGTTGGAAAAAATACTGACTAAAGAGGAGAAATATCATGAAAAGAATTAGCATGAGATGGATCGCAGCGGGCTTGGTATTCTCCGTCTTGGCGGGGATGGCAGCAACGATACCGGCCGGTACCCGGACCGCGAGCGCCGCTCAAACGAAGGAAATGGCCGCGGTTTATGCGAGGATACAGGCAGAGCGGGCAACGGAAGTCGTTGCACTGGTCAACAAAGAACGGGTGAAGGCCGGTCTAAAGCCGCTTGTCGTGCATACGAATTTATCTAAAATGGCAAAAACGAAAGCGATCGACATGTACAAAAACAAGTATTTCAGCCACAGTTCGCCTTCTTACGGTTCACCATTCGACATGATGGACGCTTTTAACATCACTTACAAATATGCAGGCGAAAATATCGCGATGGGTCAAAAGAGCGCCAAGGAAGTCGTGGAAGACTGGATGAACAGTCCGGGTCACAAGGCGAATATTTTGAACTCGCATTACAATTTAATCGGTGTCGGCTATTATAACGGATATTGGGTTCAGGAATTTATAGGTACCAAATAACCAATACCTCGGAGTTGTTTCCCGCAGAAAAAACCTGCTTTTCGGAACAGTTTCGAGGCTTTTCGTTGTTCCCGAGAGTTGAAATGCGGAATTGATGATTCTAATTTGAATATAAAAATTTTCTCCTGAATGAAACCTTGGAAACTCCGGAACGTAAACATTTATCAAGAAGTTAAAATTTTTGGGGAGGCAAGAATTCCATGTCCATTTTTAAAAGATTACGTGATTTGACCATGTCCAACATTAACGCGATGATTGATAAAGCCGAAGATCCGATCAAAATGACGGATCAGTACATCCGCGATATGCAAGAGGATCTGGAGGACGCCGAGAAGGCGGTTGCCGCACAGATTGCGATCGAGAAGAAGTTCAAGTCCCTGTTTGAAGAGCAGGAAGCGCTCGTCGAGAAGCGGACCCAACAGGCCCACACGGCTGCTCAAGCGCAAAACATCGATTTGGCCCGCCGCGCTTTGGAAGAAAAGAAAGCGGCCGAAGCCAAAATGAACGAGTATAAAGCGAACTATGAGCAAAACAAAGCTTCAGCCGACAATCTTCGCGCCAAGCTGGAAGAGATGCGCAAGCAATTGACGGAAATGAAAAATAAGCGCGAAACGCTGGTGGCCCGTTATAACGCGGCGAAGGCCCAAAACGAGATCAACAAGGCGATCGGCGGCTTCAATACGGACAGTGCCGCAAGCGGACTGAAACGGATGGAAGAAAAAATGCTGCAAATGGAAGCCCAGGCGGAAGCCAGCAATGAACTGACGTCGAAAGGGAAGTCCCTTGACGACGAATTCGCCAGCTTGAACAAGGACTCCGAGGTTGAAGCGGAGCTGGCGGCTTTGCTGAAGCAATACGAAGAGAAACAATAATCGGTGACGCACGAAAAGCGCGAAACGAAAAGAGAGGCTTGACCGAAGATGAGCGTATGGAAAAGAATAGGGAATCTGTTCGCCAAGCCGGAGCCGCCGCTCGTGGAAAAGAGCATGCTGGCATTGGCTCCGGGAGACATTTGCGAGGTTTCCCTGGTGACCTATGAAGTGACCGGACGCGTCAACAACCGGGGCCGTAACGCCGCAGTCCTCACGCTTCAGGATGGGAGCAGCATCAGCTACCTGCTCATCGAGGAGCGCGAAAATCTGCAATATCAGCTGTATCAACCGATTGACGGACGACTTGAAGATCCGTCGGAAGTTCCTACGCAGATGGAGCTGGACGGCATTGAGTATTTTCTGGAGGAAGAATACGGCGGATACGTCGCAGTCGTCGGCAGAACTCCTTTTATGCAGGGCGGGGAGCAGCACGTGTGGCAGTTTCAGTCCGACGACGGAAAGCTGATGCGCATTGAATGGCAAAACGGACGTTTTATGCTTTACGAAGGAACCAAGGTCATACCGGCTGACGTCAAGGTCATTCGCGCCAGCTAATCAACAAAAATCAAGGCAGTGCGCAAGCACTGCCCAAGACTGCCGAGAAATTCTCGGCGGTTTTTTTATTTTCCAATACATTTTGATTAAACTACCTGTTGCTTGCGGTTAAGCCCGGCTTTTTCGAATTGACCAGCACGATGCTGCCTACGATGAGGACAAGTCCCGCGACCAGCTGAATCGTGATTTTCTCATCAAAGAACAGGACGCTGACCATAATCGAGATGAGCGGGATCAAAAAGGTAAATGAGCCGACTTTCCCCGCTTCGCCGGAACCGACCAGCTTGAAGAAGACGAGCCATCCAAGGGCAATCACGAAGACGGATATGAACAGCAGATCCGACATGAACGAAGCGTTCCATTGAATGGCCGACCAACTTTCGAATGCGGACCCCGTTCCTAATAATACGACTCCTCCGATCGTGATCTGAAGGGCAACGACCCAAAGCGCGTCTACCTGCGTCGAAGTCTTTTTCATATATAGTGTCCCAAGGGCCCAACTGACCGCACTGGCGACGGCGAGCAAGATCCCTACCCAGGAAATGGGGCCTGTACCGACGCCAAGGCTTATTGCGGTCACGCCGAGAAAACCAAGAATCAATCCAATCATTTTCAAGCTGAACATCTCTTCTCCTAACCACAGCCAAGAGAAAATGCCGAGAAGCACCGGCTGAAAGAAGACGATTGCCGAGAAGAGTCCGGCAGGCATGTATTGCAGTCCAATCGTCTGCAGGCCGTAATAGAGCATAATATTGAGCACGGAAGAAAACAGGTAAATATGCCATGTTTGCTTGAAATTCAAAGTTTTATAGCGCGGTAGCGCGATAAGAACCAGCAATAATCCGCCGATCAGGGTACGAAGACCCGCAAAAAGCAGCGGTGGGGTATATTGAAGCGCAAATTTGGAAAGCGGCCAGTTGACCCCCCAAATGACCACAAGAAATATAAGATAACATGCTGTTTGTTTCTTGGAAAGCTGTGACATCGAACTCTCAACTCCGTTGTTTTTTTATTTTATAATGTTACAATGACTTTTAGAATAAATAAAATGAATGTTAATTATGATGGAGATAACAGAATTGTTATGAACTATTCTCAACTTCAGCTGTTCGCCTTTATCGCCGAGACGGGGAGCTTTACCAAAGCCGGCCATGAATTGAATATGACCCAGCCCGCCGTTAGCCGCGCCATGTCTACATTGGAAACCGAATTGGGAGTGAAATTGATGATTCGGGATCGCAAAAACGGCATCCTGCTGACGGATATCGGGCAAAGACTTCTGGTCCATATCAGGGATATTTTAAAAGGCTACGATAAAGTGTATCAGGAGATCACCGCGGAGAAAGGGTTTGAGGTCGGAACGATCCGGATCGGTGCGTTTCCGGCCGTGTCCGCACACTTCCTGCCCCGAATTTTGCGTACCCTCAGGGAGCGTTATCCCGGGCTTGACTACGATCTGCGCGAAGGATCCATCGATGACATCCGGGAATGGCTCGCTTCCCGCATCATCGATGTCGGCTGGATCATTCCGCCGAACGATGATTTGGAAATTATTCCGTTTCTCGAGGATAAACTGTTCTTGCTGTTGCGGGAAGATCATCCGTTGCAGCAGCGGGCCGCCATACATATCACGGATCTGGACAATGAGCCGATGATTATATGTAAAGGCGGTTATGACAACCCGATTCATGAAATATTTGACCGGTTTCAAGTCAATTTGCGTCCCGAATTTGTCGTCAATAACGTCAACACGGCGCTGAACATGATTCAAGAAGGGTTGGGCATGGGGATCATGTCCCGAATTTCCTTGTCTTTGTCCGTCCTGCCGCCGAATGTGCGGATTCGCATGCTCGAGCCGCAGCCCACCCGGCAAATCAACCTGGCCGTTCCTTCCTTGGAAGACGCTTCGATCGCCGTCAAGTTGTTCATTCGGACGGCGAAGGAGATTTGTGCGTTGATGGAAGGAGACGGTTGAGGCAAGAACCTCTAGGTTCACGCTTGCGAAGGAGAGCCGTCTACGCTCTAGGGCATTGCACAACCGCTGTCTTTTCCTTGGTGTTCGCGACTCCGGTTTTCGGATTTGGCTTCGTCCGGGGCATTTGCATCTTGCAATAATAAGTCTTATGTTATTTACATAAGTTGGGTAGGTTAATATCGGAATATGACGAATGCGGAGGAAAGATGACGATGGGATCGACTTCTCGGATATGGCGAATCGCCGGATTCTTTTCCGCCTTATCGACGTTGCTGCTATTAGGCGGATTCCTTTTTGCGGTTGTCGATATCACTAATCCGAAGGCTTTGAACGGCACAGGGACGGTAGCACCGCCTCGGGAGGAGCGACCGGCCAAACTCGTGAACTGGGACTTGACGGCTATCGGTGATTCGCTCGCGAAGGGGACGGGAGACGACACTGGGAAGGGATTTGCGCGCAGAACGGTGGAGTTGCTGAAACAACAAGGGGTTTCCTCCACAATGATCAACAATCTCGGTATCAACGGACTAACGACGGAGAAGCTGCTCAAGTCGCTGAATGACCAGGGCGTAAGGAATGCGATCGGACAATCCGGGATTGTCCTGCTTTCGATCGGCGGAAACGACCTGTTTAACGGAACGGAGCACCTGCTTTCCGGAGAACGGCTCCCTACACCGGAGGAATTGGATGACACGATTGACAAATCGTCCGTCTTTTTCCGGCAGGCGGTTGATAGGCTGCATGAAATCAATCCGCAGGCCGCTTTGGTTTACGTCAGCCTCTACAATCCGTTTTCCGATTTGGAGGAGATGCGCGAGATCGGAGACAATGCGACGATGCGCTGGAACGAAATGGTGCAAAAAACGCTGGCCGAATATGAAGGGACTTTGGTTGTGCCGACCTATGATTTGTTTACACAGAACGCGGCGCGTTATTTGTCGGGCGATCATTTTCATCCCAACGGGGACGGTTACCAGGCAATCGCCGTACGGATCGTGCAGAGCATCGGGCGGAAATGAGAATATCGGAACATGACGAAGGGGGCTACTGCGATGGAACTACCTCGGGATGCGGTGCCGGATCAGCGGCAGGCCGTCCTGTCGGTACGGGGGCTTAAGAAAAAAATCCGCAGCAAATGGATTGTTCATGAGGTCACGTTCGATGTGAATGAGGGGGAGATTTTCGGTTTTCTCGGGCCCAACGGAGCCGGAAAAACGACAACGATCCGCATGCTGGTCGACCTGATCCGCCCGACCGAGGGCACGGTCTCCATTTGCGGATACGATGTGCAGCGGGAACCGGAACGCGCGCTTCGGTATGTCGGCTCCATCGTGGAGAATCCGGAGGTCTACACATATTTGACGGGGCGGGAAAACCTCGAGCATTTCGCCCGGATGATTCCGGGCATCGACGACAAGCGGATCGACGAGGTGGTGCATACCGTGAGTCTAGACGGGCGCATCGACGACAAGGTAAAGACTTACTCGCTCGGGATGCGGCAACGGCTTGGAATTGCCCAAGCGCTGCTTGGCCGGCCAAAGCTGCTTATATTGGACGAACCGACCAACGGGCTCGATCCGAAGGGCATCAAAGAGATGCGCGATTTTATTCGGCGCCTGGCGGCGGAAGGCATGGCGGTTTTCGTATCCAGCCACCTGTTGAGCGAAATTCAGCTGCTTTGCGACAGGGTCGCGATTATTAGCAAGGGCCGCGTGCTGACGGTAGGCAGGGTCGAAGAATTGATCAAGGAGAGTTCCAATTATGTCGTATGGGAGCTTGTCCCTCGTAACCGGGGAGAGGAGCTGTTGCGGGCCGCGGGAGTCGACATCGTCCGGGAGGCGGAGGACGTGCTCGACGACGCCATTATTGCGGGGATCGGCCAACAGGCGCTCGTCACCCGGATGGAGGCGGATGCGGCTGCCGAACTCGTACCCGAAATGGTGAAGGCAGGAATCCGGATCCACGCCGTACAAAAGGTCAATCCGACGCTGGAACAGCTGTTTTTGCAGATGACGGAAGGTGAGAGCTTTGAATAACATTCTTCCTTTGGTAAAAAATGAAACGATTAAGATGATTCGTAAAAAGCGTTTTTACGTCATTTTGCTCGTATTGATCGTTCTGGTGCCGATGTTTGCTTACGCGCAGATGCGCGAATCCCAGGAAAAAAGGGAGAAATACGGCAACGATTGGCGCAGGGAAGTACAGCAGGCGATTACGGACAACCAAAATTCGCTGGGCAGCGACCGGGTGCCGGAGGAGTGGAAAAGGTACCGCCAGATTTATATCCAGCAGTTGAAATATTACTTGGAGCATGATGTGAATCCGCAGGAACCCGGCGGGGTGACGTTTACCCGGGAGTTTCTGGACAACGCCGCAACGTTGTTCATCCCGCTGCTCATTATGGGCATCGGATCGGATATCGTTTCCTCGGAACGCACGGGCGGGACGATCAAAATGCTGCTGACCCGGCCGATCCGCCGCTGGAAAATCCTGTTCGGCAAGCTGGTCGCCTTGCTCATGTTCGTTTCGCTTATCGTCGTTTCGACCTCCGTGATCTGTTATCTGATTTCCGGTTTGTTTTTCGGTTATAAAGGGCTTTCGCTGCCCGTATTTACCGGGTTTCAGCTGCACGGTGCGGAAGTGGACCTATCGGGAGTGCATGCGGTGCCGCAGTGGCAATATATCCTCATGCAAACCGGCTTGATCTGGTTCGTCAGCGTGATCGTCGCTTGTCTGGCGTTTATGGTGTCGGTATTGGTCCGCAGCACCTCGGCGAGCATCGTCATCATGATGGCGGCGCTGATTGCCGGAAATATATTATCCAATATGGCTTCCGCTTGGACTAGCGCCAAATATTTATTCATGGTTAATCTCGGCTTGACGAATTATTTGTCGGGGACGCCGGCGCCGATCGAAGGGATGACGCTCGGATTTTCACTTATTGTCCTCGCCGTTTGGGGGGGCGCTTCCCTCATCGTTTCATTCCTCGTCTTTACGAAACAGGATATATTGAATTAAAATGGACAAGGACAACAAAACATCTGTTTGCATTTAATGCATAGTGAGATCGTTCGAACGATCTCTTTTGACCAAAAAAGGACTATAAAGTAGTTAAAGGGGGAGCATGAATGGCCGAACAAATCGATTTGTTCGAAGAAGCCTCCGGGCCAAACCCCGGGCGTGCGGATTCGGGATACGACGCGGACGACATTCAAGTGCTCGAAGGGCTTGTCGCGGTACGTAAACGTCCAGGTATGTATATCGGCAGTACGAGCTCGTCGGGACTTCATCATCTGGTATGGGAGATTGTGGATAATGCGGTCGACGAGCATTTGGCGAAATTTTGCGACAAAATCGAAATTTCGCTGAATAAAGACGGTTCGGTGACCGTTATCGACAATGGCCGCGGCATACCGACGGGAATGCACAAGACAGGGATTCCTACACCGCAGGTGGTTTATACGATATTGCATGCCGGCGGAAAGTTCGGCGGTTCGGGATACAAGAAATCCGGCGGGTTGCACGGCGTGGGCGCTTCGGTAACGAATGCGCTTTCCGAGTGGCTGCAGGTCGAGATTTACCGTGAGGGCAAAATTCACCGAATGCGGTTCGAATACTGGGTGGATGACAAGGGAGTCGAGCATGTGGGCGAGCCGGTGACGGGTCTCGAGATCGTGGGGAATACGAACCGGACGGGCACGAAGGTGACGTTTAAGCCGGACAAACGCGTATTTGTGAACGGAATCGGATTGAATTACGATACGCTCGCGGAACGTTTGCAGGAGATCGCTTTTTTGAATTCGGGATTGAAGGTTATCCTGAAGGATGAGCGGTCAGACCGGTCCGACGAGTTTTTTTACGAAGGCGGCGCGAGCCAGTTCGTTCAATTTTTGAATGACGGCAAGGATGTGCTGCATGATGTGGTTCATTTTTATGCGGAGCGCGATGAAATCGAAGTCGAGGTGGCGTTGCAATATAATGCCGGATACACGGAAACGTTGGCTTCATTCGTAAACTCGATCCCGACGCGCGGCGGCGGAACCCATGAAACGGGATTTAAAACGGCTTATACCCGGGTGATGAACGATTATGCGCGGAAAAACGGAATGTTGAAGGAAAAGGAGAAAAACCTGGAGGGCAACGACCTTCGCGAAGGAATGATGGCTGTCATCAGCGTCAAAATGTCCGAAGTGGAATTCGTCGGCCAGACGAAGGACCAGCTCGGCAGCGCATCCGCGCGGAGCGCGGTGGATGCGGTCGTAGCCGAGAAGATGGCGTTGTTCCTGGAAGAAAATCCTCAGGTGGCTCAAACGCTGATCAAGAAGGCGGTTCAGGCTTCGAAAGCGCGTGAAGCGGCTCGGAAAGCACGCGACGAAATGCGTACCGGCAAAAAGCGGAGCGAAAGCTCGAACCTGGGGGGCAAGCTGACGCCGGCCCAATCGAAGGATTTTACGCGCACGGAACTGTTTATCGTCGAAGGGGACTCGGCGGGAGGCTCCGCCAAGCAGGGACGGGACTCCAAGATTCAGGCGATCCTGCCGTTAAAAGGTAAGCCGATGAACCCGGAAAAGGCCAAGCTGGCCGATATCCTGAAGAACGACGAGTATAAGGCGATCATTTCCGCGATCGGCGCCGGAATCGGGCCGGAATTTGCCGTCGAAGACAGCAATTTTTCCAAAATTATTATTATGACCGACGCCGACACCGACGGTGCGCACATTCAAGTATTGCTGTTGACGTTCTTCTATCGTTATATGAAGCCGCTGATCGATGCGGGCAAGGTCTACATCGCCCAGCCTCCGCTCTACAAAATTACGCGGCGCTCAGGCAAGCTGGAGACGGTACGCTATGCCTGGAGCGACGAACAGCTGCAAAATTATTTGAAGGAGTTCGGCAAAAACTTCGAGCTGCAGCGGTACAAAGGACTCGGGGAAATGAATCCGGAGCAGCTTTGGGAAACGACGATGAACCCTGAAACGCGCACGATGCTTCAGGTTCAGATCGACGATGCCGCGAAGGCGGAACGCCGCGTCTCCACGCTGATGGGCGACAAGGTCGACCCGCGCAAACGTTGGATCGTGGAGCATGTGGATTTTACGGAGTATGAGGAATAGAAGGTGACATGATTTGAGTTCATTGGAAAACTTTTTACCGGCTTTTCTTGAAGAAGTCGTTGGTGACCGCTTCGGCCGGTATTCCAAATACATTATTCAAGATCGGGCCATTCCCGATGTCAGGGACGGATTAAAGCCGGTGCAGCGGCGGATTCTGTACGCGATGTATGATTCCGGCAACACGCCCGACAAGCCCTACCGCAAGTCGGCCAAAACAGTCGGGGATGTCATGGGTAACTACCATCCGCACGGCGATTCCTCCATTTACGAAGGTATGGTGCGTATGGCGCAACCCTGGAAAATGGGGCATGTGCTCGTCGACGGCCACGGCAACTGGGGATCGCAGGACGATGACCCGGCCGCAGCGATGCGGTACACGGAAGCCCGCCTGTCGCCGATCGCTTTGGAACTGCTTCGGGATATCGAAAAACGCACGGTTCCGTTTAAGGACAACTTCGACAATACGGCGATGGAGCCGGTCGTGCTGCCTTCGCGTTTTCCGAACCTGCTTGTCAACGGGGTGAGCGGGATTTCCGCCGGTTTTGCGACGGAAATTCCGCCTCATAATTTACGGGAAGTCATCGATGCCTGCATCGCCGTCATGGAAAAGCCGGACCTCTCGCTTGAGGAAATCCGCACATATGTCAAAGGACCGGATTTTCCGACCGGCGGCATTATCATGGGCGAAGACGGCATCCGCGAAGCGTACGAAACGGGACGGGGCCGCATTTATTTGCGTTCCAAAACCGATATCGAAACGCTGCGCGGCGGCAAACAGCAGATCGTAGTCACCGAAATCCCTTATCAGGTCGTGAAATCCCGTCTCGTGACGGCCATGGAAAATATCCGGCTCGAGAAAAAGGTCGACGGAATCGCCGAGGTACGGGACGAAAGCGGACGGAACGGCTTGCGGATCGTCGTAGAACTGAAGAAGGATGCGGATGCGCAAGGCATTCTTGCTTATTTGCTCAAGAAGACGGACCTTCAGGTCACTTACAACTTTAATATGGTGGCGATCGTCAACAAAGCGCCGCGCCAGCTCGGATTGAAGCCGATGCTTGAGGCGTACATCGCCCACCAGCGGGAAGTTGTGACGAACCGCACGAAGTATGAGCTCGAAAAGCTGGAAGACCGGGCCCATGTTCTGGAAGGTTTGGTCAAAGCGCTGAACATTTTGGACGATGTCATTGCTGCGATTAAAGCTTCGAAGAACCGGCAGGATGCGCAAAACAATTTGCAGTGGATGTTCGGTTTCACCGAACGCCAAGCGGATTCGATCCTGACGCTCCAATTGTACCGGCTGACGAACCTGGAAATTAACCAGCTCCAGAAGGAGTTGGAGGATATCCAGAAGAAAATAGGCACATTGCGCGGCATTTTGGAGAGCGACAAAAAGCTGATCGGCGTCATTCGCAAAGAATTGACGGAAATTCGCGACAAATACGGAGTGGATCGGCGTTCCGAAATTCATGGCGAAGTCGAGGAGCTGAAGGTCAACCTTGAAGTATTGGTAGCCCAAGAGGATGTCCTCGTTACGTTGTCGCACGAAGGCTACATCAAACGGACGAGTATGCTGTCCTTCACGCGTTCCGGCGGGGAACGCGAAGGCTCCGGCGTAAAGGAAGGCGATTATATCAAGCATGTGCTTGACGTCGATACGCTGCAGAACATTCTGATCTTTACCCAGCGCGGACAATACTTCCTGCTCCCGGTGCATCAAATTCCGGAATTTAAATGGAAAGACAATGGGACCGCCATCGTAAACGTCATTCCGCTCGCGAAGGAAGACCGGATCGTAAGCGCGATCCCGCTCAAAAACTTTGAGGAGCCGGAAGCGAGCCTGGTGTTTGTCACCAAGCGCGGCCAAGTCAAACGTACGGAACTGAAAGACTATGAGACGAAGCGCTCAGGCGCCGTCGCCGCTTGTAAGGTGGCGGACGGCGATGAAATCGTCAGCGTGACGCTCAGTCATGGCCGTCAAGATATTTTGCTGCTGACCAAGCAAGGGATGGCGATCCGGTTTGCGGAAGCCGAAGTGAACGCGATGGGTCGCGTTTCGGCAGGCGTTCGGGGGATTTCGCTCAAAGAGGACGACGAGGTCGTCAGCGCGATTTGGGTTGAAGGCGACGAAGGCGAAGTGCTGGTCGTCTCGGACTTGGGTTACGGCAAACGCTCGCTGCTGCTGGATTATCCGGTGCAAAGCCGGGGCGGCAAAGGAGTTCAGTCGTTCGAGTTCAAGGAAGGCAAGCGGGTCAAACCGAACGGAAGCCGTCTGATCGGCGGGTTCCATTGCAGGGAGCCGCTGGCATTGGCCGCCGTTATGCACGATGGTGCCATTCATCACTTCAGTACTGAGGATGGGCCGCTGGCGGATCGTAAATCGATCGGCAAGCTGTTGATTCCTATCGATAAAAAAGACGAAATCGTCGATTTGTTCATTCGCGAATAGTCGCAAATGAAGAAAGGCTGCCATTCAGCAGAGAAACCTGCTTGAATCGGCAGCCTTTTTTTATTGAATCATCGCCATTAAAAGTTAAAGTTGTCCGGGTCCGGACCCACCCGCCGATCTTCATTCAATCCGTCGATCCGGTTCATATCTTCTTCGCTCAGGGAAAAATCAAAGATCGAGGCGTTTTCGATAATCCGCGCTTCTTTGGTTGATTTCGGTATGGTTACTACGCCGTGCTGGAGGTCCCAGCGCAAAATGACCTGGGCCACCGTTTTACCGTATTTGGCGCCGATTTCTTGAAGCAAAGGTTCATTCAGCAGCTCCCCTTGCATCAGCGGAGACCAGGCTTCCAATTGAATGCCTTGCTCCCGGCAGTACAGAAGCAGATCTTTCTGCGTCAGGCGCGGATGAAATTCCACCTGGTTGACCATCGGCTTGATTTCCGCCCCTTCCATCACATCCTTCAAATGATGAATTTGGAAGTTGCTCACCCCGATCGCTTTCACCCGGCCATCTCGGTACAAGGTTTCCAGGGCGCGCCAGGAGTCCTTGTATTTGCCTTTGACCGGCCAGTGGATGAGATACAAATCCAGATAATCGAGACCGAGTTTTTCCATGGTGGCTTCAAAAGCGGCCAAAGCCGAATCGTAGCCCTGGTCGGCGTTCCACAGCTTGGACGTCACGAACAGTTCCTCGCGCTTCACGAGCGACTCTTCGAGGGCTTCGCGGATCGCAGTTCCGACCCCGGCTTCATTCTCGTACACGGCCGCGGTATCGATGCTCCGGTAACCGTGCCGGATGGCGGCTTTGACCGCATTGACGAGTTCTTGTCCTTCTTCGACTTTAAAAACGCCCAGACCAAAGCCCGGCATTTGTACTCCGTTGTGCAAGGTTACGGTATCCTGCAAATGGTTAATCATAATTCTTGGTCATCTCCTATGATGAAGTTTTTTAAATGGTATCGCATTCCATAAAATAGCTTACCCGTTTTGCTCGGCCGGATTCAAGCCGCACTCAGCCAACGTGTTTTTTTCATGCCCGGCATCTTTTTCTTCGAATGCCCGGGCCCGGCCGGTAAGGACCACTGCGGCCAGAACCATCAATCCTCCCACCCAGGCGGTGTGCCGGAGGCCGAGGTGATCGGTGACGATCCCGCCAAGAAAGGCTCCGAGGGCGATGCCGGCGTTAAAAGCGGCGATGTTGACGGCAGACGCGATATCTTTCGCCTTGGGAGCGTAACGCTCGGCCAGCATCACGACATAGACTTGCAAACCGGACACGTTCATAAAGGCAAATAGGCCCATGAGAAAAATGGTGGCCAGTCCCGCGATTTTCATCGGAGCCGTGAAGTACAGGGCGAACAGCACCAGGGACTGAATACCGAACATATAGAACAGGGCGTTTACCGGTTTGCGGTTGGCCGCTTTGCCTCCAAGGAGATTGCCGATCGCAATAGCGATTCCGTACATCAAGAGAATCGCCGCTGCCGTTTTCTCGGGAAATCCGGTTACTTCATGAAGCAGCGGGGATAAATAAGTAAAGACGACGAAGGTGCCGCCGTATCCCAACGCGGTGATGACGAAAGCCAGCAACAGGCGGCTATGGGTCACGAGTTTGAGCTGATCGCTAAGCTGCGTTTTCGTGCCTTTACGCAAATTCCCTCCCGATACAAGAATCAGGTTGGCTAGAAAAGCAGCCACGCCGATGAGAGCAATGGCGACAAAGGCCGTCCGCCAGCTCCAATGCTGCCCGACCATCGTGCCCAGAGGTACGCCAGTGACCGTAGCCACGGTAAGCCCGGAGAACATAATGGCGATGGCGCTGGCCCGCCGATTCTCGGGAACGAGGTCGGCCGCGATGGTCGATCCGATAGACATAAACACGCCGTGCGCCAAAGCCGAAATCACGCGTGCGGCAAGCAGGACGCCGATGCCGCCGGCCATGGCGGCCAGGCTGTTGCCGGCGATGAAAACGATCATAACCCAGAGCAGCAGCGTTTTTTTCGAAACCCCGGAGGTTAACGATGTGAGCACCGGAGCTCCGAACGTAACGCCCAGGGCATATAACGTAACGGTAAGTCCCGCCGTAGTGACGGATATATCAAAGTCATCAGCGATCAAAGGAAGCAGCCCTACGCTGATAAACTCGGTTGTCCCGATCGCAAAGGCGCTGACCGCAAGTGCCAACAGCGCCAGCATGCTTCTCTTTTTTTCTATAGTCACAGGGTCTTCCACTCCTCTATGATTTGTCGTTGCCGGCCGGCATATGCTATTATCATTTATCAAGACCGTGATGAACAGTACGTACTTTCAAGTGATATAGGTACTAAAAAGTGCCTAATGGATAAACAAAGGGAGGAAGACGCCTTGGCGAAAAAATATAATATTTCGGTGGAAGCCACATTGGAGGTCATCGGAGGGAAATGGAAATGCGTTATCTTATGCCATCTTACGCACGGTAAACGAAGAACGAGCGACTTGAAACGCTTGATGCCCGGAATCACGCAGAAGATGCTGACCCAACAGTTAAGAGAACTGGAGAAGGACGGGATCGTCAACCGGATCAGCTATAACGAAGTGCCTCCGAGAGTCGAGTATGAGCTGACCGAGTACGGTTGGAGCCTTCAGGGGATATTGGATTCCCTGTGCGCTTGGGGCGAGAAGCATATCATCAAGGAATACGGGGATAAGAGCGCCGTGCTGGAAGACAGCATTCTAAACCGCTAAACCGGAAATGCGCGGCAAAAAAAGCCCGGTCATCCCTTGCGTGTAGCACAGTGGTGGCCAGGCCTTTCATACGTACGCGGAACACCTTAAGCCTAAAAACTGGTAAGATGGCGGATAAATGCCTGGATCGTGTTATCCATATACATCGTTTTTCGGTACACGAGACCGACCTGTTTGCGCGGCTTAGGATCGGCAAGCGGAATGACGGCGATTTCCGGTTGATGAAGCGTTTTGGCGTAGGAAAGGGGAAGCACGGTACCGCCTACCTGCTGAAGCACCATTTGAACCTGGGATTCCATCGTCGATAACTCCATGACGGGATTTAGCGATACGCCGGCATCTCCGCAAGCGGCATTGATCATTTGACGAACGAAAAATTTAGGCTGGAAAAGCACAAGCGGAATACCGGCAAGCTGATGAAGCTCGACTTTTTCAGAAAATGCCAGGGGATGCTCTTTGGATACCGCCAAAACCAGTTCTTCATCATATAACGGGAGATTGATCAGCTGTTCGTCTTCCAACGGTAAAAAAACGACGCCCAGATCCAACCGGTTGCTCATCAATCCTTCATAAGTTTCATCGGTTGCCAGTTCCACGACGTTCAGTTCGATTCCCGGATATTGCCGATGAAAAGAAATGAGCGCGCCCGTAAGTAAGTGGTTGCCGGAACAGCCGATTCGCAGCCGCCCTCTTTGGAGTCCGGCAAGCTCGCCGATTTCAAGCTTTGCCTGCTCCAGTTCGTGGACGACGCGGCGCGCATGCTCCAATAAAACCGATCCAGGCTGGGTCAAATAAGTCTTTTTGCCGGAGCGATGAAATAACGGCGTGCCCAGTTCCTGCTCAAGCAGGCGGATCTGATGACTCAACGTGGGCTGCGTGATGCCCAGCCGGTCTGCGGCTTTCGTAAAATGCAACTCTTCGGCCACGGCCAAGAAGTATTCCAGCAAACGATACTCCACTTCCTTCACGCCCCTGTTCATTGAAAATTTCTATGATTATAATCGATATCATAATATTGATCAATATTAAAACAAGGAGTATAGTAGGAGAAAATAACCGGCCAAGAGAGGATGCGCGTAAAAGTGAACCAGATCAAAATCGAACGTAACCCGCAGTTAAAAAGCAAACCCGATTCCGGCCAGCTCGGTTTCGGCAAATATTTTACCGACCATATGCTGGTGATGGACTATTCCGAAGGATATGGATGGGGAGATCCTGAGATCGTTCCCTATGGGCCCGTTTCCCTGGACCCTTCGGCGATGGTTTTTCATTACGGTCAAGAAGTGTTTGAAGGAATGAAGGCCTATAAAACAGCCGACGGGAAAATTTCGCTGTTCCGGCCCGATATGAACCTGAAACGGCTTAATGCCTCATGTGAGCGCATGAGCATTCCCCAGGTGGATGGGGATCTCCTGCTTAACGGAATTGTTGAGCTCGTCGGTGTCGACCGGGAGTGGATTCCGGAAGGAGAGGACACATCCCTCTACATTCGTCCGTTTATTATTGCTACGGAGCCGTGCCTTGGCGTACGGGCTTCCAAAGAATACAAGCTGCTCGTCATTTTGTCCCCGGTTGGTTCTTACTACCCTGAGGGAATTCACCCGGTATCGATTTACGTCGAGGACGAATATGTGAGAGCCGTACGCGGCGGAACCGGGATGGCAAAAACGTCCGGCAATTATGCTTCGGGCATCAAGGCGCAGGAGGAAGCGAAGCAGGAAGGGTTCTCCCAAGTGCTTTGGCTGGACGGCGTCGAGAAGAAATACATTGAAGAAGTCGGGAGCATGAACGTATTTTTCAAAATCGCCGGCGAGGTCATTACGCCTGAATTGTCGGGAAGCATCCTGGCGGGGGTAACGCGGGATTCGGTGATCGCCATGCTCCGCTCCTGGGGCATTCCGGTCATTGAACGGAAAATCACGGTCGCCGAGCTGTTTGAAGCCGGACGGCAGGGGAAGCTCGAGGAAGCGTTCGGAACCGGTACGGCAGCGGTCATTTCTCCGATCGGAACGATGAAATGGGAAAGTGAGCAGATCACGATTGCCGGAGGAGGAACCGGTGAAATCTCCAAGAAGCTGTACGATACGATTACCGGCATCCAGAAGGGCGTGCTTGACGATCCGTTCGGATGGCGGAAAGCCATATTGTAAATTGATGTCTTGCCTTAAACTGGAATCCGGCAGGATTTTCGGACTCGCTGTCGAACTACTTGAAATAAATAGATAACCGGTTTATTTCACGAGACGGGGGTACACAATGCATACTGTCGAATTTGCCAGGCTGTTAGGCGTGATTATGAAGGACTTTCAATCCCACATGGAGGAAGAACTGGCGCCTGCGCTAACCACGTCGCAGCTGGCTGTGTTAGAGGTGCTGGAACGCGAGGGGAGCTTGAAGCCTTCGGACCTGATCCCTTTTCTCTCGACCACGCCCGCCGCGGTCACGATGCTGCTTGACCGAATGGAGCGAGGAGAATTGATCCGACGGGACAGAGATGAAGGAGATCGCCGTATTGTGTGGGTATCGATTACGGAAAAAGGCAAAAGCGAGGTCGCGCGAGGGGTTCAGGTACGGGACGATTATTTGAACCAGGTGCTGGGCCGAATCTCGGCGCATAACCAGCAGCTGCTCGTCTTTTTGCTCGGAAAAATATCGGGCTCTGTTTCAAAAGCGGCAGAATAGAAAAAAAGGCTATCCCCGGGTTCGAAAACCGAAGGGATAGCCTTTTTACATGCCGCCGTTCGCGCCGGATTTGCAATCATCGGCCATATGGGAATACAAGTGCCGTTCCCACAAGTCCCATGGATAGAGACGGGGAGGCAGCGAGATCAGATCGATCGGCTCCTTGCTGACCGGATGCGGAACTCCGACGTAAATGGACCAGAGAGCAATTTGTTCGCCAGGCTTGTTCACCGAAGCCCCGTACTTTTGATCTCCGTACAGCGGGCAACCGAGCGCGCTTAGCTGCACGCGGATCTGGTGCGGCCTTCCCGTGTGCAGTTTGATTTGCAGCAGGCTTAGCCCCTTATCCGGAGAGCTGGCGACAACCCGGTAGTCAAGCACGGCGTCTTTGGCTCCCGGCGTGCCTGGCGGAACGACCGACACCGTATTCGTGCGTTCGTCCTTTAACAAGGTGTCCGTCAGTCTGCCTTTCGGTTGCAACGGGATTCCGCGGACGACAGCGACATAGGACTTCTCGAAACGACGGGTCCGAACCGCATCCGACAAGCGGGATGCGGCTTTCGACGTTTTCGCGAAGATCATCGCTCCGCCGACCGGACGATCCAGCCGGTGCACAAGGCCGAGGTAGACATTTCCCGGCTTTCCGTAACGTTCCTTGATGTCCTCTTTCAGCAGGCTCAGCAGATCGGGATCGCCGCTGGCGTCCTCCTGGGTCGGCACGTTCACCGGCTTTTCGACCCCGAGCAGATGGTTATCTTCATACAGGATCGCCATCGCCGGGTGACCGGAGGTCTGCATGGAGCTTTGACTTTCAGCCATCTTTATTCCTCCCAGCGGCCCAAAATCCCGCAAGGCAAATTCAGCCCTGATTTCGTGATCGGCAGGCCCAGTTCGCCGGCCGAGATGCGTCCGCCGTATTGTTTCTTCACGGTCATGGACAAGATGTTGTGAAGCACGGTCGGAGAAATGCCGGTCGTATAGGAGTTGATCAGGAAAAACAGCGGTCTGTCGGACAGGATCGAAAGACAGGATTCCACGAACGGATACAAGCTCGTCTCGAGCTTCCACATTTCTCCGCCCGGGCCACGTCCGTAAGAAGGCGGGTCCATGATGATCGCGTCGTATTTGTTGCTGCGACGCTGCTCCCGCTGTACGAATTTGAACACATCATCCGTAATGAAACGGACCGGACGGTCGCTAAGCCCGGACAAGGCCAAGTTTTCCTTTGCCCATTGGACCATCCCTTTGGCCGCGTCGACGTGAACGACCGAAGCGCCGGCGGATGCGGCCGCCACCGAGGCACCTCCCGTATAGGCGAACAGGTTAAGCACCTGAATCGGACGCCCCGCGCCGGCGATCTTGTCCATCATCCAACGCCAGTTGGCCGCTTGTTCCGGAAACAGCCCGGTATGCTTGAAATTGGTCGGCCGGATATAAAATTTAAGCCGGTCATAAGAGATCGTCCAGCGTTCCGGCAATTGTTTCTTCATTTCCCACTGTCCGCCGCCGGAGGAGCTGCGATGATAATGACCGTGCACCTCGCGCCAATCGCGGCTTTCATCCCGAATCGGCCATATGATTTGCGGATCCGGCCGGCGGAGGACCACATCTCCCCAGCGCTCCAGTTTTTCACCGTCCCCGGTATCGATGACTTCATAATCTTGCCAATCATTTGCTACGTACATGTCGTAAACCTTCCTTCGGTTTCGTTGATTCGCTAGTTATTGTACCTTATTTTTCTATGGGCATGCCACCCTGCGGGAAAAGTTCCTACGAATAAAAAGTACAAGGAGTAGGGGAGCCGTCCGTCGAATTATAAAAAGGATGTGCGCGGAATACGGAACGGAGGGATAAGGGTTGAGAAATACGGAAGAAATGATGCGACTCCTTGTGGATTTCGCCATGAACGATGATCGAATCCGATTGGCAACACTGGAAGGGTCCCGTACCAACAAAAATATTCCATCGGATCCATTTCAGGATTATGATATTTCTTATTTTGTCACCGATATGGAATCTTTCAAGAAAAATGACCGGTGGCTTGACGTTTTCGGGAATCGAGTGATGATGCAAAAGCCCGAGGATATGGCGCTTTTCCCGTCGGAATTGGGGAATTGGTTTTCCTATTTAATGCTGTTTGAGGATGGGAATAAAGTAGACCTGACATTAATTCCGTTAAGTGAAGTCGAAGATTATTTTGCCGACAGTGACGGTCTGGTCGAGGTATTGCTCGATAAAGATGCGCTGATCAAACATGAGATTGTCCCCGACGACCGTCAATATTGGATCAAAAAGCCGACCCCAAGAGAATTTGATGATTGCTGCAATGAATTCTGGATGGTATCAACCTATGTCGTCAAAGGGTTAGCGAGAAAAGAAATTCTTTTTGCGGTTGATCATTTACATGAAATAGCGCGACCTAATTTATTGAGAATGATGGCTTGGCAAATCGGTTCGGAGCAAGGGTATGATTTTAGCTTGGGTAAGAACTACAAGTTCATCGATCGTTACCTTCCGGATGAAGATTGGGAAAAACTACTTACAACATATGCTGCGAATGGTTATGAGGCGATGTGGGAGTCTTTGTTTACTTGTTATGCGTTGTTCAGAAAATACACCGCGGCCGTGTCGGTCTGTCTCGGATATAAGTATCCGGATTACGATGATGCCATAACAAAGTATACTTTAAAGGTCTATTCCTCATTGACATGAAAGATATGAACGGGTTTACTTCGTCGCGGGAGGTTTTGTTTATAATCAATTGTGGGTCTTTGAAACGACGGTAACTTGTGATAGTCTGTTGAGCAGTACAAAAAATAGGGAGAGAGTGACATGCTACGCCGCTTTTTTTCATATTACAGGCCTTATAAGAACCTGTTTATACTTGATTTTACTTGCGCCGTCGTTGCCGGACTGCTCGAGCTCGGGTTTCCGGTCGCGGTCAACCACTTTGTCGATGAGCTATTGCCCGGCAAAAACTGGTCCATGATCCTCTGGGCATCCGTGGCGCTGCTGGGCGTCTACGTATTGAACACGGTGCTGAATTACATCGTGACCTATTGGGGGCACATGCTTGGCGTCAACATCGAAACGAATATGCGAAAAAAAATGTTCGATCATCTGCAGAAGCTTTCGTTCCGTTTCTATGACAACCATAAGACAGGCCATCTTATGTCACGGATCTCCAACGATCTCGACAATATCGGGGAAGTGGCCCACCACGGTCCGGAAGACGTATTTATCGCCGGGATGACGCTGATCGGTTCCTTTTTCCTGATGCTGGCGATCAACTGGAAGCTTGCCGTGCTGACCTTTTTGGTCGTGCCCGTGCTGGTGTGGACGGCGCTTTACTTTAACGGGAAAATGACCAAAACGTACCGGGGACTGTTTACGGCACTGGCGGATTTCAATGCCCGGGTCGAAGAAAACATCGGCGGAATCCGCGTCGTTCAAGCGTTCGCCAATGAAGAGCACGAAAAGAAGCTGTTTGAGGAAAATAACGGAAGTTACCGCGCAACCAAGCTCCGGGCGTATAAAATTATGGCCGGGAGCATGTCGGTCAACTATATGTTGATGCGGCTCGTCTCCTTGTTTGTCATGATAGCGGGCACCTGGTTCGTGATTCGCGGAGAGTTGTCGTACGGTGAGTTTGTCGGCTTCCTGCTGCTTGCAAACGTATTTGTGCGGCCGATCGAAAAAATCAACTCGATCATCGAGAGCTATCCGAAGGGCATTGCCGGATTTAAACGGTATCTTGAAATTATGGATACGGAGCCCGATGTGGCCGATGTCCCGGAAGCGGCGGATGCAGGCGCTTTGAAAGGGGATATCCGGTATCGGCAGGTAAGCTTCGGATATGATGACGGTACACGGGTATTGAACGATATCGATCTGCAGATTCATGCCGGAGAAACGGTGGCGTTCGTCGGGCCGTCGGGAGCCGGTAAAACGACGTTGTGCAGCTTGCTCCCGCGTTTCTATGAAGTAACGGGAGGCGCAATCATGATCGACGGTAAGGATATTCGAAGCTTGACGTTATCCTCGCTCCGCCGCAATATTGGCATCGTACAGCAAGACGTCTATTTGTTTTCCGGCACGATTCGAGAAAATATCGCTTACGGTAAGCTTGAGGCGACCGATGAAGAAATATGGGAGGCGGCGCGGAGGGCGCAGCTTTCGGAATTCATCCACTCTCAGCGGGAGGGAATGGATACCGTGATCGGGGAGCGTGGGGTCAAGCTGTCCGGAGGCCAAAAACAAAGGCTCGCTATAGCACGCATGTTTTTGAAGAATCCGCCCATTCTGATTCTTGACGAGGCCACCTCGGCGCTGGATACGGAAACCGAGCTGGCGATTCAAGCCTCGTTGGCCGAATTGTCGGAGGGGAGGACTACACTGGTGATTGCCCACCGGCTTGCAACAATCAAAAATGCGGATCGCATCGTCGTCGTGACGGAAGAAGGCATTTCGGAGCAGGGGCGTCACCAGGAGCTGGTTGCGGCGGGCGGCCATTACAGCCGCCTGCACCAAGCCCAGTTCGGCGCTTATGCGTTAGCGCCGGAGCAGGTTTAAGCCCGGGAGCCCGTGTATTCATAATAATCCTGGGCCCGGACCGTCCGGAATCCGGTTTCCTCGTAGAGACGCCGGGCATTCGGGTTGTCGAACGCAACCTCAAGCCAGACTTCGTATCCGCCCGCGTGTTCGCGGTCTACGATCTGCCGGAGCGCCGATTTGCCGATCCCTTGCCCCCGGCATTCCGCCGCTACGGCAAATCCATAGATCCAAGCCTCGCGCCCAACCGGGGACACCCGGATTTTACCCGCGGGTTCTCCGGCGGAAAGCACGATTTCATACTCGGACATTTCCAGCGGGTCAATCGAAGCGTAATAGTTTAAGGATTCTTCTTCGCTCATTTCAAAGCCTTCACGGTCCACCCGGGCCATGAAGGCTTTGTCTTCCACTCCGGCTCTTCGAAGAACGGTGTCCGTTCTTACGGGCAGCTTCAAATCGCACGCTTCCTCATATTTCATTTGCGACTCCGAAAAGGAATAGGAGAAAGGCGCAGACGCGATAAAGCTTTTGGCCGAAGCGCTGCTTTCCGGCGCATTCAGCAATATTTTGGCATAGCGTTTGGATTCCGCAACCGCCAGAGCTTTTTGCAGCAGGGTGGTGAATATACCCTGTCTACGGTAATCGGGATGTACCATGCCGCAAATTTCCAACGTGCCGGCGATGTCGTAGATGCCGAGAAAAGCGACCAGCCTTCCGTCTCTGTACTCCGCCAGGTCCTCTCCTCCCGTTTTTCGCCGTGCGTTAAGCATATCCCAATTCAGTTTCAAGGTTATGCCGTCGCGGGATTCGCATTCCTTTTGCAATTTGGCTACTTCCTCATAATCGATAATATGATTCAAATGATCACTTCCTTTTGTAAGTATCTTAGCTGATATCCAGGTCCATGGCACGGAAAATATGCGTGCGCCTGCCTTGACAAATAAAATCCGGGGGAGTAGCTTGGAACTACTTGGTTTATTCATGTCGGTTTAACGTAAATATTCAGGAGGGCGCAGGTATGGGAAACTGTATTGAAATGAAAGATGTCAGCTGGTATCGCGATGGTAAAGCGGTTCTTGAAGGGATAGACTGGAAAGTCGGCGAAGGGGAGCACTGGGCTCTTTTCGGTTTGAACGGATCGGGGAAAACGACGCTGCTGAATTTGCTCTGCGGTTATATTTGGCCGACAAGCGGAGAAATTCATGTTCTTGGCCACAAATTCGGAGAGGTCGATCTTCGGGAGCTCCGCAAGTCGATCGGTTGGGTGAGTTCGTCCCTACAGGCGAGAATTCACGGAAGCGACAAGGCGCAGAACCTCGTCGTCAGCGGAAAGTACGCTTCCATCGGGCTGTACGACAAACCGTCGGATGAAGATTTTGACCGGGCTTCGGAGCTTATGGACCAGTTGCGCTGCGGACATTTGAAGGATCGGACCTATCAAACCTGTTCTCAAGGGGAACAGCAAAAACTGTTGATAGCCCGGGCGCTCATGGCAAATCCGAAGCTGCTCATTTTGGACGAGGCGACAAACGGGCTCGACTTTATTTCCAGGGAAGGGCTGCTGGACAGCATTCATGAGTTGGCCTCGCTGCCGGTCGCCCCGACGATGCTTTACGTAACCCATCATACGGAGGAAATCCTGCCGATGTTTTCCCGTACCCTGCTTTTGCGCCGGGGAGAACCGTTCAAACAAGGCCCTACGAGAGACGTTTTGGATGGTGGATCGTTATCGGAATTTTTCGAGATGCCTGTTCAGGTGGACTGGAATAACGGCCGTGCGTGGCTGTCCCGATCCTAGTCGGCAATTTTTGCCACCAAAACGCTTTCCGCGCGTAATAATGAATATAGCTGTTTTTTGACGGCAATAGATCATGCGGAGGGATGTACATGGAGACGGGAACCAATCCGGGAGCAAAAAGAAATTTCAAATTAAAAGGGCTGACAACGGCGGTCGTAGTCGGATTACTTGTGTTGATCGTGGGCGCGAACAGCTTCGCCCAGGTCGAATACGGACATGTCGGTTTATACAAAACATTCGGGAAATTGAACAGCAATGTTTTGTCGCCGGGAATTCATTTGAAAATACCGTTTATTCAATCCGTAATCCAGGTCAATACCCAGGTTACGAAGGCGGAGACGGATACGAGCGCATCGTCCATGGACTTGCAGCCGGTATCGACGCACGTGGCGGTCAACTATTCCGTCGACAAAGAATCCGCCTACAATCTGATGAACAATATCGGCGGCAGCTTCGACGCCGTCATTATCAATCCCGCGGTTCAGGAAATTGTGAAGGAAGTTACCGCGCGTTACCAAGCGGAGGATCTGATCGCGAAACGCGATGTCGTGGCCGGCGAGATCAGCGAGCATCTGACGAACCGTCTGGCAAAATACGATTTACTCGTCAAAGAAGTCAATATCGTGAACTTCAAATTCTCCGACGCGTTTAACCAGTCGATCGAAGCCAAGCAAGTCGCGCAGCAGCAAGCGCTGAAGGCAAGCAACGATTTGAAACGGATCGAAATCGAAGCCCAGCAAAAAATCGCCCAGGCGGAAGCCGAGGCGGAGGCGCTCAAGCTGAAAAAACAAGAAGTGACGCCGGAACTGGTGCAGTTGAAGCAGATCGAGGTGCAGGAAAAGGCGCTCGAAAAGTGGGATGGAAAGCTGCCTGCGGTTACCGGGGGAGCTACACCCTTTATCGACCTCAATTCTTTAACGAATCAATAATCATGTACTTAAGAAATCGCCGATTTTTGATCGGCGGTTTCTTTTTGGTCCGCAGGCGGCTTGTTATTCTTCCGTTTCCCTTTGATGATCATCATTACCCAATAGACGGCCGGAATGACCAATTCGCCAAAAGCCAGGACGGGCGCAAGGTTCCACAAAAAATCGGATAGTTCCGGCTGGGACCTGGTAATCGCTATCGACATGACGCCGATAAATGCGATAACCGGTAGGGTTAACGGTTTGTGGTCCTTAATCCCCGTCAACTGTGCAATACATAGGACCGCCGTAAAAATAAGAAATGAGATTTTAATGTAAATACTGGTCAGCCATAAAATGATGAGAATCGGGTCCATCGATTCGATATAGGAGCCTACTCGTATAAAACGGATCAACTCCAAATCCGGATATGTAAGGTTCGCGGTAAGATCCTTGCCGAAGGTGAGCAGGATCGGGATCATATGTGACATAATGATCGCGATGGAAGATAAGGCGGTTATAAAGAATGTTCGATATACTTTTTTCGTGTCCTTTAAGTAAGGATACATGACGAAAAGAAATGAAAGTTCGCCGTACATGCCCATATTCAAATAGATTCCGGTCGACAGATCCCGGATATTGAGGTGGGTTACCAGCGCGATCAAAGCGTCGAATTCGATTTCCTGCATCGCAAGAATAGGGATAAGCAGGAAGGCTAACGCGCTAATGAGAAAAATGCCCTGGGCACTGCGGAAGATGACGGTTACGCCTGATCTGACCGCATAACCGATACAAACGCAGAATATAAACAAGATCGCCCAATGCGGCGTGCCGCTTAAGTACTCCGTAAGCAAAAAATCGGCCATTTCCCGCAAATTGATCGCCGAAAGCAGCAATTTAATCATGACGATATATAAAATGAAGAAAGCATGGGGGATTCTGCCTACCAATTCTCCCCCATATTCGGTGATAAACTCGTCGGGCCGGGCTGAACCTACCTTGTAGGAAGGGTAAATCATCAAAATTGTCAAAAAGGCTCCAAGCACGGTGGCGATCGGCGTAGAGAATCCGCTCCCTGTGATTAGCATCCCCAGCAAAAAAGCGATCACCGTTGTGAAAATATGCAAATTGTAAAGGGAAAAAACTTGGAGCAAGGTAACGCTTTTTTTCATTGTTCTTCCTCCGGATCAGAATCTCCCGATCATCCAGGACTGAACCGTTTGAGCAACCGCCTCAAACAGGATCGGAATATTCCATTTGTTTTTGAAGTAATAGAGTGTACCCGCCAACAGGAAAAATAAGACGGATATCGTAAGGACAATACCCCGGTCTTTCAGGCTCACTCCGCGACTACGTTGCCTAAACCAGTCATAAAGGATGATCAGAATGAACAGGCATCCAATCCAAGTCATCGATTTTCCTCCTAAAACGATTTTTCTTTAGATGTTTCCTGGGTCGTAGAACGGTACGCCCCGCCGGTCTGATTCAGTTCAATATTCACTTTGATGTCGATGGGAAGCTCGGAGGCATAGTACTCGCGCCACTCGTTTTTCAATCGATTCCATGTTTTCGGATATCTCCAGCCCAGGTATTGGCTCATTAAAAACGAGTCGGACTGGGCTTTTCTCGTTTTCTCAATGACCTGGGACAATCGCTTTACAATATCTTGTTCCAGAGCGTCTTGGATCTGGGACAATTTTTTCGGGTCTCTCAAATCGATTTCGGATTGGGATGACAACACATATCCTTTGGCGGTGCTGTTGATCTGAAACCTGAGTTTTCCTTCTTTCATTTTGGGTCTGATTTTAGTTCCGACCCCTTGGGCGACGACGCTAATTTCCTTGCCGTCGGAAGGGGAGGGAATACTGATGATCGAAGTGTCCAACTGAGAGCTAATCCAAAGGGCACCTCTTAATTCTTGAGCCGACAGCTTTAATTTTGACATTTTTCCCGCACTCATGATGGCAGCCCCGCCTGAAGCAAGCCATTCATTTTTTTCCGATTCTCCGCCTTCACCCTCGGGTTTCGAATTCACTTTGAGAAGGGGCAATAAGATATCGCCACCCAAATATTCAGCCATCATGAAGTCTTTGGCCGTGGTATCCAGCGTTGAGTGCCGGGCGACAAAACTGCTTAAAATATCGGAAATAAAACGTTCGAACACCAAAGGAGTTTTTTTGATGTCGGTGACCTTTCCTTCCATGACGAAAAGGTTGGCGCTAAGATGGAAGGCAGGCTGCCGGTTGACAAATTCCAGAATGGAATCGATCCCGTCTTCCGCTAATTTTTCCCCGATGACAATGTTCCTGGTTTGACCGAATGAAATGGACCGGGAGATATCGGATTGGATAACCCGAAAAGCCTGACTAATGTTGTCCGCGGTTCTGGTGATATATGAAAAGGGCGGCCCACTCTGACTTGAACTTCCTCCCGCTTGTCCGGGAGTCATCCGGATAGGAAGAGGAAATCCCAGGGTGAGTTCCACGCCTCCGTTCTCCGCTTTATCCACAAGCATGATGAAGGTAAAGCCCCGGTTATTCAATTCCCTGGACGACCAGCAACCGCAAACACAGGCCAACATCAAGAAAACAAGGCCTAATTTTACGAATATGGTAGTTGTTTTCATGGCTTACCGTCCTTTTCCCGGACCCAGCCCCGGGAATTGCTTTTTTGACGAGTGTTATTGCTATTGTTTGTCGTTCGGTCCGGACGTTTCCGCATGGTCCACCAAGGCGCCCGGACGATCGTGTCTTTCATATCGCTACCCGAATAAGGAGCGATCGGGGATAAATAAGGAACACCGAAGGATTGTAAATTGATCATGTGAATATAGATCAAAATTAATCCGCAGGCGATGCCGTACAATCCGAACATGGTCGCGAGCAGCATGATCGGAAAACGAAGCAACCGGAAGGATAGCCCCAAATCAAAATGCGGGATGATGAATGAAGCAATCCCTGTCAATGAAACGATGATGACCATAGCAGCGGATACAATGCCAGCTTCCACGGCCGCCGTTCCGATGATCAGTGCTCCGATGATGGAAACGGCTTGGCCAATCGACTTCGGAATCCGGACGGAAGCTTCCCGCAGCGCCTCGAAAGCGACCTCCATCATAAATGCTTCCAAGAACGCGGGAAACGGGACAATCGCCCGGGATGCGGCAAGCGTCAACAGCAGCTGCTTCGGAATCATTTCCGGATGAAATGTGCTTACCGCGATATATAAGGAAGGCAAAAGCAGCGAAATAAACAAAAATAAATATCTGATCCACCGGATCCATGTCGCCGCTACGAACCTTTGAAAGTAATCTTCGGCGGATTGAAGCAACATCGGCAACGTAACGGGAACGATGATCATCATCGGCGTTCCGTCCAGAAGTAAGGCAAGCCGGCCTTCCAGCAGCGCAGCCGATACCACATCCGGTCTTTCCGAATATTGAATTTGAGGAAAAGGGGAATACGGATTGTCTTCGATCGCTTCTTCGATATAAGCGGATCCTAAGGCACTATCGACCTCCAGATAGGACAGTCTTCGTTTCATTTCCTTGACAAGCTCCGGTTTACATATGCCTTCCATATAAGTGATGACTACATCGGTTTTCGTATTCTTGCCGATGATTATGGCCTCTGTTTTGAAATCCGTACTCTTCAGGCGTCTGCGGAGCATCGTTAAATTAATCTCCAAATCCTCGATAAAAGCTTCCCTCGGCCCCCGGATCACGGATTCGTTAGGGGCTTCATCAATGGAACGCGTGGGATAGCTGGAGATGGAGAAAGTGACCATTCTGGGATCGCCGTCAATCAAGAGAAGAGCACCGGCATCCAAAATTGCATGGATTCCTTCGTTCAAATCGTTCACGATTTTGCTGGTCGAGACGTCCAGCGATTTATCTTCGAACAAAATTTGATAGATATCTTCTTTCTTCAAATCTTCGGATTCCCGGTGAAGGCTCCGAATGATAAAATTCTGGGCGGCCTCCTGGTTAATCATGCCCCGGATGTAAATCAATACGCACTCTTCGCCGGAGCTGAGGGCAAACCTGCGGTAAATGACATCCGAAGAATTGCTGAACCGGTTTTCAATCCATTCCAGGCGGGGGGATAGTCCCGGTTCCGTGGCTTGATGCTTTTCCGGCAGTGTATTTGGCGGTTGTCCGTCCGGCTTTTGGGATGTTGATGAAGATTTCAGTGAACTTCCACCAGCATGGGATGAACGCAAACGTCTTCTCCAAAAAGGCAAAGGAACCGCCTCCTTTCGATCAAAGATGTCATTATAAGGTTTGCGGAAGAAAGGAAAATTATTCTGGATAAATACATACTTTGGAACTATTTAATAATGAAGCCTTTTCATCGATATTTATGTTAACGATGCGCTGACAGTCCCGGTTCATCGCGAGAAAGGAGGATTCGTGTGAAAACTCATATTATGGAGCTTCTGGAAGGGGACCGCCTTAGAGTCGATATTTTTAACAAGGCAGGACTGCACGTTCTTCCGAAAGGAACGATCATACATAAAGAAGAAATCGCATTACTTATCAGACAGAGCATTCATTATGTCGATATCGAGCCGAGAGAGGACAAGCTTCCTTTGTCACAATTGGACAGAAGCGGTTTTACGAAGCGTTTGAAGGAAAATTTCGAGTCGACCGTTCAAGGTTACCAAGCGTTATTTCTAGAGGCGCTAACAACGGGGAAATTCAATCGGTCCATGGTGGAAGAGAAGCTTCAGCCGATGCTGGAAATCATGGATTACAAAAAAGATGTCGTTGAATTGCTGATCACTTTGGGCGAGGAGGATGTAAACCTATATAATCATTCCATGAAAGTAGGTATTTTGTCCTACTACATTGCTTCCTGGCTGGGATACTCGCGGGAAGAATGTTATGAAATAAGCAAAGCCGGATATTTGCATGATATCGGTAAAAGCAGGCTGCGCCAGGATTTGCGTAATCGTGGAGAGCATTTGAATGAAGCGCAGTGGGACGAATTCAAGCGACATACCAGATACGGATATGAAATCATACGGGATTCGATGTCTGATCCGACGCCTGCACTAGTCGCTCTCCAACATCATGAGAAGGAGGACGGAACTGGTTACCCGCAAGGACTGAAAAAGGAAGAAATTCATCCCTACGCCAAGATCGTTGCCGTCGCTAATCAATATGTGGAATTGACTTCCGCGAACGGGGGAAGCGGACGGATCGGTCTGCTCTCCGTTCTGCGCAAAGTGTACGAATTGGGATTCGGAGAGCTGGACGAGCAAGTCGTTCAAGCGCTTACCCGCAACCTGCTGCCTCATTTTATCGGCAAACAGGCTGAATTGAGCAACGGGGAAACCGCCACGATCGTTTGGAACAATCCGAGCGAATTTTTCCGGCCGCTTGTACGGGTAAAAGACCGGTTTCGCGATTTGGCCATGGAACGGGACATCGTTATCGAAGAAATCTATATGTAAACACAACACCGGCTCCCGCAATATTGCGGCGAGCCGGTGTTGTTTAAGTTTAAGTTATCCGCGTAAAACAGCCTCATTCAATCAAGCCCAGTTCCAGGTAAACACGGTTTGTCACGACTCCGTCTACCGGTAATTGACGGTCACGCTGGAAGTTTCGAAGCGCTGCCGTCGTATCTCCGAGAAATTTGCCATTGCTGATTCCTTTGAAATAACCAGCGCTTTTTAAGCGGGTTTGAACCAGTTGTACGTCTCCGCCGACATCTCCTTCGGCCAATGCCCTGGGATCTTGGTTCGGATAACCGAGCAAATGCCCGTAGATTGTCACTTTCGTGCCCACCGGAATCAAATCGTAAAGTTCAAGCACGTCCCGGTTATTCATCCGGATGCAGCCGTGACTCCGATGTTGCCCGATCGAGTCCGGACGATTCGTCCCGTGAATACCGTAAAAACCCCAGGGCACATTCAGGCCAAGCCACCGGGGACCGAATGAGGGGCCCCAGTTTTTTCCTTTGTAGATAACGCTGTACTCCCCGACGGGAGTCGGAGTGGAGGTATTGCCGACGGCAACGGGATAGGTCTTTACAATCTCACCGTGAAGCCGCACAATCAGCTTGTGTTTGATCGGATATACTTCGATCGAGATGCCGCCGTCGTCGGCTACAATTGGAATGGAAGGATGCGCATCCGCGGGAGCGGACATGACGAATAGTCCGGTAAGAAGCAAGCTTCCGATCAAATAAACGATATTGGATTTAGGTATCGAACGATTCATCATCATCCCCGAATAAGATTGATTTATTAATCGTAAGAGTTCCCGCAAGAGTTGTAATTTATGCCGATGAATCGTTTTTGTTATATACTATTTTTAGTTACGATAAAGTGATTAAACACCCAGTAAGCTCGGGAGAGGATTAAATGTCAAAATCGACGATCAAACATTTTTGGCCGGACTGGAACGGAAATATCCGAAAAGGGGACAGCGGTTGGAACAATACGACCCGTTATGTAGAAAACAAAGGACTCAGTTGCGTACTGCGTATTTATGAAACGCATAGGGACAGGGATAAGATCGTTTTTGAGCATGAGCTCCTCGATAAGCTCAAGGATCTTTCGCTTCCGTTTCAAACCCCGGTTCCCGTGAGAACGCCTGATGGTGAAACCATCATGCAATTGGAGGATGGAAGTGGGCGATATGCATGTTTGTTTGAATATATCGAAGGCAGACGGCCCGAAGGGCACCGCTTTCAGGCAGCCCATGATTTTGGAGTTGCGACGGCGACGCTGGTAACCGCGCTTGCCGGGGTTAAAACAGATTTGACCCCGGCTTACCGCCCTTACTATGAATTGCAGCAATCCTATCCATCGTGCACACCGGAAACGGTACGGGATTTTTGCGAAAATCCGCCGAAAGTATTTCGGGATCTGCAACCTTCCATTCAGCAGATTGGATTGGTCTATGAGGATGTGGAATCTCGGCTTGACCGCTTAAAAAAACTGCCTCATCAGCTTGTTCACGGAGACTTGAATCCTTCCAATCTGCTCGTTGCGGAAGAGCGGCCGGACACGATCGCTGCGCTGCTTGATTTTGAGTTCTGCACGCGGGATGTCCGGGCAATGGAACCGGCGGTCGTTATCGCGGATTTGCTCGGCAATTCCGACCGCAAAAAGCTCATTCCTGAATTTTGCGAAGGCTTCGGCAGCAAATTGCGCCTTGAACCTGAAGAAATATCAGCGATTCCGGTACTTTTGAAATTGCGCAAAGTCGATGTTTTCCTCCACTTTCTGAGCAGGTTCGAGAATGGGACAGACGGTCCGGACGTGCTGCGTGCCCAAATTTCGACGCTGTCGGCAGGACTGGATGAACTGAAGCGGGAAGAGACATGGATCCGCGAAGTGCTTCGGGAATATTTGCTGGACTGGCTGGCATGAATGATCTAAAAGGAGATTCGGACTATTGAAAGCAAAGTTGCTCGACCTTCCTTCGTCGCCTGGCGTATATCTGATGAAAGATGCCCTTGGCGGAGTTATTTATGTCGGAAAGTCCAAAAATTTGAAGCAGCGGGTGCAGTCGTATTTTTACAATTCCAAATCTCATTCGAATAAAGTTAAACGTATGGTAAGCAATATCAAAGATTTGGAGTACCGGGTCACGGACACCGAGTTCGAGGCTTTTATGCTGGAGTGCCGGCTGATCCATGAATTAAAGCCGGTGTACAACAAAAAGATGAAAAACCCGCTTGCCTATCATTATATCGTGATAAGGTTCATCAAAGGTCTACGCCGAATTGAAGTCACGAATCGTCCGGACGACGCGGAGAATTGGAACTGCTTTGGTCCCTATTCGGCCAACAAGAGGACTATCGAAAAGGCCGTTCAAGGATTTCAGGAATGCTATAAGATATCCTGCAATCAATCCGTTACTGGTCATTCGCCATGCTTGAATCATTCGTTGGGTTTGTGTATAGGGACTTGTCTAGGTGGGGAGCCGGTAAAGGAGTACGACCGGATTTTAGACCGTTTTGTTGCGCTTCTGGATGGCAGGGATCACGGATTATATTCCGAGTTGGAGCAAAGAATGGCTTCGGCGGCCGAACGATTCGATTTTGAAGCGGCAGCCAAATACAGGGATTGCCTTGATGCGTTAACATTTCTGTTGAACAAGGAAAAAGTGATCGTTTTTACGGAGGAATGCCGCAATATCATACTTTTTGAACCGTTGGGCGAAAGTACGGTAAAATGTTTTCTCATTAAACGGAATCATGTGCTCTTCAGCGGAAAGTACAAAATTGGGGATGTATCTGCAGATCGGCTGGTCAGTGAGGTTATCGGGCTGATCACAACCCGGTTTCGTCAGGAAGAAGGCGAATATTTTCATAACGAAGTCACCCGGGATGAAATTGACGAAGCTCAAATTATTTACAATTATGTGCATGGGAGAGCGGACCAGTATGCTCTGATTCCTGACGAGTGGGTTGAGAACGGGGAGACGGATAAGATTGGATGTACCCTGAAGAAGCTTGTCAACGAGCTGGTCAGTCAAATGAAATCACATTTGCACATGGAAGGGACAATCGCACATGAATCATTATCCCAATGAAATCGAGGATTTTCACCAAGCGATCTTGAAATTGAGAGGAATTACGGGGATTGAAAGCGGCGTCGATAATCTGGAGCCGATTGATGGGGACATTTTGGGCTCCGCTCCATTTGCGCACCTGCCGCACGCGGCACTGTTGCGGACTCAAGGCGGGATGGAAAACGAGGTTCTGATTCAATTTGAAGTCATGATTGATTATTCGCTTGAAAGCATGCATTCTGTTGAATTTCTCGCTTGGTTCGTACGGGATTGCGCCCGAGGCGGAACCCAAATTCAGATGAGGCCTTTTGCGCTTCCTCCCGACTCTCCGTTCGGAAGGCAATTGGGCACGTCGCTGAAATTCCATATCGATCTTTTTATCGATGGAATCGAGGATACGTTGGAACCGGCATATGAAGTAATTCGCAGGCTCACCAAATCGCTTGAATCGGCGATTCGTTTATATGGGATTCCGCTCGTTGATGACATGGAGCTTTGAATTTATTTTCAAACCGATTATACTCTTATCAACAATCTTCTTATAGATCCGGGGGAATGATATGAGCAGCATCGAAATCGTTTCAATTAATACGGGAAAACCACAGCCACTTAAGTATCAAAAAAAGGAGATTGCCAGCGGCATTTTCAAACAGCCCGTAATCGAACCCATTTACCTTTCACGGCTAAATTTTGACGGTGACGAGCAGGCTGATCTGAAGCATCACGGCGGGAAAGATAAGGCGGTCTGCGTTTATCCGTACGAACACTATTCGTTTTGGGAGAATGAGCTGCATACCCGTTTGGAGTTCGGAGCGTTCGGGGAAAATCTGACCACCCGCGGGCTGTTGGAGTCGGAGGTTTGCATCGGCGATATCTTCGAACTTGGCGAAGCGGTCGTGCAAGTCAGCCAACCACGGCAACCCTGCTACAAATTGGCGGCAAGATACGGTTATACGGAGATGCCGCTAAGACTGGAGGAGACCGGCTTTACGGGTTTTTATTTCCGGGTGCTGAAGGAAGGAACGGTTTCACGGAACGGGGAGATGAAACTGGTATCCCGCCATCCCCAAGCGGTAACGCTTGCCTTTGCCAATCAAATGATGCACCGGGAGAAAGATAATTTGGATGGCATGCATAGTATACTCGAAGTGGAGGAATTGTCCGAAAGCTGGCGAAATACTTTTCTCAAACGGCTTGGCGGACAGGAAGTGAGCGTAAAGGAAAGACGGACGGGGCAATAAAATGAATGCTATAGCGGGAAAGTCCATGAAATAAGAGTATTGTGAAAAAACGAACGTATATTGTAATAAAAATCACATAGTTTCCCCTATCTATTACATATAATGATTTTGTATTTAAAACATATAGAGATAGGGGAGATTCCTGTGAAGGCAGCAGTAAAAGGTTTATTGGCAGCAGGATTGGCGGCAGCATTGTTGTCCGGTTGCGGTAACAGCAACGACAATGCGGCGAAAGATGCGAATAACGGCAAGCAGGCGGATGTCGTTACGACAGCGTCGATCGTTAATCAGGGAGATGCGTTCGTGAACGCGGTGAGCGACAAAGGAACATGGATTATCGCGGTGCTTAACGATCTTACGATTGATAAGGATGTCACCGTTAACGGGGAATTCCACGATAAAGGTGCGGCGGACGGAGATATCTACCGCAAAATCGCGCTTTACGCTCAAGACGCTGACCACAATATTACCGCTAGTTACACACTTACAGTACCTAAATTGACAGTGCAAAGCGAGAATTTGCGCATCCAAGGCGGAACCGTGAAAGGCGACGTTTATGTTGAAGCTAACGGCTTCAATCTTCATGAAACGGCTTCCGTCGACGGCAATGTTTACTTTGCGAACGAGGATGTAAAGGCTAGCGCAAAAATGGACGGCAAAGTAACGGGTGCAACGGAAGTAAAATAACGGCTAAAAGCTTAAAGCAGGAAGATCCTTGGATCGTCCTGCTTTTTTTATGCGTGCAGCTTTCCAACAAGCTTTATAATATTGTATGATATTCCAGGTAAGGCACTCGAAGGGAAATGGAGTGGATTTTGTTCAATGTATTGGAAGAAAAATCTGATTCTCTTCCTTGGCAGCCAGACCATATCGCTGTTCGGATCGGCTTTGGTCCAATATGCGATCATGTGGTACATAACGCTGACCACGGAATCCGGCGTTATGATGACGTTGTATATTATTTGCGGTTTTATTCCGACCTTTTTATTGTCACCGTTTGCGGGCGTCTGGGCGGACCGCTACAACCGTAAGATTCTTATCATGCTGGCGGATGCGCTTATCGCACTGGCTACATTGATTCTCGCCATTTTGTTCTTGCTTGGTTACGATGCGGTCTGGCTTTTATTTGTGATGGCCGCGGTCCGTGCTCTCGGCGCCGGCATACAGACCCCTGCGGTCGGAGCCATCTTGCCGCAAATCGTCCCGCAGGAGATGCTGACGAAGGCGAATGGGATCAACGGAACGCTGCAAGCGGTCATCACCTTTGTGGCGCCTATCGTAAGTGCCGGGTTGTTATCCGTGGCTTCCATTGAAGCGATTTTCTTTATCGACGTTATCACCGCCGCGATGGCGATTATGACGCTGCTGCTCTTTTTCAAAATTCCGGTTCATGTGAAAGCGGTCGGTAGTCAGGCGATCAGTTACCTGGAAGATTTTAAACTGGGATTAAAGTACATTAAGGAACACGTATTTTTGCAACGTTTGTTTTTGTTTTTCGCCATATTTTTTGTTTTGATGGCTCCGGCTTCCTTTTTGACGCCGCTGCAAGTGACGCGGAGCTTTGGGGATGAATATTGGCGGCTGACCGCGATCGAAATCGCCTTTTCCATCGGCATGATGGCCGGGGGCGGAATCATTGCGGCATGGGGAGGTTTTGCCAACAAGGTTTTGACGATGACGCTTGCAAGTTTGATCATGGGGGCATGTACATTGGCTCTCGGCCTAGTTCCCGTATTTTGGATCTATTTGTTCTTCATGGCTGTGTTCGGTGTGGCGATGCCGATATTTAATACCCCGACGAACGTGCTTGTTCAGGAAAAGGTGGAGGAAAGCTACCTCGGAAGAATCTTCGGCGTGTTCGGGATGATCTCCACGTCAATGATGCCGATCGGAATGCTGATTTTCGGCCCGATTGCCGACGTCATCGCCATCGAATGGTTGTTGATCGGAACAGGTGCGCTCATCCTTATTCTGTCGGTATTCCTTGGCCGGAATAAAGTGTTGATTGAGGCAGGGAAACCGGCCGCCGTACAAGAGTCGTTTTAACTCGCATTCATCGTATGAAAAGAAAGCGCGAGACGGAAAGAATTCCGCTGCTCGCGCTTTTTCTTTATTTGAATTGGAACCACTTGAAGTTAAACCGGCTGCCGGGCAGGAATACAAAGGATACGGTTCGAATCCCCGTGATCCGCTCGAGTTCGAATTCCCGTTCGCAATAGCCTTCGGAGAACGCAAATTCCACCATCTGTCTCGATTCGCCGTCCGTCCCGCTAAACAGAATATTGATCGTATTTTTGTCGATCGGCGAATGTCCGCAAATGACGAGTTTCGTGGCTCCCGTATCGCCGAAATCCATCTCTTCGTATACCAGGGATACATTGTTTCCGATATTTTCGATCGATTGCTCCGCCAGCGTAAACGTATCGCCATAAAGGCGGTTATGTTCAAGGGCGCTAAGCTGCTCATAAGCTTTTACCGGCTTTTTGAACTGGAACCCTTTCAGATGGATCTTTTTCTGCAGAATAAAGGTCAGTGAGGTGATTCCTTTTAGCCTCTTCGGCAAACGGTATGTTTCCTCCTGATACATATTCCAGATCGACGGCTTTTCATATTCGGCGGTCATCAGCAGTTCGGCATCGGGCTGGCCGGGAACGCCTTCCCAAATATCGAACGTAAACTTTCCGCCGTCCAGGCAGAAGATCGGCAAGGTGATTTCATCCGCGCCGAAGCTTCCGAAGTCTATATTGTCAAAACAAATCCAGCTTTCACGGTCCCGTTCGGTGGCGACGCCGCGATCATTGCCGTTCGACAGATTGCGGCTGGCCCCGCTGTGCAAACCGGCGGATACGAATTCATACGGGTTAAGATGCGCCGCTCCCAGGCCGGTAATGTTGAATTCCATCAAGGAGTACAAGCGGATCTTATCGGCTCCGTTCCTGGTGCCGCACCGCAAATAAATATCCCCGTCGCCAAGCGCGGTAATTACCGCTTCATGGCCGTTCACTTCCAGGGAAGCGACATTGCTGTCCACGCCGGCGGCATTGGTGACCCGCCACTCGACATCCCGGTACGTGGCATCCTCCGGATGCAGCTTGACCCGAACGGGAAGAGAACGTTTGTCGCCGGACAGCTGATTCCCTTCGGATGTGACGATTTCCAGCTTTCTTACGGGAATTTCCGTCTCAAAACGTTCCTGTTCCTGCTTGTTTAATTGCACGGCGTCCTGACCGACATAAGCGTAGAGCGTCGTTTCTTCATCATGGGTGTCTTGACGGGAAACGGCGGTTAATGAAATTTCGCACGCGGCCACCCCTTTGGAAGAGGCGCGTACGATTATATCCCCGGATTCCGTTGACGCCGCGATGATCGCAAGCAGCTTGCCGCTGAACATTTTGCGGCTCGTTCCTTTGTACGAGTCATAGTCGGTACTGTCCCCGTTGTCCAACCCCACCAAACGGCCTGGACCTTCTACCGTAACATGAACCCGGTTATTCGCATTTTCCACCGGACGGCCATCCGCATCGATAGCGGAGATTTCCAAGAATACGAGATCCGATCCGTCGGCCGTCAAGGTATCCTTGTCAGGGCGCATTACAAGCGTCGCAGCATCCCCGAAAGAAGCCTTCACGTCCTCGGCAACCGGCGTGCCGTTCTCGTCGTAGGCCACGGCGCGCAGAACTCCCGGAGTATAAGGGATTTTCCATTCTCCAAGAAGTTTGGTTCCATGGGCGTGGTCGATGTCAAAGGTGCCTTGCGAAATTTCATTAAAGAACAATTCCACCTTCGGCGCATTCGAGCATACCCGGACATCGATCAACTGACCTTCGGAAAAATCCCAGTACGGCAAAATATGAACCATCGGTTTCTCTTTGTAATCCGTCCATTCCGCCTGATAAATGAAAAAGGAGTCCTTTTTGAAGCCGGACGTATCCAATTGTCCGAAATAGGAGTTTTTCGTATGGTACGGAGTCGGCTCCCCGATATAGTCGAATCCGGTCCAAATAAATTGTCCGAGGGAGTAGGCGGCATCCCGGTCGGCTATGATGCACGCTTCCGTGCTTTTGGCACCCCAGCTCGTGGAGCTGTTTCCAAGGGAGGAACATTGCTCATCATCGTCCGACAGCACCGGCTGGGAGAACGGGAAGTGATAAATCCCGCGGCTCTGAACCGTCGAAGACGTTTCGCTACCGTAGATGATCCAATCCGGATGCTCCTTGTGATGCTGCTCATAATAAGACTCCGCATAATTATATCCGGCAAATTTAACGATATCCGCGCACTTCCGGGCGTTTTCCCAAGGCATGTAGTTGGAGCCGATCGTGACGACCGCGTTATGTTTCGGATCATGGACCCAAACCTCGTCTTGAAGCATGGTCGTCACCTGCTGGCCGCGTTCGTCGGCATGGGTATCGTAAATTTCGTTGCCGATGCTCCACATCAGCATACTCGGCCGGTTCCGGTCGCGGCGCACCCAGCTTGCCACATCCCGCTTCCACCATTCCGGGAAAAATCTTGCGTAATCAAATGGAGTTTTACTGCGTTCCCACATGTCGAAGGCTTCGGAAACGATCAGTACGCCCATTTCGTCGGCCAACTCCATAAGCTCGACGGCAGGCATATTGTGCGCGGTGCGAATCGCATTGACGCCCATTTCCTGCAGCAGAGCAATCTGTCTCCGTAAGGCCGTCTTGTTGACGGCTGCGCCGAGGGCGCCCAAGTCGTGATGCTGGCAAGCGCCGAAGATTTTGACGTGACGGCCATTAAGGAAAAAGCCTTTTTCGTTATCGAATTCCATCGTCCGAAAGCCGAACGTTTGCGTTTCTTCCTCGGTCACGGCACCGTCTACGAGCAGCTCGGTCCGGAGTTGATAGCAGTAGGGATGAACGATATCCCAAAGCTCCGGTTCCTGAACCCGGATACTTGCGGGGACGGTCGCCAACGACCGGCTTGAATCTCGGGAAACCCCAATCTCCGCTTGGTTGACCACTTCTCCGGAAGCGTCCAAAATGCTGTGTCGCAGCACATAATCCGCCGCCTTAACCTCCTCGCCAAATTCCACTTCGGCTTGGATCTCCACATTCCATGCGTTGCCGTCTTTTTGGGTCGAAATGTAAATGCCGTCAGGAACAAGGCGGGTTTGCGGGTAAGTTTTCAGCCAGACGTTACGGTAAATCCCTGCCCCGGAATACCATCGGGAATTGGGGGACTCATGCACGACGCGGACGTAAATTTCGTTCGATCCTTCCTTTATGTATGGAGTAATATCCATTTCGAAGGTAGAGTACCCGTATTTCCAGGTTCCCGCTTCTTTACCGTTGACGAAAAGCGTGGAGTCCATATATACGCCTTCGAAACGGAGGGCGAATATTGATCCGGGTTCGGGCTTTTCCAAGGTAAATGTTTTGCGGTACCAGCCTTCCCCGGTTTCGTACAGGTTGTTGGAGTCGTAAATAAGCCAATCGTGGGGCAGTGTTACCGGCGACCATGCCACGGATGATGCGGTGATGTCGCCGAATTCCGTATGGAGCGGCTGCTTGACGAAAAACCAGTCGTTATTGAATTTTCGTTTCTTGCTCATTACATCGGGCTCCTTTAAGTTCATATGTTGTCTCATCCATTATAGACCATTTGTTCAACGAAGGGCATGGTTGCCGTGCAAAGCCTTATATTCCGAAGGAGTGCATTTTTTGTAATTTTTAAATACCCGGTTAAACGTTGCCAAACTCCCGAATCCCGAACTCATCGCCACCTCCATCACGGACAGATTCGGATCGATCAGCAGTTTTTCCGCATGCATGATTCGATGCTGGTTGAGATAGCTGTAGTAGGACATGCCCATAAATTGTTTGAACAGCCGCATAAAGTGGAATTTGCTGAAACCCGCCAGGTCCGCAAGCTCCTCAACTTGGATGTCTTCGGTGCAATGCTCGTTCATATAATTGCAAACCTGAATGAGCTTATCGATATATTTGAGCTTTTTTACACCTTCGTCGCGAGGCGAGTGCCGCTTTTCATTCATGAAATTCCGGCCCAGAACGACTAAAAACCGGATAAGCAAGGAATAGGAAGAAGCCTCCCGGAGGAGCGATTTGCTGAAATATTCCTCCATCAGTTCAAGAAGAAGCGGCCTCAGCGATTGATGAAGCTTTGGATTTTGCCCGGAAGTGATGTGCAGGCAGGGACGCAGCAAATGAAACGTGGAGTTGAAACCGTCTATGTTATACAAGGTGGAACAGTCAAACTGCAAAATCATTCTTTTTCCCGATTCGGGCGCAAAAAGCCGGTGCAGCTCGCCGGAGGGGATGACGAAGATATCGCCGGGCTGCAGCACGTACTTGATATCGTCGACGACGGCTGTGTAGATATTCTCGATCGGCATGATAATTTCCGCGGCGGTATGCCAATGGATCGGATAATCCTCGGCCTCCTGGTTCAAATAAAGCCGGATCCCGAAATGCTCGCGGTAGGCAACCGTTTCTTTGGCACCATGCAAAATTTCGATCATGATTCACCAGTCCTTTCCGGTCGAAGTTCGCAATATTTGAGAAGCGATTAGCTAAATTCACGAAGAACGACAAAGACAAAGCCGATATAATAAAGCCAATTGAAACCGCATACATATCGCAAAAACGGGTAAACAAGCGATCTGGAAGCAGCCGGTACACTTTCTATCATACGAGCGAAGAATTGCCGGAATTCACGAAATATTCGATGTAGGACCGGAGACGGAAGATTAGAAGAAAGGCAGTGAGGCTATGGCACACATCAAAACGAAAGACGCAACCCCGCTTTGGCTGCATGTCCGTAAGGAATGGAAGCTTTACTCGTTTCTTGTCATTCCGGTGATCTACTTTCTTATCTTCAAATATGCGCCGATGCTCGGGAATATTATCGCGTTCCGCAAATATCGCGGCGGACCGAACTTGTTCGGGACGGAATGGGTCGGATTCGACTATTTCAAGATGTTTATGAAAGATCCGAGTTTTTGGCGGGCCTTCAAGAACGATCTTGTATTGAGCACGACTTATTTGCTCTTCCGCTTTCCGTTGACGCTCTGTTTTGCGCTTCTGTTGAACGAGATCGTCAGACTCCGGCTGAAAAAATTCGTTCAGACCGTCTCTTACTTGCCGCATTTTATATCGATGGTCATTGTAGCGGGGATGATCAAGGAAATGTTATCTCTGAACGGACCGATCAACGCGCTGATCGCAAAGCTAGGCTTCGAGAAAATCCCGTTCATCTCTTTGCCGGAGTGGTTCCCGGCGATTTACGTCACCTCCGGGCTTTGGCAGGGGCTTGGCTGGGGCACGATCCTGTATTTGGCGGCGATGACCGGGATCAATACCGAGCTTTACGAAGCGGCCAAAATCGATGGCGCGAACCGTTTCCGTCTGGCCTGGCACGTGACGATCCCCGGTATTTTGCCGACGATCATGACGCTGCTCATATTGGATATCGGCAATATATTGGGCTCGAATTTCGAAAAAATATTGCTGCTATACAATCCGCTGACGTATGAGACGGCGGACGTCATATCCACCTACGTATACCGGATGGGGATTACGGGCGGCAATTTCAGTTACGCGACGGCCGTTGGCCTATTCGAAGGCGTGATCGGCTTGATCCTCGTTACCATTGCAAACCAGGTATCCAAGAAAACGACGGATTCCAGCCTGTGGTAGAAAGGAGCCTACGTAAATGAAAGTATCGTTGTCATATCGCGGCTTCCAAATATTCAACGGATTGATCATGACAGTCGTTGTTTTTATGACGCTCTATCCGTTTGTATATCTGGTCGCCCAGTCGTTCAGCGGAGAGGCCGCCGTCTATGCGGGAAAGGTTTCGTTTTATCCGGTGGATTTCACGACCAAAACCTATGAGGTCATTTTGAGCAAACCGGACTTTTTCAGATATTACGGGAACACCATTTTATATGCCGTCGTCGGAACGCTGATTTCCGTGGCGGCGACCGCGGTGTTGGCTTACCCGCTATCCAAGGAAAGACTGCGGATGAACAAGTTTTTTATCCCGTTCGTGCTGTTTACGATGTATTTCGGCGGGGGGCTGATTCCGAATTACATATTGGTGGCCAAGACGCTCGGCATGCGCGACTCGATTTGGGCGATCGTTATCCCCGGAGCGATCAGCGCCTTCAACGTCATTCTGATGAAAACGTTTTTCACCAGCTTGCCGAACGAGATCGAGGAAGCGGCGAAGGTGGACGGATTGGACGTTTACGGAATATTCGTTAAAATCACGCTGCCTTTGTCGAAGCCGATTATTGCAACGATGGTGTTGTTCGTCATTGTGGGCATCTGGAACAACTGGTTCGGGCCGTCGCTTTATTTGCAATCGAAGGATAAATGGCCGATTGCCTTATATTTGCGGCAAGTGATCGAAACCGCGATCAGCCCAACCGAAATCGGGGCCACATCCGAGGAAGCCAACCAGATCGCCGCAACCGTCAAATCAGCTGCCATGGTGCTCACCTCACTGCCGATCATCTGCGTATACCCGTTCGTTCAGAAATATTTTGTCCAGGGGATGATGATCGGGTCGGTTAAGGGGTAAAAGGCGTGCTTAATATTGCTGTTATATAAAATGAACAAGTTCTTTTCCTACGTTCATTTTTTATATAAATGAAATATTCAAGGGAGGCACGGTATGAGAAAAAGAGGAATTCGGAAATGGTCGGGAGTCATTCTGTCATTGCTTCTTGCCGTAAGCCTGGCTGCATGCTCAGGTTCGAACGGAAACGGAGCGCCGGAGACGGCCAAGCCGGAATCGACGGACAACAAGACGGAAGGAAATCAAAATAACGATGCCGCGCTTGATTACACTTTCGGCGAGAATCAAACCTTCCGCTCCAACGAACCGGTAACCTACTCGATGATGTACAGCGATCATGAGAACTATCCCTACAAGGAAGACTGGAGATTATGGAGCGCGATCCAGGAAAAGACGAATGTAAGCTTCGATCTGTCCATCACGGCGAGAACGGAATATGAGAATCAAAAATCGCTGCTCGTAAACAGCGGCGACGCGCCATATATTATCCCGAAAACGTACGAGGAAGCTTCCTTTATTCCGAGCGGACAAATCGTACCGATCAGCGATTATGTCCAGTACATGCCGAATTATTCGAAAGCGGTCAAGGATTGGGGAATGGAAAAAGACCTGACGACCAAAATGCAGGCTGACGGCAAATATTACGTACTGCCGGGTCTTTGGGAAGTTTCCGGCGGCGGATATTCGTACATCATCCGAAAGGATGTGTTCGAAGCTGCCGGTGTCGATGTAACCGGAAATGAAGGGAATTGGACTTATGAGGATTTCTATCAGGCGATGAAAAAGGTGCAGGAGCATACCGGGAAGAAAAACATTTTCTCCGATCAATTCAAGGGCGAAGCGACGTTAAACATCGCGGCCGTTGCGTACGGCGTGACCGGCGGTTGGGGAGTGGCCAACGGTCTGCAGTTCGACGAAGAGAAAAAACAATTTTATTTTGCGAATACGACGGAAAGTTTCAAAGAATATGTGACTTATTTCAACAAATTGATCAAAGAAGGCATTATGGACCCGGAATCGTTCACGCAGGAGGACGATGCGGCGCAAGCCAAGTTCTATAAAGGCGATAGCTATATCATCAACGGAAATTACCAGCTGATGTCCGATTTCAAAACGAAAATGCAGGATCCGAACGCAGAGCTGTACATGATCGTGCAGCCCGGAGGGCCGAAAGGAATGCTGCAAATCGAAGCGTCCCGGCTGGAGAACGGAATCATGATCAGCCAGAACGCGCTCAAGGATCTCGGCGAGGAAAAGTTCATCAAAATGCTCCGTTTTGTCGACTGGCTCTGGTACTCCGAAGAAGGGCAAACGCTCAGCCTATGGGGTGTTGAAGGGGAGACCTATACGAAGGATGCGAACGGAAACATCGCGCTCAATCCGGACATTACGTACAACGGTCTTAACCCTACGGCAACGAAGAAATTGAACGCCGATTTCGGCTTCGGAGGCGGAGTATTTGCTTACGGCGGGTCCGCCAAGCTGAAATTGTCGAAGATGACCGACGGCGAGAAGGATTATAACGATCGAATCTTAAAAAACCGACAGCCTCGTACCCTTGCACCGCCGATCATGGGAACGCCGGATCAAAGCGAGCAGATGAACCTGATCTCCAAACCGCTTATCGATTACGTGAAAACAATGACCTTGAAATTTATTACGGGCCAGGAAAGCTTGGATAATTGGGACACATACGTAAAAACGGCGGAAGCCAACGGGAGCGCCCGATACACCGAAATGGCGAATGAAATTTTTGAAAGCACGAAGGGCTTGCTTGGTTATTGATTATGAAGCGAGATGTTGGTCCGGGACGCCTGAAGGGGTGTTCCGGACTTTTTTAATGGGAAGACTCTGCGGCGAGCTCAGAGTGTATGAAATTTCAACCATAATTCCGTGGAAATGGCTTGTTTGAGCTCAATGTGTATGATATTTCAACCATAATTCCGCGAAAATGGTCTGTTTAAGCTCAATGTGTATGAAATTTCAACCACAATCCGCGAAAATGGTCTGATCGAGCTCAATGTGTATGATATTTCGACCATAATTCCGCGAATATGGCCTGTTTGAGCTCAATGTGTATGATATTTCAACCACAATCCGGAAAATGGCCTGTTTGAGCCCAATGTGTCTGATATTTCGACCACAATTCCGCAAAATGGCCTGTTTGGCCTCAATGTGTACGATATTTCAACCACAATTAAGCGAAAATGGCCTGTTTGACCTCAATGTGTATGATATTTCAACCACAATCCGCGAAAATGGCCTGTTTGAGCCCAATGTGTATGATATTTCAACCACAATTCGCGAAAATGGCCTGTTTGACCTCAATGTGTATGATATTTCAACCACAATCCGCGAATATGGCCTGATCGAGCCCAATGTGTATGATATTTCAACCACAATTCCGCGAAAATGGCCTGATCGGGCCCAATCTCTATTACTTTTCAACCATGAACTGAAAGGAGACGTGCAGTAATCATTTCACTCCGGCCGCCAACAGCAATTCTTTCGAACGCACATCCATCCCCTGCCCAATTCCATCCCCTAAAGGCCTCGATCCCGCCTCACTTTATCCATGCATTTTAAACAACGCTAAAAAAGTTCTCCTATTTTTAAATGTTCGTACATATGTTATTTTAGGCCGAAAGCGTATTCATTGAGGTTTTGGTTAATCGGTTCAGTTTTATTTGAAACCAGATGAGGAGGGTCAAGTCATGAAGAAAACATGGCTGGTTTTATTGACGGCGCTTTTGATGACAACGGTGTTATGGGGATGCGGAGGCAAGTCTTCGTCTTCCTCTCAGGGGGAGACTGCGGTGCTGGATGGGGGAGCGGGCGAAAACGCCACCGAACTATCCTATTGGACTTTCGTGGAGCTGCACGGCCAACACTTTGAGAAGATGCTTCAGAAATGGAACGAAGCCAATCCGGACCGTCAAATCAAGCTGAAGGTCACTGTCATGCCTTATGACGATATGCACAACAAGCTGTCCATTGCCGTCCAAACCGGGGTTGGCGCACCGGATATTTCAGATATCGAGCTCGGGAAATTTCCCGACTTCCTGAAGGGAACCCCGCAACTGGAAAAGCTGAACGATGTCATCGACCCTTACCGTGACACGATCGTAAAATCCAGGGTCGACATTTACAGCAAAGACGGAGATAACTACGGTATTCCTACCCATGTCGGGGCATCGGTGGCTTTTTACAATACCGAAATTTTGGAGCAGGCCGGCGTGGATTATAAAACGATCGAAACATGGGAGGATTACAAACAAGCCGGGATCCTGGTCTACGAAAAAACCGGTAAATATATGGGGACCGCCGATACCAGCGCGGGATGGCAGTTATCCCAATTGCTGGCCCAGCAAGGGAAGGACTTTACGGACGAAGCGGGCAATCCGGTACTGAACTCCGAAGAGATGGTGAAGGCGCTCACGCTTTTGAAGGATTTGCAGGATAACCATGTGATTGCGACCATTGCGGGCGGGCAGCCCGATACGGAGGAAGCCTACGGTGAATTCAACGCCGGAAACTATGCGACAGCGTTTATGCCGTTATGGCAAATGTCCCGTTATACGAACTATATGAAAGATCTTTCCGGAAAAATCGCGATCGCCCCGATTCCCGTCTTTGAAAAAGGCATGCCGAGATCCGTCGGTGGCGGAGGAACGGGAACGGTTGTGACAAAGACGGCGAAAGACATTCAACTGGCTAAGGATTTTCTCGCCTTCGCGAAGCTGTCGCTTGATGCCAACAAAGAAATCTGGAATACGCTCGGCTTTGATCCGGTCAACATGGACGTTTGGGCCATGAAGGACGTGACTCATAATCCGGATAACCAGTTCATCCAATACTTTGTCAACAATCCGTTCGACGTTCTGAATGAAATCAAGGACGAGATCATGATGTCAAAATCCGTTCCCGCCTCGCCTACGATCAATAACGTGTTGTATACAGTGACGCTCAATGAAATTTTTGAAGACGGCAAAGACATCAAAGCAGCGCTGGACGACGCGCAGGAACAGGTGGAACAGGACCTGAAGGAGTAGGAATCCATGATCAAGAGATTTCTTTATTCGCAGAAAATCGCTCCCTATGTATTCGTGCTGCCGTTTATCCTTGTATTTCTCGTATTTTGGATTTATCCGCTCGGAAGTTCGGTCAGCATGAGCTTTCAGAAGGTGACGCTCGGTCAGGAGGCCCAGTGGGTGGGCATGAGCAATTACGCAAAACTGCTGGGCGATAAGGTGTTTTTTAAAGCCGTCATGAACAGTGCCGTGTATATGGTACTCACCCTGCTTATTTTGATTCCGGTCCCTATGCTGCTGGCCGTACTGATGAACGGAAAATGGCTGTGGGGAAGGGAGTTTTTCAAATCTTCCTTCTTCTTTCCGGCGCTCACTTCGGTTGTCGTCGCAGGGACGATTTTCCGGCTCATGTTCGGCGAGATGGAAGGGTCGATGATCAACAGTATATTGGGCTATTTCGGCATTGAACCGATCAAATTTTTGAAAGGACAGGTAACCGGTTATATCGCCTTGGTGGCGCTCGCGGTTTGGAGGTGGACCGGGGTGAACGTGCTCTATTTTTTATCCGGCCTTAAAAGCATTCCCGACGATTATTATGAAGCCGCCTCCATCGACGGAGCTTCAAGGTTTCAGAGGTTCACGCAGATTACGATCCCGCTCCTGAAGCCGACGACAGTCTATGTGCTTACGATTAGCATTTACGCCGGACTCGCCATGTTCATCGAGAGCATGATGCTATGGAACGGGAACAATTCGCCGAAAAATATAGGTTTAACGATCGTAGGATATTTATACCGGCAAGGGATCGAGAAAAACAACCTGGGTTACGCGGCGGCGGTCGGAATCGTCCTCCTCGTAATTACGATGATCATCAATCTGGCGCAATTGTCGTTCTCTGGATTGTTCAAGAAGGAGGAGTAACCGATGAAAAGAGAACTTCCCGCCAAAATCATCCTTTTTGCGATATTTTCGGTCATTTGTCTATTGATCCTGATTCCTTTCTACGCGGTGACGATCGCCTCCTTCAAGCCCGGGGAGGACCTGATCAGGTATGGTCTGAACTTGCGGTTCGATTTGTCGGTCATGAGCCTGGACAATTTCGCATATTTGTTTACGGGGGATCACGCCTATTTCACATGGTTTTTCAATTCCCTGCTGTTGACGGTCGTGCAGGTGGTGCTGACGCTGATCGTCAGCGCCACGGTCGCGTACGGGTTTTCGGCCTATGAATTCAAAGGGAAAAATGCGTTGTTCATTTGCGTACTGCTCATTATGATGGTGCCGTTTGAAATTTTGCTGCTTCCTTTATATACGCTGACGTTTAACCTCGGATTGATGAACACCTATTCCGCGATCGTTTTGCCCGGCGTCGCCGGGGCGGCCACGATCTTCTTCTTCAGACAATACTTGAGCGGGATTCCTAAAGAAATTATCGCGGCCGGCCGGGTTGACGGGGCTTCCGAGTACGGGATTTATTTGCGCCTTATTTTGCCGGTGATGAAGCCTTCATTTGCGGCAATGGCGATTTTGAACGGGATGAACAGCTGGAACAACTTCCTCTGGCCGTTTATGGTGCTTAGCGATGACCGAAAATACACGCTTCCTATCGGGTTGAAGACACTGCTGACCCCATACGGGAACAATTATGATTTACTGATCGTCGGTTCCTTTTTCTCGATCATTCCGATTTTTATTCTGTTTGTCGCTTTCCAAAAATATTTTATCGATGGGATGACTGCGGGGGCGGTCAAGGGATAAACAAGGCCGTTAATCTTAGCCGTCCCGTAAGGCCTGTATATGTATTATTGAAGGGAGTCGGCATGCAATTTTTTAGGAAATACGAAAAAAATCCAATAAAATCGAGGAATTTTATGATCGTGTTCAAAGAGACGGTGAGGTAATAAGATAAGGCGGGAATTCCCAAAATATGTCGAATAACGGCGTTTTATCTTAAGTTGAATGTAAAGTATGATATAGACATCACCAAAGGAACCGATCCCCATCGGTATCTGGGGTGATGCGCTGAAATCTCGAGCGAGGTGACTCCCGATGATCTAAGTAAGCGAAGCATACCGGAAGCGTCTGTAATCACAAGGAAAGGCGTCCGTGACAACGTCTTTTTAGCAGATAGCGGGTATGTGGGGACCCAAGTTGGCAGATGGCAACAGTAACCGATGTCGAGGAAATGCAACTTAACGCAAGCGTATCGCTTGCCATGAAGGAGCGCGATTCCAATGCAAACGGTTAGCGAAGCGTACAACCAACGATCTTCACATCAAGGGATGCGTCCGTGAAAGCGCCGCCCGTGAGCATCGTGTACGCGGGAACTCACCCCATATGCAGGACATGGGTTTTGACTCCTGATGGAGTGGAGTAACAGAAAAAATGATGAACATGACCATGTCGTGGATATGGTTTGTTAGCAGGAGGAACAGGGAAAATTGAATAGCATAATCGGTGCGTAAATCCCCGGTAGCGAAGGCTGGCGGGGGTTTACGCATGTTTATGATACTTGCTAATTTACAGGGGGCCCATGATGTCTGAAAATAAAACGAACGCAATGCGCATGTTGGATAAATCGAACGTTCCGTACACGATGTTGGCATACAATCATGAAGACGGAAAAATTGACGGCTTGGCGGTTGCATATAAAATCGGAAGGGATCCCGATCATGTGTATAAAACGCTGGTCGCACATCAAGGCAATCAAATTTATGTCTTTATTATCCCTGTTGCGGCGGAACTTGATTTAAAAAAGGCGGCAAAAGCCGCCGGCGCAAAAAAGCTCGAGTTGCTGCCCGTCAAGGACCTTTTGAAATGGACGGGGTATATCCGCGGAGGATGTTCGCCGGTTGGGATGAAAAAGCTTTATCCTACGTTCATCGATGTGAGTGCGGAAGCGTTGGAAAAAATGGTGGTCAGTGCCGGGAAAATCGGCACCCAAATGGAGCTTGACCCGATGCAGCTTGCCCGCCAAGTAAACGCGAAATTTTTACCGGTAATTAAAACTAGCCTGGAGACGACAAAAGCCGAGTAGCTTACTTGAAGCACCCGGCTTTTTTGAATAAGAACGTTGGTTTCAATTCGTTGCATTAGTTTCTTGCATAGTCAGTTCCGTTTCCGGGCAGAATCCCGGATTCTTTGAACAAAGCTCACTTGTAAATTCCGGGTGAAGACGGGCCAGCTCCGCAAAATAACTTCCGATCACGTGGTTGAGACCTATGGCACCTTTCTGAAAGGAGAGTTTCGAGGGCGTTCGGACATGACTGTAGTAAAATTTTTTGTCACGTTTGGGCAGCTTGTATATAGGTGGTGGTGCATGGGTGACGATATCGAACAGATTGGCGAAACGGTAGCTTCTCGGGACATACTTGGCAAAAGCATTCACAAAATCGGGATCCCCAACCCGGGGAGACCCGAACGTAAACAGAACGGGTGAATAGGCAGAGTTGGCTGCGATATCGACAGCACTTAATGTTGCCAGTGCACCGCCAAGGCTGTGTCCAGTGACATATAATATTTTGTCCTGAGATAGTTTCGAGAGCTCCGACAGAATTCCTTGGCGGGCCGAAGAATAAATTTGAGTGAAGCCGCGATGTGTGAGGCCTTCTTCTTTCATGTATTTGAACGATTGTTGCGAGGCGATGATATCGGAGACCCAATCGGTCGTTGTGCTGGTTCCCCGGAAGGCGATAATGATTTCCTCGGGCGATTCCAAAATAAATCCGAAACGTTCCCAGATACGGCTGAACGATTTCGCGCGAATCGTATATCTGACCGCATAATTGGTCGGCACAACAAACGAGCCGTCCGTATTGGCAAATTGGGTGTAGGTCTGCCCGCAGACGGCTGCCAAAAAGATAGCCCGTTGTTCAATACTGTTTTTAATGCTCACCTGGACCCCGCCCCTCTATGATTCATTAAATATGACAAAAAGGCGGAATAGGTGCTTGCGGAATTCAGAAAAAGAAGAGGAAAAAAATCTTTGTTATGAAGCAGAACCATTTCCTCGCGTGGTTGAATTTGCAGCAAGCGTTTATATGAGGTATTAATAGTAGTACAATTTGGAAGTGATGGTGTTTATTATTTTTTTTAGTGGAAGGGAGTGTGAAAGTACTATGACGAGTAAAATGAGAAAGATGATTGGCACGATTGCGTTTTCTCTTTCGCTTGTTGCAGGTGCTTTTAATGCTGTTTCGGCAAATGTTGACTTAAAGTCTAAACAATCAGAAGAGATAGAGAATACTTCATCTCATGTTACTGGAGAATGGGAGTTAAAGCTAGAAGGAGGACAGACAACTTATACAGAAACTCTATCTATCGCCAAGGGATCCGGTAATCTTAAGTTACAAGCCAAAAATATGGGAAGTCAATCGTTTCGAGTAACACTCCAAAGCGTTGATTATCCTCAATATGGCGTGATTTTAGATACGACTGTGAAAGCCGGTAAAACATTTGATTGGACGAAAAACGGCGGTGGCGTTCCTTCAGGAGCATATATATTGCAGGTACATGGCAGTACGGCTAATCCAAAAGGTGTCGTATATCTTAAAAGTGCAGATACTCCTTGGTAAACTCTCTCTTGGCCTGGGATCAAATTGACCTTAAAATAGCAAAGGCCTCTTATTATTCTCATCAATAATAAGAGGCCTTTTATACATTAAGTATAAAACGCGTTTGCCTATTCCTCCGATTTTTCCCGCTCAGGCAATTGCGTCACATAGCTGTCCGACAATCTGAGAAGCTCCAGTGCCCGGTTAAATTCATCCTCGGTAGACTGCGGCGGTTTGGTTTCGTCGCCATCCAGGGAATAATGCTCGCCGTCTTCAAACCCGCTTCCGGAAAGGAACAGTTCGCCGTTGTTTACGAAGGAACCGGTGGGCAAATAATAGCGTTCGGGGAGCAGATTGTAGGAAGGATGATTCAACAAGTCCTGCCCGAAATGAATATGATTTTCCAACGAAACACCGAGCAAGTTGCATACGGTCGGCAAAATATCGACCTGTCCGCCGAGCTGCTTCATGACGCTTGGGGTCGTCATCTCGGCCGATGAGATCATGAGCGGGATATTTATCATGTCCCGTTCCTTATATTCATGTCCGAAGATCTCCTCCAGCAGTGACTTATCATGATCCTCCAGAGAAAAGAGTGGCAGTCCCCGATGATCTCCGTAAAGTACGATCAGGCTGTCTTCCCACACGCCGTTACGCTTGAGTTCATCAATAAAATGGCCGAGCGCGTAATCGGCGTAATTTTGCGCCCGAATGTATTCACCGACCAAAGTTCCTTCGAATCGTTCGGGAAGAGTCATATTGTATTTGCTTTCCGGAATGGTGAACGGGTTATGAGCCGACATGGAGATCACGTGGGCGTAAAAGGGTTGTTCGGTATGATTCATTTTCGCCAATTCTTCGGCCGTTTTTCCGTAAAGCACCTCATCCGAAGCTCCATAAAACACAAGGTCTTCTTCTCCAAAAAACGCCTTGTCATAGTACCTGTCGAATCCGAGAGCGGCGTAAAGCTCGCCGCGGTTCCAAAAATCAACATCGTTCGTATGGAAGGTCGCGGTGTCATAACCCTGGGCTTGAAGAAGCTTCGGCAGACTAGGCAGCTCTTTGGGAGCATACATCTGTGTCGCAGCGCCGTCCGCCGGAACATAGAAAGAAGTGTTCACCATGAATTCGGCATCGGATGTATTTCCCTGTCCCACTTGTTGATAAAAACGGGGAAAGTAGTAGCTGCTGTCCGCGAGTTGATTCAAGTTGGGCGTAATTTCCTGTCCGTCGATCGAAAGATGAATCAAGAAGTTTTGAAAGGACTCCATTTGGATGATGATCAGGTTTTTGCCCTTTGCGGCCCCATATAAGGCCGGTTGAAGGGGAGAAGAAATCCCTTTTTCCTCGTTGATGGCCGCCTGGGTGATTTCCTTGATATCTATTTTTTCTTCTTCCTCGTCCGCCAACAGCGTGTAAGCCTCGTAATTCAAGATCCCCATTTGTTCGGCTTTGACCGTTTCATTCATACTTGCCCGGTTCGGAAAAATATTCAAGGAGCATATCAAAATCGATAAGCAGAACATAGCCGCTACGACCTTGCGGTTGCTCGGATGCGACATGGATTTGATCCATCCCCGTGCCTTGTTGCGCCTGAAAATCACATAGAAGGCGATAATGATCAGATCCAGAAACAACAACAGATAGGAGGGGTGAAGCACCGCAAATATACTTTTTTTGACGGCCCCGACTTGTTTGGCTTGGCCCAATACCTGCGAAGTCGCAATGATACCGAAATGGTTGTGGTAAATGATCAGCGAAAAGAACAAGACGGTGATCAAAAGATTCACAATTATGTAGATAGCCAGCTTGTGTTTTGTCGCGAACCATTCGATCAGACAAAATGCGAGCAGCACGCAAGGAATTTCTTTGAGCCAGGTGGTCCAGGTGGGACCGTCCTCAAACAAATAAAACCAGGCAAAATAGCTTTTTGCCAGCATGATCAGCGAGAAAAATACGATCGATCGAATGCTGAGCGTACGTTGGACTCGAACCGACATGGGAAATTAGCATCCTTTTCTATTAAGATGTAGTCATTTTATTACTAGAATTGGTGGAAATCAACTGATAGAAATGAAGAAAAGTGTCAATCCGTTTAGCTGCTTTGAAACGTCGGGCTTAACGCATTTTTCACGGCCTCGAGATAAGCGAAGCGATGGTGTTGATCCGGCTCCAAATAGGTGCCTTCAGCCCACTCGTTCCAAGCATTTATGAAGATAAATTCGCTCTTATACAAGACTCTTGACCATTTGATTTGGTTGGAGAGGTACCTGTGGAATTTCTCCGGAGTGGCTCCGACGGTGCTTTGTCCCCGGATTCCCATCCGGGGGGTATTATCCCAGCCAACATAAGCTCCGGGAAAAAGAGCGCCTCGGTCGCTTCGGCGGGATCGGTTTAGGATCTGCTGCCATACCAGGTCGTAGTCGATGACCGTATGTTGATGATGCTCCATTTCAAGCTTGCGCCAGATTTGGGTCGATCCGCTATGGGCGAACGTGTAATGAGGCTCAAATTCCACATTGGCGTCAAATCCCTTTTGATCTACAATCGGAAAACCTCCCAGCGTACGGACAAAGTAAATACCATTTAGGCCGTGTGCTTGAGCCAGCCGTCTCCAAAAGCCGAGCATTTCGTCGCAGCGGGGAATATCCGCCGGTCTGTAGATCAGAAACATGGGTTTACCGTTAACTCGAATATAGCGAGGATCACGGAAAGCAGGGAGCAGTTCATAAAAGTGTTCTTCCCATTCCCGTTCATCTCCGTAAGTTTGCTCCAGCAAAATATGTTGGCTGCCCCCGTCCCATCGCCGGGTCCAGGACTCGTTCGCCCAGGACAAGCAAAAGGGAAAGTCCGGCTCGCCAAGAGCAAGCATTTGCTTAATAGGGCGTTCCAGCAATTGCTTTCCGTTAAACCAGTAATGATAATAGCAAAATCCGTAGATCCCGTAGCTTTTGGCGACATCTGCCTGCCACTTTCTCGCTGAAGCATCCGTAAGATCGTAATAATAGTCGTCGAGAGGAAGTTTAGGCTGCAAATGGCCAGGATAGAGCGAAGAAGCTTTTCGCGTGTTCGTCCATTCGGTAAAGCCGTTTCCCCACCACTCGTCATTTTCGGGAATCCGGTGAAACTGGGGCAGATGAAAAGCGATAAGCTTCAAGAGCAGGTCACCTCCTGTGAAGGAATTAATTCCGTGCGCAGTATGCTTTCAACATACTGGATATTGTATGTAATGGAGGGGCTTTTGTTATAGGACAAATGTGCAGTCCGCAAAAAAAGATCAACCCGCCGGGAAGACGGATTGATCCACATTACAATGCCTGGTTTAACTTTTGCCGACTGCCTGGACGAATCGCTCCAACGCTTCCGTCAGCAATTCTCGAGGACAGGCAAGATTGATACGGAGAAACCCTTCGCCGCCCTTACCGTAAATCGAGCCTTCGGTAAAGGCGATTTTGGCTTCCCTGTACATAAGCTGTTTCAGCTGTGCCCTGGAAAGACCGAGTTCCCGGCAATCCACCCACAGCAAGTAGGTTCCTTCGGAGCGGACCGGATGAAGCATAGGCAAGCGCTCCGATAAAAATTCGATGGTGTAGTCGTGATTGGACTTGACGTAATTTAGTAGCTCCTCCAGCCAAGGCTCGCTTTCGTCATACGCGGCGATGGTTGCGGCCGGCCCGAAATAGTTGACGGAGCCGAGGCCGAGCGTATGGATACGGTCTTCGAAATGCCGTCTCATTTCCGGGTTGGATATGACGGTAAAGGAGGTTTGAAGCCCCGGAATATTGAAGGTTTTCGAAGGGGCGAGACAGGTCACGGTCCGTTCCGCATAAGCCTCGGAAATGGAGGCAAAAGGGTAATGGCGGTGCTCCGGAAAAACCAGGTCGCAGTGAATTTCGTCGGCAACAACCTTGACATCATACCGGACGCAGAGGTCGCCCAGACGTACGAGTTCTTCCTTCGTCCAAACCCGGCCGCCAGGGTTTTGCGGGCTGCAAAGGAGCAGGAGCTTCGCTCCTTCGCGCATCCATTTCTCCAGCAAGTCGTAATCCATTTCATAACGGCCGTTATTGAGAATCAATGGGCTTTCGGCCAATACGCGGCCGTTTTTCAGAATGACGTCATAGAAAGGATTGTAAACCGGCGATTGCAAAATGACGGCGTCACCGGGCTCCGTCAACATTTGTACGGCAAGGCTGAGCGAGGGAACGACGCCGGGGGAATCCGTCAACCAGTCCGCTTTCAGGTTCCATTGATGACGCCGCCCGAACCATCCCGTGATTGCTTCCGTATATTCTTCGGTACGGATGGTGTAACCGTACATTCCTTGCGCAGCCCGATCCGAAACCGCCCGGATGACAGCCGGAGGGCACTTGAAATCCATATCGGCTACCCACAGCGGAAGCACGTCGGGATCGCCGAACAATTTTTCCCCCATATCCCATTTATAGCTCATCGTCCCGCGTCGGGTGGTACGTTCATTAAAATCAAAATTCATCGGTTAAGCCATCCTTTCGGCATGTTTAAATGTAAGGTTGTTTAAAAAAAGGACGCGAACCGCTTTCGGTCCGCGCCAAACATGAAAGAGATGTCTGTTACGCATTGTATCCGTCAACGACAAGCTCAAGTTCTCCGGTTGTGGAATCGATGAGCATTCCGTGAACGGGTACATGGGGGGGAAGTAATGGATGATTTTTTACGATCTCCACAGTATGGATTACCCCTTCTTTCTCATTATTAAACCCGCGCAGCCATTTCTTGAGTTTGATGCCCGAATGCTCCAGCGTGTTGAGGACGTCGTCGGAGATTCCTTTCTCCTGCATGGTTCCGATCATATGCTCCGCGTTCAGGGAAGCCATGCCGCAGCCGGTATGTCCCACAATGAAAACTTCCTCCGCTTTCAACTCGTAGATGGCAACGAGAAGACTGCGCATGACGCTCCCGAACGGTTGGGAAATGACGGCGCCTGCGTTTTTAATAATTTTTGCGTCTCCATTTCGAAGATTCATGGCTCTCGGTAGAAGTTCGACCAATCTTGTATCCATACAGGTGACGATCACCATCTTTTTGGTCGGAAATTTGTCGGTTACGTATGCTTCGTATTCTTTGTTGGCGACAAAGGTGCGGTTGTACTCCAAAATCGTTTGTAATTGGCTCAAGATGAATCTCCTCCTTGGAATGGTTGTCTTGTTGACTTAACGCCGATCCGAAATCCGGATATTCGATTTGTAAAACTGTGACGGGCCGTCGAGACGAAAGGTCCGGAGCGACATTTCTCCGGTAAGACGCAGTTCTTCCTCAAAAAATACGGCCTGCATCCGGTCGATCCAAAACGGAAACTGGTCGTTTTCCATGGACATGTCATAATCTCCCGGGACGGAAGCAATCTGCAGCGTTGGAACCCCGCTCATGCCGCATCCGCAATTTTCGGTGTCATAGACCAGGCGGAGCAGGCCGGGACGTCCGTCCAACGATTCGCGGATCAGCTGTTCCGCGCCGGAATCGAGAGAAATTTTCAAAACCGACATCTCCTTTGCGCTTTTAGAATGGTGAAAATTTGGATATATACAATTAAATAGGTCGCCTTAAAATTTGATTATACGTTTTATAAAAAGTATCATCAAGAGGAGCAGACAATTTCTTTAGGTGAGGTGGGACTTGTCATGAAACAGGAAACGGCCGAAAAATGGAAATCATTCGTTGAGTATTTGCGCAAAATCGACAGCTATAACGAGGCTGTATCCTTGATGCATTGGGATCTTCGAACCGGTGCGCCGAAAAAGGGAGCCGAGGCCCGCTCCGAAACGATCGGGTTGCTTTCGACCGAAGCGTTCAAACTCCAAACTTCCGCTGAAATGGGAGAGTTTTTAAGTTATTTGAATCATGAAACTGTGCTTGGCGAGCTTGATGAACCGGGCCGCAGACTGGTGAAGCTGGTTCAGGAGGAATACGACCGCAGCGTGAAAATTCCGGCGGCCAAGTATCAGGAGTATGCGGAGCTGACCGCTCACGCCGAGACCGTTTGGGCCGACTTTAAGGAAAATAGCGATTTCGCCGGTTTTGAGCCATATCTGACACGGATCGTGGAGTTGACCCAGGAATTCATCGATTATTGGGGTCCGAAGGAAACCAGGTACGATACGCTTCTGGATATGTACGAGCCGGACTTGACGGTAGAAAAGCTGGATGAGGTATTCGGTCAGCTTCGCGACCGGCTTGTACCGATCGTGGATGCCATTACGGCTTCTCCGCACAAGCCGCAGGCCCCTTTCTTGAACCAATTGTACGACAAAGCCCAGCAAGAAAAGTTCGGCAAGTTTTTGCTGGAGCAGATCGGGTACGATTTCGAAGCGGGCCGCTTGGACGAAACGGTGCATCCTTTTGAAATTACCTTGAACCAAGGCGACGTCCGGATTACGACCCATTATTTGCAGGACGACGTCACGAGCGCGATTTTTAGTAATTTACATGAAGGCGGACATGCGCTTTACGAGCAAAATATCAGAAAGGAATTCGCCGGAACCCCGCTCAGTGAGGGGACTTCCATGGGGATTCATGAATCTCAGTCCAGGTTCTGGGAAAACTTCGTCGGACGCAGCCGTCCGTTTTGGGAACGCTACTTTAGCGATTTGCAGCAACACTTCCCGGAACAGTTAAAGGATGTGTCGGTGGAGGAGTTCTATAAGGCCGTCAACCGGGTGGAAAACTCGTTGATCCGGATCGAGGCGGATGAGTTGACCTATAATCTTCACATTATCATCCGCTATGAAATCGAAAAAATGATTTTCAATGAAGGGCTTCCGGTCAGTGAATTGCCGAAAGTGTGGAATGAGAAATATCAATCATATCTCGGTTTGACTCCGCCGAATGACGGGCTGGGCGTGCTGCAGGACGTCCATTGGTCGGGCGGAAGCTTCGGATATTTCCCTTCCTATGCGCTCGGCAACATGTATGCTGCCCAAATCGCGAATACGCTGAGGAAGGAAATCCCGCAGTTCGAAGGGTTTATTGCCGAGGGTAATTTCCAACCGATCAAAGAGTGGCTGACGGAAAAAATTTATCGGCACGGCAAGAGCCTAAAACCGGCGGAAATCATCAAAAACGTGACGGGAGAAGATTTGAATCCGGACTATCTCGCCGATTATTTGGAGCAAAAGTACAAAGCGATTTACGGAATTTAATCAATGACGGCAGCGAAGAGCCCCCGATTCCACCTGATGTGGACGGGGGCTTCTTTTTGTCCGAAGATGGCCTTAACCATTTACTGGACCTTCGCATACACTGCAATCAAAGTCTAATGATTTTCAAACGGCATGAAAGAGGTGAAAGGCATGTTTTTGAGACGTTTACCGGTGCTTGCACTGGCATTGGTTATTTTGCTTGCCGGAGCGCTTAGCGGATGCGGCGGCAAGGAAGGAAAGACCGTCAAAATCGGCGAGGTGACCCGTTCCGTCTTTTACGCTCCGCAATATGTCGCTTTGGAGAAAGGCTTCTTCAAGGAGGAAGGCCTGAATGTCGAACTGCAAACGACGGCGGGCGGCGATAAAACGATGACGGCATTACTGTCGGGCGCGATCGATGTCGCTTTGGTCGGTGCCGAAACCTCGATATATGTGTATCAGCAAGGCGCGGAAGACCCGGTTATCAATTTTGCGGGTCTGACCCAGACGGACGGCACGTTCCTGGTGTCCAGGGAACAAGCGGCGGGCGATTTTGACTGGGAGGACCTGAAGGGAAGCGTCTTCCTCGGCCAGCGCAAAGGCGGAATGCCGCAAATGGCGGGCGAGTTTACCTTGAAAAAGCACGGAATCGATCCGCACGCCGACTTGGAACTGATTCAAAATATCGAATTCGCCAACATCGCCGCGGCGTTTGCCTCAGGCACGGGACAGTACGTTCAGTTGTTCGAACCGCAGGCCTCCATTTTCGAACGCGAAGGCAAGGGGCATGTCGTCGCCTCCTTCGGAACGGAAAGCGGCAAGCTGCCCTATACCGTTTATATGACGAAACAGAGCTATATCGAGAAAAACAAGGATCTGGTGCAAAAATTTACGAACGCCATTCATAAAGCGCAAGTATGGGTGCAGGAGCATTCTCCGGAAGAGACGGCCAAAACGATCGCGCCTTATTTTAAGGATACGGACCAGGATATTCTCGTAAGCTCCGTCAAGCGATATTTGGAGCAAGGAACCTATGCCGAAACCCCCGCGTTGCCGGAGGATGCCTGGAACAATTTGCTGGATGTGATGGAAAGTGCGGGTGAACTGAAAGAACGGGTGGAGCCGGATAAAATCGTCAATAACGGATTCGCGGAAGCGGCCGTACAATCACAGCCTTAGAACGATGCCGGAAAGGAGCGTGACAAACATGGCTATGGTTCCTGTCGTTGAACTGAAAGATCTCGATCTTGCGTATGTAACGGACCGGGAAGCGGTGCTTGCACTGGAAGGGATGAATTTAGCGGTCAGTCCCGGCGAATTCATTAGTCTGGTCGGTCCGAGCGGCTGCGGCAAAACCACGCTTCTGTCCGTCATCGCGGGCTTATTCCCCCCATCCAGGGGGGAAGTGCTGCTTCATGGCAAGCCGGTGAGGGGGCCATCCCGGGAAGTGGGGTATATGCTGCAGCAGGACTATTTATTTCCGTGGCGGACCATTATGGACAATGCGCTGCTCGGACTTGAATTGACGGGTAGGTTGACCGACGAAAGCCGGTCCGAGGTCATGAAGCTGCTGGATGGCATGGGGCTCGGCAATACGGCGAATCAGTATCCTCATCAATTATCCGGAGGCATGAGGCAGCGCGTAGCCCTGGTTCGGACGCTTGCGACAAACCCGGATCTGCTTCTCTTGGATGAACCTTTTTCCGCGCTGGATTACCAAACCAAGCTGCAGCTTGAGGACTTGATCGTCGAGACGCTGCAGGAACGGGGAAAGACGGGAATCCTTGTGACGCATGATTTATCCGAGGCGATCGCGGTCAGCGACCGGGTCGTTGTGCTGGCCGCCAAACCGGGACGGATCCGCAGAACTTACAAGGTTCCGGACAATATCCGGAAGGCGCAGCCGTTTTATGCGCGGGAGGAAGCGGGTTTCAACGACCTGTTCCATGAAATTTGGCGTGATCTTGAATCGCTGGAAGGAAAGGAGGAGTAACCGATGGAGAACGAAGCGGTCTCCCGGAACGAGCCGGCCTCCGGCACGAAGGGCTGGGCTCACGAAAAATGGCTGCAGCATCGCAGCCGTAAACGGCGAATGAGCCGGCTTGTACTCACAACGCAGCTGCTTCTCCTTGCCGCCTTGATCGGCCTGTGGGAACTGGCCGGCAGGCTCGGATGGGTGGATGTTCTCATTTTCAGTTATCCTTCCAAAGTCGGCGCGCAAATTGTAAAGGACGTGGTGACCGGGGAGCTGTGGCCTCATTTGGCGATGACGGTGGGGGAAACGGCGGTCGGATTTTTGCTCGGAACCTTGGTCGGCACATTGCTGGCCGTGCTGATCTGGTGGTCCCCTTTTTTATCCAAGGTACTCGATCCGTACATGGTCGTATTCAACAGCATGCCGAAAGTCGCGCTCGGCCCGATCTTCATCGTTCTTTTCGGGGCGGGCTTTACGGCGATCGTCGTAACGACGTTATCGATCACAGTGATCGTGACGACGCTCGTGGTCTATAACAGCTTCAATGAGGTGGATTCGAATTTCATCAAGGTGATCCGCACCTTTGGAGGGAACCGTAGGGATATTTTCGTAAAGGCGATTCTTCCAGCATCATATCCGGCAATCGTATCTACCTTGAAGGTGAATGTCGGAATGGCTTGGGTCGGCGTCATCGTCGGCGAGTTCCTCGTGGCGAAGGTCGGACTTGGATATTTGATCGTCTATGGATTCCAGGTGTTTAATTTCACCTTGGTGCTCGCAAGCCTTGTAATTATTGCCGTCGTGGCTACGGGAATGTATCAGCTTGTCGTCTATTTGGAGCGGAAACTGCTGAAGCAGCGGTGACATCCGGGATGATTGGCTCTGAATGATTGCAAAACTGCGAAGGCTAATTTGTCCAAACAAGGGCTTCCGGACTTCTGACGAACCGGCAGCCCTATTTCTGTGTGAAGGCAACGATTGTCCCTTATAAAAAAATCAAGTACGATAGGGTGTAAGTTTTACACATATACATAAAAAGGTAGGGTGGAACTATGGGATTCAGGGTGATCAAAACGGCGATTGCCACCTTGCTTGCGGTCGTGGTCGCGGAAGCTGCAGGCGTGGAAGGGGCCAATTCAGCGGGATTGCTGGCGATTTTGGGCGTGGACGTCACGAGAAAACGCAGCATCGCATCGGTCTCTTCCCGGTTTTTCGCGTCCTTGCTTGGCGTATTGCTCGCTTTTTTGCTGTTTTATTTGTTCGGCTTTCACCTCTGGGTTCTCGGCCTCTATATCCTGATCGGTTTCCCGTTAATCAGCAGAGCCCACTTTAAAGAAGGCATCGTGACAAGCTCGGTCGTCGTTTTTAGAGTCTTTGGCGGGGAAGAGCTCAGCTTTTCCGTGTTTCTGACGCAAGTCGAACTGCTGGTCATCGGGCTGGGTGCGGCCATGCTGGTGAATTTCGCCTATATGCCGAAAGCGGAAGATAAGCTGATGAGCATCCGGAAGCGGGTGGACGGCTTGTTTGCGGTGATTTTCGCCCATTGCGCCAAATCGCTGAGGGATCCTTATTATATTTGGGACGGCAGGGAGCTGATCGAGGCGGAACAGCTTGTCGAGGACGGTCTGAGTTCATCCAAGCTTGCCTTGGAGAACCAACTGATTTCACCGAGTGAAGCGTGGTCCGTTTATTTTTATATGCGCAAGGAGCAGCTTGGCCGGATCGAGAGCATGCTGGAGCTCATTTCCCAAGTGTATCAGCGGATGCCTCAAGGCGAAATTACGGCTTTGCTGTTCGACCGTTTAAGCGAGGATGTCATTTGCGAGGAATATAAGGGCCAAACCGAAAAAATGCTTTTCGAGCTCGAAAAAGATTTCAAAAGAATGGAGCTGCCGTCAACCCGGGAGGAATTCGAGATCCGGTCCGCTTTGCTCCAGTTGTGCCGGGAACTGGGTCAATTTTTGAATATCGCCAAACGTTCCAAAGCGCCGGCTTCGTTGCGGAAGGGCAAGACGGCGGGAGATTTTGCAGACGGGAATTGATTCGTTAGCATTTGATTTGAATCTTGCATGTATAGGTTATTCCGGCATAAAACCGGGCTTTTCTATACATTTTTCTCACTTGACCTATTTATTTTTAAGTTGGGCTTCAACATTCGCCCAGTTCCTGCATACATATGTATGGAATGATGTATGGAGGAGGTTTAATCATGTCATTGAAATATCAAAGTAGAGAGATCATCACGAAAGCGATCTGCGGGAAAGGTCGTAAGTTCTCTACCGTAACACATACCGTGACTCCGCCACACAAACCGTCAAGCATACTGGGGGCGTGGATCATCAACCATCAGTACGAAGCGGTGGCCGCAGGAGACGGAATTGAAGTTATTGGTACTTACGACATCAACATCTGGTATTCCTACGACAAAAACTCGCAGACGGAAGTAGCCAAAGAGACGGTATCTTATGTAGAGAATGTGCCGCTGAGTTATCTTGATTCCAGACATCGCGCTTCAACGGTGGAGGTTACTGCGGAGGCAACGCAAGAACCCAGCACCGTTGAAGCCAGCGTAGCGGGTGACGGACGGGTGGCGGTTCGCGTGGAGCGCGAATTCGCGGTTGAACTCGTTGCCGAAACCAAGCTGAACGTTCTTGTCGTGCCCGGTAGCGGGGATAGTGAAAAGGATTATGATTTTGGATCCGATTACGGTGACTACGAAGATCTGGATCCGGACCTCCTCGACGACGAACTGTAAGGCTGTGGCTGTTCACCCATCCCGGCACAACTGAATAAGTAGTTACGGTCTACTATATGCGGCAGGGGCGTCGTCGTCGAGGGCGGCTGCCCTCTTTTTGTTGTATTTCATAAAAAAGTCGGGGAGGGTATGGTGCATGGCCATTCTGAAAATATATATCCCGCCGGGAGGTTTCCGAAGCAGGCTGATCAGGGAACTGGAGAGCCGGCCTGGTCCATATAAGTTTCTTAAACCGAAGGCGGCAGGCTCAAAAAAGCTTGGAGATCCGTCTTCGGCTGCGATTCGTTACGGCCGGGTATGGGTAAGCGATCCGGCAAAATCATCGGAGCACGTATTGAACCGGAACGCGCTGCGTTTTCATACCCTTGCTGCGGAAAAAAAAGAACACCGGCTGGAAGCATCCGGTCTTTCGGCCTCGTTCGCGGGCACTACGGGGATTTCGCATCGGAAGTTCCGCCGCGTTTTTGCGGTCACGGCCTTTCACCTGCAGGCATTGACAGCAGTTCCGGTGCAAACCGGAAGGGGACTTCCCGGGGGAGAAGCTGAACCTAACAGGGCTTCGACGCTGTGGAAAAGGCTTGAACGAACGGCCGTAAGGGCCTTATACGCATTTGGCCTGGATTTCGGGGAGGTCGTGATCGCCGCAGGAGAAGAGGGCAGCTTCACGGTGGAAGGAATTTCAACCATGCCGGAAATCGCTGTCTCCCGTGCCGTTCCGGCGGTCGCCGCGGCCATGGACGCAATCCTTTCGGAATTTGAAGCGGATCACGAAGGAAAACGCGAGCTGTTGCTCGGGATGGACCCCGAATTTTTGCTGGTAAACGAAATGACGGGAAAGGTGGTTCCGGCCTCGCGGTTTTTGGGTCATAAAGGGCTCGCGGGTTGCGATGTGCTGCGCTATCGGGGACAGAGAATGTTTCCGCTGGCCGAATTGCGTCCTATGCCGGGGGGAGAGCCGAGGGAGGTGCTCCGCCATTTGCTTCTCGCCTTCCGCGCAGCCCGGGAGGCTATTCCGCCAGGAGGAATCCAGTGGCAGGCCGGCGGGATGCCGCTTCCGGGGTTTCCGCTTGGCGGTCATCTCCATTTCAGCGGTATTCCGCTTACCGGCGAACTGCTGCGGACGCTGGACAACTATTTGGCATTGCCCGTGGCGCTGCTTGAAGATCGCAAAAGTTTTCGCCGCCGCCCGGCATACGGGTTTCTTGGGGATTTTCGCCGAAAGGAGCATGGAGGCTTCGAATACCGCACGCTTCCGAGCTTTCTGATTTCGCCGGTCGTGACCAAAGGCGTGGTCGCTTTAGCCAGATTAATCTGTGAAAATGTTCCGCGGCTCACGGGACGGCCGCTTCAGGAAGACGAACAATTTCACGCCTTCTATTCCGGCGAACGCGAACGTCTTCGCAGGGCGTGGCCGAAGCTTGCCGGAGATCTTGCGTTATTGCCGGGATACTCCGGTTACGGGAAGTATCTCGGACCTTTTTTTGACGCGATTGACAAGGGACAGACTTGGGACGAATCCGCCGACATCCGGCGTTCGTGGAGAATTCCGGTGGATTCCGGCAAGAACCCGGTGCTGTAGACCGGGGATGATATTCGCTCGTACGCCTCGCTACCTTTCTGTTATAATAGATATCTAAAAGTAGAAGCACGTGTTCGAAAAGTCAGGGGCTATTCGAACATCTTCTTTAAGCTTTTGAATGACATGAAGGGTAAGTTGGAGGTTGTATATGGCTACTTATACGCCGATGATTCAGCAATATTTAAGTGTCAAAGCCCAAGCTCAGGACGCTTTTCTTTTTTTCCGGCTGGGCGATTTTTATGAAATGTTTTTCGATGATGCGCTGCTGGCTTCCAAAGAGCTCGAGATTACGCTCACCGGGCGCGAAGGCGGAGCGGAAGAGAAAATTCCGATGTGCGGCGTTCCCTATCACTCTGCGGAAAACTATATTCAACGATTGATCGAAAAGGGTTACAAGGTCGCCATCTGCGAACAAGTGGAAGATCCCGCCTCCGCAAAAGGGGTTGTCCGCCGCGAAATCGTCCGGGTCGTGACACCCGGTACGGTGATGGAAGGCAAAACCGTCGGCGAACGGGCAAACAATTATATTATGTGCGTAACCGAACGAAGCGGTATGATGGCGCTCACGACATGCGATCTTTCGACGGGCGAGCTTTATGTTACCTCTTCTCCATCCAGCAAGGAGTGGCTGAGGGACGAGGTCGGGCTGTACGATCCTTCCGAAATTATCGGGGATGAGGCGCTCCTGGACTGGATTCGGGAGCAGGTGACGCCATTGGGGAAAACGATGGTGTATACCCCTTGGTCCAAGGGCAAAGACGAGGATGGCCGCAAACAATTCGGCGAAGCCGCATGGCTTCGGCTGGAACAGGAGCGGAGGGACTGCATTTCGCTGCTTGTCGGTTATTTGGGGGAAACCCAGAAGCGATCCCTTGGTCAGCTTACGAAAATAGCTGCATACGAACCGGAACAGTACATGATTCTCGATCCGTTTACGCGCCGCAATCTGGAACTGGTGGAGACGGTGCGGGAACGTTCCAAGAAGGGTTCGCTGCTCTGGCTTCTGGACCGGACCGAAACGTCGATGGGCGCGCGGCTGCTTCGTCGCTGGATCGACAAGCCGCTGCTGCAGCGTACCCGGATCGAGGATCGGCTCGAAGCGGTTGCAGCGCTGGTCGACGGTTTTATTTTACGTGAGGACCTGCGGCAATCGTTGCTCGAAATCTACGATTTGGAACGGTTGACCGGGAGAATCGCTTTCGGCAGCGCCAACGGGCGGGATCTGATCGCGCTCAAGTCCTCGCTGCGCCATGTGCCGGCGATCAAGGGACTGTGCGCGGCTTCGCCGTCCACTACGCTGAAGCGTATCGCGGATGACATGGACGTTTGCGGCGATCTCGCCGATTTGATCGAAGCGGCGATTGCGGAAGAGCCTCCGGTATCGGTCCGCGATGGCGGGGTGATCAAAAGCGGATATCACGCCCGGCTGGACGAGCTTCGCGAAGCGGGGACGAACGGCAAACGCTGGATCGCGGAGCTCGAAGCCTCGGAGCGCCAGGCCACCGGCATCAAGTCGCTTAAAATCGGATACAACAAAGTGTTCGGCTATTATATCGAAGTCACAAAATCCAATCTTTCGGCTTTGCCCGAGGGCCGTTATGAACGGAAACAAACTCTGGCGAATGCCGAACGTTTCGTGACGCCCGAGCTGAAGGAAAAAGAAACGCTGATTCTGGAAGCCGAAGAACAGATGGCCGATCTGGAATATAGGCTGTTCAACGAGCTCAGGGAGCGGATCGCCGCGGAAATTCAGCGGCTGCAGCGCTTGGCGGAACGCATCGCGGAAATCGATGTACTCCGCTCTTTGGCCGCGGTGGCGGCGGAAGGCGGATTTGTAAAGCCGGTGCTGACGGACGGCTACGATCTTGTCGTGGAACAAGGGCGGCATCCGGTCGTCGAGTCGGTGATGAAGGATAGCGCGTTTATTTCCAACGGAACGGCCTTGAAAAACGACGAGGCGTCCATTTTGCTGATTACCGGACCTAATATGGCAGGAAAGAGTACGTATATGAGACAGGTCGCCCTCATCTCGATCCTGGCGCAGATCGGCAGCTTCGTCCCTGCGGCCAAGGCGGAGATTCCGCTCGTGGACCGGATCTTCACCCGGATTGGAGCGGCGGACGATCTGATCGGCGGACAGAGCACCTTTATGGTCGAAATGGCGGATATCCAGGTGATGACCGAAAAAGCAACCTCGAAAAGCTTGATCATTATCGATGAGCTGGGCCGGGGGACTTCGACGAGCGAGGGCATGGCAATCGCCCAGGCGGTGATCGAATACGTCCATGACCATATCGGATGTAAGGCGCTCGTATCCACGCACTTTCATGAGCTCGCCCATCTGGAAAACAGCTTGACCGGGCTGAGAAACTACCGGATGGCGGTACAGGAAAGCGGAGACAAGGTTCATTTTCTCCGTAAACTCGTACCTGGGGCGGCCGATACGAGCTACGGCATTTACTGCGCCCGTTTGGCCGGACTGCCCGGCGGGATTATCGAACGCGCTTACGGGCTGCTGCAAGGCTTCGAGCAGGCTGCCGCAGCCGTAACCGCCGGGGCTGACGGAATAACGGGCGGCGCAATCGAAGCACCGAAGGAACCTGCAGAGCCGATGTCTAATGAAAGTATAGCGGAACCTGTGCAATCGGGCCGGGAGGAGCCGTCCGAAACGGAAGGGCTGGAGGTTGTGCAGCTGTCGATTTTTGCGGACGAGCCTCCGGTGAAGAAGGCAAAGCCTCCTCAAGAAGACGCAGGGATGCGTCAAATCGTAAACATGGTCAAAAATGCCGATTTGATGAATATGACTCCGCTGGAAGCGATGCAGTTAGTGAATGAGCTGAAGCAAAAGGCGAAGAATTTGTAGGTTCAATGCAAAACTTTGCAGGGCAGGAGGAAACGTTGTGGCAAAAATAACGGTACTGGACGAGCATGTCGCCAACCAGATCGCGGCGGGAGAAGTCGTGGAGCGGCCCGCATCGGTCACCAAGGAGCTAGTTGAAAATGCGATCGACGCCGGAGCCGGAAAAATCGAGGTGCAGGTGGAGGAAGGCGGCCTGGATCTGATCCGGGTTACCGACAACGGATCAGGGATCGATCCGGATGACTGCGAAACCGCCTTTTACCGCCATGCCACCAGCAAAATTTCGTCCGGCCGCGATCTGTTTCAGATCCGCAGCCTCGGCTTCCGGGGCGAGGCGCTGCCGAGTATCGCCGCCGTCGCGAAAGTCAGGCTGGTGTCTTCGAGCGATGACAGCGGGCTTGGCCGGGTTATCGCGATTGAGGGCGGTACGCTGAAGGAGAACGAAGATATCGCCGCGCCTCGGGGTACGGAGATTACTGTAAAGGAATTATTTTACAATACTCCGGCAAGGCTGAAATACATGAAGACGATCCAAACGGAACTCGGACATATTTCCGATGTGATGTATCGTCAAGCGCTGGCGCACCCGGAAATCGCCTTCGGCTTGAAGCATAACGGAAACACGCTGCTTCAAACGCAAGGAGGCGGCGATTTGCTGCAAGTGATTGCGGCGATTTACGGGATCAATACGTCAAAATCGATGATTCCCATTTCAGCGGAAAATCTCGATTACAAAATATCGGGATACATCGGACTGCCGGAATTGACCCGCTCGAACCGGAGCGGCATGTCGCTGATCGTGAACGGGCGGTTTATCCGGAATCAGGGCGTGCAGCAGGCGATCCTCCGGGCCTACCACACGCTGCTTCCGATCAACCGGTATCCGCTGGTCGTGCTTTCGCTGGACATGCACCCTTCTTTGGTCGATGTCAACGTGCATCCGGCCAAGCTGGAGGTGCGGTTCAGCAAGGAGACCGAGCTGAACGCATTCGTGGAGGAGAGCGTGCGGAGCGTGCTAACCCAACAGGTGCTTATTCCGCAGGTCGTCAAGCAACCGCTCGGCAAAGGGAACTCCGGATCGGTGATCCAGGAGCAGTTTCATTTCCCGGCGCGGATGGAGGCGGCGCCTGCAAGCGCGCTTCCGGCGTCCGGCTCGGCAGCCGCGCCGGACAGGACGGCGGGCTCATACGCACCGCCGCCGACGCAAGCCGCCGCAGGCGGCTTCACGCTGCGCGAGCAGCCCGCGGCCGGCGGAGCCTACGGCGGCGCGCCGGCCACGCCGCCGCAGCAAGGTCCGCAAGGCGGCTATGCGCCGCCTGCGGCACGCCCACCCGGCGCGGCCGCGCAGCCCGGCCGTGCCCCGCAAGGCGCACCCGGCTACGCCGATGCGCCGGTGCAGGTGCCTCCTGATGCGCGGGAGGCACTGTACGGTTCGCCCGGCAAGCCGCCGGAGCTGCCGGCGTTTCCCGAGCTGTCCCTGATCGGACAGCACCATGGCACTTACCTGATCGCCCAAAACGAAAACGGGCTGTATCTAATCGACCAACACGCTGCGCACGAGCGTGTCAATTACGAATATTACTACGAAAAATTCGGCAATCCGGCCGATGCTTCGCAGGAGCTTCTTCTGCCGATCACGCTGGAGTTTACGCCGGCCGAGAGCGAAAAGCTCAAGGAACGGCTCTCCTGGTTCGAGCGGGCCGGGGTCATCATGGAGCATTTCGGCGGCGGCACTTTCCGCGTCGTTTCCTGCCCTTACTGGTTCCCGCAAGGGGAAGAAGCGGATATCATCGGGGAGATGGCGGAGTGGGTGCTCGGCGAACGGGCGATCGATCTCGCCAAGCTGCGGGAGAAGTCTTCGATTCTCGTATCCTGCAAAGCCTCGATCAAAGCGAACCAAAAACTGACAAACGAAGAGGCGGACACCCTGCTGCAGCGGCTGGCGGCTTGCAAGCAGCCGTATACCTGCCCGCACGGCCGGCCGATCGTCGTCTCTTTTTCGAACTATGATCTGGAGAAGCTGTTTAAACGGGTCATGTGACGGAGTGAACGGAGGTACCATCTAGTGATTATTACGACAGGGGATCACCCCGCACCGGAAACGGTGCAAAGGGCCGCCCGTCTTTCCAAAGAGTCGGGGGTCCGTTATGTCCCGAGAAATCGGACTTCGCTTCCGAAATTGTCTGCCAGGCATCAGGATCAGGACATTCTGGTCATCCTGGAAGGCGGGGCCAGATTATACCGTCCCGCGGCGGAAGCGATGCAGTTTCATCCGAGCATGGCGTTCGTCCGGGCCAAGCGGCTGCTCAAAGGAGAGAGCGACCCGATGCTGGATGCGGCCAGAGTGGCGCCCGGCGACGTCATTATCGACTGTACCGCGGGGCTCGGTTCGGATAGCGCGCTCTTCTCCCTGGCGGCGGGGACAAGCGGCAGGGTTCTCGCCCTGGAAGAATCCCTTCCGCTTTGGGGATTGCTGCGCGAAGGTTTTGCTTACTATGTATCCGGGGTAAAAGAGTTTGACGAAGCTTTGCGCCGGATCGAAGCCAAGCGAGCGGAACACCTCGAAATTTTGCGGGGACTGCCTGACAATAGCGCGGACGTTGTTTATTTCGACCCGATGTTCCGCGATCCGATTCATGAATCGTCGGCGATTTCGCCATTGCGTTCCTATGCGAACAACGGGCCGCTGGCGCTTGAAGCGGTCGAGGAAGCCTGCCGGGTGGCCCGAAAGACGGTCGTATTGAAGGAGAAGAAAGGGAGCGGCGAATTTGAACGGCTCGGATTCGAAGCCGCCTCGCGTTCCCATACCAAAATCATGTACGGAGTGATTTCGCTTGACAAGTAGCGCAAAACCGAAACTGCTGGTGCTGCTCGGACCTACCGCCGTCGGCAAAACAGCCCTGAGCATTGAGATCGCGAAAGCGTACTCCTGCGAAATTATTTCCGGGGACTCCATGCAAGTATATCGGGGAATGGACATCGGCACCGCCAAAATCACGCCCGATGAAATGCAGGGAGTACCGCATCATTTGATCGACGTGCTTGATCCGGATGAGGCTTTTTCCGTCGCCCGTTTTCAAGAGTGGTGCAAGGAGCTGATCCCGGATATCCACGGGAGAGGGAAACTCCCCTTTATCGTTGGAGGGACCGGTCTTTACATCGAATCGGTCTGTTACGAATTTCAATTTACCGAGGCGGGCGCCGACGAAGCGTTCCGCGCGGAGCAGCAGCGACTGGCCGAGGAACAGGGAGCGGAAGCACTGCACGCCCAACTGGCGGAAATCGACCCGAAATCGGCGGAGCGCTTGCATCCGAACGATGTCCGGCGAGTGATCCGGGCACTGGAGGTTTATCATCTGACCGGGGAGACGTTATCCGCAAGTCTGGCGCGTCAAAACAAGCAATCTCCCTACGATTTATGCTTCATCGGTTTGACAATGGACCGTCAAATGCTTTATAACCGTATTGAGCAGCGCATCGACGGGATGATGGCCCAAGGCCTCGTCGACGAGGTCAAAGATTTGCTTCGGCGGGGATATTCCCGCGACTTGGTCTCCTTGCAAGGGCTGGGATACAAAGAAATCATCGAGCATTTGCAGGACGGAGTGCCGCTGGACCTCGCGGTGGAGAAGCTAAAACGGGATACGCGGCGGTTTGCGAAGAGGCAACTTTCCTGGTTTCGCCACATGAAAGAAATCTCCTGGGTCGATGTGGGCGACGGCAAAAATTTTTCCGCAAATTTCGAAGCCGTACGTGCTATAATAGCAGGAAAGTTTCCAACAGTTCTTGAATATAATTCAAAACACTAATTGATTCCTAATGGGGGTACGGCTAATGAACAAGTCCATCAACATCCAAGATACATTCCTGAACCAAATGCGTAAGGAAAGCATCCCGGTTACCGTCTTTTTGACGAACGGCTTCCAAATCAGAGGAACGATTAAAGCGTTCGACAACTACATTATCGTCATCGACAGCGACGGTCGCCAGCAAATGGTGTACAAGCACGCGATTTCTACGTTCCAGCCGCAGCGCAATGTATCGCTGATGCAGGATTCCCAGAATGAGGCGTAACCCTAAGCTGAAACTTTTTTGCAAACAGTACGTTTAAATGTATAGGAAACGGAGCGGAGCAACCTGAACAAAGGTTGTTCTTTTCTTTCCGAGGCTATGAAGGGAGTCAGAGAAAACCATGTCTACGAAAAGACCTTCCAGACTGGAAAGGACCACCAAGTCCCCGAGCAAAAATAAAGCGCCGAAAGGGCCGAAAAAGAAAAGGCTGACGGCAAAACGGGTACTGTGGACTTCTTTTTTCACGATTGCGTTTGCTATTTTCTGTGCGATTGCAGGGTATATGTACATTACGGTCAACGGCGAGAAAATATTGGCGGAGAACAGGGACAAGTTGTTCATTTACGAAACGTCAAAAGTCTTTGACCGGAACGGCAAGCTGATGGGAGAACTATCCGTTAACCGCAGCGAGCCGGTGGAATCCGACGAGATTCCGGAATTGGTCAAGCAAGCCTTCATCGCGACGGAGGACAGACGATTCGAAGAGCATAACGGGGTTGACCTTTGGTCCATCGGCCGGGCGGCGGTGAAGGATATCATGGCCCGCTCGCTCGTTGAAGGCGGAAGTACGATCACCCAGCAGCTCGCGAAGAACATGTTCCTCGATTTCGATAAAACATTTTTCCGCAAAGCTACCGAAATGTCGATCGCGATGGCGCTCGAGCGTCATAATACGAAGGATGAAATCATCACCCTTTATTTGAACCGGATCTTTTTCGGACAAAAATCTTACGGAATCAAGGCCGCTTCCCAACGCTATTTCGGCAAAAGCGACCTGAAGGAGCTGGATTTGTGGGAAATAGCAACCCTGGCCGCAATTCCAAAGGGACCTTCCAAATACAATCCGGTCGCGAATCCGGAGTTGTCGAAACAAAGACGGGCCGTCGTGCTGGAATTGATGTATCAGGAAGGCTATATTACCGCTGCCGAACGGGATGAAGCCAAGGCGGTGGATTATACTTACGAGCCGCCTGAGAAGAGCGACAGTTACCAGGCATTCAAGGATTATGTAATCAAAGAAGCCGAGGAAAAATTCGGTCTTTCCGAAGACCAGTTGAACCGCGGCGGGTACAAAATTTATACGACGATGGACGCCCAGGCCCAAAAAGCGGTGGAAAAGGCGTTCGCCAACGACGATTTCTTTGAAAAGAGCAAGGACGATCAGCAGGTTCAGGCCTCGATCGTCATTCAAAACCATGCGAACGGCAGTCTGATCGCGCTTCTTGGAGGCCGCGATTATGAACGCAAAGGCTTCAGCCGATTGGACAGCCGCCGTCAGCCGGGTTCGGCGTTCAAACCGATCGTGTCCTATGCGCCTGCCCTGGAGAGCGGGCAGTTTACGCCGCAATCCCAGATTTCCAATGAAAAGCAGTGCTTCGGGGATTACTGTCCGAAAAACTTGCACGGGTACTCCAAAACGATCGACATGACTACGGCCTTAACGAAATCGGAGAATATTCCGGCCGTGTGGCTTTTGAATCAAGTCGGAGTAGGTACCGGCGTCAAGTATGCCCAGGAGATGGGCATTAAAATGGATAAAGATGACCGGAATCTGGCGATCGCGCTGGGCGGTCTGACTCACGGCACAAACACGCTGGAAATGGCCGGGGCGTTTAGCGTCTTTGCCAACGGCGGCGAATACAATGCGCCTTATTCGATCAAAGTGATCCAGGACCACGACGGCGTGGAGAAATACAGATACAATCCGCCGAAATCGAAGCGGGTACTCAGCGAGCAGACAGCATATTATATGACGCAAATGATGCAGAATGTCGTCAATGACGGTACCGGGAAACGGGCGAAGCTTAACCGGCCGGTAGCGGGTAAGACGGGCACGACGCAACATGGCATCAAAGGCTTAAAGAGCAGCAAAAACCGTGACGTCTGGTTTGTCGGGTACACGCCGGAATGGACGGCCGCGATCTGGATGGGATACGATAACCCCGACAAGAACCATCTGCTTAACGGCAGCAGCGGCCAGGCGGCCGCGATGTTCTCGACCATCATGACGGAGGCATTGAAGGGCGTGCCTGTGAAAGACTTCCCGGTTCCGGAAAACCTGCAGAAGGTCGAACCGCCGGAACAAGAGGTCGCGAAAGCACCGACAGGACTCTCGGCTTCTTACAATCAGGAAACGGGCGTCGTCACGTTGAACTGGACCGGGGTTGGCGAGGAAGCTGCCGTTTACCGGATTTACCGGCGTGAAATGTCGGAAACCGACTTTACCCCGTATATGGAGTCTTCCGCAACAACCGCAGAAGATATCAGCGTCGCGGTCGGAACGGGGTACGAGTACTATGTGACGGCTTATGATGCGGTCAACGATACGGAAAGCGAGCCTTCAAACACCGCTCAGGTGATGCTTGTGGCCGATGAGCCTCCAATGGATGACATTGATCCGGATCAAGGCGGGAATGGAGATTGGATCGGCGATCCGGGTACCGGTAACGGGAATCAGGGTCAAAACGGCAATCCGGGTACGACACCTGAACCTCCGGTTAACGGAAATGGCAATGGAAACGGCGCCGGCCAAGGCAACGGAAATGGCAACGGACACGGCAACGGAAACGGATCCGGTAACGGAAGTTCCGGCGGCAGTGAACCGGGCAGCGGTGCAGGGAACGGTTCCGGCGGGAATCTGGGCGAAACCGACCCCGGCGGCTTAGGGAACGATACTTCCGGAAATACCGGAACAGAGGCACCTCCGCCGGATGGCGGCGGCCAAGCGGAAGGCGTAGTCACCGACCCGTCCGGTACAGGGCAAAATTCAGGATTTTGACATAAAACTGCTTCTAGCGAGGGATCGCTAGGAGCAGTTTTTTTTGTGACTGACTTTCAAATATGTTAAGCTGAAAGTACATTGTGTTGAAAGGGATCAGTTCTATGAAACGTAAATTCGGAGACCGCGCGAATTGGCGCCGCATTACCCAGCGGCAATTCAAGTCCAAATTTGTGGACAGCGACAGCTTTCGCGGCTATATCACGTTGTACAACATTCAGGCACTGCGAGACCCGCTTTGGAAAACTTACGGGGGCCATACGTTCCGAATTGCCGATAAAGGCTATACATGGCTCCAGTATTATCCGAAAGGGGCCCATTATGTGGTGACCGCCATGTTCGACGACAAAGGCGAGATTGTGGAATGGTATATCGATGTTTGCAAAACCCAAGGCGTTACCGACCAGGGTGTTCCATGGTTCGATGATCTGTATTTGGACATCGTCGTTTTGAAGAACGGGGAAGTATTTCTGCTCGATGAGGACGAGCTTGACGACGCGCTGGCCAGGGGACTGATTACGGTCCGGGAATATGACCTGGCCATGGAGACGGCGAATGAGATTTTACAAGCGATTCGCGAGCGCGATTTCCCTTATTTTTCGATGTCGTTGGATCATTTCCGAACAGGCTTCGCCCTGATTGATCCGGTTCGTCCGGAAGGGGGACAAGACTCTGTCTAGATTTAAAGCAAGCTCCTATTCGTTTGGATCATCGAATCGTAGACCGCGACGACGCCGCTGGTGGTTATGGACCCTCGTAATTTGTTTCGTACTCGGTGCGGGGTGGTGTCTATACGCTCTGGCCCAAATCGGAAGCGTGGACCGAAACCCTGCCGCAAACAGAACCTATTCGGAGCCGGCCGATGTCGGCATTGTGCTGGGGGCTTCCATGTGGGGAGACGAACCGAGCCCGGGCTTGAAGGAACGGCTGCAGCTGGCTCTTGAAGACTACAAGGAAGGAAAGTTCGAAGTTTTTTTGCTGACAGGGGGACTGGACCATCCGGATTACCGCTATACCGAAGCGGAGGGAATGGCCAATTATTTGGAGGCGAACGGAGTCCCAAGGGAAAAAATGCTCCTCGAGACAAAGGCCACCAGCACCTATGAAAATTTGAAGTTCAGTCAGGATATCATGACCGGCAAAAACCTGGATTCCGCCATTATTATCACTCATACATACCATGGCAATCGGGCATATGAAATCGCAAAAACGCTGGGATACGACCAACCGGGTTTGTCTTTGACGGAAACGAAGGTATTGAAGCCGATGCAGTCGGTGATCCGGGAAATTTTGGCCTACAGCAAGTGGAAGCTGGATCAAATCGCCATCGCTTTTGGCTGGAAATCATAAAACTTCTAATAACGCGGCAGGAGAGAGAATACATTTAAGGATGACTTGGTTGATCAAACTCAAAGAGGTGATCCGTAAATGTCAGGGCGAGTGATGGCCAAAAGCGGCTCTCCGGAAGAGCGGCCTTCCAGACAGATCAATGTGATTCTCCGCAGCTCCGAGCCGCCTGTAGTAAACCAAAGCATCCCCGAAGCCGAAGGACTGCCGGGTGCCAAAAGCATGCCGCAGCAAGGTCTTTTCGCCGATTTGCAAAAAGAAATGGACGGATTGGTCGGACTGGACCATATTAAAGAACTGATGTATGAGATATTTGCGCTCTTGCAAATTGCGGGAATGCGCTCCGAGGCGGGTTTGTTGTCCGGGAGCCAGGTTTACCATATGGTTTTCAAAGGAAACCCGGGAACGGGGAAAACGACCGTGGCTCGGATCGTTTCCAAAATGTTTCAAAGAATGGGCGTGCTGGCCAAAGGGCATTTAATCGAGGTGGAGCGTGCGGACCTTGTTGGGGAATATATCGGGCATACCGCGCAAAAAACGAGAGACCTGGTCAAGAAGGCGTTAGGCGGCGTTTTGTTCATCGACGAAGCCTATAGTCTTGCCCGCGGCGGCGAAAAAGATTTCGGCAAAGAGGCAATCGACACACTCGTGAAGGCGATGGAAGATCAGAAAAACCAGTTCATCCTCATCCTGGCCGGATATTCCGACGAAATGGACTTTTTTCTGGCGACGAATCCGGGGCTGCCCTCGCGCTTCCCGATTCAAATGGATTTTCCGGACTACACGATCGATCAGTTGATCCAAATTGCCGAAGGAATGGTCAAAGAACGCGATTATATTCTGATGCCGCAGGCGATACTCAAACTGAAGCAGCATTTGCTTAAGGAAAAGTGCGAGAGCGAGCATCTATTCAGCAATGCCAGGTACGTGCGGAATATCGTCGAGCGTTCCATCCGCCATCAGGCGGTACGTCTATTGAATCAGTATGGCGGCGGTTCCCCCGGCAAGCTGGAGCTGATGTCGATCCGTACGGAAGATATGAAGCTGGAAAAGAAATAAGGAGCCGTGAACTTGTGACAAAAACACCTTACGACACAAACACGATTTTGCCGGACCGGGCCGTTCTGGTCAGTCTGATTACCTCGGATGCAAAACAAAGCGGCATGGACCCGGAATATTCGCTGGAGGAGCTTGTTCAGCTGGCCGAAACCGCAGGCGTGGAAGTAGCGGACCGGATCGTGCAGAACCGGGATAAAGCGGATCCGCGATTTTTAATCGGAAAGGGAAAGGTTTTGGAGCTTCGCGATCTTTTGCAGGCCCATGAGGCCAATACGGTCATCTTCGACCAGGAGCTGTCCGGAGCCCAGGTTCGTAATCTGGAAGAGATGTTGGACGTAAAAATCATCGACCGTACCCAGCTGACTCTCGACATTTTCGCCCAACGGGCCAAAACAAGGGAAGGTATCATCCAGGTTGAATTGGCACAGCTCACCTACTTGCTGCCGCGGCTATCCGGACATGGCGTCAATTTGTCCCGCCTGGGCGGCGGGATCGGGACGCGCGGTCCGGGCGAGTCGAAGCTGGAGACCGACCGGCGCCATATCCGGCGCCGGATCGGCGAGTTGAAACGGCAGCTGGAAGAGGTAACCCGGCATCGTAGGCTGCACCGCAGCCGACGTCAGGAGAACGGAGCCGTGCAGATTGCGCTGGTCGGATATACGAATGCCGGTAAATCGACCCTCTTGAAAGCGTTGACCTCGGCGGACGTGCTGGCTGAAAACCGGCTGTTTGCCACGCTGGATCCGACCTCCCGGATTATGGTATTGCCCGGCGGGAAGGAAGTCGTTTTGACCGATACGGTCGGGTTCATTCAAAACTTGCCGCATGATTTGGTGGCCGCATTCAGGTCGACGCTGGAGGAAGCCAATGAGGCCGACCTGATTTTGCACGTCGTCGATGCTTCTTCGCCGATGCGTCAAGAACAGATGGCGGTTGTCGAGCGGATTCTGGATGAACTTGGAGCCGGAGGCAAACCGCAAATCGTGCTCTACAACAAAATCGACATATGCAGTCCCGAGCAGCTTGCTCTTCTGCCGGCATCAAAGGGAACCCTGAGGATCAGCGCTTTCGACGAGCGTGATCTTGACCGGATTCGCGAGGCGGTTCAGCAGGAGCTTTCGGGTGGTTTGCGTTCATTTCGGATTCCGGCCGAGCGCGGCGATCTTACGAATGTACTTTACCGGATCGGCGAAGTGGTCGGCAAACGCTCCGATGAAGAAGACATGATTTATTCGGTCGACGTAAACCAGGGGGATTTCGATAAGTACGGCTATTTGCTGGCGCCTTTCACGATTCAAGAAAAAGAAAATCCGATGGATCGCGAGCATTTTGAACATTAACGAAGTATAGGGAGAGGAACGTCATCATGGCTGTTTTTTCAGATGAAATAGTGCAATGGGTAGAGGGAGCCGAACGGCAGGCGGAAGAGAAATTCCGCGAGATCGATCGTTTGGTCGACAGAAATCAATGGAAAGTGATCGAAGCGTTTCAAAAATACCAAGTAAGCGATTATCATTTCGCAGGCTCAACCGGATATGCGTATAATGATCGCGGACGCGAGGTGCTCGACCTTGTTTACGCCGATGTATTCGGTGCGGAGGGGGCGCTGGTGCGTCCGCATTTTGCGTCGGGTACGCATACGATCGCGACGGCGCTGTTCGGCGTGCTGCGGCCGGGAGACGGTCTGCTCTACATTACGGGCACGCCTTACGACACCTTGCATAAAGTGATCGGTAAACCGGGGGATGGAACCGGGTCCTTGCAGGATTTCGGCATTCACTATGATGAAGCTCCGCTCCGCGAAGACGGTTCGGTGGATTGGGATACGGTTTCCATGAAAATGAACGACAAGACCAAGGTCATAGGCATCCAGCGTTCAAGAGGATACGATTGGAGGGACTCTTTTACCGTAGAGCAGATCGGTGAGATGGTAGCCAGAGTGAAGGCGATGAAACCGGACTGCATCGTATTTGTGGACAACTGCTACGGCGAGTTTACCGAGGATCGGGAACCGACGCAGGTTGGGATCGATCTGATGGCAGGCTCTCTGATTAAAAATCCGGGGGGAGGCCTGGCGGAAACCGGCGGGTATATATGCGGCCGAGCGAAATTGGTGGAGCTTGCGTCCTATCGCTTGACAGCTCCCGGGATCGGTGGCGAGGTAGGCGCGATGCTGGGGACGACCCGGGGAATATATCAGGGATTATTTCTGGCACCGACGGCCGTAGGACAAGCCGTTAAGGGAAGCGTTCTGGCCGCCGCCGTTTTTGAACGGGCCGGGTTTGAAAGCCGCCCCCGCTGGGATGCGAAACGCACGGACTTGATTCAGGCGATTTCCTTTGCCGATCCGGAACAGCTGATCGCTTTCGTGCAGGGCATTCAACGCGCCGCAGCGGTTGACGGCCATGTCGTCCCTGAACCATGGGATATGCCTGGTTATGAACATCCCGTCATTATGGCGGCAGGTACGTTTATTCAAGGGGGGAGCCTGGAGCTCTCCGCGGATGCCCCGATCCGGGAGCCTTACATCGCCTATATGCAGGGCGGATTAACGTATTCCCACGTCAAATTCGGACTCTTGACGGCACTGCAAACGATGCGCGATCGAAAACTTTTATAACATGGATATTGACATGTTAGGATAGTTGACATAGAATTGGTTCATGATGAAAGTACCGGGAGGTTGCGAGCGATGAATGATGAAATTCGGAGAAATATGGCTTTGTTTTCGATAGGAACCGTCATGAAGCTTACGGATCTTACGGCAAGGCAAATCCGTTATTATGAACAGCATCAATTGATCGTTCCTGCCCGAACTACCGGGAACCAAAGATTGTTTTCCTTTAATGATGTCGAACGTTTGCTTGAGATCAAAAACCTGATCGACAAGGGCGTCAATATCGCCGGAATCAAGCAAGTGATGAACCCGCTGAACAAAGATTCGGAGTCGGCTACGGTCATCGGTGACTCTCAAAAGACGCACAAAGCGATTACGGATTCCGAACTTCTCAAGAAACTGAAGCAAGAACTTGTCCAAAACGCGGGTAAGCCGGGACAGGTATCTTTGATCCAAGGAGAGCTGTCCCGTTATTTTAAATTATAAAGTGGGGAGAGATTAGTTTGGGTTACTCAAAGGAAGACATTCTGCGCATTGCGAAGGAAGAAAATGTTCGCTTTATCCGCTTGCAATTTACCGACCTTCTCGGAACGATTAAAAATGTTGAAATTCCTGTAAGCCAATTGGAAAAAGCGCTTGATAACAAAATGATGTTCGACGGTTCTTCCATCGAAGGATATGTGCGGATCGAAGAATCGGATATGTATCTTTTCCCTGATCTTGATACATGGGTGATTTTCCCTTGGGTAACGGAAGACCGCGTCGCCCGCCTGATCTGCGATGTTTATATGCCGGACGGCACGCCGTTCGAAGGGGATCCTCGGTATATTCTGAAACGTGCTTTGAAAGAAGCCCAAGATATGGGATACACGGCCATGAATGTCGGACCGGAGCCGGAGTTCTTCCTGTTCAAAACCGACGAAAAGGGAAATCCGACGATGGAATTGAACGACCATGGCGGTTATTTCGACCTTGCGCCTACCGATCTTGGCGAGAACTGCCGTCGCGAAATCGTGTTGACGCTGGAAGAGATGGGATTTGCCATTGAAGCCTCTCACCATGAAGTTGCGCCAGGACAGCATGAAATCGACTTTAAATATGCGGATGCGGTCAAAGCAGCCGACCAAATCCAAACGTTTAAACTTGTCGTAAAAACGATTGCCCGTCAACACGGTTTGCATGCGACATTCATGCCTAAACCTTTATATGGCGTGAGTGGATCGGGAATGCACTGCAACCAATCGTTGTTCAAAGGCAAGGAGAACGCCTTCCTCGATGAGAGCGATCCGCTTGGCTTGAGCAAAGAAGCCCGCCATTACATGGCCGGGATTTTGAAGCACGCCAGAGCTTTCACCGCGGTAACGAACCCTACCGTGAATTCCTACAAACGTCTAGTACCCGGTTACGAAGCGCCTTGCTACGTTGCCTGGTCTTCGAGTAACCGTAGCCCGATGATTCGTATTCCAGCGTCCCGCGGATTGAGCACGCGTATCGAAGCGCGGAACCCGGACCCTGCGGCCAACCCTTACCTTGCCCTGGCGGTTATGCTTAAAGCAGGCCTCGACGGCATTAAGAACGAATTGCCGCTGACAAATCCGGTTGACCGTAACATCTACGTGATGTCCGAAGAAGAACGAGTGGAAGAAGGAATTCCAAGCTTGCCTTCCAACCTGAAGGAAGCGCTCGACGAACTGATTCGCAACGAAGTCATTTGCGAAGCGCTCGGCGATCACGCGCTGACTCATTTCTATGAACTTAAAGAGATCGAATGGGACATGTTTAGAACACAAGTCCATCAATGGGAAAGAGATCAGTATATGACGCTGTATTAATGGACAAAAACCCTTGCATCGAAGGTGCAAGGGTTTTTTTGTTATTTGGGGATGAGTCCAGACATTTAATGAATTAAATACATATGATTGAGTGAAGTCAAGATAATTGAGGAGGGGTTAATGTGGGTTACGACGGAAAAGCATTGTTTACTTCCACGGCAACGATTCTGGTACTCTACATTTTGCTCGTTATTGTTTTGAGAACATTCTAATTATGATTACGTGGACAACAAAGTGATGACCAGCAGTTCATAAAGCACCAGCGTTAAAATCGTTTCGTCATAGCCTACAGACGGGCTTCCGAAAAAAGCCCGATGGCCATGATGATGCGGGACGGCCAAGTGCATTAAGCCCCTGTCGCAGCTGACAAGTCTGCCTGTGACGACTTGGCCGTCCATTGTTTCGACTCGTACGATCCGATTTGTATACTGCCCGCAAACTTGGTGTAAATGAAATCTCATGGATGATAAGTGATGAACCATGTTCCGATCCGCCTGATAAATCACTCTATGCTGATAACCATCCTGTTGAATGCTCATGGAAATGGGATTCCTCCTTTGAAATAGGCAAAAATATAATTTATAGTATGTTTTTCTGTTCTCATACGTTCATCGCTTCAGTCTCCTTTGGCCACAACATCAAAATAACTTTTGGATTTATGGGGATGCTATGTGCAAGGAGTGATCGGCATCATGGTGCTTGCCCTGAAAAAATATCACAGACGCAGGTTATGGTTAAGAAAGCTGTGGCAAGGAGAAAGAAGCGGAATGAACCGCAAGTGGATCAATGATGATATTCGGCCCGTGTAACATGAAAACAAAAAAAGGCTGCCATCTATAATGGTAGCCTCTTTGCGTTGCGGACGTATAAATTAGTGCAAATCCCGGAACAAACCAACGACTTTGCCGAGAATAGTGACATGTTTGAGCCGGATCGGCTCCATGGTCGGATTTTCGGGTTGCAGACGGATGTGGTCTTTCTCTTTGTAAAAAGTTTTCACGGTAGCTTCGTCGTCTTCCGTCATGGCAACGACGATGTCGCCGTTGTTGGCGGTTTGCTGCTGCCGTACGATCACATAGTCCCCGTCATGTATACCCGCTTCGATCATGCTGTTCCCCATAACGGAAAGCATAAATATTTCGCCTTCAGCGGCATAATGCTGCGGAAGCGGAAAATAGTCCTCTATATTCTCGGTAGCCGTGATCGGTACGCCTGCGGTAACCTTGCCGACGACCGGCACCCGGGCGACGCTGTGTGCGAACATGCCGAGCGTATCGGAATCTTCCTGGCCAAGCAATTCGATTGCCCGCGGCTTGGTCGGATCCCGGCGGATAAACCCTTTCTTCTCCAAACGGTCAAGATGGCCGTGTACGGTTGAACTGGAAGCCAGTCCGACCGCTTCTCCGATTTCTCGAACGGAAGGAGGATAGCCCTTCATCCGGACCTCGTTGCGTATAAATTCCAATATTGCCTGTTGACGGCTGGACACCTTGGACATTTCGATAATCAACCCCATTAGTAACGTTTGGAAAAATTATAACATAGAACTGAAGTTCGTACAAACATAAGTTCTAAAAAGCACTTTTCAAAAAAAGCCAGGTCGCTCAGGGAGTTTATTCCCGATCAAAGGATGTTAAGGTAGAAGGTTTTAACATTCTGAACCCCAAAAAAGAAAAAGGGAACAATTGTTCGAAAAAATACTTGAATCAAACAAGTGTTCGTGTTATATTATTAACGAAATAAGAACACTTGTTTGGAGTGATGGGATATGTTGAAATACAGTACATACCAAAGCATTTACGATAAGCCTGCGCCTCGTACGCGTGCTTCTTTGACAGATAAGTTCGGCTTTTTGGGTTTGGGCAAAGGTTTGTTGAAGGTCTCCCTTTTGCTAATGCTGCTTATGTTGACGGGAACAGGGGTGGTTACGGCATTTGCCGCCGCCTCGGATGACCATGTTCAGAAGGAACAGACCATCGTTGTTGTGAAGTCGGGCGATACGCTTTGGGAAATCGCTGCCTCTCATAAACCGAAGGGACAAGATACCAGGATCTATATCGCTGCGATCAAACGCTTGAACGGCTTGTCGTCGGGCAGCATTCAAGCTGGAGATACGCTAGTGCTGCCGAATTAATTTATATCGATATATGACGAAATAAAGATTCAATAGATGTCTTTTTAAACTACCTCTTTATATGAAGGAATTTACAGAGCTTGATCAAGAGCCCCTCGCCTTGACAAGCTCTTTTTCACATGTCAAAGTAGGATTGTTGCACCTTATTTCATTAATAAATAGAAACAGGAGGGGAACCATGGACATAGATGCTTTGGTGAATCGAATTAATGAACTGGCCCGCAAAGACAAAACCGTCGGATTGACGGAGGAGGAAGTTTTGGAAAGATCCAAGCTGCGGGAAACCTATTTGCAGAATTTCAGAAAAAATCTCCGCCAGCAACTGGACCGAATTGAAATTGTGGATGAGTAAACCCGGCCTTCGGGCCGGATACATAACCATATGACTTAGGAGGAGAAGGAATGGGCTCGTTTGACAGAAAAGTGGAACGCAATCAGATGAAACTGAACAAAAAAGGAAAGGGCCCGCAAGTGAGGGGCGGCCGCAGCCAGGATCCCCGTAGCTCGCTAGGGTCGAAAGGCGAAGGAGAGGTATTTCGCGGACGGAACATCATCCTGCCACTATTACTCGTACTGCTGGCATTGCTCTACGCCGTAGTCGGGTTGATCGGCAGCGCAGCCGAAGCTAGCTCAGGCATCTTTTGGCTAACGATCGTATTATATGTGATTTTGGCTTTGGCGATCTTCTTGAGAAAACCCTACCTACGGATTAACAAAGGCTATCTGTATACGTCCAAATATAATCGCGACCGGCTTCTCGAAGCGGGGAATATAAGCAAGATCAAGGTCGAAAGCGACAAAATTACGATTGTGCCGAAAGGGAAAGATCAAAACTGGGTATTTTACCGGGTTCGTAACCGGTTCGACACCAACGCGATGGCTGAGCGCCTGCAACAGTATGCTAAAGTGCATAACGTCACTTTTGAAGAACATTCGAAGTAAAAATCATGTATGGGAGCGTGTGGAGAGGGATGGCGATTTCTGCGGTATGTTTTGATTTGGATGACACTCTGCTTTGGGACGAAAGGAGTGTAAGGGAAGCATTTGAGGCAACCTGCGAGGCGGCGCAAAAAGCGGTTGGAACCGATCCGACCGAGCTGGAGGAAGCGGTTCGGAAGGAAGCCAGAGAGCTTTACGAGTCCTATGAAACCTTCCCTTTCACCAAACTGATCGGCATCAATCCTTTCGAAGGGCTATGGGCGAATTTCTCGGCTGGAGAGCAACCGGAATTCCGAAAATTGGAGCAGCTTGCTCCGGTATACCGGAAAGAATCGTGGCGGCGCGGGTTATTGGCTCTCGGCGTGGATAACGAAGAGCTTGCTGGCGAGTTGGCTGAACTATTCGGGAAGGAACGGCGCTCCCGGCCTCACATCTACGAAGAAACGTTCCAAATTCTGGATGAGTTGAAAGGGAAAGTGAAGCTGCTGCTTCTGACGAACGGTTGTCCTGCGCTTCAGCAGGAGAAGCTGGATGGCGTGCCGGAGCTTTCGGGTTATTTTGATCACATCGTGATTTCGGGCAAGTTCGGCAAAGGTAAACCGGATGCTTCGATTTTCCGCCATGCCCTTGAATTGCTTGGGGTCGAACCATCCGAAAGCCTTATGGTCGGTGATAAGCTGACCACGGATATTCTCGGAGGTAACAGTGCGGGGATGACTACGGTTTGGGTGAATCGCGATAACAAGACGCGGACGGATGAAATCATCCCTGCTTTTGAAATCCGGCATCTGTCGGAATTGCATGACATTATAGCAAAGCAATCATGATGTCAGGAGGGTAATCATGAAACGAAAGACGGGTTTAATATGGTTATGTCTTGCTTTGATTTTGCTGACGCTTAGCGCCTGCGGCAAAAGCGGGAATAGCGCCCAGAATGCCTCGGTCGATTCCTTGGAGCCGATCAAGGTGGAGCTCCATGTGCCCGCCGAAGTGAAGGCCGGGGAAAGCATCACCTTCGAGGCTAAGGTAACTCATCAAGGGCAAGACGTGAATGATGCCAAAGAGGTTATGTTTGAGTTTTGGAAAGAGGGCGACAGTGCGGAAGATCATCGGAAAGAAGTCGTAGAAGGTGCCGGGGAAGGCAAATATGTGCTGGAAACGGGATTCGATGAACCCGGAACATATCATGTGATTTCCCATGTTACCGCCCGGGATCAGCATTCCATGCCGGAAGTGACATTCACGGTAACCGAATAGTCCGAAATGTTGAAGAAAGCGAGCCGGTGGGTGTTTTATTCCCCGCAGGCTCGCTTTTTATGTCGACTTTCCTTCAAAAACATTTCGCATCGGTTATAGTAATCACGAACTTTAATTCTTGATGCGATTTATTCGTTCGTCTTTAGAATACTCACTTCATGCATTGGATTACCGTGTATTGAAAGTGATTAACAGCATGAATTCATAGGGATTATCCTTCGCGGGTCCTTGTTTTTAAAGGAGTTTTGTATCCTTGCAAGATCGGTGGTCGGCAGGCATTTTTGAGATAGTCCTTTCCATTAACGCTTCATTCTGATAAACTAAATCTTAACGTTTTGCGGGAGGGAAAGATCATGAGTAAGCCTAGCTTGGAATCTTTAATGAAAGAAAGAATTTTGATCCTTGATGGAGCGATGGGAACCATGATCCAGCAAGAGAATCTGACGCCCGAAGATTTTGGAGGAGAAGAACTGGACGGCTGCAACGAGGTATTGGTGCTTACCCGTCCTGATATTATACAGGCAATCCATGAGAAGTATCTGGAGGCGGGAGCCGACCTGATCGAAACTAACACCTTCGGTGGAACCTCCGTCGTTCTTGCCGAGTACGATCTGCAGGACCGGATGCGCGAGATCAATCTGGCCGCGGTAAAGCTCGCCGTACAGGCCGCGGAAAAATACAGCACCCCGGAACGTCCAAGATACGTTGTCGGGGCGATGGGGCCGACGACGAAGACTTTAAGCGTCACCGGCGGGGTCACGTTCGAGGAGTTGACGAAAAGCTACGAAGAGCAGGCTGAAGTGCTCCTGGAGGCAGGCGTCGATGTATTGTTACTCGAAACCTCGCAGGATACGCTAAATGTAAAAGCCGGAAGCATCGGGATTTCACGCGCTTTCGAATCAACGGGAAAGCGGGTCCCGCTGATGATTTCGGGAACGATCGAGCCGATGGGAACGACATTGGCCGGTCAGAATATCGAAGCCTTTTATGTATCGCTGGAGCATTTGAAGCCGGTTTCCGTCGGGCTGAACTGCGCTACCGGTCCGGAATTTATGCGGGATCATATCCGTACGCTTTCCGAAATGGCGAAAGCGGGCGTAAGCTGTTATCCGAACGCCGGTCTGCCCGACGAAAACGGGAATTACCATGAATCTCCCGATTCGCTAGCCGTCAAAATGGCTGCATTTGCGGAGGCGGGCTGGTTGAATATCGCAGGCGGATGCTGCGGAACCACACCGGCCCATATCAAGGCGCTTGCCGAGAAGATGAGAGAGTTTAAACCAAGAGCAATAGCTGGCACACACCCGCCGGCCATTTCCGGTATTGATCCGGTTTATGTCGAGTACGCTAACCGTCCATACATGGTCGGGGAGAGAACGAATGTTCTGGGATCGCGAAAGTTTAAACGTCTGATTGTTGAGGGGAAGTATGAGGAAGCTTCGGAGATCGCCCGGGCGCAGGTGAAAAGCGGTGCCCAAGTCGTCGATGTGTGCGTACAGGATCCGGACCGCGACGAGGCGGAGGATATCAAACGGTTCCTCGAGCTGGTCGTCAAAAAGGTTAAAGTGCCTCTGATGATCGATACGACCGATCCCCAGGTACTTGATCTGGCATTAAGCTATTGCCAGGGCAAATCGATAATTAACTCCATTAACCTTGAAGACGGGGAAGAAAAATTCGAGAACGTCACCCCGCTCATTCATAAATACGGGGCTGCGGTCGTCGTCGGAACGATTGATGAACGGGGCCAGGCGATCACGCGGGGGGACAAGCTGGAGGTTGCGAAGCGCTCCCATGACCTGCTCGTCGGAAAGTACGGCTTGAACGCCGAAGATCTGATTTTCGATCCTCTCGTATTCCCGGTAGGGACAGGGGACGAACAGTATATCGGTTCCGCCAAGGAAACGATTGAAGGCATTCGTCTGATTAAGGAGGCGCTGCCGGCCTGCCATACGATCCTTGGGATCAGCAACGTGTCCTTCGGCCTTCCGGAAGCCGGGCGCGAAGTATTGAACTCGGTCTTTTTATACGAGTGTACCAAAGCGGGGCTCGATTATGCGATCGTCAACACGGAGAAGCTGGAACGTTATGCGTCCATTCCCGAAGAGGAACGGCGCCTTGCGGAAGAACTGATTTATAATACCAATGATGAGACGCTTGCGGCATTCGTGGCGGCGTTCCGCAACAAAAAAGTGGAGAAGCAGGAGAAGACCGTAAATCTGACGTTGGAAGAACGGCTTGCCTCATACGTGGTGGAAGGAACGAAGGAAGGGCTGATTCCCGATCTGGAAGAGGCTTTGAAACGCTATACCGCCCTTGAAGTCATCAACGGACCGCTCATGGCGGGGATGGAGGAAGTCGGCCGTTTGTTCAACAACAACGAGCTGATCGTGGCCGAAGTGCTGCAAAGCGCGGAAGTCATGAAGGCGTCGGTCGCTTTTCTCGAGCAATTTATGGAAAAGAACGAATCCTCCGTCAAAGGCAAAATACTGTTGGCGACGGTTAAAGGGGATGTTCATGATATCGGCAAAAACCTGGTGGAAATCATCCTATCCAATAACGGTTATCAAATCGTAAATTTGGGTATAAAAGTACCACCGGAACGCATTATCGAAGCGTGCAGGGAAGAGTTGCCCGATGCCGTAGGCCTGTCAGGCCTGCTCGTCAAATCCGCGCAGCAAATGGTGACGACCGCTCAAGACTTGCGGAATGCCGGAATTGACGTACCGATCATGGTCGGCGGGGCAGCCTTGACGCGCAAGTTCACCAAAACCCGCATCCGTCCGGAATATAACGGCATGGTCCTGTATGCGAAGGATGCGATGGACGGTTTGGACTTGGCAAACAAATTGATGGATCCGTCCCATAGGGAACAAATGAAGCTGGAGATCGAAGCGGAACAGGCGGCGGAAGCCAACGCGGCGCCGGCCCAGCCGTTGCCGGAGCTTAGCCGGGCGGTCCGCTCGAACATTTCCGCCGATGCTCCGGTCTTTATACCGCCGGATTTGGAACGCCATGTCCTGCGGGATTACCCGATCGATCATATTATTCCGTATATCAATATGCAGATGCTGCTCGGACACCACCTCGGTCTTCGCGGGTCGGTCGAACAGCTCTTGGCACAGGGGAATGAGAAGGCCGTTAACCTAAAAGAAACGGTCGATCAAATTCTCCAGGATGGAATGAGCAAAGGAATTCTTAAGGCTCAAGCGATGTACCGTTTTTTCCCTGCGCAATCGTCGGGGAACGATATTATCATCTACGACCCGAACGATACGACGCGGGTATTGAAAACCTTCACCTTTCCAAGGCAGCGGGTCGAACCGTTCCTATGTCTTGCGGACTTCCTGAAACCGGTCGAAAGCGGCGTAATGGACTATGTCGGATTTTTGGTGGTCACGGCCGGACAAGGTGTAAGAGAGCTTTCGGAAGAGTGGAAAAATCGCGGCGATTATCTCCGTTCCCATGCACTGCAAGCTGTTGCGCTGGAGACGGCGGAAGGCTTGGCGGAGCGGGTGCATCATATCATGCGGGACATATGGGGATTCCCGGATCCGCCGGAAATGACGATGAAGCAGCGCCATGGTGCCCGTTATCAAGGCATTCGGGTTTCTTACGGCTATCCGGCCTGCCCGGACCTGGAGTATCAGGGACCGCTCTTTGAATTGATGAAACCGGAAGATATCGGCGTTCATTTAACCGAAGGCTTCATGATGGAGCCGGAAGCGTCCGTTTCGGCGATGGTTTTTGCCCATCCTGAGGCCCAATACTTTAACGTGGATAAAGCTTAGATGACCCTGGCCCCAAAACCCTCCGATACATCGGAGGGTTTTGGCGATGCTGGAGACGTAAATTTTTAGGGGAGGCAGTTAGATGGAATTGTATTTCATGGGAACGAATGCCGGAGTACCTTCCTTGGAGAGAAATGTGACTTCGTTGGCGCTCAGGCTGCTGGATGAACGGCGTTCTTTTTGGCTGTTTGATTGCGGAGAGGGAACCCAGCACCAGATCCTTCGTTCTCCGCTAAAATTGAGCAAGCTAGAATGTATTTTCATCACCCATTTGCATGGCGATCATCTATTCGGACTTCCCGGTCTGCTGTCGAGCCGGGCTTACCAAGGAGGGGATACCCCCCTCGCTCTCTATGGCCCTCCCGGTTTGAAAAGCTTCGTCGAAACGGCCCTCGGGATCAGCGAATCCCGTATCGCCTATAAACTAGACATTATCGAGCATGAAGGCGGATGTATTTTTGAGGACGATTCATTCCGCGTCGAAGCCGCCAAGCTGGATCACAGAATTCCAAGCTACGGTTACCGGATTATCGAGAAGGATCTTCCCGGCAAGCTTGATATCGACCTTTTGAAAAAATACGGAATCACTCCGGGACCGCTATACGGCAAGTTGAAACGGGGAGAAACCATCGTTACGCCGGATGGCATCACTGTCGATCCGTCGCAGGTACTCGGCATGCCGAAAAAGGGGAGGGTGGTTACGATTCTCGGCGATACGCGTCCGTGCGCATCGGAAATTCCGCTTGCGGAAGGAGCGGATGCGCTTGTTCATGAAGCGACCTTTTTGCATGAACTGGCCGAAACCGCTCATACGTACCATCACAGCACGGCTAAACAGGCGGCGGAAGTTGCGCGTAAGGCGGGAGCTAAGACGTTATACCTGACTCATTTCAGCTCGCGATACAAATATGAGGATCAGTTGCAGCAGCTGTTGCAGGAAGCAAATGAGATATTTCCGGCTGCAAGGCTGGCGCGGGAACATGAAATTTATCCGGTAATACGGGGTTAAACCGATAATTATTTTCCGGGAAAGCGCAGGAAATGACAGGCAGTTTCAAAATATGCCCTTTGGTATTCGCGTGGATACGGCTCGCTTCGATGGCGTTCGACGCAAGCGGGCATAAAAATTCCGCTTTTGGACTGAATTCGGAAAAAGTAGGAAAAATTTGCTTGCGCATCGTAATTATTTGTACAATGGAAGGCAAGAGGGTGATGCTATGAATAACACAATTTTCCCTTGGAAGGCCTATTTGATTGACCTTGACGGAACTTTGTATCACGGCAGCCGTATGATACCTCATGCGGATTTGCTTATTTCAGCGCTCAAGGAAGCGGGAATTCCATATTTGTTCGTAACGAATAACTCTTCGCGCAGACCGGGAGAGGTCGCGGAACATTTGATGGAGATGGGAATTCCGGCGATGGAGGATGAAGTATGTACTTCAGCCGTTGCGGCGGCCGAATACATTGCGGAACAAAGACCGGGCTGCAAAGTGGCGCCGATCGGGGAGTCGGGCTTGATTGCCGCTTTGACCGGGGCGGGGCTTGTCCTGGACGAGGAATCCCCCGATTATGTCGTACAAGGGATCGACCGGGCTTTTACATATGAAAAGTTGACGAAAGCGACGCGCTGGATTCGAGGCGGGGCACGTTATATACTGACGAACCCCGATCTTCTGCTTCCTTCCCAGGATGGACTGATGCCGGGCGCGGGAACGATTTCCGCTTCGATTCGGGCGGCCTCCGGGGAAGAACCGGTCATCATCGGAAAGCCTTCCGGCATTTTAATGAAACATGCGATTGACCGGCTTGGCCTTCGCAATGAAGAAGTCGCCGTTATCGGCGACAATATGCTCACGGACATATCGGCCGGAGCCTCCGCAGGCTGCGGGACCATTTTGGCGCTTACGGGCGTAACTACCGAGCAAAACTTGAACGGTTTTATCGCTTCTACGGGCGTACATCCGGATGTCGTCTGCGGAAATCTGGAAGAGGTGCGAAGATTAATCTGCGGGTAACGGGTAATGTACAAGGGACTACTTACGATTACGTGCTATTTACGAATTTCATCATGTGAACGAAAGGAAAGATGAACCATGCCGGAGTTGCCGGAAATGGAAAACTACCGAATTCAATTGTCCAAGCACATTTTGGACATTCCGATATCAGGAGTGGTGGTAAACCGGGAAAAGTCACTGAATGTGGGGGCGGAACAGTTTGCCCGGGAATTGACCGGAAGACAGGTTATTTTTGTGGAGCGCCGAGCGAAGCATATATTGTTCCATTTGGACAATGGCCGTCGGCTCCTGCTTCATCTCATGTTGGGCGGACTGCTTTATTTGGGTTCCCCTACGGACCGTCCGGATCGGACTACCCAAATCGAAATCACCTTCGGATCGGACCTTGTCCTGTATTTTATGGGGCTGCGGCTCGGTTATTTGCATTCGCTAAGCGCGAAAGAGGCTGAAGAGGCTTTGGCCCATCTGGGACCCGAACCGCTTGGCCGGAAAATGAACGAGGAGCTGTTTGTTAAACTGCTGAGCAAAAGGCGCGGAAGCTTGAAAACCGTGCTGGTGAATCAAGATGTCATTGCGGGAATCGGCAACTGCTATGCCGACGAGATCGCTTTTGCGGCCGGGCTCAGACCGACCGTTAAGATACAGAATCTGAGTCCTGCAGATTTGTCTGGGCTTTATCGGGCGATGCAAACCGTATTGATCGAAATGACGGAAGCCGGCGGATACATGGAGATGCCGCTAACCAAGGATGATACGCTGACAGGGGGCGCCAACGACCTTTGCCGGGTCTATGACAGGGAGGGAGAAACTTGCCCGCGCTGCGGCGATCAGATCGTCAAAAGCGAGATGAATGGCCGGAAAGTGTTCTACAGTCCGGGATGTCAGCATGACCGCTGAACTTAAAATCGGAGGACATCTTAGCATCAGGCGAGGATATGCGGGTGCGGCGGAAGAGGCCGTCCGAACCGGAGCCGGGGCATTTCAGTATTTTCCGAAAAACCCCCGCAGTCTCACCGTGAAAAGCTTTGACCGCCGGGATGCGGAGCGATGCAGACAATTGTGCGAAAAACACGGCATCCTTTCCATAGCCCACACGCCGTACCCGAGCAATCTCGCGGTAAGCTCCAGCGATGGGAACGAACAATTCGAGCGGACGGTGTTATCCCTGCGGAATGATTTGGAGATTGCGGAATCGTGCGGCTCAATAGGGATTGTTGTTCATTTTGGCACATATAAAGATAGAAACCCCTTACAAGGTTACCAAAATATTATACAATGTATTAACGAAGTGCTTCGCGGCTGGCAGGGAAACGCCAAATTGCTGATTGAAAACCAGGCCGGCGATCATGGCGACATGGGGATGACTTTAGAAGAACTCGTTCAAATCCGCAAACTGTGCGATTCACCGCAAAACATCGGTTTTTGCCTCGACACGTGCCATGCCTTTGCCGCAGGAATGTGGAACGGCGAGTCCGACGATAGCTTTGCGGTCAAAGCCGCCGAGCTTGGATATTGGAACGGATTGGCCGCCGTGCATTTGAATGATTCCAAATACCCGGTTAAGTCGCGCAAAGACCGGCATGCCAGGCCGGGACAAGGGTATATTGGCGAGAACGGGTTTCGCAGTTTGCTGCAGATGGAAGCTATCCCGCAGCAGCCGCTGATATTGGAAAGCGAAACCGGGGAAGACGGAACATATAGAGAAGATATGGAACGGGTTAGGCGATGGGTGGAAGCCTAGTTCTGGAATACCGCGGAAAGGAAGAACGATTTTGATTCATGTTTATATGGACGACTTTAGGCGTTGTCCCGAAGGTTTTACATTGGCAAGAACGGTGGACGAATGCCTCGAGCTTCTTCGTTTGACGGAGGTGGACATTCTGTCGCTGGATTACGATATGGGGCCAGGCGAGAAAACCGGATCCGACATGGCGGCGGCCATGGTACGCGAAGGGCTGTATGCCCGGGAAATCTATTTGCACACTTCAAGTATGTATGGAAAGAAAAGCATGTATGAAATTATATACCAGAACAAGCCGGAGCACGTCATCCTGCATAACGGGCCGATCCCGTTCGACCTTCTGGACGAAATTGAGCGAAAAGCGGGAGGTAGCCGAATTGAACAGCGAGACTGAACAACAGCATGCTTCGGAAACCGAAACGATTACCCGATATATTTGTTCGGCCAACCATGGATTTGCGCCGTACGCCCAGGAAGAGCTTCGCAGAAGGTTCGGTTCGGTCAAAAGTACGGTGCTTGTACCGGGGGAAGTCTTTGTGGCATCACTGAAAGCAACCCCTTCCGAAGTGGCGGAGGAGATGTCGGATAGAGAACCGATGTTTCTTCGTCATATATTCCGGGTCGATTGGGAATGGAACGTGGACGAAAATTCGGGCGAAATGACGGAGCCCCTTCAGGGCGGGGAATGGGGCGATGACCTGCAGCGCTTTTTGCTGTCCGACGCAAGACTTGACGGCAAAAGGTTGGCAATCCAGGCGAGAAAAGCAGAACAATCGGTTTGGCCAGGAAGCGCTGCGGAATTAAAGGATTTGATTCAAGAGGGGCTTCATGATTTGAATGCTGAGTTTGTGGTTAAAGATGCGGACTATATAATATCCGTTTTTGCGGCCAAACACGGCCTGTATGCCGGCGTGGCCGTGCCGGACGAGAATTTGTCCGACTGGAACGGCGGAATGATCCGTTTTCAACGCGAACAGGGCCAGATTTCGCGCGCGAAGTTCAAGCTGCTGGAAGCGGAGGCGGTGTTCGGCATCGATTTTTCGGCTTTTCACGAGGCGTTGGATATCGGGGCAGCCCCAGGCGGATGGACGTCCTTTTTATTGGATAGAGGACTCACGGTAACGGCGGTGGATCCGGCCAAGCTTCACCCGGATGTACTTTCTTCTCCGCGTCTGACGCACGTTCGCAAAAATGCTAACAGCGTGAAGTTCCGTGACAACCAGTTTGATCTGCTGGTATGCGACATGAGCTGGAGCCCCAAATTGACGGCCAAAATGGTTTCGGATTTGTTGTACGCCCTTGTTCCTGGCGGCACGGCGGTTGTCACGGTGAAGCTGCTCAGCAAGAAACCGATGGCGCTCATTCAAGAAATCATGGAGATGTATCAGGAAGCTCGGCTTCAAGTTCAACGAGCAAAGCAGCTTTTTCACAATAGGGATGAAATCACATTATACATGATTAAATATTAATGAGATAAAAAAATTCTTTTTGGAAAAAGGCTTTACAGCTTGAACCTTTCTGGATTATACTAGTCCCAAAATTATACATTTCAAAGCAAAGGAAAGTATCCTGTGCCCTGTCTGCGGCTATTATGCTGCGGCGGGTGAGGACGCTTTCCTTTTTTTGCGTTTTGGGAAAGGAGGGATCTTGTTGCCGTTTGTACCGAAGTATGAACGCGGAGGGGTATTGGCGGGGAGATACAAAGTGGAAAGGATGCTCGGAACCGGAGGGATGAGCCGTGTATATCTGGCCTCGGACTTAAAGCTTCCAGGCAAATATTGGGCCGTGAAGGAGACACCGATTTTGGCTGAGAACGGAATGATGCCGGAGGAGGAAGCTTCAATTCTGGTTTCGCTGAATCATAACCGGTTACCGCGAATTTCCGATTATTTTCATCTCCGCGAAGACGGCTGTTCATATTTGGTCATGGACTATGTGGAAGGCATCCATCTGGACTTATATGTGCAGCGGATGGGCAAGAGCGTGCGAGCAGCAGACCTTGCGGGATTTGGATTGCAAATATGCGAAGGGCTGCATTACTTGCATACCCGCACACCGCCAATCATCCATCGGGACATAAAACCGTCGAATTTGCTCATTGATGAACGGGGTGAGATCCGGATCGTCGACTTGGGCATCGCGCGCAAGTTTAATCCGCAACGGGCCGAAGACACGCTGAAGCTAGGTACGATCGGTTTTGCCGCTCCGGAGCAATATGGAGGAAGCCAGAGCGATGCCAGGGCGGATTTGTACTCGCTGGGAGCGGTGCTGTTGTATTTGGCTACCGGCTCCAAATTTCATGCCTGGACGGATGAAGCTCAGGAGGAATTGAGGGTCAAAGGATTTGAAATACTCGAGCCGGTGATTTGCCGTCTGCTTCAATCCGACAAGGAGAAGAGATTCCAAAGCGCGCGAGAGGCGGGCGAATCGCTTGGGCATTGTATCGCGATGCAGCGCGGATCGGAGATCCGAAGAAAAACGGACGGTTATCGTTTCAGGCCTCGGGAAGAACGGGTGGCTCGTACCACGGTAATTTCGGTCATGGGCTCGACGCCAGGCGCGGGAACAACCCATACTTCCATTCTTTTGGCTCATACGCTGACAAGACAATCCCGTTCCGTAGCCATTGTGGAAATGGAACCGAAGTCGACCGCGTTTGAATGTCTCGGACGGTTTTTTGAAGGCGAGGACAGCTCGCCAAGATCCAAGGAGCCGCGGGATTTCCGGTTCCGGGGTGTGGAATATATTCGAGCGCCTTCCCGGCCGGAGCTGCTTCGGTTGTTATCGGAAGGTTATGAATACGTAGTATGCGATCTGGGAACGGGAGGGCGGAAGGAGTTGATCGAGGAATTTCAAAGGGCCGACCTGTCCATTCTAGTAAGTCCTGCCGCCGCGTGGAGAATGAGTCATCTCCAAGCGATTTCGGAACAGGCCGACACCAAGAGAAGGAACTGGGTTTGTTGCGTTCCATTGGCCTCTTTGTCGACGGTCCGCCGTCTTCGGAAATGGTTCGGAACCGGGAAGATTTATGCCTTGCCCTGGGAGCCGGAACCTTTCGAACCGGGAATTGAAACCATAAAATCGTTGTCCGAGTTATGCCTCGGCAGGATTCCGGCTCCTGAGTACCAGAGTAAGGTTGGATTATGGCGAAATCGAAAACGTTAAAAGGGGAGTGAAGGGGTGTACAGAATCAGCCGGAGAACGAAACAGATGATTTATGCGGGAGTTACCGGTGCCGGACTTGCGGGAATCATTTTGGCCGGGTTTATGTTGCATCAGGGAAAACAGATGAATGAGGAGAAGTCGGAACTGCAACACAGGCTGGAAACGGAAATCAAACAGCTCAAGGCTGAAGCGGAGGACAACAAAATCCAAGGTTTTGTTCTCTCTCGGGAACTTTTGGCCGGACATACCATTACTATGGACGATTTAACGGCCGTGGAATTGCCGAAAAACAGCGTTCCGTCGGATTTGCTGAAAACGAAGGAAGAGGTTGCGGGTAAGATCATCAAACTTTCGGTGCGCCCGAATACGCTGTTGACCGGGTCGCTCTTGTACGAGGAAGAAGCCGCATCCGACGATCTTCGTTTTCGCGAAATGGGATTTATTCAGCTCCCGGCAGCTTTACGCGAACAGGATGTGGTTGACGTGCGGGTCCAGTTCCCCACAGGTCAGGATTATATTTTGCTGTCCAAGAAAAAGGTAAGATCGCTCCATGATGGAACCGTAACGATGACGCTGAACGAGGAGGAAATTTTGGCGTTGTCCAGCGCGATTGTTGACGCATACATGCACAAAGCCTCTATATACGCAATCCTCTACGTAGAACCCAGCTTGCAGGCAAAGGCAGTGCCGACCTATCCGGCGAATGAGGCGGTTTTGATGCTTATCAAGAAAGATCCGAATATCGTGGAACGCGCCGAGCAAGCTTTGAATCTATCGTCACGCATCAAACTGGAAGCAGATCTTGCGGGTTTATCGTCAGCCGCGGCCGCCGAATTTGCCGGACAACAAGCCTCGAACGTTCGATCGGACGCCGCAATCGACAACGGCCAGCAGTTTGTCATGGAACCGTCGGATTGAAAGGGGGAAAGGGATGAAGACTTGGATTTTTGCCGGTAAAAGCGATAAGCGGGATTTGCTGCTGTATATGTGTAAAGTGTTGACGGGCACGGGAAAACGCGTTGCCTTGGCCGATATGACAGACGGAAGGAAATATCGTTACTTGTGCGGGTGTGTGAAGCAGGATATGGCCGTTTCCGAGTTTGCGGGGTTTGATATCACCGATGGAATCCCTGATGATCGTGCAGCCGAGTATGATTTCTGTCTCTATGACGTCGAAACATTGCATTTCGGTTCCATTCATTTTTGGGAACGCGCGGATGCGGTACTTTGGGTCACTACTTATGACCGGTACGAGGTGGAAAGCAGCGCGGAATGGTTTAAGCATTTGTTCGCCAGATGGCCGCAGCTTCATAACTTGGTCGTTCGCCCCGTCTTTATAAGAACCGTCGAGAGTTATTTGTCCGCCGACTACATCCTAGGATTTATGGAAGGATTGCCGATCCTATGGTATCACACAAGCGTGCAGATTCCGTGGAGCGAAGCGAATGCCTGCGTACAAATGGAAAATGAACATTCCAGAATCCTGCGGATGGACCGCATATCCAGACCTTATAAGAGAACGCTGCGCTCTTTGCTCGGAGATCTCGCCGACTGGAGCGAGCCGTACGCAAAAAAGGCGTTTCGGCATGCAGCGAGGAGGAGGGCATGAGCAAGGTCGTGTTTTGGGATTATGGTCATGGGGGAGCCGCGGAAATGGCCGCGTCTTGCGCGATTTGCATGGCTCTAACGGATCCGGGCCGAGTGCTTCTTTTTAATGAGGAGCCGTCCGGAACAGGAGTGGAAACGGGCTTTTTCCGCAGGGAAACCAGCCGATTGCCGGCTCCAAGCCCGGCGGTTGAAACCGGTAGGGAGGCGCTCCTTCGTTTGGCGGCCAATCACCGTTTGACCAAAGCGAATTTTATCGATTATACGCATCCGATCCTAAAAGGGCGGATGGACCTTGTCCGGGGAGGTCTTCCTGACGGGGGACCCGGGTCGGCCGTTGACGGGAACAAACTGGATTCAATCTACAGGGTGGCCGATCAAGTTTATGATTGGATTTTTACGCGTTCCTTGTCAAATCCGATATCTGATCAGGGATCGAACCGGGCCGGGGAATCTCGAGAGATCCGCATAGCGGTGTTGCGTCAAAATCGGGCGGAGCTGGAACGGTTTTTTGAGGGGAAGGCGGTTTCCACAGGAGGGGAGCCTTCGTTAGTGGATATGATCGTTTTTGATCATTATGACCCTTCTTCCCACTGGTCCGCCGGAAATATCCGGAGGCGATTTAACTGCTCCGTTCCTATATATACGGTGCCGTATAGCACTGCTTTCAGGGATGCCTGGAATGATGCGGAGCTTCTACGAAATATGCGGCTTCACCGACTGAAGGCTTTGGGCAAACCGGAAAGACAGGGTACGCTACCGGGCATTTACAAAGTATGCGAAGGGCTGCGGGGACTTGCGGGCGGGAAGACTTCCCGGAGCCACAGCGGAAAAGGAGCCTGATAAAGCATGGATAACGAAGCCGTGAATTTGCTTGGAATCCTTATTTTGCTCGGCATATGTCTAACCCTGTTATGGCACAGGTCCCGTACCTCCAAAGAAGAGACGGCTGTTGAGGAACTGGCATATGATCGGTTTTCTTTTCCGGAAATCATTTCTTTCGTCAAGCAACAAATTCATGAATTGAGCCGGAATCCGGCCAATGACTGGGGAATGAGCGAGGAAGCCTGGACGAGAAAAACGAAGGCAAGGGCAGAGCTTCGTCAGGCGCTCCGAGGTTGTACATACGGGGATCAGCAGGATAAGCAATATGTAAAATCGTTTATCCGGGACCTGCTTGTCGGCGGCTATGGAGTCCATGCGCAAAACATCGACCGGATCATTCCGTTTGACCATCGGGACCGGCTGACATCCCAGGACCGGTTTGAAATCGTTCTTTACTTATACGGACAAAGGTATGGGGGTGAAGCCCTTTCTTGTCTGATCGAAGATTATGGGCTGGACGAGCCGAAAACGAAAGCCGACGAGGAGGGAGAAATATACGAAATAGGCATTGACGAGGTGGACTTGGTTTTCTACCGGGAATATCGGATGCTTACTTTTGCGGAAAAGCTGGATCTGGTCGTACAGCGAGTGTACCAAATGTATAAAGGGTTTTCGGTCATCGATGCCTTGCGCGAGCAGCGGATCGACGGGGTCAGCGGAGGGGTCAACGGGATACCGGGGACAGGAACCGTTTGGCTGCAGGCGGATTTGGCGGACGGAATGTGGTGGAAGGGCAACGCCTTCGGGGACGAGAGCCTGACCGCACCCAGGTCATGGGATAGTGTATGGATTTTTTATAAAGGTAAAAGCATCCGTCTCTCCTTCCTCACTTTCGGTAGTGAATCCGAGTTGAAACGGGTGTGCCAAAATATTTACAAATTCAATTTGCCGGGACAACTTTCCGAATCGAACGGGTTCAAAGTCAATGAAATGAAGGACGGCTCGCGCGTGGTTGTCGTGCGTCCCCCCTTTGCCGAAACATGGGCGTTTTTTATCCGGAAATTCGATGTGAAAAGCGCCGTGCTGGAGACTCTGATCCAAGGCGAAAATGCCGGGCTGCCGGTGGAATTGCTGAAGTATTTGATGAAGGGAAGCCGGATTACCGCAATTACCGGTTCGCAAGGCTCCGGGAAAACGACGTTGATGATGGCGTTAATAAAGCATATTTACCCCTCTTTTCCGATCCGGGTTCAGGAAATGTCTTTCGAGCTGAATTTGAGAAGGCTTTATCCCACGCGAAATATTTTGTCTTTCCGGGAGACGGAGTACATTTCCGGTCAGGCCGGCTTGGACTTGCAAAAGAAAACGGACGGAACCGTCAACATTCTCGGGGAAGTGGCGACGGACGAGGTTGCTGCCTGGATGATTCAGATGGCGCAGGTAGCCAGTTTATTTACCGTATTTACGCATCATGCGAAAACGTTCCGCGATCTGATCGAATCGCTTCGCAATTCGCTCTTGAAAACCGGCATGTTCAGGGATGAATTTATCGCCGAAACCCAGGTGGCCGGGATAGTGGATTTTGATATCCATCTGAGGAAGGATCATCAGGGAAACAGGTATATAGAGCGAATTACGGAGTGTTTTCGGCCGGATGATCATTTCACGTCAAGCGGGGACACGGCAAATGGCCGCAAAGGTCCGGGGAAAAGGGCGGATGATATGCGATCGAAAGGTTATCGCGAAAGAGTCATTGTCGAGTACAGAAATGGAGCTTATGTCCCCGTTGAACCGATCTCCGCAGGTTGCGCCGCCGAAATGATCGGGGAAATGACGCCTCAGGATGCCGCGGGATTCGGAAAATTTATGGGCATGCATTGGAGGGAGACGATTGGAGCTTAAACAGGTGCTCATCGGCATTGTTGTCGTTTCGCTTGGATGTTTTCTGTGCTTGTTCAGCCTCGGGAAGCTGAAGGGCAGGCGGGAAGCGGAGGAAGGTTTTTCGTTACACTCGCATCGCCCTTCCGGAAGCCGTTTGCTGCGAAGCTTTTTCTCCAACTTGTTGTTAAGGGCTTACGCCGTTTCGGTGAAAATCCCTTTGCTTCAATTTTACGTCAGAAAAGTACGCATGCGATTATCCGTATTTCGCATATATGACGAGTTTCAATTAAGACGTCACACGATGAAAATCGTCATCATGATCCCGGGTTCGCTCATCGCGGTTATCGTGATCATGGCCTTCATGAATCCAAACGTCATTTTCCTCTTGACGCTGCTGATCGCCGCGGCCGTCGTTCAAGGCTTGCTTCTTGACAGTTGTGTTCATCGCATAGAAAAAAAGCTGCTGGAACAGATGCTCGAACTGTTCAAGGCCGTGAGACATTCCTATCAAAGACATGGAATGGTTAGCGATGCGATTGAAGAAGCCTGCGAGACTGTAAGCGAAGAAATCGGTTTGCTTGCGCATCGGATTCATGACGCGTTGACGGACGGCAAGCCTGACGAAGCGTTGGAGCGGTTCTATGAGACGGCACCCAACAGGTTTTTGAAAGCTTTTGCCGGTATTTCGAGGCTGGTTATGGAATTTGGGGACCGGAAAAAAGAGCGGGGCTCGTTGTACCTGCGGGCGCTCACCAGCCTTACGGGGGAAATCCAATTGGAACTGATCCGCCGCGGCAAGCTCGACTACCTGCTTAAAGGGTTGAATGCGATCGCCTTGATTCCCGTGTTTTTTACGAAGCCGATAGAAATGTGGGCAAGAAGCAATTTTCCTCTGATGGATCAATTTTATTTAAGCAAACCTGGGATGATCGTTAAAATCGGGTTGTTCGTCGTTATTCTGATTTGTTACATCCTGCTTCAAAAACTGAAGGACGAAGAGGAAACGAACTACCGTGCGGGGCGAGACAAGATAGCCTGGGAAGCCCGGTTGGCCCGTTTTACTTATGTACGGAAGATTGCCGGGTGGTTTACGCCACGGCGGGGATCCGCCTCTTACGACCGGCTCGGGCAATTACTGAAAGATACAAACCATCATCTTCAATTGGAGCTCTTTCAACTCAGGCGGGTCGTCTTATTTACGCTTTGTTTGACGGTTACGATCGGTACGTTGTCCATTCTACATTGGAAAAGCAGGAATTGGATTCTTTCCGAGCCTCCGGCAAACTACGTTTTTTTTGGAACGATGTCGAAGAAGGATGCGGAGAAGGCTGCGCGCTATGTTGAACTCGATAAACGAGTCATCGGGGAAGCAGGCAAACGGCAAAACAAAACGATTGAATCGGTAACCTCATCGATTGAGACTGCCTGGAATATCGGCGGGACCAAGCCGGATGAGCGGGAGCTTTCGGATTCGGCAACGCGCATCATGGATAAAATCAAGCGCTGGAACAACGAATATTTGAAATGGTGGGAAGTTGTACTGGCTATCGCGGTAGGGAGTACAGCATATTATGTCCCGCTTTGGGGGCTGATGTTCCAACGGAGGCTTCGGCTGATGGATATGCGGCATGAAGTATATCAATTTCATACGCTGATTACCATTTTACGAGAGCTGGAACGAATTTCGGTTGAAGAAATACTGGAGTGGCTTCATTCGTATGCCGTAATCTTCAAAATACCGCTTCAAAAATGCCTGCTTCACTTCGGCCATGGCGGAGAAGAGGCTTTACTTCAAATGAAAGAGGAAGCGGGGCTCGAAGAGTTCCGGCAGTTATCGGACAAGCTGTTGTTGGCCAACGAAAAGATATCGGTCGCCGATGCCTTTGACGAACTGGAAAGCGAAATGTCGTATCATTTTGAGCGCAGAAGGCTGGATTATGAAAAATCGGTGGACACGAAAGCCGAGCTTGGCCGGCTTATCGGATTCGCTCCAATGTATTGCCTGGTGTTCGCTTATCTCGTTATCCCGTTAATCTGGATGAGTTTTCAGCAAATGGGCATTTATTTTGACAAAATACAACAAATTTAAGGAGGCATTATATATATGAATAACGCATCATCCGCATTAAAGGTCGCGGCGGGAATCTTTTTGACGATCGCTTTGATCACGATTGTGGTCATTTTGTTCGTTTCGGCTCAGGAAGCGACAAAAACGGCGCAGAACAATTTTTCGGACATTCAAACCGAACTTTCGCAGGCGTCCTTTACGGTTTATGACGACACGACGGTGAGCGGTTCCCAGGTAACCAATGCGCTTAGGAAATTCAGTGACCGCGAGGAATTCGGAATCATGGTGAAAACGGGGAAGAATGGAACCGGTCAATGGTACGGCGACATCTTGCGCATCAGCGGAACTCTGACTAATGAAGAGTACGGGTCCGTGAGCGGAACAAGCCAGGCGGATATTAGCAACACTTGGAATGAGAGGCTGAACGAGTACGTAAATCCAAGCGGTAAATTTAAAGCCAAGGTAATCAAAGACAACTCGAATGTGGTGCGCGGGCTGGTCTTCACGCAGACAACGGTGACTCCATAGAGTCATCCCGGGTGAATCTTTATGGTTAACACGTTCAAAAGTCTGCTCTGGCTAGGCGCAGCGGTTACTTTTTGTCTCGGCGCGATAACGGTTGCTTTTGATTTCGGCAAGCAGACCGACGAAACGCTGCGGATCGTTTTGCCGCATGTGCAAATTCAAAAACGGAGCGTCGCTGTTCTTGATCAGGCGGCCTCCAGCACAGAGGAATCGATCATATATAGCGGTTCGCAAGTTTTGTACGGACTCAGGGGATGGAGCGAGGAGGGGGCGGAAGTCAGCGTGGAAGGAACCATCCTTTCCCCGGTCCGATACGTTGGCTTGCCCGGTGGATCATTTGACGATGATCTTACTCATGCCCTGTCAATCCTGGATCTTCGAGCCGATTACCGATCCACAGCTTCATACGATGGGAAGGGAAGGCTAACGACGATTTCCTTTTATAAGCTGTAATGCCGTTCAGGAGAAAAGGAAGGAGGCTTTCCTCATGAGCAACCCGCTATCTAAAATAACGGCGGCCCTGCTGGCAGTAGTTCTTTTGTTTCTGTTCCCTGCGGTCCAGACCGCACAGCGGGAAGAGGATCTCCGTGTATTGACGACGTATAACATGATGGTCCAGTTTACGGATGCGGTTAGAAACAAGGGGTATCTCTCACCGCAAATGTACAATGATTTTACCCGGGAACTTTCCCTGATCGGAGGGGTGTATGATCTTGAACTGGAACACAGGCATAAGAAGTACCACCCTGAATACGGGGATCCCGCCGATCCGGCGACGTTTAAAGACGGATTCAGCGTCGTTTACGATGCCTTTTACACCCGCGAAATGCTGCAAGTTTTGTTCCCGGAGACCCCGACTGCGATCGATCCGGATCAGCGAAAATATAAGCTCGAGGCTGGGGATTATATGACCGTATCCTTGGAACTCAGGTCCGCATCCACGTTGGCTGTTTTGTCCGAGTATATGTCCGGGCTTTTTGCGGGGAACGCCAAAGATCGGCGTTTGACTTACGGAGGCATGGTATTGAATGAAGATTACTGACTGGGCGATCCTATTTGTGTTGATAGCAGGTCCATTGCTTTTGATAGGAGCGTACAATGCCGAGCAACTGCGAGAGGTGAACCGGATGCAGATACGATACGCAACCGCATTACGTACGGCGGCGCATGATGCGGCCAGCGTCCTCCATCAAAATGAGCTGCAGTCTTTCGAATCCGGTTACGGATCGGCGAAATTCATGCGTTCGGATAAATACGCCGCGCTTGAAACATTGATCAATACATTGTCCTTAAACTTAGGCATATCCGATGACCCGCTTGCGAAGAATGCGTTGATGTCATTTATACCTGCGGTGGTCGTCATCGAGTATGACGGATACAGTTTATATGCCATGGATGAGTATACGCTAAGGGACGGGACCCCAATGGCGGAACACCGTTGGCGGCCCAAAAAACCTTACCTTTACCTTGATCCGGATGGAAACAGCCTTTCGTTTACACTCGATAGCCAAGTTTCCTTTATCGACCCGGTGAGCGGAGAATCGGTCACCGGGCTGCAACAGGAGCTTGGAAGCTCCTTGACCGTTCCACTGCTGAAGGATTCCCGAAGGTTTGAGGAGGTCCGAAGATCCGTTATTGTGAAAAGCATTGAAGAGGATTTGGCCAGGGCGGTGAATCGGCACAATGAGGTTTACCGAAAGCTTGGAGTTAAATATACATATACGCTTCCGACCATACCGCAGGAAGAATGGGACAATACGATCGACGATACGGGAGTGCTTGTCTTTCTCCAGGGTATTCCCGTCGGGAACCGGTACTTTAATAACTATGCGCTTGGCGGAGGAAGATTGTTGAAGAATCGCCCTGTTTATGGGGGAACCGATCCGTCCACAGGAATTAAATATGCTTCAAACGGTCAATGTCGGTTCCCATATCCGATCGAGGAAATTTATTCGAACGAAAAAGATGCCGCTTCCGCCGGTTACTTTGAGTGGAACTGTCCTTAAAGTTTGCCGATATTTTAATTACCCTCTGTCCGCATGGTTTGTGATTTTTATGACCATCTTAAATAGTACGATGGATTCTGAGTACGCGGCAGAGGCGGGGTTGATTTGAAGGATGATGTGCTGCTGATGCAAACCGGCGGAACAAATGATTTGCGCTGGCAAAATGAATTGGCGAATAAAGGATTTGAGGTCCGTGTTTGCTTCGGAATCAACGAAGCCGCCGATGAGATCGCGGAGGAACTTCCCGGAATTCTTGTCATGCATATCGAACGCGGCGGAGTCTACGTTCTTGATCTGATGGAACACCTGGGTAGAAATTTGTCTTTTCCCGTCATCGCCATTCTTAGGAAATGGGATACAAAGGAAGTCGTAGCCGCGCTCGAGGCTGGAGTGAATGACGTTATGGACGAGCAAGTCCCAATCGAGGAGCTATCTGCACGGATACGCGGATTGATTCGTCTTTTCAAGCGATTTGCGGAAGGATATTTGACCGAATTGGTTTTCGAAGATCTGCGTATGGAATTAAAAGGGCGAAAAACATACCGCGGCGAAGAATTGATCAAACTGACTCCTAAAGAATTCGATTTGCTAAAATATTTGGCGAAGCGGGCAGGTCAAGTTTGTCAGAGGGACGATATTTTGAAGGAAGTATGGGGTTACGACTTTTCCACGGGTACGAACGTGGTGGACGTATATATTCGCCATTTAAGGAAGAAGATCGATAAAGGGCGAGCGCGAAAGCTGATCCACACGGTAAGAGGGAACGGATATATGGTTCAGTAAAGCAAAAAAGACCCGAAGAATCGGGTCTTTTTATATGAAAAGATGATTTTAATAGATTACAGTACGCGACGAGCTTTCAGGTAAGTTCTCTTCCAATTGCCCGAGTTCAGGTTGGAAATCGTAACTCCAGGCTTACCGTAGGTGTGCAAAATTTTACCGTTGCCGATATATACGGCCACATGCGTTACGTTCTTTCCGTTTGCTCTGCTGCCGCTCGAGAAAAATACGAGATCTCCGACTCTCAGATTCGATTTGGATACCGCATAGCCTACTTTAGATTGGGCTGCCGATGTACGAGGCAAGTTTACGCCGTATTTCTTAAAAATGTGCTTCATAAAAGAGGAGCAATCAAAAACTCTTGTTGTCGATGTCGATGCGCCGAACTTATATGGCGTTCCCATGTATTGTTTTCCGTAGTTGACAACCTGGGTACCCTTGGATACCGCTGTGCTTTGAGCAGTTTGGACTGATGCAGCTTCAGCGCCGCCGGCAAGCAGGCCGCTAAATCCGATCGTCGATGCGATTGCAACCGTCAATACTTTTTGGAATGTGCTGTATTTTTTCATGTTGTTTGTTACCTCCAAGTTGTTTTGTTGACCGGTTCGAAATGAAGTATAACAGGTTTTTAACGGCCTAATAATTGGCAGGCAACTCTTAAATTCAAGCACCTCAACGGATTGAAGCGTATTATTAAAAAAAGATTAAAGTTTACAAAAAAGTAATCATTGATATTTTTAAATATATAAAAAACCATGAAAAAACATTGTAATATCAATGTTTTTTCATGGTTTCAAACGGTAACGAAACGAAGCGTAAAGGTTACAAAAATGTTTACTTTGATGCAAATACTTCGTCAATCCTTGCTCTGAATAATAAGAAGCAACCCGCTATCGATCCTGATTTTGCCTCGTTTCGCGACAAGCTTGTTGCTTACGCTGAGCGAATGCCCCATTTTCAGGGTCGCATTTTCAAGCGGATACATAAAACCTTCTATATGTATACCGGTGACTTCCGTCGTGAGAGGAAGCAGCGATACATATTTATAACCGCGATCTTCGATTTCGCAACTGGTTCCCGTTAGCGTGATATAGTTATGGGGATCACGGATGACGCTGGTAATCTGATGCTGCATTCCGCGGAGCATTAACTGGATATTGGATAAGGTGTGGTCAAGCCGTGTGCCGACAACGCCAAACATAACGATCTCTGTTGCGTGATGATCAATAGCCAGGTCAAAGGCCAGCTCCGTATCGGTCAAGTCCTTGTTTACAGCGTCACAGCGAATGATTTCTTTGCTGGCATCATTAATTTTTTTAAATTCTTCCGGGCTGACCGAGTCGAAATCTCCGACGGAAAGGTCGGGGGTGATGCCATGCTCAACCAGAAATAAAGCCCCGCGATCCGCACCGATCACCATGTCGTCTTGACGGATTTCCTGCACAAATTCAGGATCGATTGTTCCGCCGGCAAAAATGAGTACTCGCTTTGTTTCCATGCGGCATAACCTCTCTTCTGTTGAATTGCCCTAACCAATACAAGTATAATTCAGATTTTGGGCTTGCACAATTCGACTTGCCGGGAATACAATGGACTAGCGATATAGCAATTTGTTAGAGGGAGAGGGCAGGGAACAGTCAGATGCATTTATTCGACATATTCAGCATTATCGGCACGGTTGCGTTTGCGATGTCAGGCGCTTTTGTGGCTATGGAAGAGGAATACGACATTCTGGGTGTCCTTGTACTCGGTCTGGTCACCGCTTTTGGGGGAGGCATTATCCGCAATGTGTTGATCGGGGTTCCGGTCACGACGTTATGGGCACAGGGAGATTTGATACTTCTGGCTGTATTGTCGATCTTGATCGCGTTTATCCTTCCGATGTCATGGATCAATCACTGGAAGAAGACGGAGGCGCTTTTCGATGCGATCGGTCTTTCCGCTTTTGCGATTCAAGGGGCGCTTTATGCGAGCGATATGAAGCATCCGATCAGTGCGATCATTGTCGCTGCCGTACTAACCGGGATCGGCGGAGGGATTATCCGCGACTTGCTGGCGGGGCGTAAGCCGCTTGTGCTACGGGACGAAATCTACGCGGTTTGGGCCATGCTCGCGGGCGTTGCGATCTGGACCGGTGTTTTCAAATCGACGGTGGCACTTGTTTTGCTGTTTGTACTGGTTGTGTTCTTCCGAATGCTGTCCGTTCATTATAAATGGAAACTCCCTCGTCGTTCCTTGCAAACCGGGAGCATTGGTACAAAGTCGGAGAATATGTGATGATTAAAATATACTCGTGAAAATAAAAGAGGATCCATGCCATTACCGGGCGTGGGATCCTCTTTCTTCTTATATAGACTTTTCTTTACTTCAGAAAATAAGTCAGCGCATCCGGCAGTTCCTGCTGCCAAAAGCCCCAGAGATGCTTGCCTTCTTTTTCGAAATAATTCACTTTGGCTCCGCGCTCTTCCAGCAGGTGCTTTGCTTTCCGATTAAGCTCCACAAAATTGTAGGTACCGGTATCGGTAGTATAGTGATCCTCCTGCAAGCCCACAATCATGTAAAGCGATAGATAGGACAGGTCCGTTTGGTCCGCGATCATTTCAAGCGACCGGTCGTAGAATGCGCCGGAAAGACTGATGATTTTGGAAAACAGTTCCGGTTTTTTCATAGCCAAGTGAAGCGAGAAGGAGCCTCCAAGCGAATCTCCGGCAAGAATTCGGTCATCGGCCTGGCGCCGAACCGGATAATTGCTTTCCACAAAGGGAATAATTTCTTCAGTAATACAGTTGCAATAAGCTTCAAACCTGTTGCCGAAAGGAGCGTATTCTTCCGTACGGACCGAGGTATCCACCTCAATCCCTACAATAATAAAAGGTTCGATATCATCGTCCAGAATCAATTTGTTCGCGTGGGTGGCAATGCGGCCGAAATTGAAAAATTCCTCCCCATCCTGACAATAAACGACAGGGTAACTCAAAATTTCGTTATAGCCGGGCGGGAGATATATCCGCAGTTTACGCAGTTCTCCCAAGCTGTGGCTATGGATTTCTTCTTTTACGATCGTACGCTTTAAATAGCGGGAATCTGTCATGAAATGACACGCTCCTTGTCGACTTGTATTTTGCTTTTGACCTCTCGTTACGTTAAGATAACCGTTGGAACGGTAAACGCATACACTTCCAGTTCGTTCACCCTGTTATATAATTGTATTCAATCTGTTATACAAACATAAATAAATTTTTAAGTCAGTCTAGAGCATTTCCTTTGACTTAATGAGTGAAACAGATGTATAATAATTCTATAACAGCGGAACATGATAATCAAATATTTTGTCGAGGTGAAGAAAATGAGCAAGGTTCCTTATGAAGTATATACTGAGGAAGTCCAAGCTTTGTCCGTGCTTTCGCCGGATGGTGAAATTGTAAACAAAGATATGGACCCGAAATTGACAGATGATCAATTGAAAGAATTGATGTACCGTATGGTATTTACCCGCACTTGGGATGAGCGTGCCATTAACCTGGGACGTCAAGGACGCCTTGGTTTCTATGCTCCGGTATCCGGACAAGAAGCTACGATGGTCGGCAGTGAATTCGCACTGGACAAGAATGACTTTATTTGCCCGGGTTACCGCGATATGCCGCAGCTCGTATGGCATGGTCTTCCGCTTTATCAAGCTTTCCTGTATTCCCGCGGACATCAGCATGGCGGACAAATTCCGGAAGGCGTTAACGTACTTATGCCTCAAATCATTATCGGCGCACAAGTTCTTCATGCTATGGGGATCGCCATGGGTTACAAATTGAAGAAACAAAAACAAGTGGCCATTACTTACACCGGGGACGGCGGTTCCTCCGAGGGCGATTTCTACGAAGCGCTCAACTATGCTGGAGTATACAAACTTCCGGTTATTTTCTTTGTGCAAAACAACGGTTATGCCATTACGACTCCTTTCTCGAAACAAACGGCTGCCTTGTCCATCGCTCATAAAGCGGTTGCCGCCGGTATCCGTGGCGTGAAGATCGACGGTATGGACGTATTTGCGGTCATCAGCGCGGTGCGCGAAGCTGCAGAACGCGCTCGCAACGGAGAAGGCGCAACATTGATCGAAGCCGTAACTTACCGTTTCCGTCCGCATTCCTTGTCCGATGATACAAGCAAATACCGTACTAAAGAAGAAGAAGGACAATGGAGCGAAAAAGATCCGATTTCCCGTCTTGCCAAGTATTTGGAAAAGAAAGGCCTTTGGACCGAAGAAGATACGGCACGCGTGAAAGAAGAAGCCAAGGCAAAAGTGAACGAGCAAATCAAAAAAGCGGAACAAACCGAAAAAATGACCATTCCTGGCTTGATCGACAGCATGTTCGAGCAAACGCCTAAACATCTGGAAGAGCAAAAAGCCGATTTTAAATAAGCCTTGATGAAGTGAAGTTCTAATGAGGAGGATATGAAGCAATGGCACAAATGAATATGAAAGAAGCAATTCGCGATGCGATGCGCGTAGAGTTGAATCGGGATCCTAACGTCCTGATTTTCGGGGAAGACGTAGGTAATGTCGGCGGGGTATTCCGCGTAACTGAAGGTTTGCAAAAAGAATTCGGCGAAGAGCGCGTATTCGATACTCCGCTGGCTGAATCCGCGATCGGCGGTATGGCGGTAGGTCTCGGTATCCAAGGATTCCGTCCGATTGCCGAAATCCAGTTCGTTGGCTTTATTTTTGAAGCCCTTGACCAAATTTTGGTGCAGGCTGCACGCATGCGTTACCGTTCCGGCGGCCGTTATCATTCTCCGGTCGTTTTCCGTACTCCTTACGGCGGCGGCGTTAAAGCGGCGGAACTTCACACGGACGCTTTGGAAGGTTTGATCGCTCAAACTCCGGGTATTAAACTGGTAGTTCCTTCGAACCCGTATGACGCAAAAGGACTTATGATCTCCGCGATCCGCGACAACGATCCGGTATTTTTCATGGAGCACCTGAACTTGTACCATGCGTTCCGCGCAGAAGTACCAGACGGCGAATACACGGTTGAGCTTGGTAAAGCCAATGTCGTTCGCGAAGGTTCCGATGTAACGATCATCGCTTACGGCATGATGGTTCACACCGCGGTTAAAGCGGCTGAAGAGCTCGAGAAGACCAAAGGCATCAAAGCGGAAGTTATCGACCTGCGCACCCTGGTGCCGTTGGATATCGATACGATTATCGCTTCCATCAAGAAAACCAACCGTGCGATCGTTGTGCAAGAAGCTCAAAAATCGGCGGGTATGGCCGCTGAAATTATTGCTCAAATCAACGAAAAGGCAATCCTCCATTTGGAAGCCCCAGTGCTTCGCATTACGCCTCCGGATACCGTTTATCCGTTCGCGCAAATCGAGGATCAATGGCTTCCTACGCCAGCCCGCGTGATTGAGGGCGTAAACAAAGTTCTCGAATTCTAATTGACTTTTAAAACTAATTAAATAGCAGGAGGTCTTCCAGGTGGCAAAATTTGAATATCGCTTCCCAGAGCTGGGCGAAGGTTTGCATGAAGGCGAAATTATCAAAATGCATATCAAAGCCGGCGACAAAGTAACTGACGAAGATATCGTAATGGAAGTACAGAACGATAAGGCGGTCGTTGAAGTACCATGTCCGGTAAACGGTACGGTGCTTGAAGTGTTCGGTTCGGACGGCGCCGTGTTCCGCGTAGGCCAAGTCGTGGCCGTCATCGACGCGGAAGGCGACATTCCGGAACAGGAATCCGCTCCTGAACAAGCTCATGCACAAGAAGCTGACGCAGCTCAAGGCGGAGCCGAAACGAAGGATTCCCCGGCAGCGACAAGCCCGGCAGATGCGAAAGAAGGCGGCGCAGGCGCGGCAACTCCAGCGGCTCCGAATCGCGAAGTGCTGGCAACGCCTAGCGTACGTAAATTTGCCCGTGAGCAAGGTATCGATATTGCGCAAGTCAACGGTACAGGCAAAGCAGGCAAAATTACCCGTGAAGACGTTGAAGCCTTCAAGAACGGTGGCGCAGCGGCTCCAGCGGCAGCGGGCGAAGCGAAAGCAGCAGCAGCGGCTCCAGCAGCGGCAGCTTCCGCAGCCAGCGTGAGCGCTGACGAAGAACGCGTACCGTTCAAGGGTATCCGTAAAGCGATCTCCAACGCTATGGTTAAGTCGGCATACACCGCTCCGCACGTTACTATCATGGACGAAGTGGATGTTACCGAACTGGTTGCTTTCCGTACACGCATGAAACCGATCGCCGAGAAGAAAGGCATTAAAGTCACTTACTTGCCGTTCATCGTTAAAGCGCTCGTGGCGGCATCCCGTCAATTCCCTGCGCTTAACGCTTCGATCGACGAAGAAAACAACGAAATTGTATACAAGAAACATTACGATATCGGGATTGCTACCGATACGGATAACGGTCTGATCGTTCCGGTTATCAAAGATGCCGATCGCAAGAGCATCTGGATGATCGCCGACGCCATCCGTGATCTGGCAGCCCGCGGCCGTGACGGCAAGCTGTCTGCAAGCGAAATGAAGGGCAGCACGATTTCGATTTCGAATATCGGTTCCGCCGGCGGTATGTTCTTTACGCCGATCATTAACTACCCTGAAGTAGCGATCCTGGGTACAGGCCGCATCAGCGAAAAACCGGTTGTGAAAAACGGCGAAATCGTCGTGGCTCCGGTAATGGCTTTGTCGCTCAGCTTCGACCATCGTTTGATCGACGGCGCTACGGCTCAAAACTTCATGAACTATATCAAACAACTGCTCGCGAACCCAGAGCTGCTTGTTATGGAGGTGTAATACAACATGGTAGTAGGAGACGCTTCTCTGGATATTGATACACTGGTTGTAGGTGCAGGTCCCGGTGGATATGTGGCGGCAATTCGTGCCGCCCAACTGGGTCAAAAAGTAGTCATCGTGGACAAATCGGAGCTCGGCGGCGTGTGCTTGAACCGCGGTTGCATTCCTTCGAAAGCTTTGATCTCCGCAGCGCATGCTTTCGAAAACGCACAGCATGCCGACGCTTTCGGCGTAACTGCCGAAAACGTGAAGGTGGATTTCACGAAAACGCAAGAATTCAAAAACGGTGTCGTGAAAAAAATGACCCAAGGCGTTACCGGTTTGCTTAAAGGCAACAAAATCGAAGTTTTCAGCGGTGAAGTGATGTTCATTAACGAAAACGAAGCCCGTGCATTCAACGATCACGAATCGCCGCGCTACCGCTTTAAGCATTGCATTCTGGCAACGGGATCCCGTCCGATCGAATTGAAACCATTCCCGTTCGGCGGACGTATCCTGTCCTCCACGGAAGCTTTGGAATTGCAAGAAATTCCGGGCAGCCTGGTTGTCATCGGCGGCGGTTACATCGGTGCCGAGCTCGGACAAATGTTCTCGAAATTCGGCACGAAAGTAACGATCATCGAGGGCATGGACACCGTGCTTCCTGGCTTTGACAAGGATATGACTCGCCTTGTTGCCAAGAGCATGGAGAAAACCGGCATCGAAATCGTGACCAACGCGAAAGCGGAAAGCGCAGAGCAAACCGATAAAAACGTAACGGTGAAATACTCCGTGAACGGCGAAAGCAAAGAAGTTACTGCGGATTACCTGCTCGTAACTGTCGGACGTCGCCCTAACACCGACGGCGACCTGGGTCTGGAACTGGCCGGCGTTAAACTGACCGACCGCGGTCTGGTTGAAGTCGACCACCAAGGACGTACCAGCAACCCGAACATCTTCGCGATCGGCGACATCGTAGCCGGACCTGCGCTGGCTCACAAAGCTTCTTATGAAGGTAAAGTGGCCGCAGAAGCGATTTCCGGACTTCCGTCCGTAGTTGATTACAAAGCCATTCCGGCCGTCGTGTTCACGGATCCTGAATGCTCGAGCGTAGGTTACACCGAAAAAGAAGCGAAGGAAAAAGGCTTTAACGTTAAAGCCGGCAAATTCCCGTTCGCGGGCAACGGCCGTGCGACTTCGCTGAACCAGCCTGACGGTTTCATCAAAATCGTCGCCAATGCAGACAACAATGTCGTGCTCGGCGCGCAAATCGTCGGCATTGAAGCGTCCAACCTGATTGCCGAGCTTGGTCTCGCGATCGAAATGGGCGCTACCTTGGAAGACATCTCGCTCACGATCCACGCTCACCCAACGTTGGGCGAAATCGTGATGGAAACGGCTGAGCTCGTTGAAGGTCATCCGATCCACGTGATCTCCCGTTAATTTCCGATCTCAAGCTTCCGCGCCGGAAAACCGGCCCGGCAAGCTCTCCTAAGCATATTTAAGGCAGGACCTGACAATGGTCCTGCCTCTTTTTTTGCTTATCGGGTAGAAAATACAAGAAATATACGTAATGCGAAAAATGCCGTGTGAATGAAGCCGAAAATTGCTTTTCTCCTGCTATTCCCGGTGAGTTGATCTTTAACGGCTGTCCACCTTATTCTCGAGGCAAATCCTGATGATGGCCGGCTGATTGTGATTTCTGAGGATAATGGGAAGCTGGGTAGACTGCTTTCAGGGGAGTTGGCAAGGATGGATCGGACGAACGAGGGACTTATTGTGACTAGAATTAAGCCCGCTCATCGGAGTGGGCTGTTTAGTTGTGATTGAAGCTGCGAAATGAGATATTTCGAATCTGGACGATGCGCTAACGGAACATACAGCCTTTATTTGTCCGATTCAGGGTGAAAATTCGTTCTAACGGAACCCAGCGACCTTATTTGTTGCAATTGGAGAGAAATCCCGGCATTTAAGAGGTATTAGCGTCTCTCAGTTCCGTAAGAGTTTTCAAATCCCTTACTTTCTTGGCAATAACGTCTTTCAGTTCCGTTAGGAATCAATGAAACAAGCCCGCTTGTTGGAGCGGGCTGCTAGTTGTGTTCGAAGTTGCGAAATGAGAAATTTCGAACCTGGACGATGAGCTAACGGAACATACAGCCTTTATTTGTCTGATTCAGGGTGTAAATTCGTTCTAACGGAACCCAGCGACCTTATTTGTTGCAATTGGAGAGAAATCCCGGCATTTAAGAGGTATTAGCGTCTCTCAGTTCCGTAAGAGTTTTCAAATCCCTTACTTTCTTATCAATAACGTCTTTCAGTTCCGTTAGGAATGGAACAAGCCCGCTCGTTGGAGCGGGCTGCTTAGTTGTGTTCGAAGCTGCGAAATGAGATATTTCGAAACTGAACGATGAGCTAACGGAACATCAAGCCTTTATTTGTCCGATTCAGGGTGAAAATTCGTTCTAACGGAACTCAGCGACCTTATTTGTTGCAATTGGAGAGAAATCCCGGCATTTGAGAGGTAATAGCGTCATTCAGTTCCGTTAGAGTTTTCTAATCCCTCACTTTCTTAACAATAACGTCTCCCAGTTCCGTTAGGAATCAATGAAACAAGCCCGCTCGTTGGAGCGGGCTGCTTAGTTGTGTTCGAAGCTGCGAAATGAGAAATTTCGAACCTGGACTATGAGCTAAAGGAACATCAAGCCTTTATTTGCCCGATTCAGGGTGAAAATTCGTTCTAACGGAACTCAGCGACCTTATTTGTTGCAATTGGAGAGAAATCCCGGCATTTGAGAGGTAATAGCGTCATTCAGTTCCGTTAGAGTTTTCAAATCCCTTACTTTCTTATCAATAACGTCTCCCAGTTCCGTTAGGAATCAATGAAACAAGCCCGCACCGAAATCAACCGGAGCGGGCTTGTTTGCTTTACCATTAAATAAACAAATTAATTCCGGATTGATCCGCTTTGCCAAGGTAGTAGCCGACGCCGCCGATCTTGACTCCGTCGATCAGCTCTTCCCGCTGAATGCCCATCAGGTCCATCGACATTTGACAGGCGACGATTTCAACCCCTTGGTCGAGCGCGGATTGCATCAATTCTTCGAGCGACGAAATGTTTCCGCTTTTCATGACGCCGCGAATCATTTTAGGACCCATGCCCATCATGTTCATTTTGGAAAGGGATAGCTTCCGGCTGCCGCGCGGCATCATCGCGCCGAACATTTTGCCGATAAAGCTTTTGCTTACAGGGACTTTTTCCGGCTTGCGGATGACGTTCAGTCCCCAGAACGTAAAGAACATCGTCACTTTTTTGCCGCTGGCGGCAGCTCCGTTTGCGATAATAAAGGAAGCGATCGCCTTGTCGAGGTCGCCGTTAAAGACGATCATCGACGCGCCTTCCGGAGTTTCGCTCAGAGCGGGGGAGGAGGCAGGAGCCGCCAGCATTTTGGCGGGTTCCTCTTTACGCAGATAAGCTTCGATTATGCCGTTGTCTTGTTTCTTAACCTGAAGCGCCTTGTTCTTCGACATGCCTGCCCATGCCTTAATGTCTTCGTAAAACCCCGGATCCGAAGCGGTTACCCTCAGCACCTGGCCGTTCTGAAGTCCGTCCATTTTTTGTTTGACCTGAATCAACGGGCCGGGGCAGCACAGACCGCAAGCATCAAGCTCGGCATCGGCGCGGATTTCGCCGGTTGGCGCCGTTTCCGCGGCAGCGGCGGTTTCACGAACCGTCGTACCGGCCTCGGCTGGAGCGGATAAAGCCGATAAGCTCCCGGAACGTTGTCCCGGAATGTAATTAGCCATCAGGTAAGTTTTGTAGCCGCCGGTTAAATTCCGGACGCGAAATCCTTTTTGCTGCAAAATTCTTGACGCGGTGTATCCGCGAAGTCCCACCTGGCAATATACCCAAATTTCCTTCGACGGATCCAGTTCGGACAAACGGCCCCGGAGATCATCGACCGGAATATTGATGGAGTCCGGAATGTTTCCGTTCGCATGCTCCATCTCCGACCGTACGTCAACAAGGATGGTAGATGCAGCATCGCGAGTATCCAAATCCTTTGGTACGAAAACGGTTGTTCTACCGGAAATTACGTTTTCGGCCGTATAACCCGCCATATTGACGGGGTCTTTTGCAGAAGAATAGGGCGGCGCATAGGCCAACTCCAACTCGGACAAATCGGTTACATTACCATGGAACCGTATCGCAGTGGCTATGTCGTCGATGCGTTTATCGACCCCGTCATAACCGACGGCCTGCGCGCCAAGCACGACGCCTCGCTCGTCGAACAAAAGCTTCAGAGTCAAAGGGGTAGATCCCGGATAATAGGAAGCGTGGGAGCTAGGGTGTACGTAAGTTACATGGTAGGGCAGTCCGAGGCGTTGCAGCGTTTTTTCATTGTTTCCCGTCGCCGCGCCCGTCATGCCGAAAACCTTGATAATGGATGTTCCTTGCGCACCTTTGAACGAAGTTTCCAGACCGCATACATTATCTGCCGCAATCCGTCCTTGTTTGTTGGCAGGACCGGCCAAAGGAATGGCCGTTTTCGTTCCGTTGACGTAATCGGTGATTTCAATAGCATCCCCGGCTGCGAAAATATCTTTGACGCTGGTCTCCAGCTTGTCATTTACGATGATATGTCCCTTCGGACCGAGTTCAATGCCGCTGTCACGGAGAAATCCGGTATCCGGGGCAACGCCGATGGCCAGGATAACCATTTCGGCGGCCAACGTTATGCCGGCAGCGGTCTTCACCTCGATCGAACGGCCTTTCTCTTCAAAGCCTTGAACGCTTTGGGACATCAACAGCCGTACGCCGTGCTCTTCAAGCTCCTTGGCAAGCGAGCCGGCCATCTCCGCATCGAAAGGAGCCAGAATTTGCGGCCCGCCTTCGATTAAAGTGACATCAAGGCCGATCTCCTTTAAATTTTCCGCCATTTCGACACCGATAAAACCGCCGCCGATGACGATCGCCGAGGATATGCCGTCCTCGGTCACGCGTTTTTTAATCCGGTCCGTATCCGGAATGTTCCGAAGGGTATGGATTTTGCCGGATTCGATCCCCGGTAGATTCGGACGGAGCGGTTTCGCTCCGGGCGACAAAATCACCGCGTCGTAGCTTTCTTCATATTCGCCCCGCGTCTTGCTGCGGACGGTCACGGTTTTTCTGTCGGGATGAATTCCAATAACTTCGCTGTCTACGCGGACATCGATGTTGAACCTCTTCTGCATCGCTTCCGGCGTCTGTACGAGCAGTTTGGATCGTTCTTTGATCGAATCTCCGATATAATAGGGAAGACCGCAATTGGCGAACGAAATGTAAGAGTCGCGTTCGAACATGATGATATGCGCGTCTTCGTCCAACCGGCGCAAACGCGCCGCCGCGGATGCTCCGCCGGCAACGCCGCCGACGATAATGACTTTTTTGCTCATAATGATGGTTCCTCCTCCAGCATAATGCTTACCAGCTGTTTTATTTTTTCATTCGCGATGCTGTAGTTGACTTCCAGTCCGTTTCGTTCGGCGACGACAATTCCCATGGTGCGCAGTTTTTGCAGATGCTGGGATACGGTAGATTGCGGTAAATTCAGACATTCCTGCATATAGGACACATTGCATTCCTGTTTCTGGATTAAACCTCTAACGATGCACAAACGAACCGGATGGGCCAAGGCCTTCAAAACCTCGGCGGCTTCTTCATATGCTTTGAAGTTGTTATCCAAACGGGTCACTCCAATCCGTGTAATGGAATTGATGATCAATATATCGTAATATTACGATATAGTAATTTTATTGTCAATCTTGATAGTAAATCGCAAAGGAGAGAATGGATTGAGCAATCTTCAGTTAGGCCCATTTTTGCTGAACGGACCTTTGATCGCGAGCCTCGTATTCGGATTGGGCGGATGGATCGCATTAAAGCTATGGCTGCGGAAAAGAATGGATCCGGTCAAATCGGGGTTATGGACGAGCTTGTTATCCAACGCGTTTTGGATTTGGCTTCTGATATGGAAACTCAGTTATGCGGCGGTACATCCCCAGGAAACTCTCTCGTATCCGATGTCCTTGACCTATTATGACGGAGGATATACCGGCATTTGGATCGCCTCGATCGTCGCGGTGTCGTATTTGTGGTACGGGTCTCGTAAGAAGAAGGTCGAGTTATCCTCCCTGGCAGGAGGACTTGCCATTTATGTAACGGGAGGCTGGTTTTTCAGCAGACTTTTCGTCCTTATCTTGGACGATAATTCGTCTATGGCCGGGGTTGTAGGGCCTGTTTTGGCCGGATTGCTTCTGCTCTATTTTTTCGTTCAAAAAAGAGAAGCAAGCAAGAATATGCTTGTTTTAGTCATCGTTACGGGACTAGCCGCATACAGTGTCTACAATTATGTGAACGAACGATCCGCTTTAAATCGCTTGAATCAGCATACGTCGTCCCAAGATATCCCGATCGGCATAAAAAAGGGACAGCGGGCCCCCGACTTCAACTTAGCCGGATTGAGCGACGTCGAAGTGATGCTATCCGATTTTCGCAATAACGTAGTCATTCTGAACTTTTGGGCATCTTGGTGTCCGCCGTGCCGGGCAGAGATGCCGCATATGCAGCGTTTGCATGAAGAGTACGAGGATAAGGGAGTCGTAGTTCTCGGCGTTAATCTGACTTCTACGGAGGCAGGCGTGGAGACGGTAAGGAGTTATGTCCAAAAGGAAGAGCTTTCTTTTCCCGTCGGATTGGATGTTCAAGGAAAAGCGAGCGATTTATTCAGGATCGTTTCATATCCGACTACGTATATCATTGACCGGGAGGGCGTGATCAGGAAAGTGCTCCCGGGGACAATGAACTTCGAGATGCTGGAAAAAGAGATTCGCGGTCTGTAACAGTTGTTGATTTCCCCTATATAGAACTGGTAAAGTTATTAGGGGCCAAATCCGGATGATTTTCATAGGGTTAACAGTTTCATAGTTAAAGGAGCTTGAAGAATGGAGACGTTTTTTTCAATTTTAAAATCGATTATTTTGGGGATTGTGGAGGGGATCACGGAATTTTTGCCGGTATCTTCCACCGGACACCTTGTCATCTTTGAAAATTTTTTGGGTTTTAAGGGGACTACCCCATCCTATGTCGAAATGTACACTTATGTCATTCAGCTGGGAGCGATTCTAGCGGTAATCGTGCTGTACTGGGGAAAAATCAAGGATACCCTGGTCAACTTTTTTCCGCAGAAGGTCGGGTTTGAGAAATCCGGGTTCCGGTTCTGGCTGATGCTGGCGATTGCCTGTATCCCCGGAGGTATTTTCGGGATTCTGCTTAACGACTGGTCGGATGAGCATTTGTTCACCCCGGTCGTCGTTGCGTTCACCTTGTTCTTCGGTGGTTTGTGGATGCTTTATGCAGAGAAGAAATTCCGCAACAACAGCCCTGGCGGCGGAGGGGACGAGCTGAACGTTACGGTGAAGCAGGCGCTGATTATCGGGGCGTTCCAAGTGCTCGCCATCATCCCAGGGATGTCGCGTTCCGCTTCCACGATCATCGGGGGCTGGGTAGCCGGATTGACGACCGTAGCCGCCGCAGAATTCTCGTTTTTCCTGGCGATTCCGGTCATGGTCGGGATGAGCTTTCTGAAAATCGTGAAAATCGGCGGATTCTCTACGATGACTTCCACGGAGCTGATATCGCTGGGCGTCGGTTTTCTCGTTTCTTTCCTCGTCGCTCTTGCCGTCATCAGTAAATTCATCGCATACTTGCAAAAGAAACCGATGAAAGTGTTCGTCTACTACCGGATGGTGTTCGCGATTATCGTGTTGGTAGCAGGTATTGCTGGATTTTTCCACTAAACACTAAAAGAAACAACAGCCCGGACTGGAATATGCAACGATTCCGGTTCGGGCTTCGTTATTTTTGTTAATAGATCTTATCGGGGGTAAATGAAAATGAGCGAATCTTTACATATTACAGAGGCTTCATTCAGAGATTTGGACGATGCGGCCATTTTGTTTGACCAATACCGGTCATTTTATGGACAAACAGCGGACCTGGAAGGAGCCCGAAGTTTTCTGTTTAATTTAATGGAGCATAGGGAGTCCGTTATTTTACTTGCCCGAGACGGCCAAAACGGGGACGCGGTTGGCTTTGCCCAGCTTTATCCCGTATTTTCTTCGATTTCCATGCGGCGGTCTTGGATACTCAACGATTTATTCGTCATGGAGTCTTTCAGGGCAAAAGGCATTGGAAAAAAATTGCTATCCGTGGTATCCGACTTTGCCAGACAAACCAAGGCCAAAGGCATCGCCCTGGAAACGGGAAGCGAAAATAAGAAGGCACAGAAGCTGTATGAGGAATTGGGTTACGTTAAGGATAATGATTTTTATCATTACTATTTAAAACTATAAAGGAAGGCATGATCATGAAGAGAATCGATATCGTTTACGCATTGATCACGAGCCCCGATAAAAGCCGGGTATTGATGGTTCAAAATCGGGATAAAGATAAACGGGACAAATGGACATTGCCGGGAGGTACCGTGGAAGCGGGAGAAACGCTCGTTCAAGCTTTGATCAGGGAAGCAAAGGAGGAGGCCGGCGTAGACATCGACGTGCACGGAGTCGCCGCAGTCAATGAAGTCATTTTCGCGGACAGGCAGGAACACTTCGTTCTGCTCACTTTTCGCGCGGAGATTACCGGCGGCAAGGAGGCGACCCAAACGCCGGATGAAATATCCGCGGTCGAGTGGATCGAGACGGAGCGGGCTGACCACCTTATGCCATACTATAAAGAAGGAATTACCGGTCTGGTTCGCAGCGGGCTGGAGGTTCCGTATGTTGATGAGGGAAAGGAATAGGTCGGGAATAAGATGATCATCTGGATAAACGGCGCGTTCGGATCGGGTAAAACTTCGGCGGCGTATGAGCTTGCCCGCAGAACTCCGGATTCCTTCGTCTATGATCCGGAGGAGGTCGGATATTTTCTCCGCAAGCGGCTTCCCGGGGGAATGCATACGGAGGATTTCCAGGATGAGCCTTTGTGGCGGGAAATGAACTATTTGCTGCTAAAAAGATTAAGCGAAGCTTATGGTGGCGTTTTGATCGTCCCGATGACGGTCGTGAACCCGCAATATTTTTCCGAGATTGTCGGGAGGTTGAGGGCCGATGGAGCCGAGGTTCGGCATTTTGCGCTTTGCGCCTCCCGCGAAGTTCTGTTGAAGAGGCTGAAACAACGGGGAGACGGGCGGAATTCTTGGCCTGCCGCGCAAATCGAACGCTGCGTCGCCGCGCTTGGCGACCCTGTTTTTAAGGAACAAATCGATACGGACCGCATGAGTGTGGACGAAGTGATATCGCACATTGCTTCCGCCTGCGGCATAAGTTTGATGTCCGAGACGCGAAGCCGGTTCCGAAAAAAATTGGACCGCGTCCTCGTCAAACTCCGCCATATCCGATTCCGGTGATCCTGCCCACAAACGGCCCTTTTTTGCTATAATAGACAGGATGTCATACAAACGAGCGCGGGGTGTGCGATAGATGAGAAATTATTTGGATTTGCTTCAGGACGTGCTGGATCATGGAACGCCGAAAGAAGACCGTACGGGTACCGGGACGATCTCGGTTTTCGGCCGGCAGCTGCGTTTTGATCTCAGCAAGGGATTCCCGCTGGTGACCACCAAGCGGATTCATTTGAAGTCGGTCATTCATGAATTGCTGTGGTTTCTTAAGGGAGAGACCAATATATCGTATTTAAAAGAACATGGCGTTCGCATCTGGGACGAATGGGCCGATGAAAACGGAGACCTGGGACCGGTTTACGGATCCCAATGGCGTGCCTGGGAGGCGCCGGACGGCCGCAAGATCGACCAAATCGCGAACGTGATCGAAGCGATCAAAAAAAATCCGGATTCACGGCGTCATTTGGTGAGCGCATGGAACGTGGCTGAGGTTGATAACATGAAACTGCCGCCTTGCCATTTCGTGTTCCAGTTTTATGTCGCGAACGGAAAGCTGTCTTGCATGCTGACGATGCGGTCGGTAGACACGTTCCTCGGACTTCCGTTTAATATTGCCAGCTATGCGCTGTTAACGCATATGGTCGCCCAACAGTGCGACCTTGAAGTCGGGGAATTTATCTGGTCCGGCGGGGATGTGCATATTTACAACAACCATTTGGAGCAAGTAAAAACCCAGCTGGAGCGGGAGCCGTATCCGTTGCCTCAGCTTGTGATCAAGCGTAAGCCGGATTCGATTTTCGACTACGTGTACGAGGATTTCGAATTTGTGGGTTACCAGTATCATCCGACCATTAAAGCCGAGGTATCGGTTTAATCAAACTGTTCAATTTATGAAAATCGACTGAGAGGGCGGGAATAGTATGGGAATCACACTCATCTGGGCCATGGCGCGGAACGGAACGATCGGGCGCGACAACCAGCTTCCGTGGCGGTTGCCGGCGGACCTGAAGTTTTTTAAGGAGCAGACCACCGGAAAGACGATGGTGATGGGCCGGAAAACTTGGGAATCGATGGGGAGCCGTCCTTTGCCGAACCGGAAAAGCGTCGTCTTGACCGGTGATCATGGTTACTGGGCTGAGGGCGCGGAGGTTGTCCATTCCGTGGAGGAGGCGCTTGAATACGCTAATGGAGGCGAACTGATGGTCATCGGCGGTGCGGCCGTGTTTCAGGCTTTCATTCCGTTGGCCGATCGTTTACTCGTGACGCGGATCGATGAGGAGATCGAAGGGGATGTCTTTTTCCCGAAAATCGAATGGTCCGAATTTAAACTCGTGAAGGAAACCGAGGGAATTCGTGATGAGAAGAACCCTTATCATTACCGCTTTTTAACTTACGAAAGAGGAACAAAGGCTGTACAATAGTGCAAACTATCGTATTAATTATCCATTAATAACGAATCCCCCTGATGCTAACATCAAATTACATTGAAATGTGAGCATTCAAGCGCTTGATGTTACCGCTAAAATAGATGGGGGATTCATACTATGTCTAAACCAACTGGGTTTATGGAATATAGCCGACAGCTTCCGGGGGACCGGAGTCCTTCCGAACGGATCAAAGACTGGCAAGAGTTTCACGACCATATGTCCGATGAACAATTGCAGAAGCAAGGCGCGCGCTGCATGGACTGCGGAACGCCGTACTGCCACACGGGCATCGATATGGTCGGGGGAACTTCCGGATGTCCGCTTCACAATTTGATTCCGGAGTGGAACAATCTCGTGTATCGCGGGCAGTGGAAGGATGCGCTGGACCGACTGCACAAGACGAACAACTTTCCTGAATTTACGGGCCGCGTTTGTCCCGCCCCTTGCGAAGGCTCATGTACCGTCGGGCTTATCGGTCAGCCGGTAACGATCAAGACGATCGAACAGGCGATCGTCGACAAAGGCTTCGAAGAGGGATGGATCGTTCCCGAACCGCCGGAACGGCGGACCGGATACCGGGTGGCCGTGGTCGGTTCGGGCCCCGCGGGCCTTGCGTGCGCGGCGCAACTGAACAAGGCGGGCCATGAGGTGACCGTCTTCGAACGCTCCGACCGGATCGGCGGATTACTCATGTACGGGATTCCAACGATGAAGCTTGATAAGGCGGTCGTGCAGCGCAGAGTGGATCTACTGGCTGCCGAGGGTGTCAAGTTTGTGACGAACACCGAAATCGGTAAGGATATTCCCGCGAAGCAGCTCGTCGAAGAATTCGACGCCGTGGTGCTTTGCGGCGGAGCGACCAAACCGAGAGAGTTCAATATCGAGGGAAGCGAATTGAAAGGCGTACAATACGCGATGCCTTTTTTGAACGGAACGATCAAGAGCTACCTCGATTCGGGACTCAACGACGGACAATATTTGTCCGCCGAAGGTAAAGACGTGATCGTCATCGGCGGCGGGGATACGGGGTCCGACTGCGTCGCAACCGCATTGCGGCACGGATGCAGCAGCGTGACCCAATTCGGTACGCATGCCAAAGCGCCGCTGGAGCGGGATCCGATCGGCAATCCGTGGCCGCAATTCCCGAATGTGTATACGCTCGATTATGCGCATGAGGAAGCAAAAGCCTTGTTCGGCAGCGACCCGCGCGAATTCTCGATCATGACCACGAAATTCGTCGGTGACGAGGAAGGAAACTTGAAGGAGCTGCATACGGTACAAATTCAACGGATCGTGGATGAAACCGGACGCAAAATCTACCAGCCGATTCCGGGTACGGAACGCGTATTCCCGGCGCAGCTTGCGCTGATCGCGATCGGGTTCGACGGTCCGGAGCAAGGCATCGTAGGTGAGCTTGGCCTTCAGACGGATCGTCGTTCGAATGTGAAAGCGAGATACGGAAAATATAACACCAATGTGGATAAAGTGTTTGCGGCAGGAGACATGCGCCGCGGACAAAGCCTTGTCGTATGGGCTATTCATGAAGGCCGCGAGGCCGCCCGGGAAGTGGATAAATATTTGACGGCTACGTCCCGGCCAAAAATTATGATATAATAGATTTAGCTTCTGGGCTGCGCGTAGCGCGGCCCTTTTTATTGCAAGACGCAAGAAAGTGGGGCTAAATAGCATGAAAACGCTCGTTATCGCCGAGAAACCGGACATGGGGCGGACGATCGCCGCGGTCATCGAGCCGCGGGCCAAAAATAACCGCTCCTATATTGAAGGAGACCGTTATATCATCACTTGGGCGATCGGCCATCTTCTTGGGTTGGCCGAGCCTGACGCGTATGACGAAAAGTACAAACGCTGGAATTTCGGGGATCTGCCGATTTTGCCGGACCGCTTCAAAATTGTGCCGAACCCGAAAACCAAGGATCAGCTCAAAACGATCGGAGAACTCGCCAAACGGTGCGGCGAGATCGTCAATGCCTGCGATGCAGGGCGGGAAGGGCAATACATCTTCGCTTTGATCCAGCAGCAGCTGAAGTTGACGCAGCCGGTCAAAAGATTGTGGATTTCCGACCTGACGGCCGAAAGCATTTCAAACGGCTTCACCCATCTGCATGACAGTTCCGATTTCGAAAACCTGACGCTGGCCGCACGGGCCCGCAGCGAGGCCGACTGGCTTGTGGGCATGAATGCATCGCGGGCGTTCACAACGAAGCACCGCACGCTTTTGTCCGTGGGCCGGGTTCAGACGCCGGTTCTCGCACTTATTTATGACCGCCAAAAAGAAATTGAAAGCTTTGATTCTCTTACATATTACGAGATTAAGGCGGAATTTCAGCAGGATGAACGGAAATACACGGGGACTTGGCAGGGAGACCGGCTTACCGACAAGGAGAAGGCCGCGGCCATCGCAGACAGGGTTAGAGGCCGTCAGGGCCGCATTTCCGAATATGAGGTCAAGGATATGAGGGAATATCCGTTCAAGCTGTATGATTTGACTCTGCTTCAGCGGGAAGCGAACGCCAAATACGGCCATTCCGCCAAGAAGACGCTGGATATCGCCCAAGCCTTGTATGAAAAGCACAAGGTAATCACCTATCCGCGGACGAGCTCCAACTATGTTACCGAGCAAAATATCGACGGGATGCATAAGACGCTCCATATGCTAAAATCTTCGCCGTCGTACAAGGAGTTGGCGGATGGTGCCAACCCCGGCATCGTGAATGTGAACAACAAATCGGTATGCAATCCGGCCCGGGTGGAGGATCATCATGCGATCCTGCCGACTTTAAGGCGGCCGGGGACGTTAAGCAAAGAAGAGCAGCAAATCTATGATCTGGTTGTGCGGCGTTTTCTTTCTCATTTTTACCCTCCGGCGGAGTATAAGCAGCACACGGTTATTACGGAGGTTGAATCCGAGTTTTTCAAAACAAACGTGAAAGAACTGCGTTTCCTCGGCTGGAAGGTATGTCTTCCCGGAGAAGAAAGCGGAAAGTCAAGTCCGCGCGGGAAGAAACAAGATGAGGAAGACGATCCGGAGGAGCTGGTGAACGAGCCGTTTTCGATTGATAAAGACCGGCCGGTGCAATGCGTCAGCTCTGAAGCGAAAGAGAAAGCGACGCAGCCACCGAAAGCTTATACGGAAGGTACCCTGCTAAAAGCGATGGAGAGCGCTGGAAAGCAGCTTGAAAATGAAGAGCTTCGCGACGCGATGAAGGATGCGGGCTTGGGGACTCCGGCCACGCGTGCGGCAACGATCGAACGGCTGAAGAAGGTCGGGTACATTACGATGCAAGGCAAACGGATCACGGTCACGCAAAAGGGAAGAACCGCGATCGAGCTGATTCGTCATGCCGGCGTCGAACTTCTGACTTCGCCTGAAATGACGGGGCAATGGGAGAGAAGGCTGCACCAAATTTCCAAAGGCGAAGCCGAACGCGACAAGTTTATGGACAACGTCAAACGTTTCACGGTTTCCATCATCGAGAAGGTGCGTACACAGCCGAAAGCCGATGCGGCCTTGTTCGGCAGCGTCGAGGAAGAGAAGGCAAAGCGCGGAAGCAGATCCTCCGCGAAAAAGAAGGCTACCCGTGAAGGCGCTCCAAGCCCTTCGAATGGGGGCGCTTCAAGCCTCCAGCCGCTTGGTCCGTGTCCCCGCGAAGGTTGCGGAGGTCAGTTGATCGAAGGGAAAAAGGGTTACGGATGCACGCATTACAAGCAAGGCTGCGGCTTTGTCATCTGGAAGGAATTTGCCGGAAAGCAAATTTCCCGGACGATGCTGCAGTCCATGCTCGGCAAAGGCCAGACTCAATTGCTGACGTTCAAACAGAATGATGCGGATTTCAAAGCCCGCATCCTGCTGTCGGATCGGAATACCGGCAAATTGGAGCTGCAGCGTACGGACTCTTGATCCGAATCGAATGAAGCAAAAAGACGACTCATGCCTCCGTCACCGGAGATGAGTCGTCTTTTTAAATGCTTCCGTTTCATTTCGCCCCGGAAACCGTTCCCGGGTGCTTGCGGGACAAGGTAAGCGCTTCGGCGATAATTCCGGGAACTTCACCGAGCGAAGCGACGGTGTACATGGACGTGTCCGACGTCTTTTTTAAATCGATCAGATTAAAGGACCATTCATTCGGATGCTTGATGTAAATGGTATTGATTCCGGCGGACAGGGCGGGGGCGATGTCCGTACGCAAGCTGTTGCCGATCATCCAGGTGCGCTTGCGGTCAAAAGAACGAGATTTCAAAATTTCCTCCAGCGCTTGGACGTTTTTGTGCCGGCGGATATAAATCCGTTCCTCGAAATAATCGGCGAGCCTCATCTGTTCGATTTTCCGCTGTTGAATGGCCGTTTCCCCACCGGTATACAAATTAAGCTCATGACCTTGAGAACGAAGCAGATTCAGCGTCTCCACCATGCCGGGATAAGGCTCGACCTCACGATCATAGACGCTCATGCCAAGCTTCATCAGATGGTCTTCTTCGCCGATTTTTGTCTCCCGCTGCAGCTGGTTGCAGAAAAAACGGTAGGTTTCGATCATCGAGTGAGGAAAATGCGTGCTGACAAAACCGATTTGCTCCACGCCGGCGACATCGATTTCCGTCTGTTTGTTGCGAATGTCAGCCTCGGTGACGCGAGTCTCACCAAACCAGGCCAAAAGCAGCTCTGTAAATTGATCAAGAACCTGGTCGAAATAAATATTGCATTGTACAAGAGTGTCATCCAAATCAAAGATGACCTGTTGATGAAGTGTGTTATTCATGGAAGTCTCTCCCTTGTCATAAACGAATATAAGATTCTAGGAAAATCTGGAGCTCGGAAGCTCCGTCGGGACGAATGCTGAATTTCTCCGTATCCCGGTCCACCAGGTGAACGCAGAGCAACCCGGCTACGCGAAGCCGCATGAGATGGTGCATCAGAGTTTCGCTGGATTCATGGAGTTCTTCGACCAGCTCCTGAAGCGATTTCGGCTGATCCGCCAAATATCGCAGCAAACGCAGCCGTTCCGGTTTGACGAGGGCTCGCGTTAGGCGGAGCAGGCAGACGGGAGGCTCGTCCTCGTCCAATTCGGGGAGATCGAGCGGATATTGAATCAGCAATGTACGTTCATAGAAACAGTATGTATTAATCGGGCGGAAATGAATCGAAGGCAGAAGGACGACCTTGTTAATCGGGAGCCCCGGATCCAAAACCACGCCTCCCGAGGCATATTCGACGAGGGATTCCGGCTCCATTTTTTGGACAAGCGCCAATTTCTCCTCCGCATCTTCCTCCAGCAGGGTGACATACTGAGCTTCGATATGTCGGAAATATTCTTGATTCCATAGGGTAAGCAGGGGAGCGTATGTTTGTAGACGAGTTATATCATCATTATTCACATTGGGAATATAGGGTTTAAGTTTGCGAAGCAGCACATTTACCGGGGCATTCCCGAGTTCGTTCAAAAATTGTTCGATATTGGCGTTCTCGTCGCGTTCCAAAATCAGGGCGTAAAGCAAATCGTAATCCGAAAACGGCAAATCGGCGGCTTCCTCAAACCGTTTCCGGTCCGTTTCCCCGATCCGGGACTCGATGGTTTCTATCCATTCTTGCCCCAAATCCAGATTATTTACCCACTTGCGGGTTGTATATATGATAAAACTGCTTAAAAGCTCATATACCGGAGAAACATCGATTTTAACGTCATAATACATGACCAGACCTCCCAGGGATCAAAGCATACAGTTCCATTATGGCTTGTTGGGCGGCAGGTTGTCTACTATAATGTTTGATAGATGCATGGAATGTGCGACGAGCAGTCCAAGTTAAAGAGACAGTTCAAAAAGTCATATTTTGATTCGGTGCCGAAACCCCGACTTTTTGATCACGTACTTAGAAGGAGAATCCATTTATGATCAAGGTTGAGCGCTTACTTAAAAAGGTGGACGGCAATAAAATAACGGTGCTGCGGAATGTGAGCGTCTCGTTTGAGCAGGGAGAGATGATCGGCGTTGTCGGGCCGAGCGGAAGCGGCAAAAGCACGCTTTTGCGCTGTCTTGCGCTGCGGGAGGCGTGGAACGAAGGTAATTATATTTGGGATGATAAGCCGGTGGTCAAGGGCGGCGGCAAAGGCGCGGGGAAATACAGGTCCAAATTCGCCTATCTGGAGCAGAATCCTTCCTTATATACGGAAAAAACCGCATTGAAAAACGTGCTGATCGGACAAAAGGGCCAGACGTCGTTTTTGAGAAGACTGACGGGGATGGTCCGTTCCGACGACTATATGGGCGCGATGGACGAACTGGAGAAATTCGGCTTACTGGATAAGGCTCATCTCCAGGCGGGAAAACTTAGCGGAGGCGAACGCCAGCGGGTCGCAATCTGCCGGGCGTTGGTGCACGGGGCCGGATTCATAGCGGCGGACGAGCCGGTCGTCGGCCTGGACCCGCATTCCGCGGATAAAGTGCTTGCGACATTGAAATCGCTTTGCACCGATCAAGGAAAGATCGTTGTCGCGGCTTTGCCGATCGAATTGGCGGAGCGTTTTTGCACGAGAATTTGGGGAATCTATGACGGGGAGCTCAAACTCGATGTTACGGGCAGACGCCTGACCGCCCATGAGAAGCGCTCCGTCGACCTGGTATGAAGAAAAGAGTGATACAATTGCGTCACAGTAGATGGATTACCGCTGCTGCCGGAAGCCTATTGCTTCTTTTGCTCAGCGGCTGCAATATTATCAAAGACCCGAAATCATTGATGGAGACGCCCCAGCTGTCTTCCGACAAGGAGTCGCTGATCAGCGTCATCAATGCAGAGCTGAAGGGAGCGCAGCCGATCCGTCCCCGGGATGTCAGAGACATCAGCTCCATCCGTACCCCGGATTTGAACAACGACGGGGTGAAGGAAGCGATCGTCTTTTATGAAACCCCGGACGAAGCGGTGCGTATTCACGGCATGATTCTGGAACATCAAAAGGATACCTGGGTACCGAAGGTCCGTTTTGACGGAGAAGGCCAAATCCTGGAGACGTTCGAATTGAGGGATATAACGGGGGACGGCAAGCTTGAAATTATCGCCGGTTACTCCGGCGGGGAAGAGGATTCCCAAAAGGGCCTCAACGTTTATTCCTATGACGGCAACCAGGTCGAAAGTTTGATCTCGCTGCCGTATAACGATTTTCTGATCGACGATCTCAATCAGGACGGCTTGCTCGATTTGACGGTCGTCACGCTGAAAAGAGACCAAAATGCCACGGTTACGACCTATCAATACAACGAAACCGCCGGCGCGTTTCAGGAACTTGATCAGATCCAATTGGACGATCCCATCAAGGAATATTACAACACCGTCAGCGGCAACATCACGACGAAGCTTAAGGGCATTATCCTTGACGCCGCGTTCGGGACGCATTACGCGTATTCCCATCTGATCGTCATGAAGGACGGCAAGTTGATCGATCTGTTGCCTTCGCAAGATTCGACTTTCAAAAATTATCCCGTATATAGCGGGGATGTCGATGGCGACGGTATTCTCGAGGTTGGACGTTCCGAGAAGCCGAAGGGCTGGGAAGATCGGCCTTATGACGAAATCCCGCTTTTTTCATATTACCGGTGGGATGAGGATAAGGAAGATAACCAGGGTTTAAGTTTCGTCATGCAGCAATATATGGATTTGCAGGGGCGTTTTTACTTCAATTTCCCGAAAGAATGGCGTGAAAATATTACGGTCGATCCGAAATCGAATCAAAACGAACACCTGTGGTTCACTAAAATCGATAATGGCGAAACCGTGGCGGAAATCCGCTTCTTCTCCTTATCGGAATGGGAACGGAACAAGGAAGACTGGGAACTGCTGGCCAGAGATAATGACAAAGTGATCGGATTTTTGAGCCATACTAATGTGAAAATCAACAAAGGGGAAAAAGAAATCAAACGTTAGGATTTGATGAGTCGAGGGGGAGAACAGGTTGAGCAAAGTTTTGATTTTGGAAGACGAAGAATCGATTCGCAGTTTTATCGTGATTAACCTGAAGCGGAACGGTTTCGAGGTGTTGGAAGCGGCGGACGGGAATGAGGCGCTTGCCAAGCTGCAAAGCGTGCCGGATATCGATATCGCGCTGCTTGACGTCATGGTTCCCGGCATCGACGGCTTTGAAGTGTGCCGCCGCATCCGGGAAACGAACGAGCGGATCGGGATCATTTTTCTGACCGCAAAAGTGCAGGAGCAAGATAAAGTGTACGCTCTTTCCGTCGGGGCCGACGACCACGTCAGCAAGCCGTTCAGTCCGACGGAATTGATCGCGCGGATTCAGTCCCTGCTTCGGCGGGTCAACGTATACCGGGAGAGCAGTGCGAAGGTCTCCTTTACTTCCGGTCCGTTTACATTGGACTTAATTTCCAAGCAGTTTAAGAAGAACGGCCGGCTGATCGAGCTTACGCCTACGGAATTTTCGCTGATCCAGTACTTTCTGGAACAGGAAAACACGCCGCTTAGCCGGGATTTGCTGCTGGATCATGTATGGGGGAAAGAATACATGGGCGATCCGAAGATCGTGGATGTGAACATCCGCAGATTGCGGCAAAAAATCGAAGCGAATCCTTCCGAGCCGGCGTATCTGCAAACCGTGTGGGGACACGGCTATAAGTGGAAAGGCGAGGGACAATGATCAAGAAAGGCATCGGACGACAAATCGTCATGCAATATTTTATCGTCGTATTCGTAACCCTGCTCATGGTGGAAGTTATTTTTTCCTTGGCCATCCGGGTTTATTATTACGACACGGTTTATAACCACATGTACACCCATTCGACCTGGGCGTCCGATTTCTTTCAGAAATTCGTAAGGCTGAGCGCGGACCGAGATCCCGACTATTTTACGGAGATGCTTAGAACCTTCGAATTGGACAACACGGAGCTTATGATTTTGACCCGGAAGGGCGAAGTCAAAGCCAGCAGTAATGAAATCCAGGCCGATAAGGCGATCCAGACCAGCGATGTCACGCAGGCCGCGGCCGGCAATGTCGGGAAATGGGTTGGCAGACAGCCTTCCACGGGCGAAATGGTGATGGCGGTTTCCACGCCACTGCAGGTGAGAGGCGAAAACAGGTATATCGTCAGGTTTGTCACTTCCCTGGAAGCCATCAATTCGAATCTGATGAAGCTGACCCTGTTATCATCGGCGGTCTGTCTGGCGGTGTTGGCGCTGGTCACTCTGTTCAGCATCGGTTTGGCCAATTCGATCGTGAAGCCGATCAACAACATTCGGGCCGTTTCGGCGCAAATGGCGAAAGGGAAATTCAACGTTAGGATTAAAGGGAACTACCGGTATGAACTTGGCGAATTGGCCGCCACGTTAAATTATATGGCTCAGGAAATCGTTCGGAGCAACCAGATCAAGGATGAATTTATATCTTCGATTTCCCACGAGCTCAGGACGCCGCTTACGGGGATCAAGGGCTGGAGCGAAACGCTGACCCTCGGCGGATTCGATCCGGAGGAAACCAAGATCGGCATGGGCATTATCGCAAAGGAAACCGATCGTCTGATCGGTCTCGTCGAGGAAATGCTCGACTTCTCCAAGCTGCAGCAAAACGAAATGAAGCTGGTCATCGGGCGCGTCAATTTGAAGGAACTGCTTCAAGAGACGATGCTGAATGTTTGGGCGAAAGCGGAACAGAAAGGTATTCAGCTCAAGCTCGAGGACGTGGCCGAAGAGGAAGACCGCGTTATCATTGTGGTCGGGGACGGCAATCGCCTGAAACAGGTATTTCTGAACCTCGTCGATAACGCCATCAAATTTTCCAATGAGAACAGCTGGATTCATCTTGTCGTCAGCCGAATCGAGAACGGCTTCGTTACCGTGGATGTGATCGATACCGGGATCGGGATCAGCGAAGAACACTTGCACAAAGTGAAAGACCGGTTTTTCCAAGTCAATCACCAGGGAGGCGGAACCGGGCTGGGACTTGCGATCAGTCAGCAGCTGGTTGACCTGCATCATGGGGAAATCGATATCCATAGCGAGCTTGGAATTGGAACGAGGGTATCGGTCAAACTGCCGATTGCGGAAGACGAGGTGAACAACGATGAGAACCCTGCTTGACACGATCGAATCCTCTGGGGGGACGTTTCAAATGGCGCTTGCGGCGGAGCAAGACGCGGATTTGGTACGCCAATTGCTAACGGAAGCTGCCGAATGGATGAAATCGCGGGGGATACGTCAATGGAATCCGGAACAGTTTACGGAGGATGAAATTCGCAAATATTTTGCGACGCGCGACATCTTTTTGATGCTCGACGGCACCGAGCCTGCCGGTATGTTCACGCTGCAATCCAGTGACCCCGATTATTGGGGGACGCTTAACGACGCAAGGTTCAATTATTTGCACCGCTTGACGGTCAGACCCTCTTATCGACGGCATTCGCTGGGCCGGGAAATGATTTATTGGGCGGCGAGACATAGCCGGAAAGCGGGCCGTAAAGGTTTGCGTTTCGACTGCTGGAGCGAGAATCACAAGCTTAATCCGTATTACTCGGAGCTTGGGATGGAAAAGCGGGGAATCGGCGAACTTAACGGCCGACAATATATTTTGTATGAAATGAATGCCGGGTTGTATCAAAATTTATAACCAAAAAGAATTGCGATAGCCGAAAAACCGGTCCCTTGATGGGCCGGTTTTTTTGTATGTCTAACGTTGTTTTTAAGAAGAGAGTCCTTCCGCGCGGAGGCGGGCCGTTTTATCGTATACTTCCTTCAGCAGACGGGAAGGCTGAGGACGAACAGCCGGTTTGGCATGAACGGTTTCATACGGACCGACAACCATGATTTCTCCCTCGGCTCCTTTGACGATCGCGCCGTCATGAATCACCGCACCTTCGCCGATAATGGCGCGTTCGATCCATACTCCGCGTCCGATTCGGGCGCCGGGCATAATAACGCTGTCTCTGATCTTGGCATAGCGGCCTACTTCGGTTCCGCCGAAAATGACCGACCGTTCCGCAGAGCCTTCTAATGAGCAGCAATCGTGGATCATGGAGCTTTTCGCCTGAACGCTGCGGTTTTTAAAGGCTTTCGATTTTGCGACCAGTTGCTCCCGGGTATACATTGGCCATGCCTCGTTGATCAATTTCCAGTCCGAGTCATTCGAGAGCAGGTCCATGTGGGCTTCCCAAAGACTTTGAACCGTGCCGACATCCCGCCAGTATCCTTTGAATTCGTAGGCATGAAGCGGTTTGTCGCCTGCGAGCATTTTAGGAATGACGTCTTTTCCGAAATCGTGGCTGGATTTGGGATTCAGGGCATCTTCCATCAGATGCTGTTTAAGGAAATCCCATTTGAAGATATAAATGCCCATTGAAGCCAGGTTACTGACCGGTTTTTCCGGTTTTTCCGCGAATTCGGTAATTCTGGAATCGGCATCCGTCGACATGACGCCGAACCGGTGAGCTTCTTCCCAAGGGACTGGCATCACGGAAATCGTTGCCGAAGCCTCGGACCGAATGTGGAAGTCAAGCATCTCGCGGTAATTCATATGATAAATGTGGTCGCCAGAAAGGATCAATACATGCTCCGGTTCATGACTGTCCACATATTCCATATTTTTAAATATGGCGTCCGCCGTTCCTGCATATTCCTCAACACCAGCGTTATAAGAAGGGAGCAAGGAAATTCCGTTCGTTGCCGTACGCGGCAAGTTCCATGGTTCTCCTTCTCCAATATGGTCATGCAAAGATGCTGCTTCATATTGAGTGAGAACTCCGATGGTGTCGATTCCCGAATTCACGCAGTTGCTGAGAGGAAAATCAATAATACGGTATTGTCCGCCAAAATGGACGGCGGGTTTCGCAAGCTTTGACGTAAGCGGGGAAAGCCGCCTTCCTTCGCCACCGGCCAATAGCATTGCAATGCAGTCTTTCTTCTTCATTTCGTTTCCCTCCCGTAAGGTTTCGTCGTCTGTGTAGTACATACATAAACGAGATATAATGCTGTTGAAACTAGAATTATGGAAATCCAAAGAAAATATTACATTTATTTTTTCAACACGAAATTTTGTGTTCATTTTCGGGAAGTTTTGGGTAAATATTTAAGTGGGAACTATACATAAAGCAGGTGATGAATTGTCCGAGCCAGTTAAAACGGAATACGTATCGAGACAAGATATCTATTTATTTCATGAAGGAACGCTGTATCGCAGTTACCGGACTTTCGGCGCTCACGTTACGGAAGAGAACGGCGAGCCCGGCGTCCGGTTTACCGTTTGGGCTCCGGGGGCCCGCCAGGTATCCCTTGCCTCCGATTGGAACGGTTGGGACGGGGAGAACGATTTATTATATAAGATACCCGAATCGGGAATTTGGAGTCGTTTTTTCCCCGGCGTCGAACAAGGAACTTTTTACAAGTACGAAATCACGGATGCTACGGGAAACAAATTTTTGAAAGCAGATCCTTATGCTTTTCACGCTGAAGTCAGGCCGGCTACGGCTTCGGTGGTCAAGTCCATCGAAGGCTATAAATGGAATGATGCGGCGTGGAGACGCAAAAATCGCGTTCCGTACGGACGCCCGCTTAACATTTATGAGCTTCACTTCGGAACCTGGAAACAACGGGCGGACGGAAGCCTGTACACTTATCGGGAAATGGCCGACTTGCTTATACCGTATGTCGAACAAATGGGATATACCCATATCGAAATTATGCCCCTGACCGAGCATCCTTATGACTTATCCTGGGGTTACCAAGCTACCGGTTATTACGCCCCGACGAGCCGTTACGGCGAACCGGCGGATCTGATGTATTTCGTCGACCGCTGCCATCAAGCGGGAATCGGGGTTTTGCTGGATTGGGTTCCAGGTCACTTCACCAAAGACGCTCATGGACTTCGCATGTTCGACGGCACGCCGCTGTATGAATATGCCGATCCGGGCAAAGCGGAAAAACCGGGCTGGGGCACGCTTAGCTTCGATTTCGGAAAACCTGAGGTACGGTCGTTTTTGATCTCGAACGCGCTATATTGGCTGGAGATGTATCACTTTGACGGCTTGCGCGTCGATGCGGTAACCAGCATGCTCCGCCTTGATTTTGAAAAACCGGAAGGGCAGTATACCAGGAACGAGCGGGGCGGAATTGAAAATTTGGAGGCTGTCGCCTTTTTGCAGCAGCTGAACGAAGCGGTGTTCCGCTATTATCCGAACACGCTGATGATGGCGGAGGAGTCCAGCGCCTGGCCGATGGTGACGGCCCCCGTTCATGACGGCGGACTCGGTTTCAACTACAAATGGAACATGGGTTGGATGAACGATACGCTTGCTTATGTGGAAACCCCGTTTTGGGACCGGCCGAAGCGCCATAACCTGCTTACCTTTCCCATTTGCTATGCATACTCGGAGAATTTTGCGTTGCCACTGTCCCATGACGAAGTCGTCCACGGAAAAAAATCGCTGCTGGACAAAATGCCTGGTAATTATGAAGAAAAATTTGCGGGACTAAGGCTGCTTCTTGGTTATCAGATTACTTTTCCGGGCAAAAAGCTGTTGTTTATGGGAGGAGAATTCGGCCAATTTATCGAATGGCGGGATCAAGCCGAGCTCGACTGGTTTTTGCTGGATTACGAATCGCACCGGAAATTGAAAGATTACACGGCCGCCTTGAACCGTTTCTATCTCCAGGAGCCCGCGCTTTGGGAACTTGACCATACGTTTGAAGGATATGAATGGATCAATGCGGATGATGCCGGGCAAAGCGTTATTTGTTATTTGCGAAAAGGAAAGAAAGTGAAGGATACCTTAATGGTCGTCATCAACTTTCAGCCGGTTACCCGGGAACCTTACAGGATCGGGGTACCGAAAGCCGGCGTTTACGAAGAAATATTCAGCAGCGAGGATCCGGAATATGGCGGCGGGGGAAAGGTGTACAAAAAAGGCGTCATGACAGAGGAAGTAGCATGGCACAACCAGCCAAACAGTCTCGAACTGTCCCTGGCGCCGCTCAGTATATCCATCTGGAAAAAATCCGCGGCTAAACCAGCCCCCAAAAGGAGGAAGAAAAAATGAAAATCTTGTTTGCCGCCGCCGAAGCAGCCCCGTTCATCAAGACGGGAGGCTTGGCGGACGTGATCGGCGCGCTTCCTAAGGCGTTAAAAAACGAGGGACATGATGTTCGGATCGTACTTCCGAAGTATAAGGATATTCCGAATGCATATATGGATCAGGTGCAGCATCTTGGTGAAGTTTCGGTTCCGGTGGGCTGGCGAAAACAGTATTGCGGAATCGAATACCTTGTCTGGGACGGGATCCCGGTTTATTTTCTCGACAACGAGTATCATTTCGGGAGAGACGGCGTTTACGGGTATTGGGACGACGGTGAGCGGTTTGCGTTTTTGGACCGGGCCGTGTTGGAAATCTTACCGGCGATCGATTTTATTCCGGACGTTCTTCACTGCCATGATTGGCATACGGCGATGATCCCGCTGCTCTTGAAGGAGCATTTCGGTTGGAACCGGGATTACGCCGGAATTCGCACCGTATTTACGATCCACAACTTGCTGTATCAAGGCATTTTTCCGTACGAGGTACTCGGCGATTTGCTCGGATTGCCGGATTCGTATTTTACGCCGGACGGGGTGGAGTATAACGGCAATGTCAGCTTCATGAAGGCGGGGCTTGTCTTTGCGGACCATGTTACCACGGTAAGTCCGACCTATGCGTCGGAAATTCGGACGGAGCATTACGGATACGGGTTGGACGGTTTGCTCCGGTCACTCGGGGATCGGTTATCCGGCATTGTCAACGGCATCGATGTCAAGCTGTATAATCCTTCGACCGATCCGGAAATCCCTGTACGATACCGTACCAGCCTGAGCAAAAAACGGGAGAATAAGATCGAATTGCAGAAGGAACTCGGCTTGCCCCAAGCGCCGGACGTTCCGCTCGTAGCGATGATCACCCGGCTGGTCGAGCCGAAAGGACTGGATCTGGTCACGAGGATCATGGATGAATGGCTTCATTTCGACGACGTCCAGTTTGTCGTGCTCGGCACGGGGGACCGCGCGTATGAAGATTGGTTTAAGGAGGCTGCTTATCGCCATCCGGAAAAACTGTCCGTGCAAATCAGGTTCAGCGACGCATTATCTCGCCGGATTTACGCGGGCAGCGATATCTTCCTGATGCCATCAAGGTTTGAGCCCTGCGGGATCAGTCAGCTGCTCGCTCTCCGTTATGGAAGCATTCCCGTGGTCAGAGAGACCGGCGGGCTCAATGACACCGTTCACGCCTATAATGAATATACAGGGGAAGGGAACGGATTCTCGTTCACCAACTTTAATGCCCATGACTTATTGTTCACACTGAGACGAGCGATTTCATTCTACCAGCGACCGGAGGAATGGAAAAAAATCGTCGCCAACGCCTTTGCGGGCGATTACAGCTGGAACGGCTCGGCCAGGCAGTATATCGATATTTATGAACGCCTTACCCGGTAAAACAAAAGCCAGACCTCGGAATTGTTGTCCGGGTCTGGCTATCTTTTTATTTCAATTTGCGGTATAAAATCCGAAATCCGAAAGGATCCAATCCGATGTTCATCATCCCGTCCTTCGGTTTTACGCGCTCTTCGGATAACGCGTCCCGCCAATCTTCCGTTTCCATCGGGTGGGACAAAGTACGGTATTTACCGGTGTTATTCATCCAAACGGTGAAATGCATGTGTTCATCCATCCGTTCGTAGACGATGCAAGGATCGTTGCTGTTCGCCTGCAGAAAGCGGAACCGTCCTTGGCGCAGGGCACCGTGCTTTTTACGAAGCGCGATCATCAGTTTATAAAAGTCATAAAGCTCCCGATCCTGCTTACGGATATCCCATTCCATGCATTTTCGGCAATCGGGATCGCCTTCCCCGGTAATCCCGACTTCATCCCCGTAAAAGATGCACGGGGTGCCGATATACGTAAACAGAAAAACGACGCACAGCTTCAGCTTTCTTTTGTCTCCGCCGACCCTCGTCAGCAAACGCGGGGTGTCATGACTGCAAAGCATATTGAAGATGACTTCGTTCGTTTGCTGCGGATAACGCATGATCAGGGCTCCCATTTCATTGGAGAAACTGTAGCCGTCCATGCCCCCGTTGAAAAACTCGAGCACCTTATCGGCAAAAGGGTAGTTCATGACCGAATCGAATTGGTCGCCGAGCAGCCAGGTTAACGAATCGCTCCAGACTTCCCCGATAATGTAGGCCTCCGGATTCGCCTTTTTGACGACTTGCCTGAAATCGCGCCAGAAATGGTGATCGATCTCGTTCGCCACGTCCAGCCTCCAGCCGTCGAGCTTAATCTCCCGGATCCAGTATTCCGCCACGCCGAGCAGGTACTCTTTTACCTCCGGATTCGCCGTGTTGAATTTCGGCATATTCCCAAAAAAACCGAACGTATCGTACGTGGGGATTCCGTCCTTGATTCGGGGCGGATATTCATTGATGTGAAACCATTCCGCATATTTGGATTTCTCGCCGTTTTTCAGCACATCCTGAAACGGGGGGAATTGCTCTCCGCAGTGGTTAAACACCGCGTCCAGCACCACGCGGATTCCGCGCTCGTGGCAGGCATTGACGACGCGCTTCAACAGTTCGTTATCCCCGAAGTGCGGATCGACTTTTTTGTAGTCCACGGTATCATACTTATGATTGGAAGGGGAAACGAACAACGGTGTGAAATAAATCGCATTAACGCCCAGATCGGTCAGATCATCCAAATGATCAAGCACGCCTTGCAAATCTCCGCCGAAGAAATTGTCACGCGTGGGCTTTCCGCCCCAAGGCACGGTATGCTCCGGATCGTTCGAAGGGTCGCCGTTGGCGAAACGTTCGGGCATGATTTGATAAAAGACCGCCTTTTTGGCCCATTCGGGAACCTTGAACAGATCGATTTCATGAATATACGGAAATTCGTACAGCTCACCCGGCGGTGTCGGCCCTTCATGCTGAACGCCCGTGTCCAGCATATACACCGTTTCGGACCCGGAAGTGAGTTTAAATGCATAGGACAGCCGCTTAAACTTTGGTTTTACGGCGACTTCCCAATAATCGAACATCCGGTCATGCGCCGCTTTTTCCAATGGGATTTCCTGGTACGTTCCGTCCCAATTATATTTATCGCCCGTCATGGCATAAACATGCTCCACATCGTCACGCTTCGTCCGCACGCGCAAATGGATCGTCGATGCATCATAAGCATAAGCCCATTTATCCCGGGGGACATGGTAGAGAGCTTCAAGAAGCACGGGGCCACCTCCTCACGTCATCTTAATGAACTAGCAAGGTTTTCAGCAATTTATAACCCGATGGGACTGGATATGAACCATTATTCCACACTTTACCCTTGTATGATTCTCAGTCAAGGAAGGTTCCAAAATGAAAAAAAGATGAAAATGTGAAAAATGTCTTTGCATATATATACACATTCACTTATAATTAGCCTAGTAAATCGAACGATGGTCTAATAAATGTGCAGAAATGGAGAGAGACAGATGAAAAAATGGGGTATGTTAATTGTAGCGCTAATGTTGGTAACGAGTGTACTTGCCGCTTGCGGACAAAATAAAAATAACGCCGGCAACACGGCACCGGCCACGGAAAGCCAAGGTTCCGGCAACGGTTCGGGTAACGGCGGCGCGGCCAAGAAACTGATTATCGGAACAAGTGCGGACTTTCCTCCGTACGAATTCAAAATCATGAACGAAAAAGGCGAAAATGAAATCGTCGGCTTCGACATCGATATCGCTAAAGAAATCGCCAAGGACATGGGTGCCGAATTGGAAATCAAGGATATGAACTTTGACTCCTTGCTGAACGAATTGGATACCGGAAGAGTGGACCTGGTCATCTCGGGTTTGAGCCCTACGCCGGAACGCGCAGAGCAAGTCGGCCTCTCGAAAATTTATTACAAAGCTGAACAGTCGGTAGTAACCCGTACAGCCGATAAAGACAAGTACGCTACCATGGAGTCTTTGGAAGGCGTAAAAATCGGGGTTCAAAAGGGTTCGATCCAGGAGGGAATCGCCAAAGAAATCGCTGGCGCAAAACTTACCTCCCTCGCCAAAATCAACGATATCGTGATGCAACTGAAATCGAACCGTGTGGATGCGGCGATTATTGAAGGCCCTGTAGCCGAGTCGTTCGTTAAAAACGTGGAAGGCATCACCATTACCGACGCTAAACCGGTCACTGAAGACGAAGGTTATGTCATCGGGGTGAAAAAAGGCAATACGGAATTGCTTGACCAAGTTAACGCAACGCTTGATCGTCTGATGGGCGACGGTTCCATCGACAAATTCGTTACGGAAGCTACCGAACTTGCCGAGAAATAAGCAAGGCTCTCGTTCCATCCAAAAAATAGCGAGCAAAATCGCTATTTTTTGTTTTGTATACGTATCTAGGGTGAATTAGGAGGAATGGTGGATTCATGGATTTGTTTACGATGTTCTGGGAGTACCGCAGTTATTTTTTTACGGGTCTCCAATACACGCTGCTGTTGGCGGCTATCGGGGTATTGTGCGGCTTTGTGCTGGGCTTGATCATTACGCTGATTCGAATGTCTCCTTGGGGAATCGTCCGGTTTATCGGGCATGCTTGGGTTGAGTTTCTGCGTGGGACGCCGATGCTCGTTCAATTGTTTATTATCCATTACGGTTTTTCCACGGCGTTCGGTATCAATTTCTCGGCGATTGAATCCGGGGCGATCACGCTTTCCATCAACAGTTCCGCTTATTTGGCTGAAATTTTCCGGGCGGGCATTCAAGGCGTGGATCGGGGACAAAACGAGGCGGCCCGTTCGCTCGGGATGACCCGGGGCATGTCCATGCGTTTCATTGTGATCCCGCAGGCGATCAAGTCGGTGCTTCCGGCGATCGGCAACGAGTTCGTCACGATCATTAAGGAATCCTCCATCGTTTCCTTCATCGGGGTCACCGAGCTTATGTTCCAGTCGGGCGCGATCGTCACCATAACTTATAACGGTATGACTCCATATCTGATCGTCGCGATCATGTACTTTATTTTGACATTTACACTGTCCCGCGTTATGGGCATGTTCGAAAGGAAGTTGAAAGCCAGTGATCACCGTTAAGCAGCTTCATAAAAAATACGGGCAACTTCATATTTTGAAGGGCATCGATCTGGAAATCTCCAAAGGCGAGGTTGTCGTGGTCATCGGTCCGAGCGGCTCGGGAAAGAGTACCTTTCTGCGTTGTATCAACCGTCTGGAGGAACCGAGCGGGGGAGAAATCACCTTCGAGGGACAATCGATTACGGATAAAAAGCATGACATTAACAAAACGCGCGAAAAGATGGGCATGGTGTTTCAGCAGTTCAATCTGTTCCCTCACAAAACGGTCATCGATAACATCACGATGGCTCCGATCCGCGTGAAAAAGATGGATAAATCCAAAGCGGAAGCGATCGCCATGGATTTGCTCCGCACGGTCGGTCTGGAAGATAAGCGGGACGCTTATCCTTCTCAGCTGTCCGGCGGTCAAAAACAGCGGATCGCCATCGCACGCGCCCTGGCCATGGAACCGCACGTCATGCTGTTCGACGAACCGACCTCCGCGCTTGACCCGGAGATGGTCGGCGAAGTGCTCGATGTCATGAAGAGCCTTGCCGAAAAAGGCATGACGATGGTGATCGTGACCCACGAGATGGGCTTTGCCCGGGAGGTAGGAGACCGCATCCTGTTCATGGACCAAGGTGTTATTCTGGAGCAGGGCACGCCCCAGGAGGTGTTCGGTTCGCCGAAGCATCAACGCACCCGAGATTTTCTCAGTAAAGTATTGTAGTGTAAAACAATATCGACCGCAGGAGGATTTGCTCCGGCGGTTTTTTTCTATTTATAGCTACGTTTTTAACGATATTGTAATCACTTGTAACCGTGAAAAACCCCGTAGATTCAAGAGGGTTAGGGTGTTGGCAACATTTTCTTGCTCCATTGGTTACAAAATTGTGATATATTGAGTGAGCCGAAACCTGCCAGGGCAGGTGCGGGGGACGATTTACCGAACAGCCTTTTAACCGGTTAGCGCCGGAGAAAGCTGGTCTTTGGGGTGAAGCGCTGTGTTGCTTCTAGCGCGGGGAACAACTCCTCTTTTCCTAACCCGACAACTAACTCCGCAGGCACTACATCCAGGGAGGACATCGACAACATGAACAGACACTCGAACATTGGACGTATCTTTAAAACAACATTACTTACACTGGGGTTGGCGGGAACACTTCACGCTATACCGGCCCATGCGGACGCGTTACATAAAGCGAAGGATGGGGATACGTTTTACCTACTCTCGAAGCAGTACAACGTCGATATGAACAAATTGATGGCCGCTAATCCGTCCGTAAAAGCAACGAATATTTTTGCGGGACTCGATATCGTGATTCCGGGAAATGAGCCGGCCGCATCGAAACAGACCGTATCCGCCAAAGCGGCGGAAGCTCCGGTTATGCTGCCAACGCTAAAAGCTTCCGCAACGGACCAGGTTGTGGAAGCTTGGGGAAAAACATTTAACTATTCCAAAACGCTGGACGTGAAGGCGACCGCTTATTCTTCCGCAGCAAGCGAAAACGGAAAATGGGGAGCCGTGGACTATTTCGGAAATCCCCTGGAATTGGGAACGATCGCCGTAGATCCGAGCGTGATCCCGATGGGGACCAAGGTTCTCGTTACGGGTCATACTCATCCGAATTTGCCTAAACAAGCCTTTGTCGCTACCGCAGCCGATCAAGGCAGCGCGATTAAAGGAAATCGGATCGATATTTTCATTCCGGGCAGCCAGCAATCTGTCAGCGAATTTGGATTTCAGGACATCAAGCTTTATATTTTGAAATAAAACTTATTTATACTTCGTTACATGGAGCAGCTCCGGAAGCGTGACCAATTGATAGCCTTTTGCCCGAAGTGATTGAATCAGTTCGGGCAAGGCTTCGATTGTCCCCGACAAATCGGAAGTTGTGCCTCCTCCCGCATGCTGAAGAATGATCGATCCGGGACCTGCGGATTGAAGCACGTTCTTGACGACTTTTTCCTTTCCAATCCCTTTCCAATCCAGCGAATCCACATTCCAGTTCACGATGGTGTAACCGTTCTTTTTAAGCCACTTGACTTGCTCCTCATTTATTTCTCCGTACGGAGGCCGTATCAGCTTCGGACGGTATCCGATCAGATTCATAATGATATTTTCGGTACGCTGGATCTCGTTCTGAAATTGTTTTATAGACCGTTTCTTGAATTGCGGATGGCTGAAGGAATGGTTGCCGATGATATGTCCCTCCTGATGAATTTGACGAACCAGGTCGGGAAATTTTTTGGCCCGGTGACCGACCACGAAAAAGGTCGCTTTTACTCCTTCCTTCCGAAGAACCGCAAGAACCTGCGGAGTGAACCGGGGGTCCGGCACATCATCGAAAGTGAACGCGATTTGCTTGACTTCCGGTCCGCGGAATTTGAACGTTTCCGAATATTTACGTCGCAGCTCTCCTAGACTGGGAGCGCTTGTTTCCGGCTTTTTTTGCTGGTTGTCCGTATTTGCGAAGCTAGAGCCGGGAAATAGAACACCGGTTATCAAAGCCGAGATTAATATGACAGCACAGGCAACTGTCCGCTTTGCCACCGCCTTGCTCATTGGAAACGCCCCTCCCTTTTTTAATTTTCGTTTAAGTATAGGTATTCCCGTTATCCAAGCGAAATATGACCGCTGGTTTCGCGTGTGATATTTGTCACAGACTCTCTTTCGGAAAAATTGCATCTTTAAGTGAAGAAAAAGATAACTGTCAGCTGTACTGCAGGAGAGGAGAGAGCGTCATGTCGACGGTAGTGGCCAATGAACAGGTTGCACCGGGTGTTTTCCGCCTTAAGGTGGAGGGGAGATTCACCGGAAGAATGGGACAGTTTTATATGTTGCGGGCTTGGGATAAGTATCCGCTTCTTTCAAGGCCGCTTAGCATTTTTAACGTATCCGATTTCGAAATCGAGTTTCTATATCTCGTCTCCGGGGAAGGGACGGAGTTGTTCTCCAGATTGAAGCAAGGCGACAAGGTCGGCTTGGAAGGGCCGCTCGGCAACGGCTTCCCGGAGCCGACCGGAAAAACAGCACTGGTTGGCGGAGGGATCGGAATCGCTCCGTTTTATTATGCTCTGAAACAAATTCCGGAGGCCGACGTATACCTGGGGTTTAGTAAAGAGCCTTACATGGTGGACGAGTTTCGCGCCGGTACAAGCGGACAAGTGGTCGTGGATATTGGCGGATCGATTCTCGAAAAGGTCGATTTTCAGGCTTACGATACGATATTCACTTGCGGCCCGCATCCGATGTTGAAGGCGGTTCAACGAAAGCAGGCCGATACGGGAGGGCGGGCCCGGGTCTACGTGTCTTTGGAAAATCGGATGGCCTGCGGTATCGGAGCCTGCCTCGTATGCAGCGTGAAATGCAAGGACGGCCGCAAAAAGGCTTGCGCTGACGGACCGGTATTTCCTGCGGAGGAGGTCGTGTTTCATGATTGATATGTCAAGCAGTATTGCGGGAGTTCATTTTAAGAATCCCGTCGTCATGGCTTCGGGCACTTTCGGCTTCGGCAAGGAGTATGGAAGATACTACGATCTCAACCGGCTTGGCGGTATATCGGGAAAGGGCCTGACCCTTCATCCGAAGGAGGGGAATACCGGCTTGCGCGTGTACGAAACCCCTTCCGGGCTGTTGAACAGCGTCGGGCTTGAGAATCCGGGAATACCGGCCTTTTTGAAAGAAGAGTGTCCAAGATGGGAGAAGCTGAACCTGGCCAGGATCGTGAACCTGGGAGGTAATACGCTGGAGGATTACGTGAATGGAGCCTTATTGATCGAAGAGGATGCCCGGCTAAGAGAGAAGGAACAGCGTAATGCGGTGGACATGATCGAGCTGAACATTTCGTGCCCGAACGTGAAGGCCGGGGGGATGGCTTACGGCATCAAAACGGAAACGGCAAGGGAAGTGGTACGTGAGATTCGCCGGTCCACGACGCTGCCGTTGATCGTGAAACTGTCGCCGAATGCGGAAGATATCGTTTCTATGGCGGTGATGTGCGAACAGGAAGGCGCGGATGCGGTTTCCTTGGTCAACACGTTTTCGGCCATGAAGATCGATATATACCGACGTCGCAGCGTATTTGAAAATATGTATGCGGGATTGTCCGGTCCGGCAATCAAGCCGATCGCCCTGAGGATGGTGCACCAAGTCAGCAAAGCCGTAAGCATTCCGGTGATGGGTATGGGCGGCATCAGCAGCGCCGAGGATATCGTCGAATTTATCATGGCCGGTGCCCAGGTGATTCAAGTCGGAACGCACAACTTTATTCATTTAAGAGCCGGGGTTGATTTAATCCGGGATCTGGAGCAATTTATGCGAAAGGAAGGACTGGCTTCCTTGGACGAAATACGCGGCATCCTTTAAAATAAAGAATAGCAAATTTAAGGGGGCTTCGCGCATGCATCGTTTTGAGGATATCGAGCTGCAGGCCATTTCTGTCGGGCGAGATATGCTTCTGATCATTACCGGAGGAGAAGCGCATATCGGGGCCGCCTCGACCGCTTATCCGGGGGAGGGCGGAACGGTGATGGAGCAAACCTCCGCTGTTCCGGGACATAAAGAGCATACATTAACCGCAGGATTAGCCAAAAAGGCGGCAGCGGCGCTTCGCCGTACTGTGACCGTTGTCATGGGCATCCATTACGACGGGCTTGCCAAAGAGGAAATCCTCGAGATTTCGAGGAGAACCGAAGTTCTCCTGGACGATTACTTGAAGCTGGAACGGGGGAATCACGATGAATAATCCAGACAGAAGACCGGGTGAGGACAAATTCCGTCGCAAAGCGATTTCCGTTCAGGATGGACAAGCCAAAATACTTTCGCATATCCGCCTTGGCGAACTGGAATATGTCAATTTGCCGGAGGCGCAAGGCCGGATCCTTGGCGAAGATATTCGAGCACCGCATCCGTATCCGCATTTCCGGCGGTCCGGCATGGACGGGTTCGCTATTATAAGCAAGGATACGGAGGGGTGTTCGGCGGAATCGCCTATCAACCTGGAAGTGGTGGACGAAATTCCGGCTGGCAGTTTACCGTCCGTTGTTCTTGTACCCGGGACGGCCGCCCGGATTATGACCGGAGCCAAAGTTCCCGACGAAGCGGACGCGGTCGTCATGTTTGAAATGACGGAATCCGTAGAGAGCCAAGGCAAGGAGTATATCCGGATTATCCGGGAGATCAAGCCGGGCACCAACATCACTCCGGTCGGATTGGAACTATCGGAGGGAGACGTTGTTCTGGGGAAGGGCCGCCGGCTTTCCGCCGGAGAAATCTCGGTTCTTGCTACGTTCGGCATTTACAGCGTACCTGTCATCAAACGGCCGAAGATTGCGATTTTTTCAACCGGGTCGGAGCTTCTGGGGGTGGATGAACCGATTCAGGACGGCCGAATCCGTAACAGCAACACATACATGCTCGCCAGCCAAATTCGCGATGCCGGGGGCGATCCGTATATTCTTGAAGCGATCGCGGACGATTTGTCGGTTGCCCGGACAAAAGTACGAGAAGCCTTTGACCGCTATGACATAGTCGTCACCACCGGAGGTGTATCGGTCGGTGATTACGACATCATGGCCGATCTTGTTTCCGGAGGAGACGTGGATATGCTGTTCAATAAAATTACGATGCGCCCGGGAAGCGTGACGACAGCCGCGGTGAAGGACGGAAAGCTGTTGTTTGCGCTGTCGGGAAATCCGGGGGCTTGTTTCGTCGGATTCGAATTGTTCGTAAGACCGGCGATCGGTACTATTCTAGGCTTGGAGCAGCCGTTTCTCCGGGAAATACAGGCCGAACTCGGGCGGGATTATACGAAGATCAACAATTACACCCGGTTCGTTAGGGGAACGCTTGAGGTTCATGAAGGTCGTCTGGCGGCTTATCCGGCGCTGCTGGATGAATCCAGCGTCATGGTCACGATCAAGGACAGCGACGGGCTGATCGTAATTCCGCCTTCCACAACGGGTGTACAAGCGGGGGAAAAGGTAAACGTGCTCCTTCTTCCGGGGGCGAAATGAAGCCGGTTATCCAGATTTGCGGCTATAAGAACAGCGGCAAAACGACGCTAATCGCCGGCTTGCTCCCGTTGTTGCGTGCCATGCACCTTCGTGTCGCGGTCATCAAGCATGATGTCCATGGCTTTGAAGCGGATGTCGAGGGGACCGATACGTATAAACTACGTACTGCCGGAGCGGCCGCCACAGCGATCACTTCGCCCATGCGGACGGCGGTTATCGAAGAATGCGAAACCCCGCTCACCGCTTTGGTCGAGCGCTTCCAGTCCTATGATCTAATCATCGTTGAAGGATTCAAGAGGGAAGCATATCCCAAGCTCGTGTTGATGCGAAGCGAAGAGGACCTGGAGCTGGTTTCGGAGCTGGAGGGTATTCAAGGGATCGTTCTTCGCCGTGATTTATTCGGCGGTACAATGGATCTTTCCGCGGAGGAGCTTCTGAGCAGGCTTACGCAGAATACCCGATGGCCGGTATTTTATGGGGATGATGTTGAACATATCGCACAATTGATCGGTTCACTATGTAAATTGAACTCGGAAAACCAGGCAGAGAGCTGAACGGTTTTCTTGGAAGAAACGGGTGTGAAAATATGCCGGAAGCATATCCCACACCCGTTTTTTTGCCGAAGTCATGCGCTTGGTTAACCATCGTTGCCGATTCTCCGCTCGATCGCCTCGGACATCGTTTTATCGGTCAGATGCGCGTAAACTTCCGTCGTTTCCGTGGAAGCGTGCCCGAGCTGTTCCTTCGTTTTATAAATATCGTTTTGCAAATAATAGTCGGTGGCAAAAGAATGACGTAGCTTATGTACGGTCAAATACGGCTTTCCGAACCGCTTGGCGTACTTGATAATCATGGCTTGAATCGCCCGCTTCGTCATGCGTTTGCCTTCTTTTTGCCCGTTGGGAATCGTCACGAACAGCGCTTTTTCCCGTTTCGGCGTCTTATACCTGCTTTGCCGCAAATTCAAATAATGGGTCAAATCGTCCTTCGATTGCTCGCGGAAATAAACCGGAGTTTTAAACGTCTCGTCGTTGTTGCCTTTACGGAATACATAAAGCATCTTATTGGTCAAATCGAGATCATCCACGTTCAGATTCACCACTTCGGATACCCGGAGCCCCGAATTGAGAATCAGGCTGGCAATACAGGCATCGCGCTCTTTGTTCAATTCATAGGCGTGCAGGGCTTGCTTGTTCTCATGGATATCCTGCCCGTACCCCTCGGCGATATAGCCGATAAACTCGAGGATTTCGTCCTCTTCCAAAATCTTGCCTTTAAGTTTGGCCGCGGTATCCTTCGGCTTATGAATCCGCTTTATTTCCACCTTTGCCATAATGTTGCGTTTGAGCAGAGGATAGAAGTTCTCATCCTCGGCAATCTGGCTCAAATAATGAAAAAGGGAGCGAAGCGAGGACATTTTGCGGGAGACGGTGATTTTGGCGTTGGTCCCGTCCGTTCGCGTCGTCAAATGCAGCCGGTATCCGACGATGCTTTCCATGTGCAACACTTCGAGATCTTTTAGCGTAATCTGCGTATTCATCTCCGCTTCGGACAGACCTTCGGCCCGCAGCCAATTGAAAAATTGTTCGTAATCCCGTACATATTCAAGCAATGTGGAAGGGGATAAGTCGGGCAGTTTGTAATCGATAAATTGCTGTACGAACCAGGGCATCCCCACGGCCCGTTCGTCAAGTTTTTTCCGGTCAATCGCTTTTTGAATGTTCATGCTAGATCCCTCTGTACCAAAAATATGTAATCCGGCTCTCCAGTCGACTGGGGAACTTCGTAAATCCGGGTGTTTCCAAAAAAAGCTTCCAGTCTTGCGGCAAATTCCTTGGATTCGGTCGCGCTCCAAAACGTAAGACATCCGCCAGGGTTCAATAGGTTGTTCAATCTGGTTAAACCGGTATGTCCGTATAAAGAGCTGTTGTCGTCAAAAACCTTCCAATCCGGTCCGTTATCGATATCAAGGCAAATTAAGTCAAAAGTCTGTTCCGATTCGAATATCCAAGCGACCAGATCCGCATGTACCAGATTCGTCCTCGGATGGGCAAGTGCGTTACCGGATACGTGTGCCAAGGCTCCGGAGTTCCAATCGATGACCTTCTGTTCAATTTCGACGACGGTTACGCGGTTTACGCGGGAATCCTTGAGCGCTTCCTCCAGGGAAAAGCCGACGCCAAGACCGCCAATAAGCACTTCTTTTGGCGAATCGACATGCTGCAGGGCGCTGCGAACGAGCAAACGTTCCGATTCTCCGTTATATGTGGCCATTAAAAACGTTCCGTTGCTAATGATTTCAAAGTGTTTTCCCCTGCGCTGAAGCTGTATTTCCCCGCGCTCCGTGGCAGCGCGTTCAATCACCTCGACAGGTTCGTCCCAATGATTCATTCCTAGCACCTCCGATTGCTACAAAATATGCGACAAACCGGGTCCAATTCGAGCATAGAGGACCTGGGCTGGGATGTCAAATCAACAAAAGGGGTTCTGGTATCTTTTTAAAAGGTCCGGTTCAGCCTTGTGAGCAATTCGCCAAATTTAGCTTTGTCTTCCTCGGACCAATCCCGGATCAGGGCTCCGATTCGTTCGGACCGCGACTTTTTGGATTCCATCAATTCTTTTTTGCCGAGTTCCGTGATTTGCAGGGAGTAGGCTCTCCGATCCGACGGATCCGGGATGCGGAAGACGTAACCTTTTTGCTCCAACACGGCGGTTTGGCGGCTAACGGTAGACACATCCAGCCGGAATTCGTCAGCGAGCGCCTTCACGCCGGCTGCCCCATGAGCATCGATTTGGTGAAGCAGCAGGTAAGCCGAGCGGTCCAGATTTCCGTGCTTGCGGTTTGAAATGCGGCGGTACAAGATGGCCAGTTCTACTTCTATCGTATCCAAAGCTTGGTCGTCCATAGTAAAATACCTCTCTTTTTATATCCTAGTTTATCACAAGGATTATTGACAATTAATCATATAGTTGTATAATACAATAATGTACTTTCATCATACAACTAGTTTGGTGGAAAGTAAATTTTTGGGCCATACTACAATATAGAAAATAAGGAGAGAGTGCATCGATGTCTAAACAAGTGAAGAACGATTCGCTTCCCGAATCGGCCATGCTGGAAGAAGGCAGTCTGTTCAGACAGCCCCGGGCGGTGTGTACGTTTTTCTTACGTAACATGCTATTTAATGAGTCTATATCAAGACGGGCTTTACGAAGAGCATCCTCCATGATTTGTCCTTTTCTAATAAGGATGACTGGTTGTCCGACGATCGCGTAACGTGCCTTCTAGGATTTTTATCGATAAACCCGAGAAATATTGTAAAAGCACTCCCACCCACTAAGGCTGTGAATCCATTACGAACGCTCAGTGTATTGTCAATCGCAAGTGAAGCTCCAATGGTTCCGATTGAAATGGCCGACACGAAATTAAAAAAGGTCATTTGAGAAATTTCATTTCTACCCATAAGCCTGGTTAAAACTAATAATGTAATAAATGCAATAAAGAGTATAAGAGACAATTCGGTGAATGCCATATACAAGCTCCTTTCAAAATCGAGTTTAGATCAATTTGTAATTGTCTCGATCCAGTAAAAATTTATTCGATTTAAGGGCAGGCTTGGACAGACTTATGCCAAAGGTTGAACAGGCATGAAACCGCAGTAATACCGGCTATCTCAAAATAATTAATCTAATGAATTAATGAGATTAACTAAATGAATTTAATGGCATTAAACAATAAATATTTGGAAATTCATGTTGACTATTTTTTTGAAATCGGCATATAATAGCTCCAAGTTTCCAACGAAATGAACACACAGGCTATGAAAAGGAGCAGGCATGCGGGCTCTTATGTCCAGAGAGCGGTGAAGAAGCTGAAATCGCCGTCTTAATCCCGAACGCCGACTCGCCTTGGAGCCGTTGTCCCGATCCCGTAATGGGGGTTAAGGGCAACCGGATTGGCACACGTTACTGTGCGCGCCATGCGGATTTTTCCGTTTGGCCATGAGGCCGTGAAACGTTCTGGAATTGAGCGCTTCCGGTGAACCTGGGTGGTACCACGAAGAGCGTAAGCCCCTTTCGTCCCTAATGCGCGTGTTTTGCGTGCGGGAGGAAAGGGGCTTTTTACTATTTATCGGCAATGAAAAGGAGCAGGCCATGCGGGCTCTTAAGTCCAGAGAGCGGAGAAGAAGCTGAAATCGCCGCCTTAACCCCGAGCGCCGACTCGCCTTGGAGCCGTATTTCCGATAACAAGCCGCAGCTGCGTTTTGCCGAAGCTAGGCGAGCTTGCTTGATGTAGGAAATACCGGATTGTACCCGTTACCGTACAGGGAACCGACAGCGAGTCATGCTCGCCGGTTCCCGCCGAGGCCGCAGGCTGTGAAGTCTGCGGTAAATCAGGGTGGTACCGTGATATGAACCTCTTTCGCCCCTGCAAGGCCCGTCATGGGTTTTGCGGGAGTGAGAGAGGTTTTTTTATCAAAAATCAACGAAAAGGCGGGAATGAAACATGCGGAAAATTTATGTGTTCGACACGACGTTGCGGGACGGGGAGCAATCTCCGGGGGTCAGCTTGACGACGGAAGAGAAGGTGGAGATCGCCCTGCAGCTGGAAAAGCTCGGAATCGACCGGATTGAAGCCGGTTTTGCGGCGACATCGCCCGGCGATTTGCACAGTATTCGCGAAGTGGCGAAACGGCTCAAGCATGCAACGCTACTGAGTCTGGCACGTTGTCATATGAAGGATATTGATGCGGTGGTCGAGGCTTTGAAGGATGCGGAAGATCCTTGTCTGCATCTGGTACTCGCCACGTCCCCGATCCACCGGGAATACAAGTTGCGGATGGATAAGGCGAAAGTGATGGAAACCGCGGAGGCGGCAATCCGGTATGGTCGCAAATTTTTCGACAAGGTGGAATTCTCGGCCGAGGACGCCAGCCGTACCGAAATCGACTTCTTGTGCGAAATGACGGCGATGGCGATTCGAGCGGGGGCGACGGTCGTCAATCTGCCGGATACGGTCGGATTTGCCACTCCCGATCAGTTCGGAGCCATGTTCCGTACGATCAAGCAGACGGTGCCGGGCATCGAAAAAATCCAGCTAAGCACGCACTGCCATGACGATCTCGGCATGGCGACGGCAAATACGCTTGCGGCTATCGCCAACGGGGTGGATCAGTTCGAAGGAACGATCAACGGGATCGGCGAGCGCGCGGGCAACACCTGTATCGAAGAGGTGGCTTTGGCGCTCGAAACGAGAAGCGATTTCTATGGGGCGAAAACGTCGCTGAACCTCGGCGAAATCTACAAAACGAGCCGGATGGTCAGCAAAATGACGGGAATGAGCGTACCCGGGAATAAGGCGATCGTCGGTGCGAACGCTTTTGCCCATGAATCGGGCATTCATCAGGACGGGATGCTTAAAAACCCCAGCACCTACGAAATCATTACGCCGGAGACCATCGGGGCAAGCGCAAGCAAGCTGGTGCTCGGCAAGCATTCCGGCCGCCATGCGTTTAAGGAAAAGCTGGCCGACCTCGGCTACACGCTGAGCGAAGAGGATTTGAATATCGCGTTTGCGAAGTTCAAGGCTTTGGCGGACCGCAAGAAAAGTATTTTGTCCGAGGATATCCGAGCATTGCTTGAGGAGAACATCGCAAGCGGACCACGAGCTTATGTCCTTGATAGCATTCATGTTTCTTACGGGAATCGTTCGCTGCCGACAGCGTCGGTTCGCATCGTTAGGGAGGATGGAAGCTTCGCGGAAGAAGCGGCCGTCGGGAACGGTTCGGTAGATGCCGTCTATCAGGCGATCGCGAAAGCAACAGGAATCCACGCGGAACTGGAGGATTACTCGATTCATTCCGTCACGCAGGGAACGGATGCGCAAGGAGAGGTTCATGTCGTTTTGAAACAGGGAAATGAAACGGCAACCGGCAGGGGCGTAAGCACCGACATCATCGAAGCCAGCGCCAAAGCATACGTGGAGGCGGTAAACCGGCTTATAAGCCGTCGTGAACGCGAACGGGAAGGAAACATCGTGATTTACTAATAGGGATGGAGGGCCTGCGGCCGATTAACGGATGGACTAAATTCGGGGAGGTTATGCTTTTGGAACAGGAAAAAAAGGCATTGGAACGGGCGCGTTTGACCCATTCGGGAGTGATCGACAACCGCCGTCTTTCTACGGGAAACAAGAGATTGGCCGGGATCCTCAAGCCCGGAATGAGCGTTTTGGATATCGGATGCGGAACGGGCGCCATTACCTGCGGGATTGCCGAAGCCGTCGGACCGGCCGGAAAAGTAGTAGGCGTCGACAACAATCCGGATTGGATTGCCAAAGCAAGAGAGCAATACGCGGACATTCCCGGTCTGTCGTTCGAGGTGGGCGATGTCTACAATCTTCCTTACAACGGGGTGTTTGACGTCGTCACGGCCGCCAGGGTGCTGCAATGGCTCGCCCATCCCGAGAAAGCGCTTGAACAGATGATCAAGTCCGCCCGGTCCGGAGGAACGATTCATGTGCTGGATTACAATCATGAGAAGATCGAATGGAGACCTCCGGTTCCCGAAGTGATGGCCGAGTTTTACGAAGCTTTTCTGAAATGGCGGGCTGACGCGGGGATGGACAATGCGGTAGCCGATCATTTGGCGGAAATGTATGCGGATCATGGCCTGACACAAATTCAGGTGACGGATCAACATGAAATTACAAGGAAGACCGATTCCGCTTTCAAGTCCCAAACCGCAATCTGGGCAGGCGTGGCCGACTTTAAAGGGGCCCAAATGGTCGAAAGCGGGTATCTGACCGAGACGCAGAGGGCGGAAGCCGAAAAACAATTCAGACGATGGGAGGCGGAACGGGGAGAATATCAAGCGATGTATCTGCTGTCCGTTCAAGGCGTTAAGCCGTAGTTAAGTGCAAAACAACAGGGCCCCAATCATAGGAGCCCTGTTGTTCATTACAATTCCAATTTCGCGATTTCGGCTTTAAGCTTGTTCGCGGAGCTCTGGAAACGGGTCAATTCATCGCCGCTAAGTTCCAGATCCAACACTTCGCGTACACCGGTACGGTCCACGATGCTCGGTACTCCCAAGTATACGTCGGAAACTCCATTGTAATCGTTGAGCAAGGTCGAAACGTTCAGAACGGAACCTTCATTCTGCAAAATCGATACGACAATCCGGTCCAAAGCGAGAGCGATCGCGTAAGAGGTGGCTCCTTTGGCGTTAATGATTTCATAAGCCGCGTTCTTCGTGCTGTTGAAAATATCTTCGCGTTCCTTGTCCGTGAACTCCAGACCCATCCCCGCCACGTTGGCGATGCTCCAGAGAGGAACCTCCGAATCCCCGTGCTCCCCGACTATATGCGCGTGGATGCTTCGCGGGTTGATATTTTTGTTCTGTCCGATCAAGTAACGGAAACGGGCGCTGTCCAGCAAAGTTCCCGAACCGATGACGCGGTTGGAAGGGAAGCCGCTCTTTTTCAATGTAACATAGGACAAAATATCGACCGGATTGGTGGCAACGAGAATAACCGCATGGTCGTTGTACTTTACGATATTTTGGATAATGCTGTCGAAAATATCCGCGTTCCGTTTGAGAAGGTCGATTCTCGTCTCACCCGGACGTTGGGATGCTCCCGCGGCGATAACAATGACATCGGCATCCGCGCAATCGCTATAATCTCCCGCCCACAGCTTCACGCCGCCGGTAAAAGGAAGGCCGTGGTTCATGTCAAGCGCTTCTCCGACAGCTCTGTCCTTGTTCGCATCGATCAGTACGAGCTCGGACATCCGTTCACGAAGTAAAAGGGTGTAAGCGGTTGTTGCGCCTACCGCGCCGGTTCCTATTATAACGACTCTACTGGAACGTAATTGGGTTTTCATGGGTTCATCTCCTCGATTCATTTATTTTCAACTTGATATTCGCTTCTTACCATTGTACATTAAACTACCAAAATTTAAAGTAAATTTAAAAGGTTGGATTGTCTTTTTGTCTTAATGTCTTTGTAACCATTCTGTAAGGACGTACAACCTCTAATTATATTAATCTAGTAGTAATGAACATGAGAGAGGTACTTGATGCAAATGATGTCGAGAAAAAGAGAAGAAAAGTCCAACCCCAAATTCAAACCGATTGTCATTGCGGCGATCTTGCTTTCCTCCGTTTCACTGGTCATGTCTGCATATGCGGCAAACTCGGTTTATCACAGAGGTCAAAGCCATGACGCATCGTCATCCCCAGCAGTGATTTCGTCCCCCAAATTTGCAGCCTCCGGCGATGCGGTAACAGGAAATGAGGATCAACCTATCCTGGTAATGGAAGAACAGGTAATGAAGGAACAGGAAACGGACGCCGGAAGCGGAGCGCAAAAAGAATCAAATACGGAAAAGAAAGAAGAAAAACCGGCCGCAACGCCGGAGAAGAAAACCCAAAAGGTAATCTATCTTACTTTTGACGACGGCCCTGGAAAATATACTGACAAAATCGTTGAGATTCTGAACGAAAAGAAAATCCATGCTACATTTTTCATGATCGGCAATCAGCTCTCCGACCATGAAAAATCGGTTAAAGCCGCAGCCGAGGCTGGTAATTATATCGGTTTGCATAGTATGACCCACAACAAAAAGACATTGTACAAAAGCGGCGGTTCGGCCAAATTCATTAAAGAATTCAAACAGGAGCAGGCCATAGTCGAAAAAATCACCGGTACGAAACCTTGGTTAATCCGGGCGCCTTACGGCAGCAAACCCGAAATTGACAAGCAATTTCGGACCGAGATCGCGGACGCCGATTTTAAAATGTGGGATTGGACCGTGGATTCCAAGGATTGGAGTTATCCTGGCGAGCCTGAACGCATCATTCGGGAAGTGAAACGCCAGGTTCACCGCGATACCGAAGTCATTCTGATGCATGAGAAATCGCAAACGGTTCAGGCGTTGCCCGAAATTATCGAATACTTGCAGAAAAAAGGTTATGCGTTTGCCGTCTACAAACCGGAACAGCATATTTCCGTCAATTTCGCGAAAGATACCCGTCTTTAAGTCTACGAAGCCGGATATGGTATAATAGAGATTCGGAAAGCGAGGTGATTACCAGGTGAGACGATGGTGTAAGGCGGCAAGCAGTACGATATTAGCGGGCTTTTTGCTGCTGACAGCCTGTGCTGCGCCTCCCCCTGAGGCTCAAAAAAATTCCGCCGCTAAAGAGGAGAGTATGGTGGAAGACGGTCAGACTTTGACCGTAATCGAACCGGATAATTCAGTAAGCGATGCTGCAACCAAGCCGTCTGCCGAGGACGGCCAAAAAAAATATCAAATTCAAACCAGACTGACGGACTTCAGGCTGTTAAGCGACAGTCAAGGACTGGCCTGGGGCTCGACCAATCATGAGCTGCGTTTATATATGACGGAAGATCACGGAAAAACGTGGACGAATATATCTCCTTCCGCTTCGATCCAATTTGCGGAAAGTCCGAAATTCGGAAAAAATTTGTTTTTTATCGATAACAAGTACGGATGGATCGTCAGAGGATCCCTCGGCTCGGGGGAAGCGATTGTTTTACGCACCGATAACGGGGGATTAACGTGGAAAATGGCTTCCCTTCCGAAAGCCGATCAGGTCGTATCTTTCTATTTTCTTAATGAGAAGCAAGGATGGATTTTGACGATGGGCAATGAACCGGGCAACAGCGGGGCCAAGTCGATTTATGCGACCTCCAATGGCGGAGCGACCTGGGACAACATTATGAGCACGCCGATCATGCCGACGGGAATTCGGACGGCCGAGCATATTTTGCCGAAGACGGGATACCCGGCAGGCATGTCTTTTACCGATGGACAACACGGTTATATCACGATGATTGAAGCGGGGCTTCCCGTTTTGTATGCGACTGTTGACGGAGGAGTTCGGTGGGCGAAGAAGCCGTTTTTGGATACGTCCAAGTTTAAAACATGCAGTCGTTTTACCGTAGGTGCTCCCGATTTCTTCGCAAACGGAGGAAAGGAAGGATGGATTTCCGTCGGATGCGGGCGCGAGGAAGCCGTCAAGTTCAACGGTTATTTTACAGGCGATTCGGGAAACACATGGACCCTCGAAAATTTTGCCATGCCGTGGGAATCCGGAAGCGGCGAAAATCAATCCACGACGTTCATGAATTCCAGGGAAGGCTGGTCCGTTCAGCAATCTTCCGTCTATCATACGCTGGATGGAGGGGCGACCTGGACCATTCTGCCCGAAAACTCGAAACTGCAACAAGTCATTGGGGAGTACCCCGAAGTTGTGAAAATCCAGTTTTACTCCCCGGAAGTGGGATGGATGCTTGTCGCAAAAGCCGATAAAAAACGTTCTCTCCTGATGCAAACCGAGGACGGAGGGGTCAGCTGGCGCGTTCTTTAATAAGAGCGTGCCGGCTGTTTTTTTTGATGAATATTGAAGTTCATTAATTTGTGAAAAATATCACGTGCACTATAAAAAGTTTGTGATATATTTAACTTGTAAGAAAGATCACCACAAGCCTTGCAAGAAATCAGTCTTAACAAACTAAATTATAGGAGTGAGTCAAAATGAAAACAACGACCGAGAACACCGTAACCCGTAACTTCCTCCAATTCTGTTACACATGTGAAGATGCTCATCTTTGCACCACCGAGGAAACTTGCCAAGCATGCTGGGCGGAAGCGGGACTGGTTGAAATGGAAGCCGACGGAGCGAAAGAAACGCAAGACCTGCTGCAAATGTATTATGCCTGATTCTATAACTTTATCATTATCACCACCGTAACAGCCTTCGATTCTGGCCCAGGAGTCGAAGGTTTTTTTATGGAAAAATGGGACAAGGGGGCATATTTTCTACCTGTCCCGAATAACAAGTTTTGACCAAGTCAGCATATACATCTTACAAAAGAAAGGGAGAACAACCATCGAATCTTAATACTGAGGTGAGCAGGGGGGAAAAACATGCAATCGTGGATGGAAATGCTCGGTGTCATGAACACGGCTATTCCGGTTTTCATCGTCGTTATTCTCGGCGTCATCGGCATCACTGCGGCTGGAAGCATCAAACGTTCCTGGGCTAACAGCAAGCAGCCGGTTTTGACCGTTCCTTCGCTCATCGTCGGCAAAAGAATCGAAGTCTCCCATCGGCATGATCCGGCGCTTTCCGTGAACCGATCGGACAGCAAATACTTTTTAACGTTCGAGGTCGAAAGCGGAGACCGGTTAGAATTGAGCGTCAGCGGACTAGAGTACGGGCAATGCTCGGAAGGCGACGAGGGGAAGCTGACGTTTCAAGGAACCCGTTATTTGGGTTTTGAACGGCTTAGTAAAACATATAAGGCCGCCGTGCAGGAATATCGTCATTATTAGAAATAAAAAAGAGCTGTCCGCGGACAGCTCTTTTTGGTTTAAGGATCAATGGGCCAATACCTTGATTTTCGCTTTTTCATTCAGGAGCATTTGAGCAGCGGACCGGCCGCTGGAGAAGGCCCGTTCGGCAAGCTCGCCTTTGCCTTCGCATCCGTCGCCGCAAAACAGGAACGGCACGCCAGGCAATTTGACGGGCAGCAATTTATTGGTGTGAATGTTTTTGACGCTCGACACCATCGCTTTTTTGGATACCCGTTTTACGGCCGTATGTTCCCGCCAATCCGGATAATACGTATCGAAAAGGGATTCCATCTGCTGGGTTTTCTTCTCCAAATACTGCTTCTTCTGTTCTTCGTCCCCGATATCATCATTCAAGTATGCAATACCTTGCAACAGCTGGCCGCCGACCGGTACGACCGTATAGTCCGTCGCGGAAACGTCGCTGATAAACACCTTGTTGTCCATATCGCTAATGTAGTGGAAAGGACGGGCAACCACTTTGGAAAATCCGACGTCGTACACAAGCACTTCCGTACAAGTATTGTCTTTAAACGGCTCAAGCGGCCCGGCCCAAGGGGAGGATTCCAGGAGCTTGCACACCTGCTGTACGGGCATTGCAAATATAACTTCATCGAATTCCAACGCTTCGCGGGTCTTCGTGTTCAAAATATATTTACCGTTCTCCATAACAATGGATTCTACGGGTTCCTTGACAGCAATTTCCCATCGATCATTGCCATCGATTTTTTGAACAAGCTGATCCGTAATCGTTGCCCAGCTACCGAGAATATAATTTACCGGCCTATTGGAGAGGAACAAGTTGTGATAATACTCGGCGATCACTTCCCCGGATACTTTACGCGCATCTTCGGGGGTTATGAAGAAGTTGGAACTGACCAAATGCTCCCATAATTCCTTCACATCGTTGGAAGCGTTGGATTGTTCCAAATATTCGCCGAGTGTCCGGTAACGCTTCAATTGATGAATATTTCCGATGACGGCGGCGACTTCCGCCACAAATCTTACTTTTTCCATGGCAGTCAATACGTCGGTTTTCATAATGTTGACGAAATCGAGTGGGGCGGGAGTCAGGTTGCCGTGTTTGGCATAAACGACTTTCCTTTTGTCGACCTGTTTGCTCTGGAATTTGAGATCAAGCTCCTGTTCCATGAACTGTAGGGTATGTCTGTCAATGCCGTAAACGGCATGCGCACCGTAATTGAGAGTGAATCCCGCTTTCTCATAGGTAAATGCACGGCCTCCGAGCTGGGGGCTGCGTTCAAATACGATGCCTTCGGTATCCGGATTGCCAGAAAGATACGCGGCTGCCGTCAGACCGGCAAGACCACCGCCAATAATCGCAATTTTCATGGGAGAACCTCCTGAAAGGTTATAAATGAAAGCGCAAACACATTCTCTATTCAGTATATGCTATTCAAGGAAGCGCGTCCATAGAAATAGACACTAAATATTCAAAATTGCAACCGTATTCATCGACAAAATTCGATAATTTCCTTGACAAAGATTATTTTTTGACCGTTCGCACCAAGATGGGCGTTTGCACATAGGATGTATCGTCGAGTAGGAAGGAAAGGGGGAAACGGAGTTTGGCGGTCATTAAAACGAATTCGGAAGATGTCAAACTGCTTGCGAGGCTTATGCGGGCGGAAGCCGAGGGAGAAGGCGAACAGGGGATGTTGATGGTCGGGAATGTCGGGGTCAACCGGATTCTTGGCGGATGCCTGGACTTCAAAAACATTCGGAATATGAATGATATGGTCTTTCAGTCTCCCGGCGGTTTTGAGGCTACGCAGAAGGGCTACTTCTATCAAAGAGCCCGGGACCGGGACATTCGTCTCGCGACACGCGTCATCAACGGCGAAAGGATTTGGCCCGCATCCAATGCGCTCTGGTTTTTCAAGCCTGCCGGCGAATGCCCGGCGACCTGGTATGACCAGCAAAATACCGGCCGTTTCAAGTCGCATTGTTTCTTTGCCCCGTCCGGGGAAGATTGTCCTGATGTATATTAGCAGGTTTTTGCGAACATTTCATTGAGGAGGATTCATTCGTATGTTTAATCAATCATATCGTCCGGTTACGTATTCGATCGGAGGAGGAACGACGGGTACTTATCCATCCGGAGGAGCACCGATGGGCGGCCAATCCCCGCAGATGGGAGCTCAGCCTCCGCAGGTTCCGAGCGGCAGTCCGATGACGCCTACCGGAACCGTGGTGCCAGTGCAAATCCCGACCAACGAGCAATCGTTCATTGAGAATATTCTTCGCCTGAACTTGGGTAAAGTCGGGACTTTCTACATGACTTACGAAAACAACCGCGAGTGGAACGCCAAAATCTTTAAAGGAGTTCTCGAAGCGGCCGGCCGGGATCATATCATCATCAGCGATCCGAACACGGGCGTGCGGACGATCCTGCTGATGGTCAACCTGGACTACGCGACCTTCGACCAACCGCTCTCATATCAATACCCTTACGCCGCTTCGCCGGTAACGCGGAGATAATGTATTATATGCGGAGGGCCTTCCGACCGGAAGGTCCTTTTTCGCATGGAAAAAAAGCGGGCATGCAGGCCTGTATTGGTGGCATACACCGGGGTTTGACTGTGTAGTGTATAATAATATAATGAATAGTAATATATTTACATTAGAGGTGAGACGTATTGACTGACCCCTTACCGAGTCTTTTTTCATTAGGACTGATGCTCTTCCTGGTGCTGTTGAACGGCTTTTTCGTTTCCGCGGAATTTGCCATCGTTAAAATCAGAAGCGGCCGGATCGATGCATTGGTTGAAGAAGGACGAAAAAACGCCGTGATTGTGAAGAACTTGTTGAATCACCTTGACGGTTACTTATCCGCCTGTCAGCTTGGAATCACCCTTTGTTCGCTCGGCCTCGGCTGGCTGGGAGAACCCGTGGTGGCCACAATGCTGAACCCGCTCTTCGAGCTCGCGGGCCTGGGTGACAAACCCGTGCATATCATCTCGCTGTTTGTCTCCTTTCTGCTGATCGCCGTTTTGCACATCGTGCTTGGCGAGCTGGCGCCCAAAACGATAGCGGTGCGCAAGGCGGAGCAAATTACGCTTCTCTCGGCGCGTCCCATGAAAGTATTCTACAAATTGATGTTTCCGTTTGTCTGGCTCTTGAACGGTCTCTCAAACGGACTGCTCAGGTTGTTCGGTATCGCTCCGGTTTCGGAGCAGGATTCGCTCCATACGGAGGAAGAGATCCGGGTGATGATGAAAGAGAGCTCAGAGAGCGGACTGATCGACCAAACGGAAATGTCGCTGGTGGACAATATTTTCGAGTTCGCCGAAACGACGGCGCGAGAGATTATGATTCCCCGCACGGAAATGATTTGTTTGTATACGCAAAACACGCTCGATGAGAACCTGTCCGTCGCCTTGGAAGGATTGCGGACCCGTTATCCTGTTTGCGACGTTGATAAAGACCATATCATCGGATTTATTCACATTAAGGATTTAATTCGCTCAAATACGCAGGATTATCGGGACTTGCTCCGGCCGATCATGGCCGTTCCGGAATCGATCCAAATCAGCGAGCTGATGAAACGGATGCAGCGGGGGAGAACGCAGATCGCCATTCTGATCGATGAATACGGAGGCACTTCGGGAATGGTAACGCTCGAAGATATCGTGGAGCAAATCGTCGGGGAAATTCAGGACGAATTTGACGAGGAACGCCCGGGTATTGAGCAACTGGACGAAAATACGCATTCCATCGATGGATTGATGCTGATCGAAACCGTCAATGACCGCTTCGGTCTCCGGCTGGATTCCGAGGATTACGATACGATCGGAGGCTGGCTCTATTCGAGAATTGAAATCCTCCCGCCCCAAATCGGGCAAACCGTCGAGCATGACGGGTATACTTATGTTGTGGAGGAACTTGACAACAAGAGAATTTCGCGCGTTAAGCTGGTTAAGCAGCTGTATCTTCCGATGGAGGAAGCGGGCGCATAACATAATGGAGTCATAACATAATGGACTCATAACATCCGGAACATAGAAGGCGGGCAACCCCATTGGGGAGCCCGCCTTTATTTGATTTAATGATTGAATCCGTTTACGATGTCCACCATTTCTTCTTTGCTGACGTTGCCGAACGCATGGAAGAACACGTTTCCGGACAGCATCATATTTATTTGGGTCATGTCTCCTGTGCTGACATAAGCGGTATTTCCGTTCTCAAGCTGCACTTCTTCGGTATGGCTTCTGCTCATCGTCGAGAGCACGGAATCGTCCATCAATAAATCGAATATCAATCTGAGCATTTCCTCCTCATCCGACTTGTAGAGAAGGTGTGCGCTTTTGCCGAACGTGTTGGGGTCCTCGGGTGTTCCGGAAGGAATAATGACCTCCAAGGAGCTCAAGGTAAAACGTTCAGGGATATAAGTGATCCGCGGGAGTGAGAAGGCAAGGACTTCCCGGGCTTGGTCTATGTCCATTTCGACCGTGTTATAAACTCCGGCATCGACGAGATGGACTTCTTTCTTCATTTCACGCAATTCATCCTCGGTAAAGCCGTCGGGCGGGGGAGGTGTTTTTGCACCCGAAGAAGGCTGCCTTGTGTCGAACACCATTTGGGACATTCCGCTGCCCAGGTTGATCAGCTCCTGAAAAAACGGGGGTACCGCTTTGGTCACGACCGGCGGGCTGAACAGCATGGCTCCGAGGATCATGGAAGCGGCAACGATGCCCGAAATTTGCCACCGGTGGCGCCTTCGGGTACGGGCTCGCTTTCTATCGAGTTTTTTTTGTATTTGTTCCCATGACTTGCGCCGATCGGATTCGGAGGGAGCCGGAAGGGAGTCGATCGCCTGTTGAAAAGCCTCTTCAAATAAGGAATCAAACGGTTCGGGATATATCTGATCTTTGGGCAACTTGTTTTTTATGATCGGCACCCCACTCTCTGAATAGCATTTTCTTGATCCCTTCCCGGATCCGGAAAAGGCGTTGCTTCACGATATTTTCGCAAAGGCCGAGCTGCTCGCCGATTTCCTTGTAGCTAAGGCCCTGCTTCCAGCGCATTTCCATCATTTCACGGTACTCCGGTTTGAGCTTACTAAGATGGCGGACGATGTCTTCTTCCATCAGTTTGATTTCCACGATTTGTTCAACGGAAGGATTGGATAATCCGTTTGGTTCTTTATCCATATAAACACATTCCACGTCAAGGTGGTTACGGAATTTTTTGTTTTTTCGAAAATAATTGATCGTCGTATTGCGCGCGACCGTTTTCATCCACGCTTTCATTCCGTTTATATTTTCAAAATCCGGCTTTTTGGTCACGACTTTGATAAAAGCCTCCTGGATAATGTCCTCGGCTGCTTGGTGATCTTTGACCGCGTAAAAAATGGTCCCGTATACAAGGTCGTAAAAAGCATAATAAACATCTTCCTGTATTTGTTCGGACAGGTGATGAAAGTCGGTTCCGAGCAGCCATTCCAACCGTTCAGGCATGGTTTTCCCCTCTCTGGCCGTTAAGACGACTCTTTCTTCTATATTTTTTCAATAACCCGATTTTACTATAATAAGGAACGATTTACCATGCGGAAGGATAAATTTGCTTCTTCTAAAAAAGAAAAGGTCATTCTCCGCAGTTTGGGAGGATGACCTTTTTTTTATATTCATCAGTCTTCATCGGCAGTCAGATTATCGTAATCGGTTGCGTTTCGCTTGGCGGCCATGGCGGGGGAATCGGAGTTGCCGAATTTCTCCAGCGTATGCCAGGCATCGGCATCATCGAACTTTCCGGCGCTCCGCTGCCTGCGTTCTCCGGCTCCTGCGGGGGGAGGGGTGATCAGTTCCTCTTCGACCGGACGATAATCCAATACATTCCGTTCTGGAGTGTGCTCCATACAAAAAGCGGTATAAGGCACAGCCTGCAGTCTTTCGAACGGGATGTCCTTCCCGCATACGACGCATTTTCCATACTCCGAATTCCCGATCCGTTCGAGGGCCTGGCGGATTTGTTCAAAGCGATGGTTCAAATTATCGTCCACCGCCAGATCCCGGCTGCGTTCAAAGGTTTCCGTGCCGACATCGGCAGGGTGGTTATCGTACGATGACAATTCTCCCGTGGAAACCTTTAGTGATTGATCTAAATCAACAGTAGGCTCACCGGATTCAAAATGCTTTTCAAGCTCATTTTTCTCTTGCCGAAGGGCTTCTTTTAGTTCCCGTAATTGCTCTGTTGTCAAATGGTTCATGAACTTTCCCTCCTCGTATACGACTACCTAACGTTTACCCGGGAATGAAGGAGGATGACGCAACTTCGATTCTATTCTACAATGAAACTGTGAATGAGAAGGGGGAATCGTGATGTTGCTTTATATCGGAATTTTTTTGCTTGCCATCGTTGCCGCGGCCGGTACCATAATGGTCGGAAATTCGAAAGAGAACCGTACCGAGAACCCGGATTACGACAGACGGTCGAAGAAAAACGTCACCAAGCTTATTCTCATGTATGCCGGTTCCATTTTCGCTATCGCCCTGTTGATCATGGGAATACTGGATTAACCGACTTGAGCAAAAAAATATCCTGCGAAGGAATCGCAGGATATTTCGATATTTGTATGGCTAAATAGGCGATCTTAAAACGCCCAGTTCCCTTTGGCGAAGATTTGTTCTTCCTTGCCGTCCGCGGTAATGCCGAAAATATCCATCTCGGCAGAACCCACCATAAAGTCCTCATGCGCAAAGCTGGCATTCAGGCCGTGTTGGTTCAATTGTTCGCGGGTCATTGATTTGCCGCCTTCCAGGTTGAAAGCATAAGCGTTGCCGATGGCAAGGTGGTTGGAAGCATTTTCGTCAAACAACGTGTTATAGAACAAAATTCCCGATTGCGAAATCGGCGAACCGTGAGGCACCAACGCCACTTCGCCTAAATAGTGGGAGCCTTCGTCCAGCTCGACGAGCTGCTTGAGCGTCGCTTCGCCGACTTCGGCCGAAAAATCAACGATCCGGCCGTTTTCAAAGGTAAGTTTGAACTTGTCGATGATGTTGCCGTTATAACTAAGCGGCTTGGTGCTGGATACCGTACCGTTGACGCCGGTTTTCAGAGGAGCCGTAAATACTTCTTCCGTAGGAAGATTGGCCAGGAATGTTTTGCCCTGCGCATTGATGCTTTCGGCAGCAACCCAGATGTGGCCTTCCGGAAGCTCGATCGTCAAATCCGTTCCAGGGGCGATATAATGCAACTTTTTGTATTTTTTGTTGTTCAGATATTCGGATTTTGCGTTCAAATTGGCGATGTGCTCGCGCCAAGCCTGAATCGGATCCGGCTGGTCAATGCGAACCGTACGGAAAATCGCCTCCCATAAGGCGTCGACTTGTTCGGTTTCCGGAAGGTTCGGGAATACTTTCGCAGCCCAGGCGTTCGACGGTACCGCCACGATCGACCAGCTGAATTTATCGGCCATTTGCAGTTCACGGTATTTGCTCATCGCTTTTCCGTACGTTTTTTGATGGTTGGTGATACGCTGCGGATCGATGCCGGTCAACAAATCCGGATCCGAAGAAATGACATGCAGAACGGCCGCGCCGTTTTCCACATATTCAAGCATTTCGCCGGCATACCATTTCGGATCGTCCAAAAACGATTCATCCGCCGCATGTTCGTAGCGAAGCCGGGTGACTGTGTCATCGTTCCAGTTCACTTTGACAAATCTTGCTCCCGCCTCATAAGCCTGTTTCACGATCAGGCGCACCAAATCAGCCGCGTCCACGGTGGCAACGACGATCAAATTTTGTCCGGGCTGTACGTTAACGCCCACTTTTACGGCCAATTCCGCATATTTCTGCAGCTTCGCTTGAAAATCAGACATGTTGGTTCCTCCATATTCAAAAATAGTTATTGTCATATCATACTACGAAACATGTGCAGGTTCCAATTAACCAATGGTTATTTTTCCCTCGGGATATTTAAATAATTCCTTTTCGTTTTTCGGAGTAAGGGCGTAAGCTAAGGTCACCGGACCGACCCTGCCGAGAAACATGACGATACAGAGGACTACCTTGCTTATTTCCGTCAGCTTTGGCGTCAGATCCAGGCTTAATCCGGCCGTGGCGAAAGCAGACGTCGTTTCGAACAGCAGGGGCAGAAATGCCCTGTCTTCCAAAGCGGACAAAACCATAGCCACAAACACGACGAGAAATAGCGCAAGCCAGGTTTGGGTGATCGCCCGCAAAATCGCGCTCTTGGACAGTCTTCTGCGGAAAAACACAATGTCTTCGCGACCGCGGATCATCGCATACATCGCACCGATCAAAACGGCAAAAACCGTCACCTTAATACCGCCTCCGGTAGACCCGGGGGCTGCACCGATGAACATCAGCAAAATAAACAAAAATTGGGTGGAGGTTCTCATTTCCGCCACGCTTTCCGTACTGACTCCGCCCGATCGGGAACTGATGGAATGGAAGAAGGAGCTCATGATCCGTTGACCCCAGCCTTGCTGCTGCAGCGTTGCCGGGTTATTCGCCTCAAGAAGAAGCATGAGCAACGCCCCGCCGACGATAAGAAAGCCGGATACCGTAAGAACGACCTTGGAGTGCAGAGACAGTTTTTTTGTTGCCGGATAATGAAGAAGGTCCTTGATGACGATAAACCCGATCCCGCCAAGAACAATCAGAATCATGACAACGACGTTTACGAAAGGATCACCGGCATAAGCGGACAGACTGCTGTACTTGCCATGGAGCGGGCCGAACAAATCGAACCCCGCGTTGTTAAAAATCGATACACTGTGAAAAATACCGTAATACAAGGCCTGATGCCAGGGCATGTCAAACGTCCATCTGGCGAATAACAGCAACGCGCCGACGCCTTCAATTACGACGGCATAAACGATGACCCGCCGAATCAGCGTGACAAGGCCTTCCATGGAGTTGTAATTCATCGCTTCCTGCAGCACGAGCTTGTCGCGCAAGGAAATACGCCGGTTAAAGGCCAAAGCGATCAGCGTACCGATCGCCATAAAACCAAGGCCGCCGGTTTGGGTAAGCGCAAGAATGACAATTTGACCGAACAAGGAAAAGTGGGTTCCCGTATCCACCACCGCCAGCCCGGTTACGCAAGTCGCCGAAGTCGCGGTGAACAGGGCGTCGACCAAGTCCATCCGTCTGCCGTCCGCCGTGGCCATGGGCAGGGAGAGAAGGAAGGTCCCCAGTATGATAATGATGCCAAAACCAAAGGTAAGGACTTTGGCGGGAGTAAGCTTATGAGATTTGCTGCGTCGTTTGGACAATATATATTCACCTCGTGCAATGATATTGCTATTAGCGTAAAACATGATACGATTATGCAATAACAACCATTATATAGAAACACTGACGGATTGAAAATCACAGTGTGAATTTTCTTATAAAAGGAGTATTGGCAAAATGAAACTGAATGTTGTAGAAGCACAAATGCATCAAGATAATGAGGGCGCTTTTTTGGGTAAAACCATATTTGAGGTAGAAGGCCATAAAGCCGCTTATGAAATTACGTTTTACAGTAAAAAAGGAAAGGAATGGGATTATAGTCTGAATTATGCGGCCGAGTCCGGCATTGAAGCCGAGTTTTTGAGCGTTGATGAGAAATTGGAAGAAGACGACGATTTATTCGATATGCTGCTGGAGGCCGCCGAGCAAACGTTGAACAAATGACGTAAGGAGGTATGACGCCCATTGATGGATAAACCTTTTTACAGAAGATGTCTGGGTGCGATCATGGTCCTGACATTGATTTATTTGGTTCATAAGGTTCATTTTATATTTAATCCGCTTGTTACGCTGTTTAAGATCCTGATTGTCCCGCTTACGATTTCGGGATTTTTGTATTATTTGCTTAGACCGATCGTTCAGTATCTGGAAGGCAAAAAAATGAACCGGATCTTATCCATTCTGTTCATTTATTTGATGTTTTCCGGCATTGTCACGATTTTTCTGATGGTCGTCTGGCCGCCGCTGGAGAAACAGATCACGGAATTCATCAACAATGTCCCTAAACTGATCGACGGATTGCAGAATCAGATGAACGAGGTGCGTAAAAACCGGTATTTCTCGATGTTTGACAACGAAAACACCCGGCTGATGGAGAATATCACGGAGTATGTAAATACGGCGATTGAACGAGCGACAGGTTACATATCCCATGTTTTCAACTTCCTGAACGATTTCTTTATCGTCGTCGGTACGGTACCGATCATGCTCTACTACATGTTGAAAGAGGATCAGCGGGTTACGCCCGCGCTAGTCCGTATGGTTCCGAAACGGTACCGAAACGACGGAGAACAGGTTATCCACGATATCGATACGATGCTGAAAGGTTTTATTGCCGGAAGAATGACCAGTGCATTTGTGCTCGCGGTCATGTCTTTTTTCGGATTTTGGCTCATCGGACTTCCGTATCCTTTGCTCTTGGCGATTGTCGGCGCCTTGTTTAATTTTATACCTTATTTTGGTTCGTTACTGGGAGCGATCCCGTGCGTGATCGTCGCCTTTACCGTATCCCCGACTATGGTGATTTGGGTTGTCGTGATTGTTGTCGCGGTTCAGCAGATCGAAGGAAACCTGATCTCCCCGTACATTTACGGCAAGACCATCAATATCCATCCGTTGACGACGATCGTTCTGCTCCTTATCGCAGGCGATTTCGGCGGAATCCTGGGCATGTTTTTGGCGATTCCCGTTTATATGATGCTCAAAATAATCGTTATTCGTATCTATCATCTATTCTTGTCGGATAAAATCGAAGAGCTTAATTCCTGAGACCTATTCCATAGGACCTACATTCCATCTTGGGATTACCATATTCTGGACGAAATGTGATGAACATCATATCTTAGCGACAAAGCTTGCGAGATGATGATCTTACATATTTGGTTAAGAATAATGCTCGGGGGATGATAGAAATGGCAGTAACGGCCAAGAACGGGAAGTACTTTTATGCATGGAGCAAGATTCTTCCCGACGGTTCCTTTTACCTCCCGGATCAGGCCCTTCATGAATACCATATCCGAACCGATGAGAACGTCATATTAATGTCGGGTCGCAATACGGCCAAAGGATTCAGCGTCGTATGCAAGGAGATGATCAATAATTCTCCGCTCGCCAAGGTATTTGCCAGCCTGCCCGAACTGCAAAATTTTTCGCTTCCGGCAGGGCAAACGGTTACATTCAAGGAACGGATTTTTTGCTGGACTTATTTGGGCCATGATCATTATATCCGTCTGCCGGCTGAAACCTGGGAAAAGTTCGGGCTCACTCACGGCGACAAGCTGTTAAGCTTGCGGGCAACGCATCTTGCATTCAACAATTTGGCCGACGGACCGTATATTGAATTGGCCAAGCAGGTTCGCGGTGTTCCGGTTTACGAATAAGACAAGTCAAATATTGTTTGCAAGGCAAAGGCATTCCCGCTTTACGATTTACGGCGGGGATGCTTTTTATTTGATATCTAGGATATCAAACGGAAGCTCCCGGGGTAATCATTCATAATTCAACCTCATTTTGCGTAAAATGAACGCAATCAAGAAGGGAGCGACAACATGGCATGAAAGCAGTTACTTATCAAGGGAAACGAAGCGTACGCGTTAAAGATGTCCCAAACGCCAAGCTGGAAAAAAAGGACGATATCCTGGTCCGCATTTCTTCCACTGCGATTTGCGGTTCGGATTTGCATATCTACAACGGCGAAATTCTCGGCATGTATGACGATTATGTCATCGGCCATGAACCGATGGGTATCGTGGAGGATGTCGGTCCGGAAGTCACCCGTGTCAAAAAAGGCGACCGGGTCATCATTCCGTTTACCGTTGCTTGCGGCGAATGTTTTTTTTGCAAGAATCAGCTCGAGAGTCAGTGCGATCATGCCAATGATAACCGGGACACCGGCGGGTATTTCGGTTATTCATCCCGTTACGGGGATTACGCGGGCGGACAAGCGGAATTGATGAGGGTTCCGTTCGGCAATTTCGTCCCGTTTGTCATTCCCGAAAACGCGGAATTGGAGGATGAGAAGCTGCTGTTTCTATCCGACATCGTGCCGACCGCCTATTGGAGCGTCATTAACGGAGGCGTGAAAAAGGGAGACACGGTTATTGTGTTAGGGTGCGGCCCCGTTGGTCTGCTGACCCAAAAATTCGCCTGGCAAAAAGGAGCGAAGCGGGTGATCGCGGTGGATCATATCGATTACCGGTTGGAGCACGCCGAGCGAACGAACAAGGTTGAAATATTCAATTTCGAGAAAGTGGACCATTTGGAAGAGCATTTAAAAGAAATTACGCAGGGCGGGGCCGATGTCGTCATCGATTGCGTCGGCATGGATGCGAAAAAGTCGGTGGCCGAACAGGTCGAAACAGCGCTTATGCTGCAGGGGGGATCGCTCAGCGCGTTTAATATCGCGTCCAAAGTGGTTCGTAAAGGCGGCACGATTCAGGTAACCGGCGTTTATGGGCTCAAATACAATCTATTCCCTTTCGGGGATCTGTTCGAGCGGAATATCAACATCAAGACAGGACAGGCTCCCGTCATTCATCTGATTCCCGAGCTGTTCGAACAAATCCGGACCGGGCGATTTGATCCTACCGATATTATTACGCATCGGTTGTCGCTCGATCAGGCCGAGCATGGTTACAATATTTTCTCTAAAAAAGAGGAGAATTGTATTAAAGTCATACTCAAGCCTTAAAATCGCAGTCATTGCAACGATGGGAAACTCAAGCAAGCAGCCCGGCCGGCGGACTGCTTGCTTTTATTTATGATGCGATTTCCTGATGCTTCATAATCATTCTTTCATATGCCTCTCTCGGTCTTAACCCGACCAGCTTTTCCACCGGTTCTCCCCCATGAAAGAAAATGACGGTCGGCATCGACATGACGCCAAAGGAGGAAGCCAGTTCCGGGGCTTCGTCGCAGTTGACCTTCAGCAGATGAACCCGTCCCGCATAGTCCTCATGAATTTCCTCCAAAATGGGGCCAAGCACCTTGCAAGGCGGGCACCAAGGGGCGTCAAAATCGACAAGGGTTACTCCCTCCGCAGTCACCTCTTGCTGTAGTTCGGACAGGGTTGAGATACGTTTTATACTCATTTTTGAAACTCCTCCTTCAAGTTTGGATTTTCCTCAAGCACAAAGTCGATGCGCTCCTGAAGATTGGCTTTAATCGAGGTCAACAGGGAAATTTGATCGTCGATTTCTTTCAGTTTGCTGCGATATACGGGCAGAATTTGCTCGCAAAACGCTTCTTTGCTCGTCATCACGCAATGAAGAAAACCCGCGATTTGTTCGGTTGTAAGCCCAAGCTGCAGGTAGAATCTGATCGTATTGACCTGATCTATGGAAAAGCTGCTATAATCCCTGTATCCGTTTGGCAAACGCCGGGAAGAGATCAAGCCTTGCCTTTCATAGTAGCGAAGGGATCGAATGCTGGCCCCCGTAGCCTTGGATAGTTCGCCGATTTTCATATACTAAGCTTCACCTTCCTTTGGATGAGGAATCTAAACTGTATTGACATTATAAACCCTGACATTAATGTGAGGGTCAATATGTTTTTCTCGATTTGCGGAACCGTGTATAATGTAGGGGACGGCGGGTGCAACGCAAAACAACCGAATTCGTCATATTTGCAAAGGGAGGAAACCGGAATGAAACCGGCTTTATTAATTATCGATATGCAACTTGGTTTTTTGGCTGCTCCGCGGGCAAGAGGGGAAGTAGAGGGGGCTTGCGAGTATATTAATGCTACCGCCGAGCTTTTCCGTACAGCCGGTCTGCCGGTCGTCATCGTTCAGGACGTTGAGGTAGAAGGCGGTAAACAGTCCGAAGGTTTTAATGTCATTCCCGAAATTATCATGACCGGATCCGAACTTAAGGTAGAGAAGGAATACTCCAACTCGTTTTGGCAAACGCCGCTGGAGCAAATGCTTAAGGAGCAAGGCGTTGATTTTGTCGTCGCATGCGGATTTGCCGCCGAGCATTGCGTTACGTTTACCTATAACGGCGCCCGCGAGCGGGGATTCGGAGCCGCCATGCTCCAAAACGGCATTCTCGGAGAACATCCGCGCGCGGTGCAAGCGGTTTATGAGAGCCGGCCGTTAATCTCCTATTCCGTTATTGCTTCAATGTTGAAGCGGTAAGGAGGAGCGTGATGTTTGATCCCACCATTTTCGACAATTTAAAAGTCGTACTCGAGGGGGCCGTCTATGATTTGGATTTAGGCGGCGAGCTTCAGATCATCGGGCGCAGCGACCGGATCGAACTGGCAGCGATGTCCCGTTACTATGCCATTCAATTTCGGGTCCCCGGCAAACATGATGCGTGGGCGGAACTTCGGCTCTGGGCAGACACGGAAGATTTGGCGGGTGAAATCATGGAGCTGGCTAACGTGACGCTAGGCTGTCAGATGCAGCCCGTTTTTTTCAAATATGTGAAGGATGTCCCCGCCGAATGCCGGAAGATCGAGCAGTTGACTTCCGAGATCTGGGGAAATCATGTCAAGCAGGTACAGAGAATCGTTACGATTTACGGGGAGCCGGAAGCCGTTCCGTTGGATGAAATCACGGTTCAGTTTCAAAGGCGTTTCGGAGAAGAGGTTATCCCGGATTTACCTCAAATGCTCGAGCATATGCTTAAGATGTTAAAACGGTTATAGGCATGTTACGTATATTTTTACATAAAAAGAAGTGAAACCAAAAAACGAGGGGGCACATTCGATGAATGCGCATGAAATCGATTATCGGATTATGGGCGAGGAAATGCAATGCGTGGAGATCGCGCTGGATCAAGGCGAAAGCGTTGTCGCCGAAGCAGGCAGTTTTATGATGATGGATCAGGATATCCGGATGGAAACGATCTTTGGAGACGGGAGCAACCAGGGCGGAGGCCTGATGGGCAAGCTGATGGGGGCGGGCAAACGCCTCCTTACGGGGGAAGGCCTATTCATGACCGTATTCACGAATGCCGGCTACAACCGGCAGGCCGTCACCTTTGCTTCTCCGTATCCCGGCAAAATCATTCCGCTTGATCTGCGAATGCTCGGAGGCAAAATCGTGTGCCAAAAAGACTCATTCCTTTGTGCGGCGAAAGGGGTATCCGTAGGGATCGAGTTCCAGCGCAAACTGGGGGCAGGTTTCTTCGGCGGAGAAGGTTTTATTATGCAAAAGATTGAAGGCGACGGTCTTGCCTTCGTTCATTCCGGGGGGCTTGTCATCGAGAAGGAATTGGCTCCGGGCGAGGTTTTGCGACTGGATACCGGCTGTCTTGTCGCGATGACTTCGACGGTCGATTACGATATCGAGTTTGTAAAAGGCGTAAAAAGCGCCTTGTTCGGCGGGGAAGGCTTGTTCTTTGCGACGCTGCGGGGACCGGGCAAGGTTTGGGTTCAATCGCTTCCGTTCAGCCGATTGGCCGACAAGGTACTTTCCGCCGCCCGTTTCGGCGGAAAGGATGAAGGCAGCATTCTCGGCGGACTGGGCAATTTGTTCGAACGGTAAGATAAGGCATTGACATCCTTCCGGACTTCGTGTAACTATTATAGTTACATTGACATGGAACAGGGGGATCATCATGACCATCAGTTCACGGTTTGCCGTGGCCATTCATGTGTTGTCCCTGCTTGAACTGAACAAGGAAGGCGTAAATACCTCGGAATATATCGCCGACAGCGTGAATACCAATCCGGTCGTCATTCGACGGATCCTAGGCATGCTCAATAAAGCCGGGCTGGCACAGGCCCGTCCTGGCGTAGCCGGGGCAAGGCTGATGCGCCCTGTATCGGAAATTACCCTGCTCGATATTTACCGTGCGGTTCAAGTGGTGGAAGAAGACGCGTTGTTTTCGATTCATGAAAAGCCGAACTTGAAGTGTCCGGTCGGACGCAACATTCAGGCCTCGATCGAACCGATTTTCTCATCGGCTCAGGCCGCCATGGAACAAACCTTGGCGCAAGTCAAGCTTGAGGATATTGTAGGAAAGATCCAGGCGTCAGATGGGGCTTGCTAAATTTTGAAAAGCACGATACCGATTTACGGAAGGCTGTACCGAAAGCAGACAAATCTGCATAAGGCACAGCCTTTTTGGCGTCTCATCCTTGGGATTCATGAATTTTTCTATTGAGACAAATGCTAAGTGTTGACAACATGCTCGACTGTAACTATACTGGTTACATCAACTAGTTGTAACCTTGTTAGTTACAATATAATTATTGGAGGAATCTGACGTGTCATATATCATTCATCCGGAAACCGAGCTTGGCGCAGTACGCATAAAAGTCACTCATATGGAAACTTCGCTTCGATTCTATCAAGAGGTGATCGGTTTTCGGCTTCTTAAGCTGGAGGACGGGGTTGCCCAGCTTTCCACCGACGGCGAACATCCGCTGCTGATTCTCGAAGCCGACGAAAATTATCGCCGGATGCCTGAACGATCCGTGTCGGGTCTGTACCACTTTGCGATTCTGGTACCTGACCGCATCTCGCTTGGGCTGGCATTGCGAAACATGGCGAGCCATCAGGTTCCCATCGGTCAAGGCGACCATCTTGTCAGCGAAGCGTTATACCTGAACGATCCGGACGGCAACGGGATCGAAGTTTATGCGGATCGGCCGCGCGACACGTGGCAAAAGGATGAGCATGGGGAAATCCGGATGGCGACCGATCCGGTCGATATCGAAGGTTTGTTTGCCGTTTCCGAGGGACGCGAATGGAACGGACTGCCGCCGGGAACCAAAATCGGGCATGTTCATTTCCATGTAGCAAGTCTGCGGACAGCGGAGCAATTTTATTGTGATGTGTTGGGCTTCGAAATCGTGCTTCATTTCGGAAGCTCGGCGCTGTTTATATCGGCCGGGGGATACCATCACCATATCGGCCTCAATCTATGGGCGGGTCCCGGAGCGCCGGCGGCACCGGAAGATGCCGTAGGGATCCGGTATTTTACGATAACGCTGCCTGATCAGGAGACGCTGCAAGAGGTGGAGCAGCGACTAATCGCGGCAGAAGTGAATGTAAAGCAAGAGCCTGAAGGGCTTGCATTTACCGATCCGTTCGGAATCGGCATCCGGTTGGTAACTAGAGCTTAATAGTACAATTTTATATTTTCAGGAGGGTTTTATAATGGCTAATATTGCAGTCATCGGAGCGACAGGAAAAGCGGGAAGCCGCATTTTGAAGGAAGCATTGGATCGGGGGCATCAAGTGACGGCTTTCGTCCGTGATGCGTCTAAGGTGGAGAACAAGAGCATTCCGGTCGTGGAGAAGGATGTTTTCGACATTTCCACCACTGATCTGAAGCCTTTTGACGTTGTCGTAAATGCCTTCGGAGCACCGTTCGGCCAAGAGCATCTGCACGTGGATGCGGGAAATGTCTTGATCGAGGCGATAAAAGGCGCTCCGGACACGCGTCTCATCGTAGTCGGCGGGGCCGGCAGCCTGTTTGTGGATGAAGCAAAGACGGTCCGCCTGGTGGATACTCCCGAATTCCCTGACTTTGTCCGCCCGACCGCAACGAACCAGGGCAAAAATTTGGACATTTTGCAGCAAACCGAAGGGATCCAATGGACCTTCATCAGCCCGTCGGCCAATTTTGCGCTCGGCAGCCGAACCGGAACTTATCAAACCGGCAAGGATCAATTGCTGGTCAATTCCAAAGGGGAAAGCTACGTTAGTTATGAGGACTACGCCGTCGCGGTTGTCGATGAAATCGAGAATCCGAAACATATCAACGAACGTTTTACGGTCGTTTCCGAATCTTAAACGTTCAAGAATTAGAGAGCTCCGGCAGTTGAAAAGGAGCAGGATGCGTTTCATCGAACCGAGCCTCCAAGCGGCGCATCGAGACCCGCGAACCGGGGTGGCACCGCGAACGCAAATCTCGTCCCCAAGACATTCGTCTTGGAGGCGGGATTTTTTTGTTACGGATACCTGCATATCGGAAGCGACTATGCGATCCATGTTTACGCGTCGATCGCCCGCAAGTTTGGCGGCAAATTTAATCTTCGGTTAACGACACGAATCCCTTGAAGGGAAATTTTTCATTTCCGAACCGAGTCCTATCGCCTATAATATATAGTACGAATTCGGTACGAAAGGACTGAGCGCCATGCAGCTGTTCCCTCAATTGGAGACGGAGAGATTCATTTTGCGCAAGCTGACCTCCGCGGATGCCCGCGATTTGTTTCATTATTTCTCCAACGATGAAGTAACCAAGTACTACGATCTGGACAGCTTCGTGGAGCTACGGCAGGCGGAGGACTTGATTCAAACCTGGAACCGGAGGTACATGGAGAAGAAAGGATTCCGCTGGGCGATTACCGTCAAGCCGAACAACAAGGTGATCGGGACTTGCGGATACCACAACTGGTCCAAAGAGCACTATAAAGCGGAGATCGGTTACGAGCTAAATCCCGCCTATTGGCGTCAAGGCGTGATGACCGAGGTGCTGCAGGAGGTATTGCGATTCGGTTTCGAGGATCTCGGCCTGAACCGGATTGAAGCATTTATCGATCCCGACAATATCCGGTCCAGATATTTGCTCGAGAAGACCGGATTCCACGAAGAGGGGTATTTGAAGCAATGTTTCTTCGAGAAAAATCAATTCATGGATGCCGTGCTTTTTTCGCTATTGAAGCATCAGTATGAGGAACAAAGAGAGCAGTATTATTCGTAATCCGTAAAAGAATAATGTGATAGCAAAGTGCGCTCGTTGTCGAGCGCCTTTTTTACGTTGACTCTTTTACAATAAAATGGTTAAATGTGCAATTAAGAGAATAAGGACCTGAATTTTAGGAGGGGGAAAATGAAGCATAGAATTATTTCGTATATTCTGATGATTTCGATTTTATTATTGCCGACCGCGGTTATGGCGGAAAGTGCATCCCAGCCGATCCGAATTATTGCGAATGGAGAACAAGTGAATTTTTGGGATGGCGAGCAACCTTTTCAAAGTGAAGATGAGAGTCGTCACGTTTATGTTTCCGTTAAAGGAATAGCCAGCCGGGTAGGGATCGATATTTCCGATATCTCATCGGATGAGGTCACATTTTCATATGGACAGGACAAACGAGGCAGCATTGCCGTAAAAGAATATGACGGTGTCGCTTATGTGGATCTTGACCTCCTGTGTCAAATGACAGACGTTGATTTGTCCTACGACTCAAACACAAATACATACACCCTGATCAGAGAAATTCCGGTGGAGGATATTTACGGATTTAAAGTGAAGTACGATAAATACAGTAATTATAATTATACAGCCACCAAACTTAGCGTATCTCGGGGTCCTTATGATAAGTTCGGCAATGGTTACGCCCAGCTAAGTTTGAATATCGGTTATGATGAACCAGGTGGTGATGTTCCTGGACAGGTTGCAGAAGTGGAACAAATTTTAAAGCAAAGAATCGCTTCAAAAGTAGTTGACTCAATCATCAAATATATTAAAAGTTTAAAAGATACGTTGGAAATGAAGGAATTTAAGGATTCAAATTATGAAATCATCGTGACTTCGGATTTAGGCGGAGTTGATGTTAGTGTGTTCAAAAGACCGATCCCGACCAAAATTACGAAAGAGGATGTTTCCGGATTTAAAATTTCATACGATAAGAGCAGCAGGTTCAGCAAAAACCGCCTAACCATCATGAAGGGGCCTTTTAGCGGGGATGAACTGGATAATCGGTATGAGAACGGACTTTTTATTATAGGAATCGCTTATGATAGAAAGGCAGCCAATATTTCTGATCAATACGCCGAAGCTGCAGCTGTTTTAAAACAGAAAGTCGACGCCCAGCAGGTTAACGCGATCATTAATCAAGCGAAAACAGTCATGAAAAACGGGGATAAGGGCATAGCGACAAAACCGAAAAAATTCCAAACGAACGCATATGACATCTTGGTTAGTGGCGGCCCTTCCAGCGGTGTCGAAATCTTGATTAGCAGTAAAAAATAGAGTTATACAAATATGCGTCCTAAAATCGGGCGCCTTCTTTTTTTCGACTAGTATCCAAGATATTAACTCGGCCCAACGCTCGTGGTTAATGTGGATGTTTATGACTAACCGGGAGGAACATATGGGAAATCATACAAAAATGTATGTTGGAATTTTAACGTTCATGATTTTATTAAGCTTCGGGTTGGCGGGATGCGCTTCAAACAACGAACGTCAAGAGGGGCAACCTGTCTCAACTCAGGAAGAAGAGATCGAATTCGAACAAGATAACACAAATGAGCAATCTCCCTTAAACCTTGATGAACTGACAAAACGGTTTCAAGCCCGGTTCGGAGAGGAGCAAAAGTTTAGAGTAAAGGAAAAGGTTGAAGGATCGCCGGATGAAGTTTTGGTGTTTTATGCGGACGTCCCGGAAGGCGCCGAGGCTGCCGTCTACCATCTGAACGTCAGAACAGGCACCGTCGTGGATGGAATTAGCGGATCGCCGCTAGACAATATTATCCTGAAGGAGGCCCCTGATCTAAAAGACCTTCAAGGCGATGATTATATCTCCGCATTGGACGGATTGACCGCGCCATTAATCAGAGAAAAGGGCTATTCATTGGATGGGGATTCCGCCGAACCTTATTTCTCGGGTTTCATAGGCGACGGATTCATCGAATATGAAGTCCCGAAGTCAAAGGACGGCATCGATCAGCGAGTTAGGATTCAACTGGATCCCTTTACGAAAGAGTTTAGGGAACTGGGAAACGAAGAGGCTTCTAGAGAAAAGGAACCTGTTAAGACTACCGAAGTTCCCGATTACGGCGAACGGGATGCCGGCGCTTCGCTGGACCAGTTGAAGAAGCGCGGTTTTAATGTGATCGAAGATCAATCCTTTGATATTGACCTGGAACCTTGGGGGAAATCGAGATTTGTGTCGGGATTTTATTCGGTTGGTGAAATCAAGCAGCCGGTATTTTATATCTTGAGTTCCGAACATAAGGTGGTCTACACGCTTCCTCCTAACGATCAGGGAGGGGCGCGGTTTGAAGGAATATTGGCTGTCGGCTTTAAAGATATGAACGGCGACGAACAAAAGGATATTGTCATCATCGGGGACTACTTGGCCACACCGGGAAAACAGGGAGAAAGCTACTCGCCGCTTGTCTCGGTTTATTTTGCGATTGGGGATTCATACGCCCTATTGCCTTGGTACAATGATTTGCTGAATGATTCGGGACAAAACGATACGATCGCCAACGCGGTAAAACAGGGCCGGTTGATTTTAAATAAATTCAAAAATGTTTCAAAAAGCGATGACACGCAAGCTCCCTTGGATTTGCTCGCCTCTTGGATATGCACGGAGCAAGTTCTGGATACCGGGGAATACGATGACATGGATTTGCAAAGTTCCGTTTATGTATTTTCTCAAACCTCCACATTCACCGACAGCTATATCGCCTACGCGGTTGCGGAGCGAATGGGTGAAGGCAGGGATGCTTTTTTACACGGTGATAAGGATCTATTGAAAAAGGTGAATCAATATGATGAATTGTTGACCGAAATCTTGGGGGATATCAGCGTGTTTAACTATATAGAAAGCGGAGGGGGGTCGATATGGCAAATCATCAACGCTTATACCGAATTGAACAAACAATCCCTGCTCACGAAGTATGCGAAAGATTTGCTCCCGAACGAGCCGTCAAAACTAAAAAGCGGAACCAAAGATCTAAAGAATGAATGGACCGCGTTCCATGCCAAACTGAAGAGCACGATAAAGGACAAGCGGCTGGTCAATGATTTTTTTGAGGCGGAATTGACGGAATTTGATTTGGAACAGCTTCGGGAGATCGAAGAAAGGCTTCCCAAAACGATGGATACGTTTCTCAAGCTTGCATCGAAAGATCCGAAATCTTTGGAGATCATGGGGCTTGTACTACATAGTTTTGAGTCGGGATATTAATCAGTTTTGCATCATGGTTGAAGTATTGAAGAATCCCCCGCTTTACGGCGGGGGATTTTTCGATTGATGTTATTGCTCCTCCGGTCTTTTCACTTGCAGGGGAGGCGGGATCAGCCAGCCTTTTTCTTTGATCATCCGAAGAATACGGAGCCCAAATGCCGTTTTGGTGACATGATATTTGGCAAACAACGCTCCGATATCTTCGCGAATGCTCATTCCCATCATTTTGCTGCAGGTCACGAGTCCCAAGGCATTCTCGGCACCGATTTTTGCGGCGATCTCAGGATCGCCGAATCTTGCTCCCGCCGGAATGTCCTCCAATTTGACCGGAGGCCTTTCCGGAAGCTCGGGCGCGGGAGTAATCCCATTGTCCGTAAGTAATGCATCGCACTCTTTGATTTCCAGCCTTGCTTGGTCAATAAGCTCTTCCAGCACTTTTTTCAGATCATCGTCACCGGCATGGTTCAGGTAAGCGTGATAACACGATACCGTCCCTTTGGCCATCATGGACGCTTCCCATACCCCGAATATTTCTCCGTAATGCATCGGCTCATCCTTGGGATTGCCGCTAAGAATACCCATGTCATTCTTCTCCTTGTCCAAATTATTTTGCAGGTATATTATGTTCAGCTATCCTGTTATTGACTCGCGAAATATGCGGGGCTCATGTTCTAAATCATTGCGGGGCTTGTTGAAGGTTACCGATTCCATATATAATATGACGAGTATATTAAACAGAAAAGGTGTTAATTCATGAGCATATTAAATGTAGAACGGCTCAGTCACGGATTCGGGGACCGGGCGATTTTTAATGATGTATCTTTCCGGCTTTTAAAAGGAGAGCATATCGGACTGATCGGAGCGAACGGCGAAGGAAAGTCCACGTTTATGAACATTATCACCGGCAAACTGCAGCCGGATGAAGGCAAGGTCGAGTGGGCGAAACGGACCCGGGTCGGCTACCTGGATCAGCACGCGGTGCTGACGAAAGGCATGACGATCCGCGATGTATTGCGGAGCGCGTTCCAGTATTTGTTCGACCTTGAGCAAGAAATGAACGACATGTACGCCAAAATGGGGGACGTGTCGCCGGAAGAGTTGGAGCAGCTGCTGGAAGATGTAGGAACGATTCAGGATACGCTCACCAATCAAGATTTTTATTTGATCGATGCCAAAGTGGATGAAACCGCTCGCGGGCTCGGTCTTACCGATATCGGTCTGGATAAGGATGTCAACGATCTTAGCGGCGGTCAACGGACGAAGGTGCTGCTGGCAAAACTGCTGCTGGAGAAACCGGATATTCTGCTGCTTGACGAGCCGACCAACTATTTGGATGAGCAGCATATCGAATGGTTGAAGCGGTATTTGCAGGAATACGAAAATGCGTTCATTTTGATTTCGCACGATATACCTTTCCTGAACAGCGTTATCAATCTGATCTATCATATGGAAAATCAGGAGCTCACGCGTTATGTCGGCGACTATGAGAAATTCCAGCAATCCTATGAAGCGAAAAAGCAGCAGCTGGAATCCGCCTATAAACGGCAGCAGCAGGAAATTGCGGAGCTGAAAGATTTCGTCGCCCGGAACAAGGCCAGCGTGGCAACCCGGAATATGGCGATGTCCAGACAGAAGAAGCTCGACAAAATGGACATCATAGAACTGGCCAAAGAAAAACCGAAGCCGCAGTTTAACTTCAAGGACGCCAGAACGTCCGGGAAGCTGATTTTTGAAACGACGGATTTGGTCATCGGTTACGATTCTCCGCTTTCCCGTCCGCTGAATCTCAAAATGGAGCGCGGGCAAAAAATAGCGCTGGTCGGCGCCAACGGTATCGGGAAAACGACCCTTCTTCGGAGCATCCTGGGGCAAATCCAGCCGATCTCCGGCTCGGCACGTTTGGGAGACCTGCTCGAAATCGGATATTTCGAACAAGAAATGAAGGATGCGAACTACAATACGTGCATCGAGGAAATCTGGAACGAGTTTCCTTCGTATACCCAATTCGAAGTACGGGCCGCGCTGGCGAAGTGCGGACTGACCACCAAGCATATCGAGAGTAAAGTCGCGGTACTGAGCGGGGGGGAAAAGGCCAAAGTGCGCCTTTGCAAACTGATCAACCGTGAAACGAACCTGCTCGTATTGGACGAACCGACCAACCACTTGGATGTGGACGCCAAAGATGAGCTGAAGCGTGCGCTTAAAGATTACAAGGGGAGCATCTTGCTGATCTCCCACGAACCTGAATTTTACCGCGATGTCGTGACGGAAACCTGGAATTGCGAATCGTGGACGACAAAGGTGTTTTAAACCCCATATAGTTAGCAAAGCCCCGCCGATCGTTGGCGGGGCTTTGCTTCATGGTCTGACGAGTTATTTAAAAAAGTCCGCGATCTCATCAGGCAGCTTGCTTTCAATATGAGCAAGCCCCAAATGCCCGTCTTTTTCCATAACCCCATAGTTTTGCCCTAACGCATGATCGCCTATAAACAGCACGGTATATTTTGTTCCCGTATCGAATGGAAATTCATTGTGGGGTCCGTGCTGGTTAAATAAGGAGAGGAATGCATTCACGTCTTTTCCGTTCACTTCCCGCAAAAACTCATTATCTCTGAAAATTTTGATTTGTTGTACTTGCTGATTTTCAAACTCGGGATATCGAGACTCCCCATCCTCGCTCTGCAGCACATAGACGAGATAACCGGAGGTATTTGTTACAAAGCTTGAGTTCTTACTATTGGTTTTTACGGCTATCAATTCCCGATCCGGGTAACCTGCAATTTCATATACAGGAGTGTCCTCAGTGACAAATGAACCGCGTTTCACGTCCCCAAGTTCTATCAATCCCTTCGTATCGACGATCGTCAATTCCCAAGCATAGTGGTAGTGTTTACCTCCTATAGTGATAACATCTACCGCTTCATGAACCGTTTCCGATTCAGAAACCGCCGGATTAGGGGCTGCTCCGGAAATGGCTTCATGGCTTGCTTGAGAACAGCCTGCCAGCAAAATGACCATTAGGAAAATGTAAAATAGTTTCATCCAATCACCTCGATCATTAGACGAGGGATCATTCGAAATTGTTTTTTAAATTCGGAAAACTATGGAAAATATCAAATCTACTATGTTAAAATCTTATCAAATTCATATTGTTAACTTTGAAATCGCTTTCCATTCCAATTCCACGGAGTAAAAGAATGACCTCAAATGATTACTTTACTGCCTTACCCGATGACCCCGCCGGATTTTTGACCGAGATAAGACCTGAATTGCTGAAATATTGCCGATCCCTCACCGGACGGGAGTGGGAGGCGGAAGATCTCGTACAAGACACGATATTTAATGTGTTGAAACGGCTCGGGAAAGCGCCTGCTATTTCCCTTAGCAAACCTTATGTTTTTCGCTCCGCCCGCAATTTATGGATCGACCGTTGCAGGTCCCGTAGCCGGAAATTGGACATGCCGTTCGAGGAACTCGAAGAATTACCCGCACAGAGCGGTGCCGATGCGCTGATCACTCGCGAGCTGCTGGAGGAAATGATGTACCGTTTAATGCCTAAGCCGTTTGTTATCGTATTATTATGCGATGTGTTCGGAATGACGGCCAAAGAGGCGGGAGGCTGTATCCAAATGGCGGAAGGATCCGTGCAAGTCGCGTTATCGCGCGCCCGGAAGCGACTAAGGTTGTTGGCGCTTCGCGAAACGGAAGAAGAAAAGCCCGATGCTATAAAAGGGGAGGCGATTGGGAGTGGCTCCATCGCACGCCTCCTCGAATCCGTCACGACTGCCTTTCAGAGACAGGATCCTCGCTTGATTTATGAAGCATATTTGCATCTGTTCGTAAAAGGCTTCAATATCGCGGACATTCGCTCGCAGGACGGGCGCTTCTTTTTTACGATTCGCGATCCGGACGGAAATTTGTTCATGGTGAGCGATTAATTTAATGATTTTATAAATTGTTGCAGGTATGTGTATGGTTTGGTTTCACTTCAACGTTATATAGATGTTCCACCAAAATCGATTGAAGGGAGACTTAGCGACTATGGGATTAACGCCATTCGAACGGATCAACAGAGTGATTCTCCCCGTCCCCAATGTGAGGCAGGCGGCGGAATGGTATGTTACCGAGTTCGAGCTCCGCATGACCCGGATCGGGAGAAAGGAGATCGACCTCCAGATTCATGAAGGAGAGGCCGTTTTGACATTGACGGAATGTCCCGAACAAGAGAAATTCAAGCCGCTGGTTCATCTGGATGCCGACGGGCATGTTCCCTGCTTTAATTTCTATACGCATTGGGAGGATTTGCACCGTGAATGGCTTCAATCCAGAGGGATCGGGACGACGGAGATCATGCAGACCCCCTATATGAACGTTTGCGAAATGACCGATCCGTATGGAAATGTCGTCGGCGTTTGCCATGAAAAGTCCGATTCATTGTTTTATACTCCGAGCCCCGGACCGGTTCCTCCGATGTTGCATCGTGTTCTGGCCGTATTTATACCGGTTCGGGATGTCGTTTCCTCTATCCGCTGGTACACTGAAGTGCTCGGATTCGAGCTCGTCCAGCATTGGGGAGATGGGGCCGATCTCAAAATCGGGGAAGGAGAAACGATCGTAACCCTGATCGGAATGGGAGAGGAACTGCACCGCACGGCAATTCATGATTTGGGCGGCCGGGCTTATTACTCTTTGCAATCCTCCAATATTCAGGAGTCGTACCGGCAACTGAACCAGCTCGGCATTACCGCCGGGCAGTGCCGGGATCAAGACGGAGTCCGCATGTTTGAGGTGAAAACGCCGGAAGGATGTTTGATTCGCATTTCAGAAAAGGAGTTGATCACTGTTGGCTAATGATGAAAAGGTCTTAGACCAGGGGGTCTCGGTTCCGTTGGAAAATCGGGTCGCCAGCTTGTTTGTGCACGTCAAGGATCTTCGCAAATCCGCGGAATGGTACAGCCGGCTGCTGGGGCTGCCGTTAATGGAAGAAAGACTGAACGGGGGACCCGTGTATTGGTTTGATTTTCAAGGCACCCACCTGATTCTCGATTCCGATGCGGCAAACCGCGAAAATCCGGATTGGGACGAAGCGATGATGCCACGCCTGATGTTCAAAGCGAAGGATATCGATGAGGCGTACAGTTATATCCGGGAAAAAGGAGAGCCGTTCTTCGAACCTGAAAGACACGGGACGATGGCCTACTTCAACTTCCGCGATCCCGAAGGTAATGCGCAAATGGCTTGTTGGAGCGCCACTACGGAGGAATCGGATATGAGCGGAGACAGCCCGATTCTCCCGAGAATCGGCGGGGCTTTTATCGATGTCAAGGATATGCCCGCCGCCGCCCGCTGGTATTCCGAGCTGCTGGGGGTTCCGTTTGATGAGGAGGCCGCAAAGCAGCCGATTTATTCCTTGCCGGTATCGGGCGGTGCCGCACTGCTGCTTGACCAACACCGTTTTATAAACAAGGAATCGTTTACGGAGCTGTTTTTCTTCGAGACCAAGGATTTCGATGCCGCGCTTTCGTTCGTTCGGAGCGAAGGTTTCGATATGGCGGGAGAGCCGAGCTATTTTCCGGATTTGAATGAGTTCGCGCTGCTTGATCCGGACGGAAACAGAATCGTGGTCGCTTATATGAAATAAGGAGGAAAACTTACGTGCCAAAGCAAATCAGCAGTTCTTTAACCGTTTTGTCCGTGTCCGATCTTCCGCGCTCAAAGGCGTATTACAGAGACGTTCTCGGTTTTGACGTCACGGACTGGTGGGCCCAGCGGGACGGCTTGACCGGGCTGGCGTTGAAGCTTCATCAGGCCCCGGATCCGTCCCGGGTGCAACCGAACCCGCCCGAGCCCGGCGCGGATCTTGGCATCGATATTTCCGCTTACGTCGACAACTGGGCCGCGCTCGATAGCCTCTATGAAGAATTCAAATCAAAAGGTGCCCTTATCGCCAAAGAACCGGTCGTTTATGCGGACGGAGGTCCGTGGAAGGAATTCGTGATTGCCGATCCGGACGGTTATCATCTGGCATTCGGCGGAATAGACGGAAGCCGGGAACACTGCAGCATAGACCCTCATATCCGATCCGTCATTTTGTGGACAAGGGATCTGGACAGGGCGGTGGTGCACTACTCCAAACTGATGGGACTGGAAGTGCGGGATGAAGACCGCTACGACCATCTTCACGTCTTCCGGCTGGATAACGGCGTCGAGCTAACGATCGATTCCAACGGGATGGCGAATGTTCCAGTCCCCGAGCAAGGCCCCGTTCTTTTCCAACTCAGTACATACGACATTGATAAAGCGGCAAAAGAAGCCGGGAATATCGGATTTGAAATCATATACGGAATTCAACGGCTGCCTAGTGTCTCGTTCTTCAATATTAGGGACGAAGACGGAAATGTCGTGATGATTTGTCAAGAACATGCGGGGGTACAACCATGAACGTGGAAATTGTGGAAAGGCCCGAAATCAAAGCAGCTGTATTGCGGATCCCTAGAGACGGGAGCCTGGTGCGGGAAGCTTGGGCGAAAGTGGCTGAACGGCTTGATGGTCATCCGGCTGTGGCGGACAAAGAGCACGGTTACGTGTTCATTCCGGAATGGCAGTGGGCGACGGAAGTAACCGAGCTATGGGTGGGAATGCTGGTCGAGCAATTCGAAGGCTTGCCGGAAGAGCTTGAAACATTGACCATTCCGGCTAAAAAGTTTGCCAAACTGACGGTCCGCGGGGAGCGCAAGCATATGGAAGATGCATATGGCTATTTGTTCGGATGGTTTGAGCAAGGGCCTTTTCAAAGGGATGTGGGGCATGGCTCGTTCGGATTTGAGATGAACCGGTTAGCCCCCGTAAATCCTTTCGAGATCCCCGCGGACAAAATCGACTTTTTTGACTATGATATTTTCGCTCCGCTCGAAAACGGGAGCATCCCGCAACCGTTGGCACCGGACCGTTTTCCGGGTGTCATCCATGCGGAGGTTTGTCCCGGCAAAACGCGGCGGATTGTCGGGTCCGAAATTTTTATCGATCAGAAAAAAGTGAACTCCTGGGAGGAGATCCCGAAATTTTGGCAAACGTTTATGCCGCGGATCGGCGAAATTGCCGATGTCAGACAGCCTTTCGCCACGATCGGCTTATATCGTTATGAGCCCCCGTTTGGGCCCCATCAGGCTTTCCGGTATATTGCCGGTGTGGAAGTGGATGAGGCTTCACAGGCTCCGCTGCCGGAAGGAATGACGGAAGCGACGATCCCTGGAGACGACTGTCTATTAGTGACCTATCGCGGTAAGGCACGCGGACTTGGTCAGGTATGGGATTACTTCCATGGATATTGGTTCCCGCAGCAAGCCGAATACGACGCTATCCCCGACTATGAATTCGAGCGGCATGATGAGCGCTATCTCGGGACGGACGACGAAAATTCCGTGTTCGAGATGCGCTTTCCGATCCGGCGCCGGGCCCGGGATAAACGGTTAACCGATAAAATCGTCGTGGACGAAAAAGGCAGGCATGTCCTTCAGGATCTTCGCGGCGAACAGGTTCGAATGGTCAGTTTTCAAGACGCCACGCTGCATGGGATCGATATGCGGGATGCCAGGCTTAGGCATGTGAATTTTGTCGGCTCCGATTGGGAGCACATTTATTTTGCCGGCGTTCGCATCCATGAGATCCAAATGGGCGGAACGATATTTGAACATATCCGCCGTCCGGACGTCCCGGAAAGCCGATTTGAAGCGGAACCCGGCACCGACGGCTGGGTCAATGTGGAGCCCGTCGTTTTCCGCGAAAGCGACTTAAGCACCGCAAAATTCGAAAATTGCAATTTGAGCGATGTGAACATAACCGGTTGCCGCCTGGACGGGATGACGATTGACGGTATTCCGGTGACAGAGCTTCTGGAACGGTTTCATAAGGGCTAAAATAATCGGTTTTAGACGGTATTCTATACGTGTGCTAAAATAGTTATTATCGACAACAGGATCGGTGGGACCTATGCAAATCTGCATAGGTCTCTAATTTTACAGCATACGGAGGAACTTTCATGCAACCGACGTTCAGCAAAGTAACCACGGATGAAGAAGTGAGAGACTTAGCCGTCCTGGCTTCGGAAATCTGGCACGAGTATTTCGTACGTATTCTATCGAATGAACAGATCGACTACATGGTGGAAAAATTTCAATCCTATCCGGCCATGACCGATCAAATCCGTAACCAAGGCTATGAATACTATTTTTTGACCATTCAAGGCGCTCCTGTCGGATACCTGGGCATTAAACAGGAGGAAGGCAAACTGTTTTTAAGCAAATTATATATTCAAAATGATCACCGGGGGAAAGGTTATGCGAGCCGGGCCATGGAATTTCTGGAGGAACTATGCAAACAACGCGGCCTAAGCTCCATTTGGCTTACCGTGAACCGGTACAATGATTCCACGATTGCGGTTTACGAGAAAAAAGGATTCAGAACCATCCGGGAACAAGTGGCGGACATCGGCAACGGCTATGTAATGGACGATTTTGTAATGGAAAAACAGCTCGGCTGATCGAGATTGAAACGAGGAGAGCTTCCGATGAGCCTCAAATCTCCCCCTTGGAAGAGGTGTTTTACTAATTCAGGGGGGCTTATTTTAATTTAATTGTAAACCTATAAATAATTTTATGGTTTACAATTAACCATATCCAAGCTATCATTTACCTATCAATACATACTTGGAGGAAAAAGATGAGAACTAAAGAGATGGTATATGCAGCATTGTTTTCGGCCTTGCTTGGCGTATTGGGCATGATCCCGCCGATTCCGCTCGGCTTTATCCCGGTGCCGATTACCGCCCAAACGCTTGGCGTGATGCTGGCGGGCTGCTTTTTGGGAAGGAAAGTCGCTCCGGTCAGCATGCTACTGTTTACTGCGCTGGTTGCTCTGGGGCTTCCGTTGTTATCAGGGGGGCGAGGCGGCTTATCCGTATTCGTCGGTCCGACGGTCGGATATTTCCTTAGCTGGCCGCTTGCCGCATTTTGCATCGGATATGCGACCGAGAAGGTTTGGCCGAAGTTAAAACTATGGAAAGTGATTGTCATCAACTTTGTTTTTGGCGTCTTGTTGATCAGCTTGATCGGCGCGCCGGTGATGGCGCTGATGACACATACGTCCGTTTGGGCGGGACTGGCGGGTGCCGCCGCATATTTGCCGGGCGATTGCATCAAAGCGATCGTCGCGGCCGTCATCGCGGTACAATTACGGGCAGTAAGCCCGATTGAAGAAAAAGTGCAGGCCGCGGCATAGCGCATGAATCTCACGAAATCCATTATACGTCATGCGTCGCGGCAGCCGGACAAGGTCGCGATTTCCAGCGGCGAGGACGAACGAACTTATTTCGACTTGTCCCAATCCATGAAAAAAGTGGCCTATGGTTTGCGTAAACACGGGCTGAGTCAAGATCTCATCGGCATCCTCTGTTCAAACCGGACGGAGTTTGCCGATGTTTTCCTTGGCGCCGCTTATGCAGGATGCGTTCCCGTTCCTCTGGACCCCAAGTGGAGCACCGGGGAAATCAACGCGGTACTGCATCGATGCAGGCCCAAAATGCTTTTTGCCGAGTCTAAGTTCCTGAACGAATTGAATCTTCAAGCTCTGGCGTTGGATGTGATTACTTTGGCCGGTGATGAATCCGGTTCATTTACGAGCTGGATGGCATCATTGGTTCCGGAGGCGGAAGTCGACGATACGCAGGAGTTGTTGTTCATTGGATTCACTTCCGGGACGACGGGGGTGCCGAAAGGATATATGCGTACGCATCGGTCGTGGATCAACAGCTTCAAAGCATCGGATACGAATTTGAAACTGGAACCGTTCGAGCACGTGATGGCGCCGGGTCCTTTGGTTCATTCCTTGTCATTGTTTGCGCTTATCCAAAGCCTGTATTACGGAGCGACCTTTCACCTCGTGGAACGTTTTCGTGCGGAGGACATCGCTACGGTCTGCGAGCGGATTCCGGGAATGAACTTGTTTGCCGTGCCGACGATGATCGATTCGCTGCTGATGCAGGCCGATCCCGGACGAATCCAACTTTCGGCGCTGATCAGTTCGGGCGGAACCTGGACGGAGTCTTCGAAAAGCAAAGCCGTTAAAACCTTTGGCGGCGCCAAATTGTATGAAACGTACGGTTCCTCGGAAGCAAGCTATATAAGCTACTTGAATATTCGGGAGGACCGAAAGGCCGGTTCGGTGGGAAAGCCGTTTTCCGGGGTACGAATTTCGATCCGTGACGAACATTTTCGAGAGGTGCCCGTGGGGACGGTCGGACAGCTGTGGATTCGCAGCGATATGGTATTTGCGGGATATTATCGAATGCCTGAATTAACCGCATCCGTTTTTCGCGACGGCTGGCTTCTGCTCGGAGATTGCATGTACGCCGACGAGGAAGGATTCCTGTATATGGCCGGGCGCGCCAAAAACATGATCGTATCCGGAGGTTTGAATATTTATCCCGAGGAAGTGGAAGCGGTGCTGAGACGGCATCCGGCGATCGAGGAGGTCATGGTGCTTGGTCTGCCGGATCCGTATTGGGAGGAACAAGTGACGGCCCTCGTGAAGTGGAAAAGACAAGAAGCCGCAACGCTGGAGGAAATCAAACGGTACTGCCGTAAGCATTTGGCAAGCTACAAAGCGCCGAGACGGCTCATTGCGGTGGATCGGTTCATCTATACCGGCAGCGGAAAAATCGCCCGCAAGGCGATGAAAGAATCTATAGTAAGCGAGTGATCGTACCTATGGCGGAAGCCGTAATTGTCATGGCAAAAAGAACGCCGATCGGCAGGGCGGGCGGAGCATTGAGCCTGTTGGAGCCGGAGGATCTGCTGGCCCCGCTGATCCGGCATATCGTCAAAGAGATAAACCTCCAACCGGATATCATCGATGATGTCATTATCGGCAATGTAGTCGGTCCCGGCGGAAATATCGCGAGGCTTGCCGCCTTGGAAGCCGGCTTGCCGGTGACCGTCCCCGGCGTCACGGTGGACCGCCAGTGCGGCTCGGGTCTCGAAGCCGTTAACCTTGCAGCCCGGCTCATTCAAAGCGGTGCAGGCGAAGTGTATTTGGCGGGCGGCGTTGAAAGCGTAAGCCGCGCCCCATGGAAAATGGCCAAGCCCCGCACACTGACGGGATCGCCGGAGCTCTATGCGCGTGCCCGTTTTACGCCGGACAGCTACGGCGACCCCGACATGGGTGTTGCCGCGGAAAATGTCGCGGCCAAATACGGCATTTGCAGGGAAGACCAGGATCAGTACGCGCTGAACAGCCATCGGAAAGCGGTGCGTTCGCGCGAGACCGGCCGATTCCGTCAAGAAATCGTGCCTTTGAGTGTTGGAGGCGCCTGGATCACGGATGATGAATGCCCAAGATCCGATACGAATATGGACAAACTGGGAAGCCTGCGGCCGATCTTTCGGGAGCAAGGGACCGTCACGGCGGGAAACGCCTGTCCGGTCAACGACGGTGCGGCCCTTGCTCTGATCATGTCCCGGGACAAATGCCGGGAGCTCGGGCTTCGTCCCATTTTGAGCGTAACGGATGCCCAGGCTGCAGGCGTGGATCCGAACTTGCTCGGTATCGGACCTGTCCCCGCCGTGCAAAAGCTCCTGAAACGGTGCGGACTAGAGGTCGATGACCTCGATGTCGTGGAGTTTAATGAAGCTTTTGCCGCGCAGGTATTGGCTTCGCTCCGAGAGCTGCGGATTCCCGAAGAAAAGGTCAACCCCGGCGGCGGGGCTCTTGCGATCGGACATCCTTACGGAGCTTCAGGAGCGGTTTTGATTACCCGTCTTTGTGCGGAAATGCTCCATGCGCCATATAGGCGCGGGATGGCGACTCTCGGCATTGGCGGAGGCATCGGTCTGGCTACTCTGGTGGAGGCGATCCCATGAGAAGGAGCATCAAGCGCACCATTCACGTTACGGAAGAGTGGATATCCTCTTATGCCGAAAGCATCTCGGCCCAACTGCAATGGTTGAATGGCGATTTGATCGCTCCCTCCACGATGCCGGTTGCTTTTTGGCGGGAATTCGAGATTCCGGGCATGGAGCAAGACCGGCCGTTAATCCACGGAGCTCAGCATTTCAAATATGCAAGACCGGTTACGGCAGGCATGACTCTGGATTGCGAATTATCCCTTATAAAGAAAGAAAATAAAACGGGTAAACGGGGTTTGCTTACCTTTTTCACATATAAGCTGGTTTGCTCAAGCGGAGATGAGCCCGTCGTTACCTCGGAAACGGTACTAATCCGTATAGAGGAAGGTGTGTCTTGAATGATAAGGAGGCAAGTCATTACCGCAGAAATGATCCGTCAATATGCAACTGCTTCGGGGGATACAGCTCCCATACATCTGAACAACGATGCCGCCCTTCGGGCAGGATTCGGTCGTCCTATCGCGCATGGCATGCTGATCATGGGCCTGGCACAGTCGCATTATCTGTCGGAGTTTCCGGCGCATTGGATTACTTCCTACGACATGAAATTCGTTCATCCTGTGCAAGAGAATACGGAGGTCTGCTTTGATTTCTCGGTGAGCGGTGACGATGCGGGAAGCATCCGGGTGACCGTCGTAACGGCGAACGGAGAAATGATTGCATCCGGCACCTTATTCGTAAAGGAGGGGAACGGTGAGTAAATCCGCCATTATTACAGGTTCGACGCGCGGGATCGGGCGCTGTACTGCGGTTGAACTGGCAAAAGCCGGGTACCGGGTGATGGTGAACGGAACGAACCGGGCATTGATCGACGAAGTTGTGGGGGAGATTCGGCATCACGGCGGAACAGCGACCGGATATTGCGCGGATGTGACCGATGATACCGTGGTGGAAGCCATGGTCTCGACGGCGGTTGCCGAATTTGGACGCATTGATGTGCTTATCCATAATGCCGGCAATTTGCAGGACCGCAAATGCTTGCGTATGATGAAAGAAGACTGGCTTGCCGTGGCGGATGTCCATTTGAACGGAGCCTTTAACTGCATTCGCAGCGCACTGCCGCATATGACCGCGCATGGCGGCGACATTATCCTGATGACGTCGACGGCCGGTCTGTCAGGCTCCGCGGGGCAAGTCAATTACAGTGCTGCCAAAGCCGGCATACTGGGAATCGTATGGACGCTTGCGGAAGAGTTGAAGCGTTACCGGATTCGCGTCAATGCGGTAGCTCCCGCGGCCTTGACCGATATGACGAGGCCGGTTATTGAGCGACTCGAGCGAATGTGCGCCGAACGAAATGAACCGTTTCCGGAGTTTTGGAGGGTCGGCGAGGCGGAGGACGTCGCCCGATTTATCAGCGTCATGCTTGCCCGTCCCGAAAATCATTTATCCGGTGAAATATTCGGAGTCAACGGGTCAAGGATCACGAGGTGGCGAAAGCCGGCGCCTGACTTTTCGGCGGACGATGTGGAGACTTTTTTCGAATTATGGACAAGAGAGATAGAAGGGAAGTCCACGCATGCTTAAATTTGATCAGGTTCATTTTTATTATAAAAAGGGGCAGCCCATATTGGACAACGTCACCTTCTCCATCGGGCCGGGGGAGTTTGTGGCGATCGTCGGCGGAAATGGCGGCGGCAAATCGACGGCGGCCAAACTGATGAACGGGCTGCTGCTGCCGAGACAGGGCAAGATTACTTATGAAGGGCTGGACACCGCCCAGCCCGGTGATTTGAACCGGATCCGCGAACGGATCGGTTATATTTTTCAAAATCCGGAAGACCAATTCATTACGACCACTGTCAAGGATGAAGTATTATTCGGGTTGGAAAATATCCGCGTTCCCAGGGAGGAAATGGAGAACCGGGTCCATGAAGCGCTACGGGCCGTCGGGATGGAAGAGTATGCCGATGCGATGCCGCATCAGCTGTCGGGCGGCCAGCAACAACGCGTGGCCATTGCGGCGGTCCTTTCCATGAAGCCCGGGGTGATGATTTTTGACGAAGCGACATCGATGCTGGATCCGCAAGGCCGGGAGCAGATTCTGAGCTTGATGCAAGCTCTTCGGCATCAGGGCATGACGGTGATTCATATCACCCATCATATGGAGGAAGCCATCGGCGCCGATCGTATTATGCTGCTGCATGGAGGAAGGCTTGCCTATGATGGGGATCCGCGGCGTTTTTTTGAAAGTATGCCCGTGGAGGATTTTGGGCTCCGTCAACCCTTTGCCGAACGGCTTCGCCGATCCCTCCGCCTAGGCGTACCGCTGAATGCGGAATGGAAGGAGATGATCCGTCAGCAATGGTCTGGCAACTAAGCGGCATAAGCGTACAATACAGGGACAAAGCGGCAATTCGGGATATCAGCTGCACCATTCGGGAGGGAACATGGATCTCCGTCATCGGACAAACCGGGGCGGGGAAATCGACGTTCGCCAAAGTGCTGAAAGGACTTATCCCCGTCGCGGAAGGAGAGTACCTGATCGATGGACAGCCGGTAAGGAAAGACACCGAAGGACAATTCCCGGTTATCCCGGATATCGGTTATGTGTTTCAATATCCGGAGCATCAGTTGTTTGAAACGACCGTAGCAAAGGAGCTCGCCTTCGGGCCCAAACATCAAGGTTTATCGCAGAAAGAAATCAGAGGTTTAATGGAGAACGTGCTGCCTGAACTCGGCTTGACCGATGAGATTTTGGAACTGCCGACCTTTCAGTTAAGCGGCGGGTTAAAGCGTCGCGTCGCCATCGCCTCGATCCTCATGATGAACCCGCGTCTGTTGATCGTCGACGAACCGACGGCGGGACTTGACCCGGTCAGTCGGATCGCGTTGTTGAACTTCCTGAAACATTGGCAGCGGCAAAATAACCGGTCTCTCATTTTTATATCGCATCAAATGGACGATGTGGCGGAATTTTCGGATGAAGTGTTCCTGTTTCATGACGGGACGCTGACGGGTGGATTCGAACCGCAGGATTTATTTATCAATCGATGGCCGTTGTTGGAAACGCTGGGGCTTTCACTTCCGGAACCGGTTCAACTGTTGAAGCTCGTGGAGGAGTTATGCGGACAAACAATCGAGGTGGCAAGCTGCAGGGAGCGGGATATTTTTGAAGGAATCAAGCCATTTTTGCGGGCGGGGTGTTCTGTATGACGGGTAACGTGATTCTTGGTCAATACATTGAAACGGATTCCATATTTCATCGTCTGGACCCGCGAACGAAATTGTTGTGCCTTATTCTGCTTATGGCCGGTTTTCTGCTCATGGATCACCTTATCGAATATACGCTTGCTTGTGTTGTTGTGTTGAGCCTTATGGCGTTGTCCAAAGTTCCGATTAGCCTCTACTTAAGAGGATTGAAGCCTGTAATGTTAATCCTGATATTTACGTTGTTATATAATGCGTTCTTAACCAATGGGACGACAATCTGGTCTTGGGGCGTAATCTCCGTTTCCGAGGAAGGGGTTTGGATCGGGCTCCGTTTCGTTTTGCGGATCGTTCTCCTCATGCTTCTTGCTTTGATATTGACGTTGACCACAAAACCGCTCGTCTTGGCCCAAGGCATGGAAAAACTGCTGGCACCGCTGACTAAGCTCCGTGTCCCCGTGGAGCAATTTTCCCTTATGATCGTCATTGCTATCCGATTCATACCGACGATCGTGCAGGAATTGGACCGGATCATGTTGGCGCAAAAGTCGCGAGGATATGATATACGTTCTTTGCCTTTTCTAAAGCGAATGTTCGCTTATGTACCTCTGCTCATTCCGCTGCTGCTCACGACGATTCAGCGTGCAGAGCAACTGACAAATGCCATAGAGGCCCGCGCTTACGGGAATGGAAAAGAGAGGACGCGTTACAGTCAATTAAGTTTCCGGCTTGCGGATGTTTGGGCAGGGGGACTTACGATCCTGTTCATCGTAGTACTCGTAGTCATTTAATTATCCCTCGAATTCTGTTCGAGGGTGTTTTTTTTCATTTCACATTCATGCCCATTCGGTCTATGATGAATCTATGAAATTTATTCCAGGAGGCTATGCGATGTCGATGGCATGGAATACACGAGTGACGGAATTGTTGCAGATCCAGTATCCGATTATTCAAGGCGGGCTGGCCTATTTGGCATACGCCGAGCTCGCGGCCGCGGTGTCGAACGCAGGGGGCTTGGGACAGATAACCGCGATGAGTCTGGATAGTTCCGATGCGTTAAGGGATGAAATCAGGCGAGCCCGTCTCTTGACCGACAAACCGTTCGGGGTCAATTTTGCGATCGGCATGCACGGAGCAGGGTACGAAGAACGAGTAGAAGCAGCCATCGAGGAGGCGGTTCCGGTTATCAGCATTACCGGCGGGAATCCCGAGCCGATTCTGAACATGCTCAATAAGACGGATATCGCTTCACTCGTGCTCGTCGCCTCGCGAAGGCAAGCGCAAAAAGCGGAACAGCTCGGAGCAGATGCGGTCATCGTTGTAGGCCAAGAGGGCGGCGGGCATTTGGGAAGAGACGACGTGGGAACGATGGTGCTAGTGCCTCAGGTCGTCGATGCGGTAAAAATCCCTGTTATTGCCTCCGGTGGCATCGGCGACGGACGGGGATGGATGGCGGCTCTTGCGCTCGGAGCGGAGGGGATCGAAATGGGCACCCGTTTTATCGCCACCCGGGATTGCATTCATGCCTCGGATTCATATAAACAGGCTTTGATGGACAGCTCGGAGTCGGATACCGCCGTCATCAAACGTTCGATCGGAACGCCGGGGAGGGTGCTTCGCTCGGAATATGTCGATCGAATTTTGGAATTGGAACGCACGAATTCCGGTTATGAGGGCTTGAGGCATTTTATCAGCGGGGAAGCCAATAAACGCTGGATCTATGAGGGCCGCAAAAATGAAGGATTCGGCTGGGCCGGCCAAGTGACGGGAATGATCCATGACATTCCTTCGGTTTCCGAGCTGTTTGACCGCATGATCCGGGAAGCGGGGGAAATCCGCACAAGATGGGGAGGGTAAATCCCCGAATCGAAAGAGTAAGGATGGTGATTAAACGATGCCTTATATGCAAATTACCAAGAATAATATCGACCAGGAACATATCTGCTGCGCTCTCGGGGCCAAGGAGTATGAAGAAGCCGTTAAAGAAAAGAAGCGGTGGTTAAGCGAACGGATGGACGAAGGACTCCAATTTTATCGCCTCGATGAACGGGCAAAAGTGTTTATCGAGTATTTGCCCGCCGAAAACGCCTGGATTCCGATCGAAGCGCCCAATTATATGTATATCAATTGTCTTTGGGTATCCGGAAGGCATAAGGGGAGCGGCCATGGCAAACAATTGCTGGACCGATGCATCCGGGACGCGAAATCCCTGGGAATGGACGGCATCGTTCATTTGACGAGCAAAAAAAAGATGCCTTATTTAAGCGACAAACGTTTTTTTGAACATCTGGGACTTTCCGTATCGGACAAGGCGGAGCCATATTTTGAACTTCTGGTTCTGAAATGGAATGAGCAGGGAGCGGATCCCGTTTTTAGACGTATAAATCGTCTGCCGGATGAATTGATGGAAGAAGGTATCTGCATTTATTATACGGCCCAATGTCCATTCGCCGTAGGCGTGCTGAACGATCTTCGGAACGTTGCCGAGAACCGGGGAATTCCATTTCGGGCCATCCGGCTTCAAACGAAGGAGCAAGCCCGCCGATCTCCCGCCATCTGGACTACCTTCAGCTTGTTTTATAACGGTCGTTACGTGACGCATGAGATCATGAGTCCCGGTAAATTCGAAAAGATGCTGGAGAAGGTTGAGATTACTTCATCAGATTAATAAAATTGAATTTACTTTCCGGAAGCCATTGGCGGGAACGGAAAACACAAGTCCACCCGCCTTTTGGCTATCGAAAATCTTTTTTATTTTAAATACTTTAGCTGAACCTCCTTAGGCAATTCCTCAAAAGACACCTCTTCCCAATGCGTAACGCCTCGAATCAGCGTATGATACAAGCGGACATAAGCTCCTTGTCTCAATTGTTTTCCGGCCGAAAATCCAAGCTTTTTTTCTTTTCCCTGTTCATTGTAGGCAGTCAGTTCATAGCCGTAACGTTCGTTCTTATTTTGCACGCCCGAAGAGGTGATCATCGTATAGTAGACGGCTTTTCCCGCTGGGTTCTCGGGTCTCAACTTCTCCGGGCTGAACATCCCCAGCAGTGCAATCACTACCAAAATAATTCCGATAAAGAGCCAAGTTTTTTTCATTACAATTCCTCCAAAGCATAATCAAGATGACATACTATCATTCTTCTTCAATCGGCGAATCGGCATCGACGCAAAAATAAGAATGAAAACGATATTTACTACCCAAAACAGGTTGTTCTGCGTACCAGTCAGTTTATCTTGGTTAAGTACGCTCATGCCGATCGTTAACAAGGAGAACGGGAAAAATAGCCCCAGCTTGACGATGTACATCCCCAGACCGATAAAGACGGCGCACAGACTGATTCCGATCGGCGTAGCGAAGCTGCGAATACGCATGGAAAGTCCCAATTGAAGTGCAGAAACGGACAGAGAAGCAAACCATCCACGGATCGCCCAGCCTATAGTTTCTACCGGGAAAGGCCCGGGTAAGGAGAACAGAGTCCCGGCCAGCCAGTAGAATAACATGAACAGCGTTTGCGCGAACAAAATCAACAGGCTCACCACCATCCATTTAGCGAGAACAATACTTGCGACCGATACGGGTGAGGTCAGAACCATATTCCAATTCCGGTTCAGATGCTCCAACCTGCAAACATAAGCGGCGCAGATTGCAATTAAAATCGGCAGGAAAAACTCGCCGTAAAACAGACTAACCTGGGTCCATAGGCTATACCAGCCGTTTTGCAGGACACCTTGGTTAAAATAAAAATTGGCACATCCAATCAAAAGGCTTACGATTGGGAGAATAGCAAGCACGAGACCAATCCTGGAATGACGCAATTTGAGCAACTCGGCAGAAATACTTTGTTTCATCCAACTTCAACTCCTTAAATTTCACGCCGGCTTACGTGGAAGCTTCCGGCGGCATAGAAAACAAGGGCCATGATCAACGCTGCAGCTATGATCACCGGGCTTACCTCCTGTGCGATATAAGCGCCCGACGAATTAGCATATTGGTAAGCAACCGGCCCGAGATCCGTAAAATACGACCATATCAGCAGATGTCTGACAGCAGGCGGGAATAGACCGGCGGTCATTCCGATGAAGCCCCCGAGCATGCCGAGGCACAGCGCGAACGTCTGATTTTTGACGGCAAGGGATATCCATTGCTGAATTGCCGTAACCGCAAGCGTGGCGAGCAAGGCACCCCCAATAAACCGAATCAGCATGTCCGCCGGAGGGGAGCCGGGAAACTCTTTTATCAATCCGAAAACGATCACAAAAACGGCTTGAGTCAGGATTCCATACAGGAGCAGACTATTGGCGCAAAAATACTTCGCTGCATAGAGGCGGCCTCGGCTTAAATCTGTAGCAACTAGCATTTTCCAGGTGGATCCCTTATGTTCCATGTCACAAATCCGGGAGACAACAATAGCTGAAAGAATCGGCATAAAAAGTCCGTTCATGGACGTGATGCTAAACAGTACGGATTCCCAGACGGCGTGATCCGGGTTGCGGGCAATGGACATGGTGAGGGACAGGAAGCTCCACATCATCTCCACGACAAGAAATAATGTAATCATGATCCAGATCTTTTTGCGTCGGATTTTGAAGTATTCCAGTCCCAACGTAGTCATCATAAACTTCGCCCCTTTCCTGTGAATTCAAGGAAAATGTCTTCCAGGCTTTTCTTCCGTTCCTCGATTCGGGTGACCGGAATGTGATTGGATACAAGCTGTCTGTTGATCTCCGCCACATCCGTGTCATCAAGATTGTCAAAATGAAGCCGGCTGCCGTTCGGGTAAGGCGCATAGCCTTTACTCAAAAGAAGCCGTTCCGCTTGGGCATTGTCCCCGGTTTTTATCAGGATGTCGGTTCTGCTTTTTTTCCGCAGGTTCGTCATGTTGTCTTGAAACAGGAGGTTCCCTTCGCTGATAATGCCTACCGTCGTGGCGATCTGTTCGACCTCCGAGAGCAGGTGGCTGGAAAGCAGTATCGTCATCCCGTATTGTGCCGGCAATGATTTGATGAGTTCTCGGATCTCTCCTATTCCTGCGGGATCAAGACCGTTCGTAGGCTCATCGAGAATAAGCAGCTTCGGGAAAGCGAGGAGGGCCATAGCGATTCCCAGGCGTTGCTTCATGCCGAGCGAATATTGTTCCGCTTTTTTGTGTTTCTGATTTTCCAGCCGGACGATACGAAGCGCCTCATTCACGTTTTTGTCCGGTACGTTTCGAAGGCGTTGCATGACCTTCATATTTTCAAGCCCTGTCAAATGTCCGTAGTAGGAAGGGGATTCAATCAGCGATCCGGTGCGTTGCAGAATGGACGAGCGATGTTTGTCCAGACTTTTTCCGAAAATACGGATCGATCCTTCGGACGGCTTAATCAGGCCAAGCAACATTTTTAACGTAGTCGTTTTCCCCGCACCGTTGGGACCCAGAAACCCGTAGATTTCTCCCTCCTGCACATGAAGATCAACCTTATTTACACGGTTCAACCCTCCATACGTTTTAGATAGGTTTTGCGTTTGCACGATAGCCGAAGCGTTCGTCATGAAAAACAGCTCCATTCAAGTTCATTTTGAGGCGTTTCCTCTAATTCGACTGTATTGAATTCACCTTTCCTCAAGCTGAAGACTACCTTACGCCTACCTTAAATAGAGTTAAAAGTGCACATACGTGCCCATAGTTTCTGTATAATTAAAACCAGGTGAAGCGGATATGGAAAATATGAAAGACAGAAAAATATTAATTGTAGATGATGAACCGGAAATCAGAATGATGATTGAGAGGTTTTTGAGAAAAGAGGGCTTTTTCCGCATATACACAGCCGCGGATTGTACTTCAGCTCTGTCGATCTGCCGTACAGGCAGTCCGGATATCGCGATTCTCGATGTTATGCTTCCCGATGGAGACGGCTTCTCGCTTCTGTCATCCATCAGGCAGTTCTCGGACATGCCGGTTCTATTTCTCTCTGCCAGAGGAGAAGATGAAGATCGTTTGCTCGGATTGGGTTTGGGGGCAGATGATTACATGGTAAAACCGTTTTTGCCGCGTGAGCTTTTATTGCGGTTAATCGCGATTTTGAAACGGGTATACTCCTCTACCGTGGAAAAGCATCTGACCGTATTCCAATTGGGGGATCAGTCCATTGATCTGAATAGCGCGATCGTGCGCAGGGAGCAGAAGGAGTTGCCTTTGACGGCAAAGGAACACGCTCTTCTTGTCAAACTGTACGAGAACCGGGGGCGGATTGTCACGAGCGATGCCTTGTGCCAGGCAGTCTGGGGAGATGATTACTACGGATACGAAAATACATTGATGGTCCACATTAGGCGGATCCGAGAGAAAATCGAGCCGAATCCTTCCAATCCGGTCTATCTTCTGACCGTCAGGGGATTAGGTTATAAGCTGTTGGTGAAGGAGCAATAAGAGTGGAAGGGATTGTTCGCATATTACACCGGTTTGTAGGCACGACGATTTTTGTTTCGATATGTGTACTGATATTTAACTTCGTCTTGCTAGGCATGCTGGTGTTTAACGAAATCAACCAGAATCCGTCTCCCGAAGGCGTAGTCAAGAAAGTAGCTCAAGGATTAGGCAAACAGGACGGCAATTATCAACTGGTCGAGCAAGCCGCAGAGCTTCTTCAGTACAATAAGGCCTGGGCCATGCTCCTTGGAAATGACGGACATGTGCAATGGAGCTTCGATCTTCCTAAGGATGTTCCCCGTTCCTATAGTCTGACCGAGGTAGGTAAGTTCTCGCGTTATTATCTCATGGAATACCCGGTTTATATTTGGGAGCATGAAGATAACCTTGTTGTGGTGGGATACCCGAAGCAGAGCCGCTGGAAATATCAGTTGGATTTTTTCCCTGAATGGCTAAGATCGCTTCCTTTAAGGCTTGTATTGCTGATGCTCATCAATGTGGCTTTTGCCTTGCTGATCTCTGTCGTGATTGGCACGCGGCTGATGAAAAAGGTACGTCCGCTTGTGGAGGGAGTCCACGGACTTTCCAAGGATGAAGATGTCCGGCTGGAATCCAAAGGGATATTCCGCGATTTGGCCCAGAGCATTAATTCCGCATCGGCGATGCTTCAGAAAAAGACGGCCGCGCTCAAGGCGCGTGATGAAGCACGCTCCAATTGGATTGCCGGGATTTCCCATGACATTCGGACTCCGCTTTCCATGATTCTCGGATATGCCAGCGAAATGGAGGAAAATTCGGAGATTCCGCAGGAGGAGAGGCATCAGGCTGGAATTATCCGGCGCCAAGGCGAGAAGCTGCGCTCGCTTGTAAACGACCTGAATCTGGTGTCCATGCTCGAATATGAAATGCAACCCTTACATTTGAAACCCATCCGGTTATCGGTTTTGGCGAGACAAGTCGTCGCGGATTTTTTAAATAACGGATTGGATGATTCATATGACATTGAATTAATTCTGACCGATGAAGCGACTCAGATCTATGGAGACGAGAAACTGCTCCTTCGGGCCATCGGTAATCTTGTTCAAAACAGTGTGCGTCATAATCCGCAGGGTTGCAAAATCATACTTGAGACTTCATTATCCCCTGACGGTTCCCGATATCGGCTAGACGTTAGAGACAATGGGCGGGGAATCCTTCAGGAACAACTGGCGGAGATTACCGAATTGCCGTATTCCTCGAAGCGAAAAAGACCCGTCCAACAAGGTCACGGTCTGGGACTTCCCATGGTGGCAAGAATCGCTCAGGCTCATCACGGGCGGCTCATTCTTGAAAGCGATTGGGAAAATCAAGGCGGCTTGAAGGCGATCATGGAATTGCCCGTACGTCCGGAGCGATCGGAAAAATAGAGCGGATCCGAACGTTATTTTTGACTGAATAAGGTTAGCGTGATACGATTGTTCCGTATTTGATTAATTTTAAGCCTCGAGGAGAGACATCTCTTATGTATTGCATCTCATATATTCGAATTCGTTAATGAAAGGTACAGAACATTTATGACCCACTAGCCATTTTTTATGGGAATCTTAATGGGTCAATTTGTGCTGTGCCTTTTTCATTTACGATAACGAATGAATGAGGTGCTATTTGTCATGTCCAAAAACAATCTAAGATACCGTAAAGGGACATCGAATTTCTCCGGACAACACTTGTTAATCAATAAATTCCTGATAAAAGAACTGATCCGCATGGCAAGGATCGACCATGAAGATACGGTGATCGATATCGGTGCAGGAACAGGGGCTATCACGTTTCCCTTGGCGGAGAAAGCCGAGACCGTGATCGCGATCGAGAATGATCCTGCTTTTATCCGGAAATTAAAAAGCAAAATCCATGAAGCAAATAATATAAGAATCATGGAAATGGATGTCCTACGATTTGAACTTCCCCGACGTCCATTTTGTGTGGTGGCTAATATACCATTCTCCATTACCACTCCTATTTTCGATAAGTTTTTGGGGGACTCCTCCCAGCAATTGCAGCGTGCCGTGTTTATCATCGAGAAGGGGGCCGCCAAACGTTTTACGGCCACGCCGATCACCAATCCGCATATTTTGATATGGAGAATGTGGTACGATATCCGGCTTGTACGGACTGTTCCGTCAAACCACTTTTCGCCGCCGCCGCGTGTTGATTCGGCTGTTGTAACGGTGATCAAAAAGAATCATGCCGCGGTTCCTCTTAACCTGCAAGGGAAATTCAAGGCCCTTGCTTCACATGGGCTTCGGAATCCTCATTTACCGATAAGCGAGGCAATGGGGGAGGTATTTACACCTCCGCAAATGACGAAATTGGTGAAAGCGATGGGGGTAAACCGCAATCAACCCGTCTGCTCCTTAAATGAACAACAGTGGGGACTGCTGTTCCTCACAATGATAAAGCATGTTGAGCCTTATCGTTGGCCTAAGCAGGTCAAGAAAAATAGACGTTCATAAGCGAGGCGTCTGGAGTATCAAACATTGTTGTTATAGTTTAAGCCTATAACTAGATGAAGCTTTTTTGTATCACGCTATATCCATTCAGTTGTGCTATCTTAAATATATTCATCATTTTCTGAAAAAGGAGATTAACCTATGAGTACTCAAACCGAACCCAAACAACGATCCGTTACTCCGTTTCGATATGATATCGTCGGAAGCTTCCTGCGTCCCCCTGCGTTGAAAGACGCCAGATTGAAATACCAAAAAGGTGAAATTACCGCGGCGCAACTTAAGGAAGTGGAAGACGCCGAAATCGTTAAGCTTGTACAGAAGCAAAAAGAAGTAGGGCTTAAAGCCGTAACCGACGGAGAATTTCGCCGCTCCTGGTGGCATTTGGACTTTTTCTGGGGATTTGAAGGCGTTGAACGGACCCTGATTGAGCAAGGCTATCAATTTAACGGTGCCGAGTCCAGACCCGAAACGGCTCGCCTCACCGGCAAAATACGCTTCAGCGGCCATCCTTTTGTTTCGCATTATGCATTTTTGAAAGGAATTGCAGGCGAAGATGTGATTGCACGCCAATCGATTCCCGCAGCAGCACAATTCCTGTTCGAACTGGACCGGGCAGATAACAAACCAAGTACGGAGGCGATCTACCCGGACCGGAAAGAACTGATTTCGGATATCGCCAAAGCGTACAAGGCCGCTATTCTAGCTTTCTATGAAGCGGGTTGCCGCAGTATTCAAATCGATGATTGCACTTGGGGAGCGCTTTGCGACGAGCAGTTTATGGCGATCATGGAACAAGTCGGCGTGAACGTTGCCGATTATGCGAAGGAATTCGCGAAACTGAACGAAGAAGTCGTGTCCGGCCTGCCTAACGATCTCGTCGTAACGACGCATGTTTGCCGCGGCAACTATGTATCGACGTATGCAGGCGTAGGCGGAGGCTACGAGCCGATCGCGCAAACGCTGCTGAATATCGAAAATTACTCCGGCTATTATTTGGAATTCGATACCGAGCGCGCCGGCGATTTTAAGCCGCTCCGCTTCTTGAAAGAGAATCAGCAGGTCGTGCTGGGCTTGTTTTCTTCCAAATTCGGTGAGCTTGAAAGTAAGGAAGATATTCTGAAACGTATTGAGGAAGCGAAGCAATATGTGGATCTGGACCGGATTTGCTTAAGTCCGCAATGCGGCTTCGCTTCCACGGAAGAAGGCAACCACTTGACCGAGGAGCAGCAGTGGCGCAAGCTGGCGTTCATTAAAGAAATTGCAGAGGAAATTTGGAAATAAGCCGTAAACCTGCTACTTTACTTATATACGATATTATGCTAGATTAGCCATTAATAAATCGACTGAGGGAGGTGAAAGCGATGTTAACTGTTTTTAGAATTTTGTTCGGTAAAAACACCAAAATTGGTGATGATTTAGCGGCCAAAGGGAGTAGTCTGTCCTTTTTTACGCTAAACAACCAAACAAAACAGTTATCGGCGCTTTACCTCTATGGTCAAATAAATGACAAAGCAATGACTTAAGGTCCTTGTTTCTTTATTTGTGCATATCTTTTATTCAAACTTCAGCGCCGAATGTTCTTTCGGTGCTTTTTTTTTGTTCATTTTTAGCGTAAGGATCGATAACTCCCTTCTATTTGCTCTTAAAACACTAGAGAGTCTTATGGAAGGATGAGAACGATGCCATTCAAACAAAGCAATAAGTACAGAAGATTAGAAGAATTCTTAAAGGAACAACATCACCCAAACTATCGAATGCAACAAGTATGTAATGCCGTTTTTAAAGAAAAAATCGATAAATTCAGCAATATTCGTGTGCTCCCAAAATCGTTAAGGGAAATGTTAGTTCATGAGTTCGGAGAATCCATACTAAATATTGTTTCTTTAAAGGAACAACATTCAGAACAAGTCACGAAAGTCTTGTTTGAAATTTCAGGAAACGAAACAATAGAAACGGTAAACATGAAATATAAAGCCGGGTGGGAGTCTTTCTGTATTTCTTCCCAGTGCGGATGTCATTTTGGCTGCAAATTTTGTGCTACAGGCGATATTGGTTTAAAAAGAAATTTGTCTTCAGATGAAATCACGGACCAAATCCTTTATTTTTACTTAAAAGGTCATTCCGTGGATAGTATTTCTTTCATGGGAATGGGGGAAGCGTTAGCGAACATGCAAGTTTTTGATGCCTTGGATGTACTGACGGATCCCAAACTGTTTGCTTTAAGCCCTCGAAGGATAACGATATCAACGATAGGTTTGATCCCGGGCATTAAGAAGATGACTCAGAATTATCCGCAAGTCAATCTGACGTTTTCGTTACATTCTCCGTTTCATGAACAACGGGGGGAGTTGATGCCGATTAATGACAGATATCCGTTATTAGATGTAATGGACACGTTAGATGAGCACATTAGAATAACATCAAGAAAAGTGTATATTGCTTATATTCTGTTGCCCGGTGTAAACGATTCTATCGACCATGCTAAGGAAGTAGCAAGTTTGTTAAAAGGACGATATCAATCAGGCCGTTTATATCATGTCAATTTAATCAGATACAATCCAACCGTCAGTTCTCCTTTAAGATTCGGTGAAGTCGATGAAGGTCGTGTTTTCCGTTTTTACGAGACATTAAAAGCAACAGGCATTCATGTGACTATTCGAAGTCAATTCGGAATTGATATCGATGCGGCTTGCGGCCAATTGTATGGAAATTATCACAAGAACAACAACAAACAATAGCCCGAGAGGAGATGATGAACTTGTTTTCCATAGCATAAATTGTTAATATAAATATACAATCTTGAGAGGACTGATGAATGGACAATGATTAACTAATCCATATTTTTATTTGAAATGAATAACTTCAAATTACAAAATATAGGATTAGTCTATCCATTTTTATAAATCAGTTCACTTTTTATTTAGCAACATGCTGTTGGTGAATAAGAACTTATTTCATTAAAGTGAGAGACGATCCTTCCAATTACGAATTGGGAGGATTTTTTACGTCATTTTAGCCGAAGTCAAAAAGGGGAGAGGGAAATGAGCGATTCAGATACGATCGTGACGCATGTAAAACTCCGAATAAGTCGCTAATATCCATCAACTTATTCGGAGAAAATGATAAAGATGGATATGCCGACTTTGTATAAAAAGTAAAGCGTGTCATATACAAAGGAGGAAATATCATGTCAATGATACAAGTACAAGACTTAACTTTTTCTTATCCCAGCAGCTTTGATCCTATTTTTGAAGGCGTAAACTTTCAAGTCGATACCGATTGGAAACTCGGATTTATCGGAAGAAACGGTCGGGGTAAAACCACCTTTTTTAATCTTTTATTAGGGAAATATGAATATAGCGGGAAAATCTTTTCTTCGGTTGAGTTTAATTACTTCCTCAACTTTCGCACCTTGAAAATTAGTGTTAAGCCTTGATATGACTAGGATTTCTTATTGAAAAATCTCGTTCTTGACAGAAAAACACCTTTCCGTTTGGTAAAATGGAAGTAGCTAAACAAACCATTCCAAACAGAAAGGTGCGTAACTCTATGGTACAACACAACTTCCTGTCTGAAAAGGGCCAAGAACGAATCTCGACTTTATTTTCCGCTTTGCAAATCGGACAACTGTTGCGCAAAGCCGGCATTTCCAAGTCGTTCGGATTGTCCAGTCTTGCCATCTTTCAGCTGATCTTTACGCTCGTGTTTGAAGGGCGCAATTGGTTTCGTCTTCTGCATAGCGACCGCCGCCAGTCGTTGCCTGGCAAAGATGTAGTCTATCGATTCTTAAACCATCCACGCTTTGCCTGGCGACGATTTTTGCATGCCTTGAGTCTGAAGGTCGTTCAGCATTTTGATTCCTTAACCTCTTCGTCCCGCGTTCGGACGTTCATCATTGATGATTCGGTTCTTCGCAGGGATCGCAGCAAGAAAGCCGAGTTGCTTGCCCGCATCTTCGATCATACGACGGGGAGATATGCTCGCGGCTACAACATGCTCACGCTCGGATGGTCGGATGGCTTCAGCTTTGCGCCCATCGATTTTGTCATGCTCAGCTCGGCCAAGCTGACGAATCGCTTTTGCGAGATGAAGGAACGTCTGTCCAAGCGTACCCAAGGCTACAAACGCCGCATCGAGGCGCTTTCACGCAAACCGGATGCCGTGGCGGCTCTGCTTGATCGAGCGATTCAGGCTGGATTTAGCGCTGACTTTGTCCTGATGGACAGTTGGTTTACCCAAGCGCCTCTGTTGCGTGAACTGATGGCGAAAGGTCTGCATGTCATTGGGATGGTCAAGGCGATGAAACAACGATACCGGTTCGACGGAAAAAGCCTGACGCTCCATGAACTGTATGCCCTGTTGCCAAAGCAGAAAAACAAAGAAATCCTTGGCTCGGTCATCGTTCAAACCGCCTGCGGTTTGCCGATCAAATTGGTCTTTGTGCAAAACCGCCATCGGCGGCGGGATTGGCTGGTTCTGCTCAGCACCGATTTGGCGTTGGAAGAGGCTGAAATCGTTCGCATCTACGGCATGCGTTGGAGCATTGAGACGTTCTTCAAATTTGCCAAATCGTACCTGAAGCTGGGAACGGAGTTTCAAGGTCGTTCGTTTGATATGCTCATCAGCCACACCACGATCGTGTTTACCCGTTATCTCGTAATGGAATGGGAACGCCGTCACAACAACGACGCGCGGTCGTTGGGCGGTCTGTTTTTCCTGTTTTCCGACGAAGTTCGAGACCTGGATCTCAAAACGGCTTTGCAGCATCTGATCGCATTTTTCATGGCGTTCACGGAAGCGAAATCCAAACGGGATCAGTCTGCCGTTGTATGTCAACTCCAGCAATGGATTGCGAGTTTGCCCAATTATATCAAGGCTTTGTTCGGAAAATTAAGCTGCGAAAGTTGAGTTACTTCCCTTATCCGGTTGCGGATAAAGACAAGCTTACTTATGAAATCCTGGAAGAGATTTGCCCTCAAGCGGAGGATTGGGAGTTTCTGCGTGAAATATCCTATCTAAATGTGGATGCCGAAGTCATGTACCGGCCTTTTAAAACATTATCCAATGGGGAACAAACCAAAGTATTGCTTGCTGCACTGTTTTTGAATGAGGGACAATTTCTGTTAATTGACGAGCCGACCAATCATTTGGACACGGACGCACGAAAGATCGTCTCGGATTATCTAAGGAAGAAAAAAGGGTTTATACTAATTTCGCATGACCGTATTTTTTTGGATGGATGCGTTGACCATATTTTGTCCATCAATAGAACGAATATAGAAGTCCAAAGCGGCAACTTTTCTTCATGGAAGTTAAACTTCGATCGACAGCAGGAATACGAAGAGGCAACAAACCAGCGTCTACAAAAGGATATAGGGAGATTGCAGCAGTCCTCAAAGCGCTCGGCAGGCTGGTCTCATCAAGTGGAAGCTTCCAAAAACGGAACGACGAATTCAGGTTCGAAGTTGGATAAGGGTTACGTAGGTCATAAAGCAGCAAAGATGATGAAAAGAGCAAAGAGCATTGAATCGAGACAGCAAAAAGCGATTGAAGAAAAGTCCAAACTGCTGAAAAATGTGGAAAAAACGGAGCCGTTAAAATTAGAACCGCTGGATTTTCAGTCCAATGAATTGATCGTTTTGTCTGACGTGTCTGTCAAGTACGATGGCCAAATCGTGAATAAGCCGGTTAGCTTCATAGTTGAACAAGGTGATCGTATTGTACTTGACGGAAAGAACGGCAGCGGAAAAAGCAGCATTCTAAAACTCATTTTAGGAGATCCGATACAGCATACCGGTTCGATAAATTTAGGTTCCGGTCTCATCATTTCCTATGTCCAACAAGATACTTCCCATTTGAAGGGGCGGTTATCGGACTTTATCGAAGAACATCAGATCGATGAGACGTTATTTAAATCGATCCTGCGGAAGATGGATTTTGACCGGATTCAATTCGAAAAGGATATCTCCCAATATTCCGGCGGACAAAAGAAGAAGCTGCTTATCGCCAAAAGTTTATGTGAAAAAGCACATGTATACATTTGGGATGAACCGTTAAATTTTATTGATCTTTATTCCCGCATGCAGATTGAGGAGCTGATTCGGGCTTTCAATCCCACCATGGTACTTGTTGAGCATGACCAGGCATTTCAACAAACCGTTGCTACAAAAAGGATTTCTGTGTAGTTGTATTATGAATAGTTGAAGGGTGCGTAACTGAAATAAAAGGGGCATTACTTTTTTAAAAGATGAATATGTAATGCCCTTTTTTATTTTTTTCTTGCCGGTCACAATCAGCTATTGAGCTTAAAGGATGTGGGTAGCATTAACCAAAAAATGACCTCGTTGATTCTTTGGATTAGTATTATTATGCTGTTGTCGGTAGGTATAACTTACTTCATAGCTAAATCAGAAACCCATTCGCTTGAGACAAGGACTTCGGGAGCGGTCGGTGAAGATCAGGCAAGGGATTATTATGTCTCACCTCAAGGCAAAGACACCAATCAGGGGACAATGAATGCGCCGCTCGCCAGTGTTCAGAAAGCCATCGAACTAGTCAATCCTGGCGGATCCGTAATCCTTCTTGAAGGTGTATATCACCAGACTGTGAGTATCGAAAAATCAGGTTCCTCAGATCTGGGCTACATTTCTTTACGGAGTGCAACGGGGCAAACGGCAATCATGGACGGTAAAGGCGTACGGCAAGTTGATAATGGCGTCATCAGCATTGTAAATGCCAGCTATATACGCGTTGCAGGCCTTGAAATACGCCATTACAATACAAGTTCCGCCGATGTCACTCCCATTGGCATTTTTGTGAGCGGTAGCGGCAGCAATATTGAAATTGAAGGGAATACCATCCATGACATGGGGACCGGTGCCAGTCGGAAAGCAGGTGGCGGTAATGCACATGGTATTGCGGTTTACGGTAACTCGGAAGTTCCGCTAAAGGACATTGATATTATTCAAAATGAGCTATTCAACTTGAAGCTGGGAGCCAGTGAGGCTATGGCGATAAATGGTAATGTGGATGGGTTTCGCATTATGCAAAACATCGTTCACGATAATAACAATATCGGTATCGACATCATTGGGTTTGAAGGGACCGGACCGAACCCGGTTCAAGATCAGGCAAGAAACGGAGTTATTCAAGAAAATCATGTGTACAGCAATTCCTCTTATGGCAATCCCGCTTATGGAAACGACTACGCTGCAGCCGGCATATATGTTGACGGTGGTAAAGATATAAAGATCATCGACAATGATATTCATGACAATGATTTTGGGATTGAACTGGCCAGCGAGCATGCCGGAGGTGCAACTTCAAATGTAGAGGTATCATTTAACCGCATTTATCAAAATAGTGCAGCAGGCATAACGCTTGGAGGCTATGACGAATATCGCGGAAGAACGGAAAATAGTATCATTAAAGAAAATAAGTTTACCGAAAACAACGCCAAGCATCTTGGTTACGGCGAAATCAATTTGGCCTTCGATACGAGGAATAACGAATTGTACAACAATTCCATCAAAGCGAATGAGGATGGGCTGATGATCACCAACGAGTTCAGCCAAAACGAAGGGAATAAAGTTGACTTTAATCACTATAGCAGCGCAAATCAGACCCTTTGGATATGGAAAGGGGAAGAATTTGACGACTTCAGAGATTATCAAACACAGACTGGGAATGATTTGAATTCGGTTTTGAACTAAAGGTCGCTCAGCACTTTAGCTTATATTGAAAAAGGTAGGCCTTCAAAAAATAGATAAAATATGAAATTGGAGAGTGCGAATGTTTATCGTAATCGGCATGATCACCATGCTCATTTATGGTGGTTTAGTTTACTATATTGGTTGGCGCGGATACCGTTGGCTTCGACCGGAAGCTTCGACTACGCGGTTTAAAGTGATCTATATCATGGTGGTGGGACTCGCTGCCGTTTCGTTAATTATCGGCCGCATTCCAGGAATGAGAATTCTGGGGATCGTCGGGGCTTATCGGGGCTTATTGGATGGCCGTATTTTATTTGTTATTGATTCTGGTGCCGGTAGCCCATATGACCGTCATTTTGTTGCGTTTCACACGGGTTCCCCGGCAGAGATCCCAGTTTTGGGCGGGGGTTACGACCCTGGTTCTTATGGTTGTTTTACTCGGCTATGGTTCTTTTCTAGCCTATAATCCGGTCGTTCGCTCGTATACGCTCAATATAGATAAAGGAAACTCATCTACGGATTCGCTTCACATCGCCATGGCGGCGGATACGCATTTTGGTTTGCTGTCAGGCAAAGACCATGCCGAACGGTTGGTGAAAGAAATAAACGCGCTCAATCCGGATCTCATTCTGCTGCCGGGCGACTTATTCGACGACGATATTCAGCCTTTCATCGATCAAAAGATCGATACGATTCTTTCTAAACTTAAAGCACCACTTGGCGTTTATGCCACGCTCGGAAATCATGATAAACATAACGGCACGATGAAGGTATTGATCGATACGTTGGAGCGAAGCGGAATTAACGTTCTATATGATGAGACTATAAGCATAAACGATACTATTACATTAATTGGACGCAAAGACAAAAGCGATCTTGAGCGAATTTCGTTAGATGAGCTGATGACCAATGCCGACCTGGACAAGCCGGTGATTCTGATGGATCATCAGCCATATGAGTTGGACATCGCTGAGAAAGCGGGAGTTGACCTTATTCTTTCCGGTCATACGCACCGTGGCCAAGTGTTTCCAGGGAACTTGATTACAAATGCGCTCTTTGAGAATGACTGGGGTTACCTTAAAAAGGGGAGTTTGCATTCAATCGTAACGTCCGGATACGGATTCTGGGGGCCGCCGATCCGAATCGGCACGAGGTCTGAGATTGTGAGTATAAAGGTGCAATTCGAATAAAGACGAATGACTTGGAACATACTGGGAACTGATGGTTGGTAAACGGTGATGTTTAAAATATGGAAACTAACAAGATGGAAACTAACAAGATTGAATTGTTCAAAAAGTTTTTTGAGAAGCCTGGGATTTATTACGTGAACCGGTAATGAACCGCAGGCTTTTTCTTGAAAAATTACTAAACTTAAACGACCAATTAAATTTTTATAGGAAAGAATAGGTTCGATCGAAAAAAAGCATTTTAAACCTGATTTGAAGATAGGAAAGGAATTACTGAATTATAGGTCGATTTAATATATAAAAATAAACCGGCAGTATTAGGATAATCTTTTCCCTAAGTACTTCTTCACAAAACTCGTATTTTGTACATATGTCTGTAGGTTGATTTATTGCCCTCTTGTTGTTTGCACAAACAACACAACTAAATTTCTTTAATTCATTTCCATTATCCTGCCCGTTAGTTGAGAAAAAGGCCACAAAAAAATGGGAACGCGGACAAAATTTCGTCCAACGCTCCGTTTGCGCAGCCAGAACTCTGCGAAATCTGCTAAGGTTGTATAGCTAAACTATAGCACATATTGGAACAAGAGCTTCACTTTAAGAGAGCAGCCGAAAAACTGGGAGTCAGCCCACCTAACATCAGCCAGCAGATTAGGAGATTGGAAGAAGAATTAGGGGTACTGTTGTTCGGTCGTGTGGGAAAAACAATTGTCCTTACAGAAGCCGGAGCGATTCTTCATGAACATGGCGCTGCCGTGTTCGGGCATCTGATGCAAGCTAGCGACGCCATTGCAGATCTGAAGCAGATCCAAGGTGGATCGCTATCCATCGGCGTTTTGCCCGGTGACGCGGATCTCATGTTTAATGCCTTGCTGTTGAACTTCCATCAGTCCTATCCCACTATCTCGCTGTCCCTTCTGGAAACCATGAGGGTAACAGAACAAGTTCTGGATCGAAGCATCGATGTCGGTATAACTATTGGACCTGTGATCGATGAACGTCTCACGTCAATTCCCCTGTTTCATGAAGAGTTCTCATTGGCGGTAAGTAAGAATGATCTCCTTGCCACAGAGTGCTCCATCCCTCTGGACAAGCTGCAAGCTTTGAAGTTGGTCATGTTCCCACCCGACCATCAATACCGCAAGCTGATTGACCGCTTTTGCATGGACAAAGGGTTTACCCTGCACCCGCATATGGTGACGACAACGTTATCTTCCCTCATCCAGATGGTACAGTGCGGGGTTGGTACCTGTGTTCTGCCGCGAATGCTACTGAATAATCTTCACAATACAGATATCAAGTCGTGCCCCTGGGGAATCCTACACCTTCCTTGGACATTTGTCTTGTCTACCGCAGCGACAGGTATGTCGGATACGCCAGGCGTACGTTCATCAAGACTTTGAGAACCCATATTGAGACCGCTTTTAAAAACATGTGGAGGTGAGACAACTTCAATCTTATCCATCGGTTCTCCTCTTTTTTTCTTCAGTATGAAACGGTGACATACATCTGTCACCTTTTATGAATTATACTACATTTATAACAAGAAGGAGGTTATGTTTTATGTCAGCTATTGCCTATTTAAACTTTGATGGAATTGCAGAACGCGATTGAATTTTAATCGGAGGCTTTAAGCGCATTTGAAGTAAAAATAGTGAAATTTGGGGATAAGTTATGCTGGCTTTCCGGATTGGTTCCTGAATTTTTTCATCCTGTCTTTTTTTCGATTGCGCTTGCGACCGCTGTCAGTCGTTCCTCTGGAAAAAAGGTGGAAAATGGGCTTGTTTTAAGTCAAGCCTATGACTGATGCGAAAGAAGCACCCGAATTCGGCAACAGCTTATTTGTTTCCTTTTCTAATGTTGGCATCACTGTAGGGACATGGATCGGCGGCTTGTTTATTTCCCAGTTGGCGCGCTTGCTTTCATATCGATCATGATAAAGAAAGAAAATTCCAATTCATATGTAGAAAGGAAATTCTTATTCAAGCATTTGACTCCCTCGCGGTAGCCGTACTTCAAAAACTTTAGATCTGGATCGAAGTCCGCCTCCAGACGGAGGTTACCAATTCAATTTTGCCTTATACTTTTCTAAGTTGACTCTCGGATTTCCCATGCCACGATAATCAATTCAGAGAAAAACCCACTTTGCACTAGCGTCTGAAATGACTAAGTATGAAAAATGAAAGTCCATTGAATGAAATTTCGTTTACCACAGAATTTATCCAGCGTTAAATCGTGTAAGCGAACTGAACAGAATTCGAAAGGCGGAACATCCATGAAAATAATCAGTTCAAATACTCAAAAGAGAGTTAAAGGAAGGGTGTTACCTAAGCTTTCTCTACCAAGTGTCCCTCCCCTTGACTCAAGTTGGAAGGGAGCTGTACTCACTTTAACTCTCGTAACGTTATGCATTGTATTCGTGCAAGCGTACTATTATCTTGGATCACGGGGCATTACGGACTACTTCGTAGGTACCTTACTATCCCTGGTTGCAATCCTGATTGTTACGGGCATCGCTGCCGGGCTGTTGCATTGGGCGAAAAAAATACCTTCCCGTTACATATGGTTTATGACGGCTTCGTTTTGTTTGCTGCTGATCAGCTTTTTAGGCCCCATGCCTCTAACGTTGCTTGTTCTTTTTTCCATCATCCTTTCCTCTTCCCTGCTTGGCGCCTTGCTTTACCGCTTAATGAAGGGAGCATACCGCGATGCCGCAAGATGGGTGAGAGTAACCGCAGGCGGAGGCGCTGCTGCAGTCTTCGTTTTCATCTGCGTGCTGGGATACTGGCTCACGAGCGATGGTCATGCTGAGCTTCAAGTTCCCTACCCACTGCAAACCGTTAAAACATCGGAGCAATACCAGACGACAATGGCCGATCCGGCGGAACCCGGAGCATTTCGCGTAAAATCCATAACCTATGCAAGTGATCCAACGTACCGTAAGGATCTTGACGTCGAAGGACGACTTACGACAGAATCCGTCGACGGTTCTGCCTTTGTGGGCAACTGGAGTTCCCGGCGCACAAACACTTTTGGCTTTGGTCCGGAAGCCATGCCGTTAAACGGCACGGTTTGGTATCCTGATGGCGATGGCCCCTTCCCGCTAGTGTTAATTGTACACGGTAACCATCTCGCGACCGACTTTTCCGATCCGGGCTATGCCTATTTGGGCAATTTGCTAGCAAGTCGTGGATATATTTTGGCTTCGATTGATGAGAATTTTCTGAATATTTCTCCGTACGACGATCTGTTTATTCTCGATGGATTGAAAGACGAGAATCGCGCTAGAGGCTGGTTGTTACTGGAGCATTTAAAGACGTGGGATGAGTGGAACTCCGTTGAAGGAAATCCGTTCTATGGCCAAGTCGACATGCAACATATCGCGCTGATGGGACATTCTCGGGGGGGCGAAGCTATTGCAATAGCTGCAGCTTATAATGAATTGACGACATATCCCGAGGACGCAAACATCAAGTTCGACTACCATTTCAACATTCGTTCCCTTATCTCAATTGCTGGTACCGACATGCAATACAAACCGAGCGGTCAACCCATTGAACTCCAGGACATAAACTATTTGGCCCTGCACGGCTCCAACGATATGGACGTTAATTCTTTTGCTGGAGCGAATCAATATTACCGTACTCAATTCTCAGATAACAACGAATTCTTCAAAACTTATGTTTACATTTATGGTGCGAATCATGGACAGTTCAACACTGTATGGGGAAGACACGATGCTGTAGGGGTTGGGAACATGCTGTTTAACAACGCCGAACTTCTCCCTGGTGAACAACAGTTCCGCGCGGCAGAAGTGCTGATCTCATCCTTTTTAGAGGCCACACTCAAGGAAAATGACCAATACCGAACGGTGTTTAAAGATCTGGGTTACGCCAGGGAATGGCTCCCCGAAACGATGTATATTAGCAATTATTGGGATGGGAACACCACTATGATCAGCAGCTATGAAGAGGATTACGACCCTGGGACAACGACGTTGCCCGGTGGACGCTTGGAAGGAGAGTCACTCAAAGCCTGGAAGGAAGGCAAAGTGAAAATGGAACTTACGGATGACCAATACAGCGCAGTTTCCTTGGAATGGGATAACACGGCTGCACCATCCACTCCTGCCTACAAAGTCATTCTGCCCGATTCGGGTATCGAAATGTCTGAGAAAAGCACCATAGTATTTTCGATAGCAAACAATGATGCAGATCGTAAGACCGGTGAAACGGACGCGTTAGTCGATTTGACGGTATCTGTGGAAGATAAAAATGGAAACGTCAGCCGCTTGCCGTTAAGCCACGTTTCTCCCCTACTTCCCATGTTTGAAGGAGTCCTCACAAAACGGCCGCTTGGATTCTTTCAGACAATCAAGGAGCCGATTTTTCAAAACTTCACCTTTGATGTGTCGGACTTTATCGAAGCGAACTCCAACTTGGTGCCGCAGGGAATCAGAAAAATCAGCTTTGTTTTTGACAAAACCGCGAAAGGTAACGTTTTGATTAAGGACATCGGTATTCGTAACAACAAACTCTAACAGCAAATGACCTAATAAATGATAAACGCGCAATGCCTGACCGTACTCCCGTTACAATTACTACTTTATCTTTCATGGTTGCCATAATGATTCCTCTTCCTTCTATAAATAAATACTCATCCCTTTTTTTAGTTAAACCTACAATGGATGATTATCAAAACGGATTGTTTAATCAACATGTCTTGTATTGTAAAAATTAGGAGTATTCATTCAATGGCTAATAAAATCGTTTTTATTTGATATTTCAACACATGAAATGAAATTGTTCATTGTCGAAGAAATATTGGAGGAGTTATCATGGCAAAAACGGATCGAAGAATTGCCAAAACACAAGTTCTTGTCCTTGGCGCGGGATAAGAACTTGTACCGATAAAATAAAAAAGCCGCTAAAATAGCGACCTTCAACAGTTATACTATTATGAACTCACCCATAATTCTATAATTCACCTTATTTTTAGAAGGCTCTTCTTCCCTCTTCGCCAGTCCTGAATGAGTGATTGATGGAGTTCAACTTCATATGTTTTAGACGGTATGGTTAAGTTTACTTTTCTATTATTGTTCTGTTCGTCATTCGCCATTTGATGTCTCTTTTTTAATCGTAGCACAGCAAACATAGAAATGAATGTCGCTAATACTACTCCACCAATAGAAATGAACAGTACCAATAGTTGTATCTTCACCCATTTATCCTCCGTTCCTATTTTCTTGGCTTCCTTAAACCTATGAAAGATGGTCAAACCATAGCAAGGCTTCGACCGGTTTGTTTAGCTCAGGCTCTTCTCGTAGATGCTGATTTCATTTTCCGGCTTCATTCCGGCCTTCTCATAGAGACGATAGGCTCCCGAAGGATTGGCCGCATCCACGCCTAGCGAGACAAGCTGCTGACCTGCACGGTAGGAAGCCTTAAACACGGTCTGCAGCAACGCGAGCGCAAGACCGCGTCCGCGGAACGGACGGCGAACACCGATCTTCTCTATGAACAACAAATCATCACGCATGCGGGCGAGCGCAAATCCTGCAACACTTCCATCCGAGTCCCGAGCGATCATCCACCACTGTTCATTGAAGGTGGGCAGCTGCGTCTTTTCCAGCCATTTCTCAAAAGACGGTTCCGCAAAATCCCAATGGTCCGCGAAAGATTCGATATAAGCTTCATAGACCGCTCGCTCGTCAGCCCCTTTCACATATGGCCCGACAGTGAACCCGTCCGGCAAGTTGGCCGGCGCCGGCTCGGCATTAAGCCGGATTCCCATGCGTTTAAAGTACCGGACCGGGGCAAAGCCCCTGCTCTCAAATAACCGGACGGCGTCTTTGCATAACGTGGGAATCATGCTTTGCAAACGCTTGGGTACCCCGGATTCTCTCCGAAGCTCGGCAGCATACGTTTCAAGCGCCTTCACGAGCATCGAACCGATACCATTGCCGCGTGCAGCAGGCATAACGCATCCATAGCTGAACAACTTTTCTTCGCTGTCTTCTTCAAGAAAAGCATAACCGGTCAGCTTGGATTCGGAATCTTCGACAACCCACACCTGCTTGTCGAGATCAAAGCCGGACCACATGTCCAAGATATCGTCCAGTACGATATCCGGAGCACCCAGGTCTTCGGTATCGCAGGCGGCCACCAGGTCACAAACTGCCTGGGCGTCATCCATGTTAGGACGACGTAGACGATAGGTCGTTTTTGTCATTATCTAAACTCCTTATATGCTATTTTTAGACAGTCTAGCATAAAAACCATTTTCTTCCTATCTTCAAAACACCGATCCCATGGCTTCAAATTCTCTTTTTTCCGGATATAAGCCCCTGCTCTAAAGCATAGCGTGTTAACTGGACTCTGTTTTGAACCTGCAGCTTTTGCAAAATGTTTTTTAAATGGTTTTTGACTGTATGTTCCGATATCACTAGCTTTTCAGCGATTTCTTTATTAGTCAGCCCATCCGCCACGTTACTTAATATTTCCTTTTCTCTTAACGTCAAAGATTCATCAACGTCTCTCTTATTCGCAAGTGATACATCCTTCAAAATTTCAAAGGCCAGCTCTCGGCTTAAAGGGGCTTCTTCATTCACAATGGAGTTTAAGTACTTTATCCATGTTGAGGGTGCCAGATTTTTGAGCAGATAACCTTGCGCTCCTCGCTTTAAAGCCTCCAAAAGATGAAACATGTCATCCGAAACTGTGATCATAACAATCTTCACGTAGGGAAAGCGCAGTTTGATGCGCTGCGTCGTTTCCAAACCGTCCATACCAGGCATTTGAATATCCATTAAAATCAAATCAGGCATCCATTGTTCCGTGAAATCAATAGCTTCCTGGCCACTTGCAACAACACCTACAATTTCAAACCGGTCGTCCGCAGAAATGATGTCACATATCGCTTCCCTGGCATGGGCATGATCATCTGCGACTAATACTCGTGTTTTCATTCCTCGCCTCCTCCCTTTTGTATCTTAAGTGTTGTCAGCGCATGATCATTAAATATTCGAAGCTGCCATTTCATATCTTCCACGCGATCTTTCATAATGTTCAGCCCATAGCTTTCTTTCGAATCTACAAGTTCTTCCCGAAATCCCTCTCCATTATCTTTTATGGTTACTACCCAATCCGATTCATCCCCATGTGCCGCTATCCAGCCCTTTGAAGCACGTGCATGCTTTTGAATGTTTACGACCGCCTCGCGAATACAGGCTAATATCTCAATCTTTTCCTTCGAATTCATAGCATCTTCAGGTATGCTCCATTCTATTTCAATAGGGATAAGCACTTCATCAGCTACTTGCTTGACTTTATCCCTTAACGTTTCCTTGATGATCATATCATTATTGTCCGTAGTAGAATATCTAAGGTTTGCAATGGCTTGTCTAACATATCGATTCACTTCGTGAACGGTCTTTCGAACCGTATAAACCGATTCTTCATGGATTTGTCGATCTGTTGTGTGCTCAAGTTGATCAACCTTAACAGACAGCAAAAACAGCGATTGAGCTATTCCGTCGTGAAGCTCTTTGGCCAGTTGCTCACGGGCCTGAAGCGCTGCCTTTTGTGCCCGCTCAGCTTGAAGCTCAAGTTGAATCCTTTCCAGTTGATTGAACAATTGGTTTAGAAGAGTCACACTAACGAGATATACTAAGATTGGCGTAAGCCAGTTCCCCAAGTTCATAGAAATATAAGGCATGAGAAACTGGTGCCGGACATATTCCCATAAGCCTACAATCAATGTCGGTACGAATAAAATCATCCATTTGATTTGTTTATACGTCATGCACGAACAACTCCCCAAATTCCAATCTATATTTATATCAAAGCATATCGTAAACTCAAGGAAAAGAGGATTAAATTTAATTTAATCCTCAGGCTGTCGAGAAAGTCTCGACGGCCTTCTTTTGATTCAATTAATTTAAGACGGCACCGCGTTAATGTTGTATAATATATGTAACTACTCATGAACGGATGGTGTTTTTGGTGCTGAGATCTAATCGGGAAAAACAACAAAGCTATGAATTCGTTTCGATCGAAGAACTGGTTCCACAAGATCACTTGCTGCGTAAAGTAGACAAGTATATCGACTTCTCTTTTATTGAAAAAAAGGTTCAGCCCCTGTATTGTGCGGACAATGGACGCCCGGCCATTGATCCAGTCATCCTGTTTAAGATGATTTTTCTCGGCTATTTTTATGGCATTCGCTCCGAACGCCAGTTGGAACGAGAGGTTCAAACCAATTTGGCTTATCGTTGGTTTTTGGGTCTGGGCCTGACCGATAAAGTCCCAGACCATTCGACGATTAGCTGGAACCGGCGAACTCGCTTTAAGGATACGGATATTTTTCAAGAGATCTTTGATGAAATCGTTCTCCAAGCCATTTCACATAAAATGGTGGGCGGACGCGTACTTATCACCGATTCGACTCATGTGAAAGCCAACGCCAACAAGCACCAATATACCAAGCAGGAAGTTCTGCAAAACACCAAGGACTATATTGACGAACTCAATGGAGCCGTCACGGAGGACCGTAAAGCGCATGGAAAAAAGCCCTAAAAGAGCGAGAGGAAGTGAGTGAAACCAAGGAAATTAAAGTGAGCACCACAGATCCAGAGAGCGGCTATATGGTTCGTGACGGAAAGCCAGAAGGGTTCTTTTATCTCGACCACCGGACGGTGGATCTCAAATACAATCTCATTACCGATGTCCACATCACGCCGGGAAATGTCCATGATTCGGTTCCGTATTTATCTCGTTTAGACCGTCAGAGAGAACGTTTTGGTTTTCGAGTAGAAGCTGTAGCGCTGGATTCGGGTTATTTAACGACGCCGATTTGCCGTGGTTTACAAGAACGAAAAATTTTTGCAGTGATTGCACACCGGAGATTTCACCCCAAGCAAGGCCTATTTCCGAAGTGGAAGTTTATTTACGACGCCGAAAACAACACTTATATCTGTCCAGCAGAGCACCGTCTGACATACCGGACGACCGACCGAAAGGGTTACCGACAGTATGCGTCGGACCCGGAGCATTGCAAACAATGTCCTATGCTTGCGCAATGCACTCATTCCCGTAACCACCGAAAGGTGTTGACCCGTCACGTATGGGAGGACAGCAAAGAGTGGGTACGAAACAACCGGCTGAGCCGTGACGGCAAACAGTTGTACCGCAAACGAAAAGAAACGATTGAGCGAAGCTTCGCGGATGCCAAAGAGCTCCATGGGTTTCGCTATTGCCGTTTACGCGGATTGGCTAACGTCAAAGAACAAGCTTTGATGACGGCCGCTGTGCAGAACATGAAGAAGATGGCGATCCATCTGGATCGCCTGGAAAAGTGGGGATCCCCTCTTTATAAACCTTGAGAGTACACTGCAAATAAAAAAGAGAAACCCACCGTCTCAAAGACGTGGGTTTCTCGACAATCTGAGGATTAAATTTAATTTAATCCTCTTTGGCGTTTTCAAGATAATTGTATAGTTGATCTTCACTACTTATTTCACCGATTATCGAGTGTGCGACTTTACCTTCCTTATCAAGAATATAAGTAACAGGCAACCCTGTAACGGCGTACATACCTGATATTTTACCGGTAGCGTCGATAATAACAGGGAAATCGAATTGTTGCTGGGTTAAAAACTCATTTACGGTTCCTTTGGACTCTCCCACATTTACAAATAGGGTTTCGACATCGGAATCGCTATCTTGAAAAACACGATTAATGAGCGGCATCTCGTTCACACAGGGTCCGCACCAGGACGCCCAAAAGTTGATCACGACGGACTTTCCGCGAAAATCAGATAGAGCGATCTTTTCCCCTAGGGTATTTGTCGCTTGAAAATCCGGTGCAGTTACGCCAATATTCAAACGTTTGGTTGTTGGTTGGTCCTGACGATTGTGACTTCCGGATATAACTACATAGATAACTGCTAACAGTGCTAATAGACCTGATAAAAGGGTCAACCCCGATCTCAAATTAATCTTCATCTTCATCGCCTATTTTCTCGTTCTTTGTGATGAGTTCCATACTATGCTGAAACGCCTTGTGTAGTGGAAATTCGCCGAACAATTGATTATATTCTTCAACCGATCCTTCACCACAGTTTTGCCCTTCATTCAGAAAAAGGACATAGTCCGCAAGCTCTTCGGCAATATCAAGTTGGTGGGTGGAAAAGAGCACCGTCTGCCCTTGTGTTTGTACGGTTTTGACCAGGTTCACAAACTCCTTCATCCAATAAGGATCAAGACCATTGGTCGGCTCGTCCATGATCAGCAAGGCCGGCTTGGACAGAATCGCTTGTGCAAAGAGAACGCGTTGCCGCATCCCTTTGGAAAAAGTGCTGACGAGTTTGTTCTTTTGATTAGCCAGACCAACAAGACTCAAAACTTCCTGAACCCTTTGTTCAGGTACCTTGCGTAAAGATGCCCAGAAAGATAAAATCTCTTGGGCCGTCATCCCCTGGGGGAACTGAAAATCATCAGGCATATACCCGATTTGTTCCGCATACTTTTTTCTGTTGTTTTTCCATTGTAGCCCGTTTATGACGATTTCTCCGGAGGTGGGTTGAAGAATCCCCGCTACCATGCGCAGAACGGTGCTTTTTCCTGCCCCATTACCGCCGCATAATCCGACTATACTGCCCTTATTTAGCTGAAAGGAAATATTCCTAACAATCTTTTGGCTTTGTATCGTTTTATTTATATTTGAAGCAATAACAAAGTGTTCAGACACGGGATCTCCTCCTTTCCCAGATCCAGCAAACGCATGTTAAAGTGAAAAGCAACCAGATGAAAAAGAGGACGAAAAATGAAAAACTGCCGCTAGAGCTGTGAATCCAGCTTACCCATTTGTAATATTCGGGTCCAAGAACAGCACCGCCTCCAAGCTTGATCACGACAAATAGTCTTACGAATTCAGCAGGATTTAAGAATGTGAATATAATGAGAAGCGGTTTGATCCATAAGTATGGAAGGATCCCCAGGACTGCGATTAAAATCGTAGGCCAAGCAATGACCGTAAAGAACCAGATCAAAACCGATACCGTCAATGCTTGCCAACGATTCTTTGCCAAAGAGCCGATCCATAGCGCGATCGTTAGGAATAGCAGAACCAATCCATATGAAAATGAGAGAAAGAGCAGATAAGTATTGATTTCAAACATTTTACCATTCAACCCAGTAATTAATCCCATTAATCCATAACCAAAGGAAACGATAGTCAACAATACAACGGACAAACCGATGTATTTACCTAAGATAAAGGAGATCGTCCCAAGTGGATAGGCAGATAGCAACTGCCAGCTTCCCTCTTCTTTTTCCGCAGTTAATGAGAAGGATCCCAGAAATAGAGACATTAAGGGAAGTAAATATAGTGTCAAGCTTAATATCGACCCGGTAACACCGGAGTAGCCGCTGATCTCATTTTGAGAATTAACTAATAATAAACTCAGGCTGAATACGGAGAACAATATTAAGAAGGAGTACGCCCAAGGGTTTCTAAATCCGATCTTTATTTCTTTCTTTGCAACCTGCAGCAAATCCGACATGGCAATCAATGTCCTGATTTGTCTTCGCTCATATTACCATCATGGGTGTGTGCCCCTTCGTGGTTTTCCCCTTCGCTATGCATGTCCATCATATCCGAACTTTGTTCCCATGTGTGGTTGGCGAGTTCTTCCGAGCTCAGCAATTGACCTACACCCTGCTCTTGAATGAATTGTTCTGCGGATTTTTGGTCTTTAAAACTTATTAGCCCATAAGCCATCGGCGTACGAATGGAAGCATCATAGACATAAGCCGCCTTTCCGTACTCGATCCATTCTTTATCGTTGTAATCACGAACAAACTCCATTCCGATTTCACTAGTGCCATTTTTCGATTTCCATTCATTCATGCATCCAATATCGTCAAATTTGAGACTCTTACCTTCTTTCGTTACGATCTGTGTTGCAAAGGCATCATCCTTGACTTGCATGTTACAAATTACGCACACATCAACATCTTCATTGATGGCTTGCGGTTGATACGTTTTCTTTCCGCAGCCGGTAATGGCTATTAAGACGAAAATTAAACTCAAAGCAAAGATTCCCTTTTTCATGTTTTTTGCCCCCTTGAATAGAGTATGGTTAATATGGATATCAACAACAGCATAGAAGAAACTATCATCAAGAAAACTTTATCTGGAAGCGGTTTGTCATCAACGATAGAGTTCGATGTCAGTACGGGCTGATTCAGTTTCAGACTCGGAGAACTGTCCGTGGTCCAGGTATGCTGATTATCTTGCTCAACCATTCCGCTTAAGAAACTAATTCCTGGCGATTGAAAAAAAAGCTGAAAGGCCGGAGTTTCAGAGATTAAATTGCGATAGAACGGATTGATTGAATATTGGATATCGCTATTTCCGTCATTGTTCATATCGAGAACCTGAGCCGTATCCCAAAAGTTCTCCTCAATTTGATTTGATTCGCTATCCGTTGCCTCAGCTTCAATAACATTGGCAACAAAATCGTTATTATGAATGATGTTTTTCTCTGCACTCACAAATTGGATACCTATAAAATTTCTGTAAATCGAATTGTTTCTCAGCTCGTTTTTACTGGAACGCTCAAGATAAATCCCGACGCGGTTTCCTTCAATCGCATTCTTTTCAACGGTAGATCCTTGAACATCATACAGCAGAATGCCTTGCGAATTTACATTGTTCCTTTGCTTAACGAAGGAATTGTTCGAGACCACTACATCGCGTACACCCATGATCATTGCCCCGGTGACATTGAATTCGCCGATGTTTCCGATAATTTTTGTTCCATCAATGTACATACAATGGATTCCGTAACGCGAACCGAAAATGTAGTTGTTGAACACATCCAAATTCCTACTGTTATCCAGGTATATTCCATCCCGCATATTCGCTATTTTATTGTTTTTAATTCGGTTATTGTTTGACTTAAATAGATCGATTCCGTTTCCTTTCTCACTTAACGTTGATGCCCCCTGGCTTCTGTCCCAAGTAATGAAGTTATCTTCTAAGACTCCATCGTCGGCATTCTTTAGAAGAATTCCAAATCCGCGGGTTGAAATCTCTAAATTCCTTAAAACAACTCCATTTGCTTGGACAGAAATTGCTGAGGATTCTTCCCCTTCGTGTTTCTGTAAATTGCGGATTCCTTGTATGGATACACCTTCGGCTTCTATGGTTATCGCGGGTGTGGGAGATTCATTGATCAGAGATACGCCCTCCTCTCCCTCAAGATCCATCCTTTTATTGATCACGACCGGTCCGGAATATACCGCTTTCGATAACATAATGCGATCCCCAGGCTTCGCCTTGTCGACAATGTCCTGGAGTGAAGGGTTGGCTTCTTCCTTAGCTTCTGCTGCTGTTATTTCAAAAGATAAAATAGACATTAGATATCCTACTAAAATAATGGAGATTAATACGCTTCTTCTAATTTTATAATTTTTACGATATGTATAATGGATAGTTATCCTCCTTTCCTTTGTTCTATTTAAATTATTTCCATAAGATAATAAATCAAACCAATTATGTATGATATAGCCCGCTCGAGTGATATTTTTCATAAATATCAGAATTAATGTGAAGGATATGTGTCGTAAGGATGGATGCTGCCTGACAGCCGTTCTACTTTTCTGAAAGTAAGTTTCCTATACGCGCATTCTGCCCTTAAAACAAATAAAAGCAACCGTCTTTTTGGCCGGCTGCCGATTGATGTTTATTTTATTCAACTAAAGTTCTCCGTTCGAATAATGACCACTTTGCATCCTTTCTATGTTAATTGTTGCGCAATCTCCCAAATATGACCGCCCGGATCGACGAAGCTAGCAGTCCGTACTCCCCATGGCCGGTTCAATGGAGCGTTGAGTAGAGTGACGCCACGTGCATTAAGCTCGGCGCAGACAGCATCCACGTCGTCTATCCGAATGGTGAATTGGAACCGTGACCCTGCCTTTTGATTTGCGACCGCTTCTGGAGCTATGAGACCCTCCGCAGCAGCAATATCAAGCAAGTTAATACTCATGTTTGCAAAGTCGAACAACGGCGTCCCGTACAAGAACTTGTACCAATAAAACCAAAAAGCCGCTAATTTAGCGGCTTTGATAGAAATTATATTCTTACGCCACGATAATTGTGGAGGTATAACAGTTTTCAATAATTATGATTGATTGACCTCACTCATCCTCATGTAATTGCGTAAATCATCCCTTCTTCGGAGCAGCGATCTGATGTGCAACCCTGTCGGCTAATGTTGCATCAGCTTGGAATAAATAGCCTAACACAACCCTCTGAATCTCCTGTGAAGCCGCCGATAAGTCACCAGCGAGGTTCTGAACAAGATGATCCTGTTGAACTTGTGAGAGAGATTGGTAAAATTGTCCCGCTTGCGTGAAGTTATCGGCCTTCGGAATATCTGATCGAACGAGCCGGCCGGCTACGTAGCGCCCTGCTCCGCTCGTTACCTGTTCACTCGGTGACCAGTTTGCTTGATGGTTAATCGGAATTTTGCGGAAATCCGATCCAAGGCGATGCCGCTGTGAATCCCAATAAATATTGCTGCGGCCTTGCAGCATTTTATCATCGGACAGCTCGGCACCTTCCAGAAGATTTGACGGGGAGAATGCCAGCTTCTCGACCTGCTCCTGATAATTAGTAGGGTTCTTATCCAATACGAGTCGACCAACTGGCAGCAGCGGTAATTGACGCACATCCCACACTTTCGTGTCATCCAGCGGATCGAACGGCAGCGTCGCCTCATCCTGTGGGTTCATCAACTGCACATACAGCCCGTATTGGACTGGTGTGCCTTTGGCAATCGAGTCATACAGATCTTTACCCGAATAATCCGGGTTCTCGCAGGCCAAACGAGCCGCTTCTTGCGCATCGATATATTGCTCTCCAGCCAACGGAATCCAGCGATATTTGACGTAGAAGCGGACATTCTGTGCATTTTTCCAAACATAGGTGTTAACACTGTGTCCTGGCATATGGCGGAAGCTCTTGACCGTTCCTTCGTCCGAGTATAGACGTACAACGAAATGGGTTGCCTCCGGCGCAGTAGCAATGAAACCCCAGAATCGATTCGGATCGATGAGATTGTTAACTGGTGATGGCAGGAATGCATGAATTGATTCAGGGAACCGGATCGGGTCTCGTACGAGGAACACAGGGATATGATTACAAAGCAGATCGAAAACGCCATGCTCGGTATAAAATTTCGTCGAGAATCCACGCACGTTGCGGGATGTATCTGGTGTCCCTTTGTTGCTGACCGCAAATGAGAAACGAACTGTAACGGGTACCCGTTGTCCCGGCTGCTGCAAGAAGCACAGGTTCGTATAAGCGGCCATCGAATGAAGGGTTTCAAAATAACCCATGGCACCAAACCCCTTTACGTGGACCGGACGCTCTAATATCTTTTCGTGGACAAAGGTTTCTAGTGTTTCATGCAGCATGCTGTCCTGTTCCAGAATCGGTCCCCGTTCGCCTACCGTCTGCGAATGGTGTTCCGGCGACTGCATAGCATTCCATTGTGATGGAGCATGGCCCCCCTGCCAGCTTCGACCGTTTGTCTGATGGTTAGCATTGTTACCTTCCATTGATCCGCCCCCCATACCTACATTCTCGGGGATATATATGCATGGCTATGTACGGCTATGACAGCAAGTCAAATTGTATTTCATCCACGATCATTGATTATATGGGCTTTATCATTATACTATTCAAATTTTAACTGGAGCGAATCGCATATTGGCGTATAGCCTATCTTTTGATAGATGCTATTCGATGTGGGATTTGCTAAGTCCGTATATAAGACGCACTTGGTAAAACCTTTATCCAATGCAAGTTGGCTTATTTGCGCCACAATGGAAGTAGCGTAACCCTTCCTGCGCTCATATGGAGGGGTATATACAAATGCCACGCCAATAGCCGTTTGCATTTCCCTTGTATATCCTGCCATAGAAACGGGTATCCCGTTGTCCTCTAAAATATAGAGTTTTTTCGATGCTATTCGGTAGAGGTAAGAGTCTGCATCTTGCGGGATGGACATTACTGTTTTGCCATAAGTCTCCGCTGCATAAAATGCTTCAGCCCAGTATGGGAAAAAGTGAATATCCTTTTCATTCAGCAATCGAACGATACCAACCTTTTGAATGTCCGGGTTTACTGACGTAAGTTCATATATACGTTGGCTCATGGCTGTTTTAAAGGTTTTTCCCTTGCGTAAGGTATATTCTTTGGCAAAATACGCTGCCAAGTTTTTTTCGGTCATCACACCTGGAATTTCACGGTCTTTCAGCCCATCTATCAGACAGTTTATAGCTTCCCGGTTAATGATGTTGTCTGTTGCATAAAGCGTAATATTGTGTGGCGGTGTCATTATGGCGGTAAGTTGTATGCCCTTAGCATCCGAAATAGTTGCCATAAGCCAATTTACAGGGTCACGCCAGTCTGTTTTGTCTTTTCCTTCATGCCCGATTATGATATTGCCAAGAGGAATCAAATTTTGTGCTTCATGACGCATCAGCACATCATAGGTATCATTGTAAAACTCATGCACATCCGTATACAACTTGAATTGCATTGCAATATCACCCTTTCATCCGTTCAACGGTATCCAAATTATACCAAATAATCATTCTTTGTAACGGTTTAATAACCACAATTTTCTCATTCGATAACCCTCCAATGTAATATTTATTTTATGAAGACGCCAAAAAGCCCCATCCCATTAGGGACGGAGCTGCTCCGCGTTACCACCCTGATTGACGTTTATAATAGTACCAACGTTCCCCGTAATTTATAGCGAGGTTACGAACTTCACTTCCGGAAAGCGGCTATCCGGTCCATTCATTAAGATACCGCCCTGATTTTTCAAATACATATCGAAGAAATCAAGCATATAGGCATTGATAACGGAGGTTGCTCTTTCGGGCGCAATCTCTCCTGTAATGCCCAGCATGTTGAAAACCGGAGAAATGAACTGTACGTCGGCAAAATTCAAATGCTCCGTATTTTCGATATAGAGGACTTCTCCCCCTTCAACGACCGTTTCGCGCATCCGTTCAAGCTCCAACCTTTTATCTTCGGTTACTTGATCCTCCCACTCTCTAGTTGAGCCTATACGGCTAAGCTCTGCATCCTTGTAACCCCGGTTATCCATCACCATTTTTAATTTTTCGAAATAGCTTTCCGAGTGGATGAACAAAAACGGTTTTCGCAGACCCTCTCTGTCACGCAGCCGATAAAGCCCTCCATCGAGGTCTATTCCAACCGCGATGCGCGGATCGTAAGAAGCGTCATAGGCCGTCGCTCCGCCGATGGAATGGCCGAACACCCCGACATGACGAAGATCAATCCTCCCTTTTAGATGACTTGGAATTTGCCCCGATTGGATGAGCTCGAATTGGTCCAGCGCAAATGCGACATCGCCGGTTAGAACTTCTCCCAACTTGTCGCGATTTTCTCTACTCGTTCGGTAATCTTGGCCCGGCGTGAATAAGTCGTTGGTTTTGCTGGTCGTGATTCGTCCGTCCGGAAATTCGGTTGCAAATGTATTGTAGGTGTGGTCGATCACGGCCACGATATATCCGTGACTCGCGAGATTTTCGGCTTGCGACGTGTGGAGAAACCTGGAAGAGCCGTTGCCGGGATTCGCAAGGATCAGCGGGTATGAAGTCTGCGCCGAAGAGACTTCGGCCCCCGAATAAGAATGACTGGATACATACTTCAGGTGTTGTAAAGTAAATCCGGGAAGGCCATAGTCCGCGGCCATATAACGTAAAATGCGGGGATCGGGAACAAAGGGAGCGTACTTGCCGGTGTCGGCTTGAGCCGGATACCATACCTGAACCATCAATTCTCTCTTACCTTCTCCGGCTTCGTCGAACATCTCTTCCCTATTCGTATCCACAAAATGAAAAGTTAGCGTTCCTACCTTAAATCCGCCTGTTGGTTCAGGTAATTTAAATACAGGAAAAGCGTACATGAGACCCGCTGTTACGACCAGCATTATTGCTATAGCGGTATAAGATGAACCCAATATGAATCGTGGGATTTTTTTTAGGCCGTTTATTTTAATATAACTATAACCTGAAATGGCTAAAAACATGATCGTGATGCAATATGGGAAAAATATCTGAACTCTGAATCCTTCCACCGTCCAATGAATGACCAGTAAAAGTGTGGCGAACCCGCTTGCAACGGATACTGGAATTCTACGCCGTTCCTTTTTTAATAGAACAGTTAATGCAAACAACCCGATGTTTGACAATAAGAGCAATAGTTCAAACAACCTCATCTCCATTCTCCTTTCAAGAAATTCCATTTCCGTTCGTCTCAATCTTATCCTCCAGGCTAGCCTATGCCCCCTCCTTTCGCTACTAAAACGATTTCGGAATCCAAAATGTATCAGTTAACGTCAATTTAATCTGCGCGTTAGCTCTAAGTAGCTTGGGATTGTTTAGATATTCATCTAATCGGTAATCGGACTAAGTTCTTGTTCTTTACGGCCATCGGTACAAGAACTTGTACCGATAAAATAAAAAAGCCGCTAAAATAGCGACTTTCAATGTGGACTATGTTTTGTCCTTAAAGAATTACTTTTATAACGTCAACATTTTATCAATAGCTTTACTTTAATTTCCCGCCAAAAACCGGGAAGAAGCTATGCTCACCATAATCCTGGATGTGCTCTACATTCTTTAAGGTCTCCATATCTGCATCGCTGATCACAAAATCAAGCTCTGCATTGTTGCTCATGCGATCCGGATTCGCCGTCTTAGGAATGACTAAAAATCCAAGCTGGATACCATAACGGAGGCAAAGCTGAGCAACAGGGATCATTGAATGGTGGATTAGAAATGAAATGCCGTATCCCCCGCAAATCATGGCCAAACAAGTCGGAACCTTATTGGAGCGAACTCTATAGTAAGTTCGTTTAGACCGAACAGAAAACAGCCATCTCCGCCCCAACGGACGGAAATGGCTGATATGACGGTATCTGGCGGACCTGTATGCCGTCAGCTCGCCTTCGCAAGTTTAGTGCCGCGAACCGATGCCGTTGCGTAAACAACGAGCGCTGTCCAGATGAGCGCGAAGCCGATAAGCAAAACCGACGAAACCGATTCCTTGAACACGAATACACTCAGGAACAGCATGATCGTCGGCCCGATGTATTGTACGAAGCCGAGCGTGGACAGCGACATCCGGGAGGCTGCCCGTGCAAAGAAGAGCAGCGGCAGCGCTGTTACCACGCCGGAAAGAAGCAGTTCGACGAATGTAGCCGCAGGCAGCGTCCATGCCGTCGTCTTTCCTGCGGCGGCCAAATAGATCCAGTAGCCAATCGCGACGGGCAGGATTACAGCCGTCTCCGAAAACAAGCCTACAGAAGCGTCTTGCACGATCTTCTTCTTCGCGAGGCCGTACAAGCCAAACGTCGCGGCCAGTGAAATTGAGATCCATGGGAACCGTCCATAGTCGATGGCGATGATGAGCACCGCGGCGCCAGCGATGGCAATCGCGAGCCACTGGCCACGGTTTGGCTTCTCACGAAGGAAGACCACCGCAAGCAGTACGTTCAGCAACGGGTTCAAATAATAGCCGAGACTTGTCTCGACGACATGGTCGTTGTTGACCGCCCAGATGAAGATGAGCCAGTTCGCAGCGATCAGCAGTCCGCTAGCGGTGAGCGAAAGCAGGAGCGAGCGGCTAGCCGCAATTCGCTTGATGTCACCCCAGCGACGCTGGATTGCGACGAGAATACCCACAAAGACGAACGACCAAACAACCCGATGTGACAAAATCTCGCCTGCCGGCACATCGTTAAACAACTTCCAATAAAGCGGGAGAACTCCCCACATGATATACGCGATAATCGCATTGACTAACCCGTTGTTCATAATCAATTTCCCTCTTCTCACTCTGATGTCTTAACGGATTATACGCCTTGATTATCGTTTTAGTAAAGAGATTAGTATTTTAGCTCAAGTAAACTGTCTGTTAGCTTAATGAAGTGGCATGCGCATTACTTAGAAGATTTATATTTGCAACTTGTTCAATCCCTTTAATAGAATGGTTGTTTTTTGAATATCTCCACCGCGATCAATATACGCAGACCATTTTGGGAAAACTTCTTTGAAGAATACATTTCCTAAATCGGTTAAATCCGTGCTCCGCAGTTCCAGGTCTTCCTTGAGCGAACCATTCTCATGGAAAGGTTCTATAACAATTAACTCGTGCTCTACTAAAAAATTCATTAGTACCGTTGTCATTAAAGTAACTTGCTGTCGATAAGACAAGCTTTTGCTTCTTTTTAACATCGTGGGATAACTATATCTTAAAATACTCACGCCTATCACCTCGGATTTTTGCCTACTGACTTTGACTATTCTAACGTAAACAAAAAATCCCAGTCAAATGATGAGAATTCAAGGCCGTTAGTTTTTAATTACATTTTGCTCTGACTCTCTAGCACAGCCTGAAGACGGTCCAGGTTCTGCTCGTTGCTTGCCGGACAAAATGATTTTACTTTCTCGAATATGTTCTCGTCTTTAAATTGTTGACGGAATGTTACACGCGCCCGACCAGCCTTAGCGGTAAATGTCGCCGTCAACCTGAACTCAGGAGCGCCTTGGTGCTCCAGTACGATTCGCTTCCCCGGCTCGATCTCGATGAATTTGTTCTCGTTCGGATAATCCTTACCGTCCGGTCCGTGAAAGGTAAAGCGCCAGAAGCCGCCTTCACGGAAGTCGAATTCGTGGAACGTGCTCGTGAAGCCGTAAAATAAAAAGAATCTTAGCTACCGTACAAACGGTATATGATCCAATCTGTTCAACGCTACGTTTGTTACTTGTCCGAAATCATGATATCTTAATGATAGGAACTGACGTTCCGGTTGGTGATCAGATGAGGATATTGACAACAGAGTTTCCGGAGGTAATTTTTTATGATAAATAGAGAAGAAATTTTCTTATATGTAAAGGAAAAATTTGATTCAGAGCCGGACTATCCGTGGGTCAAGTATCCAGATTATGCGGTTTTAAGACATCTTCGCGGTGGCAAGTGGTATGGAGTGATTATGAATGTGCCAAGAGTCAAATTAGGTTTATCAAGGGAAGGAAGAGTTGATATCATTAACTTAAAGGTCCATCCAGAATTAACTGGTTTATTAAGAGGTCAACAAGGCATTTTGCCCGCATACCATATGAATAAGGAACATTGGATTACAATTGTTTTGGATAGTCCTTTTCCTAAAGGTGAAATTTTCGATTTAATAAATTCGAGTTACGAATTAACAAAATAAAATGCAAATTGTTAAATGGATAATAGCGGCATTAAGCCTAGTGTAATCTTTAAAATAAAAGAGCTATCCACGATGGATAGCCCTGCATGCATACGTATACTATTAGCTCTTCCCTCTACTTGCCTTTCGGCAGTACCTCAACCACGATCTCCGCCCATTTCTCTGAACTGTACGGCGACGACTCTCCCCCTACGAATACGTTCAGATTCAGTATGTTAATCAAATAACTTCCAGGCTCATGGATCGCGATCGACCCGCTAAACTCTTTATTCTCACTCATCTGAACGACTGATCGGTTGCCGCTTGTTTGATAGTCTCCATTATGAAACTTCATCACTTCCAAACCGAGACTCAGGATATAATCCGTATTGACAGACCCGCTAATTTCTATGGCTTCTCCAGCCGGCACCCGAAGGTAGCCTTGTGTTGGTTTATTAAACACGAGATTATTCGCATACGTATCATGGGTATATCGGACAGGAATCAAGGATGGATCTTTAACGATCCGATTGACGATGATGTCTGCAGATGGATTGTCACTGGAACTTATCTGCAGCGGATTCGGTCCTGGACGGAGATCCACGGAAAACTCAAACCGATTAAATTCATGGTTTCCGATTTTGATCGGCTTGTCGTTGGTCTTTGACCCTTTACTATCCGGAACGGCTAACATTCCGTCAGGACCCGAGCGTTGCATTAAATGAACGTCTTTGAACCAATGAACTGAACGTAATTCGCCCCTCCTCTGTCGTATAGACAGGGTGCAGGACCTTCGCTGACATTTCATTCCATGTTAACTTCAAAGTGCCCTGGTTCCATTTAAAGTTGATCGCCATCCGGGGCAACATTGAAACGGGAATATACAGCGTATTGTTTTTCATAAACGGTGGCAAAATTGTTGCCGCACCATCGAACAATTCAAGTTTTCCGTTTGATTCAGTATATAGTTTGGAGCTGCCAGGCTTGAAATGAACGACTGAAAAGTAAGTTGGATGTTCTGGTTTAAAATCGACCCAATAACTATTCGTTTTGGTGCTTTTCATGATCCTTCCAACATCCGCTAGCTCTAACCACTTGATCGGTAAGTAGAGGTTGCCGTTCTTCATAAGCAGCGGAGAAGCTTTTATGGACTTCGTATCCAATGTGATGGTTGACTTGTTCAATTTTGCAGATATTTTATGAGGTATCACTTGAAACACGGCCGCGTCACTTTCATCGATCGGCAGTTCAGATATCGATGCCTGAGCATAGCCAACCTGTACCGGAAGCACGACAGTAGCAAGCAACCCGGCACAAATCAAAATTTTCGTAATAATTCGTCTCACGACGCGATCACCACTTTCCATTTTTAATATAGACGAATATGTTGCAAAATGTTGTGGTGCGACTCATAAGGTATGAAACATGCTTTACGAACCTATAGATGCTTGAAGAATATTAAAGCTCAATTTGGTGATGCAACAAAACTCGAAGGCATATTAGATAAAAGTCGTTTTCAATATGTACGACCACAGGTATTCTACTTCACAACTCCGGAAGAAATGGAAATGTCCGCTACCAGTAACAACTTAACGGTTATTAAAAGTGTGTCAAATGTATTGATATCAGGAATTTTGTTATCCATGAGTCGTTACCTCCTCATATAAATGTTTCTGTAAATGCTCAACAAGTTTCCCTACATGAAAGCCATCTATAAAAGAGTGATGCACTTGAATAGAAAATGGTAGCAAAACTTTTCCGTCTTTCTCGTAGAATTTTCCCCAATCAAACATAGGATTGGATTTATCGCTTTTCCCCGCAAGGGTATGCGAAAAATGTGTAAATTGGATCCAAGGTAAAGATGAAAATTGGTATACATCGTTTGCAACCGGACCTGTAATATACTCCTTTTGATTTGCGATGGTTTCTTTTGCAATTTTAATATATTCTTTTATGTCATCAAACATTTATATCATTGGCGCACTTTGTTACAGTATGTATAAAGGCTAATGAAAACGGCCATTTGTTCTCCTTTACCTTTTTTATAAAGTTGGTAATGTCCAGTTCTAGACACACATTAATTGTGGTTGGAGTGCATTCCTGAAAATCTCGCAATGAAGTTTTCTCTTCCAAGTAGACGTATCGATGATTTTGTATGAGTTATCTGACATATTGAATTCGCCTCCACTATTATACTTGACCACATCAGCCCGTACGCACTCATGCAATCATACATAATACTAAACAAATAATTTGTAGAAAAGGTAACTAAACCAAATCAAAACGATCACCCAAATTAGTATGAATAAAGCACCCATTATCCAATTTTTCGGCTTGCCATTCTTTCTAATCTCTTCTGCTTGTTCCCTACACTCTTCAATTATGGATCGTGGGATCATTTTAAGAGCAAGAGTTATTCCAAGAGGAACAATTATTATATCATCCAGGTATCCTAACACCGGAATGAAGTCGGGAATTAAATCAACTGGGCTGAATGCATAGGCCACTACTAGGACAGAAACTAGTTTTGCATACCATGGAAGTTGTGGATGCTTATAGGCCAAGTACAATATGAAAACATTTTGCTTAATTTCTCTAGCTTTCTTTTTCAGTTTTTCAAGCCTCTTTGTTTGCTCCATTGGTTGAAAACCCACCCGTATTCAAGTTGGTGTTTCTACATTGATATCTTATAAGCCCTTGTCCGATATAGTGTGCTCTTAAATGAGCGGTTCCACGTGAACATGAACATCACCGATTTCGTTTGACTGCTTCAGCTCTCTTTCAACATTTGATGAAATGTCATGTGCATCTATTAAGTCTAAATTGGGCTCCACGAAAAGTACGATATCCACGCTAACACTACTTCCATAGTATCTGGCTCGTATATCTTTAATCCCTTTTACCCCGTTAACCGTTGTAATTGTTTCTTTGTATTCTAGTATTTTTTCCTCATCAAATCCATCAGTCAGATGGTGTGAAGCCTCCCGGAATATTTCCCATCCCGTCTTACAAATCAGTACGCCGACGATCACGGCTGTTAATGGGTCGATCCAGGGCATTCCGAATTGCGATCCAACGATCCCTACAACAGTACCGATACTTACCCAAGCGTCAGAAATATTATCCTTTGCAGCAGCCATCAGCGCCTGGCTTCTTACTTTTAAAGCAAGCTTTTTATTGTATCGGTATACAAAATACATCACAATAGCACAAAAAACGCCCGTGTACGAGGCCATTAAGTCCGGAGACTGTTTATCTCCCCCGAAAATAGAAGTCACTGCTCCATATAAAACCTGTAAACCAACGGCTAACATAATAATTGAGGCAATTAACGATGCGACGGATTCCGCTTTCCAGTGCCCGTAAGTATGATCGCTATCTGCGGGCCGGCGGGACAGGCGCATCCCGATTAAGACCGCAATAGATGCAACGATATCCGTTGCGTTGTTCAGACCATCGGCTCTTAATGCCTCCGAATCTGCAGTATAGCCTATAAGTAGTTTGAGAGCAGATAGGATGATGTAAGCCACGATACTTACAATAGCTCCTCTTTCCCCCATTTTTAAATTGTCATATTTCAGTTGATCCAACTCATGGTCCCCCTTATTGTGTTGGTAAATGGGTCATTGAGTTATGTTAACAGGTATCTCTCAAGTGAAAACGTTGTTTCAATCATACTACTAAATTTCATTTGTTAAACTAACTAGGTTTGAGTGAAAAAAGTTTCCTTAAAACAAAACAACTCCAGAAAAGCATCTTGCTCTTCGCTCAGTGTCTTGCTTGTCGTAACTTTATATGTTATTGTGATGACTATAGTTGCTTAATTGTAATGATTTCGTTTAACCAATCTTTATTGGTATAACCTTGTTAACGCCTAATAGAAGGGTGATCGTCCATGACACGTTCCATAAATGGGGCTGAAGAATGTGATACGAACTGCGCGGGTTCAACAGCGGATTTAGATGCTATTAAGGCAGAACTTATCGATAACCAGGCAGCGGTTCAATTTGCCGACTGGTTCAAGGCTTTCAGTGACCCGACTCGTGTCAAAATCATCAGCGCCCTGCTAAAAAGAGAGCTCTGCGTACACGACCTAACCGTGCTTCTCGAAATGGGGCAATCGGCCGTTTCGCACCAGCTACGATTATTGCGCAACCTCAGAATCGTTAAACGCCGCAAGGTTGGAAAAACGGTCTATTATTCACTCGACGACGCGCATATCGAACAAATCTTCCTCCAAACTCTCCAGCACACCAATCATGGATGATGTAACTTGTGCCGCAAATCATAAGGACTGCCCCTCGCCATTTTTCAATGGCTTGCGGACAGTCCTTGTTTCATTGTCCCTTCCTTCTCACGTATACATTAAGATGCTTAATCGAATGATCGCTTTCCTTAACCCAAGTTAGGTTTGATCTTCAGCACTCGCATGGCATTCAACACGGCGAGCAGCGTGACGCCCACATCCGAGAACACGGCTTCCCACATTGTCGCAATCCCGAATGCGCCGAGAAGTAGGAAGATGGCTTTGACGAGCAGCGCGAAAAGGATATTCTGCCATACGATACGCCGGGTTCTCTTCGCAATCCGGATTGCGGAAGCCAGCTTGGAAGGCTCGTCGGTCATGATTACAATATCCGCGGCTTCAATGGCAGCATCGGACCCGAGTCCCCCCATGGCCACACCAACGTCCGCTCTGGCCAATACCGGCGTGTCGTTGATGCCGTCACCGACGAACACGATCTTCTCTTTACTCGATTTTAGGCGGTCGATCTTCTCTAACTCTTCTACCTTATGCTGGGGTAACAGTTCGGACCGAACTTCGTCCACGCCTAACTTTTTACCGACCGCTTCGCCTACTGCCTTGATGTCGCCCGTCAGCATAACAATCTTTTTCACGCCAAGGCTTTTTAATGAACGGATCGCTTTCGCCGAGTCCTCTTTGACCTCGTCGGCAATAACCAAATAACCGGCGTATTGTTTGTCGACCGCAATATGCACGATGGTTCCCAGTTCGGTTGGCGTTGTGAAATCGACATGTTCCCGCTTCATGAGCTTTGCGTTCCCAGCCAGTACTTCCTTGCCCTCGAAAATAACTTGTATACCGTGTCCTGATATTTCGTTGTAATCCGAAAGCAATGCTTCATTTAATTCCTGCCCATATGCTTCCTTAATAGACTCTGCAATAGGGTGGGTTGAGTGCATTTCGGCAAAAGCGGCCTGGCACAACAACGCTTGTTCGGTCCATCCGTTTTGCGGATGAATGCCGGTTACTTTAAATGCGCCTTTGGTCAGCGTTCCCGTTTTATCAAATACTACATATTTGACGTCATTCAGCGCTTCCAAATAATTGCTTCCTTTAACCAGGACACCGTGCTTCGAGGAAGCCCCGATCCCGCCGAAGAAGCCGAGCGGAATCGAAACCACTAATGCGCAAGGACAAGAAATGACCAAGAACACTAATGCCCGGTACACCCACTCCGAAAAAGTCGCTCCACTGAAGAGCAGCGGAGGTAAAACAGCCAGCAAAACAGCGACGATAACGACAAAAGGCGTATAGTAACGTGCAAACTTCGTAATAAAGTTTTCCGTCGGCGCCTTTTTACTGCTCGCGTTTTCCACCAAATCCAAAATTTTCGCAACTGTCGACTCTCCGAATCCTTTAGAGACTTCAACAGTCAGAACGCCGTTTTTATTGATGAACCCGCTCAGCACATCGTCGCCCGCGGCCACTTCGCGTGGCACGGACTCACCTGTCAACGCCGAGGTATCCATGGCCGAAGTCCCTTCGATGACTTTACCGTCAAGAGGTACTTTTTCACCGGGCCGGACGACAATCAAATCGCCAATCCGCACTTCCTCAGGATTTACGCGTTTGATTTCCGTGCTTGTTTTTAAATTGGCAAAGTCCGGCCGGATATCCATCAGCGCACCGATCGATTTTCGCGACCGGTTGACTGCAATGCTTTGGAACAGTTCCCCAATCTGGTAAAAGAACATCACAGCCACGCCTTCGGGATACTCGCCGATCACAAAAGCGCCGACCGTCGCGATCGACATGAGGAAGTATTCGTCGAACACCTGCCCCCGTACGATATTTTTCAATGCCTTGAAAACAATATCTCCGCCAACGATAAGATAAGATGCAATAAACAGGATGAGTTCAAGTTCCCGGCTCAGAGATAGCGCGAACGCCACAGCGCCGATAGCAAGGCCGGCAATCAGCCTACCGACCATGATTTTAATGCTCTGGGCCCCATGATCATGGGAATGTCCGTGTCCATCATCTGCTGCCTCGGCAACATGATCATGATTATGGGCGTGATGATGATAGGAGTGCCCCCTTTTTTTGCTTCCCGCTTCTCCGGATTCCAAAATTTTTATACCTGGCTCAAGCTTACGTATTTTTTTCTTTGTTTGCTCGAGAATATCATCCGGACGTTCCGAAGCAATCTCCATGGTTAATGTTTTATTTGCATAATTCACCGAACAAGCGGATACTCCCTCCATCTTTTGGACGCCGTTCTCGATCTTCAAAGCACAGTTTGCACAGTCCAAACCCTCCAGTACTAATTTTCGCTTAACCGCAGGAATACTGGTCTCCATATTTTGTCGCATCCCTTCATTGTGATACATACATGAACATCTGTTCATATATAATATATTCCTAAATTCTTCATGCTGTCAACAAAGGGAAACAAACGGGCATACACTCGTTTTTCTACCCATTTAGATGAATATTTAATCAGCAATAGCACCAAGATCTTGCCAAAGAAAAAGACAAGAACTTGGTCCCATAAAACAGAAAACCCGCGTTGGACGCAGGCTTTTTGGGACTTTCTTGTCCACTCTCTATCTTTCTTTCAACTATTTATTCTTCTGCTTTACAACTCGCATCCCGCCGATGATAAGCATGATAATCCCAATTACCGCCAGAATAATCCGAACTAAGAATGGACTCAATGAAAACACAGTTTCACCTTGTAAATGCAAGCCGAACAAACTTTCATCCAGCCCCACAATCGCCAATATGGGCTTAAGAAACAAACTCAATGCTAGTAATACTATCCCCCAAATAATTTTGGTATTGTTCATTAATTCAACTCTCCAGTCATTTTAGTAACGGATTCCAATACGATTACCTCTTTTGACTTATCGGCTTTTTCCCGTTCCGTGATGCATAAAAGCGATCCATCATTTGTTTCTTTTCTTTTGGACTTCTGAGCAGAACTATCTTTCCGTCTTCATCAACGGTAAAATGCCCCTTGAATGCATCCGGCATAGCCTGATATTGTTTCTCGACTTGTTGAAGTACCTTTTCAAAACAGGGATAACCGTACTTTTTAATAAGGAAAGGCAGTCCGAAGCTTGATCTTAAATACTCATACTCTTCGTAATTATAGGGAGTAGACTCCGGCCTCTTTATCAAGATCTTAAGGAAATGACTCATGACCTTATCGATCTCTTCTTCTGAGGCATAATATGCTAATCCTCGAATTGCGGTTAGTCTCATATCCAAGTATCGTTCTTTTTTATAAGCACTCTGAAAAAATTCTTTCAGTTCCAATGTATTGCACCGGGTTAGACCATACAGAATTTTATATCGCGTTGCATTGTTTTTCAATTTAAAATACATCAGTTCTATCACACTGGCTTCATCTGTTGTTAAAAACTCATAATCTACATTATCTAATGCGGAGATAAACTTAGGATCATTCTCGCGAATGGGGGCATTCGTCAGGTACTTCATCGATTCCTTGTGAAGTTGTTGATCTAAAGACATAGCGTCATAACTCCTTTAGATTCGGTTTATAACAGTTTCTGTAAATCATACTCTTTTAATTTTGATTCTACGTATTCCCAAGCACTCGAAAGGTCCCTAAATATCCAACCAATTTCATTTAAAGCTTTACTACTATTAATCCCTACAATTAGGGTTCTAACCGCTTCCTCGGATTTATCCCCAACAATTACTGCTATCGGAAATGGTTTATTTCTGTACTTGTAGCTGCCAATATAAAATACATCTTCCAGTCGATCTCCCCACTCGTAAGACAATTCACTTAAATCTATGATTAGCCCGCCTGGATTCCAAGCCTCTAAGACCGCTTCACCCATGGCTCTCATATAAATTGCGTCTGAATTACCTGCCGAACCGAATCCATACTCCCCAATAAACTTAAGGATCATAATGTTGAGATAATTGACTGCATTTGATCTGCCAATATGAACTTCGTATTTAAGCTCACTCAATTCTTCTAACTTTTTTTGCTTTGTGGATATATTCATGATACTCCCCCAAATGAAGTTCTCATTTCATATAATTGCGAAATCGTTTGGTCAAGTCTGTCTTTAATGAGAATTGCATTAGCATATCGGTCTGGAATTCCTTCATAGCCATAATAAATACCTGCCAACCCTCCGGCAATGGCGCCGATCGTATCAGAGTCTCCCCCTAGATTAGCCGCCTTCTGGACGACTTCTTCGAAACTGGATGTATGAAGCAGAATATGCAGCACCCATCGAAAAGTATGTACGATGAAACCGCTTGGCGGACAATCCGGCAGCGATTCTAAATGCTCCTCGTATTCACTTCTTGCAACCTCAGCCTTGATAGATGGTCTTAAATCCTCCCCCTGCAGTAGACGGTGAGCGATTCGGTTGTACATAACGCAGACTTCGGTACACCTGGGATCATAATGCGTCATTCTGGACTGCATGGTCGTCACTCGTTCAACATCAGCCAGATCCTCATAAGCCAGCGCCACCGGCAGGCATCGCATGAGCGAGCCATTCCCGCCGCTTTGTCCCAAGTCCATGTGAGCAATAAAAGCGGCTTCAAACCAGTCTCCTTGATATTTCTCAAAAACATGGCGAATGATGTTTCCTATATCTTTAGGCCGTGATCGGTACCATTCCATAAAATAATGCCCGATCGCCTGCCTAAGATCCTCCGGGTTTTCGAGGATTCCGTTGGCTACGCAAAGCGTCATCATCGTATCATCGGTTACTTCTCCCGGTTCCAGGTTCCATACCCCGCCGCCGATGATTTCCGTCAAATAGCCATACTTGGCTTTAATCTCCCGCTCATTCATAAACTCAGTGGTTCCGCCAAGAGCGTCTCCTACAGCGACACCATACATCCCGCCTTTGATGCGATCCAGTAACTTATTGTTCATTCCAATCCCTCCTTCAACTTCCGATAACTTCAGCACGGGCAAGAAGTACCCACTGATTCACTTCATCGTATCCGGCTACTTCCGCAATCACACGAGAGCGCGGATACATCAACCCAGCAGGGGTTTCCGATTTCAGAGCGGATGTGTCCGTTATACCAACGGCAAGAGGCTCCAGTAAGTTAATCAAGGTACCTTGCGGAAAAAAGGCTTCTATGCACCCTTCCACCCGAATTCCAACCGGAAACAGACTTTGGGTTCGATGCCAATCTTCCATACCGAGCTGAAGCTGCTCGTGCCAAAGCTCCTCGAATTCCGCCTGGCTTATTTCATCGTAATAAGGTTCCTGCGCATCCAAAGGATGTTCTGCCAGCATAAAATGATAGAGATCATGTCTTCGATTCGATGTGATACAGATACCGTCATCCTGATAAACCATCTGCCTATAAGCTACACCGTCGTTATCAATTTCAAAATACCAGGTTCCCATTCCAGGCTCCTGTATATCTTTTAAGTATTTCAAAACAGTCACCCCAATCCGATGAGAAACTCTGCTTTAGTAGGTGGAACTTTCAATCCTAAAATCCGAATGGATATCAAATTCCGCTGACCCCTTACTTTCCGTCTTTCGCAAAACAAACTCAAAGGTGGGTTCATAATAGGAATCCTGCAAAGTTTCCCCGCCTAATATCTCTATGCTGTACCAGCCGTTTTCAATTTCAATGATGGGCTTATTGTATTGGCGGTAATGATCAAGTAAAGCGTTGACTCTTTCGTTCGTAAATTGTTCTAATATTCGCCAAGTAAACAGCATGAGGATGTTGTTTTCAACTTTAAGCGAATAGCCGTCACGTCTGAACTGTAAACGGCTATCTGTTTTTAACAATTCCGGGGTATCCCCGGATAGATTAAAAATAATGGTATACGGATAGTTTTCAATCCCTACCATGGGAAGGATGACACCATCAAGCACAACCTGATCGCCGCTCTCGTTTGTTGTAAACTCCATTGCTAAATCATCTGAAAGAAAATTGGCCTGTTTCCAGCTTTCCAGCCGCAAAATATCCCCGAGTATGAAATAATTGATAAGATCATTCAGTACTTCGTTAAATTTGTAGATCACGTTGTAAACCTCTCTTTTCCGCTGTTATCCGGAAGCTACGCTCTGGTGACCCCTTAACTCGAATATAGAGAGCAATACGTGTTTGCGAAGTTGCCTGCGAGCAGATCTTCTTTTCGAATGAAAAACTGTAATTCTCCGGCATCCCACCAGCAGAACCCCACGTCCTGATCGGAATCCAGCGCGAGCAATAACAACGTATCCTGCACTTCCTGCTTTGCTCGATCGGAATCTCCTTTGAAATGATCCGTGATCGTCTTTAACGCAGATTCCATGGAGTAGTTATACTCTTGGCCGGTCAATAAATGAAGTGCCGCTTCGTATTCGCAATCTCCGTGCTGGGTTGAGGGGTAACCGAACATCATTGCCAGATCGCTTGAATTCTCATCGTTCAATTCGAAGCACAGCTCCTCATACAGTTCATAATCATGCTCATCGTCTTCTATGAGGTCATAATCCACATAACCATAATTGGGAGGTTCCATCGTGGATCTGGCACTTACCCGATAACCGGTAAACTCACCCTCAAGCGCTGTCTCTTTTGGCGAAGGGCAACGTTTAGCTGCCTGAAGCTTGTTTTCCGGCAAATATATGACCTTGTGCTCGATTCCATATGCGGGTTCGTCCACGCCTACAAAAAAGTACAACATGCCATTTGCAGGCAGCCTTGCCGATATATCATGAGGTACCAATTCATTTAACCGGAGCTGGGCCAGGAACGTCATCGGAGTGCCCTCAGAATTCACCGGCCATTCAATGTCAGCAGGCAAATCCGGATCGCCTCCTATACGGGAAAGGCATGTTTCGTTGTAGGTTTCGATCTCATTTTTGGATAAGCGAATGCCCTGGCGGATAGTCTCTTTAAAATAATCCATGGCATGTTCAAAGTGATATTCGTTAACGATCCGCTCAAGTTTATTCAGATGATTTTCACTTAGCAATTCATACACACTCCTTTTACGAACCGATATATAATTTGTTTTCCGCAAAGATCGCCGAGTATCCTAATCGATACAATTCAAAATAGGGTGCGAACGGATCTCCCTTTAATCCATAGCGATGCCATTGGAGATAATAAGAAATCCAGTAATCGCAGGCAATCGAGTAATACGTACCTTGCATAAGACGGTTTATCCATATGTATCTCTCCTCTTTCGCTGATCCGCGCAGTGATGAGTCATTTCTAATCATATCCTAAGCAGGCATCATTTCTCAAATCATGAAATAAAACAAAAAGAGTCGCGTTAATCGCGGCTCTTCAGGCATCTCGCCTCCGGTAAAATACGATAGCTGCTGAAATAAAGATTAATGTCCATGATATTAAAATGCCAGTTCCTTGCAGCGGCGTCAGGACATTTGTCTCGTCTGGAATTGGCGGCATATACATATAAGCTCCAGCCGTATCCGGAAAATACTGCGTCAACCTTGGCAGAAAGTTTCTAATCAAAGGACTGACCACGAAATAATAACCAAGCAGTACCACTAAAGCGGTAGTGGTTCGTCTGAATAAGGCTCCCGTAGCCGCGCTGAGAAGGGTTGTTAATGTAAGGTAGCTTGTCGCCCCTGCTACTGCTTCTATCATGGTGTCTATTTCAAACCCTGCTGCGGAGTCTCTCATCCTTATATAAGTATAAAGCACACCGGATGCAGCAATAATTAAAGCCGCCGGAACGGTTATGACGGCCAATGCCAGATGCTTCGTGGATAATTGAAGCCCGCGCCAAGGCATCGTAATCAAAGTCGTTCGAATCTGTCCGCCGGTATACTCCGAACAAGCCGCCAAGATCCCCAGAATAATGAACCCTGCTTGAAGATATCCCATAGGAGCAAGACCTATTTCCAGTATGCTTTGCGTTCCTGTTGCATCTTGCAGACCGACCGAAGTAAAAGCTGCGGCTAAAAGGAAATTAACAATGAATGAGCCCAAAAGGGTGAGCCTCGTCAAAGGTAATGTTACTAATTTATTGAGTTCAGCTCCAAGAATTAGAGTTATCTTTTTACTAGAAGGGAGACTCATGCTGCAACATCCCTCCTATGGAATACAATAGCTGCAACAATGAAAATAACGGCTACCCAGGCAAACATGACTAAGCCGCCTGTGAACGGAGTAAAATAACTGTCGAATAAACTGCCTGTGGTTGGAGTGTTTGAATTGTCGCTCGTAAACATAAACATTTCAAAGCCAGCCCGATCGGGTAAGTAAAACGCCAACTTTGTAACCTTATAAAGCAGCACACTAAATGATACAACGGATGAATTTATGATGAGCACAGCAAGTGGGACAATGGAACTCTTTGTTAGAACAGTAATCCCAAATGCTAAAAGACCAGTGAATGCCCAGTAACAAACTGCACCGATCAGTCTAGACCATTCGAATGCAGGGGTATATTCACCAAGAACAAGACGCGTGGCAAACAAAGTTGTCATCATAGCAACAATACAAAGCAGTATGCTGGTCATTATCACAGCGCCTGCTTTGGCCAGCAATAAATGAAGCCTTGAAGAAACAACCATTAAGCTTGTTGAAATTTGTTGTCCCCCACCGGATTCACTGCTCTCTGTCAAATACTCACTGCTGACGGCAAGCACACCGAGAATAATGACACCTTGTACACCAAGAGCCAATCCAATATAGCCGACTTCCGCTAACCGTGTGCTTACTCCGGCGATGATCTCTTCTTTTTGAGCCATACTGTCCATGAGGGCTATAAACGCTGGAGCTAATGCTCCAATGAGAAAGGCTAGCCAAATGCCCGGCAGGGAGAACAATTTGGATATTTCCGCGTTGAATGCTCTCATATGACGACACCTGCTTTGTCAGAAGTCCGGGCAAAAAAGGCTTCCTCCAGCGAGGAGTGTTTACCGATGACCTCTTCCAATGTTCCATCCGCAACGATTTTTCCTTGCTTAATGATCACGACATCATCAACCGTCTCCGCAAGCTCGCCTATGAGATGGCTGGATAGTAACACCGTGTTTCCGGACTCGGCGCGTTCACGTAAAAAAGTCCGAATCCAGCGAATTCCTTCCGGGTCGAGCCCGTTCACAGGTTCATCTAGAACCAATATCTGAGGATTACCCAGCAGCGCAGCCGCTATTCCAAGTCTTCTCCCCATGCCCAGGGAGTATTTCCCCACTCTTTGACCCGCTGCATGAGCAAGACCTACGATTTCAAGAACTTCCTCGACACGTGAGCGAGGCAATCCTGCGGCACGAGCCATCCAGCGTAAATGGGCCCGTCCTGTTCGGCTACGATGAGCTCCAGATCCATCCAATGCGGCACCTATTGTTACTAGAGGGTTATGTAATTCAGCGAATGGCTTGCCATTAATGAGCGCACTCCCAGAGGTGGCACGATCCAATCCAAGCAGAATGCGAATTGAAGAGCTTTTCCCTGCCCCGTTTGGACCTAAAAAACCGGTCACTCTGCCGGGTCTGGCTTTAAAACTGATCCCCGATAAAATTTCCGTCGATCCGCGGTATTTGACTAAGTTATTAATTTCAAGCAACCATAACACTCCCTTTCTGTTATGGTTCCAATTATAAAGAAGCAAAGTTACATCTCGTTTATCATGTGGTTTACTTCTGGTTTACCTTTAGGTTAAGCTCTGCCGATAGCTATGCTTGTGCCATCTTCATTTGATGTAAATTCAGCCTTCAACTTCATTTTTTTCAACATATAATGACAAGTCGATAGTCCAATCCCCGCCCCGTGTTCATATGAAGAGTTATTTAGACCAGGACCTTTGTCCGCGACAATGATCCGTTCTTGTTCTACATCCACCACAATGTTTGCGTATTTCCCCGCTGCTGCATGGCGAATAATATTCTGAAATAAATTATCCAGAACCCGTGTCATCCATTTCGGATCGGCTTCCCAATAAAAAGTTTCGTCTGCCGGTAAATCCGCATCGAGCTGAATGCCTTGTTCTTCAAATACGGGATACCAGGCAGCAACAGATGCCCTTACTAAACGCCCGATATCTGTTGAAACAGGCACATAGGGATGTTTCCCCGAGGTAAGCAATGTATAGGTGAGCAAATCATCCATGAGATCCCCGACTCTCGTAATCGTATGGTTGATCTCTGATAACGAGTTTTGTCCTTCTGAACTCATGGGTTCTTTGTTTAATCTGTTAACATGCCCTCTCAAAATGGTAAGCGGGGTTCGTAAGTCGTGAGATAAGTTGGCAATAAGCCGATGCCGTAATGACTCTTCTTCATACTCCCGCTTCCGGCTGTCTTCCAGCTGCTGAATCATCCAATTAAAAGAGCTTCCTAACTGGTCTATCTCATCCATACGATCCGCTTGAACGGATATAGGTTTAGGAAAGGAGTTAGTTATAGCTGAAGATGACATGACTTCCTGTAAACTGGCGAGACGTTTTTGGAGATTCAAGAAGAACCGCCAAGATAAGATTACAAAAGCGACAATAATAAAACCGAATAATAACACGGTAACATAGAACAGATTTAACGTATTTACGCTTTTTCCATGGATATCCGAAACCCCAAAAAACGCACTGATGAAAATAAGAACCATCGGAGGAAGAAAGATAAACAGAAAATGCACCTTTAGAAACCGACGGAATAAGGATCTGTTTTGCTTCATAATTTCACCCGGTAGCCTATTCCCTTCAACGTTTCAATAATCTCCGGGGAATCGGGATGACGTTCCAGTTTTTGACGCAGCCGATGGATGTGCACCATTAATGTTTTATCTCCCGTTATGTAAGCTTCTTCCCAAACGGCTTCATAGATTTGTTCTTTTGTTAGAACCTGATTAGGGTGGCGCAGAAAATACATTAATATTTGATGCTGTTTCCCTGTCAATATAATTTCTTCACCTGTCCGTTTGTCAAATATCATTTGGCCTTCCGGATCTACTTCAATCTGATTTCCTAATGAAATACGTTCGGAAGGGGTTCCGCTTTTTCGACGGATTAATACCTCCAATCTTGCAACCAATTCCTCCGTATGGAAGGGTTTCGTTACATAGTCATCGGCAAATTGTAAACCGTCTACCTTGTCATCGATCGATGTTCGAGCGGTTAACAGCAAAATAGGAACAGCGGGAGCCGCTTTCTTTAAACGTCTTCCCACCGTAAATCCGTCCAAGCCGGGTAACATGATATCCAAAATAACGACTGCATGCTGATTGACTTCTTTTTCCGCGCCTTCGCCAGATAGCAGCCATTGAACCGAGAATCCTCGCTGTTCCAATTCTTCTTTTAGCAGGCTGCCTATCTTCTCGTTATCTTCAATATATAACACGCTTCTTTTCAAGGAATATCCCTCTCTCTGATTAGAGTTCACTATTATACAGATTAACATAATCTATAAAAATAGTTTCCAGTTAAGGGAATTTATCGGTCGAAAAAAGAGTTTCATTACGTATATCCTCAAAACAAAAAAGCCGCGGTTACGCGACTTTTAAATAGTTTTCCTGCCATGTTCTTCCAACGTTTTTCTGTGTGCAAAGTTCCTATAGATCTACTATTCTTTCAAGAACGCTAAACCCCGTTGGTCGATGTATCGCCAATCTTACCTGACCCGATAAACCTTTTGTTGGAATAATCATCTCGCAGGAGCTGCCTGGTTCCATAGGCGGAATATCGTAACGAGCTTCACTATCTTCGGGATTCGCTAGGACGGAAAGAGAATATCCCGTCACCGAATAACTGGGAAGATCTTTTTTGCATATGAACTTGCAGATGAGATCGCCCGTCCCCTCATTATGAGTAGTCTCCAAGATTAATGGAGATGCGGTCTGCCTCAATAACTGGTAAGACGGTTTCTCGACTCCGTATAGATCCGTTACTCCATGAACACGCTGGCGAAGTCGGCCCACACCGTCTTCTCCCATTTGAGTGCGGTAATCGTTGAGGCTAAAGAAAATAAAACCTGCGATGTTTGGATGCCGGCGATAAACCTCGGTCTTCTCCAGCAGGATTTCTATGCGCTTCGGGTCTCCTCCCGAAAAAGCCGGTTCGCAAAGTCCAAATTCGGCGACAACGATCGGTTTGTCAGGATATGCGGCTCCCAGCTTTTCGATCACCTCCTCCATATTGTGTTCTCCATGCCAAGTACCGATATAGTCATTCCACATGATCACGTCCCCCGCTCCGGTGGCGTCCTTGGAAGGCTCCAGATGAACGGTATTGCTGACATAATTGACCATGCGCGTTGGATCCAATTCCAGCGTATAGGATTTCAGTTGTTGCACGAATTTTTGCGTCTGTTCGGATTGACCATCCAGCTCGTTTCCCATACCCCAAGCAATGACACTTGGATGGTGGCGATGTCTTGAAATGGTTTCGAAAATCTGTTGTTTTGCAACAGGCATCGTCTCTTCGCCCGGTTCAAAGGGTTGCTGCCACAGCGGAAGTTCTTCCTGCACCAAAATACCGTTCCGGTCGCACCATTCCAGCAGCTTGTCATCCTGCTGCCAATGAAATCGGGTCAGCACACAGTTTGCATGCTTTAACTGCTCGAGCACTCGCTCACGGTCCTTTTCGGACTCAGCCATCCCTTTCATCGGATGAGAGCCCGGCATCCATTCCACACCTACAAGCCTGACAGGCTCTCCATTTAACAAAAGCCGGTTACCGGAGGCGCGAAACTCTCGGAACCCCAGCTTTACCTTTACTTCATCATGTATTCGGTCGCCCTCTTTTACGCGGATTGTCAATTCATAAAGATGGGGATGATCGAAATGCCACAATTCAACATCAGCCAGAGCAATATCGGATAATGGAATGGTGCGACAAGGAAAAGATGCGGTCCTTGAACCTTCCCAAATTGTTTGTCCGTTCCGTTCTACCAAAAGTTGAAGCTGGACTTGATTGATGTTGGTCTTCGGAGTTTCGTGAAACGTAACGGCCCCCTTGATGATTCCTTCTGATTTGCGTTGGTTTTTGCTCATGCAGCACGGGAATCGCATCGATCTGAACAAATTCGATGGCAGCTTCACCGGTAACCATCAACGTAACTTCTCGGATCATGCCTCCGTCGTCCGCCCAATCGAAACTGTTTACTTTCGGAAGGGCCGTGTCGCTGTACCGATTATCGACGGCAACGATCAACAGATTCCCACCCTGTACCAGATATGGCGTCGCTTCGATCCGGAAGGATGTATATCCGGAATTCGTATGGCTGCCAGCCTCTTGACCATTGATCCACACGGTTGCGTCCCGGTACACGGCTTCAAAATGAAACCAGATTCGGTTGCTGGAATCCATGTCCCGGATTTCAAACGGGTACTCATACCACCCCAGACCGCGATAGTCCTCCGTTTCCGGATCAACGTTCCACGTATGCGGTACCAGCACTTCCTTTTTGACAGGAAGACCGGTAGACCACCAACCTTCTTGCCGCCCCCGGTGCTCGGGGTCCGCAGCGAATCCCCACTTCCGATCCAGGGGGATACGGCTTATTCCCTGTTGTAACATGATAATCTCTCCTTCATAAGGAAATGTGAATGAGGGCACCTTGATGATTCGGTTCCAAGTTCAGGACCTCGCCCAAGCGTTGCTTTGCCTCCGCGGTTCGACCCAAGCCCAGCAATCCTAGTCCTATCATATATAAGCAATGGATTCGGTTTCGCTTGTTCAGATCATCTTCAAAAACTAGAAAGTCCGGCAGCGACACGGCAAAATAATCAATCTTGATGTCATCGAAAAGATGCTTTTCACCATAGTCGATCAGCTTATTAAACCTGCGCTTCGCTTCTTTTAAATTGCCGAGCTGCAGCCAGGCCAAGCCTTGATAGAAGATCATTTCCGGCGGCTGATCGTTGTAGTACATCGCACTTGCGGGCTCATCCAAACCTTGTGAAGCAAGTGCCCAGTGGGAAGCTGCCTTTTCCTCATTTCCAAGCTGTTTATAGGCATTGCCTAACGTATAGTGGATATGGTTCTCCTGCGCTCCCTCCAGCTTGCCTTCGCCCAAGTTGTCCGGATAGTGCAGCGCGCGGTCCAGCAGTTCGATCGCCAAGGCACCGTTTTGTTCATGCAAGGCCTGCTTGGCGAGTTCGACCAGTGTCAGCACGTATTGCCCGGTCACCTTGCCTTCTCCGCCTTCCCATGGATGGAATTTCCGGGACATTAATGCCTCAAGTGCTTCTTCATGCTTTCCTAGCAAATTTAAAAGCGTGATATACTCCAGAACCAAGTCGTCCCTTTTCTCCACAAGCTCCAAATGTTGATTAAAGCGGGAAAATCGATCTTTTGCAGGCATGCCGATTTTTTTGTAAAGCTGATCCAGCTCGTAAAAAACCCTTGCATCGGCCGGATTGCATTCGAATGCCTTCTCCAATGACAAGCGTGCAGCCTCGGAATCATTGCGTTTGTTGAAATAAGCCAGCGCCAGGTTTCGATGTACGGTTGGAAATTGTTGCTGCAGCTTTGCTGATTTTTCCCAATGCAGGATCGCTTCCTCCGAACGTTTTTTGTCGTAGAGAAAATTACCAAGGTAATAATGCGCCTTATCATCGGATGGGTGGAATTCCAGAGCGCTTGTCAGGATCTGCAGCTCGAATAAACGGTTCGGAAAGCAATAATCCGGAGGTGCAGCTTGACCCGCTTGACGCTGGGCGGCGGCTTCTTCAATTCTGCCTTCCTGCTGGTAGACGTACGCAAGTGCATAATGAAGCATCGGATATACGGAATTGCCTTTACTCATAATCCCCTGTTCAAGCACCTCGCCCGCTTCGGCATATAAACCGCATTCCGTATAATCAGAGGCCAGATTCATGCAATTATGAACATCGCCGCGCATGAATCGCATCAAATCCTCTACCGCTTTGTTGGCCTCCTCTTCTCTGCCGAGATCCAGCAGGATGAGCCCGCGCTCATAGAAAGCCCCAAAATCCGCAACGTCCAATTTCAAGGTTTCATCCGAAAAAGATAGCGCTTCTGTAAGGCGTCCCAGTTTCCGCAGCAACGCTGACTTCAAATGTCTGGCTTTATAGTTTCGGCTATTCCGAATGAGCGACTTTTCTACTAACTCTAACGCTTCGGCATATGAATGCTGGCTCGTCGCGAATTGCGCGAGCGAGAAATATCCGCTGTCCTGCCAGGCTGCGGACCACACTGCCTTATAGAAAGCAGCGAATGCCTCTTCCGGCTTATTTTGAAATTTCAACGCGAGGCCAAGCTGGTAATAGGCTTCGCTGTCGTACGGATTCGGGTTTCGCCAGGACAGGGAGTTAATGGCCGTACGGAAATGCGTTTCTGCTTCCGCAAACAGTCCTCTACGCAGCAAAAGTGTGCCGTAAGCGACATTAAGCCGAATATCGGTATGATCTCGTCTCAATCCTTCCAAATAATAGGACTCCGGCTCAAAGGTGGCATGGCGGTATTGCTCCAGATGCAGTCCTGCTAAATATAACTGCTCCGTAGTCTTCAGTTCTTCCGGAAGAGGCAGCGGCTTCGCCGGATCCGGCACCTGTTCGATCGCCGGCTCCGCAGGGCGGTACGTAATGAGGAGACGTCCTTCCCCATCAAATACCGAAAGCTGCAGATCATGCGCCTGATCCGCCTCGTCCAGACGGATTACCGATTCGTAGGTCGAGTCCGGCGAGAGTGTGTATTTTTCCCGGATGTAAGTGCGTTTCGTGCCCTTCAACTCTATAATGGCCTCTTTAAAGATAGAGGTTGCATAGGCGGATACGACCGCCGTTCCGGCAGTTTCGTTTACCTCAAGATTAACGGCAGCATCGATCGAAGCATTTTTCACGATGCCAATATTTTTATAAGGCATAAAATACTGCCTGAACGACTTTTCTTCAAAAGGCTGCAACCATGTAAAGTCCGGTTGGTTATCGGTGAAAACGCCTGTCATTAACTCGATATAAGGTCCATCTTCATCGGTCAAGTTGCGGTCCCAGGCTTGCCCGAAATCTCCGTTGCCCCATGTCCACTGTTTTTTTCCCGGAGAAATATGATGGTTCGCTACATGCAGCAATCCAGCCTGTTTATCATGGTCGTATCCTCCCACGAAGTTATAGTCCGACTTATAAGCCATATAGGAGGTCGGTACCGGGATATTTTTATAGCGGGAAATATCGACGCCCTCGGAATAGTCCATTTTGTAGTAAGTGCCTGTTGCCACCGGAAACCGGGACACATCGCGCTTCCCATGATCGAATACCGCAGTCACGTCCGGCGGGAAAACCGATTGGGTATGCTCATTCACCGCAACGGCCGGGTTGGCCCACCAAAGGAAGGTTTGCGGCTCCGGTGTACGGTTGTATAATTGGGCGGATATTTCCAAACAGGCTTTGCCCGGATACAGAGTAAAGCCGGTGGTCACTTTCGTTCCGTACATCCGGTCGATCTCGCTGACCCAAACCGTTGCGCTGCCGTCCTCATTCTTTTTGAATAAATGCTCTACTGGACCGAAGGTGTTCGGCCGATGATGCTGCGGCCAGTTGAACTCGATGCCCCCTGAAATCCAAGGACCTGCCAGTCCGACCAGCGCCGGCTTAATGACACGGTTATAGTAAACAAAATCATAATTGTTCGTTTTATCCAGTGCCCGATAGACACGGCCGCCGATCTCAGGCATCATTTCGATCCTCACATACTCGTTTTCCAGAATAACGATCCGGTAAGACCTGGTTTCTTTATCATCCAAAATTTTATCGATCACCGGATAAGGATAGACGCGCCCTGAGCTGCCTTGATAGACTCGCTTTTCCAGGAACATTGGATTTTTATCGGGTTCTCCGGTTCCGTAGGTCGGGATTTCGACAAATTCCTCCCACACGCGTACGGATACATGATCTGATGTTGCGGCTTTCGTTGTGTACACGGTATCTCCTCCTTTGCAACCTACAGACAATTTACTCCTGAAAAGCTGCGAATCCAATTGACGAAACTCGGCTCTTGATGGATGATATTCTTATTTCAGAATAAAATCGTCTGATTCAAGTTCTCATCGTAATGGAACATATCTTATAGATGGAGGTATAACGCTTTATGGAGGAAACCCGTAAAACAGATGGCTTCGAATCGGAAAAGCTGTTTGTACAGCCGGATTATATGTTAGAAGAACTCGCTTCTAACGAATTGACCCGTTCGTTGTTTGTCAGCGATATCGGCTGTTTTCCAAACGCGCGTTTTCATTATCGGGAACGAAATGAAGGATGTGATTCACATATTCTGATTTACTGCGTGGAAGGCGAAGGATGGATTGAAACTCGGGCCGATAAAAAGGTAAAAGTTGAACCGCGTGAGCTTGTGGTGATCCCCGCAGGAACTCCGCACCGTTACGGCGCTTCAGAGAATAACCCTTGGACAATCTATTGGATGCATTTGCGCGGTACGCATGTGCTCCGCCTGTTTGAAACCTACGGTTTGGATTCCGGCTTGCTGCTGCCTGTCGCCATGCATGCCAAATGGATCGAGGATTTTAACCGTTGTTATTCGCTTCTTATGGATAAGCCCTATTCCATGCCGGCGCAGATCCATGTATCACAGACGGTTCGGCATCTTTTAAGCAGCGTGGGTTTAAGCATGGGCGGCTCGGTTCATGACAAAAAAAGAGAGGACTACATGGAGAACGCGATTCGGTACATGACCGATCGATTATCAGGCTCTATAACCCTCCCTGAATTAGCTAATCATACCGGCTTGTCGAAGCAGCATCTGATCTATTTGTTTAATAAGGAGACAGGTTGTCCACCGATCGAGTTTTTTCTTCGCATGAAAATGCAAAGGGCGGGTCAAATGCTCGTACTTACCAATTTAAGCATCAAAGAGATATGCAATGAATATGGCATATCTGATCCCTACTATTTCTCGAGGCTGTTCAAAAAGTTTATGGGCTGTTCCCCTACTCAATTCCGGAATACGCCAAAAGGGTAAGGGGAAAAATCCCCTCCCCTTCCCGGTCAAAACCTATTATTTTCAGCTCCAACTGCTTGTAGAATCATTCATGAAGAATTGAAACGTAATGTTAAAACGATCTTTCACTATACCGAAGCAGGGACTGAATTCGGTTTCTTGCAACGGGAACATCACTTGCCCTTTTTCGCTAAATTTAAGATACATTTCTTCAATCTCGCTTTGTTGCGTGGCCGTAATGCAAATATTCACTTGATTTCCGATTGCATATGGTTGCCCCGGAAAGATATCCGCCACCATCAAATCATTTTCACCGGTTTGCAAGACGGCATGGGAAATGCGTGCTTTCACTTCTTCGGGCAAACCCGCGGCATCCTTGCCTTTCCCGTACGTCGTTTTGAACAGCAACTTTGAGTTCAACGCTTCCCGGTAAAACTCAATCGCTTCCGCAGCATCTCCATCCAGCAAAATAAACGACGTTGAGCGCATTGACATTTGATCATCTCCTTAAAAATTTAATTGTCCAATTTTTCTTGTTTTGGACTTCATTAGCATCTTATCGTACAATAGTGACAATAATTGTCCTAATTCATGAAATGGAGTTTATTCATGGCCAAATCCAAAAGACTGATCGAGATTATGATGACCATCAACAAAAAGAAGTCCTTCAACGCTAAAGAGCTTGCCGATGAATTCGGAGTTTCAACGCGGACGATTATGCGGGATATGCAGGAATTGAGCGCACTGGGGGTTCCTTTTTATTCGGAGGTGGGTCAGCATGGGGGATATAAGATGCTTAACGAGAGAATGCTCCCCCCTGTTGCTTTTACGGAAGGCGAAGCGCTTGCTGTATTTTTTGCCAGCCATGCATTGAGGCACTATACGGATCTTCCGTTCGAGGCGGAGACAGATTCAGTGTTGCGGAAACTTTACTCTTACATGACGGAAGATATTCGGGACCGTATCGACCGGATGCGGAAACGTTTTGATCTGGCTACGCCGATGAGACCTGCAAGCACACCGTATTTGAGCTTCTTGCTGGATGCTGCGATCGATCAAAAAGTGGTGCGCATCGAGTATGAATCGAAACAGCATAAGCAAATAAGAGATGTTCAGCCGATCGGAATATATGCCAGCAACGGATTGTGGTATTGTCCGGCCTATTGCTTTCACCGCCGCAATTTTCGCTTGTTTCGCTGTGACCGGGTTAGATCTGTCGAACTGCCCGAACTGCAAGCCGCCGATTTGACGCAAGTACATATAGGGAACTGGGAGACTTACCTTGATGAGGAAAGTCCGGCAATCGAACTTTATGTTGAGCTTACTGCAGCAGGGGTGCAGAGATGCCAGTCCGAACTGTGGCCGGCGCACAACATGCAAATTCATGTTCGGGAAGACGGCACAGGATGGCTGAAGAATGATATCCCCGAGAGCAGCCTTCCCTTTTTCGGCCAATTATTTATTGGTATGGGTACGGACGTAAAGGTAAAAGCTCCGGAAAAGTTGATCCAAGTGATGAGAGAAATGTTGGACAAAATCATGGAGCAATATCGGTAAAGATAATCCGGCACAATCTTTAATTTCCGGATCGGGTATTAAAAAGCCTTAAAAGAGGATAATTCTCTTTTAAGGCTTCTTTTTTTAACCGCATTACTTACTCTAATAACAGGCTATAGGTCTTTGATTATTTGCTGATGGGCTGACCTAAAAAAGCTTGAACTTGTAACGGAGCCGTCAAGTATGTTGGGGCTTTTGCTACGAACGCCTGGAAATGGCTGCTTGCATTGTGCGCCTCTACTGCTTGTTGGTCTTCCCACTGTTCGACCATGAGATAAGTGTCATCCTGATCCGTCTCCTTCAGGAGCTTATACGACACATTCCCTGCTTCCGCACGGGATGATTCAATAAGTTCTTGTACAGACTTCAGGAATTCGGCTTCTACTTCGCGGTTCACTTTCATTTCTGCATGAACAATAATCATGGTTTTATCCTCACTTCCACTCTGCAATTCGGTCAATAGGAAGACGACTTGTTCTGCGTGGCTCTTTGGCAGCTTTACCAACAGAAATAAGCATTACCGGTACATAGCGTTCCTTATCCATGCCAAATGCTTCCGCGATGCGGGATTTGTCATATCCGCCAATCGGATTTGTATCATATCCATGGGCACGAGCAGAAAGCATAAGCTGCATGGATACCAGGCCGCCGTCAATAAGTATCATTTCGCGAAAAGCTTGGGCCGGGATTCGGCTAAAAAGATCAGTATAGTTAGCCATGATTTGTTCTTTAATCTCTTGTGGCATGAACCCTTTTTCCACATCCGTGCTCATAATATCGTCGGCAAAGTCAAAAGCTTTCATATCCCCGAAAACGGCAATCACTGCGGACGAAGTCGTCACTTGGTTTTTGTTGCCTGGTGCAAGCTGTTCAAGCGTCGCTTTACCTTCAGGGCTATCAATGACAAGGAATCTCCAAGGTTGAAGATTAACGGATGAAGGAGCCAAAGTCGCTTCTTCCAACATTTCGGTCATTTCCTCACGGCTGATTTTGACCGTCGGGTCGTACAGCCGCACAGAGTGCCGGGAAGTAATAATTTCTTTAAAATCATTGCTTAGGGTAGTTGCAGTCATGTTATTCTCTCCTAATCTCTATAGTGAATTCGTCTTACCTGGTTTCTTTCATGTGTTGAATCCGGCTGTTCAGTTTCTGCAGAGCTTGAATAAATCCAAGTCGTTCTGATTCCGTGAGGTCTGCCTGCAGTTCCTCCAGAAATTGATCTTTCTCCGCGTTAAACATCGCTACTTTTCTTTTGCCTTCCTCGGTTAGCTGAACTAACGTAATCCGGTTGTCGCTCTCGGACCTCGTCCGCAGAAGAATTCCTTCCGCTTCCAATTGCTGAACATGACGGGTCACAGCAGCTGGATCAATAGACACGGCTTTCTGCAGATCCGACTGGCTAATTTGGCCACCCGTCAGTTTGCAAAGGAGTTCGAGCCGATTGGGACTAACTCCGGCACATCGTTCAAACCGGGTCGCAATATGCTTGTTTAAATGCATTAACAAGTACAGCAGGTCATCCGTATGACATGTAGAGATGATAAGGTCCTCCTCTATTCCATTGACCCGTCAATGGTTGATGGGTCAATGATAAATCATTATTTACAGAAAATCAAGTCCATAGGCAGAAAAAAAACCGCAACATTTGCGGCTTATAGTATACACGGATAGATCGTTTTAGATACATCCCATCGGTTTTTTATAAAATCGCACAACAAAGAGAACAGCCCGAGGGCTGTTCTCTTGCTTAGAAGCACGTGAATGAGCGAATCCGGTTCAAATCGATGCCAAAGTACCCCCAGAATAATCCGAACCATCTGAACCCTGCGACAGAAGTACGTCCGAGAAATACCGGGAAGAACCAGAATTGCTCTCCGTTGTTCAACCAAATGTACGTGTTGCGGAACAGGCAGCCCCTGATCGCGCCGGGATCGATGGCAAATGTGGTGGCCGACATTTGCGGTATGAATTGCGGTGGAGGAGCTGTCGGCGCTTGAACGCCTCCCGGCGCACCTCCCGGTGTGCCCCCCGGAAATCCTCCGGGGGATCCACCCGGAAATCCCGGTCCTCCCGGCCCGCCAGGGCCGCCTGGGAAACCCGGAAATCCTCCGCTGGTTCCCGGTGCTGGAAAAAATCCCAAATGTGATCGCTCCTTTCAGTTGACTAGGCATAATCATCATATGCATTCGCGGAGAAGGCGTTTGGGCGAATGCCTATGAATTATCCCGTTAAACCGAAGCTGAACGGTCAGATCTAAAAAACACAAAAATCCTCTCCAAAAGAGGATTTTTGTCGGAACATATTGGTCAAAGCCGGCTCTAACCCAAGAAAGCAATAGAACGTTTTACTTTCTTTGCAAATGCAATCGGATTATCGATCGATTCCCAGTGAATATACATTAGACGCGGTTCCTCAAACAGCCAGTGATTATGAACTGCCGTAACCTTAATTCCGTTTTTCCTGAGATTGGTCAGTAATCGGTTGACTTGATTTTGGAAGAGTGCCGTTTCTCCTAAACAGAGGGCGCGCCCCGAACTATCTAAAGATTCAAACGAGAAAAGTTGGTATCGGATTAATGGTGACGTCGTACGTCTTCCTAAAACGGATGCTTTAAACCTTCTATTTCTGGAGACAAAGCAAACCGGACCTTTTGTAATTGAATGCTCCGTTCCACCTAAAATGCTTGAAAATTGATTACATAGTCTTATAAAACGGGGACTTGCTTTAGCTTGTTGTTCAGACATTCAGGATCATCCCTTTCGTTAAATAATCAATGCACCCACAAGCCGACCGCATCAACCCAAGAATTTTATGGATGCTTTCGTTTTTTTGGCAAACACAATAGGATTCATGGTGGCTTCCCAATGCATGTACATTAACCGCGGACTTTCATTAAGCCAGTGATTATGAACCGCAGTCACTTTTATCCCGCGTTTCCGAAGATTTGACATCAGCCGATTAACCTGATTTTGATGTACGGCCGTCTCGCCTAAACAAAGCGCGCGTCCTGATTTATCAAGCGATTCGAACGAGAACATTTGCATTTGAACTAATGGGGATCTCGTTCTTCTTCCCAGGATTTTTTCCCTCAAATTCGTCATTCGCGTGACAAAACAAACCGGACCTTCTTCCACTTCCGATTCGCCCCCGAGTATTTTCGCAAATTGAGTACACAATCTTTTGAATTGTGGACTTACTTTCATCTGTTGTGCCATTTAAATCCTCCCTTTCATCATGTTCTGTCTATCCTATGACGAAAGCGAATAATGAACTTGGATGATTGTTCTTATTAATAAACTTATTTGTTAGTTAATAGGCACCTTTCCCGGAACAACTTAATAATCTGAATTAGTTTACAAAAGGGAGATCTTCATGAAAAATTTGACTTATGACTATATTGTTGTGGGCACAGGTCCGGCAGGATCCGTTATTGCTAAGACGCTTACGGATGACAAACGAACTTCAGTACTTGTCCTTGAATCGGGAGGAAACCATGATCAAGATATACCGATCAAGGATTCCACCTTTGCACCGGAGCTAGAAGAAAGCTACTCCCCAAATTACTTTTGGCAAGGAGAAGGAGTTCCTCAAGAAGGACTTGACGATCGCTCATTCGAGTGGACAACGGGACGTCTCTCAGGGGGAGGTTCATCCATAAATGGAGAACAATATGTACGCCCTACGGCAGCCGTACTCAAAAAATGGGAACGACTGCTAGGGCCTCTCTGGTCACCTGAAAGAGCCATACAGCGTTTCAAACGGTTGGAGAAATATAGCGGGTTAACTACAAATGTAGCTGCACACGGTTATAAAGGAAGGATTAATATCAGGCAAGCGCCTGAGAATCCGACATCAATGGCACAAAAATTGGCGACTGCCATCGAACGTGCTTCGGATTTTCCGATTATTCTTGACTATAATGATCCTGATACTCCCATGGGACCGTTTACACAATGGCAGTTGTACCAACAACCTGACGGCCGGAGAGAAAGCTCGTCCACCGCTTTTTTGTCTCCGGATATTGTGACGCCTTCAGGCCGGGGAGTAAACAGCCGTAAATTAACCGTCCTGTTCAGAACAACAGCTCTTCGTATTCTCTTTTCCGGCAAACGTGCGGCTGGAATTGAATTTTTGAAGGATGGTAAATCCGTCCGTGCTTACTCTCGCAAAAAGATCATTATATCGGCAGGCATCAATAGTCCTCAGATACTGATGCTGTCGGGGATCGGATCCGCTAGCATGTTAAAAAAGGCAGGCATCCCGGTTATCTTTCATAATCCGAATGTAGGGCAGCGGCTAAAAAACCACACGTTAAACTTCGCTGTATTTTCAACAAATTCCAACGATAACCCCCTCCCTTCCCAAGATCCAAATGCACTTTATACAGGAGGTGCTTTTTTGCCGGATCCGTCCGGTAATCGTCCTGAAGAGCGGGCCGTTCAACTTCTTGGAATCGGAGCCGATGGACGATTGACGATAGGAATTTTGTACTTGCAACCTAAGAGTAAAGGGAATATCCGCATCCAAAGCAAAGATCCGTTAAACATCGTATTAGCGGATGAAGGGTTTCTTTCTGATCCGGATGATATGGAGGCCGTAAAAAGGATTTACCGAACTTATATCAAGAATATTGCTCTCGAGCTTTCCCGAATTGATCCTGCTTATCAGCTTCTATCACCTTCATTTGACATCATTGATGATGATGAAAAGCTCGAAGCGTTTATTAAAGAAAATTTCGACCATAATCATCATCAGCAAGGTTTTCTGAGGATGGCGCCTCTATCAAAAGGTGGAGTTGTGGATCGTAGAGGAAATGTACATGGAGTCAGGGATTTGATCGTCGCAGATGCATCCATTGTCCCGTACACCGTGGATGGCAACACTTCTTCTGTCGCATATCTTATCGGCTATACTATATCGAGGCAATTATGTAAAAAAACAATCCGCAACAAAAAGCGGCGAACAAGAAAAGAATGGGCGGAAGAGTGAATTCCCGTTAGGGGCTGCCCAGCCGATCATAAAAATGCAGTTCCCTCCCCCGAATGGCTGCAACTCGTGAACCAGTGTAAACAAGCCTGGAATGAACGAAATAACCTTGAACGACCTGCCTTGCACTTGCATGCAACTTTACTGAAAATGCTTGCCTAGCGGCAGGGCCGGTTTTATTTTAATTTCTTTTTTATAAAGTCAATGAGCCGGGACTTTAATTCGTCCCCCTGCTCCCCCTTATGGTACATATCTGTTCCGTGATAACCGCTCTCATCCACAACTAGCTCCTTTTCAGCTGCTCCGGAAGCTTGATATAATTTACGCACCTGTTTTTCAATCGAGCCTCCTTAATCGCCAGGTGAAAAAACAAACAGGGATGGCGCCGTAATCTTTTTGACACCTGGAATCGCATCAAGAGGACCGCATTGTGCAGGGGAAGAAAGAATGATTAGCCCCTCAATAGGCAGCTCTTGGCGAACGCCTCCAATGATTGCTGTTGTACCGCCACATGATGCCCCTGCCAAAAATACTTTTTCCGCACCCCAACGTTTGAGCTCGCTTAAGGCTGCATCTGCATCAAGATCTAATGGTTCATTGTCTTGGTTGCTCTGTGAGGCCCCATGATTGCGATATTCAGGAGTAACGACGAGATATCCGTGAGGGATTTAGTACTTGCCGGTATGTTTCTCTTCATAATAAATCAGTTATCACTTTGAACCGTCGATAACGAAACGAAAACCGGACCGGCAAAGTCAGTAGCTTCCTCCCCTTTTGGATTGTGAAGACGGAACAGAAAAGCATCGCCTGCTTCGGATTGCCACACGATATAGTCCTTTATTCCTTCAGCACTTGAAGCTTGAAGATAGACCTCGGCGAAACCCAAGGGATGCTCGACAAGCTCTCCGCTATAATCGAATACTTCGCCGAACGTTTCCAATTCCTCTCTTCCTGTAGCTTCAAGCTGCGTTGGATCATAATTTTCAGGCAATGGTTCGATTTTGACATCGTACTCCGGATGACTTGTTAGAAACAGGCATCCTTCGGCAGCGTCGAAAGTAAACTTTTCGAATACATACAAGGAAAAGCCTTCACCTTGGTGCAAGGCGGCCTTGTAAGATTGATTACCATCGGCGGTCATCAATTCAAAATTTTCGGTCTCTGGACGCGACGCTTCGGGGGATTCCCCGGCTTCAGGAGCCGTGATCCCTTCATTAACCGGGTTTGAAGCTTCCGGTTTGCCGGAAGGTTCAGGTGTTCTAGAGCATGCTGTAAGCAATATAATCATGACGAAAAATGTGATTTTCAAGAAAACGGAATACTTTTGATGCACGTTTGATCACGCCTTTCATTCGTGAGTCCATGCCCACAATTTAAAAACAGTTAATAACAATGGGTGTTCCGCTATATTAATATGATTCCTTATGTGTTATTACCCCCAAAAGGGAAAAAGGACGAATTCATCGAATGAAGTTGGATCTCGAATTTTTGGAAGTGAACAACTGAATAGGACTGAATACAGTAAACAGGAGCAGATGCACTTAAGGCCATCTGCTCCTGTTTTACAATTTCACTCTAATATTTTGGTAGCCACGAACGCAAGATCCGTAATGTCGATCTTCTGGTCGCCGTTCAGATCGGCGATCTTCGCTTTCGCCCAATCAGGGCTGGTAGAGTCCTTGCCGTAATGGTAAGCAACGATCGCAAGGTCACCCACATTAATGACTCCGTCTTTGTTCAGATCCGCGGATACATCCTTAATGACTGCGGCCTTGAAGATGTCAATTGCACGGAGCAGATCGGTGACGGCGCCGTCAACCTGAGACTGCGTCGCGCCCGAGTTGTCTTTAACCGCTTTGGCCGCATTAATCGCAATGCCGAAGGCATCTTTGGCCGCTTGCGGATATTGACCTGGCAGCGTGCCTACGACTGCGGCGTTATACAAATTCTGTGCATTTGTAATCGCAGTGTTCAGTGCCGTCTTGTCGACGCCCACATCGGTGCTTCCTACAGAAATGACCTTCCGGTCCGTGGCCGCCTGGATCACAGCACCTTCCGACGTTCCCAGCTCCGCCCGGGTCACGGCAATCGCACCGCTCGTGTTCTGCACCCCGGATTTCACCTTGAAGGTTAGATCCAGAACCGGCGTGCTCGCTCCCGTGACGCCTCCGATATTGGCGGAAATCAGCCGAAGCTCCCCGGAATTCGCTTTATCCTCTTTTACAACTTGGATGTTGTTGTTCGCACCTGCCGCAATTACATAGTCAAAAACTTTGGCGTCATAGGTCAGAGTGAAGTCCTGGGCATAAACACTTTGGGTAACGCTGTTCAGATGAACCGCCACTTTAAAGCTGCTTCCGGCCTTCACACTGCTGTCTGCCGAAAGTGCAGCCGCCACTCCTTTTTGTGCTTCCTTATTGATGCTAACGGTATAAGCTTTTTCTGTGACTCCATCTTCAGCTACCACTCTAACGCTCAAAGTAGTCCTATCGGTGGGTAAAGATACTTTTCTCTCCGCGGTATCGTCAATTAATACATCATTAACATATACCAAAGCATTCGCGTTCTCAGGAGTGAATTTGACGAATGACTCGGCAGCATTTTTGGGAACAGAAACGGAATAATGGTTATCCTTTAATGTCGCCGGTGTTCCATCGGCTGTGACACTTTGAAGGTTCGTGCTATTGTTATAATCCTTCAAAATGGAAACCGTGCCGAATAATCTGCCGACGTAGCTCGACCCCCTGTTAGCAAACTTTACGGTTACTTTAGATTTTCCCGCCAACAAATTTGCCGGGATTTGATACCTAACATCATAAAATTGATCGGGGGTTTTAGCTTCTATGGTTTCTTCCTTAATAAGACTACCGTCCACATAAACGTTAAAGGTTCTTCCTTTATCACCGCTATAGTATCTGGTAGCTATATAATTCGTTACAGAAGGATCCACGGCCATATCATAACTAAGCCAGGCGGCTCCGGATGTCCCGCTCCAAGCTTGCCGGTACTGTTCCCCTCCAAAGGAACCACCCCCTGTATTCCCCTGCAGATTATGCGCCAATTCGTGCTGATCATTCGTGATTTGTACTTCATCGATCTTGGCGATCGCCTTTTTGGCAGCCGTCTTTTTAGTCAAAATGTTTTTTTGGAAAGTCGGTGAATCCAATGCGGATAAATAGAAGTAAATCCCGTATCTTTCCTTGTACAAAGTATAATAGGGCGTAAATTTCAAATGGCTATCTTCATCTGTATTTCGCAAGGTGAATTCCAGCTTTCCTTCCGTCTTGACCAAATTGTTCTTAATATCACGGACCCAGTCATTAACATTGTCATCCTTGATAAGGATGTAATCCTTGAAGGTCACGCCCGAAGGCAGATTTGCTTTCTGTGAAGCAAGATGCGGAATGGCGACCATTTGCTCTGTACCAAGGCCTGCACTTAAAACAAGAGGACCATAAGTAAATGCGGCCGCTTCAGGGTTATCATTAAGTGTGGATACCTGGACTTCTAAAGGAAACCTGAGTTCAATCTTATCCCCTGTTTTCCATACGCGCTGGATATCAATATATCCTTCGGTTGCTTCCCCGTGGAAAGTTTCTCCGTTAATCATAACAGCTGCTTTTTGCCCTTTTGCAACCCACTCCGGGGATCTGAATTTTATCGTAACAGCCTCGGAAGGTGCCGAATTAATGGTAAACGTGGCTTTGTCGCTTTGGGGAATATCCGTTGCCTGAGTCAATTGAAGGCCCTTTTCGGTCCAGTTCAATTTTGAACTCAAGTACATGTTGACATAAAGTTCTTGTTCGGTGTGAAAATAGATACTGTCATCCAGTTTCGTAAAATTCTCCATCCCGCTTCCCGTATCGCACCAGAAACTATCGAACTCGGTAGAAAATACTTTGAAATAACCGGTACCCATCGGTTTAAAGTACGTACTCATGCCGGTTTCCGGATTAATGGAGGACATAATCTCATTTTGCAATGTTTTCTCATAATAATTAGCATATTTAATATCTCCGGTAAGCCTGAACAACTCTCTAGTCAGCTTTAACATGTTGTATGCGTTACAAGTTTCATCGTTAATGTTATTCCTGTAATTATCCAACTGCCCGGGTTCCCTAAAATGCTCATTTTCGCTATTTCCGCCGGTGACATAGGTATGGTCGTTGACCACCATATCCCAGAAATTCTCCGCTGCTTCCAGGTAGAACGACTCTGCCTCGCCTAATGTGCGATAGCGGTTCAGTGCGCCAATAAACTTAGGGATTTGTGTGTTCGCGTGCTTATTCGCCAATACGTCTTGCCCATTGACAATGGACTTAAACAGAGAGTCTTCGTCAAACATATGGGCTGCCGTTAAATGATTCTGATTATTGGAGTATTTATATAATTCATACAATGCGTCGTTGATACCGCCATATTCAATATTCAAAACTCTTGTATGTGTTGCATCGTTCCATGTTTGAGTTCTGTTGTACGACCAATCTCCCAATTTACTCGCAATCTCCAAGGCGTCTCCATTTCCTTCGTATTTATAAACATCCACTAGCCCCATTATTATTTTATGCATGGTGTACCATGGCACCCAGCTTTGTCCCTCGATCTTTCCTTCAATCACATCAAAGTGGGTTTCCGGTGTGGCAAAAACATACCCGTTACTGCTTGCATTTTGACATGCTTTCAGCTCACTGATCACGTAATCAATTCTGCTCTTGATTTGTGCATGCTGTGCCGGGTTCTCTTTCGTTTGTTTATATGCCTGCGATAACGCTGTCAAATAATGTCCCAAGGTATGCCCTCTAAGATAGCTCCAGTTGCCTTCCCAACCGTTGTACAGCTCCGCTTTCTTAGGTAAACCCGCTACTGTTCTGAATCCCGACAAAAGACGGTCCGGGTCAAGCTTTAATAAATATTCAACATCTTTATTAAACGCATTCACATAATAAGGGTCGGTAACTTCTACCTGCTCCATATCGAAATTTTTGATTTTTGCCGAATCCCCTAAATAGATACTTGTTTTCACGACAACAGAAAACGTCTTAGTTAAGGTGACTGAACCAAACGTTACAGTCGCTTGTATAGTAACCGCAGTATCTACTCCAGGATCTGTAAGCTCTCCTGTGTTTGATATAACATCCGTATTCGAAGAACTCCACGAGATGGTACTTCCGTTTATGCCTTTAGTGGGAAAAGTAAGATTGCCCCTTGTGGTCTCCGGCAGAACAATCGCATCCAGATCTTGTTGTGCAATCCTCTTTTCGTCTATGACGCCGCCTTCCGCTTTATAAACGCCCCGGATCGCTTCATCTGTCGCTGCCACACTATAAATTTTGAATTCGTCCACGTTCAGTTTGGAGTAGCCTCCGCCATATAGCGGAGAGTTGAATCCTAAATATTTGTGATCCGTATTATTTGCTGCAATGCTGCCGCCCTGTTTATTGTATAAAACCTTTTGAGCTAGACCGTTACGATAAATCCCTACATTTTTTGTTGCATTGTCATAGGTGACCGCAATATGCGTCCACTCTCCAACGGGAAAGAAGGTGCTGCGATCCCCAGTCACATACGATTCCTGTACGCTTGTTCCCGTTGAAAGCTTTAACGGAACTGTATCGCTCAAGATGCTCAGATACCATCCCTCTCCCATCCAGTTTCCGCTTGGCTTGTTCCACATAATCATGTGTTCGCCTTTTAATGTAGAATCGGGTTTCACCCAAAAAGAAACCGTCAGATTCTGTGGTTGCAAGGCTGCCGACGTGCCTAAATCAATATAATTATTGGTTCCGTTTAGCTGTAATGCCTTACCGACCTTGCCATCCACATAATTTGCCGTCCCATTCAATATTCCTTGAATTCTGTTACTGGAGGAATCTGCAATATTATTTTCAAACTTTAATTCCAGCTGTTTTGAATCATCCAACCCTGCAGCATATGCCGGAATTGGGGAGCCTAAAAAACCGGACATCAGATTCGCCGCCAATGTTACCGATACGATATGAATTACCGTTTTTTTCCGCGACTCTTTTTTACCTTTTAGCCGTTTCATTGATATACATCTCTCCTTGCGTTTTATATGAGGAATTGAGCGTAATCAAAGCTAGCGTGAGAACGAGGGATGGCATGCAAAACACCCCATCCCTTCTCACTTTTGGTAGTCTTAGTCGGTTATTTTTGTGGCAACATACGCCAAATCTGTAATGTCGATCTTCTGGTCGCCGTTCAGATCGGCGATCTTCGCTTTCGCCCAATCCGGGCTGGTGGAGTCCTTGCCATAATGGTAAGCGACGATCGCAAGGTCGCCCACATTGATGATTCCGTCTTTGTTCAGGTCCGCGGATACTTCCTTAATGACTGCGGATTTGAAGGTATCAATCGCACGGAGCAGATCGCTGACGGCGTTGTCAACCTGAGACTGGGTCGCACTCGGGTTGTCTTTAATCGCTTTGGCTGCGTTAATCGCAATGCCGAAGGCATCCTTGGCCGCTTGCGGATATTGACCAGGCAGGGTACCTACGACTGCTGCATCATACAAGTTCTGTGCATTCGTAATCGCAGCGTTCAGTGCCGTCTTGTCGACGCCCACATCGATGCTTCCTACGGAAATGACCTTCCGGTCCGTGGCCGCCTGGATCACAGCACCTTCCGACGTTCCGAGCTCCGCCCGGGTCACGGCAATCGCACCGCTCGTGTTCTGAACCCCGGATTTCACCTTAAAGGTTAGATCCAGAACCGGCGTGCTCGCTCCTGAAATGCCTCCGATATTGGCGGAGATCAATCTGACTTCTCCCAAGGTGTCCTTGTCCTCCGTAATCAGCTCCACGTTATATGTTGCGGACGTTGCGCTCATATAGTCGAAAACGTCGGCATCATAACTCAATGTGATGTCGTGGGCATATATGCTTTCTTTCAGGTTGTTCAGGTTCACCCCGACGGTAAAGCTGCTTCCGGGCTTCACGCTGTCCGTTGCCGACAGGGCCACTGCAGGTTCCGCCGGTTCCGGCTCTTCCGTGGACGGCCAGACGGGATCCGCCGTGGAGGTGCTCGTCGTCAAATAAATCCGGTCAATCGTCAATCCGTCTTCCCTGCCCCAGAAATTCAATTCATGCTCGCCGGCCGTTAAATTCAATGGCGCTCCTCCAGGCACGACAGAGCCGCCGTTGCTGAGATTCACCCATTTGAACTGTCCGCCGCTGATTCCCTCAATCCCGTTGGAAGTGAATATATACTGCTGGTCCACTCCGACATGGACGGAATCGGAATTGAAATCGACGCTCTTGGCGAGGATCCATAAATTATAGGAGCCTGCTTGCGGGATATTGATCTTATATCCAAGCCTGGAACCTGTTGCGAGGGTCGCCGCATCCGTTCCGGACATATTGAAGCCGGTATCTGGCCCGAAGAACATCGCTTTCGTGGACTGTCCGTCGACCAGCGACCAGGTATGGCCGTCGATGGTGCCATGCACGTAGGCTTCCTTCGAGTTTTCCGCTGCTTTTTCGGCCTCAATGGCTACGAATGCGGGAGTATCGACAGTTATGCTAATTTGGGTTTTTGCAGCTTCGCCCAATTCTCCCCGATAACTTACGACTACTTGGGTCGTTCCGCTGGCTTTTGCGGTGATTTTTCCGTTCGAAACCTCTGCGATATTCGGACTTGGATTGTTGTAAGTTGCTTTTTGGGTTACATCTTCCTTGTGCCCGTCAAGATACTCAGCGGTAATTTTAAAGGTAGCGGTTTGACCGGAATCCAGAGCAAATGAAGGATTATCAACGGTAATCTTCTTCACCGTCAGTTCGCTGTTCAAGTCTTTTACCAGCATATTTAGGGTATCTGTCTTTCCGCCATAGCTTACATTGATGCGGGTTGAACCATAGCCTACTCCCGTTACAATTCCTTTATTGATACTTACGATGCCGCTTTGGTCTGCCGTTGCAACAGCCTGAGCAGTAACGTCGGCACTTGTACCATCGGTATATATTGCAGTAACTTTCATGCTTGCCTGGTTGGCTCCTGTCACCGTGTCGATTTTATATTTATCGATGGAAGCGTTGATCGCAGCGAGTTCGTGAGCAGCGCTCTTTTGCCCGAACTGCCAATAGTCTATCTTGAAGAGATGGCCTGTCGCTGCACCTTTGAACACTAAATAAACGTCATGGACCCCGGAAGCGCCGGATATACTTGTTGTTTTTGTCTGCCAGACCTGATCTCCGCCGGTGTTGGAAATAGGAAGCGTTCCGATCAATGTCCCTTCGGCACTATCAAGATGAAGTTCCAAGGTGCCGCCGTTAGAAGCGCTGGATACATTAGCAGAAAATATACCGGCACCGTTAGATCCAAAGTCCACATTTTTTACCTTTATATAGTCTCCGTTATCAATATGGTAAACGTTCATTCCACCTTGATGGGATGGCTCCGTTTTTATGCCCGATGCCCATGCCACAGTTTCCGCTTCATTTCTGACATATGGATTTACATTCATAAGCGCGGACGGACCCTGAGCAGTCATATTAATCGCCGGGAATGTGCCGTCGGGATTATATTTAAATTCCTCAACCGCTACGGAACGAGTGAAGCCTCCTCCTCCCGGCAACGCGCCATTATGATAAAAGAAGTAAGAATGACCTTTAAAATCTATGACTCCCGGATGGTTTGTAAAGCTTTTGCCTTGCGTGGACATAATGACGCCTCTATAGGTCCAGGGCCCGGTAGGGCTATTGCTGGTAGAGTACGAAATATATTCAGGTATGCCTCCGGCAGCATATACCATGTAATATAGATTTCCGCGTTTATAGAGCCACGGCCCCTCTTCGTATAATGTCGGCCTGGAGGCATTCCCTGTACGTTCCCCAAACCCTTCTTTGGTCAAAGGTACCGTTACAATACCAACGTTTTGGTCATAGGAAATCATGTCGGAATTTAATTTTACATATTTTAATTCAGGGTTTCCCCAATAAAGATAGGCCTGGCCGTCCTCGTCAATATAGGCAGCCGGATCAATATCGCCCCAAGCGCTGGCGACTAACGGATGGCCGAGAGCATCCACAAACGGTCCTGTAGGACTGTCAGAGACAGCTACTCCGATAACCGGTCTTCCAAGCGCACTGCTGGTAACTGTTGCGTAAAAATAGTATTTGCCGTTTCTTTCAATAGCATGGCCCGCCCATGCGTCGCCTTTTGCCCAACTAAACGTTTTGTAGGACAAGGGCGATCCATGATCTGTCCAGTTGACCATGTCTTTTGAAGAATAGACTCTCCATTCATTCATCGTAAAATAGGTTGAACCATCTTCATCGTGTCCGGTATATAGATAGACTGTATCGCCAACCACCAATGGAGCAGGATCAGCGGTATAAATCGTTTGGATGACGGGATTGTCTGCAAAAGAAGTAGTCGTGAAAACCATCAAGCTAATCAAGAATGCCATTACGAGGCATAAAGCCTTTTTCATTGACAAATCCCCTCCTCATTACATCTGATTATTGGATGTAAGGAATATGGACAGGGATAACAAGAATCCCCGTCCATATCTTTACCTAGGTTCAGTCAGTTATTTTAGAGGCAACATACGCCAAATCCGTAATGTCGATCTTCTGGTCGCCGTTCAGATCGGCGATCTTCGCTTTCGCCCAATCAGGGCTGGTGGAGTTCTTGCCGTAATGGTAAGCGACGATCGCAAGGTCGCCCACATTGATGACTCCGTCTTTGTTCAGGTCCGCGGATACTTCCTTAATGACTGCGGACTTGAAGGTGTCGACCGCACGGAGCAGATCGCTGACGGCGTTGTCAACCTGAGACTGGGTCGCACTCGGGTTGTCTTTAACCGCTTTGGCCGCGTTAATCGCAATGCCGAAGGCATCCTTAGCCGCTTGCGGATATTGACCAGGCAGGGTACCTACGACTGCTGCATCATACAAGTTCTGTGCATTCGTAATCGCAGCGTTCAGTGCCGTCTTGTCGACGCCCACATCGATGCTTCCTACGGAAATGACCTTCCGGTCCGTGGCCGCCTGGAGCACAGCACCTTCCGACGTTCCGAGCTCCGCCCGGGTCACGGCAATCGCACCGCTCGTGTTCTGAACCCCGGATTTCACCTTAAAGGTTAGATCCAGAACCGGCGAGCTAGCTCCTGAAATGCCTCCGATATTGGCGGAGATCAGTCTGACTTCTCCCAAGGTGTCCTTGTCCTCTGTAATCAGCTCCACGTTATATGTTGCGGATGTTGCGCTCATGTAGTCGAATTTGTCGGCGTCATAACTCACCGTGATGTCCTGAGCATATATGTTTTCTTCCAGGTTGTTCAGGTTCACTCCGACCGTAAAGCTGCTTCCGGGCTTCACGCTGTCCGTTGCGGATAGGATGACTGCCGGTTCCGTCGGTTCCGGCTCTTCCGTGGACGGCCAGACGGGATCCGCCGTGGAGGTGCTTGTCGTCAAATAAATCCGGTCAATCGTCAATCCGTCTTCCCTGCCCCAGAAATTCAATTCATGCTCGCCGGCACTGAAATTTAATGGACTTCCCCCAGGCACGACAGAGCCGCCGTTGCTGAGATTCACCCATTTGAACTGTCCGCCGCTGATTCCCTCAATCCCGTTAGATGTAAATTTATACTGCTGATCCACTCCGACATGGACGGAATCGGAATTGAAATCGACGCTCTTGGCAAGGATCCAAAGCTGATAAGCCCCAGCTTTCGGGATGTTGATCTTATATCCAAGCCTGGAGCCTGTGGCGAGGGTCGCCGCATCCGTTCCGGACATATTGAAGCCGGTATCTGGCCCGAAGAACATCGCTTTCGTGGACTGCCCGTCGACCAGCGACCAGGTATGACCGTCGATGGTGCCGTGCACGTAAGCTTCCTTCGAGTTTTCCGCTGCTTTTTCGGCCTCAATGGCTACGAATGCGGGAGTATCGACAGTTATGCTAATTTGGGTTTTTGCAGCTTCGCCCAATTCTCCCCGATAACTTACGACTACTTGGGTCGTTCCGCTGGCTTTTGCAGTAATCGTACCGTTTGAAACATCTGCGATATTGGGATTGGGATTATCGTAAACTGCTTTCTTCGTCACATCTTCCGTATGTCCGTCAACATACTCTGCGGTGACTTTAAAATTAGCCTTTTGTCCGGTATCCAGAGCAAATGAAGGATTGTCGACCGTAATCCGTTTGACCGACAGTTCACTGTTCAGGTCTTTTACGAGTATATTTATGGAATCCGTCTTTCCGCCGAAGCTGATATCGATCGTTGTTGACCCATACCCCACTCCGGTGATTACTCCGTTCTTTATATCGACAATACCGTTTTGTGCAGGTGTTGCGTTTGCCTGGGCAGTAACATCCTCACTTGTTCCATCGCTATAAACGGCTACAACCTCCATTTTTGCCGTGTTGTTTCCGGGAACCAGATCGATTTTGTTTTTATCGACAGATGCATTGATGGCTACAAGATCGCGAACCGCATTCTTCTTCCCGAACTGCCAATAATCTACCTTGAAGAGGTTACCTGTCGAAGCGCCTTTGTAAACCATGTATAGATCGTGAACTCCCGTTGCGCCGGAAATACTGGCTGTCTTCGTTTTCCAGGTATTTTCGCCGCCCGTATTGGAAATCGGTAAAACTCCGATCAACGGACCATCCGCACGATCGAGATGCAGTTCAATCGTTCCGCCGCTGGAATCGCTAGCCACATTCGCCGTAAATGTTCCAGCACCCTCCGTGCCAAAATCAACCTTGGAAACGGCCGTCCAGTCTCCATTGTTGATGCTGCTTACAGCAAGATTAATGCTGTTAACCATTCCTCCCGGCTGGGTCGTAGTCTCGGTAGATATCCCTCCGTTCCAGCCGATCGTTTCAGCCTCTACCCTTTTGTAAGGATCCAAATTTTTCAGTTGAGGAACCCCGGCGTAATCGCCCGTAATTGTTTCGATCACTCCGTTTGCATCAAAACTGACCTTATTAATATGTGCATTCCGATACCCATGCGGCTGGCCGCCCAATTCCGGTACCAGACCGCTCTCCGCCATGGCTTTAGCCACGGTCTGTGCATGGTAGGTCATGTACCATTGGCCGTTAAATTCAAACATGGCATGGTGATTGTTGCCTCCGACGCCGAAGAATACAGCAGGGTTCGGTAATATGGTTTTAACGTAGGTGAATGGACCCAACGGATGATCACTCACCATGTAGGCAATCGTTCCGGTTGGAATATCCGGCGGGTGTTGACCGGAAAAGTTTGTGCTGTAGGAGTAGTAGTATTTTCCGTTGTACTTGTTAATTCCCGAATCTTCAAACAGCCATGGCGGATTAATCGGTTTAGCCTTCCCCCCGCTGGCTGCCAAATCCAGGCTGATCATGTCATCGCCTAGCTTTGCAACGCGCGCGGTTCCCGGGTCTTCATCCTTTCCGGCCGGAATTCCCCCGCCAAAGTAAATGTATCCGCTTCCATCATCATCCATCAGCACGGCAGGATCAAACAGCCATGTCACATTTTCTACGCCTGGAGTGCTTCTGCTGATCAGAGCTTTCCCGATTGGATCCGTAAACGGTCCAATCGGACTATCTGCGGTGAGAACGCCGATCCCGTTTGCGCTATCCGCAAAGTACAGGAAAAACTTCTCTTTCCCGTTTATCGTTTTATGAGCGGCGGCAGGAGCCCATGAATTGTTTGCCCACTTGGCCGCCCCTTGCTGGCCCGCTACAGGAATTTCCCCGTGGTCGGTCCAGTTCACCATATCATCGGAGGAAACCACCGTAATCTTGTTGATACGACTATATCCGTTATCCTTAATCGTTCCGTTCGCATTGTACTCAAAAATATCATTGGTCATGTAAATATAAACTCTGCCGTCATAAACCATGGCATAGGGATCAGCCCCAAACTTGTGCGAAAATAGCGGATTGGCGTTGCCGGGCGTTTTGGCAAATGCCGGGGTAAGCGTATTTCCTTCCGCCGCCTGGACCTTTGCATTTAACGGGCTTGACGCGATGGCAAGCGTTAGAACCATAATCATGGACAGCAGTTTACTCCATATTCGCATTTTATTAATTCCACCCTTTCATAAATTGGTTAAAAGACGCTTAACATTTATGTAGGAGCTTCATGCTGCTTAACTTGAACGTTGACACCTCCTTTCCCGGCAGTTCAGTAATCTGAACAACCTCATGAAAGGTTTGACGTTTAGATGTTCAATAACCGGTAAATAATGACGGCTGCTTCCGCCCGGATCGCTGTATTTTTAGGTTTAATCATGCCGTTGTAGCCTTCAATGATCCCTTTCTTGACCAATTGCGCTAAGGCATTTACCGCGTAAGCGGATACATCTCCGGAATCACTGAAACTGCTTAAATCCGAGTCATTCTCATCGAGCATTCTTCCCGCAATTTTCATAGCGCGTTCGGCCGTCACCATCATATCTTGCCGGGAAATACTTTGCTTCGGCTGAAATTTGCCGTCGCCCGTACCCAGAGCAATTCCGAGTTTTTTGGCAATCCCTACTTCCTTGTAAAAATAGTCGGTTTGTTTGACATCCTTAAAGTTTCCTTCGATATCGGCATCCAGCTGCAGCGCTCTGACCAGTAAGCTAACGAAGTCCGCTCTTGTAATCTTCGCTCCCGGACTAAAAGTGGTAGGCGACGTTCCTTTAATGATTCCGGATGAGGCAAGAGTTTCGATTTCCATTCTTGCCCACTCATAACCTGCAAGATCGTCGAAGGTGGTCTTATTGTTGTAAACCGTTTCTTTCAAAGCCGGGTCCAATGCCTTTACGGATACCAGTTTAATGCCGGCATCTCCCTTGGTTTTCCCTTTAAATTGAATGGAGGCTAAAGCTGCATTCCCTTGCTCACCTGCCTTTTTTCCGATTTTCGTGAACGCGATCGTCATGGTTCCGTCTTCAGCCTTCGGAGTGATGAAGTAACCTTCTAACTTCGACTCGGCTTTATCCAGTTCAACGATTTTAGGGTCGAACCTGATGGAAGCTTCATAAGCATAGAGCCCATTCAGGTTGTCTCCATTCAAGGTTACCGTCAGCGTTTTGTCAGGAAGAGCTTGATCTGAACTTTTGGTTAGTGAAAAGCCCGTCTCCGTTTTTGTATATCCCGTAACGGGCATGAAAGCCGTTGTTAGCACAGCAATAAAACAGACCAAGATGGCTAATTTTCGTTTTTTCATAGGGCTCTCCTTATTTCAGCACGCCCCATCCCCTGCCTCTCTGAGCGGAACAGGGCGTACTGAGAGAAAATTTTTATAATGAATTAACTAATTTAGGATTTGGGTTGCAACGAACGCGAGGTCCGTAATGTCGATCTTCTGGTCGCCGTTCAGATCGGCGATCTTCGCTATCGCCCAATCCGGACTGGTGGAGTTTTTGCCATAATGGTAAGCGACGATCGCAAGGTCACCCACATTGATGATTCCGTCTTTGTTCAGGTCCGCGGAAACCTCCTTGATTACTGCGGACTTGAAGGTGTCGACCGCACGGAGCAGATCGCTGACGGCGTTGTCAACCTGAGACTGGGTCGCGCCCGAGTTGTCTTTAACCGCTTTGGCCGCGTTAATCGCAATGCCGAAGGCATCTTTGGCCGCTTGCGGATATTGACCAGGCAGGGTGCCTACGACTGCGGCGTCATACAAGTTCTGTGCATTCGTAATCGCAGCGTTCAGTGCCGTCTTGTCGACGCCCACATCGATGCTTCCTACGGTTATGACCTTCCGGTCCGTGGCCGCCTGGATCACAGCACCTTCCGACGTTCCCAGCTCCGCCCGGGTCACGGCAATCGCACCGCTGGTGTTCTGAACCCCGGATTTCACCTTGAAGGTCAGATCCAGAACTGGCGTGTTATCTCCCGAGATGCCTCCGATATTGGCGGAGATCAATCGGACTTCACCCAAGGTGTCTTTCTCCTCTGTCATCAGCTCCACATTGTACGTTGCGGATGTTGCGCTCATATAGTCAAATACGTCGGCATCATAAGTCAACGTGATGTCCTGTGCATATATGCTTTCTTCCAGGTTGTTCAGGTTAACTCCGACCGTAAAGCTGCTTCCGGGCTTCACACTGTCCGTTGCCGACAGGACAACTGCAGGTTCCGTCGGTTCCGGCTCTTCCGTCGACGGCCAGACGGGATCACCCGTGGAGGTGCTCGTCGTCAAATAAATCCGGTCAATCGTTAATCCGTCTTCTCTGCCCCAGAAATTTAATTCATGCTCACCGGCGCTGAAATTTAATGGACTTCCCCCAGGCACGACAGAGCCGCCGTTGCTGAGATTCACCCATTTGAACTGTCCGCCGCTGATTCCCTCAATGCCGTTAGATGTAAATTTATACTGCTGATCCACTCCGACATGGACGGAATCGGAATTGAAATCGACGCTCTTGGCAAGGATCCAAAGCTGGTAAGCCCCTGCTTTCGGGATGTTGATCTTATATCCAAGCCTGGAGCCTGTGGCGAGGGTCGCAGCATCCGTTCCGGACATATTGAACCCGGTATCAGGCCCGAAGAACATCGCTTTCGTGGACTGTCCGTCGACCAGCGACCAGGTATGGCCGTCGATCGTGCCGTGCACGTAAGCCTCCTCCGTGTTGTCCGCCGCTTTTTCGGCCTCAATCGCTACGAAGACCGGCGAACTGAAACGAAGAGTATATACGGCTGCTTCAACTCCGTCCCTTAAGACTTTCACCCTTGCTTCTCCGGGGATTGTCGTCGCTTGTGTGATGTTCACGGTCGCCTTGGGATCGTTTGCCGTCGCGGTAACTTGAGGCGGTGACGATCCTAGCGGAACATCTATGTCATAGACGTATATATTGGGGCTGAAGCCGTGCACGGGAATGCCGTCTATTCGAAGTTCTTTCAAGTTTCCATCATCATTCGGTCCTGCCAACTTGTCATCCAGCCGAAAATAGTCGAAGTCGACATAACCGCCTGCGGTTTTTGTTGCATAATTGAATAAAGCAAATCGATAGCCCATAAAATGCGGCAGCGTATATGACATTTGAAGCGTGTTTCCGATCGATGCCCAGCGTTCACCATCCAGACTGTAATAGAAATACGCTTTGTCCGTCCGATTCTTATAATCGAGTTCAATCCGTAAATAGACGACGTCCTTATCGATCGGGATACTAGCCGCTTCTACCGCCGACCCTGAGCTTCCGTTTACCATGACAACCGATTTTTCAGTTCCTTCCATTTTAACGCCGACAAAACCGTAGTTTTTCTGGAAAGCGGAAATTCCCGCAACATCCCCGTCCTTCATATGGCTGACATCGATAGCGATAGTTCCTGAACTTTCCGGACCGAACGTTCTCTGGGTAAGCGTATTTCTGGCATCCAGGATGCCGGTGCTTGTTCTCCCTGTCGTTAATCTTAAATATCCGGGACGGTCGGTCAGAGACCAATGCTTGTTGTCGGGGTTGTGGTTCCATTGCCATACGTTCGCGAGGTTGGAGCCGTTATAGTCATTTTCGCCGCTTGCGACTTCCGTATGATAAGCCCCGACTCTTTCGGGCCTTTGATCAAAGCTGTCGGAGGATACCCAGGAGCTCGAAAGATCGGCAGGAATGCCCGTATCGTTGACATCGCCGAAAACAGGCCATCCGTCATTGCTCCATGTCATGGGAACAATATAAGGGATACGTCCTACCGAGCCGTAATCCTGGAAAAGCATACCGTACCATTTCCCGTCAACCGCTTGCACGATCCCGCCTTGGGCTACTCCGGCTACATTGGAGAGACTTCCGGATTTTAGCGCAATCTTGCCCTCATACGGACCGTCGATTCTATCAGCCCGGTGTACCAGTTGAGTCCGAATCCCCCCGGCCGGCCATGAAATATTAAAGATATAATATTTTCCGTTTATTTTATAAATGTGAGACCCTTCAGCACCTAATCCGCCTGAACCTCCGGGAGCGCTTGCATTTTGAATGAGGATTTTGTTCATTCCTCCCGGTTTGACCGCCGTGGCATCCGAAGTAAGCTCGATAATCCGAATGGTGCCATTGCCATATACTAGATAGACGCGTCCGTCATCGTCAAACAACAGGGACATATCATGATAGACCCCGCCGGCTAGCTCATACTTTTCCCAAGGACCATTTTCGATGTCGGCGGTTTGAAAAATAAACGTTTTACCGATATCATTGGAAGCAAAAACGATATAAAACTTGCCGTTATGATATCTGATGTTACTAGCCCATGAGCCTTGCCCGTAAATATTTTGCCCATTGGAAAGCGTTTGTTTGTCACTTGCCGCAAGGATGTCATATACATAATTGACAATTTCCCAGTTTACGAGATCCCTGGATTTCATAATGGGAACACCCGGATTCATATGCATCGTTGTACTGGTCATATAATAGGTATCATCTACCCTGATTACACTAACATCCGGAACATCCGCCCATATAATCGGGTTTTTAGCAGTTTTATCGGCAGCATAGATAGATTTGGCTGGTAGAAAGCTCATTAATAAAGTACAAACTAAAACGAGTACCAATGACTCTTTATACATATTTAAATCCTCCCATTCAGGCTCTAATCCATCACGATAAATACCTAATAATACTATATTTGAAAATGATAGCGCTTTTATATTTGTGCCTAATAAGTCCGCCAATTCATAAATGTCCCCCCTTTTCACACTCGTAATCCCAATGCAAACCTGTCTGTTTTCCTGAATTTCTGCACTCATTATAACTGCGTCTCTACATAATCACGATGTAATTTCTTTTGTTGATTGTAGACTTTTTGGTGATCCAGGTTTCAATCGTATAGAAAAACAAACAAAAAGCCGCATTATATGCGGCTTTTAAAGTCTTTATAGATTTTAATTCATCCCATGAATAATTTGCTTGAAATTACTCGGTCAAGAAATTGATCTGCATCACTATTAAATTTCCAGGTGACCCCGAACTGATCCACCACCATTCCAAAGCACGAAGACCAAGGCGTATCTGATAACGGCATGATTACAAAACCGCCGACAGATAAATTGGTATAATATGTTTCAAGTGCCCGTTTATCTTCATTAACGATACTAATCAGTATATTGTTGCCTTTAACCCATTCGCCCGTCACACTCTTCATCGAAGGCGGAATATCCGACATCATGATTTTCCCGCTTGCGAATTCGATTGAAGACTCCATGACCATATTTTGTTCATTTTCCGGCATTGGATAATTTGGATCCTGCGGAAAATCCCCGAATTTTACCTTTTTTACCTCGTTTGCGTTTAGAGCCTCCGAATAAAATTCAATCGCTCGTGCTGCGTTTCCGTCAAAATTTAAATATGCAATAGCTGACATAAAGTCGTACCTCCTTCTTTTGATAAATGAAGTATAATTTATAAGTGGTGACAGCTGTATGTCACCTTTTATAAATAAGTACAAAAAAAGAGGAGCAGACGTGGAGAAGGTTGAGAGATTAATATCGATAATCATGATTTTGCTGAAAAAAGATGTCGTTTCGGCCAAAGAATTTGCACAATTATTTAACGTTTCCAAAAGAACGATTATTCGCGATATGGAAACCCTGAGCTTATCCAACATCCCAATCTATTCTGTTCATGGCGTTAACGGCGGATACGGTATTATGGACGAATACAAGTTTGATAAGCGTCTTTTAAGCAGCTCCGACTTGGAGAATATATTGACCGCGCTCGGCGGATTGGAACAAATTCTGATTAGCGAAGAAGTTGAATTGACGATCAAAAAAATTGAAGCTATGGTTAGTCCATTATCTCCAAATGGTTCGATCCAACTGTCATTTTATGATTGGAAGGGTCGGTCCGAAATTCGCCAATCCTTGAAGACTTGTCAACAAGCGATTTTAGCGAGAAGGTTCATTTCATTCGATTATATGGATAAAAACGGCCGGAATACGAAAAGAACAGTCGAGCCATATCAGCTTCATTTTAGCGAAATGAGTTGGTATTTAAAGGGATTCTGTTTGCAGCGTCAGGAATATAGAACATTTAAACTATCCAGAATCGATCATCTCCATATGGATGAAAAAACGTTTACCCCAAGAGATGATGCGTCGGAACATGATGAAGCCGGTTATCAACCGCAACTCGTCGCTATTAAGGCGTTGATTTCGCCCAGCATCAAAGACCGTTTTATCGAAAGGTATGGCCGAAAGTGTATTGAGGACTATAGTTCTGAATTTTTCTTAGCTACAATCTATGTTCCTGAAAACAGTATCGGCTATCAATTTTTAGCAAGTTTCGGTACAAATCTGCAAATTCTAGAGCCCAAATCATATGTTGAAGCATTTCGAAATTATTTGCTTCAAATGGTAGATAGATATTCCTGAAAAGTTTATTCTGTGCTTGGTAACAAGTTTCAATAACATCCTCTTCCGTTTTAAGAATTCTATTTGAGAAGGAGACATATCAGTCATGCTCGCTTCGAACATTACGAACCAATTAATAAACACGCTCAAAGCAAGTATCGGTAACAAGGAAATCGCCGGCGGCAACTTTATGGTGATCAAGAACGGCGAAGAAGTTTTTTATCACGAAGACGGTTTTGCCGATCTTGAGTCGGAGCGACCTATTACAAGAAATTCCATTTTCCGTTTATATTCAATGACAAAACCGATTACCGCCACCTCCGTCATGATGCTGTTAGAGCGTGGAGCTATTGATTTGTTCGACCCTGTCAGCCGCTATATTCCGGGCTTTAAAAACCAAAAGGTTGAAAAAAACGGCGAACTGGTGCCGGTCGGCCGGGAAGTCGACATTCATGATTTGCTGAACATGACATCGGGTTTGAGCTACGGCGGGACCGACAAAGCCGGGCAACATACGGAGGCGTTATTTCAAGAGCTTGGCAGCCGTTTGAATGGGGATAATCCCATCAATACAGTGGAATTCGCAAACCGGCTAGGTCAAGGTCCCCTCTCTTTCGAACCGGGCTCGTACTGGCAATACGGAACGTCGGCGGACGTCCTTGGCGCGATTGTGGAAGCGGTTAGCGGCATGCGGTATGGGCGATTTTTGAAACAGGAAATATTCGAGCCGCTGGGTATGAAGGATACCGGCTTCTGGCTGCCGGAAGAAAAAAGAGACCGCCTCGTTAAAACTTATCAGGATGACGGTCAGGGCGGCTTGAAGCTTTACGCGGAAAACCATCTCGGGATTAACCATCAAATGGACCTGGATCCGGCATTCGAGTCGGGCGGAGCGGGCCTTGCCTCCACGATCGATGATGCCGCAAAATTTGCATCAATGCTAATGAATCAAGGAAGGCTAAACGGAGTTCAATTGTTAAAACCCAGAACGGTTCAATATTTGACTTCAGCCAGCTTAACCGATAAGCAACAAAAAGGATTTGACTCTTGGCATACGTCACGCGGCCATAGCTATGGAAACCAGATGCGCATGATGACCGACCCCGGGAGAGCCGGATTTATTGGCAGCAAAAACGAATATGGCTGGGATGGCTGGTTAGGGACTTATTTTACGAACAGTCCTCAAGACGGGCTGACGTTTCTATTTATGATCCAAAAAAGAGATGCCGGTACGATGGCGATCACTCGCAAGCTTCGTAATATCGTGTTCAGTAACTTGTAAGAAAGGATCGAATCCTCTAGATGAATCTGAAATTGCAGCTTACCCGTGCCTTATTTATAAGCTTTTTGTGTGCCGTGGGGTTCGGGGGGATCGCTCTCCTGGTATCGGAAAACAAAATTGCTCAATTTGACAATGTGATTATTTCCTTTTTTCGAGGGTTGGAATCACCTTCCTTGACGGGCATCATGAAATTCTTTACTTATATCGGGAGCGGAATACCGGCTACGGTGATTTCGATCGCTGTTCTCTTCATGCTGTATACGGTCCTGCACCACCGTAGAGAATTAATCTTATTTATCTGGGTCGTCATCGGGTCAGCGCTCCTTAACGAAACGTTGAAGCTTGTTTTTCATCGCGCTAGACCAACTCTATATCGAATTGTTCATGCAAATGGGTTTAGTTTTCCCAGTGGGCACTCTATGGCGGCTTTTAGTTTGTACGGAGTGATTGCTTTTTTGCTGTGGCGGCATATTTCGACAGCCATGGGACGTGGTATATTGATTGTAGGCAGTTCAGCGATGATCCTTACGATCGGAGTTAGCCGAATTTATTTGGGAGTTCATTATCCGAGTGACGTTCTCGGCGGATTCTTGGCTAGTGGATGTTGGCTGGCCATTTCAATCTGGTTTTATCAGCGATATCAGGAAAGACGCCGGTAAGAAAGGTCTACACTCATATCCTCCGAAAATCAATGCACCAAAAATCCCCTCATGAATGCAGGAAGCTTCCGCGTTTCCTTCATGAGGGGATTTTTTGGTTAAGGCGCAAGCTCAAGCTCAGCTTGATGCATCTCACGCTTCCATCGATTATTTATTGAAAGTGACCTTTTCCGAACCTCCATCCAGAATGATCGACGATTCCCGCGGCTTCGTTTCCGCGATTTTGCGGCCGGCTCTGAACGAATAAAGCACTGCGGCCTGTTTACGTATGGCTTCATATTCGTTCTCTGCTTCAAGAACGATGAAGTTGGCAGGCTTCCCTTCTTCAATACCGTACATATCCTCGATATGCAACGTTCTTGCACTATTTTTCGTAATGAGATCGATCGAATTCACGATTTGATCGTAACCGAGCAGCTGCGAAGCATGAATGCCCATGTGCAGCACCTGAAGCATGTTGCCCGTTCCAAGCGGATACCAAGGATCGAAGATGTCATCGTGACCGAAGCACACATTAAGACCGGCTTCCAGCAGCTCTTTGACGCGAGTCAGTCCTCTTCTTTTCGGATACGTGTCGAATCTTCCCTGCAGGTGAATGTTAACCAGGGGATTGGAAACGAAATTCAGGTCGGCCATCTTCAGCAATCTAAACAATTTGTAAGTATATGCATCATTGTACGACCCCATCGCCGTCGTGTGGCTTGCCGTCGTGCGGGAGCCCAGCCCGCGTTCATAGGCTTCCTTGGCGACGACTTCCACGAAACGGGATTGCTCGTCATCGATTTCGTCGCAATGGATGTCGATGAGCCGGTCGTATTTTTCGGCGAGATCAAACGCAACCTTCATCGAATCGACGCCATACTCTCGCGTGAATTCGAAGTGTGGAATGCCGCCGACCACGTCGACGCCCATTTTCAGCGACTCTTCCAGCAGTTCCGCGCCGTTCGGGAAGGAGTGAATGCCTTCCTGCGGGAAAGCGACAAGCTGGATGTCGATGTAAGGCGCCATTTCTTCTTTCACTTCAAGCATCGCTTTAACCGCGGTCAAGCTGGGATCAGTGACGTCTACGTGCGTCCGCACATGCTGGATCCCCTGCGCGATCTGCCATTTCAACGCCGTTTTGGAACGCGTCTTGACATCTTCATGCGTCAGAAACGCCTTGCGTTGCGACCAACGCTGGATACCTTCGAACAAGGTTCCGCTCAAATTCCATTCCGGTTCGCCGGCCGTTAACGTGGTATCCAGATGAATATGTGGTTCGATGAACGGCGGCAGCACTAGCGAGCCGCCCACATCCATGACTTCCTCATTCGCGGTTGTTACCGGCGACTGCGTAATTTGCCCAAACTTCCCGTCTTTCACGATGATGTTCCATAAACCTTCTTTACCCCGCAATTTTGCGTTCTTTATAATCATTTGTTTTCCCCTTTTCTGTGGATTCTTTCGAAGGCACGATCAGCATCAACACGGTGTAGACCAACGCCGTACCGATCAATGCGTTCAATGGTGTTATTCCCGGAGCCAGCTGGGCAAAGGCAACGCCGATCACCCAGGCTGCCATCGCTATCCAGTTTACATTTTTAAAGGTCATATCGGCAAACGGTTTATAGTTTCTGCGCTTCACAAAGAAGTAGTCCGCGATGATGATGGCCCCGATGGACGGGATGGCCGCGCCCAGGACATTCAGAAAGCTGACGAAATTGTTGTACATCCACATGGCGAATACGGTGCCCACAATGCCGTTTACAATAACGAAAAACTTTTTCGGAATTTTCGTGATATTGGCGAAGCCCAGTCCGGAAGCATACAGGGCATTATCGTTGGTCGTCCAGATATTCAGACCCAACACGATGATTGCAGGAACGATCAAACCTTGCAGGAACATGACCTCCGAAATATCCGCCAGATTATAAGCCATTGCCCCAACCGCGCCGAACAGGAACATCAGTGAGTTCCCCAGGAAGAACGATATGACCGTTGCGGTCACCGCCTGCCGGGATGTCTGAGCGAATCGGGCAAAGTCGGGCGTTAGTGTACCGCCGCTTATGAATGATCCGATACAAATGGTCAAGGCCGCTGCCGTGGTGAGCGACTGTGTCGGCGTGTACTCAAGCAGCCCTTGCAGGCCTCCAAGCGAGTTCGCTCCTTCAAACATGGAGTAACCGCCGAGTATGGCAATGGCCGGAACCGCGACATAGCCCAGAATGACGAGCGACTTCATGCCGAAAATGGCGGATACCGTCATAGCGATACCAAACAGGAAGATCAACAGGTACACGTTCCAATCCATCGCTCTCGCGACCGGAACCGCGAACATGGCCACGCCGACACCGAACCATCCGACCTGCGTAAAGCCGAGCAGAAACGAAGGCAGGTAAGACCCTTTCGCGCCAAATGCATATTTCGCCAGCAAATGCGTGGAGAGCCCTGTTTTGGCAGCGATGTGCGCTAGCGCACCCGTGTAGATGCCGAGTACCAAATTACCCCCAAGCACAATTCCGATGAACTCCATGAACGTCAAGCTGACGCCCAGCGTCCCCCCTGCCAGCATGCTTGCCGAGAAGAACGTGAACGCCAACATGACGGAGAACGTCTTCATAAAATGGTTTCTCTGCGTTTTCGGCACCGCTTGCCACGAAAACTCTTGATCTTGTTTGCTCATCAGAATACCCCCAGGTTAAAGTGTCCTGGCACCAAAAAAAGCAGAAAAAAGAGGCTACTCGTCAAGTCTCGAACTGACAAGTAGCCTCTTTTTACATCATAATCCGCACGAAGACGCAGAGCATTCCCTCATGGAATATGCACTCATTCAAGCGTGATTATAAACATCCGCTGCCCTTGCCAGCCTCTCTGGACTGAATTAAAGGTACCAGTATTCAATTACTTACTATTATTTTGGAAAAGCCTACGTATGTCAATGTTATTATTATCCAACGGTTGAAAACCTCTTAAAAAGAGCGGGTTAGCTTTTCAAGACTTCTCACTAATTCGAGGTTTCCTCCAAATTGCATTGACCATATTCATTATCACCTACGGCCACCATCGTACCGTCCGATTTAAGTCCGATCGTATGAGCGCAGCCTGCCGCAACCGCGACAATATCCCGCCAACCGCTTACCTCGCACTGGCCATGCATGTTTGAACCCGCGGCTAACACCGTACCGTTCGATTTAAGTCCGATCGTATGATAACTTCCCGCAGCGATCGACACAATATCGCACCAATCACTTGTATCGCATTGACCATGCTTATTCCATCCCACAGCAGTCACTGTGCCGTCCGATTTAAGTCCGATCGTATGTGCATTACCCGTGTTTGTCGCCCTATGAACATTACCCGCCGCAACAGCTATTATATTGCGCCAGTCGCTTACATTACATTGACCCAGTTTATTATCACCCACCGCCATCACCGTGCCGTCAGCTTTAAGAACAATGGAATGACGATGACCCGCCGCGATGATACCTTTTGGCCATCGTTTCATCCTTAATTCAGCTTCAGGAAAAATGTAATCCACCTATTACCTCCTTCAAAACTAGATATGCGCCTTACTGTCATTCGCTTCCTCATTCGCTAATTCCAGAGGCATAGCTGTTCAAATCACTTCCCGAAATGCCTGCTTAACCCGCTCAATCTGGGCAAGGTGGGCACGGACATGCTGGATGCGTAATTCCAGAAGTTCTTTAAAGGTGTATTGCACTCCATCAAGATATTCACCGACACGTTCAAACTGCTTGGGAGTCAGATTTTCGAGAAGCGGCAACATACTGCCCCTAAGGATTTGGAACAAAAGCAGATACTGCTCGCGGTCTAACCTTTCATATCCCAGGTTATCCGCCCAGGCTTCCTGATCAAATGAGAGTAAAAGCGGTTTTTCTTCAGCCAAAACTTTTCTCAACCGATGTGTCGCCAGGATTTCGTCATCCGTCACATGGATGATAATCTGATGGATGCTCCATTTGTTAGGTGCAGGTTGGAAATGCAGTTCCTCTTCGGACAATCCATCGATGGCTTCACGAAGCAGGGCATAATCTTGACTGTACTCCTCGATCAACTTTTTCATCCGATCCTCTCCTCTATAAATGGTCGTGTAACAGTCATTATTATTTTTCTCTGTTATAACACATATCTATCGGGGTTACATTATATGTAAAATATAGAACATTCATTGAGCTACCTTTTTCTTTCTCGAACTTTGAACCGCTTTCATAATTAAAACATGATATCCGGTGAATCCCTTAAAGGTTAACTTGCTTTTTATTATACCTAAAATTTGGTGGATCTCCCAGAACATTTTACCTTCCAACGAGGCCTATATTCTGCCTATTCACACGCAGGACCTTAGTCGAGGTCCGGTACCCTGCCGCAGTCTGTTCCGATTCTCGCCGATACTCTTTATAATATAGCCAAGTCTTTTTGGAGGAGCGATTGATGATGAACTACGAACATAAAGTACGGAGTGAAATAGCCGATTGGGAGCGAAAAATGTTCAAACCCCCGGGCTGGCTTGAAAACACGTCAAAAAATATCGGTAAACGAATTAATCATTGGATTCCCCCGAAGGTGCAAAACATCATCACGACCACGATCCGTTCGATCGTGCGCACGGCATTGTTCGGCGCGGAATACACGCCGAGCCGTTCGGTAAAGCCTGCTCCGGAACTGGAGTCTGCCGATCAAGAAGCGAAGGAACTGTTTGCCATGTACCAAAAAATCGCGGTCGCTGAAGGCGCCGGTACGGGGGCTGGCGGCTTTATGCTTGGCATGGTGGACTTTCCCGCTTTAATCGCGATCAAGATGAAATTTTTGTTCGAACTGGCGCATGTATACGGATATGACACCAAACACTTCTCCGAGCGGGTCTTCATTCTCAAGGTGTTTCAAATGACGTTTTCGGGGCCGGATAATCGTGCCAGATTGCTCTCTTCCATCAAGAATTGGCATATCGAAAAAGAACAGTGGCTCTCGGACGCCGAATACTCCAAGAATATGGACTGGGAGACCTTTCAGATCGAGTATCGGGACGCCATCGATTTCCGGAAAATGCTGCAGATGATGCCTGGAATCGGAGCTTTCGCCGGTGCATGGGCAAATTACACTATTCTCGAGGAGCTGCGTGAGTTCGCCATGAACGCCTACCGCCTGCGCAGATTGCATGATGAGTTCGCGGTTTTGGGGTAGGCTTCTTATTGTTTAGCATTCGAATACCTTTAGAGACGAAATGCGAAAAGAATTTTCGAATCAAAAAAGCAGTTCTCTTATAGAGAACTGCTGTCTTGTGTCGCGAATTCATAAACTTGCCCAATTTGTTTATTCAATGTGTCAAAGCGAACAAATCGATCGGATCTGATATATTCTTTCTTTTCGACCATTAGCAACAGTGCAGGTACTGAAAAAACCAAAAACTTTGCGGCTACCTCTCCTACTTGATTAGCATTAATATGCCCCAGACGTATTTGAGGATAATTATCTAGTAATTCTCTTAGCTTAGGCAATATGGCGTGACACACATTACACTCCGGGCTGGATATATAGAGGAAACTCAGCTTATGCGTTTCAAGAAATGTTTCTACCATATCGATCGAGGTTAATTCATGCATCTCTTTCATGTTATCACACCTCCGGTACAACATACCCGACCAATTCCCATTGTTGATGATCAACTCTCCCGTATTCCTTCATAGATTCGGTAGACAGTATTCTCTAAGCTTTCCTCCGGGACCAGACGACCACCGGAATAAGAAGCAATGATAGAAAAGCTCCCGCCAAAGAGAGAACTGTATAGCTGGAGTGTGCTACCACCATACCGGACAGTGCGCCTCCGGAAGCTCCGCCCAAGGCAATCAAAACATCCACCGTGCCTTGCGTCTTTGCGCGAACCTGCGGAGGTGCGGCATCGACGATAGCTGCCGTTCCGCTAATCAAACCAAAGTTCCAACCTAAACCAAGAAGTGTCAAAGCAAGGATGAGTACCCCCATGGAATCGCCAGGTCCAAACGCGGCTACCAAACCCGACATTAACAACGTAAATCCGGAGGCGTACGACATGAATGAATATCCAAATCTATCGACTAGAACACCGGTAATGAGAGAAGGCAGATACATCGCGGCAACGTGAATACCAATAACAAGACCTACCTTGCCCAAACCATGGCCATGATGCTGCATGTGAACGGGAGTCATGGTCATAATCGCAATCATCACGATTTGGGTAAGAACCATAACGGTAGCGCCTAGAAGAATGCCTTTTTTATTCGCGCTTTTTTCATGAGCCCGGGATATTTCCGGTTGACCAGAAACGGCATCGGCTTGTTGTTTTTCAGCGATAGCCTTAGCAACAACGAACGGATCAGGGCGCAAAAAAAGCAGTAGGACCAGTCCGGCAACAATATATGCTACGGCCGCCAACATGAAGGGTCCAGATAACGGGGGAGCTCCTATAGAAGAAGCCAGATTTCCCGTGAGATTCACCAGATTCGGTCCGGCAACGGCGCCAAACGTCGTAAAGACCATCGCCATGCTTATCGCTTTTGCCCGTTGTGCAGGCAGTGCCAAATCCGTACCCGCATAACGCGCCTGTAAGTTGGTTGCCGTACCTGCCCCGTAAACCAGCATCGATAGAAAAAGCAGAGGAATGCTGTTGAATAGCGCTGCGAGAACGACACCAACGGCGCCGATGCCACCTGCAAGGAATCCCGTGGCCAGCCCGGCCCGGCGTCCCCATCGCTGGGAAAGGCGTCCGACCAAAAGCGCGGCGCCTGCAGAACCTAACGTAAACAGCCCTGTCGGAACTCCGGCATAGCTATCTGTTCCCAGCATATCTTGAGCTAACAACGCGCCGACCGTGATTCCCGCCGCCAAACCGGCTCCGCCGAAAATTTGTGAAATTATAACGATCCTCATCGTCCTTGCATGCAACTGACGCTGCTTTTCAGGCGAATTCACATAATCCATGAAGGAGGCTTGCAGGTTTGGTGCCTTATCCCCAAGTGTTACCGAACTTTCCCCCATTACTTATCTCCCTTATCCGATTGATAAAGATATCAGCCACAAGAATGTCGTGGCTGATATTCTTTCCGGCTTTAGTTGCTTGCAAGTCTTGAAATTTTCCCCTTGAGTACATCTTTTCCGTTTATTCCAACCATTTGATCCACCAGCTCGCCGTCTTTAAAAAGCAGCAGTGTCGGGATACTTCTCACGCCGAATTGCGAAGCCAATTCGATTTGTTCATCGACATTGACTGTCGCGATCGTTGCCTGACCGTTCAGCTCTTCCGCCAATTCATGTACTATCGGAAGTTGAATTTTACATGGCCCGCACCAAGGCGCCCAAAAATCAACCAAAGTTACACCCTTCTCGATTTGGCTTGAAAATGTTGCTTTTGTCAGTGCGGTTGCACTCATATGAAATCCTCCTTTGAAGTAAAAGTCAATTAATTCATGTATTCAATGGAATACTTGAATATATGAATTATAAAACTGATGACCTTCCAACGTCAAGCTGCACATCAAAAAAACGCAGCTCATGAGCTGCGTCTTCATTCAACGGAGTGCCTTAACTTGATTGCCATTCCTTCACGCTTTCCTCGATTCGATAGGCTTTGAACCCTTTTTTCTGCATGTGTTCGACGGCCTGCGCGGTATATACACAATACGGACCTCGGCAATAGGCTGCAATTTCAGTATCTCGGGGCAATTCTTGTAGGTAGTCCTCCAGTTCTTCCAGAGGAACCGATAAAGCCCCCTCGATATGTGCCGTTTCATACTCTTCCCTTGGGCGTATATCGAGTACAAGCAGATCACCCTTTTCCATCCGCTCCAAAACGTCTTTCTTGGATATGGTATGGACACGATTGTAATGTTGATCCATGTCCTGCTTGAGCCGCGGGATATCAGAAAGCTGATGTTCACAAACCTTCCACAAGGACGATAAAAATTCTGAAACTGTCGCATTTGATAAACTGTAAATCACATATGTCCCTTTTTTGGTGAATCTGACCAGGTTCGCGTCCAGTAATATTTGCAGATGGCGCGAGACGTTGGCAACACTCATTCCAGTCTGATGCGCTAAAGTTTCTACAGCTTTGGGGCCGTTCGATAACAAATTCAATATTTCCAGTCTTCGCTCACTGGATAAGCATTTCCCGATCCGGGCGTATTGTAAAAACAATTGTTCTTTATATAATTCAGCCAATTTAGATTCTTCCATCGTTTTCACCAACTTCCCGTATTCAACTGAACACTTGAATTATAAAATGATCTGTTTAGGAATTCAAGTTTCCCTTGTTGGATATCCGAAGCGTAAAAAGGGTCGAATCAGAGATGTTCCCTTTCCTCCGATTCAACCCTATTTTCATTCTCCTTAAGGCTCAATGCCCCATACAAGCTGGCCGTTCAAATACCCGGTAACTTGTTCATGGTCTACAAACTGACTTCCGGATGATTTAAAAGAGTAATCGTTAGCCTGATTGTAATTGGACCAGTCGGTTTTGGAGAAGCGTGCTTGAATTTCCGCGCTCTGGCCGGGATTCAGCATTCCCGCCGAGCTTGTAAAGCCAATTTCCAATGCATAATCGGCTCCGGCAACCGGAGTCTCCAGTTTCACGAAATTTCCGGTTACATTCCCACTTCCGATACTTGCCCAATCGCACCAGAAGCTTTGGGCCTTTTCCCCGTCGATTGTATAGTAATACCGCAGTTTTAAATCACTTAACGGAATCGCCGAATCCCCGTTATTGAGGATTTTGAATTTGGGTGAGATTCCGTTGGTGGAAGCGCTCGTGTTCCCGTTAAACGCCTGAATCGTCAAGTCTCCCGCGGGTACGGGAATACTGCTGTCCGCGACATTAACAGTAAGCACCGCGTCATTCCCTCCGCTGAAATGGAAAGTGATGGCATTTTGGCCTTGAGGCAGCGTGGATAGATAAGATTTTCTCAGAACGACGGCGGTGCTTGTTGCCGTATAATCCTGGCCTGCTGCAAGAGTATAATTTCCGTTGGTTACGCTTGCGAGCTGGTGTCCGTTTAAAGTAAGGGATACCGAAATATCCTGCTGCAAATTCACAGCTTTATCGAATGACGCATTCATCGGAGAAATCGCGGCGCTCGGTGTCGAATCGACAATTTTGACTTTTAATGAAGGGTCTTGACCTTGATTGAAATCAAAAACGATCGAATGCTCGCCTACCGGCAGCCCAGCCAGGAATTCTTTTTTCAGCACCAGCGTGCTTCCGTTCAAAATATAATCCTGACTCTCGGTCAATATATTGGCGCCGATCCGAAGAGCGGTTAACGTATTGCCGTTAAAGTTCACGGTGACGGATTTGTCGCTTTGAACCGGCGCATTTTTGTCAAATTCGACGCTTGTCGGCGTGATGGACGCGCTTTGGGTTGGATTCTCTACCGTTAAATCGGGCAGCTCATCCAACGTTATGACATAATCGCTTTGATAAAGCGTTGTCAGGGTAGCCGGATAATTAAAGGCGGTACTCATGAGATGCTCGCCGTACCAAGGGCAGAAATATAGCCAACCCGCTTTTTCCTCGGTCAAATTCTGTACGCTCGGGACGGTGTCGTTCTCCGTCATGGCCACCATTTTCTTGCCGTCGGTTAAGTCCACCAGCTGATAGAAGATCGAGGTAATGGCATCCTCATTGGGAACGCCGGACAAACCGTCATAGCGGTTATAAATCGTATTGTATTTATCATAGCCGACAATATCCACCTGGTCGTCGCCGGGATACCATGCGGGAGAAGTGCTGTACACATAGCTGTTGTAGGTCCAGATCAAGTTATGCAGGCCGTATGTTTCCGTAAGCTCGGTATAAAGAAGATCCCACAGCTGTTTGTAAACCTCCGCGCCTGCCGAAGCCCACCAGAACCAGGCGCCTTCCCCGTTTAATCCGCCGTTACCCTCCGCCTCATGATATGGCCGGAAAATAACCGGCACATTGTTTTCTTGCAGGATTAGCAATTGTTCCGCCAAATCTTCAATAGTCATCATGACGTATTGGTATTCTTTCGTACCGGGTACCACCGCATTGGCCGTATTAAAATTGGTTTCCGTCGGCTTGTAAGTAGCCTCCTTCCAATCCACAAACTCTCCGAGCTGATAAGTGGTGAAGTTGCGCGGCACATTGATATGCCAGGATGCGGTTGCGATTCCGCCACGGGTTTTCACCCAGTCGATGACCCGGTCGGTCGTGCCGTCCTCCCAGCCGTAAAGCGGATTATAGTTCATAAAATCGAACCCGCGGATGGCCGGATATTTTCCGGTTAAATTGTAGATCCAGTCAAATTCCAACTCGTAATTGCCGTCATTTCCGCCACCGTAAATCTCCTGTTGGCCGGAAATAATATGGTCTCCGTAAACATCGGTTAAATAATTCATCAAAAGCTGAGTTTCCGGAGTAGCCTCGGGATCGGTGAGAACAGGTTGTACTTCCAACGGATCAAGATCGGCCACATCCACGGTGAAGGTGTCAAAATAAGCGAATCCCCAACCGGCCTTTACTTGGATGGTATTGCTTCCTTGCTGCAGCTTATGAAAGCCAAAATCGAAATTCGACCATTCCGTCGTGTAAGGCAACATATACGAGCCCTTGGTGACACCGTTAACGGTTAAATATTGAAGTCTGCCGTCGGGACTCAACTCCTGCATATACCGGGTAGAGATCTCATACATGCCGGTTTCAGGGACGGTCACTGTAAAGGTTATAGTACCGGAATTCTGCATCCAGACGAATCCGCTCCCCGAGTATCCGGGTTTGGGTTGTCCGTAAATTTCTGTCGCCACTTGAAGATCTGAAGTGAGCTGGGCGTCTTCGCCTTCAATCGTAAAAAATGCGGTGTCTGCATGAACGGGCGCTGTCATCAATCCTGGTAGAAGAGTGAATACGAGAGTAAATGCCAACAAAATTGCGCTTGCCTTTTTGAGCCATCCTTTCATTCCCATCTTCCCTTTCCATGTTAAATTTGATAAATAAACAATCTATCAATTCATGGATGCGCTTTCATAGCTAACATAGCATATGTACCAAATTATGTAAATCACTGCTTTGAAAAATTTGCTTAGAGAATTAATACGAGCAGCTTTCTCGGATAAATAATAAAAGCCTGATAATTTAATCAGGCTTTTTTCCACTCATCATTTATATGACTTCTTTCCTCTTAAACAAATATGCATATAAAATAATTCCGGTTATTGCGCATAAGGCCGCACATAATCCAATGAAACCGTAGCCGGCTTGAAGTCCTCGAAACAGGCTCGTGGGCGAATCCGAACCAGCCAAGTGTTTGACGAGTTCCGTGATTCCGCCGATAAGGTAATTGCCTATCACGCTGCCTAATCCCATCAAGGTTACCGTGAAGGTGATAGCCGTATCGCTCCCCTTCGGGTATCTCTTCGCAATAAAAGCCATCACTGTCGGATAAATCATCGCAATCCCTATACCGGAAGCTGCAAAAAGGAAGGCAACATTTTCACCGCCGAATATAGCGATAAATGTACATAGGGCCGAAAATCCTGAGAAGATAATGAGCGAGACGACAAAACCTATCCGATCCGTTAGCGGACCCAGCAAGAGCCGGGCCAAGGCGAAGCATAGAAAGAAGACGGACAACATCCCGGATGCATTCACGGTATCCCAACCATAAGCTTTCTCTAGGAAATTAACGAGCCAGCCGCCAACGGCTAATTCAGATACAACACCGAACGTAAGAACCAGCACCATCAACCATATGACGCGGTCTTTCAGCAAAGTCTTGAATGGAATGCGATCTTCATGAGCAATGTCATCCCCCGGAAAGGTGCTAAACATAGCAATCACAATCGGGATAACGGATAAAAGCAACATCACCAGATACATCCCGCGCCAATCCAGGGTGTGGCCGCCAATCGTCACCTTCATCAGACCGGTTGCAATAAGCGGAGCTACCGTTGAGCTTAAGCCGTAAAAGCCATGCGTCATATTCATCATCATTCCCGTGTTTTTCACGAATATCCGGGCACTAAGAATGGCCAGGCCAATTTCCAGCATCCCGTTGCCGATATACATCAGGAAATATGAAGACGAGAAAAGCGGGTAATTTTGAGAGAAGAAAATGAGAATACCGGAAACGGCCATAGAGGCAAAGGCTGTCACGGTTACCCACTTAATCCCCCATTTTTTTGTCAAATAAGCTGTAAATGAACAGGCGATCAGATAACCGAGGGCGTTCAAGGATAACAATGTGCCAAGTTGTGATTCGCTTAACATAAAATCAAATTGAATGCGCGGTATTGCCGGTCCCTTAATATTTTCAGAGAACCCGAAGATGATGAATCCGATAAAAATGGTTGCCAACTGCAAGGCATATACTTTGTTGAACTTGCTTCTTCTTTTTTTCACTGTCTGCGTACCCCTAACTTGTTTTCTGTGCTACGTGACCTGCAGCCGGTAAGTGAGGCTTTCCAGAGTAGCGGTGACAAGACCCGTCATGTATTCCTGACGCGTATTGTTTCGAATCATAAGCTGCGGCATATGCTCCTCCGGAATATCCTTGATGCATTCCTTATAAAGGTCTTCAAGTTGTGACTCACGAGGTAACTCGCCGGTAATCGCTATCGTTACCGGGTTAATAATGGCGATGATCGAGGACAATGTCATAGCGGCCAACCGGATAAAGCCATCTTCTGTATGCAACTGCCGTAGCTGTTCCTCACGCGAAATGCCAAACGGTAAAAAGGATACCTCCCCGCTAAACGTCGTGTTCCCCGATATGATTCTCCCGTTTACGATAAAGCCTGCACCTGGAAAATGGTTCTTGGGAAACGTCACCACGGCAAACGATTTATCTTCATCGAAGTTTTGAAGATGGTAAAATCCGTACACGGTCATATTCATGTCGTTCTCGATCGTAATAGGAATTCCGAATTTTTCCTCCAAATAAGGTCCTAGCGGCTGTCCGGCTAATTCCGGAACATCGCATACCCCAATGACTCCCTGGTGAACGACGCCCGGAATCCCGACGCCAATGGCTTGAACATTCTGGTTGCCGTTGATGATTTCCTCAATCATTTGATCGATCATATCCCTGTCGATACGAGAGAGTTCGACCGTAGTCTCACTCATTGTCTCGCCAAGCAGGTTCACGATACTGTAGCTGATGGAATGTTTGCCGCCTTCCGTTCTAACAAGCAGACAGATAATACATCCGAAGTTTGCATTGTACTTATATTGTTTGGCTGGTCTGCCGCCATTCGACTCATCCGGTTCCAATTCGATGACTTCTCCGATAGCAAGCAGATCGTTAAGTATCGTTCCGCAGGTGGCAACACTAAGCTTGGTCAGGCCCGCAATGGACGCTTTGGTTGCTATCCCTTGCGACTTCAAGGCATTCTTAACCAGCTCAATATTCATCTTCTTAATCTGAACCGTGTTATTCGCGTAAGTTGACATTTCCACTCCTTATTAAAACACTTATTAAAATATATTTAATAAGTGAAGTATAAAGTTCGCTTTCCGTTTAGTCAACTAAAAAAAGTTACGTTAAAACTAAAAAATTTCTGCTCCTTAAAGCGAAAACGGGTAGCCAAGAACCCATGTTCTCGCCCCCCATTTTGCTCATTCCCGGCTATGAAATTCCCTTGATTTTTTTCAAATCCCCACTACATAGGATATCAAGATGATCAAAAATTTTAGGAGCAGGCCAATCCCACCATTTTATTTTGAGGAGATGATCGATGAGCTCGTCATCAAATCTTTTCTTAATAACTTTGCAGGGATTTCCGCCTGCAATATGGTAAGGAGGAACATCTTTTGCAACGACAGAATTGGCTGCGATGATTGCTCCATCCCCGATGTGCACACCAGGCATGACGGTGACATTTTGACCGATCCACACATCGTTTCCGATGACGGTGTCGCCTTTAAGAGGTAAGTCAGCAAGTGCCGGGGCCGATTTCTCCCAGCCATGGCCCATAATGTTAAATGGATAAGTCGTGACACTTCCCATTCTGTGGTTAGCCCCATTCATTACAAATTCTATGCCCTTTGCGATTGCGCAGAACTTGCCGATAATCAGCTTATCTCCAATAAATTCATAGTGATGCGTGACATGCTCTTCAAATTTATCAGCACCGTTTATGTCGTCATAATAGGTGTAGTCGCCGACAATAATATTTGGGCGTGTTACAACGTTTTTAATGAAGCATATACTTTTAATCGCTTCATTCGGGTAAATGGCAAGTGGATCAGGTCCAAATTGCATATGAAATTCCCTCCTTCGCAAAATCCATTGCATAAATTCAATTCACTAAAATTTTACATCACATAGTCATATCTCACATTAGAAAAATCAAATATAACTAAATATTCGGATGTAATTTACAATAGCTCGATATACCCCTCCGTTCCATTCACGCGAATTCGTTGGCCGTCCTTGATAAGTTTGGTAGCATGCTCAACGCCGACTACGGCCGGCAAGCCATATTCACGCGCAATAACGGCTCCATGGGTCATTAATCCTCCGACTTCGGTGACTAAGCCTTTTATGGAAACAAACAATGGCGTCCAGCTAGGATCCGTAAAGGAGGTGACTAATATATCCCCGTCTTCCAGATCAGCATCCTCCATGTTTAAAATGACACGCGCTCGCCCTTCTATGACTCCGGAAGAAACAGCGAGACCCGGAATGGCTTCGGCGGGGAGATGTTCCCGGTTGTACTTACCTGTAATGATTTCGCCGTCGGAAGTCATAACGCGAGGAGGAGTTAGTTTTTCATATAATTTGTACTCGTCTATTCGATCGCTGATGATCCGGTAATCCAATTGATGGGTGCGTACGACTTCATGAAGTTCCTCAAAAGTCAGATAGTAGATATCTTCTTTCTCACGAATGACGCCGGATTGCACAAGTCGCTCGGCTTCTTTCAGTAATGCCTGCTTATAAACGAAGTAGCGGCTAACGTAACCGTATTTGGGATACTCCCGATATCCAATGAAATTCCGGACGAGACCGATCATTCGTTTGGTTTCTTTAGCCTTTTGTTCGCCATCCGGCAATGCCTTCAAGCGATCCAATAGTTCTTGTTCTTTTGCCAAAGCTTCCTGCCGACCTTGTTCAAATTTCCGAGTCCCGGCATTCGGCTCAAAGTTTTTAATGTTGCCAAGAATCATCGGAACAAGCGTGATCGGTTTTTCGCTCCATCGCGTTCTCGTAATATCGATTTCTCCGCTACACCGCATGCCGTATTTGTCGAGAAAATCATGGATGGCGTCACGGGTTTCCTGCCCGCCTTTAAACTTAAGCAATCCATCCAAAAAGTCATCCTCTTTTGCATGTTCCAAATAAGCAATGACTTCCGGATAAGGGCGAATCACATCCGCAACATCCAATAACGCCAACCCCATTTCCGAAGTAATATTGTTCGGTACGGATTGAGAAAGCGTATCTGCTGCGTTTTTTTCGCCCAACCATTTGTACATATGCTCATTGATCCATGCCGAAGCCTCCATCGCCGTCATAAACACAGCCGTACTTTGCGGATCGAATAAAATCTTCTTTAGCTGCTGCTGGATATCTTCCAGGATAAAATCAAACAATTCCGATCCCGATTTTGCTTGGATGTTTTGTTTCAACTCCTCGATCGAGGTTTGACTTCGCTTCATCAAATCCGAAACGATCGTCGGGTCGTTCTCGAATTGTGCCGGCATATCCGCATTCCTTTTGCCCGGAACCGGTGCATTTTGATCAGTCTGTACCAATTTTATGAAATCTCGCTCTATTATGGTCATGAGTGCGCCTTTGATGAGCGGATCGGATTGGCCGATGTTATTGACCAAATTCTCTCTGCCGGCAGGTGAGGCCAGCATAGGCGCAACGTCGACAAACAATCTCCCGCCGGCTTTACGCATGGGCGCAGGAGTAATTAACAGGTAAAAAGACAATCCCAATGGTCTTATGGGATCAGTCATCATTTGTTGATGAGCAACGGATAGATAGACGTGATTTTCTTGATCCTTCGCTTCAGGGATCGGAAATAATGTCGTGATTGGCCGACTCTGAACAATATAAAAGGTATCGTCCGCCAAACACCATTCGATATCTTGCGGCTGGCCGAAATAGGCTTCGATCTGTCTTCCGATGCGAGACAAACTTATGATTTGTTGATCCGTAAGCGTTGGAGACGTTTGTAGCTCTGGATCCAACTGCCGGGTCTCTGTTCCGCCTTCTTTTCGTCCATAGATGGCCAGTTTCTTGGTTGCTATCCTTTTGTCGACGATTTCCCCTTCCTGTACCTTATAGCCGTCTGCAGTCACCAACCCGGAGACCAGCGCTTCTCCAAGTCCAAAACCGGCATCGATGGACAGCGACTTTCGGTTTCCGGTCATCGGATCGGCGGTAAATAATATACCGGATGCTTGCGGGAAAACCATCCTTTGTACGATCACGGATAAATAAACCTGGCTGTGGTCAAATCCGTTTTGCAACCGATAGATGACCGCCCGGTCCGTAAATAGAGAAGCCCAGCATTTGGCGATGTGCCGCAAGATGTCATCGACGCCGATGATATTTAAATAGGTGTCTTGTTGACCGGCAAAAGAGGCATGCGGCAAATCTTCGGCCGTCGCGCTGGAACGAACTGCATAGGCATGCTCCTCGCCAAGCCGTGAGAGCTGATGGGTAACTTCTTTCGCAACATCGGCAGGGATTTCCGCTTCCCAAAAGGTTTGCCTGATCTTTCTGCTGATTTCTGCGATTTGATCCCGATCTTCCGGTTTTAACAGGGTTAGTCGATTCAGCAAAGCATGATATGATTCGTTCTGTTCGATGGCTTTTTGGTATCCCAACGTTGTAACACAAAAACCTTCCGGTATTTGTATTCCTTGAATTTTTGTTAATTCCCCTAGATTAAAGCCTTTGCCGCCGACGAGTGAATGCTGCGTTTTTTCGATTTCCTGGAAGCCAAGAACCAACGAACTCATTCAACATCTCTCCTAACCATTAAATTGAGAAAAACAGTTGACAACAGTTTACCGGCATGGTAAGATAAAGATGTAAGATAGATAAATTGTGTCTATGCACGCTAATTTAGCCGTCTACCGATTATATCATCGTTTCTTTTCGTATGCAATTACAAAAAACCTGGCCTAAGCGCCAGGTTTTTTTTGATTTTCCCTCGGTTATGAATCCATCCCGGGATCCGGGCATATTTCGTGAATTTTAGCTATGAGATCCTCTGCGTTGGAATGGAATATTTGGTTGTCGTCCGTCCAAGTTGATTTCAGAAAATAAGAAGCATGAAAACGCCAGCCTTGATGTCCGGGGTTGAAATCCATTTGAACTACCCGTCCAGGCTTACCTTGGAAAACCCGCGAGCCGGGCCTGCGCCAGCTGCCGATCCGGATGATCCTGTCCGGGCTCTGACCTGTAATATAGGTAAACCGCTTATTGTACGGAATCTCCTTTAAATAAAACTTAGGGCTCCCCACGGCAAATGCTTGAACTTCTTGAAAGCCGTAAATCTTATCCAAAAGAAGCCCTGTTCTGTACGCAATAACTCCCCCTGCGCTATGGCCGATCAGGATGAGTTGCTTGGAGGCTGCTCCCTGCTCACGGATCATATTCGTTATGGTACCTACCCGCCGAGACTATCCATGGGCCAGATCATAGCCGGCTTCAACAAGTTGGCGCGCAAGCAGACGGGTTAACGAGTATTTGTTCGTACCATCCGCCATTCCATAAGGAAAGATCATCATCACTTTGACAGGAGGATAATATCTTTTGGCTATTTCTTTGGCTGCGTCTTCAAAATTGTTGCGATATGTCAATACGCCGGCAATAAAACACACCAACGTTTGATAGTTGTTCATACAAGTGCTGTTCGAGGAAACAAAAGCTTCGATCATATTTTTCTCCCCTTAATCCTTCTACGTCCGAATCCCATCAGATCCTCGACATATAAAATACACTTTTGATTCGGGAATTTCCAGCGGACACAAGCGGCATGATACAATATCAGCGAAGCTGTATGCAGTAAATCATTTATAGAGAGGACCGGTTTCATTCATGGAGCACCAACAAAACGAATACAAATATGTACAGCAGCACCTTGCCAATGAGCGGACGTTTCTCGCGTGGATTCGGACGGCCATCAGTGTGATCGGATTGGGGTTTTTGGCGGCAGGCGTCGTCTTTCGTACGACCACTTTCGAGCATTATGGGCATGTCGTTGCCGCAATTACGGGAATCGGGGCGGTCGTCATCGGTTGTACGATAATATATATGGCAACAATCAATTATCGAAAAAAGCAACGGGGCATTAATGCGGAGATCTTTCAATCTCCAAAAATAATTATCTGGTTTTCAGCGGTGGGAATGGCGTTGTTATCGATCTTTTTGTTGATTTTGGTGGTTTTGCTATTGTTTTATTAATAAAATGAGGACCCAAGCCATTGGGCCTGGATCCTGTCCGATTTAGTTCCCGATTTCATTTTATCGAGCCGATAGTTCACTCTCTGTTACCCATTTATGATTTTTTACTTGTTCCCCGTCGGTTGTCGATGTGTAATCGACCATGGAAACCGTGGTTTGCTGGGCGGAATCAATGACTGCTTTTGCGCCCATCATTCCTTCCATATGGTCCGCTTCTACGATCACTTCATCCCCCGGTCGGTAAGGTTTATCCCCGGCATCTTTAATTTCTTCGTGTATAATCCACTTGTGATTCGTTACCTTTTCTCCACCCGTTGTCGGTGTGTATGAAATGGTATAAACGGTAGTATCAAACGCCCCGACAATGCGTGCTTCCGCTCCATTCATTCCCTCCATGTGATCGGAGTTCATGATCGCTTTGCTTCCCGGTTTAAATTTTGGATCCGCTGCCTCCCTCAATCCTTTCGGCAGTTCGCCGGAGCTTGAATGATTCATGTGATCCATATGATCCATACTTTCTTGGTTTGACTTTTCTCCCTTGGTACAAGCAGCCGATAGTGCGGCAAGTAGCAAAACAAGAAAAAGAGTTAACATCTTCCGCTTCATATTCATCACCCCATTTAGAAAGTTACATACTGGAACAGGCTTGCAATTTAAAATTTACTATACCCCTGTACCCTATGTCAAATTGTGAGGATCTGTCCACGAAGCGTTAACGAAGAAATCAGTTGAATTCTTGCTTCAAACGTTCCAATTGCATAAGGTGATGCCGATAGTGCATTTCAATGAGCATGAACCATTCCACGGCGTTTAGGGCACCGAATGCCGGATGAATAATTTTGTTCCGTTCGGAAGCTTGGCTCAAAGCAGGTTCTATTTGTTGCATCCGTAGCAACACGCTTCGAAGACCATCCGAAAGCTGTTCTTTACTCTCGGGCTGCTGCGGGGTATATTGCGGTGAGGCGGGAACACGGACCCGAACCGGGGGAAAGCTTCCATTTTCAAAGGTTAACTTGCCCCGATCGGTTTTTTCTTGTTCAGTGCTTAAAGCTTCCGCTTTACCTGCCAAACAATGGTCAACATTTTGCAGATGAAGGAATTGTGCCGATTGAATCAGGTGCAAATACATTTGTCCGATAGACCATTCCTCCTCATTCGTTTTTTTAAGCAGGTGTTCCATCTCGAAATTTTCCAGCTCGTTCAAATAATACGCCACCGTCTTTTCAAACCGTTGAAGTGTTTCCGTTGTCGTTTTCATCAATATACAACTCCTCTTTTGTTTAAACTCACCTCCTTATTTTAGAAAAACGCTGCTGACAACAGTGTGTCAGTAGCGTTTTAATATTTTTTCAGCTTCTGAACGAATTCGGTTGCGAAAAGACTCCGGCTCGAGCACTTCGACACCTCCGCCCCAGCCCAGGACTTGCGGCAGCAGTTCCTCTACGTTCCGGACGCGAAAAGTAACGTACAGCCCGTCCTTCCGTTCCTCCGTTGCTTCCAAATAAAAATTGCCGGTCTCGGTGATTTTGTCGGCAATATCGGGATTGACCCGAGCCAAAATCAGGACATGACGGTCGTCCGGCGGACGGTAATGGTTCAGGTTAAATCCGTGGGGCAAGGAAAAACGCTCATCCAATACGGCTAAGTCCTCCATCCGTGACAATCGAAAATGACGAATACTTTGCCTCAGGTCGCAATGTGCGATTAAAATCCAACTTCCTTGAACGAGTGCCAGTCCATATGGAATAACCTCTCTTCTGCTCTTCCGGTTCCCGTCGAATTCCGGTATTTTCTTCAGATATGAAAAGCGTAGTTTTCGCCGATCCAAAATAGCGTTCCGGACTTGCCTCAGATAGTCCTTTTCCTTCCCGCTTGTACCAGGTTCCCGGAAATGAAGAAGACGCATCGTTTCCCGTATGCGTGCCGAATCGCTTCTAATCCGTTCCGGCAAAACAGCATCAATTTTGCGGCTCGCTGCCTTGGATGCGTTGCCGTATTCGGCATCCAGCCTTTGTCCGATAAAATCCGCTCCCATCAGGAGAGCCACGGCTTCTTCAGCCGTAAATTGAACCGGCGGCAGGAAATATCCATCCATCAGAGAATATCCCTGCCCGGGAGCGCCGACGATCGGAATGCCCGCTTCACAGAGAGCTTGGATATCCCGGTAGATCGTCCTAACGCTAGTTTCAAATTGAGCGGCCAAGTCCTCCGCACGGATCACCTTGTGCCGCTGCAGTTCAAGCGTAATGGCCAGATGGCGTTCGGTCTTATTCATTCTACTCCTCCATGACACCCGATTTAATCTTATAAAAAATGCTCCCCTTACAGTATCAGGCTTAATATCTTGCCTGTCTACCTTAAGGGGAGCTTGAAATTATTGAGCCGAAACCTCGATACGATCGATATTCGGGCCTTCAGTACCGGTAGTGACCACTTTTAATGTGTTGGTTCCGCTGTTCATCGGTACCTGGATCGTTTTCTCTCCCCAGGTTCCCCAACCGCCGGTTGCCGTAAAGGAAGCATTGCTGATTACTTTCGTGCCGTTCACATAGACGTCGAGGTTTCTTGTGCCGCTCTGAAGCGCGTACCTGAACTTCACATTTTTGGTGCCTGTCACTGAACAGATAATGTTGTTCCATTGAATCGCCGCACCGTTCGATGCGTTAAAGTTGACGAATCCCGTACCGCTATAACCGGAATAGCTGTTTTCCACAGCAGCGCTGGTCAATGTGGTACCCGTTTCCGCTTCATAAACGGTAGTGCTGCTGGGGTTGCCGTTACCCAATTCAGCTACAAATGTCGTGACGCTTTGAGCGGGAAGCTGTGCCGAAAACGAATTCCCTGTCACATTGACGGCAGCCCCGGCCGCCATATTCCGGGTGCTATCCGTTACCCAAGAGGAAACCGTCGATGCCGTACCGTTTTGCAGAACAAAGTTTTGGCTAACTGCCGAGGTTCCTTTGTTAATGGCAACGATAACGACCTTGTTGTCGCCCTTATAGGCGGAGGCGTAAACGTTCGTATTCGGATTCTTCGTTGCATCCACCCTTACATAGCCGGGACGGACAAATTTCGAAAAATGAGCCATATTGTAACCGCGCTTGCTTATCGTACCGTCGTCTTTCATAGGTCCGTAATGCCTGCGGATATACCACCATACATAAGCCTGAAAATCACCCTCTACCATTGCATTGTGGATATGATAGGAAACATCCAATGCTTCGGGCCAGCTATCCGCCGAGTTCGTATTGCTGTTCGGGTAGTATACTTCCGTCATCCAAAGGTCTTTTCCCGTCCCTTTTTCTTTGAACAAAGGATAAGCGAAATTGCTAAACGAAGTGCCGTATAAATGGGCGCCGAGAATATCCATGTTGGCCAGTGCCTGGGGATCGTTCAAGATAGGGTCCGACATGTTTTTCAAATATTGAAAAGATTCCGGCGCGATGACCCGTGTATTAATCGATCCGGCATTTTCTTTCATAAAGCGAAGCATTTCCTGCGGAGTCCACCATGTCCATTCATGAGCGTAATCGGGCTCATTTTGGACGGAAATCGCGTAAAGATCCACGCCGTTATTCTTCATGTAGGTTACAAAGTCGTTTAGATGCTGCGCATACGCTTCATATTTATCATATTTGAGCCGTTTTGCCGAGGTATCGCCATTGCGGTTAAATGTCTCCACCATATCGCTTGGAGGATTCCATGGGGAAGCAAAAACGATGGCTCCGAGTTCGATGGCTCGTTTGGCGGTTTCCACCTCTTGGTACCAATTGTCCGGGTTTTCGTCCACATGAATTCTTAAAATCGAAAAACCTAACTGGTTCGCCCCGTTTCCAAAAGCCGTTTCTCTTTGGGCCGCCGTTAAATCCCCGATCCAAATCGGGAAGTTGATGCCTCCAAAACCGCGAATCACTTGTTTTTCCGACGATAGATTCACGGTGACGTCGCTTGCCGCCGAGACTTTTGCGGGCGCCGGCATGACAATCATCAGCGGCAACGCTAAAAGAAGAGCTAATAATGCACAAATTGATTTTTGAATACGCAACATCATTTTCCCATCTCCTTATAACATAATGAGTCATCATTAAAAGAGGCAGAAATTGCATTTGCATAAGTTCATCAACATTTTACCCTGGACGTCCGGCTCGCCCTTTTGTAGAATTATCTTTAAAACTATTTTAAAATCTTCCAAAACCGTACCTTTAATCCTATGAATATGGAAACGCTTGCAAAAATATCCTGCATGCTAGGATGATTCCATTTTAAAATATTCAAAGCTTATCTTCTTTGCATCGTTTGCCGAATCTATTGCGCTAAAATACCAGGGGGGTACGAAATGATCACACCTTCTGAATTTATATACGATCCGATTCAAAGCGAGCTCCTTTATCTTCATCGAACAACGGCCTGCCGAATCGAAACCTACTATCACAGACATGACGCTTACGAGATTTACTTATTTCTTCGCGGGAATGTCAACTATTATATTGAAAATCGATGCTATCATTTGGAACCTGGCGATTTGCTTCTCATCAACCCGGAAGAGATGCACCGCTATTTTAGCCTCGATGATTCGGAATATGAACGCATTACGATCAACCTTAAAAAGTCTTATATCCAGCGTTTGTCTACACCGGCGACGAATTTATCGGCCTGCTTTGATTTCCGGCCCAAAGGAAAAGGCAATATCATGCATCTGTCCGAAGAACAGTTAAAACAGGTGCTACAGATAGCCGGAAATCTGGAGGAACTTCTCGCATCGGATGCATACGGAACGGATGTCAAAATCAATACGAATGTAGCGCAGTTACTGGTCTTGACGAATCTCGTTTTCCAGATTACCACCTTTATCCCAACGGACATCATGCCCAAACTGGTACGGAATACGATGGATTATATAGAATCCCGCTTGTCTCAGGAAATCACGCTTCAAGATCTGGAAGCAGCCTTTTATATGAACAGCATTTATATTAGCCGTCAGTTCAAAAAACATACGGGCCTGACTCTTCGTACATACATTCTTGGCCGTAGGGTCGCCTTGGCTGAATACTATCTCCGCGAAGGGGCTAGCATCACGGAGGCATGCTATAATTCCGGATTTAACGACTATGCGAATTTTATTCGAAGCTTCACCAAGGTTACCGGAATGACCCCCGGTAAATTTGTAAAGCAAGTCAGAACGTCGAATGATACATGAAAAACTAAAAACGAACTGCGTCTGCAGTTCGTTTTTTGTACTGTTTTTTAACCGATTAACTTCAACCCCACAGCAGAACCGAGCACCATGGCGATGAACAAAATTCTCAGCATATTTTTCGGCTCCCCGTAAAATATCATTCCGAGAATGGCTCCGCCGGACGCGCCTATCCCTGTCCATACTGCATATGCGGTTCCCATCGGGAGGGTTTTCATGGCCAAGGACAAAAATAAAAAGCTTAGGCCGAATCCCGCAAATAAAAGAAGGAATGAAGTGAAGTTACGGTCTTTGTTCAATTTATTTATCGAAAGAACTCCGAGCATTTCAAAGATACCGGCTAAAATAAGATATACCCAATCCATCGCTTAAGCCGCCTCCTCTTGTTTCTCTTTGCTTAGCATTTTCAGTCCGATCACACCCAGTAACAAAGTGCCGATCAGCACCATTTTGCCTGCTTGAACCGGTGCGCCAAACAAAACGATATCCGCTAATACGGTGCCGGCCGTACCCAAGCCGACAAAAACAGCATAGACCGTACCTACGGGAAGGGAGCGGGAAGCCAAAATCATCAATGTAAAACTTACGATAATAGCAATCACCGTTGCTCCCCATTCCAATATCCCATTGGCATGCTTCAATCCAATGACCCACCCCACCTCAAAAAATGCGGCGATAATTACCGACAACCAGGTTTTGTTCATTTCTTATCCCACTCCTCTATAAATTTGCGCTGCACTTAGCATTTCCAAATGCAGCAAAATAAAAAAGCCCGGGAAACAAACTGCGTTCGCAGTTTATCTCCCAGGCTTTTATCCCTCCGTGACACAACCTATCGGTTGCGAGTTATCTCTCGGACCAGCCGATCTTGATCGCGGAACCCTAGATAACATTTTAACTATGATCCTAAATTATACACAAATTTAATTCAATTTCAACCCTTATACTTAGAGTGTTTTAGTCATGATGAAATCCGTTTGTTCTTCGTCCCCCATATAAAAAGAGTGGCTCCCCGTTTGAACGAATCCCATTTTTTTATAAAAAGCAACCGCGTTTTCGTTTTTTTCCCAAACCCCAAGCCAGATTTTTCGTTTATGTCGTTCCAATGCTATTTCTAAGGCCTTGTTGATTAAGTATTTGCCCAGCCCCTGTTTGTGATGCGCTTTCCTTATATAAATTCGCTCGATTTCAAGCGACGCGTTCCCCATGTTTTCGGATTGTGCCTCATCGGTATTCACCTTCAAATAACCGGCAATCTCTTCATTGGAATATACAAAATGGAACTCCGTAGAGACATTAGACAATTCTTTCTCCAATTGGGCTAAGTTAAAGGCCCGATCCAGGTAAGCTTTCATATTTTCGGGAGAATTTTGATTCTTAAACGTATCATGGAATGTTTCAATGCTGATTTCTTGAAGTTTCGCCAGATCTTCTATCGTGCACTTTTTTAAAGTTATATTCATGTTGATTATTCCCCTTCTCTCTCCTTCTCAAAAATCAGTAATTCCGCTTGTTTCCTTTTTTTACGTACACCCAGTCTTTTTCTACGTTTTTTCTGACCCTTTGCAGCAGTTGGAAGATGGTATCCACTTCACTTTCGGAAAATCCGGATAACGCAACCTTATTGGAATAATCGTTCTCCCTTTTTATAAAAGGGTAAACATCCTTTCCTTTCTCCGTAGGGAACAGTTTTTTTATTTTGTGGTTGTCCGGATCGTCGTTTTTTTCAATAAATCCGCTGGCCTCAAGCTTCTTTATCGCACGAGCGGCTGTCGTTCGGTCTACCTTTATCATTTCAGCCAACTTTTCTTGAATGATTCCCGGATTTTCACATATTCGCACGAGGTACAAGTACTGACCTTTCGTAAGGTCAACTTGTTTAAATTCTATATTGCTTATCGAGTCCAATGATCTTGCGATCATTCCGATTTCACGAAGTACTTCCTTCATATTTCAACTCCGCTATAATTTGATTTTCAATCGAGATAAGAAAATATTACATCGTTAATGTTGTAAATGCAACATTATAGTGTATTTCTGTATAAACTCCTCTAGCTATCTAAAGGTCAAAAAGTAAAATGACCATCCTATGTAGGATGGCCATCATCAGGTAAAGAATTAAGAAAGTGGAACTCTAAAGCGGATTTGCCTGTGATTGTTTTTTATTCGACGGCGCAAACCAACCGATTAGGGCGATTGCAACCAAGACTACATAGAAGACAAGCGTCCACCCGGTGCTATGAGGAAAATGATGATCCAACACACCGATATCTTCATGGGCCAAGGTAATGACTGCGAGCTTGACGCCGACCCATGCTACGATGGCATATGCCGTAGTCTCCAGCGCTGGCCGCTGCGCAAGCAGCTTTACAAACCATGTGGCCGCAAATTTGATCAGGACGAGCCCGGCAATTCCGCCAAGTACGACAACCAGGAATTGTCCTCCATCCATACCGCCGAAATCCCGAAGCGGGGAATCCGGGAGTCCTAGTGCCAGAGCCACTGCCGCAAGAATGGAATCAATCGCAAAGGCAAGGTCCGCAATTGCAATTTTCCCTACGGTCGGCCAGAAGCTTTTTCCGGCAGCGTCTTCCTTGATGTCCTCGCGATTGTTTTTGTTTTCCTTGCCGAAACGCGCTTTGATGATGTGCTTTAACCCTAGGTAAAGAAGATAGGCAGCCCCGACCGCCTGAATTTGCCAGACGTTTGCGATAAACGAAATTGCAAACAGTGCTGCGAAACGAAAAACAAAAGCCAGAATAATTCCATAATTAATGGCTTTTTTCTTCTGATTCTCCGGCAAGTGTTTCGCGATAACCGCAAGAACCAGCGCATTATCCGCAGAAAGTAAGCCTTCCAATCCAATGAGAATCAGTAATGCCCATGCATACTCCAACCAAATGGATTCCAACAGTAATTCCCCTCTCTATGATCTGACTGTTCATGCCAAACTTTTTTACTTTCCCCCTCAAGTTTCGTTTGAAGCTTTTCCGGTCTTGATTGCACCGTTACTTACTTCGTTATTTACGTTGTCAAGTTATATCTCGTTTCATTCAATAAATAGCGGATTAAGAACGATTTGACGAATAATCTTCAACTTTCATCAGGAACTTCGCCCATCTTGCGTAAAAATGATTGGATTTGCTCACGCATAGCGGTGATATCCTCGATTCGAACCTTCGTATCTGCGTAAAGTTTTTTCGGGACATCGCTGACTTGCTCCTTCAAGGCGTGTCCAATTTCGGTCAGTTCTATGATAACATTCCGTTCATCCGCCTTATCGCGGGTTCGTGTAATTAAATTCATCGATTCCAGTTTCTTCAACAGTGGAGTGAGAGTTCCCGAGTCCAGGAACAGCGTTGCTCCCAATTCTTTGACAGTGACGCCGTCCCTCTCCCATAAGGAAAGCAACGTGATATACTGCGTATATGTCAGTCCGTGAGGAGACAGTAGCGGGCGGTACAATTTCATGATCTCACGAGAACATGTATAGAATGCAAAGCATAGTTGTTGATCGAGCTTCATGTAATCATCGGGTTGCATATCCGTTCACCTGCCATTATATTGTGTGCAATTAAATATGCGCGAATTATAGCATTCTTCATCTTGGTACGTCAAAGCGAGGAATCGGTTGAATTTCATAAATGCATTGTATACAATTAAATTTAACAAAATATATAGGAGGGATTTCATTGTCATTATACGATATTGAGGTAAAAACGATAAAAGGTACATTACAAACCTTGGAGCAATATCGCGGCCAAGTACTGTTGATCGTAAATACGGCGAGCAAATGCGGGTTCGCACCGCAATTCAAAGGGCTGCAAAGTTTGCACGATACTTATAGGGATCAAGGATTCGCCGTTCTCGGTTTTCCTAGCGGTCAATTTGCCAATCAAGAGCCCGGCACGGATGAAGAGGTGGCTCAGGCGTGCGAGCTGAATTTCGGGGTCTCCTTCCCGCTATTTTCCAAAATAGACGTCAAAGGCCAAAACGCGCATCCATTGTTTCAGCATCTGACCCAAGAAGCGCCGGGCTTGCTTGGTTCCAAAGCGATTAAATGGAACTTTACGAAGTTTTTGATCGACCGCAACGGAAAAGTGGTAAAACGGTTTGGACCCACGGAAGAGCCGGAAAAAATAGAACGCCATATCCAAGGTTTGTTGGGTTCATAAGCTGTCCCCCGCTCAGGCTGAAGGTCATCGCCGCATTAGTCGATAAATTAAAAAAAGCCGCGTCTCAGCGGCTTTTAAATCGATATCGAGCATTGTTTTTTAAAATCGAATATCTCATCAACGGCTTGGCGCGCCCCTCCTGAATTTCGAAAGGATTTGCCGACGTTTGCTGCGGCTTCCTTGAAGGCTGGCTGATTTAGCACATGATCTGCCGCCTCACGCAAATGATTGGCCGTCAGTTGATTCATATGTAATACTATGCCTGCTTCTAAATTGGCGACTTGCCCGGCAATGACCGGCTGATCCGCACTTTGCGGGATAACAATTAAAGGAACCCCGTAATAGAGGCCTTCATGGACGCTGTTCATTCCCCCATGCGTAATGAATAACTTAGCGTATTGCAGCACATCCGTTTGCGGCACATAGCTTTTGACAATAAAATGATTAGGAATTTCCCCTAAATCGGTTATATGGACTTTATCCCCTACAGACATGACTACGGTATGATCCGTGTCCCCGAATGCTTCAAAACAAAGCTTATAGAAATCCGCTGCCTGATTGAAAACAGTACCCAGCGAAATGTAAATTGGTTTTTTCTCCTGGATTACAGCAATGTCTAAACTTTCATGGGCTGGGCGCGATGAGATGGACGGACCTACGAACTTATAGGCTTGGTCAAATGTTTCCCCCTTCGGTTGAAACGCCCTTGTCGTATAAACGAGCGTCAACGGAGCAGGATTACAATACACTTCGTAAGGAGCAAGGATTTCCACACCGTATTTCTCCTTTAACATAACCGTCAGGCTTTGATACTTATCTTCAATCGGTTTTACAATGTCTTCCGGAATGTCCGCGAAGAACTCATTCAAATCCTCTTCAAAGTCGTCCTTCGTCTCTGCGAAGGTGCTGCAGGAGCTGACCGCGGGAAGATGAAGCATTTGGGCGAGCAAACGTCCGCAGCCGAACATGGAATCATGGATGATGTAATCAAAATGCTCCCCTTCGATCTGTTCAAGCACGCTCGGTATGACGATATCCGCAGTAAGTAATAGACCGTTGATTCTTTCGAGCACATATTTTCTTCCGCCTGAGACAAAGGCTTTGATGAATTTTTGATCGTCAAAGGTCCGAACTACTGCGCCCGCCATTTCAATCCGTTCCCGAAAAGCCTCTATGCAGAAGTAAACAACTTCTTCTCCACGCGAAACCAGCTCTTGAACAACTTCTATCGTTGGATTGATATGTCCTTCGGAGCCGCCGTTAATAAACAATACACGCGCCATTTAGAATCACCTCTAAGATATTCCGCTCTTTAGCCGAATTTCGACTCTTGTTCCCCGATGCAGCTCGCTCTCCACCTGAATTGTGCCGCCATGGGCTTCCACGATATCATGCGTAATGGCCATGCCGAGCCCTGACCCTTTGTGCAGCTCACCCGTATTCGTTCCGCGATAGTATCTGTCAAAAATTCGTTCCAATTCTTCTTTCCGGATCCCTTTTCCATAGTCTTCGACAACGATTCGAACGAAGTCCCCTTCTTTTTCTACGCTGACTTGAACGGCCACATCATCCTCGTTATGGACGATCGCGTTATAGATCAAATTGCTGACCGCACGGCGGATCAAAATTTCGTCAACATCCATTTTGATCGTCTCGTCGCTGTAGCGAAAATCGATATTGCGGTTACCGTAACGGGCATCATTGAGCGTATCGATCACGGCGTTTCGGACCAGGGTCACGATGTTGATGCTTTTCAAATTGAGCGTCAGTTTCTTGTTTTTTAGACGTGTAGAGAGATTTAAATCCTCAATCAGGTCTTTTAAATAATGCGATTTCCGTTCGATGATTTCCGCGTATTCTCGCATTTCGTCCTCTGTGAAATCATAATCCTTATCCTTCATCATTTCCGCATACCCCTGAATCGACGCGAGCGGCGTTTTAATATCATGCGTGATGTTGGCGATCCATTCTTCCTTCATCCGGTCCAGTTTTTTTCGTTCCGTTTCGTTTGCCCGCAGTTCCTGGCTTAGCACGTTCACATTATAAAACACGTCTTTGTAGACTCCCTTGGTTTCATAGTGGACGTCGTACTTTTTATGAGCCAGCTGCTTAATCCCGTCAATGAGGGCATGAAGCGGCCGCGTTAATCGTTTGCTGAACAGATAAGCGATACAAAGCGCAATGAAGCCGTCGACGCAAAGCAGTACCAATATCCCGAGTTGAAGAAACCGACCGACCTTCCGAATATCATAGGTGAGAATATTCCGTTCCAGATAAGGATTTTTAAAACCGATCAAATAGCTGTATCTTTCGCCGTTGCCCGCGATTTCTCCGGCGAAAACGGTCGACATCAGTTCCTTTTCCATATACTTATAGGTTTGAACGATGTCTATCGGCGCATAATTGGTTTTCGCGCCTTCGGGCACGCGGTATCCGTAGACCTGTTTGCCGTTCTCGTCCAAGATTTGAATCCAGGCTTGATTCAGCTCAAGGGTTTTCTTTCCTTCTTCGGTGATGTCCATCCCCGATTCGGAAACGGTAATTTCGTGTCCGAACGAGCGGGTAATGGTCTCGGCCGAGGCGTCTGTATTGCGAAGCGGATTTTTTGCGAAAATGTTCTGGTATATAAAAAGCCCGGATATCACCAGGATGTTCATGACAATAACGATGACGACAATGAGGACGACGGACGTCAGATACCTGCCGGTCAGCCGCCATTTCATCGTTCCGGTTCCTCCAGGACAAGCTTGTAACCGAGCCCCTTTACCGTCATCAAAAACCTCGGATTCGAAGGATCGTCCTCGATTTTTTCCCTCAAACGCCGGATGTGGACCATGACCGTATTGTCAAAACCGAAGGAATCCTCTCCCCATACATGATCGTACAGGCTCTCCTTGCTTATGATCCGGTTTGCATGCTTCATCAAATGGGTAAATAAGCCGAGCTCTTTCGGTTTTAGCTCGATAAGTTCGCCGTTTTTCTTCAATTCGAATTTCTGTTCGTCCAGCTCAAACGGGCCGCCCTTCAGGATGTGTTCCTTTTTATCTTCTTCCAGGATGGTATCCGCTCTTCTAAACCGGGCCTTGATCCGGTAGGCCACTTCTTTGGGACTAAACGGCTTCGTAATGTAATCGTCCCCGCCGATCGCAAATCCGAGGATCTTATCGATTTCTTCGGTCTTGGCGGATAAAAAGAAAATCGGCACGTTCGAAACGCTGCGGATTTGCTTGCATACGTCATACCCCTCACCATCGGGGAGCATGATATCCAATATGACGAGATCAGGTTGCTTGTCCTGAAACCGGATCCAGCCTTCTTCCGCGGTGGCGGCCGTAAACACGTGCTCGAAGCCTTCCTTGGCCAACACGGTTTTCAAAAGCTTAACGATATCCTCTTCATCATCAACGATCAGTATTTTTTGCTCTAGCGGCAATTCGGTCTGAACCTCCTTTCTGCAGGCGGGAAAGAAAAGGTATAGCTCTGATGCTTATCATCATCTTCCCCGTCCTGCCATTAACTATAACCGAATTTTTGAATCCGTGCTGATCGGGAATGCATAATTATTTATCGGTTTTTTCATCGGTTTCTCCCTCTAAAATTCATACATCTAGTTCATGCGTTCCCATGAGGTACCTCAAGCCTGGAAACTTACTTTCCGGCAGCTTCCAGCTTTTGCTTAGCCGCTTCCGGCAGTTCCGCAGCCTGAACTTCCTGATACGAACTAACATCGTCGCCCTTCAAATAAATCCGCAAGTAAGCGTCTTTCCGTAATTCCTTGCCTGCATTAAAAGTCAATTCCTTTTCTATTCCGCTGGAATCAAAGCCCTTTAACACGTATTCGTAGTTGACATACTTCTGCCCGGGTCCCGACTCCGTTCTCTTCCCGTCCTGATTAATCTGGACGTAATACTGCTGTGCCCCAAGGCGGTTTATATTGACGTTTTGGATGAAAACGACAAATCCGACAAGCACGACCAGCACGGCGATTCCTGCAATAAGTCCCTTTTTCACTTTGATCCTCTCCTTTTACTTTACATTCGTTATGATTTTGTAGTAGCTGTTCACGGTCATGAAATAATAGACGACGTAAATGCAAGCATACGCCCCCATGCAGATGACGACGGGAACGACCAGACTGGTCATCATCAGCTTCGATAACGCCGACAAGGCGACGGCGCAATGCGCGATTCCGAAAGCAAGCGGCAGGGCAAAAATAAACGACATTTGCTTAGCTACCGTTTTTCGGATCTCTCTTTTATTGACGCCGATTTTATGCAATATCACATAACGGGCTTTATCGCTGCTTGCTTCCGTCAGTTGTTTGAAATAAATGATGCTGCCTGTCGCGGCCAGGAATACCAAGCCGAGAAAGGCTCCCATGAAGACCAAAAGGCCGGTCGATTCCATGCCCCGCGCATAGTCTCCATAAAAACTCGATAATCCGGCGTTATCCGGCAAAATTGCTTCCAGTTGATCCGTCAGCTCCTTCGCCTTGTCCTGATTCGAAATGCCGTAAACTTGTGCTACCATCGCTTTGGCCTTCGACTGAAGCGCCGCAAACATCTCGTCGCTGACAACGATGGAGGAGTACACGGTTCCAGCGTTCATTACGCTGTATTTCTTCAATACTTTGAATCGGAGCGTTTCATTTACTCCGTTTCCATTCAACTTTAGCGTTGAACCCACATAATCCGGGGAAATCCCTTCCATATAAGCAGGTTCGAGCGCTGCAGCCTCGCTTCCTTCAAGGCTTAAGGCATCGTCCCGCCCCTGAAGCTTGGCCAACCGGTTAAAGTCATGATTCGAAATGACCGCAAAAGATTGCTCGTCCGTTCCCGTGCTTTGCTCCAGTCCGGAGGTATCGGCCTCCACTTCAAGGAGGTTAATGGACTCGTGATAGAGCAGCTTATGGCCCGAAGCTTCTTTAATGGCCCGATCGGCTTGGTCGTCCGCTTTTTCGTCCCCTCCGATAAACATAAAGCTGTTTGGATTCGCAAGTTCCGCATTCGTACGGTTGTTGTAATATAAGCTGTACGCCGTTCCGACCGCCGTTAACGTCGTCGCGCTCAGGATCGCGATGATCGTCAGCGTACGCGCATTCCCTTTCATCCGGTACAACAGCTGGGACGTCCCGATCAAATTCAAGCCTTTCCAGTAACTTTTTTTGTTTTTACGGGACAGCTTCAATAGCGTGACCGTCAAGGTGTTTAACAGCAGATAAGTGCCTAAAACGACCGATATCAAAATGACGAGCGGAGTCAGCATCAAGCCGATGGTTGCCCAAGCTTTGGATGTGAACAGATTTTGCAGTGCAAGCCAATAGCCGAAGCCGATGAGGACGAAGGACAACAAGGCAAGCAGAATGGAAGCCTTCGGCTCCTTTTCATGCTCTTGATCCGCATGGAACAGCTCGATGAGCTTGAAGCGGTAAATTAATCGATAAGCTTGAATCGACGTCATCAAAATAATGATCATAAATACGATAAACGTATTGACGATCGCGGCTGTGGATATCGAAAAGTCCGGTAGCGCCTCAAAGCCCATGATTTTCATCAAAATCATCACAAAAAAACGGCTGAGCACCGAGCCAAGCGCCATACCCGCGATCAGCGCCAGAACGCCCATCAGAAAGTTTTCGTAAAATAGCATCCGCCCGATCTGTTTTTTGCGGACGCCGAGCAAGGAATACAGTCCGACCTCCTTTTTGCGCTTGCGCGTGAAAAACGAATTCGAATACCATATGAAGACGGCGACGAATACGATCAGTACGACCGCAGCCCCGCTAAAAGCCGAACCGATTTTCGGCGAACCGTCCGAAGCCGATTGAATGGCGTTATCGTATTTCAGAGAAACAAAGGTGAAATAAATTACAACACTAAAAATCATCGATGCAAAATATAAGAAGTAATTTGTGAAGTTATTTCGGATGTTTTTCCCGGCAAGCTTAAACAGCGTCATGATGTTCACCTCCGAGCGTACCTAGGACATCGAGAATTCGTCCGAAAAATTCCTTCCGTGCCGCCCCTTCCTTATGAAGCTCCCGGAACAACTGCCCGTCGTTGATGAAAATGACCCGATTACAGAAGCTCGCCGCGTACGCATCGTGCGTGACCATCAGGATCGTCGATTGGTTTTCGAGATTCAGCTTGCTCAGGCTCTCAAGCAGGCTGGTCGCCGATTTCGAATCCAGCGCGCCGGTCGGCTCGTCCGCCAAGATGAGGCTTGGATTCGTTACGATCGCCCGCGATGCCGCCGCCCGCTGTTTTTGTCCGCCCGAAATATGATATGGATACTTATCGAGGATGGAGCGTATTCCGAACGTGTCGGCCATCCCATGGACCCGCTTTTCAATCTCTGCGGCAGGAACCTTGGACAGAGCCAGCGGAAGCAAAATATTTTCCTTTACCGTCAACGTATCGAGCAGATTGTAATCCTGAAAAATAAATCCGAGCTTGTTTCTGCGAAAATCGGACAGCTTTTCTTCGTTCATGGCGACGATGTTTTCCCCGTCGATCGTGATTTCTCCGGAAGTCGGCGTATCGATCGTCGAGAAAATGTTCAGCAGCGTCGATTTGCCGGCCCCCGACGGACCCATAATACCGACGAATTCCCCCTCATCAATGCTCAGATTGATGTTTTCTAAGGCCGTATATTGGTTACCTTTGGCGCCAAAAGTTTTGTTCACGTTTTTGGCTTGAAGTATTGTTTTCATTGGGATTCTCCTTAAATCAAAAGATTATTGATGACATCCTCCATCTTATAGACCGAACCTTACACCGTGTTAATCCCAACCTTACAGCAACCTTAAATTTACGCCAAAAACCCTCAGGGCTGATGATTGAGCTTCCCTGAGGGTTTTTGATTTTAATTAATGCCATTAAATTGTTGGGTTTTTATTATCGCGAATATTGTACACTTCTCTGTACAATTGATCTCTGACATTCATAAATTGCGATTCCGTCAAAAGCTCCGGATAACTCATGATGCATAAGGGCAATTCCGGGTTCTCCTCTCGCAGGGGAGGCTGAACATACTTATGGTTGCCTAACTTGAAACCAAGACGCTCGTAAAATCCGATCCTTCTCTGTTTCAGCTCTTCTTCAGGCGGCTCAACCTCCAGGACAACCGGTAAGGCGGATTGTTTGATAAACCGCTGCATCAGACGCTTTCCGATTCCCCCTCCCCTAATCGTCGGAGAAACCGCAATCATCTCCACAAATCTGAAGTCCTTCAGCTCCCACCCGGCGAGAAATGCGATCACTTCGCCTTGTTCATTCTCTTCCGTCATAAGCCGGTAATGCGGATTTGACAGCAATTTCTTTTGCCCTTCATAATTGCGAAATTCCGTAGTCGGAAAGGAATCCTTCATGATATTAAATACTTGATCGAACGTCTCATTTTGAATCATGCCTCTCACTCCAATACCTGTCAGTTTATTCATGCTGCTGCGCGCGTCGCACCCTTTTTACATGCTAACATATTATGTCCCATCCTGCCGCACTAACGGATATATCCGCAATCGGAAGGCGATCTAAAGCCCTAAAACCTAATGAATAATCCTTTTCGAAATGGTGTAATGTAAGTTTGATGCTTATCACCGATACAAGGAGGAGTTTAAAAACGATGTCCACAAGCAGAAACCACCAAGGCGCGCACGGAATCGGTCAAATCGAGGAGCAGTTGAATGATCAAGTCGAGGCCGCCGCAGAAATTCAAGGTGAAGCCGAAATCGACCGCCACATCAAACAAAGCGCCAAACGCCCGTTCAAGGTATCCGAAGAAGATAAGGAATAGCTTTAGCACATAAAAAAGTCATCTGCAAAAATCGTTTTACAGATGACTTTTTGCTTATTTCTAATCAAGCTTCATTTCACGTGCCAACGAGGAAGGAATTTCTTCTTTATCAACGATAACATCGATAACAAAAGGCTTGGTAGAACTCAATGCTCGTTTGAACACCTCTATAAATTCGTTCAGAGTCGAACAATATGCACTTTCCGCCCCCATCGAAGCCGCATATGCGGCAACATCAAGAGGTTGTTTGAAAATAGTGCCGTCCGTTCGGCCGGTGAACTGCCTCATCCCTTTCAATGCCATATCCAGTTGTCCGTTATTGATGACGATAAAAATGACCGGCAGCTGCTCAGCCACACAGGTAGATATCTCGGAGCCTAACATAAACAAACAGCCGTCCCCCGTCAGACAAATGACGTTCTGTTCTTGATCGGCGAATTTCGCCCCGATCGCCATTCCGATGGCATTGGCCATGGATGCGAAATAGGAATCGAAGAAAAATTTCACGCCAGGCTTTAAATCCAGCCAGCGGACGGCATGATAACCGTGGGCGCCGTCATCGGCGAAAATCGTCGTGTTTTCGGGGATGATATCGCCAACCGCTTGGCAGACTTCGGCAACAGAGAGCTTTTCCAACACAGGCAAAGGATCATGATATGAATTCGTTGTATGTAATTTGACGGTTTCTTTAGGATATGTACGTAAAATCTCCTCCAGATTTGTTCGTAAATCTCCGAATACATGAAGGTATTCCGACTTAATAATTCCTCCCATAAACTCATGCGCAATATCGAATTGGACTATTTTCCCCGGATAATATGAGCGGTCTAAGCCGGCCAAGGCTGTATCGCTAAGGCGCGACCCCATCACCAAAAGCAAGTCGACGCCGGATTCCAACAGATCCTTTGCTTTTTGATGTCCGCCTAATCCAAAGGGCCCGTAGTAGAGAGGATGCTCGGAATAAACACTTCCCTTTCCTCCGGGAGTCGTGACGATAGGGATATGAAAAGTTTCGGCAAATTCCGCCAATTCCTTCTGCGCGCCTGAAAGCACTATACCCTTCCCTGCAAGAATAACGGGGTTGCGGGCATTTCGAATCTGAAGAATCGCATCCTCCAGATTCGTGGCGATATAACTTACATTCCCGGATGGCAATTGAACGACTGGGTCGTTGACGGGAGAGATCATAACATCAAAAGGAATGCAGAGGTGCACCGGGCCTTTTCTTCCGGTCATAGCCTCGCGCAAAGCATAGGTAAGAATGGCGGGAAAAGTATCCCCGCGCGTAACCATTGTGCTAAACAAAGTGACCGGCTTCATGATCTCCGCCAAATCGATTCCATATTGCGAGGAATCTTGGCATTGCGGAATCCCTAATTCGGCTGCCGACTGATGACCGGTTATAAAAAGCACGGGTAAACTGTTCATTTTAGCGTGTGCCGCGGCAGTAACCAGATTGGTGCCTCCCGGTCCGGAAGTGGCGACCACCACGCCTAATTTTTGGTTTGTGAATGCATAGCCTCCGGCACTAAATCCTGAACCGCTCTCATGTCTTCCCAAAATAAACTCGATATCCTGGTTGCCGAATTCCAATATTAAAGGTGCAATCGATTTACCCGGAATTCCAAAAGCGTGTGTTATGCCAAGGTTGACTAAGGTCTCAACTAAGAGCTGTACAACGTTTTTCACACAGAACACTCCTCTAATATACTTGTCATAGGTAAATGAATATTGAAATCCGTACCGGTGCCCAATATAGAATCGATTGTGATCTCTCCGTTATGGTTATTGATAATTCGGTAGGAAACCGAGAGACCCAAACCCGTTCCGCTTTCTTTCGTAGTAAAAAAAGGATTTTGTATTTTGGTCAGGTTCTCTGGACTTATCCCGCTGCCATTGTCGGAAATCGTTATGATTAAATGGTTATTTCTTTTTCGCGTTTTTAAGGTTACGACCTCATTAGGTTCGGAAGCTTCAACGGCGTTTTGCAACATATTGATCAGGACTTGTTTGATCTGCGCGGCATCCGCAAACAAAATATCCTCGCCGGTAGTATGATAATCCCGGACATACCGAATATCATGAAGTGCGGCCTGTCCTTCCATCACGCGAAGTACATTATCCAGAAAATCATTGATATGAATCGGCTTAACGATCGGAACGGAAGGTTTTGACATCGTGACAAAGTCGGAAACAAGGTTCTTGACGCGCTCCAGCTCTTCATGAACATACCCCATATACTTCGTGGTTAGGGGATCGAGCTGGTGCGACCGAATCATTTGCACAAAGCCCATAATGACGGTAAGCGGATTGCGTATTTCGTGAGCCAAGCCGGCTGCCAACTTTCCGATCGCCGAAAGCTTCTCGCTGACGATGATTTGCTGCTCCAGCAAATAGCGCTCCGTAATATCGCGAAGTTGTGCATAAGCACCTTGAATCCTGCCGTTTTCAAAAATAGGTATAATATCAACAAGACATACGGTATGAATCCCTTTGACATTGAAGTGCACCTCGATGCCCCGCTGCCGCCGCCCCTCTGCAATGGCTTCCGCGATATGCGGCCCAAGCTCCGTGATATGAAGTGAAGACTCTCCTACCGCAATATAATCCGGAATCATGCTTTGTGCGATATGGTTAAAATCTACGATCACACCGTATTGATCGGCCAGGAGAATGCCGGTGTCCAGGTTATTTACCATGAGATGATGCAAATTTAACTGGCGCTGGTTCGTTTTTCTCAGGATCAGCTCCCGCCCCATCGATTCCACCATATTGACCAACATAGCAAGCTGATAATTGCTAAATTCGACGATGCTCGTCATCAGGGAGATGGTCCCTTCCAACACCCCATGTTCGCTTGGAAAAGAGAAAGGAACGCTTTGGCAGGCGGAATCGTGCAATACCAGATGGAAATGATCCGTTCCTACGGTTTGAAAAGGAATTTTCTTGTCCAAGGCAACCAGCGTTGCGCAAATGCCCACTTCTCTCTCGAGCATCAAACTCCCCTCTTTAATGTTTAACTGCGATAGATTTTCTTTCATGATCCGATCACCGAAGGAATCAATCACCACGCCTTCATCATCAGTGACCAGAAATAACACCATTTGACCATTGAGCAACTTAATCGTATTCTCACCAAAAACATTCGTAACTTCTAAAATATCGGCATAAAGCCGTTTTTGCTTCTGTAAATGTTCTTCAGTCACGGTTGTTAAGGGAGAAGGGATATCCGTTGGCTGCATTCCGTTTTCGAAACAACGTCGACGAATCTCCGCAAGGAAATAGTTTTCCATGTGATCGTACCCCCAGAATTACGAATTGTACTATATTCCCTACAGCATATAGTAATATTTCTCCACTTCCTGCCCGAACCCCTTCTTCATTTCGACTTTATCCTCCAAATAAATTGAGAATTCACCATTTTCTTCAATTCCGAAAATTACGTATTAGAACTCTTTTCGACGGAATTCATTTGGGGTGACCCCGTATTCCTTTTTAAAAACGCGATAGAATGAGCGCAAGCTGTTGAATCCGGAATCGAACGCGATATCGGTGACCGGATTCGTCGTGGATAACAGCAACATATGGGCAAAGGCTGCACGTTGGCCGTTGATATAATCGCGAAATGAAATGCGGAACTGTTCGGAGAAGATTCGGGAAATCATGAATTTGCTGATACCAAGCTCGATGGACATCAAATTCAGGTTGATCGGTTCCAAAAAATGCATGTCGATATAAGTCAGAATTTTAGGGATGAGCTCCATGTCTTTCTTGTGATCTATTTTTTCATGAACAAGCATGGCAAAGCATGTCCTAAAATTACCGAAGTATAGGCCTTGAGCAGACGTTGATCGTACTGTTCTTTATATAGTTTATACAACGTTGTCAAGAGATCGGGCAACACCTGATGATTGGCGACTACGGGATTGTCCGGGATATGGTGAAGCAAGTCCCCGGTAAAATCTCCGGGAAAAGTCGCTTCAAAAAAGATCAACAGGATCTGGTTCTTCTCTATGGTTTTGTAACTATGAGGCTGATTGGGAAAAATGATCGCTACGTCCCCTTCAGATAAAACATATTCGCTTCCATTGATGTGAATATTCATTTTGCCTGACAAGACCATAGCGATTTCCACATTCTTATGGAGATGTAGAGGATAGGTGTTATCGGTGGAGATAAAGGAATGAAACGCATGATCGCGATGCTGATATTTTATCTTCATAGCTTCCTCCCTATCGGCATGTATGCCTATCATCAAGCAACGAAGTACTGCAGTATTAAGAACATATTATGGATTTGCCCATGGAGGCACAAGGACCAAGAGCAACAGTTGGCACAAAAAAGATTGGTTTTTGGCAGGTAATTAAGTCCTAAAAGTTTTAAAGTATAGCCGAGTACCACTCACATTCCACTGAAGGGAGGAAGTGTAACAGGGTCCCCGTCGATTGATTCGGGTGAATTTTGTTATACGGCAAACATGAAAGGGAAAGGTAAAAGATTCATGAAGGCGGCAGCCGTTTTTTTGAGTTTTTCGGTAGCGCTTTCAGTTTTGGGGAATCAGCCTCTCGAGGCCTCAGGACAGGCGAATCAAGAAAAGATGCCTTCCGGGAGTACCCCTATCGTTGCTTTTCCGGGCGCTGAGGGCGGCGGTGCCTATGCCAGCGGTGGCCGGGGCGGCGACGTTTATATCGTAACGACCCTGGAGGATTACGGCGAAAAGGACAAGCCTATTGAAGGATCGCTGCGGTATGGGGTGTTATCCACGCCTAAAGAAGGGCGCACGATCGTTTTTCATGTTTCCGGAACGATCGAACTGAAAAGCACCCTGCGATTTAAAGATATTAAAAACCTGACCATCGCCGGGCAAACCGCCCCGGGCAACGGAATAACCATCGCGGGCTGGGATACCAACATCAGCAATTCGGAAAATATTATCCTCAGATATCTCTCCTTCCGTCCGGGCGCCACCAATGTTTATAACGGCAGCGATTCGATGGATGCGCTTTGGGGAAGAGACAACGACACCTTTATCATCGACCATTGTTCTTTCAGTTGGAATACGGACGAAACCCTGTCCTTATACCGAGGCGAAAACGGAACGATCCAATGGTCCATCATTTCGGAAAGCCTGACGCTTTCCGGGCATTCCAAAGGGAGACATGGGTATGGCGGCATTGCCGGCGGTGATAAAACGACGTTCCATCACAATTTGTATGCGAACCATACATCGCGAAACCCGAGACTCGGCGGCGGCTATACCGGTTCCGCGGATGCGGAACATGTGGCGGTTGTTCAGTTTTCCAACAACGTCATTTACAATTGGGGTTTCAACGGCGTTTACGGCGGGGGCTTCACTTTTACGAATTTTATGAACAATATCGAAATTGCCGGTCCGGGAACAAGGGATAACGTGTTGAACAGAGTGATTGATGCAGGAGAATCCACGAAACTCGGCGGATTTCACATCGACGGGAACCGAATTAACGGCAAGCTTACGGGATTGCTGGATGCATCATCGGAATATGTGAAATTTTCCGGTGCCGACAGCGGCGAGCAACTAACCACCCTTTCAACCAAGCCGTATCTATCGGCGGACAGCACGGGTGTGAATCACGGCATCACCAATAAATCCTTTGACGATTACGTAAATAAAGGCATAAAACATGCAAATGAACCCCTGCTGAGAAGCATCCTGCAACAAGCGGGCGCGACCTATCCCCGCCGTGACGCGATCGATGCAAGAATTGTGGCGGAAGTGGAACAAGGCTTGGGCAGATATATCAATACGGAACATGAGGTCGGAGGCTATATCTCGGACTTTGGCGCCGTAGAGGAACGGCGTGACGATCAATTTGACACGAATTTGAACGGAATCGACGATAAATGGGAAAAGAAAAATAAAATCTGGGGCATCGAAGACGCATATAAGACGGTTACGGACAGCGGTTATACCTGGTTGGAACTGTATATTAACGGTCTTTTTAACATGAATCATGCCGCCGAAAACCCTGAAGCCATCCTAATGGCCCCGAATAATAATGACCAGTTTATTTCAGGGAAAGAGATCGAAGTCAGGATTAAAGCATCCTCCAAATTCGGACACAAAATCAAGAAAGTGGCTGTTTATAACGGTTCCGAATATCTGGGGGACGCCGTCAAAAAAGGAAGCGCTTATACGTATTCGATCATGGGATTAAAGGATGCTTCCTACTATATTTCAGCAAGAGTGACGGATACCGAAGGCAACGAGACGCAAACTTCCGCCGCCAACATCCATGTCAATAACTCCCCCGCCGCTTTGGCTGATGCAGGCTGGACATCCGCTGATATCGGCAACCCGGACATTACAGGTTCCGGAAGCATGACCGGCGATACGATCACCGTTAAAGGAAACGGAAAGCTTGGCATGAGCGAAGGCAGCTTGAAAGAATCCGAATCGTACCAAGCATCCAAAGATGACTTTCATTTCGTATATAAAGAGTTGGACGGTGACTTTGAATTAACCGCGAAGCTGGAGGACATTGGAGCCGTTGACAATCACGCCTTCACCGGGCTGATGATCCGAGACGACTTGAAAGAAGACAGTGCCGCCGCAGCCCTGGGGGTTTCCTGGGTAAAGTTGTCCAAAGATACCAGCTGGTCCGCTTATCTGGCCGGAAGAAACCATACGGGCGAATCATTTGATGAATTGACCGAAACCTTAGACAGCGCCTCCAGCGCCGAAAAGGCCGGCATTCAATTGCTTCCGGATGTACCGTTCAAGTTGAACGGCGTTCCGCAAGGCTATTGGCTCAAACTGGGACGTCAGGGAGACACGTTCTTTGCGTATGGATCTATCGACGGAGAAGAATGGTCGCAGATCGGGGAACGAACGATCGTCATGCAAGATTCGGTTTATGTCGGCTTTGCCGTCGACAGCAATGATGTTGCCAATAAGATTGAACAATTGAACTACGCGAAGTTCTCCCATATTTCTGTGGAAAATAGCTTTACGCCAATGGACAGATAGTCTGGGAAATCAAAGAAAGAGCGCCTCCTTGACGGGTTTTCGACAAACTCATCATTTCGAGGCGCTCCTTTTCTAGTCTTCCATCTTTACCGAATCCACGGTTTCATTAACCATTCGTACCATGGCGTCGACGGCCGCGATCGGACTTCGATACTCGATCCGAAGAACATGCCGATCGAATTCGTAGAAAAATACGCCGGCAAATACGGAATCATCATAATATTGATTATGCTTACCCTTCAGACCGCCTTTCGACGTGGTTTCGACAAACTCGCCGTAGAATGCGTCCCCGTGTTCTTGAAGCTCCTTGCCCACTGCTTCATCCAAAGTCGTATTTTCCCTTACTTCATACATGAAGGAGGCTTCACCGGACAAATCGCTCGAAAACACGATTTTCTCGTCCTCAACCGCAGGATCACCCATACTTGTTCGCAAAGCGAAGGTTACACCATAGGGTTCGATCGTATATTCCCTTCCATCGAATATCGCCGTTTCATGCTCCAATGATGTCTCCAGTTTAACGTCGTCACCTGTCGTAATCGCTAACTTCGCTGATTCGGATTCGGATTCTGATTCGGGAGGATCAGGCTTAAGAGTAGGTTTTTCTTCGGCTTCCGAGACCTCTTCAACCGGTAGCGGAGCGTTCTCCCCTTTATGCGCAACATTCTCCTCGATTATCGTTTCCTGCCGAGATGGTTCGGGAGTATTGGGCTGCCCCATACAGCCGGCTACCATAACGAGTACCGATACAACCAACAATGGTGCCCATCTTTTGCTCATCGGTCTTCCCCCTCTCCGTCCTTCAATTTATTTCTTTTTCTCATTTGTTAGACGTTGGAAATGAAGGAAATGTTCTTCCCTTAACGCCTAATAGGCAGGAATTAAAATTCATGCTTTAATCCGATCACCGAATAATGATGTTCACTATAATCCTTATCGCCATAAATCCCTAATATATTATTGAATCCATGCTTGTTCCAAAAACGGAGAGCTTTCCAATTCTTAAGGTGTACTCCCAATCCGATCGACTTCCACCCCGCTTTTTCACATTCATCGCAAATTGATTTTATCGTCTCGGATCCATACGATTTTCCTTGGCGTTTTCCCTCTATCAAAAAAATCCCGATCCATACGGTGTCTTGATCCGGGTATCCATGATATAAATCGAAAAAGCCTACGACATCCCCATCCGAATTTTGCATTACCATAAAATAGTAATTGAAGATTTCCGCATTTGCAATCGGCGGTAAGTCTCCTTTTTCTATACAATTCTCTATATAATTTTCGGGGAAATCAGCTCCTTCCAATTTAGATTTATTCCTCCATGATTCGCAAATGCGGTTCAGCCGGTTAATGTCATTAAGCTTCGCTTTGCGAATCAGAAGCCGATCCGTATTCCAACTTTCCGGTATTTTCATTTGTTACCTCCGTTTCTCGAGCAGGAAAGTAATTTTCACATTCACGCATCGAATTTTATAATCATCTATTTAGACATATATCTAATTGAATACTATTGCTAAGCTTCTTACATGTCAACGCTCTTTGATAAAGAAAAAAGCCGCTTTTTAAGCGACTTCTTAAGTAATCTAGTTCCCCGCTTTAATTTGCTTATTCAGAACGAGGTTAACTTTCTCTACGCATATCAGCATAAAAATAAGAAATGCCAGCGTCACGAACGGGAACAAGGAAATGCTCACTTGTGTGGCGAGCACTCCGAATAGTGGAGGCAAAAATGTGGTTCCCGTATAGGCGACCGCCATCTGATAACCTATAAGCTTTGCCGAATTGGCACTCCCAAAACGCGCCGGAGTTTCATGAATCAGGCCGGGATAAATCGGGGCAAGGCCGAATCCGATGAGAATGAATCCGATCAAGGAAAGTACAGGCGGCAATGGCAGGAGCAGAATGATCCCGCCCGCAATGGCTATGATTTGACCCCAACGGATCAACAAACGATTATGGACCTTTAACGTAATAAATCCGGTGATGAACCTGCCAAACGTAATACCGCCATAATATAAGGAGATCCAACCGGCAGCCGTTTCTGCGGATATATTTTTGGCGCCGACCAAGTAGCTTGCTCCCCATAATCCGACCGTCATTTCAACTCCGCAATAGAAAAGAAAAGCGATGAGCGTCGGTTTAACGCCTCTCATCCGAAAGAGATTGACTTTGGTCTCCCCCTCTTTCATGGTTACCGCGGGTTCGGTATGATGCTCATCTTGCGAACCATTTCGGGAACGCTCAAGTTCACGACTCTCGGCGACACGCTTCCAAAGCGGGAGCGTAATAAACAAGATCAAGACAAGCGAGAATTGGATCAGGGAAACTGCCGTATACCCCCCTCTCCAGGAATTGTGATCGGCAATATAATAGGACATAATGATCGGCCCCAGCGTTGCGCCGACTCCCCAGAAACAATGTAGCCAGTTCATATGATGGGCTTTATAATTTTCAGCCACGTAATGATTCAATGATGCATCGACGGCACCGGCACCAAGCCCCAGCGGGATGGCCAGAAGGACCAGCCAAATCATCGATTGTGCCGTGGAAAATCCAAGCAACGCCGCTGCCGTAAGACAACAACTGATCAGCGTAACTTTTCCCGTCCCTAAGCGCTGAAGCAAAATTCCGCTTGCCAGACTGGATACGATCGTTCCGCCGGCCACGACCATTGACAATATACCCGCGGAGCCTAACGAAGCTCCCAGGTCGGGCCACATGACGGGCCAGGCCGACCCAAGCAAAGAATCCGGAAGCCCTAGGCTGATAAAAGCCAAATAAATAATGATTAAAAACCAGGTTGCCATAAAACGCTCCTTCCCACAATAAGACAACAACATTTGATGATACGAACATTAAATAATGACTTTATAAAGATTATTTAATAACTATGCATCCGCTCCCTTCCATTGTCAAGAGGGATATATGGGAACCTCCGAATTAAATTAACAGTCAGTTTCCCGGGGCCGATTCATTGAAAATGGATAAGGGGTGCTCCAACTCCTTGAGCGTCAGCCAACGCATACCCGCCTCAAAGTCATGCTGAAAGGTATGCTCCAAAATCACTTCCGGATATGTCGGCATCGGTTTCCGGTTCAAGTATGATTTCCATGACGTATTCCAAATCTCTTCTTCCACCATCTCTTGATATATCACGATGAGATCCGGAGCAAGAACCGCATTGACCGTTTGAATGATGTGACATAACGATTCCACAAACGTTTTCTGATCCAAATCTTCATACCAATCAATGTCCAAAGGAAGGAATTTGATTTCTCCGGCCATGCCGTTCTTTCCTTTGACAATTCTGCCATCCAAATATATCCCCATGCCCGGCGGGTACTTCATAGGGAAATAGATGCCCAGGACACAATGCTCTTCATCCAAAACCCGCTTTGCGCAATATCCGCTGATCGCGGCGTTAATATCGTTCTCCAACATCACGGGCAATCCAAATCGCCGTTCAACTTCTTCAATCAAGTGTACGCCCGTCAGCTCATGATGACTGCTCACCGTTATCTTCCCGTTGACGGCCTGTCCGGGGATACCGATTCCGATCACTTTGATTGAAGGATATGACGCAAGGAATTTTCCTATGATTTCGTATAAGCGTTCCCCGTCAAAAATAGGCATCAGATATTCATCTTTTTCCATCACGTGATCTTCCAAATTTACGACGACGACAGAAAGTAGATTCGTCCCTTGCTTTTCTTTCATGGAGATGACGAGCGCGAGGCTGTAATCATAATTGTATCGATAGGTGAGCGCGGGTCTTCCTCCGTTGGAAGGCACGGTCTCGTCTTCAAAAATCTCTCCAAGGTCGCACAGTTCCTTTACAAGCGAGTTCACCGTGACCACGCTCAGTTTTGTCAACGAGGCCAACTGCGGTTTGGTTGCCGTTTCAACACGTTTCATGACCTGCCGCACATTGTTTAAATTGATTTCTTTCATCAAGTTCGCACTTGCCTTTTTCATAAGCACCCCTCTATAAAATCAACTCATTCATTCTTTCTATCATAACATACACGGTCAGATCACATCGGAACCGCCAAGAATGAATTCAAAGGTAGTTCCTTTTTGCATGTTGTGCAGATGCAGTTCGCCCCCGTGCATCTCCGCAATTTGCTTGACGATCGCTAATCCAAGCCCGGAGCCTCCATCCTCCCGCCGAGCGGCGTCTCCCCGGACAAAAGGATCGAAGACGAACTTTTTCAATTCGTCCGGGATGCCGACTCCGTCATCCGTAATTGCAATGGAGAGTCGTCCTCCATTTTTCATGAGCCTGATCATGACTTGCGTGCCAGGCGGATTATGCTTTAAGGCGTTGGACAGGAGATTGGATATCGCTCTGCGCATCAAACCCGGGTCACACTCCGACCATATCTCCTCAGCCGGTATGTCCACCTCGATCCGGAAAAGTTTTTCATCGAACGGCTCGTAATATTCTGCAGCCATCTCCCTCAACAATTCGGCCAGATCCACCGAGATCAATTGAAGCGGATAATCCGGCCTGTCCAATTTGGACAAATGAAAAATCTGATCGATCAGTTCAGTGACATGTGCCGATTTACTATAGATCAGCTTTAAGCATCTCTCTCTTTTTTCCTCTTGATCGAATATTCCATGCTCCAAGGCCTTTGCATATCCTTGAATCGTCGTAATGGGCGTCTTCAAATCATGGGAAAGATCGGCCAGCATCCTCCGTTTGCCTTCCTGGAGTCTTCGATTTTCCGCCTCCGACCGTTCCAGAGTTTCCGCCATATCATTAAATCGCTGCTGAATGACGGAAAATTCATAACCGGCCGCAATACTCAAACGTTCATTATATTTGCCCTCCCCCATCCTTTGAATCGCCGAAGCAATCTTCTCTAACGGACCTGTAATCCGTTTGGCGGTCCATAGCGCGTAAAGTAGGCTGCATATGCCAAACATTACCAGGAATAAGAGCAATTGCAGCAGGTTTACTTCAACGACCTGATTATTAATATCCAGGATCAACGCTAGAAAAATCAGAAGGATCACGCCTAGTAAAGCCGCAAAAAGAACATAGGATTTCAGCAAAGCGTAAAACAACTTGTTGTTCCTTTTCACCGGCTCTCCCCCTTTTTTGCGAATTTATATCCAAGCCCTCGAATCGTTTGAATATAAAAAGGCTGTTTTGGAGAATCCTCGATCTTATCTCTAAGTCTGGATATATGAACCATGACCGTATTGGCATCCTCAAAATAGGGCTCCGACCATACCCGCTCAAAAAGCTGCTTCTTGGTAAATACGCGACCGGGCGATTGCATCAACATAGCGAGAAGTTTGTATTCCATCGCCGTCAGGGCGATCTCCTGCCCTTGCTTGAGAAGGACGCAATCCTGGTGGCATAGCCTTAACTCTCCGTGGACCGTATCCTCGGGAATATCAAGCTGCGCTGGATTCGATTCATTGAAGTCATAACTCCGGCGGAGCATGGCATGAATTCTTGCTACGGCCTCCAAAGGATTGAAGGGTTTGGATATAAAGTCATCCGCCCCCAGTTGCAAACCTAATACTTTGTCCTCATCCTGATTTTTTGCGGATAACAAAATGACGGGTATTTTATATTCCGTGCGCAAAAGCCGCAACAACTGCATTCCATCCAACTCCGGCATCATGATGTCCAACACGGCCAGGTCGATCTTTTCCCGCTTCAGACACGTCCATGCCTCGGAGCCGTTATAAGCTTCCACAATTCGAATGCGATCCTTTGCAAGAAAAGCACCCAGCAGTTCAACAATCTCCCGGTTATCATCCACTAGCAACACCGTTCTTAGCAAAAATCGGCCCCTCCCGCCCATTTCTTCTGTATCTGCCCCTAGTTTATCACGGACGAACACGAAATGGCGTCCATTTAAGATTATTTTAAGATTGGCGACAGAGCGGGTTAAGAAAGCCGGGTTATAGTAGCAATACCATGAAACATCACTTTTCGGGAGGCACATGAATGAGGCAAAAAAGCATATTATCGGCAATGATTCTTCTAGTTATTTTTAATATCGCGGGTATCAGTGCCGGAAAAGTCGCGGCAGAAGAAGGACTTACTTCCGACCGCCTGGAGCAGGCTCTTGATCCTATAGTCAAAGAAACGATGGCCAAGGATCATATCCCCGGCGTGGCGGTCGTCGTAACGATGAATGACCGGATTATTTTCAGCAAGGGCTTCGGCTATGCCGACATTGATTTAAAAATCCCTATCGATCCGGGAAGGACGCTCATGCCGATGGGGTCGCTAACCAAAAACTTGACGGCTACGGCGATCATGCAGCTATGGGAGCAAGGCAAAGTATCCATGGAACAAGACGTGAATTCTTATCTGACTTCCTTCAAGATCCCCTTATACCTGAAGCAGCCTATTACCTTGCACCATCTATTGACCCACACCGCCGGGCTGGATGAAGCCTTGTACGGGGTGTCCGCAACATCTCGATCCGGGACGATTCCCCAAGGGGTATACCTGAAAAGATATTTTAGCCAACAACCTCCCATCCGCACGCCCGGCAAGGAATATGCTTACAGCAATGCAGGATTCGGGCTTGCCGCTTACGTCTTGGAAGAGGTGAGCGGCAGCCGTTTGGAGGATTATTTGACGCGTCATATATTTGAGCCTTTGGAAATGCCCGGTGCTGCCCTTAATGCTTCAGAGTCGGCCGGATTGGCCCGCTCGTATGCTTATCTCAACGGTAAGTATAAACAACTCCCTTACTCTTACGTCAATATGCCCGGCGCGGGAGGAATTAGTGCCGTTCCGGAGGAATGGGCCCATTACATGATCGCTCATTTGAATGATGGTGTGTATCGGGGACAACGCATTCTCCGGTCCGATTCCATTGAACTCATGCATGCAAATCAATTTTCGGAACATCCGGATGCGGACGGAATGGGTTACGGATTTTTTCGTACCGGGACCAAGAAAGGACTGCTGACTCTGTGGCATAATGGCGATATTGACGGGTTCTCCGCAAAAATGGTTTTGGTTCCTTCCCGGAAAATCGGCATCCTTGTGATCGCCAATGCGGCTTCACAGGGCCTATCCGTCCATGATAAAGTTACGGCTGCCGTTACAGGCATGCTATCCGGACAAGACAAACACGGCAGTCAACGAAGTGTAACTCCAGCGGTGGATTTACGACAATATGAACGGGCGTATACAATGACGCTCGGACCTCTCCATGGATGGGGAAAATGGTTTCGATGGCTTGGGGCAAAGGATTTTCAGGTCAAAAGCGCCGGGGATCATCTGGTCATTCGTGGCGAATTTCCCGGAAGCACGGGAGGTTTAGAAAGCAGAATCTTTAATCCGATAGGCGAAAATTTGTTTCAGGATCAGGCTGAAGAGAACATCGTAACCTTTCATCAGGAGAATAAAATTTGGAAGCTGATCTTCACCCAAGGTGTAACGATTTCAGAGAAACCGCCATGGTGGCTTCATCCAAAGACCGCAATTGTTGCCTATGTTGCTTTAAGCTTGTTTTGGATTCTCGTTTTCATAACCGGCATGGTTAGATATTTAATACGTTTCGTTCGGCGCAAAAAACAGCTTCCCGGACCTGTCGCCTGGATGGCTTCCCTGTTCACCGTTTATACGATTGGACAATTGCTGTATGGCAATTCGGAACTTTTCGTTCACGGTTACCCGGCTTGGTATGCTTGGGGATTATCCTCTCTTCCCTTTCTTGCGCTGATCGGGGCGGTCATCTTAGGTATTCAAGTCATCCAATCCCGGAAATTCGGGAACGTCGATACTGGAAGTGCACGGCTTTGGGCATGCTTTTCTGTGATTTCGATCTTCCTTTGCCTGGCGTATACTTGGTTTTTGTTCTTTTGGAATATGCTTTCGATTCATTACACCTAGACTTCAAAATCATAACCACCCGTCCAACGGGTGGTTTGCTCTTGGGGTATAACCCCCTGTTGCCAAACTGCGCCTAAAGACGCTAGCCTGACAATAAAATTGTTCAGGCTCAGTGTTATTTGTCACTTTCACTTACCAGTTAAACTGGTTTACTTCTTCTTGCTGCTGTTCCTGCTGAAGGGATCTTCATACTCTTTCACGCTCAGTTTATCAATTGCTTGATCATGTGCTTCTTGCTCACGTATATATTTTGCGACGGTGGCCTCATTTAAGCCAACAGTACTGACGTAATATCCTTCCGCCCAAAATTTCCGATTCCCATACTTATACTTTAAGCTCGCGTGTTTCTCGAATATCATCAACGAGCTTTTTCCCTTCAGATATCCCATAAATGATGATACTGAGATTTTTGGGGGAATTGCTACTAACATATGTACATGATCCGGCATCATGTGGCCCTCTATTATCTCCACTCCCTTGTATTTACACAAACGCTTGAAAATCTCGATCAAGTCTTTTCTCACTTGATTATAAATTTCTTTCCGTCTATACTTCGGGGTGAACACAATGTGGTATTTGCACATCCACTTCGTGTGAGCTAGACTATAGCTCTTGTTTGCCATCTAAGACCATTCCTTTCATTATTGAGCCTGAACATCTCAATTTTATTGGAATGGTCTTGTTGGTCAAACCCTTGATCCCTCCACCCGCATAGCGGGTGGTTTTTTGTTTCGCACGCTTCGCGAGCTCAACTGGCTAAAGCCGCAATAAAAAACACTGACAAATATAATGTCAGTGTTTTTTGTATATTAGCTAATTTGCTCATTTAGATAGTGACGAAGTTTGACGATGATATCTTGATTCACCTCAAAATCATATGCTGGTTTTAAATCCTCAATTAATTTTTCTGCCATCAATAGTGCGTTAGAATAGGCTCTCTCCAATTCATCTTCATGTAACTTTGCCGTTATCAAAGAGAATTGTACATAATCTTCCGAGTTCAGATCATATTCTAGATTTTTGGTGTAATTCAGCCATCGTTCTACCTTCCGTCCCTTTACTCGCAGCAAATGTAAAATATGTTTTTGTACCTGCGACAGAACATCTAAGGAACGTGCCGTTTCTCCTCTTTTTAACACGTTTATGCCCATAAGCCAAGCGTTCACAAAGTTATTGAATGCAAAATTCACATTCTCATTTGTCATTCGTTCGGGCCCAATCCCGGCCAAATCATCCAAACAGGGTTTTAACAATCCCGTCGTGTCGTAAATAAACATGGATTCCGTGTCGGGAAAAACTCCGGTTGTCTTGAACGTTTTTATAATTTCTATATTGGATTCGGGCAAGAAATGAAATTCGCCTCGAATCAGGTTCGAAAAAATCACAACTTCCGTTTCGTATTCATTTTTAAACATCAAATCAAAAGCAGCGATTTCGGCAACCCATAGTCTCGATTGAAAATGATCGAACATACCGTCCTTTATAAAAATATAAAACTCAACGTCCGAGTATCGATCCCCTTCACCTTTTGTAAAGGAACCGTACATCATGCATGACGTTACCTTGGAGTCTTGTTCGCATTTTTCTTTAACGGATTGGATAATTTCCTTCTGCAAAACCATTTTATCTTTCCCCTTTGATCTAATTTATTGCTTCGAATCAGGGGAAATCTCAACGACTGGACAGCATGCGCAGCTCATTATAATGCTCCTTTCATTAACCTGAAGCCATGATATCAAAAATTAAAGCTCGTTACAAACGTAACACAGACTAGCTATCAAAGCGCAAGGTAAATACGAGCGCCCATTCCGCTTTGCTTAACGATTCCGGCGAAGGATCCAATGTATATATTCCATTTGAACTTGTGGCTTGCATGCCAAACACATGTACAGGCTGATTGGTCGTAAATGATTGCGGGTTCGAAAATTCCATCAGGCTTCGACCGGTCAACTTATCATCCCATGGAATTGTAAATGTAGCGAGGCTGGATCCTGACTGATGAACCTCACTGACTTTAATTGTACAAAACTTGTTTTGGCCTTCAAACGATACCGTCTCCACGGAAATGATGACTTCCACTTCGTTGCTGGCATTCTCTTTGCCTGAATTGAAAAACAAATCCCCTATCGATCCTGCAGAATCAACCTTCTGCCCGTTTTTCCAGATGTCTATGTTCAAGTTGGCATCAGGCTTTGGGCCTTCGTACTTTAGTTTGAATGCACCCGACATCGGGCCAAGGAACATCTGAAACTTGGCGGCGTCCCCTTGAAACAAATCAACAGGCGTTAACTTTATGGTCGTCGTTTCCGGCTGGTTTTCAGGAGGGATTACCTCTTTTCTTTCTTCGGAGCAACCGATAAGAAGGATCAACAAAATAAGTATGGCCGTTTTAAATTTCATTTGATCACCACCTTAATCATATTCGGAATGACTGGAAATCAGGCTTAAGTATAACATATTATTCCTTGCCCATACTCCCCATTTTGCTGCCGAATCCTAATTTGCCATACACTCCCTATCTTTGAGCATCGGAAGATGCAGAACAATAAGAAAAAAAGCCGTGATCCATTTTTTTAGAAGGGATCTCCGGCTAAATGAACTTTAAGGTTTACTTTATGGAAAAGTTGTTGCATTTATTGATCTTGTCTCTGCCGTAAGTGAGGTAACATCCACAAATGCGGTTACCTGAACGGTTACCGTATAGGTATTCGTTCCGGTTGAGGTCGCAGCATCAACCCAGGTATTTGAAAAAAGGAATCGCTGTGTTCCTGCTTGCTGCAAGTTCCTGGTGAAGGTTTGTAAAGAAAGTACAGTTGTGCCCAGACGCAATCGGATGATTGCTGTTATCGAGTTGTTTGCAGAAACAACTTCAGCCAATTGCAAAGCGTAATCAATTTTAATATCTTCTCCAGCTATTACAGGCACTGATAGTGTCAATACTGTAGTTTCCGTCCCCGCAACAAGAGATATAGGGACGGTTCCCGTTGGCTGGCTAAACGTAATGGTCGACCCTGGTCCCGTCGCCCCCCGAGTTCCGGTTGCGCCTCGTGGTCCGGTTGCGCCTCGTGATCCGGTTGCGCCTCGTGGTCCGGTTGCGCCTCGTGATCCGGTTGCGCCCGTTGGGCCAGCTCCACCCGATGATCCGGTTACACCCATCGGGCCAGTTACACCAGTTGGACCAATCGCCCCTGTCGGGCCAGTTACACCTGTTGGGCCGGTCGCCCCTGTCGGGCCAGTTACACCTATCGGGCCTGTCACACCAGTTGGGCCAGTCACACCAGTTGGGCCAGTCACACCCGTCGGACCTGTCTCTCCTGTTGGACCGTTTACACCTGTCGGGCCTGTTGCTCCAGTCGGACCTGTTTCTCCAGTAGGTCCAGTTACCCCAGTCGGACCGGTTACTCCTATTGGACCGGTTGCACCCGTCGGACCGGTTGCCCCTGTTGGACCGGTTGCCCCTGTTGGACCGGTTGCTCCTGTTGGACCGGTTGCCCCTGTTGGACCGGTTGCTCCTGTTGGACCGGTTGCCCCTGTTGGACCGGTTGCTCCTGTTGGACCGGTTGGACCCGTTGATCCAGTCGCTCCTGTTGGACCGATTGCACCCGTCGGACCTGTCGCTCCTGTTGGGCCGGTCGCACCCGTCGGACCGGTTGCTCCCGTCGGTCCAGTTACACCCGTCGGGCCGGTCACACCTGTTGGGCCGATTGCACCCGTCGGACCAGTCGCCCCCGTTGGACCGGTTACCCCAGTCGGACCAGTCGCTCCTGTTGGGCCGGTTACCCCTGTTGGACCCGTCGGACCTGTCGCTCCTATTGGTCCGGTCGCCCCCGTTGGACCGGTTACCCCTGTTGGACCGGTTGCTCCTGTTGGACCGGTTGCTCCAGTCGGGCCGGTCACACCTGTTGGGCCAGTTGCCCCTGTTGGGCCGGTTGGACCCGTTGGTCCAGTCACACCTGTTGGGCCGGTTACCCCAGTCGGACCGGTTACTCCTATTGGACCGGTTGCACCCGTCGGGCCGGTCACACCTGTTGGGCCAGTCACACCTGTTGGGCCGGTTACCCCTGTTGGACCTGTTGCTCCTGTTGGACCGGTTGCTCCTGTCGGGCCGGTCACACCTGTTGGGCCAGTTGCCCCTGTTGGGCCGGTTGGACCCGTTGGTCCAGTCGTTCCTGTTGGACCGGTTACCCCTGTTGGACCGGTCGCTCCTGTTGGACCAGTCGCTCCTGTTGGACCGGTCACGCCCGTAGGACCGGTTACCCCTGTCGAGCCTGTTGTTCCCGTTGGTCCAGTTACACCAGTTAGACCGGTTGCCCCTGTTGGACCAGTCGCTCCTGTTGGACCAGTCGCTCCTGTTGGACCGATTGCACCCGTCGGACCAGTCGCCCCCGTTGGACCGGTTACCCCAGTCGGACCAGTCGCTCCTGTTGGGCCGGTTACCCCTGTTGGACCAGTCGCTCCTGTTGGGCCGGTTACCCCTGTTGGACCGGTTGCTCCTGTTGGGCCAGTTACCCCTGTTGGACCGGTTGCTCCTGTTGGGCCAGTTACCCCTGTTGGACCGGTTGCTCCTGTTGGACCCGTCGGACCTGTCGGACCTGTCGGACCTGTCGCTCCTATTGGTCCGGTCGCCCCCGTCGGGCCGGTTGCACCCGTCGGACCAGTCGCCCCCGTTGGACCGGTTACCCCAGTCGGACCAGTCGCTCCTGTTGGGCCGGTTACCCCTGTTGGACCGGTTGCTCCTGTTGGGCCAGTTACCCCTGTTGGACCCGTCGGACCTGTCGCTCCTATTGGTCCGGTCGCCCCCGTCGGGCCGGTTGCACCCGTCGGACCAGTCGCTCCTGTTGGGCCGGTTGCCCCTGTTGGACCAGTCGCTCCTGTTGGACCAGTCGCTCCTGTTGGGCCAGTTACCCCTGTTGGACCGGTTGCTCCTGTTGGGCCAGTTACCCCTGTTGGACCGGTTGTTCCTGTTGGACCCGTCGGACCTGTCGCTCCTATTGGTCCGGTCGCCCCCGTCGGGCCGGTTGCACCCGTCGGACCAGTCGCTCCTGTTGGTCCGGTTACCCCTGTTGGACCGGTCGCTCCTGTTGGACCAGTCGCTCCTGTTGGACCGGTCGCTCCTGTTGGTCCGGTTGCTCCTGTTGGACCGATTGCACCCGTCGGACCAGTCGCCCCCGTTGGACCGGTTACCCCAATCGGACCAGTCGCTCCTGTTGGTCCGGTTACCCCAGTCGGACCGGTTACTCCTATTGGACCGATTGCACCCGTCGGACCTGTTGCTCCTGTTGGACCGGTTGCTCCAGTCGGGCCGGTCACACCTGTTGAGCCAGTTGCCCCTGTTGGGCCGGTTGGACCCGTTGGACCAGTCGCTCCTGTTGGACCGATTGCACCCGTCGGACCTGTCGCTCCTGTTGGGCCAGTCGCACCCGTCGGACCGGTTGCTCCCGTCGGTCCAGTCGCTCCTGTTGGTCCGGTTACCCCTGTTGGTCCGGTTGGACCCGTTGGTCCAGTCACACCTGTTGGGCCGGTCGCCCCTGTTGGTCCGGTTGCTCCTGTTGGACCGATTGCCCCCGTTGGACCAGTCGCCCCCGTTGGACCGGTTACCCCTGTCGAGCCTGTTGCTCCCGTCGGTCCAGTTACACCTGTTGGGCCGGTTGCCCCATTCGGACCAGTCGGGCCATTCGCTCCTGTCGGACCGGTTGCCCCCGTCGGGCCGGTCGCCCCCGTCGGGCCGGTTGCTCCAGTCGGGCCTGTTGCTCCAGTAGGTCCAGTTACACCAGTTACACCAGTTACACCAGTTAGACCGGTTGCCCCCGTCGGACCTGTCGCTCCTGTTGGACCGGTTGCCCCCGTCGGACCTGTCGCTCCTGTTGGACCGATTGCCCCCGTCGGACCGGTTGCTCCTGTTGGACCGGTTGCTCCTGTTGGACCGGTTGCCCCCGTAGGACCGGTTGCCCCTGTTGGACCGGTTACCCCTGTTGGACCGGTCACGCCCGTTGGACCGGTTACCCCTGTCGAGCCTGTTGCTCCCGTTGGTCCAGTTACACCAGTTAGACCGGTTGCCCCTGTTGGACCAGTCGCTCCTGTTGGACCAGTCGCTCCTGTTGGACCGATTGCACCCGTCGGACCAGTCGCCCCCGTTGGACCGGTTACCCCAGTCGGACCAGTCGCTCCTGTTGGGCCGGTTACCCCTGTTGGACCAGTCGCTCCTGTTGGGCCGGTTACCCCTGTTGGACCGGTTGCTCCTGTTGGGCCAGTTACCCCTGTTGGACCGGTTGCTCCTGTTGGGCCAGTTACCCCTGTTGGACCGGTTGCTCCTGTTGGACCCGTCGGACCTGTCGGACCTGTCGGACCTGTCGCTCCTATTGGTCCGGTCGCCCCCGTCGGGCCGGTTGCACCCGTCGGACCAGTCGCCCCCGTTGGACCGGTTACCCCAGTCGGACCAGTCGCTCCTGTTGGGCCGGTTACCCCTGTTGGACCGGTTGCTCCTGTTGGGCCGATTGCACCCGTCGGACCTGTCGCTCCTGTTGGGCCTGTCGCTCCTGTTGGGCCTGTCGCTCCTGTTGGGCCGGTCGCACCCGTCGGACCGGTTGCTCCCGTCGGACCGGTTGCTCCCGTCGGTCCAGTTACACCCGTCGTGCCGGTCACACCTGTTGGACCGGTCACACCAGTTGCCCCCGTCGCTCCAGTCGCACCTACCGGCCCTGTTGCGCCCGTCGGACCGGTCGCTCCCCTTGGGCCTGTTGGACCAACGACACCTATTATCAACTCAGCTTCAATATCATCAATCAGTACAGGAGCCGACCCGGCCTGCGCCAAAACAACAAAAGAAACTAATGCATGAGTAGTGCCTAAGGGTGCCGGCGTTGTAACATAATACAACTCCAGCCAACTTTTCACGGCAGTAACATCCGGTATCCGATCTCGAAAATGGTTTACGATCAAACCATAACCTAAAAAATTTGAGGATCCGCCGAAATAAGATACGGAAACAGAAACAATCGGACTTGGCAAAGGACCCAATTTAGCAAGTGAATACATGATTTCTAACGTATTTCCTGATGTTAAAGGAACGAACTGCGTAAGAAATGGACTGATACTCGTTGCATTTAGCTGTGAACTGTAAAAACCGGAATGACTGTAAGTGCTGTTGATTGCAGCACCCGAATGATTCCAAGGCACGAGCGTCCCCGTTTCAAATCCACCATTAATAATGATATTGCTTGTTGGCAACTGCACCCCCTCCAAATCCGTCAGCTTTTGTCAGGATATGATAGTATACTGTATTTTTTTAAAAATAGAGACGGCTTTTCCATTAGGGGGTTTGCTCATTTCCATATTCGATCATAAAAAAGACTGCCTTATAGGCAGCCCTTTTCAAAATAACTGTTATTTACCGGCTGAAAGAATAAACTTCTCCAGTGCTCCGGGATTGGTGATGCTTTGATTGCATCCTTGGTTCTCCATACACACGTAATGGCCAAAGGAAGCAAAATGATCCGGCGAAGACGATTTGGTCTTGACCGAGAAAAATGCAAGCTCATGTTGCCGATTGCAGAACAGGCAGTAGCCCTTCTTGTTCGTCGGCGTCATTCTCCCCTCAATACCGATGAATTTACCTTCGAACGGATAAACAATGAATAGTTTATTCGTTGCAATATCGATCCAGCTCAAATACGTCATGTATCGAAAGTCGATGGATCCGAGATCAGGTAATTTCAGTTTCTTATTTTTAGGAAATAGCTTCTGAATTTGTTTCACCGTTATCGGCGGAAATGGATCCAGGTAAGATTCCAACGCATCAAGAAATCTTTGGAATTCATAGGCCGTTTCGAAAGTCGAAATCTGTTCCAGCATTTTCTTTTGATCCTCTGTCAGCTCATGAAATGCTTCGAAAATTTTCGTGACGGCTCCATACCTTACAGTCTCCAGGACTTTCCGGTCCGCAGCGGATCTCAATGTGTTCTGAAGGAATTTCGCTTGATTCTTAATGACGTTAAATTGATGGTTTCTAATAAATGGTACGCTCACAGCTCTTCAGCCCCTTATTTTAATGAGTAATCATAAGGTGCAAAGCCTGTGATTAGAAACGATAAAGATAAGTTTGGGCGATCGAATCAAATCCTACCGCACCCCACGCAAAGTATCGCCCCAGATCAGGCTTTGCATGAGGACTTCCTAGCAAATGAGCAATCGTGCATTGCCATCTGTACTACCCCCAATCAAATATCATGCACAGATTATATCAGCAAATAACCAAAAAGTGCAATTTAAAAAGACCATAGGCGTACAGAAATTCATGTTTGCTTACCTTTGAAACCATGGATTAGAAAATAGTCGGTACCATTCCCCCGTCCATGCGGATTGGCGAACCCTTAAAGGCGGAAGCATAGGGACTGCAAATAAATGCAGCAAGTCTTCCAATTTCAACAGGCCGGATAAATCGCTGAATTTCGGATTGAGGCAGGTTTGACGCCATGAATTTATTTTCCTTTTCTGAAAAAGTCATCTCTTCATCGGGGAACAGGCCCTCTATGATTTGCTGTACATTTTCAGAGAGCGTCGGCCCCGGCATGATCGTATTGACGGTCACTTCGGTGCCCCGTGTCAACTTCGATAAGCTTTTGGATAGTGCCAGAAGCGCAGATTTGGTCATAGAATACTGCGGCATTTGGCCGGATGGCATCATAGCTTCTTCACTTGCGATGAAGATGATGCGTCCATAATCGTTTTCTAACATTTTAGGTAAATAAAACTTGGTTAATCCATTCGCGGCAAGAACATTGGTACGAAAGTAGGTTTCCCAAATTTCGTCGTCAACGTCTTCATAATTCATCATTTCATATATCCCCATATTGTTAACCAAGATATCGATATTGGGGAATTTCTCGAACAAGGCTTCCCTTTCCTGCTTATTAACAAGGTCCGCAGCCGCATTTTGCGGTGAGGTGGCCGGGAATTCCGCTTTCATCTCTTTAACCGTGCGTTCCACTTCTTCTTCGTTACGTCCGTTGATAAGAACATGAACGCCTTCTTTGGCGAGCTCCTTTGCGATGGCCTTTCCGATGCCTTTTGTGGATCCTGTTACTAAAGCCGTTTTATTCTGCAATCCCATATCCATTTCAATCTTCCTCTTTTCATCATGTAGTGGATAGAGAATATATTAACTTGTCGTGACGGTTCAGTAACTAGTCCCTGGTGCCAAAAGTCTTGCTTCACGCGCCAACTCGCAAATTCAGGAGATGGTTGTCCCCAGATGTTCATGCCGCCAATGGGAAGGCGTCTCGCCCTCCCACAGTCGGAAAGCGCGGTAAAACGAATTCTGATCTTCATATCCGACCAAAAAGGCGACTTCAGTAATATCGAGCGAAGGATCTGCCAAATATTCCAGTGCCTGCTCGTGTCTTGCTTGCGTCAATAGATGCTTAAAGCTTATGCATTCTTCGGAAAGCCGGCGCTGCAAGGTACGATGACTCATCCCCAGCTCCTTCGCGACAGTTTGAATGTCAGGGTGTCCTGCGGCAAGGCTCCGTTTCAACATCCATTTTACCGTATCGGTTAAGGATCGCCTTCCGATTTGTTCATCCAGCGATCTATCCAACACGGGTGTCAAGATCTCAACCAGTTCTTCATTGTGTGTGCTAAAGGGACGGTCCAAATCGCTTCGATCAAATGTAATCCGATTACAATCGGCACCTATGCTTATACTGCAGCCGAAATAAGTTTCAAGGTCCTGTATATTGCCCATAGGACGGGTAAATTCAACGGATTGTGCCTTCAAAGGCTGCCCTGTTCCCCGGCGCCCAAGCTCCAAAAGAAAAGCCAGCGTGATGCCTACCAGTAGCGGCGGACCGGCTTGTCCGGCTTGCAGCCAATCCAGTTCAACGGTACAGGTCTGGCCCTTCTCGGTGATCCGCAACTTTTCGGGGGGACACATTTGTTTGTAGCGAGCCATCCGCTTTAGCGCTTCCCGGTAATTCCGGGCGTGATAAGGAGCCAGGACGGTCGGCGGATATTTCGCGGTCTCAAAAGCGGTCGCCAGTCGGATGATACCTTGGGCAGTGTCGCCTACGAGATCGGAATAAGCCTGCCAGATTGCGAAATACTGAGCGGTAGTGATCACGGGATCCGTAATTACGGTAAGCGGGAGGCATGCTTTGCGAACAACGTCGTGGGCGGCAATCCCTAATTGCTGCAAGCCCTCCCAAAATCCCGGCGGCATTTTAACACGGTTTAGATCAGCATCTGACATATCTGCGTTTGAAACCAAGCTGCCCTTTGTCTACGGCCTTTTGAATGTTTTCGGAAGCATTCAAAAATTTGCTTTTGGACTTGCCGTTTTTGACTTCTACTTCTACCGGACCTACCGCCTTTGCGGTTTCGACCGCTTTTTCATGGAGAGGCGCATAAGAGACTCCCACCGTATAAATAAAATTATTCATCGCGTATTTCGCTCTTTCCGGAGCATCATGAATCGTATTTTCCACAAGTTTAAGCATGTCGGCAAGTTTGCTTTCGGAAAATTCTCCGTCCGGCCGATTTCCCAAAAGCCAGCAGTAACAACTCCAGCCTCCCGACATTCTCAACTCCTCATGGCTTGCGATCCATTTATCGGCTACCTCTTGCGCAATGTCCGTTTCCGCCAAAGTAACGGCGACTACATAATCGGAGAGCATAAAGAAATAAGCCGCATCCATCCAGCGCTCGAAATCCGCCTCCGTCATAGCTTTAGGGTCGGCAATTACGCCGGCAAAATACATGGCATCATAATTTCCCGTACCGTATAACCGTTCAGCCAGGGGTTGGTTGATTTTGATTTTTTTGGCGATCGGCTTCATTGCACCGGTCGCTACGCCAAAAAGCGGTTCGTGCGCGCCGTTGGACATATAAATCTTCTTCGTTCGCTCCTTACCGAGAGCTTCAAGTTCCTGCATGACCGTATCGAAATCCATGGGTAACACTTCCTTTTTGAAGTATTTCGAGAGTCTCTTTAATGCTTATTATACTAGTAATATCCTGGAACGCATCCTATAAACTCAGTCTCTGCTGGAGGATTACCGCCAGTTCAACCGCCGTCTCCCAGACGATAGGGCGGATTTCTTTTATTTTGACCAGAAGCGTTTCGGCCTCCCTGCTGTTCACGGTCCAGATCACGGGGATGTTCAAACCGAGCGCGTAGCCGGCCGCAAAATAAACCTCGGGCGCTTGTCCGGTTAAATCGGCAATAATCAGCTTGCTGTCTGAGATAAGTTCAAGAGAGTACTTTTCTCGATTCTGCGTTTTCAAATGTGTAAGCAGCCGCGGCAAATAACCGTATTGTTCGATTTTCGGAAACAGCCTGTCTTGCCACTCCGCAACCGTATCCCCCTCATCCGGAACTAAAACGGTACAGGCTTTTAGTTTTTTTCCTCCCGAAATGGCAGCCGCTTCTCTCCATCCCTTTTCCGTAAGTTGAAAAGACGTGCCTTCCCGGATGAGCAGTTGATCATTTCTCAGTTTGTCAATGATATATACCAATTCTTGTATATTCGGGGAATACGTCAGGTTATAATTGCCGGAAAGCGGATGAATGATGACCGGTTCCCCCGGGCCCTTAGCATTTCTGTACAGATATTGAAGCAGCCGGTTTCCTTTATCCTCGATGGTAACCGGGATTTCGGGAGAATTCGCGATGGTTTCCAGATCCCCGTCCGATAAAGCCACCCTTTCACCACACTCTGTTTGCTCGCGGATATAAGCGGATATTAAATGAATCAGTTCGCGTTTCTTTTGGTGCGGAAGCGAATGAACGGGTTCGTAGCTGGTTCTCAGCAGGCTGTAAGACCCGCCGGGTGAGCAGGAACAGCCTATATATCTATCGTAATCCCCTTCCGGAGAAACAGGAACAATGACGTCGCAGAATAAACAGCGTTTCTTTATCATTTGAATTCATCACCTCTTCTTTATGGCTACCCTCTACCATACCAATATTCGATCGAAAAATAGACAAGAAAAATATTCCTGTGGCGAGAAGAGCGATTGTGTTTTGTTACAAAAAAAAAACCGCCAGTTTGGCGGCTTTGATCTGCATGCGCTTCATGACCGTATTTCCACACCCTCCGGAAGCACGGACAACACTTTACATTTGACTTCCGGATTCGTCCGCAGTTCTTCCCCCAGCATCGCGACTATACCGCGGTCATCACGCGAACGGATGAGTCGGCCGATACCCTGACGAAGCCGAAGCAGCATGTATGGCATGTCCACTTCCAAGAACGGATCGGCGGCTGTTTTTCGTTTGGCGTTAAATACAGGATCATGCGGCGGAAAAGGCAGCGACCAGATGATGACGCTTGACAACGACGGCCCTGGAACGTCAAGGCCTTCCCATAAACTAACCGCACAGAGGACGCTTTCTTCTTCGCGTTGGAATGCTGAAATCAAGTGGCTGATTTCTCCGTCGCCTTCAAAGTAAAACGACAATCCGGCCAGTTCAGGCTCGGTTTGCGCCAGTTGCCTAAATTGACGCAGTTCCTCGCGCGTCCGGAAAAGAATCAACGCCCTGCCGCCGGTTTGCCGCAAAAGCCGCACCGCTTCCTTCATTTTGCCTTCAAAGCCGTCGGCAAGATTCCATGGCGGAGCCAGAACCTCCATCTGTTGCGGATACGCGTAAGGCGATGCGACCGAAAAGGACAGGAAATTCTCGATGCCGAGGCTGTCGGCAAGGTAATGAAACGAACCGTTCACCGACATGGTGGCAGAGGAAAACACGATCGGCATACGAAGACCGAACACATGCGTTTTCAGCACATCTTTTACGGTACCGGGCATGATCGAGAGCATGATCCCCTCCGGACTGTCTTCCACCCAACAGATCAATTTCGTTCCCGAATGTCCAAACAACATCAGCGCCTTCTGCATCATGTCCAAATGCTCCTCTACGATTCGGAGTTGATAGACGTCCAGCGTGTACAGCTCGCTTTCGAATACGAGTTCTTCTTCAATCGCCGTCAACAGCTCTCGAAAGCGGATTACTTCGCCAAGCAATTTATCGTTCAACAGAATTTCCTTCCGCTCTGAACCCGGTATGGCGCGGCTGTTCTGTCCGAACGCGTCAAACATCGCTTCGCTTTGCGAGATCGCATCGTCGATTAAAACGGCTAGCGACTCGCGGATTTCATTCTGCAATAGGCGCGTGATCAGTTCCTCAAATACGGTATGCTTCATTTTGTAGCCTAGCGCCTTCATTGCGGCCGACTCAAGCAAATGCCCTTCGTCAAACACGACGGAGGAATGCTCCGGCAGCAAAGGCAGCTGTCCTTCGCGTTTGCGGCCTTCGTACGTCCAAACATGCTCCAGGTAATAATCATGGGAGCAAATGATGATGTCGGCGGCGCGCCGGTAATGATCCCGCGACAGCGTCTGCCCGCAGCGGTGGCGGCGGTCGCAGGTGAAGCAGTCCTGGAAGGGATCCCAGCTGATTTTTTTCCATTCTTCGTCGTTAAGCTGCGGATAATTCCGCCGGTCGCCGTAAGCGTGAAAGTTTTGCATCGGCGCAGAGGAATATACGAACCCCGGCAATCCCGCCGAAATTTCTTCCCATTTCATGCTTTCATCGCCCTCAACCCTTGCCTGATCCAGTTTTTTTAGGCAAATATACTGATCCGGCGATTTCCCGAGCCGCGCGTCGATGACCAGATCCAAATGCCGGGCCAGCTTCGCGACATCGCCTTCCGGCTTAACCAACTGCTCGATCAAGGATTCGTCCGCGCAGGCAATCACAGCGGGCTTTCGCGTATAACGCGCATAACATACGGCATATAAAAGATAGACCAGCGTTTTGCCCGTGCCTACGCCGGCTTCGGCAAAAATCGTCTTTTTGTCGGCGAAAGCCTTTTCCAATTGAAACGCCATATAGATCTGCTCGTCCCGAACCTCAAAGCCCGCTTCCGGAAGCAGCTCGTAAAATACATCCGCCACCCAGTCAGCCGCTTGCTGAATAAAAGGCATGGCAGGATCATATGTAAATGGGTATGGTTCCACGTTTTACAATACCTCAGCTTTCCATTTCAACATCTTTTGTTACAAGTCATCTACTTGCAATGAACATCCCATTATCACATGCTTCAAGCGCAATTACAACCTGTATGCCTCTTTTTCTCCCCGCTTCTTATAGGAAATTCGGATAACCCTCCCCGTGCTTAATCCCCATTTGTGTAGTGTCCACCCGAAAACAATCGCTACCATTAGCCTATTTTTCCAAATATATGAAATGAGAGTTTTGCGGGATATCTCCCCCACCTGTCTTCCTTGATAATAAAATGGGGTAATGTTCCTTGAGAAATCATATTGAGAGGAGAAATGCCGATGTCGTCAATGACGAAAAGACTAACTGCAATCACCTTAAGCTGCCTGATCGCTTGGACCGCATGGCCCGGTTCGAGTCAGGCATCCGCAACTTCCGGGCAACCGCTCACGCCGAATGTGGAATGGAGTTCCACGTACGGAAACAATGCCGCATATTCCAAGGGAAATTCGGTCAACGCGGCCCCCGACGGAGGTTACGTCGCAGCAGGAAACATCATCGAGGAAAGTCCCTCCGGTTATTGGACCGAACAAAAAGGCTATATCGTCAAAGTGGATGAAAACGGCACTATTCAGTGGGAACAAACGCTGCAAATCGCTCCCGATGATGACTCTAAAGAAGGCGTTTCGGCCCTCCATGTTATTCCTACCGGGGATGGAGGCTATTTCGTCAGCGGAACGACGACGGACAGAACGTCTAGGCCGGCAACGGTTCCCTATTTGGCCAAGTTGGACAACCTGGGGAATATCGAATGGGCCGGTGCTTACGACGATTTTCCCGGCGGAAACCATAATGCCGAAAGCGCAGTGGAAACCCCGGATGGCGGATTTGTCGTGACCGGCTACAGCGCCAATGTTGCGGGCGTAGCTTCTGCCTTCCTGTTGAAAGTGGATGAAGCAGGAAACCAGGTTTGGTTTAAAAGATATCGATTTGGCGAAAATCAGTTCTTTAATGAAGTGTTGAATACGCCGGACGGCGGATTTTTGGCGGTGGGAAGAGTTGACGATGTCATGAGCTCCGATTACGACGCCTCCCTCATCATCAAGCTCGATCACGACGGAGAAATTGAATGGGAAAAACAGCAGCTCATCCCCAAAAGCGGACGTACCGCATACTCGGCGCAATTGACGCAAGACGGAAACTATATGATTGCCGGGACTATGCGCAAAGACGGGCAGCAAGCGGTGTTTGTGCTTAAAGCGGATACCAGCGGAAATACCATTTGGGAAAAAACGTTTACACCCGAAGATGGATCTTTCATTTTGAACCAGCTATCGGTCACTTCCGACGGATACGCACTTATAGGATCCCATTCGACCGGCAGCTATCCGAATACTCATCGTCAATACCAAATCTACCGATTGAACGAGGATGGCGAAGTTACGGCAAATCTGCGATTTGAAGGGCCCGGGCTTACTTCGGCGGGCAAAGGCACGGTAACGGAGGATGGCGGCTTCCTTATGGCGGGGCAAATTAAAATAAACGACCTATCTCGGATGCAGCTCATCAAAGTTTCGGGGGAAGGACAGGAAACGCCTCCGGTACAATTGACACGGATCCGCTTTACGGACCCGGCACAAGAGCTTGGCATCGGAGAGCTTAAGACCAGTGTCGTTGAGGCCGTATATACCGATGGATCGACGGCGGAAGTCACGAACCAATCGGTCCTTATCTCTCTCAATCAGGAGGTAGCTACCGTGAATACCAAAGGAGTCGTTACCGGCTTGGCTCCCGGAACGACGGAAATCATCGCTGAATTCGGCGGATATACCGCGAGTCTGCCGGTCACGGTAACCGATGTTCCGACAGAAACCCCTGGACGCTTTTACCTCGATTCCGAAGATTATTCATTGTCGGTCGGTAGTGAATTGGATATCCAAGCCCTTTTCACGGATGCGTCGGGGAACACTTCTGTTGTGAACGATGAGACCCGGTTTACGATTGCCGATCCCGAAATTGCGGAGATTGACAATCACGGTATGATTACCGGTTTAAAGCGAGGGCTTACCCTAGTAACGGCAAATTATAAGGGACAAACCTTCACGGCAAGTTTGCTTGTCGTAAACCCTTTTGTGCCGCCAGGGCTGGCCGATGAACAACAGCCGCAGATACCGGGGACTCCCGGGTTGAGCGTTGAGCAGGAGACGCCGTTATTCGAAGCACCTGAGGTGCCTGATGTCGACGATTCAGCAAACCCTCACCCGGAACCTGAAGCCCATAACTGAGCGAGAGAATCCAAATTTCCCGAAAAGCAGGAAAAAGCCGCCGATATGGCGGCTTTTCCATTTTCAATTATAGAGCGGCGTCATCTACGCGATTCAGCCATTCTTCGATACTGCCGATAACCGACGTGACGCAACCTTCCTCAAACGGCGAAATCAATCCGGCCACCTTCACAAGTTCGGTGAACGATTGGCTGCCGCCTTGACGGCATAGATGCAAATATTGGTCCCAGGCTGCTTCCCGATTTTCGTGCATCTTCTTCCAAAACTGAAATGCGCAAATCTGTGCCAACGTATAATCGATATAATAGAACGGAGTATTAAAGATATGGCTCTGTTTTTGCCAGAAGCCGCCTCGCTCCAGGTATTCGTTATCCGCATAGTCGCGGTGAGGCAAATACTTACGTTCAATCTCCCTCCATGCTTGCTTGCGCTCCGCCGGGGTGGCATCCGGATTTTCATAGACAAAATGCTGGAATTCATCGACGGTTACGCCGTAAGGGATAAATAGAAGTGCGCTTGCCAAATGGTCGAAGCGATATTTATCGGCCTCCTCCTTGAAAAAAAGATCCATCCAAGGCCAAGTGAAGAACTCCATGCTCATGGAGTGGATTTCGCAAGCCTCGTAAGTCGGAAAACCGTACTCCGGTACTTCAAAACTCCGGCTTTCATACACCTGGAAGGCATGGCCGGCTTCGTGTGTCAGTACATCAATATCTCCGGACGTTCCGTTAAAATTCGAAAATATAAACGGTGCCTTATACTCGCTAATGTAAGTGCAGTAACCGCCGCTCTGCTTGCCTTTTTTTGCCACGAGATCCATAAGGCCGTTCTCCTGCATGAAAGCGAAAAATTCGCTAGTTTCCTTCGAAAGCTCCGAATACATCTTCGCCCCGTTCCCGACAATCCATTCCGGATCTCCTTTGGGCGTTGCGTTGCCCGATTTGAAGGCGAAATTCTCATCGTAGTAGAGCAGTTTATCCACGCCGATCCGGTTCTTTTGACGCTCCCTCAGTTTGGTAGCGACAGGAACGATATACTCAAGCACCTGGTTCCGGAATTGGGCCACCATGTCGGCATTGTAATCCGTCCGAGCCATCCGTGCATAGCCAAGCTCCACGAAATTTTCGAAGCCGAGCTTTTTCGCGATGTTCGTTCTGATTTTGACCAGATCATCATAAATGCGGTCGAGAGTTTCCTCATTTTCGGACATAAAACCGCTGAAGGCTTCCATGGCGCGTTTTCGCATGTCCCGATCCGTAGATTGCTGAAACGGAACCAACTGGGATAATGTCCGCTCCTCGCCTTCGAACGGAATTTTTGCCGAGGCGATAAGCTTCGCATATTCGGTCGTCAGCTTGTTCTCCTGCTGGAGATCTTCAATGACCTCGGGACTGAAGGTTTTCAGCGAAAGCTCGGCAAGGCGGAATAGCTGCCTTCCCCATTTATTCTCCAATTCTTCGCGGAACTTGGAGCCAACGAGTGCCCGATAGTATTCAGTGATATACTCCTGAACGATCGGACCCTTTTCGTCAAAGAAATCCTGTTCCTCTTTATAGAATTCGTCGTTGGTGTCGATCGAATGCCGAATGCTGACGATTTGCTGCAGGGTATCAAACTTGCTCCGCAGCTTGTTGATTTCCGTCATCGCCAGATCTTGCTCTTCATATGTAGCAGCAGACGTAAAGCCGTTCAACAGGTCTTTGAACTTGTTCCCGAAAGCATCGACATCCGGGCGTTCATAGACGTACTCGTTGAATTTCATCATGTTCACCTGACCTCTCACAAAAAAAGTTCTTAACAATAACGATATCGAACGTTCCTGAGACATGATGTGATAAGGCAAATCCTTAATCCGTTAAGGGCAAGGCTATTTCTCAGCCTCCTTCCATGGGCAGGCTTGTTCGCCTCCGGGTGTTTAAACTCTTGAAGGAAATCTTTGTCAGCAGTTAATCATCATTATACTAAATTCCCTTTTTCGATGACAATTCGGAAATTCTAATTACGAAAAATGCAAAGGACTGCTCTTTTGAGCAGCCCTTCGGTCCTTTTAAAATGTGATTGTGGCTCTCCAGGATCCCCCGCCTTGAGTGCTAGTGTAGGTGCCCGTAACGGTTTTGCCGTCTGAAGCGATCGTACCGGTATATTCGTAACGATGACCATCGCTGCTGTTTCTGCTTAAAACCTGGACATTGTTGCCGGATCTATTGATCGTCAATACCGCCGTAATATTTTGTGCACCATTCATTGTCCACCTTGCATCGAAAATATGACTGTTCCCTCTCCGCCTCCAGAGCCCTTTCCAACCGCCTTCTTGTTCATGCCATTCGACACCCAAAACATGCTGGCGTGCCGTACTCCCTGTAAGCTCGGCTGTTTCGGGGAGGAACCCGTTTTGAGGATACACAAATTGACCATACCCGTAATCGAAACCATAAGGGGCGTAACCTAATGGATTGTAATTGTACTGAACCATGGGAATTCTCATGGGAATTCTCCTTTGTTCCGGTTATTTAGCAACATAGTATGGTGGGTAATCGCCTATGGTACCTGCGAAAGTCTATTTTGGGCGCATGGGTGGAATCTGATATCCAATCATATTAATTAACATATTCAATATTATGTAAACTTTAATATCAAATCGTTTCTTAAGTTTCTCTTTTGGGCAAAATTGTAAAAAGCATCAAAGGTTCGGTACTTCTATTGTCGTCATGGCGCTCCGTTTCTGCTCGTCATTAATATGCGTATAAATCATCGTTGTTTCAATCGATGCATGCCCCAAAAGTTCTTTGACGACACGGATATCCACATTGTGATTCAGCAGCATCGTCGCAAAGGAATGTCGAAGCTTATGACAGGATAATTTCATATCGGTCATCTGGGGATGATCCTGTTTGAATGCCTCGAAAACCTCGGTCGTGATTTTTTGAATCTGACGAATCGATAACCTTCTCCCTTTTTGGGATACGAAGAAGGCCTCTTCCTTGGCACTATAAGGTTGAATGCGCTCCTCCCCTACTTTTACGAGATACTCCACAACCAATTCAGGCAGCGGAACTTCATTCCACTTCCGGCCCTTGCCCAACACTTCGAGCGTTCCCTTTTCTTTTTTGAAATGAGACAGATTTAGTCTGTGAACTTCACCTACCCGCAAACCGCAGTATCCCATAAGCAGAAAAATCGCCAAATTCCGATTCCGGTAACGTCCATCTACATAGGTTAGCAGCTTTTTGAGATCCTGCTCCTCCAGATAAACCGGCATCTTATTTTTCTCCGTTTTGGATTTCTTGACCTCTAAAGCGGGATTTCTTGTGGCCAGCTCAAAATCGATCAACGAGGCGTAAAACGAACGAAGCGCGGATAAAGTCCGATTTCTCGTTTTATCGCCGGCCGATGACTGCTTGGAAACCAGAAAACTGACGACATTTAATTTCCCTGCCTGTTGAACCGGAAGCTCTTCCAGCGAATATAAGTAATCATAGATCTCTCTCATATACTCTTTTCTCGTGGCTTCGGTATAACCGGACTGCTTCATCCAAATCGTAAATGCCTGGATCGGCTCCGAATAGACTTCTTCTATGTAATGTTTATTCATCGATGTAATCCCTCGTAACCATGATTAGTTTAACAAAATTATCCGGATTTCTAGCATTTTTATACAATTTTAAACCATAAAACTACCCGTCTTCTTCAAAACAAATCGCTTAAAAACGAAAGTGCGCAAAATACGTGTTTGGCGCACTTATTATAGCACGTATGTTCCCCGAAGGGAACAGTGCTAAATGAGGAAGATGAAATTTTATCCCCTCCTTCACCTAGCCGGGATTTCTCGCAAAAACAAAAAGCCCTCATCTTTGGAAAGATGGGGCTTTCTTAAACCTATGAAAATTGGTCAAACCATAGCAAGACTTCGACCGGTTTGTTTATGTTCCGGTTTCATCGCGCCTTCTCATATGATAATTATGATGAATGCCACTACAATAGATAAGAACATTCTTTTACCTCTTTTCATAGCTCATCACACTTCTAAATCCAGATTGCTATTTCTTAGCGACTCATAAACTTATTTACTATGGCTCCAAATCCCTTAGCTGCTTTGACAGTATCCAGCCTATTCATTGTTTTTTCATCAAAGGAAATACCACCTACAGCAATATTTTGCTCAAGATGCCTGATTGAAGTTGTGCCGGGGATGATTAGAGTATTGTCAGCATGTTGCAATAACCAAGCTAAGCCAACCTGTACCGGTGAAACGCGCATCTCTTTTGCAACCTCTTGTACTACAGGATCGGCAGTAACTTTTGCTGAACCGGGAAGTCCTCCTCCAAGGGGAAAAAATGGAACCCAAGCGATTCCTTCCTTTTTACACAATTCAAGAATAGATTCCTGACTGCGCGAAGTAAGGTTATATAGATTTTGTACACAGACAATTCCTGCGGGTAATGCCTTCTTAAGTTCTTCGAAACTCACCGAACTTAAACCTATTGCACCGATCAATCCCTCGTCTCTTATAGCAATTAGCTCTGCCATTTGATCGTCAAAATTCACCTTTTGGCTTGGTTTCAAAGGAAATGTACCCGGCGCTATACGTCTGAAATTTACAATATCCAGATGATCTTTCTTCAGGCTTCGAAGATTATCCAGTATGTGCTGACGTAATTCTTCCGGACGCTGAGCCGGAAGCATCGGTACTGGTCCTCTTTTGGTCGGTTTTGCACCGATCTTCGTTACAAATACGGCATCCTTCTCTTTGCCCAATTCCTCTGCAAGATAACGATTAGCAATGCCGTTTCCGTAGAATTCTGCTGTATCAAAATGATTTACGCCAAGCTCATAAGCTTTTCTTAAAACAGCTTTTGCATCGGCTGCTTCTTTTACTTTGGGAAGCTGCATGGTTCCATAGCCCACTCTTGCTACTTCAATTCCTCCAAGATTATAAATTCCGCCCGGTCGATTTGTGTTTCCATTCAAATTTGACATCATGAATCTCCTTTGATTTTTAGTGTTTACATTTTACACTGTATACTATTATATATTTTTTAATGCAGGTTTCCCTGCATTAGATACTCTCTAATTATCATTCTCAGTCATAGCAGATACTAGCTTTTGAATAAGCCTTACTACTTCTTTGGTTTCTTCTTCTCCCAGACTTTTAAATGCACCTACCATCATGTTATAAACAGAATCCATTTCCGACATGATATGTTCTTTTCCGGCATCTGTGATCGTTACAAGAATGTTTCTGCGATTTTCTTTATCAATTTCTCGCTCAATCGCCCCCTTTTTCTCAAGTGTTTTAAGAATCGATGATATGCGGCCCTTAGTGGTATTCATTGTCTCGCTAAGATATGTCGGTGAAACAGGACGCTCACTTCTAAGCAGGATTTTAAGCACAAAATTTTCTCCTTGGGAAACCCTGGCTATTTTTGCTAAAACACTGAAGTCATTGCCCACCATCATCTGTTCAAAGGCTTTGATTGCATCCATGACATATTCAGGTTCGACTGGATTTAATATATTTTTCAAAGTTAACACCTCTTCTATGGCAGAAAGTTTACACTACAAACAATTCCTAGTCAACACCATTTTTTAAACACCCAGCCGATGGCCTTTATTCGAGCATATATTGGGTACGACGTGTCGGCAAAAGGTTTTCGGAAAACTTGAGATGGTCTTAGGTGGTAAGATAGCTGAAAAAGTCGATTATTAACAATGGCGCCTTCATGAGAGATAGCAGCCTTCATAAAGATGAAATCCGCCTACCCTAAGGAAGCGGGTGTTTACTTCAACTAACCTGCCTATTAGCTTAACAAAAAAGAGCAGCTACCTACCGGTAACAGCTCTATATTGAAATCAACTAACATTTCCCGTTATCGTGTATTCAGCGATTTTTTGCTACGTCCTGCCAGTTCGTATTTATAAGGATCTCGGCGTCGTCACCAAAAAATGCATTTCCCGCTTGCTTATCGCCTTTCAGCCAATACATAAACCAAGCTGTCATATATCCATCAGTATGGTTCAGCATTTCGCCGTGATCAGTGTTTACGGGTGCCTTCTAATCAGTAATCGGAACATGTTCTTGTTCCTCGACCTCTTTCCTCTTCCAGCAACTCTCACCTCATCTTTGTAAGTTGATTCATTGCTTCATATTCTTTGCTTGCTAATTCCAACAGAATCTCTGAAGCCTGGTTTAAAAATCGTAGTTCCTGAGTTTCTCCAGCTTTTTTGATAAGCTTAGATACTTCCTCCCACATCGGAGCAATTTCGGAAAAGAGATGATATGCATTTTGAAGAGAAGCATCATCAAATAGATTTAAACACTCTTCTAAGAAATCTCTGTACATATTTCTAAATAGAGAGCCTCCGGTTCCCCCACGCTCCATTAAAGTAGCTGTTAGCACCAGGTCATCTTCGATATTTCCGCTTCTTTCAAACCACTTATTAATCTCCACACTTGTTTTCATAATGCCTTTATAGCCCAAATTTTTTATGGGTGGATGAATATAATCAATTGCGTTATTTTTGATTGCTTTTGTAATAACATCCTTAAGATGGGGTACCTTCTCTCCTTTCTTGATTATGTAAGATAAATTATTTGAAGACATTTGACCTTTTTCGTTTCTGGCCAGCGCTAAATTATCAAGACTTGTTTTTACCATTCCCCCCTGTTGATTGGTATCTACTAAGTAAGCATAACTATCGTCATATCCGTACATGGCCACATAATGACCTGCAAAATGCACCTTGTTTGTGAAGTAATCCAGGTGATAACTGTCAAGCTTCAACCCTACTATACTTCCTTGATCTATGTTCTCTTTCACATTTTCCCATGCTTTTTTAAGGGATGAAGTCTCTTTCACTTCCAAATGAAGATTTAAGTTATTGACGATATTACGGGTAAGAAGATCCGGTTTTATCCTTCCCCCGATAAACGGAAAGGCCATATTTTTCATATCCCAATAGATAAAGCCCAGCCCTTCGCCAATTCCAAACAACATCGCCTCGGACATTTCGATTCCTAAGCTTTTCAGCAAGGTTCCGGTAGCAGTTGTTTCGCAGTGTTCACCGGAAAAAGGAGAAAAATTCTTTATGATCATACATCCATCCTCCTATCATCATTCTTCTTCAATAAATCCTTGATTAACATTTCCGTAAACTCAATTTCATGTGTAATCAGCAAAAGAGGATGTTTGAATAATGCTTGTACGTGCATAGGTAGCTTTACTCCACCTTGTGATACAAACTTTGCATTAATGTTGTTAGCAACTTGAGAAAGGAATGCATTTCTCTTTTGAAGAGCCGTCACAACTTCATCAGTGGTTAAGCATGGAATGCCTGCAAGCGCTAAATCAAATCGATGATCTCTTTCACGTGAAGATGATAAATAGTCCAGAGTCGTCTGTTTTAATACTTCCACACCCTGACTTGTTACTTCAAATTTCCTTGGCATCGGCCCTTTGCCCTGTTTGGTTGTATCTAAATAAGAATGAACGAGTTGCTTGTTATTTAATTTTTTCAAACCGACATAAATAGAAGTAGTCCCCATATCTCCCCACTCCCTGTAGCCTCGTTCATTTATTAATTGATTGATTTCATAACCGGAAACTTCCTTCCGTTCATAGATAATCTGTAAAAGCATAAATTCAACGTTCGTGATTTCCATAACATATCCTTCCAAAGTTATTCTATACCGTAATATTACATCGGTGTAATATTACGGTCAATTGAATTATTTAATGAAATGTGGTGTAAAACTTTGCCTTGTCGATACTTAATCTTCCCCTTCTTTCCATGTTAAAAACACGGCAGCTTTCGTTTCCGCATCTCAAAGATATTTTGCAGAGTATGGATCGCAGCAAGGTTCTGATGCGGAATATCAAAATGTTCCTTCTGACAATGAAGAACCTGATCAAAATGCATGGCCACAATACCCTACTTTGTCGTCAAGGGATTTAAACCTAGACGAAAAAGGCTGCCGAGAATTGTTCGACAGCCTGATAACTCCGATATTGTGTTGTGCCTCTGTTTTTTATTCCATCGGTCTCAACGGCTTCAATCTTGTCGCTCGAAATAAACCGTTTGCCAGCATAGGCGTCCATCGGGCCGCGCTTGGCAGGAGCTGATGAACGACAGGCTTATTCATAAGCCATTGCAGCAGGCTGCCCCATTTTAATGGGCCGGCGAATTCTTGCCGGATCGCTTGCGAATAGCGTTGCTCCCATTCCAGTAAAGAAATGCTTCCCCGCAAAAAATGGTCGACGAGCGGAGCGCATAAGGCAGCCGAGCGCGTCGCCATAGACATCCCGTCACCGCACAGCGGAGCGATCACCGCGGCAGCATCGCCAATTCGAGGAAGACCGTTCCATGGCGAAGGCTTATGCTGGAGATAGACGGGAGCAATAGCAGCTTGCGTTTTTTGGACCGGCACAGCGGTTGCAAGCCGCTCGGCCAGTCTCCGGTTGCGTCGCATCGCCGCTTCCAGAATAGACAACACCGATTTGCCCGTCTTCACAAATTCGCTGCGGTTCAATAGCGCCGCTGCATTCACACTGCCATCCTCCACCGGACACAATCCTAAATATCCACCTTGGAAAAAATACATTTCGATCACCGGTTCCATCCTTACACCGGCATAATGGGTTTTAACGCCAATATAGGCTTGCCGGCCCAAACCGGTTGCATCCGGGCGATGTCCTGCATTCACAACCCGCGAATTTGTTCCCCAAGCCGCAATGACAGCCCTGGCATGGAACAGGTTCGTATTGCTTCCGTACTTCGTTCGAACGGTGTAACCTGATCCATGCTGCTCAATTTCAGTTACCGTGGTCGATAGGTGCAGATGAGCTCCAGACTTCATCGCGGCTGTATGCAACGCCTCATCCATCCTATATCGGCTAAGTCCCCAGGCCGCACCAGGGATCGGAAGCTCAATTTCACCGCCCTGCCCGAAGATGAGCCTTGCCCGTTCAATCCGCGCCGGACAAAGAGACTCGAGCGTATCGGTTAATCCTAGAGCTTGCAACGTGCTCCGGGCTTCTGGCGAGAGGAATTCACCGCATACCTTATGACGCGGGAAAGTCCGCCGGTCAATCATGGCCGTCTCCCACTGGCGATCCGCGAGTACCTTAGCCATACAGCTTCCCGCGATACCTCCCCCGAGTACGATAACATCTACAGAATGCTCCAAATCGATCAGCCCCGTCCGTTTAAATATGAATCAGGCTTGCCGATTACGACGGCATAACGAAACAATGGCCTCCAGGAATACAACATCTGATTGACCCCCAATACCTGCTTAAGACGCTTCCAATCCTGAGAGCGGAAGCCTTTCGCCACGGACAATGGGCCGTCATTCAAAATATACCTGTTCGATGAAATAGCCCGGGTTGCAAGCCATACCGCAGCCCAAGCGATCCAGTGCCGATGGATATCATTAACGACAACGCCGAGCCGGGCCGCCCGAAGCATGCTTGCAATCGCATGGGGGAGCTCTTCCTCCGAAAAATGATGCAGAAACTGTGTTCCAGTCACGATATCCGTTATCGCCTCAGGGAGCGAAAACAAATTTCCGCGTATGACCTGAACGCGCGGCTCATCCAGATACAATTGTCGCGCTTCCGCGCAAGCTTCTTCTGTCAAATCGACCAACGTAATTTTCAAGGTAACGCCTTGCCTCGATGCCCACTGCAGAACACGTCGATTCACATCGCCTGATCCTGCACCGATGTCTGTAATGGATAACCGTTTCGGTTTGCCCGCCTCCTTCCACAATTGCTTTATTCCATACAGCGTCGGCGCGCTTGCCGCAAACAGCCGATTCAATCGGCGAAGCTCCCGTAATGCCTCACGTAGCTCCTCACCACCATTAGTGAAATCATCCATGAGTTCAGCCGCAGACGCCCGCTGACGCAGCTTAGGAAACATATTCCGTTTTCTCCTTACTGCGCTCGGATGGCACATTGGAAGCAACATAAGTAATTTGGATCATCTCCGCCGTCAAACCTGGACCGAAGGCTAACGCAAGTCCGGATGCCCGCTCCGTACCTCGCTCCTGCAGTTGTTCCCTCATTTTCTTCATGACGAACAAAATCGTTGCGGAGGACACATTACCAATTTCTCGCAGGACACCGAGACTTGGCTCAACCTGTTCATCCCTCAGACCGTACTTCGATTGCAGCGCTTCAACAATACCCTTGCCTCCCGGATGAATCGCCCATAATTCGGGAGGCTCGTCAACACCGAGATACGCTACTTCGGCCGGAACATGATTGCCTATCAATTTCGGAATATTCGGGGACAGATATAAGTCAAACCCATCATTACCGATCTCCCAAATCATTTCATCGGCACTTTCAGGCAGCAGCACCGAACGAACATCACCAAGCTGATAAACATGCTTTTGTTCCGAGGCTGCCGCACCGACGACGCAAGCCGAAGCTCCATCTCCGAAGAAAGAAGCGCCGAACAAAGCTTCCCGATCCTCGGAAGGCTGGATATGTAGAGTGCACAATTCCACGCACACAATCAACACGTTTGCCATCGGATCGCCGGACACCAGCTGCTTCGACAAACAGATCGCCTTCATCCCGGCTGCGCATCCGATGAAAGTGAGCGGGATTCGCATGACCGAAGGCGCAAGCCCAAGCTCGCGAATCAAGGCCGCATCGATGCCCGGCAGGAATTGCCCGGTACAGCTGACCGTGATCAGGTGTGTGATTTGCTCGGCATCCATCTTTGCATCCGCTAAAGCCGCTCTCGCGGCAGTTAAAGCGAGGGGGACGGATTCCCGCTTATAGACCGCCATCCGTTCTGTCGTCGACGGTACTTTCGAACGATCTTCTTGCGGCAAATAACGGCATGCCGAGGCTTCTTTTAGCAGCTCAGGCTCGCATGTATAACGGGTTTCGACTCCGCATTGCTTAAATATCCTTCTGGCCCAACGGCCAGAATCCGGATTTCCGCTAAGCCCGTCAACAATCCGACGTGCCGTATCAGCCTGGTCCATGCGATGAGGCGGCAACGCGGTACCGATTCCTATGATAGCAATCATTGGTTTTACAGCTGGCATAGCATCATTACCTCCTTCATATACGTTAGCGGCTTCAAATCAACGACACTCCATATCATTCCAAAGCCGTTCTCATCAGCTTGCCCAACTAATGAACATGACAAAACCCAGCCCGACTCGGACTGGGTTGTCGACTTTTTCAAAATGGCTTAACGACCATAAGCAACAATATGGCAATCATCAGCAGTTGTGCTGCCGTCTCGATCGGTGTAATCTTTTTTATCAGTTGTCCGAACTCGGTGGGTATTCCACTCCCCTGGTCTTGAATTTCAGGTATGATCTTTATGATCTTTTTCATACGCGGTTCGATCCATCCGTCGATCACGAAGACCATGAGCAGTGATAGAAGGATCGATACATTCAGCCACATTTGGGACAATCCCATCTTGTTAATGATCATAAGCCAAACTCCGGTTAAAATAAGTACGACTCCGCCAATTTTAGGGATGATGGCAAGCTTGGTCGTTAAATCAAAAGCAAAGTGCAATTGGCCGACGTTTCTAGCGGATCTTCGAATAATGGGCATTACAAAAGCGGGTCCAATAATGGCCATCGAAGCCAAGATATGCAAAACAATCAGTAAACTAAACAAACCCATGATCCCCCTTCTCCTTAGCGCGCCGTAATACTGCTATTGCTTTGATAGGCTAGGCCAACCCTTTTTCTTTTAAACGGACCTCCGAGCTCCATATGGTCCAACATACACATAACGACATCATCATAAGCCACGTTCAACTCTTGAAATCGGCTGAATAAGTGACCGGCTATCTCCGCCTCGGAATAGTCCTTGACCGTCTCCGGCATCGGAACAGGCAAGGTTTCCGTTGTTACATGTAAATGAACGGATTCCGTATGCTCGATCAAATCCATCATGGTTCCCGGGCACATTATGGACCAATCGAGCTCAGTCTGTTGTAATCTTTCGAAATTCAGGTTGTGGTTTCTATATTCAGGCGGGAAGCCGGGTAAATTGTTGCCGATAAGATTCGTATATGGAATATCCAGCAGTCCGGCTCCTCCCATCATCCATACCCGCCCGGAAAAACTAGGTTGGAATTCACACTGGCTTACGATGTTATCGACCAAATGAACAAATTCTTCTCCCTGCCCCGCATGGCCGGCTGCAATAATGGCGGCGTCTTGATGCGCGAGCGCCTCACCGACGCTCACCGGGTTCATCATATCATCCACGATCACCTTCACATGCTTTACGGAATGCTCACCTAGTTGGCCAAAAAGCTTCTCTGAATTTCGCACAAATGCAGTCATTTCATGTCCCATTTTTACCCCTTGTTCCAACACTCTTTTCCCCGTATTCCCCGTCGCACCAAAAACAATGATTTTCTTTGTTCTTTCCTCCTATTTGTATGGACTCCAACATTTGGTTAATTCAAGCTTAGCATCGCTTTAAAATGATGTTAAGAACGCACTTTTAAGTTGGGTACTTACTTAAAAGTAAGCATGACAAGGGATTTAGGTTGTCGACAGGAAAGATAATGCTAAACAAAAGCTGCCAGGGAGTCGCCCGGCAGCTTTTGTTTTGAGTTTATTGAATTCGTGTACAAGTTCATTGAGGCAGCTTTATGAGGCAGATTCTTCATATTTCCGTTTATTATGCTTTTCTCCCCAAGCGCACATGACTTCCGCTACAGGAATCAAAGTCTTACCGTATTCACTAAGGGAATATTCTACTTTTGGAGGGACAGTTGGGTAAACCGTTCTATCAACGATGCCTTCACGTTCCAATTCCCGAAGATGTTGGGAGAGCATTTTTTGCGAAACATCGGGTATAAGCTTTTCCAGATCGTTGAATCTCTTTGTGGATTCAATCAAGTGCCATAAAATCATGGGTTTCCATTTGCCGTTTAAAACATGAATGAGTGTCTCGATTGGACATTCGCGCTGATGAATCATGGATGAATCATCCCCTTACTTATAAGTAAGTGCACTACCTAAAATTTAACATATCCAAATTTTACGATAGCTCTACAATCAAGTCAAACAATGAAACTAATCGTGTCGACATGGTAAATAAACTCCTAGTCATTGAGAAATACCCGGATCACGATATCCTGGTCATGATTGCCGAACCCGGATCCGTAAAGCGTAAATCCGCCTACATGAACGGCCTGCTCTTCAACCGCGAAACGAAGCGTCCAAAAGGGTTCGTCCAGTTTGCTATTCTCGATTTTCACGTCCGACATCCGCTCTCCATCCATATAAGTCCCCGTATCGTCAATACGAATGGTCTTCAATAATCCGTATTGGTTCACATTTCGATGCCACCACTTCGGTGTATATTTGCCGCGCGCGGCTCGTCCGAAATCGGCCGGACTTGTCCAAGTGCCAAGCCGGATGCCGTTAAACGTGAAGGTAATATCCGACGGCCAATGATCTCTCAACCCTGGCGCTTCTGAAGCGATTTCCATCGATATTTCGATGGCGCGGACGGTTTGACCGGGAAGGAGATAGTTCGGCGTTTTGTACTCCACATACCCCTTCCCGAACCAAAGTATGGAAGCTTGAACCCGCTCGGGATCAAGAAAATACCGAGGATCGTCCCAAACCCCGATTTCCTTTTCCAGCGTGCCGAGCCCGCAAGTAGGATGTACATCAAAAGCGGTATAATGACCGACCGAGATGGTTTGCTCTTTGATCTTATCGCTTCTGGCGGCCGACGGGAGTTCGATTTCGACGGATTGCTGTTTGAGAAAACACATTTTGTGCGTCCCTCCGTTTCGTCGGATCCTGCGGCTCCCGATAAGTTCGGCTATTTCAAGTTTTCTTACATGCATGGTCACGATAGAGGGACTGAGCTCTAACCTCTCCGCTAATTCCTTTACGCTCATATCTTGATCGGCGAGCAAGCCCATAATTCTCCATCTGACTTCGCTGGCCAGCGCTTCATATAAGGCCATATATTGGGGTTCCCCGTTTGCTTTGATCATGTCCATATTAACACCTTCATTCTCATTGAAATCACATTTATATTAATTTAGTGGATAATTGGCGAATAGGCAACCCTAATCATATTGAAAGATACCTGGCATTGGTGTTTAATTTTCTTAGCGGACAAACACAATTTAAAATTCTATAAATGTGAATTTACTAAAGAGGTGGAGAAATGAAATACAATAACCCGGTCATTAAGGGATTCTATCCGGATCCAAGCGTTTGCAAAGTCGACGATACCTACTATTTGATCTGCAGCTCATTTCAATTCTTCCCTAGCGTACCGATTTTCGAAAGCAAAGATTTATTGAACTGGAAGCAAATTGGTCATTGTCTGACGAGAAAAAGCCAGGTTCAGCTCGAAACGGTCACCAGCTCGGGAGGGGTCTTTGCCCCTACCCTTCGTCACCATAACGGGCGCTTCTACATGACGACTACAAACGACACGACCCGTCAAAATTTCTATGTGTGGACGGACGATATTTATGGAGAATGGTCCGAACCGATTTACGTGGATCAGGGCGGCATTGATCCGGACTTGTATTTTGAAAATGATAAAACGTATTTCATGAGCAACGGCTCCGACGATATTGGCGTTCCGGGGATCGTTCAGTGCGAAATCGAGATCGAAACCGGTATGAAGCTGACGCCAAGCCGTACGATCTGGCAAGGATCCGGGGGCCGTTATCTGGAAAGCCCTCATATGTATAAAATTAACGGCATGTATTATCTGCTGGCTGCCGAAGGCGGTACCGAATATGGTCATATGGAAACATATGCGCGAGGGGCTTCCGTGACCGGTCCGTTCGAACCTTATCCTCATAACCCGGTTTTGACGAACCGGAATTTAGGCGGCTATCAGCTTCAGGGCGTTGGGCATGCCGATCTGGTTCAGGACAATCAGGGAAATTGGTGGCTTTTCCATCTCGGCTTCCGGCAAACTGGCCAATGGCTGACATACCATCACCTTGGACGCGAAGTCTTTCTGACCCCCGTCACTTTCGACGAGGACGGCTGGTTTACGGCAGGCCATAATGGTACCACCCTATTGGCTTTTGAAACCGATCGAATTCCGGAGAGCGTCGTTCAAGTCGAAAAAAAATCATATACTTTTGAAAATACGGAATGGGATAAGGATTGGTGCTACCTCAGACATCCCCTTGAACAGAACTATCTTTTAGAGCAAAATAAACTCACTCTTCAAGGGACTGATGTCTCGCTGGATCAACCGGGCACGCCAACCTTTATCGGCATCCGTCAAAAAGACTTCGACGCGGTCATTTCATGCGATGTAAGCCTTGCGCAGGGAGAGGCCGGCATCACGTTATATATGGATGAACATCATCATTATGATTTAGCCGTGCTTAAAGGCGAAAACGGTTATAAGGTGATCGAACGCCTCAATATCGGCGATATTAAATCCGTCGAAAATGAAATCGACCTGGGAGATCTCAATCAAGCTACCCTGGTTATACGGGCAAATCCTGAACGCTATAACTTCTTCCTTAAAAAAGATGGCAACGAGATTCACTTAGGATCGGCCCAATCAAGATACCTTTCCTCCGAGGTTGCGGGCGGCTTTACTGGCGTAGTCATCGGTCTATATGCATATGGTCAAGGCTCTCAAGTCGAGTTTTCAAAATTTTTGTGCGAGTATCAATAAGGACTTCCGTAAAAAACAAAAAATCTCTGCTCGACTGCGAGCGGAGATTTTTTTATGACGGATATTTTCTTTTACGATTCCCTTCTCCAACTCATTGTCCCTCGCTTCAGTTCCATTCCAATATGATTTTACCCGTATTTTGATTGCTGATCATGCGCTGATGCGCCTCTTCCGCTACTGAAATCGGATAAACGGAGTCGATGATCGGGGAGATTTCCCTTTTATCAAACAAAGGGATCACGTCACGGACAAAATCAGCGGTCAGCCGGGCTTTGTAATCATCGCTTCGGGGGGTCAGGAGCGTTCCGGTTAATTGGACATACTTCGACATCAACTGCAACAGATCGATTCGTTCGACGAAATTGCCTCCCAAATTTCCGATCAGCACCCATCTGCCTTCGGAGGCAATGCTGTTGAAGTTCTTTTCCCAATAAGAGGCTCCTATAAAATCCAAAATCACGTCCACGCCGCGTCCGCCGGTCGCTTTCAGCACCTCTTCGTCAAAGGACTGTTCCTTATGATGAATAGCGGTATCCGCACCGAGCTTTGTGCAGAAATCAAGCTTGTCCCGGGAACCGGCCGTCACGATGACTTTCGCGCCGCGCAGCTTTTTGGCAAGCTGAATGGCGGCCGTCCCCACGCCGCTTGCGCCCGCGTGAATCAGAACCGACTCTCGTTCCTGCAACCTAGCGATCCAAAACAAGGTCTGATAAGCTGTTAAAAACACCTCGGGGATGGCTGCGGCTTCCGCAAAAGATAATCCATCCGGGATATGCATGGCCCGATCCGCCGGCATAGCGGCATACTCGGCATAGCCTCCTCCGTTTACCAACCCCATGACTCTGTCTCCGACGGAAAAAGAACTGCCTTCCACGGCTTCCACAACGGTACCTGCGATTTCTACCCCTAATACAGGACTGGCCGCATATGCGATTGCCCCTTTCCGGTGAGCGATATCGGTGCGATTGACGGCGGCGGCGCTTACCTTAACAAGCAGTTCTCCCCGCCGGGGCTTTGGAGGCTCTATTTCCGCTAGCCGAAGCTCCTCCGCCCCTTCCGAACGGTTTACGACAATTCCCTTCATACGTTTACCCCCGTTTTAAAGGCTTCCGCTTATTTAATCTTCTTTCCCGTAGCGCTTCAAAAGTTTATCCTTATGCGCCTCCGCGACTTGTTCCAACGAAACCTCGTACATGTTTGCCAACAGTATAATGTTCCCCAGAACATCGCCAAGTTCTTCAATCAGTTCTTGCTCTAATTCATTACGCACCCGCTCCGGTTCATTGGGACGATCCCTCCCGATTTCAATGGCCCGAACGGCTCTTGAAACTTCTCCGACTTCCTCCGTTAAGAAACCAAGCCTTATAAAAGGACCATAATCCGACCATTGCCGTTGTTCATAAAAATCTTTTACCCATTTTTGAAACTCGTTGAATTCCATCTGATTTCTCCTCATTTAACCGCATAAATTATTGGTATTCTATCCTTTACACATGCTAAATGTTGCGTGTTTACTAACAGGTTTTTGCCCCGCCGTCCTTACGGCGATTTTGCATACTTTTCATTGTCGGATAAGCTTCGTTCTTTGATACCCGGATCATTTCGCTCGGGAAAAACTTCTTAAAATACTTTTCAACTTTAAGATGGATATCCTTTCGATACCAATCCGACAGCCCATGGGTTTCGAATAGCTCGGGCATCCCTAATCGTTCCGAACGTTTTCCCAGGGAGCCGTCCCCGATATTCAGCGTATCGATCCAGATCCGGTCGACAATCCCCTCCAACACCTTCGGGAAGTCAGGCGTGAACGGAAGCACGGGAGAAATGGCGGCCTGAGTAAATATACCGGCATCATGCGCCGCTCTTAGCGCTTTCAATCGCTGCTTGATTCCGGGGGCGACGGGAGCAAAGATTCGTTTCATATCCTCACGGTCCGTTTCAATCGTCATGGAGACCAGCACTTTGCATCTCTCTTTTAAAACGACCAGCAAATCCAGATCCCTTTGCACAAGCGGACTCCGCGTCTGGATTTGCAGCAGGTCGGGCGGATGGTCGATCATTTCTTCCAGGATCCGCCGGGTGATTTCGGCTTCACGTTCTATAGGTTGATACGGATCCGTGGCCGATGACATGAAAATATGAACCGGTTTGTTTTTTCTACGCAGGTTGACGACTTCTTTCCGGTAATTTTCGGCCGCATTGATTTTGACGTCCACCCATTCTCCCCAGGAAACGTCTTTGAACTTTTGAATCGGCATTTCCCTCACGTAACAGTACTTGCAGGAAAATGCGCAGCCGCTATACGGATTTAAGGAATGGGTGAATCCGATGTTCAAATACCCCGATGCTTCACTGAGTATTTTTTTCGATAAAATCTCTTTAATCTCTGCGGGCATTCGAACCTGTCCTCCCATCGTTTGAAATGTTGGCTGTAGTTATTTTATCGCAAACCGGGCCTCAAAAAACAAGTTGAATCAAAACCATATACGCTACAGTACCGCTTACGATCGATAACAGCATATTCTTTTTCCAAAAATGAAGGATCGCAACGATGCCGATGGAAATCAATTCGGGCAATCCATGGTTCCCGGCAACGAAATTCGCATCCTTTATACTATAAACGACCAATAAACCTATGGATGCCGAGGGTAACACTTTGCCGAGATATTGCACATAACTTGGTGCAGGCCGATCCGCCGGAAAAATAAGAAACGGTAGAAATCTTGTCAACATCGTTCCCACGACGACCATGGCGATGGTAATAATTTGCTGTAGTAGAGTCATTGGATTGCACGTTCCCCTTCTTGCCCTTTATTTTTCTCGAGTGGATTTCTCATCAACGTCAGTACCAAAAGAATCAGGATCATGGATGGAATGATGAAATTATCGCCTTTAAAAATAAATAGGCACACCAGCGATAGTCCTACCCCCAGCAACGCGCTGTGGTGCTTGGATTCCTTCATCCATTGTTCAATAAAGATGACGACAAAAAGCGCGGTCATTACAAACTCGATTCCCTCCAAGTTGATGCTTACCACCGAACCGAGCAATCCGCCTAACGTTGCCCCCGCTACCCAATAAATGTGATTCAGCACGGTCACAAAGAACATGTACCACCCTTTATTCACGCCTTGCGGGATATTTGCCCCGTAATTGATGGAGAACGTTTCATCGCAAAGGCCAAAAATCAGATAGTATTTTTTCAAGCCGGTTCCCCGGTACTTTTCCAGCATCGATATTCCGTAAAAAAGATGGCGCGCGTTCACCATTAAAGCAAGGAATAGTGCACCTAACGGATTAAACGCCCCCAACAGCAGATTGACGGATACAAATTCCATCGACCCGGCAAAGATGAGCAGGCTCATAAAGAAAGCATACCCTACCCCAAAACCCGACACGTTCATAAAAATCCCATATGCAATCCCCAAAAATAAAAAACCCGCCAAAATCGGGATCGTGGACGGAAAAGCCGCTCGGAATGCCAATTTTATCTCTTTTTTGTTCGTCATGTTGCTCGTTTCTCCTCAGTATGGTTTCTCGTTTCTATTCCATGTCATTTTAACAGTGCAAAACCATACAATCAACGGTATAATTGTATGGATTACATTTTTGCGAGGGATATTTATGCCGATCAATTCTTTTATGGAATACCCTATGTCCTGGAAACCAGACAAACAATCGTTGAAACGTCCGCTCTATCTTTCGCTCGCCTCGTTGCTGGAGCATGACATCCTTAACGGCTATTTGGCACCCGGCACGAAGCTTCCGCCGCAAAGGGAGCTGGCCGATTTTTTGGATGCCAACTTAACGACCATCACGCGGGCATACAAGCACTGCGAGCTTAAAGGCTTAATATACGGCGTTACGGGGAGCGGTACATTCGTCTCCCCCAACGCGGCGCGATCCATTACCATTTCGAAAGATAAAATGCGGGAAGAATGCATCGACCTAGGATTGGTAGGCTCGTTTGAGCAAAACAGCAATATGATCGTCGCTGAGGCGGCAAAAAACGTCATGCAGAAAAGTTATTTGGAATTGCTTTTTGATTACAATGACCCTACAGGGATTCCGCATCAAAAAAAAGCCGCACTCAATTGGATGGAGACATTCGGGATTCACGCAAAAGCGGAGAACACGGCTATCGTCTCAGGAGCGCAAAACGCCTTGACCATTACGCTGCTGGCTTTGTTTGAACCTGGGAAACGGATCGCGGTCGACACGTTCACCTACTCGAATTTCATCGAGATCGCGAAAATGTTCCGGATTAAGCTGATTCCGATTCCCGGCGACGAGCATGGCATGCTTCCGGGGGAGTTAGATCATCAGTGCCGGCAATGGGACATCCACGGCGTGTTTTTGATGCCGTCCTGTTCGAATCCTACAACCGTCATGATTCCGAATCAGCGCAAGAAAGAACTCGCTGACGTCATTCGAAAACATCAATTGATTGTCATAGAAGACGATATCCATGCCTTTCTGTCTTCCGGGATGATCGATGATTACGGACAACCGATGTTTCAGCTTCTGCCGGAACAAACGGTTTATATTTGCAGCACGTCCAAATCGATCTGTTCGGGCCTTCGCATCGCGTATATCGTATTCGGCGATGCCTTCAAAGCAAAGATCATCGATGCGATATTTAATATCAACGTCAAAACGTCTTCGTTGGATGCGGAGATCATTACGGAACTGATTTTAACGGGTAAAGCGGATGCCATTGTCGATGAAAAAAAGCGTTTGGCGTTGGCTGCGAACCGTCTATTTTCGGAGTTGTTTCCCCAAGTTCCCCACCCCGGACATCCGCTGAGCCTGTTCCGATGGCTTCCTTTGCCGGGCAACGTGAACGGCGCGAGCATGGAGAGTTACTTTCTCGATAAAGGGATTCGCGTTTACCACTCGGACCGTTTTCTAAGCGGAGCCAGAATAAAGGACAACTATTTAAGAGTTGCGCTGTCGTCGACGGCTTCTTTGGAAGAATTAACAAGAGGCTTGGAGATTTTAAAGGATAACCTCTAAATATAAAAACAGCTGCTTTTTCGCAGCTGTTTTTATATTTAGACGAGTCCGTATTCCTGTGCCAACTGTTTGAAAGCTTCCAGGGAACGTTCCACTTTTTCGGTGGGTATGCAGTAAGCCATGCGGAAATATCCTGGGCATCCGAACGTATCTCCGGGAACGAGCAGCAAGTTGTATTTAAGGGCTTTCTTGCAGAAGGCAGCGGCGTCTTCTTCCAAGGCTTTCGGAAACATATAGAACGTACCGCCGGGCTGGATGCAGCTAAATCCCAACTCCGTCAGCGCTTTGTACAATATATTGCGGTTCGTCTCGTAGACGGACAGATCGCTGACTTGGTCGATCACTTCTGCAACGGCAAGCTGGATAATGGATGAAGGGCAATTGTGGCCGATTCCCCGCGAGATTTGGCCGCATATATTCACGATGGTCTCGGCTTCCTTGCAATCGGGATTCACCGCGATATAGCCGATCCGTTCACCGGGAACGGATAAGGATTTACTGAACGAGTAACAGGTAATGGTATTCGCATAATACTTGGCGATATATGGGGCTTCCTGTCCGTCAAATACGATTTCCCGGTAAGGCTCGTCCGAAATCAAAAAGATGTCGTGTCCGTATTCTTTCTCTTTGGCGCGTAAGATTTCCGCCAATCTTTCGATGGTTTCCTCGGAATACACGATGCCGGAAGGGTTGTTGGGCGTATTAATGAGCACCGCGGCCAGATTAGGCGTGATCATCTTTTCGAATTCCGCAAAATGGATTTGAAAATCATCCGTGTTGGGGGGGACGATTTTTAGCACAGCTCCGGTTGTATTAACATAAGGCCCATATTCGGGAAAATACGGAGCAAACGTCAATACCTCATCCCCATCCGTGGTGACGGCTCGGAGTGCATGGGCAAGAGCGCCTGCCGCTCCCGATGTCATAAAAATATGCTCTTTGCGGTAATTCACCGAAAAGCGCCGTTGCAACGAAGCGGCTACTTTTTCCCGAACCGACGTAATTCCCAAACTTGGGCTATATCCGTGAACCTCCCCCGGATGCTCGCTTTCGGCCAGGCGGAGCAATTGCTTCGTGAAGTCCTCCGGGACCGGAACGCTGGGGTTGCCAAGGCTATAATCAAACACTTGGTCATAACCGATTTCTTTGGCCTTTTCGGTCCCGTACTCGGAAATTTCGCGAATGACCGACTTTTGCCCTAGCATACGTTTATATTTTTCTGAAATCATCCTTCCCTATCCTTTCCGCATTGAATTTATTTCCCATGATAACGATATTCTGTTGCCGCGTAAACCTTTAATTCTTTCAATGCCTCGTTGCCGCCGGTCCACACATTTGAGATAATGCAAACTATCTGATTTGATCCCGAAGGAGTGATTGACATGAAATTCCGTCGACTCGGCGGCAGCGGCCTCCAAGTATCCTCGTTAGGCCTCGGTACGAATGCGTTCGGCAAACGCGCCGATGAAGGAACGTCGATTCAAATTGTCCATTGCGCCTTGGACAACGGCATCAATTTTATCGATACGGCCAACATTTACGCGGGTACGGAATCCGAAAGAATCATCGGCTTGGCACTGAAAGGAAGACGGCATGAGGCCGTGCTTGCGACCAAAGCCGGACTTCCTGCGGGTCATGGCCCCAATCAAAGCGGCTCCTCCCGTTATCATCTGCAGCGGGAATTGGACGACAGCCTCCGGCGCCTGCAGACCGATTATGTCGATCTTTATCAGATTCACACTTTCGATCCCTATACGCCTTTGGAAGAAACGCTCCGAACCTTGGACGATATGATCTCCTCCGGAAAAGTCCGCTATATCGGTGCGTCCAACTACGCGGCCTGGGAATTGATGAAGGCGCTGAGCGTGAGCGAACGGCAGCGGTATGCACGCTACATTTCCACGCAATGCAGTTATTCTCTGGCCGATCGTACGCCGGAAAAGGAACTCGTCCCTCTTTGTCTGGATCAAGGAATCGGCATGATTCCTTACTTTCCTTTGGCCGGCGGGATATTAACCGGAAAGTATGCGGATGACCGGAAGCCTGCGGGCTCAAGAGCCGACACCGATCCGAACTTCACCAAATTCCTTACGGAGGAGCGGATTCAGCTTGGTATCGAGATCAGCCATTTGGCAACGGAACTCGGCACCACCCCTACCGCATTGTCACTGGCTTGGCTCATGCACCGGCCCGCCGTCTCCACCGTCATTGTCGGGGCGACCCGGGTCGATCAACTGCAGGATAGCTTGGAGAGCGTTTCGTTAAACTACGATGCCGAGACGGAAAACAGGCTGAATGTAGCGAGCAGCCGGTTTGTTAACAGCGAGCCGTTTGCGGTCTATCGGCTTCCTGAAAGATAACCATCCATATGAAAAACGACATCCGAATACCGGTTGTCGTTTTTTCGTTTGGAGATCTGCTGACGATTTACTCGTTTTTTTCGGCGTAAGTAAAACCCGGATACTTCACTACCGGCCATTTTTCCTTTCGAAGCGCGCTCATTAAATCGGGGTTCGCATGTAAGTTCTCTTTCACCAACTGGTTTGGCGTCAGCGCCATCCATTGATTCAATGATACATCTTCAAAAAGGTCGCTCCTGAACATTTCAAGAAACCACAAGCTCGTTTCGCCCGTGTTTTGGATGTAATGTCCGAAAGCGCGAGGGATATACCCTACGTCACCCGCCCGGTAATCGAAAGTGCGTGCCGTGCCTTCTCCCGCAAAGACCGTCATGCGCCCCTTCCCCGAGATATAGTACTGCCACTCGTCGGCGTTCGGATGCCAGTGCAGCTCCCTCATCCCGCCAGGTTTCACTTCGACCAAAGCTGCCGCGACCCGGGTTGAAATCGGAAAGTTTCTTGAATCCACGATGCGTACGGTACCGCCCGGAAAAACGAGCGGTTCCTGGGCGAGCAAACGGTGCGAGAAGCTCAGCGGCACCGTACCGTAAGGATCCGGGACCTGCTGGGTGCCCAGTGGTCCCGGGATGGTTCCTTGAAAAATATACACCTGTTGATCCGGTATATGATCAAACGCGCTTTGTGGCACGCCGAAATTCGCCGAAAGCACGTCCTTCGGCGTATGCGCGAACCAGTCGGAAATCGATAACGTATTGAGATCGGAAAAGCTGCCGTCATCAAAAACGAGCAAAAACTCGCAGCCTTGTTCCAAGCCTTGGATCGAATGCGGGATTCCGGGCGGGAAATACCACAAGTCGCCGACGCCGACATCGGCGATAAAGTTTTTTCCGTTCTGATCGACCGCCGTAATGCGTGCCTTGCCCACAAGCATGATCGACCATTCCGCTTGTTGATGCCAATGCAGCTCGCGAACGCCGCCCGGTGTCAAAGCCATGTTCACGCCAGCAAGGGTCGTCGCAATCGGAAGCTGCCGAACGGTAACCTCACGGGACCATCCGCCTTGATTCAGCTGCATATAGGTGTCGGAGAAAGAAAACTTGAGGTTCGGAAGCGTGCCGGCATCGGTGGTAGGCGGGACGAACATATCGGGATTTTCAAGGTCCCGCATCACGTCGCGAGGTCCTAAATCCCACCAACCGGCTCCGTCTTTTCTTATAGGTTGAGGGTTGCCTGCAGGCTGGCGACTCTGTCCAGGATTCATCATCATTCACCCACTCTTCTCTTCGTCTAACTAAAAACTATTCAAAGAATGAAGGATTATTCCCTTGGTGAGAGTTGGGCATTGCCCGCTAACGGTTGTAACAGTAGTTAATTCGCCAAAAACCCTCTATTTTATTTTCTAATGGTTGCCACTGCTGTTAATCATCAGTTGTAGACTTCTTTTCCCCCGAAATTGCCAAATTAAGCGCTGTGACAACCTTTAGCAATCATAAGCGCTGATTTTTAATCCAATAACGCCTGTGACAACCGTTACGATGGAAAAAACGTCACCCCATGCTAAGCGGGTTCCTCTCTTCCTTGGATTTACATTGGCATGGCCTACTCACCTTCGCCAAACGCCATAAAAAAAGACCGGGATCCCCCGGTCTTGCTTTGGAAAAATGGAATATTCGACGACCTAGTCCAGCACCGCGGTCATATGCTCCGTCGTAATGGCCCAATGGGATGCGGTCCAGTATTTCTCTTTATCTTTTACGTAGATGATCTGGGGAGATTCATGCTTCACTCCCAAATCCTCGGCGATCTGATTCGAGACCGGACGGGTTTCAATGACCTTGACCAAATAATAGTCGATACCGTCGTTCGGTTGCTTTCCCAAGTATTGCTCGAACTCATTCAGCGCGTTGGCGCTAACCGGACAGGTGGTGCTATGTTTGAACACGACCTTTCCCCGTTCGGCGGATTGTTCCCATATATTTTTCCATTCGTCTAACGTTGTGATTTCACTCCACTGCATCATCTGTCGACTCCCTTCTAGTTTTGCGTAACTATTCCCTTAGGGTAATTTTAGCAGCAGATTGATGATACCTCAAATTTCGTTTAAAATCTTGTGCTTTTTAAGCTTACCCTTTTTTTATAACCGAACGATACATCAAGAACAAGAAATACGGAGTTCCGATCAGCATAATAAGCAGACCTGACGGAATTTCCGTCGGTGCCATAACGGTTCTTCCTACGGTGTCGGCAAGGACGAGCAGCAATCCGCCAAGCAGCCCTGACAAAATGATCGACCGTCTCGTATGGTGCCCGATCATCAACCGCACCGCATGCGGAGCCATCAGCCCGAGGAATCCGATCGTCCCCACGCTGGCAACAGCTCCCGCGGCAAGCAAAACGCCGAGAATCATCGCATATAATCGAGTTCCCCGGACCGGTAAGCCAAAGCCTGTCGAGCTATCGTCGCCAAATGCCAGCAAATCGAATTTACGCCCCAAATAGTAAGCAACCGGAAGAAGCACAATCAGAAAGACAAGCAGGCTATAAAACTGATCCCAGCCCCGGCCATAGGTCGAACCTGTCAACCATATGAAGGAAGTCCCACCTCTGAAGCTTGCTTTGATCAGCATAACTTGAATACCCGCCGAACCGACGGCAGACACGGCGATGCCGAGTAGGATGAGTACAGACGGATTCAAATTCCGGCGCCATGCCAGGAAAAACACGATAGCTGCCGCGACAACCCCACCCGCGATAGCCGCAAAAGGCAGAACAATAATATTTACCGCCGGCCATATGACCATCACAGTCATCGCACCGAATCCGGCGCCCGCGGTCACCCCGATCGTCGACGAGTCGGCCAGCGGATTCCGTACGGCGCTTTGAATGAGAACGCCGCTAATGGCAAGCGCAATGCCGGCTGCAGCGGCAACGAGCGTGCGCGGAAGCCGTAAATTCAGCAGTACGGAATAGGCTTGTTCTCCCCCGCCAAAAAGGCCGCTCAGCAGTTCGCCGATCGGGATTCTCGTCCCGCCTAAGGATAAGCTCACGAGGATGGTAGCCAGGAGCAATAGGGCCATCGCAGTCGCTAGCGGTATAAATCGCATCCGGTTCAATGACTTGCCGATACTCATGGATGACTGGCCGGAGCCCGACCCGGAAATATTCTTTATTTTCGTCAGTACGAGCCAAATAAGCCATGGCGCACCGATCACCGCCATAACGGCTCCGACCGGTAATTCGCCCGCGCTGCTCCGAACCACGCGTGCAAGCGTATCCGCCGCGGTAATGAGCAGCGCTCCCCATAAAGCACTGGCGGGTATAAGGAGGCTATGCTTTCGTATCCCGCAAAGTCTGACCAGATGCGGAGCGACCAGGCCAACAAAGCCGATCGGTCCGACAACGCTGACCACGACCGCGGCCATCAGTACCGAAATACCGAGGCCCGCCGCTTTTATAAGTCCCACCCGCTGCCCGAGCGAACGCGCGGTTGACTCATCAAGCTCCAGCGCATCGAATTGCCGGCCCGAAAAAGACGCGGCCACAAGCATCGCAACAACAAATGGCCAGGCAAAGCCGACGCCGTCCCAGTCAAGCTGTACCAGTGAGCCTGAGCCCCACAAAAATAAATTTTGCGTTTCCGTCTGCTTGAAAATATGTATTGCCGATGTAAACGCTCCAAGTACCATGGAAACGATCATCCCTGACAACGCCAGCCGAACGGGAGTGGCTGTCTTGCCTCCGCTTAAGAAATAGGCGGCAGCGGCCGCCAAAAGTCCTCCCGCGACGGCCAACAAAAACGGGAATTGATGCTGTAAGGCCGGAAAAGCAACCATCCCCAGCACAACCATAAAATAAGCGCCGGCATTTATGCCAAGGGTATCCGAGGAAGCCAGCGGATTTTTCGTGATCGTTTGAAGTAACGCGCCGGCCGCGGCGAGAGCGGCGCCGGCCAAAATACCGATCACCGTACGCGGCATCCGGATATCCCACAGCAGATTATGCTCCATTACATCCTGGCGGTTCAATAATCCATCCAACACGGTGGCTGCAGGAATACTTGCCTCTCCAAAGCCTAGACTTAGAATAAATAGAACGAAAAGGACGGCAATGCCGCCCCCAAAAATTCCTATTAACCTCCAGGACATTCCGATAGAGTTACTTTTGTGTGTATTCTCTTTCATCATTAATGGACTCATTTCGTTAATGTTTTAACCACTTCGTCGACGATCACTTTGGAAGAAACCGGGCCGCCGAATACCCAAGTCGCACTGTCTAGCGCGTAAGTGCGGTTTTCTTTTACAAAATTAAGGCCGTTCCAAACGGAATTGTCCTTCAGCTCTTTCGTGAAAATGTTGTCATTCTCCTGGACGATGTAGAGCAAATTCGTATCTTGAACCGCAGGCAACGCTTCAACCGTTGAGGAAGTGAAACCGTATGCTTCGAATGTTTCCGGTTTCCAGTCATTTTTCAACCCGATGCGGTCCAACGTTTGTACGGCAAGAGAGTTATCCGTAAATAGACGCAAGGTTGCCGCATTTTGATAGCTGAACGCTTGTGTCAGCACATAATTAAGACCTTCCTTGCCTGCCTCGGCAAGCTTTGTTTTGGCATCTTCGTAGTGCTTATCCAAGTCCGCGAGTACCTTGTCGGCTTCCGCAGTTTTCCCTACGGCAGCGGCGATCGTTTTAAAGGTATCTTCCATAATCTTATACTGGTCGCCTTCCCCTTCCTGCGGATACAAACTAAATAGCAGGGTCGGCGCAATGCCTTTTAATTGATCGTATATCGGATCATGGCTGTCTGGAACGCCAATGATCAAATCCGGCTTCAGAGCGGCGATCGTTTCCAGGTTCGGCTCGTTGCGGAGACCTACGTCCGTCACGCTATCGTCCAGCGGAGCTTCGGAGGTGACATAGAGCTTATAGTTTTCGTTGTCGGCATTACCTACCGGTTGCATGCCGAGTGCGATAAGATCCTCTGTAAACGTCCATTCCAATACCACGACTTTTTGTGCAGGCTTGTCGAGTGTTATCTCTCCCTTAGAGTCTTTCAACACGATAGGACCGCTGGACTCGCTGCCCGAATTTGCCGCGGCGGCGTTGCCTGCCGTATCGTCGGATGCGGAATTATTCGATTGGCTTGAGCCGCAACCCGCAGCAACCAACAGAACAGACATCACCAATAATAAACTCAATAACCTTTTACGCATTCTCAGATCCCCCTAGTTTCTGATAATCAGCACATTCTATGTAATAAGCTTTAATAATGAATGATAATGATTATCATTGTTAATCATATTAGCTATGATATAATCGAACACCGGGAAAGTCAAAGAAAATTTTTCAAAACTATAATTAAACGGGATCGCTCTAACCTCGAAGCTCCGTTTTCTTTCGATAGAATGCGGTTAACGACGGGTCGGACAAAATCAATCCAGCTAGCGTCAGTAACATGCCAATGGCAACAAATATTGTAATCGGTTCGTGCAAAATCGCATAGGAAGCGGAAACGGTCACCGCCGGAACGAGATAGATGTATGTGCTTGTGCGTACCGCCCCGAGAACGCCGACGCTCCAATTCCAGGTGACAAAACATAAAGCCGACGCTCCCAAGCCGAGAAACAACAGATTAAACAATTGAGTTTCGTCCCCAAATCGTGAAAGATCGAATCGGAAACCCGGAAGGAAGCAAACCGGGAGCATAAAAACGAGTCCGTAAAAAAATACCCGCCGGGTACAACCGATGGCCGGCAGCCCCAGCCCGCTGATTTTGCGCATGAGAATCGAATATATCCCCCATACGATGCAAGACAGGAAGGCCAACGTATCGCCGATCGGATTCAGCGCCAATTCCCGGGTGCCGTGAAAGGAAATGAGCGCAATCCCCGACATCGCCAGCAAAAAGCCGATCAGAAACCGAAGATGCAGCGACTTTTCTCCAAGCAGGAAATGCGCGAGAACTGCCGTAATAAATGGGGCCGCGGATACGATGATCCCTACATTGGAAGCAAGCGTATATGTTAAAGCGATATTTTCCAATAAAAAATAAAGCGTTACCCCGGTTAGCCCGGCTCCTGCAAATAGAAGCTCCTCCTTGAACGGCCTGAACGGCATTCTCTTGGGATATATGACCCAAAGGAAGCAAAATCCGAGCAAAAAACGAAACAGCAGGATTTCATACGGAAGAAAATCCTCAAGCATAACCTTGGTCGAAATAAACGTGGTTCCCCAAATCAATATGGTCAAAAGCGCGGCTATGTGTCCAACCGTGGTGCGGCTATAACCTTCATTCATCGGTTTTTCGCCCTCCCGGCGGGCGCGGTTGCCGCATCCTCGCGGAATATTTTCATATATTGGCCGGGTGTGAGACCGATATATCGCTTAAAAAAATGCGTAAAATGGCTCTGATCGCTAAATCCGGTACACTGGGCGGCTGCGGCGGGAGTTACGCCCTGCTCCAACAGTTTTTTCGCGGCACCGACTCTGATCGTCTCCAAATAATTGTACGGGGATATCCCCATCTCCCGGGTAAAGGAACGTATAAAATGATATTTACTGAGCCCCGCGAGGCCGCTTAACTCATCCAGCGTTATTTTTTTCGGGTAATGGCTCTTCATATATTCACATACGTTGCGGAAACCGTTCCCCTTGTCCCCTGTCGCCGGCTTCGACGCAATCCCGGAATAATCTTGGATAAGCTGACCCATGAGAACAAAAAATGCCTCTTCCTTCATGAAATCCGTCTCGCCGTCGACGATCCATTGGTGCACTTCCTTGAGCGAGGCCGCAAGCTCCGTGCCGCGAAGGACCGGTTCCTCGAATACGGGCAAATCCTCCCTTCCTCCAATTTCGTATGCCAGCCTCAACATGCGGTCCGCCCCGATATTGAGACAACGATAGTCCAACACATGGTCATCGATCTGCTCGCAGGAGTGAATGACCCCCGGATTAAAAATAATCATATCCCCCGGGTAAATGATATACTCCCGTTGATTGCACTCCAGGAACCGCTCGCCTTCCTCAATAAAACCAAACACGTAATAATCGTGAAAATGATGCGGAAACTTTTGCATAATCCCCTCAAACCGGTAAGCTTCCACTTCCAATTCTGCATCGTAGCAAACGGTTCTTTTTTCTTTGACCATGATGTAACCTCCTTATGTATTCCCCTCCAGTCAATATACCAGACTGAATTCCATAATCATTGAATGATATTGCTCAAAATCTATCTCCAAAGAAAAAACCGCGATATCCGCGGTTTACCTGCACGTGGGATTATTCTTTTGATAGATGAATCAAAGGATAAGGTCTGCCCGAGTCATCCAGTTCGGAACGTCCGGTTTGAACAAACCCAAGCCGCTGATAGAAAGCGTATGCCCCTTCATTTTGTTCATTGACATCGACTTGCAGCCTTGCGCCTTTTAACCTCTCCGCATGCTGAATCAATCGTCTGCCGACGCCTTGGCCATGATGAACGGGATCGACAAAAAGCATTTCGATTTTAGTTCCGTTTAGGCCGATAAACCCTATCGGTTGTTCTTTTTCATTGACTTCGATCCAAAGCTCAACCTCTCGTAAAGCCCCGTTCCGAACAAGATTATGGTAAAATTGAAGATCCTCTTCGGACAAAAATGAATGCGTATGTACTACGGCCCGGTGCCAAATATCCACCAGGGTATCATGATGATGTTCCTCGAAAGGAAAAATTGCGTTTGTCATCGTTTCTTATAATCTCCTTACCAAATTTTCATTTCAACACTTAAAACGTAAAAAGTCGGGAAAAGTTTTGGATCCAACACAAATGATTACATATAATATATTATGTAAACTTATTACATGAACGAAGAGGGATGCATGAAGCAGCCCTCTCATACCTTATTTCTCGTTCAGTTGCGATAGAGAAACATCCTGCTCGTTTTCCGGTTCACCCAGCGGAAAGATTCTTGCGGTTTCGTTTTTTTCATCCACATGCTGAATGTAGATCGGGACACCGTTAAGGGTAACGTCCACCATTGTAGGTGAAGAAACAATTTCTTTGGCGCGCTGACTATTCATGCTATTCCTCCTGGAAATGATGGTCGCGAATTTGGAAAAACGCTTCATTCATAAGTTAACCCTACAGGTTTACGGTTATGCAGTTAAGCCCCTTAAATGCCGTTCGATGTTGGTTCGTCTTCTCCATATACATAGACTTTTAATGATGTTACTATGAACAGAGGAAAAAGCTCCCATACCATGTAACAATACGGTAGCCAAAAATTAAAAGCTTCTGGGGGAACTTATGGTTTTCTTTTTATTATTGGCCGGAGCCGCCGTGAATGCCGTTCTATGCATCATTGGGGGCGTTATTATTATTGTGGGGATCGTATTCTATCTCATCGGACTTCCTCAATCCAAACGTACCGAAAAAAGCAAAATCCGGGATATGATCCATTATAGTCTTCCCATCCTTACAACTTTGCTCATGATCATTCTATACATGGTTATCACCTACTGGTGCGCCCGAACAGAAGGAACCTTGGCTTTCTCCCGATCCGTGCCGGCCGATGTCGAGCTCCTTCAGGCAAAGAAACTTGTATTTTGGGGAATCCTACAAGGTGTATATTCCCTTGTCGCTTTTAAATGGCTGCTTCCCGGTTTGATCGGAGAATTGGGATTGAATCGGAGACAGAAATGGTGGATATCGTTTGGAGCCATCATCACGGTTGCTGGCGGGGGCGCTGTGTGGCTGACGTCAGCCATGTAAACGCCTTATTACCGGAAAATACGAAGAGCCCGCTTTTAAAGCGGACTCTTCGATCGTAACTGCTTTTCACGACCGACGACTGTCAACTCCACAGCACCAACAGTTGCTCCAGTCCTTGTTGAAGCTGTGGTTCCGCTTTGCGTATCGCCCCGGCCAGTTTGTTCCGACTCCTGAAAATCCGGCTAAGAACCAGCTCACGTTCATAACCTTTTTTGTCTTTCAGTGCTTTAGCCAGCGCTTCGGCAAGCTCAGGACGGTCGATGGTTGCTTTTTTGACGTGCCTTCCCTCGTCGCTGCCTCCCATCAAAATGGATACGAAGACCGGCATATGCTCCGCCTGAAAACCATGCGCCTCAATGAATGCCTCCGCATATCCATCCTGCACCATTTGATGCTCCGTATCCACAAGTTCCATATAGCGTTGAACTAACGGAAAATAGGATTCGCTATATAAGCCGAGACCCATTACGGCATATGTACCCGGCATCACCGATTTCTCGCCCGGAACGACATCCCGGTACCAAGCGAACTCCTCCATGGCTATTTCCGCATACTTCGCAAGCTTTGGAAATAAGGCCGGATAATCGAGCGCATTGGCAAAAAATTGGTGCAACTTGGATTTGGCAAGGTTTTTAATAGGCAAGAACTTCTTTTGGCTGGTCTTTAACTTCAATGCGTAGCTTTTGGGAAAACCTTGCTGCAGGAGATTGATGATATAATCCAATGCTTCCCCGTAAGCGCCCTCCTCTTCCGAAAGAATCCGGATGTCGATCGTCTGCGTAACATCATTATTCCCGGCTTCCATCCGATTTCCCCGATAACTGCTCGCATATTTCCCGCTGCCCGATTTCAAATAATCCACAGCCTGCCTGGATCCCAATTGCCCCGCGAGTTCGAGGTACTTCTGCCGGGTATCCGGTTCGGTAATACCGACTTGAAGCGCAACATAAAGGAAAAAGTCCAGCTCTCCGGCATCCGCAGAAGGAGGGTTCGTCCCTTCTTTTAGAATCCATTCGCTCCCGAACTCGTCGGTAAGGGTAAAATGCTTCGGCAGAAAGTAATCCTGCGCCCAGCTCTTGAAGGCGGAAGTATAGTGCCTGGTCCATTCCATTTTTCGGTTTGGATTCGAATCCAGCTTGGCCGAAAGCCGGCGGATCCATGGATCGATCTCTTCCGGTACCTGTTTCGTAAGGTCAGGATTGACCAAATGATGGGCGAAAAAGAACATATCCCGGTCTCCCGGCAGTATAGGCGGATCGGAGAGAATTTTGGTATGGACAAACTGCTCAAACGACTTTCGAAGCTCGCTGAGCTTGGTTTCATGAACCATTTGACGGTTAAGGATCAATTTCGAGCTCTCCCGCTCAAATTCAAATACGATTTCAAACCGGTAGTCAAAAAAGCGTGGCCCCAATTTATCCGAAAGGTACAGTTCATCGACAAACTCGCATAAGGCCGGGAAGAACTCTTCGGTGAGCTGCTTATCGCTTAACTCCTCTATATAAGAATCTGCTTCCATTTTATAAGAGCTGTCACTCCAGGAGAAAGGCTCGTAGACATCTATATGAACTTTCCCGTCCGCCCCGTTAAACTTGCCTTTTCTCCAAGCCACTCTCAGGTAATTCATGATTCCTGCCTGCAGCTTGCTTTTATTTTTGAGCTCGCTGATTCTTTTGCTTTCTTTCGAGTATATGGAAGTGATTTCCTCCGAAACTGCATCAAGAAATGCTTTCGCGGCCTGGTCCAATGATCTGCCTCCTGTTCAAAAGCGTCGTTTCTTTCGGTCTTCATCGTTACATGGAAGAATAATTGATAATGACGGCTTCACGGCTGGTTTCATCATAGGCGATCCACAAATCATCGCCCACCTCTACCCCGTACACCGGCTCAATCGTTTGGTATATACGGTAACTGATGCCGCCTCGTTCCGCCGTAATTTCCGCAAGCGGCCGTGAGCCATACGTTCCCGCATATCGAACCGAGGTTACTTTGGCCGCCCCCTGCTTCGCTTTGTGCAATCGGGCTTCTTTGAGATAGTCGTCTTTTCTCATGACGATCGGGATCACCACGCCTGCTTTTACCGGGAGACTTTTCGGTACAAAGAGACTGTTTATCTTGCGAATCCGCTCATGTCCCTCGGATACGATGACTTCCAGAATCTTGAGCTGCCCGTTTCCAATCGTTATCGGAAGCTCTTCTACTCGGATCACTTCTCCTTGCAAGGAAATTTGCTCCGCATGTTCAAAACCGTTCCCCTCTCCATAGCTGAAAAGACTCACAGTTCCCTGCATGGATGCAAGGCTCGCATTCTCTCCAACACGATACTCGAACCCGGAAGGTTGAACGACCGGAACGGAATATTCACGTCCATTCGCCGAAAAATGCAACAAAAGCGCTTGTCCGCGGTTCACTTTGCCATGGTTTTCGATGCGCGTGAGCACTGCGCCTCTGATCACTTCCGGAATCCGCTGATTATTGTTCTGCAGATCCTCTTGGCCAAGGAAAACAGCCCGGTTCTTCTCCCGGTTATAGCTGATCATCACTTGATCACCGATGTTTGCGCCATCCAGGAAAGAAATGACTTTCTTGATGGAAACCTCTTTTATTTGCCCCTCATCCTCAAAACGGACAACAAAGCGGACTTGCGGTAAATTGTTCACATAGACGCCCGTTTGCTCCATATTGACGATCGTCCCCGGGAGATGCAGCCCTTCGGCAATCTTCTTCCTTCTCGATCCCATGAGAAGACGAGGAAGAAGAGCCACACCCGTGAAGGTAACTACGGGAATCAATACCCACACCAACCAATTGATGATCAGCGCGCCGCCCTCTTTTACGTAGTTCCAGAAGCTATGAACGGAAAGACGATCCTCGCCTTCGGAAATCATCCATTTTTTGACCTGATCGTTACTCAGTAGCATGGACTTCTGGCTTATCAAATTCAATGAGCCTGTCTTTTCGTCCCCACCAACGTAAAATAGCACCTCGCTTCCCGTATCTTTAAAAAAACGGGTTTCGTTTTTAACCAATTCCTCATAGGAAAGCTTTCCGAGAAGTCCTGTGGCATCCGCAAACTCCCCGGTCTTCTCGTTGAAAATATAACCGAGCACCGAACCGTTAAGCTCATCTTCCGCGGTCGATCCGGCAATCAACACTTCTTCGTCGTTCAGCAGGAAAATCCGTGATTGGTAAACGGGCTTTGGCGTCGGTACAGCATCGCCCCATTGACCTTCATTTGCGTCATAAAACCTCGCTAATCCGGGATAATCGCCGTCCGTACGAATAAGCTTGGCATTATCGATTCCAAATGGCTTGGCAAATTGGGCGCTTGCCCGGTCCTGAGCGGCAAAAGGGGTTTCATCCGCGTCCTGCATAATCACCAACGGACGTTTGTTTTGTCCGAAAATACCGCTAACATAAGCCGTGCGGTCATCTTTTAAATCCACTTCGAAGACCGGAACCGCTTTATCGTTCTCAAAGCTCCCGTGCACTTCGCTTACCCGGACGGGCCTCGCCGGAAGTAGATCCGGATCGTTTAAAAGAACCGTATCCAGTTTACCGCCCTCGATTAGAGCCAAATACAAGACGGTATTCTGCGTCTCCCCCGTCACTATTAACCTTCCTCGCCATGAATAAACTCCCGTGCTCAAGTAGTTAGGGTCTTGAATCGTTCCTTGCGCAAGTTCCTCGTTCTCGCCGGAAGGCAAGAAGTAATTAAGCTGAAGTCCCGAGCTGTCATCATAAGTGGGAACAATGACGCCGCCTTGCTGGTAGGATACGACGTCCAGCTTGCCGTGTATATTTCTGCGTATGGTTGTCTCCTTCATTAACGTACCGGTTTCGGTATCAAAAACACGAGCCCTGTAATAATCCCAGTTGTTTTCTTCGGATAACCCCAACACTTTTTTTCCATTATCGAGCATATAAACTCCGGTAAATGAGGGCAGGTGATCATCGATATTCGTCAGATAACCCCTGTAGTCGTTCCATACGAACCAGCTCAAAATGATCGCGGGCATAAAAAATACGAGATTCATAAAAGATATTGCGCGAATTTTCATCTGTTTCTCCCAAATTAATGAAGTAAAATAAGTTCCGAAATTAAACCTGATGCGTGGAAAGGCTCACGCCTTACCCGATTGTGGCGACCACATTTCCATCCTGGTCTTTGATGTTGGTTTTAACGATTTGAACGATCATGCCTTTATAGGAAGTAAGCTGAATCGTTTCTTCCAACGGCTGCATTTTTTGCGAAAGCTCCTCCGTAGCCGCTGCGTCCAACTGCAATCGCACTTCTTCCTCGCCCGCCTCGTAACCGGTTACCCCGCCCGGCTCCAGGATCAACCGCAAGCCTTGGCTTGCCAGCGTCAAGGATTTGCCTTTCAAAAGGCGGCCGCGAAGCAGTTTGCTCACCGTTCCGGCCTGTTTGGCTCCCAACGTAAGCGTGGCCGGCGTTTTGCTAAACAAACGTTTCTTGCCGGGCTCCCATGCCAATTGATCCACGAACAAAAACCCCGTATTGGATCCATCCCGCTCCATTCCGGATTGAACGGCTTCCGCAATGGCAGGAATCTGAAGCAAGCAGTCCCGTGACAAATCCGTAATGAAGCCCGGAAGAGCCTCTTTGGAGGCTTCCAGCACGCCGAGCGTGCTCCATGTTTTCATCGCTTCCAGCTCGTCTTCCGATATGCCAACCATTTGTAGAAATTCTACACGTCCATTGGGCGTGTGTACGGCAGGTAGCTCGGGATCTTCGATGAAGGCCAGTGCGGTCAGCTTCGTGTCAGCTCCCTCGCAAATCGGGCCATTGGCATCCAAATAATCGCCTGAAGCGAAAATATTTCCGCTGTTGAACACATATCTGCCCATATTTTGAAGCAAATTCAGCGCCCATGCCGGTGGTTCTTCTTCATTTTCCTCTCTCGCGACCCGAAAAGTCAGCTCAAAACCGTAACCGCTATAATCCGGATTTTCCGATTCCTTATCGTAAAGCTCGGAGAATCCGAAGGTAACGATATGCCAATGAGGGAACGGAGTATCGGCCTGATATGCACTGAGGCCATCCAACGGGTCCTTTCCTCCCAAAATATAAGGAATTAAAGTGCCGTAATGTTTCGGCTCCTGATCCCCGTAAAGTTTCTTCATTTGTTCTTCGATGGCATCCCAACCGGATGCGTTGACTTCCTCGTTGACTTCCTCGCTCATCCTTACCCCTCCATTAATCGTCGATCACGATCATTTCATAAAATATGTACATAAAAAATAAAAATCAGGAGATCGGAGTCCCTATTGTCCATTGATAGATAAAAAAAGGGAGGGATTCCACAGCCTGATTATTGTTAGTATACGGCCTAATGAAGCCATCAGGCAACCGTTTTGCCCTAAGCTATATGGCAAAAGATTCCTTTGGCCTACTCGGATAAGCCTTTGTACCTTATGTAAATTCGCCTGGAAATTAGATCAAATGACTTATATGTAATGAACAAAATTTTATGGCATTACATGGTAATCCCTCCTCTTCTTTATGAGATACTATTTCACCGTCTGACCTAGTCAGAATCCAATGCTATAGCAACCCATTAGGCATGACCGGTTTTTTTAGCCAGTGTTCGTCCGTTTGGACATGATTTTTACGAACGAATTTGGCGACCGAGCGCTTGAATTCCTCATAACGGAATTCGGTTGCTAACCGGACAACATAACCTTCCTGCTCCCCACCGCAAAGGGATTGCTTCGTATAGCATTCTCTAGCGGCCTGCTCGCTCCAAATTCCCCGGAACAATACGGGGACAAGCGGGATTCCTAACTTTTCGGCCCATTCCGTGGTTTCGTCCCAGGATAGACAAATATTCCGGTCGTTCCAAACCGAGAAGAGCAAGAAATAGCCGGGCAAGGAAGAATAGTGCAACGAATGCTCCGCATACACATTTTCTCCGCACAGACGGTAACCCTCCGGAATCATATATTTGACTCCCCCATGCAGCGTTTTCACATAATGCCTGGATGGGTGATCCTTACTGTCAAGCGACCTGGCGTGAATGAAGTCCCGGTACATCGTCGTATTTTCCCCGTCCATCTTTTCCGTGATGACAACCTCCAGGCCGGTAAAATGGTTCGTATCCCGCAATATTTTATCATCGTCGGTATAGCCTCTGGACCAAGGCAGGTGCATCGTTTTCGGATATTTTACTTTCATAACATCACCTCTATTTGGCGAATGTGTCGGCTTCCGCAAAGAAATACAGTTCCGCAAGCATCCGGTCGCCAAGCAAATGATAAATCTTCGATGCTCCGGCATCCCCGCCATGCAAGATCTCCATATGGAAGCTTACCATGTTCACCACATGCATAATAAAATCGTCGTCGTATCCCAGTTGCTTTAGTACGTGGCAGGCAATGCCCGCGGATACATGCTCATGACCAAAGTACGAGTAATATCCCCGGTTCGGTTTCCAAACCTTGCAGAACGGTTTTCCCGCGTCATGAAACAAGGCTGCCATTTGCATTTCCCGCAGATATTCGCCTTCGTAAAATGCATGAATATATTCCAGAACGGCATACGTATGCTCGGAAAGCGTTTTGGAATGATAAGGATTTTCCTGATCGAAACCCAGCATCACGCTGAAATATGGAGATTCATGCAAATATTCAAAAAGTTCGTCATGACCGGGTTTCCGGTCAAGAACCCGCTCAAGCTCAGCACGGTCGAGCCCTGTTTCGGCAGAGGCATGAACGATATGCAATCGGTCGAAACCTTCGGCAAGTACGGGAAACTCGAAGTTTTTGATGTACTTCTCCAGCACTTTATCATCTAACTTGCGTTTTCTTTCCCGTACCCGTTCTCTAACCGTTTCGTAAGGCGTTATACAGATATGGCATTCCACCGGCACACCCTTAAATCGCTTCAAAAATTGGATCCGTCGGTCCCGAGCGACGTTCGTGGCGTCAAAAACGACGTTTCTTCCGGACGCCAGTGCTCGTTCGATCTCGGCATAAGCTTCATCAAAGATCCGGTAGGTGTTTCTTTGCCGCGATTCGCTGCCGAACAACCTTTCCCGGATCGTATCCGTGGCCACCAGAACGGCTCGTTCGTGCTTGCAGCATTGCCGGGCATAATAACTTTTTCCGCTGCCCGGTATGCCTGCCAACATGTGTATTGTACTCATTTCTCTCTCACCTCCTTTCCGTGAAATTAAAAGAACCGGAAGACGAATCAAAAACACATTCAATCCCCGATTCAACAAGTACAAATTGATTGAGCTTGCTTCCGAAATGTAAACATGCTTGTCAGAATTGATTACCAGCGCAACGGCTCTTGATTCCGCCACGATCATGTAATGCTATTTTCATACGAATTTTACCATCTTATCAGGATACACGCTGAAACCATGAAGCGATAGGTACGAAAGACACAACCGGGAATCGGCGAAGACTTCAAGTTTATAGCCGATGAAGACGATGCGCTACATCGGGACGGTGTCGTTTTCTAGTTTTCGATGGATCTTTTCGCAAATCTGATGATAGTACGATGCCTCATGTGGCACGAAGTGAGTCTTGATTACGGATTTCATCGTATCCGTGATTTTTCCGGCCGCATCGACGAGGAATCCCTTGATTTGAATCTCATCCAGTTCCCCCGACCATAATCGGTAAAAATCGTAAAACCTTGTTTTGAACAGGCCGGAAACCTCGGCGATTTGCAAATGAAAGTCCTTGAAAGTCGGATTGGATCTGTACAGGAAAATATGCGCAAGTTCCTTATCGATAAAATGGTCTTTTTCAACGCAATAATCCAAGACTCCCAAAAACTCCAGTTCCTGCGGAGAAACCTCTATCCCCAGTTCTTCTTTGATCTCCCGAACCCCGTCCGAAACGGATTCATGAGCCAGGATATGACCTGCGGCGGTAATATCCAAAAGATTCGGGTAATCTTTTTTCATTGGGCTTCGTAACTGAAGATAAATATAGTCCGTGTCCCCTTCTCTGGAAACGATCCAGCAATGGAACGCTTCATGCCAAAGGCCGAGCCGATGCACCTCTTCTCGCGTTGCGTTGCCGATATGCTTCTGCTCATCATCGAAAATTTTTAGCAGTTCCTTTTGCGGATCCATGTGCATGTGGTAGGACCTCCCTATGAAATCTATGAAACCGATATTGTCCCAGATTATACCACATGTACTGTTGCAACACTAAAATGCTGGGGCTGCTATTAGGCATAAAAAAAGCCTGCACAACCGGAGTTGATTCCGGTGTAACAGGCTTACTTCTGAATGTCAACCATTCATCTCGCGCGAAACCGGCGATGAAGTTCATAAACTTGTTCCGCCAGTTCGGGTACCGGGCCGTCAATGGCAGTATCGCGTATGACTTCCTGGATCGGAAGACTGCGGACGCGCGATGGCGCAACTCCCAATTCGCTTAACCACTGCGACAGCTGTTCGGAGGAACTTGCATAGACGATTCTTCCTAATCCGACCCATCCGTGCGCTGCGGCACACATTGGACAGTGTTCCCCCGACGTATAAACCGTTGCTTTGCTTCGCTCTTCCACCGTCATATGATTGGCCGCCCAGCGCGACAGCGCGAATTCCGGGTGCTGCGTATGGTCTCCGCCGGCTACATGGTTGTGGTCTTCGAAAAGCACTTCGCCGGACTCCGAGACAAGCAGCGAACCAAACGGTTCGTCACCGGTCCGGAGAGCCTCCTCTGCAAGTTCGATGCATCGCCGGAGATGCTTTAGATCCGTTTCATTAATCATGACTGAACCTCCACGATCCTCTTTATTTAACATTTGCTAGATGTATTCATGTTAACATGAGAATCCCTAAATGAAAAATATATTCAGTCCTGTGTTTACCATTCCGGCGGGCGAATCGAGGCATGCATTTTAACGATCATGCGGTAGTATACGTAGACGATGATATACGCTACCAAATAAGAGAGGAAAGTATAAAAAATATTCCATCCGTTACCATACCGGACCTTGTCCGCAAGATATCCCGAATACTCAAGCAGAGTCGTAACCATCGTTGTAACTATAACGCCGACCATATGACTTATTCGCGTCTTTCTAATCCAGAAAACCATAAAACAAGCCAGTACGGGGTATATGCCCAAATCTAAAGGCAATGCCGATACGGACTCATCGGTGGGGGTCGAAGGGTTAAAAGACCAAAACTTGAAGTAAAAGCCCAGTTCATTAATGATCAATGTGACCAGACTTGCAATAGGCATAGTAATTAAAATGATGATCGGCGACTTCTTGAACAAATATAAGCCGAAGAGCCATGGAATAATAAAGCCCGCTATCGCATTAAAGAGCAAAAACAATCAACTCCCTCAAGTCCATTATGATCGAAAGGAAGCCTCTTCATTCGGTTCGGGCATGTATATAACATTTTTCATAGTCCTGGAAGGCAATAAAAAAGATAATTTATACCGATAAGTTTTTTTTATAACTTAACTGTATAAAGAAGGCGTGAAAAATGAAGCGAAATCCATACGAAAGATTCAGAAAACCGATCCATGCATCACTCAAACCGTTTCAGGATGTCGGCGTAATCGTTCTCTCCGCCCTGCTCGTGGCGGTCGGCCTCAATTTGTTCCTCATCCCCCATCAGCTTTTATCCGGCGGGGTTACGGGGTTAGCTTCCATTATCGGTTATGTCACCGGATGGAATATTTCGTTGGTTTACTTTTTGCTGAATGTCCCCCTCATAATCTGGGGATGGAAGGCGGTCGGTCGAAGATATATTGTCCTTAGTCTTGTGTCGGTCGTCACCACCACCTGGTTGATGGAGCTGATTCCAGTGACGCAGGTAACCAAGGATCCGATTCTCGCCTCCGTATTCGGCGGCATTATTTCTGCTGCGGGGATCGGCTTTTCGTTACGCGTAGGCGGTTCTACCGGCGGGTTCGATATCCTGGGATCCATATTGACGAGCAAACGTGACATTCCTATGGGAAATATTCTGTTTATTCTAAACGGCATCGTTATTTTAGCGCTAGGTTTTTTTCAAAGTTGGGAACTGGCGTTATACTCTATGCTTTCCACCTTCGTTAAAGGAAAAGTGGTTGACATGATTCATATCGGGCATATCAAAGTCACCTGCTTTATCATCACGAAGCAAAAAGAGCAGATGCTTTGTCAGCTCCGGAAGCTCCAACATGGAATCACTTGCATCCATTCGGAGGGGGGTTACAGTGAGCAGGAAAATCACACCCTCATGACGGTAACGACCCGTTATGAACTGGCGGCCGTCCGGAAGACGGTGATGCAAACCGATCCAAACGCCTTTATGAATGTGGTTCAATCCTCGGAAATTGTCGGGAGATTTGTGAGACCGAAGACTTAGTGCTAGCTATATCCCAGGTACCTTAGTCGATAGCGTTTTGAATATCATAGTCGCCGATTTCAAGATCCAAATCCATACCCAGTGCGAGCTTCGCAAGTTGGGTTCCGATGAAAGGGCCCATCGTTAGCCCGGACGCCCCGAGTCCGTTCGCTGTGATGAGTCCGTTCCATCCGGGAACCCGGCCGATGACCGGAAGAAAACCGGGGGTAAACGGGCGGAATCCGACCCTTACCTCCTGGAAAGTTCCGTTATCCAAGCCTGGCGCTAACTCCAATCCTTTATTCAGAATTTCTTGCATGCCTCCGGCCGTGATTCTTGTATCATAGCCTTCAACATCGTTTTCGTGTGTCGCTCCGATCACGATTTTTTGGCGGTCAAACGCTAACAAATATTGATCCGTAGGCGGCATCACAACAGGCAAATGCCCGGTATCTTCGTTGCCAGGAACCTGCAGGTGCATAATTTGCGCCTTTTGGTAGCGAACCTTGAAGTCGATCCCCAACGGAGAAAACAGTTGATTCGCCCAAGCGCCTGCGCATACGATAATCTCGTCGGCCGACAAACTTTGTCCGCCAACGGAAACTCCTGTCACGCGATCGGCATGCGTCTCGAGCGCTGCTTCCCCATGGATAAGCACGGCCCCATTTTTCCGTGCCGAACGGATCAACGCCTCACGCAACGCTCGGCCGTCTACCCTGGCTGCCCCGCTAATGTGAACGGAATGATAACCTTCAGCCAAAAGCGGAAAACTTCGGCGAGTCAAATTTTCATCCAGCCGGGTAATTTCACCGATCTCCGGTGCATCCGGCTTCCGTTGACGGGCCCTCTCCTCCATTTTATCAATTTTCTCCGCATCTTTATGAATACTGAGCGCGCCAACTTGAGCGTACCCCGTTTCCGTTTCTCCCTCGTTCAGAAGCTCTTCAATCAACAAAGGGTAATAGCGGGCGCCGCCTTTCGCCAGGCGATACCAGGCTTGGTTGCGACGCTGCGACAGCCAGGGACAAATAATGCCTGCCGCCGCGTCCGTGGCTTGTCCTTTGTCTTTGCGGTCCACAACAACGACTTCGGCCCCTAATTTCGCCAATTTGTAGGCTGTCGATGCTCCAAGAATCCCTGCTCCGATAACGATGACTTTCTTCATGTTTACATCCCTTCCTTCTTGACTGTATCCATTATATCGAATAGGAAGGCAACATTCCGAAATAATTGCTGAAGTACAATGAGAACGAAAAACGGGAGGAGCTGAGATGCAATGAAAAAATTGAATAGGAAAATTGCTTTAGTCACGGGGGCAAGCCGTGGTATCGGGCGGGCTATTGCGCTTCGTTTGGCTGAAGAAGGAGCTTTGGTTGCCGTACATTACGCCATCAACCGCGATGCTGCCGAAGAAGTTGTTCGGGAAATAGAACGGAACGGCGGGAACGCCTTTGCCCTTGGCAAGGAAATCCAAGTGTTCGATGATGTGGAGGCTCTCTTTGCGGAATTGGATGAAGAATTAATGCGACGAACGGGAGATCGCATGTTCGACATTTTGGTAAATAACGCCGGAAAGGGCCTTCCGGTTGCGATGGAGGGAACGACGGAGGAAGCTTTCGATGAAATTTTCCGCATTAATGTGAAAGCGCCGTTCTTTATCATTCAACAGGCGCTTTCACGCCTTCGTAGCGGCGGTCGAATCATGAATTTGTCGTCAGCCGTAACGAGAATATCTTTACCGGGTATTCCGGCGTACACCATGACCAAGGGGGCCATAGACGCGCTGACGCTTTCATTAGCCAACCAGCTCGGCCCTCAAGGCATCACGATTAACGCGTTAAAGCCCGGTTTTGTTGCCACGGATATGAATGCATCCATGCTGGACGATCCCGATTCGAACAAATTCGGTGCCGAATATTCGATTTTCGGCAGATGGGGAGCACCTTCGGATATCGCTGACGTGGCGGCATTCCTCGCTTCCGAGGAAAGCCGCTGGGTCACGGGCCAATGCATTGACGTTAGCGGAGGGTCGCGACTTTAAAATTGATTCGACGGGAAATCGAAAATTTCTCATCTGCCGTCCTTCTCAGGCCTTCGTCTGAGAAGGAATTTCTTCGTTTGAGAGCGATTGTTTGGCATCCGCTTTTCGTTTAGGCATGAACAAGGTCAATAAAAATGCAAGGATCGCTACAATGACGACATAAGAAAAAGCATCACCGGTACCGAGTATGGATGCTTCCTTTTCGAGCTGAGTCTTGGACAAGGTCATGCCGGCTTGAATCGAACCCGTTACATGAACATTTGACCGGATCGTCATGCACCTTAAGCCCGAATTTATCGAACAACCGCCCTGTCACCGGGGACATGAACGCCATTAAAAGTGCGCCCGGCATCATTAGTAAACCGGATTCAAGCGCCGTATAGCCCCTGCTGGATTGCAAATATAACGGGAGTAATATCATATCCGCGTACATCACGATCGTGACCAAAATATTGATGACTAGCGTTAATGTAAAGTATTTATTGGTAAAAACGCACAGATCAAGCATAGGTTCGGCCGATTTCAGCTGACGAATGCAGAAGTGAACGAGAAACAAAGCCCCTCCGATCAAGCATGACAAAACGAGCACATCTCCCCATCCCCTGCCGCTCACCACGCTAAAGCCGTACAGAATTCCTCCGATACCGAGAGTTGAGTATAGAATGCCGGGTATATCTGCCTTTGGCCTGGAAGTCTCGGATACATTGATCAAAAATTTAAAAGACAACGTGATCACGATAGCAAGGAGCGGAATCATCCCGATAAACAACCATCGCCAAGATGAAGTCTCAATAACGATCCCCGCTAATGAAGGATCTATCGAAGGCGCGACAGCTACCGTAAGTCCTATGACGCCCATCGCGGTTCCCCGTTTTTTAACCGGAAAGATTTCATGAATCACGGACATTAATAATGGCATGACGATGCCGGCTCCTGCGGCTTGAACCAATCTGCCGATCAGCAACAAAGCAAAATTCGGAGATACCGCGGCTAACATACTTCCTGTCAATAGAAACAGCATCGATGCGATAAATAACTGATGGGTCGAAAATCGATTCATCAGATAAGCGGTGACCGGAATCAATATCCCGTTCACAAGCATATAATCGGTTATCAACCACTGGACCGTCGATGCACGGACATGGAACTCCAAAATAAATTCCGGCAATGCGACGGAGATGATGGACGAAGTGCTGGACGAGATGTTTCAAACCATTATGATTGATGCGGTTAAACATGCCGCCTCTTCCTCTTCTTCCTATCCGGCCCTCACTGCTTTTCTTGATCACTTATATCAGAATGCCGGGCTATACAGGGGGATGCTTGAGAATGCAGCTTTTTATGATCGGATAATCGGCATTTTTCTGGACATGATTTCAATGTGGGGGGAAGAAAGAAAATCACAGAATCGACCATTTCTTGTTCATAATGAGGTTATCGCTTCTTCCACGTTAGGGATTGTTAGCTGGTGGCTCAAGGAAAAAACACCGTACGGTCCGAATGACATGGCCAAGCAAATTTCGATATTGGTGAACGGGATAACGGATAAATAAAAAAGGCCTCGCTCATGGCGGGGCCTTTTTGTTCACTCTACCTTCGTTATTCCTAATTTATTTTCTAGAAGCTGTTTATTAAAAAGAATCCTTTCGTCCGACGGACGGAACTCACGGGCTTTCTCGTTATGTTCGTACGATTTTTGATAATTTCCCAAATTATAATAACAAACGCATAATTGCAAATGAGGGTACCATGTGTGGTAGGCCGGATAAGAAAAGCTCCATTGATTCGGATCCGGAACGATGCTTGCGGCCAGTTCATACCAGAATATCGCGGATGGATAATCGTTTTGTTGCTGAAAGTGATATCCGAGTCGGCTGCATGTCTCCGCACGGGGCGTTCTGGAAAACTCCATCGATTGAAGCAGGCTTTTCAATTCGTTGGCTCGATCCCCTAAGAAACGGAAGCAATCGGCTTTGTTAATGCATGCGTAAAACTTATCTTCGACCCATCCCGAATCCATTTCGATATTTCGGTTATAACTTTCGATCGCTTTTTCGTAATGGCCATTTTCCCTTAATTCATTTCCATAGTAAAAATTATCGCGGGCGCTTAAAACATCGCCTCTTTCCAACTTCTTTTGATAAATACTTAGTGTGCGTCCGACGGAATGGCGGATTTTTTTATGCGTTACGGATATATCTGCATTGATGATGTTACCATATACGTTCAGATATTGATGGGCATCCCCTACCCACTTGTAATTCTTATCTCTTCGAACGAGTCGGTTTCTCCGGTATCTTAGCGTTACGTTGCCATATTCATCCGTTCCCGCGTCGTAGAACATAGAAACGGAGTCCACGGCCGGGTCTAAAGTTTGCTTGAGTTCTTTTAACTTCCGTCTATCCTCCTCCAAAATCACATCGTCTGCGTCAAGATACAAAATATACTCTTTTGTTGCGTACTTAAACGATTCGTTTCTGGCCGCCGCAAAGTTTCCGATCCATTCAAAGAAAAAGACGCGGTCCGTATATTGTTTGGCAATCTCGACCGTCTTGTCAGTGGATCCCGTATCCACAATATTAATCTCGTCTACGATATCTTTAATGCTATCAAGGCATCGCGCAAGCACTTCTTCTTCATTCTTGACTATCATGCACAAGCTGATCGTGATCAAAAGGGGTCACGCTCCTTCGTTAATAACTTCCCGAAACGAATGGTATGACATGGGGTCATTAGGAAAAAAGAAGGGGTAGCACAAAGCTAACCCTTCTTCCTGGCTTTAACTAACCATTAAGCCCCTGGGGGACCGGTAGGTCCTGTCGGGCCTGTGGCTCCAGTAGGTCCTGCTGGGCCTGTCGCTCCTGTTGCACCCGTGGCTCCTGTTGCACCCGTGGCTCCCGCCGGACCTGTCGCTCCTGTTGCACCCGTTGCTCCTGCCGGGCCTGTCGCTCCTGTTGCACCCGTTGCTCCTGCCGGACCTGTTGCACCTGTCGCGCCTGTTGCTCCTGCCGGGCCTGTCGCTCCAGTTGCTCCCGTTGCTCCTGCCGGTCCTGTCGCTCCAGTTGCTCCCGTTGCTCCTACCGGGCCTGTCGCTCCAGTTGCTCCCGTTGCTCCTGCCGGGCCTGTCGCACCCGTCGCGCCTGTTGCTCCTGCTGGCCCCGTCGCGCCTGTCGCTCCTGTTGCTCCTGCCGGACCCGTCGCTCCTGTTGCACCCGTGGCTCCTGCCGGGCCTGTTGCACCTGTTGCTCCCGCCGGTCCTGTCGCTCCTGTTGCTCCCGCTGGACCTGTCGCGCCTGTTGCTCCCGTTGCTCCTGCCGGTCCTGTCGCTCCTGTTGCTCCTGCCGGACCTGTTGCGCCAGTTGCTCCTGTTGCTCCTGCCGGACCTGTCGCTCCTGTTGCACCCGTGGCTCCTGTTGCACCCGTTGCTCCTGTTGCACCCGTTGCTCCTGTTGCTCCTGTTACTCCCACCGGTCCTGTCGCACCCGTTGCCCCAGTTGCTCCCGCCGGTCCTGTCGCTCCTGTTGCTCCAGTTGCACCTGTTGCTCCTGCCGGTCCTGTTGCGCCAGTTGCTCCTGTTGCTCCTGCCGGACCTGTTGCGCCAGTTGCTCCTGTTGCTCCTGCCGGACCTGTCGCTCCTGTTGCACCCGTTGCTCCTGTTGCTCCAGTTGCTCCCGCCGGTCCTGTCGCTCCTGTTGCTCCCGTGGCTCCTGCCGGGCCTGTGGCTCCTGTCGCGCCTGTGGCTCCTGCCGGGCCTGTCGCACCTGTCGCTCCTGTTGCACCCGTGGCTCCTGCCGGACCTGTCGCTCCTGTTGCTCCTGCCGGGCCTGTCGCGCCTGTCGCGCCTGTTGCTCCCGCCGGACCTGTCGCACCTGTCGCGCCTGCCGGACCCGTCGCACCTGTTGCTCCAGTTGCTCCCGCCGGACCTGTCGCGCCTGTTGCTCCCGTGGCTCCTGCCGGACCCGTCGCACCTGTTGCTCCCGCCGGACCTGTCGCACCTGTCGCACCTGCCGGGCCTGTCGCTCCCGCCGGACCTGTCGCTCCTGTTGCTCCTGCTGGACCTGTCGCGCCCGTCGCGCCTGTTGCTCCCGCCGGACCTGTCGCGCCTGTTGCTCCCGTGGCTCCTGCCGGACCTGTCGCGCCTGTTGCTCCTGCCGGGCCTGTTGCTCCTGCCGGTCCTGTCGCTCCTGTTGCTCCCGTGGCTCCTGCCGGGCCTGTCGCTCCTGCCGGACCTGTCGCACCTGTTGCTCCTGCCGGACCCGTCGCACCTGTCGCGCCTGTTGCTCCCGTGGCTCCTGCCGGGCCTGTCGCACCTGTCGCTCCTGTTGCTCCTGCCGGACCTGTTGCGCCTGTTGCTCCCGTTGCTCCCGTTGCTCCTGTCGCACCTGTCGCTCCTGTTGCTCCTGCCGGACCTGTTGCACCTGTTGCTCCTGCCGGGCCTGTGGCTCCTGTTACACCTGTTGCTCCTGCCGGGCCTGTTGCTCCCGTTGCTCCTGCCGGGCCTGTTGCACCCGTGGCTCCTGCCGGTCCTGTTGCTCCCGCTGGGCCGGTTGGTCCAGGTACGCCGGAATCGGTAGATGAGAACAACGAGATGTCATCCACCAGAATATCCGGGCTTCCTACCTGAGGCAGTTTGTTAATCAAAACAATGGCATTGGCAGTTCCAGGGGGCGCTACGGAAGTCGTATGAAGAACATCGAGCCATGTGGCGTTATTATCGACATTCGGTATACGACCTGGAAAAATATTCGTAATTTCACCCGAGCCGAGAAAATTAAACGAAGCGTCATAAAAACTCACCTGAATAAGTACGAGTGGTGAGGGGCTCGCTCCGATTTTCCCTACGCTGGCGGAAATAACGAAACTTGAACCCGGAGTTGCTGGAATAGTTTGATGAATGAAGGAGTTAATGTTGCCTCCGATTAATTGGGCCGAGAACAAACCGGTATGCGAACGGGTACTTGTGATCGTTGCATTCACCGGTATCCAAGGAGCCAAACTACCGCTTTCGAAGTCGCCGTTTTGAATAAATTCTTGTATAGGCAATTGCGCATCCTCCTTTTCAATGAATTTTGATCTCCGTACTATCCTCCTTTGTTCACTTTGCTTCTCCTTTTCGAAGAAGCTTGCCATATTCTATGAAACATGTTTGTTTTTCGTATAGGCACTCATGCTATTTCATTGACACATTTCATTTCGGATGAACTGCTATTTACTAGAAAGGATAGATCTTTGACGGTTGCGGATAGGCAGATATTTCATAAATTGTAGAAGGATTCGTCCGAAAAAACCTAAAAACAAGGAGGATGGACGTTGGACTGGGAAACGATCATTTTAGAACAAATAAAGATGAATGATTTGACGGCGGCCGACGATCTTCTCGCAAAGCATCAAACCGACTTGCACCACCTGCCTGAATTTTATTATTTAAACGGATACCTTCACATCAAAAAAGAAAACCCGACTAACGCATGGCTGTGGTTATGGAGAGGACTTGAATTATATCCCGATGATCCGGTACTGACATATTTAATGCAAAACGTTTACAAACGGTTCAACAGACCGGGCCAAGCAGCCGTTTACATGAATAAATCGGAGACCCACAATCACGGAATCGATCCCATTAAATCCAAATTTCCGCTAGAGATATCCCTTACTCCTTTCACATCAGGCCACGCCGACCATAACCAAACGCTCCGCATACTTCAAGGAAGCATCGAAATTGCCAATCAAATGCATACCTCATCAATCGGTCTAGGACAGCACGGGGTGATATCGCACACCTTGAACTACTACCCCTACTATTTAAAATACCGCTCCGATTATGAGTGGTCATTGATCGGACAACGCAACTCCCCGGAGATAAACGGTTTACTGCGGAAGTTGTCCCTCCAATTGCAATCATTTTATGAAGTTTTTCATTTTCACTGGGGCACGAGCCTGACGTTGGACGGATCCGATATTCCGATTTTAAAGGAAGGCGGAAAAAAACTGATCATGCAGCATTGGGGGACCGATGTTCGATTGTATTCGGAAGCCGTAAAACGAAATCCTTATGTTCGGGTCAAAAACCGAAACGAAGATCAGATCAAACGGAATCTTCAACGGCTTTCCGAACAAATTTCCCATTGCATCGTATCCGATTTCGAGTTGTACGACTGGGTCAAAGACTACTATGATCAAGTTTCGGTCATTCCCGCCATGGTCGATTTGAGCAGATATAGCCCCTCCGAAGAAAAAAACAACAATGGCAAACCTCTCATCGTGCACGCCCCCACAGCTCCAGCCATAAAAGGAACCGCCTATATTTTAAAAGCGGTTGAGGCATTGAAGGACCATTATGACTTTGATTTCGTTGCCGTACAAGGAAAAAGTCATGAAGAAGCGATGGACATCTTCAAAAAAGCGGATCTCATCATCGACCAACTTCATATCGGCACCTACGGGCTTTTTGCGGTTGAGACGATGGCTATGGCGAAACCGGTCATTTGCTGGATCAGCGATGACATGAGGGAACGCTACCCTCAGGATCTGCCGGTTATCGTCGCCAATCCCGATACGATTAAAGAAAGTATCGAGCATGCGCTTAAAAACTTGGATATGCTTCCCGAAAAGGGACAACTAGGACGACGATATGTAGAAAAACATCACGATATGATCAAGAATAGCCGCCTATTGCTGTCGTTGTACGAATCTTTATAAGGAATTCCGGATAACAAAAAGCATGGTTGCGGAAAATCCGCAACCATGCTTTTGAATGTTATGGGTTCAAGCCTAAAGCCCGGACGATTAATCCCGCTAACTCTCCTCTAGTGATCACTTCGGAAGCTCGAAGCGTTCCATCCGGATAACCAATCGTCCATCCGCTGGTTACGGCTTGTTCCAAGGCATGGATTGCCCACACGGAGGCTTGGTCTCCATCTCGGAATTTGCTCAAGGATGGGCCTGCAAGATCATTTCCATCCTTACCGATTGCCAGCGCATTTACAAGGATCACAATGGCCTGCTCTCGAGTGAGGCCCGTATCCGGACCGAAAGCGCTCGATGACATGCCTTTGATCCAACCTTGGGCATATGCGGCTTCAACGGCCGATGCGGCCCAGTGTCCATCCATATCCGTAAACGTATTTTTATTCTCTTGGGCCGTTTCAAGCCCAAAAGCTTTGACGAGAATCGAAACGATCTCGGCCCGCGATGCCGGGCGGTCCGGCCGGACCGTTCCGTCGCCGTAACCTTGAATCCATCCCCGGGACGCCAACGTTTGAAGGGCGCCCGCAGCCCAATGTCCCTGCGCGTCTGTCCAGGTTACCGGCAAAGTCGGGGCGTTACCCGAGAGAACCGCGGGAACATAAGAGCCTGAATCCGTCATCTCAAAGCCGGCTCCAATCGCATTCCCGTCTTCTCCATAAATGATTTCTGCGGGGATCACCTCTTCCGTGCCGTCCGTATATGTGGCCAAAACGTACACGAAACGGGGTACGCTTCCGGATCCGGCTGGAAATCCGTCACGAAGCGGTAGAACGGCATGAGCGGCCTCCCCCGTGTTGTTGCCGATTTTTACTGACGGACCTGCAAGCTTCAAACCAACCTTCCCGGTCCATGCGTCGAACCTTTTTGCTTGCTCACCGTCGGCCGATTGAAGCGAAATTTCCACGCTCCGTCCTTGTGGCGAAAGTTTTTGAAGCTCTTCCTTCGATAGGTTGAGCGTTGCAAACCCCGATTGGATGGAGAAGCCGACGTTCGTAAATTTAGGCAATAACTTCGAATCGATCATGACCCTGCTTACATCCTTTTCACCCGTGAGCTTGATCGGAGCATATTTCATGCCCGAGGCTTTCGCCACGGAGATCTGTTGATCCAGGTAAGCAGCCGTAGGCTTATAAACGACAACCGCAAGCCCGTTTTCAAACAGGATGGATTGCTGGAGCGTTAAGGCCGAGTTTTGTATACTTCCTGTGCTGCTGCTGTTGCCTACTCCTCCACCACCATTCCCGTTACCCGCATTTGAACCGGGAACGGTGATGGAAATCGGCCGCGAGAGCGCCTTCGATCCATCGGCGTCCTTCGTGACCTCAAAAAGAATCGTGACCCGGGTGTCGGAAATAGGCTCACGGATTACACCGTCAGTCCGAACGACCGTAGGATGACTGCTGGTGCTGATCGCAACGCTAAACCCGGGAGGTACCTGCGGGAGCTTAAGCATCGTCTCCCCTTTTTTGGGGGCGGGAATGGAAATGATTGAACCGGCAACGTCCGAAGCGGTCAGGCTTTTGACATAAACGAGCTCGGACGGTGAACTGGACATTCCGTTTACCACTTGAATGACATAATATCCTTTGTCTTCCTCAAGCGAACGGAATACGAATTCCCCTTCAGGTGAAGCTGCAGCCTCCGAGACGAGCTCGCGTTCGCTGTTATACAATTCAAGACGGGCTAATGGCAAAGCCCCGGTTACGAATAAGGATTTTTCGCCGTTACTGCCGGCTGCGGCCGACACCGGGCGGGGGCGCACGTGAACTTCACGTTCGGCAGGCTCCGCCGTCCATCCTTCAGCGCCGAAACTATAACTCAGCTTATAAACGCCCGATATATTGACATCGACGGTCCCAATCCCCATGATGCCTTCTGCCAGAACGGTTCCATACACGCTGTCAACCACCGAGGCACCGGGATCTGTAAAGGCGTTTCCGGCTTCCAGCAATACGGGATTCGTGCCGTTGAGGCGAATATATGGCGTATTGGGCAGTGCTTTAAGAACCGTTAGACGGAATGTTTTTTGAACGGTAACGTTGTCCTTGGACACCGTCGCCGTCAATTGAACGGAGGCATCTCCGTCCGTATAACGGGGCCTGTTTACCCGTCCCTGATCGTCCAACACTTCCGGCCGGTCGGAGGACCAATCAATGTTCGTGTCAAACGCCCCGTTGATCGGCAGAGTAATGGAATCCTTGACGCCCTCGGGATAGTCCAGTATCAGAGTATCCGCCGCCAACTTTACCTCCTCCTCCGTGCTGATGGGCAGGGCAGGAATGAGCAACGTAAACGTCTTGGTCAGGGTGTATTGTCCTTTTGACAAAGTCGCTTCCAATATTACGGTCTGATCTCCCTGCATAAAACTTGGCAAGGTCACCCGGCCCCCGGAATCCAGAAAATCCGGATGCGAGGAGCGCCACGAAATATGAACGCCGTTTGGTCCGCTTGCCGGCAAAGAGAGGTCGGTCGTAACCGTGGTGACGGGGATTTCCAATGTTTGATGCACGAAGGACACCGCTTCTTCATCGCTGATCGGCAGACTCGATACATGCGCGGCAAATGCTTTTGTGCGTTCCAGTCCGTCCAGCCTTAACGCGGCCGTAAGCGTAACATCCGCATCGCCTTCCGAATAAGACGGCCTGTGAACGGTCCCGTCAACAGCAATAATGCCGGGTTCGCTGGAGGACCACGTGATGTCCGTTCCTCCATATCCTTTTACGGGTAGTACAAGATGACTCGTCACTGCGGTCAGATCGCCCAGCGTAAGCCCCTGCTCCGCTTTATTTAATGCCGTTTCGGTGGTTTCCCTCAATACATTTATTGCAAAAGTGCGGGTTGCCTCGGCTGCTCCCAACTTGACGGTTGCGGTCAACGTTACCGTACGGTCCCCTTGAACATAGGAGGGCCGGGTCACCTTGCCGTCAAGATCGATCGTGGCTGGGGCATCCGAATTCCAGCTAACGGTTGATCCGCCAAGTCCGGTTGCGGGAAGTATAATGTTTTGTGTAACCGAAGAAGCGCTGTCTCCGGGAGAGAAACCGATTTCTAACGCGGCGGCCGCATTTGCGGCTCTTTCCGCCTCGGTCGGAATCGTTAGTTTCGTTTCCGCCGCGTCACCGCTCCCTTTTGCGTTAATCGCCTTTATGGAGTAGATGACTTCTCCTGCCGGAAGTGCTCCGTTATCCTTATAAGATGTTAGGGGACCGGAATATATGATTTGCCCGTTTCGTTTGAGCTCGTATGAAGAAGCTTGCGACACGGCCTCCCATTCGAGCTGGACTGCGCCATCTTGGTATTCGCCCGTAAAATTTGCAGGGGCCGCCGGCAAAGATAACAATTCCCCATAAGATTCAAATTCAATAACGGATGCCCAAAAATCGTTTCTGTCATTTCCTTGATCGATGACGAGTTTGACGTAACGCGCTTCAACGGAAGGCAGCGAGCGCTGGACCATCGGATTTCTGTTCCCTTGCACCGCATCCGCGGTTTTCCATGTCACCCCGTCTATGCTGGTCATCAGACGAAAGGCATACGGATCCCGTCCATCATACCAATCATAGTAAAGCCCCATACCCGTCAATTTCCAAAGATGTAACGAATAAATATCCTGCAAATCTACCTGGATCCATTTTTCCCCCGCATCGGCCGTATACCAACGGCTTGTAGGCGCAAGAGAACCGTCGACCGCCTTTTCCGGTTCGTAAGGATTGACGAAGCCGCTTGAGGTTACGGGCTTTTGGATCGTAACATTCGATATAATCGCCGCTTCCGCATCCGATCCCAGCAACAATAACGCTCCTCCGATGAACGGCAGCAGAGGGGCCAGCAGCCGGACGGGTGTAAGCCCTGGAAGAACCTTATGTTTTAAATTCGGCACGCATTCACCACTTCCCTATATAAAGATTCGCATAGACTAGTTACGAGAAGGGTAAGCTCCTTCTATCGCAATGAAGTAGGAAACGCCAGGCATTGGTGAAGCGCCGCGCAGGTCAGGAAGCGCGAACGTGGTTTGACCGTCTCCCCCATAATTCGTTCCGAGCAGGCTATACAGCTCATAGTTTTGTGAAATTTGCATAGTCTGGCCCTCCGCTTTCACCCAGCCTTTCGGCGTAAAAGCATAAGGATAGAGTTGAATTTCGCCAAGCAGAGGTTCTACGGACGCCTCCGCTTTGACCGGGTTAAAGGTCGTGCCTCCGCTTACGACAGCGCCCAACAAAACTAGCATTAATGCGGGTTTAAGAAACGCACCTTTCTTGATCATGAATTTTCCTCCTTTGATTTAAGTTGTTTAAGCTCTTTTTTGCGACTTTTTTCATAGACAAATAGATATTATCACGGGACTTACATTTTTTGTATTTATTTTTTCTTCTTGACGAAATAACAAAAAGAGCCTGCGGCGCATCCTTCTTTGATGCCTCCACCGGCTCCATTTCAGGTTTGGACAGTATCTTGGGATGAGGTCATTGATTAACTATCCCTTGTAATCAAATAATTCAATAAATGCTTCAAAAAACCGGGACGATTCGGTAATTGGTTCCATGCTTCCATAGCCAGGCAATAATGTTCCCACATCTCTCTGGTGGCCCCTTCCCGTCCCAGTACCGTGACGAAGGTCGAATTGTTGTTTTCGATATCTTTACCGGCTGGTTTGCCCAGAAGTCGCTCATCGCCTTCTCCGTCGAGCAAGTCATCCTTGATTTGGAAAGCAATGCCGGCGTGATACGCGATCGTTTTTAAACCTTCTATCTCCGAATCTTTAGCCTGAGCAAGGATGGCGGGCGCGACGAGGGATACTTCAAAGGCAATCCCGGTCTTATAGAAACAGATTGCATTCAACTCCTCCTGCGTCAAAGCTTTGCCTTTGGAGTTTAAATCCATCGCCTGGCCCATGCATATTTCACCGGCCTTTTGGGACATATACCGCATCAGTTTAAGCACGAGACCGTTTTCGAATCCTTTGAGCGAAGACAACTCTTCGATCGCCTTCTGAATTAAATAAATACCGGTCAACTCGGCGATCGCGCTGTTGTGGACGTGATGTAGTGTAGGCCTGCCTCTGCGGGTCGGAGAATTATCCTGCGTCGGAAGATCATCAAATATTAACGACGCCGTATGCATATACTCCAATGATCTGAAGAGCGGGACTAATGCCGAAGCGGAAATCCCGTATTCCTTTACGCCCATAATCCAGGAGAGAACCGGCCTAAGCCGCTTCCCGCCGCTTTCGAGACTGTAATTGGCCGTTTCAATAAGCAAATGTTGAACGGGGGGAGCTTGCTCGGGCTTAGTAATTTGCAAAAGATCATTGATTTGTCGCCTGGCCGTTGCGACGATGTCGGAAAACCGCTCTTTTTCCTGACGATTGTTCTTCATTTCGGCAATCAGTTGGTCGCGCAGCAGTTTATCGAAAAAGTCCACATCCTCCGCATGGCGTACCATTTTCTGAATAACCGCAAAAAGTTCCGGCATGCCTTTTGTAAATATCGCTAATACTTCGTTATATTTTTTTTCGCCGGCCCGTTTAAAGTAGCGTTTTAATCCATTGATGGCGCGATCCAGAATAATTTCCCGAATCTTGTCGTCCGAGCCGTAAATACGATGAATCAAATTTGCGATAACGGACCAATACAATTCGAAAGGATTGATCAGATCCGGACGAATGTGACGGTATTTCAGATAATAGGTATACGGAGTTACCGCACCTCTCTCCATATCGTCGAACATATCGGCAAAATCATCCGCGAGCTGGTTGTAGAGACCGTAATAAAAGACCCGGAGATCAAACCCTTCATCCTTCGGAGCGCTAAGCACGGAACGGACAACCAGGCGCGAGGAAGAAGATTTTAAAATGACCGGAAGGAACAGTTCTTCATTCGTATAGTTCGCATTCAGCAGGCTCTTCGATCTGTCGATGTCCTGGGCATGAAAGAAAACATAGGACTGCTCAAAGAAAATATGCTGAGTTTCCGGCCTTTGGTACGTCTTGATAAATTCGTAAGCCTCGCGAAGCTCATCGTAAACAAACGTCATGAATTCCGCGTGGTTACCGAACTCGTCTTCCGGAGGGGGTACCGTTCTGGACAGCAATGTTTTACGGATCACGGATGAATATCTTGCTTTTTCCTCTGCGTTCAACATGTCGGAGTCCAGCAGGTCATCGATGAAAGGATATGTCAAGCCGTAGTAGTACCCCAGTTTGATAGCTTCTTCCAATTGACGGGAGCGTTCTGCGGGCCTGGCTTGGTCGTCTAATTCATCCATTACATGCATTACGACGCCGATGATGATCTTGATCAATTTTCGTTCCGCTTCTTCCGGATTCAACGCATGGGGAATCCTGGAGGAGACGTTTCGCAGTTTATCCATGACCCAAATGACGCCGTTTTCCACCCCTTCCTTCTGAGCCCAGCGGTAAAGCGCCGCTCCGTTCAAAAAGGCCGGACGACTTCTCGTGGCTTTGTTGTCTGGATGAATCAAGTGTTTTTTCACATCGGCGACTAAACGGTTTACTTTGATTTGCGTGTTTTGTGAATTGAAGTCTTTTCCCAAATCCCGCAAATAAATATATGAAATGCTCCTGTCCAGATAGTCATCCAGTTTTCCTGTCCGGTTTAGCCATCCCAAATAACGATAATAGTCGGTTGGGTCAGGTCTTTTCCTGTTAAGCGAAAACAAGGAAAGCCAGGCTGGCTGCCGGGTGATATGCCCTCTTTTCCACAATTGAAAATCCCGGATCAGCTCGGGAATATAGTTTTGATTCAAAACCAGATTCTGCAGCGAAACATAATATTGTCGAGCTTTTACTTCGGCCTGTTGATACCATGTATTCGCCAAATCCGTCAATTCCACATTCATTGATAAATACCCCATTTTTTGTTTTACATCGATTTATAATAAACTAAGAGTATCTTAACTATAACCCGAAGGAGAGTAAACAGACCTTATGCGTATTTTTTCTTCTTTGACCGCATTTCTCGCCGCATGGAAAGACTATCCTTCACCACCGGGTACCGTGTTAGGAAGTAGATTTGTAGTCATGGAGTTGATTGGAGAAGGAAGCTACGGTTTAACCTATAAATGTTCGGATCTAAAGGACGGGGGGCTTGTCGCCGTCAAACAGTCGCGACCGAGTAAAGGAGCATTTGCCAGACAACTACTGGAAAGAGAAGCCGGCATGTTGCAATCCCTTCGACATCCTCAGTTTCCCGAATTTATAGAATTGTTTACGGAAGGCAGTTATTTTTACCTCGTAATGTCCTATTTAAGCGGGGATACGTTTGAGGATTTGATTTTCGGGCAAGGCAAACGGTACGGAGAACAAGACTGCATTCTGATTGCCATGCAGCTGTTGGAGCTTGTATCCTTCATTCACGAACGGGGGTTCGTTCATCTCGATTTGCGGATTCCAAACGTTCTGAAACAGAACGATCTTTTGTTTATACTGGATTTCGGCTTGGCCAGAAAAAAGGGAGAGTCCTGTTTCCCCCGGGAAGCCGACCGGAAATGGAATGGAAAAAAACGAACATCATCTCTTTCTTTTAAATCCGCAGATGAGCGAACGGACCTGCAGGATATCGGTCATTTTATGTTGTTCCTCCTCTATTCCGCTTTTGAGCCCGAGAAGGCTTCCGGGAAAAACCAAAACAGTCAGCCCGAACGATCCTGGCAGGATGAGCTGGAACTTACTGAAGATTTGAAAACGATCATCGAGCGCTTGCTCGAGCTTCAAACACCATATGCCTGTTCATCTCATTTTATGAATGACTTGCGGAGGATCGCTAACGACTACTAGAATCAATACGAAACATCTACCCATTAATCTTCCAGATTTGTAATCCTAGTCCCCCGTATGATACTATCCGAATAAAATAAACAAGAACGACAGAAAGGAGAACTTATGTATGCTAAGAAAACTCATTGATAAGTTTCTTCATTCCGCATCGCACAGCCGTCGAAGGCAATACAGCAGTTCGGCAAAGCACTATGGTAAAAGGCACAGCAGTTCTGCTAAACACTACGGCAAACGGTACAGCAGCAGTCACGGATACGACCGCCCCATGATCGGTTCCTCCTCGGATGGTAAGCGGCGCCATGGCCATATGGGACATGAATATTACAAATCCAGAAGACGCAGTTCAAGCTAATGCAAAGCCCCCTCTTTCGAGGGGGCTTTGATTATACAGATCGAGATTCTTGCCTTTCTTTCGCTGTAACAACAAGTTCCAGGCTTCCGCTGCTTTGGCGGGCTTTATTCTAAGTGCGAAATTTTGGTTAATATCGGCGTTCTCGGTTTGGCTGCGGGTACTTCCTCCGGGTAGCCGACGGCGAGCATGCCGATCACATCATACTCCTGCGGCACTCCAAGAATGTCGCGATTCTGGGGCGTCGCCCCCATGGAAGACCAGTAGACCCCGGCTCCCGCTTCATGCGCGGCCAGCAGGAAATTTTGAACGAAGCAAGAAACGGCCATCACGTTTTCATCGCGTTCAAACGGTGTTGACCCGGGTTTGGACAATACCGCGAGAACGACCGGTGCTTTACCGAAGTCGGTTTTATGATTCAGTTTCCTTCTTGTTTCGGGCCCGACGATACGGATTTCCCATGGCTCGTTCATACGATGATTTGGGGCGAAGCTGGCGGCTTCCAGCCAGGATATCAAATCTTTTTCCTCGATCGTTTCGGCTTTAAAGGACTTAATATTTCTTCGGGTTTTCATCAGTTCCGTGACGGTCATTTTACATCGCCTCCATCTCCATTTTTATCATCGATTAAACCTGCCTCATGCAGTTCAAATGTATGAATAAACTCCTGAATGATGGATTCGGTCGCTTTTAGTTCTCCGCTGATCACTTGTTTGATAGATTCATATTCCGGCTTGTCTAGTTGCATCATCAAGGTCGAACGTTTGACGTTCAATCTATCCAGAAAGGAGATGGCTCTTCCCCGGCGGAACGTTTGGGCGCTGTGGGGACGTTTTTTGGCGTTTTCGTCCTGGTGAAGCCCACGGTTTTCCCAATGCTCTTTATGCATGTGATGGCCGCGGTGTTCGTGTCTTCCTTCGCGCAATTTGATTTCCTCCTTAAAAATGTACACATTTGTGCCCCGAAGTCTTTTGTATACAAATGTATACGAATTAACGAGGTTCTGTCAAGAATAACATAAAAGTCCGAACAAAAATAAAAAGCCACGATAAACGTGACTTTTATAAAAATATCAAGATATTAATAATTTTAGGCCTTAAAGCTTCATATCCACCAAAATCTTGCATTGTTTACGGTCTTTTGTCAGGAGTTCAAAGCCTTTGTCAACGATCTCATCGAGTGGAATCAGGCTTGTAATGACCTTGTTCCCGTCAATGATGCCTCTCGAGAGCAGGCGAATGACTTCGGGGAACAAGTTGACGTATGCGTAGGATCCGGTAATTTTCGCTTCGGTCTTCACAAAGCTGTTCGGGCTGAAGGTCACCGGTTGTTCCCATAGGCTAACCACCTTGAATTCGCCGCCTTTTCGAACGGCGCTTACTCCGCTCAAGAACGTGGCTTGTACGCCGGCTGCGTCAAAGGCTACGTCCACGCCGCCGTCAGTCAATTCTTTGATTTTTGCGACAGCGTCGGTTTCAACCGGATTAATCGCAAGCGTTGCACCGAGCTCGATTGCCTTTTCCCGGCGTTCGTCGGACACCTCGACCACGATGATTTCGCTCGCTCCCGCAGCCTTCACCGCTTGGAGCAGCAACAGTCCGATCGGCCCCGCTCCGAAGATGGCCGCGGAATCGCCGAGGCGTAGCGAGCTTTGTCGTACGGCGTGAACCGCTACTGCCGTCGGTTCAACGAGAGCACCGAGCTTGACGTCCATGCCTTCCGGCAATTTGAACGCATTTTCCTGTCTTACGACAGCATATTCCGCAAAGCCCCCTGACAAGGTGTACCCGTAACCTCCGCTGTTCGTGCACAGGTTTGCCATGCCTCTGCGGCAGTTGGAGCAATGCCCGCAAGGGATCAAGGGTTCAACGGCTACATGGTCCCCCGGCTTCAGGCTGGTCACGCCTTCCCCGGCTTCAATGACCGTACCCGAAAACTCATGTCCAAGCACCGGCTGGGTGCGGATCGGGAAAGTCCCGGCCAAATATTCGTGCATATCGCTTCCGCATATCCCCGCGTAATCCACTTTGACGAGCACTTTTCCGGCTTCCAAGGCAGGAATTTCAGCCTCTTCGACGCGAATGTTTTTGGCTCCGTATATTTTTGCTGCTTTCATGATGTTATCCCCTTTGCTGTAGCGATGAATTCAATCCGTTTAAGACCAGGTTTATGATATAATCGGCCGCCTCCCGGGGGTTATCTTCCGGTGAAGGCAAGTCGCTAAAGACGGGTTCGAGAAACGGGTTCTGTCTGGAAAAGATGACCGCCCCCATCACGAAATGAACGGCGTGCACGATCGATTCGAAACGGAACCTTCCTTGATGTTTGCCCGCTTCCAATATAGCCCGCAAATGCACCCAAGACGGATAGTACGCATTGGAAAGCATCCGAAGCCTCGGGCTCTGCATCATCATTTCCTGCTGAAGAATATGAATGAGCTCTTCATTTTCGTACCGGTAGGCGACAAATCCCTGGATATATTTCTTTAGAGCGTCGACCGGCTCGTCCAAGTTGTAAGAAAGCTTGGAAAAATAGTCGTTCAGCGGTTCGAACAAGGCATAGAGCAGCTTGTCCTTTCCCCCGAAATGGTAGGAAACTAAGGCAAGCGCCACCCCGGCTTCATCGCAGATTTGCCTGACGCTCGTTCCTTCAAATCCTTTACGGGCAAAAAGCTTCTTTGCCGCATCAAGGATTTTCGCTTTGACATCCTTCTCCCGATCCTGAACCTGTTCTTCTCGTTCCATCGATATCCTTTCCTGGTCTTGATGTATTTTTATATGTCAGTGTGCCGATTTCATTGATTTGTATGCCGAACGCTTGTTTTGAACGATCGTTTTGAACACTTGTTCAAGCAGCTGCATATTTAGTTTACTCCCGTCGAATAATTGTGTCAAATTTGAAACAATCGTAATAAAAAAAAGACCCGCATCCCCTTTGAACTGCGAATCCGAAATCGAAACTCAAAATAGTACGATCTAAACTTCGTAGGTAATGACTTTGCTGACGAATGCTTTCATTTTTGCGCTTGTGGAATTAAGCTGTTCGATACTGTCCATAAATCCGGAAACGAGTTGGGCCTGGTCGTTGGATGCCGCGGTAATCTCCTTAATTTCCCTTTCCATTTGCTCGATGGATTGCTGGATGGAATTCAAGGATTCTTCAATACGTTGGGTCGCTTGTTTGGTATCTTCCGAAAGTTTTCGCACTTCTTTTGCGACCACGCCGAATCCGGCACCCGCCTCTCCTACCCGCGCCGCTTCAATCGCCGCATTAAGTCCAAGCAAATTCGTTTGGGAAGAAATCTCGCGGATAAAGTTCGTCACTTCGGTTACGCCGGCCGAATTTTGAACGGCGGTTTGCGTATTTTGCAAAATTTCTTGCGAAGAAGCGGATAACTCCTCGGAATGAGCCGCGATTTGCTGAATGCCGCTAAGAAGATTCTCCGCGATCGATTCCGTTTCCGACATGAGATTTTCCAACATGCTTTGGTTTTCCATGCTGTAATTGACGGATAATACCGCCAATACTTCCCCGTTCTCATCCTTAATGGGAATATTCAGCACTTCAAGAGGCGTTCCGAACATTTCGGCTGGCACTTTAAAAATCGAAGCCTCCGTTCCGTTCTTTAGCTGTTTAAAATCCCGATGTTCCTCGAAGAGCGGCGTTCCTTCGGATAGGCCTAGTTTGAAGGTATTGCTTTCCATCCAGTAGACAATTTTTTCTCTGTCATAAATATTTACCCCCGCATCCTCACGGATGACGGCTCTGATATAAGGCATACATTCAATTAAAGAATCTAAAATGCTCATGTTGGGGCTCCTTTGTGTATGTAAAAAATGATGATCAATTATATATCGGCTAAGAATATAAAAAATTGTATATTACAAGTAGTTTTTTGTGACATGCAGCATTGACAGCAGGACGTTAAGGTATGATTTCCACTCATTTTGGGCATATAAAAAGAGCGTGTTCTGAATGCTTCAAAACACGCTCTTCGTATAGGTATTGCTTATTTTGCGAAGTAACCGCCGTCGATCGGCAACTCTACTCCCGTGATATAAGAAGATTCGTCCGAAGCCAGGAACAGAACGCCGTTGGCAATATCCTCCGCCTTACCCAAACGAGGCAGCGGGGTTTGAGATTGGAACCATTGGCGCATGTTCTCGTCCTTGAACATATCGACGGTCATCGGCGTTTCAATAAAGCCAGGATGCACCGAGTTCGCGCGAATATTATGCTTTGCGTAATCGACCGCAGTAGCCTTCGTCAGCATGCGTACAGCACCTTTACTTGCAGTGTATGGGCCGGTGCCGCTTCCGCCGGTCAGCCCCGCGATGGAAGAAATATTGACGATGGATCCTCCTCCCGCTTCGATCATATGCGGGATTACATATTTTTGACCGAGAAAAATGCTCGTTACGTTAATGGACATCGTTTTCTCCCAGTCGGCTACCGTAAGTTCCAGAAAAGGCGTCGCGTTGGAAACGCCCGCGTTGTTGACAAGAATGTCGATTTTCCCGTACTTGGCAACCGTCTCGTTCACGACCCGGATCCAGTCTTCTTCGGAAGCCACGTTGTGCTTGAAGCTGATCGCTTCGCCGCCTGCTGCGACGATCTCACTCGCAACCTCCTTCACCTTTTCCTCCTGCATATCGGTGACGGCCACTTTCGCGCCTTCTTTGGCAAACAGCAGTGCGTCGGCTTTCCCCATACCTCCGGCGGCACCTGTAATAATCGCAACTTTGTTCGCTAATCTCATGTTGAGCACACCTCGCGTTTAAATTAAATTTAAGAAAATGATAGTTTAACTATCACATTTTTAACTATAGACCTCTTCTCTTCAAATTGCAATCGGTTTCTACCGGCTTTTATTTTGTCCCAAACGCGCTATAATTTATAAACACCGAATTTCAATCGAAAGAAGTGAAAACCGAATGGCACAGCCCCGTCTTCGTGAAATGAAAAAAAATGCCCGTTACAAGAGCATTGTGCATACAGCGGAAAAACTGTTTCTCGATCAAGGCTTGGACCATGTCCAAATGCAAGAAGTCGCCGATGCGGAAGGCATTGGAATCGCAACGCTGTTTCGGTATTTTCCCAAAAAGGAAAAGCTGATCGTTGCCGTGGCCATCGCGAATCTCGAAAAAAACATAGAAACGTATAAAGAACTTGCGTATTCCGATCATTCGGCATATGAACGACTCGAGCTGGTGTTGGATTATTTGACCAAAGACGAGCATGTAAATAGCGGCGCCAAGTTCCGCGAAGCCTTTGAAAGTTATGCCTCTTTTGCCAAGAGTCCGCTTGAAGATATCCAAGACTACATCGATACGCAAAAGGAAATCGCCAAAATTTTTATGCGTATCGTCGATGACGGTTTGACGGACGGCTCGATCCGGACCGACATTCCGGTTAAAGAAGCGCTCATCACGATTATCAACGTATACGGTACCTTCGGAAACAACATCGCTCTTAAATCGCCGATTTCTTATTTGGAGGAGGATATTGCCCCGCACCATCAGCAGCGGATGTTAAAAAAAATGCTGCTGGCTTATATCCGGCCTTGTCCTTGATCTCCATGACTCAAAGTGTAATGTTTAGTAACACTATTCTTTTTAAACAGGATCAAATTCATGATTATGAATTTTTTGTGTCATTAATATTGACATTACATTCATTTACATTTATATTTTCATTATCAGTTTTCCTAATATCAAGAAAAGCTCCGCCACAAAGATGTGGCCGAGTATGGCAATGAGGCCGATGAAGCGTTATCCGTAAAATGATGCGGGTAACGCCAGTCGGCCTTTTTTTGTCCGAAACAGGGATTCAGCAATTTACGTCAGTAAAACTCACATCTGAAAGGAGACATTCTTATGGAACAAAAAAGTTTTTTGAAGTCAGGCCATTTCCCGAGTTTACTTTCTTCATTCTTGTATTTTGATGTCAGCTTTATGATTTGGGTACTGTGCGGGGCTCTCTCCCTCTTTATTACGAAGGATTTCGGATTGTCGGATACGCAGAAAGCCGCCATGGTCGCCATTCCGATTTTGGGCGGCTCCATCTTTAGGGTTCCTATGGGTATTCTAGCCGACCGGATCGGCAGTAAAAAGGCCGGATTGATCGGAATGGCCTTGACCCTAATTCCTTTGATTTGGGGATGGCTTGGCGGAACCAGTCTGCTTGAGATGCAGATGATTGGCTTTCTGCTCGGCATTGCCGGCGCAAGCTTTGCCGTATCGCTATCCTTGGCCAGCCGGTGGTACCCTCCGCAATATCAGGGCCTCGCGATGGGGATTGCTGGGGCGGGGAACAGCGGTACGGCGCTCGCTACCTTTTTCGGGCCGCAAATCGCCGAAGCGTACGGGTGGCATAATGTCTTTGGCTTGGCCCTGCTTCCGCTCGCCATCGTCATGATTCTCTATGCGTTCCTCGCCAAAGATGCCCCGGATGCGCCTGCTCCCAAACCGCTCAAAAGTTATCTCGGCGTATTCAAATATCCGGACACCTGGTGGTTCTCCGTCTTTTATGCCATCACATTCGGCGGCTTCGTCGGCTTCGCCAACTATGCGAGTATTTTCTTTTACGATGTGTACGGCGATAACGTTCATCCCGGAGGGCTCACCAAAGTCGAGGTCGGTTATCTGGTTACGATTACGGTTATTGCTGGAAGCTTCTTCCGGCCGCTTGGCGGATGGCTTGCCGACAAAATCGGCGGAATGCGCTTGCTGCTTGTGCTTTACTCCTTGGTCTCCGTATCCGCTTTTGCGATAGCAACGATGCCGTCTTCATTCGGTGTCATGCTGATTTATACCAGTACTATGATGGCCTGCCTGGGCATGGGGAACGGATCCGTGTTTCAAATCATTCCCCAGCGTTTCTCCAGCGAAATCGGCGTAATCACCGGGATTGTTGGTGCGGCGGGCGGACTGGGCGGTTATCTGCTTCCGACCTACATCCTCGGCCCCCTCAAGCAATCGACGGGCTCTCTAATGGCCGGATTTCTTGTCGTAGGCTCGATCGTGCTGATGACGACGCTCCTTTTTTACGCGGTCACCCGCTCCTGGAAAAAAACGTGGGCCAATGCCGAATCCGGCGTCAATTTCTAATCCGGAGATGGAGATATTTTGAATAATGGGCGGTGAACTGTTGTGGAATCCAAAAAAGTGAAAAGCGTCTGCCCCTACTGCGGGGTTGGCTGCGGCATCGTCATGGAAGTCGCCGAAAACCGGGTGATCAAAGTAACCGGGGACCGGGAGCATCCGGCAAATATGGGCAGGTTATGCACGAAAGGCGGCACATCCGCCCTCGCGTTGACGGAATCGGGACGGTTGGAGCACGCATATCTCCGTTACGGTAAAAATACGGCTGCCGTCCGGACGGAAATGGATCAGGCCCTTCGCGATACGGCAAGACGCCTTCGCTCCATCCTGGATGAGCACGGCCCGGAGTCGTTGTCCTTCTATTTATCCGGGCAGATGTCCTTGGAAGCCCAATACTTGGCCAATAAGCTTGCCAAAGGCTTTATTCGGACTCCCCATGTGGAATCCAATTCCCGGCTCTGCATGGCCGGGGCCGGCAACGGCTACAAGCTGTCGCTCGGCGCGGACGGGCCGCCGGGGTCTTATGAAGATATCGACAAGGCGGATCTGTTTTTCGTCATCGGTGCGAATATGGCGGATTGCCACCCGATCCTGTTTCTACGGCTCATGGATCGCGTAAAGGCAGGCGCGAAGCTGATCGTCGTCGATCCAAGGCGAACGGCCACCGCCGAAAAGGCCGACCTATTCATGCAAATCCGGCCCGGCACGGATCTTGCGCTTCTAAACGGGCTTCTTCATCTGCTCATCGAAAACGGCCGGACCGATCCCGGCTTTATTGCCAGATACACGTCTGGATTCGAACAAATGCCTGAATTTTTGGAGGACTATCCTCCGGGCAAAGTCGCGGCACTCACCGGCATACCGGAGGCGGATATCCGAAAAACCGCCGAGTGGATCGGTGAATCGCCGAAGTGGATGACGCTCTGGACGATGGGGCTGAATCAAAGCACTCATGGCACCTGGCATACGAACGCGATTTGCAATCTTCACCTTGCCACGGGAACGATTTGCCGCCCCGGAAGCGGTCCCTTCTCGCTCACCGGCCAGCTCAATGCCATGGGCGGCCGGGAAATGGGTTACATGGGGCCCGGCTTACCTGGCCAGCGAACGCTGCTCGACGAAGCGGACCGCAAGTTTACGGAGGAGCTTTGGCGCCTCCCTCAAGGAACATTGCGCTCCGATGCTAGCGGAGGCGCCGTGTCCATGTTTGAAAACATCAAATCCGGCGCGATCAAAGCCTGTTGGATCATTTGCACAAACCCGGTGGCGACCGTTCCGAATCGCAAAACCGTGACCGCGGCGTTGGAAACCGCCGATCTCGTCATCGCGCAGGACGCTTTCTTTGAAACCGAGACGAACAAGTTTGCGGACATTCTTTTGCCTGCGGCATTATGGGCCGAGGGAGAAGGCGTCATGGTCAACTCCGAACGCAATCTGACCTTGATGCAGAAAGCCGTCGATCCTCCCGGGGAAGCTCTTCCCGACTGGCAGATTATCGCCCGGGTCGCCTGCGAAATGGGTTATGCCTCCGATTTTTCTTATGGCTCATCCGCCGAGGTATATCGTGAAATCCAACAGGCATGGAATCCAAAAACCGATTATGATCTCCGTGGCGCGACCTACGAAAGACTGCGCGAATCGCCCGTTCAATGGCCGTGCGGCCCGGATGAAGCAGCGACGCGCAGAAATCCGATTCGTTACTTAAAAAAACGTGCAGCCGATGGTGACCCGGAGGTAGGTTTCCCGACAGCCGACGGAAAGGCCGTGTTTTGGGCGCGGCCCTTTCTGCCTCCGGCCGAAATGCCAGATAGCGAGTATCCTTTTGTATTAAACACCGGTCGTCTGCAGCACCAATGGCACACGCTCACCAAAACGGGAAAAATCCCGAAACTTGTTAAACTGAATCCCGGACCTTTTCTCGAAATTCATCCCGAAGACGCAAGTGCTCTTGGCATTCGTGACAAGGATTCCGTGGAATTGGCATCGAGACGGGGTAAGGCCGTTCTTCCTGCCGTCGTCACCGATCGGGTCCGGCCGGGAAACTGCTTCGCCCCCTTCCACTGGAACGATCTGTTCGGTCCGCTGTTGGCCGTTAACGATGTCACGAACGATGCCGTTGACCCGCTGTCCCTTCAGCCGGAGTTAAAATTTTGTTCCGTCTCGTTGACGAAGGTTTATGATCATACGTCCGAAGTGCAGCAGGCCAGCGTTTCCTCCTCGGTTCCACTAAGCTCCCCTCCCGGGGCTGCTGCGCCTAAGACGACGGAATCACTCTCCCCTAATGGAGATCATTCCGTCACCATTCTATGGGCCTCGCAGACGGGAAATGCGGAAGGCGCAGCCCTCTACTGTGCGCAAAAATTGAAAGAAGCCGGGCATCGCATCAAACTTGCGGATATGGGGCAATATCCCGCTGCCGCGCTTTCCGGGGAACGCCGGGTGTTGTTCGTAGTCAGTACGTTCGGCGCGGGCGATCCTCCGGATAATGGCGAAAGCTTTTTCCGCGAACTGAATCGGAAGGAGATCCCTTTCTTGCCGGAACTTGAGTATGCCGTGCTTGCCTTCGGCGATTCCAGCTACGAGATGTTCTGCGGGTTCGGTCAGAACCTGGATGTCAGGCTGGCGGAACTCGGCGCGAAGCGGCTATTGGACTGTACCCGCTGCGATACGGAGTACAGGGAGCAAGTCGAAGCCTGGACGGCAACGATCACGGAGCGGCTCATTCTAGTGAAGGGAAATCCGCGGCCATCGGTATCCACTGAACAATCTGTGAGGACAATGACAAGTACCGGGTCCGCCGCCACATTTAGCGAGGAGACCGAATCTTCCATGGCCAAGCCTCACGGATATGATCGCAATCGTCCTGTCATGGCGAAACTTCGGCTCCATCGGCTTCTGAATCTGAACGGCTCCGAAAAGGAAACCCGTCACTACGTCTTCGATCTCGCAGGGACAGGGCTCGCATACGAAGCAGGGGACGCTTTGGGCGTCTGGCCTAAAAATTGCCCCGACCTGGTCGAGGAGTTACTGGACTCGTTGAAGCTCGCCCCTTCTGCTGTCGTCATCGTCAAAGGCCATGGGGAAATGCAGCTTGCCGATGCGTTGCATAAGCATTTCGAAATTACCAGGATTACTCGTGAAAACCTCCGTTTTATCCAGGAGCGTTCCGGCAGCGAAACGTTAAAAAAGCTGCTGCAAGATGATCGGCAGGATCAACTGAAGGAATGGCGCTGGGGCCGGCAGCTCGTCGATGTTCTTCAAGAGTTTCCGGTGAGCATGACTCCTCAGGAACTCATCGGTCTGCTAAAGCCGATGCAACCCCGTCTCTACTCGATCGCTTCCGGCCCGAAGTCCAATCCGGACGAGGTTCATATCACGGTTTCGACGGTGCGTTACGACTTCCGGGGACGATTGCGCAAAGGTGTTTGCTCCACCTTTCTCGCGGATCTCGCAAAGCCGGAGTCGGAAATTCCGGTGTTCATTCAAAAAAATCATCACTTCCGCCTCCCTCCCGCCCCTGACGCAGCGATGATCATGGTCGGTTCAGGCACCGGAATCGCTCCTTTCCGAGGCTTTATGCAGGAACGCCGGGCAGGTTGCGCCGCAGGGAAAAACTGGCTGATTTTCGGAGAACAGCGGGAAAAATGCGATTTTTATTTTAAGGATGAACTCGAAAAGTTTCGTCAGGAAGGATTTCTGCACCGCCTGGATACGGCATTCTCCCGGGATCAAACAGAGAAAGTGTATGTGCAGCAACGAATTCTCGAAAATGGGGCTGAAATATGGGCCTGGCTTCAAGAAGGCGCCTACTTCTACGTTTGCGGCAACGCCGCCCAAATGGCGAAGGAGGTGGATTCCGCGCTCCAAACCGTTATTGCGGAGCATGGCCGGATGGATGCCGAAGCCGCGAAGTCGTACCTGAAAGAAATGTCGCGCGGCAAGCGGTATGCGAAGGATGTATATTGAAAATTTATCCTTAAAGAACTCAAGGACCGTTCCAAAGAACGGTCCTTTCCCGTATCGTTTTCAATTAAATTTTTGTGTATAATAATTGGAATATTTCTAATGAGGAGTCGATCAACCTATGGATTTTTTGCACACGATCGCAGAGGAAAAAATCCGGGAAGCGATCCGGCGCGGGGAATTGGATAATCTGCCCGGATCCGGCAAACCGCTCCCTCCGGACGATCTGGAAAACGTCCCCAAGGATCTGCGTCTGGGATTCAAACTGCTCAAGAATGCCGGGTTGATCCCCGAGGAGATGCAGCTCCGCAAAGATATCGTCACGCTTGGCGACTTACTCGCCGTCTGCAGGGACCATGCCGAGCGTGAAAAGCTTCAACGCGAGTTGTCGGCCAAACGACTCCGGTATCAAGCTTTGATTTCGGCACAAGGTTGGCAGGAATCGCAGGCGTTCAGCGAATACGAGCCTAAAATCCAAAAAAAGCTGACGGAAAACGATTAATTTAAAGCGGAAGGTCCTTCGCCTGGAACACGCGAATGCCAATCGCATATAGAACGATTCCCACTGCGGCAAGAACCGCAAACTCGATGGCATAACCATCTCCGTTTAAGATCGCATTTGTATCGAACAATGCGTTCAATGTCGCATATTTCAACCTTTCAAGACTGGTGTCGGCCTGGGATACAAGTTTAAAGAGAAAGAACGCGATGGGAATGCCAGCGCCCAAAGCCAATGAGTTTTTCGATAAATTGAAGACGCAGGAAAACAGGAATGAAATGCTGCTGGTCGCGAACATCAACAGAAACAAACCGACATTCAGCATCAGGAAATCCTTCGCACTGTAGTCGATATCTCCCTGAAATATTCGAATGGAGCCAAAACCGACAATCGTTACGATCAAAAACATGGCGACCAGCGATAGTACAAGGTAACCTGCTTGCGTTCCGACAACGGCGCTCCGTTTGGTTGGCGTGGACAGCAAATAAGCCATCGAACCCCTGTCGACTTGCGCGGCGATCAGGCTGTTGGCGGTCATGATGATATAAATCAGCGGTAAAAGAACCCCGTGAATCGAAAAGAAGGTTTGTGCCAGCATCCCAAGAAACGAAGTATTCCCCAACATTTCCGCCAACGGCGTGCCTTTTACCATATCCGATACTCCGGAAATCGTTTTTGGATCGAACACGGCAACCATGACAGCACTTAGCACGCTCATGACAATGGTAAATATAAGCCATAATTTTATGTTCGATTTCAGCGTCTGCTTAAAAACGGCCTTGTTCAGCATCGGTCCGTTCCTCCTCAATACAAGCTTTTGAAGTATTTTTCGAGCGAATTCTTAATTTCGGTGATGAACTTGATCCGATACCCGGTCAACGTCTTGGTAAGGATATTGATGTCGCGGTCATGCAATTGGACTACTGCTTGATTTTGGCTTTCGCGCAATTCCGAAAAGTCAAACGGCTCCGTAACAAACTTCCGATAATCCGCATGGGACAGGAACTCGATTTTATACACCTTACGCTCAGGATGCTTGACTTCCGAAGTCGATTTTACGGCGATCATTTTCCCCTCTTTCATTAAGGCGACTTTATCGCAGGTATGCTCAACCTCCTCAAACATATGGCTGGACATGAAGATCGTTTTCCCTCTCCTCTTTTCTTCGATTAAAAGCTCCACAAATTCGGCTCTCATCAGAGGATCGAGTCCGGTCGTCGGTTCGTCCAAAACAAGAATGTCGGGATCGCCCATAAAAGCGGCGACGATAGCCGTTTTTTGTTTCATACCTTTAGACATGCGCTTCAAATTCGCCGTCGGGTCTAGCTGCAGCTTTCGAATGATCGTTTCCGCATATGAAAAGTCCGCAAGCCCCATCAATTCCGCCTGCCTTTTCAGAAAAGCCTCACCGGTCGGGGCGTCCGGGAAGGCAATTTCGCCCGGGACGTATCCTACCGTTTTTTTAATCTCGGCGGCATCTTTCCAGCAGTCCAAGCCATGGATCGCAGCTCTCCCGCTTTGGGCCTTCAGGAACCCCATCAAATGGCGAATCACCGTCGTTTTCCCCGCGCCGTTCGTACCGACAAGACCAAACGCCTCTCCCTTTTCGATAGTAAGGTTAATGTCAAAAACGCCGCGCCCTTCCCCGTAGTCTTTCGTCAAGTTTCGGATTTCAATGAGCGGCATCGGAATGTCTCCCCCCTTCCGCATTTGGGTTCCGGTCATAAAACTTCATAAAGTAATCTTCCAACGTAAATTTGATTTCGGAAAGACATTTTAATTCGTACTCGGAAATCACCGACATGAAATCGTTGATGTCCCGATCGTTGACTGTCACTTTGACCCGGTTTTCGGCTACTTGAACGGAGACGACTTCCAGCCTCTTTGGCGCCTCCACCTCGATTCTGAACCGCTCAAAATCCGCTTTCGCCAAAAACTCGATTTCGAACGTTTTCCTTTCGCTATGACGCAGCTCATCGGCGATAAACGTGGAAACGAGCCGTCCGTCTTTGATGATGGAGATTTTGTCGCAGGTGGCATCGATTTCCGAAAAAATATGGCTCGACAGCAGCACTGTCTTTCCTCTTTTCTTTTCTTCATTGATGAAGTCGATAAATACGCCTTGCATCATTGGATCCAGGCCGCTGGTCGGTTCGTCGAGGACGAGAACGGCGGGATCGTGCATAAAAGCCGTAACGATGGCAAGTTTGCGCTTCATCCCTAACGACATTCGTTTCAAGCTCCCCGAAACATCAAGCTCGAACCTTTGAATCAAATCGCGTATATGTCCTAAATCCTTTAACCCACGAAGCTGAGCCATCATCTCGATAAATTGCGTTCCGGTTTGCGATTCCGGCAGTGCGATTTCTCCCGGCAAATATCCGAGGTTATGCTGGATCTCGCTTGCGTATTCCCAGCTGTTAAGTCCGTTAACCAGAGCGCGCCCCTTTTGCGGCCGGGAAAACCCCATAATATGACGGATCGTCGTCGTTTTCCCGGCACCGTTCGGCCCCAAGAAACCGTAAACCTCCCCTTTTTCAACCTGGAACGAAACATCAAACACCCCGCGGTTGTGTCCGTAATCCTTCGTAAGATGGTCTATCACGAGTACCGGCATCTTCAGGCCCCTTTCCCGATTCCGTCCATGGCGAACTTTACGGCTTGCTCGATATCCTCTTCACTGACGGTGAAATTATCGAGAACAACAAAACGCGATACAAAAAAACCGGATATAAAAGTGAGCATCATGCTTAGCATGGAGTCAGTCGACCGGTCCGCCAAATCGCCACGGCTTTTGAATGCCTCCAATACGGCTTTGAATCTGGGCACGATCTGCCCCGCAAAATAAGGAAGCAGCTCTTTTCTTAAATCTTCTTTATACATCATCTCCTTGATGAGGATCCGGAAAATTTCCCTGTTCGCCAAGAGAAAATCCGCCCGATCTTTTAAAAAACCTCTAAAGAATTGCTCGAACGTCAACGTATTATCGTTAAAGGTCTTTCTGAATACTTCATCCGCCATCTCCGGCAAAAAATCTTTAATGAACGGGATGAGAACCGCCAGCAATAAATTTTCTTTCGTCCCGTAATGCTTAAAAATGATCCCCTCCGACACTCCCGCGGCTTTGGCGATTTCAGCGGTCGAGGTATTGGAGTAACCCTTTTCGGCGAACAAATTCACGGTAGTTTCCACAATTTTTTGCTGCTTTTCCGTTTTGGTCTTCGTATTCTTTATTTCCAGCAGAGCTTCGAATAAATTATTTTTCATATGTCTTTCCTTTCAACGAAACACAAAAAGTGAGTAATTACTCACCAAGAGTATATTCCCTTGCTACCCAAGAGTCAATCACAATAATGAGTGATCACTTACCTGGCTTGCGTAAATAAAAAAACCGCGTGATTACGCGGTTTTTCGGAATGTTATCAAGATAACTGCATGTTGGAGATACAAGTGTTGTCGCCGGAAAATGTCGAAATTTCCGCCTCGCTGACCTTGCCTTCGTGTTCGATTTTGACATTCCATTTTTGATCACGCGGCAGCCAGAGGTCGATGAAGCCGTTGTCCAGGGATTGATAATCCCCCTCAACCACAACATTGCCGTCCTGGTCGCTTACCGTAACATTAAACGTTTCGTTCGCCATCTCGCCTTGGCATCCGGTTAAGCTATGAATCTCGCATGGATGCGTTTGGTTCTCGTAAGGAGCGATCGATACAAAAAATTCGTCGTCCGGCAAATCGTAGGTTGTTTTACGGTCGTCCTCGGCAGTGACGATGAGTTGCTCCGAAGTAATCGACGCGGATTTGGCCTGAAGCTTATCCGTACTGTAATCGTTCACAAGCTGCTTGATATCCGTCGTCGTCGCTACCGGCTTATCCGCCTTCTTTTTATCGCCGCAACCGGCAAGAAGCATCGTTCCAAGCAAAGCAGCGATCAAAACGATCGACATGAACCTTTTTCGTCTCATATGGGCACCTGTCCTTTTCTATCATACTCTCCTAAAATATTTCCAATCTATTCTATTATACACAAAACGAGGTTCCGAAATACGAACTCGAGAACGGTCATGAAATATTCATAATTCTGAAGGCAGGAACCTCAAATTACCACGGTGCCAAATGTTGTGGGTTGCCCTTCCTGCGCTATTGCCCATAAAATCGAACAGGAAAGGGGGAATTCCGCAAATGAAAATATTCCGGGGCTTCATGCTGGTCCTGATCATTTCGTTCGGAATCGGTATCTATGGCGGATCTTCGCAAGCCGCTGCGGCGCCTACATTGAAATTGGGCAGCGAGAACCGGGATGTATGGGATCTGCAATATCGCCTAAAAGCGCTCGGTATATTCAACCAACAGCTAACCGGCTACTATGGAGAATATACGAAAAATGCCGTTAAAGTTTTCCAGCAGAGATATGGGATTCAGGTCGACGGAACCGTCGGTCCCCAAACCTGGACAGCGCTTAAAAAGTACTCTCTGAATAAGAGTGAGATGGATATTTTGGCGAAAGTGATTTTCAGCGAAGCAAGAGGAGAATCGTATACCGGCCAAGTCGCCGTCGGTGCGGTCGTCATGAATCGGATCCAATCCGATCAGTTTCCCGATACGATTAGCGGCGTTGTCTTTCAACCCGGCGCATTCACGGCCGTGGACGACGGACAATTTTGGCTGACGCCGGACAGAACCGCTTATTTGGCCGCACAAGACGCCGTCCGTGGATGGGATCCGTCTTACGGTGCCTTGTATTATTTTAATCCGGGCACCGCGACCAGCGCCTGGATCTGGTCCCGTCCTCAGAAGCTTAAAATAGGAAGTCATATTTTTACGGATTAAAAAGTAAAGACAGGATCGGAAGAGTACTCCCGTTTCCTGTCTTTTTACCTATTTGTCAGCGCCGAACCGTCCGCCGTTACCCATTTTTTCGGCTTCTTCCGGAGGAAGCGCCGTGACGTCCGGCTGTTCCGGCATGAAGCCGGTTCGGGTATGAGGACGCGTGTCTTCATAGATGGTATCCGGATCCCCGTCCGTCAGATCACGCTTGTGGTCATAAGGCATATGGAATATCCCTCCTTATGGAGATAGATTTTCCTGTTCAAATCAAATTCATTCATTTCCCGCTATGGAGCGATGAAACGAAATTGGGAAAGCCTTACGCTTTTGTCCAGCTCCAGGAAGATCCGTTGGGTTCCCGTAACGTTCTCAAGATTGCATGCTGCAGTATGCCATGCGGGTTCGGAACCTGCTTCAGATCGCCGTAGGACGACTTCACCGATCACCTTCCCTTTTGGGCTGTCTATCCGGATGCTTAAGCGGGAATCCGTTTCGGAAAGAACTCGCGCTTCGAAGCGGACCGCGCCTTGCTGAAAGTCAACGTCATCATAAGCGGCCCATGCGGTAGCGCCTTCGCGGGAACGAATGCATGTCCCGTTAATTTGTCCCGTTCCGGTACCCGCCCCCTCTTCTCTCCACTCGTCCAAATATAGCCCCTCGTAATCGTCATAGTTTTCGGCTGCCGTCCACGCATACAAATTACGCGGCGGAACGGTTTCCCCTTGGACCATCAAAGATGCGTTAAGACGAATATCTTCCGAGGATGCTCCGGCCATAATCATGTACTCGCCGGACTCTACGCAATACCGTTCACGGGTGACGTCCCAGAAAGCAAGTTCGGAAACGGGAACCGTGAACTCCACCTTTTGTCTCTGAGCCGGTTGCAAGTGAACCCGCCGGAATCCGATGAGCTGCTTTTGCGGCCGGATGACCCGCGAAACCCCAGAGCGTACGTAAAGTTGAACAACCTCGTCCCCCGGAAGTTCTCCGGTATTTTCCACGTTAAATTCTACGGTGAAATGCTCTCCGTTAAGAGGCTGCGGGTCTTTGACGCGAAGTCCGGTATATTCGAAAGTACTGTACGACAATCCGTAACCGAACGGATAAAGCGGATCGCCGTCGAAGTAGCGGTAAGTTCTTTTTCCTTTAATGATGTCATAGTCCATGATATCCGGCAGCTGTTCTTCGGAACGATACCATGTCATGCTTAGCCGTCCGGCGGGATTGTACCTGCCGAATAATACGTCGGCTACGGCCGTTCCGAGTTCCTGGCACCCATGGGCCGTGTAAATGATGGCGGGGACCAGCTCCTCCAGTCCGTTCAACGCAAAAGGATAGCTTCCGACGATCACGAGCACCGTATTTGGATTCGCCTCGTGAACGGCACGGATCAGGCGTTCTTGATGCTCCGGCAGCGTTAATCCCGGCCGGTCAATTTCTTCCTTGCCGTTGATGAGCGGGTGGTTCCCCGCAAATACGATCGCAACATCCGCTTCACGGGCGGCCTTCACCGCTTCCTCAATCCCGTCGCTCACGGTTTCAAGACGGAAAGAAGTTGCTTCTTCGGGATCGGTCCCGTTTTCTTGGCTTAGTAAGCTTTGCGAATCGTTGATGATCAGTTCGGGTTCCTTCGAATCCGCTTCTGCCAAAGCTACATGGCGGCCGTTCCATGTTCGGATGCCGATCGATCCATCCTCCCTGCTGACGATTCCGATCTGCTCCTTGACGAACCAGCCCCAAATCTCCTTCGCCGTTGCCTGAAGGCGCTTTCTCTCGTCGGCTGCCGTAACATAATTTCCATTGGCTAGCGAGCGTAGCGTTTGTACGCCCCATCCCCAATCCGTCCGGCGAAAATACTCGTTTGCCGAGGCATAGGGACGGTTCACCACCAATCCGCCATCGTCCCACCCTTTCGTTCCGACATACATTCCGGTTCGGTCTGAACGTATGGCAATCCGGTCGTCCCCGTCACGAAAATCGACCCTTGCCCCCGCCAAAGCCGCGACGATTCCCTGAAGCGGGGTTACGACATACGGAGGATGTCCGGTGTACCAATCCCGGTATACAACGTCCGCAAGCGGCCCGATGACTGCGGCACGGCTGATGGAGCTTGCTTCAAGCGGGAGCGTACCGCGCTCATTTTTCAGCAAAACAACGGCTTCCCTGGCAGCTTTCAGCGCTGTCGCCCGGTGCGACGGATGATGGATGTTCGTTGCCGGAATTTGCGCGTAAGGATTTCGTTCCTGCGGATCGAACTGCCCCAACCGGAAACGGATGCGGAATACGTTACGGATGGCATGGTCCAGGTCCTCCTCGGCCAACAGACCTTGTCCAAGCGCCTCACGAATCGAGTCTTTTACCAACGCGGAATCATCCGTGACGCAATCGATGCCCCCCTTGATCGCAAAAGCCACCGCTTCCGCATAGGTACGGCAATACTTGTGATCATCGACGGTCATATGCATATCGGCTCCGTCGCAAACGACAAAGCCGTCCAGCTTCCATTCTTCCTTCAGCACACCCTTCACGTCCGGGTGTCCGATCGCAGGAACTCCATTGATCGAGTTGTAGGCGGTCATAAGGGAATGAACCCGCCCCTCTACCACGGCCCGCTCATAAGCCTTCAGATAATATTCCCTTTTGTTCCGGGGATCGATGGATGAAGAGCTTTTTAGCCGGTCCCTCTCATTATTGTTTGCGTAGAAGTGCTTCAACGCCGGTACCATTTTGATATAAAATGGGTGGTCACCATGCATTCCTCGAACCAATGACGTTGCCAAAATCCCGGTTAAGTAAGGATCCTCGCCATAAGCTTCCTCTGTTCGCCCCCATCTCGGGTCCCGTTCCAAATCCACCGTCGGCGCCCAAACCGTCAATCCGCCCGAGCCTCCCCGCTGCTCATAATAGCTTCGGGCTTCATCTCCGATCAGTTCTCCGATTTCTTGCAGCAATTCCGGATTCCAGGTGGAAGACAATCCGATCGTCTGCGGGAAAACGGTTGCAGGACCTTCCCTGGCAACAAAGCCATGTGCCGCTTCTCCCCCGACGCCATATTCCGGGATTCCAAGTCTCGGCACCGCCTCCTGACGCGACGGCATCAGCCCGATTTTCTCGTCCAGCGTAAGGCGGGAAAGCATGTCGTCCAGTCTGTCCTCCAGAGCGAGGTCCGCATTCCACATCGGTAAATCATGCAAGTGATCTTTCGTTTGGTCCATCAAGTCTCTTCCTCCAATTTGATTGGAATGAGTTGAAGTCATATTTCCTCTTCTAGTATAACGATTTTGCAAATAAAAATGGTTACCTTACTTTAAAAACATATCATATAATAAATTGATATATTTAAATTTTTAATGTTTGGAGGAAGATTATGTCGTATGTCCAACCGAAGCGAATTTGGGCTTTCCTGTTAATCGCAGTCATGATGGTATCGGGACTTCCGATTTCCGGACATTTTGCGTCGGCGCAAGCCGGCTCGGATATTGCCGGGCACTGGGCCGAACCCACTTTAAAGGAATGGATAAGCAGCGGAGATATTTCCGGTTATGAGGATGGCTCCTTTCGTCCCGATGCGAACATCACCCGGGCGGAATGGATGCATATCGTAAACGGCTTAATCGGATTCAAAACCGGACGGGACGTTCATTATTCCGATGTCCCTGAGAACGCCTGGTTTAAGCAAGACATTGAATTCGCTTTGGAGGCAGGTTACATATCAGGTTATTCCGACGGAACTATCAAGCCTAACCAACCCGTTTCCCGTCAGGAAGCCGCAGTCATGTTAAGCCATCTGGGTCAACTTCCGGCGTACAGCTCGGCCGTTAAAAATTTCAAGGATCCCATTCCCGCTTGGAGTCAAGGGAGCGTCGGCGCCGTTATCGCTGCCGGTTGGATGAATGGTTATCCGGATCAGACGATCGGCCCGAAACAGTACCTATCGAGGGCTGAAGCGGTCGTTATATTGGAACGTTCCCAATATCAAATCACGTTGGCTCAAAACAGCACGAAAGCGGATAATGAGCCGGATAGTAATTATAGTGCCGCCGGAAATTACGGGCCCGAAGTCGGCGAACAAACGATCAAAGGAGACGTGAAAATCCTAGCATCCGGCGTAAGATTGAAAAATAGCCGGATTACCGGCAACGTAACCATCGCCAGTTCTGTCGGTGACGGAGAAGTTACGCTTCAGGGAGTGACGATCGACGGAGAGCTGTACGTCAATGGTGGCGGTCAAAACAGCGTATTTCTGGAGGATACGATCGTAAGTTCGATGAATGTGAACAAAGACGACGGACAGATTCGAATTGTAGCTTCCGGAAGCAGTTCGATCCGCAACGCCACGGTTGATTCAGGCGCGAGTCTTGAGGAACGGCAATTGACGGGAAAAGGCTTTGAATCCGTGACCTTGTCCAAGCTGATTCCAGCAAACAGTACGGTGTTTCTCTCGGGTCGCTTCACGACCACGGCTGTTTATGCCTCCGGAATTCATACCATCCTTTCTTCCGGTCGAATCGATAAATTGGTGGCCGATCAAGAAGTCAACCGCGTCATCGTCGAGCTGGAGGAAAACACGCGCATCGGGCTAGCGTTCATCGGTAGCGGCGTGACGATCATCGGCAAGGGAATCGTTGAAAACTACGACAGACCACAGAGCAGCTCATCTGTTGGGAGTGGCGGCAATAACGGAGGAGGAAATACGGGACAGCCCGCTCCTACCGTCACTCAATTGGTTTACGAACCTAAAAGCATTACTTTGAATGCGCTTGGCTCCACTCAATCGGTATCACTTTCAGCTTTATTCAGCAACTCAACCACAAAAAATGTGACCGCATCTTCGGTATGGGCTTCCGATGATGAACGGGTTGCCGTCGTTTCAAGGGGAGTCGTGACAGCGGCCGGAGAAGGTTCTACATTGATACATGCTACCTACAAAGGTTTGTCCATCAGCATTCCGGTGACAGTTAAGATTGAAGACATCGGCGGACAACCGGAACCGACGGTGATTCGTCTCGAAGTTTCTCCGGTGACGATTGATTTCAACGGATTGAATCAAACGGCTACCCTTACCCTTACGGCTGTGATGAGCGATGGAACCCAAAAGGACGTCTCGGATGAAGCCGTATGGGCTTCGAACGATGAAATCATTGCCTCCGTAAGTCAAGGAATCGTTACGGCGGTGGGCCCCAGCAGTACGATAATTACGGCCGGATATCAAGGATTCGACTCTACCGTTCCGGTAACCGTAACCATACCGCCTGCAATTGTCCCCGCCTACTCGGTGCAAGCGACATTAGCTAATCATCAAGCGCAATATGCCGCAGGCAGTGAGATTCCTGTGAACTTCGACGTATATAAATCCGACGGTACGATAGATTCAGGTTTCAACGGGCTGCATAATGTCAAAATTTCCGGATACTCCCCCGCCCCTGACGGAAGCATCGGAAGTTTTGACAACTCGATCCTTAACATCAATTCTACCGATGTACAGCTTAACTTTAGCAACGGTTCGGCAACGGCTTTGATTCGGTTGAATTCGGCAGCCGCGCAAGCATTGAATTTTTCGTTGGATGGCATCCAAAATGGAGACGCGGGCATATCCGCATTAATCGCGGCCGCTGACCCCGCAAAACTGGCGATCCATACCCAGCCGAGCAGCTCCGTTGAACAGGGCCAGGTTTTCTCCGTTCAACCGGTCATCCATGTTTTAGATGCTTTCGACAATCCCTCATCGGCCGACCTTGACGTAACCGCCTCCGTGCACAGCGGAAGCTCCATCCTCACGGGAACGACGGTCGTGAAGGCGAATCAAGGGATCGCATCCTATACCGACTTGGCCTTAAACGGTACGGACAAAAATGTGAAACTTCTTTTTACAGCGGTTCACCTTACGGAAGCAATCAGCGATCCGATCGAAGTGAAAGGCCCTTTTGACTCCGGCACGGGTACAGTCAACGATCCGTTCGTTATCATGAATGCCGAGCAACTCAGCAATGTGAGGAATGAATTGTCCGCGCATTTCGTGCTTGGCGCCGATATTGATCTCAGCGGGTTAAATTGGTCTCCCATCGGTGTTTCAGGAAACGGATTTACCGGCATCTTTGACGGGGCGGGATATACGATCCGCAATCTTTCCATATCCTCGAGCAATCAATTGAATCTTGGATTGTTCGGGATTTTAGGTAACGGCGCCATTGTTAAAAACATGCATCTTGAAAATGTGGCCATCAATTCAGGCTATTCTAACGTCGGCGCCATAGCAGGATATATGGGTTCAGGCAGCTATTTGAATGCTTCATCTGTTAAAGGGACTGGTTGGATCGACGGGTATTACTATACCGGTGGGCTTGTGGGCAGAGTCGCCCTTGGCGCTTCGGTCAGCCGGTCTTTTGCCGACATTTCAGTGAAGGGCACCTTTGGAGCAGGCGGTCTTGTCGGCACCAATGAAGGATTGATCCAAAAGTCTTATTCATTGGGAGATGTAATCAGCAACGGCCAACAAGCAGGCGGACTCGCCGGAATTAACGGAGGAACCATTTTAAATAGCTTCTCCTTGTCGAAAATCGGGGGAGGCACTATTAATATCGGAGGCCTTGTCGGGGATTTGATAAGTACGGGCACAATAACGAACAGTTACGCTTCCGGTACCATTATCAGCACGGCCACAAATATTGGCGCCCTGGTTGGAGGAAAAAGCAGCAGTACATCAAAAATTAACAATAGCTTTTTTAACCAGGATCAAAACAGTTTCGCCGCCAACGGGTATGGTACCGGATTAACCGAGATGCAAATGAAATTCCAAGGTTCCTTCCAAGGATGGGACTTTACGGGAATTTGGGCTATTGATCCCGCTAAGAACCAGGGTTATCCTTATTTGCGGTGAGCCGGAAACAAAAACCACTCTAGTTATGGCTAGAGTGGTTTATTTTTTTTGTTGACGCGGAACAGCGGATTCGCAACTTTTTCCAGGATTAACCGTCAATATATCGAATCATTTTACAAAATTCCGAGGTGACCGTTTATGAAATTAAGGCATATTCGTTTGGCAACAAGGCTGTTCATGCTCTTATCTTTGATCCTGCCCACTCTAACAACAACTTCTTATTCCGCATCGGCAGCTTCCGAGTCGATCACGATCAAGGACCCTATCCTTGAAAGTATTGTCCGTTCAATCCTGGTAAAGCCTACAGGTTCCATTACCGCCGAGGATGCCGCCAAAGTAACGGAAATCGATACGATGAAATCATATGATGCCATGGTTCAGGGGGCTTCGGGTTCGCAAGACGAGGCGGGCGGCGAAATGTTCGGCACGTTCCCCGGCATTCAAAGCCTTGAAGGCCTTCAACATTTCACAAATCTAAAGCGTCTCCATATCGCTCAAGATTACACGCACTCTTATATTCCGGAGCATAAAATCAAAGATTTGGCCCCGCTGCGGAATTTGAGCAACCTGGAGGAACTGACCGTCTCTGCGGCTTCGCTCGAGTCGATGGACGGCCTGCAAAACTTGACCAAGCTTAAAAAGCTGACGTTGCAGTATAACGGATCATTATCGGATCTTAACCCGCTGCGGAACCTGACTTCTCTAGAGGAGCTTGATCTTACAGGCAATCACGTTCAAGATTTGTCGCCGATTAGCGGCTTGTCTAAGCTGCGGAAACTTGCATTGGATACAAACCCGCTCGTCGATGTGGAACCGCTTCGCGGGCTTAAAAAGCTGACCGAACTGTCTTTTTCCTATTTGACGATCGCCAATGACAACCCGAACCCGAAGCCTATCGGGCTTAAACCGTTAAGCGGCTTGACCAATCTCGTCCGTTTGAACATCGAAGCGGCCCGTATTCAAGATCTGACGCCGATCGCTTCGCTTTCCAGGCTGGAACAATTGGACGCAGGCCAGAACCCGCAGCTGAAGCATCCCGAGATCGTTGCCAAGTTCCCTGGTCTGACACGACTTTCTCTACCCGCGGTTGGCTTGACCGACGTATCTCCAATTTCCGGACTTACGAAACTGGAATATCTCGATATCAGCTTGAACCAGTTGAACTCGATTGAATCGCTTCAAGGGTTGACTCGGCTGCGTTCCATTAACGCCGTTGCCAACCGCATATCATCCATCAATGTCATCAATCATTGGCCGGAACTCGAGTACGCTTACTTCGGCAACAACTCGCTCGTTTCGATTGAAGGACTCAAAACCGGTTCCAATCTGAAACAACTCGAAATCGAAAACAACATCGTCGACTACCGTGAACCATCCGGCTCTTCGGCCGTCATTCAAGCGATGAAGAAGGCCGGTACCGAAGTTCTGTATACCAAATATGAACCTTTTCCGGAGATTTTGTTTCGTCAAGACCGAAACGTCTATGTGCTTGGCCGTATGGTCAGCTTGAGCGAAGCTCCGTTTAACCAAAGCGGAAGGTTCTACGTGCCGCTTCGATTCGTTTCGGAGGTGCTCGGGGCGGAAGTTCAATGGAACAAATCGGAGCGCAGCGTCACCATCCGTGAAGATAACCGCTTATTGAAACTTGTGATCGGCGAAAAAAATATCCTGGTTAACGGCAAACGCGTGGAAACCGATGCCGCTCCGACGATCGTCGGCGGAACCACGTTCGTTCCCGTACGTTTCGTATCCGAGCAGCTCGGCATCTTCGTTCAGGCTCTTCACGGTAGCGGCGTCATTCTCAAGCTCCCGGAGTCCTCTCCTTCTTCCTCATCTTAAGCAGTCAAAAAAAGGATGGCGTTCAATCCGCCATCCTTTTTTATCGGCCTGTTTACAATTCTACGACCTTCGTTGCGATATTTTCGCAAAATTCCCGGTCATGCTCGACAAACAAAATCGTCGGCTTGTGTTCCAGCAGCAGTTCTTCAATCTGCATCCGCGACATGACATCGACGAAGTTTAGCGGTTCGTCCCAAATATGCAGATGCACCTGCTCGCAAAGACTTTTGGCGATCAGTACCTTCTTCTTCTGTCCGCCGCTATAGGATGAGATGTCCTTTTCGAATTGAACTCTGGAGAAGTCCAGCTTTCTTAAAATCGCTTTAAACAAGCTCTCGTCGATCCCATGATCCCGGGCATAATCCGTCAAATTCCCCTGCAAATGAGAGGTGTCCTGAGAAACATAGGATATTTTAAGCTGGCTTCCTTTCCTGAAGGTCCCTGTATAACTCATCTCGTCGCCGCAAATCAGTTTTAAAATGCTCGACTTGCCTGATCCGTTGCGGCCAGAGAGCGCGATCCGGTCTCCCTGATCGATCGTAAACGTAACATCCCGGCATGCGGTTTTATCCCCATATTGAATCAAAACTTGTTCGAGTTCAACCAACCGGGTTTTATGATAAGCAAGCTGGGAAATTTTTAGACTTTCCGCACTTTCGACATTTTTCAGCAATTTGGACTTTTCATCTATGGCGTTCTGCTGCCTCTGTTCTATGGACTTGGAGCGCTTCATCATTTTTGCGGCCTTATGGCCGATGTAGCCTTTATCGACTTTGGAGCCGGAATTCCGCGTGCCGTTCTTTGTTTTCTCCACTTCGTGGGACCAGTTGCCAGTTCTTTTAGCGGACTCCGACAAGCGCTTGATGTCTTTTTTCAATCTCTCGTTTTCCGCAAGCTCAAAGTCATCCTGCCTTTGTTTATTCTCCAGCCAATCCGAGAAATTCCCCTTTTGAATTTCAATGTTCGTCCGATTGATGGAAAGAATATGGTCGACGCAGTTATCGAGAAAAGAACGGTCGTGGGACACGAGAATAAATCCGCTCTTCGACTTGAGATAATCGCTCACAAGCTTTCGCGCATGCATGTCCAAGTGGTTCGTCGGTTCATCGATCAGCAAAAAGCGGTTCTCTTTCAAAAACAAGGCAGCCAACATCACCTTGGTCTGCTCCCCGTTGGAAAGCGAATCAAAAGAGCGATACAACACGTCCTCGGACACTTTCAACAACGATAGCTCCCGCGATAGTTCCCATTGAACGTAGTCCGGATAAATGTCGCTGATGACGTCGAGCGTCCGAACTTCCGGGTTCTCAACTTTGTACGGAAAATATTCAAACTCAACCGCTGCCGATATGTGTCCGCCGTATTCGTATTTTCCTTGCAGCAACTGTAGGAATGTCGTTTTCCCGCGCCCGTTTCTGCCCGTGAATCCAAGCTTCCAGTCGGTATCGATTTGAAAGCTGACATCCTCAAATATCGGATCATAACTGCCTTCGTAGGCAAACGTTAAATTCGAAACACGGATTAGTGACATCAATTGATCCTCCTGTATAAAAAAATGAGCCGCAAGAAAGTCACCCTTCCCGCAGCTCAAATCTATACAGTGAAACTAACCCGAAGCGGATTAGTTCAGGATCTGCCGTAGGAGTGAAAAAGATATAGGGACTTTCTTGCATGCAAAAATAAAACTAACGATGGTTATCGTTTTGATTGTTTTATTTCTTAGCAAGAAAAATCCATTATCCTCTTCAACTCCCGTCTTCATGTTAAACGTATTTTAACATAGCCTTTTTTTCATTTCAATGTGCGGTCTTCTATTGAGGAGTTTCCGCAAGGACTTCTTCCTTGACTTCTTCTTCGTCGTTTTCCATTTTTTTGTTGAGAATAATTTCATAGACATATCGCAGAACTATTTTTATCGTCATATAAATCGGAATACAAATAATCATCCCGACGATGCCGAATAAATCGCCCCCGATCAAGACGACAACGATTACGGTAAAAGGATGCATATTCAGCTGATTCCCGAAAATGAGCGGCTCAAGGAAATTGTTTTGAATGACTTGAGCGACGACGATGATGATGATGGACACCACCATCATGGTCGGAGATTCGGACAAAGCGACCAGCGCAACAGGCACTCCGGCCAGAAAAGCCCCGATAAACGGAATGAAATTCAGGAAAAAGGAAATGATGACGAGCAGCAGCGTCGACGGCAGCCCGATGGCCAAAAAGCCGATATACAGCAGCACGCAAAGCGCCAGATTCACAATGACGCGGCCAGCGATAAAATTGTTCAGTGCGCTATCGACTTCATCCAGAAAAACTTTGCCTTTCGCTTTAAACTTTGCCGGAATCCATTTGAGCAAGGCAGGCTGTACGCGTCGATCATCCCTGAGCATAAAGAAGAGCATCACCGGAAAAGTAATCATGACCGTAAAGAAGTTCGAGATAAAACCGAACATTCCCGATACGTTTGACGATATCCAATTCACCGCAACGTCGAGGTAGGACGAAATTTGCGAAAGCATATCTTCATTGCTCTCCGGGATGAATTTTGCGATCGCTTCATTGCCTTGCAAATCCCGGATCAAAGATACGATATCTTGCGAAAGCCGCGGCGCATACTCCACAAAGCCCTGAATTTGCTCCGACAGCGTCGGTACGACCCAGAAGGAGCAGCCGATAATAAAAAGAATTCCCGCCAGGAAGACGAACAGAATCGAATAAATGCGTTTGACTCTCTTCTTTTCCAAATAGCGGACGAGCGGCCGCAGCGGATAATAGAAAAAAGCGGAGATCACCAGCGGCACGATCAGCAGGCTGAACAGCGACACAAACGGCAAGAAAATAAAATCCACGAGTGAGCAAAGGTAAATAATGAGCAGGGTTAGCGCTATCCCGGCTCCAATCACGAAAAACCTCTTTTTGAACATGTCCTTCCTCCTATTTTTAACATCCGACTCCATTGTTTTCAGTAATGGTCATGGCCCGTATTATACCAGATCGGTAATCTCTTGTCCTCTTTTGTTCGGCGTCAAAAAGGCTTCCCTTATTAGGGAAGCCTTCAATTTTCCATCCGCCTTTGAGAAGGTGTTACTGGCTCGGTTACACGGTCTTCACGATATATTTTTCCCGCGCAAGCCGGGTTGCCTCCACCATGTTACGCAAAGCGGCAAGCGTCTCTTCCGTTCCCCGGGTTTTTAGGCCGCAGTCCGGATTAATCCAGAACAGCTCGGGATTCAACACCCGCAAGGCCCGGTCGATCATGAACGTCATTTCTTCCACCTGCGGAACGCGGGGGCTGTGGATGTCGTACACGCCCAAACCGATTCCGAGTTTGTATGTGTTTTCCTCGAAGCTGTGTACAAGCTCGCCATGGCTCCGGGAAGTTTCGATCGAGATGACGTCCGCGTCCATTTCTTCGATCGAATCGATCATATCGTGAAATTCGCAGTAACACATATGCGTATGAATTTGCGTTGTATCCTGAACCGAAGAAGTGGTCATGCGGAAGGCTTTCACAGCCCAGGCGAGATAGTCTGCCTGCTCCTCCTCTTTCAACGGCAGCCCTTCGCGGACCGCAGGCTCGTCAACCTGAATCATGCCGATGCCGGCGCGTTCCAGCGCCTCTACTTCCTGCCTTAAAGCATACGCCAGCTGGTACGCGATCTGCTCACGCGTGATGTCTTCACGAACGAACGACCAGTTCAAGATCGTTACCGGGCCGGTAAGCATCCCCTTGACCGGGCGATTGGTCCGGGATTGCGCGTACTTCGTTTCCTCGACGGTCATCGGGTCCTCGAAAGCGACGTCTCCGTAGATGATCGGAGGTTTCACGCAGCGGGAACCGTAGGACTGTACCCATCCGTACCCTGTAAATGCGAATCCGGCCAGCTTCTCGCCAAAAAATTCAACCATATCCGTTCGTTCGAATTCACCGTGCACAAGCACGTCCAGACCGATTTCTTCCTGATATTGAATCCAGAGATCGATTTGTTCACGAATAAAACCGTCGTACCGCTCTTTGCTCCATTCGCCTTTCCGCCATAACTGGCGGGCTTTGCGTACTTCCGCGGATTGCGGGAAGCTGCCGATAGTCGTTGTAGGCAATAAGGGCAACTGCCATTTTGCTTGCTGAAGCTGATGACGTTCCGCGAAAGGGAGACTGCGTGCCGGACGTCCTGCGGTAATGGCGGCAACCGCCTCATGAATATCGGTCCGGTTACGTACCGTCGATTGTTTCAATGCGTTCGCAGCCTGGTCATAGTGCTCCAGTTCATTTGGAGTGCCCTTTTCGCTACCGGAGGATAAAGCTTTAGTGAGAAGCACGAGCTCATCGAGCTTTTCGTCCGCAAATGCGAGCGCATTTTTGAGCTCTGCCGTCAGCTTCGTCTCATTCTTTACGGTAACGGGTACATGGAGCAAGCTGCAGGAGGATTGAACAATCAAGTTTCCTTCTGAAACGAATCCTTTGAGTTCTTCAAGCAAATGAAGCTTATCCCCGAGCGGAGCTTTCCAAATCCCGCGCCCATCGATGACTCCGGCACCGAGTATTTTATCCTTCGGAAATCCATATGTTTTCAATGAAGCCAGATTCCCCGCCAATCCGTGCACAAAATCAATTCCGATGCCGCTCACGGGAAGCTGAACAATTTCGTTATAATGTTCGATCGATTCGAAATAGGTTTGCAGCATGATGTTAAGCTTTGGAGCCGACGTTGCCAATGACCCGTAAACGGTTCTCAAGCGGCGAAGATCTTCTTCATTCAGTTTCGTTACCAGAACCGGCTCATCGATCTGTACCCACTGCACGCCTTCATTTTCCAGTTCCCGAAGAATCTGTCCGTAAATCGGCAACAGCCGTTCAAGCCAGGCGTCCGTTTCGGATGGCTTATAGCCCTTGGATAATTTTAAAAATGTTAGTGGTCCCACGATGACCGGCTTTCCTTCGATCCCGAGATGCTCTTTCGCTTCGCGGTAAGCGAGCAACGGCTTATTTTCCGTAAGCGTCGGCGCTGCCCCATCCAGTTCGGGAACGATATAATGGTAATTCGTGTTGAACCATTTGGTCATTTCGCTGGCTGCCGCTTCCTTCGTGCCTCGGGCGATTCCGTAATAAACGGAAAGCGGCACAATCCCGCCTTCATAGGAAAATCGCTTCGGAACGATGCCGAACATGGCGGCCGTATCCAGAATGTGATCATAATAACTAAAGTCATTGACCGGAATGAGGTCGATCCCCTGCTCCTGTTGTTTGCGCAAATGACTTAACCGGATTTCCTTCAGCTTGTCCTCAAAGTCCGTTTCAGCCAATTTTCCGGCCCAAAACGCTTCCAATGCCTTCTTCCATTCCCGGTCCGCACCGATCCGGGGGTACCCCAACACACTGCTTATAGCCATCTCGTAACACTCCCATATGAATTGTTACAAGAAAGATATCACGGTTTAAGAGGTATAATGTAACTCCAATAAACTATATCCAGTTATAGCTAATAGCTATATCGAACTATCCATAATATGAAAAACAAAGAACCCTCCAAACGGAAGGTTCCTGCCGATTAAGTCTTATTTGCTCTGTTGAGCCGCGCGAATCGCCGCTCCTTCTTCTTCGTTCGGTCCATAAACGCCCGGAGGTACGACGCCTGCCTGACGCATCAAAATCGTCATTTGGCCGCGGTGATGAATTTGATGGCGCACCACGGTCTGCAGAACCCCGGCATAGGTGGTATCAATATGACCAAACAAAAGGATGCTCTCCGCCAACTTCTCATCGGACCATTGTTCTTTCAAAGCGACGGCGACAGCATCGCTCATTTTGCGATAGGCATCGACAATCTCGGCAGCACGGGTAGGCGTAGGGCGCTTAAATTCCGGACCGTCAATTTGAAGTCCCGCGGCTCCCAGCATGACGGGAAGAGCGCCGACCAAATGCCACCCCAGGTCTCCCAACGTTCTCTTTTGAGCATCCGAAACCGCTTGACCGAGAGAGTCGTCGCTTAAAGCTTCAAGCACCTTTGCAGTAAGGGCCCGTTCTTGTTCCCAGTCTTGGACAAATTCATTAATGCTGTGATACATCCACATTCGCTCCTCTACATTCGGATTTCCCAAAAAAGTATACCATTATCGGTTCCGATCTTCAAAAAGCACGAATGCGCCGATCTGTTCATCTAACCGTTGAAACCGGAAGTGTTCCTTCGGCCCGACGGATTCCGAGAACGACTTTCATGGCAGCGTCGATGTTCGGCGTTTCCGCGCCATACGCGGCAATGGCCGCCTTAACGTTCTTCAAATGCATGAGTTCGTATGGATTCCCCATAGAAAGGAGAACGTACGGTTTGGAGCTTCCGTTTAGCGAGTCTATCAGCTCCTGATAAGCATTCCAGTCCATATTTTGCATCGTACTCCGAAAATAATAGGAAGCCAAAATGATTGCGTCTCCTCGGGTAACGGCCGAGTTTATTTCGGAACGGCTCGATTCTTTCAAATCAATCGTTTCGATGGTTATTTTTTTGCTTCCCTTCATCGTTTTCAGTCCGGCTTCAATCCGTTTGGCTTGTTCGCCGGTCGGTGCAATGACAGTGACCACATCGCCGTCATTAAACCGAAAAGGCAGAAGCTGATTCTCGTTCACCAGCTCGGTGACGGCTGATTCGGCAATGCGCTGCTCAATCTGACGGTGACTGCTCGAACCGATGGTTTGCGCGACGTGGGCCAACTTCGTTTCGAGCGCTTCCCGAGGCGCGAAAAGGCCGTATTTTTGTTTCAGTTTCAAAATTCGGATGACGGATTCGTTGATGAGCTTCTCGTCGATATCTCCGCTTTTGACGGCATTAACGATGGTCCGGTGAGCACCTTCGATATTGTCCGGCATCAAAATAATGTCAACGCCCGCGGCAACGGCAAGCTTCACGGCTTCACTTTCGCCGAAGTGCTCGGCGATTCCCTCCATCGTAAACGCATCGCTGATCACGACGCCTTGAAAACCCAATTCTTCCCGGAGCAATCCGGTCATGATCTTTTTGGACAAGGTGGCCGGCAGATGGACATCGGATCCGTCTTTTTTCGATTTTACCGTGGTATCGTCCAGTGCCGGAAATGCGATATGAGAGGACATGACCATTTCCGCACCGTTTTGGATCGCTTCCTTGAACGGCTTCAGTTCAACGGCATCGAGCCGTTGTCTGTCCCGGTTTACTACAGGCAGACCCAAGTGCGAATCGACGGATGTATCTCCATGGCCGGGAAAATGTTTGACTGCGGCGATGACCCCGGATTGCTGAAGTCCCTGCATCATGTTCACGCCGAATTCCGAGACAAGACCGGAATCGGATCCGAACGAGCGGATTCCGATAATCGGATTGTCCGGGTTTATGTTGACATCCAGAACCGGGGCAAAATTCAGATTAATCCCGAGCGCCGATAGTTCGGTACCGGTGACTTTGCCCGCCTGCATGGCAAGCTCCGGTTGCCCGGTTGCGCCTAACGCCATGTTACCCGGCAAATTGGTACCGCCCGGAATCCGTTTGACGACGCCGCCTTCCTGGTCAATGCCGACCAAAAGCGGAATGTCGCCCGCTTCCTTCTGTAGCTGGTCCGTGAATGTCGTCAACTGTTTCGCATCGGTGATATTTTTATCAAAAACGATAAATCCGCCCGGCTGCTGGTCGTCCATGACTTCCGTAACGCCCCCGTTTAAGGAATAAGTCGGTTTCCCGTTCCACATCCTGAGGTCCGGCATCAGCATTTGCCCGGCCTTTTCATCCAATGTCATGTAACTGACGAGTTCGTCCCAGTTCTGTGCGGATATCGCCTCCTGCCGTTCAAACCGGATCACTCTCGTCAAAAAAACAGCGAATTCGGCTCGGCTTACGGGCCGATTCGGTTTAAACGTGCCGTCCGGATATCCGCCGATCAAGCCGTTGGAAGCTAGCAAATCGACGGGCTCTTTCCCCCAATGCCCCTGAATATCGGGAAGAGAAGCAACCTTGTCGCCATGTTCCATCCGATACTGCCGGGCCAGAATCGCAGCCGTCTCGGCACGGCTGATCGGTGCATCGGGACGTATCGTACCGTCTTCGAAACCGGCGATCAAGCCGATCTCGGCCGCTTTGGCCATTTCCGCATAAAAAGGATGCGTTACGGGCAAATCACGGAAATGGATATCTGCCGCCTGAATATCTCTATTAGGATACATCTCTCTGATCAAGTAAGTAATCGCTTGGGCACGGGTAATCGGATTGGCCGGTTTAAATATACCGTTCCCATATCCGGCTATCGTCCCTCTTTTCGATAAATAGTTGATTCCGTCTTCCGCCCATGAGTAGCCTTTGATATCGGTAAATTGGCTCTTGGCCGATACCTGATCCGCCGGATACGCAAAGTGGACTGCGCTTAACATTCCCAGGAGAATCAGTGATCTCTGCCATATTTTCAATGTAAACATCCTTTCGTCGTAACAGATACTGCTCGATCTTTTTGTGCCTAAGCTCATTTATTAGACGATTTTCGCGAGTAAATGTTTCGGCCGTTTCAGCAGTAATATAATGTAAACCATTTCGGTTCGGGAAAAAACCCAAAAAAACCGCGAACCATGGACGGGTCCAGGTTTGCGGTTTGGCGGCTAATCCTTAATAGGCAATTACCCTAACTGACGTTTGAATTGCATACTGGCGAAGAAGTAAGAAATGACCATAATGCCGACACACCAGGCAAGCGCAATCCAGATATCGTTCCCAACAGTCCCTTCATACAAAAGGGCTCGAATCGTATTCACGATGGAAGTCACGGGCTGGTTCTCAGCGAACGCGCGGACAATTTTGGGCATGGTTTCGGTAGGCACAAAGGCCGAGCTGATAAACGGTAAGAATATCAGCGGGTACGAGAAGGCCGTCGCCCCTTCCATCGTCTTTGCTGCCAACCCGGGAATGACCGCGAGCCATGTCAGCGCTAGCGTAAACAGTCCGAGTATCCCGGCTACGGCAAGCCAATCCAGGATATTAGCGCCGGAGCGGAAGCCCATCAAGAGCGCGACAAGGAAAACCACCACGACCGTGAGCGCATTGGAAACAAGCGAAGTCAACACATGAGCCCACAATACCGATGAGCGCTTGATCGGCATGGTGATGAATCGCGCCATCAGCCCGCTCTTTACATCCCCAAACAGCCGGAAGGCAGTGTAAGAGACTCCGGATGCGATCGCCATCAGCAAGATTCCCGGCAATAAATAATTGACGTAGTTGGCCGTGCCTGTCTCTATGGCGCCGCCAAATACGTAGACGAACAACAACATCATCATAATCGGCGTAATCGCCACCGTAATAATCGTATCCGGGCTCCGCATGATGTTGCGCATTAAACGACCAAGTAATACTCCTGTTTTGCTTTTCAATTATAACTCCTCCTTTTTGCTGATTATTGCGAGGAAAATTTCCTCCAATGTCGGCTGCTTCTCGATATACTCCACTTTCGCTGGTGGAAACATCTCTTTGAGTTGGGTAAGCGTACCGGTCGTGATAATTTTCCCCCCATGCAGGATGGCGATACGGTCTGCCAGTTGCTCGGCTTCCTCCAAGTACTGCGTTGTCAACAAGATGGTCGTGCCGCCGTCGGCAAGCTCCTTGACGGTATTCCAAACTTCAATCCGCGCTTCGGGGTCGAGACCTGTCGTCGGTTCATCGAGGAAAATGACGGGTGGACTTCCGATTAGGCTCATGGCAATGTCAAGTCGGCGCTTCATCCCGCCGGAATATTGATCCGCCCGGCGGCCTGCCGCATCGGTTAGGCCGAATCTTGCGAGCAGTTTGTCGACGACCTGAGCGGGATTAGAAATGCCACGCAGCTTGGCTATCATCAACAGGTTTTCCCTTCCTGTATGCATACCGTCTAAAGCTGCGAACTGCCCTGTCAAGCTAATGCTCTGGCGAACATGATCCGGTTGCCGCCGGACGTCAAAGCCGCAAATGGCTGCTTCACCGCTATCTGGCTTCATCAATGTCGAGAGGATGTGGACCGTCGTCGTTTTACCTGCTCCGTTTGAGCCGAGCAGCGCGAATATTTCGCCACGCCGCACTTCAAAATCCACCCCCTTTAAAACCTCCTTTTCTTTAAAGGATTTTTTTAACGCTTTTACGGAAATCGCTACATTACTCATCTTTGTTCCTCCTTATTTAAAGCTCCTCACGGAGCAAAATTACCAATTGCTTTTACCCCTCTATTCAGTCTTACAGATATTCTGTATTACTTATTACCAGGCAAAAAATATAACTGAACAGCGGAGGTCGCACGCATTTTCAATCAGCTATTCAGTCGGTAGGATCTATGGATTTCATTTCTTCTTCAACCGCTCCAAGATACTCTGATTCAAATCTTCGCGATTCTTGGCAAAATAGGTTCTGGCATTAGCAACCAGTTCATCGGCAAAGGACGCCACATCGTCCCCGGTAATATCCAACACTTGCCTGCCTTCCGATGCACCGGCTTCGAACAGCTCGATCAATTCATACTGGATGTGCAACATATCCATCCCGTTGCCCGCCGTGAAACTCCACATGTAGTTTTGAATTTTCTTAAATACGAATTTGTAGTCCTCTGGCAGGGCTTCCACCCGAGCCATCATCTTCTTATACTCTTTTTTATCACTCAACATTTTTTTGAACATTTCCATCATGCTCATTTTTCCTCCTTTTGTTTTAAACCGAACATTGTTTCAAAAAGATCGGACGGAATATCTTATGCAGCTAAATGGACTTCAAGGTATTGATCTTTAAGGATACAAAAATCTCAGCCATGACTCCCTATTCCGTCTGACTTATATTCTGTATAACTTAGTACCTGGGGAAAAATTTACTGAATAGCTTTTTAATTTTCGCTATTCAGTAACGCTTATTACACGTACAGTGTAACACTGAGTAGTAAAGGCGTCAACACTTTTTCTAAATTTGGGTTCACGCCCCTGCAATACCCATGAGGTATTGACCTTGCTCAATTTTGCTTTGCGGTTTAGCTAATTCTAACAAGTGAATATTGTGAAAAGTTTCTACTTTAAGTCGCGATTATTTTTCACCGACCTGTTGAAGCCATTCTTCCATGGCTTTAATCACGGCTTCTAATTGCTCCTCTGCAGTGATGGACGCGGCGTGATCCCCTTTTTGCATGCCGTAGGCGCCGAATTGCCCATGATTGCCGCCATCGATCGATACGAATGACGTGTTTGCGGGCAGATTTTTCTTGGAATCTTCCCAGGCGCTCCGATTTAGAACTCCGTCCTTGGTTCCCGTAATTTGCAGCGCCGACAGATCCGAACCGCTTAAGTCCCCACCATCATCAGCATAGGACGCAAGGAAATACACGCCTGAAATGGCATCCGGATGCTTGGCGGCAAATCGGGCACCGAATACGCCTCCCAAGGAATGCCCGCCAATCACGTATTTCTCTCCCGGATGCTCCCCGATGAACGAATCCGCATGGTTCATTCCGAACATGGCGAGGTTAAGAGGCATGGATGCCATGTAAACGCGATGCCCCGACTCCGCCAGCTTCCGGGCAAAAAGCGAATAGCTCTCCGGCTCTACCAAGCCGCCGGGATAAAAAATAACATTCGGCTCCATCGCCTCCGTTTCGGCTGGCTCGAATCGATAACCATTACTCACCTTGCTGACCGTTACTTTATTGTCGCTTTTCATGGCCGCTTCTGCCTGTTCAAGAGGTTCATAAGTGAGCATTTTCAAGGCAACCGCAAGGCCGATGAGTAATACGGCAACGGCTGCCAAGGACCAGGCCGTAATTTTCCGCCATCGACGCGAGCCCTGTTTTGCCCGTGCGGCAGCTTGACCTTCATTGATTCTGGACATTTCTTCTGCCCCCTCCTTCCCGACGTCTCAAGCTAGACCCCGCCGTCGTCAGTAGTCTCATAACCGTAATCGATCGTTTCGGTCGTTCCGTCGCTAAACTGGAGGTGGAACTTGTCGATTTTTATCTTGTGGAGCGCGCCTTGATATGTAAATAAGTCGAATAAAATCATATCCCCATCCGGTTCAATCGGACCCACATATTTCAGCGAAAACGTGCTTTCTCCGGAATGCTGATCGTACGACGGATCCCCTACCCGGTTAAACGTGCTAAGTTCCGCCGTATAATAATTAATGGTTTTGCCGGTCAGGTTTCTGCCTTCCCAGGTAACCCTGATTCCATCCGCACTGTTGGTGTTGTAATTAAACGTGATCGGTTCTCCGATTATTCCGCCGGTTGTTACTTCCGCGGCAGTTTGGGCTGATGAATCGTTGTCGGAGGCTGCATTGTCCCCGGTGTCCGTACCGTTTGAAGCCGGCTGGAATCCTTCTCGAAGATCGGGCGCCTTTGGCGGATTCGTTTCGGCACCGGTGTCTGCCGCACGGTTCAATGCCCCCAATTGGATGTGCGGCGCGGCATAAACCCCTACGAGAAACGAGATCATCATCGCCAACAAAAAAGACAAAATCAAATTCAGTGTTTTCATGTTGATTCTTTCACCCCATAGTAAAATAGACGCTATTCCACTAGATTACCATAAGGACCTTTGACCCAACAATCAGTAATCAAAGAAAAAATCCCGCCGTTATCGGCGGGATAGATTTCCTATTAAATTACTTCGGCTGAATATACCCTTCTGCTTTCAACAATTCGGCGATCAGCACCGCGCCTCCGGCTGCGCCGCGAAGCGTATTGTGCGACAGGCCGACAAATTTGAAATCATAGAGGGAGTCTTCGCGAAGCCGGCCCACGGAGACGCCCATGCCGCGCTCGATATCGCGGTCCAGTTTCGTCTGAGGTCTGTTTTCTTCTTCAAAATAGGTGATGAACTGCTTAGGCGCGCTAGGCAGATTCAACTCCTGCGGACGGCCTGCGAAATTCCGCCAACGTGCCAGGATCTCTTCCTTTGAAGGTTTGTTCTCGAAAGAGACGAACACGGTAGCCAAATGCCCGTCGGTAACCGGAACCCGAATACATTGCGTCGTAATCAGAGGGGCGCTAGCCTTCACGATTTCGCCGTTTGCGATACTGCCCCAGATGCGAAGCGGTTCCTGCTCGCTCTTCTCTTCTTCCCCGCCGATATACGGAATCACATTATCCAGCATTTCAGGCCAATCGGTGAAGTTCTTGCCCGCCCCGGAGATCGCTTGATACGTGGAAGCGACGACATTCGTCGGCTTAAAGTCGAGCAAGGCATGAAGTGCCGGGACATAACTCTGAATGGAACAGTTTGGCTTTACGGCGATAAAACCGGTTTTGGTGCCCAACCGTTTTCTTTGCGCTTCGATGATCTCGATGTGTCCCGGATTGATTTCCGGAATGACCATCGGCACGTCCGGTGTCCAACGGTGAGCCGAATTGTTGGATACAACCGGTGTTCCCGTCTTCGCATAGGCTTCTTCAAGCGCCTGAATTTCATTCTTTTTCATATCTACCGCGCAAAAAATAAAATCGACCTCGGCCGCGACCTTTTCCACTTCTGCGGCGTCCTGAACGACGATGCTTTTCACTTGCTCCGGAATCGGAGTTTCCAGCTTCCATCTGCCCTGAACGGATTCCTCATACGTTTTGCCCGCCGAATTTTTGCTTGCCGCGATAGTTGTGACCTGGAACCACGGATGCCCATCCAACAACTGCATGAAACGCTGGCCGACCATACCGGTTCCGCCCACGATACCTACTTTAAGTTTTTGTGACATGCTATTTAAATCTCCCTTCAAAAATAAAGATGATCAAATAAACAATTCCATTCATCGGGTCGGAACAAAAAAATCCCACCCCCAAGACATAAGTCTTAGGGACGAGATTTATTACCCGCGGTACCACCCTGAGTTCGCCGATATGTCGCCATACCCGCCTCTTCGAGTACGGCGTGGCCGAATTTGCCCGCTTATACTCTAGCTCTGTAACAGGAGCCCCTGTCGCACCATCCCCGCCCATACACAAGTTCCGATGCGCTGCTCTGAGTCTTTATTCAATAAATGATCCTTTACTCCTTTTCAGCGGACCGGAGCTCTCTGGAAAAGAACCGATTTATTTACTCGTCTCATCTTCGCATTTCAATATTGCGATAATAATATCAGATAATCAAGCTGACGTAAACCCCAATTCTATACTACATTATGGCGGATCAGGAAATTCCTTAGCCCCGCAATCAGCAAATCATGATCCTCCTGATCGGACAGACCCGAAACCGTGATGGTGCCTACAAGCCCTTCCCCTTCGACGTACAGCGGAAATCCGCCGCCTGCCCCTACATAATCCGCAAGAGGCAACCCGTAATCATTCTCCAGCGACTTTCCTTCCTCACGAAGTCGGAGAGCCACATGCCAGGAGCTTTTTCCAAAATGGTTGACTACGTTGTTCTTGCGGCGAATCCAATCCTCATTGTCTTTGGACGTCCCCTCCATGGCGTGGGCAAACAGTCTTTGTCCCGAGCGATATATTTCTACAGTGATATTTTTGCTGCGGCTCTTGGCTTCCTCCACGATGGCCAGACCCGCTTGAAGCGCCGTTTCGTTCGTGAAATGCTTGAAGCGAAGTTCGATTTCCTCCTGCTCCATTTGTTGAATTTGCATGTTCGTCATTTAGCGTAACCTCTCCCACAGCGACATTCAGCGGACTGAATGCGATTTTTCCAAAATTATATCACTGGATAAAAAATCTGCACAAGAATAAAACAACTATCGCTATTCGTCAATAGATCGCCACAGTTGTATTGGTGTCGACGAAGTCTTTTCCCACGACCGCATATTTCTCGTTTCGGGTGACTCTCATGACGAAGTCGGACTTCAACTCACGGGTACAAAATGCGATGTCCTCCTCCGGGAATGAAGGCTGGCCTGGGTCAAAAAACTTCCGAGCCGCTTCGGATCCGTTAATGCGCTCAATGAATCGTTCGGCGGAAACGGACTTGTTTTCAAGAATGCCGGCAATATATTCCGCACAGGCCAAATCATCGTCTCCCGTCGGATGGGAAGCGATCAGGCCGATTTTCATGGATGGATGACGTTTCAGCAAAGAGTCTTTAATGTACTCTGCCGTAGTTCGCGCATTCGTAAATCCCGTCACAAAAACATGTTTAGCATTCATTGCACGAAGCGTCGCCGTGACCCCGTTGGTCGTTTTTTGGATGAGATGCTTGCCGCCGATATTGAAATTGAGCATCCGTGTTGGCGAATTATCCAGCTCAAATCCTTCTATAGGCAGCCCGCGAACCTCCCCTGCCAAAATGTAATCAGGATGGTTGGTTTTGATCCGAACCGCCTCTTCCACGGTCTCCGCAAGCACGATTCCCCGGACCCCGTTCAAAAAGGCGGCATGCGCAACCGCAAAGGCACGAATGACATCGATGACTACATGGACGTCCGCGCCGCCCGATCCGATCTCATGCCCCTGAATGATCTCTATGTTCATAAACGCCTCCTCCCTAATCACAGTATATTGACCGGTACCCCGCTGGTGCTTGCCAGTAAAGTCCTGGCCTTTCGGAATACATCCATCGTGGATAGCAAATAATGAGGTAGACCAATTATTTGTCCGAGGAGCAGTGAAATGGAAAAGACCAAATCACGCAAACTGAACATTGCTTTTCAAAGCGATATCGAAATTTCCGATCATGAAACTGAACACGGCAATAAGGCCAAAACGAAAAAAACATCCGGCTCAAAGGGCCGAATCTGGGAATACGTCGCCCTGGCCACGATTCCGATCGTGCTCGTGTTTGGCAATTCCATGCTCGTTCCGGTACTTCCCGATATGCAAAGGGAGCTGGGAATCAGCAAGTTCCAGAGCAGCCTGATTATTACCATTTTTTCGCTAGCCGCGGGAATCTTCATTCCGGTAATCGGTTATCTGTCGGACCGTTTCGGCCGTAAAATCATTATTGTTCCGGCCCTCATCGTTTATGGGGGAGCGGGCATTCTGGCCGGGTTCGGTGCCATATGGGATTCTTACGCCGTTATTATCGCCGCCAGAGCGATCCAAGGGCTTGCCGCCGCCGGGACAGCTCCGATTGCCATGGCACTGGTGGGGGATCTCTACGAAGGCGGGACGGAAAGCCAAGCGTTGGGGCTGATTGAAGCCTCCAACGGGGCAGGCAAAGTGCTGAGCCCCATTATCGGATCGTTGCTGATGCTGATCGTGTGGTACGCTTCCTTTTTTGCGTTCCCCGTATTTTGCGCCATCTCGCTGGTGGCCGTCATTTTTTTGATCAAGGAACCGAAACGCAGTCAAAAGCAGGAATTGAAAAAGTACTTGGGGAAAATCGGCGAAGTTTTCAAGGAAAAGGGCCGCTGGCTGATCACCGCGTTTTTTGCCGGGTCATTGGGCCTGTTTATTTTGTTCGGCGTATTGTTCTATTTATCAAATATTCTTGAAGACAAACCTTACGAAATCGACGGGGTTATGAAAGGGTTGGTCCTGGCGATTCCTTTGTTGGGCATGGTGATCACCTCTTATACGACAGGATCTCTCATCAAGAAAAAGGGGCTTCTTATTCGCTGGCTGATGAATATCGGGCTGATTGCCATGACGGTGTCGCTCGCGGCAACCATATTCGCATTCAAGAACATTTTTGTTTTTATCGGCCTACTGACCATAAGCAGCATCGGCACGGGTTTGCTTCTTCCCTGCCTCAACACGATCATCACGGGGGCCGTGCAAAAAAGCGAACGCGGGATGATCACGTCCCTTTACAACTGCCTGCGGTTTTTGGGCGTTGCGGCCGGTCCTCCCTTATTCGGATGGATGATGGACAAATCGGACCGGATCGTATTTATTACGGTCTCCGCCCTATCGCTTATAACGCTGGGTCTGGTCTTCTTTTTGATCAAACCTCCACGCAAAATAGCTTAAAAGCCGAGCTTTTCACAACGTTTGCATTGGGCACATGCCGGAATCAAGTCGCATATGATACCAGTGTCACCTGGATGACGAAAAGTCAAAAAGAATTGAGGAGATTCCCAAAATGAAAAGTTCCTTACGTACAGTCTGGCCGCAGGAGCTGTGTGACCCAAGCGGACTTCGCATACCATCCGTGACGAGCAGGGCGGCCCGAAACGCTTCCCCCGCCTCCGGTTACGGATTGACGATGGTCATTGACAAAGGCCTGGGCAGGAACTCTTTTACGGATTTAATGGAGACGTCCTCGGACTTTATCACTTGCATTAAATTTGGTTTTGGTACGGCGCCCCTATACAAAACGGACCTTCTGATGTACAAGATCGATTTGGCGAAAAGGCTCGGAATCAAAGTGATGCCCGGAGGCACCCTTCTGGAAACGGCCGTGCAGCAAGATGTCGTCCCTTCTTTCTTTAATACCGTGTGCAAACTCGGTTTCGATGCCATTGAAGTTTCCGACGGTACGATCGAATTGCCAAGGTCCAAACGCGGTGAATTGATTCGGGAGGGCAAAGAACGCGGGCTTCAAGTGTTTACGGAGTATGGCAAAAAGATATCGGGTTCCCTCGTGGATGCCGCCAAACTTGCCGAAACGCTGGAAGCGGATCTGAAGGCCGGCGCGGACCTGTTGACGGTTGAAGCCCGGGAGTCCGGCATAGGCGTGGGCATTTTCGATGAAAAGGGAGATTGTCGTACCGAAGTCATCGACGACTGCCTAAAATTCATTTCGGATCCCGGCAAGCTGATGTGGGAGGCTCCGTTAAAGAACCAGCAGGCCATGCTGCTTCGGCGTTTCGGTCCGGGGGTGCATTTGGGCAATATCCATCCCGGTGATGTGCTGGCCCTGGAAACGATGCGCCGCGGACTTCGCCAGGATACGTTCGAATTCGGAATCCAAAGACAAGAGGAGCAAGAATTCGTGTATGTCATTTGATTTGGGGCTCCTTGCCTCAAAAAAGCCCGTTCGTGAAGTAACGGGCTTTTTTCTTTGGAATCATTGAATTTTATGTAGGGTTTAAACCGGCTCCCATTTGCAGCGAACCGGAGAAGTGATCGCTTCTTCCTTCTTCAGATCTTTGAATGCTTTATCGATCTCCTTCCGGTCCAAACCGGTCAACTGCTCCACTTCGCCTGCGGTTACGGGTTTTCCAGCCTTTCGCATCGCATCCAAAACCTGTTCCTTCACGCTCATGGAATTCACCTCCAATCTTGGTTTTGACAATAACATATCAAACCTTCGTTCCCAACGGGAGGCAGTTCGCAAAACGTTCAGAAATGGAAACAGATTATAACGACTTCGTCATAAACATGCTGTAGGGGTCCTCGACGTAATCCGAAAAGGGGCCGCAGTACTCGAACCCGCATTTCTCGTACAGCCTCCTGGCAGGCAGGAAGGCATCCATAGAGCCTGTCTCCAGACTAAGCCGCAGGTATCCGCGTTTACGTGATTCCTCGATAATATGTTCAAGGATCGCAAGAGCCACTCCCTTTTTCAAATGCTTGGTTTCGGTCCTCATCGATTTAATCTCTCCGTGTTCCGGATCCAGTTCCTTAACGGCGCCCATTCCTGCTAATTCATCCCCGATCCATGCGCTCCAGAATGTGATCTCCGGCTTTTTCAATTTCTCGAGATCCAAAGCATGGATGCTTTCGGGCGGCGAATGCAAAGTCATACTGTTCAAATGCTCTTCAATCAGCCGGGCAATGTCCGGCCCCGTCAAATCGTCCACTTTTATGCGTAATTCCATCTCCATCACTCCGAATCTAATTTTGGTTTAACTTTTTCTGTAATTCGTCTTAAGGATGAATTATACCAGCAAACGCTGCCGATTTGATTTTCCGAAACAAAAAATCCGGGCATTTTTTCGGCCCGGATTTTTATTTCCCTATCATTACGTTGCGATTTCGGTGTTTTCGAATAAGGCCTCAAGGCGTTCAAGCGAAATTCTGTCCACAAATCTGCTGAATTTTTCCTTTGGTTTGGCATTTGTCTTATAAAAATGAATAAGGACGGTTACTGCTTTTATAACCTCTTCCTCCGTGACCCCGGTGAGAAGCTTGCTCGCAAACTTCGCTTTAAGCCCTTTTGGATCGCCCCCGACATAAATATCGAAGGTGTCCCTCATTTTGACGACGCCGATATCCTTGAGCAACGGCTCGCTCGTTCCCAGGGCGCATCCGGCATAACCGATTTTTAACGGAGCGGGTGTTTCAATTCCCGCTATGGCCAAATTTAACGCTTTGGCCGTATTCAAACCCGCCTCTTCAGCTCCTTTGCAAAATTGGCAGGCGATCAAGCTTTTGGTCACAAAGCCTGCCGGGTACACCTCCAGCCCCGAGCTTTCGAGCTCCCTTCTGATGCCCGCCTCGTCTTCCCTGGGCACTTCAACATAAAGCTGCTTGAATCCCGTCATTTCGACAGCCGCTTCCGGTCCTGCAAGGTTCCCGATCGTAACCAGCTGTTTCGGGGTAAACAGGCTGCCGCCCTCCTGAACAGGAGGGGCGACGGCGATTTTAACGTAATCTTTCATAAGCCGCTCCCTTATAATTAATGCCATTAAAGAAAACAATTAATATGATTAATTTTGTCGAAGGTTACCGTATTTTGACGCGCTGCAGGCGAAGCGCGTTAAGCACGACGGACACCGAACTCAATGCCATGGCAGCTCCCGCTACCCAAGGAGCAAGCAACCCGATGGCGGCTACCGGAATTCCGAGCGTATTGTATCCTAAAGCCCAGAACAGATTCTGTCTTATGTTCGTCATCGTTTTACGGCTCATATAGATTGCGTCGGGAATGCTCGACAAATCGCCCCGCATCAGTGTCACATCGGCCGCTTCCATCGCCACATCCGTCCCGGTACCGATCGCCATTCCGATGTCCGCGGTTGCCAAGGCCGGTGCATCATTGATCCCGTCCCCGACCATGGCGACGACTTTGCCGTCTTCCTGCAGCTTTCTTACTTCCTCCGCCTTTCCTTCCGGAAGCACTTCGGCCCGAACATGATCGATACCGACCTGAGCAGCGATAGCTTTCGCCGTCCGCTCATTATCGCCCGTAATCATGATAACCTGTATTCCCATTTCTTTCAGCCGGCCGACCGCGGCTTTCGAAGTCTCTTTAATGGTATCCGCCACCGCGACCATCCCCGCATACCGGCCGTCAATAGCGGCCAACATCGCGGTTTTGCCGTCCTCCTCAAGCCGTGACATCGTTTCATAAGCCTGCTTTGCTTCCACGCCAAACTTCTCCATCAACCGTCGTGTCCCTACGAGAATCAACTTTCCTTCAACAGTGGCTTGAATACCGTAGCCCGGGATCGCCTCGAACGTATCCGTTTCGGCGAGAGCGATATTTTTGTCGCGAATCCCGGCTACAATCGCTTCGGCAAGCGGATGCTCCGAATTTTTCTCCGCTGCGCCAACCAGGGACAGAAATTCACGTTCATCGCCTTCCGGCAGCACATCCGTCAATTCCGGTTTCCCCTTCGTCACCGTCCCGGTTTTGTCGAGAATAATCGCATTGATCTTATGCGTTTGCTCCAAGTGCTCACCGCCCTTGAACAAAATGCCGAGTTCGGCCGCCCGTCCTGATCCCGCCATAATGGATGTCGGTGTGGCCAATCCGAGCGCACAAGGGCATGCGATAACCAGCACGGCGATCGCCTTCTCCAAAGCTTCCGCAAAGTCACCTGGTGTCACAAAGAAGTACCATACCAGGAAAGCGACGACGGCGATACCGACCACGATCGGCACGAAAATGCCGGAAATCACGTCAGCCACGCGCTGTATCGGTGCTTTCGATCCTTGCGCTTCCTCAACGACCTTGATGATTTGCGCGAGGGCGGTTTCCTTCCCGACACGGGTCGCCTTGATGCGGAGCATTCCGTTTTTATTGATGGTCGCGCCAATGACGGCATCTCCGGCTTTCTTTTCCACAGGCAAACTTTCCCCGGTCAGCATCGATTCGTCTACCGAGGAGACGCCTTCCAGCACTTCTCCGTCCACCGGCACTTTTTCGCCAGGGCGGACCAGTACGATGTCCCCGGCAAGCACTTCCTCCACCGGAACGGTAAGTTCCTGACCGTCACGAACGACCAAAGCCGTTTTGGCCTGTAAACCCATCAATGATTTGATGGCTTCCGATGTACGGCCTTTGGCAAGCGATTCGAACAATTTCCCCATAATTACGAGGGTAATGAGGACCGCGCTAGTCTCGTAATACAGGGATGGTCCGTGATGCATGCTGCCCCCTTCGGCCGCCCAAACCAAGGTTAGATACAAACTGTAGAAATAAGCAGCCGATGTTCCGAGCGATACCAGCACATCCATATTGGCACTACCGTTCCGGAGCGCTTTATAGGCACCGATATAGAAGGTAGCTCCGATAATAAACTGAACCGGCGTTGCCAGAATCAGCTGAAACCAGGGATTCATGAAAAGCTCCGGTGTATAGAGCCAAGATGTAAAGGAGAAATGGCCCACCATCGTCCACAGCAACGGAAATGCAAGAATTGCCGAGATCAGCAGCTTCAGTTTTTGCCGACGCACTTCCGATTGCTTATGGTCTCCTTTTTGTTCGCTCTCTTGCTTAGTTATAGCTTTATAACCAAGCTGTTTTACCTTGTTTTGCATGTCCGGTACGGTAATTTCTGCCGGCGAATATTCCACGTGCGCGGTTTCTAACGCAAAGTTTACGTTCGCGTCCGTAACGCCCGGAAGCTTCCGGAGTCCTTTCTCGATCCGGTTGGCGCATGCCGCGCAAGTCATGCCTTCCAGTTTGAAATCTACGGTTTCCTTCACCGTATCGTAGCCCAGTTTTTTGATCGTCGCTTCCATGCTCTGAACATCCACTTTGGAAGGATCGTAGGCAACGCTTGCTTTCTCCAAGGCGAAGTTCACATTCGCATTCGAGACACCATCCAGCTTATTGAGCCCTTTTTCAATCCGATTCGCGCAAGCGGCGCAAGTCATTCCGGCGATTTGCAATGTAGCCTGTTTACTTTGGGAATCCTTATTTGCAGCAACGGATGCGTCCATGTTGCTTCCTCCTCGTCATGCATCTTTTATTTCCTGTCACTAATATACCCCCCTACCCTATATTAGTCAACTCTTTTTTACTAAACCCCCGTACCCTATATTTTCTGATATTAAAAAAACAGCCCGAGCATCTTCTTTCATGATGATTCAGGCTGTCCCTTTTTATCCGTAAGATTTCCACAATTAAGTTACGATAACCACTTCCGGCTCCGGCACAAAACCGAAATTCCGGTCGATCTTCTCCTGCACCAGCGAAATCAAATACAATACATCCTCCGCTTTGGCACCGCCGCGGTTTTGAATCACATTCCCGTGCACCGGCGAAATCATCGCGTTTCCGCGTTCCGTTCCCCGGAGTCCCAAACGGTCCGCCAGCTTGCCGACCGGCTCTCAGACGGAATAGTTGTTTTTGAAAACTGACCCGCAGGACGGATAATCGAAATGACTTTTTCCCGTACGGTCGGCAATGATACCCTCCATCGCGGCCACGGAGGGGCTTTTCTCCGCCTTAAGTCCGTTTAAATAATCCATATAGTGCGCTACAAATACGCTCAGACTCGATTTTTCCACGACAGCTCTATCCAATCCGCGAAGAAAAGGTTCCAATGCTTCCGGCCGCTGCGGCCGCTGCTTTAATTGCAAGTCCGCTCCGGTAATGAACCAGTTCTTCCGTTGAAAAATGGACGTTTTGTATCCGTATTCGCACGCTTCGACATCAATCGTTTTTATGTTTTTGCCGATATCGTCCAAATCCACATAATAGACCTTGGTCAAGTAATCGCTGATATGATGGTCGAAATACTTTGCGTTCATATATACCCCGCCCCCAAACGTGCCGGGAAGCAGGTAGCAGAAATCGAAATCTCCGGTACCGATCACGGCTCCGGCCAATGCCAATAAGGACATCGGTGTCCCCGCCGACACATGCAGCCGGTCGTCGTTCAAAGAGATATCCAGATGTGAGCGGGTACTGATATACACCGTCTCGCGATCCGGATGATCGGGAAACAAAAGGTTGGATCCCATTCCGAAAAAAAACGGCCTAAGTCCGCCGGAATGCGCCGCTTCCAGCACCTCCACGATCTCGGCGTCTTTACGGGGCAGCGCCAAAAAGCGCGCGCTTCCGCCTATTTCATATGTTGAGTAATCGGATAACAATTGATCTTTGCGTAGGCAAGCCAGATCCATGCTTAACTCCTTCCTGATGCTAGGCCCCTGGCCATCAAGCATAAAAAATATACAACAATGTATAGTATGAATTCGTCTGAAGCAATTTGCAATCATTCGAATGATAAGATTTTATCCCCTTTTTATAAATATGTCCCCCTACATGATTCTTCCAGGATCGTTTACACTCAGGCTAACCAGCCAGAACCGCATAAGGAAACAAATTAAACTGGGGGGATTTCTTTTGAAAAGGTATTCATTCTTACTGCTGAGCATCATGTTTGTGTTCTCCATGTTTCTTGCCGCTTGCGGAAACAAGAATACGAACACTAGCGCACCTGCAAATGAAAACGCTGCCACGACAAACGACTCGAAGAAAGAGGAGGTCAAAGAAGCGGATCCCGTGAAGCTTCGCGTCTTCTCAACATTCGGAGGCACGGACGCCGCACGCGAGGCTTTCCAAGCCGCGATCGACGAATTTGTTGCCGCAAATCCGAATGTCACCGTAGAAAACGATACGATGTCGGCAAATGACGATGGATTCCGGACCAAGGTCAACACCGACATGACCAGCGGCAACGAACCCGATCTGTTGTTCTACTTTATCGGCGCGGATGCCGAAGGCTTCGTCAACGCAGGCAAAGTCGTGCCGCTGAATTCGATCCTGGATGAGAATCCGGATTGGAAAAACGGATTTTTGCCCGACGCCCTGAAACTGGCGACCCAAAAGGACGGCAACATTTATGCCGCACCGCTCACAGGGTTTTATGAGGGCCTCTTCGTAAACAAGAAAATTTTTGAGGAGAACGGTCTGGAATTGCCGACCGACTGGGATAAGCTGACGACGGCGGTCAAAACCTTGTCGGCCAAAGGCATCATTCCGCTTTCCGTACCTTTCGACCAATCGCATTATTTGATTGAGCATACGATTCTTTCCGCCGCCGGTCCTGAAGGCCAAAACAAAGGGCTTGCCGACGGCATCGACCCGAACTGGGAGAAAGCTTACTCCGCCATGAAGGAACTGTATGACTTGGGCGCCTTCCCGAAAGACGCCGCGACGATTGATTTGAGCATGTCCGGCAACTATTACAGCGAAGGACTCGCCGCCATGACGATCGAAGGCTCATGGGCGATCGGCGGCTGGAGCGACGCAACCCGCGACAACACGACTGTACTTCCGTTCCCTACGGTTCCTGGCGGAGCCGGAAGCGGAAACGACATTGTCGGCGGATTCGGATCCGGCTTCTATGTCTCCAAAGCCGCCTATGACGATGCTGCCAAAAAGGACACGGTCATTGAACTGTTGAAACATTTGACTTCACCGCAGAGCATCCAGAAAATCGCCTCCGCGAACGGCGGTACGCCTGCGGCTGACGTCGAGGTGACCGGTTTAGCGCAAGTCGCGCTTGACGGGTTTGCCATGGCGGCGAAAGCAAACTCCATCAATGCGCCTGTCGATAGCAAAGTTTCTCCGGAGACGTTCTCCGACCTGCGCGCCAGCGTTCAGCAGGTTGTTACCGGCAAGAAAAGTCCTACCGAAGCGATCGAGAGCGCCAAGAAAGTCGAGGACGCCAACAAGAAATAATCGATTCACGGTTGTACGCCGCCCCGGATTTATTTCGGGACGGCGTAGCCGTTTATGAACCTATCCATAATTCCACAGGCAAAGGTGATGAATATGAAGGGTGACCGCAAGTACATCTTCCTGTTTCTCCTCCCGTCCGCGGTACTGATGTCAATGTTTTTATACTATCCGTTCTTCAAAAGCGTGTACTTGAGCTTTTTCCGGACGAAAGGCTTTTTTGATAAGAAATTTGTCGGTTGGGACAACTTTACCCGGCTGTTTTCCGATAATCTCCTTGGCCAGGCGACACTCCACACGCTGGAGCTCATGCTTTACGTCATAGTTTTTCAGGTAGGCATCGCTTTGGTGTTGGCCGTACTTGTTGAAAGCATCGGCAAACTGCAAAGCGTGTACAGGACGGTATTCTTTTTCCCGGTCGTCATTTCCGGCACCGCGATCTCCCTATTGTTCGTTCTATTTTACAACTACAACTTTGGTCTTCTGAACAGCTTGCTGGCGAACTTCGGTATCGAAAAAATACTCTGGCTCGATGAAGGCAATGCGCTCCGGGCGGTCGCCATTCCTACGGTTTGGCACTATGTCGGGTTCTACTTCATTCTGTTCCTTACCGCGATGTCGAAAATCCCGTCGGACTATTACGAGGCGGCCCGCCTGGAAGGGATCGGCCCGTTCAAGCGAACCGTAATGCTGACGATCCCCCTCATTCTTAGCGATATCAAAGTCGTCATTACTCTTGCCATTACCGGAACGTTAAAAGTATTTGAATTCGTTTGGGTTATCGCCAAGGGCCAGAACGGAACGGAAGTACTGGGCACTTACATGTACAAAAAGGCGCTGGTCGACCAAAATTTCGGATACGGCTCCGCCGTGGCCATTTATATGGTCGTTTTCGGGGTCGTGCTCGCGATGGTCGCCAACCGGCTCATGAAACGGGAAGAAATTACTTACTAAAGCGATATTAGGGGTGTTCAACATGCAGCCAACCATTTCTGCGGAACCCCGGGTCAATCGGGGATCATCCGGGCGGTTTCGAATCGGCACCGCGATCAACTATATTATTTTGACGGCCTGGGCCATGACCACGATTTATCCGTTATTCTGGATCGTAAACAATTCGTTTAAGGTTTCACGGGATGTCATGAACGACTCGTTCGGTATTGCCTGGGAGCCGGTCATGGTCAATTATACGAACGCTTTTGACCGGATCAATATCGGCAAAAGCTATATTAACAGCATCATTATGTCGGGAAGCACCGTGCTTCTGGTGCTCATTTTCGGAGGATTGGCCGCCTATGTTCTTTCCCGGTTTCAGTTCAAAGGCAAACGGGCGATTTACTCTTTGCTTTACGCGACCCTGTTAATCCCGGCTTTCGCCACGGTCGTACCGGTTTACGAGCTTCTGATCAAGACCGACTTGGTAAATACCTATTGGGGATTGATTCTGCCACATACGGCAGGTAATCTGACTTTTGCCATCCTGGTCATGGCCGGGTACATGGCAACCATCCCGAAAGAATTGGAGGAAGCCGGATTTGTCGACGGAGCTAACCGTTTACAGATGTTCGTAAAACTGTTTGTTCCGATCTCCAGGCCGGTATTCGCTTCAGCCAGCATCTTCGTATTCCTCTGGTCTTACAACGACCTGTTTTCGGCTCTGATATTCGTCAATAAAGAAAATGTGCGGCCGATCGTCGCTTTGCTCAATGAAATCAGCTCCCAGTACGGCACGGATTTCGGACTGATGGCCACCGCCGTCTCCCTTACCGTAATTCCGGTTTTGATCGTGTACCTGTTCATTTCCAAGTACATTCAAAAGGGCTTGACCGAAGGGGCTGTAAAGGGATAACAAAAAAAGAGGGGCATTCATCCCCTCTTTTTTCATGCCAAAAAATCGTCATTCTTTTCCGGCTTTTTGTCATTCCGTTTTCGTCAAAGCGGATGTCGGAGCTGCATTAGACGCGCTTTGCGACAGCTTTACGGCAGCGACAACCGCAATCGCCACCCCGATCGCACCGAACCAGGTAACGGAGGACAGGGATACTTTTTCGACCGCAACGCCCCCGACGGCGGCACCCGCTGCCATGGCCAGCTGCATCATCGATTGATTAAGCCCCAGCAAAACACCGGAAGACGCCGGGTTGAGAGTCGTCATGTTATACTGCTGGGTCGGCCCGGAAGACCAGGCAGCGAAGGACCATAAGACGAGCAGTATCAGTACAGCGACCGGAGCACCGGAAAAGACGGATAGCAGTACCAGCATTGCGATATGAAGCAACATACCTCCAATAAGCGTATAGGTGGCCCCCCATTTGTCCGTACTAAATCCGCCGAATTTTGAACCGATGAGGCTTGCGATCCCGAAGGCCAGCAACGCCGGACTGAGCATATGTTCGCCGATGCCCGATACCTGCAGCAGATAGGGGGATAAATACGTATAAGCGATCGAATAACCGCCCAGCCAAAAAAATGTGATTCCGAGGCCGAGAGCTACTTTCGGATTTTTCAACAAGGCTAATTGCCGCTTCAGCGGAACCGGTTTATCGCCTTCCGTTTGCGGAAGAGTTAACCAAAGGATGACCATAGCGGCAAGTCCCAGCAGCGCTATACCGCCGAATACGGCTTTCCAGCCGATGGCGTTTGACACCCATCTGCCGATCGGAACCCCGATGATCAATGAGGCGGTAAAGCCCATCACCACCGTGGCGATCGAACCCGCTTGCCTGCCTTCGGGGGCGATTTTCGCGGCGATGTTCAATGCGGTAACGACAACCATCCCCGCACCAAGCGCCATAATGATTCGAGCGGCAATAAACGGCCCGTATCCGGGCAGCGCAAAAGCCAGCAGGTTTCCGGCCACAAAAACGCCGAGAGCGAAAACGATTAATTTACGCCGGTCCAAACGCCCCGATAATGCCATAAGGATTGGCGTGCCGACGGCATATACAAGCGAAAAAATCGTAATTAACTGTCCTGCCGCCGCTAATGTAATATCCAGATCTTCCGCAATTTTGTCCAAAATCCCGGAGATGATGTATTCCGAAGTTCCCACCAGAAAGCTAACGATAGCCAAAACGTAAATCTTCCACGCCTTACTCAAACTGTTCCACTCCTTAAAGATAAACTATAATTTATATAAAGATATTTCGAGATATATCGATATGAATAACAATAAAATATGACATATCGCGAAACATCGAATTGTTAGGCGGAAAAGTAACCTGGATTCTTCCCCAAGAACCCAGGTTCAATTAAATCTCTTGTTTCAAAATTTCCGCGATTCGAGAAATAGCCTCCTCGTCCCGCTGGTAATACGTAAACTTTCCGATCCGTCGGGTTTTAATGAGACCGGCCTTTTGCAGTATCGTTAAATACTGGGAAGCCGTAGACTGCGTCATTTGCAATTTGTCCGTGATCTGGCTGACGCATACCCCTATTTCGTTCATATCAATCCCTTCATGGGGTATAAAGTTTCGATCCGGGTCTTTGAGCCATTGCAAAATTTGCAGTCTTGACTCATTGGACAGCGCTTTGAAAATATCGATGGGTTTCATAAATTTTATTATATCGATAATTTCCGATATGTCAATTTTAAGTTTCAATTCACACCATTTATTTTGTCGTATAGATTCCTCCGCTATATAACAAGGTATAAATCATTCCGGAATCGGTCAATATCGCCGAATGGATCCGATCCTTAACCAACCGTATGCTTTTACCGTCCGATCCGATTTTGTAAATCCCGGGGCTGATGCCGTCCGAAACATAATAGAAGCCCGTCTTTCCCGAGAAAAGAGTATGAACCGGCTGGTTGCTCAACTTTGTTTCCTGCCCGGTCTTAAGATTATAGCGGTACAGTTCTCCTTGGAATGAAACTTTATCCGATTTCGAAGCTGCCGTGTAGTAAACCGATCCGTTGTAAAAATTCGTTTGAAGTACTTTTCTTTTCGCCAAAGTTACGTTGTTCGTTCCGTCCAGCCCTACGCTGTTCAAATATCCCGTGCCGGAGTCGAAGTAGTAAATTCGGTTATTTTCCAGCCAAAACGACTCTACCGATGAAACCAGTTTGGTCTGCGTCCGGTCAGCAAGGTTTATTTTGTAAATGGAACCCGTTTCTTGCAGATCGTCTTCTTTGTAACCGACCAGATACAAGTAACCATCCTTCTCAAACATCCCGCTACTGTAAGAATAACCGCTGCTTTCCCCGCTGATATGCCTGTTCAAACCGTAAGTATAGCCTGTTTGTCCATAGGCACTGGATTCACCCGTCAATGGATCGTTTAGGTTTAGGTTCGGGGAACTTGGATCCATCGGGGAAAATTCGGAAGTAATGATCCCGATATCCGTTTTGATATAGTTGATGAAGCTCTTAGCAGAGCTTATCTCGGTCAGAGATCCGTTCTCAATTTTATACAAGGACTCGCCGCCCATCGTCAAATCACCGACATGAAGAATGATATATAATTCATTGTCGATGGAGCGGATTTCACCTATCCAGCCAAATCCGGGTACCCACGATTTGATCGGGCCGATTTTTCCGGAATTCCCGGTGTCGAAGCTAAACGAGTACAACCATGATTGGCCATCCACGACGGTAACATAAAACATCTCGTTCCCCATCGTTTTCGTTTCGCTAATATACGGATTGCCCTGAAGTTTCACCGGCTCCGGTTTTCGGCCGTCAGTTTGCTTAAATAATTGCATGGTAGCCCCCATATTTGTATAGGCGGCTTTGTAAAAATACAATGTGTTGCCGTTTTTCATTAGCGGTGTCCCGTTTTTTTCAGAATCGACGGGTTTACGAGGATCCGTCAATAACTTGAAGATTTGATCCTTCAAGGTTGACGTTTTCGGAGCTTTCAAGTCCAGCTCCTCATCACCGATGATGATCAGTCCGTCGAGCCACTGGATCTGTTTGCCGATCGCTACGGCTGCGCTTCGCAGCGGAAGCATGATTCGCCCGTTCACTTTTTGCGGAGCTACCTCCATCTTGTAGTCTTTACCGTTAACCTTCATCATTTTGCTGTTTAAGGTGAAGGTAACCGATTTTTTGAGCGCAACATTTTGCAAAATGACAACATCCGGGCTTTTAGCCTTCCACACCGCTTCCCATTCGCCATTATTTGCATCGGCATATGATGCCAGTTCGCCCATCAGTCGGATGGGCACAAGCACGGAACCGTTTTTTTGTGCAAGCTGATACTCCTGATACCGCTCGTACAATACTCCACGATTAAGTGCTTTCCCTTGGTAATCGAACGGAATAATCACGGTTTCTCCGATTGCTTCGTCCAGTGTTTTCAAGCCTTTTTTCTCCGCCGCATCGGCTCCCGAAAGCATGCCAGTTAAAGAGAGCATTCCCGCAAGTATCATAATGATAATTTTCTTCATCAAAAAACCTCCGTCTATTGAACCGTATGAATAGATAGACGCAAGACCCGCAGTAAAAGTTTTCCTTTTCCGTTTTGCACTGAAAAAATAAAAGCACAGACCGAGATGGCCCATGCTTATATAACGCTATTCGAATGTTTTGATCATTTTACAAAATTCCGCTCAGGCTGCCGCCTTTGGCGAACAGGCGGTCGATCCTTTTCTCCACGCCCGCATCCGGCACCAATGGAGGAGCTTGATGAGGCTTGCTCCGCGCGTCAATAATTACGTTATCGCAACCCCAGTGCTTATCTTTGTAGAAGCTGTTCACACCGTGAATATCATGAGATGGATTGCTCCGCGTAAATGTAACCCATAGGAAGTTCCCTAACGTTTGGCTTACGAACGAACTATCGTCACAAACAATGATCATCGGGCATCCATCCATTCCGCCCCGCTCGGCCAACGCTTGTCCAAGCGTTTCAAATTCCTCTCTCGCCTTAGCATAGCTGACGAACGGGTTTGCCTGAATTGCCACCACGCCAGGCATGATCAACCGTGGATTTTCGAAACCGCGAATCTGGGCGAGCGATTCCGGAACCTCCCGGCAAAGCTCTCTTTTCTTGTCGCCGTAGGCCGCGAACACGACTTTGCTGCCGCTGTTGAGGCCGGTTCCCGAATAGTCGAGCGTGTCGATCGTCGTATTGGTTTGAAAATGAATATCCCGTTGTAAATCGATCCGTTCCAGAATGTACGCCATAAAGTCGGCTTCCTTGTGCGTATCGAGCGGAATTTGATCTTCAGCCGTAATGAAAAGGTATTTGGCCAAGCTTAACTGCCCTGTTCCCAGAATCCGGTTGGCGATCGTCAGCAGCTCCGCCGGACGTTTCACATCTTGATAAGGGGTATAACGCTCGCTTCCGATGGCGAACAATAGCGGATGAACCCCGGCCGCATCAACCGCATGAACCTCTTTGACACCGGGGATCTCTTGACGGACCGCATCTCCGGTCAATTCGTGAATGAGTTCGCCGAACGAAGTATCCTCCTGCGGAGGTCTTCCGACGACGGTAAACGGCCAAATCGCGTTCGGTCTGGCGTAAACTTTATGTACCCGCATCATCGGGAATTGGTGCACCAGGCTGTAATAACCCAAATGGTCCCCGAAGGGCCCTTCCGGTTTGGTTTCACCCGAATGGATTTCGCCGGTAATCACAAAGTCCGCGTCATTGCTGATACAGAATCCGTCCACATAACTGTAACGGAATCGGCGGCCTGACAGCATTCCAGCGACCGTCAGCTCACTAAGCCCTTCCGGCAGCGGCATCACGGCGGATAAAGTATGCGCCGGCGGACCGCCGACAAAGCAGCTTACCTTGAGCGGCATTCCCCGCTTGTTCGCCTTGTCCTGATGGATACCGATTCCGCGGTGAATTTGGTAGTGAACGCCGATCTCATGATCCTGATCGTAAGAGTTCCCGCTGAGTTGAATCCGATACATGCCAAGATTCGAATTCATGATCCCAGGTTTGTCAGGGTCCTCCGTATACACTTGAGGAAGCGTGACAAATGCCCCTCCGTCCATAGGCCAATGCTGAATCAGCGGAAGATCCGATATTTTGATTTCCTGCGCGGTAACCTGACGGCCGAACGATTGCTTCATCGGCAAAGCCGTCAAAGCCGAAAGCCCGGTGCCGAAGCTTTTGAACGGAGTTTTCAACGCGGACAAAGGGTTATTCCGCAGGGCGATGATATTTTGCGTGCGATTCCACGTTTTTCTGAATATGAATTTACTCCGCTCCATCGTCCCGAAAAGATTGGACGCCGCCCGGAACTTGGAGCCTTTTACGTTTTCAAACAAGAGAGCCGGTCCTCCGGCTTCATACACTCTTAAATGGATTGCCGCCATTTCGAGATAAGGGTCCACTTCTTCGCGAATCCGAACGAGATGGCCGTGTTTTTCCAAATCGATGATACATTGCTCCAAATTGCGGTACATAAAGGTTTTGCTCCATTTCTATTGACGTTATGCTATAAAGTTCATACTTATAAAAGCGCACTCAGTACTAGAATAATCTAGTTCAGCACATGTATCAACCGAATAAATCCAAAACCTCCAGGCCTGATCTGCTCATTGGATAAAATCCAACCAAACTTTATCGCTTGCTTGATTGGACATTCTCCAATCAGTAGCCGTCCGCGGAAAATGTAAGGCCAATTTCTCGTCATTCATTGGATTTTTTCCAATGAAAGAAAAACGGTGCAGAGTACATCCTCCGCACCACGATTCCTTTTTATATTACTCTTCATCAAATTCAACGTTATGATAAACCTGCTGCACGTCTTCCAGGTCTTCCAATGCGTCGATCAATTTCTCGAATTGAGGCACGGATTCGGCCGGCAGCTCGATATAGTTTTGAGCCAGCATCGTCAACTCGGCGACGGTAAATTCCGTAATGCCCGCTTGTTTGAACGCTTCCTGGACTTCGTGGAATTGATCCGGCTCCGCGTAAACGATCACGTTGTCCTCTTCTTCCACGATGTCGCGGACTTCCAGATTAGCTTCCATCATCAGTTCGAACACTTCATCCAGGGTCTTATTTGCGACGCCGATGACGGCCGTTTGGTCGAACATGTAAGCAACCGACCCGCTGACCCCCATATTTCCGCCGTTTTTGTTAAAAGCGGAACGTACGGCAGCCGCGGTACGGTTCACATTATTGGTCAAAGCGTCTACGATCAGCATGGAGCCGTTCGGGCCAAATCCTTCATAGCGAAGCTCCTCGTAGGTTTCCTCCCCGCTGCCTTTCGCTTTGTCCAGCGCCCGATCGATGATTGCTTTAGGTACGTTGTATGTTTTTGCCCGTTCCAGGACGACCTTCAAAGCGCGGTTCGATTCGGGATCAGGTTCGCCCTTTTTGGCCGCCACGTAAATCTCCACGCCGAATTTAGCGTAGACGCGGCTTGTATTTGCATCCTTCGAAGCTTTCTTTTCTTTAATATTGTTCCATTTACGACCCATGGTGTACCTGCTTTCTATATAAAATTTTCGTTTTCTATTATAACACCATATCCGTCATTGAAAAAACTATGTTCCTCATACGATTCGGGGTAAAATACGATTATCACCTTGCGAACAAAAGGAAGGAACCTATGAACTGGACCAAACTCACCGAGATTCTTGCCTCACTTGACCTAAGAAGCTGTCTCATTAACGCCGACGGGCGAAACGCATTCGAATACGAACGGGATTCCCAAGCCGCCAATGATATCGCCAAAATCAATTCCTGCACAAAAAGCGTGCTGTCCGCGCTCATCTGTATCGCGATGGATCAAGGGCTGCTTCCTCCGGCGGAAACCCGGATTACCGAGTTCTTTCCCCGCCTCGCCGCCGATCCGGACCCTCTGAAACAAACGATAACGCTGAAACATCTGTTGACGATGACCGCCGGCTTCGATTGGACCGAGTTCGGCGGGCAAAATTCTTTTCCCCGTATGACCCGATCCCCCGATTGGATTGAATTCGTTCTGGAGCGGCCTTTATCCGACCCGCCGGGGACGCGAATGGAATACAACTCCGGAGTCTCGCAGCTGCTGTCCGCCATTCTCGTCCAAGCAACCGGAATGTCCGTGACCCGCTACGCAGACCAGAATTTATTCGGCCCGCTCGGCATTGACGAATATAAATGGGAATGCGATCCGCAAGGCATTCACACCGGAGGATTCGGACTGTGGCTCCGCCCCCGGGACATGCTCAAATTCGGGCAGCTTTTTCTGCAAAACGGAGAATGGGAAAATAAAGCGCTGATTTCGAGAACCATGGTGTCGGCAGCCGTTCAACCCGCAATAAATACCGAACCGCCTCGCCGAGGCTGTTATGCCTGGCACTGGTGGACCGATAGATATCCGGATCCCAACGGAAACCATAGCGAAAAAGGTTTCGATTATTTTTACGCTCGCGGATACGGTGGCCAATACATCCATGTCGTTCCGTCACTTTCAACAGTAGTCGTCTTGTCGAACGATAAGCAGCAAAAGAAGCATCATCATGTGGATGTATTCCGGCAGCACATCGCGCCTTTATTGTTACGTTGAAAAAAGCTGCCGCCTCAAGCAGACAATCTGCTTTAAGCGGCAGCTTTTCGAATTATTTGACCCAGGATATCACTTCATCCGCAGCTCTCCGGGTTTTCTCCCCGGGTTCATTCAACCGATATCCGAACGCCGCCATGCAGGCAACGCCGAAATGTGCAGTATCGAGAATCCCCTCCTCCGCCAACAGACGTTCGATATTTTCCTTTTCAAACCCTTCCATCGGACAAGAATCGATACCGATCAGGGCTGCGGCAGTCATCATATTTCCGAGAGCGATGTACGTTTGCCGGCAACCCCATTCGAACATCGCTCTTTCATTTTCCGCAAGCTGGAAGCCGGTCTTCAGAAACCGGTCATAGGTACCTTGTTTCGTTGTAGCCACCTCGGGAGGCAGCTTCTGAACTTGGTGTAACATGCCATGGATATAATCGGAGCCCGCCTCCAGGTCCTTTGGCAGTCTGGACAAGACGACGACAAAATGGCTTGCGGTCGGCAGCTGTTTTCTGGCCCCGCTGGCATAATCGGCAAGCTTCATCCGGAGTTCCATGTTCTGAACGACCACAAACTTCCAGGGCTCGAAGCCGAAAGAACTCGGCGACAGCCGTCCGGTTTCCAAAATAAACTCGAAATCGGAATCGCTTATTTTTTTGCTGGCATCGAATTCCTTCGTCGCATGTCTGGATCGGAAGGCGTTCAAAATTTCATCTTTTGTCAAAGTCATGTTCATGTTCGTTTCCACTCCCGCTGCATTTTTTGATACAAAGTCCTCTCGAATTCATCATAATGGAAGTTCGTCTCCCTTTGAAGTAGGCACACGAATGTATGTCATATTTCACCTATACTCCATTTTGAAAGTGACCACCCTCACAACCCCCGCCGGCCAGAAAGGTAAAATAGTAGAAATAGCCCTTTCGATACTGGAAGAAAGCGAGGTCGGTTTACATATGAAAAAAGGCTATTTGCCTAAACAACACGGCGCATGGGCCATGCTGTTGATTCCCTTTCTGTCGGGCATGTTCGCCGCGCAACCGAAATGGATTCATGCCTTATTGTTTGCAGGCTGGCTCCTTGTGTATCTGTTCTCATTCCCCCTGCTTCAGCTGATCCGCACGAAGAAAAAACAACTATACGCCAAACCCGTATTCTTCTACGCCGCCCTGCTGATTCCTGTTGCGGCCGGTTTGCTCATATGGGAACCGGGACTCTTCGTCTGGCTCCCTCTGTTTATCCCGTTATTCATCGTTAACTGCTGGTTTGCTAAGCGCAATCGGGAGCGCGCATTCCTTAACGACCTGGCTGCGGTCATCCAATTCTGCTTCATGGTGTTCGTCGCTTACGATATCGGAGGCGGCAGCGACCGGATGTTGGCCGCCGAATTGTTCGTCCTGAACGTCCTTTATTTCACGGGCACGATCTTTTTTGTCAAAACGATTATTCGGGAAAAAAACAATCCCCGTTTCTACCGGCTGTCCATCGTTTATCATGTGCTGTTGTTGGCCATTTCCGCGGCGCTGTTCCCTCTTGCCGTCTTAATTCCGTTTGGCGTTCTATTGATCCGAGCAGTGTTTACGCCCCGGACGAAAATCACGGTCAAGCGCTGCGGCATTCTGGAAATCGTTTATTCGGCGCTCGTATTCTCCACGATTCTTATCGTGTATTAATATTTCCCCTTATATAAAAAGGAGTGGTAAAGATGAATGGGGCGAAGGTTTTGATCAAGTCTCTTCTGGATCAGCAAGTCGATACGATTTTCGGGTATCCTGGGGGTGCCGTTCTCCCGATCTACGATGCTTTGTATGATTGTTCCGATATCAACCATGTGCTTGTCAGACATGAACAAGCCGCCGTCCATGCCGCCGACGGGTACGCCCGGGCTACGGGGAAACCTGGCGTGGCGCTCGTCACGAGCGGTCCGGGCGCGACCAATGCCGTCACGGGAATTGCGACTGCTTATATGGATTCCGTCCCGCTTGTCGTGTTGACCGGGCAGGTCGCGACCGACCTGATCGGACTCGACAGTTTTCAGGAAGTCGACATCTACGGCATGACGATGCCGATCACGAAGCATAATTTCCTCGTTTTGAATCCGGAGGATCTCCCGCGGATCATCGGCGAGGCTTTTTACATAGCGACATCCGGACGCCCCGGTCCCGTTCTGATCGATCTTCCCAAAAATGTGATGACCATGCAGGTGGAACACCCCCGCTCCGAAACCGAATCCGGAAACAGTCGTGCTGACCGGACGGAAATGCGACTCCGAGGTTACCGTCCCGAACAGCCGATCGATCCTGACGATTTGGATCAAATCGCCGCCAGGCTGGCGGCTGCCGAACGGCCGGTCCTGCTCGCGGGCGGCGGATGCATGGCCGGTTCGGCCCCGCGTCTCCTTCAAGAGCTTGCCGATCGCCGCAACCTGCCGATCGTCTCTACCTTGATGGGAATCGGCGCCTTCCCTTCCCGGCATCCTTTGTATTTGGGCATGCTGGGCATGCATGGTACGGTAGCGGCGAATCGAGCCGTACAACATGCGGATCTGCTGATTTGCCTCGGGATTCGTTTCAGCGATCGCGTCACGGGAAAGCGAAAATCCTTTTCGCCGGATTCCTTCAAAATCCAAATCGATATCGATGAAGCGGAGCTGAACAAAAACATCGGCGTCGATCTGGCCATCTGCGGTTCCGTGGATGAAGCGCTGTCCGGCCTTCTTGACCGGCTTCCCGAGCCATCGGACGGAGGCGGACTTGAAAACTGGCACGGGCAAATTTCCGGCTGGTCCAAACGGGCTCCGGCGAACTTCAGCGGCAAAAGCCGCGGTAAATTGTCTCCGCAAGAGGTCATACACTCCTTAAGCGAACGTTCGGAAGGGCGTGCACTCGTCTCCACCGACGTGGGCCAGCACCAAATTTGGACGGCGCATCACTATGAATTCAGCGAGTCTCGCTCCCTGCTCACATCAGGAGGACTCGGGACGATGGGCTACGGATTTCCCGCCGCCATCGGCGCTGCCGTCGCTTGCCCGGATCGCCCCGTCATTTGCATTTCCGGGGACGGCAGCTTCCAAATGAACATGCAGGAAATCATGACCGCCGTCGACCTGGGGCTGAACGTGAAAGTGGCGATATTAAAGAACGGGTATCTTGGCATGGTTCGCCAGTGGCAGCAATTGTTCCATGACCGCAGATACTCGGCGGTTCGAATCAGTTCTCCCGACTTTGCCTCCCTGGCCAAATCGTTCGGCGCTGTAGGCCTTCAAGCGAGCACGCCGGAAGAAGCGCATCAAGCGATCGACATCGCCTTCAGTACCGACGGTCCCGTCATCATCGAATTCGACGTCACCGAAGAAGAGAATGTTTATCCGATTGTACCGCCCGGCGGAAGCAACCAAGATATGATCGTCGGCTAAATAGAAAAAGGTTCCTATGAAACTCGAAGTCATGCGAGGCAAATAGGAACCTTTTTTACTGTAAGTGAATCATTGGATTTAAATTCCCTCTTGAAAAACAGTTCGAATTTTAGTAGATTGTTATATGTTGAATATTTTCATAAATATATGACCTGTATAACCTCTAGAATATGGCTTGAGGGTTTCTACCAGGAACCAAAATTCCTGACTACAGAAAATGATCATTTCGTTTTTTGTAGTCAGGATTTTTTGTTTTCCGAGAAGAAACCCCCAAGCCTTTTTCTATCTTGATGGCAACGAAGAAAGGATGATCCACACATGAATCTAAAAGTGTACATTTTGGCTTTATCGACGATCGCGGTCGGACTGGTCGAGCTGATCGTGGGCGGCATATTGCCGACGATCGCGGACGATCTTCACATTTCGTTAAGAACGGCCGGACAATTGATCACGGTATACGCCTTAATTTATGCAATCGCCGGGCCTGTCCTGCTCGTACTCACCCGAAAAATCGAGCGCAAGAAATTGTATCTTGCCTCTCTATTCGTTTTTTTCCTCGGCAATGTCATGACCTTTTTTAGCACGAGCTATACGATGATGATGGTCGCGCGAGTCGTGTCCGCTGCAAGTACCGCACTGCTCGTCGTGCTTTCCTTGACCATGGCCGCGAAAATCGTGGAGCCCGCCTACCGGGCAAAAGCGCTGGGACTGATTTATATGGGCATTAGTTCCTCGCTCGTATTGGGCGTGCCGCTGGGCATCGTGATTTCAAACGTATTCGGTTGGCGTTACATTTTCCTTGGCATCGCCGTACTGGCTATCGGCTCCATGGTCATGATCTCCCTGTTTTTCGAGAACATTCCCGGAGAAGATACGATTCCTCTATCCGAGCAATTAAAAGCGGTCGGCAGCGCGAAAATCGGCACAGCCCATCTAGCCACCCTGTTTATGCTGGCAGGTCATTACACGCTGTACGCCTATTTTACGCCGTTTTTGGAAACGAATCTCCATATGAATTCCTATTGGGTCAGCGTGTTCTACTTTATTTTCGGGATGGCGGCTGTTAGCGGCGGAGCTTTCGGAAGTACCCTTTCGGACCGGATCGGCGCTCCCAAAAGCATCATTTTGGTCATTAGCGCCTTTGCGGTTGTCCTCTTCCTGCTACCGTTTACGACTTTTTCGCTCGTATTGTTTATCCCGCTTATGATCGTATGGGGCGCGTTAAGCTGGAGTTTGTCTCCGCCTCAACAAATCTACTTGATTCAAACCGATCCGGCGACATCCGATATCCAGCAGAGCTTTAACAATTCCGCATTGCAAATCGGTATTTCTCTAGGCTCGGCAATCGGCGGCATCGTATTGGACCAAACCGGTACGGTGACCAGCACGGCTTGGTTTGGAGGCCTTATTGTTCTTATATCTTTGGCTTGTGCGGTCTTTTCTTTGACAAGACCGGCGCTTGTAAGAGTTAACGCAACGGGCACGAACGGCAGATAAGCTCAAAAACGCAACCAAGGGCCGTCTCCCAGTCTTCATGACTGAGGGACGGCCCTTTATCGATTAATCGAACAGCAGTCTTTCCTCTTCGCGGCTATGAAGTTTATTGACCGCCAGCAAAGCCTGCAAGTTACGAAGAACTTCATGACTCAAACCTTTCGTTCTGGATAGAACCCCGTCATTTCCCCCTTAATTTACCCGCCGATATACGACATCCCTATCTTTTTCCGGTGCTTGGCCTTATATTCGGTCCGTTCGTCCGAATAGCGGTCGGTCCGGTTTTCCCAAACCGATCCGATCGCCCGGAGCAGTTCCTCATCCGTGGCTCCGTCTCGCAGCATGGCCCGCAGGTCGAATCCGTTTGTCGCAAAGAGACAGGTAAATAGTTTGCCTTCAGAAGATAATCGCGCCCGCGTGCACGACGAGCAAAACGACTCCGATACCGAAGTAATAAAACCGATCTTCGCCTTACTTTGATCGTACCGGTAATACTTGGCCACTTCGCCGAAGTACGCCTGCTCAACCGGCTTCAGGTCATACTTTTCGCCGAGCATTCCCAGCATTTCCGCCTTTGTCGTTACTTTCTCGTAACTCCAAGCGTTGTCGGTGCCCACATCCATGAATTCGATCATTCGCAATGTTATATTGCGGTCTTTAAAATACTCCGCCATCGGGATAATCTCCTGATCGTTCATCCCTTTTTGAACGACCATATTCACCTTCACCTCATAACCGAGACTGCTGGCAAAGTCGATGTTTTTCAGAATCCGTTCCGGTGTGATTCCCCGACCGTTCATCGTGCCGAAAAGAGCCGGCTCCAGCGCGTCGAGGCTGATATTCAGCCGTCTCAAACCCGCATCGTGCAGCTGTTCCGCGTACTGATGAAGCAAAAGGCCGTTTGTCGTGAGCGCGATATCCTCGACCCCGCGGATTGAAGCAATTTTTCGGACAAGCTCGCTTAAATCGCTGCGCAGCAATGGTTCTCCGCCCGTGAGCCTGATCTTCTTCACGCCCAAGGAGACGAACAGTTCCACAAGCCGGCTGATTTCCTCATAGGAAAGCAGCTGATTTTTCGGCAAAAACGCATAATTGTCCCCAAAAATCTCCTTCGGCATGCAGTAGGTACAACGGAAGTTGCATCGGTCCGTTACGGAAATGCGCAAATCCCGCAGCGGTCTATGCAGCTTGTCTTGCAGCGCGTCATCCATGATGATTACCCCCCGCTAACCGGCGGAATAAAGGCCACCACATCTCCGTCAACGACTTTGTCGTCAAGCAGCGCATATTCTTCGTTGACTGCGACTTGAATGGTGCCCGGCTCAAAAATAAAGCCTTCATAGGCGGAGGTGGCCCAATCGATCAGTTCACGGACCGTCGTTTCGGCCAGCGGAACGTTCTCTTGCGATTTGCCGGTCATTTCTTTCAGTCCCGCAAAATATAGAACCGTGATCATTTCGAACCCATCCCTTCACCCGGTTTTTTGGTCTGATGCCCAACCCATTCTTCTCCGTCTTCCCATATTTCCTTTTTCCAAATCGGTACGATTTGTTTGATTCGTTCGATCGCATGCTCGTTCGCCTCGTAAGCGGCCTTGCGGTGAGGGGATGAAACGACGATCGCTACGGCGATGTCCGACAGCTGCAGCTCGCCGATCCGGTGCACGATCGCAATCCGGGTTCCCGGCCATTTGGCTTCTACTTCGGCGCCGATTTCGGCCATTTTTTTCTCCGCCATCGGAATATAAGCTTCATAGGCAAGGTAAAGAGTCCGCACGCCCTGCGTCCATTCCCGGACATGACCCGTGAAGACGGTCACCGCGCCTGCCCCGGTATGCAGCACGGCATCGATGTAGGGCTGGACTTCAATCGGGCCCTCCACGATTTCAAAGCGTTTCATAAACCCAGCCTCCTGTTGTGTATATATTTTTAATTAATGTTTAAAAGTTGACTTTTCAGCACCGAGATGCCTCAAATGCTTCTTGGATATCACATCGTGATCAAAAGTCTACTTTTAAACTACCTTTACCCGAATAACTGATGGTAGATCTTCATGCCTTGATGTATATCATGTATGCCGTGGATAAGCAAGCGGCCGTTGCCGAATACCATGACCCGGTGTTCGGACAGCGTGATCTCCACAAAATATGGGGTAACCCTTATTGCCGCTTGTGCCGCCTTTCCCGCCCGTTCCGCATCCTCCAGACTAATCTTCCTGCCCGAGCTTGGCATCATTTGAACCGCGTTCCTGCCGCAAAGCACCGCCGCTTTCGTTTGCTCCTCGGCGGATAACGCCGGGTAGGTCGGGAATTCCCCGCAAGTTTCGCAATGCGGATTTCTAATCCGCGAGACTCCCGCATCTACCCGGGTTCCGTTCCACAGATCAAAGTGGTGAACTTTGCCCATCAAGTCCTTCTCATTGCCCGTGAGGATCTTTAGGGTCTCGGCGCATTGCAGCGCAGCCGTCACTTGTACGGCGGGAGCAATGACGCCGACCGTATCGCAGGTTTCGTTCAACGATGGAAGAACCGGCAGCAAGCAGCGGAAGCAGGCGGATCTGCCGGGAATGAACGGAAACACCACGCCCGCGCTCCCTACGCAAGCCCCATAGATCCAGGGACGTTTTGTTTTATGGGAGACGTCATTGATGGCGAGACGGGTTTCGAAATTGTCCGTCGCGTCCATGATGACATCGCTCTGTAGCGCCAAATGTTCCAGCAGCATACCATCGGCATGATCCATGTATGTCGTGATTTGGGCATCGCTCCGGATTTCCCGGAGCCTTTCTTCCGCCGCGGCCACTTTCGGAATCATTTCCAAGGCGTGCCGCTCGCTAAACAACTGCTGTCGCTGCAAATTGGACGCCTCGACAATATCCCGGTCCACGAGGTGAAGATGTCCGACCCCGGCGCGGACCAGCGTTTCGGCTATTGCCGAACCGAGAGCGCCGCAACCTATGACGGTAACGGTCGCCTCGGCCAGACGCTCCTGCCCCTTATTTCCGATCGGCCTGAACAGCGTTTGCCGCGAATACCGGTTCTCCATGTTGACGTCCCCTCCTTTTGCAAAAAACAAGAACCGTAATTATTGCGCTTGCCTATGATTCAATTCAGAGAAAATGCCAACATAACGCACATCCTCCCCGGTTTCATCTTTAACCGCACTAATGTTGAGCCATTGCAAGTAAATTTCACCGTTTTTTCGGCGATTCCAAATTTGTCCCTGCCACATGCCGTTCTCTTTGATACTCTTCCACATCTCTTGATAGAAGTCTTTGGATTGCCGGTCGGAACGCATAATGTTCGGTTTCTTTCCGAGCGCATCTTTTTCCGTAAAACCGGTCAAAGCCGTGAACGCCGGGTTGATCGTCATGATCGTCCCTTTTTGATCCGTGACGAGAATCCCCTGAACGGTCCGGTTGAACACTTCCGAGGAAATGTTCAGCTTGTTCTGGTATACCATCCAAATGACGAGAATCAAGCTCGCCAGGGCAACCTGGGACAAGAGCATAAACCCGATCGAATATTGTCCGGTGACCGAATGGATCGCCGAGAGCAACAAAGGAGGGAAAAATCCGCCGAGTCCGCCCATCATGGATACGATCCCGTTGACGGTTCCGGCCTGCTTGTTAAAATATTGCGGTACCAGCTTGAAAATGACCCCATTCCCGATCCCCGCACTCACGGCGATGGCCAAGCACCCTACCGTATACAGCGCAATCGTTGGCGAGAAGGCCAAAACGATCGCGGCTACCGTATAGAACGAGAACACGCCGATCAGCAAATACCAGGAGTTGAACCGGTCCGCGAGCCATCCGCCGACAGGGCGCATAAATGTGGCCAGCGCGATAAATCCGGCGGTACGGATCCCCGAATCCACTTTCGTCAGTTCAAAGTTAGTGACCAGGAAATTCGGCAGATATACCGTGAAAGCGACAAACGAGCCGAATGTAATAAAATAAAGCAACGAGAACAGCCAAAGTTTTTCGTTTTTATAGACGGCTTTGATCTGGGCCATCATCGGGGTTTTGACTTTCACTTCTTTGCGGTCGCCGAACAGGAAGTTCAAAGCCGCGAACACAAGCAGCAGTATCAGATAAAATTTGACCGTTGTCTGCCAGCCGAACTGATTCGCGATAATCGGAGCCGCAAACGTAGTCACCGCCGTCCCCATGTTACCGAGGCCATAGATCCCGTTGACAAATCCATGCTGTTCCTTCGGATAATACTTCGGCACCGAAGTGACGCCTACCGAGAATACGGCACCTCCAACGCCAAGGAACAATCCGCCGATCATCAAATCCAATGCGGAATCCGCTATACTAATATAATACACGGGAAAGAGCAGAAGAATAAAGCTTACCAGAAATACGATACGCGCGCCTACGAGATTCGCCCAATATCCCATAGGGATTCGGAGCACGGAACCGAGTACGACGGGAATGGCGGTTATGATCGCCGTTTGGCTGGCGGGAATGCTGATATCATCCCGCATAAACGATAACAAAGAAGAGATTATGACCCATACTGCAAAACCGACAATCAAATTCATCGTTTGCAAAGGCAATTGAAATTTTTTAATCAAGCTATCATCACCTTTTCCATTATAATGAATGAACCAAATCCAGATTCCCCATCCGTATTGTATCGCAGTCATTCTTTCGGACGGCATAGGGAATTCCCCTAACCGGAATTGAGAACTCCCTATCGTCACAAAAAAGCCCCAAATCATCCGGGGACGATTTAGGGCTCTGCATTAAACGATCAACGTATGAAGCTGTTCGGTCAATCGCTCGATATCCTCTTTTTTCATCACCTGTGCCGTCATCGGAAACAACACGGACTCTTCCTTCACAAAGTGCACGGTCAAAATCTCAAAAGCTTCCCCGGCATCTCTCGAAATGGCCTTCATTTCTTCGAGCCCGTATTCCCCCGCCGAATGGTGGAGAAAATGGTCGATGTAGGCCACGATCTCTTCATGCTCCTGCTCAATGGAAACAATCGGTCCCTGCTCATAGCCGATATATCGGCCCAGCAAAGGGAAGAAAAACGCTTCTTCCTTGGTCGTATGTTTCTGCAGCGGCTCTTTAAACTGCTCCAACAGTGTCCGAAGCCTTGCAAATTGTTCCCGGGCCAATTCTAGTGAATAACGGTCATTCTGCAGATTCAACACGATCGAATGCCATTCTTCCATCAAACCGGACAAATACCGGTGTTCGTTCTCAAGGATCCGCATGGCGGGCAATGCGCTGATCAAATTCGTGTGATTCATGTCAACACGCGTTCCTCTCCGTTAAAAATCAAGCAGCTTCTTTTTCAATGCATATTCCACAAGCTCCGGCCTTGTCTTCAAATTCAGCTTTTCCATCAGCTTGGCCTTATGGGCTTCGACCGTCTTCACGGAAATATGCAGCATCTCCGCGATTTCCTTATTCCCGTACCCCTTCGCAACCAGCGGCAGGATTTCGATTTCTCGCGTGGACAGCAGCTGATAAGGGTTGCTCTCATCCACGCGCTGATCTTTATTGATAAATTCCCTAACCAGCGATGTCGCGATTTGCGGATGGATGTAAACCCCGCCTTGATAAACCATCCGAATCGCGGTGATCAGCTGCTCGTCGGGCGAATTTTTAAGCACATAACCTCTTGCGCCGCTCTTCAGCACGTGAAATAAATACTCTTCGTCGTCGTACATCGTAAGGATAATAATTTTAGTATCGGGAAAATCCTCATTGATTTTGCCCGTTGCGATCAGTCCGCTCTCTCCGGGTGGCATGCTTAAATCCATCAGCAAAATGTCCGGCTTATGTTTGGCGACCATTTTGTAGGCTTCGATCCCGTCCGCCGCCGTGGCGACCACTTCCATGTCTTCCTGAAAATTCAGAATCATCGCAAAGCCGCTTCGTACGACCGCATGATCGTCCGCGATCACTATTTTCATGCTTCGTTCCCCCCAACCGGAATTTGCAATCGAACCGTTGTTCCTTGTCCGGGCGCGGAAACGATCTGAAGCTCGCCTTTCACCAATTCTGCGCGTTCCCTCATCCCGTAGAGTCCGAGACCGGTTCCTTTGGGATCCATATTGCTGATGTTAAAGCCCGCGCCCTGATCCTTGACGATCAGTTCCAGGTAGTCGCCGGATTCGAAAAGCCTGACCTCGATCTCGTCGACATCGGCATATTTCATCGCGTTCAATAAAGATTCCTGACAAATCCGATATACGACGGTTTCAACCTCGCTGTTGAACCGTCCTCCGTTCAATTCCGACGTGTAATGGACGATCACCCCGTACGTTTTCTCCACCCATTTGAAATGGGAGCGAAATGCGGCCTCCAATCCCAAATCGTCCAATGAAGCCGGACGAAGCTCGACCGACAGGTTGCGGATTTGATCCAGCAGACGGGTCAGCGAAGCTTCGGTTTGACGGATTTTTTGCAGGGCGTCTTCCTGCACATTTAAATATTTCAGCACGCGAAGGTCAACGAGCGAACTAAGCAGCTCCTGGGCCACGCTGTCGTGCAGCTCACGGGATATCCGCTTCCGCTCGTCTTCCTGCGCTTTAATGATATTTTTCATCATCGTATTGCGATTGAGATTTTCCTGCGTTGTCAGTTGGTTCGTCAAATCCCGCAGCATCAAAACGCGGATCCCGGACGCCTCATCGACCGAAAAAAAGCTCGCGGAGTACGGAACGGTGCCCCTATTCTTCGTTTCGATATATACCTGAAAGGAGGAGAAATCTTTCGCGGGATTCGATAAATAACAGTTCAAGCACGACATCTGCTCTTCTTCGCTCGTGTAGCCTCTGCAAGTAAAACAGAAAGACTTCGCTTCTTCCGAGTTAATGGCCGCGGCGAGGTCCGACCGGAGCAAGGTTCTCTCGGCGGTCTTGTTCATGGAGATGACCTCGTCCGAGGCATCGAACAACACGATCGCTTCCGGGCTGTTTTCGAACATTTTGCTTAACAATTCAGGAGAGACCTTGAGCATTTGGTTCATCATGAAATGGACATCTCCTTGATCAAGTAGTCTCCGAATGATCCGTTTAAATAAGCGGACAGACGCTGGAATTCCTCCCTGGTCATCCGTCCGCTCTCCCGGGACCCCGCAAGCAATACGCCTTCCACACGATCCAACAGGTATAAGGGAATTGCGACAAGGCTGAGCAGCCGTTCGGAAATGAGAATCGGGTAATTGATCATATCCTGGGGGTTCAATTCTTCCCGGACATGGGTCACGATAATCGGTTTCCCCGTCTTGAAGACGATCCCGGCGATCCCTTTCCCTGATTGGAGTACGATCCGCTTGTACCGGTTGTTCAAATTGCCCGAAGCATACTGCCAGGTAATTTCAAACCCCTCCGCCGCAGACTGGGCGAAAGCCAGCGATACAAAATCGTACCCCATGCTCTCTCTAACTTGATCTATGATAACCTGATATTCGCCAGGTGATGGCAACATGATGGTCTCTCCCTACCTAGTAAATGCTGTGTTTATCGATGTAACGATTTGTCTGTACGGTTCTTTCTATAAAGGATATAGCTTCTCCGCACATAATTCAAGGGCACGCTCCATACGTGAACCAGGCGGGTGAACGGCCAAAACGCGAAAATCAGAAGCCCTGCGATGATATGAAGTTTAAAGCTGAGCGGAACATTCACCATCATGGAAGCTTCCGGACGGAACATGAACAAATCTCTGAACCAGATCGATATGGAATCGCGATAATCGAATTCCGGCTGCACGTTGTTGGTGACGAGCGTCGAAAAAAGTCCCATGAAGACGATGAACAGCAGCAGCGAGTTGACGATCAAATCCGAGGTCGAGCTCAGCTTGCGAATCGTCCGTTTCGTGAACCGGCGCGCCGTCAGGAGCAGCATGCCCGCAAACGTGACCACCCCGAAAATGCCGCCGATATACAGGGCAAAAATATGATACAAATGATCGCTGACTCCCAAGGCGTTCATCCAGTTCTTCGGAAAGAGAAGTCCGCCGACATGCCCGAAAATAACCGGGATAATCCCGATGTGAAACAGAAGGCTGCCGATCATCAGTTGTTTCTTTTCGATAAATTCGCTGGACTTGGCCGTCCAGTTAAACTGGTCGTACCGATACCTGAAAATATGGCCTACCACAAATACGGCGACGCTCAGATATGGGAAAATGACCCATAAAAATTGATCCCACAGATTCATACTTCTGCCGCCTCCTTCCGGAGACAAAGCTTAAACGTCTCCCTCAACGCTTTTACCAGGTAAAAATACGGACTGTCCGCTTTCTCGAGAGACTTCAACAATTTAAAGGAACCGTCTTCGATGATAGCAAGCATCGTTTGCATGCTCGCTTCGGCATGTTCGTTGTCCACCCACTCCGCCGCATACAAAAATTCGCACATCATCGGCAAATAGTCCGGCAATTCCGTGTCCGTAACTTCAAGACCATACATTTCATACATGGCTTTCAGTGCGGTCAACATATTGCCCCGCTCCTTCGAGTCCTCATATTTGGCAAAGGTCATATACAGCGTTGACGATTTCTGAAAATCAAAGGTCTCGACGTACTTCTCCTCGATTTCGTCCATGCTGAGCTCCTGCATTTTTTCCTTATAGGCCTGGATCAGCGGCTGAATGGATGGGGCGAATGCCCCGTCCATCGTCAACTCCTGCATGCTCAGCTTGTCGGGATAGGCCAATTGCCGGGCGAAAAAACCGAACGTTTCTTTGTAATCGGTAAGCTTGACCAGATCAATCACGCCAGATCCCTCCGTAAAAGTTCTCTTCGTACTGCTGTTTGCCGCTCTTCATGCTTGGTTTCGGAGACGCCGGTCCGCAGCCGTCGCAATCCATGCCGAAGCCTTCCATCCCTTGCGCGCGGTATGGATCCATATAGCCTTCCTTGTGGGAAGTCGGAATCACGAACCGGTCCTCGTATTTGGCAATCGCCAGCAAGCGGTACATTTCTTCCACCTGACGGGCCGTCAAGCCTACCCGTTCCAGGCGGCTGTTGTCAAACGGCTGCTTCGTATTCTGCGCCCGTTGATATTGACGCATCATCGCCATGCGCTGCAAAGCTTCCTTAACGGTTTCCGTGTCCCCGGCCGTCAGCATATTCGCCAAATATTGAATCGGAGTTCTCATTTCTTCGATTGCCGGGAAAATCATGTCCGGGTTCTGGATCGAATCCTTGCCTTCGAAATGGCTCATGATCGGGCTAAGCGGCGGTACGTACCAAACCATCGGTAATGTGCGGTATTCCGGATGCAGCGGGAATGCCAGCTTGTATTCGATCGCCAGCTTGTAGACCGACGAATTCTGTGCCGCTTCGATCCACTCTTCGGAAAGCCCGTCCTTGCGTGCTTGCGCGATTACGGCAGGGTCGTTCGGATCGAGGAAAAGATCCAATTGCGCTTTGTACAGATCCTTCTCGTCCGGTGTCGAAGCAGCCTCATGCACGCGGTCCGCATCATAGAGCATTACGCCCAGATAACGGATACGGCCGGTGCAAGTTTCGGAGCAGACGGTCGGTAGACCGGCTTCGATTCTCGGGAAGCAGAACGTGCATTTTTCCGCTTTGTTCGTTTTCCAGTTGAAATATACCTTTTTGTAAGGGCAGCCCGTCATGCAATACCGCCAGCCGCGGCAAGCTTCCTGGTCGACCAGGACGATGCCGTCCTCATCCCGTTTGTACATCGCTCCCGAAGGGCAGGACGCCACGCAGCTCGGGTTGAGGCAGTGCTCGCACAAACGCGGCAGATACATCATGAATGATTGCTCAAAATTGAATTTGATCTCTTCTTCGATCTTTTCGATGTTCGGATCCTTCGGACCGGTAATATGTCCGCCGGCCAAATCGTCTTCCCAGTTCGGGCCCCATTCCAAATCCATCGTTTCGCCGGATACGACCGATTTCGGACGGGCCACCGGCTGATGCTTTTTCTCGCCGGAATTGGTCAATTTTTCGTAATCATAAGTCCATGGTTCGTAATAATCTTTCATCTCCGGCATATCCGGGTTGTAGAAAATTTTGCCGAGCGCGATTTTCGAAAGCTTGCTGCCCGATTTCAGCTCGAGCTTACCTTTGCGCAGCGTCCAGCCGCCTTTGTACTGCTCCTGGTCCTCCCAACGCTTCGGATAACCGATCCCCGGTTTTGTCTCGACGTTGTTGAACCACATATATTCCGCGCCTTCGCGATTCGTCCAGGTACTTTTGCATGTGACGCTGCAGGTGTGACAGCCGATGCATTTGTCCAGGTTCATCACCATGGCGATTTGCGCTTTAATCTTCAAGCCAGTCGACCTCCTTCATTTTGCGGACTGCCACATACACGTCCCGCTGGTTGCCGATCGGGCCGTAATAGTTGAAGCCATAGCTGAGTTGGGCGTAGCCGCCCACCAATTGCGTCGGTTTCAAATGGATTCTCGTCGGCGCGTTATGGCTACCGCCACGTTCCTTCGTAATTTCCGAGCCCGGAACGTTAATGTGTTTGTCTTGCGCGTGATACATGAACATCGTGCCTTTCGGCATTTTGTGGCTGACGACGGCTCTTGCCGTAACGACGCCATTCCGGTTGTACACTTCCAGCCAGTCGTTATCGTTGATTTGATTCGCTTCCGCATCCTCGCGGCTGATCCAGACGGTCGGCCCCCCCCCGGAACAAAGTCAGCATGTGCTGATTATCCTGGTACGTACTGTGGATATTCCACTTGCCGTGCGGAGTCAGATAACGCAGTACCAAGGTGTCCTTGTCGATCTGCGCCTGTTTGTCGTGCGGACCGAACACCATCGGCGGCAATGTCGGTTTGTAGACCGGCAGTGATTCGCCGTACTGCAGAAAAATTTCATGATCCAGATAAAAATGCTGGCGTCCCGTCAAGGTTCTGAACGGCACCAGTCGTTCGATATTCGTCGTAAACGGCGAGTATCTGCGTCCCGATTTGTTGGAACCGCTAAACACCGGCGTAGGGATGACTTCGCGAGGCTGGGCCGTAATACTTGCGAACGTGATGCGTTCAGCCGCACGGTCTGCCGAAATATCCTTAAGCTCCACGCCCGAATCCTGTTCCGCGGATTCCCATGCCTTCTGCGAAACTCGGCCGTTTGTCGCGGAAGAAACGTGCAATACCGCATTGGCCGCATGACGGGCCGTATGAAGCTTCGGACGACCGTTTTTGATCGTTTCGTCGTAGTGCGTGCCGTTGATTTTTTTCAATTCTTCGTACTCTTCTTTCACGGAGAACGAAACGCCGTGAGCGCCAACCTTGCCCGTCTCCAGGTTCGGTCCGAGCGTGATGTATTTGTTGTAAATTTGCGTGTAATCCCGCTCCACGATGGAGAAGTTCGGCATCGTTTTGCCGAGCACCGGCTCCACTTCGCCCTTCTTCCAATCCTTGACCAGTCCGTAAGGCTGGGAGATTTCGCTGACCGAATCGTGCCCCAGCGGTGACATAACGACGTCTTTATAAACGCCTGGCAAATGCTCCTTCGCCATTTCCGAGAAGGTTTGAGCCAGCGAACGGTAAATGTCCCAGTCCGATCTCGATTCCCACAACGGGTCGATGGCCGGATTGAACGGATGCACGAACGGGTGCATATCCGTGGAGGACAAATCTGTTTTTTCGTACCAGGTTGCCGCAGGCAGCACGATATCGGCGTACATCGGCGTCGCGGTCATCCGGAAGTCAAGCGCGACCAGAAGGTCCAACTTTCCTTCCACGTCATCGCGCCAAACGATTTCTTCCGGCTTCTCCTCTTCATTCGGCGTGGACAACAGTCCGTTGTGCGTCCCGAGCAAATGCTTCATGAAGAACTCCTGCCCTTTGGCCGAACTCGAAATGAGGTTCGAACGCCAAACGAAAAGCGAGCGCGGATAGTTTTCCGGCGCGTCCGGGTCTTCCACGGCGAACTTCGTATCGCCTGATACAACTTGTTTATAGGCGTGCTGAATGATGTCCGCGTTGTCGGTTTGACCGTTTTTCGCGGCTTCTTCGGCAAACGATAAGCTGTTCTTGTTGAATTGTGGATAAGACGGCAACCAGCCGAGTCGTGCCGCTAGCACGTTATAGTCGGCAGGATGACTATATTTCAGATCTCCGCCGGTCGGCGATTTGAGCGATTCCGTATTCATTTCCTCGTACTTCCATTGGTCTGTCGCAAAATAGAAGAACGATGTCGCATTTTGCTGACGAGCCGCGCCTTGCCAGTCTTTCGCAAAGGCGATGGCGGACCAGCCTTCAATCGGACGGCATTTTTCCTGGCCGACATAATGAGCCCAGCCCCCGCCGTTCACGCCTTGAGAAGCGGTCAGAATGACCAGGTTCAAAATCGAGCGGTAAATCGTGTCGCTGTTGAACCAGTGGTTGATCCCCGCACCCATGATGATCATCGATCTGCCGCCGGTGTCGAGCGAGTTTTGCGCGAATTCACGGGCCACTTGAACGACCAGCGATGCTTTCACCCCGGTGACTTTCTCCTGCCATGCCGGAGTATAGTGGGAAGCGGCATCGTCATAGCCTTTGGCTTCATACTTGCCGCCGCTGCGCTTCACGCCGTATTGACTGAGCATCAGGTCATAAACCGTGACCGCCAAATGGGTGGAACCGTCGGCCAGTGTTACCTTTTTCGCGGGAATGGTCCGTTTGAACGTCCCGTTGCCGGCTTGATCGAAATAAGGGAATACGATTTCCGTCCATTCCGAATCTTGCCCTTCGACCGACAAGGCCGGATCGATTTTCGTGCCGTCCTCGCGTTCGAGAATAAGGTTCCACTTCACGTCTTTCTCCCACCGTTGGCCCATCGTCCCGTTCGGAACGATGATTTCGCCGTTTGAGGCTTCATCCATGATGACCGGCTTCCACTCCGCATGCTCGGACGTATCGCCAAGGTCGCTGGCACGAAGGAAACGGCCCGCTTTATATTGATCCTCATGCGGCTCCAGCAAAATCAGGAACGGCATATCGGTATATTGCTTCGCATAGTTCAGGAACATAGGCTCCTGGCGTTGCATATAAAATTCGTCCAGGATGACATGCGTCATCGCTTGGGCCAAGGCGGCATCCGTTCCCGGATGAGGCGCGAGCCAGTTGTCGGCGAATTTTACGTTTTCGGCATGGTCCGGCGCCACCGAGACCACCTTCGTCCCTTTGTAACGTACTTCCGTCATAAAGTGGGCATCCGGCGTCCGGGTGAGCGGTACGTTGGAACCCCACATAATGAGGTATCCGGAGTTATACCAGTCGGACGATTCCGGCACATCGGTTTGCTCGCCCCAAATTTGCGGGGAAGCCGGAGGCAAATCCGCATACCAGTCGTAGAAGCTGAGCATTTCGCCACCCAAGAGGGATATAAAACGCGCCCCGGAAGCGTAGCTGATCATCGACATGGCCGGAATCGGCGTAAAGCCGGCGATGCGGTCCGGGCCGTATTTTTTGATCGTATAAATGAGTTGGGCCCCGATCAGCTTGGAAGCTTCCTCCCACGTGACCCGAACATGGCCGCCTTTACCGCGGGCCTGTTTGTATGATTTGGACAATTCCGGATTTTCCACAATGCTTGCCCAAGCGTCCACCGGATTGTTGTTGCTGGCCAAAGCGTCTCTCCACAACCGCAGCAAGCGGCCGCGCATATAAGGATATTTCACCCGGAGCGGGCTATATTCGTACCAAGAGAACGAAGCGCCTCTCGGGCATCCGCGCGGTTCGAATTCAGGCATGTCGGGACCGCAAGAAGGATAGTCAATCTGCTGATTTTCCCAAGTGATAATCCCGTTTTTCACGAATACTTTCCAACTGCAGGAACCTGTACAGTTCACGCCGTGAGTCGTCCGGACCACTTTGTCATGAGACCAGCGGCCGCGGTACATGTTTTCCCATTCCCGGCTTTTTTCCTCAAGAATCGACCAGTTTCCCGAATAACTTTCCAACGGTTTAAAAAATTTAAGACTGGATCTTCTTTTCATGTGAAGCGATCACTCCTTCGTCCAGAATGAAGTCAAGTAGAGGGGAATCCATTTGCATTCATTCTTCTAACTCACATTATGAAAGTGATTCCTCCAGGTTCCCATAAGGGAAATCCCTGAGGCGAGGGGTAAATCCCCTATTCACAAAATTGACGAAAAAGAACGAAAGGTGAACAAAAAGTAAAAACCCCAGCACCATGAGGGTGCCAGGGTTTTCATCCCGGTTCTTAGCGGCCGGCCGCTAACGAAACAGGGCGCTCTTATTGAGCCGTTTTATGCGATCGGTTGAATCTAAAGAAACTAGGTAACTTTATTTGAGCCAAACAAACCAAATTCGGAGGATCATGACGAGAATAGCGATACAGTGTTTCGTTACGTTCTAAGGAAGGGCGATTTTCTGAAAATAAGGATACCAGGTTTCGTTAGCGGAAAAAGAACTCAAGCAGAGTCTTTTCTCGCAAACCCTTTAAACCGTGTACCTTGATAGGTAACTTCCCCTTGGTCTCCGGCCACGATAAGCCCAAACTGATCCGGTTTCACCTGCAGTTCGATTCTGCTCCGATCTTCAAATTCAAATGTAATAAAATAACTCGTATTCGCGCTTGATTCGCCCGATCCGCCCCATACTTCGGTTCTTTTGTCGACAATCTTGCAGCGCTTGGTCAGCAATGCCGCCCGGTTGTTCGCAATCCCTATAGATATTCCTTTTATGATGACGTACAGAAATCCCCCGACGACCACCACGATCAAGAAACCCGCAAAAATTTTGAAAAATAGGGGGACCTCGTTCCAAAAATCCGTAAACCCGCCTGCAGAGCTATTCATTATGTGAACCTCCTCACCCCATGATACACAACGTATCCTGCTAAAAATCCAACGCTGTTCAACAGCAGATCGTCCACGTCAAAGCTACCTCTTCGTGAGAACAGTTGAATCGTTTCCAGAATGAATACACCGAACACAAAAACCATGAATGACTTAAGCAAGGTTCGATTCAACCCTTTCGGGATAAGCAGGCCAAACGGAATAAAGACGGCGATGTTCCCCAATAAGTTAACTGCCGACGCACCGGAACCAATCGCCTTAAAATACAGCCTTATCGTGTGCAGAGGACGCAAATTATACATGAAGTCCTCGCCGACGCTCCTGCCGAATCCCCAAATCATCCAATATGCAAGCAATGCCGTATACCCGATTAAAAAGATATTCGATAGGCATCGAATGTTCGCTTTTTTCATTGGCGCTGCTATGCGTTCTTTTCCAAAATCCCGACCAGTTCCTTCAAACTGGAAATTTCATAGGTCGGCTGAATTCCCGACGGATTCAGTTTACCTGCGGGATTAAACCAGCAAGTATCGGTTCCGTAATTGTTTCCCCCCTGAATATCCGTAGTCAAGGAGTCGCCGACCATCAATACCCGCTCTTTATCGTTAACGTTCAGCTTGTGGAACGCATAATCAAAAATGCCGGATTGCGGCTTTTGATACCCCGTTTCTTCCGAAACGACAATCTGTTCAAAGGCTTGACTCAATTCGGACTTGCCGATTCTTTTCAGCTGCACTTCTTTTATGCCGTTCGTAATAATAGCCAATCTGTAGCCGTGAGATTTCAAGTAGTCGCATAACTCCAAAGCTCCCGGTACCAGAAATGCCCCTTCCGACAAATGCGTCAAATACCGGGTACTGAAATGAGCCGCGTCCATCGTTAAGCCTTGCTCTATGAAAAATCGTTGGAAGCGTTCCACCCGTAGCTGATCCTGCGCGAGCTTACCCTCCTCGAATTCTTTCCACAACTGTTGATTAATCTTTTTGTAGCTCTCAAAATAAAGATCGCTCAGCTCGATTTCATGTTCTCCGAATGAAAGCGTGAGGGCGTTCAATTCCGATTGTGAAAAATCAAATAGCGTGTCGTCTGCGTCAAACAAAATAAGCTCGTAAGGCAAGTTTTTTCCTCCTTCATCAAAAACGAAACCGGTCTATTAATTGTTCCAGTGATTTCGCAATATTCTTCAACTCTTCCGCAGCATGGGCCACTTGATCCATCCCGGCCAGCTGCTCCTCCGTCGCCGCCAATATTTCTTCCGTAGAAGCGCTTGATTCCTGTGCGATCGAGGAAATGCTCTCCATGGCGGCGATAACTCCATTCTTATCCGAATCCAGTTGGGAAATTCCGCCGATGAGTTCCTCGATAGCACGGATAAACTCGGAAACAGAGCGGGCAATCAATTCAAAAGCCTGACCCGTCTCCTCGGAAACCCTTGCCGTTCTTCGTGCAACTTGCGTGCCTTGCTCCATGAAATCCTGGGTCTTCGAGATGGCTGCATTCACCTGATGAACCGTTTCCTCGATTCCCTGAACCGAGCTTGCGGTCTGTTCGGACAATTTCCGAATTTGTTCCGCGACGACGGCAAACCCTCTTCCGTGCTCGCCTGCTCTTGCGCTTTCAATCATCGCATTTAGCGCAAGCAAATGGGTCTGATCGGAAACCGCCCGGATCACTGCCGTGATTTCGGTGATCAACTCCGATTTTACGCCGAGTTCATCAACCTGTTCTTCAATTTTGGACGTAATTCCCGCGTTTTCATTCATCGCCTTTTGCAGTTCGCCGATACAATTCATTCCGGTTAGGCTGGCACTCTTCGTCTGATCAATGCTTGCTTTCATGACTTCGGCCCTGCCGTTAAGTTTCATGATTTCATCCGCAAGGCGATTCAATTTTTCTAAACCATCCTGAGCGCCGTTTGCCAATCCCCCCGCACCGTTCGCCAGCTCATCCGTCGCTCTGGATATTTCGGTTGCCGATGCCGTGGTTTCATCAATAATGTTGCTTAGCGTTTGCGCGCTGGTAGCGACCTTTTTGGAATTTTGCTGAATGTCCTTCACCATACCGCCGAGCGTTAGCCTCATGTGAGCCAAGCTTGTCGACATCGCTCCAATTTCATCCCGGCTCTGATAACGTACTTCTTTAGTAAAATCCCCATCCGCAAATTCTTGGATCCGTCCCGTCATCATCGTTAACGGATGGATCATTTTACGTGCCGCAATAGCCCCAATAATCAAAGCGACCGCTAAAATAACCAAGGATACGGTCACGGTCCAAATTAGAGAGCTGCGGATCACGCCGTGCATATTGTCCAAGGAAATGCCCACATTCAATACGCCGGACAACTCGGCGTTGTATGTAAAGTCCGTAGATACATTATATACCTTTTGCCCTTCCGCTGTCTCAAGAAGGGTGCCCACCGTTTCCTGGCGCTCCACGACTTTCGAAACATCCCCGCTTGCCGATGCTGCAGATGTCGCGTCATTCTTGGCGTCATCCCCCAATTGTTCCAGCATGTGGTTGTCGGAAACGATAAGATTGGATTCCGTGTCGGATAGCGAAATATATACGATATTCCCGTTGCTGTCCTCCTTGATCGTTTTGAAAATGTTCTGCATCGCCTGAAGATCGACAATCTCGTTATTGATGATGTCCCGCTTGATATTGCTCACCAAGGTCGTGCCGTCGCTTTTCATTTGACTCGTAACCGAACGCTGTATTTCAAAATACGATAAGGCCGTAAAAGAGATCGCACAAGCTGCAATCAGAACGGTGATCAGTCTAAGAATTTTGCCTTTGAGCGAATTATGCATCCTACATTCCCCTTTATCTTATCTATTCTGTAGGATTTTAATCAATCGCCCTGCATAAAGACTATGACTATTGTAATTGTGAAAAGAGGAAGAAAGGGACTAAAGGTTATCAATTCCAGCCGGGTTGCCGTCTAACAAACATTGTCCCCTCTTCATTCCGATTGCCCGCCAAATCTTTTTCTTCTATAATAAGGCGGTCGACTTCCCCTGAGCTTGATTCCACAAAATGAACGAGAATGCTTATTTGATCGAGATAGAACTTGTTGGACTCCTTTGGTTTAAGGTGATAATCTCCAAAAATGCTCAATCCGCGATCTATGATCTTAATTTGAATTTCAATATTCATTTCTGCATTGTAGTAATCGCCGCAATATTTAATTAATTCGGAATCCGTTCCGCTCGGATTGGAGGGCGATGAATCTGGAAGCCGTTGATTTGCCCGAGCCCTGAATCCCTTCCACAATGATCAATCGCAAGCGAATGCCTCCTTTTTAAATTCAAAACCCATAGCTGATGATTACGCTTTAGCCAAAATTCCTTCTTCCACGGACTTATGAATGATCGACTCGGCGTATGCCCACAGCTTTTCGGAACCCTCGGCGATTTCCTTGTTTCGGTTCAACACTTGCTCGCTGGTGATATTAAATTTCCTCCACGTGTCGCCTTGGTTCAGATGATTATGTACCAACGGTTGCAAACGATCCAGGGATGCCGCAAATTTCGCCTCGCCGGTTTCTTTCTTTTCGAACTCGAGCCAGAGGTCCATCATTTCCTTACCCTGTTCTTCCGGCAGCATACCGAATAATCTGGCCGCAGCTTTGGCCTCTCGTTCAAACTTGTCCGCCTGGCCTTTTGTGTCATAAGCAAACGTATCGCCGGCATCGATTTCGACCAAGTCGTGAATCAGGAGCATTTTAATAACCTTGAACAGATCAACTTCGCGATTAGCGTGACCATGCAGGATCAGCGCCATCACGGCAAGATGCCAGGAGTGCTCCGCATCATTTTCCAATCTGGAATCGTGAATGATTTTAGTTTTGCGGTTTATCGTTTTCAGTTTATCGATTTCAACGAGAAATGCGATCTGCTTATCTATCATAATCTCCATCGAATGAATCCCCCTCCATTCAAATCATGATTTACCTAATCTTCAACTTCAAAAATGGAATCAATTATGATCGGCAAGTTATTTCGTACGGACACCGCTCCAAAAACGGATCTCGCGTGCAGTCCCTTATCCCCGAACGCCTCAATCAGCAGGTCCGAACACCCGTTAAGCACTTTATGATGTTCTTCAAATTCAGGCTCCGCGTTTACGAAGCCTTGGATTTTGACGACTCTTTTCACTTTGTCGAGCGTCCCCAAAGCCTCTTTCAAGACCGCAAGAATTTCGATCCCCGTGTTGCGGGCAAATTTATATCCTTCATCGGTCGTAAAATCACTTCCGAGCTTTCCCTTCGGATTGCCCGAGGGACCTTTACCTGAAACGAACATCAACCCGTTAACAATGCAAAAGTTCGCATACTTTGCCGCCGGTTCACTCGCCTTTGGAAGCGAGATACCCAGGGAAGCGAGCTTGCTTTCTACCACTTGATCAGACATCCTATATCCTCCTCTTACGATGAATTGTTTTTCGATCAATTTACTTTTCAATGAGAACTCTTGAATTTACTTCTAAATTTGTATACGGCCAACCTCCCAGAATAATAGACCAATCCGATAAAAACAAAGGCCAAAGCAAACTCGAACCATTGAAATGGTTTGATCCAGCCTAACCTCGCACTGCTGGATAATGGTTCCTTCGCCTCATATTGAGAGACGACGTCAGGAACATAATTTGCAGTCATATACATCCCCATGATCATGAAGTATAAATAGATTGCTAGAATGAAAAGCACGGACACACAAACAGATTCGAAAATCCAACGGATTTCTTTTTTCAAAACGCTCCCCCTATTCTAAAAAAAACAGCCATAGATCACTCGAATCATAGGCTGGTTCATATTGAAGTCAGAGTTTCTTCCACAATTATACACTTGGAGTTTTAATTTTAAAATAGTAAAGGGAACCTCACGGGTTCCCCTTATAAATTCACTTCTTGATCATCTTCAGCTTCAGGTTGCCCAATTCCCATACTCTCGATCTGGTTGAGTTTCTGTTCTGACATGCACACACCACCCCACGCGAATATTCGTTCTTATAGTATCATTGGATGTTGGGGTAATCAAACGGAAAAAATGAGCTCACCGCTTTGAACCATAGAGCCTAAAATCTTCACCACATGCCGTGCGGGTCACTTCAATTTCCGTGTGGTGCGTTTCTTCGCTTCCGATCTGACTGCCCCCGGTTCCTCTAATGTTTACGCATAATGGATCGATCTCCGTTCGATTCCCCTGATCATCAACATAATAGTATTGGTCGATGACTGAACCATAGTCAAACATGGGATTGGAGGTTTGATACTTTCCATTTCCATCCACGGGAATAACGTCATATTCCCCTTCCCTTAAGAGTGGCGGGGCATCCTTGATATTGTATGTGACTCTGATGATTCCTTCGTAATTTTCAGGGATCAAGTACAAGTCATACGTCCCTCTATTATACTTTGAAGTACAGCCGATCATTAGGATCATGATCGACAAAATCAAAAGCAGCTGTTTCATATTAAAACTCCTCGAACAATAGGGTTGGTTTTTATTAGAAGAAAGGTAGAGATTCTTCCACAATTATACACTTGGAGTTTTAAATTTGAAATAGCAAGGGAGCCCCTTTAGGGCTCCTTTATGGATGCTGAGATTGCTTACGGAACTTGAACGAGTTTCCATTGTTGATGCGCCCCGTCATTGTCAGACCATTGAATGACGTCCGCACCGTCCGCTGTCGATCCGTTGGACACTTCCAGCAGCAATCCGCTGTTCCGGTTCACGACATCATATGATCCGTTATTATTGTCGACAAAGCGCCACTGCTGATTCGTCCCGTTCAAATCCGTCCACTGTATGACATTTCCCCCGTTGTCCGTACTAAAGTTAAGTACATCGAGTGCTTTTCCGCTTCCTACATTAATCAATCGGAAATAACCTCCGCCGGAATCCACCAGGCTCCACTGCTGATACGTGCCGTTCCAATCCGCCCACTGAACGACATCGTCTCCGTCCGCATTCCCGAAATTGTAGACTTCCAGCGCTTTGCCGCTATGACGATTGATCAACCGGTACTTGCCGGGCGTCAATTCGTAAGTAGGCCAGCCGGCGCTATCCCAATAAAGGTCATTGATCAACAGCTTAGGCGTCCCGTTGGCCGTTGCATCATAAGCATGCCGGATGACGATATTGTTTTCATAGACATCCTGATGGCCCGGACCTTTCCATCTCGTATTGCCCGCATCGATAATCGTACCGCCCCCGTTTAACATGCTTACGCCGTTTTTGTCCAAATAAGGGCCGGTTATGTTTTGGGAACGTCCGACAACCATTTTATATGTGCTATTGACCCCGTTGCAACAGCTGTCGATCGAAGCAAACAAATAATAGTAGCCGTTACGGTAAGTGAGCGTAGGTGCCTCGACGCCGGCGGGACGCGTTGCGATCGAATAAAGAGTTCCTGTCGGTTTCAACGTATCCTCATTTAATCTCGTCAATTTGATACCGCTCCAAAACGAACCATAAGTGAGCCAGGGCATACCGGAGGGATCAATAAACAGCTGCGGATCAATTGCGTTGTAATTGTCGGAACTCGTCGTTCGGGTAACCATCCCTTGATCCGACCACGGTCCGTTGATGTTCGTCGAAGTTGCCAAGCCGATCGCCGATTCCCTGGAGCCGAAACTCGATATGGAGTAAAACAGATAATACTTGCCGTTATAATATTCGATATCCGGTGCCCAAACATCGTTGTAAGACTGATTCGGGACAAACTGGCTCCACCAGGAAAGGGGAGTCGAAAAAACTTTCGATACTCTTGTCCAAGCGAGTCCGTCCGTTGATGTTAAATGCTGAATCCCTTCCCCGGTGGAAAAGACGTGCCAGGAATCGCCTACCTTGATGATCGTCGGGTCATGAACGACATTGTCTCCGGTCGTCTCCCAAAACCCGGCTGAAGCGTCACTCATCATGCTGAACATGAAAGCCATGGATAAAGCCAGAGATCCAAAAAATCTTGCAAGCAAAGTTTTTCGCATATTTCCAGCCTCCTTCATACCATTATGAAAGCCCTTACATATATTACCATGCCGATTATAACACTTACAATACATTCACCAAATTTAATTTAAAATTTTTAATTTTATTTTAGTGAAATACAAAACAAAAAATGGTTATGATTTAATAATCAGAAAAAGGAAGGCATGCCTTCCGTCCCCGGCGCACCCTTCCTTCCTAACAACTCTCTCTATATAAATTCTTCCCTCAATATGGCGTACATCCGTTGATCCAGGAAAACCCCTTTGATCTTCAATTGTTTTCTTAGCAGACCTTCATTTTTCATGCCCAGCTTTTCCATCACGCGATAGGAGCCGACATTGTCCGCATTGCATCTCGCTTCGATCCGGTTCATCCCAAGCTCGCGAAATCCATATGAAACGATCTGTCCGGAAGCTTCTGTAATGACGCCTTGATTCCAGAAATGACGGGATAGAACGTAACCGAGTTCGGCCTTTTCATGTTCCGGATCGATACGAATAAAACCGGTCCTACCGATCAGCTTCCCGGTCGATTTGAGGACAATCCCCCAGTGGTATTCTTCACGCTTCAAAAACTGCCCTTGTTTTCTATGCAAAAAATCCAACGTGTCCTTCATATCGCGATGTCTTTCCCAAGTCGTTCTGGCCGTTACGATCGGATCGGAAGCCAGTTCAAAATAATCCTGCGCATCGTCATACGATAACCTTCTTAAGATTAAACGATCGGTTTCAAATACCGGCAACTCCTCAAACAAACGTTCAACTCCCATGCCTGCTAGCCCTTCCCATCTTCAATTTTTCCGATAACGTTGAAGCAGTTCAATGATTGCGTTGCGAACATCCCCTTGAAAAAGCCCACCATGGTAGCAAAACAACCTGGATATCTCATAGTTTTGCAGCCGTTCTACCGAGCGAACCGCTTCGTTCAAATCCCAGGCGTATTCCGGATTGGCGATATTGAGTTTACCGTCCTCGATGACTACCGCGTCACCGGCGATCAAGGTTTGGTCATTCGGGAAATACAAAGAAATATGTCCCGGGGTATGCCCCGGCGTAGATATAATCTTGAATCCCCCGCACACGTCGACAAGCTCACCGCTTTGTAAAACCCGGTCCACTTCGACCGGCTCAACCGTTTGGAGATACCCGATAAATTGCTCCGCACCCTTTCTTTCCTCTAAGGAAAGTTCGTGCAGCGTCGCCTCGGCCTGTTCGATCCGCAATGCCTTACGGGCCCCGTCGATATAAGGCGTTTCAAGTAGGGAGGCATAGATTTCGAGATTCGGAATCTGCTTCTTTAAAGCCGCGGCCGTGCCGACGTGATCAATATCATGATGGGTCAGCAACAGCTTGGTGATTGAATACAAATCGATCCTGTCACGGCGGGAAGCTTCCTCCAACAGCGGCATAAAGCCGGGATATCCGCAATCGACAAGGATCCTTTCGCTTCCGTCCTGGATGATCATCGGATAAATTTTCTGCGGCTGGCCGCTTTGTTCAAATTGTAGCTCAAGCAAATGAAATTGTGCCATATTCCAGTCATTCCTTCTTCTATGTAGTCGATTCTTTATTGCATGTTTCTCCCGCTATTGAAATACCATAAGCCGATTATACCAACAGATGTAAATATATCCAGCCTAATTACTCAAAAAACCCAAGAATGAAACTATCATTCTTGGGTTTGTCAAATAAAGATATATTCAGCTCAGATTACGACCCCGCGCCGCGGTACCGTTTCACCCCATAATTCCAAGCGATGAGGCCGATCGCGAAAAAGACGACGCCGACAAGCGGAGTGAGTAACGCCATATGTTTCATTTCCTCTCGGTCGAGGAACAGTGCTGCCGGATAAACGCCGACGAAGGCGAACGGCAAAATCCAGGTGAGCAGCACCTGAATGGCGCGGTTGTAAATGGTAACGGGATAACGGCCATACCCCTGCACGTTGTACATCAACGGCAAAATGCCGGTCGGCGCATCCGAGTAGAAAGAAAGCGACGTAAGCGCGGTATAAATCCCCGTATAGATCGCCACTGCGCTGAGCGTCAAGACAATCAAAGCCGGGATCGTCCACCATTCGAACGTCAAGCCCAGCTGAGACCCACTGATCGCCATAATCACGATTCCGATGAATGAACCGACGAGCGCCGGAGGATCGACATTTTCCAAAAAGATCTGGAACAGATTATGCGCCGGCCGGGTCATGATCCGGTCCATTTCGCCCTTGACGATATAGCGTTCGCTAAATGCCCACAGGTTGATGAAGCAGCTGAATACCCCGAACGGCACCATGAAAAATCCGTACACGAACACGACTTCGCTCTGGCTCCATCCTCCAAGACTTTCCGTATGCATAAACACCACGAAAATAAATATCAGATTCGTTGCTTGAAACAGCAAATCCGAAATGACTTCCACCCAAAAATCGGCCCGGTAGGTCATCCGGGTTTTAAAGTAGTTTTTCAAATATTCGCCGATCAGGCCCAAGTAATATTTCATCAGATCAACCTCCCTGCACGAACAGGCGCTTCCGCGACTGGCGGTACAGCCACACCATCGGAATCAGCAGGATGACGAACCAGAGAACCTGAATCCCCAGTACCTCCCAGATGCCTGTGCCCTGAATCCGTCCCGTAAACACGGAGCCCGGCAAGTACGTAATCGCTTGGAACGGCAGCCACTCCAAGATACCTTTAAGCCAACCGGGGAACAAGCTGATCGGGATGATAAGTCCTGAACATAAATCGACGACGACGCGCTTCATGCGCATGAACCCTTCGTTATTTTCCACGAAAAAAGCCATCAATCCGGTAATGACGTTCAACTGCGAGTTGATCAGGAAACTGAAGAACAGCATCACCAGAAAACCTGCCCAAGCTTCGGGTGAGGTCGGCAGCTTCACCGGAAAGAACAGCATGGCGATCGCCATCCCCGGAATCATGAACAGCATGAAGCGGAACAACCCTTCTCCGAAACCTTGCATCATTTTGACCATAATGTAGTTATAAGGCCGAATAAACTGAATCGCGATGCTGCCGTCGCGAATATCCGTCGAAATTTCCCTGTCCAGGTTGTTAAAATAAAAGGCGCGTGCCATCCAAGAGACGGCCAGATATGTCGTCATTTGCGAAGCGGTAAACCCGCCGAGTTCCCCGCCGCCTCCATAGATCGCTTTCCAGGTAAAATAGTACACCCCGATATTGAGCGTATAGATCAAAATACCGGTATAGTAGTTCACGCGGTACGCCAGCATCGTCAGAAACCGAATCCTTATGAAATCCACATAAGCGCCCGTCCCGTTAAACATGCGACAAAGCCCCTTCTTCTTCGGTCCGGGCTTCGCCCGCATCCGCCTTCTTCTCCGCCGAACCGGATTGATAGATGCTCCGCACGATGTCGTCCGTGTTCGTTTCGATGATTTTGATATCCGTAATGTCCGCTTTGCCTACGACTTGGCTAAGTACATCCGAGACATTGATCTCGAGCGGAATCCATACCTTCGCGCCGAGGTCGTTTTCCGCCGACCATTCGACCGGCAGCCCATCCGTCCAGGTCTGAAGCTGCGCCAGCTTCGTGCTCGTCCCGAATTGGAACTGCACCTCGCGTCCGGTGCCCCAACGGTTTTTAAGTTCTTCCAATCCGCCGTCGTAAATGATCCGGCCGTCATCCAGCATGATGACCCGCGAACAAAGCGCCTCGATGTCCTGAAGATCATGCGTCGTCAGCAGGATCGTCGTCCCGTGATCCCGGTTCATGTCTTTCAGGAATTCGCGGATCTCCGATTTGACGACAATGTCCAGGCCGATCGTCGGCTCGTCGAGAAACACGATGGACGGGTTATGAAGCAGCGCCGCCACCAGCTCGCAGCGCATCCGCTGGCCGAGACTAAGCTTCCGCACAGGGCGGTTTAACAGATCCTGCAGCTGCAGCCGTTCCACCAATTCATCCAATCGGCGTTTATAATCCTGCTCGGACACCTTGTACACTTTACGGAGCAGCTGAAACGACTCGATCACCCCGATGTCCCACCAAAGCTGGCTCCGCTGACCGAACACCACGCCGATATGCTGTACGAATTTTTCCCGCTCTTCATGAGGAACAAATCCGCCTACCGACAAATGCCCAGAGGTCGGCACCAGGATCCCGGTCAGCATTTTGATCGTGGTTGACTTGCCTGCCCCGTTCTCCCCGATATAACCGCAGATTTCGCCCTGCGGAATCGTGAACGAAATATCTTTTACCGCGGCGACCTCATTATATTCCCGTTTAAACAAATCCAGGAACGCGCCTTTCAAACCTTCGCGATTCTTCTGGACCTTGAATGTCTTGCGCAAATCCTTCACTTCTATCGCATTCATGTTCGGTTACCTCGCTATTTCGTTTTCCATGCTGTGCAAGCAATCGCTTAAAGATTATATAGCAGCTAACCGAAAAGCGCCACCCCCGGGAACCCGGCCCGTTCGTTAAATCATTCTTAATCTCTCCACAACGGTATGTTTTAACGATGAAATTGTCACGTAACTCATCATTCCGATCTGAATCAATACCATGACCAGGACATAGAGGAGAATTGCGCTCCAAGGAAATTGATATTGAATGTATGAAAGACCTCCCATATTTCCTAAAGAACCGCTTAACCAATACCCCAAGACGTTCCCTATGAGCAGGGAGACCGCAAAGCTTACGAACATCACCAATCCGGCTTCATAACCCAACATTACGGTTAATTGTTTGCGATTCATGCCTACGGCTTGCATCATGCCGAGTTCGATTTTTCTCGAAGCCAACGTGGCCGTAAACGTATTTATCAAATTCACGACACTGAAAAGAGCAATGAAAATCATAAAACTATTCGCCGCCATAGAGACTGTCTTAAAAGCATTACGATATGTCATTACCGTCTCAGAAAATGAACTTAATTCCAGGGTATCCTCCTGCAACATCAGCTGCTGCAGCCCGCTTTTCACCAGCCGTTCATCCGCATTTTCCGCGAGAACCACTTCGTAGCTTTCATTCGGATTAAAGGGAGCTACGGATTGCAACACTTTGGATGGCAAATAAAACGGAGTTCCGTTGTCTTTGTCCGGAATATCGCCGATGATCTCAAATTCATGCTCCACCTTTTTCTGCTCATTGCCAAGGAGGAGGGTAATAGAATCGCCGACTTCATAATGAACATTATAAAAATCAAACGCACTGCTGGCGCTGTTCAAGATGATGCCTGATTCGTTCGGCACACTCATTGCATCCGGAACATTTTCAATCCCGAAGACCACGGGTTCCAACGTCTCCCTTGTTCCTTTCACGGTGGCTTCCACATATTGATGCTCAATGACATTCTCCACCCCGGGAATCGATAAAATGCTCGTTTTAAAAGCTTCGGATAATTGGTTTTCACTTTGAAGTTCGCTAAGAGTCACCGTTTCGGAGAGCAAATCATTGCTGATTTGAACCATGAAATCGCCATTGCCCGGGAAGCGCTGCTTGGCCCTGGAAACCGCGTCTGCCGAATTCATTAATGTCGCAAATGTAATGAAAAGAATGCCGCTAAAAACCAGCGAAGATATCGTCAAAACGGTCTTCTTCCTGCTTCTTGCCATATTCAAGGCCGCCAAGGTGATCGGGGTCAACCTTTTCAGGCTTTTTCTGCCCTTCTTGCCGTCGACTTCTACCCCAACGTATCTGAATGCCTCAACCGGTGATATTTTGGCTGCAAATTTGGCCGGCGCATTTAACGAAACCCGAACGGTGAGAACCGTAAACAAACCTGATATCGAAGCGAGAATCAGGCTGGGGAACATGGCCCAAAGGGACGGATTCAAAAGCCAACTCGCCAAACATCCCAAGACGATTCCTATGGGCACAAATTTTTTTGAAAGATGCCTACCTTCATAAAGCACCAGCATTTTGATTTGCTTTTTTGTCGCTCCTAATGCCCTTAGTTGGCCATAATGTTTGATCCGCTTCGTAATGGAGATATAAAAAATATTGTAAATAACCAGCCAACAAGCCGATAATTCGACCAATACAATGCAGAAGATCGTTAAAAGGGAGTTCCCCGATAAATTATTTGAATCTACATTGACATGATTGATTTGAATATCCTTTTCGGAAACGCCGATTCCTTTTCCAATTTCGGTAATTTTCAATTTCAAGGCCGTGTTCGAATACCCGCCGGCGTTTTGGATATGAATCGCTGCGGAAGGGTTCACTTTGGAAAGGTACGGATCGGTATCCATGAACGCTTTCGAGACCAATGCATTAAATCCGGTTCGATTCGGTTCCCCGGATGCGGTCGTCCGCAAAATACCCGATATCACGAATTCGTTGGTCTGAATTTCTTTGCTGGCGCTATTCCTGAACTCTACGACGATTCGATCACCGATGCCGATCCCTGGAGTATGCCGATCGCCGGATATATAGTCTTTTTCGATAGCGATCTCATTTTGCAACGCTGGGAATTCCCCTTCGATAATGGCGGCGTGAGACAAATCCATCATGGCTTCGTCCGAGTATAAAATGGATAGAACCTTATCTCCTTTTTTCTCTCTCCCCACTTCCCGGTAAAGTCCGAATTTCTGAATCTCCTCCGTTGCGTCCAGTCTGCGAATATGGTCATCGCTGACATTATAAAATAGCGCTTGAAAATCGGACTCATTCTTTAGATTCTCAAACGAATTATAGCCGAAGGTGAGCACGATCGTTAACAAAAAGGCCGATAAAGCGATAATAGTGCCGGCAAAGTAGTTCTTCGCTTTTTCTGCCCTTAAATTTGCTGCAGCTATCTTTTTAATGACCGGTTTCTCCCGTTTCAACATGTACACACCTCCTAGAATCAGATCTATGCGATGATTATCCCATCCTCGATTTTCACGCTACGATCAGCCATTCCCGCGATTTCCGAATTATGCGTAATCATGACGAGAGTTTGTCGAAACCTCCTGTTGCTCAATCGTAAAAGCTCCAAAACACGGGCACTTGATTTACTGTCCAGGTTACCGGTGGGCTCATCCGCTAAGATTATAGCCGGTTTGGTGATCAAGGCTCTCGCAATCGCTACTCTTTGCTGCTGCCCCCCGGACAATTGATTCGTTAATTTCGTTTGCTGGTCGGTGAGATCAAGCATCTCCAGAATTTTTTTTAAATACTCTTCGTCCATTTTCTGATGATTCAGCTCAACCGGAAGAATGATGTTTTCATAAACATTTAAAGAGGGGATTAAGTTATAATTTTGAAAAATAAAACCGATATTCGTTCTTCTAAACAGGGTGAGCTGATCATCGTCAAGACTAGAAAAATCGCATCCATTTAAAACGACTCTTCCTTCTGTCGGATTATCCAGCCCCCCGATCAAGTTCAATAGGGTCGATTTCCCGCTGCCGGAGGTCCCCTCAATCGCGAGAAATTCTCCGCTCTTCACTGTTAGATCCACGCCGTCCAAAGCTTTAGTGACATTCGGCCCTGTTCCGTAGTACTTTTTTAAATTTTCCACCTCGAGGATCTCCACTTGAAAACTCCCTTTCCGAACTAAAATAAAAGGTTTTAAACTACTCGTTTCCCAAATCATAGTAGTTTAAAACCTTTGTACTTTGTTTCATTATATTTGTCTATGATACTTCTTTACCTCCATAAACTTGTCAAATACGCTTCATGGATTCATTCATATAACCTGATGCTTTTTGAATATTCGATATGAGCATGGTATCAATATTGCTGTTATAAGTACTGCAGTTCCTGCCATAACTTTATATAACGGAATCATTTGACCACATAGGTAGAATAATTCGTATCCGGTTATCTTTTTGAAGCTATCTACCATATTTCCCGGAAACATCCCTAAAACTTGATTAAAAAGTCGGCTGCTCTTGCTGGCTGGAATAAATAATGGTCCGAATAAAAAAATACCTATAGCGACCATTACATTAAAGGGATGTTTAAATAGGCTAGAAAGCCATAGCGTTACAGCCCCTACAACCATGCAAGCCAAACTTCCGATAAATAAAGTCCACAAGTAGGTTTCTAATATCGTGTAAGGTACCGGAGCCAAAAGATCAATCAACTGAACGCTGGCGCTTCCTCCCTTAAAACCATAAAAAGCTAAGAACGTAAGTGTATAGAGTAACAAAGCAAAGAACAGTATACTTGTTGCTACAAAAAGGCTTGCTTTAAATTTAGCGAAAATCACCTTATTTCGACCATAACGAGAAGATAAGATAATTGAAACTGCCCCGCTCTGATATTCGCCTGAAAACACTGGAGCCAAGCAAATCGCGATGACCAGAGAAATGATCAAAAATACGCTTTGTAAATACTTGAAAATTTCCTGCCATCCTCTAATATAATCCATTTGAAGAGGGACGGGGATTTTAGCGTTCAGCTTGGTGAAAAAGGAAATTTCATCCGCCGAATAATTACCATAAGAATAGTCAAAATTTAAATATCCGATAACTTTCTCCAGCCGTTTTTGGTAAAAGCCATCCATGTCACTTGGCCTCAATTGAGCAAGAATATTATGGTCATATCCGCTAAGAGAAGAAAAGGCATAGCGGATCAAAGTGAAAATCTGTTCGTCCTTCACTTCATACTTGGCATATGATTCAGTAGTTAATTCTCCAGAATCGTCCGTATTACGGGGATCGTTTATCACGATTTGATATCTTTCAATTGCATCTTCTAATTTTTCTACAGTAAGAGGCCCAGCAAGCCGGCTGTCATACTCTTTGCGTAACTTTATTGCGTCAAGACCACTAAGATCCTTACCATCTTGGTCTAAGATCCACGCCCCATTTACTGTCATAAATATTAGGAATAAGATTACAGCAACTAAAGCTCCTGCCCCCATTATAAAAGTTTTTCTTCTAATAATCTTTCTTATCTCAAAACGGGTCAACGCATCCATGCATCGTTCCCCCCCATTTATTTAAAAAGAGCTACTTGTTAAATAACTTGATGTTTTCGAAATACTCGATACAAATCAGGTAGCATTAATGTGATCATAAAAATCGAAGAAATGATCATAAATTTATATTCAAGAAAAAAATGACCGAAAATACGAATGGCTTCATATTGAGTTATTTTATTGTATACATCAAACATGTAACCCGGGAATAAACCCAACAGGTTATGGAGAATCCGGCTATTTTGTTGAATTGGAATTAGCAAAGGACCGACAAGAATAATTCCACTCGCGATTATTACCTGAAATGGTCCTCTTAAACGGCTTGATAGCCATAAAGTGATAACACTCATGAGAAGACAAGCCATGCCGCCAATGAACACCGTCCATAAATAGGTTTGAAATACGGAATAAGGAACGGGGGCTAGAAGCTCAATGATTTGTATACTGGCATTTCCGCCATCAAAACCGCAAATCGCTAATAGAAGGAGAGTATATGTAAGAACCGCAATTGCATAGAAAAGCAAAGTAATAATAAGGGCTGCTGTTAGTTTTGCAATTATTAATTTATTTCGCCCATAGCGAGAGGATAAAATAATAGAATCAGCTCCGCTTTGATACTCCCCTGCAAAAACAGGAGCAAGACAAATAGAGAGGACGAAAGCTATGATCAAAAATAAACTCTGCAGGTTTTCGAAAACGTTTTCCCAACCATTCACATGCGCAATTTTAAATGGAACGGAAATCTTTTCGTTCATTTTAATAAAAAAATCTTTTTCTTCTTCCGAGTAATTAAAAGAGTCGTCTTGTTGTAAGTAATCGTTCACTTTTTCTAACCGTTTCTGATAAAACACTTTTGCTTCACTTGGTTCCATATTATCAATAACATAGAAGTCGTAGTCCCCCACTGGCGAGAAAGCTGAGCTAACTAAGGTATATATTTGCTCGTACTTCACTAAATTTTTTGCGTTAGCTTCAATCGTGATTTCGCCTTTTCCATCAAGGTTATTCGGGTCATGTTTTATTGAATGCTGCCATTTAACGGCATCGACAATTTTGTCAACGGTTAGCGAACCGGATAGCTGTCTATTATATTCCTTTTGAAGTTGAATTGCAGATATGCCGTGCAAGAATTTACCGTCCTTACCGGTTATACGTTCGTTTGAGATCAATATCATGGATAGGAATACGGCTGCTCCCAGTAAAATTAAAACACCGAACAAAAATGTTTTTTTTCTAATGATTTTTCTTAATTCAAAACGAGTTAGTACATCCAAGACCTTCCCCCCTATCTATATTATTTAACCAAAGTAGGCGATTCATCTTGAAAATGATATAAGTAGAAATCTTCAAGAGTAGGCGAAACCATTTCTGCGTGAGCTACTGGTTTTTCATGAGATACGACGCGTAGTTCCACTAGATCGCCATCATGTCGTAAGTTACTAACACAGAAGTTGGCAATAACTTCCTCTGCTTTAGAAGAAGATACTCGGCAATTCCAAACCCAGTTTTCTATAGTACTCGTCAAGTTTTCCACAGTGCCACTCATTAAAAGCTCGCCTTGTTTCATCACGAGAATTTGATCGGCTATATATTCCACGTCCGAAACAATGTGAGTTGAGAGTATAACTATTTTATCCCGTGCTAAATCGGCGATTAGATTCCGAAAGCGCACTCTTTCTTTAGGGTCCAGGCCAGCCGTCGGTTCGTCCAACACCAATAATTGAGGGTCGTTAAGCATCGCTTGGGCTATCCCTAATCTTTGTTTCATTCCTCCCGAAAAAGTGCGTATTTTTTTCTTAGCAACCTCCTCCAAGGCAACGGTATTCAACAGTTCCCGAGCCTTTAACTTGGATGCGTTCAAGCTGAGGCCCTTTAATGAACCAATGTACCATAAAAATTCTTCGGCGCTGAAATCGGGATAATAGCCAAAATCTTGGGGTAAATACCCTAATAAATCCCTATATCGTTCTCCCAAACTAATTATGTCCCGTCCATTCATCAGAATCGTACCTGAAGTAGGGTTAAGAACTCCGCAGATCATTCGCATTAGCGTCGTTTTTCCCGCTCCGTTAGCTCCGAGCAGTCCGTAAACTCCGCAAGTTAGACTAGCCGAAAGATTATGTACCGCTTTTTTTCCGGAAAAATGTTTGCTGACATGGTTCAAGATTAATTCCATAAATCTTCCTCCTACTATTTTTCAAAAGACCTGTATAACCACGTTATTTATGGAGTATCCAAACTCCGAAAAGTTAGCTTTATCCTGTTTGTTTCAAGACCAATTCCAATTGAGGAGGTTAATAATATGAGCAACCAAATCCATCTTGATGTTGTGTTATACAGGTTAATTGAGGGCGGATTCAGCATCCAAATGAATTGAACTACCGTAATAAGACAAGCGTATGTCACACAATAGTATCTACAATTCATATTTCGCACACGATTTACCAACCACAAACAACCAAAACAAGTAATATTAAAGGGTACCAATAAATAGAGCAACATAATTATTAAATCCATTTCAATCCATACATTTGATAAAATGGCTAGAGACAGCAAACCCATTAAGTCTACAATTCCCATGATACTCAGTCTAACAATGATCAATTTATCAAGAGAATACCGAGTACTTACCTCAATCTCTAAAGTATGATGCGTTAAAGAACGTGTTAAAGTCTGAATACCCGCCATAACCAATAACGGTGCTGCCATCGAGGCAAGCATAATGAGTTGAATAGCTCCCTTTTGTTCGTGAATATAATGGTGAAGTAACAGTCCCGTTCCTAGAACAATCAGCACATGAATCAACCATATTTTCCAGTGAATAAAACGGAGTTGAGCCAAATAAAATTCTCCAAAAGAAGTTCTTTGTTGTTCTTGATCCCGTCTAATTCCCGCTGCTGCCATGTTTATTGTATTCTCTAAATGAAGCTCATCCACGGTTAATGAAGGGTAGTTCTTTAGAATATGGACCACGGCTTGCAATGACTTTTTTTTCAACTGTTTCACCCCACTCCCAATGTTTTCTAAAAACAATTAACCCTCTCTTGATCCTGTATTGTACGATACATACATGGATGCCTGTTATTCTGGAAATTTCTTTATATGTTAAATCCAAACAATATCGCATGAAAATTAACTCACTCTGTTCTTCAGGTAACAGCTTGAGAAATTCATTCACCAACTGCTCCCGTTCAACCAAGTCCTCAACGGAAAGATTCTGCTGTACTAATAAACGTTCTTCGTCGTCTTCAATTTCCATCCAGGTCAGGGGCCTTGGTTTACGCAAATAATCATTACAAAGATGTCGAGCTATCGTAAATAAATATCCACGCAGTTTTCCCATATTGCTGTACTTATTAATATTGCGACAAAAACGGTAAAAAGTTTCTTGAGTCAAATCTTTTGACTCTTCCTTATTACCAATCCGCCAATAACAGTATTTTTGGATATTTGAATAATATTTCTCTATTAATGGAGTCAAATATTCTGTTTCTCCGTTCTGTATGCGACAAATCCATTCACCTTCATCCATCCATGTTTCACCTCCCCTATTATGTAAAACAGTAATTAATCAAAAAAAAATAACTTTTTTTATTTATAGATATAATTTTTTATGTTTCATAAGAATTCGCCTGCATTCGATACAACTGAGCATATCTATTGTTGTCTTGCATAAGGTTAGTATGAGAGCCGATTTCCCTAATTTGTCCGGATTCAAAAACAATAATATGATCAACATGTCTTGTATTCACAAAACGATGGGTAACCATTATGTTCTGCTATCACATCTAAAGAAGCCGTTGGTTCGTCAAGTATTAAAATAGCAGCTGGTTTCATTAAAACTCTCGTAATCGCTAGTTTTTGCCATTGCTCTAAAGAAAGATCAACACCGCCGTACCATTCTTTTTTGAGTTTAGTTTCATATTGATCAGGAAGATTAACAATAAACTCATCTGCACCCGAACATTTTGCCGCAAAAATAATTTGCTCCATATTACTAATTCCATCTATATTACCTAGTCCATTATTTGTTTTCACATCAAAAGGATACCAAGCTATTTGATGTTAAAGAAAATGGGCTTGGTATCCTTTATTAAAAGAGAATGATCTTTGAACTAATTAGCTGCATTATTTATTTAAAATTTTTTCTATCCGCTCCACCGCTTCCTCCACCGTAACCGTCTCCTTCGCTCCCGGGTTGCTCCGTACCGCAAATTCGACTTTGCCTTCCCCGGCACCTTTGCCTACGACGATCCTTACGGGAAGACCGATCAGATCGGCGTCCTTAAATTTGACTCCGGCCCGTTCGTCCCGATCGTCCAGCAGAACCTCTACGCCCAAAGACTGAAGCTTGCCGTAGATTTCCTCGGCCAGCCGCATTTGCGTCTCGTCCTTGACCGCAACCGGCACTACATGAACTTGATAAGGAGCCAGCCCGGTCGGCCATATAATTCCGTGTTCATCATGGTGCTGCTCAATGACCGCGGATAATAGGCGGGACACGCCGATGCCATAGCATCCCATAATCATCGTCCGTGCTTTGCCTGAGTCGTCAAGATATGTTGCCCCCAACTTTTCGCTGTATTTGGTTCCAAGCTTAAACACATGGCCCACTTCGATGCCGCGATAGAACTTCAATTGTCCTTCCGCACATCGAGGGCAACTATCGCCTTCCTGCACCGTACGGAAATCTCCGATATCGGCAAGCTCGACATCCCGCCCCGGTACGATATGGCGGATATGATAATCCGTTTCGTTTGCTCCGGTAATGCCTTGCTCCATTTCCGCAGCCGTATGATCATAGAGAACACGAATTTTTAATCCATAAGGTCCGACAAAACCCGCTTGTACATCTGTCATGGACAATACGGTATCCGCATCAGCAATCTCGACCATTTCGGCGCCTAGGTAGTTTTTGACCTTCACCTCGTTCACTTCCTGGTCTCCCCGGATAACAACGGCAACCGGCTCTCCGTCCGCCATGAACACGATTGTCTTCATCAAAGACTCAGGCGTTACCCCCAAAGAATCCACCAATTGGTCGATCGTCTTGATCCCCGGCGTATGGAATTTTTCCATGGCAGGAATTTTCTCCGTCCGTTCGACTTTACCTTCCTTGCTTGACCGAGACTCCGCCTTCTCCAAATTCGCGGCATAATTACAGCAATCGCAAACGGCAATCGTATCTTCGCCGATCTCCGCCAAGGCCATGAACTCGTGAGTCCCTCCTTCGCCGCCAATGGCTCCCGCATCCGCTTCCACGGCACGAAAATTCAAGCCGCAACGCTCAAAAATCCTGTGGTACACGTCGTACATGTTCCAATAGGAACGATCCAGACTTTCCAAATCCGTGTCGAAGGAGTACGCGTCTTTCATGAGAAATTCACGCCCCCGCAACAATCCGAAACGCGGACGCCGCTCATCACGGTACTTTGTTTGGATTTGATACAGAGTGACCGGAAGCCTGCGGTACGAATTGATCTCCTGCTTCACGAGCGTCGTAATGACCTCTTCGTGGGTAGGTCCCAGCGCAAATTGCCGTCCGTGGCGGTCTGCCAGCCGGATTAGCTCCGGCCCGTAAATCTCGAACCTTCCCGATTCCTGCCACAGCTCCGCCGGTTGCATCGCCGGCATAAGCAATTCTTGGGCTCCCGCCCGGTCCATCTCTTCACGAACGATTTGCTCCGCCTTGCGGAGTACCCTGCGTCCAAGCGGCAAGTAGGTGTAAATTCCCGCCGCAAGCTGGCGGATCAATCCGGCGCGGAGCAGCAGCTGATGACTGATCGCCTCCGCATCTCCCGGCGATTCCCTAAGCGTGTTCAACAATAATTGACTTTGGCGCATATCTATTTCTCCTTTCTTTTTTCAAACAAAAAAAAAAAAAAGACACCTTCGTCAGGGACGAAAGCGTCGTGGTACCACCCTATTTTGACCGCGGATTAAAAGCACGGTCCTCATTTATGATAACGGCATAATGCCGGCAACGGAAACATCTTTGCAGATATACAAAGATGCTTGCGTTTGCAGCTCGCAAGGTAGGAGCAGCGCTCGATCGCTTCGGGAAACCTTTCAGCCGGCGGGTTTCCTCTCTGCTGCCGCGAATGTTGAACGCCAGGGCCTTGGTCAAGGCTTTTTGCAACATGATTTCATTTATTGCTTAAATTACAGGATTTATTCGGAACCGTCAAGCATATTTCCGATCCGGTCGATCCGATTCGTCCAAATCCAGCCGCCGAAATCCTTCGGGAGCCGCTTCATGTCCTCCGCACGATCAAAACCGCTGGAAAAATCGCTCCCATCCCCCCCGACAACAATGACGCGCGTTCCGACCCGGTCCATTCTGGACAAGAATTTATCCGGCCATCCCCAAATCCATGGTGCGATTTTTTCGGGGATATGAAGTTCCGTATTCCTGCAAGCAGCCGGAATATAGCCGGTCCAACCGGAAGCTTCGTAAGAAATCAGGCATTTCTTGAGCGAAGCTTTGGACATCGTCCTCATATCCGGCAACATTTCTTTTAAAGCCGCAATCGGTTCATCTCCGCCATATACGGTGTATTGTTCGAGCTGTTCCTCAGGCATATCCGAAAAATACGAAGCCAGCTGTTTCCCTTCCTCGACATCATTGCTTTTAATGTGTATCAAAAACGATTTATCCGGAAATGCTTTCAGTACTTCGGTCATCGACGGCATCATATGTATTCCTTTTCCGCGAAAAGGGTAAGTTACGCCACCGTCAGCCGTGTATCCGTATCCGATATCCAACAGTTTTAGCTCGGCCATCGTATAGTCCTTGGTTGTTCCATGGCCGTCTGTCCTGCAATCCAGCGTCCAATCGTGAAACACCGCAAATTGTCCGTCCTTTGTCGGCTTAATATCAAATTCCACCATATCCGCTCCCGCCTGAAAAGCCGCCTCCATGGACGGAATCGTATTTTCCAGATAAGGATGTTCCGGCTCATAGATCCGCTCCGCCGTACAAGTATCGTTTTCGATGCCTTCCATCGGAAATGTTTGGGCCAATCCCCGGTGGGCCAACAGTTTTGGTCCTTCCTCGCTATTGCTTACAAACAGCGACGAATTGTTCAAGTAAACAAACAGGAGCACTCCCGCCAAAATCCAGAAGCGCTTTCGCTTGAAAAGTCGTTTTAATTTTTTCATACCGTCCTCCAACAGGAATACACGGTCCGACTCATCCGCAAATGGACATAATGAAGTCAATCGTCCTCGAGGATATAGCCGTTCCCGCGGACAGCGGTAATCTGAAAGGTTTCCCGGCCGTATTTTTTGCGGATCCGGTAAATCAACGCATTGATCTCATCGGCAGTCACATCCGGCAATCCGTCCGCTCCCGGCATCCGGTCATGCCATACATGGGATTTGATCTCCGATATCGTCACGAGCCGGTTGATATTTTGATGCAGCAGCTTTAGAAACAGGTACTCTTTTTCGGACATCAGTATCTTCTGCCCATCGACGTGACACTCCCGTTTCTCCCATAAAATCTCCACATGGCCCGCTGCCAAGCAAACCGTTTCGGGGGTTTCCCGGATCGATTCGAATTCAAGGGTCTCCTCCCCTGAGGTATAGGTAAAATGCAATACAGCAGTTCCCCTGGCCAATTCGATCCGATCATTCGTTTCAAGCACGTAAGGAGCGTGCGGAATAACTCTTACTCCGTTCACTTCGCTGCCGTGCCGGCTCCCCAGGTCGTAAAGCACCGCTTTTTCTCCCTCTCGGCGGATGCTCAAATGTTTTCGCGAAATGAAAATATTGCTGAATTCTACATCCGGGTTACTCTCTTTCGACATTCTCCCCAACTCGATGTCCGCCCGGTTCAATTGGATGCATGTCCCTGGTCGGTAGGGTTCTCCCCGGATGATATACAAACAAGCGTACGTTTCCAGCTTTCTTCCCTCCAGACTCCCTGTCTTCGATAATCTTAGCTTATCTTCCATTCTAACAAAATCGCTGCTTAATGATAAAACACTCATAAGCGACTGATAGTTTCTTGAACGAAAAAAGGAGCCCCAGCCGCATAGCGGTAAAGGCTCCTGTTAGATATTATTCCATTATGAAGCGTGGAAATCCAGGCCGGAACGGACTTCCTTCACATATCCCGCACGGATCGTGAAATCCCCGAAGTGCTCGCCATCCCGGCGCTCCTTGGCATAGTGGGCCAAAATCGTGCGCAACGCGTCCAAAATTTCCGCCTCACCGATGTTTTCCTTGTACAGCTTGTTCAGTCGCTCCCCGGCAAATCCGCCGCCGAGATACATGTTATACTTGCCCGGCGCCTTGCCGATAAAGGCCAGTTCCGCCAGCGCCGGTCTGGCGCACCCGTTAGGGCAGCCTGTCATCCGAATGACGATTTCTTCATTGAGAAGCCCGTTTTCCTCAAGCAGCAGGTCAATTTTTTCGATTAGCGTCGGCATATACCGCTCCGACTCGGCCATCGCGAGACCGCAGGTCGGAAGAGCCACGCAAGCCATCGAATTCCGCCGCAGGGCGGAGAACCGTAGACCGTCGTTGATTCCATGTTTGGCGATCAATTCTTCGATCTTTTTCTTTTTGGCGGTCGTCACATTGGCAATGATCAGGTTTTGATTCCCCGTGAGACGGAAATCTCCAGTGTGCACCTGTGCAATTTCACGGAGTCCGGTCATCAGCGGATAATCGTCTTCGTCCTTGATCCGTCCGTTTTGGATAAACAGCGTGTAATGCCACTTGCCCCCGGTTCCCTTAACCCAACCGTAACGATCTCCATGATGCTCGAAATAGTACGGCTTGGCTTCCTCCAGCTTCCAGCCCAGACGACGGGTCAACTCATCCACGAACCAATCGATTCCCCGGTCATCGATCGTATATTTAAATCGTGCATGTTTGCGAACGGAACGGTCGCCGTAATCCCGCTGGATCGTAACCGTCTTCTCCGCTACGTCGATGACTTGCTCCGGCGTGCAGAAGCCGATAACTTGACCGAGCTGCGGATATGTTTTCGCATCGCCGTGCGTCATACCCATCCCGCCGCCGACCGCGACGTTAAATCCTTTGAGTTGTCCATCCTCCACGATCGCAATGAGCCCCAAATCCTGCGAAAATACGTCAATATCATTGGATGGCGGTACGGCGAGCCCGATTTTGAACTTCCGCGGCAGATACACTTTCCCGTAAATCGGTTCCTGCTCTTCCTGATTATCCTGGCTGTCTACTACCTTTTCCCCGTCAAGCCAGATTTCATGATACGCTTTCGTCCGCGGCTCCAAATGCTCGCTCAGCCGGCATGCCCAATCATACACGGCTCCGTGGATTTCCGATTGATCCGGATTGGGATTGCACATGACGTTCCGGTTTACGTCCCCGCACGCCGCGAGCGTGGTCAGCATGGACTCGTGTACTTCCTGGATCGTTTTTTTCATATTCCATTTCAAAATACCATGCAGCTGCACCGATTGACGGGTCGTCAAACGGATGGTTCCGCTGGAGTACGCTCTGGCAACACGGTCCATCATCAGCCATTGATTCGGCGTTACGACGCCGCCCGGTGCACGGACGCGCAGCATGAATTGATAAGCCGGCTCAAGCTTTTGTTTTTTCCGTTCGTTGCGAAGATCGCGGTCGTCTTGCATATAGCTGCCGTGAAACTTCATCAGCCTGTTTTCGTCCTCGGGAATCGAAGCGGTGATTCGGTCTTCAAGCACTTCGGCAAGCTTGCCGCGCAAATAATTGCTTCGGATCTTGATATCTTCCACATCGCTGTGCGGTGCACTGTTCGGCGATAGCAAATTGTTTTCTGACATGGGTCATTCTCCTTTCACGGGTAACGGGGATAATCGGCTTTAGTACACGTCCCGCTGATAACGTTTTTGCTGCTGCATCCGGCTCAAATATTCCGCCGCTTCTTCCGGGCTGAATCCGCCCTCCCGTTCGATGATCGAAGCGAGAGCCGCATGAACGTCATGAGCCATGTTTTTCTCGTCCCCGCAGACATAGACGGCCGCGCCTTCCTGCAGCCATTGATAAAGCTCACGGCTGTGCTCAAGCATCCGGTGTTGGACATAAACCTTTTGATCGGTATCCCGGGAGAAGGCCACATCCATTTTAGTGAGGACGCCTTCTTTCAACCACCGCTGCCAATCGAGCTGGTACAGGAAATCGGTCGTGAAATGCTGATCCCCGTAGAACAGCCATGTTTTCCCGCTGGCTCCGGTCTCTTCGCGCTCGCTCAAAAAGGCGCGGAACGGTGCAGCTCCGGTTCCGGGCCCGATCATGATGATCGGCGTTTCCGGATTTTCCGGGAGCTTGAAGTTCGGGTTGTGCTGAATGAACACCGGCAAGGAATCTCCCGTCTTGATGCGTTCCGCCAAATGCACCGAGCATACGCCGTAACGGTTCCGTCCATTCGCTTCGTAACGCACCGCCCGCACGGTGACATGGACCTCGTCCGGATTCGCCTTCAGCGAGCTCGCGATCGAGTAAAGGCGCGGCGGAATTTTCCGCAAAAGCGCCGTGAACGACTTGGCCGGCACGCCCTTCAATTCGTAATCCTGGACCAGATCCAGCAGATCATGATTCTGGATGTAAGCCTTCAACTCGGCTTCCTTACCAGGTTCAAGGAGCGTCCGCAATCCGGCATTTCCGGTCAATTCGGCCACCTGGGTAAGCAGCGGTTTCGTCAGCACCGTAATTTCAAAATGCCGAAGCAATGCATCCTGGAGCTTCCGGGTTTCTCCGTTCTTCCCTACCGGCACTTGCTCATCCGCCTGCCATCCCGCTGCTGCGATCAGCTCATCGACGAGCTGCGGATGATTTTCGGGATAAATCCCCAGACTATCGCCCGGCTCATACTGCAAGTTGGAGCCTTCCAGCGAGATTTCGAGATGACGGGTTTCCCGCTTCGAGCCTCTGCCGTTCAGATTCAGGTTCTCAAGCACCTCGGCCCGGAACGGATTGCTCCGCGAGAATTCCGATTCTTCGGAACCGCTTGTTGATGTTATAGGTGCAGCCGCGCCTGTAACGCCGCCTTGAACAGCTTGATTCAATGTGTTAACCACTTGATCCATCCAACCCGCAGCCGACTCCGCGAAATCGACATCACAGTCGACCCGCGGTACGATTGGCGTACCGCCGAGTTCCTCAAAACGCTTGTCGAAATCCTTGCCCGTTTGGCAGAAAAACTCGTAAGACGTATCGCCAAGCGCAAGCACGGAATAACGCAGACCTTCCAGCTTCGGCGCTCTCTTGCTATGAAGAAACTCATAGAACGGGATCGCATTATCCGGCGGTTCTCCCTCTCCTTGCGTACTGACGATAACAAGAAGGTTTTCGATTTTTTTCAGATTGTTCGGTTTAAAATCGCCCATGGAAGACAGCGATACCTGAAAGCCTTGCTCTTCCAGCTTTTTCGTAAGTTTCTTCGCCAACCCGTTACTGTTGCCCGTTTGGGAACCGAACAATACGGTTACTTCTTTCGACACGGCCGCAACCGGCACCGCGTTGGTTTGCCCAACCGCGCCTACGGGAGACGCAGTCACTGCAGCCGCTCCTTGCTGTGCCGCCAAAAATCCGCTCAACCATAACCGTTGATTATCCGTCAACGAAGGTATCAACCGATTCAGCAAATCCACCTGTTCCTGTGTAAATGGGCTGTTAACCACTTGAAATTCCAACATATCCACCTCACGTAACGTCCAAAATACAATTCCTACTAATAAGATCAGAATTATTCTTACTTGAACTTAACACAGCTGGCGAATATGGTCAATTCGAATCATTTTATAGGAGTTATTAGGTTTGCTGATAAAGGCAAAATAGGTGCAATAAGCCTTACACCTCCAAATGGGCGAATGCATATGCTGGATCAAAATCAATCAATTGGAGAGTGACACTGTGATCGGAAATTACGGCGCTCCGCGCCACTTAGCTTGGCACGAAACGATGGAACTGCATGAACTGACCGCATTTCAAGCCACGCATTTGGCCTTGTTTAAACAAAAGCTGCACATGATCAAAGACCCCGAATTATGTGAACTTTATTTGGAAGCCATTCGGAGCATGGAAAACAACTTGAGGGACTTGTTGAAATTTTATCCCTTGGCGCCGCATGCCCACCAACGCAGTGGCATGCCCGATTTTACGGCGTTTGAAGCCGCCGGGCTGCTCGGGTTCGCCAAAACGACCGTCCGCACCTATGCGATCGCCATTACCGAGACCGCAACCCCCTTGCTGCGGGACACCTTCCAAAAGCAGCTTAACGATGCGATTTGCTTTCATGCCCGTGTCTTCAATTTTATGTATGCCCGCGGCTACTATCCAGCTTATAATCTGAACGAACTGCTGGCGAACGACGTTAAAATAGCGAATGAAGCGCTTAGGATGTAATTTGTTTTTATATTTATAAAAGAAATAGCGCCGGTATCGGCGCTTTTTACGTTTTCGGCCCTAAATGGGCTTCGCTGGCTATTCATCGGGCATTTGTTCCAGCTTTAACTTCATTTCGTCAATCGCCGCTTGCCCATCCTTTTCAATCTTTTCAATCGCGTCGTCTATCGTGATTTTATTCTCTATGGCCTCTTGGATCACGTTTTGACCAACTTCTTTAAAAGCGTTTATGATTTCATAATGAATATAGTCATAGGGATTGTTGCTTTTCGTGACGGGATCCAGCTCGTACAAGGGCGATAAATCATGGCCATCTACGGGTTTGATCAGATCCGTTTGTGCGGGCAACCCCATGGAAATTTGATCCTGCTGGTTTTTTTTCATTTTCTGCGCATCGTTCGTGATGAACTGGACTAACTCCCAAGCCTCCTCTTCATGCTCCGTCTTGGCGGATATCCCGTAAATCTCCTGTACCTCGTAATAGTCGCTTTGTCCCCGGCTTCTGCTACCCACCGGAACGGTGACCATATCCCAATTGACACTTTTGGCACCGATAAAATGGCTATAATCTTCAAAGTTATAAGCGGTCGTGTACGATTGAATTTCCATCGCGGCATGACCCGTCAATATAGGCGCCGGTTCGATTTCACCCGTAGGATCATCATCCTTGTCATATACGGCTTTATCGCGGAATGCATCGATGACCGTTTGAAAGATGCCATGCCATGCGGCTGAATCCATATTCACTTGCAAGGTCCGGGCATCCATAAAAGTCAGGCCTTCCGTCTGTCCGATTCTGAGGATCATCGAGAAGGGTATATTTATGTAATAATTCGATTTAAATCCGTACAGGGCCTCGCCATCCGCATTTCGTTCAGGAAACCTTTTCGCAAGATCAAGAACTTCCTCCCATGTCATTTGGTTTTGAGGAAACGGAATCCCGTACTGGTTAAAAAGATCTTTATTGTAGTAAATGGCATGGCTGATAAAAGATGGACTTAAGGCGTATAAAAGACCGTCTGTCTCCGATCGCAATGCATTCGCAACGACAGGGCTAAACTCCGAGATCGGATATTTTTCATCCCTAAGCTTTTGTTCTAAGTTAAGAAGTTTCCCTTCATCAATCAACCGGTTATAAACCGTAACTTGATCCATAAACAGCACATCGGCAGAGGGCTCCGTCGATTCGTCGGACAGATCCTCTTCAATGACATGAATCGTAATATGGCTGTATTTATCTTCAAAATCATGTCCGTACATTTGATAAAATAGCTTTTCGGAAGGAAAGTTAATTGTAAGGGTAACCGGCTCCTTCGATAGGCGATTCGTGCAGCCGGATGCCATGAGCAGGCTTATCGATAATGAAATCATGATCATTTTTCTTAACATCTTTTCTTTCCCTCACTATAAAGAGGGGGAATGCTCCCCCTCTTCTTAAAATCGAATTTTACCAGCTTGCTGAAGCGTAGGATTGATCGCTGGATGTTCCATCCGTGTAATATGTTCGCGAAGCGGCATTCAACGAATAGGAATTCGAGCTTGAGTACGTACTGTCTTTTGTATACCATGCGGCCTCATAACCTTTAGTCGTCGCGGACGAAGTCCCTGACTCCTTTTGCGTGGAACCCTGATAGAACGTTCCGGTCACGTTAATGCTTTTGAATTTGGAATTCGTTGATAAGGCATACGCCTTACCTCTGACGTAACTGCTCGATTGTTGAGAGTACCCGATATACGCATCGGTCTCCGAGTTCGGATCCTTAGCGGCAAATACGGGGATAGCTGCGGTCACAGCCATAACAACGGCAAATGCGGCAATGCTCCATCTTTTCTTCATAAATCAGGTCTCCTCCCAAAAATTAATGTTTTCTGACTTACCCGGAAGTAAGCATGTAGGTTTAACATGATGAAAAAAATCTTACAAACTAACACTAGTAATTAGCGTGCAAGCTTCATCTATGCAATCAGAAGTCATTCGACTCCGCCTACATCAATCCATCGGGGCTATCTTTTTTAATTCTTGTTCGGCCTTTGCCTGTAATGTATCCAAGCCTTCTTGTACCGAGAGCGTACGGCTTACGATTTGATCCAAAATTTGTTGTGAAACCGTTAATAACTCGGTTGGCAGCATATCATGTTCCTGAACTGTCCTTGGTGTCAATTTATGAAAAGGGGTGACGTTTACTCTATCTTCCTCTTTCGAAACAACCTGTTCCAGTAAAGAGGAAAAGCCGTAATCGGAACGGTATTCCCAACGAGCGACTTCTTCGGAACTGAAAAATTTAAGAAGCTCCCAAGCCGCGTCTTTATCATCCGACGAATTCAAAATGGCGAAAAACCCGGGTACCCTTAAGGAATCGGATTGATCCGGTTGAGCCGGATCGATAGGCATGGTTACGGTTGACCAGGCGAAAGGAAGCTTCTCTTGCTCCAGGCGTTTGTAGTCATCGTAACTTACTACGGCCATGGCCCTCTCACCCGATAAAAAAGGAGTCAAATAAGAGTTTTGATCCGCGTTAATATCTAAAGATCCATTAATATAGGCCTGAATCGCGTTTTCCCAAATGGGTATCCATGATTTTCCGTTAAAAGACACTTGTTGTTGTTCACGGTCGAATGCCTTTAGGCCCGATGTTTGTCCAATATGTAAAATCAAATCCAGCAAGTTCGCATTTTTAAGCGAAATTCCTTTGATATTACTAGAATCGGTAGACGGGAATCTGCTGGAAAGCAATAGAATACTCTCCCATGTCATTTGATCCTCGGGATATTCAATTTTATATGTATCAAATAAATCCTTATTGTAAACGATCGCGTTACCGTAAAAATTCGTGGGCAGTCCGTACATCTTTCCGTTCCCATACGCCTTCGTCAATTCAATGACGCTGGGCACAAAACGTTCCAAGTCGAAACCGTCTTTTTGGATTAGCGGACCGATGTCTGCAAGCAAGCCTTCTTGTATAAAAGATTCCATTCGTTCCGAGGGCAAATAAATGACATCCGCCTGATTATCCTTCACCCATTGGATGGGGTTTGTTTCTGGATTCAAAAGATCTTTTGTCGAGACAACCTGAATTTTGAAGTTCGGATAATCGTTTTCGAGCAATTCCGAATACCTTTGCTTGAAATGTTCCTCTTTTGTATATCCGACGTCTATAGTTATATTTTTATCCTTGGGAAAAGATCTCGTTTCCGTAGAACAACCGGAAATAAGCAACAAACATAGCAGAGTGCACACTATCATCCTGATCTTCGAATACAACCTTTTATAACCCCCATTTCCGCTGCGGCCAAACATGAAGTTAAAATATTATTCAATTGGTAGATTATTACTTTTATAGCAATGTTACATCATTTGTTAACATGAGTCAAGTTTCAAAAGAGCATTGTATAAGCGCTTTTCCTATCGAATGATGTGCTACCAAACTCCCTATTTCTATGCCTATAAGTAAAAGAGCCGCCTCTAAACGAAGGCAACCTTTTTTTATGTAACAACTATATATGTTTCTTCATTGCAAGTATCGTTCCCAGATGGAGCCCTTCATGAAAAATCGTTCTCACTAAAACCTGCTCAATCGTGTGCATCCCCATTTCGGTTGGCGGAAACTCCTCCTCCAAACGGTGCCCGTATCTCTTCAAGATATCGGTCGGCTGTTGTCTAACTCTAATAAACTTGTAAAAGAGGGAGTATCCGTGGTAAAGTCCTCCGGACGGGTACCAAATCCGAACCATTGATTGAAACTAGAGGGGAGCGACTGATCATCCTCTTTCGTCAACGATCGGATCCATAAGTATTGATCCAAATAAATATGGCCGAGGTTCCAACGAATGTTATTGTTAAACCCTTCCGGGGTGAGGAAAATTCCTGAAGATTTGAAGGTAATTTATATGAGCATACAAAAGAGCACCACCGTTTCTTACGGTAGTGCTCTTTATCTTTGCTTGGCGGCGTCCTACTCTCCCAGGACCCTTCGGTCCAAGTACCATCGGCGCTGGAGGGCTTAACGGTCGTGTTCGGGATGGGTACGCGTGGAACCCCTCCGCCATCGCCACCAAACGGGCATTTGGTTTAAAAACAAATGCTAATACAGGAAACAGCATCGCCAAATGCTGTAAGCCTACTTCACTAAAGTAGCCGCTCGGACTACTTCAGATCCGTGCTTGCTCCCTGAAAACCGGATACGAAACTTCATTTGCGTGTTAGCCCTTACTGGGTTTCCCGGGGTCCCCGAAAAGTAATCGGAATTACCTTCGAAGCCTCGCGTCACTTTTTGGGGTATTTTTGGATAAGCCCTCGACCGATTAGTACTGGTCAGCTCCACACATTGCTGTGCTTCCACCCCCAGCCTATCAACCTCGTCGTCTTCAAGGGGTCTTACGAGTTGGGAAATCTCATCTTGAGGGGGGCTTCACGCTTAGATGCTTTCAGCGCTTATCCCGTCCGCACTTAGCTACCCAGCTGTGCTCCTGGCGGAACAACTGGTGCACCAGCGGTGCGTCCATCCCGGTCCTCTCGTACTAAGGACAGCTCCTCTCAAATTTCCTACGCCCACGACAGATAGGGACCGAACTGTCTCACGACGTTCTGAACCCAGCTCGCGTACCGCTTTAATGGGCGAACAGCCCAACCCTTGGGACCTACTTCAGCCCCAGGATGCGATGAGCCGACATCGAGGTGCCAAACCTCCCCGTCGATGTGGACTCTTGGGGGAGATAAGCCTGTTATCCCCAGGGTAGCTTTTATCCGTTGAGCGATGGCCCTTCCATGCGGTACCACCGGATCACTAAGCCCGACTTTCGTCCCTGCTCGACTTGTCAGTCTCGCAGTCAAGCTCCCTTATGCCTTTGCACTCTTCGAATGATTTCCAACCATTCTGAGGGAACCTTGGGGCGCCTCCGTTACTCTTTAGGAGGCGACCGCCCCAGTCAAACTGCCCGCCTGACACTGTCCCCGCACCGGATCACGGTACCAGGTTAGAACTCCGATACGATCAGGGTGGTATCCCAACGGCGCCTCCACCGAAGCTGGCGCTCCGGCTTCCTAGGCTCCCACCTATCCTGTACAAATCGTATCAAAGTCCAATATCAAGCTGCAGTAAAGCTCCATGGGGTCTTTCCGTCTTGTCGCGGGTAACCTGCATCTTCACAGGTATTAAAATTTCACCGGATCTCTCGTTGAGACAGCGCCCAAGTCGTTACGCCATTCGTGCGGGTCAGAATTTACCTGACAAGGAATTTCGCTACCTTAGGACCGTTATAGTTACGGCCGCCGTTTACTGGGGCTTCAGTTCATAGCTTCGGGATTGCTCCCTAACCACTCCCCTTAACCTTCCAGCACCGGGCAGGCGTCAGCCCGTATACTTCGCCTTGCGGCTTCGCACAGACCTGTGTTTTTGCTAAACAGTCGCTTGGGCCTTTTCACTGCGGCCCCCTCGGGCTATTCACCCTACCGAGGCACCCCTTCTCCCGAAGTTACGGGGTCATTTTGCCGAGTTCCTTAACGAGAGTTCTTCCGCGCGCCTTAGAATTCTCTTCTCGCCTACCTGTGTCGGTTTGCGGTACGGGCACCTTCACCTGGCTAGAGGCTTTTCTTGGCAGTGTGAGATCATGACCTTCGGTACTGTAAATTTTCCCTCCCCATCACAGCCCAGCCTTAACGATGTGCGGATTTGCCTACACATCAGCCTCACTGCTTGGACGAGCATCCATCAGCTCGCGTCACTACCCTACTGCGTCACCCCATTGCTCATAACGGTTTACGGTGGTACAGGAATTTCCACCTGTTGTCCTTCGACTACGCCTTTCGGCCTCGCCTTAGGTCCCGACTTACCCTGAGCGGACGAACCTTCCTCAGGAACCCTTAGGCTTTCGGCGGATCAGATTCTCACTGATCTTTTCGTTACTCATACCGGCATTCTCACTTGAATGCAGTCCACCAGTCCTTCCGGTCTGACTTCAACCCGCATTCAACGCTCCCCTACCCCTGAATCGACTTCACTCCAGCTTCGAAGTGTGTTTAACCCCGAGGACCATTTGGCCGAAACCCTTGAACAAATTCAAAAGTCGCTTTCGGCAAAAATGTCATCGGTTAAACACCGCCTCAAAGAAGCAGTGAAGTCGATTCAAGCCATAGCTTCGGTGGTGTGTTTAGCCCCGTTACATTTTCGGCGCAGAGTCACTCGACCAGTGAGCTATTACGCACTCTTTAAATGGTGGCTGCTTCTAAGCCAACATCCTGGTTGTCTGTGCAACTCCACATCCTTTCCCACTTAACACACACTTGGGGACCTTAGCTGATGGTCTGGGCTGTTTCCCTTTTGACAATGGATCTTAGCACTCACTGTCTGACTCCCGGATAATCAGTCTATGGCATTCGGAGTTTGACTGAGCTTGGTAACCCTTGCGGGCCCCGCACCCAATCAGTGCTCTACCTCCACGACTGTCATTTCCGAGGCTAGCCCTAAAGCTATTTCGGGGAGAACCAGCTATCTCCGAGTTCGATTGGAATTTCTCCGCTACC
>NZ_CP195592.1:3105000-4660000 GCF_051307165.1 Paenibacillus salivarius
TCCGTGAATACTTGGAACATCACGCCGAATTTATCGGTCACGATGCCGTAAGCCGGGCTGAAAAACGTGCTCTGCATCGGCATGGCAACTTCCCCGCCCTGCTCCAGCGCCTCAAAGATTCGTTTTGCCTTCTCAGGATCGTCCATTGAGATGCAAACGGAAAGCTGGGTCCCCGACTTCGGCGGGTTCCCCGGAAATGCATCGGAAAACATGAGTATCGATTCTCCGATCCGAAGCTCAGCATACGTTATCCGATCCTCCGAACCCGGCGGTACCGTAAAATCGGGATGACTCGGCATTTCGCCGAAGGTCCTTACATTGACAGCCTTAGCCCCCAACACTTTTTCATAAAAAGAGATTGCTTCCCTGGCATTCCCGTCCATCGTTAAATAAGGAATAAGTTGAATTGCCATAGTACCACCCTTCTACTGATTGAACTGATTCTCCACCTGCTGCAGATCGTTACGGTCCTGCTCCAGGCTTTCGCGTGCCCTATCCAACGGTTCTTGGGACAGATCTCCCCGTCCCTCCGCGTTGATTAGTGCATTTTCCGCCTTGTTGATGGCATTACGGGCATTTTGAATCGTCTCTTCCCTGGGGTGGGATTGCGCCTGCTTCACGGCACGGTGTACATTTTCAATCGATTCCTGGGCGTGGGATATCGGGCTCTGCGCTTGCAAACTTGAATATGGATTTTCTTTCACGATGAGATCCTCCTCGAAAATATGACTCGCTTCTAATTTGAGGCAAAATCCCGGAAGTTATACAGCATCGTCAAGTACCCCCTCTTTGCATCCCCGGAGTCGTTTCCATTACAATCATGAAATAGGGAAAATTTAATTTTTCAGGAGGAACCCATAGTGAACGATTTCGATACATTATTGGAAAAATACGCGGAACTGGTCGTCAAGGTCGGTGTCAATATACAGCCCGGACAGGTTTTGATCGTTCAGTCACCGCTTGAAACGGTGGAATTCACCAGATGGATCGTCACCAAAGCCTATGAAGCGGGTGCAAAATATGTACAAGTGGATTGGGATGATGAAGCGATTTCCCGGATCCGCTACGAAAAAGCGCCGGAAGATTCATTCGGCTACTATCCGAAATGGCAGGCTGATACGATGGAACAGTTAGCCGAGGGCGGGGGTGCTCTTCTACATATTAAAGTTCCGGATCCAATGCTGCTCCAAGGAGTCGACTCAGCCAAAGTATCCACCGCTGTAAAAGCGGCGGCTGTCGCCCGGGAAAAATTCCAAGGATACATCCGCACCAACAAGGTCAGCTGGTCGTTGATCAAAGCACCGACGCGGGCATGGGCGAACAAAGTGTTCGCAGACCTGCCTGAAGAGGAACGAATCGGTGCCATGTGGAAAGCGGTATTTGAAATGAACCGCGTAGGGAACGGCGATCCGATCTCGGCTTGGCGGAAACATATTGAGGAACTGAAGCAGAAGCAGAATTACATGAACGCCAAACGGTATAAGGCGCTTCATTACCGCGCACCGGGGACCGATTTGAAAGTCGAACTGCCGGAAGGTCATCTGTGGCTCGGAGGCGGCGACACGAATGAAGCCGGGATCTATTTCGTTGCGAACATGCCGACCGAAGAAATTTATACCATGCCTCACAGAACGGGAGTGAACGGGACGGTGACGAGCACCTTGCCGCTTAATTTGAACGGACGTCTCGTGGATGGGATCCGTCTTACTTTTAAGGACGGCAAAGTCACGGACTTTGATGCAAAATCCGGGCGGGAACATCTGGCTTCCCTGCTGGCAACCGACGAAGGGGCATCTTATTTGGGCGAGGTGGCGCTAGTCCCTTACGACTCCCCGATCTCACGGATGAATCGCGTCTTTTACAACACCGGTGTGGACGAAAATGCTTCCTGTCACCTGGCGCTGGGCAGCTCCTATCCCGTGAATATCGAAGGCGGGACCAAACTCTCCAAGGAGCAGTTGTTGGCGAAAGGCGCCAATGTGAGCTTGACACATGTCGATTTCATGATCGGCTCCGCCGAACTGGAGATTGACGGCGAACGGGAAGACGGAGCGATCGAACCTGTTTTCCGGAAAGGAAATTGGGCGTAGTCCGCCGATATACTTGCGAACAATTAAAAGAGGGCCCCGAGGTTTATTCAACCGCGGAGCCCTCTGTTCGTGGGAAGCGATATGCTTATCAAGCTATTTTCCAATTGCTAGGGTATTCTACCGGACAAGAAACGAAGCAGTTTCTTTCGTCTCTTCCTTTTTGCAAGAGAGTTCATGGTGAATCAGCTACCTTTCCGGATGAAATTAACTCATCCAAGAACCGTATGATCACTACCACTTCCCACTTGTTCTATATTTAACCGACGGATCCGAAATGAATCGGATATTCACTCTTTTTTCGTCAAAAGATCCGCAATCGACATCGCCGTCTTTTCCCCGTTTGCGATGCAGTCCGGGATGCCGACGCCGTAATAGGAACAACCGGCCAAATAAACGCCCGGATAGGCGGCTGACAATTTTGCCTCCAACGATTCCACAAGCTCGTGATGTCCGATATGATAATTCGGCATCGCATCCAGCCATTTGGTGACCGCATGGGTTGCCGGCTTGCTCTCGATACCGAGACTTGCGGCGACATCCTTAAGGGCAACTTCAAGCAATTCATCTTCGGGCATCCCTTGAAGTTTGGCAAAGTACGGATTTGCGCTTTTGTAAAAAAGCCGTACCAAAAAGCGGCCATCCTTCGAAGTATGGCTCCATTTCCGGCTGGTCCAGGTGCATGCGTCGCATACGACGCCTTCCGATTGCGCCGTAATAAAACCGGTACCGTCATAGGGGAGCTTTTCGTCGGGAAGATCAAAGCCGAGATACACGCTGATCATCGAGCTGTTGACCAGTTGGTCAAAATCTTCATTCAGCGAACGGTCATCAAGGACCCTTCGGGCAACGTCATGCGGGGCGGCAAGCACGACGGAGTCCGCCTCCAGTTCCCGTCCATCGGCCAATGTAACCGAATATGGGTGTTCCGATCCGGATTTTTCGATGCGCTCCGCCCGGACTCCTTTCAAAAATTCAACCTGATCCAGCGCGCCTTCCATGGCGTCGACCAAGGCCGATACTCCGTTTTGAAAAGAGAAAAACTTTTTGTCGCCGTTCCCCTTGAATTGCTTGCGATTCTCCGCGAGCCCTTGCATGATGCTGCCGTACTTGTTTTTATAATCCAACAAATACGGCAGCGTCGATGCGATCGTCAGGTCGTTCAGTTTGCCGGAATAGACGCCGGACAAAACCGGAGCGATCTGCTTTTCCACGATTTCCTTGCCGAGAAAGGCTTCCAAAAACAATCCGACCGAATCATTCTCGCCGAACGTTTCATTGGGCGTATAATAATCCTTCAAGGCCTCTACTTTTCCTTCCGCCGAAATCAACTCGCTAGTGGCGAGCGCTTCCAGGCTCATCGGAATGCCGAACACCGCATCCTCGGGAATCAGCTTTAATTTGCCGTCGGCATAAATATACGATTTTCCGGTTTCATTGTAGACGACTTCATCGCGCAGGCCGAGCTCATCGATCAACGGAGCGGTGTTTTGCTTTCGCGTCACGATGGAATCCGCCCCGGTTTCCATGATAAAGCCGTCTTGATGAAGCGAGCTGATTTTTCCGCCCAACCGCTTTCCTGCTTCGATGACTACAATGCGGGGTTGAATGAGGCCATCCGCCTCGATCTTCTTTTGCAAATAGTAGGCGGTGGCTACTCCCGTTATTCCCCCGCCGATGATGACAACTGTCTTCAACAAACTCCACCTCGATTAGAGAACTCTTTCACATACTGTTTATAATGATACTCCAATTTCCGGGGCGGAGACAAATGATTAACGGGTAAAGATCAAAATGGCCTCGCGCAGAAATTCGGCGGTTCCCGAACCGTGCTGATCATAATAAGCTTTAAAACGTTCGTCGGCCACATACATTTCCGCAAGTCCGGCGTGCGCTTCCTTGGAGTATTGATCCCAATAGAACGTCAGCCATTCCTTATGCAATTGCGCCGCGCGTTGCGCCGCGTCCCCCGCGGGGTCTCCGGAAGCCATTCCTTCCCGGAGGGCTGCAAACATATCCTCTTGCAGCCGCTCTACCTCTGCGTACTCCGCTTCCGTCATGTTCTCTAATTTGGCATTCGAACGGATGATGGTGTCTTCTCCATATTTTTCGCGAATTTCCGCACCGTATTTCTCCTCGTTCTCCTCGATCAGCTTCCGTTTGAATCCTTCGAACTTTTCTTTATTTGACATGGTCATTCTCCCTTCATTCATTGCAATCGTTCTTTCAACGGTCGATAGTAAAGCATCCAACTGCTTTCTTCGCGCCAGGAGCCGTTCACGGTGTTCGATCAGCGCCTGAGCCGCGTCAAATCCGGGTTCGGTCACGATGGACTTAATCTGCTCCAGGGAAAAATCAAGCTCCCGGTAAAACAAAATTTGCTGCAGCCGATCCACCTCAGCCTGACCATAGATCCGGTAACCCGATGAGCTCATTCTCGCCGGCTTGAGAATGCCGATTTCATCGTAGTACCGCAAGGTTCTGGTGCTGATCCCCGCCAGACGCGCCAGCTTCTGAATCGTGTATTCCATAGGTTATACCTCCTGACAAACCGAGTGTACACGTTGACGCAACGTGAAGGTCAACAGATTTTTTACTTCATTGGAAAAAATCCAATAATTCAACGTGAATCCAATTAGAGCTGAACTACTCCTTATTCTATATAAGGTGATTGGATTTTTTCCAATCTTTGCAGGGAGACGTAAAACTGCGGCGTGGACGGCCTGAGGGCAATTCGGCGATACGCTAACGCTTGCTATCAGCCTTATTTGACTCAATTTCAGCTTTTCGTCAATGTAACGCTAGCCAGCGCGCTTATTTGCAGAAATGTAGGGAGAAACAGCTTATATCTGGTAAATAACAACTGTGGAAAGCGTTAGAATTTAAACTTGCCCGTTTTAGGTGAAATAACGCTGAATTCAAGCGTTAGAGCAACAATGGATGGGTCTGCATAGAGCGCGCGGTTTGCAAGGAGCAGAAAAATCCCATCCCGGCGAATCCGCCGGGATGGGATTATCAATAAGACCGTATTACCAAGCATATGCCCGGGGCGCTTCTCCGCCCGGACCCGGGAAAATCTCGTCCAACCGGTTCAGTTCTGCCTCGCCGAGCTTTATGTCGACCACGCGAAGCGCGCCTTCGAGCTGCTCCAGTGTCCGCGGGCCGATGATCGGCGCGGTCATTGCGGGACGCGTCAGCGTCCAAGCCAGCGCAACGTTCGCTTCGCTTTCGCCCAGTTCACGGCAGAACTGCTCGAACGCTTCCAGCTGAGCGCGATGCTTTTCCGTGCGCTCCGGGTTGTTGGCCCGCTTCGATCCCGGCTGGGGACGCAGGGCGTGTCCGCTCAGCAAGCCGCCGTCCAGCGGGCTCCACGCGATGACGCCGATGCCGTGCTCTTCGGCGGCCGGAAGCACTTCCAGCTCCGGCAATCTGCAGAGGAGGCTGAATTTATGCTGCTCGGAAACCAGGCCGAGCATCCCCTTCGCTTTCGCTTCATACTGCGCCTTCACCAGGTCTCGGCCGGCGAAATTACTGGAACCGACATACCCGATTTTGCCTTGATAAAGCGCAATGCTGAAGCCTTCCCAGAGCTCGTCCCATGACACGTTACGATCGACGTGGTGCATCTGGTAAAGCTCGATATGATCGGTTTGCAGCCGGCGGAGCGATGCCTCCAAATGGCGGCGCATTTTGTAGGACGACAAGCCCGGCGCATTGTTCGGCCCGTCGTTCACGTCGTTCATTTCCCCGTAAAACTTCGTGGCCAGTACGACTTTTTCACGGCGTCCCCCGCCTTGGGCAAACCATTTCCCGATGATTTCCTCGGTTCTGCCGGCGTTTTCGCCCCATCCGTAAATATTGGCCGTATCAAAAAAGTTAATGCCGGCATCTACAGCGGCGTCCATGATTTTAAACGCTTCGCTCTCTTCCGTATCCACGCCGAAGTTCATCGTACCCAGGCACAATCTGCTCACTTTCAATCCCGAACGTCCCAAATAGCTGTATTGCATGCATTCGTCACTCCTTATTTTAATAATGGAAAAAATTATAACGGCAGCTCCACGACTTTTGGCGACCACCTCCCTTCCATCCCTTGCTCTTTCTGGTATCATAAACATATCCAAAAATTCAGAAATCGGAGAAGGAACAATCCATGAGTTCACCATTAACGATTCGGTTGATCAAACTACTCTGCGGACCCATATCCTACGATTTGGGCGAGGCTTATTTCCGCAGGAGAAAAGTCGAATTTACCCATACCGACCCGCAAAGCGGCCAATACCAGGCTCTCGTTCGCGGCACCGATACTTACCGGGTTTATGTACAGCTCGAACATGACGGTAACGTCATCGCGGAATGCGGCTGTTCGGCCTATACTTCATACAATAACTACTGCAAGCATATCGCCGCCGTACTGCTCGGTATTCACGAACTGCAAAGCCGTATGGGAATGTATGCCGAAGATGAAGGATCCGAACGCAGCGGTGCTTCGGCTCGACGCCCTGCGGGGTCAACCCGGGACGTCTGGTTAACCCGGGATATGATCGGTCTGTTCGATTCCAAAACTTCACGGCGAAGCCGAAGCGAAACCCGGTTTGACACCCGTAACCGTTTACAAACGGAGTTTATCATAAAACCCGTTCCCTACGGCTCGGGCAGACATATGTTTGGAGCCGAACTGAAAATCGGAAACAAACGTCTTTATATCGTCAAGCAGATCCGGGAGTTTCTCGAGGCGCTGGAAGCGGGAAGACCGTTTTATTTTTCGGAACATTTCACTTACGATCCTGCGCTCTACTGCCTGGAAAGTGCCGACGATGACATTATCCGCCAGTTGATCGAAATATGCAACAATGAACGTTTATATATGGAGGGTTCGCCTGCCAGACCCCCATCCGGCAAACGTTCCGACAACGAGCGGTTGCTCGTCATTCCGCCTTATGTCTGGAGTACGCTTTTGCCGAAGCTTCTCAGGGCAACCTCCGTCAAGCTGGAGCGGAGTCCAGGCAAAGTTTCGCGTTTCCTGGTTTCGGATGTCCCGCTCCCCGTGGAGTATGGCTTCGAGCAAACCGAGGACGGTGAATATCGGCTAAACATCGAAGGTTTGGATAGACTTACCATCCTGGATGCTTACGGACTCGTCCTTTCGGACGGGCTCCTAATGAAGGTCCCGTTGGACGAATGCCGGCGTCTGGCCGATATGAAAAGCATGCTGGAATCTTCGCGCAGGCAGCATATCCGAATTTCTCCCGAACAAATCGAGCCCTTCATGCAAAAGGTGCTTCCCGGACTGGCAAAGCTCGGCCACGTCCACATCGCGGAAGAGGTTTCTAACCGGATGGTGCAGACTCCGCTAAAAGCGCGCCTCTATCTGGACCGGGTACGAGACCGGCTGCTGGCCGGATTGGAATTCCAGTATGGCGATATCGTCCTCAATCCGTTGGAAGAAGGCCCGGCCAGAGGCAGCGACCTGATTCTGATGAGGGATGACGAGCAAGAAAACCAAATTCTTCAACTGATGGACGAAAGCGCATTTACGAAAACGGAAAGCGGATATTTTCTGGATGACGAGGACGCCGAATACGATTTTCTGGTGCATATCCTGCCAAGGATGGAAAAGATGGTTGAAGTTTATGCGACCTCCGCGGTCAAAATCCGGATTCGCCCAGTATCCGCGCCGCCGAAAATATCGGTCCGCATGGACGAACGGACGGATTGGTTGGAGCTCTCGTTCGAACTCACCGGCATTTCGGAGCAAGAAATTCGAAACGTCCTGCACGCTCTGGAAGTAAAACGGAAATATTACCGATTGCCCGACGGGGCCCTGATGCCGCTGGACAACGAGCAATTCAAGGGAATCGTCGACTTTATGAACGAGATCAAACCGTTCCTGCCCAACGAGGCGGGTACCGGCTTTCGCGTCCCGGTGACCAGCGGCTTGCTTCTTCTGGATGAGGAACGTTATGCAGGCACGGTAAAACTCGGAAAGTCGTTCCGTCAGCTGCTGCATCATATTAAAAATCCGGACAACCTTGATTTTCCCGTTCCCGAACGCCTGGCTCCGATATTGCGGGATTATCAAGCCTATGGTTTTCAGTGGATGAAAATGCTGGCCCACTACCGGTTCGGCGGGATTTTGGCGGATGATATGGGACTCGGTAAAACGCTGCAGAGCATCGCTTTCCTTGTTTCCGTCCTGCCGGACATCAGGGAGCAAAAACTCCCTGCCATCATCGTCGCCCCGGCTTCGCTCGTCTATAATTGGCGAAACGAGCTTCGAAAATTCGCGCCGGAAATCCGCTCCGTCATCATGGACGGTAATAAATCAGAGCGCGTGCGTGCACTAAAAGATGCGAATGACGCAGACGTACTGATTACATCCTACCCGCTGCTGCGGATGGACATCGATTTGTTTGCCGGCAAGCAATTTCATACACTTTTTCTGGACGAGGCCCAGACATTCAAAAATCATGCGACGCAGACGGCGCAAGCGGTTAAAGCCTTGCAGGCCAAGCACCGTTTTGCATTGACCGGAACGCCGATCGAGAACCGGCTCGAAGAGCTGTGGTCGATCTTTGATGCCGTGTTCCCCGCCTTGTTCCATGATCGCAGGCAGTTTAACGAATTGAGCCGTGAACAGGTTGCAAAGCGCATCCGCCCGTTCCTGCTTCGCAGATTAAAGACCGACGTGCTCAAGGAGCTCCCGGAAAAAATCGAATCTGTACAGTCTTCCGAGCTGCTTCCGGATCAGAAAAAGCTTTACGCCGCCTATTTGGCCCAGCTCCAACAGGAAACGCTCAAGCATTTGAACGAGGACAGCTTCGAGAAAAACAAAATCCGCATCCTCGCCGGATTAACCCGGTTGCGGCAGCTTTGCTGCCACCCGGCCCTCTTTGTCGAAGACTACCAAGGGAAATCGGCCAAATTCGAGCAGCTTCTCGAGATCGTGGATGACGCTTTAAGCGCCGGGAAACGCCTGCTCATTTTCTCCCAGTTTACCGAAATGCTCGGTATGATCGGCAAAGAGCTGGGTTACCGGGGAATCCCCTTCTTCTATCTTGACGGGAAGACCCCGGCTCCCGAGCGGGTGGAACTATGCAACAAGTACAATGAAGGCGAACGCGACGTGTTCCTGATTTCGCTGAAGGCCGGCGGAACGGGCTTGAACCTCACGGGGGCGGATACGGTCATACTTTATGATCTATGGTGGAATCCCGCAGTGGAACAACAAGCGGCCGACCGGGCTTACCGGATGGGGCAAAAAAATGTGGTTCATGTCCTTCGGCTAGTTACCGAGGATACCGTTGAGGAAAAAATGTATGAGCTCCAGCAGAAGAAAAAGGATCTGATTGACGAAATTATCCGGCCTGGACAGGAAAAGGTATCGACGCTGACCGAGCAGGAGATCCGTGAGATTCTGATGATCTGAAATGTTTGCAATCAGCGGTAACGGGTAACTATAAATAAGGAATTACACTTAGATCAGTCACGCAAAGGAGGACATCCACATGCCGAATCAAAATAACCAATCGTTCAAGGATGAGGCCGAGCTCCGGAATAAGCCGGACCATGCGGGAGATTCTCTCGCCGAAAAGAAGAAGCTGGAGAACGGTGTAGATATCGAACCCGAAGCCGACGAATGGGTTGCCAAGCCGGTAGCCTTTACGGACACGGAAGAAGCCAAAGATTGATAAGTTGTACACCCTGCCGCCCGATTCGGGCGGCTTTTTATTGCGGCTTTAGCCAGTTGAGCTCGCGAAGCGTGCGAAACAAAAAACCACCCGCTATGCGGGTGGAGGGATCAAGGGTTTGACCAACAAGACCATTCCAATAAAATTGAGATGTTCAGGCTCAATAATGAAAGGAATGGTCTTAGATGGCAAACAAGAGCTATAGTCTAGCTCACACGAAGTGGATGTGCAAATACCACATTGTGTTCACCCCGAAGTATAGACGGAAAGAAATTTATAATCAAGTGAGAAAAGACTTGATCGAGATTTTCAAGCGTTTGTGTAAATACAAGGGAGTGGAGATAATAGAGGGCCACATGATGCCGGATCATGTACATATGTTAGTAGCAATTCCCCCAAAAATCTCAGTATCATCATTTATGGGATATCTGAAGGGAAAAAGCTCGTTGATGATATTCGAGAAACACGCGAGCTTAAAGTATAAGTATGGGAATCGGAAATTTTGGGCGGAAGGATATTACGTCAGTACTGTTGGCTTAAATGAGGCCACCGTCGCAAAATATATACGTGAGCAAGAAGCACATGATCAAGCAATTGATAAACTGAGCGTGAAAGAGTATGAAGATCCCTTCAGCAGGAACAGCAGCAAGAAGAAGTAAACCAGTTTAACTGGTAAGTGAAAGTGACAAATAACACTGAGCCTGAACAATTTTATTGTCAGGCTAGCGTCTTTAGGCGCAGTTTGGCAACAGGGGGTTATACCCCAAGAGCAAACCACCCGTTGGACGGGTGGTTATGATTTTTACACTTCTCAAAAGAGAGGTTTAAAGATATCACGGACCGAATACATACATAATTGGCAGCGATTTCATAAATAAGGAGGACTTGCGATGAACATATTTTCGGAGCGTCTGCTGCAGGATAAGGTCATTCTGATTACAGGCGGAGGTACCGGACTCGGGAGATCCATGGGGAGCCGGTTTCTGCAGTCGGGAGCCAAGCTGGCCATTTGCGGCCGCCGGGAAGACGTACTGCGCCAAACCGCCGAGGATCTTGCAACGGATCGGTATGAGGTCTTTTATCAAACATGCGACGTTCGAGATCCCGATCAGGTTCGCGAATTGGTTGCTGCCGTAGAGGAACGGTACGGAAGAATCGACGTGCTTGTTAACAATGCAGCCGGCAATTTTATCAGTCCCACGGAACGCTTATCGCCAAGAGGCGTGGACGCCGTCTTGAACATCGTGCTGCACGGCACGTTTTATATGACGCTGGAAGTTGGAAAACGCTGGATCGACAGACGGCAATCCGGAACGATGCTGAATATCGTAACGACATATGCCTCCACCGGTTCGGGTTACGTTGTTCCTTCAGCGGCGGCCAAAGCCGGCGTTCTGGCACTCACACGCTCCCTTGCCGTAGAATGGGCGCCTTACGGCATCCGGCAGGTTGCCATCGCTCCCGGTTCTTTTCCGACGGAAGGCGCCGGAGCCCGACTATCCCCCACTTCCGAACTGGAGGAGCGGATGCTGTCCCGTATCCCGTTTGGACGGACGGGAACGCCGGATGAGCTGGCCAATCTGGCGGCTTTCCTGATCTCGGATGCGGCGGCGTTCATCAACGGGGAGGTCGTAACCATCGACGGCGGAGAATGGCTTCGCGGAGCCGGACAGTTTAACGACCTCGCCTCCGTCACTGCCGAGGAATGGGATCATCTGTCTGCCTTAACCCGCAAAGGTAAGAAATAACGATACCATTTACATCAGGCCAGCTTCCCTAAGGAATCCTTTTGCCATCTCGGTTTGGTAACTTACACGATCCGCCTTGTTCAGGCTCCAGCACGTCTCAACCGTCACCGCGCGAGCTCGCAGCAACCGTGCCGCGGCAGTTCGCGACGAACCGGGTAGTTCGCGAATGCGTAAATTGAAATGACGGGACTTCTTGGCTATCGTACGGTTGATACTCCCGATGAGGCGCCTTGCCGAAGGCAGACTTCCGTTGCCCGAGTTGGCGATAAGCGTTTGTCCCAAACGTCTGGGAGAGAGCGCGGACAGCCCGTTCGCCTCGTGCAAATCAAGATACCAGGACAATCGGTGCTCCTTCGCCAAACGAAACAAGGCTCGCGATAAGGCATGTTGAGCCGGTTGCCCAGGGGAGCGGGGAAACGTACGGTTCAAATCGGGAACTCCCCGGATATTTTTCCGGTACGCCGCCTGATTCACGATCGGAACGATAATCAGCGTTCCCCTCCGTACTCTGATGGAGCCCGAACCTGCCAGGCGAACCAATCGCTTGGCAGCCGTCACGCTCGCTCGCTCATTGCCGTGAATTCCCGCTACGATCATCATGGTTGCTCCCTTTTTCTCCCCATGAACAACGTAATAAGGAGTAGAAAATGATGTTTTTGGAGCCAATATCCTTTTTTGAACAGGCATAACCTTCACCCCTCAGAAAGAATTTAGGTATGTATATATATGCCCCCATTCTTCTGCCAGATTGGACAGGGGTTTATTTCTGACGCCTTTTGTTGCGCCGGAGGATCATGACCCCAAGCAGCAAAGCCGGCATGACCATAAGTATATATGGATCCACTTTGTCCAGTAAAACCCCGATCCCTAGCCATAAATGATGAGTAAAATTCGGCGAAAGAAATGAAAAACCGAATATCGCAAGCCCCACCGGAATGACCCACTTTTTATAAGATGTACCGGTAATTCTCGAAAATCCTGTCGCCGCTCCTATATAGAAGATCAAAATCTTCGTCCCCAATCCCAAGAACAAAACGAGCACGAACAGGACATCCATCCTTTCAAAAACTTCGGCCATCTCGATCAATTGCACGACCTGCAACAGCGGAAACATCGTCATCCCCGTGATCGAAGGTCCAAGAACAAGGATGTTAATCTGATTCATGACAATTAGAAACAAAGCGACGACTGCGTAGGCGATCATGACGGATCGCCGTAAATTCGATGCCTTTTTTACTAGCGGGAAAAATACCAGATATAGCATGGTTTGAGCGAAAGGAAATGAAACGATTTGAGGAAAAGCCGCATCCCAAACCGGTTTAAAGCCATTTTCCAGCACCGGCAGCATGTAATCGAACCGAAGCATTCCCTTTGACGTGATCATGACGATCAATATCAAATAGCTGACGATCACCATAGGGAGCATGACCATACAAACCAAAAAAACCATATGCGGACCGTATCGCGCGCTGTTTCCCACTACGACAATGGCGATCAGCATAATGACCGAAAGCGGGGTACGGTCCAAAAGGACAAAGGCGGCAAGCTCCCCCAGATCCCGTAAATTCCGAGAGGATTCGTACGCAAAATAGACAGACAGAATCAGAGGAAATAACGTGCCTATCCACTTCCCCAAATATTCCCTGCATATCTCAAACAAATCCTTTTCGGGCTCTCTCCGATGGATTTCCAAATATAAAAGGAGCAGCAGAAAACCGAAAGAGGCCCCGATCAGCATCGCTAACCAGGCGTCCTGCTTGGCACTCGCCCCGATTTGGAAAAGTGTCGTACTTCCTATTTCGTACAAAACGAAACTGGCGATCAATTCGCTGGTTCTGCTTTTCCCAGAGTTCATGAGTTACAACCCTCTCGATGATCATCCTTAGTCCTTGAGGCGCTAATGGTTCTTTGATAAATGTTCGAAGGACTTGTTAAGCAACCCCGGACGTTTAACGGACACACTGATCGTGATCTCCAGCTTCATTTGTGAAAATAGTTCGGGCCAGTCCTTCTCGATTCCTCTCCAATCCTTCGGATACTTGCGATGCACCATATCTGCAAATCCCGCGAGGTCCGCGCCCATCCTTTGAGAAGCTGCCCAACCGTTGTTTATGAGTCCGCTAATTTCTTCGGCAATGCTCTGCTCGATAGACCGGATCGTTTCCGGTTTGGACAAATCCCCTTCGCAGTTATATTCCAGCAATTGGCCTTTGACTTTCACGTTGACTATAGCCTTATAGTGATCCCGCTCTTTCGTGATGGAGAGCTTCGTTTTGGATTGAGTGACGCGAAACGTGGACTGCTTGGGAGAATCCTTCTCTTGGCAGCGGAACGAAATGGTGCTTCCTTTTACTTTGTCCGTCAACCAGGAAATGCCGAGGCTTTCATCTCTTCCTATCCATCCCGCCAGCCGATCCTTTTTAATGACTGCAAGCCGCATTAATTTTATCTCTTCCTGGGAAAAGGTCTTTTTTTGATCATCGGTATTTTCCATCTCCCCGCTCTTTCCCGTGAACCCGACGACGGGTACGCCTGCCGCCCCGGCGTCCGAGGTTATCTTCTGAGCCAATTGGTACACTTTTATCATAGGAAATGTCGAAGAAAATTTCGATTCTTTCGACAAAATATCGGCCAGCGCAGCACCGGGCATCTTTTCAGGCGGTATTAGTTTTCTTAAAATCTCTTTGGCGGTCCCGTCCGTCAAGGTAACCAAGACAGTCTCCCTGGCATCGTTATTCCTGAAATAGAGATCGAGAATTTCCATCAATCCGTATTCCGCCGCCTCCTTGCCGATAACCATCACATCCGTATGCGCAAAATACAGCCGACGCGGATTCTCTACATAGCTGAAATCGGCGGCTTCCCTTATCGTGTGTCCTTCCGATGTAAAGGTGTGAACATTCGGATTGGATCCTCCTCCCCCGCCGCCCCCGCCTTGGATAGCTCCCATCGTAGAAGGAACGATCAATTGGTAGGACAGGACCCATTTTCCGTTTTGCCGGTCAAAACCGGTCGCGCTCGTAATTCCAAGTTCGTCAAGCTCCGTCCGGTTCCAGCAACCGGAGGTCAGAAGACAAATGAAAACGGCGGCTAAGCACCCTAATCCAGTCCGGCGCATGGCCTCGCCTCCTAATTTTTCCGGCTTCCTTTCGAAGAAGGAGATTGCCGCTTTTTATTTTGCACGCTGATATACGCAGGTCTTTTGTTCATGTATGGCCAAGGAATCCGTATGAACGTATCCTTCAAATTCGAGACAGCTATCGGAGAAGCCGGTAATACATACGGTACTCCGAAAGAACTTAAAGAGATCATATGGATCATAATGGGGACTAACCCTGCAAGTATCCCGAACAATCCAAAACTGCCCGCCAAAAACATCAGGGCAAAACGGATCAACCGGACCGCCGAAGACATGCTGATTACGGGAATCACGAAGCTCGATAAGGCTGTAAAGGATACGATGATGACCATTGCTGCGGATACGAGGCCGGCCTGAACGGCGGCTTGCCCGAGTACCAGCGCGCCGACGATGGAAATGGCGGGCCCGACCACGCGCGGCATGCGCACTCCGGCTTCCCGAATGACTTCGAAAGTCAGTTCCATGCCGGAAGAGGAGTTCCTTCCCGCTGTGCCGCAAGACTGATGAGAAGCGTTGTCGGAATCATTTCCTGCTGGAATGTCGTCACCGCAATGTAAATGGAGGGCAGCAGCATCGCGACAAAAAAGGAAAAGAGACGAACCAGGCGAAGGAAGGACGCTATCAAAAATCCCTGATAATAATCTTCGCTTGAGGTGAAGAACTTGAAAAAAGTCACCGGTGCAATCAGCACAAACGGAGTACCGTCGACCAAAATGGCGATCTGGCCTTCCAGCAGACTCCCTGCAACCGTATCCGGGCGTTCGGTATTCATTATCGTCGGGAACGGACTATGGGTGCCGTCCTGTATAAATTCTTCGATATATCCGCTTTCCAGGATACTGTCCGTGTCAATGGCATCCAGCCGTGCGAACGTCTCTTTAACGACTTTCGGATTGGCGATTCCGTTTATATAAGCAACGGAAACGCGGGTCTGCGTAAGCTTGCCGATATACCTGTCCTCAAATCTTAAATCTGCCGAGCGAATTTTTCGCCTCAATAATGAAATATTGGTCGAAATATCTTCGTTAAAGCCTTCTTTAGGACCGCGAATGACCGTTTGTGAAGAAGGCTCTTCGACTCCCCGCCGCTCGCCCCCGGGTAAAGGAACAGCATAAGCCTCCGGTATGCCGTCAATCATTACGACGCAATTTCCGTCAAGTATCGCTTGACTTAAAGACATTTCCGTCTTTGTTACGCTCAAATCGCCGGATTGCATGTAGTTTTTCAACAAATAAGGCAGTTTTTTGACGAGTTCGATGTTTTCCAGTAATTCATGACTGATCCGGGTTATCAGATCATTCAGCAATTTGAGGTCGACCAAACCATCAAGGTAACAAAAGGCTATCCTGACTCCCTCATCTTCAAGTTGCCCTAACTCCCGGATCGAAAAATCGGAACTGAGGCCGATACCGTCGCGAAGCATGCCAAGCTTCTTTGTCAGCGATACCTCCAAAAGGGATTCCTCTTCCGATGGGTTTACGTTTTCCGGGCTAATGGCCTTTTCAAACGAATATTTTGATGTTTGCCGCCGTTTCAGGCCCATTCGGTAACGTCCGGATTTATGCATGCATATCCTCCTGTCGCAGCCGTGGTATCCTGTAATATTCCCTTTTCCAATTCCTGTATTCAAAAAGAAAAGCCCAAGCAATTCAGCTTGGACTTGAACTAGCGGCTTCGCCGCGAACTTAGATAGATGATCAGATACAAAATAATAAACAAGACCATAAAGCCTGCGGAATAAAGGTACATCTCGGCATAATCCGTCGCCGAGGCGATTGCCCCGAGAATAACCGCCCCGATCGCAACGCCGAAGTCGGTTGAATTATAGAACATACTGTTGGCGGATCCGTATTGCTCCGGTGTTGAAGAGCGCAGCATCCACGCTTGAAGCGTCGGCTGGATCGCCCCGAAACCGAGCCCGTACAGGAGCGCGGACAGGATCAGCATCGGCAGCGCCGTGGTAAAAGACAGCACGGTCATGCTTGCCACGACGCATACGGCCGCAGGAATCAACACGGCTGCGTGCCCTCTCCGGTCGAATATCCGACCGGATATCGGCCGAATCATAATGATCGTGACCGCGTTAAACAAGAAGAACAGCCCCACTTGGTCCAAATGGACAAATTCGCCGAAAAGCGCGATAAAGCTGAGCAAACCGCTGTAAGTAATCGAAAGAACGACATTAAGCAATGCCGGGAACACCAGCTTGCGATTAAAAGGAGCAGGACGCTTTGGCGATTCAACGCTGGATTCCGGTTTAACCGGCGGAAGCGGCGGAAGCGAACGGGTTAAGACGAGAATCGGAATAATCAAGGCAACGGTAACCGTCCCGACCGCAGTAAGCGTGCCGAAGCCGGACCGTTCCATCACATTGAGTCCGATCATCGGACCGATCGACATCGCCAAACTGGTTGATAGCCCGAAATACCCGATTCCTTCGCCCATCCGCCGAAGCGGGATGATCTGCGAAACCAGCGTCGGAAGAATCGTGCTTGCGATTCCAAATCCGACCCCGTAACCTGCTCGCATTAGGATCAAAGTTCCAACCGAGCCGGCAAACACGTAGATGGCCGTAACGATCGCCGCAATGACCAGCCCGATGAACAAAAGCGCATTTCGCGAATATTTCCGTAGTAAAGCCGCCGTAAGAAACCGGGTTAAAATCGCCGAAACCGCAAAAACGCTCGTAACCAGGCTGACGAGCAAATCCCCGGCCTGAAATTCATTTTTGACGTATGCCGGAATCGACGACAACAGCATTTGCAAATTCAAAAAAAGCAAAAACGAGCAAATCGTTAAGGAAACAAACGATTTGGTCCATAATTTCCCCTGTTGTTCTTCTAGATGCATAAGCTTCTCCCTCTTCCTTCTATCTGGATGAACGAATGTAGCGGTTGTTCATCTTTACATTAGTCTTTGTTTTCAATGAGTTGGCCCATATGATCATTGATCCTCAACAATAGCTCCGTAAGCAGGCCATACTCTTCATCGGATAAACAGCGTTTGACTTCCTCGGTCACTCCTTCTTCGATCGGAAGCGTTTCTTGGATCAACGATTTGCCGCGCTCGGAGCTGTAAACCATATAAGATCTCCGGTCATGTTTACCGGTACGCTTATAGACGAGTCCCTTACTTTCCAAATGATCCAATATTCGCGTCGTCGTCGGTTTGTCCTTTCCGGTACGCTCGCCGATCTCCTTCTGGATCATGCCTTCCGACCGGTCGATCTGGTTCAGCACCGACCATTGCTCCGGGGTAATGTCGTATTCTTTTAACCGGTGATGCAAAACTGAAGCGATTTTCCGGTAAGTGACGCCCATGATGAATCCGATGGCCAGCCCGCTGGAGTCTTTTGAAGTCATAACGACCATCCTTTTCGATTAATAGTTGCATAAACAACTATATAGAATTCGTCTATTATTTGTCAAGGCTTTATTGTTTAAGAAGCCTGCCCGGCCGCCGGAATAACCCGATCACCCATAATACGAACGGAATCATCAAACCGTATATCATCGGATAAAAAGCGAAATACTTAAACCCATTTTGGTATGTGATCGAATTAGGCATAAAGCGGGTCAAAAACGCGAGAGTAAGCAGGCACAAAGGGAGCAGCAGCGGCCTGTAGTCCTTCATCCGGAATACGCCGGCTAATCCATCCGCGGCCACATAGAGAAACAAAGCCATCCGAAAAAATGTAGTCATAAAGTACAGCATCGCAAAAAGAATCTCGAACCGCTCGATAATTTCGCCCAAGGTGATCGTTCGCATCACAAAATAGCCGCTAAACGTCAAATTCCCGGTGACGCCTTCGGTTAGAACGCCAATCGTGGTGATGATCTCGCTGACAAAAAGAAACCCGCTCGTCGCCGTGCTCAAGTAGACGGCTCTCTTCCAATTTTTCGGCTCCATATGATGAACAACAAACAGCAGTAAAAAACTTTCGCAATACGGAAGTCCAAGTATTAGCACGGATCCGTGTACAATCGGCTTCACCCCATTTTCAAATAGGGGCAGTAAATAACTGATATGAAACGACGGCGATAACGTTAATAAAGCCAATATGTAGAACAAGATCAAGCTTAAAAACAAGATTTCCCCCGTTCGGCCGATGACGACGACACCCGATCTGACTACGCTGTAGACGGCGATCAGCATTAATATACCCACCGCCGTGGCCGGGGTTTCCGGAAGGATGGAGGTGAGCAAAAAATCGCATAGAACCCAGAGCGAAAACAGGAAGCCCGTCAACGAACCGAATATGGAGAACAAGAACAAGAACGCTTTTCCGATCAATTTCCCCAACAGCGATTCGATGTAATCGCCGAATCTCATCCCTTGCGCCTGTCCGCATATGGAAACGTACAGCGGAATGACTAAAATGAATTGGATCGTCAGCGCCAGCAAAATGGAGATCCATGCATCCTGATGAGCGATATCCGTCAGAAGGCCGGGAAGCGCCAAATAGATGCTGCCGAACTGGACCATCGCAAACCATTGCACCGCTTGTCTTAACGATAACTTTTCAGCCTGCTCCATCTGCAGGTCACCTCTTTTCAAGACAAAATAACCGATACCCATTCCCCGACCGGCCGTGATATAAAAAAGACGATACCTAACGGACTGGGGAGTTTTATGCCTGCGATGTGCAGGCACCAAAAAACGATTCCAACACCTAGAAAAATGGCACATACGGCTAGATCATGCAGGTTTCCGGATCTTTTAAGGCCGGCAAGTTCGAGCCCTGAGACCACTAAGGCAATCACGAGAATCAGCGTATTCATCTTCACTCCTGCTCCTTCCCGTTGGTATGGTCGTCGAATATATTGTTGATTTTCCCGTGGCGAATCAACCGATAATCCATTTCGATCTCATAAGTTAAATCGTTCTTGAACCTCTCATGCCAGTTATCCTTCCATGATCGCCATTGCTTCGGAAATTTCCGGTGGAAAGCTTCCCCGAATCCGAAAATATCGGCACCGTATTGCTGAACCTTTCTCATCCCGTCATTCAATATAGCCATCACTTGTGCGTGGGCCAGATTTTCAAGGGTAGTAAATTGTTGCGGATCCATGATATCGACGGAACACTGCATTTCGTCGAGGTTGGCCTCGATATCGGCTTTCATTTTGACATGGGGCTTACCTTCTAAAATGATCGGCGTTATTTTTACTTTGGATTTGGTGAGTTCTGCCGTAAACCAGCTTTTCCCGTCCGGGCACTTAACTCTTCCGGCCGTACTTTTAATATGGTTCGTAATATAGCTGTAGGCTTTGCTCTCATCCTCATCCAGCCAGCCGAGTAATCGGTCCTTGCGGAATACCCCTATGCCTTCGAACTTGAAGTCGGCAAGCGATATGGGCGATTTGACATTGTCTTCGGTTTTTCCCCTTTCGATATTCCCGATCAGCGACAATCCGGTTATTGCCGGATCCATTCCCTTCTTAGAGAGGGCGATCATTAAATCTTTGACATTGGCGGCCGAAGTGGGAGACCATACTTTTTCGGACGTTTTCAGCGAACGGTACATATCGATTCCCGACAACTTCTCCGTCGGGCTGACAAATCCGATCACATCCTTGGCTCGGCAGTTTTTCGCCACGGCCACGTAAAAATCCGGTCTGACCTCGTGGTCCCGAAACAGGAAATCGAGCATGTTGCTGATCCCCTCCCTGGCGGTTTGTTCATCGAAGACGATAAACCGCAGATGGGACACGTACAATCTCCGGGATGCCTTCGTCGTTATTTTTCTAAGCGCCTCAAATACGGATGGCTCGGTTTCGGACATGACGATGATGGGGGACGATGGGACTGATTTCGGGCCGCAGAGTTAGGGTCGATATATTGAGCGCTAATCTCGTACTCTTCGCCGACCTTATCCACACCGAGGGCAAGAACGATCGACAACTCGTTGAGTTCATTGCGATTCCAGCATCCGGTTTGAAAAACCATGAACAGTACGCACAAAATCAAACCTGCTTTTTTATGCATGATAGTCCTCACTTTGCTCCCTGTCCGGAATTATTCATTTTCGAACTCCGATAAGGAAAGCGGAATAAGGAATCTTTGAACAACCGCTTGTTATAAGGAGCGAACGGAGTGAAATACGGTTTGCCGAAAGAACGCAAATGACAAAGGTGAACGACCAAGAGAATAAACCCGATGGTGATCCCGTAAGCGCCGAAAGCAGCGGCCACAGCCATGAAGACGAATCGAATGATTCGAATCGGAATCGCCATACTGTAAGAAGGAATTACAAAGCTGGAAATCCCCGTTATAGCTACGACGATAACCATAGCGGCCGATACGATGCCCGCTTCAACGGCGGCTTGTCCGACGACGATCGTGCCTACAATGGAAACCGCCTGCCCGATGGTTCGCGGCATCCGAATCCCCGCTTCACGAAGAACCTCAAAGGTAACTTCCATGAGTATCGCTTCAAGAAAAGCCGGAAACGGGATTCCTTCCCGCTGGCTTGCAAGGCTAAGAAGCAGCTGCGTCGGGATCATATCCTGATGGAAAGTCGTCAGGGCTATATACACGGCAGGAGCAAGCATACAAATAAATAACGCAATATAACGAATAACCCTGATCATACTGCTGTAAAGGTAGGGCTGATAATAATCCTCCGCCGAATGGACAAAATCCGTAAACATAGTCGGCACAAGCAATACAAACGGCGTCCCGTCTATAAAAAAAGCGATTCTCCCCTCCATAATACCGGCGGCGATGGTGTCCGGCCTGTCGGTATTGTAAAATCTCGGGAAGATGGAAGGCTGCTTATCTTTTAGCAAAATCTCCTCCAATTGCTCCCCCTCAAAGATTTGGTCCTCGTTGATATTTTTTAATTCTCCGATCAGCTTGGCAACGAGCAGTTCATTTGCAGCACCCTCAAGGTACATGACAGCGACGGCGGTTTTTGACATCTTGCCGATCTGATATTCGGCCAAGCGTACGTTGGGGTCCTTGACTCTCCTCCGAACCAGCGTCGTGTTCGTCCGTAATTTTTCCGTGAAAGCATTTTGCGGCCCTCGAATGACCGGTTCCGTTTTCGATTCATCTACGGCGCGGTCTTCCCATTTCGCGGTGGATACCACCAAACCGGCCGCTTCCCCTTCCATTAAAATCACCAGGTTACCCGCAAGAATCTGATCAAGAGCGTCATCCAAGGAATCGGCAAAACCGACTTCGCTTGCCTGGATGACCTGCTCCGCAAGAAAAGAGAGAGATACGTTTTCCCTTTCGTCGCATTTTAATAATGGAGATATTATATGCCCCTGAATCGTCTGCACATCGGTCATGCCGTCCAAGTAGATTAGAGCGGCATGGATGTTTCGGCATATGACGATTTGACGTACGACAACATCCGAGCTATGTCCCATGAATGAGCGAATCGTACCGATGGTTTGATCCAATTTACCGGAAAAGCTTGAAGGCGAATACGTGTGGTTCATATGTCATCCCTCCGAGCTTACTATTTCCATGAAAATAAGAAAGAATGCGAATTTTACCAAAACAATTCATACATAAAAAAACCCGCCGTGACTCAAACGGTCGGGTTTTGAACGTATTAACCGGTAACTCGAAACGTTCCGCTACCAAAGGCGCACAATTCTCCGTTTCCCATGGTAACCGAAGCCTGCGCCGTTATCGTTTTCCTTGAAGCATGGACCAGTTCCGCCACCACGCGAATCGGGCTTTGATCCGCTTTTGCCACATAATTAATGTTGAGATTCGTTGTTACTACGCTCGCATCGGGTTTCGCGATCATCGCCAGCATCCCCATCGCCGAATCCATCATAGCCGCATGAACACCGCCGTGCAAAATGCCGATCAGGTTCATGTGGTGGGGCTTTGGCTCCAAGGTTACGACAACCTTGCGATCGTCCGCATATTCGATTTCGCAGCCGAGCACTTCCCAAAATGTGCCCGCCGCAGCTCGGTTCCATGTTTCCCATTTCGGATGAGCTTTTATTGAATCCGCTTCCATTTCACAGTCCTCCCAGTCCCGGATAAAGCCTTTCAAGGCCTTGCTACAGCTTCATGTCGGGTTTTCCATCGCCGGATCGGTTTCGTTCCTTTTCTTCTTCGATCAGCTTCCGGCGGAGTACTTTGCCGGCTAATGTTTTCGGCAGGCTGTCCCTGAATTCGTAGACCTTCGGAACTTTATAAGCGGCAAGCTTTTCCTTGCACCAGCGTTTCAGTTCCTCCGCGTCCGGCTTGGAACCGGTTCTGGGCACGATATAAGCCTTTACCGTCTCTCCGCGGTACGGGTCGTAAACACCAGCCACTATAGCTTCTTCCACATCGGGATGCTCGAAGAGCACTTCCTCCACTTCACGGGGATAAATATTGTAGCCTCCCGCAATGATCAGATCTTTTCTCCGGTCCAAAATATAGAAGTATCCGTCCTCGTCCATTCTCCCCAAATCCCCGGTAAGCAACCACCCGTCTTTGAGGCACTTGTAGGTTTCCTCCGGCTGGTTCCAATACCCTTTCATCACCTGAGGGCCTTTGACCGCCAGCTCGCCGATTTCGCCGATCGGTACTTCCTCCATCGTCTCCGGCTGGACGATTCGGGCCTCGGTATCCGGAAACGGGATCCCGATCGAGCCCGTTTTGCGTTTTTCCCAGATGTTATTCGCATGCGTCACCGGAGAGGCTTCGGTCAACCCGTAGCCTTCGATCAGCTTGCCTCCGGTCAACGACTCAAACCGGGTCTGCACTTCAAGGGGCAGGGAAGCCGCCCCGCTGATGCAGACATTGATGGACGACAAATCATACCCGCGATTCGCCGGGTGATTGATAATGCCGACATACATCGTCGGCGCCCCGGGAAAAACCGTCGGCTTTTTTCGATGGATCGTCTGGAGCACCTGATTGATTTCAAAACGAGGAACGAGGATCAACGTGCCTCCCAGTGCGACAGCTTGATTTAACAGTACGGTCAATCCGAACACGTGAAAAAAAGGAAGCGCTGCCATGTAACGCTCTTTTCCCGGCTCGGAACGGTAGAACCAGAGCATGGTCTGCAGCGTATTCGCAACCATGTTGGAATGGGTCAGCATGACCCCTTTCGCCAGCCCTGTCGTCCCTCCGGTGTATTGAAGCAGCGCGAGATCTTCATCGGCGTCGAGCGGAACGTTGATCGGTTCCTCTTTTGAATTCTTCAAAAGTTCGCCATATGGAAGCACTTTATCGTCGTATGTGACTTTTGCCGCCATGCCGTCATTCTTGGCTTTGATCGGATAAAGCACGTTTTTCGGGAACGGCAGCGCGTCTTTAATCGATGTCACGATCATATATTCCACGGGATTCGCAGACATTGCGCTTTTGACTCTTGAAACGAGAGCATCCAATGTCACAATGACTCGGGCTCCGGAGTCCGTCAATTGATGTTCGAGTTCCCTCGGCATATATAGCGGGTTCGTCATAACCACGATGCCGCCGATCAGCAATGTACCGTAGTAGGCAACGACCGTTTGCGGACAGTTGGGAAGCATGACCGCTACCCGGTCGCCCTTGCGGATTCCCAGGCTCCGCAAGGTATGCGCAAAACGGTAGCTTTGCTGAAGCAGCTCGCCGTAGGTCGTCCTTTTGCCCATAAAATCAAGTGCGACGCCGGAGGGATATTTCGCTGCGGTTTGAATCAAAAACTCGGCTAAGTTTTGCTTCGGATAATCATAGGATGATGGCACTTCGACGGGATAATGTTTTAACCAAGGCTTGCCTGATAACATCGCCTTACCTCCCATCCGATCTGCTTTATTACACTACATACTTCTCCGCCTCGATCACTTTTGCCGCGATCCGGCGTTTCAATTCCAGTGTATTCACGGGAGAACGTTTCGCCATTTTTTTCAGCACCGACAGTTGAGTGCGCAGTGTGTCCCCGGATTCCATCGCGGCCAATACTTCCTTGGCCCACGTTTCAACTGCGCCAAACTGTTCGTGAACAAATATCGTCGTCATGGCGATGGCAAGGGACGATTTGCCTTCTCCGGAACGATCGATCATCTTGCGGGTACGAAGAAGCGAGCTTTCCATCGCAAAGATCGAAATCATGATATCGGACAGACGGCTCAATATCTCCTGTTCCTGCTCGAGGTTCATTTGATATTTTTGTACGGCCTGTGCTCCGGTCATCAGGAACATTTTCTTCGCCATCGTGAGCAGATGGGCCTCCTGATCCAGAGTGCCTTCAAACTCCCGGGCCGGCATCGGCTCCATAAGCTCCGCCTGCAGCTTCTTCGCCTTTTGCAGCAACGGCAGTTCGCCCTTCATGGCCCGTTTCACCAGCGTTCCCGGGATCAGCAGGCGGTTGATTTCATTCGTCCCTTCAAATATCCGGTTGATTCGCGAATCCCGATAAATCCGCTCGATCCGATACTCCTGGATAAAGCCGTATCCGCCATGGATTTGAACGCCTTCATCGGCGACAAAGTCCAGCGCTTCCGAACCGAACACCTTGTTGATGGAGCATTCCAGCTGGTATTCGGCGATCGCTTTCGCCGATTTGTAACCGACATCAGGGCTGCCATGGTCCACATCGGCCAGGACCGCATCGAACAATCCGGCGGTACGGTAAACCATGCTCTCCATCGCAAAGGTACGGATATTCATGTCCGCCAGCTTTTGGCCGATCAGCGGAAAAGACGAAATTTTGCGGCCGAATTGGGTCCGCTCATTCGCATAGGCACTGCTGAGCTCGATGGCATCCTTTGCGGCACCTACGCAGCCGGCGGCCAGTTTGAACCGCCCGATGTTGAGGATGTTAAAAGCGATCAAATGGCCTTTCCCGACCTCCCACAACAAATTTTCAGCCGGAACCTTTACATCCTCCAAAATCAGCGGGCGTGTCGAGGAGCCTTTGATGCCCATTTTCTTCTCTTCCGGTCCAACGCCGACCCCTTCCATATCCCTTTCCACGATAAATGTGCTGAAATGTTGGCCGTCGACCTTCGCATAAACGATAAATATGTCGGCAAAGCCCGCATTCGTAATAAACTGTTTCGTTCCGTTCAAAACGTAGTGCGAACCGTCATCCGAAAGCTTCGCCGTCGTTTTGGCGCCCAGCGCATCCGAGCCGGAAGAAGGTTCGGTCAGACAATAAGCGGCGATTTTTTCCCCGGTGGCGAGCAGGGGCAAATACTTCCGCTTTTGCGCTTCCGTGCCGAAATAAACGATCGGGAGCGTGCCGATGCCGACATGGGCACCGAAGGATAACGCGAATGAGGAGGCTTTCGTCAGCTTTTCGTTGATCAGCGTCGTACTCACTTTATCCAGCCCCATCCCGCCGTAGGCCTCGGGAACATCGGCTCCGAGAAGACCGAGTTCCCCGGATTTGCGAAGGAGCTCTACCGTCAGCTCGTAATCCAGTTTCTCGATCTGCTCGTCATGGGGAGCGACCTCCCCTTCCACAAACTGCGCCGTCGTTTCGGCGATCATCCGCTGCTCCTCGGTGAAATCCTCCGGCGTCACGATGTCCCGGTAATCGAAATCCTCAATGACGAAGCTTCCGCCAAGCACCTTGCCCTTCGTATCCTGACTCAATTCGATCCTCTCCTTTTATGAAATTGGCATCGTTATTACTCATATGAAGAAAAAAACGTTACTCTTTGGATGGCGTGATGTAGTCGCGGTGCAGTTACTGATGTGCTTTCGATGTGCATCCGATGTGCTCCTGATGTGCATCAGCTTTCGTTTTGCTCTTGCAATGCGCTAACGGTTGCCACAGCCGCTAATCTCCCATTTTACGCACATTGCAGATTTTAACGGTTGCCACATGCCTTAACTGCCCCTTTTTACGGTGAACTGGCCCTTTTAGCCCAAATAGCGCTTACTGCAACCGTTAGAGTAATTTTTTGATTCAAATTGACCAATTAGCGTCGTTTATAATCGTTAGACGCGGTGACTTGCTTCTGATGTACTTCCGATGTGTTTCCGATGTGCAGATGATTTGCTTCCGATGTGCTTCCAATGTGCTTCCAATATGCAGAAGATGTGCTCCTAATGTGCTTTCGTCGTGCGTCCGGATGTGTTCCTGAGGTGCTTTAGCTTTCGTTCTGCTCTTGCAATGCGCTAACGGTTGCCATAGCCACTAAATTCCCATTTTACGCACTTTTCAGATTTTAACGGTTGCCACAGGCTTTAACTGCCCCTTTTTACGGTGAACCGGCCCTTTTAACCCAAATAGCGCTTTTTGCAACCATTAGAGTAATTTTTTGATTCAAATTGACCAATTAGCGTCGATTTTAATCGTTAGACTCGGTGACTTGCTCCTGATGTACTTCCGAAGTGCTTCCAATATGCAGATGATGTGCTCCTAATGTGCTTTCGTACTGCGTCCGGATGTGATCCTGTTTCCTGTCGTGTTCCTGATGTGTTTTAGCTTTCGTTCTGCCCTCGTAAAGAGCTAACGGTTGCCATAGCCGCTAATTTCCCATTTTACGCCCATTGCAGATTTTAACGGTTGCCACAGGCCTTAACTGTCATTTATTACGGTGAACCGGCCCTTTTAGCCCAAATAGCGCTTACTGCAACCTTTAGAGTTATTTTTTGATCCAAATTGACAAAATAACGTCGTTTATAATCGTTAGACTCGGTGACTTGCTCCTGATGTACTTCCGAAGTGCTTCCAATATGCAGATGATGTGCTCCTAATGTGCTTTCGTACTGCGTCCGATGTGCTCCTGTTGTGCTCCTGTTGTGCTCCTTTTGTGCTCCTGTTTCCTGTTGTGTTCCTGATGTGCTTTAGCTTTCGTTCTGCCCTCATAAAGAGCTAACGGTTGCCATAGCCGCTAAATTCCCACTTTACGCACATTGCAGATTTTAACGGTTGCCACAGGCCTTAATTGCCCCTTTTTACGGCAAACCGACCCTTTTAGCCCAAATAGCGCTTACTGCAACCGTTAGAGTAATTTTTTGATTCAAATTGACCAATTAACGTCGTTTATAATCGTTAGACTCGGTGACTTGCTTCTGATGTGCTTCCGACGCTCCAATATGCATAAGATGTGCTCCTGAAGTACTTCCGGCGTGCTTCCAATTTGCATCCATAGCGGTCATACAACCTTTATAGTAGTTACTTTTTAATCGATAAAGATCAAATTGCGATATTTATAGACGTGAGTGCTGCGAATTCCTATTGCGAGTTATTGGGAAACTGCCATCGTTTACAAGAGTGTTATCTTCCAATAACACATGCACGATCACGCCCACCCATTATCGCCATTCGTCCAATCGGCAAAACCGTGACTCATTTATGAACTTGCTCGCTGCGCATGCACCTCAAACACGCCGGCAGCGCCCATTCCCCCGCCGATGCACATGGATACGACGCCGTAACCACCCCCGCGGCGGCGAAGCTCATGGATGAGCGTGGCGGTCAGCTTGGTGCCGGTACATCCGAGTGGATGACCTAGCGCGATTGCGCCGCCGTTGACATTCACTTTGTCCTCGTCAATCCCGAGCTCGCGGATAATGTGCAGGCACTGCGAGGCAAACGCCTCATTAATTTCGAAAAGCGATACGTCGTCCAAAGCGATTCCCGCCATATCGAGCGCCTTCGGAATCGCCTTCACCGGGCCGACCCCCATCAACTCGGGTTCGACGCCCGCCACGGCGAAGGACCGAAACGTCGCAAGCGGCTGAAGCCCCAACCGTTCGGCCCGTTCCCGACTCATCAGCAAGACCGCGGCGGCACCGTCGCTCATCTGGGACGTGTTCCCCGCCGTCACGGTGCCCCGGGCTTTGAAACCGGGCTTGAGCTTCGCCAGCGCCTCCAAGGAGGTGTCCTCCCGAACGCCTTCATCCGTATCGAAGGTCAGCGTCTTTCGCTGGAGCTTTCCATCCTCTCCGATATGTGAAAGTTCGGCCCGGACGGGTACGATCTCGTCCTTGAATTTGCCTTCCGCAATGGCATTTGCCGCCTTCCTGTGCGAGCGGAGCGCAAATTCGTCCTGATCCTCGCGGGTAATTCCGAACTTTTCCGCGACCCGCTCCGCCGTATGGCCCATAGCCATGTAGACTTCCGGCATTTCCTCCACGATCTTCGGATTCGGCGACACCTTAAAGCCGGTCATCGGCACATGGCTCATGCTTTCGACGCCGCCTGCAATGATCACGTCCGCGTGTCCGAGCATAATCCGTTCGGCCGCAAATGCAATCGACTGCAAACCGGAAGAACAGAACCGGTTGATCGTAATCGCCGGAACCGTCACGGGAAAACCGGCGTACAGAGACATGATGCGTGCAAAATTTAACCCCTGTTCCCCCTCCGGCATGGCACAGCCGATGATGATATCCTCCACATCTTCTTTTTTCACTCCCGGCGCCCGTTCGACAACCGCTTCCAGCACCGTCTTGCCCATATCCTCCGCACGGGTCTGCGCGAGACTTCCCCGTTTGGCCTTGCCTACTGCGGTTCGCGCAACAGAGACAATAACCGCTTCCTTCATACCTTCACCCTCCCGTTGTAAGGTAGTCATTATTTTTGCAGCATCCTAATTCCGCAGCGGCTTTCCCGTGGTGAGCATATGCTGCATGCGCTGCCGCGTTTTCGGCTCGCCGCAAAGGCTGAGGAACGCTTCGCGCTCCAAGTCCAGCATGTGCTGTTCGGTCACAAGCGCCCCCGGCGGGACGTCGCCCCCCGCGAGCACATGGGCGAGCTTGTTTGCGATCAGCAGATCGTGGTCGCTGATAAATCCGCCTTCCCGCATACCGAGTGCGGCCATGCGCAATACGGCTTTACCCTCCGTGCCGACCACCCGGAGCTTCGTTTCCGGAATCGGCTCATAGCCTGACGCGACCATGCTCAGCACAGCCTGCTTCGCTTCGTGAATGCGATGGTCCGGATTCAGCACAACCCGGTCGCTCTGCCGCATGTATCCCAGCTTGATCGCATCATGTCCGCTGGTCGACACTTTGGCGGTTCCGACCGTCTCGAAAATCCGGTTGATATAGGGCTGAAGGTCCGCCTCAGGCAACACCGCCCGGCTGGCCCGTAAGGCGAGCTCCTTGCAGCCGCCTCCCGCCGGAATGAGGCCGACGCCTACTTCAACGAGGCCATAGTAAGTTTCGGCCGCGGCGATCACCTGGTCCGCCGGCAAGCAAGCCTCCACGCCGCCGCCCAGCGTCATCCGGTGAGGCGCGGCCACGACCGGCTTTTCGAACCGCTTCAGCTTCATCATCGTGTTCTGGAACAGACGGATGATATCATCGACCTCATCCCATTCCTCGTCCTGCGCCTCCATCAGCAGGAGCATGAGATTGGCGCCGACGCAGAAATTTTTGCCTTGGTTCGCGATCACAAGCCCGGCATAGTTGTTTCGGACCTCATCGACGCTTTGCGATATCATCGATAATATGTCCGCGCCGATAGCGTTATTCGGTGAGTGGAATTCCAAGCACGCCACGCCGTCGCCGATGTCGATCAAACTCGCGCCGCTGTTACCCTTTATCACTTTGTTCTGCGCCTTCAAACCTTGCAGCGAGATCGCTTCCGGCGGCAATTCGACATGCTTGAAGCGTCCTTCATGGACATGGAACAGCTTTCCTTCCTCCTTCCGGTAAAAAGAAGCATTGCCTGCCGCAATCCATTCCTTGACCCAGGAAGGTACTGATAAGCCTTCCGCTTCCATTCGGGCAACCGATCGTGTCAGTCCGATGGCATCCCAAGTTTCGAACGGTCCGAGCTCCCAGTTGAAGCCCCATTTCATCGCCTCGTCGATTTCCCGAACACTGTCCGCGATTTCGCCGAGCTTCTCGGCGGAGTAGATCAGCACTTGCTTGAGCACATCCCAGGCCAGTTCCGCATATTTATCGCCGCCGCTTAACAGGGCCGCCGTCTTCGCCTTCGCCCCTTTCGCCAATTTGGCGGCTTCGAGGGATCCCGAAACGGGCTTCCCCTGCGGCCGGTACTCCATCGAATTCAGATCCAGAGCCAGGATCCGACTTCCTTCCGGCCCTTTGACCTTTTTGTAAAAACCGGCGCCGGATTTTTCCCCGAGCAGGCCCTGCGCCACCATCCGCTTCAAAACTTCAGGTGAGGCGAACACGCTTTTTTCCGACGCGTCATCCACATTTTGATATACATTATCCGCCACATGCAGGAACGTATCGAGCCCGACCAGATCCAGCGTCCGAAAGGTCGCGCTTTTCGGACGGCCCATCGCGGGCCCGGTAACGGCGTCCACCTCCTCGACCGAATAGCCCTTTTCCAGCATGGCTCTCATTGTCACGAGCAGGCCGTAAGTTCCAATGCGGTTCGCGATAAAATTCGGCGTATCTTTTGCCAGAACAACGGTTTTTCCGAGCTTCCGCTCGCAAAACGAACGAAGTTCCGCAATCAAGCCGGGATCCGTCGCTTCCCCAGGAATGATTTCCAACAGCTGCATGTACCGGGGAGGATTAAAAAAGTGCGTGCCCAGAAAATGTTTCCTGAATTCCGGCGATCTTCCCTCCGCCATCGCATTGACGGAAATACCCGAAGTATTCGTACTGACGATGATGCCGGGCTTCCAAACCTGTTCTACTTTAGATAACAGTTCCCGCTTTACCTCCAGATTTTCGACGACGACTTCGATGACCCAATCGACTACGGAAATTTCCGATAGATGATCCTCCAAATTTCCCGCCGTGATGCGATCGGCAAAATCGTTGTCATAAAGCGGGGCCGGGTTCGTATGCTTCAGCCTCTCGATCGCCGCGGATGCCAAACGGTTTCGGACAGCCGGATGTTCCGGCGTATAGCCTTTTGCGGCTTCCGCTTCCGTCAATTGCTTCGGCACGATATCGAGGAGCAGGCATGGAATTCCGGCGCCTGCCAACAGGGCCGCGATCCCCGAACCCATAATCCCGGAGCCGATTACGGCGGCTTTACGTATCGGTTTGTTCATATTGCTTTACCCTCCAATCCATGATTTGGTTGTTGTTCTTCGAACACCGAGAGCGCAAGCAGTTCGGCGATGTCCCTGGTTTTCACTTCTTCCGAAACATCCTTCATTTTCGCGCCGTCCTCCAGCATGGTCAGACAATAAGGGCAGGCGCTGCTGATTACGGTCGGCCGCACCTGAAGCGCTTGCTCGGTACGGGCTAGGTTGACGCGTTTGCCGCCGTTTTCCTCCATCCACATCATCCCGCCCCCGGCACCGCAGCACATTGCGTTTTCCCGGGATCGCTCCATTTCCACGAGTTCAACGCCGGGGATCGCCCGCAGCACATTACGGGGCTGGTCGTAAACATTGTTGTAACGTCCCAAATAACATGAGTCATGGTAAGTGATCCGCTCCTTCACTTCATATTTGGGTTTCATCCTGCCTTCCCGGATCAGCCGGTCCAACAGCTCGGAATGGTGCAGCACCTCAACGTCCTTCAGGCCAAATTCCGGATACTCGTTTTTGAATGTATTGAACGTGTGCGGGCAGGCGGTGACGATTTTCTTGACGCCGTACTTCTGGAACAGGGCGATGTTCTCCTGGCAAAGCTGCTGGAACAGCAGCTCGTTACCCATGCGGCGCGGCGTATCTCCCGAGTTCTTCTCCTCGTTGCCGAGGACCGCGAAGCTGACGCCGGATGCATTCAGCAGCTTGACGAAAGCCTTTGAAACTTTGCGGCTGCGAAGATCATAAGAACCCATGGAGCCTACGAAAAACAGCACTTCAAAATCGGGGTTCTCCTTGACGGTAGGCACGCGAACCCCCTCGACCTCCCCGGTCCATGCGGCCCGGTCGTTCCGGCTGATGCCCCAAGGGTTCCCCTGCCGCTCGATATTGGTAAGCGCGCGCTGTCCTTCCTGGGGTACGCTGCCCTGCATCAGCACCAAATGGCGGCGAAGATCGATGATTTTGTCGACATGCTCGTTGCCGACCGGGCACTGATCCTCGCAGTTGCGGCATGTAGTGCAGGACCATATCTCCTCCTGGGTCATGACGTCGCCGATGAGCTCTAAACTTCGAGGATCACCGCCTTGCTCCCGCGGCTTCCAGGTTTTTTTCTGCCAATCCAAGGTGGGATGGATGTCGGTGATGCCATGACCTTCGGCAGAAATCCAATCGACCTCCACATCCGCCGCTCCCGCAGTCAAGCCGTGAGACGAAGTTCCGTCCATAGCGAATGCGAATGCCGGTGCCCAGGGCGATTTGCCGGTGACGGACGCCCCTTTTTCCTGCAAATGATCCCTTAGCTTGGTGATCAGATGCATCGGGGAGAGCGTCTTCCCTGTATTCGAGGCCGGACAGACATTGGTGCAGCGCCCGCATTCCACGCAAGCGTAAAAGTCGAGCATCTGTTTTTGCGTGAAATCCTCGATTTTGCCGGCGCCGAAGCTCTCCGCTTCTTCGTCTTCCAGATCCAGCGATTGGAGTCGTCCGGCCGGTTCGCGGCGGCGCATCAAGATATTGAGGGGTGCCGTAATGAGATGAAAGTGTTTCGATTGAGGTACGTATACGAGAAATGAAAGAAGAATGAGCAAGTGCAGCCACCAGAAAACGTAAAACAAGATTTCCGCTCCCGGGGAGGGGACTCCCGATAAAGCGGCCGCAATGAGCGAGGAAACCGGCGCCAGCGCCGAGGGCTCAAGTCCGAGCCACAAACGCTCGAAACCCAGCGAGAACACAACAGAAAGCATTAAAGCGTAAATGAAGAAGATGACGATGCTCGGCTTCCAGCCTTTTTTCAGCCGGGGCAGCTTTTCCCCGTACCGCCGATAAGCGGCATAGGCCATCGCCAGCAATATAAACAGCACCGTGATCTCTTGCAGCAGCCCGAACACTTCGTACGCGGGAAAAGGCAGGTGACCGCCCCGGGTCAATCCTTTGACGATCAGATCGATCGCGCCGAATTGCAGGATGATGAAGCCGTAGAAAATAACGATGTGCATGATGCCGCTTTTGCGGTCCTTCAGCAGCTTCTTTTGACCGAACACCTGGGAAAGAACCGGCCCGATCCCCCCTTTAAGACGCTCGGCAAAATTCACCTTCTGTCCCAGCTTCACGTAACAATAACGATGATAGACCGCCAGCCAGAACAGATAGACTCCATAACCCGTGACCGCCAAAAAAAGAAGCAGATTGAGGATTTGCCATGCCATTTGGGAACCCTTCCTTTCATCGAAATTGTGAAATCCGGCAGGGCCAAGCTTGGGTAAGCGTTTACAATATGGAGGTTTAAATGAGCGCCATGTATTGACAAAGCGCCGGGTTTACCCTAAGATTAAGAAAAAATGAATGAGCATTCATTCATTTGATTTAAATTTTAGCATTGAGGTGTCGTCATGACAAGTAGGAAACAGGAAAAATTTGAAATGATTTTGGATGCGGCGGAAAAAGTGATTGCGGAGAACGGCTTCCATGGGTCCCAAGTGTCCAAAATCGCCAAGGAGGCTGGGGTCGCGGACGGTACGATTTATTTATATTTCAAGAAAAAAGAAGATATCCTCATCTCTTTGTTCGAAGACCGGCTGGGCAAGCTCGTTGCCATGTTTAACGCCAGCATACGGGAAACGGATTCCGCCTCCGAGGCGCTCCGAAGAATATGCGAGATCCACTACACCCAGCTGGAACAAAATATTTCTTTGGCTTACGTGACGCAAATCGAGCTGCGCCAAAGCTCGCTGGAACTGCGCAAGGCGATCGGTTTGTCCCTGAAGCCCTATATTCAGTTGATCGAGCATATTTTAATACGAGGGATGGAGGAGGGAACGTTCCGTGCCGACCTGGATACGAAGCTGACCCGCCAGCTTATTTTCGGGGCCATGGACGAAGTCGTAACCTCCTGGCTCATCTCCGGCCGGAAGTACTCCTTGTCCGGACAGGTCGGCGGAACGGTCGACTTTTTCTTGCGGGGCTTAAAGTAAGGTTGACTTTTATCCTAGGTTGAGAGGAGATTTGCATAATGAATCTATTCGTGATCCTGAAGCAAACCTTTGAAACGGAGGAAAAAATCGTCATTCAAAACGGTGCCGTCAGCGACGAAGGCGTGAAGTATATCATCAATCCTTACGACGAATACGCCGTGGAAGAAGCGCTGCGTCTGAAAGAACAGCACGGCGGAAATGTGACCGTCGTCTCCGTCGGCCCCGAAAGGACCGCGGAAGCGTTGCGGACCGCACTCGCCATGGGTGCCGACGAGGCGGTGCTTATTTCGGACGATGGCTTGCAAACCGATGAATTCGTCGTTTCCGCCCTGCTTGACGCCTATTTCAAGAATCAAGCTTTCGATTTGATCCTCGGCGGCTTTTTTTCGGTCGATAACGGAGCGGGCCAGGTCGCCATTCGCCTCGCCCAGCTGCTAGACATTCCTCATACCTCGGCGATCGTCAAGCTTGAGATTTCCGGCGGAAAGGCCGTTGCGGTTCGCGACGCCGAGGGCGACAGCGAAACGGTCGAAACTTCCTTGCCGGGGGTATTTACCGCCCAGCAGGGGTTAAACGAACCTCGTTACCCTTCCCTTCCCGGAATCATGAAAGCAAAGAAAAAGCCGTTCCATCACTTGAGCCCGGAAGATCTCGGCGTTGAACCCGCAGCCATTTCCCCGAAGACGGAGCGTACTGCCCTTTTCAGCCCGCCATCGCGTAAAGCCGGGGTCATCCTGCAGGGAAGCTTGCCGGATCAGGCCGCGGAACTCGTTCAGCGTTTGAAAACCGAAGCCAACGTCCTTTGACCCAATCGCTAACCTATTCGAGGAGGAATCTCCTATGAGTAAAACGTATGTGATCGTGGCCGAAACCCGTGACGGCAAGCTTCGTCAGGTTTCGTTGGAAGCGCTTCATGCGGTGTCGTTGGCCCGGCAAGACGGGGACCGGACAGCCGCCGTGCTGATTGGTTCCGGGCTTGACGGAACCGCCGAAGAACTGGCCCGTTACTTTGAAGGCCAAGTCCACGTGATCGACCATCCCGATCTGAATTCGTATTTGGCGGAAGCTCATTTTTCCGCCCTTTCCCAGGTGCTTGAAGCCCTGCAGCCCGATGTCGTGTTGTTCGGCCACACTACGGTCGGACGGGACCTTGCTCCGATGGTCGCTTCGCGTTGGCAGCTCGGGCAAATCTCCGACGTTTCGGCCATCGATAAAGTGGATGACGCCATCCTTTACACGCGCCCCATCTATGCCGGCAAAGCTTTCGAGCAGAAAAAGCTGACCGGTGACGGCAGAGGCGTGATCACCTTGCGGCCCAATAATATTCCTCCTGCGGCCCCCGTTGCCGCGCCGGCCGAAATCGTGCCTTTCGACTATACGCCTGCGTCTTCCTTACGTTCGGTCGTCAAAAACGTTGTCCGCAAGGCGGCAGGCAAAATCGATTTGACCGAGGCCAAAGTCGTTATCTCGGGAGGTCGGGGCGTCAAAAGCGAGGACGGCTTCAAGCCGCTCGAGGAACTGGCCGAGGTGCTCGGCGGCGCGGTCGGCGCTTCTCGCGGGGCCTGCGATGCGGGCTACTGCGATTATGCCCTGCAGATCGGGCAGACCGGGAAGGTGGTCACGCCCGAAATCTACATCGCTTGCGGCATTAGCGGCGCAATCCAGCATCTGGCCGGGATGAGCCAGTCTCGGATCATTATCGCCATCAACAAAGACCCGGAGGCACCGATATTCAAAGTGGCCGATTACGGCATCGTTGGTGATTTGTTCGAAGTCGTCCCGTTATTGACGCAGGAATTCAAACAGGCACTTCAATAGATCAAGTGGACAGGAACCATGGAGCCTCCGGATTTTCGAGAAACCCGCGTCGATCGGATGTTGGGTTTCTCATTATCTATGAGTCTTCCGGATCTAATATCTGCGGTTATTGATTTCCAATTCCGCGGTGACTTCGGTAAAGACGCTTTCCGGGGTGACGATTTTTTTGGGCAGCGTGCGCCCTTCCATCAATTCATTCACCGCTTGCATCAGGTTCGGCCCCAAGAGCGGGTTACATTCCACAACAGCATTGATTTTTCCCGCGATCATTTTTTCCAGCGCCCTGCGCGTTCCGTCGACGGATATGATCACGATGTCCTTCCCCGGCTTCAATCCGTACGCTTCAATCGCTTCAATCGCGCCCAGCGCCATGTCATCATTATGGGAATATAGCACGTTTATCCCGTTTCCGAACTCTTGCAGAAACGATGTCATGACTTCCCTTCCTTGCTCATAGGTAAAATCGGCGTACTCGCTCTGCAACACCTGAAACTTGGCTTGTTCCCGAAGCGTATCCGCAAACCCCCGGCCCCGGTCGATGGACGGGGTGGAGCCCGCCGTCCCCTTCAACTCCACGATACCGACCGGTCCTACCGTCCCTGCCATTTTGTCCACCAGAAATTTCCCCGCTTTGACCCCTTCCTCATAAAAATCCGAGCCGATAAGGGTCACGTATTTCGACGCGTCCTCCACATCGACCGCCCTGTCCACGATGATAACCGGGATTCCCGCCTGCTGCGCCTCATCTAAAATAGGATCCCAGCCGGATTGAACGACCGGGGCGATCGCAATCACGTCGACCTTCCGGGAAATAAAGCTGCGTACCGCTTCAAACTGCTTTTTTTGGGACTGTTCGGCATTTTCAAAAATCAACTCGATTCCGGCTTCCTTCGCCGCTTCCTTGACCGATTGGCTGTTTGCGTTGCGCCAGTCGCTCTCGGTGCCCAGTTGGGAAAAACCCAGCAGGATCTGACGCTTACCCGTACTGAACGGCCCCTCGTCCGGCGTCAATCCGGCCGAATAGGTTAGGGACGCCCCATCCGCGGTTTCGGCTCCTGCGGGCGAAGTTGGAGATCCCGAGGTGGATTCGCAGCCCGCCAGAATGGCAATAACGGCGGCAAATAAGAACAGCATAAAAGGGGGGAGCAAGGTATGTACATAGAAGCGTCTGAAAAATTGCGCCCGTAAATATCTTGGATTTTGTTTGATCAAACTGCCGGCCTCCCTATTTAAATATCTATATGCCATTCTTACCACATGCTCCCAATGAAGAAAAGAGCGAAAAAACCTGATGCGGCCGCTTCAGGTTTTTTCTTTACTGCTCCGTTATCGTCTCTCCCTTATCCTGAGCTCCGCCCGGCCAGTCGCCGTTCACCAAGCAGCCTTTGAAGCAGAATGAACAGCAACAAAAGCGCGCCGATCACGATCCGCGTCCACCAGGAGCTGAGCGTCCCTTCAAAACTGATGATCGTCTGGATAACGCCCTGGATCAAGACGCCGAAGAAAGTGCCGACCACGTAACCGACGCCTCCGGTGAGAAGCGTTCCTCCGATCACGACCGCAGCGATGACATCGAGCTCCATACCGTTAGCATGCAACCCATATCCTGACAGCATGTAGAAGGTAAACACCACGCCAGCCAAAGCGGAGCAAAAGCCGCTGAAGCCGAACACCATCATTTTCGTGCGCGCCACAGGCAATCCCATCAGCATCGAGGACGGTTCGCTGCCGCCGATAGCATACGTGTTGCGGCCGAATTTCGTATAATGGGCCAGATAGATCCCCATAAGCACCACGGCCAGCGCAATCAGGACGCTGATCGAGATGAAGCTTCCGCCCGGGAGCATGATCTTCGTCTGGGCAGCCGCCGTGTAAAAAGCATTATCGATCGTAATCGTATTAACGCTGATGACGTAACAAAGGCCACGGGCCAGGAACATGCCCGCCAGGGTTACGATGAACGGCTGGATGTTAAAGTAATGAATGATGGCTCCCATGGCGGTTCCGAACAGTACGCCAATGATCAAGACCAGCAAAATGACGATCACCGGCGGCCATCCTTGCTGCAGCAAGCTGGCGGAGACCATCGTCGTCAAAGCGATCATGGAGCCCACGGACAAGTCGATTCCGCCGGAAACGATCACGAACGTCATGCCGACGGCCGCGATCAGGAGAAACGCGTTGTCGATCAGCAGGTTCAGCAGCACCTGCATGGAAAAGAATCCCGTATACCGGAAGGAACCGACGATAAAAATCAGCAAAAACAAGCCGATCGTTACCCATAGCGGAATGTACTGGCGTTTAAGCATGCCGCTTCACCTCCGGATTTAAAGTTTGCGAACGGCCCGCATTCGGACGACGGCGCAGCAATCCGCGGAATTTCTCGGATTGGACCAGGCAAACAGCCAGGACGACCAGCGCTTTGACCACCAGCGTAATTTCCGGGGGTACGCCCACCATGTATATCGTCGTCGTCAACGTCTGAATGATCAGCGCGCCGACCAGCGTTCCGGCCAGATAAAAGCGACCGCCGGTCAAAGAGGTTCCTCCGATGACGACGGCCAGAATCGCGTCGAGCTCGTACCAGAGTCCGGCATTGTTGCCGTCAGCGCTGGAAACGTTGGAACTGAGAAGCAGCCCGGCGATACCCGCGCACAACCCGCAGAACATGTACACGGCCAGCATCACCGTCCGTGAACGGACGCCCGCCAGCCGGCTGGCCGTCGGCTTGCAGCCGACCGCCTCGATAAATAGCCCGAGCGCGGTTTTTCGGGTGAGCAACGAGGCGATTCCGAACATCGCCGCGACGACAAAGATCGAAAACGGAAGCGTCAGCAAGGAGCCCGCACCGATGTATTGATATTTGGGGCTGAGCACGGTAATGATTTGCCCGCCCGTGATCAATTGGGCGATACCCCTGCCGGCGACCATCAAGATCAACGTGGCGATAATCGGCTGAATGCCGATGCGGGCCACGAGAAATCCGTTCCATAGGCCCAGCAAAGCTGACAAAACAAGCGCAAGACCGACCGCAGCAAGCACGGCGGCCAATCCGTTTTGGTCGTTCGCCCGGCTGATGCTGAGACAGGCCATCGCTCCCGTAATCGCCACGACCGAACCGACCGACAGGTCGATGCCGCCGGTAGCGATCACCAGCGTCATGCCGATCGCTACCAGGATCAGCGGTGAACCGAAATTCAAAATATCAATCATGCTTCCGTACAGATGCCCGTCCCGCATCTTGATCGAGAAAAAATCCGGCGAATAGATCAAATTAAACAACAATAACGCGACAAGCACCATGAACGGCCAAAACAAACGATGCTTCATCATCCCATATCCCCTCCTGCTATCGCCTGCATCACTTGTTGCTGATTCATTTCCGGCCCCGTCATTTCTTTCACCTTCCGGCGGTCCCTAAGCACGACGATCCTTTGACTTACCCGCAGCACTTCTTCAAGCTCGGAAGAAATGAAGAGCACCGACACTCCCTTTTGCGCGAGCGAAAGCACCAGCTTTTGGATTTCCGCCTTCGCACCGATATCAATCCCCCGGGTCGGCTCATCCAGGATAAGCAGCTTCGGCTCCGTCAGCAACCAACGGGCAAGCAACACTTTTTGCTGATTGCCACCGCTGAGATGACGGATCAGCTGCTCCGGGTCACGCGGATTGATGTTCAGCAGAGAAATATACGCCTCCGCAATTTCTTTCTGCCGCTTCCGCGGAATTTTCCGGAACCACCCCTTGGAAGCCTGAAGCGCCAACACGATATTTTCCCGGACCGTCAAATCGTCGATTATGCCTTCCGTTTTCCGGTTCTCGGAACAAAAGGCAACGCCCTGATCGATCGCCTGTCTTGGCGTATGGATGCTCCCGGCACGTCCCCCAATCCGGAGACTCCCCCTGTCCGATCGGTCCGCCCCAAAGAACAGCCGGGCCATTTCGGTCCGACCCGAGCCCAGCAGCCCGGCCAAGCCGAGCACCTCGCCCTGATGGATGCGCATGTCGAACGGCTCGATCGCTCCTTGCCGTCCAAGTCCCACGGCTTCCAACATGACATCGCCATGATGGCTGCCGCCGCTATCCGCCAAATTCGGAAGCGTCTCCAGCATCCCCAATTCCTTGCCGATCATTTTCGAAACCAGTTCGATTCGCGGCAAATCCGCAACGGGATACTCTCCAATGAATTCCCCGCCCCGCAAAATCGTAATCCGGTCCGATACCTCGTAAACCTGATCCAGAAAATGCGTGACGAACAAAATGGCGAGCCCATCCTGCTTCAGCTTTCTCATAATGTCGAACAACTGCTTTACCTCGCTTTGATCCAAGCTGGAGGTCGGTTCATCCAGAATCAATACCTTGGCTGAGATGCTTAACGCCCGGGCGATGGCGATCAATTGCTGCACCGCCACCGAATAGGACTCCAGCGGCCGGGTCACGTCGATCTGGAGATGAAGCCTTTCCTGAAGCAGCTGTTCGGCATTCCGGTTCATTTCTTTCCAGCGGATCCGCCCCATGCGGCTAGGCTCGTTGCCGATGAATATATTTTCCGCGACCGACAGATTCGGGCACAGATTCACCTCCTGATAGACGGTGCTGATTCCGGCGCGCTGCGCTTCCTGGGGGCTGTGCACCGAAAGGGCCCGTCCATCCATCTCAACGCTTCCCATATCGGCGTTATAAACGCCGGTCAGCACTTTGATCAACGTCGACTTCCCCGCTCCATTTTCGCCCATCAGCGCATGCACCTCGCCGGGAAACAAACGAAAATCCACTCCGCTCAAGGCTTTTACGCCGGGAAACTGCTTTTGGATCCCGGTCATTTGCAATATCGGTTGCAGTTCCTTCATCTGCTCTTATCTCCCCTCCAAGAGAACAGGCAGCTCCGGCGAAGTTCCATCCCCCTCGCGAAGCTGCCCTCCCTCCCGTTACTTGCAATTTTTACGCAGGGCCACTCGAACGAACCCGCTTAATATTGGCGATTTGGCAGTTCCCGTTTGGCATCCTCGGACGTAAATACGCCTTCTTCCGTGACGATCCGCTTCTCCACTTCCTTGCCGTCAACCACATCTTGCACCGCTTGCATCAGTTGGGGACCGAGCAGCGGATTGCATTCCACGATGAAATTGATTTTGCCTTCGCTGGCCGCGACGAATCCGTCTTTTACCCCATCCACGGTAATGATCTTGATGTCTACGCCCGGCTTCAGTCCGGCCGCTTCGATAGCCTGAATCGCACCGAGTCCCATGTCGTCGTTATGGGCGTACAGCACGTCGATCTTCTTGTGAGCCTTCAGGAACGCCTGCATGACTTCTTTCCCTTTGGCCCGGGTGAAATCGCCGGTTTGCGAAGCGATCACCTTCAGATTCGGGTTGGAAGCAATCACTTCGGCAAAACCCTTTTGACGGTCGATGGCCGGTGCGGAGCCCGTCGTCCCTTGCAGTTCCACAATATTAATTTCTTCCGTGGAATCCTTATATTGATCCACAAGCCATTGCCCGGCGCGACGGCCTTCTTCGACAAAGTCCGAGCCGATGAACGTTTCATACAGCGAGGTGTCCGCAGAATCCACGGCCCGGTCGGTCAAAATGACCGGAATGCCGGCATCCTTCGCTTCTTTCAGGACGGTGTCCCAGCCGGACTCCACGACCGGAGAAAAGGCGATGACGTCCACTTTTTGCTGGATAAAGGTGCGGAGCGCTTTGATCTGGTTTTCCTGTTTTTGCTGCGCATCGGAAAATTTCAGATCGAACCCGGCTTCTTTGGCCGAATCCTGGATCGATTTCGTATTGGCCGTTCTCCAGCCGCTTTCTGCGCCTACCTGCGAAAATCCGAGCGTGATCTTTTTATCTGCCGATCCGTCTTTTTGATCCCCATTGCTTTCCGCCCCCGCTTGCGTCGGCTGATTTCCGCCGTTTGCGGGCTCCTTCGCGTTTCCTCCGGACCCGTTGTCCCCGCCGCAGGCAGCCGAGAACAACAGCATTAATGAAGCGGCCAGAATCAAGCCCGATTTTTTGAACGAATTCATTTTGTTTCCTCCCCTTTTTGGTTCACCATAGCCTGGCGTGTCTCGATTATAAAACGCTTCCATTTCGGGAAGATACGGAGTTTCATCGCTTGCCGGTGGCTTTTTTTCGGCGGAATTTCCCGCTGAGCAGGAACGTCATTTGTTTTTTTGTGCCGATGGTTCAATTTTTTATTAATGATTGCGTTTTCATAGGCGATCCGTCATAATTTGGAACAAAAGAGAAGGTTTTGGTGTACCCGATGCCGTTATTCTCCATTCGAAAGGCAGACGTCCGATGAAGCTGATCAACTGGATCTCCTCCAGCCTGCGCGCCAAGCTGCTGATGATGTTCCTGTGTTTGACCGTCATCCCGTTAATAGGAATCGGGTTGGTTTCTTATCAGAAGTCATACAACACCGTCTATGAAAACAGCAAAGCCAGCGCGGTGCTCACCGCGGACCAATTGGCTCAAAGCCTGGAAACCCTGTTCACCGACAGCGGCAAATTGCTGGAACTCGGGAGTCATCCAAGGGCGCTCCATTTTCTATATTCGCAAAGCGATACCTACGAAGATGCCAAAGAGATTTTAAGAACGATAGATTCGTACCGCCAAACCTACAAATACGAGAGCGTCCGCAATATTACGATGATCAATTTATACGGAAGAGGCATTAGCGAACGGCGAGGTGTGTTTCAACTGGACAAAAATCCGCTGCGCAATCCTCATTTCGCCTATTTGATCAACCACCCCGATTCCGTGCTTAACATCCCGCCGCTCGACTCCGAGCCGCTGGACCGGGTCGACGGATTGCAGGAGAAGCCCGGGATTTCCATTATGGCCGCCGTAAAGCAGCGGATCACGCACGAAGTGATCGGTTTTATCATTATTGACGTTGACGACTCTGCGGTGGGCCGGTTTTGTGACGAGGTTGTCATTGGCGACACGGGCTTTTTTTATGTCATCGACGGCAGCGGCCGTCCGATATTTACCCCCGACCGGCTGGACCGGGACGGCGTTCTTCCGGGTCGAGACATCCTATCCGCCATGGCTTCGGGCTCTTTAAGCAGCTATGTCGATAAGACTAAAGGCTTGCCGAAATTTATTTTCGCCTCTTCCTCGCAAGCCACGGGGTGGAAAATTATCGGTCAGGTTCCCCTGCAGGAAATCGTCAAAGAGGCCGATTCGATTCGTCAGCTCATTATCGTCAGCGTAGCGCTAAGCATTCTTTTTGCCGTTTCGCTGCATTTTTTCATATCTTCCCGGCTCACGCGTCCGCTACAGCTGCTGAAGAAAAAAATGAAGCTCGCGGCGTCCGGTTTCCTCGACTCGAAGGTCACCCCGTCGGGTAAGGATGAAATCGCCGATTTGGGCCGGAGCTTTAACATTATGCTTGGAAAAATAAAAAACCTGCTCGAACAAAACATCCGCGAGCAGGAGGAGATCAAAAAGGCGGAGCTCAGGGCGCTGCAAGCCCAAATCAATCCTCACTTTCTGTACAATACGCTGGATTCGATCCTCTGGATGGCGGAAGCGGGAAAAAACGACCGGGTCATCACCCTGGTGGAATCGCTCTCCCGCCTGTTCCGGATCAGCCTGAGCAAGGGCCGGGACTGGATCACTCTCGAAAAAGAAATCGAGCACGTCCACAGTTATCTGGTCATCCAGCAAATGCGGTACCGCGATATACTCGACTATGAAATCGAGGCGGACCCCGAGCTCGGATCTTGTTCCGTCCTCAAAATGACGCTTCAGCCGATCGTGGAAAACGCGCTTTACCACGGCATCAAGAACAAGCGCGGAAAAGGACGGATTACGGTCAGCGCCAGGAAGGCGGGGACTCGCGACCTCCTCCTCACCGTTCAGGACAACGGCTGCGGAATGACGCCGGAGAAACTGGAGCAGCTGCGGCGGAATCTGCTTAACCGCCGGATGCCTGAGGAGACCGGAGAAGAGGTGTCGGGCGGATTCGGGCTCCATAATGTGCATCAGCGGATCAAGCTTTTTTACGGGGATCAATACGGGGTTCGGATCGACAGCGCCCCGCAAGAGGGCACGATTGTGACCATATCCATTCCGATGAAAGCGGGGGACTAACGGATGAAAAAAGTACTGCTCGTCGATGATGAAATCCTGATCAGAGAAACGATTCGGGACTGTATTCATTGGGAACGGGACGGGTTCAAGTATTTGGGAGACGCCTCCGACGGCGAGATGGCCCTGCCGATGATCGAGCAGCTGAAGCCCGATATTCTGATTACGGATATCAAGATGCCGTTCATGAACGGACTTGAGCTGAGCAAAATCGTACGCAACAGAATGCCGGACGTGAAAATCATCATTTTAAGCGGGCACGAGGAATTCGAATATGCGCGGGAAGCGCTCAGTATGGGCGTAGTGGAATACTGCCTCAAGCCGATCAGTTCCTCGGATCTGATGAGGCTGCTTCGCAGGGTTAGCGACAAAATCGATAAGGAACGAAGCGAAAAGGAACAGTTGGCAGGCTTGAAACAGCGGGAGCTTGAGAAGACCGAACTGTCCAGGCAAAAGCTGCTCAGCGATTTGTGCGGCGGCCTTCTGTCCGCGACGGAGGCGATTCAAACCGCGGAGGCCTTATCGCTCAGGCTCGTGGCCCACTGCTATGCCGTCGTTTTAATCGATCAGCGACATTCCGCCGAGGATTACGACCGTTTGGATACGGATACCGCCTTGTTAGCGTTGAAGCGGGTTGTCGATGAGCAACGGGAGCACTTTTTGGAATACCGGTCCAGCCTGACGAAGACGGTATGGATCGCGAAGGGCGAAACTGCGGAAACGTTGGAGATCTTACTCCGGCCGTTTCGGGAGATACAGGAAAAGATGGAAGCCCAACCTCAATGCTATGCCTTATCCCTAGGAATCGGTTCGGTACAAGAGCGGCTCCAGGGAATACATCTTTCTTTTTTGGAGGCGGAGGAATCTCTTTACTGGCAGCGGCTGAAGCGGCAAAACCGGCGAAATTTGCTGGAGGCGACGCGAAGCTCGATCCACCACAGTATTTTACTGGATCGTCAGGCATTTATACAGTTTCTTAAAATCGGAACCCCCCGGCAGCTGGAATCCTTTATCCCCGGGTTTGCTTCCGCGCTTGCTCAGGTCGACTGGAACGCTTCGCTTACCGGCTATTATATTTTGAACGATCTTACGCTTGAGGTTTTCAAAACCGCCGAGGAATTGTACAGAGGGCCTGAAGCCGCAAGGCAAAGCTTAACGGATTTTCAGCATTCGATTGAATCGATTCGTACCTGGGAAGAGGCATGCCATTATTTAACCAGGCTGGTCGAGCATTTCTGGCACTTGCGCTCCCATGCCTCCGACCGCTATGCCCATCTGCTGCTTCGGGTGAAGGAATACATCACTTCCAACTACGATAAGGATCATATCTCCTTGCAGGACGCCGCAGAATCCATCAACATGAGTCCCAGCCACCTCAGCAAAATTTTCAGTCAGGAAACGGGGCAGACGTTCATCGAGTTTTTGACGCAAACCCGGATCAATAAAGCAATGGAGCTTCTTCAGTCCACTCAGGCCAAAACTTATGAAATCGCTTTCCGGGTCGGTTATAGCGATCCGCATTACTTTTCCAACTTATTCAAGCGGGTTACCGGCATGACGACGACGGAATTTCGGAAACAAGGCGCATTGCCAACAACGGCGGTTTCTTTCGGGATATCGGAAGGAGAGCAAGATGAAAATGAACAGGCCTCGTCTTTTTCATAATATCAAATTATTAGCATTCGCTTTGGGGCTCATGGCGGTATCGGCGGTCGTGCTGGCAGGATGCCAAGAACAGCCGGACCCCGGCTCCTCTCGCATCTCCTCGCTTCCGTCGGAAACGTCCATAAATCAGGCGCCGCTCTATACCTTCGGTATCATTTACCCGATGGCGCATCCGTTTTATGAAGAGATTACCCGCTTGACGGAAGAGGCCGCGATCCCCGAAAGAGTCCGGCTTGTCGTAAAAGCGCCTGAAGCGATAAACCTGGAACAGCAAATCCATATGATGGAGACGATGATCCAGCAGAAAGTGGACGCCATCGCCATCTCGCCTATCGATTCATCGGCCCTGGCGTCCGTGATCAACAAGGCGGTTCTGGCCGGCATCCCCGTCATCTGTTTTGAATCGGATGTGAAGGACAGCAAGCGGTCTGCTTTTATCGGTACCGATAACGTTGAAGCGGGCGTTCAAATGGGCAAAATCATCAAGCAAATAATGAAAGACAAGGGTATGCTTCTGGTCGAATCCGGCGTACAGCGTATGGAGCTTCATCAGGAGCGGCTTCAGGGACTGCTGGATTACCTGCGGGACGAAACCCGCATTCAAGTGCTTGAAGTCCGACATAACGATGGAGACAGCGACAAAGCGCTGACCGATCTTGAAGCGATGATCGACGCCCACCCGCATTTTGATGCTCTGGTGTCCATAGACCTTATTTCCAGTTCCACCTCGGTTCTCGTCTGGAAAGCCAAGGGCCTTAGCCGCTACGCCGTCGCCTTCAACATGACGCCCGAAATGAAGGAAAGCCTGAGCAACGGCCAGATCACCTCCGTTCTATCGCAAAACGAAGAAAGCTGGGGCAAGCTGCTGATCGGCAATCTCCTCCAAGCGGCCCGGGGAGAACCCGTCCCCCCTTTCACCGATACCGGAAAAATAGTCATCCACAGCTCCGATTCATAGGAATGAATTAAATCACCCGCTTTGTTAGGCCATTCATCTGCGAGTGAAAATGAGCCAAGCGAGCGGGTAATTCAACGCGCTAGGTTTTTCCTGACGCATTTTGCCGGTTTCCTCCGATTTTACTTTGCATTCCTCTTTTATTCTCCCCTCTTCTTTTCAACTGCCCCCATATATCGGTCAACCCGGCTAACCAATGATGCCGGTTTCTATCTGCCGGTGCGATCATTTTCTGTTGGTTGCACTCTGCGGGTATCCTCATAGGATGGTTACGCGGATCATGAAACCTCTCCAGTTCCCTTTCACGTCTGAAATATTCCTCGTAGTTCATCATTTGCGCAAGCTCCTCTCTTACCACCGTTTCTTTTTGCGATCTTTTTTTCCATTATCTGCTTCAAAACGGGGAAGAAAAAGTGTACACTATGAAAAACGTATTTCCCCTTTTCGAGGAACAAGGGTGTCATGAGCTTATGAGGAGGTTGTTCAATGCTTACGGAGGAACGGTATTTTACCCTGCTGAACCATTTTGCGGGGCCGGGAAACCGGGATCGCGATGAATTCGAAGTCGCGCTTGAGGAATTGACCGGGCTTTTCCATTGTACGGAACGGAACGTCAAGCTGATCGTACGCAAGCTCCAGGAAGAGAACTTGATCGATTGGCTGCCCGGTCGCGGACGCGGGAACCGGTCGCGCATCCGCTTCAAAGTGGAGCGTGAGCCGTTTCTGCTGGAGTTTGCCAAACGTCTTTCGCAAAAAGGGGAATACCGGACGGCCTTCGAGTTCCTCCATCAATACGAAGAGGATAAACCGATCTTTGATCAGTTTATCAAATGGCTGAACGGCAAGTTCGGCGTGGAAAGAGCCGCGGCGGATTCTCCCGACAGGGACGTCTTCTGCCTTCCCGTCTATCGGGCTCCCGCTACGCTCGATCCTTCCGAGCTATACTTCGGCTTTGATTCCCACCTTGTTCGGCAGATATTCGACCGGCTTTTGGAATACGATTCGGAACGGGAACAAATCACCCCGAAGCTCGCCCACCATTGGGAAAGCAATGAATCGGGAACGGAATGGACGTTTTATTTGCGCAAGGGAGTCCAGTTTCATCACGGTAAAATGCTCGCTGCGGATGACGTTGTGTTTACACTGGAACGAATGAGGTCTTCCATGAACTCCTGGCTCGTGGAAACGATGGAGCGGGCGGTTGCGGTGGATCCGAGAACGGTTAAAGTCATCCTTCGCCAACCGAACGCGCTATTCCCGCGGCTCATGTGCTCCTCCTGCGCTTCCATCGTTCCGGCGGATAAAGTCGGCTTAACAGGCAGCGAAAGTCCGGACCTGCCCAGCGGAACGGGGCCGTTCAGAATGGTGCATTGGAGTGCCAGCCGGATGGAGCTCGCCGTCAATGAAGGTTACTTTTTGGGCAGGGCTTATCTGGACGGAGTCAAGCTCATTTTTATGCCCGATGACATCCCGAACGTATCCAAGTTGAAATGGGAACATCTCGTAGCGAATGATTCCCGGTTTCCCGCTAAAGCGGGCAGCGATTGGGCCCGGATCGAAACGCTCAGCAAAGGCTGCAGCCTGATCTCATGGAATCGTAACAAAGACGGACCTCACCAGTCCCTTTCCTTCCGGCAAGCCGTCAATCTCATTATGGACCGCTCCGGCTTGATCTTGCATTCCGGCAAGCAGGGCTATCCGGCGCGCAGCTTTTTGCCGCAAGAAGAAACGGCGTTCGGCGTGCATTGGCATGATCCCGAGGCTGCCAAGCGGCTGCTTGAGCAGTCCGGTTACGACGGCACCCCGTTGCGGCTGATCGCCGGAGAATCGGAATGCGAGGACGCCGAATGGATACGGGAGCAATGCGAGTCCATCGGTATCCCGGTCGATATCCGCTACGAAAAAAAGTATTCCCTCACTTATCCGGAAACCGCTATGGAGGCCGATGCCGTATTGATGTGTCTCGTTTTTGCGGATGATGAAATATGCGAGCTTGAAACCTTTCTCCAGAAGAACAGCATCATCAACCAGCATCTCCAACCGGGTTTGAAAAAATGGATTTACGGCCTGGTCGACGAAATCTATGCTTCACCGTCGAAGGCCAAGCGGCGCGCTTTATTGCAGCAAATCGAAAATCGGCTGCACGACGAAGCCCAATTGCTGTTTTTGTTTCATCAGAAGCTAAATACTTACGTCCACCCTTCCGTCCGCGGATTGATAATCAATAATCTGGGCTGGATGGATTTCAAGGACATCTGGCTGACTTCGGCAACGGAGCGGGAAGAGCGGCAAGAGCATGAGGTCCAAATGGCAAAAAGCGTTTGACGACGATTGTCGCCAAACGCTTTTTTTCTAAGGTTGCCCTTATCTTATTTGAACACTTTCAAGCGGCTGTCCAACGGAGCGAATTGTTTTTCGCCCGGCTCGGCGGCAATATTGCCGAACGGCATTTGCGCAATCAGTTTCCAGCTCGCAGGAACATTCCATTCCTTGGCCACTTGCTCGTCAACAAGCGGATTGTAGTGCTGCAACGACGCGCCGACGCCTTCTACCGCCAGAGCGGTCCAGACAACATATTGCAACATGCCGCTGGATTGTTGAGACCATACCGGGAAGTTTTCCGCGTATGCGGCGAATTGCTGTTGAAGGCCTTCAATGACGGCTTGATCTTCAAAAAACAAAACAGTCCCGCGTCCGCTGCGGAAAGCGGCCATTTTCTCTTCCGTCGGTGCAAAGCTGTCAGCCGGAACGAGTTTGCGGAGGGTTTCTTTGGTGATGTCCCAAAACTTGTCATGCTGCTCGCCGAACAGAACGACGACTCTTCCGCTTTGAGAGTTAAAAGAGGACGGCGAATGAAGAACCGCTTCCCCGATAATTTCCTCAATTCGGGCGTCCGACACCTTGGTGTCCTTGTTAATCCCGTATACACTGCGTCTTTTTTTGACTGCGTCCAAAAATTGGCTCATTTTTAGCTTCTCTCCTATTCCAACGATGTTTACTTACCCAAATTTAGTAGCTGCAAAATTTATACTACATAAACTATAATTCGTTTGCAAGCATTTCGTATTTTTCCCTCATTCAATTTTGTTAAGACTGGGTTATAATGGAAAAGGAGTGATCATCCGGGGGGAGGTTCTCGATTTGGCAAGAACCAAAATTTTTATTAGTTCCGTGAACGAAGACGGCCTCAAGCCTCTCAGACGAAGGGTATTCCGGGAACTGGAGGCCCTTGGGCATGAACCTGTCATGTGGGAAGAAAATCTAGGTCCCTGGCCGGCGCATGTCGATCCGGTCGTCCGTTGTCTGGAAGCCGTGGAGCAATGCGACATATATGTATTGTTTATCGGCGGCAAGGCAGGTACATACCACGCTAACGCCTTAAGAACGATTACCCATATGGAGTTCATCAAAGCGCACGAACAGGAAAAAACGATTCTCGTTTTTGGAGACGTGGAGGTCAAATCGATATTTTTCGGCACCGTCAGGCCGATTTTGGAACGCTTTATTGACGATTGCATCGCGAAGGAAGAGCGTTTTCCCACACCCGCACATATGATGGAAATGTTGAAGAAAGATAACCGCATGCCGAAAGACGTGGATCCCTACGTCTGGTATTTTTACTATGACATGCTGCTGAGAAAAGTGTATATCGATGATCTTTCCATGGGAGTCCCGATCGATTGGAAGGCTTATTTCAGCGATTTGCTTCGGCGCGGCGCCTTGCTCCTGCCGCTGGAGGATTCGATTGAACAAAACGCCGACCGGCTGGATCAATTCGATGAAGCATTTGAGCTCATGTCGGGTTTGCTGCCGCTTTTGCGGATATCCGGGCTCAGGCATGAAGGCGAACCGTTCCTCGAACTCATCATGAACCGCTTAGGCGGAGGCATGATCGAGCAAAAGTACGGGCAATATATGTCCGAAAGCGTGGGATATTACGGCGATTGCTGTGCGGCAACGCTTTATGAGCTTCGCGAGGACGGTCTTTTCCTCGTCGCCAAGGCCGGATCGGCCGCTTCGGCCCCGTTTTTCGCGCCGGACGACAAAAGCTCCTACATCGTGCTGACCGCCGAAATGGGCGATCCCGGGGAGCAAGTGTTTTTCAAAGAATCGAAAAGCATGTTTTATCACTGCATCCGGTCGGGGAACTATGTCATAACCCTTCACTACCCGGCGGATCCGGACTGGAATTATAAGAAATTCATCCACTACAAACAGAGTGTCAATCATGCTATAATGAGTAAAAATCCGCTTGTCGTCGAAATCGTCAAATTGTGCCTGGGAGGAATGCAGCCATGAGTTCGGGAGTGTTCGTATCCAAAAACGGACGGGTCACTAAAGCTGTCGGCAATCAACCCAAAGAAGCGCTGCTGTTCGCCCCTTTGGCGAAAAATTCGTCGCAGATCCTTCGCGAGCAGCGTATAGCGATGAAACGCACCAACAAACAAATCAAAGACCGCTTGGCTCAGGCGTCCAAGAGAGCGTGACTTTATATTTTCGGCAAAAAAAGATCAACCGCACCTTCCCTCTTCGTGATCTCCACGATTCGGAAGATGCGGTTTTTGTTATCCCGCCAGTTTCAATCCTACGGCCGCGGCAAGAACCATGGCGATAAATAAAAGTCGCTTCCAATCCTTCGATTCCCCATAGAGAAACATGCCGGCCAGCGTGCTTCCGACCGTCCCCATCCCCGTCCAAATCGCATATGCCGTCCCCATAGGTATGGATTTCATGGCGATCGACAATAGTCCCAAACTAAGGATGAATCCGCCGGCCATCAAGGCAAACGATTTGATATCCCGATAACGGTTTAACCGGTTGATTCCCGCCACTCCGATGACTTCACCTACTCCGGCAAGAACAAGCAAAACCCATGCCATATTATTTCGCCTCCTTCGGTTCGGATTGTCCTTGCGGCTCCGCCGTAATTACCTTCAGGCCGATCACGCCCGCCAACAACAGCAGAATCAGCAATATTTTGACGATCCGGAAGGGTTCTCCGAACAGGATCATCTCGGCAAGCACCGTACCCGCCGTACCGATCCCCGTAAATACCGCATAAGCCGTGCCGACCGGAAGCGTACGGGTGGAACGGATGAGCAGATAAGTACTAAACCCCAGGGACAAAATCGTGCCGGCCCATGTCCAAGCATCATGCGAATGCTTCAACCCGATGACCCAGCCGATTTCCAACAGCCCGGCAATCCAGATCAGATTCCAGTTTCGATTCATTTGTTTCTCCCCTTTTTTCTGATTCACACAAATAGCCCGGGAAGATATCCTTGCGGTATCCTCCCGGGCTTTTATCCCTCCGTGTACGCAAAGACGCTCTGCCTTGCGCGTCCCCTCTCGGACCAGATCCGGCCATCAGCCGCGGAACCCTAGGGGACAAAGCGAGACTATGTTACACGATACGGGCGTTTGGGTCAAGGGGGCGGACTTGTTTCCTGAATTCGTTTGTTCTAACATAGACAGCGGAGGCTCATAAATAAACCAAGCCTACAATCATGAAATAAGGAGCGGAAACCACTATGAAGAACAAACTGTTTTCACCCTATACGATAAAAAACGTCACTTTAAAAAACCGGATCGTCATGTCTCCGATGTGCATGTACTCTTCCGTGAATGAAGACGGAAAAATCACCGACTGGCACCGGGTTCACTATGCGACCCGCGCGGTGGGAGGCGTCGGCTTGATCATCGTGGAAGCGACCGCCGTGTTGCCCGAAGGCCGGATTTCGTACCGAGACCTGGGAATCTGGAGCGACGAGCACGTCCAGGGCTTAAAGGAAATTACGAATCTCGTTCACCAAAACGGCGCCAAAGCAGCTATCCAGCTCGCCCATGCCGGCAGAAAAGCCGAACTGAATGAAGATATCTTCGCCCCTTCGGCCCTTGCGTTCCCAGGTATGAAAACGCCGCTGGAAGCTGATGCAAACTACATAAAGGGGGTTGTCGCAGCTTTTAAAGAGGCGGCTCGTCGGGCCAAAGATGCCGGATTCGACATTATTGAAATCCATGGCGCCCACGGTTATTTGATCAATCAGTTCCTCTCCCCGCTCGCCAACAAACGAAGCGACGAGTACGGCGGCAGTCCTGAAAACCGGTATCGCCTCCTCGGGGAAATTATCGACGCGGTGAAAGCCGAATTCGACGGACCGATTTTCGTCCGCGTTTCCGCCAATGAATACGATCCGAACGGAAATAGTTTGGAGCAGTATATCGAATATGCCAAAAACATGAAGGCACAGGGCGTGGACCTCGTAGACTGCAGTTCGGGAGCCGTCGTTCCGGCGGAAATCAACATATTCCCAGGCTATCAAGTCAATTTGGCCGATCAAATTCGCAGCCAGGCCGGGATCGCCACCGGAGCGGTCGGTTTGATCACGGAGGTGGATCAGGCCGAAGAAATCCTCGGCAACGAACGGGCCGATCTGATTTTACTAGGACGGGAGCTGCTTCGCAATCCGTATTGGGCCCTGAATGCCGCCAAAAAGCTGGGTGCTGAAATCGACCGGCCGAAACAGTACGGGAGAGCTTAAAATGACGGAATCATCCCCTATGTCGAAGCGGGTACTGATTATGACCGCGGTCGACGCCGAGCGGGAAGCCGTGCTGCGCGGGCTTGCGGCCGCGGGCGGCGATGCCGCCGCCTACGTGGACGTGCGGCTCGCAGGGGTCGGGCCGGCGCTCGCGGCCGCCTCCACCGCGGCCGAGCTGGCGGGCGGCGGCTACGCGCTCGTGATCAGCGCCGGCATCGGCGGCGGCTTTCCCGGCCGCGCGCCGGTCGGCTCGCTCGTGGTCGCGAGCGACGTGATCGCCGCCGACCTCGGCGCAGAGACGCCGGACGGCTTCGCCGGCGTGGACAAGCTCGGCTTCGGCTCCGCGCGCGTGCCGGTAAATGGCGGCCTGGCCGCCCGTTGGGGCGCGGCGCTCGATGAGGCCGGCCTGCCGGCCTGTCTCGGGCCGGTGCTGACGCTGTCCACCGTCACCGGCACGGCGGCCACGGCCGAGCTGCTGGCCGCGCGCGTGCCGGGCGCGGCGGCCGAGGCGATGGAGGGCTACGGCGTGGCCGTAGCCGCACATCGGCTTGGCATCCCCGTATTGGAAATCCGGGCGATCTCCAACGCGGTCGGACCCCGCGACCGCGAAAAATGGAAAATCGGCGACGCGCTGCTGGCGCTCGAAAAGGCTTGCTCACTATTACCGGAGGTTTTGCAATCATGAATATCGCTTTTTCACCATGTCCCAACGATACATTCGTATTTCATGCCCTGGTGCACGGGCTTATTCCCGGCGCACCGCAGTTCGAAGTCACTTACGCGGATATCGACATTACCAACGGTCTTGCGGCCTCAGGAAACGGTCCTGATATCCTGAAAATCTCTTACGCCGCACTTCCATGGGTACTCGATGAATACGCGCTGCTTCCATGCGGCGGGGCGCTCGGGCGCGGCTGCGGTCCGCTCGTGCTGACGGCGGGAGAAAATCCAAACGCCGCGTCGCTCGCCGGAAAACGGGTCGCGGTTCCGAGCGAACGCTCGACCGCATACCTGTTGTTCCGCCTGTGGGCTGCACAAAACGTGCCGGGAGGAGTCGGCGAAATCATCGTCATGCCTTTCGACGAAATCATGCCTTCCGTCCGGAACGGTTCCATCGATGCCGGTCTCGTCATCCACGAAGCCCGGTTTACCTATCAGACCTATGGGCTGAACATGCTCGCCGACCTCGGAAACTGGTGGGAGTCGGATACCGGTCTGCCAATTCCTTTGGGTGCCATTATCGCCCGCCGGACGCTCGATCTTGAGTCCGTATCCGGCTGGATTCGCGAATCGGTGCGTTATGCTTGGGCTCATCCGGAAGCTTCCGCGAACTATGTATTGGAGCATGCTCAGGAAATGTCCCCCGATGTGACCCAGGCCCATATCAATCTGTACGTTAACGAATATACGGAAGATTTGGGCGACGACGGCTACGCGGCCATTACCGCCCTGCTCGACCGGGCCGCGCGCGAAGGGCTCGTTCCTGAAATCGACCTTTCCCTGCTAAAAAAGTAAACCGATGAAAAAAACGGCCGAATGTATCGGCCGTTTTCTTTATGTTCACTGTCTGTCATCATTCTAACGAAACTGGATAGTGTTATTTGAGTAAAATGAAGGTTTATCAAATTATAACGAAACACGGTATCGCTAATTTACAAAAATTCGTAGTTTATTCGCTCCAAATACCTAATAGCGTTACCTTGTTTCCTTAAGTTTTTGGAGAGGAAAAAACGGTGCAATAAAAATATACCGTTTCGTTAGCGTGCACCCGCCCTTCCGGTTCCGGAAAAACGGGGGCCGTTCGCCTGTTTTATTACGCCCCTCCGCCGAAACGCTGACGGTATCCGCATTTCCGGCACAGCTCCTCCACGGCGACGCGGCGGGAGAAACCGTCATACAACCGGGTGGCCCGCTCCCCCTCGATGATTTCCGAGAACGACGTCTCGTACACATTGCCCAGATTGATGACGCCTTCCCCGTCAAGGCAGCACGGAATGACCGTGCCGTCCACAAGAATGCCCGCCTGGTTACGGAGCGCATGGCAGAATCCCCTGCCGTCGTCTTCCTTCGCGTGCAGGCTTGGCCAGTCGAATTCATGATCCTGATTCAAGTAAATGCGGTCGGCCAATTTGATGCCGCTGCCGGGGATGACCTTTTCCTCGATCCGGTAGTCCAAACCGAACTCCTTCTCAATCAGCGCCAGGGTGGCACGGTTGCGGCTTCGCACCAAATTCGTTTCATTGTCCCTGGTCAAATTCCAGAGCCGGAAGGAGACAAGCATGTCGGATGCCGCCGTCGCCTCTCTGACAAAAGACAAAATACTCGTTAGGTACCCTTCCCTGTCGGTCGAGCCTTCGTGCCCGTCAAAGCTGTGCAGCGAAAAATTCATCTGCCGCAGCGCCGGCTTGCCCAGCAGCTTGTGCGCATTTTTCTGAATCAGCGTGCCGTTCGTCGTAATGTTGACCTTAAAGCCTTTTTCATGGCTGATGTCGAGCAATTGATCGATTTTCGGGTGGAGTAGAGGTTCGCCTTTGACGTGAAAATAAATATAGTCCGTATGCGGTTTGATGTCATCCAGAATTTTCGCGAAATCCTCAACGCCGATAAACTTGGCCTGTCGATGCGTCGGCGGGCAAAAGCTGCAGGCCAGGTTGCATATGCTTGTCGTTTCGATATAAAACTTTTTGAATTTTTTCATGATCGTCCATAACCTGCTTCTCTCGTAAATTGCTGAGCTTTTTCTTTTATGAAAATATGATACTTGTCACACCAAGCCTTATTCTATCGCATTTAGACGCAAAGCCACAAGCACATTGCCGAAATGGGATCTTTCAGTCAAAAAATTGAATGTGCGGCTTGCCCGATTTATAATACGCCAGCCTGTCCGCGAGGGTGCCCGTATGAAATTCGAACATGTGCCCGTCCGGATCGAGAAAATAAACGGATTTCCCGTCTCGTTCATCCCTCGATCTGCCCGGCAGAATTTCCGCCCCCGCCCAGTTCAATTTATCGATCCATTCGTCCCAATCCGCCTCCTCGATCGAAAAAGCGATGTGGGTGTATGTACGCGGTCCCGCATTTCGCTCCGTATCCTCCTGGTTCAGCGCGATCCAGAGTCCGTCCAGATCGTAATAGGCGAGCGCCCTTCCTTGCGCCAGCAGCTTTGCGCCGAAGGCTTGCCGGTAGAAAGAAACCGATTTATTCAAATCCGATACGGAAAAACATAGATGGTTAATTCCTTGTAGTTTCACTTTAATTTCAACTCCGTTTTGATTTTGACTTCGGTTCCTACGGACCGTGCATTTCAAACTTTTACAAATTCGGATTTTTCCGTTCTTCGTTCGGTTCCGCTCTTTTTCGGCTTTTCCACCCCGCAAGGTTGGATCCCACCGGGATTTCCAAAAGCCTGCTTTTGGAGGCGCCGATGAGCTGGGAGGTGTAAATGCCGCTATGTCCCGAAAACATATAGCTCACCAGGCAGGCGATAAACATGTAAACCGCCCCTTCCGAGCCAAACAGCTCAATGCCCATAATAAAACAGGCCAGCGGCGTGTTGGCGGCTCCACAAAAAACGCCGATGAATCCGAGCGCCGCGAGAAAAGGACCGTATACATGAAGGAAGCCGGAGAGCGCGCTTCCAAGCGACGCTCCGATCGCAAACAACGGCGTTACCTCCCCGCCTTGGAAACCGGTGCCAAGCGTAACGGACGTAAACAGCAGCTTCCATAAAAATCCGAGCGGAGATACCTCGCCATTTTCGAAGGAATCCACAATTAGCGGAACGCCGAGCCCCAGATAATCCCGGGTTCCCAACGCGTAGACGAGCCCAATGATGATTAGGCCCCCGACCGCGCTTTTAATAACCGGATTGGGAAGGATGCGCGCGGACCATTTTTTCAAGAAATGAGTCAGTTCACTGAAGCAGAGGGCGGTTAGTCCGAACAACATCGAAGCGACGATGACCTTGAACAATACGGCTGCCGAGAGACCGGGGACTTGTCCGATTTCATAGTGAAGGTGACTGACCCTCCAAACCTTCGTCGTGACCAGATCGCCGACAAAGCTGGCCGCAAAGCACGGAATAAGCGCCCTGTGGCTAATCAAACCCAGCGCGACAACCTCGAGGCCGAACACCGTTCCCGCCAACGGGGTCCCGAAGACCGAACCAAAACCGCCGCTGATGCCGCACATGAGCAGGATTTTCCGGTCGATCGCATCGATGCGCAGCAGTCTTCCGAAGCCGTCGGCCAAGCTGCCGCCCATCTGCACGGCAGTGCCTTCCCTGCCGGCCGAACCCCCGAATAGATGGGTGACCCATGTGCCGAACAGCACCAGCGGAGCCATCCGCAAAGGGATCGGGGCACCGCCGTTCTGGATATTTTCCAGGATGAGGTTATTTCCTTTCGAGCTATCTTTACCGATTTTCATATACAGATAACTTACCAGAGCACCGCCAAGCGGCAGCAAAAAAAGCAGCCATGGATAAGTCATCCGTTGATCCGTCACAAAATCCAGGCCTGTCAAGAACAGCGCCGAGGCGCTCCCGGTCAATATGCCGACCGCACTGCCGAGCAACACCCATTTGAAAAAGGAACCGGGAAAAGCCGCATACGGAAATTTCTGAGCCGCCCGCTCCCAGTACTGGCCGATCTTATTCGCGCTCATGTCTCTTTTCTCCCCTATATAACAAAAATAGACCCCTACCATGGCATAGCAAAACTGCTCTGGTAGGAGTCATCAGCCTTGTCGGCGGTTATGGCGAACTCCATCGCCGTATATGCAAATGTTTTGCCCGAGGCAACAAGCTATACACATTTTATCTCAGGTCCCCCGAATGAGTCAATCCCGCCCATTTTCAGTAAACCTTCAGGGCAACCGCATACTATATAGCAAATTGATGAAAAAAGGTGATGCCGTTTTGGCCAGTTTTTTCAAGGCTTATAAACTTAAACAGCGCTACGCGCGCCGATTGCTGAAGCAAAAAGGGATTCACGGCGTCGGCGTCGGTTACCTGAACCCCGCCAAACCGGGCAAGGGAGCGGCCGTCATTGTTTATGCCGATCAAGTTTCCGCCGCTGCCGCCAAAGGAAAAAAGGGAGCAAAAGCGGGAAAACATCGGTTCAGCCCGTCCCTTCCCGGCAAACTGAAAGCAGCGATCCCCGTTCGACTGATTCGTTCCTCCAGGTTTCGGAAAAACGCCGCTCCCTCTTCTCCCTTTCAGAGGCGCATTCGGCCCGTCATCGCAGGATTCAGCGTAGGTTCCCCGAACGTGTCCGGGACGGCCGGGTTGATCGTCAGCGATAAACGCCGGCCCGGTAGCCGCTTCATTCTAAGCAACAACCATGTACTCGTTAACGAAAATAGCACCAGGACCTCCTTAACGCTCCAGCCGGGGGGAGCCGATGGCGGCACGATCAAGAACGATACGATCGGCCGCGTGGACCGGTTTGTTCGCCTTCGGAAAAAGGGGACCAACTTCATGGATGCCGCACTTGCCAAACCCCGGCGCCCTTCCCTGCTGTTCCCCGCGTATGCCGTGTACCGTAAGGTTCCCGGATATGTCCGGTCTTACCGGATAGGCGATCGTTTCAAAAAAGTCGGCCGCACGACAGGAGCAGTGAACGGTATCGTCGAATCGATCCATACCGACATTCAGGTCGATTATGGCGATTACGGGGGGTTGGGGACGATCACTTTCAAAAATCAGAGCGTCATCCGCGGCAAGCGTCCGGTATCGCTGGACGGGGATTCCGGTTCCGTATGGCTCACGCGTCGCGGCAATTTGGCGGCAGCCGTCAATTTTGCCGGCTCGAATGAAGGCCGCCTGTCTATCGCATATCCGGTGGACTGGTTCATGGAGGTATTCGGCACCCGCGTCGCCAAGCCCGGGCAGCGCTCCATCGTTCGACCGGGTCGAGGAAGCAGACAGAAGTATATGTGCACTCGGCCGCTATCCCGACAAACGGCAGTCAAGCTTCGTACTTGCCGATGCCGGCCGGGTACGGCCAGAAAATCATAAAACAAAAAGGAAGGCTCACTTTATCCGGCCCGACCGGACTTCAAAGTAGCCTTCCCCTTTTTGTTAATTCAAAGTTATATTTACTCCATAAAATCCTTCAGACGTTTGCTGCGGCTTGGATGTCTCAGCTTCCGGAGCGCCTTGGCTTCGATTTGGCGAATCCGTTCACGGGTCACGCCAAATTCCTTGCCCACTTCTTCCAGGGTCCGCGTCCGGCCGTCATCCATGCCGAAACGGAGCCGAAGCACGTTCTCTTCCCGCTCGGTCAGCGTGTCGAGCACTTCTTCGAGCTGCTCCTTGAGCAATTCGTAAGCGGCCGCCTCCGCAGGAGCAGGAGCATCGTGGTCCTCGATGAAATCGCCCAGATTCGAGTCGTTTTCCTCTCCGATCGGCGTTTCCAGCGATACCGGTTCTTGGGCAATCTTCATAATTTCCCGAACCTTCTCCGGCGTCAGATCCATTTCCTTGGCGATTTCCTCAGGCGTCGGTTCACGGCCGATTTCCTGAAGCAGCTGTCTGGAAACCCGGATCAATTTATTGATCGTTTCCACCATATGCACGGGAATACGGATCGTTCTCGCCTGGTCGGCGATCGCTCTCGTAATCGCCTGGCGGATCCACCAAGTCGCATAAGTACTGAATTTGAAGCCCTTGGAATAGTCGAATTTTTCGACCGCTTTAATCAAACCCATATTCCCTTCCTGGATCAGATCCAGGAAAACCATGCCCCGTCCCACATAACGGCGGGCAATGCTGACAACGAGACGGAGATTCGCCTCGGCCAAACGACGTTTGGCCTCCTCGTCGCCTTGTTCGATTCGTTGTGCCAGCTCAATTTCTTCGTCGGCGGACAAAAGCGGAACCCGACCGATTTCCTTCAAATACATCCGTACCGGATCATCAATTTTCACGCCTGGCGGCAGCGACAAATCATCCGAAAAATCAAGCTCATTATTTTTGGTCAAATCTTCAGTCATGGCTCAGACCCCCACCCTAGAAATGGAAACAACATGAAATTTTCTCTACCCTGGTAATACTCTATTTGACAAATAAGTGCTATTATGCTATTATATATACAACATTGAATCTAAAACCGTTTGATTTGACTATCCGTCATTGTAGCATGAATTTTTATTTTTTACAACTTTATTTTTATAGTAAATGAACGCTGATTCCAATCGGAACCAGCGTTTTTTGTTATATTGTTTATTTTATGCACTATTTTTTAATCAATCCCATTTCCTTTGCTTGTTCCTCCGTCAAAATAAACTGTTCATTCTCCCATACATCATCTTCGCGTGAAATGCCGAACGCTTGCATGACTTGAGACCATATCCCCTTCTCAACGGCTTCGCTTTGCGTTATGATGACCTTCATCAGATCACGGCTCCTTCCCTTCCTGTATTTTGCCCGGTTTTAAAGAAAGCAAATAGTCGACCAGGGCTTGCTGCTCTTTTTCGGTAAAACCGGCTTCATCATCGACCCAGAAGAAATGCCCAGTTCCTGAAACATGAACATCCCGAAGCGCGGACGAACTCCGGTTTGCGGCCACGACCCTTTTTCTCAAATCCCTGTCGATCAAGGCGCGCAAGCTATTCACGGGATCCGGCTTGACTCCCTTCATAAGAGTGCCGGGTATCCCCAAATCCTTATTCGGGTCCGGGCCTACGGCAACGCCCCCGTCATGGAGATACGGTGCCGTCCAGGAAAGTCCGATCAATCCCTTTACTTTATATCCCCCTTTGGAATTTCCGTGCGCAAAGCCCATTTTCAGCTGTTCTTCGTCCAAATCCATGGAACGGACCGGAACGGGCTTTGTCCCTTCGGGAATCGGCACGGGTGTTCCCGGAGGAAAAAACAGCGACTCGCCGAACCCGTTTTCCGTTCTTTTGAGAGCGGCCGCCCTCGACGGTTCCGTGCCGATTTGCTCTACCGGAATGATCTTGTGATTGGTGTAAGCTTCCCCGGCGTGACAAGCAATACAGCCCGCCCTCCGAAAAACGTCTTGCCCAAGCTTGATTTGATTCGGATCTTGCTTTGGACGATTTGCCGGCGGCGGCGTTAGCGCGTCCTGATAAGCGGACATGGCATGGATCTGCTCGCCCGCAAACCTGCCTGGAGAGCTTGCAACAAGTCCATCGGGGGCAAAATACGTCATTTTGGGGTATGAAGGCGGCTTTATAAGTTCATTTACCCCGGGAACGCCCGGCGTCGGATCCCAGGAGGCAAAAAATTCGCTCGGTTTCCGGCCCGATTCCGGACGAAAGCGAAATTTGGGATTGGCCGCACGTTGCAAAATAGTTCCCACATAAACTTCCGGGTCGATCCCGAACAGATGATGGCTTGTCCATTGCTGGGCCAGCGAATCCGTATTTTGGGCGTTCACATTATTGGCGAATACGCTCAAGCCATGAAAGGGCCCGACAGCCGCAAATCCGCTCCAGCTGTAGGGATGGGCCCCTTTCGTAAAAGTATCCGGCGTTTGCGTCGGGTTGCTTCGCCAGTCGATCGTCGTATCAAAACTGCCCTTCGGCCATTTGGCCAACGTTTCGTCCACGGCCTTCTCCAAGCCTTCCGCATCCGGCAAAACGGCTGATTTTCCATCGGTCGTGACGACATGCTTCTTCCCTTCCTTAAAAAAACGCGCCGTCTGCTCCACTTCCGTATGCGTAAAATAAGCGGCGCTGTTCGGAGCCAAGGCCATCAAAAAGCCTGCGTTCAAATCGCTGTTCGGAGCGCCCTCCACTACCTTTCTTGTAACCGGATCCCAGGTCGCATGACACAACATGCAGCTAACTCCGACCCTTATTCCGTTTCGGCCGATTTTGACGGGAAGTCCGATTGGGGCAGCGGCTTTTGATGCCACGTCAAGGCCGGTATCTATTTTATCGCCTTTTTTGTATGTCTTGTTCCCAATCGTAATATCTTCAGCGAGTTCAACCTGCAGATTGCTCGTTCCGGCTCCTTTTAATTGCACGATCGCCTTCATGATCTTTTCTATACGAAGAGCGCCTTTGTTGATCCCCATAATATCGGAAAAGAACACTTCATTGCCGAAGGTTTCGGCGTACAACGCCTCCCGCCCGAGTTTCAACGTTTCATCATCAGCTTGGTTGTCCGATTTAATGCCGATCATACGATTTTCGAGGTTCGAGGGCCTTTGGATCGGTTCGGCGATTCGATTCGAAGCAGGGATATACGCATATTCCGGTTCAAAAATCGCTATGAAAAGGGCCGTGATGATCAGAAGGCAAACCATCCCCGTACCTGTCACCAACCATTTCTTCGTCTTCACCCGGCATCCCCCACTCCCCGAAAAGTTTAGTCCGATCCGATTATTGACTAGCTTTCCCTTGTTAAAAATATTAAATTCGCCCCAAATATCCATCCTTAGACCTATGGCAAAATTCGACATTTTTTACGAAAATGAATGTGTATTTACATTTCATATCAAAACAGGAGGTAAGGCCTGGATTTCACTCCATAACAACCTACTAATCGCCCGCCGTTCTCTCAACATCCATACTATAAGAACTATTTACTAAAGGAGCGTACATCCAAGTGAAAACCGGCACCATCCTCCGCCAAATTCCCATAATTATGTTTTGTCTTCTCATTATTTTCTCCACCGGAAACCGTAATGCCATAGCGGATAGTGCCGCACAGCCCATAAAAACGACCTGGTTGTGGAACACCGTCTTGATCAAATCATCCCCCGACGAACTTATAACGTTCAGCAAATCGCAGGGAGTACGAATTATCTATTTGCAAATCAGCGCGAAGGTAGATCTTCCATCCTATAAAAACTTCATCAAGAAGGCCGGGATGAACGGCATCGAAGTCCATGCATTGAACGGCGCTCCCAACTGGGCATTAACCGCCAATCAACCAAAGCTCGAAGCATTTATCAAATGGGTTAACGATTATCAAAAATCCGCCGCCGCCGATGAAAAATTCAAAGGAATCCATGTCGACATCGAGCCTTACGTTCTCCCCGAATGGAAAACCGACTGGACCTCGGTAGTCACCCAATGGCAAACCGCCGTCGATTATCTGGTCGGAGAAGCGGATGCGGCCGGTTTACCGATCTCTGCAGCTCTGCCGTTCTGGCTGGACAATTATAAAGCTCCGGACAGCGATCAAACGTTGAGTTCCTGGATGATCTCCCGCTTTCAGTCCGTAACCTTAATGTCCTATCGCGACAAGGCCACCGCCATTTACGATGCCTCCAAAAACGAGCTCGCCGAAGGCGAACGGTTGAACAAAATCGTATACACCGGCGTGGAAACGAAGGCCAGTTCGGAAGGTGATTTCATTACTTTTTATGAAGAAGGATACGACGTACTGATGGAACAGTTACAGCAATTGGAGAAACTGACCTCCTCCCATGCTGCCTTCGGCGGAATCGCCGTTCATGATCTGGCAGGCTGGATGGATTTGGCCAGCCGTGTCGAACCTTTAAAATAAGGGATATAAAGATCAGAGCCCCGGATGACCCGCCGTTTATGGCGGTAATCTCCGTGGCTCTGTTTCGTTTGGTTCAGCTTTTTACTTTGGAATTCTCGACACGATCAGCACATCCCGGCCTGTGGACCGGCGGATCAACTCCGGAGCAACCGTCCGGGGAACATTTTTCAGACAGCGCTTGCGCGGCTGACCTAATATCCCTCATCCAGCGAATGCTTGGAATCCGCTCCAGCCCTTCCATCTGTTCCGCCGTTCCTGATTTATTCAGCATCATCACCGCGCTGACCGCGACATCGATGCCAATAGCTCCTCCGGCGTCTTTCTTCGGTAATTCGTCATCGCAAGACACCGCTCCCGTCATTCCTTCGCTTGTTCCATTTCCTTTTGCAGAGCCAAATTTAACTTCAGGACGTTGACTCTCGGTTCTCCAAAAACGTTCAAGTCCCGTCCTTGCGTCGCTTCCTCAACAAGCCTGAGCAGCTTCTCCTCGCTGATGCCGGTCAAGCTTCCGATCCGCGGGATTTGTGCCTCAGCCGCTTTCGGTGTGATATGCGGGTCAAGCCCCGATCCGGAATTCGTGATCAAATCGATGGGCAGAAGTCCGAGAGGCACTTCGGAATTGTTAGCGGTCCAGTCTCCGATCGAGGCTTGAATCCGCTTGATCAGCTCGGGATTGGACGGCGCATAGTTGTTCGAGCCCGACCCTTCGGCATGATATCCAATACTGGAGACGCGGCCCTGAAACAGGCTCGGGTCAGTAAAGGACTGGCCGATCAGCTCGGAGCCTACAACCTTCCCCTCGCCGTTCTTCAACAGACTTCCATTGGCCTGAGTGGGAAACATCAGTTGTGCCAATCCCGTACTGACGAGCGGGTAAACGATCCCGCAGACGACGATCAGAAGCAAGCTAAGCCGCAATGAGGAACTAAAGACCGAGATAAAAGAAGACGACCACAATTGGCTTTTGACGCAATGAGACCGAAATTGATTCATAAGGATATCTTCCCTTCCGAAAACATGAATTCGGGCCAACGATGCACCCGGTCAATTTTTTTAAATCCACAAATGAACGACCAGATCGATCAGCTTGATTCCGATAAACGGCGCAAGGACACCGCCGAGCCCGTAAATCAACAAATTGCGGGACAGCAATCTTTGAGAGCTCATCGGTTTATAGGCTACGCCGCGCATGGCAAGCGGAATCAGCAACGGAATGATGACCGCGTTGAAAATTAAAGCAGACAGTACCGCCGACAACGGGGAGCCGAGGCTCATGACGTTCAGCGAATCCATTTCGGGGATCGCCACCATGAACATCGCCGGAATAATAGCAAAATATTTGGCGATATCATTGGCGATGCTGAACGTGGTCAGTGCGCCCCGGGTCATTAGCAACTGCTTGCCGATGGCGACGACCTCGATGATCTTCGACGGGTCGGAATCCAGGTCGACCATATTGGCCGCTTCCTTGGCAGACACGGTCCCGCTGTTCATCGCCAGCCCGACGTCCGCTTGAGCCAGCGCCGGCGCGTCGTTCGTTCCGTCCCCGGTCATGGCAACCAATTTACCCTGTGCCTGTTCACGGCGGATGACGGCAATTTTGTCTTCCGGTTTGCTCTCCGCGATGAAATCGTCGACGCCGGCTTCCCGAGCGATTGTCTGCGCCGTTAAGGGATTGTCGCCCGTACACATGATGGTCTTGATGCCCATCTTGCGCAGTTGTTCAAAGCGTTCCTTCATACCCGGTTTCACCGTATCCTTCAAATAAATGATCCCGAAAACCCGGTGGTCAACGGCCACCGCAAGCGGTGTCCCGCCTTCCGAAGCCACGCGGTTTCCCTTCTCCTCCAAATCGGGAGGGACGGCTCCCCCTTGCGAGACCACCCATCCCCGGATCGCGTCAATAGCCCCTTTGCGAACTTTGCGTCCGTCCTTTAAGTCGATCCCGCTCATTCGGGTTTCCGCCCGGAACGGAACGGGTTCCCCGCCTTCACCGAGTCTTGCGTCGCATGACATTTCGCGCGCCCGAACATACTCCATGACGGATCTTCCTTCCGGCGTCTCGTCATGGAGAGAGGCGATCGCTCCCCAGGCCGCAAGCTCCTGCACATGTACGCCGCCGACAGGGATCAACTCGGATGCCATACGGTTGCCGTAAGTTATCGTCCCCGTTTTATCCAGAATCATCGTATTGATGTCGCCCGCCGCTTCGACGGCTTTCCCGGACATGGCGATTACGTTGTAACGGGTGACCCGGTCCATTCCGGCGATCCCGATCGCGGACAGCAGCCCGCCGATCGTCGTCGGGATCAGGCAGACGAGCAGCGAGATCAACACCGGAATTTCAAGCGGAATGCCCATTTTATCGGCAATCGGCTTCAGGGTGACAACGACGATGAGGAAAATCAGCGTCAGCACGGTAAGCAGCGTGCTCAGCGCGATTTCGTTCGGCGTCTTCTGACGCTTTGCCCCTTCGACGAGCGAGATCATGCGGTCAATGAACGATTCGCCGGGATCGCTCATGATCCGGACAACGATCCGATCGCTCACCACCAACGTTCCTCCCGTCACCGAACTGAAATCGCCGCCTGCTTCCTTGATGACCGGGGCCGATTCCCCGGTGATCGCGGACTCGTCCACAGAGGCGAGCCCTTCGATAACTTCTCCGTCACCGGGGATCATCTCGCCTTGCTCCACGACGACGATGTCTCCTTTTCGCAGCTCCGCGGAGGATACATTACGAACGCATCCTCCGACAAGCTTATTCGCCGTTACCTCTTGCTTCGACTTTTTCAGCGAATCGGCCTGAGCCTTTCCCCTTCCCTCCGCAAGAGCTTCGGCAAAGTTGGCGAACAGCACCGTAAAAAGAAGAATCAGGAAAACCGATAAATTGAAACCGAACCCGTTGCCCGATCCGAACAGATTCGGGAACAACAACAGCAGAAGCACAAGGATCATGCCCAATTCGACGACGAACATAACCGGATTTTTCATCATCGTTAAAGGGTTTAATTTAATCAGGCTATCCAGTGCCGCATGACGGACAATCGGACCGGTCAGCATCGTTTTTCGGTTGTTTGTCATTATTCAACCCCTCTTTTCGCTTATCCTAAAGTTAAAAACTCGGCGATTGGGCCCATGGCCAAGACTGGCAAAAACGTAAGCGCGCCGATTAACATCACCGTGCCGATCAGAATGCCGGCGAATAAACGGTTGTCTGTCCGCAGCGTCCCGATCGTTTCCGGTACGGGCTCTTTGGACATGAGCGAACCCGCAACCCCCAAGAGGGCGATGATGGATACATAGCGTCCGAACAGCATAACCAGGCCGGTCATGATATTCCAGAACGGCGTGTTATCCGCCAATCCTTCGAATCCCGATCCGTTATTCGCGGCGGAGGAAGTAAATTCGTACAGCACCTGGGTCAAGCCGTGAAACCCGGGATTGGTTATGGCGCCGTGCCCCAGGTTCGTCATAAAGCTGATTGCCGTCGGCAGCAAAATAATGAACGGATGTACCAAGATCGCGACCGCGACGAGCTTTATTTCCTTCGCTTCAATCTTGCGGCCCAGAAATTCCGGCGTCCGCCCGACCATCAGTCCGCATATGAACACGCCCAAAACGGCGTACATCAACATATTCATCAGTCCCACGCCTTTGCCGCCAAACACGACGTTCAGCATCATCTGCGCAAGCGGAACAAGGCCGCCTAGCGGCGTCAGCGTATCATGCATATTGTTGACCGTCCCTGTCGTAGCGGCCGTGGTCACGGTTGTAAACAGCGCGGAGCCCGCGATACCGAACCTTACCTCTTTCCCTTCCATGCTGCCCTGCGAGGCGTCGATACCAAGCGCGTTGATCGCCGGATTCCCCTCCTTTTCGGAGAAATATGCGGTGGAAAGAAAGACAAGGAACAGAATCATCATGGCCGAGAATATCACCCAGCCTTGCTTTTTGTTTTTGGCGAACAGACCGAAAGTGTATGGCAAAGCCGCACCCATAATCCACATCGACCATATTTCGATCGCATTCGTAAGACCGTTCGGATTTTCGAACGGATGCGCCGAGTTGGCGCCGAAAAATCCTCCGCCGTTCGTTCCCAAATGCTTGATGGACTCGAGCGAGGCAACCGGTCCCACGGAGATGCGCTGCACGTTGCCTTCCAGCGTTTGAATCGCAAGTGTCGGCTCCAATGTCTGGGGAACCTGCAACGCCACCAGGATCAGCGTAACCAGCAACGCCGCAGGCAAAAACACCCGGATATGGGCTTTCGTAAAATCTTCGAAGAAGTTTCCGACCGTTCTCCCCCGCCGGGTCAGCCCGCGTATAAAGGCAATCGCCACGGACAAGCCGGTCGCCGCCGAGGTAAACATCATCATCGTAATGACGGCCATTTGCGAAAAATACGACAATCCCGACTCTCCGCTGTAGTGCTGCAAGTTCGTATTGGTCATAAAGCTGATGACCGTGTTGAACGAAAGCGTTGGCTCCATCGCTCCGATCCCGTTCGGATTGAAGGGAAGAATACTCTGAAGCCGCAATATCAAATAGCCGATTCCCGCCAGTACGACGTTCACCGCAATCATACTGAACGCATACTTTTTCCAGCTCATGCCTTCAAGGTTTTTGAAACCGATCAGCCTATATATCAGCCGCTCCGTTCCGCCGAAAATCTTGTCTGTCCGGTTCGGTTCTCCCGAAAATACATGATATAAATAAGTGCCTACCGGCTTCACCAACAGTAAGATGACGCCGATCACGACAAACATTTGCACAAAATCCATTGGGATCCCCCTCAATATGATGGCTTTGTTAAAACTTCTCGGGATGAATCAGAGCATAGATCAAATATAGAAATACCAGTACAACCATCAATCCGATCATAATCACGGTTTATTGCCTCCCTCGGTTCCAGTTTGCTATTTTTCAAGTTCGGCTTCCGGAAGCCCATTTGCCAAAAATCCGACCTCGCCGCTTGCGGAATGAATGATGAAGTCGGCCCCCAGCCCCTTATAAATCATTCTCGGATCCTGTTGGGGCGTGATGACGATAATCGGGCCGGCCGCCCACATGCGGCAAAGCTTCAAATACCTGCATGTCAGGGCCAGACTCGTTTCAAAAATAAACGCCCGCCCGATCGGATACCCGGGTGCCTGCCATGTATTCTCATCATCCGTCTTTACACGGATCACTTTTTGGGCTCCCAGCTTCCCTGCCTTTAGCTCTTCGGTCCTGTTATTGACGATTAAAACAACCTTCCGTCCCTTTGCCAGAAGCAACAGCGTAAAATTACGGGCCGATTTGTTCGGCGCGGCGACGAGGATGCAATCTTCTTCCAACTTGATTTCCTCCTTCAAACGAAAAAGGCCGCAGGAAAGGAGGGTACCTTTCCGCGGCTTAAAAATGGCGTTCGGGCCAAATCAGCTTATGGCGGGTGCCTCTCTCCATAACGCTTACGAGGTTAGCTGTCGGATTCGGACGCGAGAGTCGCCCTACGCCGGAAACATTCCGGCGATTCACCCCAAGAAATCTCCGATTTAACGGTCCGAAAACCGGTAAACGGAGGTTGATGGTTCCCCCGTTTCTGCGTAAGCAGAATTCAGCGAATGAGACATTGTTTTTCATGAAATTCAATCATTTTTTCATATTAGGCCATAAAAAGACCACGGAGGCATACCGAGGTCCCCTGTGGCCAATTTTGGTGCGGCTCGCAGTTCACCCATCCTCTCTCCATCCACGCTTACGAAGTTAGCTGTCGGATTCGGGCGGTGAGAGTCGCCCTACCCGTACGGAAGCCATGGATTCCGTACGCGATTCACCCCTGTCCGAAGGTCTCTCCCACTCTCACATGGAATTGAAATTCGAACTATACGGCCACTTTTAAATGGATGGCCGTCGGTTCCCCCGCTTTCCCGCTACCGGGAAATTCAGCGATCAGAAATGGTTGTTATTTATTTCATGGATTGAATCATAACTCCAGTTCCGAACAGAGTAAAGTCATGCTGGCGGCAAAAAAAGAAGGGGATTTGACGAATATACGAATCAGCAGCGTTTTCATTCATCACAATCTCTCTCATTTTCGCGATAACTCGACTATACTCTTATTTTCTAGATTTCGACCCGGCTTATCCGATTAAAGGACAATAAAAGGATATTGCCCTTAGAAAAAACTTGCGGATACAATAATAAATGTAAACGTTTACAATTATATGGAGGCGGGCCGCTGTACGATCCGTCAGAAAGCGAGGGGTATTTATGCCGAATTTTGATCAAAGTTTGATGAATCGGTTTGTTCGCCCGACACTCAAATGGCTTTCTGCTGCATTGTTTCTAGGCTTCCTGTTGTTTGTCCTTATCCAGGTTCCGTCCGTCCGCGCCGAATCCCAGTTAACGATGGATTCTCCGAAAAGCGGCGAGTATGTGTCACCGGGATGGCTGCGGGTCACGGGCCAATATTCCGACATCTATGACATCAAGCTGATTGTCAACGGCACGGAGCAGATTCCGGCCGTGGTGGAGCAGTCGGACGGATTTGAAAAGGGCAACTGGTACGCGGATCTGAACACTTCCAAATATGATGGAGACGTTTCAATCATCGTCAGGGGACTGCAAAGTGTGACTCGTTACGGGATCACTACCGCAACCACTTCCGTTTATGTGGATAACCCTGAAGCCAGCCTCCCTGTCGTGAAAATAACGAACCCGGACGACGGTACCACGGTTCACGGATCGGTTCCGGTAAAAATTCAGGTGGATTCCAAAAATGCGATCGATCAGGTGGAAGTGAGAATTAACGGCGGACCGTGGCTCTCTGCCAAACGTACGGGCAATCATTATCAGTTCAAGTGGGATGCCAAGCGCCTGGACAGCCGTACATCGAGCATCGAAGCGCGCGCCATCGATACGTTCGGCAATATCGGGCGGAGTACGACGGTATACGCACATACCGGGAATTGGGCACCCGAGCCGATCACACTGGAGCATCAAGACCGGGCCATGTGGATCTGGGAAAAAGCAGCTTACAACTTGTTCCTGAATCCCGGTTCGAGAACGGCGCTCCAACAGATGGCCGACGATACCGAAACGTTCGGCTCCGATCCGATCACGACCTTCTATATCGGCGTCTTCCCTTACGAGGGCGTGGACATTCTTGAAGACGAGCCCGGAAAGGTCCGCGATTTCATCCGCTGGGCGCATGCCAATGGATATCAGGTTCATGCATGCATTGCCGGAGGCACGGTTCCTCCCTACTACGGTGCATTAGAGCCCTACCACGGCTACGCGATCCGGGAAATCGAAAAAGTAATCAACTTCAACCTTTCCTCTTCGGAAGCGGAACAATTTGACGGCGTGAACGTGGACATTGAGCCGTATATTTTACCGGAATTTAGAGCGGAAAAACCATCCGTCCAGCTTCAATATCTCGATATCCTGCAAAAAATGATCGACCGCAGAGATACCGCCGGCATCGATCTTCCCTTCGGCCCTGCTATTCCGCGCTGGTTTGACAGCAGCGATGCAGCACAGGACATTACGTGGAACGGACAAACAAAATGGCTTTCGGAACATGTCCAAGACATTAGCGACTATATTTCGATCATGGATTATAGGGATACCGCCGAGGGTGGGCCTGGCATTATCCCTCAAGCACAAGGCGAACTCGATTATGCCAACGCGATCGGCAAACCGGGCTCGGTCATTGTCGGCGTCGAAACGCTGGATATTGCCAGCAGCGGGGACCCTGAAACGATCACCTTCCGTGAAGAAGGCAGACTTTATATGGAAAGCGAACTTGATAAGGTGTACGCCGCCTTTAACGGGAACCCGGCATTCGGCGGAATGGCCATGCATCATTACGATTCCATCCGCTGGCTGCCTTCAGCCTGGGGGCCCGGAGGTTTCAAATGGAACGTAACCCCTACGGATACCTCGCCTCCTTCCGGACTGAATCGCGAGCCGGAGGCTGCAGTGTGGGATTACAACTCGATCCAGCTCAACTACGGGCGGGCTACCGACAATTCCGACATCGAGGAATATGTCATTTACAGAAGCACGGAACCCGGATTCACGCCGGACGAATCCACGATTGGCGGAACCTCCCGTAATCTGTCCTACCGGGACACCGGACTGTTGCCGGACACGACCTATTACTACCGGGTAGCCGCGGTCGATATCAGCGGCAATATCGGCCCCGTATCGAGCGAAGTCTCGGCTACAACAGAGAGCACGAGCCTCCGCCCCATGATCATTGGCGATATGACTATCGTATTTGACGGCACACGCGGAAAAGTCACCCTGCAAGTCATCGACCTGGAGACAGGAGCACCCGTTGCAGCACAAGTTCATGGCCGTTTCACCTACAACGGCGGCAGATATGTGGATCTTGTGGCCGATGCCCAGGGCATGACTTCGGCAACCTCCGAAGCGTTGCCCAAATCCGCCGGACTGGTAGGATTTTTGCCGCAGCGGATAACGGCTCCCGGCTATTACTGGGCTTCCGCGCTTGACCGGCCTCATTCCGTAACCGTATCCTGGCCGGAGTGATAGAAATTCGCCGACAAAATCCCCCGGACGACAATTCGTATCGTCGTCCGGGGGATTATTATTTTCGTCCTAACGGTACGTTTTTAAGAACGCACCAAATCCGTTGGATTTTTTCTCGCCCTACGGAAAAAGGCTTTCATATAAAATTCAAAAAGGGATTATTTAACATATCAAATATTAATTGTATACTGAGATTAGGATACTAGAGATAGATGCAGGTACATACCATTCGAGCAACAACGTATCTGTTAATTTTATTCTAAAGGAGCGAGAAAAGAATGAAGAAAACAAGATTTCTGAAAGCGCTTTTATTAGTTTGCGTATTTCTTGTTAACCTCCCTTCCCTATCTATGGCAAGTGTCAGTGATCCTGTCGGAACGGCTAATGTTACCAGAGAGGAGGCAGATACAGTTGCAGCATTATTCTTGGAGAGGCATCAATTTTCGGAACCATTTTCGTCTTTGATTTCCGTTGAACCAGTTTACAATATTAATGAAATATTGCTTGGATATTATTATAAGTTTGACAAGCAATACGTTCTAGTATCGGCTAACAAATCTTACTCGCCGGTATTGGCTGCAGGTAAAGGATCTCTTGAAATTACTGAACTGAGCAATGGAGAAAGACTGTATTATATGGGAGGTATTGAAGCGGTTTATGCTTCAAATTCCCAGAATGTTATATTGGGAGATCGGGAGAATGGACAGAAAGTTTCCGCCCAATCACCCCCCCTCCTTTCAACAAACCCTAATGCGGCATCCGCATGGAATGCTTATTTAAACGGTTCGGCAACTGCCATAGGGATTAGAGCGCTATCGGAGAGAAAGCTGACGATTGAAACGTTTGACCAGTACGCTTCCGGTGTAAATCATTCTAACTCGGCATGCGGGCCAACAACTATGGCGGCTATTTCGGAGTACTGGAGAACCAATGGATTTGGTCTGTTGCCATCCACTACTTACTACGGCTCAAAAGCTGCCACGATCAATCACTTTTATAGCGAACATGGGGGTACCATAGTAGGAATGAGCGTTGCAGGAGTAAAAAACGGGCTTGTCGCCCATAATGGCGATTTTTACCGTTCCGCAACGGCTTCTACAATCACAACAGGATATGCCACGTATAGAAGTGAAATTAATGCTGGCCGCCCGGTTGCGGTAAAATTTGATACGAAATTCACGTTTTTTGAACCGGATAGGGACTACGCATACGATTATCACTGGACAGTGGGTAAAGGGTATGCATACGATAACTTTGACAGTATGATTATTATTAATGACAATACCGGAACCTCCCAAGAGCATTACATTGATTTCCCAACCAATCAGCCGATTTTGTCTTTAGTCTCATTCTCAATGTAACTAAACTCCGGAAATAAGCAGGAAAGGAAAACTAGTGAAAAATAAACGTACATTAATCATGTTCATTGCACTTCTAACGATAATCATCATTTCGGTGGTATGCTTCTTCATTTCCGAGCATCGAAATAAACAAGCAGCGGAAAAGCTGGGAAAAGCCTACGTCATCGAAACTTACGCGGAGAACAATGATTTGAAATTAACGGCTTCATGTCATCCGTTCTTCAGCAAAGGGGATTATCAAATCATTTTGGAAAATTCACGCGGTGAAGCCTATTTTCTAATGATCATGCTTACAAGAGACCGAGCCCTGATGTCCGTCGATGATTTAACGTCCGACGTCCGCCAAGGAGATTCTGTGTTCCCATGTCGGCCTTGATTCGCCCAGTCCAAACCTTTAATCGCCGCAGAAAATCCCCCGGGACGAATCCGTATTGTCGCCCGGGGGATTTTTTAATTTACGTTCATCCGATAGGTTTTTACGGCATGAACCAAATCCATGGCGTTTTGCGTGATTGCCTCGTAACGTCCTTCACGAATCAAAGCCGGATTGGCCAAACATCCTCCGAGTCCCACGGCTGTCGCTCCCGCGGCCAAAAACTCGCCGATGTTGTCCAATCGCACTCCGCCTGTGGCGATCAGCGGAATCCGATCGAGCGGAGCCCGGATTTCTTTTAAATAACCGACACCTAAAGTAGCCATCGGAAATACTTTGACCGCCGTCGCCCCGGCCTTCCAGGCCTTGACGATTTCCGTAGGCGTCATTGCGCCCGGAAACACGCCTACGCCTTTTTCCAAAGCGTATTCGATGACCTCCTCGTCCAAATTTGGAGAAACCAAATACTCCGCACCGGCGCAAACGGCCTCTTTCGCAGCCTCAACATCCAGGACGGTTCCGGCTCCGATACGCATTTTGGGTCCGAATCTTTCTCTCCACTTCGAAATGATATCGAGCGCGCCCTCGGTATTCAGCGTCACTTCGGCAAATACGATTCCGCCTTTGCATAGCGCTTCCGCTACGTCTAATCCGCGTTCCTTTGGAATACCGCGCAAGATGGCGACGATCTTTTCTTGTTCCAACAGCTCCATCAACGGTGTTGTCATTCCTGTCCTCCTTGATTGGCATCTCTTTTATCCTCATTTTAGCCGATGAATTAGGACTTGGGGAGTCAAACCGATATAATAGAATTGAAAACTTCCATTTTTTCAAAGGAGTGATCTATGTTGAAGCTGACCTATTTGGGGCATTCCTGCGTGCTGATCGACACCGGCGAGCATCGACTGATTATCGCCCCTTTCCTGACGGGGAATCCGGTCGCCGCGGCACAGGCTGAGGATATCCATGCGGATTACGTGCTCCTCACTCACGGGCATTCCGATCATATCGGAGATGCGGAAGCCATTGCCCGCCGTACCGGAGCAACGATTGTAGGGATTGTGGAGCTGGCAAGCTTTTTTGAAAACAAAGGGTTAAAGACGGCCGGGATGAATTTGGGAGGTTCGTTTCAATTTCCGTTCGGCAAGTTAACGTTTACCCCTGCCTTGCACAGTTCTTCCGTTTCCGTTGACGGAACCAATGTCTATCTTGGCGTGGCGGCCGGCATCGTCCTGGATCTTGGAGGCTTTGTCGTGTACCATGCCGGGGATACCGCGTTGTTTAGCGATTTAAAACTGATCGGAGACCGAAAACAAATCGATCTTGCTTTTCTGCCGATCGGCGATTACTTTACGATGGGGCCCGAGGAGGCGCTGATTGCCGCCGAATGGCTGCATCCGAAGCATGTCGTACCGGTCCATTACAACACCTTCGGATTAATTGCCCAAGACGCCGGACAATTCACGGCTGCGCTTGGCAAGTACGGCATCGAAGGACATGCCTTGAAGCCGGGCGAAAGCCTGGATTCGGAGCAGCTCTCCAAATAATCTGCACTTCAAGCCAAATACCTCCACAACCATTCGCCCGAATGACTGTGGAGGTATTTTTAATCCGCCAATTCTTTGCCTTTCGTTTCCGTTCCCAGCACCAGAACCGCCAAGGCTCCGATGAGGATCGTGATGAAGAAAATCCAGAAAATCGCGCCGATCGATACTTGGCGGGCAACCAGCATCCCGACCAGATATGGCCCGATGATGCCTCCCACCCGGCCAAAGGAAGCGGCGAGCCCCACCCCAGTGGAACGAACCCGGGTAGAATACAGCTCGGGCGTATAGGCATACATGCCTCCCCATGCGCCAAGGTTGAAGAAGGACAAGCAAATGCCGGCGGCGATCAGCATGCCTTCGCTCGTGGCATTTCCGAACCAGGCGGCGCTTGCCGCCGTTAACAGCAAATACAGGACTAACACGAATTTCCGGCCGAACTTCTCGATGAAATAAGCGGCCGTAAAATATCCAGGCAATTGGGCAAGGGTCATGATCAGCACGTATTCAAAGCTCTTCACCAAGCTGAAGCCTTTCATGACCATCACGTTCGGCAGCCATAAAAACATGCCGTAATAAGAAAACACCACGGTGAACCATAAGATCCACAGCATAATCGTAGGCCGTCTGTTCGGACCCGTCCAAACCGACATAAACCGTTCGCGGGCCGTAAGCTTTCGTTCCCTGGATTTGCCCGCTTGTTCAATGAATCTTGGCGGATCCTGAATCGACTTGCGCAAGTACAATGCATACAAGGCGGGAATTGCCCCAATCAGGAAGGCGGCTTGCCAGCCATAGGAAGGAATAACAAAATAGGCGATCAGCGCGGCGGCGATCCAACCGGCAGCCCAGAAGCTTTCCAGGAGCACCACCATCCTGCCCCGATCCTTGGCGGCTACCGATTCGGACACGAGCGTTGACGCGACAGGCAGCTCTCCGCCCAAGCCGAAGCCGGCGATAAAGCGCAGCACGCACAATACGGCAAAGCCCGTAGCCGCCGCGGACAGCCCGCTTGCCAGCGAAAAGATCAGGAGCGTCCAAAGCAGCACCGCTTTTCGCCCGTATTTGTCGGCCATGATTCCCGCGATGGCGGCACCGAACGCCATGCCGATCGAGTTGATGCTTGTAAACAAACCGGTTTGCTGCGGTGTCAGGCTCCATTCCGCAGCCAACGCGGCGGCAATAAACGAAATGATCCCGACGTCCATCGCGTCGAACATCCAGCTGAGGCCTGCGCTCACAAGCAGCTTCCGCTGCTTGGGGGCGGCGGCCGGTGCCGCTTCCGTATGATTCATATGATTTCCCCCACTCTTCCTTATCGTGCTTTTCTATATATTGCACTTCTAGCGTTTGATTGAATCGCCATTTTATGCGGTCATCCCGCTGTCCTTATGAGTCATCTTACGTTGTCTTACATAAAACACCACGATGAGCGCAAGCAGAAATCCCGCATATGACAGAATCAGCATCCGCAAATCCATATCCGGAAAAACGATCGACGCGCTAAGAATGCCGAACAGCCATATGCTCGACAGATTTCCGACGATGTTGGACCAGGCGTAGGAGGATGTTTTTAAATTCGAGACGGCCGCCATAAAGGAAATGAGGTTATTCGGCATGATCGGAAGGGTCCGCAAAAAAATAACGGCCCATACCCCGTACCGGTCCAAGCTCCGCTGCCAACGTTCGTATTTCTGCAGCTTGGAGAGCCATTTGCGGTTAAACCAATCGGTAAATAAAAATTTACAAAGCAAATATACGGCCATACCGGCCAACGAACCGCAAATCCAGCTTGCGGCGAGACCGTTCATGACCCCGAGCACGGATATGTTCAGCATGACGATTGTCGCAAACGGAAACACGCCGAATATGCCCTGGATGAGCGCCATGGGAATCGTGATCAGCAAAATTCCAAAACCTTCAATCTGGGTCACGTCGAGTAGCCAGCCGGTGAACTGTTCTATCCATTCATTCAATGAAGTTCTGCTCCATTCTCTTCATCCTGTTCGACTCTTCGCCCCAGAATGATCAAATCTCGTTCCACGCCGTCCAGGTTTGCTACTCGGGGTAACAAAGCCCAATCCTCGAACCCGAATTTGTGCAGCAAGGCCAGACTAGGTTCGTTATGGCCGAAAACAAAGCCCAGCAGCGTTTTCACCCCGATTTGCGGACAGGCTTCAATCGCTTTCTTCAGTAAAATGCTCCCGATGCCTTTACCGCGAAAAGCGCCTGATATATAAATACTGATTTCCGCAGTCGCCAAGTAAGCGGGTCTTCCGTAAAATGATTGGAAACTGATCCAAGCGACTACGCGTCCTTCCGATCTCATCACCCATAGCGGACGAAAATCCGGGGAATGCTCTTCAAACCAGCGCATCCGGCTTTCTACGGTGACCGGCTCCAAATCGGCCGTCACCATTCTCCCGGCGATCGTTTCATTGTAAATGGCGACAATTTCAGGCAAATCGGCCAGGTGTGCGTCTTCGATAGTATAATTGTTAAACTCGGATTTGCACATAATGTTCCACCGTTGGAAAAGGATCGTAAAAATGATGCAGTAGCGCTTTCCATTCTTCATATTGAGGGGATTGTCTGAAGCCCACCTCATGATCGTTAATGGAATCCCACTTGACGAGCAGCAGGTATTTATCCGCGGTTTCCACGCATTTATGAAGCTCATGGCTTATGTATCCGCGCATCTGCGAAATAATGGCGGACGCTTTTCGGAAATTGCTTTCAAAATCATTGATGGTGCCGGGTTTTACCCGCAGTTCAGCCACCTCGAGTATCATCCTATCGTCCCCTTTCGATACCTGATTATAGCACGGACCGGATGCATAATAAATTCATATCCGCATTTTGGTTTAACCGCCATGCATACGAGGTAATGATCAGGGAACCCTAGACCTACTTGACACAGAGCTGATAGGGAGGTGAAATCATGGATAAAATATTGGTAAAGCTGCTCGGAAACGGTGTCATCATCGTCGCGATGATGTTGATGTTAAGCAATGCCAGTTTTATCGGTTCACTGCTGACCGCCATCGTTTTGTCGGCGTTAGCTTACATGCTCGGCGATCTGTTTATTTTACCCCGGACAAGCAATATGGTAGCAACCCTTGCGGATTTTGGACTTGCGTTCCTTCTCCTGTGGGCCATTGCCGCCAACGCGGCCTGGACGCTCTCCATCGGTGAAATTTTGTCCATTTCTTTGGTACTGGGCATTTTCGAATATGCCTTCCATACTTGGCTGCTCAAAGACGGTATTCGCCGCGACGAAAATGTTAGGGTAAGATAAAGTTTTGAAAAAGCCTGTTGGTGACCGGCATGACGCCGATCCACCAACAGGCTTTTGAATGTCTGCAATTAGGAGCCTAGCCCAGCACGACGCGGTCGTCGGACAGTTTGTGACCGCTGATCCGCTCAAACTCGCCGATCAAGCGCTCCATCGTCAAATCGCGTTTCATTTCCTCGTTCACGTCGAGTATGATGCGCCCAGCATCCATCATAATGAGCCGGTTGCCGAGACGGATCGCCTGCTCCATATTATGGGTTACCATGAGGGTAGTCAGCTTTAGTTCGCTGACGATGGATTGCGTAAGACGGGTTACCAGTTCCGCGCGCGCAGGATCTAGCGCTGCCGTATGCTCGTCGAGCAGCAGAATTTGCGGTTCCGTAAAGGTGGCCATCAACAGGCTGAGCGCCTGGCGTTCCCCGCCGGACAGTGTACCGACTTTGGCGCGAAGCCGTCCTTCCAAACCGATGCCGAGCCGGCTTAATTGCTCCCTGAACAGGCTCCGGCGTTTCGCGTTCACCCCGAAACCGAGTCCGCGGCGTTTCCCGCGGGCGTACGCCATCGCGAGATTCTCCTCGATCGTCATATGCGGAGCGGTCCCCGCCATCGGATCCTGGAACACGCGTCCGATCCAGCGGCTCCGCTTATATTCCGGCAAATGGCTGATCTCATGACCGTCGATGCGGATTTCACCCGAATCCGGTTTTAATACGCCGGAAATCATGTTCATCAGCGTCGACTTTCCGGCCCCGTTGCTGCCGATGACGGTGACAAAGTCACCCGGTTTAAGATGCAGATTGACATCGATCAGAGCGATCTTTTCGTCGGGAGAGCCGGCATGAAACAGTTTAGACACATGGCTAAGCTGCAGCATCAGAAACCACCCCCAACTTGTTTCTGTTCAGGCAGGCCGTTGATTTCCGCAGATCGCCGTTTCGCCACGTTCTGCTGTTTCCAGGATCTCTGGATCGACGGCAGCACCAGTGCGAAAACGACGATGACCGCCGTGATCAGTTTCAGGTCCGTCGGATCCAGCCATTCGATGCGCAGCGCCAAAGCGACGACAACGCGGTAAACGATCGAGCCGAGTACGGCGGCCAGTGTCGCAAAAAACACCGTTCTCGCCCCGAAGATCGCTTCGCCGATGATGACGGAAGCCAGTCCGATGACGATCATCCCGATACCGGACGAAATGTCGGCAAACGCGGTTTGCTGGGCAATCAACGCTCCGGAAAGAGCCACGAGGCCGTTGGACAAGCTTAGCCCGAGAATAACCGTATTATCCGTATGGGTACCGAAGCTTCGGATCATTCGCTGATTGTCGCCGGTGGCGCGGAGCGCCAGTCCAAGTTCCGTATGAAGAAACCAGTCGAGCAGCAGCTTCACGATCACGATGAAAAACGGCATCAGGACCAATGGAGCGATGTTTTCGAACACGGTGCTTTCACCCAGCAAACTCACGTTGGGCTTGCCCATAATCCGCATATTAATGGAATGAAGAGCGATCATCATCAAGATCCCGGACAAAAGTCCGTTAATTTTTCCTTTGGTATGAAGCAGTCCGGTGATTGCGCCGGCAACCATCCCTCCACACAGCGCGGCCAGCGTAGCTATCCAGGGGGAGGCTCCCCCCGATATCATAATCGCGGCTATGGCGCCGCCGGTCGTGAAACTTCCGTCAACCGTCAGATCCGGAAAGTCCAAAATTCGGAACGTAATATAAACGCCCAGCGCCATCAGCGCATAGATCAATCCCGATTCAAGCGCTCCAAGCAATGAGTTCGCCATGATGTTTTCCTCCTAATGTGAGGCCGTGCCCCTATTCGATCAGATTGGTCTCCTTGTCTTGGATCTGATCCTTCATCGCATCGGTCACTTCAATGCCTTGCTCGGCGGCAGCCTTGACGTTAAGAATCAGATCCAGCTTCTCGGGCTTCGTCACGGGCAGATCACCGACGTTCTTGCCGTTTTTCAGTACTTCAACCGCCATTTGTCCGGCTTGGTAACCATGATCAAAATATTTGAAGCCCACAGTGGCAAACGCCCCGCGTTCTACCGTATCCCGGTCGCTCGAGAAAAACGGAATATCGTTGTCGTTGGCGACTTGGATGACGGTATTGACCGCCTCGACCACCGTATTGTCAAGCGTGATGTAAATGGCGTCCACGCGACCCACCAAGGATTCGGCAGCCTGCTTCACCTCGGAGGTGTTGGTTACCGTGGCTTTAACCATTTTGATGCCGTGCTTCTCGAGCGCTTTTTCCGCCAAATCCGTCATAATGACCGCATTCGGTTCGCCTGTATTCAAAATAACGCCGACATTTTTGACGTCCGGAATGTTGCCGGCGATAAAGTCCATGATTCTCGTAATTGCTTCCGGGTTCGTATCGGAAGCGCCGGAAATGTTACCGCCCGGATGCTCCAGGTCTTTGACAAGCTTTGCGTCGATCGGATCCGTTACCGCCGCAAACAGAACGGGCGAATTTTTAACCTGTCCCGCCAGCGCGATCGCCGGAGGAGTAGCGATGCCTAAGACAAGGTCGTACTTTTCTCCCGCGATTTTTTGGGCGATCGACATATTGTTGGTCGAATCATTTTGCGCATTGTTGTAATCCACCGTCAAATTGTCGCCTTCAACCAGACCGGCGTCTTTCAATGCCGCCATGAAACCTTCGCGAGTCGCGTCCAAAGACGGATGCTCGACATATTGCGAGATTGCGATCTTGTAGGACTTTTGCTCGCTGTTCTCCGTTGCCCCGCCATTGGAAGCGTTCACGGCAGTTTCACCGCCGTTTCCTTTTTCCGTGTTGGAAGCCGCCGTATTTCCCCCGTTATTGCCGCAGCCGACCACGCCGATCAAGAGCGCCGTCATCGCCAAAAACATACCAAGCCTTTTTTTCATCTTCATCGTGAATCCCCTCTCTTTTTTGAACATAGATTCGCCCTTTGGTCATTTAGACCATGAAAGCACAATCCTATTACCGCTTTTATCGGTGAAAGTATTAAAGCAAGAAGGTGCAAAGTCATGGCCATCCTGCTTCCCGATGTATTATTCCTATATTAAATGGTGGTCAATTTCCCGTCAATCCATTTTGTAAAGTCCGAGCAAAAGAAATGGAGCCGCAAGACGGGCTCCAGGTTTTTTTGACTAAAATTTTCAAATTCGTAATTTGTATTATTTGTCAGATATTACTTTTCCGAGTCAATATATATGTGTTTTGCATGGATTCCTTGGGTTGTCAGTTCCAAAATGCCGAAAGAGCATTTAGGCGCTCTCCGTTTGTCGGTCGGCGAACCCGGGTTAAACAAAAGAATCCCGTTAACCCGTTCAAGCAGAGGCTGGTGGGAGTGACCGAACAAAATAACGTCCAACGGGTGGCCCTTGAAAGTGCGGAGTGCCTTTTCCCTTGCCACAGCCCGCCCTTCCGGCAAAAATCCGTGGGTCAAACCGATGCGAGTCCGGCCAGGCCCCAGGGTGAGCACCTTATGATATCCGAACCGGGCAACGATGTCCTCGGGATCATTGTTTCCGGCGACCCCTTCCACCGGTGCCAAGGCGGCAAGCTGCTTTAATACCTCCGAGGACGTCCAGTCCCCCAGATGAATAATCAAATCCGTCTCCCGAAAGGCTTCGACCAGCTTTCGCGGCAGCGATTTGGCTTTTCGCGGCATGTGCGTATCCGAAACAACTCCGATCCTCATTATTGATTATCACCTCACCGGGGAAGCAGCCATACGGATATAGGTGTGTCTGCGTCCGCGAATGGCGACCGATAACGCCATTATATTCTCGGGGACCGCCATCCCCGCAAAACCGGCGTCGCCGATGTGAAAGATATCGGCTCCCGCCCGCTTGGCGCTGAGCCCGATGGAACGGATCGTCTCTTCGTCCGCCCCCTCCTGGCTTGTGCCGATCGCCGTGAGCGCCAAAGCCCCTTTTGCTTTCACCTCGCCGATGATCGCGGCCAGTTCTTCTTCGAGAAGGCCCGGCACGGTCCCCGGAGCCGGAAACAAAACCACGTCCGCGCCCGCTTCGGCGAAAGAAACGGCAGCATCCCTATCGATGACCGTCCCGCGCGTGCCTGCTCCGTGCATTTTTCCGGCAATGATAAGCCCGCCGAATTCCTTTTTCGCCGTTGCGATGGTCCGCAAAATCTGCGGGTTGGTTACGCCGGTTTTCGGATTTCCCGTCAAACATACGAAATCGCATCCCAATTCCTTCGCTTTGGCCAGGCTTCGAGCCGTTGCTCTGCGCCCTTCCGGAAGCGCCTGCAAGGCTTCGACAGTTTCGGCCTGCTCATCGACCGGCTCCAGATTGATGCCGACCGGAAGCCCGGTCAGCGCTTTAAGCTCCGCGACGGGATTGGCCGTTCCATGTCCGGGATTCGGATGGAACATATCGAATGGAACGATGCCGTTCACTCGCGGATGAAATACGTCAAACACGTTCAACAGAATCATATCGGCACCGAAAGCCTTGGCCAGCTCGGCATTCGTGATTTCCGGCAGCAGCGGCTGCGATACGACGACCGTCTCCGCGATCAAAGTCCGGCCTTCCGCCGCCAGAATAGCCCCCTTCAGCTCCTCCCTGCCCATTTGCCGAAAATCCGAGGCACGGCAATCCAGCATTCTTTTCATAAGTCACCTCATTTTTTTAGATACACCCTTGCTTCGTAAGGACGCAGTTTTAAACGGTATAAATCTTCGCCTTTTTTCGGCTCGTAATTCGATATCAGAAGCTCCATGCCATCCGGATTCACTTCCTCCGGCAGTTCGAACACCGGTTCTTTGCCGAAAAAGTTCAGGATCACCAGCAGCTGCTCCTTATCCAAAGTCCGGGTATACGCATAAATTTCCTCATGATCCGGCAGCAGCAAATCGTATTTCCCGTACACGATCACTTTATGCTTTTTACGGAGCTCAATCATTTTTTTATAGTATTGATAGATGGAATCCGGATCCTTCACCGCACTGACCACATTGATTTCCATATAGTTGGAATTGACGTTAATCCACGGTGTTCCCGTCGTAAACCCGGCATTCTCGGTAGCATCCCACTGCATCGGCGTCCTGGCGTTGTCGCGGCTTTTTTTATGGATCGCCCGCATGATCTCCTCTTCGGGGACGCCTATTGACCGCTGCTCTTCATAGTAGTTCAGCGTTTCGACATCCCGATAGTCTTCGATCGAATCGAAGGCAATATTGGTCATGCCGATTTCCTCGCCCTGGTAGATGTATGGCGTCCCTTCGAGAGTCAGCAGGAAAGTGGCCAACATTTTGGCGGAGGGAACCCGGCAGAGCATATCGTCCCCAAACCTGGACACCGCGCGCGGCTGATCATGGTTGCACAAATAATTGGCGTTCCACCCGCGATTGTGCAGTACCGTCTGCCAGTTGCTCATTACTTTTTTCAGCTCGGTCAGCCTCCAAGGGACGGTATCCCATTTCCCGCTTCCCGCCGAAGCGGCATCCAGAAACATATGCTCAAACTGAAAGGTCATATTGAGTTCGCGCCTGCCGTCACCCACATAGTCCAGCGCTTCCTCCGGTCCCAAGCCCGACGTTTCGCCTACCGTCATGATATCGTAAAAATACAACACCTTATCATATAAATTTTGCAGCAGGGTGTGCACATCCTCCAGGTTAGAGAACATTTCGTAAGCCCGGACCGTCGTCGTCTGATGCGGATTGTCCGCGTCGGGAAGCCCTTCTTGCTTTACGATATGGGCGATGGCGTCAAACCGGAACCCGTCCACGCCTTTTTTAAGCCACCACTCGACCATCTCATGCAGCTTTTCGATGACCTCCGGATTTTCCCAGTTCAAATCGGGCTGGTATTTGGAATATAGATGAAGATAATATTCATCGGTCTGCGGATCATACTCCCATACCGAGCCGCTGAAATAAGACTCCCAGTTGTTCGGGGGACCTCCGTTTTTGCCTTTTCTCCATATGTAGTAGTCCCGTTTTGGATCGTCCTTGGAGCGCCTCGAATCCTGGAACCACGGATGCTCGTGCGAGGTATGGTTGAGCACCAAATCCATCATGAGCTTCATTCCCCGGAGATGGATTTCTTTCAGCATCAGGTCAAAGTCCTCCATCGTCCCGAATTCCTTCATAATGTCGCAATAATCGCTGATGTCGTATCCGTTGTCATGATTCGGGGATTTATAGATCGGGCAAACCCAAATGACATCGACCCCAAGGTCCTTCAAATAGTCCAGCTTGGAGATGATCCCTTGCAGATCACCGATGCCGTCCCCGTTCGAATCCATGAAACTGATCGGATAAATCTGATAAACGACACACTCTTTCCACCATTTTGGATTCATACGTCACGCCTCCTTGTTGTCCATATGTATAACATACCCGAATCGGTCCCGATGCTTTACGTAAATCGCGATCTCGGTATAGTATAATTAACTAAATATTAAAAATGGATAATGTTAGTATGTCCAAAATAAGAGCAAGGAGAGGGATCGAGTGATCAAATTTTTAAATGGGATCGGAATTGTGATCATTGCGGGAAGCTTGGTGTCGGGCGCGGTTATGGGCTTTTCGATGGGGGAATGGGGACAAGCTTTCTGGACCGTCGTTGCAGGGATTCTATTCGGAATCATTTATATCGCGCTTGCCGTTATTCTTGAACGGGTCGACGATAACCGTTACTATCTCGAGGAAGTGATGAACAGATTGCCTGAACCCGAAAGACCGGAAGCACCTCCTAAAGCACGGGTTTTCGCCCAATCGCAGAAAAGCGCCCTGGAGGCTTTGAAAGGGTATAAGATGAACGGCGAGGATTAGGATTTGGATCGGACTCGGTTCGATTCGCCGCCCGTCAAAAAATAAGGACATTTTTGGGCTCTATTTTGTCGAAAAAAGCTCATTCGCAAAAAATAAGAACCATTTTGGGCGCTATTTCCGCTTTTCACCCCATTTTATCCCCTTTTAGCCTGTAAAGCGAAAAATAAGGACTTAAAAGGTCTCTATTTTGCTCTGCATGCCCGAATTGTGTGAAAATAGCGACCTTTTTTGTCCTTATTTTATGAAGTCAAGAGGTATTACTCATACCTCTCCACCAATTGCACGTATTTCCTATGCACCGTATCCAGCTCATTCCGGATTCCCCGTTCGGCGCTGCTTAGTTCGGAGACGATCCGGCTTACTTCACGATGCTTCGCCAGCACTTGATCCAATGCGTCATTGATGCGTCCCTGCACCAGCCAGTCGGCGAGAAATCCGTCAAAAAAGAAATCCGAAAATCGCAGCAATCCGCCAACCTCCAGCTTCGAAGCATCCAGACTGCCTCCGACATCCCGAAGCTCTTGCTCAAACCGGCGTAAATTCGTTTGCGCCGCGTAAATCCGATTCATCGCCTCATCGAGGCGATTGTGCTTGATATGCGTGGAAATCATGCCTCCGCCCAGCATATCGTAAGTCCCCCAATTCCGGGCGGATTGGAGCTCTTCTTCAGCCCGGCTCAAGTCATCCTGAACCGAGCGTCCCGCTCGGATCGCTTCGTTCAGTTCCTTTGCCTCCACGCCAAGATCGGCTTGGCGCTCGGCCAGCTCTCGAAGCTCGGTATTTTCGTCGAGAATCTGCTGTTCCTTTTCCCGGAAAACCCGGTCGTAGTCATTCTTCCAGCCCGCGATTTCAAGGAGCTGCCGGTCGATGAGCGCGATCTGAAGCTGCGTATCCCGGACCGCACGGTCGGCTTCTTCGTATTTCAGACGCGCCGCAACCGCTTCCCTCTGCTCCTCGTCAAGCTTTCGCTCTTTTTTCCCCGCCAGCGTATACAGAAAATTGGAAATGGAAACTCCGGTCAGCCGTTCTACGTCCTTCTCTTCCTCTTCAAGCCTGTGATTCGCCGTTTGAAGGGCTTGTTCCAACCGGACTAACTCCTCTTTTAAATGGTTACGGCGTTTTTCCCATTTCTCCTGCTGACGCCCTTTTTCTTTGAGTTCCGTTAACCTTTCGTTCAGGTGCTCGAACAACGCGATCTCCCCCTCTTTGGAATCAACCTTGTAATCCGGCTAATTCTCTTCCTGTCCTGCGAATGACCATAAAAATCATCATGAATGCGATCCATGAAATTCCGCCGGCCAAGAGTACTACTTCATTCAATCGTTCGAAATTAAATATATACGGAAAAAATAGCATATAAAGCGCCGAACTGCCGAAATATAACCACCAGCGGAACCGGATCGCGGCTGCCAGACCGCCTTTTCCACGAATGGCCGCCAGCTTGAAGGCCCCGTTGCAAATGCTGTACAGCAGTGCCCAATTCAAAAATGTCTCGGCCAGTTGAAAGATCAAACCGACATGGAGGGACTCGCCCGGATAGCTAAAATTGAGTATAAATCTCTGAAACGCGCTTGGGATCGAAATGACCGTGAGTACTCCCGAAATCCAAGCCCCCATAGTAAAACTTTTCTCCAGTCTTCGTAATTCCAAAAGTGCAGACATCATGATCAGGTAACCGATCGGATCAGGAAGCAGATCAAAGGTGTTGCCAATATTGAATATGACGAAAATCATGCCAAGGCCGACACGGTAAAACAACTTTTTCATTGTCCCGCCCTCCTGATCTGCACGTATTCGGCAACCTGCCTATTCGTAAGGCTTGGGGTGTATGAAATATGTGCCGGATAGCGATACGTATTTCCTTCCTCGTCCTTCATCTCCATTCGGAACATGAGATGGTATACATCGGTTTGATCCGCAACCGTCGTATGGTCCGCAACATTCATCCGATAAGCCAAAGTCACGAACTCGTCAGCTTCAAGCTTTACGGGATACGGAATCGCTTCGATCGGCGCTCCGGTATAGGCGGCCTCGCTTCCGACCTGGATTTCCTCAAGGGAAACTGTATTCTGGTCCAGCATTCTGACCTGTTTTGCATCAAAAATAAACCTCCAATGATCCGCCAGCTGCGGCATAAAACCGGAGACAATCCCCGTAAGCTCGGCATCTTTCAGCATTTTTAACCGGTCATACCCCGTTCCCTCGGACGAAGCGCCGGATGAAGAGTAACGCGCTACATCCTCTGCTTCAGAGCCGGGGGCATAGACTCGGATCTCGCCAATGTCCATTATTTTTGAAGTGCCGTCATCAAAAAAAGTCTCGACCTGCCGGATAATCATCGGTTCACCATCCGTCAATCCGGGCTTTCCGCTCATATCGGCATTTGAGATGGATACACGCATCAAACCCTCGACTTGATGAGTATAATTTTCATAGGACGTCCATGGCTGAATTTTCGCTTCCGGCAACTCGGGGATCCGAATCGTTTGAATATGGTTCTCGGCTGATTTATTTTCAAGATAGGCCAGTTCAAACGAAGCTCCCTCCCCATATTCGATTTCAATATAATGCTTGAAAAAGACCGGCTCAGGCAACTGAGAGCGATTATATATCCATAAGTTACCCGCCCAGCTTCCTGCGGACAGAACCAGGACCGCGATCACGACGATCCGGATTATTGCAGCGTTTTTGACCATGGAAAAGCTCCCTGTTCTTCCGCCTGCCGAACGATCCGCTCGCACAACCGGTGGCTTTCAAGCGCATCCCTCAGCGAAATAGCCGGCTGCTTATTTTCCCGGACGCAAGTCAGGAAATGGTCGATGATTTGCACGAATCCCCGGCGGTACAGCACGGGATCCCAATCCTTGAAACCGATCCGGCTCTCCTTGCCCCCGGAATAATGAACCGTCGAATTCAACCCTTCCACGACCCATTTGTTCCCCGGATTCATCACCTCGAGAATTTCGTCATTAGCGCCTGAATCCCGGTTCATCGTACCTGTGCCTACGAACCCGTCTCTCTCCAACTGCAGCTGGACATGCACCAGCTTGCCTTCCTTGGCGAATACGGAAATTCGCTCAGGCGCTGTCGGTTCGCCCGGCGTCAAGTAACGAATCGTATCCGCAACATGGATGAAATCGTCATAGATGAACCGGCGGGCAAAGTCCGGCGAATGAAGGCGGTTTTTTTGCAGCAAAACGATTCGGCGGTCTTTCTCCTCCTTCAATGCGGCCACCATCGGCGCAAACCGGCGGTTAAAGCCAACCATCAGCATCACGCCCAGCTCTTCGGCCAACGCCGCCACACGCTCCGACTCCTCCAGATGGTAGGAAATCGGTTTATCCACGTACACATGGATTCCATTCCGCATCAGCTGCTCCGCAATTCCCGCATGCGACTCCGTCGCCGAATGGATAAAAGCCGCGTCGATCCTCGCCGCAATCAACTCCTCCACCGTATGTACCGCTTCCGCTACCCGGTATTTGGCCGCGAGCCGCCCCAGCGTCTCCCGGTTCCGGGTACAAAACACCAGCTGAACATCCTCTCTAGCCGCAATGACCGGAAGGTACGCTTTTTGTGCGATATCTCCAAGCCCGATAATTCCAACCCGCATCGTTCAACCTCCTGGAAATTCTGATTAGTTCCATTTTGGCATAAGGAGGGAGGGGTGTAAACTTTGGGGAGGTGTTAAGAGAAGATTTGTTACAAAATTCACGGTCTATTACCGATATATATATAAGATAGGTTAAAACTAATCTATCAACCTCAATGATTTCTTTTAAAGGAGGTGAGCAAAATGCATATTTCATTTTCGACACCGGCTTCAACGCATTTTTCAATACCCGGAATCAAGGTCTCTGGCCTTGAACAAAAACCAAACAAGCAAGATTCAAAGCAAGACTCCGGGCAAGATTACATATCGATCAGTTATAAAGCTCGAAACTTGCAAGGTGATCATGGCCGTTCCAAGGTCAATCAAATCGTTGAATCTTTGATGAAGCAGAAGGAAAACCTGCAGGAAAGCAAAAAGAACTTAATCGACAGAACTTTGGAAAACGGCGGGCAGCTGAATTTGATCAAGGATCAGCTCAGCGATTTGGATGAGCAAATCCGAAACATTGACGAGCAAATTAGTCAACAACTCCTGGACGAGCGTAAAAAGGCGCTGGGCCTGGACGATGAAGATCCGAAAAATGAAAAGGCCGATGCAAACAAACCTAAAACAGAGCAGGAAGCTGAAGCGGAAAAATTGCAAAATGTAGTCTCTTTGGTAGGAAATATGGATCAAGTGAAGACGATGTCTTCTTTAAAACGTAATCTGCAAGGGCAAGCACGTATTTTACAAATGGAAATTTCACTTGACGAGCAGCGTTCTTCTTCCCCGTCATCCTTGAAGCGTGAACAACTGGACAAATTAAAAAAAGGAATCTCCGAGCTTGAGCGCCGAATTGGCGAAACGACATCGGGGATTATGGACAAACTGAAGGAAGATTCGAAGGAATCCGGTCAACAAGAGGTTTCCGAACCTTCAGTGACCGATTCAGAGCGAATTCGATCTGCTTATAGCCTGACTCAACAAACTGCAAATCAAAAAGAGGACGAACAACAGTTCGATTTCATCGCATAAAAAAAGGGGTAGTCCTTAAATAAAATGTACCCTATAGAATAGACACTTAAAAAAAGTGCTCTTTCTATAGGGTGTTTTTTGTATAATTTAAAGAATAACATAGAGAAATACGTGGAGACGGAGAATTATGAGTAAAAAATTATTTACAGAGAAAGATATCACAACACTATCTAAGAACCGATATGTTAAAACAGTCAGTTCAAAGGGCATCACATACACTGATGAATTTAAACAACACTTTGTTACTGAATATAGGGGTCCCGCCAACATTTTATCGAAAATATACGCTAAGCCTTCGGATGTTTCCGGCTTCGCTTTTTTTCTTACTCTAAGTTCAATAGTCCGGGCGGCATAGCCCGGACCACCGGTTATTCAACTTCCAGTTCTTTCAGCGGTGGATTGGCCATCTTCAAATAAAAGGTTGGCGCTACGGCGCTGACCCTTTTCTTTTTAAGGAGTAAAAAGATCAAACTGGACTCTTTGGCTTGAGATACTCACGTTTACAAATATGGTCCATAAAGTAATCCGTCATCCAATTATGGCGGACGTCCCAGAAGCACATATTGCAACTTCTTTGATACAGGAATACTTCCAGGATTTGTGGGAATAAATGTTTATTAAGTTCATGGCTTCCTTCCAGTTTGGATAACAAGCTGAAGAAGAAGGAACCATTTGTTGTTGAGGGGACTATTCGATATGGTTAATAAAACAGGTTTCGCCATTGGCACAATCCCATCGTTTTCCATCATTGCCTTAGCGGTAGGGTTAATGAACCATGTCATGGTCATTCCCTCCTTGTTGCAAGAGGCGAAAAGAGACGCGTGGTTAAGTGTTTTGGCCATGATTTTGCCGTATATAATATGGACACTTATTCTCTACTACATCATGAAAAAGACAAAACAGCAACCGATTGTGACCTGGTTACAGGGGAATTATGGAACGGTCATTTCCGTCGCATTTCGTTTTTTTTTCATCGCCTATCTATTTTTGATTATTGTTTTAACGGTAAAGGAAACAACCACTTGGACGCATGCCTCCTACTTGCCAAAAACGCCACAACTTGTTTTATCCGTTTCATTGATTCTTTTATGTTGTTATGCCGTCCATTTCGGACTCCGAACCATTGCGATTACTGCAGGCATTTTGCTGCCGTTCGTGGTCGTATTTGGGGATTTTGTCATGAGCTCCAATCTTCCCAAGAAAAATTATGCTTTGTTGACACCCATCATGGAACATGGAGTGGAGCCCGTTCTCAAAGGATGTATGTATGTAGGTGGAGGACTTGCAGAATTCATTATTATTCTGCTATTCCATCATCGAATGAAATCAAACGTTCGTCCATGGTCGCTATGTTTATTGGCTATCTTTCTGATCATACTGGTATTGGGGCCAGTTACCGGCGCAATTGCTGAATTTGGTCCTTTTGAAGCGTCGAAACTGCGGTACCCGGCTTATGAAGAATGGCGTCTCGTACAAGTTGGAAATTATATTCGGCATGTAGACTTCTTATCCATTTATCAGTGGCTATCGGGGGCATTTGTCCGGGTTTCCATTTCGCTGCTTTTACTAATCGATCTATTGCCAGCAAGTCATAACAAGAACTTTAGGCTTGTATGGTTAACGCTCCTCGGCATCATTATTGTCGTCGTTGTTGAGTTACCCGTCAGCGACATGCAATATGCCAGCTTTTTGAAACAGGTATATTTACCTTTGTCATTAGGTTTAGTTGTAGGGGTATCGCTTTTGTTGTTTATTGCTGTACTCGTGAAAAATAGAACTGGAGTGAGACATAAATGAAATTTCGCCGGTTATGGAAATCCCTATTGAAAAATCATACATCTTCCCCGGTACCATCGGTTGCCCTGCCCCAAAATCACGAATGGTCACCGGAAGGGTTCCGCTCCTTATTTCGCAATTGCGCAGATGTGAAGATGGATAAGTATGACTTTGGCGATGTGGACTCCCTGCAAACGGTACACCTTATCTATTGCGAAGGGTTGGCGGATATACAGCAGATCAACGAATACGTGTTTCCGCGATTGGAAAGTATGTTGCATCATTCGAAACCTGGTATAGAGTTCGATAAAAAGCTCGAATTAACCCGAGTCGATCAGACAGGGGATCTGACAACCCGCGTATTTTCGGGTCAACTCATCATTTACCTTTCAAACCTGAATGCTCTATATGCATTGGATATTGCTTCTCCCCCTCATCGAAGCCCCTCGGAATCAAACACGGAAATATCCATCAAAGGGCCAAAAGATGGGTTCGTGGAAGAACTAACAACCAACGTAGCATTAATTCGCAAACGCCTTCGCACCAATTCCCTTTGTTATGAACAATTTACGATTGGAAGAAGGAGCAACAGCAAAGTGGCTTTGCTCTACATCGAAGATATCATTCAGCCTGAAATTGTGAAGGAGGCGAAAACCCGCTTACAACACATCGATATAGATGCCATAATGGGGAGCAGCCAATTGGAAAAAATCATTTCCGATTATTCGTTCACCTTATTCCCTTTACTGGATTATTCCGGTCGCCCCGATTATGTGGCAGACTGTCTCATACACGGACGATTCGCCGTTATTGTCGAGGGGGCCCCTAATGCCATTATAGGACCTGCCAATTTAACCCTCTTACTAAAATCACCTGAAGATGCCTATTTCCCGTTTTATTATGCTACTTTGGGGATGTTTTTGCGTCTTGTGGGTCTAGTCATATCATTGCTGCTGCCGGGTTTTTGGATTGCGCTTTCGTCCTTTAATGTGGAACAAATACCGTATCCACTTTTAGCAACGATTTCGATGTCAAGAATTGGCTTACCTATGCCTGGGCCCATGGAGGCTTTATTAATGATCTTTATGTTCGAGCTGTTTCGAGAAGCCGGAGAGAGGCTGCCTAAAGCGGTTGGCCAAACGGTAGCTGTTGTTGGGGGAATTGTGGTTGGGGATGCAGCCATTCGTGCTGGACTTGCCTCAACGACTTTGCTTGTCGTAGCGGCCGTAACCGCAGTTTCAAGTTTTACATTGGTCAATCAATCGCTCGTTGGTTCGGTAACCATCATCCGATTTTTTGTATTGATTTGTTCGTCGGTGCTGGGCATGTACGGATTTATTTTGTCTACGATTGCGATTGTTTTGTATCTTTCGCGGTTGGAGTCCTTTGGTGTACCGTATCTTGCCCCCTTATCCCCTTTAACTTGGAAGGACTTTATTGCGGCTGTTATCCGAAAACCGTGGAACACAATAAATCGCCGACCCGAAATGTTGCATACGAAAGATTCCACGAGAAGAGGTGATTCCTAAATGTCGGGATGGAAGAAATTGACGTCCATCTATTTGATATTCCCACTTCTTTTAACTGGCTGCTGGGATATTAAGGATATTCAAGATGTCAATTATTTAACAAGTATCGGGATCGATTATGTCGAGGGTCAATACGTCGTTTATGGGCAACTGCTGGACTTCTCGGATGTCGCAAAAATGGAATCAGGGAAGCCGCTCCGGCCAATTCCCGTGTGGGTCGGTCAAGGCATGGGGGATACGACACTTAGTGCCGTTAATGATTTGTACCACACATCGGAGATGCGGATTTTTTATGGCCAAATTATCACCGTTGTCGTAAGTGAGAACGTATTGAAAAAGGGATTAAAGGAGATCGATGAACTGCGGCACCGCTATTATGAAATGCGCTACACACCATGGTTTTTTGGCACTACAGAGCCGATAGACCAAATTTTCGCGGTAACTCCTTTTTTTAATCTATCACCGCTTATGTCATTGCTTCATCAACCGCAGGAGAGTTACAAACAAGAATCGGTCATTGCCCCGATAACCTCGAGGGAGTTCGTGTCCGATATCCACGAACCAGGAAAGGCGACCCTTTTACCTTCTTTATCCATTTCGGATCGGCATTGGAAAAAAGGTGGAGACCCGCATTCGATGCTTGAAATGGATGGTGTTTTCGTTTTGCAGGATGGAAAATATCGAGGTCGGCTCACCAGGGAAAACATTCCGGGCCTCCGCTGGGTGGAACCCCAAACCCAACGTAGCCCTTTAATACTTCGCAGTGGTGGAAAGCCACAGGTTGCATTGTCTCTCGAGAATCCAAAGGTTAAAATCATTCCGCATGTCAAGGGAAAGGAAGTTACGTATACCGTCGATGTTAAGCTTTCGGGAAATGTTAGCGAGATCATCCAACCCATGTCTGAACGGCTTATGGAGGAGAAAGCGGCAGAACTAGTACAAAATGAAATCAAAAGAACGTTCGAAAAAGGGCTTGAAATCCATTCCGACCTGTTACAACTGGAACATGCGCTGTATCGTCAGAAAAATAAAGATTGGAAAAAGATCTACGCGGAAAGAGATTTCAAAATAACAACGGAATCCCTTCAAGAGATCAAGGTTTCGGTTAAATTGAACAATGCAGGGAAACTAAAGTTACCTTGAAACATGGTAAGTGTTGAAGTGGATGGAAGGGGGTCGATCAGGATAAAAGGAAGGAATGGCTAAATGAAACCCATTTCCAGATAACTACAAAAGAGGTGTTCCACAAAATGACACGGGGTAGGAAACTGTTATGTTCGTTAATTCGAATCTGCATCACTCTTAACTGGATCGTTGCGATTTTCTTCGCGTTCCACTTCGCAATAACCGGGAGGATGTATATGTCAAGCTCCCCGGTTTCCTCAATGTTTGTTATATTTACCTGTATCCTTGATGCAGTCCTGATTTTACCCCAATTTCTCAAAGACATAGAGAATGGGGTTAATAACCCCGAGGATAGTAAATGACGTCTATTGCTTCTCGTTGGCTATTTCATGGGAATCCAGGAAAATGCAACGAACGGCCGAATGATGAAGAGAATTTAACAAAACATCTTGTGGGTATTTCCAGATTTATTTTCGTGGTTAGTATTGCCAGCCAGATCGGGGATTTCGTAAAATATCGTTCTGGGAAGACAGTTGGCGCAATCAGTCATGTTTAAACTATTGCCGCAATCTGGAGAACTCATTTGGGAGCATTATAACGCGGACTGGGAAACTGGGAAATCGATTGGAATTATAATAAGGGAAAAACAAAAGACGAAACTCGTCCGTATGGATATATTTTTGGTCATTCTATTGAATGGTGCAAAGTTGCTTGATCAGTACGCTCCGGAGGTTTGGCATGCCCTCTATGCCGAGCGATTATTTCGATTTGCAGCGACCAAGGGAGTGGACCGAGAGAATGGAGGGATTTTCTACTCGATGGATGATCCCAATAGGAGAATCATCGATACCGACAAATCGTATTGGGTCATGGCCGAAGCGATCGGTGCATCTGCACTGTTAGCATCAAAAATTGGGCAATCTGAATATCGAAAGTGGTATATCGATATTTTCAGTTATTGTTGGTGACCATAAATTCGGAGGCTCCAAATTGTGCCGTTTCTTCATTTTCGGCAGATGTTCGGGGGGCCGGATAATGGCACTAAATCAGGACCTAACGACGAACGTCGACCTCAGACGTTAATCAATCTCATTTTCCTAATCTTCGTTCCTTTACGTTGAAGAGGTCAACAAATAATAGCATGCTCCCTCGACGGTTTGTTCCTAAATCACAGGATAATATTGTTTATATCTTGGGTTACAGTAGTAGGTTTACCCAAATTCGGAAACTTCCCATTTCCCTTAATTACTCCAAACTCTACAAAGCGAAAGAAAAGTTATTTGTAAATCCCGCCGTGCGAATCAATAGCTCGTATATAAACCACCTTCTCATCGTGATTGATTTCGAAAAGAATTCTTAACGTACCGATCCGCAGTCGGTACAGGCCAATAAAGCCTTTCATTGGTTTGATATCTCCAACTGGAGGAATGATGAGCAGACCTTTCAAACCTTGCGTGATTTGTTCTTGAATCCGCTTCTCTTGCTTGGCGATAAATTTTACCGCATCTTTATGGTAAGTCAACTTGTAGCCCAAACTCACACTTGGCTACCTCCCCCGACACATATCCGGCATCGCTTTTTAATTGGCGAAGTTCTTCTTCCGTCAAAGGCTCGTCATCGGGTTCTTGCCGATCTATCTCTTCCCAGCTCAGCGGCTTTCTTTCCGAACGTTCTATTAAATATTGAAGAAAGTCAAAAGCTGTTTTTTGATCGGGTTCTTGGAGCCGTTCAATCAGGCTATGCAAATCGTCTTTACGAACTACCATGAAGGAATGACCTCCTAATTTTCTAATGACCGCTAATTAAGATTAGCGGTCGTTATGCATTTTCAGAACGCACACTTGATGTCCGCTAATGTATAGGTTAAGATAAGAATACCATGTCCGCTAATGTAAGTCAAGATTTGGAGGCTTTGCTAATGAGAGAGACGACCGGGATTTCGGAACAGGGTGAGCAGACTATTCATGACTTCATTCACGCTCTCACCACCCGCGAAGATTTGAATCCCAAAACGCTAAAGGAATACGCAAGTGACCTGAAACATTTTATTGGTTGGTTTGAAACAGCCGACCACCAAGAGGAAGAAGTTATATTTCGAATCGAAGATGTGGCTACTCCAACATTAACACGATACCGGGAAGCCGCGCAAAAAGTGATGGAATTAAAACCGGCGACCATTAATCGGCGACTTATAACTCTGAAACGTTTTTTTGAGTGGGCCACTTCGGAATCCAGGATTCGCCGTGATCCTTCCAAGCCGGTCAAATTGGTTCCGGAAGAAAAGGTAAGCCCTCGGCAGATGACTGACAAGGAAGAAGCTGCATTGATTGCTGCGGCCGAGCATAGCGGCTCTCTCCGGGATCAGACGATCCTTATTGTCATGCTTCATACCGGCATCAGAACGATGGAGGTTTGCGACTTGACTCCCGGCGATATTCAAATCGGAAAACGCAGCGGTCAACTTACGGTGCGGTCCGGAAAACGAAATAAACAGCGTGAAGTACCTTTGAACGCAACGTGCAGATCTGCTTTGGAAAAATATCTGACAGTTCTTCCTCCGGATAGTCCTTATCTGTTTCCTTCGGAGAAAACTGGCGATCGATTAACCGAACGAGCTTTACGCCATTTGATTCAAAAATACATGAAAGTGGCGCGGCTCGAAGGACTGAGCGCACACGATCTACGGCACCGGTTCGGGTACGTGATGGCAGAGAACACGCCATTGCACCGCTTGGCGCAAATTATGGGACACGATAGTCTGGATACAACGATGATTTACGTCAAGGCGACTCGCGCGGATCTGCAATCTGAAGTCGAAAAAATAGCATGGCAATGAGGGGATGAGAACGATGTACGCGAGAGTAAGGGAATTGCTAACTCCGGAGGAACGGCTGCAATATTTGCAAATACCGCCTAATCTCGGCGAATGGGAATTGGGCACCTATTTCACATTTACCCAGCATGACCTTGAAATCATTCAGCAGCGGCGAAGAGATTATAATCGACTCGGCTTTGCCGTGCAGCTGTGCGTACTTCGCTATCTCGGCTGGACGCTCTCTGACGTAAAAGAAGTACCAATTCAAGTCCTTCGTTATATCGCTAAACAAATCAACGCCGATTTGGAGTCTTTTGCATCTTACGGCGAACGAGAAGCCACGAAATACGAGCATTTGGAGGAAATCAGGAAGGAATATGGCTTCCAGACGTTTACCTTGAGTGAGTATCGTTCCCTGTGCAAGCATCTTTTTAACCATGCAATGGCGAACGGTAATCCTCTACACTTGATTCAACTCGCACTCGAAGAGTTACGCAAGCGTAAAATCATACTTCCTTCAATGGCCACGATTGAAAGAGCAGTTTGGGAGACTCGCAAACGAACAGAAGAAAAAATATTCAGGCTGCTCAGTAGCTCGCTTACAGAAATACAGATTGCTAAGCTGGATCGAATCTTGACCATAATGCCGGAAAGCAGCAAAACCTACTTGGCATGGTTAAGGGAAATTCCCGGTACCAGCTCTCCGGATTCTTTTTTGAAGGTTATTGAAAAACTCGAATTCATACGTGACTTGCAGCTACAAGTCGATACAAAAGGCATTCATCCGAACCGGCTGCGGCAACTTTCTAAAATTGGTTCACGCTACGAACCTCACTCCTTCCGTCGCTTTGATGATCCAAAAAAGTACGCGATTTTAGTAGCGTGCCTACTGGAGCTGATTCAGGATTTGACAGACCTGGCTTTCGAGATTCATGACCGGCAGATCATGATACTGCTCTCGAAAGGGAGAAAAGCCCAAGAAGAAATTCAAAAGCAAAACGGTAAATCGATCAACGAAAAGGTTGTTCACTTTGCCGATCTTGGGGCGGCTCTGATCAAAGCTCGTAGTGAAGGTGTTGACCCATTTGTTGCGCTTGAAGCCGTTATGCCGTGGGATCAGCTCATCGAATCCGTGGAGGAAGCCAAGCGGCTGGCGCGGCCCGTAGATTATGACTATTTAGACTTATTGGAAAAGAAATTCTATGCGCTCCGGAAGTATACGCCAACGCTGTTAAAATCGTTGGAATTTCACTCAACTAAGTCGGCGGAACCGTTAATGAAGGCGGTTGATATCATCCGGGATATGAATGAAACCGGGAAGCGAAAAGTTCCGGAAGGCGCACCGCTAAATTTCGTTTCAAACCGTTGGCAAAAGTACGTCTACGATGATGACGGAACGATCAACCGGCATTATTACGAAATGGCCGTTCTGACAGAACTGCGCAATTACGTTCGTTCTGGTGACGTTTCCATTGTCGGGAGCCGTCAGCATAAAGATTTCGAGGAATACCTTGTGCCGAAAGAAGACTGGAATGGCATCGATCCAAATGCTACAAAGCTTGCCGTCAGCCTTTCGGCAAAAAATTATCTTGAAGAACGGACTGAATCGCTTCTTCAAAGATTAAACTGGGTTTCCGAACATATCGACGAGCTGGACGGCGTGAATTTGGAGAACGGGAAATTGCACATTGAAAGATTGGAGAAAGATGTTCCGGACGAATCTCGGAATTTCAGTCTTTCCCTTTACGAACTTCTTCCACGAATCAAACTAACGGATCTGCTCATGGAAGTAGCCAACTGGACGAATTTTCATGAACAGTTTATTCACGCCTCCAGTAACCGCACTCCGAACGAGGAAGAAACGAAAATTCTTATGGCTACCATTATGGCAATGGGAACGAACATTGGACTTACGAAAATGGCTGAAGCCACGCCGAGCATTTCATATCGGCAGATGGCTAATGCAGCGCAATGGCGGCTGTACGAAAACGCGATGAATAAAGCGCAGGCCGTTCTTGTTAATTTCCATCATAAGCTGGCGCTGCCCTCATACTGGGGAGACGGTACCACCTCATCATCCGATGGAATGCGCGTCCAGATCGGTGTTTCGGCGCTTCATGCAGATTCGAATCCTCACTACGGTACCGGGAAAGGCGCTACGATTTATCGGTTCGTGAGCGATCAATTTTCTACGTTCTACACGAAAGTCATCAATACGAACGCTCGGGATGCCGTACATGTCATTGATGGATTGCTGCATCATGAAACGGATCTGACCATTGAGGAGCATTATACCGATACAGCCGGTTACACCGATCAAGTCTTTGGTTTAACACATTTGCTCGGATTTCGCTTTGCGCCGCGCTTACGCGACTTGGCTGACTCCAAACTGTACACAATTGGGAAGCCTGCCGACTTCCCTAAACTGGAGAAGCTGCTGCGAGGTCAGATCAACACAAAAATCATTCAGGAAAACTATGACGATGTTCTCCGACTGGCTCACTCCATCCGGGAAGGAACGGTTTCGGCATCACTCATTATGGGGAAAATCGGCTCCTATGCAAGACAAAATAGTTTGGCTACCGCACTCCGGGAAATGGGTAGAATCGAAAAAACAATCTTCATCCTGGATTATCTTTCAAGTGAAGCGCTACGGCGAAGAATCCATCGGGGATTGAACAAAGGGGAAGCCATGAATGCATTGGCCAGGGCGATCTTTTTCGGCAAACATGGAGAACTGCGAGAACGCGCTCTACAGGATCAGCTCCAGCGAGCCAGCGCATTGAACATCATCATTAATGCTATTAGCGTTTGGAATACCGTCTATCTCCAGCAAGCATCAGAACATCGCAAAAAGCAAGGTAAGCTTCAGGAAGATCTACTAAAGCATATTTCACCACTTGGATGGGAGCATATCAATTTCTTAGGAGAATACAAGTTCAATTTAAGGCAGAATACTTCTCTTAATTCATTGCGTCCGCTTAAAGAACAGGACATTGAATGAAAGGTTGGTCCGGGTGATAGTCCCGGACCAGCTTAGAGTAAGAAAAAACGCCAAGCCGCACATAATTGAGGGCTTAGCGTATATTTTCGTTAAAATGTTGGCGGGACCCCATATAGTGAAGGGAAGCTTCCAAGAGAAATCTTTGAAGAAGCAGGATTTAATATTGACGTTATTGGCATGAAGAGAGTTAAATCAGCTTCAGATCGTTGGAAAGCTGCTTATAAAACCGAAGGAGTGTTGGGCCTTAAAGATACCAGAAAGGGTAGTTCTGGCAGGCCACGGATTAAAGAATTATCTATTGAAGAGAAGTATGCCAGATTGGAAGCACAGATGAAGCTTGTGCAGGCAGAAAACGAACTCTTAAAAAAGATTCGTTTGTTGGGAAGGGGGCTAAAGAAGTAAAGCTGCCCGTCAGTCAAAAATATATTCTCATTCATGAGGTCATTGAAAAATATAACCTTATCCATATGGTGAAATTCCTTTGTGAAGTTGCCGGAGTTTCAAGAAGTGGTTACTATAATTATTTCTCAGCCAAATCTATTGAACAAAGGAGACGCAAGGATAAAAAGGATGAAGAAACGAAAGAAATGATTCTAAAGGCCTTTAACTTCAAAGGCAGAAAGAAAGGGGCACGCCAAATTAAAATGACATTGGCAGGTCAATTTCAGTGTGTCTTCAACTTGAAGAAGATCCGTAGAATCATGAAAAAATACGATATCGTCTGCCCTATTAGGAAGGCAAATCCGTACCGGAGAATGATGAAAGCCACTCAAGAACACCGAGTGGTTCCTAACTTCCTAAACCGCCAATTTAAACAGGGGATGCCTGGCAAGGTCCTTCTAACGGATATCACTTATCTGAACTATCACGGTGGACAAAGAGCTTATTTGTCCGTCATTAAAGATGGTTCTACAGGTGAAGTTTTAGCACATCACATGTCTAGCCGAATCATCATGAATCTGGCCACAGATACCCTCACTAAATTGAAGAAGAACAGAACCTTTAAGAAAGCTAAAGGGGCCTTCATTCATTCTGATCAGGGTACCCATTACACACATCCAGATTTTCAGAAACAGGTTAAGAAACTCGGATTGTACCAATCCATGTCCAGGAAGGGAAACTGCTGGGATAACGCCCCTATCGAATCATTCTTTGGCCATCTTAAAGACGAAGTGGATATAAAATCATGTAAAACGTTTGGAGAGCTTCAACAAGAAATTGATAGGTATATCCGCCACTATAACCATACTAGATATCAATGGAACCTGAAAAAGATGACTCCTGTACAGTACAGGAATCATCTTTTTCAGGTAGCCTAAGCCTTTTTTTAAAATGTCCTTTACAAAGGGTACACTTTAAAAGGGCTATCCCTTTTTGTCTCTTTTCCTGCCCTACTCCCCTACCTCCACAAACCTCGCAATACGCTCCTTAATCTGATCCCTTACCCGGCGGAATTCCGTGAAGATCTCCTCTTCCGTCCCTGTCGCTTTGGCGGGATCGTCGAAGCCCCAGTGCCAGCGCGTCGCGTTCGGATTGGAAACGGCCGGGCAATGTTCATCTGCATGGCCGCAAAGGGTAATGATATAATCGGCGCGGTTTAAAATCGCCGGGTCGATGACCTCGGAACGGTGGCCGCTGATGTCGACGACCGCTTCGCCCATCACCTGAACCGCCCGCGGATTCAATCCGTGCGCTTCGAGCCCGGCGCTCAGCACTTCGTAACGTTCTCCGCCGAGGTGCTTCAAGAACCCGTCCGCCATTTGGCTCCGGCACGAATTCCCCGTACACAAGAAGTAGACTGTCTTTTTGTCCATGATGAATTACTCCCCTTAATTATGAAATCAAAATTAGCCACAGATAAAGCCCTGTTAACGTAATGAACAGCGTCGGAACGGTCAACAGGATTCCTGTTTTAAAATAGCGCCCCCAGGTGATTTTGATGCCTTTTTTGGACAGCACATGGAGCCAAAGCAACGTCGCCAGCGAGCCGATCGGCGTGATTTTCGGTCCCAAATCGGAACCGATTACGTTGGCATAAACAAGCGCTTCCCGTACCAGACCATTGGTGTTCGTGCTATCAATCGCCAGCGCGTCAATCATCACGGTCGGCAGGTTATTCATGACCGAAGACAAGATCGCGGCAATAAAGCCCATCCCCACAGTCGCCGCATAGACGCCTTGATCGGCCAGCCACTGAATCACTTCGCCCAAGTAGTCGGTGAATCCGACATTGCGAAGCCCGTACACGACCACATACATCCCGATGGAAAATACGACGATCGACCAAGGCGCTTCCTTGATCACGCGCCGGGTTTCCACCGCCGGACTGCGACGGGTGGCGATCACGAAGAACAGGGCGACCACTCCTGCCGCCAAGGATACCGGAACGCCGATGAACTCGGCGGACAGGTAAGCGATCAGCAGCAAGCCGAGAACAATCCAGGACAACCGGAACATGCGCGGGTCCCGGATGGCCTCTTGCGGTTTTTTCAACTGATTCAATTCGTAATCCTTAGGGATTTGCTTGCGGAAAAACAAATACAGCACAAGCATGCTCGCGCCCAGCGAAACGAGATTCGGCACGAACATATCGACTGCGTACTCCATGAATCCGATGCCGAAATAGTCGGCCGAGACGATATTGACCAGGTTACTGACCACTAGAGGCAGAGACGTCGTATCGGCGATAAACCCGCTCGCCATAATGAACGGCAGCACCATCCGGTCGTCGAACTTTAACGCGCGAACCATGGCCAGCACGATCGGCGTCAAAATCAATGCCGCCCCATCGTTGGCGAACAAAGCGGACACGGCCGCTCCGAGCAAAATGACGTAAATAAACATCCTTTTCCCGCGTCCTCCGGCCAAGCGGGCCATGTGCAGCGCGCACCATTCGAAAAAGCCGATTTCATCCAGCAAAATCGAAATAATAATGATGGCGACGAACGCCAAGGTTGCGTTCCATACAATTCCCGTCACGTCCCCGACATCCGCGAAGCTGACTACTCCAAACAATAATGCCAACACGGCGCCGCCCATCGCGGACCATCCGATGCCAAGCCCTTTTGGTTGCCAAATCACAAACACTAATGTTAGTAAAAAAATAATACCGGCAATGTACTCCAACGTTCGATTCCCCTCTATTTGTCAAGTGCAGCAGTTGTCGTCCGCACATCGGCCAAGCGACTTTCGAAGCTCCTGCGGTAAGGCCACCGCTTCCATGACGGCTTGAACGTAAGGCTTGTCGTCTACCGTAAGCCGGTAATACGCCCACTGCCCTCTCCGCGTTTCCTGAACCAGGCCCGCTGCACGCAGCTTACGCAAATGCTGGCTGATATTCGGCTGCGTCGTCTGCAACGCTTCGACCAAATCGCATACGCAGCGTTCCCCGTCTTTCAGAATCGCCAAGATCGTCAATCGCGTCTTATCGGCGAGCAGTTTGAGTATCGTGATCATCTCGTCCATGTGCGTCACGCTCCTTTCCGAATCCGATTATATAACCAGTCAATTATATATTCAATGACTTATTTTAGGCGGATAAAAAAACCGCACCCCAAACGGGATGCGATTAGAAATGGCAACGAACGTTTATCATTGTCGGATGACGGTATTCTCTTTCATTTCCGTCGGCGCGAAGGCTCTCCGGTTCAGCCACCCTACTCCCGCCGCCAAAACGCTGATACAGGCCGCAAACAAGTACATATTGACGATGCCCATCCACTCGGCGACGACGCTCATAAACAGCAGGGATAAACCGAATATCGTATTCAACAGCGTAGACTGCGCCGAAAATACTTTCGGAAGCATGTCCGGCCCGACGCTTCTCTGAATCAGCGTCCTTCTGGAGACGGCGGCAAGTTCGGTAAACGGGCCCGTCAAAAGGACGATCAGCAGCGCGAGCGGAGCGATATCGTTCAACGCGAACCAAGCCGTCATGATGGCGTATCCTAACGTTCCGACCAGCATCCACTTAAAAATGGACTTTTCCAGCCGCGCCACCAAAGCGACGACAAGCAGCCCGCCCGCAACGGCTCCGGCAAAATAACTGGCATTGATATACCCCCACCACTGTTCATCCTTCAGCAATACTTCTTTCACAAAGACGAGCAGGAACGCGCCGGCCCAAACGGAGCCACCCAGCATATCCGTCGCATCCATCAAGGTTAACGCCCGCAAACGGGGCGATTTCCATAAGGCGACCCAACCTTCCTTCAATGTGTCCCAACGGGAAGGCTTCGTCGACGTAGGCATGCCGGATTCCGAGTATTCTTCTTCGGACTTTTCTACGTTTGCGGATCCGACTTTGGAGCGCACATCCCAAAAACTTTTCCGTTTGGGTTCCACCGGATCATCAACCATGACGGTTAAAGCCATGGCCACGCCATAACCAACCGCGACGGCAACCAATACCGGGAAAGACCCGAACACCGCCACGAGCAGTCCGCTGACGCCCCATCCCGCAAACTGGACGATTTGATCGGTCGTCGCCATCAGACCGTTTGCCTTCATGAGTCCCCGATCGGAAACGAGCCGAGGAACAAGAGCGTTTCGGGCCGGTGTCGTCCACCCGTCAAGGAAGGAAATGCAAGCAATGATCGAGTAGACCGGCAGCACCTGCGTTCCTCCGACCAGGGGCGACAGGTATCCCGCCAACAGCAAGAACATCACAAACTGCCCGCACTGCGAAAAGGTCAGCAAGAAAGGCAATCGGTACTTCTCCACCATGAGCGGCGCGACCAGTCCGCTGAGCAGTTGGGCAGTGACCCGTAAAAAAGGGACCAGCGTGGCAAAAACGACCGAGCCCGTCCGTTCCAGCACAAAGGTGGTAAGGGCCACCAAATAGAGGACGTCTACCGTGTTGGACAACGTCTGAGAGCCCCACAAATAATAAAAAGACCGTTTAAACATGAGGAATTCCGCTCCTTATTCTGTTTTTTGTGAATGTATCCCCAACTCAAATCGGTCTCATTTCAAATAACACTCCTATTAATGAAGTTATAGCAGGAAAATATGGCGTTAATTCGAACGATCGACCTAATCATTACGAAATAACGGGAAAAGCTCCCGCAAATTCGGCCCAAATTTCAAAAAATAAGGGTTTCCGGGCAAATTAACGCCAGGTTTTCCGTCTATTTATCTCGAATAAGTGAATTCGTTGAATTTAGTTCCCTATTTTCCCGTTAAATTGCATCCGTCCGCCTGAGATTACAGCTATTTTGGACTTCCGTTAACAATCCGGCGATAAAATGATGAATATGTACTTCGTGAAAGGGGACCCAAGATGAGTATCGACCGCGTTTCCGCAACAGATAGGCCCAAAGCTCCTAACCAATCCGGCTTCAAACGGCTGCTCGAAATCGGCATCGTATCCGCCAAGCTCGGGCTCACCTCATTCGGGGGGCCGATCGCGCATTTGGGTTATTTTCACGAAGAGTATGTGAAAAAACGCAAGTGGTTGGACGAGCAAAGCTACGCCGAACTCGTGGCGCTTTGCCAGTTCCTGCCCGGCCCGGCGAGCAGCCAGGTCGGCATGGGCATCGGCCTCCGCCGCGGAGGCCTCGCCGGTGCCGCAGCCGCCTGGCTCGGCTTCACGCTGCCGTCGGCCGCGGCGATGGCGCTGTTCGCGCTCGCGCTGCGCGGTGCCGACGTCGGCGGCGCGGCCTGGCTGCACGGCCTGAAGCTCACCGCCGTGGCGGTGGTCGCCCAGGCCGTGTGGAGCATGGGCCGCAAGCTGGCGGCGGGCCCGCTCCGCGCGGCGATCGCCGTCCTTGCGGCGGCGGTCGCGCTGCTATGGCCGGGCGCCTTCACGCAGGCGGCCGTCATCGCCGCAGCCGGCGTCGCCGGGCTGTGGCTGTTCCGGCGCGGCGACGCGCCGCCCGGGCCGGGGGCATCGCCCGCCGCGCAGCCTGCCGCGCGGCAGCATGCGCACAACGCCGCGCGCGCAAAGCCAGCGTCCGCACGGCGGCCCCGCCGCTTGGGCGCGCTCATCAGCCTGGCGATTTTCTTCGCCCTGCTGATCCTGCTGCCGCTGCTCGCGCGGCGGTTTCCCGAAGCGCTCGGCCTGTTCGACAGCTTCTACCGGGCCGGCTCGCTCGTCTTCGGCGGCGGACATGTCGTACTCCCGCTGCTTGAGCGCGAGGTGGTCCCGGCGGGCTGGGTCAGCCCTTCCGACTTTTTGGCCGGTTACGGTTTTGTTCAAGCCATGCCCGGCCCGCTCTTTACCTTCGCCACTTATTTGGGCGCGGTGAAAGGCGGTCTCTCCGGCGCGGTCATTGCCACGCTGGCGATATTTCTGCCGGCGTTTCTGCTCATCGCCGGGACGCTGCCTTTCTGGAGCCGGCTCTGCCGGAACGAACGCGTCCAAAGCGCCATGCACGGCGTCAACGCCGCGGTCGTCGGCATCCTGCTCGCCGCTTTGTACGACCCGATCTGGACGAGCTCGGTCCATAGCCCGGGCGATTTCACGCTGGCCCTGCTGTTGTTTGCCATGCTGGCCTGGTGGAAGCTGCCTCCATGGTCGGCCGTGCTTGCAGGTGCCGCCGGAGGAGTGCTGCTTGGCCTGCTCTGACTTCGCCTTATTCCTCGTACATCATCTTCCGCGTCATCCCGCCGTCCACGACGAGATGCGCACCGGTGACGAACGTATTGTCCGGGTGCGTCAAGTACAGGCATGCCCGGGCGATATCCTCCGGCGTGCCGACCCGGCCGGCGGGATGCTGGCGATGGTCGATGTCCCGCAGCGCGGCGTAATCCCCGGTTTCGATCCAGCCGGGGCTGACGCAGTTCACCCGGATGCCGTCCGGCCCGAAGGAAACCGCCAGCGCGTGGCTGAGCGAAACGATCGCGCCTTTCGAAGCAGCGTACGCCTCCGAGTTCGGCTCGGACATGAGCGAGCGCGTCGAGGAAATGTTGACGATCGCGCCGCCCTCCGGCTGGCGCTTCATCACGCCGGCTGCCGAACGGGAAGCCAAAAACACGCTCCGCACGTTCGTGTTCAGCACATCGTCCCATTCATCGAGCGTAAGCTCGAACGGAGATTTGAAACGCGAAACCCCGGCATTGTTGATCAGAACGTCGAGCCGCCCGAATTCCCGTTCAACGTTGCCAATCAGGCGTTGAATCTCCGCTTCCGAGCGAACATCGCACCGGATAAACCGCGCCTTCCCCCCGTTTCGGGCGATCTCTTCCGCGGCCGCAGCCCCGGTGGCTTCATTCATCTCCGCCACGATCACTTCCGCTCCTTCGCGGGCGTAAGCCTCCGCCACCCCGCGGCCGATCCCTTGACCCGCGCCGGTCACGATAACGATACGATTCTCAAACGATGCATTCACGCAAATTTCGCCTCCTTGAAAATCCCTCTCTGACATCCATTAAAGCAATCTCACATTCTTTCCTTCCATTCAAGCCTTCCCTTCCGCAATCCGCCGAATCAAATCCGGCATCCAGTCCTTCGTCGCACCGAACCGGTAACCCGCCGCCGTCGCTTTGGAAATATACATGACCCAGGAGGAGGGCACGCCGAACGGGGAATCATTGTCCTGCCCCGCTTCTCCCTCCGGCACGATCAACGCCCTTTTGCCCGTGGCTTCCTCGATCCATGCAAACAGCTGGTTCAACGTCAGGGCTCCTACCGAACCGGCATTTATCGGTCCCGTCACGTCCGCGCTTCCCAGCCAATGCAAAAAAGCGGCCGTTTCCGCCGAAGAAATGAACGACATGGCGGCGTCAGCATTCGGCAGACCGATCGGCGTCCCGTTCATCACCCGCTCCACGTGAAAATGAAGCCGGCGCGTGTAATCGTCCGGACCGAGCACGATCGGAATCCGCATCGCCGCGACCGGAAAACCCGCTTCCCGGAAAAACGCCGCTTCGGCCTGTCTTTTTCCTTCTCCATACTCCAGCTCTTCCCGGCCCGCAGATTTCCATGCATACGCATAGGGATCGAAATCCGCCTCCGTCAGCGGCGATTTTCCGAATTCGTACACGGACAACGTCGAGGTTAAAACGTACCTTCCCGCCTTGCCGTCAAAAGCCCGCACTGCGGCCATCGCCTCATTCGGCGAATAACAAATATTGTCGTAAACGATGTCCCAGGGGCCGGCGGCAGCCGCTTTGGCCAATGAATCCTCGTCGGAACGGTCCACGACCATCCGGCTCACCGGACCTTCAAATTCCGTTTCGGTCCGCCCGCGCGTGGCCACGGTCACCTCATGCAAACCTTCCTGTACGAGCCGGTTTACCAATCTTTTACCAAAATACCGAGTTCCGCCCAATACCAGTACTTTCCCCATTTCATCTCCTCCTTTTCATCGCTTACGACCCGGTAAATCAGGCTTCTTCGCGTCCCGTTACTTACTGTCGAACAAGCTTTTCATCAAGCTCAGTCCGCAAAGCAGCGAAAAGTAAAAATAACCTTCCTGGGACGTTACATCCATATATAACGAGTAATAAGGCATGTTCAGATACAGGCTCAGCACCGGATAAAGCATTAAAATCAAGCTTGGGATGAACACGAAAAAGAATAATGGCCGAATAAACGCCCTCCGGTTCGGCAATCCGCCAAGCAAGCTGACGTATGCGCCCAGCACGAGCCCGTACAGTATATTTCCCAGCAAGCCATAGCTGATCTCGTAAAACTCCTGCGTTTTGTGCTCCATCATCGAAACAAAACGGTTACCGTAATACGCCAATACAAGCGCCCCGATCGTCCAGAGCAAATAATAAAAATAGCCTTTGGTTTTGTTCATGCAACCTTCCCCCTCCATCCCCATTACGCGAACCCTGCCATTAGAATTTTTTCGGGCTTTCGGTCATTCCTGCTTTGACCCGCTTCAACTGGGCGACAATGATGACGCTGATGACGACGAGCAGAAACCAGGAGCTGATTTTGCCGATATGCACAAGCCGCCACACTCTTTCCTGATCCGGGTAGCTCCACGCTCCAAGAAACGTCGATATATTTTCCGCGATCCAGATGAAAAAGCCGATCAGTAAAAATGATACCGTCAAAGGCATCCAATACGTTCTTCCGAGCACCGAAAAGTAAACCTTGGTCCGCCAAAACACCACGACAAGCAGCGCCGTCAACACCCATCTGAAATCCCAGGTATAATGATGCGTGAAAAAGTTAAAATAAATGGCCGCGCAAAGCAATACGGTATACACCGCCCGGGGCCAGCCGGTCATCCGCAGCTCCATTCTACGCCACGCCTGACAGATGTAACTCGCCACGCTTGCATACATGAAGCCGCTGTACAGCGGCACGCCGAACACCTTGCTCCACCCCGCTTCAGGGTACGACCATGACCCCATATGTACTTTATAAAGCTCAAGGCCAAGTCCGATCAGGTGAAATACGCAAATGACCTTCAGTTCATCGACGGTTTCCAGCTTAAAGACAACCATGCCGGCTTGGGCGAGCAAACAGATCAGCAAGATCAGGTCATACCGGTGAATGCCCGGCACTTCCACGATTTTCGTTAAAGCCAACGTCCCGAATATAATGACCGGAAAAATACAGGACAACGCTTGCAGCCACGCAAACCGAAACAAGCTGCGGATAAATTTCATAGCCCCTCCCAGATCGTGTTCATTTTATATAGTCACGGAAACCTGTTTTCCATTCCATACTCTCAAATTTTAGCACATCAACGATCCATCCGGCACTACGTTAAGCCGCGGCCAAATCCGCAGCCACTCCTTCTTCTTTATCCGGTTTACAAAAATTTGGCGATCGCGAAAATACGGACTTTGCCGTACCTTTAACCCTACCAGGTCATCCAGTCCGAAGGGAGCGATAAGCTCCACGTGATGGTCCTGGTCCAGACGGGCGCCGATCGCCGTCGCCGTTTCCGGCCAATGCCGCATGGCTTCTTCCACCGAACGGTACGGGGCGTCCCCGTTTTTCAAATGCATCCGGGCCTGGTTTTTAACGGACCAGTTCAAGCCGGGATGTCGCCGCCGCAGCAATTCGTCATAAGCTTTTTCCGCCTCTTCTTTTAAGCACTCTGGATCGTAATACAGCACGTCGACATCATGGAGCGGAGTTCTGGCGGTATAGCCGTGCAGCACATCCCATACAAAATTCCGGATATAACCTGCAGCGATGCATCCCTGTGGAAGCCCAAGCTCCGCAACCGCCCTCAGATCGGCGATCATGTCCGGCTGGCCGGCAATCGCTTGGCGAAGCTCGGCGGCATTCGTGATCGTATTTCTCTTCATTCAAAAGCACCTCCGGTCTTTTTTTCGTCTAACGAAACGGACAAACCTTATTTGCCTCAAAATAATGGATTTATTAATCTAAGGGAAACTCGTATCCTTATTGACTGATTTCAGCCGCGTTTTTCTAAAAAACCGGGACAATAAGAATCCGCTGTTTCGTTAGAATGGGAAATGCCGGGAAATAAAGGGAAGAACGTTTCTCAGTTTCCTTAGCTGTACGGAACAAAAAATGCGGCTATATCCACGCATCAAATCATGGACATAGCCGCGCCACTTACATTCGATTCATCGATGTCCCGATGGCTTCAAGAATTTGCCGAAAGCAGGTCAGCCCGACTTCAACGCCTTATCCTTCGGCAGGAGCACCGTCAGCAAGCCGATCAACGGCAGATAGGAACTAAGCTGCATAATGAACATAATCCCCCATTGATCCGCAAAATGGCCTAACAATGCGGAACCGAGTCCGCCGAGCCCGAAGGACAAACCGAAGAACAAGCCGGAGACCAGGCCGACCTTTCCCGGCAACAGTTCCTGGGCATAGACGACGATAATCGAAAACGACGAGGACATGATGAACCCCGCCAGCACGACGAGTACGCCGGACCAGAACAGATTCGCGTACGGAAGCAGCAGCGAGAACGGCGCTGCGCCGAGAATCGACAACCAGATGATGTTTTTGCGTCCGTACCGGTCGGCCATCGGGCCGCCGAAAAACGTCCCGACCGCGGCGGCTCCAAGGAACGCAAACACATACCACTGAGCCGCGCTTTTGCCGACCCCGTAGTGATCCATCATAAAAAAGGCGTAAAAACTTGAAATGCTGATCGAGTACACGTTTTTGGAAAACAGCAGCAGGATCAGCACGCTGATCGCGAGGCCGATTTTCCCTTTGCTCAGCCCTCCGCGCTTCGGCTTGTCCGCTGCAGCAGATTTCCGCGGTTTGGGGCGAACGCCAAGCGAGGCATACCACCTGGCGACGAAAAACTGGATGATGATGGCCGCCACAGCGGCGAAAGCGAACCAGGCCACGCTTCGTTGTCCAAGAGGTATAAAGATCAGCGCGGTCATGAGCGGTCCCAACGATGTACCGATATTCCCGCCGACCTGGAAAATGGATTGCGCCAAACCGCGCCGTTCCCCTGCCGCCAAATAAGCGACCCGGGACGATTCCGGGTGGAAGATCGACGACCCCAGTCCGATGGACGTCACGGCGAGCAGGATCAGACTATATTCGGGCGCGAAAGCCAGCATCACGACGCCGATCAGGGTAAAACAGACGCCCAGCGGCAATATGTAGGGACGAGGCCGAATATCCGAGTACAGACCGACGAGCGGTTGAAACACGGAGGCGGTCATATTCATCGCAAAGGAGATCCAGCCGATCTGGCTGTAGCTGAGCGCAAGCGAATCACGCAGGATCGGGAATAGTGCGGGAATGGCCGATTGCATCGTGTCGTTCAGCAAATGCACCATACTGATCGCAAACAGGATCGGATACACCGTCATGGCTTGCGCGGTGGTGGTGGATCCCGCAGCCGTTTTGTTCATCTTTAGAAATTAAAGTTGTCCGGATCCGAGCCGAACCGCTTATTCAGATTCAGTCCGTCGATAGCCGCAATATCTTCGGCGCTGAGTTCAAAATCGAAAATATCGCCGTTTTCGATGATACGGCTTTCCGTGACCGATTTCGGAATCGTCACGACGCCCACCTGAACATCCCACCGCAAAATCACCTGTGCCGCGGATTTGCCGTATTTTTTGCCGATCGAAACAAGCGTTTCATGATTCAAAAGATTGCCTTGTCCAAGCGGTGACCATGCTTCCAGCTGGATTCCCTTGTCTTGGCAGTATTTCAGCAGTTCCTTTTGCGTCAGCTGCGGATGCAGCTCGACTTGGTTGACCGTCGGAACAACTTCCGCGTCGGCCAGCAAATCTTCCAGGTGGTGAATTTGGAAGTTGCTCACGCCGATCGCGCGGACTTTGCCTTCTTTATATACCTTTTCCAAAGCGCGCCAGGTGTCTTTATATTTGCCCTTCACCGGCCAGTGCACGAGGAACAGGTCGATATATTCCAGGTTCAATTTGTTCAAGCTGGTTTCGAATGCCTGCAATGTCGTTTCATAGCCTTGATTGGAGTTCCACACTTTCGAGGTGACGAAAATCTGCTCGCGCGAAAGACCGTTCTCCTCCATCGCCTCGCGTACCGCGCGGCCGACGCCTTCTTCATTGTTGTAGGCTGCCGCGGTATCAATGCTGCGGTATCCGGCGCGAATCGCCGATTTCACAGCGCGGACCACTTCCTCTCCTTCCTGGGCCTTGTAAACTCCCAAACCAAACCATGGCATCTCTACTCCGTTGTTAAGCTTCACTGTGTCCTGCAAACTTTTTGGCATGAATAAGTTCCTCCTTAGGTTAGGTTGATCCCGAGAAAATGTTACCAATCCTATTATGACTGACATCGGCGGAAATTTAAAGTTCTGCGGATAAGCATGTATTGTTGACTCGCTTTAGTACAAACGGCACTTCCGAATATTTTCCCGCAGCTCCTGTATCTCGCTTTTTTCCATTTTCCAACATGCGTTTGAACCCGTAACGATATCGTTCGCCGCCTCCTCGGGGATCACGCCTTCTATTGCAAGACACCAGAGCATCCGCAAAATATACTTGTCCATCGGCCGGGTAAACGTAGCCATCGCATAGGCGTCCACCCGGGACGACAATTCCACGAACCGTGCATAATCCTGCTCCCGGTAAGCCCGGATCAAATCGCTCTGGATATTCGGATAGGCGGCTCCCAACCCGACCAGCGCGCCGGTTGCGCCGCACATCAGGGAGTAGCCGAACATCCGGTCCTCGCCGGTGATCAAAAGCCGGTCCGAAAATTCGCCGGTGACCAGTCGCGACAAATGTTGCAGTGTCATTACGCTGTCCAAGGCGGCCGACTTGATGCCGATCACCGACGGCATGGCGAGCAGCTCCCTTATTACGGAATCGGAGTAATTGAGCCCCCCCGCTTCTTCGTACAAGTAAAAGAGGATGATCGGCAGTCCCAAAGCCGCCATTTCCCGGTGGTATTCGATGATGGCAGCATCCCTTTCGGAAGACTTCAACGTTTTGAAAATGACCGGCGGGAAGACCAGCAGCGCATCGGCGCCTCCGGCCTTCGCCTCCTCGCCCATCGCCAGACTAGCCAGCCTCCATTTTTCGGTTTGCCGATTACCATCCCCGGATAACAAAGGATCCGGCAGCGCTCCCGCCCCGGCGATCAACAGCTGGTCCGGGCGAAGATGCGTTTTCCAGGAGAGCAAAAGGTGCCTGCGCTCCTCCGCGGTCAAGTATAACCCTCTGCCGGTATGGACCCAAACCGCGACCCCTGCGATGTTTTGCCGGGACAAATATGCCGCATAATCCGCCTGTGCCTTGGCGTGAATCCGCCCGTCCGCAAATCTCGGTACGGGAACAGCCGGGATCAGGCCACCCCGAAGGGCTTTCGCTACCTTTGCTCTTCGTTGCTCCAACGTCATGGTCATGATCCTCTCCTTCCATGATTGGCAAGATCAAATTTCGGGCTGCCGCAAAAACCAGTCTCGTCCGCGTTCACGATACCAGGACGTCACGTGAGAATATCTGGTGATGCCGGAGGAATCCACGATCTCCTCGGCCGCCCGTAAATGCAGCATCCAAAGGATGAGTCCGTGCTCCGGGTGGAAGTACAAATCATGAAGCGCCCGTGCCGTTTTGGATCCCTGCCGCATCGCATATGCATAGCTCGGCTTTTGAAATAGCGTATGCATCTGGAGACTTTCCGCTCCGCGCAGCGCATATTCAAGCGCCATTTTGCCCGACCCGATATTGCCCGTTCCGGAAACCGGCGGCATAGGGCCTCTGATACGCCCCTCCAATTCGAGCTTTCGCAGTGACGTGAGGATGCGCAAATTACGGCGGCTGAGATCCGGCCCTCCATACGCCGCCCCTATTTTCCCCGAAAACCGGCGATCCCGGTCATAGAGTCTATTGGCGTATACGATATAGTCCGGGCATGACTTCCCTTCCTCGATCAGCGCCCGGATGAGTTTAAGTTGAAATTCGTCGTCAAAAACCGAATTCATCAGCTTGACGCCAAGTACGAGATCGCCTTCGGGGATCTGCGTCCGGATCCGGTGGGGTACCTCGCGCAGCCAGCGGAGCACCGTATCCTGCTGCCTTGCCTTGGTGGAACCCGCGAGGGTCGGACTGAAGTCTTTTTCCATTTGCAAAGGTCCCGCGTTCCCGCCTTCTTTCCAGGCTTTATAAAGCTGGAGCGTCGTATGGCAGTATTCTTCCATGCGAAATTCCTGCTCCTCCGGACCCGGAAGATGATATTTGCAGGACGGAACGATGACGGTTCCGGTACTGCGGCCAATTTTAAGCGCGGCCTGCATAAACTCCAGATAATCCAGGATAGTGCCGTGCCATCCACGGCCTGCCCAGGTGACATTCCAGCCGGGTTCTCCGGTTTCTTTCCCCGTGATCGTATCGACGATCATCCGGGTTTCCTTGACCGCCCAGGCCTCCATGGAGCGTGTGCCATCGGCATTTTCCGCAATGACCGTTTTCAACACGACAAAACCGAGCCCGGCCTCCGCGTCGTCCTGAACCTGGCGGATATTTAACGACAATTGCCCCGACGCTTTGCCGAACGGATTCCGAATGGTTTTCGGACCGTAGCGGGACGATACGTCGAGGCTATAGGTTTCGAGCAAGTACTGTTCTATCCCGTCCGGAAGCCCGGCACGGAACCGTTCATAATCGCGCGCGATGCGCATGACATCCACGGAGGAAACCCGCGGACGATCGGGCAGGATCAGGCCGTTGTTCAACATCTTCATCTCCCCCATGAAGATTGTATTCCACAGCCGGGTTGATCTGTCCTGCCCTGAAGCCCTATTTTTTTGATAAACAAAATAATGACCTTCTGCACGATTCATTTACGACCTTTCGCTCACGATCTCCGAAGACATTTAAACCTGTATGATTTATCGTACACATTTTGCGTTTTGGCTGCTACAGGGGCGTTTCTGTATGATTTTTCATACACATTTCGCACTTTGGTTGCTATGGGAGCGTTTCTGTATGATTTATCGTACACATTTTGCGTTTTGGCTGCTACAGGGGCGTTTCTGTATGATTTATCGTACACATTTCGCGTTTTGCTCGCTCTGGAGACTTTTCTATACGATTTTTCATACACATTTCGCGTTTTGGCTGCTATGGTAGCGTTTCTGTATGATTTATTTTACACATTTCACCTACGCCACTGCATGGGGCATTAAAATCACTCATACCGGACTCAGCCTAGTTCTGCACTGCCCTCTCCGTCAAAAAACGCCGCGCAAACTCTGCGAGGAACGCCGCGCCGTGTTCCAGCGCCCGTTCGTCGATCGTCATTTGCGGATGGTGCAGCGGATAGTCGCCGAAGCCGGAGCCCCGCGCCCCGACCAGGAGAAAAGCGCCGGGCACTTTCTCCATGTAAAAGGCCATGTCCTCGCTCGTCATCGGCGTGCGGTCGAGCGGGACAATCGCCTCGGGGCCGAACAGGTCCCGGAGGCAGACTTCGGCGCGCCGGATCAGGCCGGGGTCGTTCACGGTCGGCGGGTAGCCGAATTCGTAGCCGACCTCGGCCCGGGCGTTCAGCCCGCCGGCGACCGCTTCCGCCAGCGCGGTTATTCGGCGCTGCATTCGTTCGCGCGCGCCCGAGTTTACGGCGCGCACCGTGCCACGGACCTCCACCCGGTCCGCGATGATGTTGGGCAGGCTGCCGCCGCGGATCGTTCCCATGCTGAGCACGATGGGCTCGGCGGGATCGGTCTCGCGGCTGACCAGCGCCTGCAGCGCCGTGAGCACGTGCGAGGCGGCGAGAATCGCATCGACGCCCTGGTGCGGGGCGGCGCCGTGCCCGGCACGGCCATGGACCGTGATGTCGACATGATCCATGCTCGCCATCACGGTCCCGGCTTTGACGCCGAAGCGGCCGGCCGGAAGATCCGGCCACAGATGCAGGCCGACGATGCCGTCCACGCGCGGCGATTCCAGCACGCCGGCCTCGACCATATGCCGGGCGCCGCCCAGCATTTCCTCGGCCGGCTGAAAAATGAACTTGACCGCCCCGCACAGCTCCTCCTGCGCGGCGGTCAGCAGCCTGGCCGCGCCGAGCGCCATCGTCATATGCCCGTCATGGCCGCAGGCATGCATCGCGCCGTCATGCCGCGAAGCAAAGGGCAGGCCCGTCGCCTCCGTCAACGGCAAGGCGTCCATATCCGCACGAATGGCCAAACACGGTCCCGGCCGGCCCGTGTCGAACAAGGCGACGACCCCCGTTCCCGCCACGCCCCGCTTCACGGGCAAGCCCAGCGCTGACAAATATTCGCCCACAAAGTCCGATGTCTTCCATTCCTTGAACCCCAGCTCGGGAATTTGATGAAGCTCGCGACGCATTCTCACAAGCTCCTCCCCCAAGCTGGCCGCCGCTTCCCGAAAGTTGACTCCACTCTTACCCATCATGAGCTTCCTCCAAATTCAGCGTATAAATTTGTCTCGGACGGCCCCGCCCTGCGGGCTGCTCCTCTCCCACGATGCTGGCCATTTCGTACTTTTCGAGCGCGGCCATAATGCGCCGGGCGCTGCGAAGCGTGATCCCGAACCCTTCCGCCAGCTGGGAGGCCGTGAATGTCGAAGTCCCTAAACGCCGGCACAGCGATAATAATTTGTTGATCGTGCCGACGCTGAGTCCGACTTTTTTGGCGATGGAAATCAGCTCCGGATTTTCGCTCCTCGCGGAATATTCCAGCGTCAAGTCGGACCCGAGAGGACCGTGGACGATGCCGTCCTGCATAATGAGGTAACATTTGCCGCCGCCCCCGGATTTCGCTTTATACAAAGCCTCCTTCGCTTTTCCCTCGGCTTCGTTGGCCGTACGGCCGATCCCGATTCCGATGCTCGCGTTCCATTGCAGCCGCTCCATGATTTCCAGCAACAGCGGAGCATCCTGGAATTTCCGGGTCACTTGCTCGATAATGCCTCTTGTCGTAATGAAAGAAACCTCATCCGAGTCGCTCCATTTGATCAAAGCCTGGGTCTCTTCGCCGAAGTCGACCAGAATTTGCTGCAAAATGATCTTTTTGCGCTGGATGTCGTATTCGGATGAGGCTTCCTTCGCCATCTTGGCGAAATTGTCGATATTTATGATCCCGATTGCGATCTGAGTGCTGCTCAGCCTGAGGCTTTTCCCCTCCAAAAGAGCGCGGTTCAAGCAATCCCGGATTGCGGAATGGGTGGGAACTACGCGATAGGCGGGAACGCCGAGCTCGATAAGCTGCCGATAGACCGATGTCACGCAGGTTACGGTAATATTTACGCGCCCTTGACGCCAAAGATCGGCGTGGAACTGGACCAGTTCTTCGTTCGTCATCCCGGACTCGTACGGTTTCACATGCATTTCCTCCACCGGCAATCCGAGCTCGCGCAGCGGTTCTTCGACCTCATTGACTTGCAGGACGTCCACGCTGATCCGAAGTCCGTCCTCAAAAGACTGGATCCCGTTGCGGTATAATTCGAACAACACTTTATACAGCGCGGTTCCGGAATAAAATACATGCACCATCGGCTTGCTCTCGGCACCCGCCAATGCGATCCGGTACGGGATCGGGCCCGTGAAGAGCAATATATCCGCCTGGTCCGCCACTTCCCGGATGACGTCCGGTGTTTCCCGCTCGTGGCGATACGGCGCAGGCAGCATTGTCATTTCCGCGAAAAACGAACCGAAATCCAGCACGGTCTCGACTAAATCCCGGGGTCCAATTACCGCGACCCGCAGCTTGATCGTCATGTTCACCGCCCCCTGCCCTTGAGGATGAATGGTTAACTATCAGCCCTTAAACCAGCTTCCAACCTTTTTTGCCTGGTTTTCTATATATTCCTTTACTTCCGAAAAAGAGCGTTTGGTGTTCAGCACGACCTGATCATAATCCCCCATGTACTCAAACGAAATCCAGCCCCGGTATCCGAGATCGAGCAGTTTTTGCAGAATCGGCGCATGATTCGCATCGCCCTGCAGGACGGGAACAGCCTGGCTTTGGCTCCAGTCCTGATGGTTCCAGCGGTAATCTTTGAAATGGACATGGTCGATCCAGGGAAAAAACTGTTCCAGTACCGGTACGGGCTCCAAATGATCCACGAACAAATTGAACCCGTCGAATATCAGCTTCAGCCCCTCTCCACGGACGTCCCGCAGCAAGGCCGTAAGGCTTTCGGCCGTATCGGCAAGCGTGTTGTTATGGATTTCGACGGCCAATTGAACCTGTTTTGTCAGGCATATCTCATGCGCTTTTCCCAATCCATCGATGACGCCGTCCCATTCCAGGGCAAGCGCGGCTCTGGAAGCCCGGTGCCCGGCAAACGTTCTGATCCGCGGACAGCCGAGCTCCGCCGCCCATTCCGACGCCCTGCCGATCCTGGCCAGTTCCGCCCTGCTTTCCTCCGGTCCTTTTGAAAAATACGTATATTCGCTGATTGCGGAAACTTCAAGGCACCGCTCGGCAAGCAGCTTTGTCAATCCGGCCGCCGTTCCCCCGCGCCCTTCATATTCGTCCAAATGACCTGCCCAGAGTTCGACGCCCTGCAAACCGACATCCTCCGCCAAAGAAAGTACGGCTTCCAGCCTTTCCTGCTTAAAACCCGTAGAACAAAGGCTAAATTTTATATCATGGAACATGCCGCTCCACCCCCGTCTCGTCCGAAAGATAAACGGCCTCGAGCGCGGCGATGACCGATCTGGCGTACTCCCCGCTGCTGTCCGGCTCCCCTCCGCTTTGGATCGCCTGCAGCAAATCTCTGAATTGCAGAATAAACGGGTCTTCGCAAGGAATCGGCTCGACTTGCTCATACCGGTTTTCACGGCTGATCCACAGCCCTTTGGCCGAGACCAATCGCGCCATTCCCTTCGAAAAGATGAGTTCCGTCTCATCCTTGGCGACACCCTCGTATCCGGACTGGATGATGACTCCGGCAAGCCCGCTGTCGGTCTGCAAAAAGACGCACCCGCTTCCTTCCACGTCGCCTTTCGGCCCTTCGAAGGTGACCGATGCTTTCACGCTCCGTACGCGGCTGTCCGTCAACCACTGAATTTTGTCGATGGAGTGGGCCCCGAGATTCATCAAAATGCCGCCCCCGGCCTTCCTCTTCTCCAGGAACCATTCCGGCCTGCTTTCCGCGTAATAAAAAAGATGGCGCGTATCGTGAATCGCCAGCAGCTTGCCGAGTTCCCCGCTTCGGATCAGTTCTTTCGCCTGAAGATTGGCCGGCCAGTAATGCTGCGTATGACCGACCATCAGCTTCACGCCCGATTCGGAAACGGCTTGCAGGATTTCGTCGCATTCCCGGACGTTGAGCGCCATCGGTTTTTCCAACAGGAGGTGGCACCCCTGCCCCGCGCACCATACCGCACAGGAAACATGCAAATGATGCGGCAGAGCGATGACCGCTATATCCGGTTTCTCCCGGAGCACCATCTCCTTATAATCCCGGTAAAAAGCAATCCCGTACTCCTCCGCCAGCCCCCTCCCCTTGCGGTCGTCCGTATCGGCGACCGCGGCGGCGTCCAGTTCATTCGTTTGCCGGATCGCATCCAGGTGATTGCGGGCGATGATCCCCCCGCCGATCATAACGACACGGTAGCTCATCGAATTCCTCCTTCCATCGAACATGATCGTTTGCCTTCGCCCGGCTTCTTCCGCCTACTTAATCCCTGCGGAGTTACTGCCCTTTGCACAATTTCCTCGGTTACTTTATACCTGCGGAATTGCTGCCCTGCACAAAGTATTTTTCAGCGAACAGGAAGACGACCAGGATCGGAACTAAGCTCATTAGCGCTGCGGCAACCATATACTGTTCGTTGCCGGACCATTGACCGGCCATGGAGAGAATGCCGATCGGCAGGGTGAAGTTTTCCTTGGAGGTCAAGAAGATCGCCGGCGCCAGAATTTCATTCCATTTGGACATGAAGGTAAAAACCGCGAGTGTCGCAAATGTCGGTTTGCACATCGGGATAAAGATGCGCCAATAGATCTGGAAAGGATTACAACCGTCCAGCTTGGCCGATTCCTCATAGTCCTTCGGAATAGCGAGGAAGGCCTGCCTCATCAGGAAAATGCCGAAAGGCGCAGCCAGCCATTCGAGAAGCCAAAGCGGCGTGAGCGTATCCAGCATATGAAGCGATTTGAAAATGACGAATTGCGGGATGATCAGCACGACCGGCGGGATCATCATCGTCCCAAGGACCACGAGAAACAATGTGTTTTTCAGCGGAAATTTCAATCTGGCAAAGGCATAAGCCACCATCGAACAGGATACGAGCGAGCCGATCACGGACAGGACGGTAATGATCGCGCTGTTGGACGTGTACAGGCCGAAGTCGCCCAGCTTCCAAACCTCGGCGTAATTTTTCCATTCCACCGGGTTCGGAATCCATTTTGGCGGGAAGCTCGTATACTGTGCGTAGGTTTTCAAAGAGTTGAAAATCGTCGTGAGGAACGGCATCACCATAATCAAAGAACTGAAAATGATGACGACATACCCGGTGATTTTGCGGGAACGGTTCAGCTTCATGCCGGGAGCCTCCTTTCCTCATTCATAGTGAACCCATTTTTTCTGAAGCAGCATTTGAATGACAGTGAGCAGGAACAAAATAACGAACAGCACCCAGGCAATGGCCGATGCGTACCCCATCCGGAGGAACGAGAAGCCTTCCTGGTACAAATAAATCATGAGAACAAGGCTCGCCTTATTCGGGCCGCCGGCCGAAGAAGCGTCCATGGCGCCGCCGGTCATCACGTAAATTTGTTCAAACGCCTGAAACGTCGAAATCGTACTCATGATCAACACGAGAAACGTCGTGCCGGAAATGAGCGGCATCGTAATGTTCAGAAATTTACGGAACGTTCCGGCCCCGTCAATTTCCGCGGCTTCGTAAACTTCGGAGGGCACGTTTTGCAGGCCGGCCAAATAAATGACCATGATATAGCCGATCCCTTTCCACACGGCGATCAACACGAGCAGCGGAATGACAAGATGCGCGTCCTGAAGCCATTTCTGCGGATCAAGGCCAAGCTTTAACAGCAAGGCGTTCGCGAATCCGAACCGCGGATTGAAAATGGCGTCAGCCACATACAGGATCACCGTCCACGAGGAAATGACGGGCAGAAAATGAGCCAGCCGGAACAGCTTTAATGCTTTCAGTTTTTGATTAAGCGCCACGGCCAGGATTAACGCCAGGATCGTTTGGAGCGGAACGAACAAAATCGTAAAGTAAACGGTATTCCAGAGCGCTTTCCAGAATACCGGGTCATGGGCCAGCTTCGTATAGTTCTCAAACCCGGTCCACTTGGGAGGATTCAGAATATCGTATTCCGATAAGCTGAAGTACAAGGAAGCGAGCAATGAGCCGAGCACAAAAACGACAAAATGGACGAGATAAGGGGCCACCATCAATAGTCCCCACTTACCTTCGCTGTTCAGCCGCTTTTTCCGGATGTTGACCGGCGGATTCGTTCGCGTTTTCCCTGATGTGACCGTTTCCGTATTTCCTACCATGCTCATCACACCTTTTGTTGACGTTTTGGAAAGCAGGGCTCCGTCTCCTTTTAAGGCGAAGCCCTTCCGCTTATCGTGCTACCTCTTCTACTTATTTCTTATAGAAATCGTCCAATACTTTTTGCACCTCGGTGTGCGCTTGTTTCATGGCCTGGTCGACCGGAATTTCCCCTTCGAACGCCCGGTTGATGTTATCGCCGAACTTGCCGACCCATTCGCTCCAGACGGCGTTGACGTCAAGCGTTCCGGCAAACTCGAAGCTGTCGAGGAAGGCTTGCTTGTTTTCCGGCTTTCCGCTCAGGAAGTCCGGCGAGTTGGCCACCGATTTTTTCACCGGCACCGCTTCGCCCAGCGACGCCCATTCCTTCTGAGCTTCATCATCGGTCGCCCAGAATTTTACCCATTCCCAGGCCGCATCGCCCTTAGCACCTTCGGCCTTCTTGTTGATCACCCAGGAATTCGCGATCACCGGGGAAAACCGCTTGCCTTCCGGCCCTTTCGGCAGCAGAGTCACATCATAGTTCAGATCCGCCGCATTGGCGTCGATCGTCCGGGCGTATATGCCGATCCGCATTGCGGCGGCTTTGCTCGGGAAAGGCGCCATATTGCTCTGGAAGCTCTTCAAATCGGATGGGGTCGGCAGCAGTTCCCGCTGCATCCCGTCGACGATCCAGTCCAGCGCCTGTTTGTTTTCCGGCGAATCGATGACCGATTGGGTCAGCGTTTCGTCGAGAACGCCCCCGCCGTACGATTTCAGTACCGTCATCCAGCCTTCCGTAATGCTGAAGAACGTAAGCCCGTACTGGCTAACTTTGTTTTTGTCGAAGCCCGGATCCGTCGCATATTTTCCGCTAGTATCCTTCGTCAGTTTTTCGGCGGCGACCTTCAGATCATCCCAAGTCCAATCGACGGTCGGATACTCCACCTTCGCTTCGTCAAACATGTCTTTGTTATAATAAAGCACCGCGATCTGGATACCCTGAGGCACTCCCCAGTACTTGCCGTTTGCGTCTTTATTGAAATCAAGTCCGTAATAGTCGTCTTTGTTCAAATCTTTTTCGATGAGGGAAGTCAAATCTTTCAGAACGCCGCGCTCCGCGTACTTGGGAACGAGCACTCCGTCGGACAGCCAAAGATCCGGCGCGCTTTCGGCCGCAATCTGGGTGTCGAGCTTCTGGAAAAATTGATTATACGGAGAAGATTCCGTTTTGATCTTAATATTCGGATGTTGGCTTTGGAACTTATCGATCAGCTCCTGCATTTTTGCATCCGTTTGCGCGGAGGAGTAGTATCCGAGTCGGAGTTCCACCTTTTCTCCTTCTTTTTTCGCCGGCGTTTCCGTAGCTGTTCCCTTATTGCTTTCGGCGGGCTCTGCCGTCGTGCCGCTGTTTCCTCCCCCGCCGCCGCAAGCCGCAGCCAGCATCGCAAACACCAGCAAAATACTGAATACATACGTTCCCCGCCAATTCAACTTACCTTTCATGGATTGACCCCCTCATAGATGAAATGTCCACAAAAAATAAAGCGTTTACAAATAGATGATTATCAACGATATCTTTCGGTATTTGTGGCGAATTTGTGAACTTATACTAAAAGTACGGTATCCGCCTTTAAAGGTCAACGTCCTTAATAAGTCCGTTTTTGATCGCCGCCGGATCTCCGGCTACACTTTTACGATATAAGCGCCACCCCGCTCACCGGAATTTACGCTTTCCCGGACAAGCAGCACTTCCCCGCTCATATGTCTGCCGGCGAATCTATACCCTTTGGGTCCTTGATGAGAAAACAGGATATGCTCGCAACCGTCATTGCGTCTGATCGTAAAAGCTGTCGCTTGTTTAGCGTCAACGGGATCTCCGTAACTGTCCAGAACCGGAAGAACCGAAATGACGGGAGCATGGGCGGCTTCCTCCCGGGTTCGGTGGGGAAACAGGATGGTTATGAATGTGGTCAGACCGCTTCCTTTTTGCCGAAACACCGCTTTTAAAGAAGACTTTTTCTCGTTATAATGGCGTGATACGAAACAGGAATCGACCAAGGTCTGCGCAGGAATGAACGGAATCATTCGGAGCGCGGGCTCCCGTTGGCCGGATGAAGCCAGAATACTCCCGTCCGGTTCGACCTGTAAGCTCAAGTCCTCCGCAAAATGAAACGGCAGCGAATATTCATGCTCTCCCCGGGATTTGCAGGTGTCCGCCACAACCCAGTAATTCGGTTTGACGAACAGAATCTGCCTGCGGACAAGAACCGGGTCTTCCAGCCTGAAAAATCCGTCATGGCTTCCTTCGGCATAATCATAGGCGCTCGCCGAGGCCCATACTCGCCCCATCGGACTCGCCACATCGGTCCAATTCCAGGAGTCGACATAGCCGGAAATCGTCCGGCCGTCCACGGACAGCGTGTTGTGCTGGAGCGACTCTTTAAAATATTGGCGGTACTCGTTTTCCATATAAGTATGACGGCCCGGATCGGTTAGGAACTCCTTGCCGTACGCAAAGAGACTGACGTGAAGCAGATCGTCGTGCCCATGGGCGCGGATCACGTCCATATGCCCCGCATCAAAGGCCAAATAATGTGCTTCGCGTTCCCAATTGGATCGCATGAACATATAGCCGCTTTGCGGCAATTCCATGGAAGCCGCTTCGGGCTCCCGACTTTCCAATTGGGAGTACCGCAGGCACCCTTCTTCCCCGAAAAACCAGATTCCCTCAAAATCGAGCACATCATACCCCATGCGCTTAAGGTCGCCTCTTTGAAAAAGCACGGCCCCCCGGGTCAAAACGTCGCGAATGTCGGTACCGTCGCTGTCGCCCAGCATCGGCTGACGTCCGTCCGGCTGGACGAACGAAAGCGAAGCGCTGTACATGCGGTTCAACGTCTCCCATAGCAAAGCCGGGAGCTCGATGTCATTCGCCTCCGCCAAGCGGCAGCATTCGAACAGGCAGTGCAGCACTTCATGATGGTACATCGTGCATTGTTCGTTGTGCATGCCGTCTTCAAACACTTGAAGCTCGCACATTTCCGCGAGCCGTTCCACGGCCGTGTCGAACCACTCCGCGGATTCGGCGAATTCCGGGAACAACACGGAAAGCTGAAACAGTCCGTTGCTTTCAAGGAACCCCCAATTGCTCTGCCGGTCATGCGGCGTGTATGCGAGATTCAGATACATGCCGTGAAGCCTTACCGCTTCCCGGAATAAAGCTTCTTCGTCATCCCCCCACTCGGCCGATTCCCGGACGCAATAGTATCCCTTCAACCAATTCGCGATCCGGATTCCGCTGTCCAGTTTGCGCCAGGTATCTTTGACATTGTAGGCCCGGTCTTTACTGGCACGCACCTCTTCCTCGGTAAGAGGGTTTTGGGCCAGCCAGTCTTTCATCAGCTCGATATATCCCGTAACGTATTTTTCCTCTCCGGTAAGCCAGTAAGCCTGCCCAAGCTCCCCCATATACCTGGCCCGGTTCAGCATGACCATCCATTCGATGTCTCCCTGATGCCTGTAGGTCCAATCAATCCCCTGGGGAAAAGAGACTTCAGTCTCGCAGCGTTCCATATCCCAGCGGTGCGTATAAATAAACGTTTTCCGGCAGGCGAGATCCGCGCGGTGCAGCACCTCGGCGATTTCCTGCGGCCATTGGTCACGGCAGGTAGCCACGATAAAGCCGCGGTCGGACTCCTCCCAGAAAAAACGTCTTGATCTTTGTGTTGCCGGGTTCATCGGTCCTCCCCTTTCACATTTTTTTACTTATCCTGATTGAAGCCATTCATCCAGATGTCTCCGGACGAAATCGTCATCGTTGAGATGCGGATATGCACGATACACGCGTTCGATTTCTTCAAGCTGACCCGTGGAAAGCTCTTCCGACGGGTTCAAGCACCACCGGCCTTGCAGCAATCCTTGTCGTCTCAGCACTTCATGGATTCCCGGGATGCTTCCCCGAAAGCCGTTGGCCGGATCGAATAACGCCGCATTCACATCGGTAATCTGTTGCCCGCGGGTCAGAAGTTCACCCGGTATCGCGCCGCCTTGATCCAGAATCACCCTGATTTCCTCCAGCAACGCAACCGCCTTGGCGGTCCACACTGCCCAGTGTCCAAGCAGGCCTCCGACAATCCGCTTCTCGACCTGTAGCCCATCGATGTCGAACCGGTAAGCCGTCAGCAAATCGGCGACAATATTGTCGTCGTTCCCGGTGTACAAGGCAACTTCGTCACGCCGGCTCGATTCGCACACCGCACGGACGACGTCCAGCGTTTGGTAGCGGTTGAAGGGCGCCATTTTGATCGCCACGACTCCGGGCAATTCCGCCAGTTCCCGCCAGAAGGAATAGCTGAGCAAGCGTCCGCCGACCGCAGGCTGTAGATAGAATCCGAACACGGGTATCACCTTCGTAATCGCTTCCATTCTTGCAAGCAGCTCGGCTTCCGTCCAGTCGTTCAATCCGCCCATACTGACCAATCCCAGGTCGTAACCCAGGTCCGCCGCCGTATCCGCCTCTCGCAGCGCCTGTTCGGTCGAACCGCAAATGCCGGCGATTTTGAGAAAAGGCCGATCCAGTCCTGCTGCTTCGACCTCCTCTGCGGCCAATCTCAACACCGGTTCAAACAAGTCGATCCCCGGGTCCCTGATCTCAAATTGGGTCGAATGCACCCCGACGGCGATACCTCCCGCGCCAGAGGCCATATAATATCGGGTAAGCGCCCTTTGCCGCTTTTCGTCCAGACGCCGGGAGGCGTCAAGCGCCAGCGGATGAGCAGGGATAACAGTCCCCCGCTGAAGCAGTTCCTTTTTCCCGGCGGACAATTCCTTGGCTGAATTCATTAAAACGCACCCTCCCGCTCTTGAAAATGCGTCGGTTTTCCCAAAGTTTCTCCGCCCGCAAGCACCCATTCCGCCGTCCACTCGATCATTTGACGCAGGGACACGGACGGATAACCGAGTAAGCGATGGCTGGCGGACGCGTTGCTGAGCAATGCCGTTTCTCCTTCTGCGCCCGTAAATACCGGGGCTGTGCCGATCGCTTCACCGAAGCGCTCGGCCAACCAGCGGACGGAAACCGCCTCCGGCCCGGTCACGTTTAACGTCACCGACGGCGAATTGCAGTGAAGAAGCGATCGGATCGCCATTTCGTTGGCATCGCCCTGCCAGATCACATTCACCATGCCCATATTCAGATCGATGGGGCGTCCTTCTTTGACAGCGGTTGCAATTTCGAGCAGAATGCCGTAACGCAGATCGATCGCGTAGTTCAAACGAAAGTTCAGCAAGGGCGTCCCGTTTTTGCGCGAAAAATAATCGAATACCCGCTCTCGTCCCAAGCAGGATTGCGCGTATTCGCCCACCGGGGACGGCCTGGTTTCCTCCGACGCCCCGCCTTGCGCCACAGGGGTGAACGGATATATATTCCCGGACGAAAAAGCGACGATCCGGGATGATTTGTACTTTTCGGCGACCCGTCCCGGCAAATACGCATTCATGGCCCAGGTGAAATATTCCCTGCCGGTCGTCCCGAATTTATGGCCCGCCATATAGATGACGTTCGGAGCATCCGGCAGCCCCGCAAGCGCCTCCTCATCAAGCAGGTCGGCCGCGACGGTCCGAATGCCTTCGGCTTCCAGCTCTTCCTGCAGCATGCCGGACGAAAAACGCGATACGCCGATCACCTGCGAATTTTTGCCTGCAGCGGCAAGTCCCCGTTTCGCCAGCTTCGCCAGGCTCGGTCCCATTTTCCCCCCGACCCCGAGGATGAGAATATCCCCATCCAATCCGTGCAGATCACGGATCAATCGCTCCGAGGGAGTGCTCAGCCGGTCCTCCAGCTCTTCTGTCGTTTTCATTCCATTCACCTCTTCTAGTCGATGGATGCTGTTCCATGGTTCTGGATCATATTTACAGTTCCATCGTAGGTTCCACGGGAATAAAAGACAACGACTTTAAATCGTCCATAATTCAACTCCGGCACAAAAAAGCTGCCCCCGCAGGCCTGCAACTTTGCCCTGGCGACAGCCTTAAATGAAATAGCAGGAAAACCTCCATCTAATTTTGATGGAATCGTTGGAAAGCTTTATTTAACGGGAAAAACTCCCTATGAATTCGCCAAAAGTCCAACTCATTTATCCTTTCCGTTAAATTAACGGGAGGTTTTCCCGCTAATTCGGACAATTCAGCCTTCTTGGGTAGATTAGCGGGAGGTTTTCCCGTTACTTAAATGCAAAAAAAAGACGGCGCAGGGAAAAGCCCCTAAACGCCGTCATTTACAACATCCTAACACCTCAAAACGAAATCATCGCCCCGGTCTCGTCAAACACCGCCGACGGATTCCAGCACACTTCCCATACATTGTACTCGGGGTCCGCAAAATAAGCCGATCTGCCGCCCCAAAACGCTTCCTCCGGCTCCTTGAGGATGACCGCGCCCGCTTGCCGGGCTTTTTCGATCGCCGTATCCACCATTTCCGGCTCCTCCACGTTGACGGCCAAAGTGATTCCCCTGAACGACGGCTTTGATTCTTTCACCGCCATCTCTTGCTCGGAGCCCTCCAGATTGGCATCTTTCAACAACTCCCGATAAGGGAACAAGCTCAGCAGCACTCCGGCCGTCGTGAATACACAGTAATCGTCGTTGCTGGTCGGGGTGTCTTCCCATCCTAATCTTTTGTAAAACGCTCTGAGCGTCCCCAGATCATGTGCGCCCAAAGTGACCAAAGTGACTCGCTGCGGTAACATTCTTATCCCTCCAATCGGTATGGTAATCATATCCTACCGCAAATGAAGGAGAATGACTAGGCTGTCTCTTTGCATTTCCGCAATTTTTGTCTTGCCCGGTACAGTAATATTTTGAAATGGGATAATCCGATCCCCATCAAATCGGCCGACTCCTGATACGAAAAACCGTGGATATGGTACAGGAGCACCGCATGTTGCTGATTCGGCGCCAACTCGGCAAGCATGGCGTACAGCTCTTCCTTGCTCTCCGTTGCCAGCGCATTGATTTCGGGCGTTTCTTCGCAAGGAACGTTATGGAAGTATTCGTTCTCGTAGACCGTGGAACGGCTTTCCTTCCGAAGTCTGTCGATATAGGCATTATAGGCGACGCGAAGCAGCCAGGCTTTCGTCTTTCTGCCTTCCATTTCTTCCAACCGGTCGCATGCCCGGCAAAATGTTTCCTGCATCAGATCCTCGGCATTGTGGTGGTTTTGGCATAAATAATACAAATATCGGTAGACGTCATGTTTATATTCGCGATAGATCAAATCCATCGAACGTTTATTCATCTCTTGCTCCCCCTTACATTTCAAAACCGTAGTCGAGCAGCTTGACCGTATCCGACCAAACTCCCCGTTCGCTGGAATGCAGCACTACGGTGATCAGTTCCTTTTCATCCCGGGCGGCCGAACCGACAAGACAATAGCCGGCTTTTTCCGTGTATCCGGTTTTCACGCCGTTGGCTCCGCGAAAATACCACTCTCCGGCGTCGTTCAGCAGCTGATTGCGATTCTGAAAAACATGCTCGCCCGCGCCTTCACCGCCTGTAGAATAAACGGTTTCGCCCACGATGGTCCTAAATTCTTCATTCTTCATCGCCTCTCTGGCGATTAACGCAAGATCGCTCGCGGTGGTATAATGCTCCGGATCATGCAAGCCGTGCGGATTCGTAAAATGGCTGTGCTTCGCGCCGAGCGCCTTGGCCTTCGCGTTCATCAATTCCGCAAAATAGGCTATGGCTTGCTCCGGTTTTTGGGACTCCCCGGTCTCTAACCGGGCTACGTAAGCCGCTGCCGTCCTTGCCGCGTCGTTCCCCGACGGCAGCATCATCGCCGCGGCCAACTCCCGGACCGTCAGCGTTTCGCCGGGAACGAGGCCGGCCGAGCTTTCGTCCGGGGTCCGCTGCAGCACCTCGTCTCCTACCGTGACCGACGCGTCCGGATCGCTTTTTTCCAGCAATAGGAGCGCGGTTAATATTTTCGTCGTGCTTGCGGGATACATTTTCTGATTGGCATGATCGCTGAAAAGGACTTTACCGGATGTTCTATCCATAATCAGAACGGCTTCCCCTTCCAGTCCCGGCAATTCGGGCGTTCGGATGTCGCGCCATTTTTGTTCAATTCGGTCGATGAGCTTGGTGCCGTTCTCCTGTACATATGCGAAGGATAGTTTCTCGTGATAAACGAAAATCAAAACAATGAATAACAGTATCAAATATCTCTTTTTTCCGGACAATGCCGCCAACCCCTCTTTATTTCTCCTACGTGTACCATTATGTCGCCCGAAGTTTGCGTCACGGATAAGAAATTATTAAGATTCCCTTAAGATTTCCCTTCGATTTCCTTAATCCGGAAAAAAAGCCTTAACCCGAAAGCTCGGACTAAGGCTTAAATGTAAAATATATGTTTATCTAATCTCTTGCGGAAGCCGGACCGTAAATACGGTCCGATCCTCGTCGCTTTCCGCGGAAATCGTACCGCCGTGCAGATCCACGATATGTTTGGCAATCGCCAGGCCGATGCCCGATCCCCCGGTTTGCGCGGCCCGCGACTTCTCGACCCGGTAAAACCGGTCGAACAGGTGCGGCAAATCTTGAGCCGGGATCGGTTCGCCGTAGTTCATGACTTCGGTAACCACATCGTTCCCTTCGATGCGCGCGCGGATATCGAGAAGACGCCCGTCGCTCCCGTAGCGGATCGCGTTCGTGATCAGATTCTCGTAAACGCGGCGAAGCTTGTCGCCGTCGGCGATGACGTAGAGCGGCTGCTGGTTCATGAACAGCCGGCACTCCATGCCGTTTTCCTGCAGCTGCCAGCCGAAATGCGCCGTAATCTGATACAGCATTTCCGCCAGATTGATCCGGTTATTGTTTAACTTCATTTCCTTGTTCTGCAGCCGCGTATACTCGAACAAGTCCTGCAGCAACTGCTTCAAACGCAAGGATTCCTCATAAGCCATATTGACATAATATCGCAGCTCGACTTCATCCTTGTACCGGTCTTGTTCGATCAGACCCAGATATCCGGTAATGGATGTCAGCGGCGTCCGCAAATCATGGGATACGTTCGTGATCAGTTCGTTTTTCGTCTGCTCTGCCCTCCGTTCCTCTTCCATGGAGGTCCGGAGCCGGTCCACCATCCGGTTGATGTCCGTCGCAAGCTGGCCCAGTTGGCCCACGTTTTCCACCGGCACTTTGGCGGTAGAGCCTTCTTCGATCTTGTGAACTTCTTCAATCAATTGGGACAGGTACTTCTGTTCATGACGTCTGACGCTTCTCCGGTAAAAATACAGCGAAAACAGCAAGAGAATCGGAACGCCCGCCAAATAATAGGCTTCAGGAAATCCGATGTGTTTGTTCACCAGCCGAATCACCGAATAAACCGTCAATTCGGGAAAAAAGTAATATACCGCTCTCGCAAGCTGGGCGAGCAGCAACAAGGAGACCAGCGAGGTGACGACCGTCCAGAACACCCAGACAAGAAAGCGGATGCTAGCCTTCAATTTTGTAGCCGACCCCCCATACCGTCCGGATCAGCTTCTCCCCGTCCATTTCTTTTTCCAGCTTGTCCCGCAACCGGCTGATGTGCACCGTCACGGAATTGTTGCTCTCGAAATATTTGTCCTTCCAGATCAGCTCGAAAATCTCCTCCGAACCGAATACCCGGCCCGGATGGCTGGCAAGCAGGTAAAGAATGCCGAATTCGATCGGGGTCAATTTGACCGGTCTGCCGTCCACTGTCGCGGTATGCGTCTCCTTATCGATTTGCAGCGAACCCAGCTTGATCAAGTTGTCCTGCGGGGCTTCTTTCGGCTGTGCGGCATAGGACGATCTCCTTAGCAGCGATTTCACCCGGGCCACTAGCTCCAGCGGGTTAAACGGTTTGACCATATAATCGTCCGCCCCGGTCATGAGGCCCGTAATTTTGTCCATATCCCCGTCTTTGGCGCTAAGCATCAAGATCGGCGTGGTCCGGGTTTCGCGTATTTTCAGGCAAACGGAAATGCCGTCCATGCCAGGCATCATCACATCGAGCACGACGAGGTCGATCTCTTCCCGCTCCATCATTTCAAGGGCAAGCAGCCCGTTTTCCGCCAAATGCACGGTATATCCTTCGTTTATCAAATAGATTTCGATCAGTTTCGCAATTTTCTCGTCATCGTCGACGATCAGAATTTGTTTACTCATCCATTAATCATCCTTTAAAATGTGCTGGACATACATTACCATCATATCATGCGCACTTGCCCAACAAACAAAAAAAAGGTTAAAAATCCATTACGAGAATATTAACAACGCCTTTACATCAACTATTCACTTTCCCACCGGACCGGCAAACGAATGACGAATTCCGTCCCCTCGCCGGGCGTCGACCGAACCGAAATGTCCCCCCGGTGAATATCGACGATTTTCTTGACGATGGACAAGCCCAGTCCGCTGCCTCCCTCATTACGGTTCCTCGAGCGGTCCGCTTTATAGAACCGTTCGAAAAGGCGGGGCAAATCCGTCTCATGAATGCCGATCCCCGAATCGGAAACCGTGACAAACACATGATTCCCTTTTGGGACAAGTTTCAGGATAACGGTTCCTCCGGCGGGCGTGAATTTAATGCTGTTGTGCAGGAGATTGATCCATACCTGACTCAGCAAATCCTCGGCCGCTTCGATCTCCGCTTCCTGCAGGTCCAGGTCGATTTGTAGATCCTTCGCCGACCACTGAGGCTCGCAGGACAGCACGATAGCACGAAGCTGGCGGTCCAGGTGGAAGCGGCCCGTTTCAAAGTCCAGCCTGTCCATATCGAGCGCCGACAGCTTTAATAAATTGTCGCTGATTTGCGACAGCCTTCGGCTTTCCCGTTCGATTATATCCAGATAATGGGCACGCTGATCCTGCGTTATTGCAGGATTGCGCAGCGCCTGGGCAAATCCCTGGATCGAAGTCAAAGGCGATTGAAGTTCGTGAGATACATTGGATATGAAATCCTGCCGCATCGTCTCCATTCTGCCAAGCTCACTGGCCATTTCATTAATGCTTCGCGTGAATTCCCTAAACTCCTTATTAATGCCTTGCTCATCCAGATGTACGGAGAAATCTCCTTTGGAAATGCGCCGAAGCGCCTGGATCATCGCGTTCCACATCGCCATTTCCTTTCGTCGAAAAAGCAGGCTTAAAACCATAAAAACCAAGGAGAATATCGTCACGCCGACGATCACATCAATAAGCCCGGCCACATAATTCCAAGGCGGCCTGCCCGTGTAACGGTAAACCGCATTGGTAAGGAGGCGGGCTGCCGTCCAGGAGACGGCCAAAACGAGGAAGACCACAGACATCCCGAACAGATGCTTGATAAACTTCCAGACCGCTTGAAGCGCTCTAGCCGACCGGGATTTCACTCTCCGCACACCTCCAGCCGGTAACCAAGGCCGCGAATCGTCCGGATCCGGAACCCGTATTTCTCTTCGGTGAAGCGCTCGCGCAGCCGGTTGATATGAACGTCTAGCGTTCGCTCGTTCCCTTCAAAATCATAGCCCCAAATTTCCTCGATCAGCTGCTCCCGAGGCAGCGTTCTTCCCGGATTGCTGGCCAGCCGAAACAAAAGCTCGAATTCCTTCAACGGAAGCGTGAAGGCCTCCTCCGCCGTCCCCGCTTCGAAGGATTGCCGGTTCATGCGGAGTCTGCCTGCCGATACGCTCTGCGAAACGATGATTTGATATCTTTTGAGCAAAGCCTTGACGCGGGCGACCAGTTCCGCCGGTTCAAACGGTTTGACCAAGTAATCGTCCGTGCCCAGGTCGAACCCTTTGACGATTTGTCTCGTTTCCCCTTTGGCGGTCAACATCAATAAAGGCATTTCATACAACCGCCTAAGCTCCCGGCAAAGCTCCCAACCGTCCATATTCGGCATCATAATGTCCAGAATGACGAGGTCGGCCGGTTTGTGCTCCAGAATTTCCAGCGCGTCCACTCCGTCCTCCGCCTCCATCGTCTCCATGCCGGCTTCCTCCAGGAAAACCCGCACCAGTTCGCGGATATGCGGGTCGTCGTCAACGATAAGTACTTTTGCCATGCTTGATCAGCCCCTTGTTTCTTCCAGTAAACCTTCGGCGATTTGCAACTGCTGCGCCGCAAACTCCCGGTACATGTCATGCCCCTGGATCAGCTCCTCGTGCGTGCCGCGTCCGGTAACGGTACCCTTCTCGATAAATATGATCTGGTCCGCGCCGACGACCGTAGCCAATCTATGTGCAATGACAATCGTCGTCCGGCCGGCCATCAGATTGTTCAGCGCCTGCTGGACAACCTGCTCCGAGCGGCTGTCCAGGCTCGAGGTCGCTTCGTCGAGCATCAAAATTTTCGGATCGCGCAGCAGGGCCCGCGCAATGGCAATCCGCTGGCGCTGCCCGCCGGACAGCTTGACGCCCCGCTCACCCACATCGGTGTCATAACCTTGCGGCAGTTCGCCGATAAACCCGTCAGCGTAAGCCATGGCGGCAGCTTGACGAAGCTCCTCGTCGCCGACCTCCCGCTCGACGCCGTAGCACAGGTTTTCCCGAATCGTGCCGGCGATGATCGGGCTATCCTGGGACACATATCCGATCAGCGAGCGCCAGGACCGAAGGGAGAAGCTATCGATCGGTTCGTCGCCCAGCAGAATGCGTCCTTCTTGCGGCAGATAAAATCGTTCCAGCATGGAAAACAGCGTCGTTTTCCCTCCGCCGCTCGGTCCGACGACGGCCGTGACGGTCCCCGGCTCCATCCGGAAGCCGATTCCCTTCAGCACCGGTTCATCCGGCTTATAACCGAAGGTGATGTTTTCGAGCGTCACTGGACGATTGCCGTAAACGACCTCTTCGCCCGTATCGAACTCTTCCTCGTCCGCTTCCAGCGTCTCCAAAATCCGTTCGGTAGCGCCCTTCGCTTTTTGCAGTTGAGTGAAGAACGTCGTCAATTGGGTCATCGGCATCACGATCTGGATAAGATACAAAATAAACGCGACCAGCTCGCCCGCCGTAAGGGCCCCCGAAGAGACCTGCATTCCCCCGTAACCGATCACCACGACCAGCAGCATCATCATCACGACGGAAATAAGCGGGCTGATCCAGGCCATGACGAGCCCTTCCTTGACCCCGAATTTCAGCAGATTCGAAATGCCTGTACTTCCTGTGGCATATTCTCTCCGCTCGGCATTCGATGCTTTGACCAAACGAATCTCCGACAAAACCTGGCTCAGCATCGCCGTAAACGAAGCGGTCTCATCCTGCATCCCCATCGAAATTTTGTACATTTTTCTGCCCAGCGGATAAAGCACCAAAGCCGCCAGAGGGATCACGATGAACATGATCAGCGTCATTTTCCAATTCAGGTACAGCAATACGGCGATGGAACCGATAATTGAAATGATTCCGGTGAAGAAGCCGGCCACATGCTCCGAAATGAGCGTCTTGATGACGCCCGTATCGTTTGTCATCCGGCTGACGGATTCTCCGGTCCGATTGTTATCGAAATAGGATACCGGCAGGACGAGCATTTTTTTCCACAGCCGGTCGCGAAGCGAGGCCACCATTTTTTGCCCGATATAATTCAGCAGGAAAATCCCTACTCCGGAGGCAAGCGTTTGACTCGCGAATGCGGCGACGAGCATGATGATTTGCTTCCGGTCCAGTGCGGCCAGCGAAAACCCGTCGACCAGATTTTTGGTAAACATCGGTATCACGAGCCCGACGAGTGTGGATACTATGCTGAGGACTATCGCAATGACCAATAATCCAACCGATGGTTTCGTTTCCTTTAATAAACGGTAAAAGGCACCCTGATTTTTCTTTTGTATGGCTTCCATGTTTCCGTTCTCCTCTCCCGACTCCAAGTCATGACTCTCTCTCAAGTACAGGAAAAGAATATCCCGCTAATATTAACTCAAGTTAAACGGGGACCGTCGTTACAAGTTCTCCACTTCCACGCTGATGACATGGTCGATATGCCGCAGGAAAAGATAAATTTCGGTCGTATATTCGCTTTCCGAAGCGGAGATCACCATGTCCACGCGCTGGCGCCCTTCTTCCAGATCTTTGATTTTCAGTCGCCGAATCCGGTGCTGGTTCTTTTTCGCCCCCCGACCCGTCAAATCCTTACGCTCAATGATACGAATCAGTTCCGAAACGTCGCCGTGATCTCCCATAACCACCTTGATGGATACGTCCCGTTGATTTAGCTTGTAAGGTCCGATCCATTTGATGATGTGCGGAATGCCGTTGACCGAGATAATCAGGAGGATGACGGCAAGCGATGCTTCAATGTAAAAACCCGTCCCGATCGCAATCCCGATACCTGAAGCGGCCCAAATCATCGCGGCCGAGGTCAATCCGGAAATTCCTTCGTTGCTGCGGCGCAATATCGCCCCCGCTCCCAGAAAACCGATGCCGCTGACGATTTGCGCGGCGAGGCGCATCGGGTCCATATTCGGATGGTCCGGCCCTGAAAATTTCTCGAACGCCTCGATGGAGACGATGGTGACCAAACAGCTAGCGATACAGATGACCATGCTCGTTTTGATGCCGAGCGGTTTCTGTTTGAGCTGCCGATCGATTCCGATGAACAGACCGAACAACAAAGCCATGCACAGCTTGAACACCATTTCCAGGTCTAGTTGTTCCATTGTCTCTCTCCTTCATGCATTATAGAGTGAGTATACGTGTATTGCCCCGTTAGGCGCAAATGATAAATACCCGTATCAGGCAAATAAGAAAAACGACCCCGGCTTTTAAGACCAGGATCGCGATTTGATTGTACAAATTATAACCCCGCAATGCGCCGGTAGGTCGCTTCATCGGAGACGACGTACAGCCTGGCGTCTGGCGGAATGGGTTGATCCAGCTTACGGTTAATGCCGAGATCGGCGCGGTCCGCAAGCAAGGTGGCTCCCTGGCTCAAAAGATCATCGAACGCATCCTTGTAGGTCCGCCAAGCAGAGGAGCACGGAACTTCATAAATATCGTCCCCGTGTTGGCGGCTGAGCAATTGGCGAATGACGTCCGGATTCCCCTCCTGCAATGCCGCGCGTACAGCCAATCTGGATATCGCATCGTGCGAAAGCACGAATTCGTTAACCTGCACATGCCGGAAATTCTGAATATGTTTTTCCTGAGTAATCTCTACGGTCGTATGTACCGCCGGGGCAAGCCGTTCGATGCTCGAAGCGATCAAAAGCGATTTCCCGTCGATCAGCGACGTTTCCTCGATCCGGGAATCCGCAAAAATGACCGCTGCCCTGGCCTCGGTAATGTTGGCCTTTTCCAGGATATCATCCGCGGAAGGATCGCCGCTGACAAAATGAACCTGGTGCACATGCTCAAGCGGATGACGGCCGGCTTCATCGATGATGACCATCTGCGTTTTGGGCGAATAGCTTAAAATCTCTTCTACCGCCGACTGCGTTTTTTTGTTCCAATTGATCAATACGATATGATTTCCGCCCCGAAAGCTCAAGGCTCCCGCCCCCCTTTGCCGGGCTATGCTCCCCAGCGAATCGATCACCTTTCCGATCACCAGGCTGAGAAGTCCTATGCCGAAAATGTACAGAAATATGGTGAACGCTTTTCCCTGTACCGTTCCGGCATAGTAATCCCCATAACCCACCGTAGCCATGGTCGTCAAGACCCAATACAGGGCGTTGAACCAAGTTCCGAACGTCGTGGGCTCCAACAAAAAAGCGACCGTCGCGCTAAAGATGATAAAGCCGACGATAATCAAACTGATCGATGTTTTGCGCATCTTCATCAGCTTGGTCGTGATTCTCAGAAAAAAATGCACGGGTCAGTCCTCCCCGATTGAATAAACCGATTAAATAATGAGACTGCTGATCGCAAACGCCGTGCCGATAAATACCAAGCAAAGCAGAATCCCGACGGCCACGTTGCCCTGTTTTAATTGGTCCGATACTTTGAAGCCGGGCGTAAACAGTTCAAAAATCCAATAAGCCGCAATCAGACATACGTACCCTACGGCAAACCACAGCATCATGAACCAGATCGACGTATTTGTATATGCCGCTACGCCAAGGATAATCGCCGTTCCCAGAAATTTGCCGCCCATGGCGAGGGCAGCTGCTTTGTTGCCGTTTTTCAATTCTTCCATATCCTTATACGGCGTCATCCAGCTGAAAATAACCATGCCCAATAATTGAAGCAGGATAATAACAATAACACTTACGATAATATTCACGAAAACCATTAATCCGCCCACCCCCTAAATTTTGCATACGCCATATCGTAGTCGGCAAAATCATGCACTTCCTCCAACACGACCGACGCCTTCTTCTCCGATTTCAGTTTTTCGTAACGAGCATCATCGATCGGCTGCTTCACCCGGTTGCCGGTCGGCAGCTCCAGAACCGCAAAATTTCTCGTTTTTTCCTGATACTCGGTTTTATACACACCGACCAAGTCGACATCCGTCGTAAGCGCAACTTTGAGTTCGGCGATATCCTTTTCGGCGGAAGCTTTGTCCGCGTAAGATTTGATGGTGCTCCAAGCGGACAGTCTTACCTCATTCTTCTGGTTCTCATCCGTTGTCAGCTCCGCGTCCATGAACTGCAAAATCCAGATTTTATCGCCAGTCGCAAAATTGCCGTCATTCGGCAGCAGCTCGTTATCCGGCAGCAGGGTCATATCGCTCCCGATCAGATCTCCGACCGTCGCCTCCTGAATCCGGTAGTCCCACGGAACCCGAGAGGTGGTCAAGGTCGTCTCCGTTCCGGAGTCCGTATGGAATACGCTCGTCGTTTGGTTTCCGCAAGCGCTCAGCACGAATAACGCCAGTGCCGCCAGCGTTAACCAAAGCATGCGTTTCTTTCGCATTTTTATTTCACTCCTATCGCTATAAAATGGCTGGCGTTCCCCGTAATCGGGCCGCCTGCCCGGCCAAGCAGTCCGCATGGAGTTCCGTTGATGACGAACATGCCTGTCAACAGATGAAGTTCGCCTTCAGCCGTTTCGATTTTGGCAAGCTCAGCCCGTTTCTGGTACACCGAAGGGAATAACACGCTGCTGTCGAAGCCTTCCTCGTCTTCAAGCTCCAGCCGGCCTTCCGCATCATACATGCGCACCGAACCGCCTTCGCGGCCAAACATCGACTTCGACACGAAGCCTCCCGAAAATACGGGCTTATTGTATGTCGGGAGCATGTACGCCGAAATGGCTTCCCGTTCCTCCTCATCAAACAGCAGCCCGAGCTCGTATAACCCCCACGCGGCTGCCATGAGGCCTTTCGATTGCAACAGCAAGCTGTGCGGCGGGTTTATGAGCGTTAACCGTCCCGTTTCGATCGCATAGGCCATCGCCTCTCCGGCGTCGTCCACGGCCATCCATTCCTTCGGGTATAAGGCGAACATGCGGCGTATGATTTCCTCGTCTTTATTTTTCAAATCCCCGTTATCAAACCACAGCTCAAGGCAGTCCTCGCACTTCATGTCCCTGCCGCTATGGCGGACAAGCGCCTCGATCGTGCCTGAATCTTCAAGATGCGAGCCGTAAGCCACGCACGCCGCCGTATCCGGCTGTTCCACGGCCCAAGCGGCAGCGACCAGCTCTTTCATCCCGGCGTTCGGCGATTCGAATCCGGCCCGTTTTAAAATCCACGGTGTCGCGATCGATGCCTCCACGTAACCGGTCGGCGTATCCGCGTTCAATTCGAGCAGCTTGATGCTGCCGTTCCCCGCAATGGCGAAATCGAACCTCGCATACCGGCTGATCAACCCGGGCTCGGCGAGCGGAGCCTCATCCAGCATCGGCCAAAGTAATGGCGGAATACCCAGCAGCTCATACAAATCCGGACGCCGATGAATATATCGTACCGTTTTATCCAGAATGGACCATAGCGACTTTGCCGCACGCTCCAATTCTTCGTAAACCGGCCGCTTCAAAAGCACGATTTGATCGATCCAATACTGCTCTTCCTCCAGGTCAGCCCAAGTAAAGCCGAGCTCGTAAAGCTCCCTTACACGGGATTCGCGATCTTTATCCGGCTTTCCGACAACCTCGAACACGCTTCCGGTCATCCTCCGAAAAATCCTTTTCCGCCGCTCGACTTGGAACTGGACGAACCGGAAACCGAACCTGAAGTGCCGGATTTCGAGCCGGACGAAGTCGAGCCGAGATTGCTGGATTTTCCGCCGATGCCGCCGGGGCTCGAGGATGTGGAACGTCTAATAATCGAGCCTTTGGTGGACGTCGATGTTTTTGGCGGTACGACCGATCCGGCCACCGGCTTGTTCTGGAAAGAGCCGCTCGAGTAGTTACGCGGCTGGTAAGGAGTCGTCGTCCCTGCATAGTAGCCGCCGTATTTTTTGTTCCAGCCGCTTGATGAATAGTTGGATCCGCTGTTAAACAGCAAATGGTAAAGCAGCATATCGTCCCAGCCGAATCCGCCGCCGTAATGGTTGATGATCGTCGTGCCTCCGCCGGATGCCGAGCCTTCCGCCGCCCCTGCGGCTCCGCCGTCCTGCTCTTCCGCTTCCGCTAATGGTAGAGGAAGATTCCAATCGACGTTTTTATCAAAGTATTGTTTGACTTCTTCCGATGACCACTCGACAAGCTTCGGTTCATCGCCGGCAGCCGTACCGCTTCCAGCAGCCAACGCCGTGCCCCCGGGCACCAGAAAAGCGTTGGCCAAAAGCGCGATCCCGAGCGAGGTGGATAACACCTTAATCGGCTTGCCTTCCGGCGTAAACAGCTTCGAGCCGTTATTTTCCTTTTCAAATTTGTCTTCCGAACTCAAAACAGCTTCCTCCTTTTCGCGTGGGTCAATCATTCAGTACCGGGACAAGCAGCAATTCCAGAACGCCGTCATCCACGTTTAACCGCCCTTCTATCGTCTCAAATTCTCGGGCTCCCACCACTATATAATTTACATGCTCCAATGCTGCAATCATGGTTGCGTTCCAAATCCGCTCATCAATTTGTTTAATCTCGCCATCCGGCATTTTTTCGAGCATTTTGACAGTCATGCTGTTCTCCAAACCGATCCCATCCTTTCTAAATTAAACGACTATTTAATGATACGATGTTATTGACCGTTAGTTTCAAGGAACCGATAAAGTCTACCTTCAGCCTAATTCCCCTTCTCCGATGCATATTCCTCAAACTCGATTTGGTCGGCTCGAAGTTCATTTTGCTCAAAGGTGTACGTGATATGAAAATCGCCGACAAATTTGATAACCGAAATATTCGCCCCCAGCCTTGCGGTCAGCTTTCCGTCTTTCACTTGATAGTAAATAATGCTTCCGTATCCGACCCGGTCGTTTAAAAACTCCGGCGTGACATCATCCGATTGAAGAATATGCTCCTTTCCCCGCACTTTCAATGAAATTTTGGCTGTATCCCCTTGCATGGCAACGTTGGAGGTTACCTCTTTATCCAGAATTTCAACCGGATCGGCAATCTTGATTTCTTCAAAAGTTGCCGTATCGACAACGTGGATTTCTTGTATCGCCAATTCCGTCCCTCTGCCCCATGTCATAATCACGACCGCTTCCTCAATTCCATCCCCGGTGATGTCGGCGTAGAAAACTTGCGTTTCATCGGAATACATACTTAATACTTCCCAGTCAAAATAATGCGGGTTTCCGTCGACCTCCAAAATGATTCCTTTAAAAGAGTCGTCCGCTTTATAGGTGGTATGCGCATTATAAAGCTTGATCTTCCGATCCGGATCGGTGATCATAAATCCGGCTTGTTTCGCCTTATTCTCAAGCTTGCTGCTGGACTTCACGGCAACCAATCTTTTGTTTGCCAAATCCAGCTTGTAAAGCTTCTCCTCGGCCTCCGCATCTCCTCCCGCGCCGATCGGTGGTGAAACAACCAGCAGATCGTTTTCGATGCGGGGAAATCGCTCGATTTCCGAATAAACCAAGGTGTCCGAGATGGATTCTCCATTGGATATTTTCAAACTGGACGCCTCTCCGTTCTTTTTATCGATGGCAAAGGCGTAGCCCTCCACGCCATGTCCCGTCTTATACTGAGGCGTCAGTAAATAGACATCCGCATCTTTGAAACTCAATGTATTGAAAATCAGTTTTTTGTCATTCGGACGGGCGTACATCAAGGCAGGCAGTTCCAATAAAGTCTTCGCTTCTTCTCCTTGCCTATAAACAATCTTATAGTTGCTTTGGAACGTCTTGTCCCCTTCCAGCCCCAGATTGCTTGATACGACCAAGTGTCCCAATTCTTCCCTTCCCTCGGACACCATGATCAAAGTACCCTGATCGGTTGCGGTCTCCGCCCGGACGGAAGACGCATCCAGAACGGAATCAAGGGCGGTGGAAGCCGTTAGCGGAGATTCAGGAAAACGGCTGGTTAACTTCTCGTTTTGATCCGTATTTTGGGCCGTATTTGCGGAAGGATTCGGATCCGAGGGATGCTGTCCATCGGTACAAGCAGTAAGCAGACCGCATAGTAAAAGGGTTGCGGAAAAAGTGCGATTCTATTCATCATCATACTCTACTTTCTCTTATTGATGTTTATACCACAATTATAAAACACCAATATATCCAAAAAGTTTAAAAAAGTATTCAAACGATGAAGATGAAGTAAGATTTCACTTTATTTTCTTTCTTATAATCGTTGATCTTCAAGGGTAAATCCCGTTAATTTTCTCACTTCCATAAATTCACCTTCTTCAAAGTGACTCCCTTTACACGGTTTTGATCCAATACCTTTTATTGATATTTCGAATAAACCTCAAAAGCATCCTTGATGATATTTGTATTTATGCCGCTAACCTTATTGATCCTTTCCGCCCATTCCGTCTGCGTCGGAAGTGCACGCTCCATTCGCTTCCCTTCCATAGAACTGTAGAAGCTAATAAAATCATCAAATTCCCAATGGATGACTTCCCGCTCCGCAAAAATTCTCATTTCCACGAGCGGGGTTCTTAATGTTCGCTGTGTTTTTTCCGCCTCGATCATTAGTTGTTCATCCGAAATAGGTTTAAGGAGATAGGTTTGATCCATTTCTTTACCATTCGGCCTTCTATACTTTACAAAGAGGGAATTATCATCGTTCGACTTCAACTTTACCCGGGCACCCGGAAAGAAGTGAGCCAAATACTCTTCCGTATACTCTTCGCTCTCGCGGTCTATTAATATCGGCTCGATCCATTGGTCTCCTAAATCGCATAAGTATCTATTGCCTTTCTCATTAATGGCAACCACGGCAACATGAGAGTCAGGGGTTAAGACGGCGTAACTCGGAAGCTTTGCTTGCCTGAACTCATGAATCAACCAAATCGCCAGATCAAAACAATTCCCGGAGGTTCCATACTGTTCCCTATGGGCTATCATTTGATCGACGGTTCTTTGTTTTTTCTCGGAGGTTATTTGAAAATACCATGCCTTGGTGATGGTCTCCATAGGGAAATTATCGAATTTTCTCCAAACGTTAAGGATATCCGGGGTCGCCCGCAATGCAGATCCCTCATTTCTACGGTTATGAAATCTGATACTTCATAAACGTTCTTAACTAACATCGGAATAGATGCGGAAGTAAGATTCAAGCAATCGCGAATTGGAGTGTTTTTCATGCACCATTTCCATTAGTTCACTCCAGTGCATTTTCATTTCGTTATAATCGCTACCTGCTATTTTTTGTTCATCCGTATTATTTTTCAGGATCTGCAGTATTTCTTCTAAATCTGTACAGGCTTGCTTCCACACCGCAAAATCTTTTTCCGTTTTTAGGATATCGTCCAAATTCATCCGAATACTCTCAAAAAAACGAGAAACTTCGATTACTGCATCGTATTGATTTTTATCCCCGATCGTAAGGTTCCAATGGTTTGCCGCAAGGGATGAAGTCTCGACAGCCACGCTCATATTGGAAATGATTTCATGAAGCCAGGTGGTTACGCCTTCTTTATCTATGGATTCATTAGCCATCCTTTCGTTCACCACTTGGATCGATTCATAAGGGAGCGATATTCCGTAAAAATAAAATCGATTCACCAACAGAGAAAATGTTGTTTCTTCTGCATGCTTAATTTCCTTATATTTGGTGTAGGTTACGATATTTGAGAGAATCAACGTGATAATTAGTAGAAGAATTATCAATTTGTATTTTTTCGACATCTAAGTACTCGCCTTTCTGGTATTCGGAAGGTATGTGCAACCGATCCTTTCAATTCAGCTAATTCAAAATCAATGCATATGGCCATAAAAAACCTCTTGCTTCTTATTTCTCGTTTAATTCTTTCCCTAGTGGTGTAATGAATCCGTCCATACTTACCGCATTCTTTTCCTTCCAATATTCCACCAATTTTTCGTCTCCTTTATTTGTCGCCCATTTGAGGAGCGTGTCTCGATCCCCTTCATAGTTATATAACGGCACACTGAATCCGCAAGAGGTTTTTACGATATCGATGTCCGACACAATGATTTGCCTAAACCCCGTATATAATTCAAAATAACCGGCCATATCATTCCATTCCTCAGAATTAGGCAGCACGACTCTTCCGGTTCCATAAAGTCTTAATATTAAAGGTTTTCCTACAAATGAAACAAACATATAAGTGATCCTATTGCTTTCCGTCAAATGCGCACTGGTTTCGTTGCCGCTTCCCGTCAGATCAAGATACGCGACCTTGTTGGGCGATAATATTCTAAATACATCGTGTCCTTTCGGAGATATATTTACATGCCCGTTTGCTGCCGCGGTTCCGACAAAAAACATATGCTGTTCCTTGATAAATTTCTCGTGTTCCGGCAATATGCTTTCAAATACTTTCCCCATGCCACTACCTCCTTTTATTTAAGAAACACCCCAGCTTAGATCGCACTTATCTTAGGCTGGGGCGGCGTATTATCCTAATTCCATCAAAGGTTTGGCCAGGATTTTCAAATCCCGTGAAATATTGCGGGCTTTATGAGACGTAACAATTGATGCGAATCGACCTTTTCATAATTCCATAACATCATAATACGTAAATCATCCGCAGGATAATACCAGATTTCAGACCGGAACCCCGGAGTTCCTCCACCAATCAAACGAAAATCGGACCCCAAAAACCATCCATATCCATAATTCAAATGAGGATCAAAGGTTGTCGTGTAGTATGGTGAAAACATCTTCTCCATGGTTTCTTGTTGCAGGAGCTTGCCATTAAAAAGGGCGGCACACCAAGCATCCAAATCACGAACCGTAGAGTAAAGTTCTCCAGGCGCGTCAATTTCACTTAGTCTATCATGAGCGGCATTGGTTATTTTTCCGTCTTCCAAAGCGTGTCCGTATGCACGATCGGCATTAATCTTCCTTGGACGATCAATACCGGTCGATTTCATAGCTAAGGGCGTAAAGAACCATTCATCAAAAATTTGATCGTACTGCATCCCTGTCACTGCTTCCAACATATATCCTAAAATGATATACCCCGTACTGCTGTATCCCCACCGTTCACCCGGCGCAAAATCCTGAGGCAGCCGGATCAAATAATCCACAAAGTCCTGTTTCTCAATTCTTAATTTACTCATCTCGAAACGTAGATTAGGAACCGCGTATATATCATGAATTCCGGACGAATGACTTAACAAATGATGGATTTTAATATTAGGGTGAAGTTCCTTAAATTTCTCAACGTATGAACCGGGATGTTTTTCCAAATCGATAAGGCCTTGTTCATACAGTTTGAGGACAGCGGTAGCGATGAACATTTTCGTAACAGAAGCAATATGAAATTTCGTGTTCAAGTGATTAGGGACATGGAGCTGAACGCTCGCTTGGCCGAATGACTTACTGAAGATTTCTTTTCCGCCCTTTGTAATAAATAGGTTGCCGGATAAATAGTTCTCCTCGTTGTAGGTTTTTAGTATGTCTTCCAATTGTTCCGTCATAGACTGCACCTCTTATAAAATCAGCTTTTTAAGCTCCTGAGCCAGATTATTTGTTTGACCCAGTTGCCGTATTAAATCATGTATAACCTCGGTATTTGCAACTTCTTTATTCGTGTTTAGATAATTCAAAATTAAATCGGCCTTTTCTTTCCGTCCCATCAAATCGTAAACACTTAATCTATACTTGCTTGCAAATGGAAAGTCTCCAGTGCTGCGCTCTTCCCATTCATACCCACCTATTGCTTTGATTAATTTGTCCTTTGGACAATCCACCGTAATATCCCAATCATTTGCACTATCCATTAAATTTAAATAGTATAGCAATCCACTTCCACCCAGGGCATATGGAATACTGTTCTCTTCCAGTCTCCCGAAGATTGGCAAGATTTCTTTAGGATCCACCCTGAATCACCTTCCAAACATAAATTTGCAACTATTATTAAAGTTGGGACATTAACTTTTTGTTGATATTCTCCACAAGTTTCACCTTTTTCTGGACGTCCTCTGTATGAAAGTACGCTGCACTATTTTTCATGTAATCTTCTAATGCTTTTTTATCGTTACCGGTTTTGTTTTCATAGCTGCCGCTTCTTATCGAATCCAGTTTTCCGGTAATCTCCGCAATGATTTGTATTCCGGTAATAACCTCCTCGTTTAAATTGTTGAGATTTATATATTGCCTTTCGGAATCGATCGTCTTCGCATCCAAGTATACTTGCTCCACATTTTCAAAAAACATCGAAAAGTCCTCAAACATATTAAATAGGTTATTTATTCCTATACTACTTATTTGATTATAATCCTCGTATGAAAATAAGGGGCCATACAACAAGGTTAATTCGCGATGCATACTACCTACTTTTTTAAAATCGCTTCTATATGGATTATTGAATTTCCCGGGCTCGCCAAAGTACAATTTCCCGTCCGATACGGCGTGCTGTAATGATCTATGAATGGACCCGATTCTATACTCGGAAGTAAAGTAACCAAGAGCGGAATCAACTGCGGTTTCGTATCTTTCATATTTTTTGGCTTTGTTAAATAGAACAATATTCAAAGATGCGGATATCACGAATAAAGCCGCGAGTAAGATTAAAACTATGCGTTTTTTCAAAACCTTTACCTCCTGGCGATGCTTATGCTAAGCCATTTCTCTGCTTCCAGCTTTTAATTTGCTTTTGAAATTCCTTCGAGCTGAAAGCACTTTCCATCCTGTCTATTTGATTCATTTTGACCTCATTTGTTTTTATTGCACGTATAACTATACTTTCCAAAGCGAGATAATGTTCTTCATTGTAAATTTGTATTAATTGATCCAGCATCTTATCCGACCAGGATAAGCCATGAAAATAAAACCAAATCATATGCTCCTTTACACTTGAATCGATATGGATCTCATTTTTATTTTTAGTTATTGCTTTAATTGTTGAGCTATTTAGTAGGCTATGTATTTCTAATTGATCGCTGAGATCCATTGCATTGATTAACCTTTCAATTTCTTTATAATTCATTTGAGCTGCTGCTAAATCGATCCGCTCTATGATTGAACCCATTTCATTCCTCATAATTCTGCTTTCCTTTTCGGGATCGATGTGCTAATATAAGCATCCTCTTTCAGTATCTTTCCAGTGTAAAGAATCTGTCCCATATGCTCCGAAAAATGAGCAGCACACTGAATAAACATATCTAAATGAGTGCGCTCCCGGTTCCTTACCGTTTGTGTTTCATAAAAGCGCTCTTCGCGCATATTTTCTATGGTCTCTATTAATTCATAAAATGATTGATTCAACATTTCGATCAATTCAAACTTGGTCTTATGTACTTCCTCAAATTCGGCATCCCGATTTCTTTGATATTCTTTTTGATTCATTCCTTTGCTGATGCGCTCACTTATATTAGCACTTATATGGATAATCAGATTTGCGATACTGTTGCTCGTCTCATTTGGACGCCAGTTTACTTCTTGATCATTCAACTGTTCGAGCACCAACAATATTCTTCTTTGAATTTCTTCATATTTTGCCTTTAATATGTTTTTTATCTCGTCCATAAAATCACTTCCTTGAACGTGTTAGGAGAAGCACCAGAATTCTTTACTATCCCCTGCCCTCTTAGTTTCATAGGTTACCATCTGTCCTGCTCTCTTACAGGTGCTTTCTTAAACTTATAATCAGCCGACTTGATGATCCCTTCAAAACCTATTTTTTCAAGCATTAATTCAAATTCATAAACCCCATACCAACCAACTTAACGGGAATCTTTGCAGATCGGTTTGTGTTGAAACTCCATCTTTCCACTTTTCATACCTCATTGTTTTCTGTTCAAGTAAGTTGAGTCCGTCCTTCGATTAACTGGAAAGAACCACACGGAATAATTATGGCATCATATTTACGAGGTATAGAAAAGTTATCCATTTCATCATGGTATAGATCGATAGTCAGATTTAATTCATCGCACCTTCTTCTGCACGATTCAAGCATCGCCATGGAGTTATCCAATCCATCAATATCGATTTATCTCCCCATCTTACTGACTTTGCAGCATTCCGGAATTTATTTCCATCCACCCCATATGGATATCTTATTGCCGTCAGGATCAAATACGTAAAAGAGATCCCCGCACCCCTCTATGTCTATAATCCCTTCAATTCTTACATCATTTGATTTCATATTGTTATAAATTTCTTCAATGTTTGTAACTTCAAGCGTAATTGCAGACATTTCAAATCCACCTATTTCGGTATAGTTCAGAGTTGTTTTCTCTTTCGTTTTAATTAAAAAAATCGCTTGGTGCTCTCCAACCCTAAATTGCGCTTGATCATCTGTAACCGGGTTTCTTAATTCAAGGCCCAGGTTTCTTTGGTACCATTCTGCGGACTCATATGGATCAGTAATTGGAATATAAACACATTCAATCTGTTTTACCTTTGCATTCATCATTTTATCTTCCTTTCAGTTCGCATTAATTTAGATAACGTTTTTCTCGTATAAATTAATCTTCCATCCGTTTTTCCATTCTAAGAATCGAATATGCTTATATCCGACATCGAGATAATATTGATTTAATCTAGCATTCTCCGCCATACAATCGAGCCTAATGAACTTTTTACCTCTATCTCGAATATAATCTTCCGCCCAACGAATGAGTTGTTTTCCTATTCCATTCCCAACATGGTCTCTACTTACTGCAAACCTATGAATATACCCTGATTCATCATTATCAAGTTCTTCCCAAAGAACTGGATCTGACCAACAAATATATAGCGTTCCTACTACTTCTTCATTCCACCGCGCTAAATAAATTTCAAATCCATTATTAAAACATTCCTGAACTTGGTTAATATTGAATGAATCCGGATTCCATTGATTGATCCCTTTGGATTGAATCCACCTTGCAGACCCTTTCCAAAGATCAAGTATGATCTGACTTTCATCTTCAGTTGCCCTATGAACATCAATCTGGATGTCTTTATTTTCTTTACTCATCGAATCCCCTCAAAATCATCTTATTTTACAAATCCCATGTTATATAACTATATGTCTTTTGTAACTTCAATCCACTTATGAACGACTTGTTTGAGGCGCTCTTTTTTGGCTTCTATATCATCCATCGATGTGAATTTAATCATCGCCCTATCCCCGGCAAGCCATTCCAGGAGGTTGGTGGAATCTTCAAAGAGTGGTTCCCCTTTAGCGTACTCTGTAACTTTCGAACCACAATGAAAAATCAGCCGAAACCCGTCTTTCCCGTGTAAATTGAAAGTTATTCGATCATCTCCATGTAAATAATAGCTTGGCGCATTCCATTTGATGTGTTCTGCCAATTGACTATTTGTTTCAATTATGATCCCTCTTACATACTGGATCTCAGATTTCAGAGGATGCTTGAGATTTTTTATGAATTTTACGACTTGTTCTTGATCTTTTAATTGTTTTGAGGTTTGATCTTTATTGATTGCCATTCATACACCCCCTTAATGAACTCGGCTAGTACACGAAAGCCCCAGCCCTAGATAGATTTCATCCTAGACTGGGGCGTTTTTTGCGAGCCTCTTTCATGACTAGATATCTTGCATCAATCTCTAGTCTTATGGTTGCCAAACTTCCCACACGTTACCGTCAGGATCAGCAAACGTAATGTTTGGTCCGCTAGTGACCCGTTCTCCTAAAATATTGACTCCGTTTTCCTTGAAACGTTCCAATAACTCAGTGATCCGTGGTGTAATGAAACAGGCCATTGCATGGGGTTTTCCGCCGTCCAAGGTCCATGAGAAACCTAATCGACCGCCTTCCTCGCCCGATTTGTGAAGGAACAGAGCAGGTACGACTTGCCTTAAACCAGGTACTGGCAAATTTCCATTCCGATCAGGTAAATTCAAAACAGCCATCTCCACCCCGGGCTCCAAGCGGTCGTTGGATGAAGGTTGATACCCCAAATTCTTTTGGTACCATTTCACAGACTCGTAAACATCATTTACCGGTACGTAAATACAAGTTACACCCGTAATATCCTCCAGTCTTTCCTCCACTTTGACTTCACCATTTTCCCCCATATCCGTTTCCTCCCTCATCTTTCAATGAACCCCTTCCGAATGCTGTACTTAAAAAATGACCCAGCCTTAGATAACTCTTATCTTAGGCTGGGTCAATTGTTGTCTGAGCTTCTTCCATGATTATACATCCTACAACCAAACGGCGATAGCCTCTAGCGTGAATGCAAACTCAAAAATTACTTTTAAACAATAATTCTGCCTCGGTTGGCTCAAATAGTGACAAATACATATTTTCCTCGATGTAGTGTTTAAATATTTACTATTCTCCTTCGTCTTTCTGAATTGCATATGAACTCAGTTAACACCTAGAGTTTATGAAACGACCCAGCCTTAGATAGCTCTCCTCTTAGGCTGGGTTGTAAAGTTATTATGGTATCAATTTATATTTTATTTGTAGGGATCACATAATATAGAGATTCGGCAGAAATTTCGAATCCCATTGACTGATAAAGACTTAATGCATGTTTATTCTGAGTAACTACGCTCAAACGGATTTGAGAGTATCCTTGGCCTTGCAAAAGCTTGACTAATCTAGTAAGAAATTCACGACCAATCCCTCTCCCCTGAAAGGCGGGAAGCACACAAAATCATGAATAACGGCAGTATTCAGTTGTAGACAATTAACTCTGACCATCCCTACTGGAGTCAGACTGTCCATAGCAATATAAGTAATGCGTGAAGGCTCTTTAGTATGGCTAAAATATTCTCTTGCCCAAGACTCCGAATCACCAAAAGCTTGAAAAGAACACTTAATCATAAACTCAAAATCCTGCTCTTCAGCTAATCGCAAAATAACGTCTGCAAAACATAATCTTGTATCTTCAACACGCTTGAAAGTCATGGTGAATTCAAATGTACTAAAGCTAGCCCCTAAATGTCTTATGCAATTAAGACCGGGCTCGGAGTTTGAATGGATTCTAAAACGGCAGGTAAGGATGCCCTGCATTTGCATATCCGCTGCCGCTCTTATCAATAATCTCCGAAATACACCTGAACGGCGGAATTCCGGGTGAACCATACTATTAATATTAGCTTCTGTCCCATCTGAAAAATCATTCATTTTTATAATTTGAAATTCTTGCATGTATACTGGTTGCCCTCATCAAGAAGGAAACACGCAGTTTATGGACGAGCAGGCGCTATCCTTTCAGTTTCTGTCCGAAGAGTCATGGTTACCAATTGAACCGCCTCCTTGATAAGCTGTGTATCCATTTATGTGGATTATTTAATTGTTGTTATGCGCCAGAATATTAACGATATTATTAAATGGATCCCGCACATAGAATCTCCGCACACCCCATGGTTCATCTACTGGTCCATATTCAATTTGGAAGCCCGCATCTTTCATTCGTTTATAAGCTTCATCAATGTCGTCTACTTCAATGGATAAATCAGGCGTATCGGTTCCTGAACCTCCTTGTGACGCAAAGCTAATTTGAATGTTCATTTCATCCTTTGATCCATAGGTTGCGATCCAACCATGATTCATCATTAAGTCGAGTCCTAATACGTCTTGGTAGAAGTATTTAGCCTTCTCTACGTCTTTTGAATGAATATTGGCCACGATTCGTTTCACCTTCATTTCAAACCCTCCCCAATAATACTGGAATTGGAAATGTCATTGTATGAATAAAATAATATCCCTTATTCTTAGCTAGAAAGTGCTTAGAAAAAGGGACAGAATTTGCGAAAAAGCTTATTATATACGTTGATATGTCAGCCTAGCTTATCGCTTATAGTCAGGCTGTTCCAAAGGAATAGGATTCGGATTGCCGAGTACCCAATGCACTGCCAGTTCGCACAGTCTCGCAGGTTCATCATTACCATTTCCGTTGTGAAGATCTTTCGCTAATGCTACTGCCTCCTTAAGGAAAGCGGGATTTAATGGTGTACCTAAGCTAAAATAATGTATTAAACTATTGAGCATCTTACGAAATTGTTCATCCCAGTTTATACCGCCATTATCCAAAATTTCGTATGACACTTTTCCAGTAATCCGGATAACCTCACCCTGTACGGTTTTCGCAGGTCCTTTTGAAGGAATTAGTAAATTCCAGAGTTCATCATGTTGTGCCTGCCAACCCGTTGTTGATACCGTTATTGAAGAGGTACCGTCGTGCATCATTCGCTTCTCTACTGGGGGAACATCAAACAGCTCAAATAGACGTACAAGTGCTTCATCGGTTTGATTCAAATTTTCTTTATGAAATCCTTCTCTGTGAAATTCAAAGTCGTTTCCGATTCGTTCAATAGAGTCCTTCATTTCCTGCGTAATCGTTGTTCCAGCGTTTAGCAAAATAACGGCAACCTCCGCCATATTCACAATATCCGCATTTCTGCACAATTTCAAAGCTTTTTCTAATGGAGTCTGGCCCATTTTATTTTTTGCGCTGATATTTGCTCCTTTAGTAACCAACGTGTGAACCGCTTTGGGTTTAAAGGAACCTGCGGCGGCAAATAACGGTGTCTCGTTTTGATAATCAATGGCCTCTAGATCCGCACCCAAATCAAGCAGCAGTTCAGTGTTACCGTTCCAACTCATTGCATGTTTGTGCAAAGCCGTTCTTCCGTAATTGTCTTTAGCATTTATATCAGCACCCTGTTCCACGAGCCAGCGAACCAATTCATCCGGTATATTGTAAAAGCTCAAGGCTGTTGACTTATTGTAACCGCCACGGGCATCCCATTCGCATTGGGTAAATACCTCTTTTAATGCTGATATATCGCCTGCATCAATGAGTTCATCAAAATTTTTCGGTAAGGTTTTTTTCTTCTTGCCCATATGTGCTTTCTCCTTGAGTTTAATTCTTCGACTTGATCTTTCGCGCTTTATATCATTGTTTCTTTCCAACAGCGATCCATCTTCTATCCATATCTTCAAATACAAATTCCTTATTATTATAATCAGTCGTCGTCAATGCTCTTACTATCTTAACGCCTAGTTCTTTAAACTCCTTCTCCATTTCCTCCTGATGATCGGTAATAAAATACGCATCATAGCCATATCCATGAATCTCTCGATTTGGAACTATTCTTTCTTGATTTGACTTCGTTAGAACGATCTCAATGCTATCTCTATACAAACAAATATGCGGCTCCTCGGAATTAAGGTAACATACTGCTTTGAACCCAATTCGTTCATAGAATTTTGATGTTTGTTCATATCAGGACTAGGAAAAATTTGTAGACAGTTAGTAAAGCCAGACATATATAATCACCTTTTCTATGAATGATTCAAATAAAGCCTTACTTTGTTTCTTCTATGATTTCATTAATCTGTTTAATATGTCTTTGTTCATGTAAGTAGAGTGTTTTCATCCATTCGATTAATAACATCTCTTTAAAAACTGGATGTATAAAATGTCTCCTACCGAGCACTGAGGGGTCTTCAATTGTGTTTAATATTGCAAGTAACTTCTCTCTTGAATGTTTAAGTTTTTCAACGATCTCATGATATTCCATGATTTCTTCCGTTGGTTTAGCTATGTCGGGTGCTATAATCTTTTTACTTCTATCCAGGAGAAAATCTAGGGGTATATTCTCAATAAGTGAATCCTCATTGCTTTTTAACCCTTTTTTAATGGCTATAACAAATAATTCTTCTGTCTTTATGAGGTGTTGATATATCTGACCGATACTCCAACTGTCCGAGTCTTTTTTCATGTATAATTGATCTCGATTCAATTCTTTAAGAATTCCTAGTAATTCATCTCTGGTTACTTTCAAATTGTGATTAATTTCTTGAATCTCCATAGAATACTCCCTTTCTTTAGTTCTTTGTTGTTTTCATGAACCCTCGCTAGCTTAAGCACATTAGTGTGGGGCGAATAGACTTAGCCAAAGTAAGATTGATTATCCGGCTGCCCCAATTCCCCTGTGTTAATTCTATTCAATCCATTTTCTAGGTCCGATGATGTGAAACAGATTTTTCTCCTTATTTAATGAGTCTCTAATTCGATTACAAGTAAAATCACTAATTGGTTTGGGTAGTTCATCCATCGAAAAAAATCCACATTCTAATATCTCCGGAGAGCTTGGTTTCGGCGTTTGATTGTCGTTAATTAAGGATACAAAAACAAAGTGATGCATATCATATTTAGGATCGTAATAAACACCGGTTAATTCTTCTACAGATATATCTACCCCTATCTCTTCAAGCGCCTCTCTCTTAGCTGTTTCCTGTGCAGATTCATTATCTTCTGATTTGCCTCCCGGTAAGTCCCAATTGTTTTTACCATAACTATGTTTGACTAATAATATCCTTTTTTCCGAATCAAATATAACTGATGCAGCTCCAATTAGTTTAGTTGACATTTACATTTCTCCTCTATATTTTTCTATACATGAATTTTCCGATAACATCCCCGTATTGACGAAACGACCCAACCTTAGATCGCTCTTATCTTAGGCTGAGTCGTTTGTTGTCTGTGCTTCTTCCATGATTATACATCTAATAATCAAGGGGCGATAGCTCCGCTGCATGAATACTATGTTAGGGGAAAGTGCAAGCCATCTTAGAGGGAGTCTAAATATTAAACATCCCATTTTCCGTCAATTTCCAAGATGATTTGATTTCTTAACTCAGAAATGTGTTCATACACATTAATAATCTCTGTAATCCCTTTTATCTTTTCTCTTAATAACTCAATAAAAAAGTTAAGGTCACTTTCTCTTGAATTTATCCCAGTTAGATACTTCTCGTTATATTCATTAATAAAATCATTTTTACTTTTATAAAATCTAAAGCGTTCCAGAATATAAAGTTCTCTTAGATTAATGAATAAAGATAAAAAATCCTTTAAATTTCTTGCAACTACACTAACTTCATTCCCAAAAGACATCGGCTGTATAAAAATAATCGGAGCTTCTTCTAAATCTATGATAGACCCCTTATTCGTATAAAAAGCAAAATGATCCCCACCTACCCCTGTCCTTCCAAATACGATCGAATCATTAGGAGTACAGTAGTATCTATCTTCATCGTCATTAAAAGTTATATAAAATCCTATGTAATCGTCGATCGTCCGGCCATAGTCTTTGCGTAATTCTGTATCCAATTGAACAAGTTTATCTAATGTTTCAGGCATTGTAATCGACATTCTTGAACCCCCGCTAAATAATAATTGCTTGTATTCGTGTACCCTGATTATTTATAATTATTCTTCGGTTCTTTCATACCAAAGTTTGTAACCCTCAATGTTTGTTTCTGAGTGGTCACTCGCGTCGAATGTCTTGAAATACCTAGCGTAATAGGCATGTTCAATCGTCTTTTTATCTTCATCAGTATTAATATCAAGGTAAATATTCGATATTTCCAATCCCCATTTGATACTTCGAGCAATCTCATTCAAGTTATCGATTGTTGAAAATTTCTTAATTTCCGTAAGAATCGATTCCAGTTCTTCTTTACTCGGTTCTTTGCTCATATCAATTCTGCAAAAAAGGTTTGGACGAGTAAATGTAAATTGCACTCTTCCGATTGACGGAGAAAGCTCCTTCAAGTCTTTTGTTAATTCTTTGGTTGAATCGGTCTCTATACGGTGAGTAGTACTGCAACCTGCTAAAAATATAAGGAAGCATATTAATATAGCTATCAATTTATTCATTCTGTACTCCAATTCGTGAGTATTTGTAATTAGATTGTGATTGTCGAGGATTTCATAAAACATTCCCGTATTCACAATGGCCCTTCCCCGACTTATCTTCCGGGACCGAAGCGACTTGTCCACTGATTCATGAAAACATCATTTCTTCCAATTCTCTACAAAATGATCTACCGCTGCCTGCTCAATTGCCAGCCCTTCCGTGTAGCGCTCCATAAATAAGGCAAAGCCATTCACATCTGCGCTGTCAGGATAAATTTCTTGTCCCTGTGCGTCATTGAACACTTTAGAGGCAAGGTAATCAGCCAATCCCTCGTGCTGCTCTTTATTAACCATATAAGATGCCAAAATTGCCATCCCCCATGCGCCGCCCTCACCAGCCGTAGACATGATCGAAACAGGAACATTCAGCGCTGCGGCACATATTTTTTGACCGACAAGCGGCGTTTTGAACAATCCGCCATGCGCCAAAATATGGTCAATTGTTACATGCTCCTTCTGTGTCAAAATATCCATCCCGAGCCTTAGTGCAGCAAACGCGGTAAACAAATGTACTCTCATAAAGTTAGCTAGATTAAAGCGGCTTTCTGGAGAACGAACGAATATCGGACGACCTTTTGCAAGCCCTGTAATGTTCTCTCCTGAATAGTAACCATAACTCAGCAAACCGCCGCCATCAGCGTCTGCTTCCAGCGCTTTGTTAAACAGGACGCTGAATAACTGGTTCATATCGGTTTTCAACCCCATTGCTTCATAAAATTCGCTGAACAAGTTGAGCCAAGCATTAATATCGCTGGAGCAGTTGTTAGCAAGAACCATTCCAACAGGGCTGCCATCAGGTGTAGTTACGATATCAATCTCAGGGTATACGGTGGATAAATCTTTCTCTAGTACAAACATGGCAAAAATCGATGTACCTACCGAAATGTTGCCGGTACGCTTTTTAACACTATTCTTAGCGACCATGCCTGTTCCTGCATCGCCTTCTGGAGGACATAGCGGAATACCTGTTTGCAAGTTGCCTGATGGATCTAAGAGTCGGGCACCAGCTTCATTGAGATATCCAGCATGTTCACCGGCAGAATAAACTTTAGGTAAAATATCTTTAAGAATCCACGGGTAGCCTTTATCGGCAATTAAGTTGTCAAACTTCTTAATCATATCTTCATTATACTGCTGTGCAGATACATCGATTGGAAACATACCCGAGGCATCCCCTACACCAAGAGCCTTGCTATCAGTCAACAGCAAATGAATGTAACCTGACAAAGTAGTAATGTAATCTATGTTGGTGACATGCTTTTCATCGTCCAAAATCGCTTGATACAAATGTGCAATGGTCCATCGTTGTGGAATTTTAAACTGGAACTTCTTGGTTAACTCCGTTGCAGCAGTACCCGTTGTGGCATTGCGCCATGTACGGAATGGAGCCAATAGCTCCCCTGCCTGATCAAGTGCGATATAGCCCTGCATCATGGCAGAACATCCGATTGATCCAATTTTGTGCAATGTTACGCCATAATTATTCTCAACCTCTTGCTTTAATTGGTGATAGGTTTCTTGCAACCCACTAATCACTTCATTGAGATCGTAGGTCCAATAACCGCCGATCAATTGATTTTCCCACCCATAGCTGCTAGAAGCAATAATTTCAAAATTGTGATCAATCAGTACAGCCTTGATTTGTGTGGATCCAAATTCGATGCCAAGCGAGGTTTCTCCCCTGACTACCGCTTGTTTAATATTTTGATCCATAGTTGCGTTGCTCCTCTCTATATGCAGCAATTTCTTATAACGTTCTTGTATTCGCGAAACGCCCCAGCCTTAGATAGCTCTTATCTTAGGCTGGGGCGTTTGTTGTCTAAGCTTCTTCCATGATTATACATCTGAAAACCAAGGGGCGATAGCCCGGAAGCGTGAATACGGTGTTATTTGAAGTAACATGCTCTCCACGAATTATCTTATAAAGGTTTGTATTCTTCTTCCGGCTTTGTTAACTGTACTGTTAATTCTTTGTTGAAGTAACGGACAGCAGAGTTGTAAGGATTGCATGAATACCCGTGAAAAAAACAGTAAAAACGAGTTGACATTGGAGTTTACTCAAATGTTATTGTGAATGTATGGAAAAACAACAATATTCTATAAATGAAGTTTCACGGATACTTAATATTCCGAAGGATACGCTCCGGTATTATGACCGTATTGGAATCGTAACTCCGTCTCGGGGACACAATTCTTACCGCAGGTATTCTAGGGACGACATCGTCGATTTGATGAATATTCAAATCATGCAGTATGCGGACTTTTCTCTAGAAGAAATCAAGGGGAAGTTTCAGTTCCACAGAATGCAGAGTGTAGATCCTGCTTATTTCCGGGAGGTCGCTGAATTCCTTGATGCCAAGAAAGCAGAAACACGCAAGAAAATCGCACATCTTGAAAAGGTCAGTCAGTTGCTTGACGTTGCAGTTAAAACGCTAAGGGATTTTAATCATGAAAGTGACCAACAATTGGCACTGTTCGTTCGGGAGATTTACCGTGATATACACAAGAAGGAACCTGAATTAACTATGGAGGATTGTGATGGACATCAGAATTAAGAATTATTATTGTTTGATTGCCGGCGTTCTTGCAATACTTTTTGCTGTTACGCACGCATGGAACGGGCAATCCGCTGTACTGCCGACGCTCTTAGTGAATGATATCGCCTTGGATACACGGATAACATTTACGTATGTCTGGCACATTATTACCGCTGAGAATCTGGTTTTCGGTATAGTATTTATGATCCTGTCATTTCAAAGTGAGAAATCCAATATCCGGTTTGCTGCGTGGATGATTGTGTCACTTCTGCTCATTCGTCTGATGGTCATTCTCGGTGTAACCGCATTATATGATGTTTCCGCACTTACGAATACGTTAATCGATTCGATTGCCACCTTAATTTATGCCGCTTTCATTATAATCGGCACAAGAATCAAGAAAAAAGAGTAAGGACGTCAATCATCACAAACTGTAGGAGGTTTAAAGCACTAAACTGCGGTTTCACTGCCAGTGATTGTCTCAGCCCGCCGCGTTGGATGTGATGTTAGGCGATTTGATTGCCTTCTTTCCCGTGTTCACGACGTCCCACCACCCTAAGGACCTTTAGGTCCGGCCGCGATGCGGTTGGGTGGTGCGGATGTGTCCCGGCAATCACTTCCTCAACTTATCTTCCGGGACCGAGGTGGCTTGTCCGCCGATGCGTGAACACATTGTTATCAGATGCTGCTACTTCTTTGAGTTGCTTAAATTAGCTCTGAATGATTTCAAATACTTCATCATCAGATACCAAATAATCTTCAGCATGTTCAATTACGTATATGTAAAAAAACACTTTGCCGGTATCTGTATCAATCCAATGAGTTTCCATTACCTCAGCGATCATATTATTGAATGAAATTTCTGAGTCAACAAATCTAAATTTATATTGTTTGCCTTCGATCAAAAATAAGTTCTTATTTTTGATTTTTGCTTTGAATATGTTTCTAGATAGAATTATCTGTTCAGCGATCTTCAAGCATTCTTCTGTTGTTTTAATAAAGTCTTCTCCGAATTGCTCAATAAATACTTGTTGTATCACCCTTGTTAATCCATCAATCCCATCTATACTTAACAAGCAATCTTCTATTAACTTTGATTCAAAATCATATTCATCGTCAGGTGCATGAGACATTAAACACTGGGGATCCCAATCAGTAATTATTTGTTTTTTTGACATCACAGTACCCTCAACTTGGTTCTTGGCAGTTTCTGATAACGTCCTTGTATTCACGAACCCTCACTGGCTTAAGCTGCCGGCCGATCTAGCGCAGTGATCGGTTCGCCGGGTCGAAGACTTAGCCAGTGCAGGTTTGTCCGCTGATTCCGCTCCCATGCAAATGCTTCCTGCGGACCGAGGGGCGTTAGCCCCGATGCGTGAATGCGGTGTTAGATGAAGTCCTCGCCTTCTTCGATTTACTCTCGCACCTATATATCTCGCTTAATGAATGGTTTAACCATTTCTTTCTGAGTAATGTTGTTTCCTGTCCAAAGAATCATCTCAATCCCAAATATACCATCAGGATGAATATCTAAATTGCAATCTTGTTCTTTAACCATCATGATTTCTTTATCTTTTTCAAAACTTAAGATTATCTCGTTTTCTAATTCGATAACTTCGCCAGAATAAATTGGGTAATCGATTGCACCTACTCTTGGCAGAGTTATTACGTTGCCATCAGTATCTTTATTCGTAATCTTCACACCAATCCAATTTCCGTTTTGGTCATAAATTAGATAGCATTGAACTGATGATTCTCCTCCACAATTCTCTACATATTTTTGTTGCTCTTTTAAATAAATGTAGACTAGATTATTATCTTCAATTGTAATATGCATTGGTTTTGTACTTCCTTCCATTCCTTATTTGCGAGGATTTCAGATAACTCCCATATCTCTGCACGTCGCAAATTCTCGTATATGCCCAGTATTCACGAACCTATTCGATATCCATAATTATAACTTTATTTCATGATTATGTAAGCCTAGGCGATAAAAAATGGAATGTACTTCCTGCCCGGTAACAGTTAGTTCATCCCTCATTCCCTCCGCCCTTCCTCTTTTTGTTCGAAACTTACTTTTTGCTGATTTCGGCCGACGTCTGAGCCGGATAGGATTGATCGATGGCAACGCCGTTCGGAAAATGAATATCCACGTGGTCTCCTACGGCAACTTCGTTCAAGTCGGCTTTACTAACCGAAATCCACATGGCATTAGGAGCGGCACTTTCCAATATATCGTTGAGCGGGGCGCTAAAATCGCTGACTTGATCCCGAACCACGAGTACTCTTCCATTCTCTTTGGCGACAACATACCCTTCTCTGTAATCCCACGGGCCATCCTTGGAGCTTTCCAAAGATGATGAACACCCCGTACTCATAACACCCGCAATAACAAACAAAAAAAGGATAAACAGCAAATTTTTCTTCATGATCTCCCTCCCTCTTTTCACACGGCGAAAATATCCGCTTATATAGACAGACTCCATCCCAATTCAAAAAGTTTCACAAAAAGTAAACCTGAATGGGGTTTTAAACGTATTTATTGTAGGATATTCATATAGTTGTGAATGCAAACTGGTATCATTGGTTTTTCGGATCGATTTTAAAAATATCGAAGAGGTGAGTCATGAGATTCAGCAGAGTAAAAATGGAGAAATGGTCTAATGTTGTGACATGGGTATCCGATCTGGTGGCCTACATTCCACGGCTGATCATGCGATTGCTCAACTAACTTATACGCAAAAAAGGCCACCCTGGAGGTAAGAACAACCTCTGCAGAATGGCCTCATTTTAATGATAACTATGAATGATGTCTAAATTAGAATTTTGCAGCCAGGTCAGCCGCACGTTTTACGCCGTCCGATACGATTTGTTCCGCACGGTCCGGGAATTGGTTATGGCCTTCAACGATGACAGTTTCCGGGTTGGTGACGCCCCAGAATGCCAACGAAGCCTTCACATATTTCATCGACATTTCCACGTCAGCCATTGGAGCTTCGGAGTAAACACCGCCACGAGCTTGCAAAAGCGCCACTTTCTTGTCGCCTACGAGGCCAACCGGACCATTCTCGGTGTATTTGAACGTTTTGCCGGCTTGGTTCAGGTAGAACATGTAAGTCAGCAATTGAGCCGGAATGGTGAAGTTCCACAGCGGGAAGGCAAAAACGACTTTGTCGGCGCCCAGGAATTGATCCAGGTACGTGTTTGCCAAATCGGCCGCTTTTTGTTCTTCCGGAGTTACAGGGATCCCTTTTCCGAGCTTGAACAGGCCGTTCAGCATATCGTTGTCATAGTATGGAAGATCTGCTTCAAACAGATTCAATTCGGTAACCGTGTCTTCCGGATGAGTTTCCTTGTAAGTTTTCAAGAAGCTTTCATAAAGTTTGACGGTAACCGATTGTTCCGCCGGGCGGTTGTTTGCTTTAATAAACAGTACGTGTGCCATGATGTATGATTCCCTCCTATAATATCCACTAACTTTTTTTCTAATACTTTCTTAGTTATAGTATAAAATTTTGCTCCTGCTGTCAAATAAAATTCGTTAAAACGCCCCTCCAAATGTTACAAAAAAGCGAACCACGAACAGAATGTGTTCTCCGTCACAAGAGTCATGTGAAAAAATTCATATGCTTGTTATACAAAACCCATCAGAACGAGGTGCTGCGGATCATGAAGAAATATGCGAAGCCCGCCTTCTTTATCATATCATGTCTGGTTGTCCTCTTCACTGTCTGGAATTCGTCATCCGCCGGTGAAGAAGAACAAGCAACGGATACGGAGCAGGAGGCTCATCATATCAATACGCCCCCCGTCGATCCGGTGATCAAGCGCGAAGGGAAAGTCGTCCACATTGAAATGACCGCCCAGGTTACGGACGTGGAAATATCGGAAGGCGTCTTTTATAATGCTTGGACTTTTAACGGAACGGTTCCCGGCCCCGTGGTCCGCGTGAAAGAAGGCGATCAATTGAACTTTACCTTAAAAAATATGGATCCCGACATGCCTCACTCCATGGATTTTCATGCGGTACATGCCGCGCCGAGCAAAAAATTCATCGACGTGATGCCGGACGAGCAAGGAACCTTTACTTATCCGGCCAATACACCGGGCGTATTCATGTATCATTGCGGTACGAGCCCCGTCCTGTTGCATGTGGCGAACGGCATGTACGGTACGATTATCGTCGAACCCAAGAACGGCTATCCGTCCGATTCCAAGGTGGACAGGGAGTATACGATCGTCCAGAGCGAATGGTACAGAGAGCATGATGAAGAGGCTTTTCTGAATGAAAACCCGGAATATGTCGTCTTTAACGGGAACGATTTTACCCTGAAAGAACACCCGCTGCTCGCCAAAGTCGGGGATACGGTCCGGATCTATGTCACGAATGTCGGACCCAACGAAGTTTCTTCCTTCCACGTCGTCGGAACCACGATGGACCAGGTTTATATCGACGGGAATCCGAAAAATGTGCTGTACGGTCTGCAAACGGTCATGCTCCCTTCCGGCGGCTCGGCGGTCGTTGAAGTTACCCTAACCGAGGAAGGAGACTACCCGATTTTGACGCATCAGCTCAATGACGCCTCCAAGGGAGCGACCGCGATATTGCGAGTAACCAAGGACGGAAAAGACAATCATGAACCAACCATGAATCATTAATCAATATAGTGCCTTGAACCCGACTGTTCCATTCTGTGACAGAAATCACAAGGAACTTAAAACCGCAATCTATAATGGAATCAAGAGGTGAATTCCAATGAATAAACAAGACGCTAAAATCGTAGAACTCGATGTCCGGGAGCAGCTTCGTAACAAGCTGGAGCCTTTTCAGCTCATTATGGATGCCGTAAAAACGCTGGGTCCCGATGATATTTTTGTGCTTCATGCGACTTTTAAGCCGACGCCGTTGCTCGGTTTTCTGAAGATGAAAGGCTATGTCGGCAAGTCCGTGCAGCAGCAGGATGACAAAGAACACTGGATTACGACATTCGTAAGCAAAAAGAATAAACAATGGCTGGAAGAATCCGATAAGGAAAACGGAGCCAAGACCGATGCGCCACGGCGTGAACGCAGCCTCACGGATCGGGAGGATGAAGGCCCGAAAGTCATCGAACTGGACAATCGGGGCCTTGAGCCCCCTCAACCGATGATCCGCACGCTAGCCGCTCTTGAACGTTCCCGCCCGGGCGATCTGGTCAAGATTCATAATGACCGCGTGCCGGTATTTTTGATCGAAGAATTGAACAATTTGGGGTGCACCTATACGGTGGAGGAGCAGCCGGACGGATCGGCCAAAGTCACGATCACCAAAGCTTAAGGGGGTTATGAACATGAATTCATCGATCTCCCGTCTCCCCTTTCTGTTCATCATCACCGGAATTTTCGGGTTCGTACTTTTCCATGCTACTTCGTTGATGTCGTTTACCGGGTGGATCGGCGAAGGGATACGCGGACCGACCGGATGGTTCCATGTCCACTTGTTCGTATTGGGCTGGGCGACGATGCTGGCTATGGGAGCCGTGTACCAGCTGATTAACGTAATTTTGCAATCCAACATCTATAGCGGGCGGCTAGGATACGCCCATTACTTCCTGTTTACGTTCGGCCTTTTCGGCCTCTTGTTCGGCTTTATTCAAGGAGAAATCGCCTGGATAGCCGGTTTTGCCACCCTCGCCTTTGCCGGAATCGTGGCCTTTGTCTGGAATATGGCGATGACCTTGCTTCGCGCGGGAAAATGGGATCCGATCACGATCAGTACCGCCTGCGCCGTGTTCTACCTGCTCATGACAGGCATTAGCGGTATGTCCATGGGGATCGACTTTGGTACGGGATTCCTTGGCGATGCGCATGAAAATGTGTTCGGAGCCCATATCCTGCTCGGCACGCTCGGCTGGTTCGGCCTTTTAATCACGGGATTCAGCTATAAATTGCTGCCGATGTTTTATTTGTCCCATGATTACAGCACCCGGCTCCAATATGTCACTTTATTATTATGGAATGCCGGCGTGATTGCCGGAACGATATCGCTTCTTTTCGGGACATCCCTTTGGGTGACTTGGGGAGCCCTCGCTCTGATGGTGATTGCACTGGTCTGCTATAACATCCATCTCCTGCAAATCCGCAAGAAACGGCATAAACGCAGTCCCGGAGCCGGTATCGCTTGGACGATTTACGGAAATCAGATTTTTCTCGTGTTTGCCTTCGCCATGCTGATCAAATTGCTGGGATCTCCCGAGCAGCTGCTGACGACAAAAACAATGCTGATGATCGGCTGGGTTTATTTGAACGGCTGGGTGTCGTTTATGATTTTAAGCTATGCATCAAAAATCGTTCCCTTTCTCTGGTGGACCCACAAGTACGGGAAACAAGTGGGAAAGCCGGGAACGCCTGTCATGGCCGATCTGTTAAACGACAAAAAAGCAAACCTCGGCCTGCTCTTGATCGCCTGCGCCAACTTGGCGGTTCTTGCCGGGATCGGGCTGAATTGGCCGTTGATGATCGCGATCGCCGGCTCCTTTTTTTCCATCGTTTCACTGGCATATATTTCTCTGATTGTCCTGGTTTTTTCAAAATAACAAGCAACATTACATTAACTTTCGGAGGTTGATTGAAATGGATCGTACACCGCTAATCCGCGAATGGCTAAAGGAAGTATATGACCCGGAACTCGGCGTTAATATTGTCGATCTCGGTCTCGTATTCGATATCCGGGATCAAGGAAATTCCGTCTTCGTTCAAATGACGCTCACGACGCCGGGCTGTCCGATGCACGATACGATCGTCGGCGGGGTCCGGCGGGTGTTGGAAGAACAGCTTGGAATTAACGAGGTGGAAGTCGAACTTGTCTGGGAGCCCCGCTGGTCCCCGCATATGATGTCTGAGGAAGCTAAACGGGAACTGGGATTTTAAAGAACCGGCCGATCTTCCTGCTCCTTGGTTCAAAAACAAAAAAACGCGAGCTCGCCTGGTTCAACACCTTGCGGACTCGCGTTTTTCTAATCCTTGATGTTTATTTCACGATAAATTTCCCTGTCATTTGCTTATGATTCTTACCGCAAGAGGTGTTGCAGGAAAAAACGAACTCTCCCTCCTTGTCCGCGACGAAAGTGACCGTTTTCCCGCCTCGGACCTCCTTGTTGTAGCCCTTGATTTTCAGGGAATGCATGCCCTGATCGTTTTTGAGCGTAATTTTGACGGTATCGCCTTTCTTCACCTTGATCTCCTGAACATCAAATCCGCTGCTTCGGGCATGTATGGTAAACTGCTTGACCGGACCATTTATCAAGTCGGCCCCGGCCGGCGAATCTTCAATTTTTCCGCAAGCGGACATCAGCAGCACTACGGCAAGCGTAAGCCAAATCGCCAGGAACGCTTTCTTGAAATGCGGCATAACGCTTCTCCCCCTCTATATATACCTTAATATTATTGTAAGCCGAGAATGAAGCTGTCATTGTGATTTGTATCACATAGAATATCGCAAATGAAATCTAACCCAAGGATAGCTAACGGAATACACGGCCCTTATTTCGCCATTCATCCCCATTTTCTAGATCTAACGGAACCATGCGCCCTTATTAGGACGGATTCAAGGAAAATACCTACATGTGCAGGCATATAGAGGCTCTCAGTTCCGTTAATCTTCGCAATCCCTCGTTTTTCATTAAAATAAAGGCGGTGATTTCCGTTAACTCGTCATCAGACGCAAAAAGGCAGATCCCATAGGACCTGCCATGTAAAATACTCATCAATCGCTTTACAGCATTTTCTTGATTTCATCCTTGATCGCTTCGGATTGCGGACCGAATACGACCTGTACAGCGCCTTTGCCGAGTCTCATGACTCCGGACGCGCCGAGCTGCTTCAATGCCGCGTCGTTAACCGCCTTTTCGTCTTTGACGACCAGACGCAGACGAGTGATGCACGCATCGACGGATTCAATATTCGCCGGCCCGCCGATATTCGTCAAAATCTTGGCGGCACGGCTATCCCCATTACCGCCTTTCACGGCAGCGGCCGAAGGACTTTCCGCCGGAACTTCCACCAGCTCGTCGTCATCTTCGCGGCCCGGAGTCTTCAGCTTCATGAGGCTGATCAGAGCACGGAACAAGATGTAGTACAGCAGGAAGAACCCGATGCCGACCGGTATCAACAGCCATGGATTCGTGGACAGCTTCAAATTGACCAAAAAGTCGATCAAGCCCGCCGAGAAGGAAAAGCCCAGCTTCACATCCAGCGTATACATGATTAAGCCGGCAAGACCGGTCAGCACCGCATGGACGGCGTAAAGAAGCGGCGCGACGAACATGAAGGAAAATTCAAGCGGTTCGGTAATCCCCGTCAGGAAGGAAGCGATGGCTGAACCGACGAAAATCGAAGCCACCATTTTCCGTTTTTCCGGTTTGGCCGTATGGATAAAGGCCAGCGCCGCACCCGGCAAGGCGAACATCATGATTGGGAAGAAGCCGGTCATAAACATGCCCGCGCTCGGATCCCCCGCAAAGAAACGCCACAAGTCGCCGTGGACGACTTCTCCGGCCGCATTCGTGTAGTCTCCGATCTGGAACCAGGCGATCGAGTTAAGAACATGGTGCAGACCGAACGGAACCAACAACCGGTTGGCAACCCCGAACACGAAAGCACCGATGCCGCCCAGGCCGACGACCCAATTTCCGAAGACGCTGATGGCGTCCTGGATCGGGCTCCAGATCATGCCGATCAGTACGGACAGAACGAGCGTGCTCGCGGCGGTGACAATCGGTACAAACCGTTTGCCCGCGAAAAATCCAAGCCAATCTGGCAGTTTTATATTGTGATATTTCTTGTAAAGATACGCTGCCCACAGACCGACGAAAATACCACCGAGAACGCCCATGTCCAGCTTGACGTCGTCACCGATCCAAGGGAACGCTTTCGGAACTTGCGCCAAGACATTGATGAGCACCTGGTAGGCGATCAACGCCGACAATGCCGCTACCGCATCCACGGCATAACCGATAGCGACGCCGATCGCAAAGATCAATGCCAGGTTGCCGAAGACGGCCTGAGCTCCCGCATTCAAAAACGGAGCGATATATTGATTCAGGAAGCCGCCTACTGCATGACCGAAATGCAAATCTTTCTCGTAGTTGATCAGGGCAAAACCTTGCAAAATCCCCGCGGCCGGTAACGTGGCTACCGGAAGCATCAGCGATTTGCCAAGCTTTTGGAGTGATGCCAGCATGTAAATCATCCTTTCAAAGATTTGATTTAAGATTTCATAACCGCTTTTAAAATGACATCTCTGCCTGCGGTCACAGGCCCGGTGAATTTCTCAAGCTCGCTCGTCACTTCATCCGCGTTCGTAACTATGACAGGGGTGATGACCGGATATCCCGCGGCCTTGATTTTTTCGATATCGAATTCGATCAAGCTCTGACCCGCTTTCACTTGGTCACCGACGGACACTTGCGATGCAAATCCTTCTCCTTTCAGAGCAACGGTGTTGATGCCGATATGAAACAAAAATTGTATTCCGGCAGCGTCCTCCAGCATGATTGCGTGATTGGACTTGATGACATGAACCACTTTTCCGTCAAACGGAGCGATCAGCTTGCCTTCGCTAGGCTCAATCGCGATCCCCTGACCCATATGCCCTGCGGCAAACGCTTCGTCCGGAACTTCCGAAAGAGGAACGGCACGCCCCGTGACCGGCGCCTTTACCTCTACGACTTGACTTAAAGATGCTTTCTTTCTCCACTTTGAAAACATACGAATCCTCCTATCTCTCTCCTGGACATGTTCCCGTACCGTTAATATGCCTGTCGGACAGGCGAAATATTTCGGGACAGGCAACAAAAAAAGCCAAGAAAAGAGTCCTATCGAAATAGGTCTGCTTTTCTTGGCTCATGCCCATTTAACGTCAACGGTAACACGCCATTTGTAATCGTTTTCTTTTTTGATGTGCTAATCATAAATCACATGTCTTGCTTTCGTCAACCGTTTTTTTGACCATGCCAACAATTGCTAATCCGGAATCGATTGGAGGCCTTGAGGAATACTACAAAAAAACAGGAAACGGAGCCTATCGATGAAACAAGTATTTTCAATCTATGTACGCGATCTTCGCGGTATTGTTACGAACTGGGCTGCCGCAGTGGTGATCGGCGGACTCATCATCCTCCCTTCGCTTTACGCCTGGTTCAACATCGAAGCATCCTGGGATCCTTACGGGCAGACATCCGGCATTAAGGTCGCCGTCGTGAATCAGGACGCGGGCGCGGAACTGCGCGGTCAAACGCTAAAAATCGGAGACGAGATCATTACATCACTGAAGGAAAACCATAATATCGGGTGGATTTTCACGGACGAAAACAAAGCGATGAAGGGCTTGAATCGCGGAAATTATTATGCCGCCATCATCATACCGGAGCATTTTTCCTCCAAAATAGCTACCGTTTTATCCCCGAACCCGGAAAAGGCGGAAATCTTATATTACGTAAATGAAAAAATTAATGCGGTCGCTCCCAAAATCACGTCAAAGGGTGCAAGCTCCGTGACGAGCGAGGTCAACCGGAACTTTATCAAAACGGCCAATGGGGAAATATTCAAAATATTCAACCAAATCGGAATCGAATTGAAGCAAGAGCTGCCGTTGATCCGAAAAATGAAGGCTCTCGCGTTTGAGTTGGAAAAGATGTACCCTGAAATCAGCGGTGCCGCGGACACTGCCGTGAAAGATCTCCAAACCACGCAAACCTTCGTCGGCAAAGTCCATGACGAGCTTCCCCGTGTCAAGGAATTGGCGCTGACGGGACAGGACTGGGCGGATAAAACCGCTGTATTCCTGGATGAGGGCACTTCCGCTTTGGAGACGGCAGCCCCTGTCGTCAAGGAAACGTTGGAGCATTTGAAGCAAACCGGCGACGCGGCATCCCAATTATCGGATCTCATGTTGGCCGCAGTGGAAAACGGCGAAGACTTGGTCCGGCAAAACAGTTTGCCCGCCATACCGGAGCACATGGCCTCTGCGCTGCGTACGGCCGCGGATGTGGCCAATTCCCTTGCGGATATGACGGAAAGAATTCAGGCTTCCGATTCGTCGGGGAAACTTTCCGGAGTAACAGCCGAGCTTCGTCAAACCGGAGTAAAATTCGGAAATATGGCGCGTTTGATTCAGGAGATTCCTGCCTTAACAGAGAAAACGGGGGAAGCGGCCAAAGCCTCCATTGCCGATTTTTCCGAGCTTGCAAAGTCGGCAAGCGGGATCCTCGGCGGCCTCACGGACCGTTTTGACAAAACGGTTTATCCCGCAATGCAGTCGGCCTTGGAAAGACTGAAACAGGATGCCGGCCATGCGGGGACCGTATTGAAAGGAGTCATCGGTGACCTTCCGAAGGTCGACAAGGTGCTGACCGATGCCGGGAAAGGCCTGAATACCGCGGTGCTCGGGGCGGAAAAGGCCAGAAAGGAACTTCCCTCCGCACATCGGAAATTAAAAGAAATGACCGACCGGATTACATCGCTGGAGAGTAAAGGAACCATCGAGGACCTGATCAGGCTGCTAAGCTTGAATTATGCCAAGGAAAGCGAATTTTTCGCCGAACCGGTCCTTTTGAAAGAAAACCGCCTGTTCCCCATCCCCAATTACGGTTCCGCGATGTCGCCGTTTTTCACGACGTTGTCGGTATGGGTCGGCGGGTTGCTGCTCGTTTCCATGCTGACCGTGGAGGTTCACGCGCAGCCCGAAAACTTCCGCAGTTACCATGAATACTTCGGCCGGTTTCTGACCTTTCTGACCTTGGCCTTGCTGCAGACTCTGGTAACGACCGTCGGCGATTTGCTGGTTTTGGGTACCTACGCCGCGAATCCCGTCCGATTCGTCCTGTTCGGCCTGCTGCTGGCGGTCGCATTCATGCTCATGATTTATACGCTCGTGTCCGTATTCGGAAATGTGGGAAAAGCGATGGCTATCGTACTCCTCGTACTTCAACTGGCCGGGTCGGGAGGGACGTTTCCCATTCAAGTTACGCCCCCCTTTTTCCAGGCGATCTATCCTTTTCTGCCGTTCACCTATGGTATCAGCCTGATGCGTGAAGCGGTCGGCGGAATCGTCCCGGACATCGTGACCCGAGATATAACTATGTTACTGATTTACGTGGTCATTTCTTTGGTCCTCGGCATCGGGTTGAAAAAAATCGTCAACCGCGCCGCGGCCAAATGGGTAATGAAAGCCAAATCCGGTCATCTGATCCACTAAACCAACGCCGGGAAGGCCTGGAAGAAGGTCATTTGCTCCCTTCAGGCCGCACCCGCCGGGTTGCAGTCGCCGAAAGCGGGTCATCCGGCCAGTAATGCTTCGGATACCTGCCTTTCAAGTCCTTTTTGACTTCAAAATAGGTCCCTTGCCAGAAGCTCCGCAAATCCGCCGTGACCTGAACCGGCCGGCTGGCGGGAGACAAGAGATGCATGGTCACGGGAATGCGCCCGTAACCGATGCGCGGCGTGTCCATCATGCCGAACACTTCCTGCAAACGTACCGCGGCATATGGAGCTTGCGGCCCGTCGTACTGTATGGCGATTCTGGAACCGCTCGGCACCGTCAGATGCGTAGGCGCTTCGGCATTAAGCTCCTGTACCTGCTGCCAATCGAAACGGTTCTCCAGGATTTGATGCAGCGAGAGCGACATCAGATCCGATTTTTTGCGGAATCCGGCCACGTAGGAAGCGAACCATTCTTCCGCATTCGCCGACAAGGCTTCGTCGGAAACGTCCGGCCACTTTTCCCCGTCCAGTCCCCGAAGAAACAGGATGCGGGCTTGCAGTTGTCTGGACTTCGCATTCCAAGGCAGAATTCTCGGTGCTTGCTCCCGGATCACGCCAAGCAGCGCCTCCTGAATGAGGTCGGGAGAAGGATTCGGATCAGGCTGCTCCTTCAAAACGATCGCGCCGAATACAAGGCGAATGCGCGCCCGTACGGCCCCCGCCGAATCATCCCATTCGGCGGATTTTTCTTCCCGGAGTTCGTCCCCGTAGAACTCCGCCAGCCAGGATTCCTCCATCGGCGCCGCCAGGAGGATCCGCCCTTCCGGGCCGTCGTCGTCCACGTCGGCGATGGCCAGCAACGGTGCCGCGCTCAGCGGCTGCGTGTTCCCAAAGGCGGCCCCCCGGCCGCTGCGCAGCAGATAACGCCCGTCGCCTCGGCGGCGGGCGATCCGGTCGGGATAGGCGAACGAGACGAGCAGCCCGCAGTACCGCTGCCAATCCGGCTGCTCGTGCGGGGTTTCGGCGCCTTCCGGGAATTCCGATTCCAGAAGGCGCTCCCACTGCCGGCTGACCGCAAGCAGCCGGCGGATGTCCGCCGCCCCGGCACCGTCCGGGGCGGTCCGGGCCGCAGCCGGGCCGGCATCGCCGGCCGCAGCCATCAGCACGGCGAGCCTGCCGCGCAGGTCGCCGTCATGGGCCTGGCCTTTCACCAGGCCAGGCTCTTCCAGCAGCGCGGCGAGCCGGCAGGCCGCCCGCGCGAGACCCAGCGGCTGCGCACGCAGCAGCATGTGCGCAAGCCGCGGGTGCAGGCCGAGGCCGGCCATGCGCCGGCCGTGGGCCGTGATGCGGCCCGCCGCGTCCAGCGCGCCGAGCTGGCGCAGCAGCTGGACGGCCTGGCCGTACGGCGCCGCCGGCGGCGGATCGATCCAGCCGAGCTCAGCCGGATCCTCCGCGCCCCAGGCGGCCAGCTCCAGCGCCAGCGGCGTCAGGTCCGCCTCCAGCATCTCCGGAGGCGTGCTTGGCGCAAGCGCACGGTCATCCGCCTCGCTCCAGAGGCGGTAGCATACGCCGGGCTGCAGCCGGCCCGCCCGGCCGCGCCGCTGATCGGCGGAGTCGCGGGCGGCCCGCACCGTGACGAGCCGGCTCATCCCGGTCCGGGGCGAGAACAGCGACGTCCGCCGCAGCCCGCAATCGATGACGACCGTGATTCCGGACACGGTCAAGCTGGTCTCGGCGATCGAGGTCGCCAGCACGACCTTTCGCCCGCCCTGCGGCGCCGGCTCGATCGCCTTGCGCTGCTCCTCCTGCGGCAGCGCGCCGTACAGCGGCGCCACCGTCACGCCGGCCGGCACGCTCCCGGCCAGCAGCCCTTCGACCCGGCGGATTTCCCTGGCGCCGGGCAAAAACACCAGCACGCTGCCCTCATGCCCGGCCAGCGCCCGCAGCACCGTCCGTGCGGCTGCCGCTTCCAGCGGCTCACCCGCCGGACGCCCGGCAAACACCGTCTCGACCGGGTACATTCTACCCCGGCTCTCGACAACCGGCGCGTTCCCGAGCAGCTCCGCCACCGGGCCCGCGTCCAACGTGGCCGACATCACGAGGATGCGCAAATCTTCACGGAGCAGCTGTCGGCTTTGCAAAGCAAGCGCAAGGCCGAGGTCCGCATTCAGGCTGCGCTCATGAAACTCGTCGAAAATCAGCAGGCCCGTTCCCAGCAAAGCCGGGTCCTGCTGAAGCATCCGGGTAAGAATCCCTTCGGTGACGACCGTAATCCGGGTCTTCGCGGACACCCGGCTTTCCATCCGAATCCGATACCCTACCGTCTCTCCCGGTTTCTCCCCAAGCTGCCTTGCCATATATTCGGCCGCAGATCGGGCGGCCAGCCTCCGCGGCTCCAGCATGACGATCCGCTGCCCGGCAAGCCAAGGCTCGTCCAGAAGAGCGAGCGGGGTCCGCGTTGTTTTTCCGGCGCCGGGTTCCGCAATCAGTACACTTGCTCCGAACTTATTCAAATTGTCCCGTAATGCCGGGATCACTTCATCAATTGGCATTCGCTGCTGATTCATCATTATCTCCTTACGAGGTTACACTAAATAAAATCTCGACATTTCATTTTAACATACGAAGTCCCATCCAGGCTGCGGGTCCATGCTTTGGTTCTGATCCGAGGTCCTGTATAATATTTAAGTTCGAAGCTGCCGGGGAGGTTAACGACGAACATGAAGTTCAACGGAACTATCGCCGAGATATTGCTGGTGATCACGCTTGTCCTTCTGACCGCTTGGTTTGTGCTGGCGGAAAACTCATTACGCGGCATAAAAACCGGACGGGTCGAAATCATGCTACGCGAAAAACGAAAATATGCCGCCACTCTGGCCGAGTTGATGCGGAAGCCCCAGCGGGCGCTTTCCGCCTGCCAGCTTGGCATTACGATGACCTCGCTCATCTTGGGCTGGCTGATGCAACCGCTAATGCAGGGCCTGCTGCAGCCTGCTTTCCGATTGGTGATGCTGCCGCCGGTCCCGGAAGCCATTCTGTCTTTTGTCATCGCGTTTATCGTCATTACTTATTTACATGTCGTGCTTGGCGCTCTTGTACCCAAAATGCTTGCCGCCCGAAAAGGCGAGGCTTTTGCCCTCAAGAACTCCCGACCGCTGTTCTGGTACACGACCTTGATGTCTCCGCTCGTTTGGGCGCTTAACCGCTCCTCCAGCCGCATCGTTTCCTTATTCGGACTCAAGCCCTCCACGGAGCAAAGCGAAGCGCATTCGGAGGAAGAACTCTTGATCCTGCTTGGCGAAAGCCTGGAACAGGGTGAAATCAACAGCTATGAGTACGATTATCTTCACCGGATTTTTGCTTTTGACGAATTGACGGCCAAAGATATTATGGTTCCGCGCACGGATATGGTTTGCCTGTATGCGGATAAATCCCTGGAAGAGAACCTTGAAATTATCAAAAAAGAGCAATTTACGAGATTTCCGGTCATTCGCAGCAGTAAAGACGATATCGTCGGCGTGATCAATACGAAGCACATGTTTTTGCTCTACGAAGAGCAGCATGACGTACCGCTTACCTCCTTCGTCCGCCCGGTCATGACCGCCCCGGAAAACATTCCGTTAACCGCGCTTCTGTCCCGTATGCAGAAAGAGCGGACCCATATCGCCATTCTGATCGATGAATATGGCGGTACATCAGGCATGATCACGATCGAGGACATTCTGGAGGAAATCGTCGGGGACATCCGTGACGAGTTTGATGCCGATGAGGAGCAGGAGATCACTCGCCTTTCGGAGAACCATTTTATAGTTGACGGAAAAGTATCGATTTCGCACATCAATGATCTGTTAAGAACCGATTTGGAGGAAGAGGAAACGGATACCATCGGCGGTTGGATTTACGGAAACGACATGGAAATTGAAGAAGGCACGGAGCTGGCATACGGAGATTACAGTTTTAAAGTGCTCGAGCGTGGGGACAGCCGGATCCGAAAAATTGAAATTATGAAGAATGAAGATCGTGAACTATTTGAAGGAAGTGAAGCAACAGAATGAAACGCGGACGTTTTGCGCCGACGCCGTCGGGCGATATGCATCTCGGCAACGCTAAAATCGCGCTGCTGTCCTGGCTGCACATGCGCTCGGTCGGCGGCGTTTTTATCGTAAGAATCGAAGATATCGACATGCAACGCTCCAAGCCTGAAATTACGGAGCGCATCCTGGAAGACCTTCGCTGGCTCGGGCTGGATTGGGATGAAGGCCCCGAAAAAGAAGGCTCGTATGGCCCCTATTGGCAAAGCCGGCGCTTACAGTTTTATGAAGAAGCTCTGCGCCGGCTGGAGGAGACAGGCCGGCTTTATCCATGCTATTGCAGCCGCGCCGAACTGCTCGCCGTAGCCGGAGCACCGCACGGCCTCTCCTCCGAGGGCGCTCCCTATGCCGGGACCTGCCGCAGCCTATCCCCTGAAGAACGCAGGGAACGCGAGTCCCGTAAGACCCCTTCCCTTCGATTCGCAATGGGAAAAGAGCCGATCCGATTCCGCGACGGAATCGCCGGCCCTCAAAGTTTTGCTCCGGATAACAGCGGCGATTTCGTCGTCCGCCGGGCGGACGGCATGTTTTCCTATCAACTTGCCGTCACGGTCGACGATGCGCTGATGGGCATCACCGATGTGTTGCGCGGCGATGACCTGCTCGACTCCACGCCGCGCCAATTGGAACTGTATGCGGCGCTCGGCTACACGCCCCCCGCGTTCGCCCATGCTCCGCTGATTCTTGGCGAAGACGGACGGCGGCTGGCCAAGCGGCACGGCGATCTTGGACTATCCGCCATGCGGGCCGCCGGAACGCGCCCAGAAGCCGTGGTCGGCTGGCTTGCCCATATCAGCGGGTTGATCGACCGGTATGAGCCTATCGCACCCGCCGACCTGATCCCTTCATTCTCTTTAGATAAAGTATCCAACCAACCTTATATACTCAAAGAATTGGATTTTATGAATTAATGAATCGTCTTACAGCAAGGATTCCGCCCCATCGATGACGATCCGGGCGCCTGTCACGTGAACCGACTCGTCCGAAGCCAGGAAAGCGACGAGGTCGGCCACGTTTTCCGGCTGTCCCGGCCCGTCGGCAAGCGGCTGGGCTCCTTCCGGATACTCCACCGGAATAATGATTTCCTCGAGCTCTTCGCTGATTTCCGAAGAAGAATCGATATTCGTCGCAATCGCGCCCGGGCAAATCGAGTTGACCCGGATTTTGAACTTGGCCAGCTCCAGCGCCAGCATTTTGGCAAAAGCGACCTGCCCCGCCTTGGTCGTGCTGTACGCCGACATGCCGAATCCCGAGAACCGGTCGTTCCCGTTAATCGAGCTGGTGATAATGATGCTGCCGCCCCCCTGATTTTTCAAATGGGGGACGGTATATTTGACGGTCAGGAACGTGCCGTTCAAATTGATGCGCAGCGTTTTCTCCCAATCCTCGAAGCTCATTTCGTCCACCGGCGCCAGGACGCCGTTTATCCCCGCGTTCGCGAATACGATGTCGATTCCGCCGAACGCTTTGACCACTTCCTCAACCGCTTCCTCCATTCGGGCCGGATCGGAGACGTCTACATCGAATGCCCGTGAAATGCCGCGGTAAATGTTATTGATTTGGTGTTCCGTCGTTCTGGTGCGGTCGTTCATCAGATCGAATAACGCGACTTTGGCACCTTCTTTGGCCAATTTGATCGCCGTCGCCTTCCCGATGCCGGACCCCGCTCCGGTTACGATCGCCGTCTTGCCTTGAAACCGTCCGCGATTCGTCGAATTTTCAGCCATGATGCCACACGCTCCTGTTTTATGGGATAAAATGATTTTGGTTACTTCCTGTCTCAAGATTACCCATAAAGAGGTACGGTTTAATCACTTCCCGGAGCTCAAAGATCCCTTTTCCTGAAAATGGATAGCGAAGTCAAATAGGAAACGATCAACGCAAGCACGGTAACCCCTGCCGCAAAAATCAGGACAAGTCCGGGATGATTCGCGATTTTATCGGCCAAAAACGGCTCGCTGAGCACTTCGGACACCGTTCCGTTGCCGACCATAATGACAATCATCATCGCAATATTCAAAAACTGGGCTCCTTTCGAGGCAAGCCAGTAATATAGCGGCAAATAGAGAGAGACAAAGAGCGTCATGGATACGAACGTACCCAGGATGATCTGCGTATCCACCATCATCTCGCCGGATTTCAGCGCATGAGCCGTCGTGTTTATGACCGCGCAAATCACTAAGGAAAGGATCAAAAACATTAAAGAAGAAACATATTTGGCGAAAACGAGAAAGTTACGGCCGACAGGCAAAGAAACCATAAATTGTTGATTCGGCGTGCGCAAATCGTTGCCGATCGCCAGAATCATCAGCATGCCCGGCAGCAAGCTATACAGAAGGAACGGCTGATTGCTTTGAATAAAACCGGAGAATACGAAAGCGTAAATCGCCAGCAGCCACAAGTAACGCTGTACAAGAATCAGATCCTTTCGCAGCAACCGCATAATATTAGGCATACTTTTTTCCTCCCTTGGCCGTGAAATACATAATGTCTTCCAATGACGGCTGCTGGTAGAGTACCTTATCGCCAAACAGCTTCTGTGCTTGTACCCGATCCCTCGCCAAAGCCTCGAATCCGACTTCGGTCTCGCGAAGCCCGACGAGTTCGTTCCTGATATCGCTATCCAGCAGATCCCTTCCGCCCTTGACGATCAAATATCTCTCCAGTACCTCATCTTTGCTGTCCGCAAATTCGACGCGCCCGCGATGAACAAATGTTACATAGTCCGCGACCCGATCGAGATCCGTCGTTAAATGAGTAGAGAAAAGGATCGTATTTTCCTCCTCTTGGATATAATCCCCGAGCAGGTCCAAAAGCTCCCGCCGAAAAACCGGGTCCAGACCGGCCGTCGGTTCATCCATAATCAAAAGTGAAGGATGGTGCGACAGCGCCAGAGCGATCGAATACTTCATTTTCATTCCCTTGGAGCAATCCTTGATTTTTTTGCGCGGGGAAAGCTCGAACAAATCCATGTATTTGCGATACAGCTCCTCATCCCAATCCGTATAAAAGGGAGCGATGATCCGTTTCATCTGTTCCATGGTCAAGTATTCGTAAAAGATGTTTTCATCCGAAATGTATCCGATCTTCTCCTTATAATCGCCATTTTGCGGCCCCCCTTCCCGGCCCAGTACCGATATGCTGCCGCTATCCGGAATGATCATCCCCATAATCGCTTTGATGATCGTGCTTTTACCCGCTCCGTTCGGTCCGATCAAGCCGGAAATATAACCTTTCGGTACCGAAAAAGAAACGTCCGACATCGTAAATCCGCCGCGATAGCTTTTATTAAGTCCTTTGATCTCCACCGCATTCATGACTCATGTCCTCCCTCATGTTCCAGCAGTCTGATCCATTCGATCAGCTCGTCCGTAGTGACCGGTATGTTCCGGCATTCCTCAAGCAGTTCCTTGATTTTATCCTCCACCAGGCGCATCCGCTGCTCGCGGATATATTCCTTGTTCGCTCCGGCCACAAACGATCCTTTGCCCACGACCGAATCGATCAGGCCCTCCTGCTCCAGCTCGTTATAGGCACGTTTCGTCGTAATGACGCTAATCTGCAAGTCTTTGGCCAACTGGCGAATGGACGGCAGAGGAGTTCCGGGCGAAAGCTCCCCCTGCAAAATGCTCCCCCGGATCTGCCTGACAATCTGCAAATAAATCGGTTCGCCCGAAGAAGGGGACAGCAAAATGTTCATAATTCACCTTCCTGAATAAATTCATTTGATTTAATTGTATATATACAATATATACACTATATACGGTTAAATCAACTATTTTTCGCAAAAAAAAGAGCCCCTCACGGGCTCGATAAAATCTATCTAATGCTTTATGACTGTTGAATCCAGGATTCCAACATCTCCTGGAATTTTGCGTTCGTGGTCGGCGTAGCAATAAGCCAATCCTCTTCTTCTCTGGAGCTCGAACGTATGAGCCAATTCATATGATGATTATTTATAAATTTCGCGCTCTGGCTTTCCCAATCTCCGCCCTGCCTTGCATAAAAACGCAAATCCCCATGGGCGATACTCGTCTTCATGCATTTAGCAAACGCGATGAGACCTTCGTGATCATCCGAAACCGCCGACAACTCGGACAAAATTTCTTCCCATTCGAGTTCGTCCAGTTTCATTACGATTTCCGCAAACTTCCGCCTGGATAACAAAAGTGCCGGAAGTTCATCCGGTGTATGCAAATTCCACCTCATTTTTCCGGCCAGCATTCCGCAAGCCTGACGTACATTTCCGATTTCGTCCATGAAGAGAAGCTCGGAATCATCCTCTTTTCGCTGCAGGGCTACAATCCGTTCATCGGAAATATGCAAAACCTCTTCAACCATCTCGGTTTCCGTTTTGTACCTCATCCAACAAGCTTTATCCGCGAACAGAACAGCGGCAAGGCTGGACAACATCTGTTGCGAAATTTCCACCTGTCCGGCAGCCTGCTGAAGAACGCCTTTGGCGATGAGGGAGTCGCGGATTTCATCCGTGTCCTCCTTCAAGCCTCCCTGGAAATATCCGCGAAAAGGATTTACCTTGCAATCTTGGCAATCCGCGCCCAGCAGCTCGGCCAGAAAGGACAATTCCTTCGACTCGAGCACAACGGTTTCTTTCTTCGACAGGTCAGTAACGATCATCGGTCCGCCTCCTTTTACTCCCGTGGTTGAAACTGTTCTCTCTATGTTTGTTGAAGTTATCATACCACTGATTTAAACTGGGTTGCTCGGAAAATTATGTAAATCTATTACAATCTACCCATAAAAATAGTCTTTGAATCACATCTTTTTATGATGCCTGAAACTTTTTTTAACGGTGTAACGTAATATTAAAAAAGGCATGGAAATCAATCATTTCCACACCGCTTCGTCACAAAACCTTAATTGAATTATAATCTTATCTTAATCTTTTTTTAAGAAATCTACTATACAATGTATAGTATGAGACCACTGTATAGAGGTGATTAACTATGAGAATTCTAATAACTTTCCAAAACAGCCAAGTTCCCGTATATTTCAACACCGATACCAAACAACCCGTGCAGCGTACATTGAAGCTGCTGACCAGTGCGCTGGAGAACAAGCTTATGTACGGGAAACAGGCGCTGAAGAAATGCTTGAGCTCGTTGATCAGCATCGAAATCGAAGGCTCCGAAGCGATTTTGCACAGCAAAAGCGAATTCGACACTCTGGCACTTTCCCTCTACTAAATTGAAACGACATCGTATAAAGTCATGAAAAGAAGAGGCCCGGACAACGGATTATATTCCCGTTCTCTGGGCCTCTTCTTTGAGCATCGCCTTCTCGATCCGGATGAGGAATAATTTCAGCAAATTCAGGCGCATCGGTTCATAGGTGCAGGTTTCGATTTTTTTGATGATAAACCGGTCTATGGCCATGTCCTATCCCTCCAAAGGGTAAATGGTCCGACGCAGGAACTTTTTTCCTGTATCTTACTCGTAATTTAACCCGATTCGTGAGGATTAAACGGCCAGAACCCATGTCTGGCAAGGATTCTTAGAGTTCGACATGTTTCCTCCGTCTCACGCCCCCGCTCCCTATTCCAATCAGAAGCACGCAAGCCGTTACGGTCAGAAGAACTCCATTCAGCACGAATACGACGGATATGGGGACATATCCCGCCAACACGCCGCCGGTAATCGGGCCGGCCATGTTGCCAAGCTGGCTGGACGATTGGTTCAGGCTGAAGGCTCTGCCGCGAAACTCAGGTACGGTCGCCTTGACGATAAGGGCGTTTAAAGCCGGAAAAACGGCGGCAAAGAACAAGCCATATATGAAGCGAAGGGCGCCAAACCCGATGAGGCTGTGGAAGAACAGCTGCAAAATGTTCCCGATCCCGCCTCCCAAAAGCCCGATCATGAGCGTGTTCCGGTAGCCGATCCGCTCGCCGATCTTTCCCCACAACGGAGCAGCCAGCACCGTGGCGATTCCGACCGCCGAAAAAATGATGCCCGAACTTAAAGAGGCGTCCGAAGCTGAAGCACCTAAATCAAGCACATACAGCGATAGCAGCGGTTCAAGCACCATCACGGAAGCCGTCACGATCAGGACGACGCCCAAATGTCTCATTAATGCGGAATTCGCCTTCGCTTCCTTCAAGTCGTCAAGGACATGCGAACGCTCCCGGTTCCGGTCAAAGTTCTGTTCCTTCACGAAGAACAAGGCAATCAAAGCCGAGAAGAGCACGACGCCGCCGGCGACCAGAAACGATTCCCTGTAGCCCAAATACCTGCTGACAAAGCCGCCGATCATCGGTCCGATAATGCCTCCCGCCGCGCTGGCCGTCGACATGATTCCCAGACTATATCCCACTTTGTTTTCGGGCGTATTTGTCCCGACCAACGCAATCGCCGCAGGAACGTAGCCGGACAGAAGCCCGGATAAAATCCGCACCGCAATGAGCTGAACAGGGCTTTGTACCAGCGAGTTGAGAATGTAAACCGCGCACAAAGCAAACCCGGAACGGAGCAGCATCGGTTTGCGTCCGTATTTGTCCGAAAGCGAGCCCCAATACGGAGAAATGAGCGCCCCTGCCAAAAAAGTAATCCCGAAGGCAAACCCCGACCACAACGTCAAATGCTTTGTGACGCCGAGATCATGCGCAATAAACAGGGACATGAACGGGATCGACATCGAATAAGCCGTACTGGAAAAAAACACGCCAAGCCACAAAACGTACAGATTTCTTTTCCAGGGGAATTCCATTCTTGTCCACCCCCATGCTTGTTCGACTATTTTCCCCGGTGAACAACTGTTGTTCTATTGTAGCACTTTCGGGGCGGACAAGCGTTTGAAAACTTCACATTTTGAAACGGCAACCGTTGCTAACCCTAATACTCCGTTACGTTTAGTCCAATTCCCGCTCGAAACGCCTCCGCTGCTCGCCTTTACTCCGGCGCGCTTCTTTTTTGGCGGCCGGCTTGCGCTCGTTCCTTTGGCGCGTCTGCTCCTTCGAGGCTTGATATTTCAATTCCCGCTGGGTTTTGCGGTAATTATCAAACCTCTTTCGCTCCAACTCGCCGTTTCGGAGCGCCTCCTGCACCGCGCATCCGGCTTCCCGTTCATGCCGGCAGTCTCCGAACCGGCATTGCGAAGCGAATTCCTCGATATCCGTAAAGACTTCGGACCATCCTCCGCCCGCATCGTCCCAAAGCTGTAGCTCGCGCATTCCCGGTGTATCGATCATCACCGCTCCCTGCGGCAGCACAAACATTTCCCGATGAGTCGTTGTATGGCGTCCGCGGCTGTCGTTTTCCCGGATCCCCTGCGTAAGCTGCATCTCCTCCCCCGCCAGCCAATTCAGGATCGTCGACTTACCTGCCCCAGAGGAGCCCGTGAGCGCGATCGTCATGCCTGGCCGAAGCAGGGATTCAAGTTCTTCTCTTCCTTGATCTTTAATGGCGCTGACCGCAATAACGGGAACGCCGGGAGCTATATTTTCCGTCTCCCTGACGAAATGCTCCGGATCTTCGCACAGATCCGCTTTGCTGAGCAAAATAACCGGACTTGCCCCGCTGTTCCACGCCATCACCAGGTAACGTTCCAGGCGGCGGAGATTAAAATCAAAATTCAACGCGGCAACGAGAAGCAATACGTCGACATTGGCGGCAATCATTTGCTCGACCGGTACCGAGCCCGCAGCGCGCCTTGATATGCGGCTGGATCTCGGCAAAATTCCATGGATGATCCCGTCCTTTTCGCTTTCCGAAAAATACCGAAGCGCAATCCAGTCCCCGACTGCCGGATGATCGCTCCGATCCGTGATCTCGTGCAGGAGCTTTCCGGACATTTCGGCCCAGCCTTCGCCCCGCTTCGTGATCACCCTGTATTTGTGTCCGTGATCGGCTACGATCCGGCCCGGTTCGACATCTTTAAGCCCGAGCTCCGCAAAGGCAGCCTCCCATTTGGAATTCCAGCCGAGCGAATTCATATCCAGAATGTCGTTCTCGCCATGCTTGCCCATCTTTAAAGTCAATTTCGTTTCCTCCAATTCGTTTTGAAATACCCTTTCAAAGAGGCTAAAACAACAAAAAAGACGCGGTTTAACTAACCCGCGTCTTAACCTTCCTGATAACGGCAATTACCGTTACAGGAAAATGAAAAAACCGCAGGACCAATACGGTCCTGCGGCAGCATCCATGATCAAAGGCGATTAGAAGTCGTGCAAACGACAATAAAAGGCGCCTTTTAACAGTTATCCCGTCCAGAGACCGTAATTAAATGTTGGATTGTCGCAAATACGCTTTGATTTACTCCGTACATAATTACCAGCCTCCTTGAAAAGAATTGTCTACATCATATTCGAACCCGGAAACATTTGTCAACCCGTCGCCCGAAAATCATTTTGACGGCAGACAGCATGCTTGCAGCATCGGGGCAATCTCGTCCAAACCGTTAATGGTTCGCCAAGGCGCTCCTCCCTCAAGATCATCGGACCAGGCGTGCTTTCTGAGCAGCCACACTCCGCGGATCCCTACTTTGGAGGCTCCCCAAATGTCGTTGCGGGGATGGTCGCCCACGATAATCGTCTCTTCGGGGGACGTTCCCAGCTTTTCCAATGCGATGCGATAAATGCGTTCGTCCGGTTTTTTAATGCCGATATCGCCGGAAACGATGATGGCATCGAAATGCCGGCGCAGCTCCAGCAAATCGATCTTTCCGTGCTGCAGATGACTGAATCCGTTCGTTATGATCCCCAGCTTCAGACCTAACGACTTGCAAGCCTCAAGCGCATCCTCCGCATGATCCATCACGCGGGCGTGCGACATATAGTTTTTGTCGTAATAAGCTTTGAGTTCCGTTAAATCCGGCTTTGCCGTCCATGGCAAGGTCTCGATCAGCTCCTGGAAAAATCCCTCCTTTGGCCGGTAACCATCCGCGTCGCTCTCGATCATATAGGCGAGAATTCTCTCCCTTTCCTCCGGGTCGCTCACCTTCAGCTTCTCGCGAATGAGCTGCCCGGCGAATTCCCGGAACGTCCAGTCCCGGTCCATCAGCGTATTGTCCAAATCAAACAGAACCGCTTTAATCTGCTCCATGCTTATCCCTCATTTTCTGTTTCGTCTCTATTCTCTATTTTAGAACAGGCTGTCAATGCGGCCGCAAACAAAAAAAGCGCATCTCCATGTTGTTGGATTTGCGCTTTTGCGGGATATTGCTCTCCCAAGCCTCAAATGACCTGCTTTGGACGGTGCGTGAGCAGCATTTCCTGGTCCGTGATGTAGAGCGGGAACGGCGGGATTTCTTTCAGGTAATGCTCCCTTTGCAGCAAGCCGACATCGACCTGGAACGGCGGGGCCGGATTCAAAACGGGGAGCTTGCCGGTATCTTCCACATACACGTCCACGGCCACCTGCACGAGATCGAGAAAATAAGGAATCTCCCGGTCGTCCTCCTCGAATATTTCGTAAGTCTCGCGCGACAAATAAAATTTTTGGTCCGTGATCCCGCCCAAATAACGGGACAATCTTTGCAAATCCAAACTACCGTCGGGCAACAGCAAGGATTTCCGGTTTATACCGTCCGGCATATCGGCTTCATATTCCAGCACTGCCTGTTTGACCTCTTCCAGCGTCACTTGAACGGAACGTGGAGAACCTGTGGATTTCCTGCGGTTGCGTATATTTTTTATCCAGAGCAGCATGACAGGAGCCTCCTATCTGAACTCGTTGTTTAGGGAAACGCTTACAATATTATTATATCCTTTTATTCGTATTATGATCGTCTTTTGAACCATTCTTCATAGAATAGACATACCATGGACAAGCCGAACCCGGTTACGGGCACGTCTCTGGATATTCTTCCGCGTTTGCGGTAGGATTGATAATGTTCGGAAAGCAAATCAAAAACAGGAGGACTCCCATGCAAGACGTTATTATCATCGGAGCGGGTCCTTGCGGACTGTCCGCCGCCATCGAATGCCAGCGGCGAGGTTTACATACGCTCATCCTTGAAAAAAATTGCCTCGTGCATTCCATCTTCTCTTACCCGACGCATATGCAGTTTTTCAGCACTGCGGAAATGCTGGAAATCGGGGACATTCCGTTTGTTTCCCCCAACGAGAAGCCGTTCCGCCACGAAGCGCTCGCTTATTATCGGAGAGTCAGTCAACATTATGGCATTCAAATTGCCGCATATGAAGAGGCGACCTCGATCGTTCGCCAGCCTGACGGCACATTTATCGTCCATTCGGTAACCCGCAACGGCGAAAAGTGGACGTATCCCGCCCGGCATGTCATCATCTCGACCGGTTATTTCGACCATCCGAATATGCTCGGCATTCCCGGAGAGGACACCGAAAAGGTATCCCATTATTTTCAGGAAGCTCATCCGTATGCCGGAATGAAAGTAGCCGTCATCGGCGGCAGCAATTCCGCTGTCGATGCGGCGATGGAGCTTGTCCGCGTCGATGCAGACGTGACGGTTATTTACCGGGGCAAGGAATTGTCCGAGTCGGTCAAGCCTTGGGTCAGACCGGTCTTCGACAGTATGGTCGCCAAGGGCAAGATCAAGCTTCTGCTGGAAAACCGGGTGATCGAAATCAAAGAGCGCGAAATCGTCGTCCAGTCGGTGGATCTCCGCAAACAGGAGACGCTGGCTAACGATTTCGTACTGGCCCTGACGGGCTTCCGCCCTGACCGCAAGTTAATGCTGGATGCCGGCGTGGAAATGTCCGGCGAGATGGAAAAGCCCGTTTTCAACCCGGAAACGATGGAGTCGAACATCCCGGGAATTTACGTCGCGGGGGTCATCGCCTCGGGACGTAACGCCAACGAGGTATTCATTGAAACCGGTCGCGGCCACGGGCGCCTGATTGCCGATCATATTGCCGGTTTAAGAGAGAGCTAGTCCCCATGAATCAAATGGACACCCTGTCATTGCTGCTCTTGGTGATGGCGGCTCTCGGCATATTCAGTTCCAACATGCCGATTACCGTAGCCATGATCGTTCTGCTGCTGATCCGGGTTCTGCATATGCACTATGCTTTCCCGTGGCTTGAGAAATATGGTTTGACCGTGGGGATCATCATTTTGACCATCGGGGTTATGGCACCGGTCGCCAGTGGAAAATTATCGCTTCAAACGCTGTGGGCTTCATTTTTCCATTGGAAGTCGCTGCTCGCGATCGCCGTCGGCATGCTTGTCGCCTGGCTGGGCGGACGGGGAGCCGCTTTGATGGGCAACCAGCCGACCGTCGTGGCCGGGCTGCTGATCGGGACCGTGCTCGGCGTCGCGTTTTTTCGCGGCGTTCCCGTCGGACCGCTGATCGCCGCCGGCATTTTATCGCTGTTTGTCGGCAAGCTGTAATGAAAAAGGCACCGTCTTCGCCTATGGGGCAAGGATGGTGCCTTTATTTTTATATTATAGATATTCCTGTATAAATATAATGCTTCACGAAAAATCAAAAGTGGTTTTTTACTATTAAACTAGGCCTAAGGTAGTATATAATGGATGAAACCAATGATGCAGGAGACAATCGCTGATGGATGTTTATGCAGCCAGACAACCTATTTTTGACAGCCGTTTGGGTGTTTACGGATACGAGCTGCTTTATCGGAAAAGCATGAACAATTTCTATGAAGGCTCCGATGATAATCAGGCTACGGCGGAGTTGATCAATAATTCGTTCCTGGTCTTCCAATTGAGCGATCTTACCGATAACAAACGCGCCTTCATCAACTTTTCCGGAGAAATGCTGGCCAAGGAAATTCCGCTGCTGCTGCCGAAAGAACGGATCGTGGTGGAAATTCTGGAGCGCGTGGAACCGACGGAAGCCGTGATCGAAGCCTGCAGAAAATTGAAAGACAGAGGATACGTGCTGGCTCTTGATGATTTCGCGTTTGACGATAAATTATCCCCGCTGATTGAATTGGCGGATATGATCAAGGTTGATTTTTCCGCCGTCAGCCTCAACAAACAAAGCCAACTGATCCAAGCTTATAAAGAGAAATACCGCATCACGTTTTTGGCGGAAAAAATTGAAAACAGGGATGAATTCCTTGCTGCGCGCCGGTTAGGATACGAATTGTTTCAGGGTTACTTTTTCAGCAAGCCTATCGTCGTCCACGGAAAAGAAATCGGAATCATGCAGTCCAGCGTCATCCGGATTATCGATGAGTTGAACCGCGATGAACCCGACTATCAGCATATGGCCGAGATTATCGAGAAGGATTTGGGTCTTACGTATAAATTGCTGAAAGCCGCCAACTCCTTGTTTTACGGTTCAAGAAACCGAATCCATTCTATTCGGCAGGCGCTCGTTCGTATGGGAACGGACGAATTGAAAAAATGGATGTATCTGCTCATGCTGAAAGACATAAAAAACGTTCATAACAAGGAACTGATCAAAACCTCGCTGATCCGGGGAAAAATGATGGAGCTGCTGTCCCTTCAACTGGGGATGAAACCGAAACAATTCGATTACTTTATGGTAGGATTATTCTCCTCCGCCGATATTTTGTTGAATAAAAAAATGAATGATGTCGTCCACGAGCTGCCTTTGACGAAAGAGGTAAGAGAAGCACTGACCCGCCGAAGCAACAAACTTGGCCAGGTGCTGGACTTTATCCTCAGCCTTGAAAGCGCGGACTGGAGCCGCGCCGACAAGTTTGTTCTGGCCGGCAAGATCGATTATGAGACCGTGCTTTCGCAATACATATTGGCGATCAAATGGGCGAATGAGTTTCAGGAGTGATGTGAGTATGAGCAAGCTTATTGCGGCTATCATCTGTCCGTTTATCCTATCGCTTTGGATGTCCCTATCCGCTTACACGCCGAAAGCCGAACAGCTCCCGAATGTGTCCTATCATCCTTTTTGGGCCTTGTTCCTCATCGGCTTCCTGATCCTGTTTGCGATTTATCTGGTCATCGGGATTCCGCTCACAGGTTTTATCGACGGTTTGGCGGCAAAGTATGCGAATACCAAAGCCTTTTTCCATCGTTGCTACATCCTTGTTCCGGGTTACGCTCTGGGAGGAGCGTTTACCGGTTTATTGTTCGGCTGGCTCTTTCAAGTAACCGCCCCCTGGTCCCTTATGCCGCTTTTTGCCGCAGGGGGATTGCTCTTCCTGATCATACAAGGACTCCTGGCGTATGTAGGCCAGCGTGCGGTCCGTTAAACCTTCTTCATATATTCCTTCGTTGCATGCTGCAGCAAACGCAGCTCTTCCTGGTAATGAAACGGATGCACGCCGGTTTTGGCGATAACGGTCATCGCGGAAGGAAGAATGTCCAATACGAATTTCGAGCCGGTTTGAACGGCGGCAACCAGTCCCGACAACTCTTCTTTTTTATTTAACAAATAGCCGGTTTCCTTCCGGAAATTCCGTTCCGCTTCATGTAAAATACTTTGGTTCGCCCCCGTAATGTTGAGCTTTTCGCGAAGAACCGTCATTTTGCGTTGCTTAATATCCATTTTCCGATCCAACTGTACCCTGATGACGGAAAACAAGCGTACGGCCGCATCGATCATTTCTTTCTCTTGTTTTTTGGAAAATACGCGCTTGATGCCGGACGACAATTTGCCGCCCTGGCTTGCGCCTGCATAAGCCCCGAACATCGCGCCCGTAATCCCGCCTGCCGGCCCGAACAGTAACGTGCCGACCAGGATGCCGGCTTTCTGGCCGAGCGACCCCAAAATGACCTTTGACGTTGTATCGCTGACAACATGGAACACGGCCTGATTAATCGAAACATCATCCTTCCAAATCCGCTTGATATTATAAAACGAACTCACGCCCGCCGTAATCCAGGGAATTTCAAAATCCAGCAAATCGTCCGCATGTTCGAGCGTCGCAGTCGTGGCCTCCAGCACCTCTTCGCGGGATACGCCGGTGACATATACATTCGGATTCCCCTCGAAATATGGAGCGAGTTCCTCATTGATATAAACCGGGATATCCGGATAGGTATCCAGGTGTTCTCTAACGCCTGCAGGATCGCTCATGCATTTCACCTGAAACGGCTGTCCGTCGACCAGAATATCCCACCCCGGATTGTTGGACGTGGCTGGAAATTCGACTTCATGCCCTTTGGCCTGCAGCTCGGCCGCAACCATTTGCTCGGCAACGTACCCCTGCAGCTGAGCGACATCGCCAGTAACCGTAGACGTATCGATGTGACTCGCGAACCGGCTTAATGTAAATAGCGAGGATAAATCTTCCGTCCGCGCAAAATCAAGTCCATCCACCACCGCCGGATTGATCATGATGACATCATAAAGAAACTCGCCGACGCTGATCCCTGTCACGAGCCCCGTCTGTTTCAATTGCTCCGGTGTTCCGAACAGCATCGTTTGAAGCCGGTTTTGCTGCGGTTTCTCTTCATCCGCCGCACATTTCAAAGCTTCGTCAAACATCCCTTTTTTCCAGTAATGCCAAAACCGCTGATTTAATGTCCCCATACTCCCCCGCCTGCTCCGATCTGTTCGTTAATTCGTTTGCAAATCCGCCAATCCGTAATTTTCCTTTTCCAGCTTCTCTATTTTTTCTTGGCACCGGCTATGCTTATCGATGAGATCCTTCAACTTTTGCTCTTCTTTTTGCTTCCCGTTTTCCTCGAGTTCTTTGGACTTCTTCAATGTTTCAATTTTTTGCTCCAGCGCTTGAATCCCCTCGCGCTCGGATTGTTTGTACGGGCTGTCGGATCGGAGAATATCTTCCACCATCATGTTCAGAATCCGGTCCAGCTTCTTTTCCTCTTCCTTGATATCCATCCCGGCGGATATTTTCGATAATTTGTTGCCGAGTTTCCCGAGAAAGCCCGTTCCGACCGGCATCGTCTCCTTGTCCTCTTTCAGCTTGACGATACGTTTGACCGTTTTTCGGTATTCGAACCGGTGAGCGGAAAAAGATGCGGAAATTTGTAAGTTCTCCAAATTCGTATATTTCAGCGAGGAGTGGATTTTTTGCTTCTCCTCCTTGATCTTCGCAATGCAATTCGTCGTCTGGGCAGCGTAAGATTGAATTAATATTTTATGATGCTGGATGTTATCCTTGGATTCTTTTTGCGCGCTTTCCAGCTCTCCAAGATCTACGAGCAGACTTGCATAAACATCGTAGCGCCGCCCCCACTCTTCAATGAACGGCTCAAACGGAACAAAGTCGCCGCCCTGGCTCATATATGGCAGCGCAATTTGCATGATGATAATGGGAAGGAGTTTCTTTTTCAGAACGAGATTCTGATGCTTTACGAGAAAAAATCCTCCGCCTAACAGGGCCGGAATCAAAAATACCGGATTTGCCAGCACGGCGACCGTAGACGTCAACCCGGTATAGAATCCGAACGGCAGCGTAAGGCCGAACAAACCTGCAAAAGAAGCGACCAGCGAAGTCGCCGTCGTATAAAAGGCGAACCCGCTAACCTCGACGATGATCGCAAACACGAGACTCGTGCCGCTGGCGGCAATCGCTTTGCGGACCACTTCGTCCGTCAGGTCGTCGATACCGAGCTTGTCCTTGATTTTCGCCTGCTTGTCCGCGGGCAAGCTTTGAATATATTCATTGACCTGGGCCGCGAATTTCGTTTGATCTTCGACCGTAAAATCTTTAAAATTGCCGTCCAGCTCGCTAAAAATTTTGCCCATCTGAAACTGGATCATTTGCTGCAGCTTGGTTCCGTGCGTCTGATTCTCGGTATAAGCGGAAAACGGCTTGTCCTGTTTCTTGAACTGCTCGTAAACATGATGAACGATCAAATCGCATTGATCCTCGATCTCTTGCCGAAGCGAATACTTGGTCCCTCTGAGCTTCAGCAACCGGGTGATCTCAAGAAACAAATTGACTTGCAGCTCGCGATCCTCCGTATTTTCAAGTTGCTTCACTTCCGCTTCCAAATGCCGCATAAAATGATCCTGGTCTTCTTTCGAAAACAGGTCCTTTGTCTTGGACAGCAAAAGTTGACCGATATTCGTCTTGAACAATAGAGCGTAAACCATTCGAAGGTCCGTCCCCTTCAAACTGACCAGGCTTTGGGCTAAAAGTTGTCCGTCCATGTTGCCACTCCAATCGCATACTGAATGGTTCAATTATACTATGAACCGCCTGGTTGCGGATTCAAAATTGTTAAAGTTACATCGTGCGGCTGTAGTCATTTCTCTAACGGTTGCTATTGCGGTTATTGGCTTAATTTAGGCTTTTTGAAAATCTATCGGTTGCCAACAGCTCTATCGGAACAGGAAATCGCCGATAGACTGCTTTTTGTAGAAATAACGAATTTGGCAACCGTTACATTTTCGAATCCGCGGTTTTCGGCCAAATAGCGCCAATCACAACCTTTAGCACGCTATAGACCAATTCGCAAACACGGATTATGCACAAAAATCCCGCCACCCCCGATCAACCCGGGAATGTGGCGGGACTCGACTGAATCATACATTTACGTATGCGTTTTAGTGGCCTTGCCCATTCAGATTCTGAATATTATACAGCTGCGCGTATACTCCGTCCTCTTTCGCCATCAGCTCCTCATGCGTGCCGCGCTCGGCAATCGAGCCGTTCTTCATGACGACGATGAGATCGGCATGGGTAATCGTGGACAGCCGGTGGGCAACGATAAGCGTCGTCCGGCTTTTGGACAAATGCTGCAACGATTGCTGGATCAGATGCTCGGATTCCAGGTCGAGCGCGGATGTCGCCTCGTCCAAGATCAGGATCGGCGGATCTTTCAGGAACACGCGCGCAAGCGCGATTCGCTGCTTCTGTCCGCCGGACAGCTTCACGCCCCGCTCGCCCACCTCGGTATCGTAGCCCTGAGGCAGGGCCATGATGAAATCGTGCGCATTCGCCGACTTGGCCGCGGCGACGATGGCTTCCTCATCGGCTTCCGGATTACCGAGCCGGATATTGTCCCGAACGCTGCCGCTGAACAGGAAGTTGTCCTGCAGTACCATGCCGATCCGGCTGCGCAAGCTTTCCATCGTCCATTCGCGGACATCTCTTCCCCCGACCGTCAGGGAGCCTTTCTGAATGTCGTAGAAGCGCGGAATCAGCCCGACCAGCGAAGATTTGCCGCCGCCGCTCATTCCGACAAAGGCGACCGTTTGGCCCGGGGCCACCTGAAGCGATATATTTTTCAGCACCCAGTTCCCTTGCTCCTGGTATTTGAACCAGACATTCCGGAACGCAACCCCGTGCGAACCCGCCGGCAACGTCGCCGCATCCTCCGCATCCTTCATATCGTAAGGCTCTTCCAGCAATTCGAGTACCCGTTCCCAGGAAGCGGAAGCCTGAGTCAATATCGTGGAGGAATTGATCAGCCGCTTCAGCGGAGCGTACAGCCGATCCAGGTAGCCGAAGAACGCCACAAATGTCCCGAGCGTCAAATTCCCCCGAATCACTTCGTATCCCCCGTAACCGATCACAAGCAATGGCGCGATATCCGTCAGCGTATTGATGATCGCGAAAGTCCAGGCATTCCAGCGGCTGTGCGCGAGCGCTTTGCCCAAATACTTGCCGTTGATTCCCCCGAATTGGCGTGCGTCATAGCGTTCCAGCGCAAAGCTGCGGATGACGGAGATCCCTTGGATTCGTTCATGCAGATACGCCTGGATTCCCGCTAGTGCCGCAGAGCGGTCCTTGGTTAGCTTTTTCAACCGTTTATACAGCACCTTCACCGCAATCGCGTACAACGGAAAAATCGCGATCGACACGATGGCAAGCAGCGGGTTCAAATACAGCATAAACCCAAGCACGAACAACAGGGTAAACAAGTCCAGCCATACGTTCATCAGGCCGACTTCAACGATGTTTTTCGTCTGCTCGGCATCGTTGATGAAACGGGAGATCACTTCTCCCACTTTCGTATTCTGATAATAGCGAAGCGACAGGCGCTGCAAATGTTCATATAGCCTGTTGCGCAAGTCGAACAAGATCCTCGCCGTAATCAGCTGCGCAAAATACTGTCTTGCATACTCCACCGGCCCCCGGACGATCACGAACAGAAAAAAGGTTCCGCCCAGTACGATCAGCAAGCGGTTCACTTTCCCCGCGAGATCGAGCGCGTCGGTCAGCAGAATGTCGTCCACCACGTATTTTTGCACCAGCGGCAGCAAGGACGGAATTCCGAATTTCAATATACCGATGAATAACGTCAAAATGATCCATTTCGTATAAGGCTTAACAAATGAAAAATAAGCTCTCCAATGCTTCAACTTAGCTGCACATCCTTACTATTCCTATATCTTCTTACTAACTCAACCCATCGCTTTCCGAACCAGGCTGACCGCGTATTCATCGAGCCGTCGTGCGATCAATTCGGCATTCAAACCGCGAAAGCCGAGGTCGATCCACCCCGGATACACTTCCGGAGGCCATGCCAGCACTTCGATTAAATCCAGCATGTCCCAATAGGGATCGTCCGCCTCTGTAACGCTTCCCGGACAGTCCAGATAATCCGTCAAAAATACATCCGCCGTTTCCACTCCGTACAGCTGGACCAGGTTTAACCGACAATGTCCCGTATCGATCCCGGCGGGACCCATACACGCGTTGACCCAATCGACGACCCCGCTGACCCGATTATCCTTCCAAAGTACATTTGCGGGGTGGTAATCCCGATGAATGAACCTCGGCGTGTAATGCGGCGCTGGCCCTCTAACCCGTTCTATGACGGCGGACCAAGCCTCCGGCTCTTTCGACCATTCCGGGATTTGCAGTTCGGAAACCTTATTATAGGTAAAATAGTTCCACTTCACCGGCTCAACCTCTGCTCCATGCAGCTTTGCCAGCGCATCGGCCAGCCCGTGAAGCCATGCTGCCGAAGGAGGATTTTCGGGTAAGACCACGCGTCCCGGCAAACGAGTCATAACGACGGTGGGAAGGCCGCACCGCTCCCCCTCAAAATCCGCGCCAACCCATTCCGGCGACTTCATGCCTGATGCAAAAGCCGATTTCAATACCGTCGACTCATGCAGGGCTAAGTCCGGCTCCGCCTCGTTCCAGCTTTTGTCGGTGAATTGCCGCATCACCCACCGAACCCGTTTCCCGCCGTTCAACTCCATTTCCAGTGCGTATACCGCGGAGGAAATGCCGCCTTTCAGCGGCTCGACGGCCAAGAGCTTTGCGGATGGCCCTGCCAGATCCGCCACCCACGCCCGTGTTTTATCGGACATTAAAGATGCTGTAGGATGTTGTGCCATGTTCATACGTCATCTCCCTTCTGCTTGGACCATCGCGCATTTTTCCAGCGGAAGCTGTATTTGTAAACTCAATATGATATACTCCATATTAACATGTCATTGTCTGCAGTAGGAGGATTACCATGTCACGACGTTTTGTGATCGAAGCCGTGATGGTGGCGATTTACGGAGAATTGCTGGTGCCCTCGGCACCTGTCGAATATATTGTCCCTTATAACACCGTCATGGAACTATATGAATTTCAAAATAGCCCGGAACCGCTGATGAGCGATGCTGCGGACGATCTCCACGTCAAAAAGAAGATCGGCGAGCTCATCTCCTATCTGGAAGAACCGCTCAACCGCAAAAAACTGGAGCGTGCCTTAACTGTTCCCTGGTCCAAGAGCCCGGCCATCCTGTTCGGTGACAACGTGTCCTGGACCGTTATCAATGCGGTGGACAACGAGCAGTACGGCGAAATGCTCGACCCGATCGAAACCGAGATCGTCCTGACCGCGCAGCGGGAAGCGGTCCCCGTGCTTACCGATCAGGTGGAACTCATTCACCGCATCATCGAAGCCGAAGCTCCGGTTCAGGTGTTCGATATCGGCGACTTTGATTTCGCGATGGAAGACAGCATATTTACGAATTAATGCCCGTCCGTACATTACGAGATTTCATGCTTAGGCAAGCAAGGTTCATCAAAAATGACCGTCCCACCCCTGGTGGACCGGTCATTTTCCTTTTTTACTGCTCATATTCGTATTCGATGTCATCCTCTGCGGCATTATAGACCACTTTTAATTTATGTCCATCAAGATACCACTTGTCGTGTTCTTCCATGAAGAACGTAATTCCTTCCACCTTGGATGAAATGCCGGGAAATACCGGATCCTCCACCCCGATCCCGAGCGAAAATCCCGGGTGGATCTTTCCGCCCGCGCTGTATCTGGCAAATAAACGGACCGCCTGGCCTTCCTTCAAGCCGAGTTCTTTTTTGAACCAATTGGCCGCGTCTTGGGTAATTTCTATCATCAGCAACCCCTCCTATACTCTCTTTATTTTAGCCGAAACCCGCCCATTTGCAAAAAAAAAATTGACACCTTGCCGAAGCCGGTGATAAAATCGTCAACATACGAGATCATGTTTTGAATTAATTACCATTTAGAAAGGGTGAAGACGGTGTTTAATATGTTTATCCAGCCCGTGTTTTACGATGCGGTACGCAAACAACAGAATACCGAAGTAACCCTGCTGGCTTCGACAGCGTTCTAATGTAGGCGCGTTTCGCAAGCTAAGAGCTTTAAGAATGGCGTTTTTTCATTCTCGCGGCGGTTACTCTTTAAGTAACGTACGCGGGCATATGTTTGAATCTAAGGCATATCGTTTTCGGACGATGTGCCTTTTTTGCTGTTTTTTCGGCTTTGGCGGGTTATTTTCAACCGAGAAATAAAGACAAGGAGGAAACCTAAGCTATGTTTTCCGTGCTAAAAAAATTGGGGTGGTTTTTCCACCGCGAACGAAAGCGTTATCTGATTGGCGTTATCCTGCTCATTCTGGCCGGAATTCTCGAACTCGCTCCACCGAGGCTGCTCGGAAGCGCGATCGACGATATCGTGGGCGGAACCGTAACATGGAAGTCGCTGACCACTTACATCACATTAATGATTGCCGTATTGGCCGTAATCTATTTTATCACCTACATATGGATGCATAAATTATTCGGCGGTTCCAATCTGGTGGAGCGGCTTCTCCGCTCCCGGTTTATGAACCATCTGCTCGGCATGACGCCTCCGTTCTTTGAACGGAGCCGGACCGGTGACCTGATGGCCCGGGCGACGAACGACCTTCGTTCGGTCTCGGCGACCGTCGGGTTCGGCATGCTGACCTTGACCGATTCCACCGCCTACCTGTCGGTGATCTTTATCGCCATGAGTACGCTGATCAGCTGGAAGCTGACCCTGGCTGCCATCATCCCGCTCCCGTTCATCGCCTTGGCGATGAAGATTTACGGACGCATCATCCACGAGCGTTACACGCTCGCGCAGGACGCGTTCGGGGACATGAACGACCAGGTGCTGGAGTCCGTTGCCGGCATTCGCGTCATTCGCGCCTATGTGCAGGAGCGGAACGATGAGAAACGGTTTGCGGATATCACGAATGACGTGTATAAAAAAAATCTGGCCGTTGCCAAGGTAGACGCGTATTTCGAACCGACCATCCGACTGTGCGTAGGGCTAAGCTATGCGATCGGTCTTACCTACGGTATTTATCTCGTGTTTCACAATGAACTCACCCTGGGGGATCTCGTATCTTTCAACATGTACCTGGGGATGATGATTTGGCCGATGTTCGCGATCGGCGAGCTGATCAATGTCATGCAGCGCGGCGGCGCCTCGCTGGACCGGGTAAACGAAACGCTACACGTCGTACCCGATGTTCAGGACGTAGAAAATCCGGTCGAAGTGAAGTCGCCGGAAGAAATCGAGTTCCGAAATTATACATTTACTTATCCGACCTCGGCCGTCACCAACCTGGAGGATGTCGATTTACGGATCCGGCGCGGCGAAACGCTCGGCGTCGTCGGCAGAACCGGCAGCGGCAAATCGACGCTGCTGAAGCAGTTGCTGCATGAGTATCCGACCGGCTCGGGAGAGCTGACGGTTTCCGGGGTCCCGATTCAGCAAATCGCCCTCGACCGGCTGCACGGTTGGATCGGTTACGTGCCTCAGGAACAAGTCCTGTTCTCCAAGACCGTCCGGCAAAATATCCAGTTCGGATTGAAAGACGCGCCGGACGAAGTCATTATGGAAGCGATCCGGACCGCAGCCTTCGATCAGGATTTGGGCACGCTGTCCGACGGGCTCGATACGCTCGTCGGCGAAAAAGGGGTTGCCCTCTCGGGCGGACAGAAACAGCGCGTGTCGCTGGCCCGGGCCTTTATCGCCGATCCCGAGATTTTGATTCTCGATGACGCCCTGTCCGCCGTCGATGCGCGGACCGAAGCCCGGATCATCGACAATATCCGGAATAAGCGTTCCGGCAAGACCACGCTCATTTCCACGCACCGGCTGTCCGCGGTAGAACACGCCGATTGGATCATCGTGCTGGAAAAAGGGCGCATCATTGAACAAGGTACCCATGAAACGCTGCTGGAGCTCGGCGGATGGTATCGCGAACAATATGAACGCCAGCAGGTTGAAAGCGACCTGACGGAATAAGGAGGTGCCTTCATTTGCACACCAATACGGGAAAAGCATTATTCAAATACGCCCTGACGGCGAAAAATACATTTATTCTGGCGCTGCTGATGCTCGCCATCGGCGTTGCGGCCGAGCTCGCCGGCCCATTCATCGCAAGGACCATGATCGACGATCACATGCTGGCGATCGAAAGGCCGTACTTTGAGACCACGGATACGGGGAAAGAATCCGTTTCCTACGACGGACATTATTACAAGCGCGGCGACCGTTTTGCGGAAGACGAAGCCCGCGGAACCGAGGTGCGCCTGCTGCAAGTCGGGATGTCCTTTATCTTTGTCGGCGAACCGGTTACCGATATTACCGGCGATCGCAGCTTCGAAAACGGTTTGCTGCGCCTGGAGAAAAAGGACGGCACCGTTGCCGAATACCCCGGCGTGAAGCTTAGCGCCGCGGAAGTGTTTTCTTTTTACAAACCGGAGGTTCCCGGTATTTTGACCCTGGTCGGCTGGTATTTCGTCTTCCTGGCGATTTCGATCGTCATGGAATTCGGCAAAACCTACTGGCTGCAATCCTCGGCCAACAAAGTCATCCAGAAGCTGCGGATCGATGTTTATGCGCATATCCAGCGGCTGCCGGTCCATTTCTTCGATAACCTGCCGGCAGGCAAAGTCGTCTCCCGCGTCACAAATGACACGGAGGCGGTCAAGGAATTGTTCATTGCGGTACTGGCGAACTTTTTTTCGGGGATTATCAATATGCTCGGAGTGTATACCGCCCTCTTCCTGCTCGACGTGCGGCTGGGTCTCATCTGCTTGTTCGTCGTGCCGGTTATTTGGGTGTGGGTGGTACTATACCGGAAATTCGCGACGAAATACAATACGATAATCCGGTCGCGGCTGAGCGAAATTAATGCGATCATTAACGAATCGATTCAGGGGATGTCCATCATCCGCATCTTCCGCCGGCAGAAACAAACGTCGGAGGAATTCGAGAACCTGAATTACGATTACATGACCAACCAGAACAAAATGCTCAATCTGAACGCATTTACGACCCATAACCTGGTCAATGTGATCCGCAATCTGGCCTTTGCCGTCGTGCTCTGGTATTTCGGCTCCGCCCAGCTTAGCGGCATCGGCGTCATCTCGCTCGGCGTGCTGTACGCTTTCGTCGACGTGCTGGGACGGTTGTTCCAGCCGATCACAGGGATGGTCAACCAGCTGGCCGCGCTGGACTCGTCCATGGTTTCCGCCGGCCGCGTCTTCGCGCTGATGGATGAACCGGGCGAAGACGTGACCGACGGGTCGATGCCGCGGTACAAAGGGAATGTCGAGTTTAAGGACGTATCGTTCGCTTACAAACGCGATTACGTGCTCAAGAACATTTCCTTCGAAGCCAAGCAAGGCCAAACGGTGGCGCTCGTCGGACACACCGGTTCGGGCAAAAGCTCGATCATCAACCTGCTGTTCCGGTTCTACGATCCGCAGCAAGGGACGATCACGATCGACGGCAAGCCGGTGAAGGACCTGCCGAAGCAGTGGATCCGCCAGCATATGGGGATCGTATTGCAGGACCCGTATCTGTTCACCGGCACGATCGCCTCGAACGTAAGCCTTGGCGACGAACGCATCACTCGCGAACAAATCGAGAAGGCGCTGGAGGACGTCGGAGCGACGCGCATTCTGGCGCATCTGCCCAAAGGGATCGATGAGCCGGTCGTGGAAAAGGGCAGCACCCTGTCCGCCGGCGAGCGCCAGCTGATTTCGTTCGCCCGGGCGTTGGCGTTTGACCCGGCGATCCTCATTCTCGATGAGGCGACCGCCAACATCGACACCGAAACCGAGGCGCTGATCCAATCCGCGCTCGAGGTGCTCAAGCGGGGGCGGACGACGTTCATCATCGCCCACCGGCTGTCGACGATCCGCAGCGCGGACCAGATCCTCGTCCTGCACCGCGGAGAAATCGTCGAACGCGGGACGCACGAGGAATTGCTCGCGCTCGGCGGGCGGTACTATCAAATGTATCGCCTGCAGCTCGGTAGCACGGACGCCACGGCTACGGGTGCCCTCCCTGCCATGCAGCCGGCTTCAACAAGGCTGTAATGTAACAATGAACTACAAAAAGGCTGTCACCATCCAGCAGTATTGCGAACTGCATAGGGGCGACAGCCTTCTTTTAATTCATGTTAATTCAAAGCTTTGGACTTCAACTCCGCAATCTCCACTTCAAACCTGCTTGAAACGAACGTTTCGGTTTTGGTGTCCGTAATGACCTGCGGATATAACATGTCCGGATCTGGCGACAAGAGCTCGTAATAAACCTTTGCCTTATTGTCCTTGGAGAACTCGACTTTGGCGACGCGGATGCCGTATCCCGGGTGGGCTTGAGCATGACGGGTAATGATCACCTTGTTGATCTCGTCATTTACCTTTTCCAGAGAGAACGATATCTCATCGTTTTGCCCCGGCAGCTCCATGTCCTGATGCGCCTTCACGAATTCCGCGGCCTGGTACACCATTCGGGCGGCTTCGATACGCGTGATGGACGCGGTCGGGTAAAATTTGCCCTGATCGTCCAACTCAGCGATCTTCATAAGCAGTAACCGCTGAATGCTGCCGGTATAATGGACATTTCCTTGATCCGCATCCTTGACCTCGATAAACATTTTGATCATCGGATAATTTCCCGTGGCCGAGATTGCCTGGTCGAGAATATACGCAAACTGTTCTCTGGTAAGCTCCCCGTTCCATTTGAACGAATCCGGGAGCTTGATGCCGTTGTCCTCCGCCGCCTTTAGCGCGGAAGCGTACCAAGGTTGGTTCGGCTGCACCTCTTTACCCGCCCCTTGCTCCTGCTTCGATTCAAGACCGAGCGCCTTGACGATCATGTATACCCCTTGCGCCCCGGTAAGCTTGCTCTTCGGAGCGAATTTGTCTTTCGAAATTCCTTGGATGATGCCGCGTTGCTGCAGCGATTCCGTCATTTTTGCGTCTTGGCCCTCCACGTCGCTGAACGCAAAAGCCGATGCAGCGGATCCCAGCAGCAAGCTTCCGGACAACAGGAATGCCGTGGCCGCCTTTTTCTTCATCATTTTCATGAATATCACCTCTGCCCCCTTGACGCTGGCCACAAGGAAAATGTTGCATGTCTATTATTTGGCTAGCCGAATTTCCGGATCGGCGGGATGGTTCTCCCGAACCCAGGTCAGCCATCCGTTCGCCTCGAGAATTTCGAGGTATTTACCGAGTCTCGGATATAGCGGCTCTGCTTCATCGCCAAACTCTGCGCGAATGATCGAAGCGATTTGCTCCACCGAATGCCTTCCCTTGCAATGGGTAACGACCATGCTCCCCAATTCATCCAAATGGACTTTTATCCGCTTCGGCTGCTTTAAAAAGCGGATCGACTGCCGCTCCAGCCAACTCGTTCTCGGCAAAAGCAAGATTACCTTTCTTTCTCCGTCCGGTTCCATGCCGATATGGGAACGTAACAGCGGCACCATATGCAGCAAGTTGTCCGGGGGGGTCTTTTTTCTCCTTAAAAATCCCATGGGTCCGCCTCCTATCCGTTTTTGGCGATGCCTTCCTTACTGCTCAAGGAAACGAAAGCGAGCAAGAACGTGACCGCCAGAAATATGAGAAACGGCAAAGCATGGTTCTGTATCGCTAAAATCGACGGAATTTGCACGCCCGCCCAGATCAGGATAGCAATGACGACACCGATCAACGATTCGCCGGCGATAAGTCCGGAAGCAAGAAGCGTCCCGGTCTCTACCCGGTTTTTAAGCACGGCTTCGTTCCGGCGGGATACAAGCTCGACGTACCAGCGCACAAGACCTCCGACCATGATCGGCGTGCTGACATGGACCGGCAAGTAGATGCCGACCGCGACCGTGAGCGAATTGAGCCCGAGGCATTCGAACACGACCGCCGCCGCCACCCCGATGAATATCAAGTCCCAAGGCAAATTCCCCGCCATAATTCCTTCGACGATCATCCGCATCAGTACCGCTTTCGGGGCGGGCAACTGCTCGGAGCCAAGCCCGTACGAAGCGTTCAACACGTTCAAAATAAACCCGATCACGAGACCGGATACGAGCACGCCGATCATCATGGCAACCTGCTGTTTCCAAGGCGTGCCGCCGACCAGATAACCGGTTTTTAAATCCTGGGAAATGTCTCCGGCCACGGCCAAAGCCACGCAAACGATCGCTCCCACGGTGAGGGCGGTTACCATACCCGCTGTCCCCGACAACCCGGACAGCTTGTAGATGACAGTAACGATCAGAAGCGTCGCGATCGTCATCCCCGACACCGGAGAGGAAGAACTTCCGACAAGACCGACGATACGGGAAGCCACGGTGACAAACAAAAAACCGAACAGGGCAATGGCGACTGCGCCAATAATGCCTACTTCCGTAATCGGATCAAACGCAAGTAAAATAATCAAAACGGCGATCAACGCAAATACCCATTTCCCCGAAATATCCTTGTTGGTGCGGTCGAGCGTTACCTTTTCGTCCCCTTGCTTCATCAGACCCCGAAGTGTCGCCGTCAGAGAACTGAACAGCATCGGCAATGTTTTTATCAGCGTGATGAGTCCCCCCGCCGCCACCGCGCCCGCACCGATATAACGGATGTAATCGCCCCAGATGCCCCAGGCTTCGAGTTGGCCGATCGGGGTCTGGGAAGGGGCGATGACCGATTGGCCGCCCGCTCCGAAGAAGCCGATCACCGGAATCAGAACGAGCCAGGCGAGTATGCCTCCCGCCAGCATTTGCCCGGATATTCTCGGGCCGATAATATACCCGACCCCCAGCAATGCCGGATAGGTATCCATCCCGATCACGGCGTTTTTAAATCTGAAGATCGCGGTCTCGATTTCGGTGCGAAACAGCATAAAACCGTCGCCTAGCGCTTTGACGATCCCGCCGACGATAAAGCCGAACGAAACCATCCGTGCGCTGCGTCCCCCGGTCTCGCCGGATACCAGCACTTCCGCGCAAGCGGTCCCTTCGGGGTACGGCAGCGTCTCATGTTCATTAACGATCAAAAGCCGCCGGAGCGGCACCATCATCGCCACGCCGAGAAAACCGCCTACCAGCACGATAAAACTGACCATCTGCTGGCCGGGATTCAAATTCCACATATAGAGCGCGGGAAGGGTAAAAATAGCCCCTGCCGCGACCGCTTCGCCCGCGGTCGTCATCGTCTGGACGATGTTGTTTTCCAGAATCGACTTCCGCCGCAATAAGCCGCGAAGCACCGCCAGGGAGATCACCGCCGCAGGAATCGAGGCACTGACGGTCAAGCCGATTTTAAGGCCCAGATAGGCGTTTGCCGCGGCAAAAATCACCGCAAGCACGATCCCGAGAACGATCGCTACCGCCGTCAATTCCGGCAGGGTCCGGGATGCGGATATGTACGGGACGAACGTAGTTGAACCGGTTGACTTTTTATCCATGGCACATTCTCCCTTCATAGCGAAAAAGCAGTTTATATAATACCCGAATCCCGCTTCTAATAAACGAAAACCCGGGTGATCCTCCGATATAAGTCGGAAAGATCATCCGGGTTTTCTCATGCCGCCCCTCAGGCGGCTCCCATCATGCTGCGGCACATTTCCGCGCAGCGCCGGCAAGCTTCGGCACATGCTTTGCAGTGATCATGCCCATGATTGCCGCATTCGTCCGCGCAGGCCTCGCAGGCTTTCGCGCATAGCTCTAAAATTTCGATCGCGAACGGCGTATTCCGTGATAAGGACTCCGCCGCGAACGCGCATATTTCGGCGCATTCCCGGTCCAGCCTGATGCATTCCCTCAGCATCGCCAGCTCATATTCCTTCAAACTGGATACATAGCAGTAGTTACAAGCATTCATACATTGGAGACATACATCGATGCATTCACGGTATTTTTCCTGAATCATAGTTAGCTTACCTCCTACGGATGATTTGCAAGTCAACACGCACAACATGTATTACCACGAGTCGTGAGCCAACGAAACATTCGTCTGCTTACTCGCCTCCGTCGGAGCCTGCCGGTACGCCTTCCAACGCCTTCAGTCTTGCCGCAATCTCCTGCTTATCGAAATGCTCCCCGATGAGCACGACCGCGTCCGGGACATTTCCTTGGGGCGTTATTTTCATATAGTCCGTTTCTCGGTAAGCATACTGGAACAGGAACCTCCCCGAGGTGTCGGAAAAATGGACGATCCCCTTGCCACGATAAACTTCGCGGGGCAGCTCCTTGATAAATTCCTCAAACGCCCTGCTGTCGATCGGCCCGGACAAATAGTACGTATATACGGTTACATGCTCATGTAAAGAGTGGTCGTGAGCATGTCCGTGTGAATGGTCATGGTTATGTTCATGTTGATGTTCGTGGATATGACCCTGAGGATGCTCCGAATGAACGGGTTCATCGTTGCTAACGTGCTTTGCCGGTATGTCAGCCTGCTTATTCGATTCCAGCAATAAGATCGGATCCACCTCGCAGCGGATTGCCGGCGTAATGCGGGCATACGGATTCAAGCGTACAAGCAAATCCTGCATTTCCTGCTGCTGTTCAGAGGCAAGCCGGTCGATTTTGTTCAAAATCAGCTCGGAGCCGCAGCGGATTTGCTCCAGCATCAGCCGGTAGGTTTTCCCCTGTTGGGAAGCATATAGTTCCGCCAGATGGGCCGCGTCCACGACGGTAATCATCGGCCGGATATCGAGCTTTAAATACATGGATGCTTCCGAAACCGCGTCGAACATGTCCATCGGGTTAGCTGCGCCGGTTGCCTCAATGACGACCAGATCGGGATGTTCCTGGGTAATCAGCTCGTACAACTGGACGCTGAGGTCACCCCGAAACGTGCAACAGATACAGCCGCCCAGCATTTCGGCCATCGGCACCTCTTCACCGACAAGCATACCGTCCAGATTGATCTCGCCCATTTCGTTCATAATGACTGCCGGACGTAAGTTTTCTTTTTTCCAATAGGCCAGCAGCCGCTGCAGCAATGTGGTTTTCCCGCTCCCCAAAAAACCGGATAAAATATAGACGGGCGTTGCCCCGGTCATTTTTTCCATTTACAATTCCTCCGTCCCAAAACGCTTTTTCCGTTTTCCATGAAAGCGAGTTTACACCAAGCGGATGATTCCTGCAACTTTTGTGGTAAAGTATAAATACGAAATCCTCTATACAGAAAGGATACGAGCGATGATGAAATCCGTTGATGAACACCGCAGTCAGGCCCCTGATCAGGTTGCCTGCATGGTCATTACCGTTTCTGATACCCGGACCGAGGAGAATGATTACAGCGGTCAAATTATGCGTGAATTGCTTCAATCCCATGGCTACAAGGTTGTCAAATATGTTATCGTCAAGGACGACTATGACGGCATCCGCCAGCTGCTCCGCGAGGCCGTCTCCAGCCGGGAAATCGAAGCCGTGCTGCTGAGCGGAGGCACCGGAATTGCCCCTCGGGATACGACGTACGAAGCCGTTCGCAGCCTGCTGAACAAGGAACTGCCGGGGTTCGGCGAAATTTTCCGCTATCTCAGTTTTACGGAAGATATCGGGCCCGCAGCGATATTAAGCCGGGCCATCGCGGGAACGATCGGAAATATGGCCGTGTTTTCCATGCCGGGCTCCCAAGGGGCCGTAAAATTGGCGATGGAGCGAATCATTCTGCCGGAGCTGAGACATGTGATGCGTGAAATCTACAAAAAATAGAAAATCGCCGGCATAACGTAAATAACCCCTCTCATAGGCGGATGGGACTGACCCCCGTTTGTGAGACAGGGATCAAAACACCTTACAAGTCTAAGCAGCCAGTTGCCGGAAATGAACCGGTGACTGGTTGTTTAGTTTTGTTTGAACGCGAATTGAGTTATAGTAAGTAATGTAGTCTCGAACGGTCTGTTCGACGATTGCCGTCGTCGTACAGGTTAAACCTTCGAGATAGAACGTTTCAGACTTTAGCGTGGAATGAAACGATTCGATGGGGGCATTATCAGCGGGCGTTCCCTTGCGGGACATGCTCATGGTAATGCCTTTTCCTTTTATAGCCGCCTGATAAGCCTGAGACGTATAAACACTGCCTTGATCGCTATGGAGCATCATACCCGGTACAGCTGGTAATTGGTTTAACGTGTCTAGAACAAGAGTCGTGTCTTGCTTGTCTGCTATACTGTAAGCCACAATCTCTCCATTAAACAAGTCCAAAATACTCGACAGGTACAATGTTTTTCCGCCAAACGGCAAATACGTAATGTCTGTTACGAGTTTTTGCATGGGGACATCGGCCTGAAACTGACGCTTTAACAAGTGTTCTGCGATGTAAGCTGGCTGCCCTGTAGGTTTGCGTTTCTTCACTTTGACACGACATTGGAGCCCCTCTCGCTGCATAATCCGCTGCACGCGTTTATGGTTAATCTTACATTCCATCCGAAGTAATGCCGTAATCTTCCGGTAACCATATCGAAATTTATGTTGAATGCAAAGTTCCCGGATTTTCTCCACCGTTGGTTCTGGACATTTTGCCTCCATAGTTGCTTTCCAGCGATAATAGGTGGCTATTGCAATGCCGAGCCACGCACAAGCCTGCGTCACCGTTGACTTCTTCTCGAATGGACTCGATCCAAGCAACAACGACTTCTATTTCCACCTCCTTTCTAACTCCTTGTACTTTTTTAGCAGGTCCAACTGCTGCTTTAAAAACCGGTTTTCTGCCTGTAGCTTTTCTAACTCTGAAGAGTGTTCTGGCCCTTTTCCGTAGCTATATTGCTTACCCACAGGCTGCTCCAGCCGGCACCTTCTCGGTACCACTTCATCCACATCTTCAGCTGTGTCTTATTCCGTATCCCGAGTTGCTTCATGACCTCACGAACCGGAACTCCTTCTAATCTCATTTCAATGGCTTTCAATTTAAGTTCGAATGGGTAGCTGACTCTTGTTGCCAATGCAAAAACACCTCCAAGGTTATCCCCATATCTTACGACATGGTTTAATTCTCTTGAAGGTGTTTTAATTTGTCTCACGCTTTGGGGTCAGTCCTGATGGATTCCTGCCCTTTGCAGAGGGGTGTTTGTTTTTGGGCGAGTTAATGACGCGGTGCCTGATTCTGATCCATATTCATCCCGCTTAGCACTTTGTCGAATACCTTTTTCATGTCATCGTTGTATTTGCTTTTTTCCATTCCGCTGGAGGCGTAGATAAGCGCAACTTTGCCTTTTTGAGACATGACGGAAGTTTCTTCGGCTGAGGCTGCGGTCACCGAACCGTTTTGGCCTCCGTATACTTCGGCCATTTCCTCGACTCTGTCCCTTTCGGTCGGAAACACATGAACGTTTACAAAGTGACGTGCATCACCGTTAATGAAATAAGTGTAACTGATTTTTCCGTTCAGATCTTCCGCGTACGTTTCGTGCGTAAGCCGGATGCTGCGCTTGGAGCTCTCGGCTTTCAATGCCTGCAGCAATCCCGTATTCAGCGTAGTCCCGTTGGAAAGCTGTCTCTGATTTCCCTGATTGTAGCTTTTCATATTGTATAAGTCGACTTCGCGGCGCGCCGTTCTCTGCGCTCCATCGCTGCATCCTGCTGCAAACGATAACGCCATTACCGAAGCCAGGCCGAATATCCACCATCTCATCGTAAGCAATCCCTTCTTTCTTAAAGGCTGGCAAACATCAATGAAGTTAGATTGCCACATCATTCGCCATTTTATACCACGTGAAGTGGCGAAACCGGATAATTATCGAGCCTGACCATCCGGGTTTAGATGAATTGCGCCCTCCGCAAAAACAAAAAAAGGATTGTACCCTGGCTTTCCCAAGATACAATCCTTTTTGGTTATTCCGACAATGACACGACCTGACGGCCTTTGGCCTTCCCTTGAAGGATCGTTGCCAAAGCCTCCGGCAAATGCTCGAGCCCAAAGACGGATAGCCATTCGGAAAGCGCCGTTTCCGGCTTCCATTCGCCTGCGAGCCGCTCCCATAACTTAAGCCGGAGCGGCATCGGGCAAAACACCGAGTCAACCCCGAGCAGGTTAACGCCACGCAAAATGAATGGATACACGGTAGCTTCAAAGCTTCCACCGGCAGCCATTCCGGATACGGCGACCGATCCGCCGTACTTCACCATCTTGAGCAGATCGCCGGTAATAGCCCCGCCCACAGGGTCAACCGCGGCCGCCCACAGCTCCTTACCGAGAGCGCCTTTGGCGCCCGAAGCGGCTTCTTCGCGGTTCAGCACCCGGCTGGCACCGAGCGCAAGCAGCCGCTCCGTAATGCCGCCCGTACCGGCCTTGCCTGTCACGGCGGCCACTTCAAAGCCGAGCCGGCCGAGGATCGACACGGCCATGCTGCCGACGCCTCCGGTCGCGCCGGCGACCAGCACCGGACCGCCATCCGGGGTCGCTCCGTTGGCCAGCAGCCGCTCCACCGAAAGGGCTGCCGTGAAGCCGGCCGTTCCGATCCCCATCGCCTCAAGCGGCGTCAGGCCGGCCGGCAGCGGCACCAGCCAGTCCCCCGGGACGCGGGCGAACTCGGCAAAGCCTCCTTCATGGCTTACTCCGAGCCCATATCCCGTACATAGAACAAGGTCGCCGGTCTGATAACGGCCGTCTTTGGAGTCCACGACTTCCCCTGCCAAATCGATGCCGGGGATGAACGGGTAACGCTTAACGATTTTCCCTTCGGGGATTGATGCAAGACCGTCCTTGTAATTCACGCTGGAGTAATGGACACGGATTGTTACGTCCCCCTCCGGCAGGTCGTCGAAAGTGATATGTTCCACTCCCGAGCGGAACTCCGTTTCTTCTTGATGAACCCGAAATGCGCGGAATTTCTCCATGATGTCAAAGTCTCCTCCTTAAGCTTACAAAAACGGATGCTCGTGCTTCGCCTGCAAAATTTGCCAGCGCCGTTCCACTTCAGCCTCAAAAGCCTGGAGCGCTTCAGCGTTTTCCGGTTTCAGCAAATGGCGCGTTTTCCCCATCGTCTTCAACCAGTCGGTCAGCGGAACCCGCTTGCCTTTTTCATCCGGATTGTAAGTAATCGCCGTTTGCCCGTGCTCCACTTCATAGAGCGGGAAGAAGCAGGAATTGACGGCGGCGTCCACGATATTCGTGCCCTCGTCATCCTTGCTGATCCAGTTGAGCGGGCATGCAATTAATATTTTACCATAAACCAGCCCTTCATTCTGTGCATACCACTGCGCTTTGGCCGCCTTCTTCACGAGATCCTGAGGATAAGCTTCGCTTCCGGTAAATACGTAAGGAATGTTGGTTGCAGCCATAATTTGCGCCGTATCCTTATGATGGAACACTTTCCCCTGCTGGGCCGACCCTAGGTTCGATGTGGACGTACGGTGTCCGAGCGGTGTCGAGTACGACAACTGGGCCCCGGTATTCATATATCCTTCGTTATCGTATTCCACGATAATCATCTTATGATTCCGCAGCGCGGCCCCGATGGCCGGTCCCATCCCGATGTCCATTCCTCCGTCGCCCGTTACCATGACAAAGGTGAAGTCATCCTTCAACCCGAGATCATCCAGCTCACCTCTGCGTTTGCGCTCCCAGAACATTTCCACCACACCGGAGAGCGTTGCCGCCCCGTTTTGGAACAGGTTATGAATATACGTGGCTTTATGGGAAGAGTACGGATAGCCGGTTGTCGTTACCATCGCGCATCCCGTATGGAACAAGGCGACGATATCTCCTTCAATGCCTTTAAAGAACAGCTCCAGTCCGGAAAAAATACCGCATCCCGGACAAGCCCCGTGCCCCGGCGCAATCCGTTTCGGTTTTTTGGTCAACGACCGGAGCGGCGGAATGCGGACGCCGAGCTTGCCGGTTTCTTCGTTCCGGGTAACCGTGATAAGCCCGGTTTTCAGGTCTTCAAAGCGGAGCGGATTCAGCACCCGTTTCGGCGCCTTCTCCTTGTCCCCAGGCGTGTGGCCGTAATAATCGAACGGCACCTCGACGCGTCCTTTATTCGCGGCTTCGATCGCCAACGAGAACAGATGGTGGCCGTCTTCGGCGTAAAATTCTTTCCCGCCCAAACCGTAAACCCGGCTGACGACTTGCGTCGTGCGGTTTCCGTACGTAAACAGCGCCGCCTTGATCTCGTTCGTCATGTTCCCGCCATGGGCACCGTAGGAATCGGCGCGGTCGCCGATCGTCACCGCCTTGACGTGCTTCAGCGCCTCGGCGATTTGTTTCTGCGGAAACGGCCGGATCACGTTCGGCGCGATCGAGCCGGCCTTGATTCCTTGGCGCCGCAGATCGTCCACGACGTCCTTGATGATTTCCGAAGCCGAGTTCATCAGGAATACGGCGACTTCGGCGTCCTCCATCCGATACGTGTCGAGCATTTCGTATTTCCGGCCGGTCAATTCGGCATATTCGTCCGAAATCCGCTCGAACACCCGCTCCGCGTTATACATCGCCTGAGACTGCTGGTAACAGTTGTTGATGTAGTCCGGTTCGTTCATATAAGGTCCGACCGTGATCGGATTGTTCCGGTCCAGCGTGTGCATGAACCCGGCAGGCGGACGTTCCCCCACGAATGCCTGCACGTCTTCATTCCGGGCAAACGTACGAACTCGGCGTTTTTGGTGGGACGTAAAATAACCGTCCGAAGCAACGAGCACGGGCAGCCGTACTTCGGGATCCTCGGCCAGCTTGATCGCCATGATGTTCATGTCGTACACGGCTTGAGGATCGCGGCACATTAAAATCGGCCAGCCCGTATTCAGGGCAAAATACAAGTCCGAATGATCCCCGTGGATATCCAGCGGCCCCGAAACGGACCGGCAGACCAGGTTCATGACCATCGGAAAACGGGTGCCGGATTGCACGGGCATTTGCTCAAGCATGTACATGTAACCGTTCGCACTCGTGGCATTGAATACACGGCCGCCTCCTGTAGACGCCCCGTAACAGATCCCCGCCGAGCTATGCTCGCCGTCCGACGGGATCAGCTTGATGTCGTGTTGACCGTTCGCCTTCATCAGGTCCAGAAACTGGGCAACCTCGGTGGACGGGGAAATCGGAAAATATCCCATGATGTGATAATTGATCTGATGAGCGGCGTAAGCCGCCATTTCGTTACCCGACTCGTAAACGATGCGCTCTTCCACTTTGGCCGAGCTGAGCTCTTTTTCCAAATTTATCGCCATTCTAGGTAAACCGCCCTTCTATTTAGTATTGAACGACCTGGTCGAACAGATGCGGCACCCGGTGCTGATCGGCATAGCCGTCTTCCTCCCGCTCACCGGACAAGGCGTCCGTCGGACAAGCGAGAATGCATTTCAGGCAACCCTTGCAGTACTGATAATCGATGCCTTTCAGGAACATCTGAGGCCGGCCCTTCTTGTCCGGCAGCTCTTCCCATACAAAACAATTATCAGGGCAGACGTTATCGCACTGTGCGCAGTGAATGCACGTTTCCGCCTTGAAATGAGGCATCATGCCGGAGCGGGAAATGCTGAGGTCCTTCAGAACGCTGTTCCCAGGATTGACCACCAAGCCGCCGATCGGTTGGGTTTCATATCCAAGCACGGGCGTGTCCGCGCGCACGAAAGCCGGCATAACGGCTCCTTCAGGCAATTCGAACGTTTGAAATTGTACCTCCCTGTAACCTCTGTCGAACGTGGCCAGGGCCGGAGCGACCGTTTGCGGATATTTTTTCTCAAGCGACTTGCGGATGACGCCTTTCATCGTTTCCGGATCCAGGAACGGACAAAGCCGGAACAACGCGCCCAGCATAGCCATATTGACCCGGTTCTTTTCCTCCAGCGCGATGCCGGTGGCATCGATCACGGCGATCGTGCCGCCCATCAGCTTCATTTTCTCCTTCAGTTCCCCCGGCGTTTTGCGCGAGTTGACCAGTACGGTGCTGTCCTCGTAAATACCGCTGATCACGTTAACCGTCTTTGCAAGCGCCTCCTGAAAAATACCGACGATATGCGGCCGTTCCACCGGAGACGTGTCGCGGATCGGCGTGTCCAGATCGCAGAACCGGATATGCGCCTTGACAGGCGACCCCTTCTTCTCCGATCCATAGGAAGAAAAACTGACCCCATTCAGCCCGGCCCCTTCCACGCCGGCTTCCGCCAGCATTTTTCCGGCCAGATTGGCCCCGAGTCCACCTATCGATTCCAAGCGAATTTCAAAAAAACCAAGATCATTCAATTTCGGCAATTGCACCACGCATTTAACCCCCTTCTTCGCTGCAGCCAGACGATTCGCAGCCAACTAGCATTACCTTGATTAATGTTACAATTTATCACAGAAGCAGTGTGACGAATGTAACAAATGTCATATGGACAATCTCGTTTGGACAATTGTACTCGCAATGTCATAAATCACACGAAATGTCGAAAAGTGTGCGCGAAATCACCTAAAAACTCGATTTCTGCGCTTTCCCGAGAAATAATTGATTTCTCACGCAAAAAAGCCCCGAAAGTCTTTAGTCAAGACTCTCGGGGCTTCCTTTTATTCTTCCAGTCGGCTCATATGCTCTTCAATCATTCGCTGCTTCAGTTCCCATGCTTCCTGGCTAAGGTTCACCCTGTATTTTTCCGGGTTCAGCTTGCGCAGATACTCCGGCCAAAACATCTGAAGCTGGTCTTTATGGTGTTCACGGATTTCGGCCAGACTCGGAAGCTCGTAAACCAGTTCACCGTTCACGAATACCGGCTGAAGCATCGAAACGGCCTCGTAGTCCTTTACCGATTTTTTTAAATAAGGATGGACCGGATCGAACAACCGCAGCTTTCCTCCGGAACGGGCCTGCTCCTCGTGAGGCAGGCAAACATAATCGGCAATCGCTCTGCCGTTCTCTTTGCTGACGATGCGCAACACATCTTTTTTTCCGGGCGAGGTCACCTTCTCCGGATTACCGGAAATTTTGATCGTCGGCTCCATCGCGCCGTTCCGCTCCCGCTCTACCAGCTTGTATACCCCGCCGAGAGCGGGCTGGTCCGCTGCGGTAATCAGCTGCGTGCCGACGCCCCAGGTATCGATCCTGGCGCCCTCCGCCTTTAGATTGAAGATGGTATTTTCGTCGAGATCGTTGGAAGCCACGATTTTGACATAAGGAAGACCCGCATCATCCAGCATTTTGCGGGCCTGAACGGATAGATAAGCCAAATCTCCGCTGTCGAGCCGGATGCTGCCCAGCCGCTTGCCTTCCGCTTCCAGCAGCTTCGCCGTGCGGATCGCATGGGGAACCCCGCTTTCGAGCGTATCGAATGTATCTACCAATAGGGACACTTGATCCGGAAGCGCCCGTGCGTAGACTTCGAACGCCTCCTGCTCGGAATCGAAAATTTGTACCCAGGAATGCGCATGGGTTCCTTTCGTCGGGATCCCGAAAATTTCGCCGGCCAGCAAATTGGATGTCGCATCAAATCCGGAAAGATACGCCGCACGGGCTCCCCAGATCGCCGCATCCGCCTCCTGGGCCCGGCGCGAGCCGAACTCCAGCAGTACGTCCCGCTCCGCTACCCTTTTGATCCGCGATGCTTTCGTTGCGATCAGCGTCTGAAAATTCATGAAGTTAAGCATCGCCGTTTCGATCAATTGGGTTTCCATTATCGTGCCTTCGACGCGAATCAATGGCTCATTCGGAAAACAAATATCGCCTTCCCGAAAAGAAAGCAGGTTCCCCCGGAACCGGAAATTCCGCAGTAGCTCCAAAAATTCCGGCTTGTAATTCTCCTCCTGTTCAGCCAGGTACCGGAGATCGCGGTCGGTAAAGCGCAAATTCCGGATGTATTCCGCAATGCGTTCCAAACCCGCAAAGACGGCGTAGCCGTTGCCGAACGGAAGCTTCCGGAAGTATGCCTCGAACACGGCTTTCCGGTTATGGCTGCCATTGATCCAATGCGCATAGATCATATTTATTTGATATTTATCCGTATGAAGTGCCAAATGTTCATTTTGCATCTTAAAAAGTCATCCTCTCTCGGCTGTCCTGACTGCAGAGGCCTAGCTGTAAAAATATGTAATGGCCCGCCGCCAAGCTACGTATAGATGGACAGGCGGGGAGTAAAATCGGTAAACCGGTACAGCTGTGCCGGACGCTGGGAATATTGATTGGACAGCATCGGCTTGCCGTTCCCATCGTGAACTTCCTCCAATATGCCTTGACGGCTGCGAGTGGACGTAATTTTCCGGATAAAGTTTAACTCCGCAAAATCCGGAACGACCGTCTGGATTACCTGATACAGCTCCCCGAGCGTAAAGTGCGGAGGCAAAAATTGCTTGGCGATCGTCGTTTGCAGCATTTGCTGCTGAATGCGAAGGTAAGCATCATTCAAAATTTCGCGATGGTCAAATGCCAAATCCAGTTCCTCCAGGGCCTCCCTTACGGGAAACAAGCCGACTTCCTGGGCATCGTCCGCGGATTGGCGCTTTTCCAGCACCCATTCTTCCACAAGGGCAAAGAAGGCGTGCGATATAATCCAGCCCCTCGGGTCCCGACCGGGTTTGCTGTACACGCCCAAATATTCGAGGTGGTGCCCGTCTACGCCGGTTTCTTCTTTCAATTCTCTCCGCGCCGTTTCATAAAGGGACTCGTCTTCCTGCGAAAAGCCGCCCGGAAGAGCCCATGCTCCGGCAAAAGGCCAGCTTCTGCGACGGATCAGCATCACCTTGAGATCAAAATGCGGCAGCGATTTCGTGGATGCTTTGCGTTCTTGTCTCGTCAAGGTAAACATGACAATATCGGCCGGGATGCCGTCCGGCGTTCGGTATTTCTTTACTTCGTCATCCGGCTGCGATTGTTGCCTTTCCCTATTGCTCATCACGATCACCACGTCAGTATTTTGTAATTACTTCATCACATTAATTAGTTGTATCCTTCGTTTTTTCGTTCCCGGAAAGCCGCGGGAGACGGAAAGTGGCTGTCGATATGCAACCGAGCACATCCTTACTGTCCCGTACCTCGGCCTTCAATGTCATGGTCCGGCTGCTTTCATGGATCGGATACGCCGTTGCAATCAATTCGCCCTTTCGCATGGGGCTTAAAAAATTCACGTTCAGATGAGTGGTTACTCCCTGAATACCTTCCTTGGAAACGGCAACCAGCGTGCCCATCGCCTGATCCATCATCGCGGACAGCACGCCTCCATGCACGATGCCCATGGAATTCAAATGCGAATCACCGGCGGTAATGCCGATTTCCACGCGCTCCTTGTCGGCCGTCAACAATCTCATTCCCAACAGGCCCCAAAACGATTGTTCTTCTTTCTGCATGATTTCATTCCAGTCCATGGACCGAAACCTCCAAGTTGTAATTTGGTTATGGCCTTCGTTAGTCCTTCATGAATAAAAAGGTGCGGGAAAAACCGCTCCCGCACCGACCTGATTACTCGCCATAGCCGGAAGTCGCCGCCGGCTCGCTGCCTGCTTCTACATTGATTTTTTCGGATACGGTATCCCGAATGACCGAAATCACAAGCTGCAGCAAATAATTGATGTCGCTCTGGCTTTGCTGAAACTCGGTAACAAGCGGAATATCATCGAGCTCGTTTTGGAGTTCATCGATTTCACGCTCGATTTTTTCAACCATCGCCTTGTTCTGGAAGCTCTCGAACGCGACGATTTCCTTTTGCTTCTTCTTGATTGCGCTGATCAGTTTCTGGACACGCTCATGATTCTGTATCATCTGCTCCGCTTTTTGAAACTGACGTACCTCTTCGCTTGTTCCGATCAAACCGGCAAGCTCTTTCGCCTTGGCCATAATATCTTCACGGATGACGAGATCGCGCGAATCGAACTTCGGAATTCCGCAATCCGTATGATCCTGATGGTTATGATGATCTCCCATGCTCAACCCTCCCTATGCATCTAAAAAAAGAATTTTACTCCGTTCAGGACATCGATACGGCTTCAGGCACGATATTGCCCTTGATATACCATGTCATCGGATCGGTAATCTCCACATGGACAAATTGACCGATCAGCTCGCTGCCGCCTTCAAAGTGAACCAGTTTATTGCTGCGCGTTCTGCCCGACAAAATGGATGCGTTGTTTTTGCTTTCGCCTTCCACCAACACTTCGACGATCTGCCCCAGCATCGTGTCATTGCTTGAACGGCTGTTTTCGTTAACGACTTCGTTAAGTCGCTGCAGTCGACGCTTTTTGACTTCCATCGGAATATTGTCTTCCATCACCGCGGCCGGAGTTCCTTCACGTGGTGAATAAACAAAGGTGTAGGCGGAATCGAATCCGACTTCGCGAACGAGCGAAATCGTCTCCTCAAACTGCTCTTCCGTTTCGCCCGGAAAGCCTACGATAATATCCGTCGTGAGAACAACATTCGGAATCGCGGACTTGATTTTGCTTACCAGTTCCAAATATTGCTCTCTCGTGTATTTCCGGCTCATTTTCTTCAATACGGCACTGCTGCCCGATTGAACCGGCAAATGAATATGCTCGACGAGATTTCCGCCCTTCGCAAGCACTTCGATCAAATGATCGTCAAAATCCCGCGGATGCGAGGTTGTGAAACGAACCCGAGGAATATCGATTTTCCGGATATCGTCCATCAGATTGGCGAACGTATACTTGATGTCGGTAAAATCTTTTCCGTAGGCGTTCACGTTTTGACCGAGCAGCGTAATCTCTTTGAACCCTTGACGCGCGAGCTCCCTGACTTCCGCGATCACGTCTTCCGGCCGCCGGCTCCGCTCCTTGCCCCGGGTGAACGGGACGATGCAGTAAGTGCAGAACTTGTCGCAGCCGTACATAATGTTGACCCAGCCCCGCATGCCTTCGCGCTTCTTCGGAAGGTTCTCGATGATATCGCCTTCCTTGGACCATACCTCGACAACCATTTCCTTGCTGAACAGCGCCTCCTGGATCAGATACGGCAGCCGATGGATGTTATGCGTGCCGAAAATCAAATCGACGAAGCCGTGTTTTTGCAAAATCCGGTTGACGACGCCCTCTTCCTGGGACATGCAGCCGCAAACACCGAGCAAAAGCTCGGGGTTTTCCGTTTTCAGGCCTTTCAAGTGCCCAAGCTCGCCAAACACTTTATCTTCCGCATTTTCGCGGACCGCACAGGTGTTCAACAAAATGATGTCCGCTTCTTTGCGGTCTTCGGTAGGCTGATACCCCATCTGCTCGAGCAGGCCCTTAATCGTCTCCGAGTCATGCTCGTTCATCTGGCAGCCGAAGGTATACACGATGTAGTGTTTGCCGGCCCCGATCGACTTCATTTCCTCCGGCACCGCAGTGTCGTAAAGCACCTGGATATCCTCTTTGCCCCGCTGTTTCTCTATGCGCTGATTCGGTTCGGACAAAATTTGGATCTCCCGTCCGCGAATTCTGATCTTCTTCCCCCGTTCGTCCTCCGAAATGACTTTGGCGTCCGAGAAGTCAAAATACTTGGAGTAATCCTTCGTTTCCTTAGCCATGATGTCGGCTCACTCCTTTTTTGCCAATCTATCTGTTTGCACGGTATGAAATATTAATTAGTCGTAAAAAAACGCATTACACCAAATTATAACATGATTCATAGGTGATATCCATAAGCAACTCCTTGCATGCCGCTATCCGCAAAAGAAAAAGGCCCGTTCTTTCGAACGGGCCTCCACCTTCATCTGATTAAAATCCTTTATATTGCGGTTCTTCGTTTTCCAGATCTTTTACCCGGCTTTCGACTTGGGTAACGATTTGCTGGGTTTGCTCCGCCGCGTTCGTGAACAACGTTTTCGCTTGCTGGTTTTGCGTATTCAAGGCGAATTGCTCCAGGTTGGCCTGAGCGCTCTTGAGGGAAGCCAGCGTCGTTTTTACTTGAGCTGCCACTGTCATTTGAAATCACCACCTCTGCGCAAAGTATTTCTAATTTGCTCGGGGGTACCTGCAAATTATTCGGTCCGCGATATCCATATTTTGTTTTCTTTAATAACAATCCTTACTGCGCATAATTGGAATAGTTTAAAGACGGAAGGAGAAAAATTATGCCGATTTGGCTGGAAGTCATCGTGCGGACATTGGTTTCCGCCGTTATTCTCTTTATATTGACGCGCCTGTTGGGTAAAAGGCAGATCTCTCAGTTGTCTTTCTTCGAGTATATTACGGGGATCACGATCGGGAGCATCACCGCCTATTTGTCCGTCGACGTAGACACTCACTGGTACCTGGGCATCATTTCCATGGGGGTTTGGTTCCTCGTCTCGCTGGGCATTGAATATTTGCAGATCAAGAGCAAGAGAGCCCGCGACTGGATTGACAGCAAGGCCACCGTATTGATTAAAGACGGGAAAATCATGGAAGAGAACTTGAAGAAGGAAAAGTTGTCGAACGACGAATTGCTGGAGCAGCTCCGGAAAAAGAGTATTTTTCAAACTTCGCAGGTCGAGTTCGCTGTGATAGAGCCCGACGGCTCGATCAATGCTTTGCTTAAAAAAGAGTATCAACCGTTGACACCTTCGCATCTTGGAATCAAGGTCAATCCGGAAACCGAACCTCAAACGGTCATTATCGACGGAAACATTATGGACGAGCCGCTCGCCACGATCGGCATGAACCGGCGTTGGCTGCATACCGAGCTCGAAAAACTCGGCGTTTCGCTCGACAATGTCAATTTGGGACAGGTGGATGGCAACGGACAGCTATATGTCGATCTATACGACGATGTGCTTCAAGTTCCCGAGCCGCAGGAAAAAGCTTCCCTTCTTTCACAGCTAAAAAAATGCGAGGCCGACTTGGAGATGTACGCCCTGTCTACAGAGGACGGCCAGGTCAAGCAAATGTACACCGATTGCTCCACAAAACTGCAGCAAATTATCGATGACGTCAAGCCTATTCTGGCGAGATAAGGAAGATAAGGAGGCACTATTGCGATGGTCAAATCAAAAAACAAGAAACTGACCCCGACACAGCAGCAATACCAGCGGCTCGCGGCCGATGCGGAACCGAAACGCCCCGCTTTCGTCAACTGCTTGCGCGCCTTCTTGGTCGGAGGGATCATCTGTCTGATCGGGGAATGCATCCGCCAAGCTTTTATCGCCTACGGAGGGTTCAGCGAAAAAGAAGCCGGAAATCCCACCGTCGCCGTACTCGTGATTTTGTCCGTCATCCTGACGAGTTTCGGCGTATACGATAAAATCGCGCAATGGGCCGGGGCCGGAACGGCGGTTCCCGTCACCGGGTTTGCCAACTCCGTCGCTTCATCCGCCATAGAGCATCGCAGCGAAGGACTTGTTCTCGGCGTCGGAGCCGGAATGTTCCAGCTTGCCGGTTCCGTGATCGTCTTCGGGACGGTGGCTGCTTTTATTATCGGGCTAATTTATGCCGTATTTGTGCCCGGGTTTGCCGGAGGAGGTCATTAAAACATGCTGAAAGGCCATCAAAGCTGGGTATTTGAAAACAAGCCGAAAATTATCAGTACAGCAACGGTCGTGGGTCCGTTCGAAGGCCAAGGGCCGCTTGCGGAAGATTTCGACATCGTCCATGCGGATCTTTACTTAGGTCAGGACAGTTGGGAAAAAGCGGAGAAAGTGCTGTTGGAAGAATCAACCTCCCTGGCGATCGAGCATGCCGGATTGACCAAGGAACAGGTACAGTTTTTTTTCGGCGGGGATCTGATGAACCAAATCATCAGCAGCAGCTTCGCCGCACGTACGCTGAGCATCCCTTATCTCGGGTTGTTCGGTGCCTGTTCGACGTCAATGGAAAGCTTGGCGCTGGCTTCCTACATCGTAAATTCGGGCGGAGCGAAATACGCGCTGGCCGGAACGTGCAGCCATAATGCAAGCGTCGAGAAACAATTCCGCTATCCGACGGAATACGGCTCCCAAAAACCGCCGACGGCCCAGTACACCGTAACCGGCTCGGGCGCCGCCCTGCTTTCTCCCGAAGGTCAGGGCCCGGTCGTTACCTCGGCGACAATCGGCCGGGTCATCGATATGGGCGTCTCGGATCCGTTCAATATGGGCGCGGCCATGGCGCCCGCCGCCGTGGATACCATCGAAGCCCATTTTAGGGATTTGGACATCAAGCCTTCCCACTACGACCTGATCGTGACCGGGGATCTGTCCAAGGTCGGCTACGAAATCGCAAACGAGCTGCTGGAGCGGCATGGCGTGCCGATGAAGGAAACGACCTACAAGGACTGCGGCATGATGATTTACGATTACGAAAAACAAAGCGTACAGGCCGGAGCCAGCGGCTGCGCATGCTCCGCGGTCGTCACATACGGTCATCTTCTAAATAAGGTGCGCAAGGGAGAGTTAAAGCGAATTCTCGTCGTCGCCACCGGCGCTTTGCTTTCCCCGCTTTCCTTCCAGCAAGGCGAAAGCATTCCGTGTATTGCTCACGCGGTTTCCATAGAGAGTGAAGACGCAACCTCGTAACAACATGCAAAAGACCTCGCAGGCATAAGCTCGCGAGGTCTTTTTACAGTGAATCTAATTATTCAACAATCTCGGCAGTGTCGCCTGTTTTGGCTCCTGCAGCGTTTGCTTCGTCCGTATCAATATGCATGTCCAGGGCAAACGAATCGGAAACCCGGGCAATCACGTTTTCAAGCACCAGGCCGCGTTCGCCGCCAAGACGGACTTTCAGAAGCTGCTTGTCTTTGATTCCCCATTTTTCCGCATCGGAAGTATGGAAATGGATATGTCGCGCTGCAACGATGACGCCTTGTTCCAGTTCGATTTCTCCGGCCGGGCCTTTCACTTTAATTCCCGGGGTTCCTTCAATGTTGCCAGATTCGCGAACCGGAGCCTTCACGCCGATCGCGAACGAATCCGTACGGGAAATTTCCAACTGCGATGCCGGACGCGCCGGTCCAAGAATGCGGACTTTGTCAAACTGGCCTTTCGATCCGATAACCGCTACTTGTTCATTAGCCGCGAACTGGCCGGGCTGGGACAACGGCTTAAATTCGGTCAGTTGATAGCCAGGGCCGAACAATGCCTCGATATGTTCCTGAGTCAGGTGAATATGACGTGCCGATACGCCGACGGGTACAGTTTTGCTCATGTTTGAAAACACTCCTCGTATATTCTCTATATCGATGACGATTCACATCGTTACCCATTATACACCTATTCGAAACAAAAAGGAAAAGATGTCCGCATGATGCGGACATCTTTAAGGTCGATTACACGAATTCTGCTACAAGTTTGTCAAATTCGCTCTTATCCAAAGCCAGGTTTTGATGGACCAACGGCTCTTTCTTAAAGCCGTGTACCATGTCTTCATAAGCTTTTTTCTCTTTGTTCTGATAGATCAGGCCGGTTATCATGCTGCCGGTTTCCATCAGTTTCGCCATCGCCAACGCCCGGTTGCTCGGATCGTAATCCGGCACGGTATCGAGGTTGATGATGTTCTCCTTGAACCAGTCGTACGTATTCACCTTGTTAAAGGTGACGCAAGGGCTGAATACGTTGATCAGGGAGAAGCCTTCGTGCTGAATTCCTTGCTCAATCAAAGAGGTCAGCTGTTTCAGATCGCTGGAAAACGATTGGGCGACAAATGTCGCTCCCGAAGCCAGTGCAACCTCCAATGGAGACAGCGTGGATTCCACCGAACCCTCCGGCGTGCTCTTCGTTTTGAAGCCTTCGCCGCTGCGAGGGGACGTTTGCCCTTTGGTCAATCCGTAAATCTGATTATCCATGACGATATAGGTGATGTTAACGTTCCGGCGAATCGCATGGACCGTATGTGCCATACCGATCGCAAATCCGTCGCCGTCGCCGCCGGAAGCGATGACCGTTAGATCGCGGTTGGCCAGCTTGACGCCTTGGGCGATCGGAAGCGCCCGGCCATGGATGCCGTGCAGTCCGTATGCATTGATATATCCGGAAATCCGGCCCGAGCAGCCGATCCCCGAAATGACGGCCAAGCTTTCCGGCTCAAGGCCCACGTTGGCTGCTGCGCGTTGGATGGCCGCCTGGATGGAGAAATCGCCACATCCAGGGCACCAGTTAGGTTTAATGCTATTGCGGAAATCTTTAAAGGTTGCCATTATTTCACCAACTCCCCATGTGCATGATTGCCGGCGGCCTGTTTGCATCTTTCAAAAATCTCCGATGGCAGGAACGGATTCCCGTCATATTTAAGGATATTCACGATTTTATCGTGATGTCCGACATTCATTTTGATTAAGTTGGCCAGTTGGCCGGTAGCGTTGTTTTCCAAAACGACGATTTTCTTGGCTTTTTCCATCTGCTCTTTCACTTCCTCTACCGGGAAAGGATGCAGCAGGCGAACCGTCATATGGTTTGAAGTAATGCCCTCGCCATTGAGACGCAAACGTGCTTGATCGATCGTCCCGCCTGTCGAACCCATGCCTACGATCAGCAGATCCGGCTCGGCGTGTGGAGCATGCAGGTGGATCGGGTTCTCCACCTCCAGCTTCGCGAGTTTGCGAAGCCGCTTATCCATCATTTTCTTACGGTTAACCGGACTTTCCGATGGCCGGCCTGCTTCGTCGTGCTCGACGCCGGTTACATGGTGGATACCGTTTTTCTCGCCCGGGAGAACCCGAGGCGATACGCCGTTGTCGGTGAAAGCGTACCGGTTAAACATGCTCGAATCTTCCCGATCCGGAATATCCTTAACGATATAACCGCGGTCGATTTGCACCTTGTCGAAATCGAGTCCTTCGCAGGATTGCTTTCCTAGAGATAATTGCAGGTCGGTGGCAAGGATGACCGGAACCTGATATTTATCCGCCAGGTTAAACGCTTGAACCGTGTCGTAAAAGCATTCTTCAATCGAGCTTGGCGCCAAAACGATCTTCGGAATTTCGCCGTGCGTTCCGTAAATCAGCGCGCTGATATCGGATTGCTCCTGCTTCGTCGGCAAGCCCGTACTTGGGCCGCCGCGCTGCGTATCGACGATAACGACCGGAATTTCAGTCATTCCCGCAAGCCCGATCGCTTCCATCATGAGCGAAAGACCAGGACCTGCCGATGCGGTCATCGTACGTACGCCGGCGTAGCTTGCTCCGATCGCCATCGTAACTGCCGCGATCTCATCCTCCGTTTGCACAACGGTTCCGCCGAATTTCGGCAGCTTTTTGATGAGATACTCCATAATTTCCGAAGCCGGCGTAATCGGATAGGCGCTCATGATCCGGCAGCCCGCCGCTACGGCTCCAAGGCCGATCGCGTCGTTACCGATCATGAACAGCTTTTGCTTGCCGTCGGCCGGTTCCAGCTTGAAGTTCTCCAACGGTCCTCCGGCCAGCTCCAACACATACTCCGCACCGCGTTTAACCGCTTCGATGTTCTTTTCCACAATTGCCGGACCTTTGCGTCCGAACTCTTCTTCCACAGCTTTATTGAATACTTCCAGCGGCAATCCGAGCAGCGCCCAGGATGCTCCGGAAGCGACCATGTTTTTCATCAGTGAGGTGCCGAGTTCCTCCGCAATGCTCGTGATCGGAACCGGGAACAGCTTTGCGTCCACCCCTTCCGGCACGACCGGATTAAATTTGGCGTCGGCCACGATAACTCCGCCGCTGCGCAGTTCATGAGCATTCAGATCGATACTTTCCTGGTCGAAAGCGACTAAGATGTCCAAGTCGTCGGAAATCGCGCGAATCGGCTTGGTACTGATCCGGATTTTATTATTGGTGTGACCGCCTTTAATACGAGATGAAAAATGCCGATAACCGTACAAATAATAACCGAGTCTGTTCAAGGCTGTCGAAAAAATCCGGTCCGTGCTTTCAACGCCTTCTCCTTGCTGACCACCGATCTTCCAAGACAATTGACTAATCAAGATCGCCCACCCCTTTATCGTATCGCACCTTAGTAAAATAATTTGAAATTAGTGCTTTACAGAATGCAAACCTGTGAGATTTGATATAAGATCTCGCGAAATTTGTGAACATTCTGTTTCAGAGTCATGTCAATTTTATGTCTCCGGGATGTAAAAAGCAAGCGTTTTCTACCCTTTTTCGTATAGTAGTTTTCGATGATATTGTTCTCGTAAATGCATTAATTAAAGCGCTTACTTAATTTGAGGGAGCCATTTTCTTAAAAAAGCCATTGCATTGCCGGACAACCATCCCCTAACCATCCGTTCCGGGTAGTGTTTGAGCAGGAGATTTGCCCAATCGGCATAATGGCCGGCATGGGCGAGACCGCGAATATGCGTGTCGATGCCGTCAAAATCCGATCCGAACATGATCGCTTCTTCTCCCCCGAGCGAACAGATATGATCGATATGCGGCAACAGATCCTCGGCACTGACGGCGGAGCCGCTCTTCACAAACCAGGGAACGAACGTCATGCCGATTCTCCCTCCAAGGGATATGATCGCACTGATCTGGTCGTCCCGCAAGTTCCTTGCATGCGGGCACACCGCATATGCATTGGAATGGGAAGCGATAAACGGAATTCCCGCCTCTTCCGCAAGCCCTGCAAGCTCCCAGAATCCATTGATCGATAAATGAGATACATCGAGCATCATGCCAAGCTTATGGCAAGTATGAACCAACTCCACTCCTTTCGGGGTCAAACCGCCTCCGCGCGGCTCCATAATCCCGTCCGCCGCCCAGTTCGCATAGTTCCAGGTGAGACCCAGAAACCGGACTCCCCTTTCATAGCAAAGCTGCAGGTAGTGCAAATTTCCCTCCAGACCGTCCGCCCCTTCCAGCGACAAAAAACCTCCCGGCGTCCCGTTCCTTTCCGTCTCATCGAGGTCCTCTACGAATCTAACCGGCCTTACGCCTGCTTCCACAACCCTCGACCGGAACAGATCAATCTGCTCGAGGACATGGCCAAATTCGGCCTTGCCGAGCTTCTCCGACAAATAAATCGCAAAGCACTGCAGCCCAATACCCCCTTGCCGCATTCGTTCCAGCGTGACGTCCAATCGGGTATCCTTCACGAAATCCAGATTCGGATCAAGCTGCATTTTGCTGAGCGCATCGCAATGAAAATCCACGATCATTACAAAATTACCCCTTTCTCCAAAAAGAATGCAAAAAAACCTGTCTACTTATACGTAAACAGGCGTCAGTTTCATATGAATCTTTTCTTTATTATCTTGGCTCGACAATCAATTTAATAGCCGTACGATCCTCGCCGTCAATGACGATATCCGTAAATGCCGGGATACAAATCAAATCGACACCGCTTGGTGCCACAAATCCCCGAGCAATCGCTACCGCTTTTATCGCCTGATTGAGAGCACCTGCCCCGATAGCCTGAAGTTCAGCAGCGCCACGTTCTCTTAACACTCCAGCAAGCGCACCGGCGACGGAGTTAGGATTGGATTTTGCTGAAACTTTTAATACTTCCATGGTAAGTACCTCCTGGGAATAATGGTTTGATCGATCCCACTACTTAGAACATATTCGTGAGCGCTCAAATAATTCCTGCTTTTTTCCCAAGAGGCTCCATGGACCTGCTATTCCATCAACCAATCGTCCTCAAGTATGCGAATTTTCTGGATTTTTACGGCGTGCCCCGTAGATTCGTCGATATCAACCAAGCATGCATGAAAATGCCATTTGCCTTCGCACACCGTAAACCGCACCGGCAGCTGGGTTGTGAACTTCCGAAGCACGGCGCTCCGTTCCATGCCGAGCACGCCTTCGCGCGACCCGACCATCCCGACGTCCGTCATAAATGCGGTGCCCTGCGGCAGGATGACATCATCATTGCTTTGCACATGCGTATGCGTACCGACAACGAGCGAAGCGCGCCCGTCAAGATGCCAGCCCATCGCGATTTTTTCCGATGTCGCTTCCGCATGGAAATCGACGAGAATGCATTTATGCTTTTTGGAGATGGTTTCCACGATCTCATCCGCCATTCGGAAAGGATCTTCTATGGCCGGCAAAAACGTCCGTCCCATCAGATTGACAAGCGCCAATTCCTTGCCGTTCGCGCGAATGACGGTCGAGCCCAGTCCAGGCGTTCCCGGCGGATAATTGGCCGGCCGCACCATACGAGGCTCGTCGTCGATGAAATCAAAGATCTCCTTATTGTCCCATGTATGGTTGCCCATCGTCAGTCCGTGAATGCCCATTTCGAAAAATTCCTTGGCGATTTTGGCCGTAATGCCACGCCCGGAAGCGGCATTTTCCCCATTCGCAATAATGATATGAGGGTTGTGCTTGGACTTCAGATGCGGCAGCGTTTCTTTCAGCGCTTTCCGTCCCGTGTTTCCTACAATGTCACCGATAAACAGAACTTTAATGATTTTTCCTCCTCTTGCGCTCATGCGGTCACAATGAAAAAGCGGCCCGGGAGGGGCCACTTTTCAGCATAACCTTTACTTCGCGTATTCAACCGCCCGAGTTTCACGAATGACGGTAACTTTGATGTGTCCCGGATAATCGAGTTCACTTTCAATCTTCTTCGTAATGTCACGCGCCAGACGGAATGCTTCCGCATCGTCGATCTTCTCAGGCTGCACCATCACGCGCACCTCGCGGCCCGCTTGAATAGCGAACGATTTCTCCACGCCTTCGAACGATTCGGAAATTTCCTCGAGCTTCTCCAAACGCCGAATGTAAGTTTCCAGCGTTTCGCGTCGTGCACCAGGTCTTGCCGCCGACAAGGCGTCGGCTGCGCCAACCAGCATCGCGATGACCGAAGTCGCTTCGCAATCCCCGTGATGGGACGCGATACTATTGATAACGACCGGATGTTCTTTGTATTTCTTCGCCAGTTCCACGCCGATTTCGACATGAGATCCTTCCACTTCATGATCAAGCGCTTTACCGATATCGTGCAAGAGTCCGGCACGTTTGGCGAGAGTAATGTCTTCGCCCAATTCTCCGGCCATGAGACCGGCCAGATAAGCAACTTCCATCGAGTGCTTAAGCACATTTTGTCCGTAGCTTGTCCGGAACTTGAGACGTCCCAAAATTTTGATTAAATCCGGATGCAATGCGTGAACGCCGACTTCAAATGTAGCCTGTTCACCGTACTCGCGAATCCGTTCATCGACTTCACGGCGGGATTTATCGACCATTTCCTCGATTCGTGCCGGATGGATACGTCCGTCAGCCACGAGTTTTTCCAAAGCCGTACGGGCGATTTCACGTCGAATCGGGTCGAATCCGGACAAGATGACCGCTTCCGGCGTATCGTCGATAATCAAATCGATACCGGTAAGCGTCTCCAGCGCACGGATATTGCGGCCTTCGCGACCGATAATCCGTCCTTTCATCTCCTCGTTCGGCAGGGTGACAACCGAAACCGTCGTTTCCGCGACATGGTCTGCCGCGCAACGTTGAATCGCCAGCGTAATAATTTCACGCGACTTCTTATCGGCTTCTTCCTTCGCCTGCTGTTCAATGTCCTTAATCATTTGGGCCGTTTCGTGGCGAACCTCCTGTTCCACATTGTTCAAAATAATGGAACGGGCGTCCTCCATCGTCAAATTCGAAATGCGTTCAAGCTCTTGAACCTGACTCTTGTAGATCAGGTCAATTTGCTGCTGCGTTTCTTCAATTCGTTTCTCTTTGCCGGCCACTTGCTCTTCTTTACGTTCCAGCGATTCCAATTTTTTATCCAGCGACTCTTCCTTTTGCAACAATCGTCTTTCTTGTCGTTGAATTTCATTCCGACGTTCACGAATGTCTTTATCAGCTTCGGCTCTGAGCTTGTGGACTTCGTCCTTCGCTTCCAGAACCGTTTCCTTTTTCAGTGCTTCTGCGTCTTTCTTTGCGTTTTCCAAGATTTGACTTGCAGCTTGCTCCGCACTGGAAATTTTAGCTTCTGCAAGAGATTTGCGAATAAAATATCCGATCCCGAACCCAAAGAATAAAGCGGCTGCAACGAGAACGATCCAGATTCCTGTGTGCATCTGTTCACCTCCCCGTTGTTTCCTCCAAGGCATTCCTTGGGATGTTTGCAGTTGTAATTTTCTCAATTCATCATCATACAAAGAATTCATTACAGGCCGGTTCAGGCAAGGCCTCCAGGCCTTCATCATTGGCAGATGAATCTTGGCGGGATCCCGTTATTTTGGAAGGAAAATAGGGTTCCATAAAAAAAGATTCATATTCATTTTAGTATTTGACGAAAAGAATTGTCAAGCTACTGTCACGGGTTGCAGCTTCCGGGAAACTACTGGTCTTCCCAGTCATCTTCATCGCGCATGCCATCTTGCTGGACCAATTCCCGAATCACCTTCGAAACAAGAGACCCTTGATAACCGCGGCGAAGCAAAAAGGCTCCCGTTTTACGTTTACGGTCCGCGATCTCCCCAGTCGTGGTCCGCCATTTTTTGGCGGCGAGCTCTTTCGCGCTCTCATACTCTTCATCCTCGCTGACCGTATCCAAAGCCTCCTCGATCAACGGCTTGGAGACGCCCTTCTGGCGCAATTCCTGTCGAACCCAGAGCTTCCCCTTCCCCCGGCCGCGAACGCGCTGTGAGGCCCATTCCTGGGCGTATGCCGCATCATTGAGAAGTCCTTCATCGGTGAGCCGCCGGATGGCCTCCGCCGCATGTTCTTCGCTCCACCCCTTCTCGCCGAGCCGCATCGTCATTTCATAGGCCGTCCTCGGCTTCCTGCTCAAATATTGAAGAGCGTCCGCATAACATCTTTGGCGCTCATCCGCAAGAACAACCTCTTCCAATTCAATTCTCGTAAAGACGGCACCTTTGATCATCCGGTATTTGATCATGACATCTTCATGAACCTCGAGCGAAAGAGTCCCAAAAATGATCCGGTACCTGTACTTCGGCCGCTTCATCATCTGTACGGAAGTAATCGTCAATTCCGCGTCCTCGGGAAATTGATCCAGACCGACGGAATCGGACTTCTCGTTTCCTGCCGGACTTTCATCCCGGGTAACCGCTCTACGAACCGCTTCCCAGTCCCCTTCTTCCGAGATATCCATAATTCCTTCCGGTTCCTTATGTTTTCCGCCGGCCCGTGGCGCCTCGCCCCAGCGTTTCTGAAATTTACGGTCGACCATCGGTATGCCCCTTTACCTTGAAAATGTAATATTTTTTCGTGTTACCATTGGCTTAATCCGCTCTCTGTGTTCCCGGATTAAATTTATCCCGTTTATGGTTATTGGACCATAAAGCAAAAGCGCCCTGCTCCGGGTAATCCCGGCCACAGAGCGCCAATTAGCATTATTATTCTACCTCGAAAAGCGCCTGCTCTTCCTTGGCTTCAGCTTCAAGTTCGCTGGAGCTCGGGGAGGCTACCGAAGTCGTCAGATTGCTGGCTTCCCGGATCTTTTGCTCGATCGTATTACAAATTTCCTGATGTTCTTTCAGGTATTGCTTCGCATTTTCGCGTCCCTGACCCAATCGTTCTCCGGCAAAAGAATACCAGGCCCCGCTCTTATCCACGATATCCAGCTCTGCGCCGATATCGATAATGCTTCCTTCTTTGGAGATACCTTCACCGTACATAATATCGATCTCCGCCTGTTTGAATGGAGGAGCTACTTTATTCTTGACAACCTTAATCCGCGTCCGGTTACCAACCATATCGTTGCCCATTTTGATCGTTTCCACACGGCGAACGTCAAGACGAACCGTCGAGTAGAACTTCAAAGCACGGCCGCCCGGCGTAGTTTCGGGATTTCCGAACATAACTCCAACTTTCTCGCGCAACTGGTTAATGAAAATCGCAATTGTCTTGGATTTACTGATCGCACCCGACAATTTCCGGAGCGCTTGAGACATCAGACGGGCTTGAAGACCGACGTGGGAGTCGCCCATCTCGCCTTCGATTTCCGCTTTCGGAACCAAGGCGGCAACGGAGTCGATGACGATGATATCCACCGCGCCACTCCGTACGAGAGCTTCGGCGATTTCGAGCGCTTGCTCGCCGGTGTCCGGCTGGGAAAGCAACAGCTCATCGATATTTACGCCCAGTTTGTTGGCGTAAGAAGGGTCGAGCGCATGCTCGGCATCAATAAATGCAGCTTGTCCGCCAATCTTCTGTACTTCGGCGATGGCGTGCAGCGCCACGGTTGTTTTACCGGAAGATTCCGGCCCGTATACTTCAATGATCCGGCCGCGAGGAAGTCCCCCCGTGCCGAGTGCAATATCAAGTGCTAACGATCCGCTAGGTACGATTTCCACCTGCATATGCGTGGATTCTCCCAGCTTCATGATCGAACCTTTACCGAATTGTTTTTCTATTTGACGAAGCGCCATTTCCAGCGCAGCTTTCCGATCTGACAATCAGCTCACATCCTTAAAATATAAATTGGATACAGGATTTCTTACAGTTATAATTGTACCTTGTTTTGGAACGTTTGCCAAGCATTTTTTCGAACATACATTCGTAATTTTTCTCAACCCTCCCAAACCCTCCCTTACCGTAAGGGAGGGCCCCCCAGGGCTCCGCCCTAGGGGATACCCGGAACTGGAAAACGTGAGAGGGAATGAGGCCCTCCTGCACGGCTTTCCCCTTCGGGGATGCGCCTTACTGTGGATCATCGCACGCTTATCCCCCTTCGGGGCCGCTTCACTTTAGGAGCACCCGTGCCGCCTGGAGGGTTGCAGGCACTGCTGCTTTCTGCGCACCCGGGACGACTTAGTTTGGTAAGCCGCTTGTCGCCCCTTCGGGGCACGCTTTACTTCAGAGCGCCTGCTAGTGGGGCTATAGAGATACTTCGTGCGGGTTGACTGCGAAAAATAGTGCGACAAGGCGCTCTCCCCTACGGGGAATCGCTTACTCCTGCGCAAACTCTTCCCAAACCCTTCCTTACCTTAAGGGACACGGAACGGGAGAACACGGGAGGGAAAAAGGCGCCCCTGCACGGCTGTCCCCTTCGGGGATGCGCCTTACTGTGGATCTTCGCACGCTTATCCCCCTTCGGGGCCGCTTCACTTTAGGAGCACCCGTGCCGCCTGGAGGGTTTGCTGGCACTACTGCTTTCTGCGCACCCGGGATGACTTTGCCCAATATAGAGCTTGTCGCCCCTTCGGCGTACGCTTTACTTCAGAGCGCCTGTTAGTGGGGTTAAGGAGATACTTTGTGCGGGTTGACTGCGACCATAGTGCTGCAAGGCGCTCTCCCCTCCGAGGAATCGCTTACTCCAGCGCAGACCTGATGAAAGCCTGTCCAATAAGCTGACATTTTGGAAGACCCTACGAGATTTCTCCCCCGAACAGATAGCTAACGGAACGTACGGCCCTTATTCGCTCTTTTCGGGTTACTTTTCAACTCTAACGGAACCTAGCGCCTTTATTAGGTGAGTTTCAATGGAAATATAAGTGTTTGAACGCAAATAACGGCTTTCAGTTCCGTTAGTTCTTGAGAAGCCACCATTTTCATCGAAATAACGGCGCTCACTTCCGTTAACGAGCTTTGGCTGGCCGGGTCCGCCATTCAAATTATACTCGCCCCTAAAATGGCACCATAATCCCTAAGAACATCCCCCCATCCCTTAAAATAACGACAAAAAAGAACCGCAGCAAATCAAGCATTTGCTACGGTTCTTCCGTTACAGTCATTATAAGCCGGCAGGTGGAAAATCGCAAGCATGCTCCCCTACCCTTGCATCTACTCGGCTGCTTGTTCCGCCTTTAGACGCTTCCAGAGATGGTACAGCACCGTTTTTGCCGACCGTATGCGGATCGTCTCCCGGTTGCCTTTCAGGTTAAGCTCGAAAACTTCGGTATCGCCGCCGCGGCGCGAGATGGCGACATAGACAAGGCCGACGGGCTTGCGCTCGGAGTAACCCGGCCCGGCCACGCCGGTGATCGACAATCCGAAGTCGGTATCGACGATCATCCGCACCTGTTCGGCCAGTACCTTGGCCGTTTCCGCGCTGACGGCGCCCGGGGCGTTCTCGCCCTCCAGCAGGTCGTGAGGCACGTTCAGCAGCTTTTCTTTCATCGCGTTGGAGTAGCAGACGATGCCGCCGAGAAACACGGTCGCGCTCCCCGGGATGCTCGTAATCGACTGCATCAAAAGCCCGCCGGTGCAGCTCTCCGCCGCGCTGACGGTAAGCCCCAAATCCGTCATCATATCGATAATCGTTTTTTCGATCGGGACATCTTCGCTCGCGTACATATGATTCGGAAACCGCGAAGCGATTTCGGCCTCCAGCTTATCCAGCTTGGCCATAGCCTCGCTTTCGGTTTTGGCTTTGGTCGAGATCCGAATCGTAACTTCGCTTTCCTTTGCGTAAGGAGCGATGGTTGGATCGGTTTGATTCTCAATCAGATCCAGCAGACGGGTCTCTAACCCGGATTCACCGATTCCGGCAAACTTCAGCATTTTCGAGTACAACGCTTCTTCCCGGGTCAACACATGCTGCATAATCCAAGGTTTGGCCTGCTTTTCAAACATCGGCTTCATTTCGGAAGGAGGACCCGGAAGCAAAATATAAAACTTGCCGTTATCCTCGATCGCATCGCCGACGGCTAGGCCGGTATCGTTCGGCAACGGCGTTCCCCCGTCAATGGACAGAGCCTGCCGGCGGTTGTTTTCCGTCATCGGCACGCCGCGGCCCTCAAAAAAACGGTCGATATTATCCATGGCCATCCGGTCGATATGAAGCGATCTTCCCAGGACAGCCGCGACGGCGTCCTTCGTCAAGTCATCCTGTGTAGGGCCGAGTCCGCCGGTAAACAGTAGCAAATCCGCACGCCCCGAGGCAATCCGAATCGCCTGGGACAGCCGTTCCAAATTATCTCCGGCCACGGTTTGAAAGTAAACGTCGATCCCAAGGGCCGCAAGCTCCTGGGACAGGTACTGCGCATTAGAGTTCACGATTTGACCGAGCAAAATCTCGGTACCTACCGCAATAATTTCAGCTTTCATCATCATGTCTCCTTTTCGGAGGATCAACAGGCTGGCTTACATTTTCGAAAAATTAAGCACACTCTTGTTTTTTACGAAATAATCGATCCCTGAGTAAATCGTAATGAGGGCAGCGGCCCACATTGCGACCTGATCGAATGGAAAATGAATCCACTCGAACGGAAAATTGTTAAGCAGCAAAGCCGATATCGCCACGATCTGGGTGATCGTTTTCGCCTTCCCCCATTTGCTGGCGGCAATGACGGAGCCTTCGAGCAAAGCGACTTCCCGGAGCCCGGTAACGGCAAACTCACGGCTAATGATGACTACGGCAATCCAAGTCTCGCATTTGCCCATCGCGACAAGCGCGATCAGTACGGCGGCGACGAGCAATTTGTCGGCTAGCGGATCAAGCAGCTTGCCTAAATTCGTGACCAGATTATGCTTGCGGGCGATATATCCGTCGATCCCGTCCGTGCTTGCCGCTATGATAAACAATAGCGCCCCGATCAATTGATTGATCGGCAGGGAATAATCCCCTATGATCAACTCTTTGGACCACCATTCCAAGTCGAGCAGCAAAAATACGAGCATCAGCGGAATCATAAAGATACGGGCCAGCGTTATGCGGTTAGGAAGATTCATAGGATCGCCTCCCCGGACAGATCGTATTCATACGCAGGCGTAATACAAACTTTGATCATTTTCCCGATATCGGCAGAGTAGTTGGTCACGTATACATCACCGTCAATTTCCGGGGCATCGAGTTGTGAACATCCGATGGGCACGTCGCTTCGCCCGTCATAACGCCCTGGCAATATATCCAGTTCTTGGCCGAGGTACTTGCCGCTTTTGTCGTTAGCTGCGGACCGTTGGATCTCCATCAACGCATTGGCACGCCGCGCCTTGGTTTCTTCGTCGATCCGGTCCGGCAGAAGCGATGCCGGTGTATCTTCTTCCTTGGAATATGTAAAAACACCCGACCGGTCGAACTTGACCTCTCGCACAAAGTCGCACAGGTGCTGGAAGTCTTCCTCCGTCTCCCCTGGTGATCCCACAATCAGGGAAGTGCTTAGCGACACTCCGGGTATTCTGTCCCGGTTTTGTTCAGGCCGGCGCATCCGCTCGTACAGGTCCGTCCCATAATTCGTCTTGCGCGGCAAGTTCTCTTCATAATTAAACACCGGGTTTCCGACTTGAATCGGTTTTTTCCCTTTCAACGCCTCGTCGACGATTTGTGTAATATTATAAAAATCTCCCGTTCCGACAATTCCGTCAATCTCCGGCATTTCCTCCATCAACGCTTGGTTGTATCGCTGCGTATGACAGCCGGATACGATCAGCGCCTTCAATTTGCCGCTCGCATCCATGAATCCGGACATAATCTCGGAATCAACCAAATTCTTTTCGTAACCGAGCGTCACGATTTTTACTTTTTCCGTCATGAGTTCGATCCCCCATTGCTATAAAGCCGTAAAGCCATACATCCAAGTATAATATTTCCTTTGCCGCACTGTCAAAATCATCGGGCCGCGTGCATGAATAAAACCCCCGCAGCCTGGAGGCGCGAGGGAATATAGTGCTGCAGCTATTTTAAGTTCGTGAATTGCAAATCGACAGTCAGGTCTGCTTTGCGCAGCATTTGAATGATCTGCTGCAGATCATCCCTGCTCTTGCCGGTAACTCGAATTTGATCGCCCTGAATTTGGCTCTTCACTTTCAGCTTCGAATCGCGGATCAACACATTGATTTTTTTCGCGTTTTCCTGATCGATTCCCTGCTTCAAATTGATTCTTTGCCGAACCGTTCCCAAGGAAGCCGGCTCGACCTTGCCGTAATCCAGGTTTTTAATCGGCAGACCGCGCTTGATCATCTTCGATTGCAAAATATCGATGAGCGCGTTCAATTTATACTCGTCGTCGGAAACGACGACCAGTACGTCCTTCTCGACCTTCAATTCGCTTTTGCTGCCCTTGAAATCAAACCGGGTGGCAATTTCCCGTTCCGTCTGGTCGATCGCATTGGTCAGTTCCTGCATATCCATTTTGGAGACGATGTCAAAGGAGCTTTCTGAAGCCATTTTATCCACAACCCTTTCCTTCACACTTAAATCAAATTTTTATCTTAATCGCTTGTTCACTGATTCGTGTTACCCGCTTCATCCGTAAAACCGGCATCATTCCCGGACGTATTCTGACCGCCCTCGCCGGAACCTGCATCTCCCGGTCCGGCAAGGTTCAACTGGATTTTGGACGTGTTTTTGCCATCCTCCACGATTTGTCCGCCGACCGTGATTTGCGTTTTCGAAGAAGCGCCGGACTTGATGAACAAGCCCTCCGGACCGAGATCGTACGTTAAAATATCGCCGCCCTCTTCCGATGTATTGGCATAATACAGTTTTTCCCCGCTTTTGTCACCCTTTCTCACTTCGACCCAGCTTTTGCCCGTCGATGTGATGATGACCTGTACCGGTTGGTTTCCCGCAGGCTGGACAAGGAATTTGGTTGTGCTTCCTTCCGTCCCGTTCGGCGTCACGACAACGGTCTGCCCGCCGGCATCGGTTCCGTTATTCGTCCCATTATCGGTCGAATTCCCGGTGTTTGCTCCGTTACCCGTATTCGCTCCGTTCTGTCCGGCATCCGTTCCCGCATTGCCTGCGGTTCCTTCATTCCCTGCTCCCGCAGCAGCGCCGTTTTGCCCGGCATTTCCGGATTTATTCCCCGGCTCTTGCTCACTTACGTTCGTAACCGGAGTTTGATCAGGCAGATCGTTTTTCGCCTCGTCCGACTTGCCCCATACCGTAAAATACAAATAGACCACGACAAGGATCAGAACAAAAAATGACCACATCAGAGTTGTTGATAGCCATTTGGAATTCCGTTCGGCAACCCGGGTACTTCTCCGTTTCTGAAGAACGGGCTCCATCGTTTGTTCCGGAGCCACGTCCGGCACATGCTGTTTGTGTTCCGTCAAGAGATCGTCCGGATCCAGCCCGACCGATTCGGCATAGGTTTTGATAAAGGCCCGAACATAAAAGCTCCCCGGCAAAACTTTATAATCCCCCGATTCGATGGCTTCCAGATACCGCTTGCGAATTTTAGTCATTTCTTGAACATCATCCAGAGTAAGCCCTCTGGCAAGGCGGGCTTCCTTTAATTGCTGGCCCAAATCCGACACGACCATCACCTCCATATTAATTGCCGTTTTGTAAAACGGGTAATGAATTTATAAAATGCAGCACTGCAATGGCCGCTTTTCATTCAACAGAAAAATACATAGTAAACGTAATATATACGATTTGCTCATTCGAATTGTTACGGTATTGATATTAATACTTCACCAAAAAAAACAACAAGCAACCGTCATATGTATTTTTATTCTCGCCTTATCCACCATTCGACAAAATAGGCCTAATTTCCTGCTTCGGCTTTGAAAAGTTCATTTTGCCTTCGAACGCCAATTTTGAACGGAAAATGAATACGTGTTTTATGATATATAAAAAAAATTTGAAAGGCAAGCTGACGGGGGCGTAATGGGCGAAAAGCTCCCAAAAAGGGAGCTTTTCTTTGCGGAACTATGCGTTTTTCTTCGCCAATTTTACCATCAGCCTGGCGATGGTTTTGCGTTCCTCTTCGTTCCCCACATCCCAAATCTCCTTCAGGGTGCGGTTCGCTTCGTTTTGAGGATCCACCTTGTCGTCAAGAAAACCGCCGATTTCATAAGCAAGGTTAGTAATCGCTTCCTCGCTCATTCCCGAGTTTTCCGCGTGCTTGACGCGGTCGCCGAGAAACTTTTTCCAAGTATCAAAATTTTTGAGTACTGTTGACATTATTAAATCCTCCTTCGATTGGGAATTTATCATCAACAGTTGTAATATGCGATTTTTCCCGGCCCTTTATTCATTTCGGCCGCTTGGGGATATCAGGTAACCCAGCCTCCGTTAGGACTTATGATCTGTCCGGTAATATAACCGGATTCCGGCAAAGCGAGAAAATAAACAAGGGAGGATATTTCCTCGGGGTCCGCAAGTCTTCCCGCCGGAATTTCCTCCTCCAACTGCCTTAACTCCTCTTCGTCGAACCTGGCCATCATCTCCGTCTTGACCGCACCCGGAGCGACTGCGTTGACCGTTACTCCTGAAGGAGCAAGCTCTTTGGCAAGCGCCTTGGTAAAGGCATTGACGCCCCCTTTGGCCGCGGAATAGACCACTTCGCAGGAACCGCCCGATATTCCCCATATCGACGACACGTTAACGATCCGGCCAAACCGCTGTGAAATCATATGCGGCATAAACGCCTGGCTGCAAAGAAACACGCTTTTCAGGTTCACGTTCATCACATCGTCCCAGTCTTCCTCTTTCACGTCCGAAAGCAGGCCGTAGTGGGAAATGCCGGCATTGTTCACCAAAATATCAGGCTTGAACCCGTGGCTCTCAAGCTTGTCCTTCATGCGCAAAATTTCATCCTTGCTCCGCAAATCGGCCGAAACGGTATACACCCTGGCTCCGAGTTCGATACATTTGCGGGCGATTTCATTGGCAGCTTCGTGCGAATTCATATAATGGATAATTACATTCATGCCGACCGCAGCGAACCGGAGCGCGATTTGCGCTCCGATCCCGCGGCTAGCGCCGGTGACCAGCACCGTCATTTCTCCAAGCGTCTTCATGATCCCCTGGTTTAAACTCATATTTACGGGCTCACCACCAGCGAAACGGCCATCTGATTCCAGTCAATATGCTCGCGCAGCCGGGCGTTCACTTCTTCAAGCGTCAACGATTCGTAGATCGGCAGCACTTCGAACAAGTCTCCTCCGCGGAATCGGTAGCGCGTAAACTCGTGGGCGATATTTTCCGGGGAATTGAGCATTCTCAAATATCCGCCGATTTTTTTCTTCCGGGCCCGTTCAAAATCTTCCTCCCGGAATCCCGCAGCGGTCACCTGCTTAATTTCTTCGGTTATTACTTCAAGCAGGCGCTCCGGATCCTTCGTATCCCCGCCGATCGCGGAGAACGCATAGCCGTTGCTGCTATTGTACTCGTGGGAAAAACTGTCCGAGATCAGATCCATATCATAAAGCTTCTGATAAAGCCGCGTGCTGCTGCCCAGCAGCAGGTCCAAAGCCAGCTTCGTGGTCAAGTCCCTGCGAATGAGCTCTTTTCCGCTGAAACCGAGCTTTGTCTCCTTAAAACCGAACAGACATTTCGGAATCGACACCGGCAGCTTCGTTTCGCGGCGTTTCTCGTTTACGTCCAGCTGCTCCTTGTCGAACAAGCGGTCAATCGACCCTTGCGGTTTATAGTCTTTTCCGGCCTGGTTATCGCGAACGAGCTTGAACACTTCTTCCGGATCCACGCCCCCGACAATGAACAGCAGCATGTTGCTCGGATGATAAAAAGCGTTGTAGCACGTATAAAGCGTTTCTTTGGTAATCGTTCCGATCGACTCCACCGTCCCGGCGATATCGATGTGGACGGGATGAGTGCGGTACATCGCTTCGATCAGCCCGAAATACACCCGCCAATCCGGATTGTCGCGATACATGCCGATTTCCTGGCCGATAATCCCTTTTTCCTTTTCCACATTTTGGTCCGTGAAATAAGGGTGCTGAACGAAATTGATCAGCGTTTCCAAATTTTCTTTGATCTTTTCCGTAGCCGAAAACAAGTACACGGTTTGATCGAAGCTCGTGAACGCGTTGGCAGAAGCCCCCTGGGACGCAAAAGTTGCAAATATGTCCCCCTGGGGTTCCTCAAACATTTTATGCTCCAAGAAATGCGCGATTCCGTCCGGTACCTTGACTTCTTCTTGCCCTTCTACCCGAAAATGGTTGTCGATCGATCCATATTTCGTGGAAAAAGTGGCATATATTTTCTGGAATCCCGGCTTGGGCAGTACATACACCTGCAGCCCGTTATCCATCGTTTCCCGATATAACGTCTCCTGTAAGCGATCATAAGTGACAGCTTCCACCGGCTATCCCTCCTTTTGTCCTGTCAAAAAATAAATCGTATCCAATTCAACCGTTTCGGCCGCAGCCACGACATCCTTCGTCGTCACTTGCTCGATCTGGCTCAGCAATTGCTCCGCGGAGCGGTCTTTGCCGGAAAGAACGCGGTTGAAGTCATAAGCGATCATTTCAAATGCGGAGTCCTGCATTTCAAGAAGACTGTTCCGGAGCATCGCCTTGGTCTGGCTCATCTCCAGTTCGCTGATGTCGCCTGCGCGCATGCTATCAAGCTGGGCTTTGATAATGTTCAGCGCTTTATCGTAGTTGGCAATTTCGATGCCGGATTGGATTCCCAGCATCCCTTTATGTCCGTCATAACGCGATGCCGCATAATAAGCGAGGCTTTCCTTTTCGCGGACGTTTATAAACAGCTTGGAATGCGGGTAGCTGCCGAGAATTCCGCTATATAACAGCGCGGAAGCATAGCGGTCGTCACCATAGGTAATCGGTGTACGGAGCCCAAGATTGAGTTTGCCTTGATTGACGTCAAGAGCTTCGGTAACCGTACGCACCTCTTTAACGTTAACCGAACTGTTTTCCGGCTTGTATTCCGGTGAAGAGGAACGGTTTAAGGCAAAGAAACGCTCAACGAGCTCCTGAACTTCGGAGAGCGATGTGTCCCCTACAACGTAAAGGTCAAGTCTCGCCTCGGAGAGCCAGTTTTGGTACGCTTTATACAATGATTCGGGCTCAATGCCGTCCAGATCGCTGCGTTGGCCGAGCGGGTGAAGGCGGTAAGGGTCGTCTTTGAACATTTCCTCGAGGCATCTTTCGGCAGCGTAGCGGATTTTATCGTTAATGATGCTCTCCAGTTTTTGGCGCACATTTTCGCGTTCGGAAGCGACATAAGACGCCCGGAAAGCTCCTTCCTCCAGAGCAGGTTTGGTGACGGCTTCGCCCAAAAAAGCAAAGGTCTGGGCAAGCAGTGATTCATCGCTCTGAACAAACGAATCGTTAATTGTATCCATTCGGAATTGCACGATTTGATAATTTCCCCGTTTATAGACATCAAAGCCGAAGCCGGCGCCGTATAAGCGCTCAAGCTGCTCCCGGAATTGAATCGTCTCCGGGTAGGAAGCCGTGCCTCTTCTCAATACAAAAGGGGTTAGTGCCGTTGTTGTTACCGTCTTGCTGTCCAAGGGAATTCCCGCATACAGCGATACGGCAAACGTCTTGAATCGGGTCGTTGGCAGAACGTGAATCCGGATATTGCCGGCGCTGCCGCGTTCGAAAATCGTTTTGTTCAAGACCAAAACTCCTTTACGAGAGACTGATAATATACGCAAAATCAAAAATCCAGTTCCATTCTATACCAATTCAAAGGAAAGAAGCAACCTGGGAGAACAAACGGCTGCTTCTATAGTCCTTTCATGTGTTACATGCAAAAAATATGTTTGCCGATCGTTTTGACTTGCGGACGGGTCCAGATCCAGGCGGAAGTCGCCGTCTCCGGGTTAAAGTAATACAGGCAGCCGCCGGTAGGATCCCAACCGTTCAGTGCTTGCTGAACAGCCTTGCGGGCGTTTTCGTTCGGCTCAAGCCAAATTTGTCCGTCCGCTACCGCGGTAAACGCGCCGGGCTGAAAAATAACGCCGGATACCGTGTTCGGAAAGCTTGGCGATTTGACTCTGTTTAAAATGACCGCCGCAACGGCGACCTGACCTTCGAACGGCTCGCCCCGCGATTCGCCGTAAACGGCATTCGCCATTATTTTCAGATCATTTTCCGAAAGGCCCATTCCGTTGGAGGCGGACAGGTTTGCGGATTCCGTTTTTGGTTGATTATTTTTGGATTCCGCAGCAGTTTTGTTTTCGGTTCCTGTTTTGTTTTCGGCTCCGGTTTCGGCTTTGCCCTCATTCCCTTGATTCGCATACTCCATCCCGGGCTTCCAATCCTTCGTAGCATTATAGAGCTTCAGCTTCGTTTTGGGACCCGCCAGACCATCCACTTTCATCCCGAATTCCGATTGAAACCATTTCAAGGACTCTCTCGTTTTCGGTCCGAAATAGCTGTCCAGCTTTCCGTGATAAAATCCGAGAAAACCCAGACGCCCTTGCAGTTCATATACGTCTTTACCGAAAGCTCCATAATCGATGACCTGCTCGCTGAACACCGGGGTTGCGTGCTTCGGCGTCTCCTTTCTCATTTCCACGTTGCTTGTCTGCCGAATTTGGCTGAATCCATAAACGATACCGATTAACAACAGCACTGCACCGGCGGCAAACCATATTTTCATGTTTTTCATATCGTTCGGCTCTACCTTTCCTTGTGAATTTGCATGGTCGGTTGACCTTATTATGACAAGCACCCATCCTTCCTATGCACCCAAAAGCTTAAAAAAAGAACCCCGCCGTATAAACGGCGGGGTTCGGAAGATCAAAGCCTTGAGTGCTCAGGATGAAACCTTATTCAATTTATATTGGTCGATGGTCATCAGCACTTCCCTCGGCTTGCTGCCCTCATAAGGGCCTACGATGCCCCGGGCTTCCATCGAATCGATCAGGCGTGCGGCACGTGTATATCCGACCCGCATTCTGCGCTGCAAAAGCGAGACGGACGCTTGTTTGGCTTCCAGAACGATTTGAACGGCTTGATCATACAATTCGTCCATGACTTCTTCCTGGTCTGCGGACTCTTCCGTAATTTCCGGAACGAGACTTTCGTCATATTCGGCTTGCCCCTGACCCCGGACATAGTTTACGATCGTTTCCACTTCCTGATCGCTCATAAATGCGCCTTGAACGCGAACCGGTTTGGAAGCGCCCATCGGCATAAAGAGCATATCGCCCCGGCCCAGCAATTTTTCGGCACCGGCCATGTCCAGAATCGTACGCGAATCGACTTGTGAAGATACCCCGAAAGCGATCCGCGAAGGAATATTCGCCTTAATGACACCCGTGATAACGTCGACCGAAGGCCGCTGTGTCGCGATAATCAAATGGATTCCCGCTGCGCGCGCCATCTGTGCCAACCGTGCGATCGCATCCTCCACGTCGCTAGCTGCGACCATCATCAAGTCGGCCAGCTCGTCCACGATGACGACGATATACGGCAGAACCGCGTCGGGATTTTCTTTCATCATGAGGTTGTAGCCCTCGATGTTCCGGGTCCCCGATTTGGAGAACAACTCATAGCGTTTTTCCATTTCAACCACGATTTTCTTTAATGCCAGCGAAGCGCGTCTCGGATCCGTGACGACCGGAGTGAGCAGATGAGGGATGCCGTTATAAACATTCAGTTCGACCATTTTCGGATCGACCATCATGAACTTGACCTCATCCGGCTTCGCTTTATACAAAATGCTCGTAATAATGCCGTTGATACATACCGATTTACCCGATCCGGTTGCCCCGGCGACAAGCAGATGGGGCATTTTCGCGAGATTGCCGACGATCGTTTGACCCGAGATGTCCCGGCCAAACGCGATGGAAAGCTTGGACTCCGCATCCATGAAAGTCGGAGTTTCCATGACCTCCCGCATCGTGACGACCGATACTTCGTTATTCGGTACTTCGATTCCGATCGCCGATTTTCCCGGAATCGGCGCCTCCATCCGGATATCCTTGGCGGCAAGCGCAAGGGCAATATCATCGGTAAGGTTCACGATCCGGCTTACCTTCACCCCGATATCCGGCTGTATTTCATACCGGGTGACCGCCGGCCCCCGAACGACCTCAAGTACTCGTGCACGGACGCCGAAGCTTTCCAGCGTTGCTTCAAGCTTGCGGGCGGTCTGCATATAATCGGCCTGGTCTCCGGATTTGCCGGTACCGGCAGGCTTGGACAACAACCGGAATGAAGGAAGCTTGTATGGCTTTGGCGCCGGTTTGGGCGGCGGTGCCGGTACATGCTCGTCCAACTCCGCACTTTCCATCTCTCCCGTGGCGGGAATGACGTCTTCTTCTGCCAAGCCGGATTCTTCGTCCGGCAGGGAGACATTTTCCGAGCCGACCAAATCCTGTTCATTCAGTACAGTTGACGTATCTTCGGCCTCATCCGGTTCAAGGCCATCGTTTCCGGTTCCGCCTTCACGCTGTATATGGTCAAAGAAATCACGGATGATCGGTCCGGTATCTTCCTCACGCTGTTCAATCGGGCGTGCGGCTTTATCTGGCGTATATATTGAACCGGCGTCATCTTCTCCGTATCCGTGATACTCCACTTCATTCCAATTAATGCTTTGCAGGCCCGGAAGGTCAGCTTCCACAACCGTTTCAGCGTCGGTTTCCGCTTCCGTTGCTACTTCCGCACGAGGCTCCCGCTCACCCTTGTAGCCGAAAAGCTGGAAAAATACCGGCTTTTGTTTTCGCGGTTTTACCGGAACGTCGTACTCGTCTTCCTCATCTTCTTCAGGTTCGTAAGCGGCGGGCTTAACGGAGTGCACCGTCTTTTTTGTAACCGGAACGGGGCGAAGCAGGCGGATTTTTTTGCCAAGCAACTCGCCGAATCCTCCCATCCGTTTGCGGAGCATTCTCATCAGTTCCACATAAGACAACCCGGTGATCAGCATAAAGCTGATCGCCAGCATGACGACCATGATCAATTTGGCGCCCGCCATCCCGAATAAGGAATAAAGCAGGGCAAATTCCAGGCCGCCTATGTATCCCCCGCTGATGTTCAGGTTTAGCAGGCTGAATCCGGCGTCGCCCGAAGCGGGATGAAACAGCGCTCCTTGTAGATCCCGGTTGATCTGGCTCATAATGTTTCCGAACGACAAAGGAACGACCGGAGCCAGCTTTTGACCCATCGCGGAAATCGTGCTCATCAGTACAAACGCCAGTACGGTGAGCAATATGCCGCTTTTGCGCGTTGACCATTTTGACGGCCATTTTCGCCCGATCATGACGGCCAGTCCGACATAAATACCGATTAAGGGTATGACAAAATAAAACTTGCCGAGGAGAAGCGCCGACATTTTGGACAAGGTTCTGCCGACCGCCGCCTCTCCGGACAAGGCGATAATGGATAGTGTGATCAGGATGATCCCATAAATTTCATATTTGAGCATACTGCCTAAAGCTGCCTTCGATTTCTTCCGTTTGCGTGCCAAACAGGAACACCCCCCAGATGAATATTATACCATATTCGCCGGGGGGAACCATACATATGTTCTACTTTATATGATGAACAAAATCAAACGGATGTGGAGCAAGTACACAAGTGTAGCTACTGAATCAGCACCGGCATAAATACAATTTGTTTCCCGGGAGCGTAAGCAGGGTTTAGATAATCATCCAGTCCGCAGCGCAAAAGCCGGATGATCGTCGCTTTGTTCCCGGCTTCCATCCTTACCTGCATCAAAATCCCGCCGATTTCAAGCTCCGTATAGTTTTCCGTTACTTCCGCCTGTTCCCAGTAGGCCTCCTGCGGCAAAATGGTATAATGGGTCACTGCGTAATCCCTCCTGCCGGCTTGGAGCTGCGTCGCTCCTCGATCAATGAGTTCAATTTCCCTAGCGCTTCCCCGATTCCTCCAATGGCGTCAATCAGCCCATACTTGACTGCGTCCGTACCGCCCACCGCGGTTCCGATATCCCGGTTCAGTTCCCCGGTTTTGAACATAAGCTCTTTAAACGTGCCGTCCGGAATCCGGGAATGCGCGGTCACAAACCGGACAACCCGCTCCTGCATTTTCTCGATATACTCGAACGTCTGCGGTACGCCGATGACCAGTCCGGTCATCCGGATCGGATGGATGGTCATGGTCGCGCTTTCCGCAATAAATGAATAATTCGAAGCAACCGCGATCGGCACGCCGATGCTATGTCCCCCACCGATGACCACGGTAACGGTCGGTTTGGACAGCGAGGCGATCATTTCCGCGATCGCAAGGCCGGCCTCCACATCGCCCCCGACCGTATTAAGAATGATGAGTAGGCCCTCGATACGGGGGTTTTGCTCAGCGGCCACCAGTTGAGGAATCAGATGCTCATACTTTGTCGTTTTGTTTTGCGGCGGGAGCACCAAATGACCTTCAATCTGGCCGATGATCGTCAAACAGTATACATTCGATTCCCCTTGGGTCGGAATCGCCGTTTGTCCAAATTGCTGAATGGCGTCGCTTACCGCAGGTGACTTTTTATCCGCATCAGGCTGCATCGGCGGAGTTTCGGTCTCCTCGTTCAATGCGGCATTCCGGGTTTCCATGTCCATATCGTCACGCTTCCTTTCGGGCAAACGCCCTTATTGTCGTCACTTCCGCATCCTACACGGATTAGTATCCGACCTTCCCCGTCCCGCTATTCTTCCCGAATTAAGGTCAGCCCTTTATACGCAAAAAAGCCCCTTCTCCCGCAAGGAACCGTCCAATATACCAGCGGAAAAAGAGGCGACTGTGTGCCCTTATTTAATTACTCTATCTTATACTTCCATAATAATTGGCAGAATCATCGGTCTGCGACGGGTTTGCTCATACAAGAATCGTCCAAGCGCGTCCTTGACGCTCGTTTTGAGCGACGCCCACTCATTAACGTTCTCGCTCATGAGTTTTTCCAGGGTGCTGGAAACGATCCGGTTCGCTTCGTCAAGAAGCCCTTCCGACTCCCTCACATAAACGAAACCTCTTGAAATGATATCCGGACCTGAAACGATGCTTCCGTCCTGCTTGCTCAATGTCACCACTACGACCAGGATGCCGTCTTGGGACAACAGCTTGCGGTCACGCAGCACAATATTGCCTACGTCCCCCACGCCAAGCCCGTCGATCAACACATTGCCTGCCGGTACTTTACCGGCTTTACGGGCAGTACCGTTCTGAATTTCCACAATGTCTCCGATATCGACCAGGAATATATTGTCAGGGTCGACGCCTACGGATTCCCCGAGCAAAGCATGCTTGCGAAGCATCCGGTATTCCCCGTGAATCGGGATAAAATATTTCGGACGCATCAAATTCAGCATCAGCTTCAGCTCCTCCTGGCTGCCGTGCCCGGATACGTGCACTCCGGAGTTGGAACCGCTATAGATGACTTCCGCGCCGAGGCGGAACAGCTCATCGATCGTACGGCCAACGTATTTTTCATTGCCAGGCACCGGCGTTGCGGCGATAATCACCGTATCTCCCGGCAAAATATCAACTTTGCGGTGTGTCGAACGAGCCATGCGGGTCAGCGCCGACATCGGCTCGCCCTGACTGCCCGTGCACAAAATAACGACACGATCCGCTGCCATTTTATTCACTTCTTCCGGCTCGATAATAATACCGTCCGGTACGTTCAAGTAACCGAGTTCCGAAGCGATCGTAACGACATTGACCATGCTCCGTCCAATGATCGTCACTTTGCGGCCTGTGGAATATGCCGCGTCAATGACCTGTTGGATCCGGTGTACGTTTGATGCGAATGTCGCTACTACGACGCGTTGCTCCGCTTTGCGGAAAATGTCGTCAAGCACGATTCCGACGTTTTTCTCCGATGGCGTAAAGCCCGGTTTCTCCGCATTGGTACTATCCGATAAAAGCGCTAACACGCCTTTTTTGCCGATTTCTCCCATGCGGTGCAGGTCCGCGAATTGATCATTGACTGGTGTATGATCAAATTTAAAGTCTCCGGTATGCACGACATTGCCTTCCGGCGTTTCGATGCAGACTCCGACCGAATCGGGAATGCTGTGATTCGTTCTAAAAAAAGTGGCCTTCAAGGTTTGGCCGAGCTGAATCTCCGAATCCGCGTGAATGAGGACGCGTTTTGTTTCGCCGAGCAATCCGGCTTCCTTCAGTTTGTTCTCAACCAGGCCTAGCGTCAATTTGGTTCCGTAAACAGGAACGTTCAAATTTTTGAGTACGTATGGCAAGCCGCCGATATGATCCTCGTGGCCGTGCGTCAACACGATCCCTCTTACCTTGTCACGGTTCTCCGTCAGATAGGTAATATCGGGAATGACGATATCGATACCCAGCATGTCCTCTTCCGGAAATTTCAAACCGGCATCGATAACCACGATGTCGTTTGCATACTGGACCACATACATGTTCTTCCCGATCTCAGCGACGCCGCCCAGGGCAAAGATCATCAGTTTATTCTCGCTATTCATTTTTTTGGACAAGTGAATCTAACCCTCCTAATTGTTTTGGACGTCATTTTTTGAATTAATTGGAAATGCACCCGATCAGTGCTTTTCATATATTAAATTTCTTAATAAAATTCACCGCACCCAGTCACTTGAAACCATTATACATGATTATTTTAATTAAAAACAAGTCAGCCTCCTGCCGCCTCTATATCGTTACGATGCTCCACAGCAAAAAAACCGATGCCTGACCAGCAGGCATCGGTTTATGGAAGGGAATCAAGTTATTGGTTTTTTACTTAAGAAACTCGCGAATCCGCGCTCCTTCTTCCTCATTCAATGGAACTAACGGGAGACGGACGGAGCCGACGGAAATGCCGCGTTCATTCAGGGCGAATTTCAAAGGAGCCGGGCTAGGATATTCAAACAGGCCCTTAAACACAGGCAACAAGCTTTGATGTAATTTGGCGGCTTCTCCCACATTCCCGCTTGTGAACGCTCCGATCATGTCTTTCATCCGAGAGCCGACAAGATGGCTGGCCACACTGACGATACCGTGAGCTCCTACCGACATTGCAGGCAATGCCGAAGAATCGTCGCCGGAGTAAACCTTAAAACCTTCAGGCGCGCCGGCTGCAATTCCGGCAACCTGATCCAGCGGAGCGCATTCCTTCGTCGCCACGACGTTCGGAATTTGCGCCAGGCGAAGCGTTGTTTCTTTGCTGAGACTGACCGCGGTCCGGCTCGGTACGTTGTAAAGCATCACCGGCAGCTTCGTCGACAACGCTATTGCTTCGAAGTGACGGAATAGCCCCTCCTGGCTCGGCCGGTTATAGTATGGCGCCACCAATAACAGCGCATCCACCCCGAGAGCTTCAGCTTCTTTCGACAAATGAATGGAATGAGCGGTGTTGTTGCTGCCGGTTCCTGCAATGATTTTACATCTTCCGGCGGCATGTTTTACGGCAAAGGCGAAGAGTTCCAATTTTTCTTCATCGGAAAGCGTGGGGGACTCCCCGGTCGTTCCGCAAACGACAATGCTGTCCGATTTCTGTTCTTCGATCAAATAGTCGATCAGCCTTCCTGTCTGTGCCCAATCGATTCTGTCCTGGCTGTCAAATGGTGTTACCATCGCTGTTATCAATCTACCGAAATCCACGAGGTCTCCTCCTTCGGAGTTTATCTACTCATAAAACATATTTCATGCATTTTATTTGCCAAGCTCGAACTTGGCATGCAGCGCACGCAATGCTTGAACCATATCCTCTTTATTCACGAGAACCCAAATGGTCGTGTTGGAATCCGCCGATTGCAAGATTTGAATGTCGTTTTCGGTCAATGCTTCGACAATTCTCGCCATAATTCCCGGCACTCCGTTGATTCCTCCGCCGATGACCGATACTTTCGCGCATCCGCTCAAGATTTGAGGCTTTAACCCCAGTCCCTCAAGTACTTTGCGCGCTTTTTGCGCATCATTGTCGAAAACGGTATAAACAACCCCTGACGGGGTTACATTAATAAAATCGACGCTGATTGCGTTCTCCGCCATAGCTTTGAACACCTGCAACTGCAATCGATCGGCACCTGAGTTATCCGCTTCAACCTTGATTTGGGTCACGTTAGCCACATAAGCGATCCCGGTTACATAGCGGTCGACAATGCCGAGTTGGACATCCTTGAATCCTTCCGGATTGGCTACGAGCGTCCCTTCGCTTTGCGAGAAAGTCGATCTTACCCGTACCGGAATACCGGATTGCATGGCGATTTCCACGGCGCGAGGATGAATCACTTTGGCTCCTTGATGGGCCATGTTGCATATTTCCGTATAGCTGACGTATTCGAGGGGCTTGGCATCCTCGACAATTCTCGGATCTGCCGTGAGAATGCCGTCGACATCGGTGTAAATGTCCACCATCTCCGCATGCAGCGCCGCACCCAGCGCCGTCGCGGATGTGTCGCTTCCACCACGGCCCAGTGTCGTAAAATCACCGTTTTGATTTTGCCCTTGAAACCCAGTCACGATCACGACATCGCTCAGTTCGAGTTCCTCAAGAACCCGGGTCGGTACGATGTCAAGAATTCGGGCGTTCCCAAACTGGCTGTCCGTTCGAAACCCGGCTTGGGCTCCCGTAAGTACAACGGAGCTGATCGATTCCTTCTGAAGCAAGCTAGAAAGCATAGCCGCAGAAATAATTTCACCGCAGCAAAGCAATAAATCCTGCTCGCGTTGCTGCAGCGCCCCTCCGCCTGATGAGATCAAATCCAAAAGCGTGTCCGTAGCGTAAGGATCGCCCTTTCGCCCCATAGCTGAAACCACAACGACAAGCCGGTAACCGTTATCCAGTTCCCGGCGGATATGTGAGATGACTTTCTCCCTCGCTTCCTGTGTCGAAAGAGATGTGCCACCGAACTTCTGCACCAAGATGCGCATGGTATTCCTCCAATTAATGAGCGGAGTAAAGAATAACTTCATTCCGTAGTCTTATGATGTAAAAAAACTTAAGTCAATCCCGGAAACGCTCGATGATCACCGGCTGGAGCTGTTTCCCTTGAATCGCCGCATAGCAGGTTTCCGGTACAAGTTCCATGCGTGCCACCAGGGAGTTCGGTTTGTTGTCCGGATTGTCTTGGCCGAATGGAACGAAATAAATATTTTTGGCGACGATCAACTTGGCGATATTCGCCATATTAAAACCAAGCCCGTCATTCGTCGACACTGCCAGTACGATCGGTCGTCCGTTACGGAGCGTAGCCTTGGCAGCCATAAGAACGGGGCTGTCCGTAACGGCATTGGCCAATTTGCTTGTCGTGGTTCCCGTACAAGGGGCGATCGCCAGCACGTCAAGCAATTTGGAAGGGCCGAGCGGTTCCGCATCGACAATTGAAGAAATGATATCATTCCCCGTTATATCTTTCAACTGTTTTTGCCAATTTTCCGCTTTGCCGAAACGAGTATCCGTGCTCAGCACGGACTGCGATATAATCGGTACCACGTTGGCTCCGTCATCCACAAACCGTTGGATCTGAGGCATCACCTCTGCGAGTGTGCAATGCGATCCCGTCACAGCGTAACCTACTGTTTTCCCCTGCCAGTTCACTTTTCATCCCCCCGTAATTGAAACTCTTCCAAGATCGACTGACTCAATGTATTCGCCATGATGATACCAGCCGTTTTGGGAGCAACGATTCCGGGTAGTCCGGGGGCCAGAAGGGCCTTGATTCCGCGCTTCTCGGCATAACGGAAATCCGTACCGCCGGGAGCCGAAGCAAGGTCGATAATTACTGCCTGACGGGGCAGTTTAGAGATGATTTGTGCTGTGATTATCATAGTCGGAATCGTATTAAAAATCAAGTCGACTCCGTCCGTGAAAGCGTTCAAATCCTTTGTCATAAAAGGCTTCCAGCCCATTTGCACTGCTCTGGCGACGTCCGATTCCTTCCGGACCCCCACCCGAATGTTCGCTCCCAAACCTTGCAATGTTTTTGCCAAAGTAAAACCCGTCCGCCCGATGCCAAGCACGATACATGTTGAACCATGAATCGTAATTTCGGTATTTTGTATCGCCATCATGACTGCGCCTTCGGCGGTCGGAATGGAATTGAAAATAGCCACATCGTCCCTCTCCAGCAACTCGATGAGACGCAGCCCGTGTTCCTCCGCCATCCGTTTCAACAATTTTTTTGCCATGCCTGTATAAACCAGAGTGCCTTTCCGAAGCGAGGCAAACAGTTCATTATTCATCACGATCGGAGAAAGCGAAAACGGTGCGGCAATCTCTCCTTGATCATTGCAGCCAACCACCGGAAGAACCACGACATCCGCTGCTTGAAGCAACTCCTCCGTCAAAGACTCATGCGTAATGCCGCTTAACGGGAAATGGGCTTGCTCGAATCCGACCGTCCGGACCGTCGCATCCAGTTCCAAGCATTTATGGATAACTTCAACCTGACGGGCGTCTCCCCCCAGAAAGACTATGGTTAGACCTGTAAGCATCAAGATTGGCACCCCTTCCAGGCAATACAGTATAAAGCATAGTATGCGGGGGCATGAGATGTGGTGAAAACATGATCTTTATTTTTGGGGCTTTGAAAATGAAAAAGGATGGCAATCGCCATCCTTTTCTAAAATAATGATTCAATTGTAACCGGGTAACCAATGAATTTAAAGAAAATACGGAGCTGAGTTTCCTTAGAATCTAACTTTGCTATCCCTTTACTTCGTGCCTGTATGCCCGAAACCGCCGGCTCCCCGCACCGTTTCGGACAGTTCGTCCACTTGCAGCAGATTCACTTCGGGCACGATTTGGAATACCATTTGGGCGATCCGTTCATTCCGCGTGATCGTAAAAGGCTCCTGTCCCAAGTTGATCAAAAGTACCTTAACCTCTCCGCGATAATCCGCATCGATCGTGCCGGGCGTGTTCAAGCACGTGACCCCGTGTTTGAACGCAAGGCCGCTGCGCGGGCGGATTTGCGCCTCCAGGCCGCCTGGCATGGCGATCGCCATCCCTGTAGGCACCAATGCGCGTTCCCCTGGCCGCAGGACCAATTCTTCCGTTACAGCGGCATATAAATCAAAACCGGAAGCGAGCTCCGACATTTTGCGGGGAAGCTCGATATCTTCATTTCCCGGCATTCTTTTGATTTGGACTTCAAATGACAAGTTCATCTCTCCTTACTCCCGTGATTACCTTATCCGATGCGCCGACCATGGCGAGAGCATACGGATGCTTAAACATCCCTTTCAAAACTTCGTTCACGTCGTCCATAGTAACGGCTTCGATCATGCCGATCATTTCGTCCAACGTATAATGCCTTCCGGTCATCAACTCGTTTTTACCGAGCCGGTTCATCCGGCTTCCCGTGCTTTCCAGGCTGAGGATGAGACTCCCCTTAAGCTGTTCCTTCCCTTTGCGAAGCTCGTTCTCGGAGATCCCTTTTTGGGATACTTCATGCAAAATTTCTTTCGTAAGGTCCAGCACTTCCTTGGTCTGTTTCGGCGCCGTACCGGCGTACACCGTAAACAAACCGCTGTCCGCATGGGAGCTGTGGTAAGAATAAACGGAATATGCCAAGCCTCTCTTTTCCCGGATTTCCTGGAACAGCCTTGAGCTCATCCCGCCGCCCAGCGCATTGTTGAGCAGCACCATCGCATATTGGTTGCGATCTCCGATCGGAAGTCCAGGAAAGGAAAGACAAATATGGTTTTGCTCGGTTTTTTTGCGGTGAAATTTAAGTTCACCGAGAAAATCGGGAGCGGATATCGAGGAAGACGTACCCCTGTTGCCAAAGTCCCCAAAATACCGTTCAAGCAGTTCCATAATCGAATCGTCGATATTTCCCGCAACCGCGATGACCGTGTTTTCAATCGTGTATTTGTCCTTCATGTAAGCCCGGAGATCGGACGGTCCCATCGTCCGTAGCTTTTCCTCCGTGCCTAGAATCGGCAATGCTAGTGGATGGTGGCCGTAAGCCGCTTCCGCAATGAGATCATGAACCATGTCATCCGGAGTATCTTCATACATCGAAATTTCTTCCACGATCACATTCTTCTCTTTGCGCAACTCTTCCTCATCGAACATGGACCGGAAAAACATCTCCGACAACACATCCATCGCAATCGGAAGATGCTCATCCAGTACCTTCGCATAATAACAGGTGTATTCTTTGGACGTGAAGGCGTTCACGTTGCCCCCGATCGCATCGAACTGCTCCGCGATATCCTTGGCGCTGAAGCGCTCTGTTCCCTTGAACAGCATGTGCTCGATAAAATGCGAAATACCGCCCTGTTCAGCGGTTTCATTTCGGGATCCGGTCTTAACCCATATGCCGAACGACACCGAGCGGCAGGTCGGTATTTTCTCCATGACCACCCGGAGGCCGTTTTTTAACTGCGTTTTGTTCACGACTGGCCCTCCTAAAAGTTTTACGAAGCATGGATTGCAGTGTAACACACCGCAGAAATCCTGCTCCGAGAGTAAACAAATGCATCATTATCCTATCAAAAATCCAAATTTTACTCAACTCCGCCCGTCTCTACGCGATCCGGCGATAACGTCTCCTCAACCGTTCCCAGTTGCAGCCCTTTGCTGCGGATGACGGAGATCATCCCCTTCAAAGCATCCCGCGTAGACGCCGTAGGATGCATCAGAATAAGCGATCCGGGGCCAACCTTGCTCGATACTCGGTCAATAATGGTATCCGCCGGAGGCTTCCTCCAGTCGACCGTATCCACCGTCCACAATACGGTTTTTAATCCGTACTCGGCGGCCAATCGGACCGTCCTGTCATTAAAATCGCCGGATGGAGGGGCAAACCAGCGATTGTCGACGCCGAGTGTTTCTTTGAGGAGAGCTTTTGTTTTGGAAATCTCCAATCTTGCCCGTGCATCGGCCAGTTGGCTCATATTCGGGTGAGAATACGCGTGATTCTCCAATTGGTGTCCCCGGTTTTGAATTTCTTTCGCCAACTCCGGATTTTTCTTTAACCAGCTCCCGTCAAAAAAGAACGTCGCCTTCACCTTTTCCTTATCCAGTGTATCGAGCATCGGAGTAATAAACTCATCTCCCCAGGCGACATTGATCATCAAGGCGGCCATCGGCTTGTTCGGATTTCCCCGGTAAATCGGCTGCGCACCCAAATCGGCGAGACTTACTTTTGGCGGGATTTGTTTATATACATATTCAATTTCCGATCCTTCCGGTTTCAGCCTGGCTTTCTGATATGTACTTTGAATATCCACTTCAAGCCCGTTGTATCCGGGAATCGCCTTCCATACGCGATCGACGACGGCGTCCACCGGCTCAATCCGCCGTTTGGCCGCCTCCTCCGTAATTTTCCTAAGAAGCTCCTCTTCCCCTTTGCTATCCGCAAAGCGCCCGAACGCGTCCTGCTCGCTGTCCCTGCCGCCTCCCGATACGAATTCCCGGATACCGGCAAACTGCCCCAGCGCCATCACCAGAAGCAAACAGGAAAGCATAATCGCGAACTTTTTCCGTTCCATGACAGACTCATCCCTTCAGGGGGTTTTGTCCTCATCATATGAAAGCCGCTCGAAAATTATTCGGACAGGCGGATACAGAATTACATTGGATTTTTAAAATATTCGAATTCATCCGTATATTCGAATATTCGATACCTTGCGAAATTGTAGTCTCCTGCATCGATAAGGATATACTCTTTATGATCGGTATGGATTCGATAGGTGTATTTTCCGATGTAATTGACGCTCACGATGTCTCCATCCAAATGCTGCCCGATTTCAGCATTTCCGGCAAGTTGTTTTGCCGTGACGGCATGTATCAGGTTAAATGGGCCATAAAAGTTCAAGGCCATCGCGCCAGCCACCAAGACGCCGGCCATTCCTAACCCAATAGCGAGACTACGAATACGTTTCATCGTATCTCCACCCTTCCGAAATTTAAAAAAGAGGCAGAATGGATTCATTCTGCCTCTTTATAAGTTTGAGATCTATTAAATTGAACTTAGGAGGATGTTTTTTCCGTTTCCGCGGTCAACACCGCTTTACGGGAAAGGTTGACCCGGCCCTGCTGATCGATCTCGGTTACTTTCACCGTGATCACATCGCCGATCGCAACCACATCTTCCACTTTGCCAACGCGTTCCGTCGACAGTTGGGAAATATGGACAAGGCCGTCTTTACCCGGCAGAATTTCCACGAATGCGCCGAATTTCTCGATCCGTTTGACGGTACCCGTGTAAATTTCGCCGACGACCACTTCCTTCACGATACCTTCGATAATCGAACGCGCCTTTTTGTTCATTTCTTCGTTTGCCGAAGCGATGAATACGCGGCCGTCCTGTTCGATATCGATTTTCACGCCGGTCTCTTCAATGATCTTGTTAATGATCTTACCGCCGGCACCAATGACATCACGGATTTTATCCGGGTTGATGTTCATGATCATGATCTTAGGCGCGTAAGGAGACAATTCTTCCTTCGGCTTCTGTATACGTTCAAGCATCTTGGACAGGATATGCATCCGGCCTTCTTTTGCTTGGGCTAGCGCATCGGACAAAATCTGACGGTCGATCCCGTCGATTTTGATATCCATCTGAATGGCTGTCACGCCTTCAGCGGTTCCGGCAACTTTAAAGTCCATATCGCCCAAATGGTCTTCCATACCTTGGATGTCAGTAAGGATCGACACATGCTCTTTGTCCTTGATCAGACCCATGGCCACACCCGCAACCGGCGCTTTGATCGGTACCCCGGCATCCATCATGGCCAGCGTACTGGCGCAAATGCTCGCTTGAGAGGTGGAACCGTTGGATTCCAATACCTCCGACACGAGACGGATCGTGTAAGGGAATTCGGATTCCGGCGGAATAACCTTGGACAACGCTCTTTCACCAAGCGCCCCATGGCCGATTTCGCGGCGTCCCGGCGCGCGCAGCGGACGAGCTTCGCCCACGCTGAACGGCGGGAAGTTGTAATGGTGCATAAAACGTTTCGATTCTTCGAGATCGATGCCGTCCAAAATTTGCACATCGCCCAAAGCTCCGAGCGTACATACGCTCAACGCTTGCGTTTGGCCGCGCGTAAACAAGCCGGAACCGTGCGTCCGAGGCAGCAGGTTGATATCGCACTCGATCGGGCGGATTTCGTTCAGCTTCCGGCCGTCAGGACGAACTTTGTCATGGGTAATCAGGCGGCGCACTTCTTCCTTGACGATATCGTGCAGCACTTCTTTGACATCGTCCAAAAGCTCCGGAGACTCTATGTACTTCTCCTCGAAATGGGCGACCGTCTCGTCGTTAATCGCATCGATCGCATCCTGGCGGGCATGCTTCTCGGCAATTTTGACGGCTTCCACCAGACGCTCGGCCGCATAGGCGCGAACCTCGCGGTTAACGTCCTCGTTTACCGCATGCAGCTTCACTTCCATCTTTTCCTTGCCGGCAATCGCCACAAGCTCTTCGATGACAGCCACGATATTTTTGATTTCCTCATGCCCGAACATAATCGCTTCCAGCATCACTTCCTCGGGAACCTCGTTAGCTTCCGCCTCCACCATCATAATGGCGTCCTTCGTTCCCGCAACGACGACATAAATGTCGCTCGCTTCCTGCTGTGCGATGTCCGGGTTAATGACAAATTGACCATCGACACGGCCAACCGCCACCCCTCCGATAGGTCCGTTAAAAGGAACATCGGAAATGCTGAGAGCAGCGGAAGTACCGATCATGGCGGCGATTTCCGGTTCGCAGTCCTGATCTACGCTCATGACGAGGTTAACGATCTGTACGTCATTGCGGAATCCCTCAGGGAACAACGGCCGAATCGGCCGGTCCGTCAAGCGGCTGGCAAGGATCGCCTTTTCGCTCGGACGTCCTTCCCTTTTGATAAAGCCCCCTGGGATTTTGCCTACGGCATATAATTTTTCTTCATAGTTAACGGTCAACGGGAAAAAATCAAGATCCTTCGGCTCCGAAGAAGCAGTTACCGTACACAATACTGCGGTCTCTCCGTACCTTACCATTACGGCTGCATTGGCTTGCTTCGCCAAACGTCCGGTTTCCAGGGTAAGAGGTCTTCCTCCCAACTGCATTTTAACATGTTTTTCCATGAAATCCCTCCTTATCTCAACTAACAGTTCGGTACAAGTCTCATTATTTCCTGCTTGGGCAGGATTCAACAACTTGTCCATCTCATAATTTTACAAATTGCAAAGAAGCCAGATCACTTGGAGCTGGATTGTTGCGGCGTCCGGCATGGACGGTACATTCGCTGGAAATCACCCGTTTAAAAGAACATGGCTCTCCGGTTCCCCTCATTTAACTGGAAAACCTCCCGCTAATTACAACCCTAAATTGGAAATCTTATTGATCAAAGTGGAATTAGAAAGAGGTTTTCCAGCTAAATCGATGTAGACGTTGAATAAGGGACAACTGGAGCAAAATCCTGCCATTCGTCTAAAACGTATTCATTTCCAGCTTGTTAAAAAGCAACCCGGCGGCCGCCGTCCGCACTGTAAGGCGGAGCGGCGGCAACGAGGCTGCTTCGGTTAAACAAAGGCAAATTAACGACGCAATCCGAGCTTCTCGATCAACGCGGAATAACGTTTGACGTCTTTGTTCTTCAGGTATGCCAACAGCTTACGGCGTTGACCAACCATCTTCAAAAGACCGCGACGCGAATGGTGGTCCTTCTTATGCGTACGCAAGTGATCCGTCAAGTTGACGATGTTCTCCGTAAGGATAGCAATTTGCACCTCTGGGGATCCTGTATCGGATTCATGAGTTTTGTGCTCTTCAATCAGTTGTTGTTTACGCTCTTGAGTTAATGCCATCCTGTTCACCTCCTTATATATAATCGCCGTTAGCCTAGTAGTCGGACGGTGAGACCGGCAACCAAGCCAAGGTTATTGTGTTCATGCGAAGCAATGTCCGCATAAACAACGTAAATTAGTATATCATAGATCATCCGAAAAAGTAAATGCCGCGGGTTATTTGACCGATTGCAGCAGTTGTTTGGCGGTTTCGGCATCCTTGGCGATCTGCGCCTTCAATTCCTCGATTCCGCTGAACTTGCGCTCCTCGCGGATAAAATCAATAATTTCAATTTGCAAAGACTCGCCATACAAACTACCTTCAAAATCAAAGATATGAATCTCTAGCGAAGGTCTTATCACTTGATCATGAAAAGTCGGCTTCACACCAAGGTTCATAACGCCGCCAAGCATGGATCCGCCGTAATTGATTCTTACCGCATACACGCCTTTGGCAGGCAGCACATAGTGCTCATCCGGCTGAAGATTCGCCGTTGGAAAACCAAGCAGCCGCCCCCGTTTTTCCCCGTGCATTACGGTGCCTTTCACGGAATACGCCCGTCCCAGCCACCGGTTCGCAAGCCGGATGTTTCCTTCCTGCAATGCTTTGCGGATGCCGGAGCTGCTGACCTTTTCCCCTTCAAGCAAAAAAGGAGGCACGGTATGCACTTCCATCGCGTCTTGACTTAGCTCGCGAAGGATAGCGGCATGTCCTTCACCCCGGAAACCGAAGCGAAAATCAAAACCGACCACGGCGGTGTGTACCTGAAGCGGCAACAGCATGCAGCCGACGAAGTTTTGCGGGCTGACCCGGGAAAAAGCTTCATTAAATTGTACGACATACAAGAAATCGATCCCCATGCCGCGAAGAATAGCTTCTTTGGCATCCGGCGGAGTCAGATAACCTTCGTAATCCCCTTTTTTCATGACTTCCTTCGGATGCGGATGGAAAGACATGACCGCGGAAGGAAGGCCCGTGCGATTCGCAAGGCGCACGGCGGATTCAATGACGCTGGCGTGGCCCAGATGAAGTCCGTCGAACTGGCCGATCGCCAGAACCTGGGGTTTTGCGAAGTCCGCCACAAATTCATCCGTCAAGGGATATGTTAAATGTATCGTTTCCAAAATCGTTTCACCTGCAATTTCACTGGGATTTGCCGGATATCTCATTCAGGGGGAAATACTTTTACCGGCGCAATCGCCCCTGTGGGCTCCTCGGCACGGTAGATGCCCAAAAACCGATGATCCGGACTATACAGCCGGATCGTTTCCCCCGGTGTTGCCGGCGGCTGAACCACGTTGCGCGATAGACGCTGGCCCTGCAGCGCGGGTTTCACTTTTTCTTCCGATACGATATGAACCGGAAGATGACTTACCGCTTCGTCGACAGGTATCAGCGCCGAGGGCAACGTCCCGTTTAGAACCCGTTCCGCGACTTCCTCCATCGTAATGCAAGCTGAATCCCGGATTCCGGCGGACATCGTGCGCTTCAGTTCTGCCATGACCGCAGGTACGCCCAGAGCCCGTCCGATATCCACGCAAAGCGTCCGGATATAGGTTCCTTTCGAGCATAAGGTTCGGAAGGAGATCTTCGGATGAACCGGATCAGGGATAAAATCCAGCAATTCCAGTTCGTGAATCGTCACTTCCCGGGGTTTCCGCTCCACCGTTTTACCTTCGCGAGCCAGCTCGTATAACCGTTTTCCGTCCTGTTTTAAGGCCGAGTACATCGGCGGGACTTGCGAAATCGTTCCGACAAAGCGTTCGAGTACGCTACGGACTTCCGCTTCGGTAACGTTAACTTGATCAATCTGTTCTACTACGGTCCCGGACAGATCTTCGGTATCCGTAGCCATGCCAAGGACGAGTGTCGCTTCGTATTCCTTGGGCAAATCCTGCAAATATTCAACCATCCGGGTCGCACGGCCGAGGCATAACGGAAGCACGCCCGTTACGGCAGGGTCCAGCGTCCCGGTATGGCCGATCCGTTTCATCTTCAGAATTCCGCGACATTTTGCCACCACATCGTGGGAAGTGAATCCGGCAGGCTTTAAAATCGGAAGAACGCCTTCGAACAAGTTCATAACCGCCCTTTCACCTGCTCAATCACCCGTGAGACGACACTATCCAAGGTCCCTTCGATACGGGCCCCCGCAGCCCGGACATGCCCGCCGCCGCCAAAGCTTTGCGCTACACTGGCGACGTCGACTTTACCGGCCGAGCGCATGCTCACCTTCACGGCATTTTCATCAATCACTTTAAATAACAGGCCTACTTCCACCCCTTGAATATTCCGGGGGTAGTTCACGATTCCTTCCATATCCTCGTGAACCGCTCCGGTAGCGGCCAAGTCTTCATCCGCCACGGAAACCCAGCTGATTTTCCCGTCCTCGGTAATTTTCAGGCCGTTCAATGCCCGCGTCAACAGACGAAGCTGCGGCAGGGTCATTTGTTCCAACAGCAGTTCGGATAATCCGGGTCCGTCCACTCCATATTCAAGGAGATTCGAAGCGATGCCCATCACTTTTGGAGTCGTGCTGGAATACCGGAAGCCCCCGGTGTCCGTCAGCAATCCCGTATAGATCGCCGTAGCCGAATCCAGATCCAGCTCAATGCCCATAAACCGGATCAGATCGTACAAAATTTCCACGGTAGCCGCGGCATCGGGAACGATCAAGTTAGCGGTTCCGTAACCGTCATTCGTCGGGTGATGGTCGATATTCAATATATCCGCATCGGCGGCAAACAGCGAACTGGTCTTGCCCGTCCGTTTAAAATCGGCGCAATCCACGCAAATGACCGTGGAATACGTTTCGGCAAGAGGGGTCGTGGACAAATCGACAATTTGATCGGCATGCCACAAATAGTCCATTCTTTTCGGAATCGGCCCCTCGTTGACCATAACGTATTTTTTACCCAGACATGAGAGAAGCCAGCCCACCGCAAGGGTAGAACTGACTGCATCTCCGTCCGGCTGTACATGAGACACTACGAGAAAGTGATCATGCTCCGACAAAAACTGCTGCGCTTGCCGGAACTCCCGTTCATTGGTCTGCATTGCCGTCTCCTTTTTTCTTCTAATTTTCCTTCTCAGGTTCGTGCGAAATATCTCCAAGGAGTTTCTCGATTCGGCTGCCATAGGCAATCGATTCGTCGATCTTGAAGATCAATTCAGGCGTATGTCTCAGACGGATTCGTTTGCCGAGCTCCGTTCGAAGAAAGCCGCCGGCTTTTTCAAGACCCTTTATGGAAGCCTGCTTGCTTTCTTCATCGCCGAATACGCTCAAATACACTTTTGCTTGCGAAAGATCGCTGGTCACATCGACGCCGGTCACGGTTACGAATCCAATCCGCGGGTCTTTGACCTCGTTTTGGATTAACACGCTGAGCTCTTTCTTGATCTGTTCGCCTACGCGGCCGGTACGATTTTTGGCCATGTGTGACACCTCACCTTATTTCGGTTGGACGGTTTCCATAATGAACGCTTCGATTACGTCGCCCTCTTTGAGATCGTTGTAATTGTCAAGGGTAATGCCGCATTCATAACCTTGCGCAACTTCCTTGGCGTCATCCTTAAACCGTTTAAGCGAGTCGATTTTACCTTCATATACGACGATACCGTCGCGGATCAAGCGGGCTTCCGCAGCACGAGTAATTTTACCTGAAGTAACCATACATCCCGCGATCGTTCCCACTTTGCTGATTTTAAACGTATTACGCACTTCGGCATGGCCGATGACGGCTTCCTTATACACCGGATCCAGCATGCCTTTCATGGCCTGTTCGATTTCCTCGATCGCGTTGTAAATGACGCGGTGCAAACGGATATCTACTTTTTCCTGATCGGCCGTTGCCTTGGTTTGGCTATCCGGACGAACGTTAAAGCCGATTACGATGGCGTTCGAAGCTGCGGCCAAAATGATATCGGATTCCGTAATGGCGCCGGCACCGCTGTGAATGATTTTCACGCGAACGCCTTCCACTTCGATTTTTTCGAGCGAGCCTTTAAGAGCTTCGACGGAACCTTGGACGTCGGCTTTGATAATGACGTTCAGATCCTTGATTTCGCCCTCTTTAATGTGGCGGAACAAGTCATCCAACGTGACGCGCGTATTTGCTCCGAGATCGGATTGACGCTGCGTAATCGCACGTTTTTCGGCGATGGAACGCGCTTTGCGTTCATCCTCGAACACCATGAACGGATCGCCCGCTTGCGGTACTTCCGTAAGACCGGTAATTTCCACCGGTGTGGAAGGACCTGCTTCTTTCAAGCGGCGGCCTTTATCGTTGACCATCGCGCGAACGCGGCCAAAGCAATTGCCTGCGACAAAAGCGTCGCCGACTTTAAGCGTACCGTGCTGTACCAGGATGCGGGCAACCGGACCGCGGTTTTTATCAAGCTCGGCTTCGATTACGGCGCCGCGGGCGCGTTTGTTCGGGTTGGCTTTATATTCATTGACTTCTGCTACGAGCAAGATCATCTCCAGCAAATCTTCCAAGCCCATTCTTTGTTTAGCGGATACATTGACGAAAATCGTTTCTCCGCCCCACTCTTCCGGAACGAGGCCGTATTCGGTCAGTTCCTGTTTGACTCTGTCCGGATTTGCTTCCGGTTTGTCGATTTTGTTCACGGCTACGATAATCGGCAAGCCCGCCGCTTTCGCATGGTTCACGGCTTCGACCGTTTGCGGCATGACGCCGTCATCGGCAGCCACCACGATAATCGTAATATCCGTCAATTGGGCACCACGGGCGCGCATCGCCGTAAAAGCTTCGTGACCCGGCGTATCCAGGAACGTGATCTTCTTGGAGTTGATCTCTACTTGATATGCCCCGATATGCTGCGTGATACCGCCGGCTTCGCCGCCCGTAACGTTCGTTGAACGGATGGCGTCAAGGAGCGTCGTTTTACCGTGGTCGACGTGACCCATGATCGTTACGACCGGTGGGCGTTCCATCAGATCCGCCGGATCATCCACTTCTTCGATCGTTTCGAAACGGTCGTCCTCAACCGGAATCTTCACTTCCACTTCGACGCCGAAATCGCCCGCAAGCAACAGAATCGTGTCGATATCGAGCTCCTGGTTGATCGTCGCCATAACTCCCAGCGAAATCAGCTTCTTGATGACTTCGGAAGCGTCTTTGTGGAGCAGCTTCGCCGTTTCGCCTACGGTCATCGTGCCGCGCACGATAATTTTCTTAGGCGTGTTGTCGATTTTCTCGCGAGGTGGCTGCTGGTTATACCCGCCTCTGCCGCCCCGTCCGCCTTTACCGCCGCGATTATTGTTCTTGTAGCCGCCCTGACGGTTATCGTCGAAGCCTTTATTCGATTTGTTGAAGTTGTTGTTTCCTTTTTTGAAGTTGTTGTTTTGGTTTTGACCGTTTTGGCCGCCTTGCCCGCGATTGCCGCCGCTGGCGTTATTATTGTTGTTTTGCGCCGGACCGCGGTTAGGCTGTCCTCCGCGGTTACCGGAATGATTCGGGCGATTGCCCGCGTTGTCATTGCGCTGGCCGCCGCCGTTGTTTTGGCTTTGACCGCGATTCGGCTGCTGGTTCCGGTGCTGCGGAGCTCCCGATCCGGATTGCCCGCCGTTGTTGCCGGATGGACGTTGACTTCTTTCCTGAACAGCTTGTGTACTGCCTGAGGCAGATGTTGAGTTTTGATTTTGTCTATTATTCATGCTTACCTGCTTTTCCTGTTGATTTTTTGGATTACTTTGACCTTGCTTCCCTTGAACGCTACGACCTTGATTCCCGCGCTGGCCGGATCCTTCTCCGGCTGGTGTATTCGGCGCTTGGCTTCCTCCTGCGGAAGCCGGAGCCGACGATTTGGCCGGAGTTTCGGATCGTCCCGGTTCCCGTTTAGCCGCGGCATTGCTCTTAATATCCTTGAAAAATTGTTCCACACGGGTTACGGAGTCATTTTCCATAACGCTCATATGGTTATTGACCGGAATATTAAGACGCTTAAGAATAGTAATAATTTCTTTGCTGCTCATATTGAGCGATTTGGCATACTCGTATACCCTGAGCTTATCTTTGTTATCTTGTTTACTCAATATACTCCACCTCCGACGTTTTCTCGATTTCTTGGATAATCATATCGGCGAACCCTTGATCCGTCAGCGCGAGTACGACTCGTTCCGGCTTACCTACGCTGGAACCGAGCCGCTCGCGGTCAAATCCGATGATCAGGGGGACTTCGTAGGCTCTGCATTTGTCGCGGAATTTCTTCCGGGTATTGGCGGATGCATCCGCCGCGACGATCACCAGTTTCGCTTCGGATGAGCGGATCGTTTTCAAGACCAGTTCATCCCCGGTTAGGAGTTTGCCCGCCCGGGTAGCCAGCCCCAGCCTGGACAACATCTTACTCATCGCCGTCATCCTCTTCGCGATCCCGGTTTTCGAGGAACTCATCCTCTACCGCCAGGAAATCGCGGGCCAGTTGTTCATAAACCTCAGGTCCCACGGGCGATTTCAAAGCGCGGTCAAGCGCCTTGTTTTTGTGGGCCAGCTTAAAGCATTCCACTTTGCCGCAGAGATAGGCTCCCCGGCCCGACTTTTTGCCGGACAGATCGATGGACACTTCCCCTTCCGGCGAGCGGACGACACGAATCAGCGATTTCTTCGGCATCATTTGCTGGCAAGCCACACATTTGCGTAGCGGTATTTTTCTTTGTTTCATGATAGACCCCCCCGTTCCTGCTCTAAAGTCTTCTAGTCGACGGAAACGGAATCTTGCGGCATCTCATCCTGATCTGTTTTTACTCTTCCGAATTCCTCTTCCGCCTGGGTTTCGCTCTTGATGTCGATTTTCCAGCCGGTCAGCTTGGCTGCAAGACGGGCGTTTTGACCCTTGATGCCGATCGCCAGGGAAAGCTGGTAGTCGGGAACGATAACGCGCGCCATCTTCTCTTCCTCGAACACCTGCACTTCCAGCACTTTCGATGGGCTAAGCGCGTTGGCCACATATTCCTCGACATTTTCCGAATACCGGACGATGTCGATTTTTTCGCCGCGAAGCTCGTTTACAATAGTTTGTACCCGGGTACCTTTAGGACCGACGCAGGAACCTACCGGATCCACCTCGCTGTTGCGGGAATAAACCGCGATTTTGGAGCGGAATCCCGCTTCGCGGGCCACCGAACGGATCTCCACCACGCCGTCGAAAATCTCCGGAACCTCAAGCTCGAACAATCTTTTCAACAACCCGGGATGAGTGCGGGACAACAATATTTGCGGGCCCTTTGTCGTATTTTCGACCTTTGTGATGTAGGCTTTGATCCGGTCGCCATGCTTGAATTTCTCATTCGGCATCAGCTCGTTTAATGGAAGGTGAGCCTCCACTTTGCCCAAATCGACGAAAATATTGCGCAAATCCTGGCGCTGTACGATACCTGTGACGATATCTTCTTCCTTCTCGACAAATGCGTTATAAATCAAACCGCGTTCCGCTTCGCGGATACGCTGCGTGACGACCTGTTTGGCGGTTTGGGCCGCAATGCGCCCGAAATCGCGAGGCGTAACTTCAATTTCGGCGATATCTTCAAGCTGGAAGTTCGGATTGATCTCCCGTGCCGCCGGCAGCGAAATTTCCGTACGCGGATCCAGCACTTCCTCTACGACCAGCTTACGGGCGAATACTTTGATCGCTCCCGTATGCCGGTTCATATCCACGCGCACGTTTTGCGCCGTATTAAAATTGCGTTTATAACTGGAGATCAAAGCCGCTTCAATCGCCTCGAACAAAATATCCTTGCTAATCCCCTTTTCTCTTTCCAACTCATTCAAGGCTTCGATAAAATCCATACTCATTTGCCTCGAGTTCCCCCTTTCATAAACTGTTAAAAAATGATAGCCAACCTAGCGCTGGCAACCTTGCTGTATGGAATGGTATGGCTTTTCTTGCCGATTTCAATGACAAGCTCCTCGTTCTCGAACGACAGAAGCCGGCCTTCGAATTCTTTCAAGCCGTTTACCGGTTCATATGTAGTCACAAAAACATCCTTCCCGACCGCTTTCGTTACATCCTCGGGCTTCTTCAGCGGGCGTTCTGCTCCCGGAGAGGATACATCAAGAAAATAGGCGGATGGAATCGGATCGTTCTCGTCCAGCTTTTCGGTTAAATACTCGCTGATCCGGCCGCAGTCATCAATGTCGATGCCCCCGTCCTTATCCACGAACACGCGCAGAAACCAGTTGCTGCCTTCCTTCACGTATTCAATGTCTACAAGTTCAAAGCCGTTTTCTTCCAAGTAAGGATTAACCATCTCTTCCACGGCCGCTTTGATCTTCGGTGTGCTCAAGCGTACATTACCTCCATGTGGTTCTTTCCTGTATACCAAAGAGTAAAGAGTGGGTTTCCCCACTCTTTAACCAACGGTTCTATCTTCATGATTACCAAAAAAATTATAACATAGTCCGGTAACAGTGACAAGTAAAACGCCTTTACGCCGGGCCGGCACAAAAGCTAAAACAGCGACAGCTGATTGCTTTCCGGCAGGCCGCGGAAGCAGCCCATCGAGCCGAGCAATTCCACAACCGTCTTGCTCGCCTTCGATTTTTGCTGGAAATCCTCGATCGACAAAAATTCGCCCTGCTCTTTGGCCGCCGCGATGTTGCGGGCCGCGTTGTCCCCGATTCCCGCCAAGGCGGAGAACGGCGGGATAAGCGAATCGCCGTCGACGATAAACTTCGTCGCATCGGAGCGGTACAAATCAATCCCTTTAAAGCGGAAGCCGCGCGCCGTCATTTCAAGCGCCATCTCCAGAATCGGCAGCATGTTTTTCTCTTTCGGCAACGCCGAAAAGCCTTTTTGCTCGATCTCTTCGATTTTGCGGTATATCGCATCGTAACCTTGGCACATCAACTCGATGTCGAAGTCTTCGCCCCGTACCGAGAAGTAGGTCGCATAATACTCGATCGGATGATACAGCTTGAAATAAGCCGTCCGCACCGCCGAGATAACATATGCCGCCGCGTGCGCCTTCGGGAACATGTACTGGATCTTCAAGCACGAGTCGATGTACCATTGCGGCACCTTGCATTTCTTCATCTCGTCGATCCATTCCTGGCTGAGACCCTTCCCTTTTCGGACGCTTTCCGTAATTTTAAAAGCGAGACCCGCGTCCATGCCCGCCTTGTAGATCAAATAAAGCATAATATCGTCGCGGCAGCCGATCACGGTTTTGATGTTGCACGTCCCGTTCTTGATCAATTCCTGCGCGTTGCCGAGCCATACCCCGGTACCGTGCGACAGACCCGAAATCTGCAGCAAGTCTGCAAAGCTCGAAGGCTGCGACTCCACCAGCATCTGGCGGACGAACTTCGTCCCCATCTCCGGTACGCCATAAGTCGCTACCGGCGTCCGAATCTGATCCGGCGTTACCCCGAGCGACTCGGTGGAGTTGAACATGCTCATGACTTTGGGGTCATTCATCGGAATCGTGGTCGGATCCACTCCGGTCAAATCCTGAAGCATCCGCATCATCGTCGGATCATCGTGGCCGAGAATATCAAGCTTGAGCAGGTTCGCGTCAAAGGCGTGATAGTCGAAATGGGTCGTTTTCCATTCCGCGCTCGTGTCATCCGCGGGGTATTGGACAGGCGTAATATCCTCCACCTCGATGTAATCCGGCACGACGACGATCCCCCCCGGGTGCTGGCCCGTACTCCGCTTCACCCCGGTACATCCGGCGGCAAGCCGGTTCAGCTCCGCGCCCCGCCAATGTTTGTGATGTTCTTCTTCGTATTTCTTGGCGAAACCGAACGCCGTTTTCTCGGCAACCGTACCGATGGTTCCGGCGCGGAATACGTTTTTCTCGCCGAACATCACTTTGGTAAAGTTATGGGCATGAGGCTGATATTCCCCGGAAAAGTTAAGATCGATATCGGGAACCTTGTCGCCTTTAAAACCAAGGAATGTTTCGAACGGAATGTCCTGGCCTTCCCCTTTCAGCTTGTTCCCGCACTTCGGACAATCTTTATCCGGAAGGTCGAATCCGCTCGGGACACTGCCGTCGAGGAACCATTCGCTGTATTTGCAATCCGGGTTCCGGCAAATATAGTGGGCCGGCAGCGGGTTAACCTCGGATATGCCGAGGAAAGTCGCCACTACGGACGAACCTACCGAACCCCGGGAACCGACGAGATACCCGTCTTGGTTCGACTTTTTAACGAGGCGTTCCGAAATCAAATAGTTGGCCGAGAAGCCGTACTTGATGATCGGTTCCAGCTCTTTTTCCAGCCGTTTGACGACCACGTCGGGAAGCTCCTCGCCATAGATCGATCTGGCCGTCTCATAGCAGGTATTGCGGATTTCTTCGTCCGCCCCTTCAAGGATCGGGGTGAACAGCTTGTCAGGGAACAGTTCGAGTTCCTCGAACCTGTCCGCCAATTCGGAAGTGTTGGTAACAACGACTTCAAAAGCCTTGGCTTTTCCCAAAAATTCAAATTCCTCAAGCATCTCGTCCGTCGTACGGAAATGGGCGTCCGGCTTGCGGATATCCTTCAGCGGACTGAATCCGGTGATCCCGTGAATCGTAATATCCCGGAACAGCTTGTCCCGCGGCTCGAGGTAATGAACATTCCCCGTCGCCACAACCGGCTTTCCAAGCTTTTCTCCGATGGCGACCACTTTACGGATCGCCGTCTTCAACTCGTCGACACTGCCGACAAGCCCCTTGTCCACAAGATGCATGTACATGGTCAGCGGCTGGATCTCCAGTACGTCGTAAAATTCCGCGATGCTCTCGGCTTCCTCGACCGATTTATTCAGCACCGCCTCGAAAAATTCACCCTTTTCGCAACCCGACATCACCAGGAGCCCTTCCCTCAGCTCGACGAGCTTCGATTTGGGAATACAGGCCACCCTTTTAAAATATTCCGTGTGGGAGAGTGAGATGAGCTTGAACAAGTTTTTCTTGCCGGTCATATTAAGGGCATAAACGCCGGAATGAAACGGACGCGCATTGCTTAAGTCCTTGCCGACCTTGTCGTTCAGGCGCTCCAATGACGTAATGCCTTCGATCTTGACGGCATCTTCAATCAGTCCATACAAAATCTGGCCCAGGGCAAGGGTATCGTCGATCGCGCGGTGGTGGTTCTCCAACGACACTTTATATTTGGCGGCCAGCGTATTCAGCCGGTGGTTTTTAAGCGTCGGGAACAGCATCCTCGCCATCTCCAGCGTATCGAGTACCGGGTTGTTCATTTCGGGCAGTCCCAATTCCTTTAGCTTCGCATTCACGAAGTCCACGTCGAATCTTGCATTATGCGCAACCAGAATCGCATCCCCGGCAAACTCGACGAATTGCTTGAGGACCGGCTCCACGTCGGGCGCGTCCTGGACCATTTCATCCGTGATGCTGGTCAACTGCTGAATATTGTATGGAATCCGCTCATGCGGATTCACGAACGTGGCGTAACGGTCGATCTCTTTCCCGTCGGCCATTTTGACGGCCGCAATTTCGATGATTTTGTTCTGGGTGACGGACAATCCCGTTGTCTCGATATCGAATACGATGTAAGTCGCCGTTTTAAGATCGTCTTGACGAGGATGAAGCACAACCGCGACATTGTCGTTCACGATGTTGGCCTCGACGCCGTAAATCATTTTGATCCCGTTCTTTTTGGCCGCCTTCGCCGCATCGGGATAACACTGCACGCCTCCATGGTCGGTTACGGCGATGGCTTTATGTCCCCATTTCGCCGCCGCTTTGACGTAATCGCCGATCTGCGTCACCGCGTCCATCGTGCTCATGGTTGTGTGCAGATGAAATTCTACGCGTTTTTCCTCAGCGGTATCCTTCCGTGACGGCGGAGCAGAGATTTCGCACAGGTCCGAAGGAATCATAACGAGCTCGGGAACCTGCATGAACCGGTCCATTTCCACCTTACCGCGCGCCTTGACCCATTTACCGTTGGCCAACTGCCCCATGATCTTCAGGTCTTCCTTGTTCTTCGCGAACATTTTCATTTGCAGGGAATCGGTAAAATCGGTCAAGTTATACGTAAACAGCGTGTTGCCGTTACGTAGCTCCTTGCGGTCCAGGCCAAAAATCGTGCCTTGAATCGTAATTTTCTTTTCTTCATCCTGGATGTCCTGGATCGGAACCGGCTGCTCCTTAATGTCATAACCGATCTGCAGCTTGATCACTTCACCGTCCACCTCTTCCGGCGGCGCTTCCTCGACCATGCTTTCCATCAGTTTCTGGATGACTTCGCGCTCCTCTTCGACGATCCGCTGCTGAAATTCTTCAAACGCTTCGCTGCTGCTTTCGCCGGAAAGAAGCTTGACCCGCAGGCTTAAGCCGAAAAACGTTTCGTAAAAAGCGGGGATCGCCCGATCGATGCCTTTTTTGCGGGCTAATTCCAAGGATGTCGAATCGGTAAAGGTTACCGAGACGAGATCGCCATCCACCTCATGGTTTGCGCGTGCCATCCATCCGTTAACGGACGGCACCTCACGCTGCACCCACTCCAAAAACAGTTTCCAGTATTCATTTACAATATCGGCTATGGACACATCGCTTTCGTAACGAAACAGAAAAGAAATGTTTGCGATATGTTCCATCCGTTCTTTGATCCGCAAGCAAAATGTACGGTATACCTGTGCCGGCACAAGCGTATTCTTGCTAATCGTTATTTTCCATTCTTTGTTGGAGCGGCTGACTTCGACCCGGTCGATCACCCCGTCGAGAAAATACGGATCCACTGCGGAAGACGGCATCTCCGCCTGCTTCATCAGCAGCTCGAGACGCATTCTTTGCCCTTTCGCGTCAGACATGATTTCCCCTCCCCTTGAAACTAACAAACAGCTCTTTTCGAAAAAACATCCATCCCCGATACATTCATACGGTTAAAATAACAAGGCTTCCGGAGTAGGAGCCGACAGCATCTACGCCTGTCGGCAGAATCCTGCCGGAAGCCTTCCCGAAACACTGATATGACTAATAGGCTCTGGCAAAGACAACGGTGTGTTGTGCTTTTTCCCCGCACACCAGACATTTAGTTTTTGTCACTTCCGGCTCGAACGGGATGTTCCGGCTCGTCGCGCCGGTTTCATCCTTGACATGGCGCTCGCAAGCCTCGGAACCGCACCATCCGGCCAGCGTAAAGCCGCGTTTCTCTTCGATGCTGGCTTTCATCTCATCCAATGTATCTACGGAGTAGAAATGCTCTTTGCGGAACGCAAGAGCACGTTCATACATTTCGTTGTGAACTTGGTCGAGCATCGCCTTGACTTCCTCAACCAGGTTTTCCTGGGATATGACTTTCTTTTCGCCGCTAATCCGGGAAACGAGTACGCATACGCCATTCTCCATATCGCGAGGTCCGATTTCCAAGCGAACAGGTACGCCGCGCATTTCGTATTCGTTGAATTTCCAGCCCGGGCGGACATCGGCACGGTCGTCGATTCCGACGCGAACGCCGGCTTTCTTCAATTCGGCAAACAGCTCGTCCGCCCGGCCGACGACGGCATCACGGGTTTTCGGCGGGCCGATCGGGATGATCATGACCTGCTTCGGCGCCACCTTCGGCGGCAAAGCCAATCCGCGATCATCGCCATGCACCATGATCAGCGAGCCGATCAAGCGGGTGCTGACTCCCCACGATGTGGTGTGCACATATTCGCGGACATTCTCGCGGTTTAAGTACTGAATATCGAAGGCCGTCGCAAAGTTCGTTCCGAGGTAGTGGGAGGTTCCCGCCTGGACCGCGCGGCCATCTTTCATCATCGCTTCGATCGAGAACGTATCCACCGCTCCGGCAAATTTCTCCGATGGCGTCTTTTGTCCGACAATCACCGGAATCGCCAAGTAGTTTTCAACGAAATCCCGGTAAATTTCCAGCATGCGCATCGTTTCTTCGCGAGCGTCCTTCTCGTTCTCGTGCGCGGTATGGCCTTCCTGCCACAAGAACTCGCTCGTCCGCAGGAACGGCAGCGTCCGCTTTTCCCAACGAACGACGTTCGCCCACTGATTGATCAATACCGGCAAATCCCGGTAAGACTGAATCCATTTTTCGTACATATGACCGATCATCGTTTCCGAAGTAGGACGGATCGCCAAACGTTCCTCCAGCTTTTCTCCAGCGGCTTCGGTGACCCAAGGCAGTTCCGGATTAAATCCTTCGACATGCTCTTTTTCCTTCTGGAAGAAGCTCTCCGGAATGAAAAGCGGGAAATACGCGTTGCGGTGTCCCGTTTCTTTGAACCGACGGTCAAGCTCGGCCTGGATATGTTCCCAAATTTCATAGCCGTCCGGCTTGAAGACGATACACCCGCGAACAGGCGAATAGTCCATTAAATCCGCTTTCTTGATGACATCAATGTACCAGCGTGAAAAGTCTTCTCCCTGCGGAGTAATTTCCGTTACGAATTGTTTCTCCTCATTTGCCATTCAAACCTAGTCCTCCCGTAATTAACCTATCAATCGCAAAATATCGTTATAAGTGACCGCGATCATCAGCAGGAACAGCATCGCAAATCCGATGAAATGCACAAGCCCTTCCCGGTTCGGATCAATCGGTTTGCCGCGCAGCGCCTCCACGCCCAGGAATACGAGCCTGCTACCGTCCAGAGCCGGGATCGGCAGAAGGTTGAAGATTCCCAAGTACAAACTGAGAATCGCCGCCCAGTAAGTCAGCTGCGTAATCCCCTGCTTGGCGATTTGTCCGGTTACTTCGAATGTGCGCACCGGTCCGCCGAGGTCATCCATCGAAAATTTGTTGATCAGCTGTTTAAACCCGAGAAAAATCGCCTCGGTCGTAGTTACCATACTTTTGCCGGCTTCAGTAAACGTTTCGCCGAAGGAGGCGCTTCGGGCAGGAAAATACGTCACGATAGTGCTTCCCACTTTGCCGCCTTCCTCGTTCTTCACCGACTTAGGGGTAATCATAATATTTAAGGTTTGACCCCCGCGCTCCACGGTCCATTCCATCGGCTTGTCCGGCGACGCCTGAATCGCCTCGATCAATCCGTTCGCATCGGTACCGACCGGCTGTCCGTTTACCGCTTTGATAATATCTCCCTGTTTTACGCCGGCCTCTTCCGCAGGCATGCCTTTCATGACTTCGCCGATTTCCAGATGGGTCGGATCCGGAAGCGGAATACCTGCCATTTGGGTATGCAGAGCAAACAGCACGAAAGCCAGAATAAAGTTCATAAGCGGTCCCGCAAAAATAGAAAGCGCGCGCTGTCCCACGGTCTTGCTCCCGTATTGCCGGTCTTTCGGCGCAATTTGCGTTTCCTTGCCTTTCGTCACAAGCATCGCTTGCGGATGTACCCGGTAGACGTTGGTCTCTCCGTCCACATCCAGGCTGATTTGCAGACGGTCTTCCAAGTCCACGTCCGTTACTTCGCCGCGTATGACATTCTTGCGGCTGTCGAGCCGGTCAAGGTAGATTTTGCGCACTTCTTCCCCGTCAAGCCGCAAGGCGACCGTTTGGCCGTTTGCGATCTGGACGAGTTCAGGATCCTCGCCGGCCATTCTGGCATAACCGCCAAAAGGCAGCAGGCGGAGCGTAAACTGCGTCTCGTCCCTTTTGAAAGACAGTAGTTTCGGTCCGAAGCCAATGGCGAATTCCCGAACGAGAATTCCTGCACGCTTGGCGAAAAAGTAATGTCCCCATTCATGCACCGTTACAATCACGAAAAACATGAGAACGGTCAAAAATATAATTTTAAGCAATTCCAATCGCAAGCATCCTCCTTTTGGCCATGGATCGTCCGACGTTCCTTTAGATTATCATTATTCTCCGAACAGGCACAAGAGAATACCGGGACGGAACTTTTTACGTTCCCATCCATTCTCACCGATGGAAAACGTTACATCGACCGGGCGGTCTCTCTTGCCCATCGATCAGCTTCCTTGATCGCATCCAAACCCGGATTCTTCAGAACCTCGTGTCTGGAAAGTACCGATTCGATAATCCGTTCGATCTCAAGAAACGAAATATCCTTGTTCAAGAAGCGTGCCACCGCAACCTCATTGGCCGCGTTAAACACACTGGTCGCCGTTCCTCCTATTTTACCACATTCGAAGGCCAGTCTTAAACAAGGGTAACGCTCAAAGTCCATTTCGCGGAAGTGGAGCTTTCCGACCTCGGCCAAAGAAAGCCGTTTGGTGGCCGAAGGCCAACGTTCCGGGTAGGTGAGCGCATACTGGATAGGCACCCGCATGTCCGGCGTACCAAGCTGTGCAATCACGCTCCCGTCACGATATTCAACGAAAGAGTGGACGATGCTTTCCGGGTGCAGCAGCACCCCGATCTGGTCAAAATCCTTTCCGAACAACCAGTGCGCTTCGATCACTTCCAATCCTTTGTTGACCATCGTGGCCGAATCGATCGTTATCTTGGCGCCCATCGACCAATTTGGATGCTTTAGCGCGTCCTCGACAGTCACGTTCTGCAGCTGCTCACGGTTCAAATCCCGGAACGACCCGCCGGAAGCGGTAAGCGTGATCCGCTCGACATCCATCATCCGTTCGCCGTTCAAACATTGAAAGATGGCCGAATGTTCGCTGTCTACAGGAAGAAGGGATACTCCCTTTTCCTTAGCGAGACCGGTTACTAAATGACCGGCGGTGACCAAGGTTTCCTTGTTGGCAAGCGCGATATGCTTACCTTCGGTGATAGCCGCAAGCGTGGCAGGAAGACCTGCGCTTCCGACGATCGCCGTCACGACCGTTTCGGCATCCGTTCCGGCCGCCACTTCGATGAGCCCTTCCTCTCCGTAAAACAGTTCAACTTCCGGAGGAATCGAATGCCGCACCTGATCCGCGATCTCTTTCGTCGCGACGGAAGCCTTTTTCGGGCGGAACATGCCTACTTGCTTGACGAAAAGATCGGCGTTTGTGCCTGCCGCCAATCCTTCAATCTCAAACTGTCCGGGATGCTGAAGACAAACGTCAAGCGTTTGGGTACCGACCGAACCGGTCGAGCCGATGACAGCGATTTTTTTCATGAGCCTGCACCTCTTGTTCTGTAAAGTTCGGGTTAAAAGTCAGGTTTTGACCTTTAAGCTAACGGCAACAGCGATAATATATGTACGAACGGAAACACCGCGATCCAGCTATCGCAACGGTCCAAAATCCCACCGTGTCCCGGAAGCAATGTCCCGGAGTCCTTGATGCCGTACACCCGTTTGTATGCCGATTGAATCAAGTCTCCCAACTGTCCGACGACAGCGGCGGATAATCCAAGCAGAACCGCCCTGCCGATTGATAGCAAATCTCCGGAAAACAGAGCAAATATCACGGCCGCGATGATAGCCCATACCACGCCTCCGATGGCGCCTTCCACCGTTTTGTTCGGACTGATGGCAGGCCAAAGCTTGTTCTTGCCGATCCGCCGTCCGGTGAAATAAGCGCCTGCATCGCTGCTCCAGATCGAGGCCAGCATCAGCAATGTCCAGAACAAACCGTGACCGTCGGGAGCGTTACGCGTTTCCGCCAAATAAGCAAACCCCATTGCGACGTAAACCATGCCGAGAAACAGCATCGCTGCCTGACCGATCGGAACTCCGTTTTTGGTGATGACTGTAACGACAAGAAATAGAAGCATCAGGAGCCAGAATGCCGCCGATAGCTGCAGCGGCATGTCCCACCCGAGCAGCTTCCACGGGAAAGCTGCATAAAGGACACCGATATAACCAATCAAAGCCGTACCGCCGAATGCCGGCAGTTTTGTCATGCGTACGAATTCATAATAGCCGATCAATGCCATGATCAGAACCAATCCGTGGTACCATAACCCCCCGGCCAGGCATAGTCCGAGAAATGCGGCTCCCGCAACAATTCCAGTAATCAACCTCTGTTTCAACTGTCTACACCTTCCATCCTAGGTTAAACCGCCATACCGCCGCGTGCGTCTCTGGTACTCGGCCACAGCTTCAAACAACTGCTCCCGCCCGAATTCCGGCCAGAACAGATCCGTGAACCACAGCTCACTGTACGCGGTTTGCCAGAGCATAAAATTGCTGAGCCTAAGTTCGCCCCCGGTACGGATGAGCAAGTCGGGATCCGGCAAATCGCCGGACAGCAACCCCCCGCCGATCATTTCCTGCGAGATGTCATCCGGCTTAACCTCGCCTTTCTCGACTCTGCGGGCGATCTCTTTCACACATTCCGTGATTTCGCGATGGCTGCCGTAATTGAGCGCAAAATTAAGGATAAGTCCCGTATTGTTTTTGGTTCGCTCAATCGCTTCTTCCATGGCGGCAATCGTATGGGACGGAAGATCCTCCGTATGTCCCATCATCCGGACCTGAACATTTTTCTGAATCAATTCTTCAAGCTCAAGCGCCAAAAACTCCTGGGGAAGCGACATCAAAAAATCGACTTCTTCCTTCGGCCGCTTCCAATTCTCTGTCGAAAAGGCGTAAAGCGTCAAAATGGAAATCCCGAGTTCATCTGCGGCAATGGTGGCGCGTTTGACGGCTTTCATCCCGTTCCGGTGACCGACGATTCGCGGTAGGCCGAGCTTGCGCGCCCAACGACCGTTGCCGTCCATAATAATGGCGACATGTTTGGGAATATTGCCGCTGTCGGGCTGAACCGCATTGACGTTATTCCTTTTTTTCCACCAGGACTCAAATAACTTGATCATCGCTTATCCTCCAGCGCCGGTTATCTAAAAAGAGACAAAACCCCACCGTAATAGGAGGGGCCGCCTGTATACTTAAACTTCCATGATCTCTTTTTCTTTCGCAGCAAGCACTTTATCCACTTCCGCTATAAACTTATCGGTCGTTTTCTGGATGTCATCCTGATGTCTACGCGATTCGTCTTCGGAAATATCGGATTTCTCCAGCTTTTTAATATCATCGTTCGCATCACGGCGAATGTTGCGGATGGCTACTTTCGCTTCTTCTCCGAATTTCTTCGTCAATTTCACCAATTCCACGCGGCGCTCTTCCGTCAACGCCGGAATCGAAAGGCGGATGGATGATCCGTCGTTGGCCGGGGTAAGCCCCAAATCCGATTTTTGGATCGCACGCTCGATTTCTTGTAGGGAAGATTTGTCCCATGGCTGAATCATCAGAGTGCGCGAATCCGGAGTATTGATGTTGGCAAGCTGGTTCACCGGCGTCGGAGAACCGTAGTAGTCAACTTGGATCCGGTCAAGCAACGAAGGGGTTGCTCTGCCGGCCCGGAGCGTCGCAAGATCGCGCTTGAGCGCTTGAATCGCCTTATCCATGCGTTCTTCTGCACTTTTTTTGATGCTTTGCGGCATTTAATCTACACTCCCTTTAACGATAGTCCCGATTTTTTCACCAAGGACGACCCGTTTGATATTCCCTTGTTCCGTAATGGCAAACACGATGAGCGGGATGTTATTATCCATGCATAGCGAAGATGCCGTGGAATCCATAACTCCTAGATTCTTGTTCAGCACTTCCAGATAAGTCAGTACCTCATACTTTTCGGCCGATGGATCCACGAAAGGATCCGCCGAATAAACGCCGTCGACTTTGTTCTTCGCCATCAGAATCACTTCCGCCTCGATTTCCGCAGCCCGGAGCGCGGCGGTCGTATCGGTCGAGAAGAACGGGTTCCCCGTTCCGGCCGCAAAGATCACGACTCTGCCTTTTTCCAGATGGCGGATCGCCCGGCGGCGGATGTACGGCTCGGCAATCTGCTGCATGGCAATGGAGGTTTGTACCCGTGTCGGAACCTCGATTTGCTCGAGTGCATCCTGCAGGGCGAGCGAGTTCATCACCGTTGCCAGCATCCCCATATAGTCCGCCGTCGCACGGTCAATCCCTTTGGCACTGCCCGCGATTCCCCGCCAAATATTGCCGCCTCCGCAAACGATGGCGACTTCTACGCCGAGTTCGACGACTTCCTTCACTTGCTGCGCAATCGATGAGATCGTTTCGGCATCGATCCCGTACCCATTTTGTCCGGCCAGCGATTCCCCACTAACCTTCAAGACAACACGTTTATAAACTGGCTGTTCCAAATGTATACCTCCACAATAAAACTCCCTTAAAACTTTAGCTGCAAGGGCGTCAGGTTAAAAAAGAAGGAACACGGCGTGTTCCAACGATAACTGCTAAGTATTTATGTTATTTATTTTATTGTTTTACTTGGGACATAACTTCTTCTACGAAGTTGTCCACTTTCTTCTCGAGACCTTCGCCCAATTCGTAACGGACAAAGCGGCGGATCGAAATGTTTTCGCCGATGGCGCTGATTTTTTCGTTAACCAAAGCGGAGATCGTTTTGTCCGGATCTTTTACGAAAGCTTGCTCAAGCAAGCAGAACTCTTCGTAATATTTACCGATGCGGCCTTCAACCATTTTTTCAACGATTTTCTCAGGCTTGCCTTCGTTAAGGGCTTGCGCCTTCAAGATTTCCTTTTCCTTTTCCACTTCTTCTTGCGGAACTTCTTCACGGCGAACATAACGTGGGCTCATGGCGGCGATATGCATCGCGATGTCGCGGGCGAATTCCTTGAATTGGTCGGTTTTTGCAACGAAGTCCGTTTCGCAGTTGATTTCAACCAATACGCCGATACGGCCTCCGGCATGAATGTAGGATTCGACAACGCCTTCGGTTGCGATCCGGCCTGCCTTGTTAGCTGCGGCAGACAATCCTTTTTCACGGAGAATTTCCACTGCTTTCGTCAGATCCCCGTTTGCTTCTTCAAGCGCCTTTTTGCAGTCCAGCATTCCCGCGCCGGTTTTTTCACGAAGTTCTTTTACAGATTTTGCATCAACAGCCATGTTTGTAGTACCTCCACATTTAAATTGGATTGTTTGTTTTCATTCGGCGAATCAGTGAATTTTCTCTTAAAAAAAGGGTAGTGAGAGGTTTGACACCTACCAACCACCCTTTTTAAATTTACTTATTTCATAACTTTATACCGTTTCGGGTATTAAGCCGTAGTTTGCTCACCTTGGTTCGCTTCGATTACGGCGTCAGCCATTTTGCTGGTAAGCAATTTAACCGCGCGGATCGCGTCGTCGTTACCAGGAATGACGTAGTCGATTTCGTCCGGATCGCAGTTCGTATCGACGATACCTACAATTGGGATACCCAATTTGCGGGCTTCGGCAACCGCGATGCGTTCTTTACGAGGATCGATGACGAACAAAGCGCTTGGCAAGCCCTTCATGTTCTTGATCCCGCCGAGGAATTTCTCGAGGCGATCCTTCTCCTTACGGAGAATGATAACTTCTTTCTTAGGCAGAACGTTGAAAGTACCGTCTTCTTCCCAAGTTTCGAGTTGTTTCAAACGGTCGATCCGTTTTTGGATCGTTTGGAAGTTAGTCAGCGTACCGCCGAGCCAGCGTTGGTTAATGAAGAATTGACCAGCGCGTTCCGCTTCTTCCTTCACGGAGTCTTGAGCTTGTTTCTTCGTGCCGACGAACAAAATCGTACCGCCTTCTTCAGCGATGCTCTTTACGAAGTTGTAAGCTTCTTCAACTTTCTTGACCGTTTTTTGCAGGTCGATAATGTAAATGCCGTTTCTTTCTGTGAAGATATAACGATCCATTTTCGGGTTCCAGCGACGTGTCTGGTGTCCGAAGTGAACGCCTGCTTCAAGCAGTTGTTTCATGGAGATTACTGCCATCTTCACGCACCTCCTAAGTTTGGTTTTTTTATGATGCTTCCTCCGCAGGTTTCATTTTCCGCCAAGACTCCGGTATAGGAGCACCCTTCGCGAAATCAACATGCGTGCGTTATAACACCGTCAACTAATATACCATAAGTAAAAACACGTTGCAACCAACTTCACTCTAAGCATGAAAAAATAAATAAGATATGTTAAAAAAAATAAAAAGCTCCCTACCTAGGAGCTTATCATCCGCTATTTTCTATTTGCTTTTTGCGCTGCCGGGAGAGATCTTTCCGATGATCGAGTCATAGTCCTCTCCGATTTCAAACGTGAACGTGCCGGTACGTACTTTATAGTTTATTTTCTTGTCCTTGGCCCGTTTAAGAAATGCATCCTTGTCATGGATGACGCCGGCTTGAAACAAACCTTCAGCGACACCGGATAATGTGCTTCCCGCGGCGATTTTGTATTTTACGGAAACCGGCTCATTTATGGGCTGATCCGGATTTGACGGTGCGGAGCTTTCCGGAACCGAGACTGGGTTCGGTTCTTCGGTATTTTGCGGCGAATCGGGGGCTTCCGGCGTATCGGGAGTATTCGGATTTCCCGCGGTTGTTTGACCGCCGCCTTCCTCTTCCGCTTTAGCCCGCCAATCGTCTTCGGTAAGCAGCTGCTGGTCTGCCGGAACGACTCTCAATTGGAGCGCCGCCGCCGCTTGTTCCACTTGCTCTTTGGTTTTGAGTTTGCCGGTTTGCATCTGACCGATCATCATGAATTGAAGCAGCAGAGCTCCTGCGATCAACCCGATCCCCAGACCAAACATAAACTGGCGGTTCCTCATCATCGGGATTCCTCCCTTTTGGCCAGCTGAAGAATAAGCTGAACTTCCCCCCGCTGGAGTCCGGTCGTTTTTGCGATCGTGTCGATCGATTTTCCATTGGCATACAACTCGAACAACTCAGGATAACGGTTGCGTACGGTATCTTCGTCCGTTTCCCGTTCTGCAGGGTCGGCTTCCGTCGTTTCATGGACCTGCAAAGCTCCGGAACCTTCATTAGAAGGTGCTTCCGTCACCGGGGAAAGCGGCTTGTCCAAAGACGTTGACGGAACAATGCTTACCGGATCCTCGGTTAAATCCCCCGTCTTCCTTTGCGTGTTTTGCTCCAGTTGTTGATCAAGCCGGCTCACTGTATCTCTGGCCGTATGCTCAACCTCAATTAGACGCTGGCGTAATTCCGCGATCTGCTCCTGGTGAGCAAGCTGTTTGGACGTCAGTTCCTGTTTCATTTTGGTGACGAGCTCGATCAGTTCTTCGTTTTCTTTTTCGATTTCCGCCATGTACTGCTCAAGCGTTGCTTCAAGGGTTGCTTCAAGCTCGGCGTTGCCGCCCGGCGTCCGTTCTCCGGCATTTTTTCGTGCCGGAAGCATCATGGCGTACACCAGCGCGGCAAAACCCAGCAAAACAATGTAAAACCATGGATCTCCAAATGACAATGTAATCCTCACCTTTTTGAACTGCCTTTTTAAAGAGATAAATCAATATGCTTTCCCTTGTAGGGGTGCTCGGCCGGATGCTCCTTTTCCTGTTCGTCATGCTTTTGGCCTGAGGAGGATTGATGTTGGCGCTGTCCGCCTTGGGGATGTTCATCCCGATTAATGGTCGAATTGTGTGCGCTTTCGTCAATGTTGGAGCTCCGTTTTCGTTCAACCTCATGTTCCCTGATGCTTTCAGCCGAAAGCAGACTTTGATCGATCAGAGGCCTTTGCTGTACTTCTTGTTGAACTCGCCCGGCCTCGGTTGTCCGGGGAACCGCGATTTGCAATTCCACTGGTTTCATATTCATGGAATCACCCCGTCATTTCAATTCGACATAAACGCTCTGGCGTTAAACGTACGGAGACATAGAAATGTCTCCCTCACTAATATAGAATGACATGCGGGAGATCGGTTCTTTAATGTATTTTGTGTATCTTCCGATCACGATTTTGGAACCGCCGTAAATCATATTCAGAACGTCGACACGCGCTTTCCCCGTCTCCTCCAACGCCTTCTCGATTTCCAGCATCCGTTCCTTGAGATCGTTCATTTCATGAAGGTTCGACTTTTTGGTCATGCCCAGCTTGGCGCGCATCTCCAGCTTGTCCGAAGACAGTTTTCCCAGAGAAGCCAGCTGGTCCAGCAAAGTCAATGCTTTATCCGTTTTGTCCAGATTCATCATGATATCCTTCACTTGCTGGCGCAAATCGATGAGCTCGTTGCGAAGTTCCGGCAGTACGCCGACTTCTACCGAAGTCGTCGTGGACATCGGGTTCCCGATAATACGCGCGGTGACGCGTTCTCCGGCTTGGATGCTGCCGCCGACGATCAAGCCTTTCGAACCGCTGCAAATCACGTCTTTGCCTGCGCGGATGTTGGAGTGCATGATGCTTTGCGTGACGATAATATTTTCGCCCGCTATGACATTGCCGTCCTGGATAAAAGAGCTTTTGACATGATGCCCTGCCTTAACCAGGCCCTTGTTGTAACCGATAATGCCGCCCGTGATTTCAATGGAGCCTTCCGAATAAAGCTCGGCCCCTTCAACGCCTCCAATAACACGAATATCGCCGGATGCGCTCACTTTAAAACCGGACAACACATTTCCCCGAATGACAACGGTTCCGACAAAATCAATATTCCCCGTGCTGTAATCCACGTTTCCGTTCACTTCATAAACGGGAAACACATTCAGCTTGCCTTTGTCCGTCGGAGTTACGAGACCGTCTATCGCGGCGTACATGGCTGTTTTCTCGGGATTGAGCACGACGTTTTTGCCGACTTTAAATCGCGCTTCTTTTCCGGCTTTATTGGGAATTTGCTCGCCCGTTACGGCCGTACCCGGTATCCCAGGAAGCGGAGGAACCAATTCGGCAATCAATTGTCCCTTGCGGACATTGTTCAGACGAGTGACATCCTTATAATCTACTTTACCGTCTTCCGTTTCCGTCGGCTTAAACCGAATGTCGTCTTCAAGAGGTACCGCGTAACGGATCTTGCCGTCTTCTCCATTTTGAGGCTCCACGCCGATTGCGATCGGGGTTTTGCTGAAAAAATACTCTTTCGGATTTGCTACAAAACGCCGGACGATGTCTTCTTGAATACCGTACCTCAAACCTTGGTCATGCAAAAATTGCTGGAAAACTTCCATCGAACAAGAGAATTCTTCGTCTTTTTTATTAAACTGAATGTAGGCAATGGTCTTGTCGTCATTTAAAGTTATACTAAGGATTTGCCCTAAATCATCCGTTGCCATTTGTCACTCCTCCTTCCGTTCACTTGGTGGAAGCGGTCCTAATCCTCCCTCATCAACAAATCGCGCTGCTTTTCCAAACTGCCGCGCAGACGCAGGATCGCTTTGGAATGAAGCTGCGAGATCCGGGAAGGAGAAAGAGACATCACTTCTGCGATTTCACTTAGCGATAAATCTTCATAATACAACAAAGATATGACTGTCCGTTCTTTCTCGGTCAGCTTTTCAATCCCCTTTGCAAGCGAATCGCGCAAGTAAAACTCCTGAACTTTATGATCCGGGTTTTTGGCCTTTTCGTCAACAAGTAATGTTAATCTCGTCTCCGATTCTTCCTCGCGAATCGGATCCTCGAGCGAGCAAAGGGTCATCACTGCAACCTCCTGAAGCATGCTCTGGAATTCTTTTTCGGTCACGTTCAAATAATCGCTCATCTCGGCATCCGTGACAGTCCGAAGATATTGCTGCTCCAGCTGCTGGTAGCCTTCTTCAATTTTTTTGGCTTTCTCTCTTACGGAACGGGGAACCCAGTCCCCTTGGCGCAGCCCGTCCAAAATAGCTCCCCGAACTCTCCAGGAGGCGTAAGTTTCAAACTGAAGCCCGCGTTTATAGTCAAACTTCTCGACCGCATCGATCAGTCCCATTACGCCATTGCTGGATAAATCATCTTTGGAAACGTTCTTTGGCAGACCCACGGCCAGACGTCCCGAAACGTAGTCGACAATATGCAAATACTTCTCGATAAGTTGTTTCTTGGCCTCCAAATCGCCATGCTCTTTCCACAGTTCCCATATGTCGGCGTGATTTAGAGGGGATGTCTTCCGCTCGTTCAATTGCCTTCACCCTCCTTATTTGTCTGTCAGGTGACGAACGACCTTGGCCAGCTCTTCAGGATCTTTGTCGTCAAGTGTTTTGATGAGTTTCGGCGGATTCAATGGTGTAAACTCTTGCGCCTGTGACGGATTACCCGGAGTTTGCTTCAACAAATCATTCAATTCCTCGTCTTGATCCGGTGTCGTAAAGTCAAGGGTATTTCCTTTGTCCTGCTCTTCCAGTGCTGCCGCCGAGAGTTCAGAGACATCCGGGGTTACTTCCTGCTCCTTAAGAAAGCCGATCACCCAGATGGCCGCAAAGCCAAGCAAAAACCATACCGCGAAAGCGATAAGTCCCCGGATAAAACTTGTCATGAACAAGTTGTTTCCGGCAGAAACGGAATAAGAAATCAAAAAGCCGATAAATCCAAGTAATAGAAGATAACGAATTTTTCCTGCCATGGCTACAGTTCCTTTATATCCTTTTGTACACTGCGTATGAATAAAATACCCGTTTCACTGTCCAATTCGATCGTTCGGCCATAATTCCCTCCGGTGTCTTCGCCAAGGAGCGGAATACCGAACTTCGACAGCATTGCCTTGCAGGATTCCACATTTCTTGGTCCGATTCTCATGGAATCCCCGACCCCCGCAAAACTGAACATTTGCGAGCCCCCGGCCATTTTAGCTACCAAACGGCTTTGGGAAGCCCCCATTTCCTTTAACCTGCCGACCAATTCAGGCACGGCTGTATCGGCGTATTTGGCGATATTGATATTCCCTTCCCTGGCAATTTCAGAAGAAGGAAGCATAACGTGAGCCAGTCCGGCCACCTTGAGCACGGGATCAAACAATGTAACCCCGACACATGATCCAAGCCCGGTGGTACGAATTAAACCTTGTCCGGAGATCACGTTCAAATCCGCCATACCAACTTTTACGATACGCCCTTCATCAATCATGACTCATTGGCACTCCCAAAGCAGAGAATATTTTTGGAAATGACTCGGGGTCCGGTATCAGGAAAAATTGCCCCTCTACCTCATGTTGTCCTTCAATGAAAGTGGTATCGATCAAAAGCGCGGAATCTCCCATTTCGCCGAATTGCAAAAGCCCGTAACTCAGAATCGCGCCGGCCATATCCAACGCCAGAGCTGGAACGGACGGGGCCATCGACAAGTTTGTGAAATCGGCCAAGGAGGAGATGTAGGATCCCGCCAAAATATTGCCGATTTCCGAAAGCGCGGACCATTCCATTTCGGAAAAGCTCTCTTCGCTTTCGACCTTGAGGCCGGCGAGCCTATGAAGCAGCTTTTTGGCTGCCTCCGGGCTCATGATGAAAAACAGATTGCTTGGCGTATCGCCCTCAACTCTGAGAAAGACGGCGAGCACAATCGCTTCGGCACCGCCGACCCGTTCGGCAATCGCCTCAAAAGGCAGCATTTGGACTTTGGGAACGGCCATGTCGATCGGCTTGTCCAGCAGCCTCGAGAGTGCGGTAGCCGCATTCCCGGCGCCGATGTTGCCAACCTCCTTCAACACGTCCATTTTGAATTCTTCAAAGTCCTTGAACAGATCCACGGTTTATCCCTCTAAACTTTCCAATTGAATAATTTCGTTTCTGTTCAACACTTCGGACAAATTCAGCATGACGAGAAGGCGATCGTCGGACAAACGTGCAACTCCTTGCAGATACTTGGCTTTTACGCCGCCAACGACATCCGGCGGAGTATCGATCGAGTCGGTATTCAGGTCGATGACATCATTGGCCGAATCCACGATGAATCCGACTTCCAATTCATTGGCTGCAACGATAATAATCCGCGTCTGATCCGTGTGTTCGGCTTCCGGCAATCCAAAACGGCCGCGCAGATCGATGACGGGAATAACGACGCCACGCAAATTGATAACGCCTTTTACGAATGAAAACGTCTTGGGTACGCGGGTAATCGGCATCATACGCTCGATCGTTTGTACCTTGTCGACCTCAATGCCGTATTCCTCTTGCCCCAATTTGAAAACGATGACTTTAATTTCCTCTCCCATGAAAATTCCCTCCTTAATGTGTGAAACGTTATTTAATGAACGCGTTCGGGTCGATAATCAATGCGACTTGTCCGTCTCCCAAAATCGTAGCTCCCGCCACGCCTTGAATGGCCGGCAAATATTTGCCCAGGTTCTTGATGACGATTTCGTTCTGTCCGATAAAATCCTCCACGGTCAGCGCAGCCAACCGCTCGCCCTTACGAACGACTACGATTTCCGTTTCTTCTTCGGCATTTTCATCGAAATCAGGAACTTCAAACAGCTGGGCCAGCGACATTAACGGTATGTGGGAATCCCGGTAAGGAATCATCGTGTAGCCATGAACCTTGCGGATCTGGTTCCGCTGTATCAACCCCGTTTCCACAATGGATGACAACGGAATCGCGTATTTTTCCGATCCGACCTTGATCAGCATCGCGGAGATAATCGACAATGTCAGAGGAAGCTGTACCGAAAACTTCGTCCCCTTGCCCAGCGTGGAATCTACGGCCACGACGCCGCTCAGCGACTCGATCTTGGTTTTGACGACATCAAGCCCGACGCCCCGGCCGGAAATGTCCGAAATAACCTCGGCAGTACTGAACCCCGGAGCAAACAGAAGCATGAATACTTCGGCATCGGTCATACCCGCCGCTTGACTTTCCGTAACTACACCGTTCTTCAACGCTTTGGCCAAAACCTTGTCCCGGTCGATGCCGTGACCGTCGTCTTCAATTTCGATGAACACGTGATTTCCGCTATGGAAAGCCCGCAAGTTGACCGTTCCGGTTTCCGGCTTCCCGTTAGCGAGGCGTTCGGCCGTCGGCTCTACGCCATGGTCCACCGCGTTGCGGAGCAAGTGGACGAGCGGGTCGCCGATTTCGTCGATAACCGTCCGGTCCAGTTCCGTTTCGGCACCGGTAATGATCAGATCGATCTTTTTATCCAAGGATTTCGCCAAGTCCCGAATCATCCGAGGGAACCGGTTAAATACCGTATCAATCGGCACCATTCTCAGCTTCAAGACGATGTTTTGCAAATCGCTGCCGACCCGGCTCATATGCTCGACCGTCTCGGTCAAGTCGGAACGCTTCACTTCGGCTGCCAACTGTTCCAGCCGGGAGCGGTCGATCAGCAATTCGCTAAGCAGATTCATCAATACATCCAGCCGATCGATATCGACGCGGATCGTTCTGGAAGGAGCTGCCCCACCGGCTGCGGGACGATTCCCGGTTTTTGCAGCTTCCGGTTTGGATGCTTTGCTCTCCGCCGGTTTTGCCGCTTCCTTGGCTTCCGGTTCAGCCACGGCAGTCGCGGCCGCCTCATTGCCCCCGGATGCCAATTGGCCAAGCGTCTCTTGATCCAGCAGCATGACTTCCGCGGTGTCGATTTCCGATAAGTTCATAATCATGCTTTGCAGCTCGGCGGCTTCCTTCTGCGTTATGTAATAGAGCGAGAAGCTGCGATCAAATTGTTCCTGTTCAATTTCCTGAACCGTCGGATGAGATTTGACGATCTCTCCGTATCTTTCCAAAAGATCGAAAACAAGATAAGCCCGTGCGGCTTTCAATTGGCAATCCTCGCGAATAGCCACGGTGACGTGCATGACCTTATGCCCTTCGGCAATCGATTGCTCCAACACGGAAAATTGGAATTCATCCAGCTGGATCGCGACAGCGGATTCCGCTTTGCCGCCTCCCGAGGATTTTGCTCCTTGCGCTGATGGTGCCGAGTCACCACGGACAATGGCTTGCAAAGAGGCCACGATGGAACTGACGTCCGCTTTCCCTTCCCCACCCTGGGTAATATCCTGAACCATGGATTGCAGCGCATCAAGGCTTTGGAACAATGTATCGAAAATGAAATCCTGCATTTTGAGCTTTTCATTCCGTACCAGATCGAGCACATTCTCCATTTGATGCGTCAACGAGGATAAATCTTCAAATCCCATTGTTGCTGCCATACCCTTAAGCGTATGAGCCGAGCGGAAAATGACCTGAACGATCGCCAGATCGTCGGGGTTGTTTTCCAGCTCCAGCATATTTTCATTCAGTGATTGTAAGTGATCATTGGACTCATCGATAAACATGGATAAATATTGGTTCATGTCCATGGTGAGGCACCTCCTTCAAGAGATTCCGTTTATTTCACAACTTGTGTTAACCTGTTTCCAATTTCGTGCAGGGGCAGTATTTCAGCTACGCAACCAAGTTCCACCGCTGATCGCGGCATTCCGTAAACGACGCAGGTTTCTTCGCTTTCGGCAATCGTTGATGTGACGCCGGAATCATAAAGCTTCTTCATGCTCTTGGCCCCGTCACTGCCCATCCCCGTTAAAAGCACCGCATGCCGCCGCAGAGATTTTAGCGGAATCAGAGAATCGTACATGACGTCAACGGAAGGCCTGTGTCCGTTCCGAGGCTCTTGCTCCGTTAAAGACAGGCGATAGGTTCCGTCCGGGCCGGAAATGACGTTCATATGCTTGCCTCCCGGAGCGATGTATGCCGTACCGGCCTCAAGCCGCATTCCTTCTTCGGCTTCCAGAACGCTCAGTTCGCAAAGGCTGTTGAGACGCTGGGCCAACGACTTGGTGAAATTCGGCGGCATGTGCTGCACGATCACGATCGGAGCCGGAAAGCCGGCAGGAAGCTTCTCGAGGACGGCCTTTAATGCCTTAGGTCCCCCTGTTGACGTTCCAATCGCGACCAAATCGGAAAAGTTCGCTCGGATCGGAGATTTGGCAGACTGGGACACCGCCGTCTGAACAGCCTTCGCATCTTCTTCGCTCTTTGATAAATCGGCCAAAGGCATGTTGGCCGGCTTCCCGGCGGAACTCCGCGGCTTGGCGGCTGATCCGCCCTGCTCCTTGGCAATTGCTTTTCCGGGACCCGTTTTTGGTTCCGGTTTTTTGTCCCGTTCTGCCCGCCCGGCCGATACTTCCCCTAACGGTTTCGGAACTTCGGCAAGCCTGTTCTTCGCGGGAGCTCTTTCCGCCGGCTTTTCTTTCTCCGATCGGCCTACGAAAAGATCCGACTTCGCCTTGCTGCCTGGCGTCGGTTTACGAAGACGAGGCGGAAGGATTTCGGGTAATTTCGCCGAAATTGCCGAATTTCTTGCCGCCTTACGCTCCTTCGCCGCCATCGCTACCCGGATTTGTTCCCTAAGTTGCTGTCCTACCTGCTCGATGTCGTGGGAACTGGTGGAAGCGGAAGGCTTGCGGATAAAATCGAACGCTCCAAGCTCAAGCGCCATGATCGTTTCTCTCATTCCCTGCTCGTTAATGCCCGAAAGCATAATTACGGGTAACGGCTTGCGTTCCATAATAAGCTTTAAAGCTTCCAAGCCGTTCATTTCCGGCATTTCGACATCCATCGTCACAAGATCCGGGTTAAGAGACTCGATCAGCCCGATCGCTTCGCGCCCGTTTTTCGCCGTGGCCTGAACCTGAAACGACGGTTCTTGTTCGATAAGATCGGAAATAATTTTTCTCATAAACGCCGAATCGTCAACTACAATCACCCGATAAGGCATATTTCGTTCCACTCCTGTTCCTTTATGCAGAATCATTTAGCGCGCTTTAACCATTTATGCAAAAAACCTTTGATTCCTGACAAAGTATCATCCGGCCTTACCTGTGGAACATCCATATACTTCATTGCCAATCGCTTGATATCCCGGGCAGCCGCACAGCCTGGGAACTCGGCGGTAAAAGGGGTTTGCTTTTTTACCGCCTGCATGACATGCGCATCGTCACTCAAATACCCAAGAGTCGGAATGTCTATGTCCATAAACTGTTTGGCAACCAATGAAATCTTGTTTGACACCTGCCGTGCTTCTTCTTCTCCCGTGACCCGGTTCACCACCAAGCGAAAGGATACGTCATTTTGTATACCATGTACGACCTTGATCAGTGCATACGCGTCGGTGATGGATGTCGGCTCCGGAGTCGTCACGACCAAACATTCGTCGGCTGCAGTAATAAATTTCAAAGTTTCTTTGGAAAGGCCGGCCCCGGTATCGAAAATGATCAAGTCCATCTCGTCCGTTACTTTTTCAATCTGGGACGTGAAATAGTTGAGATCACTTTCCGATAGCGTGAACAAATCCGCCAAGCCGGAGCCTCCCGCTACAAACGGAAGGCCGTTCGTTCCCGACTCGATGATTTCCATGATATCCCGTTCGCCTTTTAACAAATGATAGAGATTGAACCTCGGCCGGACTCCCATCAAAACATCGATATTGGCCATTCCGATATCCGCGTCGAAAATGAGCACTTTTTGTCCCATCGACTGCAGCGTTAGCGCGAAATTCAATGTGAAGTTGGATTTGCCAACTCCGCCCTTGCCGCTGCTTACCGTGATGACACGGGCAGAGCCTTTCTTTTCCGGTTTCCGGTCAAGTGAGCCGTTCCAAGAAGATACGAGTTGTCTTAATGCTTGTGCCTGGTCCGTCATGAGAAGCGTTCTCCCAATATCAGACTCATCATCAATTCCACATCGGCAACGAGCAAGTCATCGGGTACGTTTTGTCCGTTAGCGATGTAAGAAACCTTAAGCGGGTATTCATGAAGCAAATTGTACATCGGTCCAACGCTTTCGGTTTCGTCGAGCTTGGTAAAAATCACTTTATCCAGTCCGTAGCGGCTGAAATGTTCCGTAATCTTCCTCATGTCCTGCGATTTGGACGTGAGGGACAACACCAGATACGTTTCGCTGTTCTCCTCTTTGCCGAACATGCTGTGCAACTCGGCAACATAAATCTCATTGAGATAATTTCTTCCTGCGGTATCCATTAAAATCAGATCACAGTGGGAAAGACGCTGAAGCGCTCTCTGAACATCTCCCGGCGATTGTACGACTTCGAGCGGCACGTTCAAAATCGAAGAGTACGTTCGCAACTGTTCAATAGCGGATATCCGGTACGTATCTGCCGTAATGAATCCTACCTTTTTACGGGCCCGGAAGATTTGGTCGGCTGCCAGCTTGGCGATCGTCGTCGTCTTGCCGACGCCGGTAGGGCCTGCGATATAGACGATCCTCGTCGTATCGCGGATTCCTGCTCCGATCCGTTCCTTCAAAAAGGACTCCACTTCGGATCTCAGGATTTGTTGCAATGCTTCGGGCGAAGCGGTCTTCCCGGATTCAACCCACTCCTTGTAAGCGGCATCCACCCACATCTCAATCAAATCGCCGGACAACTCCTGGCTTTTCAGCCTGCTTTTTATTTCAGGCAAAGGTTCGGGCAAATCGCGGTTCTCATGCTGCTGCTTCGCCAATTGCCCGATCCAGGCTTTCATTTCCCGGATTTCTTCCAGCAAACGCTCTTCCTTTTGATGTAGAGATAAATGTGCCGTCTCCTTGGGGGGAGCAGGAACGCTTCTTTGTTCCAACGAAGCTTGCCGGATCGCCTCGTTAAACCGGGTGGCCGCTATTTCGTCCAGCGACTGGACCTCTACTCGCTCCTGAGATCCTGCCGCTTGAAGGGGCTCTTCCGAATCGGTCGGTAACGGAGGAGATGGAGGCGGAGCCGCCTTCGGTCCTGCGGATGAAGCCCCCAGCATTTCCGAGGATCGCTTGTACACATCCGGCAATGCTTGACGAGCCATCGGGGCGACGGGAGAACGAGCCGGCTTCGGGTCGGGCTTGGCCGCCTTTTCCTCTTCGCCCTCCGTTGCGGCGATAACTTCGATTTTCTTTTTGCCGAACATCCCCATGAACCCGCCGACCTTGATATCCTTGGTGCTCAAAATAACAGCGTCTTTACCAAGGTCGGTACGAATTTTGGACATGGCATCCGGCATGGTGTCGACGATATAGCGTTTTACTCTCATAGATTCACCACTCCGACACTCTGAATTTCAACATTGGGTTCAAGTTCACTGTAGGACAGCACCGGGATATCCTGCATGCTTCGCTCGATCACTTGACGCAGATACATTCTGATCGTCGGCGAAGTCAGGACGATCGGCTGTTGTCCGGACTGCAGAAGGCGGTTAATTTGCTCCGAAAGCTTCTGGAACAACGTCTGGGTAGATACCGGATCAAGCGCAAGATAACTGCCCTGCTCCGTCTGTTGAACACTCTCCGCGATTTTCTTTTCCAACGTCGGCCCTACGGTAATTACGCGCATCGTTTCTCCTTGACGGCTGTATTGCTGCGTAATTTGCCTGGAGAGCGCCTGCCTTACGTATTCCGTCAATACTTCCGGATCTTTCGTATAAGTCCCGTAATCGGCAAGCGTCTCGAAAATGGTCACCATATCGCGGATGGAAATCTTTTCGCGAAGCAGTTTGGCCAGTACTTTCTGCACATCCCCAATCGACAGGACGGATGGAATCAGTTCGTCGACAAGAACCGCGTAGTTCTCCTTGAGATTGTCGACCAGCGCTTTCGTTTCCTGTCTTCCAAGCAATTCGTGAGCGTGCTTCTTGATCAATTCCGTCAAATGGGTGGCGACGACGGATGGCGGATCCACAACCGTATATCCGGATAATTCGGCACGGTCCTTCGTCGATTCGTCGATCCAAAGTGCCGGTAGGCCGAACGCCGGTTCCTGGGTCTCAATCCCCGTAATCGACTCGTCATCCACCCCGGGACTCATCGCCAAGTAGTGATTAAGTAATAATTCACCGTCACCGACGACATTTCCTTTAATTTTGATGACATATTCATTCGGTCTTAGTTGAATATTGTCGCGTATGCGAATGACCGGTACGACCAGCCCGAGTTCAAGGGCGCACTGCCTTCGAATCATGATGATGCGGTCAAGCAGGTCTCCGCCTTGAGCCGTGTCCGCGAGAGGAATAAGTCCGTAACCGAATTCGAATTCGATCGGGTCAACCTGAAGTAAATTGATAACACTTTCCGGGCTTCGAACTTCCTCGATCTGCTGTTCTTCCTCCTGGATTTCCTGCTCGATTTGCTTTCGATCCATATTCTTTTGCATTCGAATCGCGGCGAATATCAATAATCCGGCAAACGGGAGGGTTGTCCATGGACCGATCGGCGTGAACAATCCAAGTAACGTTACGGTACCCGCTACGATATAAAGCAGTTTAGGGTACGCAAACAGTTGTGAAGTAATATCGTCCGCCAGATTCCCTTCCGAGGAAGCGCGCGTCACGATAAGGCCGGCAGCCGTGGAAATCAAAAGCGCCGGAATTTGGCTGACGAGGCCGTCCCCGATCGTCAATAGGGAGTAGGTACTAAGCGCATCGGCAAAACTCAACCCATGGATGGTCATCCCGATAATAAATCCGCCGATCAGATTGATCAGGAGAATGACAATACTCGCGATCGCATCCCCTTTTACAAATTTACTCGCACCGTCCATCGCCCCGTAGAAATCGGCTTCGCGTTCAATTTTGCTGCGCCGTTCACGAGCCTGCTGTTCGTTGATCAAGCCGGCGTTAAGGTCCGCGTCGATACTCATTTGCTTACCCGGCATCGCATCGAGCGTAAACCGTGCAGCGACTTCGGCTACGCGTTCCGAGCCTTTGGTGATTACGATAAACTGCACAACCACCAAGATCAGGAAGACGATAAATCCGATAACGGGCTGTCCGCCGGAAATCCATGATCCGAAAGTCGCTACCACGTGACCTGCGTTAGCCTGTCCCAGAATCAGTTTGGTCGTCGATATATTAAGCGCCAACCGAAACAGGGTCGTAACGAGCAGCATCGCCGGAAAAATGGAGAACTGCAACGCTTCCTTCGTGTTCATCGCTACGAGCAAAATGATCAATGCCAACGATATATTTATGACGAGAAGTATATCGAGGAGCAGTGTCGGGATCGGGACGATCATTAGCAGAACAATACCGATAATACCGACTAGGATGAATAAATCTTTGTATTTCTTCACCGGTTCTTCCTCCGATCCCGATCTTATTTCACTTTACCTTGCAATTTGTATACGTAAGCCAAAACTTCGGCAACAGCCTGAAACAAATCGCCCGGAATCGTATCTCCGATTTCCGCTCTTTGAAACAGCGCCCTTGCCAGCGGCTTGTTTTCTATGGTTACAACGCCGTGCTCCTTGGCGATCTCCTTGATCCGGAGAGCGACAAAGTCCTGGCCCTTGGCCACGACCTGGGGAGCTTCCATTTGCGAGCCGTCATACTTGAGCGCAACTGCGAAATGCGTCGGGTTTGTAATGATGACGTCCGCCTTCGGCACTTCCTGCATCATTCGCTGCAGGGCCATACGGCGCTGTCTTTCGCGGATTTTGCCTTTGATAAGCGGATCGCCTTCCATTTTTTTGTATTCGTCCTTGATATCCTGCTTGGACATCCGCATTCCCTTTTCATACTCGTATCTTTGATAGATATAATCGAACACCGAAAGTACAAACAAAGCTATTCCGATTTTCAATCCCAAATTCATCGTCAGTTTCGCGGTATAGTGGAACACTTCTTCGACAGGGATCTGGCTGAGCTTCGAGATTTGGGATCGCTCCCCCCAAAGCGTCGAGTATACAAGATAGCCGATAATGACGATTTTCAAAACGGACTTCAGAAACTCGACCAAGGAACGCATCGAAAAGATTTTTTTGAAGCCTTGGATCGGATCCAACTTGTTAAACTTCATCTTCAGTGGTTCACCCGTCAGCAAAAAACCGACCTGAATATAATTGGAAACCACGCCCATAACGATCACGACGAGAAATATCGGAGCCAGCAACAAAAGGATTTGGACTGCATATTCACCGAACATCGTCATTACGTTCTCACTCGTTACATCTGTTGTCAAACGGTGATAGAACACATCGGTGAACAAGGCGACCAGACGTTCCTTGATATACCCGCCGAAGACCATCAGACACAGGAAGGAGGCCAGCAAAACTACCGCGCCCGCAAGTTCCTGGCTTTTCGCGACTTGACCCTTTTTTCTTTCGTCCTGACGTTTCTTGGGCGTCGCTTTCTCCGTTTTTTCTCCGGCAAACATCTGTAAATCCAATGGATACCGATACGTCACGAAACGATCCTTCCTTCCTACGACGGCCGATTCCCGAGCGCACCGAACAAATTGTGCAAAGCATTGAACATGGTTTCGAAGAGATGCTCGAACGCATAAATAAAACCGGGTATCAAAATTAACAAAACGGCAAAGCCCAGAAGGATCTTCAAAGGTATGCCAATAACAAATACGTTGAACTGCGGAGCCGTTTTGGCCAGAAAGCCGAGCGCGACATCCGCCAAAAACATGGCCACCACGAGCGGCGCCGCCATTTGCAAAGCAATGGTGAACGTATTGCTGAATGTACTGGCCAGAAAATCCCCAAGATTCCCATGATAGATTCTCTGAAATACATCATTGGAAAGAGGGATCCAGTTGTAGCTGCGAATCACTCCGTCGATCAGATAATGATGACCGTTGATGCTAAGAAAGACCAGAACCGCGATAATATATTTGAAATTACCGGTTATCGGTGCGGTTGTTCCCGTCATCGGATCCAGAACGTTCGCCATACTCAAACCCATTTGCAAATCGATAAAGGAGCCCGCCATTTGAATGACCGTAAAAAACAGGTTTGCCACGAACCCCATGAGAAGTCCGATCAATACTTCCCGAAAAATATATAAAATGTATCCCAAATCGCCCGGTAAAGTTTGATCCGTTCCTTGAATCATCAAGATAATGAAAGCGATCATCGCCGAAAGCCCGATCTTGAAAGGAGCCGGAACGCCTCGGGTTGAAAATATAGGTGCTGTTACAAAAAACGCCGACATTCGACAAAAAATAAGCAAGTAAATTGAAAAACCGTGCAGTAAGGTCTCCATAATTTCTTAGCCCTAGCCGATATAATTAGAGAGATTGTTCAGAATGCCATACGTGAAATCCACGAGCGTCGAAAGAATCCACGGCCCAAACAGCAGCAAGGCAAGCAGCACGGCGACGATTTTGGGAACGAAGGCAAGCGTTTGCTCCTGAATCTGGGTTGTCGCTTGAAAGACGCTTATGATGAGACCGACAACCAGCGCAATCACCAGCATGGGGGCGCTGAGCTTCAAAATGGTATAAACGGCTTGTCCGGCCAAACCAATAATAAACTCCGAACTCATACCGTCTCCCCCTCCCGTTTTCAAATTAATATAGTCCACCACATGATTTCAGGTTATGGGTTAAAGCTGACCAGCAGCGATTTCACGACCAAATACCAACCGTCTACCAAAACGAACAGCAATATTTTAAACGGCAGCGAAATCATGACGGGAGGCAGCATCATCATACCCATGGACATGAGCACACTGGAAATGACCATGTCGATAATCAAAAACGGAATGAAAATCATAAAGCCCATCTGAAAAGCTGTCTTTAATTCACTGATGGCGAACGCCGGAACCATAACGGTGAGCGGAATGTCTTCATAGCTCTTCGGCCTTTCCATCTTCGTGTAGCTCATAAATAATTGAAGGTCCTTATCCCGCGTATGCTTGTACATAAATTCCTTCATCGGCACGGCAGCCTTGTCCAGCGCCTCGGTTTGGGATATCTCTCCTTTGATATAAGGCTGCAGGGCAACCTCATTGACCGTTGAAAGAGTCGGGCTCATGACAAAAAGGGTCATAAATAGGGCCAAACCGACAAGCACCTGGTTGGGTGGCATTTGGTTCGTCCCCAAAGAGCTGCGCACAAATCCGAGTACGATGACAATTCGGGTAAAACTGGTCATTAAAATAAGGATGGCCGGAGCGACGCTTAAGACCGTGATAATCAAAATCAAGGATAGCGAGCTCGTGCCGGATGCTGAACCCGACTCCCCGCCAATCTGAATGCCAATGCTCGGAATCGGGTCGACCGGTTCGGCGGATGCGACGGTAACCGCAAGTACGCTCCATAGCGCTAGGAGTAAGGTCACAATTAGGACTTTGTTCTTCATGAATCCCTCAACCGATCTTTAGATTGTTGTTCGCCATCCTTCAGCAGCTGCTCCATCTGGCGTTTTCGATTCGGCATATTTTGCAGTTTCGCATGAAACACCTCATGAAAAGATGTCTCCTGAAGTTCCTCGGATTCAGGCGGCGGCTCTTTACGGAATCGGGAGACGAAACCGGACAACATCGTAGCCACACCGTCAAACTCCGTCCCCACATTCTCAAAAGCCTGCTGCAACTGAACCACTTCTTCGGGATCGGAAATTTTGTCGATTAAGGTAATATCCTCGCCTACGCCGACAAGATAGATACTGTTTCCGATTTCCACCACCTGCAGAGACTTGTTGGGCCCCAGGCCCACTGCCCCCATCGTGCGGATCGCATTGTTTTGCGAAAAGAACCGGTTCTTCTTCCCAAGGAAACGAATCAAAAAGATAATCAGGAAAATGATGATCGCAAGTACGACGATGACCGTAACCAGGTTTCCCCATATACTGACATCCCCGCTGCCAAAGTCTGGGACGTCCGTTTGTGATAAGGTCATCATTTCCCTTACAATCCGAGCGTTTTATTGATGGCTTCGATAACCCGGTCGGACTGGAACGGTTTGACGATAAAATCTTTGGCCCCCGCCTGGATCGCATCGATAACCATGGCCTGCTGACCCATTGCCGAGCACATGATGACTTTAGCGTTCGGGTCCAGCTTCTTGATTTCTTTCAATGCGGCGATACCGTCCATTTCCGGCATCGTGATGTCCATCGTGATCAGGTCCGGACGCAATTCCTTGAATTTCTCGATCGCTTGTGAACCGTCCTGTGCTTCGCCAACGACTTCAAACCCGTTCTTGGTCAAAATATCGCGGATCATCATTCTCATAAATGCTGCGTCGTCTACGATTAGAATTCGGTTTGCCATTGATTTAAAATCCTCCCTAAACTTCTACTATTGTAATTTTTGAATGCGGTCCCATTGACTGACTATATCCGTGACGCGAACACCAAAGTTTTCATCGATGACAACAACCTCGCCTTTCGCGATCAGTTTGTTGTTCACCAAAATGTCCACCGGTTCACCGGCCAGCTTGTCCAGCTCAATAATCGAACCTTGGGACAATTCCAGGATATCTTTGATCTGTTTCTGGGTCCTCCCTAATTCTACGGTGACTTTAAGGGGAATGTCCATCAGTAAATTTAAGTTGTTTGCGTCAGCTGCTCCAAGCCCGGCATTCCCAAGGTTGGCAAACTGTACAGGCTGTACGTTCACGTTCCGCCCTGGCGCCGATCCATAGTGTTGAGGCTCGTTGTAAGGACGGTCTTGCGGCGGATAATAATATCCCTGCTGCGGCTGCATCGGCGGTTGCATCGGAGGCTGCATCATCGGCGGAGCTGCCGATACCGGCGGCTGCTGATAAGCCGGAGCCGGCGGTTCATATGCAGGAGCCGGAGCATCGTAAAGCGCGGATGATGCCGCTGCCGCCACTTCCTCGACGGTTTCAGCCGAAGAGCCGTTGATCAGACTATCCACCATTTCTTTCGAAAATTTCACGGTCAACAGCTGCATGATCGTGGAATCAATAAGATCTCCGATCGTCAGTCTGAACGAAATTTTTATGAGCGTTTCCTCGGACGGCAAACTTGCTACGCCGGAACCGTCCGTCATGTTCAGAATGTCGATTCCCGGCGGGGAGATATTAACGAACCGGTTGAATATCGTCGACATCGATGTGGCTGAAGAGCCCATCATCTGGTTCATGGCTTCCTGAACCGCGCTGATATGAATCTCATTCAGCTCCTCGTCGGCAGGATTCCCTTCGCCGCCGAGCATCAGATCGGCGATGACCTGCGCATCCCGCGTCTTGATGACCAGGGAGTTCATGCCTTCGAAACCGTCCACGTATTCCACGTGAACCGCCACATGCGGCTTAGGGAACTCCGTTTCAAACTGGGAACGCGTAATAATAGAAACTTTAGGGGTCGTGATATCCACCTTTTTATTAAGCAGGGTCGACAATGCCGTTGCCGCACTTCCGAACGTGATGTTCCCGATCTCGCCCAGAGCATCCTGCTCAAGCGGGGTCAAATAATCGGATACTGTCGGTTCAGGGGCCGAGTCTGCGCTCGATTGTTTCAGCAAGGCATCAATCTCTTCCTGGGACAAATAATCTTTACTCGTCAAGTTCCTCAACTCCTTCGCTGACAATTTCATCAATTTGAACGGCTATCCGGTCTTTCAAAGTACCCGGACTTCCGATGTATTTCAACCGGTCGCCAACCCGAATAGACAGTCCATCCTGAACCGGCTTGTTCAGAGAAATCACATCGCCTACAGACAATTCCAGAAATTCCTGTACCGTGATCTGCGATTCGCCGAGTTCCGCGATAATCGGAAGCTTGGCTTTGTTCACGCGATGCCGGAGCGCATCGACTTCTTCCGGAACACGGGATTTTTTCTGGGATACGAACCAATGGTGTACCGACAATTTGGGCATGATCGGCTCAATGACCACATGCGGAATACAAAGATTGATCATTCCCGACGTATCCCCGATTTTAGTGCTCAACGAAATAAGCGCAATCGTTTCATTCGGAGAAACGATCTGCATAAATTGAGGATTCGTTTCCAACGCCTCCAGACGAGGTTGAATGTCGATCACCGTTTTCCAGGCTTCCTGCAAGCTCTCAAAAGCACGGCTGAAGATTCGCTCCATGATAATCGTCTCGATTTCGGTCAAAGAGCCGATTTTGGACGGTGCCGTCCCTATACCGCCAAGCAATCTGTCCAGCATGGCGAAGGCCACGTTAGGGTGAACCTCCAATACCATTCTGCCTTCCAGCGGCTCGGCTTCGAATATATTAAGAATCGTCATTTTCGGAATCGAACGAATAAATTCATCATAAGGCAGCTGCTCTACTTGAACGACGTTAATCTGCACAAACGTTCTTAACTGTGCCGAAAAATACGTGGTCAAAAAACGGGCAAAGTTTTCATGGATCCGCGTCAAACTGCGAATATGGTCTTTCGAAAACCTCACCGCTCTTTTGAAATCATAAGTTCGGATTTTACGCTGCGTTTCTTCCTTTTTCAATTCCTCGGCGTCCATTTCGCCGGACGACAACGCGGCGAGCAAGGCGTCGATCTCATTTTGCGACAATACATCTACCAAACAATTCACCCCCTTGAAAGAAGTTCGATTTTATCGATATATTCTTAGATCGTTGTCATAACAAAGTACGTGATATCGATTTGAATCAGTTTCCCTTCCGGCAGTGTCTTGTTGATCAGATTGGTCAACTTGGAGCTCAAATTATCCTTGCCTTTGGCTCCTGTCAGTTCTTCCGGCTTTGTATCGGCCAATGTTTTGATAATGATCGGTTTCACTTTGAAATCCTTGATTTTGTCGAAAGCCTCTTTGGAAGTTTCCTTGTCGAGTTGGAAAGCGAAATTCATCACTACGACATAGTTTGGATCCGACAGGTTTGTCTTAATGTCATCGATCGTCGAAGTAACCTTAACGATTTCATCGGCTGACAAGTGCTTCGGTGCTACATCTTCTGTAGCGGCCTTTACCTCACCGCCGGAAGCAGGACCGGTCATTTGATTTACCAGCAAAAAGGCGGCCAGTACGATCAAAGTAATCGCGAGCATAATCGTAATTAGCCATGGCGCCATCTTTTTCATGACAATTCCTCCGTTTGTTGCACTTTAATAGTTGCTGCGTGGATACCGATTTCGCCATAGTACTCATTAACCATCGCGATCACTTCGGCCGCCTTCTCCAGCACGATTATACGTTTGCCTGTTATGAGCGTTACGTATGTATCGGGTGTCTCCTCCACGGTTTCGATCATCATCGCGTTAAGCCACATTTTCGAACCGTTTAGTTTGGTTACTGAAATCATGATTAACCTCCTGCGAAAGACAGGGGAAGGAAGGATCCCCTCCCCCGCTATCCTTTAACCTAGCGCTTCAGGTTGACGACTTCCTGCAACACTTCATCGGATGTGGTAATAATCCGGGAGTTTGCCTGGAAACCGCGTTGAGCGACGATCATCTCCGTAAATTCGCCGGTCAAATCGACATTAGACATTTCAAGCTGTCCGGCAACAATAGCACCTGTTCCAGCCTCGGCGTTATTAGCCGTCGTATATTCAAGTTCTCCCTCAGGGGAGGCGTTCAGGGTTACCCGGTAGAGATTACCACCGATTTTCTCCAGACCTTCCGGATTTACTACCTTCGTTACCCCGATTTGGGCACCCGGCTCCGTCTCGCCCGTATCCAGCTTTTGTACGATTGTACCATCGGCCGAAATCGAGAAAGCCGTAACGTTATCGCCAATCGGTTCGAGAATTTCCCCTCCGGCATCGCATACGAGCAAGCCGTCGGAAGTTACGATTTGACGGGAAGCATCAAGGTGAAAATCCCCTGCCCGAGTCAGGAATGGAATTTCCTGGTCAGGAGACAATTTGACGAGGAAGAAGCCGTCCCCGTCGATCCGCAAATCCAGCGGATTGTTCGTCGTCATCGCGCTGCCGGCGGTGTGCAACGTATCGATCGAACCGATCGACACCCCGAGACCGATTTGCTTGGCGTTGATACCGCCGCTTTCGCCATCCACAGGCGCTGTAACGCCGGAAACCGTCTGACTCATAATGTCTTTGAACATAACGCGGCCGGCTTTGAAACCTACGGTATTGACGTTGGCGATGTTGTTGCCGATGACGTCAAGCTTCGTTTGAAACCCGCGCATACCGGAAACCCCTGAGTACATGGATCTTAACATTCACTTATTCCTCCCTGGAATCCTGATTTATGATTGGACCGCATCAGTCGTTCTGCGGGCCGGAGTGGCTTTCCGAATCCGGGCCAGCCACGATTACGAAATAATTACGGCGCTGTCAATTTGGGTAAACACATTATCTTTCATGCTGTTTCCGTCCATCGCCGTGACGACGGTCCGGTTCTTCACATTCACGATAAGGGCCATATCCTTCATTAATATAAGTGAATCTTTGGCGCCTTTGGCTTCGGCGCTGTTGATGGCCGACTCGATTTGACTCAGCTGTTCCGGTTTAATCTCGATGCCTCTTTGTTCCAACCTCTTCACCGCATGGTTGCTGAACTGCAGAATCGAATTGCCGAGCAACTCTTTGAAACTACCGTCCTGCGTCTTAGTCGAAGAGGCATTCCTGCCCGGTGTTAACGTTCCGGGTTGGATGCGTCCGGGATAAAGAGCGCCAATGCGAATGGGATCACTCATGGTGTATCCGCTCCCTGCTCCGACGGTACGCTTGCAGAACTCGCATCCGTCTCCTGGCCGGTCTCGGTTACAGGTTCAGGCGCATTTTCAACCTGAATGACTTTGGAAAGTTCGATTTCCTTGTCGCCGACCTTTAGATAATGAACCCCGCTGCGGACGATAACGGAATCTACCAAACCGCTATCCACGGTTTGAATGACTTCGGCTTGTCCTGTGTTAATATCATAGTTCCCCGTCTTGGTTTCTCCGGACCAACTGACGATTTTACCAATCAAGCCTGAACTGCTTCCTAGAGATTGGCTCATTGCGGTTAACTGATCTTTGATGTTGGCAAGCTGTTCGACAGAAGTAAATTGGGCCATCTGAGCGATCATTTGCGTGTTATCCATCGGTGACAACGGATCCTGATATTGCAATTGAGCTATCATCAGCTTCAAAAAATCATCCTTACCCAATTCGCCGCCATTCTTCTTGCTTGCCTTGGTTACATTTTCCGTGGAATAGTTAGGCCAATTCACCCCGGTTGACATAATATCGGCCATGATCTTGCCTCCTTTCCGTTAAGCTTTAGCAACAAAGGAACTTCCCGTTTCTCTGCTTCTAACTTCGGAAATCCAATCGTTCCATTCTTCGTTCAAATCATTGATTTCCAAAAAGTCTTCTTCCGGAAGCATCTCCCGGCGTTTGCCGTTCTGCTGCTGATTTGCACCGTTTCCGGATTGTCCTCCATCATGGTACATATGGGATGACAATGAAGCGTTTTGGGTTACCTCGAGCTTCCCGACTTGCAATCCCTGAGATTGCAGCGCTGCCCTCAGTTGTGCCATTTGCGCCTCCAGCGACTCCTTGGCAAAGGAATGTTCGGTCATAAATTGAGCTACCATGTGTCCGTTCTGCATCGTGATTTTCACATCCACCTGTCCCAAATGTTCGGGAAAGAGTGAGATTTTCGCTTCGGACAAAGAACCGGATTGGATGATTTCAAGTTTGCTCACCAGGAATCTTCCCATTTCCTGACCGAATTTCTCCACGGGAACCGGGGGGGCTGACGCTTTTAAGGGAGCTGCCGCTCCTTCTCGAATCGCCAGTTGTCCGGCCGTGACGATATTTCCGGATTGCAACGGATTATTGCTATCCGCGTTTTCCGCGCTTGCCTCCGATCCGGATTCACCGTTTTGCACCAATGCGTTCATGTTCGCCTGAACCGTATTGGCACCGGAGTCCGTTCTTGTAGCGGCTTGGAGAATCGACGGATGGGCTGCGGATTTCACTGCCGCTTCGTAGACGGTACCGGCTTGCGCCGCTTCCTTGCCGTTAACAGCTCCTTGCCGCTTCGTCATTTGCTCCGTTGATTTGCCTTCGCCGTTCAACTGAAAAGCGGATGTCATAATTCCTTGCAAGGAATCCATCAATGCTTTCGCTTGAGATGGGTCCGCCATCAGCCCAGAGACCGCCTTTGAGCCTGCGGCCGCATTTGCCAGTTGAAGCAAAGCGTCCTGCACGGCAAACCGTATCGTTTGCGGATGTTCGGCAATTTCAGGAAGCGATGTTTCTATCCCGTCATTTTCCGCAGCTTGACCGGATCCCCCGAACTGCAAGAATGATTGCACGTTTTGAATCCATGCTTGCAAATCAGCCAACAATTCCGGATGATCGGCGAGAGCCTGGTCCAATTGATCCAATTGCTCCAGCAATCCTTGCAAAAGCGCTCCGAGATCGGTGACGCCTTCCTCCGTGGTTTGTCCTTCGGCCGCTTCAATCAGTCCCGAAAGGAGTGCCAATTGACCGGACAGTACTCCTTGCTGCGACTTTCCTTCACCGGCAAGCATGGCAACCAACGTCTGGTCGAACGTAACGCCATTCCCTTGAACGGAACCGCTTTTGCCGACAGAACCGTACCAAAGCCCGGATGCGGAAGATCCCGAAGAAACACTCGATAAAGTCTGACTCATATTTTCACCTCCTTTCTCTTATTTTCCGACCAGCTGGTTCACGATTTTGACCGTAAGCTTTTCATCCGCTTTCGTCATGGCGTCCAATATTTTGGACCGGGTGGTGCCATCCACCGCTTTTAATATTTTCAGCGCCTTGTCCGGGCTGATTTTATAAGTCTGAATAATCAATTTCGATGCCGCATCGGCCGACATGGAGGAGAATGTTTGCGCAAGCTGCTGATCGTCCAATGTCGAGCTCGTCGTTTGCGTCTGGGCATCTCCCGCCGCTTCTTTCTTAAGCCGGGATTGCAATGCCGCAATCGCCAAGTCTTCAGCCGGTTTGGCATCTTTGAGCCTGATCGAAATCGCGGCCGCTTTTTCCGGGTCCATCTTCTCCAAAATCGCGACCTTGCTTTCGTTGCCCATGACGCTAAACATCTGAAGCGTTTCTTCCGTCGTCAGCTTATCGAAAATCGCCGCTGCTTTACTCGGACTCATCTCGGAATAGATTTGCGCCAATTTTTTGACTTCCTTTTGATAGGCCGCTTGCTCTTCTGCCTGCTGTTCCTCTTGGGCCGTTTGCTCAGCGGTATCCAATTGGGTCTCCAATTCTTTGACCTTGCCCTCCTGCTCGGCAGCTTTCTGGTTTGCTTCATCTAATAGGGCCGCTTGCTTTTCGACCTGTTCCTTCAATTCCTTTACTGTAGCTTCCGTGCTGGCCTGCTGTTTCTTCTCATCGACTTTCTTCTCTTCCGTGCCCGGAACTTCCGGGTCCGGAATAAAGTTTTTGACGATCGGGATTTTATTCCCCAAGTCGAAAATCGCATCCCTGATATTGACGTTAAACAACGTCAAAAGTACGCCCAGCAGTACGACAGTAAACAGAATCGGAGTCATAAAGAATAGGAAACGGGAAAACCCGCCGCCGGATTCTTCCAACTCTTCTTCCAATTCAGTCTGTGCCATCTCCATTCCTCCTTCGCAAACCGATCCCGACTCCTTTAACGGGCTCTCATGGCGAACCGGACTGTTGCCATTTCATCCAGTTCGTTTTGTTCCCGAAGAAGCATTTCCTGCTGAAATTTGGCTTTTGCCTTTTCTTTCGCTTTCAACCATACTTTTTCATCCAGCATTTTACCGCTCAAGATCGTCTTCTTGTGATCCACGTTCACTTCCGCCCGTCGCACGTCTCCGATTTTACGGATAATGCTGTCTTCGATATAATCCATATACCGCTGAAGCTCCTGCAGCTTGACCATAGAGGCGCAACTTTCCATTTCGTCCAGGATCATCGCATGAATTCGGGCTTTTTCTTCCTGAAGCTGTTCCAGGGAGCATTGCTCGGATTGAAGTTCTCCGATTGCGGCCGACAACATCCACTCAGCCTGGGTTTTCTCATTGGACTTCAAGTCCACGACTTTCTGGTATACGTAGCGGAATTTCATTCCTTACCCGTCATCTCCTTGCAAACTCGGAAATTAGTCTTTCCTGGGACTCCGACAGCGTCACTTTTTCGTTCACTTTCTGTCTGGTGTAGCTCCAAATGCTTTGGATATAACTAAGGGCTTCATCAATCTCGGCATTGCTGCCCTGCTGATATGCGCCGATATTCACGAGATCCTCGGATTCCCTATAGACTGCGAGCAGACGTTTCAAGTTCTCGGCCGCATCGTTCTGCTCATCCTCAACGATATCCTTCATCACCCGGCTGATGCTGGCCAGAATGTCGATCGCCGGAAAATGGCCTTTATTCGCGATACCGCGATTCAAAACGATGTGTCCGTCAAGTATCCCCCGCACCGCATCCGCGATCGGCTCGTTCATATCATCGCCGTCGACGAGAACCGTATAGAAAGCGGTAATCGAACCAACCGGGCCGGTTCCGGCGCGTTCCATCAATTTCGGCAATGCCGCGAAAACCGAAGGGGTATAACCGCGCATCGCGGGTGGTTCGCCGATCGCGAGACCGACTTCCCGGAGCGCCATGGCATACCGGGTCACCGAATCCATCATCAGCATGACATTCAGACCTCGGTCCCGAAAATACTCGGCGATCGAGGTGGCGATGAGTGCGCCTTTCATGCGAATCAATGCCGGTTGGTCGGAAGTTGCCACGATGACAACCGAACGTTCCAGGCCTTCCGGCCCCAGATCGCGCTCGATAAAATCAAGCACCTCACGTCCGCGTTCCCCGACAAGAGCGATCACGTTGACGTCGGCAGATGTGTTTCGGGCAATCATCCCCATCAAAGTACTCTTCCCGACCCCCGAACCGGCAAAAATCCCGACCCGCTGGCCTTTGCCGATCGTCAGCAATCCGTCGATGGCTCTTACTCCGATACTGATCGGCTCGGCTACGCGAGGCCGGTTCAACGGATTCATCGGTTTGTTCAATGTAGAGTAATGTCCCATCCTGGAAGGCAGGACAGACCCGTCCAACGGTTGCCCGAGGCCGTCAAGCACTTTACCGAGCAATTCCGACCCTACCTGGACGGTCAAGGGCTTTCCTGTGCCGACAACATCGCAGCCGGGGCCGATCGAAGTAAGTTCCCCGAGCGGCATCAAAAGCACCTTATTATCCCGGAAACCGACCACTTCCGCCTGTAAAGGCTGTGATGATTTGCTCGGATAGATATAGCAGACATCTCCGATGCTTGCGTCCGGCCCTTCGGATTCCACCATCAGCCCGATGACTTGGGTCACTTTGCCGTTAATCCGGACCGGATCCACCTGCCGAAGATGATCGAGATAACGCCCCAAATCAATGTTCGTCATTCGTCATTCCCCGTTCATCGGTCTGCCGCGAAATGCGCAGCAGTTCCTTTTTGATTTCCGCGAGTTGCGTATCGATTCTGGCATCCACGCTTCCGAACGAGGAGCGGATAACGCAACCCCGGTCTTGTACGGTAGGGTCCGGCAAAATCTGAAGTTCTGCCTGGGAATCGATCACCAGGCTAAGCTCCTCGCGGGCGGATTGCACGAAATCAAACTGGGAAGGCGCAACGCATAAGGTCAAGATGCCTTGCTCCCTTTTACGCGCCAAACTGCTCTTGATCAATTCCACCGTGAATTCCGGTTCGATGGACAATTGTTTATCGATAATTTTTTCGGCAATGGAACAGCTAAGGGCTACTAAAAACGGTTCGGCTTCCTGAATGATCCGTTCCTTTTCCACATATGCTTGTTTCAATACCGAGCTGGCTTCATTCATCATTTCGTCGATTTTGGATTTCAATGCGATTTCAGCCTGCTGTTTTCCTTCTTCAAAACCTTCATTGAACGCTTCGGATTTTACGGCTTCCACCAAATGCTCGTCCTGCTCCCTGCGTTCATTCCACCAGGCTTCGATCTGCTCCTTGGCTTCAAGCAGCATTTGTTCGGCCTGTTCAGAGGCCGCTCGGACCTGGCTTTCCGCGAATTCCTTGGCATCGCTCAGCATCTGCTGCCTTGCTTCCTCTGCAGCCGCATCCTGGGCCGATTTAACGCGGTCCCATGATTCTGCCGCAGAATTATCTTCATCTGATCGTTGTTCCTCGAGTGTCTCATACGTTTTGGCTAAATTGAGCTGCTTAAGAATGTCTACCGGCACGTATTGGGATACTTTGATCAAATTAGACAATGATGTCATCTCCTCCGCCGCGGGCAATTATAATCTCACCGGCATCTTCCAATCTACGGATCGTAGCTACGATGCGGGTTTGAGCTTCTTCCACGTCACGCAGCCGCACGGGCCCCATGTATTCCATTTCTTCCTTGAACGTATCGGACATCCGTTTCGACATATTTCGGAAAACCGCCTCGCGGACTTCTTCGCTCGCCACCTTGAGGGCAAGCTGCAAATCCGCATTTTCGATATCGCGAATAATCCGCTGAATGGAACGGTTGTCGATGTTGACGATGTCTTCGAACACGAACATCCGCTTTTTGATTTCTTCGGCCAGTTCCGGATCCTGTATTTCCAGGGAATCCAGAATGGTGCGTTCCGTACCGCGGTCGACGCCATTCAAAATTTGAACGATCGCCTCGATGCCGCCTGCAGTCGTATAGTCCTGCGTTACCGTTGCCGACAGCTTTTGCTCGAGAACTCTCTCGACTTGAGAAATCACTTCCGGAGAAGTGCTGTCCATCATCGCGATTCTGCGGGCGACCTCCGCTTGTTTCTCCTGAGGCAAGGAGGACAAGATCACCGCCGCTTGCTCAAACTGGAGATAGGAGAGAACGAGAGCAATCGTCTGGGCGTTTTCGTTTTGAATAAAGTTCAAAATCTGGTTCGGATCCGCTTTGCGGGCGAAATCGAACGGCCTTACTTGCAGGGTTGCCGTTAGCCGGTTAATGATATCGATCGCTTTGGATTGACCAAGCGCCTTCTCCAAAATTTCCTTGGCGTACGTAATGCCACCCTGCGTGATATATTCCTGGGCGAGACAGATCTGATGAAACTCGGCCATGATCATGTCTTTCTCCGTACTGTCCACTTTTCGCACATTGGCGATTTCCAGCGTCAGTTGTTCAATCTCATCCTCACGCAAATGCTTGAAGATCTGGGCCGAAACTTCCGGGCCCAATGTAATCAATAAAATAGCCGCTTTTTGTCTGCCGGTTAAACCTTGATTCGTTGTTTTCGACAATGCGTTCACCTCTATTCGTCAGCCAGCCATGTGCGAAGCAGGTTGACAAATTCATCCGGCTTCTTCTTGGCCAGTGTCTCCAGCTGTTTGCGCACTTGGTTCTCATTCGTAACGGATTCCAGATTAATCGAAGGGAATTCCGGCGTAAGCGGCAACGGGATATCCTCTTCCACTTGCTCTTGTTGTCTGCCTCTTCTGCGAATCAACAAGAAAATAATTCCTGCGATCGCCAGCAATGCGACAGCTCCAACGCCCCATACCACAGGGCTTGAGAGGCTCAAGCCAGAAGATTTTTCTTCCGAGCTGTGAAAAGGTTGAGCGAAAACGGAAACTTTTCTCTTCAAATCATCGTCTGTATAAGTAGCACCTGAATCTGCAAGATAAGATCCGACGACATTCTTCAAAATGTTCTCGATTGCCGTCTGAATCGTAGAATCCAAAGTTTGTTGTCCATTCGGTGGTTCAACTGCAACATTAATGGTTAAATCTTTTATAACGTATGGACTGGCCACGATGTCCTTGGTAATTCGGTTGACATCGTAATTGATCGTTGACGAAGATTCTTCGGAAGTGGAACTTCCTCCTTGCGAATCGCTTGCAGGGTAGTTGGTCACGTCGCTTTGACCCGTGCCTGCCACGCCGCTGTCGGGACTCGCCTGTCCGGTATAGCTCTTCTGGATTTTCTGGGCGCTGATTTCTATGCCCTTCATGTTCTCCGTGTCGACTGGAGTAACGAGATTTTCCTTTTGGCTAACCTGATCGAAATTCAGCTTCGAGGTTACCAAAACCTCGACCTTGTCCTGCCCCATCAGCTTGGCAAGGAATTGCTTCACGCTTTGTTTTACGTCGCTCTCGAACTTTTTCTGCAGAGCCATATTTTCCTGCACGGCCGATGTCAGCGATCCCGCCGAGCCGCCGACTCCGTCCTGCCCCGTAGGCAGAAGCATGGTATCGTCGCTGGAAGATAAGGAAATATTCTCGACCGGCAAATTCGGCACCGATGTTTTCACGAGATTGAAATAGCCGTTGACCGCTTCCTGATTCGGGCGATATCCCGGTTTGAACGTCAGAACGACGGATGCGGATGCTTTTTCCTGCTCGTCGGGACTAGCGAACACATTGTCTTCCGGCAGGTTGATCAGCACTTTTGCATCTCTGACCCCTTGCATTCTTTTCAGGAGCTGTTCGACTTCGCCGCTCAATGCGCTTCTGTATTTCACGCCGAACTCGTTGTCCGTCATGCCGATTAGGGACGAGCCTTCATTAAAGGAATCCCAGCCGATCGAACCGTTTCGTACGATCCCTTGCGATCCTACATCCACTTTGATGCGGGACGCTTCTTTACTCGGGACCGAAATGCTGCTGCCGTCAGCTCCCAGCTTGTAAGGAATACCGCCGGTCTCCAAGTAGTTGATGATTCCTGCCGCATCCGTCGAATCGAGATTCGTAAAGGCGACCTCATACTCCGTCTTGGAGAACTGTATCGTCAGAAGAACCACAGCCAACAAAATGATGGCAAGCGTCGAAATCAATAAAGTTTTCTGTTTTTTGCTAAAATGATTCCAGTAGCCGGTAAATTTATCCCGGTACTGGGCAATTCTTTCGTTCACAACGTCACCTCATCCGAAGCATGCTAATTTGTTTAAATTTGCGTACGCATTATTTCTTGGTAAGCCTCAATCACTTTGTTTCTCACTTGCGTAGTCAACTGCAAACTTAACATAGCCTGCTCAGAAGCGATCATCACTTGGTCGGCGCTAACTTCTCCCAAAAGGAATTTACTGTTCATCGCCTGAACGTTTTGTTCCTGTGCGGCTACCCCTTCAAGGGCATCAGCCAAATAGGAACCAAAGTTTTTAATGGATTCTGCGGGCGTAGAGGCAGAAGGTTTATTTATTTGCGCAGCCCCTTCGAGCGCATTCATCTGATTCAAATTCATCGCTTGTATCAAAGACCAACACTCCTAACAACTGATTTGGTTTCTACTTTCCGATTTGCAAAGCTTTGCTGTACATCGCTTTGGAAGCATTCAATGCGGTAACGTTCGCTTCATACGACCGTGTTGCAGACAACATGTCCACCATTTCCTTCAGCACATCTACGTTCGGCATATACACATAACCTTCGCTATCCGCATCCGGATGTGTCGGGTTGTATACCGGCTTAAGCGGGGACGTGTCTTCTTTAATTTGCGTCACTTTAACTCCCCGGCTCGCCTGGCCGCCTCCCATCGCAGAACTCAGGGCCGCCCCGAATTCCGTCTTCATCGGTTCCATGACTACCATCTTGCGGCGGTATGGCACGGCTTTGCCGTCAACTACCTGTGCCCGTGTCGTCTCGGCGTTCGCAATATTCGAGGAGATGACATCCATTCTCAGACGTTGGGCAGTCAATGCGGAAGCACTCGTACTGAAACTGTTACTGATATTCAAGATTTTTATCTCCCTTCTACCGCAGTGCGTTTCATCTTGATCTGGTAATTGACTTGTTCTATGTAGGCGTTGTAGCGAAGCTGGTTCTCGGCAAGCTGAGTCATTTCGCTATCAATATCTACGTTGTTTAAATTGTTGTTCATCACGGTAGACTGTTCCGTCTGAACCGCCGGTTGAGGAATTTGGGTCGATGGTCCTATGCGGAAATGTTTCTCATTCGTCCGGCGTCCTTCCAACGCCTTAGTCCCCCCGCTCATCTCATTTTGCAGCAAGCTTTCAAAAGCTACGCTAGAGCGCTTGTAATAAGGGGTATCCACGTTCGCAATATTGTTGATAAGCACCTCTTGTCTAAGATTTGCCGCTTGCAAAGCGGATTCCAGTCTTTGAAACCCGATCCCGTTCAATAACTGCATTCTGTCTCCTCCCAGACCCGTAAAATTGCTAATACAAGGTATTCAACAAGCTCGCGGTAATTCCTCTTTTTTCGACAAAATCACCCGTAAGTTACGTCTTTCGAACGTCCTATTGTTGAATAACATAGTAGAATGTCATATATCCTAAGTTTCATAGAGAATGAAAATTATTACAATAAGAAAAAAGCACTATCTTTGACGATTTTAGCGATATTTTTAGCATTAATGTAAATATTTTCATGAAATATCTGAAATTTCGACAAAAATTTAAATTGTTAAATTTTGATTAAAATAATCGGAATAACGACTAAAGGCCGTAAAACCCAGTTTTTACATTGGGTCTTACGGCCTTTTCGTTGAAATATGAAGGTCCTATTTTACAAAATATACTGGCTTAAATCGCGATCTTTGGCGATATCTCCGAGTTTTTCCCGAACATATTCGGGAGTAATCGTCATTTTCTCCAAGGTCAGTTCGGGAGCTTCGAACGAAAGGTCTTCCAAAAGCTTCTCCAGTATAGTATGAAGTCTTCTTGCACCGATATTTTCGGTATTGGCGTTCACGTTCGCGGCAATGGCGGCAATTTCCCGGATTGCCTCGGGCGAAAACTCGATCTCGATCTCTTCTGTGCGCAGCAATTCGGTGTATTGCTTGGTCAGCGCGTTTTTAGGCTCCGTTAAAATCGATACGAAATCATCCAGCGACAAGCTGTTCAGTTCCACTCGGATCGGAAACCGGCCCTGAAGCTCAGGAATCAGATCCGACGGTTTGGCAATATGAAACGCCCCGGCAGCGATAAACAAAACATAATCCGTTTTGACCGGACCATATTTCGTCATGACCGTAGAACCTTCCACGATCGGCAAAATATCGCGCTGAACGCCCTCGCGTGACACATCCGGCCCGGATCCTTGACCACGACTTGCCACCTTGTCGATTTCATCGATAAAAATAATTCCCGATTGCTCAGCTCGCTCGATAGCTTCTTGGGTAAGATCATCCTGGTCGATCAATTTCGCCGCTTCTTCCTGGGTCAACACTTTGCGGGCTTCCTTGATCGACAGTTTTCTCTTTTTCGTCCGGCGCGGAATCAGGTTCCCGAACATTTCCTGCATATTCATGCCAAGCTGATCGTTCCCTTGCCCGGCAAACATATCCATCATATTCGGCGCGTTATCCTCCACATCGATTTCGACGATGTCGTTCTCCAACTGGCCGGACAGCAATTTAAAGCGAACCTGCCGGCGCCGTTCGGCCAGATTTCCGTCCTCTTCCGTTTGTTCCTGTGCCGGCTTGTCTCCGGCATTCGAATTGCCGAACAGCATTTCAAAAGGATTTCGGACATTTTTGCCTTTGTTTTCGGACGGTACGAGAATATGCACCAACCGTTCATTAGCCAGTTCCTCTGCCTTATCCTTTACCTTCTCGGTACGCTCCGCTTTCACGGTTCGGATGGCAACCTCCACCAGATCGCGGACCATCGATTCGACGTCTCTCCCGACATAACCGACTTCCGTGAACTTGGTCGCTTCCACTTTCACGAAAGGAGCGCCTACCAGCTTGGCCAGCCGGCGGGCGATCTCCGTTTTCCCTACCCCTGTGGGGCCGATCATGAGTATGTTTTTCGGTACGATTTCATCCTGGACTTCTTCGCTGAGCAAACTGCGGCGGTATCTGTTGCGGAGCGCCACAGCGACGGACTTTTTGGCTTGCTTCTGCCCGACGATATATTTATCCAGCTCGGCGACAATTTGTCTTGGCGTCAAATTCGCGTTTGGCATGTCCATCGTCCCTCCCTAATCACAATTCTTCGACTATGATGTTACCGTTCGTGTACACGCAAATCTCCGATGCGACTTTAAGCGCTTCATAGGCGATTTCTTTCGCTTCCAGTCCGGTTGCATGGCGTTTTAAAGCCCGGGCTGCCGAAAGCGCAAAGTTCCCGCCAGAGCCGATCGCAAGCACGTCATCGTCCGGCTCGATGATTTCGCCGCCTCCGGAAATAAGCAGCATCCCCGACTGGTCCATGACGATCAGAAGCGCCTCCAGCTTACGAAGAACCCGATCCTGCCGCCAATCCTTGGCAAGCTCAACCGCCGCTCTTTGCAAGTTTCCGTGGTGCTCCTCCAGCTTTCCTTCAAATTTCTCAAACAACGTGATGGCATCCGCCACAGACCCGGCGAACCCGGCCAATACCTGGCCTCTGTACAACCTGCGTACCTTTTTGGCCGTCTGCTTCATAACGACGCTTTCGCCGAAGGTCACCTGTCCGTCTCCCGCGATCGCTCCTTTGCCGTTATGGCGGACCGCACAAATGGTGGTAGCGTGAAAACTAGGAACCATGAATATCGCTTCCTTCCTTTCGTAATTCACCAAATGACACGAATCATCGCCTTTATCATGTTATGTTCAGATTCGAGACTATAAACCCTCGCTTTGAATAAAAGAAGACAGGCTGTCCAACGCCCGGCGGGCGAGCGCCTCATTCTTCTCGGCTTTTTTACGGTAGCGGGTATCCAGCTTCGGGAACAGCCCGAAATTGGCGTTCATCGGCTGAAAATGCTGAAAGTCGGCCGTCGTGATATAGCGCGCCATACTTCCAAGCGTCGTATCTTCCGGAAATACGATGCCTTCCTTTCCGGCATAAGCCAGCGCGGCATTGATGCCTGCAATGAGGCCCGAAGCCGCCGATTCCACATAACCCTCAACCCCGGTCATTTGTCCCGCAAAAAAGAGCGTACCGCGCTCTTTCAACTGATAAGTCGGTTGCAACAGTTTAGGCGAGTTGACGAACGTATTCCGGTGCATCACTCCATAGCGGACAAATTCCGCATTTTCCAGCCCGGGAATCATCGAGAATACCCGTTTCTGTTCTCCCCATTTCAAATGGGTCTGAAAACCTACCAAATTGTACAGCGTACCCGCGGCATTATCCTGGCGCAGCTGAACGACCGCGTGCGGAAGCTTGCCCGTATGCGGGTTTACAAGTCCGACCGGCTTCATCGGCCCGAACAGCGCCGTTTGTTTGCCCCGGCGCATCATAATTTCGATCGGCATGCAGCCTTCGAAGTAAACTTCTTTTTCAAATTCCTTCAGCTGCGTCACCTCTGCGGTGATCAAAGCGTCATAGAATGCGTCAAACTCCTGCTCCGTCATCGGGCAGTTCAAATAAGCGGCTTCTCCCTTGTCGTACCGGGAAGCCAGATACACCTTGCTCATATCGATGGATTCCTTCTCCACGATCGGAGCGGCGGCATCATAAAAGTAAAAATAATCTTCCCCGGTCAGTTTCCGGATTTGCTCGGACAGGGCCGGCGAGGTCAGCGGGCCTGTCGCGATGATTACGATTCCGTCCTGCGGGATCTCCTGGATTTCCTCATTCACAACCTCAATGAGCGGATGTTCATGGAGCGTCCTTGTAATCTCGCCGGAAAAACCGTCCCTGTCGACGGCAAGAGCTCCGCCGGCCGGCACGGCATTGCGGTCGGCGGAGCCAAGAACGAGCGAATTCAGCATCCGCATCTCTTCTTTGAGTACGCCGACAGCGTTGGTTAACCCGTTTGCCCGCAAAGAGTTACTGCAAACGAGCTCGGCAAACTTATCGGTATGATGAGCCGGCGTCTTGACGACCGGACGCATTTCGTATAAGGTCACGGGTACGCCCCGGCTCGCGAGCTGCCAGGCGGCTTCACTGCCTGCCAGCCCCGCGCCGATAACGGTTACCCTGTTTGTTTCTGTCACTTTGAATTCCCCCTAGATCTGGCTGTGTATCAATCATTCATCGGTCGCGTCGTCATCCTGCTCCTCGATCTGCTCCACAAAGTCGCAAGAAGTGCACTGCAGCTTTCCTCCCTGTTTGTTTCGCTTCTCAACGAGCATAGAACCGCATTTCGGGCAAGGCTTCGGCGAAGGCTTATCCCAGGACACAAAATCGCATTCCGGGTAACGATCGCAGCCGTAGAATATGCGTCCCTTTTTGCTGCGGCGCTCCACGACATGCCCTTCCTTACATTTCGGACACGTAACCCCGATATCCTTGATGATCGGCTTCGTATTCCGGCAGTCCGGAAAGCCGGAGCAGGCCAAAAATTTACCGAACCGGCCAAGCTTGTAAACCAGCGGTTTACCGCATTTCTCGCAAATCTCGTCCGAAACCTCGTCTTCGATTTCGATTTCTTTCATTTCTTCCTCGGCAACCATGAGACGCTTTTCAAAGGTTTCATAAAAGTCGCCCAAAACCCGGACCCAATCCTCCGAGCCTTCCTCCACATGGTCGAGATCATCCTCCATGTGTGCGGTAAACTCCACATCCAGAATTTCCGGGAAAAATTGTTCCATTTGTTCAATGATCAATTCGCCCAGCTCGGTAGGCATAAACTTCTTGTCCTCAATAGCCACATAGCCTCGCTTCTGGATCGTTTCCAGCGTTGGGGCATACGTACTCGGACGGCCGATTCCAAGCTCTTCGAGCGTCTTCACGAGTCTGGCCTCGGTATATCGCGGAGGCGGCTGCGTAAAGTGCTGCTTCGGTTCGATTTCTTCCTTCTTTAGCCGGTCGCCCTTTTGAAGCGGCGGCAAAAACTTTTCGTCTTCGTTAACCGTCCCGTCGTCGCTGCCTTCCACATAAACCTTCATAAATCCAGGGAAGCGGATTTTGGACCCGACGGCACGGAACACGGCATCGCCGGCGGCGATGTCCACGGACATCGTATCCAAAACCGCGGATGACATTTGGCTGGCCATAAAGCGTTCCCATATCAGTTTGTACAGTCGGTACTGATCCCGGCTTGTAAAGGCCTTGACCGATTCGGGATCGCGGAGTGCGGAGGTCGGACGGATCGCCTCATGGGCGTCTTGTGCGCCCGCAGCCTTTTTGGAATATTGTCGCGGCGTTTCCGGCACATAGCTGTCACCGTATTTATCCGTGATATATTCTTTCGCCTCATCTTGGGCTGTCGTGGAAATTCTCGTGGAATCCGTACGCATGTAGGTGATCAAACCGACCGTGCCTTCTTTCCCGAGATCCACCCCTTCATAAAGCTGCTGGGCTACCGACATCGTTTTGGCCGCGCGGAAATTCAGCTTGCGGGCCGCTTCCTGCTGCAAGGAGCTCGTCGTAAACGGAGCTGCGGGATGGCGAAGCCGCTCCTTCTCTTTTACCTCGGAAACCTGAAATTCCGCCTTTTCGATCGAGCTCAAAATATCCTTGACCTGGGCCTCGTTGCCAAGTTCCAGCTTCTCGCCCTTGTATTTATGGAATTTGGCTTCAAACGGCGTGTTTCCGGTTTGGAGCTTAGCGGTAATGCTCCAGTATTCTTCTGGAATGAATGCCGAGATTTCGTTCTCCCGGTCGATAATGATTTTGACCGCTACCGACTGAACCCGGCCCGCGGACAATCCTTTTTTTACCTTTTTCCACAAAAGCGGACTGATTTTATAGCCTACAAGCCGGTCCAGAATCCGTCTGGCCTGCTGGGCGTTAACCAGGTCCATATTAATCTTTCTCGGGGTTTTAAAGGCATCTTTGACAGCCTGCTTCGTAATTTCGTTGAATACGACGCGGCAGGTTTCCGTCTGATCCACGTCGAGGACATGGGCCAAATGCCAGGCAATCGCTTCTCCCTCGCGATCCGGGTCAGCCGCCAGATATATTTTCTTCACCTTTTTGCTGGCATCTTTTAATTCCTTTAAAACAGAACCCTTCCCACGGATCGTAATATACTTCGGATTGAAGTCGTTCTCCACCTCAACTCCGATTTGGCTTTTCGGCAAATCGCGAACATGACCCATGGAAGCTTTGACGATGTATTTGCTCCCTAGGTATTTGCCAATCGTTTTCGCCTTGGCAGGCGACTCTACGATGACGAGTGAATCCGCCACAGGTTCATCCTCCTCTCAAACGACACATGCATGTATATAGTCTTAATAAAAGCCACTCTCGGATAGGAATGGACTATATCATCTTATAAACGGAGCCGGGTAACTGTACCACCGCTTTTTTCATGATTAAAGATAACAGAACTGAATGTAAAAGTCCAAAATCCCACCCGGACGAGTTCATCAATTCCTCAAAAGACAAGGCTCCCTGCTCCAACATATGGTATATGCGGCGCTCGTCCATTGTCAACTCGTTTATTTCTGCCAAAGTCTTCGTTTCCGGAAAAGGCTCCTTGATCCAGGCTGCATATTCCTCCAAAACATCGCCGGGTTCCAGCACCATTTTCGCGCCCTGTTTAATCAGCCCCAGCGTTCCTCTGCTCTTCGGGGAAGTGATCGGACCGGGAACGGCGAACACGTCCCGGCCTTCCTCCAGCGCCTGATCGGCCGTAATCAAGGATCCGCTTCGCAAGTCGGCTTCAACGACGACGGTGCCGCGGGATATTCCGGCAATAATGCGGTTACGCTGCGGAAACATGCCGGGACTGCTTTTGGTCCCGATTGGATATTCGGAGACAAGCAGGCCGGTTTCGGCGATTTGGCGATAGAGTGCTGTATGCTCTCTGGGATAAGCCGTATCGATCGCCGTCCCGAGTACGGCAATCGTCGGTCCTCCGCTTTTTACGGCCGCCTCATGGCTTATGCCGTCTATCCCTCTGGCCATCCCGCTGACGATCGCCACGCCATGTCTGCATAACTCCTCGGTCAGCCATATGGCGATTTTACGGCCGTAAGCGGTGGGAATACGTGTCCCGACCATCGCGACGGACAGGCGGGAGAGCAGCTCCACTTTACCAATCGTGTAGAGCACCCAGGGCGGTCTGCTTGTTTCCTTCATTAATATAGGATATGCCGGATCGAAGAACGTGACTGGCCTTATCCCCTTCTTATCCATCAGTTCCAGGCGTTCCCCGATCCAATCCGCCGTAAACCGCTCGGTGAGGCGAAGTGCCAATTCCGCGTCGAGCCCTCGCTCCATCCAATCTCCGGGGCTGAAACGGAGGGCGTGCACCCAGTCGTCATCCTTCGAGATGATTCGAGAAATTCTTTTCCACCCGAGTCCCGGACTTTCATGCAGACCGATCATTATCGCCCGTTGATCCATGTCCATCGTATCGTCTCCTTTGTCGTAAAACTCAAACAAAAAAAAGCAACCCTCCATCCGAAATCGGACAAAAGGTTGCTTACCTGTTTCTTCATTATACCAGAATTTTCTTAATGTGTCGTACAGCTGTTCAAAATTCCCCGTTCCTCAAGCACGGAGACCAGGGTAGCTCCCATTTCGGACGGCGTCGGCGCAACGCGGATTCCGCACTCCTCCAGCTTGGCGATTTTCTCGCTGGCCGTGCCTTTGCCTCCGGAAATGATGGCGCCGGCATGGCCCATCCGTTTGCCCGGAGGGGCTGTTACGCCGCCGATAAATCCGACAACCGGCTTCTTCATATTGTCGCGGATCCATTCCGCAGCCTCTTCCTCCGCGGTCCCGCCGATTTCGCCGATCATGATGACGGCAAACGTATTTTCATCTTCATTGAACATCCGCAAAATATCGATAAATTCCGAGCCCTTGACCGGGTCGCCGCCGATGCCGACCGCGGAAGACTGGCCGATGCCGCGGGTCGTAAGCTGATGAACCGCTTCATATGTGAGCGTTCCGCTTCGGGATACGACGCCGACATGTCCCGGAAGATGGATGTAGCCCGGCATGATTCCGATTTTGCACTCCCCGGGAGTAATCACGCCCGGACAGTTCGGACCGATCAGAATCGTCTTTTTGCCTTCCATAAAGCGTTTAACCTTAACCATATCAAGCACCGGAATGCCTTCCGTGATACAGATGACAAGCTCCATTTCCGCTTCGACCGCTTCAAGAATCGAATCCGCGGCAAAAGCCGGCGGAACGTAAATAACGCTTGCCGTCGCGCCTGTCGCTTCCTTTGCTTCTTTGACCGTATTAAAAACGGGCAGGCTGACGGTTTCACCGTTTTCAAGCCCGATCTCTACCGTGGTGCCGCCTTTTCCCGGCGATGTTCCTCCGACCATTTGCGTGCCGTAGTCCAGCGCCCCTTTGGCATGGAACAGGGCGGTTTTCCCCGTAATCCCCTGGGTAATGACTTTTGTATTTTTATCGACCAAAATACTCATGCTTAAGAGCCTCCCCTTCTTGGATAAGGTGATTTCGTTAAGAAACGGATATGTTCGTCAGGATACGAGGGAAACGATTTTTTGCGCTCCGTCCGCCATGGAATCCGCGGATACGATGGCCAGGCCGGATTCGGCAAGAATCTTCTTACCAAGCTCCACGTTCGTGCCTTCCAGCCGGACCACGAGCGGACGGTCCAGTTCGACCTGCTTCGCCGCCTCGACGACCCCTTCCGCGATCACGTCGCATCTCATAATGCCGCCGAATATATTGACAAAGATCCCTTTGACATTCGCATCCGACAAAATGATTTTAAACGCTTCCGTCACCTTTTCGGCCGTCGCGCCGCCGCCCACGTCCAGGAAGTTGGCCGGATCGCCGCCGTAATACTTGATGATGTCCATCGTGGCCATCGCAAGGCCCGCGCCGTTAACCATACAGCCGATATTGCCGTCCAATGCGATATAGCTGAGATCGTACTTCGAGGCCTCGATTTCCTTCTCGTCTTCCTCTTCCAGATCGCGCAGCTCCAAAACGTCTTTATGACGGAATAACGCGTTGGAATCAAAGTTCAATTTGGCGTCCAGCGCCATAACGTTTCCGTCTCCGGTCACGACAAGCGGATTGATTTCCGCGATGGAGCAATCTTTATCGATAAACGCTTCGTATAATGACAGCATAAAACCGGCCGCTTTATTGACCAGCTCTTTCGGAATATTGATCGCAAACGCCAAACGGCGGGCCTGAAAAGCTTGCAGCCCGATCGCCGGATCGATCACTTCTTTGAAAATTTTCTCGGGCGTATGCGCCGCTACTTCTTCGATTTCCGTACCGCCCTCTTCAGAAGCCATCATGACGACGCGTCCGGTTCCCCGGTCGACAACGACGCCGACGTAGTATTCCTTTTTGATATCGCATCCTTGTTCGATGAGCAGGCGTTTGACTTCTTTGCCTTCCGGCCCCGTTTGGTGAGTGACCAGCACCTTACCGAGAATTTCGTTCGCAAACTCGCGGACCTCATCCAGGTTTTTTGCCACTTTGACGCCACCGGCTTTCCCGCGGCCCCCCGCATGGATCTGCGCCTTGACGACGACGACCGGGCTGCCTAGCGCTTTCGCCGCTTCCACGGCTTCATCAACCGTAAATGCCACTCGTCCTTCAGGAACGGCTACTCCGTACTGCTTCAGGACTTCTTTTCCTTGATATTCATGGATATTCATGCTTGGAATCCTCCTATCAACAGGCGGTATTGGAAGTATAATATATAGTAAAACCCAAATTATTGTATCATGTTTTTAAAACGCTTTCCTTAAAAAGTTCATCATTTATACACAACTTTTTTATATCGATATAATCTCATTCCGAGATTGATTACGAGACGTGACGCTCTTTTTCTTGCAGGGATCGACATTTTTCCACAACCGGGACTTGAGTGAGATAATGACTTGCTTTTTTTCCCAAAGCCATATTCAGTCTGCGCAATATTGACTTTTTCGGGCGAAACTTCTAAGATACGGACAAAGAGCATACGGAAAATATGGAAGCACCTTTTTTCCTCCGACTCGGCGGTACTACGCCGCTTTATTAAGGAAAAGGGGTGTTTTTTGTGTACAGCAAATTATTCAGCGCTTGTTTGTACGGGGTCGACGGGGTTTTGATCGAGGTAGAAGTGGACTTATCCAATGGCATTCCGCAGACCCTGGTGGTCGGCCTGCCGGATTCCGCGGTGCGTGAGGCGGTTGATCGGGTCCGAAGCGCCATTAAAAACTGCGGGTTTTCGTTCCCGCTGCAGCGGGTCACGATCAACTTGGCGCCGGCGGACCTAAGGAAAGAAGGGACTGCCTTTGATTTGGCGATCGCGCTTGGACTGCTGTCCGCGAGCGGGCAAGTCCTCCTGCCCGAACACCATAAAATTTTGGTTATCGGAGAGCTGTCGTTGGACGGTGCTTTGCGTCCGGTACCCGGCGTCCTGCCGATGGCCGATCTGGCTCGCCGCGGCGGGTTCGATGCCATCCTCGTTCCCGAGGAAAATGTGCCTGAAGCACAGCTTCTAGACGGAATTACTGTTTACGGGCTCTCTCATTTAAGCAGGCTGGTTCCCGGCTGGAGAACCGATGCAAAACAGGACGAACAAATCGTGCTTCATTCGCTAATGCATTTGGAGCGGAAACGAAGTGCGGACGAATCCTGCGGATCAAACGTTTCCCTGCCGCCTTTGCCGGAGGATTACAGCGATGTGCTCGGCCAGCGGCATATCAAACGGGCACTCACGATTGCGGCTGCTGGAATGCACAACATCTTACTAATCGGACCGCCGGGAACGGGCAAAACGATGCTCATCCGCCGTCTGCCCGGTCTACTTGCCCCGCTCTCCCCAGACGAGTCCTTGGAAGTCACCAAAATTTTCAGCGCCGCCGGCAAATTAAAGCAGCCGGACAGCGGACTGATCACCGTTCGTCCGTTCCGTTCGCCGCATCATACCATTTCCGGAGGCGGACTGATCGGCGGGGGAAGCATCCCCAAACCCGGCGAGGTCAGCCTGGCCCACCGAGGCGTATTATTCCTGGACGAGCTGCCGGAATTTTCGCGCCATGTTCTGGAAGTGCTGCGTCAGCCGCTGGAGGAACGCGTCGTCACGATCAGCCGCTCCAGAGCGTCGTTTACGTTTCCGGCGCATTTTTTGCTGGCGGCAAGTTTGAACCCTTGTCCGTGCGGGTACCTCGGATCCGAGCCCCCGCAGCCGGTATGCGTCTGCACTCCGTACAGGATCGCCCAATACCGCGAAAAAATATCCGGCCCGCTGCTGGACCGAATTGATATGCATGTGGAAGTGCCTCGTCCCTTGAACTGGCAAAAAGATCGGAGCCCGCTTTCCACGGCTGAAATGAGAAGCGAGGTAGCCAAGGCCGAAGTAATCCAGCTTGCCCGTTACCAAGGGACCGGCATCGCCCGTAACAGCGAGCTGTCCGGAAGCGCCTTGCGCCGCTTTGCCCACCTTCATCCGGAAGCCGGCAGGCTGTTAAAGGCTTCCTTTGACTCCCTGGGCTTAAGCATGCGGGCCTATGACCGAATTATCAAGCTGGCGCGGACGATCGCCGATCTGGAAGGAGCGCCGCAAATCATGGCGGCCCATGTCGCGGAAGCGATCCAATACCGCTGTCTGGACCAGCGGAACCAGGATTTTGTGTCTTGATTCCGTTGATCCGCTAGCACGCGACTTTCTTTCATGGATTTTCTCCCGCTAATTTAACGAAATATCACCTCAATTGAAAAATCGGCAAAATCAAATTATTTATCGGGAGAAATTCCTTCTAAACGGACAGTGCGGGGAATCCGCCGAACGATATTCACCCGGTTAAAACGCGGCCATGATGTGGTTTATATTTTCCGGCTCCCCGTCTGGTTGTAGGATGATGCCGATCATGTCGAAGCGGATTTTGGCGCCGCTCTTATTTGCCATGTGGAGATATACGGCTGCGGTCTCGCGGACCTGCCTGATCTTGCGCGGAGTCATCGACTCGGCCGGGGTCCCGAAAGCCGCCGACTTTCCGTTTCGGCTGCGTACCTCGACGATGACCAAACTGTCCCCCTGCATGGCGATGAGGTCCAGTTCGCCGGTACGGCAGCGCCAGTTCCGCTCCAGGATCGCATACCCGTTAGCGACCAAGTAATCGGCCGCAATTTGTTCGGCCCGCCGTCCCCGGGCTTTACGATCGTCTCCATACGGCTTACGGGTCGGCGCCGTTTTTCCGGTATCCTTATTATTCACGTTTCAGTCCTCTTTCCGCCAGCTTGTCGGAACGGTAGATGAAGCTTAATATCTCCGCCACCAGCGTGTACAACTCCGGAGGGATTTGGCGGTCCAAATCCAGCTTGGAGAGTACCTCGACAAGGGCGGCGTCTTCCTGGACGGGAATATCGTGCTCCCTGGCCAGCTCGAGAATTTTTTCCGCAAGCAGGCCGGTGCCTTTCGCGGCTACGACGGGAGCTTCATTTTGCAGCGGCTCGTATTTCAGGGCGACGGCCTTTTTCAATCCGGGCGGGCGCTCTTTGTCTTGTTCCATCATACCCGGTAGTCCACTCCTTTATATGCATTCGGGGCATAAGACAAGGAAGAGCCCAGCTCCGGCCCGTTCTTCTCGCCCTGTTCGGCCGGAAGCAAAGGTTCGGCCTTCATCTGTAACAGCATATATCCTGCGGATTCCAGCGCCTCTTCGATTTCCGGTTGTCGGGATTCCAGGAAGGCCCCGACCGCTTCCTGCTCGCTGAATATTTTCAGCAGCACCTTTCGGTCCGCCACCTGCACGTCCACCATGATTTGGCCCAGCGCCTTCATCTGCAGATCGAACCAGAGTCTGCAGTTCGACGGATCCAATTCGCCTTTGCGCCCGCGCCGGGATTCGATTTGGACCGAAGCGGTCTGCTCCCCGTCCGGGCCGATGATCGGCAGGAACATGGTGACCTGCGCAAACGGGGCGGTCCGGTCCGTCGTCAACAGCAGCTGCTGGCCAGTAAGCTGGTGCAGGATTTGCTTGGCCGCCTCCTGTAAAGGGGCGGGTAGCTGATCCGCTGCGGCGATTTGCAGCAGCAGGCCTTTTAAGGTATCGCGGGCGGATGTTCCTTGAACCGCCGCGGGTTCCGTTCCCGGCACGGCGGCATCCGCCTGTGCCGCTGCCATGCCCGTGGCCAAAGGCGCCGCCTCGGGTGCGGCTTTGGCCACGGCTCCGGCGCCTGCGGCTGCGGCATGGTTTGCCGCCGCGCCGCTTGGCGCTGCAGGGGCGCCGGCCGCGTCGGCGCGCGGCGGCGCGGTTCCCGGCGCGGCCGCAGGCCCGCCGCCGGGCAGGGGGCCGCCCGTGGCGGCCCCGGGCGCAGCGCCTGCGGATGCAGGCTGCGCCGCACTGCGCGCGCCCCGCCTCCGGCGTGGCCGCGCGCAGCACCTGCTGCTCGTGCTCCGCACCGAGCAGCTTGAGCACGCGTCCCACCCACGGCTCCGCCATGGGGGCGAGACGCGACTGCGGCGAAGGCCCTGCGGGCTCTTCGCCCCTAGCCGCCGCTCCGGCGGTGGCGGCGGCATTCCCCCGCGCCGGCGCTTCGCCGCCGGCGGCCGCGTTCCCGGCCTCGCCCGAGGCGGAGGCCGGACTACCCGGGGCCGCGCCGCCAGGCTGCGAGGCCCCTTTCAGCTCGTCAAGCACCTGCTGCAGCTTGACAAGCAATTGTCCCAAACTTCCGGTATCCGTCTGGACCAAGGCTTGCCCTAATCCGGCCTGAGCTTGTGCCTGCGCCGACCCTGCCGCCCCCGTTCCTGCGGAAAGCGGCCCCGCGGCTCCTGCGGACCCCGTATTTGAACCTGCCGGAACAGCCGTTGTTATTTCCCCGGTACCAGAGGCACCTAGGGAACCCGAAGAACCCGAAGAACCCGCAGCCGCGCTTCCGCCTGAGGTGCCCGTTCCTCCGGGTCCTGCCGGATGTTGCCCCGATCCTCCCTGGATGTTCGTTTCCTTCGCTCCGGCAGCCCCGGGATTTTCGGGCAAGCCTTGCTGAAGCAAGCTGCCAAGCTGCTCCTCCAGCGAAGCCAGCAACGTATGCAACGGCGGACCAAAAACGGCTTGATGCAGTCCCGTCAAAGTCTCCGCCGTCAAAGGCAAGCCCCGGTTGAGCGCAATGCTTGCGGCATGGACCCATTCGCCCAGCGGAATGGTGGGTAGCTTGGCCGCCGTCAGGGTCAGTAACCGGGAAGCATTCTCCTTCGTTAAAGGAATTCCGTTCGCTTGCATCAGTTGCAGCATTTCCCGATTTGCGGAAGTGTCCTCCAGACCCAATGCCTCCAAGGCGCTTGCCAATGATGCGGGCGATAATGCACCCGTCTGCGACGTTTGGATCGGTTTCAGCTTCATCAACCCGTCACCGGTCTGAGGCTGCACCTGCAGCAGCGTCGTTTGCCCTTCGCGAAGCGGAGTTTCCAGGGCGGCATGCAGCTTGACCCCCTGAACCTGAATTACCGCTTCCTGTCCGTCCTCCGAAACGCTAAGCACGGTTCCCCGGACAACCTGTCCCGCTTTCAATTCCAGTGTTTTCGGCGCACCCGGCTTGACCTCTCCCATCATATTTCGAAGCAATGGTCCGATATTCATGATTTCACTCCCACTTCCGCCCATGTTTGATATGGAAAACCCGCCTCGTTATGGGCGGGTACGTTATATCAAAGTTTGTTCTTCTATATATAAGTTCCGCATAAAGCTTTTGCGATGCATCGGAGTCGGTCCCAAAGCCAGAATCTGCTCTCTGTGCAGTTTGGTCGCATATCCTTTATGTATCCCGATCCCGTATTCCGGATAAAGCGCATCCCATTCCCCTTTACAAAGCCGGTCCCGGGTTACCTTGGCAATAATCGACGCAGCCGCGATCGATTGGCTGGTCGCATCTCCCTTGATCACCGACAGCTGTGGAATCGGCACATCCACCTTCTCGGCGTCGATCAGCAAGTAGTCCGGCCTTACGGCCAGCTTCTCTACCGCTTGCTTCATCGCTAGGCGCGTTGCCTGCTTGATATTGATCCGGTCTATTGTTTCCGCATCCACGAATCCTATGCCGACCGCAACAGCCTGTTCCATAATGACGTCATAAAGCTTTTCCCGCTTCTTTTCGCTTAGCTTTTTCGAATCGTTGACTTCTTCGAGTACCCATCCTTGAGGCAAAATAACGGCGGCTGCAACCACGTCACCGAACAAGCATCCCCGGCCTACTTCATCAATTCCCGCGATGTTTTGGTAAGATTGCCAATATTGATTTTCATACATCAGCAGATCGCTCATATTTCCTCCTTCATATTCAAACCTTTCGCATAAGTTTACTTTCGTTGTCAATTTTCATCAAGGTTAATTCTGGTAACTCTGGCACCCGGTTCTATATAAAATCGGAAAGTCTTAAATTTTAACTGCCTCACTTTTATTATCGGCATCTTCCTTCTATTTTTGAAAGGATATTTCTCGCATTCCAAAGATTCTACGGAAATTATGACTTACGGCGCACTTCCATTATCCTACTTTTCTCGAAATAAGAAAACCGTCTATCGATCTACGAAATAAAAAAGCGCAGAATCCGAGGATCCTGCGCTTTCCCATAAATTAATACGGTGCTTCGAGCGAATATCTGCCTAATTTCCCCGACCGGAGCTCCCTGAGTAAAATACCCGAGGCTTTTTCAAGGTCGACACGCCCCCCGCTGACAATGCAGCCGCGTTTGCGCCCGATCTCCTCCATCACGGCAACGATTTCATTCGGATTTTCAAAATCCTCCGGTTGTTCTTTCAGGTCAAAGCGTTCCTTTAACGGGTCCCAATAATACTTCGCCAAATATTTCACGCCGAAAAAAGCGATATCTTCGACATTTAAAATCTCTTCGCGGATCGCCCCCGTCAACGCCAGGCGATATCCGACATTCTGATCTTCAAACTTAGGCCACAGGATCCCCGGGGTATCCAGGAGCTCCATTTCCGTCCCGACCTTGATCCACTGCTGTGCCTTGGTTACACCCGGACGATCCCCGGTTGCCGCGATATTGCGGCCGGCCAGCCGGTTGATTAGCGTCGATTTGCCGACATTCGGAATTCCTACGATCAGAGCCCGAACTGCCCGCGGATTAATTCCTTTGGCCAACTGCCTTTCGATTTTTTCCTTCATCAGTTCTCTTGCCAGCACGGGAATTTCCTTTATCCCTTGTCCGCTTGAAGCGTCCGCAGGAACGGCCAGATGACCTTCCTGTTTAAAATGATCGATCCATTGCCTCGTGACCACCGGGTCGGCCAGATCGCTCTTGTTCAATACGATCAGCCGAGGCTTCCCCTGCAAAATCTCATCGATCATCGGGTTTCTGCTGGATAACGGCAGGCGCGCATCCACCAGTTCGATCACCACATCGATCAGTTTCAGCTTCTCCTGAATCTGCCGGCGCGCCTTGGTCATATGTCCGGGAAACCATTGAATTGTCATGCCTTCTCACCTCTAGTTCCCGATTAGATCCCCAACCGGATGTCAGTTAATGTTTAATGAATTCGACATCTTTCAGAGGCCAGAACACAAGGTCCGCACGTCCGATAATGTCACTGTAAGGCACAAATCCGATTCGGCGGCTGTCCGTACTGTTGGAGCGGTTATCGCCAAGCACGAATACGTGTCCCGCCGGGACGGTGCCCTCCGTAACTATATCATTCGGAAAATTGCTTTCCGTATTATACAGTTCATTATTATTATGTTTTTCATTCAATACATCTTGAATGTAATTTTCTTCAACAACTTGCCCATTTACGGTAACCGTATCCCCTTCAACCTTGACGGTATCGCCGGGAACTCCGATCACCCGTTTAATAAAGTCGCGTCCTTCGGTCGGCACATGAAACACGATAACTTCCCCATGCTTCGGACCACGGATGTCATAAAGGATTTTGTTCACGATAATCCGCTCTCCCGTATGGAAGTTCGGCTGCATGGACGGCCCGTCAACGATGAACGGAGCGAAGAAAAGCCAGCGAATCAGGAGAACGAGCACGACGGCGATGACGATGGCTTTCAACCATTCCAAGGCCTCGCTTTTTTCCTTCTTGGGCGGGTCCTGCGATTGTTCCGATTGAACAGGTTGCTCAGAATGTACTTGATGCTCCATGGATCCTGACCTCTCTTTGTCTATAAAATATGTAGCGAAACCATGTTTTTAAAAATAGTAAAGGGGCTTGATCAAACAAGCCCCCCTGATCGTTAATAAATTAACGACGCATTTCTTTAATTCTCGCTGCTTTACCGCGAAGTTCACGAAGATAGTACAGCTTCGCACGACGCACTTTACCACGGCGAGCCACTTCGATTTTATCGATTTTCGGGGAATGAAGCGGGAAAGTTCTTTCCACGCCTACACCGTTGGAAATTTTACGAACCGTAAAAGTTTCGCTGATTCCACCGCCACGACGCTTGATAACAACACCTTCGAACAATTGGATACGTTCACGAGATCCCTCAATAACCTTAACGAACACTTTCAAAGTGTCACCAGGACGAAAGCTCGGAATATCTTTGCGAAGTTGTTCCTGCGTAATCGCTTGAACGATATTCATCTATGACTCCCTCCTTCCACTCAGGTGTTCATGCCTCTTCCGGAAAACCCGATGTTTTCCCTCATCATCCGCAGCGGACCACCGAATTCACAACAAAAAGAATTTTATCATATCTGGCCGTACATAGCAACATTTTTTAATGCGCTCTACTGGCGGGGGGACCCGTAGAACGCCTCTTCTTCTATTATAATATAACCTTACTTGCCGAATTATTAAGCATAACTCAAAAAACCGTTTACTCTACCTCCAGTTTATTGAGCAAATTCAACATCGCCTGGGCACTCTCGGCACGGGTCGTGTTGGATTTTGGCGCGAATTTTCCGTTGCCTTGCCCGTTCAGGAGTCCAAGGGCCACCGCTTCATTCACATCGTTGACAGCCCATTTGGAAATCTGCGTTTGATCCGACATCCCCGAAGGTCCCGCAGTCGTAAGTTTTCCCCCGTGCCATTGATATGCCCGGACCATCATCACGGCCATTTCTTCACGACTGATCGGTGCGTTCGGAGCAAAGTGCTCTTCATCCTTCCCGTTAACAAGACCGTTTCGGAAGGCTGTCGCCACCGCCGGCGCGTACCAGGCGGCATTATCTACATCCTTGAACGTCGACCCGTTTTGATTATCCAAGTTCAAGGCCCGAACGAGCATAGCTACGAATTGAGCCCGTGTCAACTGCTGTCCCGGACTGAATTCGGTCTCGCTTGTTCCGTTCACCACATGTCTTGCCGCTAGCTGCTTCACGCTAGCTTCAGCCCAGTGGCCGACGAGATCGGAGAAGGTTTTATTGTATTCCAATACCGCGTATTTTCCGAGCTGCGTGACATCGGCTACCAACTTGCCGTTCAACAGCTTGCCGCCCGCATACTCCAGTTTCCCTTCTTCCGTGATCCGGTACAGACCGGCCAGCTTGGCATCGATTGACGGATTCAGATCAAACGTTAGTGTAATTGGCGCTTTGACCAGCTCCGTTTTAAATATGGACCCGTCTTTCGTTTTTACGGAAAGCCCCAGTTCCACCGCTTTGCTTCCAAGCTTTACTTTTGCAGCGTCCTTCACGCTCGCCAATAAAGAATTGGACTCGGACGGTGCGAGTTCCCGCAACAGGAATGAAATCATCGCATCCCGGGATTTGACCGCCTCCTCCTGCTGCCCTAACGCTTGAAGCACCGAGGCCGGGATCGTAACCGCAAGTCCGGCTTTCTTCAGTTCAAGCGGTTTGGAACCGAGAATTTCTCCCGCATTCAGAGGAAGAAGCACTTCCTCGATTTGAGCGCCCAATTCAATCGTAACTTTCTCTTGTCCGGTCTTCAACGTTTGTTCATCGACAACCCTTTGCCCGCCTGTGACAGGAGGTTTGACGGAAGTTTCGGTCTGGCCGCTGCCAACGTTGCCGGAACCGGAATTGCCGCCGCCATTCGACGACACCGCTGCAAGAATAACCGTGCCTCCATCCGTCATCGACGGAAGCGTAACCGTTACTTTTCGGTCCGAACCGACCTGATACACTGTTCCGCTGTACAAATCTTTCACTTTGCTGCCCGCCGTAAACGGCACGGAGAGCGAAACCTTCTTGGCATCCGTCTTCACATTGATTGCCGTAACGACATGGACACCGTTGTATTGCTTACCGAATGCCAGATATCCTTCCGCATTGGATGCGGCTATGGAGGTCCGCGTTCCTTTGGAGAATACCTTCGAATAATCGGAACGGATGTTCAGAAGCTTCTGATAATGCGTTAGCAGCTTCTTCTCCGCCTCGATTTGATCCCACGGCATATCTCCGCGGTTTTCGCTGAATTCGCCTTTGCTCATGTCCCCGGCGTTTTTGCCGGAACGGCCAAGCTCTTCTCCGTAGTAAATGATCGGCTGGCCTTTGGACGTGATTTGCAGGGCCGCGGCCGCCATCAGCTTGGCTTTATCCCCATCCACATAATTGGACAGGAAACCGTCCTCGTCATGGCTGCTCAGGAATTGCCCCATCATCTTCGTGTTGTCCAGTTTCGCTTCACGATCTGCAAGATACGCATCTGTCGCCTCGACATCGCCGTTCACGAATTTTCTGGCTTCGTTTTTGAACCCGAAGTCCAGCAAACTGTCCATCTGACCGCTTTGCAGCTGGCCGCCGTCGCTATCAACCGTGGCTCCAAAGTATTCTCCGATCATTTTAAAGTCGGGGTCAATCTCCGTGAGCGCATTTTTAAACGCCTTCCAGGTCGTATCATCCACATGTTTGACCGTGTCGACCCGGAAATAGTCGATCGTGTCTCCCCGGTTCGTTTTTGCCCGCTCAAGCCACCCTGCCTGCCATTCAATGATTTGTCCGCGGACCGCAGGATCTTCGGTTATCAGATCCGGAAGGCCGGCAAGTTCCCCTTTAACCGGGTCGGTATCCGACGAGACTCCATCGGTCCGGAGCATGCCCGCGAAACGGTCCTTATCCTCCTGGGTAACGCCAGGTGCATTGTCTCCGGGCTTGAGGCCATAGCCGGTATGGTTCAACACGACGTCTACCATAATTTTGATGCCCCGGTCATGCGCTTTATCGATCAGTTCTTTGAAGGTGTCCAGATCTCCCAAATGCTCGTCGATCTTCGTAAAGTCCTTGGCCCAATACCCGTGATAACCGTACTGAGTGCCGTTGAAATCCATGCCTTTGTTGTAATCGATATTATCTACGATCGGGGTTATCCATAGCGTGTTCACGCCGAGATCCTCGATATAGTCCAGCTTGTCGATCAAGCCTCTGAAATCGCCGCCATGATAAGCTTCGAGATGATTTTTGTCCACATCCGTATTGTTTGTCGGGTCTCCATCCATAAACCGGTCCGTCAGGACGAAGTAGATGCGGGCTTCATCCCAGTCGAAATCGGCATTTCCGGTTTGAACGCGTTTTACCGTTACTTTTGCCGTTCCAGTATGCTTATTGCCGTACTGGTCAACAAGCGTGACCGGAACGTCTTTGCTACCGGCGCTCACCGAATCCTTCACGGCGATGCTCTGCTCAAGAAGCTCCGTATCCAGCTTCACCTTGGCCGGTCCGCCCAAAGCCGTTAGATCGATGTATGCATCCTTGAAAGTGACGTTGTCGGTGGTTGAAACATCGACTTTCAGCACTGCGTTCTCTTTGGCCGAAATGGTTCCCGGGGTAACTTCAGCCTTCACCGTCACCTTAGGGATCGAATAGACCACTGCCGACTTGCCGTTCACGGTATTTTTCGGATCCGTAATCTCTTTAGTAACACCATTGAGGGTTACGGCAAACGTGTACTCGTACGTTCCAGAGACCGCTCCTTTCAGGGTGTAACTGAACCATTCCTTTTCCGGAACATAAGTCATCGTCTCCGCTTTGCCGTTAATGTTTACCTTGACCTCGGAGATCGTGTCCATTGTTCCTTCCCGGAATAGCTTGTCGTCCCTGTACAGGAACGTAATATTCCCGTCTTCCAGAACCGGACCGCTTATGCTAGGCAAAATGTCCAGTTCCCGAACCATGCTTGTTACATTAACCTTCGTAAATTGTTCGCCCGGAACGAGCTGAATGATCCGGTCGTCCGGGATATCCTGTTTCGCCGTATTCCAATCCGTTCCTTTGCGCAGGACGAAGCCCACGCTTGTGGCCTCCGGAGCCACCTCGATCATTACAGAGGCTTTACCGTTGTCGAATTTTTCAAAATCGATCTGATCATTTTTAACCCCGGTATTCCAAACCCAAAGGTTCCAATCCTTGTAATCCCCATCCTGACGAATATAGTTGAACTGCACGTACCGCTTATCGTCTACAGGATCGGCGCTAATCGTTACCGTAATATTTTTTTGGAATCCGCCGTACGAAACCGAGATTTCCGCCGTTCCTTCGGCAATCCCTTTAACCAATCCGGCAGTGGTTACGGTTGCGACTTGAGGGTTGCTGGACTTGTATACTGCCTGTTTCGTTACCGTTCTCTTGCTTCCGTCGTCATAATTCGCGAAAACGGCCGTCTGATGCGTCTTTCCGATTTGCAGGGAATAACTGTCTTTATCGACCGACAATCCGCTCAATACGGCTGCCGCCGCATCCGTACGGATAATGACCGCGGTGAGCGGCTCGATGGTAATGGAGTTGTTCGTCAGCGTAAAGCCGGATTTCGACGTTACCGCATCTTTACCCGCTTCGTCATTGTCAACCACGACCGTTCCTGAAGTGAGATCGTCCGTCAGGGTCAGCGTTCTTTCTTTGCTGTCGGCGTTGACAAATACATAATAGTTCCCGGTCCCGTCCGTAGCCTTATTCTTATAAGCGATGACCAGGTCTTGCGCCTTCACTTCCGGAATTTGCAGCAAGGTTACGTTCGTATCGACCAGCGCCTGATCACCGAGCCGGAAGGCGTCCGTCGATTTTCTGAGCTCGATCAGCCCGGCCGTATATTCCTTGGTTTTCACATTTTCCGGATATGATGCCGCGTCCGTGGCCTTGGTCCAATCGAACATGTTGACGGCATCGGAGGAGTCATAGGAATCATGAACGAAATAGCCGAAAGTATTTCCGTTCTCATCCTTGAATTCATGATATTTTTGCTCCGGAATGCCTTGAGCCTTCCATTGTTTCGTTCTGCCGTATTCCTGACCGGCATGAAGGAAAGCCGTCCCTTGGGAAGTCAAGGTAAGCAAGTTGCCCAAACGGAGCCGTTTCAGGATTTCCGCTTCATTGGCGGGATCGGAAGGGTCTCTCTTGGTCGCTTGGGCGATAATATCATGCAATGTCAGGTTATCATGGGCTTCAATGTATTGAACCATGTCGCCGGGATCATCCGCAGGAGTATTTCCAGGCTGTGCCTTAATATTGTTAAAAATCGTCTGGATATCGCGGGCGCCCCCGGTAATAAATCTCGGCTCGCCCTCGCTTCCGAAACCGGATTTCAATTCATTCCGGAACTCGTCGGAGAAAACGCCGACGTCATCCGTCTTATCCATCCAGTCCTGGTCCGCGCCTTTGCCTGCCAACGACGGATCGGAAGCCGCCCCTCCGAACGTTTTCCATCCTTCGCCAATGAACAGCGCCTTCGGGTTGATTGCAGCTGCGGCATTGTACGCATTCTGGATCGAGTCATAGGTTGCGTCACCCATCATGTCAAAACGCATGCCATCGATTTTGTATTCCTCAAACCAGTATTTGACCGAATCGATCATGAGCTTCTCGGCCATTTTGTGGTTGGTGGCCAAATTGTTGCCGAAGCCCCCGATGAAATTGCCGTTTGCATCCTGGAACGCATAATAGTTCGGCACGATGTCGTTCAGGAAATCCGCTTTCGCCATATGCGTGTAGACCACGTCAAGGACGACGCCCATCCCCGCATCGTGAATCGCGTCGATCATCGCCTTCAACTCTTTGATTCTCAGTTCGGGATCCGTCGGATCTTCGGAATAGGCCCCGTCCGGTGAGAAGTAACTGTGCGGGTCGTACCCCCAGTTATATTCATTGTTTTGAGTTGAATACGTGTCCTCCAGATTCTTCATTTCCGCTTCATCCCCGTAATACCAGGCCATGACCGGAAGAAGCTGGATGTGCGTGACGCCCAAAGATTTAATGTAGTCGAGCTTTTTGGTAAAAGCGTCGAACGTTCCCCAGGTTGCGTTGTGCAAATCGCCGGAGATGGAATCGTCCGAAGTAAAGTCACGGACATGAATTTCCCAGATCACGGCATCTTCCCTTTGCTCATATCCGGGGATATCCGCAAAATCGAAACCTGCCGGATCCGTTTTACTCAAATCGACGATCGCCGCCTTGCCGACGATATCTCCGTCCGGTCCTGCTTCGCCTTTGGTGTTTACGCGGAATTCAGCCATCGATTTGGCGTACGGGTCCAATACCTTTTTGGTTTGGCCTGCATTCGTCACTTCATACTGATAAAAATATCCCGCAAAATCCTGAATGCCGTTTTGTCCGGGATTCAGCGAAAGCGACCATACTCCTTTGTCCCCTTTGACCAGATCGAGCGGGGAGCCAACCTCCAGCGTTGCATTATCCTTGTTGTAGAATTGGACGGACACTTTCTCGGCGAGCGGTGCCCACAGTTTTAAAATGGCTCCGCCATTTGCTTGATAAGTCGCCCCCAGGTCGTTGCCATCGTAGGAGTACATGGCATCAAGCATTCTCCAGCCGCTGGCCGCGTTTACTGTCTTCCCGGCATACGTGACTACCAACGGCACGTCGTCCAGAGTAAACTGCGCGGCAACCTCCACCGTTGTCGTTCCGGTGATTTTAACGCTGTCAATCGTGACATCACGGCCGTCTTTCGTTTTGATCCGGAGCTCCTGCTTCATGGCATCCGTTTCCAAACCGTCCGTTGCCGTCATCCCAAGCAGCAATTTTCCGGCAGACAGCACTTCCGCCGACACGAGTCCGGTCGGAACTTCTCCGTAAGGAGATACGTAAACCGTGTTGTCCCCTTCTTTTATGAACAGATGATTGTATCGATCCATCAGCGAAAAGCTCTTATCCCCGCCATCTTTGCCGTTATCGCCTTTGGAAGGATCCATCATAAGGAATCCAATCTTTTGCGCATTGCTTTTTAACTTGATGTCCACATATGCGCCGTAGCTGTCCCGTTGTCCGGCCGGGAACATCGTCGCACCGGTCGGCCAGCCGGTGGATTCGGATTCAACATCTCCCCACAGCCATATACCGTATACATCATAATTTTGATCTTGTCTCGAGTAGTGAATTCTGATCGTATCTGCCGGAAGGGTGACCGGTTCATAACTGTAAACCTGATCCGAGCCTTCCTTGAGCCATACCTCGTTCATTGCCGGTGAGGCAAGTTCGAATTTTTTGTCTCCGCCATCCTTGTTACCGCTTACACGGTCAACAACGACAATGCCTACCTTTTTGGCAGAAGAGGCTAGCGGAATGTCGACATAAGCACCGAAACTATCGGTTTGTCCACCGGGGAACGCGGTCGCTCCGCTCGGCCAGTTCGCGGATGGAGCCGCAACATCGTCGAAAATCCATAGCCCCATATTGCCGTAATTGCCGTCCGTTCTTTGATAATGGACCCTCAAATGATTTGCAGGTATAGGCGACGTTACGCCCGGGGTTACAGGGATGCTGTATTCGGCCGTGACGTTGTGGTTTACCGCATCGTATTTAAAAGTAACTTTCAAATCTTCTGTTAGCGTCAACGGCTCCCTTCCCGAAGGATACACCTCACTGCCCGGAACGCTTCCCAGGGCGACCTGAAATTCATGATCCCCGGCGTAGACATCCGCAGTTACGGAATAGACATTGTCGTAATCCGAATCCTTCATGATCAGCTTTGCATCCGCAGCGGACCAGTTGGCGGCCTCGCCGATTCCGTGCTGGAAGCTGCCAATCACTCTTGGAAGCTTATCGACCTCTATCGGAGTGTAATATGTAGAATCCGCGATCCGATGGTTATTATGGTTGTAATAAAAAGTAACTTCCGAATCCTGATTCAACGTAATTTGAATATTTCCATTTGCCGCAGCCCCGTTGGGATTGCCGTAATTGGCGCCGCCATAGCTTTCGGTCCGATCGCCGTCTATAGCCACCTTATATTCATACGTTCCTGCTGGCAGTGTACCCGTAAACTTGTACTCGCCGTCTCCGACACTTGTCATTTCCGTGGCCGCCGCTCCCGGATCCCAGTCCGCTGTCGCGCCTAAAGCCTTTTGGAAATCACCGACCAAAGTCGCTTTGACGGGGGCCGCGTTGGCCGCTGCAGCAGGCGGAATGCCCAGCATGGACAAAACCAGTGAGATCGACATGAGGATCGACCAAATTCGCTTGCTAGTTGCACCCATTCTCAACTTGTTTAGCCTCCTTCGTTATCATGTAATAATGATGCATTTAGCGCAAACGCTTGCACAAATGAGTTTAAATTTCCGCAGATACCATTACGACAAAAGCGGACAGCGATCGCATTTCGGCATCTCCGTGAAATTATAAACCATAAATTGTAATCGTTTTCTTGGAAACGTTTGCACTTCTCATTTTATTCATCCGGCACGGCTCCGTCAACAGCTATTTTAATTAACTTGCCTATTTTAATGAGACTCCCTCTTGTATATCATTTTAAAGATTCGTGATTTGCTGTTAAAATGAGGGTATTAACTAATCCGAGGTGCGATCCTATGTGCGGCCGGTATACCATTTCGATACCCTTCGAAGAATTAATCATTCGTTTTTTAGTGGAAGAGTCCACGCTTTCAAAATATATGCCGAAGTATAACGCCGCTCCGATGCAGTATATTCCTGCCGTGATCGGAAGCAAAAGCGGAAACCGCTTAGGCGAGCTGCGATGGGGCTTGGTTCCTTCCTGGGCCAAGGATGACAAAATCGGGAGTAAGATGATTAATGCCCGTGCGGAAACTTTAACGGAAAAACCGGCATTTAACCGGCTGTTATCGTCTCGCCGTTGTCTCATCCCCGCTGACGGTTTTTATGAATGGCAGCAGCGCGGCGGGTTGAAGCAGCCATATCGTATCATCTTGCGAGACGAGAGTCTTTTTTCTTTCGCCGGCCTTTACGATATTTGGAGCGATTCCGAAGGAAATAAACTGGCTACCTGCACCATCATTACCACGGAACCGAACCGGCTAATGGCCGACATCCACAATCGTATGCCCGTCATGTTAAGAGCTGAAGACGCGGCCGAATGGCTGGACCGGGAGAACACTAACGTATCTTCGCTTTTAAAGCTGCTGCGGCCGTATGATTCGGAAAAAATGAGAGCCTATCCCGTTTCTCCCGCCGTCGGAAATGTACGCAACGATTCTCCGGAACTGCTGATGGAGGTTAAATGAAATCAAAGGAGTAAGTGAACCGAACGCAGACATTCGTATGGTTGAAAAAAATGCTCATTTATCGGGGAAATCCAGCAAGGAAAAGCACGAGCGGATTTCGCCAATCAATAAGGTAATAATCAGATTACTTCAGAAGAGAAAGAAATTAAATATATAGCGCAAGCCCTAAGACTATGGTACGATATGGAAAAAACATAAGAGGTGTTTTCTGTGTCAAAGTTTCTAGACGTCGTAGGAAAGATTACGATTGTCGCAGCAATTATTTTAGGGATCGTTTACGGAGTTAAAAGTGATCCAATCGCCGAAGCGCTCAGAATTGACGACGATGCGTTTCGTTGGACTGTCGCGATTGCTTGGTGGGTCAGCGGAATCATTTCGGGCGCGTTGCTCATTGCTTTCGGGATGATGCTTAATTATCTTGAGGAGAATAACTCTTTTCTTCGAGAACTTGTTAGAAAATCTCGCGAGATGGAAGCCGTAGCGCCTAAGAATGAGAATTACGAGAATTACGCTAAAGAAGCAAATCGTAAATTCAGGGAATCAAAACCGGCGACCAGCAAGCTAGCCGGATATAAATTTAAAGCGAATGATTAATCAACGCAAAAAGGGTGCAGACTCAACGGTGTTTACTCCGCGAATCTGCTCCCTTTTATTAATGAAGGGTAAAATTTGACGAATACAATTATTGTTAATGTTCAAGGGAGTGATTATAGATTCGTTACGAAAATATTCTTAGAGAAATACCCGTATTAGGGATAATTGTCTATGGTTTGATGTGCTTTCTTTCAATTACGTTTTTTATAAAAGAAATGAAGAAACCAAGAGAAAAACACCGTGTTTTAATCATCATAGGTTATAGCGCGCTTTCAGTCGGTATGGTTATTATCTTTATAGACGCGCTAAAAATCGCACTTCCAAACCTTTAAAGATAATACCACAACTTACCTCCTCTCTAATTGGGGGAGGGTGCGCGGTTTTTATTATCAATAACCAACATAATTATGCCTTGAATATGCGAAAAACCATCGCATGGGTCCCCCTTAAGTTATTGCAAGCGTGCCCGCCTATGCGCTATAATTGCGGTAAATACGATAACTTGAGGCGCAAATCCTTCGCTAAGGCTATCGTACAATGTGCGTAGAAACGCTGGACTTACATATGGACTAACGCAATGATACCGGCGATGATCGCACTTTTGGGATCGGGGTATGGCGCAGTCAGGTAGCGCGCACCCTTGGGGTGGGTGAGGCCGTGGGTTCGAATCCCGCTACTCCGACCAGTCAATAAGTATCAAGGGTTTATAAGCTTTTTTCATTGTTAAATTAGATTGTGGTCGAAGCATGAAACGTTTTTACCACACTAAACCACTATCCACAGATATTTAATATCTGAAGGGAGTGGTTTTTTTGATACTGAAATTTGCTATTAAGGATTTTATCGAGGATCGAGAACTAAAGAATGTTTCTCTGCACACTTTGGACCGTTATAGAAGAACATTGGAGGAATTTCAAACGTTTGCAGCTGAAGAAGGGATTTTAAATATTGAGGATTTGACCGGAAACTTGGTAAAAAAATATCTGGTGTATTGTCAAAACGAGAAAGAGAACAATCCTACAACTAAAAATTCTAAGTTGAGGGTACTTAAATCATTCACGAATTATCTTGTTGAATGTGAGTACATTACTGACAAACAAAATCCATGTAAAAAGGTCTATTATGCAAAGGAAGATATTAAGATAGAAGTATTTAAAGACTATCACATTAAGCAAATGCTTTCCTATTATCGTCAAATGAACGAGAAATCTAAAACTTATTATGGTTATCGTGATTACGTGATTATACTGTTTCTTATGGCAACAGGGCTGCGTGTTGGTGAGCTAAGTAATTTAAGATGGAATGATATTAGTTTTGATGGTAAGACTGCAACAGTGTTTGGTAAGAAGCGTGAACAGTCATCAATTCCATTAGTTGATAAGATATTACAAGAACTTGCCCAATTTAGAATATATTGCACTCAACACTTTAAAAAAGAACCTGAATTTGTTTTCCCCAATCGTCACGGAAAACAGATGACGCCAGATTCTATCAAATCAGTATTCAAGAGACTTCAAAAGGTGATGAACTTTAAGGATGTGCGGCTCAGTAGTCACACGTTTAGGCATTATCTTGCTCATACGATGATAATGAATGGGGCTGATGTCTTCACTCTACAAAAGATGTTACGTCATGCGGATCTTGAGATGAGCAAGAAATATCTTGCCCTTTGGGGAACAGCACTCGCTGAGCAAAATAATAAATATAATCCTCTCAATAATATCAATATTTAATGAAGGGGATAAAATGATAAACTAATAAGAAAGGGCTCCCCAAAAAAGTCAGAATCGACTTCAGTGTCAACATCGGTTTAAAATTCCCCAAAAGTATCGGTCTAAAATTCCCCAGTTTCATCGGTCGGCTTCATCGTCCTCTGTAGGTTCAGGGCGGAAGAAGCCGGCCTTTTTCTTCTCCTTAATACGGTAGCTCTCTCCCTTGATGTTAACGGTACTGGAGTGATGGAGGAGGCGGTCGAGGATGGCCGTCGCCAGCACCGTATCGCCGAATATATCACCCCAAGCGCCAAACGTCTTGTTAGACGTAAGCAGGATAGAACCGCGCTCATAACGCTCAGAGACGATCTGGAAGAAGAAGTGGGCAGCGGTCTCGTCCATCTTTCGGTACCCGATCTCATCGATGATGAGCAGGTCGGGCTTGGTGAACATCCTCATTTTCTGTTTGATCGTGTTGGTCAAGTGAGCCGTCTGTAGTGTCTGCACTAGGTCATGTGCTGTGATGAAGTAGACGGAATGTCGCTTCTTTATGGCCTCAAGGCCCAACGCTACAGCGAGGTGCGTCTTACCTACACCAGGCGGTCCGAGGAAAATGAGATTCTCTTGATGCGCCACGAAGCGAAGCGTTGAGAGGTCGCGGATCCTGCGCTCATCGACCGATGGCTGGAAGGCAAAATCGAACTGGTCCAGCGTTTTATGGAACGGTAGATGAGCGAGGCGCGTCCTTGTTTGGATGTACCGGTCGTGCTTGGCAATCATTTCTTCAGCCAATAGCTTGTCCAGGAACTCCAGATACGGTATATTCGCTTTAGACGCTTCTTCGGCGTGCTGATGGATGATTTCCGGTATGCGAACCCACCCAAAGTGGCGGATCGCCGCCTCCAGTCTCTCTTGCAGAATCATTGGAGCACCGCCTCTTCCATGAGCGAGTCATAGACCGATAGCGAGCGCTCTGACACTTCTGGTGCGATTTGGCTGACATAACGAGGCGTGGGCTCTCCAACCGGACGACTCGATGTGCTGCGAATGCCCTCGAAGTGTTTTTTATTGCTTATAATTTGGTGTCGTCCCATGGATTTGGTATGCTCGGCGATGAGCTGTCTGCCGCAGTAGAAGCGCAGCGTGCCGTTCCTCTCATCCTGCACCTCCACGATAGAGCCCACGTAAGCAAACGGGACAGTATATCGGTTCGCCTCATACGAAACGTAGCAGTCGCTGGATACTCTTCTCTGATGCCGCTCGGCGTAAGCAAAGGCGACGTCATTTACAGGACTGAGACACTCTTCTTTCCATAGCTCGCGTGGCACCCTGAACGTCGTGCCGTGCAGACGATTATTCGCGACCGTATCGAGCCATTGCTTGGCCTGCGCGTTGAGATCTTGCAATCCCGTGAAGGTGCGTATGCGCGGCCAAAAGTTCTTTCGCACGTAGCCGACACCGTTTTCTACTTTACCTTTGGTTCTTGGCCTATAGGGTTTGCAACGGCGAAGCGTGAAGCCATAGTGCTTTGCAAACCGGGCAAACTGCTCATTCCAGATCGCCTCGCCGCTTTCGTCCTGTCCGGTTACGACTGTTTTCATATTGTCGTAGAGACAGCTTTGGGTAATTCCGCCGAAGTACTCGAAAGCTCTCGTATGACAGCCCATGAGCGTGTCCAGACGCTCGTCCTCGGTGAACTCTAGATACATTGCTCGGGAGTAGCCAAGCACCATGACAAATGCGTAGAGACGCTTCAATCGGCCGTCGTGGTCTACTCTGAAGTGACCCCAATCTACCTGCGACTGCTCGCCAGGCTTCGTCTCAAACCGCTCGGTCGCCTTAGACTGAACCGCTGGTCGAAGCGGTTGCATGAAGACGCGAAGAATGGTACTGCTGCCCGTATAGCCCTTCTCTCGGATCTCGTCTAAGATGACGCTCGCATTGAGACAGCCTTCTTCCATACGGTTCCGTATGTATTCCTTGTAAGCGTCCAGCTTGCCGGCTGCCGGATTTCGTCTCACGTAACGGATGTGCTCCTCTACCTGCAAATACTTTCTAACCGTCTTACGGTCACGTCCCAGCTCATCTGCGATCTGGGTGACGCTCATGCCCCTTGCCTTCATATCCTTCATCTTGAAACACTCCCCGTTCTTGACCAATCTCGACTCTCTCCCTTCGGAGAGTATGTCGGCAATAGGTGGGGAATTTTCAACCGATGATATTGGGTATATTACAACCGATTTTCACATCAGGGAGCCCATTTCATTATTTACAGTAAACTCTTCACTCGAATCCGCAACCACGCTAACACAGCCGGATCACTAATCAAACTCACTTTCAATTGAACATATCCTGTGTTTATACCCTTAATTGTGCAAGAGACACCTGTTTGACTCTGAATCGTTGCCAGCGCTGTTGAAGATGCTTGGTCATCTGCAAACAATTGCCATTGTACAGGTTCAGTTGTAATTACTGCAGAACCTAGCGTAACCACAGCATCATAAGTTTTTGTGTAACCTTTATTTACTTCGCCTGGCGTACTGCTTTGGCTTGTGATTGAGATCATAAAGTTCGGTTGTGCGTTCGTTACTGTAACTCCAATTGAATCGTAGATTTTTTCAAATCCAGCATTGTAGGCAGTTATCGTCACAATACCGGCTGAAACGCCTGTTACAACCCCTAAACCGTCAACCGAAGCAATCGATTCATCTGACGATACAAACCGAACTGGTGCGTTATTTGCACTTGTCCAGGTGAGTTGATAAGTACCTCCCACTGTCAGATCAAAATCATTGCTTGTTACGTCAACTGGACAACTTAAACCGCCAGCAATGCCATTTACTAAATCATCTTTGACGTTATCAATTGAATCAACCTTACAAGTTAAATGGACCATTCCAGGTTTAGAATAGTTATCAATCCCCGTCACTTTCCACGCTTGATCATTCAATACAAACCTAGCGCCGATTTCAAGGTCATGATCTATTGAGTAATTACTACAAATTAGAGTTATTTCACCATCTGGGATACTAAGTACCCTTCCATCTATTACCCCTAAATTGCTTGTATTTATGTAGCAATTTAGAGTATAGAATCGACATGAGGAATTGACTGTGATTGTATGAGGTAGGAATCGCATGATTCCTTTGTATTTGTTGTACCGTTTATCGTTAACCTCTGAAATGACCATATACTTTTTGCCCTTAAAAACAACAATATCACCACGGTTAAATGGTGATAAGGAAGTAATACGGCGATCATCGTATATTTGCTCCAGGTTTGTGTTGGTGATCAAGGCTTTAACTGGATTATCATTTATTAAAACATCACTGCCCATTTGATCAAGTAGGAAAGCAAAATCATCAGTGTTATTTTGAAATAGATTAAACATTATCTCACTCCTTAGCGACTAAACAACATGAACGTATTGCCACCGTTGTCTGATTCATTAATGGAGAGTGATCTGATTTTCCTAGTAAGCTGGTCTATTCTATTCTGTAAAGAATCAGCAAAATCTGAAACGGTAATATCATCCTCTTTATAAGACTTCATTAAAGCAGGATTATTTGCAATAGATTCAAGGACTGATAAAGCTGCAGAATAAATTTTTCTTTTCTCTGTTCTGGAAGTGGCATCATATTCAGCATTAGGGTCTGAAACGCCTTCTTCCGCAAGGTAAATAGCTAGTTCATCCGGTGTTAGAGAAATGCCTTTTGTTTCGAGCTGCAGGCGTTCTATATTTGTCATTTTAATTGCTCCTTTTTTAAAGTGAATAGCGATTCATTATTGAATAGTAAAGAAAGAAAAAACCGCCAAGATTGGCGGCTTCATACAACTCATTTTAAAAAACCCCTTTAGTGTCTACATAAAAGGAAATACTTGTCGGTATATTATTTTTATATAGTTGGAAATCTAATCTCATATTTTGTGTTCCTGCTGTAATGGAAGAAGAGAGTTTAGCATCTCCAGTAATCTCTTCACCTTGTTGTATGGGATCATCTAAAAATCGTTTCACTTCATAACTAAATGAATCGTTTATAGGAATAAATGAATATAATTGACCTCCAAGCGTGTAATATTTTCTCCCTTGAACATTAAAATCTGCTGTAATTCCTGTCAGTTCAAGTTTAATACTTTGAGTAGATTTATTTTTAACCGTAATATTTAAAGTTACATTATCGCCATTCTTTTCTAATGAATTCAAAGTAATTTCCACACCGTCATGAGTCTTACTTTTTGGAAGGCTTTCATACTCCTCAATCTGGATAGTGCTACCGGTTGTTACTGAAAAACCGGTTTTCTGAGTAAACTCTTTTAAGGGTATGTATAATCGATCGTTAATAGAAACAATAGGATCGTTAAATTTAGTTTCAGATCCATTAATAATAATTTTGCTTTTACTTGGAATAGCCTTTAAAAAGTTATCCGCAGCATAGGATACTCCACTAAAGAAAACCGCACCGCAGAGAAAAGCCGAAACAATTTTGATATTATTCTTCACTTCCACAATCCCCCAAACCTAATATTTGCCATTATTCTATCATTATCATCAATATAGGTCTATGAGATTAGGTAATATAATTGAGTTGTGGTCTAAAATAATCGATATAGAAAGTATTATTTTACTAATAAGTTATCGCTTAAATCATGCCATCCTGTTACTTTCCCATCTTTAAACTGAACGACTGAACTATCATAATACCAGGATTCATGACCTTCAATAATTGAACTAATCCCGGTAGGAGTTCCCATTACTTCTTTTACTCTTTCGCTTGTGTCACCTTTTGAAAAGTACTCTGTAGTAGTTTCTTCGGCGTTCGTTTTATCACGATTTCTAACTGCATCATACTCACTTGATTGTTCTGAAACAGGTGTAGAAATAACATTTTGTTTTATTATTTCTAATTGACCTTGAATTGATTCCAAAACGTTATTTGTTATTTCTTCATTTTGTTCAGAAATCATCTGTTCAATTTCATTCTTATAGTTTTCCATTGCTTTAGCAGCACCATCATAGCCATCCATGTTTCTCCATCCATCAGAGTACAAAACCTGTGTTTCTCCTGTTATTCTGTTTATTTTAACTGGATACTTTTGGTTTAATTTATCATATTTATAAACCCCAGGATAGATAAATAACCCAAATGCTGCAATGCAGACAGCAACAAATAAATAACTAGAGATTATTTTGATTATTTTCATATAATATGACCACCTCTCTTCCCCATCGGCTGGGGTATTTACTTACATAGCCCATTAATAAACACCACTATATGATCACAAATTAATATTACCATGTAAAAGAGAGCACAAGATTAGATTAGATTTTTTTTCGTTCATGTGTAATTAGATCAGCTAGCGGCCTTTATTAGAAATTCGGGGTATCTCCCTTTCCCCTACGACATTCATCTATCCATCACAGTATCAAAATAGTGCAAATTAGTTGCCAGAACCCCCAATTTACCATAATTTGATCAAAAATTAGACCACACCCTACACTAGACTGTTGTCTGTAATGATATACAATGTATCTTATATGGCACTTAGGCAGCCATGACAAGTAGAAGCAGTGGGAAATAGAGAACTGCTTAAAAATGTAAATTTATGTATATTGAAAGCAGTTGTTTAGTCTATTATATACAATTGGCACCTGATACTAAACATATAATAACATGCGCGAGATTTTTGACTAATACTAAACAATATAAGTCCTTTATTCACAACATCATTATAAATCATTCACTCCATCACACTATGATAATTATTCAATCCTTTCCATCTCACCTTGCACATCTGTTACATATGGATTGTACTCTAACAATGTTTCCAGGCTTATTCCGTTAATCTCATACAGTGCTTTTAAATTATCTGTGATTTCCTTGTCATTGCTTGGTCTCGCATACTGGAATACAATTCCCAAAGTATCAAATTCATCGTCAGTAAACTTTACACCGTTTGAAGCAAGCAATGTTCTAAACTTCTCGAATCTTTGTTCAATTCCTTCCCGCAAGAACTTGCTATTTAAAGCCCCTTTAAGGTCAGCTAATTGAAATAGTAGCCGAATTGAAACTTCACTCAAATTTGATATATCCGTCTTACTCATACTAATCGCTGGAACATGGGCAATATCCAATAAAGCACTGGTCAATGTTTTATATAATGTTTCAAACGCTTGATAATCAAACTTATTTTGAGCAAAGAAAAAATCAGCATTATCATCAAGGACAATACCGCCACCAATAATATCTTTTGGTATTCCATCGCCTTTAAGTTGCTGCCCTTTCACTACCGGAATACCTGAAATGTAATGATAATAAGCATCGATTGCCTTGCTCAGTAAATCCTCCATATTATCAAGTATAGGTAGAATGTCGTATAAGTCTGATCGTCCTAAATAGTCGATTTCATCCTGATTATGATAAAGAATAGGCAATCCGCCAGGATTGTTATGGCTTGCTATTAATCTTACTTCCCCACCTTCATTTGTGTATCTTTCTACCGTATCGGGTAAATATACATTATAGTAATCGATATTATCCACACAATAATGCTCAACTAGTGAAGTATATTCCCCATGATGATTAAAGACTGGATGACATTCTGCAGGATCTAGCACCTTTGATTTAATCTGTTTGCTGTTATCTAAATAAACAAGTTCCCCTACATAACCGTATTTGGTCATTTTGTCTAAAATATCGTAGTCGATCTGATTATACTTACCTCGCTTATAGATTCGTTTTATTGCATCCGTTACCGCTTTATCGCCTGTTAAAGTGATTGGATTTGCCATGACATAGCCAACACCAAAATTTAGGATTGTCTTAGCATATTGAAGGACTATTTTCCTTGGCTCATACACCTGACCGTTGTAGTTATAATTTGGCTTATTCAGTATTTTATGTTTTCCACTTATATAGTCTTTAATATATAAAATCTCATTTACCCGCTGCTGATTTCTAAATTTGTTGACCTCTTCAACAAACCAATGTTCCTTATTGTTATACATTAAACCACCTCAACATAGTATTTATTTGCTTTAATTCCCTGCAATGCGTACATGAATGAATCGACTAAATCATCATGATTGGATCGAGATTTATTTTCTGTTTTATTTCCTTTTTCAACGAATGTTTGCATTTGCTTTAACGTCTCTTTGCAATTAATCTGCACTAATTGACATTCAAACATTTCTTTAGCGTCCGTCACCGCTTTATTTTTTGTAACTGAATTACTGTTCCATCCAAGTTGAAGCCTGGATTTACCTTTGTCAAAGTACCGCATTTTAAACAGATTGAGATACGGATGTTCTCCCTCTCGTAATCTCTCTAAAACACTTGTTCCAAATCCATTTCGCTCAACGACAATAAAAGAGTAATTATATAATAGTCCAATCTCTCGGACTATTTCAGCAAACTTATATACTGGTATATCATTCCGATAAAATGAAGCATATTGTTGACCATCCGCACCAAAAACAGACATTGTAGAATAGTCGTTCCCACTACCTGACGCAACATCAACACCTGCAAACATTCGCTGTTTTGGCTTCGGAAAATTAAAAATTTCTAACCCCTTGCCTATGTATTGTTTTAAAACATCTGGAAAATTATCATGCTTTAAGATTTCATCTTTCGGTAGTGGAGGAAGTACATAATTAATAGCATCGGCAATTTTAGTTTGATCGAATACTGATCTACCCGTATTAATAAACGCTTGTATGTCTGTAGCTGGATACTCCTGATAAAATTGATTCTTCTCCTTATCTTGCAATATGTATTCACGCCACATGAGCATATTCAGGGAACATCCAGATTCATATAGTTGTTTCTGTTCTTTGCTTAGATCCTTAGCGCTTAATCGCTGACCTTTATTAGTGGATTTATACCATTTAACGGCTTCCTTAATGTCATAGGCGAATTGATTTTCGTAAGCGGAGGAATAGAAGGGGAAGAAAAATGCTTTATATTTACTTAATCCTTTAGTTGCCCTATCATACAGTTGCTGAAAGTCATTAAATCCGTTTGCAGTGGATTCTAATACGATTTTGCTTCTCTCTGTTTTCTGTAAAGAAGGTTCTAAGGATAATAGAATTCCATTTAGATCATCATAAAATGCAGCTTCAGAAAGAAGGACATACATCAAAGTCATTCCTCTACCTAAGTCCTTATTACCAGTGGTTGTACTTCGAATTGTACTTCCATTACTTAGAACCAATTCGTCACGGTTATCTCTAACAGTTGAAGGGAAAATATCATATTTATCATATTCGTCCCTTGGCAAATACTGATTCATCCGCTTTAGTTTCACAAACAGATCCTTTGCGCTATCGCCTTTATAAGACACAATTAAATAGTTTGTATTTGGATTAGTTACTGCCATCCACAGACAATAACTAAGCGAGGCTACGGTAAAGCCAAGTTGACGAGGCTTCAGAATTTGCGAGTATTTACCCGCATTATCTATAAAATATTGTTGCTGCTCATTTAATATAAATTGCACAAGATCCCCATCATTATTCACAATTTTAACGAAGTTTCGACAGAATAAAGGAAACGAGTTCATAATTTTTTCTAGCTTTTGTTTTTTTGTTAAAATCATTTACATTTTCCTTTCTTAGATTTCCAAATCATCATCTTCATCATCTTCTACTTCAAAGCCTTTCACAGCTTCCTTAGCATATCCCTTAATCTCCTTACCGATTTGAAGAAGCAACTTGATACTCTTCTCATCACCCTCTTTTGCCTTGACAGAAAGAGAGTCATATATTTCTTCTAAATCGGTATCAAATCGAGTATTCAATAATATAGCTACTAGGTTTCGATACTCTTCTGACTTTTCCCAAGCGATATATCCGTTCTTGGTCTTAGACCCAACCATTTTTAAGAACTCTGTTTCATTCTTTGGATGTTTAGTTTGATCAAAATTTAGATTGAATTTCCACTGAAAGTACAAGCGTTTTTTATCTGGAACGCTCCGTAATGCTTCATATATGTTCACTTATATTCCTCCTTCTAAAAATAAAAGAGCGACTATATTAGCCGCTCACGCAAAATCATATTTTAATCCCTCAAATTTAACATCACCAGATGCCTTGACGTTTATATTTCTACCCTCTATGGTAATATCCCCGTTACTTTCGGCTTTTATAGTTATACCCAGATCACCAAGTACAACTTGCCGAACAGCACCGTCATTACTTTTATGATATGTAATATTTAAATTAGTAGGTTCCTTTTTAATAATCGCCTTCGCGCTGTTTGTGGTTGCTCCATCACCCCTGCCCAACTCCATCACAGGATATGAGTCAACGCCTTGACCATATAGATACAATTTAAATTTATCGACCGGATCATATGTAAGGTTATAAAATGGGTATGCAGTAGTTTCCGTTGTCAGCATAGTTTTGCTTGCATCCGTCCAATACAGCAGATTACCATTACTATCTTTAGCCTGCTCTCTACCCGTTATTGTGCCTGTGGTTAATTTCATATAATTATCACGGATATGTACATAGTCTACACTGTCACCAATACTATCAGATTTATCAATGGTTTTAAGAGCATTCACCGTGAGATTATTAATAAAACCATCATCAACAGTTAATGCTCCTGCTTGAATAAACTTGGCATCCAGAGAGCCTATACCTTCAATATCCCAATTATTAAGATAAAATTTCCGAGACTCCGAATCTAACAAGGCCGTATTTATACCATCTGTTATTTGCACCTTTTTCAACTTTGCCTTTCCGGCCATATCTGCGTTTAGTTTGTATTGTCGTAATCGTTTTGTATCTTTTATTAGATAATCATACCTGTTAATTTCACATTTATAATTCCCATAATCCAACTGATAGACGATACATTTACCGCCTACTTTCTCATCTGCCACATGCTTGTATGCACCTAAAATAGCATCATGAGGACGAGTCCTCTTATTAAACATTTTGGATATATACTCTAAAGCTTCACCACTGTTTGCTCCTGCTGCTCCCAAATCGTTGTCCCTGATTCTTTCTTTAGATGTTCTAAAGTCCAACAAATTACTGATTGTATAAACCCAAAACTTACCGTTTCGATCAGATGTAAACACATACATACCGATTTCACCATCATAAAAATCGTAGGCATCTCTTGTTATTTGCTCTAAATCTTTGATTTCTTGGTTACTTTGATCAAACTGTTCAAAGACATATTTAACGGCAGCTCCATGTCCCATACCTACAACTATCTTATTATGATATGCTTTAGCTTTTTCATAATTGTCGTGGATATGATAAGTTAATCCATCTTTGCTTGTTGTAGATACTCGGGTATCACTGTAAACCCACAGCTTACCCGAGTATCCCATATAAACAATCATGCTCATAGGTACACCTTTATGTAATCAATATCCTCAGCCTTAAAAGTGACAGGCTCCTTATCATCATATGTAAAGTTTAATTCATAGCCCTTTGAAAGGGCCTCTATCGCTTGTTGGACTTGCTCAGTTGTATAGTTAGCCCATCCATAAGCTTTCCTACCATCTAGGAATTGAAATGATAACTTCATAGCATAACCTCAAAACTAGCGATTTCACCAGCTTTTATAATTACCTCAGTTCCATCATGATATTTAAACTGCAGATCCTCGCCATTTAGGATGCCCTTAACTGTTAGTTCAACCAGTTCATCAGAAAACTTTTCAAATCCTGTTGTTTTAGTTCCGTTTTTAAGTGTGAATACAATTTTTTTCATTTTTCATTTCTCCTTTTTATTTATCTATTGTCATGACTAACTATGTAATTTACATACTTGCTATATTGTTCTTCCGACAGATTTAACCGACCATTCTCATGACCGCATATGTACGACACCGATTTATTCATATAATTTGCAATCTCAGTTAGGGTAACTTTCCTGGTGATTCTCTCCAATCTCCATTTTGTTCTATCATCCACTTCTGACCCTCCTTCATAATTGAAATGTTTAATTTAAATAAGAGAGTGGGGAATGCCCACCCTCATGGTTATGTATTATTTAATCTCAAACGATGCAGCAGCCTTACTGTTAAGCAACTTCAAACCAAATTGAGTTTCAAGATATACCGACTGTTTAGAACCGCTAACTGGCTCAACTTGTCCATGGAATGGAATGAGGATTCCAAGTTCCAAGTATTCAGGATTTACCACAAACAACTTGTTTGCAATCTTCTCTGTCAACACAAAACGTACTCGCCCAAACGGGGAGACATACTCTTCTACATCAACCCCTGCTAGATTATCCTTAGCAAAGTATTGGAAGTTTTTGAAGTCGTTCAGTTTCAGTTTCATCTGCGCCGGCAAGTAGCAAAGCATATTATCACCGCTACCAGCGTTATACATGGTTTCGATTGTTTCAAGGAATTTTGTTTCAGTGAATGTTGCATTCTCAACTCTGTTTAACGAATTGATTTGTTCAAGGATACCAGCAGTTTTATATGTCTTTGTTGCAGCTTCAAAATCTTTAACCCCATTGATTAGACGATCTTCCATGGCCAGTTTCAAAGCTTTAGTTTTATTTGCAACATCCTTTGCCAGCAGATCATTAATACCTACCGCTTCACTATGCTGCGCTGTATTGCTCACGCTGGCAGTTGCACCGACCAATTCACAGTAGTTACTCATTGGTGCAAGTGTATCATCGACTCGTGCTGGAGCGTCTGCACTCTCTCCCAATGTTACTGCCGCTGCTTCATTAATTGCTTCCTCAATCCAGTTCATTGTAGGACTTGTTGCTTTTGTTGTTTTGTTAAGCAGTAACGTTGTAAATGGTGTTTTAACTGGTGTTGTTTGAATCAAAACATCCTTCAAATCAACGTTTTGACCTGGAACAAAATTTGCTGTAGTAAACGTACTCATTAATTAACATCTCCTAATATATGTATTATTTAAATAAAGCCTTGATCATGCCGACTGTATCCCCTGTGGAACGAGCATGATCAAACGCATTTTTTTGCTTATGATTATCTGGCACATAATTATTACTTAGCTTTCTTGTTTCCAATACCGCATTCAATTTGTCAATCTTCGCCTGGACTTCCTCATCATCGCCAACTCCAACAAAATCCATAAAATCAATCAATCCAGCCTTCTCCAAACTTGAAACAAGCTTCTGATGTTTCAACTCGGCTTGAAGTTCTTTAATCGTTTTTTCCTGTTCTGTCTCTTCCTTTGGTTTGAATTCAAGCAATTCATCCCTTTCAGCAATTACAGGGGCTAATTGCTCGGCTTCCCATGTTGCTTTTTGATCAGCAATAAGTTCATTAATATGTTGCTGTTGTTCTTCGGTAAACTCCATTACTAACACCTTCCTTTTTAAGTTTAATTTTGTAATTCAAAAATGAAATAAAACAGAGAAAAAGAGACACCCCATTAAGAGGTGTCAGAGAGGATTGGAGGTATAAATTATGAAAATAATGCTAGATAAGAGAAATTCTTCCCTATACTATATATAAATACCAGTTTTTAAAAACCCGACATTTTCTGAAAGTATTCAGAAACTTTCTTGGAAATAGATGTTTAAGTGTTCGGTTCATTTTCTCTGTATCCATTCGTAAGTATTCCGCATTCTTCTTTGCATCAGATCCATGATATAGCCATGCGTTCAATATGTCATAATGCTGAGGCTTTACCAGCTTCACTTTCTCAGCGTTTTCCTTAAATTCTTTAAGCAATATGTAGAGTTCTGATCCTGGTTGATTGCAATACGTTTCCCAAAGTATGTAAAAATGATTGATTAGTGCCAATATATGTACTTGATTTGTAAAATCAATATGTTCAAAGATTTTCTGATTAGTTAGTTGGACTAAGTTAGAATCAACTTTTTTATTACTTGCTGATCTTCTAACTTCATATGTCGTTTGCTGCTTCAAAACCTGCTTAATTTCATTCGCTGTGCTGTTAAGTAGCTTCTGCTTGCTTGATCCTCGCGGCATCTGCTTAGCAAGATCGTACAACCGCACCATCTCATCATGTAACGCCTTTTGTTCATCGGTTAAATCCTCATATGTAACTTTCAATTCATTTACATCAGCCCAAACAGGTCTATCTGGGTACTTTTTTGATCGCTTAGAATAAATCTTATAGCTCTTAGAAATCTCCTGAGATATTTCATCTTTTGTTTTTATGTAATCATCTATCGAAAATTCCTCATCATCTTCAGGAGCATCTTTAAGCATATTCTCTACACTCTGGTGTTTCTTCTCGAATCGCTCCTGTGCCCTGTCTTCTCTTCTATATTTCTTATCAATAATCACCGCAAGAACATAATCGGCACATAGATCAATAATTTGTATGAATTTATCAGACCAATCCTTATACAAATAGCGTGAACTATAATCATCAAAGTAATCGACCAAAGGAATGTAATCATTCTGGTTGATTTTCATATCTCCAACAGCATTCTTTAACTGAGCAAAATAGCACTCCATAATATAAGAAATCAGTTCCAAACGTTGACTTATTGTATCAAGCGCTTGATTTTCTTTTAAATTCAAAAACTGAGTAATTACTTTCTTTATCTGATCTAGCGATATATTCAATTCAATCCAATAAAGTGGCTTGCTTCTTTCTAGGTTCTTACGTGGTTTGTTTCGGCGATAAATAAGTAATTCGCAACGTTCATGAACATAATCAGGAACTAAATCATAATCTATGTACTGCCACATTAAACCGATATTCTCCTCTGGTCTAAGTGTGCGTAATGCTTTATGGCTTGGATTTGTAGCTTCAAAATGTTTAGCTTTACGGTTGTAGCGGTACTGTGTGTTTGGTGTGTTTGGTGTGTTTGGTGTGTTTGGTGTGTTCAATGTCAAAAATATAATCTCCTTTTAATTTATAATATAGTTGGCGTTTCATCTTTTTCATCTTTATTACCATCCTTTTCATTTAGATTTAATCAGGTGGGACTTATCTGGTTCGCCCTTTCAGGTAATTTCAAATTCAAATTAAAATAATAAATCATAAAACAAAAAAACTTTTCAAGCGTTAGCGTCATGATCTCCAAAATGGAAGCAAGCAACGCGCGCGCCATTTTAAATACTGAATCTACTTATCTACTTATCTACTTATCTATAACTATTAACTACACATCAATCTCTACTGGAGTTATTGAGGTAGAATGTTGGAGATAATGAGATTCTATGTTGTTTATTTTGAGGAACGTTCTTGGATAATTTGCAACTGGCTAAAATCCTTATAGTTTCTCAAAATTTTCGTACTGTAAAAAGTAATGATTATTATACTTTGACCAAATCAAAGTTCCATCTGCTTCATAACCATAGTCCAGTTTATGTTTATCAATTTTAATAAGTTTTTTCTTTTCTAACATCTTGTAATGCTTAATAATCGTGTTCTCACTCATATTGATTTCTTTTACCATATTTTCTATGGCCTTGTAGCAATATTGTTTACGTAAGTCCTTAAGATTTATATAACTCGTTATGTAATAAAGGAGCCTAACCTCCTTTCTATTTAACTTACCGTCTTTCAAGGCATATAATATCTTTGCTGGTAGTTGTGTATAGTACTGATCTTCTTTCCTGTTTTGAGTATCAAACTTATTACGATTCAAAATAAATCGAATTGGTTTGTTCTGTTTCAACTCATCGATAGGTTCCAGTAAATAATTATGTACATATAAATTTAAAAACGACTTTTTAAGCGTCTTATTATCAGCAATGCGTGTGTATTGTTTTATATCATGGTTGGCTGCCTCAAAAGTGTAACGGTCTCCACAATGCCAGGTTGTGAGTCTTAAATAAAGTATTAATGCGAAATCATTCTCTGTTAAATTCGGGTCACGAACTGCATCTGTAAAGATTTGAATCTGTTGTTTTAAGCTTTCGAACAATATATCTTTTCCCCTCCCATTTAATTGATTAGCAGGGCCATTAAAGACCCTGCGTGTTATGTTATATGTTTAGTCTCTTCAACATTTTATGTTATGTAGTTTCTATTTCGGTTTATTGTTCTCTGTATACCATCGAGTAACCAAAGTACGGTTTAATACTAATGTTTGAGTAATCAGTAAAAATACGTTCAACATCCAAGGTAATTTCTTTTTCTTTCAAAGTATCATCTGAATCAATTACATTTAGAGAATCATCATTAAATTGCTCAAGTAAGGTTGGATCAACGTTTGAAGCCACAAAATTATAATCACGCTCATTAAATCTTAGAAATTCCCCCGTATCCTTGTTCTCAACAGTAAAGTAGATTTCGCTATTAAAACCTAATTTGTTGTACTTGCTAAAAAACCATTTACTCATTCTTATAATCCTCCTCAAAGTTAAAAAAATTATATTTCCTCAAAAATTGTTCAAAGTCCCCGTACATATCTTCTTGTTTTTTCGATGGTTCAAGATACGGATCAGAACCAAATCCAAAATCACTATCATATGGCTGCAAGTAATAGAACAACATTTTCAATAGTTGATATTGTTTATCCTCGCTACCATGTTGTAACAAATTCGCAAACATCTGAAGTAACTTTTCATTTACATTAAAATCACCCCCCTCATCGAATATTAATGATTGATACCGTTCAATTAACAACTGCTTATCATGCTTCTCTCTAAGGTAATTAATAATTCCATCGTGTTGTCTTACTACCTCTGACCTTATATATTTATTACCTTCATCATCTTCATCTTCATATTCAACAACTTCATATTCATCCGTTAGTTCAAAAAAGATTTCCTGAACTAGTGTTTTCTCTGAAGGAAAAAGTTCCCTTCCAAAAAAGCCCTTCGGTATTTTTGGGAAAATCTTTGTTAATTGATCCAGTCTCATTGGTGGTATCTTTCGTTTTTCACGAAGCCATGCATTAATGTTTTGCGGCGATGTTTCCATTTTCAAAGCAAGCTCCTTGTATTCAATTCCAAATGTTTCACATATAAATTGCAAACCGATTGCCAAATTACTCACCCTTTGTTTTATTGAATAAAACAACTTGCATTTAATATATCACCTTCATTAAATTAATGCAAGTATTTTGTTTTATCAAATAAAACAATCCCACAAAATTTAACCGGTAAGATTTTACCGGTTAAGAATAAGTCATATTCATACTTCTTCAACTTTACATAGCATCCAAATCGAATAATTTTTCTGTCCTTTTTCGTCAATTATGTACTTCTCTCCACCATCCTCAAACATATCATTGTTGTCTCTGTAAACCTCATAGGTTTTACCAATAGTTACGTCTATAGGATGCTTACACTCAAGGATAATAATAGATTGTTCAGTTTTAATTGCCATTTGATAATCTCCTTTTTTTGGTTGTAAGTACAGATTCAGTATCATACAGTTTGTGTATAAAGTAAAGAAGTCATTAATTTAGATTCTGGATGCTGTTCCTTGACTATAAATAACTTAGCAATGCCAGATTTAGATTTATTAAATCGTTGAAGTTTACCCCAGTTGATCGGCTCCATAAATAGATGTTCTAACGCCTCTTTAGTATCCATTGCAAGTAGTTCATCAAGCGATTTACTTGGGTAATGGTAAGCTCCGATTTCCTCGGCCAAGTGAAGCATCTTAAACGGTTTCTTCGGATCACTCCATAATTGACGGGCTTCAAATTCATGGATGAACTTGTTACAGTCCTCTTCCGTTTTTAGGAAGTGTTCCAATTGTTCGATGATTACGATTGCCTTCGGACTGATTTCGCAATACTCCAGGATTTGATTGATAAGTTTTGTCATTGTGGTTACCTCCAAATTTAATTTATCCATAGGGAAATAAAGGAAAGTATGGACATTCCTAAAAATAATTGATATAATCGTTTTGCGGTTATAGTCGTTTGTTGTATATACACAATATAAGACTATGGTCACTAATTGTCAATACTATATTTTATATTTGTGGAGGGATTTTTTTGAAGCAGTATTATTTGAAAAGCAATCTAGAGGATATATTAACTAAAAAGGACATCACACCATACAAATTAGCTAAGGACACAGGGGAGCGTATTGGAACAATTTATAAGCTGGTAAATAATAAGGATCTGGACAATGCACGGTTATCTACTACATTGTTGGCGAATATTTGCGGATACCTGGAGATTACATTAGGGGATTTATTAGAAGTTGTTGAAATGAATTAAAGTGAATATATACAAATACATATAAACGAAAAAAGCCCACTCCGAAAAATGGAATGGGCTTGATTTATACTCAAAATAGACCACAACCTATATATTTAGGTACGACCACTTTACAAAAATATAAACCACAACTATACTTGTTTTAAGAAATATCGTTGGATAGTGGACATTAACTAATAAGCCTTAAATTACTTGATACGTAAAGGTTAACACAGTTTAGTTACCTTGGGGTGGGTGAGGCCGTGGGTTCGAATCCCGCTACTCCGACCAGTTTTAACTTTGAATATTCTCTAAATAACAAAAGCCCTTATTCCTATTGGGACTGACCCCCGTTTGTGAGACAGGGATCAAAACACCTTACAAGTCTAAGCAGCCAGTTGCCGGAAATGAACCGGTGACTGGTTGTTTAGTTTTGTTTGAATGCGAATTGAGTTATAGTAAGTAATGTAGTCTCGAACGGTCTGTTCGACGATTGCCGTCGTCGTACAGGTTAAACCTTCGAGATAGAACGTTTCAGACTTTAGTGTGGAATGAAACGATTCGATGGGGGCATTATCAGCGGGCGTTCCCTTGCGGGACATGCTCATGGTAATGCCTTTTCCTTTTATAGCCGCCTGATAAGCCTGAGACGTATAAACGCTGCCTTGATCGCTATGGAGCATCATACCCGGTACAGCTGGTAATTGGTTTAACGTGTCTAGAACAAGAGTCGTGTCTTGCTTGTCTGCTATACTGTAAGCCACAATCTCTCCATTAAACAAGTCCAAAATACTCGACAGGTACAATGTTTTTCCGCCAAACGGCAAATACGTAATGTCTGTTACGAGTTTTTGCATGGGGACATCGGCCTGAAACTGACGCTTTAACAAGTGTTCTGCGATGTAAGCTGGCTGCCCTGTAGGTTTGCGTTTCTTCACTTTGACACGACATTGGAGCCCCTCTCGCTGCATAATCCGCTGCACGCGTTTATGGTTAATCTTACATTCCATCCGAAGTAATGCCGTAATCTTCCGGTAACCATATCGAAATTTATGTTGAATGCAAAGTTCCCGGATTTTCTCCACCGTTGGTTCTGGACATTTTGCCTCCATAGTTGCTTTCCAGCGATAATAGGTGGCTCTTGCAATGCCAAGCCACGCACAAGCCTGCGTCACCGTGACTTCTTCTCGAATAGACTCGATCCAAGCAACAACGACTTCTGGTTCCACCTCCTTTCCAACTCCATGTACTTTTTTAGCAGGTCCAACTGCTGCTTTAAAAATCGGTTTTCTGCCTGTAGCTTTTCTAACTCTGAAGAGTGTTCTGGCCCCTTTCCATAGCTATATTGCTTACCCACAGGCTGCTCCAGCCGATGCACGTCACCTTCCCGGTACCACTTCATCCACACCTTCAGCTGTGTCTTATTCCGTATCCCGAGTTGCTCCATGACCTCACGAACCGGAACTCCTTCTAATCTCATTTCAATGGCTTTCAATTTAAGTTCGAATGGGTAGCTGACTCTTGTTGCCAATGCAAAAACACCTCCAAGGTTATCCCCATATCTTACGACATGGTTTAATTCTCTTGAAGGTGTTTTAATTTGTCTCACGCTTTGGGGTCAGTCCCTATTGTAGGAACAGGGCTTTTTCTCATCGATATATATTTTACGGCAATTATTCGTTAGGCAGTACTTCGCTAAGCAGTTCCTGCTCCGTTTCCAACGGATCGATCAAGTAATCAAACATGATGAAAACCTCCTCAAAATGAATCCTAATGACGTCGTGCATAAAAATTAAAAATATCGTCAACCGTCAACATGAGTTCTTCTTCAAACTGCTCATTATTATCCATCTGCGTCTGTTGTTCTTCACGTGGTTCATGATGTTCGTCCATGATTCCTTTCCTCCCGCAAACAACCATTCGTATTGCTATTCACTGATTTATTACCCAAAATATCCGCAAATGTAACCGGATTAATAAAATTTAATGACTTTTAGACGGCACAAATCCGGTCGCAAAGACAACGGATGCCGCTTCTCCGGCTTCCACCCCACGATTGCAACTATTTCCCAGAAAAATAAGCGAGATTATATATCGTTCCGAAGTCGTCAGGAAAATATTCACCATTACACGCAAACTTCCCGAAATCGCCTCCCATACGTCCAATTTTTCAGGTAGCCCCCTAAAAACAGCATAGTCCAGCATATTCGCCGCGAACGAAAGTGTTACCCTTGCCGTATCTACAAAGCGATAAAATGCCGTCTCGGATCGAACAAAGTTTCCCTCTCCACGATTTCCGAAGGGTTGTACCCCCGAAAAAAAATTTCGTAGGCCGAGCTTCCGACATTCCATTTTCGGCGGAACCTCTCCGCATTGAGAATAGACATTTTCGTATACGAAAAAGGCATTTTCCGAAACGTTCCCTGACCTTCATGATGCACGAAAATATCTTCGGCCACCCATAGCCGATAGCCGCCGATCCGGGCCCGGATGCTGTAATCGTCGTCCTCGTAATTCCCCGGATAAAACCGTTCGTCAAAACCGCCGATTCGTTCCACTACGCGTCGGGAAATCAGCATGCAGTAACCCGTCAGCTTGTCGGTGTAAAAGCCCTTCCCCGAAAACATTTCTTTCCTGCGGACCGCATATGCATCGAGCTCATCCAGGCTAGCCGGTCCGTCGTCCGACACTCTTTGGAATAAAGGGATCCGGAAAGAAACCGGACCTGTTATTCCAATCTCCGGATCGCGCCGGAAACACTCCAAAAGGCCTTCCAGCCAGTTCGGGGTAACCACGGTATCGTTGTTCAGAAGCAAAATATAATCCCCTTTCGCCGCAGCAAGCCCCTGGTTCACGCCGGCGGAAAATCCGCGATTCGATGCATTGAAAATGATCGTGGCCCCTTCAAACGCGCCTAAATATTCCGACGTCCCGTCTTGCGATCCGTTATCCACAAAAATAAATTCATACGGCTCCTTCGTATGGCGAGAAATGCTATCGATGCATCGGCATGTCATTTCCAGCCCATCTTTGCATAACATCACGATCGAGGTTAGTCCCACGGCAAACTCCTCCCAAGTCACAAAATCCATTATACCTATAATCCCGACGAGTCCAGAATATAAGGCAACAAGCCCTCCGGCATTTCGGCTTCATCAACAATAATGCCCAAACCATTGTTGGACTGGAGCTCGTGATACTTTAACGGCAGCTCCGTCTCCCTCAGAAAATCCTCAATCGCCGTCAAAACGCCATTCCTCGGACCAAATTCATGTAGCGCATGATGCATATGATCATTAAATCCCCCTTGCTCCAGCAATCCCGTAAAGTCGGGCATCACTCCTTTTTTGTCGTAAGGGTGAAGAAACTTGTCCGGAATCGACTCCGGAGCATGGTACATATCCCTTCGTCCATAGGGCCAGCCCGTGTCATGTATGATCGTTACCGGAAACTTGGCCCCTTCCTTCAGGCACATTTGCTCCACAAGCCTCAATTCGTGGTAAACCGTATACCAGTTAGGATCGCTATCCAACAAAATCATATCGTAGACACCCAGCAAAGGCATCGCGTCCAGACTTAACTTTTCGATGAGCCGCACAGCGTTTCCGTAATATTCTTTCAAGAAAGGGACATCGTACTTCGGCTGCGGTTCGATCACTACGCATCGAGATCCCGTGTAACGGCAATAGTCCAGCAGCTTAAACGTATTAAATCCCGAAAACGAGCCTACCTCCACGATCACCTTAGGACGAACCGTTATGATTATCGGCTTGATCACTTTTTCCCAGAAACGGTGCATAGGCTTCCTCCGCATTGGTTTAATCCCAAATAACATATCGTATGTTCAATAAATTCCGTCCTATTCTCTGTCCACGCAAAAAAACCATGTCTAAAGGCAAATGCTCCTCCTTTAGCCTTGGCGGTATTCGACACTATTTTAAATCTAGTGAACTTGAGAACAAATCGTAACCCTTTTTCATCTGGAATCGTTAGTATAGATATATAAGAGAGAGGATAGGAGATAAAGTAGAAATGAAGAGAAGATATTCGAATTATGCAATATTTTGCCTGGCTATTTTAATCATTATATATGCGGCCGCGGTGACCCATCCCAGCACCGTATTGTCTCGAAAGGCTTGCACCTCGTGGGGCATGGTCAAAAATAAGATGTTCACCCTATCCCATAGTAAGCACGAAGAGTATCCCAAGCTGCCTGAAGGCTTTTCCGTCGAGCCCGGTACGGCCGAACAGGTTCCCGTACTTATGTATCACTACATCACTCCGAAAGAATTCAATAAAGAGCCGGGCAATAAATCCGTTATTAATTTGGAAGCCTTCGAACAAGGGATGGATTATCTCCATGAACAAGGGTACTATTCGGCTTCGCTTAGCGAATTGGAACAATACGTCCGGGGACAGATCTCCCTGCCTGCCAAAAGCGTGGTTATTACATTTGATGACGGCTATCAAAACAATTATATTTACGCATATCCGATTCTCAAAAAATACGGATTTAAGGCTACTATTTTTATAATCGGAAGTAAATTGCAGGAACAAACTCAAGCCTTTGATCCCGCAAAAAAATCGTATCTATCAAAGGAAGAAATGAAATCCTCGCGCGATGTGTTCGAGTTTCACAGCCATACCTACGATTTGCATCACAAAGGCTTCGAGAAATGCGGAGTAGAGGCAGCCGCGGGACAGGACTCCTCGTTAGTGGAAAATGATATCGCACTGATGAAAGAAAAAGTGGTCGACACTCCTTATTTCGCCTATCCGTTCGGAGAGAAGACCCTGCAAATGATTTACTATCTCCAGGAAAACGGTTACAGAATGGCTTTCACCGTTCACCAGGGCTTCGTAAAACCCGGGGATCGGTTGATGACCTTAAATAGGCTGACAGTCGTGTCGAACACGAAGCTGGAGGAATTGCTCAATCCTCAATCTTCCCGATGATGAGCCTTTATTTCCTCCAGCCATTTCGAATCTTTCGGGGATAGTTCAAGCTTTTCCAGCAGGTCGGGGCGGCGCTGCAGTGTACGCCGTAGCGCTTCTTTTCGCCGCCAATCCTCGACATTGGCATGATGTCCGCTGAGCAAAATATCCGGCACCTTCCAGCCCCGAAACTCCGCCGGCCGCGTGTAATGCGGGTATTCCAGCATTCCGGTGCTGAAGGAGTCGGTGACGGCGCTCATTTCATTCCCCAGCACGCCCGGCAGAAGCCGGGTAACGCTGTCGATGACGACCATCGCAGGGAGCTCGCCGCCGGTCAGTACGTAGTCCCCGATCGATAATTCATCGGTTACAAGGTGTTCGCGAATCCGTTCATCATAGCCTTCATAGTGGCCGCAAATAAAAATCAAATGCTCCTCGGCAGCGAATTCCTCCGCCTTCGTTTGGGTAAAAGTCTCGCCTTGCGGGCACATCAAAATAACCCGCGGCGAACGGGCTTTTTCCCCTGCATCCCCATGCTTCCCGTCCAGTATGGCTTCCACCGCGGCGAAGATCGGTTCCGGTTTGAGCACCATTCCGCCTCCGCCCCCATAAGGGGTATCGTCTACGGTCCCATGCTTATTCCCCGAATACTCACGGAAATTGATCGCATTCAAGGAGACGATGCCTTTTTCCCGGGCTTTACCCAAAATACTGCTGCCGAACACCCCGTCGAACATTTCCGGAAACAGGGTAAGTACGTCTACGCGCATCGTTATAACAGCCCTTCCATCAAACGGATTTGGACGCGCTTGGATTTGACGTCGACATCGAGGACAACGTCATCGATGACGGGCAGCAGCAGTTCCTTCCGGGTAGGAAGCTTGACGACCCAAACATCGTTGGCTCCCGGGCGGAGAATTTCTACGATGACGCCGATCTCTTCCCCATCTTCATTCACGACGTGGCAGCCGATGATCTCATCAAAGTAGTACTCGTTTTCCGGAAGCTCCACCCGATCCTCTTTCGATACTTTCAATTCGAAGCCTTTGAATTTTTCAACATCATTGATGTTACCGTATTCGTTGAACTTCACGATATACATTTGTTTATAGGGACGCGATGAGGCGACCGTGACTTCAAGCTGCTCCCCCCGTTCCGGATTTACCATGAGCAGCTTCGCCTTCGGGGCGAAACGCACCTCTGGAAAATCCGTGGACAGCAGCACCTTCACCTCGCCGCGAATACCGTGCGTATTTACGATTTTTCCGACTGACAATAAAGAATCCGGCATGATGACCTCCCAAAATGCTTGTCAGGCTTTATTTGCGAGACGATACTTCCGTATCTTTCGCATCAAAGCCGTATTTATACTTCATCCGTTCATATCATGCAAATAAAACAAACCAGCTGAACAAGACAAGCCGGCATCCAGAACCCGGCCGCTTGTCCATTCCATTTCCTACAGCTTCAGCATGTACGAAAGCGGGCTAGGACAAATCCTAGCCCGCTTTCGTATATCTTTAAGACATGATGTCCACGGTAACCCGTTTGTCCATCTTAACGGCTGCCGATGTCACAACCGTGCGGAGCGCCTTGGCGATTCTCCCCTGCTTGCCGATCACTTTCCCTACATCATCGGGATGTACCGAAAGCTCATACACAATCAGGTGTTCCTTCTCCACGACCTCCACACGGACATCGTCCGGATGATCAACAAGAGCCTTCGCAATAACGCCGACTAATTGTTCCATTAAAGACCCTCCGAATCAGCAATTATTTCTGCTGCTTAAGCTCATGAAACTTCTTCATTACGCCGGCTTTGCTGAGCAGGTTGCGGACGGTATCGGATGCTTGCGCACCGTCTTGCAGCCATTTCAATGCCTTCTCTTCGTCGATGTTCACTACTGCCGGTTGAGCAACCGGGTTGTAGAAACCGATCTCCTCGATAAAACGGCCGTCACGCGGGGAACGGGAATTCGACACCACGATACGATAGAAAGGAGCTTTATGAGCGCCCATGCGTTTCAAACGAATACGAACTGCCACGAAATTCACCTCCTTTAAAGAATCCAAACTGTTATATTTCATCCGGCAAAATCAAAACCTATTACCGGAACGGAAATCTCATGCCTTTGCCCGCTTTGCCGAGCTGTTTCATCATTTTGTTGCCTTTGCCCTTCGGGCCCATCATGTCGGAGAACTGCTTCATCATCCGGCGCATTTCGTCAAACTGCTTGATCAAGCGGTTGACGTCGGCAAGCGTGGTTCCGCTTCCCGCGGCAATCCGTTTGCGGCGGCTGTGATTGATCATGTCCGGGTTCTGCTTCTCCTCTTTGGTCATGGAATGCACGATCGCTTCCACCCGGCCCATTTGCTTCTCGTCGACCTTGATGTCCTTCATTTGCTTCATTTTGCCCATGCCCGGAATCATATCCATGATCTGATCCAGCGGACCGAGCTTCTTCACCTGCTCCATCTGCTCCAGGAAATCGTCGAACGTAAATTCCGCATTGCGCATTTTCCGTTCCATTTCCTTTGCTTTCTCGGCATCGATGTTCGATTGCGCCTTCTCGATCAGGGAAAGCATATCGCCCATGCCCAGAATCCGTGAAGCCATGCGTTCCGGATGGAAAGGCTCAAGCGCATCGATCTTCTCGCCGAGCGCGGCGAATTTGATCGGGCAGCCCGTGACCGCCTTGACCGACAATGCCGCGCCGCCGCGGGTATCCCCGTCCAGCTTCGTCAGCACGACGCCGGTCAGTTCCAGCTGTTCGTTAAAGCTTTGAGCCACATTGACCGCATCTTGACCCGTCATCGCGTCCACGACAAGCAGCACTTCGTCCGGCTTGGTGACTTCGTGAATTTGGCGAAGTTCTTCCATCAGCGCCTCATCGACATGCAAGCGTCCCGCAGTATCGATCAGCAAATAGTCGTTGCCGTTATCTTTGGCGTGCTGCAATGCCTGCCGTGCGATTTCCACCGGACTGTTGCCTTCCGGCAGCGTAAAGACAGGCACCTTGATCTGCTCGCCGAGCACTTGCAACTGCTTGATGGCGGCCGGACGATAAATGTCGCCTGCGACCAAAAGCGGCCGATGGTTGCCCTTCAGGAGCAGCTTGGCCAACTTGGCCGAAGTCGTCGTTTTACCGGCCCCTTGAAGACCCGCCATCATGACGACGGTCGGCGGCCGGTTGCTTTTGGCCAGCTTGGCCTGGCTCCCGCCCATCAGCTCGGTCAATTCCTTGTTAACGATGTCGATAATGACCATGCCTGGCGTAAAGCTGTCCATGACCTCGCTGCCTACGGCTTTTTCCTTCACTTTGGCGATAAAATCCTTGACTACTTTAAAGTTGACGTCCGCCTCCAGCAAAGCCAAGCGAACTTCGCGCATCGCTTCGTTCACGTCGTCTTCGGATACCTTACCCTTGCCGCGAAGCTTGCTGAACACGCTCTGCAATCGATTCGTCAATCCTTCAAATGCCATTTTTATGGTCACCTCCGTTCCAATGTCGTAAGCACGCTCCGTTTGGCTAAATCTGTTCAGCCTGACGCAGCAGCTGCTTTGCCGTCTCTTTATGTAAGACAGACATCCCGCTGTCCTCTAGCAATTTCTCCAGTTTGGAAAACAGTTCGCCCCTTGCCTCGTCCCTGCGAAGCAAGCCGAGCTTCTCCTCGTACACTTCCAGCATCTCTTCCGCCCGCTTGATGTGTTCGTACACCGCCTGACGGCTGATTTCAAATTCCGAAGCGATCTCGCCCAACGAAAAATCATCGAGAAAATAATATTTGAGAAACGTTTGCTGCTTTTCCGTCAGCAGTGTTTCGTAATAATCAAACAACAGGTTGATTCGGTTCGTCTTCTCAAGCCTATTCTCCTGACTCATGTGGGCACCCCCTCCGTCAAGGAAAAACACTTTACAGCGCATCAACGCTCCTTATCATACCGAATGCAGATGCCCTTGTCAAGTAATTTCCCTTAACATCTATTCGACATAATAAATTTTACCTTCTCCAGCCTCGCTTGAAAATAAAAAAGCGGCACCGGACATATGGAATATCCTGTACCGCCATTTTAAGATCGTAGCATCCTCCGCCGATCGTAGCATCCTCCGCCTCAACGGCCTGGAAGCAGATACAGCAATATCGCGAAGAAATGGGTCACGCTTCCCCCGAGCACGAACAAATGCCAGATGGCATGGTGATAAGGAAACGCCCGCCATACATAAAATATCGTTCCCAGCGTGTAGAGAATCCCGCCGGCCACCAGAAGCACCATTCCGTTGTAAGGCACAGCCGCGGTTAGCGGGCTCCATGCGATCACGATCAACCATCCCATGATGAGATAAAAAATCGTGGACATGAACAAAAATCTTTTCACGAAAAACGCTTTGAACACCACGCCGACGAGCGCAATGCCCCAAATCGCGCCGAACAAGCTCCAGCCGAGCGGTCCACGGATCGCCACCAGCAAAAAGGGAGTATATGTTCCGGCAATGTAAATATAGATCGAGGAATGGTCAAAAAACTCGAACAGATCTTTGACTTTGCCCTCCTTGAAGCTGTGGACCAGGGTCGAGCACAAATAAAGGAGCAGCATGCTGACCCCGTAAATCGTAAAACTGACCACATGCCATGCCGTGCCCTTTAAACTGGAGAAAACGATCAGCAGCACAAGACCCGCCACGCTCAACAATGCTCCAATGCCATGGGTAATCGCGTTGGCGATCTCTTCCCTGCGCGGATACGTATGCGTATTTGCCATCATGTTCACCCCTCTCATCAATATCTTATTCATTCGGTAGTCACATCATATGGCCGTTCGCCCAGTTCAGTTACTCGTTCGTCCCTTCGGCGTCGTCTTCCTCCCGGATCAAGCCTGCAAACAGACCGTGTACAAACTGCTCGGAATCGAATTTTTGCAGGTCTTCCATCTTTTCGCCGAGACCGACCAGCTTCACCGGTAGGCTCAGCTCTTGGCGGATCGCGATGACGATCCCCCCTTTGGCCGTGCCGTCCAGCTTCGTCAACACGAGGCCGGTCACGCCGCTCTTTTCGCCGAACAGCTTGGCTTGACTGAGCGCGTTTTGACCGGTCGTGGCGTCGAGCACCATCAGCACCTCATGCGGAGCTCCCGGAATTTCGCGCTGAATGACGCGGTAAATTTTGTTCAGCTCTTCCATAAGGTTCGATTTGTTCTGCAAGCGGCCCGCCGTATCGCACAGCAAAATATCCGCACCGCGCTGCTTGGCCGCCTGGACCGCGTCGAACATTACCGCGGCCGGATCGGAACCGGCCTGCTGCTTGATGACTTCAACGCCGACCCGATTGCCCCACACTTCCAGCTGCTCGATCGCTCCCGCGCGGAACGTATCCCCCGCAGCCATAATTACATTTTTCCCCTGCTGTTTGTAATAATGAGCAAGCTTTCCGATCGTCGTCGTTTTACCTACGCCGTTCACGCCAACGAACAAAATGACCGTGATGCCGTCGGGATTCAACCGGATGTCGTTGTTTTCATCCCCGCGCAGCAGCCCGACCAGCTTTTCGGACAGAACCGGTTGCAGTTCCGCCGGATCCTCGATCTTCTGTTTTTTTACCTCAGATCGGAGATCTTCAATCAGGTTCATCACCGTATTTACGCCGACATCGGCGCCAATCAATATTTCTTCCAGCTCCTCGAAAAATTCTTCGTCGATCTTTTTCCGCCGGGTTACGAGTTCCGATACTTTTTCTACGAACCCCTTGCGGCTTTTTTCGAGTCCGTCCTTAAACTGTTTCGTGACCGATTCGGTTTTGGACGCAATGCTCTCTTTTAGTCTTTTAAAGAAACTCATAGGTTCCCTCCTAATTGGTATACATCAAGCGATTTCCATCGTTTCTTCGTCTTCCAGCTTCACGGAGACGAGCTTGGACACGCCGCCTTCTTCCATGGTCACCCCATAGAGCACGTCCGCTTCCTCCATCGTGCCTTTGCGGTGCGTAACGACGATGAATTGGGTTTGCTCGGAAAATTCGCGCAAATACTGCGCAAACCGGGCGACGTTCGCCTCGTCAAGCGCGGCCTCCACTTCGTCCAGTACGCAGAAAGGCACCGGTTTGACCTGCAAAATGGCGAATAGCAGCGCCATCGCGGTCAACGCGCGTTCCCCGCCGGAGAGCAGCTGCAGATTTTGCAGCTTCTTGCCCGGCGGTTGCGCTACGACATCGATCCCGGTTTCGAGCAGGTTTTCCGGATCGATCAGAATGAGATCGGCCCGTCCTCCCCCGAACAGCTTGGAGAACACGATGACAAATTCCCGGCGAATCGCGTCAAAGGTCGTTTTAAACCGTTTGGACATCTCGTCGTCCATTTCCTTGATCACCTGGTACAGCGTCGTCTTCGCTTCAACCAGGTCGTTCTTCTGCTCGCTGAGGAACTGATAGCGTTCGTTCACCCGCTGATATTCCTCGATAGCCCCAAGGTTGACGTCGCCAAGCAGCGTAATCTGCCGTTTCAGTTCCTTCACCTCGACCTGGGTCGCCTCCACATCCTCCGGAACGGTATAAAGCATTTTCGCCCGTTCATAGCTCAGCTCGTAATCATCGCCAAGTTTGCGCAGGATATTGTCCAGCTCGACATCGAGGCGGTTCGCCTGGATTTCGGTCTGGCGCAGCTGCTCCTCGACGGCTTTCAAGCCCAGGCGCTGCTCCTTCGTTTCGCTCTCGCCTTCTTCAAGCTTTTTCGTGAGCACGGCGCGGGAAGCCCGTTCCAATTCGAGCTGCTCGCTTGCGCGCTCCTTTTTCAGCTTGAAGTCGTTCAGCTCCTCGCGCTGGTTGACGGCTTGCATTTCGTTCTGCGCCAAATCCGCTTCGATCGATTGCATAATCTTACGGTTTTGAGCAAGCTCCTGCCCGAGAATTTCGCAATCCTCCTCGGACCGCCGCAGCTGCTCGCGAAGCGAATAGCATTCCTGGTCCAGTTTGCCTTCCCGCACCTTTAATCCGGTGAGCAAATCCTGGAGCTCTTCCTTCGCCGATTCGTTCGCTTTGCGCGCAAATTCGGCCGCCTGAATCGACTGCTGAATCGATTGTTCCTCTTTTTCCAATTCCAAAAGCAGCGCTTCGGCCGCCGCCTTCGCTTTATCGAAGTCTTCCATTTCCTTAATATATTGGCCCTTTTCCTGGCCGTATAACTGGAATTGTTCGGACACATGTCGCCATTCGCTGTCCACTTGCTTTAGGTCGCCGGCAATCGATTGCTCTTCCGTACGCTTGCGATCTCCCGCTTCGCGCAGCTGTTCCAGTTCCTTTTCCGCATCGCCCATCTGCTCGCGGACATCCTTTAAACCGTTCCGCAGCTTATCCAGCATTTGATCGCTTTCCGCGATGTCGGCGGCGAGCTGATCGAGCTGGCGTTTGCGGCCCAGCAAATTGCTGTTCTTCCGATGCTGGCTGCCCCCGGTCATCGAACCGCCGGCGTTGACGACGTCGCCTTCCAGCGTGACAATCCGGAAGCGGTATTGGCAGCGGGCCGCCATCTTGTTCGCCCGTTCCAGATCGGTGGCGAAAATGACATTACCGAGCAGGCTGCCGACGATGTCGGCATAGCGTTGTTCGAAGCCGACCAGCTCCGCACCGATGCCGACAAAGCCTTCGGCATCTTCAAGCTGACGCTTGTCGGCCGGGGAGATTTGGCGCGGACGGATGACGTCCAGCGGCAAGAACGTTGCCCTGCCGAGCTGGCGCTGCTTCAGAAACGCGATCGCCTGCCGGGATACGGCTTCGTTCTCCATGACGATATGCTGCATCGCCGCACCAAGGGCCGTCTCCACGGCGATCTCGAGCTTTTCCGGAACGCGGATCAGCTCCGCCACGGCCCCGTGCACGCCGCTCAGCACCGATTTGCGGGATGCCTTAAGTACTTCCTTGACTCCGAGGGCAAAGCCGTCGAAGTCTTCCTCCATCTCCTTCATCGTGTCCCGGCGGGATACGAGGCCTTCGCGCTTCTGCTCCCACTTGCGGATCCCGTTCTGGCTCTCTTCTGCCAGCTTCTGGAGCGACTGGTGCCGTTCGCTTGCCGCGATGTACTTGTTCCGCAATTCGGCGATTTCTTTGCCGAGCGTCTCCAGGCTATGCTCCAGCTCTCCTTTTTTCCCTTTCAGCCGTTCAAGCTCGTCCCGCCATTTGGTCCCTTCTTCTTCCGATCGGGCCATCCGGCGCTGCACGCCTTCCTTCTGCTGATCGGCGGAGCGAATCTCGCCGCGCGTATGGGCCATCCGGTTCATAATTTCCAAGAGCTGCCCCTTCAGGCTTTCCTCTTGCGCCTGGCTGATCCCTCCGGTAACCCCGACAAGCTTCGCCTCTTCGGCCGACAGATCGCTACGCAGCTCGGTGAGCTGCTTTTCGATGGCGGCGAATTTGCCGGCCAGCTCTTCCTTCTCGGCCGAACGCTGAGCATAGCGTTCCTCGCTTACGGCAAGCGATTGCCGCAGCTGTTCGCGGTTTTGGGTCAGGTTTTTCGCCCGCTCCTTCAACACTTCGCCGAAGCCTTCGCTTTTCTCAAAGCTTTCGCTGTATTCAAGCAATTGGCCTTGGAGTTCCTCGATACGTTCCTCCACCTGGCGAAGAGCCTGCCGGTCGCTTTCCAGCTTTGCATCATGGGCCGATACGACCGTAGACAACGCCAGCTGCTCCTCTTGCAGCTTGTTCAGCCGGCTATTGGCTTCGCTCCATGTTTCGTGAATTTGCTCGATTTGATGGACATACAGCGAAATTTCTTTGTTCTTCAGCTGTTCGCGAAGTGCTTTATATTTATGAGCCTTATCCGATTGCTCTTTCAGCGGCTCGATTTGATCTTCCAGTTCGCTGACCAGATCGTGGATACGCAGCAAATTTTGCTCTGTCTCGTCCAGCTTGCGCCGGGCGTCTCTTTTACGGGTTTTGTATTTGACGATCCCGGAGGCCTCTTCAAAAATCCCCCTGCGATCCTCGGACCGGGTGCTCAAGATTTCCTCAATCCGGCCTTGGCCGATGATCGAATAAGCTTCTTTACCGATTCCCGTATCCATAAAAAGCTCGGTAATATCTTTGAGCCGGCAAGACTGTTTGTTGATCTGATACTCGCTCTCCCCGCTGCGATGAACCCGCCGTGTGACGGTAACCTCGCTGAAATCCAGCGGAAGCGCATGATCGCTGTTATCCAGCGTCAGGGAGACCTCCCCGTAATTTACCGCTTTGCGCGCATCGCTACCGGCGAAAATAATGTCCTCCATTTTCCCGCCCCGCAGCGATTTCGCGCTCTGTTCGCCAAGCACCCAACGAATTCCGTCGGAAATGTTGCTCTTCCCGCTTCCGTTGGGCCCTACCACCGCGGTAATTCCCCGGACGAATTCCATTTCCGTCTTGTCGGCAAAAGATTTAAAACCTGCTAATTCGATCCGTTTCAAAAACATACGTTCAAGATCACCTCTAGCGACTATTGTACCATACATGCGACGCGCCTGTCTCCGGACGTAAAGACCAGAATAGCGGCGGTAATCGTGCGAATTTTCCGGTATGACATCCTCTTAAAGGATGCGATGTTTTGATCGTCCGCCTGCCCCAATCCTCACTTTTCCGTCAAAGACCTCAGGAAGACTGTACTTGATCCAACTTGCAGATGTAATAAGCATTTACAGAAGAGCATGAGGCCGACCGTCATGAACGAACAACTTCGGATGAATACATCCGTTATAGCCACAAATAATGTGTACAGCATCCGAGTGGATAAATCCGTAATCCGTGCCGGCGGGAAAATAAGGACCTTTTCTACCCTTATGCTTGAGAAATGAAGTCCCTTGTTATAAATAAGAACCTTTAATGGCGCTATTTCGGATGAATGTTCAAAAACAAGTCCATTTCGGCCTTCATACAGCCAAATAAGAACGTTTTTGTCCTCTATTTTCACGGAAAGGATCAGAATGCCTTGAATAAGACCATAAAAGGTTCTTATTTCCTTCCAAGTTGGCATAAAAAGCCCCAGCCGGACATAATGTCCGACCGGGGCTTCTGTTTGCACTATATGGCTACCCTTCCTGTTTCAGCCTTTCCAAAGCAACGGCCGCCGCTTGCTGCTCGGCCTCTTTTTTGGAACGGCCCATACCACGACCCAGGCCTCGCCCATCCATGAACACTTCGGATACGAATTCCCGCTCGTGAGCAGGACCCCGTTCCTCGACGATCCGGTATTCCAGCAGTCCCATGTTATGATGCTGGGTCAGCTCCTGCAGCTCGGTTTTGTAATCGGTCGTCTGCAGTTTGCCGTCCAGCGTAATCTGGGAGAACACATACTTGTGAAGGAAATCCCTGACCGCCTGAAGGCCTTGATCCAAATAGAGAGCCCCGACAAAGGATTCAAAAACGTCGGCCAACAACGCAGGACGCGTCCGGCCGCCCGTCAATTCCTCCCCTTTGCCGAGCAGGACGTACTTGCCGAATTCCAAGCTTTCCGCGAAACGGACCAGAGAAGGTTCGCATACGATCGCTGCCCGCAGCTTCGTCAGTTCCCCTTCCGGCCGGTCTGGAAAAATCCGGTATAAATGTTCCGACACCGTCAATTCAAGCACCGCATCCCCAAGAAACTCCAGCCTTTCATTGTCCTCATGCTGGTTGAAACGATGTTCATTCACATAGGACGCGTGCGTGAAGGCCTGTTTCAAAAGCTGCTTGTTTTGGAATGCCAGTTGGAGTTTATGTTGTAACTGCTTCAGATCTCCACTCAACAGACCGTCCCCTTATGCTTCGAATTTCTTCAGAATGATCGTGGCATTGTGCCCGCCAAATCCGAAAGAGTTGGACATGGTGACACGCACATCCGCTTTTCTGGCCGCATTCGGGACGTAATCCAGATCGCATTCCGGGTCCGGATGCTCCAGATTGATGGTCGGTGCGATGACACCGTGCTGTAAAGTCAGACCGCAGATGACGGCTTCGACGCCGCCGGCCGCGCCCAGAAGGTGCCCTGTCATCGACTTCGTCGAACTGATCGCAAGCTTGCCGGCATGTTCGCCGAAAGCCCGTTTGATGGCGATCGTCTCGGACCGGTCGCCGACCGGCGTCGAAGTACCGTGCGCATTGATGTAATCCACCTCGGACGGGTCGATGCCCGCGTCGCGGATCGCCATCTTCATGCAGCGTTCCGGTCCGTTCGGATCCGGCTCCGTCATGTGGTGGGCATCGCCGCTAAGGCCGTAACCGATCACTTCGGCGTAAATCTTGGCGCCGCGTTTTTGAGCGTGTTCGAGCGATTCCAGAATCAGAATGCCCGAGCCTTCGCCCATGACAAAACCGTCGCGTTCCGAATCGAAAGGACGGCTCGCCTTCTCCGGATCGTCATTGCGCGTAGACATCGCCCGCATCGCGCAGAAACCGGCCAGGCCGGTAGGACGGATCGTTGCTTCCGCGCCGCCGCAAATCATCACATCGGCATCGCCCCGTTGAATGAGCTTGTATGAATCGCCAATGGAATGAGTTCCGGTCGCGCACGCAGTCACCGCAGTACTGTTCGGGCCTTTGGCTCCGAACAGGATCGATACATGCCCGGAGGCCATGTTCGCGATCATCATCGGGATAAAGAACGGGCTTACGCGTTTCGGACCTTTTTGCAGCAACACATTGTGCTGATCTTCCCACGTGCCCAGACCGCCGATTCCCGAGCCGATCATGACGCCAACCCGTTCGGGATCGGCCTGCTCGGCAATGTTCAATCCGCTGTCCTTGAGGGCGCTTGTGGCCGCAGCCACGGCGAATTGGACGAAACGGTCCATCTTTCTTGCTTCTTTACGATCGATGTAATCTTCGGGATTAAAATCCTTCACCGAAGCGGCAATCTGGGTCGGATATTCGCTTACATCGAACGATTCGATCTTCGATACCCCGGATTTCCCCTGAACAAGATTGTTCCACAGCGTATCCAGATCTTGTCCCAGCGCCGTTACGGCACCCATGCCGGTAATAACCACTCTATGCTTCAAACACACTCACCTCGTATAGACTTCATGTGTAATAAACTTCGTACAACCTCCTAAGATGAGGAGAAGTCCCGCCTGCTTGATAAGGAGGTACGGGACTTTAGAAAAGACATTAGGTATGAGATTGTATGTAGTTTACAACTTCACCTACGGTCGTAATCTTCTCTGCATCTTCGTCGGAAATTTCAAGGTCAAACTCATCTTCAAGTTCCATGACCAATTCCACAACATCGAGCGAATCAGCACCCAAGTCATCTTTAAAAGAAGCTTCAAGCGTTACTTCTGCTTCATCCGCACCAAGGCGATCCACCACGATGCGTTTTACGCGATCCAAAATATCGGACATCCGGTTCACCTCCTCTTTGGTATTATACGAGAATTAAAAGTAAAATGCCATAGACGAAAACAATGCTTCAATTACATGTACATTCCGCCGTCAACATGCAGCGTCTGCCCCGTCATATAGGATGCGCTGTCCGAGGCGAGGAATACGGCCACCTTGGCAATTTCCTCAGGCCGGCCAAGCCGGGCAAGCGGAATACTGCTAAGCATTCCCTGACGCAGTTCCTCCGAAAGCTTGTCGGTCATGTCGGTTTCGATAAAACCGGGAGCGATGCAGTTCACCGTAATCCCCCGGGAAGCGAGCTCCCGTGCTGACGATTTCGTCAGCCCGATCACACCCGCTTTGGCGGCCACATAGTTAGCCTGCCCTGCGTTGCCCAGTACGCCGACGACGGAAGAGATGTTGATGATTTTGCCCGAGCGCTGCTTCATCATCGGGCGCGTGACGGCCTTTATGCCGTTAAAGACGCCTTTCAGATTCGTTTCGATCACTTCGTCGAACTCTTCCTCTTTCATTCGCATCATCAAATTATCCCGCGTAATCCCAGCGTTATTCACCAAGATATCGATGCTGCCCCAGTTTTCGAGAACCCCTTTGACCATGGCCTCGAACTGTTCGCTGCTGCCGACATGCCCCTGAACCGCGTAAGCCTTGACTCCGAGAGCCTCGATTTCACGGACGACGGAATCGGCGGCCTCTTTGTTCCCGGCGAAGTTGACGGCGACGTTCGCCCCCGCCTCGGCCAAAGCCAAAGCGATGCTGCGTCCGATGCCCCGCGACGCGCCGGTAACGAGTGCGTTTTGCCCATCAAGCGCTTTTGTCAATTGAGCCCTCCCCTTCCCAACACTTGTATTAGGTATTTGATTGGAGCTTGCGCAATTCTTCGGCGGTTTGCTCCAGACTTTCCAGTCCGCTGACATTGAACAAATGCAGGCTCTTGTCGATTTTTTTGATCAGCCCGGTCAGCACGCTGCCCGGTCCAAACTCGACGAAGGTATCCACACCTTGGGAGACGAGCCAAACGACGCTGTCTTCCCATAATACAGGGCTGTACACCTGTTCCACAAGCAGTCCGGCAAAATCGGCCGCATTTTGCGCCGGACGCGCCGTCACGTTCGCGACAACAGGCACGGAAGCGTCCCGGAATTCAACTTCCGACAGTTTCCCTTCAAGCCGCTCTGCAGCCGGACGCATCATTGACGAGTGGAACGGCCCGCTTACTTCAAGAGGAATGGCGCGCTTTGCACCGATCTCCTTTACGCGCTCCGCCACTTTGTCGACGCCCGCCTTGCTTCCGGATACGACGATCTGTCCCGGACAATTGACATTGGCGAGCTCAACCACGTCGCCGCCGCTCGTAATTTCAGCGCATAAGCCGGCAAGCGCTTCACGGTCGGCGCCAAGCACCGCCGCCATCGCTCCCAATCCGCCCGGCACGGCTTGCTCCATAAACTCGCCGCGGGCGCGAACCGTCCGGACGGCGTCCTCGAACGAGATCGCCCCGGCGGCCGTCAAGGCACTATATTCGCCAAGACTGTGTCCGGCCATATAATCGGGTTTAACGCCTTTTTGCGCAAAAGCTTCATAAAGAGCCACGCTGGTGGTGAGCAAAGCCGGCTGCGTATTCGCCGTTTGCTTCAGCTCCCCTTCAGGTCCTTCAAAAATCAGCTTCGTAAGCGGAAATCCGAGCTCGGTATCGGCCGTGTCGAACAGACGACGGGCCTCCGCCAAGCCGTCATAAATATCTTTGCCCATTCCGACGCTTTGGGAACCCTGCCCCGGAAAAACAAATGCAATTTTTCCCATCGAACAAATCAAGCCTCCTTCAAAACAACTTCTTTTACCAGACGAGTACGGACGCGCCCCATGTCAGGCCGCCGCCGAAGCCGACAAGCAAAACCGTGTCGCCTTCCTTCATCCGGCCTTCTTCCGCCGCTTCAACGAGCGCGAGCGGAATCGACGCCGCAGACGTGTTCGCGTATTTGTCCACGTTGATGACGACCTTTTCCTCCGGCAAATCAAGACGCTGCATCGCGGATTGAATAATCCGGATGTTGGCCTGATGAGGGACGAGCAGGTCGATGTCTTCCTTGGTTTTGCCCGCTTTGCGCAGCACTTCTTCCGTGGCCGAGCCCATCACGCGAACCGCAAACTTGAACACTTCCCGGCCGTTCATGTAAATAAAATGCTTGCCGCCTTCGACGGTTTCCCGGGATGCAGGCATGCGGGATCCGCCGCCCTCCAGTTTAAGAAGCGGGCCTCCGGCGCCTTCCGCACCCAAATCGAAGGAGAGGAACCCGCGGCCTGCGGGAACTTCGCCGAGTACGACGGCCCCGGCTCCGTCTCCGAATAAAACGCATGTGTTCCGGTCCGTATAATCCGTAATTCTGGACAGCGCATCCGCTCCGATTATGAGTGCATTTTTATACATGCCGGTTTGCAAAAAGCCGTTCGCCGTCGCCATGCTGTACACGAATCCCGAGCATGCCGCGGACAGATCGAATGCCGCCGCTTTTTTCGCTCCAAGCTTATCCTGGAGGATGCAGGCGGTCGAAGGAAATGTCATATCCGGCGTTACCGTAGCAACAATAATTAATTCAATATCCTCGGGTGCCAGGCCCGCCGATTCCAGCGCGCGGACGGCCGCCTCGTAAGCGAGGTCGGATGTCGCTTGCTCCGGTGCCGCGATATGGCGCTCCCGGATCCCCGTGCGCGAAACGATCCATTCGTCGTTGGTATCCACCATTTTTTCCAAATCCGCATTGGTCAGCACTTTTTCGGGCACATATTTCCCATAGCCGACAATCCCGATAGAACGTAAACTCATCTTTCTGCTCCCCGCTTCCCGCTGATTTCCTCAGATATGCTCTCCGTCAGACGGCTTTGAATCGCCGTCCGCGCCTGGCGAACCGCGTTCTTGATCGCTTCCCCGTCCGACGACCCGTGTCCTTTGACGACCAGGCCGCCAAGGCCCAATAACGGTGCCCCGCCATGTTCCTTGTAGTCGAGCGTCTGCTTAAGCCCGCGCATCGACGGCATCAGCACCGCGGCCGCAAGCTTGTTCTTAAGCGACTTCGTAAACTCCGTCTTGAGCAGCGAAAACATGGCTCCGGCCGTGCCCTCCAACGTTTTGAGCAAAATGTTGCCCGCAAACCCGTCGCAAACAAGCACATCGCACGCCCCCGTTAAAATATCGCGGGCCTCCACGTTGCCGATAAATTCGATCGGCATCTCCTCAAGCAGCGGATAAGCCGCTTTCGTCAGTTCGTTGCCTTTCATCGCCTCGGTGCCGACATTAAGCAGGCCTACGCGCGGCTTGGCGATGCCATGAACCTTTTGACGGTACACGCTGCCCATCAAAGCATATTGGGCCAGATGCTCGGGCTTTGCATCCATATTCGCGCCGAGGTCGAGCGCCAGTACGCCGCGCCCGTCGATCGTCGGAATCATCGGTGCCAGCGCCGGCCGCTCGATGCCGTCCATCCGGCCGACCACGAGCAGGCCCGTCGTCATCAGGGCACCCGTGTTCCCCGCGGAAATCATTGCAGCAGCCTGGCCCTCCCGGACCAAGCGCCCGGCGACGACCATCGAGGCATCCTTTTTACGGCGTACGGCCTTGACAGGCTCATCCTCCGCCTCGATGATTTCCTCCGCATGATGGATCTTCACGTTGGCCGGTGCGTTCGTCATATGCGGCTCAAGCGCTTCTTTGCGGCCGACCAGGATGATTTCCGTATCGCTCCATTCCCTGGCTGCCGCGAGAGCGCCTTCCACCGTGCTCTTCGGAGCATGGTCGCCGCCCATCGCGTCAATCGCGATTCGCATCCATATTCCTCCTTCACATATCAAATGTCCCCGGCGGTCGAACGATAGATGACAAAATTGCCTTGGAACACCATTTCTTCACCGACATAAGTAAAAACTTCGACCTTTGCCTTGCCCTTGTTGCCCGACATCGGTCGAACATAGGCTTTGGCGATGCATTTCTCGCCAAGATGAACCGACCGGATAAACCGGATATCCGCGGAAAACGTCAATGCGATCTCGTCATTGATCACAGCGACAGCCAGCGAGTTCGCCTGAGCGAACACGTGATGTCCGCGGGCGATGCCTGTCCGGGAAAACACATGCTCCTCGCGGATTTCGAAAATGGAGATTCCGCTCTTGTCCAACTGCAAATCCACGATATCCCCGATCACTTCATGCAACGGCAAGGAGCGAACTTGGTCGTAAGACCGTTCGGCCATCAGCTTCATGCGCTCCCTAAGTTCGGGAATGCCCAGTTCCAGCCGGTCCAGCCGGATCGTCTGAATGCTTACTTTCAGCTGCCTGGTCAGCTCCTGATCCGTAACAAACGGATTATCTTCTATGATTTTCACGAGCTGCTGCTGCCTCGCTCTCTTAGGTAAGCGTTCGATGGGTATCCCCCCCTTTTGCGACAGGCAATATATAAAAATGCCACTTCATTTTAGAACCTGGTACTAATGCTAAGTATAGAGCATCTCCCTTGAAAAAGAAAGTGGAGAACGCCTGAATGCATATCGAAAGGCCTTTCGCCTTGTCTACGGATTCTTCTCACAAACCTTTTCACGGCAGGCAGCGCATTCCGCATGCGTCAGGCCCGCCAACCGGATTAACCGGGGAATCGGGCGTTGATACTGCATTTTATGCGCTGAATAATTGAATTTGAATCTATGAATAGATTTAATTGCAAGAAATTTCAATTCAACATAGCCCATGTTGTTAAAAAAAATAGCACCTCATCGGAATGAGATGCTATTTGAGTTCCGAGTCATCATCCAATGATTATTGGTTGATGATTTCTCTCGATTTGTATGTTCCGCAAACTTTGCAAACGTGGTGAGCAAGCTTCAATTCTCCGCATTGTTCACATTTTACCATGCCCGGCACAGCCAATTTGAAGTGCGTGCGGCGTTTGTCGCGGCGCGTTTTGGACGTTCTCCGTTGAGGTACTGCCATGGTTCCCACCTCCTTATTCAAGTCAACCCGGGTTACGGTTTGTTTACATCAATTAATCTTTTTTGAAAAAATCACTGAGCGAGGCCAAACGTGGATCAATCCGTTCCGTATTGCAGCCGCAATCCCGCTCGTTCCGATCGGTTCCGCAAGAAGGGCATAACCCTTTGCAGTCTTCCTTGCACAAGGCCGCATACGGCAGATTCAGAAGAAAGGCCTCTTCAACGAACGGCACCAGGTCCACCTGATCCTCGGCCACCCACTGAACGTCCTCGTCTTCACCCTGCGCTTCCGCCTCGGGATGATCGCTTTGCTTGAAGCTTTCTTCAAATTCGATATCGACTTTGTGAACCAAGGGCTTCAGACACCGCGAACAGGACATGTCCAATTCGCCGGCAAGTCTGCCGGTCACTTTCACGACGCCTCCGCTTTCGGATTCAGCTTGCAAATCCACTTGCAGCGGCCCGGCTCCGGAAATATCCTTCCGTCCCTTGACTACACGGCTCACATCCAGGACCTGATGGAACTCCACCGGTCTGTCGGTTGAGGCCAACTGACGAAAATGTATAATCACGAATATCACTCCAAACAAACAAAAATTATTATACCGATTTAAAGCAAGTTTTGTCAACCGTCCGGCGGGATTTCTTCTGATGATGCAAGTTTTAACCGCCGATATGGTATATTCATATCAATATACCAAAGTGCAAAGGTGATATCCATTGAATATCGTCGGATTGATTGTCGAATATAATCCGCTCCATAACGGGCATGCCTATCACTTCGCGGAAGCGAAGCGGCTCTCCGGGGCCGAAGCGGTCGTCGCCGTCATGAGCGGGGACTTCCTCCAGCGCGGGGAGCCCGCGATCGTGAGCAAGTGGGCAAGAACCGAAATGGCGCTTTCCCTGGGCGTAGATGTGGTGATCGAACTGCCGGTAGCCTATGCGGTGCAACCGGCCGAATGGTTCGCTCACGGCGCTGTCGCCCTGCTGGAAGCGACCGGCGTCGTGACGCACTTGTGCTTCGGCAGCGAGGCCGGAGCGCTTGAGGCGCTGGAGCCGCTCGCCGCGCGGCTGGCGGACGAGAGCGCCGCCCTGAAGGCGGCGGTGGCCGAGGAGCTCGCCACGGGGGCGAGCTACCCCGCCGCCTACGCCGCCGCGGCCGCGCGCACCAGCGCCGGCGCGGACGGGGAAGCCGCCGCTGCGCGCGCGATCCTGATGCAGCCCAACAACAGCTTGGGGCTGCACTACATGATCGCGCTGCGGCGGCTTGGCAGCGGCATCGCCCCGCTCACCGTGCGGCGGCGGGCCGCGGGCTTCCACGACGCGGCGCCGACGGACGCCGCGATTGCCAGCGCCACCGCGGTGCGGGCGCTGATCGAAGGCGGCGGGCTGGACGCCGCCGCCCCGTATCTACCGCCGGCGTCGGCGGCGGTATTGGCCCGCGAATTCGCCGCAGGCCGCGGGCCGATGACATGGGACAGCTTGGCGCAGCCGCTGTTCCATCGTTTGCTCCTCTGCTCGCCCGAGGAGCTCGCCGCCCATCATGAGATGACCGAAGGGCTCGAATACCGGATCAAAAAAGTGCTGCCCGAGTTGGAGCAGCCTTCTGTCTCAGCTTTGTTGGACAAGCTGAAAACAAAGCGCTATACCCGGACCAAGCTGCAGCGCACCCTGCTGCATGTATTGCTCCAGCATGACCGCACGCTGCTGTCTCCGTCCGCCTTGGCCGGCGGGCCAGGGTATCTGCGGGTGCTTGGATTCAGCGAAACAGGCAGGCTGCTGCTAAAGCGGATGAAAAAAACCGCGTCCCTTCCGATCGTCACCCGCGCGGCCTCTTTCGACCATCCGCAGCTCTCGCTAGACCTGCGTGCATCGGCCGTTTATGCAAACGCCATGTCTCGGCCAAGCGTCCGGGAAATGTTCCTGGATTACCGCCAGCCTCCGATCAGGTTATAACTCAAGCCGCCGGGGATAGACCCTCCAAATAGTCGAGCGCGTCGCCAACCTGCTTTACCGGGACCAGCTTCATGCGGCTTTTGATCTCGTCGGCTTTGGCTTTGGCCTCTTTATAATTGTCTTCCGGTACGAAAAATATATCCGCATGCTCCCGTTCGGAAGCGACGATTTTGAATTGTACCCCGCCGATCGGGCCGACGCTTCCGTCTTCGGACATCGTTCCCGTTCCGGCGATCCGGTACCCCTTGCTCAGGTCGCCAGGGGTCAACTGATTATAAATTTCGAGCGTAAACATGAGGCCTGCGGAAGGTCCGCCGATTTGCGTATCGGCAAACTCCACCTCTTTGTCCGGTTCTTTCGGCTCGACCTTTCTCACTTCTCCGACGCTGACGCCGAGCCCGGCTTTGGGCTGTCCGTTTTCCTCGCCGATTTGCACCAGCTCAACTTCTTGCTTGATGCTCTTTCCTTTGCGTTCCAATTCAACCGCTACTTTGTCTCCGGCCGACTTACCCGTTAACGCCCCGGCCATTTTCTCGAACCTGTCGATCGTCTCGCCGTTTACCTTTCGGATCACATCCCCGGGATGAAAATCCCCCTTCGGCGCGATAGTTTTGGAAAAACCGACGACAAATACATACTCCGGAACGACGTCGAAATCAATTTTCGCCTGGTTATACGCCGCCATAACGGCGTTGGATTGCGAACTGCTCATATAATAACGCTGCTGCGTTTCATATTCCTCATCATTTCGATCGGGTTCCTTGCGAATAATTTCGGCATGCTTTTTGAACTGGGTCGTAATCAGCATCGCAATATTCGCGTAGCTGACCGATACCGTCGTCAGCATGAACGTCCCTTTTTCCTCGGGATCGCCTCCCTTTACGCTGACCATCGGTTTGATTTCGTCCGCCGATCCGGGCTGATGGATCATGTAGGGCGTGGGCATGTAGACAACGACATAAATTAATACCACAAGCGATATAAAGTATAATCCCGCCTTTATGGCAGTGGATCTTGATTTCCATACCATGAAAATCCCCCTCTCCCGCGGAGCGTCTTCCCGGCTAAAGGCATGTACTCCGCCAGCTTTGCATATCTTGTACCAGTTATCCCATTTCTAATGAAGAAGGTGACGAACCCATGCACAGCGAGCGCCGTACCGGCGGCAGCCTCCAAGCGACCTTCCTGTTCGGGCTTTCCGCCCTCCTGATCGCTTTCTGTATCGTTTATGCCCCGAGCGAAGCTTTCCAAGCCTCCGGACAAGGGCTTGCCATCTGGTGGAGAATCGTTTTCCCCGCCCTGCTGCCCTTTCTGGTACTGTCCGAAATATTGCTTGCCAGCGGTTTTGCCCATGGAGTCGGCGTCCTTCTGGAGCCTTTGACCCGCAGATACCTCGGCCTCCCCGGGCCGTTCGCCTGGGTGCTTCCGCTGGGGCTGACAGCCGGCTTTCCCGCTGCCGCCCAGGCTGCGGCGACACTTCACAAGCAAGGCAAAATTTCCGCGAAAGAGGCGGAAAGGATGGCGGGGGCCGCCCACTTTGCCAGTCCGATGCTGCTCGTTGTCGTCATCGGAACCGGGTTTATGGGTCGTGAAGAGCTCGGCCTTCTGCTGCTGGCGATTCATTGGATTTCCGGAATCGCCTCGGGGGTCACCATGCATCTGCTGGCCTCAAGCCCGCGATCACGCCGCCGGCTGTCGGAGAATCAGCAACCAAGCTTGGAACCGAAAAAACCGGCGCTATCCCGGTTTCGAAAAGCCGCGATTCATATGGAGGAAGCCCGCCGGGAAGACGGACGCGGCTTCGGCAAACTGCTCGGCGATGCCGTGTCCTCGTCCGTGCAGACACTCATGACGACAGGGGGATACATGCTTATTTTCGCGGTCCTGGTTCATGTGCTTGCTTCCGTTTTACCCGGCTGGATCCCCTCCTTCGGTTTGTCCGGATTGCTGGAGGTTCATTTGGGTTCACATGCGGCAGCACAAATCCAGGCGCCTCCCGCGATCCTGTGCGCCCTCATCGGCGCCATCCTCGGGTGGAGCGGAATGTGCGCATATCTGCAAGTCAGATCCCAGCTTAAACCGGCCGGAATCGGTACACGCACTTTTGTATTATACCGGTTAGTACACGGTGCTTATGCCTATGTATTCACGCTATTGCTTTGGCGTCCGCTATCCGGATGGCTCCCGGGCATTCTCCCCGCATCCGCCGTTGCTGACCTGTCGTCGACCTCTGCCGATAGGGCGACCGGCTTGGTGCCCGACTGGAAAACCATTGCGGAGACGGTTCAGTTCCAGTTCTGGCTGATGCTCATTCTCTGCGCGGCCATTTTGGGCTTATCCTTGTTCAGAACCGCTCGCAAAACAAGGTGAAGTTATTGACTGCCTACTTCTAATTGCTGAATTTTACTTTCAGCGCCTGCTCCACTTCCGAAGGAACGAGATCGCTGACGTCGCCATGGAAGCTGGCGATTTCTTTTACGATGCTGGAGCTTAAATAGGAATACTTCGGATTCGTCATCATAAAAATCGTCTCCACCTCGCTGTTCAGCTTATGATTTGTCGAGGCGAGCTGAAGCTCGTATTCAAAATCCGTCACCGACCGGATGCCCCTAACGATGACATGCGCATGCTTGTAATCCATATAGTTCACCAACAGATCGCGGAAGCTGTCGATCTCCACATTCGGCAAATGGGCTGTAGAGGAACGAAGCAATTGTTTTCGCTCTTCCACCGTAAATAGCGGATTTTTGCTGAGATTGTTCAATACAGCGACGATCAGGACATCAAACTGTTTGGATGCGCGCTGAATGATATCCATATGACCTTTCGTTACCGGATCGAAGCTTCCGGGATAAACCGCGATGCGCGGCGTTTTTTGCTGGTGTTCCATCATTCATCCTCCTCGTCCGGCCTCCTCAGACCGGACTAATTCAATTGCGTTTCATAGTTGTAAATCGATAGGGTGGTTTCTCCGTATTCAGCCTTTCGCACTTCCGAAAAAGGACCGAACCGGTCCGGATACGCAAAGGACGACTCGTATTCCAAAACGATAGTCGCTCCGGGGTTCAGCAGATTCAGATGATCCATCGCTTCCATCAGCTTGTCCCCATGCTTTAAACGGTAAGGCGGGTCGAGAAATACGAGATCAAATTTCGCTTCGCGTTTGGCAAGTGCTTTCAATGCCCTTTCCGCGTCATTTTTATATACTTCGGCCTGAGTTTCAAAGCCGGCCGTTTTCAGATTGGATCGTACTACCTCTATGCTTTTAAAATCCAGGTCGATAAATACCGCTCTATCCATTCCGCGGCTCAGCGCCTCGATCCCGAGGCCCCCCGTCCCCGCGAACAAATCCAGCGCGGTACCTCCGTCAAAATAAGGGCCGATGATGCTGAACAAAGCTTCTTTCACCTTGTCCGTCGTCGGCCTAGTCCCCATACCCGGGACCGCCTTCAGCGTTCTCCCCCGGGCACTGCCGGATATCACTCTCATGCTGTTTCCCTTCCTTTTCCCTCAAATGCCTGTCGATATCGTACCACATTCCTATATGGAATGAAAAATGGGATTCCCGCAAAAATTTTAGAGCCGATGTATAAACGCCTTCAGATCGGAAACAATTGAACTATCGACATCACAAATGTCGTAGACAACCGCGGAGAAGACTTACGTTTCCCCATAAGCTCTTCGTCCGGTTTCTCCTCTCCCATGATGGGCGCCCCGCAAGGGGTGCCCGGACAAAAGCCTTTGTAGCCAGGTTTTCTACGAAGGTTTTTGTCCTTTTTTTATGGATTGATGACCAATTGATATCCAAGTCCACCTCAATCATAACCACCCGTCCAACGGGTGGTTTGCTCTTGGGGTATAACCCCCTGTTGCCAAACTGCGCCTAAAGACGCTAGCCTGACAATAAAATTGTTCAGGCTCAGTGTTATTTGTCACTTTCACTTACCAGTTAAACTGGTTTACTTCTTCTTGCTGCTGTTCCTGCTGAAGGGATCTTCATACTCTTTCACGCTCAGTTTATCAATTGCTTGATCATGTGCTTCTTGCTCACGTATATATTTTGCGACGGTGGCCTCATTTAAGCCAACAGTACTGACGTAATATCCTTCCGCCCAAAATTTCCGATTCCCATACTTATACTTTAAGCTCGCGTGTTTCTCGAATATCATCAACGAGCTTTTTCCCTTCAGATATCCCATAAATGATGATACTGAGATTTTTGGGGGAATTGCTACTAACATATGTACATGATCCGGCATCATGTGGCCCTCTATTATCTCCACTCCCTTGTATTTACACAAACGCTTGAAAATCTCGATCAAGTCTTTTCTCACTTGATTATAAATTTCTTTCCGTCTATACTTCGGGGTGAACACAATGTGGTATTTGCACATCCACTTCGTGTGAGCTAGACTATAGCTCTTGTTTGCCATCTAAGACCATTCCTTTCATTATTGAGCCTGAACATCTCAATTTTATTGGAATGGTCTTGTTGGTCAAACCCTTGATCCCTCCACCCGCATAGCGGGTGGTTTTTTGTTTCGCACGCTTCGCGAGCTCAACTGGCTAAAGCCGCAATAAAAAAACCGCTCAAGAGAGCGGTCAAGGATGGCTGTACGGCCATTTACCAACTATACTTCATCTAATATTTTTAAAAGACGATGATAATTTGAAATCGTGAATGTATCATCAACTTTAACATCGGATTTAAAAAACAGGATGTCGCCCGAGCCTTGGTTCACCTGATTTTTGTTTTCGAGTATCCGTTTTAAATTTTTTGCGGTTCCATAGCTTCCCGAGATGAAGTCGACTCCTTCAGGAAATACCTTCTTCAACGTTCTTTCAAAGTAAGGAAAATGGGTGCATCCGAGAACTACCGTACCGTACTGATGCAAATCATAAACGGATAGTTCTTTTTCCAAGTAAGGCATTACTTTATTCTCATCGAATTCAAAATTTTCAGCGAACTGAACAAGTCCCGGAAGCGGTAAACTGTCAACGATTTCACCATGATCTATCCGATGAACCAGATCATTATATTTCTTTTCTTTTAATGTGAGCCGTGTGGCTAATACCAACACCTTCTTCTGCCTTCCCTCCCACTTCTCAACCGCCGGTTTTACGGCCGGCTCAATACCCAGTATGGGGAAATCGTATTGGTCCCGAAGCTCTTCAATAACGATGCTGGTGGCAGTATTACAAGCAAGAACCAATGCTTTCACATTTTGTCCGGCTATAAATTCTGCGGCATTCAAAATATACTTTCTCACGTCTTCCTTCGATTTCTCTCCATAAGGAACATGTGAAGTGTCTGCATAATAGAGGTAGTCTTCATTTGGCAAGAGTCTCAACGCTTGATGAAGTACAGTTAAACCGCCTATGCCGGAATCGAAAAATCCTATCCTCATCGTTTCACTCTTCTCTTTTTTATAAAAATTTTATCATTTATGATGACGAAAAAAAATAACCGGAGGGTCTCCAGTTATTTTAATGCCAATCTTCTTTTTTGGTTCGGCCGTTTACACCAGCACCGGCTGTGCGATCAAACCGCGCTGGAGATCCAGCTCTTTTTTTACATTGGTAAATACGTCTTCGAGCGAAGGGCCCCAAAGAAGATTCTCCTGCTTCAAATAGGACTTTACCTCCGCACAGCTTTGTTCGAAAATTTCAATATAACCGCTTGCTTTCTTTTCCATTTGCTCGATGGCTTGCTTGATCAAGGATATATAATCATGATAAAGTTCGGATTGAAAGTTTCGGGATTCCGGGGACAGATCGGACCAAGTAAAGGCGCCGCCTTCCACACATTCGGATGAGCCCTGGACATATTCTATGCTGCAATGCACGAAGATAAAAATACGAAGCCGCTCTTCCAGCGATTTGTATCGTTCCTTTAACAGCTCAATCGACTCCATTTAAGCACACTCCTTTCGAAATACAGCCTGTCCGGCGGAAAGTGGGAGTCTTTTTTGCGGTTTCTCGGCGTTCTTACTTCCAAGTATAAATCTATTTCGACAAATTGTATAGGAACAATTTACAAAAACGTAACTTTTACATTAAAAAATTTTCATTTATAGAAAAAACTCCGTCCGGTAGGAACGGAGTTTTTATGCATTATTTGGATTCGTTTTTGTCGAACAATCCTCTGCGATGCATAATGGTAATAATGCGGTAAAAATCATAGCTTCCGGTTTCCGTCTCATTGATCAAAGGCTTGCGCTTATCATAGTTTACCGCGGCTTGGACCGCCTCTTTAGCCCAGGCCGGCAGCTTCATTTCCGCTCTTTGTTCCAATTCTTCGATTTTCTCCGCTTGACGGCGCACCGCCTCCTGCAACGCCTCAAATTGCTTCTTCTCTTCGGCTGTCATCGGATCATCCCCTCCCTGCGTATCGAACCTGAATAGATCATATTTCTCCATCAGCGAGATCAATTTGCCCGCATATTCGGGATCCGTCGCGTAACCGGCCGAAGCCACAAGATAAGCCGCCTGTCTTCCGGTGCGGTGAAGAAGTCCGGCATATCTGGAAGTTTGGAGCAATCTGGAATGGTCCGCAATGGATTCCGCCCAAGAACCATATTTCCGGAATCGGGCGTTCTCCCGCCGGGCTACGCCGCCCCGGTACTCGGTTGTCGGCATAAGAACGCTGCCGGCGGGGCCGGTCCCTTTGATTCCGAACAAATTGTTGGCCTTCCGGGTAAGCTCACTGTTTCCCCAATTCGACTCCAATGCGGCTTGGGCGATGGTCAGGGAAGCCGGAACTCCGCTTTCATGCCAGTCTTGAACCGCATCCTTAGCAATCGCAGCGATAAATTCAGTCCTGTTCATCTCATCACCTCTGATTCTATGATATGAACAGATGCAAAAAATCGATTGGACATCCTCACTGCATCATATAACCTTATTCCATAATTTTATCGGGATCGGCCGCTTTCTCGAGTTTATGCTCCACTTTTCTTTCATTGCCAAGATAATATTTTTCAAGCGGTTTTAGGCGTTCATCAAGCGTATAGATCAAGGGCGTAGCCGTTGGGATATTGACGTCGACGATTTCCTGGGCGCTTAAATTGTCCAGGTATTTGATCAAAGCTCTCAGACTGTTACCGTGAGCGGCGATAATCACTTTTTTGCCGGACAAAATCTGCGGTTTGATTTCCCGTTCCCAATAATCCTCGACTCTCACAATCGTGTCCTTGAGGCTTTCCGTTAACGGAATAAACCTGTCCGGGACGTCCTTATATTTCACGTCGTTCCGGGGGTACCTCTCATCCCCCTTCGTCAATGCAGGCGGATGTACTTCATAACCCCGACGCCACAGATGCACTTGTTCTTCACCGTACTGTTTAGCCGTGGCCAATTTGCTCAGACCCTGAAGCGCACCATAATGGCGCTCGTTCAGCTGCCAGGTTTTATGCACCGGGATCCAAAGCAGATTCATCGCATCCAAAACAAAATACAGCGTTTTGATCGCCCGTTTCAGATAAGATGTATAGGCCACATCAAACTCGAAATTTTCTTTTTTCAACATGATCCCGGCTTCCTTTGCTTCCTCTACCCCCTTCAGGGATAAATCCACATCGGTCCAACCCGTAAACAGATTCGATTTGTTCCATTCGCTCTCACCGTGTCTGATAAGTACCAATTTGTACATGTATATCCATCCTTTCCTATCTCGTTTACCCCCGTCGGATCGAATATCCAAATTTATGCCGGGCATTCTAATCTCTGAAACCACAACCATGTTTAATAAGGGAGGATTATTATCCGTGTTTAACAACGTTTCTCCGCAAGTCCATGAAATCGAGCAGCACATCAGACAATTGGAACAGCAAACCCGCCAAGCATCCGCCATGTATCAACAATTGTTGGAGCAAGAGCAGCAAAATGCGTCCCAATTGGAGCAATTGGCCCAACGCGAACGCAAAACCGCGCAAACGATCCAAATGGCGCTGCAGGGACATCAAACCGCCATGCAACACTATCAGCAGATCGTTCAATTGGCCGGACAAATCGAACATAACTCCCAGTCCGCCATCGGCAGCAGCTTCGGCAGCACCGAATATCGCCAGCCTGAAATCGGCCTCCGTTCTTTCGGCAGCCGCGGTTTCGGACAAACGGCAACCGGGCAGCAAGGCTCATTCGGGCAAGGTTCGGTAGGCAGCCAATTCGGACAAGGTTCCGCTGGCAGCCAATTCGGAGCAAGCAACAACGCGGGCGTACAAATGCGGGGATACCAATAACAAACGATAAACTTGAAGCCGCCTTTACTAGGCGGCTTCTTTGCTTGCCCGAAAAATCCGCCATACTTTTTATTAATACCCCAAGAAAGTAATTCCTATTTATCTGACCGTGGTTTGATTGTTCATCTGTGATATAATGGGAAATTATGTACAAAGGATGGTTTAAACAATGAGCAAGGTTATGTTATTTGTCTTTTTATCATGGTTAACGGGAAATCCGCTGATTGCGATCATTATTCTACTTGCTATCATATACTTCCTGGATCGGAGATTCGTCGGCGTCTTCCCCAGCATTTCGAAACCGTTCCGGCGGCAGCGTCAAGTTTCGAAGCTGCGTCAACAACTGGCAATGAGTCCGTTCGATGTGTCTTCAAAAAGGGAGCTTGCCCGTTTGCTGCTTGAGAAAAAGAAATTCAAGGAGGCTTGCGAACTTTTGGAAGAAGTCAAGCCGCATTCGGAGTTATCGGCGGAATACTGGGACGACCTTGGGACCGCATTGCTCGGACTCGGCCGGCTGGAAGAAGGGGAAACGCATATTTTGCACGCTTTAAGTCTTAATGAACGGGTCAAATACGGGCAGCCTTATCTGCATTTGGCCTCCGCCTTCCGGGATAAGGACCCCGAAAAAGCGCTCAGGTATGCGGCCAGTTACGGGGAAATTCAATCCTCCTCCAGCGAAGCCTGCTATTTGCTCGGCAGCCTGTACCAATCGCTGGGGCGCAAGGAAGAGGCTAAACGGGCTTTGAAGGAATCCCTCGCCATTTACCGCAGCTTACCGAAATACAAAAAACGCCATGAGCGGAAATGGGCCGTACGCAGCTATTTTAAGTCACTTACGATATAGTGTATGCTCGACAATCAATTTATCCAAAAAAGAGGCGCTCGCCTCAAGCGGTTCGTCGTCGCTTGAGGGAGCGCCTCTTCTTCGTATAGTCTATTGCAGGTGTTACCGGGAATTGCCGGACCCGGCGTTGCGCCGGTGGAACGGCCACCAGTTGAGCCCGCCGAACATTTTTACCATCACCGGAATAAAGAACGGCAGCACGATCACGGCATACAGCGCAAGACCGGTAAGCACGACCGTCGCGATTTGCAGCATGGAAAGCACGCCCGACGGGTACATCGACGCCATCGTTCCGCCCAAAATAACGGCGGCGGACAAAATGACCGTACCCATATTTTTCATGGAGTGCAAAATCGCGTCTCCGATGTTCCATTCCTTGTTTTCGTTAAAGCGGTCCATCAGGAAGATGGAGTAATCCACCCCGAGGGCGACCAGGATGACAAAGCCGAAAAACGGCGTTGCCCAGCTGACTCCCGAATAGTGCAGCAGATCGACGAATACCCATTCGGTGAAGCCCATCGAAGCATAAAATGTCAGAACCAGGGAGGCGATCAGATAGATCGGCATCACCAGGGAACGAAGCAGAACGACAAGGATAATGAAGATCCCGGCAAGCATCAGTACCACCGTCCGCGAATAATCCGCATTGGAGATCGTCTTCAGGTCATTAAACGTACTGGATACGCCGCTGGCCGCGATTTTCGCGTTCTCCAGCTCCGTCCCTTTCACCGCTTTTTCCACCGCTTGGATAATCGAATCGACGTTCTCGATCGCTTCCCTGCCGTAAGGGTTGCTTGAGAAAACGACGTCCATGGTCATTACTTTGCGGTCCGGGGACAAGTACGTATCGAAAATTTGCGTCATTTGCTCGTTCTTCATCGCTTCTTCCGGCACGTACCAGCCGCTAAGATCCCCATCGGCCGTACCGACTTCATTCAGGTAGTCCTGAGCCGTTTCCAAGCCGCCAGAAACCTGCGCCAGACCGTCCACGCTCTGGTTCAGTCCATCCGTCAATTGCGAAATTTGACCCGAGAACTGGCTGAACCCGGTTTGGATTTGTTGCTGCCCTTGCTGAATTTGTCCAAGACCGGTTACCACTTCCGGAATTTTGCTGACGATATGTCCCTGTCCCGAGGCCGCTTGGTCCAGACCGGTTTCCAGCTCGGTCAGCCCGGCGATCACTTGATCCAGTCCGCCGGCCAGCTGCTCGCTTCCGCCCGCGGCGGCCTCGTAGCCTTGGTTCGCTTGATCCAATCCTGCGGTAATCTTGGAGAACTCCGTTTCCATTTGCGCAAGGCCTGCGGAAATTTGCGGCAACCCCTTACCGGTCTCCGTCACGGTCCCGCGGATCGTTAGGTAGTCCTCATCCGCGGCCAGTTCCGGATATTTGCTTTCGAGATTTGCAAAACGGGAGGTCAGCCCGGACAGCCCTTGCGCCGCCGTATCCAATTGCTCGCGGATTTGGCCGATCCCTCCGCCGAATTGGGTGAGGCCGCTACCGATCTGCTGATAGGATTTCAGCAATTGATCATGCGCTCCCGCCAATTCCTGTGCGCTTTTCTTCACCTGCTGGAGTCCCTTTTTCAATGCTCCCGCCCCGTTCGAGCCATCCTCGATCCCTTTCTCGATCGCGGACAATCCGCTTTGAAGCTGAGCGATTCCATCCTTCAGCTTGCCGGTGCCTTCAGCCAGCTTGCCGGTGCTTGCCGCGGCTTCCTTCAGCTTGGGTTCGTTCTCCGTCAACGACGTGCTGGCTTCGGCAAGACCGGTCTGGATTTTCGCAAGTCCTTCGTGACCTTGCCCCAGCCCGTCGCCTACCGTTTTCACTTGGCTGTTCAGTTCAAAATCCTTGATTTCATCCCCTGTCGGGCGGCTCATGCTGCGCACGCTGGCGACGCCTTCCACGCCCGTCACCTCACGGCTGATTTTTTCTGTCAGTGCCATATAAGCGGCCGTGTCCATCGGCTCGTCGTTTTGAATGACTACCTTGGTCGGCAATGATTCACCCGGTTCAAAGCTTTCGGATATGATATTGTACGCTTTCACCGACTCATACTCGTCACCGATTTCTTCCATGCTGTTAAACGATACATTTCCGCTGTAACTGATCAGGAACGGCACGGTCACCGCAGCCACGATCAGCAGAGCGGCCCAAGGACGCTTCAGCGAGAAGGAGCCGATTGCGCCCCAGAACCGGTTTTCCTTATGTTCAAGCGAACCTTTCAGCGGCCAGAACAGCTTCGTTCCGAGCACCGCCATAAAAAACGGCACGATCGTCACGAGCGCGATCAGCATGACCGCGATCCCTACGGCTACCGCCACGGCGGACCGGTACAGCATAAATTGCGACAATCCGATAGCCGAAAAGCCGACCAGAACGGCGAGCCCCGAGAAGAAGACCGTTTTCCCGGCCGTCCGGTACGTTTGAATGATCGCTTCCCATGTATCCGCCCCATGTTGCAGCTCTTCTTTAAACCGGCTGATCAGCAAAATGCAGTAATCGGTTCCGATCCCGAACATGACCGCCACCATAAAGATCTGGGTATAAGTCGAGATCGGAAAATCGACCGTATCGATCAGGAATGCGACGATCGATTGGGAGACGATATAGCTGATTCCGACCGTCAGCAGCGGAACGAACGGCGCAATGACCGAGCGGAACACGATAAATAGGATGATCAGGATGAAGATGACCGTAAAATATTCCGATTTTTTCAAACCCTGTTCCGAGCTGACGACCATGTCCTCGTTAATCTGTTCTTGCCCCGTCAAATAATGCTCGATGTTTACCGTATCCAGCGCCTGATGAATATCCTTTTCCACGTCAGGCAGCGGCCGTTCTCCCACTTTGACGGAGAGGGAAGTCAGCATCGTTTTGCCGTCGGCCGAGATCATCTTCTCCGCCGCTTCCGGCGTCGAAAAAGGATCGGTTATGGACACGATGCCAAGCTGCGCCATTTGCCCGCGCAATCCGGTCAAAGCCGTTTCGACTTCTTTTTTCTCCGCATCCGTTATCGCTTGATCCGAGTGAAAGACGAGCGCGATCTGCGTCTCTTTCTCCCCGCCCTTTGCATCCGAAATGTCCGCCAAAATCGCCGAAGCGGTGGAGGACGAATATCCTTCGGGAACGGTGATATCCCCTTTTTCCCGAACCAAATCCGCCATCGGCGGCGCCGTCAAGACCAATAGAACCGCCGCGGCGATCCATACCAAAACGACGGCCCAGCGCGCTCTCAATATCAATTTCAAGACTCCCCACTTCCTTCTCCCAGTAATTTGGCGAGTTTCTCGAAGGCACCGAGAAATCCCTCCACTTCCTCTTCTCCAAAATGGCCGAGATAGGCGGACAATGTCTCTACAATTTTAGCCTGCGTCCTCGTATAAATGTCCATCCCTCGTTCGGTTACGGACAAGTAAACGACCCTCCGATCGTCTTCATCCCGGGTTCGCTCCAGAATCCCCTTATCGGCGAGTCTTGTAATAATAGCGGTAATCGAGCTCTTCCCGACGACAAACGCCTCAGCCAGCTCCGTGGACGTGACCCTTCCGTGCATGATGATGTAATCGATAATCTGATACTGTTCCATCGTCATATCGTCATGCAGCACTTCCCGGATTTCGCCATGCATTCGTTTGCTTACCGTAAAAAAAGCAGCCATATAACGTTCGATCAGCCTTTTTAAGTCCTGCTCCAACCCAGCTCCTCCCATCCGTTTTCTCTCTTGTCCAATAAAGTTCTACTATAAAACAGTTTCACAATAGAACTATATTAAATTTGTGGGCTCCCGTCAATGAGTGCCATCGGCATAAAAAAACGGCAAACCCCGATAATCCGGTGCTTGCCGTTCGTTTAATTTTCTTCCTCGGCTTCCGCCTCGTAAAAGCAGCGGAACATCTCCGCGCCGCCGGCCTGGCCGATAAATCCGCTCACGCTGAATCCGATGTTGCGAAAGAAATCCGCCCCTTCATCGTCGGTAACCGCGGTAACGGTCTGCGGCTTTTTAAGCAAAAGCATGTCCAAAATCATGCCTCGCCCATAACCCTTCAACCGGTCCTCGGGTCGAACGGCCAGATGCAGGATGTTTAACTGCCCTTGATTATCCTGCTCGACGCCGATCAGGCCGATCCTTTCCCCTTCATCTTCATAAGCGTACAGCTCGGCGTTCCGGGAAGAACCATATGTTTTCCAAGCCTGTTCCTCAAGCTCCGGTTCGAACCCGACCGCATATTCCATCAGTTCACGGATCTCCGGCTTCGGAGGAAATTCGGTAATTTGTACAAGCACGGCAAGTCCTCCTTAGCTTTATTTCTCGATCACTTCGGTGCGGCCATCGTCATATCCGATGACCACCGTATCCGCGATGCCGACGAACAAACCGTGATCCACCACGCCGGTGATCCTGCTAAGCTCTTCGCTGAGGCGTGCCGGAGACTCGATGATCCCGAACGAGGCATCCGCGATATAGTTTCCGTTGTCCGTGACATAAAGCTCTCCGTCGCGGGTCCGCATCTCGAACGGTACGCCATAACGGCTTTGCAGCTGGCGAAGCGTCCATTCGTAGCAGAACGGTACGATTTCGATCGGAAGCTTGAATTTCCCCAAATGCGGCACCGACTTGCCGCTGTCCGCGATGACGATAAAACGGTCGCTGTTGATGGCCACGACCTTCTCCCGCAGCAGGGCACCGCCGCCTCCCTTGATCAGCGACATGTCCGGATCCACTTCATCCGCTCCGTCGATCGCTATATCCAGCCGATCCACTTCCGATGCTTGAATAAGCGGAATCCCATACTTCTTTGCAAGCTCTTCCGACGCGTTCGAGGTTGCAATCGCCCGAATTTGCAGTCCATTCGCTACTCTCTCGCCAATTTTCTCAATGGCGTAATAAGCCGTGGACCCCGTACCCAAACCGACGATCATCCCGTCCTGGACCCATTCGGCAGCCCGGTAACCCGCTGCTTGTTTTGCATTCATTGCTATAACGCCTCCCGAAAGTGTAATTGCCAAAATGCTCTCCCATCCAAATTATCCGGAGGAAAACAGTACGAAAATCTATGTAACAAACAGTCCCGATGACTGCGAATCAGCTAATATCATATCAAAAATCCCCGTAAAAAAGAACAGCGAACCGCGATTCCCGGGACAAGTCCCAAAGCCGCTTTGTTCGCTGCAATTGATTACCGGTTTCCGATGGCGTCCTGAATTCCTGCAAAGGAAGCATCCTCAGCCATGACCCCGTTGACAAACACGGTCGGCGTCCCGTCCACCGCGTGGTTCTCCGCGATTTCGATATCCTTTTCGATATTTGCCGCATATTTACGGTCATCCAGTTCCTTGATGAACCGCTCAAGGTCGGCACCCTGAATGTTTTCTTGAACGAGCCGAACGATAAAGTCCCTGTTTGCCCATTCGTCACGCTTGTCCCCCTGGTGCTTCATCATGAGATCGAAATACGTCCAGAACAGGTCCTGATCCTGCTGGTACAGCGTTTCGCCGGCCAAGGCCGCCAGGGTTGAATCCGGCGCGAGGAAAGGCATATCGATATAGTAATAAACAGCCTTTCCGGTATCCAGGTACTCCCGCTTCAGTTCGGGGAGCACTTCATCCTTCCAATGTTTGCAAGCCGGACACTTGTAATCGGCAAACTCCACGATTTGGATATCCGCATCCGGATCGCCGATATAGGGCTGGTAGTTTAGGTTAAAATCGTCAGAGCCCGCCTTTTCCACTGGTACACCGTCATCAAAGTCGCCTGCCGCCTTCTTGTCTTGGCTCAAGTAATTGACGGCAAGCAGAATCCCCAGCAAAATCACCGCGATTCCGAGAAACCACCCTATCCCCCCACGTCGATTGTTCATTCATATTCCCCCAGACATAAATCATCCATTTCTCACAATTGTAGGAAATGTCTGAGGCGGGCGGCTAGGAAATAAATCACCTTAAACTTGCCGGATAGGACGAGGCATTTTGCCCTTGCTTTTGGATTTCGGTTCGCCGCCTTTCCCCTTGTCCGGTTCCGGTTTGACTTTGATCAGCTGCAGGATGACCGCGACGAGGGATACCGCTCCGATCACGATAAACATCATCATATGGCCCGAGTTCATGAGAATCGTAATGACGGGAGGGCCAAGGGAGACTCCGATAAATCTCATGCTGCTGTATAAGGAGGTGATCGTTCCTCTTAGTTCTTTATCGATTCCTTCCGTAATCAGCGCGTCCGAACTAGGCAGAACGATTCCGATTCCGGCGCCGCATACGAACAAGCAGGCAATCACGTAATAAATATTGTTGAAAAAGCTGATTCCGAACAATGCGGCTGTCGCCAACACGAGTCCGGCCACCCCGCTCCATTTCATCAAAGGTTTGTTTTTGCCGATTTTTTTGCCCGTCAAATACGACGCCAGACAAAGCGCAGCCAGCGGGATCGCGAGCACAAGCCCTTTCAGGACGCCGTCCAATCCGTATTTCGTCTCGAGTTGGTCCGACAAATAAAACAACACTCCAAACAATAAGAACATGCAGATGCAACCGATGGCGAAAATCGCGTAGATCCAACGCCCCTTGGAAGCCAGCACTTTCTTCACGGATTTCAAAAAAGGCTTCAACGGCTTGACCTCATGCTTCCGTTCAGGCTCCTTGACAAAAAACAGGACAAGCAGCAGCGAAACGAGACAAAGGACCGGAATGGACAGAAACGGAGCGTACCAAATCCAGGCACCCAGCAATGCGCCGAGAATCGGGCTCAGTACCTTACCAAACGTATTGGCCGTTTCAATAATTCCCAGGCCGTGGCTCACATCGTCTTCATCGCTGAACATATCGCCGACAAGCGGCAAAACGATGGGGAATGCGCCCGCTGCGCCAACCCCCTGTAAGAGGCGGCCTGCAATGATAAGCCAATATACGAATGCACCGTCCCCGAACCATGGGGCAACGCCTGAAATCGCGCCGCCGACCCCGGCGATCAGGAGGCTCGGAACGATGATTTTTTTGCGGCCCCACTTATCGGAAAGATATCCGGCGACGGGAATAAGCAATATCGCAACCACTGCATACACCGTAATAATCATGCTGACTTGAAAAGAAGACACATTCAGTTTGCGGGATATTTCCGGCAAAACCGGGATCAGCATGGAATTGCCTAATGTCATGATGAGCGGAATGGATGCAAGCGCAGCGAGATCCCCTTTTTTTTCGTCCATCGTTCCTTCGGCCACCCTTCAATATCGTAGCAATCGCAATGTAATATTGAGTAGTTTGGTTGGAATTCCGAAAAATATACCCACGCCTCAGAAAGTCTGAATGTACGCGTCTTTCCCGGCCTCACGGATAAACCGGCTGGGCTCCCCGAGGGAATAAATGTGCAGCAGGTGCATCGCCCGCGTACATGCGGTATAGAATAATTTTCTCTCCGTCTCCCGCGTATATTTCCGGTCCGAACCGTCGTAGATCAGCACCGCGTCGAACTCGACTCCTTTGGCCAAGTATGCCGGAATAATGTGGATCCCTTTTTCAAACGACAACGTCGTTTTCTTGATCAGTTTGACCGGCAGGACCCCGGAGAGTTCGTTGTACGCTTCCAGGCTTTCCGCCGCGGTTTTGCAGATTACCGCAATCGTTTCGTAGCCTTCCGACCGAAGCGCTCCGATATCTTCGCGAAGCCGGCCATGCAGGTCGGCAATGCCCGATACCGTGATCACTTCGGGTTTCTCCCCCGGCCGGTTAAACGGAACAATCGCCTCCCCCCCGGGGATCATGGCGCGGGTAAATTCCACGATCTCGCGGGTTGACCGATAGCTCTGCACAAGTTGAATGAGCTCGCTTTGGCCCTCCCCGTAAAGATCGGCGAGCACATTGGATTGCTGAAGAACCGAAGCGTGCGCATAAATCGCCTGGTTCAAATCCCCAAGCGCCGTCATCCGCGCACGCGGAAACAATCGTTTCAGGAAGTTAAGCTGGAATGGCGAGTAATCTTGGGCTTCATCGATAATGACGTGGCGAATCGCCGTATTCGACCTGAATCCCATGACCAGCTCTTTGAGATAAAGGAACGGAGTCGCGTCTTCATAAAAGAGCTCACCATCTCCGATTTTTTCAAGCGTTTGTCCGCAAATGGCATCCCAGTGTTCCGGCAGCTCGCTGCCGCCGATTTCCGAAATCAGCGCAGGCTCCCGAAACAATTGGGCATACAGCTTGGTCACATCGATAAAACGGAGGGACTTCACCCATTTCCGCAACGGCTTCAGCCGGTCGCTGACGACCATTTTGGCCAAAATTGTTTTTTCCACCTCATAATCGCTGAACGAATCATGTCTCCGCTGCTGGTTTCGCCGCATCCGCTGATAGGCCCGCTGGTAGTCTTCCGTATCAAGCAATTGAATTTGCTCCTCCACCCAGGGTTCATTCAGTTCCCGCTTGCCGAAGGCGGCGATTTCCTTAAGCAGCCATTCCTTCAGCAACTCGCAGCGGTTCGCCAGCCGGATGCCCGGATCATAGCCGTAGAACATTCCGGCAATCGCCTCCGCCGAGACAACCTCCTTGCCCTGAAAACGGACCGGCTTGAATTTCATGTGGTTGCGTTCGAGTACGGTTTTGTAACGGTTGATTACATCCAGGAACAAAGAAGATGATTTGTAACGGATGCCGCCGATCCGCGCGCTGTACGCCTCATCTTCTTTTTCGGAAAGCACGTATTCCATTTGGATAAAAGGATCCTCAAGCTGGAATTCCCGGCCCAGGCGATGCTCCAAATATTCCTGAAACGTCGTTTGCAGCATATTTTCCTCGCCAAGCTCCGGAAGAACGGTCGATACATAGCTGTTAAACATCGGATTTGGCGAAAATAAAATCATTTGATCGGCCTGCAGCGTTTCGCGGTGTTTGTAGAGCAGGTAGGCGACCCGCTGAAGGGCCGCCGACGTTTTGCCGCTGCCTGCCGCTCCCTGCACGATCAGCATTCGGCTTTTGTCGTTGCGGATAATCCGGTTTTGCTCTTTTTGAATCGTGGCCACGATACTTTTCATTTGCGCATCCGAGCTGCGGCTGAGCACTTGCTGGAGAAGCTCATCCCCGATCGTTACGCCTGTGTCGAACATCACTTTGATTTCGCGGTCGCGGATGACGAACTGCCGCTTCAACGACATCGTGCCCTCGATCGTTCCCGACGGGGTTTGGTAGGAAGCCGGTCCCGGAACACTATCGTAATATAAATTCGAAATAGGGGCGCGCCAGTCATAAATCAGGAAGTTCTCATCCCGTTCGTCCAGTAGGGAGGCGATCCCCAGATAAATGGCTTCCGGACTTTCACCGTTCTCGGCGAAATCGATCCGGCCGAAATACGGCGATTGCTTCAGCCGTTTCATCTTGCCAAGGGCGGCAAAGGCGTGCTGATGGCTTTTTTCGCGTTCCGACAACACTTGCGATTGCTGGCGCAAGCTTGTTGACGTTTCCCCGACATCGTCGGCTTCGCTGAAATTGACGGTGACTTCATCCCAAAATTCTTTGCGCATCGAGACGACATCCTCGCGCACGTTTCCGACTTCCCCCTCGAGCCGGGATATGTTGGCCTCGATCCGGTTCGCCACAACCTCGACCCGCCGTTGTTCCTCCTGCCAGGCATGATCCGTTCCGTTCAAATTGATCGCTCCTCTTGTTAAACTATATGTGGGCCATCCCAGTTAAACAGTACCTATTGACACCAATCAAGTTATGTGATATAATTCGATCAGGATATTTATGTTTAACTTCATTTTTACAGTCCATCTTCTATTGTATCCATTTTATGCGATGATTTCAATATTCTGATCTCTTTTTTAAATCAAGGGGTGTCCGATGCAGGCTTCTGCCGTATCGGACACCCCTTTCATATGTTCTACTTCATTCTTCCCCGGGAGCATGGCTGTGATCCGCCAACCGGTTCAGCCGCTCCAACTGATGCCCGTATTCGTACATTTCCGCCGATACGATCGACAGCCTGAGCACCCCTTCGCGCTGCAGCGCATAGCGGTCCAGCATTTCCCGCAAAAATTCGTCGTTCTCCTGTTCGAATTGGCTGGATTCCAGCACGTTCGGCTTCAATTTATCGTCGAACTTCAACATGATATGCTCGTGAAATTTCGTGAGCTTTTCAAGATGCTGGTCAAAAACGTGATTCAGCTCGGGCGTGCGGTTTGCCTGGAAATAATGCTGCTCCACCGCATCCAGCACTTCGTATCCCTTGCGAAGCGTTCTCAGCATCTGTTTGTAAACGACGATTTGCCTCGCATCGCTGAACTTCGGCGTCTTCAGTTTCTTTTGATCCTCTTCCATCAGCTTGTATTTATCGTCCAATGAATGGATCGCGTCCTCCAGCTTGCGCTTCTCCTCGCGGAATACCGTTTCCTTCATTTCATCGGAAATCGCCGTCCTTAGCAGCAATGACAATTTATCGAACGTTTCCCGGATCTGATGGATGTATTGGACTTTCGGCTTAGGCGGAAAAACAGCGACATTAATGATAAACGCGGAAATAATGCCTATCAAGCTGAGACCGAACCGGTTAAGCGCAAATTCCCACTGCCCTGAAGCCTCCATGACGGAGACGACGGTAACCAGCGTAATGCCGATCGTATCCCCCATTTTTAATTTAAGACAAATCATAATAACCAGGATACATACGAGCCCTACCGCGATAGGTTCGTTCGAGAACAGCATCCCTCCGATCATCGCCAAAACGGCGCCCAAGGTGTTTGTCTGAAGTTGATCCATCAAATATCTCCATGACCGGTAAATCGTCGGCTGCATCGCAAAGATGGAAGCTACGGCGGCGATGACCGGCGGAGACAGTTCAAGCCAACTCGTTGCATAAAGAGCCAGCACGACGGCTAGTCCCGTTTTGAGCATTCTGGCGCCAAACGTCACGTCGAATTCCTCCTGATTGTTCGCTATATAAGTTGCATGATTAAACAAGATGCGGGGCATGGTTCCTATGATCATTTTTTACCCGTTACTGAAATGATTCCGCTCATTTTGTCAACAATATAGGAATGTAAGGCCCAAATTATTCTAAACGAAGAGGTGGAAAAAGTCTATGAATCAGCTGAAAGGCCTTGCTGCCGGCGGGCTTGCTTTGATGCTCGCCCTGGCTCCCGCCGTAACGGGTTCCGTATTCGCGAAAACTCCCGAGGGTGTCCGGCAAATGACGGAAACGACGGAGCCCGGCCAGTCCCATGAGAATCGCAATCACCCTCCGTTACGTCACTTCCGCGGGGGCCATATCGTTAAAGATACGGCAGACCTGCTTGGCATGGAGCCAAAAATCATTGTGGAACAGTTGAAAAAGGGAAAGACCCTGCTTCAAATTGTTCAGGAAGCCAAAGGTTGGAGTGAAGGAGAATACATCAAGAAATTAACCGAAACGGCATCCGCCAATATCGACAAAGCCGTCGCGGAGGGTAAAATCGACAGCGAGAAGGCCGCCAAAATCAAAGCTTCCTTGCCCGATAGATTGAAGGTGATCATCCACCGCACCTGGAAACAGGAAAAGCCCGGACACCCGGCGATGGACCAACCGCATAACCAGATCCATTGGCTGCATCAGCATTAAACAAAAAAGGGGTAACCGATAGTAGTTGACGACTACCGGCTCCCCTTTTTTCAGTAATACGAGGTTATTCCTCGTTCACGGCCATCTTTGCTTTCCGCTTGCCCCCACTGACGGGGACCTCCAAAATATCGAGCAAAAACATGAAGATCGGCACGCCCACGATCAATCCCCATACGCCGAAGAAATGCTCCGAGACGAGCAAGATCAGGAAGGTATAAAAAATAGGCAGATGCGTTTTGTCGGACATGAACTTCGGGTTGAGAAAATAGGTTTCCACCGCATGTACCACGGCAATCATCACCAGGACGTAAACGATTTTGACGAGTCCGCCGATTTTGAAGGCGATCGCGCACAGCGGGATCAAGGATATAATGACGCCCATGACCGGAATCAGGCCAAGCAGGAATATCATGATCGCGAGGGCGATCAAATTCGGAAACCCGAACAGCCACAGGAAAAGCGTCGACAACACCGAGTTGACCAGTGCAATCAAAAATTGAACCTCGATCACTTTGCCGAAGGAATGTACGAATTTTTTGCCGAAGTATTCCAATTCCACAAACAGGACGGATGCCCGGCTTGCCTTGAATTTCGCGGTGAAATTCGTGACCTTTTCTTTCTCCAGCAGGAAGAACAAGCTGAGGACGATCGCCACGAACAAATTCAGGCTCCACTTGCCGATATCGGAAATCGTGCCGAGAAGGAACGTAAATCCGCCTTCAATGTAGGTAGTAAGGTCAATATCTTTGAGGGAATCGACCAGGAAGTTCCAAACGAGATTATCCGGCAAATCGGAAGGCGGGTTGTCGTAAAACGAGATCACCTGGTTCACAAGATCGGTCAACTCGGCGATAAAAACGGGAAGATAGTAATATATTGCGTAAACCAAAAGCGAAATCATGACGGCGTAGATCAGAAGGATCGTTATTTTTCGGTTGATTCGGACGAACCGTTCCACATTGCGCGTAATGAAATTGTGCAGCCGATTGATGAGATAGGTCAAAATAAACGTAATCAGGATCATGTTCAACATGCTGCGGGAATAGTACAAAACGAGAATGACAAACAATAAAGCCAAAACTCTTCTCACACCGGGTATTTGAAACAACTCTTTAAAAAACGTCATCATCGGCAACCTGCTCTCTCTTTAAACTTACATTACAACTCCTATGTGTTAATCTTAAGCGAGCATAGGCGCCAAAAGCAAGCAGCCAGGCTCGGACATTTTCGCGTTGGAACGAAAAAATAACTCATCCCGGCTTTAAAGCAATGAAGCTTCACAGTTGCCTCGCTGGCCTGCAACGCCTTGCTATTTCAAAATGTGCGGCATATAATCTCGAATTAATTACGTAATGTACATGCGAAATGACGATGACGGAGAAAAGTAAGCGGATGCGTCCGAACAGGGACGGTGGTGCCGGTAGACTGAGAGCACACCGATGGAGCCGTACCGCCGAAGTTCGCTCCCGAGTCGATTCCTGAACCTTTTTTTATAAAAGCTGTAGGGAAATCCGGCCGCACACCGTTATCCGTGCCTAAAGCCGAGAAACCGAGAAGGTTGTCTAACAAGGGTGGTACCGCGGAGTAATCCGTCCCTTGATTAGGCAGCCTTTTTACGTTATCCGGGAAAAAGAACATATCAAAAGGAGTGGTACCATGAGCCAAACCGTTCAGAAAAAAGAGCTGATTGTCAGCCGGAAAACCAAATCCGAGGATACCGTCATCGAGGCCAAAAACGCCGTCATCGGCGGAACCGCCCAGGTAATGATTGCGGGGCCCTGCTCTGTCGAATCCTACGAGCAGCTGCGAACCGTTGCGTCGGCTTTGAAAGAATCGGGAATCAAGGTCATGCGAGGAGGTGCGTTTAAACCGAGAACATCACCGTACGAATTCCAGGGGCTTGGAATCGACGGCTTGCGGATGCTCAAAGAAGTCGCCGACGAATTCGGACTCGCGACGATCAGCGAGATCGTTCATCCCGGCCATATCGAACTTGCGGAGCAATACATCGACATCATCCAAATCGGAGCCAGGAATATGCAAAATTTCGAGCTGTTGAAAGCTGCGGGAGGCGCCAATATTCCGGTCCTGCTGAAACGTGGCATCGCCGCCACGCTGGAGGAATTCGTATATGCGGCGGAATATATCGCGGTAAGCGGAAATACCAGAGTGATGCTGATCGAGCGCGGGATTCGCACCTATGAAAAGTGGACGAGAAACACCCTGGATATTACCGCCATACCGCTTTTAAAACAGGAAACGCATCTGCCCGTCCTGGTGGACGTTAGCCATTCCACCGGCCGTAAAGACATTTTGCTGCCGTGCGCCAAAGCCGCGCTGGCCGCCGGAGCCGACGGCATTATGGTCGAAGTCCATCCTGATCCGCCGAACGCCTTGTCGGATGCCGCGCAGCAGCTTACGATTCCTGAATTCGAAACCCTCTGGAGAGGAATCCGGGATTCCGGACTGTTTACGGTTTAATCGAAGAAAACACAGTAGCTTACAGCCATACCGGCTGAACGCATACCGGCTTGGATACTTCGGCCGTATGACCCGTGAATTGCCACTTCCCGCTTTCTTTGTCGATGCGGAACAAAACGAGATTGTTCGAATCCCGGTTGGCGACGATCGCGTATTCTCCGTCGGGAGTCAACGCGAAATGGCGCGGATGTCCGCCTTCGGTTGAAACAAAGTCCATCTTTGTCAGCTTTCCGGTTTCCTGATCGATGCGGAATTGAACGATGCTGTCATGCCCCCGGTTCGACCCGTAAAGATAACGGCCGTCTTTGGAGACGGCGATCTCGGCGGTCGTATTCTCGCCGTCGAATCCGTCCGGCAGGGTCGAGAGCGTATCTATGGCCGTTAAACTTCCGCTTTCGGCATCGAAGGCGTAAGCCGTGACCGAGTTGCCGACTTCGTTGATCGTATACGCAAAGCGCCCGCCCGGATGAAAAGCGAGGTGCCGCGGTCCGGAGGCCGGAGGCGTTGAGGCGTCGCTTTGGGGAATAACGGCACCGGCCGCTTCATCGAGCGCATACGTCCGTACCAGATCAAGACCCAGATCCGCGACCAGCATATACCGGTTGTCCGGCGTAAACCAGGCGGAGTGAGGGTGCGGCCGGTCCTGTCTTGCAGGGTCCGCCCCGTGCCCTTCATGCTGCCTTTCATCCGTCAACCCGGCGGGCATCCCGTCTTCGGCTAACCGGATCAGTCCTACATTGCCTCCGTGATAGCCGGAAACCGCCAGAAACTTGCCGCGACGATCCCTTTGAATATGCGAAGTCGAAGGCTGGATCGTGGTTACCCGCTTCTTCTCCGCTAATTTCCCGGTTGCCGGCTCGATCGAAAAAGCGACCACTTCGCCGGTTCGGTCCCCCGCGTCGGTTTTCCCTTCCGAGATCGCGTAGAGCAATGCCTTTTCAGGATCGACATTAATAAACGTCGGATTTTTCATCCCTCCGGCGGCATCCAGGCGACGGAAATTTCCCGCAGCCGTATCTAGCTCATATACATATACTCCAGGGTCCGACGCTTCGGCGTAAGAACCGACGAATAGCAGTAAACGTTGTTTGGTTTCGGACAAAGTGAAAGCCTCCTTACTTTTATATGTAATCATCGAATCCTTTATATTCTTCCGCAATTTGTTCAAAAAGTCCAGCACCTCTACACAAATGCGTAAAAATATGGTATACTGCAAGCGCTTCCACAACATCTTCTAAAGGGGGAATTTGGAATGATGAATGTCGGACCGGAAGAAAAGGACGTGTATGCGGATCTTAATCCGCACGACACCTATTTCTTCAAAATCGGAGCCCACGGGCTCGTGTGTTTTCACGGCAGAAATTACAGTATAAAACAGAGACTCTCTGCCGAGCAAACCTCCAAACTCATATCGGACTCCTCTTTTTACCGGATCAGCACCAACTGTTATGTCAATCTGTTCAAAATCTCGGAAATCCGGGACAATGTCGTCCTGTTCCGCGATGAGACGCACGGGATCAAGACGATTCACGTGCCGAGACGTAATCTGGAACAGATCAAACGACTCCTGCCCGTATCGAACCGCCGGACTCCGGATGTCGATCAGGTCGTCTAGCCTTCGCGGCACAAAAAAAGCAGCCCGTCCGTCAGCGGATCGGGGCTGCTTTTTTTGTGCGTTGCATGACGTTATTTATGCTTTCAAATAAAGGCGCGCGGTTTCCTCCCAGACTTCGCCCGGCTCAAGGCTGAACAAGCCGATTTGCTCCGCAGGCAGATCCACTTTCGGCGCGTTGACGAGATTGATTTGCGGTTCCGGGCAGAAAAATCCTTCCGTCGCTCCATTGTTCCAAATCATCCATTGCTTGTACGATGTTCCCACGTCATAGACCAAGGTAACACCGAGTTTCGTATCGGTAAGCTCCATCCGGTTTCTGCCGTTTTGCGGGACGGCCGTATAATGGTTATCCATCGGTCCGAAGAACGGGTTCACTCCCCCGTCCCGAAGCTGCTTCTCTTCATCGGTCAGCGGCTGGAACGAGCCGGTGGGCAGCATGCGTTCATTCAATTCCCAACGCTCCCCGATGGTCGCCTTCACTTTATAATCCGCCGCTGCGCTGCCTTCGGCGAAAGGAGCATTGACCGCCGTATGGAATGCCAGCAGGCAAGGCATTTCCTTGTCCCCGTCATTGCGGACGAACAAATGCTGCGAAAGACCGTTCTCGCCAAGTTTGTAAGTCAGTCTTACCGTATAACGGAAAGGCAAGTATTTATATGAATCATGCTGCTCATTCACGGTGATTTTTACGGTTACATAGCTTTCTTGCTCCGTATTCCCGAATTCTTCCACCTGCCAAGGGGCCGTGTGCAGAAAACCGTGAAGGTGGTTGCCCGTCGCCGGTTCATTGACCGGAAAACGGTATTCTTCCCCTTTCCAAGGAAACACCCCGTCTTCATAGCGGTTCGGCGGAAACAGCACCGGAATGCCGTAAATGCCCGGGTTCGCTTTAAAATCCTCGATTCCTCCCTCCGCCGGTTCGCGCAGGAAACGGTAACCGTTTTCGGTATCGCGGAAAGCGATCAGGTTCCCGCCGACGCCCGGAATCAAAATCGCCTCATATTTTCCGGCTTGCAAAAATACCGCCGGTTCCCCTTGAAAGGTTCCTTCGAATGCTTTCAATAATGTCATTTGTTATAATCTCCCTTCAAGCGCTAATCATCGCTCAACTCTGGTATGGATTATACCAAAACGGCGTTCCAAAAGTCACCATCCCAAGTCACGTTATTACAATCTTCATTCGTCCCGCAAAATCCGGCGCCCCAGCGTCATCGCCAATGCGACCATAAGCAAGCCTACCGCCAATTGCATTCCGAACACCTGGGACCATTTCGGCCATGGTTCGATCCATTCGTACATTTTCCCGCCGATCAGCGGACCAAAGAAGCAAGCCACCCCCGTTATCGCCGAATACATCGCCATATACATCGGCCGCTCCGCCTTCGGGGTATCCCCGATCATGAAATTGAACGCGAGCTGGTTGAACCCCCCGATTCCGATTCCCAAAATTGCATGGGCCAGGAACAAAACAGGCAGCATCGGTATAAACGAGAGCAGCCCCCAGGCCAAAATCGCAGCGGCGATCATCGGCATCGTGCTCAAAAGCAGGCGCCGGTTGCTAAACCGGGCGTTCAGGCTGCCCCAGACATAGAAGCTCGCCATCATACATAAGGTTTGCGTGACGTTAAGGAGCGAGATCGTCTGGTAGTTAATGTTTAGAAGCTCCAGCATGACATAGGAATACATGGGAACGACAAGGTATTGCAGAAACATGAAGCCTGCGATAAAGCCCGTCGATTTCATGAACGATTTGTCCAGTAGGGGCTTTCGCAGCATCGGCATGAACTTGTTTTCTTCCGAACGCTCGAACGGGAGGTCCGGATAGAAGAAAAACATCACGATATTCCCCAAAATGCAAATCCATGCCGCGATATATAAATAGAGGAAGCCTTGCCCGCCCGGATAATGGTCGAGCATGACCCCGCCCATATACATAAACAAGGTCCCCAGAGCATTGATGATCGTGTTCCGGATGCCGAAATAACGTCCCCTGACCCTTGCGGGAACCAGATCGCTGATCAGCGAATTCCAGAGCATCGCCACAAACGTGTTGAATAAGAAAGCGGTAATATAGAAAACGAGAAATGCCGTTACCCAATAGCGCTCAGGAAACAAAAACGGCACCAGCCCCGTGGCCCCCCACAAGATGCGCTGAATGGTTCCGAACGCGACGAACGCCCATTTTCGGCTGCGTATTTTTTGAATGTAAAAGGCAACGAACAACTGCCCGATATTAACGAATGTCGTTATGGCCAATATAAATCCGAGTTGACCCGAAGTCGCCCCCAAATATAACACAAACCCCGTAAGAAACTGTCCTTGCAGCAATGTCTGGAAAATTACGGAGGGCACTCCCTCCCACGTAGCGATCGACAGATTTCTGCGATGCGTCGACGTTTTACGGTGTGTGCTCTGCTTCATGCTCAAGCCGCCCCACATGCTGATGTTGACACACTCCTTCAGTTGATGTTCAAACCTTCAAAACAAACGTATTCGTTTGCATATAAAAAACTCAAATTCAACATACTTCAACATATCCTTAACTTACATGATAGGAGTGCAACTTGAACATGCGCAGCATCACCATCGACATGAACAAGATGACCAGACTTATGCTATCGGGAGTCCTGTTATTGGCTTGTACAGCCTGCGGTTCTCATTCGAACGGGCCTTCCGCAAAGTCAACGCCGCAGGCGGGCAAGCATCCGATCCTCCGTTCGGATCAAGGAGGCGCTCCGGCAGACACCGATTGGATCCCCCTTTCCAAGGCCGCCGAATCGCTCGGTTTACGCCTGGAAGAGACGGACTCGGCTGCCTTATTAGGGTTTACCGATGTGATGTTCCAGGTTGAACCGAGTCAGCGTTCGGCGGTTTCCTTCGGTAAACAAATTTCGTTGTCCCAGCCGCCGATCCGCCAGAACGGCAAGATTCATATGACCTCCGAGGCGCTTGGAGACCTTCTGCAAACGAATGTCCGTTATGATCGCGCCACGGGAAAACTGCGGATCGATTCGCTGGCGAACAACGGCTTAGGCCGGGATCGGAATAAAATTAAGCAACCCAGCTATAAGCGCATGAACATTCTCAGCATACCCGCCAACCGGAGTGAGCTTGTTTCCTACGCAAGACAATATCTGGGAGTCCGTTATGTGTTCGGTGCGGCACCTTACGAGCAGTCCAGAGCTTTTGACTGTTCCTCGTTCACCCAACACGTTTTCAAAAAATACGGAATCAGCCTTCCCCGTCTGGCGAGAGATCAGGCTGAGCGCGGCCACCCGGTGTCCAGATCCGATTTGCAGGTCGGAGACCTCGTCTTTTTCTCGGTTCCGGGAAGGTTTGAAACCGATCGAATTCCCGGCCATGTCGGCATTTACATCGGCGATGGCAAAATCATTCATACCTGGGGGGAACCGGGGGTACAAATCAGCGACGTCGACAGCGGTTACTGGAAAGATAAGATTCTGTCCATGCGCCGGGTCCAATAAGAAGGTTTTTAGGCCTAAAACCTATATTCGCCAAGGGATGAGCGTCATTCCTTGGCGATTTATGTTCTCCGTTTCCGGCAGGCAGTCTATCGGATTTCCTTTCGCTTCAAATACAAAGTATAATAAATGCTAGAACCGCTTTCCATATAAAATCTAGTACAAATGTGCACACGGAATTAGAGGAGATTACCGATGGACGAATTGAAAAAAGCTTACGAAACTCTCGGGCTTTCCGAGAACGCTTCCAGAGAGGAAGTTGAGAAAGAATTCGAACGATTGCTCCGCAGATCCCGTTCGAAGCAATCCGACAGCGATGAGTACGAGCAAAAGCTGAAGGCTTACAAAACGATCGTCGAATATGAAGGACGCAGCAAGATCGACGAAATGAGCCGGGAGCGCTTCGGAAAATGGGGGAAATTTGCCGGCACCGCCGAAAAGGTCGACGATTTTTTCCGCATTAACAAGGGCCGGATCATCTTCGGAATGATCGCCGTCATCGTCGTGATTGCCGGAACGGTGGCATTCATGAATCACCGTGAGGAGCAAAAACGGCTAGCGGCCCTTCCTCCGGTGGATTTGTCGATCATGTTCCTCGGCAACTATACGTCGGATCAAGAAAAAGGCGGCGACGAAGGGCTTGAACAAGCGATGACCCAGCAGATTCCTGAATGGAAACGGCTGGAGGTAACCGTTACCTACCTTCCGCCCCTTGGCGAAACGTCGACCACATATGATATGGCTTTCATGCAAAAAGCGTCGGCCGTCGTTGCGACGGAGAAACCCGATGTTTACATTTTGGACAAGAACTCCTTTGAATGGATCGGCGGAAGCGATATTTTGGAAAGCCTGGATGAAGAAGTGGAACAAGAGCTGAAGCCCCTGGTGGATGACAGCTTGCTCATCAAAGGCACGACGGAGGACAATCCCGAAGAGCATATTTACGGCATCAAGGTTTCCGATACCGAACTTGCAAAGCAGCTGCCTCTCTTCATGGAGGATATGTTTATCACCATACGGCTCGATTCGGATAACAAAGACAAAGCGGTTCATTTAATAAAACGTTATCTGGAGTCAAAAAAATAATTGATTTACCGGGCACCTTCAACTACAATAGAGGCATAAACGCGCGTTTACAAGAAAGTAGGGAACGACATGCGTAGCGAAGATATTGCCAAATTGGCCGGGGTTTCCCGCAGCACGGTATCCCGCGTCATCAACAATTATCCTAACGTTCCCGAAGCGACCAAGGCGAAGGTGCTCCGAGTCATCCAAGAGCATCACTACGAGCCCAACAGCTTCGCCCGGGCGCTGGCCGGCAAGCGGACCGACACGATCGGACTGTTCGCCATCAGTATGAACGAGAAGGAAGACGCGAGCCGCATATACCAGAACAGCTACTTTGCCCCGATCGTCGATATGGTTGTCGACACGGCCAACGCCCGCGGATTCTATTGTCTGATTCATACCGTATATTCACCGGGTGATTTTCAGAAAATCAAACAGGCGTTTCAACAGAAACGCATCGACGGAGGCATCCTTGTCGGCACTCAGAAAGATATCGAGCTGGTGAGAGAACTCGTCAGCCAGGAGGCGCCGCTCGTCCTTGTTGACTATGATATTTCTGAAATCATGTCCGAACGGCTGAACAAAAATCATCTGGCGGTCATCAACTCGATGGATTACGAGGGAACGGCGGAAGCGATCGAATACTTGATCGGGCTGGGCCACAAAGAGATCGGCATCATCAAGGGAAGAATGAACACTTTCTCGGGTCGCGAGCGGTTTATGGCGTTCGAGAACACGCTGAAGAAGCATGGACTGCCCTTGGTGGAGGATTTTATCCTCGAAGGCGACTTTCTGAAGGAAACCGCCTATCTGGAAGCCCGGAGATTGGCCGTCAGCGGCCGTTTACCGACCGCCCTGTTCAGTTCCAATGACGATATGGCCATTGCGGCCATGGAAGCGTTTGCCGAACTTGGAGTCAGCGTTCCCGACCAGATTTCGCTCGTCGGCTTCGACGATGTGGAGCTGGCTTCCAGAATCCATCCCAAGCTAACGAGTGTGAAGCTGCCGATCGGCGATATGGCCAAAGCGGCTGTTGAGAAGGTCATCGGCTTGTGCAATGCCGACGAACCGACCTTCAGCACGGTCAGTTTTCCCTCCCGGCTCGTGGTTCGGGATTCCTGCAAACCGGCCGGATCGTAAGGAAGTGCTGCCCGCTGCTTGGATAAGCAGCATGCGCCTCTCCCCCATTCCCTTGAACGGGACGGGACGAGGCGGTATCTTTTCTCGATAATAAACGCGCGTTCACAACCGAAAGGAGAGAATTTATTCATGAAATTCGGACATTTTGACGACGTTCGCAAAGAATATGTCATTAATACTCCAAAAACCCCTTACCCGTGGATCAACTATCTCGGCAATGAACAATTTTTCGGACTTATTTCCAATACGGCCGGTGGCTATACGTTTTACCGCGACGCGCGCTTGCGCCGTCTGACACGTTACCGGTACAACAATATCCCGCTGGATACGGGCGGACGTTATTACTACCTTCGCGATCACAGCAATGATGACTTCTGGACGCCGGGATGGATGCCGGTTAAACGCGACCTTGATTTTTACGAGTGCCGCCACGGCCTCGGCTATACTTCGATTACCGGTGAGCGCGGCGGCATTTCCGTCAACCAGCTCGCTTTCATTCCGCTCGGCTACAACGGCGAGGTACATCGCCTGACCGTGAAAAACACCGGCTCCGAGAACAAAACGGTATCCCTATTCTCCTTTGCCGAGTTCTGTCTCTGGAATGCCCAGGACGACATGACGAACTTCCAGCGTAACCTGAGCACCGGCGAAGTGGAAGTCAAAGATTCGGTCATCTATCACAAAACGGAATATCGCGAGCGCAGAAATCACTATGCTTTCTACTCCGTAAACCGTAACATCGACGGTTTCGATACCGACCGCGAGTCGTTCGTCGGCTTGTATAACGGTCTTCATGAGCCACAGGCCGTCGTTCAAGGCAAAGCGAACAACTCCGTGGCCAGCGGCTGGTCCCCGATCGGCTCCCATGAAGTGAAGCTGACGCTTGCCCCGGGCGAAGAGCAAAGCCTGATTTTCATCCTCGGATATGTTGAAGTTCCTGAAGAGGAAAAATGGGAAGCTCCTAGCGTGATCAACAAGAAGCCGGCTCTGGCGATGATCGAAAAATTCGCGACCGACGCCGATGTGGACCGCGCTTTGGCCGAACTCGCCACTTATTGGGACGGTTTGCTGTCCAAGTATCAAATCAACAGCGGCGACGACAAACTGAACCGGATGGTCAACATCTGGAACCCGTATCAATGTATGGTTACGTTCAACATGTCCCGTTCCGCTTCCTATTTCGAGTCCGGCATCGGCCGCGGCATGGGCTTCCGGGATTCCAACCAGGATTTGCTCGGCTTCGTGCATCAAATTCCTGAACGCGCAAGAGAGCGGATTCTCGATATCGCCGCTACGCAGTTTGAAGACGGCAGCGCATATCACCAATATCAACCGCTCACCAAGAAAGGCAACAACGAAGTCGGCAGCGGATTTAACGACGATCCGTTGTGGCTCATTCTCGGCACCGCCGCTTACATTAAAGAAACCGGCGATGTAAGCATTTTGGACGAACAAGTTCCGTTCGACAGCAACCCGGACAACACGGCAACCCTGTTCGAGCACCTGAAACGTTCCTACTATCATGTCATCCATAACCTCGGGCCTCACGGTTTGCCGCTGATCGGCCGTGCCGACTGGAACGACTGCCTCAACCTGAACTGCTTCTCCAAGGAGCCAGGCGAATCGTTCCAAACGACCGAAAACATCGCAGGCGGTACCGCGGAATCCGTCTTTATCGCAGGTTTGTTCGTTTATGTTAGCCCGGACTTCGAAGAAATTTGCCGGATGCGCGGCCTTGATAACGAAGCGAAGGAAGCGGCCGGACATGCGGAAAAAATGCGCGCCATCACGCTGGAACACGGCTTTGACGGCGACTGGTTCCTGCGCGCTTATGACCACTACGGCGAAAAAATCGGCAGCAAGGAAAACGAAGAAGGACAAATCTTCATCGAGCCGCAAGGCATTTGCGTTATGGCCGGCATCGGCGTAGAGGAAGGTTTGGCCGACAAGGCGATGACTTCAGTTAAGGATCGCCTGGATACGAAATACGGTATCGTGCTGCAGCAGCCTCCGTATTCCAAATACTATTTGAACCTGGGCGAAATCTCGACGTACCCTCCGGGTTACAAAGAGAATGCCGGTATTTTCTGCCACAACAACCCTTGGATCATGATCGCCGAAACGGTGCTCGGTCATGGGGACAGAGCTTTCGAAGTGTATTCGAAAATCGCTCCGGCTTACCTGGAAGATATCAGCGAAGTTCACCGGATGGAGCCATACGTGTACTCGCAAATGATCGCCGGTAAAGACGCAGTCCGCCACGGCGAAGCGAAAAACTCCTGGCTGACGGGTACGGCTGCTTGGAACTATGTGGCCATTACGCAAGCGATCCTCGGTATTCAAGCGGACTTCCGCGGCCTGAAGGTTGATCCTTGTATCCCGGCTGCATGGGACGAATACGAAATTACGCGCGTATTCCGCGGCGATACCTATGTTATCAAAATCAGCAACCCGAACCATGTGTCCAAAGGCGTGAAGAGCATGACTGTCGACGGTAAAGACGTCGAAGGCAATATCATCGCTCCGATCGGCGACGGCGGCGTACATCAAGTTGTCGTAACTCTCGGCTAATACACACATTCGTCAAACGGCCCCCTCGCTCTAACTGCGAAAGGGGCCGTTTTTAATTACTTTATTTGACCTTCTCTGTTAATCTTCACCTTTTTGATGAAGAACGAAAGAATAAACGCCAGGGCAGTGATCCAGGTCGCGATGACAAACGCATAATCAATCCCGTCGATCGTCGCTTCCTTTGTGATGTGGAGCATCATTTGGGCATTTTCCGGTGCTTTCGGATCGATTCCGGCCCCCATGACCATTTCGGTGATACGGTCCTTCGTACGCGTTGACATGACCGAAACAAGCAAGGCTGTTCCGAGCGCTCCGGCTATCGTCCGAAGCGTGTTGGACATGGCCGTGCCGTGGGCGTTGAGTCTGGCGGGGAGCTGATTCAGCCCGGCTGTTTGAATCGGCATCATGAGCATGGACATCCCGAACATCCGGACCGTATAGATGATGATCAGATGCGTGTACGAGGTGCTGTCCGACAAATTGCTGAATTCCCATGTCGTTACGATCGTAATCGCCAGACCGACTATAGCCAGCCATTTTGCACCGATACGGTCGAAGATGAATCCGGTTATCGGCGACATGATCCCCATGAGAATCGCTCCGGGCATAAGCAGCAATCCGGAGTCCATCGGCGAGAAGCCGCGGATGGTCTGCAAATAGATCGGCAGCAGAATCATGGCTGCGTACATCGCCATCGTAACCACGACATTGATCACCGTTGTCAGGGAATACATATTATACCGGAACACCCTGAATTCCAGCATCGGGTGCTTGCTTTTCAACTGCCGCCACAGAAACAGCACGAGCGCGACCGCTCCGATCACCAGGCTCGCCAGCACTTCGGTCGTCCCCCATCCTTCGCTTCCGGCTTCACTAAAGCCGTACAGGATTCCTCCGAAACCGAGGGTCGATAAAATGATCGACGCGATATCCAGTTTCGGCCGCGAAACATCAAGAACGTTTTTCATGAAAATGAAGCCAAGGATGATCGAGATAATGCCGAACGGCAGGATGATCCAGAACAAGGCGTTCCATGGGTGGTGCTCAACGATCCATCCCGAAAGCGTCGGACCTACAGCCGGAGCAAAAACCATGGCGATCCCCATCGTTCCCATCGCTTGCCCGCGTTTTTCAATCGGGAATATGGTCAAGAAAATAACGGACATGAGCGGCATCAATACGCCAGCTCCGCAGGCTTGAATCAACCGACCGATCAGCACCATGGAAAAATTCGAACCGATTCCGCAAACCAAGGTCCCGACGGAGAAAAGAATCATCGAGGAAATGAACAGCTGCCTTGTCGAGAACCGTTCTACCAAAAAGGCACTGACCGGAATCAGTACCCCGTTGACCAGCATAAATCCGGTCGTTAGCCATTGTATGGTCGTGGTGCTCACATTCAGGTCTTTCATCATGCTCGGCAGCGCCACATTCATCAGCGTCTGATTCAGGGTGGCTACAAACGCCCCGATGAGAAGCGCCGTTACGATCGGCCATCTTTTAAAAGTGTCGTTGGTTTGTGTGTTATTCATGGCTTTAATATCAACCACCGCAAGGATGGTTATGCATCATTAATTTCTCATCATTTAGTCCTACCCCAATTTCCAATCAAATGGTATACTGATGGTAGATATATCCTACTACTTAAGGAGTGAGTGATACATATGTCATGGTTCAACGGACTTCCCCTTTCCAAGAAGATTTCGGCCGCTTGTTATCTCGTTGCCTCTCTGTTTGCTATTCCGGGCCTTATCGTATTCGCTCTGGTCGGCAAACTTCTTGCGGGAGCCATTCTTATCGTTGTTTTGGCAGCGCTTACGTATCCGCTTACCCGCTATCTGCAAAATGCGCTCACCTCGTCATTTAATGACATTTCCAACGCTTCCGTGAAAATCGCCAAAGGCGACTTCACCGCGCGCATTATGGAATCCGGTGGTCTGGAGGATCTGAACCGCTCCTTTAACAGCATGGTTGACAAGCTTCGCAAAATATTGCAGGAGACCTCCGAAATTACCCGCAAGGTTATGGATTCCAGCCGTTCCATATCCGAACGGAACCAGGAGCTCATCAGCGTCATGACTCAAGTAACCCATTCTTCCAACGAGCTTGCGCTCGGGGCCAATGAAATTTCCGAAGAAGTGGGAAGCATGAAGGACTCCATCGGCGAAATCGAACTCAAAGTAAGCAATTATACGGATTCCACGCACGAAATGAAGAGCCGCTCCGGAGAGATGTTGAAGCTGGTGGAACAAGGACGCGATTCCGTATCCATGCAAGCTGACGGAATGCGCCGGAATATCGAAGCGACCTCCAAAGTGGCGGAATCGATCGACGCGCTTGCCAAAAACGCCCGGGGAATTACCAAAATTACGGCTACGATCTCGGAAATCGCCGAACAAACCAATTTGCTGTCCCTCAACGCTTCGATCGAAGCGGCCCGTGCCGGCGAGCATGGCGCAGGCTTTGCCGTCGTTGCCCATGAGGTCCGCAAATTGGCCGAGGAAGCAACGACCTCTACCAAGGAAGTGTTTAACCTTGTCCGCAGCATCGAGCAGGACGTCAAGCTTGCCGGAACAAATATCAAGATCAATGAAGACGTCGTCCGCCAACAAAATGAAATGATTCGCGAGACGGAGCAAATTTTCTCGGAAATCGTTCAGAGCGTGCAGTATATTACGGAGCAAATCGCCGCCTTCTCCAAAGAAAGCGAATCGATGCTGGAAAGCGCGCATCATATTTCCTCCGCGATTCAGAACATCTCGGCGATTACGCAACAGTCCGCGGCCGGTACGGAGCAAGTATCCGCCTCGATGAACGAGCAAATTACCTCGATCCAGGCGATGGCCGACGAGGCGGAAGCGATGAAAAACGCGGTGTTCCAGCTTCAAAAGACGATTCAAATTTTCAAATTTTAAGTCAAATGAACCTTGCCCATCGAGAACGGGGCAAGGTTCATTTTAATTTATTGAATCTCCTTTCCGGTGAAAAGAGAGACTCTTTCTTTCACAAGCTCCGTATATTCTTTCTCCATCTTCTCGGCTCCCGCTTTATTAAGCTCGGCAATAAATTCATCGTAGATTCGGTCGAATTCACCCGGTTTGGCCAAAACCGCTTCCGGAATTTTTTTGTAGACAATGTCCTGCGTTTTTTGATAGATGACTTGATAATCTCCGTCCGTCGGAACTTGCATGTTGTACAAAGCGCCCCATTCTTTGACGGGAAGTTCCTTTTCGCTTGGGAACAGATCCTTCCAAGTCGTCGCACCGTATGCCGCTAAAGCCTCTTTTTCGGCCTCGGAATAACTGGATACAATTTGATCTGGGAAGTTCGTCGTGTAATAATTGTCGGTCGAATCTTTGACTCCATCCCCGTAGCGAACCCCGAAAATCGAATACAATCCGATACCGGTCTCTTTGGAGAAATTCGTCGCATCGTTCACCTTCCGGTCAAGCACATCCGTAGGAATCACGCGCTTGCCATCCTCGATGTTGTAATGTTTTCCCTCAAGCCCCCAGTTTCTCAGTATTTGTCCTTCCTCGGAGGAGAGCCAATCCAAAAATTGAATGGCGCGCACCGGATCCTTGCAAGCGGTCGTAATGCTGATACCGTACCCATCGACGCCGATGGATTGCATAGCATGAACCTTATATTGCTCGTTCATCGTCACGGGGAAATGCCCGTAGGTGTAATCGTCTTTACCTGCCGTTTTCAGAGCGTTCTCTGCATCCTGGTATTCCCACTCTACCGAAGTGAGGCCGAGTACGCGGCCGCTGGCGATTTTCGCTTTGTATTGGTCTTCCTTTTGCACGAAGGAGTCCTTGTCAAGCAAACCCTCATTGTACATATGGTTCAACCAACGGAAATAATCTCTTTCTTCCGGACGTTTGTAGTGAAGCATAGCTTCATAAGTATCCGGGTTTACGTAATATTCGCCATCCCCCGGTGCTCCTGTCGTGTTGACGGCCTGATTTGTAACCGTTATCAACATTTTCCAGCTGTCCGCATTTAGCGTGAGCGGAATGGTCGGATTCCCATCTGTTGTCGGATGTTTAGCCACATATTGTTTGAGTACGTTTTCAAAATCCTGCACGGTTTTGATTTGCGGATATCCAAGCTCTTTCAATACGCGGAGCTGGACCTGGAATCCGCTGGTCGCATCGAAAACCTGCTCATCCACTCCGACATTCGTCGGAATCGAATAGATGGCCGGATCGTCATTGCTGTATTTCATTCGGTTCATGTTCTTTTCCATGACCTTCTTAATATTCGGAGCATGTTTATCGATCAGATCCGTCAAATCGATAATCGCGCCGGCATCAACCAGTTTGCCGAGCTCGCCCTTGGCATAAATCAGGTCGGGATAATCCCCGCTCGCAGCCATCAAGGCGATTTTGCTCTGTCCGCCGCCGCTTCCGACATCGTATTCGGCTTCAAGCGTAACGCCGGTTTTTGCGGTAATTTGTTTTCCGACGTCATCTTGCATTTTGTTCCAGTTTGGACTGGCATCGGCACCGAAAAATGAAAACGTGATCGGGCTTGTGGGATCCCCGCCAGATTCATCCTTACCGCCTGCCGTACCGTTACCTGAACTTCCGCATCCCGCCGTGATCAGCAGCAAGCTTGCAAGAAGCAAGATTCCAAGCTTTTTTCTTTTCTCGCGAATCATCAAATATCTCCCCCTAACAAGTTAAAAAGAATTAAAAACCATATTGTTTCCGCCTTTTACATTTAAAGTTTATCTCGCAGGTTAAAATCAAACCTTGATTTTTGAGTCATTCAATAGCACGATATAGACATAAAAACGTAAATTGGGAGACCCTATGAATAACGTATATTTGAACTGGTTTACATCGGATGAACAATTCCCGTTTTATATTCAGTACGGAGGTCACGAAGAAGATACTTCCCATCATCGGCATGCGGACTTCTCCGAGCTGGTCATCGTGCTGAACGGCCATGCTACCCATGTCGTCAATAGCGAGGAATCCTTTATCAAGAAAGGGAATGCATTCGTCATCAACGGCAGGACCGCGCATTCTTACAAAGACCCGCATGATTTCAAAATTTGCAATATTATGTTTAAATCCGAGATGCTTAAATCGGCCGGGCAGGATCTCAGAATATCCAATGGGTTTCAAGCCCTGTTCATCCTGGAACCGTTCTATCGAAATATCCACGCATACAAGAGCAAGCTGAACATGTCGATTTCAAGCCTGGAATATGTGTCCTCGCTCGTTTCCGTGATGATCGAAGAGTATCAAAATAAACTTCAAGGCTATCAGACCATGCTCGCTTCGCGATTTATGGAGTTGGTCGTCTATTTATCCAGACAATACGACAACCAGGAGAAAGGCGTGGATAACAGCCTGATGCATCTTGCCAACGCGATCTCCTATATCGAAGAGCACTATCTGGAACCCGTATCCCTGGACACGATCGCATCCAAATCGGGCATTTCGGTCAGACATTTAAACCGTATTTTTCAAGCCTATTATCAAACGACTCCCATTGCGTATTTACAGCGCCTTCGGGCGGAAAGGGCATGTACGCTGCTGAAGCGGACCACACTTCCGGTTACTCAAATTTCGTTCGAGTGCGGGTTTAACGACAGCAATTATTTTGCACGGTTATTCAAAAAGCTCTATGGAGTATCGCCGAAATCATACCGAAAGCAGCATTCGTGAGCCAAAAAAGGCAGCAGGCTCAAACGAGCCGCTGCCGGTTTCAAAAAATGCCCTTCTCCACACGCTTGGCGAAAATTGAAGTTCAATCCGTAACCAAATAATCGAACCAATCGAACTGAGCGGGTGCGGAAGATCCCTTATCGCAGGCGGAATACATCGCTACAATGACACCGGTAAACCCGCCGGAAACTTCCGTGGAGAGAAAATGAGATTCGCCCCATCCCATTTCGACCCTCTCCGTGTCTTGCGTCCGTAATGAAAAAACGAATTTTTCCGGTCTTGCCTCTACTTTTAATAGAATCGGGCCAGCCGGGCATTCTCTCGCCTCTTCCGTTTTCATCGAGCCGACGGTTTTGCGGAATACCGCCATTTTGCGCCCATCGACGAGTTTAACGGCAAGATCGTAGTGAAATTTATCATTTTTAAAAACGCTGATTCCGGCTTCCTCCCCATTGGTTTGCGGTTCAAATTCCATCACCGTCTCGAGGTCGCAACGAAAATGGCAGAGGCGCCTGCCAACAAATGCGGGAGATCCGGTATCATCTAAGGTTGTTTCGTTTCCACGCAGCGTCAGATAACCGGGCCGTTCGTCCAAGGACCAGCTTCCCGGCTTGGGGTTCCGCAAAAAGATCCAATCCATGCCCAACCGGGAAAACTGAAAGTCGTCACGAATCGGCTTATCCGGCCAGCGAACCTCGGGCAAACTCGGTGCGTCCATCACCATTTCCATCCGCGTGTTTTGCCCCAGGATCGGCCAGCCGTCGTCCGTCCAGGTCACGGGCGCGAGGAAAACCTCCCGGCCAAGATGATGACCCATCGGATAGGAAACCGGGCGGATTCCCAAACAAACGGACCACCAGGTCCCATCCTGGATCTGTATGATATCCGCATGTCCTGTCGCGTGAATGAGGCTGCTTCTGCTTCGGTTCGAAAGAATCGGATTATAGGGACAAGATATAAAGGGACCATACGGATTTTCGCTTCGGGCAATGGTCACCATGTGCCCGTATTCGGTGCCGCCTTCGGCGATCATTAAATAATACAGGCCGTTTATTTTATATAAATGAGGGGCTTCGGGATGCGCACCGCCGGTTCCGCTCCAAATCAAGCGGCTTTCCGTCAGCATTTCGCCGTTGGCTATGTCGATTTCACATTGATATATGCCGTTTCCTTCCTCCCCGTCGCGAGCGGATTGAAAATAAACCCGCCCGTCGTCGTCGAATAACAGAGACGGGTCGATGCCGTTCTGCTTAACCAGAATCGGATCGGACCAAGGACCTTCCGGGTTTCGGGCTTTGACAAAAAAATTGCCGTTTGCGCTGACGTTCGTAGTGACCATATAAAACCATCCATTATGATAACGCAGCGTGGGCGCGTAGATTCCCCCGGAGCTCCAGCAGTTTTCAAGCGGCAATTGCCGCTCCGTCGTCAGGCAATGACCGATTTGCCGCCAATGAACAAGATCCTTGCTATGAAAAATGGGAACGCCCGGAAAATACTCGAATGTGCTGGTAACCAGATAATAATCGTCTTCCACCCGGCAAATGCTGGGATCGGGATAGAAACCTGAAATTACGGGATTGGTATACTGCAAAGAATACACTCCTATTCGAACGAATTTTCATATGTTATGTTTGCGTAAGCATATTCATCATTCTATACGGCTTTTCAAATACAAACCTTGATATTCAAGTCATTAATATAGCATGATTTAGACATTTACATTTCTTGGGCAGAGCTCGATTTCTTTTGGTATAGTAGATGATGGTACACACTCTAGTGATAGTGCTCATGCAATCCTGAGGAGGTTTCTTGCCTAATGAACCGTTTGGAGCAATTTTACCTGGATCATCGTACTTCCTTGACGGCGATGGCCTACAAGCTGACGGGGTCCTGGGCCGAGGCGGAGGATATCGTTCAGGAGACGTTCCTTACTCTGTTCGAAAAGGACACCGCTCTGGAACGCGTGGATCATCCTGCGGCTTATTTCAGGCGGGCCGTCGTCAACCGCAGTTTGAACGCCCTGCAATCCCCGAGAATGTCCCGGGAAACATATACGGGCACCTGGCTCCCCGAGCCTGTTTTTGAGCCGTCATCGCCTTCTAAGGAAGAGGACCCGCTGTTGCGGGAAGAACAGATCTCCTATGCGTTTATGGTCATGCTCGAAAAGCTTTCTCCCGAGGAGAGGACCGTCTTCGTGCTTCGGGAATCGTTCGCCATGGACTACTCGGAAATCGCCGAGATTCTGGGTAAAAACGAGGTAGCTTGCCGGAAACTGCTCAGCCGTGCCCGGCAAAAAGTCGGGGCATCCGATGAAGTTAAATCGTCGAAGGTTCCTGCCGTGTCCGACTGGGTTCAGGCGTTTATTAAAGCTTCGAGAAACGGAAACTTCAGTTCCCTCTTTGGAATGATCCGCGAGGATGCGGTGATGTGGTCGGATGGCGGAGGAAAAGTGCGGTCGGCGATATTTCCGATCTTGTCCAGGGAGCGGATTATCGCTTTTTGGAACGGCATTTCCCGCAAGGGCTCGTTGCAGGGTGAATGGATACCGATGCTCATGAACGGCGAGCCCGGTATTATGTTATATCGCGACGGGGTTCCCGTAAAAGCGGTTATGGCGGAATGCCGCAACAACGGGGAAATCAGTAAACTTTACCTGATTACCAATCCGGACAAACTCGCAAACGCCCCGGCCTTTTCTTCCGTAAAATAAATTTTTCGTTTTTTTTGATTTTCCGGTCACAAATCCCGTTCCTTCATTGTCTAATTTGTGATGAAACAAAATCATCCGAATTTCATGGTGGAGGGATTAATGATGAACGTCAGAATGAATCATTATACGGCTAACCCGGAAGTATACCGGGCGATGAGCCAAATGGAAAACCGCGTCAAGGAGAGCGGGCTGGACCGGATCACGTACGAACTAATTAAGATCCGGGCCTCGCAAATTAACGGCTGCTCGTTTTGCCTGGATATGCACGTCAAGGAACTGCGCAAGCTGGGGGAAACCGAGCAGAGAATCGCCCTAATCTCCGTCTGGAGGGAGTCCCCTTGTTATACGGACCAAGAAAAGGCGGTGCTGGAGCTGACGGAGGCCGTCACCCGGATCTCGGAGCGTGGCGTTCCCGAAGAGATCTTTAACCGTATCCGGACATTTTACAGTGAAAAGGAAACGGCCGATCTGATTTTTGCGATCAATGTCATCAACTGCTGGAACCGGATCGCGATTTCTACCGGAATGTTTCCGGGATGCTTCGATAAACAATCGTAATCAAAAGAGCCCGGGCATTGAATGCCCGGGCTCTTTTTGAAAAAGGATTATACGCTCTTCAATTTCTTCGCGCCGCGGTTTGCGTAAACGCAATAGGCATTTTTCCCTAAACGTTTGGCATGGTACATCGCAATATCCGCTTCTTCCAGCATACGTGCAGGATCCACTTCTGATCCAATGCACATGCTGATCCCAATGCTGCCTGTTACGGAAATGTCCCGATCCTGAATATAATAAGGCTTGCTGATCTTATTTAGAATCAATCCGGCCATAATTTCGACTTGATTCGGGTCGCAATTTTTCATAATGAACAGGAATTCGTCTCCTCCCATCCGGAAGGCAAGCTGGTTTTTGTTCGTGATCTGTTTCAGGTTCTGGCTCACTTCCCGCAGCAATTGGTCCCCCGCAGAATGACCGTAGGTATCGTTGATTTCTTTAAAATAATCCAAGTCCAGACTGAGTAGCGCCAAATTTTCTTTTCCTTTGTAGTTTTTCCAAAAGTTATTAAAGCCGTTCCGGTTAAACAGGCCTGTGACAGGGTCGACATACGCCAATTCCCGGAGGGCATTTCTTTCGGCAATGAGGCTTCTGTAATGGATAATGACAACGAATGTGCCCACCACAACCATTCCGAGCAAAATATAAAATAAAAAAGGCAAAGGAATCGTCATTTTCATCACCAACCATGCTATTATCTTAAAGAAAATCACCCTGCTTCGTTTTTCGGAATAGAAAAGGACACCGTGGTTCCTTCGCCTTGGATGCTGTGAATGTGCAGTCCTTGGCCATAGATTTGCTTCAATCTCCGATCCGTGTTGATAAGACCGATGCCCCCCTCAGTATGGGTTAGCAACTGATCCAGCTTTTCTTTGGCGATGCCCATCCCGTTATCCTCAACGGAGAACGTCAGATGGTCGTCTTCATCCGTGACTCGGATCGTCACCGTTCCTCCGCTTGCTCGAGCCAATATCCCGTGTCGAACCGCATTCTCAACCAAGGTCTGAATCGAAAATGGAGGTATTTCCGCTTGCAACGATTCCGGTAATTCCCACTTGATATCGATTCGATCACCGAACCGTTCTTTCTTGATATAAAGGTAGGAACGGACAAGTTCCAATTCCTCCTCGAAAGGAACCACCTGCTGCAAATTTTTGAGGTGAAAGCTCATATGCAAATAATTGCCGAATTCATCAAGCAGCTTGGTCATCCGCAAAGGATCGGTATCGCTTAGGGAAGCGATGGAGTTCAACGTATTGAACAGGAAATGCGGCTGAATTTGGGCGTGCAGCCATGCAGCTTCCATCCGAAGCCGCTCTTTAACTGAATGCTTCAATTCGATTAACGAACCGACCCGGGCTCTTAGATCGACGGAATCCACGGGTTTGTTCACGTACTCGTTGGCTCCCGCCGCAAATCCGGCATGGATGTCCTCAGGCCGGCTTCTGGCCGTCAGCAGCAGGATCGGAAGCTCGGATATCGGGTACTTGTCCCGGATCATACGGGTCAATTCATAACCTGACATCAAAGGCATCATCACGTCTGCAATCACCAGGTCCCATTCGCCGTCATTCAATTTTTCCAACGCTTCTTTGCCGCTGGCAACCGGATGAATGTCGTATCCATCATTTGAAAGCAGGTTGCTCAAGATTTTTAAATTGACAGGATCATCATCTACCGTTAGGATTTTTGGTTTATAAGCTCTCCCCGGTATAGATTCACCACGATCCGTAAGAGCAGGCAATGGAGGCATCATTGCATCGTTCGGACGTACCGGTTCTCCGGATGCCGCAGTTTCTTCAAAAGAGCGATGGGAATGGAAGAAATGAGCGTTTGACGGTTCCTGCAAATCTTCTCCGAGCTGTAGCGTGAAGGTAAAGACGGAACCTTGGTCGGGGACGGAATCCACTTCCAGCGTTCCCCCATGAAGCTCAATCAATTGTTTGCAAATGTTTAGCCCCAACCCAAGGCCGCCGCCGGCCATCGCCCCCTGCTCTCCTTGTTCGTATCTCCGGAATATCCGCTGGCGGGTTTTCTCGTCCATCCCCATCCCCGAATCTTTGACTTGGATGACCGCCAAACTCCCCTCGGCGTATGCCTCAACGGAAATATAGCCTTGATTGGTATATTTGATCGCATTATGTACAAGATTGAACATAATTTGAACGAGGCGGTTTTCATCGGCCGTCACGGCCGGAAACTGCTCAGGGACCCGATTCATCAATTCGATCGATTTCCCCTCCGTCATGTAGCGGAGCATGTCAAACACCCCGGTAACGACGCCTTGAAGCTGCACATTTTGTTTGTTCAAGCGCATATTTCGCTCATGGAGCAAAGCTGCATCCAGCAAATCGTTCAGCAACAAGGACATCCTTTGCCCCACCGTTATGATAAGGCGCAAATTATCGCGGTTATTATCGCTCAGCTTGTCCGATTCACGATCCAACACGGTTTGCGCCATATTGATCATGCCGTGCAGCGGGTTTCTCAACTCGTGCGAGGTATTCGCCAAGAAATCGTCTTTCATTTTGTCGGCCGCACGAAGATCGTCCGCCAGTTTGGTCGCCTCAATGGAAGTTTGCATGAAACGGATAAACCAGTAACCCGCAAATCCAAGAAACGCAACGATAAGATCAACCGGATAATAAGGCATATCAGGCCAGAAACGGGCTTTTAGAAACCCTCCGACCACAATGTTAATCGTAAGCGCCATCGCCGACAAAAGTATGAAAAATGCGGCCTTTTCCCCTTTACGGAACACAATCAAGCTGATTCTGGAGATGATGAAGACGGAACCCAACAATACCGCCAACAGTAACTTCCGGGAAAATTGTACATATTCCATCGGCAATAGGATCGCCGTCAGGATGCTGATAGAGCAAAAAACAAGATAAATTCGGGTGGTCTTCTTCAATTCCCGGTGTCCTAACAGCGACTTCGTGCAAAGCATTAAAAATACGCCGACGCCCATATAAATCAAAATCCGGATTTTCGAAGCCCATTCGAAATTAAGCGGCAGCCAAGTCAAAAGGAGTCGATCATCTTCGGTGAGTACGGAAAGTGTAGCCACAAAAATTAATCCGGTAAAATAAATCAGACCCTTATTTCGGTATCCAAGGAAGAACAGGATTATCGCATATATCGCATGCAGAAGCATTACCACGCTAACGATAACTTGCATCGTCTCGGAGAAAAAATGTTCCTTCGACACGGCTTCCGCAGTCCCGAACAACATGGATTGATAAATTCCGCCAGTCCCCGGATAAGAAAAATTGGATACTTGAACGATAATTTCGAGTTCGTTGGCACCGGAATGAAAAAAGACGGTATATGGAATATTCTGCTCCGTATTTTCCTTTTTGATTTCGGAGGGGCTGCCCATTTGCTTCAGCATGTCCCCGTTGACGAAAATCCGTGACGAGGAGTAGGCACTGAGCATCCGAAGCCCGTAAAGCCGGTCGGTATCCGAAACCAGTACGCGCAGCCGGTAAGTGCCGTATCCAAACTCCGATTTCAGGTTGCCGTTCCACTTCCCCGGGACCTGAATCCACGTTTTGTTACTTTCCCATGAATCGTCAGGAACATTGGAATCCACGAGACGGCCGGGATAAAAAGCCCATTCTCCGTTCAAATGAATCGCCCGGTTATCGTTGAAGTTCCAGTCCCGCAAATCCAGAATCCCCTGCTGGATGGGTGGATGAGGCGGCGGAACCCGAAAATTAAACCAAAGCATGCGTAACCCGAGAAGCACAAGGAGAAACACGGTCAAAACAATAAACATTCTTTTTTTCGAAAACTTTTCCGACATTGCGTTAACAGATTGAGGCAAAGAAATTCAATTCCTTTCGATGAACGAATCGTTTAAGATTCCAGCTTGGCTTGGACAATAAGACGGTGAGTAGGATTTTTTAAAGGATGGCAAGTAATTAAAGTAAGTATTTGGTCACTGTCCGACCCGTTCAGAACGGAAACGTCGGTCGGCTTTACGACTTTCTTTTGATACACCGTATAGTTATAAGTTTCGGTTGCAGTCCTTATTTCGATCTTATCCCCGATTTCGACTTCATTCAAGCGGTTGAACAACCGTCCTCCCGTTCTGGCCCGGTGAGCGGCGATCGCAGCGTTTCCGTTTCCGCCCAGAGGCGCGGTTTCGGACATATGGGCCGCGGCATGCTTCATGTTTTTTTTCGTCGCTCCTTCCAACACGGGGAGCTTCAGGTCAATCTTTTCAATCTCAATCGTTGCGATCGAATCTCCGACCTCGGCCAAAACGTTCGCCGAATCGGCAAGCGCCTCCTCGTCCGGCTCTTCCTCCAATATACGTGAAACCTCGGAGTAACTCTCGGCCAAATTCGCCGGAATATCCTCGCTTTGTGATGCGGTTTGAGCGGATTCGGCCTCACGGAGCAAATTGGCCTGCTCCACATCCGCTCTCCATTCGAACCACTTGGGCGCTAACAATACGATCAAACCTAAAATTATGAGGAAATAGGATAGTTTTCGCATGGATCACCTTCGGAAATATCTATATTCATAATTTAATATAGTTCAGTGAACTAGACAAATTCTGAACAAGCCCGAGTGTAAGGCAAAAAAAGAGCGTTTCCGAACATCATGGCTCGGAAACGCTCTTCGTTTTAACAAGTTGCTTTTCAAGCTTACGCTTTCTTTCTGCGATGCTTCAGTCGCAACGCGAGTCCCAGTCCCATCAGGGCGGCACCGGCCAATTGCAGCGGCAAATGGCTGGCTTCTCCCGTTTTAGGGAGCACCTTCACCCCATTGGCTCCCGACTTACCTTCATCGGAACCTGAGTTATCTTTGACTTGCCCTTGCGATTCTCCTCCGTCATCCTTTACCCCATGCTTGGACGGATCCTCTTCAGGCGTCGTGCCTCCATTCGACGGGTTCGAATCGGAAGGAGGCGTGACGACCGCTTCACCCTCATCCGCTTCTTCTTGTTCATCGGAAGGCGTTGTCGGCGGGGTCAACGGAGTTTCCGGCTGCCCGGAATCGCCGCCATTCCCCGGATTGCTAGGATTTCCCGGGTTTCCTGGGTTTCCCGGATTGCCCGGGTTTCCTGGGTTTCCTGGGTTTCCTGGATCTCCTGGATCTCCCGGATCACCTGGATCTCCTGGATCACCTGGATCACCTGGATCTCCCGGGTCTCCTGGATCTCCTGGGTCTACTACAGGTTTCTTGCTATTCAATACCGTGAAAGTATAAGTATCGTTCGTTTGGACGACATTTGCATCAATCGTGATCCGATACTCTTCTTCTTCCATAACGTAACCTTCGGGTGCTTTCGTCTCTTTCAAGACGTAGTCCCCGTACGGCAGTCCGGCGAAAGTTGCCGTACCGTCCGCCTCGGTCGTCAATGTTAGAGGCGCGGATTGCTGATTCGCATCCTGGAGAACAAAAGTGGCTCCTCCCAGCACGTGGGTAGTATCCTCTTTATCCGCCTTCACAACTTTCAAATGCCCGACCGGTTCAACCGGATCGGTTTGTTTTGCATTCTCGACTTCAACGCGTTTTACTCCTCCGCTTTGCTGCAAGGTGCTGTCGATCACGACTTGAAGCCCTGCGGGATTAAGTACATAACCAATCGGCGCTTCCGTTTCCAGCAAAGTATAAGTGTCATAACGCAGTTTGGCAAATTCGACGGTACCGTCGGCTTCCGTCGTTTTCTCCCCAATGACTTCGCCTTTGCTGTTCACCAATTTGAATTTGGCGCCAGACAGCTTGAGGGCCGAATCGTCCGCGTCCACTTTGGTGATTACAAGGGCTCCCCGAACTCCGGAACCCGTACCGGAACCGGAAGACACGCGAATTTCGATCGATTTCTCGGTTTCGCGGGTGCCAACCGAAACGCCTTCGCCGATAAATTCGACCTGATTGGTCACTTTCTCACGGTCGACGGAAACCGCAATTTCCGAAGAATATTTCAGGACATACGCGCTATAGATTTCCGAAGGGAGCACAAGCTCGAAACTTTGGCTTCCCGTTTGGTCGTCTGTTAGGAACGTCAATTGATACTTATCGCGCTCCAGCAAATCGCCTTCCGAAACATTCCCCGAGTTATCTACATTTGCCTTATAAAGCTTGAAGGAGTCCTCGATCAAAATTTGATTCGGGCTCGGCGTGTCTATAATTTTGCCGTTTTTCACATAGGACTGTCCTTCGTTAATTTTGATCGTCCAATTGATGTTGTCTCCGTCGCGAACCCCCTCCTTGCTCACGTACACTTCACCGTTCGGAATGGATACCGATGCGTCCCAATTCCATGGTCCATTCGAGCCGGTTAGTGTAGCCCTGTTAGGTATAGATTTCGCGACCAAAATTTGGTCCAGCTTCGTGTCAAAAGTGATCCAGCGCGGCGAATCGATGTTGCCGAGATCAATGGTAAGCTTACCGTCGACGTAAGTGATTTTGCTCGGGTCGAGCGGGATTTCCGTCCCTTTTACCGGATTCCCGTCTTTGTCAACGGTCATGTGATAAACATGAACGCTGCCGCCCACCAAGGTTTGGCCGCTCTGCAGCACGTCCGTCAATACCGCGTTGTCAACGGTATATCCGTTATAATTGGCGTATACGGTCCAGGTGAGTTCCTTTTTGGAAGGCTTGTATTCTCCTTCTTTTTTCCCGTTCTTCACCGTATAGTCATTCGGATAAAAACTCGCCTGTTTCTTTACCGGCTGATCGTATTCGCCTTGCTTTTCAACCCAATCGAGCTCCGCCGTATTCAGGTAAGTGGACTTTCCGGGAGTAAAAATCGTTTTGTAGGTAATCGTATACTCCTCGTTAAATGTCCCGGCGAAGCTGAGCTTGAAGCCTTCCCCCGGTTTTGGCGCATGAACGGCAGGGTTAATCGCAGCACTTGAACCCGATGATTTAACCTCAACGCTACCCGGAACGAACGTCAATCCGCCTCCGGTAAACGTATCCTCGATTTCAAGATTGGTCATCGGCTGTTTGTCGCTATTCACGACAATTTCCCAAGTAAGAACCTTTGTGCTGTAATCGGTGAAAATCAACGACTTCACACCGATGCCGCTTTTAAACGTATAGCGGGCTGAATTTCTAGTTTCCCTTTTATTTAATGATGAATACACATCATTGGTCACCGTGAGATCTTGATATAAACGGCCGATCGCCTTTGTTTTGTATTCGATATTATAGGCGGAATCAATGCGGTTTCCGAACCGCAACGTAAATCCGTTCTTCCCGCCAACGGAAGAATCTTTGACCTCTGCAACCGAATATTCATTCGACGGTACCTCGGTGCCGTCCAGCCGGTACACTTCGACAGGTCCATCCAAGAGAACCCCGTTGTTAAAACGGTCTTCAACCACTGCCTCAGCAGGTTCAATCGTCTTTTCCCCGTAATTGTACTTGATTCTCCAGGCTACCGTTTGGCTGACTTGATCGTAGGTCCCGTTCAGCGCTTCCTTTGAAACGAGCGGCACGCGCGTTACGTTTACGGTCTTGTCGGCATTGGCAGAAACAGCGTTGTCATCCGTCACTTTTGCCTGGTTCTTGAAACTCGTTTTAACTTCATCCTTCACAAGGGTCGTGTACTTGATCCGGTATGCCGATTGAACCTCGGTATCGTGAAACTGAATTTGAAAGGCTTTACCGCCGGCATCGGGAATAACCGTGAAGTTCCCCTCCGATACGGTGATTTCCGCGCCTTCGTCCGGTTCCCGATCCACATTGGCATTCAGCCTGTAGACCTTAACGGAAGCCGGGTCCAGTTCCAATCCATCCTCGAATCGGTCCGAGACCACAGGACGCGACAGTTTGTCCAGGTTCGTGTTCACATCCAGCGTCCAATCAATTTTTTGTTCTTTATATGCCGTTCCGTCTTTCTTCAGCAGCTTGCCGCCGAACGGCTCGAACATCACTTTAGCCACTTGCGTTCCGCCGCGGACTTCGAAGGCGATCGGAACTTCCACGCTGCCTTTGATCTTTGTCTGGCTGAATTCCGTATTGATTTCCATCGTTCCTTTGACTTCGGAATTATTCACGTTCGGGTTAAACACGATCGTGACATGTCCATCGGTTTCCACCGTGAATTCCCCGATATCGGTACCGTCATCGATGACCAGCGGGCTGACAATCTTGTTGTAGATGGTAAACTCCTGCGGAATATCGAATTCAAACTTGTCCCCGGCTTGATAGGTATGGCTGTTATCCAACGCCCATTCGTATTCGATCCGAACCGGATCTCCAGGCTTGGAGCGGTCCGTACGGTTTGGGTTGTAAACCGCATCGATTACGGTATTGTTTTGATCCAGCAGCCTAACCTGCTTAATGATGCTTTCCTGGTTCAGTGCCATCAGCATGGCGGGGCCGTACGTGGCATCCGTGACGCTTACCGTACCGGCCGAGGGCCCGGACGAGGCATCCTGATTAGCGGTGACCGTCCCTGCTCCCCACAACCCCTGGAGAAGAAGGATTAAGGCCATCGCCAGCGCAAACATTTTTTTCTTCATTGTTCGGTTTCTTCACCTTCCTTTGTTTAACTTGATTTCCCAGAGTGAACAGGCCCAAGCCGATTGTCCGCTCCATTCGACAATTCCCGCATCGCCGCCTAATTATAGTAAATGCTGGAACTGGACAAATTCTCTACAATTTATAATAGTTCGCCATCATGAAAAGGAATAAAAAAAAGAGCCTAAGAGGCCCTCAGATTGTCGAGAAACCCACGTCTTTGAGACGGTGGGTTTCTCTTTTTTATTTGCAGTGTACTCTCAAGGTTTATAAAGAGGGGATCATCCCCACTTTTCCAGGCGATCCAGATGGATCGCCATCTTCTTCATGTTCTGCACAGCGGCCGTCATCAAAGCTTGTTCTTTGACGTTAGCCAATCCGCGTAAACGGCAATAGCGAAACCCATGGAGCTCTTTGGCATCCGCGAAGCTTCGCTCAATCGTTTCTTTTCGTTTGCGGTACAACTGTTTGCCGTCACGGCTCAGCCGGTTGTTTCGTACCCACTCTTTGCTGTCCTCCCATACGTGACGGGTCAACACCTTTCGGTGGTTACGGGAATGAGTGCATTGCGCAAGCATAGGACATTGTTTGCAATGCTCCGGGTCCGACGCATACTGTCGGTAACCCTTTCGGTCGGTCGTCCGGTATGTCAGACGGTGCTCTGCTGGACAGATATAAGTGTTGTTTTCGGCGTCGTAAATAAACTTCCACTTCGGAAATAGGCCTTGCTTGGGGTGAAATCTCCGGTGTGCAATCACTGCAAAAATTTTTCGTTCTTGTAAACCACGGCAAATCGGCGTCGTTAAATAACCCGAATCCAGCGCTACAGCTTCTACTCGAAAACCAAAACGTTCTCTCTGACGGTCTAAACGAGATAAATACGGAACCGAATCATGGACATTTCCCGGCGTGATGTGGACATCGGTAATGAGATTGTATTTGAGATCCACCGTCCGGTGGTCGAGATAAAAGAACCCTTCTGGCTTTCCGTCACGAACCATATAGCCGCTCTCTGGATCTGTGGTGCTCACTTTAATTTCCTTGGTTTCACTCACTTCCTCTCGCTCTTTTAGGGCTTTTTTCCATGCGCTTTACGGTCCTCCGTGACGGCTCCATTGAGTTCGTCAATATAGTCCTTGGTGTTTTGCAGAACTTCCTGCTTGGTATATTGGTGCTTGTTGGCGTTGGCTTTCACATGAGTCGAATCGGTGATAAGTACGCGTCCGCCCACCATTTTATGTGAAATGGCTTGGAGAACGATTTCATCAAAGATCTCTTGAAAAATATCCGTATCCTTAAAGCGAGTTCGCCGGTTCCAGCTAATCGTCGAATGGTCTGGGACTTTATCGGTCAGGCCCAGACCCAAAAACCAACGATAAGCCAAATTGGTTTGAACCTCTCGTTCCAACTGGCGTTCGGAGCGAATGCCATAAAAATAGCCGAGAAAAATCATCTTAAACAGGATGACTGGATCAATGGCCGGGCGTCCATTGTCCGCACAATACAGGGGCTGAACCTTTTTTTCAATAAAAGAGAAGTCGATATACTTGTCTACTTTACGCAGCAAGTGATCTTGTGGAACCAGTTCTTCGATCGAAACGAATTCATAGCTTTGTTGTTTTTCCCGATTAGATCTCAGCACCAAAAACACCATCCGTTCATGAGTAGTTACATATATTATACAACATTAACGCGGTGCCGTCTTAAATTAATTGAATCAAAAGAAGGCCGTCGAGACTTTCTCGACAGCCTGAGAGCCTAAGAGGCCCTTTCCTTTTACAACTTTCAATTTTCTATGTCAGCTTCCCACGGATTGGATCCGATCGTCCGAATGAAAATTTCCCGCCCAGTTTTGGTACCATTCGGATATGTACCCGCTCGGCCGTACGTTTAATTCTTTTTCCAGAACATGAGTCAATGCCTGGTATTGGCGCTCCACCAAATCCTGATTTCGTTGCGATGCGAAAATTTTCATCAGCTCAAAATGCGCCTTCTCTTCTTGGGGATGCAAGGCCAGCATATTTTGGTAGCAAGAAGTCGCTTTGTCCAAAATATGATTATTCACATACCAATCCGCAATGGCGTATGACGCGTCGAGCCAAAGCTGCTTGTAACGCTGGCTTTCGGCTTCGGACCACCAATAACCGTACTCCTGCAAATAGTCCCCGGCATATTTTTTCATGAGTTCCAAATAATCGTCCAAGGTGTTGGCGGAGACAGGAGGAAGCGACATCAACTCGTTCTCCCATTCCTCGATATCCAGACAGGTTTGTTCCAGCTTTAAAATATAACCTTCCGTCGTATTCGCAATCTGAATATTTTTCCCGAAAGGCTTCAACGTCTTGCGAATATGATAAATGGTCGTATAGAGTTGAGAATAGACTTTTTCCTGTTCGTAACCGGACCACAGCAAATCCGTCAACGTGGATTTACGAACCAAACGGCCCCGGTGCTGGAGTAAAAACAAAAACAATTCCTGGGCCTTGGTCGTTCTCCATTGCAAGAGCGTCCTTTGACCCGGCTCCAATTCGACGCTGAATTGTCTGAACATATTAATTCGGAAACTGGAAGCCGCTTCTTGATCCACGGTATTCACTTGCTTGGAATCGATGTTTTCCCGGATCCGGTTCATCGTCTTTTCGAGGCGCTCCATGCGGAGCGGCTTAAGTATGTAATCCAGTGCATTGAGTTCGAAAGCCTTGACGGCATACTCGTCATAAGCGGTTACAAAGACAACATGCGTCTCCGGCCTCAATTCCAAAATTTGTTCGGCTAATTCTATCCCGTTGAGTTCAGGAAGATGAATATCAAGGAATACAATATCGGGCTGACGATCAATCGTTTCCTGCCGGCCTTCAAAGGGGTTCGTATATTTACCAATGATTTCTATATCCATTGCCAGCTTCAGCAATTGTCGTTCCAAATAATCCAAAGCCAGCCGTTCGTCATCCACCAGGATTACTCTCATAGACTAGACTCCTCAACCTCATTTATCTATATTCATTATTTCCTTGGTCTTTCTCTAAAGGATAGCATATTTTGCCGCTATAAACCAAAGAAATCTCGAACGGTGACGTTCAAGATTTCTTTGGTTGCATCTATGATTCTACCGGACTTGCAGCTTCAACGGACAGCCTTTAGTCTCACCCACATGCTGGCAAAATCGCCGTGAAGCATGGAAACCGGCAGCCCGGCAGCCATCAAACGGTCCCCGCCGAAGATTTCCCCCGACGTCTCCAGAAGGTAGTCCTTATCCGGATCAAGACCCTGCAATTTCACGTTTTTCAGAGGCGCATTCGGTTCGGCCAATACTTTGAAGTAGAACCAAAGCGCTTCATTCCGGTCGGGGCTGACGAACATCCACGATGTTTCGTTGCCTTCGAACGGACTGAGCAAGCGGTACAAATCCCCTTGCTGCACCAAACCGCGGATTTCCTTATAGGCAGCGATTTGACGCTTGGCGATCTCCTTCTCCTGGTCCGTAAACTTCGTTAAATCCAGTTCATAGCCGAAATTGCCGGACATCGCCACATCGCCTCTGAATTCTAGCGAAGTCGTCCGCCCGACCTGGTGATTCGGCACGGCGGAAACGTGCGCACCCATCGTGGATACAGGATAGACAAGACTTGTTCCGTATTGGATTTTCAAACGCTCCACGGCATCGGTATCGTCACTCGTCCATGTCTGAGGCATGTAGTACAGCATACCGGGATCGAATCTGCCTCCTCCGCCCGAGCAGCTTTCGAACAAAATATTCGGGAATTCCGTCGTTAATTTCTCGAGCAGCTCGTACAGCCCAAGAATATAACGATGCGCCGTTTCCTTTTGCCGTTCGGGAGGGCACAAGGCCGAACCGATTTCAGTCATGTTCCGGTTCATATCCCATTTAACGTAAGAGATCGGCACCGTCCTAAAAATGTCGCTAAGCCGTTCATGCAAATAAGATCTTACGTCCTCCCTGGACATATCGAGGACAAGCTGGTCCCTGGCTTCCGTCCTGCGGCGGTCTGGCACATGCAGGCACCAATCCGGGTGGTTGCGGTACAAATCGCTGTCCGGGGATACCATTTCCGGCTCTACCCACAGACCGAATTGAAGACCGGTTTTACTCACCCGTTCCGCCAGATCTTTAAGTCCTTCAGGCAGCTTGCGGCGGTCCTCGAACCAATCACCGAGCGAGCTGTTGTCCTTGTCGCGCCGGCCGAACCAGCCGTCATCCAGAACGAACAGCTCGATACCGAGTTCGCTGCCGGACTTCGCGATCGCTTCGATCTTATCGGCGTTAAAATCAAAATAGGTCGCTTCCCAATTGTTGACCAGGATCGGCCGCTCCCGATCCCGATGTTGTCCGCGGCATAACCGGGTGCGGTATAGACGATGATAGGTCCGGGACATTCCGCCCAAGCCTTCATTCGAGTACACCATGACCGCCTCCGGTGTTTGGAAGCTCTCGCCAGGCTCAAGCAGCCAGGAAAAATCGAACGGATTGAGACCGATTTGAAGACGTGTCATCCCGAACTGCTCGACTTCCGCTTCCGCGACGAAGTTACCGCTGTAAACGAGGCTGAAACCGTAAACCTCTCCCTGGCGTTCATTCGCATCCGGACGCAGCAGTGCGATAAACGGATTTTGCTGATGCGAGCTGGAGCCTCTACGGCTCGATATGCCCGTCAAGCCGGGGGCAAGCTTTCTCCGTTGGACATGCCGCTCCCTGGCCCAGGCGCCCGACAAATACAAGCAATCGAATTCCGAATCCCGAAAATCGAGCGAAGCGCTGAGCGCCCGTTCCAGTTGGACGTTTACGTTACTTTCGTTGACGAATCTAGCCGATCTTGAGATGGCGCTTTCTTTTTCAAATACCGTATAACTCAAAATCACGCTTACTCCCGCAAGCTCATCCCAAAGCTCCAGCTCCAGCGTTTCGGCTTCCCCGTCCTGCTCGGCATAAACGGCAGGCAGGCCCGTTAACTGCGGCTTCCCCGGAATGATCCGATGCGATTTGTAAACAAGCTCGGTTGCTCTCGTCCCGTTCGCAAGCTTCACTTGATAGGCCGGGCTGCGGAAGTCGCTCGTCCCGTATTGCGGATATTCCTGCGGCAGCGTATCGAGAGAAATGGACTTGTCGTCAGATACCGGGTTCGGACTGAACGAGGCTCGCTCCTGAAAAGTCAGCATGCCCGCCAAATGACTGTCATGCCGAAGTTTCGGGCCGTAGTATACATGGGCGGCATAACCCCGGACAAGTTGAATAATGTAGCTCGAATGTTTAGTTTGCAGATGGAACAGGTCATGCTGGTCATCGTAAAAAATCGGCATGAGTAAATCCTCCTGAAATATTCTAAAATCGGTAATGTCTCACCTTATTCTACTATGTTAACCAGAAGGAGTAACGTTAATAAAGTGATCTTCTATATGGACTTTTGTGCTCTCTTGCAAAAAATAGTTCCTCCTCCCCATCCCGTCAAATAACCCCGGATTTTCTCGTTCTCCCCCCAATCTCCGTCCCGGTTGTTCTGCAGCATTCTACATATGAGGATGCAAAAAAACGGCGCAAATTATAGCATTTTGCTTATCTTCTATCACTCTACCGGTTTTCGGAACGATGCCGGAAGAAATATCTGCAACTTTCCATCCCTGCCTTACGGCCGGACCTCGTTTGTTAACAAGTCTGGAAGACTATACTTTATCCCGAACCGGCTTGAAATATAGACGAATAGTAATAATTTTGAGCGGAAATTCAGGGACTTCCAATCCACCGTCAAGATTACGACAAATTCTTGCAAAGAACTGTTGACTATCTAGTCTATTAGACTTATTCTATTAGTAGCTAGATTGATATATTTACCAAACCTTTAATATCTTCTTATTGATAAAGGCAAACCTATCGAAAGATAGGGACGCAAAGCTACAGGGGTTAAGGCGATGAAAACTTCGCTATGCCAGCCAGTTACCGATAGAGAGGCCCAACGTTTACGTTGTTTGGCGACTTCTTACTTCGGTAAGAAGTTTTTTTGTTTACTCAAATTTGCTAGTATATCAATTTTATCCATTTTCATATTGAAAAAGGCAAATCCATCGAAAGATGGGGACGCAAAGCTATAGGGGCTACCACGGGAAACCGTAACGCCAGCCAGTTGCCGATATGGAAGATTCGCGAACATACGCATGTATTTCGTTCTTCCTGACTCGGTTAGTCACTCAACCATGCTGAGTAACTGATATCCAGGGGGAATATATATGAAACGTGTATTGTATTTCGCGATGGCGATTTTTTTGGGGATGAATCTTCTGACCGCTCAAGTATATGCCGATAGCAGCCATGATCTGGTCGGGGATATCGCCGTTCTTCCTCAAGGGGATTATAAACAAAGCGAAGCCGATAAAATGTTGGATCGTCTTTCCCAAATTCCTTCGACTTTGCTGCAAGGTTTGAAAGACCAAGGCGTCAAAATCAAACTGGTGAACGGCAAAATTACCGACGAGCCTGAATTTGCACAATATAAAGGCGTGACTCCAAGAGGTTGGGAAAACACGGGACTGACCTGGGACGATGTACCGGGCGTTAGCTCGAACGTTGTCATCGTCAGAATCGGATACAGCAACAAAGGCAAAGGCCATAACGGTCAAAACCTGGAGCTGCACGAAACATTCCATGCTATTGACCGGCTTGTCCTGAACAACGTCAGCTCTTCCCCCGAATTTTTGGATGTTTGGAAGAAGGAAGCAAACAACGATTATGAGGGAGACGGTTATGTATCGGTTTACTCGACCGAATATTTCGCCGAGACGGCTACCTTGTATTTTTACAGTGAGAAGACTCGCAATCACCTGAAAGAGGCAATGCCTTTAACGTATGATTTCTTGGACAAGCTGTTTGCGAATGCCGAATAGAGTAAAAACAAAGCTCCCTTCCGGTCAGTTGCGCTAACCGAAAGGGAGCTATTTTCATGTTTTAAGGATAGACGCGGTTTGGAAGAACTTCTTCCCAAACTTCGACGGTTGCCTCTTCTTCTCTGGAGTATTCATGATGATTTGTGGCTTCAAGGATTTCGTAATAGTACCATTTCCCATAAACGTTATCCGGCCACAATTTGGCATCCTCATGAATTCCGTCCTTATCGACTTTTCTGTTCAACACGCTGTTGATGAATGCGGCGGCTTCAGCCCGGGTAATGTACTGATCCGGTTTGAATGTTCCGTCCGTGTATCCTTTAATCCAGCCTTTGTTGGCCGCGGAGACGATATATTTTTCCGCCCAGTGCCCGGTGATATCCGAGAACGTATTGTTCGGCTGTTCGTTCAGCTTGTCGAAGCGGGAAGCGATCGCCGCAAACTCGGCTCTCGTAATATATTGTCCCGGTTTAAAGGATCCGTCGGGATATCCTGTAATTACGCCCGCATTTTCCATCGTGGCGATGTGCTTGTTGGACCAGCGCGTTCCTGCCACATCAGAGAAAGAATGGGTCGTTTTCAGGTATTCCTTGCGGCTTTCATCATCAAGCAGCCTGTAGAAGATGGCAGCCACTTCTTCACGGGTAATGTTATTCAGCGGCTTCACGGTACCGTCGGGATACCCGTTGATATAGTCATAATGATTTTCCGTCTCCAGCTTAGGCGGCACAGCCGGCAGCGGTGGTAACGCAGGCAACGGCGTTATGCTCGAGGAGTTATTGTTATTGTTGGATGAACCGTTACCTCCTCCCGGGTTGGACGAATTTCTAGTGTAGTAGAAAATAAACTCTTGGCCTTCAAGTTCCGTGAACGTGTAGGACGCCGTAGTTTTCAACGGGGTGTAGCCCGAAATGGAAACCGCCGTCAGAGTTTTCGTCTCGCCCGGTTTACCCGTTACCGTTGTCGGTGTCGCAAGCTGCTGAGTCGTACCGTTCAGCAGGTACTTCACGGTGACTTGCCGGTCGGCCGGAGCATTTTTCGTGTAATAGAACGCGTAACTTTGGTTCGGTTCGCCGTTAAGCATATACACGTCATTTGCTTTTTCAGGCGTGTAGCCTTGAACTTCCTTCGCGGTAAGTTTTACGCTTTCCTCAACCCGGCCTTTGATGATAGTTTCCTCGGCCAGTACCGCATTCGTTCCTTTTTCCAGATAAGATACGGTGAGCTGCACCAGATCGACAGGCTCGCCCTTGTTGTAATAGATCGTGAACTCTTGTTCAGGATCGAACGAAAGCTCGAATCCATATTCCAACTGTTCCGGATAATAAACGGCATCGGTGACTGAAATCGGTTGAGGATGGACGATGAGCGTTTTTCCCCCAATTCCCTTTTCGACCGTCGGGTCGATCAGAGCCTCCATCGTCTCTCTGTCCACATGGTGGATAGTTACGTAAAGTTCCAATTCGGATTCGTCTACCGAATAATTGAAGACAAATTCCTGAATCGGATCTTCGTTGAACGTATAAGTTGCTTCATATACGTGCGGTTTGTACACCGCGCTCGTTACCGTATCCGTGTAATCCTGAGCCTGAAGCGTGATGGTTTCCCCTACTTTGCCTTCACGTTTGTCTGCAGGCAGCAGATCCTTACCGGTAATTGTATCAACGTATCTTACCGTCAACACCCGATCATTAACAGGAGCGTTTTTGGTGTAGTAGAACACGTGCTCGTTGCCTTCCGCTTTAAACGTGTACTCATACGTCGCTTCTTCCGGGGTGTAGCCCGGTACATCGACCGCTTTGAGCGTTACCGTTTCACCGGTAGCTCCTTCCACGCTTGTCGCTTTGGAAAGCTCGTCGCCTGTCGCACGGTCCACATACTTCACGGTCACGTTTTGCACGTTCGCCGTGTAGTAGAAGATGTGCGCTGGGTTCTCTACTTCCAGCGTGTAGTCCACTGTTGCTTCGCCGACTACGGTGTAACCCGCGATCGATTTGGCTTCCAGCTTCAGCTTTTGGCCAGTTACTCCATCCTTGGTTTCAGGTTCGGACAATACCTTTTCCGTGCCTTCTTCCAAGTACTGCACGACCACGCTTTGCTTATCAGCCGTGTAGTAGAACACATACTCGTTGCCTTCCGCTTTAAACGTGTACTCGAACGTTGCGTTTTCCGGGGTGTAGCCCGGAACTTCAACCGCTTCGAGCGTTACCGTTTTACCGGTAGCTCCTTCCACGCTTGTCGCTTTGGAAAGCTCGTCGCCTGTCGCACGGTCCACATACTTCACGGTCACGTTTTGCACGTTCGCCGTGTAGTAGAAGATGTGCGGCTTGTTGTCCACGCCCAGCTTGTAGTTCACCGTCGCTTCGCCGACTACCGTGTAGCCTGCGATCTCTTTGGCTTCCAGCTTCAGCGTTTCATCGGTCACGCCGTTCTTGGTTTCAGGTGGGGACAATACCTTATCCGTGCCTTCTTCCAAGTACTGCACGACCACGCTTTGCTTATCAGCCGTGTAGTAGAACACATACTCGTTGCCTTCCGCTTTAAACGTGTACTCGAACGTTGCGTTTTCCGGGGTGTAGCCCGGAACTTCAACCGCTTCGAGCGTTACCGTTTTACCGGTAGCTCCTTCCACGCTTGTCGCTTTGGAAAGCTCGTCGCCTGTCGCACGGTCCACATACTTCACGGTCACGTTTTGCACGTTCGCCGTGTAGTAGAAGATGTGCGGCTTGTTGTCCACGCCCAGCTTGTAGTTCACCGTCGCTTCGCCGACTACCGTGTAGCCTGCGATCTCTTTGGCTTCCAGCTTCAGCGTTTCATCGGTCACGCCGTTCTTGGTTTCAGGTGGGGACAATACCTTATCCGTGCCTTCTTCCAAGTACTGCACGACCACGCTTTGCTTATCAGCCGTGTAGTAGAACACATACTCGTTGCCTTCCGCTTTAAACGTGTACTCGAACGTTGCGTTTTCCGGGGTGTAGCCCGGAACTTCAACCGCTTCGAGCGTTACCGTTTTACCGGTAGCTCCTTCCACGCTTGTCGCTTTGGAAAGCTCGTCGCCTGTCGCACGGTCCACATACTTCACGGTCACGTTTTGCACGTTCGCCGTGTAGTAGAAGATGTGCGGCTTGTTGTCCACGCCCAGCTTGTAGTTCACCGTCGCTTCGCCGACTACCGTGTAGCCTGCGATCTCTTTGGCTTCCAGCTTCAGCGTTTCATCGGTCACGCCGTTCTTGGTTTCAGGTGGGGACAATACCTTATCCGTGCCTTCTTCCAAGTACTGCACGACCACGCTTTGCTTATCAGCCGTGTAGTAGAACACATACTCGTTGCCTTCCGCTTTAAACGTGTACTCGAACGTTGCGTTTTCCGGGGTGTAGCCCGGAACTTCAACCGCTTCGAGCGTTACCGTTTTACCGGTAGCTCCTTCCACGCTTGTCGCTTTGGAAAGCTCGTCGCCTGTCGCACGGTCCACATACTTCACGGTCACGTTTTGCACGTTCGCCGTGTAGTAGAAGATGTGCGGCTTGTTGTCCACGCCCAGCTTGTAGTTCACCGTCGCTTCGCCGACTACCGTGTAGCCTGCGATCTCTTTGGCTTCCAGCTTCAGCGTTTCATCGGTCACGCCGTTCTTGGTTTCAGGTGGGGACAATACCTTATCCGTGCCTTCTTCCAAGTACTGCACGACCACGCTTTGCTTATCAGCCGTGTAGTAGAACACATACTCGTTGCCTTCCGCTTTAAACGTGTACTCGAACGTTGCGTTTTCCGGGGTGTAGCCCGGAACTTCAACCGCTTCGAGCGTTACCGTTTTACCGGTAGCTCCTTCCACGCTTGTCGCTTTGGAAAGCTCGTCGCCTGTCGCACGGTCCACATACTTCACGGTCACGTTTTGCACGTTCGCCGTGTAGTAGAAGATGTGCGGCTTGTTGTCCACGCCCAGCTTGTAGTTCACCGTCGCTTCGCCGACTACCGTGTAGCCTGCGATCTCTTTGGCTTCCAGCTTCAGCGTTTCATCGGTCACGCCGTTCTTGGTTTCAGGTGGGGACAATACCTTATCCGTGCCTTCTTCCAAGTACTGCACGACCACGCTTTGCTTATCAGCCGTGTAGTAGAACACATACTCGTTGCCTTCCGCTTTAAACGTGTACTCGAACGTTGCGTTTTCCGGGGTGTAGCCCGGAACTTCAACCGCTTCGAGCGTTACCGTTTTACCGGTAGCTCCTTCCACGCTTGTCGCTTTGGAAAGCTCGTCGCCTGTCGCACGGTCCACATACTTCACGGTCACATTCTGCACGTTCGCCTTGTAGTAGAAGATGTGCGGCTCGTTTTCCACGCCCAGCTTGTAGTTCACCGTCGCTTCGCCGACTACCGTGTAGCCTGCGATCTCTTTGGCTTCCAGCTTCAGCGTTTCATCGGTCACGCCGTTCTTGGTTTCAGGAGCGGACAATTCGTTTTCCGTCCCTTTCTCCAGGTACTTCACCACCACGCTTTGCGCGTCGGCCGTGTAGAAAAATGTATGAACCTGATTCGGTTCCGACGTAAACGTATAGTCCACTTTATCCGGTGCAACGACGCTATAACCCGCAACCGGCAAAGCTTCCAGAGTTACTTTTGAACCAGGGAGACCTTTTTGTATCGTGGATTCCCTAATTTCCTTATTCGAGCCCTTCTCTACATATTTTACCGTCACCGTCTGTTCGACCGCTTCCGCATAACCGAACCATACGACAGGCGAAGGATTGGTTACGGTGATGGTCACAGTTCGAGGGCTATCGCCGACTTGATGCTTGAAACCGTCAACCGTTTTTGCCTGCACGGAATGTGTAGAGCCGATCTGTAATGCTTCCTTGCCGTTTTGATCTTTGAAGGTTTCACTATAAAGCTGTACTGCGTATTCCGGTGCTTCCACTTCTTTGCCTTCGGCATTGACCGGTTTACCGTTCGCATTGACCTTATAGCCCTTCACGAGAATGGAACCTTTGCCGACACTTACTTTCGGCACCTCAAATTCCCTCGTAACGTTCCGGTTGTTTACGTCCGTGTAATCAATCGTTGTCGTTCCGTTCGTAGGGTAGAGGACGTCAGAAACCGGGTTTTTGGATTGATCCATGATTACTGTGTAAGTAAAAATAGCGGGCTCGCCCTCGGCAATATTGCCGACGTCCCAAGTAAACTTCTCAGCGGCTGCGTCCCAAGTAACCGAACCTTGGGATACGGTGTAATCTTCCGGACTAATTTTCGCGCCCTTCAGCTTGAGATTGAACATGTCTCCCATCGGGTCGATCACTTTTGCGTTTTGCGCCGCGTAGGAGATTTTTCCGGCCATTTCACGGAAAATAGTGTTCAATTCATCGCTGCTTGCGGAAAAATAACCGTCGCTCTGAACATCCTTCAGCACTTTAATCGCATTGCTGTTGTTGGAAACATCCAGCCCGACCGAGAAAATTTTAAGCCCCGCCGCTTTGGCGATTTTTGCTTCGGAAATCGTGCCGATGCCGTTATCCTTTACTTTGAAATTATTAAGACTATAGGTGTCGTTTTTGCAAAAACCGAAGAAACAATCATAGTCTACAAAAGCAAAATTTCCGCCAGTACCAAGGATTTTTCCATAATCAAATTTGTTTATGGAGTAATTATAGCTGTTATTCGGCCAACTGAAACTTGAAGCTTCCGTTCCTTTATAGCTGTACGTAGGCTCCCCGTCGCTTAATACGACGATAATTTTATTTTGAGCCGAACTACCGGCCAAAAGTTCACGAGCTTGTTTCAGCCCCGCCTGAATATTGGTTCCACCTTCGGCATTAATGCCGTCAATGGCGCTCTTTAAGGATTCCTTCTGCGTTGCTCCTTTAAAGTCGGACACGAGAGACGATGTTTTATTGAAGGCAACAACAGCAATCTTATTGGAAGATTCGGGCAACAGCAAATTATCCACGAATTTCTTAGCCGCTGTTTTTGCATTAGCCAATCTATAGTCCTTATCCCAATAGCCGTCCCTATTGTCCATACTCCCGGACTTATCGATCACCAGCACGACATCCGAGCTTGTTTTAAGGTTTTTCCCCTCGGCCTTGAGCGTAATTTTCCACTCGCCGGGGTTCCCCGTTGGTTCAGCGGTTTTGCTCAGCTGGATCGCGCCGGGATTCGGCCAGACCGGGTCTCCCGAAGTCGTTCCTGCTCCCAGGGCCGTCAAAGGACTCGCAAAGAGCGATAACATGCATAACCAGGAAAATACAATCTTTAACCCGCGTTTCATAGGTTCCTCCTCATTTTTTCATGAAATTCCTCCCTTTCAGGCACTGGTTTTCTACCCTCCTTACTGTTGGGTATTTATATATCTCACGGACAAGTCCGTTGAGAACCGGGGAAAACAAAAAAGGCTGCATAAACAACGTATAGTCATTGTTATGCAGCCGGACGGTCATCAATCCATCGATTATTAGACTCCAAGGCTTTGCGACCTAATCTTTCGATTAGTGTGCCAAATATGAAGTTGTTATAGTTACAAAGTCCTGTTTCGTTTGATATGTAATATATCACTATTAAGTATTTCCAATATATTGTATCTGAAAATCGTTGTCAACTGATGAGAATGATAAATATATCATATTTTTGGGAGAAGACAAAGTGTATAATTTTTCGCCATACTTTTCGACGTTATGTTGCATGAATAGACAATCGGTCTGAAGACCTATCTATCTACTCGAACAAAAAAGCCGGAAGACGGCCCTTTCGCCGCCTCCGGTCATAAAGAATCTATTTATCGGAAATCATCATCCTCTTCCTCGTCATATGATTCTCTATTCGTCTTTTCCAGGGATCTTTCAGCCGAACGTTCCGAATTACGGGATCCCCCCTGACTCGATCCTTTCCTCCGAGCCAGCCAGACAATAACCCCAATGACAACCGCAATCGCAAGTACCGGAAGTGCGCCGGCAATAATTACGACGATCCACTGAAACATGACGGAAATGACTTCAACGCTGCCCGTTAATGCATTTTGAGCGCGTTTTAAAAGAGGTGCTTGAGCTGCATTTTTTTGAACCAGCGAATTGTCATCGGGTTGATACACCCGGATTTCGATCGTGGAGAACGATACATTGCTGTCAATATAACGCATGCGTCCCTTGATCTGTTCAATTTCCGTCTGAATTCGCTCGAGTTCGTTGACATACTCGACCAATTGGGTTGTTTTCGTTGCTTCATCGATGAATTTCAAATATCTCTCTTCTGTTGCCTGTTTGACTTTGAGCCGGGATTCCAGGTCCACATATTCCTCGGATACATCCTGTCCTTGAATGCTTTGCTGCAGGGATTCGGGTTTGATGTCCTCAAGACGGTCCAAGAATGAGGAAAATCCGGACGCCGGTACTTTCAAAATAAAGGTTCCGCCAAGTTCATGAGAGCTTTCCTGCTCCGAGAATTCCATGATATATCCGCCAGCCAGCGTAATCAAATTGCGGATTTCGGATTGGGCCTTTGCGTAGTCCGCCACTTCCATCACCACATTCGCGCGGTAAATCAGCTTTTTATTCAGGCCCGTGGCCGGATCGGCCCCCTGAAAACCACTGCGATCAGCGGCAGACCGGGCCGCTTCTTCTCCGGATGGGAGGGCGGCGCTTCCTGCCGAACCGTCGGCAGTCGCCGCTTCACTTTCCGCCGCAGGTACCTCCATACTCTCGGTTTTGGAGTCGCTGACAGCCTTATCCGCGGAAGAAGACGTGCTTTGATAACTCCCTCCGTCCGCATCATCCGCCGAACCGCCGCTTCCGCACCCGCCGAGCAGTATGGTCAAGATTAGCGTTAAACTGAATAATACCGCCCATTTCCTCCATTTTTTCATGAAATCGCCCCCTGTTTCAGATCATTGTTTGGTTAAAAGTCGATCCGTTTGAAATTCTGACGATTCCAATGTTTGGAAGGTTGCACATATTCTCTTATGCAAGCAAAAAGACACCTCCCGTCTTGTATAACTTTAGAGGCGTCTTTTTCATTTCATTCACAAATTTTTCAATTTATAGAACTCGCCTTTCAACGCTAGCAATTCATCGTACGTTCCCGTCTCCACGATGTTTCCCTTCTTCATGACGACGATCCGGTCGGCGTTCTTTACCGTGGAGAGCCGGTGGGCGACGAGGAACGTCGTTCTGCCCTTCATCAGCTGCTCCATCGCCTGCTGCACATGTCGTTCCGACAAATTGTCCAGCGCCGACGTCGCCTCGTCAAGGATTATGATTTTAGGATCGCGGATCAGTGCCCGGGCGATCGCGATCCGCTGGCGTTGGCCGCCGGACAGACGGCCGCCGTGCTCGCCGACCGATGTCTCCAGGCCGTCCGGCAAGGCGTCGATGACATCCTGCAAATTGGCCATCCAGATCGCCTCCCGGATTTTATCCTCGGTAATATCGGGCAATCCGTAGGTAATATTTTCCCGGATCGTTCCCGAGAACAAGATGTTGTTCTGCAGCACGATCGCCAGGGATTGGCGGTATCTCGACATGCTGAGCTCGCTCATCGGGATGCCGTCGATCTTGATGGTACCGGATTGCGGTTTGTAAAAGCCGATGATCAGATTCAATATCGTCGACTTGCCAGACCCTGATTCCCCCACAAAAGCGATCGTCTCCCCCGGCTTGACATTCAACGTGAAGCGATCCAGCACATGGCGGTCGGAATCTTTGTATTTAAAGCTCACGCCCTCAAAAGAATAGGACCCGTGGATAGTGTCGGGCTTCAGCCGCCCTTTGTATTCTTCGGTCTCCTGGGACAGCAGCACTTCGGTAACCGAATGCAGCGATTCCATACCTTTGACCAGGTTCGGATACACGTTCAGGATCGAACTGACCGAGCCGGTAATCATGTTGAAAAAGCCTTGATACATGACGATGTCGCCGATTTCCATGTACCCCAGATGGGATAAAAACGCAGTAAAAAAAAGACAGCCTACCTGGAACAATTGAAACACGACCCAGCTCGAGGAACCGAAATACGCTTCGACCACGTCGAGCCGGTGTCCCCGTTCCCGGATATTTTGCAGGGCCGAGTCGACCTTGCGGATCTCCACATCCTCCAGACCGTGGGCCCGGGTAACCGGGATCATTTCCACCGTTTCCGACACTTTGCCGGACATCTCCTCAATGTTGCGGCGAACTTCCCGGTTGCGCTGCGACATTTTGGAGCGGAAGAAACGAACGAGCATGATCGAAGCCGGTGCCATAAACACAAAGAACAAGGCTACGATCCAGCTGTTGTACAGCGTTAGTCCGATCACGATGATGAGGTTGATCGCCGCCGGAATGATCGACATCAACATTTGCCTGGACAAAAAATCGATCGCTTCGACGTCGCGAAGAATTTTAGACTGCAGCCGCCCCGCGTTCATATCGCCGTGGTAACTTAGCGAAAGCTGCTGCATTTTGCGGACTAAGGTACTCCGCAGCCCCGCTTCCACGTGTCGTACGGCTTTGGATATGTAGCTGATATGGAGCGTGTGCATCGGGATATTTTGCACGATCAAAAAGGCGATCACCCCCAAATTGATCCAAAACTCGGCCATCGAATGCCGCTCCGGATAACTTACGATGTTGATAATATTGGCCGTAATGATCGAGAGCACCCACGTGGGAGAATGCTTGATCGTATAGAACAACGCAGACATGGCCACATTGCCGGCATGATCCCGGTATAATCGGGCCAGGAGACTGAATGGTTTGATTTTTGCTCCCCGTTCGCTTTCGAACACCTTGGAGTAATCCAAAGTGGATTCGGTCTTTGCCATAGGATTCACCCGCTTTATCGCTTATGATAAAAGAACAACAGTGTTTAGTATAAATCCCCGGGCCCGCTTTCTCTATAACATATTCGGTCCCGTTACTACATAACATTTAACCAAATCGGACATCAAGGAGCTGTTTTACACCATGAGCGCTATGAATATTTATCCGGAAAAGCTTTTTCCCCACTTCAGATCGGAAATCTGCCTGTTCTCCCCGCATACCCGGCATGTCGGGAAAGGATGGATTTGCGGACGTCACGTTCACCATACGATGGTGGAGCTGATGCTCGTCCTAAAAGGCAGCCAGACAGCGATTCTCGGCGGAACGGAATTTGAACAGCGTGCGGGTGATCTCATTGTCGTGTCGCCGATGCAGGTACATGATTTTCAAACACGGCAGTCGGAAGGGGCTGTTTTCTTTACGATGCATATCCATCCGGAGGATCCGGAGTTTCTGCAGCTGATGGGAGTGCACAACGAAGGTTACTATCCCGCAGGACATCCGTTAAATGAACAAATAGTGCCCGGGATGCAACGGTTAATGGAGATTTTGTTCCGGAAACCCGAAGCGAAAATCCGGCTGCTCCGCGAGCTTTACACGATACTGGGGCATTTGCAGGACCATTACCTAGATGTGGTTAACTCGACGTTCGCTCCGGTTCCTTTCGAACTTCCGGCCAAGATTGCGAAGGAGATTCAGTCGATGGTCCTGAAACGGGAGGAAGCGGGCGAAACGGTTTTGGAGAAATTCGGGGATCCCGCCGGAGACTGGCTGGAGAATATTTCCCGCAGACTCGGCTTGAGCCGGAGACACTGCCACCGGATTTTCAGGCAAGCGTTCGGGATGCCGCCGCGCGAATACATGATGGTGCTTAAACAGCAGGAAGCCATGTATATGCTGGTGACGAGCAACGATTCGATCGAGACGATCGCGTACCGGATCGGCTACGAGAACGTCCAGAGCTTCAGCCGCCAGTTCACCGCGTGGATGGGATGTACGCCGAGCATGTACCGGAAGAACCATGCGGACCAATGCAACCAGCTCACCCCGATGGATGCGGTGTGATGAGACCGGTGAGAATGTTTGTTGAGAAATAGGGAGCATATGCGTAGTAATGTGTGAGAACGTATGGCGACAACCGGAACTGAGCAGCTTGCTCGGTCAATTTATCCATTTGCCGGTTAACCGGCAAATGGATAACTAATGTATACGTCGGCGTAACTAAAAAATAAATGCTGGGTCTTTGTAACGCACGACTGATTACGGAAAATGCATAGTCACTTGTAACCATTGTCTGATTCCAGGCAACCTGCACGGTCACTGTAGGCGTTTCTCAACCACAACTGTCCGGACAGCGCGATGGGCGATCGTACACCGCTACTGCGGGATTGGAAGCAGGATAAGGCAACGGTCGACCGTCTAACCAACACTATTACCACGAACCAGGGACGGCTTTACTCAGATCGGGCCAGAAGCGAATGTTTGAAATGCTGTAACGCTTGCCATAGCCGCTAATCGGTAGAAAAACTGCGTTTTCCAACTCTAACGGTTGTAGACGCTCTTATTTAAGCTAATTCGCCAAAAACGCACCTTCTCCAGACAAATAGCACCTGTGGCAACCGTTAGAATTTATTTCGAAGCGATTTCGGTGAAATAACGTCTGTGGCAAGCGTTAACGGCAAGACTTGCTCGACTTAAGCTTTGTACTAGCTTTGAACTAGCTTTGAACTAGCTTTGAACTGGCTTTGAACCGACACGACACGATCTCGCCACCCGCCTTCACGCCCCCTTACGGCTCATACCGCCGGAGCAAGATAGCCGCATTGTGCCCGCCGAACCCGAACGAGTTGGAAATGCCGATGTTGAGCTCGGCTTTCCGCGCCCGGTTCGCGACAACGTCGAGATCGCAGGCCGGATCGGGATGCTCCAAGTTGATCGTCGGCGGAATGACGCCATCTTCTAACCCCCGAATCAGCGCGATGGCTTCCGCGCCGCCTGCCGCGCCAAACATGTGGCCGGTCATCGATTTGTTGGCCGTCACCGGAATTCTCCGGTCAGCCGCTCCAAAAAGACGATGCAGCGCTTTCGCCTCCGCAAGATCCCCGACCTGGGTTCCGGTCGCATGCGCGCTGACGAAGTCGACTTCCTCCGGCTTGATTCCAGCCGACTGCAGCGCGTGCTTCATCGCCAGGTATGCCCCCGTGCCTTCGGGATGCGAGGCTACTACATGGTAGGCGTCGGAGCTCGCACCGTAGCCGATCACCTCGGCACGAACCGGCGCTCCCCGGCGGAGGGCGTGCTCCAGCGATTCCAGCACAAGAATGCCGGCGCCTTCGGCCATGACGAATCCGTCGCGCTGCGCGTCAAACGGCCGGCTGGCCCGCTCCGGCGCCTCGTTTTGCCTGGACAGCGCCGTCGCATTGCCGAAGCTGGCCAACGACAACGGATGTACGGCGGCCTCCGTACCGCCCGCGATGACCACATCCGCCTCCCCGCTTCGGATCAGGCGAAACGCTTCTCCGATCGCGGTGTTACCGATCGAGCATGCCGTCACCGGCGACAGCGTCGGCCCCATCGCCCCGAAGCGGATGCTGATTTGCGCGGCCGCCATATTGGAGATCATCATCGGGACGAGGCTCGGACTGACTCGGCCGGGACCGCGGCTTTGGTAAGCCTCTACATTATCCGTCAGCGTCTGAATCCCCCCGATGCCGGTTCCGACATAAACGCCGAAGCGCTCGCGGTCAACTTTTTCCGATTCCAGACCTGCATCGTTCATCGCTTGTTCAGCGGCATAGAGGCCGAACTGGACAAAACGATCCATTTTCCGCGCCTCTTTGCGTCCGAACAGCCCTTCCGCATCAAAATCATGAACCTGACCGGCAATCCGCGTCGTAAATCGTGACGTATCGAAACGGTCAATCAAGGTGACTCCTGATTTTCCTTCCTTCATCTGCCGCCAAAACGTATCCGTATCATTGCCCAAAGGGGAAACGATCCCCATTCCCGTAACAATCACTCTCTGCATAAAAAGTCCTCCTTATCGAACCGGACCATGAAAGCATGCCTTCCGGTTCATTCTGATCTTGCCCCTATTTTACTCCTGCGTTATCCTATTACAAGTTTTTAGTTATCCTAGTATAATGAGTTATAGAATACGCAAAAACAGGAGAACACGACATGCAGACTGAACCCAGGCTCAAAGCACTGTCCGAATTTTTGAAAAATCAGCGTTCCAAGCTCCACCCGAACGCCGTGGGCCTCCCGCTGGGAACTCGGCGCCGTACGCCGGGGCTTCGCCGCGAGGAGGTCGCTCAACTGGCCGGGGTGAGCACGACCTGGTACACCTGGCTGGAACAAGGCCGCGACATCAAAGTATCGGCTCCCGTCCTGGATGCCATTGCCGGTGCGCTGCGTCTGAATAGCGATGAACGGAAATATTTGTTCGACCTTGCGCTCGACAACGGATTCCATCCGGAGTTGGCTAATGAGAAGGAAACCGTGATCAGCCCTTCGCTGCACAAAATTTTAGAGGAGCTGAAGTTCTGCCCGACGCTCATCTCGGATCGTCACTGCCATATCGTCGGCTGGAATCCGGCGGCTTCCCAGGTATTTCTTGATTTCCGGAAGATTCCCGAAACGGAGCGAAATTTGATCTCCCTCTTGTTCAGCAAAAAAGAGCTGCGCAGCCTTGCCGTAAACTGGGCTCACTTCGTCAAGGGGTTCCTGGCGATCTTTCGGGCTTACTACGGTCAATATGTAGCCGACCCGTGGTATTCCGGATTTATCGAGCAAATGTCGGCAAAGTACCCCGATTTTCAGGAACTATGGAACCAAAGCGAGGTCAGTGCCGCCCCTGAGGTGATGATCGAATTCCGCCACGCCAAAGCCGGTAAAATGCTGTTCCATCTTTCCTCCCTTCAAGTCCAGGGGGACACCGATCTGCGGATGAGCGTGTACACTCCCGCACCTCAAACGGATACGGAAGTGAAGCTGAGAAAATTGCTGGAGACATGAACCCCGTTAACGCCCGCTAACGAAACTGAGGCACCTTATTTGCCACCAAAGGACGCGTTTTAAAATCTAAGGAAACTACATCACGCTAATCCAGTAATTTTGATGCAAAATACCAGTTATTGAGGAAATAACGTTACTCCGTTTCCTTAAAATCAAATATGAGCGAAAAAACGATCAATAAGAATATATAGTTTCGTTAGCGGGGACGCGGTACAGCGATTGGAGCACCCGACTGAGAATAGAAAAAGGAGGCTCCCTGGGATCAGGGAACCTCCTTTTCGTCATTTGCGCTTGTTCGCCAAGTACTCCTCCGCCAAAACGCTCATCACGACGATGTCGTGGTACCGGCCGTGCTTGAATACTTTTTGCCGCAGCCTTCCTTCCTCCTTGAACCCGCAGCTGAGATAGCAGCGGTAGGCGCGTTCATTGAAGGAAATAACCTCCAGCTCAATCCGGTTCAGATTCAGCTCTTCAAACGCAAAGCGCAGCAACAGCTGAATTGCTTCGCGACCGTAGCCTTGACCTAGCCTGTCTTTCCGTCCGATAACAATGCCGAGCACGGCGGAACGGTTTTTCCAATCGAACTTGAGCAAATCGATCTGGCCTATGTAGTCCAAAGAGTCCTTGTCCGCCATCACGAAGCCCTTGCTGTTCGATGATCCGTCCAGCATGCTTTGCAAAAAAGCTTCCGAGTTCCGGTACGTTTGCGGATACAAAAAGATATCGCTTAACGTATCCGTGATTTCTTCGTCATTGACCCAACTCCGGATATGGGGCAAGTCCTCCATCCGGTATTCGCGCAGCGTAATCCGTTCCCCGATCACATGCGGCATATAATCACCTTCTTCATCCGACTTGTTCTTCTCGTCTTTCTTTCTTTCTTTCTTGCGAAGCTCATACTCCTACCGATTTCAGAGCCTATTTTTCCGTTAGTCAAAAAAAGCGGGCGGATACAGCAGTTCTCCACGAACCCGACCCAGCGTTCCGGCTTGCAGCTCGCAAACCATAAACACTTTGTCCGAGACCTCAAACTGCCGAAGCTCCAAACCATGCTGTCTGGCAGGGACAAAACCAAACCGCGGGTAATACTCGGGATGGCCGATCAGCAAAACAAGTTCGTATCCCTGCTCTATTGCCCCGCCAATCGCAGCCTTGATCAGCTTCCCGCCGACGCCTTGCCTTTGCAATTCCGGTTTGACGGATACAGGAGCCAAGGCCAGCACCTCATGCTCCTTAAGGCCGTCGTCGCTCTTTACCTTCGCCTTGCTCAACATCAGATGCCCGGCCATTTTCCCGTCATCCGTTTTCGCCGCCAGCGACAGGCCGGGTACATATCCCTCCGAGGCCCGGATTCGGGCGATAAGGTCGGACTCGTCACGGCGTCCGCCAAAGGCGGATGCGACCAAATCGTCGATCGCGTCGTAATCGGTCACTTTTTCTTCGCATATATGCATGTCTAATTTACTCCTCATTGCAGCTTACGCAATTCATTGCGGACCAGTCCAACTAGCGCCAGCTTTTCCGCTTCAGGCACCCATTCCGTCAATCGGGCCGCGGCGACCGGTACCATCCACCGCTCCACATCGGCGCGAGAAATTCCGGATATTTTGAGATAATGCTTGAAATATGCGTTTTTCAGGACCGAACGAACGAGCTGAATGATTCGCTGCTGAAATGCAGGGATTCCTTCCGGCATGCTCCCATGGCCAAGGAGCAGAACGGCCCGCGCCACGTCTCCTGCCGGATTGCCGGACATCGCGTTCATCCAGTCGATCACCCATTTTTGCTCTCCGAACAGGATGTTATCGGGGTGAAAATCGCCGTGACACAGCTGATTCGCAGGCTGAAGCGTTTCAAGATACTTCAGAATTAGCTGTTTCTCGCCCTCCTCCAGCAAGGGGGCATGGGTGATCGAATCCCTTAGCGCATCCTGTTGGTGTCGCCCCAACTTGGCCGGTTGCCGGTGCATCCGGGCATGAAGCTCAGCCATCAATCTGCCGCAAGCGGCAGCCGTCCATGGTTTGGACGATATTCGCTTGAGCAGCGTCATGCCTTCCGCGTAGTCGAATACAATCCCTATTCGGCCGTCGAACTCCACTTTTCCATACATGCGCGGCACGGAAAGTCCGAAGGAGGATACAAGCCCGGCAGCTTCGTACTCCTCTTCAATGGCTGCTGTCGGGAAGCCCGCACGGTAAAGCTTCAATATTTTCCCGGGTTCGTAACGGTACACCTCCGCGGTTCTCCCCTGTGCGATCGGTGTTCCCAGATTCAACATCATTGCTCCCTCTTTTCCGCAGATCCCCTCATGATTTCCGCTTGCGGAATGACGTAAGTTTTCAATATTTCACGAAGTTCCGCTTTGCTTTTCACCGGATCATAAGCCGTATTGTTGATAATTCGTTTATGGATCCGCAGGCCGCCCATGATTTCCAGAGCGAGTTCGCGTTTCCTCCGGAGCACCTCGACCGTACCTTCCACGCCGGTTAACCCTCGGCTTTTGGCAAAGCTTTGATCCTGTTCCGTGTAGTAATGGATAAAGCCCTCCGACCATTCCCGCGGCCGCTCCTCCACCGCTTTGCGAAACGAACGGTCCACGTCTTCCTGATCGATGTAAATAAGAAGGGGGTCCAGTCCGGAAACCGCCTGCTCCAAGCGTTCGACGTAACGGATCAAAGTCTCTTTGGGAGCATTTAACTTCACCATACCGACAGTTAGCGGATTTTGGATAAAACAGCATTCGAAGACCCAGCTTCCTTGCCGCTTCCCCGCCTCTGCGCCGAATTTCGCCCACTTTTCCGCGATCAGATCCGCGTTTTGATCCAGAGGCAGTTCATAAATATCATTGCTGAACAACAAATTGACCAGTTCGTCCGGAACCTCGTCAGGCCGTGCGTTCTTCATCTTCCGGTAAGGAATGAACACATGGTCGCCAAACCGATACGCCGCTTCTTCCAACAACTCGCGGTAAGCTTCATATTCAGCAAGCAAGCCGCGGTATTCCTCGGGACTGTAACAGGCTACGCCGTCATAATCCGCCGGGTGGTCGAGATCGCCTTCCATACATAAACGAGCCTCTACGCCCAGTTCCGTTAAAATTTCGGCTGCCCATTTCGCATGCGTCGATTTTCCCGATCCCGGGAGGCCTTCTATCAAAACTAATTTGCAGGTCAATCCGGTCACAATCCTTTCTTACGTTCGAGCAAATAAAATATAATCCGTCACCGGCGGCGTTATGTCCTCCTGCCGTAACCCCGTGGCAATTTGACCGCGATGATAGCTGCCATGCTGGCACACATGCGTCAAGATATCGACCACCGAATTGGAATAAGGATCTCCTTTGGTGCTGCGATAATTGACGATGTCGTGAAAATCCCGGTCCTGAAGCGAGGCAATATACCGGGTATACCCGACCGCATTGTTTTCCATCAAACGCTTGCAGTATTCCAAACTGACCGGCGCTTCCGGCCAAATGGCAACCTTCTCCCCGTCATTCCCCGTTAATCTTGACAACCACGTCGCTTCCGCCCCTAAAATATGGGCAAAGAGCCGGAGCGAAGCCTCCGGTGGCGTATCTACGGATTCCAGCCGCAGCATGACTTCCGCATCTGCCCAAGCCATGTGCTCGAACATCCGCAAAAAATAATGCTTCAGCGGATTCGCCTCCTGAGGTTGCCGACCCAGCAGCTCCAGCCTTGCCTCAATAAGCCATGGATGAACAAGCTTCATTTTGTCGCGCTGGCTCCAGACATGATCCAAATAAGCGAACACCGCACGGTCCAAATCGCCGTTATCCGCGTGACCGCGGACATCATTCAAATAATCATGCTCCCCGGGCATATCCCATGAAACCTTGTCGGCGATAAACACGACTTTATCGAACAAAGTGGCACCCGGTTTTAGCGTCGTGTGGCATTCGATGGCCATCAGGATCTCTGTATCCGCAATCCCAAAAATCCGTTCCGCCATCGCCCGCGACAATTTTTGATGCAAGATGCGCGCATACCGGGGCTCCTCCTCTAAAATGTCAAGGTGAAGCGCCTCGGCAACCTCCAGCATTCGGCTTACCGGTATCACATTGATAATATCGTGAAGCAACGCGGCTTGTTCCGCTTTTAACGGATCCGCGCCATAAAGCCTTGCAATCCTGACGGCCTGGCTGGTCACTTTTAACGTATGATCCCAGGTATCATTGTCCTCGTGCCGCTTGAAAAAAGTGCCGACATCCTGCAATAGGCTGCCGGTCAACTCCAAGCCTGCCGCGTAAGGCTCCAGTACGCTTCCCTTTAACCGCTCATTCCCATGTTCCATCGTTCGTTCCCTCGCTATCCTTGCTTTTTTTTCTGGCCACGATGATCAAATGTTCCGTCGCGTCCCTGTATTGGGGGGCTTCGCTCATTTCGCTGGCTGCCTGTACGAGATGATCGTAGACCTTCCGGTCTTCCGCAAACAGCCGTTCCACTTCCGTGCTCATCCCCGCCAAAAAGCTCTCCGCACCGGAATACGATACGATATCGAAGCCCCCGAGCTTCACCTCTTCAAGCGCGATGGGAGGGGTCGTAAAATAACAATCGGTAAAGCCCTGATATTCATCCAGCTTTTGCTCCTGCAAATACATGTAGATTCCTTCGGGATCCCGATACGATTCGCTGAATTCGGTCACGCCGGCTTTAAGCACTCCCCATGAATTGATATAGGAAAAAATAGCCGTCCCGCCCGGTTTCAAAATTCTTTCGGCATGACGGATAATTCCGAGACGCTCCTGTTTTTCCAGCACGTGATAAAGCGGTCCGAGCACAAGGGCACCGTCAAAGGCTTCCGAATCGAGAATATGCAAATTCCGCGCGTCCTCGCATATGTAAGCTTCCGCCATTAACCCCTGTTCCCCGGCGCGTTTCTCGGCGATCGCGAGTTCGTGTGCCGAAATGTCGAGCAGCGTCACCTGATACCCCTGCAACAGAAGTTCAATCGCGTATTTTCCCGGTCCGGAGCCGATATCGCAAATACGCCCCGAATCCGGCAAGTACCTGTCCATGAGCCGCATTGTGGACAACCTCTCGATCGTGCTGTATGGACGATCCAACCGTTCCCACTCCTGCTCCGCGTTGCTATCGTAGTAATTCTTTACAATTTGACTCACGACATATCACGCTCCCAATGTCTGGATACTTTCTTCATTCTCATCCCGTCAAACTCAAGGCGGTAAATATCCGGCATCGTCGTTTTTCTCCAAAAGCCGAAATCGAACCGGGGATCAAAATCGTTCATCATCAAGGTCATAATGTCCCCATGGGTTCCGATGACGATCGTTTGCCCTTCGCGTTCTTGCAGCAGCTTCCGAACGATCCGGACCGCCCTTGCTTGCGCCTCTTCGGAAGACTCTCCGCCCTTAAAAGAGAACCCGGGATGGTCGTATACTTTCTGCTTCGCCTCGGCAAAGGTTAGCGGTTCATACTGTCCGATCGCTCTTTCCCGCAAATCCTCGATCTGCTCGATATCCATGCCTTTGCGGTCCGCCAGTTCCCCGATCGTTTCGATGGCTCTGACATACGTGCTCGACACCATATGGTCGATATGTACGCCCGACAGCAAATCAGCTACCCTTGCCGCATCCAGACGACCTTGGGGAGACAAGCCTCTTGCCTTTTCTAGCCCCTCCACATAAATCGATTCCGCATGCCTGACAAAATAAATGACGGTCATCTACAACTCTCACGTCCTTCCGCTACAGGAGCATCCCCATTCCGATGACATCCACATATTTCCCGTCCTGGAGCTTGATCTGTTTTCGCAGCAGGCTTTCCTGGATAAAGCCCATTTTCCGGTAGAGCTCTATGGCCTTCGTGTTGTTCGCAAACACCTCCAGACTGATTTTCTCAATTTGATGGTGCTTTACGGCCCAGCCAATCAATGCTTGCAAAAGCGCTTTGCCGATTCCGCCGCCCTGATAGTCCCCCCGGACGCTCATGCCGAAGGTTCCGGTGTGGGCGATTCTCTGTTTATGGCCACTGTGAAAATCCAAAAATCCGACGACCTTCTCATGATCTTCGGCGATCAGAATCAGACTATTTTCCTTCCGCATGGTTTCTTCGATCCACCGGCGCTCCGACTCCACGGTCAAATCGAACTCCTCCGGTACGGTAAGTAAATAGGATTCCGATGCGATCACCATTTTGTTGTAGGCGAGGATTTTCTCCGCATCCGCCGCCACGGCGGTCCGGATCTCAATGATGCGATTATATTTATCGACGATCTTGATCGGTTCAAGCCATCCCATACAGCATCATCCTTTCACATGAAATTCGATAGGCGCGTTACTTCCCGATAGAAAAGGTTTGCGAAATGAGCGGGAATTCTCCCGATAATCCGTCAATTTCCACGAAGCTCTTATCCGAGCTGTACGATATGCCATGCTTGGCGTAAAGCTTTTTCCAAAAGCCTACGGCCGGAAGATTATGTTCCAGCTGTTCCACGCAATAGGTTCCGGGATGCCGCTCGAACACCTTCATGACCGCTTCCTCCGCGACGTGCTTACCCCTGAATTTTTTCAGCAAAAATAGTTCTTGAAGCGTGAATTCCACATTATCCGGCGTAAAAGGCGGCGAGCATACGAGTACGAATCCGGCCGGTTGTTCTCCGACCCGAATCAAATAGGGGTACAACTCTTCTCTCTCCAGATACAAGCCGTTGCTGCCGATATCGTATTTCCCGTCCTCTTGAACGTCCTCCCCCGTGTATGAGGATAAATCATATAGATTGAGATTGTATAAATTCAAAAGGATGTCCTTGTCCGCCGCCGTGATCGGCGTAATCCGAATATCCATTTCTATCACGCTTCCCGTTGATTTTTCTTAACAAGACAATATCCTGTATTTTCCTAGAATACAAGCGAAAAATTCACTATAGAACCAAAGAACCGATGCGTTTTCTGCACCGGTCCTGCTCTATCTGTCCGTATTTTTTTCTTCGATTCCCTTATATCTCATTCCGGCGCCTGCAAGCACGGAGGCATTGCTCAGTTCTTGGATGGGATCGTGCTGATTGCTTTGGATCTGCACCACGGTGACGTATAATTTGGACGCGAACATGGCCACCCCGAACAATACCGGAAGGAGCAATACCAAAGGAAAGCTGCCGATTTGAAAAATGCCGAATATGATCCACAACACCAACGGATACCCGAACAGCAGCGAAATCGTCAAGATCGCGTAAGGCGAAGTGAGCCAGGGGTATTTCCGGTTCGATTTTTTGATCAGCTTCCTAAGCTTCTCCCGCCCGCCCAGTTTCGTCAAGGTGATTTCAACGCCTTCTGCCGCGGAAGTCCCCTGTTTGGACAAACTCTTTCAGTGAACGTTCAACATGCTCGGTCAAAGCCCTTTTCAAACGTAGCGTTTTGGGACGCATGTTCTCGGGGAACAGCTCTTCCATTAACGGTTCCAGTTCTTTCATACGCTTCCTCCCCAGCGGCTGATTAAAGAAACAGCCAGCAAAATAATGAAAATGAGCAATAATCCTGCAGCGAACCCCTTGAAATACGTTTTCAGGAACCCCGCCGAGGTTGACTTTCCATTCCTAAAAATCGACGCGACCCAAACAGCGAACATTGCGGCCAGAGAGGCGGCCGATGAGAATCGGATCAATTTCAGAAGATAAGTCCGCAGCGGCAATTGTATTGTTTCTACTAATGATGAACCGTTATATCTGATCACTTCCGTATCCTTAATGAATACGATTCCAATCAACATCCCGATCAAGAAAACGTATATCCCCGTTTTGACCACCCGTTTTTCCATATTTATAACCTCCTTGATTCCACCCAATCCATTTTGTCAATCCGATAATAATGGTACGGTTCCCCGTCGATTTCCAGAATGCCCTGATGGATAAACCCGCATTTTCCCAGGACTTTGTTCGAGGCTGTGTTATGGGTTAATGCGACAGCACTCAGTACCTTGGCGTCTGTCTTTTCAAACAAAAAACGGATCAATCCCAGAGCGGCTTGCGTCGTATAACCTTTTCCCCGGTAACGCTTTGACATGGCATACATGACTTCCCGATTCGGGTCTGGCAGCTCCTCTTTTGGTCCCGTACAGCACCAGCCAACCAATTCTCCTGTCGCTTTAGTCACGATGCCCAGGCGTAATCGAAGATCCCCAATGTTTCCTCCGTCGGCCACCGCATGAAGAAACTGTTTGTTTTCCGGAATTTCATACTGGACAAGCCATTCCTGCCGCTGCTCTCTCGGTACGTTCCATCCAGGCAAAAACTCGTAAATTTCCTGCTGCCAAGTCAACGTATGAATCGCATCCAAATCCTCCGCACGGTATTCCATTAAAATAATGTCTTCGCATTCGATGCTAAAGTAAGTACCATTGTTGTTCTTCGTCATGCTGTTGTACTCCTTGATTAAATGTCGTCTTTAATTTGGCGGTATGTATTTAAACTGGCAAGGATATGTCCCGCTCCGAATATGAGACTGCTTAGCAGTAACGTCCAGCTATGCAGAAGAAGGGACGCAAATCCAAAATACAATACGGGACTTACGGCCATAGGAACCGGAATCCCCCATTGCGGCGAAAACAGTACACCCAACTTCCTGTCATTTTTCAAATACCTGAACCACCCGTAATAATAAAAAATCAATAAGACCGCCATGGCGGTCAACGATAGGATTTGGTCGTATTCCAGTGTACGAATCTCATAAAAAAACGGTATGATCATGACCCCGAGTCTGCCGATTCCCTCTGCAGCCGTGACAACGATACCCGATTTTTCTTGAAGTGCCCGAGGATTATCTTTAGGCGGCCACTTTATGAACAACAGACTAGGCCAAAAAATGACAAGCGGGATCCAAAAATTTGTATAATAAAACAACCGACATTCCTCCAACCTATGTTGTTGATGCGCGGTCGCGTATCAGCCATGTTTTGGCGTCTTCGGGATCTTCGTAAAAGGAAATCTTAAATTCGATGCCTGAATTTTTCAGACCTCTTCTCAACCTCCATTGATTGAATCTGCTTAATCCGACAATGGACATCCGGTCCACATATTCGGATATATTTCCAATATTGGTTATGAAGTGTTCCAACACGATGGAGGTCAGCGAAGTCTTATAGAAATCGACCCAGATTTTCAGCTTCTTCCCTGTCGAGATAATAAACTCTTCCTCCCGAGCCATAATTTCAAACAACTTCGCTGTATCCTTATATTTGCTTCCATACTTTAAGCAGTGGATTTGTCCGCCTTTGTAGTAGTATGGAAAAACAGAGCCTCCCGGAGATTTCACGATCATTTGAACACAGCCTCCCGTTAAGCGTTATTCGCTAATCAAAGTAAGACCGCATGAAGGACAAACCCGAGTCATATTTGTGACTTTGCATTGACAAGCAGGGCATTGCTCGATGCTGATCTCCGTAGAGGAGGATGCTTTTAAATCTTTGAAAATCATCCCGCTCGGTTCGTGAGTATCCGCATACCGCTTTTGCAGCAACTGCTCTATGTTTTTCAAGGACTCCGTCATTTCGGAATGATTGATTGCGGATTTGATAACCGCATACAGAATAAATAATGAGATCATGAAAAGAATCAAATTAAACAACAAAGCAGCCATACAATCTCCTCCGGTAAATTATCGTATTTACCCCGAGTGCTACCCGGCCTCTTACAAAAACAACCCAGCCTGAGATTGCTCCAATCTTTTGGCTGGGTCATTAGCGGTCTGAGCTTCCTTCCATGATTATACATCCGCCGCTCCGGTAGCGATAGTCCTTCCGGCACAAACATCAGAGCTCATTCCGTGATACGGATTCTCTTTTTTATGGGGATATACAGATCAACCTTGGCTTTCCCTTCCGGATCTTCCGCCGGATTGTTCATGCAAAACTCGAGACAATGTCTCTCATCCGGCTCGTAATCGCTCTCGGGCAGCCAGGATCCATATATATTTTGATAGGCTAACGAGAATCTGTCGATCGTATCATAGTACTGAAAAAGGCCGTAAAGTCCGCCAGGCAACGTCTTAAATTGAATATCCGGACCGCCGTTTTGAGCAAACCCTTTCGGTATGGTGATACAAGCATCATACCTGCATTCATGCTCTTCCGTCGAAACCGGATCATCCAGCGAAATGCCGATAAATTGCTGATCGGGCGGAAACAATTGATTCCTCGCCGACCACTCTCCAAGCTTGTTCCAGGCCAGGTAAGTTTCCAGATAACTTCCTACATGTCTTACGTAAGCTACCTCCAAATCGGGTAGTTCGTTGATGGAAATATTCATATCCCATATCCTCCTCAAGAATGAATGTTGCTGCCTAATCTCAGGATAATTGGATGGGATCGAAGATTCTTGCGGTTTATTGCCTTCCATCGACGGGATCTTGCGGATAAATTCGGGATTGCTTCTGACTTCGCTTGGCGTATGGTTGAAATGTTTTTTAAAAATATGGTTAAAGTTCGAAACGGAATCAAACCCGCACAGGGACGAAATTTCAAGAATCGATTTATCCGAAGTCGTCAGATACTCCACGGATTTGTTCATCCGCAGCTGCGTCAAATAAGCGTACGGAGGCATCCCAACGATCGCCGAGAAAATCCGCGAAAAATGATACTTGGAGAAAAATGAAATTTCCGCGAGCGTATCCAGCGCCATTTTCCGGGACAGATTCTCCTCCATATATCGGGTTACTTTTTCGATACGGTCTTTGTATGTATTCATAGCCAACCGGACCACACATCGAAGCGGTTCCCGTCGTACATTGGGATTGCGGATACGCTCAATTCGCGTTCTTTCAAAGTATGGTAGGTTTCTTCGATGTGATCCGTTTTGTACGACAGCACGGGCAAATAAACACAATCGATATGTCCTACGATATTCCCCATAAAATACCTCCCCTACGAATCAGTTATCTTTCATCTTTATGAACTTAGTGCGTGGATCAAATCGGCTAATGTCGGAGCAAACAATCCGTTCGGATCTTCTTCCAGATTGCCGAAGCTCCCGTAATCCGTGTCGATCCATTCCACCGCTCCGGTTTCATTGTTAAAGACTAACAGGATTTGACCAATATTGGCGTCGATTTCACCGATCCAAAAGCGCTGTCCGAAATCATATCCGCCGGTCCACGCTTGGAAAGCATACAGGATCCGCTCTCTTAAATCCATGCCTTTTTCCGGTCCCTTCAACGTAACCCGGAGTTTGAATTCTTCGTTAAACTCAAACCAATGGCCCCACTTTTCCGTGGCAGGTATTCGGGACGATGGCAGAACCCCTCCTATTTCATCAAAAAAGGAACTACCGAAGTACGTCTTCAAATCTTCGTGAAGCTGAAAACTCAATTCCTTCTCGACAAACGTGAAGTCTTGAAATTCATTATTTTCCTCGAATGGATTCGTAGGCTTCGCTAGGAAATACTCGCAAATGGTATTTTTAAGATTCATGTTCCGCTCCTCTTCAGGTAAATAAAGTATGTTGGACACTACTATTCAGTTCCGTAAGACACGTCGTATCCTCAGTCATTGCAAATGATGCATCCGAATAATGAAAGATAAACGCCGTGCTCCTCACATTTCGGATAACCGTATGGGATGGTGGGACAAGGATCCCCATCCTCAATCTCGGACCATTCCAGATAATTATCGAGATTGACGCTTCTTTTCTCAAAAGTGCGGATAAGTAGGTTGAATCGAGACAAACATCTTTGTACCATTTCCTGATTAGGTTCATAATCCAGCCGATCCCATCCCAGACCTTCCATGGCGGAAGCAATCGTCCGGAGCAGAAATTGCTTTTCCGCTTCAAAAGAATCTATCGTCCATGCCATTTCATCAATATCAAACCCCACCGTCCCAATCCCGACGCAGGCCTGATCCCTTTGAGCGAGCCAGATCACCATTTCTTTTTCCCGGTCGGTAGCAGCCAGAATCGATCCGCTTAAAACAAGGACTTCCATAAAAACGGAAGTCAATCCATTGGACATATGCAAATCTTCAACGGAGTAGGCGGGGTCTTTCGGCAAAGAAATACAATTTCCCATCTCTGTTCACTCCTGGATATCAGCTTGTACCAATTTGTAGGGATAATCAAAGTAAGCATGGATACGATGTCCGCCAAACGAAACGCGTTGCTCCTTCATCCTAAGCCTACCGCTTGCGTTTTTCCGATCCGTGCAAGCGCACGCTTAGCGGCTGATTTGCTATTGTGCATGCCTTGCTCCAGCACTTCTTGTAACTTCTCTCTAGCCGGTATGTATCCGTGGTATCCAAATATATCGCAAGCTCGTTCCTGGACATACATATCTTCATCATCCAAGTAACACAGCAGGGTGTGAAGTTCATTGTACGGCGTCAACGCCATGAGGCTGTATATATGCTGGCATCTGACTTCATCGTCCAAATCGGATTCCTGCAAGATGAGATTAATTTGCCCGATGCTTGCAAGATCCGCGGCGATCCAATCGATATTTTCGGATTGTTTGGACGGATAGTCCTTCTGTAAGTCATCCCAATCATTTTGCGGATCCGTCTCCAATGCGGCTATTAATGATCCGACGCTTCTAAAACCAGGGGAAAGATCGGTTTCTTCATGATTCAAATAACATATTCTGTGACTTAAAGGGCCTCTGCCATAAATGCAAACATAGTTGGAATTGTCATCGGTCCAGATCGGGAGCAGATCTTGAAACCCATCCAAATCGGACATAAATTCCAGCATCTCGGCCATCTCTTCTTGATTCAACAAACGCAGGAAATAGTCCCTCGCTTTTTGAACTTGGGAATGCTCGTTTAAGGTTTTCGTAATTTCTCCGGGTAATGCTATATTCAGAGATTTAAAGATTTCATGATAAGGCATGTTTCACGCTTCTCTCCCTTCGGATTCCAACCCTTCCCTGAGAATCTCTATTCCCGACAGGACTTCCTTCATGTTCTCATCCGTATTCATATGATTTCTTGCATGAAGAAGGACGGGTCTCAACGATTCTACGGAATGACCGAAAGAGTACATCCATTCATATCGAGGAACCATCCAGAGATGGAAATGGTGAGTCGTATCCTCGTTATAAAAGTAATACACCTTTTCAATCCCTAATTTTTCACGTTGTACCTTTCTAATTTTGTGAATCAGTGATATGTATTCCGCTTGCTCCTCGGCCGTTAATTCATCCATTGCGTAAAAGTGCCTTTTGGAAGCCAAGATAACCAAACCGCGAATCGGATAAGCTACGTCTTGATGGACATGAAAAAGTTCCGACTCAAAAATGACCCCGCCTGTGGGCATGATTAATCCGCTCGTTAATGCGCAGCTCAAACACTCTGCCTCTACCGTTCTTCCGTCTGCCATCGTAATTTGCCTGGGCATAATACCTCCTAATTATAAAGACCGCCGGTTCTCGTTAACTTTCTCCAAATGAAATCTGTTATAATCATAGTACCTTAATTGGCCTGGGAAAGAGAAGGGAAAGAATGAATTACAAAGACTACAACATGTTAAAAGAAGGCCGATACCAAAGCGTCGGGATACTGGAAGAAAAGTATGTGTTTGAAATCAAAACGGGGATCGCGGATGTGCCCGAATATTATCAAATTACGAAAGAGGAATTCGATACCTACGACCTGTGGAAGGACGAATAAAGAATTAGCTATTCCGAACAATAGGGAATTTGCACTGCATTACGATAAACTCCATATCTTGTCCCTGTACCTTGCTCAAAAAATGCTTTCCTTGCGTAAATCCCGCACGACTGTAAACCTTAATCGCCCGTTCGTTAAATGCAGCGACAACGAGTCGGATTCGGGAGCTATTGTAGCGCTCACAGACCCATTGAAGACCGCTGCGCACAAAGTCCACCCCAAATCCATTGCCTGTAAACTCCGGCCGGAGTCCAAGTCCTAAATCGATATAACGGTCGTCTTCGTATATTCCCGCTTGATAACCTCCCGGCACACGCGCCGAGTTACCTGTACATATATATCCCGCCAGCTCCTGTTGATCATTTAATGCATAATAATAATCCCCGTTCAGAAATTCCATAATGCTTTCATTGCTGCCGTCCATACTATAAAGCGAGTAGGGCTTTTCATAAGTCCAAGCAGCGATGATGGAGGCGTATTCCTCGGTCATAGAATAAAATTGAAAGGCTCTCCCCTCTACGCTCGACACCATTGTCAACGACGTTCCGACCATTCCTATTTCTTTAAACCCAAACCGTTGGTATAGCTTCATCGCTGCCTCATTATCCGGAGCAACGCTCAAAGACAATTTGGAAATGTTCCTGGTCTTGGCCTCCTCAAAACAAATGTTTGATTAGGGAGGTTCCAATCCCCCTTCCCCTATATTGCGGTAATATGGCCATTCCCAATTCAGGCGTATCATTTCCGGCATACCCGAAGCCTTGATTTTCTTCGCTAAAAAAACGGGCGGTAATCGAACCTATAGGTTCCCCTTCGGGAGTAACCGCGATAAATCCGAAATCCCCTTCTCTTCCCCATCCTTCAACGTACTTGGAAATGTAGGGATCCTGAAGTATATCTCTGCTGAACGGCTCCCCGCCTTCGGGCACAAATAAGGATTCATACAGCATCTCCCATAAAAATGGAACATCATCTTGTGTAACCGGTCTAATCGTATATTGCATTACCTAATACACCCCCATATATGACCTCAGAGCATATGGATATCGATCTCCGAAATCGAACTAACGACGAAGTCCGCCAACGATAAATCCTGATTCCCCGAGTTTGGATTGATAAATCCGATACATCGCATCCCTGCACTCTTTGCAGCGACGACTCCATTCCTGGAATCTTCGAGGACCACACAATTTTCAGGTCTGACGTTCATCAGCCGGGCCGCTTCAAGATAAATATCCGGAGCCGGCTTTCCTTTTGCCATTTCTTCTCCGCTCGTAATGCAGCAAAACTCTTCGAACAAGTTGAATTTCTTCAGGACACTTTCGATAAACACCCGTGGTGATGAGGAAGCAACCCCAGCCGGAATCCCCGCCCGATGAAGCTGTTTTATAAGTTGTCGTATTCCATCGATAGGTTCAATTTCGAGTCTATTTAAGTAGTCAAGTTTTTTCGTAAGCTGATAGTCGATGATTTCCTCGACCGAATGAGAGAGGTTATGTTTTTCTCTAATGAGCGCCCACATTTCCGGATTCGTCATCCCCACATAAGGCTCCAAATCTTTCTGACCCAGCTTGACTCCCAAATCATCCAAAGTCATGAGATCCACTTCAAAGTGGATAGGCTCACTGTCGATAATGACACCGTCCATATCAAAAATAAATGCTTGCATCATTCCATTTCACGCTCCCTTTCCCTTGCCGCATTCCACGCCCGGACAAATTCATCCAAAGACGGGTATCTATTGCCTCTTTCAGGGTCAACCGCTTTTAATGCGACTTCATATAAATCGGCTCCAGCTTCCCACTTCGAAAACGCTCGATCCAGTTCTCCGCCCAGTAACGCAAACGCGGTTGCGCCCATATTGAATACATTCGTGATCTCATCGATTTCCGCGCCTAGAGCGAATTCTTCCGGCGACATAAATCTGGAGGATCCCCACATTCTTCCCATGTTGTTGATGAACGGCCTTTTCTTGTACAGATCAATATCGCAGATTTTCGTTTCGTTCGCCTTGAAATCGTATACGATACTACCGTCATAGAAATCAATCGCGACATATCCTTTTTGAATCACATGAACATGAAAGGCAAAGATTTGTTCTAAAGAGGCAAGTCTTTGTTCCACCGGGAGTTGCCGGTATTTAAAATACGGGGACCTTGGATCGGTATACTTCGCAGGAGGAGGAAACGACCAGTGCGGGTGTAGGTCTTCCCCCTCAAACCATTCAAATACGGCTACATACCCGTCAGGTAAGGAAAAACGATCCAATAGCGAGACTAAATTCGGATGATTCAAGTCTTGATATACCTGTACGGCTTCTTTAAGCGTTTGGATAGCTTCCACCGGTTCTCCCTTGAAATTCACCGTTCTAGCTCCCGCATACTTGATGAATTTCTTGGTTCCATGATCGTTAACTCCAAATGAAAGGTTACCAGAATCCTGCTGGTCAAAAACTTTGAAAACCTCCCCTAACTCCGTTAACCACCCGAAATCATGAGGCTCCTTTAACTGAAAAGATACATGATGGATGTTCACTTCGTTCATCTAATCCTTCCCTTCCTTCACCCCTTCTTACATAATACCTGTCGATAAGGAAATCCTTAAAAAGATCACAACTTTCTTAGGAGGAGAATATGCGAAAAATAATTTTACCCATCGTTCTGAGTTTAATGATATCTTTGACCGCTTTAAATGCCTATGGTGCAGCTGAGCCAGCTTACGCAAAGTGGGGAAAAATCGCCATGACGGAAACCGGGAAGAGATATCAGGCTTCCATTATCGATTACAAACATCTTGGCCGTACTCGAATCGATGAGCACATGAGTGAAGAGAAATTTAAATTGTGGTTAAAAGATTCCGAAAAGGAGTTTGGCGTGTACGTTACCATCAAGTTCAAGTCGGATACGGAGGAAATCATATCCATACTGTTCAGTGAATCGAATCCATGAGCCTGATCTTAACAATCAGGTTCTTCTTCACCCTCCAAAAGAAATGCGGTAGCCATCCGGATCCTGAATCGTGAACTCGCTAAAGAACTCGTTCAAATCCGGCCCTTTTACGATAGGGATACCTTTATCTCTAAACTCTTCCAATAATGATCTCACATCGCCATAGCAAAAAGCATCAAAATACAAACCTCCCTCCGCCGCCGAGAAGGGTCTGACATCTTCTTTGCGCTCCGCCTGGTGCAAAATAAATATGACCGATTCCCGAATCATATGTACATGCTGAACTTCAGGTCCGCCGATCAGTTCATAGGTAAATCCGAGTTTTTTATAAAACTCGACCGATTTTTCCAAATCGCTGACGAGCAATACCATAGTAGGTCCCGACAAACTCCTATGATTCATAAGGAAATCCACCTCATTTCAGTTCCTTTAAGGCCAAAAACAAATGGCTTCTTTCTCCTGGGATCCGATTGTTGATCCGTCATCATGTTAATTCACGTCTCCCAGATAGATGGGTGACTTCAAATCATTTGTAATCACGGTTCCCAACACTTTCGGGTAAAGCCTGATTTGCTCTAAATCCTTCAAATCCACCCACTCGACCGCCACTTGGTGGCAATCCGGATTGGTTCCGTTCGTCGGCATGAAATCGGAATCCTTTAGCCGGCACCGGAAGTAAAACTCCACTTGATGAATATCCGAATTGATTTCGGAAAATTCATGGTTTTTACTGATATATTCTCTCATATGCACCAAATCCCCGACTTCAACCTCGGCTCCTATTTCTTCCATGCATTCCCGAATGACGGCTTCGGTTAATTGTTCACCGGGCTCTTGGCCTCCTCCGGGAAATAAATAAAAGTGCCCACGGTCGTCTTTATTTTTCGTCAATAACACTTTTCCGTCCCGAATAATGATCGCTTTGGCGGAATTTCGAATCGGTTTCATCCCTTGAATATCCTCCGTTTATGCTAAGTTATTATCTTGCAGCTCTTTTACGAGATAAATAATCAGGTCGTCATCCACCATGACCGGTTTCCCCGGTTTGACTTGAACATTTTTATAGGTCAATCCTTTTCCATCCAATACATAGCCTCTCGAAGTATACATTCTTTGCGCGTTACCGTAATCCTCGTAAAGCCCGACTCCCAGTCCGACGTATTTGGAGGTGTTCGTCGCGATGTGCTCCAGTTCATCGAATAAACGGGTTGCGATTTTGTTTCTGCGATATTCCGGGAACACATTCAAATCGTTAATTTCGGGGATCTGTTCATCGCGAAAAAAAGAATACTCCGAACGATATAGCAAATGACAGCACCCCGCTAACGTCTCATTGAAAAAGGCCATGAAAGTGACCCTTGATCCCGACCGGTTTTCTTCCAGGCAGTTCATAAAATAATCTCCCGGCCGATACCAGCGATATCTCTTGGCAAATTCCCGGTCCAGCAGTAGGGCATCTTCTTTGGTTTCTAATCTTTGGATACGTATTCGGTTCTCCATCTTCCCCTCTCCCTATTTGGATTATGTTTGACCCTCGAATCAAATGATTTCCAGCAGTTCCTCGAGCTTTCGCACCATAAACTTTGGCCGAACCTCGTCCGGGACTTCAATATTTTTTTTGTTGTAAAAACAAAAATCGATCCCCGCATTGCACGCACCTGCGTAGTCGTCGGTCAATGAATCGCCGATAAATAGCACCTCGTTGCCGGAGACTCCCAAATCATTGAGCGATAAGTCGAAGATCCCTTTATCCGGCTTCCGGATCCCCGCTTCATCGGAGACCACGATCGATGCAAAATAATGATCTATTTTTCCTGCGCCTAACCGCAACCTCTGGGCCTTCCCGATTCCATTCGAAATGATCCCTAGTTGATATCGTGCGTTCATGGAGATCAGCAATTCTTGCGCACCTTCTTCAAAAATGCAAGTATTGCAGAAATAATCCCAATATGTATTGGATAGCGTTTCATGGTAGGAGGGCTCCATGTTCAATGAATCCCGGAAAGAACTGATCAGCACATCTTCTATACATTGGTGGGGACCGCTTTTGTTAACGAAATCCATCCAGTGCTTAAAATTATGCTGCGTAAAGACCTTCCAAAACGCTTCCCATTGTTCTTCGTCGTCCACGGATAATTGATGCTGCCGGAGCGTTCTTTTCATGCAATCCACTTCACTTGAAGAATAATCCAAAAGCGTATTATCCAAATCAAAAATGATTGCCTTGTACATCAAAATCATCTCCACCGGATTTTAGATCCCGTTATTCAACCGCTCTCTGGCATGCAACAATTTCGTATGATTCTGATCTGGCCCCGGTGATTTTTGGCTGCATATACAGCATAACGGCATAATGTTTACTTTTTAGTCGCTTTCCAAATATACTTATAATCCCGCAATCCGATTCTTCCGTTAATCCTGCTTTCCGCTAATTGCTTCTCCAATTCGCTTCTCATCTCTTCCAAAGTATAATCCGGATTGCCGGGTATTCCGGAAATGAACTTTGCAAATTCGTATTCATCAGGAAAGTAACAAACCGCATTCTTGTATTCCGTAATTTCCACATTCGTAAACTGATTCTTGATTAATCTTTCCTTAACGGTTTCCATCGCACCCGAGTGAATCCCGAACACGACACCGCCGGAGCGTAAAATTCTCGAATGATTCAGGATCGAAGTCGGGCCTCGTCGGTCATAGATCAAGTCAAATTGTTCGTCCGCAAAAGGAAGTTCCTGCTTTGTACTGGCATATACAAACCGTACATTCGGAACCTGAGATTCTTTTAACAAGGACTTTGCAATATTGATCATTTCGAGGGAGTTATCGAATCCAATGATTGATTTTGCATGTTTGGACATTTTCAAAGTAAAGTCACCATGTCCGCAACCCGCATCCAAAACGGACTTACACGCTGGAAGCAACTTCATTAATTCCTCTTCATAGATCGTCTCCGCATATTCACCTTCTACCGTAAATACGGCATTGCTCCTGTAGCCCCCGTTCCGCCGGGCAATCATGTCATACCAATCAATTCCCATGCTTCCCCTCCACTCCGCCGTGTACCGGCATATTTATCGCGATTTTCCGTGACTTCAATGATCAAATCTTTGTTCATCGTTTTTGTTACGCTTGGATACGCTTTCAGTTTCGTCCTCCGGGATCTTGTCCTGATCCATAAAAATTCGTGATTTAATTTCGCGATCCTTCCGATTTCATGAAACCCTTTCTAATAAAATTTGCGGATACCGGTTGCATCCCGATTTCCCGAGCCCATACCGACAGCTGTCCAATGTGATGGATTTCGTGAGCGATGACATGTCTTAAAACTTCACCCTTCATCAGAGGTTCCTCTATCCACGGTACCTTGACCGTTTCGTATTCCATAGCGTCGTTCCAACCGGCTAAATAGGCTTCCATCCCTACGCGGTATTCATCGGAAAACCGCTTTACTTGCTCCACAGTCCTATAGTCTTCAAATAGGGGGTCCGTAACGGGTTTATTGTCGATCGCCTGAATCCAACTAAATTCGACATCTATAATGTGAAATAACGTTTCCAGGATGGAGCCGACGCCTCCGGTACGTTTTCGGACAAGCTCTTCCAACGGCACTTGGCGGCACCATTCCAACCACTGATCTCTGACTTCCCAATTGTATTTAAAAAGATATTTCATCCTATTCCTCCGTTTCTTAAACCAGGTTAAATTTTTTTACAAATCGGTACCCGTTTATTTCGAACCCACGCGCCTTATAAAACGCATGTGCTTTTAAGCGTTCTTCCTTGATCCCGCTGGTCAGAACGATGGTGTTCGAACCTTGTTCCCTTGCCCATTCCTCGACATATCGCATTAGCGATGTCCCAATTCCTTTCCCTTGGTACTCCCGCTTCGTAACCAATGCGGAAATATATGTCGCACATCCGTCATCCTCATAATAGTGAGCCAAATGAACCCCGATCATCCCGACGACGGCACCTGATGCTTCCGCCACGAAGGTAAAATACATGGGATTGGACTGGATCCGTTCCATCCGGGGCATCATGTTTTCCCTAGAGGTTGGATATCCTAAATCCTCCATCAGACTTGTAAGGGAATCAAGGTCTTTAGCATGGTATTTTCTAATAATCATCCCTATTCCCCCTATTGTGAATTAATATTGCAAAGCAGCGGTTGTTTCTCCAAATCCCTACTCCTCATCCAACCCGGCCGGTTTTCAAAGCTATCGCATAATCTTCCCTTCCGTTATATTTGGCCATGGAACTCGCCATTTCCCAATCATAGCGGACCATCACATGTTCAATATTCCAGTACTCACCTTTCTTCCGGGCAATAACATATTCGGCATGGGGAGAGCCGGATTCCATAATATGCGGAAACGGAAGTTCATCTTCATAAGCCGGCAATCCCACGCTTCCCGCATTGACGATCAGCTTCCCGTCCGGTAAATATACAGATTTCTTAACATGGCTATGTCCGCAAAAAATATAGTTTTGTACGATGTCCTTCAGTTCCGACAAGAGCTGATGATGACTTTTCACCCTAACACCGTTTCCGTCCACTTCTTCCAACAAATATCGGTCATTACAATATGGCGTCCCGTGACAAAACAAAAGGTCTTCATATACCCACTGATTTCTAAAAGAACGGATCCATTCTTCCATTTCTTCGTCCAACAGCGGCTTAACAAAACGGAAGGTGGCGGAACTGCTGCTTTCTCGCAGCAGGATTTGATCGCAGTTTCCCATAATATGAACGATAGACGAATGTTCTCTTAACAACTCGGCTGTTCCCGACGGGTCAATCGGACCAAAGAGGCTATCCCCCAAATTTACGATGCTTTGGATTCCTCGGGATGATATATCTTCTAAAACGGCCTCCAAGGCCAAACGGTTACTATGAATATCCGAAATAATGGCGATTGTCTTATCCACAAGGCTTCTTCTCCTTCATCATCCAGCATGACTGAAACAAGTCCATGAATTGTACTATTCGGTTTCAACGAACTCGGACAAACGTGCTCTTATCCATTCGTTCATACGGGTTACGGTTAACTCCGAGTAGAGCACATATTTATCGTACATTGTTTTTACATCGGTAAATAACTGTTTGTCCATTTCTAAATCCGAGGGGCTTACCGGTTTGTCCGATGGGGTTCGCTGTTCTAAAAACCGTTCAATATCGTCCAGTAATGAAGCCAACTCCACATCGCGGAAATACAACACTCCGGTTTTAATTCCCTTCCAAGACCTTAGTTCACGAATGTTATAATCGGCAAACCAGTAAAATTCCTCAACGGTCTTCGCGTGGTTATGAAAAGAATAGAACAAATAGAGACCCTTCTGGGCATCCGTTAATTGATTATACATCTCAAGCTTGGTTTGTAGGTCTTTTCCCCGGACAGCGAACAGCATGGGCCGGATGCACAACCAGCTTAGCTCAGAGCTATTTAAATCTCTTGCGTCGAGCTTTGCTTTCATTGATTTCCCCTTTCAATCGGATTCCGAGTCCCGATTTTCGGATCCTAAGGATATCAAAACAGTCATCGGAACAATATTCAAGGGGGATTATTTCTTTATTTGTTTTCTAACTCCATAGCGCAAAACCGCCAAACGCAAAAATAACGACTCCTGATATTCGATTAATCCAAATCAGCGGCAGATCCTTCACCATGAACTTTTGAATAAAATGAACCCCGTTGCATAATATCAACCACCATAATAAAGACCCGCAAAACATCCCAAACACGACAAGCAACCGTGAAATTAAATCATGGCTAGCGTCCGTGAGCCCGATCTGGGGGAGAAGAGAATAGCGTGCGCAATCCCAAATAACATAAAAAAATTCCCCCGAATAATTGAAACCTGCTGGATTGCTCAACTAAATAATTCATAATAAGGGTCAGCCCTAATCCTGCGATACACCCATAAACCGCATCGGCGGTTGCCGCACCGAGCCCGGAAATGAACCCGATCGATCTACCCTGTACCAATGTGCGACGAATACATAATATTCCGATCGGTCCGACCGGAGCCGCGATTAAAAATCCAATCGTAAATCCTTTTAACAGCGCAGTCAGCAGCATGAAAGGTTCTCCCTATTCTACTTGGTCTATGCATATCAATCGGTTTCCAAGTCCAAAGCTTCGATGGTTCTAAGAAAATCATGCTTACTTACAACCTTATAGCGATTATGGCTGTTCTCCTTAAATAGGGTCATGTAATGCTGATCGTCCGTTATTTCTAACCCAAGATTTCTATCATCCTGATCAAGATATATGCGAATTGCGTATTCGCTTTTTGAAGAAAAGTCCTTCACCTTTTTTACTTCCGCACTCGCTAAATCAGCCAAAATGTCGTTCATTATTTTTTTATCCGTAATGGTCGTTCTCGCATTGTCCGAATACCTCTCAATCGAAATTTTCATGATATGATCTTGGCTTATTTCATCCAACATTTCTTTTTGAACGGAAGTCGATTTCCCCCTATCCAGGAATAGAAGTACTCCAACGATCACGATTACGGCAGAAAGTATAACAATTAAGGTCTTTTTCATCGTATCCGATCCTACTTTCTACGGTCTTGGTTGTCATTCAGTCCATACATTCCGCTAATTCTTTAAGTCTAAGTAGAATATTCGAAATATGGCCTTTTAAAATCACATGAATAAATAATCCTTCGTTAAACCGGTCACCTCGAATATAACTCGTCATTAATTTTCTCAGCGTTTCTATATCGGCTTCGGCTATTTTTTCTCGGATAGGGCGATTCGTATCTTTGAATTCTTCATGGTCCGAAATCCACTGTTTCCAATCGAAAACCAACAAGAATCCGACATCATCCAGTTCTTTTCGGAAATTTCTTACTTCGTCACTTTCAAATCGATATCCGTTTTTTTCGATATAGAAAACACTGCCGGAATTCTGAAAATATTCAAGATAGTTAAGCAACGAATTAATCTCTTTTTTTGTCACGTCTCCTTGATATGGCATAACCAAATCCTCTTTTTCATGTTCTTATCTCAGTGCTCCATCCGGCAAAAAAGCATGCACCCCTTTGACGCCATTCACAATTTGGGTTATCCGCAAATCAATCACCGCGCTTCCGAGCGCAATCGTTTCCACCCGGCTTAATCCAAAAAGTTCACCCATCAGGTTTAACATTCCGTCCAGTGCCAATACGGTCGCTTCATTTAAATCTTCATGGAATCCAAAGGTAATCCAGCCTGTTGGCGTCTTTGCACGAGGTATAGAGATGCTCATATCATCGATAACCGAAAATGTGATTTCCGCCATCTCCATCGGGCATTCTATCGCCTGACAGCTCACTTCGCCGTCCCCTTGCGCCGCATGACCATCGCCGACGGATACCATGGCCCCATCAACGGAAATAGGCAAAAACAAGGTACTCCCGCTAACGAGTTCCTTGCAATCGATATTGCCTCCGCAATAACGGGGCGGCCAAGTTTCGTGATATCCGGGTTCATCCGGCGGCATCCCGAGGATCCCCATAAAAGGCCTCAACGTCACGGAGAACTTCCGGCCATTCACCTCACAGGTACCTACCATGGTTTGGTTATTTAATTTCCACTCGAGATTGATTTCCTCGCAGTCCAAAAGATTCAATCTTTTATTTTGCCAATTCGGATATCGTCCGGCGGAAGTAAAACCATAGGGTCCCGGTACAATTCGATTTATGGTTATTGCCAATACCATCCCCTTCTTGGCTCCATTGATCTTTATCGGACCGCAAAGCGCATGACCCGTATCGATTCCATCCCTTCGCTGTACGGGTTTAATTCTTTCCCCTTGATTTGAAGGGGTCCCCCACCCCGCATCCAAGGTGCGAAAACGTATCGTATCGCCGGAATTTATGGTTAATATCTCTTGATTCTCTCTTGAAAATGAACCATGAATCGTCCCAGGTTCCGGATGAATATCATAGATTGCCATGGAGATTCCACTCCCTTCTTTTCACCAAAATCGATGTATGATTTCATCATTGTACTTTAACCTCGCAGATCGTAAAACGTCATTTCGAATTAGTTCATCAAGCTGTTTATAATATTTTATTTCAAACTCCTCGAAATTGGAAATATATCCATTTCGAAGTTGGAGACCATTGCAGAATAGATAACCTTTTTGCCCCTCCTCTCTTCCATCGTTCCAATCCGCAATAAGCAATTTTTTTCTTTTTTCTCCTTGAGCGAACTCTATCGTTGAATTTTCATGAAGCTGCTCTTGATGGTGCTGAAAATATAAAAGTCCGCATTCTATGCACCGATAGATAGGCTCAATTAAGTCCTGATCCGATAGGATGTGCCCTTTATGCGGAAGAGAATCGGTTTGATCGACGAGGTATGCTCCGCAACGACAATGGATATACAATGAGTTTCCCTCCTGAAGTTTCAGTTTTATGCAACTTTTTTCACTTGCAACGAATTCAAAAAAGGCCCTTCTTCAAGCACCTTGGATTGTTTTCGCGAGGAACCAAAAAATATTTAGTAATACCAATCCTTCATCCTTGCAAGATATTTAAATATAGGCTTCTGTTTAAGTTGTTAAGTAAATAATCAGTGCAATGATCAGAAACGGAAGACCGAATAAAAATAGTATGGATGAGTGCTTGTTCCGAAACGTTCGGTCTTCATCCGTTTCTATGTTCTCGTTTGCTCTTGTCCGATCCCCGCTTATAAAAGCTCCCGAGAGGATTCCCGAGAGTATCCATAATACAACGCCAGCTCCTCCGGTTACTTTCAATGCGAACCCCCAATCGTCTATAAATCCGAAAAGGAGGGCCGAAAAACCGCGAGAACCGTTCCAAAAATGAAAGCTCTGATTTCATTCACTCCTTCATGCTGATGATTACTTTTCCGATGGCACGGCCTTCCCCGAAATAAGCAAGCGCACGAGCCGCATCACGCAAGTGGTAGTTACGATCTATGACCGGAATAATCTGGCCTGCTTCAACAAGAGTACTCCAGACCAATTGATCGTTATGGTTCGGTTTATGTACAAGCACACCAAATTTTTTCTTTTCACGCCATGCGAACCATGGCGCCGCCAGCAGAACTTGCAGGATTCGCGGCATGGGGCCGCCAACCATGACATATTTTCCGCCTGATTTGAGTGCCTTCTTAATCGCAAAGATCGATCGGGTTCCGACGACATCGACGATCAGGTCGTATCGAATGCCGCTTGCGGTGAAGTCTTCTTTCGTAAAATCCAAAACATGATCCGCTCCTAGCGAACGAAGTCGATCCAATTTCTCGGGCTTATCCACACACGTCACTTTGGCACCAAGCATTTTGGCATATTGGATTCCGAATGTACCTACGCCGCCGCCCGCCCCGTTGATAAGTACCTGATCCCCTTTTTGAATTTTTCCCATATCGCGTAACCCTTGCAAGGCTAGAACCGCTGCTTGCGGAATAGCTGCAGCTTGCTCAAAGCTCAATCCTTCCGGTTTATGAGTCAATGCATGTTCGGCAGCACAGACAAATTCCGCAAATCCGCCCCAGCCGCAGCCGGAAATATCCCCGAAGACTTCGTCCCCCGGATGAAATCGGCTGACGGCAGCCCCCACAGCTACGACCCGCCCCGCAACATCAGCACCCAGTACCCGGTATCGTGGCCTGCGAAGCCCGCCAAGGCGGTTTATAAACGGTTTGCCGCGCAAAAGATCCCAATCCCAGGAATTTACCGATGCGGCATGAACTGCGATTAACACTTCATGGTCCTTAGGCACGGGAATCTCCGCCTCACCCAGTCGCAGAACTTCAGCAGTTCCATAAGCTTCGTACATCAGTGCCTTCATGGTCCCCGATCCCTGATTCACTTCTCGCTCATTCGTGTCGGACTCCGTCTTCATGGTTTCCCTCCCATTTCGAATTGCTTAAAGAACTTCTTCCCTTTGGTGCTGCTGCATTTTTTTTAAGCACTTTTGAAAATCCCCGGAGGATTAAAATGGCCACACCCGCAAACAATGGTTATTTTCGCATATACTTGCTTATTGGGGCGTCATCCCAGATTTGCACTTCGATATACCTATCCGGCCCCTTGTCGCCATGCTGGTTCCAGTCCTGCGGCAAGCCATATTCATAGATCAGTCTATATATCTCTTCTTAATCATCTCTATTCTTGGTGAGGTTTTCCCATTCTTCGATTGATAATTTTTGAGTTATCTTCTTTAAATCTTCAGGGACATGTATAAAACACATGAATTCCAAGCTGTTTCCGTCCGGATCATTAAAATATACAGAAGCATTTCCTTGATCAGGCCGAACAAATGGGCTCACCGAATCTCTTTTTCCAAAAGGGACAGGGTCTATGTCTCTAGATCGAAGCCAATTCAGGCTATCCTTAAGTTCTTCGTAACTCACCCGAAATGCGATATGCCTCAATGACGGGTGATAAGAAGTTTTCACTTCTTCTCCTTGCCAAAGACCAATCCAGCTCTTTCCTTTTTCGATCCAAAAAAAAGCGGTGTCTTCATCTTTCCAGGCAAGTTCCAGACCAAGTTTTGAATAGAAGTCCATGGATTGACGTAAATTGCTCACCGGTAAATGTGCTTCATATAAACCAAGTTTCATCGCAAATCCGTTCTCCTTTATAGATCCTTTTTCAAGTAATAATGATTGCTTCCAAGGGGCGCATTTTCGATCTTCGCCATTTCCCGATAACCATATTTCTTGTAAAAATCAGGAGCCTGAAAGCTAAATGTATTCAATTTAACAAACGTACAGTTTTTTGATTTCGCTATGTTCTCCGCTTCCTCCAAGAGCCTTTTACCAAGCCCTTGTTTACGGCAATTCTCTTCCACCCATAAAATATCGACTTCCATCCAATTCCAACACACTGCGCTATTAAGACCCGCAATGATGTCTCCGTTCTCATTCTTCAAGCATAGATTGACTTCTTCATAGATACCGTTCGGGACATGGATGGCATTATATTCAATAAGTTTGTTTCTTATATAATTCGCTTCTTCGTTCGTTCCTTGATAGATGGGTTCGTTCTTAGGCATATTATCCTCCACTTTATCCGCATCCCCCTTTGCCTCTAAAAAGAATAATCACACCTTTTAAAGTTATCCGTAATTATACCTCTATTTCATGATTCTGTAAGCCAAAAGTTCCTTATTAATGAAATATCAACAAAAAAAGAGCAGCTTACCAGCCGCTCTCTTCCATGATTTCTTTCATTTCCGGGTCCATTACATGAATCATTACTTCATTATTTCCGTCCTCTTTCAGCAGCTCCGGGTACCGGGCTTCGCCACGGACATGGAAGGTCTTCAAGCCCGTCACGTCAAAAGTGACTTGCCCCCCGCCGTTCACGAACTGCTCAAAGGTGTACTTGGTGCTTTGGCCGTTAATGGTCACGTAAACGTCCAGGATTTGCTCCGATTCGATCTGAATGGCCACCTTCGTCAAACGCTGTCCCGGGTTCAGGGACCACTCGGGAGACTCATCCAGGACGATGTTGCTCTCCGGCTCCGAATAAAACAGGTTCGATCCGAATCCGGTCGAACTGCCGGGAGACAGGTAAGCACCGGATAAAGATACCTCCGGCTTCACATAAGCATAATCCTCGCCTGCCGCCGCCAGCATCCGGTTCAAAATAGTCACGATCTCTGCCCGAGTCACTTCTCGATTCGGATACATGGAGCCGCTGGCGTCGGGCGTGATGATTCCCAGTTTCATAAAACGGTAAAGCGCCTGGGCCTTTACGTAGTGCATATCTCCCCCGGCCCAATCCAGCCAGTCCCCATCCTGAATCAAAGCAAGCTTCGGAGTCATCAGGGACAGCGTTTTGTCGTACTGCTCAAATGCCTTATCCGACGTAAATTTGATCTGCGGAACGTCTTTTACACGGGCTAGTTCCTTCATGGCATCTTTGGTTTTCAAATCCGAGATATCGGGTCCTTCCATACCGCCAAACAGCGCATCCAACGTCATCAAGACTTCCCAGCGAGTCATATTCTTTTCCGGCATGTACGTGTAACTTTCATCGTAATAATTTTGCACGTCGGCCGCGTAAATCGGACTGATGGTGCTGTACAGCTCGGCGAATTCGCGACTGGCCCAGTGGTCCGCCGGCACGCCGGGGATCGTCACGGTCTCGGAATTCCGGAGCAGAGGGAATAGGCGATAAACCATGACCGTAAACTGGGCTTTGGTTACCGGATCGCCTGGACGGAAGGTACCGTCGGGAAAACCGGTCAATATGCCGCGGCGGTTCATCTCGTCAATGGACGACTTTGCCCAAGCGTACTTGGGATTGCTATCCACATCGCTGAATCCTGCAAGAACGGTCGTAATCCCTGCCGTCAAAAAAACGATGAAGGCCATGCAAGTCAAAAGCAGCTTTTTCAAATCGGATTAACTCCTTTGTTATGTATTCTCTGGATGACACGAAACGTTAATCAATGATTCGCTAGAGTCCATTAGGACTATTGTATCAGAAAAAGAGAGCTGTCCTTCATATTTCATAGAAATAGTTCATCAATTTTACCCGCTATCATACCGGCACCTTGATTGATATTTCCTAGGATATGAGCCTGTGCCTTCCCGTTTGAATATATCGAAGATTGCATGGTTACGCCCGGATCGCTTCCCATGACAAAATATTTAAAAACGTTGTTATCCTGCATTCGAATCCATACGCCGTATCCGTAAGAAGTGTTCTCGTTCACTTTTACATGCGGCGTCAGTAAAAGATCCGTATATTCCGCAGACAACAACTCATGATGAAGCAATGCTTCCCAAAACCGGACGAAATCGCGAACGGTCGTAAATGCGCCTCCATCCGGCCCGCCTATGATCGGAACAGCGAAAATATTGCTCCTCCAAGCATGCTCCCCATCGATATATCCGAGTGCGGTTCGTTCAGGGAGTTGATCCATTCGAAAGTATCCCGAATCTGTCATTCCCGAAGGCTCGAAGATATGTTTCTCCACATAATCCGTGAATCGCATCCCCGTAACCTGTTCGACTACCAAGCCTAACACGATAAAGCCTGCGTTATTGTAGGAGAATCTCTCGCCAATTTTAAATTTCATCTTTTCATTTTGGAACAAGGGCAAAAAATCTTTGGGAGATTGAAGGGAATACGTCGGCAGCTCCCTCCAAAGATCCTCGAAATCATGCATAAACTCTTCGTCAAAATAATCGGGTATTCCTGAGCTATGAGTCAGCAAATGATGGATTGTAATTTCCGGATCAACATGAGGAAAAGGGATATCCAAACAATCCTTCAAATAAGTATCCAAGGACAGCAAGCCGTTTTGAACCAGTTGGCAAATCGCTACAGAAGTGAAAATTTTGCAGCCCGAGGCGATTCCGAATCTTGTAGAAGGAGTATTCTTGATCCGTTCGGAACGGTTGGCGTAGCCATAGCCTTGTTCAAAAACCTCATTCTCATTTTGGACGAAGATCGCCCCTGAAAACGGCAGCTTTTCATTGTGCATATCGATTATTTTTTCAACCGATGTAGTGAAATTCACGTATCTCCTCACCCTTCCTTACATAAGTCTGCAAGATTTCGGCAGTTCTCCGTCCCGGATCCACGATTCCACCATTAAATTGAAATCGTCAGGAATAGCTAAAGGCGCTCCATGTCCGATCTTGGGAATGAACACTCCGGTACAGTTGGAGTTTGACGCTACGATGTCTTTTGCGGAATGTATCATTACCGCTTTTTCCTTCTCTCCCACTGTGATCAAGATCTTTCCCTTCGCGAATCTGAAATCGTAGGGAATTTCAAATGACATGTTTTCTTCCAAAACGCGAATAAGCGTATCGGGTCGGGTTTGGCAGCTTTCTTCGTAATATGTTTCAAAGTATTCTTCGCTTAAATATAGCGTTTTCGCTTGCAGTCTGGAGAACCATCTTTTCTTAATAAGCGGTAACGTAAATCTGAGCGAAGGTTTAATGAACCTTTTCATGTACGGGATGGGCCTCACTAACGCGCTATTAATCATTGCAAAATCTATGACATCGGGTTGCATGCTTAGCATTTGAACTATAACCTGCGAGCCTAGCGAAAACCCGATAACGATGACCTTTTTCCCCGCCGCTTTGGTCTCAATCAATTTGAGTAATTGCTCCGCGCTATTTTTAATGGAAAAAGGGGTTCCATCCTGATGCGCCCCATGTTCAGGCAAGTCCGGCACAATACAATGATAGTGAGAAAAATATCGAACTTGTTTATCCCACATCCAACCGCTGACTCCCCCGCCATGCAAAAATAGCATCAGAGGAGCACTCTCATCCCCATATTCCCGATAATGAATCGCCACATGTTTCACCTCCCGTTTCTAGATGGAAAATCCCCTCCAGCTCGGTCGTTTGTGATCAAGCCGTTCTTTTTCTATACGCTTTCCGACAATAACCTTAAGATCTTCGCTCTAAGCTCGGGACTGGACTGATCCAACATTTGATCTAATCTTGCCGCATATACCGCAACATAAGAAGGATCGATCTTGGCGTCCTCCTCAAAAAAGCCCTCCGGGTATGAATTAACGGTCAAATCCCTTTCATCCACGGCTCCCAAATACTCGAACAAGTATTGAAAAGTCTGATTTCCCATCAGTTCATCGACGACCTGTTCGATTCGCTCCCGGCTTACGCGATCTACGATAATGACGGGACTGCTGCCGCACCAATACGCTCCGTTCAGGCAATGCCCTTTTACCCTGTAATCCTCTCGGATCGATTCGATGCATTTGATCGTATAGAAATTCGAAATCCATTTCGTAGAATCCGGAAAAGTGACGACGACATCGACCTGGGAATCCTCCGGATCTTCGATCCAGGCTTCCGCACCGATTCGGATATGACGTTTCAACGTAAACATGTTCTCCCCCTTAGAACAATTTAAAATGAATTTGCAAGCGAAGATAGAGCAAGAACGATTTAGAATGAATTTTAACAAAAAAGCAGCCCTGCGCCCAATGGCACCGTGGCTGCCTTCGTTGCCGGTTATCCGAAAAACAAATCGAGAATGTTCGATCCCGCCGACGATTGCTTATTGTAAAACTCCGAGTATCCGCAATTTCCGCAGTACACTACAATAAATTGATTGTGCTGAATATCGAACATTTTGGAGAGGCCCGTGCCGGTCATGGCGACCTCCTTCGTTTTGGCGTCTCTGCTCCCGCATTTGATGCATCCTTTATCGTTCATTATTTTTCACTCCTCCAATATTATGATTTCTAATACGTAAACGCCGTATGTAAAGTTGCGAAACCGATCGGCAAAATCAAAAACCGCCCTCCTGCAAAGGACGGCGATTTGAATGCATGTTTATTTGACTATTCACCGCGGACGAGGCGGAATCCTTGATCGGGACCATAGCCGTTCGCATCGAATTTGCCGCGAAACGAAATTTCCGTGTTGCTGACGTCACCGATCCAGCCGCCTCCCTTTACGACCCGGTAGGAGCCGCTTTGACTATCCAGGCTGTTCTCGTCGTACCAGTCCCAGCACCATTCCCTCACGTTTCCGGACATATCGTAAATGCCCAGCTCATTGGGCTTTTGGGTCCCGACCGGCTTGGTTTTATTATGATTGTTTTCGATGATCGGCCAGTTCCAGTCTCCGGACAAGTATTCGTCCCCGGCGTTTCTCCAATACCATGCTACGTCGTCGGCCTTGTTTCCGCCGCTGTAGGTGTAATCCTTGCTCGACTGCCCTCCGCTAGCGGCATATTCCCACTCCGCTTCCGTAGGCAACCGGTAGCCGTTGGCTCCTTGATTTATCGTAACCGTCCATTTGAGTTGATCGATTTCATTTTTATTGTTCGGATCCTGACGTTCTTTGTCTATGTTATAAAACGGGGTTAAGCCCTCTTTTATGCTTCTTTGATTACAGTACTCCAGAACCTGGTACCAACTCACCATTTCCACCGGCAGATTTTCGCCGACAAATTCGGAAGGATTACTGCCCATGATTTCCACCCATTCTTTTTGAGTGACCTCGTATTTCCCGATATAGAAGCCGGATAGGGTCACGCTTTTACCAGAGAAGTTGGATTTGGCGCTTTTCAAGGTTCCGCCTTCCACGAATACAAAATCATTCTTTTTTTGAGCCTGGCCCTGTGAACATGCGCTGATCAAGAACAAAGCGACTATGAAGAATGACAACATGATTCTTTTTTTCATAAATGGTATCTCCTTATGCGAAAGGAAAATGATAGACTAAAAAACTTTGCGCGTCCCGACGGGAACGCTGAAGGCCGCTCGTCTGGCGAAAACGGCCCCCAAACGTATCCGAATAGGCAAGATCGAGCCGGAACGGTTATAGGCTCGTCCCATTGTTTAAATTTATCCTCGTTGTTACCGCTTACAAAATGACGATTACCAAACCGTCACGTTGGAGCTGCCGCTGCTTTGATAACCTTCTGTCGCCAACACCTGATAAGACCAGCTGCTGCCCAGATTCATCCCTTTTCTTTTCCATGCGTTCACATGGTTGCTGAAGGTGATGGCGGAATTGACCCCGGTTTGTCTCTTGGACTGTCTTACGCTCCAGTACTGGGCGAATGTTTGGGTACCGTCAATGGAAGGCGCGTTGTATCTCATTGTCGTATAGATGTCGTAGGTGCCTCCATCGCTGGTCACCGTACCTTTATACGTTCCAGTAGGACGGTAAGTCCCCCAGCTATCGACAACATAATATTCAATCAGGGAGTTTCTCGTCCATCCGTAGAGCGTCAAATATCCGTTGCCGGAAGGTGCCCAGACACCCGCGTTATAGTTAATCGTCCGGTTTGGCGAGCCCGTATTCCAGCCTTTGCCGACAACGAAATTCCCGGTATTTTGCCAGGTCACGCTGTAGTTGCCGCCGGAGCCGTTAACCGCATTGACCGTTCCGCCGCCATCCGTCCAATTTTGCCAATAATCCGTCGCCGCGCTTGAGCTTGTCGCAAACCCGCCCAAACTTAACAGAGAAGCCGCCAGAGCCAACGTCAACATTTTCTTACCGAACTTAAACATGATTATCCCTCCTGAAATTTTAATAGAATATAAAAATCATTGAATCTCCAAATAATCAAGATATGCATCCCACGTCCCGTTATCGGCCGTCACAACCAGTTGAATCTCTTGATTTCCGGTTCCATGGCTGACATTGTTGATCGTATATACCGCCGGGTAACTGTCTCCGAAGTAGAAGGTTCCCTTGGTTTGACCGCCGATCACTAAATCAACCCTGGCCATATTGGAGTTATTCGATGCGCCGCGAAGCTTAAAAGTATGCGTACCGCTTGCAAAATATTGCGTGAATTTCACCGAGTCATTGTTGGCATAAAGAGCTACGCCATTGAACGGGGAGCTGATATTTCCGGTGTACTGCCCGCTTTTGGTCATATTCTCGGCTTCCACTTTCGTTGCGGTTCCGCCGCCATTGTTACCGTCAGGCGCAACGGCCCGGCCGGTGCTTGTCGAGATCATGCCGGTGCAAAGCCCTCGGCTCTTCAGGTTCTGGGCGATTTGCGGAATCGCTTGAACCGTGGTTTGGTACTGGTCGTGCATCAGGATCACGTCGCCGTTCTGCATTCTGCCCGCAGCGGCTACGATCTGAGCCGTAGAGGCCCCGTTCCAGTCCTGGGAATCCACGGTCCACAGCACTTCGGTAAGGCCGTTCTGAGCTTCGACGGATTTCAACGTCGCATTGGTTTCGCCATACGGCGGACGGAACAGCTTGGGAGCGGATCCCGTAGCCGACTGTATCGCCTGCTGCGTACGCGTGATTTCCGAAGACATTTGCGCGGAGCTCAGTTGGGTCATGTGGGGATGCGACCAGCTGTGATTGCCGACCCACATGCCCGCGGACACCTGGTCCCGAACCAAAGAGGGATAATTCTGTGCATTCTGTCCAAGGTTGAAGAAAGTTGCCCGCAAACCGTTTTGCTTCAGCGCGTTTAGCAGCGTCGTGGTGTTCCCCGGATTCGGACCATCATCGAAGGTTAAGGCTACATACCCGCTCGAACAATCGGCGGCGAGTGCAGAATTGCCAGTCGTCAATAACGATCCGGTAAATAACGTACTGAATAGGGCTACCGCCGTTACCGCTTTGAAAAGCGTTGACTTGAACATCTTCCTGCCTCCTCTAAAATAAATTCAGAATTCCCGGCTACTTAGCGATCCCTCCCTTATGACCCAGATTTTGTAAGCGGTTACAAATATAATTCTATCATTTGTTCCATTTTATTCCATATACAAAAACTAAGATTCTATCGTTAAAATTTTATATTTTTTGATGAATATAACAAAAGACCCAGTCTAAGGTTTCTTATGATCCTTAAACTGAGTCTTTAGCCAGTTAAGTATACGCTCTCCAAAAGGCGTCACTTTTCCTTGTTTGCGTTATGAACCATTCCTTTTTTCATCAATCTACCACAGGATCATAGTGCTTCAAATCTTTTTCGGTCATATCTTTTTCTTTGCCTTCCTGAGTCAGTCTATAACTAACCTGAATTACATCATTATGCGCAAAATAAACGTATTCAACCTGGGGTTCATCCTTAAAAACGACGACCGCATAGAATGAAGGCAATTTCTTTCCCCAGACGCCTTGTACGGATTTTATTTCTTCCCTTTTATAACTTTGATCTTGGAGCAAATAATCAGTTACTCTTTGTGCATATATACGTTTATTTGCTTGGACATAAGCAAAAGGCGTTACGATAAGTAAAATTAGAAAGATCAAAGTGGCGATAAGGATTATCTTTGTTTTTTTATTCGGAAACATATTTACTCCTTGGTCAGCTATCTCAATACAAAATCAATCGATTTTACGAGCTCCGTTCCGACTTTAAAATGCAGCGTATACTCACCTGAAGGCCATTTCAAATTTTTCAATCTCATTTCATAGGCCGCTAAATCTTCGGTAACCCGAATTTTCTCCTCTTGGAGTACGGCAATTTCTCCTTTTTCCGTTACATAGAGATTTGCGCCCAGCAGATTCTTTTTGTATTTCTTATCGGGGAAAATGGCCAGTGCAATAAGGGTACTGTCATTCTTAAATTCGGTACCACGATCTTTGAGCTTCGGAAATTCATCGCTGGTACTCTTCCCTATTTGGAGGTCATAAGTCCTGTTTTGCTCGGTTAAATAAAATACACCTAAAAAGCCGGCTATAAATACAAAAGAAACTACTAATAGCAGCAACGCGTATTTTTTATTAATCGGGATCCCCTCTTATAAGTTTTTATGGAGTTGGTGTAATATTTAACAACTTATAATTACCAAATATCTTCTTCTCGTATTGAATAAAATACTCCCGATCCTTTTCAATTAATTTGCTTGTTTCCTCAGGTATGCCGATGGTTCTGGTGCGGCCGGACATATTAGTAATGGTCATGTCTTTAGCATCTACTTCTTGGACAACCGCAAGCTCACTGGTATGTTCGCTAAAGTAAATCCAGACAAAACCCGTCAAAATGGTGACGACTATTAAAAAACCTACCTTTCTCTTCGATTGTTCACGCATACACGACTTCCGTTCCGGCAATAAAATCATGGATTGCTCTTTTATCCTCGCGAAGACCGACCATAAACGCGCTGACAATGGTGCCGATGCCGAAGGTAACCGCATAAATCAAGCCGGCAATAACGTTCCGCAGTAACATAGTTCCGATTCCCGGCGGTGAATGGTCGCTCACTTTCCTGATTTTAATCCTGCAAATGCGCTTCCCGAGCGTGTATCCGCCCCATACAACAGGCAGAAGCAATGTGTATAAGAACGACAAAATATTGGTTACTAGATTTTCATCAAGACTTCCCGTGATAATATAAGACAGTACGGCCAACGGGATGCCCACAAGGATCCCATCCAGTATCGAAGCCCATAATCTGATCCAAAAACCTGCTTCCATCGCTTAACACGCTCCTTTAAAAGTACTTCATCTGAAGGATTCAAAAAGCCGGATATATTATCAAAAATATGCAATGCCTCATGATTTATTTCCGGCCTGTTTGCGCCTGATGCTGTAATATCTCATCGCTGCAGGAACCCCCTTAATTTCCAGGGTACCGTTATAAATCAGCTCTCTCAACCGGTATTCGAAATAAGAATCCCCGATATATTGATCGCAATAGCCGATCGCCTCTCCGATCAAACGGGCCGCTTTCAGAAAGCCATCATTACCTGCGGGAGGCTTCAGTTTATCAAGCTTCTCCAACAGATAGTCGTCATAATAATCAGACGGCACCCCGATCACCGCATCTTCCCGCCAAATACGCAGCGTTTGAGTCTGCTCCGAGATTGCCTGCCATTCCATGGCCAACCGCAGAACGTCCGCAGGGCTCAGCAAAACGCTGTCTTCCATACGGAGGAGCGCTTCCTTCAGCTTGTCCGTCGGAATCTCCCCCGAATGCAAATAATCGATCCTGGCGTTTGGCCGGTTAAAAAGCTCCTCGCATATCGCGCAAGCATCGCATACCGCAAATGAATTACGTCTGTCGCGGAGCAGGTGAAAAACGTGGCGCATCCCCGTCTGCTCGCACCCATTGTTATCGGCCCAAACGATCACTTTTGCCTGTTCGGGAATTTGTGCCAGCTTATTCAGAAGCTCACCATACTCTTCTTCATACTCGGTGTAAACCTCGAGCGCTTCCGTAATATGATCGCGGAACCAGTCGCTCCTTGCCTTTCTTCCTTCCGGTGAATCCAAATTCCCTAGCGGACCGATCGCGTAATTTTCCCAAAGCGTAATTACTTTGTGCGAATCCGACCAGCCAAGACCTTTCAGCGCCTGCTTCATGCTTCCCGCAAAAGAATCGCCGATCACGATATGGACATGGGTGCTGGTCGACGCGGGATCCCAGTATCCCTTTTTATCCTGGAGTTCCATCAAGCCGTCATAGAGCTCAACCAGCCTGGCAACCACGGATTCTTGCGGTTCGGCCTGTTCTTTCAACCTTTGGATTTCCGCCAAAATAAACCCTAAATACGATTTCGACTCCTCGTATCCCAGACCATCCAGCGACTTTTTAATCGATAGAATATCTCTCATTCACATGTAACCCCGCTTAATTTTTTTATGAAATACTTCGGCGATTCCTCGTATCCTTGCCGGTGATAGAACCGGTGGGCATCCGTTCTCCTGGAATGGCAGTGCACTTCGATCCGGTCGCACCCCCGCTTGACCGCATATGCTTCGCAATACGCCTCCATTTCAAGGCCAATCCCCTGACTTCGAAACCCGCTATCGATCGAGAAATAGCTGATTCTCGCAAAATCCCCCTGAAGCGCGATTTGAGGGATGATATGTATAGACATCAATCCGATAACCTTGTTCTCCTGCTCATAAACCAGCAGTTCTTCGTCGGGATGCTTTATGAACTTTTCAAGCTTATCTTTTAAAAACAATTCCGTATGTTCATACCCCAATTGGTTTAAAAGGTTTTGAATGGCAACCTCGTCGCCCATCACCGCTTTGCGTATACCCATGATTCAATTCTCCTATCATCTGCTTCACTCATCTTCTATACAAAACAATAGCTTATTCCATTATTATACATCTAATATCAGGGGGGCAATAGTACCGCTGCATGGGCTTTCCAATCCCTTGGTGGATCCCAAAACCGGATATGCAAAATCCCGGCAGGAAGCTCCCGCCGGGATTCTATTAGAATTCGATTACCACTACGTCGTTTTAATTAATCTCCAAATAATCAATGAAAGCATCCCAGGTTCCGTTATCGGAGGTGATCACGAGTTCGACCTCTTGATTTCCGGTCCCATGACTCACATTATTTAACGTATAGACCGCCGGATAGCTTCCGCCGAAGTAGAAGGTCCCCTTCGTCTGACCGCCGATTTTCAAATCGACCCTGGCCATGTTGGAAATATTCGACGCGCCGCGGAGCGAAAAATTATGGGTTCCGCTCGAGAAGTTTTGCGTAAATTTCACCGAATCATTGTTGGCGTACAAGGCGACACCGTTGAACGGCGAACTGATATTTCCGGTGTACTGACCGCTTTTGGTCATGCTCTCGGCTTCTATTTTCGTCGCCGTGCCTCCACCGTTATTACCGCCGCCGGAGCTGCCGCCAATCGTTAACGTATTGCTGTACACATCGGCAGTGCCGCTGCTTTGGTAACCCTCGACGGTCAGGGCGACTTCATACATTTTGCCCATCGTCATTCCTAGGCTTTCCCATTTTTTGAAATGCTCGCTGACGGATATCGTGCCGCTCGTGCGCTTCGACGTCCGGACACTCCAATATTGCTTGAATGTGGCGGTACCTTTAATGGAAGGCTGATTGACTCTGGTGGTTTCGTAGATGTCGTATGTGCCGCCGTCTACGTTAAAGGTGCCCTTTGATGTTGCGCCGGGCGGACGCCAGCTGCCCCAGCTATCGACAATGTAATATTCGACGAGCGGATCCACTGTCCAACCGTAAACGCACAGGTAGGAATTCCCGTTGGGCTGATAGTTGGCGCCGTAATTAATGGAGATATTCCCGATTTGCTGATGCGTTTGGGTCTCGTTGAATCTTTTCCCTTTCCGGAATAAGGCGTTATTGATATTGCTCCACGTGGCGCTGAACGCCCCGCCGCTGTTGAGTGTCATACTTGTGGTGCCGGAATCCTTCCACAGCTCATAATCGTAGCCGTCATGCGTGCCCGTTTGGTTGGAGGTAATCGTGGTAGCCGCCTGCGCGCTGACGGCAGGCAATGCAAGTGCAAGACAAAGAAAAATGGCGGTTAATAACCTGGTTCTTTTTCGTTTCATTGCTACTTCCTCCTTTTAAATAATAGTAGCATTAGTCTCACGATGATGCTGTACGGCTCCCTACAAGACACGTCTCTCCAGCGATCACTTCCTTTCGGCTCTATGATTGTAAACGCTTACAAAACCTATTTTAAGATACAATTCCTAAATATTCCATTTCACAAATTTAACATAGTATCGAGAAAAGTTTAGATGTTTTGGTTTTATTTGGTATTTTGTTCGTGCGTCACATGCAAACAACCCGGCCCCTCAGATCGGTGATCTTGGGCCAGGTTGTTTGACAAAGGTGGAGATTTTCAACGTTAAAGGCGAATTCTCGTCTACTCTATACTTTTTAACGATTCGATCATGTTGATTCTGGTTACTTTTCTCCGAAGCAGCAGGTTGGAGAGTACGGTAAGCAAGAAGGCAAGAGCAACGGAGATCAGCAAAACAAACAAATTTAATTGATCCGGGATTTGCTGGTGGGTGCTTGACAGTGCCTTGATAACCAAGGAATACATATATCCGCTAATCGGTAACGCGATGATGACCGCAAAAGTGGTGATCATCATATTTTCAAAAAAGATGAGCCGGTTGATTTTTTGTTTTTGATAACCCAATACCTTAAGCGTGGCAAGCTCACGATTCCTTTCGTAAATGTTTATGGAGGAGATCGTAAATATGGCGCCAAAGGAAAGGATGACGGCACAGATGATAAACATGATGAAGAGGAAGCTATTTTGCTTCAAAATATACTGGGCGGATTGCTTGAGATCATTCTTGTCCGCAATGGTTTCCACATGTTCATCTTGTTCAAAAAAGCTGCGAACGCCCGTCAGATCTGCGGTGCTTTCGGCCTCCACAATCAGCGAGGTTGGATTGTAGCCGATGCCAAAGCTTTTCAAATAGTCCGGCGTACAATAAAACGACGGGTTCGAATACTGATTGGTGATTTGTAAAACCTTCATATCGACGGATTTTTGAGGCTCCCCCGGAATGTTGAACCTGATCGAGATGGTATCCCCTTCCACAATCCGATATTCGTCCGCGTACGATTTGGGTACCAGCACCCCATGGTCTTCCAACGATACCCGTTCGTCATTTTCATCAAAGAAATGAATGAGATTGTTTTCTTTTTCGGTGACAATTAATGTGGCGTTTTCGATGTCGCCCTCTTTCATGAATTCCACGGGATAGGTGGATAAAAGGTAACTGTCACTAATGCCGGAGGGCACTTGAATCGAATCGGAAGACACGTCCCTCGCATAGTCCACTCTAAAATCATACGTATTCACATCTTCAATTTGGTTCGCTACTTTGAGCAGGGAGGTTTGCGTGCCAAATGCGGTGATCAATAAAACGGTGCTTACGATCACGCCGACCGAGCTCGCCAAAGCTTTCTGTTTGTTTAAAAATATATTTCGCAAAATGAGCTTGCGGCTGTAGGAGCTATGTCTCCAAATTCCAGGCATGCGTTCCAACAAGATCTTCTTCATCTTTTTCGGGGGTTTGGGACGCATCGCCTGCGCCGCACGTTCTTTCAATATGGTCCGGCCGCTGAAGTAACAGGACAGGATTCCAAATGCGCTGGAAACAAGGATGGGGGGAATGACGGAAACGAGCGAAAGCTGGAATGTAATATCGGGCAGCGAGTAGGACCTTGCGTTCGATGTCGTTACGAATGGGACAAAAACAAATGCGGCAAGGGCACAACCCAGAATCGAACCGGCTATCCCTACAAGCACTGGATATATCATGTAGTGAAGCATGATATTTCTGTTTTTTACACCCAGGGCCTTCATGATCCCCACTTGATTTCTTTGGGAATCGATAATCCTTGACATGGTCAGAAACAGGATAATGGCCTCGATCGCGAAGAGAACCAAAGGGATCACCCTGCTCATCAATTTGTTGTTTTGCACCGTTTCGTTTAATTTTGAATAACTGAAGGAACGCTCTTTGGTGACTTGGCTTACATAGGGGAGTTGTTTGGAGTTTGCCTCAATGGATCGGCCTAATTCGTCTATATCGACGCCTTCATTCGCATCAATCAGGATTTCATTGTAGTAAAAACCACCTGCGATCTCAGGTATCGTTTCTTCGGAGATATATGCAACACCGTAGTTGATATGGTCTTGGATTTCGTTCTTTTTGGCGTATTCGACGTTTTCGCCCAAGCCGCTAATGGTAAACGTGAAATTGTTGTCATCCGTGCTTACGCTGATTTGATCGCCGACACGTAACTGATGCTCTTTCGCATAATGGGAATCCAACAAGATTTCGCCCTTCTTGGAAGGGATGCTTCCCTCGATCATCGCATGCGTATTGATTTCTTGATTTACGGGAAACGAATGAATTTTCAATGTCGCTTTATTGCCGTCAAAAGCTTGCGTGGCATCGAAGGAATAACGTCCTTCAATTTTTTTAATCCCTTTAATTCCGCTTAGCCCCGCCACCTCCTCTTTGGAAATTTGATCGTAATATACATTCAAATCGCTTAGATTGTGTTCTTGAAAGTAAGCCTTCGAGTAATCGCTAAGATTATCGCTTAACGTGATCAGCCCCGCATAGAAAAAAGCCCCCACCGCGATCACCAGAACAAAGGCGATAAATTGCCCGATCGATTGTTTTATATCTCTAATGAGTTTTAAAAATAGTAACTTCATATCACCACTCAATCCCTTCGACGCTTTGTTTTTGCTCATTGATCGTGATGCTTTCGATCTTTCCGCTTTTGACCTTAATGATTTTGTCGGCCATCGGGGCAATCGCGGAATTATGCGTGACCAGGACGACGCACTTTTTCGTTTCCTTGTTCAAATCTTGAAGCAGCTTCAAAACCGACTTGCCCGTCACATAATCCAAAGCCCCGGTTGGCTCGTCGCAGAGCAAGAGCAAAGGATTTTTCGCTACGGCTCTGGCTATGGCGACCCGTTGTTGTTCTCCCCCGGAGAGTTGGGAAGGAAAATTACGGATACGGTCCGTCAATCCGACTTTATGTAAAATATCCTTTGCGTCCAGCGGCTTCTTGCTTACTTCGGTCGCAAACTCAACATTCTCCAACGCGTTTAAATTCGAAATCAAGTTGTAGAATTGAAACACGAAGCCGACTTGCTCGCCTCGATATTGCGTTAATTTTTTTTCGTTGAACTTTGATATTTCTTTATCGCCGACAACCACTTGTCCCGATGTGGCCGTATCCATACCGCCCAGGATGTTCAGTATCGTACTTTTTCCGGCACCGCTGGCACCCAGAATTACGACGAATTCCCCTTCCGATATGGAAAAATCAACGCCATCCAGCGCCCTGATCGACACTTCGCCTATTTTGTATTCTTTCGTGACCCCTTTAAATTCGATTAACTTTTTCACTGATTACATCTCCCTGTAAAGTATTTTGAAAACTTGGTTTTAACTTGTCCGGTCGCCCTTTGGCTGCGGATGAAACACGCCTCTTCCCAATCCTCCCATCTCTGGATCTATTTATCCGAGCAGTCAAGTTAATCATACGTAGGCCAAAGAAGGTAAACAACGGACCGCAGCCGCGCCTGCAGCTGGACCATAGTCGGGTTCCGGAGCAGTACCTTTTTATCGTGGAGGGATGAAAATGCAAATAACCGACCCGGTATCGGATCGGTTTGTTTTGTGTTTATCTAAAAACGGTGCGCTTCCGCTTGAAGCGTCTTCAAATAGCTCTCTATGACTTCATGATCTTGTTCCTTCTGCGGTTTCAGCGAATAATAAAAAGGTCCGTCTTGGTACTGGATCGGGGACTCATCGGGTTCCTTACCGCTAAAAGAAACCGGACTCGTTGAAATTAACAGCTCTATGCCGTTCGTGAAATAAACCGTACAAGTCGGTGACGTGAAATGATCGTCGTATTCCTGGATCCTCTCCACTTCCCATTCCGGAAGACGAGGCATCGCCTCCACATGTAAAACCTTTGGAATATCGGTGTATGGAATCAACGCTCTGGACGTATCGTCTTTGAAAAAACCGATTTTATATAAAATCGTTCCGAAAATCAGCAAACTCAATAAAAAACATGCGGCTGTTGCGCCAAGGATTATTTTTTTCATGGTTGGCCCTTAATGTTCAATATAGAAATTTAACCCTGTCTTAGGGTCTAAAACAAATTCATCCCTTAACAGACCATAATACACCAGGTCTTCATACTGGCCCCATTTTCGAACATGCTGTCTTAATCGGCCCTCATATTTCATGCCTATTTTCTCCATGACTTTCCCCGAGGCAGGATTCTTTCCGAAATGACGCGCAAAAACCCGGTCTAAATTCAGTTCTTCAAAGGCGTATGTTACCATTCCTTTTGCCGCTTCGGTGCAGTATCCCTTGTTGTTGTACTTTTTGCCAACCCAATAGGCAAGCTCGCCATGGGCAAACTTCTTGTTAAGGCCCAGACTTATAGCACCGATCAAATATTTTTCCGTTTTATGTACAATGGCCAACTCGAGCGATCGATCTTCATGAAAGTTTTCTGCATGAGTTCCGATCCATTGTTCTGCCATTCCGTCTTCATATGGATGCGGGATATATAAGGTCATTTCGGCAATGTACCTATCACCGACTAATGCTTGAACCGCTTTGGCATCATCCAAATTGAAAGGCCGTAATGTTAGTCTTTCTAAATGAATGGTTGGCATCTGTTTCATGTTTCTCCCCCTAGGCATGGCATTCGTGAAAATGACCAACTAACTCTCAATGCGTGAGCCTCACAGTATTCACCAAAATTTCCACCATGGCTTTTTAATGACAACCGGCGTAATATACTGATTGGTTTGCGGGTTATAAACGGCAAGCGAATGCTTCTGGGCAAGCGTGAGAATGAGATCTTCGACATACTTCGCTCTGGACCATACGCAACAAACCAGTAATGCAAGTTATAAGTTTACCTAAGGTGTTATTTACTTGAAAAAAAACCTGAGAGACCTTTTACTTTCTCATTCTCCAACCAGTTTTGAAAATACTCACTCCTTATCATCTCTTTTACAAATTGTTTATCATCATCACTAATCAAACTAGTTAATTTTTTCCTCACTCTTAAGTAACTATTGGTTACATTGGCAAGATACATAATGCTTGCTTCAACCGCTATAAAGACAAGAGTAATGATGCCAAACAAAGAATTTCCGGAATTTAATGAATAATTGTAGAGACCCAATGGAAATGAATGAACGCTGTTAGATAGATAATTATAAACGCCAGATTCCAGAACTTTTTCTATTGGAGATCTTGTGTTTTTCATTCTGTCAAAATAGAATGCTTTGTTTCCTTTAAGTAAGTTTTGTTGATCCTTATTATCCAAAATCATAAAAAACTTATTCTTTTTAATACTACGTATAGCATACTTTTGACTTAATAAGGAAACTTGCCAACTCTCATCGCTTTCGGTAAAATCAAATTTACTTAAAATCTTTTGTTTATCCTTACTCTTATGTAAAATCATTAAATCAATTCTAAGACGTAATTCTTCCTCAGTAATATTGGACTCGCATATATATTGAAATACGTTATGAGTTTCAATAATTGTTCTCGCAATATTAGCAATTGCACTCGCATCAAATGTCTCATAATTCCCATCTCTTTCACTCTGTAGCAATTTTAATAAACTTATAGCATGAAGTGTGATTTTTTCAAATATTTTTTCAGCTTCAATGGCCCTTAATGTCGTTGCTGACATTTCGTTCTCTATCGTTGATAATCGCTTGCATATTTGAACCAATTGACTAAGATTTTTAATTCTAAATTGATAATCACTCATGTTCGGATCCTCATTTTCGAAAGTTTTAACATAACTTCTAGATTAAATCTTAAGCTTTTGTTGTCTGAGCTTCCTCCACAATTATACTTCTGATAATCAAGGGGCTAAAGCTCAACGTGAACATGGTGTTATGCGAACTAGTCTTTACAAGTTGGCTTAATATAATCAATAAATCTTGAAGCAACAAAAGCTAGTACTACGATTTCAAAGGCTTTTGAGATAACTACATGAATCATATATAAAAATTGAATTGAATTTTCATTTGTAATACTAGTTTTGTATTCTTCTATTGTATTACTCACTGGTAAAGAATAGATAAGAGAGAAACTAAAATAAATGGACTCAAAAAGTGTTATATTCTCAGCACCAGAAACAATCCCCCAAAATGCATAAATTAAAGCAAATACTAAATGAGGTATAGTAATAAAATAAACTAAATAAAAAAGCAGTCTAAATCTCTCAGCTGTTATATTATTAGTACTCTCAAAAAGTATTTTTCTTATTCCCCTAATCGCACTAGTAATCAAAATAAAAAACAAAACTAAACTTGAACTAGTAATCGTTGAATAGAATAATATCCATCCCCAAATATCATACATATTATAAAAAGTCGGAAATGCAAAGTATGCAAAAACTGCAAACAATAATTGAAACAATGGGGAAAGATATAAAAATAGTTTAAATGGCCTTCTGAAAAAAAATACAATAATAACTGGAAGAAACACAGCCAGCAAGCCTAAAAGCAATGATAATATACTATGTAATATCATTATCTTCACCCCATAATTGATCTCATATATTTCCTATACGATTTTAAAGCCTAAAGTCTTCGCTTTTCTTCTGAATTTTCATTCTAAATTTGAAGTTATTATCAAATGTTTAGACAATATATTTCACTTTAAAATCTCTTCTCCACCTGAAATCAATCTTTCCTAAATACGAGAAACCAGCTTACTGGCAACTCGGTAATTATAATTTTGCAAGCGAAAGAGAAGCAAAAATAGACTTATCGAAAAAAATAAAATGAATAAAAAAGCAAGCCCTCATTGTTCGATGAGCTTGCCTTTTTCGTGTAGGGGCAAATTAGCATTTAAGTTCAATTTCATTATTTCAGAAAGCCGCTCCTTTACTCTTTCTTTATACTAATCTCATCCCTTCCTCATCGGCACGATCTCCCAATACGTCCCGCATCTCCACAACCATTCCAACGGTCCGAAGCGGAACCGCCGCATCCAAAGGTTACTCACAATGATCTGGACCACCACGATCCCAAGGCTCACCAGCGTTGATACAACATAGGACGTCGTTTCCATCCCCAGGAAAATCTTCTGAATTCCGATCAGAAGAACAGTCTGTCCGATATAATTACTCAGCGCCATCCGCCCGTAGGCTTCCAATGGCTGAAGCAACCGTGCTCCCACACGGGTATTGTTCAGCAGCAGAATCGAGGTTAAGTAAAAAACGGACACGATCGGCCCGGTCGCGACACCGAGATGCGCCACATTAAAAGCCGCCTGCAACACCGGCTGGGTTTCCATATCCTCTACCGCGTACAGGAACGTCGGCATCGGCTCGGAAGGGGCAGCCCACCACATGGCTCCGATCCCGATCACCGTTCCGATCAGAGATGCAACCCAAATTCTACGCAAGGAGGACAACCCTTTATGAATGGCTTGGATCAATCCGTATTGACCGGCCGCCAGGCCGAGTACGATCAGAAAAGGGATGGTCAGGAACTTTACCCCCGCCCCCGCCGCGAGAATCAAACCGATCAAGCCGATGCCCAGATTGACCCTACGTGGAGCATAGTACAAAGGAAGCACAAGCAAACCGAACGAGGCATAGTAGAACAGAGCTTCCCCCGATTGAAAGAATTGGTGAATCACGCCGATCGCAAGCAGAAGGATCAACCGGCGGACGTACAGCCTTATCCGGGGCTTACCGTGTTCGTTTTTTGCAGCGGACCGGGAAAGGAAGATAAAGAATCCAAGTCCGAATAGAAAGGTGAAAATCGTATAAAATCTGGCCTCGACAAAGAAATACAGGCCCCTCTGGATCCAAAACTCGGCGGTATTTTCCGGCGTCCGGATGAGCCACAGCGACAATACATTGACGAAGGGGAGCCCCAAAAGGGCAAATCCCCGGAACAGATCCAAAAAAGGATATCGTACGTTGGTAGCGGCAGGCTGGTTCATGACTATTTTCCTCTCATACATGCGGCCTCTACACCATCGTTTTATTGACCGCTTTGATATAACGGGCTCTGACGATCAGAAAATACAGGGTCTGGACGGCGAGAAATGCCGCCGATGCGGTCAATACAGGGACATAAACCGGGCTCAGCGAATTCATCATCTCCATGACCGGTCCCAGCACGACCAGCGACTGAAGCGCCGCCACCGCGATCGGGATAAAAAACAAAACGGCAATCTGAATGGTCGCCGAGACATTCATCTCGCGGCCGCTGAGCCCGATTTTGGACAGGGAGCGATACATCACCGCGTCGGCGGCCAGCTCCGTGTGCAATTTGAAATAGAGAAAGCTCGCCGAGGAAACCGAGAAAATCAGAGCAATAAATACACCGATAAAACTAAAGAGCGAAAAGGTTTGTTTAAAGGAATAGTAATTTTCCGCCCGGGATTGAAGAAAACCTCCATGATCTCCGCTTCGGTTCCACTCGGCCAGCTCAAGGCCCAGCTTCGTTTCCGGATCCTCTTTGCCTGGAAACTTGCCAGATGCGGGAGCTATAAAGACTGTGGTATTTCGAATGTAATCTCCCCAGGCCTGATGTTCCCGCTTCAGCCGCTCAAACTCCTCATCCTGGATGACCAGCAGCTTCCCCGTATAGGATAGAGAAGCGACTTTTTCCGTACGTGAAACAAACCGGAACACATACGTTGAGTCAGCAATTCGAACATCCATGGTATTCCCTTGAGGGGGGTATTTACGTTCCCTTTCCGGAGTTTGTACCAGTACCGATTCGGTTTCGCCGAGTTGATCCACCGGGTCGATGTTCATAACCGACGCCAGGCGATTAAACTGCGTTCGCGAGATCAGCATCGTCCTCTCTTCGACCGCCGCGTAGCTGTTGTCTGCGATTAAATCCACCTTTGCTACGCGATATTCCACGCCTTCCCCGCCGAGAGATTTCTCGATGTAGGCAAGGTCTTTCTCGGCCTTCTTTTGATCCCCGTCGCTGTAAGACGTGTATCTGAAATTGAACGGGTTTCCCTCATAGGAATCCCTGATCGCCTTCTGGGATGCCAAAACAAATCCGGTGCTCATGCACGCCAAAGCGACGACGACCGTCACCAGAAAAAGCATGCGAGCATTATCCTTCAATTTATAGCTCATCTCGGAAATCCACAGCAGATTGGTGCCTTTCCAGGCGGTGCCGCGGCTGCGCTGCAGCTTTTTGACGATCCAGACGGACAGCTGGGAGTAGAAAAAGTACGTCCCGGCAATCCCGGTAACGGCCGCGATCAAAAGTCCGATCTCATCGAGTTTCTTCCCATGGAGAGCCCAATACCCGGTCGCGAGCAGGGCGATGCCGAGCAGGAATGTAAAAACGTTCGCTTTCGGCTCTTTTTTCGGCTTGCTGCTTCCTGTGAGCAAATCCAGCACTTGGCGTTTCCGGATAAACATTAATGTAAACATGGAAATAAACAGAAACAGCAGAATAAACGCTCCGGCGGTCAACAGGATCGCTTTTGCGGGCCAGTAAAAGGGCAAGTCGTCCATATCGATCACTTTGGTGCTAACGAGCAGAAACACTTTGGACAATATCAAGCCAGCCGCGATTCCCGTCACGATGGCCACGGCGCCTATCAATAGATTTTCCAGGAAGATCAACAGGTTGATTTGCCGGGATTCCGCACCCAGAATCGTCAAAATACCGAATTCGCGGTTGCGCGATTTCAGAAACACGCTGATGGAGTACAGCACGAAAAAGAAGGCGAACACATAGACGATGACGGTCGCGATCGTCATCCCGGTCCGGGTCATGCTGCCCATTTCGGAGCTCGCGATTTTCGGGTGGAACGCAAATACGGCATACGTAAAAAAAATCATGACCATAAACGAACTGCTCAGCAAATAGGCGACATAAGCGCGCGCGTTCCGGCGGACGTTGTTAAACGCGAATTGAGGAAAGTTCACTCGTATTCCCTCCCCAGAACGACAGCATATCGATGATTTTTTGGAAAAAAGCCTGGCGGTTCTCGCCCCGGTGAATTTCCGCCGCCAGTTTTCCGTCCTTGATAAAAACGATACGGTTGCAGTAGCTCGCCGCGACCGGGTCATGCGTGACCAGCATCAGCGTCGTTCCGTCTTTTTCGTTGATCTCGGCCAGCGATTCCATAACCGCCCTGGAGGATTGGGAATCCAGCGCGCCGGTCGGCTCGTCCGCCAGAAGCAGCAATGGGGCGCCAATGATTGCCCGGGCAATCGCCGTCCGCTGCCGTTGGCCTCCAGAAATTTCGTAGACGCGTTTGTTCAAAATGCCGTCGATGCCAAGCTTGGAAGCCGTTTGCTTCAGCAGGCCGTCCACTTCTTTTAACGGGCGTCTGTCCAGCGTGAGCGGCAGGACGATATTTTCGGCGACCGTGAGCGTATCGAGCAGGTTGAAATCCTGAAAGACGAAGCCAAGCTGTTTGCGGCGAAAATGAGCCAGCTCTCTTTTTTTCATGAGATACGGATTCTGTCCTCCGATTCGGACTTCGCCCGAGCTGGGTCGATCGATGGTCGATACCATGTTCAGCAAGGTGGTCTTTCCGCTCCCCGACGGCCCCATAATGCCGACAAACTCCCCTTCGCGGATCGTCAGATGAATATCGGTCAGGGCGTGCGTTGCCACTTTGCCCGCGTAAACTTTGTTTAGTGCTTTCACTTCAAGAATATCCAAAGCTTCAAGCAGCTCCTTTCTGTACCTTGTTCAAATTATACCTCAACTTTACGCCAGATCGCCTTTGGGCTGCCATCGGTATAGGTGAACCGAACCTTACATTTGGGATAAGGTTGCGTTCGCATTATTGTTCGTATGGCGCTCGCATGATGCTTGCATGCTGGTGAAAATAAGACCCTTTTATGTCCTTATTTCTGCAAATTCGCTTCTTCCCCTCAAAATAACGACGCTTTTGGGCCTTATTTGCTGGCAAACTCGGTAAAAAGCGCCTAGTTGCCCTTGAAAAGCAAAAATAACGGACAAAAATGTCCTTATTTATTTAACCTTCGTATTTTCGGGCCCGATAAGGCCCTTTTTGGTCGCTATTTTTCACCGCTAAAAAAGACACACCCTTCTCAGGATGTGCCTTCATTGATGTTATGCGCTTTGCGCAGAGTTAAGCTGACCGTTGTCCCTTCACCGGGCGTAGACTTCAGCTCCACGTCATGGCCTAATTTCCTGGCGATTTCCCGCACGAGATACAGGCCCATGCCTGTCGACTCCTGGTACTGCCTTCCCCGCTCTCCCGTAAAATACGGATGAAACACCCGATCGATATCCTCCGGAGCAATCCCGATGCCTTCGTCGCGAATATGCAGCTTGATGTGCTCCCCGGCATCTTCCGCGGTCAGATGCACCGATTTGCCGGGTCCGCCCGAATAATTCACCGCATTGGTCAAAATCTGGCCGAGCATGAATCGGAACCATTTGGCATCCGTAAAGACGCGCACCTCTTGACCCACCTCAAACCTCGGCGTAATTCCTTTGCGGATGAACAGCGTGCGATTCTCTACGACGGCTTCTTTTGCGGCTCCGAGCAGGCCGACGGGCTCGACCGCAAAATCCTGTTCGAAATGCTCCAATCGGGCGGTATACAGGACCATGTCCAGGCCTTTTCGGAGCCGGTCCAGCTCCTCGCGGATGCTTTCGGCCGGCTCGTCCTCCACGTCGGAGAGCGTCAGCTGGATCACGGAGATCGGTGTTTTCATCTGATGAACCCAACGGTTCATGAAGGTCAGATGCTGCTCGGTCCGGCTATGATCCCGGTGAAGCTGTTCGCGATACAACCGCTCGAATTGTTCGAGCCGCTCGTGAAAAGCCTCGGGCAGCGCAGCCTCCCCCAGCGGCGGGTTGAACAATTCCTCCGGAGGATGATCCGCGGAAAGCGATTTATACATCGCCCGATGCGTAACATATCGATATCCGAGATAGACCGCCAGTACCGAGCCGCTTAACAGAATACCGTATAGGACAATCCTGAACGGGCGGCCTTCCCCCGTCAACCCGTAAACGAACGGGACAAGCAGCATTTGAACCGTAAAAAACAGGATCAACGGCAGCTGATCTTTCCAGAACAGCTTCATACCGGAGCCTCCTCTTCCGCAACTATCCGGTACCCGGCACCCCGGACCGTTTCAATACGGGCTCCCGCTCCCAACTCTTTCAGCTTCCGGCGCACCCTCGTAATATAGACGTTCAGCGTATTGTCGTCGATAAAATGCTGATCCTCCCACATCATATCCAGCAGCCGTTCCCGGCTGACGACCCGGCCGGCTTTTTCCATCAGCATCGTGAGCAGCTCGGTTTCTTTTTGCGTAAAATCGGCCGTACTCCCTTCACAGGATGCCATAAAGCGCTCCGGATACAGCACGATTCCCGCATACTCGATCGTCCGCTCCTGCTCCCGCCCGGTAGCGTATGCGCCCACGGCCCGACGGAGCTGACTGCGAATTTTGGCCATCACAATCTCCATGTCAAACGGCTTCGTCATGTAATCGTCCGCCCCGTTTTCCAGAGCCATCACCTGATCCATCTGACCGTCGCGCGCGGAGATAAAAATGATCGGACACAGCGACTTCGCCCGAATCTGCCGGCACCAATAGAACCCGTCGAACTTCGGGAGATTTACGTCCAGCAACACCAAATCGGGGTTCGTTTCCAGGAACGTATCCAGTACCCGGCTAAAATCCTCGACAATCCACACGTCAAAGTCATATTTCATCATGGACGAGCGCAGCTTGTTCGCAATTTTCATGTCGTCCTCTACGATTAGGATCGTATACATCTAAATCCAACTCCCTTCCCAGCGGAGCATTCCTGTCTTATTCACTATACCGAAAAAAAGTCGGAGAAGGAAACCGAGTTTATCGTTCAAATATCAAAAAGACAGCCCTCGGATGAGAACCGCCTTTTGACAAAAAGGAATTCTCTTGTAAAAATTCAAGTTCAAGATCCCTTAACCTTGTCCTCTCCAAAATAAAATCCTTTAAGCTGTGCATCGAAGAAACCTTTTAAGTTTCCTTGATGAATCGAATAAATAGCTTGCCTATTTATAAAGTCCGTTGTTGTGACATATATTGTTTCCAAATATATTGAATTAGCAGTTCTGTGTTCATTTTTAATTTAAAGGAAATCCCTGCGCTAATGCTGCTGTTTGGCGGGATCCGGTTTACCTTCATCATTTCCGATTCAGGTACGGAATTTATCCAGCTGACAATACGCCGAATATCGTCTTGGCTTATTTCTACATCGATCCAGTTGATGAATGCGCCGTCTCCTTTTTGCTTATACTCTACCTTTAACATCTCGGTGCTTGATATTTGTTTTATATGAAGATGCCTTAGGCCAGATTTACCTGTGACATTGTTCAAACCAACGAATAAAAAAGGTATTGCACCCATGAGAATAAGCAGAATAACACTTGTTCTTGCTTTCGTGAATTGGATTTTGATCGTAGTCCCTCCATTTCATCTAAAAAAATGGTGTTAACTTTCTTTGCTATTGAGATAACTTAATGGTTGAAACCATTTCCGAAAAAATACCGAACTCTGTGCTTCCCTTTTCCATATCGCCGCTTACTACCAATAAAGATCTATCCTTATCTTCAAAAATCACAAAAACTTTTGTCATTGTTACGCCGTTATCTATAAATTCCATACGGACTTGGCGGGCTTTCTGGCTATTTATATTCATCCTGAATTTCGAAAGTAACATCGTCTGAAAAACAAGAAAAGGGCTCCAATTCTTTGGTAGAATGGTGTTTGTCCAGAACATCACCTACAAAGAAAGGAGCACCTTTTAGATGAAGTCTACCACACCCGTCAGCAAAATCAAGACCGAATTTACCTTGCAAAACGCCTCAAATGTTGGAGGAAGCAAAATCTTTCTGGAATATCTCGAAAAAATCAAGCTCGGTAAGGCTTTGCAGAATTTAAATTGTACCAAGCAAGGCAATTCCCTGTTCCCTGTTTTCCGCATCCTGCTCTATCTCATTGTCGGCTGGATACTCGGATGCGAACGCCTCTTTCATTTCCGCAGGCTGCAACATGACGCGCTCATCCGGCGGTTTCTCGGCGGGCGCTGTCCGCATCACACCCTGCTGTATAAGGAACTGGATCGACTCAGCAAGACCCGCCCAACCTTAACGCTGGATTTGCGAAAGCTGAATCAGCAGATTATTGCACCCTGTCTGCCTTCTGAACTCATCGTGGACCTAGACTCCACGGTAGAAACGGTATACGGTCACCAAGAGGGGGCGGCAGTCGGCACGAATCCCCACAAACCCGGACGTAAAAGTTACCATCCGCTGATGGCGTTTGAGGGCCAGTCGCGCCTGTGCCTGAATGCAGTACTGCGTGCTGGGAATACGCACGCTTCCACCGATGCAGCCGCCTTCCTCCGTCAGATCTTTGAGTTGCTTGGTGACCGTCCGGTAAAGTACGCCCGGTTTGACAAGGGATTTGGCGGCGAAGACTTCTACAGCCTATGGGAAGCCAAGCGAATCGGGTATGTCGGGAAATTGAAATGGACGCAGCGACTTCAGGCCGAAGTAGGGCGATGCCGCTACTGGAAGCGGTTTGTCGATGAGGATTGGGTCATCGAGGGGATCACCCTGATCTACCAAGCCACCTCATGGAAGAAACCGCGCCGCGTTGTGGTGATTCGTAAAGCGCAGGTGTTTGACGGCGATCAAGCTCGGCTTCTCCTCGATACGGACTGGCATTACGAAGCGATCGTCACCAATCTCGAGTGGGAGCCGATCGACCTTTGGCGCTTTTACAACCAGCGTTGCTGCATGGAGAACTATATCAAAGAAGCCAAACGCGGCTTTTCCATCGATCGAATCGCTAAAGGTGACTTTACCGCTAATGAAATCGACCTGCTCATCAAGCTGCTCGCCTACAATCTCTACGAGAGATTCAAGCGAGACTGTTGCGAACCGGTCCATCAAGGGTATACGATTGCCCGGTTCCGTCTAGAGTTTTTCCACTGTGCAGCTACGATGATTCAGCATAGCCGACAAGTCGTTCTGAAACTGGCTAAAGATTTCGCGAACCGCTGCGCCTGGCAACGTATCGCCGCCAAAGTCGCTGCCTTAGAATGACGTTTACCACAAATTAACATGGAAACCGTTTAGCCCTGTCTTATGGGGAGGGGGAAAGACTACCCTCTTTTCAGAATCGTCGCGTAATCCAACTGGGTATTTCCCTGTTTATTACAGTTGTTGCCCACTAATCCTGCTACAAACTGGCCACCATTATGGGCTTTCGAAATTCAGGTTCATTTGTTACTGGCTATTTTTTGATTCCCCAAGGTCTTCTATGTATGATTCAATGTATCTATTATATTCTTCTATATTTTCGCAATCCTCTGTCTTCATCAAAATATCGACGAAACGACCCAGTCATGGGCTCTTATCTTTGCTGGGTCGTCTTGATTCTGGGCTTATCCAAGATAATATATTGACAACCAAAGAGTCATTCCATTTCGATGCCGAGCTCGGTAGCCCGATTTTTCAGTTTTTGCATATACTTTCTCTCGTTTTCCCGAGCGGCGGACAGAAGTTCATTGGCGCTTGTTATTTTAGACATATCGCCGCTATCGATCGCAGCCACGATCTCCGAAAAGGCTTGCACTTGCGAAGATAGAGCCTGAATCATGATTTCGTGGGTTTCTTGAAATTCTTGATCGATAGTAAAAGAGATATCTTCAAAAGATTCTTGAAGATTGACCGCCTCAGGAAGAGCATCCTCATATACGATAGTTCCAAAGTCCAAGTCTGTAATTTCCCCATTGACGGACATTGCCCTCAATTCGTCCCATGCAGCCGCAAATTGCCCAACCTCTGCAAGAGTAGGTGAGACCGTACTGATATAGTTCTCGAAGGATTTGTTTTTTTTGGCCTGCTCGATACCTTTCGGTGCATCCTCATTATCAGGGTGAATTTCGAGCGCACTCTCAAAGGCTTGAATCGCTTTATCGTATTTACCTTCATCAATTGCTGTTTTTGCATCCTCAACCAAATTTTCGGCTTCTTTGATTTTGGCTTCTGCCGCCGACTTTTGCTGCAGCGCTGTCTCGTTGTCCGAATCCAGTTCCAACGCTTCATTATAAGCAGCAATCGCTGCCGTATAATCCTTAGACGTTAACGCCTCGTCTCCTTTGGCGATGGCATCTTTCACTTTTTCACCGTTGCCGCAAGCCACCATCACCAACATCATGACGCAAACGAGAAATGTCATCATAACGCCTTTTTTCCATCTGCCTTTACTCATCTTTCTTACAACCCTTCCAAATATATTATGTCGAATGAACTGTCGATACTTGTATATTTGTTTTCTTCACAAGAAACGCCCCAACCTTTGATAGCTATCTTAGGTTGGGGCGTTTCTTGTCTAAGCTTCTTGCATCGAACCATCATAAATACCTGTGCCTCATATTGCATCTGTGGATCAACTATCTCCCATGTAATCTATCCCATTCCTTCCAAGACATGATTTTAAGATCAGGCCTCGGCTTGTCATTTAACATAGCAATAAATTCGACAGAGTGCCCATCCGGATCATCAAAATAGATAGAAACTGCGGGCATAAATGGGAATACCATTAAATCCTCGGAACTATTGCCGTAGAAATTGGTTGATTCAATTCCAAGTTTATTTAAGTAATCCCTTGCATTGATGATATCGTCTAGGTCAACTCTAAAAGCGAAATGCTGTCGCTTTATATCTTTAGTAGGATAATTTTCTCTAATACCAAGCATGGCTTCTCCAGGTTTACCGACCCAGTAAAACTTCGACTTTCGATCCCGATCCTCATGTAATGGGATTATGTTCAACAATCTCTCATAAAACGCTGCAGAAAGCTCATAGTTACTCACATTCAAATGTGTTTCAAACAAACCCTTGATCAATTGCACCATTTCCTTTCTTCGTACTCTTTACAACGAAGGTACTCATTAATAACTGCTAATTGTAACATTATACAACTTAACTAGCCCCTATGTTCATATACGAACGACACGTTTCCTATATTAAAATCAAACTATCACCCTGCTCTATTTGCCCGTACCATTCTTAAAAACTGCAATATACTATATCAACCTTTGAAAAGGAGTGATACTAGTTGGCAAATAGTGATGTACGTCTTGCACTTTGGTCTGGCACCAATTTTACCGGTCGCCGGATCCTCTTCAGACGTGGAGGGGTTGCGGTTCGTGATCTGGGAGCCTTTCGGTTTGACAATGTGCTTTCAAGCTTCCGACTCAGAAATGTTGTGCAAAGGAACCAAGTAACACTTGTATTGTTTTCGGGAATTAACTTTCAGGGGTCCTTCCGGGTGTTCCGTGGCAGTCAAAATGTGGCTAACTTGGGCAACTTTAATTTTAACAACGTCACATCTTCGTTTATTTTGGTAGGCCGCAATCTCACTAACACGGAAATAGCTCAAATTCAAAGCACTGGAAGACCGCCCCAAGACATTGTTATTATAAGACAATAACACTAAATAATATGGTTATTTTTTAAGCACAACATAGACCCAGGATTCCTTACTCGGGGACTGCCCCCATAAAGTAAGACAAATTAAAAACACCTTCAAGAGAATGTAACCATGTCATCAGATATGGAGACAACCTTGGAGGTGTTTTTACGTCGGCAACAAAAGTAAGTTTTAACTATACGCTAAACTGTTTTAAATGATGGTCCAGATGTTTGTGGCTGGGTTGTTTATTTCTCGGGTCCATTTTTTTGAAAAGTAATTATTTTTTGTATTAATGTTTCTTTCTCCACATCAAAGTCTCTTTCATCTACAATTATGGTATTTGGAATCGTGGACATATTCCGAGGAAGCGGAACATTTGCGAACCCGAGAGGGTTAGTAGTTTTACCAATCTATTTCATTATATATGTCTTTCAAATACCGGTTTTCTATTACAGCCTTTTCAAATAGTTCTTCTGAGTTACTGAATTTTTGAGTAAAACTATCCTTATTTCTTGTAAAATAAACTCCATTTTGATTTCGGCTGATCCAGTAATCCAACTGATGATGATAAATCAAAAATTCTTCTCCCCAGCTTACTCTCTCTTTTAATTCTTGAAATTCTTCATTAGTCATGGTTTTGAATCCTTTCATTAGTTACAATCATCGTTTTTATTTCTTCAATTCACTAAAAGTATCGAATACTTTACTTCTTTCTTCAAATATCATAGATGCCATTTGCCAATCCTGATTCAACAGAGATTTCTCTTGTTCATCAACATCATCATCATTCTCATTAAGAATACATATTGAACAATCAGTTCCCGTGTACGCAACAAAACGGGTTGAACCAACACTTCCAATCTCACTAACACTATCTAAAAAGTCTAGTTCATCAGATATTGAAGATTCTGTTGATATTGAAAAAAGATATAGACCTTGAGGTGAATCTGTATCTAGTGAGTCTAAAAAATTCTTACTGGTTTGGCTTTCCCCTATAAAGAAAAAATCTATGCCAGCATTATTTAATGCATCAACAATATGATAAGATCCCTGCCAGGAGTCAGGAATATTTAAGGAAAATCCCAGTCTAGGATTAGTATATATTGTATATTCTTCTTCTACATTCACATAAGAATCAGTTGCTTCCGATGTTGAAGTATCAGTAGTTGAGTTAGTTTGTGACTCTTTCGTCTCGAGCGGATCAATGGAGTTAATTATTTCATGATTAGATGATGGATTTGAACAACCAAGGATCGTAATTATTGTTGAAAATATTAGTAATGCAGATACTAATCTCGACATTTTCTCCTCCTTGCTTAGAGTTCCATGAAATCACTTTATCGAATTATCTCCCGGGCCGCAGCTGTTTGTCCGCATAAGCGCGAGCATCATGTAATGTGAAGTTCTATGACACGCCATTTTCTTTATATTACTAATAAAATTATACCTACTAGTAATGGGCCAGACAAAGCCAAGATCCAAGATTTCTTTCTAATTTGAAGTTGCTGTACCAAGTAAAAGGATAAAGAACCTGTTATGAAAATTGGATAGGCTGGTGGAAAACTAATTGATGATAAAATTCCTAGGAGTAGAAAGCTTGTTAAACCGACCAGAATTTTTGAGGAAACTCTGTTTTTATCAAGAATATAAAAAACAATTAATCCAAGAAAACAAAAAGCGTAGTTATACAATGCAACAAATAGTAACTGTACTTTTATATAATCGTTATTGATCTTTACCATTACAAAAAACAGCAGCGTTGCAATGAATAACGAAAAACCGGCACCTTTAAGATATCTTAAAAACATAGTCATTCATCCCTCCCACTATAAAGTAATGTTTTCTCCTGTTTTCTCACAAAATCTCAATATTTCAACTTTGACAGCTTGAGCGGTAATATCGGAGAATGTAGCCTGTGCACGGACTAGAGTCAGAGCGTAGGCGGGAATAGAGCTTAGGATGTCAGATTCCAAAACTGTGGATGGTTCGGTATGATCGCACAGTTGGATATCCACATTCACCCTTGGGGTTTACCCTCCCATGTCACGCTGGGTCTATGCCCTCACATTCCTTCGTTCTACCTCTCAAGGGGTGGATGCCGATTCTTGCTCCTTTACGGGGTCGATGCCCTTATGGAATGTAGTCCTTCGGCTGCTCCAGTGCTTCCGTTGTCTAAGCTAAATGATAACGAGAGTTAACAGGTCATGCTTTGATTAAGCTGCCACTTGCATCTGAGCCTGACGAACCGGTCCCAATACATCATTTGCATCATATTCTTTCTGTTTGGTTCCCAGCGTAAAGAGAATACGGACTAGCCTTCCACATAACGCGATAATCGATTGTTTCTTCTTTAACGGGTTATGGCTTCTCGTCGTATAGTAATGGTGCAGTGCCTTGAACGCAGGGTTCTTGGCGACCATCGGCATTACGGCTCGAAACAACAGGGCTCGGAGACGTGACCGCCCTCGCTTGCTTATTCCAGTCCTGCCCTTTCTCTTGCCAGAGCTATTCTCTTTCAAGTTCAGACCGGCCAAACGAATGATTTGCTGCCCATGGTCGTAGTTGTGAATATCCCCAACTTCAGCCAGAAACCCTGCTACCGTCACCACTCCGATGCCTGGCACCGACAACATCTGTGCAGTGCCCGGAATACTTTCGAGGATCTCCAGCACCTTTGCCATGGTTGTCTCGAGTTGTTCACTAAACAGGTCGTATTGCTGCAACAAGACGGCCAGTTCAATTCGAGCTGCTTCTACGCCTTCCGTAAGACCGATCGAGGTGGAGGCTGCAGCCACGAGTTTCTCCGCTCGCTTTATCCCCACTCCACGTTTCACATCTGTCTTCCAACGCTCCAGGACGCCTCTGGAGCCTTTTGCCACAATCTCAGCAGGCAGCGGAAACTCTCTGAGCGTCATAAGCGATGCCTTGCCTTCCCAGACTTTGAAGACGCCTGTGTACTCCGGGAAGAAGCGGTCGAACCAATTGACGATACGACCCTTAACCTGCGTAAGGCTAACCGACATCTTTTCTCGGAGATTCATGAGGATCCGGAGATCTGCATACTCTTTTGTCGGTAGATTCGGTTCAGAGTACTTGCCGTTTCGAATGAGATCCGCAATGACTTTCGCATCCTTGTAGTCGCTCTTCGTCTGTGAGTTGTCTTCTAGCTCTTTGCTTTTGTTGACGTGGTGCGGGTTAACGACGACGATTTTAATGCCTTGCTCCTTCAGGTACGCTGCTAACGGGAACCAGTAGTGCCCGGTGGGCTCAATTCCAAAGACGATCTCCGTTTTGGCATGGGCTTCTTTAAGCTCCTTCATCCAAGTCGCAAGCTTCGTCAGCCCGCTTGCATCATTGTGGAACGTACAGTCTTTTCCGAGTTCAATACCGCGGAAATCTACTGCTCGGGCCACATGAATCTTCTTCGCGATGTCTGCTCCTACTACGAGCGTTGAATCGGTAATTTGTGTTATGCGTTGAATCTGTTTCTGCTTAAGTTTATACTTCATGTTGAGTGCCTCTTTCGTATGTGGGATTTGTTCTTGCCGGAACGTTTCCCAGTATACAAGAGGTGCTTTTTTTGTTCAAAGCTCAAATTACTTCATTACAGGAATGGCTCCTTACATAAATAATGGACATTATACAATAACTCACAAGCTCAGAGGCATAGGTGATGTTTTTGAAATAGTAGATTCAAGCGGATAGCCTTGCGAAACTAGCTGCTTCGTGGCAACTCTGTTGGGTCGTAATGTCCTCGGGTTCGTGAATACTAGAACGTTATAGGAAACAGCGCAAAACTAATATACTAAAAACACAGCTTTCACGTATTACCAGGGTGAATATCTCGAAGCGTGATTACGATGTTTTGCAAAGTCAGTTCTACCTTTAGTTTCTTATATTAATTTCCGTTTACATTGTATATCTCGTAAAATGGTATTCCTTTATTTAGTCCGTTGATTAAATTGATCAATCCTTCTTTTCCGCTAATACCATTTTAATTCATTGATTTAATGCTTCTTCCATTGCACCAATTGCCTCAGATAGTGGGATAGACCAAATTCCAGCCCTATTGTTATCAAACTCTGTCTTCCAAGTAGAGTAACCTTCAGAAAAATCCGGCACTTGTTTATCTTGACTTAATATAGCAATTAAACTTTCTTTTAAAGCTATTTTTCCATATGGCAGATGACCAATATTATCTTTAGTTCCTTCTGGCGACTTCATATTTAAACCATTAATTGCTATATGTACGATCGTCTTCTTCAATTTTCAGAATTGTAACATTCGATTCCTCTTCACCTGGGCGTGTGTGATAAGACCATACTTGACCCGCTTTAAAGGTGTCATCTATGTACTGTTCTTGTTTTGTTGTACAGCTTACTAATAACAGAACTACAAAAAGAATAATGAATCTCAGCTTTATTATTTTCATTTTTAGATCTCCTGATTGATGATATTGCGCTCCCTTTAGATGCGCTAGTTTATACAAAAAATTTTATTCATAGCCTCGAGATCAATTATGCTATTACCTTGTTTACTTAAAACTTTTACAGAGTTTGAGCGTCTCCAAACCAAGTAATTATCGTTTTGATCGAAACTAATTATATCGTCTGGAAAGTCCTCAATTTTCTTTAATCCGAAGTGCTTACATAACTCGCTATATTTATTATCGTCGATAATATCATAAGTATCTCTAGTCCTTACATCTAATTCATATTCAAAAACCGTATTCCATTTTTCTTGATTTAGCACTTTCAATATAGCTGCTTCTTCAATATGTGTCTCAAAGTTATTACATTGGATCTCATATCCTAGATAGAATCTCCCCTGCTCGTCAATCGAAAATGTCTCCTGGTATAATGTGTCTGCACATACATAATGACGAACAATAATATCATCTTCAGGTTCAATGATAATGAGACCCTTCTCATTAACAAAGTCTCCTCGACAAGGTTCCTTTTGGAGAATACCAAACGCAATCGGCTCCAAATATGCATGCTCAACATATCCCCCAAATCTCTTCTGAAAATCAATAAGTTTGAAAGTAGGTTGAATTTTTAGAGCCTCAAAAGCCTTTAATATTTCTTTTTCGTCTTTCACAGATTCTTTCCATTTACATTTAGCAAGATATTCTAAACTCCTCTTAGATAATGTCACTTCTCGTCATCCTTAATCATTTTAATTTTAAATATCCACGCACAAATGCGAGACACTTAGGTGTGTTTCAGCTAACATTCTTGTATCCACGAAATAACCCAGCCATAGATAGCTCTTATCTTAGGCTGGGTCGTTTATTGACTGAGCTTCTTCCATGATTATACATCTGTCAACCAAGGGGCGATAGCCCCGCAGCGTCCGGTGTTAGAAAACGTTCCAATCTTCTTCGATTAATCTGACGGGTACTGCCCCTGCTTACTATTGAAATAATCCCAGCAGACTAAGGTTGCGCTATCTTTCACACCCTGATTTACCAAATAATCCAAGATTGTTCTTAACCCAGTTTGCAGATTTTCAGCTTTTATAATGGTGTCGTATAAATTACGATGATTAGTATAGAATTTATCGTCGGTATCCATTACTCCATCGGATTTGATATCAACTAACTTTCTTGTATTCACGAATCCGAGAGGCTTAAGGCAGCGCAAGCTCCCGGGTGGGCTCGCCGATTAGCTAGCAGGTTCCTTTGCCTGAATCCCACTCCCCCCACAAACCTAGGGCTGACCAAAGAGCCGAAGGGCTCCGCATAGTAAATGCAATAGAAATATACTTGCATTAAAAATTATTTACTACCTGATCGTTTTGATCATAGTATTGATAATTGTCAAAACGGTATTCATCATTATTAGTTTGTGGAAGATCAATCCAAGTCACACTTGATTGAATAGGTTTTATAGATTTCTCAACTAATTGATTATTAATCTCTACGGATATTTTTGCAATTTGATTATCTTGATTAGTAACAATCATTATTTTTCTGTTTGATGCTTTATTCATATCAGGTAAATAAAAACCCAATGTCCCCTCATTAGTCACTTCAATATGAATCCACTCATAATTTCCTTTATTATTTCTCTTGAACTCAATATATCCAGGTAGATTGTCAGCCAATATACCTACTATTCTAGTTTCATTAATATCTTTTACTTCCAAAACTGAGATGGATCGATGTTCATATCCATCTATCGTGTGAATAACTTTCTCAATTAGTTCCTCATTGTTACCGTAATATTGTTGTTTTGATGAATTAAATAACAGAACTAAAAAAGTAACCAGTACTAATACAATCGCAATGAAGTATTTCTTCATGTCAAAATGTCTCCTTGGAAATGCTTTACGCTGATTTCTTATAACGTTCAGGCATTCACGAACCCTCACCGGCTTAAGATCCGAAGGATCGGCTGCGGCGAGGTTAAGTGTAAGGTTCTTGCTATATGTTCTAATCCAAACACAGCATTGCTCTCACGTTTGAGTTATCATGTTCATCTACTTCCTGACGAGTTAAAATTCCTTCTATTTCATTATCTGTGTATTCTTCAATATGCTTGTAAATTCGCTCCATAGTTTTTGCTCCTAAACAAAATCTTTACTCATAGCTGATTGCACCTTCTTTGAGTTGCTTAACAGATTGTATTAAGAAGTTATCCAATAATGACACAATCAGCTGTACATTTCGGTTTTTCGGCATTAAGATAAAAGTCTTCTGCTTTCCAATATCGATTTTTAAACTTGTCTATCACTTTCTGAGCTTTCACACTTTCCCGCGAAAATCGAGTCTCCCTGGGACAATCCAAGTATAATGTAAAATCCAGGTAGTCCCTCCATTCCTTCCTCTGTAGAAAAACTCCTTCAACAATAATTATACAAGTATCAGGAATAACTGTATTTTGTATTACATGCTGATCAGAACTAGCATCATAAACGGCAAGTGAAATGGTCTTATTATCCCGTAATTTTTTAAATAGATTATGGTGTAAAGATTCAATGTCCCATTGCAAAAAGTAGTATTCAAACCATTCATCATGTCCGGTGTTATAACGTTTACCACGGCTCAACAATATAATCATCTAAATGAAAAACTAACACCTCGTTAATCCTTGCGCGTAAAATATCTTTCAGCTTGTTCGTCAGAGTTGTTTTTCCAGAACGACTTAATCCATCTAAGCCAAGTATGTATCTTTGTCCTGTACTCCAATAGATTCTTTTTCTGAAGTATGGTCATGAACTTTCCTCAATTCTTCAATTGCATATTCAATTCAACTATGAGTGGCATGTGATCACTGGCACTTATCCAACTAGCGTACTCCCCAACAGTTACTTTTGTGATTAGAGCAATTAATTCTTCTGAAAGAAAACAGTAATCAATATGATATGGTCTATCTTGTTTCCGATACATGTAAAGAGTTGGTTGACTTTCTTGACCGTGATTCTCGTTAAAATAATGATGATAAGCGCTTGTTATCTGCTTTTCTTTTAAAAAATTCACTACATCTGAATAGTTAACGTTATTCTTTGGATGATCCCAAATTGCATTGCTGTTGAAATCACCGACCAAAACCGTATCTCTTCCGATTTCATTTTTATAATAATTTATAGCATGCCATACCTGGCCGATATATTGGTTTTGACGATTGACTTTATCATCCATCGCCCAAATTGCAAATAATATAAAATTGTCAGGTCCGCTAACGGATATGGGTATGACATATTTAAAGGCTTCATTATATTTCTCATGCAGCTTAAACTTGTAATTTGTAAATGAAAAAATGCCAATGCCTTTAGATTCATTATTACCAAACCAAAGAACGTTCTCTTCCGGACATGGAAATCCATCTAGCTGTAAGCGCTCTGGATTTTCACATTCCTGAATAATTAAGACATCCGGTTTGTATTGAGAAATATATGATATCTTTTTGCGAAAAGCCATGTTGCAATTCCAACTGGCTATTATCATCGCATAGGTCCCCCCCAATTAACACTTGTTCCGCCTTTCGCCTAACATCTCTGTGTTGTTCCCGACGTCGAGAGGCTTAAGCAGCTAAACCTTCAAACGCATCAATCGGCTCGGATGATGCTCTCAAATATTCTTCTTATCCGTAAACTCAACACAAAAAGGTTGCAATTCAGGCTTTAGGCAGTACTCTATTCTTTGTCTAAAATCTTTCCATTCTACTTTTTTGAGTGCTTCTTCGATCGGGAAAAAACCTACATCCAAACTTTCAGGTGATTTAGTTAATTCTCCACCAATTGGCTTTGCTAAAAATAATGTATTGCAAATTGAATTTCCTATGTTCTGAAATATCCCACAGAATTTTATAATTTCGATATCTATTCCTGATTCTTCTTTTGTTTCTCTAATGGCTGCTTGACTTAAGGATTCACCTTCTTCTACTTGACCACCCGGCATCTCCCAGCCTCTTCTGGGGCCTTTTATAAGTAACATTTCATTCTTGTCATTCAGCACAATGGCTGCAGCAGAGAGTATATGTTTAGGTGGGTTCATTCTTTCGCTCCCTTTTTGTTTTTTAAACGTGTTTTTAAATGTGTATCGCAGGTTGCTTTCTCCAAATACCCTTGTATATACTTCAATACTTCTTTGTTATTCTTTACTGCAATTCTCTTCTCTGAGTAAATCTCGGTTAATTCTAAAATATCTTTTAAATTTTTCTTATCAAAGTCCTTATTCCATATAAATAGCATTTCGTATAAATTCTTTAACGTTTGTTTATAATTCCATGGCTCTATACCAAGTCTTGATTTAATAAATCTTTTAACCACTCTATAATCCCTTAAAAATCTATTAGGTTGTATTATAAAAACCAGATCTGCCTTCTCAAAACTCTCCTGTCCCCATTTATAATGTACCCCTTCGATTATCCATGCTTCTGTATTCAAGATCTTCATTAAATTGGAATCTCTTATTTCAATCGGGAATCTAAGATTTTCTTCACTTCTATCCCATACCAAATTGTCAAGTTCATAGTAATTTACTCCATACCTCTTTGATATTTCTTTAGCTATATAGGATTTACCGCTACCACAAGCTCCAATAATGCGGATCTTGATACTGTTCTCCTCCTTGAATTAGCGACCTTGGTCTGAATGGCCTAATGTGTGTAATCATAATCTCTTAACGATAATTCTCGAATGATTATACTACTATCCTTTATTCTCATAACTTGCTTCGGTTTATTATGTATCCAACCCTTATTTAAACAGTACTCAATATAAAAGAAGTATTATATTTCACTGAGTAAGCTCTAAATAAAACCTCATAGGGTTTCTCATCTATAACACAAATAAATTTACTATGTCCTACTATAATTGGTATTGGTTTTTTTTTGAATACTTTCATTACTCACCTCAAACTACTTACTGCAAATATGTCTGATAACATTCCGTGTTCACGACGCGACCCAGCCTTAGATAGCTAATATCTTAGACTGGGTCGTGTTGTTGTTTAATCTGCTTCCTTAATTATACATCTGACAACCGAGGGCGATGTCACGGTCATCTTATCGTCTTGTAAACGAGTCCTATGGCACCAGAATCAAAGGTTTTGTTTTCGATAAGTTTAAGATTGACCTTCTCCTTGAGACCTTGGAACAACGGCAAGCCGCTTCCGATCAGGACGGGAGAAACCGTAATTTTATACTCATCTATTAAATCAAGCTGCATAAGGTAATGTGCGAACCTTGGACTGCCGAGAATAACCATATCCTTGCCTGGCTGCTGTTTGAGGTTCTTGATCTCTGCCTCAACATCTTCTTTCACCAGTCTGGAATTGTTCCATTCTACTTTCTCCAGCGTCGTGGAAAAAATGACTTTGTCTGTCTTTTCGATCCACTCGGCATGATTCCGTTCATGCTCCGAAGCTGCTGGATTCGAAGGCACGGAAGGCCAGTAACTGTACATCATCTGATAAGTCCCGCGTCCCCAAAGGACAGTGTCCGCAGTACTCAGAATTTCCTTGGCGTGTTTTTCCAAGTCAGCATCGTAGGAAACCCAGCCAATGTCCATTTCACCATTCGGCCCTTCTACAAAACCGTCAAGCGATGAGTGCAGAAATAAAACGAGTTTTCTCATTTTCAATTCTCCTTTGTCATGAAAGATCATCATTCCACAATCTTGTGACTTCTTTTAATTCTAAGTCTTCAAAAAGCATTCTATAAATATCCGGTTTCTTTAATTGATGCAAAAAATCCAAGCCATAAGCTGGATCAAAATGATTCATCATCAAAGTCATTACAACACCGTGGGTCCCGACTGCTATCTTCTTCCCTTTATGCTCTTTTAGTATGGGTTCTAGAACTGCGATTGCTCTTTTCTGACATTCAGCATTAGACTCTCCACCCATTAAGGCATAATCAGGGTCATTAAAACTCTCTTTAATACTAGACATTAACTCTGCATTTTCAATAGGATCTGCCGCAAAATGACGCTCTCTAAGATCTTCAAATATTTGAACATCTATGTTTAAGTGCTTGGCCAATCCCTCAACACTAAGAATTGCCCGTGTATAAGGGCTTGATATAATCATGTCTATTCCTTCATCTATTAGTATCTTCGTTACCTTTTCTATATCGACCTTTCCTTTTGGGGTAAGCGCTCTTGTTCTTTCATCTCCATCAGTATATGGTGATTCTCCATGCCTAACCATATATATAGTTGTCTTCATACGGCCTCCCTTATTTATTTCGCTTCCCATTCTGTATTTATAATTCCACGTCTAATATTCCATTCTTTCAGCATTTTCCTTTGTTTATTCTCTAAATCCAGACTTGGTGATGCTATGTAATTGATTGTATTAAATTGATTTATGAAATGAGGGCCTTCTTTCATTCGTCTTATTGCTCCATATTCATCATCATCAGCTGCCCAAACGACTTGTTTAATTCCTGATAGCAAAATGGTACACGTACACATTGGGCACGGCTCGCAAGTTGTATATAGAGTCAAATCGTTTTTCTTAAATCGTTTATTAGGTGTATCTAACAAGATGTGTCCAGCCTTCCTGATTGCATCCACCTCTGCATGTGCGGTGCAATCCTCCTGGGTGAATACTCTATTTCTCCCTCTACTAACTACTTTGCCTTCATTATCAACAATCACTGCCCCAATTGGATATGTCCCTTCACTCTCTGCTAACGTTGCTTCTTCAAATGCTAATTCTAAATATTTGAGATGATCCGTAATCATGAAGATTATCCATCCTTTTTGTTTTTATAGCATTGCAATTATTTCAGCTTAAGTTGTTGTATTCGCGAAACGCCCCAGCCTTATATAGCTCTTATCTTAGGCCGGGTCGTGTGTGGGACTAAATGCAACACGTTTAAGCCATCAACTTTGCTGACACTACCATTTATACCCAATATACACCATACGTAAATTTGAGGAAACCGCAAAAAGAGCCTAGCACACTATGGCAGGCAGGCTCACGATCATTCTCTTATTATCCTACAATTCATTCCAAACCAGGTTTACAAAAACGCCCCAGCCTTAGATAGCTCTGATCTTTGGCTGGGACGTTTATTTTGAGCTTATTTTCTTGTCTGGAAGATTGAGCTTGAAACACGTTAAGCAAAACGATTACCAATTACCCCGCCCCCAGCACCTCGGTCGTCCAATTGTTAATCAGACGCTCGCGGTTTTGGCCGGCCCAGTCGAGGTCGTAGGGGATGACGTTGAGCTTCTCCAGCGGAATGGCTTCCTCGGGCGCGACGGCGTCGCGATTGGTAAGCTGCTGGTAGTTGCCTACCTGCTTGCCGAGCTCCTGGGCTTGCTTGGTCAGCGCCCAGTCGACAAATCGTTGGGCTTCCTCCTGTTGCGGGCCGCCCTTGATGATGCCGACGGCGCCGGTCTCGTAGCCCGTGCCTTCCGTCGGGAAGCCGATGATGAGGTTTTGGAAGCCCTCTTTGTAGAACTTCAGCGCGTCATGGGAGAACATGACTGCCGTCCCGACCTCTCCCATTCCAACGGTGCGTCCAGGGACACTGCCGGAGGTAGTGTAAATGACATTCTGCTGATGCAGCTGACGCAAGAAGTCAAACGCTTCGTCCTCGCCGAACAGCTGCACGAGCGTCGCTAGCATGGTATAGGCTGTTCCCGAGGAGCGTGGATCCGCCATTGAGATCATGCCCCGGTATTCCGGCTTCAGCAGATCGTACCACGATTGAGGAGCCTGCAGACCGACCTCCTGCAGCCAGGTTTTGTTGGAGACGAAGGCGATCGCTCCGACATATATGCCGGTCCAATACCCTTCCGGGTCGCGATATTCCGGCGGGATGGCCCCTACATTCTTGGATACGTACGGCTCCAGCAGACCTTCGGACTTGGCCTGGATGAACGTATCGGCCGGCCCGCCGAACCAGATGCTCGCTTTGGGGGAATTCCGCTCCGCCCGAATTCTCGACAGAATCTCTCCGTTCGACATGCGCACATAATTTACTTTGATACCGGTCTGCTTCTGAAAAGTCTCCATCGCCTTGATCGCATGGTCCTCATACAATCCGGCATACACGGTCAGCGTGCCTTTGCTCTCCTTACCGCAGGCAGAAAGAAGAAATGACATCAGCAGGGAGAGCAGCAACGCGGACAGCGCTATTTTTCTCATGCAATCCCTTCTTTCTTGGCGTGATGTCATTTCTTCGGTTGTGTACAGAAGTTAAATTACATGAAGGGCGTCCTCCGCAAACTGTAGCGATACGGAAGAGCCGACCGGGTACACCTTCTCCTGAATCGGGTTATGCTCGGTAATCTGAAACAGCTGGCCTTCGAACAAAACCTCGTATTCCTGGGTCTGGCCCATGAACACGCTTTTCTGCACGATGCCCTGGTGGCTTGTGCCTTTAGCCAGGGTGACGGCTTCCGGACGGATCACCACGGTCACGCGATCCCCCGCTTTGTGCCCATCGCGGCGAATCCGCAGCACACCCGATGCTGTCTCCACGAGCAGCCGGCCGTCTTCCGTTCCCTTGACAGTGCCTTCCAGGAAGTTGGCGGTTCCGATGAAATCGGCCACGAACTTGGTCTTCGGACGCTGATAAATTTCCATCGGCGTGCCGACCTGCTCGATCTTTCCTTTATTCATGACGATGACCTTGTCGCTCATGCTCATCGCTTCGCTCTGGTCATGCGTTACATACACGGCGGTGATGCCGATCTGCTGCTGAATGCGGCGGATTTCATCCCGCATCACAAGGCGCAGCTTCGCGTCGAGGTTGGACAGCGGCTCATCGAACAGCAGCACGCCCGGCTCCATGACGAGCGCTCTGGCCAGCGCCACCCGCTGCTGCTGACCGCCCGACAGCTGGTTCGGCATCCGATCCCGGTAATCCTGTAAATTCATTATATCCAAGACGGATTCAATTTTCGAGATCATTTCGGATTTGGCCATTTTCTTGATTTTAAGCCCATATGCGATGTTGTCGAATACGTTCAGATGCGGAAACAACGCATACGATTGGAACACCATCGTGCAGTCCCGGCGGTTCGGCGGAATTTGGTCCACCGCCTCGTTTCCGAAGTAGATGTGCCCCTCGGTGATGTCCTCGAATCCGGCGATCATGCGGAGCGTCGTCGTTTTGCCACAGCCGGACGGACCGAGGAGGGTGACGAACTCGCCTTCTCCGATGTCCAAGTTCACCCCGGAGACAGCGTAGGACTTCTCGCCTCTATCGTTCGTGAAGGCTTTCGATATATTTTTCAATGTGACGGATTTAGCCATTTCCACATACCTCCTTAAGGATGGACGCGGCCGCTTATGCGGACCGCTCTTTGCCGCCCATCCATCTCACGAGCAAGTTTAACAGAATGAGCGCCACGATCATGATCAGGATCAGAATCGTACAGTAGGCGCTTGCGACACCGATCCGGCCGGCTTCGACCTGCGCCAGAATCGACGCGGTAATCAGATTGTACTTGGCCGAGATGAGGAAAATAACGGCGCTCATCGCGGTCATGCTTTTAACGAAGCTGTTCACGAGACCGCTGAAAAATGCGGACTTGATCAGCGGCAGCACAACACTGGTGAACACTTTGCTTCCGCTGGCGCCGAGATTCGTCGCGGCTTCCTCGATGCTCGGATCGATCTGCTGCAGGGCCGCGACCCCGGAGCGGATGCCCACCGGCATGGAGCGAACTACGAATGCGGCAACGATAATGATGCCGGTTCCGGTCAGCGCTAACGGCGCTTTGTTGAACGCAAGAATGTACCCGATCCCGATGACCGTACCCGGTACGGCGATGGAGAGCATGCTTATGATTTCCAAAGCTTTTTTACCGAAGAAACGTTTGCGGACAATCAGGAATGCGATAATCATGCCCAGCAATCCTGCAATCGGCGTGGCGACAATGGCGAGCGTCAGCGTATCCTTGATCGCCTTCTGTCCTATAGAGAATACATATTTGTAATGATCCAGCGTCAGGCTGTTGTTGATGCCCCACAGCTTGATGAACGAACCGATCGGTACAAGGGCATAGAAGGCAATAACGGCGAACGACATGATCATACAAAATGTGAATAGTCCATGTTTTATCGCCCCGGACTCGATCATTCTCCGTTGTCCGGTAGGCTTGCCTGTGACGGTAACGTAGCTTTTTTTGCCGACCCAGAAATTTTGCAGAATATAGACGATGATCGTCACCGTCAGCAGCACCATCGCCAAGGCGGCCCCGGCTTGCAAGTTGTAGCTTCCGACAGCCTGCAAGTAGATCTCTCTGGCTACGGTGGAGTAGTTCCCGCCGATCGTCATCGGGTTTCCGAAGTCCGCAAGCGACTGAACGAACACGAGCAGGAACGCGTTGGCGATTCCCGGGACGGACAGCGGCAGCGTGACGCTGATGAACGTCTTCAGCCGGCTGGCCCCCATGTTCTGACTGGCCTCCTCCAGTGAGGGGCTAATCGAACGCAATAGTCCGGACAATGTCAGGAAGGCAATTGGGAAAAAAGAAAGCGTCTGTACAAGAACCAGGCCATGCAGCCCGTAAATATTCGCATTTTCAAGTCCCAGCAAGTTTTTCGTAATCAGCCCCTGCTTCCCGAGAAGCAGCATGGCGGACAAGGCAATGACAAACGGCGGTGAAATGACCGGCAGAATGGCAATGCCGTTAAAGAGCTTTTTGAACGGTACCTTTACATAAGCAAACGTATATGCAAAAACATAGGCAATCACGGTGGACAACGTCGCCGTCAGGACGGCCAGCACGAGGGAGTTGATCAGGGCGTGGAATAATCCGCCCCCGGACAGCACCCGCTGATATCCTTGTAAGCCAACTTCGCCGGTGGACCCGACGAAGCTGGACTTTGCGATTTGGAATAGCGGATAGACGATAAAAACGAGTAAGCAGAGCATGACCAACACGATGAGAATCGGCAGGAGCGGCTCGCGCTTGAATCTCTTGAACATGGCGCTCATTCAAGCTCTCTCCTCTCTGAGTTCAAACTGTTATTATTTCTTAACTTCGGCACTCCATTTGTCGATCAGGCGCTGACGCTCTTTACCGGCTTCAACGACGTCGTAATCGATCGTATTAATTTCGGACAGATTAACGGCTTGCTCTGGTCCAACGGCATCCGGGTTCGTCAGATTCTGGAAGCTGCCTACGGTTTTACCCAGCTCTTGAGCGGCCGGGGACAGGGCCCAGTCTACGAATTTTTGCGCCAGCTCTTCGTTCTTCGTGTTCTTGATAATGCCGATCGAACCCGTCTCATAGCCGGTTCCGTCCTCTGGGATCGTCATTTCAAGGCTGCTAAAGCCTTCTTCCTGGTACTTGATAATGTCATGCGCGAACAGGATGCCTACGCCGGCTTCGCCCATACCGACCATCCGGCCCGGTGCGGCGCCGCTCGTCGTATACTGCTGAACTTGCGGATGCAGCTTCTTGAGGTATTCGAAGCCCTTCTCTTCGCTGCCCATTACCTTCAGCACCGTGTACATCGCGGTGTACGCGGTTCCGGAGGAAGCCGGGTCCGCCATGACGATTTCGCCTTTAAACGCCGGGTTGAGCAGATCTTCCCATGTCTTCGGGGCTTCTACGCCTTTTTTGGCCAAAAATTCTTTATTGGAAGCAAAGCCGACCGCGCCGACATAGACGCCTGTCCAATTGCCGTCCGCATCTTTATACTTCGCATCGATCTTCTCGGCAACCGGCGACTTGTACGGCTGGAGCAGTCCTTCCGAAGTCGCTTGCACGAAGGTGTCGGCCGGTCCGCCATACCAGACGTCCGCCTGCGGGTTATCCTTCTCCGCCCGGACCTTGGCGAGAATCTCGCCCGCCGACATCCGGATCATGTTGGCTTCAATGCCGGTGTCCTCGGTGAACTTCTTGATTGCGGCGACCGCGTGGTCTTCCTGGAATCCGATGTATACCGTCAGCTTGCCTTGCGGCTTCGCCGGAGCGGCATCTCCGCCTCCGTTAGCTGCTGGTGCAGCCGTGTTACCGCCTGAAGATCCGCAGCCCGTGAACAGCAACGCGGCCATCGTCAAAGCGGAGATTGTGCTGATCCATTTTTTCTTTCCCATCTGTAAAATCCCCCTTCAATGTTTATGGCTTAATTATATTGGTTGCGCTTACAAACCTGTGAGTCCAAGTCTCTGCCACTTCTCGCGGCAATAAAACAGACACACGAAAAAGCCCGATCCCCCTCTGATGAGGATGAGATCAGGCTCTCGTACTGCTGTTGTTTTAGAGGCATAACATATATTTTCCGAGGCGAGTACCGGTGTTATTGGAACCAGCTGAACAGCTGATGCACCAGCACCCCGATGACCGAGAAATCGCTGTCGGCAAAAGTCGCGCGCAAATATCCGAGGTTCGTCAGCAGCGGAATGAGGAATGCCGGCAGAATCGTAATAACGAATCCGTGGATCAAGGAGGACACGATCAACCCTTTGCGGCCGCCGATTTGATAAGCGATAACGCCCGCCGCGCCGCCAGCGAAGAAATGCGGGATGACTCCCGGAATAATGACGGTATACTGCACCTGCAGCAGCACGACCATCGCCGCCAGGCCACCGGTGAAACTGAGCAGGAATCCGATCATCGCGGCAAACGGCGAAAATTTGAACAGCACCGGGCAATCCAGCGCAGGAATCGCGCCCGGTACGACCCGGTCGGCAATCCCTTTGAAGGCGGGCACGATTTCGGACAACAGCATGCGCACCCCTGCCAGAATCACGTAGCAGCCCCCGGCGAACCAGGTTGCCTGTATCAAGGACACAACGAGAATATGCCGTCCCGAGAACATCTCTTCGATCCCGCCGGGCGAGATGAACAACCCGGAGAAGAGGAACAGCACGAAGGTAAACACCGTAATGACAACCATATGATCCTGAAAAAAAGAGCGCAGCTTCTGCAGCCCCTTCGACTCCGGCGGCTCCGGTCCCTTTTTGAACCAGGAAGCGACGAACCCGGTCAGCACATAGCCGATACTGTTGAAATGTCCCACCGCAAAGTCATTGTTTCCCGTTACCCGCCGAATATATGGCTGAGAGATCATGGGCGCCAAGGACATGCACAAGGCCAAGACGATCCCCCCGGCAACCGCGACCTTCCATAGCGGCATCGACATCGACACGAGCACTCCCGCGAGAAGCGAAGCCATGAAGAGCATATGGTGTCCCGTTAGAAAAATATATTTGATCCGCGTAAAACGGGCGATCATCAAGTGGACGATCATCCCGGCCAGCATAATGAGCGCGATCTCCTCGCCGTAATTGATCTGTGCGAGCGCCGTAATCGTCTCGTTATGCGGAATGATCCCGATGATTTGAAATCCCTTCTGGATGACCGCCGATAAATTGGATAGGGACGAGCCGGCGGCGTTCGCACCGATCTGGAGCAGCGTGTAGCCGAGCATCGTCTTGATCGTGCCGTGGATCAACCGTTGGAAGGGCTGCTTCTGCAGCAGCAATCCGAGAAACGCGATTAACCCGAGCAGCAGGGCAGGCTCCCCAAGCAGTCCCTTGCTGACCAATTGCGTTGCGTTCATGGGCAACCCCCGCTTTTGTCTGTAAGTTATATTGGTAATCCGCTCAATGACTCTAACAAGCCTACCCGGCCAGCCACTGTCTGAACGTCTCGCTGTCCAGCAGCTTCGCTTTCAAATATTGCCGGTCCGTAATATCGTCCAGGCCGATGATCTCGACCCCGCTGATCAGTTGCAGCGATTCCATAATATAATTGGAGCCGATAATCAGATCGGCATCAAAGGTGTCGACCGACGAAATGTCCGTGTGCTCGACCCAGGCCTTGAGGCCCCACTCCTTCAGGAGTGCCTCCACGTTCAGCCGGATCATCAGGCTGGTGCCGAGCCCGCTGTTGCAAGCTACGATGATTTTTTTCATTCGAAGCCCTCCTTCTCCCGCAGTCTCTGCCAAATCTCCCGGCCGTCGCGCGAACTTTTAAGCTCCTCCATAAACGCGTTATCGTTCAACGCATCCAGCAGCGTGCCGAGCGCGGCGACATGCCGCTCCCTGTCCACCGCAGCCAGCGTGATGACGAGCCAGACCGGCTGACCGGACGGCCCGAAGGCCAATGCCTCTCGAAAGGTCATAACACTGAAGCCCGTGCGCTTCACGCACTCCGGCATGTATAGGTGAGGAAAAGCCACTCCCGCACGGATGATGAACGGATGCTTGTTGGTGGAGATGATCTCAATCAGCTTCTCTCCATACCTGGCGTCCGTGACGCCTTGCTGCATAAGCAGCCGATTCCCCTCGCGCACCGCGTCCTCCCAAGGCATGGCCTCCCCTCCGAGCGAGATCGATTCCGGGGCCAGCAGTGCGGTCAAGCCATAATCCTCTTCGCGGGGTTCCTCCAACCGGCTGCCGCCTTGGAACAGATGCAATAGTTCTTCCAGCAGCCTGTTTCGGTTGTGGATATGCGCGTTTCTTTCGACCACCTGAAAAATATCGTTCACCGCCTGCACCGCCGCCGCAGCCGCCGCCGATTCGCCCGAAGGCGATACGCCCAGAAAGCCCGTGATCTGCTTTTGATCCTCCTGGTTCAGCAGCGGCGATACTTTCATCCACGGCACCTGCAGGGCATGGCTGATCTCCATCGTGCTGAGGATGGCATCCGCCGTCTGCAGCGTAATCTCCGCCGATTCCTTATACGAATAGGTACCGACGATATCGACCTGCGGAAAAATCGCCGCCACCCGACGCTTCAGCATCGCGGAGGTGCCGAGCCCCGAGCCGCATACGACCGCTACGCGCTTACGTGTCGGAGCCTTCGGCGGAATGAGCCCGCTGCCGATATGGAACATGATATAGCCGACTTCGTCCCGATCGAACGTAACGGACCAAGGAGCCATCACCTCATTGACGATCCGCTCCAGTACATTCAAGAGCGAGCCGTACTGGGCTTCGAGCTGTTCCATGAGCGGGTTTTTGGACTGCAGTCCGAATTTGGCCCGGTAAATCGCCGGCTTCAAATGAATCACGAGCCCTTGCACGATCTGGTCGATCATTTGCAGCGGCCGGCCGAGCTCTTGCTCGGTGAGCACAATGATTTGCTTGGCGAGATCGGCAATAACAAGATCTTCAGCCGGAAGGCTCTGCTTCTGCGCGCCCAAAATATGCTGCGTGATATACCCGATCTCCGTGGCGGGCAGATTCACTTGGAAATGCCGCTCAATCCGAGGTACGACCTCGGTCTTGACGAGTTCATACGCCTCATGGTCTTGCAGCTCGGACAGTGATTCGCGGTCCATCTCGATCGAATGCGTGCCTTTCAGCCGCTCCATCGCCATCAGCAAATGCAGAATCAGCGTGGAGTAACCCGCATCCGTAAATTGCACGCCCATCTTCTCCTCAAGCCGCTGAATCGTGTCGAACAGCATCGCCGCATCGTCGGCCTCGAACCAGTCCTTCCACGGCGTCATAGGCGAGTAATTCGCTCCCCGCTGATCGAGAATATACCGGAGCAGCTTGTCGTCCGTAATTTCCAATCGCAGCAGCTGCAAATAGGCCCTGCGCTTCCGCTTCTCCGAGCCTTCGATATGCAGCTGCCCGCGGTCTCTGATCAGGGTCAAATCCCAGCCGGTCAGTCGCTCCCTGATTTCGTTCAAATCCTGCAGCAGCGTATTCTTGCTGATCCCGAGCTCTTCCATGACCGTCTTTACGGACAAGCTCGTCTCCTGAAGCAGCTGCTTCATAAGCAGGCTGACCCTCTGCTCGGCATCCATGTAATCCGGCCGCTCCCCCATCTGGAGAGCCAACTGCTCCGATTGGCCGGTCGCAAGTCGCAGCAGAACCCCGGCGGAGCGGTCTCGCACCAGGCTCACACCGCGTTCCCGCAGCCAGTCTTCCAACTGCAACAAATCCGCCCGCACCGTCCGCAGAGAGATCCCGTATTCATCGGCCAACTGCTGCAGCGGAATGTACTTGTCGCTCTCCATCAGCTGCTTGACCATTCGCTGTTGCCTGCTTGATATCATCTATGATCACCCGAGCATTTAGTAAATTTGTATGCGCTATCATAACTATATAAGATAAACTATTCGAATGTGAGAGGGGCCAGTAATTGAATATATATAATTATTGCATATTTAAAAAGCAAGATATAGAGCAAGCGCGAAAAAAAACGGCCGCTCATCCGAGCGCCCGTCCAGTTATTGCATGAGTTTTCCTCGATGTCCTGATGCTTCCTCTTGCTTCGCGATTCTGGATCGCGGGGGCGGATAGCCCCGCAGCATGAATACGGTGTTTTATATATTAATCACGAACCAATTCATCTTCTTGAATTAACCTTGATACAGCATTCAATTTCGGAAGCACCTTCTTTCATGTGTATTTATTGGCGGTTTCATCTTGGCTCTTTCTTCAATTTTAGTTCGAATTCTTGGCATGCAATAACGAACACATCGTCATATGTATAAACTATGTATTGCTTCAACTCCAGACCTCTTGCATCCTTTATATCTTTAAGAATTTTTGTATTCTGTATTTCTGCAAAGCTACTATTTTCATTGTATGGATCATTAAACATCTGCATACTTACGTCTAATTCAACCATATTAAAGTAATAAACTTTCTTGAATAACAATTCAAAGCCAATAAACCCATCATCATTTGATGCTGAGCATAGTAGCCCGTTAATCTCACCGATTAATCTAACTTCATTCTTTTGATAATTGAATTGAATATCATCGAGGAAGATCGCGTCTCTTCCTTGAATTTCTCCTAGTTCGGTTTTTATAGCTTTAATTTTCTCCATTAAATTAATACCTCGCAGATTTAACTAAATTTCCTGAGGAACCGGGCGGATCTAGGATTTTCCTTCAAATGTCTTCTTTATTTCTTCTCTATCATAGTCTAAGATCCATTCATTAAACTTAATGTATATATCCTTCAACTGTATAATTGAGTTTGAAATCACATCACATCCACGATCATCATAAATATGAAAAATCAAACCTTTGTTCATATTGATGAAAAAAACATCATGATGAATTGAAGGTTTTATTCCTACATCCTGATTGCAGATAGCTTTGAGTAAGTTTAAATAGTCTACATCGCTTACTTTGCAATTTATAATATATCGGTACGTATTATTTTCTTCGTTAGGCTCTTCATCATCCTCAGCAAAAATATCGGGAATTATAGTGAGTTTTAAATTCTTTAACACTTGTTTGTTTCTAATGTATCTACTATAAAGTTTTAACTTCTTAACTTGATATTTATATCTGTAAGCGAAAGAGGCATTTGTAACAATAAAAATATCATCATCTCTCATGAACAGTGCTCGAAACAATTCAGTAGATCTACTATAGACCTGTTCCATATAATGACTTACATCCAGATCATATAAATGTGGATCACCGAGTTTAAATCGAATACCAATATTCCAATTATTAAAAAGCGGCGGTCTTACAATAAGATTAGGAAAATAATCATTAATAAATTTATCAAAAGTCATTTGATTCCTCCTTGTTCTTTTATAAACTGCTTCTAATAATACCGATTTTCTTCATATTAATTATTATCGATAAAATACAATTGATAGAAGTTAGCCCCATCCAAATAAAAATTGAATACGACATCCACACCCATATCATTAAATAACTACTGTCTAATAGATAAGGCCAGGTCATTACCAATACCAAAAGCATAATGCTTAAAATAAGTGCGATACTGCTTCCTGTCATTTTTCTGAACCTTGTTTTTTCATCTTTAATATTTAGTTTTTTTCCCCTAACGAGTTTAATTGCTTGGACACATAAGATAACGACAGCTATTATTACTAAGAATGAAAATACCCAATCAATTAATAGATACGCGTCATCATAATTAAATTTGTTCATATGATTTCCATTCATATTCTTATAAATGTTATGAGCAATAAGCGATGGTGCAGTTGAATTCAAATTAGCCAGAACAAATATGGCCTGCTGTTTGTCCAAATCAATAAGAACCTGTGAGGAGTAATTAGGATTAGATCCATTATGACTAACAACTCTATTTTTCGTATCAATGCTCCATCCGAATGAATAGTATTGATTCTCAGCTTCGTATCCCGCGGTTTGGATGTCGACTTGATGAGATTGTTCGATCGCTTTCAATAAATGATCCGATATATCGCCAATCCCCATTTGGGCATTGATCCAGCGTTCTATGTCTTTTGAATTCGTAACCAAATATCCCGCAGCGATATTCCCATAATATCTTGGGGCATCATATTCTAAGCTTCTTCCAAAAAATATACGATATCCTTTGGTAAGTTTATCAGATTCCTTTTCCTGACCTGTTGAAAAATAACTATCCGTCATCCCTAAAGGAAGCAGTATCTTTTCAGTCATGTAGTCCTGATAACGCTTGCCTGTGACCTTTTCAATCATCATCGCTAAAATATCATAATTAACTGTAGCATAATTATAGGCTGTCCCAGGATATGTATGTAATGCAATGTCTGACACATGATGTATCGTTTTTTCAAGCATATCCTCCGTAGTACCTTCAGGAATTAACCGAATACTCCACGGTGGAATTCCACTTGTATGGGATAACAACTGATGAATCGTAATATTAACTTTCTCACCCTTAATGGTTGGCTCAAACGATGGAATATAGTCTGTAATAGAATCTGAAAGTGATAAGTAGCCCTCATTTTCCAATAAAATAACGGCCAAAGCCGTAAATGCCTTTGTAGTCGATCCCAACTCAAATAATGACTCTTCCGTTACCCTTTTCTCATTATTAACATCTGCATATCCGTAACTCTTATATTTTGTCTTGCCCTGCTCCGATACTACCAAAGCCACCCCTGGAGTCGCTGACTTGGCCATGATGGTTTCCACCATATTATCCGTATTATCATAATTCCCCGTCCTTACCAAACTCCCAAGTTCATCCCAACACACTATAGTAGTAATGATTGCGATAAGTAGGATGACACATATTGTTGATGTGCTTGTTCTACTTAGTATTTTCTTCATTGTGATTCTCCCTATTGTAGGTCTTCTAAAAAAATAGGCATAACGGCCTGATTTGCGAGTAATTCTGCAAGTCGTACTTTCACATTGTTGGACTAAGACATACTGGAGAAAATACTTATACTATTCGCCTGCTCTTTTTGTGGTATATCACAACGGTTACAATGGAACCAAGAACGATCACAGCATTTGCGGCAATTGTTCCTGCCCAAGTCATAGGCAGGATGCCAGAGACGGAGCTCGCCGAATTGAACATTGGTATGGCATAATACGCACCATAAACACACGGCTTTTGCCTGATATTTTGTAGATTGCCCCGTATAAAAACCGAAACGCAATGAGTTGAACTGCAAACATTCAGAAGTCAATGAGGCCCTCATAGTGACCCGACCCTGGAATGAAGAAGAGAGGGACTTGCCACAAAATTGGAATCATTTGGAATAAATAGATGATACTACGTAACCATATTTCTTGTTAAACCCAGGCTGCAATATGTACGTCCAGCCAGTCTCCTCCAAGCCACCAATAATAAGGTTGCCAGGCAGGGCAAGGAAGAACATATAAAATGGAAGAGCCGTGTCAGTGCGGCCTGAAACTGCAAGATGTATCAAAAAATATAGCGCAAGCCCTGCAACAACGACAAATAAGGAAATGTGTTGTTTTTGGCGTAAAAAACAGTTTTCAACCATTCCTTAAAGTCTGCTATTTTGTTATTTGTGGTACCCATATACTCAATAGTCTTTCTTTGGTTTTATAAGATTCCTAATCAGATTACTCATCATCCATATAAAAATGGATAGGTTCACAAACAAAAAATACGTATTCAAATTGAAAAATTGGTTGTTTATGTGTATTGAAAATCCTGAAGTTATACTATTTATGTACTCCCAATCTATACTTCCGAACTGATCCTGATATACTTCAGCAAGGAATTCCCGATATTTACCGTGACTCACGCTTTGATAATATACTCCTACAATAAAATGGCTAAAAATTATAACAAGTACTGTTATCTTTTTAGTTTGACTTACTACCCATTTTCTAAAGAGAGTTTTCCATTGAACTATCAATATAATAAACAGTATGAGAAGAGGAAATAATAATAGAATAGCAGGGTTTCCATTCCCGGAACTGTGTCCTGGAGTAGTCGTCATTGAATTTCCAAATAGAAATATAAATAAAATTACTATCAAATTAAGTAACAGAAATATCTTGTTTTTCATTTTACCTCCTCGAGATAACCTACATTACCATATTGCAGTTGTTTCAGATAGCGTTTCTATATTTACGAACCCGAGAGGCTTGAGGCGCTTAGCGCCGGGTCGAAGACTTAGCCTCGCAGGGTTGTCTGAAGTCATAACTTCCTCGCCTTATCTTCTGCAGACCAAGGGGCCGTCAGGGCCCGCAGCGTGAATGTGATGTTATCTGCTGTTCCTCACTTCTTCGACTAAACAGTAAGTAAGTCTTTCATTAACCAATCGTTGTAGTTTCCATCCTTCGAGACAAACCATATATTCGTATATTTACTTGGCTTATATATCAAGTCTTTTTCTCTTAGAAAGCAACTCATTCCAAATATAGGGGAGGCGTTTCTAATTAATAGTGTTATTGGATATATAGTTTCGTACTTAAGTATCTTCTTTTCTTTTTGTTTTAGTAGTCCATTTAGTGTTTCTATATAATCTTTGGAGTTTTCTAATCCATGTATTTCGTTTGTAGATCTGCCTAGTTCGCCTTTCTCGTTTTTTAGTACAAAATCCGGACACTCACGTCTTTCTGCTATTTCCAACTTATCTTTGTGGTTTAGATTATATAGGTTTATATATATGCTAACTGCTGCTTCTTCTAATGCATATTTCTCATCATTATGATTGTTCATATCTTATAGTTCCTTTTATAGGTTTTGAAGAATTGCAGATAACGTTTTGTATTCACGACGTCCGACGAATGTCGGATGTGTCCGGCTGACTCTGCTCCCTGTCTACTGAAATGCTGCTTTGAAACTCATCGAGCTTCAGTCCGGGCCGAGGGGCGAATGCTCCGATGCGTGTATATGGTGTTATCTGCTGTTCGTCGCAGCTTTGAAGTTACATCCAATAATTTATCTATCCATAATATCTTTAAATAGTTCAATTTTGTCGCTATCTTTTTTATAGATTCCAAGATATTCAAATAATTCAAAAGAAAAATCAATGAAAGCTCGTCCTTTTGCTGTAATTATATGTTTATCTCTAACTACCCTCTTATCGATATAATTCTCCCGTGGAAAGGGATCTTCTACTTTCAATGTATTTATCTTTTCTATTGAGCATGATGTGGTGAACTTACATCTATTTAATATGCCGGCTCTTCCTAAATATTGTGGCCCGTTACAGATGGCTGCAAGCATCTTTTTAGATTGGTCAAGTTTAATTATCAAATCTGATAGCTCATCCTTCTGATTTCGAATCGGGCCACCAGGGATAATGAGTCCTTCAATATCGTTTAACTCTATTGCTTCTTTAACTAACAAATTAGGCCTATATTGCAAGCCAGATTCACTAATTATCGTTTCATATTTATATCCTACTGATAAAACTTCTTTCTTTCCTACATTTCTAATTTTATGGAGCGCTAAAGTAATCTCAAAATCTGCGAAATCTTCAGATATAAAACAAACTATTTTCCCCATCGATGATACCACCCTAAAATTAAATATAAGGTTTGACGAATTGCAGATAACGTTTCCGTGTTCACGAAACGACCCAGCCTTAGATAGCTCTTATCTTAGGCTGGGTCGTTTGTTGTCTGAGCTTCTCCCATGATTATACATCTTGACAACCAAGGGGCGATAGCCCCGATGCGTGAATGCGGAGTTATCTGATGCCAGTGCCATCATTGAAATACTTAAACCTGTCTACGTTCTACTTCTTTTATTATTGGACAACTACTTGCTACCACATCAATTATATGATCATAACAAACTACACCGTAATGCTTAAAAGGTCCTGGATAATCTTCTGATGCAAATGTTCCGATAGAAATAAAATCTAAGTATCTTGACCTTGAGTATATTCTAAAAGATTTCCCTGCAAAAACTTGATAATCATCCCATGACGTGAACGATTCATTCAAGACGGAATATCCAATATAGCTTTCAAAATCAATCTGAATGACAGGCGACTCTTCATCCACATTAACTGAATAACTATCGCCAAAGTTCTTATCATTAATAATTAATGGTTCAGGAATGTCACTTACTTTGCTTCTGCTAAAATAGAGGCTCAGTGAATTGCAACTAGGTTCATTGAGACCTAAAAAAAATATGTTCTTGAGATCCATAAGATCTTCGTACTTCATCGAATCACCCTTCGTACTAGTAATTGCAATGGTTTCAGATAACGTTCCCGCATCTATGAAACGACCCAGCCTTAGATAACTCTTATCTTAGGCCGGGTCGTGTGTTGTCTGAATTTACTCCTATGAGTTATCTTCTGACAACCAAGGGGGGAATGCCCCAAAGCATAGAGGCATAGTTAAGTGATGTTACTGCCTTCCCTGCGTTTAAATTCTCATATTCAGTTTGATTCCTATGTATTCTAGATAGTTATTTATAGTATTTTAATGGTATTTCATTACGTCTTATATGTTATAATTTTCTAGTACAATAAACGGCTAAAAGGGCGGTCGGCTAATCTCCCAGAAGGGAGGTGATGCCCATGGAGGTCAAAGATGCACTTTCCTTAATGTTCATGTTCGGCATGTTCATTCTGGCATTGCTCACCTACATGAAAAAGAAATAGACCGCCCTGGCTAGGATAACGGTCTATTTCCGACCCATCTTACGTGGCCGACTGCTCTTTATGCAGTTATTGTACTTTGGAGTCGTGTTCGCGCACGGCTCCTTATTTATTCTTACCTCAGTATAACTCAATTTATAACGATTTTATAGATATTATTTGTTAATTTTGCATTTCCGGTCTGTTATTCCTTATCGCAGTAATTTCACTTAACGTTCTTGTATTTACGAACCCTCACTGGCTAAAGCTGCCGTTCGATCTAGCGTAGCGATCGGAACTGCCGGGTCGGCTGCCGACTTTGCCCGTGCAGGGTTGTCTGCTGATTCCGCTTCTTCGAAACTCCTCTGCAGACCAAGAGCCGTCAGGACCGCAGCGTGAATACGGTGTTAGATGAAGGGTGTGCCATCTCTGAGTAAGCCCCGACATTTAGCCCTTAATACTTATTTTCAATAATTTCATTACTTCATCTTTACTCTTTGATAATTTGTTCATCATATCGTTTATCAAGTTATCAGAAAAAACGATTTCTCCATTAAAATTACTTAAATGTTCTTTGTAAGATACAATAGCACCCTCAACATCAATTTGTTCAAGCAACTGCACTCGATTAACTGCTAAATTTAGAAAAATGTCACAAAAGACTTTGACGCACTCCTCAATAACAGCTATGTCTATACCATTATTGGGATGCCACATTTCAAAACTTCTTGGCTTAACCCCATATTCATTTAGAGGTAGATTCGAATAAGGTAATTGATAAAAATCTTCATCTGAAGGATTATCATAAAAAAAGTGGTAGTGAATCTTATCACCATTTAAATATTCAATAATATGATCTTGAAATTCTCTCTCTTCGGGATCATCTGCTAGATCCTCTAATACATGACTAAGATAATCTTTAGTACAAATACAAGTTGATCCCAACTTATTTACTCCATATGGATCGTCGTAGATAAAAATGTCTTCCCAGCCTGTTAGCGGACATAATCCATATATTCCCCACCAGAGATTATATGAATTTGTACTTACATAAACGTCTTTTGGATTTTCCATAAATTCTTCTCCTGATTAACGTTCATAAAATAGTCTTTGCACATCTTTCATCTAACGTTGTTGTATTCACGAAGCGACCCAGCCTTAGATAGCTCTTATCTTAGGCTGGGTCGTTTGTTGTCTGCTATATCTTCCTCGATTATACAACTGACAACCAAGGGACGGTAGTCCCGCAGCGTGAATACTATGTTATGTGAAGTTGATTCTTCTAGAACCTACTAAAACCAGAACTTCTATTCTTGCAAAAATATAAGTTCTGGTTATTAATATTTTCTATGCCTTGATTATTTAGAACCAGTAAAAATAATGATCACGGAAGCTATTGTGGATATTTTCCCAAAAATCGAAAGGCCTCGGCCTTTGCTACAGTACAGGGGAATCTACGTCAAATTCAGTGGTTCCATACAGGCTGCGGCAATGAATTTAAAAATAAAAAGATGGACGAACTTCTGGAAACCTTTGAGATTGGTCGTTCCTTGCATGCAAGGCTGTCTCTATGACAACGCCGTAGAGGAAGCCACCTACAAGGTTATGAAAACCGAGTTCGTCAACCAAATGGTTGTGAGTATGTTGCATAACTTGCTTGGAGTGCTGCCATCTTTTGCTGCCATGCTGCCGATTCACTTGCAAGTTCGCTCTTTAACTACTCTTTACTTTTTTGGTGAACACTGCAAGCAATTTTCTTTATTAGCCAATCGATAAAGGATCCAACCACAAACCAAATTATTAAACTTAACAAATAAAATATTTGTATATTGTCAAAAGCTCTATGAATATCATTAATGAACCATAGTGGAGGGCTAGTAAAATAAATCAGTAAGTTTTTGTCGTCAATCTTCCAGGCAACATCAAGCTGAGTCCAGTTTAACAGCGCGATAACGAAATATATAAAGCTTAATAAATATTTGAACCTAATTAGTCTTTTCATTAAAGAATTTCCATCTCCGTACAACATATTTTGAGCTTATTTTAAGCCTCAACTACACTTCTGAATCCACCTTAGAGTGATTATAACTTATTTATCTCCATATGGGAATATTATACAAATACAGATGTAATGTCACCTAGACATCTACTATTTTCCAAAATGCATTGTATTTGCTCATGCTAAACTCCATCTCTGACATCGGACCGTCCTAGTGCTTCGGAAAAAACTTTTTGAAGCGATCGCTCGTGCAAATGGGTTCCCGGATATTGCCCAGGAAAAAGCCAGACGGACGGCTTCTCTAACTTGACGTATTGTTGCACAAGTTCCCATGCCGTTCGGGACAAAAGGGTGTGACGGTCTTTTTTCCCCTTCCCTTGCCGAATGGAAATGGTTCCCCGATCCCAATCGAAGTCGGTCAGCTTCAGCCGTACCACCTCACTGACACGCAATCCTGAGGAATAGGTCAAAAAAAGCATGGCACGATGCTTCAAATTGTTTGGGGCTTCAAGAATGCGAAGAACTTCTTGCCCGGATAAAACGTAAGGAAGCTTCTTCTCCTTTTTGGGACGCAGGTAACGCGCTTCTTCCGCGGACCGTTTCAAGACTTTGGCAACAAGAAAGCGCAAAGCGCTAATCGCTTGATTGACATAGGCATGGGAATGGCCCTGCTCCAATAGCTTTAAGGCGTATTCCCGAACTATCGTACGTTCGAATAAGGGCATGCTGTGATCGTCACGTTCTTCTGGCGAAAGAATGTTTTCTCGTTGCACATCAATGTACTCCAAGTACCTCCTAATATGCCCGCGATAGGCTTTGATCGTTTTGTAACTATAGCCCTTTGCTTTTAGAGTAAGAACTGTATCTTCTTCTACTTTGGCGACTAAACTATTCCGTTTCTTCGGCTCCCCCGGCTTGGCTTCCCCTTCCTTTATTGCTTCCAGAAACCGCGAGTCCACGGCAAGTTGCTCACTAGGCACAAACTGTCCTTCCGGAAAACATCCATACAACCGCCGAATCATATCCACGGAAAAAGAAAATCGCCAACTCTTTGACTCTGAATCCCAACGACAACCTGGTAGCGCAGAACGCAACCTCTTCAAATCCTCCGATTGGAAATGCCGTAATTTTACCCATAACTCCTTGTCATTGACCCGCCCGATATGAATGATCATCGCTTTAACCCCTTTCATTCTTTTTCCCCACAAAAAAAGACAGCCCTCCGCAGAGTTCTGCCTTTCCGATGCTTTCGGATACCCGGTTATGTATGATCGATCTTCAATATAAGAACATTTCATCCAACAAAATTTGCGCAAAAGCTCCAAATAAAATCATGCCGATCCCAAACACGATCCCCCACCCGGAGGTTCCGCCTTTTTGTAAAATTAATTGACGGCAAACTTCCGGATCCCGATGGATTCGAAAGATTTGATCCATTTCTCTCTTTGCTTTTTGGTAATACAGTTTATTTCCAAGCGTTCCATTTAAGATATAAATAGCAATAAAGGCGCCTTTTAGCGGGAAGCCCAATAGTAATTCAATAAAGGCCAACAAAATAATGATTCCTACGTAAATCGCGCACTCGGCGTACATTTTTCGATAACCGAACCATACCGGGTTAAGTAGAAAAGACGCCCAATTCCATTTTGAATTTTTTCGCCATTTTTCAATGTACCTTTGATTCTGGGTATACACCAACAGCCATTCTTCTTCCGGCGACATGGGAATTTGTTGTTGATATGGCTGCTGCGCGTATCCCTGTTGCCCATATCCTTGCTGCCCGTACCCTTGTTGCTCGTATCCTTGCTGTCCATATCCTTGCTGCCCATATCCCTGCTGGCCGTACCCTTGCTGTTCATATCCTTGCTGTCCATATCCTTGCTGTCCATATCCTTGCTGCCCATATCCTTGCTGCCCATATCCTTGCTGCCCATATCCTTGCTGTCCGTATCCCTGCTGCCCATATCCCTGCTGCCCATATCCTTGCTGTCCGTATCCCTGCTGGCCGTACCCTTGCTGCGGATAAGCTTCCTGCCCGGAAGCTTGCTGCTCAAATGCTTGTGGTTCACTCGCATACTGCTGAGTTTCTTGTTGCCCCAATGCCTTTCCGCAGCTCTCGCAGATACGGTCGGATTCGCTTAAACGCTGCCCGCAAAAGAAACAAAACTTCGTTTCCAAACCCATTCCCCTTTCTTCGCCATTTGGCCGCTCTTCTACCCTTTCACCTTCAACCCCAACAACTTCGAAAAACCGATTGCCTGCTCCGGCGCCACGGTACATCCAGCCAGTGCCTCTACCGGAACGTCGATTCGGTCATACGTGCAAGTACTGATGTCCATGCCCTTCAGCGAGGTGTTGTTGAAGTCCGCTTCGTTCAAGTCGCATTCATGAAGCTCCACGTCTTTGAATTTGCAGCCGTAGAACGTCGCATTCTGCAAGGCGCTGCCGGTGAAGCGCACCTGCTTCAGGGAAGCCTCGCCGAAATCGGACAGGTTCATGACGCAGTTTTCAAAAGTGACGAACCCGAGGTTGGCCTTGCTCAGATTAACGCCGGTCAATTTGCAATCCTTGAAATGGACGCGGTGGATCACGCCTTTTTGCAGGACAGCGTTGGACAGGTCGCAGTTCTCCAGAACCGCGTCGGTCAGGTCCATCCGATCGAAGGTGGTATGGGCAAAAGAACACCCGCGCAGCAGCACTTTAGCCAAAATGCACCGATCCATGACCTCATATTCGAACCGGTCTCCGCTGAGCAACCCGTTCACCAGTTCGCGGTCTTCGTCCTCCAGGACATCCTCCCACCGCACTTCGTTCAATTCCGCCGGAAGCTGAGGTGCCATCATTTTTATTTTCGCCGCCATGTCTTTATCCCCTTCAAAAATTAAATTTAATGCATATCTAAAGCGCTCATGCTCCGCCAGCTGTACGGGTTACAACCACAAAATTGCCGCAAAAAAGCACGGACCCGAGCACCGCAAACAAGTAAACCCAACAAGGTGTAACTATCCGGCAAAACCGGACCCCGGCACGCCGTTGAACGCTCCCTTCAAGCCCTTCAAATCCAATCCGTCCACGGCAAAAGCTTTCCGCACCAGCTCCGGAGGCACAAACTCGTCGTACTTTCCGAGATAAGGGGCTTCGGACGCATCCAGCAAACTTTCGGCGTCCAGCGCGCCGGACAGTTCGGATTGAATGGCGGCCAGCAGCTCATCCGCCCCGGCCCGTCCGGCGACGACCATGTAATACGGCTCCATCGGGACAACCTGCCGCAGTCCCATGGGCTCGGTCAGGTTGTGCTTCAGCAAACGCTCCAGCGTGCGGAACTGCTTGCTTCCCGCCCAAGGCAGCACGAACAGCGAGTCCCCGCCCGCCGGAATGACGGGGCTGCGCAGCAGACCGCTCTCCCGCGCCAGCCTGCGGGCCCGTTCCAAGCGGTTCACCGCGCCGGGCGCCAGGTACGGATAAAGCGTCTGCTCCTCCAGGACCTGGCGCATTTTTTGCACGACCCGGGTGTGGACGTCGCCCCCGGCACCGAGCCAGAGCGTGTCCACCTTGCCCCGGGAGGACTTCACGTACACGGCCTTGTGCTTGTTGTCCACTTCCTCGACCTTCCAAAGCTTGCCGGCCAGCGAAAAGCAATAACCCGGCGGCGGTACCGTCGTGATGCTTCCGATCTCTTCCGAGCCGTTGTACACCATATGTTCTTCATCGTCCTTAAACACGGCGTAGAACCGGAAGTTGTTCACGATCTTTTCCCCGCCGAGCCCGATGATCAGCGTGCCTTCCTCTGTCTGCTGAATATGGTCGGTCTGCAGCAAATACTGGAGCAGCTGCTTGTACTCGCCGGGCTCGACCTCCCGAAAAGCGGGCAGCGTCAGCACTGCCCGCGCCAGATCGGCGGGCTCGGCCTCGCCGATGCTTTTGAGCGTGCTCATCGTCTGATGATAGAGCACGCCGACCGGGAGCCGCCGCAAATCCAGCGGCTCCACCCACCGTTCGCGGACATACAGCTCGATGACCGCGATCGCCCGCAGCAGCATCCACGGCATGCGTGCCGGGAGCTGCGCTCCCTCGTCCTCCTCCTCGGCGACGAGGAACATCATTTCGGACGCCGCATCCCCCCGGCGTCCGGACCGGCCCAGCCGCTGCACGAAGCTCGAGCAGCTGTACGGCGCGCCGAGCTGGACGACCCGCTCCAGCTCGCCGAGGTCGATGCCGAGCTCCAGCGTCACCGTCGCAGCGGCCACCGCCGGACCCGGGCCGGAGCGAAGCGCGGCCTCGGTCTCCTCCCGCAGCATCGCGGATATGCTCCCGTGATGCACATGAAACACGTCGCGCTCCTCCCGCTTCGCGGCGATCCGGCGCATTTCGAGCGTGGTCATCTCGGCGTCGGACCGGCTGTTGGTGAAGATGAGCGCTTTTTTACGGTGCGTGTTGTCGTAAATGAAGTTGTAGTAGTTCTGCTTCGCGAGCTCCAAATGCTCGGCTTCCCGCTCGTCCCGCGCATCCGGGAACGAAAAATGCTCCACCGACAGCTTCAGCTTCCGCCCGCCCTGCGGCGCGACGACCTCGACCGGCTGCCCGGTGCCCGCCCCGAGCCAGCGCGCGGCGGTGTCGTAATCGCTCAGCGTCGCCGACAGCCCGATCCGGCGCGGCGAGCAGGACGCCATGCGCGTCAGCCGGGTCAGCTGGCTCAGCACCTGAATGCCCCGGTCCGCGCCCATAAACGCGTGCACCTCGTCGATCATGATGTACCGCAGATCATGGAACAGCGCCGGAATCGCGTTCGGCCGGTTCATCAGCAGCCCCTCCAGCGACTCGGGCGTAATCTGCAAAACGCCGGAAGGCCGCTGCATCAGCTTCGTCTTTTCAGACTGTGAGACATCCCCATGCCAGTGCCAAACCGGCACCTCGCCCTCGCGCAGCAATTCCTTGATCCGCTCGAATTGGTCGTTGATCAGAGCCTTCAACGGCCCGATATACAGAATGCCGACCGACTCCGACGGCCGTTCGAACAGCTCCGTCAACGCCGGAAAGAACGCCGCCTCCGTCTTCCCCGACGCCGTCCCCGAAGCGATCAGCAAATGATGCGGGGTATCGAACAGCACGCGGCAGGCTTCCACTTGCGCTTCGCGCAGGGTGTCCCACTTTTTGCGGTAAATGTATTCCTGAATAAACGGCGCCAGTCTGGAAAACGCATTTTTCCCGCTCATAGCTCAAACTCCGCCAAAAAGTCGTCCAACTCGTCCTGCCCGTCCCGCTTGCCTCCACCGCCGTGTACGCCGCCCGATGCAGCCGCAGAAGCATATTCCTGTTCCCGCTCGCCCATCAGCTCCTCGAACGTCAGATCCTCATGCTGGTGCAGGATGTGCAGCACATCCATAAAGTCCCGCACGACCTCCCGGGTCGTCAGCAGCTCCTCGGCGCCCAGCCGGTTCACCGCCGCCTGCATGAACGCGATCAGTTGCTCGTCGCGGAGCCGCGGCTCATAGCCCATATGCATCGCATGGATGTCGCGCAGCTTTTGCAGCAGGATCAAAATTTCCTCGTGCGACAGCATTTCCAGCTTCAAAATCGGCGACGTATACGTCCGCCGGCTTCCGCTGCTATAGCGCCCGTCCATGAGCCGCGACCGCAGGGCGTCATAGCTGAACAGCCCTCTGCGCTCGTCCTCCACAAACTGCGGCGTACCGCCCAGGTAAATGCCCAAATGCTGCGCCTTGCCCTGCATCGTGTCGTTGAACATCGTCAGCAGCTTTTCGTAATTGCTTTGGCGGGACACGCTGTTCGTAATTTTGTACAGATTGACCCCTTCATCGATAAAAAGCAGCAGCCCCTTGTATCCGATCTTCACCGAAAACTCCGCCCACAGCTTCATGTACTCGTACCAGTTGTCGTCATCAATGATGACGCCGACGCCGAGCTCCTTGCGGGCTTCCGTCCGCGTTCCGAACTCCCCGCGCAGCCAGCGGAGCGCCGCCGCCTTCAGGTCATCGTCCCCAAGCTTGTAACCGGACCAATACGCGGCCAGCACCTTGGCAAAATCAAACCCGTGCACCATGCTCTGCATCTCGTTCGTCACGGCATAAATGCGGAGCTCCACCGCTTCATGCAAACCGGGATCGCCCGGACGCAAGCCGGTTGCTTGCATTTCCTGCTGCTGGAGCGCGGCGATCCACTTTTGCAGCATCGTTTCCAGCGCGCCGCCATCCGGTCTCGTCCGGGTGGACAGATGCATCATGAGCTCGCGGTATGTAGCCAGCCCCTGGCCCTTGGTCCCGACCAGCCGCCGCTCCGGCGACAAGTCCGCATCCGCCACGACAAATTCGCGGTCCATGGCATAATTACGGATCATTTGCAGCAAAAAGCTTTTCCCGCTGCCGTACCGTCCGGTAATAAGCCGAAAAGCCGCTCCGCCTTCCGCGATATTGTCCATGTCCTGCAAAATCGACGCCACCTCGGGCTTGCGTCCGACCGCGATATGCTCCAGCCCAATCCGCGGCACCACGCCGGCGGTCAGGGAATTCACCAACGCGGTGGTGAGCCGTTTCGGAATTTGCATCGGTTTCATCGTTCATCACCTCATTAACTCGTCTTAAATCAAAGGTAACTCTCTTTAACGGAACTAGCAGACGCTATTCTCGTTAGATTGAGTTGTTTTAGAAACTTAACGGAAATGAGAGCCCTTATGGCGCGATATTCCAACGATTTTGGCACATATCGAGGCAATTAAAGGCGCTTATTTCCGTTAGATTCTGCAAACCGCCCCATTTTGGCAAAATAAGATCTCTAGGTTCCCTTAGCTTAACGTCAGCGAAGCGAATACGGGGGATAGGGGAACCCAGGGAATCCGGTCAAAAATTTACGATAACACGATAGCACTTCACCTACTGTTCACTACCATCAACGTCCAACCGCCCGCCACATCCCCTCGACCTTGCCCATGTAATCCTCGGCAATCTCATCGCCGTCAATCAACAAATCTCCGATCACGTCCATGGCAGCCTCGTTGATCTCATCCATGAGCAGTTCCGGCATCGAGCCCGCTTGCTCCGCAATCCGTTGCCGCTCCGCCGATCCTTCTCCATTCAACATTATAGCCAGTATATTGAAATGAACCTCGGATAACCGGTCGCCAAGCGCACGCCATTCTTCCTCAAGCTCCACGCCGCTATCATCAAAAATATCCGGCACAAGCTGTGCAGGGGGCAGCGCCTTTTCAGGTGCCTCCCCAGGGTTCTCCGTTCGTGCTGCTTCATCCTCGGATCCTGCGAAAACGAATACTCCTTCTGCTTTTTCAACCTGTACCCCTGACGAGACAATTGTTCCCGCTTCTTCACTCGGTGCCCTTACGGAGTCAAATGCTTCCGCCGCTTCATTCGGTACTCCTCCGGCTCCAGCCGCTGATTCATCATCCTGGAACCCTACCGAGACAGCTGCCCCCACTTCTTCACCCTGGGCCCCTGAGTACATCTCCAACCTATGTTCCTCAACCGCCGCCTGGGCCACCTTCCCCGGCACTTGATCTCTGTCATCCAGTAACGCCGGCATTTCTGTCTCCCGCTTCGCTGCCCGTTCTTCCTCCTGACCGATCCATCCCCGCTCAAAATCAAACTCGGCTTGCACCGGCCCATTCGGGGCCTTTCTTCGTCCGCTTCCTTCCGGTCTCCGATCCTCCGCCACGCGTCCCCGCTCTTCCGCGGCCCCCGGCGGATCTTCGGTCAGCAGCATATCCCGGACCTCGTCCGACTCCCGCTGCAGCTGCCGCAGCTTGGCGGCATTGATTTTGACCGCGGGAATGCTTTTCTTGGCTTCCGCCGCTTTTCGCTGTTCGAATTCCTTGTGTAGAAAACGATGCACCAGCTGCTCCACTTCGGGCTCCACTTCGATACCCCGCAGTTTCCCTTTGAACCCTGTAAGCTCCCGCAGCTTGTTCTCCGTCAGTCTGACGAGCTGCGTCAGGTAGGCGCGAAGCGGAAGATGTCCGCTGATCGGCAGCATCGTTACCGTCACGGTGCGTCCGTACAGATCGTGATCATAAACGGCGCTCCGAAAAAGATACCGTGTCGCCGTTTTTTCCCTCGGCATGAACCGTTCCAGCAACCGCTGCCCCTGGATTTTCCCTAAATACCCGTCCACCAGAGTCACGACCTTCGGAACATATTCCCTCAGTTCCTTCCGCCCCCGCTCCGCATAAAAACGGCTCTTCTCGACCTCGTAGTCGATCAACTGCAGCAGCATATCCCACTCCAGCGCCAGCGGTTCGGCGGAAAACCGTCTTTTCCACTCCAGTTCCTTCAATTCGGGAGACATGCTGCGCGGAAGCTTCCGCATCGGTAAGCTCGGCTCCAAATCCAGCTTATACGCGAGTCCGAGATCATACAGCCATTCCCGTACATACCCGTCCAGTTTCGGGTACCGCTCACGGTATCCCAGCCAAACCCGCTCCATCAATTCGTATCCTTGCGCCGGTTCCTCCCAGCCCACGCCATGGATCAGCTCATACAAGTACACAAAAAGATAAGACAGGTCCGTATCGGGATACCGCCCCGACCGAACCTCTCCGCGCCAGTGCAGGTACCAGCTCAGCTGCCTCGGCTGCATCTCGTCATACGTCGGCCAATACGTTTGAAAAGGGACGAATTCCGCCGGATCCCCCGATTTCCACTCCAGCTCGCGCGCCTTCTGCACAAACTGCTGTTCCCGGGAGACATAGCGAAATTGCTGACGAAAATCCAGTTCCCTTTCCCCGGTGTCCGGCTCCACGATCCTGCTGATGACAGGCTCTGCCACTCCTTGCCCCTTCTCCGATGCCTCCGAAGACCCGCCGAGATCGAATTCCGCAAAAATAAGCCCCCGCTCACGGGCGGCTTGTCCGTTATTCAGTTCTATGTGAAAGTTTTGCCGATCTTTTTCGCCACTCATCTTCCATAGACCTCCATCATACAATCATTATACCATCGAATGGACGTTCTAACCGAAAATTTGTTCGCTTTTTTGAAAGGCTTTTTGAACTCTATTATAATGAAACCAATCCTTCTAGATTTGAAAGGAAAACCTAATGAATAAATGGCTGAAAGCATTTCTGTTCCTGGCGGGGGCCGGGATATTGACGAGGCTGATTCCGTTCTCCGACTGGTTCCGCGTCCTGGATACGATGGTCCATGAGCTGGGCCACGCCGTGATGACGCTGTTCATGTCGGGCCGGGTGCTCCGTATCGAATTGAATCCCGATCACAGCGGGGTGACATACTCGATCCTGGGATCCACCGGGTGGAGCCAGGTGGCGGTGTCGCTGGCCGGTTACATCTCCGCATCCTTGTTTGCGATCGCCTTGTTTTACGGCTATTACAAGCAAAAACAAGCCGCAGGACTTGTTGTCAACACCGCGCTCGCTATAACAATGATCGTCTTTTTCGTGCGGTCCGGTTACGGGCTGAGATGGCTTCTTATTTTTATCGTCGTCAACGTGTTGTTCTATCTGATCGGCGGGCGGATTCGGAATTTCTATTATTTGCTGCTGGCGTTTCTCTGCTTGGAAGAATCGGTCATGGGGCCGTTCACCATATTGGTGAGATCCCTCACCGCTCCGGGTCAAGCCGGGGATGCCACGAATTTGGGAACCATCACGATCGTCCCTGCTTTCGGGTGGGCACTGCTTTTCCTCGTCATTTCACTCTTTTGTGCCCTGGCCGCATTGCAGCTGTTCTGGAAAGAAAGACAAGACAAAAAGACCGCCGCTCCAGGCTAACATGCCGGGCAGTGGTCTTTTTTCATGGGGATAGTGGAATCGGTGCGACTGTTTATGATATTTAGACTAAATTTTGCTTGATGGCTACTATTGGGTGGCATGCTGTAGGAGCATTATGGCGAGTTTTCCGCACACATTTTTCCAGATGTATAGCTACGTGGCGAGTTGGGGTCGATTTTTCATACACATTTCGCAAAAAACCGCCGATTCCACGCATTATGGTCGATACTTCATACACATTTCGCACAAAAACCGCCAATTACTCATAATATGGTCGATATTTCGCCCACAATCCGCAAAATGGGTCGTATCACGCATAATATGGTCGATTTTTCATACCCAACTGCACCATTTCGCTTCGACCTTGCTTAACCACTCCACCGTACACGACAGCCATCCGAACATGCCCCGGAACAATGCCCCCGTACAGGGAAAAGTGCGCACGATGCCTGTTCAACATGCCGGCGGCGACTTCAAGTTACTGGGCAAAAAAGTTCATGACGAGCATACACCGCAACAGCTACTTCATCCCCATCCGCTCCAGCATAAACTCGGCGAAATCCTTCAACTTTCCGGCATCCAGATCCACGTCGCTTCTTTTTCCCGTATACTTATCCAGGCAATGCTCCACGATTTCCGTATAAGGAGCGGGGAGGTGGGACAGCCCCCATTCGCCGCCTTCTTTTTTGGAGGCAACGCCTCCCTCTTCCTTGTAAAAAAGCACCCGGCACAGGTTCAGGACATAATATACCGGATTGTCCGCAATTTCTTCCGCCGCATTTTCGATATCGCCCTTTATGGCATTCAAGTAGTATTTTTCGTCGATCGGGTTGAACCGTTCGTGAAAAGGCCTGCCGTACAGGGCAACCCCGCGATGATAAGCTACCATGAAATGCGCCGCCAAATCGGGATCCCCGAACCCGCCGCACATATAATTGTCGTCGGTCCGATATCTCTCCCTGTGGAAAGCGGAGTAATGAAACTCAAACGGCGCCGGGTGCGTGAACTGCTCAAAATTCCGATCCAGCACCACGCTTAATTCGATGCCGTTCGCGGCGGTCAACTTTTCCTCGGCTACGATCAGGCGTTTGGCAATTCGCTTGTACGTCTCATGGGCCTGAGGCGCGCCGACGGTAATCAGCAAATCGATATCGCTATGAGACGGATGAAAGCAGTTCATCGCCATCGACCCGTGAAGATAAATCCCTGTCAGCGCATCGCCCAGTTCTTCTTTAAAAATCCGGACAATATCGTCCAAATGGACTTGATGATTCATAACAGTTCCCTTTCTTTTATCCGACGAATCAGATCCGTCACTTCCGTTAAGTTGTTGCAAATATAATCCGGCTCCGGGCCACCCGTTTTTTGTTTGTTCAAGCGGTTCAGCCAGACCGTTGTGATGCCGACGCGGCTGGCCCCGCCAACATCGCTCGTTAGCGAATCCCCGATATGGATCACTTCCTGCGGCAATAGCCCGTTTTTGCTCAGAGCCTCAAGAAACAGCTCCGGCCTCGGCTTGTACGACCTGACATCTTCGCTGGTATAAATGCCGTCCACCCGGATTCCGTGTGCGGTGGTTGCCGCAAGTACATCGGCGGTATCTATATTCGATAAAATGTAAACTTGGAACCCTTTCAGCTCCTCCAAAAAAGGAAGCGTATCCGCATAGATTACTGGCTCCACCCAATGAGCGAATTGTTTTCGGACAAGTTCACGAACATCGCCCGTCGACTTGAATCTGGACATCGTCTCCTGCAACGAATCGATGGTGAGCTCCCGTTGGGATCGGAAAGAGTCGCCGTAACTATTCTGGAACAAATTCGAGAATCCCTGCCACCAATGGCTTCCGATTTCTTTGATGTCGCAGGGTTCAACCGCATTCTGCCGCACCTCTTTACAAATCAACGGGATGATCTCATCATCCTCATGGACCAATGTTCCGTAAAAGTCCAAAAATATCGCCTTTACGCTCATCTTGCCGGCTCCTCCCGCGGATTAAAATGGTTCCTCACGTACAATTCCTTTCCAATAGTCCCATGCCTTCAAGTACTCCGGCAAATCATGAGGATGGTGTCTTATACTCAAACCAACCCGGCAATACAGCTGCACGGATACCTCGGCGATTAACTTCCGCTTGTCCACCCGCCCTTGCTCCAGATGCTCGTAGGCACCATACAGCGTATCCAGGCTGATTTCTTCGGGTGAAGAACAAAAGGCGTAAACAAAGTCATAGATGAGCGGCCCAGCCATCGGCGAGGGATCGATGACACCTGCCAACAAGGAGCGGTCAAACACAAAATTATGCACCCCGGTATCACCATGCAATACATACTTTTCTTCGGGTGGCATTCCAGGACCAAACCATTTTTCGACCTGCGCTTGGATGAACGTATAATCTTCCTCTGTCAGAATATCTCCGATATTGTCTTTGGCTTGCTCAATGCTGATTTCATGGAATCTCTTCCAGGACTCGAGAGGATATTCGAGCCTTCCCCACGCTTCGAGCGGCGCCGGTTCGTATCGATTCAGCAATTCCTTAACCAGCTTGGTTAGCCATTCTTGTTTTGGACCCTGGGGAATATGAGTGGTCCCTTCAATGAAAGTATAGATAAAGAACGAGTGGTCGGGAGCCGTATAAAGGAGCTTCGGAAGTAACGGGGAGCTTTGATAGGTAGCCAAAAGTCGCCCGACCATTTCGATTTGGTAGGGATCGTCAAATTTCAATGTATAAGCTTGGCCCTGGTCGGATTCCAGCTTATAGACAAGACCGCTCGTTGTCCCGGACAAGCGCTTCATGTTTATAATCTCACCGCGGCCGATATACGACCCAAAAATATCGTTTGCTTCATGGAGCGTAATTTCCGTTCTCACGGATCCTCCTGGCCTTTTCATATCGTTGACGGATTTAATTTTATTTTGATCAAAAGCGAATACCCACTTTTCGGCCTTTACCGCATAATCGTCTTCTGCCGTTACGCGTTGCACGATTCTTACCGTTAAACCCGTAGCCGTTCGAGCAACGGGCCTCATATCTACGATACTTCCCATATTATACGTACCTGCCGGAAATTCAAGGTAAACATTGGTTATAAAATCATCGGTAACGAGCGAATTGACTTCATCACGATCCCGTTCGTCATAGGCCATAATCCACCTTAATGCCACATCACGATTTGCGGTATAGGTCACGCTCGAATTGGAACATAGATAGATCCATCAATGATTTTAGGTTCCGTGCTTGTTTTGACGTGAGTTTCTCATAAAAACCTCCTAGTTCATCTTTTTTGATCCCCAGCTTGCTATAAACGCCTCGGCTTCCTTGGTAGATTTGAAAATATGAATCTCCTTATCGCTTTGGACCCGTTCCAAGGTGTTCACGATCTTTCCTCTGCTGCGCTTTTTAAAATTCCAAATCCATTTCAAAAATTCGAAATCTATTTTTTCTTTGCAGCCTTCCGCCATATCCGCCCTTGTTTTCCCGTGATACATCACCCTTCGCTTGATGACCCTGTAAATGCAAAGCCATCTGGGCAGGTCGAAGAAAAACACGGTGTCCGCACCCGCCAGCCGCTGCTCCAGCGTCCGCGAGAAATTGCCGTCCATTATGAATGCATCCCGCCGCAGCAGCTCTTCGATCGTCCGGTCCCATTCCTCCTCGGCCGAGGCGACCCAGCCCGATTTCCAATATAACGCGTCCAGATGGATGACCGGCAGATTCGTGACCATCCCAAGCCTTTTGGAAAAGGTGGATTTTCCCGATCCGGCACAGCCCAGGACCAATACTTTTTTCATGACTGACAATGCCTCCACGATTTGTTATGAATCTGTTTCCGTCTGTACCTTATATCTCATCCGAATCATGTCCCTGCACTGAATCCCGTTCTCGTAGATTTCTTCGTCGTAGTTTCTGACAAAAAAATCCGGGTCCACGCCGACGATGCGAAACCCGCATTTTTGATAAAGCGCCAACTGCAAGAGACTGGAATTCCCGGTTCCGATTTCGATCGTTTTGACGCCCTGTTCCTTTGCGATTTCGATGGCTTGCCGCACTAAAAATTTGCCGTATCCTTTTCCCTGGGCATCCTCCCGAACCGCGACATTCATGATCTCGACCGTCTCCGGTCCGGTATTCAGAAGAACAAAAACTCCAATCACTTCCTCGGAGCTCGAGGCCGGGTGGGCCACATAACAGCTCCCTCTACTTAAGTATTCGTCCACCTTCACCCGGGAAGGGTCCGCTAGCAGCAGCAAATCATAAGGAATGGGATCACCCGGTGAAAGTTTTTTTAACGTTAGTGTAATTTTCATAATTCCTCTCTTTTCCTCTAATCCTGATACCAACCCGGTTGAATCCGGTCAAAATAATGATGATCCTCCAGCACCATGTCAATCTTCTCCATCATATCCCGGAGCGTGTCGGGGACCACTTTTAAAGTCCAAACGACGGACGAAAACACGGAACATGGCCGTGTAAACGGAGTAGAGTCTCCAAAACGCCTCCGGTGGCCGCCCGCCTTTAAAATAACCATGAATTTGCCCGATGGAAAAAGGGACGCTAATCTCTCTGCTGAAAAATCCGAGCTTCAAAAATTCGTGCACGGGGTCGCCCCAATCGTACCGGTTGAAATCAATCACGCCCGATAACCGCTTGTCCTTCACGATCAGATTGCCGACGTGAAAATCATCGTGCTGAAACCGGTTCGGCCTGTTCTCCATACAGCTGAGATTATGTTCAATGAACGACATGATCCGGTCGTCGTTTTTCACCCTCACTCCGCAGCTCAGATACTGTTCGATATAGCGCTTATGCTTGGCCGCTTTCCGTTCAAACCAGGGCGGGACGTCGGACGGGGCGGGGAGCTGATTGATTTTCCGCAGTACTTCTCCAGCCTCCAATCCGATGGCGTACTGTTCGCTTTCCGAACAACTAGGCAGTTCATCCGTCGCATCCATACCGTCAATATATGAAAAGAGCATGTAACCGGCCGTTGAAAGCTTGCCGATTTCCACCGGCTTCGAGCAATTCACGCCTAGCATTTCCATCTGCCGCATGAGGCCAAATTCTTCATGTTTGCGTCCATATTCGTTTAAATCAAAGATTTTGAGCAGCAGATGGTTGCCATCCTTGGTCCGGACCAAAAACTTTTGATCGCCGGAATATCCTTTATGTATGGGTTCTATGCTGCATTCTTGGATCGATTCCATTTCCGCGCGAATGCTCCCGATGTCATTTTCAGAGCTCACCGTAAAACCTCCTGTCCTGGTTACCATTCAACGATGCCAGTGGCGGTATAAGGGTAATCGAGCTGCTTTTTCACCAATTCAGCCGCTTCCGCTCCCGCAAATTTTTCAATCATATAAACGCCCAGGTCAATGGATGTCGCCACGCCCCCTGCCGTAATGACGTTGCCGTCCTTCACGATTCGGGATCGGATGACCTCTTGGCAGTAGGGCTCAAGCAACTCGTACACGTTGGGATGCGTCGTCGCCTTTTTGTCCTTTAAAAATCCCGCAGCTCCCCAGATCAAAGCCCCCGTGCAAACCGAGACTTTATAGGGGGCAGGTTCCGCCGTTTTGATCCAGTCGACGAATTCCCGGTCATCCTTTAATTTTCTTGTGCCCATTCCTCCGGGAATAAAAACAAGATCGTATCCGCCAAGATCAGGTTTAAGCACGTTTACTTTCACCTTCATACCAAGCTCATCCGTGACCTCGTCGGTCAAGCCGCAAATATCCCAGGTGGTGCCTTTCGTGGGCTCGAACAGATTTAACCGGTAGATCACGTCATAGAATCCGACAAAATCAAGAAACGTCACGCCGTTGAACAATACGAATGCGATTTTCATAATAGGCCCCCTTTTTCCCGAAAAACGAAATACCCGACAGCCTCTTGTTCTGTCAGGTATTCATCGATGAAAGTATTCTTTTTCCAATATATCATCCTCACGGCATTAATTCATCTCTTCTTTGCCGGATTAATTTTTCGATGTACTCCGCGTTTTTTTTCGATTCGTCCGTTCCGTGCCCCGACTCCAACCGAATGATGTCCCGATAAGAGACTTCCTCCGTATTGCCCCATTTTTTCCAAGGCTTTTTATCATAGAGATGATGTTTAAAATACTCTATCGGATGAATCGATCCGGGGGCGTAATTATAGGTTCCCATGTTATAGGGGTCCACGACCATTTGCCCCGTCTCCGTATTGTAAACGGCCTCAAACCTGCCGTTCGCCGAAACGAACTTGACGTTTAATGCGGCGTTCAATCCTTCGTTGCTGTACTTATGATATTTTGCGCTGAATAACCTCCACTCGCCTTTCGCGGCCAAGGTGATCATGTCGTCCAAATTCTCGGGTGCATCGCTGTACTCGTTCAGCGTGTTCCTGAAGTAATGCAATTCCTGGGTGATCCCGCCCAGTTCTCGAACATGTTTATCAAAGGTTTCGAAGAACCGGTTAAAGTTTTTATGATCGGTTAAGGCATCCGGGTTCTTTTCGAGATCTTCCATCATTCTGCTTAGCACGGATTGGGCCGCGATTTTTTTTGAACCGTCGAAAACATACCATGTATCGTTCCGGTTGTTTACCGTTTCAAACAGTTCGCCGAGTTCCAAGAAATAATCATCGGATAAAAATTCCGACGTCCGGGGGTGATCTATATTTGCATTCCAAACCGTTCGGTTCTCGGCGAGACCCATGGATAGGAGACCGATGATTAGAATCAAGATGACAGTGAAGTATTTAGCCGCTCTTTTTCTAACCATGGATCATTCCTCCTACCCTTTTTCTTCCTGTATTATATCCATTCATGCCTCCGATTGATCCGGTTTCCACCCGTTTGATGAACCGGAAATCTTCCCGCTAATTTCGCCACATATGGTGATTTCCCATCACTAACGGGAATTTCTCCCTCTAATTCGGGTAAAAACCCGACTCCACGGCCAAAAGGAACGATTTAACGGGAGCTTTTCCCGTTAATCCGGCTCATCATGCCCTATTGGCGAAATTAGCGGGAGAAATTCCTGTTTTTCTCAGCCCTGCCCCCGGCTCAAGTCCGTTTCACCGATTCCTTGATCGTGACGTCTTCCGCCTGATCGTAAATTTCATAAATTTCAAAGGTCCCCTCTTCAAAAAATAACGGGAATCTTCGCTGAAACCACGGCTGCATCGGGTAATTCAACGCCTCACGGATCGGGATCCACGCCAACTCTCCTTCCGGAGGGTCCGCCAGCAGTTCGCCTTCATACGAAGTCGCCACGTAGTTGAAGACCATGTATCTGAAATTTTGCTTCGGATCCACAAATTCATCCAGGCCCTTGTAAACAAGGTCCTTCACTCTCAACCCGGTCTCTTCCCAAACTTCGCGGATCGCCCCTTCGGTTAAGCTTTCGGGAAACTCCACCTTCCCGCCGGGACCGATCCACCCGGGAAACCCGCGTTTGCTGGGCCGGTTGACCAATAATACCTTGTCCTCATCCCGAACCAGGCACATCGTGTAAAGCACAACTTTAATATCTTCTTGTTTGTTTATATATGTTTCCACCATATCCCCGCACATTCCGGAACCGTTGTCCATTGATTGTTTTTTACTTTCGCCGCCAGCTCGTCACCGAAGAAAAATCCGGTCAGCTCCTCCGCCTCTTCCAGACTTGAAAAAGCGTAATCCATCCTGATCCAGCGATGATCAAATCCATAATCTTCTTCAAGAACGCGGTAATACTCCGTAAGAAAAGCCGGAGGATCCGGAAGCTCCGTGCCGGTTCCCATCGTTTCGAAAATGATGACCGTACCGCCCGGCTTTAACACGCGACGTATTTCCGACATCACCCGGTCTATATTTTCCCGCCAATTCGGATCATTGGAACTCGCCAAATAACAAATGCTCCACCCCGACACGACCAAATCCACGCTTGCGGTCTCGAGGGGAAGATCCCGGTGATCGGCTTCAACCGTAGACCAACGGGTTAGCTGCAGCGCGGACATTTTTTCGGCCAGCACATCCAGCATCGCCTGCGAACTGTCCGTGCAAATAAGCGACTTCGTTTCGGCCCCGATCACGCACGACAATCTACCCGAGCCCGCGCCAAGATCCGCGACATCCAGATTCCGGTAAGGCCGGATCTCCCGGATGACCTCCGCGAGACTCGGCTGCCTGCTGATCATTTTCTCGTACATTTCGGCTTGCTTCGCATAGATTTCCTCATGATTCGGCATGTTAAAAATAACCCCCTTTTTACGGTTTTCGCCCTTCATTCATACACAATGTATACGAATTCATAGGAAATTGTAAAGATTTGATTCTTCGCCAAGTTTCAAAAAAAACTTGAAATTTATAAATATAAAAGAAACGGGGCTGTCATCCCATCTAACACTGCATGTGTTTGAGATGACTCCCCGTTTGATTTTTCCGTATGAATTTAACCGCAAACCTTGATCATCCATGCCGACAACGCCTTTTCAATAATGGATTTCGTCGTATCCAGGTCGTTGCCCGAAGCGACGGACAATTCGCTGCAAAGCAATTCTTCCGCTTGTTTCAACATCCTTTGATCGGTCATCGTCAGTTTTTTTCCGTTTTGGGTGCATTCGTATCTTTTAAAATGGATGATTTTCATCACGCGAATCAGATCTTCGCAATCGTGAGTTTTCAGCAGTGCTTGACATTCGTCCGGCGTATTCGGCTTCGGATTCGACGGAGTCTTGGTTTCGCCCGTAATTTCCACAACCAGCTGCTTGGCTTGCTCTCTAGTGACCACGGGACGCATATACACTTTGGTATCTACCGGCGTGTAGATCACCTCCGAGCTAAATACGGGCACCAACTTGTAATACAGCTTTTTTTCGCCGCCTTGGACTACAACTTGAGGATAATCGATCGAAGTAATTTGACACACGCCGCTTTGACCGTAAACAATGAAATCTCCAATTTCAAACATGGGTTACCTCCTTCGTAAAGTCGGAAAAACCCCGAAGCAAACGGGTCACAAGCGATCCTTTGCTTGGGGCGAGTCAACTTACTATCTTAAATTCGATATATCTTAAGTATAACACATATATGTCAAGTACCTTCGTTCAGACTTTTCCATTCCAGCCATCTAGATAATCGTCGAACACTTCCCGGTGGATTCTCCTTCTTTTACCGCCTGGATATATCCCTCAAAATAGAACGGAATATGATCCTCCTTGCCATTGACGATTCTTCCCCTGGCTTTTTCAAAAGCAAATATCGATACCGCAAACGCCGGCTCTCCCGTAACAAGAACCGGTTGTTCTTTTTCCTGAACCCAATAGTAGTTCCCGCCGAAATTCCTTCTCGCCACCTCAAAAATATAGCAGCCCGCCATGGATGACGCGGAATCCAACGTATCGCCGTCAACCTCGAATTCGCTGAGTTCATCCAACAAATCGTCTACACCCTGCAAACTTTCCACACTAAAATCAAAGTGTCCGCGATCGGCAAAGTTTTCTTTAAAGCTTTCCGCCGTGGCGACAATGTCTTCCAGCAGCCGGTTTTCCATCCTGGATTCCTCCTATTTTACCTGAATTATTTGCAGTGCTCATGAGAAAATCATACCCCGTGGATTCTCTAACATCAGGGTACTCATGTTCTAAGCAAAGCCGACTTATTGTTTTTTAGATCTTCAAATATCGGTTTCTGTACAGCATTAATATCTTCGATTCGGATAGATTCAAGATCAACGAATTTAAGCTGCAATGACTCTTTAGAATTATCCTCATATATTAAAGTTTGTCCGTCGGGCTCTATTCGATCTCGCAAATCTGCATCCGCATTAAAAAGAAACATGACGAAAACCACTTCATTGCCATCAGGGTATGTATACTGCATTCTTTCTCCGCTATAAACGGCATAAAACTCGCATTCACCTACTTCTAATCCCGTTTCTTCCAACACTTCTCTTCTCATGGTGGCCTCGACGGTCTCCCCGGGTTCCATGCCTCCACCAGGTAAGCCCCAATCCCCATAATCCGATCTTCTCTGGAGTAGGATCCTTCCTTCAGGATCCCGTATGATTGCTCCAGCGGTAACTAAGATGTTCATGTTTAAGGGCATCCCCTTTCCCTTTTCATTTCTTAAAGATTCAGGATATAAGCTTCCTTTTCTTATATGATCGGTTATTTTATGCCTAAAAACGATCTGGCGGCCGGGTTTGAAAAGATCTCATTTCCTCCGCAAACGTATGCTATTTTCTCCACGGGAATATATCCCGACGGGGATAATCGCCTTAAACTACGCTCAACTTCTCGATCGCCTGTTCTTGAGTAGGCAGGAAGAAAATATCTTTTCCATGATTGCATTCATAGATGAAATCCTTGAGGCTTTTGCTCGAGTACTCGGAAAAATCCCCGACAATCGCAATCTTGGCTTGGTAGTTGATGAATTTTTGCAGGATTTCCCCGGCAATTCGCGTTTTCAAATCAAAAAACGGTTCGCTCACCGCCGTCTTGTCCACAACGATTCGATCGCACACCGCCTCATACCGTACGGTTGCCATAAGATCCAATGCGGATTGAACATCGGTAATCAGTTCTTCTTCGCTATCGACAATGGCAATCTCTACGCCGTTCCGATGAACTGTCGTTATTTTCATAAACCTATCCTCCATTCGTTTTCATGCATAATATGTTCAAGCATCAAAGTTCTTTTAACATTTGGATCGTGATAACCTTCTTCTCCTCAAGGCTTTGAATCTTCATTCCAACCGGAGTAAAGCCGAGCCTGTGGTAAAAAGCTAAGCCCCTCGTATTGGTGTTGTGGCAAGAAAGTATCAGTTTTTTCGCGCCCAGGGTATGCTTGGCTTTCTCCATCATTGTGCTTATCAGCAATTCGGCGGCTCCTCTTCCCCGATGTGCAGGGGAGCAGATCACATTTCCAAGCCAGCAAAGCTCCTCGGTCTTGTCATACAAATTCGCGTAGGCTGCAACCTGTCCGGTCGAGGAATGCTCAATCACGGTAGGTTCAAAACGATTGGCCAATAAGGACATGATTTGATCGGGAGTTAACGGATACCGGAATTTGGGGCTCATGTAAAACAACTCTTCTTCGGATTGGGGAAAGGCGCATATGGCTTCCAAGTCGTTCTCCCGGAGCTTTCTTGCGACATACATGGCATTCACACCCTTACATCTGGATTTGAAGGCAGTTTAATAGAATGGCTTGCTGAATATAAAGCAAATTTTTCTTAAATGCATAGCCGACAAAATAACCGGAATCGATCACGTCCTTGCTCACTTCCTGATTTCTAAAAAAGGGCGGACAAGGATTGAGCAATGCATTCGGTTTTGCCAATTTCATTCTTTGCATATTAATTTGATACTTGGAATAGTATTCGTCGTTTTGAAGCTCTTGCGGCAATGAATCGGTAAGCACGACATCCGCATGGACCATAGCGGCTTCCAGGTCTGTCGTGAACGAATAGTTTTTATCTAAGCGGCTCATTTGGTGGTTAGCGGTACAAACATGATGGAAATCAAGATCCAGTACTTTGGCGATTTCAACCCATGACTTCAAGATGTTTCCCGCCGGTCCTACAAATACATACTTGAGTTCTGTAAAGTCGGGCCGAAGCTGACGGATGGAATAGATGTCGGACAGGATTTCGCAAGGGTGGTTTTCGGAGGACATCGCATTAATGATCGGTATTCGAGCATATTTGGACATTTCAGTCATCTTATGTAGTTTCGGATACCTAATGATGACCCCATCGATCCAGTTTTCCAAATAACCCATCACATCCGTAAGATCTTCCTTCTTGTCGAGCGTTTCGGGAGGAAAAAGAATGCATTCCCCGCCCAACTCTTTAATCCCTTTCTCAAAGGTGATTCTGGTTCTGAGGCTCGATTCCGGGAAAAACAAGGCAAAGCATTTCCCTTTAAGATACTGGCCGCCGTCCCCGGTTCTTAGCTGATCCCCCATCCGGAATATCGCTTCAATTTCTTCTACGGATAAATCGGAAAGATGCAAAAAGTTCATGGGTTAGCTCCTGAAATGGTATAGTTACATATCTTATAGAACGCTTTGTTGCGGGGATTAGTTCCCAAAAAGATAACCCTCCGTCATTTCAAATGGAGGGTTATTCTTTAAGTTGCCTTTAAAGAGTGGACACCAGCGCTTCCTCGCGGAATCTCTTTAAGATTTCATCCACGGTTTCTTCCTCCGTTAGGTCCGAGGAGTCCAGCCACATTCCGATCCGAGGCGTCTCCTTGCGTAGAACTTCATCCAGCGCCTCAACGCTCCAGATCCCGTATCCTTTCTTGGCCCGGGCTTCTTCCCTCCGGCTTACGGCCGTCGTGCTCGGGCACAGAACAACCACGTAAAGCGGACGATTTCGAACATAAGAAATAAAGTCATTCAGCACTTTGCCGACGACAACATCTTGAACGACTACCGTGAATCCGGCTTCCGCATAGGCATCCGCGGATTGCGCCGCCAGCCGATACCGAAGACGCAATTGCTCCAATTCTTCATCTCCGGCATGAGGTTGAACCTCCCTGCGGTCATTGACAATCATTTTGCGAAACATATCTCCGCGCAAATGAACCGATCTCTCAAAGCGTTCGGCGAGCAGTTGAGCAACGGTCGACTTTCCGCTTGCCATGATTCCCGTGATGAGAATGATGCTTGGCTGTTCCGAGTTCATTTGATCTACACCTCCTTAAAGTTGCCGATAAGGATAGCTCTTTTCCTTAGCGAACCTCTCCTTATCATCACGATTTCTTCGACTTAAACATCCTTTTCAACCCGCCGAGAAAACCTTCCTCCTCTTTAATCACCATCGTTTCCCAACCATCGTATTCGCCTTCGAATTGTTGAGCCGCATGGACCAGATAATCGGTGACACCGCCGATGGAATGGAGCTCCACAGCATCGTTTCTCGAAATCCGAAGCGAGAATGCATTCTCCTGCATACCTTGATCCTCAATATGAAATCCTTCTTTTTGAACCTTCTCCTTGAAAAGTTTCCGCGACTCCTCCGAGTTGAAATATATCCAGTGCTGCACGGGACGAGGTTTCTCCGACCGGTCTCCCAGTTCCTCCAGTTTATCCACCAACTGCCTATTCATCATCCGATGCCAATCGGATTTGCTCGGATATAGAAACTGATGATAAAAAGCCCCCGGTTCCTCTTCCTCAATGAAGCCGATACTATATCTATAGTTTCCAAGATTTTGTTCGGCCAGCTCCTTCAATCGGCTTCCATCCGCTGAATCCGTATAGTAAAAGAAATCCCTTCTTCCGTCCGTCGTGACTCTTCCGACAAACATATAATGATCCCCCAGGGAGTCATGGATCGAATCCTCAAGCTCGTACAAAACGTTTGCTTCTTGATTGCTCGTAAGCCCGTTTCCATCCGGTTGGTTTAAGATGATCCGCAGCCGATACAAGTGCACGAATGTTTCGTACCCTCCGCCGCTCCAAGGTTCCAAATCCAACAGGAAGGAAGCCGGTTTATCGTCAATATAGGTAAAATATGTATTCCAGTTTTCCGACATGGGGTTATACCGCCTTTTTTTATAATTTGCTATTTCTGTTTATATTAAAAAATCGATGATTTCCTTGTTCACATCATCCGCTTTTTCATGGTTTAGGGCGTGGCCCGCATCATTAATGATTTTATACGGAAGACGGTTATTCTCTAATCTCTTGATCGCTTTTGGATAGTAAGTGAGTCTGTCTTTCTCGCCAATCAAAAAGATCACTTTTTCTCTCAGCTTGGAAATTTCCGCATCCTCATGTAGTTCAATTTTATGCTTCATCATCGATTGGTTATTGAAGTATTTCAGCAAATAATACCAATGTTTCATGAGCTCCTCATTCTCTTCGAATATCGAGTAATGAGACCCGCTTAGTTTTCTTAATAGTTTCTTGCAGTTTTTCTCGGACGGAAACAAGGCTTCAGGCAAAAAAGCCGCCGTCATTTTAGCGAAGACCTCAAACTGACTCGAAGGAATTCGTCCTGCCAGGCATACCGCTTTATTCACTTTATCGGGCCTCATTAATGCGTAGTAATAAGTTAAGTATGCACCGTAGGACACTCCGCAAATATGTGCGGTATGTAGATTTAAACCATCGTAAATATCATCGATCCAAGTCACTTGGTTGAAGCTCTTAAAATATTCCGTATTGGGTTCGCTTTTTCCCGAGCCTCCGACGGCGTCGATGGCGATGACGTAAAATTTGTCCGATAGCCCCTGGATATTGTATATCCACATCATTGCCGAATTATCAGCGGTTCCATGAAAAAGCAGCAAGGGAGGATTCTCCGGGTTACTAACCGTAATCACATGCGTTTGGCCGTAAGTCGTCTCGATGTCCTTTTCCTCAAAATCCACTCCCCAGGAATGTAACAGCAAATCGTAAGAATCATATATTAATTGCTTGCCGGACGAGCCCTTATACCTTTTCATCGAGGATATCCCCCCTTGTTTTTGCTGCTAATTTTGGTGCGGATAGGTTTCTTTCAGGAACCTGACGGATTGGTTGATCAACTCGACTAATACATCGATATGAATATCTGCCACTTTATTGATATACACGCATCCTTTTCCGCTCGTGTGCTTTCCAAAGTCCATTAATAACTTCTCCCGCTCCGGATCCCCTGTCGCAAAGTACAAACTGATTTTCGCTTTTCGCGGGGAAAAACCCACGAGAGGAGCGTCTCCTTCATGACCCGACTCGTATTTGTAATGGTACGACCCGAATCCGATAATGCTGGGCCCCCACATCTTCGCTTCACAGCCTGTCGTTTCCGTAAAGATATCCAATAATCGATATGCGTCTTCACGTTTTTTAGGATTCTCGACATTTTCGATAAATTCAATGACACTGTTATCCGTTTCCTTTGTTTTGAGTTCGTACACGAGTTGTTAATATCGCTCCTTTCAATCTAAGTGATTAAAATTCCAACTTCATTTCAATATTCCAGTAGGTTTACCTGAAACCCTGCTTTTTGGAGCCTTTATCTTATGTATCGTCTTGAGTGTTGTATTGGGTTCACCTTTTCCTCCAAAATATGTGGAAACCGGTAAAGCTCCCGATCTAAAAGATTCGGTATCCCTGGATTGATGAGCGAAACACTCCCAATATGGCTCCCGGGGATCGAACATGATGGAATCCGTTTTTGCGTCAAATGCCTTTTGATAAAGCTCGATTGCCTCGCAACAACGCCCATCCAAATACAATTGCTGCACTAACATTCTTTGATCTGCCTCATTTCATCTAATTGCTCAACTGAACATAAAGCTTCTTCATATGATTATCTTTGCGATATCTCACAAAAATTTCAGCCTCATTACGAATCCAATCGGAATCTATGATCATCTCCATTTCCTCGCTCCCTTCGCCCTCTAACAGCATGGATTCAACGGAAGCACAAATTCTGTCCGACCCCTTCACCTCGGAATTTGTCAGCAGCATGCCGCAATCATATATGAGGTCTATCGAGGTAGTTGTTTTATTTTGAAATCTCATGGTTGTTAAATACCCGGATTCTTCTTCATTTAAGGCCCCTTTTATAGAAACCTTCAAGTTTTCATCCTCGGCTTCTCCCGCGATATATTCCGCTAGTTCCTCGTTTCCTGAATTCGCGGGATCCAATGATTCCATCAACGGTGACCTTTCTTGAAGAACAGGGCTCGCATGTTGCTCTGTTTCATTCATCCGTTGATTTTCTGCAGGGCTGCACCCCCACAAAATAAACAACCCCAGCACGCTCATACAAAAGAATACATGTTGCTTCATAAAAAACATCCCTCATTTAAAATGATCTTGGGGAGCCGCTGCCTTGCATTTGAAATCATTCCCGGATCATATTCGGTCATTTTTCGAATGGATATATTCACTAACTACTCCTCTAATCTGGCTCATATGATGCTTGTCATGCCAGATAAAATCTTTTAAATACGTCTCAATCGTAAACGGATTACCATCCGCATCCATGTACTCTTTTGAAATCTGATCCTGGTCCATCATGCTTATGCGATTTATAATGGACTTCCGATATTCCGCCGCCATGCTGATCAAATCGTCTTTGTTTATATGTTTGCCCTGCTCCATCGCATCCTGATTAAAAAGATCATAGTCGAGATGCTTTAAGGTTAAATTTTGTCCCTGGGCGATACGTTCAATGGCTTCCTCTAAAAAGTACTTATCCCAAAAGGCAATATGGCTAACCACATCATGGATTCTCCATTTCCCCGCTCCAAGCGGTGTTTCCCAGTTCAAATCTCGAATGCGAAGGATAAAATCGTTCCATTCTCCAAATTCGTTGAGCAGTCCGTTCATGACAGAGGCCCCGTTTATGCCCCGCACCAACTTGCCGTCACTTAATACGACCGAAGTCTCTATCTGTCTCTCGGGAACGTTCCAATACGTATTTAATAATTCCTTTTTTTCGTCCGGGGAAACAAGTTTAAAACCATTTTTCTCATAAAAACGAATGGCCCAATCCGCCGAGGCCCAAGTACCTATTAGGACACGTTTATCGGTTAAAGACATCAGATGGGACAGCAGCTTAGTGCCTATTCCTCCATTCCGTTGCCGGGTTCGTACATACGCATGTCTGATCAAAGTTACCTCGCCCTTATCCTGGATCCCCATAATTCCTAATAACTCATCGTTTTCTTCAATCCCCCAAAACACGACTCCATCCTTCATTTCATGATTCAGTTCTTCCATGGACATATAGGGTTCATGATATCTGTCGTCAGGTATCACCCCTTTATAGGCCCTTGCGGCATCGTTGATGATCTGATGGATTTCCGCGATATCTTTGTCATTGCACAATCGAATGGACATGTTATTTCCTCCTGTTTATACACAAATGGTATCGGTTTCAAAGATACGGCTACCTTGAATCTATCCCGTGTTTTTGAGCTTTAATAATAATAAAAGAGGGTCTTCTTCTTTCGCTCATTAATTTTGGCATTTTCTCTAGCCCCTCGACTGTAGATTCCGGTTCGTCGATTTCCTGGATCATCAATCCGCTATGGATCAAACCGTTGATTAACGTCGATATTTTTCGATGGTATTTAATGACCCCGTCGATCCCCCAAAACTGACTTCGCGGACCTTCCTCATTGTAATTATCGATAGGCCAATGAAGCCGGTTTCCATTGGAATCCGTAATCCAGCCTTCCTGGCTTTTATGGGCCAGCACCATGGGATGCTCCGTCGAGAAGATGAGGAATCCGTTCGGCTTCAACCATGTTGCAACCCTGCCGATCAAAGAACCGTAATCCTCAATATAATGAAAAGCTAATGAACTTACGATCAAATCGAACTCATGTCGCTGAAATTCAATATCCTCCATCGAGCTTTGAAAATAATCGATCTGCGGGTGTTTCTTAGCGATCGATAACATCCGCTCGGATATATCTACACCGGTAACTTGCGCTGCTCCACGACGGATAAGATCGATCGCCAGCTCACCGAACCCGCACCCCAGGTCAAGAACTTTCAACCCCTTCAAGTCGGGCAGCATCTTCTTGATTGCGGGTTGTTCAATAAAGTCGTTGTAAGTGATTTTGGATTCCCTTAAACTTTTGTACATTTCGAAAAACTGCGGGTTGTCGTAAAGGTTCTGCTTCATACCCACCTCCATAAATGAAAAGACCCAGCCCTAGATAGCTCATATCTTGGGCTGGATCGATGAATGTCTAAGCTTCTTCCATCATTATACATCCTATAACTAATGGTCGGTAGTCCACCATGTGGATACGGATTTAAATGCTGCTCAAATCCTTTAGAACCACCTTGAGTATATCCTTAGTCTCTTCATGAAGTTCATCATTCAAAATCTGTTGAATAAAGGGAAGGGCTTGCCCTCCGAGTTGTACAAGCTGTTCGTATGCATCATAGTCGGTTCGCCAAAAGCTTTCCATGCTCCCCTCACAAAATTCTCCTCCGTCAATAACTGTCACCCAATGTTTTACCTGCTGTTCAAGAGGGAGCTTTTTTACAGTATTAACCGCCGATCGGAATTCCAGATCTTTCTCCCTCAACTCAGGCATAGCCTCATGCAGCCGGTCTTCGGGTTCACACTTTCGGATGAGCTGGCTCAGAGTTAAATAGTCTCCTCCAACGCCATCTGCAGCCGATACGTATGCGATGAAATCCTCGGTACGGTCCAGCTGTTGGAAGTCGTCCTGCAGACGATGAAGCACATCGATTGCGATCAAAAAGAGCTCGGAATCGGCGATTGTCTTCTCTAATATGTAGTTCTGTTCAATTCTTAAGTTCCTTGGATCTTCCTCAGAAATGCAGGAGATGATATTGAGATAGCTTTCAAGGGTATCCGGCATCTCTTCAAACATAAAAGGATAATCGCCTTCCCCGAATTGAAGTGAACGGTAAAGCTGCTCCCGGCTTTGGCTATAAATCTCGTTCCCTGTCTTTGCATATGTATCTTGGTACCTTGCGAAATATTCATCTACAGTTTCGTCTAACGAAGCACGATTATTTATATACACCACATAGCTGCTAGGATAGGTATCGGTATAGATCGAAAAGGTGTACACTTCTTTGTTTCTTCCTTCTTCAACATAGCTGGCCAAAGCTGCTTTGCAGAAGTCGTAAAGTGCATTTTCCACGTCCTGTCTGCTTACGAATATTCCCTCATCGGGACTAAAGCTCGTGATTTCTTCAATACTTCGTTGCGGTGAGCAAAGCAAATAATTCCCTTTGCCTTCCAAAGCTCTTTTCCCGCTGATTAACTTACCGATATGCACATCATAATAACTCATTCATAATCCCCCTCAATAACGAAACAACCCAGCCCCAGATAGCTCATATCTTGGGCTGAGTCGTTGGTTGTCTAAGCTTCTTCCACCATTATACAATACAACATTCATTAGTCTAAAGGCTCTTCTTCCATCTGGTATTCCAAAATATCTCCGGGCTGGCAGTCCAATGCCTTACAAATCGCCTCTAACGTGGAGAACCGGATGGCTTTTGCCTTTCCGTTTTTCAATACAGAAAGATTTGCCATAGTAATTCCAACCTTTTCCGAAAGCTCGGTTACGCTCATTTTCCGTTTCGCCAGCATCACATCAATATTAATGACAATTGCCATCGTATTCACCTCAGACCGTCAAATCATTTTCCGATTTTATATTTATCGCTTCCTGCAGAAGCCTTTGAAGAACAGCAGCGAACACGGCAATCACCATGGAGGCGAAAATCAGGACCAATCCAATCAGAATGATGCCGGGAGCGTCATCGAGCTCCGCGATCATATAGAACAAAGGCATGCCGAGCACAAACAGAGCGCTGATTGCGACTGCACAGAGTTTGATGTTTTTCAATGCTTTAACGGATAACTCGGAAAATGCATTGTTGTTGTCAATGTAACTTAACAGTTTAAATGCTTGATACAGGGCAAAGTAAAACGGGATCGCCGTAGCATACAAATCGATAAATACAAGATATTTGATAACAGAGATATCCGGATACAACTCTGCCGCAAAATTCGCGATCTCAGGCACCACAAAAATGTATAACGCCAAAATCGGGATTCCAATTAGAATAACAGCCAACTTTAAGAAAAGTGTTGAACCGCGTTTCATGAAAAGCACCTCGCTAAATTTTTGTATTTTGAATTTAACATATCATTTATCGTTTATCAATAAATTTTTATTAAATATTAATGTGTTTTTGTTGTTATACAAAAAAAGAGCATTCCTTTTAATAAGGAAATGCTCTTAGTAATTTCAAACGGGTTGGTGATGACCCGCAATGAATCGTTTTAAGGATAAGCCGATCCAATACATAAGGCTTGGTATCAAATTCAATAGCAACATGACTATATAATAATGTTCAATTTCGGACTCACCGATAAACACAATCATGTTAAGATTGTTATAGTATGTAAAAAATATCCAAACCCAATCATTCGTGATATAAACAAATAAAGACAATAACCAAAGTACGATTCCTATTATAGCTATTACCGAAACGGAATAAAAATCAGAAAGATGGGTTTTGTTATTCTTCATTAGACTGAATCCAATAATGGCATAAATGAGGAGTGACCCGCTGATGACCCAAAGAAGAACGGTTTGTCCATCAAAAATGGATAAAATCACATCCCCGATCACCTGAACAAGAATATAAAAGAAAACAGACAAAGCACTATTCTTCCCATAGTATTCCGATGTCTTCATATCCATTCCTTTCATATAACGTTCCTGCAACTATCTATCCGCTTCTTCTCGTAATTTGAGCAGCTCTGCACCAGAGCCTTTATACTGGTAAGCGTAATTATTGTCGATGTAGTACCTATCAATTAACATAAGTACTTGTCGTTTATACGCGTACGCTTCTACAAGCATAGATGAGCTGACTGCACCTGTTCCTGCCGAATGACGATCTTCAAGCGGAATTGATGTATCCGTGAAGGTTAGCCATTCCAAATCGGATGCGCGTTCAGCGTAGTCTTCGAAACTTTGTTGATATGCCTCAATCACTTTTTTATCTTCATAGAATGAATACTGGGTCTTTTGAACACTGATAATATGATCCCACTCCATCTTCCACGCTTCAAGATACTGCTCTGCCAAGTAATTCAATTCCGGCGTTGACGACGCGATCTCAAAATCGTTCTTAAAAGCATCGTCAATAGGATTGCCCGGGATTAGCTGCAGCTCCCAATTGTATCCATCCTCCGAAATATAATGATTACCTGCATGATTATTGTTCTTTGCTCCATCGTGATATTCAGCGCTATTTTTGCAACCACTTAATGTAGAAGCAAGTAATATTATGCAAATTATGATTGCGGATTTATGATTTGTCATTTGATAACCTTCCTTAATAAATCAAGCACTTCTTCCCATTTTGCTTTCATGTCTTCCCGATCCTCAGCACTCGGCAAGTTCTCTTGATGAAAACTGATGGTACACTTATCATTTATCTGTTCTATCGTGCGAATTTGTAAAGTCGAAGCGTTCTCCCAATGTTCCTTTTTCCAAGTCAATCTGACATTTTGGTTTTCATTGACTACCCTGATCTTTCCGGAAATTCCGCTGCTCGTATGATATTCGGTCCCCACACTTATATCATAGGAGGATATTTTCCCCAGCCAAATTTCGATTCCTTCACGCGACATGAGCATTTGCCATACATGTTCTACACGGGCTGGAAAGGTTCTTCTTACTCCGACCTGGTAACCAACTGATTTCGTTTTGCCTACTTCCATTTCGAATCACCTCTAATAAATAATAATTGAGGAACTGCCCGCAACGGGCTTTACCACATTAATTCCAAGTTTGATTCAACTTATCCGAATAAAATAAAATGGCCTGCTTATACGATTGAATGCCACGATCATTACTTGTTTCCGCTAATTGCTTTAACAAAATTCCAATCGATTCCTCATACTCTTTCTGATTAAATCGAACCATGGCATAAAACACTTGAAATTCTCTTCGATCAGGATATTTTTGAATAGCTTCCTCCAGGATGAATTGAGCTTGATCATACAAGCCTAAAGTCCGGTAAGTACTTCCTAATCCTAAATAAGCACCTTGCCTTTCTTCGTCCTTTAATCCAAGTTCCAATGCCTTTTTATAATAAGGTACTGCTGCTCCTTCCAACCCCATCACGTCATGGATCCACGCACATTGATACCAAACGGATGCATTCATCGGTTCTTGCTCTACTAATTCAAGTAATATACTTCTTGCTTCTTCTAAATGGCCTGCTTCTCTCAATTGCACGGCTTTTTCTAGTGATTTCATGATCAATCAATCCTTATTTTCTTATGTCATTATAGAGAAGGTTCTTGTATCAGTGAACTGCCTAGATTTAGAACTCTTATCTTAGGCGTGAATAGGCATACAAATTATATCCATTGTACTTTACGTAAAATCCTTCACTGATTAATTTTTGTTCTTCAGGTCGTATCCCGAATGAAAAGGCCGCCTCTGGACCAAATCCGAGCTGACCTACTGTAAACTCATTCATGTCCTTATCATATAATTTCACGTCCCCTGATGGGCTCGTAAAAGTTCCATCTGTATTAAAAATGCCATTATATAAGAACTTCCCTGCTTTGTAATTCATATTAAAAGAAGTCGTAAAACTAAAATAGATATCGTCCCCCCTATTCCATACATTATCCAACCATATAGTAGTGTTATGGAGCTCTAGAAGCTTAACTTTCAATTCTTTTCGTTCATCCTGGTAAAATGCAATCCATTCAGGTTTAATAAATAATTCTAACGGGATTTGTTCGGTCTCTAAGGATAGGGAGTACCCATCTTTATCAATAACATGGTTAAGAATGCCTTCGTTTGTATAGTTTGAATCATAGTATTTATAAGCAAATATCAAGACAACTATTGATGTTAAACAAAAAAGCACAATCCTTTTTGGTTTGGTCATTTTTCCTCCCTTGATAAAGTTAGTAAACTTGCATCGGAGAGTAACTTTTAGTATTGGCCTCAATTACCTTCCCAACGAGATTCCTAAATATGTATCCTGATTTATTATCATTTGTTTCATCTCTTCCAGATACTTCAGTTGTTGTCTAGTCAATTGATCCGTTTTCAGGAAATGATGGTGATAGACGTATGAATATAAGTGCCTATAATTAATAAAAAAGTCGACATCCTTCACTATTTCTTCTACTGAATTTTCCTTGGAATATCCCTCTATGAATGATTCAAAAAATTGGGACGCAAATTTGTCCCTTTTACCTTTCCCATTAATAATTTGCGAAGCATGATAAACAGCGATAGCAATATCGTATGCAAACCAATTGAACTCACTGTCTCCGAAATCAATAAACGTAATTTCATTATTATTGTATAGAAAATTATGATGATGCAAATCGCCGTGTATAATTCCATAAAGTTCTTTAGAACAACTCATCGATTTAATGACTTGAAGATTGTTCTCCCATTTTTCTTCAATCTCGGGATCCAACGAATTCATATTCATCTGATAAATCTTGTGCTGATTCCATTCTGGCCGTTTATACTTACCCTTGTACATCTTAGATAGGAAGTGCATCCTCCCCATTCCCGTACCCCATTGCATAAACAACTTGTCGTTCCAGTCTTCACCGTTAGGATCAATATGATTTCCCTTCGCCTTCTCGTAGGCAACAAAAAAGAGATTGTCGTCCGTCAGATGATTAACATAGGACTCTCCATTAATTAATTTTGGAACCGTCACATGAACACCATTCGCATGCAAATATTGAGTCCATTCCACTTCAGACAGAATCTCTTTTTCAGTATCCGACGTTTTATGAAATACTTTAATAATCATTGGCACTTCTGAAGAGACTTCAAAAACGTTATCATCATATCCGCCAATTAAACGGATATCCGCTTCATGACCGTTCAAAAGATCAAGAATCTGATATACTACTGATTTTTCAAGCCTCGTTGAATTCTCCCCCAATTCATGAAACGCCAAATCTCCTTCCATGATTATACATCCGATAACCAATTGAATCCAAATTGTTCACGTTAAACAAGACTCTCCAGTGTCCAGCAAGAAAGTCATATAAAGACAGCAAGCCACATATGTTGAAATGGAATTTTGTCGTTCGTGAGAAACGGGATTTTGAGAACGTTTCATTAATGCTTCACAACGTTTGGGAAGGAGTTGTGCCGGATGTCTTTTCAGGAGGAAGGCGCACTTGCAGTCGGTTCGGGCCGAATCTTGCTCTCGCTTGCTGAATCATGGTATGAATCCGGTTTATCCAAACTCACGGTTTATGTAACAAACAAGCAGCCAACAGATACGGGAAAACTTAAGGAACTTGGCGATCTTACTCTTCGCAACGGGACCGGGATCACATTACATGTAATTGACGCAGAAGGAAATGAGGAGCCGGATTGGGGGGCCATCGTTCGGCCATTTCCATTTATTTTGTATGTTTCGGAGCATGGAGAATTGGAAGAACTTCGGAATATTCAGCGTGCTTGTATCGCGGAAAGGAAACGGATGCTCCCTGCCATCGCGATAAATGGAATAGGGATGGCAGGCCCGCTGCTCCATCCTGACGGGCACGGACACTGGGAGTCGGCATGGATGAGAATCCACTCGTCCGTCTTTCCCGAGAATCACTCGCTGGAGGTCTTCTCCGATGCCGCCGCAGGGATTTTATCTAATCTTATTGTTCATGAATGGCATAAGGCGATTATGGGTGAACATGATTTGGACTGTAGAAATCAATGCTTCTTACTTGACCCGGTCACGTTAACCGGAAGATGGCATTCCTTTCCATCTCATCCTTTAGTATCCGGGTATGACGCGGCCCGCCCGGTGGATAATATGGCGCTCAGCCTAGGCCCAGGAAAACACCATGAACTGATAAGCCCGGAGGTATGGTTTCCTGCATTTAACCGACTAACCTCGAAGGTAACCGGCATTTTTCATGCATGGGAAGAAGCGGACTTAATCCAACTACCGCTGGCGCAGTGTCTTGTTCAGCCCGCAGATCCCTTGTCAAAAGAACCTGTACAACTTCTGCCAACCATAATCCGAAGTGGGCTTACGCATGCGGAGGCTCGGCAAGAGTCGGGATTGGCAGGACTGGAAGCCTATGTAACCCGCCTAATTCCACTGTTGTTTGCTGACTTGCCTCCCCATCGGCAAGAAAGAACCGGCATTGGTGCAGGATGTGATATAACTGAAGCCGTCGGGCGAGGGCTCAGGGCATGCTTATTTCATGAATTAAACAAGCGGATTTTGTCTGGTGAACCGACGGTTGTTCACCGTATAGCAAGCACGCAAATTGAAGATGTTCGATGCCTCTATTATTCGCAAGCGTTAGCCACCTTAGATAGGGAACCTCTTTTTGCTGTAGGTGAGCCGTTGCTCGGATTTCCGACGGTATGGGTATATTCCGATTCCTCGTGGTATGGCAGCGTAGATCTTAGCTTCACGCTTGCCCTTCGCCAATCTCTGCAGAAGGCGTTGAGTAAGAGCGATCGCACTGCGGTCCCTCCGGTCCTTAGGAACGATCATGAAGTGCAAAACATTAATATCGCGGATGCCGATCCTCTAAGCTATCGTTCTTTGATATTATCAGCCATCGAGACGCTGAAGCAGTGTCATAAACGTCTTGAGGTGTTTGAACTTAACAGCGAGTCTTTATGGGGCAAAGGACCGTTTGTTGCTTACGGAGTCGTTCTCGGAGAGGAGGAGACCACATGAATACGGTTGCTATTATTGGGGAGGGAATGCTTGCCAATACCGTGTGCAAACGTCTTTCCGGGTACCTGCTTGTCCGACGAAAGGACTTCAGCGATGACTTACCCGCTGTAGACTTGGTATTGGTGCTGAATGATGAGGATAACTCCTCCTATTTTGATGAGGCTGAACAGAAGTTGCGACCGCACGGCATTCCTTGGTTATGTGCCTATGTATCCTTGGGAGAAGGAATCATAGGCCCGCTGATGGGGCCGGGAAGGACCGGATGCTTTCACTGTGCAGAAACAAGGTTATCTTTTGCGGGGACCAACCGCAAAGAAGTCCAGGATTTACTTCTAAATCTCTTGTCCGCTGACGATGTTCCCCAGAATGCATCCGGATTGTCTCCGGCGGGAGCTGGTTATATGGCGCACATCATCTCAGCGGAAACGGATAAGGTGCTGCGGGGCGGTAAAACGAATACGGATGGCCACCTCTATTTAATCAATTTGAAAAATTTGAGCAGCACCATCCATTATGTCATGCCGCTTGGGACATGCTCGGTTTGCGGGCAACTGCCGGACGATTCCGCGGAATTAGCGAAGATATCTTTACAGAAATGCCTAAAAAAGAGCAATAGCTACCGCTCCCGCCCGATGAGCGAATTGAAGAAGGTTCTGCTCAGAGATTATTGGGACAGCCGCACCGGAATCTTTAATGATAAAAAGTGGGGTCTCGACTCTGTTTTTGCCATTGCCGGGATAAACCTTTCTTTAGGTTTTTACGATGAGATGACGGGAGGACGTTCACACTCCTTTGTTGACAGCGAGCTCGCGGGGATATTGGAAGGTCTGGAGCGCTATTGCGGTGTGACTCCACGCGGCAAACGAACGGTCGTGCAGGGCAGCTACACCCAACTCAAGGCTACTGCGCTGGATCCGACTACGGTAGGGCTTCATGCAGAGGAGCACTATGAACACCCCGATTTCCCCTTCATCCCGTATGATCCGGAGTCATCAATGGAATGGGTCTGGGGATATTCGTTTCTTCAGGAACGTCCCGTCCTGGTACCCAAGCTGTTGGCTTATTACAGTCCGAGCGAAGGTGAAGGATTTGTTTATGAGACCTCCAACGGATGCGCGGTAGGAGGAAGCTTGGCAGAGGCCATCTTGTACGGGATTTTCGAAGTGGTTGAGCGAGATTCCTTTTTGTTGACCTGGTATGCAAGACTTCAGGTTCCGCGGCTTGACTATAATTCATCGGGAGACTCGGAGCTGATCCTGATGATTCAACGTTTACGCGCGGTTACCGGTTACGAAGTGAGCTTATACAATACCACCATGGAAAACGGAATTCCCAGCATATGGGCAATGGCAAAAGGACGGGCGGAACACAGTGCCAACGTCGTTTGTTCCGCCGGAGCTCATCTCGATCCGATACGGGCGGCCAAGAGCGCCATACATGAGCTGGCGGGGATGATCCCGACGGCTGAAAAGAGATTGAAGGAACGAAGGCTTGAAGCCGAAGCCATGCTTGATGACTCGTCCCTTGTGGAGTATATGGAGGATCATTCCCTGCTCTATAGCTTGCCGCAGGCAGAGGAACGGCTTCATTTCTTAATGAACGAACGGAACCCCGTCCGTACTTTTGCGGAAGAGTTTCCATCCATGCCATGGCAAGAAGATTTAACGGAGGATTTGAGACAAGTACTCCGGGTTTTTCACCGTCTTCACATGGATGTCATTGTAGTTGACCAGTCTTCAAGTGAGACACTTCGCAACGGACTGCATTGTGTGAAGGTACTCATACCGGGAATGCTACCCATGACCTTCGGACATCGTCTTACCCGGCTCCATGGCCTGAATAGGGTATTGGATGTACCGATGAAACTAGGTTACGCAAATCGCAGGCTGACACGGCAGGAGCTTAATCCTTATCCGCATCCGTTCCCGTAGACAAGGACGAATTTTTTTTAAGGTATTCGCCGATTTTTCTAAACAAGAGTCCAATCCACAAGTCGTTAACATTCATACAATTTAGAATAAACAGCGAAGGGAGGAATATCGCAATGGGAGAACTGGGTGGAATCGGAAGCTGTGCCGGCTTGTTTACGAGTACAGGTGTAATCCTCGTACTGTTCATTCTGCTGGTTATTGTTTCTCGCACATTCATCTAATGCTTGCAGCATAGAGACTATCGTTCCTTTGTTGATTAATGAAAAGACAACTGCAACATCCTTATGACCTTGGTAAGATTTTTTATCTCGTCTGTTAAAGCTTAAGTGGAGATACCGCTTAAGCTTTTTCATTTTTTTACTGAATCAATTGTTTAACTTGTTCCATATTAGTACTGGATAGGGCTTTCGCTAATAATTCCTTGTTGTAACCATGAGTTAATAATGCATTCAAAATGGCATCTGCCCGATCCCGTCTCTTCCTTCTAAGGTTGGATTCCAATTGAATTTCTAAGGGGACAACCGGAATTAAACGGTTTTCAAATTCAACATGTTTAGTTAATTCCCATATATGTCTTCCACCTTCCCAGATCCCTTCCCCTGAATCGGAATCGGGAATTCCGGCAGAATTCGAGATTTGTACAACTTCTACGTCAAAATCATGAATCTTCCATTTACCTTTTGTCCACGTAAATCCTGAATCAAATGACTGAGTAAAAATGGGTTCTTCATCAGAGGAGTGCCAATGGGGATCAAAATAGGATAATTCGGATTTTCCCTTTAGATTGTATCGATTCAGAAGGGCTGCTATTTGTTTCACATCTTCAATGTCTTTAACATATATATCTAAATCATTAGGAGTCATACTAGCACGTTGTAATACTGAGGCCACAGAACCCACGATAATCCACCTGTTGGTTCGTTTAGATTCAAAGTAAAGATCACAAAATGTTTTCAGAGCTTGGTTCCAGGTCATTTTTGTCTCCTTATCTTTTTCCTGTTACATTGATCTTAATATTGTTTTCTCTCGCGACCTTGTGTTTTCCTCATCTTTATTTATCATCCATCTTCCAATCAATCGTGCGCCATATTTAAGCTGTGATGGAAGTAAGATGTCATTAAATAATGCATTGAATTCTTCGATGAACGATGATTCTATTATGTATGTTTTTCTTCTGTAGATCATTTGACTGGTCACCTCTGTTTCTAAAATGTTCGGTAATTTCCGATTCCTAAATCCATTTCATGAATGTCTTATGAATCACTTCAATATTGTTATTCTTCGCCCAATCTAATAATGTGTTTATCTCGTTATTGGTGTTAATAATTTTAAAACATAATGCAATGGGGACTATTCTATTCTTCTTTGGTTTAATACCGATAATGCAGTTACCGTCAATAAATATCTTGGAGATTTCTTTGGCTTCTAATTGATTGTTATTAATTATTAGAACTTTATTATCGAGTTGTAATAACCTTGGCTTAAGAAATCTCCTTATTACAACAGCAATAATAATCAATAAATAGATACTACTGAAAATTAAATAAAGCACTTTTTGCGATTTATCACTTGTTACAAGGGTATTGAAAATACATAATATAGTAAGGAGCGACATGCTGATAATTAACTTAATGTTTAAAGGATATCTTACATAAGTTTTCATATAATCTCCTTTCGTGGTTTCAGGTAAGTCCTTGTATTCACGAAACGCCCCAACCTCAGATAACTCTTATCTTAGGCTGGGGCGTTTGTTGTCTGAGCTTCTTTCCATGATTATACATCTGACAACCAAAGGGCGATAGTCCTGAAGTTTGAATCGGGTGGACCGAGGGGCGTAAGCATCGATAACTGATCAAGTTTATTCATCATCTTCAGGATTTTCAAATCTGCTTAATATTTTTTTCTTCGGAGAAACCAAACCAAGTCATTTCATACAGACAAAGTGCCACTATTTGTTCCTTCGAAAATCTCTCAAGTACAGTATTATTTATATAAAAACTCAGCCATTCTGACCAATTACTTGAAGAGATATCCCAATATCCGGTCCACTCAAGTGAGTTATTCTTTCCGTGCACCCGATATTCAGTAATACCATCATCAGATTTATTAATTTCATAATCAACATCATCTATGTGAATTATCATTTCTTCTACATTCTTCTCTGGAGTTTTTGAAAGTAATAATTCAAAAACAGTTTTATATTTTACTTTGGTTTGTGACATATCAGGGTAGTATGAAAGTAGCCTAACCCAAACATCCTCAAAATCAACTTTCTTCAAGATCCCCTCAAATGTAATCATATAATCCAGACTCCCGTAATTATTAATTTAGTCTTGCTATGGTTTCCTATATTCACGAATCCCGGAGGAGAACCTCCTTATGTGCTTATTCCTTTAATGTTTTGCGTTTGACCCGCTGCGTGAATACTATGTTATCTGATGCCAACTTCTTCGAACTACATAAGATATACTGTTTTAATATTTCTCCAGCCATACGCTAGTTCAATATGTTTATCGCTGGATTTCCCTGCAGCACCCATACCATCATTGATTCGTACCCACTATTCTGTAAAGATTCAACTACTGATTTAAATAATCTCGTGCCATATCCATATCCTTGAGATTCCCTACAATGTTTTTATAAGTTGCTTTCCAACTGTCTACATGCACTTTAGCTATTCCTTCAGCATCAGTTATTTCTGCTTTACGGATCTTCATATAGATCAGCTCCTGTGTGAAAATCGGTTGTAATATACCCAATATCATCGGTTGAAAATTCCCCACCTATTGCCGACATACTCTCCGAAGGGAGAGAGTCGAGATTGGTCAAGAACGGGGAGTGTTTCAAGATGAAGGATATGAAGGCAAGGGGCATGAGCGTCACCCAGATCGCAGATGAGCTGGGACGTGACCGTAAGACGGTTAGAAAGTATTTGCAGGTAGAGGAGCACATCCGTTACGTGAGACGAAATCCGGCAGCCGGCAAGCTGGACGCTTACAAGGAATACATACGGAACCGTATGGAAGAAGGCTGTCTCAATGCGAGCGTCATCTTAGACGAGATCCGAGAGAAGGGCTATACGGGCAGCAGTACCATTCTTCGCGTCTTCATGCAACCGCTTCGACCAGCGGTTCAGTCTAAGGCGACCGAGCGGTTTGAGACGAAGCCTGGCGAGCAGTCGCAGGTAGATTGGGGTCACTTCAGAGTAGACCACGACGGCCGATTGAAGCGTCTCTACGCATTTGTCATGGTGCTTGGCTACTCCCGAGCAATGTATCTAGAGTTCACCGAGGACGAGCGTCTGGACACGCTCATGGGCTGTCATACGAGAGCTTTCGAGTACTTCGGCGGAATTACCCAAAGCTGTCTCTACGACAATATGAAAACAGTCGTAACCGGACAGGACGAAAGCGGCGAGGCGATCTGGAATGAGCAGTTTGCCCGGTTTGCAAAGCACTATGGCTTCACGCTTCGCCGTTGCAAACCCTATAGGCCAAGAACCAAAGGTAAAGTAGAAAACGGTGTCGGCTACGTGCGAAAGAACTTTTGGCCGCGCATACGCACCTTCACGGGATTGCAAGATCTCAACGCGCAGGCCAAGCAATGGCTCGATACGGTCGCGAATAATCGTCTGCACGGCACGACGTTCAGGGTGCCACGCGAGCTATGGAAAGAAGAGTGTCTCAGTCCTGTAAATGACGTCGCCTTTGCTTACGCCGAGCGGCATCAGAGAAGAGTATCCAGCGACTGCTACGTTTCGTATGAGGCGAACCGATATACTGTCCCGTTTGCTTACGTGGGCTCTATCGTGGAGGTGCAGGATGAGAGGAACGGCACGCTGCGCTTCTACTGCGGCAGACAGCTCATCGCCGAGCATACCAAATCCATGGGACGACACCAAATTATAAGCAATAAAAAACACTTCGAGGGCATTCGCAGCACATCGAGTCGTCCGGTTGGAGAGCCCACGCCTCGTTATGTCAGCCAAATCGCACCAGAAGTGTCAGAGCGCTCGCTATCGGTCTATGACTCGCTCATGGAAGAGGCGGTGCTCCAATGATTCTGCAAGAGAGACTGGAGGCGGCGATCCGCCACTTTGGGTGGGTTCGCATACCGGAAATCATCCATCAGCACGCCGAAGAAGCGTCTAAAGCGAATATACCGTATCTGGAGTTCCTGGACAAGCTATTGGCTGAAGAAATGATTGCCAAGCACGACCGGTACATCCAAACAAGGACGCGCCTCGCTCATCTACCGTTCCATAAAACGCTGGACCAGTTCGATTTTGCCTTCCAGCCATCGGTCGATGAGCGCAGGATCCGCGACCTCTCAACGCTTCGCTTCGTGGCGCATCAAGAGAATCTCATTTTCCTCGGACCGCCTGGTGTAGGTAAGACGCACCTCGCTGTAGCGTTGGGCCTTGAGGCCATAAAGAAGCGACATTCCGTCTACTTCATCACAGCACATGACCTAGTGCAGACACTACAGACGGCTCACTTGACCAACACGATCAAACAGAAAATGAGGATGTTCACCAAGCCCGACCTGCTCATCATCGATGAGATCGGGTACCGAAAGATGGACGAGACCGCTGCCCACTTCTTCTTCCAGATCGTCTCTGAGCGTTATGAGCGCGGTTCTATCCTGCTTACGTCTAACAAGACGTTTGGCGCTTGGGGTGATATATTCGGCGATACGGTGCTGGCGACGGCCATCCTCGACCGCCTCCTCCATCACTCCAGTACCGTTAACATCAAGGGAGAGAGCTACCGTATTAAGGAGAAGAAAAAGGCCGGCTTCTTCCGCCCTGAACCTACAGAGGACGATGAAGCCGACCGATGAAACTGGGGAATTTTAGACCGATACTTTTGGGGAATTTTAAACCGATGTTGACACCTGAAAAGATTTATATCTAATATGGGTGGTTTTTTTATCTGCCGGACCGAGGGCTTATGCCCGAAACGTGAATATAAGGTTATCCGAAGTCTGTGTGGTTCCTAGACACTTCTCTTTAAGATAAATCTCTTAGGCGGTCCTAATTCTTGTTCGGATTCAAAATATCCAAGTCTTTCGCCACAAATAATAATCGATGGAAGTCCATATCCTACTGCAACTTGTAATGCTTCAATTAAAGGTAAAGACTTACCATCAATTTCAGGGTTAAATGATATACAGTAAACTTCATCAGTAGCGTTATGTTCCTTCATTAACTTAAAGATTTCATGCACGTCTGAATTAGGCTGTGTTATTTCAATCATGTATTCATTTATTAGTACGTTATTGTAATTATGTGAGAATCTGCTCAATGCATTTCTTCTTTTTGACTTTGAACCTAATTCAAATAATAATCTATCACGTACTTTACTTGAACAAAACAAATGAACAAATTCTTCTTCGATTTTCGTATTCATTATTTCACCGCTCTCAATAATGATTTGCATCCCTTTCATATAACTCCCGTATCTCCTCACCTCACAAATAGCAGAGCTTCCTACATATCCCAGATCGTTTTTCCAACTTACCGACTCATACAAAAAAGCCCTTGTACCGACAAGGGCATAACCATCTTTTCACTTAGAACTCCAAAATCCACAGCCGACTAATAAAGCCGCTCCTCCCCGGTCACCGGGTTTTTAAAAGCGGAGTCGATATCGCTGGTGGTGAACTCGTCCGCGAATTCGGTCTCATTTTTTCCGGGGCCGGGAAGGTTGGCCGGTTTCTTTGGCTTGGCTTCTTTTTCGCTTGATGTCTTTTGCTGTTTTTCCATGGGTGAAATGACATCTCCTTTTGTATTTGTACAATAGGATTTGAATTAGCCCCGGGTTTTATACTTCACGGCCAAATCCGTTCCCTCACGAAAGCGAAAGCCAGGCCCGATCATTTTTCCAGGACACTTGAACCGGGGTTTCGAACAGGGCGGACAGCTTTTCGCCTGTAAGCACATCGGCGGTTTTTCCCCCGGCAAACAGGCCTCCCCTTCGGATCAGTAACGTATGCGTGAATTCGGGCAAAATTTCTTCCACATGATGCGTGACATAAAGTAGCGTTGGCGCATTTTCCGCTTTTACCAGATTGGCGATGCTTTGCAGCAGGCATTCCCTGGACAAAAAGTCCAGCCCGTTACAGGCTTCATCCAAAATGAGCAGATCAGGGGAAGCCATGAGCGCTCTGGCAATCAAAAGCTTCTGCTTTTCCCCTTGCGAGCAAGTCTGGTACGAACGGTCGACCAGGTGGGCGCAGCCGAGCGTTTCCATCAGCCGAACGGCTTTTTCCGTATGTTCTTCCGTAGCTTTGTCGTAGAGTCCGATGGAAGCATGCAGCCCGCTAATGACAAGATGCTGCGCTTTCTCGTTCGGGTGAATCCGTTCCTGAAACGACGAACTGACCCATCCGATTCGTTTGCGCATTTCCCGCAAATCCACCGTGCCGTATCGCTGGCCCAGTACGGATATTTCACCGTTCGACGGCCAAAGATAACCGGTGATCATATTCAGCAAAGTTGTCTTGCCCGACCCGTTCAGACCCAGGATCGCCCAATGCTCTCCTTTGCGGACCGTCCAGTTCATGTCATTCAAAATCAACTTTTGCTCGCGTCTCCATGAGACATTTTTGACTTCAATCACGTTCGACATTCGATATTCCTCCTAGGCACTCGGGTTCATCGCGGCATCTAAAGCGTCGGGCTTCAGTTTCAATGCGGCATCCGTCGGAAGAAAAGCGGCGAGAAGGCCGATGAGCGGCAAATAGGCACAAATTTGGATGACAAACGCGATGTTGGTTTGATCAGCCAACGTACCGAGCACCACCGATCCCAATCCGCCCAGCCCAAAAGCCAGCCCGAAAAACAATCCGGAGACGGTTCCGACTTTACCCGGCAGTAATTCCTGCGCATAAACGACAATGACGGAAAAGCCCGACAACAAAATAAATCCGATAAAAAAGCAAAGTACCCCGGACCAGAACAAATTCGCATACGGGAGCAGCAGGGAAAAAGGCGCCGTACCTAAAATCGAAAACCAGATCATGTTACGGCGTCCGAAGCGGTCAGCCATCGGTCCGCCGGCGAAGGTCCCGAGCGCTCCGGCTACCAGCAGCACGAACAGGAAGACTTGCGCCTGCTGCGTCGATACGCCATGTTTGTCGATGAGATAAAATGCGTAAAATCCGGTCATACTCGCCATATAAACGAATTTTGAAAACAATAACATAATTAAAATCCCGATGGCATAAGCAACTTTCCCCGCCGGAAGCGGATTGGCCTTTGGGGCAAGCTTTGTTTTTCGGGCTGCCCGTCTGTTTATATCATCCCGGTACCACCTGGCCACATAAACCTGCACTACAATAGCGGCCAGGGCAGCCAGCGTAAACCAAAGAATTCCGAATTGTCCGAGAGGCACGAAGATCAGGGCCGTAAATACAGGAGCCAAAGCCTGGCCGATATTCCCGCCGGTTTGAAAGATGGATTGAGCCAGACCTTTCCGAGGCCCGGCCGCCAAATGGGCAACCCGGGAAGCTTCCGGATGAAGCACGGAGGAACCGACGCCAATAAGTATGACCGAGAGTATGACCTGCCAAAAATCGGTGGCGAACGCCAAAACCACCATGCCGAACAAGGAAAAGACCACGCCGACGGGCAGCAAGAGCGGTTTTGGTTTCTTATCCGTATAAAGCCCGATCAACGGTTGAAACATCGAAGCGGTGATATTCAGCGTAAACGCGATCCAGCCGATCTGCGTAAAACTTAACTTCAAGGATCCCTGCAAAATCGGGAAAATAGCGGGGATGACGGATTGGATCGAATCGTTCAACAGGTGAACCAGACTGACCGACATCAGGATCGAATAAACGGTGGCTTGCGTCGTTAATGACTTCATTGTTCCTCTCCTTCCATCAGACAAACATCATATCATCTGACGTTTAATCTTAAAAAAAATTACAGTTCGGCCATGGTACCTTCCAAAATGAGCAGCGTCGACTTTACGGCAAGTTCCGGATCTTGATGCTTTATCGCTTCAAACAGCTGTTCATGATAGTCGGATTGCGGGTCATGAGAGCCGTATTCTTTGTTTAACTTGTTCATCGCTTCGGACAGCACTTGAGAGAACGTGCGGAACAAATCGATGATGACCCCGTTTTTGCTGGCAACCGCGATAGCCATATGAAACTCGATATCCGACTTGGCATACCGATCCCGGTCATTTTGCCGAAGCGCCAAGCTGCGATCGTCCAGGTGCCCGCGCATGTTTTGCAGGTCCTCGTCGTCGCGGCGAAGAGCGGCCAACCGGGATATTTCCAGCTCCAACATCTTTCTTGCCTCGAAAACCTCCATCAGCTCCGAACGATACAGACGTTCGACCAACGGCTCCCGGATGACGGGGGTTGCTTTCAAATACGTGCCGAACCCTTGCTTTTTCTCGAGCAGTCCCGCGTGCACCAATACCCGGATCGCTTCCCGGATCGTCGATCTTCCTACTCCAAACCGCTCCATCAGCTCCGGCTCCGTCGGAATTTTATCCCCCGGCAGAATTTCGCCCGTCGAGATTTTGTGCTGTAACTGATTGACCACATCGTCCACGAGCTTATGATGATTTAATGTTTTAAATGAAAGCTTATCATTCATCTGATCATCTCCTGTTTCAGAAGTTTAGCATATACCAAACCATCCCACAAGAAAAAAATGTAAACGGTACTGGCGTACCGAAAACAAAAAAGCTTGAGGAACCCTATCCCCAAGCTTTCGAAAACTCACTCCGCATTGTCCTTGTCGTTCTCAATCGCGGCCGCCAGCAAGGCCAACGCCAGTCCCTGGCCCCAACCCTGGGCCCACTTTTTGTCCACCGCCAAATAGCCTTCGATATCGTTCATGACGGCGGTTCCGCCGGACACGTTAAGAACTCGCCCGGTCTCCGAAATGTTCGCCAAAACGCCGTCCAACGCCTTCTGCACATATTTCGCATGCAACGGATTACCTTGCATTACCATCGCTGCGGCGATTCCCGCGGTGGCCGACACTTCCCCGTAGGCTTCGGGATGATCCAGCACGGTACCCCAGAGGCCGTCATTTTTCTGCAGCACTTTTATAGCCGCGAGCTGGTCGCGCAACGAACTGACGATATGCATGAAAGGCGGATACAAATAAGCTTCGGGAAGCACTCTTCCCACCCGGGACATCGTGTAGGCCGCCCAAGCGTTCGCCCGCCCCCAGTAAATGCCGGACATATGATCCTTTTGAATGTGGTTGTAGCCGTGATACCAAAGGCCGGTCTTTTCGTCCTGCAAGTAATTGATATGCCAATAAAATTGGTGCAGCGCATCCTCAATGAGCGGCTTCTCCCCTAACGTCACACCGACGCGCAGCATAAAATACGCCGCCATAAACAGCGTATCCGCCCAGCACTGTTCCGGAAAATCGTTGTTCGCCGACACCGTATGCTGAAGTACCCGGTCTCCGAAACGCAATGCCTTATTCTGAAGGTAATCCACCTTGCTTAAAATGAGATCGAGGTATTTCTGCTCCTTCGTTTCCCCGTAAAGGGTTAGCAGCATATGCCCCATCGCGCAGGTATTCACGGTCCACACCGGCAGGCCCGCCTCCAAATACTCGTCGCACCATGCGGCCATCCGGTCCAGATAGGCCTGTTCTCCCGTAGCTTCGAACGCCCGGCTGACCCCGTAATAGGCCACGCCTCCCGGCCAATCCCAGGTAAGGTCCATCCCGAAAGTGTAATCCACCACGCGCCCGAGGGTTTGCTGCAACTCGGACCGGGCCGATGTAAGTTTCAACATATCCATCCTCCATATCCCGCAAGCCCCCGCAAAAAGCAGGGGCCTCGTATTATTCCAGAAGTTCAACGATTAATTGTACTGTCCTGCATCAATCGCTTTTTGCTTCTCGTCCAGAATCTCTTGATAACCCGCGTCGAGATACGTTTTCTTGGCGGCTTCGTAAGTGGCGTCGAACTCGCTTTCCGGCGCGAGTACACACTTGACGTACAGCTCTTGGAACAAGGAGTTCAGATCCGCCTTGTATTCGTTAACCTTTTCGAGGACGACGCTAAACAAGGCGTCAGGCGTACGGTATTCCGTCGTTTCGTCATAGTACTTGAGCATATCTTCAGCCAAATATTCGTACCCTGGAGGCGCCCAGTTGCGGATATACGATTTGCGGGTCACTTCCGGGCTGGAGTATTCCGCCATCTCCGTGACCAATGCCCAGTAATCCTTGTTGTTATTGTTGGACAGCTTGGATTCGCCCGCATAATCGGCTACCTTCACGGCAATTCCTTCTTCATCCAGCGTATAGTTTTGGCCTTCGACTCCGTTTTGCAGGAAGAATAGATTATCAGGCTGGCTCAGCCACTCCAGGTACATCCAGACGGCAGCGCGTTCCTCGGCGGAAGATTCGTAGTTGATGCCCATGATGAACCCGAACGGCCAGTATGCGCGTCCTTGCGGCACATTGCCTTCCGGAACCCCGGCTCCTGGTGGCAGCACGGCGAACTCCGCATCCTTGTTGTTGGCAAGCGTAGCGGTAAGAACATCCGTATTGCTGGCCAGGTAGAAAGCGAACGTACCGGTCTTGCCCGCCACGAATTCGGCCTTGGCTTTATTTTCATCGTTACGCAAATAAAATTCCTTGTCGATCAAGCCGTTGTTGTATTGATAGTTCAGGTTGCGCAAATAGCGTTCGGTAGCCGGAGACGTCAGGTCCGCCACGCTAAGGTCGGAGTATAGCGCCCGTTCCTTCGCGTCGATCGGCCAATCGCGGAACCCATAGTTGAAATTGTAAAAGTTTTGCAGCAAGGTTCCGCCGGCCACGCCGAGTCCCGCATCCTTCCATTTCGCCAGCATCTCATTGAATTTCTCCAGGGAGGTCAGATCCTCCACCTTCATGCCGACTTTCTCCACCCAGTCTTTGCGGATCAAGGTCGTAAAGTTGTCCGCAGCAGGACGGGCCGCGAAGAAAAATACCTTTTTACCGCCCACACTCCCGTATTTTTCAATAGTTTCGCCCATGTTCTTCCAATAGGTAGGAGCGTAGTTCGCGATTTCGTCGTAGTCCAACTCCTGCATGACATCCTCGCCATAGTAGGCCAACGCTTGCGGCATGTCATAATGGAAAATGATATCCGGGGCCTTGCGGGATGCGAGCAGTTGTTCATAGTCCGTGACTTCGCTCGAGCGCGTGATTGGAACGAACTTGACGTTGACATTGTACTTGTCGCCGAATTCTTTTTGAATCCAGCGGGTGTAGTAGTTGTCGGTTACGTTCCATCCCTCGAAAGCGCGCTCATAAACCGGGATTTCCAACATCACCTTCTCCGGAAATCCTTTCGAGTAATCGGCATAGCTGCCGGAAGCGTTAGCGGAATTACCGGCCGGCGGCGAGGAACTGTCCGGGTTTTTGTTGGCCTTGGAATTTCCGTTGCCCGAGCATGCGGACAAAAGGCTTAATACGACGGTTAAAGCCAAAAACAACGAAACGATTCTTTTTTTGTTCATCGTTTTTCCCCCATTTCACGATTTTCGGTCCTAAAGTTATTCCTTGACTGCGCCTAGCAAAACGCCTTGCACGAAATACTTCTGGATAAACGGATAAATGCACAGGATCGGAAGGGTCGCAAACACGACGCACGATGCCTTGAGAACCTCGGGATTGCTGAGCTGCACCTGAGTCGTTTCCAGCTGGAAGCTCTCGCTGGCCTGAATGACCAAATAGTACAATTTCAGCTGCAAAGGCCGCAGATCCACCGCTTGCTTAATGTAAAATAAAGCGTCTTGATATGCGTTCCAGCGCCCGACGGCGTAAAAGAGCGACAGTGTCGCGATGATCGGTTTGGAGAGAGGCAGAACGATGCTCCACAGGATACGGAAATGCCCCGCTCCGTCGATCCTCGCCGATTCTTCCAGACTTACCGGAATGCTGCTCGATATCGCGGTCTTCATGATCAGGAAATTGAAGGCGCTGAATGCCTGCGGAAGAATGAGTGCCCACAGGGTGTCCAGCATGCCGAGGTTGCTCATCAACATGTATTCGGGAATGATGCCGCCGCCGAAATACAAGGTGAACAAAAAGATGAAAGTCAGCACCGTACGGCCCTTCAACTGCTTTCGGGATAGAGGATAGGCCGCGCAAACCGTGATGATCATCCCCAGAATCGTGAACAATACCGTCACAATCACCGAGATATACAGGGACCGCAGAATGCTGGCGTCGGCAAAAATTTTACGGTACGCCTCGATGGTAAAGCCTTTCGGCCAGAGAATGATCTTGTTCGCGATAACAAAAGCGTCGGCGCTAAACGATTTGGCAGCGACGTGGAGAAACGGCAGCAGGCAGACCAGTGAGGCGATAACGATCGCGATATGGATCAGTACATCCCAGACGTCAAAGCGTCTTTTGCGATGCACGGCGGCAAGCGCGTTGCCCGATGCTTCCATGAATTCGCCTCCTTTCTTTTAACGGTGGAGTCATCTATTGACTTGAAGCCTTCTTACAGCAATCCGTCTTCGCCGAGCTTCTTGGCAACGCGGTCGGCCAGCAGCACCAGCAGCAGCCCGATGAGGGACTGGAACAACCCGAGCGCCGTCGCCCGGCTGAAGTTACCGCTTTCGATCCCCCACCTGTAGACCAACACAGGAATTGTCGTTGTGAACTCCGTGGTGGCTTTGTTTTGCAAGGCAAAAATGCGCTCGAACGAGCCCTCCATGACCCTGCCCAGGTTCATGATCAGCAAGGTCACGATCGTTGTGCGGATCGACGGGAGCGTCACGTTCCACACCTTCCGCCAGCGCCCGGCGCCGTCAACGGTGGCGGCTTCATATAACTCCGGGTTGATGCCGCTGATGGAGGCCAGGTAAATAATCGTCCCCCATCCCATGCTCTGCCAGACACCGATCGCCAAATAACTGATCAGCCAGTTGAAATCTTCTTGCAGAAACGGGACGCGCGTGCCGCCCATCATGGCGATCACGTTGTTGACCACGCCGTTGCTTTCGCTTAGCAGCTGATATGCGATCGCACCGATAATAATCCAGGAAAGAAAATGCGGCAGGTACAATAGTGTCTGATTGATGCGCTTGAATCGGATATTTCTGACCTCATTGAGTAATAACGCAAGCACAATAGGCATGGTGAAACTGAAAAGAAGGTCTAGGCTGTTAAGCAGCAGTGTATTGCGGACAGCGCGGCCGAAATCATGCTTGGCGAAAATCTCGGCAAACACTTCGAATCCGACCCATTCGCTGCCCCAGATCCCCTTGGCAATTTTGTAATCCTTAAAAGCAAGCACGAGACCGGACATCGGCGCGTATTTGAATACGAGCACGAATGCCAGCGGAATCAGAAGCAGCAAGTAAAGCTGGTAATCCCGCCGCAGATGATGCGCGAATCCCCGAGCCGCCGTCCTTTCCGTCTTTAGAGAGGTCTCCTTTTTTGAAGCGCTTTCAACTTTCAAAGTCTCACCTCCTCCGCACTCCGGATATAGAATCCCGGCATCGCCATGGATTACACGAAACCACGACGAGGCTGTGTCTCATCATACCCTCCCGATTTCCGATCGGTAAATATTGAGTTTTGATTATGCCCGTCATTTTTGATTTTTGTTTGATTTTATGGGAATTTTAGATATTAAAATAATCAAATTTGAATGGTATGAGCAAAAATGGAGGTAGGTTTTGGTATGATCCGCTCGCCGTTACATTTTAACGGTTACCACAGAGGTTAATACGCCGAAAGCACAGGTTTTGAATTTCTAACGGTTGCCATGGACGTTATTTGCTTATTTTTGATCTGTTTTCCGCTAATCCTGCTATTTAAGCGCTATAGCAACCGTTATAGCGGCAAGTCACCGATTTTAAGCCAAATAACGCCGGTGGCAACCGTTACGCTCGGGACACCTTTTATGATCCGCTCGCCGTTACATTGTAACGGTTGCCACAGAGCTTAATACGCCAAAAGCACAGGTTTTGAATTTCTAACGGTTGCCATGGACGTTATTTGCTTATTTTAGTCTTGTTTTCCGCTAATCCTGCTAATTAAGCGCTATAGCAACCGTTATAGCGGCAAGTCACCGATTTTAAGCCAAATAACGCCGGTGACAACCGTTACGCTCGGGACGCCTTTTATGATCCGCTCGCCGGAGCATTTTAACGGTTGCCACAGAGCTTAATACGCCAAAAGCACAGGTTTTGATTTTCTAACGGTTGCCATGGACGTTATTTGCTTATTTTAGTCTTGTTTTCAGCTAATCCTGCTAATTAAGCGCTATAGCAACCGTTACGCGACAAATCACCGATTTTAAGCCAAATAACGCCGGTGGCAACCGTTACGCTCTGGGCGCCATTTATGATTCGCTCGCCGTTACATTTTAACGGTTGCCACAGAGGTTAATACGCCGAAAATACAGGTTTTGAATTTCTAACGGTTGCCATGGCTGTTATTTGCTTATTTTAGTCTTGTTTTTCGCTAATCCTGCTAATTAAGCGCTATAGCAACCGTTACAGCGACAAATCACCGATTTTAAGCCAAATAACGCCGGTGGCAACCGTTACGCTCTGGGCGCCTTTTATAATCCGCTCGCCGGTGCATTTTAACGGTTGCCACAGAGCTTAATACGCCAAAAGCACAGGTTTTGATTTTCTAACGGTTGCCATGGCCGTTAATTGATTATTTTAGTCTTGTTTTCTGCTAATCCTGCTAATTAAGCGCTATAGCAACCGTTACAGCTGCAAGTCACCGATTTTAAGCCAAATAACGCCGGTGGCAGCCGTTACGCTCTGGGCGCCTTTTATAATCCGCTCGCTGGTGCATTTTAACGGTTGCCACAGAGCTTAATACGCCGAAAGCACAGGTTATGAATTTCTAACGGTTGCCATGGACGTTATTTGCTTATTTTAGTCTTGTTTTCCGCTAATCCTGCTAATTAAGCGCTATAGCAACCGTTACAGCTGCAAGTCACCGATTTTAAGCCAAATAACGCCGGTGGCAACCGTTACGCTCGGGACGCCTTTTATGATCCGCTCGCCATTACATTTTAACGGTTGCCACAGAGCTTAATACGCCAAAAGCGCAGGTTTTGATTTTCTAACGGTTGCCATGGCCGTTAATTGATTATTTTAGTCTTGTTTTCTGCTAATCCTACTAATTAAGCGCAATAGCAACCGTTACAGCTACAAGTCACCCATTTCAAGCCAAATAACGCATGGGGCAACCGTTACGCACTGTGACGGCTGATGCACTAATGGATTCGACGCACTTACGCACTTACGCACTTACGCACTTACGCACTTACGCACTTACGCACTTACGCAATCATGCACTTACTCACTCATGCACTTTCGCACTTGACGCACTTATGCACTTATGCACTTATGCACTTACGCACTCACGCACTCATGCACCTACGCACTTACTCACTCATGCACTTCCGCACTTCCGCACTTACTCACTCATGCACTTCCGCACTTCCGCACTTACTTACTCACTTACTCACTTACTCACATACTCACTCACGCTCTCATGCACTTTACTCACTCGTCACACTCACGCACTCGGCCACTTACTCACCTACTCACTCGTCACACTCACGCACTCGGCCACTTACTCACATACTCACTCACGCTCTCATGCACTTTACTCACTCGTCACACTCACGCACTCGGCGCACTCACGCACTTACTCACTCAGCACTTTCGCACTTTCGCACTTACTCACTCACGCACTCACGCACTCGGCGTACCGCAAACAACTCACTCGTCACACTAAACACTCTCGTTGCACCCGGGTCACTTACGACGAGATCCGGGACTTGGAAGATTTATAACTGCTCGGCGGCATCCCCTCGTACTTGCGGAAAAACCGGTTGAAGCTTTGCACATTGTAGTAACCGACCTCCGAGGCGATCTGCGCGATCGTCAGCGGGGTTACCAGGAGCAGCTGCTTCGCTTTTTCGATTCGCAACAGGTTGGTGTAATCGATCAAACTCTTTCCCGTCAGCTCGTAGACGATCTTGCGCATATAGGAATAGCTGATGCCGATCTCCTTGGCCATCTCTTCGAACACGATTTCCTCGCAATAATGCTTTTCCAAGTAGCTAATGATCCGATCCCCGTATCCGGCTTCCCCCGGGTTGCGGGCAAGGTACCCCACGATCTCGCCAAAAAAACCGCGCAAATATTCTTCCAGCTCGTCAAGCGTATCCATCGAGGCGATCGCCGAATAAATGTTGCCCCGCCCCGCGAAAATTCGCGCCGTATTGGTGTTGTTCTCCCTGAGGTGCTTGATCGTAACGCCCACCAGTTGGTTGTAGATGAACATGATATTATCGTGGGAAATATAATCGGCCGCTTGAATTTCGTTTCGGATGTTCGTCAGCTCTTTGATGATGCTGTCATGATCTCCCGTATCCAAAAAATTGAGGATCCGCCTTTCGCTGTTGGAGGGGTACATGTACTTTTTGCTGCTCTCCGCTTCCTCCCTCCAAAAAATAATTCCCCCGTTTCCTTCGATCATCCGGTGTTTAATGACCTCCATCGCCTCCGCCGCGCGATCCGGGATCGTCGTGCCCGAGCTCCCTTCGCCGCTTACGCCGATCGTCACGGTATGGCCGAAAACCTCCTCCGCCATATCCCTGACCGCAGACAGGGCGTGATGGATTCTTTCGACCCCTCCCCCCTGTTCCTCCTGTCCGTAATTGATCGTCATCGCAAAATAACCCTCGCCCTGGTAAACGCTATAGGCATGAACTTCTTCAGGAAACAAGTCCACGCAGCGGGTGTTGAAAAGATACCGATGGTAGCTTCTGGTCTCCGGATTGGCCTGGCGCACATAATGCCTATACCGGTCAATCGAAACCACGGCCACGACGTAATACGGATTCGGCAGCAGCCCCGCTGCCTGATCCGTCATCTCTCCCCGCAGCAATTGATGCATGGCAAGACTGCGCGTGTCCTGCTCGCGCTGCCGCAAAAGCTGCTGGAGACCTTCCTCTTCCTCCTGCATCCGCCTGAACGCCTCGCCAAGGAATGCAAGCTCATTTTTGCCCGGCACGCCCATATGACCGCGGTCGCGAATCGTCCGCACCAGCTCCCGTACCGGCTTGGACAGCCAGGTTGCAAGGAATACGGCCAACACGGTTCCGATAAAAATAATGATGACGGTCAGCAAAATGATGCTGCGCTGCAGAGAGTGCGTTGTCGTCATCAACTCGTCCATCGAATTTATGTTTACGTTCCACCATCCGAACCGCTCGGACCGGGACCAAGTGTACAACAAGCGCTCCCCGTTCACCTCATGGAACGCATACCCCTGCTTCACTCCTTGATCCAGGATTTCCCGGATAAACGGCTGTTCGCCGCCTTTTGTGAGCAGCTGAGCCTTATCGTTGTGGGATATAATCGTGCCGTCCGAATTCATGAGCAGATAGCCGTAATCGCCACGCTGCGAGGAGCGCAAATAATTCCCGATTTGGCTTTCGCGCAAATTGACGACGATCGTTCCGCGTGTCGTCGTCGACAGCCGGTTCAGCGGAAGCACATAGGACACCACATTCATCCCCGAGCTCATCTTGCGCGGAACCCATACGCCGCTGATCCCTTGACGTCCTTCTAGGGCAAGGTCTATCCAGTCGACCGGTTCATACCTGTCCAGCGTCGTGATCCCTTTATCGGTTGAAATGACATAGTTGGCCCCCGTCAGGTAAAAATAGGTCGAATACACGCCGTCTACCCGATGGTTCAAGTTCACCAGTTCATTGAGCACGGATTGCGCGCCGCTCACATTGCCGTAATTTTCTTTCAGCTCGGCGTAGGTTTCGAAATTGCGGATCCGGTCGAAAATATGGGTCGCGGAAAGACGCACCGCATCCTGAGCCAGGTTGTTCAGCGCGTTTTCGTTCAATTTGCGGTTCGCGTTTAATCCCGCGAGCGAGGATTCCGCGATAGCCCGCTCCGAATTATGCAGTATTTGCGTGCCGCTGTACCAGGTCAGGATCGACAAAGGAATAGCCATGACGCAGAACAGAATCATTGCCAATTGAAGCATCATCGGAATTCGTTTCATGTTCAACCCTCTTTCCTTTAAAAACTTGCCGTAAAGCGATGCCTTTTCTCCGTTTGTATACGCTTTCATTAAAAGAAACGTAAAAGAGTTCTTATTTATTATAAATATATTTCCTTCAACTCCCGATATCAACCATCTTTTTACTTTTTCGCCAAACGCGCGTGTAAAAAATTCAATCATCTATGATACACTTACATCCGAGTGAAATCATTCTACGGCGAGGAGAGAACGGCAAAAACATGGAAAATGTACCCGTTTCAATTCAATTGGAATCCATAAAGTCCTTCCAATCGACCATCCGCAAATCCGAAAATGCCCTGGCTCAGATGAATCGGAAAGGCGCAAATACCACATTAATAGAAAAGCGGCTCAAATCTCTTCACATCGGCTTGGCCATGCTGGAAAACGTTTGGAATCAAAAAGCCCATCATTATACCCGGGAAGAGATCGCGGAAGCTCGACATATTCTGATCGGCTTATTCCCTTCCATTGAGAGCATTTATGACAAGTCCAAGGCAGACAGTCCTCAAAAAACGCTTCTGGAACGAAGAATCAAATCATTGGAACTGGCTGTTCAGGCGATGGACGACCTTACGGCGAATAACTAGGCCATAAAAAAACAAGTGTCCGCTCCCCGAGAAGGTTTCCCTTCCTTAACGCAGATCGCTTGCTATAATGATCATCCCGACTACTCCAGTTCTTCATTTAAAAGCACCATGTGAATATGATCTTCCCAAACTCCGTTGATTTTCAAATATTTTCTGGCCAGACCCTCATGTTGAAATCCGAGTTTTTCGGCTAAACGCATCGACCGCCGGTTTCTCGGCATAATGTTGGCTTCAATCCGGTGCAGCCGTAATTCCTGAAATGCATAGTCGATGACCCACTTCAAAGCTTCCGCCATGATTCCTTTGCCTTGCTCGTGTTCATCAAGCCGGTACCCCAAGTGGCACGATTGGAAAGCTCCCCTCACAATATTGCTGAGAGCAATCGATCCGATCAGGGTATCGTCTTTAAAGATCCACACTTTAAAAAGGCTGCCTTCCCGGATTAAGGCGAATTCATCCCGCAAGATGGATTTCTGAAATTCCGCGCTGTAATACTCGTCATTTCGCTTGGCTTCCCACGGTTCCAGGAAATCCTTGTTCCGGGCGAAAAAATCCGATACTTCATTGGAAAAAGACTCATCAATCACTCGTAACGAGACGCCGTTCGTTAATAATATAGAATTCGTCATTGTTCAACCTCATCATTCCCGTTTTATCAAACATTTTTGGCATATAGAAACGTGGGTAAATTCCGATTCCGCACGTTCATAAATCGCTTCTCCAAAACCATCCCCAATTTTTCCGCCACTTTCCTCGAGCTCGTGTGTTCAACCGGCATGTTGGCGCAAATTCTTTTCATTTGCAAATCCTGCAAGCCATACGCCATCACGGCCTCCGCCGCTTCAAAACCGAATCCGCGGTTCCAATACGCCGAATGGATGATATAACCCAGGTCATTTTCCAAGGCTCCGTCCGTCTCGTACATCTGTAACCCCACATCACCGACCAATGCGCCGCTTTCTTGAAGAATGACAGCCATCCTTCCGAAACCTTTGTCGTAACTTTCCATATTCCTTCGGATCCAGCGTTCGCTATCCTCAAGCGTAAAGGGAGCCGGCCAAAAGCTCATCGTCCGGGGATCGGATAAAATGTTATGGAGATCGGGAAGGTCTTCCAGGGTGTATCCCCTCAGGTACAATCTTTCGGTTTTCATGCTTTTCATGGTATTCCTCCAAATAAAAATTTAGCCTTCTACCAACTGATAAAACCGGACGTCCCCTTCCTCCGTCTCCGCAATCAAGATGTCTCCTCTTTCTTTGACGCGATAGATCTTCGTTCCTGCTTTGAGATGATTGGCCGTCCCGTTCTCGAACTCATGAACATCGTTGGTTTGCTTCACAATTTCGGTGACCGCGCGATCCTTTGTAAGCTCCAGCTCATTCACCCATTCGACATCCGCCATATAAATCGTATCCGAATACATAAAAATGTTTGCTTCCGGGTTAAGGCTCAGCACCTCCCCGGCGGTAGGGTTTCCGATCGTAACGACTTCTTGTTGAGATGTATTTAAGGAACCGCATCCAGAGAGCACAAAAAGAACGACTACGCATAGAAAACAAATGGCTGCTTTTTTCACGCTACTGTTCTCTCCTTTAGCTTTTTTTCAAGAAAGAACTCCGCCAGCGCATACATGATCCCTGCCAAACCGAAAAGCAGAATTGCCGTAACGCTACTCAAACCGTACTCCTCCACAAACCTGTCCTGGTAAGACCTGTGGAATATCGCGTACCCGCCGACTCCCCACAGCAGGATGAGTATAAGAACTCCTATCACCCTGGGCGCAATCTTTTGTGTAATCCAGGAGATCGGACCTAAAATTATAGGATACAGAATGACGGAAAACAAGAACTGAACCGCCACGTAGGCAAAACCGATATTTTGCAAGCCGTAATATTCTGTCGTCGTGATTTTGTATCCTTCGATAAGCTCCAGCGCAATTGACGCCGATACAAATAAGGCCACCGACAACATCCAAAGAATCATATGCTTCACCACGCGCAAGATCATCCTACCGCTTCCGGGTTATTTATTATTTACAGAAGTAGACGAGGATTACTGGGCATATGTTACAAGTGACTTTTTGAAAAATTGAAATCATAAAGCACCAAATAACGAAGGAATTCTCCCTTTTGGTGCTTCGATCTGTCATGTATTAATTTATAGGCATCGAATTAACCGCATGCCATTTCAGGTCAAGCAGAATCGGCGGATAATTTACCGGCTGAACCCATCTATAAGTACCGTCAGCCTGGAGTGTACCCAGCCTCACCAACCCATCTGGTGCCTTCTGCAATCTATACTTCCCGGTTCCAACGCACTCTCCAGCCTCTATCCTTTTTAACGCCTTTGAAAAAGAAAATTCTTTCCCCTTATTTCGTTCAACTGCCGTTAAGGCCTCCTGATATTCGGGCTCGAGCTCCGTTTCTAGAGCCTGTACAATCTTGTTCAACTCATGCTTATATTTATTTAATAATTCAATGTACTCTATTTGATTTTTATAGGTTCGACTTGTATGATTTCCGGCGTCATCACGTATACGAATAGTCTCACCAATCTCCCCTTTTTTATAAAACGCACTGAGCCCTAAATAAAATTGTCCGTGGCTAAATTCTATTTCATGATCCTTATCGATTCTACGATAAATTATCTCCCCCCCTGTTAATTTACCAAGACTCGATTTAACCACTTGATATCCTTTTGACAGCATATATTCATCCATATGATCCTTAAATACTTTTTCGTGATCAAAAACCTCGAAGTCCAGCTTATCCTTGTTTTTATTCATTTTTCTATCAAATTGCTCTATAGTCTCTTTCAGAAGTTGCTCAAGCTCCTCTTCGTTCTTGAAATATCGGGGAGAATCAAATAGTAAAACATCTCCAAATATTGTTTTAAGTTTCGGTGTAATATAATCTTTACTTCCGTCTATCATTAGACCAATAAAATATCCATTCACCTTTTTAAAGTAACAGTATTCATAAGGCAACCTATAAGAAGTATCCAACTTAAACCCTCTTTGTGCCATATACGGCTCGATATATTTTTCCAATAGCTTCTTAAATGAAGACTTTTTTTGGGAAACAACCTCTATGCCATTGTCTTTGAGGAGTCCTTCCGGAAATGCATCCAGAGAGTCATAATGATAGTCATCGTAAATATCGATCCCTAAAGCTGTTTCGAACAGGCGCCAGCTGTTCTGATAAATCAATTCTTCCTGCCCGGATGTCAAACACTTCGACAACTCCTCAATAAATTCTGGATTTGCCGCAAAATCAAATAACGGATCTTCAACCCAATGATGATCGGTGGGAGTATCATAGTTCAGAAAAAATGATCCGCTTTCCTTGCCGTTCAAGTAAGCATCGAATCCCCACCCGTAATCCTCGCTATGAACCAGCAGCACCGTTCGCGTTTCGAGCTCGGCGGATGTTCTGAGACTCATGTCCTTCCCGTTTTCCGTAATTTCCTTGGAAGCGACCGCAATTATATTTTCGGATGCAGATTTTATATAGCACGTATTCTTTTGCTTTTTTAAATATGCCTTTAGTGTCGTCTTGTTGACATCCCACACAAGCATGGTGAATATTGTACTGCTCATGACTGCACCACCTTTCTACTTTGCAATCTCCATTTTCCGCTGGCAACGTTCTCCCCAGCTTCCATCCGTTTCAAGGCTTCTTTAAAAGAAAATTCCTCGCCTTTATTCCGCTCTATTGCCGCTAACGCCTCTTGGTATTGCCGCTCCAGTTTTGCTTCCGCATCTCCATTATCTTCAGAATCCCACAATAACTCGAATGTAAAACCTTTAAGTCCGTTGGCTTCCACCGCTTCTTTAAATGTGTCGGTTACAAAAACGCGGAGGCTTTTATATTCCGGAATTTTAAAAATGGGGTAGTCTTGGATAACGTTCAGTTTAAATGCAAACTTTTTTACTTCTCTTACAAAGTTAGGGTGTCCTTCGACGTACTCAACCTCTTAATTTTCGTAATCCAATCCATCGATGATCCTTATCACGTTTATGGCAAAGAAGCTCTGAGTCGGATGCTTCAAAGGAAGTAGCTCTGCATTCGAGTCTAGATACGGAGCAAGTGCTTGGATTGCCCGTTCATTAAAGATCGGGATATTACTGCCAATTCCCGTACAATCACAAGGTTTCCTCGAACGATAGGTTTTGAACTCTATATCTCCCCAATGATCACCGATTAAAGTTCCATTAAAATAACGATCAAAATATTCATCCATTACTTCGATTGGATTAGGAAAAGTAAAAGAATCATATTTATCGGATTCATAACCCCAACGGTAGACTTTCAGCACTGGTCGTATCCTCCCGGCTCTCAATAGTGCTAACTCTCTCCAATCGCCTCACAAAATACATAGAGCCCGCCCCGACTAGCATAATAGCAGCCACAATAAGCCAGGCTTCGGAGAAGCTCGCAAACTTCAATAGATAACCCATTATGGCCGGCCCTATGGCGAAGCCTAATCCATTGACAAGAAATAAAAGGGAAGTGGCCCTGCCCAAATATTTTTGAGGCGTAAGTTTGGCGATATAATTATTCGAATTAATGGAGATGAGAATTTCTCCAATGGTCATGATGATGATTGCCGAAATAAAAGTGATCAAATATCCATGAGTCGCGAACAAAAGATAGGAGCCGAAATAGAAGATTCCGCCGACGAAAATACTTTTTAATGGACCTACGTTTTGCGTGATCGAAGTTAATATCGGAGTAAGAATAATGACGATCAGCGCATTCGTACTTAACAAAATGCTGAATACGCCGGGGCCGCTCTCTTCAAAAAGCTCCACGGTCTGCAGCGGAAGCAGAAAGTCCCACTGGATATAACAAAAATTATAGATAAGCATGATGATGGAAAAAACCAACAGGACCGAGTTGCGGCGCAAAAAAGAAAAGATGGAGTCGGTTTCGGGATGGTTGTCCGGTTCCGCCGCGGATGTGGATCTCGATTCATTCATCGAGTCGGTTCCGCGAATAAGAAATAATATGAATCCTGTCGAAAGAATCGTCGCAAGCGCGCTCAAAAAAAAGAGCAGATTCAAATGTTCGTTGAACAAAACCCCTCCTATCGTCGGGCCCATTGCTAATCCCAGATTCATGCCCAGATATATCAACGAATACGCATTCTTCACTAACGGGGCCGGGGTGATCGTCGGGACCATCGCATTCATGGCAGGGGATACAAGCGCATACATACTGGAAGTAACCACAAGCAAAATCGCGAAGATGAGGCTGGGTTGCATAAACCCGCAAACGATATAAATCAGTGCGCCGATCGACTGAAAAATGACGATGATTCTTTTGCTCCCGAATTTATCCGCCAGGATGCCGCCCAACATAATGAAAGGAGCCTGCGTCACCATGGATAAGGTGGAGAACAATCCCGCTTCCGCTGCGGAAAAGCCGACTTTTACGGTCATAATCAATGTCATCAATGGAGCTATAAAGCTGCCGATTTTATTGATCACGACCGCGATAAAAAGAAGATAGATATCTTTGGGAAGGCCTTTATATACGAAGAAATGCCGTTTGATGTTCAAATGAATCCCCCTATGTAGCAAACAGTATCAAGTCATTATATACTCATATCCATTTTTTAACTATAAAATATTGCGGTTGACGTCTACGATACCATAATTAACTAAAATAAGAGCAATTTTGGGCCTTATTTCACCGATTCCGCCCGCTTATCTGAAAATAACGGATAAAAAAGGCCTTATTCTTCTAATAAAGCTGCAAAAACGATCATTCCCCACGATTTTCGCTCAAATAGAGACCAAAAATGCCCTTATATTTTCCGAAAGCCAGCTTTTTTCAAAAATAGAGCCCAATATAGTCCTTATTTCTAAGCCTGCCGTCTCCAAAGAACGCTCCCGCCTGCATCCAACGCCCCATCTCACCATCCGGACACAAATATGACAAATTTAAACATTATCCTCCACAATAGTCCCATCAGATCATTCGAACAACCGCGCTTTGTGATAATCTCTGTCCTGATCAAGAGAATGGAGGAAAGTCAGATGAAAAACAGTGTCACGAAGTTCTTATTAGCGATATGTTTGACGTTGCTCAGCTTATCTCCGGCCCCGGCTCAGGCAAACAACGAGCTTACAAGAGCATTATGGGTTTGGGATTTTTATGAAGCCGCTTCCGATTCCGACAAAATCACGCAGTTGCTGGAGTTCTTAAATAAAAATAATATCAATTTGCTGTTCATTGGGACAAGAAACACACTATCCGATCAACCCGCAACCTATGAGGAACTGATCCGGAGAGCCCACGAGAACGGAATCCGCGTGTTCGCCCTGGTCGGCAGAGCCAATTGGGCGCTGGAAGCCCGTCACCGGGAAGCGTTGGAGCAGCTTCGTCAAGTGCTGACATTTAATGAGAGCCGCCAATCCAGCAAATTTGACGGAATTCAATTTGATATTGAACCCCATACGCTGGCTGAATATAAAACCAAACGAGGTTCCGTAGCCTTTCAATATATACAGGTTTTAAAGAAAATAGCGAACGAGATTTCCGCAAGGGATAAGGATCTGGAGTTCAACGCGGCCATCCCTTGGTGGTATGGAGGCGGGGAAAATCAAGTCATGGTGGAAACCGGCGGAGAGCGAAAACCGTTAAGTCACTTCGTTTTGGATATCGTGGACACCGTCTCCATCATGGCCTACCGCGATACGGCCGAACGACAAATTCGCGGATCACTGACGGATGCGGATTATGCGGCGAAAATCGGCAAAACGATTTATATCGGCACGGAGACCAATCCTCCGAACGGCAGTACCGTCACGAACGAGATCACCTATTACAATAGGGGGATGGATTATTTGAACGATCAATTAAATACGGTGATCGACCATTATTCGGGCCATGACGGTTTCGGCGGTATTGCCATACACAGCTATCCTTCGCTGAAAGAAATGATAGAGAAGGAGTAACAAGTAACATATTCCCGTTGCCATCGGGTCATCATTTCCCAGGGAATTTCATTCGCTACAGGCTCTTTAGTTGGAACGCAAAAAAAGGCCCGCGCCTCAAGAGGCGCGAGCCTTTTTGCATCCATTCCTTATGAGAACTTCCTCTTAGGCGCGATTCTCTGCCTGGCGGATCCTCCTCAGCCATTCACGCTCCCGTGACTCAGGAATGAATAGAGCCCTTTCTTTTCCGTCGCATAATAAACGAAAGCAAGTACGGGAAGGGCCATACCGAGCATAAATACCGCTTCCCAGCCCCACATGGCGTATGCCCATCCTCCTGCCGCCGAACCGACCGCGCCTCCGCCAAAAAAGATCGCCATATATAGTCCGTTAAGCCGGCTCCGAACATCGTCCCCCAGCGAAAAAATCGCGCGCTGTCCCAGCACCATATTCGCCGAAACTCCCATGTCCAATAAAATTGCCGATAGTCCCAAGGCGATCACGGCCATGGTTGTGCCGGCCGGAACGACAAGAGGAATGATCATCGAAACAATAACCAGGATCAACGCTATTCCGGTTGCGGGTTTGATCCATCCTTTATCGGCCAAACGCCCCGCCACAGGCGATGCGATCGCCCCGGACACGCCGACCAATGCGAACAGGGCGACTTCTTTTTGCGAGAAATGATACATCGGGCCGGTCAATAACATAGGAACCGTCGTCCAAAACAGGCTGAACGTACCGAAAACGAATGCATGATAAATCGCTCTGCGCTGCAGGATCGGCGTCGTTTTAAGCAGCTGCCACATCGATCCGAGAAGTGCCGGATATCGTATCGGGTTCTTAGGCTTTCTTGAGGGGAGCAGCGATGCCAGCACAAGAGCCAATGCAAAAATCAATCCTGCGGATAAGTAGTAAACCGCACGCCAGCCCAAAAACTCCGTAACGATGCTTGAAACGGGACGAGCGAGCATGATCCCTAGCAGCAAACCGCTCATCACGTTCCCTACCTGACGGCCGCGCGTGGCTTCCGGCGATAGGTGGGCCGCATAGGGTACGAGAATTTGAGCACCCACGGATCCCAATCCGATCAAAAGCGATACCACGAGGAACAGCACGGCGCCCTTGGCTAATCCCGCAAACACCAAAACCGAGGCGGTGAGGAGCAATGATACCGTGACCAGCTTCCGATTTTCCAGAATGTCCCCCAGGGGTACGATAAACAGCAATCCCAACCCGTATCCGATTTGCGTCAGCGTGACGATGAATCCGGTTGCCTCTGAGGATAAATCCAGCGCGGAGCTTATCGGCCCCAAAATAGGCTGGGCGTAATAAAGGTTGGCTGCGATCAGTCCGCAGGCCACGGCAAGAATAAGGATGATCCATGACGAATAGGGCTTTTCATTTGTTTGATTTTCGATTGATCTCATCGGTTTCACTCCGCTTCTTTTTCTTTTCGGAACGTTCATTCCGGAATTATTAAAAAAAATATTTACAGCATTTCAATCACGGTGTCCATCATGTCATACACTTTAGTCGGGTCGGTCTGCACCTTGGAAACGACATTGATGCTATGGTGAAGGTTAAGGAGAAGCTGCGCAAGGGAACGCAGATCTTTATCGGCCCCGATTTCTCCCGCCTGCCGGCCCTTCATGAGAAGGCCGTAAAAAATGTCTTCGAGCTCCTCGAATCCTTGGCCGATCAGCGTATTCAGTTGTTCATCCGGCGAATCCAGTCCAAGCGTCGCATTCGTAATCAGACACCCTTTGGGCACCTCGTCATCAAACGCTAAGGAAATATGCCGTTTGAAATATTGCCGGATTCCCTCTTTCGCGGAGGTCGCATGGAGAAGCAGGTCTCTCTTTTTCTGCCTGTACCGTTTGTAATATTGAATGGCTTCAACATAAAGCTTCTCTTTGTCACCAAAAGTTTCGTACAAACTGGATCTGCTTAAATCCATCGCCTTTAATAAATCCGGGATGCTTGTCGCGTCGTACCCTTTTTCCCAAAAGACCAACATGGCCTGGTGGAGCACATGCTCTTTGTCAAACTCTTTTGAACGTGCGATGGTAATCCCTCCCTCTCGATAATCGAAGTATAGCATTTCGGGAATGATCGGTCCAGTATTATTTTTCGCGGGGGAATCTTATCTCCAAAAGCAATTTAGCAAAAAAGAGCTCCAACCCACCGCAGTGAAGTTGAGGCTCTAACCCGTTTCTTCTCATTCATCTCATTCAAACCGGTTGCATCACTTGCATAAACCGCGCCATCCGCTCCAGCGCCTTCTCCAAATGGTCAAGCGAGGTGGCATAGGAGCAGCGGATGAAGCCCTCTCCGCCGGTTCCGAAAACATGCCCCGGCACGACTCCCACCTTCGCTTCCGTAAGCAGCCGTAGCGCGAACTGCTCGGACGACATCCCCGTCGAAGCGATCGAAGGGAAGGCATAGAATGCTCCCTCAGGCTCGTGACAGGACAACCCGATGGCGTTCAGGCCGGAGACGAACAGCTTGCGGCGCTCATTGTAACTCGCCATCATCTCGTCTTTGGCGGCCAAGCCGTGGCGCAAGGATTCGAGCGCGGCAACCTGTGCCAAGGTAGGGGCGCACATCGCCGTGTATTGGTGGATTTTCAACATGCCGGCGATCAACTCGCGCGGGCCGCAGGCATAGCCTACCCGCCACCCTGTCATCGCGAACGCTTTGGAAAAACCGCTGATGACGATCGTGCGTTCCTTCATGCCCGGCAAGGAAGCGATACTGACATGCTTTCTCCCGTAAGTCAGTTCGGCGTAAACCTCATCCGAAATAACCACCAGATTATGTTTGATGATCAGCTCCGTAATCGGCTGCCAATCCTGCTCCGTCATCACCGTTCCGGTCGGATTGCACGGATAATTGATCATCAACACCTTGGAGCGAGGCGTAATGGCCGCTTGCAGAGCTTGCGGCGTCAGCTTGAACCGCTCCTCTGCCGCAGCCGCCACCTCCACGATTTTGCCGCCGTGCAGGTGGGTAATCGGTTCATAGGCGATATAGCTTGGCGCCGGAATCAGCACCTCGTCGCCCGGGTCAATGACGGCCCGCAGCGCAAGATCGACCGCTTCGCTGCTCCCCACCGTCACGAGGATTTCCTGCCCCGGGTCGTACGAAAGGGCGAAGCTGTCCGCAAAATAAACCGAAAGCGCCTCCCTCAACTCCATCAAGCCCGCATTGGAGGTATATTTCGTCCGCCCTTCGCGCAATGCCTGAACGCAAGCTTCGCGCACCCTTTCCGGCGTCACGAAATCCGGCTCTCCGACCCCGAGGGCAATCATATCTCCGCCCGCCTCGTTCAAATCAAAAAACGCGCGAATGCCCGATGGCCGAATCTCACGTACCCGCGAGGACAAAAACCGCCCTGATCCCTCTTCATGAAACATGTTCCGCCACCCCCCATTCTTGGTTCCGAACCCGGAGCGATCCGGCGATGATGCGGTCCAGCAGCTGAGTAAAGGTGATGCCCGCCGCGGCCGCGCTCTTCGGAAGCAGGCTTCCCGACGTCATTCCCGGTAAGGTGTTGACCTCCAGCACGTAAGGCACGCCATCGGACAAAATCATGTCGACCCTTGCATAGACCTTGCACTGCAGCAGCCCGTAGCTGGCCAGCGCCGCCTCGCGCACGCGCCGCTCTATATCCGGAGGAAGCTGGATCACCTTTTCCTCGGCCCCGCCTTCCTCGTATTTGGCATGGAAGTCAAACCATTCCGAATGGGCGGCGCGAATACCGATGATCGGCAATACTTCGCCTTCCAAAATCGAGCAGGTGATCTCCGTCCCTTGAATATAGGGCTCGATCAAAACCGCCTCTCCCAACCGGAAAGCCTCCCGCACCGCCGGCAGCAGCTGATTCTCCTGACGCACAAGCTGGATGCCGATGCTCGAGCCGCCCGTATTCGGCTTCACGATCACCGGGTAGCCCAACTTCTCCACCTCCTGGGGAGCAATGTCCTCCATTCCGTCCCAGCAAAGCCCCGCTGGCGTATGCACGCCTGCCGCCTTCAACAGCATCTTGGACAGCCGCTTATTCATGCAAAGGCTGCTTGCCAGAACCCCGCTGCCCGTGTACGGAATGCCCAGCGTCTCCAGCGCTCCCTGCACCGTGCCGTCCTCGCCGTATTGGCCGTGCAGCGCCAACAGCGCGAGATCGATGCCTGATTCCCGAACCTGGGCGATAAGATCCGCCCGCCGATCGATCACCATGGGAACGACCTCATAACGGCCCCGATCCAAATGACGGATCATTTCTTGTCCTGTCTGCAGCGAAACCTCACGCTCGGTGGAAATCCCGCCCATCATCACGCCGATTTTCATCACGACACCTCATTCTCCCTTATCCTCGTTGTACGGTTATTTCTTTAGAAAGCGGCGAGCTTGTTCGCCGATGATCCGTAGGCCCTGCTCGATATTTTCATCCGTCACCCGTGAAAAACCAAGCCGCAACGTATTCGTGCCTTCGCCTTCCCGGACAAAAAACTTGTCTCCGGGCGTAAAAATCACGCCCTCCTCCGTGCAAGCCTCCAGCAACCGGCGCGTATTTACGCTCTGCGGGAAAGTAAGAAACAAATGCAAGCCCCCGTCGCCGGACAACGCGGCATCAGGAAGATACGCTTCGCAGCATGCTTTCGTTAGCTCGTATTTGCGCTTATATTCCAAACGTGCTTTTTTGACGTATTTATCGAAATTCCCATTGAGCAAATATTGATACAGGATCGATTGATCGATAGTTGATGTATGAATGGTTCTTGCCCGCTTGACGCTTTCCAGATTGTCGATGAGCGCCCGGTCGCCAAGCACCCATCCCACCCGCAGGCCCGGAAACAGCACCTTGGAAAGACTGCCGATATAGACGACTCCGTTCCCTTGCCCTACTTTGGCAATCAGCGGTGCAACATGTGCTCCCGAATAGCGCAGCTCCTCATTGAACCCGTCCTCGATCACCGGAATTTGATGGCTCATCAATAAATTCATAACTGCGCTGCGCTTCGCCGGCGACATGACGATCCCCGTAGGATTGTGATAGGACGGCGTCAAATAGGCCAGATCAAAGCGGTTTGTCTGTTTCCGCAATACCGACTCCAGCCGGTCCACGTCGATCCCGTCACGCTCCATCGGAATGCCGGTAATGTCAAAGCCTTGCAGCTTCAAATTTTTGATCGCCGTATGATGGGTCGGATTTTCGCAGATGGCCGCTCCCCGGCGCGCGGACGGACGCAGTGCCGATAGCACGATGTCAAATCCTTCCGTAAATCCGCTTGTAATCAGTATATCTTTGCCGCGAAGATCGACGCCCTTATTCTCCATATAACGCATCAGGTAGTCGATGAGCGGTTTGTAGCCCTTCGCATAGCCGTAGTTGAGCAGCACCTGTCCTTCGATGGCCATCCGGTCCATAAAGGCCCGACGTACATCTCCCAAATCAAACAGCCGTTCATCCGGAGCGATACTTGTGAACGAGATGGTTCCTTTTTTGGCGCGAATGCCCTGTTTCATCAGATCCAGCTCGACAGCCGAAACGGCATACTCGTTCATTCTCGACTTCCAGTCGATCTGCCAGGCGGCGGCGCCTTCCGTTCCTCCGTGTTCTGCGGCCAAGTGGTCCTCCAAGGCTGCCACATAGCTGCCTTTGCCGGGAATCGCGTAGGTAAATCCGTCGTCCTCCAAACCTTCATAGGCGGCAATGACCGTATTGCGGCTCACTTTTAAAAGACCGCTCATTTCTCTCGTGGAGGGCAGCTTTTGATCCGCAAGAAGCGCCCCTTTTATAATTAAACGTTTGACGTATTCCTTCACTTGGATCGCGACCGGACGGTCGCAGGCCAGCTTGAAATCCTGGAACATGTTTCATCGCCCCCTACCTGTAATGATGGCATAGGAATTGAGAGAAAAAAAGAACCACCCTGCTGGATTTTTCATCCTCCGATGGTTCCTCCAAGGGCAGACCCTATACCTTCGATCCTCCGGCAGCCAGCCCCTAGTTCATCCAAAATGTGTGTAACGCTCCAAGCTTCGGAATGATAATATTCGTCTTTTGGTCTGGACTTATCATTTTTCTGCGTCTATAATAACAAACATACTTTAAAAAGCGAACATTAAGGCGGTAATTATGAATAAATATATGCAATTATTTCAAGGCACTGCTTTTTCCGGCATCTCCCCCAAAGAAATTCGAATCTTAAAAGACTATCTGTTTTGCGTGAATACGGACGGCATGATCGAAAAAATCGTGGCTCCGGTAGATTCCGAATATCAACCTTTGCTGGAAGCATATCAAGGTAAAAGCAACTTTCATAGATTGGCCGAGGGCCAGTACTTCCTGCCGGGCTTTATCGATCTGCATGTTCACGCGCCGCAATGGGCCCAATCCGGAACCGCCTTGGACATCCCGCTCTATGACTGGTTAAACACGTATACCTTCCCGCTGGAGTCCAAATTCTCGGATATGGATTTTGCCAGGGGAGTTTACGAGGACGTGGTCGACACCCTGCTCGCCAACGGAACGACGACCGCGCTTTATTTTGCCACGGTGCATAAGGAAGCGAGTTTATTACTGGCTGAAATCTGCGTGAAAAAAGGCCAGCGCGGACTGGTCGGAAAAGTGGTCATGGACGATCCGGAGCAAAATCCGGATATCTACCGCGATCCGGACACCGGTACGGCTCTTGCGGATACGGAAGAATTTATTCTGGCCGTCAAAGACTTGGCCAAATCCGCGAAACAGGGCGTTTATCCGGTCGTGACGCCGAGATTCATTCCAAGCTGCACGGACGAAGCTCTGCAAGGTTTGGGGGAATTGGCGGCCAAATACGATACGCATATCCAATCGCACTGTAGCGAAAGCGACTGGGCGCACGGGTACGTTCGGGACAGATTCCAAAAGAACGATGCTTTTGCCCTGCATGATTTTGGCCTCCTGCGCGACAAATCCGTCATGGCCCATTGCAACTTCCTGAGCGAAGACGACGCGCAGTTATTTGCCGATACCGGTACGGCGATTGCGCATTGTCCGATATCGAACGCGTATTTTGCCAACAGCGTCATCCCCGTCGCCCATTTCCATGAGAAAGGGGTCGAGATCGGGTTGGGATCGGATATTTCCGGAGGTTTTTCGCCTAGCCTTTTCGATAACGTCAGACAGGCCGTCATCTCTTCGAGAATGCTGGAAGACGGCGTAAATGCCGCCCTTCCGGCCCAGGACCGCGGCGTACCGAATTCGCGGCTTACGATTTATGAAGCATTTTATCTCGCAACCGCCGGAGGCGGCGAAAGCTTAAGCTTGCCGATCGGCCGAATTCAGGAAAACTATGCATGGGACGTGCAGGTGATCGATACGAAGCTGCCGTCCGCCAAATTGCCGATCTTTAACGAGAGTGAAGCTCTGGATGACGTTTTCCAAAAAATCATGTATCTGGCCAGACCCGAGCATATCCGTGAAGTATGGGTACAGGGCGAAAAAGTCCATTCCCGTTAAAATAAAAAAACTACGATATTCGAGGTGTACATCCGAGTGAAAACACAAACAGAGCAAGCAATGGCAGCAGCGAAGCCGGAACATTTGACGGTTTTACCCGATGAAAAGGTTTCGTTCGGCAAGTCCGCCATCCTGGGTTTACAGCATGTATTAGCCATGGACGTTTACGTCGTGCCCTTCCTGATCGCGATGCTGATCGGTTTGCAAGCCGGCCAGTCCAGCGCATTGATTCAAGCCACTTTTATCGCGGCAGGCATCGGGACGATCGTGCAAACTTACTTCTGCATGAAGCTTCCTGTCGCCCAAGGCGCATCCTATGTCCCGCTCGGCGCGATCGTCAGTATCTACGCCGCCAGCGGAGGGGGTCAACTGGGCTGGAATTCCGTGCTGGGCGCCAGCTTAATCGGTGCGATTCTGGTCATTGTTTTAGGCTTTACCGGCATTTTCAACAAAATCGTCAAGTCCTTGATCCCGCCGATTGTCGGCGGAACGATTATCTTCATCATCGGGCTTTCTTTATTGCCTGTGGCGATTACGGACAATATTTACGGTGCAGCGGACGCTTCGGTCAACCAAAACGTGCTGTTGGCCTTGATTTCGGCGGGCGTACTCCTGTTATTCGTCATTCTTGGTTCTTTTTTGGGCAGCAAAGGGTCGATATTCCGCATCGTTTCGGTCATGGCCGCGCTTGTCGTTGGATGTGTCGCCGCCAACGGGATGGGCGTCCTGGATTTCTCGGCGGTCTCCAGCGCCAAATGGTTTAGCATGCCGCAGATGCCGTTCGCCGATTTCGGCTTCTCGTTCAATTTCTCCGCGATTATCACCATGGTCATCATCTATTTCGTGCTCTTGGCCGAAACGACAGGTACATGGTTTGCCGTCAGCAATGCGATTGATAAACCGCTGACGGAAAAAAATATTAACCGCGGCGTGATCGGTGAAGGGATCAGCTGCCTGATTGCCTCTTTGCTCGGCACGACTCCGGTTACGGGCTATTCCACCAACGCCGGCCTGATTTCCATCACCGGGATCGCAAGCCGCCGCGTCTTCCTTGCCGTAGGCGGATGGTTCGTCATCTTCGGCTGTTCCGGCAAATTGGCCGCATTGATCTCTTCGATTCCGACGGCCGTCATCGGCGGCGTGTTCGCCATCGTCTGCGGCATCATCGCGATTAACGGCGTGCAGGTCATGAAAAACGAAAAGATCGGCGAGAAGGAAATGTACGTCATCGCGATTCCGATGATCCTTACCTTGGCGTTAGTGCTTATCCCCGACGATTTCTTGTATTCGCTGCCTACGTTCGTGCAGTACTTGTTGGGCTCGCCGATCCTGGCCGCTTCGGTGGCGGCGATCGTGCTGAATAAATTAATGCTAAGAACGAAATAAGTTAAACAAGGGCAGCTCCGATAGACCATGCACGCTAAGGTCTTGGAGCTGCCCTTCTTGTTCCCTCTCCCTGCTAGGCGATATCCAGGGTTTCCAGAACAACCGCCTTTCCGAATTCTTCGCTGAATAGAATCTCGATCAGTTTGTTTGCCGTGTATTCAGGCGTTTGCAGTTTCCCTTCCTCGGAGATTTGAATAAATTCATTGACGTAAGGGAAAAGGTCCGTGCTTACCGACCGTATCTCCGATTGTAAATCTGTATCGATCATGCCCGGATACACGGCGGCAACTTTCGCAGGATATTTCGCAAGTTTTTGTTCCAGGTCCATACTTCTGGTAAACGAGTCCAGGCCGGCTTTTGCGGTACTGTAACAGCTTTGCGAAGGTAATAGGTATTTTGCCGATGCCGACGAAATATTTAAAATTCGTTTGTCCGCATTCGTATTCTTCGTCCATTTCAAATAATTAGAGGTAATGATCATCGGAGCCAAAAGATTTAAATGGATGTTTTCGATGATTTTCCCGGTTTCTATGCGTTCAATCGGACTCACGGGCGTCAACATGGCGGCATTATTGATCAAATAGACGGCATCATCGCCGGAATGTACCTCGATTTTACCGAAAATATCTTCAACAAGCCGATCAAGGCCCCTGAGATTTGTTAAATCATAATTGAAATAATCCAGTCTGCAGTTCATTTCCTTGGCTTGATCGATAATTCGTTGGTTCGCAGTTCTGGATATGCAGATAAGATGATGGTTCTCATGGATCAATTGCTTGGCCAAAGACTCGCCGATTCCCCGGGATGTGCCCGTAATAATAATATGTTTCAAAAAAACTCACTCCTTATCAATCTGCCTATGTATCTTCTCGATTACGGATGATGCTGTGAACAGCCTCTTTCCAAATTTCATCATATTCCATATCCATTTTCATCATCTTACATCTGGACAAATTGTCGATCAGCAAGGCAAGGATTTTGGATTTCACCTCGACACTTGATGGTGCGACAAGGCCGTACTCAGAACCCTTCGATAAGAGATGCAAGAAACCGTCTAGAAAATCCTGCTGAACCTTCAGCAAGGGAGCTTTGAATTGATCCTCGCGCTCGGCCAGCATCGTAAATTCACTCAGTACTCTTAATGTTGAACGATATTCCCCGTCACCGCTCGGCAACATGTTCAACCCGCCATTGATTAAAGTCTCCGTAAAATTATCTTTATTGACGGATTCGAGATCAAAGTAAGCCGCAAAATAATGATCTCTAAAAATATGGTCAAATGTTCGGCCGATCAATTCTTCTTTTGTTTCAAAATGATAGTAAATCGAGGATTTTGTAATCCCCACTTTCTTTGCAATCATGCCCAGACTCGTATTATCTACTCCGTATTCCGCGAAAAGCTCGTATGCCGCTTGGATGATATGACTTGATGTAATCTCTCTTTTTTTTATAACCCTCCTGCTCCCTTCTCTTGATTTAAGGATTATTATAAGGATCGTCTTTCGATATTGTCAACAATTTAACGACCGGTCGTTCAAAAATAATAAAACGTCCTTGGAATTGATGGTTTGCTATTTTAAATGTATGATGTTGGAAGAAACGGTGCATAGTTCAGGATCGGAGGTTTCAAAATGAACGAGATCATTAAAAAGTTGATAACGATTGAACATCACGGCAGGGAAATTTACGGGGTTTCCTATATGCCGAAAAATGCGGAGAAATGCCCTGTCGTCATTTTCAGCCATGGTTATAACGGAACGAATGCCGATTTTATCATGAACGGCGAACATCTGGCGTCCCACGGGGTGGGGGCATTTTGCTTTGATTTCTGCGGCGGATCCGTGAATTCCAAGAGCGGCCTGAAGACGACGGAAATGACTTTGTTTACGGAAAAAGAAGATTTACACGCCGTCATCGACCATGTTCAAAAGTGGGACAACGCGGATACCGGCAACCTTTTCTTGTTTGGCGCCAGCCAGGGAGGCTTGGTCTCGGCACTGACTGCGGAAGAACGTAGAGAGGATATCAAAGGAATGCTGCTATTATTTCCGGCATTCTGCATCGCTGATGATTGGAATAAAAGATATCCGACACTCGAGGATATACCCGACTCGCACGAGCTGTGGGGGATGACGCTCGGGCGTCCTTTTTTTGAGAGTATTCATAGCTATGATGTATTCGAACATATCGGCAAATTCGACAAGAATGTTCTGATCTTTCATGGAGATCAGGATCCTGTGGTATCGCTGGATTGGAGCAAGCAAGCTTTAAAGCTGTATCCGCAAATCAACCTGGAAGTATTCCCGGGCGAGGGTCACGGTTTCTCGGAGGCCGGAAACAAGCGCGTTGCGGAGATGACATTGAGGGCTGTGTCCCTTTAATCGATTACCGACTATGAATAATACGGATGGACATTAAATAATGGAGGTGTGTCTATCAGGTGGTTTTTCGTTCAAAAGTAGATGCATTTTTTGTTAATTTCATGTTGATCGTGGTAATCATCATTGCTTTAGCCACATTTTTTCCATTATTCATTGAAGAAGTTCGAAATGATTCGGAAACTCTCATACCGGCGTTTATAATATTGGCATCCATATTTTTTATTGTGACAAGTTTTCTTTTATGGACTAGTTTTTCAGTGAAGTATATCTTCGATCCAGACCATTTATTAATAAAAGGTGGACCCTTTAGAAGTCGAATTCCATACGAAAATATAACAAAGGTATCGCCTACGACGGCAATTTTTACGGGACATCGAATATTATCATCGAGAGATGCGATTGAAATATCCAACAAAACAACATGGATGGGGAGTATCAAAATTTCACCAAGAACTAAAAAAGAGTTTATCAACGAACTTAAAAAACGTTGTCCTAACCTTCAAATTCAAGAATAAAAACTCGAAATGCCCTTGTTCGGAGGGCATTTTTTATGACTTCTTAGCCGCCCTGCACGGCGCAAAAAAGCAGCCTTACTATTTTGGATAGTAAGGCTGCTTTTCGAATTACATTTGATGATCGACTTTGACGCGTTTCACGAACAACGAAATCACGAAGCCGATAATCGCCATGATAATCGCGAACCAAAATGCGTTCTGAACTCCCTCCGTGAATGCAAGGAGCGGATTCAATGGATTTGAAATATCTTCAACAGTATTCATGAATCTTTCCGCACCGGAGGACATAATGGAAATCGCCACTGCCGTTCCGATAGCCCCGGCCACTTGCTGCAAGGTGTTCATAATGGCTGTTCCGTCAGGATACAATTCGCGCGGCAGCTGATTCAGACCGTTGGTTTGCGCCGGCATCATCACCATCGAGATTCCCACCATCGTAACGATGTGAAGTCCAATGATAAATGCCGAGCTCGTTTCCAGCGTAATGGTCGAGAACCCGATCATCGCAGCGACGACAATCACGATACCGCTCAACACCAGCCATTTCGGACCGAACTTATCGAACAGTCTTCCCATGACCGGCGAAAGAATTCCGTTGATGACGCCGCCAGGCAACAGAAGAAGACCAGCAGCAAATGTCGTCAAAGCAAGCGATGTTTGCATGTAGAGCGGCAAAAGAATCATCGTCGAAAGCAATACCATCATGCATACCAGAATCAACAGCAGACCCAGGGTGAACATCGGATACTTAAACGCGCGCAAATTCAGCATTGGCTGCTGCATCATGACTTGCCGGATGGAAAAGAGGACCAACGCAACGGCACCGATGATAATGGAAGTAATCACGATCGGGCTTCCCCAGCCGCCTCCTTCACCCGCGCTGCTGAATCCGAAAACAATGCCGCCGAATCCGATCGTGGACAATGTAATGGAAAGCACGTCGATTTTAGGCTTGGTCGGCGTCGTTACGTTTTGCATAAAGAACCAGCCGAAAATCAGAGCCCCGATCAGCAACGGGAGCGAAATCCAGAAAATCCAGTGCCAGGTCAAATTGTTCAGAATCAATCCCGAAATCGTCGGACCGACGGCCGGCGCAAACATGATGACCAGACCGATGATCCCCATAATGCTTCCGCGTTTATGCGGCGGAATGATTAACAAAATCGTGTTAAACATCAACGGAAGCAATAGCGCTGTCCCTACTGCCTGAACGACGCGAGCGATCATTAATACCGCAAAGCCTGGAGCGACCGCCGCGATGAGCGTCCCGATGATGGAAGCCACAATCGCCGTAATGAATAATTGCCTTGTCGTAAACCACTGCATAATCAATCCCGAAACCGGAACCAATATGCCGAGCGTAAGTAAATATCCGGTGGTCAGCCACTGTGCCGTCGTTTCATGAATACCGAAATTTTCGATCAAATTGTTTAATGCCATATTCAAAGCCGTTTCACTAAACAAGCCGATAAATCCCGCAACGACGAAGGAAATGATAATCGGAACGACACGTAAATTGCCGATCGACACTTCTCCCGTCTTCACTTGCGTACTGCTCATATCCATTCTGGTTCCTCCCACATTCTCTCTGTTTATTTTTCTATTTTTCTAATAAAAACACCAGCTGCTTTGCGATCATTCGCAACGGATCTCCATTTTGGTAGGTGATCGACAAAAGGCATGCCCCTTCGATCATGGCCGTGATGGTAATCCCTAGCTCCTCGGCTCTCTCTTTAGAAAATCCCCAATGCTCTAGCATATGAGCGTATAAGGATTGACAATCTTTAAAAACCACTTCGCAAGCATTGCGAAGCTTCTCGTGCGTTGTCGCAGTCTCGAATGCGATTAAACCGACGGACAGTCCTTCCGCACAATCCCCGCGATTATCAAAATCGGAGGCGATATTCTGAATATAAAACTGGAATGCTTCAATCGCAGATTTTTTTCCCGTTAAATCCTTCTTGGCTCCCTCCATCAAAAGCTTCCTCATCATCGAGATGGACTCGATGGCGATTTCTTCCTTCCCGTTTGGAAAGTGATAATAGATGGAACCTTTTGGAGCGCCGCTTTCCTCAATAATTTGATTCAGCCCTGTTCCGTTATAGCCTTGCCGTTGGAACAAACGGGTTGCACACTGCAGGATAACATCCTTGGTGTCCTGTTTTTTCTTCATAAAGCGATGATCACCTCTAAAATTATAACGACCGGTCTAGAGTATAATAATCGAATTTTTTTTAGGCGTCAATGTGAATATTTTGTGAAAATAGGCACTTAATTCTCCTTAAGTTTATCTTCAGATTTTCTTTAGAATTACTCTCACTAATTCCTTAGTTTTGCTCGTTATGATACCTCTGTCGACACGAGTGAAAGTTACGGATCAGATCATAATAAATAGAGCTGGGGGAATATATCGTGAAATCCAATAATAATCTGTTATTTCTGAAGAGTTTTATGAGGGATCCTAGAAATGTAGGGAGTGTTATCCCGAGCTCCCGATTTTTGGCCAATGCGATGGTTAAACAAGCAGCCTGGCAAGAAAATACGGCAGTAGCAGAGCTGGGTTCAGGCACTGGAGCCGTTACCCGGCATATTCATGCACATACAAATGAAACCACAAAGGTGCTCTTATTTGAAATGGATCCGGCCATGAGACGTAATTTAAATAATGAATTTCCCAACTTCGCTTGTTACCCGAACGCCGCAGCCTTAACGGATGCTATGAAGAACGAAGGCGTGGATCAATTGGATTATATTTTTAGCGGTTTGCCTTTTTTCAATTTTGAGCGTAGATTAAGGGATACTTTAATAGAACAGATTCATCAAGCCCTAAAACCTGGAGGACGGTTTATTGCTTTTCAATATTCGCTTCAAATGAAGAAGCAGCTTTCCGAAAATTTTATTATTGAGAAGATTGAATTCGTATCTTTCAATTTTCCTCCGGCTTTCGTTTATGTTTGTCGTAAAGAAGGCAAATAATACAAAAACTCAACATTCCGATCTTAGAAAGGATGTCAATGAAGAATGAATACCGTCTTAGTTGTGGACGACGACGCAGATATCCGGGATGTGATCCATGTATATTTGCGTAATGAAGGGTACCGTGTTGTTGAGGCGGCCGACGGCGAGGAAGCACTGACTCTGATGAAATCCACTTCCGTTCAGCTCGTTATTTTGGATGTCATGATGCAACGGATGGACGGTATCACTGCATGCATGAAAATTAGAGAGATTTCAGATACCCCTATTATCATGCTTTCGGCGAAAGAAGAGGATATCGATAAAATTATCGGCTTAACTACCGGAGCGGATGATTACATGGTCAAACCGTTCAATCCGTTGGAGTTGATCGCTCGCGTAAAAGCTCAATTCCGGCGACAATCATTACTTAATAAAGAAGAATATAAATCGCTGATCCTGATCAAAGACTTGGTTATCGATAAAAATAAACATTCCGTAAAACTAAAAGGCAAAGAGATCTCCTTAACCCCTTTGGAATTCGCGATCTTGATGCTGTTAGCAAGCCGTCCCGGTCAAGTTTTCAGTTCGGAGCAGATCTACGAAAGCGTGTGGAAAGAGCCTTATGGCTATTCCGATAATACCGTCATGGTTCATATACGGAATCTGCGAGAGAAATTAGAAGAAACTCCAAGGGAACCTCAATACATTAAGACCGTATGGGGGGTTGGCTATAAAATTGACTGAGCATGTTGAAAAGCCAAAGCGCAAAAAGCGTATCCAACTGAATATCCTTCTTAGAATGATCATAAGCCTGGTTATTTCCATAAGTATAAGCGATGTTTACATTTTCTTTTCTGTTCGCATCGGCAACGCTTTGGGTTCCGATTGGTATCTTCAATTCTTCCCCTATCTGAATTTTCCTTTGTTTATAGTTGCTTTTATCGTGATATTTTTGTTATTGACCCGCGGCATCGTCAAGGATTTGATTCAACTTGAACAGGGCCTTGAAATTATCGCCGAAGGAAATTTGAGCTATCGCGTCACTGTAAACCGTCGGGACGAGCTAGGAAATGTAGCCATGAATATCAACAAGATGGCGGAACGTTTAGAGGAACAAATCGCGAAGGAACGTAAACTCGAACAATCCAAAATGGAAATGATTACAGGCTTGTCGCATGATCTTCGCACTCCTCTAACAAGTATCATCGGTTACATCCAGTTGCTCCAAACGGAATCTTTTCGCGATCAAGATGAATATGCACGTTTTGTCCAGAACACTTACAACAAGGCTGTGCATTTGAGGAAGCTGCTGGACGACTTGTTCGAATGCACCCGGCTTTCGTCCGTTGACGTTTCCCAATTGAACCGAACGAAAATCGATCTGCACCAGCTTTTGGAGCAATTATTGTTTGAATTTGATCCGCTTGCCCATGAGAACAGCATTCAAATCGAAAAGGAACTAGGAACCTTACCAATTATCGTTGATGTGGACAGCGAAAAAATCGCGAGAGCGATCGACAACCTTTTGATGAATGCCCTGAAATATTCGTTCAAACCCGGAATCATTCACGTTCGTCTGAAAAAGCTAAGTACACATATCACGATCGAGGTTGAAAATAAAAGCACGCCGCTTACGGATGATCAAGTAAACAAGCTGTTTGATCGATTTTATAAGGTCGACTTTTCAAGGAGCAGCGAAGGCATTCAGTCCGGCTCAGGGCTCGGTCTTTCTATTGCGAGAAATATTGCGGAGCTGCACCAGGGCAATCTAACGCTTCATCATGCCGATGATGTTTTTTTGTTTCGGATGACATTGCCGCTGGGTACTTTCAGCCGATGACTTCGCAAGATGTGCGGGCAAATAAAAAAGCAAAGCATCCTCAAAAACCCACTACGCTATACAGCATAGTGGGTTTTTGGGGATGCCTTTTTTTAACCACGTAAAACATGATCTAATTCTGAAACGTAGCCGTTTAGCTCCTATCAATTGTCAAACAGAATATCCGCGGTGAGTTGAATGTGTGCTTTAAAGAGTAAGATGGCACGATCGCTGTCGCGGCTAAGAACGGCATCCGCTAATGCCTTATGTTCCGCTCGGCCATCGCGAATTTGCTGCTGCGGGGTCGAACAATGCCGATAAAATTCGCTCAAATCCCAAAGACGCTTGCAGATATCTAGGAGAACCGGATTGGGACATGCAGCGATAAGTTCGTAATGAAATTGACGGTGCATGTCGGACCATTCTTCGCTGACGGTAAGCTTTTGATTCACTTCCTTGTACTCGGCCGTTTGCGATAATTTGTGGTGAACGGCGATTACATTAGATTCCCATGTGAGATCACCATGGGCGATAGACAGGCGTAATGCTGCGGATTCATTGATCAACCGCGCCTCAATGATACTATTCAACTCTTCTTCCGACACCGTCTTGACTGAGAATCCGTGATTCGGGTTTTGCAGGACTAGACCTTGGGTCGCCAATCGGGTCAATGCTTCCCGTACAACTGCAACCGAAACATCGAAGCTTTTGGCTAATTCCGAAACGGTTAATGGAGAACCCGGATCATACTGTCCGGCCAGAATATCGGACCGCAGTTTTTTCGTAACATTTTCGGTTAAAGTGGACGAACCGCTCCTTTTGGCCATGAAGCCGACACCATCCTTTATACAAATCGAGTTAATACAAGCTTTAAATAGTTTACACCTATATCTTTAAAAAACAAGTAAAATTCGATAATTTATTATATAAACGATTTATATTTACAAAATCGATTCTTAGATATATAATCGACTTATTCTTAAAAAAGGAGGTAATTCTCAGTGAGTAACAACCCATTTTTCAATTTACCGGAGGTCGCAGCCTTTAAGGTGACTAGTAACGATATTGCTAATGGCCATCCATTACCGCCGCACCAATATTCGGAAATGTCAGGAGTGGAGGGCGGCCAGGATCTTTCGCCCCATTTGGAATGGTCGAATGCACCGGAAGGGACGAAGAGTTTTGCCATAACCGTGTATGACCCGGATGCCCCGACCGGATCGGGCCTCTGGCACTGGGCCATCATCAACATCCCCTCCAGCGTCACCGAGCTGCCGACAGGCGCAGGCGATGAGCATGGCAAAGGCTTGCCGCAAGGCGCTTTGCAACTGCCGAACGATTTGCGTCTCAAACGGTATATTGGTGCGGCGCCTCCAGCGGGACATGGGCCTCACCGGTATTATTTTGTCGTTCATGCGTTGGATATCGAGAATATCGGCGTGGACCCTAACGCCACGCCTGCTCTCTTAGGATTCACTATGCTCGGCCATACGTTGGGGAGAGCCGTTCTTATGGCAACAGGGGAAATCGAATAACCCAAGCCGTTTGGGGTCATAGGAGACGATAGTATGAAAAAAAACTGGTTTTTGCATGCGCACCTGCGTTAATGTCCTCATGCTACAGGAAGGAAGAATGTCCAATGCTCCATATGGAGCAGCTTCAAGTACGGAGGAAGCGAAGCTGAACGATCCGCTTCACCAAAGTGTATGCCCAATGTGCCATGAACCCATTAAAACTTTGAAGCATACAATCATCTGCGGCTGTGGGAGCAAAATCAAAAATAAAATCAAACTTTAAAAAATACTTTTATTTCACGAATGCTTTTGCTATGTCCACTATTACAACCATCACAGATATAAATGGGAACAAAAAAATGATTCCTGTACACAGTACAGGAATCATTTTCTATCTTTATCCAATAGGACATTCCGAGTCACCAAATTAGGCAGCATGCTCAAACCATTATTATTTTCCATTTGGGCATTTTGTGTACGTTTTGTCGTTTAATACCAGTCCTTTGGGGGTATTAGACTCAGTCCACATCTTACATTCTTATTCGTCTAGTGTTAACTCCTCTTTTTAGAATTCAGTATCTTCTAATAGCAGTATGGTACACAAAATAAATAAAATAATGTTTGTGTCCCTGAGAGAACAACGCACTGATAGGTTAAGGGTCCAATTTATTGGGCAAAAACACTATTGAGGAAAGTTATAATATAATAATTCAGTTATGATACGCCAGCCTGCAACACCTGCATTTCTAGGGAAGGATTTATAATATCATCGTACAGTTCGCGAACAACTATTAATTCAAGGCTCCCTATATTCCGTTGTTTGAGATGTTGCTGCAGCTGTTTTATTTTGTTCTCTTTATTTTGTTCGTTGTATGTAATACAAATAAACCTACCTTTGGGAATACTGCTGACACTATATCCAGAATTTAAGAGTTGCTGTTCTGTTCCGTTATCTTCAATAATTGCTACGTATGCTGATGTGTATGTCTCCTCACCGTTATGAAGGAATGAGGGAATGTCAACGAAATATCCACTTTCAAAAGCAGACTCCAACCCGGGCTGGTTCTCAACCAACCGTCCGCTAACCTCAAAGTTTATTACCTTTTGCTGATTTTTCAAATTCACTATTCTCCGCTCTTCAATCTCTTTCACGTATGGAACTTGATTTTGGACGGCGGATAAACCGTAATCTATCGCTTCCACAACCCTCGAGAATCTTTCCTTGGCTCTAATAAGCACTTGAATTTGTTGATCAAGAGCTTGTTGATACTCTCTAACCTTTTCAGCTATTTCCTGCATATTGCTCCGTGATAACGTATTTTTCAATTCATGAAGCGGTATTCCGAAGTTTTTGGCGTGTTTAATGATGTCGATATAAATAAACTGGTCGATACTGTAGTACCGGTAGCCATTATCCTTATTAATATAGGATGGTTTTAACAAACCCATTCGATCATAAAGACGCAAAGCCTGAATCGATACATTGTTGATTTTTGCAGTTTCACCTATAGAAAATAGGTTCTTCATAGAAGCACCCCTTTACTCTATACCTGGTATAGACCTTATACTCGAATTGTAAACATGAGTTGCGGCATGATGATGCTATGTGGAGCTGTACTACTTCAAGCGGCAGGAACAGTTTTTATCGGTTACTTTGATCATGCCCCGAAAATTGTTGAATATTTACTCGGACTATTATATTATACAAACGGATTCATTGCATTTCCAACCACTTTGTGGCTGATCTATCCGGTACTCGGCATCTGCTTTGCAGGCATTTTGCGTCGGGTGACTGATAAACAAAGATTTTACAAACATGTACTGGTAATTAGCACTGTTTGCCTTATAGGAGTTTCTATTGGCACTGCCGCTATAGGTTATAACATCATAGATTATTTCGTTGCTTACTACCAACAAAGTCTGTTCAGTACGCTATCGATCTCATGTATTTTAGGTGTCTCGATCTCTACGTATTATTTTATTTCCACATTTATAAAAGGCAGTATGCAGAATATTGTCAAATCTATTTCGTCTAATCTAAATACAGTATACATTGTTGAGTGGTTACTAATTACCTATACAATTGCGGTGAAAGAAATTATTGGTTTGGGTAGCTTAAACATTTATCTGATCATTCCTGTGGGAATCGTGGTTGCTTTGTGCAGTATAGGAATTGCCTGGCTGTGGAATAGAGTCAAAGGAAAGAGGAGGGTTTGAAGTGGACATTAGAATCAAGCCATTAAGAAAAGAGGATTTTAATTCTGCAAGAAAATTTGCGATTGAGGGAATGCACCTTACTTGGTACACCAGTAACAAAGTCGAATTATATCTATACAGTATATATTTTTGGTATTTGGAAATATCCAGAGCCACCATTGCATTGGGTGCATATAGGAATAACAAGCTTGCGGGCGTTTTACTGGCTGATATGAATAAGGAGCCAAAGGTTTTTCAGTCCATCTGGTACAGGGCTTTTGTTAAGTTAGGCGATTTTTTAATCAACATCGGTTATAAGGATGCTTCAAGTGTCTATCATAAAGCGAATAACGAATTATTAAAACAATATTTGAAGAACCATGAACCGGACGGGGAGCTTAATTTTTTTGCAGTTGATCCTGCCCTCAATGGACAAGGAATTGGTACGATGCTATTAAAAGAATTAGAGAACCAAGAAAAGGGAAAACAAATTTATTTATATACGGATACAGGCTCTACGTACCAATTCTATGCTCATCGAGGGTTTGAAGAAATTGAGAAAAAAGAAATCTCTCTGACCATCAATAAGGAGGAAGTGCCCCTCACGTGTTTCCTATTTGGAAAAAAATTATAGGCTAACTTAAAGGTTAAAGTGCGGGGCAAAAGATATGAGTTTTTATCATTTAATCATAACCACCCGTTGGGCGGGTGGTTTGCTCTTGGGGCATAACCCTTTTGTTGCAATGAAAAAGCCGCTAAAATAGCGATGTCAAACTTTTAGGTCACATTTGAATGATTTGCTTGTCAAAATGAAAAAAGAAGTCCGAAGTAGTTTGTACTTGCTTCGGACTTCTTTATAATTTGCAAAATCATTTCTCCAACTCTTCATGCATATCCATGCATTTTTATGCATTTCCCGTTAAATCTGAAAATTTTCTCTCATCAATTTCAGAAAAAGTTCTCAACACGACAACATACAAGAGCATGCTTCCATGTTTAACTGTTGGATTAAAACTATACGGCGCCCATGCTAACGGATCTGAGAGACCTTATTTGCCTGAAATTTCGCCATTTCATTTTCTAACGGATCGTATTGCCGTTATTTTCTCAAAAATGGCTCAATATAAGGATTTTATGCTAAATAAGGTCTTTAGATTCCGTTACATATTAAGAACAGCCGATTTTTTCAAAATAACGGCACTGAATTCCGTTAGAGGATGAGCGGTGATCAGATCATCGTCAAAAAAATGGTTTCAACCTTTAACTACTCCCCTTACGAGCACTTACTATACCCGCAATTACTGCACGTTTTGCATCCTTCGATATTGATCAGCGAAGCCGATCCGCACGAAGGGCAAAGGTCACGGGATGTCGCGACGGCGCCGTGGTGATGGTCATGCGCACCAGCCCCTGCACCAGCAATAGCTTCAACATGCTCTTCATGATGCGCCACGGTGGCTGCAACCGGAGCGGGATCGTGGTCGTCGTACGGACCGTTTTGCACGTGAGTTTCCAGTGCTTTGGCGACCGCGTCGGCGATCGAGTCTACCCGGTTCGGACCGAAGCCGACCGCGCCGGAGCCGCCGATGCCTTTCAGGTGCTTGATCAGCAGTTCCACCTTGTGGCCGTGATCCCCGTAACGCAGGAACAAGGAGCAGACGCGGCCCAAGGCTTCCGCCATCGCGAACACGTCGGAGCCCGCTTTCCCTACGTTCAGGAAGATTTCGCTCGGAATGCCGTTCAGATCGTTGATCGTGATATACGCCATGCCGAACGGCGTGTTGATTTTATAAGTCGCCCCGTGAAGCACTTGAGGGCGTTTTTTGTATTGTTTGTCGACTACCGGCTGTTTGCCTGGTTCCGGAGAAACCGCCAATGTTGAGCTGATTCCGTTCAACGCTTCCTTCTCGGCGTCCGAAGCCGGAGCAGCCTCAGCGGTGCCTGCGCCGGACACGGCCGCTTTATCTTCCGCCTTGTCTTCCTTCTTCTCGGTTTGAAGCACTTGAACATCGCGGCTGCCGTCACGGTAGATCGTTACGCCTTTGCAGCCAAGGTCGAACGCCAGCTCATACAGACGCTTCGTCTCTTCGACCGTGAAATCGGCCGGGCAGTTGGCGGTTTTCGAAATCGAGCTGTCCACCCAGCGCTGAATGGCGGCTTGCACGCGAATATGATCCTCAGCCGACAAACTCATCGCCGTTACAAAGTAATCCGGCAGTTCTTCACCCGGATGGGCGTCCATCCATTCCTGCGCGATCGGCACGAATTGCTCGTCGAAGCCGAGCCGGCTTTGACGGTAATATTTGAAGGCAAAGTACGGCTCGATCCCCGTGGACGTTCCCACCATGGTTCCCGTGCTGCCCGTCGGCGCCTGGGTAATGATCGTGACGTTACGGACGCCCTTTTCGCGGATCGCTTCGCCGACCTCCGGATACACCTCGGTCATTACCTTCATAAATCCGCTTTGCAAATATTTGTCCGCTTCGAATGCCGGGAATGACCCCTTCTCGGCGGCGATATCGGCGGATGCCAGATAAGCTTCCTTCGCGATAAAGCCGTACAGCTTGTCGAGGAATTCCAGCGATTCCGGGCTGCCGTAACGGATGTTCAGCTTGATCATCAGCTCGGCGAGGCCCATCGTTCCGAGACCTACGCGGCGCTCTTTCTTCTGGTTTTTCTCGTTTTCTTCAAAATGGTACGGCGTTTTATTAATAACATTGTCCAGGAACCGTACCGAGTAACGGGTCGTCGTCGCCAGTTCGTCCCAGGCCACATCGTGTTTCTCTTCATCGTAGAACTTGGACAAGTTCATTGCGGACAGGTTACATACGCCCCAGCCCGGAAGCCCCTGCTCGCCGCACGGATTCGTGCAGATAATCGGGTTGAAATACCAGCTGTTGGACATTTGATTGTAGTATTCCATGAATACGACGCCCGGTTCGGCCGATTTCCATGCCGACTCGATGATCGTATGCCATACGTCACGGGCTTTCACGGTCCGGAAATGGACCACTTTGCGTCCGGCCGCTTTCCATTTCTCCAGATCTCCGTCCCAGATCTCATTGTAGTTTTCTTCCGTCGTGTCCGGGAATACGAGATCCCAATCCAGATCCTCCTTCACGGCCTTCATGAAGGCATTGCTGACGCATACCGACAGGTTGGCGTTCGTGACTTGGCCCATCGTTTGTTTGACGGTAATAAAATCAAGCAAATCCGGATGCCAGTCGTTGATCATCAGCATCAGCGCGCCGCGGCGGCTGCCGCCTTGCTCGATCAAACCGGTCGTGTAGCTGAACAAACCGCCCCAGCTTACCGCACCGCTCGAAGATCCGTTCACGCCTTTGACCACGGCCCGGCGCGGACGCAGCGAGCTCAGGTTGATGCCCACGCCGCCGCCTCTGGCCATAATTTCCGTCATTTCCGACAAGGTTTCCATAATGCCGCCGCGGCTATCCTTCGGCGAAGGAATCACGTAGCAGTTGAACAGCGTCAGTTCGTCGCTCGCTCCCGCACCGGCCGCGATCCGTCCCCCGGGCACCAGTTTCCAATCGTCGAGAATATAACGGAATTTTTCCTGCCATTCCGCCTGCTTTTCAGGCGTTTCTTCCACCGAAGCCATCGCTCCGGCAAGCCGGTCCCACATTTCTTCCGGGGTTTTCTCGATATTCAGCGTCAGCTTTTCCACATCGGTTTCGACCAGTTCGCCTTTGCGGGTTTTAACCGTTACCGTACGCCCTTTCCGGGAAACGACTTCACCGACCTCCTTGGTCGGGAACTTCGGATCGTCTTTGGTCAGAACAAGAACGACGTCACCCACCTTGGCATGACTCGGATCGGCATCCTTCCACGCGTAACGATCCAGAAAGATTTTCTCGCTTAGCCCTTCCAGGCGCTGTTTTGGCTTGGTTTTCAAAGAAAACGACCTCCTCAAAAATTTTAAGCATATGCTTTCGGAACAGGTCCGGTTTCGGATCTCTTTCGGAAACATACGCGAACAAAAAAATACCGGCCGCCGGCTGACTGCAAACCGCTTTCGAATCCGGACCAAATTCCGCCGTTTTCAAGCCGTTTTATATCAACCTTTAACCGTCATGCACACAATAGAAACGGTATATAATATGTACAAATCACAATATATTGTGTGCGAATACCATTATACTATACAATATCTCGTTGTACAGTCATCGACTTTGAAATTTAGGCGATAAAAAGCGGACAAGCCGATTCGATCGTCATTTTCCTTCGAAATCCTCTCTTTTTTGATCATCCCGCTTTGAAACCGGACATGAAATTTCCAATCCCGCACCCTCCAAGACTTCATTACTTCCCGACATGGAATTCAAGATTCGATAGCCAAAGTTATGAAGTTTCCCGTTTTCGTCCATACTACACCTAACTCTGCAAGCAAAAGGGAGGTTTTACATCTTGAAACCGCATCCCCCGGGCAATTCCGCCGATTCCGCAACCTTTTCCCCCGTCGCCGTTCAATTCGATCCTAGCTGGTACGACGATCTGGAAGCCCGCTTGAACAAAGGCGGCCCATGGGACGATTGGAAGCTGTTCAACCTCGCCGGCCAGGCCGAAGCCGCTTCGCTCGTGACGAGTTTTGAAGAAATGCTCTGCTTGAAGCACCTGCCCGAAGAGCAGGTCACGCCGTTGCCTCACCAGACCGAGACGGCCCGCAAAGTGCTCTTTGAGATGCGCGGGCGCGCGATTTTGGCCGATGAAGTAGGTTTGGGCAAAACGATCGAAGCCGGCCTGATTCTGAAAGAATATATTGTCCGCGGCCTTGTCCGCAAAGTGCTCATTCTCGTTCCCGCCTCCCTCGTTCTCCAATGGGTCCGCGAGCTGAATCAAAAATTCAACATTCCCGCGGTCGCGCAAAAAAAAGAGTACTCCTGGCAAAACGACGTCGTCGTTGCCTCCATGGATACCGCCAAACGCGATCCGCACAAGGAGATTTTGCTGGGGAATGAATACGATATGGTCATCGTGGACGAGGCGCACAAGCTCAAGAACAAGAAAACGACCAACTATCAATTCATGCTGAAGCTCCGCAAAAAATACTGCTTGCTGCTCACCGCCACTCCGGTTCAAAACGACCTTAGCGAACTTTTCAACCTGATTACCCTGCTTAAGCCGGGTCAACTCGGCGGGCAGAACGATTTTTCCGCCAACTTCGTGATCGACAAGCGCGTGCCGAAGAACGAAGGCCAGCTCAAGGACGAGCTCGCCAAAATCATGATCCGAAACCGCCGCGGAGACGGAGAGCTGCAGTTTACGAAACGCAACGTAAAAAATATACATGTCGAGCTTTCGCCCGAAGAAAAGCAATTGTATGACGGCGTCACTTCCTTTGTCAAAGACCAATATCAGGCATCCGGCGGGGATTTTAGCAGCATGCTGTCGCTCGTCACCCTGCAGCGGGAGGTATGCAGCAGCCGGGACGCGGTGTTCGTCACGCTGGTCAACCTGTCGAAGAAGCTGGCTCCCGATTCGCCCCTGCGCGATAAAATCTGGGATCTCGTCGGCATTATCAAGACGATTACGGCAAACAGCAAGGCCGAGAAGGCCATGGAGCTGATCCAGGGCATGGATGACAAAGTGATTATTTTTACCGAATACCGGGCAACCCAGGAGTACCTCCTGAATTATTTCCGCGCCAGAAACATGACGGCCGTCCCTTACCGCGGAGGCATGAACCGGGGCAAAAAAGACTGGATGATGGACCTCTTCCGCGGCCGGGCCCAGGTCATGATCGCCACCGAAGCCGGGGGCGAAGGCATCAATCTGCAATTTTGCCATCAGATGATCAATTTTGACCTGCCCTGGAATCCCATGCGCGTCGAGCAGCGGATCGGCCGGGTACACCGGCTGGGCCAAAAGAACGACGTTCACATCTATAACTTGTCCACCAAGGGAACGATCGAGGAGCATATCCTGAATCTGCTGCACGAGAAAATCAACATGTTCGAGATGGTTATCGGCCAGCTGGACGTCATTCTGGAACGGTTTGAGAAGAAGGATTCCCTGGAAAAAAGCATTTACAAAATTTTGCTGGAATCCGCAAACGACGAGGAAATCGCCAGCCGGGTCGATTCGCTCGGACGCTCCCTGGATTCGATACGTGCGGAAATAGACGCCGAAGCGGGGAGTCCCGATTCCGGCGGCGGCGATACCGGATTACAAAAGCTGTTGGGAGGCTGACGGACATGACCATGACCCGCGAACAGATCCGCGATTTCGTCATGACCTATCTGGAAACGACGGAGTGCAAGTTTTTGGAGAAGTCTCCGCATCATGTGACGGTGAAACTGTCCCCGCGCGCGGACCGGGACCTGACCAACCGTCCGTATTATTGGGGCTTTATCGAGCGAACGGGCGCGGAGCCGGAGACGATGACGTTTTCGTTCATTTTTGACCCGGAGCGGCATAAAGAAATGCAGGAGAAGGCCGAGGCTTTGAAACCCAAGAACGAGACTGCTGCGGAGGATCCGCTGCTTGCCCGCCATTTTGGGGCGGTCCGGCCTCTCCCCATCCTCGGACCCGGGCGGATTCAACAAGAGGAACTCCATTTCGGGAGCCCGCGTCTCAAGCAGATTTTTGCGGCCGCCCGGCAAGGGGGCCGCAGCGTTTACTTGTTCGAGGACCCCGGCCCCCTTCAACGCTCTACCTTGATCCCGGCCGCCTACGAGCCTTGGCTCGGCGTTCGCTTCAAAATCGAGTTCTGCTGCGACATGAAACGCGATGAGCTGCATTTTATGGGCGTGTCGCTGCAGAACGGCCAAATCGACGAGAACTTCGCCGCCAGGCTGACCGGCAAAAACCTGGTGCCTCTGATGCCGGAAAATATGCACATCTTGCCGGCCCGCCTTTCCCTTGCCGACGGTCGAACCGCGCTCGAGAACAACATCTCCGGAAAAGTGCAAGGTTACGACAGCTCCTGGGCCGACGAAGCCCGGGACCGCCTGAACGAAGAACTGGCGCTGATCGACGCCTACTATAAAGACCTGCTTCTTGATCCGGATGAAGAACGCAAGCAGGCCGTCCAAGAACAGTACGAGGCGCGCAAAGAGGAAATCCGCTGGCAGTATGAGCCGAGAATTGTCGTATCGGCGCTCGGCAGCGGCATCTTTCACCTGCGTTCGCCGGGTTAAGCAAAACAGGGCATAAGCTGACGCGTCTCGATATGAGACCGCAAAAATAGAACGTCCGAATCCCGAGGACGCCCGACAGATTGCAGCAACCTTTTCGATTAGGCGCGGATACAATGGACAAGCAGGCAGACGACTGCCGCCGGAGGACAAGGAAATGCCTCCGATTCCCATCAGAATGACAGGTGATCCATGCGATGAAAATCAGGAAACGATATAGAAGGAATACGGATACCCGCAAAAGGCTGGTATTTATGACGAAAATGCTGCTTTGTGCCGCGATCGTCGTTCCCCCGCTTTCTTGGAGTGCGGGGGAACCTCTCGCAAGAGCGGCGGCAACCGGTACTGTCGCAGCGGCAGCGAACTTGAGCCCGGCCCCGCAGGAGCTAAGAAGCTTTGCCGAGGAGACCGTGCGGCGGCTTGCGGGTACCGCCCCGTTTACCGCCTGGTCCGACGCGAAGACGATCATCGAACCGCTCGGACCGGGCACTCATAGCTGGCTTGTCTCCGTCCAGCCGAGCGGCGCCGCTCCGGGTTCCGCCACATCCGGATACCTGATCATTTCGGCAACGGATAGCGGAGAGTACATGCTCGTAGAGTATGGAATCGGTCCGGAATCGTTGTATAATTTGTCCGCATTGTTAACAACGAAACCGTCGGTCCAGACCAAGACGCAATCGGCAAACAAGATGAAAATCGAAAAGCTGTATGCCGGTCCGACTCTTGCTCTATGGAAACTGAGCAGCTTGGATTCAAAGCTAGAGCCGGTGCAATTCTTTGATGCCGCAACTGGCGAACTGCTGCCGGAAACCTCCGACAGCTTGAAAAGCCAGGCCGCCGATTACTCGCCTCCGTTCCTGGCGGCGGGAAGCCGGAGGCAAGGCTTGTCCCCGGCAAATCCCGTTTATACCGGTTCGGGCTTCGATCCGTACGACAACATTTTGTGGATGACCAAAAAAGCGATGACCATCAAAAAGCAGTCCTTCGACAACCTGTTGCAAGCAGCCGAACGTCTGCTGTTCGTGTCCGCCGGACCTAAACGCACCTATTCCGTTCCTTTGCCTGTTTTCGGTTATCAAACATGGACTGCCGACCGCGACTCAATCACCTATGCGCTCACCGGTACCGAATCCTCCCCGCGTTGGATTGCGCTTGACGCCTTGATGGGCGCCGGATACTTTGTGCAATACGACGGAAACGCAGATCTTTAACCTTTCCTCCAGCCATCATAATCTTCCCCCTGTTCCGGCGTCAGCACCTCGCTGACGCTGGAGCAGAAATATATTCAGTTCTTCATTTTCAGCCACGCAAAAAAGACCGCCCTCCATGTCACGTAAAGACAAAAAGCAGCGATCTCATGAGTTGACTATTTCAAATTTGCCGTGAAGAATTCCGGCTCTCCCTCCGCCGTTTTCGCGGAAGTTGTCCGAACCAGAGCGATATCGAGAACGGAATCATCCCGAACCAGCGGCTTGACCACGATTCCTTAAGTCTGGCCTTTTCCTTTCGGATGTCACGCGGCGTCTCCACATAATCGACAACCCGTTCCGTAATGTACTTGACGAGCTCGTCCCCTTTTGCCATATGCGCAGCCCCCCTTAAGTAGCCTTGAAGTATTCTTATTTTGCACAGATTACGCGATTTATAAACAACACCCGGGAGGATGGAGAATCGTGTGCATGTTTTTCGGACAATGGATAAACCTATAAAAAAGAGCTCAAGTTAACCTCGATAAATTCGACTTGAAGGGTGATACCATGCGCATGACACATATAACGATCCTATTTGCCGCAGTGCTTTTCGTGACGAGCCTCAGTAATTATACTCCCTTCGCCTCCGCCATGGGCTTTAGCGACGACAATCAAAACGATTTCCGCCATGCCTTCCCCGAGCCGGTCATTCTCATCGATGTTGGGCACGGGGGTATCGACGGCGGCACTTCCTACAAACAATTTCTCGAAAAAGACATTAATCTCGCCATCGGGAAACGCCTTTATTTGGTGCTGAAAAGCCACGGATATCAAGCGATATTGAACCGCACGGGGGACTACGCGCTTAGCGACGACAACCGCTGGCATAACAGCCGCTCCAGGCATATGAGGGACCTGGCTCAACGCAAGGAACTGAGCAAGCAAGTGCCATCGGAGATCGTCGTCAGCCTGCACGTGAATTGGGGCCGGAACAAAATAAAACGGGGACCTCTGGTTCTGCATCAAAACGAAGGCAGAAGCGCCATGCTTGCCGACTTTATCCAGCACTCCCTTGGGGACATGTACGAGATCCGCGGAAACAGGCTCCCGGAACTGGGCAAGCCCTTCTACTTACTCAAGCACGCGGCCTGCCCGGCAGTCATCGTCGAAACCGGGTTTATCAGCAATGCCGAGGATCGCAGCATGCTCGTCAGTCCCATCGGCCAGCAAAAAATCGCGGACTCCATCTATGAAGGAATCGCCGCTTACTTTGCGGCTATCTAACTTGTCCGTCTCCCGCTAACGGAAACCACCGCCGTTATTTTCCATATCATCGCCCTTTTTCGGTTTTTACGGAAACCAGCGCCCTTATTTCCCCTTGAACTTGCTATTGGTCTGCAAAACCAGGCAAATAAGGGCTTACAGTTCCGTTAAAACTCCAAAACAACATATTTTCGTCCAATAACGGCTCTGAGTTCCGTTAAGGCCTGGGCCGTCCGTCCGGAGCCCACCGGTTTTTAAGCCGCATCCCGACCCTGAACCCAGGACCATCGTCTGGTGAAGGCCGTCCAGGCCAAATCGGCAAAGAACAGCAAAAACAACAACGGCCCGGCGATTTCCCACGCGGGTCTCAGGTGCTCGTAAGCCTTCTGCATCAACGGGTGCAGATAATAAAGGAACACAAGTGACAATACTCCCCAATAGAGCGAAAAGCGCACACAAATATGGCCTGAAATCTGCCCCTTTTTCCCCGAATAATCCCACCATTTTTTGCCGAACAGCCCGAAAAGCATAACTCCGCTCACATACTCGACCGCTGTAGGAATGGCGATGCAGAGCAGCATCCGCGGTACCGGGTGATGAACCCATCCGGCCGCCAGCAGAAGCAGCAAAGGCGCAACGCCGTACATCGGTTTATACGGCCCTTTCATGAAACCGTCCTTCCAGAACACGCCCGACGTAAAGAGACTATATACATTTTCCAGAACCCAGCCGAAAAACGAATAGGCCAGAAAATAAAAAAGCAACTCCGGGAGCATCATCGCCTCAACCGTCCTTCCGTATCCATATTTTCCTAAATCCATCCCCTCCTAGTATGACGGTCTCCGCCCACATTATGCGCACACTAAAAAGCCCCTTCCGCTAGTAACGGCCAGGGGCATGAATTCAATCTGGTTCGTCCATCAACTATTCGCCAGTTTTCGTATTTCCCCGGCAAGCCTTCCATTTACGGGATACACGCTTTCCAAGTAGTTCAAAATCGCCAGCGCCGATTCGGGCACGCGGCTGTATCCGAGCATCATTCCATCCAGAAGTCCGGCGAACAACGGAAATCTTTTTTCTAATCGACGTTCATTACCGAAGGGATCCGGAAAATAATTGGTCTCCCGCTCAAGCAGATGCAGCACGGACAGAATGGAGTCGATCGCGTGCCCCTGTACGAATCGGAGCGCCGACAGCTTTTCTCCCCTTGCGAAACGCAAAAGCCCGACATACAAATTGGTTAACGCTTCATTAAGCGCAAAATCCAACCCGCTTTTTCGGATACTCGGAATTTTTCCCGGATTCTCATTAGGAATGCTCTTCTCATTCGCCGCCGGACTTTTCCATACGATTCTTCCGCCTTTGTACGGGATATCTTTCAATTCCCACTCCTCGAAAATGGCATACTCTCCGTAAATTCCGTCTTCGAACAAAATTTTATAGCCGTCATCCGTATTCTTGAAAGAATAAGCTAATGGATGCACATCCTCCAGCCAATCCAACGAGTTCAAAAAACGTTCCTTCCGACCCGGCTCCGCGATCACGAAAAAATCAAGATCCGAGTACTCATCCATCCGTTCCAGCTCCGTCCCGACCGAACCCACTCCCAAAAGCAGCAGTGCTTCGCCCTTCCGTTCCAGCGATTTTCCGATCGCATCCAACCGGTCCAGCAGCATTTCTTTTCTTGTCATCATAATCCTCCTTATCGATGTCCAAATAAAAAAGGCCCAACCCCAAACGCATCGCGAGGTTGAACCCTTCGGTTACATTGCCTTCATTTTTTTACCAAAGTATCATGACTGATTGCATGATGTCAAGCGTAAGCAATTTTGCGCAAAAAAAGTCCCCGACGATACGATACCGTTCGGAGACCTGACGTTTATGTATGGTGCGGTCGAGAGGACTCGAACCTCCACGGGGGGTTAGCCCACACGGACCTGAACCGTGCGCGTCTGCCAATTCCGCCACGACCGCATAACCATCCGCGAAAAGATTATTTTCGCAGCGACAAGATATAACATACCACGCCTAGCCAAAAGAGTCAATCTTTTTTTTCGAATAAGGACAGCACGGCTTGAAACCGCTCATCCAACGCATCCCAGTTGGGGGTAGCGACACCCGACCGCTTTTTCCACTCCCGAAATCGGTCTCCTAAAGCTTCGATTTCGTAAGCCGAACCGTCGACCAGCCGGCTGACCGGCAGGAAATGATATATTTTAAGACCCAGTCGAAGCAACGCAGGGTGCTTACGGATGAAAGAAGCTTGTTCTGCGGGCACCAAAGGATAACCTTCCGCTTCCAGAACCCGGAAGCCTTCGTCCATGGCCGCCACGATTTGCCGCAGCAGCTTGTCGTTCCGGGCGATTTTTTTCATCTGGCGCTCATGGCTCACTGTCGCAAAACTCAACGCCAAAATAGGGATGATATGATTTTTCAGCCAAGCATCGATATGGTCATGATAAACAAGCTTGTACTTGGTTTTCGCGAATGCTTGATCAATTAAGGACTTAAAGGGAATCGGACCATCCAATGCGCCGAGCACCATTTGCCCGCCTCCCCCGCGAATCGAAATCGTCACCCCGTCCTTTCTTGTTCCCGCGCTGACCTGAAACCCGAATGCGATATTTTTTGGCGTGCGGCTGTGCTCCATTAGATAATTTTGCATGCTTTGAGCATCCGTATTATTCCCTACCAGCACGATGTTACGGCTCCGATTGCCGGCCAGAACGGGAAGCACTGCGGGAAAATCCGTATATTTCATGGCGACGAAAATGAGATCGTACATCTCGTCCTCTTCCAGCGCCCGGATGACGCGCACCCGATCCACCGTCGTTTTCCGCTGAAAATAATGACGGATAACAAGCCCCTTTTTCTCCAGTTCGTCCGCCCTTTCCCCCCTGGCTAATACGGTAACTTCATTGCCTCCGGCTGCAAGTACGTGGGCCAAATAACCGCCTATGACTCCCGCTCCATAAACCAACACTCTCATGTATTCATTCTCGCCTCCCTATGAATTTAACAAATGTTGAATAAATAACGGTTGTTGAATACAATGACAATAGCATCCGGCGGAATGAGGATTCAATCGGTAATCTATTTGATTTTGTTGAGAAATCAACAAAGACGCCCGGATTGTCTAATAAGGAACAAGGAGAACGAGATGGACAGACGAATTTTAAAAACGAGGCAGGCCATAATGGAAGCTTTTGTCGGGCTGATGGGAGAGAACGGCTTTGAGAAAATTACGATTCATGCCATTGCGGAACGCGCGAATGTAAACCGGGGCACCGTCTATTTGCATTTTACGGATAAGTTTGACTTGCTGGACCAATGCATCGATACTTACTTGCAATACTTGTACGAAAGCTGTATGCCCGACGGAGACGCAAGCATAGAGTCCGCCAAAGCTTTACTGCTCCGTACCTTCGAGTTTTTGGAAAGAAACGCCCCTGTTTACTCCACGCTCCTGACAGGCAAGGGGGCTCCCGCTTTCCGTAAGCGCATGAAGGCGTTGATGGAAACGGGAATTAAGGAGCATCTTGCAAGCTGCGATCTCAATCCGGGCGTACGCCAAGAAATTCTCGTCCAATTTCTGTCCGTTGCGGTTGCCGGTCTGGTGGAATGGTGGATTGAACACGCGATGCCGTACCCGCCTTCGGAAATGGTGGACCAATTGGTTCTCATGCTGGAGCGGAATTTGATTTGGCAGGGCCATCCTTTGCCGAAGCAATGATCGGCCCTGACTATTTCTAAGTGTAAACATTACGATTAACTCTCGTTAAAAAAAGCAGTTCTCTTCGAGAATGCAAGTTTTTCATTCGTCACTATTGGCGTCGTATTCCTTTTAAAGCTGCTCCTTCCATTTTTCCATATTGAGTTCGTGATTTATAAACGCAGCGGCGGAGGCCCCCATGGATGCGGCGTGGACCACCTGATATTTTTGCGAAGCCGCATCACCCGCACCATATACGCCTGCGATGTTCGTCTTTCCGAATTCGTCGACGATCAACATGCCGGATTCCGTAACGTTGCAGCCGATGGTTTGCGGTAAATCCGAACCCGCTGTCAGATCAGGTTTAAAGAAAATCCCGGTACATGGAACGATGGTGCCGTCTTCAAGCGAAATGCGGCTAACCTTTCCGTCAGTGGAATGAATTTGCGATATAGGGGATTCAAACAAAGGAACTTCATTGCGGCGAAGCTCTTCACGTTGTTCTTCCGTGAGTTCAGCCGGGCCGTTGGTACAAACCGTAATTCGTTTCGTCCAACCCGAAATCAACGGGGCAAGATGCATGACATCGGCTCCCTTGCAAATAATGGCCAGTAGTTCATTTCTTAATTCCCAACCATCGCAATATGGACAGACAAACGCACTTTTTCCGTAAACTTCAGCCAACCCGGGAATCGGAACCGGGCGATCCTTCATGCCGACGGCAAACAACAATTTTTTGGATGTAAAAATCCCCCCGTTCCCGGTCTCCATCCGAAAATGTCCGTCTTCCCCGCCAACCGTTACGACGGTATCTTCTACAATCAAGACTGTCGGGTAAACGAGAATCTGATCTCTTGCAATCCGCCGAAATTCTCCAGGCTTGATGCCATCACGGGTAAGAAATCCGTGAGATTCGCCTGTCACGGCGTTGCGAGGACTTCCCTCGTCCAGGACCAGAACATCTTTTCTCGCTCGGCCAAGCGTGAGAGCCGCGCTCAATCCCGCCGGTCCTCCTCCAATAATCGCTACATCGAAATGCCGGTTTTGTAACATTCGGAACCTCCAATGATTATTTTAAAGTTATTACAGATACATTATATCCGTAATTAAATATAAAATAAAGTCCATTAAAGTGAACTCTTTCAATCCAGAGCTATTGGCTCTGTTACTATGTCCAATTTATTTTTATAATCCGGTTAGAGTCTGCAACATTTTATAAAGGAGTGTAATTCATGTTCCGCGGATTATCTGCTTTTCCATTGACCCCTATGAATGAGACGGAAATTAGAGAAAAAGAATTCGTGAATCTGATTGAACGATTGGTTGCCGCAGGAGTCGATTCCATCGGTGCGCTAGGTTCCACTGGAAACTACGCCTATTTGACCCGGGCCGAACGTTTTCGTGTTTTACAACTTGCCGTCGGTTCCGCCAAAGGCATTCCCGTGATGACAAGCATAAGCGCGATTCGCACGGCTGATGTGCTTCGATTGGCGGAAGACGCACAAAGAGCAGGAGCAAGCGGAGTGTTATTGGCTCCTGTTTCTTAACAACCATTAACGTTTGAAGAGGTGTACTCCTTATATAAACAGGTGACAAGTTCGCTCTCTATTCCGCTTTGCGTGTATGATAATCCGGCGACTTCCCATTTTCATTTCAGCGATGAACTGCATGGCCAAATTGCCGGGCTCCCCCATGTACATTCCATCAAAATCCCTGGAGCGCCTTCTGATCCTGAAGCTACTAAAGCACGAATCAGCAAACTCCGTGAACATATACCTGCCCACGTAACGATCGGAATAAGCGGGGATCCGTCGGCTTCCACCGGCTTGAACGCAGGCTGTGAAACGTGGTACTCCGTCCTTGGCGGCTTATTTCCAAAGACATGCCTGAGAATGACACGTTTAGCTCTCGAGGGTCGTGTTGACGATGCGGATCAGCTCTCAGCCCAGCTTGAACCGATTTGGTCGTTATTTCGCCAATACGGAAGCCTTCGCGTTATTTCTGCTGCAGCAGAAATCGGTGGCCAGATTTCAAGTCCCAGTCTCCCTCTCCCCTTACTACCACTGCAACAGTCGGTCAAGGAGCATCTGAAGTCCGTACTTTTAGACATTGAATCTATTGAAGGTGCTTGAATGATTTGAAAAAACGGCAGTTTTTCAGGTCAATTCCCTACAACTGCCGTTAAAAAGAATAGTTATCCATGATACGACGGCTTTAACCGGTTCAGGACCGGACTTCCGTTAGCGTATCCGCCAACTCCCCTAATTTTGCGAGGATCGCCCGCTTCCGCTCTTCGCTTGGCTTCCGGTAATACAGCAGATCCCGTTTGGCCGCGATGCCCGCCAGTTCCACGTCCCAACCGCGACCGTCCGCCTCATCGAACACGACCGCATGACAGCTCTCCAGGCATGTTTCGATGGCGGCCATCATTTCCCTGCCCGTATCGTTGGATATCGTAAAGAAACGGTATTTGACCGGGTACCCCCATCGTCCCTTCAACGCTCTGACCGCATGTTCGAAATTCAAATAATGGTCCAGCCAGCTCTGCTCCCTCCGGCCGGGATCGAAAAATTCGGCCAGATGCTCCTGCAATCGGACTTCCAGCGCCGGGTGCAGCTGAATGAATTTTTTCAAATTCATGTTCCATCCTTCGAACCGTTGCACATCGAATTCGGCATCATGATAGAGATGGTAGACCGGCGCTTCCTTCGTGAAAACAAAGCGGGCCCCCGCCTTCGCCAACCGGTAACCGAACTCGCAGTCTTCAAGCCCCCAGCCTTGAAAGGCCTCTTCAAAGCCTCCGGTTTCAGCAAGCAGCGATCTCGAAAACGAAAGATTGCAGCTATAGCACAAATGCCACGCCGTCTCGATGCCGCCGAAGTTCTCGGAGAGCCGGTCCGCGACGTCGAGACGTCCGTCCCGCCTGTTCTCCAAATAGTCACCGGCATGAAGCTCAAACTCGGGGTCCGGCTTTAACAGCTCCGAAGCTTCCCGGTTCAAAAAATAACGGGTGCCGATAACGACGGCCTCCCGGCACCATTTATGAATGCGCAAATGCTCGGAGACGAAAAGCCGGGACGCCAGCTGGTCGCCGTCCATCAGCACGATGACGTCGCCGCTCGCTTCCGCCATTCCCGCATTCCTCGCTTGAGCGCGGGAAGAGTGCTCCGAACGTTCGATATACTGATAATTCAACGAATAATTCAGTTGAGGTTGAAGCGCTTGAAGCGCTTCTCCCGTCCCGTCGCTCGAACCGTCGTCGATGACGACCACCTCGAACGAGTCGCCCGGTTTCATTATCTGATGGTTCAAAGACTCTAAACACCGCGTGATTCGCGTCGAATCGTTATACGTCGGAATAATGATGCTGGCGATCATATCTGTTCCTCCCGGAATTCGGCATGCGAGGCCGGACGAGACCGGCCGCTGCCTGCCGTTGCATATTGTACGATCAAAAGTCCCGCCGCGCAGACCGCGAATGCGGCGCAAACGATGAAGACGGCGGGAAAGCCGAAGGCTCCCCCAAGGGTTCCCGCGATCGCCCCGCCCATGATCGATCCGACCTTGGACGTATTCGTGTACAGCGTTGTCGCCGTACCCGGCGCGTCCGGGAGCAAATCCTGAAAATACGACATGCCGATGCCCATGATGATCGATACGCCGAGCGCGCTTAGCAACTGGAGCAGTATAAGCTGCCAGATGCTGTCAGCAAAATACAAGCCGGCATAATAAAGAACGTTGACGGCAGCTCCGACGATCAACAGCGGCAGCTTCGCAAACCGCATCGACAAGTATCCGCATACCGCCAGGAGCACGATTTCGGCTGCAGCCGCGACGCTGAACAGCATCCCGGCCTGACCGTTCGTTCCATGCAAATGCCGAACGACGAGCAGCGGCAGCGCAATGAAGCTCGCCTGGCTGGCCAAGCCAAGCAGCACGAAGGAAACGGTCGATACCGCCACCTTCCTGTACGGCGGCTTCTCCTGAAGCTCCAGGCTGTTCCGTTCAATATGGTGCGCAGTGCGTTTGAATGAGAATAATACGATTCCAATCGCCGCCACATTCATCGCAGCCGCGGCCAGAAATAGCAGATGAAAACCCTGTAAGGAGATGAACAGCGTGCCTAAGGGCGGCCCGATCACCCATGCGATGGAAAAGCACATACGCAGCAGATTCATCCGGAAGGTTAACTTCTCCCGGCTGTCTTGTTCCAGCTGTTCCTTGGCGTAAGCGAACAACTGCGGGAACGAAGCGGACGATATGCCGAAAAAGACGACGGATATCCCTACCAGCAGCGCGTAGTAGCGGATGAAAACAAATAAAAAGTAACCGAGCGCGCCTGCCGCCAAGGAGCCTATAATGACGCCCTTTCGGCTCCATTTATTGTCGGAAAGTTTCCCGATGATCGTGCCGACGGCCACATTGGCGATTCCGAGAATCGTCATGAACCATCCCAGACGCTCGGCCGACATTCCCGCCTCCTGCATCGCGAATAGCGGCAGCAGCGGGAAGATGAACGAATGGGCGATCCCCATCATGACAATCGCGGCGGTCAACGGCCCCATCGCCCGAATGACAGGCCACTTCAGGCGCAGTCGCAGTACCGGCGCTACCGGTATTTTCATATCGCATCCCTCTGCATTCTTATGGTCTCAACCTCAACGTACGGCGGCCAAATCGGCCGCGAGCGGAACCAGCGCCTCCTTTTCGTGACGCCGCATGTCTTCCAGCAGCTGCTTCATCGCCTGAATCGCGACGCCGCTCTTCTTCTCGCGGTACACCATCATCATGAGCCTAAGCCGGCTGGACATCTCGGCGACCGGCTCATACGGCGCTTGAAAGGAGCGGTCGATATAGCCGTTCCGCTCCATATACTGAAGACGCTGCATCATGAGGACCTTGTGCTCCCATAGAATGTGAAACGGCCGTATATCATGCGCCGCATCGCCCCGGCCCAACCGGTCCAGGTACCGGAGCAGACAATCGTACACGTCCATGCCATACTTGAGATCCGCAGGCCTCTGGAAGCTTCTCCACCGTTCGGCCGTGCAGCCTCCATTCAAATACTCCGCCAGTCCGCTGCGGACATGATCCATATCGAAAGCATATTCCGCATCGGCATTGAAGCGGACCAAATATATATATTCGCGATGCTTTCCTTTTAAATCCACATCGTAAAAAGCCTCTTCAACGGCTTCCATCGGAACGCGGAACGTCTGGTATTTTTTCCCGCCCCGTTCCTGTTTGAATTCCGCCAGCTCGAACGTACCCTCATCCAGATCATATCCGATCACCAGCATTTGATGGGCGAACCGATTCGTCCGGTACAAGTGAAATCCCGGAATATGATATCCGTTCAAATAGAGCAGCACGTAATACCCCGAACGGAGCCATTCCGTCAGTTTATCCCGCAAACCGGCCTTAAAGCCGAGAAACACGTGCCGGGACAGCCGCTCGTTCTCCAGCCAGGGAATCGAATTCAAATAAGCGGAAAAGCCGACCGTACTGGCCCGGCCTTCACCTTGATTTAAAATCGTGTCGTTCACGTAAAAATTGAAAGGGACCGTGCTGTCCCGAAAATCGGGATAACAGTACAATTGGACGTAATTGCTGTACAGCCAGGGCAACGTCCTGTCATCCTGTCCCAAAATGCCGAGCAGATGCGCGTGATGCACATAGCCGGTGATGGCGGGGACTTCAAAAGGCAATCCGACTTTTCTCATTGGTTCCGTCCCCTTCTAATATGTGATGAATAAACTTCGCTACGCCGTCCTCGTCGTTCGTGCCGATCACCTGATCCGCCAATCGCGCGATCGCCGGATGGGCATTGCCGACCGCGACCCGGCGGGAAGCCGCCTCGAACAAACACCGGTCGTTCAGCTGATCGCCAAAAACGACGACCTCGGCCGCTGCTTCGCCCATCCCTTCGAGCATCGTCCGAAGCATGCGGCCCTTGGTCGCATGGATATGTGACACCTGCAGCGTCGAATAACCAGGGTTCAGTAAATCCTCGAACAGATGAAGCGCGAACGGGCCCGCCTCATCCTGTTCCAGACGTTCCCGGAACCGGCGTAATAGTTCGGTCTTCTCCACGAAAAACACGGTCGATGCCGACTGCAGCCGGTCAAAACGGGCGGCAATCCGCCATTTCTGCCCGCGCTTGTCCCGCTGCTCCAACACGCTCTGCTGCGCCCGGTTGACGGGCTGCTCGCAAACGAGAATGTCGGTGCGGCTGTCGTCTTCCCCTTCGCACACCGCGAAAAGGGGAAGCCCGTTGTCCCTCGCCATTTTCGCGATCGCCCCGATCTGGTCTTCCCGCAGCAAATTCGAGACGACATAATTTCCCGTCTTCATATCGACGAGATGTACGCCGTTGCCCACGATCGCGGGCATATTGAAATGAACCGAGCGAAGCAACGCGCTCGCGGACGAATAGGTACGGGCCGTAGCAAATGTAATCCGTCTGCCATCGGCAATCGCGGCGTTCAGCACATCCGCCGTATAAGCGGATACCGTCAGATCTGAGCGAAGCAAGGTCCCGTCCAGGTCGGTGACGAATAGTGTATCGCGATTCAGAAACCCCAATTGTTCCACCCTTTCAGGAATAAGCCCTTATTTTCAACCGCAGCTGCGGAAGTCCGTGGAAAGCTCTACCGCGAATCGCCGGGAGCGTCGATTCAACCGGAGTCACCTCCGCCCGCTGAAGCAGACAGCGGAAGACGACCTCCAGCTCCTTCAGGGCCAGATTCGTGCCCAGGCAGCTGTGAGAGCCAGCTCCGAACGTAATCAACGCTTTTTCCTCGCGGAACGGATTCCAGGAATCCGGTTCGGAATAAAAACGCGGGTCCCTTGAAGCGCTGCCCAGGCAGAGCTGGACGGGTGCTCCCGCAGGAATGGCCACGCCGTCGATTTCCAGCTCTTTCTTTGCGAATCGGAGCGTCGTGTGCAGAGGCGGCTGCCAACGGAGGGATTCCCTCACGATCGCCGGAACGATCGAAATATCGCTTCGTGCGCGCTCCATCATATCCGGATGCATAAGCAGCGAGTACATCACATTGCCGATGGACGCGACGGTCGTCTCCGTCCCTGCCGCCAGGAGCAGGAGCGTATGCCGGACCGACTCATCGTCGTTCAAGGTTCCTTTTTCCGAGGAAAAAGGACAGCCGCCGCCCGATATCGCCGCATGCGCATGGCCTATTCTCTCCACCAGCCGTTCGCTGGCCTGAAAAGCCAGTTCGAGGCTGGATTTCGGCGAATCCAAATAGTCGATAATCGGACGCAGCATATTATAGTACTCCCGGTCATGTTCGGCAGACAGCTTCAATATCGGCAGTACGATCCGCATCGGCACCAACCGGGCAAAGTCCGCGACAAAATCGACCTCTTCCTTCGCCAGCATTTCGTCAATGAGCGCTTCGACCACCGGCTCCATCAGTTCGGTTTCGTAGGCCCGGACCTTCTCTCCCCGGAACGGTTGTCCGATGATCGTTTTCAGTCGGCTGTGCTCCGGGCCATCCAGATCGACAATGGAAGGCCCGAACAAATGGCGGGTCGCCCTGAACGGATATTCCACCGTAAACAGCTCCTCCTTCATCCCTTGCCGCACGGCGTCGTAGGACATCAGGAAGTAGCTTTTATTTTTGGGGGACCAATGGACGCCGCCTTGATCCAGCCATTTCCGGTAGTGCGGCCAAGGATCGGCCTGCAGTTGCTCCGATCCGAAATCAAGATCGATCAGCTCCATCATAGGCTACACTTCGAACCGCAGAGGGCCGCGTCCCGCCACGAAATCGGACAGGCCGCAGACATCCCCCAGCCGTTCCCCTCTCGCCAGCGCGCTTTTCAGCTCTTCCTCGCGTTTTTGCAATATGAAAGCCGCCTTGAATACGACCGAAACATGCTCTTCCTTCATCAGCAGCATGCCGTCGGAATCGCCGAAGATCCAGTTGCCGGGTGCAATGACGGCATCTCCGATCGAGACGGTCGCCGGCACTTGCGCCGCCGGCACCTTAGCCGTTTTGGCCGACACGTACGTCACGGTCTTCGAGTAAACCGGGAGCCCCATCCTTGCTAGTGTGTCGATATCGCGAACCGCGCCGTTGATGACGAGTCCGCCCAGCTTTTGCTGCAAAGCCGCCGTGACATAAATGTCGCCGGCCAGCGCTTCGGATTCCGGCGATTCGTTATGGATAAAAATGACCGATCCCTCCGGTGCCTGGTCCAGCGCTTGCAGGCAGGGCAGCATATCGTTTTGGGTAATGACCGGGAAGACGGGCCCGCATACTTTCAACCCCGGCACCCGGGACACGAGGCCCAGCCCGTTCAACACCATCGTATATTGCGGCGCGGCATCCTGAAGCTGGGCGCAGCCGATAATCTCGAACTGCTCCTTTATATATGATATATCCATCGTTTTCGTCGTCATTTTTGCACCTGACCCCTTTCTTCAAGAACGGGTAGACATACTTTTTCGTACACGTTCTTCAGCGTATAGAAATCCCGGAGCGAATACTTCTCGATCCGGATATCCTCGCCAAGGATTTCCTCCAGGAACAAAATCATTTGCACCATGTTCAAAGAGTCCACCAGTCCCAACTCTTGCAGGTTGGCATTCTCATCAATTTCCTTGATCCCCGCCTCGGGGTTCAAACGGATCAGACAGTTCGTCAGCTCTCCATAAAAATATTGGCGTTCCATTTAAAACCAGCCTCCATCCGAATCAAAATTTTTATATGATCGCTTCTATTTCAAAAGAAGATCTTCAATCACTTGCAAGCCCTGTTTCAGCTGTTCCGCAGGCATCGTAATCGGCGGGGCCACTCTGACCCGTTGGCCGGTTATTCCCCCGGTGAAAATCAAGATCCCTTCTTTCAAGCATTGCTGCACCAGCTTTCTCGCCCCGTCATCAGGCAGGCCGAACGACAAGGACGGACCCATGCTGTACACGTCCGTTGCGGCTTGAGCTATTTCCAGCTTGCGAGCGAGCTCGGACAATTGTAAGCTCATTTGCCCGATTTGCTCCTCCAGATCGCAGGCCTCGAGATATTGCGCCGTCCGGTAAGCCGCCAAACAACCCAGCGCCGAATTTTGAAACGTGTGCGCCAAAGCGACAGGCATTTCGAATTCCCGATCGAATGCTTCCGGATAAACGACGGCGGAGAACGGATACAGGCCGTTCGTCATCGATTTGCTGTAAAGCAGCATATCCGGATTCAACCCCCGGCTTCTGGCGGGACTTAACTCACCGTGACGGTAGTAGCCGCATTGAATCTCGTCGGCAATCGTCAGAACGCCGTGCGCCTTCGCTTCCTGCTCCAACCGGGCGAGCCATTCCGGATCCAGCGGAACGTAGCCGTTCGCCCCTTGGACGGGCTCATAGATGACGCAGGATAGCTCGTCCCACCGTTCGGGCATTTCGCCCGGCTCCAAAAATACCACCCGCTGCTGCATGCCGTGAAGAAGCGGCGTATTTTGAATAGCGAGGTCCTTCTGCACGGAAGTGATGCTCAGACTGTCCAGGCCCAGACCGTGGAACGAGCCTTTCATCGCCGCGATTTTGCCCGGACGAATCCGCTGCGCCATCGATAACGCCGTCGATACGGCCAGACTGCCGCCTACCTGGAACAAAACTTTATGTTCCGGAAGCACCAGCTTGCCGCATAGCCAGTCCGAGAACAGTTCGGCTTCCTCGGGGTAAAAACAGGCGACAATGTCGCTGGCGTAGTCGTCGAACGGCTTGATCTCCGGATTGCAATGGCCGAAGTTGACCGACCCGTACGCACTCATGAAATCGGAATACGACTTCACCTTTCCGTCCGGTAATTGCAGATAAATGGTCGCATTGTCCGCTCTCGTTACCGTCATTCGCTCGCCGTACACGCCCGACTCGTTCAAATAGCTCAATCTTGAGCTTTTAAGCGTCGCTTTAATAGGACAACACTCCTTTGCTCGTATTCATCGCTTGTAGCGCTTTTCTATCCAGTTTCCCGTTCGGATTAAGGGGAATTTTATCTGCAAATCGGACCTCGGAAGGATACATATACTGCGGAAGCGTCTCGGCGCAAAAGGACAAAATGTCCTCCCGCGTCAGCGTTTTGCCAGCGACCGGCGTCAAATAACAGATCAGCTGGGTCAAACCGTCCGCCTTCACCGGGACAACGGCAGCCTGGTGAACATCGGGATGCGTCTCGATTCGGCGCTCCACTTCCTCGATCTCTACGCGGTTCCCCAGGATTTTTACCTGAAGATCGGCTCGTCCGACAAAATAATAGTTGCCCTGCTCATCGAAATACGCGACATCGCCGCTCTTGAACACCTTTTCCCCGGAGAGCGGCCTCAGCGGGTTTGGTATGAGCGCTTTGGCGGTCGCCTCCTCGTTATTCCAATAACCCGAAAAAAGCGTCGGCCCCCGCACCGCGATCTCGCCATGCACGTTAGGCTCGCGAATAACGCAGCCCTGCTCGTCCAGCAGCAGGATTTCCGCAAGCGAATGCGGTTTGCCGATCGACACGGCGTTTTCTTCCCGGCCGATCTCCGTTAACAGATGAAACGTGCAGGCGATCGATTCCGATTGTCCAAAGCAATTGATAAACGTCAAATTCGGAATGGCAGCGGCGATCGTCCGCAAATCCGCCATCGGAAAAGGCTCTCCCGCATACAGGATGGAGTCCAGGTGGTGCAAATCGCGAAGCTTTTCATGGGAGTGGCGAAGGACCAGAGACCAAATCGAGGGAACGCCATTCATTCGATTGACGCGCTTTTGGGCCAGATACTCAATAAACCGGATAGGGTGATGAACAAGAATGCGGGGAACTTGAACCAACGTATGGCCGCTGCCGAACGCCATCCCCATGTCCAGCAAGGAGAGATCGAACTGCAACGGGGAAATGGTTCCGACACGGTAGTCGGGTGAGGAAGAGCCCGCCGTTTCGTTCATTCCTTTGAAAAAGGATACGGCCGCCCCATGGCTCATCATAATCCCCTTCGGACGCCCCGTGGTGCCGGACGTAAAAATAATGTAAGACAAGTCCGTTTCCAACAAACGCATGTCACCTGCGGCTTCCGTCCGGACCGGAGCATCGAGCCGCAGCTCGCCATCCTCCAACAGGCCGTGACGCAGCTCCGGATGAAAGTCCCCGTGCACGCTGTTCGAATGCTGAACGTGCAGAACCGCGCCCGAGTCCTCGGCGATTTGACGCACTCTTTGACGAGGGGTGTCTGGCCCCACCGGAATAAAAACGAGTCCGGTCATCGAGCAGGCCAAGATAACAGCAATGGCATCCGGCGTAGGATCCAATTCCAACAGGACGCGATCGCCGATGCAGAGATTCGCTTTGCCGAGCGCTTCGGCATAATGCTCCGAGCGCTGCCGCAACTCGTCGTACGTCCACTCCGTTTCCCCATGAATAACGGCAAGCTTGTCCTTTTTTTCTTCGAACCGATCGAAGAAATACGCGTGAAGCAAATTCGGCGACACCGTATTCGACATCCCTACACCTCCTTTTACGAAATCCGTGCTGTGATACTCTTGATGAAAAAATAATAGTAAACGCGTGTTTATACAAGAAGAAAATGTTAAAATTACTATTATTTAAATTTATATTAAAATACTAACATAGGATATAAGAAGCTTGTCAACCATTATTTTCCATAAAATTTCGACCGGATTCGACTCTTTCCTTTCGTCTCGCATAATAAGCACATCCTCCAAAATCCAGGAATGCAAAAAGCTCCTTCATCGTCTCAAGGACAGATAAGGAGCTCATTCATACTGATGACGCGAATTTTAAACATTTTTATAACGATGCAAAAACAGGTTGGCACTTCCGGAACCTCATTTCGGGAGAGCATCAATCTCTTTGCATTCTGCGGTATTCGGTCGGGGAAAAACCGTTGCGCTTCTTGAAAGTTTTGCTGAACTGGTAGACGTCGGAATAACCGCATGCTCTCGCTATATCCGTGACGGAATCACCTGTGAAGCGGAGCTGGCGAAGGGCATGCTCATTGCGAAGTCGATCCAGGTACTCCTTGGGACTGCACCCGTACCGGGCTGCGAAGGTTCTACGTATATAAACGGGCGAGAAACCCGTCTCCTCCGCCAATTCGGTGATGCGAAACTCGGTGGCAAATCCCGTGTCCAGTTTCTCTTTGAATCTTCGAAGAGCCGCTGTTATTCCTTCCTCACCGCTGTTTCTTCCCCTTTCTTCCGCCGCCTCGTGTACCTCTTGCACCAAACGATACCAGACAGATTTCACGCGTGCCTCTCGTGCGAAATCTCCAGGTACCCATTCTCTCTCCGCTTCACGGAAAAGTTCTCCGATCTTACCCGTACGCTCACTCTGTAAAGGCAAAAGTAACGGCAGCCGCAGCCGTTCAATAGGCTCAGGGGCTTCCCATCCATTCTCGCTCTTTCTTAACGAAGCGCAATCAAAGAGCAGCATCGTCATACGGAGCGGATGATTCTCGGAGGACTTCATATGAAGAGGCAACCTGGGCCAAAGGTACACCAATGTACCTCCTCCTACTTCCACGTCCCCTTCCTCGAAACTGAAAATTCCCTTGCCGCTGTGGATGTAGTAAAAGGTTTGCCCGGACAATGTCTGCCGAATATCCTCCCAACCTGGCAGCGCCGGCTTGGCGAGTACCCAGTGTATATGCACGACCATATTTCCTAAAGCATATTCCATTGGTCTCCCCCTATCGATAATTGTATCATTTATGATAAATGATCAGGATTGGTTTTACCATTGTTCCTGCATTGCTGCAGATGCTACACTCCGAACATACAGACCAACAAATCTAAATACGACAAAAATAAATCATTGGAGATGATGAATGTGATCCGAACATTTCAGCAGCATCGGCTTAGGGAATGCCATTTTCTTGACGGATTATGGGATTTCGTTTTTGACAAGGATGATATTGGATTATCTGAAGAGTGGCACACAAATTTTCCTTCCGAGTATGATCGCATGCCGGTACCGGCCTGTTGGAATAACGAGCTCGGCAAGTTCGACTACGAAGGCGTGGCATGGTACCGCACTTCGGTAACACTAGACGAGAGCAGCCATTTGCGTCTATTGTTCCACGCCGTGATGGGACATGCGGATGTGTACTGGGATGGGCGGCATCTCGGATACCACTATGGTGGATTTACTCCATTTGACTTCACCATCCCTAATGCCACGGCCGGGGTTCACCAGCTTGTCGTCCGCACAGACAGCACGCTGGGGTATAACACTTTGCCGTACCACATTGTGGACTGGTTTCATTACGGCGGAATCATTCGGCCCGTAGAGGTACAGCGATTGCCTGATGTCTGGATCGAGGGGATGCGTATTACCTACGAAATGAGGGGAGATTCCATTGCTGATGTCCGAATCCTGCTCAAACTCCGCTCCATATCGGACACTCCAGTCGAAGTGCCCCTATCCCTCTATCGGAACAATGAGATATTCTTTGCTGACAGCGCTTCCCTTCCTGCCAACGGCAGTATGGAACTCGTCGTGGAACAAGCCTGGTCGGACCTCCAGCGATGGGAACCTGAGGATCCTGTTCTCTACATGATCAGAGCCGTAGCCGGGCATGACGATCGGACAGACCGCATCGGGTTCCGCACCGTGGAGACCCGGAATAAGAAGATTCTGCTAAACGGCAAGGAGCTTTATCTCCAGGGAGTTAACCGTCACGAGGAACACCCGGAATGGGGCTTCGCTTTCCCCAACAAATTGATGACCAAGGAGCTTGATATCATCCTGCAGATGGGCTGCAATACTGTACGCGGGTCACATTACCCCCAGAGTGAATACTGGCTCGATCTGCTGGATGAGCGAGGCGTACTCTTCTGGAGCGAGATTCCGATTTGGGGCGCAGCGTTCCCGGCGGAGCACACGGACGACCCGCTCTTCGTCAAACGTGCGATAACCATGATGGATGAGATGATCGAGCGAGATCTTCATCATCCCTCGATCCTGTTCTGGTCTGTTCATAATGAGATTGATACGCGCTCCAGGCAGGCCTATGAGTTGTCCGTCAAAATGACTGAACTCGTCAGGAGCAAGGATTCGTCAAGGCTGGTGGCTTACGCCACTATGCACCCTATGAATGACATCTGCCTCGGACTATTTGACGTTATCGGAATTAATTATTATGGCGGATGGTATTTCGGTCATGTCGAGTTCGAAGAGATGCTTGAAATCTTTCATGAACGCTGCAAGGAATATGGAGCAGAGGACACTCCGGTGCTTATGACCGAATTTGGCGGAGCAGGCGTATTCGGAGATTCCGGCTGGGAATCCCGTCTATTTAGCGAGGATTACCAGGCTGATATACTCAGCAAGTCCCTGAAGCTCTTCCGGGCCGATCCAAAGATTAGCGGCACCTATGTATGGCAGTTTGCAGATACACGAGCCCAACTGCAGAGTCATCTTCCCCACTTCAGGGACCGGGCACGTTCCTTCAATAACAAGGGGCTGGTCAACGAATATCGCAAACCTAAGCTTGCCTATCGTGTGGTCAAGGGCATTTATACCGGCCAAAACGATCCATACGACTGGGGTTCCACACTGAGATGATCTGTAAGGGCAACGGCGTTATGAAAAAAGCTCTTGAATCTCCATAAAAGGAAACTCAAGAGCTTATTCATTGTCAGTTAATGCGGTCGAGAGGACTCGAACCTCCACGGGGGGTTAGCCCACACGGACCTGAACCGTGCGCGTCTGCCAATTCCGCCACGACCGCATATGTTGATGTCGATGCAATGTTTTGCAGCAACGAAATAAATATTATCACGTATTTCATAGAGAGTCAACAAGCAAATGTTTATACTATTTTCTCGAAAGAATCATGATGATGGGGAGCTGCTTCATGAAAAAGCAATTTATTGACGCCATCCACGATCGTTCCCTGACCGACCTGATGCAAACAGAAAAAGCGTCCGTCAACGGCCGCTTTTTCTCGCACTTCACGCTATCTTTCCACGTGTCCACGCCCTGCCATGACGGCTTCCACTTCCTCTGCCGTCGGAAGTCCTTCCCAGTCTCCATGAGCTTGTACGACCAATGACCCGATCAAATTCCCGAGAAGCACGGCATCTTTAGGCGAGGATCCTTCGAGTAGTCCCGCCAGGAAACCCGCACAAAATCCGTCCCCGGCTCCGACGGGATCCACCGCACGCTCCTTCTCGACCGGAAAGAACGGCACTTCGGTCAGCACTCCGCCTTCAAGCAAATAAGTGATCCCCGGCCCGCCTTTGATTACGGTCACGGCAGAAAGGGCATTCAACTCGGGAATGATCTCGTCCAGCGTTTCTTTGCGGTAGAGGAGCTTCAATTCGTCTAAACCGGGCAGGAAATAATCCGCCTGCTCCGCCAGCGCGAGGAGAACGGGCCTTGCTTCTTCCCCGCTCCACAGCTTCAACCGCAGATTCGGGTCGAAAGACACCTTCGTCCCGTGCTTTTTGGCAAGCTCGACGGCTTTGAACACCGTGGCCCTGCTGGATTCCCCGATCGCGGCCGTGATCCCCGTGACATGAAGAATTTCGGCGCTCGCGATATATTCCTCGCTCAAATGCTCCGGACTCATGAATCTGGCGGCGGAATATCTCCGGTAATAATAAACCGAGCTTTTGCCCCCGATCTTTTCCCGGATCATGAGTCCGGTGGAAGCATCGTCCGCAAAACCGGCACGGGAAACATCGACGCCTTCTCCCCGAATCGTCTTGAGAATCCTGCGACCGACCGGATCGTTTCCAAGCCTTCCGAACCACCCCGCCCGGATCCCGAGCCTCGCGAGCCCGATGGCAACGTTGCTTTCGGCTCCGCCGAAGGACATTTCAAGCTCGCTGCCGTATTCCAAACCTTTTAAGCCGGACGGCATGAACAGTCCCATCGATTCTCCGAATGTGACAATCCGAGGCCCGCCGCCTGTTGACCGGAAAACTACCGTACCTTCTGCCATGCTTCGTTATCTCCCTTGTTTCCAAAATTCCGTTTCCGGAAATACAGATTCAACACGGTATTCCCATTCCCCGTCGGGGTGTTCCGAGCACTCCGCCCACGGTGCGCGTTGCGGTCTCAGCCGACCGGCAGCCGCCGTCCCCAATTCCGCATACCGGACCGTGGCCTCGTTTGCGGGATCATTCCAGTTATCCCAACCTAGCGGGTGGATATGTCCGCCCATTTTGCATTGCACAAACACCGTTTGCGCAAATTCCCGCCAAGGCCGTCCCAGATATACCGACTCGTCGGGAACACCGGAAGCCGCGGTCAGGAAGCAATCGCGAAACACATAACCGTGCTTCCGCCCATTAGGTGTAGAAGCTGCCGTGATAAAGCCGGCGCCGGCTTCAGCATGAACGAGACTGCGGATCTCGCAAGCCTCGAACACGGCCGTTGCGCCGCCGAAAATAAAATCGACCGTTCCCTCGATATAGCAGTTTTGGTAATACTGGCGGTACTCGGCATGATGCTCCTTCAAAGTTATCCCGCCAAATACCGCCCTTTCCCGGGGGGCCGGGGGCAAAGGACCCGTGAATAGCGTATCCTGATGCCCCTTGAACGCGCAGTTTCGAAACACGGTCCTGTCGCAATGCGCGTACACGGCGACGGCCTGGCCGATATCCCGGCCTTGTCCGGCCGTATTGGATACCGTGAGATTTTCGACTACGAGATCGCTGCCGCCTAGAAATAACGTCGGCGTCGCAAACGTGCCGATTTCCTCCCCGTTTTCGTCCAACTCCTTGGCATAACGATTCATGGTTATCTCGACCTTGCCTACGCCTACGATCCGAAGATGCGAGCGGTAAATCTTTACCGTTTCTTCATACACCCCCGATAGAATGTACAACGTTGCCGGCTTCACCGAAGAATCCCGTTCCAGTGCGTCAACCGCATCCTGGATCCTGCCGTAATCGCAAAAGGGGGCTTTGCCTACAACAACGTCATTCATGGCATCCGCTCCACCAGTTCCTCCGGCTTGGAGGTGTTTTTCGATCTGCAGTCCGTGATTTCCACATCTTCCCCGTTCTCGATGTAAAACGCCGGACCCTCGTGATTTTCAATCGTAACTTGTCTGAACCGCACATCGCGCACATTCCCCAGATAAAATCCGCGCCTTGCCATGTCCTCGATCCCCGCCATCATCGCCGGGCGGCCCGGGATGGCGTTTACCGCCATCGAGATATCGATTTGGTCGAACGTAATCTCCGAAATGTACTGTTCCGCAAGGCCGTACAGAAAACCGGCGGAAGCGTGGACATTGCGAGCGGTGATGCCGGAAAAATGAATGCGGCGGAAATTCGGCGTTTCCTCGGTGACCGGGTACGGATTTTTGTCCCAAACGTACTTATCCTTGCCGCGCGGTCCGCAAAAATAATAGAGATTCATAATGAACGGGCAAATCACGTCTTCCATCACAATGTTGCTGATCCGGATATCTTCGACAATGCCCCCGCGCCCGCGGCGGGATTTCAACCGGATGCCGCGATCCGTTTGCTTGAAGATGCAGTTGGATATCGTCACATTTCGGATATTCCCGCTCATTTCGCTGCCGAGAACGACCCCGCCGTGCCCGTGAACCATCGTGCAGTTCGTGATCGTAATATTTTCGCACGGAATCCGGTCGATCGTATCCTCGGTCCCGGCTTTAATAGCGATACAATCGTCGCCCACATCGATATTGCAGTTGCTGATCCGGACATTGGTGCAGGATTCCGGATTGATTCCGTCCGTATTCGGCGAATCCGCGGGATTATAAATCGATAAATTGTCGATCGTGACGTCATAACAGCTAATCGGATTGACGGTCCAACTCGGGGAATTCGTGAGCGACAGATCCTTGAGCGTCACCCGTTTGCACCGGTCAAAGCTGATCAGCTTCGGGCGGGGATAAGAAAGCTCCTCCGGACGATTTCGGTGCATATCCCACCAAGGCTCCCCGTTTCCGTCAAGTTTGCCGCTACCCGTTACGGACACGTTCACGAGATCCTCGCCGTAAACGCAAGAAGCATAGACTTGCCTCTTTACCCCTTCCCACCTGGATTCAACCACCGGATAATCATCCGGATTCGTACTGAAGGACAACACGGCGCCGGGGTCGAGACGAAGCTCGACATTGCTTTTCATCAATATGGCGCCCGTGAGGAAGGTACCGGCAGGGATCAGCACCGTGCCGCCGCCGGCCTCGCTTGCCGCCGAAATGGCGGCCGCGATCGCTTCGGTCGCCTTCACTCCGCTGTCCCGAAGCGCTCCATAATCGACGATGTTATACATGCACATTTTGTTTATTCTCCGATCTGTTCCAAAGGGATTCCAACTCGACGCAGGCCATGACGAAGGCGCCGACCCCGTGCAAATCATTTTTTACTTTCGGGCGGGTCACGTAATTGTCGTAATCGCCTGCGGAGGTGCCGATACAGATGTCAGGCATGACGAACCGGTCCTTTTCGTCCCATTCGACGACACGGATCAACCCTTCATATCCTTTCTTTGCGGCATTCAGCGCATCTTCCCCGACAATTCCAAGCTGTACCGCTTTGACGATCGAATATACGAACAGACAAGAGCCCGATGTTTCCAGCCAATTGTCCGGCCGATCGCCCTTATCGACGACCTGGTACCAGAGCCCGCTCTCCGGATCCTGATACCGGATAAGCGCGTTCACAAAGTCATGCAAGGCGCTTGCAAGTTCCTCTCTTCCCGGTTCGTCCGCAGGCAGTTCATCCAAAAATTGCGATAAAGCCAGGCCATACCACCCGAGCGACCTGCTCCAAAATTCCGGAGAGCATCCGGTCTTCGGGTCCGCCCACGGCATCCGGCGGCTTTCGTCCCAGGCATGATACAATAACCCGGTTCGTTCATCCTTCATATGTTTTCGCATCAGCCGCTCCTGATGAAGCACCGTCTGCCGCAACTCCGGCTCCCCGAACGCTGTCGCATATTTAAGCGAGAACACGCCCGCCATATAAAGTCCGTCAAGCCACATTTGATACGGGTATTTATCCTTATGCCAATACCCGCCTTCGGACGTTTTATTCAATGTCAGCAGCAGGTTTCTCAGCTTCTCTGCGGCAATCCTGTATTTTGCCTCTCCCGTACGCTCAAGCAGCTTGAATAGAAGCAGCCCCGCCTGTACGGCATCCAACTCATCTCTGGCAAAATAGAAATTCCCCTGCTGATCCACCAGATCATCCACATATTCCCGGATATATTCAATATAACGATCTTCCTGAACCGCTTCCCAAAGCAGCTCCATCCCGCACAGGAAAACCCCTTGGTGGTAATGCCAGCGGTGAGCGGGGGGCAGGCTGCCGGCCGCGTAAGTGTCCATTAGCGAATCGCATGCCTTTCTCGCCCATTCTATAGGTGTATCCGGACGAAGAACTGTCATTTCCAAGCTCCTTCCAATGTTTTTTAGCGTTAGTTCAAAAAGTCATCTTTTCTAACTACCCTTTCATCGATCCCAGCATGGCTCCTTTGGCAAAGTGCTTCTGCAAAAACGGATAAACCATCAAAATCGGCAGTGTGGCGACAACGATAACGGCCATCTTGATCGTCTGATCCGGCGGCGGAACCGTTCCGTCCAACGTCGCGCTGTGATCAAGGCCGCTGGCAAGTACGACGATCTGCCGCAGCAGCACCTGGATCGGCCATTTCACGCTGTCATTCAGGTACAAAATCGCCGACATATACGTATTCCAATACGTAACCGCATAAAACAACGAGATCGTGGCGATCGCGGGCATGGATAACGGCAGCACGATTTTGAACAAAATGCCGAAGTCGCTGCACCCGTCGATTTTCGCGGATTCCTCCAGTCCCTCCGGAATATTTTGAAAAAAGTTTTTCAGAATGATCATGTTAAACGCGCTGATCGCCGACGGAATAATAAGCGAGGCAAAAGTATCGATCATGCCGAGCTCCTTGACGACCAGAAATGTCGGGATCAGTCCGCCGTTAAACAGCATCGTGAATACGACCAGGAAATTGATCGTTTTGCGTCCGTCCAGATCTTTGCGGGCCAACCCGTAGGCCATCAACGCCGTCAGCAGCATGCTGAACAGCGTTCCGATAAACGTAACGCCGATGGAAACGCCCATGGCTCTAAAGATCGTATTCGTCGAAAAAATAAATTTATAGGCCTCCAGGCTCCACACCTTCGGAATCAACACGAATTTATTGGCAGCCAGCTCCGCGCTCGTTGTGAAAGAAGCGGCTACGACATGAATAAAGGGAAGCACCGTAATCAGTGCGACGATAGCCAGCAGCGTAAAATTGATGGCGGCGTAAATTCGGCCACTTATGGATCTGTCTTCTACCATTTGGATTCCTCCCGCGGCATCCTTAATAGACGCCTTCCTCCCCGAATTTCTTCGAAATTTTGTTGACGAGCATGACCATAATCAACCCGATCACGGATTTAAAGAAACCGATCGCCGTACTGTAGCTGTACTGCCCTTGCCGCAAACCGGCGGTGTACACATACGTATCGATGATTTCCGCAACCTCCCGGTTCATCGAATTCAGCAGCAAATAGACGTGCTCGAATCCCAGGTCAAGAACATGCCCGATCTTCAAAATAAACAAGGTGATAATAACGCCCCGGATCGCCGGAAGCGTAATATGCCAAACTTGGCGCAGCCTTCCGGCTCCATCCATCCGTGCGGCTTCATACAAACCGGGATCGACGGCGGCAATGGAGGCCAGGTAAATGATCGTTCCCCAGCCGGCTTCCCTCCAAATGACCTGAAGAATATACATCGGCTGGAACCACTCGGGACTGAGCAAAAAGTTGATTTTATTAAAACCGAGATAGACGAGCAGTTCGTTAATAATACCGCCGTCCATCGTCACCATGACATAGGTAATCGAAACGATGATGACCCAGGACATGAAGTGCGGCAAATAGACGAGCGTCTGAAACAGCCGTTTGAAAAAGTTGCCCCGCAGCTCGTTCAGCATGAGCGCCAGGATGATCGGCACCGGAAAGTAAATAAACAGATTGAGCGCAAACAACATGATCGTGTTCCATAAAATATTCATGAAATCCGGCTCGGTAAACAGCCGTTTGAAATGCTCCATACCGACCCATTCGCTGCCCATGATTCCTTGATAAGGCTTGTAGTCCTGAAACGAAATAATCAACCCGTACATCGGCAAATACTTGAAAATGATGAAATACAGCACTCCCGGCAGCAGCATGACATAGAGCCATTTGTTTCTCCACAGCCGTTTTTTAAGCTCACTGTTCTTCTTGCGGCTTTGCGGCTGGATCTTCGGAGTGACAGTGGACGGAGCGGTCGCTTCCTGCATGTTTCTCTTCCTCTCTGCTTCATAATTCATCCGAACGGGCTATTGAAGTCCGTTTCATCGTCGCAATAGCCCGTTCGGCTTACGTTCTACTTGGCAGCGTTATACTCCTCGATAATCTTCGATCCGCCCCGGCTCTTCCATTCTTCCACCGCTTTTTCAAAGCCGGCCTTGTCGATTTGTCCATAGATATACTTGTAAGTCGCATCCGTAATGATCTGCTGCAGTTCAACGCCTTTTTCCGTGTACGTTTGCGAGTCAAGAGCCGCAGTCGGATCCGGTACGCCGTACTTCACGTTTTCCTTCACCAATTCTTCGGCATGAATTCTGCCCGGCAGCGTATTGTAGCTTTCATACATCCCGTTCGTTTCGGCCTCGCCGATGACGCTATCCTTAAACGGCTTCACTTCGCGCTCGGTCAGTTCCTTGTCGTCTCCGGCTTTCGCTTTGCCCTCCACAACCGTATAGTGCGTACCTTCGATACCCCAGAACATCAGATTGGCGACTTCCGGCGTCATCATTTTGTCAAAGAAAGCGAGGATTTTCTTGAGCTCCTCTTCACTCTTCACCGCGGATTTCGGGAACAACACGACGTTGTTATAGCCCGGGATCATCCATTGGGCGAATTTCCCGTCAGGACCGGCAACCATACTGTGCGTGTCCACGACCGCATCCGGGAAGTTCTTGATCAAGTCCTTATTAAGCGAATCGATATCCTGCATCGATCCTCCGATGTACAGTCCCGCTTTGCCGCTTGTGAACATGTTGACGGCATCCGTTTTGCTCGTCGCCGCAAAGTCTTGGTTCATGTAACCGTTGTCGCGCAGCTTTTTGAAAAAGTCCATCGTATCGACATATTGAGGGAACATAAATTCAGGTTGAAGCTGGCCGTCCTTTTCGCCCCAATTGTTCGGGGTTCCGAACCAGGAGGAAACCGTTTTGAACGCGCCGTAAACCAGCTCATTCCGGTCGGCGACCCCTGTCGTATCCTTTTGGCCGTTGCCGTCCGGATCCTGCTCCGTGAACGCTTTGGCCATATTGAACAGCTCATCCAGGTTGGCCGGTGCGGAAAGCCCCAATTTATCCGCCCAGTCTTTGCGGTAAATGATGCCTTGCCGCGCAAGCGGTCTTCCGATGTAAAGCGAGTACAGCTTGCCGTCCACCTTGGTGTTGTTCAAAATTTCGGGCTTCAATTTGCTCAGGTTCGGGAATTCGCTTAATAAGGGACCGATTTCCCAGAACTGACCGTCCTTGATCGCTTCTTTCATTTGAATAAACGTCGTTTGGTTTTTCAAATAAGTCACCTGCGGCAAGGAGCCCGTCGCAAATGCGGTGTTCAGCTTCTCCTCATAAGAATCCGCAGGGAAAAATTGATACGTCAATTTCGTGTTCGTTAATTTTTCGAGTTCTTTCTTGATCGTATCCGGCGGCGTCTCGGACGTATTTAACGGAAGCATAATCGTAATTTCCGTAGGCTTATCCGAGTCCGCGGATTTGTTCTCCCCGCCCGCCGAGGCGGATTGTGTCGGTTCCGTCGCTGACGAACCGTTCTTGTTACCGCTTCCACAACCGGATAGCATGACGCTGAGCGATAACAGTGCGGTCAACAAGATGGTGAAAGACTTTTTCTTCATACCGTTTTGACCTCCAAATTGAATGTATTGGTTACAAGTCCACAGTACATTCCATTGGGGCATTACGAAAACAATCATTTGCTCATAACGGCCGCGGGAGCGGGCCGATGTGAACAAATGATTATCGGGGTGATGATTCATCTTATATCGTTACTTTTTAGCAGCAAGGGAGGCTTCGAATTCGGCTATGATTTGCTCGCCGCCGGCGCGTTTCCAGCGTTCGACTTCTTGTCCGAACCCTTCGGCGTCGATATTGCCTAGAATATAATTGTACGTGGCATCCACGATAATCGCGGTAAGCTCGGCGTTTTTCTCGTCAAAGGTCGGGGAGCTCAGCTGAACGGTCGGATCGTCCACGAGAAAAGATTCATTGTCTTGGCTCAACTGATCCGCGACATAGGTCAATTGCTCCTTTTTGGCGACCTCCATAATATTTTTGTTGCCGATATCGGCGATCGTCAAAGAATAAAGCGGATTGACCTCATTCACCCGCAATTGCGACGTTTCCTCCGGAAGAATCACTTTCCCGTTTTCCGTATAATAGTGCCGTCCCTCAAACCCGTACATCATTAAGTTGGCGACATCCTTGTCCATCGTCCGGTCGAAAAAACCGAGAACTTCCTTGAGCTCTTTCTCCGTGGGAATGGCTTTTTTGGAGAACAGATAGAGACCATTGTAATTCGGAATCGACCAAACCCGGTATCCGTAGGGGCCTTTGATCCGGTTGACCAGCGTGAACTCGGCTTCCGGATTGATCGCCCGGGCTTCTATGGAGAGCCTCTGCACATCGGTCATGCTTCCGATAAATACCCCCGCCTCTCCGCGGATGAACCTGTTTCGTTGAATTTCTTTGCTGGTAAGCGCAAAATCCTGATTAATCAGCTTTTCATCGTACAGCTTTTTCATGAAATTCATCGTATCCATGTATTGATCCGTCATAAATTCCGGAATAATTCGTCCTTCATCAACCTTCCAGTTGTTGGGCGTACCGAAATAAGAGCTGAGCGTTTTGAAAATGCCGTATACAAGATCGTTCCGGTCTACGACGCCGAGCGTATCCTGCTCCCCGTTTCCGTCGGGATCGTTATATGTAAATTGCCTGAGAACCTCATACAATTCTTCAATCGTTTGGGGTTCCTTTAAATGAAGACGGTTGAGCCAATCCTTGCGCAGAATTACCCCCTGCCGGGACGACGGTCTTTCGGTATACAACCCGTATATTTTTCCGTCCACCGCCGCCTGGTTCAAAATCTCGCCGTCCAGATTTTTCAAATTCGGAAACTCCTCCAGATACGGGCCGATTTCCCAAAACACGTTCGAACGGATCGCATTTTTGACCAAATTGTAATCGGAAAATTTCACGAAGCTGACTTTGGCCAAAGAATTGGTCGTTAACCCCGTAATCATTTTATCGGTATAGACGCCTTCCGGAACCCACCTGAGGTCAAGCTGAACGCCGGTCAGTCTTTCCATTTCCGCTACGACTTTTTCGGACGGAGGCTGGGGAAAATGAAGCGGAGCCAATATCGAAATATATGGGCTGTCTCCACCGGCAGCTTGCTTGTCCCCCTCCCCCATGCAGCCCCCGAGTAAAGAGGCGATCAGCAGGAAAACGGTAATCCGGAAAATCAAGCTTTTTCTCCCGCGCAATTTCTTGAACATACGATAAGTCCCCCCATAAAATCTCAATATGAAACGAAATGATTATTGCCGCGCAAGATGATTATTGTTATTATCTGACAGACGGCATACACTTGAAGAAAGCGACAATTCATCACATAAGGTCAGGTGCTGATTTTGGTGAAACCCTTAAGCTTCTTGAGCAAACTGATGATTTTTACGATCGTCGTTAGCACGCTCCCCGTTCTGTTCATCGGAACTTTTTCTTATTTGACATCGTCCAGGGAGATCCAAAAAAATGTCAATCAGAGCAAAATCGAACTGATTTCACAAATTAACTCAAATGTAGAACGTAAATTAACGACTGTCAATCAGACTTTAAATCAGGTGGTCAACTCCACGGTGTTGAAAAGGGCTCTTAACAACCCGTTGAGTGAAAGCGATTTCAAATTATACAACGACCTGCGCAACGAAATCCGCAACATGCAATCGTTCGATACCAAGCTGGAAGACGTCATATTGATCAACGAGCAGCAAAATTGGATGATCAAAAATTCGGGGCTATACCGGCTGGACCAATACAAGGATCATGCGCAAATTCAGCAGTTGCTGGATACGCCCGACGATACATCCTGGATTTTAACGCCTTCTTCCTGGTTTTACAGTGAGGAAAGCATGAATTCCGCGCCCTGCAGTTTCAGCATCAGCTTGATTAAGAAGCTTCCGACGTCCAAGCTGCACAAATACGGGCTTGCCATGGCGAATATTCCCGCATGCAGCCTGCAGGATGTCATTACGACGGATGTACAGCCGCTGGACAGCATTATCGTCGTTAACGAACAAAACCGGATTCTGCTTCATCCCGATCCTTCCCTGATCGGCGAACCGATCGAGAAGGTCGGATTCGCGGACATCTCGCTGATTTCGGACGAGGCCAAGCCCTCCGGGCAATTTCAAACGTTGATCGGTAAAAAGGATTATTCCGTCGCGTATTTGCGGTCCCAGTTAAACGGCTGGGTGTACTTGTCGGTCACTTCCATCGGTAGCTTGACCAAAGAGTCCGATAAGATCGGACAATATACGTTTTACGTATGCCTATTGATGTTAAGTCTGTCCGTCTTCCTGGCCTGGTTCGGCTCCCGCCGCATGTACTCGCCGATCGAGCGTCTGCTGAACCAAATGGGACGGCGCAAAACCGACATCCGTCAGAGACATACCGACGAATTCCAAATGATCGGCGAAGAGGTTCACCATTTATTTCAATCGAAATCTCAGCTTGAGAAGGAAATCGGCCAGCATATCCGGCAGGTCCGCACCTTTTCGCTAATCCAGGCCTATCAGGGAAAATACAAAAAGCGGGAGCTTCTGGAACGGCTTGAGCAATTCGGATACAGCGAGCAGATCGGCGAATGGCAAACGATGTCCGTTATTACGCTGGCGATCGATTTTTCGGATGACTCGGCGTACGAGAAGAAGGATGCGAACCTGCTGCTCTTCGCCGCGCAAAATATGATCGAGGAACTAGTGGAGTCCCAAAGCCGGTTTGCTCCCGTCATTATGGACCAGACCATCGTCACGTTGATCGGAAGCCCGGACGGCAATGCGGAATCCTTCCATCGGACCGTTTATGCCTTGACCGAAAAGCTGCAGCGGGAAATCCATCTTTGCCTGAAGCTGCAGGTAAGCATCGGTCTAAGCCTGCCTTTTCAATCCGTTCACAAAATATCGACCGCCTACAGGGAGGGCCTTGAAGCCCTCAAGTACCGGATCAAATTGGGGACCGGCGTCATTATCCAGTATGAGAACATCAACTCCGGCAAGCATGTCCTGAATTTGAACTACCCGACGCACAAGGAAAACGACCTTATGGACGCGATCAAACTGGCCGAGTCGGACAAGGCGAAGGAGCTTACACGCATGCTGTTCGAATCCGTGTTTGCCCAGGAGCTGTCACCGCAGGAATACCAAATTCCGTTGACCCGACTTTTGAACAATTTGCTGATCATGATGCAGGAATCCGGAATCTCACTGAATCAGATCCATCATGCGAACAGCTCGTTGTTTGAGGAAATGCTTGACCTTCATACCAAGGCCGAAATCGAGGACTGGTTCTGGACCGCGGTCATTCAGCCGATGATCAAAATATTCAACAGCAGACAAAACGCGCAGTACCATAACATCTCTGAAAAAATCATAGATTTGATCCAGCATCACTACGATACGGATCTGACCCTGGAGGAATGCGCCTCCCGGCTGCATTACAATGCGAACTATATCAGCAGCATTTTCCGCAAGGAAACGCAGTATTCTTTCAGCGAGTATCTTACGATGTACCGGTTCAAGATGGCCAAAAAATGGCTGAAAGAGACCGATATGCCGGTGAAAGACATCGCGGCAAGGCTCAGATACAACAATTCGCAAAATTTCATCCGTTCGTTCCGTAAAGTCGAAGGAATGACACCGGGGCAATACCGTGATTTGTCTTCGCACCACTCCAACAATGCCCGGGAATCGCTGTAAGCGGCCGGGCTTTTCCGTTTGGCAATATTATCCTGTACATTTCGGATGTTTAAAGTAAAATGATTCCATATTATAGGTTTGCATTTCCAGGGATTAAATGGAGTGATAGGAAATGGCTTATTTTACGAATGAACGAGCCCGGCAAATTTTGGCTAATGAAATCAGCGTCGAGACCCTGCTCACCCAATATCCGGAGTTTCAAGCGGAATTACTAAAGGAGCTTGAGACGCTAAAAGGCGCAACCGACTCAAAGCTAACCCATGCCATACTGCGCAAATATTCGGCAAACGCCCAAATGGCCAACAAAAAAATAAGGCGAAGCGGTTATAACGAAACGACGGTCAATGCGTTTTTGCCGGTTATTATCAAGGCAAGGTTTGCGATGCATCTTTTAGAACACCTTGCCGTCGCCGCTTCCTCATCGGGGAACTCAAAAAAGGCCAGGCTAAACTTGTGGGACGGTGCAATCCTGCAGAAACTGTTATTCAAAAAGGACTTTGAGAGAAAACCGGTTTCCATGGGGCTGTTCAAGTTTTTCTGGAGGCTTGTCGGAGATAAGAAGCTATTGATGCCCCTCGTCAATAAAAAAGGCATCTACTGTTTTTATTCCAAGGCGTTAATCAAGGAATTGAGCCGTCTCATCGGAAGCAGGAAGTGCATCGAAATCGCCGCGGGGGACGGCACGTTAACCCGGTTTCTGAACAAATACATAAATTGCAAAGCTACGGACGACTATAGCTGGGCTCACTATATCACCTATCCTTCGTCCGTCGAAAAAGCGGATGCCAAAACGGCGCTTCAGAAATATAGCCCTGAAGTCGTGATATGCTCTTGGCCCGTTCCCGATAATACATATGAAAAACATGTTTTTAAGACAGGCTCCGTCGATTTATATATCGTGATAGGCACGAAAGATCCGGCGCTGACCGGAGATTTCGATGCCTACAATACCATCGGTAATACCGGTTCGTTTTCGATGGAAATGGACGAGCGCCTCTCCTCTCTCATCCTTCCGCCGTCGGATCAAAACGCCGTCTTTATTTTCAGGCGGATCAAACCGAATTCCGAGGCGGTGCAAGGGGTTTCTTGAAAACAGGGTGAAGATGGAACGCACAAAAAGCTCTTGGTTCTCTCTAAAGGGATCCAAGAGCTTTTCTCCATTACCAGGGGATACCTACTTTACATATTCCTTAAGGGTTTCAATGAATGTAGTTAGCGCTTTGGTCCGGTATACCGACTTGCTGACGATGCTAAATTCCCGCTTGAAAGGTAACCCCTCTACTTTGATCATTCCAAGGTATCCATTCGTTATTTCTTTGACAATGGCCCATCCCGACAACAGACTGATCCCCAATCCGGCCTCTACCGACTCCTTGATCACTTGTGTACTTCCGAATTCCATAATCGTTTTTGGAGCAAAATCATGCATGTCAAAAAACTTGTCCGCCGCCTGCCTCGTACCTGAACCTTCTTCACGAAGAATCCACGTTTCCTCCGTCAAGTCCGAAAGGCGCAATTCGCCGTTCTTGTTTACTAAAGGATGCGACGGCGATGCAACGATGACCATCTGATCCTCCGAAACGATTTCCGAATGCAATGGAAGATCGCCCCCTAAGCCCTCGATAATCCCAATATCCAATTGGTAGGAATTCACCAGGTCGATGATTTCTTTCGTGTTGTGGATGACGATTGATGGTTCGATCAGCGGGTACTCTTTTTTCAGCCTTGCGATAACGTGCGGCAAAATATATTCACCGAATGTATAGCTCGCGCCAATCGCGATCGGACCGCTGGCATTGTTGGACAAATCATCCACTAAACAACGCATTCTTGTATGGAGTGCAAGGATCTCTTTTGCATGATGGTAGACAATCTCCCCGGCTTTAGTCATTCGAACGTGTTTATTGTTTCGCTCCAATACCCTTGTCCCCAACAATCTCTCCAATGTTCTAATGTATTGACTGACGGCCGGTTGGGTCATATGCAGTTCCTCGGCGGCTTTCGTGAAATTTTCTTTTTCAACGACCTTCATGAATACTTCTAAATATTGATCCACATCGGACACTTCCGCTCATTTTGATATTCTTGATTTATACGGTTTTACTTATCATCCCCATTATATATCATTATTTTTCTTATAGATAACGCGGAGGTACATTGGATTTGCGAAATTAACTTGGGGTGATGATATGGAAATCCAGCGTGCAAATAAAAAGATAGCTTCCGTGGGGTTGTTGTTCTCAGGCATTGCCTTCACCGTCGTAATGGCTGCTATGGGGGTTGCCTTATCGAAGGTTCCGGGGTTCGATCATGTCGGCCCAATGGCCTGTGCGATCGTGATCGCAGTCATTTATCGGCAGCTATTCGGTTACCCGGAGGCGTTAAGGTCAGGGATTCAATGTTCGGCCAAACGTTTTTTACGTATTGCAATTATCTTATATGGCCTGAAATTAAATATAAATACAGTCTATCACCAGGGTCTTCCCCTGCTTGCCCGGGATGCGGCCGTCGTCGGATTTGCGATCCTGGCAACCGTTTGGCTTGGAAAAATGCTAAAAGCAGATTCGTCATTATCATTGCTTCTCGGGATAGGCACAGGCGTCTGCGGTGCCGCAGCCATTGCCTCCGTATCCCCCATATTGAAAGCTGATGACGAGGATACCGCCATTGGAGTCGGTATAATAGCACTTGTAGGAACCGCTTTTTCGGTTGTGTATACCCTTCTTCGACCCTTATTGCCGATTTCGGATATCCATTACGGAATTTGGAGCGGAATCAGTCTTCATGAAATTGCGCACGTCGCCTTGGCAGGGACTCCAGCCGGACAGGATGCACTCGCAATCGCTTTGCTGGCCAAATTAGGCAGAGTACTGCTATTAATTCCTTTATGCTTTATTTTGATCTTTTGGATGAAACGAAAAAATCCCGGAACCGCCGGCGGCTCAAAAATTGAATTTCCTTGGTTCCTTATCGGTTTTATTCTCATGAGTTTATTGGGAAGTTTCGGACTAAGCCATTCGACTATTATTTCCCGGGCTATGATGAATGATATATCCAATTTAACGACCTTTATGCTCACAACGGCCATGGTCGGGCTTGGATTGAACGTAAATCTGCGCGAGCTTCGGGCAAAAGCGTTTAAACCGCTCATTGCGATGTTAATCACCTCTTTTGCGCTATCCGTTGTTACGTTTTTTATGGCTTAAAAGCTGTCTTTAAGAGAGACTCGTGGATGATAACAGGCCATCTTAGCGCAAGCGATCCGCAAACCCATGAAAATTCCAAGCATGCAAAAAAAACTCCCGAATTACCGGTAAGGTAATTCGGGAGCTTGGTTGTTAAGAGAATGCGGTCGAGAGGACTCGAACCTCCACGGGGGGTTAGCCCACACGGACCTGAACCGTGCGCGTCTGCCAATTCCGCCACGACCGCTCATTTGCTGTTGCCGGAAAACGTTCTTTCGCAGCGACAAGATTTATAATATCACGCGATAAATGCTGAGTCAATAGAAAAATCAGGAAGCTGCCCCTGCAAGCAGAACGTCTGCTGCAGGAGCATAGCCATCTTTTATTGGACGGGGGTTCCTAATGCATCCTGAACCCGAATCACGCCTTGCGATAAGGCGTTTCCGGCCAGCGCGGCCGAGGCGACGGCCACCGTCTCCAGCAGCTCCGCTTCGGTAGCCCCCTTGGATCTGGCCTCCGTCGCATGATAATAGGTGCACACCTCGTTGTTCGTCGACAGCGCGATACCGAGCGCGATCAGCTGCTTCGTTTTGGCATCCAATACGCCCTCTCCGAAGCTTTCTCCGGTAAATGCATGGTACGCTTCCGTAGCTCCCGGTACCGCTTCCGCATAACTGTTGATTTGGTCCTTATAGGCTTTGATTTTATCGTTGACAAGGGACATCGGAATGAGCTTCCTTTCTGCAAGGGATTGGCTTCTTACCTTACTACGTTGTCCCGCTTCGTCAAAAATATGCCTATTCTTCCGGGAATACCCGCGGTTCCTTTGCCCGACGATAACTGTAGCGCCGGTCCAGCTTGACCACATTCCGGTTGGGTTTTCGGATGATGACATGGGTCTCGTCCCAAGCGACGACAATCCCCCTGACATCATTCTCGGGTATCGCATCCCGGACCACGCGAACCTTTTCTCCGGATAATCGAAATTCATTTAATTCTTCATCCGAAATCATACCAAGACACCGTCCCTCTTCATTTTATATTAACAAAAAAAGACCCCGCAGCAAGCTGCCGGAGTCTCTTTATTTCGACCCTGTCCATGACCGCTTACCGCGGCGCGTGTTCCTTGCTGTCGTTCTTTTCAAACCAGAAATCGAGCACTTTGGCGGACATGACCCGTTGTTGTAAATAAGCAACCTGCTGAGGAGTGAACTCCTCTTTCCAATCAATACCAAGCTCCTCGCAGAGTCCGGCTATCGTAAGCAGCTGAGACCAAGCTACATAACGCTTATACCAAAAAAATTGAGGATGCTCCAGCATATAGGGATAAAGATCGTCAAACTCCGTATGTTTGCAATCCAGGGCACGTTCAAAGGTAACCTTGGCTTCGGACAATTTGGAAATGAAAAACTCCGGATTCACTACAGATTCGTTCCCCATCTTATTTGCCTCCTCTCTCTAGTAATCCCCATTATAACGAAAAAACGGAGGCCTGCAAAGAACTGACTGAAAATTGGAATAAATATTTCATTATTTACGCTTCATCCGCGAAAATAATCCGTCCGTCCTCGAGCGAAGCAATCCGTGCAAGCGATTCAAGCCGGATGCCCTGGTTCCGCAGCGCGTCGGCTCCGGGCTGGAAGCATTTTTCCACGACAATGCCCGCACCCACCAATTGGGCCCCGGACCGTTCGATAATTTTCACGATGCCTTTGGCCGCGTCCCCATTGGCGATAATGTCGTCGATGAACAGAATCCGGTCGTCCGGCGAAATGAATTCGCGGGAAATGAGCAGGTCCGTCACGATTCCTTTCGTAAAGGACGGCACGCGCTCGCACAGCATATCGGGCTCGGCAAGCAGCGTTTTTTTGCGGCGGGCAAAAACAAGCGGCACCCCAAGCTCATAAGCGGTGGCAAACGCGACGGCAATTCCCGACGACTCGACGGTAACCACGCGGGTGACCCCGGCTTCCCGGAACCGCTGGGCAAATTGCTTGCCCATTTCCATGGTCAATGCGGGATCGACCTGATGGTTCAGAAGCGCATCCAGCTTCAGCACCTGATCCGATACGACCACGCCATGTTCCACAATTTGTTGTTTCAATTTTTCCATACTTATCATTTCCTCCCGAAGCGATAATCACATTTTGGGTTTTGAGTCATGTCCCGTTCCCGGACAACATACCTTGTACTATATATAGCACATCGGCCGGGGGGAAAACCATGAAAAATGCCGCCAAAGTGTTGCAAATCGCTTTCACTTATATCGGAACCGTCGTCGGCGCAGGATTTGCGACCGGGCAAGAGATACTTCAGTTTTTCACCAAGTACGGAAAATGGGGCGGCCCGGCCATCCTCCTGGCCACCGTCCTGTTTATTTGGCTCGGAACCAAAATGATGCTGCTTGCCCAAAAGATTAAAGCCGAATCGTTTGAAGACCTGAATCGCAAGCTGTTTGGCGACCGGATCGGACAAGTCTTAAGCTTGTTTACCATGGTCGTCCTGATCGGCGTAAACAGCGTCATGCTGGCCGGAGCCGGATCGGTGTTTATGGAGCACTTCGGCCTGCATTACCAAATCGGGCTATGGGTGACCCTGATCTTCACGTTTTTCCTGATCGGCAGAGGCATTAACGGCGTAATGAAGCTCAACTCCATCGTCGTCCCGATGATGATTACGCTGTCGCTGACGATTATTTTCAGTACGGCGGGGTCGCCCGGGGCGTCCAGTTTTCTCACGCTGACGACGGATCGCCCTCTCTTCGCGGCATGGGCCTCGCCGCTCATGTATGCCGCCTTCAACCTATCCATGGCCCAAGCCGTTCTCGTCCCGATCGGCAGCCATACGAACGACCGGCGGGCCATCGTGTGGGGCGGTATGATCGGAGGGCTGGGCGTCGGATTTTTGCTGATGGCCGGCCATTTCGCGTTGTCGGCCCATATGCCGGGGATCGTTCAATTCGAGATCCCGATGGGAAATATCGCCCGTCAGCTCGGCGGCACGATACAGTTTATCTATATCGGGCTTATATTTATGGAAATATTCAGCACGTTCGTTGCCGATATTTACGGAGTTACCCTGCAGATTAAACAGCGGCTGAAGCTGCCGCCCAAGCTGATCGTTTTCGGCGTTTTAATGATCTGTTATGTCACGAGTCAGTTCGGTTTCAGCTCGCTTCTCTCCGTGCTTTATCCCGCCTTCGGCCTCTTTAGCCTATTTTGGGCCGTTATGCTTGCCGTATACCGGCATGGCGACCGGCGGTAAACTTTATGAAGTTTTTAACCGGTCCATCCGAATGATCTGCGCATCCGGAAACTGAAGTTTGACCGCCTCCAGCACATGTGCGTGGCAAGTCATCATGATCAGCTGATGCCGGGCGGAGACCTCTTTCAACACCGATAGGGCGCCCGAAAGCCGCTTGGCATCAAAATTGACGAACAAATCGTCAAAAAGCAGGGGCATTTTTTCCTTTCCGGACACCGCCTCCGAAAGGGCCAGGCGCATCGACAAATACAGCTGCTCCGCCGTCCCGCGGCTCAAGCTCCCGCTGCCGACCGGACCCAGTTCGGCTTGTTCGGCCATCAGCTCCTGAGAGCCCATCTTCATCAGAATTTTCCGGTAAATCCCTCCGGTCATTTCCTCCAGGTACCCCGAAGCTTTTTTCAAAACTTGAGGCTGCCGCTCCTCCTCATATATTTTACGGACCCGGTGGACCAGTTGAAGGCCGACGGCCATCACTGCATACCGGTCCAACGTGTCGGCAAGAAGGGACTGCTGCTCCGCCAACTGCTGCTGCCAATTTTCCCGAAGTCCGCGGGATTCCAGGCTTTCTTTCTCTTGCAGCAATCTCCCCCTCAGCTCCTGCAACTGCCTGTGGCGCTTCCTCGCCTCCTCGAGCCGGATTCGGGCGGCTTCGGCCATACTTGCCAACTCTTCTTCTTCATGGCTTTGCAGCAGACGTTCCAATTCCGGCCGCTGCCGATCATCCAGAGAAGCGAACAGAACGAGCTCGGCCTGCCTCAATTCGGAAAGAAGGCGTTCCTTACGTGCCGCTTCCGCACCTATGCGCAAGTATTCTTCCTCGTTATCAGCTCCGCTTTCCGCGAGCAAATGACGCTCGGAGGAAGCGACAACCTCCATCCGGTCCTGCACCCGATCCAGCGTTTCCTTTAGCGGAGTCCGCTGATCGGCGATTCGCTCCAGGCGCTTCTGCATTTCAAGCTGATGGTCCAGGTCCGAAAGCGCCTTGCGAAGCTCTGCGGTTGCCGCCTGAGTAGCGGCGTACCCCGCTCCGTTAGCCGCATCGTCCCCAAGTGGGCGCACCAGCTCCATGCAAACCGCTTCAAACGCACCGGCCTCTTTTCGGGCGGCCGCCGCTTTAGCGATCAAGGCATCCAGCTGTCCCAGCCAATCCTTGCCTTGTTCGGCAAGACGAAACACATCCATCGCGGCTTCCGGTGAAAGATCATCCGGCAAATGACGTTCGTGCAGCCAATGTTCCCATTCCAGGGCCAGGTCGCCGAAGGCTCCCTCTTTTCGGGCCATTTCCCTTTCCAGGCCGTCCAGTTCCGTGGATTTTCCTTCGGCCTTGAACCTGGCTTCCCCGGTTTGCGTCTCCAGCGCTTCATGGCGCTGATCCCACAGCATCCAGCCCTCCATTCGTCTTCGCAGCGATCGTTCCTCTTCGTCCCACTGCTCCGGATCCAGCGGGGGCCAAATGGCGGACTCCCGTCCGGATGCCGTTAACGGATGGCGAATCAGCCTCGGCATGAGCTCCCGCAACTTCGATTCTTCGGGCGAAACATCGGTGCCGATGAAGCCGTCGCCGAAGGAACGGCGCCGGGATTTTGACCGGCTCCGCGTCATGTCTCCGCCCTTTCCGAGGCTAAGCTGCGAAAACAGATAAACGTCGAGTCCAAGCAGGACAAGCCCTCCGAGCGATGCGCTGATCCAGGACTTCGTCGTCAGCCACAACACGAGCGGAAGAAGCACAGTCAAAACCGACGTGCCGATGAGAAGCTGCTTGTATATTTGCCGCACCTTGGCCGCGGCTGCGGCTTGCGCTTCCTCGGCCATTCTGTTCCCGCTGCGCGAAGACGCGGAGGCCCGCCAAAGGTCGAGCAAAGCGCTGATTTCATTCCACAGCATCCGGATTTCGCCGCGCTCCGTCGGTACCAGCTCCGTAAACTGCCGGTATCCCGCCGCTTGGCTCTCCTCCAACCTTCTGGCAATTTGGGTATACGAGGCCTTGAGCGCCTCCGCTTCCCGTTCCAGTTTGAACCGTTCATGCTGCAACCGATCCATCTCTTTCTCATAGGTCTGGAAGCGGGCAGCAAACTGCCGGACGGCCTCGCGCTCGCCGACCGTTCCGGCAAAGCCCCGCAATTGTTCAAACGTCCAGTCCGGATGAATGCTTCCCACGCATTGGGCCAGCTTATCTTCAAGCCGTGCCGCTTCTACATCCAGCTCGGCGATCTCCCGGAGCCGGCTCTCGTATCCTCCAAGTCGTCCTGCCAGGGAACGAAGCTCCGCCTCCTTCTCCAGCAAGCTCCGGTTAAGATGAATCGCGTCCAAATCGTCTTCCAGAGCGGAGATTTTTCGTCTTATCTCCCCGGCCTCAAGCTGCAATCGCGATTTCTCCTCCCGGAGCGCTTCCCAGCGGGCCAATCCCTGCTCCGGAAAAGGCTTCCGCTCCGGGATCCCCGCAAGCTCCGCGCGAATCGCTTCCCGCCGGAGCCATTCGCCTCGGGACGCCGCGGCTTTTTGCAGCCGGGCCGCGTCTTTGGCCAGCGCCTCAAGCTCCTGCTCCTCCGCTTCCATCAGGGATTCGGCCTCCGCAAGCTCCTTCATGACCTCATGATAGCGCGGCAGCAGCGATTTGGCCTCTCCGGCCTGGCGTTCGAGCCGTTCCGCCGCCTGTAAAATTTGCGCCACCTCCTGGTTGCGCCCGCGCGGCCGGTACAGCTTGTCCATCTCCTGCACAAGCTTCTTCTCGCCGCGCAGCACGGCGGCGCCCCCGCCGATCCCGGCGTGGAACAGAAATCGGCTCATCTCTTCCGATTGAAGCGCCGATACTTCCTGCAGCTCCGTGAGCGTCACGGCGAACAGCTGGCGGAACATTCCCTTGGACATGCCGCCAAGCAGTTCACGCTGCAGTTCTTCCTGAGTAGAATCGCGGAGCTGTCCGTCGGGACCGGTGCGCGTAATCCGCAGCCGCTCGCCCCTTCCTCCCGGAGGCGCGCCGCCCTCCTGGGCATGGCGTTCGATGAGCCACCGTACGCCGTCGTCGCCGGCGATCGCCAGCGCTCCGCCATGCGCGCCGCCCCGGGCCGGCTCGTACCGTTCCGCTGCATACGTCCGGGAGGGGATGCCGAACAGCATCGCCCGGACAAAACCGAGCAGGGTGCTTTTTCCGGCCTCATTCGGCCCGTAAAGAACCGTAACCGGTCCTTCCAGATCGACTTGCAGGCCATGCAACCGGCCGAAGCCGTTCACTTGCAGCTTCTCCAGCCTCATTCGCCGCTCCCCCCTTTAAACTCTTCTTCCATCAGCAAAGAAGCGGCCAGCTCCTGAGCCCGCTGCAGCAGCTCAAGACGTTCCCCGGGGCCGAGCGACTTGACGTGCGCGCGCAAAATCCGATGCTCCAGCAACGGAGCAAGCGCGGTCTCGACAAGATCGTCCACCTGTCCGGGGACAAGCGCCGTGCGATCCCCCAGCCTCAGCAGTTCCCCCAGGAAGCTGTCTTCCCCGGCCAGACGGCTACGGTCGATATCCATCCCCGTCTTCACTTTGAACCCTGCGGGCCATACGACGGATTTCAGCGCCGGCGAGGAATCCCCTTCGATCCGTAATGTCTCCCGTCGCTGCAGCTCCGTAAGCAGATCGGCGCATTCGCGCCCGTTTTGCAGCATCGGATGAAGCGGTCCCCGGCCGACAAAGGTCATCCGGGCAATTCCGGTTTTCCCTTCCAGACCTTCCCTGATTTCCTCCAGCTTTTCTTCCACCCGTTCCTTCCAGGCTTCCTCCGTCGTCAAATCCTCAATCATCACGTCGAGCTCGATCCATCTGACGTGATCCAGTTCACGAAAAGCAAGAAGGGCCTCACCCTGATCGGACACGTCGACGACATAGCATCCTTTGGGACCGGTCTCTTTCGGGTTTCGCCCCTGTATATTGCCGGGATAAACAACCCAAGGAGACTCGCTTAACACTTGCCTTTTGTGAATATGGCCAAGCGCCCAGTAGTCGAACCCCGAATCCTTCAAATCCTTCAGCGAACAGGGCGAATAGGCGTCATGGCCCTCCTGGCCGTCCACATTGGCATGCAGCAGGGCAATATGATAAAGCGCCGAGTCCGCTTCCCGGCGGAACATCAAGGCCGTATTGTCCGTCACCGAAGCGGTCGGATACGAAATACCGCTGACCACCGCCACCGGCTGTCCGTCGCGCCTGCGGAGCGCCGTCACGCTCTCCGGCCGGCTCCCGCCGAACACCGTCACATTCGGCGGATATGCAAGCCGAAGCCGGCTGCTGCTGAGCGGATCATGATTACCATGAATGATATACACCGGGATCCCGTGGTGCGCAAGCTTATCCCAGGCTTCCTTCAGCCGCAGCTGCGCCCGAAGCGACGAATCAGAGGCGTCATAAACGTCTCCGCTGATCACCACGAAATCCGCGTCCTCGGACACGGCGAGTTCCACCATGTCGCCGAGGGCGGCGAAGGTGGATTCCTGTAGATGACGGCGCAGCCGATCCGGCAGCCCGGACATCCCCGTAAAGGGAGTATCCAAGTGCAGATCGGCCGCATGAATAAAACGAAATGAAGGCATTGAACTCACTCTCTCATCGGTCAAATTGCAAATACAGCTTTTTCAGTTCGTGAACGACCCGGTTCAAGGAATAATGTTTCTTCGCATGATCCGATCCCGCTTGAGCCAGCTCGCTCCGGTAGGCCGGGTCCACGATGACCTTTTCCAGCGCATCGGCCAGCCGGACGGGGTCCTCCTGCGGAACAAGCAGGCCGTTCGTACCGTCGACGATCTGCTCGGCGATTCCTCCCACTTCGGTCCCTACCAATGCCAGGCTGCAAAGCGCCGCTTCGGCAAAAACGGATCCGAACGCTTCCGCCCGGGAGGGGAGCACGAAGATATCGAAGAAAGGCATAAATTCTTCGGGGTGCAGCGTATAACCGTAAAATATCGTTTCATCGTAAATGCCGAGCCGCTGCGCCAGTTCCTCCAGTTCCTTGCGGATCGGTCCGTCGCCGATAATGTGAAGAACATAGGAAAGGCCGCGGTCTTTCAGTTCAGCACAAGCTTTGAGCAATATATCCAGACCCTTGGCAGGCACAAGCCGGCAAACCGTTACGAGCTGAGCCACCTCATTGTGATGCGGCACCGGTTTGAACCGTTTTTCGTCATAACCGTTCGGGATCACACCGATCGCTTCCGGCCGATCCACATAATCGCTTAAATAGTCGCGGAACGCCCGGGATACCGTAAACATTTTATCGGTTCTGTGCTCGAGCTCCCTATAAAGCGACGTAAGAAACTTGTGTTCCGGACCGTTTTCCTTAATGCGCCCGTTAAGAATCAGCTCCCGCTCATAGCTGGAATGCACGCTTTGGATCACCGGCGTTTCGGGGAATACTTCCTTCATCGCCAGTCCGGCGATCGGGTGATGCGCATGAATCAGATCAAAGTTCCGCTGAAGCCGAAGCTTCGTCCACCATAGATAATCCCGGTAAGTCTGAACGTATTTTTGCACGGTCGGGCTGTCCTCGAATTCATGCCAGTCAAACGTCCGGAATTCGACCGGTCCGCTGCCTTTGCTGCGAATCCGCTTGGGCAAAGAGAACAATTCCATCTCCCAATGGGGAGGGTTGAAGCGATCCTGCAAAAAGGGAATCATCGATGACACGCCCCCGGGCTGTTCCGGAGGGAAAAACAGGGCTTGCAGCAGTTTCATAAGGGTTCTCCTTTACTCTTCTCTGTCTGTTTACGCGGATGAACCGCTTGCTATCTCCATTATGCCATAGGCCGGACGGAACATCCATTCCCCTTTTGTGAATAAAAATGAATATGATAAACTGCAAAAGTACTATTTAATGTAAAAAACGCGACCTATCATTTATATATATTCGATAAAAAAAGGAGCAACTCCCGATGACCAAGCCAACTTTACCCGAATCCTACCGCAGCCAAATCATCGCCATGCTTGGCGAAGCCGAAGCGAACCGGTTTCTGGGCACCTATGAAAAAGAGCGGGCCTATGGACTCCGCATCAATACGCTGAAGGTGCTGCCGGATTCAACGCCGGCCAAAACGCTTGAGGAGCTGTTCCATCTCCGGCCCGTTCCCTGGTGCGGGACAGGCTTCTATTACGAAGAACAAACGCGTCCGGGCAAACATCCGTACCATGCGGCCGGACTTTTCTATATTCAGGAGCCGTCGGCCATGTCCGCCGTGGAGCTATTGGATCCGCAACCCGGCGAGACCGTGCTGGACCTCGCGGCCGCTCCCGGCGGAAAAACGACGCAAATCGCCGCCAAAATGAAAGGCAAAGGCGTGCTGATCAGCAATGAAATCCACCCGGCGCGCGCCAGGATTTTGGCCGAAAACGTGGAACGGATGGGCATCCAAAATGCCGTGGTAACCCAGGCATCTCCGCCCGAGCTGTCTGCCCGGTTCCCGATGACCTTCGACCGGATCATGCTCGACGCCCCTTGCTCCGGGGAAGGCATGTTCCGCAAGGATCCGGACGCGGTCCTGGAATGGTCGCCGGAGGCGGTCGAAGCATGCGCCGCACGCCAATGGGACATCCTTCAGGACGCGGTGGCCATGCTTAAACCGGGCGGCAGGCTTGCCTACTCGACCTGCACGTTCAACCGGAGAGAGAACGAGGATACGATCCAAAAATTGCTCGCGGAGTATGAGGAGTTGAGACTTATCGAGGAAAAGCGGGTCTGGCCGCACTTGCAGGAAGGCGAGGGGCATTATGTCGCTTTGCTGGAACGGGAGAAATCGGGAGGAAGCCATACGGAAGGCGTTGCCGAAGGAAAAAACGGAAAGGAAGAAAAACGTTCCGGACGCAAACAACCCCGCCAGGGTAAGGGCGGCGGTTCCGGAGTCCGGGATACCGCCCTGGCCTGGGAGGCGTTTCGTTCTTTCGCGGCGGAGGAACTTCCCGGCTTGCGGGTGGACGGCGAGCCGCTTCTGTTCGGCGAAGCGCTCTACCTGCTTCCGCGCAGCGAAGGGCTTTCCCTGACGGCGGAACGCCTGTCCGGGCTCAAAATCCCGCGGGCGGCCCTCCAGCTCGGCGAGGTTCGCAAAGGCCGGTTCCAGCCCGCTCACGCGCTGGCCATGGCCGCGAACCCTGCCGCCTCCGCCCGCGTCTGGCCGCTGGCCGCCGATTCGCCGGGCGTCGCGGCCTTTCTGCACGGGGAGACGCTCCCCGTGCCGGACGAGCTGCGCGGCTGGTGCCTCGTCACCGTCGCCTGCGGCGGGGAAAGCTTCCCGCTCGGCTGGGGCAAAGCGAGCGCGGGCCAGCTTAAAAACCACCTGCCCAAAGGGCTCCGCCTGCCCGGTTAATCCGCAATGCCGGTTTCACCGGTCAGGCGGTTGTAGGTGTACACCTTGGCGGGACCCGAATCGAACGGGCTGTCATACCCGAATTGCAGGAGTCCCGTTGACGTGTCTTCCCCGAGATAAGTAAGAAGATCGCCGTGGTACGGAACATCGTTAAGTTTGGCATATTCCAGATCTTCGCCGGTCAGCAGCTTCTCGTAAAGCTGAACCGACGTATTCTTTTCCAAATCGATCAGGGTCGCAAATCCGGTCTGATTCGGGCGAACGACCAAATAGCCTTTGCCTGCGCCAAGAACCGAATGGCTTTCGTCCTTGCCCGTGAGCTTCGGCAGATCGTGTTCGGCAACGACCTTCCCTACCGAATCGAAAACGGTCAGCGACCGGCCGTCCGTCAACATCGTAAACTCCTCGTACGCCTTTTTATCCTCATTGTAGGATTGATAATAAATTGCATTTTCTTCATACCGCTGGAAATATTTCGCCTTTTTCTGGCTGACGATTTTATTGTCGCGGATCAAAACTCCGTAAGCGTCGTAATGAACGTGCGGTTCCCCGTAATTGTCCATCAAGGTTACGACCATGTTCCCTTTGCTTGTCTCAACGGCGTTCACGGATACGTACTCTTTGAAATCCGCGTTGATTTTTCCGGTATGGACCGGAACTTGTTCGAATGGTTGAGCGATGTACAAATCCCCGGTTTCGCGGTTTACCCAGACCGAAGTATTGACTCCGAGCCCTTGAATGTATTTTTGGGAATGGGTAAGGCTCACCGTTCGGGTCGAAGACTTCCAATCCACCTTCGCGCCGGTCGCTTCCGACAAAAACCGCATCGGAACGTAAATCCGGCCTTTGATCATTTGCGGGGATGCGGACAACTTTACCTCTTTCCCGTTCACCGTCGCCTTTTTGGTGTTGTAATCCAGTTTTACCGTGAGGCCCGGGTATGTCATCGTGACCGTTTTGGATGTGGAATTCCAGAAAACGACGGTCCCGAGCAGTTCCCCCATATCCCGAACCGGCAAAAATACGGTTCCGTCCTTCACGTAAGGGGCGGACTCGGTTTCATACACGCCCCCGTTCAAATTCACCTTAATTTCGCTTGAAGCCGCTTGTGCGCCGCCGGAAAACGGCACGCTCAGGGCGATGGCGGCCGCCATGGCCGCTGCCGTTACATAGCGCCATCTTGATTGGTTTGACATCAGCAATAACTACCTCCTGTTCATTTGCGAAAACACATCATCATTTACACATTATTTCGACGCATAAAACATCCCGAAAGTTACACTAAACCCAAATAAGTTGTCCTGCAGGCCAGCCGTCCATACGTATCTTGCGGTTAAGCATACAATACGGTATCCCGTTAACCGCGGGATCAAGATCCGCACACAAGGGAGGAATAACTATGGGTGAAATTTTCGGCGGCGGCTTCACCTCCACGGGAGCCATTCTGGTGCTCTTTATTCTGCTGGTTATCGTATCCCGGGCTTGGGTCCTGTAATGACTCGAAAGACCTGAGGAGGAATCCTCAGGTCTTTTCGATGCATCGATTCAATTCGAATTCGTCAACTGCACAATAACCGGAATTTCTCCCGCTATTTTGCGATATTCAGTCCTTTTCCACGAAATAACGGGAATTCCTCCTGCTAATTTGAGCGTTTTGCGGGTTTGAAGCACTTGTTCGCCGTAATAGCGGGAGGTTTTCCTGTTAAAAAACGAACTCGGCGGTTTCTGCCTAGAATAACGGGAGGTTTTCCCGATAATTATCGCACTTTCGATGTATTATTCCCCCAGACAATATTTTTCCAGCGCCAGCTTCACGCCTTCTTCGTTGTTGGACGCCGTCACCGCATTTGCGGCCGCCTTGACCTCCACCGGGGAGTTGTCCATCGCCACGCCGAGGCCTGCGAACGTCAGCATCGTCAGGTCATTGTAATAATTGCCGATGGCCATGACTTCATCCGCGCGGAACCCCCGTTTTTCGGCCAGCTTCTGCAACGCCGCGCCCTTGGAAGCGTCCTTGTGCATAATATCGATAAAGAAATCGCCGCTCCGCAAAATGTTAAACTCCTCCGATGCCCACAAATTCCAGTCCGCATGGATTTTATCGAGCTCCTTCATCTCGGCGGTGATGGTCATTTTGACGATCGGTTCGCTGAAATCCGCCCAAGCCGGCAGATCCTTCGGTTCCATCATATAAAGGTGATACATATCCAGCGCTTCCTGGCTGAGTCCGGCCGCCCCGGGAACGTACAAGGCGAACGTCGTATTGATATCGTAATGTACTCCATGCTCGCGGCAATAATCGATATACCGGTTCAATCCCTTCGGATTCATCGCGAATTCATGCACGATTTCCTCGGTTTCCACATCCACCGTAGCCGCGCCGTTATGCGTAATGACATACCCTTTTAAACCGATCTCCCGCATATAAGGAATCGAATTGACCGGAGCGCGCCCTGTGCACAATACGAACTCCGTCCCCTCATCCGCGATTTTTTTGATCGTTTCCGCGGTTCCCGCGGTAAGCACATGCTCATCGTTCAACAAAGTCCCGTCGACATCCAAAGCAATCAGTTTGTATCTCATCTCCACATCTCCTTAAATAGGTTGTTTAAAAAATAGTCTTTCACGCAGGTTCTGCCTACGCTCCGCTCCTCGCTCCCGTCTTCATACAACCTTCTCGGTGCTGAAAAGCCTATTTTTTAAACTTTCTCTAAATATTCTTATATCTATTTTTTTGCGGACCGCAAGGCCTCTACCTCCTCGGAGGTCAGTTCGCGCCAGTCTCCGAGCGGCAAATGTTCGTCCAGCGTCAGCGGACCCATCGAGATCCGTTTTAAATAAGTAACTTTCGATCCGACGGATTCAAGCATCCGCTTGACCTGATGATACTTCCCTTCCGAAATCGTCAAGGCGATGACCGTCTTGGGGCTGCCGTCCTCATACCGTCCATGCTCAAGCACTTCCATCTTGGCGGGCAGGGTTACGTACCCGTCGTCCAGTTCGACGCCCCGGGCGAACGCTTCCGCTTCCCGTTCCCCCAATTCTCCCGCGCAATCGGCAAGGTACGTTTTCGGGACATGCTTGCGGGGAGACAAAAGGTCATGCGCAAGCTGCCCGTCATTGGTCAGCAGCAGCAGCCCTTCCGTATCCTTGTCCAGTCTGCCGACGGGAAACGGGGAAAATATCCGAAATTCGTCCGGCAACAAATCCAGTACGGTTTTTTCGCGCAAATCCTCGGTTGCGGAAATGACGCCCGGAGGCTTATGAAGCATGATATACACGAATTCCCTGTAAAGAATCTCTTCCCCGTCCACCTCGATCCGGTCCGAGTTCGGGTTGCTCTGCGCTCCGCTATCTTTGACGACCGCACCGTTCAAAGTGATGCGTCCCTGCTTTACCATCTTTTTGATATCCGTACGCGAGCCGTAGCCGAGATTGCCGAGTATTTTATCGATGCGCTGCGTTTTTTTGCCTTCACTCATGGGTTTAAGTCCACCTCCAGCCGGCAGGATATTCATTCTTGAGAAAGCCGTCCAGCCATTTGCCCCATCCGAGCGAATAGCCGTTAACCGTGACAAGGACATAGCCCTTCGGCTTCGTCCCCGGGGCGCACTGAATCCGGGATTCCGGAAGCTCGAGCGTTTCCCCTTTCAAATACCGTACCGCTTCTCCATCAGTTAGCGATAAATCCGCCGTGCGCAGGGCCTCCGATGGCCGAAGCGCGGCGGCCAGCGGATGGCCGGGCTGGAACCTGCCGTTTTTCGCGGTTCCGACGTACCAGCCGGGACGGACCGTTTTCAGGCCGCGTAGCTGTTCATGCGTCAAAGGAGACACATAAACGTTGCCTCCGAACAATAGCAAATTGCCCTCGGGGTACTCCGTCAGATGGCCGGCTGCGAATTCGCGCCAGCTTTCCAGCATGGTCCGCTCGTCGCCCGGGTCGTTTTTGCCTGCATGGCGGGGGCGCTCGCCTTTCCCTTTCCGCCGGGACGGCTCCGCCTTGACCGAATGCCGATCATCCTTCTCCTTGATGACCGTTTCCTCTCCGCCGGCCCCGGTGTGCCGCAGCACCGCAAGAAAATGTCCTTCGCCCTCCACCAAATGCGGCCACAATCTTCCGCAGCCTGCGGTCTGCTTGGCGACTTCTTCCGGTGTATCAACCAACATCTTTTCGCCCGTACGGGATAGTAAGCCCTCTTCATCAGCCGTCTTCAGCCATTCCGGCCTTCCCGGCGCAATTCCGTACTCCCCGGATAGAGGGATCACTGCAAAGTCGGGGTGTCCATTCAGGAAATCCGCGATGCGCGCTTCATTCTCCTCGGGAGAAAAGGTGCAGGTCGAGTAAACGATCGTGCCTCCCGGCGCAAGCATTAAGGCAGCCGTTTCGAGAATTTCCTGCTGCATGCGGCTGTATTTCTCAATCCAACCGGGCTCCCACAGCCGGGCCATGTCTTCGTCCTTGCGGAACATCCCTTCGCCGGAGCAAGGGGCATCGATCAAGATTTTGTCGAAAAAGCGGGGGAAAGCGCCGGCAATCCGTTCCGGCGTTTCATTCAGTACGACCGCGTTGCGGACCCCGTAAAGCTCCATATTTTTGGCCAGGGCTTTCGTCCGGTCCGAACTGATGTCGTTCGTGACGAGCAGCCCTTTCCCTTGCAGCTTGGCCGCGATTTGCGTCGATTTGCCCCCGGGAGCGGCGCACAGGTCAAGCACCTTATCGCCCGGCTTCACTCCGAGCGCTTCCGCCGGAGCCATGGCGCTCGGCTCCTGAATATAATAAAGACCGGCATGGTAAAAAGCATGCTTGCCGGGCTTCAGACTTTCATCGACATAAAAGCCGGTACCGCACCACGGAATCGGCTTCAGTTCGAAGGGCGCGACCGCCTTGAACTCTTCCGTTCCGATTTTGAGCGTATTTACCCGGATCCCGGCAAATCTCGGGTCGTTGTAGGAGGACAGAAACTCGTTATATTCATCGCCCAGCAGGGCTTTCATCCGGTTCAAAAAAGCTTCGGGTAATTGTACCGCCATCTCTACCTTCCGTTTCATTATAAGGTTATACAGCAAATCTATTGTAACACAAACCGACAAAAAGCAGCCCCTCCCCTAAAGGAGCGAGCAGCCACTCACGCCATGTATCCTCAAAGATTCGACCGCTTTCTGACGATGGCCTCGCGCTCGGCATGCTTCTCTCCGCGCTGCGGCTTCCGCCGTTGCGGCACATTCGGGGCGATCCCCGGCAAGGCTTCCTCTATCGCCTGGATAAGCGCGGGATCAAGGATCCGGATGTCCAGGTCGTAATACTCAAACGGCTGCTCCGCGTAGCGGTCCAGCCGTTCCGCGTACTCCAGGACCTCCGCGCGAAGCCGGCCCAGATCGATCCCAAGGCTATCCGCGGGATAGCCCATAAGGCGCTCGGCCGCGGAATGAAGCATCTTCCTGCCTCCGACGACATTGTCGTTGCGGAAATGAAAGAGTCCCACCGCGATCTGCAAAAGTCCCTTGTAAAGCGGATCCCGGTCCAGATGGAGCCATAACTCCTCCAGCACCTCGTGACATTCGAAGTAATCCCGGTCCCGGTTAAAGTAAACCAGGTATTTTACGAAGAGCGGGTCATAGCTCATCCCCGGGCTCCTCGACCTTTTTCTTCGCTTTGATCAATCCCTTGACCCCGGCCAGGAGATCTTTCATGCCGTCCAAATCGCGGGCCTCCCACAAGCGGTTGAACCTTTCCTGCGCATCGATCGCCTCCGTGACGAGATGGTAGAAATACAACTGGTGGATTGCCGTAAGCAGTTGAGATACGATATTGGAGTCGTCCTCAAAGCTTTTTTGCGCGATCAGGATTTCCTGCCGGATGCTGGACATTTCATTATCGAGCACAAACGCGGCTTCGGCCGCCTTCTTCAGCCGCTTCCGCATTTCGTCGGGGAGGCTCTCCTTGTACTTATAGTTCAACGAGTGTTCGATCGTGGCCCAAAAATTCATCGCCAGCGTACGAATTTGAATTTCGGCCAGCACGATCTTTTGACCGAGCGCCGTTTGGACCGGATACTCCACGATCATATGGAAGCTGCGGTACCCGCTTTCCTTATAATTCGTAATGTAATCCTTCTCATACAATACCTTCAAATCTCTGCGTAACCGAATATATTGCGCCACCCGCCGAATATCCTCCACAAACTGGCACATAATGCGGATGCCGGCGATATCTTCGATTCCCGTCTCCAGATCATCCATCGAAACGTTCAGCCGTTTCGCTTTGTCGAGGATACTGGATATTTTTTTGACCCGGCCGGTCACGAACTCAATCGGTGAATATTCCTCGCGTTTTTTCAGTTCCGACCGCATCGTTTTGAACTTCACTTTCAGTTCCTCAACCGTTTGTTCATATGGAAGCAAAAAAGTTCCCCAATCTCTACTGTCCATACTTATGCCTCCTGTCTTCTCTGACCGCTGCTACCTGTGGTCCGCCCCGACCGCTTCGGAAATGTGGGCGTAGCCGTCCCGCTTCAACAGCTCGCGCAGACCGCGATGCAGCTTGCGGTTAATTTCGGGGCCTTCGTAGATTAATGCCGTGTAAATTTCAACCAGGCTGGCACCGGCGCGAATTTTCTCGTAAGCGTCCTCGGCCGTGAAAATGCCTCCCGATCCGATGATCGGCAGCTTTCCCCCGGTTTGGCGGTACACTTTGGAGATGATCTCCGTCGATCTTGCGCGCAGCGGTTTTCCGCTGAGTCCGCCGGTTTCCTTTGCGTTGGGATGAGCCAGTCCTTCCCGGGATAACGTCGTATTGGTGGCAATCAGTCCGGATACGCCGCTCTTTTGAATCGTGTCGACCATAAACTCCAGTTCCTCAAAGCTTACGTCCGGGGCGATTTTAACAAGCACCGCTTTCTCCGAGCCGTGACTTTTCGCTTGGACCGCCATTTCCTCCTTCACTGCGTCAAGCAGTGTCGAAAGCTCGCTCCCATGCTGCAAATTACGCAGATCCGGAGTGTTAGGTGAACTGATGTTGACAACGAAAAAGTCCGCATATGGATACAACTCCGAAATGCATCGTTTGTAATCGAGATGCGCCTCCTCGTTCGGAGTCGTCTTGTTTTTGCCGATATTCACCGCAACCGGGATCGGCCTTGATTTTAATGCCGCCAGCTGTCTGGCCATCTGCTCCGCTCCGCGGTTGTTGAACCCCATCCGGTTGATCAAGGCTTCGTCCGGCGGAAGCCGAAACAAACGCGGCAGGTCGTTGCCCGGCTGAGCTTTGGGCGTTACGGTGCCGACCTCCATAAAGCCGAAACCGATGGCGGAGAAGCCCTCCACCGCATCGGCATTTTTGTCCAACCCCGCGGCAAGCCCTACCGGGGAAGGAAAATTGATACCGAAAAGCCGGGTGGCCAATTCCGGCGATTGCGGGACTCCGTACATACCGCGCATCAACGGTACCATTCCCGGGACTTTCGCCGCTTTATGTAGTCCGCCGATCACAAGATGATGGGCCTTTTCCGGATCCAGTTTGAAAAATACAGGTTTCCCCAAATTGCGATACAGCACTGGTTAACTTCACTCCGATCATTCTTTTGCTCAAAAAAACTCCATATCCAGTTTAGCGGTTTCCGGCACAAAAGAAAAGTAAGCCGATGCCTGGAATCTGCAATCCGGGATATGGAAAAACGCTGTGAAAGCAGTTACAATGAATTTGTACACTCCCGTTTAAAGGAAGGGGAATCGCCGATGTCAACGAAACGCAAGCCGCCGACGCTTCAGCAAAAGAAAGATGAAGTCAACAAAAGGGCTCTCGTCTGGGCAGGCTCGATCGTCGCCGTCCTGATCGTCGCCGTTGCGGCCGTGATCATTCTGACCAATATTTAGGAAGTTTATAGCCAATGGTATGTACGATGGGGATTAGTCTGATCCTGACGATGTTCCAGCGCGAATCGCTTATCGGGAACGTTGTCCAGCTTCGGAAGAATCCCTTTTCCAATTGTGACTTTGGTCCCTTTCGGGATGAAGTCGAACAATTCCTCCACATCCGCCTTCGTCATCCGCACGCACCCCAACGATTCGTCCTTCCCGATGCTATCCGGTTCGTTCGTTCCATGGATCGCATAATTCGTATCCGACAGCTGCATGCCCCGGCTTCCGAATTCGCCGTCATCCCGCCCGTTCGGATTGATGACCTTATCGGTAATCCGGAACGTGCCTTCGGGCGTTTCCTCTCCCCCCAAACCGACTTTGTAACTCCGCAAAATAACATTCCCGCTAACGACCGCCAGCCGGTAATTTTCTTTATCCACGATCACCTCGAGCGGCTTCGTAAAAAAGGGCTCGCCCGTAGAAAGCGCTCCACTCTGTTTTGCATCCGCCGACGCTCCACCATCCGGTTTGCCGTTTGCCCCGCTTCCGCCGCCGGCGCCCGTTTGGAGATAATCCAGCATCGGTTGAAAAGCTTCCTTCATGACCGGATCGGTCCCCGCCAGCCAGTTGGCCGGAAACGTGTCCGTCAACGCGCCGAGACCGGACGGCCACTTGCCTTTCTGGTTCTTGTATTGCTGCATGGCGGAAGACAGCACGGCCAGCGATTCCTGGCGCGCGATCCAGCCGTCCGCATCTTCGCGGAACCGGGACGAATCCGGCGGCGTACAGTCGCACGCCTTGCCGTCATAGGTTTGAACCGTCGTTGTTCCGGTTCCGGAATCCTGTGAGACTCCGTATACGACAGGCATATCCTCCGACCACAGAGACCATTTGCCCGACCGCTTCATCCCAAGTACGGCCGTTTCCAGCGGAGCCCCTTCCTTCCCGCTTTCCATCACTGCCGAAGCGAGCGCCTTTTCCCTGTCGCCGGGGCTTCCGGAGTATGCTTTGGCCGTAAAGCCCAAGGAAGGACGTTTTTCTTCCGCCCGGGAAGCTCCTGGCTCCGGGTCTTCTTGCGCCGCTGCCCCCTGAACGGGAGAACCGTTCCCATCTCCGGAGTCTGCTTTGGACGGATCCCAAAGCACGGGCCCATAGGCGGACGGGATCCAGATCAGCAGCAGAAGAATGATGGCGACTCCGGTTCTGCGCATCGTCCTCATCCGCTTGGCCTTTCTTCTCTGCTCCTGAAGCAAATTCTCCTGGTATTCTTGCCATAGCTCGGCCGGAACCTTGCTCGCCTCGAAGGCCTCGTACACTTTGCCGGCCTGATTGTAGCAATATTGCGCCTTGCCCTCCTGGCCGGTCGATTCGTATTCTTTTCCGAGCAAGTACCATGCCATTTTATTTTCCGGATGGTTCTGCACATATTTTTTGAGGTAAGCCGAATTGCTCATCTTAATCCTCCAACTGGACAAAATTAAAACTTTCTATTAACTATATCGGCAGGCATGGCGATGTTGCAAAGAATTCGAAGCCCGGTCGGGCAAATTTCCGACTTACGGCCCACACCGCCGAAAACAAAAAAAGACATCCCCCGCCTTTCCGGACGGAGGATGTCAAAGGATTTATGATTTAAGAATCGATTACCCTTCCTTGTTGAAAGGGGTGTCCGCAATTTTGATGGAGTCGGTCGGGCATCCGTCGCAAGCATCTTGAAGATCGTCGAACAAATCGTCAGGAATTTCAGTCACGCCACGGTTGCCGTCACTGTTATAGATAACTTCGGCCAGACCTTCGTCATCGTAATCGTAAATATCCGGTGCCGTCGCGCCGCAAGCGCCGCATGCGATACAAGTATCTTTCTCAACCCAAGTATATTTAGCCATGTTTTCTGCCTCCTGAATATAAACGGTAAAAGTAGTCCGTGCTTAGTTTGTCACCAAGTTCAATATAATATAAATTGAAAGCAATTTCAATTCAATTTCCGTATAATACCAATCGAAAATCAGGATTCATCCCCGGTTTCGCGCAGAAAATCGGTCTGCAGCGACGTACCGCGGATTTTATGGTTCCGGATCAAGGCCGACGGATCGTCCGTCAGCATCCCGGCCGTCAGCACGGCATTCTCCCCGAATTTGTCCCTAAGCTGATCGACCGTTTTAGTCAAAGAGTCTTTTTTCGGCTGCAGCTCGTAGTCGAACAAATCCAGCTGCAAAGCGGATTCCTCTTTGGCGGCCAGGTTTTGCAGCGTAATGCCGAGAAGGCGTACCGGCTTCTCCTCGCTCCAATGCTTCCGGTAGAGTTCGCAAGCTATCCGGTATACGTCCTCCGCCCGTTCGACGACCGTCTCCAGACTTTGGGATCGCGTGATCGTCTTCATATCGGGAGTGCGGATCGTGATCTGTACCGTCTGGGCGACCAGTTTTTGCCGGCGCAGCCGCCTTGTTACCTGATCGGCCAGATTCAGCATCACGCGGGAAACATCCTCCATCCGGCGGATATCCGCCGGCAGCGTCGTCGTATGCCCGATCGATTTGTTCTGCTCGCGTTCCTCGACCACGGGTGAATCGTCCAAGCCGTTTGCCGCCCGTTTCATCCAGTGCCCGGCGATGCCGAACTTCTCCGTCAGAACCCGCTCGTCGGCAGCGGCCAGCTGTCCGATCGTGTAGATATGCAACCGTTTGAGCTTTTCCGCCGTCTTGTTTCCGATGCCGAACAGCTCCTTGCACGGTTTGTCCCACAGCACAGCCGGCACGTCCCGGATGCGCAGCACGGTAATTCCGTTCGGCTTTTTCATGTCGGAAGCCATTTTCGCGAGCAGCTTGTTCGGCGCGATCCCGATCGAGCACGGAAGTCCAAGCTCGTCCGCTATTCGGGACTGGATTTCCCGGGCGATTTCAAGCGGTGTTCCAAACTGCTTCGACCCCGTGATATCCAGATAGCATTCGTCGATGGACACGGCTTGCAGGCTTGGCGTATACCCGTAGGCGATATCCATAAATGCTCGGGAATATTTGCGGTATAAATGGAAGTTAGGCTGGATCACGATGAGCTCGGGACACTTTTTCAAGCCTTGGCTGACGGTCATCCCCGTAGAAATACCCCTTTTGCGAGCCGCATAAGAACAAGTCACGATGACGCCTTTGCGCAGTTCGACGCTTCCGGCAACCGCTGTCGGCTTGTTTCTGTATTTCTCCGGCTCCTCCGTCTCGTGCACGGAGCAGTAAAAAGCGTTCATATCGACATGCAGCACGACCCGGCCGCGGGCAGGAAAGTATTTTTCGATATTGCCTGACACTTTTCATGACCGTCCCCTCAATCCTCATTTTCTAAATCCAGCATACCCCCAGCCTAAATCGAGGTCAATACAGCCCGTGCGCAAAATCCCAAAAAGCGTGTTCCATTTAAAAAACTAATGCTATAATATGAAAAATACCAAAATGAATGCATATAAATTAATGACATCCAAAGGGGGAGACATCCATCATGTCAAAAGCTTTATCCATCTTCGACACTACTTTGCGCGACGGAACGCAAGGTGAGGGAATCAGCCTGTCCGCGGACGATAAGTTGAAGATCGCCAAGAAGCTGGATCAGTTGGGTGTCCATTATATCGAAGGCGGCAACCCTGGCAGTAACAGCAAGGATATCGAATTTTTTGACCGGGTCAAAAACCTTGGTCTGTCAGCCAAAATCACGGCCTTCGGAAGCACCCGGCGCAAAGACAGCCAAGCCGAACGGGACGCCAACCTGAACCGGATCATCGAATCCGGCGTGCAAGCGTCGACGCTCGTCGGAAAATCTTGGGACTTCCACGTTTTCACAGCCCTTCAGACCACGCTGGAAGAAAATCTTGCGATGATCTATGATTCCATCGCATACCTTAAACGCAGCGGACTTGAGGTCATGTTTGACGCCGAGCATTTCTTTGACGGCTACAAAAACAACCCGGAATACGCGCTCGCGGTCATGCGCAAAGCCGAAGAAGCAGGCGCCGATTGGCTCGTCATGTGCGATACGAACGGCGGCACGATGCCGCATGAAGTTCACGATATCGTCAGCGTGCTTAAGGGCAGCGTGACTTCAGCCCGGCTTGGCATCCACACCCATAACGATTGCGAACTGGCCGTGGCCAACGCCCTTAGCGCCGTGCAGGCCGGGGCTGAACAAATCCAGGGCACGATGAACGGGTACGGCGAACGCTGCGGCAACGCCAACCTCTGCTCCATCATCCCGAATTTGCAGCTCAAGCTCGGATATGAAGTGCTGGAGCCCAACCAGCTCAAACAGCTGACCAATACCGCTCGTTACATTAGCGAAATCGCCAATGTATACATGCCGGTCAACCAGCCGTATGTCGGAACCGCCGCATTCGCCCATAAGGGCGGCATTCATGTTTCGGCGATTCTGCGCGATTCCCGCACGTACGAGCATATCTCGCCGGAGACGGTCGGCAATCGGCAGCGCGTGCTCGTTTCGGAACTTGCCGGACAAAGCAATATTTTGTCCAAAGCCAAAGAGCTCGGCATTCCTTTCGATCCGGAGAATGAAGATACCCGGGCCGTCATTTCCAAAATCAAGGATTTGGAACATCAGGGATATCAGTTCGAGGGTGCGGACGCCTCGCTGGAGCTGCTTCTTCGTGAAGCCAACGGCGAGATGAAAGAACTGTTCGTCTTCGAATCCTTCAAGATGCTGGTCGAGAAATCCGCCGGCAAGCCGGTTATTTCCGAAGCTTTCGTCAAGCTCAAGATCGACGGCGCAAGCATCTATACGGCGGCTGAAGGGAACGGTCCGGTCAACGCGCTGGACAATGCGCTCCGCAAAGCGCTTATCACTTATTACCCTAGCCTGCAGGAAATCCACTTATCCGACTATAAAGTACGGGTACTCGACGATAAAGATGCCACCGCCTCCAAGGTTCGCGTTCTGATCGAATCCCGGAATTACGAAAACTCGTGGAGCACGGTCGGCGTGTCCGGTAACGTCATCGAAGCCAGCTGGGAAGCGCTTGTTGACAGCCTTCGTTATGCGCTGCTCGGACAAACGAAGCAGGAATATACGGAAATTCCGTCTTCCGCTCGCGGGCTTGTCAATCATTAATGTCAAACAAAAGCCGCCATGGGATCCCGTTTTGTTCCCTGGCGGCTTTTGTTGTCTGCATGATTTTCTTTCTTTATGTCTCAAGCAGTTTTTCGATTTTCGCCTCAAGCTCTTCCGGAGAAAGAGTCCCGACAATGACATCCACTACGTTCCCGTCCTTGTCGATCAGCACATTGGTCGGAAAGGCGATTCCGTTATATTTCCCGTAAATTTCTCCCTTTTTATCAAGAAGGACCGGAAACTTATACCCGTATTTCTCCACAAACTCCTTCGCCTCGTCGAGTTTATCGTAAAACGTGACGTTTACGGCGTAAATATCGAAGCGGCCCGCATATTTTTCGCCCAGCTTCACCAAATCGGGAGCCTCTTCTTGACAAGGACCACACCAGGACGCCCAAAAATTGAGCATCAGGGGAACCTCCCGCTTACCTCCAACTTTATAGGAATTGCCGTCCATCCCGGTCAACGTAAACGTTGGAGCCTTCGTACCCGGCTTCAACGATTTTTCCGCGACAAGCGCGCTTACCGATTGGCTTTGCCCGCTTTGTTCCGCAGCTTCCTCCCGTACGAATCCAAGTCCGGACAATAGCCCGGTTCCGTAATTGTCATACAAAGCCGCTGCCAGAAGCACGAGCAGCCCGGCCATAATCCATAAATTTCGTCTCATTATGCAACTTCCTTTGCCAGAAAGGTTTCTCCAAACTATTGTACCCTGTTTCTCTAAATAGTTACAGCACGGAGAAATCCTGACGCAAGGAAATTCCGAAACTCCCTAAGTCCTGCTCATAAAACTGTACAAATCCCCGAGCGTGATGACGCCCCGTTCCTTGAGGCTGGAGATCATCCTCCTCCATAATCCGGCCGTCATCCTGGCGTCCTCGAGGGCATGATGGCGCTGGAGGATGGGGAGCTTATACGATTTCAGCCAATCGTCAAGCGATGACAGCTTTTTGGCGGGCTCCAGCTTTTGGGCAATCATCATCGTATCCAGCACCCGGTGGCTTAAGTGAACTTTTGACGTTTTCCAAAGAGCGACATCCAAAAACGCTTTATCATGCGCGCTGCCATGCGCGATCAATACTCTGTCGTCCACGAACGCCATAAATTCGCGCAGCGCTTGCAGCAAGGAAGGAGCATCCCGGACCATCTCTTCCGTTATCCCCGTCAATTCCGTAATGCGCTCAGGGACGGTACAGGACGGTTTGGACAACGAATAGTATACGTCATCCGTGATTTCTTCGCCGTCGACCTTCACCGCGCCGAAGGATAAAATCTCATCCCCGTAGTGATAATGAAACCCCGTCGTCTCCAGGTCAAACACGGCGGTTTGCAGTTGGCTGAGCGGAATATGAAGAGTTTCCGGGCGGCGTTTCCCCTTGGTCAACGAACGTACGAAAGCGATTTGCTGAGCGCTTGGCGCTCCGATCATGGAGGAGAACTTCGGGGACAATCCCCCTCCCTTAATGGCATCCCAAAATCCGCCGTTTCCCTTCATCGGTTCCTTCATAGCCATTTCCTTTCCGCGTATCTTTGTTTGCGCTGCAGCGTGCGATAGACCAGTTTAACCGTACCGAGCGCTTCCCTTAATTCCCGAATAACCTCCTTATCCTTCAATTTGGTCTTCGGCAAGTATCCGGTAGGTGCCATCGTTCTGAATCGTAAAGCGGTGTCCAGCACGCTTCGGCAATTTTCCAACCATGGATACGGGATTTCCCCCATTCTTGCGAGCTGGTTCAGCCTCTCTCTCGTCGAAGGCGCGCTGACGCCGTATTCGAGCGCCATATAACGCACCGCGTTGACGATCGGAAGATACAGCCCGTACTTCACATCGAATTCTCCCGCGTACTCTCCCGTTTGTTCCGTGATCACCTGACCCAGCACGTTCAGGGCGGCTTTATGTCGCACCGTGTTGCGCAGCACCGCGGCGGCAAGCTCATTCTCTCCGTCGGAACCCGAAGTCTGCTCGAATATTCTGTACATCGACTCCCGCAGCTTGCAAGATAAGTCGTGATCTCCTGACAGATGGCGCATGTCCGCCGCAATCATCAGATATCTTACTTGCTCGAAGCCAAGCTGCTCTCTCCAGCCCGCAAGCTGGCTTTCCCAATCTTCCAGCCGTTGGCACCACATCGGATTCGAGACCATCACTTTACCCGGACAAGGCTTGTATCCCGACAACTCGAGGATCTCGGACAACCGCCGGCCGAATTCATAGAAATAGCCCTTTACCGCTTCTTCATCCATACCTTTGCTTGTTCCGAAAATCAATCCGTTGTCCTGGTCGCTCCACAGCGTCTGTTCTTCCCTGCCCGCGCTGCCGAACAAGACAAAAGCATACGGGGCCGGAGGAGGGACGAAGCCCTCCCTTTCCATTTGTTGCTCGCATAATTCGGCTGCCCGCGTCATCACGATATCTTGAAGCCGGCTCACATCGCGGTTCCAAGCTTCGATATCCGTAACGGAAAACTTGTCGTAAATTCGTGCCTGCGCACTTAATCTGGCGTGCCTCAGCTGCTCCGGAGCGGACGCAGACCGGACCTCTTCAAAGCAGACTTCCGTATTCATTGCCGTAAGCCTTGATTCAGCGCGTTCATTTGCTCAGGGTAGCCGTAGGTGCCATGCTCGCTCATATCCAGGCCCATCATTTCCTCTTCTTCCGTAACCCGGAGACCCATCAGCCACTTCATGCCGCCAAGAATGATAAAGGACAGCACAAGCACGAATGCGAATGTACCGATGACCCCGAGAAGCTGAACTCCGAGCTGTCCGAAACCGCCGCCGTAGAACAGCCCTTCAGCACCGACTCCGGTTTTGGCAACCAATTCGGGCGTTGCGAACAGCCCCGTGGAAATCGCGCCCCAAACTCCGGCAATCCCGTGAACGGAAAAGGCGTAGATCGGATCGTCCAAACCGATGCGTTCAAACCATCTCGGCATGAAAAAGGCCAAGACTCCGGCGACCGCGCCGATCACGATCGATGCCCATGTATCCACGAAAGCGCAGGAACCGGTAATTGCAACGAGCGCAGCGAGCACGCCGTTCAACATGCTTGGAATATCGGATTTGCCCATAACCGCCCACGAAATCAACAATGCGGCAACGGCTCCGGCTGCGGCCGCCAAATTCGTCGTCGTCAGGACGTAACCGAAAAACCCGTCTCCGAGCGGAGTCAATGCACTGCCCGGATTAAAACCGAACCAGCCGATCCAGAGAATAATGACGCCCAGTACCGTAAGCACTTGGTTATGGCCGGGAATCGAATTCGGCTTGCCGTCCTTGTTGTATTTCCCGAGGCGGGGCTTCAACAGAATCGTTGCGACCAATGCCGCTGTTGCCCCCGTGAGGTGAACGACCGTGGATCCTGCGTAATCCTGCATGCCGAGCGAACCGAGCCAGCCGCCGCCCCATACCCAGTGGGCAACGATAGGATAAATGATCGCCAGGAACAAAGCTCCGAAAATGATATATACGCTAAGCTTGGCGCGCTCCGCCATCCCTCCGCAAGCGATGGCCAGAGAGACCGCCGCGAAAGCCATTTGAAACAGGAACATCAAATCGAGCGGAACCCCGATTTCCGAAAATACGCTGAAGGATCCGATCGTATCGGCTCCGCCGTAGAAAAACCCTGTCGTACCGAAAAAGCTGTTGCCGTCCCCGAAGCCGAAACCGAAGCCGAAGGCCCACCAGACGATGACGGAAATGCCGAGCGTCAATACCGTTTTTCCTGCGACATGACCCGCGTTTTTCATCCGGACCGTACCGGCTTCAAGCAGCGCAAATCCGGCCTGCATGAAGAAGACCAGCATTGCGGCCACAAATACGAACAAGGAATTCAAACCGACTTCCAGAACCGTATTCGTAACTTCTCCTTCGGCGGCAAGAGCCGCGCCCGGAAAGATCAATACAGCAGGAACCCCAATTAATCCGAACAGCCATCTCTTTCTCATTTTACCCTCTCCCCAATGTCATATTTCCTAACATAATTTCTAATGTTAAAGCGATTATAAGACCATATATCGGTTTTCCACAATAACTTTTTTGTAAAAATACGAAATAATGCAAATAACCTAACATATAGTGTAAAACTATTGTTTGTTTTCACCTATAGTTACTGACAAATATAAAGTATGACGTTTGACTGTATACTTCTTGTTCGGGTATCATACTATTATTAGAGGAGAGGTGATCCTATTGGAGCTATAAAGCTATATCGGATCGGAGAATTGGCGAAAGCCGCGGCTGTCAGCGAACGCACCATCGACTATTACACCAAGCTCGGACTGATCTCACCGGAGAAAAGGACTAGAACAAATTACCGGTTGTACAGTTCTGAAACCTTATCCAGGCTTGAACGTATTAATCAAATGAAGCAGGAGAAGTATTCGCTTGAAGAAATCCGCGAAAAGCTGAAGCAATGGGACAAAATAACCCACGATGAACAAGTGAGCGAGAAATTGAACTCTCTTGAAATTCATATGCAGCAGTTGGAACGCGAAGTGAAGGAGCTGCAACCGCTGATTTCGAACATGAAACCCGGTCAAGCAAGGCACGCTTTTGCGAGCCTGATGCCGCAAAGTCTGGCTTGTATCGAGGCGCTTCGTATCATACTGAACAACAGCCCCTTCAATTAATGCGAATCCGTTTCCTGTTACTGCTAACTTTATACGACCTATGGAGGAATGATCATCATGTATTCTAACGTAATGCTTATCCCGATTCTTCTAGCATTCGGGTTGTCTCTGTGGGCCCAGTTCAAAGTATCCGGCACGTTCAAGAAATGGGCAAAAGTACCGAACATGTACGGGCTGACCGGCCATGACGCCGCTAGACGCATGCTGGACGCCAACGGACTTTACGACGTGCCGATCGAACCTGTCCGCGGCACGCTTTCCGACCACTATGATCCGATCCATCGCGTGGTCCGCTTATCGGAACCGGTTTATTATGAACGTTCCATCTCGGCCGTCGCCGTAGCCTGCCACGAAGTCGGGCACGCCATCCAGCATAAGGAATCTTATCCGATGCTCGTGCTTCGGCACAAAATGTTTCCCGTCGTAAATATCGCATCCGGCATCGCGCCGTTCCTGCTGTTGGCCGGGTTTCTGTTCGGCGCCCTCAACCTGGTCGGACTCGGCATCATTTTCTTCTCCGCCGCCGTCCTGTTCCAGCTTGTTACACTGCCGGTCGAATTCAATGCCAGCAACCGGGCGCGCAAGATCATGGTTCAGCAAGGTTTTGTAAGCCACAACGAAGAACGCGGCGTCGCCAAAGTTCTGAACTCCGCGGCACTAACCTATGTCGCCGCAGCCCTGTTGTCCTTGCTCGAGCTGTTGCGTTACATCCTTATGTTCGTAGGCAACCGGGACTAACTACAACCATATAAACGCATTTAAGGCTGCCGAGGTATACTCGGCAGCCTTTTTTATCAAAACGAATAAACCGCCGGTCATTGACTCGGCGGCGTATCGATTTGCAACCCGAAATATTCGAGCAAAAATATGCGGAACGACTGAGCCACCAAAGGCAGTTTCTCATCCGCCCGATGGATCAGCCCGATCGTTCTCGTTACCTTCGGATGCGATACCCGGACTCGGCTCGGCTGCAGGGTGAAGCTTTGGAACAGCGCCATTTCCGGCAGCAAGCTTACCCCCATTCCAGCTGCCACGAGACCGCGGATCGTATCGGTTTCCTCCCCTTCAAAGGCGATCTTCGGCGTAAATCCCGCTTCCAGACAGGCTTGCCAAACGATCGGTCTCAGCGAGTAACCCTTGCTGAACAGAATGAATTTATCATCCTTCAATTGACTTAATTGAATGCTCTGCTCTCCAGCCAGCGGATGACTTGGAGGCAGGATCGCCACGAGGTCTTCCGTCAGAACGACGTTTCCCACAACCTGATCATGATTTTCCGGAAAAGGTGATATAAATGCCAAATCGACTTCCCCCGAGACGACGTCCCGGATCAGTGTCGGATATGTTCCCTGCCTGAACCGAAATTTAACGTTCGGATACAATTTTCGAAATTCAGCCACTACGCTGGGGATGATATGTATTCCGAGACTATTCGGAAACCCCAGCCGGATTTCGCCTTGTTCGGGATCCAAAAATTCATGGACCTCATTCACCGCCCGCTCCAGATCTTTCAAAATCGTCTCCACCCGGCTGCAAAACAATTGCCCCACGGCGGTAAGCTGCAAGTTTCGTCCTTTCTGCATAAATAGGTTGACGCCCAGCTCCTGTTCCAATTGATGAATCTGCCGGCTTACCGCGGACTGGGCTACGTGCAGCTCCTCTGCCGCCTGGGTGACGTGTTCTTTTTTTGCCACTTTCACAAAGTACTGCAGTTGTCTTAATTCCACGAATCTGATCGCTCCATTTCGCATCTGTTCATAAATCCGAATTAGGGCTGATTAAAAATTAAAGGGCTTTCATCACTAATGTACCATGGACGTTCCCCGGCATCAACGGCGTTTTAAAACACGGATCAGCAAACCGTAAAGGAAAAAGCCGCCAAGCAGTCCCCCGAAGTGAGCCATCCAGTTCACTTGCGGGACAAGAAGGGAGAATACGACCCCGATGATTAACAGGGAGTACAGCGTCTTGCGCGAGCTTTCATCCATCAGGTGGCGCTGCAGCAAGGCGATGTACAAATAAGCGCCGTAGACCCCGTAAATCGCTCCTGAAGCGCCGGCAGAAATGAAGATGTCCGAGGAGCGGCTGTAGATTTCCATGCTGAGCACATTGCCGACGATGCCGCTGCCCAAATAAAGCAACGCGTATTTCCAGTGACCGATCAACCGCTCCAACGGGGGAGCAAACACGAGAATGGAAAAACAGTTAAAAAATAAATGATTGAAGTCGTGATGAAGGAACATCGAAGCAAAAAGTCTCCACCACTCGCTTGCATACGGCTCCGCGTTAAGCATTGCTCCGAGCTCAACCTTCGCCAAATTACTGTCCGTACCGCCTTTAAGCAATAACAACACGAACATGACCAGGTTCGCCGCCAAAATCAGGCAGGTTACGGGATAATAGCGCACATAACTTTTCCAATTTTCATAACGGATAAAAATCATGACATACCTTCCTTTAACTTTTAAAATTCCTATTATTGGACAAGCTCTTTTTAAAACGATTATAATGTAGTTTGAATCCATTATCTCATGTTTAGGAGGAGAATGAAATGACACAAGAACGTGCTAACGTGGCAACATTCAAAGGTAATCCCATCACCCTGATCGGACCGGAATTAAAAGTTGGCGATAACGCCCCAGATTTCCGCTTGAATAAAAACCTGCTTGAAGAAGCTACGCTGCAGGACTTTGCAGGCAAAATCAAACTCATCAGTGTCGTGCCTTCCCTCGACACGGGCGTCTGCGACGCGCAAACCCGCCGCTTCAACGAAGAAGCAGCCGGCCTTGGCGACGATGTCGTCATCCTGACAGTCAGCGCGGACCTGCCTTTCGCGCAAGCCCGCTGGTGCGGAGCCGCCGGCGTGGATCGCGTGGTAACGCTGTCCGACTATAAGGATAATTCCTTCGGTAAAGCATACGGCGTCCTGATCAAAGAATTCGCGCTCGACCATCGCGCCGTGTTTGTCGTCGATAAAGACAACAAAATCCGCTACATCGAAGTGTTGAAAGAAATGTCCGAGCATCCGGATTATGAAAAACCGGTGGCCGCGGTAAAAGAACTGCTTGCTTAAAAAGCGAAAAGCGAGTAAGGAGATGTCTCTCCTTGCTCGCTTTTTTTAAAAGATGATGTTTATTTCTTAATCAGGAACTGACTTTATAGGCCGCAAGCTTCTTATCAAGAACTGCGAAAATGTTCATGATGTTGCGATAGTTTGCGCCGAGGTCACCGAACGACCCGCGTGTCGCCGAATAAATATCAACCGCGCTACGCATCGGTCCGGTAGAAACGATCGAAACGGTGATATCCATCGTCCGCCCAAATCCGCTCCGTTTCTCCAGCGTGATTTCTCCGACGGAAGGCACTTCATGCAAAACCTTATAACCGGGAATCTTTTTCAAAGTAGACGAAACTTCCTCCCAGATTCTGTCTTTCGATAATTGATAATATCTCGTCTTCAATTCGGGTACTTTCGCACGGTCGCTGGTTCCTTCCTGACTGCGAAAAATACCGGTAAGCGTTCTCTTTAATGACAACCCGTTCTTCCTCCTTTATCCTCCAACCAAATTCGCTATCTATAGTTTATCATTGTTGATTCACAAACAAAAGCGAATACGTTTTCAAGCCGAAAAAAAAAGCGCCCTGAAGCTTGGAAGGTTTCCAAATTTCAGAGCGCCGATCATTTCTTAAAGAAAAGACCCGCCTATGCCGTCCGGTTACGCTGTCTCGAACCTGCTATAGCAGGTGGGTGACCGCAGCGACATTTTTGAAGTCCCCTCATCAACAGCGGATAGGGCCTTTCAGCCATGACGCAATGTAAGTCTCCCGAGACTTTGTCATTGGTTCAAAACAACATGGAACCGAAACGCACATCGCAGGACGTAAACCTATTATAGAACTTCATTAACCAAATGTAAACTTAGCGAACAAGGAAAATGTTTCCATTTCATTACGGACTCTGCCGTTTCTTCGGAATCATCCTATTCCTTGCCTGATCACATTTTTTAGTTCTTCGTTTTTTGATTACTTTTTCTCTTTTTCCGAAATTTCCGTATCTTCCGAATCCTCTTCCTCGTTCGACTCTTGTTCAGCCGCCCGCATCTTCTCCACTTTTTCCTGTACTTTATTGTATGCGCCATAGAAATTGAAGAAGGCCACGAGTGCCGTCAAGCTTGCGAAACCGAACAGAATCAGCCACGGGAAACGAAGCGTTAGGAACACGAGCACCCCCACGCAAATAACCGTGGATAGCACCCGGAACGGCTTAAGAATCGTCAGTAAAATTGCATTTTTAATAATTTGGGTGGTCTTCATGTAATAATGCGCAACCATGGAGAAAAAGTTGAACAAGGAAATCAGCAAAATCACCAGGAACACCAGCATCACGATCCCGATAAACTGGAGATTGTTGAATTCCTTCATATACACTTGATAGTCGACAACCATGACGACCGTCAGCAGTGTATAGAAAACTCCTCCGATCAAGCTCTGCTTGTAATTTTCCTTGTAACCCTTGATGTAGGTTTTAATAATCCCTACGTCCGCTTCGCCCATTACCCATTTACGCGTCACCGAAAACAGCGCCGCTGTTGCGGGAAACAGTGTAAACGGTGCCACAATCGCCATCAACCATAAATTCGTGATCAGGAAATCCTGGTTCAACTCTGGGGAAAGCAGCATCGTAAATGCAAAGAACAAAAATGGCGAGGAACAAAGGAGCCACAGCAGATTGCTGCCCGAGATCCTCATAATCCATTCCGTAATTTTATAAAAACCGCCCATTAATCCTTTTGATTCCAAGAAAAAATCTCCCTCCGCAATTGATAAGTTGTCTATGTTTAATACTATAGCATGTTTCCTGAACCACTATCCAGCGCCTATTTTACTCTTCCTCGGGTTAGCGTCTAGTCTGGGGCAACCTCCCCGCCATACTATATAACGTAAATTCATTCCATTCACTATTCAAAGGAGGTTATCTCATGTCCAACGTAGGCGGATATGGAGGTTTCTGGACTTCAACGGGAACGATTCTGGTATTGTTTATTTTACTTGTTATCGTCAGCCGTACGATCCTTTACTAAAGTTTCAATAAACAAAGAAGACGAGGAGATTCCTCGTCTTCTTTGTTGTTGACCATTAATTGTCGAACGAATTGTCTTCGCGTTTCGAAGGCCGGCGATCGCCGCCGCTATAGTTCGAAGAGCGCGGCTTACGGTCGGACGAACGGTAAGAATCACGTCCGCCGTCCTTGCTGTATCCGCCTTTGTTGCTGCCGTAACCGCCACGGCTTCCGCCATCGCGGTTATTGTCCCGACGATAGCCGCCGCCGCCGCCGCGATTGCCGTAACCCGACGGCTTGCGCCCGCTGGAGCGGATGTCCGGATTCCGGCGTTTAACGCGGATCGGTTCTTCCGGCGTCAGCTCGATGTTCGCTTTGTCGTTCTTTTCGCCGGTAATCAGCTTAAAGGCAGCTGCCAGCAGGTTTACCGAATCGTATTGTTCCAACAGTTGGATCGCGATGCCCTTGTATTCGCTCAGTTCGCCGGCTTCCACCAGCTCCAGGATGCGTTCCGCCGCGATGCGCTGTTTGCCTTCGATCGCCTCGGCGATGCTTGGCAGCGGTTTGCGGGCGATTTTATGGCGGGTAATCCGCTCAATGAAATGCAAGTGATCGATTTCCCGCGGCGTTACGAAGGAGTAAGCCGCCCCTTCCTTGCCCGCCCGGCCGGTACGGCCGATCCGGTGCACGTAGCTTTCAGGGTCTTGCGGCAGGTCGAAGTTTACGACATGAGTCACGCCGGAAACGTCCAGACCGCGCGCCGCCACGTCGGTAGCGACCAGCACATCGATGCTGCCGTCGCGGAATTTGCGCATGACGTTGTCACGCTGGTTCTGGGATAAATCCCCGTGCAATCCGTCGGCCGAATAGCCGCGTTTTTGCAAGGCTTCGGACAATTCATCCACGCGACGCTTCGTGCGTCCGAAAACGATGGCCAATTCCGGCGATTCCATGTCCAGCAAACGGGTCAAAGCATCGAATTTTTGGCGTTCATGAACTTCAATGTAAGCTTGATCGATCAATGGAGCGCTGACTTGTTTCGGAATCACGGACACGTGCTCCGGATTTTTCAGAAACTGTTGAGCCAGCTTTTGGATATTCGCAGGCATTGTAGCGGAAAATAACATTGTTTGGCGCTCTTCCGGAACGAGCTTCAGAATGGACTGAATGTCTTCCATGAAGCCCATGTCGAGCATTTCATCCGCTTCGTCAAGAACGACGGTTTGCACATCGTCAAGTTTGATCGTTTTCCGGTTGATGTGGTCAAGCAAACGGCCCGGAGTACCGATAATGATTTGAGGCTTCTTCTTCAAAGCGCGAATCTGGCGGACGATATCCTGGCCGCCGTAAATTGGAAGGGAACGCGTTCCTTTAAAACGGGCGAGTTTGCCGATCTCTTCGGCAACCTGGATAGCGAGCTCGCGTGTCGGGGTCATTATGAGCGCTACGATGCGGTCTTCTTCTTTCGGGATTTTGTTGATCAGCGGGAGACCGAATGCCGCCGTTTTGCCCGTACCTGTTTGGGCCTGTCCGATCAAGTCGCGCCCGGTGAGGGCGATCGGAATGGATTTGGATTGAATAGGTGTCGCTTCTTCAAAGCCGAGTTCGGTAATGGCTTGCAACACTTTAGGCTCTAGGCCGAAATCTGCAAATGTGTTCAAATTGTTCATACTCCTTCTATATAGTGGACATTCCACAATCTTGGCTGTATTCTTAAGTAGCATTCAAACGTTTATAGGCTTTCCAATCCGCCATAAAAATACATATCCGGATGGTACTTGGGAAATCTTGTGACGGCAAATACCGTTTAAAAATGGAAATGGATCCCTACTCAAGAATATCTCAAACATTATAGCACAATTCAATCCAAGAATACCAGCAAGCAGGTTGGGATACTCCCATTTTAGCGTGAGGTGAAAAAGTTTTGTTAAAGGAAATCAGGAACTGTATCGTCATCTTGATCGGAGCGGCCGCGATCGCCTCCGGATTCAACTTGTTCCTCGTTCCGCATCATCTGCTCAGCGGAGGCGTTTCAGGACTGGCCATGATTACCGGCTACTTCACGCCGCTCAGCATCAATATCATGTATCTGGCCTATAATGTGCCGATACTTATTGCAGGGTGGTTTTTGCTCGGAAAACGTTTCATCGGTTTAAGCATCCTGTCCGTTGCCGCGGTGACCTGGTTTATGGCGATCATCCCCGAGCAACCGATCGCTTCGGATACGCTTCTGTCAGCAGCCTTCGGCGGCGTGCTCGTAGGTCTGGGCAGCGGAATTTCATTCCGAACCGGGGGTTCGTCCGGGGGCTTTGATATTATAGGCTCGATCGTGACGCGTTACAGGGACTTTCCGATCGGAAACGTTATCGTCGGAATGAACGGTTTGGTCATTCTCGCGATGGGTTATTTGGAACGGGATTGGAATTTGGCGCTGGCTTCCATGGTCTCGATCTATATTGCCGGCAAGGTCGTTGACTATATCCATATCAGCCACCTTAAAGTGACGTTATTCATCGTAACCGACCGAACGGATGAACTGCTGGAGAAGCTCCTGTGCCGGCCCCGCGGGGTTACGAAGATGAAGACGCAGGGCGCTTTTTCCCATAAGGAAAGAGACATGCTCATGACCGTGACTACGCGGTATGAACTGGTCGAGGTCAGAGAAATCATTAAAGCGACGGATCCCGCTGCATTTGTGAACATTGTGGAAACCGTCGGCGTGATGGGTTCGTTCCGCAGGCGTTGACAGGTTCCGTTGCCGTTCCATTTCAGTTTGTTTATGGTATAATAACAGCAAGCGGTTCCGTTTTAAACTCCATAGATACAGCTTTACCTTTGTTTCACAGCACTTTAGCTTTTCCGATTTGGGAATGATTTCGGTAACGAATAATTCTTGGTGGAAAGGATGATGAATGTGGAAGCAGAAACGGTAAAACTGGAACAAATCGTCATGAAGTGGTTCCCTGACATGCTGCCTTTTTTCGATCAGAAGGAACTGGACTCCATGATCATCCTTCGCGATGGTCTGACCATCCTGGAACCGGAAGATGCGATGGAAATTATCCAATTCAGCATCTGCGAGCACCAAAACTCAGCATTTCTTCATTAAATGTGGCATACCGAAGGCCGTTACTCCGAAATGGAGATAACGGCCTTTTCGTTTCAACGTTTCGATTCCTGTTGATAAATATCTATGAATTGTGACAATGATGTTTATTTTGTAAATCGTCCATCAGATATAATCAAAGCGAACGCATACAAGGGAGAGGTTTTTAACATGATGAACATCTTATGGACAATGCTTGTTTTAGCTCTGGGAACGGCAGGCGGAGGGGCCTCGGGGAACGTTCCCGACAGCGGCGCATTACCTGCAGCCATGCAATCGGCCTACTACACTTATGCAACAGGGCAGCCCGTACTGCTCGACACCATGCTTGTAAACCCCGTAAAACAGGCGGAAGCCCCCAAGGTGAAAGGAATTTACGTCACCGCTTATAGCGCCGGAGGATCAAGGCTCGATTCATTGATCGACCTGGTGGATAAAACCGAGCTGAACTCCATGGTGATCGACATTAAAGACGATGCCGGATACATCACATACAAAACCGACAATCCCACCCTGCAGCAAATGGGCAAACCCCAAAATTTCATTGGCGATATCGACAAGCTGATGGCCCGGCTGGAGAAGCACGAAATTTACCCGATCGCCCGCATCGTTGTTTTTAAAGATACGGTGCTTGCAAAGAAAAATCCGGAATTGTCATTCCGGAAAGGCGACGGAAGCGTTTGGAGCAACAGTAAGGGCGACAGCTTCGTCAACCCGTACAGCAAGGAAGTATGGGATTATAATATCGAGGTTGCCAAGGAAGCCGCCAAGCAGGGATTCAAAGAAATTCAATTCGACTATGTCCGTTTCCCCGAAGGGTTCGAAAAGCGGGCCGACTCCTTAAAATATACGAAAAATGAATTAAGCCGGATCGAAACGGTAGCCGCCTTTGTGAAATACGCTCGCGAACAGCTGGAACCGCTCGGCATCCGCGTTTCGGTGGATATATTCGGCTATGCGGCTTCCGTACCCGCAGCCGAAGGCATCGGACAGGATTTCGTCAAAATTTCCGATCAGGTCGACATTATTTGTCCGATGATTTATCCGAGCCATTACACGACGGGCTGGTTCAACGCCAAGGATCCGGACAAGGCGCCTTACCAGACGATCAAGGGGGCGGTTAAGGATACGCTGGAGAAGCTGGAGCCGCTCGGCGACAAAAAGCCGATTATCCGACCATGGATCCAGGACTTTACGGCAAGCTGGCTCGGCAAAGGACATTATACGAAATACGGAAAACATGAGGTCGAAGAGCAAATTCGCGCACTTAACGAAATGAATATCGACGAGTACCTGCTGTGGAACGCAAACAACCGTTATACCGACGGGGTTGACTATTAAAAACAAGACGGGTATCATACTTTTTTATACAAATCCTAATAATGAATGATGACGAGACCCGGGCATTCGCCCGGGTCTCGGTACGATGAAACGGAGTTTGACGAAGATGAAAGAGACACAGACGTTAAAACAGAAGTACAAGCAATTTTTGATCATCCTGGTCCCGATTTTGATTACCCAGGTGACGATGTCCCTCATGACTTTTTTCGATACGATGATGTCGGGCCACGCGAGTCCCGCCGACTTGGCCGGAGCCGCGATCGGCTCCAGCATTTGGGTTCCGGTGCAAACCGGGCTTAGCGGAATTTTGATGGGCATTACCCCCATCGTTTCGCAATTGATCGGCGGTAATCAGCCCCAAAAAGTAGGATACCATGTGATGCAGGCGCTCTGGCTTGCTTTTGCCGTCGGCCTGGTCGTCCTGATTATTGGCGGAATCATCCTTTCCCCGCTTCTCGGCAGCATGGACCTTGAGCCTAAGGTACACCATGTGGCCTTCTACTTTTTGACGGCGTTGTCTACCGGCATTATTCCGCTGTTCGGATATATTGTCATCCGCTCGTTCATCGACGCGCTAGGCCAGACCAGAGTCTCCATGCTGATCACGCTGGTCTCTCTGCCGTTGAACGTCGGTGCCGGATATATCCTGATCTTCGGGAAGCTCGGCTTCCCCCGGCTCGGAGGCATCGGTTCGGGGATTGCGACCGCCTTCACCTATTGGTGCATTTTTCTGCTGGCCCTCTTGATTATTAACAAAATGGAGCCGTTTAGGGGATATGGCGTTTTCCGCAAATTACACCGGGTTTCACTCGCCAAGTGGAAAGAACTGATGAAAATCGGGGTACCGATCGGATTTGCGATTTTTTTCGAAACCGCGGTATTCGCTGCCGTCACGCTTTTGATGAGCCGGTTCGATACGCTCACGATCGCCGCGCATCAGGCCGCGAACAACTTTGCTTCGACGCTGTACATGATACCGCTCAGCATTTGCTTGGCCATGACCATCCTTGTCGGCTTCGAAGTCGGCGCCGGCCGGATGAAGGATGCCCGACAGTACGGGAAAATCGGCGTCGGTACGGCCGTGGCTCTCTCCCTGTTTACCGCCGTCATTCTGATGCTGTTCCGCCGGGGTGTTGCCGGTCTTTATTCCGGCGAGGAAGACGTGATTGCGCTGACCGCACACTTCCTGATTTATGCGATCTTTTTTCAGATTTCAGACGCCATCGCCACACCGGTGCAAGGCGTGCTGCGGGGTTACAAGGACGTCAATCCGGGATTTTGGATTTCCCTGCTCGCTTATTGGATCATCGGGCTTCCGCTCGGTTACTTCCTGGCCAACTTTACCGGTCAGGGACCGTACGGTTATTGGGTCGGTTTAATTACCGGGCTGGGTGTGGCTGCCGTGCTGCTTCTGCGGAGGTTGTTCGTCATTCAAAGGCGAATGGAAAAAAATCAGCAGCCATCTTGACCTTATTAAAAAAGCCGCTCCCCTTATCGTCATTCGTTAGAGATTGACGGCAAGGGAACGGCTCTTTTTGTATTTATTTTGATTTATTATTATTGCGACAAGCGCGATGCCAGTTCATACAATTCCATATCGAACTGTTTCTTGGTCGCTACGACCTTCTCGATATCGGTCAGTACCATTTCTCCGCCGATCATGCCGCAGGCTTTGTTCGACTCGCCGGCAATCAGGCTGCGAACGGCAAAATCGCCCAAACGGCTGGCCAGGTTGCGGTCGAACGGCGTTGGCGACCCGCCGCGTTGAATATGTCCAAGCACGGTTGCGCGAGGCTCCAGGGACGGCTGGCGCTTTTTGATCGCCTCAACCACTTCTTCGCCCTTTCCTACGCCTTCGGCAACGATAACGATACTGTGTCTCTTACCGTTGTCGAAGTTTTGTCTCATCCGGTCGGCGACTTCATTCAAATCGAACGGCACTTCCGGTACCAGAATCGTTTCCGCTCCGGCGGCAAGACCCGCATGCAAGGCGATATCCCCGGCATGACGCCCCATGACTTCCACGACAGACGCGCGTTCATGGGAAGACATCGTGTCACGCAATTTGTTGACCGCATCCACTACGATGCCCACGGCTGTATCGAAACCGATCGTGTAGTCCGTAAACGAAATATCGTTATCGATCGTTCCCGGCAGGCCCATCGTTTTGATGCCCAGTTTGCTGAGCTTCTCGGCACCTTGGTAAGATCCGTCCCCGCCGATAACGACCAGGCCGTCGATCCCGCGATCGCGCAAAATTTGCGCTCCCTTGGCTTGCCCTTCCGGGGTCTTAAACTCCAGGCAGCGGGCCGATTGGAGAATCGTTCCCCCGCGTTGGATAATATCGCCGACGCTGCGGATATCCATCGAAAAGATATCGTTGTTGAGCAATCCCTGGTACCCGCGCTGGATGCCGTATACCTCAAGACCGTAAAACAGACCGCTCCGGACAACGGCGCGTACAGCCGCGTTCATGCCTTGAGAATCTCCACCACTGGTAAGAATTGCGATTTTTTTCACTGCTGACATGATGATTCCTCCTAAAGGTTATTAAAGATGTTGTTTCCGGATCCAAAGGCTGTTGGCGAAGAAGAAGATCCTCATCAAAGGACTCCTTCTCATGAGCTGCTTGGACACATCGCGGATTTCCCGCTGCTCGCTGACTTTCGGATCCGATAAGTATAGCGCAAGCAACCCCTCGATGATCATCCGGTGAAACGAAGAAGCGGGAAGCCGCTTGATGTCCTCGCGTGCTCCTTCCACGATAAAAGCGATCCGTCCAAGCATCGTTTCCTTGTTCTCATAGTAACTGCAAAAATTCAAATCTCCGCCGGCCTCATCCTCCGCTTGATCGATCAAATAATCAAGCATGATATGTAGTCCGCAAACATGCGGAAAATAGGCGTCCCGGATGATTTCCGCGCTCCGGCTGTCCAAATCCGGGTGGCTTGCCGCCAAAAAAAGCATGAATACGCCCAGCGTAGATCCGGTAGCCGCGGCGAATTCATTCCATCGCAGCTGCGGGGTCCGATGCTTATGGCGCTCCCACCAGCCAAGCAATGCCTCTTCCCGGAGTTTCGGGTCAATATGCTTGTACACCTGCAAATCGGCATACAATCCTACGAGATCCGAAATGAAAGGCCTCGCTGCAGAATAACCCGGAAGCTTGGCGATATTGTCCCGGCACGTCTGCACCAGATGATGAAGATAGCCTCCATCGTCGTTCTCTTCGCGCAGCGCGTAATAGTCGGCCAGCTCGGCGTCCGGATTGACCGCATCCAGCATGCTTTGATGAAGCAAGCGGAAATCGTTTGCGTCCAACGAAGTACTGCGATCACACAAGTTATCCAAATAGTCGCTGATCGTCTGAAATGCGACGATCAGCGGAATGAGTACGTCCCGCCGGCCCAGATTGGCCGCGGCGTAAACCGATCCGCCCTGACAATGGAATTCTTTGGCCTGTATGCTGGCAAGCGCTTGTCTTCTAAGCTCAGGATCGGGAATGTTCCCCGCCTCCTGCCTCCAGCCATCCAGTTCCCTTCGGACCTCGGGCAAAATGAACTTATAGACACGGCTCATCAACCGTATCGGTTCCTTCGGAAACTGGTTTCGGCTCTGCTCAAGTTCAATCAATGGCCTGCCTCCACCTATTGCTAAAAATCGCATTATTAAAAAATCATTCTATATTATAATATGATCCAACTTTTTGCACAAATAAACAAAATCACAGACGACTAAAGTCCCTTACAGATGTCTTTTTTCGCTGGCGGAAGGTTCATCCTGAACGGTACGGTACCAGATGTGAAGATCATTGATCCGGCTCGCCAGCTCCGCGATATCCCCGTTTATGGCACAGCTCTTTTCAAAATCGGATTCTTCGTTCATCCGGTGCAGCTTCGTTTCGATCTCCCGTTCCAATTGCTTCACCTTTGTCGGGATCCGGCCCCGGATATCCTCCCAGATTCGGATCATCTCCAGACGCTCGCCAAGCTGATAATCATCGAAAGGGCGATCGAGCGACGGAACTTGAATATCGAGCCTTTCATCGTATACAAAGCAAGGGTGGTTCATATGGCTTCGTCCTCCAAAAATAAAGGCTTGGCGCCCTTCTAGGCTTCCCGGCCTTTTCTGCGTCATAATACACAGAAGCGCCGCAGATTCTGAATTCTTTTTCCTGATATTATGCTATACTTATGTCTATTCATCGGTCAAAAGACAATTGAGACCCTAACTACATTTCGGAACGGAGTTTGCGATATCTTATGAAGTCCAATTCGGCGGCCCAGTCGGAATTACCTTGGCTGCGAGCCTTTACCTTTACCATATTCGGCACGAGTGTGCTGGTATCCTCTTACTTTCCTCTTTTTTATGCCCAGCTCGGATTTTCAAGCAGCCAGATCGGACTTTTGTACGCCCTCGGGCCGATGATTTCCCTGGTGGCGAACCTGATGTGGAGCATTGCGAGCGACAAGTACCGGACGATAAAAAAAATTATGCTATTGCTGCTGATCGGGCAAATCGTCATGAGCAGCATCCTGTCCGTGTCCACCCAATTTTCGGCCATTATCCTGGTCATTACGATCTTCTACTTTTTTTATTACCCGGTGTTTCCGCTGTCCGACACGATTGCGATCAACGCCGCCAAGAGATATAACAAAAATTTTATCACCGTGCGGATTTTCGGATCGATCGGTTATGCGTTTTTCGCCCTGACGATCGGGTATGTCCTGTCTATGCTCGGTTCTTCGCGGACGATGTGGGTCACGATTGCGATCGCCGCCTTTGCGCTGCTTATCACCTTGTTCATCAAGGACCAGGCCAGCCCGGTCGCCAAAATGGATATGTCGGGGATTTGGGGCATCTTGAAGCAGAAGGAGCTGCTCTGGTTTTTCGGCTGCGTCTTCTCCCTGGCCATCGCGGTTCGGATGAACGACGCTTTCCTGACCGTTACGCTCAACGATCTCGGCGCCAGCGAAAACATCATCGGCTGGGCCCAGTTGGCCTCCTCGGTATCGGAAATTCCGATCTTCCTATTGCTAAGCCTTTATGGGGAAAAAATCAAGGAGCTGCCGCTGCTCGTTTTCGCCAGTTTGGTGTTCGGCGTCCGCTTCCTCCTGGTGGGCATCGCCGACTCGGCCGCTTCGATCATCGCGATCCAGCTGTTGCACAGCTTATCCTTCGGCATCTTCTATGTGACCGCGATCCGCATGCTTACCCGGCTAATCCCGGACCAGTACCGCGCGACGGGCATGGCCCTGTTTACTATCGTCTGGTCCAGCGTTGCGGGCATGCTCAGCGGTACGTTGGGCGGCGTCGTATTTGAGCGGTTCGGCAGAACCAACTTTTATTTCGTCGCAATGGCGTTCGCGTTTCTTGCCTGCATCGGCTTTGCCAGCCGTTATCTATACCAAGGCCCGCGCGTGCAACCGCAACCGGTGGTCGCGGGCCATGGAGAAAATACAACCGTCACCGAGGAATCGGTTAGCTAATCAAACAAAGCGGGTGCTGGGAACAGCGCCCTTTTTTTTATAAACGCGATGCATTATTTAACTCCCAGTTTAGTTATTCGAATTCCTCTTCTCATAAACCACCGGCGTATTTCACAAGCTCGGCGATCCCTTGAAACTGCTTTTTCAGACGCTCGTCCAGCTTCTCCAAGGCCAATTGAAAGGACCTCTCTATCTTTGCATAGTCTTGTGATTCAAGCTCCTTCAGAAGCTGCTTCATATTATCGATATAGTACACGGTTTTCCGCAAACTGCTGATCAGGATGATCTTTTTTAATTCCGCCCGGGTAAACACCCGATAGCCGTTAACTTGGTTTCTCCCCGAAACGATTAATCCCTCCTGCTCCCAATGCCATTCCGAGCCCGGGCACTCAAAATCGACCATCCATTCCTCATCCGCCGTTTGCCGCACCAAATGACCCATATCCGGATCCTGCTCCGCCAATAGCGCTCCTTTATAGGTAAGTTTAGCGACGATTCTTAGAGGACCTTGATGCAGTTTTGGTTCCGGTTTCGGATTCGGGTTTGCCAGCCGAATTTTTCGCTCCCCTTTTCCATCATATCCGAAGGCGGGAGCCGGAATTTTTCGCGGCTCTTCAAACCGGTCCACGCGAAACGTCCTCGTCTCCCCGTGCTGCACCGAATAAGCCTCGCAGTACCAAAACCCGTGCGCCGCGTAGACCCTGGACGGCCGTAGATCCAACTCGCGCCGGTATTTTTGCGAGCGGTAGGCGGCCCTTACCCAAGCGCCCTCCGCCGCATAATTCATCAGCGCTTGCAGATGCGGAGTTTCCGCACGGCGGTCGGGCACCTCGAGCCCGATATGCGCCAGAAGCGGCTCCACTTGCTCCATGGTCTGCCTCGGCAATACGGACCGGATCTTGTCCGTGGCCGTCCACCTTGCTTCCCGAAACGGGCCGTCGCTATATTTGGCCATTCCGTCGAGCGCCATGAGCAAGGTCAGCGCCTCCTCGGCGGTAAGCTGCAACGGTGGAAGATGGTAACCTTCCATGAGCCGGTATCCTCCGCCCGGGCCGGAAACGGCAACCAGCGGAACGCCCAGCTCCGACAATGCCTGCACGTCACGCAGCACGGTCCGTTTCGATACCTCCAGTTTGTCCGCCAAGGACTGCGCCGTTTCAGCCCGCTGCTGAAGCGCCATAACGATCGCCATCATCCGGTCCATTCGCTTCATACGACTAATCCTCCCGGTCAATTTCACCTTATCATGTCATTGGTGACAACAGCTTGTCACCGATTTTTACTTTTTCTCCGCTTCATCCCCGTTTACCTTTATTGCTACCTTCCCCTTTGCTGCTGCCTTGATTGGAAAATATCCAATGATGAGTTCCGGAGTCGGATGAAATCCGCACCTTGATTGGATATTTTCCAATAAAAAATCCCCGAAACCATCCTTTCACGGGGTTCAGGGGCATTTTGGTTGGATATTTCCCAATGAAGCTTTAGTCCATAAGCCATTTTGCCAACTTTGGGTGGATTTTCTCCAATCACGCGAAGCAAGCCTAAAAAGCATACAAAAAAACACAGCCCATAAAGAGCTGTGTTCTTCATTATCGTGCTTGGAACCAAACTTTATAAGTGATCCGGTCGCCCGGAAGTGATCTTATAATTTGATTACGTTAGCAGCTTGAGGACCACGGTTGCCGTCAGTGATTTCGAACTCAACAGCTTGGCCTTCTTCTAGAGTTTTGAAACCTTCGCCTTGAATCGCGGAGAAATGTACGAATACGTCCTCGCCGCCTTCAACTTGGATAAAGCCATAGCCTTTTTCTGCGTTAAACCATTTAACTGTACCTTTCAAATGAACAACCTCCTAAAAATAATCGTCATCATTGACGAATAACCATATTATACTCTATGCCCCAGCACAATGCAACGTGTCATTTTGCCCTTAAATAATTTGCTTTCGGGCAGGGGCTGAGTTATCATTTTACATACAAATATTTCATTAAAAATGTAGTTCAAAAAGCCATCGGGCCCTCCGGTGCTCACGTAGGTGCTGCCTACGCTCCGCCCTTTGCGTCCCGTCTTCATCCGACCTCTTCGGTGCTGAAAACCTGACTTTTTGAACACTCATCTAAAATGTATCCAAGATCGGAGCCGTTCCTATGATCAAAAAACACGAAATATACAAAAAAGACAAATGGAATATGATGACTGTCGAAGTTCAAGGCAAATACATCATTCTCCGGGAAATTTCCGACCAGTGGGGCGAAGAATCGCACACATTCCTCAGCCGGCCGGCCTTGATGCAGTGGGTGCAGAACCGTTTTCCGAAAGAGGATTTCGCCGGCAAGGAAGAAGAATGGCACGACATCATGAACGCCTTCAAACAGGTCTGAAACCGACGGATTTACCGTCATCGCATCATAATATGTAAGAAATGGAGTCAAGTTCATGGATAGTTCAAGCCTGCTCATTTTTATCATTTGCGCGTTTGCGCTGGGGGTCGTCCTAATTTTAAGCAAAAACAACATTCCCTCGAAGCTCAGACGCGGCTTTGCCATCACCGCCCTTGTTATGGTAGCGGTTGCTTTTCTTTTGCTGGTTTATTATCTTTTCAATTTGGGAAGGTGAAGTAAATAACGCCGGAGGCGGCGGGCATACTGGAAAGATGTCTCTGCATTTCAAACGGGAGGTTGAAGATCCAGTATGTTGAAGACCCGCCTGATTCCCATGTTGCTTGCATCCTGCATATTGATTACCGCCGTACCGGGCTCAGGGCCCGCCGCTATGGCATCCGATTCGACCAAACCCAATCAAAGGAGGATTCCGATGAGCACATTACCTAAGCGCTCCGAAGTGAAAACCGAAAACACATGGAAACTGGAGGACATCTTCCCCGATCAGCAAGCCTGGGACAAATCGTTCGGCGAGCTGAAGGAGCTCAAGAGCAAGGTATCCGAATACGAAGGCAAGCTCGACAGCCCGGAGAACGTGAAGTCGATTTTCGAACTGGAGGACGAGATATCGCAGAAGCTGGAGCAGCTTTATGTGTACGCCCATCTCAACCATGACCAGGACACCACGAACCCTACATATCAGGCCCTCACTCAAAAAGCCAAAAAGCTGAATGTAGAAATCGGCGAGGCGCTGTCTTTTATTACCCCGGAAATTTTATCCCTGCCGGAAACCGAGCTTGACGCGTTGATCGACAATCCGTCCCTGGCGGACTATAAGTTCACGCTTCAGGAAATCAAGCGGGAGAAAGCGCATGTACTCAGCAAAACTGAGGAAGCCCTGCTCGCTCAAGTCGGCAACTTGTCCCAAGCGCCGCAGCATATTTTTGGCATGATCAATAACGCGGATCTTAAATTTCCGAAGATCGAGGACGAGAACGGCAAAGAAGTGGAACTGACCCATGGCAGCTACATTCAATTCCTTGAAAGTCCGAACCGCGATGTTCGCCGCCGGGCATTCAAAGCGGTATACGAAACATACGGAAAACAGAAAAATACGATCGCGGCCACCCTCAGTGCCAACGTGAACAAGAACATGTTCTATTCCAAAGTTCGCAAATACCCTTCCGTTCTGGAAATGTCCCTCTACGGCGACAACATTCCGAAAGAAGTGTACACGAATTTGATCGACACGGTCCACGAAAGCCTGCCGCTCCTTCATCGTTACATGAAGCTGCGCAAAAAGCTGCTCGGCGTGGATGAACTGCATATGTACGATCTGTTCGCCCCGCTGGTGGAAGAATACAAGTGGGACATCACCTATGATGAAGCGAAAAAAATGGTCGAGGACGGCCTCAAGCCGCTCGGGGAAAATTATCTGAACGTGCTGCGCGAAGGCTTCAATAACCGCTGGATCGACGTGTACGAGAACGAAGGTAAGCGGACCGGCGCTTACAGCTGGGGTGCCTACGGTACGCATCCGTACGTGCTGCTGAACCATAAAGACAATTTGAACAGCATGTTCACCCTGGCTCATGAAATGGGCCATGCGCTGCATTCCTATTTCTCGGACGAAGCCTTGAAATACCGCGATGCGCAGTACACCATCTTCCTGGCCGAGGTTGCTTCCACGACGAATGAGGCGCTGCTCATGGATTATTTGCTTAAGCATTCGACCGATCCGAAGCAAAAAATGTACCTGCTTACCTATTATGCCGATCAATTCCGGACGACGCTGTTCCGTCAGACGATGTTCGCCGAGTTCGAGAAAATCATTCACGAGCGTGCCGAGTCGGGCGAATCGCTGACTCCGCAGGAGCTGTCCTCCATCTATTACGACCTCAACGTGAAATATCACGGCAAGGAGATGAAGGTGGATCAGGATATCGAAATGGAATGGGCGCGCATTCCCCATTTCTATACGAGCTTTTACGTTTACAAATACGCCACCGGGTTTTCGGCGGCCACCAGCTTCTCGAAGCAGATTTTGGAAGAAGGCCAGCCGGCGGTCGACCGTTATCTCGGCTTCCTGAGAAGCGGCGGAAGCGACTATTCCATCAACATTTTAAGCAAGGCCGGCGTAGACATGTCCACGCCTCAGCCGATCCGCGAAGCGATGAGCGTATTCGAGAATATCATTGAACAAATGGAGAATTTGACGAAATAAAACCGGTGTTTGTCCTTGAATCCCTTGCTCCTTGCGGGCAGGGGATTTTATACTGTCATAAGAAGGAGGTGTCACCTCAGTTGAAAATACAATGGTCTTTAATCCTTGCGCTGATCTTTGCGCTCATTACCGCTATCTTTGCCGTCATCAACGTTGACCCGGTTCAGGTCAACCTGCTGTTCGGTTCGGTCAGCCTTCCGCTGATCCTGCTGATCCTAGGCTGTACCTTGCTCGGCGGCATCATCGTCGGCTCGTTCGGCATCTATCGCGGATATCGACTTCAAAAAGAAGTGAAGGCGCTGAATGCCAAGCTTGTACATATCCAGGAAGCGACCGGATACGTATTTCCGGAGCCCGAGATCGAATCGGACAAAGAAGACGCTGCGATTCCGGAACAGGATAGCGATCCTGCCGAGTCGCGCCAATAATTTTGAAATGTGGAGGGAAACCCTTGAACATTCAACCGAATGAATCTTATATTTTGGATCTGTTGAAAAAATTGCTGGATACCCCGAGCCCGAGCGGGTTTACCCGGGAAATCATGAGCCTGGTCCGCAGCGAGGCCGAGGCGCTGGGCATTCCTTTTTCGCAAAACGAAAAGGGCGGCGCCCTGCTTGAATTGAAAGGCCTCGATTCCTCGCGGAAAATTGCGGTCAGTGCCCATGTCGACACGCTTGGCGCCATGGTCCGCGCCGTAAACGAAAACGGAACGCTTGCGATTACATCCGTCGGCGGCTTTATGATGAACAGCATCGAGAACGAATACTGCCAAATCCATACCCGCAGCGGCAAAATATACACGGGCACGATTCTGTCGTCCCAACCTTCCGTACACGTGTATAGCGATGCCCGCGACTTTAAGCGGGAGGAAGCGAATATGGAGGTTCGCATCGATGAACTCGTCCAGAGCAAGGATGACGTGCTGAAGCTCGGCATCTCGGTCGGGGACTTCATTTCGTTCGACGCCCGGGCGGTCATCACGCCTAGCGGATATATCAAGTCCCGCCATCTGGACGACAAGGCCAGCGTCGCCGCGCTGTTCGGCTTGCTGGAATCCAGCAAGCGCGAGGGCTGGACGCCGAAGCACGATCTCGTATTCCTCATCTCCAACTATGAGGAAGTCGGCCACGGCGCGTCCTGGATTCCGGACGGCGTGAACGAAATGATCGCCGTCGACATGGGCGCGATCGGCGACAACCTGAGCTGCAAGGAGACCGACGTGTCCATTTGCGCCAAAGACTCCACCGGTCCGTATGATTACGACATGACCGGGAAACTGATCGAGCTCGCAAAGGAGCTCGGAATCGACTATGCGGTAGACATTTACCCGCATTACGGTTCTGACGCTTCCGCCGCGCTGCATGGTGGCCACAACATTCGCGCCGCCCTGATCGGCCCGGGCGTGCATGCCTCGCATGCCATGGAGCGGACGCACAAGCAAGCGATTTTCAATACGACAAGGCTTCTTGCCGCTTATGTCATCGGCTGAAACATCGGCGGAGGTTCGGAATCAGGCGACCGGGAACCGTTGGCCGTTCGCGGCGTTATCCGCAGCGCTGCTGGCGGTTTGCATTTTCGGCATGCTGGCCTGGGGCAAAGCCTTTCTGCTGCCCCATAATTACACTTACGTGAAAATTGTGGCGGATGGCGGCATTTCCCTTCATGCCCTGGCGGTGGATCCGGAGCTCATCGAGCTGCGGGCGGCTGACCGGCCGCTTGGGGAGTATCGCGTGTACGGCATGAACGGCGGCTTTTTCTATGAAAGCAGCGTGCTGTCGATCGCCGTCAACGACGATGTCCCCGTCAAAGGGCAGGCCGGAGAATTCGGGTCCGGCTGGTTTAACGTAAAGTACCCGCGCGGGACGCTCGTATGGGACGAGGCCGCGAACCAATTCTCGGTCCAGGTCGTCTCCTCGGCCGACGAACTGCGCATCCGGGATCGGGGCCGCTACTTCGCCCAAGGCGGGGTCAGCATGAACCTGCAGAACGAATCGGGCTGGGAGGAAGCCGTCACCCGGGAGCATTTGCCGAACCCCGACGAGCGGCGGCTCCGCTCGGGCCTCGTATACGACGACACCGGCCTCCTATGGCTGATCGTCACCGACGTTCGTTGCACGGCGGCCGAATTCCGCGAGGCGATCCGGGATAACGTCGCCCCGAAAGCCGCCAAAGAAGGCATATTTCTTGACGGTGACGGCTCGTCGCAACTAAAGGCGGAAGAAATATCCCTTCACGGCGATTCCCGCGACCTGCAGCAAATTATTGCGATCAAACCGCAGAGGTAACCGATAAAAACGCAAAAAACCGTCCGAACGGATATATATCCGCGTTTGGACGGTTTTTTGTTTCATTCTTGAGTAACTCCTACTTGCGTTGGCTCTCTATTTTCTCCGCCAACTCGTTCAAATACGTCCAGCGTTCCATCAGCTGCTCCAGCTCGGATTCGGCTTCCTCCTGCTCGCGCATCAGCTCCTGGAGCTTGCCGGAATCGCTGGCCGCATCGGTCATAGCCTCGGAAATACGGGTCAAACGCTGCTCCGCTTCCTCTACCCGCTCATCGATCGTCTCGTATTCGCGCTGTTCCTTATAGCTGAATTTGAGCTTTTCGCCGCGGCTTGGGTCTTTGCTGCTGCCGGATCCGGTAACCGGAGCGCTAGCGGCCTGCCCCGAAGGTTCGCCCGTAGAGCGGGTACGATTCGATGATCCGGGATGATCTCCGCCTCCGCTGCGGCCATGAAGCTGCAGTCTTTCTTCATATTCGCTGTAATCGCCGACATGGACGGCCACCACGCCGCCGCCTTCGAACGCCATAATCTTGTCCACCGTCCGGTCGAGAAAATACCGGTCATGGGATACGACGAATACGGCGCCGGGAAACTCGTCAAGATACGACTCCAGTACGGTAAGCGTCTGAATATCCAGATCGTTCGTCGGTTCGTCCAGCAGCAGCACATTCGGCGCTCCCATCAGGACGCGGAGCAAATATAGCCGCCGCTTCTCCCCTCCCGACAGCTTGGAGATCGGCGTCCACTGCATGGCAGGCGGGAACAAGAACCGCTCCAGCATCTGCGCGGCCGTAATCCGGGAACCGTCCGCCGTTTCGACGACCTCGGCCGCTTCCTTGATATACTCGATGACGCGCTGCTTACCGTCCATCTCCTGATGTTCCTGGGTAAAGTAACCCAGCTTGACCGTTTGCCCGAGCTCAATCGTTCCCCCATCCGGCGGAATGCGTCCCGCGATCATATTCAGGAGCGTCGATTTTCCGCTTCCGTTCGGGCCGACGATGCCGACCCGGTCACCCGGAACCGCGGTATAAGTCAAACCGCCGATCAGTAGACGGTCTCCGGCCGATTTGCGCAAGCCCTCGATCTCCAGAATTTTGCGGCCGAGCCGGGTCGATGCAACCGAGATGTCCAGCGCATCGTTTTTGTACTCGGTATGCATATTCTGCAGCTTCTCAAACCGCTCAATCCGCGCTTTCTGCTTGGTCGAGCGTGCTTGGGCGCCGCGACGGATCCAGGCCAGCTCATTCCGCAGCAAATTTTGGCGTTTTTGTTCCGAAGCCGCTTCCCGCTCCTCACGTTCGCTCTTGAGCTCCAGAAACCGGCTGTAGTTCGCCTCGTAACGGAACAGACGTCCATGGTCCAGCTCCAGCATGACGTTGCACACCCGGTCAAGGAAGTAGCGATCATGCGTGATGAGCAGCAAGGCGCCGCGCCGTTTTTGCAAATAGGCTTCCAGCCAGGCCACGGACTCGTTGTCGATATGGTTCGTAGGCTCGTCCATAATTAACAGCTCCGAGGGAATGATCAATGCGGAAGCCAGGGCAACCCGTTTGCGCTGCCCTCCGGACAGTTCGCCCATTCTCCGGCCGAAGTCGGAAATGCCGAGCTTCGACAACACGCTTTTCGCATCGCTTTCCAAGCTCCAGGCCTGAAGACGGTCCATCTCCTGGCTCAGTTTCAAAACCTTGGCCTGCAGCCCTTCATCGCCCGGCGTAAGCTCCAGCGCATCCATTGCCTCCATATAGGAAGAGACAACCTCCAGCTCGGGGCCGCCGTTTTGGAACACGCCCCGAAGCACAGTGATATTGGGATCGTACTCGGGATTTTGGGCCAGCAAGGTGACCCGCACGTCCCGATTCAACGAAACCCGCCCTTCATCCGCCTGGTCCAGGCCGGCGATGACGCGAAGAAACGTCGACTTGCCCGTGCCGTTGACTCCGATAATCCCGATTTTGTCATTTTCATCCATGCCGAACGAAGCATCCTTGAACAGGATTTTTTCGCCGTAGCTTTTCGTCAGGTTCTCGACTGTCATAATATTCATAGGTTTACCTACTTTCTAACCAAGCATTGTCGCGATCGCGGCAAGTCCCCAGGCGATGCATCCCCCTGCCATCGAACTGATCAAGTTGACCGCGTCATTGTTCATCCAGCTTAATCCCCGCTCGGGAATCGTCTTGGCGCCGCAGTGGGTCAAAACCTCCACGCTTTTGCCGCATACCGTGCAGCGGTACATCCGCTGGGCGGTGGCCCCAAGCAGCGAGTCGACGAACGAACCGGCAAAGCCCGCCAATCCGCCGACGATCAGCCACTGCCATAAGGATAAAGAAGTACTGACGGTGGCATGTCCCGTCAAAGCGCCGCTCAATTCGGGCAGCAGCCAGGCGGCCCCGCCGATCATGACGGCTCCGGCAAGCGCGGCCGTGCTGCCGATGAGCGATACCCCGCCGGAAGTACCGGCCGGTACCCTTCGGAAGGTCAGCACGGAACGCGGCTCGCTTCGGCTCAATCCGCCCCATTCGGTCGCCCATGTGTCCGCGGTCACCGACGCCATCACGCCCGCAAACAGGTACACCCATACCGGATCGGGCCAAATGGCATTCGATATGCACAACAGCATGCCGATCCCGCCGTTAGCGAACACTTGCCCGGCATCCCTGCGCCCGGATTTGGCATAGGATTTCTCAAGCTCCCGCTTTCGCGCCTCGCGGAATTTGGAGAATACCGACGACGTAATAAAAAACAACAGCAGGATGCCGAACCAGAACAGGCTGCCGGCACCGTAATAGACGGTTCCCATTACGAAGGCGGCAATCATGCCGGACATGGACAGGGAGCCTTTCCTATAGGCCGCCGCAGAGACCAAAAGGGCGCAGAGCGCCCCGATCAACCAATCCGTCATTGTTTTGCTTCCGGCCCCGCCGAAATTACGCAGCTGCCCAGAACGTTAGAACCAAAAGCAATTTCCAGCCGGTCGCCCTTATAAACAGGCCCAACCCCTTCCGGAGTTCCCGTGAAGATCAAGTCCCCCTCGTCAAGACCGTAACGGTCGGCGATATAATCCACGATTTGCTGCAATGAAAAGATCATGTTGCGGATGTTCCCGCGTTGCACGATTTCTCCGTTTTTCCGCAAAACGAAATCTTCCCCGGCCGTTTCGGCCGTTCCCGGAAATGCGATATACGGCGTCACCGGCGCCGAGTTTTTAAAACCTTTGGCCGCCGTCCAAGGGTGGCCCTTTTTCTTCAGTTCGCTTTGCACGTCGCGCAGCGTGAAATCAATGCCGAACGCCATCACGTCGACGAGCTCGTCCACCGTCATGCCGGATTCGTACCGGCGGCCGATCCGCAGCACCAGCTCGGCTTCATAATGGATTTCGCCCCGGGCCGCAGGCAGCGCGATCTCCGTTTCATTCATCGGTACAACCGCATGGGACGGTTTCAGGAAAATCATCGGTTCCCCAGGCACCTCATTGCCGAGCTCCTCGGCGTGCAGCCGGTAATTTCGGCCAACGCAATATACGTTTGATATCATTTTATTCATCTTTTTAGTGCCTCCGTTCATTCTTTGATCGCTTTGCGCCATTTATCCGGCCGGTTCGTACAGAGCAGGATACCGCTATGCATGGCCGCCACCCTTTTCAGCCGCCATACTTCATCCATGGTCCAGGCCATCACGTCGATCCCTTTGCGGATCGCATTGCCAGCCAGTTCCGGCGTCAGGTACCGGTAATTGATCGATAGGAAGCTGCAGCCGAGCAGCTGCAGACGCAGCAGGAGATCTTTCGGCTTTCCGTCGACGATCAATCCTGTCCGGAATTCCCGGCCGAGCTCCCTGACCTTGGCTAAAATCCGCGGCTCAAACGAGGTCAGCACGACATCCTGCTCCATCCGCCGCTTTTTGACGGCCGCGAAGATCTTCTCTTCAATGCCCGGATACAGATTCCCTTGGGTTTTAATTTCGATATTGGCTTTCAGTCTTCCTTGAATTTTATCCAAAAACTCGTCCAGACTGATTAGCCGTTCTCCCGCAAAAGCCTTCGACTTCCATCGCCCGGCATCCAGCGCCCTGAGCTCCGCCCAGGTTTTATCCTTGACCGGTCCCTTTCCGTTGGTGGTCCGGTTTAAAGTATAATCGTGGATCAGCAGAGGGACGCCGTCTTTGGACAACTGCACATCCACTTCGATCCAATGCACGAACGGCTGCTCGATGGCGAGCGAAACCGCGGCCATGGTGTTTTCCGGCGCGATGCCGGAGAAGCCCCGATGGGCGACGCACGGATTAGCCACCTTCATACGCTCCCTCCTGATGTTCCCCGAATGGGGGCTTAATCCGATGCTGACGCGGAAGCTGCGGTTTCAACGGATTCCGGAGCATCCCCGCGTACCGCGGCACCTTTCACTTCCCCGGAGGCGGAAATCGAAACCCCCGGCGAAAAGCTTTGCACCTCTTTCAACAGCTTTGCCCCTTCCTCTTCGTTCATCGGAACGGGCTGGCCTAGCTCGGTTTTAAAAGGGATGAGCTTCAGGCTGCATTCGCCGGACTTGGAGCATTCCGCGGCGAACACGGCGGTCTCCCATGTTTTTGCATCCTTCGATTTTGTAAAAATAAAATTCCCCGTGCTGTACGCAATCCATTTTCCCTTGTACTGCTCAAGGCCTTGCAGCACATGCGCATGACCGCCTACGACCAAATCGGCCCCGGCGTCGATAAACGCATGGGCAAGCTCGGTTTGATGCTCCTCGAGCTTCGTGGAGCGCTCCTTGCCCCAATGGGCCACGACCAGTACCAGATCGGCGTTTTTGCGCGCGGTTTTAATTGACTTGAGGGCCAGGGTCGAATCATATGCCGCGGCGACACCCGGATTTTTACCCGCGGCCCAATGGGATTCGGGAATGACCCTCGTAAATCCGCATATGGCAATTTTAATCCCGTTCCGGTCGATATAAACCGGCGCATAGGCATCCTTACTGTTCTTCCCGGCGCCAAAATAATGAACGCCATTTTGCTTCAGATGCTCTATCGTATCCAGCAAGCCTTCCGTCCCTTGGTCCAAGGAGTGATTGTTGGCGAGATTTACCGCGTCAATGCCCGCCTTCGCCATTTCCGGCAAAGCCTTGGGCGACGATTTAAATACAAACGTCTTGTTCTCGGCGGCTGTACCCCCGTCCGTAACCGGGGTTTCCAAATTGACGATGCTCAGATCGTCGTTCTGAAACAGTTCCTTTACATAGCGGTAAGGATAGTCGTAACCTTCCTTTTCAAGCTTGTCGGCCACCTTGCTGGAGAAGATCGTATCCCCGGCAAAATGAATAAGCACCCGTTCCCCGGGCTCGGTCTTCTTCGGCTCATCCTCGACCGCTTCGCCATCAAGATCCTTTGCCGCCTCAGCCTCAGGTTCTTGTTCCGGCGTATCCGTGTCATCAAGGTCCGAATTTACGGCAGGATGGGCCTCGGAAGTATTATCCGTTTCGGATGAGTCGTATTCCGGCAAGGCATTCGGCTGCTGCTCATAATCAGACGTATAATTGCTGTCCTCCGTCCCGGGACTACCCTCAAGCGTTTTCTCCGACAGTATAAAATAAGTCCCCAAAACAACGATAATCAGGATGAGTATCAGGTTCAGTCCCAGCCAAAACCGGTTTTGGCTTTTCTGCTTTTCCTGCTTCTTCTTCCTGTATTTTTCCGAACGCGGTGGATACATGCTAGACTCCTTTGCTTCATTACTCTGAGATCTTAAGCGAACATCATTGATTTTATTATATCAGGGAACCCGAAATAAATAGAACCCCTCGCCTATTTTACGCGAAGGGTCCTTCTAAGGCCTTATTTTTCAGTCGCTGTTTGAAAAATGACATCGGCCAGCGTTTCCATGTAAAGCGGCTCGGTGTTCAGCATATCGATCCGTTCCAGCCGCATGTCGAGCTCTTTGGCGATCGCCTTGGCTTCGATATCAAGGTCGTAGAGCACTTCCAGATGGTCGGAAACAAAACCGAGCGGCGCAACCAGCACATCTTCAACCTGCTCGTGAGCCAGTTCGCGGAGCGTATCCAGAATATCGGGGCCGAGCCACGGTTCTGCCGTCCGTCCGGCGCTTTGCCAAGTGAACTGCCAGGAAGTCACCCCCGCCCGTTCCGCAACGGCCTTGGAGGTTTCCAGAAGCTGATCCTGGTAAGGGTCTCCCATCTCCAGAATTTTCTCCGGCAGACTGTGGGCGCTGAACAGCACTCTGACTTGATCCCGTTCCGCTCCGGCTTCCTTGAAAAGATCGAGCTTGCTCGAGACGCGGTTTGCGAACGCCTCGACCAGCTTCGGATGCAAATGATAACTGCGGACGAATTTCATCGAGATTCCGGCTTCGGCCGCCTTTGCTTCCGCGCGCTTGATGTAGCCTCCGATGCTCATAATCGAATAATGCGGAGCCAACACGATGCCGACCGCTTCCTTAATCCCTTCCCGAGCCATCGTTTCGACACCGTCTTCAATAAACGGGCGGGCATGCTTCAGCCCTTGGTAACAAACAAATTCCGCATCGGAGTATGGATTCAGCCGGTTTAAGGTGTCCTGAAGCGCTGCCACTTGATTGTCGGTATTGGCCCGCAGCGGGAAAACGCCGCCGACGATCGCCTCATACCGATCCTTCAGTTCCTTTAATTGTTCGGCAGTCGGAGGATTTCCCCGGCGAATATGGGTGTAATATGCTTCGACCTGGTCCATACTCTCCGGCGTTCCGTAGGACATCACCAATACGCCTATTTTTTTCGTCATCATCGTCACCTCTACAAATAGTTCATATCATGAGTTCATTTGGACCCGGCCGCGTTGCCGGATCGCTTGCTCCGAGTATTCATGCACATAATCCGTCAGTTCGGCCAGCTTCTCCAGCGAAGCCTCGGGGAACAGCCCGTGGCCAAGATTGAATATGTACCCCGGGGATTCGATTCCTTGATCGACCAGATCTTTCGCCGCCTGCTTAATGGTTTCCATGGGAGCGGTCAAAATATACGGGTCCAGATTTCCCTGAACGGCAAAATTCCCGCCCGTGCGACGCCGGCCTTCGGCAATGGACACCCGCCAGTCCAGACCGATGACGTCGGCTTTCAGATGCTGCAGCGTCGGCAGCAGCTCTCCGGAGCTGACGCCGGGGAAATATATTTTCGGTACATCCAAATCGGAAAGTTCGGCAAAAATACGGGTAATCGTCGGCAGGACATAGCGTTCAAAATCTTTGGGCGCGAGCGCGCCGACCCAGCTGTCGAACAATTGGAACGCCTTACCGCCGCTTCTTACGTGGGCGCGCAAATAAGCGATAACCATATCGCCGAGCTTACCCATCAGCTTGTCCCACAATTCGGGCTCGCCGTACATCAGGCTTTTCGTCCGGATATAGCTTTTGGATGGACGCCCTTCGATCAGGTAGCTGGCGATCGTAAACGGAGCGCCAGCAAAGGTGATCAGCGGCACATCCAGCTCTTTGTCCAAAATCGCGATCGTTTCAAGAATATGCGAAAGGTCCTTCTCGACATCGATCGGCTTCAACCGGTCGATATCCTCCTTGCTTCGGATCGGATTGTCGATGACGGGCCCGATATTCTTGACGATGTCAAAATCGATCCCGATCGAAGCGACGGGGTTCATGATGTCGGAATATAAAATGGCCGCATCCACGCCCAGCTTCCGTACCGGCATCATCGTCACTTCCGCCGCCAGCTCCGGCTGCCGGCAAATCTCGAGCAAGCTGTATTTTTCTTTGATCTTGCGGTATGCGGGATCGTACCTGCCCGCCTGACGCATGTACCAGACTGGAAGTCGGTCCACATCCTGCCGGCGGCAGGCCCGGATAAACCTATCGTTATAAGCCACTTTGACAAGGCCTCCTATTCATAAATCTCTAATATATATTATGCCTCTTTTAAAAGTAAGTAACAACCGTCACATTGGCAAAACGGATGACGATCGGATGACATTCGCATGAAAATCTTATGAAGTCGGCCGAAGCGGCGTTTTACCCCTTGTGATATACTGATTAGACTTTGTTTAGCACCAGAGTTTCTACTGAAAGGAAGTGAAAGCACATTGCAGTCATGGAAAATCAATGTCATTGTGCTTTGGTTCGGACAGTTTTTCGTCAATGCGGGGATGACGATGATCACCCCGTTTCTTTCGCTTTATTTGTCCAGAAATCTCGGGGTCGTTGGCGAGCATGCGATCGGAATATGGGCGGGGCTGATCTTCGCCGCGAACTTTGCAACTTCGTTCATCTTTCAACCGCTGTGGGGCAAGCTTGCCGATAAATACGGCCGAAAAATCATGCTGCTCCGGTCCGGGTTCGGCATGGCCATCGTCATCACGTTGATGGGTTTTGCCACGCAGCCGTGGCATTTGCTGGCGCTCCGGCTGCTGAACGGCACGATTTCCGGCTTCAACCCGGCCGCCGTGGCGCTCGTTTCCGGCACCGCCCCCAAGGAACGGATGGGATTCGCGATGGGCACGATCCAGTCCGGCAATGTGGCCGGTACGATTCTGGGCCCGCTCATCGGCGGCCTGATGGCGGAATACTTCGGTTTCCGCCCGATCTTTTATATTACCGGAGCCTTGCTGTTTCTGGCTTCCGTGCTCGCGATGCTTTTCGTCCGGGAAAAATTCGATCGCGAAGAGGCATCGCACACGCCGCAAATTTCCGTCATGCAGGGCTTTGTCGAGCTGAACAAAACCCCGCAGCTTACCGCGCTTTTTGCCGTGACGTTTTTGCTGCAGTTTGCCATGCTTAGCCCGATGTCCCTGCTCCCGCTGTATGTCGAGAAACTGCACGGGGGACCGGAGGATGTGACCTTCTGGGCCGGGCTTGTCACGGCCGTTACCGGGATTTCCAATATGGTAACCTCCCCCGTGCTCGGGCGGGTCAGCGACAAGCTCGGCGCTCACCGGATACTGACCTTTTCCCTGGTCGGGGCGGCGGCCACGCTGATCCCCCAGGCATTCGTCCACAGCGTATGGCAGCTCATTGTAATCCGCTTTTTGATGGGAATCTTCATGGGAGGGCTGCTCCCGAGCGTGAATGCGCTCATTCGCTTTTACACGCCCGACGGGATGGAAAGCCGGGCTTTCGGCTTCAACAGCAGCACGCTGGCGCTCGGCAATATGCTCGGCTCCCTGATCGGCGGCTTCATGTCCGGGTTCTTCGGCATCGAAGGGATTTTCGTCGTCTCCGGCGTCCTGCTCCTGTTCAACACCGGCTGGGTCAGATGGAAGCTGTATGCGAAACCGAAGACCGCCTCGTAAAAAGTCAAAACCCTCGACCCGGGAAGGTCGAGGGTTTCTTTTTATTATACGAAACCGTACGCATTCGATTGGCCGCCGTCGATGGCGATCGTTTGGCCGTTCACATAGCTGCAATCTTCGCTGAGGAGAAACACGACCACTCTGGCGACTTCTTCGGGCTGTCCCAATCTTTTGGTCGGATTGCCTTGCGCGAATTCCGCCTCCGCCTTTTTCGGATCCTCGGGATTCACCTGTTTGAAGGACCCTGCAACCATCGGCGTCAAAATCGCGCCCGGTGCGATCGCATTCGTAACGATGCCGTTCCGCGCAAACTCCAGCGCGGCGTTCTTCGTCATCCCGGAAACGGCGTGCTTGCTGGCCACGTAAGGAACCTGGTTCAGAACCCCCCGGATGCCGCCCACCGAAGCGGTGTTGACGATTCTGCCGTAGTTGTTTTTTTGCATGACCGGAATCACGTAACGTAATCCGTAATATACCCCCAGAAGGTTAATATCGATGACCTTTTTAAACATGTCCACGTCATAATCGGGAATAAGCGCTTGTTTGCCTTCGATCCCGGCGTTGTTGTAGAACCCGTCGATCCGGCCGAACGTTTTTACGGTTTCGTCGACGTAACGTTTTACCGCAGCTTCATCCGAAACGTCTGCGGTTACGGTGAGAACGTCCGTCCCCGGATATTTGGCCGATAGCTCCTGTTTGGCTTGCTGCAAGGCATCTTCCTTCAAATCGACCAAAACCAGTTTCGCGCCTTCCTTGGCGGCTTCCATCGCGGTAGCCTGACCCAGTCCCATCGCTGCCCCGGTAATGACGATAACCTTGCCTTCCAATCTTTTGCTCAACATTTTCACTTCCCTTTGAAAAAGTATTGGAGATGGTTTGTAGTTACTTTACCCTTTCATTGGGAAGGCGATTCGCAAATGATTGATCAGCAGGAAAAACTCCCGTTAATTTTATTGATCAGCCATATTTTTACGAAATAATAGGAAAACCTCCCGTTATTTCGCCGACATTGCCTCCAAGGAGGTTCTATCGCCAAAATTAGCAGGAGGTTTTCCCGTTCGTTTTACTACGGTCTTGCTTTTCAGAAAAATAGCGGGAGATATTCCCGTTACTTCACCATCGCCAACGCCAGGCCGTCATAAGCCGGCAGCATCGTACTGATCAACCGGTCGTCGGTGGCGATCATCTCGTTGAACTTGCGCATGGCGAGAACCGACGGGCCGTTCTTGTCCGGGTTCAGGGTCCGGCCACGCAGTAATGTGTTGTCTCCCGCAATAATGGCGCGGGGATGGGCCAGCCTGATAGCGTACTCCAGGTAAACGGGATAGTTTTCCTTATCGGCATCGATCAGGAAGAAATCAAAGCGCTCGCCTCGGCTTTCCAGCTCCGTCAAGCTATCCAAGGCAGGGCCGATCATGTAATCGGCAACCCCGCCGAAACCCGCCCGTTCCACGTTCCTCCGGGCCAAGTCGGCGTTCTCTTCTTTGAGCTCCAGCGACAACAGCCGCCCGCCGGGCTTCAGCCCCCGGGCAAGGCAAATGCCGCTATATCCCCCCAAGGCACCGATTTCGAGGATCGAGGCTGCGCCCGAAACGGCCGCCAGCATCGTCAGCAGCCGGCCGTAACCCGGAGCGATCGAGACGTCCCTGATCCCGCTCCCCGTGATCGAAGCGGTCACGCTTTGAAGCACTTCATCTTCTATGTATAAATCCTCACTATATTGTTCGGGAGTCAGCACGATCCCTTCACGCTCCTTTTTTCTCGTCATGCGAATTCAAAAGTTGTTTGTATCTTAATTGACATTGTCCTATACTGAATTGTATGGTTTTTGCAACGCAACCACAAGTATTTCACGGAGTTGATCAAATCGTATGCCCGACAAAAGACAATTGGAATTGATCGCTACCGCGCCGATGGGGCTTGAAGCCGTCGTCGCCCGGGAGCTTAAAGATCTCGGATATGAGGACACCGTGGTCGAGAACGGCCGGGTTACCTTCAAAGGAGACTTTATCGATATTTGCCGCTGCAATTTGTGGCTGCGCACATCCGACCGGATTCTTATTAAAATGGGCGAGTTCAAAGCCCTCACGTTCGATGAATTGTTCGAAGGCACCAAAGCGCTGCCTTGGCAGGACTGGATTCCCGTCCACGGCGAATTTCCCGTCGAAGGCCGGTCCCACAAATCCCAGCTCAGCAGCGTGCCTGCTTGCCAGGGGATCGTCAAAAAGGCGGTCGTCGAGAAGCTGAAGGAATCGTATCGCAAGGAATGGTTCGACGAAAACGGACCGCGCTACGTGATCGAAGTCAACCTGCTCAACGACAAAGCGCTGCTGACGCTCGATACGACCGGACCCGCGCTGCACAAACGCGGCTACCGCAAGGTGGCGACCGAGGCGCCGCTGAAGGAAACGCTGGCCGCGGCGATGATTTTGCTCAGCCGCTGGAACCAGAACCCGTCGCGGCCGTTCTACGACCCGTGCTGCGGTTCGGGAACGCTGCCGATCGAGGCCGCGATGATCGCGTGGAACATCGCTCCGGGACTGCGGCGCACGTTCAACTCGGAAGCCTGGCCCGTGCTGCCGGAAGCGCTCTGGCAGCAGGCCCGCGATGAAGCGATCGATGCCGTGAAGGACGATATTCCGCTGAATATCGCCGGTAGCGACATCGATCCGAAGGCGATCGAAATCGCCCAGGCGGCGGCGAAAAGCGCCGGCCTGGCCAAGGAGATCGCCTTCCGGGAGCTTCCGGCCGTCAAGATCCGGCCGGAAGGCGATTACGGCTGCATGATCACCAACCCGCCGTACGGCGAACGGATCGGCGAGGAAAAAGAGGTGCGCCGCCTCATTACCCAGCTCGGCCGGGTTACCGCCGAGCTCCCGACATGGTCGTTTTTCGCGCTGACGCCGACGAAGCAATTCGAACATGACTTTCAACGTAAAGCGGACAAGCGCCGCAAGCTGTTCAACGGCCGGATCGAGTGCCAATACTTGCAATTTCTCGGACCCCTTCCCCCGCGGCATTAATGCCCGGGTGGAGGGTTTTGATCGTTTATGGAAGGAAAGGAGGTCGCCTGCTTCATGACTTCATTATCGCAAGGCGGGCCCAATCGATGGATTAAGAGGCTGCTCGTCTTCCGCAATTTCGGATACGTTGTATTCGTGTTGTTTATGTTTATCAAACTGCGCATTCTCCACGACAATCTGCATGCCAGATACATCGATATGAACCTGCTGGATGATCTGATCGCGATCGGCTCCATCATGCTGGTCTCGTTCTGGACGCTTTGGCTGCCCCGCAGGGGCCGGGGACTCGCGATCGCCATTTTGAACGTGCTGCTGACCGGACTCATCTTCGCGGACCTTGTATATTACCGCTATTTCGGCGACTTTCTCACCGTGCCTGTGCTTTTGCAAGCCGGGCAAGTCGGGGAGCTTCAGGACAGCATCCTCTCGCTCATTCGGCCGGCCGATCTCCGGCTCATCGGGGATTGGATCCTTTGGCTGGCGTTGATAATTGGAACGGGAATCTTTCGCCGAAAGGGCAAGCATGCTTCGAAATCCGGCTTTACCGGTTTTACCGGCATCGGACGCTCACGCAGGCTGCTTTCAAGATTTACTGCGGGTCTTGCGGTCTTTGCGCTCGGCTTTGTCCTCACGATGGGACCGATCCGCTTCTATGCCAAAACTTGGGCGGTCGGCCTGTTCGAAGGCGGTTGGTGGAACATCTCGCTGTACAATGTTACGGGGCTGCTCGGTTTCCATTATTACGACGCTTACCGCTACGCCAAAGAACATCTGGGCGGTAAGTCCGAGTTGACCGCACAGGAAAAGGAAGAAATGACGACTTGGTTCAACCAAGCCGCGCAGCGCCGCAACCAGGGCAGTAACATAGCGTTCGGGGCCTACAAAGGGAACAATGTTCTCGTCGTTCAAGTGGAAGCGTTCATGAACTTCATGATCGGCAAGGAAATCGGCGGCCGCGAAATTACTCCGAACTTCAACAAGCTGATGAAGGAAAGTCTCTATTATTCGGACTATTATCATCAAACCGGCCAAGGCCGTACGTCGGACGCGGATTTTTCTTCCCAAAGCTCCCTGCATCCGCTTCCTACGGGCTCCGTGTTCGTCCGTTATCCGGACCACACGTTTGATTCCCTGCCGCAAATTTTAGGCGAAAACGGCTATGAAACCGGCGCCTTCCACGCTTACGAGGGGAGCTTCTGGAACCGGACGAATATGTACAAGGCGATGGGATACGATCATTTTTACAGTAAAAAAGATTACAAGATGGATGAATCGATCGGCTGGTCGCTGGGAGACAAGTCGTTTTTCCGCCAGTCGCTCGAGCTGATGCCGAAGGAAACGCAGCCGTTTTATTCTTTTCTGATCACGTTGTCCAGCCATCATCCATACTCGCTTCCCGCTTCCGTCCGCGAATTGGACACGGGGGAATTCAAGGATACGATCTTCGGCAATTATTTGGAATCGATTCATTATGCGGACGCCGCGCTGGGCGAATTGATGGAAGGCATGAAACGGGACGGTTTGTGGGATAACACCATCCTTTATGTATATGGAGACCATGACAACTCGCTCCCGGAAAAAGAGGACTACGAGAAATTTCTCGGCAAGCCGCTGACCGACCTCGACATGCACCAAATCATGAACCAGGTGCCGCTGCTGATCCATTTGCCGGACGGCAAAGCCTCGGGGGTTTACGATCAGCCTGCCGGACAGCTTGATATGGCTCCGTCACTATTGCATTTGCTGGGCATTCCGACGGAAAGCTACTACATGATGGGCAACAACTTGTTCGCCTCCGGAGACAAATTCGTCGTTTTGCGGTCCGGCGCGTTTACGGACGGAAAGCTGTATTACATCCCTTCCGCGGACAATTTGTTTGACAACGGTGCGTGCTACGATCTTTCAACCCGGGAAAAAACGGATATCGAAGCATGCCGGATACCCCATGAGGAAGCGCAAAAACGGCTCAAACTCTCCGACGACCTGATCGCTGGGGATCGGATCCCGGAGTTGAGGGACGGCGCGGACCCGGTTCAACCCTAAATTCATTTGAACAAACGGCCGGCCTTTCGTTATACTGGACTAGAAAAGCCTGGTATTCCACGAATTGCGGTTTTCGATCCTATACTTCCCTTGGGGGCGATTTTAAATGGGCAAATTCGGAATGAACGTGAAGTTTACGGCAAAAACCGGGCAGCGGGATGCTTTGCTGCAAATTTTGCTGAGCGCGGCAGCCGCGATGGAAGGTATCGCGGACTGCGAAAAATATATCGTTAACGTTTCGGAAAGCGAACCGGACGCAATCTGGGTCAACGAAATCTGGAGCAACAATGAGGCGCATCAGGCTTCGCTCGACCAGGAATCGAGCAAAGCCGCGATTCAGCAGGCCATGCCGCTGATCGCTGGCGTCGAATCTTATCAAATCCGCCCCGTAGGTGGCAAAGGACTGTGACAACATGGCAAAAACCATCGTAGAAAAGCTGAATCTGCAAAAATACAAAAAAGCCGCAGTGTTAAACCTGCCTTCGGATAGCGAATACTTGAATGAATTGACCTTTGACAAGGAACTGATCGATAGCAAGTACGATCTCATTTTCGGCTTCGTTCTGGACTTGGAGGCATTGAAGGCACTCGTCAACCGGGTCATCGAAGAAGACCGTCTTGAACGGGATGGTTATCTGTATTTGGCTTATCCGAAAAAAGGGAATAAAAAATATGCTACCTTCATTCACCGCGATGAGCTGCTGAGCGGCCTCGGCGCGGACGAAGAAGGATATGTGGGAACCAGCGGCATCAAGTTTGCCCGAATGGTGGGCATGGATGACGTCTTCACCGTCGTCGGCCTCAAAGAGGATGCCAAAAACCGGGACAAAGCTCCGCGTTCCTCGAAGCCCAGCCAGCGGGTCGATGATTACGAAGCGATGATCCCGCAAGTGGAAAAGGATTTGCAGGATTCCCCGGACCAGCTCGCTTTCTACCGCTCCATGACGCCGGGTTACCGGAAAGATTGGGCCAGATACGTATACAGCGCCAAACAGGAAAGCACGAGAGCCAAGCGCCGGGAGGAAATGAAAATGATCCTTGGCGCGGGATTCAAAAGCAGGGAGCTGTATCGGGCGGAGTCGTAAGGAACACCCTTCAAAAAAAGCTGTCCTGGCTTGAACGTTGCACCGTTCAAGCCAGGACAGCTTTTTGTTTGTAGCCATTGACAAAAAATAAGAGACATTTAGGTTCTTATTTAGGGCGTTGAAACGAAATTCCGTATAATAAGGGATATTTTGGTTCTTATTTTGGATCAAAACGGCCGAAATGGTGAGTTCCAGAGGAATTGGAGGCAAATAAGAACCTTTTTATCCTCTATTCTTTATTCCCACCATGAAAAAAGCAAAATAAGGACTAAAAATACCCTTATTCTCATAGAATTACCGCCGTCATCCCGCTCTAATACCTAGGATTGCTATGCATACTAAATCTATGTATAATGATTTTATGAATATGGAAGGTGGTGTCTATTTGAAAGTTAATAAAGAACTGCTCAAAGGCAGCACGGGCATGCTGATTCTGACACTGCTGGACAACCGGGATTTATACGGTTACCAGTTGATCAAAGAGCTTGAACAGATGTCGGATGGCACATTTGCTTTAAAAGAAGGCACGCTGTACCCGATTCTTCATGGCATGGAAACGGAACGCTGGCTGGAGTCCTATTGGGAGGAAGCCAAGGGGCGAAAACGCAAATATTACCGGATCACGGATAGCGGCAGACGCCAGCTTCAGGAGAAGAAGCGTGAATGGCATCTGTTCCGAGGGGCCGTGGACCGGGTACTCGGGGAGGGACCTGCATGAAAAATTTGCATCCGCTCTTACAGGAATATGTCAGCCAGGTTTGCAAGCAAGTCAAAGCGCGTGAACTGCGCCAAGAAATAAGTGAGGAAATTTCCGCCCACTTGTACGAGCTGTGGGAAGCCAAGCGGGTCGAGGGTTTGGATGACGAGGCTGCCGCGCGGCAGGCCATTACCCAAATGGGCGACACAGATTCGGTTGCAAATGGATTGAACCGGGTGCATCGGCCGAGGGTACCGTGGATGATGCTGTTCTCCCTGGCTCTTTTGTTGACGATCGCTTTGCTGGCCATGTATGCCGTACAGCTCAGTTATCAAGCCGGAGAAGGTCTTTCGTACGATACTAATTTTTTCGGCAAACAAGCGGTCTTTATGGGGATCGGACTTGCGATTTTGTTCGTTCTTAGCCGTATTCACTACCAGAATCTGAACAATTATTCGTGGATTCTTTACGGGCTAACGGTTGTTCTTATATTGATCGCCAACCATGTAGGCCCGCAGGTTAACGGCGCGCGCGTTTTTATCATCGGCTGGCTGAGCCCCACCGCGATCTGTCCTTATTTGTTTATCGTCGCTGCGGCGGGTTTTCTGTCCCGGGGGTACGCGAGCCGCCGGACCGCATTATGGCAGCTCATTGTACTTGGAATTGTCCCGTTACTGCTATTTGCGGCGATTCCGTCGTTCCCGAGCCTGGTGCTTTATTCCGTCACCTTCGCTTTGATGCTGTGCTTTTCCCGATACGGCTGGCGCTGGGTTTCCGCTTACCTTTCTATGGTCGCATCGATCTTTGTATTGCCGGTACTGATCAGCGGGCTCGGCCAGAACCGATTGATCGCTTTTTTACGGCCCCAAGAGGATGCGGAGGGTTCGGGTTACATATATCTCCGAATTGAAGAAGCTGTTCGCTCGGCCGGATGGCGTGGACACGGCTTTGGCTCATCCCTGCAAGAACTGCCCTTCATTCATTCGGACAGCGTATTCACTTATCTGATTTACAGTCTGGGTTGGGTATTCGGCATCATCGTTTTGATCAGCATCCTGCTGTTTCTTTTCCAACTGGTCAAGGCGGCCATGTCCGTCAGAGATGCTTACGGAAAAATGCTCATATCCGGTCTCGGAGCTTTACTCGCCGTTCAATTCGCTTGGAGCATCGGTATGTCGCTGGGTATTCTGCCGATCTCCGCGGTGTCTTTTCCCTTACTCAGCTACGGAGGAAGCGGGCTGTTGGCGCAATTGGCGGCCATTGGACTCATTTATAGCGTATACCGGCTGAAAGATATGATTCGCACAACCTAGCCGACATCTTCTTGGCTATCCTCTACGTACGCACAGCAAAAAACCGCAGGAGCCAAATACTCCTGCGGTTTTATTGTTCCGTTACCGATGGCGGCAAGGAACGCGGGCGATGCTGCCCGTTCCTATTTCGGTTTCTTCACAAACGGCGCGGCCTTCGTGAGCACTTCTTCCTCGGTCGGACCGCTGACATAGCGGCCGTTAATGTATACGAACGGTCTTTTGCCGCAGGGTCCGCAATACGATTTGCAGCCGACTTTGATCTCAGCGTCCGGTGCCAGCTTTTGCAGCTTCGGCACGAACGTCTTCATACGGATATGATTGCATTTATCGCAGATGCGTATATCGTTAGCCATGCTAATCCCTTCTTTGAACTTAGTGATCCCCGTGATTTCCCATCGATGGATTTGTAATAACGAAACCCTCCTGCGGAAAATACAGGTAATCGATTTTCACGCCATTCAGGAACGGTTCGTTCGTGTCGACGATGACATCGATTTCTTTATCGGTAGAAACGACATTGTCCTTCTCTTGCGGCTTGACCAGATCAAGGCCGTAATGAGCATGGTCACCATGGGCATGCGTGACGAATACTTTCAGTACCAGACCTTTGTTTTCTTCCTTGTCCAACTCTTTCTTTATCACTTTTGCCGCATTGCGGGTAATTTTAACGCTCATCCTAACCTCTCCTATCGACATGACATTCAACAATTCCTAAAACTTCAACATTCCTATTGTAAAGAATCATCGCCGCTCTTGCAAGACTGCCTGCGAAATTCCCGGATTTCTCACCGGTCATCGCGGTTCACTTCGATCCGCTTGTAGCCCGCCTGCTCTTTCTTTTCCGCCCGGGACACGAACCAGTTCATCAGAGCCATCGTGACCGCGATATCATCAATCGGGATGAACGGAAGCACATCGGGCATCACCCAGTACACGAGCGCGGGCACCAAAAGCAACAATTTATCCGCCAAAGGAACCCGGGGAGACCGGAGCAGGACGGGAATACGGCGAAAAACATGCCCCCAATGACGTAGCGACCAGATTTTCGACCATTTCATCTGACATCCCCCCTATACATCATAACATACCCCGTAAACACCCAAGCAAACAATACTGGGAGAGGAATGGCAACAACCGAAAGCCCGGAAAACACAATCACGTTCTGGGAAGTGCCTTCATCCTACTGATACAGGGAAAAACCCGGACGATCAGGTATCCGATCGCCCGGGTGTCGCATGAGGTAAAAACGATATGAGGAGCTGCCTTCAAACGCGAATAAAATCCGCCAAAATCGGCTTCAGTTCTTTGTATATTTCCTCGAACTGCTCCGGCGGCAGCGGGTTTACGCCTTCCCCCGCTTCTACGGTAAAGCCGGGCCGGCCAAATTCGTCGATGAACCAGTCCTTGTAGCCTGCATCGCTCCCCTCAAGCTTGACGGCCCGGTACCCGCCGCCGGCCGCCGCCAGCCGTGCGGCCAGCGTTTCGGCCTCCCGCGGCTCCCGCCCGCGGTAGTTCCAGTAAATCTCCTTGCCCTGCGTGTGCAAGGAGAGCACCCGGCTGAACCCGGCCTCCCGGGTCAGCCGGGCCAGGGCGGCCGCCTCCGGCTCGCAGAGCGGATGGGGGCCGCCGTAGTCCTGCGGCGCCGGGCCGCTCACGCCCCGGCGCTCCCGCTCCAGTTCCCAGCCGGCCGGGAACTGGTCGTTCAAATCAACGCCGCGGATATTGGCCTTCCAGCGGCGAAAATCCCGATGCTCGCCGCCGTTCCACGCGGCGAGCTCCTCCGCCCGGGCGAAGCCGGGCGGGATGCCGTCCTGCACCAGGTCGGCGCCGTCCGGGTTGACGAGCGGCACGGCCCATAGCGTGACCGCTTCCAGGCCGCAGGCTTCCCCCGCGGCGTAAACCTCGGCCAGTTCCTCCACAAAGCGCAGCAGCAGCGGCGCCGTGATCCACTCATTCGCGTGCACCGCCGCATTGATGTGAACCGTCTCCGCCCCATCTCCCAAGACCAGCGCATGCAGCGGTTTGCCAAGCACGCTCGTCCCGATAACCCGGGCAGACAGGACATTGTATTTTTGCAACAGCTCGCCCATTTGCTTTTCAAAATCCGCAAACCTGTATCCGCCGTGCTCCAAACCGGATATCCGCCGCCCGGATTGATCTTGATCCAATACCAGTTTTCCCGCCCCCTCTTGTTCCGTTACGCGTCAGGATCCCCCCGTTCCGAGATGCATGGCGTACACTACCACAGCTAAAACGATCAGATGTGCCGGATAAAAAGACCGCCATATCCAAGCAGGCACCCTGCTGGATTCCAGGCGCTTCCAAACCTTCGGTCCCAAAACGATGACCAGCGTCGGAACCAGACTGACCATCTGAACGATCCATCCGTAAGAAAACATATAGATGAGATTGAGCAACAAATGCATCATCAGCAGGCTCGTTGAACGCGCATAATTGAATATAAGCACCAGAAGCAGTCCATATGCCCCGTAATCGAACGGCAGCACTTCCATCACCACGGCCACACCGGCGATCACCAACACCGAAAGCGGCCCGGGCTTGATATGATCCAGCACCCTGAGCACAAGCAGCGCCGCCAGCAAGGTCGCCACCACGTTTAAACCGTCGCGGTTCAGCACCAATTGATAAGGGATTTGGGAAATCACCGCAATCAGCAGCAGACGGAGGGCATATTTCCGAAAGTCGGAGGTGTGCGCGTAACCCTGGACAAGCGCGTATGCATAAATGGGAAAAGCGATTCTGCCGACAATCCGCCACATTAAGTCTCCCGGAAAAAACAGCAGTCCGATATGGTCGATCAGCATCGTAATCATGGCGATGATCTGCATGGGCATGCTCCTTTTGTCATTCTTTTTTTCAAAAAATCATTCCAATTTATCGGTCTTTTGTTACACTTGAGTTGCATGATATGCTTGCCGACTTGATGGGGGTATGACTTTGTACTTATTTATTGTAAATAAAAACTCGGGGAATGGCGAAGGGCATCGAGTTTGGGAAAAGATCGCCGAAACCTTGGACCGGCGCGGAACCCTATATGAATATATATTTACCCGCAGCGCCGGGGAAGCGCATACATTTTTACTGGAGCGGCTGGCCTCGCCGAACGCCTGGGACGCCGTCGGCGTCGTCGGCGGTGACGGGACCATCCATAGCCTGCTTCCCGCGATGCGCGGCTCCGGCATTCCGCTGGCCGTATTTCCCGCCGGCTCCGGAAATGACACCGCCCGCGGTTTCCGGATTCCGAAAAAAACGGAGGACGCGATAAACGTTTTGCTTGAAGGCACGCCGCGCGAAGCGGATCTTATTGCGACGGAGGGCGACAACACGCTTACCGCGCTCGCCGTCGGATTTGACGCGGAGGTTGCCCATAACGTCAACCACAGCCGCTACAAAAAAATATGCAACCGGCTAGGTCTGGGTCGGATCGCTTACATTATCGGCGTTTTTCACACGCTCTTTACCTTCCGCCCCGCCCCATTAACCGTAGCCATCGACGGAACCGAGCACCGGTTCGAATCGGCCTGGCTCGCGGCGATAAATAATGTAACCAGCTATGGGGGAGGCTTAAAAATCTGCCCTGACGCCAAAACCGATGACGGCCAATTGGACATCTGCGTCGTTCATAGCTGCTCACGCCTTAAGCTGCTGCTCTTATTCCCGACGCTGCTGTTCGGCCGCCATACCCGCCTGCCGTTCGTGACGATGCTTCGCGGGCGAAATGTGACCGTTCAAAGCAGCCTGCCGCGCATGGCCCTCGGAGATGGAGAGCATGTCGCCTCAACGCCGGTTATCGCTTCCGCGGATCCGGGTTCCCTTCGGGTCATGTGCCCGAATCACCTGGCAGGGTAACCGGCGCGTACCGGTCGCAAAAAAACCTTTGGCGGAATCGCTCCCGTCCAAAGGTTTTTTCGCGGTTAACAAGGATCGGATACCTGCCAAACGATCGGCGTCAGTTCGATTTGTTTTCCCAGCCATTGCAGGGCGATTTTGCGGAACATTTCCGGGTCCCCGCTGCAAAAAAATTGATGAACCGGTATTTCGCTGCCCCGTGCGAGCTTCCCTTTTTGATGCAGGACCGTGCTGATTTCGCGGGCGGTCTCATCCGCGGAGCTGATGAGCTTCACCGATGGCCCCATCACCTGTCTCATCGTTTTTTTGAGGAAGGGATAATGCGTACATCCGAGAATCATGCAGTCGATGGGATGCTGTTTCATTTCCTGGAGCTCATCTTCAACGACTCCTAACGCTTCCGGCGTTTCGTAACGTCCCTGCTCCACAAGCGGAACAAGGGTAGGACATGCTTTGCTGTATATTTCGATCGCCGGATTCAGCTCTTTCAGCGCGTCGGTATATGCCCCGCTTCCGATCGTTCCGATCGTTCCGATCACGCCGACTTTTCCGGTTTTCGTGGCGCTGATGGCGGCGCGCGAACCCGGATGAATCACGCCGATGACGGGAACGGCCACCTTTTCCTTGATATAATCCAAAGCTGCCGCCGTTGCGGTATTGCATGCGATGACGATCATTTTGGGGTTGAATTGAATCAAAAAATCTACAATCTGCTCGGTAAACAGGCGCACCTCTTCGGCCGAACGAGGCCCATAAGGTGTGCGGGCGGTATCTCCGAAATACATAATTTTCTCTCTCGGAAGCTGTCTCATGACTTCCTTTGCGACAGTGAGACCTCCTACGCCCGAGTCTAGTATGGCAATAGCTTGCTGCACGAACATACCGCTTCCTTTTGCTTGAATTTAAAATGCCGTTTTCTTTATCCACTTTATGTTTTCACCGCGAAAAGCGTACCTAAATCTTAACCCAATTCGGATACCGGTACAACAGCAAAAAGACCCTTTTCGGGTCTCCTCGCAGGATCATGCCGTATGTTTATTTGGTTTCTTCTTCGGCGGCCGCGGCGATTTCCTTCACTTCTTCTTCCTCTTCCTCAAACGAAGAAACGATTGCCGTGTCGTCGCCTTCTTCTTCTTCCGTATTCTTGCCGGACGCGCGCCAGGCTTTGTACTCGTCGGCAATGCCGCCTGCCGTTTCCTTGACTTTCGAGGTTAACTGCACGGCTTGCTCGCTCACTTTTTCAGCAATTTCCTGCGTTTTCTCGCCGACTTGACGCGCACCCTCCGCGATGTCCTTACGAAGCTCGCGTCCCGGTTTCGGAGCAAACAGCAATGCCGTTACCGCCCCAGCAACCGTTCCGATCGCCGCTCCCCAAATCCAACCTTTCGATACTTTGCCCACGATTCATCTCTCCTTTTCAGGCGAATGCCCATTTTCGATACTGTATTATAGTCACGAGCAGATTGTCCCGTCACACATGGGCGTGAAAAAAATAGGCTGATGTCCCTTGCCCTCGTCAGGAAGGAATGCCTTCCTTGTCCAAATAAGCCCTCACGTTTCCGGAAAATTCGTTCAGAACCTGCGGAAGTTTCCCCGCCAAAGCATGCGCCCCGTTGCGATCCCAATCGAAATATTCCTGCACGAGCGGCTTGCGAAGCCGGACAAGCTCGGTAAGCACGCCGAATAACGCCTTGTCGACGACCTTCTCGTCATACATGATATCAACGATATCTTCATAACTGCTCGCATCCCGCATAATAAAGCCGTCGATCAGAAAGCTGCCCACATCCGTGACGATCTCGATCGCCAAATGCAGCGCCCGTTCCTCGGCATACCTTGCCAGGAGCGTCGTTTCATCGTCTGAACCCGCACCCGTTGCCTCAAGTACTTGTATCAATTCCGGAACCATGTTCAATCTGCGCTCAATCTGCTCCCGGTTCACATAGTACATGACCATCCCTCATTTTCCACAAAGTAATGTCCTGTTCTTTGGCGAATCGAAGCGCGAACAGGGCGTTGCTATTTTCAAATCTTAAAATTCAAAATCGACCGCGACCGAGCTTTCCCGTACCTGATTCATGTACTCGATGACTTTTTGATGCTCGGGGTGCACTTGATAAGCATCCAGATCCGCCAGGGATTCGAAGGTGGCTACCAGGGCGATATCATAGGAACGAGCCGATCTGATCACATCGATGCCGACCTCCAGCTCGCGCAGCTGCTCCACTTTTCCCTTCAGGCCCCGCAGCACGCCGGCGGTTTTTTCCAAGTTTTCAGGGGACGTATCTTTCAATTTGAAGAACACGATATGCTTGATCATACCTCTATCTCTCCTTCGTCTTTAACTCTACTTTCGACTATATCATAACGCTTGGACAAAATGTATTTTTGAATCTCGGAATTCAAAAATGAAACTAGTTCCAAATAGGCACGCATATTTCGCAGTAATCCTCGGATAACAGCTCGCCGGTGTATCTTTCTAAAATCGGTTTATCCGCCATTTGATATCCTGCGTTATGCAAAGCAGGGAAAATGAGAGACCACGCTTTTTGGATATCTTCCGCGGTATGTTTGACCTTAAAAACGGCATACGTTCCGCCCGAAAGCTCCCCTTCGCTAACGGATTCATCCAAACGGTAATCCGATGAAATGACGATGCAGGCATCGTATCGGCAGTTTTCGGGTGGCGTCATGCGGGGATGATCCTGCGCGATTCCGAACAGAGTTGCCGCTTTGTTCAACAATTGCCGCTCGCCGGCCCATTTTTTCAGCGCCTCCATGGCCTGAATGTTGCCCGGGCCATAAGGGCCGACTTGGCGCACGTAAGCAATGCGGACTTTGGGCAGAGTTTCGAGTGTGATATCCATACTTTTACTTCCTTTCCGGGGGAATTTGGAATACACCACGAATGCTAACATGTTATAAAAAAATATTCATTTGATTATAAAAAAATATTTGTCGGAGCTGATCAGGGCAGCGAGGCGGGCTAGATTGGATTTTATCCAACGAGATGGGCTGTTTGGGCGACTTTGAACGTCAATATTCCCGATTTGATTGGATATTTTCCGATGAAGAGCTTGATATCGGCCGATTCGGGAGGACATGATTGGATATTTTCCAATAAAGACAGTCGCGCGCGGAAAATAAGCCCTCATGTATCGCAGTTGATGCTTCAGCATTCGGCTTAAAACGCCAACCAGGACCGTGCCGGAATCCTCCTCTACCTCTGGTTCGCGGATTCGGCTGTATATGTGAAGCCGAGCGAGGAATAGAGGGATTAAGCGCATGGATAGGTAGGTAGTTAGGGGGAGGTAGGTTAAATGTGTATGAAAAATCGACCTTATAGGTCTTCAATGCCAGCAAAATCCCTAATTCAAGACGAAATTTCATACAGAATTACTCATAATTCGCTCAAAAGTTAGATTTGTGGTTGAAAATTCATACAGATTCGACCAAATCACGGTCAAAAGCAAATTTGTGTTCGAAATTTCATACAGATTCAAGCCTGAAAAAAAACACACTTAAAAAACCCCGGCCTTAAGGCCAGGGCTATTGCTATTCATCATTGCTTATGCGAAAAATTGCGGCAAATACGGGCGGTGAGCCTCCAGCATCTCCTCCAGCAACGCTTTGGCTACCGATACTGTAGGTACGAGCGGATGATGAACGAGCGCCTGAAGCGCAAGCCCCCGATCGCCGCTTACCGCCGCGTCGATGGCCAGGCTTTCGTAGGTTTTCACCGCATGCAGCAAGCCCTGGATATGCCGGGGGACATGTTTAGGGGCGAGCGGGATCGGGCCGGCCGAACTGACGACGCAATTGATTTCAATGCTGGCATCTTCGGGGAGAAAACTATAGATTCCTCCGTTTTTTACGTTCAGCGTCTGGATGTCATTGCGGCCGAGATAAAGCGACTGCATGAGATGCACTGCCGCCTCGGAGTAAAACGCACCGCCACGCTGCTCCAACTGCTTCGGTTTCTCCTCGAGGGATTTGTCGGCATAGAGCTCGAACAGTTCTTTTTCCACCCGGCTGACGACATCGGCCCGCGTTCCGTCTTTCGCAAGCGATGCCTGCTCCTCCTCCAGCATCTCCCGGGTCATGTAGTAATACTTCAAATAATAAGTCGGAATGGATTCCAGCGACTGCAAAAATTCCGGGTCCCAACCGAGCGTCGGTACGTTTTTCGCCGTATATCCGTCACTTCCCCGCAGCAGTTCGGGCATCTTCTCCTTGCCGTCCACAAGCGCGGACGTTACCCAGTGAAGATGGTTGATGCCTACGAATTCGGGTAGCACCTTATCCTCGGGAACCCGGTAGGCTTCCGCCAGAAATTTCTTGAAGTTGATCGGCGAGTTGCAGAGCCCGACGGTTTTGACGCGGGTATACTTCATGACCGCCTCCGTAACCATTCCGGCCGGGTTGGTAAAATTGAGCATCCAGGCGTCCGGCGCCAGCTCCTCGATATCCCGGCAAATCTCCAAAATGACCGGGATCGTCCGGAGCGCTTTAAACATGCCTCCGGGGCCGGTCGTTTCCTGCCCGATCACGCCATGGCGCAGCGGAATATGCTCATCCAGCTTCCGTGCCGCCAAAAGCCCCACGCGCATTTGCGTGGTCACAAAATCCGCCCCCTGAATCGCCGCGCGCCGGTCCAGCGTCAGATGAACCTGGATGGGCAGACCGGATTTTTTCACCATCCGTTTTGCCAGGTTGCCCACGATTTCCAGCTTATGCTTGCCTTCTTCAATGTCGACCAGCCAAAGCTCGGACACCGGCATCTCCCGATATCCTTGAATCAACCCTTCCACCAGCTCCGGCGTATACGACGATCCCCCGCCGATGACCGCAATCTTGATTCCGCGACCTTGCTCCATTATTTGTCATCCCCCTTTAAATCATCGAATGAAACTTTCCGCAGGTTGTCGGCGGTTTCCGGTCCGCTTTCAAGGCCGGCCTGATCCATCGCGCTCAGCACCGCTCCCGCAACCGGCTCCATCGTAATCCGGGTTACCCTGGCATGAGGAGCGGTTTGAAGGACCCTTTTTTCCAGTGCGGCCTGCATAATGCCCGGTTCGCTTTTCGCGAGGACGCTTCCGCCCAAAACGACGTCAAAGCGTTCCTCTTCCATGCCTAACCGTTGGATCAAAGCGGCGGCGGCATTGCCGAGCTCGCTCCCTTGCTCCGTTAGAATGGCTATCGCCACCTCGTCTTTGAGAGCGGCAGCCTTGAACACCAGCTCGGCCAAATGAAGCGGAGGCGAATACCCTTCATCCAGCATCGCATCCAGCATGGACTGAATGTTCGCAAATCCGGTCCGTTCCAGTACCAGATCATGCAACCGCGTCGGCTTTCCCCGGCCATCCCAGGCCCGGACCGCGGAACGCAAAGCCAGGTTGGCCAAATCTCTGCCGGAGCCTTGCCCGTCCCCGAACAAGTAACCGAAACCGCCGTATTGCAGCTCCTCCCCCATCCGGTTCCTTGCCGCCGCATTAAAACCGGTTCCGCTGATGACGACGGCACCGAAGGAACGGTCCGTCCCGGCCCTCATGGCGATCATCGTGTCGCAGGCAATGGAATGCCTGGGAAATCCGAGCCTTGCAATCATAGGCCTCAGAATCCGGAAATCCGGTTCCCTGTCCGCTCCGGCGAGCCCGAAGTAAGCGAAGGCGATCTCATCGGCATGCAAATCGGCCTCATGCAACGCCTGATGACATGCTGATGCAATGTTCCTTTCCGCATCATTTGGGCTGGTCTGGTGATTTCCGTTGCCGGACGCCCCCCTGCCCAAGATATTCCCTTTTTCGTCCGCGATAAGGCAATATGTTTTACTCCCGCCCGCATCTACGCCTAAGTAGTAATCCATCACGCTCCCCCTTTCTACCTTCAGCATACGAAAAAGACTACTGCAATTCCTCTGCAATAGTCTTCAAATATGATACTATCTTACTGATATTACTCCTCTTTCAACTTTTCTCCCCGCAGTTTTTTTCGCAGCACGCTCGGCGACGTTCCGATATGGTGAAGGAACAACCGGTTAAAATTGGATAAATTGCGAAAGCCGCTCGCTTCGGCGATTTCGAGCACGCTGAGCTCCTCTTGCTCCAGCAGCCTGACCGCCTGCTCCAGCCTGAGCTGTACCAGGTAATTCATCGGCGACGTCCCGACGATCCGGTTAAACAGGGCACTAAACCGGGATGGGCTTAAATGCGCTAAATCCGCGAGTTCTTTTAACGTCCAAGCCTGCTGCAAACCGGAATCCATCGCCTGAATGACCGCACGGATTTGCTCCAGATGCCTGGAGCTGGTTTCGGCATTCCGGTGTTTGTCCGGCTCCACTCTGCATTTCCGGTTCACCTCCGCAAGAAAAAGCAGCAGAAGCCCGCGGATCGCGGAAATATAAGAAGCATCCTCATGTTCATACTCCCTGAGCATATCCTCCATGTATCCTGCCAATCTTTCACCGGAGGGGTGATCATGAGGAATGTGGTTGGAAAATTGTGCCCCCGTTTGGCGAAAAGGCAAAAGCAGCTCCGGATCATATCTTTGCTCTCCGCCGAGCAGGGACGGTTCGAACATCACGATCATCATCTCCAGGTTTTTGCCTTCATAAGCCCGGTGCAAATCATGGGAATCGATCAAAAACAAGTCCCCCCGCTCAAACGGGTACTCTCGGCCGTTAATTGCATAAATTCCGCTGCCCTTCGTGATCCAGTTGATTTCGAGCGCCCGATGCCAGTGCAGCCGTTGAAAAGAAGGCGTGACCCCTTTCGACCTGGATACGGACAACGGAAATCGTGCCGGCAGGCTAATTTTATCCGGTTGTACATGAAGCGGCGACGGTATCGAGGGCTTCACCTGAACTTCCTCCCGTTATAGACCTTTTGCCCTAATTAGAACACAACGGCTGAGAAAATCACAATGATAATTTTTTTAGAAAAATATCTTGACATCTAGCAACCATTTTTATAAAATAAAATAGTCGCTTATGAGACACGGGGCCTTAGCTCAGCTGGGAGAGCGCATCGCTGGCAGCGATGAGGTCAGGGGTTCGATCCCCCTAGGCTCCACCATATACGGATCGTTAGCTCAGTTGGTAGAGCATTCGACTCTTAATCGACAGGTCCAGGGTTCGAGCCCCTGACGATCCATAATATTAGCAAAACCGGCAGAAATGCCGGTTTTTTGTTGTTCTATTTTCCTCATATGGCAGAACGAGCGATGGACGCATTTCAAGACGCATTGTGTTGTTCATAATTGCGTTCATCCGGTTCATGTCAAAGCTTCCTAACGCATCAGTTAGCCGCCTATGCCTAACGCTTGCCTCGGAGCTTAAATCCCCCGAAATCAATCATTTGTAACTTTAACGCTTACCACGAAGCTTATAGCACTATGTTAATGCCATAATACATGTATTTTGCGAAAATAACGTGTCTCAGCGTCGTTAGAATTGTTTTTGTGGCGAAATTGACGGAATAGCGGCGCTCACAAGCGTTAGATGCGGCGATGCGAACTGCGTTACGAACTGCGATGCGAACTGCGTACGAACTGCGATGCGAACTGACCTACTCTAACGCTTACCACGAAGCCTAAATCCCCCGAAATCAATCATTTGTAACTTTTACGCTTACTACGAAGCTTATAGCACTATGTTGACGCCAGAATACTACCTTTTGCGAAAATAACTTGTCTCAGCGTCGTTAGAATTGTTTTTGTACCGAATTTGCTGGAATAGCGACGTTCACAAGCGTTAAAACCAGCGATTCAAACTAACCTAACTTGATTTGGGAAGTCGGAACGTACGATACCGTTGTTTGCCGTCAACAACCTCCAGCAATTTCCGGTCAAGCATGGCATGCAGGATCGCTCGTGTATGTTGCTTGGACAAAACAAAATGATTCGCGAGCTCAGCAGGGGTAAAGGGACGCATCAGCCGACGGGCAAACCGCAGCGTCTCGGCTTCTGCCCAATGAAGGCCGGAAGGCGCGGCATTGGACAGAAACTTGCCGACGAAGGATAAAACCAACTGCTTGCAGACACCCGGGTCGTCCCGAATGGATAAATAGGCGATCGGGAGAAAAAGCCAATCGTCAAGAGCTAGCAGAGATTGTTTCATACATAAATCTTTGAATCGCCCCGCTTCAATGTCCCGGGCATGACTTCGATAATCCTGAATCTCGATACATCCTTTGACGTTCCCCGGCCTATAAGCCAAATCGAGGTAGCGGTACCCATTGTTAAAATCGCGAACCTCGTATTCCGGGTAAAGGTCATCGAGATTTCCGATAGCTGGATACCAAATTAATCGCAAAAAATCCGTCGTCCCACGGCTCAATCCCTTTTTTAGAAATTCCCGCCTTCTCGGGTTTATCTCCTCCACGATCTGTCGATCCAACCATTCCCGATAAACGTCATCAAACCTGCTCACTTTGAACACATCCTTTCCGAATCCATAAAAAAACCGCCCCAATACGCTTTTGCTCCCAAGTGCAAATCGTATCAAAGCGGTATGTGCTTCATACCCCAATATATTCGATTGAATTGATTTTCCAATCAGACCGGTTATCGAAAAATGCTTCGGCAGACGGACATCGTCCACTTCTTGTACAATCAATGAAATTGAGCATTTGAAAGTTCAGCCGCGGTTTTCAGGATGGAGTTGATGCCTACCTTTACTTCCCCTCTTATGCCCGAATAAGCGAATTAATGTTTGTCGGCATCTTCGGCTTGATCTTCGAACCACAGGGTGGGAGCGGTTTTCCGGATCCTTTTTAATCAAGATTCCATTCACTCGAGCAGTATATTATGGAAAATATAACATATATTCTCCCAAATTGCGAATTTTCGATTTTCATTACTGAAGGGCCGTTCGGAAAAACAGTTTAAGTACCGGAGCGTCCTCCGACCGAAAGTTTTTTTCTGGACCAGACATATGAAAAAGTAAAACGGAATCACCCTTCGTCTCCCCCTTCATAATCACCTGGAATGATTACAAGCTAACCGATTCCCGATCGTGATGTTTCGATTCTGGGTAAACCATAATGCCCCATCAGAATCTGTAGTGATAAAAAAAGGCAACGTTTCGCGGGTAGACAGATCATATTCCGTAATCTCCCCTCCAGCGTTTATCCTCCCGATCTTCCCGCTATTCATTTCGGTAAACCAGATCCCGCCGTCGGGCAAAACAAAAAAAGAGGTCAATCCGTTGAGGATCGCCTCTTTTTCAAGCCGATTTCACCGTTCAGTTATTTATACGGCTGAATCATCTGAATCGTACCGTCTTCGTTGTACTTCAGTTCGGTAAACTTGACGCTACGCTTATTGTCGGCGCCGCCGGACAAGGAGCTGTCATGGTAAAACAGGTACCATTTGTCCTTGAACTGGACGATCGAATGATGGGTGGTCCAACCTATCACAGGCTCGAGAATTTTCCCTTTGAAGACGAAAGGTCCTTGCGGATGTTCTCCGACGGCATAGACAATGCTGTGCGTCGTTCCCGTTGAGTAAGAGAGGTAATAAAGTCCGTTGTACTTATGCATCCATGGACCTTCAAAATATCTTCTTTCTTCATCGCCGGCCAAAATCGGGTTGCCGTTCTCGTCGACGATCGAAATTTCCTTGGGCGACTCTTTAAAGCTCAGCATGTCATCGCTTAATTCGGCGACTCTCGGCCCTAAGGCCGGCGCATTCTCGGCAGGTCCTTCCGCATCCGGAACAAAGCTGCCCGTTTGCCATTTCTCCAGTTGTCCGCCCCAGAGTCCGCCAAAATACATGTAAGCCTTTCCGTCATCATCCACGAAAACCGCCGGATCGATACTGAAGCTCCCCGGAATATAGTCCGGCTCCGCCTTAAACGGTCCCGCAGGCGAAGAACCTGTGGCCACGCCGATTCTGAAGATATCGTCCTTATCCCGGGCAGGGAAGAACAAATAATATTTGCCGTCCTTATATGCGGCGTCCGGTGCCCACATTTGCTTCGTGGCCCACGGAACATCCTTTACATGAAGCACTTCGCCGTGATCGATGCAAGGAGCATTTTCATCCTCCAAAGAAAGAACGTGATAGTCCTCCATATCGTATTGGTCGCCGTTATCGTTCGACTCCATCACATGATCCAAATCGTGGGACGGATAAATGTAAATTTTCCCTTCAAATACGTGTGCGGACGGATCAGCCGTATAAATATGAGTTACCAACGGCTCGTTTTGTTGAGCGGGTTTCGTCACGTCGTCTCCTCCTAAAGTCTTGGTCTGCATACATACCTATCGTATCAGACAAACCGTAGCCGGTTAAGCCGCCAAAGTATAGTTTTAATCCAGAAAAGTTTACATCTTCTCCGCCCGTTTCCGATTTCAAGCTTTCGTTTCCAGCGTCTTCTTCCAAATGCCGAGGACGAGTCCGGATACGACCGCGCCGATCAGCACAGCCAGCATAAACAATAGAGCATGATTGGCCAGAGCCGCTACGAAAATACCGCCGTGCGGCGCGGGAACGTTGATGTTCCACAGCTGGGTCAAGCCCCCGGCAATCGCCGAGCCGAGAATACAGGAGGTCAGGACGCGCAGCGGGTCGGACGCGGCAAACGGGATCGCGCCTTCCGTAATGAAGGAAAGACCGAGCACATAGTTCGTGACGCCGGATTTGCGCTCCTGCTCCGTGAATTTTCTTTTGAAGAACGTGGTCGCCAACGCAATCGCCAGCGGCGGAACCATACCTCCGGCCATAACGGCCGCCATCATCGCTCCGTTGGTGTTTCCGCTGGAGGTGAAAACGCCGATGGCAAATGCATAGGCCGCTTTGTTGAACGGTCCGCCCATATCGATCGACATCATCCCCCCGAGAATCAAGCCGAGAAGCACCCGGTTCCCCGTGCCCAAATTGTTAAGCACATCGATAAGCCCTTCATTGATCCAGCTGAATATCGGGTCAAACACATAAAACATGACCGTGCCCGCGATCAAGAGACCAAAGATCGGATACAGCAAGATCGGCTTTAAGCCGTCCAGCGTTTTCGGCAAGCCGGCGAATACCTTTCGCAGCAGGATCACGACATAACCTGCCAGGAAACCGGCCGCCAGACCTCCGAGGAAACCGGCGTTCGAGTTAACGGCCATCAATCCGCCGACCATACCGGGCATTAAGGCAGGACGGTCTCCAATGCTCATGGCGATGAAACCCGCCAATACCGGAATGAGGAAGTGGAACGCTCCGTCACCGCCGCCAAGCGCCTGCAGAAGCTGGAATAATGGATGATTTTCTCCGGCCACCTGCTCGATCAGAAATGAAATCGCAAGCAGGATCCCTCCGCCGACGACGAACGGCAGCATATGGGAAATCCCGTTCATCAGATTTTTGTATATGCCGCTTCCGATGCCGGCCTTCTCCCCCGAACCGGAGTTCGCCTGGGCCGATCCCTGATGGCGGTAAACCGGCGCATCCCCGTTCAACGCCTTACGGATCAGCTCCTCCGGCTTACGTATCCCGTCGCTGACCGGTCTTTGTAGAACGGGCTTGCCTTCAAAACGGGCCATTTCCACGTTTTTGTCCGCCGCGATGATGACGCCTTTGGCACGCCGGATTTCGTCATCGGTCAGTACGTTGTTCGCACCCTCGGAACCGTTCGTTTCGACGCGAATGGCAACTCCCATTTCCTTTGCCTTTTTCTTCAACGCATCTTCCGCCATAAAGGTATGGGCGATGCCCGTAGGACATGCCGTAACGGCGATAACGAAATCCTCCGGAGAGCCGCTTTGCTCCGCTGTGTTTTTACCGCCTTCGATAGCGGCGGAGCTCGCCGAATCCGCTTCCTGCTTCCGTTCACGTTCTCGCTTGCCTAGTTTCTCCGCCTCTTTCGCGGCTTCCTGTTTGGCTTGCTCTTCATCGAACAAAGCAGCGACGGCATCCGGCGTTTGGGCAGCCATCAGCCGGCTGATGAAATCGCTGTCAATGAGCAGCCTCGAAAGAGCCGCCAGTGTCCGCAGATGCGTGTTGGCAGCTCCCTCCGGTGCGGCGATCATGAAAAACAAGTGAGCCGGTTCGCCGTCCAGGGCTTCGAAATCGACTCCTTTTTCGCTTTTGGCGAACACGACCGTCGGCTCGTTGACGGCTTTGGTTTTGGCATGGGGCATGGCAATACCTCCGCCGATGCCGGTGCTCGATTCCTCCTCACGGCGCAGGATCGCATCCTTAAACGCCGCCGGATCGTTGATCCGGCCGTGCGCCGTCAGGCTCGCGATCAGCTCGTCGATCGCCGCTTCTTTATTTTCGGCCCGTAAATTCATGATCATCGTTTGTTTTATCATCAGGTCCGTAATTCTCATTTATGCTCACTCCCTGTTGTATGGTTGGTCTTGTTCTTCCGTTTCATGAACGAATAGCACGTTATGCCCAGCGGATAATGGTTACCTTCGGCAACAAGTCCTCGATCAGCGATTTTTCCGCCAGATCGTCGGAAAAGGCCGTCGCGCTGCCGCAAGCCACGCCGGTGCGGAACGCCTCCAGCAGATCCCCGCTACGCGCCATGCCTCCCAGGAATCCGGCAATCATCGAATCGCCGGCTCCCACCGAATTGCGCACTTTGCCCGAAGGTACGTTTGCATGAAAGATTCCTTCCTTGGCGATCAGAAAGGCCCCTTCCCCGGCCATGGAAACCAGGACGTGCTGTGCCCCTAATTCAAGCAGCTTTTGGCCATGAATAACGATCTCCTCCTTGGATTCCAAGGTGGTGCCGAACAATTCGCCAAGCTCATGGTGGTTAGGCTTCACGAGTAAGGGACGATGGGGAAGCGCCTCAAGGAGCGCTTTACCGGTTGTATCGATGACAAATTCGGCATCCCTTTGCTTGCATGCAGCGATTAAGCGACCGTAAAAATCATCGCCAAGCGAAGGTGGCACGCTGCCCGACAAAACCACGATATCCCCGCTTTCCAGGCTTGAAAGCTTTCCAAACAACGCTTCCTTTTCCGCCTCGCCGATGTCGGGACCTTGTCCGTTAATTTCCGTCTCTTCCCCATGTTTCAGCTTGATATTGATTCGGGTATCTCCCGCAATATGGACAAAATCGGTGCGAAGCGATTCCTCCCGAAGACAATCCTCAATGAAGCGGCCGGTGAATCCGCCGGCGAAGCCGAGAACGGTCGTGTCGGTACCAAGCCTGTTCAGAATGCGGGATACGTTGATCCCTTTGCCACCGGGAAGCTTCAAGTCCCGGTTCATCCGGTTAAGACCACCGATCTGTAATTGCTGGACATGCACGATATAATCTATGGATGGGTTTAACGTCACTGTATAAATCATTTTTATCCCTCGATTACTTTTGTTTTTTTCAGGATCGGTTCCCGCCAGTGTTCCGGCAGCGTTTCGATAATCAACGCCGCTTCCTCGAGATCGAGCAATTTTGCGAAAGTGATATCTCCTAATTTGCTCGAATCCGCCAGAACGTAAGTCTTTCCGGACAACTGATGGGCCCGCCTTTTAATCAGCGCCTCCTCCGGGTCGGGGGTAGTATAGCCCATTTCCGGATCTACTCCGTTGGTTCCGAGGAAACATTTATCGAACCTGAAATTTTCCATATTTTGAAGAGCAATGCTGCCGATGACCGCTTTGGTACGCATCTTCATCATTCCGCCGAGCAGATAGCTTTGAATGTTCTTCTTTACAAGCGCTTCCACATGGGACAGTCCGTTGGTAACGACCGTTATATCTTTAGCTTCTATATATGAAATCATGGCCAGCGTCGTCGTCCCGGCGTCCAGATAGATGCAATCGCCGTTCTCCAGCTGCGAGGCCGCAACTTGGGCTATCGCATTTTTTTGTTGAACGTTTTTGAAGGTTTTCTCCTCCATACCGGGCTCTGCGGATTTCTGTCCGAGCAAAGCGGCGCCGCCGTGAATCCGTTTGAGCAGCTTCCGTTCCTCCAGATCGACGAGGTCGCGCCGTACCGTTGATTCGGAAGCGCCCAGCAGCTCCGTCAGTTCTTGAAGCTTGACGATTCCACGCTCCTGTAAGCGCTCTAAAATAATTCTATATCTCTCTTCAGTAAGCATTTTCATTCCCCCATCTGTTCTTATCGTACCATAAATTCGTTCAAAATCAATCATAACATTTCATTTTCATCCAAGATCACTCAACCGCTCAATAACCTCCCCTCAATTATCCGCCTCTTTTTCAAAATCAAAAATACAGGTACAATAAATAGGATTAGTAAAAAATTTAAGCATGTAGGCTCAACATCGGAAAGGATAGACTCAAAAATATGATTATTAAACCACGGACACGCGGCTTTATTTGTACGACGGCACACCCTGCAGGATGCGCACGCCAGGTAGAGCAGCAAATTGATTACGTTAAAAACCGGCCCGCCGTTCAGGGTCCGAAAAATGTGCTTGTTATCGGTGCCTCCACCGGGTACGGACTGGCATCCCGCATCGTCGCAGCATTCGGCGCGCAAGCCAACACCGTAGGGGTTTATCGCCCTAGCGCAGCCAGCGCGACCCGGACGGCTTCTGCGGGCTGGTACAATTCCGCCGCATTCGAAAAGGCGGCGCAGGCAGCCGGACTGAAGTCTTTCAGTGTGACGGGAGATGCCTTCTCCGGGGAAACCAAGACTAAAACGGCCGAACTGATCCGGGAGGAACTGGGGCAGGTTGATCTGGTTATTTACAGTGTGGCTACGGCACGGCGAACCGATCCCGCCACCGGACAAAACCGGAACTCCGTTTTGAAACCGATCGGAGAATCGTTTACGAACAATACCGTAAATTTCCATACCGGGGAAATCAGCAGCATTACGCTGGAGCCCGCAACGGAGCAAGAAATTGCCGATACCGTATACGTGATGGGCGGCGATGATTGGCAGCAGTGGATCGATGTGCTGGAGCAAGCCGGAGCCTTGGCGCCCAACGCTACGACGGTCGCCTTCTCCTACATCGGATCGCAAATTACGATGCCGATCTATCGCGAAGGCACGATCGGACAGGCGAAGGATCATTTGGAGGAAACCGCCCGGAATCTCGACAAGCGGCTCTCCGAGGGTGGCGGACACGCATTCGTTGTCGTAAGCAAGGCGCTGGTGACCCAGTCGAGCTCGGCGATCCCCATCGTCCCGCTCTATATGTCTTTGCTCTACAAAACGATGAAGGAAAAGGGAATTCACGAAGGCACCATCGAGCAGATGTACCGCTTATTCTCGGACCGGCTTTACACCGGTCAGCCTGCACCCGTCGACGAAGCGGGACGCATCCGGCTCGACGATTGGGAAATGCGCGAAGATGTTCAGGCTGAAGTCACGGAGCTTTGGGACAAGCTGACGACGGAAAATATTTTTGAGCTGTCCGATTTGGAAGGTTTCCGGCGCGAATTTTTCCAGCTTTTCGGCTTTGAATTCGACGGCGTGGATTATGAAGCGGATATCGATCCTGTCGTTGAAGTACCTAACGTGAAGTAAGCGAAACAAAAAAAGGAACCGGCAAGGTTCCTTTTTTTGTTTTCCCCATCGAAAATGGGTTCTCTTGTGGTTACCGCGACCCTTCTTCATTCAACCTCTTCATTTCCGCATAATATTCGGCGATCCCGGCGCTGACCTCGGCCATTTTTCCCACCAGGGACAAGGGTTCGAGTATGTTGAGTGATTTGCCGTAAGGCAAAAGAAAATACGGCGCGTAGGAATTAAGGGAAGCCTGCTCAAGCCGGAAATGCGCTTCCATCGGCTCCCGGGTAACGAGCGCATGGCCGAACAGCCAATGCCTGCACAATTCATTTAATGCTTGCTCCGGCCCGGCAATCCGCACGGAGACCAAGACCCCGCCGTCGACCGATCCCGGAAGCAGACTTTTTAACAGATAATCTTTCGCTGAAAATGAGGCGGGCCTTTCAAAGCGCTCCTCCGTCGGATGAAGCTCTATGATCCGGTCTGTTCGAAAGCTTCGTACCGATTGCCTCAGTCTGCAGTAACCGACCGTATACCAACAACCTTTCCAATGAACGATGCCATACGGATCAAAGCTGCGGGAAACCGGGGGTTCATTCCGCCCTTTATCGTAAAGCATTTTGACGGTTATTCCGTAAGCTGCCGCATCCTCCAATATTTGAAGAAAGGCCCGTTCCCGCTCTTCCAAAGGAGGATAAATGACAGACATCCCCTGATCATGCAGCTCCATTCGATGAAGCTGTTCTTCATTCGAGTACATTTTCAGTTTGGCGACCGCGCTTTCCAAAGCTTCCGTATGCGGATATCCGGCTTCCCTGGCAAAGGTCGAAGCGTGGACGAGCGCTTTTTGCTCTTCCTGATCGAACAGCAGCGGGGATTCCTTGAATCGGCCCAAAATCCGGTATCCGCCGCCCGGGCCGGAATCGGCGATAATGGGCGCGCCGCTCACGCACAATGCATCGATGCAGCGATAGACCGTTCTGATATGAATTTCCAGCTTGTCCGCAAGCTCCCGGGCCGTCATTTTCTTTCCGGACCGGAGGAGCCACAGGATGGACAGCATGTGATCGGCTTTGGACATGTCGCTTTCCTCTCGTCGTTACCGGGAACAACGTTCATTCCCTCTCATTTCTTCCCATTATATATGAACACGCTAATGAAATGGATGTCATCTTTTTATGTTTGTTTACTTCAACGGTTCCATCCCTGCATCCACCCAAGACTCATAGGTTTGTCCATACACTTCCGGAATTCTCAAACCGGCTTGTCTCATAAGCACGGTCATTTGGCCCCGATGGTGCGCTTGATGCATGACCGTAAATCGCAATGTCGCCCCGTTCTTCCAAGACTCCCCCATCATCTCCACGGTTTCCAGCAGACTTTCGTCATTCCACTGCGTTCTCACCGCTTCCAGTAACGCCCGGCTGATCTTTCCATATTCCGCCGCAATCGTCGCCGCGGAGGATGGAACTTCATTTCCGCCCGCCGGTCCTTCGAAAACCAGACCGCAACCGGTCATGTAGTGCGGAGAAAGGACCAAGTGCCAAGCTATGTCCCCCAACGTCCTTCTTCCGGGAATAATTTCCCGGGAAAGCGAGTCATCCGTGAGCGCCTCCATGACTTTTTCCGTCAGTTTCAGTTCTTCTTCCCATTCTCTTGCAAAATCGCTGATTTTAGTGAACATCTTCATACCTCCATCGGTTTCGGTATTGATTCAATGGAAGTATATAAAAAAATCACTGACAGAATCGGTCAGTGATTTTTAAAAAAAGGGCTGCCCTCCACTATTTCTACCTAAGGAGGACAACCCGGCATGATTCGGTTCTAATAAACGTACTTAGTTCATATCTATCATTTCAACAGCCAAAGCGCAGGAACATTGGCAGGTTCCCAACCGACCAGTGAAGTATGGCTTTGGCGGCATTCATACGTGTTTCCGTTGTAGCTGACCAGGGTGCCGACCGTGTAAGCTACATTCGGAGCCCAAGGCTGTGCTTCGGACGGTGCAGCCGTGGTAGCGCTTACGGAATTGCTCGCCGCGGATTCATTACCGGCCGCGTCTAAGGCTCGAACCGTAAAGGTATACGCCGTACTCGCGCTTAGCCCGGAAACGGTAAACTCGGTGGTCGTTCCGGAAACCGTTCCGGCAAGCACCGTCCCGCGGTAAATTTTATAGCCGGTGACTCCCACATTGTCCGTGGAAGGACTCCACATCAGATGTACGCTGGAGGAGGTCGGCGTTCCCATGACATGCAGATTACCCGGGGCCGTCGGAGCTTGAGTATCATTGGCAGGCGGGCTTGTCGTCACCGTGACGGAATTGCTTCCGGCGGACAGGTTGCCTGCGGAATCGACAGCCTTGACTTGGAACGTGTAGGCCGTGTTCGCGTTCAAACCGGTGACGGTGTAGTTCAAGGTCGATCCGGACACGGACGCGATTTGGGCGGATCCATTGTAAATCCGGTAGCCGGTTACTCCTACATTATCCGAGGAAGCTCCCCAGGACAAATTGACGGTGCTTGAGGTTACGCCCGAGTAAGCAAGAGCGGTCGGTGCCGTCGGAGCCTGCGTATCCCCTCCCGGATTGCCTCCCCCGAAATTCACGTCGATTACGTTATAAAAAGCATTGGCCGTGTCGGCGATTTCCCAAACCGCCAAAATAACATGGTAGCCTGTTCTTTGCGGAACGTTGCATGTATCGGAATACGTGTACGGCGGCTGAACGCCTCCGTAATTTACGGTACAAAACGGAGTCAGATCGAACGAATTCCGTGAAAGAGGCGCGTTCGGATCCCAATCCGGTTTGGTGATATAGTACTTAAAGCTGGCCGTGGCGTGAGGGGCGCTCATCTTCCAGGTAAACGTATTGGTTCCGGGAGAAATATTCACCTTTGTCCAACGGGTCGCGGACTGCTCGTCCAGCTTCGGAAAAATTCCGCCCGCGCTGGCGATTTTTCCGTCAGCAGGACCGGCTGCGGGAAATCCTTTTGGGGCCTCAAGACTTTGCGGCTCGTATACGATGGCTCCGCAGTCCGTGTTCTGGCCGTTTTTGCACAAAATGGCCCGGCTGCCCGGAGAATCCACATAACCGTGCGCCGAGGCTTTTTCGGATAACAGGACCGTACAAATAACAGCGAGCAACATGATTCCAAAAGAAGCAAGCACCTTCATAATCGGTAATTTCATAAATTGAGAAGCTGCCATCTTAATTCCTCCTTAAATGTTGGATTGGTCATTTCCATTGCCATGCTGTTTTCTCCTGTTCATTCCATCGAATTCGATCCCGTCCTCCTTCCGTGCTAAATTAGCCGGGCATGACTGCAGTCTGCCTGAAAACCCGTATCAATACGACGAGCCTCCCCCCTTCTCTGCGCAAATTTATATAAACCTCGAAAGGTTTATATACGGATCACATAAAAACGTTAAGATCATTGCCGAAATTAGGATGTAATTATTGGGAAGATGTGTAGGACAGCAAAACTGCGGATGAAAAAGAGGATTTAAAAAAAGGAAATATTGGAATCTTGTCCAATTATAACTCCATCTGTGAATGAAATGTGAATAATTCAGGAAGTTCATTGATTTTTGACATAAATTGTAGTTTTTTATAAATTCCATAGTTTGCGTTTTTCTTGAACAAAAAAGAGCCCTTCAAGCCGGCCGTTCATCGCTGCCGACCCGAGGGGTCCCTTTGAATCGTTTTATGAAAATAGGCTGCGTATCTCATCCATCCGGCTCATGGCCAACTCATATCCATGCTTACAGCTTTCACGCAGCTTGGAGATATCCTTTTCAAAGCTGTCCAGCGGCATTTCAGGCCGAAGTATGACCGCTTGTCCATCCCTCTCCAGCTGTTCGCAAAAAGCGACGGTTTCATTGTAACGCTCATGCCTGGTCAACAGCACCTGTTCAAGATTCGGATATTTGCGGCGCAGCAGCCGGGCTACATGGGCATTTCGTTTGCTGAACGTTTTGCGGTAGCCCTCCGGCTGGGTCAATACGATCAGATGCTTGCCGTTGCCGTCGGCAATCGCCTTCCGGACAGGTATCGGATCAACCAGCCCGCCGTCATAGTATTTCTGCCCGTTCAATTCGATCGCGGGAAAAACGAGCGGAATCGCGCATGTGGCACGCAGCATCGTCCAGTGCTCATCCGCCTCCATGCCATCCATATATTCGGGGAGCCCGGTATGGGCGTTAGTTACTCCGACCAGGAGCTTGCCCGTATATTGACGGTAGGTTCCCGTATCAAAAGGAATCAGCTTTGCGGGAATTTCCCCGAATACAAAATCAAGTCCGAACAGGCTCCGATTTCTTAAAAAATTCCGGTAGCCTATGTATCTGGAGTCGTGACGGTATTTTTCCATAATTTCCAAATTTCTGCGTTTCTGCTGCGATATATAGGATATTCCGTTGCTGATTCCGGCCGAAACGCCGATACAGTAAGGAAACATCAGTCCCTGATCCAACAGCGCGTCCATCACGCCGCTGCTAAAGATCGGACGAAGCGTTCCCCCTTCCAAAACAAGGCTTGGCACTGTACATCCTCCTTTGTGTTTAAACCGCCTCATATTCAAATCATAGATCAAGGTGCAAAAAAAGAAAAGGAGCCCCAGCGGGCATAATAATGCCCTTTGGAACAGCTCCCCCATACGTAATATCGATTAAATGAACGTTCTGGACACAATGACCAACAGGATGAACAATACCAGGATAACGCCGGTCGAAGTAAAGATTCCGCCACCGTATCCGCCCACATTGTTTTCGCAGTAACCCGACATCACATTCCCTCCCTTATTCAGTATACGGTATCATATTATTTCAAAAGCGCCGTTGGCACGGCTACCGCATAGAGCAATAAAGAGGCCTTTACCTGAATTCGGAATCCTTGTCCGCTATCCCAACTCTTTGTTCGGTTTGGGCTGCTTCAAACGCCATTTTCTCCACTTGCGCCATCTTACGTAAAGAATGGCAAACACGATGACTCCGAGGAGACTGAAGATATAGACCAGGTAGTTTTCCACGATCCCGATGACAGCCTGCCATTGATCGCCGAAAATATAGCCTATTCCGACAAAGGCGACGACCCAGATCAACGCCCCCGGATAAGCGTATAGCGCAAATGTTCGGAACGGAATCCGAATAATGCCGACGAAATAGCCGAAAAACTGTCTTACTCCGGGAACAAAAAAGCTGATCAACAGCATCCGGTTTCCGTATTTGTCGTAGATTCGCCTCGTCTTTTCAATATAGGAAGGCTTCAAAAACAGCCACTTGCCGAACCGCTGAATCAATGGCGCTCCGACATGATGCCCGATCAAATACGTGATCGTGATTCCGATGCATGAGCCCGCAAAAGCGGCCAATATGACCGGCAGCAGATCTAGAATACCTTTGAATGCCAAGTATCCGGAATACGTTAAAGTCGTTTGTCCCGGAGGAAGCGGCAATGCGATAAAGTCTACGGGGAGTCCGAGAAGCAACACGAAATAACCGTATTCCCGAAACATCCCTTCAATCCATTCCAACAAGTTCATATATGCATGGTCTCTCCTCTAATGACACTTCCGAAATTTGCCAGATCGGACTGGTTCGTATGTATTATCATTATGAACGGCAAACCTGCGATTCAAAATAGCCCGTGGTCGCGGATTTCTCCCCGACTTCGGACGGAGCCGGCCGGCTTGTCCAACATCTGCGTCAGTCCAAGGATCAATTCCCGCTCTTTCTCAAGCATATTTTGCGTGTAATAATAAAGTTCGGAAGAGTACATCAAGTACTTGCTGTCCCCGCTCGACAGCGAGAGCTTCTCCAGCCGTTCCTTTTTATCCTCAAGAATCTGCAGCCGGTCATCAAGCAGCCTCTTGCGGGTCTCGTTATTAAGCAGGTTATAAAAAGCGAGCCGGATGCTCCACTCCTCATCGTTCTCGATAATGTCCGGCGTAAAATGGTTAATCGCGTCGTGGAAAACCTGACGGCCCTTTCCGGTAATCGCATATACGTGCCTGTTCGGCCTGCCTTCCTGTTCCTCCATCGTCTTGCTGACCCAACCGCGCTCTTCGAACTGCCTCAGTTTAGGATAAAGCGAGTTGTTGTTGATGATTTTTTTATTGTTCATGACAAAAACGATATTTTTCTTGATATCATAGCCGTGCTTGGGTCCCTGCATCAGTTGGGCCAGAATCAGTATTTCAATGTCCATGCAAATCCTCCGAACTTTCCATTCCCTATTCATCCGTCTCGTATCCCTATATTTTACTCTATCCTAAATAACGTGCCAATGTTTAGTTGTTAAACTTGTGATTATATTCACATATTATGATTCAACATGCGCTTATACTTAGGTTAAATTAACCTATGTTATTTTAAACTTATAACGAAAGGAAGAGGCATGATGGCATATCCTTACTTGTTCAGCCCCCAAAAAATTCGCGGCATGGAATTAAAGAACCGGATCATTCTCCCGGCCATGGGAACAAAGATGAACGAACCCGGAGGGTTCGTCAGCCAGCGGCTGATCGACTACCATGTGGCCCGTGCCAAAGGCGGATGCGGCTTAAACACCGTGGAAGTCACGACCGTGCATCCTACGGCATATACGGCGGATTCTCCGGCCATCTTTGACGATAAATTCATTCCGGGGATGAAAAAACTGGCGGACGCCATCCGCGAGGCCGGTGGCAAGAGCTGCCTGCAGCTTTGGCATGGCGGAAAAGTGGCGAATAACCCAGATCAGGTGTCGTCTTCACCCGTTCCGTTCGAAGGCGTCGCCATGATCCCGAGAGAACTCTCGACTCCGGAAGTTTCCGAGATGGTCCACGCCTATGCGGATGCAGCTGCACGAGCCAAGCGCGCCGGTTTTGACAGCGTCGAGTTCCATGCCGGACACGGGTACCTGCCGCAGCAATTTTTAAGCCCGGCGATGAATTTTCGCCAGGATGAATACGGCGGCTCCTGGGAGAACCGGACCCGTTTCCCGCTCGAATGCATCCGGGCGATCCGGCAAACTGTCGGGCCGGATTTCCCGATTCTCATGCGCATTTCAGCAATCGAGGATTTGCCTGGCGGACTTACGCTGGAGGATATGAAGGCGTTCTGCGTGCTGGCCGAGCAGGCCGGCATCGATGCCGTCAATGTGTCGCGGGGCGTACCCGCCGGGGCCGCCATCAAATATGAGGTGCCGCCGATCGATCTACCGGTGGGATTTAACGTCGACAATGCGGCGCAAATCAAAGCCGTTGTCGGCATTCCCGTGATCGCGGTCGGCCGTATCAACGACCCTGCCGTAGCCGACAGGATTATTGCCGAAGGCTTGGCCGACTTGGTGGCGATCGGCCGGTCCCAGCTCGCGGATCCGGAGTTTTGCGTCAAGGCGGAAAGCGGCCGCGAAGCCGAAATCATCAAATGCGTCGGCTGCGACCAAGGGTGTTTCGATGCCTTCGTGAACCCGGATGTGCCGTTTATCAGCTGTATGTTTAATCCCTCCACCGGCAGGGAACGGGAATATGAACTGATACCGGCCGAGCGTTCAAAACGCGTCCTGATCGCCGGCGGCGGGCCGGCCGGTCTGGAGGCGGCCGTTACGCTTAAGCGCCGCGGCCACGTCCCGATCCTGTGCGAGAAAAGCTCGACGCTCGGCGGGCAGCTCTATATCGCCGGTGCGGCGCCACGCAAGGGAGAAATGATGCAGGCTGCCGTCTCCATGGGCGAAGCGGCCAAGCGCGCAGGCGTTGACATCCGGCTTGATACCGAGGTTACGCCGGATTTGATCCGCGAGATCGCGCCTGACGAAGTCATACTCGCCACCGGTTCGGCACCGGTAACCCTTCCCGTCGAAGGGACCGAGCTACCGCATGTCGTGAATTCGCATGACGTGCTGTGGGGAACGGTTCGTCCTACCGGTAATATCGTCATTATCGGCGGCGGGCTGGTCGGCCTTGAAGTGGCCGAATTGCTCGTCGAGCGCGGGCAAAAAGTAACCGTAGTCGAGATGCAGGCGGAGGTTGCCGCGGATTTGGGTCTCCTTCGCAAAATATGCGTTATGGAAAGCCTTTATGGACATGGCGTAGAGCTGATCACAAACAGCAAATGCCTCGCCATCGGGCCGGACCGCGTCACGGTCGATCAATCCGGGGATAAAATAACTCTGCCTGCCGATTTTGTCGTCCTGGCTGTCGGATCACGCTCGCGGGACAAACAAAGTCTGATCGAGTGCATGGAGCGGCTAAGCATTCCTTACCATATCGTCGGCGACGCCAGACAGGCCCGCCGGGCGTTGAACGCCATCTGGGAAGCGGCAAGAACAGCTAGAGCGATCTAATACCTGCGAACAACAGCAATAAACCCGGTCGGCATGATGCCGACCGGGTTTTTCGTCCGTTTAGCCAAATCTTCCGGAAATATAATCATCCGTTCGTTTGTCCGTAGGATTCGTAAACATTTTGCTTGTGTCATCGTACTCCACCAATTCCCCCATCAGGAAGAAAGCCGTTTTTTCAGATACCCGGGCTGCCTGATGCATGTTGTGCGTCACGATGATAATGCAGTAATCCTGCTTCAAATCGTAAATCAATTCCTCGATTTTCGCGCTCGACACCGGATCCAGCGCGGATGCGGGCTCATCCATCAGGATGATGCTCGGATTGACCGCGATCGATCTTGCGATGCAAAGCCGCTGCTGCTGCCCGCCGGACAACGACAACGCCGAGCGGTGCAGCCGGTCCTTGGTCTCTTCCCATAGGGCCGCCTTGGTCAGCGACTCTTCCACGATTTGATCGAGCTTCTTTTTGTCTTTGATGCCGTGATAACGCGGGCCAAACGCGATATTTTCATAGATCGATTTATGGAACGGATTCGGGCGCTGCCAAACCATGCCGATTTTTTGCCGAAGCAGGACGACGTCCGTCGACGGATCATTGATGTTTTCATCCCCGATCCATATTTCACCGGTAATCCGCGCGCCGCCGATCAAGTCGTTCATCCGGTTCAAACTGCGAAGAAACGTCGATTTACCGCATCCCGAAGGACCGATCAAAGCCGTCACCTGCTTGGATGAGAAATCGAGAGAAATGTTCTTGACCGCTTGCTTTTCCCCATAGAATACGCTCAAATCCTTGGTGGACAATTCGATTGTTTGCATAGAGTCCTCCTATTTCGTAGCCGTGAATTTCTTGTGCAGCAGGCGGCCTACCCATCTTGCCAACAAGTTGAAGAGCAGCACGGTAATAATCAGGACGGCCGAAGCGCCGGCCGCAATTTCCGGAGCATCCGGTGCGAGCCCCTCCGAGTTGATTTTCCAGATATGGACGGCCAACGTTTCCGCAGGGCGGAACGGATTCAGCGGCGATGTCGGGCTTAGCGGGTTCCAGTTCCCGAAGTCCAGTCTCGGGCTGCTCATGCCCGCGGTAAACAGCAGGGCTGCCGCCTCACCGAACACCCGGCCTGCCGCCAATATCGTACCGGTCAAAATGACGGGCAAAGCGATCGGCAGCATCACGGATTTGATCGTTTTCCATTTGGATAAGCCCAAAGCCAAGCTTGCTTCTTTCTGCGACTGCGGCACACTGGCCATCCCTTGCTCCGTGATCCGGACCATCAGCGGCAGGTTGAACACCGTTAACGCGAGCGCGCCCGAGAACAGCGAGAAGCCGAATCCGAACACGTTCACGAAAACAAGCAAACCGAACAAGCCGACCACGATCGACGGAAACGAAGACAATACCTCCACGATCAAACGGATAAAGTTGGTGACTTTTCCCGGCTTGGCGTATTCGCTCATATAGATGCCCGCACCCAGACCGAGCGGAATCGTAATGATCATCGTCAGCACGAGCAGGAACAGGGAGTTGAACAGCTGCGGTCCGATCCCTCCGCCCGCCTTGATCGTCTGCGGCGCCGAAGTCAGGAAATCGAAGCTGATATGACCGAGGCCGCGAACGAGAATAAAGCCGAGTAAACCGGCCATAATCAGCATGATAATGCCTGCAAAACCGATAATGACGGCGGTGGCGATTTTATCTGCGGTTTTGGCGCTCATCGATTTGCCCTCCTCTCAAGCCAGCGGACAATGAAGACAAACACGAAGGTCATCATCATCAAAATTAATGCCAGCGTCCAAAGCACATTGTTTTGTACGGAGCCCATGACGGTGTTCCCCATACTAAGCGTAATGACGCTTGTCAACGTCGAAGTCGATTCGAACAAGGACTTCGGTATATGCGGCGCATTCCCGATCACCATCTGCACGGCAAGCGCTTCGCCGAATGCCCGGGCCATGCCAAGTACAACCCCGGTCATCAGCGCCGGAAGCGTGGTCGGGATGACCGTACGCGCCAACGTTTGCCATCTTGTGGCCCCGAGCGCATAGGATCCTTCCTTCAGTCCGGACGGAAGCGCCGCGAGCGCATCGGTCGCGATCGAGGTCATCGTCGGCAGGATCATAATGGAAAGCACGCTTGCCCCGGCAGCGATCCCGAGACCTTGCCCCGGAAAAATATCCCGGTAAAAGGGCACGATCACGCTTAATCCGACAAAGCCGTACACCACGGACGGAATCCCGGCCAACAGTTCAATCGCAGGCTGCAAATATTTTCTGCCGACTTTCGGCATAATTTCGACCATGAACAACGCCGCGCAAATGCTGAGCGGTGCGGCGATGATCGCCGCGAGAATCGACGTACTGAAAGAACCGACAATAAAGGGCAAGGCACCAAAGAAAGGCGGCTCTCCGTCCGGCTTCCATTTCGTGCTGCCAAAAATCTCCCCAAAGGAAATTCCGTTTTTAAAAAACGAACTTAAACCCTTGGTAGCGACAAAATAGACGAGGGAAAAAATCGTCACAACCAAAAGCACAATACATAAGGAGGTAAAAACCTTACCAGTCCACTCTTCGATAATGTGCTGTTTAATTTTCTGCTTTTCTCTGGACTGAGCCATGAGACCTCTCCTTTTTTACAGCACAGAAAGAGGCAGAAGAATCCGCCTCTTGTCTTGCCGAATGATGATATCCGAATTATTATTTCGTGATATTGCCGTCAACGTCGCGTGTCACTTGCATTTTCTTGATCGGAATATAGCCAAGTTCTACAACATCGCCTTCATCGCCTTGCACTTCATCCGATACGATATAATCAAGGAACGCTTTTACGATTTCATTCGGTTCGCCTTTTGTATACATATGTTCATATGCCCATACAGGATAAGTTCCGTTCGCCACGTTGTCTACAGTAGCTTCAACGCCTTCGTACTTCACGGTTTTCACTTTGTCGTCCAGGTAGGAAAGCGCCAGGTAACCGATCGCTCCAGGGGTTTCGGCAACAAGCTTTTTAACCGTACCCGAGGAGTCCTCTTGGATTGCTCCTTCGAGGTCATCCGTTTTGGTTCCGAGGGCATATTTTTCAAAAGTAGCACGTGTACCCGAGCTGGACGGTCTGTTGACGATTTGGATTTTTTGATCCGGGCCGCCTACGTCTTTCCAGTTCGTGATTTTACCGGTGAAGATTTGAACCAATTGATCTTTCGTCAGGTTGTCGATCGTTACATCCGGGTTCACGACAGCCGCCATAGCTACAACCGCAACTTGATGGTCTACCAATTCGCTTGCTTGAGCCGCTTCCAGCTTCTCTTCGGCAAATACGTCGGAGTTACCGATATCCGCTTGCCCGCCGGAAACTTGCGTCAAACCAGTACCGCTGCCGCCGCCTTGAACTTGAATCGATACCTTTGCGTTTTGGTCCATGAACTTCTTGGAAACTTGGTCCACCAATGGTTGCAATGCGGAAGAACCAACCGCCAAAATCGAACCTTCCAGCTCGGAAGCCGCGTTGCCGCCGTTCGCCGCCGATGCGGAATTCGTGGTGTTACCCGAAGCGCTGTCGTTACCTGCGCCGTTATTTGTTTTGTTGTTATTTTGACCGCATGCCGCCAAAGCCAACGTCAAAATCAAAGACATTACCAATACCAAACTTTTTTTCATTGTTCAGGTTTCCCCCTTGATTTGTTTGTACAAAACCGATTATAGAACCCAAGTATCAATCCTATGTTTTTGTTTTGTAAACGCAGTGTAAAATAATAGATTTACTCAAAAAAAGGTGAAAACCATAGAAATTTAAGCGCTTCTTGCTTGTAATTTGCCCAACACGACGAAAAAGCACTCCATTCCCCGCATCTCTGCGGTTAACGGGTGCTTCTCGCTGAAACTTCAATCGTTTGAAATTTATATCTTGATGGCTATGATACGGATCCTGCTGGTATCCAACAACCACTGGCCTTCTTTATAAAGATGGGGCTTTACCTGATCCTCAATCGCTTGGTAAACCGACGCCAGATCTGCCGGGGAGACATCCGCAAAAAAGTAATGGGCGAACTTATCCAGCCAAAACCGGACTCCCGAAGCTGCCTTTAAAGGCGTTGGCCTGTCGAAATGCTGCGCCGACATGATGCGAAAGCCTGTCTGTTCCAGCAGGCTAGCGTATTCCCCGATGGTGGGGTGATACCATGGATTGCGTCCCTCCCACACATAACCATGCGATTCCAACGCTTGTTTTATGGCGGAGGTTAGCGCGGCGATATTACCGCTTCCGGCGAATTCGGCCACGAACCTGCCGCCCGGCCTCAAGGCGTGCCAAATCGAAAGGGCGACGGCCGGCGCATTCTTCATCCAGTGCAAAGCCGCATTGGAAAAGACGGCGTCAAACCGGACATCAGTCCGGTAAGTATGTGCATCTTCCACTTGAAAATCGAGATCGGGATATTTCCGTCTGGCCTGATTCACCATCTCCTCCGAAAAATCGATCCCTGTGGGAATTGCTCCAGCCGCTGCAATCTCTGCGGAATATCCTCCCAACCCGCAGCCGAGGTCCAAGATTCGCTCCCCGGGCAAAGGCTTGAGCAAAGACATAATCCCTTCCTCCGGCCCGCCGCCGGACATTGAATAATCATTGTTCACGAGATTCGATCCCTTCTTTTTTATTGTAGATTTAAAAGTTATATAATATCCGTAATTAAGCAATAAATTTATTGTCCTTGAACTTACAAGGACAATTTTGACCGATCCACCAAATCGATGATTTTGGTATTCTTCAGATGCTGCTCCATGGCTCCTTCAGCCTCCATCATCACTCGATGGATAACGCAATCGGAATTCCCGCTGCCGCAACATTCAAACAGCGAAGTTGAACCTTCGATCGCATAAATGACGTCCAGAAAGGAAATGTCCTCTTTCCCTTTTTTCGTCCGGTATCCCCCTCCCGCTCCCGAAGCCGACTCGATCAATCCCGCTTTGACCAGCTTCGTAAGTATTTTTGAAAGGTAGGTGGGGGATACATTTTGCTTGTCGGCCAACTGCTGAACGCCTACCGGTTTGTCCGGCGAGAAGGCGATCAAATAGAGCATGGTATGAAGGGCATAATTCGTCGCTTTTGAATATTTCATTTCAATCCTGATCTCCTCGTAATTAAAGACTTCACGTATCTATAATACCCTTTGTTAATTCTACTTGTCAAAATAAAACGACCGAACCCATGGAATCCGGATCCGATCGTTTCGTCAAAGCCTCTTAGTCATTGTCAGTGCTGTTTTTGGACAGCAATCCCTTCAGCTCTTTCATAAACATATTGATATCTTTAAACTGGCGATAAACGGAAGCAAAGCGGACATAAGCAACTTCATCTACCGGGTACAACTGCTCCATGACCAATTCTCCGATTTGTTGGCTTTCCACTTCGGCATTGGCGGATTGGCGGAGAGAACGCTCCACCTCGGAAACGATCGATTCCAGCTGTTCAACCGACACCGGACGTTTCTCGCAGGCACGAATCAAGCCTCTAAGCATTTTTTCGCGGCTAAATTCCTCGCGGCTACCACCCTTTTTGATCACGATCAGAGGCATCTCCTCAACCATCTCAAACGTGGTAAATCGGCGATTGCATTTTTCGCATTCCCGGCGGCGCCGGATAGAACGGTTTTCATTGGCCGGCCTCGAATCCAGAACCTTGGTCCCTAAATAATCGCAGTACGGGCATCTCAAAAGAAAGGCCCTCCTTTCCGGAAGCTCTTTAATCTTATCATCATTCCAAAATTCCAAAAATTCTCTTTAAAAAGAGGTAATGAACTTTCACTTCATCGAGCATAATACTGTTACCAACCGCAAGGAGGTGAACATCATGGCCCAAAACAACAACTCTTCGAATAACCTGGTGGTTAGACAAGCCTCTGGTGCTCTGGAACAAATGAAATTCGAAGTAGCCCAAGAGCTTGGTATTAATTTCCCTCAAGACGGATATGCAGGTAACCTGACTTCTTACGAAAACGGTTCGATCGGTGGTTTCATTACCAAACGTTTGGTGACTCTGGCCGAGCAACAGCTCGCAGGTCAATTCCAATAATCAAACCGGCGGACACGGGGAAGCATAGACAGCGCTGCTGTTTATGCTTCCCCTTTTGTTGGCCGCCAACTCCCGCTAGAAATCCTCATAAATATTGGAGTACTGCTTATAATAATGGGACACCCGCTGTACATAATGCCTTGTTTCAACGAAGGGAATATCTTCGGCGGTCTCAAGCCGGCCGTCCCAACGTCCGCTATTGATCCAATTTTTCACATTGGTCGGTCCTGCGTTATAAGCGGCGATTACTTTAATCATATTTCCGTCGAATTGCTCGGAAAGCCACTTTAAATACCATGTTCCGATCTGAATATTCACAGCGGGTTCCACTTTTAAACGATCTAGGGGCACATCTTCCATTTTAGCCTTTTCAACAATCCACTTTGCCGTATCGGGCATGATCTGCATAATGCCTAGAGCACCTTTTCTTGATTCGGCCTCCGAATTATATTTAGACTCCACCTTGATAATCGCCGCTACCATAAACGGGTCCAAATCATTATTCCGGGCATGCAGCCGGATTTCTTCTTTATAATAAATCGGATAAATCAGTGTGAGCCATGCGGAATTAAAAAATAGGAAAACGATAAATCCGAGGAGCAGCAGAAGCAGCACCCTTTTTTTCCTGAGCCACCTCATGCTAAACCTTTACTGCGCCAGAAGTCGTCTATTTGAAGTTCTGTTTCTTCCCTTCCCAGACTGTTATCAATCAAAATATCCGCCTTCTCTCTTTTCATTTCGATGTCCATTTGCGCCCGAAGCCTTGCTTCAGCTTCTTCGAGGGACAGGTCGTCCCTTTCCATCAATCGCTTAAGCTGCAAGTTTCGCGGAACATAAACCACCATAATCTCGTCATAAAGCACTTCCAGCCCCGACTCATATAACAATGGAATATCCGCAACGACGAGCCGGTGGGGGTTTGCCGCTTCCAGTTCGGACATCCGCCGTTTCATCTCCTGGCGAATCGCCGGATGCGTGATCGCTTCCAGCGCTTTTCGTTCGCCCGGATCGGAGAACACGATGGCGCCCAATTTTTTGCGGTTAAGCTGTCCGTCCGGGAGCAGTACGGTCTGTCCAAAATGCTCGGCTACCTTGGCAAGTACGGGATGACCGGGCTCCATGATTTCCCTGGCAATAACGTCTGCGTCGATCAAAGCGGCCCCCCGCTTCACCAACATTTGTGATACCGTGCTTTTACCGGTTGCAATTCCTCCGGTTAACCCGATATTCATCGTCTCACTCCATTTCCGGATTTGCGGTTCGCTGATTTGGACGGAGCCGAAGGCTGGCAGCCCGAACAAAAATGCGTTCCCCGCCCCCCAACCACCGTCTTCACCAAAGGTTGTCCGCAATTGAGGCAGGGCTCTCCCTCACGTCCGTAAACTTTGAGCGAATGCTGAAACATTCCCATTTCTCCCTGACCGTTAACGTAGGACTTTATGGATGAGCCCCCGGCTTCCACCGCTTCGCGGAGAGTAGCCAGAATCGCATCATAGAGCCTGTCCAGCTCCTCGGAAGAGAGCGTGTTCGCCGTCCGCTCGGGATGAATCCCCGCGCGGAACAGCGCTTCATCCACATAAATATTCCCTAGTCCAACAACATATTCCTGGTTGAGCAGCGCGGGTTTGATTTTCGTCGTCCGCTTGGCGATCGCTTTCCGGAATGCCTCCGGCGTAAATGATTCGTCCAACGGCTCCAGTCCCAGTTTGACCAGCGGTTTATAAATAAATTCTTCCCCGGGAAGAAATAAATGCATCGTTCCGAACTGGCGAACGTCCTTATACCGCAGTTCCGTCCCGTCCGTAAAATGAAAAATGACATGCGTGTGCTTTTCAACGGGATCGCCGCTTTGGTACAGTCCGTATCGCCCTTCCATCCGCAGATGGGAGACCAATACAATTCCGTCCATAATAATCCGCAGAAACTTGCCCCTGCGGCCGACTTCTAAAATGCGGTGACCCGCAAGTTCCATTTCGAACCGTCTGATATCGTCAGGCCGTTGAATAATCCGCGCCAGCGATACCGTTACCGATTGAATCGTTTTGCCGACAATTAACCCGGTCAATGTTCGTCTGACCGTCTCTACCTCCGGTAATTCCGGCATGGGTGTTTCACCTCGATTTTATCTTAATTACACTGATTAACCGGAAAACTTCCCTCTAATTTCGCAGGAAATCGTCGAAATCCAATATTAAAGGGAAATCCTCCCGTTAATTCCGCTGAAAACACGCTTAACTCCTCAAAACTCGCCTTTTAACAGGAACTTTTCCCTCTATTTCGAATGATCATGCTAAATCTTCAAAAATAGCGGGAGAATTTCCAGCTAACTTTTCCATGTCATCGGTATCTTGCCGTTCGTAGCGCCTTGCCTATTCAGTCTTATATCTTCAAAATATGTTTTGAAATTATAAGCTTCAATCAAGATTTAAAAATCGGATTTTCAGCACCGAGAAGGTTGGATGAAGACGGGACTGAGGAGCGGAGCGTAGGCAAACCTACGTGAGCACCGGAAGGCCCGTCTGAATTCAAGATTCGACGCCGAATATGCTTCGTGAGTTACTTCGTGATAAGAAAAACAATTGTCGATGTAAATTCTAAGCAGACAGACCGCGTTCAGCGGTAGTTTTTCTTGCGATATAAGGAAGCCCCACACGGATGCCTATTCAGTCTTATATCTTCAAAATTCGATTTTTAAATTTCCTCTACCTACTTGGCTTCGTACCAGTTGGAGCCGCTGCTTACTTCCGCCTTCAACGGTACCGAAAGCGAGAGCGCCTTTTCCATGGTCTCCGGCACCAGCTTGGACATGATCTCAAGCTCCTCCGGCGGCACTTCGAAAACAAGTTCGTCATGCACCTGCAAAAGCATGCGGCTCTTCAAGCCATGGCTCCGAAGCGCCTCGTCCATCCGCACCATCGCGAGCTTGATAATATCCGCCGCGGTGCCCTGGATCGGCGTATTCATCGCCGTTCTCTCCGCAAAAGAGCGGAGATTAAAGTTGGAGGCGTTGATTTCCGGCAAATACCGTCTGCGCTCCAGCAGCGTCTTCACGTAACCGTCACGCTTGGCGTCGCGCACGATATCGTCCATGTATTTGCGAACCCCTTCGAAAGCGTCGAAATACTGGTCGATAAACCGTGCCGCTTCTTTTCGGGTAATGTTCAGGTTTTGGGACAAGCCGTAATCGCTGATCCCGTAAACGATGCCGAAATTGACCGCCTTGGCGGAACGGCGCATGTTGGCATCCACTTGATCCGCCGGAACGCCGAACACGTCCATCGCCGTCTTCGTATGAATGTCCATATCGTGCAAAAATGCTTCCTGCAGGCCGTGATCCCCCGAAATATGCGCAAGCACGCGAAGCTCGATCTGGGAATAGTCGGCACCTAAAATAAACCAGCCTTCCTCGGAAGGTACGAAAACTTTCCGGATCTTCCGGCCTTCCTCCATACGGATCGGGATGTTCTGCAGGTTCGGGAACTGGCTGCTGAGTCTGCCGGTGGCCGCGATCGTCTGGCGGAAATACGTATGAACCTTGCCGGTATCTCCGTTGATTTCCTTCAGCAATCCTTCCACATACGTCGATTGAAGCTTGGCCAACTGGCGGTACTCCAGGATATGCTGGACGATTTCATTGTAAGGCGCGAGCTTTTCCAGCACCTCGGCGTCCGTCGAGTAACCGGTCTTCGTCTTTTTGATGACGGGGAGGCCCAGTTTGTCGAACAAAATTTCCCCGAGCTGCTTCGGCGAATTCAGATTGAATTCCTGCCCGGCGATTTCGTAAATATGCGACACAAGCTTGTTGATCTGCGTTTCGAATTCCTTGCCCAGTTCGACCAGGTCATCACGGTTGACCGCAATCCCTTGCTTCTCCATGTCGGCCAGTATCCGGGACAACGGCATCTCCAAATCATAGAAAAGAGATTTCATCTCGTTCTTTTCCAGCTCCGCCTGTTGAATCGGAATCAGCTTCATCATCGCCTCGCTCTTACGGGCAAGATGATGACTCAACGTGGCTTCATCGGGAACTTTGAACTTTGCGCCTTTCCCGTAAACATCCTCATCGGATGCCAGGCGGGGCAAGCCGTATTTGGCGACGAGCGCGCTCACGGTCTGATCGCTTTCCGTCGGATCCAGCAAGTACGCGGCAAGATGAACGTCAAAGTCCGCGCCGGCGAATGCGATTCCGTGCCAATGAAGAACGAGATCGGTCCGGTGCAAATCATACCCCCGTTTGGCTACCTTATCGTTGCCGAGCCACTCGGTAATCGGTTCGGCCTCCGCACTCTTCAAAAACTCGGGGGATATATAAAAGTGACGCTCTTTTGTCGATAATACCAAGCCCATGAGGTTAGCATGATGCGGATTTTCTCCGGCCGACTCCACGTACAATACTTCCATTTGGGGTAAAAGCCCGATAAGCTCCGGCATGGCGGCGGCATCCACGACGGTGACTTCCACCTCCGCGGCCGGTTCTTCCGAAACTTCCTCTCCCCCGGCTTCGCCCGTGAAGGACAAACGCTCAAGCAGGGATTTGAATTCCAGCTTGCGAAGCATCGGCACCGCCGTTGCTTCACGGATGCCGCTGAAGTTCATATCCTCCCAGGAACGCTCGACAGGGACCTCGCGGAAGATCGTCGCAAGCCGTTTGCTCATCCGGGCATCCTCGGCATGATTCACCAGATTTTCTTTCATCTTCCCTTTCAGCTCGTCCGTATGAGCCAGCACTTCCTCCACGGAACCGAACTGGTGAAGAAGCTTCAGGGCCGTCTTTTCGCCGACACCGGGCACCCCCGGAATGTTATCGGAGGCGTCGCCCATCAACCCCTTCAAATCGATGATTTGCAGAGGGGTAAGCCCGTATTTCTCCTTGATTTCATCCGGACCGTAGGGCTCGACTTCACTGATCCCTTTCCGTGTCAGGGCGACGGTAACCTTATCGCTGACGACCTGAAGCATGTCCTTGTCTCCTGTTACGACAAGCACTTCGCGTCCGGATTCTTCTCCTTGTCTGCTGATCGTACCGATGATGTCATCCGCCTCGTAACCGGGCAGTTCAAACCAGGCAATGCCGAAGCTTTCGAGCAGCTCGCGCATCAGCGGAAATTGCTCGGTCAACTCCTGCGGAGTCTTCTCCCGGCCGCCCTTGTATTCCTGATAACCTTCATGGCGAAACGTTTCCTTCCCTGCGTCGAAAGCGACCAAAATATGGGTCGGCTTCTCCTCCTGGATCAGACGCAGCAGCATATTCGTAAATCCGTAGACGGCGTTCGTGTGCAGACCGCTGGAATTCGTCAGCGGCGGCATCGCAAAAAAAGCGCGGTAAATCACGCTATTGCCATCAATAAGAATCAATTTTTCCATATGACACCTCGTCCTTCAGCATACTCCTTCCCCTATTCTAACACATGGGGGCCTATTATAAAAAAATAAAAACGCCGGATATTCCGGCGTCTTCGAGTGTTCTTCACTATAACTCCTACTGGTTCAAATCCGGACGATGTCCGGTAACGAGATAAACGGCGCTTTCCCCGATATTCGTCGCATGGTCGGCGATCCGTTCGATGTACCGGCCGACCAAAGTCAAGAGCATGGCCTGCTGCAGCGATTCGGGATGACCCGCCATATGCGCATACAAATCGCGAATGATCTGGCTGTACAAATGGTCGACTTCATCATCGTCCTTGGCCATTTTGTAAGCCAAATCCGTATTTTCATCAAGATAGGACTGGAGCGACTCCTGCACCATCGTAACGACGAGTTCCGCCATTTTCGGAATATCGACAAGGGGCTTGATCAAGGTTTGGCCTTCGAGGCGCATCGTCACCTTGGCAATATCGATCGCCAAGTCGCCCATTCGTTCCAAGTCGCTCGAGATTTTGAAGGCAACGATGATGCGGCGCAAATCTTTGGCAACCGGCTGCTGGGTCACAATCAGTCTCGAGCCGATCTCCATGACCTGCTCCTCCATCTGGTTCAGGAGGATGTCTCTCGCCACGATTTCCTTGGCTTTTTGGACATCCAAAGCCTGAAGCACGGCGATCGATTCCTTCAGCGCATTCTCCACATGCTCACCCATTTGCCGGAGCAATTGACGCAAATCCTCAAGGTTCTGGTCAAACTCTTTTCTTTGAATCATCTTAAGCTGCCTCCTCCTATTAACCGAAACGGCCGGAAATATAGTCTTCGGTGCGGGAATCCCGCGGTGTAGAGAACAATGTTCTCGTATCGTCCGCTTCCACGATTTCCCCGTTCAAAAAAAAGACGGTCCGATCCGAAATTCGCGCCGCCTGATGCATGTTATGCGTAACCATAACGAGCGTATACTTCTTTTTCAATTCCTGAACGAGTTCTTCAATTTTTAAAGTGGAGATGGGATCCAAAGCGGACGTGGCTTCATCCATCAACAAAATTTGCGGCTGAACCGCGATGGCGCGGGCGATGCACAACCGCTGCTGCTGTCCTCCCGACAAGCTCAGGGCGGAACGCTTCAGGAAATCCTTGACCTCGTCCCAAAGCACCGCCTGCCGAAGGCTCATCTCCACGATTTCGTCCAGTTCGGCTTTATTTTTCGTCCCATGCAATCTCGGACCGTAGGCTACATTGTCATAGATCGATTTCGGAAAAGGATTGGGCTGCTGGAATACCATACCGACCTGCTTGCGCAGCGTTTCAACCTGAACGTCCCCGCCATAGATTTCCGTCCCGGAAATTTTTACCGAACCTTCGATGCGAGTGGCTGGAATCATATCGTTCATCCGGTTCAGCGTTCTGAGCAGCGTCGATTTTCCGCACCCGGACGGGCCGATAAACGCAGTGATCGCTTTTTCCGGAATGTCGAGCGATACACTCTTTAGAGCATGAAACTGGTCGTAGTACAAATTCAATTTCTCAATATGAATAATAGATGTCATGTCATATCTCCCACCAGCAAGACTTAATGTTAGGCAAATAGGTACATGACGATTTTACCCTTTCTATGTAAAAAAGAATGAGCTTAATTGTTAACGCAATGTAAAAATTACCCCGTATTAGTTGGCGGAAAGCCTGCTTAATTCCTCCCTGACCAGGCCGGTGGTCTTGGCCGCGGCTTCCGCGGAGATCACGACTTCCCTTCCCCGCATTTCCGTCTGATACGCGGATTCCACCAATAATTCGAAGGTTTCCCCGGCTTTGTTCACCCTTTTCTGGCTGTCCTCCATTTCCCGGACCGTGGAAACCGCGGTGTCCGCCGTTTGGTTTACCAGCCCGGCAATGAGCTTAACGGATTGATCGATCTCGTCGGACATCCGCTTCGTCTGCATCGCCAGCTTCCGCACTTCTGCGGCCACGACCGCAAATCCCCGGCCATGCTCCCCGGCGTGCGCCGCCTCGATGGAAGCGTTCATCGCCAGCATCCCGCTTTGATCCGCAAGCATCCGGATCCGGGCGGCAACCCTGGAAATATCCTCCGCACGTTCGGTAAGCTCGGTAACCTGCTTGGCTTGCGACCCGGTCATGGCAACCACTCTGTCGAATGAAGCCTTGACCGTTTCCAATTCCTCCCTGCCCGCGGAAGCGAGACCGGTCATCCTTCCGGATTCCGTCAGGCTGCGCTTGGACGCCTCCGAAGCCGCTTCGACCGATGTTTCGATTTCCATCACCCGGCTTCGGCTTTCCGCGACCGCCGCTCTGCGGGCTTCTTCCGCTTTCCGCTGCAATGCTCTGGACAACGCCATCAGATCCTGAACGGTCAAAACCCCTTGAACCATGCCATGCTGCGTAATAATCAGACAATCGTAAAATTGAATGCCCTCCCGGTTCAAGGCCGCATCCAGCAAATCCGCCGCCGGAACGGACAACTCGAATACGAGGGGGGCCCGCTCGGCAAATTCCAGTGCCGGACGTTCATAGAACAAATCCGCCGCAAACCGGCCCGCCAAATGGCGATAGAACGTATCGCGCATGATCAGGCCGACCGGCCGGCCCGCTTCGCCGATGACGATGCAGGGAAATTCCGGATCCGCTTGAAACATGCGCAGGACCTCAAGACATGATTGCCTTGTCCCGATGACCGGGACGCTGCGGCAATACTCGGCCGCCTCCGCCCTGCTTTCGACACTCCGTTCAAGAACTGCCTGATGACTCATCTCGACCACTCCCATATCATAAGACGATTTTGTCAAAATGATATCCTAAAAGTGTAATGGGAGTGTTTTCAGGACTAAAGTCCTATGTAAATTAAAAACAGCCCATCATTCGAATTAATGATGGACTGTTTTTTTCTTGTTGACAACGAGCTTGTATCCTACGCCGCGAATCGAATCGATATAAACAGAGCCCGGATCGAGCTCCAGCTTTTTGCGGAGGGAGCTGACATGAACGTCGACCGTTCGCTGGCCGCCGATATAATCGAATCCCCAAACCGCGTTCATCAAATCGTCCCGGGTCATGACGACCCCGGGCTTACGCGCCAAATAAAGCAGCACTTCAAATTCCTTAGGTCTTAAGGTAATCTGTTCTCCGTTCAGCGTAACTTCGTATTTTTCCGGGTAAACCGTCAATGGTCCAAGCGTAATCTGGGCTTCCGTATGCGCCGGAACCGTCTCCCGATCCTCTTGTCCGTTGGAGCGCCGGAGTACGGCCGCTACCCGGGCAAGCAGCTCGGCAACGCCAAAAGGTTTGGTAATATAATCGTCCGCTCCGGATTTCAGTCCTTCGACAACCTCTTCTTCCGCATTTTTGGCCGTCAAGATGATAATCGGAGTTTTCACGCCTTCCCCACGCAGCTTGGACATGATTTCAAATCCGTTCATGCCTGGAAGCATCAGGTCCAGCAAAATCAAATCGAATTCCTGCTGCATCGCCGTATCGAATCCGGTTTGACCGTGCTCGGCTACGACCACCTGGTACCCCTCGCTCGTCAGATTGTAAGACAACAGCCTTGAAAGCGTCGGTTCATCTTCAATTACCAATAGTCGCTGCGTCATAATAACCCCCATTTTTTCAAATGTTGCCTGTCAGTAAACTTTCTCATCAAACAAGCCAAGCATAACACGGAAATGTTAACGGGGTGTAAAAATATTAAAAGTGCTGCATGACCGGCAATTCCACGATAAAGGAGGAACCTTCCCCGACTTTACTCTCGACGCGGATCGTGCCGTGATGAACCTCAACGAGATGCTTGACGATGGACAATCCTAACCCGGTTCCGCCGGAGCTGCGGGATCTCGCCTTGTCGACGCGATAAAACCGTTCGAAAATCCGCGGCAAATCCTTTTTCGGAATTCCGATTCCCGTGTCGTTGACCGTAACGCGAACTTTTTCCCCTTCGACATCGTCGCCGATGACCTCTAGGTCAATCTTGACCCTTCCGCCCTCCAACGTATAACTGATCGCATTCGAAAGCAGGTTCATGAAAATTTGGGTCAGCCGGTCTTCATCGCCTTCAATAAACAGATGTTCCGGAATGTCCTGAACCAGCGTTATCGACTTTTTGGCCGCGGAAGGCCGAAGCATTTCAAAAATGCCGTCAAAAAGCTCCTTCAGGTGAACGGGGGCATATTCCAGCGGAACGCGCTTCGATTCGATCTTGGACAGTTCCAAAATATCGCCGATAAGCCGGTTTAACCGTTCCCCTTCATCATGGATAATTTGCAAAAACGACCGCTCCGTCTCCCGGTCCTCGACACCCCCGGACAAGAGCGTTTCGGCAAACCCTTTTACCGCGGCAATCGGGGTTTTCAGCTCGTGGGAAACATTGGCAACAAATTCGCTTCGCATTTTTTCGAGCCGCCGGATGTCCGTCACGTCCTGAAGGAGAAACAGCATCCCCCGATAGCTTCCGTCATCTTCGAACATCGGAACCCCGTCGAATTGCAGAATCCGTTCCTCCGGGTCGTACACCGTCCGTTCTTCGCGAAGGAGTTCCTTGCTATCGATACCTTGCTCCATAAACTTCATGAACTCATAGTTACGCTTCAGATCCTGGTATGATCTGCCTAAAATCTGATCGCCGCGGATATGCAGAATCCGTTCGGCTTCACGGTTGATCAAGGCCACGTTGCCATAGCAATCCACCATCAAAATGCCGCCGGTCATATTCGCAAGCACGCTCTGCATCAAATCCTCATTGTCATGGATCACTTTAAGCTGCTGCTGCAGGCTGTCGGCCATCCCGTTGATCGCCTGGCCCAATTGCCCGATCTCGTCGCGCCGGTCCAGATTGACCCGGGCATCGTAATCCAGCCCAGAGATCCGGTTTGCCACCCTGGTGATGTGCTCCAGCGGTCTGGTCAGCCCCCCGGCAACCCGGTAGCTGACCAGCGCCGCGGCCATAAACAGAATCAGCAGGCTGCCCGCCATCAGGTACCAGCCTTTATTCAACTCTTTACCGACGGCCTCGAGGCTCATCGACAGCCGGATAAATCCGTCGAATCCGTCATCCGATGTGACATGGCGGGCCACATAAAGCATATCCTGGCCGATCGTATCGCTATAACGGATGGCGCTGCCGACGGCATCTTCGCCCGCCGACCGGATTTCCTCGCGGCCTTTATGATTATCCATCTCGGTCGGCAGCATTTCCGAATCGCCGATGACCGTGCCGTCCAGATCGATAAACGTGATCCTGGAGTCCGTCAGCTTCTCGAGCTCCCTGGCTTTTGCCGTATAATAATCTGCCGCTTCGGCACTGTCCGTGGGAATAAAAGCAAACGTACTCTCCAGCAAATCTATTTCCCGGGACATATTTTCTTCCAGGGCGCGGATGTGGGAATCCTTGAACACTTGCGCCATGGTCAGGCCGGCCGCGAGCATGGAGACCCCGATCAGGCACATCAGGATCAGGATCAAACGGGTGCGGAACGTTTTCATCCTATTTGAACACCGCTTCTTTAAAAGCCGACAGCTTTTCCAGGGACGCTTTTTCAACGCCTGCATGCAAACTTTCACCATGGGAATCCATCGTTACGATTGCCGCAAATCCCTCAACCTCAAGATGCCACATCGCCTCAGGAATGCCGAATTCCATGAAATCGACCCCGTTTACCTTTTGGATGCATTCCGCGTAGTATTGGGCAGCTCCCCCGATGGCGTTCAAATACACGCCGCCATGTTCCTTCAAAGCGGCAAGCGTCTTCGGTCCCATGCCGCCCTTGCCGATGACCGCGCGAATGCCGAATTTCTTGATGATGTCCCCCTGATAAGGTTCCTCACGGATACTCGTCGTCGGCCCGGCCGCTTTCACGTGCCAGCCGTCCTCGTCCTTCAGCATCACGGGCCCGCAATGGTAAATGACCGCGCCGTTCAAGTCGACCGGAGCGTCATGATCCATCAGGTATTTGTGCAGCGCATCGCGTCCGGTGTGCATCTCGCCTTGAATGATGACCACGTCGCCAACGCGCAGGCTGCGGATCTGCTCTTCCGAAATCGGCGTTTGCAGCACGATTTCGCGTCCCTTGGACGGTGTTCCGGCTGCCGCGGTTTCCGCATCGTCCGCAAGCTCATCCATCGCCACTTCGCTGCCGGAAGGATACAGCCAGCCCAGATTCTCCCCGGTCACGGCGTCGAGCTTGACGCCTTGACGACGGAATGCCCAACAGTTGTACGCCACCGACACGAAAAAGCTTGCCGGCAAACGGTTCGCCGTGCCGATTTTGCATCCGAGCAGCGTAACTTCGCCGCCGAAGCCCATCGTACCGATGCCGAGCTGGTTGGCCGTCTCCAGAATATAGCGTTCCAGCTTGTCGAGATCCGGGTTCGGATTCACGTCGTCCACCGGGCGGAACAACTGCTGCTTGGCCAGCTCATAACCGGTGGTACGGTCCCCGCCGATGCCGACGCCGATGAAGCCGGCGCTGCAGCCTTGCCCCTGTGCCTGATACACCGCATGCAAGATGCATTTGCGGATGCCGTCCAAATCCCGTCCTGCGCGTCCCAGTCCTTCCAGTTCGGCCGGAAGGCTGTACTGGATATTTTTATTTTCACACCCGCCGCCCTTTAGGATCAGCCTCATATCGATGTAATCTTCTTCCCACTGTTCAAAATGGATCACCGGGGTTCCCGCGCCGAGATTATCGCCGCTGTTCTCGCCGGTCAGCGAGTCGACCGAATTGGGCCGCAGCTTGCCTTCCTTCGTCGCGCGTTGGATCGCCGCTTTAATCGCTTTCTTGAGCTCAATCTGGTTAACGCCGACTGGAGTATGCACGATAAACGTCGGCATGCCGGTATCCTGACAGATCGGCGAGACTTGTTCCTCGGCCATGTTGATGTTCCGGGTAATCGTCGACAGCGCCAAGCCGGCCCGGGTGGCCTTGTTTTCCAGGGCACGTCCCCGGTTAACCGCCCGGCGCACATCGCCTGGCAAATTCGTCGAAGTTTCCACAATTAATTGGTATACGCTTTCTTCAAAATGCTGCATGCTTCAAGTACCCCTCTCTCGTCTTCGAATACGTTGAAATGCTGTGTATCGTACGTTGGATTGCGGATAGCCTTATCTACTTCATTAGTTTTATAATAACATAGTACATAATCCGAGGTTGAAGAAATATACAAAATTAACACTTCAAAAAGAGAGGTTTATCACGGATGAGCTACCATTTTTCCGCTTATATGTACCGCCTGCGTTCTATCAAGCGTTGGAGCCTGATGCGGAGCACCGCGGGCGAAAACGTAGCGGAGCATTCCTATCACGTGGCCCTGCTGGCCCATTTGCTGTGCGAAATCGGCAACGGCATGTTCGGCCGCAGTCTGAATGCGGAACGCGCCGCAACGCTCGCCTTGTTCCATGATGCGACCGAAGTGTTCACCGGCGATATCCCCACCCCGGTCAAGCATCACAATCCGCGGCTGCTGTCCAATTTCCGGGAAATGGAGGAAATCGCCGCCGAGCGGCTCGTGTCGATGATCCCGGAATTTTTGCAGCCGACCTACACAGCTTTGCTTTCTCCTGGCGATCCTTCCGGAACCGGAAAAGATGCCGAGCTTCTGAAACTGGTGAAGGCTGCCGACAGCCTGGACGCTTATTTGAAATGCGCATGGGAGATGGCGGCCGGAAACCGGGAATTCGCCGTTGCAAAACAGCAGCTTTTGGACAAATTGGGGCGTTTGGATTTGCGGGAAGTGGACTACTTTCTGGAGCATTTTGCGCCAAGCTTCGAAATGACCCTCGATGAAATGTCGGAAAACTGATTCCCCGAAAACGCAGGAAGCCTCCTGAACCCGGAATAAAGCCGGATTCGGGAGGCTTCCATCTTTAAAAAAGGCTGACTTTCCTTATCCGTTTACGATTTCTCCGCCGTTGATATGCAGCACTTGTCCGCTCATGTACGAAGAGTCGTCCGAACCGAGGTACACGTAGGCCGGAGCCAGTTCCTCCGGTTGTCCCGGACGCTTCATCGGCGTGTTTCCGCCGAACTTTGCGACCTGCTCCTCGTTGAACGTCGACGGAATCAGCGGCGTCCAGATCGGTCCCGGAGCCACGGCATTGACGCGTATGCCTTTGCCAACAATGTTCATCGATAGGGCGCGCGTAAAGCTGACGATCGCTCCCTTGGTCGACGAGTAATCGATCAGCATCGGATTCCCTTTATAAGCGGTCACCGAAGCCGTGTTGATGATCGCGCTGCCTTTTTTCATGTGAGGCAGGGCCGCTTTCACGAAATGAAACATCGAAAAAATATTGGTACGGAACGTTTTCTCCAGCTGCTCTGTCGTGATATCCTCGATCCCTTGCTGAGGATGCTGTTCCGCCGCATTATTGATCAATATATCGAGCCCGCCGAGCGAGTCGACCGTTTGTTTGACGGCCTGCTGAGCAAACGACTCGTCTCCGACATCTCCAGGGATAAGCACGCATTTGCGGCCTTCCTGCTCGATTTCGGCCTTTGTCTTATTCGCATCGTCGTGTTCGTTCAAGTAGACGATCGCGATATCCGCGCCTTCCTTGGCATACGCTACGGCGACCGCACGGCCGATGCCGCTGTCGGCTCCGGTAATTAAAGCGACTTTGTTGCGCAGTTTGCCCGCGGGCAAATAAGTGCCCTCATATTCCGGGCGAGGATGCATCTCCGACTCGATTCCCGGCTGCTGATTTTGGTGCTGGGGTGGCAATGTCTGTTTTGTCTGTCCGCTTCCTGACATGGTGCACTCTCCTTCCGTTGTCCATTAGTCCAAAGTTTGCCTGCCATTGTTAGGATAGGCTTGCAAGCTGAAGCTTATGCCGTCAAGAACTAACTTACCACCGGAAGCCCTGCACCAAACAGTTTTCCGCTATACCGAAATGTTGAAGTGGCGGAAAAACGCGGCTTCGTCGCGAATTCGCTTGGATATATACTTTTCTCTGGACACGGTGGCCAGATCCTCCGGATGATCGAAAGTCGGTTGGCCGAGCCCTTCATGAAAATGAAGCATGGCGATTCTCCTCAAGTCATCCTCCCACTTCCTCCAACTGTCATCGGCGGGATAATTATGCCTAAGCACCTGAGTCAGGCTCACCTGCGAAACCAATCTGCAGCTGCCGCCAAGCAGCCAAACCCGAAGCGAAAGCTCGGCCGTCTCCATCTCCTTGCTATGAAACCCTTCTTCCATGCCCCCAAGCTCCCCGAATCGGTTCCGGCGAACCGCAAAGCATTCCGAAGACAGCCAGGCCAGTTCCCTACGGTCTTCTCCGGTCCAAGGGTAAGAACCGATCGACTTTAAGATGGCTCCTTGATCGTTCAAGCGCGGCCTTACCACCGAGGCTTCCCGTACCGTGAGCTCCGGCGATGCGAAATCCGCATCCGTCCGAACCACCGGCTCCAGCAACGACTCGATCCAATCATCCTCGAAATACAAACGCGGACTGCAAAATATCAAATAGTCTCCGGAAGCATGCGCAGCGGCCACATTGCGTGAAGGCAGGCCGGCCTCTCCTTTGAGCAGCTTGATCGGACGCCGAAAATTATAATTCATCAAAAAATCGCAGCATCCGTCAACCGAACCTTCATTAACGATAATCACCTCATAAGCAACCCTTGTCCGGGACACCTTTAGCGATTCCAACGTGGTGTAGAGGTCGATACCGCCGTTCTTCACGACAAAAATAATGGAAACAGATGGATGGAAAGACATGATAATTCTCCTTGAAATCGGAAATAATATCGTATATTCAAGCGGTCTGATAGAGTTGAAATAATATCGTTCTTTATATTCCATAATAACCCAATTCATGCTAATAGTAAACAAAAACAAAACTGTTAGTTTATTATATTTGCCTCTCAATCTCACTATGGTAATTACAGGAGGGGTTATATGGACTACGACGCTTTAGGCAGAAGACTGCGGCAGGAGCGGCACAAAATGAATTTGACCCAAGAGAAGCTTGCCGAAAAAATCGAGGTTTCCGATGCATACATAGGTCAAATCGAGCGGGGCGAGCGCAGCCTGTCCCTGGAAACGCTCGTCAAATTGGCTAACCAGCTCGGCGTGACGGTGGACTATCTGCTGCATGATTCCATCGAAATCAGCGATGACCAATTTATGAATCGACTCCGGCAAATTATGACGGGCCGAACCGCAAAGGAAAAGCAGCTTGCGCTGGATGTATTGAAATTGATGTTTGCCCACCTTGACGATCTGGATCAAGGCAAACATAACGAATAAATATCTTTATAAAATAGAGGCCTGCCGATGAACGGCAGGCCTCTATTATGTACTTTTCATAAATTAAATAATTTGGTTATACACCATGAAGAAAGAGATCAGCAGTACGCAAACGCAAAGCAACGTGCTGAACGTACGGAGTTTCCCCGCAGCCTGCTGGTTCCCTTTATTGGTCCGGATCGCTTCAAGCGTTTCACGAAGCGGCTTGCCCATGATTCCGCTGAACGCCCCGATGGCCAGGAACAGCACGACGATCACGATCATCCACGGTACGGAGTATTCTCCTTTGCTCATCAAATAACCGCCAGTCAGCAATTGGACAATCAGGCCGATTTGAGCGTAAGTATTTAACGTTTTTACGGCAGATACCGTCCCTTCCTGGGCTGCCGGCGACAGTTTGCCCACTTTGGAGAACACGATCGGCAATACCAGATAAAACCCGAGAGACAGCGCTCCCACGATATGCAGGAACAACATAGCACCAAACATTCCTATCACAACCGCCTTTCATCGTCAATTAGATTAATTACAATCTATTATACCGATTGTTGCCAATAAAAGAAAGGAACCCTCCACAGGGGAGGGTTCCGGGGATTGTCTCACTTCACAATCCGGACACAATTAGCCGCGAACGATCGAAATCACGTTGCGTACCGATGCCGCCGACTTATCCAGCGCCTCTTTTTCATCGGCTGTCAGCTCCAGCTCGAATACTTTCTCGATTCCGTTGCCGCCCAAAATAACAGGCACGCCCATGAACAATCCGTCATAGCCGTATTCCCCTTCAAGCAGGGTAATCACCGGCAAAATCCGCTTCTTGTCCTTCAAAATCGCTTCCGTCATTTGCACCAGCGATGCGGCCGGCGCATAATAAGCGCTGCCGGTTCCGAGCAAGCTCACGATTTCTCCGCCTCCGACGCGCGTACGTTGCACGATCGCTTCGATGCGTTCCGCAGAAAGCAGCGTTTCGATCGGAATGCCGCCGACGCTGGAGTAGCGAACGAGCGGGACCATGTCGTCCCCGTGTCCGCCGAGCACGAATCCGCGAACGTCTTCCACGGAAACATGGAGCTCCTGCGCAATGAACGTACAGTAACGCGCCGTATCGAGCACGCCAGATTGGCCGATCACGCGATTTTTCGGAAAGCCCAGCGCTTGGTATGCCGCATAAGTCATTGCATCCACCGGATTGCTCAAAATGATCACGATCGAATCCGGGCAATATTTCTTCACGTTTTCGCAAACCGAAGTGACGATTCCCGCATTGGTATTCACAAGATCATCCCGGCTCATGCCCGGCTTGCGGGCAATGCCTGCCGTAATGATAACGATGTCGGAGCCGGCCGCATCCTCGTAGGACGAGGTGCCGACGATGCTGCTGTCAAATCCTTGAACAGGGCTCGCTTCGAGCATGTCGAGCGCCTTCCCCTTTGTCGGGTTCTCAAGCTGGGGAATATCCAGCAGGACGACATCCCCGAGCTCCTTTTGCGCAAGCATCAGAGCGGTCGTCGCTCCGGTAAAGCCGGCGCCGACAACGGTAATTTTTTTGCGTTGAATGGCCACGTCCGTCAAGCCCCCTACATATTTTTGATAACTTGATCGGCGAACTCGGAGCATTTCACTTCGGTCGCGCCTTCCATTAGGCGGGCAAAATCGTAGGTGACGGTTTTGTTGTTGATCGATGTTTCCAACCCTTTATAAATGAGGTCTGCAGCTTCCTGCCAGCCCAAATGCTCAAGCAGCATAACGCCGGACAAAATGACCGAACCCGGGTTGACCACGTCGAGATCCGCGTATTTCGGAGCCGTGCCGTGCGTCGCTTCGAAGATCGCATGTCCGGTCACATAGTTGATGTTTGCCCCCGGAGCGATCCCGATCCCGCCGACTTGCGCAGCCAAAGCGTCGGACAAGTAGTCGCCGTTGAGGTTAAGCGTGGCGATCACGTCGAAGTCGGTCGGACGCGTCAACACCTGCTGGAGCGCGATATCGGCAATCGCATCCTTGATGATGATTTTGCCGGCATCCTGCGCATCTTTTTGCGCCTTGTTGGCTGCGTCCGCGCCGGACTCTTCCTTGATCCGGTCGTACTCGGCCCAAGTGAACACCTTATCGCCGAATTCGGCTTCGGCCACTTCGTAGCCCCAGTTTTTGAACGCGCCTTCGGTAAATTTCATGATATTTCCTTTATGCACAAGCGTAACGCTCTTGCGGCCGTGTTTGATGGCATATTCCACAGCGGCGCGAACCAGGCGTTTCGAGCCTTCCTCCGAAACCGGCTTGATGCCGATGCCCGACGTTTCCGGGAAACGGATTTTTTTGACGCCCATTTCGTTTTGAAGGAACTGAAGCACTTTCTTGACTTCCTCGGAACCTTCCTTGTATTCGATCCCCGCATAGATGTCTTCCGTATTTTCCCGGAAAATAACCATATCGACGAGGTCCGGACGTTTTACCGGCGAAGGTACGCCGTCGAAGTAACGAACAGGACGAAGACATACGTACAGGTCAAGCTCTTGGCGCAGCGCCACGTTCAGGGAACGGATACCGCCGCCGATCGGCGTAGTCAGAGGTCCTTTGATCGCTACAATATACTCGCGGATGGCTGTCAGCGTATCGGCCGGAAGCCACTCTCCGTATGTATTGTAGGCTTTCTCACCCGCGAACACTTCGTACCATGCGATTTTCTTCTGGCCGCCGTAAGCCTTCTCTACGGCCGCATCCAATACCCGCTTGGACGCTTTCCAAATGTCGCGGCCCGTGCCGTCGCCTTCGATAAACGGGATGATCGGGTTGTTCGGCACCTGAAGCTTGCCGTTGTCGATCGTGATTTTGTCACCTTCGGTCGGAAGACTGAATTTTTCCAATTTCAACATATTGTTTGGTTTCCTCCTTGTTATATCATGATTACGGCGCGAATTCCGTTACGGAATTCATTGTATCACAAACGGCAACCCGGTTTCCCGGGCGCCGTCGTTTTACATTTAATTTGTTTTATCGGAGATCGATCGGAATGTATTGTTGATTGGTCGGTCCCGTATATTCGGCGCGAGGACGGATGATACGGTTGTCGTCAAGCTGTTCGAGAATGTGCGCCGTCCAGCCGGAAAGACGGCTGATCGCAAAAATCGGGGTAAACAGATCTTTCGGGATGCCGAGCATCGTATAAACGGACGCCGAATAGAAGTCCACGTTCGGCTTCAATCCTTTTTGGCCCGTCACGAGCTCCTCCACTTTCACCGAGATGTCATAAAGCGTAGTGTCGCCTTTCATCAGGCCGAGCTTGCGGGACATCTTTTGCAGATGCTTCGCCCGCGGATCTCCGTTCTTGTAGACCCGATGGCCGAAGCCCATGATTTTCTCCTTGTTGGCAAGCTTCTGACGAATATAAGGTTCCGCTTGCTCCAGCGTGCCGATTTCCGTCAGCATTTGAGCCACGGCTTCATTGGCTCCACCATGAAGCGGTCCCTTGAGCGTTCCGATCGCCGAAGTGATGCCGGAGTAAATGTCCGAGAGCGTCGCGATCGTCACGCGCGCGGAAAACGTGGACGCGTTCAGCTCGTGATCCGCATGCAGCACCAACGCTTGATCAAGCGCGCTTACCGCAACCGGATCCGGCTCTTCGCCGGAAAGCATATAAAGGAAGTTATGTGCCAGCGACACCCCCGTTAACGGGGCGACGGGTTCCTTTCCTTCCCGAATCCGGGCATAAGCCCCGATCAAGGTAGGAAGCTGAGCCTGCAATTTGATCGCTTTTTGCTGGTTGCCTTCTCTGGAGTTGTCGTTCGCCCGTTCATCATACAAAGCAAGAGCGGAAACAGCCGTACGCAGGACTGCCATCGTATTGGCGTCTGCCGGATACAGCTTCATTTGTTCCAGAACGCGGTCCGGAACCGGTGCATACTCGCAGAGCTGCTCCTGGAGAGTCGCCAATTCCGTTTTGGTAGGCAGCTTGCCGTACCAAAGCAAAAAAGCAGTTTCTTCATAGCTCGCCCGCTCCGCCAGGTCGTCAATATTAATCCCGCGATATGCGAGAACCCCGTCGTGAATGGAACTGATCGATGAAGTCGCCGCGACAATACCTTCCAGTCCTTTGGTAGCTGTCATAGTATATCTCTCCTTTGGAAACGAATAATGAGCCAAACAAGCCAATGAAAACATTTTCAATTTTAATGATACTGGATTTTAGAAAGCAAGGGAACCCAATTCGCCCGTTCTCTTATATCAAAATGGTTTATCACCGTGATAAAAGATTTTTTGTAACCGCTTACGTTCGCAACGACAAAAGTCACATATTCAAACTTCATTTGTGGCATTAGAAGTATTTTCCCAATTTCGGAATACATCGGATATCCATTTAATAGGGTAGAAAAAAGACCTGTCCGAAAGGGAGAATGCCGAGTGGATCATGTATTAACGAAGCGTCTGCTTCGCGGCGGCTGGGTATGCGCATCCCTGATTTTGCTGGCGTTAGCTTTCTATTGGCTGCTGCCGCTTCTCTATCCGTTCCTGATCGCCTGGCTGATCGCTTATTGGATGAATCCGCTCGTCCGCCTGCTCCAGTCCGCCGTCAGGCTGCCCAGATGGCTGGCCGTCACGGCTTCTCTCGGTTTTTACGTCGGTGCCGCAGGCATCATCCTGTCGGCGGCCGTCACCCGGCTCGTCAAAGAATTGATCATTCTCGCGGAATCGCTGGACCTTCACATTGAAAAATGGCGGGATTGGTTCGTCGAGTGGACGCAAAGCGAAGGCATTCAAAATATTATTAATGAAATCAACCGCTTTATCGCGGATAATCCCGGCTACGGTAATACGATCAACAAAAATATAGACCATACGGCGTCAACGATCAGCTCGGCGCTGTCCAATCTGTTAAGCGGCCTCCTTACCGGGATCGTGAACCTGCTTACTTCGCTGCCGAACGTCGGCCTCATCCTGATCGTCATCCTGCTGGCGGCTTTTTTTATCAGCAATAGCTGGGACAGGAACATGTCCTTTTTATCGGGACTGATCCCTTTGCCGTTTCGCAAAAGCGCGGCCGCGGTATGGACCGATTTGCAAAAGGCGTTGTTCGGGTTTCTTCGTGCCCAATTCATCATGATATCGATTACCGCGCTGATCGTCCTTGTCGGGCTGCTGATCCTGCAAGTCGATTCGGCCTTCACCTACGCCCTCTTGATCGGAATCGTGGATCTGCTGCCTTATCTGGGCGTCGGCACCATTATGGTTCCTTGGCTGATTTACGCCTTTATGTCCGGGGAATCGAGCCTTGCCATCGGGTTGTCGGTCTTATACGGCATCATTCTCGTAGCGAGGCAGCTAATCGAGCCGAAGGTGCTGGCCACCAGCGTCGGGCTCGAACCTCTGCCGACCTTGATCTCCATGTTCGTCGGCCTGAAGCTGTTCGGGGTGCTCGGCTTAATCATCGGGCCGGTTTCCCTCGTCGTCTTCGGGGCGCTCGCCCGGGCGGGCGTGATCATGGATCTTCGCAATTACATCATAAACGGAAAGCTGCGGTGAAGATCACCGCAGCTTTTCTTTATATTCGTTCCGGTGCCGCAAGGCCGATCAGCTTCAGCCCGTTTTGGAGCGTAATTTGCGTACACCGGGTTAATGCCAGCCTGAATACGCGCAAATCTTGGGTGTCTGCCGCTAAAATCGGGCAATGGTGATAAAACCGGTTGAACGCCTGGGCCGTATCCACGAGGTAACGCGCAATGAGCGAAGGTTCAAGCTTTGCCGCGGCCTGAGCGACGACTTCTTCGAACCGGGACAGCTGCTTGACCAGCTTGAACTCAGCATCCTCTCCGCATAATTCCGGATGAAATTCCCGTTCCATCTTCTCCTCCACGCCGGCCTCTTTCCGGAAGGCTTCATCTCCTTTAGCCAGCAAACTGCACGCCCGGGCGTTCGTATATTGAACATAGGGGCCGGTCTCGCCTTCAAAACTGAGCGCATCCTCCCAGGAAAAATCGATATCCTTGATCCGGTTTCCGCTCAAATCATTGAAAATGACCGCACCGACGCCTACCTGCTTCGCCACTTCGCGCTTGTTCTCCAGCTCCGGATTTTTTTCATCGATGATGGCTTCGATTTTTTGAATCGCCTGATTCAGCAAATCTTCCAGCTTAACGACATTCCCTTTGCGGGTAGACAAGCTGGCCCCTTCCAGGCTGACACGGCCGAACGGGACGTGGACCAGCTCGTTCGCCCACGCATAACCCATCAATTCCACGACCTTGAACCACTGGCGAAAATGCAGGCTTTGAGAGTAATCCGTCACGTAAACGGCTTTGTCAAAACGATACGTCTCCTTCCGGTAAATCGCCGCCGCAACGTCGCGCGTATGGTACAGCGAGCTGCCGTCCTGCTTCAGCATTAATGCGGGTGCCATATCATATTCGTCCAACCGAACGAGCCATGCTCCCTGGTCCTCCACAAGCAGCTCCTTCTCTCTTAACGTACGGACCACCGGTTCGATCCGGTCATTATAAAAGCTCTCCCCGGTGACGTAATCGAAGCGCACGCCGAGTAAGTCGTAAATTTTGTCAAACTCCGCCATGCTCAAATCCACGAATTCTCTCCACAGCTTCAACGCTTCGGGATCGCCCTGCTCCATTTTGGCGAACCAGGCTCTCGCCTCGTCTTTCAGACCGGGATCCTGCTCCGCCTCCTCATGGAAACGGACATACAAATTCAGCAGTTCATCGATGGAGCCTTCGGCCAACTTTCCTTCGTCCCCCCAGCGTAAATAGGCGGTGATCAATTTCCCGAACTGCGTTCCCCAGTCCCCGAGATGATTAATGCCGATGCTGCGGTAACCGAGAAACGAAAAAATGCGGTAAAGCGCGTTTCCGATCACGGTCGAACGAAGATGTCCGACATGGAACGGCTTAGCGATATTCGGCGAGGAAAAGTCGATCACCACGGTCTTGCCTTCACCCAAAGCTTGAGATCCGAACCGTTCCCCCTTTTCAAGAATCGCGGTCATGACTTGACGACAAATCTCTTCCGGCTTCAAATAAAAATTCAAGTAACCGGATACGGACCCCGTGCGTGCAATGATCTCCGTGCCGTTCTCAGTCCCCTTGAGGCCTTTCTCCAGTTCATCCGAGATCGCCGCCGGGGATTTCTTCAGCCTTTTGCTCAGTTTAAAACAGGGCAGCGACAGATCACCCATCGCATCGTCCGGAGGAGTCTCCAGCATTTCCCGGATTTCCGCTTCCCCGATTCCGGGAAGCAGCGGCGCAAGGGCCGCCGCGATCGTCTTTTTGAAATGTTCCATGGATATGACGCTCCTTTCAAATTAAATAATGCAAAAAAGCCTCCCATCTCCATATAAGAGACGAGAGACTTTCAGTTCCCGCGGTGCCACTCTAAGTGCCGAATCCGACGATTCGGCCGCTTTCATCCGGATAACGGCCGGTTGCCGGGTTAGCCTACTTTGATCCTCCGGTTCGGCCAACCATCTCCCGGGCCCGATTCATTCACGGCTCCATACCGGCTTCCACCGCCCCGGCTCGCTGTAAAGGATACCCGCAAACTACTACCCCGTTCATCGAATTTATAGGTAGTTCAAAAATTCGTCTTTTGATCACGAAGTTGCACTGAAGGACTATTCGACATCGAATCTTGAATTCAGTCGGTCGCTCCGGTGCTCACGTAGGTTTTGCCTACGCTCCGCTCCTCACTCCCTCCTTCATCCAACCTTCTCGGTGCTGAAAAGCCGACTTTTTTGAACAATCATTAAATAAAATCTAAAACTCAAAAAATGGCTTAACGCATTTATAACGAAAAACGGGCAAAATGTCAACGTCTGAAAAACGTGATCGTGCCGTCCTTGATTTTCTTGCCGATCCACTTGGTCAAGAGCGCCCTGCAGAGGGGTCTTGTCAACGGGAATACCAAGATAAATCCGATAATATCGGTCACAAACCCCGGGATCAGCAGCAAAATGCCTCCTCCGAATATACACATGCCGTCGATCATCATCCGGCCAGGAACCGTTTGCCCGACCATTTGCGCTTTCGCATCCGCCAGCACTTTGCGCCCCTCAAACTGCATCATCAATCCGCCGATAATCGAGGTGGCCAAAGTCAGGAAGATCGTTTTACCGACGCCCAGTCTTTCCGCAACCTCCACGTACCCCCAAAATTCGATGATCGGTACCACAACAATCAAAACGGCAATCCATTTACGCATAAAGATAACTCCTTTTGTCTCCAGCATCCTCTTAATTGTACCGTTTTGATTTGCGAGAATCAAAGTTTGCTCGCCTGATCGAAAGCCGCGTACCAATCCGGAAACGTCTTTTTGAATTGAACCGGCTTGAAATCGTCCCGTCTGACCACATAATGGACGGATGTTCCCTCCACGCAAAGCTCGCCTTCGCCGTTCCGCACCTCGTACCCGTATTCGGTTTTGACGCCGCCGTTGCTCTTGATCCAGGTGCGCAGCAGCACTTCATCGCCGTAACGAATCCCTTTTTTGTAGGTCACGTTCATTTCCTGCACAGGCGATATGTAACCCGCTTGTTCCATATCGATGTAATTGAAGCCCAGTTCCTCGATCAATTTCGTTCGCCCGGCTTCAAACCATCCGAGATAATGGGCGTGGTATATAATACCCATCATATCAAATTCGAAATATTTCGGCTTAATCTCCATTTCACTGATATGCAAAGAAATCACCCTTTATTTATACTGTGAAAAAAAGCAATGGCGGACCCGTGACCGGGACCCCATTGCTTTCAGAATATTCTTTAAAAATATTATTTACGAACTTGCCCGATCTTAATCAGGTTCGTCGAACCGGAACGGCCCAGCGGAATACCTGCAGTGATCACGACGAGATCGCCTTCTTTGACGAGACCGGAATCAAGGCCGCCTTTCATCGCGTTATCGAACATTTCGTCCGTGGAGGTAGCCACTTGACCTTTCACCGGATTCACGCCCCAGTTCAAGGCAAGGCGACGAAGCGTTTGATCTTCGGTCGTCACGGCGATGATCGGAGCTTTCGGACGATATTTGGATACCATGCGAGCGGTATAGCCGGTTTCCGTGGAAGTGATGATCGCTTTCGCGTTCAATTCCAGAGCGGAGTTAGCCACCGATTGGCTGATCGCTTCGGTAACGGTCGTTTGTTGAGCATTGCTTTGTTTCAGGAAAATTTCATGGTATTCCAACGCGGATTCCGCTTTTTCGGCAATGCGGGACATGGTCAGTACGGATTCGACAGGATATTTCCCTGCTGCCGTTTCCCCGGACAACATGATCGCATCCGTGCCGTCAAAAATCGCGTTCGCTACGTCACTCGCTTCGGCGCGCGTAGGTCTTGGGTTACGCTGCATCGAATCCAGCATTTGCGTAGCCGTAATGACCGGCTTGCCGGCGCGGTTACATTTTTCGATCATGCGTTTTTGAACCAGAGGCACGTCTTCGGCAGGAATTTCCACGCCAAGGTCGCCGCGGGCAACCATCAGGCCGTCGGAAACTTCCAGGATTTCATCCAAATTGTCGACACCTTGTTGGTTCTCGATTTTGGAGATGATCTGAATATGAGTCGCATTATTGCGTTCCAGCAACTCACGGATTTCAAGCACGTCGCTGGCTTTACGAACGAAGGAAGCCGCAATGAAATCGATGCCTTGTTCGATCCCGAATTTGATATCGTTAGCGTCTTTTTCGGTGATGCCTGGCAGGGAAATCGCTACGCCGGGTACGTTTACGCCTTTCTTGCTCTTGATCGTTCCGCCGTTTACGATACGGCATTTGATCTCCGTTCCTTGAATGTCCACTACGGTCAATCCGATCAAACCGTCATCGATCAGAATGGTCGAACCGACTTCCACGTCTCCAGGAAGATCTTTGTAAGTGATGGAGAGGCGGTCTTTGTCACCGAGGATTTCCTCTGTGGTCAAAGTGATGAATTCGTCTTGCACGAGTTCGATCGGTTCTTCCTTCAATTTGCCGGTGCGGATTTCAGGACCTTTCGTGTCCAGCAGTATGGCGATTGATTTCCCCAGCTCTTCGCTCGCTTGGCGGATCGTTTTGATCCGGTTGCCATGCTCCTCAAAATCTCCGTGGGAGAAGTTCAGGCGAGCGACGTTCATTCCGGCCATGATCAGTTTCTTGGTGTTCTCTAACGATTCACTGGAAGGACCGATAGTACATACGATTTTTGTTTTGCGCATTTTGGGTTTCCTCCGTTTAAATTAGTTCTCTCTATACATCTTTTCCAACAATTAAATTTACTACAGTTTCTCTGTTTTGTATAGGAAGTTTGTCATATTGACACAGTAAGCTTACTCATTTCCAACTAAAGTGGAATCTTTGGAAAGTTCTCCCGTTTGGACGGCCTCGATTTCGGCCGCCGCGCTTTCGAACTCTCCGATTTTGCGGAATTTTTGGTACCGGTCCAGCACAAGCTCGTCTGGATTCATCAAGGACAACTGTTCCAAGTGACGGAGGATTCCGTCCTTGATCGACGCGGCAACCGCCTCGTAATCCCGGTGGGCTCCACCCCGGGGCTCCGGAATAATCTCCTCGATGACTTCCATTTCGAGCAGGTCCTGGGCGGTGATTTTCATCGCTTCAGCCGCCTGATCCGCCTTGGAAGCATCCTTCCACAGAATGGAAGCCGCTCCGTTCGGAGAGATGACGGAATAGATGGCATGCTCCAGCATCAGCACGCGGTTGCCGACGCCTAGCGCAAGCGCGCCGCCGCTGCCGCCTTCGCCGATGACGACGCAGACCACCGGCACGCGCAGCTTCGCCATCTCCAGCAAATTGCGGGCGATCGCTTCGGACTGTCCTCTTTCCTCTGCCGTGATCCCCGGATAAGCGCCTTTCGTATCGATAAACGTAATGATCGGACGTCCGAATTTGTCGGCCTGCCGCATCAATCTGAGCGCCTTGCGGAACCCTTCCGGATGGGCGCTGCCGAAAAAGCGCGCGATATTGTCCTTCGTATCCTTGCCGCGCTGCTGTCCAAGCACCGTAACCGGCGCGCCGTTCAGCTTGGCCAATCCGCCTACGACCGCAAGATCGTCTCCAAATACGCGATCGCCGTGCAGCTCGATGAATTCTTCGAAAATCAAGGCGATCAGATCAAGCGAAGTGGGCCGCTGGTGGTGCCGTGCAAGGTGCATTTTCTGTGAAGGGGAAATGTTGCTGTAGATCTCGTCCTCCAACTGTTTGTAGCGCTCCTCCAGCCGGGCGATTTCTTCGTTAAAATCGATCCCCTTCTCAATGCCGAACTGTTCAAGTTCCTTAATCTTCTCGCGGAGCTTCACGAGAGGCGACTCAAAAGGCAATTCGCCTGCCATCCTAAACTCCTCCCTTCAAACCGTGCAAATCTAGCAATTGCGAAAGCGTGGCTCGCATTTCTTTGCGGTGAACGACCATGTCCAGCTGACCATGCTGCAAGTTGAATTCCGCCGTCTGGAAGTCGTCGGGAAGCTTTTGGCGGATCGTCTGCTCGATCACGATTCTGCCGGCAAAACCGAACACCGCGCCGGGTTCGGCGATAATGACGTCGCCGAGCATGGCAAAGCTGGCCGATACGCCCCCTGTGGTCGGGTCCGTAATGACCGAAATATAAAGCCCACCCTGCTCGTCCAGGCGCGCAAGCGCCGCGCTCGTCTTGGCCATTTGCATCAGACTTAAAATACTTTCCTGCATTCGCGCTCCGCCCGAGGTCGAAAAAATGATGATCGGCAGCTTTTTCTCCGTAGCCGCTTCAATCGCGCGCGTGATTTTCTCTCCGACAACGGATCCCATGCTGCCCGTGAAAAAGTCAAAGCTCATCACGGCCACGACCGTCGGAAATCCGCCGATCGTCCCCTCACCGGTAACGACGGCTTCGCGAAGTCCGGATTTCAGTTTTTGCTGTTCCAATTTGTTGGCGTAGCCCGGAAATTGGAGCGGATCGACGGAAACCAGATCCTCGTCGTATTCAATAAAGCTTCCTTCATCCAGCGTCATCCGGATTCTCTCAAGTGCATTTAACCGCATATGATGTCCGCAGGAAGGACATACTTTCAGGTTTTTTTCCAGTTCTTTGCTGTATTGTATGGTGCCGCAACGGCTGCACTTGTTCATCAGACCTTCCGGAATTTCACGCTTCGGCCGCTCTGTCGGCTCAGAACCCGGATCGCTTCCCAGACGTTCTGAAGGAATGGTCGCGTATTTTCTTTTTTTCTGAAATAAGTCTTTAAACACAACTACACCTCTTCAGCCGTTAATGTAATGGCCGCATCACAGCAAGACAAGGAAATATAGGCTTTAATCGGCTCATTTCCTTGTCTTTATGGATGCAATATCGAATTAAGAACCTCTTGAACCTCTTCCAGTTCACCTGAAGGAACTAGAATCTCAAACTGCTGTTTGGATAAGCTAACAGGACGTGTTTGGACAAGGAAGCCTTCTTCGGTGAGTTTCGTCTTGATCATTTCCGCAACTTTGGCGGTAGGCGCGATGTACATTACAGTCCACATGTCCTCTTACAAGCCCCCTAACCTCATATTTGAGCCCAATTATGTTGTGTTCAAAAAGTCGGTTCTTCTTCAGCACGGTTGGCCCGGATGAATTCAAGATTCGATGCCGAATATGTCTCTGATATGACTTCGTGATCAAAAGATGACTTTTTGAACTACCTCTACAATAGAGTAATGATAACATAATTTCCAAAAATACCGCAACAAAAGAGAGGTTGGGAGGCATCTGGAAGGACTATTGACATAAGTTCATGGGGCGCCCTACGAAAAGCAGCATTATCAATCCGCGGAATAGAAAGCGGCCTTGCTGTTTCGATGGGCGATCCGGGCCGATGCCGCGGCGGCAAGCCCCGCAACGAGATCGTCCAGAAACACGTGGATGCGCTCTCCGTTATTGTTGAGCTTCCCGATGATCTCGGGTTTGACCTTGTCCAAATAACCGAAGCTCGTCAAACCGATCATGCCGAAAACGCTGGTGATGCCGAGTGCCATCGTCTCATCGACCCCATACAGCGGCTCATCCGCTTCCAATATGGCCTGAAGCGGTTCGGGGAGCAGCTTTTGCTCTGCAAGCCGGTCCAATGCAATACCGGTAAACAAGGTATATTGCACTTCCCGTTTTTGAAGTACCGCCATAACGCTTTCCAAACATTGATCCATGGTTAAATCCTGGTGATAGGGCAGTTGGAGCGAATATACGATTTCGGCGATTTCCTCCAGTGACACTCCCCGTTTTTGCAATTCAGCCGTCGCTAGTTCATATGACATCGTGGACCCCTCCCGTTCCGATCGATCAGCCTGGCGGCCGGCCGGTTCTGCCGTCCCTCGGTCCGCCCCTGCCCCAAATTAGCCGTTTGTCCAACTGGTAGCACTGCTTATCGTGTTCATAATTTTATGCCGGGAGGAATCAAAATGTTCACACTTTACTTGACTTTAACAGTATCCGGGCCAAGCAACTGCTCCATTTGCCCGAACAGCTCCGGCGAAGGCTTGATGCTGTAGCGCTCGCTCAGAGCGAGCAGCTTGCCGGAGCTTTCGTAAAACAGCACGGTCGGAACCGGACCGTGATGCGTTTCGAGCAGCGCTTTAAGCTGCTCCAGCAGGCGCGCGGTCTCCGCCGCGGCCGTGATTTTGACGAAGACGCGCTGCCCGGCAGGCGTCTTCGGCCCGCGCCCGGGGCCGGCCGGCTTGCCGCCGGTGCCTTGCGCGGGCCGGGCTGGCGCCGCCGCCGCTCCCGGCGGCACGGCCGCAGCGCGGCCGGCGCGCGCGGCGAGGCCGCGCTTCAGCTGCGCCAGGCTCTGCGCGCTCAGCGGCGCCACCTCATCGGCCAGCAGCTTGAAGCCTTCTTCCTGCTGCTGGACGGTGGCGCGGAGCGCAAGCAGAGCCCCCTTGGCGACATGCGGCGAGCAGCGCCGCCACACCTCGGGGAACAGCACGACCTCGCAGCGCTCGATCTGATCCTCAAGCTCCAAAAAGGCCATCGCCTTGCCCTTCTTGGTCGTGATCGCCTTCACCGAGACGACCATCCCGCAGACGATCGCCTTGCTCTCGTCCGGGGCCTCGGCCAAATCCATCAGCCTGTCGATGCTTTCCCGTTCCAACAGCTCGTCGTAATCGTCCAGAGGATGGCCCGATAAGTAAAGCCCGAGCAGCTCCCGTTCCAGCTCCAGCTGCTGCGCCCCCGTAAATTTCGGAATTTCGGGGTACTCGATATCCCAGTTCGGGGTCTCCACAAAGTCAAACAGCTGGATTTGCAAATCATCCCGCTCTTTGCGCCATTTCAAAGCCGCCTCCACCGTCTCGTCGAGCATGGCCAGCAATTGGGCGCGGTGGCCCGGCAAGCTGTCGAACGCTCCACCCTGTATCAAGGATTCGATCACCCGTTTATTGCAAACCCGCAAATCGACGCGCCGGCAAAAATCGAGCAGGCTGTCGAACGGACGCTCCTTGCGCTCCTGCAAAATGCTTTCCATCGCCTGGGTGCCGACGTTCTTGATCGCCGCAAGGCCAAAGCGGATGACGCCGGGGGAGGATGCCGAAGTGCCTTCGGAGCCCGACATGTCCGGAGCGTTCGCGATATCGTCTAACGTCCCCGACTCCGTACCAGCTTCCGCCTGAGGCGTGAAAAGCACCCCGCTCTCGTTCACGTCCGGCGGCAGAACCTTAATGCCCATGCGGCGGCATTCCACAATGTATTCCGCCACTTTGCGGTGGCTGCCCATGACGGCCGTCAGCATCGATGCCATAAAATGAACCGGATAATGGGCCTTCAAATAAGCCGTCTGGAAAGCCAGCACGCCGTATGCCGCGGCATGGGCGCGCGGAAATCCGTAATTGGCGAAACGCACGATCATATCGTAGACCGCGTTTGCGTCCGCTTCGGCGTATCCTTGGGCCAGGCTGCCGGAAACAAAATGCTGCCGTTGCTCGTCCAGCACCTCGCGTTTCTTCTTCGAAACCGCCCTTCTCAGCAAATCCGCTTCCCCGAGCGAAAAGCCGGCCATCCTCGAAGCGATTTGCATAATCTGCTCCTGGTAAACAATGATGCCGTACGTATCCTTTAAAATGGGTTCCAGATCGGCATGCGGATATTCCACCGCCGTATCCCCGTGCTTGCCCTCGATAAATTTCGGGATGAACTCCATCGGTCCGGGTCGGTACAATGCCACGACCGAGATCACATCCTCGAACGCCGTCGGCTTCAGGTCGCGCAGCACCCGCCGGCATCCCGCGGACTCCAGCTGGAATACGCCTGTCGTCTCCCCGTGTCCCAGCAGTTCATAAGTCAAAGGGTCGTTATCGGCGATCCGCCGAAAGTCGAGCTCTTCGCCGGTTTCCTCCTTGATCCAGCGCATGCAGCGCTCGATAATGGACAGCGTGCGCAGCCCGAGGAAATCCATTTTGAGCAGGCCGACCGATTCCAGATTCTCCATGGAATACTGCGTGAGCGCCGTTCCCTCGCTGCCCGATTGCAGCGGAACCGCATCCGTAAGCGGGTCGCGGGAAATCACGACCCCGGCGGCGTGCGTCGAAGCGTGCCGCGGCATGCCTTCCACCTTGCGCGCCATGTCGAGCAAGCTTTTGATCCGGGGCTGCGAATCATACAATTGTTTCAGATCCGGGCTTTCGTTCAACGCCCGCTCGATCGTCATCCCAAGATTGCCGGGAATGAGCTTGGCGACCTTGTCGACCTCCCCGAACGGCACGTTAAGCGCCCGCCCCACATCGCGGACGGCCGCGCGGGCGGCCAGCGTTCCGAACGTAATGATCTGAGCCACATGCTCCGGCCCGTATTTATCCGCTACATAATCGATCACTTCGTCGCGCCGTTCGTCGCTGAAATCGATGTCGATATCCGGCATCGTGATCCGCTCCGGGTTAAGAAACCGTTCGAACAGGAGATTATATTTCATCGGATCGACATCGGTGATCCGCAGGACATAGGCAACCAGGCTGCCCGCCGAGGAACCCCGCCCCGGACCGGTGGCGATGCCTTTCCGGTGCGCGTAAGCGATAAAATCCCAAACGATCAGAAAATAATCGGAAAACCCCATGTTCGCAATAACCTTCAGTTCATAATCGAGCCGCTCTTTCAGGCTGGCGCGCGCGGCCTCATCCTGCCATTCGTCCAGGTGTCCGTACCGCTCGGCAAGCCCTTGACCGCAGAGCTCGGCCAGGTACGTTTCCGGGGTCATGCCTTCCGGAATCGGCCGGTACGCGGGGAGAATATGGTTTCCGAATTCCAGCTCCAGCACGCATTTATCCGCGATCGCCTGCGTATTCGCAATCGCCTCGGGGAGATGCGGGAACAGGGCGGTCATTTGTTCGCCGCTTTTGAAATAAAGCTGGCTGGTACCGATTTTGAAGCGATCCTCGTCATCGACGGTTTTGCCCGTTCCGATGCAGATCAGTACGTCCTGCACCTCCGCGTCGCCGTCTCCCAGATAGTGCACGTCGTTCGTGGCGACAAGGGAGATCCCCGTCTCCCGGGCAAGGTCGACAAGCAGCGGGTTCACCTTTTTCTGTTCGGGCATGCCGTGATCCTGCAGCTCCAGGTAAAAATCCTCCCCGAAGGCGTCCCGGTATCTTAGCGCCGCGCGTTTCGCCTCCTCCAGCCGTCCGTGCATCAAATGGTGCGGCACCTCTCCGCCCAGGCAGGCGCTCAGGCAAACCAGGCCTTCCTTATGACGCTCAAGCACCTCCCAGTCGATCCTCGGCTTGTAATGAAAGCCTTCCAGATGGCCGATCGAGCAGAGCTTCATCAGGTTCCGGTATCCGGTCAAATTTTTGGCCAACAGGATTAAATGGTGAATCGGCTGGTCCTTACGGCTGCCCCGCTCTTTTCGCGACCCTGCGGTAAAATACATCTCACACCCGATAATCGGCTTGATCCCGTGAGCCTTGCACAATTTATAGAAAGGAACCGTTCCGTACATCACGCCGTGATCGGTCAGCGCCAGCGATTTCATGCCGAATCCGGCCGCTTTGGCGACCAGTTCCTCCAGCCGGGCCGCGCCGTCAAGAAGGCTGTATTCACTATGTACATGCAAATGAACGAAGCTATCCACCATACGTTCCTCCTGAAGTAGTTCAAAAGTCAAAACTGAAAACATTTGTTCCCTTTTGAATTATTCTATCATACATTGTGCGAATACGCCCATAGAATGGTATGGAGAAGGACAGGCAAGCGAGGAAAAGGGAGGAAGGTCGGTTATGAGCACTTTTTTGACGAAAGCGGTCATGGACTTTTTTGTGGCGTTCGGAATCGTTGTGGGGGGAGCGATGGTAGGCGGGCTCGGAGCGATCGTCTCGCTGCAGCCGCCGACCCAGACGATGCTGGATATCGCGGGAAGGATTAAAATATGGGCGCTTGCCGCCGCGGTAGGCGGAACGATCGACCCGATGCGCGTCATCGAGAGCAATTTTTTTGACGGAAACCTCTCGCCCGCCATCAAGCAAATTTTATATTTGCTGTTTGCCTTTCTCGGGGCTCATATGGGTTCCGAACTGGTGAGATGGATGTGCGGAGGGAGCCGGGGATGAATGAACGAAACCTGCCGAACCGGCCTACTTTGAAGGGATTCAAGCGTTTTATGCAGTTGGCCGCCGTATTCATGCTCGGCATGATCGCAGGCAGCATCGCCTTCAATGTCGTGTACCAGACAAGCTACAACAAGCTGTGGATCGAGAACAAGGATTTGCAAATCCAGCTTTATCAAGCGGAGGAAGACAACAAGACGTTGAAAAAATATCAAAAAAGCTCCACCGTCATCAAAGAGATCAAGATCAGGGTCGAGGAACGCGATCCCCCGCTGGATTCGCTTGCGGTCAAAGAAGTGGTGCGGCAGCTTCACGAAGAACTGGAGGTGCTGCGCGGAAGAAGCATGTTCGAGATCGATACCGATGCAAAAATGGCCCGAATCCTGCTGAACAAAAAAATCTATGCCGTACGGGACAATGAGTATGCGATCCAGATCAAAACGATGCTCGTCAGCGAAGGGGTGTTGCAGGTATGGGTCGACGTCCGGCCCTATGTGCGGAGCTGATTTTTCATGATACAATGAAAAAGATCACAAACACCCAATATTTAGCGAATATAAGGAGCAGTGAACATATCTATGATTCAGGGTTTGTTATATGTCCTTTACGCCGGATTGATCTTGTCCAGCATTTGCTCGATTACCTTCAGTATCAAATCGCGCCGCTCGCTGGATGCGCGGACCCGCGGTTTGGCACAGGCTAAAATGAACATCAGCATGGGCTTCATGCTCATCATTTTGGCGGTCATCCAAATGTTCATGTTCAGCGGCTCCACGATCCGTGTCGTCATCGGCGCGCTGTTCATGGTGCTCGGCGCGTTTAATATTTTTGCCGGCATCCGCAATCACGGCATTTTCTCCCGCCAGACGCCGGACGGTAAAACGCTGCAATAGCGTCAAGCGTGGTCGATCGACTGCAACGCCATGACGGCTTTGGCAACCAGGTGGTCCTGATACGTCATGACGATCTCCAGCTTGCAGGCTCTGCGGCTCATCTCGAGCACGACCGGGGTGATCACGACCGGGTTCTCGATCTGCACCGGGCGCACGAAGTAGGTCGTCAGGTTGTCCACGACGTAATCTCCTCCGCTCGCATCCTTGGCCGCGCTCAGCCCGGCTTGGGTCATTAGCGATGTCAGCACGCCGTGGGAGATCGTACCGAGATCGGTTGCCATCTGGGGCGTGATTACCCCGTGAAAGAACAATCGGCCTTCCTCGTCCCGCTCCTCGGCGAATCCGTTCCACATCAGATGCTCGAACGTCTCGCCGAGCTGCGGCTGATTGCGCGCGTCGCGCATCGCCTGCAACACCTCCCGGCGCGTTACCGAAGAGATCAGCTTGCGGTTGCGGTCGACCACGGGCAGGAAATCGATGCCTTCCCACACCATAATCTGCGCGGCGGAAGCAAGCGAGGTCTGCAGGCCGACCGTAATCGGATGGCGCGTCAGGCATTTCTCGATGGATTGGTCCCCGCTCAAATCCTCCACGTCCTTGCGGCTTACGATGCCGATGACCCGGTTCCATTCGTCGACGACCGGAAAATGCTGATAGCCCGTTTCGATCGACAACTGGTCGAAATCCGAAATATTGCTTGTTACTTTAAGCATGTTCACTTTCGGTTTACGCACCACAATATCTTCCACAAGCATGATTTTCTTTTTGATCAGCCTGTCAAAAATCGCTCTATTGATCATGGAAGCGACCGTAAACGTATCGTGTCGGGAAGAGATTATCGGCAGCGATAGGCTGTCCGCCAGCGTTTTGACCTCGCGGCTTGTCCCGAAACCGCCGGTGATGAGCACGCCCGCGCCCTGTTCCAATGCCAGGGAATGGGCGTTTTCGCGGTTACCGACGAGAAGGAGGCTGCCTGCGTCGATGTAGCGGGCCATCGCGTCGATTTTCATCGCGCCGATGACATACTTGTGCAGCGTCTTGTCCAGTCCGTCCGCCCCGCCGAGCACATGGCCCTCGACGATCTCAACCACGTCGCCGAACGTCAGCTGATCGGAAATGCCCCGCGGCTTCTTTTCGACCCGAACCGTGCCGATCCGTTCCTTGGTAATGACCAGCCCCAGGTTTTCCGCTTCCTTTACCGCCCTATATGCTGTGCCTTCGCTCACGCCGAGACTTTTCGCCAATTTGCGGACGGAAATTTTCGTTCCGATTTTGAGACCCTCGATATGTTGAAGCAGCTGCTCGTGCTTGGTTACACTTTCCTCATGCCCTTGCAACTGTTATACCTCCCATCCGAATCTGTACTATTCTGTATCTATTATACACCTTTTGGAAGCAAAAAAAAGCGGACATTCCGTGAGCAAAGCAGTTCTCATTTCAGTACTTTCCCCCAGTTTAATGCCCTTGGATTAGGACCCGGAATTCCCCGCTAAAAATAACCGGAAAACCTCCCGCTATTTCCTGCTTAACCGAACTACGTGAGCAAATAACCGGAAAATCTCCCGTTAATTCTCTCGATCCTCGGATTTTAACGCTAAAAGGCGAAAATAACCGTAGGTTTTCCCGTTAAATTCGCCTTTTGCGCCTTTTTATATAAAATAACGGGAAGCTTTCCGGCTAATCCGGTTCCCGTTCGGAACAAATTTTGTCTCTTGTGACACCCGTCACTCCAACATTGACGGATTCGCGAAGCCGGCAAGCCGGATTCCGCGGGTCTTTTTTTATTTGTGACTAGTATCACAATCGTTGCTTCTCCCCTTGATATAATGAACGCAAATCAATCCAATTTTAATATCAGGAGGACTACATTATGAGTCAAACTTTCAAAACCACCGTAAATGCTACCGAGTACCCGCCGCAATTAAAACATAAAACGATCTTTGCAGCTTACAATGATCTGGAGTCCGGTGAAGCGATGCTGCTGGTGAACGACCATGATCCCGTGCCGTTGCGGTTTCAATTCGAAGCGATGCACCCGGGGCAATTCACTTGGGAATACATCGAACAAGGCCCGGCTACCTTTCAAGTCAAAATCGGCAAACTTTAATAGGACGGAGGCGATATCCATGGCAACCATTACGGTTGTTGATGAAAAAACGATCAAAATCGCCGTCGGTCTGGAAGACGCTTTGACGATGATCGCGGAAGCGGAGAGTAACGTAAGCACGTATGCGGAGGAAATTTTGGCCATTGCCGAAAAAATGCCGGAATTTCAATTCACGCACTTTTGCTTTTATGCCTATGATACGAACCTGTTGTTCGAAAAAATGCTCGGCATCGATCCGAAGCAATACCTGTCCTTTACGCTCGATGCGCCCGATTCCTTTTTCTATGCTTTATACGGCGGGATGAAGGCCTTGAGCGGCGCGTCCAGCCGGTACCTTGAACAAGCAAAGGAGGACGGGCGTTCGAAAGATCAGGTCGTTGAGCTCGATGTAAGGCCGCAGCTTCGTTCCGGACAGGAGCCGTTCAGCATCATTATGGAGACGTTCCAAAGTCTACGGCCCGACGAAACCTTCGTCCTGCACGCGATCATGAAGCCGGCACCGCTCATTCCGATGCTTGAATCCAAAGGTTACGAGAGCGATTGCCGACAGTTGGCCGACGACCACTGGGTCGTCACGTTCAGTCCGCGACATTAACTCTTCAACTTCGCGTAAGATACGCGGCAAAAAGCGAGCCTGAAGCAGATTATCCGGCAGGCTCGTTTTTTGTCGTTTTCGAATGCATGATATTTTCCCCTCCCAGGCACAATAGCCAAAAAGGAGGTTCGACATCATGTTGTCCAAAAATATTTCGCGTATTTGCCTTACCGTGATAATATGCTTAAGTTTAGTTCTGTCCGCCACGGCGTGCAACGCGAATAAATCAAGTAACTCCAACCAGTACAAAACCCAAAATGCAAAGACGAAGCAAAACGAAAAATCGAAGCCCAAAGCAAATTCAAAGCAAAATGAAAAATCAAAACCAAGTGCAAAATCGAAACAAAACGCAAACATGAAGCAAAAAGCAAAGAATACGGAGCATTTGTACAGCACGCCTCCCGTCTCCCGGAGCGCGTTACCGAAGCAGTTATCCGACAGGGTGTCCCATATGGACGGAGTAGACAAAGCGACGGTCTTGGTCAGTAACCAAGATATATTGGTTGGTGTAGACGCAAAAAAAGGGAAAGATCCGAAAGTCGTCGAAGAGAATGTGCGGCATCATCTCACACTGGATCAGCCGGGCTACCGGGTTCATGTTACGAGCGACAAGAAGCTTCATGCACGAATCAGGAATCTAAATACCAAAGTAAATGGAGGCCATCCAATCCAGCACTTTTCGAATGACGTAAAGGCCATTTTAAGGGATATCGGCAAAACAGTGACAGCCCCTTTTAAACGATAAATCCGCAAGATAAAAAAGAACCTGTCAAACCGTCTGTCCAGGCGGGTGTCAGGTTCTTTCGTATTTATCTTTTCGGGACGTACGCGCAGTAAGGATCGCTCTCCAGATAATCGCCGGTTACCGCATACGCCCTGGCCCGGGAACCGCCGCAAAGCTGCTTGAATTCGCAATTCCCGCATTTTCCTTTTAACAAGGACTTATCCCTGAGCTGTTTAAGTATCGGCGAGTTCCGATAGATCTCGGAAAGCGGGGCTTGTCTTACATTTCCGCAGCTTACCGGCAAAAATCCGCTCGGATACACTTCCCCGGTGTGACTGATAAAGACGAATCCGTCACCGTCGTTGACCCCTTTTGGCGAGCGGCCGAGCACGTCCTCTCGTTTCACCGTTTCCCTATCCTGGCCTCTCACCGAGGCTAGCATCTTCTGCTGCATGAACACCCTGCGGTAATGCGGAGCTTCCGTCGCCTTGATCCCGTACGGCATTTCCCGTTGCATACGGGCCAGCCACTTCATCACCTTCTCATGCTCTTCCGGCGAGATCATGTCGCGCACCATGCCTCTTCCCGTCGGCACCAGGAAAAAGACGCTCCACAACACGGCCCCCATATCCTTTACCTTATCCGCAATTTGCGGCAAATCCTCCAGGTTGTAACGGGATACGGTCGTGTTGATCTGAATCGGGATTTCAAGCTCCTGCAAATACTCGATCCCTTTCATCGTCATCTTGAACGAACCGGGTGTACCGCGAAAATGATCGTGAATATCGGCCGTGGAACCGTCCAAGCTGAATGCCCACCGGGACAAGCCGACCTCCTTCGCCTGTTTGACCGCGCCTAAGGTTACTCTCGGCGTCGCGCTCGGCGTCATGGAGACAGGCAATCCTTTATCATGGATCGCATAGCGCGCGAGCTCAAACAAGTCCGGCCGCATAAGCGGATCTCCTCCCGTAAACACAAACAACGGACGATCCATTCCGGCGATGTCGTCGATCAGCTTTTTCCCTTCCTCCAGCGTCAACTGGCGCGGATCGGGATGGTACTGCGCCTCCGCCCGGCAATGCAGGCATTTTAGCGCGCAAGCGCGCGTAACCTCCCAAATGACGATGAACGGATTCACGTTATAATCCCTTTCGGCAAACGGATTGAATTCCATCATACATGCACCCCTGTCATCTTTGTCAGCATTCGTTCGGCGGCCTGCTTTCCTTGACGTATGCAATCGGGGATACCTACGCCGTCGTAACCGCCTCCGCAAAGCTCGACCCCCGGCATCTCTTCCGCCAGCTGCTTACGCAGATATTCCAGGTTTGTCATATGCCCGACCGGGTATTGAGGCATCGACCGGGGAAGCTGCGTCAATTCGCAAAACAAAGGCTCTTCGGTGATACCCATCAGATCCCGCAGCTCGCCGGCAATGATCCGCTTCAGCTCTTCCGCCGGCATTTCGGTCCAGCTTTGATTGCCCAAACGGCCGATATAGGTCCTGAGCAATACCTTATCGTCCGGCGCGGAGTGCAGCCATTTCGAGGATGTCCAGGTACAAGCGGTCATCTGCCGCCCTTCGCTGCGGGGAATGAGAAAACCCGAGCCGTCAAGACTCCCCGGCACATCCTCCCTGCGGAAAGCAAAGGCCGCATTGGCGACCGAAACATAATGAATTTGCTCCAGATGCGCCGCACCGGGAATATGTCCAAGCAGCCCCGCGGCCGCAAACGCCGGTGTTGCGAGGATGACGAAGTCAGCTTGCAGACGCTCTCCGTGATCAAGCTGCAGCTCGTAGCCGCCGCCTACGCTCACGCTTTTTTCCAAAGCGGTCACGTCGCTGCCCGTAATCATTCTCTCCGTTTGCAGCGACTCGGATAATGCATCGGTCAGTACGCCTAGCCCTCCTTTAAAAGTGAGAAACATACTTGTACGCGCAGGGCCCGGCAAAGGAGCGGACATTGGTTTCGCGTCCGGTTTCCGCTTCTTGCTTGCCAGCAGTCCCAAAATAAGGCTGCGGTGCTCCCGCTCCATCTCCATAAATTGAGGAAACGTCGCCTGTAAACTTAGCTGCTCCGTGTCACCGGCATAAATACCGGCAAGCAGCGGTTCGGTCATATGCTCAAGCACTTCCTTGCCGAGCCGCCGCCGAATGTACCCGCCGAGGGACTCGTCTGCGGTTCCTCGTTTGGCAGGCAGCAGCAGATCCATGGCCGCCCTTGCTTTGCCCAACGGAGACAGAAGCCCCGTTTTCACCATTGGCCACATTTGCGTCGGAATGCCGAGCATCAAGCCGGGGGGCATTTTATGCAGTTTTCCTTTATGAAGAATATAATTGGTTTTCGCACCGGGGTTCGTACCCGTAAGTTGATCTTCAAGACCTAATTCTCTCGTTAAGTCGAGTACGGCGGTTTTTCGGGCGAGGAAGGAATCCGGCCCCTGTTCTATCGTAAATCCGTCCCGGTGCAATGTCTGAATTTTGCCGCCGAGCCGCTGACTCCGTTCGATGAGAGTGATTTGAACCTCCATTCCGCGTTCGCGGAATAACTTTCGAGCATAATAGGCCGCGCTTAAGCCGGAAATACCTCCGCCGATCACGGCAACGGACTTGATCACGTCATGGAACCCCCTCGGGCTTGTTATTTTCTGCAATCATATCCCGATTCGAAGCTTTATTTTATGATTGCAGTCACTTTAAATTCGTCGGGAACCCGAAACTTGCGATATTGTGTTGATGGGTTTCCATCGCCGGATGTCGGTGATATGGAAAAACCGCCTGCAAAGCATCTCTGCTTCACAGACGGTTTCCCCACCGTATCTTTTTATAGACTTTGTCCCTGCTTGCCTTCGCCGGTCCATTTGGCTTGCCATTCCCGTACCTTCTCCCGGCGGACGGCATCCAGCGCGCGTTGCTTCTCTTCATTCACGCCCAAAATGAAATGCAAATGAGCCCCGATCACCAAAAAAGCGAACGCGGCCCATACCGCACCGAATACGGATACCCAGATCTCGCCGGAATCAAAGGAAATCAGAGGCAGTGCATAGATCAGCATCGCCAAGGCCAAAATCAAATAGACCGCATGTTTGAATTTGCTCTTCTTTTTCACCGTCTTCATATCTACCGCAGCTCCTTCATCTTCAAATCTATATTTCTATTCTATGAAGGTTGTCCGGATAATATGAAGCAAGAAAGTAAAATGTTTGTTTCTACGAACACTATTATTCCTACGAGACATCATCCGTAAGTCGGATTCTCGCTAACGGTTACAGCAGCTCTTATCGTGCCATATTGGTCGGTTTTCATTCTCTAACGGATGCAGGTGCGCTTATTTGCCTGCAATTCATGGAAAATCTTTATCTTTGATGAAATAAGGCCTCTCAAAACCGTTAGATTAGCAAATCCCACGTTATGGCGCAGATAAGCGCTGTGGTAACCGTAAAACTATCAAGGGCTGCCACCATGCCGCCATGGACAGCCCTAAACATCCCTTAGTTTTGCGCTCCGTACAAATGCTGCAGGCTGTCCGTGATGATCTTGTTGACATCCTGGATAATGACGCTGAGCCGTCTCTCGGCTTCGAACAGGCGGCGAATATTCAGGTTGAGACTGAGCACCTCAAACAGTTTCTCCATCTTTTCCATTTCTTCGGGCGACGGCATATCGCCTGCCATCATCCGCTGCTGGAGGTCGTTTTGCTGGGTGCGGAAATCGTCCATCATCCGTTTGCTTTCCGGATCGGAATCCACCAACTTCATCGCTGCGTTGATTTCTTCGACTTCTTTGCTTTCTCTCAGTGCTTTAGCCAACTCATTCGCCTTATCGTAAATATTCATTCAAATGATCCTCCGCTTCCATAATTTTATTTTGTCAACAACATTAACAATGACTGGAAAAGACCGATCAACCCTCCAAGCAAGACCCCGAGCCAAGTGATCGCCCTGAACTCTTTGCCCGACAAGCTGAGGATCACTTCCTCAAGACGTTCCACCGGAAATTTTTGCACCTGTTCCTGCACCAGCTTCGGCAATTGGATGGCCCGCATGGCGACCGGAATACCCTTCGCGATCCAGTCCAGCAAGCGTTCCGTTACGCCCGGCAAAGCCTGCTCCGCCCGGGGCATCCAAGGAGCGATCAACCCCGAGACCTGCAGCTGTTCGCAGGATTCGATCCATTTCAAAAGCGGCAGCTCCTTGATTTTGCCGGACAGCCACTCCTCCGCGCCGTGGCCCGTCATCCGTTCCAGGAGCTCAGCCAATGGCTTTTCGCCAAGCATCTCAATCCGGCTCTGCACCGCCTTTTCGATCTTGGCGCGTGCCGCCTCGCCTTGCAAAGCTTGAATGAGGGCCGGGGTCAGCTTGCGGACCAGCTTATCTTCATCAACGAAGATGGCCGCCATCGTCCCCAGGAAACCGCCGGCCTTGTCTACCATGCCTGCCGCCATTTTGCTCAGCATCCGTTGTCCTTCCGCGGACAGCAGTTCCTCCTCTATTGCGGTCAAAAGCGCATTTGCGGCCATTTCGCTCCACGCCTTACGGTTTTCTTCCGTCCAGCCGGGTACGACTTCCTTCAGGCTCCGTTCTCCCCATCCTCCGTTGTTCCAAAGATACCGAATCCCCCGCTCGGCGGCCGTTGTTCCCGACTCGGCAAGCGTTTGTTTGACTTCGTCCCACCGTGATTCGCCGAAAGCGGCGCAAGCGAGCTCCCTTACCGTCATCCGGCTTTCCCCCGCCCGAACGAGAAGGCCGCGCAGGTAGCTTTCGGCCTGGCTCTTGAACGCAGGACGCAGCACAAGCTCCTGGATACCTTCCGGGGTTACGAGATAGTCCGCCACGACGTTTCCGAGCGACTCGGCGATGTCCTCTCGCCGCTTGGGAATCAATCCGGGTGTGAAGGGCACATGAAACTTTCCGATATATATCGGGTTTCTGGGATGAAACAGCATTTTGATCGCAAAATGGTTCGTGATGCCGCCAACGAAGGCGGCCACCGCCACGCTAACCAATACATAAAGCCAATCGTCCACCTTCTGTTAACCTCCTTCTTTATAGGTTAATCACCAAGAATTCCGCGCCTTCATATGATGCATTACATGCGCTATGCAGATGACCATTTTTTTATTACCAAGAGAAGATGTTCAAAAAGTCAACTTTCGATTAAGGCGTGATGAAATCCGACTTTTTGAACACGCACCAAGACATCAAAGCCCAAGCTTGGAAGGAGATCCGCTTCATGCCCTCCAAAAGATTAAAAATTCAAATCATGAGTCCGAACCTGCTGGAAAATGACTACATCGTACTCGGGGAACAACTGGTCAAACAATGGAAAATCCCCGTCCATCATCCGATGCAGCTCGTGTTCGGATCGTTACGGCAAACTGTCAGGGTCATCTCCTTGGCCAGGTTCGACGGAATCCGGATCAATGAGGAGCTTGCGGCCAAGATGGGCGTATTCTCGCGTTCCGTACTGCGGCTTACGTTTCGCCCCCATTCGACCACTTTGCAGCTCGGCCCCCTGGTAGGCGTGCTCATCAGCAAGGACCTCCCGGGGTCACCCGACCGGCCTTTCGGAGCGATCACCCTGTTCTGCAAAGAACTTGTAAATGCCTGTCAAAAGCAAGGCGTGTATGTTTATTTTTTTACTCCGGATCATATCGGGTCTGACGCGGGTAATTTGACGGCCTGGGTATACGGTGACGGTTGGAGGCAAACCCAGGTTCCGGCCGCGGACGTTTTCTACAATCGCTTAACCTCGCGCAAACTGGAGAACAAACCTAGCGTACAGCATTTCCTGAAAGAAGTAAAATCACGGTACGGAAGCCACTTTTTCAACGAAAAATTTCTCGACAAGACCGAGGTGTTCGATGCTCTCGGCCATGATGCAAAAGTTTCGAGGTACTTGCCGGAATCCCATCTCTTCCGCAATTTTCTTACACTAAAAACAATGTGCGCCAAACATCACGTCGTATTTTTGAAACCGATCAAAGGAAGTCTGGGCAAAGGGATTATCCGAATTTCCCGTGCCGAAGGAGGCTCCTATCAAACCTTGACCGCCCAGGTTGGCGGAATGCGACGCCAAATCTTTCCGGGTCTTACCAAACTGTACTCCGCCTTGTCGGGTAAGATGAAAGCCACTCGCTACCAGATCCAGCAAGGGCTGACGCTCATCGAGGTTGACCGCAGGCCCGTTGATTTCCGGGCCTTGGTGCAAAAGAACCGCACCGGCAAATGGAATGTCACCTCCATCGTGGCCAGAACGGCAGGAAGCCATCACTTCGTCTCCAATCTGGCGAGAGGAGGAACGCTGAGCACGGTCAAGGAAGCCGTCGCGAGAAGCTCGCTCCCCGCGGACGCGAAAAGCAAGGTCGCTGCCCGCCTGCATAAGGCCGCTCTCGATATCGCCGAAGGCGTGGACAGCCGGATTCCCGCTCATTTCGGCGAACTCGGCATCGATCTTGCGGTGGACGCCTCGGGGCGCGTCTGGCTGCTTGAAGTGAATTCCAAGCCGTCGAAAAACGACAATACCCCGATCGGAGGAGGAAAAATACGGCCTTCGGTCAGACAAGTGATTGAATATGCCCGATATTTGTCCGGCTTTTGAGGAGGTAACGATGATTGGCAAGCGATCTGGAGGAATTATCGGCATTTTGACTTCCGAAACCGGGGAAGCCCCGGCGTTTACGGAGGCGGGTTTTTGCCGCAAGTTATGCCTTATCGGCAGCAAACAGGGGCTGACGGTTTACGTGTTCTGTCCGTCCTCCGTACGTGCGGACCGGGAGTCCGTCCTCGGCTTCATGATTGAAAACGGAGTTTGGAAAAAAAGGTTGGTTCCGCCTCCCGACATCGTCTATGACCGGTTCTTTGCCCGTGACCATCGACAGCAGGAACGAAAACGCAGAGCTTTATCCGCGCTGTCGCAAATCCGTCCATTCGCGTATTTGGCCCGGGGACTGACAGGCAAATGGCGGGTGTATCGGGCGCTTGAAAAATTCCCTGCCATCGCCTCTTACTTGCCGGAAACATCCACTTACGACTCCCCTTCTCAATTGTCCTTCTGGCTGGACTCGCACCCGGGAGATGCCTTCTTGAAGCCCCAGAACGGCACGCACGGCAAGCATACCTTGCACGTCTCAATCCCTCGATCCAAGGATCGGGACCGCTTAAGGGTAACCGGGCGGGACGGACAAAATGAAGTGATTCGGCACCTGTTTAAGACAAGGAAGGAAGGACTTGAATGGATCGACAGGTTTACGGGTGGGCGGCCATTCCTGATTCAGCCATATCTGGATTTGAATACGACCGCCGGCGAGCCTTTCGACATCAGGGTCCTGATGCAGAAAAATGACAAAGGAGCCTGGGAGCTGACCGGAATGGCGGCGAGGGTAGGCCCGAAGCATGCGCTCACCTCGAATCTTCACGGCGGCGGAAGGGCGTACAGGGCGCTTCCTCTTCTTATTCGGGAATTCGGGGAGCATGCCGCCGGCAAGATCCATGACCTGATCCGGGAACTGTCAATGACGATTCCCTTCTCGCTGGAATCCCATTTCGGCCGGCTTGCCGAACTCGGGATCGACTTCGGTGTGGACCGAAGAGGCGGAGTATGGGTGCTGGAGGTCAACTCAAAACCCGGGCGCTCTTCCTTCTTTCGGATCGGAGAGCCTTTAAGCGCCAAGAAAGCGATTGAAAATCCGATTCTCTATGCGCGCTATTTGCTGCTGAGCAAACCTTGAATGAGGACGGAAGATTTTGTTTAGGAGGATAAATTCATGAGTTTGACTTTTTGCAACGTCCATTTCACGCAGCAGCCCCAGCGGGTCGTCTACGTGTCCGGCTCATTGATGAAAAATTTGAAGCTGTCGGGTAAAAGAACGGTCAACCTGAGATTTGGCGGAGAACGCATTCCGGCCGCGCTGAAAACAATCAACAAGACGGGGAAGCATATTTATCTTGCTTCGGGTATCCGCAGGGAGATGAAAATTCCGAAGGCCGGCGGGGTATTTCTTCGCAGCCTTGCGGATGGAGAAGTCCAAATCGGCCCCCTGATCGGCGTTCTTTCCGATGGACCGACTTCGTCCGCGACGAATCCGTTCGGCTCCAGAACCGGGTTCATCAAGCAGCTTCTCAAATCGGGAAGCAAACAATCCTACATTTTTGCCTTTACGCCTCGGGATATCCATTGGGATAACGAGACCGTCAACGGTTATTTCCTGAACGAGGCCGGACATTTCGAAAGAAAAAAAGTTCCGCTGCCGGACGTCGTATACAACCGGCTGCCAAGCCGCCGGGCGGAAACGACGTCGTCCATCACCCAGCTGCGCGAGCGTTTTATCCGGCGGAAAATCCCGTTTTTCAACTGGAGCTTCTTTAACAAATCCGATATTTACCGGATGCTTGAGAAGGATCCCGTGGTCGGGCGGTATGTTCCGGAATCGGTCATGAGCCCGACTCCGGAGCAAATCAGGGAGTTGCTCGAGCGGCATTCGCTCATATACTACAAGCCGAACAGCGGCAGTCTCGGAAACGGGATTTACCGGCTGGCCAAAATCGGCAAAAACGGGTTTTACGCCAGATACCGGAACGGGGGCAAAAACGCGCTGCTCCGCTTCGGCTCCTTCCCCGCCCTGATGCGAACCCTGCAAGCCAGGCATGGCCGTCAATTGCGGGGGTATGTAGCCCAGCAAGGCATCCGCCTGATCGAAATCGACGGCTGCCCGATCGATTTCCGGTTCCATATGCACAAGAACGGGCGGAACCAATGGGTCGTCGTCGGCATCGGAGCGAAGAAGGCCGGAAAGGGAAGCGTTACGACCCATTTGAAGAACGGCGGATCGCTGCTAACCCCCGAGCAAGCGCTGGCCCGGGCTTTCGGTGCCAGGGCGAATGAGGTGCTCGACCACGCCAAAAGCGTTGCCATTACGCTCGCGGAAGCGATCGAAATCCATCATCAGCATCTGATCGGCGAAATCGGATTTGATATCGGCATCGACAAGGATGAAAAAATATGGATGTTCGAAGCAAACGCCAAGCCGGGAAGGTCGATTTTCAAACATCCTTCGCTGCGCGCGGAAGGGAAAGCTTCGGTGGAGCATATCCTCGAGCATTGCCTTTACTTGAGCAAATTCCGGAGGAGGGAGAGCTGATGAACCAGCTTGCGGGCGATCCAAAGCCCGTCGTAGCGATTCTCACCGTCGGGGACGAACTAAAGCAGTTCCGCGGTAACCGGAAGAACTTCCGGGACATCGTGAAAACGGGCAAGGAGTTGGATTTTCCGGTCTATGTGGTCACAGCCAAGGATTTGAAGCTGTCCGCCAAAAAAATTCACGGCTTTTTGTACAGCGCGGAGGAGAAATCGTGGAAGAAACAATGGTTTCCTCCTCCAAACGTGATCTACAACCGAATCCCTTTGCGTGAAGATGAGAGGAAGCCGTCCGTTCGCCGCAAAATCGACGAATGTCTCGTTCATGAAAGCATCCTGCTGTTCAACCCGTTTTTTTTCAATAAATGGACCTTGTTCGACTGGTTGAAAAAAAACCGGGCTACCCGGGAGCTTATTCCCGCCACCAAAAGGATGCGCGCTTCCGGTCCGCTCCTTGCCATGCTGCGGCAATACGGCAATCTGTATCTGAAGCCCGAAAGCGGAAAAGCCGGAAAGGGAATCATGTCCCTTCAATATATCGAAGGAGACAGAAAGCCTTTCCTGCTTACCCTTCAGGGAGTTCGCAGCAGAAATATCGTATACAAGACCGACAATCCGCTTCTGTTATGGAAACGGATCAAGGCCGAGACCGGCAAGACGCCTTATATCATGCAAGAAGGAATAAAGCTTGCCTCCTATAAGGATCGGCATTTCGATTTGCGCGTCCTCGTGCAAAAGACGGGAAAAGGCAACTGGTCCGTCACCGGCGTCGGCGCACGGCTGGCCGGATTTAAACGCATCACGACCCATGTTCCGCAGGGCGGAAGCGTAGAGGACCCCGAAGAAATGCTCGAATCGGCGTTTAGCCCGGAAATGACCCAATTTTTGCTGGGCCGCCTCAAAACGAACGCCATTATGATCGCGAAACAGATCGAGAAGGGTTCCAAATACACGCTGGGCGAAATGTCGATGGATCTCGGCATCGACACGGAAGGGAAAATTTGGTTCTTTGAAGCCAATGCGAAGCCGATGAAATTCGATGAACCGCAGATCCGCAAAAAATCGCTCGAACGGATCTTTCAGTTCAGCCAATATCTATACAGGCAGGGCAAGCAATAGCCCTTATGGAAAGTGGTGACATTCATGAAAATTACGGCCTGGCGGCCGGAAGACGAGTCCGACTGGAATCGGCAGAAAGCGGAAATCTTAGCTTTTACGCAAAACTACGGCGGTAAAAGGATTCCTTCCGGAACTTATCGTGCGCTGATGAAACTATCGCCCCGGGATTTGCTTCTCCCGGGCTCCTCCCTTCTCTTTGCTACGCTCCGAACAGAGGACGGTCCACGGGTCGCCGGGCTTTCCTGTGTCACCGATTACGGGCGGGGCGTCAGCCTGGTGATCGTCCACCCGCTTTATCGACGCAAAGGTCTCGGTTCCGAACTGCTCGCCCGGCAGCTTTCCATACTCGGCCGGCTGGCGTTCAGTGTCCGGACCGACCATGTTCCCTGCCTGCAAATGTGCTTCCGCGCCGGGCTCCGTGCAAGTCGGCTTGTCAAAGGGGCGAACGGCCGGGCGGAATTGCAGCTGGAACGGACGGAGCAGCATTTTTTCGCCAACTCCTAGCTAAGAAGGTGATGATCGGTGACCCAGCCGGTTTTGGGCATTTTGACATTATACTTGAATGAGAAAAAGCATCTCGAGGAACGGCATATTTATCAAAGAATGATCGCGGAAGGCCAAGGCCTTGGGCTCGACGTTTATGTGTTTACCCCGATGGATGTGTATGAAAAAAAGGGGAAAATTCATGCCCTGGTCTATGATCCCAAACGGAGAAAGTGGTCGCGGGAGTGGCGAAACTTTCCCCATCTGATTTTTGACCGGTGCAGGATCCAGCGCAGCAAAAGATTCGAGCAGCTCAAGAAATTCCGGATCCGGCACAAAAATCTTAACTTCCTGAATCGCCCGATGAGGGATAAATGGACGGTTTATCAAACCCTATCCCGGAGACCGTCGTTTCGCCCCCATTTGCCGGAAACGCTGTTGTTTCAAAGCAGCGGAGACGTTTTCCGCCTATTGAAAAAATACCCGGCCGTCTACGTCAAGCCGATTAACGGAACCGGGGGACGGGGAATCCTTCGGGTAGAGCATCTGGAAAAGGATATGTACCTGATTCAAGGGCGAAGGCAAAACCGGAAAATCATCCCCGCCCAAAAGATTCACAAATCCCGTTTGGGCGCTTTCTTGGCAGGCTGGAAAGGAAGTACCCGATTCGTTGCCCAACAAGGCATACAAATCAAGCTGCCGAACGGTAGGGTTCACGATTACCGTATGCTCGTACAAAAGAACGGCCAAGGCAAATGGGAGGTTACCGGCGGAGCCGGAAGAATCGGTCCTCCCCGCAGCGTGACTTCCAATCTGCACGGCGGAGGGAAAGCAGTCTCGATGAACGCCTTACTCGGGCAAGTGACATCCAGCGAAGATAAACGTTCGGAGATTCGCCGCAACGCCGAAAAACTGAGCCTGGAGATCGCCGCCTATCTCGAAGCCTCCTATGGGGCTCTGTGCGAACTGGCTCTGGATCTGGCCATCGAGCGAAACGGACGGATCTACGTGCTGGAGGTCAATCCAAAGCCTGCCCGCGAAGTATTCATACAAACCGGAGATCTGGACGCGTACCGGCGGGCGATCATCAAGCCGCTTGAATACGCGGTATGGATGTACAAACACGAAGCCGCCCCTCCATCATAATGAGGAGGTGCGGCTTCGTTATTATCGGATTAGAAAAAGCCGTTAACTCTTTAATTCGGTTTCGATGACGGATTGGTCATAAAGCGTGATCAATTCGTTAAACCGGGTAATCAGAATATCGGAGCCGGCAAGCTCGGCACCTTGTCCGAAATCGGCGTAGGCGCAACCGACGACTTGAAGTCCGTTCTTTATGCCGGCCTCCACATCGGATGAGCGATCCCCGACCATCCAGGCGCTCGCAACGCCATGGCGATCCAACAGCAGTTTTACCAGATCGACCTTGGAGGGGGTCAAAAATTCGCCCGCGCTATAAACGCCCTCGAACAGGGATGCGATTCCGTGCGCTTCGGCAACTCCTTTGACATAGTGCTCCAATCCGTTGCTGGCCACAAACAGCCGGACTCCCCGCCCCTTTAGTTTCTCCAGCGTTTCCTTAACGCCCGGATACAGCTCGGTGGCATATTTCTGAAGTCCTTCCAGTTCCAGTTCCAACAGCAATTCGTCCGCTCGCCGGTGAACCGCCTCGCTGCAATCCGGAATCACCTTTTTCCAAATGTCCTCAAGCAGCATCCCCAGACAACTCAGCATCAATTCCTCCGGAGGCGTCTCTCCCTCGTACAGCTTCTCCTCCCTAAGCCGGTCAAACAACTGATGATAGGCCGGGAGCAGCAGCGTTTCCGTTTTGAAAAGCGTTCCGTCCATATCGAAGATCATCGCCTCGGGTTTGGACAGGTTACTCTGGAATCTCTCCATCCGTCGCATCCTTTCTTTCTGTATTTAATGCCCATGATAAGCAAATTCGATTCCGTTGTAAACCGTTTCGGGTTTTCGCCACCCCGGTCTTTCGGGAACCCGCTTATTTTTTCAAGTGGTATGGGACCGTCGTTACGATCAGATCCCTCCGATACAGCAAAAAGGCTCTAAGCAGCAGGCTGGACTGATTATGGAGAGCGTTGTGCCAACGCTTCTTCGGAATGAACTGGGGTATTAACACAGTCACCCTGAAATTCGATTCCTTGGCCTTATGTTCCACGATGTCGAGAAACTTGGTAAGCGGCTGAACCAGGCTTCGGTATTGGGAATACAACGTTACCAGCCGGATATCCGGATGCCACTCCTTCCATTTTTCTTCGAATTGCTTCTCCGTCTCTTTCTCAAAAGCAACATAAACCGCAATAATTTGATCCGGTGCAAGCGATTTGGCATAATTCAGCGTGTTTTCCACGACATGCGTAATTCCGGCCACCGGAATGACCATAACGTTTCCTTCGATGGGCACGGCCGGTTCGCACGTCGTAATTCTCAGTTGATCCCCTACAGCTACATAATGACGATGGATGTTATGGAAGATATACACGATCGCCGGTAAAAAAATGAGCGCCGGCCAAACTTGGGGAAATTTCGTTATGAAGAAAATCATCATAACCGTGAAGCTGATTAACGCCCCTACCGCATTAATCGTTAATTTGATCCCCCAGCCTTCCGGCTTTTCCCGGAGCCACTTCACCAGCATGCCGGTCTGCGCCAGCGTAAAAGGAATGAAGACCCCGACCGCATAAAGCGGAATCAGATGCTCCGTCTGTCCTTTGAATACGATGATCAAAATGATCGAAGCCACGGCCAGGAACAGAATTCCGTTCGAATACCCCAGGCGGTCTCCACGGACGGTAAACATCCGGGCAATGTATTTGTCCTTTGCCAGATTCACCGCCAGCAACGGGAATGCGGAGTACCCCGTATTTGCGGCCAGCACCAAAATCATCGCGGTAATTCCCTGAATCGCATAGTACATAAAATTTCGTCCGAACGTTGCCGAAGCGATTTGGGACACGACCGTTTCCTCCGGCTTAGGCGAAATACCGTAGTATTAAGCCAGATAAACGATGCCCACAAACAGAAGCGCAAGCAGGATCCCCATCGCCGCCAGCGTCTTGGAAGCATTTCTCGGAGCGGGATCCTTGAAGTTCGGGATCGCGTTGGAGATTGCCTCGACGCCGGTCAAAGCCGAACTCCCGGAAGCGAAAGCCCGCAAGAGCAAAAAGAGAGTCAGCCCGGTTACCGGGGTCCCGATCGAGGCGTGAAGATTTGCGGGAACTTTCCCCGTCATGATTTGAAAAAGGCCGGCACCGATCATCATGAAAATGATAAGGACGAATAAATAAACCGGATAAGCCAGAATGGATGCCGATTCGGTAATCCCGCGGAGATTCAAAATCGTGATCACGGCAACCAGGATGCAGGCGATAAGCACATTATATGGATGCAGGGACGGAAATGCCGAGGTGATGGCGTCCGTACCTGCCGAAATGCTTACAGCTACGGTCAAAATGTAATCAACAAGCAAGGCGCCGCCCGCAAGCAGTCCGGCATTGACGCCAAGGTTTTCCTTTGAAACCACATAAGCCCCGCCGCCGTGGGGATAAGCAAAAATGACCTGCCTGTAAGACAACACCAAGGCCAGCAGCAGAACCAGGATCCCCGCCGCGATCGGAATGGAATACCAATACGCAGCCGCGCCGATCGTCATCAAAACGAGCAAAATTTGTTCCGGTCCGTAAGCGACGGAAGACAAGGCATCCGATGAAAGAATCGCCAACGCTTTCGTCTTGTTCAGTTTTTGTTCCCCGAGCGCATTGGATTTTAACGGCTGACCGATGAGCACTCTTTTGATGAATTGGAACATAACCATCACCACCACGATTATTTTTGTAATAAAAAGCTTTTGTTATCCGAAAAGAATGGCGGTTAACAGCCAAGCCAATTCTAGATGAAATCCAAGAATGAATACTACTCCTGGTCGTTCTGCCTGTAAAACCTGGAAATAAACGCAATTAACGATCTTTACCCTCGATTGGAAATCGTTAAGCGCTTTCTTTCATCGTTTTCATTCATTATCACGCATTATCTTATCCGATTGACATTTGGCATACTCGAACACAATAAATAGGCCATTCCGGCGGGGTTACCGCCGGAATGGCCTGTCAAGTAAATGTGAATACTATTCGAACAATTTCATTTTTTTCGCGGCTTATTCTCCGTTCAAACGATAGCCCGCATGGAATACCGGACCGACATACTCGTTAAACGGATATCCCGAACGAATGGCAGCCGTAACGAAATTTTTGGCTTTGATTACCGCTTCTTTCACGGACAACCCGTTAGCCAGCCCGCCGGTTACCGCGGCCGCAAACGTGCAGCCCGCTCCGTGGTTGTGGGCCGGTTCGATTTTTTCCGACTCAAGCACCAGGAATTCCTCCCCGTCATAGAACAGGTCGATGGCCTTTTCGCCCTCGAGCGCCTTGCCGCCTTTAATGACGACATTCTTCGCGCCGCGGCCGTGAATGACCTTTGCGGCTTCCTTCATCTGCTCCACCGTCGTGAGACGGCCAAGTCCCGACAACACGCCCGCTTCGAACAGGTTCGGCGTAACGACCGTGGCGAGCGGCACCAGCAAATCGCGGATCGCGTCCGCGCTATCGGGATTCAGCACTTCATCCTCGCCTTTGCACACCATAACCGGATCGATGACCACGTTGTTTTGGCCGTGCTGCTTAATGTATTTTTCAGCGACTTCGATAATCGCCACGCTGCCCAGCATCCCGGTTTTCATCGCGTGGACAGGCCCGCCGGCAAAGACGGTTTTCAGCTGTTCAGCAACCAGTTCGGCATCCATCGGATATACGCTATGATGCCAGCCGCGGTCCGGATCCATCGTTACGATGCACGTCAAGGCGCTGAGCCCGTAGGTACCGTATTCTTCAAACGTTTTCAGGTCCGCCTGAATCCCCGCTCCGCCGCTGGAATCGCTGCCGGCAATGGTCAATGTTTTGAGTATGCTTGTTGACATGATGCTGCACTCCTTTACGAGAAACTAAATGATATGGTCCAATGAATTTTCCATAGCATCTATTGTAGCATTATTTTCAGAAAATCAGTGAAATATTTGACCCGGAATAAAAAAGAGTGAAGCGGCCTGCATCGCCGTTTCACTCCTTTGTAATTTGCATATTTTCAAACCACTTTTTGATTTGCCGCATCTATTCTTTCCTGGGACGCATTAAAACATTTCTTGCATACTTTGAGCTGCTGACCGGCACTGTTCGTTTTCGTATAGAGGAGCTTGATCCGCGTGCTTTGGCAAACCGGGCATGTTCCCCGGCCCCTGGTGGGAAGGTTCCAGAGCGCTTTTCCCCGTTTCGACTTCGACATCGTATCACCTTCAATATTTTATGGATTCACGAGTATAAGAGCTATTTCTTTTTCCCTATTTCCGTTAAAACACTTTCTTCTGCTGCCGGTCGTCCTTCAAAATTTCCACCGCTTCCCGGAAGCGCAGCGAATGGACGATTTCGCGCTCCCGCAGGAACTTGAGGCTGTCCTGGATATCCACATCATCCGTCATATCGATCAACCATTGATATGTAGCCCGCGCCTTTTCCTCGGCTGCGATATCCTCGTACAGATCGGCGATCGGGTCGCCTTTGGCCTGGATGTATGTGGCGGTCCAAGGAACGCCAGCCGCGTTCTCGTAGAACAGCGCCCTATCGTGGTTCACGTAATACGGGTCCATCCCGGCGGCCTTCAGCATCTCCGGCGTCGCGTCTTTGGTCAGTTTGTAGACCATCGTCGCGATCATTTCGAGATGCGCGAATTCTTCCGTGCCGATATCGTTGAGAAGACCGATCACCTTGTCGGGAATCGTGTATCTCTGATTCAAATAACGCAGGGCGGCGGCCAGTTCTCCGTCGGCGCCCCCATACTGCTCGATCAGCAGTTTGGCCATGCGAACATCGCATTTGCCGACCCGAACCGGGTATTGCAATTTTTTCTCATAAATCCACATGGATTCGTATTACCTCCTTTGCGTACTTGTAAGCAGAACGGGGAAATTGCAATTGCATCACGCACCAAAAAAGTCAGGCAGGTAATTTATACCTGCCATGGCCACGGGACCTGAGACCATTCCCATGGATATTTGGATAAAGAGCGTCCAAAGTTTTGCAGCGGGCCATAGAGCTGTTGAAAGTGGTTCGCCAGTTGCGTACGTTCCACCGTTAATTGATTAAACTGCTGGATCGCGGCCAGATCGTCCGGATGGGTGTCAAGGTACAAATTCAGTTCCACCAGCACGAAATCCAATGCCTGCAGTTTTTCCAGCATCGCGTAAAACTCCGGATCGCAATGCGGATTGGATGCCGAACTCATGTTATCACCGTCCTTTACCCCATTTGGATTCATACGGACTGAACAAAGCGGGCCAAAGCGTCCCGTGTCTCAAGGCTTCTTCCGGACTGAACTGCGGCAAATTGGGCGGTTGAAAGCAGATATATAATTGGGGTCCCGTACTGTAAGTTTTGCAGGTGATGGGAGGGCATGGATCAAAGGGGCCGACGAAGGGAGCATAGGCATGCTCATTGGGAAAATTCAAACCTGGTTCCTCCTTTGCGGATATTCCGTTTCCGCCCGCGGGACGTCGAAGTCCCTGGGCATCCTCATCACTAACATATGATGAATGCCTATTTTTTGAACCGGAAATCCGCAAAGTTTGGAAAAAAAACACGGTGGTTGTCTTACCGGGAACATATCTTGCCTATGAGAAAAACAACTTACGGTGTCCATGGCGATGTCTTTTTAACTAAAGCGATTTACACGATTTAAATTGGTTTGCAGATTTGGGATTGGTTTGGAGCTGCAGAGTGCCTGGTGAGAAATTACGAGGTTGAAAAAACGACCATATCCGCCCCAAAACCGGACAAATCGCCGATTCTATATGAAATTTCATACAGAATTGCCCGAAATCAAGGAAAAGCACAAATTGTGTATGATATTTCAGCTACAATTGTCCGCAAAAGGTATCCTCCAAGCATCCGACTTCCTATATCGCAACAAATCAAAAAAGTCAGGCCTCTCAAGATCAAGGCCTGACTTCCATTTTCTATTCGCCCGGCTCAAACTCTTGCTGAGCTGGCTCCTTGGCTTTATGCTTCGTGATTTTAACGCGCGTGATCCTCAACCGGCCGGATTCGGCAACCTCGATGGTCACATTGCCGACCTCTTTCTTTTTGCCCTTGGCCGGCGCCCCGTCAAGCTCCTTAAACAGCCAGCCTCCGATGGAATCGACCTCATGGTCCTCGATGTCGATGCCTACCAGGTCATTGACGTCTTCCAAAAGCATGCGCCCGTCGACGGAATAGACGCCTTCTCCAATGATTTCGACCTCCGGACGCTCATCTTCAAGCTCGTCATGCAGGTCGCCGACGATTTCTTCCACAATGTCTTCCACGGTCAACAAACCGGCGGTACCGCCGTATTCGTCGACAACAAGAGTGAGCTGGGAATGTCTCTTTTGCATCAACCGGAGCACCTGGCTAACTTCCATCGATTCCGGCACATTCAAAATAGGACGAACCATATCCGCCAAATTCAGCGAACGTCCGGATTCCGGCAACAGCAGGTCGGTAATGTGGACGAAACCGATGATCTGGTCCTTGTCCTCCACCGCTACCGGATAGCGCGAATGCTTAGAGCCGGCAACGATTTTCATATTCTCTTCCCAGGTCAGATTCGTGTACAAGCAGTGCATGTCGGTGCGGGGAAGCATCACTTCTCGCGCCAGCATGTCCGAAAAATCGAAAATATTGTCCATCAGCTTCATTTCATCTTTATCGATGACCCCGCTTTTGGCGCTCTGATTCATCAGGATCCGGATTTCTTCCTCGGAGTGAGCCGCCTCCCCTTCTCCGGCCGGCTGGATGCCGATCAGGCGAAGCATGGAGTTTGCCGCCGTATTCAGCAGCCAGATGACGGGCAAAAACAGCTTGTAGAAAAACAGCAGCGGTGCGGAAAGCCAAAGCGATGCCGACTCCGATTTCTGGATGGCCAGCGATTTAGGGGCAAGCTCGCCGATAACGATATGTAAAAACGTAATGATCGCAAACCCGATCGCTACCGAAACCGTCGTTATAAGCGTAGGGTCGGTAATGCCCATCCTGTACATTAGCGGCTCGACCAGAAGCTCGGAAATGGCCGGCTCCCCGACCCAACCGAGCCCCAGGGAAGCCAGCGTAATCCCTAACTGGGTGGCCGACAGGTAAGCGTCCAGTTTTTTATTGACTTTCAGTGCGTAAACGGCGCGTTTATTGCCTTCAGCGACTAATTGGGTGAGCCGGGACTGCCTGACTTTGACCAGCGAAAACTCCGCGGCCACGAAAAACCCGTTCATAAAAACAAGGATAAATACAAAAATCAAATTTAATGCCAGCTTGCCGAATTCAAAGTCGGTATGACCGTTAACGATGGCGTAATGCATGCAGTATGCCTTCTTTCTATAATGTGATCGCTTTACGGGATTTGAAGTCGGTTGTTTTGTAGTACATATCCGCAACAAGCAGATTCGGCCCGCAGCAGCCCGCCGCGTCACAGTGGCAGTTTACTTTACGGTTCAGGGGGTGGTTATCCCGCCAGTCGGCAAAAATATCGTCCAGCGAGCGGTCATGAATGTTTCCGAACGCGGGAATAGCCGCAAAGTCGGTCACATAGACATCCCCGGTAAACATGTTGACGTTGACGCGGTTTCTTCCGTCCGGATCGTTTCGTACCGTCACGTTCGGCTCCCGGCGCAAACGCCATAGCAGCTCCGCATCCTCGCGGTTGTCGTTGCAGGCGAAAAAAGGAAGCGTGCCGAACAACATCCACAACTCCGGATCCCGGGCGTCAAGCAGCGAGTGGATCGCGGTCCGCATATCCTTCAATGACAGAACAGGCAATCCTTCCGCAAAATCGGCCGCGTACATCGGGTGCACTTCATGCCGAAGACAGCCCATTTCGCGAATCAGACGATGAATTTCCGGTAATTTTTCATGCGTCCGGTAATTAATCATCGATTCCGCCGAAATAAACATCCCGGCTTCGCTTAATTTGCGCGTATTTTCTATCATTTTGAAATACATCCGGTATGCCGCATCCGCAGGCACCGGGTGGCCGCTTCGCGCGAAGCCTACTTCGTGAAAATCCCGTTCGCTCGTATAATTGAACGAAATATGCATGACATCCAAATAAGGAAGCAGTTTCTCGTACCGTTCGTAATCCAGGGTCAAATTGGAATTGATCTGCGAGCGAATTCCTCGTGACCGGGCATATTTCAGCAGCGGAACGATCACTTCATCCACGGTTTGCTTCCGGAAGGTCGGCTCTCCTCCGGTAATGCTGATCGTGCGCAAATGCTCCACCCGATCCAGCGACTCCAGCATCAAGGATAGCGGGATCATGTCCGGCTCTTTAAGGACAAGACTGTCGCCAACCGCGCAATGCTCGCAGCGCATATTGCAAAGGTTGGTCACGGTCATTTCCACGCTCGTCAGCTCATGCCGCCCGAACTCCCTAAGCGACAAAATCGGGTCCCAAGGATCGTTTTCAGGGGTTATCGCCGGAGTCATCGTCAAGCTTCCGCCTATATTATAATTGTTCTCTATACTCATTTTTTACTCACCTTATTTCTTTTATTAACCTAAAAAAGAGAAAAATGCACCTCAAGGTGCAGAATCCCGTCACGAGGGGCACTCCTTTTAGGAGACCGGCGCTTCAATTCTAGGCTCAATTCCGTTCACTTTCGTAATAACCACCGACAATTGATTGCTCAAGTCAAGATCGTAAGGATCCTTCAATTCCACGCCTGAAGGATCCGTCAAAACGCGGATGACCGGGCGCTGGGGAATATCCTTATGAATTTTGGCAACCACGCCCTCTTCGCCCGTACTCAACTTCACGGTCATACCCAGCGGATAGATCGCTACATGGTCGCGGAACAATTCCAGCTTCGATTTTTCATACCATTCCCCGCAGCCGGTGTACAACACCTCCAGCGCCTGATGCGGCAGCATGGCAGGCCGGTAGACCCGGTGTGTCGTCATGGCGTCATAGGCATCTGCGATCGCGATCCAACGAGCGAATTCAGAGATTTCGTCTCCTTTGAGCCCCCGCGGATAACCGGTTCCGTTAATCCGTTCATGATGCTGAAACGCGCAATGCGCCGCCTTCAACGGGATTCCGGGTTCATCCTTGAGCGTTTGAAAACCGTACAAGGTATGCTGCTTAATTTGGCTGAACTCCTCGTCGCTCAGCTGGGAAGGCTTGTTCAGCAATTCGATCGGCAGCTTTGTTTTTCCTATGTCATGAAGCATTGCTCCCAGCCCGAGCACCGTCAGTTCTTCCTTGCTGTAACCGTAAAGCTGTCCGAGAAAGAGCGTATAGACGCAAACATTCAGCGAATGCCGGTACAAATAATGATCCATGCTGTTGATGTTCATCATCATGATCATGACGTCTTCGCGCGCACTCAGATCCCCGATAATCGACTCGACCAGACTGGTGAAGTTTTTCCCCAGATGCGGATAAACGACCCCTTTCACGGCGGACTCCGTCAGCTTCTGATAACTGGTCCGTATTTCCTGGAGCGCCTTTCGGCGGGTCTCGTCCTCAATCATGTCCTGAATGACGACATCATCGGTTCTCGGATCGGAAATATAAATATAATCCATGCCATGCGCAAGCAAGCGCCGGATTACGGCCTCGCTCAGCTCCGCGTTTTCCGACAAGAGGATGATTCCATTTTCATTGTATATCTTTTTACCTAGTTTCATTCCAGGCTGTAAAGAAGTCACTGGTATCAGGCGCAATCAAAACCACTTCCGTCTCTAAGGTGTTCTCTCTATATTTTATCGGGCAGTCCGGACTTCATATTTGCTGCCGGGCTGTAATCCATCTTGGAAGCACGCAGCTATCCACCGCTCCCGCGGTCTGCAGTTCGGTCTTAAGCAAATCCCGCAAAAAATCGGGAAGCATGTACTCTTTATCTGTTCCGTTCTTAATTCTCTCGTATCCGATGCCGAATGTAAACATATCCAGCGTGCCGACGGAATAAGTTTTATGTTTGCTCATCGGCGTCCCATGCACACTCGCCTCTACGATCCTTTGAAACGGCGGGGCCTCCGGGTCATATAAAATCTCCATTCCGTCAACGCAAATCCCGCCAAGCACCTTGCCGCGGAAGCCGTAGCCGAATATCGCTTTGTCCGTCATTTCGGGCAGGAGAGATTGTTCCAGACTGAAAAGAATATCTTCACCCGTCATGTTCATCCGGCAAGGATTGATCGGCGACGGGCATACGGCATGAAGCATCCCTTCGCTGATTTCCCCTTTAGGGAGATCCATCAGCAATTGTCCGCTGTTAACCAGCGATATTTCGCTCCCCGTATACCTTTTGACAGCCTGTGCCAGCAAATTGCCGAATGGAGATTCCTCGGCGTACTTAATGGGCAGCTCCCTGTCAATCATCGCTACGGTACGGTCCAAACGCTGTTTGGCCGCTTGTTGATGAATTGATATTGCATGCAATACATTCTCGTCCTCGGCGCCCGGTTCCACCGGAATACAGCACCCTTCCAAAAACTCCGGCTTTCCGGTTGCCGGGTTCTTCCGAACGGTGATTCGGCCGAGGTGCCGTCCAAATTTCCCTGCCGCCGTAATGGCCGTCGTTCCAATAAACAGCGGTTCCTCAAGCAGATGATGCGTGTGCCCGCCGATAATCAGGTCGATCCCGGGTATCGTTTCGGCAAGCTCCCGATCCATCGGAAGTCCCAGATGCGACATGACGATAATGATATCCGCCCGGGTACGCAGATGACGCACCGATTCGGCGATCGTCTTTCTCGGGTCCAGGGCCTCCAGGCCCAGCAGTTCATAAAAATCGGGATAGGCTGCCGTCGCTCCGATCAGCCCGATGCTAAAGCCCCCCCGGCGAACCAAATGGTGCTCTATCATCCAGTCGGGAGGGAGCCCGGTAGCGATCTCCCGGATATTCCCGCAAACGACCGGACAAGCCAGCCCGGCATAAGCCTGGCGAAGCAGTTCGGGCGTAAATGTCAACCCTTCATTATTACCGATCGTAACAGCATCGTAACCGGTCAAATTTATAACATCCACATTGGCCTGTCCCATCGTGCCTTCCGTTTCTACGGCTGCCCTGTCCATATGGTCCCCGATATCGAGAAGCAGCACGGACGCATCCGGCACGGCACGGAATTCATCCGCCATAGCCGCAATCCGGCCCATGGCACCGAAATGGCTGTGCAAATCATTGGTATATAGGATCGTCAACGTACCCTGATCCGTCTCGGGATGCATGCTCAGGCCTCCTTGGTTGTGCTGAAGCTTCAAGTCCAGCTATAGAACTTGCATGTAGATTCAATAATAAAAATATTATATACCTTAAAATTGCCTATTGTCTCCATTTTATGATGGAATCCATGATTGTCAGACCAATTTTTCCCTGATATGATGAAGGAAAATGCGAAAATAACGAGGTGTGGTGTTTCTTGAAAGCGCATATCATGGACCTTAGTCCCGGTGATCGTCTTGAGTCCGATGTTTTTAATGATTACGGCGTCCTAGTCTTGCAGAAGGAAAAAGAACTGACCAGCGAAGCTATCGTCAAACTGATGCAGCACGGTATCGATTACGTCCATATCATCCCACAATCCGTTAATGTAGAAGTTCCCGTAGCGGTACCATTTCCGGAACATGTGCAAAAAGCCAAGCCTTACTTGGACGATGCGATTGACGGATTTGAAGCCATCTTTATGGAAGCCCTATCAAACGGTACGTTCGACAACAATAAAGTCGACAGTCTGCTCGAACCGATGGTCGCTCAGCTTAACGTACAGAAAGACGTCGTCTCTCTCTTGTTAGCCGTGAACGACAAAGATAACTATACATACAATCATTCGCTTCAGGTCGGCATGCTCTCTTATTATATCGCTTTATGGATCGGTTACACTCCGGAAGAAGCTTACTTAGCGGGCAAAGCCGGATATTTGATCGATATCGGCAAGTCAAAGGTTCCGCAGGAAATCCTCAATAAACCCGGCAAGTTGACGCCGGAAGAATTTGAAGAAGTCAAACGCCACACCATTTACGGACACGACATCATCTTAAAATCCACGGGGGACGAGCTTACGGCACTCGTTGCTTTGCAGCATCACGAACGCGACGACGGGTCCGGCTATCCGAAAGGCCTTAAGCAGGACGAGATTCACCCCTATGCGAAAATCGCGGCCGTCGCGGACGTTTTTTCGGCTATGACCTCCAACCGGATTTACCAGTCCAAGCAAGAATTGTTATCCGTTTTGAAGGAACTGAACAACCTCAGTTTCGGAAAATTGAGTCCGGAGCCCACCCAGGCGCTGATCAGTCATTTAATTCCGAATTTTATCGGCAAAAAAGTGCTTCTTAGCTCCGGAGAAATCGGGTCGATTGTGATGACGAACCAATCCGACTTTTTCCGTCCGCTCGTCCAGACCGATTCCAGGTTTGTCGATTTATCCAAGGAGCGGCAAACAGCCATTACCGAGGTTTATATGTAAATGAAGGTTCTGGTCTTCAGCGGTTGATGCCGGGATCGTTCCCGCTTCGACCGCTTTTTTTGGTTAAATATCTATTTTTTTTCAGTTCGAGGTTCAGGTTCCTATCCGACATTCCGATATAGTAAAGAGATCATAATACTGAAAGGTGGCAATCATGGACAGGTTGCATGAATTAAAAATGGCGGTTACCCTCGAACATCAGGTAGTATTGACCCTCGAAGACGGCATGTCGGTTGTCGGCGTACCCAAATGGAGCTCCAGTCCGGAAAAAGTACAAATCAGAACGGTGGAAGGCGCGGTTTGGGTTCTGCTCGAAGAAATCAGTCATGTTACGCGAATTATCCCGTTTCAATAACAAGAAAAACGTGCCCCGACGGCGCTAGGGCAAATCTGGCGTCCGTACCGGGCACGTTTTTAATTATACGCGAAGATGAATTAACCGATGGAACCTTCCATCTCGAACTTGATCAATCTGTTCATTTCAACCGCATACTCCATCGGCAATTCTTTGGTGAACGGCTCGATAAAGCCCATAACGATCATCTGCGTCGCTTCCGCTTCGGAAAGCCCGCGGCTCATCAAGTAGAAGAGCTGCTCCTCGGATACTTTCGAAACCGTCGCTTCGTGCTCCAGGACGATATTATCGTTCATGATTTCGTTGTACGGAATCGTATCGGAAGTCGACTCATTATCAAGAATGAGCGTATCGCACTTGATGTTCGACTTTGCGCCTTCCGCCTGACGGCCGAAAGAAGCCAGACCGCGGTAAGTGACCTTCCCGCCATGCTTACTGATCGACTTGGAAACGATCGTGGACGTGGTATCAGGCGCAAGGTGGATCATTTTCGCCCCTGCATCCTGGTGTTGTCCTTTGCCCGCAACCGCGATCGACAAAACGCTGCCCTTCGCTCCGCGCCCTTTCAGGACAACCGCAGGATATTTCATCGTCAGCTTGGAACCGATGTTGCCGTCGACCCATTCCATCGTCGCATTTTCTTCAGCTACAGCCCGTTTGGTTACAAGGTTGTAGATGTTCGGCGCCCAGTTCTGGATCGTCGTATAGCGAACGCGTGCGTTCTTCTTGCAGATGATTTCAACGACGGCGCTGTGCAGGGAGTTCGTGCTGTAAATCGGTGCCGTACATCCCTCTACATAGTGCACGAAGCTGTCCTCGTCAGCGATGATCAGCGTACGTTCGAATTGGCCCATGTTTTCCGAGTTGATGCGGAAGTAAGCCTGAAGCGGAACCTCACATTTGACGCCCTTCGGCACATAGATAAAGCTTCCGCCCGACCATACGGCGCTGTTCAGGGCCGCAAACTTGTTGTCCGCCGGAGGAATCACCGTACCGAAATATTCGCGGAAAATTTCCGGATGCTCTTTGAGCGCAGTGTCGGTATCCATGAAAATAACGCCTTGCTCTTCCAGGTCCTTCTGCATGCTATGATAAACGACCTCGGATTCGTACTGCGCGGATACGCCGGCCAGGAACTTCTGTTCCGCCTCCGGAATACCGAGCTTATCGAACGTTTCCTTGATTTCGGCAGGAACCTCTTCCCATGTTTTCCCTTGCTTTTCGGAAGGTCTTACATAATATTGGATATCGTTGAAATCCAACTCGTCGAGGTCTCCGCCCCAACGCGGCAGCGGCATTTTCTCGAATTGCTCGAGCGATTTCAGCCGGAAATTCAGCATCCATTCCGGTTCATTCTTGATGCGGGAAATTTCCGTAACGATTTCGCGGGTCAAACCTTTACCCGTTTGGAAAACCGCTTTGTGCTCGTCACGGAAACCATATTTATATTCTTCCATTTCAGGCGCTTTTTTGGCCATGGCTTTGTTACCCCCTTAATAAAGTAATGACTCTTACTGTTCCTGAATGCCTTTCTTCAGGGCATTCCACGCCAGCGTGGCGCATTTGATCCGGGCAGGAAACTTGTTGACTCCGGACAAAGCTTCAATATCCTCGTAGTCCTCGAATTCCGCCGGCTCGCCCTTCATTAGCGAGGAAAAACGGTTCGCAAGCTCCATGGCATCTTCGAAAGACCGGCCTTTGACCGCTTCCGTCATCATGGAGGCGGAAGACATGCTGATCGAACAGCCTTCTCCGGTAAAACGCGCATCTTTTACGATGCCATCCTCCAATTTTAATTGAAGCGAAATGCGGTCTCCGCAGGTCGGGTTATTCAAATCGACGGTAAAAGCGCCGTCTTCGAACTTTCCCTTGTTGCGGGGATTTTTATAATGATCCATAATGACACGGCGGTATAAATCGTCCAATTGCATTACGCGAAATACTCCTTTGTTTGGATTAAAGCTTCCGCCAATCGGTCGATGTCCTGTTCCGTATTGTACAGATACAGGCTGGCTCTCGCCGTTGCACTTGCCTGAAGCCAGCGCATCAGCGGTTGGCAGCAGTGATGCCCCGCCCTGATGGCGACGCCTTGGGCGTCCAAAACGGTGGCCACATCATGAGGATGGACATCCAGCAGATTGAAGGTAACGAGACCGACCTCGCGTTCGCGGGGCCCGTAAACCGTAACTCCCTCAATTTCAGACAGCCGGTTCATCGCGTAGGATGCCAGCTTCGTTTCATGCCGATGAATCTCATCCAGCCCGATTTCCTCCAGAAAGTCGATTGCCGCCGCAAGTCCCACGGCACCGGCGATGATCGGGGTTCCGCCTTCGAACTTCCAAGGCAGCTCCTTCCATGTCGATTCGTAAAGTCCGACATCGTCGATCATCTCGCCGCCGAACTCGATCGGCTCCATCGCTTCCAGCAGTTGCTTCTTACCATATAGTACCCCAATCCCGGTCGGAGCGCACATTTTATGTCCGGAGAAAGCATAGAAATCGCAATCCAAATCCCGGACGTTAACTTTCATGTGCGGCGTGCTTTGCGCACCGTCGACCACCATGACGGCTCCGTGCCGGTGGGCGATTTCCGCGATCTCCTTCACCGGGTTGATCACGCCGAGCACATTGGAGACATGCGCGGTGGCAACGATTTTCGTCTGATCCGTGACCGTCTTCTCCACGTCTTCCAGCGCGATGCTGCCGTCAGGCTGCAGGGGGATGAACTTCAGCGTAGCGCCCGTACGTTTCGCGAGCTGCTGCCAAGGAATGAAATTGCTGTGATGCTCCATTTGGGTGATGACAATTTCATCGCCGGATTTTACCGCCGACGGACCGTAAGAGGAAGCAACCAGATTCAAAGCGGTCGTCGTCCCCCGGGTAAAAATAATCTCCTCGGTGTGAGCGGCTCCGATGAACCGCGCAACCTTTTCCCGCGCCCCTTCATAGGCGTCGGTCGCCCGGCTGCCCAGCGTGTGTACGCCGCGGTGCACGTTGGCGTTCTCCCATTCGTAATAACGCCGGAGCGCCTCCAGGACGGCGCGCGGCTTCTGCGAAGTCGCCGCGCTATCCAGATAAACGAGCGGATGCCCGTTGATCTCCTGGTTTAATATAGGAAACTGTTCTTTGATCAGTTCCGCATTCATTGTCCCAACTTCCTTTCCACCAGGCCCTGCAATTGCGTTTGCAGCTGCTCCAGTGGAATGTCCGAAACGACCGGAGCAAGGAAGCCGTAAATGATCAAACGTTCAGCTTGCTCGCGGGAAATGCCCCGCGACATCAAATAATAGATTTGCTCCTGGTTAACTTGGCCGACGGAAGCGGCATGGCCGGCCTTCACATCGTCCTCGTCGATCAGCAAGATCGGGTTTGCGTCACCGCGGGCTTTCGGGCTGAGCATCAGCACTTTCTCCGTCTGCTCCCCGTTCGCCTTCGTCGCGCCTTTTTCGATCTTCGTAATCCCGTTGATGATCGCTGTCGCCTGTTCGCGCATCACCGCGCGGGTAATCATTTGGCTTTCCGAAGATTTGCCGAAATGAACCGCTTTGGTCGTGTAGTTCATCCGCTGCGAACCCGAACCGACCGCGATCACTTTCGCGTCGGAAACGGATCCGTTCCCTTTAAGGATGGACAACGTTTCGCTGACCGAATCCCCGGCATTCATTTCGCCGACGATCCATTCGATGCTTCCGTCGTTCTCCACCACGGAACGGCGGTTGATCAAATCCGTCGTGTTCACGTTCAAATGATGAACGGTTGCGAATTGGACCTTGGCTCCGGCCTTAACGAATACTTCGGCGGCACCGTTATGCACGATATTGCCGTCGTATTGTCCGGAGATATAATTGTCAACGTAAGTAACACGACTGTTCGATTCCGCAACGATCAATACATGCGGAGCAAAAGAAGCCGATGCGTCATCGATCAGGAAAATGCTCTGCAACGGAATGTCCACTTCCACATTTTTCGGCACGTACAAAAATACGCCGCCGTTCCAAAGTGCCGCATGCAGTGCCGTAATCCGGTTTTCTTCCGGTTTGACGGCCGTGTGAAGGTAAGATTTTACCAAATCGGCGTGCTCGCGAACCGCGGTCTCCAGATCGGTAAAAATGACGCCTTTAGCCGCAAGATCGGCGGAAAGGCGGGTAAAGACCACGCCGCTGTTATGTTGAACGATCAGATTGCTGTTTTCCTTCAAATCAACGTAAGAAGCGACGACTTCAGGCAGCTGTTGCGTCAAATCGGGACGTCCTGTACGGATCGCACCGAAATTGCTGAGATCCCAGCGGTCGATTCTCGTCTTTTCCAGCTTCGGCAAATCCAGCTCCGCAGCCAATTTGAGCGCATTTACGCGGCTCTCGGTCAGCCAGGCCGGTTCTCCGTTATTCACGGATGCGTTTTGGAGCGTATCTGTTTCCACCGGAAGAACGGTTTGTGTTGTCATCTTTAGTTCTCCCCCTTCCGATTAGGCTTCTTGGCCTACAGTTTCATCCGTAATGCCGAGTTCCTCTTTCACCCAGTCGTAACCTTCGCGTTCCAGACGTTCGGCAAGCTCAGGTCCGCCGGACTTAACGATACGTCCTTGCATCATCACGTGTACATAATCCGGTGTAATATAGTTCAGTAACCGCTGATAGTGGGTAATAATCAAGAAGCCGCGTTCTTCGCTGCGCATCGCGTTGACGCCGTTCGCTACGATCCGCAGGGCGTCGATGTCAAGGCCGGAGTCGATCTCGTCAAGAATGACGATTTTCGGATCCAGCATCATCATTTGCAAAATTTCGTTCCGTTTCTTCTCGCCGCCAGAGAATCCTTCATTCAGGTAACGGTGGGCAAATTCCGGATTCATTTCAAGTTCCTTCATTTTGCCTTCCATTTGGCGGATAAATTTAATCAGCGAAATCTCATTGCCTTCGCCAAGACGGGCATTGATGGCGCTGCGCAGGAAGTCCGAATTCGTTACCCCTGCGATCTCGCTCGGATACTGCATAGCCAGGAAAAGGCCTGCGCGCGCGCGTTCGTCAACGGCCATCTCCAGAACGTCTTCGCCGTTCAGGCTTACGTTGCCGTCCGTCACTTCATACTTCGGATGGCCCATAAGCGCGGAAGCGAGCGTACTTTTCCCCGTTCCGTTTGGTCCCATGATCGCGTGGATTTCCCCGCCTTTTATTTCAATGTCGACCCCTTTCAGAATCTCCTTGCCCTCGATTGCCGCTTTAAGTCCTTCAACAACAAAATGTGTAGCCATGATTTACTGCTCCTTCCATTAGTCGTTTATTCCATAATAATTATCACTATTATAGCATAATTAAAATAATTATCAAATTAGACTAATTCTAATTTTCATTGATTCTCAATGATTCTCATTTCATTCATTCTAACCTACTTCGAAGGCTTAATCAACGTGCGAAGGCCGGATAACCTAGGAATCTGTCGAAAAACAGGAAGGACTGCCCGGAAATCATCCCCATGATGACCGGAACAGCCCCTCTGTTTGCAATTTGTTATGTCCGATGTTTACCCAAGGAAAGAGCGCAGCATCCACATATGCTTCTCCAGCTCGCCTTTAAAGCCGGTCAACAGGTCGCTGGTTGCCTCATCGCCTTCCTTATCCGCAAGCTCGATCCCCTCTTGGAAAGACTCCGACAATGTCGCAAAATCTTCGATCAGATTCTGGACCATCGTATTCGGGTCTTCCTTGCCGGTCGCTTCCTGGATGGTGGCCAACTCCAAGTATTCCTTCATCGTCGCCGACGGGCTTCCTTTGATCGTAAGCAGCCGTTCAGCCACCGCGTCCATTTTCTCGCTTACTTCATTATATAACTCCTCGAATTTGACATGAAGCGTAAAAAAGTTGTCGCCCTTCACATACCAATGGTAATTATGAATTTTCACGTACAATACGTTCAGATTGGCCACCTGTTCATTGAGCACCTGTTCCAAACTGGACTTTTTCGTCTTGCTTGCCGATTTCGAATCTGTTTTAGCCATCATTAACCCTCTCTTTCATTAAGGTATAATACGCCAATATTGTTGTTTTACCCGAGCCAAGTTTTGCCGAAACAAGCAGTATATATGTTCTATTATATCCCAATAGAATCATTTTCCAATTAAAAACAATCAAGTTCGTCCGGTTTGGGACTATGATATTTCACCCAATCGATGATATTATGTATTAGCAATGATTTTTAATGTGTTTTTTGGGGGCTATATGGACAATCAGAGCGAAAACAACCAGAAAAATTCCGAAGGTTTTTTGTTCAACGTGGAAATTCTCGTGAAAAGCGAATCCAATGCCAAAGCGCTGCAAGCTTTGCTGCAGGTGCTGAATCACGGGAAGGATATTATCGATTACAAGATCAATTCGGGAATTGAGCTTGGGGAAATTATCGATGCCATGTTAACCGCCAAGAAGCAGACGATTATCTCCAAATCCTACAAAAGGCTTGCCGAACCCGAACATAGCGTCAAACCGTCGGCAGCTCCTTCCACCAAAGCCAAGCCATCGGCAAAAGCGGAAACCGAAAAGCCGAAAAGCTTTGAAGATATCGCAAGCAGCGGCGATTTTGAACAGTGGATTCAAAAGTATATCGCCGGAAACCGGCTAGTCCGACTATTGGTGAACCGGAATGGAGAGCGCGCAAGCTTGCCTTGCCGTATTTTGAATTTCTTGCCCGAAACCTATACGATCAATGTATACCATGTTGACGAAAAACAGGTATACACCTTCAAGCTTAGCGAAATTATCGATTTTATCGATCATTGAGGAAAGAACTCCGAAGGAATCGCAAAATAAAACGACCGGCATCCTTTAAGGATGCATCGGCCGTTTTTTTCGTTCCGTCAGTTTTTCTTTTTCAGCATGGCCAGTCCGAACATCAGCCATCCCGCAAGGAACGCAACTCCCCCAAGCGGAGTAATCGGTCCAAACCATTTCCAGCCGGTTACCGCCAGCAAGTATAAACTGCCCGAGAAGAGGATGATCCCGATCAGAAACAGGCGGTTCGCCCACAACAACCGTCTCGGTTCGCCTCCGAACCCGGCGGCCAATGAAGCGAGAATCATGGCGAGTCCGTGAATCATATGATAATGAACCCCCGTTTCATAAGTCCCCGTCGCCTTCTCGCCGATGACGGGTTCCAGCACGTGAGCCCCGAACGCCCCTAGCGCTATGGCAAGCAGCATGATGAATCCTCCCGCCGCGGCAAATTTTCGCTGCATTTCATTTCACCTCCCGAAACATATCTTATTCGCTTCAAATATCATAACCTAGCGACCGCACACTTTCCAGGTGAAACCGTCTCCTTGGACAAAACGTATTTTAAACTTGAAAAATCAAAACGATGTTAAACGGTCGCGGTTTTTGCTAATATAAAAGATGGACTATCTGAATTTAAGGAGAAACTTATGTCAAAGGTCAAAATATTCGCAGACAGCACCTCCGATCTGCCCTCATCATGGATTGGCGATTACGAGATCGGGATTATCCCGCTTTACGTCGTTTTCGGGGAAGAAACATACCGTGACGGCGTCGATATCACTCCCGAGAAATTGTACCGCAAGGTGGAAACGGATGGAAGCCTTCCGAAAACAACGGCGCCGTCTCCGAAAGATTTCATGGATGCGTTTACTCCCTACATCGAACAGGGACAGGACATCGTCTATATCAGTCTTTCTTCCAAACTTTCATCCACTTATCAAAATGCGCTGATCGCAGCGGCCGAATTTCCGGAGGGACGCATTCATGTCGTCGATTCCCTGAATTTGTGCAGCGGCATCGGACTCCTGGTCATGAAGGCGGTGAACGCCGCAAAACAAGGGCAAAGCGCCCGTGAAATCGCCTCATTGATCGAGCGTACCCGGCCTATGGTCGAAACTCAGTTCGTCATTGACACCTTGGAGTATTTATATAAAGGCGGACGTTGTTCCGGCATGCAACATTTCATCGGCAGCCTGCTGCAAATCCGGCCCGTTCTGAAAGTCGTGGACGGGAATATTATCCCGGCCTACAAGGTACGCGGCAAAAAGGAGAAAGCGGTACAGCAAATGCTCGACAATGCGCTGGCGGATACGGCGGAAATGGACAATGACCTGATCATCGTCGCCCATACGATGGCCGAGGAAGATGCTCTCCGTCTTGCGGCGATCCTCAGGGAGCGGACCGGGGCCCGAGAAGTGGCGCTGGCCGAAGCGGGTTGCGTCATTTCAAGCCATTGCGGCCCGCACACCGCAGCCATTATGTATACGAAGAAGATTCCCGAGTAAGGTCTGATAATAAAGGAGGATCCTCTGATGGGAAACATTAAGATTTTTGCGGACAGTACCTGCGATTTGCCGGCAGCATGGATCGAGCGATACGATATCGGCATTGTCCCGCTTTATGTCACGTTCGGCGATACCAATTATCGCGACGGTATCGACCTTACCACGCCCGAGCTCTACAAAAAGGTGGATGAAACCGGCAAGCTGCCGAAAACGGCAGCCCCTTCCCCATCCGACTTCATCGCCGCCTTTTCGCCATTCATCGCGGAAGGACGGCCGATTCTGTACATAAGCTTGTCATCGGAATTGTCCTCCACGTACCAAAACGCGCTGATCGCTTCCGATGAATTTCCAGAAGGCCAAGTGACCGTTTTCGACGCGTTGAATCTGTCCACGGGAATCGGGCTTCAGGTCATGAAGGCGGTTCGGGCTGCGGAAGAAGGCAAATCCGTTCCCGAAATCCTGTCGATGCTGGAAGCGGTGCGGCCATGCGTCGAGACGGAATTCGTCATCGATTCCTTGGACTATTTGTACAAGGGAGGGCGCTGTTCCGGCATGCAAAACCTTGTCGGCAGCCTGCTGCGGATCCGGCCGGTCATTAAGGTAGAGGACGGCAAAATGACGCCTGCCTATAAAATCCGGGGCAGCCGGGAAAAAGCACTTGACCAGCTGCTGAACAATGCGCTTTCCAAGATTCCGGACATGGACAAAGACCTTATTTTCGTCACGCATTCCTTGGCCGACGAGGATGCGGCTTTTCTGCAGCAGGCGCTTCAAGCCAAAACGGGAGCGAGAGAAGTCGCCGTATCCAACGCCGGCTGCGTCATTTCCAGCCACTGCGGCGCCAAGACGATCGGAATTCTGTATACGAAATCGATCGGCTGAGTTTAACAAGTCAAAAACGGCGTTAAGGGGATTACCCTTACGCCGTTTTTTGTCGTTCCTGCTTATTCGAAGTTCCGGGTCTCCAGCAGGTTGGCGACATCCGTTTCGTTCAGAGGTTTCGAGATGACGGCGGCCATTCCGCTCGCCAGGCATCTCTCCCGGTTTTCGGCGCCGCCGCAGGCGCTTACGCCGATAATAACCGGAAGTTTATCGTTAGGCAGCAGCCTTCTCAACAGCCTCGACGTTTTGATTCCGTCCATGACAGGCAATTCAAGATCCATGAAGATGAAATCGTACACTCCCGCGGTTACCGCTTCAATGACCTCCATCCCGTTATGGGCGACATCCGGCCGATATCCCAACCTTTCGAACAATTGGACAAATGCCTGGCAATTGACCGGATGATCTTCCGCAATCAAAATCGAATGCGTTCGCGCACCCTCGTTTCTTTTAATTTGCACCGGCTTCTCCTCAATCATGATCGGCACAAGGTCTACTGCGGCGGCAGCGGCTTCCGCACGATTCGCGTGCATAGGCTCCTCCGGCAGCAAAGCCCGCGCATCCCCGATTAATGTGAAGCGGAATTCGGATCCTTGCCCCTCCGTGCTTTCTACCGTAATGCTCCCGCCAAGCAACTCGACGATTCTTTTGCAGATCGCCAGGCCGAGTCCTGTGCCGCCATACTTGCGGTTGACCACGGGATGAACCTGGGAAAACGATTGGAACAACCTGTGCAGCTTGTTCTCGGGAATTCCGATTCCCGTATCCGAGACGCTGAATTTCAAAAGATCGCCCGCGTCATAGGCGGATGAACGTTGAACTTCGACCTTGACTTCCCCGCGTTCCGTGAACTTCACCGCATTCCCGATCAAATTGACCAGGATTTGCCTGAGCCTGGACGAATCGCTGTAAATATATACGGGCACGTCTTTCGAGATGGAATAACTCAGGTGAATGCCTTTCTTGGCGGCCTCCGGCTGGAACAATTCCACCGCCCCCATGACGCAGCTCTCCAGGTGGAAGGTTTCGTATTCCAGCGCCATCTTCCCCGCTTCGATTTTGCTAAAGTCCAGCACATCGTTAAGAATCGTCAGCAATTCCCTGCTGCTGTCCGAAATTACTTCCGCATAATAACGCTGGTCTTCGGTTAAATCCGTATCCATAAGCAAGTCGGTCATGCTGATGACGCCGTTCATCGGGGTTCGGATCTCATGGCTGATCATCGCCAAAAACTCGGATTTGGCTTGGGTGGCGCGCTCCGCGGACTCTTTGGCCCTCATGATTTCGCGTTCCCCGGTAATATCGTTAAAAACGACGACGGCGCCGATCAGCTGCCCGCGCTCGATCATCGGATTTACCCGGTATTCCACCAGGAAACTGGAACCGTCCCGTCTCCAGAACACGTCCTCCGGCACGACCCTGGGAATGCCGTCGCGCATCGTCCGCGTGATCGGACAATCCTCCAGCGGATAGTCCGACCCGTCTATTTTCGTATGGTGGATTAATTGATGATTGGATTGGCCGATAAACTCCTCAATGCTGTAACCGAGCATTTCCGCTGCGGCTTGATTGATAAACACCGTTTTCCCGTTTTCGTCCAAACCGTAAATCCCTTCCGATACGGATCCCAGAATCAAGGAATGCAGATAGCTGAGCTTCTCGATCTGTTCTACATAACGCTTCTGCTCCGTAATATCGCTGGCGATCCCGTAAACGCCGACGACTTGATGATCGACGATGATCGGGACATTGGTTACGGCGATTTCCAGCCGGCTTTCGTCTTTGCGTATGACCGTCGTTTCATAATTTTGCGGATTGCCTAGCTTGGCTTGTTCAAAATGCTGCCGCGTTTTCGGCAAATCCTCCGGATCGATGATTTCCCCGAAATTCATGCCGAGAAGCTCCTCGCCGGTGTAGCCGAGCAGCGCTTCCAGATTGGAGTTGATGGAAGTATATTTGCCGCTGAGATCCATGGAATACACGCTTGAAGGACTATATTCAAACAATGACCGGTACCGCTGCTGGCTCTCCTGAAGACGCCGCTCGCTCTGCTTGCGTTCCGTTACGTCCCTGGAAATCGAAATGATCTCCCCGATTTCTCCGGAGAATGCGACGTATCTGTAGCGGCCGGTGCTTTCGAACCAAATATATCTTCCGTCCTTATGCCGAACCCGGTAAGTGATCGTGTATACGCTTCTGGAATTCATCCTCAGCTTCATGTATTCTTTGACCGGCTCGATATCGTCGGGATGAAAATAATCATATGCGCTCTTACCTATCATTTCTTCGGGTTCGTATCCGAGCAGCGTATATGAGGAAGGCGATACATATAAGTAAGTGAAGCTGTCGTCCGCGGCATGCCGGGAAATCAAGTCCATCGAATACTCCGAAATGAGCCGGTATTGCCCCTCGCTTTCCCGGAGCGCCTCTTCCATCCGGTTCCGTTCCGTAATCCCTTTGGCCTGAAGCATTTTATCCGCGGTAATATCTCTCGTAATCGAGAAAACGCCGGCCACGCCGGTTTCATGTATGATCGGGACAAACGTCGTGTGCGCTTCCCTGAAGCTTCCGTCCCTCCGCCGAAACGTGATCTCGAAGCTTCCGGTCTCTCCCTCAAGGGCTCTATGAAAAAACTGTTCCCTTTTAAGTTGGCCCTGTTCGCAAAACAACCGGTCCGGAGACAGTTTCAGAAATTCGTCGGCGGAGTACCCGGTCAGTTTTTCGATTCTTGGATTCGCCTCCACGTACTTGCCGTCCACGTCAATAATGCATATCCCGTCGGGAAGGTTCTCGTATAATAACTTATAAGTGCTATCCTCGGAAATGAGCTTTTTTAATAGCCCGCTGGTAGGGTTGGACACGGCTAAGGCTCCTCCGTTTCAATGATGGTTTCGGACAAGTAGTGATACATATCACTCTTCATTTTAACCGATTATTGGAAAACGGCGAATGGGTCCGGATTCCTAGGACGGTCAGGAACAAAGAAAACAGCGTGTCCTTCCGTCAGGAAACGCTGTTTTTGCGGAACAAAGGATATCAGGTTTTTTCCCGCCTTCTGTATCCCGTCCGGGAACGGTACTGCTGAGGAGCTCTCGCCGGATAGCGCGCCGGTAACGAGAACATATGCACCAGCATCGTAAACGGAATGGAAGCAAACAACAGAAACGCCAATACGATATGCAACTGAAAAATGAAAGGGACGTCTGTCATCAAATGATACTGCGGGTTAAAGGTGAACAGGCTTCGAAACCAGGGGCCGATGGTCGTTCGGTATTCATAAGCGACTACTGTCGTGTTGTAAACAAGGGTCATGTATGTGCCGATCGCAGCGACGATCAATACCAGAATCACGGCAAAATAGTCGCCGAACCCGGCATGGACGCGTACCCTGCGATTCGTTATTTTCCGGATCAGCAGGACGACGAGTCCCGCCACCACCATCAAGCCGGCAATACTTCCGCCGACGATGGCGAAGATATGATACATCTCATCGGACACGCCCATGGATCTGTAAACTCCCTTCGGGATCAGCACGCCCATCACGTGACCGATGAACGCAAAAATAATCCCGTAATGAAACACGGTAGAACCGGTCCGGAGCCACTTCTTCTCGAAAATCTCCGTGGAAGGGGCCGTCCAGGTTACCTGACGGAAAGCAAATCGGTAAAGCAAACCGACGACCATCACCGCAAGCGCGATATACGGAAACACGACCCACCAGAAAATACCGGCCATCCCTAAACCTCCCTTCCATTCAATTGCACTTTTTGTAAACCGGAAACAGGGCGTCGCTGCGGGCAGTACCGTCCATTCCGAACAATACCGGATACGGAAGCTCATCAAGGTCGGCAGTTTCCCGTTTGCTTTCCAGCATTCGGATTTGTTCCTCCGTCGGCTCCTCGAACACGTCCGTCATCAGTAAGCCGAAAATTCCCGCATAGGGACTGTCGTCCGGAAGATGATCCCGGATCCGCTTGGTGGCGGCCGCCAGCCTGAGCTCCAATCCCCGGACATGAACGTGATCCGGACGGACCGCGAGCAGTTCGTACAGCATCGGGATATAATCGCTAAGTTCTTTCCCCGTCATCGAAAAACCGGCGTCTTCCACGATATGCCGAAGCAGAATGAGCGCGGCCCCCCGCTCCCGGCTGTCGCCGAGTTCATGAGCGGTCAAGTATAGCCCGGTTTTCTCTTTCCAATCAAAGGTCCACACGTACGCTTCCTGCAGTTCCTTCAGCGGCATCGAGCAAATCCGGTTCACCGCCTTGGCGAACTTTTTGTTCAGCAGAGGGTCGCCGACAGCATCCTCGACCGCTTCCAACAGATCATACCTGTCCGAATACAACGGCTCGTCGGGATACCCTAACATTCTGGAGCATGCGGCCAACATGATATGCTTTTTTTCCATCCCTATTCCTCCCGTGCAAAAAGATGCGACATGACCGCCGAGGAAGGCGTAATCGATTCTATGCTGCACGCCCCCTGCTTATAGTGTAATTTTTCCTCCCCGTCCATCTCTCTCCGGCCTGTCGGAATGACAAACCGCTCGTTGTATTTGGCCACCGCGAACAAACGGGCCATTTCCTCTATTTCATCCACGGTAATTCCGGCCTCTTCCAAAAGGTGGCTATGCTTTAACTCGTCTTCGATCCCGACGGCGCGGCCGCGCATATGGACGCGCATCGCCGTCATTTTCAGCAGTACGCGCCGAATGACGGACGTGTCTCCCGCCGTAAGCAGCGAAGCGAGATATTCCATCGGAATCCGCATTTGATCCACGGCGGGAATATAATGGTCCGGCCGCAAACCGTCCTCCTCGATATGGTTCATGATCGGGCTGAGCGGAGGCACGTACCATACCATCGGGAGCGTCCGGTATTCCGGATGAAGCGGCAAGGCAACCTTCCATTTCATCGCCAGCTTGTAAATCGGGGAACGCTGGGCCGCGTCGATCCAGGAATCGTTGATTCCCGCTCTGCGCGCTTCCTTGACGACTTCCGGATCATTAGGGTCGAGGAATACCGACAGCTGGGATTCGTACAATTTTTGCGGATCCTCTACCGAGGCTGCCGCCTTTACCCGGTCGGCATCGTAAAAGACGACGCCGATATAACGGATTCGGCCTACGCAAGTTTCGGAGCAAATGGTAGCCATTCCCGCCTCGGTCCGCGGGTAGCAAAAATTGCATTTTTCCGCTTTATGGGTATTCCAGTTGTAATACACTTTATGGTACGGGCAGCCGTTCATGCAGAAGCGCCAGCCGCGGCAGGCTTCCTGATCTACGAGGACGATTCCGTCTTCTTCCCGTTTGTACAGCGCTCCCGAAGGACAGGAGGCAACGCAGGAAGGATTCAGGCAGTGCTCGCAAATCCGCGGGAGATACATCATAAACGTCTTTTCGTACTCCATCGCGATATGTTCCTGCAGCTTCTTCACGTTAGGGTCCAAAGGAACGACCTCGCTCCCGCCGGCCAAATCGTCGTCCCAGTTGGGTCCCCATTCCGGCTTGTCCATATATTCGCCCGTGATGAGCGATACCGGACGGCCAACCGGAAGATGCTTTCTTTTGGGACTGTGGATCAGGTTATCATAATCATAGGTCCACGGCTCGTAAAAATCGTCGAGGGACGCCATGTTCGGATTGTAGAAAATGTTTGCCAGCTTCGTGATGGGTCCCCCCGCGCGCAGCGCAAGCTTCCCGTTCCGCAGCACCCAACCTCCTTTATACCTTTTGACGTCCTCCCATTCCTTCGGGTATCCGGGCCCCGGTCTCGTTTCCACGTTGTTGTACCACATGTACTCGGTTCCCGGGCGATTGGTCCAGGTATTCTTGCAGGTTACGGAACAGGTGTGGCAGCCGATACATTTATCCAGGTTCATCACCATCGCGACTTGCGCTTTAATCCTCAAGCCAATCCACCTCCTTCAGCGGCCGGATAATCGTCAACGTGTCCCTTTGGTTTCCGGTCGGTCCGTAATAGTTGAATCCGTAGCTCAGCTGGGAATATCCGCCGATCATATGCGTGGGCTTCATCGTAATCCGCGTAACGCTGTTATGCGTTCCCCCGCGCTGTTTGGTGATGGTCGTCCCGGGAACGCCCAAGGTGCGGTCCTGCGCATGATACATGTAGGCAATCCCTTGGGGAATCCGGTAAGTCAGCACCGCCCTGGCTGCGACGACGCCGTTGCGGTTATACACCTCGATCCAGTCGTTATCCTTGACGCCGATCGATGCGGCATCCTTCTCGTTCAGCCAGACGACCTGCCAACCCCGGAACAAGGTGGACATCTGGTTCGTATCGGTGAACATCGTATGGATGCCCCATTTCTGATGCGGGGTCAGATAGCGGATCGTCAGCGATTTCCCGTTTTCCGGCACTTCCTTCTCTCCTTTAAGGAACGGAACATGCATAAGCGGCGGCAAATAAATCGGCAACCCTTCCCCGAAATCGAGCATCATCTCGTGATCCAGATAAAAGGATTGGCGTCCGGTTACCGTCCGCCATGGAATGCCGTATTCCAAGTTCAGCGTAAACGGGGAATAACGCCTATTGTCCTTCTCGAGTCCGCTCCATACCGCGGCTGAAATGGCCTGACGGGGCTGGGCGGTAATATCGAGAAGCGTAAAAGCGTCCTCTTCCCGCGGCTCCGCGATGTGCGTCAGGCTTTTGCCGGTCTTCTCTTCCATTGAGCGCCATCCTTCGACAGCGCGTTCCCCATTTGTCGCTCCCGACATCAGCAGGATCGCTTCGATCGCCTGCTTGTCGTAATAAAGATCCGGCTGGCCTTTGCCGATTCCTTCCCGCTTCGAAAGTCCGAGCCGGGCCTCCAGCTGGCCGTACACTTTTTCGCCGGGGATTTTTACTCCCTTGGCTCCGTAGCCCTTCTTAATGTTCGGACCGATCGTGATCATTTTGCCGTACACATTCGGATAATCCCGTTTTACGAACATGAAATGCGGCATCGTTTTTCCGGGAATCGCTTCAACCTCTCCCTTGCGCCAGTCCTTGATCTTCCCGTGAACCTGGGCGACTTCGTCCGGGCTGTCATGCCCGAGCGGGGTCATCATGACGTCTTCGCAGGCCGGAAGGTGCTTCTCGGCAAGCTCGGAGAACGTCTTGGCGATTTCGCGGAAGGCGTCCCAGTCGCTCTTCGACTGCCAAGGCGGTTCGATCGCCGCGTTGAACGGATGGATGAACGGATGAAGGTCCGTGCTGCTTAAATCGTATTTTTCGTACCAGGTGGCCGCCGGAAGCACGATGTCCGAGAAAAGTCCGCTGCTCGTCATGCGGAAATCCATCGCAACAAATAAATCCGTCTTCCCTTCCGGGGGAATTTCGTCCGTTTGGACTTGCTCCGGCTGCCAGGAATGGCTCGTGTCCGTAAGCACCTGGTTATCCGCTCCAAGCAGGTGCTTGGCAAAATACTCGTGGCCTTTGCCGCTGTCGCCGAGCAGGTTGGAACGCCAGTTAAAAAATACGCGCGGAAAATTATCCGGGTCGTTCGGATGCTCGATCGCAAAGTCGATTTCTCCGTCCTTCACCATTCTGGCCACTTCCCGCACGGCTTCCTGATCGTCCGTAAAGCCTTTTTCCCGAACCGCTCTCGCCAGATCAATGGAATTCTGGGTGAACTGAGGGAATGAAGGAAGCCAACCGAGTCTGGCCGCGAGGGCGTTGACATCGGCCGGATGCATCTTGCTGTACTGGCCACCCCAAGGGGTAGCCTGTTCTTCGTCGACTCTCGCTTCATAGCGGAACTGTTCGGTGGCGAAATAGAAAAACGAGGTTCCGTTCTGCAGCCGCGGCGGCCGGATCCAGTCCCCGGCAAAGGCGATTTGCTGCCAGCCCTCCAGCGGACGGACCTTTTCCTGGCCTACGTAGTGCGCCCATCCTCCGCCGTTGACGCCCTGGGACCCGGTTAGCAGCACAAGATTGAGAATGGCACGGTAAATCTGGTCGCTATGGTACCAATGGTTCGTGCCTCCACCCATCGCGATCATCGATTTCCCACCGGTACGGGCCGCATTGTCGGCAAATTCCCTGGCCACCTGGATGCAGTGCGCTTTTTTCACGCCGGTGATCGCTTCCTGCCAGGCAGGAGTATACGGCTTACCGTCGTCGTAATCCGCGGGATAATCCCCCGTCAAATTTCTGTTGACGCCGACGTGAGCCATCATCAGGTCATACACTGTGACGACCTTGACGGTACCGCCGTCCGCACCCTTCAGATGCTTGACAGGGACTCCCCGGCGCACGGTTTCTCCTTCTTTTTCCGCGAAATACGGAAAATCCACCAGCGCGATTTCGTCCGAATCCGATATGAAGGACAGCTGCGGGTCGATGACAGTCCCGTCCGCCCGTTCCAGATCCAGATTCCATCGTTTGTCCTGATCCCAGCGGAACCCTTGGCTGCCGTTAGGAATTTCCGGCATTCCCGTTGCCGCATCCCAAACGACGGTCTTCCACTCCGCCAATTCCCTGGTGTCCCCGAGATCGGAAGCACGTAGGAAACGATCCGATTTCATCATTCCTCCCTCCTCCTTCAACATGACGAGGAACGGAAGGTCGGTAAATTTTTTAACGTAATCGATAAAATACGGCACCTGCCGGTCCACATAAAATTCTTTCAAGATGACATGGGTCATCGCCATGGCAAGGGCGCCGTCGGTCCCGGCCCGGGCCGGGAGCCAGATGTCGGCGAATTTTTCGTATTCGGAATAATCGGGGCTGACACCGACGACCTTCGTTCCGTTATATCTGGCCTCGACCATGAAATGCGCATCGGGAGACCTCGTTTGCGGGATATTCGTACCCCAGATAATGAAATATTTCGTGTTATACCAGTCGCCGCTTTCAGGAACGTCCGTTTGATCGCCCCAGATTTGTGGGGAAGCAGGCGGCAAGTCGGCATACCAGTCATAAAAACTGAGGATCGTGCCGCCGATCAAGGACAGAAACCGGGTGCCGGCGGAATAGCTGACCATGGACATCGCCGGAATCGGGCTGAAGCCGACGACCCGGTCCGGGCCGTACTTGCGGATCGTATGAATCGTGGCCGCCGCGATCATCTGGCAGGCTTCGTCCCAGTCCGCCCTTACGAATCCGCCCTTGCCCCGAGCCTTGACATACCGTTCGCGTTTCGACGGATTGCCGACGATATTTTCCCATGCCATCACGGGGTCATGCACCGCGGCCATCTCTTCGCGCCACATTTCGACCAGATCGCCGCGAATATACGGATACTTCACCCTGACCGGACTGTAGGTATACCAAGAGAAGCTGGCTCCCCGCGGACACCCCCGCGGTTCGTACTCGGGGAAGTTCGCCCCCGTTGTCGGATAATCAGTCTTCTGGGTTTCCCAGGTGATGATGCCGTCTTTGACGAACACGTTCCAGCTGCAAGAGCCCGTGCAGTTGACCCCGTGCGTCGATCTCACCACTTTGTCATGCTGCCAACGGCCGCGGTACAAACCTTCCCAATCTCTGGTTCTCGGACTTTCTTCGGTCCAGCCGTCATTGATCGTTTTGCCGCGCTGCAAATACTTCAGCGCTTCCAGCAGCTTGTTCCGGTTGTCGCTCATAAAGACACTCCCTTCCCCGGCATTCCGGATTCTCCCGCCATCGGATTAAACCGCTCCCCGGTCAGCTTGAAGCTCTCTTCTCCCGCTTCCAGCTCTTCGATAAAAATACTCCAGTCCGCTGCGTTGCAAGCCGCGATAATCAGCCGCTGCAAACGATCCAGCTCCGAAATCCGCCTGATCCGATCATGAATTAGGGCTGGAACCGCCCCGAAACGCATGTCCAAAAGCGCGAGCAAATCTTCCTGATCCTGCAAGACAAAACCACCCATCTTCGCCTGATTCATCTTCATTCGCCTTCTTTCGTCAGTATTCGGATTTCATCATCTTGTAGTAATCCGCGATCAATGTTCGCTGCATCGTATTCGCCGTCTCACGGAAAAATTCGGCGACCTGTCCGTCCCCGGCTTCCAAATCTTCAAGGGAGAACGTTCGGCTCGACAATTTGCCGAGATCATCGCCAAACCGCAGCAGAATCGTGAAACCCCGTTCATCGCATCTGGCGCTTGCTTTAACATCATAAGGATGCAAATGCAGGCGTTCCAACTCTTTTACCAGCAACCCGTACAGCTTTGGCTCCATGAGCCGGAGCGGCTTGTCCGGCAGCATGCCGGCCAGTGAATAAGCGTTATTGAGCATGGCGCAAGCCCTCCACTTCCTTTTCGAGCATCTCCATTTCGTCCTCGTTATGCAGTTCATCGATCACGATCAATGCGTAAAAGCTTTGGACCAGCTTCTCCGACACAACCCCTTGGTCGAGCAGATCCTTAATCTCAAGGACAAGCTTTCGCATCAGATTATGATCCCTTGTCAGTGAAATGATGACCGGCGCAAGCTCAGGCTTGAGCTCCAGCGCATCCATATATAGCCCTTCCTCTTCGCTTAAAGCGTGCTGCAACGTGCGGGCCTCCCAATGTTCGACGATAATGTAACCGAGCTCCAGAGCCTTTTCCATTTCACCCTGCCTGACGCTTCTTTCCAGAAGCTCCGTCAATTCCTTCGCTTCTTCCAGCGCGGCCTCATGTATGGAAGAATGGCTGTCCACGTGTCTCAATGCCGGTCCTGATTTATGCGGCATAGGGGGCACTTCCTTTCCCGTTTTTAGTGAATAGATTCAGATGGGTCCTTTCCGGGGTCGAGCCGCGAATCCGCTTCCGACAAATCGCTGAAAATCGCTGCATAATGCTTTACCTGATCCTGCTCGTCCTTGATGGCCGCCACAGAAAGCCATTCCTTGAATACTCTTCCGTCGGCCTTACGGTTAACGATTTCACCCTGCCATTTCCCGGTAGTTTGCAAGGTCCTCCAAAAAAAATCGTAAAAGTCCCGGTCATGGTACCCGGAGCTTAGCACGTTCGGATTTTTGCCGATCACCTCTTCCCTGGAGTAGCCGGTTACTTTGGTGAACGCCTCATTCACCGTCAGGATGACGCCGTTCACGTCCGTCACCATGACGGCATCGGCCGAGGATTGAATAATGTCCGAGGACAGCTTCAGCTTGTTGCCGAAGAATACCCACAGCACCAGAATCAAACTGGCCAGCGAAGCTTCGGATAAAGCCATAAAACCGATCGCGTAATGGCCCGTCCATTCAAATAACAAGGTGAGGAGCAGTGGAGGAAAAAATCCGCCAAGTCCGCCGGCGGCGGATACGATGCCGTTGGCAATCCCCGCTTGTTTGGAAAAATACATCGGCACAAGCTTGAATACGGCGCCATTCCCGATTCCTGCGCAAACCGCGACGAGAAGACAGCCCAGCGTAAACAGCGGCATCGTCAGTCCAAAGGACAGAAGTACGCCGGAAACGGTAAGTCCCGCAAATACCCCGATGAGCACGACGAACGGATTTGCCTTGTCCGAGAGAATCCCGCCAATCGGGCGGAGAAAGGTCGCAAGTGCGATGAACCCTGCGGTTCTCAGGCCGGCGTCGACTTTACTGAGCTCGAAATAACTGACCAGGAAGCCTGGTAAATAAACCGTAAAGGCGACGAAGGAGCCGAATGTGATGAAATAAAACAAACTGAAAAACCACAATTTATCGTTTTTGTATACCTTTTTGAATTGGTCGACGGCGGAAACCTTGATCCTCGGCTCTCCTTTGTCGCCAAAAAGAAGGTTCAACAGGGCAAACAGCCCGAGAAGAACGAGAAAAGCCCTCAGAGCCCCTGCCCATCCGATCGCGTCCGCCAACATCGGAGCCCCGAAGGTGGCAACCGCCGTCCCGATATTGCCCATCCCGAAAATCCCGTTCACGGTCCCGTGCTTTTCCTTCGGATAGTACTTCGGAATCGAAGTAACCCCGATCGAAAACGTCGCCCCGCCGATTCCCAGAAAAAAGCCGCTGATCAGCAGATCGGCCAGCGAGTCGGCATAGCTCAGATAGAGCACCGGCGCAAGCAGTATGATCAAGCTTACCGTAAACATCGTTCTTGCACCGAACCGGTTCGTCATAAAGCCAGCCGGAATACGCAATAAAGAGCCCAGGATAACCGGCACGGCGGTCACCCAAGCCCTCTGTCCGGGCGAGAGCGGAATATCGACGACGATATAGGCGATTAATGAAGACAGCAGCACCCAAGCCATGAAAGATACGACAAGACTTAGCGTCTGAAGCGGAAGCTGAGCTTTTTTTACCATCCGAAGACTCCCCCCTGATAATCGTCCTTTTTTTACCATACCCATTACAACGCCCGGCTAACCAGATAATTCCTATTTTGGCCAAGCGGAAATCGGATATACTTCGATCACATATCAGGACTCCGCGTGAATATACTTTAGTTACAAACCGCTCTTTATTGCCCTAGCAAGCCATTTGGGGAGGTGCTTATCAATGACGACATCCGATTCGAATAAAGGTATGTTCATCGTATCGAAAGAGGACTGGTCGCTGCACCGCAAAGGCTATCAGGATCAGCAGCGCCACCAGGAAAAAGTGCGGGAAGTCATCAAGCAGAATCTTCCGGACCTGGTCACCGAGGAGAACATCATCATGTCGGACGGTAAACAGATCATCAAGGTTCCTCTCCGAAATCTGGAGGAGTACCGCTTTATTTATAATTTTCAAAAACAGAAGCATGTCGGCCAGGGCGACGGGGATAGCGAAGTCGGAGATGTGCTCGCTCAGGATAGCCCGAGGGAGCCGGGTCCCGGAAAAGGAGGAAAAGCCGGAGACCAACCCGGTACGGATTATGTGGAGGCGGAAGTCAGCATCGAGGAATTGGAAGAATTGCTGTTCGACGAACTCGAACTTCCATTCATTAAAGATAAGGACAAACAAGAAGTGGAAACCGTCTCGTTCCGGTTCAACGACATCCGCAAAAAGGGTTTGATGTCCAACATCGACAAAAAACGGACCATTCTCGAAAACCTCCGGCGCAATGCGACCGCAGGGGTCCCCGGTATTCACGGCATTTCTCCCGACGATCTCCGCTATAAAACGTGGGAGGATGTGCGCGTACCGAAAGCGAGCGCCGTGATTATCGCCATGATGGATACGAGCGGGAGTATGGGGGCCTTCGAAAAGTATTGCGCCCGCAGCTTCTTTTTTTGGATGACTCGTTTTCTGAGAAAGCAGTATGAAAAGGTGGAGATCGTATTTCTCGCTCATCATACGGAAGCCAAGGAGGTCAGCGAGCAGGATTTCTTTACCCGCGGGGAAAGCGGCGGCACGATCTGCTCCTCTGTCTATCAAAAGGCGCTGGAAATTATCGATGAGCGTTATCCGCCTTCCAGCTATAATATTTACCCCTTCCACTTTTCCGACGGGGACAATTTGACCTCCGACAATGAGCGCTGCATCCGGCTGATCGGCGAGTTGCTGGAGCGGTGCAACATATTCGGCTATGGCGAAGTGAATCAGTATAACCGGGGCAGCACGCTGATGTCGGCCTACCGGAATTTAAAACAAGACCGGTTTATGTATTACGTCATCAAGGAAAAAGGGGAAGTGTACAATGCGCTGAAACGGTTTTTCCACAAACGGGAAGAGGGGGCTCGGTCGTGACAAGCGAACTCGCAAAGCTGGAATACGCCATTGCGGAAATTATGGAAATCGCGGACGGCTTCGGGCTCGATTATTATCCGATGCGCTACGAGATTTGTCCCGCGGATATCATCTACACGTTCGGGGCCTATGGGATGCCTACCCGCTTTTCTCACTGGAGCTTCGGAAAGATTTTCAATAAGATGAAAATGCAATACGACTTCGGACTCAGCAAAATCTACGAGCTCGTCATTAACTCGAATCCGTGCTACGCCTTCCTTCTGGAAGGCAACTCCCTGATCCAAAACAAGCTGATCGTCGCGCATGTGCTCGCCCACTGCGATTTTTTCAAAAACAATATGCGGTTTTCCGCCACCAACCGGGATATGGTCGAAAGCATGTCCGCCACGGCGGAACGGATCAGCAAATATGAGCTGATCTACGGAGCGGAAGCCGTCGAAACCTTCATCGATTCGGTGCTCGGCATTCAGGAACATGTGGATCCCCAGTTGATCAAGCCGATGCGCTACGATAAACGAAGACAAATGGAAGAAAAGCTGCGCCGTGCGAAAGAAGCGCGGCAGGAGCCGCAGCGGGCCGGTTCGTACGATGATTTATGGGATTTGGATGCAGCCGGGAACCCATCCCGTTCAGCGGCAGGCAAATCCGAACAGACGGGGCTGTTTCCTCCCGAGCCCGAGAAAGATCTCGTTTGGTTCATCCAGGAATACTCCGAATCTCTCGAAGACTGGCAGCGGGACATTATGAGCATGCTTCGTGAGGAAATGCTGTACTTCTGGCCGCAAATGGAAACGAAAATCATGAACGAAGGCTGGGCTTCCTACTGGCATCAGCGGATCCTCCGCGAACTGGATCTGACCAGCGATGAAACGGTCGAATTTGCCAAACTGAACTCCGCCGTCGTCCAGCCTTCCCGGCAGAGCCTGAACCCTTATTATCTGGGGCTAAAAATATTCGAGGACATCGAACGGCGCTGGGATCATCCGACGGAAGAAGAAATGCGGCGATTCGGACGCGAGCCCGGCAAGGGCAGGGAGAAAATTTTTGAAGTCCGCGAACTCGATTCCGATCTCTCTTTTATCCGCAGTTATTTGACCAAGGATCTGGTCCGCGACCTGGATCTTTACATTTTCGAGAAGCAAGGGCCGGAATGGAAGATCACCGATAAAGCTTGGGAAAACATCCGCGATCAGCTGGTCGCCTCCCGTGTCAACGGCGGATCCCCTTACATTGTCGTTAAGGACGGGGACTATCACCGGACGGGAGAATTGCTGCTCAAACACCAGTACGAAGGGATCGAGCTTGACCTGAAATATCTGGAGCGTACGCTTCCCTACGTAAATCGGCTTTGGGGCAGAACGGTCCATTTGGAAACCGTCGTGGAAGATAAAACCGCGCTGTTCAGTTATGACGGGGAGAAACATTATCGGAAGATTCTTTGATATGAATTGATGAAGCTGATGAGTTGACGGTGTAGGGTATTCCTGCGCCGTCATTTTTTAATGGATTTAACGAGAATAAATAACCGGAAATCCTCCTCCTAATCTTGCTCTTGAAGCCAGATCAGGTTATATCAACGGGAAAAGTTCCGATTATTTTCGCGGATGGATCCCTTGCGGAGCGAATTTGGCGAAAATAGCAGGAGATTTTCACGTTAATTTCACCAAATGCAGATTTCGCAAGAAATTAACGGGAGCTTTTCCCGCTAATTGGCTTTGGGCTTCGTTTATTGTGTAGGTCAAGCTGTACCTAATCCAATTTACGCACTATAATTGGGGTTAATGTAACCGTTAACAATGAGTCTGATGATCACACAACATTCATTTTGCGATGAGGAGGAATAGAGTCACCATGGCTACTTTTGAAAATTGCAATATCGAATTTCCGTCGGCGCCTCCGATACCTTCGGCGAAGCCGGTTTTCTCGCCGGGCGAAACCTTCAAGCAAGACGACCTGACGAGTTTGTGGGGATCTCATGATCCCGCCATCTACAGAGATCCCGTTTCGGGCAATTATTATACTTATTGCACTTTCGGTATTGCCAGACGTTCCGTGGATTTGATTCGCTGGGAAACGATCGGCAAAATTGTGGACAACCCGCCGCAGGAGTCGGCAGAATGGGTGGGCGGAACCTCCATCTGGGCGCCGGATATCATCAAGGTCGGTGACGAGTATCGGTTGTACTGCTCCAATTCGTCATTCGGCGTCCGGCAATCCGCGATTTTTTTGGCGGTGGCCGACTCCCCGGAAGGGCCCTTCATTCCTAGAGGCTGCGTACTGAAAACGAGCGAGCCGGATTCCCCCGTCAACGCGATCGACGCCAATTTAGTCGTGGATGAGGAAACGGGAGAGCACTATATGGTGTACGGGTCGTTCTGGGGCGGAATCCATATTCTGAAACTGGATGAAAAGACAGGACTTGCCGCCGAAGAAGGCATCGGCAAATGCCTGGCCTGCCGGCCCGCATGGACGGACCGTTCGATCGAAGGACCTTATATCAAATATAATCCGGATACGGGCTACTACTACCTGTTTGTGTCTTACGGTTCCTTAAGCAGCGATTACAATATCCGGGTAGGCCGAAGCAAGAGCCTGTTGGGGCCATATCTCGATCCGAACGGAAGAGAAATGACCGATTTGAACGATGATCGGAACGAAATCGGATATATGATCGCCTGCGGATATCAGTGGTTTGACGGACAAGGGTATATGGGACCGGGACATAACTCCGTACTTCGCGATTTCGACGGAGAATGGTATCTGACCTGCCATATCCGGGAACACCATTTTACCGAGCCGCAAATCGCCACCATGCATATTTACAAAATGCTGTGGACTCCCGACGGATGGCCGGCCCTTGTCCCCCAATGCTATGCGGGAGAAAAAACACAACCGATCGGCAAGGCATGGATCGCGGGAAGCTATGAAAGAATCAAGCTCGTTCCCGCCATTCCCCAAGGCGTTTACCACTCCGTTCCGATGGTTCTGAAAGAAGACGGGATATTGGAATGCTGCTCCTTAAGGGGAACCTGGGAATACGCGGATGAGACGACCGTTATCCTCAGGTACGGGAATATCGAGGAAACCTGCCGGGTCACCCCGGCCTGGGACTGGCAGCGAAACGAGCCTACGCTCGCGCTGACGGGCAAAGACCAATTCGGCATTGCCGTTTGGGGTAAAAAACGCTGACACAACCGGTGGATCTAAGTAACGACATACAAGAAGAGCCGGGCAAGGAGAAAGTTGTTAGGGAAAGCAGATAAAGTTTCATAGAGGTAGTCGGTAGCTTGATTAATTAGGAAGTTTGTTGAAGGTCAGTTTGCTGGTGCACAGTGTGTTGAGTAGATCGTGTGCTGAGTAGATGGCGTGCTGAGTAGATGGCGTGCTGGTGGACGGTTAATAGGCTGGCGGTAAGTGGAAAGGTAATTCGTTGACAGTTGGTTGGTTGGGGAGGCGGTTGGTTTGGTGCACAGAGAGTTTGGTGGTGCTTCCCCCATCGTCTTGAGTGGAAATTATCCAACGAAAATCAGCATTTGACGCTCTAAAAACGGCTTCATTGGATTTTTTCCAATCAAGCCTGTTAAAACTGCTGTTTCCCCATCTGTTGATTGGATTTTTTCCAACCAAGGGATGTTACAAGGCAACAGCAACTACATAGCAACAGCCGGTGCAACCCTTCATGGCAACAGCCGCTATCTTACCAAACCAAAACCAAGCACGGCTTAATCGAGCCGACCTGACCCCCGGGCGGGGAGTCCAACTACTTGGACTTCCCGCTCTTTACCCATTGCGCGACGGAGACGGTACGCTTCGCCTGATATATGACGCCGTCGCGCAAATTTTCCTGGATCTGACCGTCCTGCCCTACCGTTGCGCTCATGCCGTAAGGGTTGCCGCCCGACGCAAACGTGACCGGGTCCGTATACCCAGGTGCCGCAATAATCGCTCCCCAATGGTACATCGTCGTATACAGCGACAGGATGGTCGCCTCCTGCCCTCCGTGCGGATTGCTGGCGCTGGACATGGCGCTGACCACTTTGTCTACCAGCTTGCCCTGGGCCCACAATCCGCCGGACGTGTCGAGAAATTGCTTCATCTGGGCAGCGATGTTTCCGAATCGGGTCGGCGTACTGAAGATAATCGCATCCGCCCACACGAGATCGTCCAACGTTGCGACGGGCACATCCTTTGCCGCCTCCACGTGTGCTTTCCATGCCGGATTGCTGTTGATCGCCGATTGCGGCGCCAGCTCCTGGACTTTCAGTAGCCTGGTTTCGGCCCCCGCCGACTTCGCCCCTTCTTCCGCCCATTTGGCGAGTTGATGATTGGTCCCCGTAGAACTGTAATAAATGACTGCAAGCTTGATGTCTGCCATGAGTTGTTCCTTCTCCTTTTCCATCGACGATATTCTCCTATATTATTAACCCGTTTTCCCCGGCCCGATTCCATGTTCCACCAAAAAAAGCCCGGCGATATGAATATCGCCAGGCATATATTTCATAGGTTACCGGTTCAGCAGGCTGCCTACATAGCGCAGCAGTTCATTGGCGCAAACCGGGCAGTATCCGTGCTCGTCGATCAGACGCTTGCTGACCTCGTTGATTCGTTTAAGCTGATTTTCGTCGGGCGTCTTCGTCGAAGTCGTTATTTTAACGATATCCTTAAGGTCGGCGAACAGCTTCTTCTCTATCGCTTCCCGCAGCCGGTCGTGGTGATTGTACTCAAACTTTCTTCCTTTGCGGGAATAGGCGGAGATGCGGATCAGAATTTCCTCGCGAAACGCCTTTTTGGCGTTTTCCGATATACCGATCTGTTCCTCGATCGACCGCATCAGCCGCTCGTCGGGATCCAGCTCCTCATCCGTCAGGGGGTCGCGGATTTTGGTCCAGTTGCAAAACGCCTCGATATTGTCGAGGTAGTTTTCGAACAACGTTTTTGCGGATTCTTCAAACGAGTAGACGAACGCCTTTTGGACTTCTTTTTTGGCCAGTTCATCATATTCCTTGCGGGCGATGCTGATAAAATTCAGGTAACGCTCCCGTTCCTCTTTCGTAATCGACGCGTGCTGGTCAAGTCCGTCTTTGATCGCCCGCAATATGTCCAGCGCGCCCATGCAATGCAGATCTTGCTTGATCAGAGCGCTCGAAATCCGGTTGATGACATAGCGCGGATCGACCCCGGACATGCCTTCCTCCAGATACTCGTTCTGCAGCTCTTTCAAATCCGCATCCTTATAGCCTTCGACTTCTTCCCCGTCGTAAAGCCGCATCTTTTTCACGAGGTCGACGCCCTGCTTTTTCGTTTCCTTCAGCCGCGTCAATATCGAGAAAATCGCCGCGGACCGCAAGGCATGCGGGGCGATGTGGATATGGCTCATATCGCTTTGCCCGATCAGCTTGGCGTAAATTTTCTCCTCCTGCGACACTTTGAGGTTGTAAGGGATGGGCATGACGATCATCCGGGATTGCAGGGCTTCATTTTTTTTGTTGGCAATGAACGCTTTGTACTCCGATTCGTTCGTATGGGCAACGATCAGTTCATCCGCGCTGATCAGCGCAAATCTCCCCGCTTTGAAATTGCCTTCCTGGGTCAGGGACAGCAAATTCCACAAAAATTTCTCGTCGCATTTCAGCATTTCCTGAAACTCCATCAAGCCCCGGTTGGCCTTGTTCAATTCCCCGTCAAAACGGTATGCGCGGGGGTCCGATTCGGAGCCGTACTCCGTAATGGTGGAAAAGTCGATGCTGCCCGTAAGGTCCGCGATATCCTGCGATTTCGGATCGGACGGACTGAAAGTGCCGATGCCCACGCGTCCGTCTTCGGATAGCAGCACCCGCTCCACGGCAACTTTTTCAATATCGCCGCCGTATTCCGTTTTTAATCTCATCTGGCATACGGGGCACAAATTCCCCTCGATCCGGACGCCAAGCTCTCTTTCTACCTCGGGCCGAAGATCGTGCGGGACCAAATGAAGCGGATCCTCATGCATAGGGCAGCCGGAGATGGCGTAAACGGCCCCTTTGTCCGTTCGCGAGAACTTTTCGAGCCCCCTCTTCAGCAGGGTAACCAGTGTTGATTTGCCGCCGCTGACGGGCCCCATCAATAACAAAATCCGCTTGCGTACATCCAGGCGCCTGGCGGCCGAGTGGAAATATTCCTCCACCAGCTTTTCGATGGCACGATCAAGCCCGAATATTTCCTGCTCAAAAAATTTATACCTCTTTCGGCCGTTAACTTCTTCGACGCCGTGAGACTCGATCATGGCATATACCCGGGCATGGGCCGTCATCGCAGGTGCAGGATCTTTGGCGAGCAGCTCGATATATTGCTTGAATGTGCCATTCCAGACAAGCGAATCGCTCTCCGCCCGGTAAGCCGCTATCCGTTCAAAAATGTCCATGTAGGTACCTCCCGTTACTTCCGCTTGGTGTATTCCGTTCCCTCCGTCTCCTGTGCCTGGTGCTGAAACGCTGGGTTAATGCCTCATGATTTGTAAAAAGTGTATTACATACCTATGCGAAGGGAGCGGATAAGTTGACCGGAGGATATGATATAATTTTTTAATAAGACAAATCAGGTGAAAAGGAAGATCGTGATGGCAGTACAGCATGAGACGGAACTGTATGCGCCTTTAAAAGCGTTTTTTGAAGAGCGGGGATATACGATAAAAAGCGAGGTGCGGCACTGCGATTTGGTCGGCGTCCGCGAGGGGAGCGAACAACCGCTGATCGTGGAAATTAAAAAAACGTTCAACCTTCCCCTGCTGCTGCAAGGATTGGAACGGCAAAAGCTGAGCCCCGACGTCTATCTTGCCGTGGAGCGCAACCGCGCAAAACGCGGTGCGCATAACCAGCGTTGGAGCGAGCTCACTTTGTTGTGCCGCAGGCTTGGTCTCGGTCTCATTACGGTGACCCGGTTCAAGACGAAAAGTCCCTTTGTTGAAATCCTGTGCAGCCCTGGCGATAAAGTGATCGTGCCTTCTCCGAAAGTGGTAAAAACAAGGGCCTCCAAGCTGCTGTACGAGTTCAATGAGCGAAGCGGCGACTACAATGTCGGCGGCAGCCATGGAATCCCGCTGGTTACGGCCTATCGGGAAAAGGCGCTCCGCGTCGCCCTGGCCCTTCAGACAGGCGGTCCCGAAATGGCGCCGCGTGAAGTCCGGGACCGAAGCGGGATCGGCAGCGCCGCCGACATCCTTCAGCGCAACTACTACGGCTGGTTTCACAGGGTTGCGCGCGGCCGCTACGCTTTAACCCCGAAAGGCATCGAGGGGCTGGCGCTTTACCGAAACGTCGTGGAAGGCTGGGAGCTTGCCGCTCCGGCCACGGATCGCGAATAAATACTAATCCTCAAGGCGGGCGGTAAACTCCGATAACGCTTCGCCGATCCGCCTGAGTCCTTCCCGGATCTCCGCTTCGTCAAGGCACGAGTAATCGAGCACAATCGTCTCGGTGGGCTGCTCACTCCCCCGGCCTCGCCGATCCGCTAGCGCAAACGCCGCTCCGTTCAGGAGCGCCGCTTTAAGCAGGGCTTCCGCCGGAAGCCCTTGCGGCAAGGATACCCGCCATTTCGAACCGCCTTCGGGATCCGGCACGCATACCGTCCCTCGCCATGCCCGATCCGAAAGCAGGCCGCCTACAAGCTTATGCTTCCCGGATTTCCCCTCCTCGCCCGGAGTCCCTGCTCCCCTCTCTCCTGAACCGGCAAACGAAATCAAGGATCCTTCATGCATTTGCCGCTCGACCTTCCCCTTCCACATTTCCGGCAAACTTTGAATCATCTGCCGAAGCCAAATTTCCATGCCGTTCCCTCCCGTCTCGTTCCTGTCAAAATTGTAAGCGAGGACAAACATTCCGGACAAATCCCGCGTAGGCCACTTCCGAATATTGATAGTTTGTGAAGGATTCTAGCGATTTTTGCGATAATAGGTTCCCCGTGATAGAATGGTGTCTGGAAATAACGACCCAGAGGTGAACCTGATGTCTTTACAATCGGAACTTGGAGCCGAAACGACTCGAAAACGAAAGCCCGGAAGGCTCTCTCCGAAATGGATTGTGCTGATCTGGATACTTTTGATCGGAGCCGGGACGGCCTCCGCCTACTTATACAACAATTATTTGAAAGAATCGATGATGACGCAGCTGGACGCCAAATTTCAAGCCCGGACGGATGCCCTGAAAGCGGACTACACGACGCAATTGACCGCCCTCGGCACCCAAGTGAGCGATCTCCAGAGCAAGGTGGAAGCCTTTAACGAACTGCTCGAGTTCACTAAGGACAATACCACCACGAAAACGGACAACAGCAACAAGCTGTACACCCAGTTGAACGAGGTCAAACAACAGCTCGCCGAACTGCAGAAGAAGATGGAATTGTTAAAATGATGACTCCTGCAAAACAAATCAACCGTTTCTTTCTGCTTGCTACCGGGCCGCTCATCGGATGGATCATCGCCCTCCTGATCGGGGGGACCAGCATGCCGTGGAACCGGGAACCCGAACCGTTTGCTCCGGCAACGAACATCCCGCAAACCTCAAGCATGATCGGCAAACAGCTGGATGAAGCGAAGGAAGCCGCAAAGCTGACGGCATCGTCCATCAAAGAAACGACGGAGCTGTATCATAAAACGACCTCGACCGTGTCCGCGATCGTCCAGACGGCGGAGCAATCGGCGAAGCTTCCCGAAACGATTTATAACAAGAGAATCGTCGGCAAGCTAGGTACGCCTTTCGAAACGATCCAAAGCGATAAAATCCGGATCGAACTGTACAAGGTCAATCCCGGCACATATAAAGGTTATGCCATGAAGATCAAATTAAAAACGACGGATGCCATGAAAATGGTGTTGGGCAAGGATAAGCTCGGAGGAGCGGAAACGACCATGCGTGCGGTTCAGCGGCATGGGGCCGTGGCCGGCATCAATGCCGGGGGGTTCGCCGATTCGCGCGGACAACGTTACCCGTTAAGCACCACCGTGTTAAATGGAGAATATTTAACGGGATTTGAGCCGTCGTACAAAGATTTGTTCTTCGTCGGCCTAAATAAATCGGGCAAGTTGATCGGAGGCAAATTCAAAAACAAAGCAAATTTGGACAAGCTGGAACCACTGTTCGGCGCATCCTTTGTTCCCGTATTACTGCAAGACGGCGCAAAAACGACCATTCCCGAAAAATGGCAGCAATCTCCGCTACGCGCACCGCGTACGGTTATCGGAAATTACAAGGATGACCAGCTGCTCGTAATGGTGATCGACGGAAGAGACGAAAATGGCAGTTCCGGAGCCACTTTAGCGGAACTACAAGCGAAATTGCTCAAGCTTGGCGTTCAGGACGCCTATAATCTGGATGGAGGCGGATCATCCTCGCTCGTTGTGAACGGGCGTGTCGTGAACCATCCTTCGGATGGCCAGCTGCGGCCGGTGCCGACTCACTTCCTGTTTTTTAAGTAGCGGGTAAAATCCAGGACTCTCTTGTCTATGATATTATTCACAATATTATTTATTTTTTCCGGATTGACGGGTATAATAGGGGCAAGAGTTAATCGCGGAGGTGTGCACCTTGACTTTTTCGCTCGTATTTTGGATTATCGCTTTGGTGTTTGCTATGTTCCTTTGCGGGATTTTGACCGCGTCTTACAATGACGACAAAACAAAAGGCCTGTAATAAATGAGCTTCCCTTTCCGGGAAGCTTATTTATTTTCAGACCTGAATGGCGGTTGCCGCTTGATGAGGTATCTTCAAAATTAGGACAGACGACTCATTTCAAGCAAACATTGGCCGCAAATAAAACGCTCCTTAAAGTCGCTTACTTGCTCCATGGAACCGCAAAATACACATTTCGGGCGGTATCTTTCCAGAATAATATGGTCGCCCTGCACCAGAATCTCCACAGGGTCCCCCTCGTTCATTTGATACCGTTTGCGCAATGATTTGGGTAAGACAATTCTCCCCAGCTGGTCCACTTTACGGACCACACCAGCAGGTTTCATAAAACGTACACCTCTCCTGAATAATTTGATATGTAAAAATAGAACCAAATACCTATTGATACTTATTCGCTATATTATTCAGGATTCCTGCCGATTCGCTAAATCTCGACGTTTTTTATTATTTTGGCCGGATTTCCACCGACGATCGCCCCCGCCGGAACGTCTTTCGTCACGACCGCGCCGGCGGCAATGACGGCATTATCGCCAATTGTCACGCCGGGAACAATGACCGCCCGTCCGCCGATCCACACGTTATTCCCGATCTTGACCGGCTTGCCGAATTCGGCGCCGGAATTCCGTTCAGCCGGGTTAAGCGGATGCGTAGCCGTATAGATATGCACGCCTGGAGCCATGAAGCAATAGTCCCCGATATGAACTTCGCAAACGTCCAAAATCACGCAATCGAAATTGGCATAAAAATGATTTCCTACGTAAATGTTCGATCCGTAATCGCAACGAAATGTCGGTTCGATATAAATATGCTCTCCGGTTGCGCCGAACAGATCTTTTAAAATGGATTTCCTTTGCTCATGCTCGTCTTCCAGCGTTTGATTGTACAAGCGCGTCAGTTTGCGCGCTCTCAAGCGCTCTGCGACCAACACCTCGTCGCCGGCGTTGTACCACTCTCCAGCCAGCATTTTTTGTTTTTCCGTTTTATTCTGAGACATCCGAATTTACCTCCAAAATGATCAGTCTGTATTTAATCCATGCCCGGGAAATCCAGTTGCCGAAGCGCTTCATATACGATGATCGCCGCGGAATTCGATAAGTTCAGCGATCGTACTTTGTCCGTCATCGGCATCCGCATCAGCGTCTCCGGATGAGCCTCCAAAATTTCCGGTGCCAGTCCTTTTGTCTCCTTGCCGAACACCAAAAAGTCACCGTCCCGGAATTGTATATCGGTATACCGTTTCTGCGCCTTTGTCGTCGCAAAAAAGAACCGGCTGCCGCTGTACTTTTCCTCCACTTCCCGGAAAGAATCGTGGTATTCGATATTTACGGCGTACCAATAATCGAGGCCCGCCCTCTTCATCGTTTTGTCATCGGTTCGAAAGCCAAGCGGGCGGACCAGATGAAGATGGGTGCCCGTCGCCGCGCAGGTGCGTGCTATGTTGCCGGTATTGGCCGGGATTTCCGGTTCCACGAGTACAATATGCAATGCCATGTTGATCCACACTCCGTATGTCTTTTTAAAATCCACTCACATTCATATATTATACCAGCCGACGGCAAATAAAAGCGACAGCCTGAGGATTATCCCCGGCTGCCGCAATTTGATTATCCAATGTTATCCGTTCTTTTGCTGGAATTCCTTCATGAAATCGACCAAGGCTTTCACGCTTGTATACGGAACCGCATTGTAAATGGATGCGCGCAAACCGCCAACGCTGCGATGTCCTTTCAGGCCAACGAATCCTTCCGCTTCCGATTGCTTGATGAACTGCTTTTCGAGATCCTCGGAAGCCAGACGGAACGTCACGTTCATGATCGAACGGTCCGCTTCGTTCGCGCAGCCTTTGAAAAATCCGCCGCTACCGTCGATCGCTTGATAAAGCAGATCCGCCTTCTCGCGGTTTTGTTTCTCGATTCCTTGGAGCGCACCTTGCTCTTCGATCCACTTCAACACTTCGTTTACCATATAAACCGAGAAGGATGGCGGAGTGTTATAGAGGGAATTGTTTTCGGCATGCGTGTCGTAACGGAAATAAGTAGGAATATGCTTCGGCGAATTTTGCAGCAATTCTTCCCGGGCAATGACAACCGTTACGCCGGACGGTCCGAGGTTTTTCTGAGCCCCCGCATAAATGAGACCGAACTGGTTCAAATCGAACGGACGGCACAAAATATCGCTCGACATATCCGCGATCAAAGGAACGCTTCCCGTGTCCGGATAGGATTGGAACTGGGTACCTTCAATCGTTTCATTGGACGTCACGTGCAGGTAAGCCGCATTGCTCGGCAGTTTCAGGCCGGAAAGGTCCGGGACGGACATATATTTATCTTCTTCCGACGAAGCCGCTACGAACGTTTCACCGATCAGCTTCGCTTCCTTCAGCGCCTTGTTAGCCCAGCTCCCCGTTTTGACGTAGCCGGCCGTCTTCCCTTCGGTAAGCAAGTTCATCGGAAGCATGGCGAATTGCGTCGTTGCGCCCCCTTGCAGGAACAGTACTTTATAGCCTTGCGGATTGCCGAGCAGGCTCAGAAGTCTGCTGGCCGCCTCATTGTGAACCTCTTCGTAAACCTTGCCGCGGTGGGACATCTCCATAATGGACATTCCCGTTCCCTTGAAATCGACGAATTCCGCTTGCGCGCGTTCAAGCACGGCAAGAGGCAGGGCCGCCGGTCCGGCGTTAAAGTTGTAAGCTCTTTGGCTCATGTTCTCCCAATCCTTTCTCTTCCCTCTATATTTTATAAGTAACGAAGCTTTCAGATTAAGGATTATCATAGCAACTATTCTTTTTTACGGCAAGCTGATATTTCGTCAAAAACAGCAGTTTACGAAAATTGACACATTAACGCTTTATCTCATTGCAGAAACATAATCCCCGGCAAAAAACTCATAAACCCGAGCCCAGTTTTTCCGTTCACCAGGAGCAATTTTCATTTCGATAAACATTTCCGGAGAAACGACATGCCGATCCCCCCATACCGCCACCGAGGAAACGGTAAATTTACTGAGTTCACGAACCCCCGCACCGCTTGGGGTATGGAGCAGCTCCCACATCCAAGGAACCTTTTCCCCCTCAAAACCGGGCAGGCGAAAATAGAACGGCTTGGTCGGTTCCCTCCGCCAGGTCACGCCCTTCTCACCGAAGCAAAGCCCATCCATCGTATCTTCCTCATCCGCCCACGGGAGCGGTTTAAAAGGAAAATTCAACGTATAATCCGGTCCGATGGAATGTCCGTCAATGCCGAGAAAGTTATGACAATATTCTTCGGTCACGATCGGCTTTTCCCCCACATTAAGAAGCGAGTACTCCACGGTCAGCAGGTTTTTGTCAATCATTACCGTTTTGACCATGTCTGCCGCATAGCCGCCGCAATTCTCGGGCCGTGTCCGGAAGCTGATCTTTCGCTCGCTCTCTTGTACGATTTCGATCTCGAAAGGCTTAATCGGATATTTACGCGAAAAATCGTACTTTTCACCGTCCGGCTTGGTCAAAAGACCGACCCCCAGTTTGGGGAAGGCTTCCCCCGGCCGCGTTTCGCCGTATCCCATCGCTTCCTTGATGCCGAACTCGTTGCATAACCCTGCCCCGCCTGTACCCTGGCCGGGAACCAGGCTTTCCGGCACACAGAAAGCGTGGTTCCCCTCCAGTAAGGCGACGCCTGTAATAAATCCGCTCCAGTCGAATCGGGATCCGTTATAATCACCTGGCTTGGCGATGTCGATAACCATATGCTCATTCTTCAGTTGATAAGCCATCGGTGCCTCCCGCGATTATTCGCCCAGAACGATTTCGACCGCATGCACGCCGTCTTCGGAAAGGGCTTCGATCACGGAACGCTCTACCAGGCAGCCGTTCCCCTTCGCACTGTATGTCGCGGATTCGCCGTTGATCAGTACGGATTTCACGCGGTAGCTTCCGAAATCGGCTCCTTGCGGATTGAGGTAAACAACCCGAAGCATCCGGCCGGCAAACAAGGTTTCCACGCACGCCTGGCCTGCATCATCAAATTGCGCTTTGGTCAGTTTCGGTTCCAGATGCAAATCTCCGTAAAATCCTTTTACGCCAAAAACTTCCGTCAGTTTGGTAAGCAGCAGCCAGCTTGCCGAACCCGTCAAGTAGGTGTACATGCCACGGCCTTTTTCGTTAATGTACTCCGGTACGCCGGGGTACATCCGGCTTTTTTCGAAATCAACGGACAATTTGTAAATCGAGTCCAGCACATCAAAGCCTTCCTTGACGAATCCGCGCTTATACAATGCGTTTCCGTACATGACCGTCATGTGGCTGAACATCGCGCCGTTCTCTTTATGCCCGAAAGCGAACCCGAATGCGCGTCCCAAGTTCTGCTGAATGCCTCCGAACCGGGAATTCAGGCGGTAACCGATGTTTTCGTCCTTCAAATAGCGGTTAACGGCTTCGGAAATTTTGCCGACCTGATCATCCGTGGCCACCGCGCCCATAATGCCGAACACCTGGCCCGTGAGCGTCATGCGAACGCCATTCGGATGATCGCCTTCCACCCGCTCCGCATCGTCGTTGTAGTAACCGTTGAACCATTCATAGCCTTCCTTGCTCCGGATCCACTCGTTTTGGCGCAAATGCCCGATCATCCATTCCGCTTTTCTTTTCAGATCGTCGGCTGCCTTCACGATGTCGAGTTTCACCTTCGCTCCCGACACGGCCGGCACAACCTTGCTGAAGTAGCGGTCGAGAAGCGCGCGTTTTTCGGCAATGCTGTCATACGAAACCGGATTCGAGAACGAATCGAAGAGAATGGCCATCTCCTCCGCGACTTCAATCGCGTCTTGCCCGGTTCTATGGTACAGCGCAAGCAGCAGTTCCGACAATTCCATCAGGTTGTTGGCGTAAAAAGCGGTAAACGCCACGCTCTCGCCACGATTCGGAGCCAGATCCAATCCGTCGTTCCAGTCCGCGCCCTCCAGCAAAATATTGCCGTGCTCACCGACATGGAAGAAAGGCGTCATATTTTGCAGCAAAATGTGTTCGAGGATCGTTCCTTCATATACCCGGCCGTCGCTGGTCAAGAGCTTGTTTCCTTGCTCCGGAGTCCAGGTCAGATCGCGATCCTTGCATCTTGCGACAAAAACATCCCGGAAATACGTTTGCGGCTGCAGGAGCAGCTCCAGGTCTCCGCTCTGATGGATATACAGCAAAGTCGTCAGCAGCGGCCAAGCGCCATGGTCCATCCACACCCGCGGGATGTTGTTTCGGTCGGCCACGAATTCGCCGGGCTTGGTTCCGATAATCGTAGCATTGCTTCCGTCGATCCGCACACCCGCGTAGTTGTTCAGGAGCAGATGCCGAACTTCCGCAGGCTCCATGACCATGAGCGCCAGACAGTCCTGCCACAAATCCCGCCAGCCCCGGCCGCCCCGGCCATAATCATGATACGGAAGGAAAGAGTTTCCGTACAAGCGGCGTAAAATCGGCTGCAGGGTAACCCATTTCATCCAGAGATCCTCTTCCCGGTCTCCGGTATGGAAAGTTACCGTGTCCAGCTTCTTTTTCCAAAACGCGCGATTTTGCGAAAGCAGTTCGTCGAACCGGGCTTCGGACAAATACTGCTCGGCGATCCGAGCTTCATCGATCCGATCCTCGGCAATCATCATGGCAACGACGTACGATGCTGTTTGGCCCGGCTCAAGCTCGATCTGCTTGAAGCGCAGCGCGCCGATCGCCTCGTATCCTTCCAGCTTTGCCCCGGCGGCTGCCGAAGGTTCCAGGTTGGAAACGATCGCTTCCGGCCAATCCAGCGCGCCTCCCTCGCCGATAAATTCCTCGGTTTCCGGGAAGAAACCGACCGGGGAGGTGCCGTCTGCCGCCGCTCCTAGCACGCCGTAAGTCATTTTATTCACGCGGTGCCCCCGCTCGTCAAAGGACAATGCAGGCTGCACTTCCACGCCGTATTCGGACGTAAAAACACGGTGCAGCAAGGAGGTGACATGGCGGTGATCGCGAAGGTCATCCGCCGAACGCCCGTAAATCGGGATTGCCGCAGTCGGCGTTAAATGAAGGGTGTCTTTTCCCGTATTTGTCAAAGTTACTTTCATCAACTCGATCTTGTCGTCCGTTGCCGGAACAAAATTGACCGTTTCCGCACGGAGCCCCGCCTCCGCGTGCTCCCGGGTCAATTTGTGCCACAGGAAGCCGGCTTCCAGCGTATTTTTCTCGCCTTCGTCCGTGAACATATCGGCATTTTGTTTCGCCGAATTCCCGGTGACCGACCAAGCCCCCTTACCCGCAATGGAAACCCAGAAATTGCGCGAGCCTTTGGAGTTATGCAGGTCCATGACGGATACGGGCTCCATCAAAAAAGTATTATGTCCCGACGTCATTTCTCCGTGCAGGTTCGGCGTGATCGCCGACATCATTCCCGCCTCGTTCACCAGCGGGAAGTACAGCGAACTGTTCTTTTCCGGCTGCTCCAGCTTGAATTCCCCGTTCGAGCCTTGATAAACCCAGCTTTTACTTGTCATACGGCATGCTCCCTCTCTCATGATTTTCTTGTATTTTACTTTTTTATATATCGAATACCATTTTGCACATATAAATGAATCCCGTTCCCCGAAGGACGGGATTCATATCTTGTGAAAGGCTTAGGATTTGACAGCCCCGGCCAGAGCGCCGTCCACAAGGTATTTTTGAATAAAGGTGTACAGGATAATGAGCGGCGCGGCCACAATCGTGATCCCGCAAGCCAGCAACGGCCAGTTGTTTCCGTATTGGCCTTTGAATTCCTTAAGACCGAATGTAATCGGATAGTGCGCCTTGCTTGGGAGATACATGATCGGTCCGACAAAGTCGTTCCAGATGCCGATAGCCGTCAAAATAACCCCTGTTGCAATAACTGGCTTCATCAGCGGCATGATGATTTGCATCAAATACCGGAAATAACCCGATCCGTCCATGCCGGCCGCTTCGTCCAAATCCCGGCTGATCGATTTGATGTAACCGACGAACATCATGAAGACAACGCCAGTTCCGGTCGTTTTCAAGATGATGTAACCGAGCTTGGTATCGTAACCGAAGAACTCCAGGCTGTCCTTGAACGAAAGCATTAATTTATACTGGGCAACCATCGGGTTCGGCAAAAATTGCGACAACAGGAAGAAAAGATAAATGAATCCGCTCCACTTCACATAGTTACGGGCAACCGGAAACGCGCCCAACAGCGAAACGAGGATGGTTAACACGGTCGCGATTCCGGTATAAATCACGCTGTTCAGGAAATAGTTCGCAAAATTCCCTTCCGTCCAGGCCGTAACGTAGTTATCCCATTGCACTTCCTTGACGAGTCCGATCGGGTTCATCAAGTATTCGGGATAAGTCTTAAGCGAAACGTTCAAAACAAGAATAAGCGGAACGATATACAAGACAAGCAGGATCGCGATAACGGCATAGGACAGCGTGGTAAACGATTTGGAATTTTTCATGATTAATATTCCACCTCTCTTTTACGCATCTGCTTCACCGCTACGACGACAAAGACGAGAATAATCAGGAATTGCACGACCGAAAGCGCGGACGGAAGTCCCATTTCCAAACTGCCGCGGAACGTTTCCTTATAGACGTCATAGGCCATCGTTCTCGTATTGAACTTACCGTCGGTCGTCGCCAGAATGATATCGAACGTCGACATCGCCCCGATGATCGACAGCAGCATATTGACCGTAAACGACGAAGCGATCAGCGGGAACGTAATATGGCGGAAAGACTGCCATTTGTTCGTACCGTCGATATATCCGGCTTCATACAAATCTTTCGGTACGGACTGGAGACCCGCCAGGAAAATCAGCATCGAATAGCCCATGTACATCCAGATTTGCACGAAAATAATGTATCCGAACGCATGAGTAAAGCTGGAAAAGAACATATCTTTATATCCGAACAGCTTTTCATACAGCATATTTACGGGGCCGCTCAACGGGTCGAACATCATGCCCCAAATCAAAGCGACAACGGCAACCCCAAGCACCACCGGCAGGAAAAACACCGCCCGGTAGAAATAGTCCCCTTTCAACCGTTGGTTAATCAGCACCGCAATAAACAATGCAACGCCGTTCTGCACGATCGTAACGACAAACATGAAAATCAGTGTATTTAGAATGGAGCGCCAGCGTTCTCCAGAGTTTCCGGCATAGAAGAGGTCGTAGTAATTTTCCAAACCTACAAATTTCATCGTACTTCCGGGGATGTTCTTCACATCGGTAAAAGAGTAAATCACCGTCATTACAGAAGGTCCAAAATAAAATATCAAGTACAATCCCAACGGGATCAAAAGCAGCAAAAACGGTACATACCTAGAAAAGCCTTTGCCAAATGGATACATCTCTCTCACCTCACAAATCCAATCATTTGAATTAAAACGGGGTCTGCCTGCGCAGACCCCAAGGGCAGTATGGTTTAATGCTTATTATCTAATTGGTTATTACTTAGGAGCCGCAGCTTCCCATTCTTTTTGTTGAACGTCGGCAAGCTCTTTAGCACTTTGGAATTGGCCGCCCGGAGCGAGGTATTCCGTATGGACGCCTTCCGCAGCCAGGTGTTCGCCTACATTTTCACGGTTGATCATGAGAATTTCGTAAGCCAGTTCAAAGTTCCCGAGATACGGAGCGATTTCGTTGTCGATAAATTCGCTGTCCGTCGAAATGTTGTCCTGCGTCGGAATAAATCCGGCCGCTTTTACGAAAGTCGTGTAGTTTTCCGGCTGGGAGAAGAACTCCATCCACTTCAGAGCGCCTTCCTTGTTCGGGCCTTTTTCGGCCACATACCAAGTCACGTCATATTTTCCTACGAACGAAGCATTCTTCTCGGCATCTTCGGTTGCAGGAACCGGGAAATATCCGAATTTCAGGTCAGGGTTCGCCGTCGCGATCGTCGGTGCGTCCCAAGAACCGTCAGCCAGCATAGCGACTTTGCCGGATGCAAAGATAGACGGAGCGGAAGCATAGTCGATACCCATAAATCCGTCGATCATGTAGTTATCTTGCAGCGTCTTCATTTTCTCGAGCACTTCTACAGCTTCAGCGTCGTTGAAAGCCGTTTCGCCTTTCCATACGCCTTCGATCCATTTTTGCTGGTTGCCGCCGCCCAAAATTTTCGCTTGCAGCGAGAACGCAGGCAGTTTCAAAGGCCATACGTCTTTACCGGCTACGCCGATCGGCGTAATGCCTTTTGCTTTCAGATCATCATTAAGCTTGATGAATTCGGACCAAGTCTTCGGTACCGACAGTCCGTTTTGCTCGAAGATTTCTTTGTTGTAGAACAAGCCGGACATCGCTACCTTACCTGTAGGAATCGCATATACTTTTCCGTTGTAAGTACCCGCTTGCTCGATATCGTTAGCGTTCCAGTTTTTCACGAAAGCTTGGTCGGACAGATCGGCAATCAGGCCGGAATCGATCCATTGCTGCCAGTCAGGCACTTTCGCGCCCGGCGTCCACTCTTTCGGAGAAAGTCTCATCCCGGACAAGTCGGCCATAATATCTACGTCGTTAGCCGTGATTCTCGCTCTTTGCGCTTGTTTATACTCGTCGTCAGGACCCGTTGTCGTATACTCCACTTTGTACTCAGGGTACTTGGCTTCGAAGGCCTTATTGATTTCTTCCATCGCTTTATTGATGTTTTCTTGTTTCCAGTGAAGAATTTTAATGACTTTCTTATCACCGGAAGCTTTGCTCGTAGATCCTTCATTCCCTGCCGCCGTGTTGCCGCTGTTGTTGCCGCCGCACGCCGCCAGGCTTAGTGTCAGCGCCCCCGCCAATACCAAGGCTGAAATTTTCTTGACCATTGTGTTACCCCCTACTTGGTAATATTAATGACGCCCTTCTCTTCCAACGATTCCCGGATTGCTGCAATTTGGCGATATGCAGATCCTGATGCCTCTAAAATTTTCGTAGATTTTTCGCCAAAACGGAAGTTTCCGAAAACATTTACCGAAAGCGGTTTCGTCGAAAAACATTATTGCATGTAAAATCGACTTTGTAAAGCCCTATTTTTATTCTCTTTTTTCACCGTGACTCCATAGGGTATCCAAGTTCGATAAGAGCTCGAACTCCTTGATATTATAAGGATTTTCATTGAAACTTAGCTTTCCTTTATCATTGACGAACCGCATCGGGACATGTAAACTGTAGTTACGAAAATTGTTTCGTAATTGCGAAATAACTCTGCGGAACGGACCAAATCCTAATCGAGGAGGGCATCATTTTGTCAGTAAATATTAAAACGATCGCGAAAATGGCGGGCGTCTCCGTCTCGACCGTTTCCAAAATCATTAACAACTATAGCGATATTTCAGAAGAAACCAGAGCGAAAGTACTCGAAATCATGAAAGAAACCGGATATGTGCCTTCCAACTCAGCGAAAACGCTGGCCACCAAGAAATCGAATCTCATCGGAGTCATTTTCGCCGGAAAGCTGAACATCGATTTTACCCATCCCTTTTTTATCGAAGTCTTGAACTCCTTTAAAAAACAGATGGGCTTTCTCGGTTACGATCTGCTATTTTTCTCGAACGAAAAAACCCATGCCCTGGACGGGGACTATTTGGCCCGATGCCGGCATTTCCATGTGGACGGATGCATCATTGTTACGGGACAGCAGGTCGAGCCCTCCATCAGCGAACTGGATCACAGCGAAATCCCTTGCATCGGGGTCGATATCGAGCTGAAGGGCCGAAGTTCTGGTTATATTATGTCCGATAACTACAAAATGTCGTACAAGGTCGTAGAGCATTTTTACCTGCAAGGTTACCGGGAACTCGGCTATATCGGCAGTACGCAGGAATCCGATATTTCGAATATCCGCGAAAAAGGCTATAAGGACGCGATCGAAAGTTTCGGACTGGCGGTGAACGAAAATTGGTTCATCAACGGGGATAACTTCTTCGAAGAGAGCGGCTATGAAGCGATCAACAAAATGATCGCCACCGGAGACCTCCCCCAGGCGATTTTCGCCGCTTCCGACCTGATCGCGATCGGGGCCATGCGGGCCTTGAAGGAACACCGTCTGAACGTGCCTCAAGACGTAGCGATCATCGGCTGCGACGATATTGAGGCTTGCAAGTATACGACGCCATCCTTATCGACGATCCGCCAAAACAAGGACAAGATCGGGCGGCTCGCGGCTTCCCTGCTGTACGATCTCATCAACAACCAATCCGTCACGAGCAACGTGGTTGTAGAACCGGAACTGGTCATTCGCGAATCGTGCGGGAGCCGGTGGAGGGAATAGGGAATACCGCAAAAAAGAAGGCTGGAATCTTTAGAAGCGCAGATGCTTCGGTAAGATTCCAGCTTTTTTTGTATTTCATGCTAAATTAAAGGGAATTCCTCCGTCTAAATCAAGCGATTTTCCTCCCGTTGATTTGTCCAATATAGCCACTACGTAGCTCAAATCGAGAATTTAGCAGGAGGATTTCCGGTTATTTTCGATAAAAGTGCTGCTGAACTGAAAATTAGCCGGAGTATTTCCCTTAATTTTTGATAAACAACCATAAAAAAGACCGGGCAAGTTGCCTTGCCCGGCGTATGAGGATGATTAGAATGATAGCCGTTCCGTTTATCTCCCTATCTTACAGATCGTAGTACAATCCGAATTCATAAGGATGTACGCGGATCGCTACCGATCTTGCTTCCGCACGTTTCAACTCGATGAAGTTATCGATGAATGCTTTCGTGAATACGCCGCCCTCGGTCAGGAATTCATAGTCATTTTCCAAAGCGCTGAGCGCTTCGTCAAGCGACCCCGGAACGCTGCGGATTCCCGCTTTTTCCTCGTCGGACAGGTCGTAAATATTTTTGTCGAAAGGGCCGTACCCTTCTTTGGTCGGATCGATTTTGCGCTTGATGCCGTCGAGTCCCGCCATCAGCATGGCCGAGAATGCCAGGTATGGGTTCGCCGTGGAGTCCGGAGTACGGAACTCGATGCGGCAGCCCTTCGGCGTAACGGCAGCAACCGGGATCCGTACGGCAGCCGAGCGGTTACCTTTGGAGTATACCAGGTTAACCGGAGCCTCGTAACCGGGCACAAGCCGTTTGAACGAGTTCGTGCTCGGGTTCGTAAACGCGATCAGGGCAGGAGCGTGGTAAAGGATACCGCCGATATAGTTCAGCGCGATTTCGCTCAAGTTTGCGTAGGCGCCTTTTTCGTAGAACAAAGGAGTATCGCCGTTAAAGATCGACTGATGCACGTGCATCCCGCTGCCATTGTCGCCGAACAGCGGCTTCGGCATAAATGTCGCCGTCTTGCCGAATTGAATGGCCGTATTGTGAATGATGTATTTATACACCATCAGATTGTCCGCGGTTTTAAGCAGTGTATCGAAACGGAAGTTGATCTCCGCTTGGCCTGCAGTGGCGACCTCATGGTGATGGCGTTCCACGCGAAGTCCCGCTTCTTCCAGCAAACGGCACATTTCGCTGCGGATATCCTGCTGCTTGTCGGCCGGAGCTACCGGAACGTAACCGCCTTTGACCGGAATTTTATAACCAAGGTTGCCGCCTTCCTCGCTGCGCCCCGTGTTCCAGATCGCTTCATCCGAATCTACGGAGTAGAACGTCTTGTTCATGCCGCTCTCATAACGCACATCGTCAAAGATGAAAAACTCGGATTCAGGCGCGAAGAACGCCGCGGTTCCGATTCCGCTGTCTTGCAAATATGACTCGGCACGTACCGCGATGCTACGCGGGTCTCTTTCGTATCTTTCGCCGTCCGGCGTATAAATGTCACAGAAAACGTTCAGCGTCGGATGAGCCGTGAACGGATCAACGAATACCGCTCCATGGTCCGGCATCATGACCATATCCGATTCTTCGATTCCGCGGAAACCCGGAATCGAAGAACCGTCAAACGCGACGCCGTTCACGAAAGTCTCCTCGTCGACTTCCTTGGCCGGAAGAGTGATATGATGCATGCGGCCTGACAAATCGACGAAACGAAAATCAACCCATTCAATTTGCTTTTCCTGAATAGTTTCCATAACCAGTTTGGCTGACATAGTAACTTCCTCCCCAAATCACGAACATTAAATCTTTTAATCCGGTTTAACGTTCATCCTTTTTGTTTGACTTGTCGTCATTATAGAACCGTGGAGGTAAGCCGTCAATGGTCATGTCAGGTATTTTTATGCCTTATGTTAGGTTTTATTACGTTGAGTACAAATAAATCGACAAAAAGTATAAAAGCCCTTCCGGCGTCTTGCATCGGAAGAGCTTCCATCCCTATTAAATCGTCACTCTAAACACGAACCGCAGCCTTCGGAGTATCGAAGCGTTTGCCTACCAACGGAGCCAATTTTTCCAAATCCTGCAGCAGCGCCGCGAATTGATCCGGGAACAGGGACTGTACACCGTCGCCCGTCATGGAATTGTCCGGATCGGTATGCATTTCGATAATGAGCCCGTCGGCACCCGCCGCAACCGATGCTTTGGTCATCGGCTCGACCAGCTCCCGGCGTCCCGTACCGTGGCTCGGGTCGGAAATGACCGGCAAATGGCTCAAGCTTTGAAGCACCGGAATCGCGGAAAGATCAAGCGTGTTGCGGGTATAGGTTTCAAATGTGCGGATCCCCCGTTCACAGAGCATGACATTCGGGTTCCCTCCCGCCAGAATGTACTCGGCTGCATTAAGGAACTCGTCATAGGTCGCACTGAAGCCTCTCTTGAGCAATACCGGCTTGCCGCAGGTACCCAGCTTGCGAAGCAAGTCAAAGTTTTGCATGTTCCGGGTACCGACCTGGAGAATATCCGCATATTCGGCACATACGTCGACATATTCCGGCGTCATCACCTCTGTAATCGTCAGAAGGCCGTGTTTCTTGCCGGCCTCGGCCATCATGATGAGACCTTCCACCCCGATCCCCTGAAAGCTGTATGGGCCGGTACGGGGCTTAAAAGCGCCTCCGCGCAATACCTGTCCGCCGGCCGCTTTGACCAGGCGCGCGATTTCATCGATTTGATCCGGCGATTCGACGGCGCATGGTCCGCCCATCACGACAAGATCTCCGCCGCCGATGTTCACATTGCCGATCGAGATGACCGTATTTTCCGGATGAAAATCTCTGCTGGCCAATTTGTACGATTTGGAAATTTTGATGACATTCTCCACATCCTTCATCTGACGCAAATGTTCCGCAAGCTGAGGTTCGATCGTACCGATCAGACCGATTACCGTGCGGTCCTTGCCTCTCGATACATGCGTTTGAAGACCTTCCTTTTCAATAACTGCGATAATTTCCTGAATCCGTTCTTCGGGAGTTAAATTCGACGTAATCACGATCATCATCTATCCATCCTTTCATTGATCACTTCACTGTTACGCTTAAACGCTTGTTCGCTTTTAAGCTTTTATCCGTTAAAGCAACTATATCGAATTGTTTCCCCCTCGTCAACCCCTATAAAGGAATATTAAGCTTTTTCCGCAAAAAAAAGAAAGGCTAGAGGGTATCCCCCTTAACCTTTCATTGAATAGAACAACTATTTATCTTCCGACAAATTCCTGTGCCCAATAACCGTTATAGTAACCGACTCCGATCAGCGTGTAATTGGCGTTCATGATATTGGCGCGATGACCGCTGCTGTTCATCCATGCCTTCACGACTTCCTCCGGAGTTTTTTGGCCCATCGCGATGTTCTCGCCGGCATAGCCATAGCTGATCCCGAACTTCTTCATCATGTCGAAGGGAGATCCGTAAGTCGGAGAAGTATGATCGAAATAATTGTTTTGGGACATATCCTTTGCCTTCGCCAAAGCCATGTTGTTCAGTTGAGCATCGCCCTTGAGCGGCTTCAGCCCCTGCTTGGCCCGTTCTTGGTTCACCAGCGTTATGACTTGGGTGGCAAAAGTGGACTTATCCCCCGCGGTATTGCCTGCTGTTCCCGTATTGGATGGGCTCGGCTGGGTTGCCGGTTTTTGCGTATTCTGGTTGCCGGTCTGAGCCGGTTGTTGCGTCTTTTGGCTGTCGGTTTGAGCAGGTTGTTGCGTCTTTTGACTGCCATTTTGAACCGGTTGTTGCGTATAGAACTGATTCCATGGAATCGTATAGTAAAAAGTTTTCCAATAGGAAACCGGCGTGGTCGTATAAGTGGTATTGTCGGACGCCGCGAACGCCGAGGACGGAACGACGAGACCAGCGGCGAGAATAGCGGTCAATCCCCCGGTAATCAAGTGCTTCTTCATATTGAATTTATTCATGATGTCATCTCCTTGATTGTCGATAGTAGGTAACATTTTTGTAACCTTTCTATCAAGGAGTATATCATGATCCTATCAAAGAAGAACCCCGCAAAACTTGGAAACATCCCGTATGGCTAACATTAATAAAGTATCGTGCGCGAGCGCTTGCTATGTTTACGTATCGCCGATTCCATGATAAAGCCGCCTTTCGTTGAAAGAAGAAGGGCGGCCTATCGATGGTTACGGTTTAGTTACTTCATCCGCTTTACTTTTGGCCGCGGCCTTGACCGGCGGAAGCAGCTTCTGCATGTTGACCGTGCGGACGATGTCCCAGGTTGCCGGATTTTCCGGGTCGTATTGCTCCAAATAGTTGATGACTTCTTTGGTTATCGGCGTCGGCGTCGATGCTCCGGAGGTTACCGCGACTTTGCTGATTCCCTGCAGCCACTCGCGGTTTAATTCGGTCACGTCGGCGATCCGGTAAGCCGTGACGCCGGCAATCTCCTCGGATACCTGGGCCAACCGGTTCGAGTTGTTGCTGCGCGGGTCTCCGACAACGATCACGAGGTCCGCCTGCCCCGCCTGCTCCGCGACCGCTTCCTGTCTAAGCTGGGTGGCAAGGCAAATCTCGTTGTGAACCTCGGCGCCGGGAAACTTCTCCAGCAGCTTGTTCATGATGTGCTTAATATCCCATTGGCTCATTGTTGTCTGATTGGTAATTACGATGCGGTCCGATTCGATGACAAGATCGTCGATATCCGCCTCTTTTTCAATCAAATGCACCTTATCCGGGGCGACGCCAACCGCTCCCTCCGGCTCCGGATGCCCTTTTTTGCCGATATAGATGACGTCATAGCCCTCATCCACTTTTTCCTTGATGAGCACATGTGTCTTCGTAACGTCCGGGCAGGTGGCGTCCACGGTTGTCAGCCCTTTCTCGCGGGCAAGCTTGCGCACCTCCGGAGAAACGCCATGGGCCGTAAAAATAACGGTGCCGCTTTCCACCTGATTCAAAATCTCCATCCGGTTCGGGCCGTCGAGCGTAATGATGCCCTCATCCTCGAAGGAGTTCGTGACATGGCTGTTGTGGACAATCATGCCGAGTATATAGATCGGCCGCGGAAGATCGAGGTTTTTGGCGGCCTGTCTGGCGAGCACCATCGCATCGACGACCCCGTAGCAATAACCCCGCGGCGAGATTTTAATGACTTCCATCGTATATCCCTGCTTTCCGTTCCCGATTGTGTTTCAAGAGGAACCTATTCTATTATATCTGATTCCGGCAGGGCGTTAAAGACAACGGGGAGCCAGATGATAAACGTCGTGCCCTCTCCGAGCTTGGTCAGCACCTCCACCGAACCTCCATGCTCGTCGATAATCCACTTGGCGATGGACAGTCCAAGCCCTGTGCCCGGCGTAACGCCGCGTGACGGATCGGCCCTGTAGAAACGTTCGAATATATGCGGAACTTCGCTGCGGTCCATCCCGATGCCCGTATCGGCTATCCGGATTCCCACCTGCTTGCCGGCCTGAATCGCATCGATCGTAACGCTTCCTTCCGGCGTGTACTTAAATGCATTTTCGATAAAAATAAAAAGCATTTGCTGTAAATAATCCTTGCTCCCCATCACCCGGACGCCTTCCAGCACTTCCATGTCCCCTTGAATCCAGGTGGCCTCGCGCGGAAGAAACTGGGCTCTGCGGACCACTTCTTCCACCAGCGGACGGAGCGGCACCAGTTCCCGCGAAATCGTGTGCCCCGCATCGGCCCGGGCGAGCGACAGCATATCGTTGACGAGCCCGCTCATTCGCCGGGATTCGTCCGCGATATCGCTTACCGCTTCGATCGCCATGCTTCGCAGTTGCTCTTCATCCAGCTTCGGCCGGGAGCTCTCATCCTCAGACCAAATCTTTTTCAGCAAATCGACGTTTCCACGGATCGTTGTCAGCGGCGTACGGAGCTCGTGAGAAGCATCGGAAACAAAACGGCGCTGCGCCAAATAGGCTTCATCAAGCTCATTATAAAATCCTTCGGTCCGTTCCAGCATCCGGTTGACCGTGCCGATTAGTTGGCCGATTTCATCGTTAGGGCCGTCATAATCGATCCTGACGCTAAGGTCGTTGCCGGTTTGGATTCCGTTCGCCGCTTCAATCACCTTGCCGATCGGAGCCATCGACTTACGGGCCAAAAACAGCCCGAACGTGCTTGCGACGAGCAGCGTAACCACGGAACCCGTCAGAAGAATCGATCTCATTCGCTCGACCAGACGGTCTTCGGCACTTGTATCCGCAGCCAGCTGGAGCAGTCCGACGATCGTATCGTTCAAATATACGGCGCGTTCATACAGAATGTATGAATTTCCGTTCACCGTAATCCGTTGATACGGTCCGTTCTTGCCTATATCCTCTATATCGGGTATCGGAAAATAAACTCCACGCTCCTGCAATCCGGTCGAGACGCTAAATTTCCCCGCGACATAGTTGTTAAGCTGCCAAAATATACGGGCATCCTCCAGCCGAAGCGCCTGCTTCGGGCTTAGCTGAAGATCCCATCCCTGCGACAGGATCACGTTCACGTTTTGCGAGCTCAGAATTTGATCGGCCTGCTCGTCGACCTTCTTTTTGACCTCTTCGTACGTATAGTATCTGACGAATCCGTAGATCGAAGCGCTGAACAGGATCAGCGTAACTGCCAAAATCCCCGTATACCAGGCGGTCAGCCGCCATCTCATCGACATGCTAGGAGTCACCTCTCAGAATGTAGCCCGCACCGCGAATCGTTTGAATCACTCTTTTCCCGCCGTGTTCCTCCGTTTTCTGCCGGAGCATCGCAATATACACTTCCAGCACGTTGGACTCCCCGCTGTAGTCGTAGCCCCATATTTTATCCATAATGAGATCCCGGGTCAACAAGCGTTTCGGGTTTTGCATAAACAGATGCAGCAGCTCGAATTCCTTAGCCGTTAATTCAAGACGCTGTCCTGAACGAAGCACTTCCCGGGAATCAAGATCCATGACGATGTCCTCAAACGTCAGACGGTTCTCCGCCGTTTCCCCCGCCGGCTCCTTCCGGCGAAGAAGCGCGCGCACTCTGGCAAGCAGCTCCTCAAGCGCGAACGGTTTGACCAGGTAATCATCGGCTCCCGTATCCAGCCCTTTGACTCTGTTCTCCACTTCATCCTTGGCCGTGAGCATCAAAACCGGAACCGTGCTTCCGCCTTGCCGAAGCCTGCGGCATACTTCAAAACCGTCGATTTGCGGCATCATGACATCGAGAATAATCAGATCCGGGTCGGCGGTCATCACCATCGACAACCCCTCCGCACCATTGCGCGCCGTATGCACGTCGTACCCCTCGAAAGCAAGCCCCCGCCGCAGCATCGAAGTAATTTTCTCATCATCATCTATAACCAAAATCGAGGATCTCAATGTCCATCTCTCCTTTTAGGCGCATCTCTTGAGTTTCTTCTCTCATTATTGTAGCAAAAGATGCCGTATGCTGCCGATATCCCGAAAAAGCGGCAGGCCCTTTGGCCTGCCGCCCCACTCGTCATAGGTCACCGGTTACTCTAGGTTGGAAAAGTCGTTTTTGTTGCCGATGGTAATTTTCAAATCCAGTTTGCGGCCGTCGCGGACCACATTGAAGGTCACAACGTCGCCGACCTGCTGCTTTTGGATGTACTCGATCAGAGATTCCTTGGTGGCGAATGCTTTACCGTCCGCACCCGTGATAATGTCGTATGGACGGAGGTCCGCATTATAGGCCGGGGATTTGAAGACGATGTCCGATACGACGGAGCCTTCTTTTACGTCCGTTCCCATTTGTTTGGCCACTTCATCGGTCATCGTCATCAGCGTTGCGCCGATAAACGGTACCGGTTTTTGCGGAATCTTTTCATTGTTCTTCAGCTTTTCGAGCACTTCGCTGATCGTGCTGGTCGGAATCGCAAACCCGATTCCTTGGGCATCCGAGCTGACGGCTACGTTGATTCCGACGACTTCCCCGTTCAGGTTGAGCAATGGACCGCCGGAGTTCCCCGGATTAATGGAGGCGTCCGTCTGCAACAGGTGCTCGTATTCACGGTCTTTTTCGCCGTTTTCGCCTGCGATCGTAATGCTGCGTTCTTTCGCGCTCAGTACGCCGGCGGTTACGGTATGGTCAAATCCTTGAGGATTGCCGATCGCTACCAGCCACTGTCCGACTTGCGTGTTGCTTGAATCGGCCAGCGGAATCGAAGGGAAGTTGCCGTTGCCTTCAATTTTCAGCACGGCCAGGTCAAGCTCATAGCTTGTGCCGAGCACTTTCGCTTCATAAGGCTTCTCGGTGTCTTGCACCGTGACTTGCACAACGTCGGCGTTATGCACGACATGCTCGTTCGTCAAAATATATCCGGTTTTGTCAAAAATGAAGCCAGAGCCGATTCCCGTAGGCACCAGCTGGTCCGAACCGGAGGAGCCTTGACCGTTCCCCGATTCGCTGTCCGAACCGCCGCCGAAATAGCTGTCTCCAAAGAAATAGCGGTAAAACGGATCGTTGCCGTATGGATTGGTGCTGCTCGAGCCTTGTTTACTGGATTTGACCAGGGTCTCGATTTTGACGACGGCCGGCCCCGCCTGATTGACGACATTGCTGACGTCCCCGTTATCCGTAACCGGGTATAAGGCAGGAGTAGCCGTCGAAGACGAAGAACTTCCGTTGCTGTTATTCTGCGAGTTCCCGCTGTTCGAAGACGATGGTGCCGGTGTCGTGACGGCCGGCTGATCCGGCGTAAACAGGTTTTGACGGTCTGCGAACACCATTGATCCGGTCATGATCAGCATGCCTGCCAGAACGCCTGCGATGACGGATTTGACTGACGACTTTTTCGGCGGCTTGTTAAACTGCCAATTTCCCGGGTTTTTGGCCGGCGCGCCGATTTTCCCGTCCCCGCCGCCTGCTCCTGCTCCGCCCGTACCGTCAGGACCCGTGCGGACTTCATATGAAGAAGGAATCGGCCGAACCGGCTGCGGCGTCGTAATTTCCACTTCTTCGCGATGATTGTAAGATTGAAACGGTCCGTAAGAGTAATAATAAGACGAGCCTGAACCTTCCGGTTGCCGGTGATGTGGTTCTTCTCCGTAGGCATGCCCTGCACTGTTTGTGCCGTTGCTGCCGTTGTTGTCGTTTCCGTTATTGTTGTTCTCCCCGAAAGGCTGATTCGCTTTGTATTTTTCTTCTTCCATGGTAGTTACCTCCTCCCCCTGTATACCGCAGGGGATCATGTTTTCATGTTCTTATTTTGTACTATAAACCTTAAGCGTACCTTAAAAACAATTAAAAAGGAGATAAAAGCGAGTAAGGAAGGCTTAAAAGACTTAACGCGGTGACACCCATCCCTGCCGGTGAGCGAAAATAGCGAGCTGAGTCCGGTCTTCGAGTTCGCATTTCATCAACAGGTTGCTGACATGCGTTTTCACCGTTTTAATGCTAATGTGAAGTTCCTCGGCGATATCCTTGTTCGTTTTGCCCTCGGCGATCAAGAGCAGCACTTCCTTTTCCCGTTCCGTCATGCCGGAATCGTCGCCTTGGACCGTCTGCTTCCGAAGCCCCCGGGTTAATGCCTGGGCGACGTCTCCCGTCATCACCGGCATTCCGCGGTATGCCCCTTGAAGCGCGTAAATCAGTTCTTCCGCCGACACGGTTTTCAGCACATAGCTGACGGCGCCTGCCTCCACGGCCTGGACAACCAGCTCATCCTCCAGAAAACTGGTCAGGATCACGATTTTCATCCCGGGGAACCGGCTGAGCACTTCTTTGGTCGCTTCCGCGCCGTTCATCACCGGCATCATCAAATCCATCAATATAATGTCCGGTCCTCCCCCCGGAATACCTTGTTCCAGCAGGTTTACCGCTTCCTGCCCGTTTCCGGCCTCGGCGATCACTTCGAATGCCGGATCCAGCATCAAGTACGTTTTCAATCCCATCCGCACCATATCGTGGTCGTCCACGATCATCACCTTGATCTTTTCGCTCATTCCCGGTCTCCCCTTTTACCGTCCTCAAATTTCGGAATATGTACCCGGATCGTCGTTCCCGCACCCGGCTTGCTGATGATTTCAACATGGCCGCCCAGCTTCTCCGCCCGTTCCTTCATCGTCGTCAGGCCGTACGATCCTTGCTTCTGCACCGTGCTGCTGAACCCTTGCCCGTCGTCGCTGATGCTGAGCACCACCTGCCGCGCCCCTTCCCGAAGCGATAGACTCACCAGGCTGGCCCCGGCATGCTTGACGATATTGGCCATCGCTTCCTGTATGATCAGGAATAACTGATGCTCCTTGGCTTCCGACATATCCCCTTTCAAATCCATATCCTTGATTCCTTTAAGCCCGTTCTGCCTGCAATAATCGGGAAACCATTGGTCCAGCGCTTCCTCCAGCGTCTTGTCCACCAGCTCCATCGGCCGAAGCTGGGCGATTAAAGCGCGCATTTGTTTTTGGGCGATATTCGACATCTGGATTAACTGGTCCATGACGGCATGGGCCTGCTGTTCATTGATTTCAAGCACCTTGGGCAAGGATGAAGCCGCCATATGAATCGCAAAAAGCTGCTGGCTGACCGTATCGTGCAAATCCCGGGCGAGCCGCCGGCGTTCCTCCAGCACGGCTTTTTCCGCCGCCTGCTCCTTTTCCATCACGTCCTGCTCGCCGTACTGCTGAAGCAGCTGCATTTTTTTCTCGACCGCATCCGTCATATTGTTGAATTCCCTGTATACCCCGGCAAAGGTCTGATCGACCGTTTCCGGCATGCGCACGGACAAATTCCCTTTCGCTACCTGAAGCATGTTCAGATGCATCGGATCGATCCGGCCCTGAATCCGTCTTCCGGCTACGTAGCCGATGATAAGCGTCAAAATGACGACCCCCGCTATATAGTAGATCAAGACCTTAGGGTCATTGATTTCAATGACCCCGACTTGATTTCCGATATAAAGCGCGATCGCCGAAAGGCTTCCTGTCAGTAAAAAGAACAACAGAAGCTCCCATTTTGTATTCTTCAAAATCCGTTGTACCATCATAAGCTTAACCTACCATATTCACTTTAACGTCGCCGATGAACACGCTGACCACCAGTTTCACCCGTTTGCTGGCTTCGCTGTAATAAGGGGTCTGAGCCTGTACGTTGCTCATAAACCCGCCCTGCTTCTGTTTGAGCACCTTCAGATCGCCGATGAACGCGCTGGACTCCGCCGTAATCCCGATATCCATATCTTCCGGAATAAACACTTTAACGTCGCCGATAAACGCCGATACATTGATTTTCGTTTCCCCGTAAGGAATTTGCGCCTTTGTCAGATCGATGATGGTATCTCCGATAAAATGGGAGATGTTCGTCGGATGCAATTCGAAATAATCCTGGCCCAAATGGACGTCGCCGATAAATCCGGATTTGTTGAAGGTGTCCCTTTTTCCTCCGCTGCCGCCCATCTCAAATGTTCCGTAGTTCGTCTTCCCATAACTTTGATACGACTGCTTATGTTCATGCTCATATTTGGGCTGTTCTTTCGCCTTATCCTTCTCAAGCTCGCCGAACATCGAATCCAGCGGAGATTGCATTTCCGGAATATAGGTTTCGCCAAGCGGCGGAACCGGCGGTCTCGGCGGGGCTGGCGGAAAATCAGCGTTCGGTTTTTTTTTCTCGTTTCCCGGTCTGAACAACACCGTCAATCCGATGATAATAAGTGCGAGCGGGAAGAAGAATTTGAAGAAATCCCCTGGCGCAAGGCTGATCATATCCAGATTTCTCGCCAGAAAATACCCCCCGATCGCAAACAGGACCACGCTTCCAATCAATCCTGACCCCCGGATGTTGCCGTTTGCCAACTGGCTGATTCCGCCCAGTATCAAAAACACGGGCCAATAGGTCGCAAACAAATAACCAAGGCTTACATCAATGATCCCCAACTGGTTCAACAAAAATATGGCGCCGATGCCGATCAGCACCAGCCCTCCAATGATTCGCCCCCCTAATCCGTTCCTCATGGCAGTTCCCTCCAAATGTTCATTCCTGATTATTGATAAACCAAGTGTACCTTATCGGAGAGTTTTGCAACAGCGGCGCGGGATGGAACCTGTCCTCGGTCTCGAGACCGAGATGCCGGGGAAATCAAAAGACGCCTCCCCCGCCGTGTTGAACACGTTAGGGAAAGCGCCTTTGCTATTTCGATTATTTTTGGAAGTTTTGGTTGTTAGTCGCAGCATTACGGGAAGCCTTTGCCTTTTGGGCAATGGTCGCCTTGCTTTCTTCAGCAAACTCCTCGTTGTATTTCTCGTTCGGAGTTTTGTAACCCGGAGAAGCAGCCTTATTCTTTTGATTCGGCACGAAATTCACCTCCCTTGGCACAAAGCGCATAGACGACGCTTCTCATTCGGCCGTTGATCGACCTCGTAAGTTAATATGCCAAGCGGAAGTTCGCTTTATTCATCCGGTCAAATCGCTTGATCCCAGACATTTTCCGGGATTTCCTTGCTGGCTTCCATCACTTTTCCCAGCTTTTGAAGCATCGCTTCCGTCAGTTTGCCGTCACCCTTGCGAATGACTTGGACCTCGACTTCTTTTTTGCCCCATTCCTTGAATACCTGCTTTGTCGTTTTAAAATAAAGATCGATTTTGTTGCCTTTGATCGCCGAACCTTTGTCAGCGACGACCCCGTACCCGTAACCCGGAATATAAAGAATGGTACCGAGCGGAAACACCTTCAAGTCGGCCGCGATCGTAGAAATCGTATCCTTGTCACGCCGCACCTTTACTCCCGAATACGTAATGCCGTACTGGGGATGATTAGGGCGCTTGCCCGTGGACTCGTAACCGGCCGTATAACCGGTAGCCATCACCTTAACCGTTTTGACCGCTTTTTTGGTGCTTGTCTGCTGATCCTGCTTCGTCTGGCTTTTCCGGACCGATGCCGGATGATTGCCGTTTTGCGGGTTCTGAACCGTCTTGTATTCATTTCTCCGGACTTGCTCCTGGAGCCCCCGCATTTCATAAACCATATACGAGTCGTTGTAAGCATATTGATTTTGCTTTGCGTAGATCATGTTGTCAGCGGCGATCCCTTGAATGAGAAGAACCGAAAGGAATAATGTGATGACGGTTCTTTGCCACATAACAAATTGGCGCATGTGAAAACCTCCCCCTTATTCGGAATGTTTTCCACATGCGCCTTGTTTTATACCTCGTTATTCAAAAATCGGGTTGATAAATATGATCAACCTTTTTAGACTTCCTCTTCAAATCAATGTCAAAAAGTCGGCTTTTCAGCACCGAGAAGGTTGGATGAAGACGGGTCTGAGGAGCGCAGCGTAGGCAGAACCTACGTGAGCACCGGAAGGCCCGTCTGAATTCAAGATTAGATGCCGCATATGCTTCTTGGGTTTCTTCGTGATCAAAAGCCTTCTTTTTGACTACCTTATATCACGTGGTTGCGGATTTCGTCTTGGAGGAGGATAAGTACCTCATCCAATGATTTCGCGCCGAGGTCGCCTTCGCCGCGCTTGCGGACCGAGACCGTGCCGGCGGATTGCTCGTTTTCGCCCACGACGAACATGTAAGGAATTTTCTCGAGCTGGGCTTCCCGGATTTTGTAACCGAGCTTTTCGTTGCGCAGATCGCTTTCCGCACGGATGCCCCCGTCACGCAGCTTTTCTTCGACCGATCGGGCATAATCGTCAAACGCGCTGGATACCGGAATGATTTTGGCTTGAATCGGAGACAGCCACAGCGGCAGGTTGCCGGCAAAGTTCTCCAGCAGGAATGCCGAGAAGCGTTCCATCGTACCCAAAATTCCGCGGTGCAACACGACCGGACGGTGCTTGGCTCCGTCTTCGCCGACATATTCCAGCTGGAAGCGTTCAGGAAGCAGGAAGTCGATTTGAACGGTCGACAGCGTTTCTTCCTTGCCCAGCGCGGTTTTCACCTGAACGTCAAGCTTCGGACCATAGAATGCCGCTTCGCCTTCCGCTTCGAAGAACGGCAGACCCGCTTCCTCCACGACCTCGCGGAGCATGCGTTGAGCGGTATTCCACATGTTATCGTCCTGGAAGTATTTCTCGGTATCCTGAGGATCCCGGTAAGACAAACGGAAACGGTATTCTTTGATGCCGAAGTCATTATATACCCGGCCGATCAAATCAAGCACGCGTTTGAACTCATCCTTGATTTGATCCAGACGGCAGAAAATGTGCGCGTCATTGAGCGTCATGGAGCGTACGCGATGCAAACCTGTCAACGCGCCGGACATTTCGTACCGGTGCTGCATTCCGAGCTCGGCAATCCGGATCGGCAGATCCCGGTAGCTTCTCAGGTCGCTCTTGTACACCATCATATGGTGTGGGCAGTTCATCGGGCGAAGAATGAATTCTTCGGTGTCGATCGCCATTTTCGGGAAAATATCGTCCTGATAATGTTCCCAGTGGCCGGACGTTTTGTACAAGTCGACATTCCCCAGTACCGGAGTGTAAACATGCTGGTAACCGAGACGTTCTTCGATATCGACAATATAACGCTCCAAAGTCCGGCGTAGGGTCGCACCCTTCGGCAGCCAGATCGGCAATCCTTGGCCGACCAGATTGTTGAAGGTGAAGATGCCGAGTTCCTTGCCAAGCTTCCGGTGATCGCGTTTCTTTGCTTCCTCCAGCATATGAAGGTGTTCGTCAAGCTCGGCCTTTTTCACGAACGCCGTTCCGTAAATGCGCTGCAGCATTTTATTGTCGCTGTTGCCGCGCCAGTATGCGCCCGCTACGCTGAGCAGCTTGAATACTTTGATTTTTCCTGTGGAAGGAACGTGAGGTCCGCGGCAAAGATCGAAAAATTCGCCCTGATCGTAAATCGAAATGACGCTGTCCTCCGGCAGATCGCGGATAAGTTCCAATTTGTACGGATCTCCGAGTTCGGTAAAGATCGCCACCGCTTCTTCCCGGCTCACTTCGCGACGGGTAATCGGCAGGTTTTCGCCTACGATGCGCTCCATTTCCTTCTCGATTTTTTGCAGGTCTTCCGGATTTAGCGGATGCTCGAGATCCATGTCATAATAAAAACCGTCCTCAATCACAGGTCCGATTCCGAGCTTCACTTCCTTGCCGCCGAACAGGCGTTTTACCGCCTGGGCCATCAAATGCGCCGTACTGTGTCGCATGATTTCCAAACCTTCTTTGGAATCCAGCGTGAGGATTTCCACCTTCGCACCGTCTTCCAGCACGGTATTCAAATCCACCGCTTTTTCATTGATTTTGCCGGCCACCGCATTTTTGCGCAGCCCGCTGCTGATGGAAGCAGCCACATCTTCCAAAGTGCTGCCTTCCGCATACTCCCGGACGGAGCCGTCCGGCAGCGATACTTTTAACATCGCCATTTTCTTTTCCTCCCTAACAAAGATGGTTTTGTCCCGGAAACGGACAATAAAAAAAGCCCGTCCCGGAAAGGGACGAGCGTTATATACCCGTGGTTCCACCCTCATTCGGCCGTTGACTCGTACTCAAACAGCCCTTAATTCGGCATTCTGTAACGGGAATGAACCGGCGATCCCTAATGACGCCGACCGGATAAACCTGGTCCAAGCGGGTTCGGAACCACAGCTACAAAGGGGTAAACCAAAATCGAAACCGGAGGGAATTTCAGCCGGGTCCCCTCTCTCTGAACCGTTCGTGACTTTTTGGCTCGTGTCTTTGTCGACGCTTTTAAAGAATGTTCAAACAAGCTTCAAAAGAACTTTTCGTTCTTTGAGTATTATATAGCGGCGGATAATGCCCGTCAAGCAACCTTAAATCCCTTGGTCCTTGCGCCGCTGTTCCATATGGAACGGATGGCAGTGAGGACAGTGAAGGCAAAGCTGTACCCGTTCTCCGAATATCCGGCGGATCGTGGAAATGATCAGCGACTCGGGTTGGCGGGTATGAATCAAAATCCGGCAAGGGGATAACGAAATCAGCGTGCTGACGACCCTGTCCTCCAGCTCCATTTCCTGGTCCGCCATTTGGGCTACCACGCCGCCCGGAACGGTCGCGTTTATTTTCGTGAACTGTTCGTTCAAGACGCTGAAGTCCTGTTCCCCCTTATGCATCAGATGTACGAGCGGGGTGAGCGGTTCCTGAAACTTCACGAAGGACTGCAGCAGGCGGATAAATTGTTCGTATTGCTGATCTAGCAAATATTCCTCCATGGCCGTATCGATTTCTTCGCGAAGCTGGTTTCGGTATTCCTGCAGCCGGAAGCGGATAAATCCGTCCAGATCCAGGTAGGAATTGGTCTGCAAAAATTGCGCAAGCTTGGCTTGAATCCCTTTCATTCTGCGTTCCCGGGCCGATCGGACGTCCCTGTCGGTACCGGAAAGCAAGCCGCAAACGCACTCTTCAACGGCCTGTTTTTCCTCATCGGATGAAAAAGGGTACTCCTTGCCCGCCAATTCCATGGCGATCTCCTCTTCCCGCACCTCCACGATATATCGGGCGATGCCCGCGGCAAGCTCTGATCCGGCACGGTCAAGGAGCTCTTTCCGCTTCGTCTGCCCGGTGCTTGAAACCGTCAGCATCATGACCTTCCCGTCCGGTGAATAACGAAGATCCGTCCGGGCGGCTCCCCTATGTACATCGCTTCCGGCTCCGTAAATATAAGCAAGGAACTGCTGTCCCGAGTGTTCGGCTTTCAGGTTCATCCTAAGCGAAAAAAAATCCATAAGCCCACCCCTTTCGTTTCCAAAAGTATATGGTGCGAAGGAAACGGATATACGGAGGCGGGCCATGGAAAGATAGCCAGGTTTGCCAATCCGGGCTGGAGAATTTTTCGCCGGATAAACTTAGTTTTGCATAATAAAGTCGCGTTCTACTTTCGAATCCTCATGGAAAACGCGCAAAATATCATATTTCGTATTGCGCTGAGCAGGCGTTTTTCCCGCCGAGCGAATAATGGACAGGATCGACTCGATATTCACCTTATGCGTGGCGCCGGCGGACGAAACGACATTCTCCTCGATCATCGTGCTGCCGAAATCGTTGCAGCCGTATTGCAGGGACAACCGTCCGACCTCCGGTCCCATCGTCACCCAGGACGATTGCAGGTTCTTGATGTTGTCCAGTACGATCCGGCTGATCGCCACCGTTTTCAGATAAGACTCCGGCGTTTGGCGCTCCACCTTCAAATTGGTGTTGTCCGGCTGGAACGTCCATGGAATGAATGCGAGAAATCCTTCCGACGGATAGCCGTTCTGCAGGCATTCATCCTGAGCTTCGCGGACGCGGAGCAGGTGAAGGGCACGCTCTTCCATCGATTCGCCGAATCCGATGACCATGGTTGCCGTCGTGTTCATGCCGATCCGGTGCGCCGTCTGCATGACATCCATCCAGTCGCGCCAGGAGCCTTTTGCACGGCTGATTTTCCGGCGCGTGCGGTCGTCAAGGATTTCGGCGCCGCCGCCCGGAAGCGAGTCCAGGCCGGCCGCATGAATTTCGCGTACCACCTGCTCCAAAGTCAGGCCGTCCGATACTTCCACCATCTTCATAATCTCGGCCGGAGAAAAAGAGTGCATCGTAATATCCGGGAATCTCTCTTTGATGGCTTTCAGCAGGTTTGTATAGTAGCTGAACGGAAGATTCGGGTTTGTACCGCCCTGCATCAAAATTTCGGTACCGCCGACATCGATCGTTTCCTGGATTTTTTGAAAAATTACTTCGTCGGGAAGCACATAGCCTTCCTCCGAACCGGGACGGCGGTAAAACGCGCAAAACCGGCAGTACACATCGCACACATTCGTATAGTTGACATTCCGTCCGATGACGAACGTCGTAATCGGTTCCGGATGCTTTCGTTCCATCAAAATATTCGCCGTATGGCCGATTTTTTCCACCTCATCGGATTCAAACAAAGCGATCGTATCTTCAAGATCGAGACGCCCCCCTTGCAGCGCCTTTTCCAAAATTGCGTCTATTGCAGTCATATTCGCTGCCTCCTCGTACCCCATGGAATAAGATTATAAAAGAATTAACTTCCAAAAAGTTCAATAAGATCATCCTATCACAATCGCCTGCAGAAAATAACCCCTAACCGGCAGACCGACGCGCGTTTTCTCCCGCCAACGCAAGCTAACGGAACTAAGCACCTTTAATCGAACGAAAACGGGCGATTCTTAAAATCTAACGGAACGGGAGGACCCTATTTGTGATTATACGCCGGTTTTCATCTTGAATACCGTTCAATAAAAGTTTCTCGTTCCGTTAAGCCTAACGAAAAGATCCTTCCCAGAGAATTAGCGGCCATAGCTTCCGTTAACAGGCAAACCTGTTAACAAAAAGAGCCAGGAGAGTTAAATCTCCTGGCTCGCCAAAACATTTATGTTTGATGTATTACAGCCCCGCAAACGCCTGCTCCAGGTCGGCAATCAGATCGTCCACATCTTCAAGGCCGACGGAGAAGCGCAGCAAGCCGTCGGTAATCCCGCGCTCGTGACGGACCTCCTGCGGCATGGATGCATGAGACATCATGGCCGGATACGAAAGAATGCTCTCGACCGCGCCGAGACTGACGGCGACAAGCGGAAGCTTCACTTTGCTCAGCACCTGCTTGGCGCGTTCGCCCGAACCGACGTCGAACGAAACGACCGCCCCGTATCCGCCGGGGGACTGGCGTTCATGGATTTCGCGCCCCGGATGTTCCGGAAGGCCGGGATAAAAGACGGCTGCAATATCTTCGCGGCGGCTAAGCCAATCGGCAAGCTTGCGAGCGCTGATTTCGCTCTGCGCCATCCGGGCTCCAAGCGTCTTCATCCCCCGCATCAAGAGCCAGGAATCCTGGGCTCCGAGCACCGTCCCCAGCCCGTTTTGCACATATTTCAATTGATCGGCAAGCGTTTTGTTCCGGGCGACCGCGAGACCCGCCAGCACGTCGCTATGCCCGCAAAGAAACTTGGTGGCGCTGTGCAGGACGATATCGACGCCAAGTTCAATCGGCCGCTGATAGTATGGCGTCATAAACGTATTGTCCACGATGCTGAGCAAGTTATTTTCACGAGCCCATCCGGCGATCAAGGCGATATCGGTAATTTTCAAAGTCGGATTGGACGGCGTTTCCATGTACACGGCTTTCGTGTTCGGCTTAAGGGCACTTTTAACCGCTTCGAAATCCGTCATGTCGACAAACGTAGCCTCGATGTTCAACCGGCTTAAAATATTCGTCAGCAGCCGATAGGTTCCCCCATATACGTCCTCGGTCACGATCAGATGATCGCCCGCGGAAAAAAGCATGAAGGTCGTGGAGATCGCCGCCATGCCGCTGGCAAACGCAAATCCCCGCTCTCCGCCCTCCAAAACCGCGATATAATCCTCAAGGGCTTGCCGGGTCGGATTTCCGGAACGGCTGTAATCATACACCGGCGGATTGAAAATATCGTGATGATGAAAAGTCGATGCCTGGTAAATCGGGACGCTGGAAGCCCCTGTCGCTTCATCCACTTCCGCTCCGAAATGGATCAGCTTCGTTTCAAACTTCGGTTTCTTCTCCCCTTGATCGCTCATTCGTTTTGTCCTCCTTCAACTTCAAGCCGCGCAGCCTCGAGCGCCTGCCCCAAATCCCGAATCAAATCGTCGGGGTGTTCGATACCGACCGAAAACCGGAGCAACCGGTCGTCCACGCCAACCGCTTCCCGGATTTCCACCGGAATGTCGGCATGGGTTTGCACCGCCGGATAGGTCATGAGCGACTCCACGCCGCCAAGGCTTTCCGCAAAAGCGATCAGTTCCAGGTTGCGAAGCACGGGCTCGACATAACGGGCATCCGTCACCTTAAATGCAAAAATCCCCGTATTCCCGCTGGCTTGCTTCTTCTGAATCTCATGACCCGGATGATCCGAGAGCCCCGGGTGGTATACTTCAGCAATTTGCGGATGCTTCAGCAAATACTCCGCCACGGCCAGCGCATTGCTCTCATGGCGCTCCATGCGAAGTGCCAGAGTCTTCATCCCGCGCATAAGCTGATAGGAGTCGGAAGGGCTGAGCACCGCGCCGATCGAATTGTGCAGAAAGGCTATTTCCTTGGATAATTCCTCGCCTTTCGTCACGATCAAGCCGGCAAGCACATCGTTATGTCCGCCTAAATACTTTGTCGCGCTATGTACGACAATGTCCGCCCCAAGCTCAAGCGGCCGTTGAAAATAAGGCGTAAGCAGCGTATTGTCGACAACGGTCAACAGCTGATGGCGCTTCGCCCAACAGCTTACCGCTTCAAGATCCGTAATCATCATCAGCGGGTTGGTCGGCGTTTCGATGAATACCGCCTTCGTATTCGGCTTGAGGACCGATTCCAGGGCGTCCAGGTCGTTCGTGTCCACGTAGGATGCACTGATGCCGAAACGGGATAATATCCGTTCAAGCAGCCGGTAGGTTCCCCCGTATAAATCAAGCGAAACGATCAGATGATCGCCTTGGGAAAACAGGCTGAATACCGTTTGCAGCGCGGCCATCCCGGAACTACACGCAAAGCCTGCATCGCCGCTTTCCAGCTTTGCGGACGCTTCTTCAAGCACTGTCCGGGTCGGGCTCTTCGTGCGGGCGTAGTCAAACCCCGTACTTTGCCCGAGTCTCGGATGGCGAAACGCCGTCGCCTGATAAATCGGATAGTTTACCGCACCGGTGACCGGTTCCTCCACGGATCCGATTTGCGCTAGTCTACTTTCCATATGCCATTTGTTTTCTGCCATGATTAATATCCTCCAATCTAAATCTCGTATATAAATTCGGCCATTTGATCGATGTCAAACGGGGTTTCCTGATACACATAGTAGTTCAGCCAATTGGAGAATAATAAATTGGCATGGGCTCTCCATGTCGACACCGGCGTTTTCGACGGATCATCATTCGGGTAGTAATGCAATGGGATTTCGATTTCAAGCCCTTTGGCGACGTCCCGGTCGTATTCCCATTTCAGGGAGCACGGATCGTACTCGGAGTGTCCGCTCACGAAGATTTGCTTGCCGTCCCGGGAAGCGACGAGATAAATGCCCGCTTCGTCGGATTCCGCCAAAATTTCAAGCTCCGGTACCCGCTCTATATCTTCCCTGACGACATCCGTATGTCGCGAATGCGGCACTTGGAAAGCTTCATCGAACCCGCGAAGCAGCTTGACATGCGGACTGTTGACCTTATGCCAAAATACGCCGAAGCATTTTTTCTCAAGAGGAACCTTGCGAACCCCGTAATGATAGTAAAGTCCCGCTTGAGAAGCCCAACAGATGTGCATGGTTGAGGTGACATGGGTTTTGCTCCATTCGAAAATTTCTTTGAGCTCTTCCCAGTAATTGACCTCTTCGAAATCAAGCTGCTCGACCGGGGCTCCCGTTACGATCATCCCATCAAACCGGCGTCCTTTGATTTCGTCGAAGGTTTTGTAGAACATTTCAAGATGTTCAGCCGAGGTGTTTTTCGACTTATGGGATCTTGGATGGAGCAGTACGATTTCAACCTGAAGCGGAGTGTTCCCGAGCAGGCGCAAGATTTGGGTTTCGGTCGTCTCCTTGGTCGGCATCAAGTTAAGAATGGCAATCCGCAATGGGCGGATGTCCTGATGATAGGCTCTGCTTTCGTCCATGACGAAAATGTTTTCGCTTGACAATACTTCTATCGCCGGCAAATGATCCGGTACTTTAATCGGCATCATCATCACTCCTTCAACGTCTGGTAGTATGAAAAAAAGACCTTACTCTAAAGAGAAAGGTCATCATTTATTCCTGAATGCGCCTCTCTCATCTCTCAGAAGCCGTGTCGCTTAACTTTACGGCTCTGCAAGAATTAGCACCGTGCGAAGTATCGCCGGTTGCCGGGTATCATCGGGCTAGTCCCTCCACCTACTCTTGATAAGAAAATCGTCTCGATATGCGGTTGTGATGATTCAAATTTAAGTTGCTGATTTCCATTATACATGAAATCACCGTTTTAACAAGCCATACGTCAGAAGTTCGTCCACATGATTTTTGGTTGAAACATTTTGTGCCCCGGCGTTATACTAGACAAGTGTTTAATGAAGAAATTTGTCTAAAAAGAGGTGATCCGAGAATGGAAGGCGACCCGAGTCCGCAGAGCATCAACCAGAAACAAGAACAGCATAGGAAACCGATCAGCAGGCGTCCGGGCGGACATAAGCAGGGACGCTTTCTTTTCCCGGTGTTTGAATAAAACGCCTTATTCGGCGTCTTTCGCCTCTGATCCCTTTCCCGTGCCGTGAAGGCAATGAAGCATAACCGGCTTTAACCGGCCGGAAAGGGGAGTGAACCGTATGAAAATCCGTCATGTCGTCTCCGGTGTTTTTTCGCCGGTGGAAGACGTTGAAACGACAACAACAGCACCCGAGCAAGGTTTTTATTGGATCGACGCCGGTGTCGAGGATCTCGAGCTGCTGCAGCCGCTGTTCTCGCTGCATGATCTTGCGGTGGAGGACTGTCTTTCCGAGGATGAACAGCGTCCTAAAATCGAAACATATGACAATCATTATTTTATCGTAGTCAACAGCATCCGTTATGACGACGAAGAAATCTTTCTTCGCGCGCTGAACGTTTTTTTGGGACGGCATTATATCATTACAGTGACCAAGCAAAAAATCAACGAGCTTCGCGCCGTTAAACCGATCCTCTGGGAGCAGGAAGTCAGTGAACCGGACCGGTTCCTTTACTATCTTATCGACCTGGTGGTGGACAATTATTTTACCGTCGGCGACCGGATCGAGGCGAAAATCGAGAAGCTGGAAGAAGATATACTCATTCATACCAAACGATCGCATCTGAATGAGATTATCGGGCTGCGAAGCGAAATTTTGTGGCTCAAAAAAGTGCTCGGCCCACAAAGAGAAGTCATCAATATTTTAAACAAAAAGGATCTGCGCCTGATCGACGATCAACTGCAGAAGTACTTCAGCGACATCTATGAGAATGCGGTAAAAATATCCGAAAACTTCGATACCTTCCGCGAATTGGTCGGAAACTTGCGAGAAGCGTATCAAGCGTCCATCGCCAACCGTGCCAATGAAATCATGCGCGTGTTTACGGCGATTACGACGATTTTTATCCCGCTGACCCTGATAACCGGCATTTATGGGATGAACTTTGACCATATGCCGGAGCTGCATTGGAAATACAGCTATTATGTCGTACTCGGCGTTATGATCGCACTCGGTGCAGGTATGTACTATTTGTTCCGGAAGCGGGACTGGATTTAGAACGTGTTGCAAAATAAAACGCTGGCTCTTCTTTCGAATCCGCACCGCGATTCAAGGGAGACCAGCGTTTTTTTTCTTATATTTTTCGTTTCTAGTTCGACTTAAAGTCCGTGCTCAAAAGTCTTTCTATACCGCTTTCGGCGCGTTTTCCTTATGGCGTCTGTAAGAGATGCGCAGCAAACGCAAACGTTCATATAGCTGGTCAAGACCTCCTTCTTCGATCGCTTCCTGGTCGAAAACGCGCTGCAGCACCGGCTTCAGCAAGCTGTCGCCCAATTCGTCAAACGCTTGCCATACCGAGGTTTGCTGCTGAACCGGCATCGCTTGAAGCTCGGTTTGAATCAGCGCTTCGGTCGTATAACCGTCCTTTTCAAGCTGCTCGAGCAATTCAACGGCTTCTCTGCGGTCCAGACCGGTCCGCGTACAGATGCCGTCCAGGTTCGCTCCCTGGGCCAGCGCTTCCAGCGTCATCCGGCGGGCGCTGAATTTCTCCATTTCCATTCTGAACTTGACTTCCTTTTGTTTATAAAACCAGGAACGGAGCTCCTCCGCATCGATGACATCCCCTACCCAGTCGAGCGGAAAACCGCCGGGCCGGTCAACCGCGTGCGGTTGGGTCATTTCCAGCAAATCCGCCCCGTATTCCGCCGCCTTCGCTTCCCCGACCCCCGGGAGCTGAAGCAGTTCTTCGGTCGTCACAGGCCGGAACACGCTGATGAGCCGCAGCAGCCGGTTATTGGCAATCAAGTAAGGCGGTTTGCGATCGGTTGCCGCCCGTTTCCGCCGCCAAGCGCAAAGCTCGTTGTAAAGTCCTTCATTCTCATGCAATTCGCTATAGCAATACAGCTTCTGCGCGGCCATCCCCCGTCCGTGAAACTCCTCCCTCTCATCCCATATCCCTTCGATCACCGGACGATAGCCTTCGCCAAGCTTGACGACCAATCGGTGGCGGTACACATGCAGCATTTCCGACCATGACCCGCCTTCGTACCAAATGGTCTCCTGTTCCTCTGCCCCGCTCAATTCGTTCCAACCCATCCGCCAGACGCCGTCCTCTTCGCCGATCCAGACGCGGGCACCTCCGGTTATTGCACCTTCTTCTTTCTTTTCCAGGCTGTTCAAAAATACGATTCGCATTCTCTAACCTCCTTCTACACTGTCAGCAACGACAAAAAAAGCACCCCTCCTGAATTCATCAAGAGAGGTGCTTCCCCTATTCGTATACTGTTATTCCTAATCATACCATTTTTTTCCGACGCTGTCAATCGGGTCTCGTTCCAGACGCATCATTTTTCCGTTATAATGACAGAAGACACTTAGCATTTTGGGAGGGCTTCATGATGAGCGAACAAAACAAGGACCTTGATTTTCTATCCGACAGCACGGAAAGCACTTCAACCCGATTCGTCACGTTTATCGGACATAGTCTCAAACGATTCGATCTTGCCGTAACCACGACCAACCGTTTCTACGGGAAAAAGCTCGTCACCGATCTCCAAAACGGAAAAACCGCTATTTTGGGTACCGACGACTTGGAGGAAGAAGGATATCTCGAGCATGTTTACGGACTGTCTGAAGAGGAAGGCAACGAGCTCCGCACTTTCCTGTACCAGGTCGTCGGCGATGCCTATTTTACGGACTAGCTGATTTTGTCCAAAAAACCTAACGGAACTGGAAGACGCTATGAGCACGAAAAATCACGTTCCACCAAATCTAACGGAACTGGGAGCCTTTATTTGCTTTAATAGCACAGGGATTTCATCGAAATTCGTCAAATAAGAGCTTCTGGTTCCGTTAGACTTGAAAAAAGACGAAAAAAGGCGCAAGAGCGGCTGTGTGTTCCGTTAGCTGTCCGCGCGGGGGGTGTACGGTTTGAAGCGCCTTACTGGGATGTGGAATACGCATGTTTCGAAGCGGGTTTGTTCTGTTTGAGCAGTCCAGGGGGATTCGCAGCATTCAAAACGGACACGCACGAGTTCGTACGCGTCCGCTCGGTCCCCACTTTTCCGTAACGGTGCGGCATATCGCAAACCAGGAACACCGGAATCATTCATTCTTCCCTTTCAGCCCGGGGGCCGCTTATGGCCAACAGAACAAAAGAGATCAAAATCATCAAGCCTGCCCACGCCCAGGCGGATCCGGTCTCGCCGGATTCCACGGCCATATAAATCGCTGTCGGCAGCGTCTGCGTCCGCCCCGGAATATTACCGGCAATCATGAGTGTGGCACCGAACTCGCCAAGCGCTCTCGTAAATGACAGGATAAAAGCGGTCATAAGGGAGCGCCTAGCCAGGGGAACGGCGATATAACGCAAAACCTGCAGTTCGGATGCGCCCATCGACCGGGCTGCGGACAGCAAATCCTTGTCCGTGGACAAAAATCCGGCCTTTGCCGATTGGTACCCCAGCGGAAAGGCGACGACTGCCGCCGCAAGCACGGCTGCCCCCCAGCTGAACACGATCGGCATTCCGGCAAGAAACTCAAAAAACCTGCCGATCGGACTGCGCCGGCCAAACATCATCAATAATAAGAAGCCGACGACCGTAGGCGGCAAAACCATGGGGAGCATAAATATCGTTTCAAGGACGACTTTGCCCCGGAATTTGGCTTTGGACATCAACCAGGCGACATAGCCCGCGATCAGGAAAGCGATGATGCCCGCCAGCAGCGAAATTTTTAAAGACAGGATGACCGGCGACCAAAAATCGCTTCTTTCCATGGCTACTCGCTGGCGGTGAAGCCGTTTTTCAAAAATATTTCGCGCGCGGCCGGAGTTTGCAAAAATGCAAGAAACTCCTTTGCATCGTCGGAATATTTGGTCGCGGCAATGATTCCTGCGGGATATACGATGGGAGCATGGCTCGCTTCATCGATGACGAACGCCGTTTTTACTTTGGAGGACAGCTTGGCATCGCTCTCGTAAACAAACCCGGCATCCGCATTTCCGGATTCCACGTAAGTCAATACTTGGGTTACGTCCTTCGCAAATACCATCTTCGGTTGGAGCGGTTCCCATAATTGTTCATGTTCCAAAGATTCTTTCGTGTAGGAGCCGGCGGGAACCACCTCGGGTTCGCCGAGCGCAATTTTATCGAAACCGGATTGGCTCAGGTCGTCAAGCGATCCGGGCACAGCATCGGCATCGGACGGAACGACCAACACAAGCTGGTTGCGCAGCAAATCGATCTTGCTGTCTTCCGTAACATATTTTCCTTCGATCAAGGCATTCATTTGTTTTTGCCCTGCCGAAACAAACAAGTCGGCCGGAGCGCCTTGTTCGATTTGCTTTTGCAGCGAACCGGATGCGCCGAAATTCATCGTAAGCTTGATATTTTCATGTTCTTTTTCATATAAAGATGCGATCTCTTCCATGCTTTCTTTAAGGCTCGCGGCCGCCGAAATGGTCAGCGTAACCGGATTGCCCTGCTTCAAGCTCTGGTTGTCTTGCGGTGCGGTCTGGTTATTCCCGCTGACAGCCGAATTACCGGAATTGCCGCAACCGGACACAACGAGAGCCAAGACCAGTAACGCGGGGATTAGCCAGTTTGAAAACTTAACTTTGGGGAACATGAAAAATCCATTCCTTTCGAGTATGTCATGAACAACTACTTTGCCATTATAATATAATTAGATATATCTGAATATAACTAGTTATAATTAGACATAAAATCGTCAACGGAGGACGGATATGAACGAAGTTTCCTATACCACCGAGGAAGTCGCCAAGCTTCTGAAAGTGTCCAAATTAACGGTGTACGATCTCATCAAGAAAGGGGAACTCCCCGCCTATCGGGTCGGCAAACAGATGAGGGTGGATGCGGACGATCTCGAAAACTACAAGCAGCAGGCCAAAAGCGGTGCCGCCCGGATTTCAAGGCAATCCAATACGGGTATATCCGCGGAAATCCCGAGTCGTCTTGACGGTATGAGAAACGAATCCGGATCGTCCGCTCCGGCCCGCTTGCCCGAAAACCTGGTCATTACCGGACAGGATCTAAGCTTGGATTTGCTGGCCAAGCATCTCGAGCGGGCTTATCCGGGCTTTCGTCCTCTAAGGTCCCATAACGGAAGCCTGGACAGCCTGATCGCCATGTACCGGGGAGAAACCGACATCGTCAGCACGCATCTGCTTGAAGGAAACAGCGGTGAATATAATATTCCTTATATTAATAAGATTTTGACGGGCCATTCCTACATTGTCGTCAATATGCTGCAGCGCCAGGCCGGACTTTATGTGCGGCGGGGAAACCCGAAGCAACTCCATACATGGGCCGATTTGGCCATCCCGGGGATTAAATTGATCAACCGGGAAATCGGCTCGGGCGCCAGGGTTCTGCTTGACGAGCAGCTGCGGATGCACCGTATTTCCCGTCAGCAAATCGACGGGTACGAGCATATCGAGACCAGCCATCTTGCCGTCGCCGGAAAAGTCGCCACCGGGGAAGCCGATGTCGGAGTAGGCATCGAAAATGCCGTTTCCCTCATCAACACCGTGGAGTTCATCCCGTTGATCCGGGAAAGATACGACCTGGTCATCTTAAAAACGGAAAAAACCGCTCCCCTGATCCCTCTTTTGCTCCAAACGTTGCGGTCTGAGGAATTCCGGGGCGAACTCGGCCAGATTAAAGGATATGATTTATCGTTAACCGGCCAGGTTCTGTACGATACGGAACAAGAAAGCGAACCGAACTCGCGCCCGGCATCCAAGTAAAAATCCACGCAAAAAAGCAGCAAACCTCTTCAATCAAGAAGGCTTGCTGCTTTTTTTAAAACGTGCTGCCTTTAAGGCGTCGCCGCCAATCCCATCCAGGCGGTCATGCTGGACATTTCCAATTCCTCGAATTTGGACGCCACCGCAGCCTGGTTCAATTCGAAACGGCAGGCATCCGCATGGCAGACGAGTTCGACATCGCAGCGGATCTCCGCCAGCTGTCTCGATAAATGCAGCATGTCGAGGTCGTTTTCGATCTTGGTCCGGACCGACTTGGTCAGGGCGGAAAGGTTGTCCAAAATCCCTTCAACGGACCCGTATTCCTGAACGAGCTTCAGCGCCGTTTTCTCCCCGATGCCGCGCACTCCAGGGTAGTTGTCGCTCGTGTCGCCCATCAGCGCCTTGAGATCGATAATCTGCCGGGGAACAAGCTGCTTCTCTTCCATCAAGCTCTCGGGCGTATAAACGACGTAATTGCCATGCCCCTTTTTCATGATAATGACGCTTGTCCGTTCATCGACCAGTTGGAGCATATCATGGTCCCCCGTCAAAACGAAAACGTCCATTTCATTCCCGAACTTGCGGGACAGCGTTCCGATACAGTCGTCCGCTTCATACCCCGGACTGCTGATATTGGGAATGCCGAGGCTGTCCATGACGTCCCGAATAACGGAAAATTGGGGGACCAGGTCCACCGGAGCCTCGGAACGGTTTCCTTTATATGCCGCAAACTGTTCGGTCCGGAACGTTTTGCTCCCCAAATCCCAGCAGCAGGCGATATGAGTAGGGCTAAACTTCTGAACGGCGTCCCAGAAATATCGCATGAATCCATACACCGCATTGGTCGGCAACCCCGCTTTCGTCCGGCGGATATAGCCGGTTACGGCGGAAGCGTAATAGGCGCGGAACATAAGCGCCATCCCGTCAACCAGTAAAATGCTTTCCCGGTCATTCTGCTTGTTCGTCATCGTTACCTCCTTATTTTCCGGTGCCCCATGCTTCTTCATAGGTTTCTTCCTTAAAGCCGACCGTAACGGTCTTTCCGTCCGTAACCAGAGGCCGCTTGATCAGCATACCGTTTGAAGCGAGCAACTCGATTTGTTCTTTGCGGTCCATCCCCGGCAATTTATCTTTAAGGCCCAATTCCTTGTAAACTTCCCCGCTCGTATTAAAAAACTTCTTCAAGTCCAGACCGCTCAGCTCGATCATTTCGGAAAGTTCGGCCGGATTCGGCGGAGTTTCTTTAATATTGTGCAAATCCAACCGGTGTCCCCGTGCTTCCAACCATTTGACCGCCTTTCGGCATGTCCCGCACGGAGGATAATGATATACTTTAAGATCGCTCATTGTATCTTTCTCCTTGTCTGGATGTTAGTCTTCGGATGTCAGCCGCCGGCGCAGCTCCTCCATATCTGGCGGAAGCGGCGCTTTGAACGTCATTTCTTCGCCGCTGAGAGGATGCCGGAAGCCAAGCTCCCCGGCGTGCAGCGCCTGCCGCCCGATTCCACGGTCAAGCTCTTCCGCGGCCGCCGGTTTTTCCATCCCCGCATGTCCGGGGGCATCGTTCCATGTGTACAGCTTGTCCCCGATCAACGGATGGCCGATGGAGGTCATATGAACGCGGATTTGGTGCGTCCTCCCCGTCTCCAATCGAAGTTCCACCAATGCCGCGGAACCGAAACACGCGCTGACCTTGTAATGGGTCAACGCAGGGTAGCCGGTTTCGGTAACGATGCGCCGATGGGGCTCCAGCGGATCGCGGTCGATCGGGCCGTCCACGGAACCTTCCGCCGGAACGGGACAGCCATGTACCATGGCGACATATTTCTTCGTTACCGTCCCTGCGATTAACTGCTCGGATATATGCTGGTGAATATATGCGTTTTTCGCGATGGCGACCAGGCCGCTCGTTTCCTGATCCAGCCGGTGAACCGGCCGGAACCGGACTTGCTCGCCTTTTTCGCGCCAATAGTGGACGACGCCGTTCGCCAGCGTGTCCGTGTAATGACCGTGGGTCGGATGTACGATAATTCCGGGTGCCTTGTTGACGATCAGCAGCGCAGCGTCCTCGTAGACGATGTCGAACGGAATCGGCTGAGGTAAAATATCCTCCGAAATTTCCTGTTCCAACGAGATGGAAACCAGGTCTCCCGTCTTAACCGGGACGCTGATGAATACCCGCTCTCCGTTCAGCATCACGCCGCGTTCCGTCAATTTAATGCGGGAGAGCAGTTTGCGGGATACCCCGAGCCTTCGTTGCAGCACGGTTTTCAAAATCCACCCGTCCTCCCGCTCCGTCACTTCATAAGTTATAGGTTCATAGTAAGCCGTCATGATTTTTTGCCGAACACCTTCGCACTTCTTGCATATTCGACGTCGGCGGTTTGCAGACGCGCGTTGGCCATCCGGGCCGCCGCGAAGAAATAGTCGGAAAGACGGTTCAAATATTTCACCGCATCCGAATTCACTTCCGCTTGCTTGCTCAGCGTCACCGCTCTCCGCTCGGCGCGGCGGCAAACCGTACGGCAAACATGCAGCGCGGAGGCGAGCAAAGTTCCTCCCGGCAGAATGAACTTTTCGAGCGGCGGATTCTCCGTTTCATACCGGTCGATCCAGGACTCCAGACGTTCCGCCATTTCCGGGCCGACCTTGAACCGGCTTTCATCCGTGCGGACATAAGCGAGGTCCGAACCGCAGTCAAACAACTCATGCTGGATTTGCTGCAATTCCGCCTTTAAATCGTCAAACAAACCGGCGTCGGCATAGCTTTCCGCCATGCCCACAAAACTGTTCAACTCGTCGATCGTCCCGTAAGCTTCGACTCTTTCATCATCTTTATATACTCTGCCGCCGATCACCGAGGTTTGTCCTTGGTCTCCGGTCCGCGTATAAATTTTCATATCCTCCGACCTCCTATTCCTATTCTCCAATATACCATATCCGCCACCCCATGTGGCGGTCCTGCGGACAAGTACCGGAACAAGGAAAAAGAAGACCCCTAAGGATCTTCTTCCACTTTACGGCATGATGTACAAGTTGAACTATTGAGTCAGACTCCTTCGTTCGACTTATATGGATTATACTCTTTTGTTCTTATTCCGGTTGCTCTTCATAAACTCATTAATTTTCAAATCCAGCAGGCTGCTGATTTCAATGACGACGTCCGAAGTAAATGAGTTTTCCTGCTGGAACAATTTCTCCATTTTACTGCGCAGCATAAGGATCTCATCCTCCAAGGAAACTGCTTGTGGTGAAGTCCTGCGAGTCGCTTCGTCATCCCACTGCTTCGATTCATTGCCTCCTGCGATCACGATTTCGGACATTTCGTAAGGCAAATTGGTCTCACCACAACCCAAAAGTAATCCCTCCCTGAGAAATTAAACCCTCTTCCGAAATCAAATTATACCATGTCAATTGGACAGTGATCAATTAATATCTGAAAGAAATGTTAATTAGCTCCATTTCCCTGGATAGGTGCGATGTTTGACTCATCCTTGTTTTAACTTATGGATAAATTGTCCCATCCGGTCCAAAGCTTCACTGATCTGGCTTACGGATGTCGCATAGGAACAACGGAGGAATCCTTCTCCGCCCGCTCCGAATACATTGCCGGGAACCGCGGCCACTTTGGCTTCTATCAAAAGCCGGGTGGCAAAATCATCCGAAGTGAGTCCCGTCGATTGGATGCTCGGAAACGCGTAAAACGCGCCTTGAGGCTCATGGCAGGTCAAACCGATATCCCTGAGGCCTTGTACGATTAATCTTCTGCGCTGATTGTAGGAATCGATCATCTGATCTTTCTCGTGAAGTCCATTTTTCAACGCTTCAAGCGCAGCCACCTGTCCCATGACCGGAGCGCACATGACGGTGTATTGATGGATTTTTAACATCGCGTAAATCAGATCCGGATGCCCGCAAGCATACCCCATTCTCCAGCCGGTCATCGCGAACGCTTTGGAAAAACCGTTAACGAGAATCGTCCGGTCCTTCATGCCCGGCATCGAAGCGAAGCTGACATGCTTCTCTCCGTAGGTCAGTTCCGCGTAAATTTCGTCGGAAATGACGATCAGATCATGTTCCTCCACGATTTTGGCAATCGGCAGCCAATCCTCATAACTCATGATGCCGCCGGTCGGATTGCTCGGGAAATTTAAAATCAGCACCTTCGATTTCGGCGTAATTTTCGCTTTGAGCGCCTCGGGCTTCAGCTTAAAGTTGTCCTTGGCGTACGTTTCGATTTCAACCGTGACGCCGCCGCCCACCTCGGTAATCGGCGAATAAGAGATATAGCACGGCGCAGGAACCAGAATTTCATCTCCGGGTACGATCAACGCCCGCAAAGCCAGGTCGATGGCTTCGCTCGCGCCCACCGTTACCAGAATTTCATCTTTAGGGTCATACTTGACCTCATAACTGTTATACAAATATTCGGCAATCGCCTCGCGGAGCTCCGGCGTTCCCGCATTGCTCGTGTAGCTTGTGTAGCCGCGTTCCAGGGAATAGACGCATGCTTCGCGGACATGCCAAGGCGTAATAAAATCCGGTTCGCCGACCCCCAGAGTAATGATATCCTTGTTGCCGCTGGCCAGATCAAAAAAACGGCGAATGCCGGACGGTTTAATGTCTCTGACACGGGGTGCCAGATAAGAATTCATCGATTTTCCAGTGTGTTCTTCTTGTTCTTGTGATTGTACGCTCATTTGAATACTTCCTTTACGGAGAAATCATCAGGCGGCGGTCCTCTTCGGGATCTTCGAAAATGATGCCGTCCTGCTTATATTTTTTAAGGATAAAGTGCGTTTTCGTCGAAAGTACGGACTCCAATGTAGACAGCTTGTCGGAAACGAAACTGGCCACTTCCTTTAAGTTGCGTCCTTCCACCTCAACCAACAAATCGTATGCTCCGGACATGAGGTATACCGACATCACCTGCGGGAACAGGTAAATCCGCTCCGCGATCGCCTCGAACCCTCTCCCGCGCTCGGGCGTGATTTGTACTTCGATCAGCGCGGTCACTTTCTCGTCGTCCAGCTTGCTCGAATTGATCACGGTTGCATATTTTACGATAACGTGATCCTCTTCCAGTTCCGCAATCGCCGCCGTAACTTCCTCCGCCGTAACCCCCAGAAGGGTTGCCAGCAACTTCGGATCCCGGCGGGCATCCTCTTTCAGGAGATCCAGCACTTTCAGCTTCAGTTCGCTCAATTGTTTCATGCTTCATCCTCCAAAGGCTGTTTCTAAATTTAATACTTATATTACATGAATTTAGGGCTCCTGCAAAGAAAAACGTCCGCTCCATGGAAGATTTCCATAAAGCGAACGTCGGGCCGTTCAGGCGGCATCCCGGGGAAGTTTGCCTCAAATGTAATAAGGGTTGTCCGATGCGTTGGACGGAAAGTTGCCTACATTGGATGGATGCGGGGCTACATTAGCCGGATGTTGATAGGCGCCGGATTGGCCCGTGCGTTGTTGTACGAACTGGTGGATCTTTTGGTGCGCTTTCTCCGCTTCCTGCAGTTTTTTGTCGACCTCCTGCCGGGTAGCTTTGGCCGGAGCGGTATATACCTGGTGTTGTTCCAACAGCTTGTACAGATCTCCCTGAAGGCGGAGCGTGCTGTCCGTCAGATCGGCGAACGTATTCCGGATCATGGGACAGGAAGATTCCGTCGTTGCGGTCGTATATTCCCTAACGGTACGCCGTAAGTCCGCAAGAATGATTTTCAGCAGATCGTCCTGCGGCAATTGTTCCATACTCGTTGTCATTGTATTCACGGATAGACCCTCCAAATGATTGATTTAGACATTAACAGCTTATTGGGCTTGCGACGGCGCCAATGGTTGATGCTGCTTCAACGCGTCGATCAGTACGTGCATATGCTGTTCATGGACCCTCATATGCTCCGTGATCGCTTGGCCGAGCTGAGGATTGCTGCTTACGGCCGCCGCGGCCGCGCACATTTTGATCAGCATGTCCTCATTGGTAATCGAATCCGAGATGTAACTGAGCTCTTTTCCGCTCAGCGGCTGCATTTGTTGTCCATAATTCATCCTATTTCCTCCTGACCGTAAAGTACTTTCTTTTTCGGCCATATTATGTCCTTGTTCTTAATTTTTATAAGGATGGAGATGGTTATTAAGGTGGCAACTTGGTGAATATGGGATATGACGAATCAAGAGGAGGAAGCTGCGATGCGGCTGCATACAGGCAAGTTTAGCTGGAACGCCGCGAGGAGCGAGATCCCACGGTATCCGGCGCTGGACCGGGATATTTCTTGCGACTGTCTCATTATCGGAGGCGGAATTAGCGGAGCTTTATGCGCGTATCTTCTATGCGAGCAGGGCATAAGAGCCGCCGTGGTGGAAAAAAACGAAATCGGCTGCGGCAGTACGCTGGCCAATACAGGGATCCTGCAGTCCTTCAGCGACAAAACATTGACTTCATGCATCCATACCTTCGGTAAAGAAAAAGCGGTTCATTTTTATAGGTTGTGCCGGGACGCCCTCGACCATTTGAAGGAAATCAGCCGCGGCTTGGATTCCGATCAGCCCTTGACGGAACGCAGCAGCTTATACCTGGCCAGCAACGAAAACGACGTGCAAATGCTGCGGGAGGAATATGCCAATCTGAGAAAATACGGATTTCCCGTGGAATGGTGGGGAGAAGCGGATATTCGCCAGTGGTTCCCGTTTCGCAAACCCGCGGCGATTTGGACGCAGGGCGATGCGGAAACGAATCCGCTTGCTCTTGTTCACGGCCTGCTGAAAAGAGCGAAATCGCAGGGACTTGAAATCTATGAGCAAACCCGAATCACCGGGTGGGACTTTCGCGAAGAAGAAGTCGTTTGCCGAACGGCAATGCATCACAAGATTCGCGCCAAACATGTTATTTTCGCCACGGGCTACGAAACCCAACGGTTAAAAAAAGAGCGAGGCGCATTCTTGACCCGGACCTATGCGGTCGTAACGGAGCCCGCGGAAAGCTTCGAGAATTGGCATGAACGCTGCTTGATCTGGGAAACGGCCCGGCCTTATTTATATATGCGGACAACCCCTGACGGCAGAATTATGGCGGGCGGACTTGACGAGCCGTTGCCGAAAGGCGGCCTGACGGCAGGGCGCGAGCGGCATAAAGCCAAGGAACTTCTTGATCTTATTCATTCGATGTTCCCGAAAAAAACGCCTCTACAGGCAGCCTATTCCTGGGGAGCGGTCTTCGGTCAAACGCGGGATGGTTTACCTTACATCGGAACCCACCCGGATTACCCGAATTGTATGTTTCTCGAAGGTTATGGGGGCAACGGCACGGTATGCAGCATGCTTGCGGCAGAGATGATCACCGATGTGCTCACCGGGAAACCCCGCCGGGATATGGAGCTGTTTGCGCTGAACCGTAGTGCGAAGCCATCGGCCCCCAATTCCTGAGCCGCCGCCATGATCCCCGCCGATCGGCAGGCTGCAATTTCTGAGCCCCGGAGGCTGGTCACGCATGGCCCGCGGAAGGCTTGATGAGCCTCCGCAAGGCAATCCAGCTTAAAATCGGGGAAGCTCCGAGACCGAGCATGAGCCACGTTACCGTCTTCATTCCGGGGAACCACGAGAATACGAGAATAAAAGTAAGTGTGCCAAGCAATCTTCCGATCATAATGCTAAGCTCCCGGAGAACGATCAGCTCCACCCTGTTTTCGACGGCGTCTTTGCTTTTGCCGATAAGGTCGAACACCGAGGAAATGACCGGGAGCAAATAAAGCGGCATAAACAACGAAGTTCCCACGCCAAAGAACATCAGTGTGGCATAGTTCACCTTCCAGACCAGCGGACCGATGACGGCGGTAATCAATATCGCCCCGACGAGCATTCCCGCATACCTGTAACGGATGTGCAAAAACTTCCCGGCCGCCCAGAAGCTCGCCATCGCGACCAGGGAGGTGATAAAGGAAAACTGGCCCACTTTCCATTCCGCCGAAGTACTGATAAATACCAGCAATGTTCCTAGGAACGAAAATACGCCTTCCCGCAGCCCGTGTATTGCCGATGCCGGAACGGCCTGGCGCCAGGGGCTGCCCGGGCCGAACTGACGGAAGGGCGCAAGCCAGCGGTAGGCTTGTCCGGTCTTTCTTTTTTTCAGGCGGAAGCTGACCAGAATCCCGAGCCCGTATACAATCAGCGTGATCGTAAATATCACCCGGTATCCCTTTTCCCCCTTCATCATGGAGATCAGCCAGCCGGAAAACCATGGACCGAAAATTCCGATCAGCGAGCCAAGGATACCGATCCATCCATTGAATAAGTCTCTGGTCTTTACATCCGTCACCTCGAAAAAGACAACGTTGAAAGCGAGCCAGAACAGGCCGGAACCGATGCCGAACAACAGGCCTAGCGGCCAAATATATTCCGTCATATGCGGACCCGCCCACAAAACGAGCAAATAAAACACGCCGGAGACGACCATGCCCATCCGCAGGGAAATCATCTTGTCGCGTTCCTTAACCCATTTTCCGGCAATCCAAAATGTTAGGCCAAGCGCAAGCTGCTGGCTGAACGTGAACCACCCGATCATCGCAAAATCATGTTTGACCTTCCAGAGGTAGACATTCAGGAATGTCCCCGACAGTGCGCCGGCCAAAACAAAAAGACCGTTGACGGTAAGCAGCAGCCAGGATTGACCGCCTAGCGAACTTCTCATGCATTTGCTCCTCCGCTGAAATTAAGTGTATTCTGTAAGATACCCAAAATGAGGGGAAGCATGAGGCAAAACAAAAAGGCTGCCCCAAAGCCCCGGCAGGGACTTGGATACAGCCTCAATTTAGTGAACAAGGTTGTCAGCTTTCGCTCACCGTACGAATCAATTCATTACGGTCGTCTTCCGACAGGAATTTTCCGACATGGAAGCAAGCGGTGCATACAAAGACATTCAGCTTCGCCGTTTTTTGCAGCGGCGTCTTTTTCAAGCCCTCAGGTTGAACCGGCGTAAACGCGGCTCCCATTTCCTCCGTACCTGCAAACATCATATACTCCCGGCAATGCGGACATTCAGGCACTTCTTCCTGGCGATCCAGGATTTTCTCGACTCCGGATTCGTACGCCAAAAGGTCTCCGCCGTTAGCCGCGAATGCCTCCAATCGGCGTATCGCGTTCAGGTGACCATCATTATCTTCCTCCCAAAGTCCGAAATCCGCGTCGGAGGCCTCATCCTCCTCTTCTTCATATTCCTCGGATGAGCCGAGAGCAATATTCAACGTGCGGTAACCCTTCAGTTCATTATGGCAATAAGGGCATTCCTCTTCGGGCCCCAGCTCCTCATCCCAGACGATTTCCGTTTGGCACCATGGGCAGACTGTCGTCTCCATCCCTGACCATCCTTCCATTTCCAATTTAGTTTAGCAGGATCAAAATATAAGTTTACGGCAAAAGTCAGCTATTCCACAAGAAAATGATCCCGGCGATCAGAAACAACATGGACGCCACAAATAAAACCCTGACCAGGTTTTTCAACATGACATACTCCTCCTATGCGATACAGGCTCCGATCACATAAGAAACCGAGACGGAAACGGCCATTGCAATAAAGCCGACGGCGATATTTCCGTCCGCGATCTCTTTGTCGATCTGAAAGACCGGTGTTAGAAACTCGAACATGATGTAGGCGAGGAACAACAGAAACGCACCGACAAAAGACCAGGCCATAAAATCGTAGATCGAAGAACGTGCCGTCGCGAAGCGAAGAATGTTGCAGAGGCCGAATATTTTCCCGCCGGTCGCCAGCGATGCGGCCAAATTTCCCTTCTTGATTTCATGCCAGCAGCGATACCTTGTCACTAGCTCGAAACAGGAAAGAAATACGATGAGCTCAATGACCGCCACCGAAAAATAACCGGCCATCAGACCGATGGGCTGTTCCAACAGCGGATCGATCGTTTCTTTCAAAATGTTCCCCTCCCCGTCACTTCAGTTCGGCTACCGTTACTCCCGTTCCGCCTTCTCCGTAATTGCCGAGTCGATAACTCTTTATATGTTTGTGTCTTCGCAAATAATCCGAAATCCCGGTGCGCAGAATCCCCGTGCCTTTACCGTGAATGATATAGATCTGTCCGAGGTTGGCCAAATACGCTTCATCAATGAATCGATCGACCTCGATCAGCGCTTCTTCCAGGTTGGCGCCGCGCAAATCAAGCTCGCTGCGAACCTGGTCATCCCTCGTCCGTTTGAGGTTCGTAACGGCCTTCTGCGCCGGCTTCGCCGCAGGCGCGGAACCGATCAGTTCCAAATCGTCCAGGCTGACCTTCATTTTCATGATGCCGAGCTGGACAACCGCTTCTTTGCTTCCGGCCAGTTCCACAACATGACCCTTTTGGTTCAGGCTGTACACCATCACTTCGTCGCCCGCTTCGATCCGGCGAGGCTGCTTGGCCGTTTTTCGGGCTGCCTGCTTCTTCCGCTGCTGAGGCTCGGCCTCATCGAGCTGCTTCCGGGCCGCGATCAACTTATGCTCTTTGACGGCGGCGCCTTCTTCGAGCGCAAGCTGTCTCAAGTCGCCGATAATTTTTTCGGCTTCGCTCCGCGCTTTGGCGACGATCGCTCTCGCTTCGTCTTCGGCCTTCTCCAGCCTGCGGTCCTTTTGCTGCTCCAGCTTTTCGAGCTCAGCGGCATGGCGGGCGCGCAGCGCTTCCAGATCGCTCCGGAGCTTCTCCGCCTCCATGCGCTGTTGTTCCGCTATATTGCGGTTTTCCTCAAGCGAGGCAATCATATGCTCCACGCGTTGATCCTCTTCCTTGACCTCACCGCGGGCATAATCCAAGATCGCACCCGGTAGACCGAGACGTTCGGCGATCGCAAACGCGTTGCTTCGGCCCGGAACCCCGACCAACAGACGATATGTCGGGCTTAGCGTATTCACGTCAAACTCCATGCTCGCATTGATGACGCCCTTGCGCTCATAGGCATAGGCCTTCAGTTCGCTGTAATGCGTAGTCGCTACCATCCGGCAGCCAAGCGAGTGGATATGCTCCAAAATCGCGATAGCGAGCGCGGAGCCTTCCGCAGGATCCGTCCCCGCTCCCACTTCATCCAGCAGCACCAGGCTTTTCGGCGTCATTTTATTGAGAATGGAAATAATGTTCGTCATGTGGCTTGAGAAGGTACTCAAGCTCTGCTCAATGCTTTGCTCGTCCCCGATATCGGCGTAGATCGCGTCAAAAACGCACATCTGGCTGCCTTCCTCCGCCGGAATGAACAACCCGGACATGGCCATCAGGCTGAGCAAACCGATCGTCTTGAGCGTTACCGTTTTCCCCCCGGTGTTCGGCCCGGTAACAATAATGGTTGAATAATTGTTGCCGAGTTCCACTTCGATCGGGACGACCTGTTCGGCCGCGATCAACGGATGCCGCCCTTTTTTCAGCTTAATAAAGCCGCGGTCGTTCATCCTTGGCAGCGTCGCTTTCATTTCCCGGGCCAAACGGGCCTTCGCAAACAGGAAATCGAGCTGGGCAAGCACATCGCAGTCATAAAATAACAGTTCGGACTGGTCTCCGACGAGAGCGGTCAGCTTCTGCAGAATCACTTCGATTTCCCGTTCTTCGCGGAGCCGCGTTTCGCGCAGCTTGTTATTCATCGCCACGATCGATTCCGGTTCGATAAAGAGCGTCGCCCCGGACCCGGACTGATCATGCACGATTCCGCCGAAATGCGATCTGTACTCCGCCTTGACCGGAATGACGAAACGGTCGCCGCGGATCGTGATCAGCTGATCCTGAAGCATTTTGGATACGCTGGAAGAGCGGATCATCGCATCCAGCTTCTCCCGGATACGAACCTCGCCGCCGCGGAGCTCCCGCCGGATTTGCGCTAGCTCCGCACTGGCGGAATCCATCACCTCGGCGCTGTCGTCGATGCAGCGTTTAATCGCTTCTTCCAGCGGTTTCTGCTCGCTGATCGCATCGCTGAGCGTAAACAACAGCGGAATAGGATGATCTTCATGCATCCCCGCCAGGTAACGCTTGATTCTCCGGGCGCCTTCCAGCGTAGTGGCTACGCCGAGCAGTTCATGCGGGTTAAGCGTCCCTCCGATACGGGCTCGTTTGACCGCCGGATTGATGTCGACGATACCGCCGAAAGCGGGATAACCCTTTAACCGGTCCACGGTAAAAGCTTCTTCCGTCCCTTGCAGCAGCCGCTTCACTTCCTCGAGCTCCGTGACGGGAGATAAGGCTTCCGCTGCCGCTCCGCCAAGCGGCGTCTGCGTATATTTGACCAATTGTTCGATAATTTTTCGATATTCCATCGTTTTTAATATTTTTGCGTCCAAGTACGTTCACAACTCCCCTCGGGCTATGATCCCATTATAACGAAACCTTGCATTTTTCGCCATTTCAAGCGCCATACACATAAAAACGGGTTCCGCTGAACATGATAGTTATCGATAATAACATGCCACTGCTAAAAAGGAGGCCAAGTGCCATGAACTTCCTGGGACACGTCGTCAGATTTATCGTCTCAGCATTAGTATTGCTCGTTGTTGGCTGGCTTGTACCGCAATTCAGCATCGGCGGCTTCGGAAGCGCCCTGTTGCTTGCGTTGGTTATCGCCTTGCTCGGCTGGGCCATTGAAGGTATTTTCGGAAAAAGAGTTACCCCGTTCGGGCGCGGGATCGTCGGTTTTATTATCAGCGCGCTCGTCATCTGGGTAGCCCAGTTCATTGTCGCAGGGGTTTCCGTTTCCATGATCGGCGCCCTGCTTGCTGCCTTGGTGATCGGGATTATCGATTTGTTTATCCCGATTTCCTCTCCGTTTAAAGCCGCAAAAGATTGATTTAACTCTTTACGTAAAAAAGCGCGGGTTTTCGAGAGTCCGGTGATTGGAGATTCTCGAAACCCGCGCTTTTTTTGTTCACCAATTATTCAAACCTTGCTTTGTACGATTTTCGGCAACTGCGATATAATACTGTTGAAATTAATAGAATTGTCACATAAATTTTAATATAACGGAGGGTTAATGTGAAAAAGACGGTTGCACTTTTAATTTCTTCTGCTCTTTTGTTGATATTGGCAGCGTGCGGCAGCGGATCGGGATCGAATACCAGCGCTGAAGTTTCCGTCCAACCTGAAGCCGAGCTCGTCATCGAAGCGACCAACTATAAATTCGATCAGGCTGAATATCATTTGAAGAAAGACGTACCCGTGAAGATTACTTTCAAGAATGCGGAAGGAAACCACGGGATCCTCGTTCCCGGCCTGAAGCTGCAGCTCAGCGGCAAGAAAGATTCCGCCGTCATTATTCCCAAGGAAGCGGGAGAATTCGAAGTAGCATGTTCGATCATGTGCGGAAGCGGACACGGCACGATGATTTCCAAGATCATCGTTGAATAGGAGAAGGAAGAGCCCGGCGGGATCCGTCGGGCTCTTTCTCTTTCTTTACGCTACTTTTGATCTTGTTCGATCAACTCGATCCATTCGTTATATTCCGCTTGCAGCTTGGAATATTCTTCCTTCAGGCGCAAATATTCGCCTTCTCTTTCCTGTTCCTTCTCCCGCTCGACTTCACGTTCCGCCTGGAGCAGGCGGTATTCATGGGAGATGATTTCATAGCTCTCCGAAATTTGCTGCAGCTCTCCGGAAATCCGCTCCTTCTCTTGTTCCAGCGCCCGCAGATCGGCGGATAGATTCAGCACCTGCTCGCCGCCTGCCGCACTTTCCTGCTGCCACTCGGCAATTTGCCGCTGCAATTCCGCTTCGGCTTCGCGCCACGAATTGAGCTCCTGTTCGGCGGAAGCCAGCTGCTCCCTCCATTCGCGTTCCCGCTTTTCCGCTTCCTGGCGGGAAGCATCCTGCTCTTCGACCAAAACGGCATATTCCTTCAATTCCGTCTCCACTTCCTGAAGACGCTGTTTTAGAGTTTGAATTTCCGCCGCCTGTTTTCCGGTCAAATCGTTTGCCTCCAATAGGCTGATTTCCAGGCGGCTAAGCTCCTCGTTCCGCTTCTCGGCCAGCTTATGCCAAGAACTTTCGCTCTGCACGGCGGCCGCAAGCTCCGAACTCAGCTTGTCCTCGCGCTCCTTGCTCTCCTGAAGCAAACGCGCCTGCTTCTTCGCTTCCGCATCCGCGGCCTGGATGGTCTGATGAGCCGCTTTGATCTGCTGCTCCAGCTTCAAACTGTTTTCTTTTGCGCGCTGTTCGGAAGCCTTTGCCTCCACCTCGCGCTGCTGGGATGACTTAAGCTGGCTTTGCAGACGTTCCCGTTCTTCCTTTTCTTTGCGGGCTTCCTGCTCCATCGTCCGCTGCTTCGCCTGCAGTTGGGTATTGCTCCCGCGCTGCTCGGCAAGCTGACGTTCCAGCTCCTGAACGCGGGCGGTCAGCTTATCGCGTTCCGCTTCCGTTTCTTTGAGGGTATGTTCATGCTTGGCCGCCTGCTCGACAAGCTGTTTGTTATCGCTCTTCAGCTGGTGATGCTGCTCCTGAAGCTCCTTGAGGTTGTTCTCCTGCTTCGTCTGAAGTGCTTGCATCACCGAAATTTCCTGTTTAAGCTCCGCCTTCTCTTCCCGCATCTGAGCCAGTTCGCTCTGAAGTTGCGCGACTTTCGCCGCTTCCTCCGCCATACGGACTGCCGCAAGCACCGCGAGACGCGGAGTATCCAGATGAGGGTACATTTTGGCGATGGAACGCATATTTTCATCCACACGGCGGGCGATGCCCTTCGTGTATTCCGGATTATTGCCTATGATTTTGTATGAAGTCCCGTAAATTTCAACATTGATGCTGATACGGTCAGGGGTATTCACAGCCAAAAGCCTCCTTCGGTCCCGTTTATTCTCAGATGTCTGTAATTTTTACACAAAAGTCACATCGAATCGGGAAACGCCTTAAAGAATGATTCGATGTGACTTGTTCAATTCCTGCTATTTTCTCAATTCGGCCGCAAAAGTTTGCTCCAATGCGGCAACGACGGAATCATGGACTTCGCTTACTTCTTCATCCGTCAATGTGCGATCCTTGTGGCGATAAGTCAAGGACAGCGCCACGCTCTTCTTCCCTTCGCCGAGCTTGCTGCCGGTAAAGACGTCAAACACTTCCACCGATTCAAGCAATTCGCCGGCCGTTTGGCGGATTGCCGCGATCAAGGCGCCCGATTCGACATTTGCGTCCACAACGACCGCAATATCCCGCTGCATCGCCGGGAAGCGCGGCAAATCCCGGTAATTTACCGTTTCTCCGGCAAATTCGTAGAGGGGCGCAAGCTGCAATTCCGCAACGTAGGTGTCATCCAGGTCCAGCTCAAGCTGCAATTCGGGATGCAGCTGGCCGAGCGTTCCGATCCGCAAATCTCCGGTTGTCGACTTTAAAAACACCGATGCGGAGCGGCCCGGGTGGAAACCTTGCGGCTCATCCGCCGCATACGAAATTCGATCGGCGATGCCGAGATAATCAAACACACTCTCCAAAGCGCCTTTCAAATCAAAGAAATCCACCTTGTCTACAGGAGCATTCCAGCGTTTCTCCGAGCGGTTGCCTGCCAGCAGAAGACCAAGCGCAGGCAGTTCGCGAGGCTGTTTCAGCATCTTTTCATCAATGCCTTGAAACACCGTACCGATTTCGAACAAGGCCAAATCTTCCTGCTTACGGTTGCGGTTGTACTGGGCCATATCAAGCAGTCCCGGCAGCAAGCTGCCGCGCAGCACGCTACGGTCCTCACTCATCGGCATGGCCAGCTTGACTTCATGTCCGCCTTCTCCCAAAGCCGGAAATTTACCGGCCGCACCGGAACGAATGAAGGAATACCCCATCGTTTCTTGCCATCCTCCATGCACGAGCATGCCGCGAAGCGCGCGCCGCAATGCTTGGGGTTTTGTATAGCCCCCTGCCGTGGTCGGACCTTCGATCGCCGTGACCGGAATATTGTCGTAGCCGTACAATCTTGCAACTTCCTCAATCAAATCAACATCCCGGGTAATATCGCCCCGGCGGGTCGGAACGCGGACTTCCAGCGTATTGTCCGGTGCATCCCCGGCTTCAAAATGCAGTCTTGCCAAAATGGCCTTCGTTTCAAGGGAAGAAATATTCGTTCCCAAATAATCGTTCATTTTGCTGAGCGATAAGGAAATCGTCAGGTCCTGCCCTTCGCTAACGACCGATTCCTCGATGCCTTGGAGAACTTTGCCGCCGGCAAGCTCGGCCATAAGGGAAGCGGCCCGGTTCAGGGCCGGGATTACCCGCGCCGGATCGACCTCTTTCTCGAACCGCAACGAAGCTTCGGAACGAAGTCCCAGATGGCGCGATGTTTTGCGGACGGTCCCCCCGTCGAACTTGGCGGACTCCAGAACGATATTCGTCGTCGTTTCCGTGACTTCCGAATCCAATCCGCCCATGACGCCGGCCAGCGCGACCGGACGGTTCTCGCCGTCCACGATGAGCAGCGCTCCCGCTTCCAGCTTGCGCTCCTGACCATCCAGGGTCACCAAGGTTTCCCCTGCGTTCGCCAGGCGTACTCCGATAGCGTTCCCGGCAATGCGGTCGGCGTCAAATGCATGCAGGGGTTGGCCGTATTCCAGCATGACGTAGTTCGTAATATCGACGATGTTATTGATCGGACGGACCCCTGCCGCCATCAACCGGTTTTGCATCCAGAGCGGCGAAGGACCGATGCTCACGCCCGAAATATAACGCACCGCATAACGGCTGCAATATTCCGGCGCATCGATCTTGACGGAGATCCGGCTTTTCGCGGTTTCGGAAACTTCGATCAGCTTTTGTTCCGCGTGCGGAAGCTTCACGTCCCGGCCCAAAATGGCGCCGACCTCATAGGCTGCCCCGAGCATGCTGAGACAGTCCGAACGGTTCGGCGTCAAATCAAAATCAAGGACCTGATCGTCCAAATGAAGCAGCTTCCCGATCGGCGAACCGATCTTGCTGTCTTCCGGCAGCACCAGGATGCCCTCCTGCTGTTCCTTCGGCAGCAGCTTGTCGTTCAGTCCCAGCTCCTTGGCGGAGCAGATCATGCCTTGCGACAGAACGCCGCGGAGCTTTGCCTTCTTGATTTCCAGGCCACCCGGAAGCTTAGCTCCCACCAATGCAACCGGCACCTTTTGGCCGGCATCCACGTTCTTGGCGCCGCAGACGATTTGCAATTCTTCGCCTTGGCCCGCATCGACGATACAGATATTCAACTTATCGGCATCGGGATGCTTTTCCTTGCTTTTGACGAAGCCGACGACGACGTTGTCGACCCCTTTATTCCGGCTTTCGACCGAGTCGATCTCGATCCCCGAGCGGGTAATCATTTCGGCAAGCTGCGGAATGTCCACATTATCCAATGAAACATATTGCGATAACCATTCGGTTGATACTTTCATGTCAATTCCCCTTCCTTTTCCGTGTTCCGTGGGCTAAACTCTGGCAAATTGCTGCAAGAACCGCAGATCGTTATTGTAAAAATGACGGATGTCATCGACGCCGTATTTCAACATCGCAATCCGTTCCACGCCCATCCCGAACGCAAAGCCGCTGTAAACTTCCGGATCGTATCCGCTCATTTCAAGCACCCGCGGGTGCACCATGCCGCTGCCCAAAATTTCGAGCCAGCCGGATTGTTTGCAGACCCGACAACCGCTGCCGCCGCATTTGACGCAGGTTACGTCGACTTCCACGCTCGGTTCCGTGAACGGGAAAAAGCTTGGGCGCAAACGGATTTGCGTGTTTTTTCCGAACATTTTGCGGGTGAACTCCAGCAGTGTGCCTTTAAGGTCGCTCATGCGGATTCTTTTGCCGACCACCAGGCCTTCGATTTGATGGAACTGGAAGGAGTGGGTCGCATCATCGTCATCGCGGCGGAATACCCGCCCAGGGCAGATAACCTTGATCGGAACTTCCCCCTTCATCGCTTCCATCGTCCGTACCTGTACGGGAGAAGTTTGGGTCCGCATCAGCAGATCCTCGGTCAAATAGAACGAATCCTGCATATCGCGGGCCGGATGATTTTTCGGCAAATTCAACGCTTCGAAATTGTAATAGTCGGTCTCGACCTCGGGACCTTCCGCGATCCGATAACCCATTCCGATGAAAATATCCTCGATTTCCTGGATCACCTGGTTCAGCGGATGCACGGACCCTTGCTTAAGCGGGCGTCCCGGCAACGTAACGTCCACTTTCTCGGCGGCCAGCCGGTTTGCAGTTTCTTTTTGCTGGAACTCGTTCTGCTTCTCTTCGATCAAGCCTTCGATCGCACCGCGCACCTCATTGGCGACCTGGCCGATGATGGGCCGCTCCTCCGCGCTTAATCCGCCCATGCCGCGCAAAATTTCGGTCAGGGCCCCCTTTTTTCCTAAATATTTGACGCGAAGGTCATTGAGTTGAGCCGCATCAGCCACATTGCCGAGCTGTTCCAGCGCTTCTTGTTTGAGTGCTTCCAAACGTTCTTTCATCGACAAATCCTCCTTAAAACAATCAAATTCATTTTCATGGTTCCTCCGGAAAATAAAAAAAGCCCTTTCTCCCGAAAAGGGACGAAAAGACCGTGGTACCACCCTTGTTAGAGTCACGACATGTTTGAACGGCGGGACTCTCACTCCATCGACATAACGGGTCGTTTCCGGTATCCTCTACTGCACCGCAGCCAACATGTATTACCGGCTGCCCGTGGTTCAAGGAACTGCTCAAGAGCGAACTTCGGCAGCCTGTTTCCCCGGAGACGCTCTCAATCCTTGACGTCTCCTCCCTGTCAGGAGGCTTCTGCCTACTCTTCTCCATCATCGCATTTGCATAATGACTTATTTTGATATTATATTCAATGTTTCGAATAAAGGCAAGCCGGCAGCCTAAGGGCCGCCGGCTTTTAATCAGGTTAGTCCAGCTTCGTATCTCCTTGAATTCTCGGATTTCCCGTTTGATCCAAGCGGGCTTCTTCCCGTTTCAGGGTATCCCTCACTTGCTCCATATCCTGAACTTCACGTTTATGAATGTCCACTTCGCCGGTCACCACCGGCCGTTTATTCACTTCGACCCGTTCCTCCGTCACCGGAATATGGATGGATTCATTCTTTCCGATCGGCTCCGAGGCCGCACCTTCGTCGTGCATCACTTTTTTCTCGATAACGACTTCCTCGCGATTGACCGGAACATTAATGGTCTTCTGTTCCTCGACGACTTCCTTCCGCACGTTTACTTCACCGGCGGGTTGGCGGGTTTTCGAAATGTCGAGCTGCTCCTCATGGAGGCGCATCTTGCGGCCCTCGTCACGATAACCGCTTTGCAGCTCCCGGTCGCGTTCTTCCGTTGACAATCTGTCTAAAGTGGCGATTTCCTGATAAAAAGCCCCCGCCGGCTCACGCGTTTCGCTTGATGTTGCCTCCGTTCCCGCATCGTCCATGCCATACTTCCCGTAATAGTTGGCATTCAGCGAATGATGCTTCCGGAAAACATCATAAATCCCGGCTTCACGGGCTCCGTCCGATTCGACCAAAACCAGGATTCGCCCATGCTTCACATAGGTATTATATTCCTCGGCTTCTTCTTCCGGGATGCCGAGGCCGACCAGCCCGCCGACCAATCCGCCCGCTCCGGCGCCTACCGCGGCTCCGGTCAACGTCGCCGCAATCGGACCCGCCGCGACGATCGGGCCGATACCGGGAATCGCCAGGGCGCCCAAACCGGCCAGCAAGCCTGTCACGCCGCCGAGCAAGCCGCCCGTCGCCGCACCGGTAGCGATGCCTTCCGGCGCCTTAGTCCCCGTTTCGTCTTGAATCGAATCGATGTCGTCTCTATTTTTTCCGATGACAGATATTTCGCTGGAGTCATATCCCAATGCCTGCAAATCCCGAATCGCATTGGAAGCATCTTGTTCCGAAGCAAACACGCCTACAAGTTTTTTTGCCATTTCGATTACCTCCTGATGTAGATTGGGTTCAGAAGATAATTAACCAATGATCCGGCATTCAAACTTCGGTTCCCTATACCGAAGCCGATAAAAAACAAAAAACCTTGCGCAAAGCGCAAGGTTTCTGTAAAGCGGGTGATGGGAATCGAACCCACGCTACCAGCTTGGAAGGCTGGAGTTCTACCATTGAACTACACCCGCATATGAAATTGAAATCTCCGATTCGCAATCGGATCTTTCATGGTCGGGACGACACGATTCGAACATGCGACCCCCTGGTCCCAAACCAGGTGCTCTACCAAGCTGAGCTACGTCCCGATGGATGTTTCATCTCACTTTGTCTCGCGGAGACAAAATATAATATAACACTTTTCGAATGAGGTTGCAAGCAAAAAGGACAAAAAAAGTTCGGCCGTTTCCGGCTGAACTTTTTTCGCATTTTTTACTTTTGCTCAAAGCTGACTTCCGGGGTCGTCAGTTTATCGTAAAAATCCACCGCTTTGTCTTTATCGGCGGAGGCGCGCAGCGCCATGGCGGAACGCGGATGCTCATCCAGCGTACCCGTGATCATGTAAGGAATGAGATAGCCCCATTCTTCCTTTTCGCGAAGCGGGATCAACAGTTGTTCCAGCACATCGAGCACCGGACGCAGCTTATAATTGGTATTTTTCAAATGGGCGACCAACAGCTCCGTAGGGCAGTTTCCTGCGGCGCGGCCCATGCCGTAAACCGAAGCGTCCAGCAGTTCGACGCCAAGCTCGGCCGCCACCAGCGTGTTGGAGAATGCAAGCTGCATATTATTATGCGTGTGCACGCCCAGGCGCTTATTCGGCAAATGGGTTTTAAACTTGTTGACCAGGTATTCCATATCTTTGTAATCCAAGCTTCCGTAGGAATCGACGATATACACGACATCGACGACGCTTTCTTTAATCATCTCAAAAGCCTCGAGCAGTTCGTTCTCCATGACATTCGACAATGCCATGATATTAATTGTAGTTTCATATCCGCGATCATGGAAAAGTTGAACGAGCTTCAGGGCTTTGTCCACATCTTTGACGTAGCAGGCCACGCGGATCAAATCCAGCAAGCTTTCACTGCGCGGCAGGATGTCGTTCTCGTCCACCCGACCGATATCGACCAGGGCCGACAGTTTGGTAGTGCCCTTTTGCGGGATGACCTTTTTGAGGAATTCATCGTCCAGAAACCGCCATGGACCCGCCTTGTCGGCTCCTTTCAGAAGCTTCGGCGAATTTTTATATCCGATTTCCATATAGTCCACGCCGGCCTCGTTCAGACCCGCATATAACTTCTGAACAAACTCCACGCTGAAATCCCAGTTATTGACCAGACCGCCGTCCCGAATCGTACAATCTACGATTTTGCTCCGATTTTCTTTCATGAGTACCGATCCCTTTCCCTGTCTGTTTTTTACTTTCCATCTTACTTGAAGCGAAAACCAAAAGTAAAGGCGAACTTGTATTTTTCATGTGAGGTGAATCACAGTTTATAGTTTATTTCCCATGTTATAGTGAAACGAACTAAATGAGACTGATTATCAATGTCAAAAAAAATTCTTTTATCCTTTGAAGGGAGCGTCCAAAAAATGTCAAGCTGCCCAAACTGTCTGCTCGGGTTAAAACCGGGCAAATCCGCAGCCATCTCCCGATTCGGCAATATCGATCCGATTCTCAAACGCCGCCTTTCCGACTTGGGCATCGCCGAAGGATCCCGAATCACCGTCAAGCGCTATTGCCTTTGGGGCGGTCCCGTTTTGCTTGAATGCGATGGCCAGCTGCTCGGGATCCGTCAAAAGGAAGCGGCGCAGATCGAGGTGGCCGTGTCATGAGAGTAGCGGCACTGATCGGCAATCCGAACACCGGTAAAACCTCGCTGTTCAACACGCTAACCAGCTCCTATGAATATGTGGGCAATTGGTCCGGAGTAACGGTCGAAAAGAAAGTCGGGGTTCTTAAGGATAAAAGCGGCACGCTCATCGACCTCCCCGGTATTTACTCCTTACATCCCCTTTCGCGAGATGAAGGCGTTGCCGCCGAATATTTGGCTACGGACCCTCCCTCCCTGCTTATCAACATCGTTGATGCTTCCCAGTTGGAAAGAAACCTGTACCTGACATTACAGCTTCTCGAGTACGGAAAACCTGTCGTTATCGGATTGAACATGATCGATGTAGCCAAGGATCGGGGCGTGGCCATTGATACGGAGCGTTTGTCCGCTTCACTGCGAACCAAAATCGTTCCCCTGATCGCACGAACGGGTGTAGGATGCAAGGATCTGCTCATCCGCATGAAGGAATACGGTCAGGACATGGACGAGAACGCGCCTGAATTCCGGATCGATTACGGAAATATTGTCGAAACGGCGATACAGCATATTTCCCGGGAATTAGCGGACATCGAAGCCGTGAACTCCCTGTCTTCCCGTTGGGTCGCTCTGCAAATGCTGGAGGACAATCCCGCCGTCATGAGCATTCTACGGTTGAATGAAGGCGTGCTGTCCCGTGTACTTGCCATCCGGTCTGCCGCTGCACGAAAGCTTGCCGCTTCCGAAGCTGTCGAACCGTTGCAGGAACATATTCGCGCCGTTCGAATCCGAATGATCAAAGGGATCTGCGAATCGGCCGTTGACCAATCCAACCTTAGGCCCCATACCTTGACGGAAAAAATAGACATGTTCGCCTCACATCCGGTGTGGGGAGTTCCTATTTTTCTTGTCTTCATGTTTTTTACTTTCAAGCTCACTTTCGATTGGCTCGGCAACCCGTTGTCCGACCTGCTTGATTCTTTCATTTCCGGAGCTTTGAGCACATGGGTTGAACGAGGGCTTGCCGCGGTCGGCGCTTCGGAGTTCACTTATGCGCTGATCATAGACGGAATCATCGGCGGTGTCGGCGGGGTCCTTGTGTTCATCCCGCAAATTTTCATTATGTTCCTGATTATTTCATTTATCGAGGATTCGGGTTACATGGCCCGCATCACCGTCATGATGGATAAAATGATGGAACTGGCGGGCTTGAACGGTAAAGCACTGATTCCGTTCATTATCGGATTCGGATGCAATGTTCCGGCGGTTATGGCCTCCAGAAGCATTGAGCAGCAAAAGGAAAGAACGTTGACGATGCTGCTTGTCCCGTTGATGTCCTGTTCCGCCCGGTTGCCCGTATACGCGCTCTTTGCCGGCATTTTTTTCGCCAAATCGCAAGCGATTGTCGTTTTATCGCTTTATGTCCTGGGCATTGTGCTTGCCTTGCTCCTGGCAAAGCTATTTTCCTTGTTCATGTTCAAGGACACCAAATCCTTCTTTATGGTCGAGCTTCCGCCATACCGGATGCCGCAAACCGTCACGTTGTTCCGAAGCACATGGGAAAAAGGCAAAGGCTTTCTCCGCAAGGCGGGAACCTTTATCCTCGGCGGCTCCGTCATGATCTGGCTGCTTACGTACTTTGGCCCCGGCGGTATCGCCGTCGATATGGACAACAGCTATCTTGCTTCCCTTGGCGGCCTCTTCGCAAAATTGCTGGAACCGGTCGGTTTCGGGACTTGGCAGTCCGGAGCCGCGCTGATCACCGGATTTATGGCCAAGGAAGTTGTCGTGTCTACCATGAATATCATTTATCATGTCCCGGATATGGCCGGTTTGCAGGGGCAAATCGCCTCCGCCTTTACCCCGCTGCAGGCGTTCAGCTTTATGGCCTTCGTTCTGCTCTACACCCCTTGTCTCGCTACTGTCGGCGTACTGCGGAAAGAAACGGCCTCTTGGAAATGGACCCTGTTCGCCGTCGGATATTCTTTACTGCTTGCTTATGTGGTTGCTCTGATCATCTATCAGGGGGGCCGATGGCTCGGTTTGGCATAACGAATGCCATATTAAATTCACGCGAAAGGAGTCCGAATCGATGGCTGATATCGTCATTGTATCCGTTGTGTTGATATATGCGGGCTTTGCCCTATACCGAGGTCTCCGCAAAAGCAAAAAAGGAGCCTGCGCTTCCTGCTCTCAACAGAAGTCATGCTCTGCGGGATGCGGCGATTCAACCCTATATCCTCCTAAATCGAATTAGCCGTAGTTACAACCGGAAAAAGCCTCTGCCCGGTGCTTAAGCACTAATTATGCTTATGCAACGGCAGAGGCTTCATTATCTTTGTTTATACTTGGACAAGCGGGAAAGAAATGACGAATTCAGTCCCCGATCCCTTGATGCTGTCGACGAGAATGGTCCCTTTATGATTTTTGACGATACGGTAACTGACCGACAACCCCAATCCGGTACCGTTTTCCTTTGTCGTGAAAAAAGGATCGAACAACCGGCTAAGCAACGTCTTATCCATTCCGTTTCCGTTGTCACGGATCGAGATGCTCACGTTTTTCCCGTCCGGCCTTGCATCGATTTCGATAACTCCGGAATGCTCGCCCCCGACCTCCTCAATGGCATCCATCGCGTTTTTGATCATATTTAAAAGAACCTGCTTGACCTGTTTGACATCAATCGACACATTCATCGCCGGGTCCACGATATTGAGATGGATTTCGCAGCCTTTCATCAACGCTTCACTTTCGGTTAACAGTACAACCTCCTTAAGGAGCGAGCCTATGCCAACGACAGTCTTTTGGGGAGCCGTCGGCTTGGAGGAGTTCAAAAATTCGTAAATAATATCGTTTGCCCGATCAATTTCCGTCAATATGATTCTGGCGTACTCATCTCTTCCCAATTGAATGAGATGCGGGCGTAGCAGTTGGATGAACCCTCTGATCGCCGTTAACGGGTTGCGGATTTCATGGGCGATCGCAGCGGAGATTTTCCCCAGCATGGCCAGCTTGTCATTTTGATACGCAGTCTGTTCAATTTGCTTAAACTCGGAAACATCTTTGATGCTGAACAGATAGTCCCCGTCCATCTGGTCACCGTATGTAATGGTAGTAAGCCAGTACCTTCCGTATTCATCGACCAGCTCATGATTTTTTTTGCGGAAAAGAATCGTTTCCCGGTAAAGGCGCAATATTTTCTTCTTTTTAAAACGGCTTAAATGAGGATGGCGCAGCAGTTGAAGCAAATTGCAGCCGATTAAGGAATGCCGCGGAATTTCGAGCAATCTGGCCATCTGCACATTAATAAAGGTGAGGACACCGTCACTATCAAACAGCATGATGCCGCTGTCAAGGTGTTGGAGTACATTTTCGTACTTGTTCTTCACTAGCTGGGTCGAATTATACGCCTTTACAGATTGGAGCAACGTTTCCTGGAATTCGCTCAACAAGCCGGTTCCCCCTCTTTCTCCGATTGATTTCAGCCCTTGACGACAACTAACGATCACGATGCGGATTGCATCCGCCGGTTAGTATGAAAGTTATCCTCCACCTTGTGTCCTATTCCAATAGCCTGTCTCAATCATAGTAAACACTTCCAAAAACCGTCAATCAGAGATACTGTCGAAAATACGGGAAATCCCCCATAAAGAAGAATTTCAACCAAAAACAGGCGGCCTCCCCGCAAGGAAGCCGCCCCGAAATTTGCCTATTTTTTTTGCAATAATTTTGCCCTGCGCCTGCTCATGACGGCGAGCCGTTTTTTCAGCTCGGATTCCCATTTGACGTCATTCATTTGCTTGGCGACCGTCAATAAATCCAACGACAGGTCAATTTGACTTTGCACTATATCAAGCGGGTCTTCATCTTCATGATTGACGCAGTTGCCGAAGATGGATTCGTCGTTTTCCGTAACGAAATCCTGAAAGTCGATCTCGGAGAGCCCGTCGCCATGTGCATATTCCGCCAATACCTCATATTCGTTCTCCACTTTATAGTGGACCTCGACCCGGTGGCATACCGGGCAAAACAGCAAAGGAACGTTATGAACCTGGGTACGATAATGTTTCAACGTTCCTTTCGTTCCCAGCATACTTGCGCCGCAGCAAAAGCTCATTCCCCGTCACCCCTTCCCGTTCGCGCTCTAAAATAAACCCCGAACGCACAAAAGTACGATTGCATATAACTATTCGAGATGCGTCTTGCAAATTCCTCTGTTTCGCCCGCTAAATTAAGGATGAACCTGAATTGATTTTAACATACGCCGATCGATCCATATAGAGTATAAACCGGGGGGCAAAAAGCCCCCTGCTAGCGGCATACGCCAACAGGGGGCCGTGAATCACGGTTTCAGGATGGATCAGGCATTTTTCATCGCTGCGACAATGAGGTCACCCATCGCCTTCGTGCCGATCGCTTTGCTCTTGTCTACGGCGATATCGCCCGTACGATGACCCGCATCCAGCACTTCCGCGACCGCGCGTTCGATCGAATCCGCCGCGTCTCCGTAGCCGAAGGTCATCCGGAACATCAATGCGACCGAAAGAATCGTGGCGATCGGATTGGCCAGATTTTGGCCCGCGATATCCGGAGCCGAGCCGTGGACGGGCTCGTACAAACCGAAGCTGCCTTCGCCCAGCGATGCCGAGGATAGCATCCCGATCGAACCCGTCAGCATCGCCGCTTCATCGCTCAAAATATCACCGAACATATTTTCCGTGACGATAACGTCAAAGCTTGCCGGACGGCGCAAAAGCTGCATTGCGCAGTTGTCCACCAAAACGTGCTCCAGCTCGACATCCGGATACTCAGGAGCTACCCGGTTAACGACTTCGCGCCATAGACGGGACGTCTCCAGTACGTTAGCTTTGTCGACGGAAGCCAGCTTCTTGCGGCGCTTTTGAGCGACTTCGAAAGCTTGGCGGACGATCCGCTCGACTTCGCTAACATTGTAAGCGCAAGTATCCACGGCTTCCTGGCCTTGTTCCGTATCGCGGCGGAATTTTTCACCGAAATAGATGCCGCCGGTCAGCTCGCGAACGACGATGAGGTCTGTACCTTCAAGCACTTCCGGCTTCAGCGTCGAAGCGTCCTTCAGACAATCGAACACGACCGCGGGACGAAGGTTGGAAAACAGTCCGAGCGCTTTGCGAATGCCGAGCAATCCCGTTTCCGGACGCAATTCTTTGGGATTGTTGTCCCATTTCGGTCCGCCGACCGCACCCAAAAGAACCGCATCCGCCTTTTTGCAGATTTCCAGCGTTTCTTCCGGCAATGGGGTCCCTTTCTCGTCAATCGCAATGCCTCCGAACAGGGCATGCTCGGTTTCGAATTTATAGCCGAACAATTCTTCCGTACGTTTGATTACTTTTTCAGCTTCCGCAACAACCTCCGGTCCAATCCCGTCGCCGGCGATTACCGCGATCTTCTTCACTTCTGCCATCATGACAACTCCCTTTCTCCAGGTACTCACTCGTATAGATTCTATCTTCATTTTCGCACACGGGTTGGAATTTAACAAAGATATAGAATCTATTAGATTAATAGGTTTTGACTATAGGCTAAAAAAAACAATGCGGCACGCAGATGCGGGCCGCATTGGATCAGGTCGTTAAACAAGCCATTTTCTTTAGTTCCGCAACGCCTTAAAGCATCAGCTTACTCGTAGCCGCGGAGCCACTGGCTTCACTTTCTTTGACTTATCTACGAAACGATTACTTCTTGATCCAGTGCATCAAGCCGCGAAGCTCTTTGCCGACAACTTCGATCGGATGATTCGCTTCGTTACGGCGAGTCGCTGTCAAGAATGCACGGTTCGATTGATTTTCCAGGATGAAGTCGCGTGCGAATTTACCTTGTTGGATATCGGAAAGCACTTCCTTCATCGCTTTCTTCGTTTCTTCCGTTACGACGCGAGGGCCGGTAACATAATCGCCGTATTCAGCCGTATTGGAGATGGAATCGCGCATTGTTGCCAAACCACCTTCATAGATCAGGTCGACGATCAGTTTCAATTCGTGCAAGCACTCGAAGTAAGCCATTTCAGGAGCATAACCCGCTTCGGTGAGCGTTTCGAATCCGGCTTTGATCAGGGCGCTTACGCCACCGCACAATACCGCTTGTTCACCGAACAAATCGGTTTCCGTTTCTTCGCGGAACGAAGTTTCGATAACCCCTGCACGAGTACAGCCGATGCCTTTTGCATAGGCAAGCCCGATTTCTTTCGCTTTGCCCGTTGCGTCCTGATGGATCGCGATGAGACCAGGAACCCCGAAGCCTTCAACATAAGTGCGGCGAACCATGTGACCCGGCGATTTTGGAGCGACGAGCAATACGTCATTGTCCGGAGACGGCACGATTTGGCCGAAATGTACGTTGAAGCCGTGAGCGAACAACAAAGCTGCGCCTTTTTTCAGGTTTGGTGCGATTTCGCTGTTGTACACCGAAGCTTGCGTTTCATCCGGCATCAAAATTTGAACGACGTCAGCGCGTTTTGTAGCTTCAGCCACGGACAATACTTCAAATCCGTCCTCTTTCGCCTTGTTGAAGGATTTGCCTTCGCGAAGACCGATCACGACTTGAAGTCCGCTCTCGCGCAAGTTTTGTGCATGGGCATGGCCCTGGCTGCCGTAACCGATGATTGCGATTGTTTTCCCTTTCAGTACGCTAAGTTCTGCATCTTGTTCGTAGTACAAAGTAACTGCCATTTTTAAAGCCCTCCCATAGTGTGCGGGTTATGCGAATCGCATGTCCCAATATTTTAATAAAATTGTACCTCCGCCTGTTTGACGGGTGAATCAAAGGACCAAACGCAGCTTCGCCCGATCCTTCCATTCCCCCGCCAACCTGCGCAAGGATGCCAATCAGTTCAAGCTAGGATCTGTTAATCAGGCATTGCCCCGAATCATTGCGGTAACCCCTGTCCGGGACAACTCGCGGATTCCGTAAGGATGTAAAAGTTCGATCATGGCATCGATTTTTTCCGTGTCCCCGACAACCTGTACGATCATGCTGTTTGTGCCGATATCGACAACCGCAGCGCGGAAGGTTTCCACGACGCCCATGATTTCCGGACGTTCCGAAGGCTCGGACTTGACCTTGATCAAGGCCAGTTCCCGGCCGACCATCGGCTTGGAGCTGAGGTTCACGACTTTGATAACGTCGATCAGCTTGTAGAGCTGTTTCTCAATCTGCTCAAGCGTCTTATCGTCCCCCTGGGTTACGATGACCATCCGGGACAATCCCTCTTCCTCCGACTGCCCTACCGTAATGCTCTCAATGTTGAAGCCGCGCCGGCCGAACAGGCCGGACACGCGCTGCAGGACACCGGGTTGGTCGTTGACTAGTACAGCAATCGTATGACTCATCATTATTCATCGTCCCCCATCAACATTTGATCAATGGTGGAACCTTGCGGAACCATCGGATACACGTTCTCGCCTTTTTCTACCACAAATTCCACCAATACCGGTCCCGGCGTATCCAAAGCTTCCTGCCAAACCTGCTTGGCTTCATCCTTGTTCGTCGCACGCAGACCTTTTACTCCGTATGCTTCGGCAAGCTTCACAAAATCAGGGCTACCGGCCAAGTCGATATGGCTGTAACGGTTCTCATAGATCAGTTCCTGCCATTGGCGAACCATGCCGAGTACCTGGTTATTGATAACCACGATTTTGACCGGGATTTTGTTAATGGCGCAAATGGCAAGCTCCTGCGCGCACATTTGCATCCCGCCGTCACCGTTGATCGAAATAACCAGCCGGTCCGGATGCGCCATTTGAGCGCCGATGGCGGACGGGAATCCGAAGCCCATCGTTCCGAGCCCCCCGGAGGTGATCCAGGAACGCGGTTGGTTGAACTTATAATATTGGGCCGCCCACATTTGATGCTGTCCGACGTCCGTCGTCACGATCGCTTCGCCATGAGTGGTATCGTTCAGCAACTCGATGACCCATTGCGGCTTAAGCACGGTATCTGAATCTTTATACTTATAAGGATTTTCCTGCTTGGATTTAGCGACGTCGGCTCTCCATGCATCGGCTTTGTCCGCGCGTCCGACGAGCGGGTTAAGCATCTCAAGCACGGTTTTGACGTCTCCGACGATCGGGATCTCGGTCTTCACGTTTTTGCCGATTTCCGCAGGGTCGATATCGATATGGGCAATTTTCGCCTTCGGAGCGAAACCGTCCAGTCGGCCGGTTACCCGGTCATCGAATCTGGCGCCGATGCTGATCAGAAGATCCGCTTGCTGGATGGATTGGTTCGCCGTATATGTTCCGTGCATCCCCGGCATCCCCATCCAAAGCTCATGGCCGCTTGGGAACGCTCCAAGTCCGAGCAATGTTGTCGTAATCGGAATTTGGGTCCGTTCCACGAACTCGAGCAGCGCTTCATGTCCGTCGGAATATACGACCCCTCCGCCCGCAAGAATTACTGGACGCTCCGCTTCTTTGATCGCATTCGCCAGTTTATCCAGCTGCAAGCGATTCGGGATCACCGTCGGATGGTAACCGCGTACGTTGATGGTTTGTACCGGTTCGAACAGCGTTTTGTTCGCCGAAACATCCTTTGGAATATCGATCAGCACCGGACCTTTACGCCCTGTATTGGCGATATGGAAAGCTTCGTGGATAATCCGCGGCAAGTCCTCCACATTTCTGACCAAATAACTGTGCTTCGTAATCGGCATCGTAATGCCCGTAATGTCCGCTTCCTGAAATGCATCCGTTCCGATCAGGCTGGACACGACATTCCCGGTAATGACGACAAGGGGAACCGAATCCATATAGGCGGTTGCGATCCCCGTCACGGTATTGGTTGCTCCCGGACCGGAAGTGGCGATGCATACGCCAACTTTGCCGCTTGCGCGGGCGTAACCGTCGGCGGCATGAATCGCTCCCTGCTCATGCCTTGTCAGTACGTGGTGGAAGTCGGTAAAACCGTACAACGCGTCATAAATATACAACACAGCGCCCCCCGGGTAACCGAAGACGCATTCGACACCTTCCAAAAGCAAACTGCGAAGCAAAATTTCCGAACCGGAAATGACTTCCGGTTTCATCCATTTTTCACGTAATTGTTCTGTAGACCGCACTGCTGGAATTTGCGCGCTCATCAGTCATCCTCCTTCCAAAACTCGGTTCATGGTTTGTAATTTCAAAGTGCCATTCCAACAAAAAAACCTTCCGTCCGCCGGAACAGTTTCCTATTCCGAGGGACGAAAGGTTTACGCTTCCGTGGTACCACCCATGTTCACCCGACGCTTCGCAGTGTCAGGCCTTGACGAGTACAAACTTGTCGCTTCTACTCGTGGTCTCTAACGCAGACCAGACGATTTTCCCTAATAGGCCCTATGCAAGCATACCTAGGATCAGCTTGCGGCTTTTCAGGAAAACAGCTCCGAGGTGAGCTCGCATTTAAGGGATAACGGCGGATGGTCTCAGCAAATCCATCCACTCTCTGAGCAAAGAGCCCCTAAACCTTCGTCCTCTTCATCGCCGATACATATAATCGATAAAATGTTTAGAAACATTATATGATTAGTTTCCATCCAGAGTCAATACCCTTTTAGAACATATTGAAATTGAACCCTATAAACGCATGGAACGCTTTAACGCCTATGTATCATATGATGAAGGATAACGCCCGCTTTTATTCATAGTGAGCCGATGTTTTCGGTGCTCACCGCAAGGAGGAAAAAAGCGAAATGATACGATACAGAAGGCCCAAACAAGACGATCCTGTCATTAACCATCTTATTCTGACGGAGCTTGTCCCACATTCCCATATGCCCCAGCATGAGCTAAAAACGGTCATCGGCGATATTCCGAAGAGGCTGGCACATGGAGTCACGCTAGTCGTTTCTCCAAATTATGAAGCCGATCCCGTCGCATTCATCCATTTCATGATCCACGGGGAGCTCCTCTATATCGATATGATGGCCGTTGCCCCCGCGCATCAGCGAAACCGCCACGGCAAAACCATGGTCGCCCAGGCGGAAAACTTCGCCGGCTCGCGCGGGTGCACGCGGGCCAAAGTATTGGTGGACCGGGACAATAAACGCGCCCACATGTTCTATCGAAGTCTCGGCTACCGTACAGTCCGTTTCATACAGCTTTCCCAGTGTTACGAGCTGGAGAAAAAGCTGTTTCCCCGGTGCTAGCGGTTACCAAATATACGGATTTCCGTATGGAGTTCCATACGGGTATCCGTAGCCGGGGCCGTACCCATATCCTCCGTATCCTCCATATCCTCCGTATCCGTACGGACTTGCGCCGATCGCCAACAGATCGAACAATACGAGCGGAATAATCGCTTTGGTCCGTACTTTTTTTCCAGGATGAGGCCGTACGTATAAACGGTTGCCGCTGATCTTCACCAATTTTCCGGATACGACTCCGCCGTCCTTTTTATATGCCACAATCGGTTTGCCAATCAGTTTTTCCGCTTCTTTTTTCGTTACATTTCTGGCCATGGTAATCCTCCTCCCATATTGAGATCAAGATCACCATATTCATGTCGAACCGCCCCTGCTTGCACCATCGTCTTGAATCCCGAAAAAGGGGCGGGAATGGAGGCTTCGGACCAGTCCGTTTCTACGAAAAAAGGCTGTCGCCTTAAGCAGATTCGCCTGCTTTTGGGACAGCCCCTTCTTGATTTTTGCGGATTTACCTCTTTGACGGATCGTATGGAGCACCTAGTGCCGAAGGAGCGGAAGACCGCCCTACCGCGCTGACCAACACGATAATCGTCAATACATACGGAATCATGAAAATGAATTCCTGCGGAATGCTTCGCGACCATTCAAACAATTGAACATAGTTGCGGATCGCTTGGGAAAAGCCGAAGAACATGGCCGCACCGAACGCGCCGACCGGGTTCCATTTCCCGAAAATCATCGCTGCGATGGCAATGAAGCCCTGACCCGAAATCGTATTATGGGCAAACGTACTGGTCGTCGTCAGCGTAATCGTCGCACCGCCGATGCCGGCAAGCGCGCCGCTGATCATCACGCCGATGTAACGCATTCGCGAAACGTTCACGCCAAGCGTATCGGCAGCCCCCGGGTACTCGCCGACGGAACGCAGGCGAAGGCCGAACGGCGTTTTGAACAGCACATAGTAAGCGACTCCCACGAGAATGAGCGCCAGATACGTCGTCGGATAAGAGTTAAAGAACCCTTCGCCGATGATCGGAATATCGCGCAGGAACGGAATTTCTACTTTATGGAAAACCTTGATCAAAGGCGTTTCCGCAGATCCGTTAAACAGCATTTTGACGATATACACGGTAAGTCCCGCCGCCAAAAAGTTGATGACGATCCCGCTGATCGTTTGATCGGCTTTGAACGTAATGGATGCGACGGCATGGATCAGCGAGCCGAGTATGCCGACGACGATCGCGGCAATCACGCCGACCCAAGGAGCGGCTGCTCCAAGCCCGGCTTCCTGGGCATAATACGTTCCCACCCCGGCCGCGAACGCGCCGAAGATCATCAAACCTTCCAGACCGATATTAACCACGCCGGACCGTTCCGAGAATATACCGCCGAGTGCCGTGAAAATCAGCGCGGTGGAAAACACAAGGGTTGAGTTGAGCAGTTGGCCAAGCAGCGTAAGAACGTCCATTTTACAACACCTTCTCTTTCTTGCGCTTGAGGTAGAAAGGCTTCAGCACAAAGCGAACGATGCCCTGCGCGGCAATGAAGAAAATGATCGAGCCGATAATGATCTTGATCAATTCCGGCGGAACTCCCGCAACGAAGCTCATTCCAGCCGAGCCATACGTGAGTACGCCGTACAGAATCGAAGCCAGCACAACGCCTAACGGATGGTTCATACCGAGCAGCGCAACGGCGATCCCGTCAAACCCGTAGCCCGGAGATGCGGCGAATACCGACTGATAATGGAACACCCCGAGCACTTCGAAGGTTCCTGCCAGACCCGCAAACACGCCGCTGATAAACATCGCTTTCACGACGTTTCGGCTGACGCTCATCCCGGCATATTCCGCCGCATTCGCGTTAAAACCTACCGCGCGCATTTCATACCCCTGCTTCGTTTTCCACAAATAAATATAGAAAAACAATGCCGCCAAAAGAGCGATTACCGTTCCCCAGTGTACGCGGGCATTATTGAACACATCGGACAAAAACGTCATTGCCGCGGATGCCCCGATATCTTCGGACCGGTTCTGTCCCTTCAGAAGGAAGAAGTGCCGAATTACGTAGTTGGACAAATAAAGCGCCGTCCAGTTCAACATTATGGTCGTAATGACCTCGTTAATTCCGCGTTTCGCTTTCAGATAACCGGCAATCCCCGCCCAGAGCCCTCCGGCAATACCGCCGGCTATGACGGCGAGCGGAACGACGATGGCAGAGGAAACGCCGGACATGGACAAGGATACCGATGTTGCCGTCGTCATCCCGATCAGCACCTGTCCGTCCGCCCCGATATTGAACATCCCCGAGCGGAAGGCGAAGGCCACGGCAAGACCGGTAAAAATAAGCGGAGTGATCTGCCGGATCGTCTCCCCGAAGTCGTACGGGTTGCCTACAACCCGCTTGATGAGGGCGCCGTACGCTTCAAACGGATTGTAACCGCCAAGAAGCATAACGACAGCTCCGACCAGAAGTCCGAGTAGGATGGCCACAAGAGGCACAATCAGGCTGTCCAGCGTGAAGATTTTGCGTATTTTATTCATCCCGCTTTCCTCCTTGCTCCGTGAATCCGGCCATCATCAAACCGAGTTCCTGATCGTTCGTGTTTTCCGGCAGCACTTCGCCGACGATTCTTCCTTCGTAAATGACGGCGATTCTGTCGGATACGTTCATGATTTCATCCAGCTCAAACGATATCAAAAGTACCGCCTTGCCCTGGTCGCGCTGTTCGATCAATTGCCTGTGCACGAATTCGATCGCACCCACGTCAAGCCCCCGGGTCGGCTGGGCGGCGATGAGCAGATCGGGGTTCTTATCTATTTCCCGAGCAATAATCGCCTTCTGTTGATTCCCCCCGGACAAGGAGCGGGCAAGGGTTTCGATACTCGGTGTCCGAACGTCGAAATCCTTCACCAGCTTCTCCGCATGTTCGTCCACTTTGCGCCGGTCCAGAAAGCCTCCTTTGCTGTAAGGGGACTTGTAATAGGTTTCGAGAACCATATTCTCGCTGATGGAAAAGTCCAAAACCAGACCGTGCTTATGACGGTCTTCGGGAATATGGGACAATCCGCTCTCGATAATTTTACGGGCCGGGAGATTGGACACTTCTTTCCCAGAAAGCTTGATCGATCCCGAGTTGATTTTGCGCAGTCCGGTAATCGCTTCGATCAGTTCCGTTTGGCCGTTGCCGTCTACGCCGGCAATCCCTACGATTTCTCCGGCTTTCACTTCTAGATCAAGCCCGTTCAGAACCGAGACTCCGTTCTTGTTGTTCATTTTGACCTGATTCAGCTGCAGAACAGGCTGCCCGATCGCGGGTGACTTTTTGTCGATTTTGAAAGTAACGCCGCGGCCAACCATCTTTTCCGCGAGTTCTTTCGGATTCGTGTTGTTCGTATCGACCGTATCGATTACTTTGCCTCGCCGGATGATCGTGACCCGGTCGGAAATCTCCATAATTTCCTTCAGCTTGTGAGTGATCAGGATGATCGATTTCCCTTCCTCCACCAGCCTCCGCATAATCCCCATCAATTCGGAAATTTCCTGAGGGGTCAATACGGCTGTGGGTTCATCAAATATAAGAATATCCGCGCCGCGGAACAACGTTTTCATGATCTCCACGCGCTGCTGCATTCCGACCGAAATATCCTGGATTTTCGAGTTCGGATTGACGTGAAGACCGTACTGCTCCGACAATTTCGCCACTTCTGCGGACGCCGATTTATAGTCGATGTTCAGTCCTTTTCTAGGCTCCATGCCAAGAATAATATTCTCGGTCACCGTAAAAGGCTGGACCAGCTTAAAGTGCTGATGCACCATGCCGATCCCCAATTTTATCGCCTTGTTCGGATTATCGATCGTGACCGGCTCGCCGTTGATCTCAATCGTACCTTCATCGGGCTGGTACAATCCGAACAGAATGTTCATTAATGTCGATTTGCCCGCCCCGTTTTCGCCAAGGAGCGCATGAATTTCTCCTTTACGCAAGGTCAGGCTGATAGAATCGTTGGCAACGATGCCGGGAAAACGTTTCGTGATTTGCTTCAACTCGACTACTGGAGCCGCGGTGCTCATGAAATCACCCTCACCATTTTGGGATATACGCAAACAACAAGGCCAGTTTATACTACACTGGCCCTGCTTGTCTATTGCCTTATTTTGCTTACCGGCCGATTGCAAACCGCCGGACTATTCATTCATTACTCCGTTGGAACCGTGATTTCGCCGTTGATGATTTTTTGCTTGTACTCTTCAACTTTGTCGAGTACTTCTTGGCTCAAGTTAGGCGTTTTTTCCGGAAGGCCTACGCCATCATCCTTCAACGTCAGGTTCGTGGTTTGACCGCCTTTGAACGTGCCGTCGATCACTTGTTGCGTTACGTTCTTCACGGCTACGTCTACGCGTTTAATCATCGAAGTCAACGTTACTTCATCGCCGAATTCAAGCGATTGGTCCTTGTCTACCCCGATAACCCACAGTTTCGTCGCGCCGCCCGCGTTGTTGCGTGCGGTAGCTTCGTTAAATACCCCGTTACCCGTTTGGCCTGCAGCCGGGAAAATAATGTCCACACCGCTGTCGTACAATTGGCTTGCAAGCGATTTACCGATATCCGGCTTGTCGTATGCACCTGCATAAGTAGGCGTCACTTTCGCATCAGGGTTAACCGCAGTAACACCTGCGATGAAACCTGCTTCAAAGCGTTTGATAACCGGGCTTTCCGCACCGCCGATAAAACCGACCTTGTTTGTTTTCGTGGTCAGACCGGCAACTACGCCCACGAGGAACGCGCCTTCGTTTTCCGCGAATGTTACGGATTCTACGTTAGGAGCATCCACCACGTTGTCGATAATCGCAAGCTTGGCATCCTTGTTGGCATCAGCCACTTGTTTCAACGCATCGCCCAAGTCGAAACCGATCGCCCAAGTCAGATCATACCCGCCTTGAACAAACTGGTTCAAGTTTGGAATGTAATCGGAGCTGCTGCCGCTTTGCAAATATTTGTGTTGAATCCCTTGTTCCTTATTCAACGCTTCAAGAGCTTCCCATGCGGACTGGTTAAACGATTTGTCGTTTACGCCGCCGATGTCCGTAACCAGGCCGACTTTGATGTCGGATGCTTTTTTCCCGCCGTCGTTCGTCGCGGTATTTTCTGTCCCGGCATTCGATCCTGCTCCGTTGTTAGCCGCATTGTTTTTGTTGTTACCGCATCCCGCCAAAACCATCATCAGAGCGAGAACCATGACTAACGATAACTTGAAGGTTTTCTTCATTGTTGTGTTATCCCCCTTAAAAATAGTGTGAACATTGTTTTCCCTTCGGACAGACCGATTATACCGTTAAATTGGGGTAAAATCCATACTTTTAATGACCGTTGGTTGAATAAATTTCGTCTTTTCCAAAGGGAAACGCTTACTTCCGGCAATACTTTATTCTATTACCATCCATTTTACCCAAAACGGCATTTCATCACCCAAGGAACTTTCTTTCACACAAAAAAAAACGCCGATACCGAGTAAGGATTAACCGGTATCGACGGTCATTCAAATCAACTTAAGCGTTGATTTTTTCTTTTGCTACAGTAGCCAAAGAATTGAAAGCGTTGATGTCATTGACAGCCAAATCGGCAAGCATTTTGCGGTTAATGTTCACATTAGCCAGCTTCAAGCCATGCATCAATTTGCTGTAGGACAAACCGTTCATGCGGGCAGCCGCATTGATACGGACGATCCACAGTCTGCGGAAATCGCGTTTTTTCGTGCGACGGTCGCGGTATGCGTAAAGCAGGGATTTCATAACCTGCTCGTTAGCGGTTTTGAAAATACGGTGTTTCGAACCAAAATAACCTTTAGCCAGTTTCAATACTTTTTTATGACGACGACGAACTACGAATCCGCCTTTAACTCTTGCCATGATAAAAAACCTCCCAATAAGTTGTGTGAATAATTATTTCAGATTTGCAAGTTGTTGTTTCATACGGCTAACGTCGCCGGAATAAGCCACAGGGCTGTTTGCCAACACACGTTTAGCGCGTTTGGACTTATGGGACAGCAAGTGATTGCGGTTCGCTTTGTAACGTCTTACTTTACCGGATCCGGTAATTTTGAAGCGGTCCTTCAGACTGCTGTGGGTTTTCATTTTAGGCATGGTACTTCCCCCTCATAGTTTGTAAGTTGCTTAGTTTTTAGGTGCTTTTAGGCGCCAGAATCATAATCATACTGCGGCCTTCCAATTTTGGAAGACGTTCCACCGTCGAAATTTCCACGACCTCTTCTTTGACGCGGTCGAGAATTTTCTTACCGATGTCGGCATGGGCAATCTCACGTCCGCGGAAGCGAACCGAGCATTTCACCTTGTCGCCGTCTTTCAAAAATTTGATCACATTGCGAAGCTTCGTCTGGAAGTCGTGTTCCTCGATATTGGAGCGGAACCATACTTCCTTGATGTCCACTATCTTCTGATTCTTACGGGCTTCCTTCTCTTTCTTCTGCTGTTCGTAACGGAATTTGCCGTAGTCCATGATCCGGCATACCGGAGGTTTGGCCGTCGGCGCCACGTTAACCAAGTCCAGATTCAGATCGATTGCCATTTGAAGTGCCTCGCGGGTCGGCTTGATGCCGATCTGCTCGCCGTCAGCGCCTACCAAACGGACTTCCTTCGCCCGTATCTCATCGTTGATCAAATGTTCCTTACTGATAATTCTCCACCTCCAAATGAATTGTCTTTAAGGACAGATTTACAAAATAAAAGGGATGCAGGTGAACGCCCGCATCCCGAAATTGATCATCAACTCTTCATGAATATCCCATTCATAAATCATTGGATCAAAACCAGCCAACTTCATCGTCGGTCAGGTGAGAAGCGAAAGCCTCTGCTTGCAATCCAAACTATTTTCATTGCAACCTCAAACACTTTAACACATTGTGCAAGGCATTGTCAAGCGCTTATGTGAGTAACGAATTAGGTGCGTGGGCAAGTACGTAAAATGTTCCTCCGATCGCTGTTGTTCCCAGTTTTCCTGATAAAATTCATAAGCGGTAGAAATCCGGTCGCAAAGGCGAACGCTAACGCTTCTCCGGAATCATTTTACTCCCTTGCTTGCATCTTATTCATGTGTTCATCTTATATCGTTCTTTTATCAAATAAAAGTTTAATAACCGGCTTTTCAGCACCGAGAAGGTTGGATGAAGCCGGGACTGAGGAGCGGAGCGTAGGAGTAGCCTACGTGAGCACCGGAAGGGCCGGCTGAATTCAAGATTCGACGTCGAGCCAGCCCCTAAGAGAACACATCGTGATCAAAAGCCGTAAATTGAGCTTCCTCTAGCCTTTTTGGACTTCTTCGAGGCGGACGACGCGCGTATGCTGCGTATGACTCCACTGCTTGTTGTTTTGCGTGAAGAACGCATAGAACGTGATCGGCCACCAGGAAATCAGGTAGATCGGGAAAAGAACAAGATAAGCATAGACTTTCTTGGACTTGACCTTTTCAAGAATCATTGCCGCCAAGAAGATAAATACGTTCGCTGCGATCGCGACAAACGATATCCACAGCGGGAACTTGGAGTAAAGCGTATCAAAGTTAGGCCCGCCGAACAGGGATTGGTCCGCCCAAATGAACGCGGTCAGCAGGAATGTCAGAAGCACGATATAAACGTTGGCTCCGTAAAGGGCCATATCCAGCTTGACCATGCTTCTTTCCTTAATGCTCTTCCAGAGCAGCGGGAAGAAATATTTGCGGGCTACCGTAAAATGCCCTTGCATCCAACGAAGGCGTTGACGAGCCGATGCTTTGAACGTAAGCGGCTTTTCGTCAAACAGCTTCGCGTCGTAGTTAAATACGGGTTTAATGCCGCGTTCCACGCAGCGCATCGTGAATTCCAAGTCCTCCACAAGGCTTGTGGCCCCCCAGCCGATTTCCTTCAACAGGTTTGTTTCAAAACACATTCCCGTTCCGCCGAGGAAGTTCGCCATGTTCAAATTATGACGGGACAGCTGCCACAAACGGTTGCAGTACCAGTACGAAATCCCGTAAGCCGCCGTAATCCAGGAATCCTCGGGATTTTTGGTATCGATATATCCTTGAATAACCCGTGCGCCGGAGCATAAATCATTATTCATTTCGAGCAAAAAGTCCGGGTGCGCCAAGTTGTCCGCGTCGAACATGACGACAGCGTCATACTGGCGGGGCATTTTCCACAGCTGTTTCAGCATCCACTCGATGGCATACCCTTTTCCCCGCAAATTCGTATTCGTCCGCACGCAAGCGTTCATGCCGTGGCTGCGAACGATATCGGCCGTACTGTCCGTACAGTTGTCGCAGATGACAAACACGTCATACAATTCTTTCGGATAATTCAAATGCTTCAGGTTTTCCATCAAGGCTCCGACCACTTTTTCCTCGTTGTGCGCGGCAACCAGCACCGCAAAAGATTTGGCTGGAGCAAAACTCTGTTTTTTCTTTTTCTTGTATAGCCCGAACAAAGCAAGACCGAATTGGTATACCCCGATCACCGCAAGTACAAATTGCAGCGAAATTAGTACGGTGCTCATCATGTTCTTTGTACCCCCTTTTAACTCCATAACGTTTTTAATGTTCTTTTTTTTCTAATGCGGAGTTTTTATGACCCTTTTTTTCTTTAGACCCTTTTTTGAAAACTCTTTTGTGAGTTTTTCAATTGCCTTTTCGATTTTCCATGACTTTGTATCATTTGTCAAACCGGTGTAAGTCGATGCGAAGCGTAAAAAACGGCGGCAGTCCCTCCTTAATCGCACAAAAGCACCGCCGCAACCTTCAATCGATGCGGTTTGTTCTTATTTTCATCCATTTTTGCAGTTTTTATTTCCTAAGTCCCCCCTTTTTTCTTTTGTAAACGTTTTGTAAGCGGTATATTAAGAATCGGTCACTATTACATTAACACTAACGTAAATCCTCAAATAAAAGTTTACTTAATAGCTCATTTTTATTTAAACTTTTTTGCTATCATTTGAAACGGAAATGAAGAGCGGATTCACAATAACTCAAAAAAAGGGTATATTAACTGACACAGTCCTCTGTCCTTGAAAAAGGCTACGGAATAGATCGAACAACCAAACCAGGCGCGGAGGGATCTTTATGGCACGATGGTTTCAAAAACTGGTTCAACTGGACCAAAAGCTTTTTGTAGGGATTAATGTCCGTTTACATCGCAGTTTTCTTAATTTTTGGCTGTACCATCTTACTCATTTGGGCGGCGCCTGGTTCACCATCCTGGCCACGTTGGCCGTTTGGCTAGTCGCTCCCAAACCGTGGAGCACCGTAGGTCTTCAGGCCTGCGTCGCTTTGGCGATCAGCCACCTTCCCGTGGCGCTCGTCAAAAAAACATACCCTAGAGTCCGGCCTTATTTAACGTTGCCTGGCGCAAATACGTTTCGGAATCCGCTTACGGACCATTCTTTTCCTTCGGGACATACGACTGCGATATTTTCGGTAACCATTCCATTTATTGCTGCTCAGCCGGGACTTGTTTTTATTTTGGGACCCCTGGCATTGATCGTTGCCATTTCGCGGATTTATCTGGGTTTGCACTACCCTTCCGACGTGCTGGCCGGGGCTGTTGTCGGATCTTCGGTTGCCCTAGGAACGGTTGCATTATGGGCCTAAAGGGGATATTGTAAAGGTAGAAAAACCTTGCAGGAAAAGGTGAAACTAAAGTGCAAAAACGAAGGGTCTTGCTTTTATCTGAGGGGTTTGGAGCCGGGCACACCCAGGCGGCATATGCGCTCTCCAGCAGTTTACGCAAAGTGGCACCACACGTGCAGACAAAGGTTCTTGAGCTTGGCAGTTTTCTGAATCCGAGAGTGGCCCCGATTATTATTACGGCTTATAAGAAAACGGTATCCAGCCAACCTCGTCTCGTACGCATGATGTATCGCAGCAATTATAAAAAATCATTGAACCGACTGACGACGCTTGCTCTTCATCGGATATTCTATACGCGCACCATTCAAGTTATCCGTCAACTTCATCCGGACGTCATCGTTTGTACCCATATGATTCCGAGCGCCATCATTTCCCGGATCAAGCGGCTGGAGCTTCTCGATGTTCCGCTTTGTACCGTCATTACCGATTATGATGCTCACGGCTCATGGATCAGTCCTGAGGTCAACAGCTATCTCGTTTCGACGGACCAGGTCAAACAGAAGCTTCTGGAACGGGGCGTCGATGAGGAAAAAATCCGGATCACCGGCATCCCGGTCCATCCGAACTTTTGGGAGAGCCATCGGAAGGAAGACATCCGGGAACAATTCAAGCTCAAGGATATGCCTACCATTCTCGTCATGGGTGGTGGCTGGGGCTTTATGAAGGATGAAGCGGTCAACTCCCATTTGGCTTCCTATCGGGATCGGATCCAAATCATTTTCTGCTTCGGCAGCAACACCAAGTCGCTTGAGAAAATGAAAAAAGATCCCCGGTTTATTCATGAACATATCCACTTGCTCGGCTTTACCCGGGAAATCGACAAATTGATGGAAGTTTCGGACCTTCTGATCACGAAGCCGGGCGGCATGACTTGTACCGAAGGATTGGCCAAAGGAATTCCGATGCTGTTTCACAAGCCCCTCCCCGGGCAGGAGGAAGAAAACTCCCAGTACTTCGCCTCGCAAGGGTGGGGCACCCCGATCAGTTCGCTTGACGACATTACCGCTTGGATCCATCGGTTGACGGACGACTACGAAGAAGTCGTTCGGACCCGCGAGGAGGTTCTTCACAAGATCGCTAGTTTCTATCCGCTCCAAAGCGCGCAAGCCATCATGGATCTCATCGAGAACAATGAAATGAAGATGAACCATCTTTACTGATCGTACCAAAAAAGGCTCCGGCAATCGTGCCGGAACCTTTTTCGTTTTATGCGTCTAAAACTCGTCCATCTTATGTTCATGATAATGGCGAACTGCCGCTTCTCCGACTTTGACCTCGCAGCGGTATATCGGCATGCCTTGTCCCACGAATTTGCTCTCGTATTCCGTCATCACATGCTTTTCGTTTATTTCGCCGCGATGCAGATCGAGGGAAATATTGCTCATTTGCAATCCGCAAGCGGCAAAGGCATTGAGCGAAAATTCGAAGAGCTCCCGAGAATCCGTTTTGAAATGAATCTCTCCGCGCTCGTTAAGGAGCGTCCGGTATTTTTCCAAGAAACGGGGGTGGGTCAACCTTCTGCGCCAATGCTTCTTTTTCGGCCACGGGTCGCTGAAATTCAAATAAATCCGTTCGATTTCCCCCGGGGCGAAAAATTCCTCGATCGACTCGATATTTCCGAGTGCCAGACGGACATTCTTAGGATCCTCCTGCTCGCTTTCGCTCCAGATGGCGCGGACTTTCTCGCTGCCCCGGCGGATCAATTCATCGTACATATCCATCCCTACGAAATTGCACTCCGGATATTTAAAACTCATGCCGCTGATAAATCGTCCCTTCCCCATGCCGAGCTCGACATGAAGCGGCCGGTCGTTGCCGAACACCTGCGACCATTTCCCTTTATATTGTCCCGGATCCAGCACGACAAGGTCCTGCTGCTGCTCCAGATTTTCCCGGATCCCTTTTCTGCCGCGTAAACGCATCTTATTCCTCCTAAAGTTCCACATTCCATTACTGAGATATTGTGCCGAAGTTCGGCCGAAAAGTAAAGTGTTTTAAGGGTAGTTCGGAAACACGTTCATCAAATGAAAAAGGAATCCTTCGGGCCGCCGGGGAGACGGTCGTACGGATTCCTCTTTCGATATATTTTGGAATTGGGGTCCAAACGTTTTTTAGGTACCCTTAAAATAACATAATCTGTCATTCATCGCAAGAAACCCTGTCGTCTTCATTTCCCCTTTTTTCATGAATTTTGATACAATGAAGCTGTAGAAAGGAGCAAGAAATTGAATACGATAATGACAAGAACCCCTCTGCTTTGGGGCGACAAGCGTTTTCATACCTGGAACACCGAAATGCGGGAGCAGTTCGGGGAAAAAGTTTTTAAAGTAATGCTGGATGCGGGCTTTACTTGCCCGAACCGGGACGGTTCGATCGCCAAGGGCGGCTGTACGTTTTGCAGCGCCCGCGGTTCCGGAGACTTCGCCGGCAGCCGCCGGGACGATCTGGTGACCCAGTTTAACCATATCCGTGACAGACAGCATTTGAAATGGCCGCAAGCCAAATATATCGGATATTTTCAAGCGTATACGAACACGTATGCTCCAGTCAAAGAACTCCGGGAATACTACGAAGCCATTCTGGAGCAGCCGGGCGTTGTCGGCCTGTCGATCGCCACTCGCCCCGATTGTCTTCCGGACGATGTGGTCGATTATTTGGCCGAACTGAACGAACGCACCTACCTGTGGGTGGAGATGGGATTGCAGACCGTGCACGAATCGACTTCCGAGCTGATCAACCGCGCGCATGATACAAAGTGCTATCTCGATGCCGTGGAGAAGCTGCGGAAGCGCAATATCCGCGTATGCACCCATATCATCTACGGTCTGCCGCAGGAGACCCATGAAATGATGCTGGAAACGGGACGCGCCGTGGCAGCGATGGATGTTCAGGGCATCAAGATCCACCTGCTGCATTTAATGCGCAAAACGCCGATGGTCAAGCAATACGAGGCCGGGCTGCTCCGTTTTCTGGAACAGGACGAGTATGTCAAACTCATCGTGGACACGCTTGAATTCCTTCCGCCGGAAATGATCGTGCACCGCCTCACCGGAGACGCCCCGCGCGACCTGCTGATCGGACCGATGTGGAGCCTCAAAAAATGGGAAGTGCTGAACGCCATCGATCGCGAGTTGAGGCAAAGGGATACCTGGCAGGGTAAGTATTGGAGGGGTTGAGATGGGCTTTCTTTCAGTATTGAGCTTTGCGCATAAGCTGATCGGCGAACGGCTCCATCCCGGCGATATCGCAGCGGATGCTACGGCCGGAACCGGAGCGGATACGCTGTTTCTGGCCAAAGCCTGCGGCCCCCGCGGCAGGGTCTACGCCTTTGACATTCAGGCGGAGGCACTGGATTTGACCCGCGCCAGACTGGAGCGGGAAACGGCTGCCGCGGCGGAAACGCTGTCTGCCGTTACTTTGCTGCAAAGAAGCCATGAAGAGATGGAAACCGCCCTTCCGGCCGAGCTTCATGGCAAGCTGGGCGCGGTGATGTTCAATTTGGGCTATCTTCCCGCCGAAGGGGCCGATCCCACGCTGATCACCCATACGCCAAGTACGCTGAAAGCGCTGGATGCCGCCGTCAGGCTGCTCCGGCCGCGCGGAATCGTGACGGCGGTGCTTTATCCCGGACACCCGGGAGGAGACGAGGAAGCTGCCGCCGTAGAAGCCTGGGCGGCTTCCCTCCCTCAAACCGCAGGCCAGGCGGTGATCTACCGCCAACTGCAAAAGCCGGCTTCCCCTTACCTTATCGCCATTGAAAAAAGATAACGGCCGTTAATCTCTCGATGAAGGAAGAAAGGAAGTGCCGCGGCATGAAGGAGCAAACCTTTACCTTTGAAAATGAAGCCGGGCAGCATGTGTTTGTCTATGCCTGGTCTCCGGAGGAACTGCCCGACCGCCCGCGGGGAGCGGTTCAAATCGCCCACGGGATGAGCGAAAACGCCGCGCGTTATTACCGCTTCGCCCGGGTGCTGACGGACGCGGGATTCCTCGTGTACGCCAACGATCACCGGGGGCACGGCTTGACCGCCGCCACAGCGGATGAGTTAGGCTGGCCCGGCAACGACGGCCTGAACGGAATGGTCCGCGATATGATCGCCCTCGGCGGACGGATACGGGCGGAACATCCGGTTCTCCCCTTGTTTTTGATGGGACACAGTATGGGTTCGTTTCTGACGCAAAAAACGATGTATACCGGACCCGAACTTTACAACGGGTTTATTCTGACCGGCACCAACGGCCCCCGTAACTTGCTGGCCTTCGGTCAAAACCTTGCCGCGCTCCAGTCGGCAATCCAGGGTCCGGACCATCCGAGCTTGCTGATGAATGCGCTATCCTTCGGCACCTACAACAAAGGCTTCCTGCCGATGAGGACCCCTTTCGACTGGCTGTCCCGGGATGAACGGGAAGTCGACGATTACATCGCCGACCCGTTTTGCGGTTTTGTCTGCAGTGCCGGTTTCTTCCACGGGTTGTTCGGCCTATTGCGGGAAATCCACCGCCCTGACCGGATGCGGCTGATCCCCAAGGATAAGCCGGTTTACATTTTCGGGGGCGATGAGGATCCTGTGGGCTTCAACGGAAAAGGCGTTCGGCGGCTGGTTGCTTTGTACGAGCGTCTCGGCCTTCAGGATGTCGAAGTCAAACTGTACCCTGGAGGCAGGCACGAAATGTTGAACGAGACCAACCGGGACGAGGTCGCCCGCGATACGCTCGACTGGCTGCTCAGACATACGGAAGAGCCCATCTAAAAAAGACGGAAGCGAAACGAGGGTTCCCCCGTTCCGCTTCCGTCTTTTCCTTTCCGAGAGGCGGCAAAGCCCTTTACTGCGCGGTGTAGCCTCCGTCAACAAGCAATGAGGTACCGGTCGTGAAGTCATTCTCGCACAAGAATACGATCGCGTGCGCAATTTCTTCGGGTTTGCCAAGCCTTCCGATCGGATGTCTTGCCACAAGTCCGTCGTAAAAATCGCCTAACGCTTCTTTGTTCACCATCCCGGATTCGACATAACCCGGGCAGATGGCGTTGACCCGAATATTTTTGTCGGCATATTCGAGGGCCAGCGATTTCGTCATGAGATTTACGGCGCCTTTCGAGGCGTTATATGCAAAGGCTCCCGCCTCCCCGACATGACCCAAAATGGAAGCCGTGTTCACGATCGAACCTCCTCCCGTTTTCAACATTTCCCGGATCGCATACTTCGAGCCGAAAAACACCCCGTTTTGATTGACCGTGATTACTTTATTGTAATCCTCGAAAGAGAGCTCGTGCGTGGCCGCCAATATGCCTACTCCCGCATTGTTGACGATGATATCCAGCTTGCCGTACTTTTTGACCGTTTCGGAAACCAGGCGTTCCACCGATTGTTCATCCGCGACGTTCACCTGAACAAACAGTACGTCTCCGCCTCTGCCCTGCAATTCCTTTTCTTTCGCTTTTCCCGCTTGTTCGTTATAGTCGGCGATAACCACTTTGGCGCCTTTATCGATAAAAGCTTCCGCCGTCGCCAATCCGATTCCGGAAGCTCCTCCGGTCACGATAGCCACCTTACCGCTCAATTGCGTCATTGCCCGTATCCTCCTTGATGTTCGCAATAATTTTTCCCGTAATATCGTCCCCAGCCCAAGGCGGGAACATACAGGTCAAGCGGAAATCATTGCATTTACATCTAAAAAAGCTCCCCGAAACAATAGCGGGGGGGGGGACCCGTCTATTGCCCAGGGAGCATATATGAAGACTAAAGCTAAGGTCAGCTTTCTTCATCCTTTGCCGGTTTATTGTCTGTTTGCGCCTCCTCTTCCAAAGGCGGCTGGTCCAGCCAGCTGCGGATCATGGACAAAAGCTGCGCGCTGTTGACGGGCTTGGTGATGTAATCGGACGCACCAGCCTCAAGGCAAGCTTCGCGATCTCCGCTCATCGCCTTGGCGGTCAGCGCGATAATCGGCAGACTTTGGAATTTCGGATTTTGGCGGATGGCTCTGGTCGTTTCGTATCCATCCATGATCGGCATCATGATATCCATGAGCACAATTTCTATGGACGGGGTCGACTCGAGAATTTGAATCGCTTCCTGTCCGTTCTCCGCCGGAATGACTTTCATGTTATGGCGCTCCAGAATCGTCGTCAGCGCAAAAATATTGCGGATATCGTCGTCCACGACGAGCACCTGCTTGGAAGTGATCATTTCATCGGATTCATGCAGATTGACGAGCTTTTGCCGCGCCGCTTCGGGCAAGCTTTCCGCTTTGCGATGCAGGAACAGGCTCGACTCGTCCATCAGCTGGATCTGATTTTTGACTTCCCTGATCACGGACGATTTCATCAAATCCTCAAGCTGGATCTCCTGATCCGGCGTCCATTTCCGGCTTCGGTTCAAGAGAATCGGCACCGATTTGTTTTGCAGTTTTTTGTGGATCTCATGCACGAGACCAAGCGTATCGGCACCGCTCAAATCATTATCGATCAGAATCGCGTCAAATCGATCCGGCTTTAGCTGATTCAGCGCTTTGCGTGCGGTATCGGCCTCGACGATTTCGAGGTCTTGCCCGGCCAGGAATCCGACCGTCTCATTCCGGACATCGTCATGGCTAATGACCACAAGAAGGCGGTGAGTCTCGCGATTGGCGAAGATCCGCAATTGATCCAGCTTCGTTTCCAGCTCCTCGTTCGTCACCGGTTTGCCGATGTAGTCGTACACGCCTTTTTGCCGCAGAGGAATTTCATCCTCCTCGACCATAATTACACAAATCGGAATATGCCGGACGCTAAGATCGTTCTTCAATTGATCGATGATCAGCCAACCGTCCATATCCTTCAGACGCAGGTCCAAGGTAATCGCGTCGGGTTGATATTTTTGCGCAAGCTCCAACGCTCCGTTCCCACGGGTCGTAATGATCGCCTTGATTCCTTTTTTGTGCAAAACGTCAAGAAGAATCTCGTTGAACTTTACGTCGTCTTCCACGATCAGGAACACGCTGTCGCCCGGCTCGATGGAATCCCGGTCATCGCGGATCGTCCGTTCTTCCTTCGGCGTGCCGTTGCGCTTGGACTCGCGAGGGGTCACGTCGATCACTTCTGGAACATATTTCACCGCCGGTTGAACGGATTCCGGAGCGGGAGCTTCCTCCGTCTCGTGTCCCGGTATATCCGTGTAGAGAGGCAGATAAAGGTTAAAGACGCTTCCCTTGCCTACGACGCTGCGAAGCGTGATCTCGCCGCCGAGCAACGAGGCGATTTCCCGGGAGATAGCCAGCCCGAGCCCGGTTCCGCCATATTGACGGCTCGTGCTTCCGTCCGCTTGCTGGAACGCCTCGAAGATGATGCTTTGCTTATCGACGGGAATCCCGATGCCTGTATCGCTGACCGAGAAGCAGATGACCTCCTTGGCCCGGTTCAGTTTCTCGATCCCCGAGCTCCAGCCTTCATCGGCTTTGAAGATGTTCAGGAGCACCCGCCCCTCTTCGGTGAACTTGAATGCATTGGAAAGCAGGTTCTTCAGTACCTGCTGCAGCCGCTTCGGATCGGTCATCATCGTTTCCGGCAATTTCGGATCCACCGTAATGGAAAAATCCAGTTTTTTATCGTCGACCATGTGCCGGAACGTTCTCTCCAGGCTGTCTTTAACCTCGTCGATCTTCAACTCGTTGTAGTTTGCGGTAACGGTCCCCGATTCGATCTTGGACAGATCGAGAATGTCATTGATCAGCTCCAGCAGCTCGATGCCCGCATCCTGAATCGTCTGGGCGAATTTTACCTGGTATTCGGTCAAGTTCCGGTCCGGGTTCTCGGCCAGCTGCTCCGCCAGAAGCAGCAAAGAATTGAGCGGGGTACGCAGCTCATGCGACATGTTGGCCAAGAACTCGGATTTATAGCGCGAGGTCAATGCAAGCTGCTCGGCTTTTTCCTCCAGAACCCGTTTGGCGATTTCGAATTCTTTGTTCTTGCTTTCCACTTCCGCTTTTTGCAGGACGAGCAGCTTGGCCTTTTCCTCCAGCTCCTCGTTCGTATTCTGAAGCTCCTGCTGCTGGTTCTGCAGCTCCTCCGTAAGCGATTGGGACTGCATCAGCAATTCCTCGGTACGGCGGTTGGCCTGCATCGTGTTGATCACGATCCCGATCGATTCCGTCAGTTGATCAAGAAAATCGAGGTCGATATCCGTAAACTGCCGGAATGAAGCCAGCTCAAGCACGGCAAGCACTTGATCCTCGAAAATAATCGGCAACAGCACGATATTCAACGGAACCGCTTCTCCAAGGCCGGAGGATATCATGACATAATCGTTCGGGACATTGGTGAGCAGGATACGCTGCTTTTCGATCAGGCACTGGCCGACAAGCCCTTCGCCTACCCGGAACCGGTTCGATAAATGCTTCCGCTGCTGGTACGCGTAGCTGGCAAACAAAGCCAGCGTCTGCTCCCCGTCGACCGTTTCGTTGATATACATTACGCCATGCTGCATCGATACCAACGGCGCGAGCTCCGACAGGATCATGCGGCACACCGCGTACAGATCCCGCTGTCCTTGAAGCATTCTCGTGAATTTGGCCAGGTTCGTCTTCAGCCAATCCTGCTCGGTATTGATCCGCGTCGTTTCCTTCAGGTTGCGGATCATTTCGTTCACATTGTCCTTCAGCTCCGCAACCTCGCCGGCCGCAGCCACATCGATGCTGCGGGACAGGTCCCCTTTCGTCACTGCGGTCGCTACCGTAGTAATCGCGCGAACCTGGGAAGTCAGCGTACTCGCCATGTAATTCACGTTATCGGTCAAATCGCGCCACGTGCCGGCCGCGCCCGGCACATTGGCCTGGCCGCCGAGCTTGCCTTCCGCCCCTACCTCCCGGGCCACGGTCGTCACCTGGTCGGCAAATGTGGCGAGCGTATCGATCATATTATTGATCGTATCGGTCAGCTCCGCGATTTCGCCTTTGGCTTCCACCGTCAGCTTCTGCTTCAAATTCCCGTTCGCGACGGCCGTAACCACCTTCGCGATGCCTCGTACCTGATCGGTCAGGTTCTCGGCCATAATGTTGACGTTGTCGGTCAAATCCTTCCAAATACCGCCTACGCCCCGGACCTGGGCTTGTCCGCCCAGTTTTCCGTCGGTGCCCACCTCTCTCGCCACGCGCGTCACCTCGGAAGCGAACGAGTTCAGCTGGTCCACCATCGTATTGATCGTGTTTTTGAGTTCTAGCAGTTCGCCTTTGACATCGACCGTAATCTTCTTCGATAAATCCCCGTTGGCCACCGCCGTCGTCACCCCGGCGATATTCCGCATCTGGATCGTCAGGTTGCTCGTCATCGTATTCACCGTATCCGTCAGGTCTTTCCACGTTCCGGATACGTCCTTGACGTCCGCCTGTGCGCCGAGCTTGCCTTCCGTACCGACTTCCCTGGCGACGCGCGTTACTTCGGAAGCAAACAGGCTCAGCTGGTCGACCATCGTGTTCATCGTGTTCTTAAGCTCCAGGATTTCGCCTTTCGCGTCGACGGTGATTTTTTTGGAAAGGTCGCCTTTGGCCACCGCCGTGGTGACATCCGCAATGCCCCGTACTTGATCGGTCAGATTGCGGGCCATGTTGTTCACGCCTTCGGTCAGGTCTTTCCACGTGCCTCCGACGCCCTTTACCTCGGCTTGTCCGCCAAGCTTGCCCTCCGTGCCGACCTCCAGCGCCACCCGCGTCACCTCGGAAGCGAAGGTCGACAACTGGTCGACCATCGTATTGATCGTATTTTTCAATTCCAGAATTTCGCCCTGCACGTCCGCGGTAATCTTCTTCGAGAGATCCCCGTTCGCCACCGCCGTCGTAACGACCGCGATGTTGCGCACCTGATTCGTCAGGTTGGACGCCATATAGTTAACGCTTTCAGTTAAATCGCGCCATGTGCCCGCCACCCCGCGGACCGTGGCCTGGCCGCCGAGTATGCCGAGCGTACCGACCTCGCGGGCCACCCGCGTCACTTCGGACGCGAACGTCGAAAGCTGATCGACCATCGTATTGATCGTATTTTTCAATTCCAAAATTTCGCCCTTGGCATTGACCGTAATATGTTTGGACAAATCGCCGTTAGCCACCGCCGTCGTCACTTCGGCGATATTCCGTACCTGGTTCGTCAGGTTGGACGCCATGTAATTGACGCTCTCCGTCAGGTCCCGCCACGTCCCCGCTACCCCGGTCACTTCCGCCTGGCCGCCGAGAATGCCTTCCGTACCGACTTCGCGCGCCATCCGCGTCACTTCGGAAGCGAAGGTCGACAACTGATCGACCATCGTATTGATCGTGATCTTTAACTCCAAAATTTCGCCCTGAATATTGGCCGTAATCTTTTTGGACAAATCGCCGTTGGCCACCGCGGTCGTGACGACCGCAATATTCCGGACCTGGTCGGTCAAATTCGACGCCATGTCATTGACGCTCTCCGTCAGGTCCTTCCAAGTTCCCGACACGCCTTTGACCTCGGCCTGGCCGCCGAGTTTGCCCTCCGTACCGACCTCCCGCGCCACGCGCGTCACTTCGGAGGCAAACATGGAAAGCTGGTCGACCATCGTGTTGATCGTGTCCTTCAGTTCCAAAATTTCGCCTTTCGCGTTAACGGTAATTTGCTTCGTCAAATCGCCTTTGGCGACGGCCGTCGTCACGGCCGCGATGTTGCGCACTTGATCGGTCAGGTTGGCCGCCATGTTATTCACGCTGTCCGTCAAATCCTTCCACGTTCCGGACACGCCCTTAACATCCGCCTGCCCGCCGAGAATCCCCTCGGTACCGACCTCGCGGGCCACCCGCGTAACCTCCGAGGCGAAGGTACTCAGCTGGTTCACCATCATATTAATGTTTTTGGCCGTCCGCAAATATTCTCCGGTCAGCGGTCTGCCTTCAAACTCCACTTCCACTTTCTGCGTCAGGTCCCCTTGGGCAACCGCATTGATGACCCGGGCCACCTCCGCGGTCGGCTGAACCAGGTCGCTGACAAGCCCGTTAAGCGAGCTTACGATCGTTTCCCAGGCGCCGCCTGTATTTTTATGGCTGAATCTGCGAGATAGCTTGCCCTCTTTTCCCACCACTTCGGCTACCGTTCCTATTTCGCCCACCAAATTTTCCAGCATGTCCATCACTTCGTTAAACGTATCGGACACCTTGCCGGAAATACCCGTCCTGTCATAAGGCATTCTGAAAGAAAAGTTTCCTTTCTTCATGGCCATTAAAGCATTCAGCAACTCACCGGTGTCTACAGAATCGTTCGGTGACGATGGCTGCTGTTGTTCCAGATCCGACATCATTAATCCTCTCCCGACATTATTCTATAAGTTACTTGAAGCTTGGTCCTACCTTTTGACAATAGTTTGCACGTTATATTTTACATGGAAATATGTGGTCTGTCATGCTCGCGAAAAATCCCGCCTTAGCCTGTAGGCTAGGGCGGGATTCCACAAAAGACCGGAAACTAGTATAAGAAAGCTCTGGAAACGATCACAAGCAGAATGAACAATACGAGAATAGCTCCAGTGGACGTCCAGATGCCGCCCCCGTATCCCCCGCCGCCATATCCGACGTTGCTTCCGACTACACCACTCACTACGGATTCCTCCTTTGGTTTAGAGTTCACCCTATTCTATTCGGAATTGTGCGGTTGGTTTGGGCAAAACCCATAGATGGGCTGACAGGGCAACGTCAACCCTCATCGCGGCATCGTAAAGTAAAGAGGACGATCGTCCGAATTTTGCTGGTAGAGGACAATAAGCAAAGAATTTTCGGAATCATTCAAATGATCCGAATTCCCCTTACCTTCCAGCACCTTTTCTATTGAAAAATCGAGCTCCTCGACCACGGCGTATTTCTGCAGTTCGCGTTCTCCCTGCTCCAGTGACGCAAACGAGCCGGACACTTCTTGAGGCCGTTCGGCCAGCTGCTTGAGATACCGGCTCCGGCGGTCTTTGTCCATGCGGTCCTCCCACCAGATTTTGCGGGGTTTGTACTTATGCCCCAAGAGATAATCCAGCTTCATCAGTCCAAGCACGACATCCGGCTTCTTCATCCCGCGCCAATTCAAAAATTCATTCAGCCTTGTGAACAGGTCCTCAAGTTGATGACCGATCCGCTGCCATCCGCGCTCTTCCCAGTAGTCTCCAAACTCTTGGAAGAAGTCGAACGGTGAATCAAATTCGCTTGAGATCAGGTACTCTACCGTATGATCCATCCGGTGATCGTTCCAGTATTTTTCCAGCACATCCTCCAGCCGCTTCAGCCGGACAATGTCGGAAAACGGCAGGTAATCGTTACCCAAGATCTCATATGGCGCATGATTCATATACACGTAGTTGTACTTTTCGGCATCATTGCGGAGTCCGGTACCGCGCAGCATTTTCAAAAAGCCCAGCTGCAATTCTTCCGGACGCAACTCGAACACATCGTTAAACGTTTTACGGAACGTGGCGTAATCCTCTTCCGGCAAACCCGCGATCAGATCCAGATGCTGGTCGATCTTGCCGCTCTCTTTGATTTTAGTGACCGTTCGGGTCAGCTTGGTAAAGTTCTGACGCCGCTTGACCAGCAAATTGGTCGGGTCATTCGTGGACTGCACCCCGATTTCAAACCGGAAAATTCCGGGCGGCGCGTTCTCCGACAAATAATCGAGCACCTCCGGACGCATGATGTCCGCCGTAATTTCAAACTGGAATACGCAGCCGTTATGGTTGTGCACGAGAAACTCGAACATTTCCATCGCATAACTGCGGTTGATATTGAAGGTACGGTCGAGGAATTTTATCGTTTTTGCTCCGTTTTGAATCAGATACAAGATATCCGACTTCACCCGTTCGATATCATAATACCTGACGCCCACCTCGATGCTGGACAAACAGAACTGGCAGCTGAACGGACAGCCCCGGCTTGTTTCGAAATAGACGATCCGCTTGCTTAAATTCGGAATATCTTCGGGAAAACGGTGCGGCGAAGGCAGCGTATTCAGGTCGGATTTCGGACGAGGCGGATTGATCCGCACTTCCCCGTCCTTCCGGTACGCGGCTCCGAACACGAAGTGGAACTTCCGGTCCCCGGCAAGCTCCTGCAGCAGATGATGGAATGTTTCTTCCCCATCGCCCATAACGATAAAATCGACTTCCCGCGCGCGCTCCATCCAATATTCCGTATCGTAAGACACCTCGGGGCCGCCGAGAACGACGGCGGTGTCCGGGAGCACCTTTTTAAGCAGCTCGACCACTTTCAACGTCTCTTCGATGTTCCATATATAACAGGAAAAGCCGACGACGTCCGGACGCTTTTGATACAGGTCGGACACAATGTTGAGGACCGGGTCCTTGATCGTGTATTCGGCCAAGTCGATGTCGAACTCATGCCCGCTGTAGGCTTTTAGGAGCCGGATCGCCAGCGAGGTGTGTATATATTTTGCGTTTAAAGTTGCCAAAATGACTTTCATATATTGTCCCAACCCTATTCCATGTTTTGAAAAAACTCCAGAAACGGCGTACCGTACTTACGGTACTTCACTTCGCCGACACCCTTGATCCGCAGCATTTCCGATTCGCTCGTCGGGCATACGACGCTCATTTCGCGCAAGGTCGCATCATTGAAAATAATGTACGACGGTACCCGCTCTTTCTCGGCCAGGTCCCTGCGGATCAAGCGCAGCTGCTCGAACACCGTCTCGTTGACGGCCGAAGGTCCGTCGTCGTACATGCCGCTTCGGCTGCGTCGCGATCCGGCGGCTGTCCCGGATCCCGCCTTCGCGGCCTTCGGTTCCGGCGCCCGCATCATCACCTGTTGCCGGCCCCTCAGCACCTCCGCGGCCAGCGGCTGCAGCCGGACGACAGGGTATTGCCCCTCGGACAGCGCCAAATACCCCTCGGCGACGAACATATTGATCAGCTCGGAAATCTCCTTCTCGGTCTTGCGGCGCATCATACCGTAAGTCGGAAGCTGATCGAACCGGTACTGAAGCACTTTTTTGTTTTGCGAGCCCTTCAGCACCGAGGAAACGAGCGAGACGCCGAACCGCTCTCTCATCCGGTGAATGCAGGAGAAAACGATTTGCGCGTCCACCGTCATATCGACAAGTTCCCGTTCGTCCCGGCAGGAGCTGCAAATGCCGCAAGGCTTCCTGTCGTGAACTTCGCCGAAATAATCGAGCATCGCCCACCGCAGGCAGCCCGGCGAGTAGCAGTACTCGACCATCTGCTGCAGCTTCCGGTATTCGTTGCGCTTCCGGTCCTCGTCCTGCGGATTTTGCTCGATCAGAAACTTCTGGGTCATAATGTCCTGGGGACTGAACAGCAAAATGCAATCGCTCGGCTCTCCGTCCCGCCCGGCGCGTCCCGCCTCTTGCACGTAGGCTTCCATATTTTTCGGCATATTGTAATGGATAACATAGCGTACATTCGATTTGTCGATGCCCATGCCGAACGCGTTGGTGGCGACCATCACGCGAATATCGTCGTACAGAAAGGCTTCCTGGGCCTCGTCCCGCTCCCGGTCGGTCAATCCGGCATGATACCGGCCGGCCGGAATGCCGTTCTCTCTGAGGCGTTGATACAGATCGTCCACCTCTTTGCGGGTCGCCGCATAGATAATGCCCGGCTGGTGGCCGTGCGAATCCACGTAATTGCCGATAAATTCGCGCTTATTCTCGCCGCGCAGTACCGACATGGCCAGGTTGTCGCGGCCCAGGCCCGTTACGAACACGGCCGGATCGTTCAGTTTGAGCAGCCGGATCATGTCCTCCTTGACCTCCGGCGTGGCCGTCGCGGTAAACGCCGCCAAAATCGGACGCTTCGGCAATCCGTTCACGAACGGCTCGACCGCGAGATAGCTCGTCCGGAAATCATGGCCCCACTGCGAGACGCAGTGCGCCTCGTCGACGGCGACGCAGGATAAGTCCAGGCCGCTCATCTCCTCGCGGAACCAGTCCAGCTCCAGCCGCTCGGGAGCGACGTAAAGCAGCTTCAGTTCCCCTTGTCTCGCCGCGCGAATGCGGTCATTGACCTCTTTGCCCGACAGGGTGCTGTTAATGTAGGCGGCCGGGACTCCCATTGCGGTCAGCGCGTCCACCTGGTCCTTCATCAGCGAGATGAGCGGAGATATGACCAGCGTCAGGCCCGGGTACAGAAGCGCGGGAATCTGATAACAGATCGATTTCCCCCCGCCGGTAGGCATAATGCCAAGCGTATCGGCCCCGTCCAGCATGCTGGCGACGATCTTCCGCTGACCTTCGCGGAAATCGGGGTAGCCGTAATATTTTTGCAGCAGCCCTTGCGCCTGTTCCATCCGGGTCGTTTGAATATTCATTGCGAATTGACTCCTTTTTCAGATCACAAAAAGTATAAGCTTCAAGTATCCGCTGCTTGAGATCACAAGTCATACGAATTAGAAAATTTACTTATCTATTATATACTTTCTTGGGAAGAATAGCAGGTAGGGAGATATCGGATAGATGGATTCATTGGAAAAATTCCAACCATTCTCTTGATAAACAACGGTTTCAGACAATCCCATTGGAAAAATTCCAACCAAAATGCCCGCAAACTCTCTTTTGAAGCGAAAAATATAGATTTCCATTGGATTTTTTCCAATGGAGGATCTCGAATCGGGAGAAACCATAACCTTTACGTGGTGCGCCCTCCCCCGGCATGTTATAGTATTATCGACCAATCTGACAGAAAAAGGACAAGGATCATGAACAAATCCCGTAAAGAACCGACAGCTAACCATATATCGAAAAAATCATCCGGAACCCCGTTCGGCGGCAAAAAGAAATCCGGCGCCGCCCACGGTTCCGTCGACAACCGCCGTCTATCGCAAGGAAAGAAACCGGCTCCCAAGATCGTCGCCGGGTCTTCCGCCGAGGAGATCCGCCCGGGCGACCGCATCGTGGTGACGATCAAGCGGCTCGGCATCAACGGCGAGGGCGTCGGCTACTTCAAACGGAAGGCCGTCTTCATCGAGGGCGCGCTCCCGAACGAGGTGATCAAGGCGGAGGTCACCCGAACGGAACCGAAATTCATCGCCGCCAAATTGATTGAAATCGAGAAGCGCTCCCCATACCGGGTGGACGCCCCTTGCCCGGTATTCGGCATTTGCGGCGGCTGCCAAATTCAGCATTTGTCTTACGAGGGCCAGCTCGCCGCCAAAGAGGACATCGTTCGCGAAGCCTTTTCCCGGTACGCCGGGCTGCAGGACATCCGGATGAAGCCGATTCTCGGCATGGATCATCCGTGGGATTACCGCAACAAAGCCCAGCTCCAGCTCGGCGTGCAGGAGGAAGGCGTGATCGCCGGGCTGTATGCGATGGATTCGCACCGGCTGATCGACATTACCGGCTGTCCGATCCAGCACCCGAAGGTAAACGAAGCGGTCGATCGGACCCGAAATGTGCTGCAGCGGCTGGGCATCCCGATTTACCGGGAAAAAGGCAACGAAGGCCTCGTCCGCACCATCGTGGTGCGCTGGGGGTTCCAGTCCGGCCAGCTTCAGGTGACGCTTGTCACGGTAAACGACAAGCTCCCGCGGCGGGAAGAGCTGGTTCGTGATCTCCGGGCAGCCATGCCGGAGCTGACCAGCATCGCGATGAACGTCAATCCGAAGAACACGTCGCTCGTGTTCGGCAACAAGACGTTCATCCTCTGGGGCGAGGACAGCATTCAAGAATCGCTCGGCGATCTTGATTTCACGCTGTCCCCGCGGGCGTTCTTCCAGCTGAATCCGATCCAGACGGTCAAGCTGTATGAATCGGTGCGCGGCGCCGCCGGGCTCACCGGCCGGGAGTCGGTGGTCGACGCCTACTGCGGCACCGGCACGATCGGCCTGTGGCTTGCGCCGCACGCGCGCGAGGTCCGCGGCATCGAGACGATCCCCGAGGCCGTGGAAGACGCAAAAGCGAATGCCGTCCGCAACGGCAGAACCAACGCTTCGTTCTATCATGGCCAGGCGGAAGAGCTGCTTCCGCGCTGGGCAAAGGCGGGCTACGCCCCCGACGTCATCGTCGCCGATCCGCCGCGCACCGGCCTGGACGCCCGGTTCCTCGACGCCGTACTGCGCACGAAGCCGAAGCGCTTCGTCTACGTGTCCTGCAATCCGTCCACCTTGGCTAAAGATTGCAAAGTGCTGGAAGGCGGCGGCTACAAGGTCGAATGGGTGCAGCCGGTCGATATGTTTCCGCAGACAAGCCATGTGGAGTGTACGGTGTTACTTACGCGGAGCGGAGTCTAGAAGTTCCCTCGGCTGATTTATTTCTTCTAGTTTTCCGAGTCGACCAACGTACCGGGATGTTTTTAAAAATTTGTATGCAAAGGGGGATCCGAAATGGCAAACAGCAATACCAAGGAGTTGTCACCCGAACTACTTCAAGAACTTCTCAACACATTGAAAGTCCGTTTTGAGAAAAACATGAACCGCCATCAGGGGATTGAATGGGCTAAGGTACAAGAAAAGCTTGCAGCTAACGCCGAAAAACTGTGGTCGCTTCATCAAATGGAATCTACCGGCGGAGAACCGGATGTCGTCGGCCATGATAAAGAGACGGGCGAATATATTATTTATGATTGTTCGGCGGAAAGTCCTAAGGGTCGCAGAAGCGTTTGTTACGACCGTGAAGCGTTGGAGTCAAGGAAAGAACATAAACCGGCAAATAGCGCGATCGAAATGGCGGATGCCATGGGCATTGAGCTTTTAACGGAAGAACAATACCGGGACCTGCAGAAACTTGGAAACTTCGATATGAAAACATCCAGTTGGGTGAGAACGCCTGCCAATATTAGAAAACTCGGCGGAGCACTTTTTTGCGATCGTCGCTACGACACCGTTTTTGTGTACCACAACGGGGCGGAATCCTACTATGCGGCAAGGGGGTTCCGAGGCTCGCTAAGGGTCTAAATATTCATAACCGCCAATACACAGTGTTATCACTGGATTGGCGGTTTGTCTTATTTATGTGCTTTATTTGCTTGGCGCAACACCTTTTATCAGCAATTCCGTCCATTGGGCGGTATAAGGGAGGATCCTCTGGTAGATATGCGGGCTGGAGATCCCTTCAACCAGGGCCTGGAAATAAATCAGAAGAAATTCATCCGAATATTTCAGATCAACCTTGCCTTCTTTCCGACCGCGGTGAAATAAATCCAACATGAGACTGTAGCTTTCGTTGACATGCTCCTGCATCATCAGTGATAAACCGTTCTCGTCCTTCTTCGTAAAATAATCCATTAAATCGAAATAAAACTGCTTGTTGATCTTCTCCAGATAATGAATTTTGATCTGACTCATGGCAATGAGCGTTTCTTCGAATGGCTTATTTTCGGCCATGATTTTTCGGGCCTTCTCCCCCATTTGAGTTAAAAAATACTTAAACACCTCAAGGATCAGGTTTTCTTTGCTCCCAAAATACTTAAAAATCGTCGTTTTACCGACATTGGCATGTTTAGCAATCTCATCCATCGTTACATTTTCGATGCCGGCTTCGGTATTCATCAAGTTAAAAGTTGCCTCCAGAACTTGATTTTTCTTCGCTTGTGTCCTCTTTTCAAAACCATTCATTCCTTATTTTCCTGCTTTCGACTATTTTAATTAAAAATTATCAAGGAGGATTTAGTTCGTATTTCACCTTCCTAATTTATTATATAGCGAAATTACGAATTATAAAATACATAAGAGTTCTAAACTTATGTTTTTTTGTATTGACTATGCCAATAAGCGGGTGTATAACTGAATCTGTAAATGAACTTTGGTTTAAAACAAAGCAAATACTGCGAATATATGAACTTAATGTCGATAATTAGTTCTTTATTTGTCAAGGTAAATCTTTGTTTTAGACTGGAAAGCACGTTACTAAAACTGGTTAAAAGGGGTTTTAGTGCTATGACGGAAATTGTAAAAGTGCAGGGCTTACAAAAACGATTCGGGAAATCAAAAGCATTGCATGACGTGTCATTTACGGTGAATGCCGGGGAAGTTGTCGGCTTTATCGGGCCGAATGGCGCGGGGAAATCAACAACGATTCGCACCTTGCTCGGAATCATCCATCGGGATGCCGGAGTTGCGAAAATCTTTGGCAAAGATGTGTGGAAGGATAGCCTTGAGATTCATAAACGAATTTCTTATGTTCCCGGGGACGTGGCTCTCTGGGGCAGCTTAACAGGCGGCGAAATCATTGATTTATTTATGAAATTGCATGGCGGCGGAGACAAAACTAAACGGGACTATTTGATTACACGGTTTGAATTGGATCCTAAGAAAAAAGCCAAAGGGTATTCCAAAGGAAACCGGCAAAAAGTCGGCTTGATCGCGGCTTTGTCCGTGGACTCCGATTTGTATATTTTCGACGAACCGACTTCCGGCCTTGATCCGTTGATGGAAGCCGTCTTCCAGGATGAAGTTGAAAAAATTAAGCATGCGGGGAAAGCCATCTTGCTGTCCTCTCATATTTTGAGCGAAGTGGAACGTCTGGCCGATAAGGTGGTTATCATTCGCCAAGGCAAAGTGGTTGAAACCGGGACATTGGATGAATTGCGTCACTTAACACGTTCAACCGTAACTATGGTAACGCAAGGCAATGTGGCTAGAATGGCATCCGTTAACGGTGTCCATGATTTCAAGCAATCCGGCAATCAAGCGACATTCTCCGCAGATAACGAATTTATCAATGATATTCTGTCCGAAGCGGCAAAATTGGGCGTCAAGAAATTCGAGTCAGTGCCGCCTACGCTTGAAGACTTATTCATGCGTCATTATGAAGTCTAAGAGCGAAACGGAGGAGATTAGGATGCAAGAAAAATTTGCACATTCGCGCGTACTATTCGTTCAATATCTCAAGCGTGACTGGAAAAAAATCATCATCTGGGTTTTAGGTATAGGCCTGTTTTCGGCCGGTTTTGTTCCGGCTTTCGAAGAAATCGGCAAGGGGCAAGGCTTACAGGGAATGTATGAGACCATGCAAAATCCGGCCATGATCTCCATGGTAGGTCCGACACCGGTTAAGGCTGCAGCGGATTATACTTTAGGTGCGATGTACGGGCACGAAATGTTGTTGTTCTGCGGTTTGTTTGCGATGATTATCGCCGCTTTGCATGTGGTAAGCCATACTCGCAAAGAAGAGGATCTTGGACTTACTGAACTCGTCCGCTCCTTTCGAGTAGGTCGGCAAGCCAATTCGCTTGCGGTGATTGCCGAAGTCGTCGTCATCAATATTATATTAGCCCTTATTATTGCCGGAATTATGACAAGTTTTGGCGTAGAAACGATTTCGGCCGAAGGATCCTTTTTGTTTGGCGCATCCATCGGGATGGCCGGGATATTGGGAGCCGCAATTGCATTAGTCATGGCCCAAATTATGCCGACTTCATCCGGTGCAACCGGTTCATCGCTAGGAATTGTCGGCCTGCTTTATATTTTTCGGGCCGGTACGGATGTGTCGAATGTAGATTTCTCCATGATCAATCCGATGGGTTGGACTTATCTGACTTATCCATTTACGGAAAACGATTGGATACCCCTGATTTTGGCCCTAGCCTTCAGCATCATTGTCGTGATCATCGCTTTTGCCCTTGAAGGCGGCCGGGATATGGGGACAGGTTATTTGCCCGAACGAGAAGGCCGGGAGTGGGCAAAAAAATCATTGCTGTCCGTACCCGGCTTGTTTGCCAAGCTGAACAAAGGCGTAATGATCAGCTGGATGATAGCTTTCGTCATCATGGGAGCGGCCTATGGTTCGATTTATGGAGATATGCAGACTTTTCTTGAAAGCAACGAACTCATGAGTCAAATGTTTACGATATCCGGCGCTTCCATCGAAGAAGCCTTCACCGGTACCATTATGATGGTCATGACGGGATTGGTCTCCATTTTGCCGATTGCCATCATGAACAAACTATTCTCGGAAGAAGCGCGGCTGCATTTAAGCCAGCTTTATGCTACTAAAGTGACTCGGGCTCAGCTCTATTGGACGAGTGTCGTATTGGCCATCGTTGCCGGAATCGTCGGCACTTTGCTGGCAACAAGCGGACTTGGTAGAACGGCTATTTCTGCAATGGGTGACGGCTCGCGCATGAATATGGGGGATTTTTTCGCCGCAGGTTTTAACTTCCTGCCTTCCGTGTTGTTCTTTACCGGACTTGCCGCTTTGACTATAGGTTGGGCACCAAGACTGGGTAAAGCCGTCTATGCTTATCTTGGCTATTCTTTTGCTTTAAACTACTTTGGCGGCATTTTGGATTTGCCGGAATGGTTCTCTAAAACGGCAGTTCAAAGCTGGATTCCGCGGATGCCGGTAGATCCGTTTGATGCAGCAACCTTTATTACGATGACAGCCATCAGTATTGCCTTGGTGGTTTTGGGCTACATGGGATATCACAAACGGGATATGATTGAAGGTGCTTAATATCAACTGCGATTAGGGTCATTTGAATCAACAACATGAATTGTTGCCGGAACGACGCGTCGTTTAGAAAATAAGCGGAAGGGTCGGAGAATCTGAAAAAAGATTTTCCAACCCTTCTTTTTCGTTACGCAAACTCCCCGATTACCGATATAATATGACAGAAGCGGTACGCCGCTTTCGTTATCGTCAAAATTCACTCGAGGTGTTTATCATGATCATCCAATTCATTCGTTTACGTTAATGGAAGGTACAGTCATTTAGCTCATGTCATTTTTTTGAAATTTGACAAGGGTTTATTTAACTGTGCCTTTTTCATTTACTAAACATGAATGAATGAGGTGTTCTTGTGATCAAATCGAATAATAAGCCGGTAAGAGCGAGTCTAATCTCGGAGTATGAAGAAATCTTTTTATGCCCGATTTGTTTAAATCCGATGAAGGTAGCGGACTTCAAAAGCTTGGTCTGTTCCGACAATCATTGTTTTGATATATCCAAGCAAGGTTACATCAATTTACTGCCGCGTCCTCCCAAAACGAAATACGATAAAAAACTGTTTGCATCCCGAAAAAAGGTGATCGAACTCGGTCTTTTTGACCCCTTAATTAACCGGGTTTCCGAAATCATCATGGGCGGGCTGGAACCGGCACCAGCAGGGAACCCCGTAAAAGTATTGGATGCGGGGTGCGGCGAAGGGTCGCATTTGTCCGCAATACGGCAAAAGCTAATGAAACAAGCCGATTTGGATATGCTGGGAGTAGGCATAGATATTTCGAAGGAAGGAATTGTTATGGCTTCGAAAGGGGCTTCCGAAATGATCTGGTGTGTCGCCGATCTCGCGAATTCCCCTTTCGCCGGCAAACATTTCGACTTCATCCTCAATATTTTGTCGCCATCCAACTATGCCGAGTTTAAGAGAATGCTTGCGGATGACGGCAAGGTCATTAAGGTGATTCCGGGACCGGGCTACCTTCGGGAGCTTAGGGATGTTTTCTACGAACGTACGGACAAAGGCGAATACTCGAATCAAAATACAATCGACCTTTTTGAACAAAACTTTGAGCTTGTGGATATGGAGCGCGTTCAATACGTTGCAGCTTTGGAGCATGAGCATATCGAGCCATTGATCCGAATGACTCCATTGTCCTGGGGGGCATCGGAGGAATTCATCGGGCATGTTCGAAACCGGGATAAAATTGATATTACGTTTGATTTTTCTATCTTGCTCGGAAAAAAGTGACCACCCTCGGTTAAATTGAAGTTTGATATAGAGAAGCGCCAGTGAGGCGGTGTTCTCCCCTTTTGGCAGACATGAGTTCATGGTGACATGGATTCAAACCTTGTCAGCCGGAGGGGAGTTTTTTTATGTCCATTCGCCAATACGATACATCGAACTTCGAACATCCAGAGTATCCCATATCTGGACTATGGTCCAGCTTGTTCTCTAGTCTCCGGCCCGGTCACATCCTCCCCCTCTTGGTGTAATCTACCAGAAGCCGAAGGCTGGTTGTTGATCTTTCCGGAAAAGAGAGGTATGGCAGTGACGAATATTGTTATGGAAGTAAACCGAATCACGAAGACGATCGGCAAAAGAACCATTGTTCATGAATCTTCATTCCAACTGGAACAAGGCAAGATCTATGGCTTTATCGGTCCTAACGGAGCCGGTAAAACCACGGTAATGCGGATGATGACCGGATTAATCCAACCTACGACGGGTGAGGTCCGGATTGATTCATATAGCGTAAATTCGGAGCGGCAGCAAGCCATCGCCAGAGTTGGAGCGATCATCGAATCCCCGGTGTTTTTCGAATATATGACCGGTAGACAGGTGCTGCGAAATTTATCGCGGCTGCATCCAACCATCAACTCGAACCAAAGGGAAGAACATATCGAAAAGCTGTTAACTACGGTCGGTTTGGAAAAAAGAGGCGACGATAAAGTACGCACTTACTCTTTAGGGATGAAGCAAAGGCTGGGAATCGCCCAATCCATGCTCGGCGGCCCGAAACTGTTGTTGCTTGATGAGCCGTCCAATGGACTTGATCCTATAGGAATGAGAGAACTTCGGGACATTATATATAAATTGCGGGAGTCCGAAAATTTGGCCTTTTTTATTTCTAGTCATTTGCTCGACGAACTGCAGCAAATGTGCGATGAGCTCATCATGATTCGCGAAGGTTCGGTTATTTGGAAGGGACCTAAGGAAAAATTGGTGAAGGACGGGCAAAGGCTCGAGGATGCTTTTTTGGAGCTGTTGCAGGAATGAAGGCATTAATAATAAGCGAACTTGAACGGTTGCTGAGAAACCGATGGACATGGTGTTTGTTTATTTGCGCGCCGGTTCTTGCTTATGTCGCAGGAAGCTCTTTCCCGGACGGCTCAAGTAAGATGTCCGCCGGCTTGTTTATGATCGAAGGTTTACAATTCAATTTATATCTGATGTGTAATATCGCGGTTGCCGCTCTGGTTGCCGCCGTATTTACCGAGGAGTATCGCGGGGGACAGTTAAGGCTTTTGTTTTTGCGTCAATATTCCAGATCCCGCATATTTTTCAGCAAACTGCTCGTGATTAATCTGTTGATCCTGGCTTTGCTGATCGTGATGGGAATTTCGCTGGCTGTTATAGGGCTGCTGCAGTTTCCGCATCGTGGCGAAAACCAGGATTCTTGGGCGGTAATATTAACGATAATTCAATATTACTTTATGGCCTATCTCACTTTATCGGGAATATCGTGTCTCTTTTCTTATGTGGCCCTTATCAGCAGAAATGTAAGTTACATGCTGGGTCTCTCCGTGGGGTACGTTCTGGTTGCGTTGCTGTTCGACGGATTGTATTTATATTTCGCGGATTTATTTGCAAACGGGACATTTATGCATGAATTGGTTGCTTACGCATTAATTCCGTACATGCAATATACGGGGCTATACTCCGGCTTAAACGGGAATATGGCATCCATTGGGGCAATGGCTATCATTTTAGCGTTTTATATGGTTGTTTTTATATGGACTGCCCATCGTCGATTTGCGGTAGATGATTATTTGCACTAGGAGGTATGTACATATGCTCGGGGCATGGACGAGTGAAATGGAACGAATCTGGAAAAAGAAATCAATGCTTGTGTTGTACCTCATTTTTATACTTTTAATCTCGGCCAACATTTGGGGCGGCGTGTTGAACGGCTCGGGAAGCCTGAGATTTGGCGCGGGCCGGATCGAGCTTAACGATCTAAATGTGCCCTGGTTTATGATGGACGGGATTTCTCTGGTGCTTACGCTTGTTGTACTCCCCGTCATTTACGTCAATCAGTTGAGCGGTGAAATCCATTCCGGAGCATACCGTCTATATGTACTGCGTCCGTTCCCCCGGTTTCAGATCTGGTTGAGCAAGCTTTTGGCTTTGGCTGCCACAACGATCATTTTGATCGGATTTACGTTTGTTTTTGTTACGGCGGCGTCCTGGTTGCTCTTTCCAAAGGCTGATACGATGACGTTGTACGGTTCAAGCGAATCCGTTCATAGATCCGCGGCGATCCTGTACAGTTTAAAATTCTATGCATTATTTGCGCTTGCGAGTCTGTCCAAATTGATGTTCTGCAGTGCGGTTTGTTTATTTATATCAAGACCTCTCGTGGCGTTCGTCACCGTCTTTATCCTATCCTTCCTTCTGTACTCTAAAGTTGCGATGAATCTGGTGGTTTTAGCCGATCCTTTTCAGAAAATATTGCTTGCACTCCGGCCGGAAGGCTATCCCCCATTTTGGATTTATTCGCTCGGTATCCTTATCGCCTGCGCGTTCATAAGCTTCGTGACATGGCAAAGAAAAATGATTTGATTTTTCATAATCCATACAGCTGAAAGATGCGAGTCCTGCCGAAGTACACGGCGGGGCTCTTCTTTTTCCCCGTGCTTTCTCCCAATTTTGTTCACAAATACTTTGAAAATGAATCTTTCATGAGGGTCTATCAGATTTCTTGACAGTTTACAATAAGATTGTGTAGTCTTATAAACAGATAAGATAATCATTTCTAAATAATAATAATTATAAATAATAATTATAGCTTGTTTGATTACGCTGGTCCGAACAGGCTATATTATTGATAAACACATTTTTAAGGAGGAGTATTTAGATGTCACTTATTGGAAAAGAAGTCCTGCCCTTCACTGCGCAAGCATATCAAAACGGAAATTTCATCACGGTTACCGAGGAAAACTTCAAAGGTAAATGGAGCGTTGTTTGCTTCTATCCTGCAGACTTCACTTTCGTTTGCCCAACCGAGCTGGAAGACCTCCAAGAACAATATCCTGCTTTGAAGGATCTTGGCGTTGAAGTTTATTCCGTTTCGACAGATACTCACTTTACACATAAAGCATGGCATGACAGCTCCGAAGCGATCGGAAAAGTCACTTACATCATGATCGGCGACCCTTCCCATACGATCAGCCGCAATTTTGATGTCCTGAATGAAGAAGCCGGTCTTGCAGACCGCGGTACATTCATCATCGATCCGGACGGCGTGATCCAAACTGTGGAAATCAACGCTGACGGCATCGGCCGCGACGCAAGCTCGCTCGTTAACAAAATCAAAGCCGCTCAATACGTTCGCAACCATCCGGGTGAAGTTTGCCCTGCAAAATGGAAAGAAGGCGGCGAAACTTTGAAACCAAGCCTTGACCTCGTAGGCAAAATCTAAAGGAGAGAGATACAATGGCACTGGACGCAGAAATCAAAACACAACTAGAGCAATACCTCCAACTCATGGAAGGAGACGTAGTGCTCAAGGTTAGCGCGGGGTCCGATGCCGTATCGAAAGACATGCTGGCGCTGGTGAATGAAATCGCCAGCATGTCCTCCAAAATTACGGTAGAGGAAACGTCGTTGCCAAGAACGCCAAGCTTTAGCGTCAACCGCAAAGGTGAAGACTATACCGGCATCACGTTCGCGGGCATTCCGCTCGGACACGAGTTCACCTCCCTGGTATTGGCGCTGCTGCAAGTAAGCGGCAGAGCTCCTAAAGTGGAAGATAGCGTTATCGAAAGAATCAAAAGCATTAACGGCGATTATAAATTCGAATCATATATCAGTTTGAGCTGCCACAACTGCCCTGACGTGGTGCAGGCCTTGAACTTGATGAGCCTTCTCAATCCGGGCATTACGCATACGATGATTGACGGAGCTGCATACAAGGATGAAGTGGAAAGCAAGAACATCATGGCAGTGCCGACGGTTTACCTGAACGGCGAATTTTTCGAAAGCGGACGTATGACCGTTGACGATATTCTTGCCAAGATCGGCAGCGGCCCTGACGCATCGGAGTTTGCCAATAAGGAGCCTTACGACGTGCTTGTGATCGGCGGCGGACCTTCCGGCTCCAGCGCGGCGATTTATGCCGCCCGTAAAGGGATTCGCACGGGCATCGTTGCAGAACGCTTCGGCGGTCAGGTGAACGATACCTTGAGCATCGAGAACTTTATCAGCGTGAAATATACGGAAGGCCCTAAACTCGCGGCTAGCCTGGAAGAACACGTCAAAGAGTACAACGTCGATATCATGAAGCAGCAGCGCGCCAAGCGTCTCGAGAAGAAAGAGCTTATCGAGGTCGAACTGGAGAACGGTGCGGTTCTTAAAAGTAAAGCCGTTATTCTCTCCACTGGTGCCCGCTGGCGTAATATCGGGGTACCCGGAGAAGCCGAGTTCAAAAATAAAGGCGTGGCATACTGCCCTCACTGCGATGGTCCTTTGTTCGAAGGCAAGCATGTCGCGGTAGTCGGCGGAGGCAACTCCGGCATCGAGGCGGCGATCGATCTTGCAGGCATCGTTAAGCATGTTACCGTGCTTGAATTCGCACCGGAGCTGAAAGCCGACGAGGTGCTCCAGAAGCGTCTGTACAGCTTGCCGAACGTTACGGTCCTTAAAAACGTTCAAACGAAAGAAATTACGGGAACCGACAAGGTCGACGGAATTACTTACATCGAACGCGATACAGGCACCGAACAGCATGTTGAACTGCAAGGCGTATTCGTTCAAATCGGTCTTGTTCCGAATACCGACTGGCTTGGCGATACGCTTGAGAAAACCCGGTTCGGCGAAATCGTTGTCGACAATCACGGGGCTACGAGCATGCCCGGCGTATTCGCGGCAGGGGACTGCACGAACAGCGCATACAAGCAAATCATCATTTCGATGGGATCGGGAGCGACCGCCGCTTTGGGCGCATTCGATTATCTGATCCGCAACTAAACAAAAAAGGAGGGGACTTCCCCCTCCTTTTTTTTGCATGATTACAATTCGATATAATACCGTACTTCCTCCCTGACCGCTCGAAAACCTACCGATTCGTACAGAGACAATGCCGATTCGTTCGTGGTCAGTACCATCAGATAGGCCTCTTTCAGCCCGTGAGATTGAAGATAATCCAGTGCATGGATAAGCATCGCCTTGGCGATTCCCCGTTTTCTCCACGGCTCCCGGACAAACACGTCCTCAATGACGCCTTGCTCTCCCTCTCGCCAAACCATTAGCCCGCCGACAATCGTATGATCATAGCGAACGTTAATGGATGTCCAAAGCTCATTCTGTTTGTATTGAGTCAGCCTTTCATGTCCCAGCGGCGTATCCGGCCAGATCTCAGCCTCCAGAGAGAGGTACTCCCTTTCCTCCAAAGCGCTTTCCATCTTCCAATGGGACAAATGAAACCCGTCCGGCAACTTCATTTCCGGAATGGTTTCTTCCAAGTCCCTGTCCATACGATACAAGCTATTCAAATGACGGTATCCTTTATCGAGAAAATACCGGTTGTTCGCCGTCTCCGACGCATCGTTTCCTACACAGAGATTCGTTCCGTATTCCTTCGGCAGCATTTCTTTGAGCTGAAATGCCCTGTCCAGCAGGCACCAGTAGACCCGGTCGAGCAAATCCGTGTCCTCTTCCCTTTCGGGAACCGTTTTCAGATTGATAAATACGGAATGTCTGTTGTCCGCCGAGCGGCCGGGCGGAACAATGTTAATAATGCTGATCTGGCCTTTCGCGACCATTTGTCCGTTATCAAAGGCACAATACACATTGCACCAGTATTCTTCGTCCCCCACCCACCAAAATACCGCGTTTTCTTTGGCTATAACGGATTGATAAAGCTCGCCTAACAGCGGCATATCCTCGTGGCGGAAATTTCTTATCTCGATTTGTGTTGACGGATTCAACATTTTCCCCGCCTCCTCATTAGCAAACCCCAAATTCCATAACTTACCATAACGATAACATTTCACTGAAACCGACTTCAATAGCCTAGTTTTCTATAATTATTTTTTCCTGCCTCATATAAGGCTTGCTATCGTTTTGCTATAATAATCGGGAATGCCGAAAATCAACCGGTAAGTATATTATGAAAGGGTTCGTTTCATGAAAAAGTTAGCCGTCATTGTATCCATCCTCCTGGTTATTGTCATCATCGCCTATTTTTTTGTCGGAAACTACTTTTATAATTTCGCTTTGAATGCCAAAGACAAAAAAGAATTCCTGGAAGGCAACCCCAATCTCGCCCCTACGGAAGCCGTTTCCGTTTCGGCCATGGAGGCGAACGATGCCGCGAACGAGGAATTTATGGATAACCATCCGCCTATCCGTATGACAATCGTTTCCGGCGATAAACAAAAGTTGAAATTGGCCGGTTTTGTCTATGAGCAGGAACAACAAACCCATAATTGGGCCATTATCGTGCATGGTTATAACGGTCGAAGCTCGCAAATGACGACCTGGGTCAGAAATTTCCATGAGAAGGGCTTTAACGTACTGGCCCCCGATCTCAGGGGACATGGGGAAAGCGAAGGCGATTATATCGGCATGGGCTGGGACGACCGGAAAGATATGCTGCTATGGATCGATCAAATCCTTCAAAAAGACCCTGACGCAAATATCGCACTCCTAGGTGTCTCCATGGGCGGCGCGACGGTGATGATGACGTCCGGCGAGACGCTTCCCGACAACGTAAAAGTGATCGTCGAGGACTGCGGGTATTCGTCCGTTGTCGGCATTTTTACCTACCAGCTGAAGGACTTGTTCGGCCTGCCGAAATTCCCGGTCATGAACGCCGCAAATACGGTCACCAAAATCCGTGCAGGTTACGATTTGTACGAAGCCTCCGCCTTGGGGCAAATCGCCAAAAGCAAAACCCCGATGCTGTTTATCCATGGAGAGGCCGATACCTTCGTTCCTTTCTCCATGCTGGATGAAGTTTATGATGCCGCAAAGGTGGAAAAAGAGAAGCTAAGCGTCCCGGGGGCCGGTCACGGCGACGCCGTAAACACCGATCCGGTGAAATACTGGAACACGGTATGGAATTTTGTCGGTAAGTATGTACAGCTGTAATATGTAAGGTTTCATTTGAAATCAATCGGAGGGGCTACGGCCCCTCTTTTCATTCCCGTCTTACTTTTGTTCCTCTTTTTCCTCGGGTTCGTCATATTTGTTGATATGGGCGGTGAAGGCCTCCACGGCGTCATTTACATTCGTCGTCGCGGGAACTTCCTTTACTTCGTCTTCCGTCTTGTCGAGGAAATTTTGATGATCCGCGCGAATCGTTTCGATCTTATTGCTCATTTCCCTGTTCCTCCTTCTACTGGCGCTCAGCGCGTTTTTTCGGATATAACATGCCCGGCGGCCCTTTGTCGTATTCAGTCAAAAAAAGCACCCCAAAGGGTGCTTTTCCGATCGCAGTCTATTTAGTTTTCCAGCCAGCTTTCGTCCCAAATGACGAAACCTTTGGCCGAGCCTCCCGCCGGCGCTTTAAATTCTACATACAATTCGGTTGTCTTGTTGTCCGGAAGAACCAGCACGTTGTCGGTCACTTTGCCGTTTTCCACTTCTCCAGTGGCCAGAGCCTGACCATTTTTATCCTTAATGGTATAAGAAGCGGTATACGTTTTGTCGTCCTTCGGGTATTTAAAACCGACCAGCACGCCGACTTGCTTGGTTCCTTCCTTTATTTTAAACGCAACGCCTTGACCTGCACTGTTAATACCGCTTACCATAAAAGCAGTTTCATATTGGGTTTCTCCGAAAAGCAGCTCGTCCTTGTTCCGCGTAATTCCGCTAGTGTAATAACTCCATTTGAGATGGGAAACGTTATTGACGCCGAATGGAGTTCTTACGCCGGAGCTCGGTTGCCCGGCAACTTCATCGTTCCCTGCCGCTGCCGAGATGGAAATTTGCTGTTTGGCGGCGTTCCATTCGATATCGGCCCCCGTAGCTTCGGCTACGGCTCTGAGAGGTACGTAAGTTGTTCCTTTATAACTGATCGGTACCGCTGTCCCGCCGTTTGCGTCTTTAGGCGTCCAGGCTTCGCCGTTCAGCAAGAACGAAATGCCATGGTTCAGATTGGCCTGGATCCGTTGCAGCGTCGAAGCGGCGCTGGCCCCTGCCGAAAAAGTCAGCAGCAGCACGGCTGCCGTACCGATCATAAACGTTTTTTTCATCTTCATTTTTAAATTCTTCTTCCTTTCTATTTAAATTTTTATGTATTTAACACAACTATACTAAACTAAATGGAAGGGCATCAATGAATTACGGTGAAAATAGTCGGAAAGTCACGAATTCGGTCGAAAGTCGCGTATGTCATTACGAAAATCATCCTTTTTGCGAGATAAGGAGGCAATGGAAATGAACAGAATCGCCGTGTTTTGCGGGTCAAGCGCCGGAGCATCGGAAGCGTACACCCAAGGGGCCGTCGCTTTGGGAAAGGAACTGGCCAAAAGAGGACTTACGCTCGTTTATGGAGGATCCAGCGTCGGGCTGATGGGAACTGTCGCGGACACCGTATTGAAGGAGGGCGGAGAGGCGATCGGCGTCCTCCCCGCGTTTTTGAAAGACCGGGAAATTGCGCATAAAAACTTAAACGAATTGGTGATCGTGGATTCGATGCACGAAAGAAAATCGAAAATGGCCGAACTCGCGGACGGCTTTGTCGTGCTACCCGGAGGTACGGGAACGATGGACGAATTTTTCGAGATTTTCACGTGGGCGCAATTAGGGCTGCATAACAAACCTTGCGGCTTACTGAACATCAATCGATATTACGATCTTCTGATCGCATTTTTCAATCATATGGCCGACGAGCGGTTTCTGCAGGAAAAATTCCGCTCCATGGCTTTGGTCGACAGTACGCCGGGCGGGCTGCTGGATCAATTTTTGGCGTATGAACCGCCTACGGTCAAAACCTTCATTAGAAGCGAGCAGCAGGTCTAAGGACGTTTATTTTTCTTCGCCCGCAGCTCCTTCATGATTTTGCGTCCGGTGGGGGTCTGGGCAAGACCTCCTTGAGCGGTTTCCCTGTGCCTGCTCGGCATCGCCGAGCCGACTTCCAGCATCACGTCGATGACTTCGTCGGACGGGATGGCGCTTTTTACGCCGGCCAAAGCCATATCGGCCGCCGCAAGCGCGTTGACCGCGCCGAACCCGTTGCGGACGATGCACGGAATCTCCACCAGGCCGCCCACCGGATCGCAGATGAGGCCGAGCGTATTTTTGAGCGCCAGGCCCACGGCATGGACCGCTTGCTCCGGCGTGCCGCCGCGCAGCTCCACCATCGCCCCGGCCGCCATGCCGATCGCCGAGCCGATTTCGGCCTGGCAGCCTCCTTCCGCTCCTGAAATGAAGGAATTGTTGGCGATGACGTAGCCGATGGCTCCGGCACAGAACAGGCCGCGTACCAAATGCTCGTCCTCCCAGCCGAACCGTTCTTGAGCGCTGACGAATACGCCCGGAATAATCCCGCAGGAGCCTGCGGTCGGGGTGGCGACGATTCGACCCATCGAAGCGTTCACCTCCGATACCGCGAGCGCATAGGCCATCGCTTGGCAGGCGATATCTCCGGCCGAAGGCTCCCCGCCTTTCCGGTACGCTTCCACTCTTTTGGCATCGCCTCCCGTCAACCCGCTCGTCGACGTAATCTCCTCGGTCAAACCTCGTTGAACGGCCGTTTTCATGATTCCGTAGTAGTCCGTCATGATCTCCATGATCTCGGCCCTCGATTGTCCGCTCTCCTCCGCCTGATCCTCCAGCATGATTTCGGAGATCGGTTTTCCTTCCTTAGCACACACCCCGACCAGCTCTTTCAAATTGCGAAACCGCATCTATGATCCGCTCCTTATTTTTCAGTCTAGATGAATGGAAGCGATCCGGCCAACGTGGGGAAGAGAGCGAATGGCTTCAATTAACGGGACCGGAATGGAAGAATCCGCTTCTACGACCGTCAGTGCCTCGCCGGTTCTCCCTTTGCGGTCGGTGATGATGAAGCCGATGTTGACATCTTCCCTGCTGAACAACGCCGTGATTCCCGCCAACACCCCTTGGCGGTCGGCATGCTCGATGACAAGCGTCGGCAGCTCGCCGGAGCATTTTATCTCAAAACCGTTAATATTCCGGATGGAGATCGTTCCTCCGCCGATGGAAGCCCCCGTCACCTCGCACTGCCGCTCCCCCGCGGACAACCGGATTTTGACCGTATTCGGATGCGCTCCGGGGGCTGCCCCCGTGGCGAAGTGAATCTCAATGCCGGAATCCTCCGCGGCTTGGATCGAATTCCGGATGCGCTCGTCATCCGTCCGGTAGTCCATAATTCCTCCAACGACAGCCAGATCTGTGCCGTGCCCTTTAAACGTTTCCGCAAACGACCCGTAAAAACAAATCCTTGCTTCTCGCGGCTCCGTTCCAAGCAGTTGCCGTGCAAATCTCCCGATACGCGCCGCTCCTGCCGTATGCGAGCTGGATGGGCCGATCATCGCCGGACCGATAATGGAAAACACATTTTTGAAGCGCATCTGCATCTCTCCCGTTGTTCATATATAACAAAAAGGACAAAGAAAAGGCATGCTGCCTCTCCTCTGTCCCCTTTACCAGAGAGTTTAATGTTCCCTTCGTTAACAAGGAACATGTACCCCGTAGGTGGCCTGTCGCTCTCTCCAGAGTCGCGTCGGATGATGGTCCTTTGTACCTGAGAGATTCGAAGGCGGTGTGCAAAACCGCCGCTTGCTCCTTCGGTGCCGCTATCGCCGATCCGCTCGCGGACTCTCCCGTCATCGTCATTCGCATTTTCGGTTTACCAACAATGTAAAATGGCGGGGACATAAAGTCAATGTCCGAAAATAGCCCGACTAATATATACACGAAATGCAATTCCGACCGCCCGGTAAAAAACGAAAAAGGACAGGCGCAATCTTACCGCCCATCCTCTCCGAACTTTCAAGCCCTTATGGCTGCATAACCTGACCGGTCACTTCGGTGCCCTTCTTGGTAATCTTGTAGTCTACGATTTCACCGCTCCAGAAATGGAATTTCAACATGACCTCTCCGTCTTTTACTTCTTTGAAAAACTCGGGAGTCAGCTTGATTTCATCGGTTGCAAAAGAAGGAGCGAACGTATATCCGAATTCCTTGTACGAAGTCCAGTCCTGCGGTCCGGCGTTGCCGCCGCCTGCATACACCGCTTCCATGGTAGCCAATTGATTTCCGTTAAACTTGGTCGGAATCGCAAAAGCTTCGGTCGTTCCCGTTGCGTTACTCAATACGGGAGCATCATAAATGATCACTTTAAAGTTCCAATTCGTACCTTTATTGAACCGAGCCGTCAAAATCGCGTTTTGGCCGAGAACCCCTGCGCTTGTCAATCTGGTTAGCGTGCTAGCCTTCACCGTCAGTTGGTCGCCGGCAAGCTCGTAATCCGTCCCCTTCTGCAGCTTCTCGCTGCCCGCGAACAGTCCGGTCAACTGATTGCCGTTTAAGTTCAGCGTGATTTTTGCGTCCTTGACGGCCTCGCCCTTTTTCAAATAAATCAGATCGGTTTCGGCGGTGCCGGAACGTCTCTTCCATCCTTCTTTCATGATCTCGAACAGTTCGGGATCGGACCATTGATATGTAGTGCGGTTGAAGTGCTGCCCGTTGTCCCAAAGCATGTGGGTAATATCTTTTTCGTTAAGGTAGCTCATCAAAATTTCGAAAAACTTCAGTTTTTCCCCTTGCTCGATGACGCCGGTATTTTTATCGAAGCCCAGCAGTCCGTACTCGCCTAAAATCACCGGGATGCCTTTAGCAACCAGGGTATTATGCACATTGTCGAATGTGGTCGTAAGATCGTTCAGCGTATCTTTTTCCAATTTGTAATAACCGGCGATATTTACGCTGAACGGCCAGAAGCCGTAAAAATGCACCGTTGCGATCAAATTCGGATCGTTCAGCTCCACGATTGTATTGTACAGTTCGGTCAGATCTTCTTGTGCGGGGGAGGTTTCCCTTGTAGGGATGACCAACGGGCGTTCCGCATTTTTCCCGCCGGAAGCTCTTACGATTTTATGGAAAGAAGTAATCAATTCCTTCAGCATTTCGTACTGCTTGGCCTTATCCGTCGTTCCGCCGTCGGTAAAGCGTGGTTCGTTGATCGCTTCGAACATCAGTTTGTCGGAATGATTTTTGAACCGGTCCGCGATCTGCGTCCACGCCGCGTTGTAACGGGCAAGAACTTCATCGTGGTTTTTCTCCATATGGCTTACCCACTGCCAGGAATCATGGTGCATGTTGATCATGACATAGAGCTTCGCGTCGAGCGCCCAGTTCACGACCTCATCGACCCGGTCCAGGTAAGCGGATTCAATTTTGTAGTCCGGGGCTTCTCCCATATGCTGTCCCCAGGTCACCGGAATGCGTATACTTTTGTAACCTTGGGCGGCGATGTTCTGAATCAGTTCCTTGGTGACTTTAGGATTACCCCAAGACGTCTCGTCCTCACCGGTAGCGTCCAACGTGTTGCCCAGGTTCCAGCCGGGCTGCATCGCGTCGACGTAGGATTGAATTTTGCTTTTTCCGCGGTCGGCTTTTGCCTTATCCTGGGCGGGCGCTGCGGAAACGGCCGATGAAAACACGGAAAGCAGCAGAACTGCCGCCATCGCCATCGACAGAATCGATCTTGATTTCTTCTTGTTGCTCATAAAAGCTTCCTCCCCTTTTTCATGATATCAACTTGGCAATGAAAGCGTTTTCGATAACTAAGTTACCATAACGCTTCGCTGCATTAATACCTTACAAATTTAAAGAGATTTCATATATAAATCAGTCATTAATAATTCAGCAATTTAATTATTTAAAAAAAGATTGTCGAAATTTGAAATTTATCTTATATATAGATAGAACAGATTTTTAAGGAATATACATAGTTCAAAAGAAAATCATACTTAGTTTGGGAGGAATTTGTTGCATGGAATGGTATCTCAAAGTTTTACAAAATTATGTAGGCTTTTCGGGGAGAGCGCGGCGGAAGGAATATTGGATGTTTGTCCTTTTCAACTTCATTGCCGGCATCATTCTGGGAATCATCGAAGCCATTATCGGTCTCCCCGGTATACTGAGCGGCTTGTATTCATTGGCTATTTTGATCCCTTCCCTCGCGGTCGTGTTCCGCAGGCTGCATGACACCGGCAAAAGCGGTTGGTGGATTCTGATCAGCCTGGTTCCGATCGCCGGCAGCATTATTTTGCTGGTATTTATGTGCCTCGACAGTGACCCGGGGACGAACAAATACGGACCTAATCCGAAGTATTAATTTTACGAATCGCTGGCCCCGATTCATCATCAGCCTCCACCATGAATGGTGGAGGTTTTTGTTGTCATATGGTATCTATAGAAATTTTTTACTGTAAAAACTAGAAAATAATAGATTTTGATGGTATATTATGGATGGGACACAAGTGCAATCAACTTGTCCAAGTCAGCGCGTCCATTTACTTTCTTCGAAAGTGAGGTGAACGGGCTTTTTTTGTGGGTGCAGCTTGAAAGTCGTTTGTTTAGTAAGACCACTCTAAAGGAGGTTTGGAACTGCTATGGGCAAATGGTTAAAAAGAACAAGTGCACTGTCATTGAGTGTTATGTTAACGCTTACAAGTTACGCCGGTTGGTCTTCCCTGCCAGGGAAAGCGAGCGCGGCCGCTTCGGATTATAACTACGCCGAAGCGCTGCAAAAATCGATTTATTTTTACGAGACGCAGCGTTCCGGCAAACTCCCCGCTAACAACCGCGTCGAATGGCGTGGCGATTCGGGGTTGCAGGACGGCGCGGATGTCGGGCACGATTTGACGGGCGGCTGGTACGATGCCGGAGATCACGTCAAATTCGGCTTCCCGATGGCCTCCTCGGCAACGATGCTGGCCTGGTCGGTATATGAATACCGGGATGGCTACGAGCAGTCAGGCCAACTGGAGGAAATTTTGGACAATATCCGTTGGGTAACGGACTATTTTATGAAAGCGCATACAGCTCCGAATGAGTTTTGGGGCCAAGTCGGTAACGGTACGGCCGACCATAACTGGTGGGGGCCTGCGGAGGTGATGCCGATGCAACGCCCTGCCTATAAGATCGATGCCACCAAACCGGGGTCCGATCTGGCGGGTGAAACGGCAGCCGCGCTTGCCGCCGCTTCGATTATTTTTAAGGATGAGGATCCGGCCTACTCGGCCAAGCTGTTGACGCATGCCAAACAGCTTTACAATTTTGCCGATCAATATCGCGGCAAATATTCCGACAGCATTACGGACGCCACCCAGTTTTATAATTCCTGGAGCGGTTACGCCGATGAGCTTAGCTGGGGCGGCGTGTGGCTGTATATGGCCACAGGCGAGCAGCAGTATCTCGACAAAGCAATCGCGGCCAGCGATCTGTGGGGTACCAACCAGCAGGGTCAATGGGATTATAAATGGACCCACGCCTGGGATGACAAGCATTACGGAGCCCAGCTCCTGCTTGCCCGGATTACGGGTGATACCCGCTTTATCGAGTCCACGGAACGAAGCATGGAGTTCTGGACGACCGGCGTCTCCGGCACCGGCGAGAAGGTAACGTATACGCCGGGCGGACTCGCTCACCTGGATCAATGGGGGGCGCTGCGATATGCGGCCAACCAGGCGTTCCTCGCTTTTGTTTATTCCGATTGGGAAACCGATCCCGTGAAGAAAAATAACGCGCGTTCATTCGCGGAACGGCAAATTTTGTACATGCTGGGCGACAATCCGCGAAACAGCAGCTATGTAGTCGGCTACGGGGACAATTCCCCCGAGCATCCTCATCACCGTACGTCCCATGGATCGTGGGCGGACAGCCAATCCGTGCCGGAAAACCACCGGCATGTGCTCTACGGAGCTCTTGTAGGAGGCCCTTCAAAGACGGACGCCTATACCGATTCGATCGGCGATTACGTGTCCAATGAAGTGGCGACCGACTACAACGCCGGTTTCACCGGAGCCTTGGCCAAAATGATGATCCTTCACGGCGCTGGCCAGCAGCCTCTCGCCAACTTCCCCGAACCCGAAGTCCGCGATGACGAAATGTTCGTGGAAGCCTCGGTGAACGCCAGCGGCAGCAACTTCGTGGAAATCCGCGCTTTGCTGAACAACCGGTCGGGCTGGCCGGCACGCAGCAGCGACAAGCTATCCTTCAACTATTACCTCGATCTCACCGAAGCGATCGAAGCCGGATATGGTCCCGAGGACATTACGGTAACCGCCGGAGGCTATAACCAAGGGGCAACCGTCTCACCGTTGAAGCCGCACGACGAAGCCAACCATATCTACTACACGACGATCGATTTCACGGGTACGCCGATTTATCCCGGCGGACAATCCGCTTATAAGAAAGAAGTCCAATTCAGAATCGCCGGCCCGCTCAATACGAGCTTCTGGAACAACAGCAACGACTTCTCCTACCAGGGGATCGGCGCAGGGCATTTGGGACCGGTCAAAACACCATATATTCCGGTGTTCGACAATGGGGTCCGCGTGTTCGGCGAGCTACCCGACGGGGGAGGAAATCCGGGACCGACGGTTCCTTCCGCTCCGAAAGGCTTGAAAGCCGTCGCCGGCAGCCAGACGGTAAGCTTGTCCTGGAATGCCGTATCCGGAGCGGCCGAGTATGACATTCAGCGTTCCGTAACGAACGGAGGACCGTACACGACCGTGGGTTCGGTAACGGGCACTTCCTTTAACGACGCCGGGCTGACGAACGGAACAACCTACTACTATGTAGTCATCGCAAAAAATCAGGTCGGCGCAAGCCAACCTTCCGCCCAGGTCAGCGCCACACCGCGCGAAGTCCCCGTTCCTGCGGAAGGGGACCTCAAAGTGCTGTACCGCACCAACGATACGAATCCGGCCGACAACCAAATCCGGGCCCAGTTCCGTATCGTGAATACCGGTGACGAGAGCATATCGCTCAGCAACGTAAAATTGCGGTACTATTACACCATTGACGGGGACAAGCCGCAGCAATTCCACTGCGACTATGCCGCTTTGGGCAGCGGCAACGTCAGCGGCGCTTTCGTCAAGCTGGATAACGCGCTTCCAGGCGCGGACACCTATCTTGAGATCAGCTTCGGCCCGAATGCGGGCACCCTGGCACCGGGTGCCGACTCCGGCGAAATTCAAGTCCGGTTCAATAAGGCCGATTGGACAAACTTTAGCGAAAGCGATGATTATTCCTATGACGGTACCCTGCAAAATTATACCGAATGGGACAAAACTCCTTTATATCTGAACAATACCCTCGTTTGGGGAGCGGAGCCTTGATGGCGGATTTGCGTTCCCGCCCGGAGCAATGCTGTCAATCCTTAACTTATAACCATTTGAGAGGATGATGGAAGATGAAGAGATCGACCTTTATTAAAAAGACCGCTTCACTTGCCATGACCGCAACCTTGTTTTTTTCGCTCCTGACCGGCGCATTCGGCACCGGCACCCCGAAAGCGGCGGCGGACACCGCCTCGCTCGAGGAAACGCGCTTCCTGCAGCTGTACGGACAGCTTAAGGATCCTTCCAACGGGTATTTTTCACCGGAAGGCATACCGTATCATTCCGTCGAAACCTTGATGAGCGAAGCGCCCGATTACGGGCACATGACTACCTCCGAGGCCTACAGTTATTGGATGTGGCTGGAAGTGCTGTATGGCCACTATACAGGCGACTGGAGCAAGCTCGAAGACGCCTGGGACAATATGGAGAAGTATATTATCCCGGTCAATGAAGGGGACGGCAAAGAAGAACAGCCGACCATGAGTTATTACAATCCGAACAGCCCTGCGACTTACGCCGCGGAGCATGCCCAACCGGACCAATACCCGAGCCAGTTGAGCGGCCAGTATGCCGCAGGCAAGGACCCGTTGGACGCGGAATTGAAGGCGACTTACGGCAACAACCAAACGTATCTGATGCACTGGCTCGTGGACGTGGATAATTGGTACGGCTACGGCAACCTGCTGAACCCGTCCCATACGGCCACCTACGTATACACCTTCCAAAGAGGCGAACAGGAGTCCGTCTGGGAAGCCGTGCCTCATCCGTCCCAGGACGATAAATCGTTCGGTAAACCGGGCGAAGGCTTTATGACCCTCTTTACCAAGGAAGCGAACACACCGGCAGCCCAATGGCGCTACACGAACGCTACGGACGCCGATGCGCGGGCCATTCAAGCGATGTATTGGGCCAAGGAACTTGGCTACGACAATGAAGTTTATCTGCAAAAAGCCGAAAAAATGGGCGACTATTTGCGCTACGGCATGTACGACAAGTACTTCCAGAAAATCGGCAGCGCCTCGGACGGAACTCCTTCGGCCGGAACGGGCAAAGACGCCGCGCATTACCTCATGGCCTGGTATACGGCTTGGGGCGGCGGCCTCGGCACCACCGGCAACTGGGCATGGCGGATCGGCGCGAGCCACGCCCATCAAGGCTACCAAAACGTTGTGGCGGCTTACGCCCTCTCCGATCCCCAAGGCGGCCTGATTCCGGCTTCCCCGACGGCCGGCCAAGACTGGGAGACCTCGCTCAAACGCCAGCTCGAGTTCTACACATGGCTGCAATCCGCCGAAGGAGCCATCGCCGGCGGAGCAACCAACAGCTATGACGGCGCTTATAAAGCCTATCCTGCGGGAACGAGCACCTTCTACGGCATGGCCTACGACGATGCCCCGGTTTATCACGACCCGCCGTCCAACAACTGGTTCGGGATGCAGGCCTGGCCGGTAGAACGCATCGCGGAATTGTACTACATCCTCGCATCCGAAGGCGACACTTCGTCCGAAAACTTCCAAATGGCCAAACAGGTCGTGGAAAACTGGATCGACTGGTCGATGGATTATGCGTTCGCGAACAGCCGCCCGGTGAGCGATTCGGAAGGATATTATCTGGATCAGCAAGGAAACCGCGTTCTCGGAGGACACGATCCGCAAATCGCCACCGTTTCCGCTCCGGGCGAATTCTGGATTCCGAGCAACCTGGAATGGCAAGGCCAGCCGGACAGCTGGAACGGATTCGCGAACCACGACGGGAATTCGAATCTCCGTGTGGTCACCAAAAATCCGGGACAAGATGCCGGCGTCCTCGGCAGCTATATCAAGGCGCTGACTTTCTTTGCCGCAGGAACCAAAGCCGAAAACGGCAGCTACACCGCCCTTGGCAGCCAGGCCGAGCAATTGGCCAAAAACTTGCTCGATGCCGCTTGGGGTTATAACGACGGCGTTGGCATTACCACGGTCGAACCGCGCGGAGACTACTTCAGATACTTTACGAAAGAGATTTATTTCCCGAACGGATGGAACGGCACGTTCGGTCAAGGGAACTCCATCCCCGGCGCCAATACCGTACCTTCCGATCCGGCAAAAGGCGGTAACGGAGTATATGCCAGCTATTCCGACGTTCGCCCGGAAATCAAGAACGATCCGGCCTGGTCTTACCTGGAGAACAAATATAATACTTCCTGGAATGAGCAAACGAAACAATGGGAAAACGGAGCGCCCGAATTCACGTACCACCGCTTCTGGTCCCAAGTGGATATGGCTACCGCATACGCCGAGTACGACCGTTTGATTAACGGCGGCGGAGGCGGGCCGGTTGAGCCGGTTGCACCAAAAGCTCCAACCAACCTGAAAGCGGTTTCCGGCGATGCCAAGGTTGAACTGACCTGGAGCAAACCGTCCGGCGCCGAAAGCTATACCGTTAAACGCGCGGAGCAAAGCGGCGGCCCATACACGGAAATTGCCACAATCACCGATACGGCTTATACCGATTTGAATGTCACGAATGATACGACTTATTATTACGTGGTCAGCGCAAGCAACGCGATCGGCGTAAGCCCCGATTCGTCCGAAGTCAGCGCAACCCCGACGGCCACGCCTATTCCCGCCGAGGGAGACTTGACGGTACAATACCGGACGAACGATACGAACGCGAACGACAACCAGATCCGCGCCCAATTCCGCCTCATCAACAACGGAGAAGAAAACATTAATCTGAGCGATGTGAAGCTTCGTTACTATTATACGATCAACGGCGACAAGGATCAGCAGTTCCACTGCGACTATGCGGCGATCGGCAGCGGCAACGTAAGCGGCGCTTTCGTTAAAGTGAATCCGGCCGTATCCGGGGCGGATACCTACATTGAAATCTCCTTCGGATCCGGGGCCGGTACGCTGGCGCCAGGAGCGGATACGGGAGAAATTCAAATCCGGATTAACAAAACCGATTGGAGCAATTACGCCGAAGCGGATGATTTCTCCTATGACGCGACAAAAACGGCGTATACCGATTGGGAGCGCGTTCCTGCCTATCTGAACGGCAACCTCGTATGGGGGCTTGAGCCTTAAAACCGAAAAGCAATGACCGAAACCCGGCGGAGCCATTCCGCCGGGTTTTTATGGCTAGACTGCGCTAACGAAACCGGATAACGCTATTGGGGCAAAATGAGAGACTTGGAGTCTTTAACGAAACTCAGACACGCTATTTGTTGCAAAAACATGCTTCGTCAGCTCAAATTGACCGAATAGAGATATCCAGTTTCTTTAGAATTTTTTTCATGCACAAATGAGCCAAATAAGAATATACCGTTTCCTTAGGCACCCGTTCCGAACAATCTGGGCGGCAAAAGCCCCGGCAAGGCGTTTTTTCCCCTGCAAAATGGGTATAAAAGTAAGGTAATGCAAGCAAACTTTACCGTGAGACCAGCCAAGAAAAGGGGGCCGCCCTCATGAAACTGACCCAGGAACAGCGGATCCAGTTGCACGAGTTCAACAACTTGACCAAAACGCTCAGCTTTAACATGTATGACATTTGCTATACGCGGACCAAAGAAGAACGCGAAGCCTATATCGCCTATATCGACGAACAGTACAATTCCGACAGGCTGACGAAAATATTAACGGCCGTGTCGGAAATTATAGGCGCCCATGTCCTGAACGTGGCCAAGCAGGATTACGTGCCCCAGGGGGCAAGCGTTACGATGCTCGTTTCCGAAGGACCGGTGGTCGAGGTGCCGAACGAATCGTTCGAGGAATCTCCGGGTCCGCTGCCCGACAATGTTGTCATCCAGCTGGACAAAAGCCACATTACGGTGCATACGTACCCCGAATATCATCCGAACGAGGGCATCAGCACCTTCCGGGCGGATATCGACGTTTCTACCTGCGGCGAAATTTCGCCGCTCAAAGCGCTCAATTACCTGATCCATTCCTTCGATACCGACATCATGACCATCGATTACCGGGTCCGGGGCTTTACCCGCGATATTAACGGACACAAGCTATTCATCGATCACGATATCAGCTCTATCCAGAATTATATTCCCGACGAAGTGCTGGAGCAGTATCACATGATCGACGTCAATGTGTATCAGGAACATATTTTCCATACCAAGTGCAAACTGAAGAAATTCGACCTCAACAATTACTTGTTCGGGTATACGAAGGAAGAACTGACTCCCCGGGAGCAGGAGGAGATTACGGAGCGCTTGACCATCGAGATGGACGAGATCTTTTACGGTACTAATATCGTATAAAAAAGACCGGCTTGAAGGCCGGTCTTTTTTTAATGTTTTGCCGCTGTCATGCCTCACGGGCCTCTTCCTGGATCCAGGGAAGCGGGTTCGGGAACGCAGACCAATCCATCCCCATTTCCTCGTCGGTCAACAAACATTTGTCCAATGTTTCTTCCAGACGTAGTCTGTCCATTTCGATGCCGATCAGCACGATTTCGTTCATCCGGTCCCCCCAGACAGGGTCCCATTTTTGCATAATTTCAGGTTCGTATTTGAAAATCTCTTGCTGCTCCTCCTCGCTTAGAGCGGCGACCCATTGACCGAGCGGGCCGATTTGAATGGAAGGGCCGGCCTGGCTCAAACTTGCCGCCAAATCGTGCTTGACCGCAAGCCAGGCCGTTCCTTTCGCTCTTACGACCTCGGCCGGCCAATCGGCCAGCGCATTTGCCAAACGTTCCGGATGAAACGGCCTGATCCGGCGGTAGACGAAGGAACCGATGCCGTACTCCTCCGTTTCCGGCGTATGTTCCTCTTTAAGAAGTTCCCTGATCCAACCGGCCGATCGGCTCATCTTTTCAAAATCAAATAATCCGGTATTCAAAATCTCCTCGGGATGTACGGCCCCATGACTGGAGCGAATCAGCTTTGCCTCAGGCTGCAGCTTACGCAGCACGCCTTCCAGTTCCTCCAACTCCTCTTCACCGACCAGATCGCACTTATTCAGTATAAGCACGTCGCAGGTTTCGATCTGATCGATCAGCAAATCGACCACGTCCCTCGCATCGTCTTCCCCTACCGCCTGCCCGCGCTCCAGCAGCGTTTCCCCGGAAGCGAAATCATGCCAGAACCGGTAAGCGTCCACGACCGTCACCATGCAATCGAGCTTCGCCAGGGCGGTCAAGTCAACTCCCGTCTCCGCATCCTCGTATGTAAAGGTCTGGGCAATCGGTACGGGCTCGCTGATCCCCGTCGATTCGATCAAAATATAATCGAACCTTCCCTCTGCGGCCAGCTTCTGCACTTCCATCAGCAAATCATCGCGAAGCGTACAGCATATGCAGCCGTTGGATAGTTCCACCAGCTTTTCCTCCGTACGCGACAACGCGCTCCCGCTGCTGATCAAGCCGGCATCGATGTTGATCTCGCTCATGTCGTTGACGATCACCGCCACTTTCAAACCGCCGCGGTGATTCAAAATATGATTCAGCAGCGTGGTTTTCCCGGAACCCAGATACCCGCAGAGCACCGTTACCGGAATTCGCTTTTGATCCATCATGATCGTCACTCCCTCCAAAACAACTTTATTCGTAATTTTTACGATTAATAAACAACACTATACCCCGTTCCCATAATTTTGTCAATCATTGACGGTCAACCGGTTGAATAACCGACCAAATGCCGGCTTATTCAGCCACTTGATTGCAAATATAAAAGCCGCCTATTCTCGAGACAAACTCAAGAAAAGGCAGCTTCGCTTTTTTAAATGCCTGTTATTTTTGGTTCTGACTCAAAATCAGATCGGTCAAAATATCGACCTGCTTCTCCAGGTTCATGCCGTCAACCATCCAGAACTCCTTCATGTCCAGCATGTAGACATGGTTGTTCTTGGCGGCGGGGAGATTCTTCCATACGGCCCCGTTCATGACTTCCTTGGCGCGTTCCGCGCCGCCGTCCGGTTCATACACCGTCACAAACATATGGTCGGCAGCATAATCGCCGAGCACCTCCAGCGAAATATCCATCCCTGTTCCCGAGAACGCCTCGGATTCGATTTTCGGCAAAGGCTTCAGGCCGAACATTTGGTACAGATTGTATCCCGCGTCTCTCGTTTTAGGCCAAACCCAGAAGTTTTTCGCCCAAATCGAGTAAGTTCCGATCGTTTCGTCCGGTCCGATCACTTCGGCGATTTTTTTCTTGGCTTCCTCCGCCTTCTGTTGGTAACGCGTAACGAACTCCTCGGCTTCTTTTTCACGTCCAAGCAGATTTCCCATCGTTCTCACTTCTTCAAGCGGATCGATACCCTCCCAGCCGGTCGTGGCGAGCGTAACCACGGGAGCGATTTTTTTCAATTGCTCGACGGTTTCAGCCGGAGTATAGGAAGGAATGATGATCAGGTCCGGATTCAATTCCAGAACCTTCTCTACCGAGACGTCCCCGATGTTCTCGACGCCTTCCATCTCTTCTTTCAGCAGGATGGAGTTCTCCAGCGCGACCGACCCGGCTCCGACCGGTTTAACGCCAAGTGCAGCCAAATCGCCCAAATGGGTGATGGACACGATGCGCTGCGGATTGACAGGAACTTCGATTTCACCGGTCAAATCCGTGAATTTTTTCGTCGTTGCTTGTTCCGTATTCGAGGCTTGATTGCCTTTATTTTCGCTTCCTTGGTTCGTTTCCGTTCCCGTATTGCCTCCCGCGGAATTGTTTCCGTTATTCCCGCTTCCGCAAGCGGCGAGAACGATCGACAGCATCAGAACGACTGTCAAAGACAAGATGCTATACTTCATGTGACGCATGGTAACCCTCCATTTTTCGATGATAATGATTATCATTTTCTTTATGTTCCCATAATATATTAGGATCCCCCTATTGTCCATAAAAAAAATATCCCCTCCTATTCGGAGAGGATATTTCAGCGTTTGTCCTGCTATGGGCGCTCTACCGTGATCCAGCCTTCCTCGTCGACGTTGACCGTCGCTCCGAGGGACTCGGCGATAAAACGCAATGGAACGTAAGTCGTTCCGTCTTCGATAAATACAGGCTGCGCGAGCGTTACTGTTTTACCGTTAACGGTAGCTTTGTTCGAGCCGCTGCTCACGACAATTTGAGCCCCCGTCATATCATCGACAATGACGATCTGCTTGGAGCCCGGGGTCCACTGCAGTTGGGCATCCAGCTCATCGGCCACGTACCAAAGCGGCACGAAGGTCGTGTTTTTCTTGGTAATCACACCGTAATAATCATTGTACGGATCGATCAAAAAGAATTTGTAGCCGATTTGGAGCTGATCCTTCAACAGCGCGTAAACCGGTGAATTCTGATCGAAATTGCGCAGCAATTGTCCCGGCGTTACGGAATCGTCCTCCACGTCCAATACTCCCGCCGAGGTGTCGACTTTATCGATCTCAACGGTTCCTCCGACATTCCATTGCTCCATGTCCGTACGGACTTTAATCGCTTTGATCGGCAAATCCTCCGCCGCAGGCAAAGCGATGTTCAGTTCAAGCTGGCTCTTACGGACATTCAATTTACCGTCAAAGGACACGTTCATCTTTAATACCGTATCCTTACCGAGGATCGTGGAAAGTTCGGGCGTTTCTTCCATCAGGGAAGCCAGCGCTTTATCATAATCCTGCAAAAAGAATTTAAGCTCTTCCTGGATCGCCGCGCTCATCGCCGCTACTTGTACCGCTTTGGTTTTCCCGTCGATTCCGCTTTCTTCATCCAAGCCGTACATCATTAATGGATAGTAGATATCATAGTATCCTCCGACAAAGGCTTTGATTCCATCGCTATCCTTGAGGGCATTTTCCAGAAACGGTTTTGCCAGCTTCAAAAGCTCGTCTCCGCCCACTTCCACGGACAGATTCGTTAAATTAACCGATTCTCCGTTGACGGTCTCGCTGCCCTGTTTCACCGATATTTTGCTCGGATTCGGGAGATGCTTCAACAGAAATTCGGCCGCTTGAGCCGCTACATTCTCTACCTTTTCCTGGTAAGAATTCATATCTACCACACCATAGTAGTCCTCGTCTGCGAGCGATATGTATACCGGCTGCTTGGCGCCTTCCGCCTGAATCGTTAACCCCTTCTCGTCCATCGCAAGATGGAACGGCAGTTTTTTTCCGTCGAAGGAAGCCGTTCCTTTCACCGATGCGGTGTTCGCATCCGCGGTTTTGGCATGGTCGATACTAAGCGAAAAAGAATTAATAAGATCGATAGTCTTTTGATCTTCCTCGGAAATTTGGCCTTCCGCAGGCACGAGTTCAACCGAAAGCGTCTGTTTGGATTCGCCGGACGTCGGCTTGATATTTTGCAGCAGCGCTTTATTGATATCAAATCCCGCTACGGCCTGGCATCCCGCCAACACGACTAACATCAACGCTAGCGGAAGCGCGAGCCACTTGATTTTTCCCCTTTTCATCACTTCAACTCCTTAATCTGATATCCTTCCATTATCATCCATGGAATTCCGATTTGTAAATAGAGAAATGGACTGATTTTTATGGTATAATGACTGCGGGTCAAATCCTTGACAATCGAAGAAAATATCCATGCATATCTGCATGGGAGAGGTTCGCGAACTCCCTCTATAAAAAACTAATGGGGCCCTGCCATAATACAGCTAGGGTTTGTTTTTTGCGGTGCAAGTTCATGAATCTCTCTTTCTTCTGACCAAAATTTTGGAAGAATGAGAGGTTTTTTTATGCTTAAAAACGAAAAAGCGGTCGTTGTGTTCAGCGGCGGCCAAGACAGCACAACTTGCCTTTTTTGGGCGCTCGAACAGTTCCGCGAAGTCGAGGCGGTTACCTTCGACTACGGGCAGCGCCACCGGCTGGAAATCGACTGCGCCAAAGGAATCGCCGAGGAGCTTGGCGTCAAATTGACCGTCCTTGACATGGGACTGCTCGGGCAATTGACGCAAAATGCCCTTACCCGGAGCGATATCCCGATTACCCACGAAGAAGGGGAACTGCCGAGCACCTTCGTGGAGGGAAGAAATCATATTTTCCTCAGCTTTGCGGCGGTGTTTGCCAAAGGCGTCGGCGCCCGCCATCTCGTGACCGGAGTATGCGAGACCGATTTCAGCGGATACCCGGACTGCCGGGACGCGTTCATCAAATCGCTCAACGTCACTTTGAACCTGGCGATGGACTATCCGTTCGTGATCCATACGCCTCTGATGTGGATCGACAAGGCCGAAACCTGGAAATTGGCCGACAGGCTCGGAGCATTCGACTTTGTGCGCGAGCGTACGTTGACCTGCTATAACGGAGTGATCGGCGACGGATGTGGCGAGTGTCCGGCATGCAAGCTCAGACGAGCCGGAATGGAAGCTTACCTCCAATCCCGGAGCGGGAAGGGGGAACAGCTATGACGGAACGTTGGGCAGCCCCCGGGCAATTTCGGATCGTGGAGCGGTTGCAGGTATTTGGGGAGGATATCTCGAACGACCAGCTTCGTTATCACCGGCGCCGCGTCCTGGTCAGCAAAGAGTTTACCTTTGATGCGGCTCATCATCTGCATGCTTATGAAGGAAAATGCAAAAACCTTCACGGGCATACGTACAAAGTCGTTTTCGGCATCAGCGGGACGCCGGACGAGCGCGGGATTACGATCGATTTCGGAACGGTCAAGCAAATATGGAAAGAGGAGATCGAAGGCTATCTCGATCACCGTTATTTGAACGAGACGCTGCCGCCGATGAATACGACGGCCGAGAATATGGTCGTTTGGCTGTATGAACAAATGGAGGCGGCGATCGGTTCGGACCGCTACCGGTCCGCCCTGCCGGACGCGCGCGTCGAATTCGTCCGTTTGTACGAAACGCCGACCAGCTTTGCCGAAGCGAGACGGGAGTGGATGCAAGGATGAATCACGGAACCTTTCAGCCCATCCCCGTGCTTGAAATATTCGGTCCCACCGTGCAGGGCGAAGGCATGGTTATCGGCCAAAAGACGATGTTCGTCCGGACCGCCGGCTGCGATTACCGCTGTTCCTGGTGCGACTCGGCCTTCACCTGGGACGGCAGCGCCAAGGATCAGATCCGCCGGATGACCGCCGAAGAAATTTGGGATGAGCTGCGCCGGATCGGACAGGACCGGTTCTCCCATGTCACGCTGTCCGGCGGCAACCCCGCCCTGCTCCCGCAGCTCGGCGGGCTTGTCGCACTGCTTCAGCGGGAAGGCATCGCCGTGGCGGTGGAAACCCAAGGCTCCCGCTGGCAGGATTGGCTTACCGACATCGATCAGGTGACGCTCTCGCCCAAACCGCCCAGCTCCGGCATGGATACCGATTGGAGGATGCTGGACGACATCGTCGCCAGACTGTCGAACCGGCCCGCCTCCCAAGCGGTTAGCCTGAAGGTCGTCGTCTTTGACGAGGACGACCTTGCCTACGCAAGGCAGGTCCATGCCCGATATCCGGGCACCGCCATGTACCTGCAGGTGGGCAATCCCGATGTCCGGCGAATGGACATCGGAAATCATGCGGCGGATTTGCTGCTTCGTTACGAAGCATTAATCGACCGTGTGATGGACTTGAACGATATGAACGACTGCAGAGTGCTGCCGCAGCTTCACGCCCTGGTTTGGGGAAATAAACGAGGAGTATAAGGAGGAAAAAAACGATGACGGGAAGACAACCCGATGAAATGAAAGACGTAACTCTGCTCGGCAATCAAGGGGTGCAATACCCGACGACATATGCTCCGGACATTTTGGAGAGCTTCGACAACAAGCATCCTTACCGGGATTACTTCGTCAAATTCAACTGCCCGGAGTTTACGAGCCTTTGCCCGATTACCGGACAGCCCGATTTTGCGACGATCTACATCAGCTACGTTCCCGACCAAAAGATGGTCGAGAGCAAGTCCCTAAAGCTGTACCTGTTCAGCTTCCGCAATCACGGCGACTTCCACGAGGATTGCGTCAACATCATCATGAACGATCTGATAAAACTGATGGACCCCAAATATATCGAGGTGTGGGGCAAATTTACGCCGCGCGGAGGAATCTCCATCGATCCGTACTGCAACTACGGACGTCCGGGAACGAAATACGAGGCGATGGCGGAGCATCGCCTGCTGAACCATGATCTGCCCTATTCGTCCCCGAAACCGGTATGATATTTACGCTCGCTTGAGGAGGCATGCTTCGTGGCCTCCTTGTTTTTTTCCTCGCGAACCTCAAGGTTTAAATCCTCCACCGGAATCGGATCCACATTCCGCTCGCTTTCGTACATATCGAACAAGCTCGGTTCTTCCGTCGGATACTGCTCGGCATGATCCCGATCGGATGCATTCCCCAACCCCCGGTCACGCGCCGGTCTCGTATCTTCCGTTTCTGGCATGGTATCACCTCGTTTCGGCGTTGTACTCCCTTTATACCTCAAAACCGCCCGGGATAAACCCGGACGGTCCTTAGAATCGCCAATCTATAGAATTTGCATCTTTATCCGTGCTGCTTGGAAACCTTGTTCACGGCCGCCGGCTTCAACCGGTCGTTCGGCATGGCAAACACCACGGCTGCCGCCAATACGGCCGGAATCAAAGCCCACAAGAACGTATGGGCAATAGACGAGGCCAGCGAATCCGTCACCTTTTCCAAAATTTCAGGCGGAATGAGCGCTCTTTTTTCCGGGGACAACGCCTCTTGGGTATTGCCGAACGATGCCGCGCCCTGCCCCATGCCTTGGAACGCTTCCTCCATATTGTTCGCTAGCAGATTTCGCTGTAGAATGCCGAAAATCGTAATTCCGAGCGTCATCCCCAGCGATCTGAGGAAGGAGTTGGTCGAAGTCGCCGCGCCGCGCTGCCGCATATCGAACGGATGGATCGCGGCCATGCCGAGCACGGAAAAAGAAAAGCCCACGCCGAAGCCCAAAAGAACGCTGTAAACGGTCAACAGGAGCCGCGGGGACGCGCCGGTCAACGTGCTTAAAGCGACGACGCCGGCAACGAAAAACACGACGGACAACGTCATGACCGACCGGTACGATAAACGGGACGTCAGCATGCCGCCCATCATGCTCCCGACAACCGACCCGATCATCATCGGCATGAGGATCATGCCCGAATTCGTTGCCGTACCGCCGAATACGCCTTGGACATAAATCGGAATATACACGGTCGCTATGATGAATACGCCGCCATAGAGGAGAGCGAGTAAACAGCTTGTCGCATACAGCCGGTTCCGGAACATGCCGAACGTAATAATCGGCTCCTTCGCTTTGGTTTCCGCCACAAGGAACACCAGGAACAAGACGGCGAATCCCGCAAACAAGCCCAGGATCACCGGCGAATTCCATGCGTACGTTTCCCCGCCCAGTTCCAGCGCAAACATCAGGCAGATGACGGCCCCGACCAAAGTCGCGGCACCGCTCCAGTCGATTTGCTGCTTCATATGTCCAAGCGATTCTTTATAAAATAGGGTGATTAGCAGCAAAGATACCAAACCGATCGGCACGTTGATGTAAAAAACCCAATGCCACCCGAGCGTATCCGTAATGAACGCCCCAAGGAGCGGCCCGAAGATGCTGGACGTACCGAATACCGCCCCCATCAGTCCGGTCATCTTCCCGCGTTTTTCCACCGGAAAAATATCGTAGATGATCGTAAACGCAATCGGCATCAGCGCCCCGCCGCCGATCCCCTGGATCGCCCGGTAAATGCTGAGCTGGGTGATGCTTTCCGCAATTCCGCACAGCACGGAGCCGAGCAGAAACATCACGATGCCGAAAATAAAGAACCTTTTCCGTCCATACATGTCCGACAGCTTCCCGAAAATGGGCGTTCCCGCCATGACCGCCACCATGTACGCGGAGGTAACCCAGACAAACTGCTCCATTCCGCCCAGCTCGGAAACGATCGTTCCCATCGCCGTCGTCACGATCGTATTGTCCATCGCCGACATCAGAATGCCGAGCATCAGCCCGATCAATATAAATTTGGTCGTATTCCTGTTCTCTGCCGCCACTCGGGCAACCTCCCTTACCTGGTTCATAATTAATTGGAATGCAGTTTAATTTTAGTGAAAAATGGTAAAAAGTAAACCTCTTTTCGTTATGTTAATATAAAAGAAGGAAATTATTTGCGCAAGAAAGGAAGTATTTCTAATGAAAGAACATTGGTCGGCGTTGGAAAATCTGATGCTGCAACAAGGTGTGCAAACGCTGCTGATCACCGATCCGAAGCACGTTTTTTATTTGACCGGATTTTTGAGCAACCCGCATGAGCGGTTTTTGGGGGTACTCTTTCAACCGGGCGGCGAGCCGGTGCTCGTCGTCCCCGCCCTGGATGAAGAAGCGGCGCGCGCAGCGACCGGCGGCATGGACATCGTCACCCATCTGGATACCGACAATCCTTACTCTTTGCTGAAAAGCAAGCTTCGGAAACATGTCGGAACGCTCGGTTTGGAAAAGGAAAACCTGACGGTGGCCCGCTACGAGCTGCTTCAGGAGTTTCTTGGGTTCTCCGGGAGCCTGGATATCGGACCTTGGCTCCGCGAAATGCGCGTCCGCAAATCGGCCGGCGAAGCGGACAAAATCCGCCATGCCGTCGGGCTTATCGAACGGGTTCTGGAAGAATCGCTGAAACAAATCAAGGAAGGCATTTCCGAGAACGAGCTGGTCGCGGAAGTGGAATATCAAATCCGCAAGCTTGGCGCGGACGGCCCTTCTTTTGATTCCATGGTGCTGTTCGGCGAAAAGACCGGCTTGCCCCATGGCGTCCCTGGGGAACGCAAGCTTCACAAAGGCGATCTGGTGATGTTCGATATCGGCGTTTACGCCTCCGGCTATGCATCCGATATTACGAGAACTTTTGCGTTCGGCGATTTGACGGAGGAGCAAGTCCGCATTTATGAGACGGTACTCGCCGCCAACGAGGCCGCGATTGCCTCCATCCGTCCAGGCGTTACCTGTGCGGAGGTCGACAAGGCTGCAAGGGATGTCATCGAGAAAGCGGGATACGGCGAATACTTCATTCACCGCCTCGGCCACGGGCTCGGCATCGATGTCCATGAGTTTCCTTCCGTCCACGGACAGAACGACTATCCCTTGAGCGAAGGAAACGTGTTTACGGTCGAGCCCGGCATCTATATCCCCGGCGTAGGCGGAGTACGGATCGAAGACGATTGCCTGGTAACGGCGAACGGGGTCGAGGTGCTGACCTCCTTCCCGAAACGGCTCACTTATTTATAAGAAGTAAACAAGGTGGGCTTGGTGTGTATGATAATCAGACCTTATTGAACCGCGTTACATGCCAAATTGCCTTTTCTATATGAAAATTCATACAGAAAAGGGCCGAAATGCGTTTAAGCAGCGAATTATGTATGATATTTCATACAGAAACCGCTTGTACACGGGAAATAGCTGAAATCTGTATGATTTTTCGTACAGGGTTGGAAGCTTAGCCTTCGAACTCGCGGATTCGGTGCACCTAAAATAAAAAAATAGCGGACATTATGTCCGCTATTTTATTTCTGTGGCTATATCCTCTTTATGCTCGAAGTTACGGGCGATATAGAGAAACGGAGTGCCCGCCGCCGTAAGCACGAATTTGAAAATGTACGTCGTAAACAGGATTTCCAGCCAAACCCCGAAGCTGTATTCCCCGAGAAAAGCGATCGAGCAAAAGATCAAGGTATCCACGAACGAGCTGACCATCGTGCTCCCGTTGTTGCGGATCCAAAGCTGGTTTCGTCCCGGATAAAACTTGCGGATCCAGGAATAAAGCCGGACATCGAGAAACTGGCTGACGAAATAGGCCGTCAAGCTCCCCAGCGCAAGGCGCGGCATCAAACCAAAAATCGTCTCGAGCGACGATTGCGCGATATCCCCGGCTTGCGGCTTGAACACCAAAGTCATCTGCATGAGCACCGTGGTCATAATCAGCGTAAAGAAACCGAACCAAACCGCTTTTTTCGCTTCCTCGCGCCCAAACTTCTCGTTCAGCAAATCGCTTGTCAAATAAAGACTGACATACATCGTATTGCCCAGCGTCATGACGATGCCGAACATCTCGACGGTTTTGACGACCTGTATATTCGCTACTACCGTCGCCACGCCGATCCAGGCGTACAATCCTTTTTTACCGAAAAGCTTGTAGCATAGCAGAAAAAAGGCGAAATTGATGAGCACATAAAAGATGCCCCATCCGATGTTAAACATATGATGTATCCCTCCTAGTTTTGATCACGCGGGATGGTCACGAACCGCGGCCGCAAACAAACGGCAAATCCAACAATATCATATCTGCGTCTTCGTTACTATTCCCTATGAAAAATTTTTTTGATATGAAAATGAAAATTAGGAAAAAGTCCATTTTCAAAAATGCTTTTTTTCTATAGAATAGTTCTGATGAACAGTGGTCAAATAAGACCGCGGTCATACCATACTACATATATAGAGACAGAAAGAACTAGGAGTTTTGGAGGGATCTACATTGTTTAAGAGGAAAAGTTCAATCAGCCGAAAGATTATGCTCACCTTCACCGTCGTCATCGTCCTGTCTTCATTTCTGTTCAGTACCAGCTTCTATCTCGTCGCCACGGGAATTCTTCACAACAATGTTCTGCCCCAGTTCGACAAGGTGCTTCGGACAAGCTCCAAAGACATTTTCAGAAACATGGATACGAACCAGGCTCTTCAATTGCTGAGCGGCAAAGAGAACTCCAGATTCGCTGTCGAATCCTATCTTTCCGGGAAAGTGGAAGAGTTTCAGTTAGATACCGCCTATATCCTTAATGTAAAAGACAATCAGGCTACCGTCATCGGGGTGAACGAAGGCTCGAATATGAAGGCCGGGGATCAGCTTGAAGTCCAGGATGCGATGCTCGCCGCCGATTCCAAAGGCAAGGCCAGCATCAGCGAGCTTTACACCGACAAATACGGTTCCCACAAAACCGCCTACATCGCCCTTCCGGGCAGCACCGCCGTATTGGCGGTAGGGATGGACGCAACATTCATCAAGGAAAAGGAACAGGAAATCATCTGGATTTGCGTGAGCATTCAGATTTTCGTCATCGTCGTCGGTTTGCTGGCCGCTTACCTGAACAGCCGGCGCATCACCGGACCGATCAAGAAGCTGGCCGCCGTCACGGAGAAGATGGCGCAAGGCGACTTCCGCGGCGAAGTCGATATCCGGACGAATGATGAAGTGGGCCAATTGGCCGACAGCTTCCGCACGATGACCGTCCAGCTCAAAGAAATGATCGGCAAAGTTCTTCACATGTCCGAGTCGGTTGCCAAAAGCTCGGATCAACTGATTCAGTCAGCCCAAACGTTCAAGGAATTGACCGAGCGTTCCGGAGCCGCTACGCTGGAAGTCGAACAAGGCAGCGTCACGATCGCGTCCACGGCCGCGGAGAATGCCAGAGCGATGGAGGAAATCTCGCAGGGCGTCCAGCATATCGCAACCTCTTCCGCTGAAGTTTCGGAAAAGATCGGACAGGCTTCCGCGGAAGCCGGCTCCGGCAACGAACTTGCCAAAACAGCCGTCGAGCAGATGCAGATGGTTGAGGAAGCGGCGAGAAAATCACAGATTTCGATTACGGAGCTGAATAACAGGTCGGAATCCATTGCCGAAGTCGTCAACTTAATTATGGATATCACGAAGCAGATCAATATTTTGTCGCTGAACGCGGCCATCGAAGCGGCTCGGGCCGGCGAGCAGGGCAAGGGCTTTGCGGTCGTAGCCGAAGAGGTGCGCAAGCTTGCCGAGCAATCACGGATCGCCACGGAACAGATCGGCGACAATCTGCTGAGCATTCGGGAAGAAGCGATGAATTCCGTGAAGGCCATGGAGCTTGTCAGCCGGGAAATTCATTCGGGGGCGGAACGCGTCAATCAAGCGGGCAGCGCTTTTGAAGAGTTGACGGACCTGATCTACAACATCAATATGACCATTCAATCGGTATCCGCCTCGACCGAGGAAGTGTCCGCCGGTACCGAAGAAGTGACCGCATCGGTGGAGGAGTCCGCAAACATTACGGCAAAATCACTGCAAAGCATTGAAGAAATCGCCGAATATTCCAACCGCCAGATTACCGAGATGGAGAACCACGCCGCTACCGTCAAAGAGCTTTACGATCAAGCGCTTTCGCTGAAGGCGGCGGCTGAACAATTTAAAATCTGATCCGTCGCGTCAAAAAGACGTACCCGCATTTTTTTCCGGGTACGTCTTTTTTTGTGCGGGCCCGGTGCTAGAGCACCCCCGTCGCCTCCGTCTTTCTCGCAGGTCGTTTCCAATAAGCCTCGCTGCCCGGGAGATCGTCGAACCAGGCCGCTTCCGGCGGGCATTCCAATACCATGAATTTGCCGTATTCATTATCCCTGGACTGATGGTACTTCAAATACGCCAAACCGTTCTCGATCGCCAAAATTTCGATTTTTCCGGACGTATGGCTCATCGACAGCCTGACCCGTTTTCCGAGCCCCGAAGTGCGAGCCTTGGCTTCCTCCACGACCCGGTATGCCCGTTCAAGCGGAATGACGAAGTCGGAATTTCCGGCAACCGGCCGGTTGATGAAAAAATAGTACGGCGTCACCCCCGCCCAAGACAGCCGGTCCAATAGATCCCCGAGCACCACGGGATCGTCATTGATTCCTTTCAGCACCGGCGTCTGGTTCACGACGATCACTCCGGCCTCATGCAGCGCCTGGAACGCCTTTTGGGCTTCCGGCGTAATCTCCCGGGGATGGTTGATGTGCGCCATCACGTAAATGCGTTTCTCCGGCGTCGAAAACTCGGAGAGAAGCGCAAGGAGCTCCGGATCCTCGGAAATGCGCATCGGGTTGAATACGGGCATTTTGGAGCCGAGACGGATGATTTTTACATGATCGATCTTACGAAGACGTTCCAAAATCGAGCGAAGCTTGGACGTCGCCAATATCAGGCTGTCCCCTCCCGTAAGCAGCACATTGTTGATTTCGGGATGCGCCGCGATGTATTCGATCCCCGGGGAGACATCGGACATCGCTTCCTTCACATCGTTTCGAAACAGTCGTTTGCGGAAGCAATACCTGCAATAGGAGCCGCATACCTCGGAAACGATTAGCAGCGCGGTAGTCCGGTATTTATGCTGACACCCGGGCACCACGTAGTTCGTCTCCTCGTCGGATGCGTCCCAGCGTCCATACTCGCGGAGTTCGCCCGTGTTCGGAATGACCAGCTTGCGGATCGGATCCTGCGGATCTTCCCAGTCAATCAGATTCAAGTAGTAATCATTCACCCGAAAGACAAACTTGTCGGTAATGGGCCGCAGCTCCTCCTGCTCTTCGCGGGACAGCTGCGTTACCTTTCCGATATCGGTAATATACTTCGGTCGTGCCATGTACCCTCTCCTCCTTTGAATGGACGATCGTAAAGAGGAAGCGGGGAACCGGAAGACGTGCAGTGAATTGACAAAGCGGAAATCACCCAAGAAAACAAAAAAGACCCGAAAAAGGGTCAATTGGATTTATGACTGAATATGTAATGTAAAGCGATTCGACCCATCCACTGCAAACGAGGTTAGCTGACGGGCTCGGGAAAGATGGTTCCCTACGTGATCATTCTACGATTCGCCCCAAAGGTGGTTCCCCCGCTTTTCGACTTTACCATCGAAAATTAAGCGCAAGTTTATGGTACCTTACATTTTAACCGGTTGTCAAAACTTATCGTCGTTCTTTTCGCAATATATGATAAATCCGGTCCATATCCAGATGCTTTCTGACATGATCCGCCAGCCGGTCGAAAGCGGACTGCTTTCGCGACTCCGCCGAAATCTGCGAAGGAAGCGGCGGCAGGCCCTTTTCAATGCGTACGCGGTTGAGCCAAGCCCGTCTCCAGGCATCATTGTGGAACACGCCGTGCAAATAAGTCCCGAAGATTCTTCCGTCCGGAGTACTTCGCCCCTCTTCCCGCAAGGTTCCGTCCTTTTCGCGGATCTTGAAAACCGGCAAGGAATCGTCTGCGCCGCCGCTGACTTCCGTCCGGCCCGCATGGATTTCATACCCGCTGACAGGGAGATCTGCTCCCTCCGGGCCGTTAGGCAAACAGAGACTTGCTGTCACGGCGGTTCCGTGAACAAGCTCCGTCGTTTTCCCCGGCAGGAAAGTCGTCTCGAGCGGCAGCCAGCCCAGCCCTTCCGCATGGCGCGGCGCTTCCGACTCCACCCCGTCCGGGTCGAGCAGCTTCTTGCCCAGCATCTGATAACCTCCGCAAATGCCTACCAACCGTGTCAACGGCTGCTCTTCAAGCAATACGCGAATTTCCGCATCCAAGCCTTGCTTCCGCAAATACTCCAGATCCCCGATCGTATTTTTGGAACCCGGAAGGATGACGACATCCGGCGTGCCAAGTTGAGACGGCTTCTGGACATAACGCAGGGAAACATCGGGCTCGGCCGCCAAAATATCGAAATCGGTAAAATTCGATACCCTCGGATAGCGGATCACGGCGATGTCCAGCTCCCTCCCCGAATCCGGCAGAGACCGGTAGGAGTCAAGCGCCACCGAGTCTTCGGCCTCGATTTCCAAATCCGGCAAAAAAGGAAGCACGCCCAGCACGGGAATGCCCGTTTTCCGCTCCAGCCATTCCAGGCCGGGTTGCAGCAGAGAGAGGTCCCCCCTGAACTTGTTGATCACGAAGCCTTTGACCCGTGCCCTTTCCTCCGGCTCCAGCAGTTCCAGCGTTCCGACGAGAAAAGCGAAAACGCCGCCGCGGTCGATATCCGCGGCCAGTATCACGGGCGCATCCGCCCATCCCGCCAGGTTCATATTGACGATGTCCCGGTGTTTCAAGTTGATTTCCGCGGGACTGCCGGCTCCCTCCATGACGACGATATCGTATTGATCGCGCAGACGCTCCAGCGCCTCCATCACCAACGGCTTTGCAGCAGGCAGAAAGTTTTCGCGATAGCCCGCGGCGCTGAGATCGCGAAACGGCTTGCCGTGAACGACGACCTGCGAGCGCATCTCTCCGGTCGGCTTAAGCAGAATCGGGTTCATATCCGTTGTCGCGGGAATGCCGCAGGCTTCCGCCTGAATGCCTTGCGCTCTTCCGATCTCGTTTCCGTCCGGCGTGACGTATGAATTCAGCGCCATATTTTGTGATTTGAACGGAGCGGTCCGGTATCCGTCCTGTGTAAAAATCCGGCACAACGCGGTCACAATGACGCTCTTTCCGACATCTGAAGCCGTTCCCTGAACCATTAATACCGCGCCCTGCGTCCTTGTTAATGGTTGATCATTCATTGCAGCTTCTCTCCTTCCATGAAAAAAGCAATCAGCACACCAAGATGACCGCCAGTATCAACAGTACGGCCTCCAGCCCTTCATTCAACGCTCCGTATGTATCCCCCGTAAGGCCGTGGAGCCGCGAACTGATCTTTCTGGCAGCGGCGGTACCAAATAGCCAAACCGCCAAAGGAGCTGCGAAAAAGTACATAACCAACGGTAGCCAGATTTCGTTCTTGAACGCCGGGGCGAGGCCTGGCACAAAGGCTGCGGCGATTGCGACCGTTCCCAGGCTAGCCGCCGTGAGCAGGATGGCGAAAACCGCGGATTGTGCCGTGTCTTTCGATCCGAGACCGTGAAACTTCGCGGCAAGCCCTTCACCGGCGCGAGCGACGGGCCATTTTTGCATCGCGCGCGTCATGAACCAGCGGCTCCAAACCGGAGCCGTCAGCATCGCCGCCGCGGCGGACAGCGCGCCGGAATCGATTAGCGAGGCGATCAGCGTCACCTTGAGCAAAAGCAACAGTGTACATGCCAATACTCCCATCGCGCCCACTCTGCTGTCTTTCATGATCTCCAGCATCTTCTCCCTGGATCGGTAGCTGAGCAGCGCATCCGCGGAATCCATCCAGCCGTCCAGATGAAGTCCGCCGGTCAGCCATACCCAAACGATCAGCGTTACCGCCGCCGCAGGCAGGGACGGCAGTACTTGGCTGGACAAAAATGCCGCAAGCCAGACCGTAAATCCAATCGCCAAACCGACGAGCGGGTAATGTTTGGCGCTGCGCCGGAGCAGCTCCGGCGAAAAGTCCAGCTCCGCCTTGACCGGAAACCGGGACAAAAATTGAAAAGCGGCCAAAATCGGCCGTCCTTTGTCTTTCATAGTTTGTACTCCCTGCTTTTTAGCTCGATCGGGATTCCAGCCGTAACAAGAAAGACCGCGTCGGAAATCTCCGCCATTTTCCGGTTCAATATCCCCGCATAATCACGATAGATTCGTCCAAGCGGATATTCGGGCACGATCCCGCTGCCGACCTCGTTCGTGACCATCACCAGATGCCCGGGATAAGCCGCGACCGCGGAAACGAGTTTATCGATTTCGAATTCGACGGCACCGGAAAAATCCCCGTCCCCGGCTTCGGTGCTTTCCGAGGCAAGCAAAACATTCGTCAGCCACAAGGTCAGGCAATCGACCAGCACGACCGGGGCCAACGCCTTCGTCGATCCGGATTCTCCGGACGACGTTGAAGGACCGTTCGTTCCGGACGTCCCCTCCTTCCCGGTCAGCAAGCCGGCCAGCTTGAGCGGCTCCTCGACGGTCGTCCATCGAAAGCCGCTTCCCTCGCGCTGGCTCCGATGCAATTCGATGCGCTGCCGCATCTCCTCATCGAATGCCTGTGCCGTGGCGATGTATAGTCCGGAGTCCGCCTGCTTCATGCAATACTTTTCCGCAAACGAGCTTTTGCCGCTGCGCGCTCCGCCCGTAACCGTGACGATCATGCCTGGACCTCCCCGGCAGCTTCTTTCCCCGTACTTTCCGTTCCGGTTGAAACGCCCGCGCTCGCAAATGTGGCCATCTCGGCCATGATCCGGCAAGCGGCATCGATCAGATGCAAGGCAAGGACGCCTCCCGTGCCTTCCCCCAGCCGCATATCCAGAAACAGCATCGGCGTAAGGCCGAGCCGATCGAGCAAATCATGATGTCCTTTCTCATGGGAGACATGAGAAGCAATCATGTAATTCACCGATTCCGGAGCTAACCGGGCAGCGGCGAGCGCTGCGGCTCCAGAGATAAATCCGTCGAGGACGACCGGGCAGCGGTTGGCTGCGGCACCGAGAATGACTCCGGTCAATCCGGCGATTTCCAGCCCGCCTACTTTGGAGAGCACGCCGATCGGATCGGCCGGATCGGGTTCGTTGCATGCCAAGGCCCGTTCGACGACTTGAGCTTTATGACGCAACCGTTCATCATCGATTCCCGTTCCCCGGCCCACGGAATCCAGGGGAGAGTTCCCTGTAAAAACGCTCATCATGGCCGCGCTCGGCGTCGTATTTCCGATCCCCATTTCACCGGTAACGAAGCAAGAGATCCCTCTGGATACCGCTTCTTCCACGATGTCGATTCCGGCCATCACGGCCGCTTCGGCCTCTTCGCGGGTCATCGCAGGCCCCACGGCCATATTTGCCGTACCGTACCGGATTTTGCGCGAGATCAGCGCCGGATGATCAAGCTCCGCATTGACCCCGATATCGACGCACATCACTTCGGCCCCGGCCTGCCGGGCAAGCACATTGACCGCTGCCCCGCCGGCAAGGAAGTTAAGCACCATTTGAGGCGTTACCTCGGCGGGAAAGGCGCTGATCCCTTCTTCGCAGACCCCATGGTCTGCTGCCATGACAACGACGCCGCGGTTTGAAAAAGAAGGTTGAACCTTTCCCGTCATCCCCGCCAGCTTGATCGCAAGCGCCTCCAGCTTTCCTAGGCTTCCCGGCGGCTTCGTCAATTGGTCCAAATGCGCTGCGGCAGCGGCGGAGACTGCGGCGTCTGGCGCTTGTATAGAACGAATGATTTCCGATAGAGCGCGACTCATTAAAAAACTCCTCCCTTGCTTTCCTTTTTCAACAACAGTTGGGGAACCCCGGTATCGGGATGCGCAATGCTGTAGGACTTCACATCAAAGACAGACTCCACCGTTTCCGGACGCAAAATTTCGGACGGACTTCCCTGCGCCGCCACGCTGCCGCCGCTCAAGACGAGCAAACGGTCGCAATACAGCGAAGCCAGATTCAAATCATGCATGACGGCGATGACCGTCAAGCCTTCTTCCCGCTGCCAGGCGGAAATGAGCTCCATAAATTGCATCTGATACCGGATATCGAGATACGTCGTCGGCTCGTCAAGCAGCACGATCTCGGGCTGCTGGGCCATCACCTTCCCCAGCGCGGCCCGCTGTCTCTGCCCTCCGCTAAGACGGTCGAGATGCCGGTCGGCCAGGCCGCCAAGCTCAAGCCTGTCCATAATATCATGCAGCAATTCGTACGCATCCTCCTGCTGATCCTTCCCTCTCCAGTCCTGAAAAGGAAACCTGCCCATTTCGATCACTTCGCGCACCGTAAACGAAACCTGAGGCAGCCCGTCCTGCTGCAAAACGGCCAGTTTTCTGGACAACTCCTTCCGGCCGTAGGAAGCAACCGGCTTACCTGACAATGTGATTTCGCCGCTATCAGGGGCATGGGTGCCGGATATCAGATTGAGCAAGGTGCTTTTCCCGCTGCCGTTCGGACCGATGACGCCCCAGAATTCGCCCGGCTTGACGTTCCAGCTAATATCGCGCAGCACCTGCAGGCGGCCGAATGATTTGGCGACGTGTTTAGCCTCGATCATCCCAATTCCCTCTCTCTCGCTTTTTTCTTTTTATACAACAAGTAGGCGAAGAAAGGTGCGCCGACAAATGCCGTAACCACTCCGAGCGGAATTTCCGTCGGAGCCAGCAGCGCGCGTGCCGCCAAATCGCTGTACATCATGAATGTGCCTCCGCCCAGTGCGGAAAGCGGGATGATCAACCGGTAGTCCGGGCCCGTGATTAACCGGATTATATGCGGAATGACGAGTCCGACAAAACCGACGACCCCGGACACGGACACCGCCGCCGCAGTCATCAGCGTTGCCACAATAAGTACGGTTAACTTCGTCCTTTCGACATGAAGCCCGGTATGAGCCGCCTCGCGTTCGCCCAAGGCCAGCAGGTTCAGCGAGCGTGCCCGGCTCCACAGGAACAGGGTGCCCAGCGCCAAATACGGAAACAGGATGGCCGTATACGACCATCCGCGCAGACTCAGGCTTCCCATTGTCCAAAAAAGTATTTCGTTCACGGTATCCCTGGACATCGCCGTTAGGAAAGAGACGACGGCCCCGAGAAAAGATTGCATCACCACGCCCGATAAAATGAGGCTTTCGATCGGGATTTTTCCGTTCTCCCTCGCTAGCCGCATGACGATCCACAATGTCGTGGCTCCGGCAAGAAAAGCGACCATCGGAAGGGTGAAAATACCGGCCAGCGAAAACTGCCAGCCGAAAAAGATCAGTACAGCCGCACCGACCGCCGATCCTGAAGATACGCCGAGCGTAAACGGATCGGCGAGGGGATTGCGCAGCACGCCCTGAAACGCCGATCCCGCTACGGCAAGCGAAGCTCCGACCAGCAAACCGAGCAGCACCCGCGGAAGCCGCACCTTCATGACGATTTGTTCGGAGGCGACGCTCCAGTCGGGTTCAATGAGGTTTCCGATCCATGGAAGGCGGTGCAGGATGATTCTGGCGATTTCACCTGCAGGCAAATGTACGGAACCGAACCCGATGCAGATCAGCAGCGTAACAATAAGCAATCCCAGGCCGATTAATCCGTACCCTGCCAGTTTGGTTCTCATTCCTGAATCAGATCCGGATAAATCGCTTTTGCCACCTCAATCAGGCCTTGGGTCACGCGAGGACCCGGACGGCTGAGCAGGTTGTCGTCCAGCGCCACGATGCGGTCTTCCTTCACCGCCGTGATTTGATCCCATCCGCCGCGGGACTTGATAATTTCGGCCAAAGTCCGGTTGTTTTCGTCAATGACGCTCTTGGCGTACAGAATTACGTCCGGGTTCGCCTTGATGATATTTTCTTCATTAATTTCGCTCCAGCCCGTTATGTCGCTTGCGACATTTTCTCCGCCGGCCAAGGTGATCATTTCATCCATGAACTCACCCTTGCCGACCGTCCAGCCCGGGGAAAATTCAATGTATACTTTTTTCTTTTGATCGGCAGGCAAAGTTTTGACGGCTTCGGTGACTTTCGCAAGCTCGGCTTTCATTTGTTCGGTTACCTCTGCCGCTTGCTGCTGGTGATCCGTGATCTTCCCGACCGTTTGAATATTCTCGATCACCTGATCGACCGTTTTCGGATTGGAACGATATACTTTCAATCCCAAATCAGTCAGGCTTTTTACCGTATCTTCACCGATAAGACTGCCCGCAAGCACGAGATCCGGCTGAGCGGCCACGACCGCTTCCACGTTGACTTGGAATCCGCCCATTCTCGGCTTGTCCTTTACGGCTTCCGGGTAATCATCGTTATCCGAAACGCCGACAACCTGCTCGTCCAGTCCGAGAGCAAACAAGCCTTCCGTCTCGGATGGAGCCAACGATACAATCCGTTGCGGAGCCGATTCAAACGTGAATTCCGTTCCGAAGGCATCCGTTACGGTTAGCGGGTAAACCGTACTTAGCTGTTGGTCCGCATTGGAAGCCCCGTTGGTGTCTTGCCCCTGTTCTTGTACCGCCTGATTCGCGTTGTTGCCTTCATTCGCCGCTTTATTCGAGTTGTTCGCACCGCAACCCGCGGTGACGAGCAGCAACAGCGCAAGCAGCCAAATCCCCCAAATTTTACTCCATTTCTTCATGTGTCCCTCTCCTTTTGAATATCTGATCTGGTAATAAAACGCCTGAAACGAGCGAAACGCTTATGTCCGCAAGAAAACCCATCCTGAATAGGATGGGTTACGTCTACAAAGATATACCGGGAACCTGGAATTTCTTGGAGGTCCCGTTGCCGGGGCAGATTCCTTCTTCTAAGCAGATCGTTATCCTTTCCTCGAAGGACCGTCTAATCTTCCCGTGGGCAGGTCTCCTGACTAACAGGTTGCGACGAAAGCCCGCCTTCCCATCATACTTTGACGTATGACAGTGGCATGCATGGGCTCGTCCCTGAATACAGTGGCGGGACCGTGCCGGATTTGCACCGGCTTCCCTTTTAACCCGAAACCCGCCGCAAAGGAGAGTTTCAGGACCTACGGGTAAAATATTCGCTGGTTTTAGGCTTACTTCTGTATAGGATTATAGGTTAAAAACCGTGAACTTACAACAATTTTAGCGCACAGAAAAGACCGCCCCGACGAACGAAGCGGTCTCTTTCTTGCAGTTAACGGCCAGATTAACTGCCAAATGATCGACAATCTTACATGGAAGACGAAATTGCCCCAATGATAAGAACAAAGAAAATGACATAGATAACGATACCGATCAATGCCCAGATCAACGATGCCTTGGCAAAGTTCGATTTGCTCGGATTCGTTCCGCCTCCGAAAGCCCATACGAACAGCATGATCAGGTTTACGACCGGAATCGCCATCAGCAGGATCGTAATCATCCAATCTTTCAGGCTGACTACGGGCGCTCCTTGCACCTGCGGATATCCTTGTTGTACATTCGGTTCCATGAAATACTCCTCCTCTATGGTAAAATTCTCCTATGAACCGTTCTCCATGATACTACAATTTCTCCTATAAAACTACTATTTTTTACACGATGTACCTTCCTTCATTTAGTTTTCATCTACCATTCATTCGGGCTTCATGACAATAATCTTAACCCTTTGGTAAAGTTGTCATATCGAGATCATATGTATAAAAACAGTGATGCCATTATATTTTTCGAGGTGATTTTATGAATAAAAATAACAACTATTTAACTACCAGTTCCGGCGCTCCGGTCGGAGACAACCAAAATTCGATCACGGCGGGAGGCCGCGGTCCCGTATTGATCCAGGATGTGCACCTGCTTGAAAAACTCGCTCATTTTAACAGGGAACGCGTTCCGGAACGGGTCGTCCATGCCAAAGGCGCCGGCGCCCACGGCGTATTTGAAGTAACGAACGACGTTAGCCAATACACCAAAGCCGCCTTCCTTTCGGAAGTAGGCAAACAAACGCCGATGTTCATCCGTTTCTCGACCGTGGCCGGCGAACTCGGCTCTGCCGATACCGTTCGCGATCCTCGCGGATTTGCGGTGAAATTTTATACCGAAGAAGGCAACTACGATCTCGTCGGCAACAACACGCCGGTCTTTTTCATTCGCGACGCGATCAAATTCCCGGACTTTATCCATACGCAAAAGCGTCATCCGCAAACGCATCTGAAAAACCCGAACGCGGTTTGGGACTTCTGGTCCCTGTCTCCGGAATCTTTGCATCAAGTTACGATCCTGATGTCCGACCGCGGTATTCCGGCCACTCTGCGCCACATGCACGGTTTCGGCAGCCACACCTTCAAATGGGTAAATGCCGAGGGCCAAGCGGTATGGGTCAAATACCATTTCAAAACGGATCAGGGCGTTAAAAACCTGGATGTCAAAGTAGCCGAACAGCTTGCCGGTTCCAACCCGGATTATCATACGGAAGATCTTTTCAATGCGATTGAACAAGGCGACTTCCCTAGCTGGACGCTGTATGTTCAAATCATGCCTTTCGAAGACGCGAACACGTACCGTTTCGATCCGTTCGATGTCACGAAAGTATGGTCGCAAAAAGATTATCCTCTGATCGAAGTCGGACGCATGACACTGAACCGGAACCCGGAAAACTATTTTGCCGAAGTCGAGCAGGCCACGTTCTCCCCGGGGAACTTTGTACCGGGAATCGAAGCATCGCCTGACAAAATGCTGCAAGGCCGTCTCTTCGCTTATTCGGATGCGCATCGTTACCGCGTCGGCGCGAACCATAACGCTTTGCCGATCAATCGTCCGATCGCCGAAGTCAGAAACAATCAACGTGACGGTTCCATGCGTCCCGACAACAACGGCGGCTCCGGCGTATACTACGAGCCTAACAGCTACGGCGGACCAACGGAAGCGCCCGAGCATAAGATCTCCCCGTTTGAAGTCACGGGATATGCAGACAGCGTAGCTTATGATCGTGATGATCATTATACTCAAGCCGGCGACCTGTACCGTCTTCTGAGCGAAGATGAACGCACCCGTTTGGTAGAGAACATCGTCGGAGCGATGAAACCGGTAGAAAAAGACGAAATCAAATTGCGTCAAATCGCACATTTCTATAAAGCCGACCCCGAATACGGAACCCGTATCGCGCAAGGTCTGGGCTTAACCGTGCCGGAAGGCGTTTAGTATTAAGAAAAAGAGCATCGCCGAAGATCTTTGTCCCGGCCATGCTCTTTTTCTGGTTTCGTAATCAATATCATTCGCATAACCACACGCTACGAACAAACGACCCTTTCGCAACCCGGCACCGGTCCTGAATCGTCCAACCGGCTCGGGCTATTTCCTCTTCCAGCGGTTCGCTGGATACTATGACCGATCGGGCGCAGAAGCGCCGAAGACTGCCCAGCATGCGCAGACGTTCCTCCATCGAAAGGACGGAGCATAAATTGTAAGGCATATCCAGGATTGCGGCGTCGTACTTCGCTTCGACATCATTCATGTCCCCGATCTCTACGACTTCGGGATAGCCGAAATGCCGCAGATTGGTTCTGGCCCCCTGAATAGCAAGCGGATTAAGATCCCGGCCGACGATATCGATTTTCATCGATAACGCCTCGATCAGCACATTGCCCATGCCGCAGCAAGGATCGATCACCTTCTTTCCGTCTGGGTAGGGGACGGCAATATTAACGAGGCTCCGGGCCAGTTGCGTACTTAAGCCTGTGGAATAATTTTGGGGTTTACGCTTATGTTCAAGCCAAACCGCCTCCGACGGAATGGATCTGCCAAGATGCCAGCCGTCATTCGCGGACAGCAGAGCGAACGTGATTTCAGGATTTCGCATTTCCGCCGTTCCGCGTATACGCGCTCCGACCCGGCGTTCCAACTCGCGCTGTTCCTCGTAGCTACGCTTGATTCCGTTTTTGACATAAACGACTTTAAAGGATTTGCCGCCAAGTTCAAGAGCAGCCACTTGATCTATAATTTCTTCCAGCGAATCCCCTGAAAGCAGTACGTCGATCCTTTGCGATAGAAACGGGCTGCGGCTCGGATCCAACCTCCTGTCGGATTCCATATAAAGTTTCGAGTCCGGGTCTTTCCCGAACAAAGCGCGCAGCTCCATGCCGCACAGCTCCCGATCATTCTCATGATAGTTAAAAGTATAAATAAAACGGCCGAGGGCCTGATTTCCGTTCATTCGGGTCATTCCTTTCCGGGCGGGCCACATCGTCCACATTATTCTTTCTGTATAATGCCTGGCCCCCAAAACAATATAACATACCCGGGATCCCTTTCGGCCGGAAAGCCTTGCACGGTGTTACTCCACGGATAGATCCGCGCCAAGCACCCCGATCACGGCGCCATCTTTTAAAATCGGAACGGATAAAGTAATGCATCTTCGCTTCGTAATGGCCGAAACATACACCTCCGAGATGACCGGCTCCCCGTTCAATGCAAGGCGGAACCATTCGCGCCCTTTTGCATTCAACAGTCCGGCCTCCGGGATCGATACGACGAACGAGCCGTCCGTCCGGTTTGTCCATGCCGCTTCGAGATCAGGCTCCTTCTTCAAAAGAAGCTCCAATGAGGTCCGGTGATCCTCCTCCCGCATCATCCGAATGGCTTTGGTATCCGCCGCATCCCGAAGCTTGCCGGCAAAACTCAGCCCAAGCTGCCGGGCGGCCGCCTCGTGCCCTTCCGCAATTTCATTTGAGGATGCCGACCCGCGTATCGTATCAAGCGAATCGATCAGTTCCTCTTGCGCCCTGTGCAAGCCGCCGGCCACCGTTTGCAGTTTTCCGATATGTATCCTTTGCGACTCCATTCGCGACAAAGCCCCTTCCACATGGGAAATGCTGCGATGAAGTCCGGCATGCACTTCCTTCAGCATGCTTTCCATGTTACGGGTCATTTCCAATTGCTCGCGGCTCCGTCTCCCTGTCTCGACGACATGTTCGTTTACGGAGGCGACCTCATCGGAAATGAAGCGGATGTCCCGGCTCATCGATTTCATCAACTCGATTCCGCCCATGGCCGATTGTTTCCCGTGACGAATCGACTCCTTCATCCGATTGGCGTCATCCGAAATATGCCGGAACAAAGGAGCCGAACTGCCGATCGCGCTTTTGCTTTGCTCCGCGAGCGCCCGCATTCTGCTCGCGACAACATCAAAGCCTTTTCCGTGTTCCCCTACCCTGGCCGCCTCAATCGAAGCATTCAAGGCGAGGAGCGCAATTTCACCGGATATTTCCTCGAGCTCCCTATAAAATACGCTAAGCCTCCTCGCATTGTTCTCCAGGTCCGTCATCGGTCCGATCATCGACTCCTGGGAATCCGCCAACGAGCGAATCGTTTCGTCCGCTTCCGTAAGGGCATCCGTAATCCGGTAAGCCTCGCTCACCGTTTTTTCGCTGCGCCGGTGCAAATGCTCCGCCGCTTCCTGGATGCGATAGGCGGAAGATGCAACTTCCTGCATGGCGGCCAAGCTTTCCTGGACTTGTTCAAGCGAGCGTTCGCTGCTGGCTTTGAGCTGCATATCCTCCTGTGAGGACACATCGGACAAGCGGCTAAGCTGAACAATGCTTTCATTGACTTCCCCGACGGCGGCTTGAAGCCTGTCCGCAGCCACCATCGACTCATTTGCTACGGCTATCCACCGGTTCTCCGGCCCTTCCTCCTTTGCCAAAACGGCTAAGGACGCAGGCTGTACCGATTCCTCCGAATTTCTCGAATTCCGGCCCGTCCCGGAAAAGATGGTCGAGAAAACCTTCCGGATGTTTCCCACTTTTTTATTTCTTTGTATTAGACTCACTCTACCCCCGCCCTTCTTATGTAAGTTTATCTTACATTATAGAGTAGCGACTTGGACTTAAAAAGAGGGATTACGCAAAAAAATGATAAAATATATGAATGATCAGAACAGAAACGCTTATATCTAACATAATGTGTTATATTTCAACGTGTTTAGCGGATGTATTTCTTGCGATATCAGGAAAAAGGCTATCCCCGGGCTAAGTTTATACAACATAGCCATGGATAGCCTTTGGATATTTTCGTTTATCTTCTTGCCGGTCCCGAGCTGACGACCCCGTACCGCCACAACACTTTGTTTCCGAACCAGCCGAACAAACGGTCTGTAATAAAGCCCATCAAGCCGAGGCAAATCAGGCCGACGAAAATCCAATCCGTTCGGAAAAACAACCTTGAATTCCAGATTAGGAAACCGACGCCTTCGTTTGCGGCGATCATCTCGGCACCCACAATCGCCATATAGGAGGTGCCCATGGCCAGCCGGACTCCCGTGAAAATATACGGCGCCGTTGCAGGCACAATGACATGGACGATGATTTGCCATTCCGAAGCGCCCATACTGCGGGCGGAACGGATTTTGTCCTCCTCCACGGACAGCACGCCGGTCAGCGTGTTCATCATGACGATGAACAAGGTTGCGTAAAGAATAAGCGCGATTTTGGATTGCTCGCCGATGCCGAACCAGACCAGGAACAGCGTGATGAAAGCGATCGGGGGAATAAACCTAATAAAGTTAAGCAGCGGTTCGGCAAAGTGACGAATCGCGTCCACCTTGCCGATGACGATGCCGAGCGGAATCGCGATCAGACTGCCGAGCGTCCAACCGCATAGAACCCGAAAGAAGCTGACGCCGATATATTTTTGCAGCGATCCGTCCCGAAGCAGTTCGATCGCCCCTTTTACCGTTTGCGCAGGGCTCGGGATCACCTCAGGACCGTACAGCATCGCCCCGCCTTGCCAGGCCGCCAGAACGAAAATCCAAAGGAGGAGCAGCCCTGCCCATTTCTTTTTCCACCATGCCGTCTTCATGACCATCCCTCCCTACTCGTCAAAATGCGCCTGAATTTGTTTGTAGTAATCGTAAAACTCCGCCGCCGACACGTCCCGGGGATATGAAAGCGGAATGTCGTAAATATGCGATATTTTCGAGGATGGCCCCGGAGACATAATGCCGATCCTGCCCCCCAGCAAAATCGCCTCCTGGATATCGTGGGTCACAAACACGACCGTTTTGTTCGTCTGACGCCAGATCCGCACCAACTCCTTCTGCATCGTTCTGCGGGTCATCGCGTCCAGCGCGCCGAACGGCTCATCCATGAGCAGAATTTCCGGGTCATTGGCCAGCACCCTGGCAAGCTGCACCCGCTGCTTCATCCCGCCGGACAGCGCCCGCGGCAATTTGTCGCTATGTCCGGTTAGTCCGACGAGGTCAATGTACCGGTCGGATATTGCGTTACGTTCCTTCTTCGGCACCTTTTTCATTTTCAAGCCGAATTCGACGTTCTGCCGGACAGTGAGCCAGGGAAAAAGCGAGGAATCGGCCTGTTGAAAGACGACCGCCCGGTCCCGTCCGGGTTTGTCGATATCGGCGTCCCCGATGCGAAGCTCGCCGCTTGTTTTGGAGATAAATCCGGCGATCATGTTGAGCAGCGTCGATTTGCCGCATCCGCTCGGGCCCAACAGCACAAAGAATTCTCCGCCTTTGATGACCAGGTCCACGTCCTTAATAATGTAATGAACTTGACCTCCTCCTGTACCGGTCTGCTCGCTATAGCTTTTGTTCAAGCCTTGGATCGTTATCGTTTGATTCGTTTTTTCCCGTTCCGCTTGTTTCGGCATGGCCAATGACATTATGGTTTCCTCCTTCTTATGGGGTAGCTGTCACACGATCCGGAAAGGTTTGGTTCAGGAACTCCAGATTGATTTTGTCCGCAAGTTCAAAATCTTTCTGAATGATCCCGGTCTCCACCATGTATTTTTTCTGGCGCGTCAGGCTATCGAGCGCGTTCTGCGTAAAGTCGATGTTCCAGTTGTTCACGGACAAATCCTTCAGCGTCGCTTCTTTCGGCTGTTTGACTTCGTCGTACAAAATTTGCGCCACTTCATCCGGGTTTTCCTTCACGAATTTCGAGGATTCGTCCAGCGCGCGCAAGAAATTCGCGACCGTCTCCGGATGCTCCTTGATCAGCGAATCCGGAGCGACGATCTGGCTTCCGATCCGTACGCTCGTTTTGGCCATGTCGGTCAGCTCATGCGCACCCTCGATCGTTTCGAATTTTTGCAGCATCGCCGCGCCGGTTACCCAGGCGGCATCCACGTCCCCGCTCTTCAGGGCGATATACGCCTCATCGAACCCGCCTTGGCCGGTCAGTTTCACTTTTTTCGGATCGACGCCGTTCTCCTTCAAATATTCATCCCACAGGTAAGTAAGGAAAGTCCCCCGCATAAAGCTCAAGTTTTTCCCTTCCAGATCGGCAGGCTGCTTGATTTCGTCGCGGACGAACAGCTTCCATTGCTTGGCGCTATGATCCGTCGATGTGCCCGTCGATGCGATGATCGAAAACTCGCCTTTGCTGACGGCGTTCAAAATCGGAAAATCGGCGCCCCAGCCGATGTCCGCCTGTTTAATGAACAACGAATTGATTCCTTCCGCCGGTGTCGCAAAATTGACCAGGGTCGCGTCGATCCCGTATTTTTCGAAAATCCCTTTCGTTTTGGCAACGCGGAATACCGGATTCGAGGAAATATCGGCGATGTTCAATTTCACCGTCTCCTGTTTGGCTGCGTTGTCGGTCCCGGTACCGGCTCCATTGCCGTTCGCTTTGTCGGCCGTATCGCCGGCCGCTTGGGCGGACTGCGCCGCCCCCTGCTTTTCGCCGTTTCCGGATGACCCGCAGCCGGACAAAGCCGCAACAAGTATGATCACGGATATGAGTACAATCACCGAATAAGCTTTTCTATTCTTTATGTTTGATGGATTTCGCATGGTCTCTTCTCCCTTCACCCTTCGGTTTTTATTGATCCTGCGCCTGCGCGGGCCGCTCGTCGAACCGGGCTACGCAAGCCGCGCCGTCCTCGTAGGAGACCGTACCGTCCACGATGGCGACGGATTCCGCCCCCGTCCCGGCTGCGCCGGGAACGCGGAAGCTGGCCACATCCAGCGGCTCAATCGCCTGCTCGGCAGGCTTTTGCAATTGGGGAACCCACTCGTAAGGCACGCGGTATGCGCGGTAGACCATATTGGAGTTCCGTTTGTTTTTGTAAGGTGAAATATATTCCCAGACCAGCTCATGATCCCGGGTCACTTCGAAAATGCGGCCGTCGGCCCCTTCCGTGATCAGCGTGTTGCCGTTCGGAAGCCGTTGCGCCGAACTGATGTACGGGCTGTAAAAACGGTACGAATCGAGCGGAGCGACGAATCCGGCTTCCGTCGGCGTGTACTGCCATACGATTTCAAGCGTCACGGGGTCGATCTCCAAAATGCGGGAATGGTCTCTTACCGCGCTTTTTTGACCGAAGCGGGATGCAGGGTTCGGCGCGCCGTAGCCCGCCCAGCCCCCGTTGTCGAACACGAGAAGATTGCCTTCTCCGGGCAGTCCCCGCGGAATCAGGTGAGCGTGATGCTGGCCGATGATCCAGCCGAGATGTCTGTATTCGGGAGCCGAGTAATCCGGACCGAGCTTCCAGACGATCTTTCCTGTCTTTTTATCGATGATGGCGATGATGTTGGTTTCCCTGCCGTCCCAAATAATGTTGTCGGGGTGGAATCGTTCATCCCCGGCATCGTAAAACCGGTTCGGTCCCAAAACCGAGATCGAGTTGATATGCATCCAATCTCCGGCCTCGTCGCCGAAAAACCGGGTGTTCGGATCACGGAACAGCACGTTTTTCGCCTGTTCGTCGAATCCGAGCTCGTCGAAATGCTCATGGCAGTTCCATTCCCAAACAATGTTCCCGTCCCAATCCACTTCCAAAATCGAATCGTCCAGCAGCAGTTTGTCTGAGATTTTCGGATTGTGCACATTTTTGTGAACGAGAATGAGCGTATTTCCCTTATCGATCTGCGGATCGGCCCCCGGCACATAATAACCTACCGGATTACCCGTGCGTTGATAATCGTGATGGGCTCTCGCCATCCACTGCGGTTCATGGCCCGGATCCTCGATCCATTCATGCTTGTTGAACCGCCAAACGATGTTGCCGTCCCAGTCGACCTGAACGAGGTCGGCCTCGTCCTGAAAACCGTATTTCGGATCGCGCTCGGCCGTGCTCCCAAGAACGAAGCCTCCCGGAAAAAGCTTGTTCGGAAATCCGCGCAGTCCCTTCCACAGATGTACCTCCTTGCCGTTCATATCGATCAGCAGCGCGCCTACGTCGGCAGCCTGATAAATCGTATAGCCGCTCCATGCCTTTTCCGGGTTATATAACGTTGCTCCCGTCGGATAAATTGTCGGGTGTCCCATAAGTGATCCGCTCCTTTTTTAGTAGGATAAGTATTTACCTTGCCTGTGAATGTCCTCCTCGCCCGTCTGAGCGGCGTTGTCGCTCGCGAGCGTGTTTAGTGTTTCGGAATACTGGTCGATACGGCTGATCAATTCTTTGAAAAGACGGCGGACAAGCGCAAGATCTTCTTGAGTCAAGTCCGCAAACAGCAGCGTAATCCCCCGAGTTCCGATATTCCGGTTACGTACGACAAGTTCCCTGCCTTTCGGCGTAATGTCGAGCCATACGGACCTGCGGTCGCTATCGTGCCGGATTCTTCGGGCAAGACCCTTCTTTTCCAGCCTGTCGCAAAGTCCGGTTACGGCACCGGAAGTAAAATCAAGATCCTCCGCCAGGTCGCCGAGACGCTGCTGGCCCTCCCGGCACATTTTTTGCAGGACCAGCATGCCCGGGAGCGAAACTCCTTCGATCTCCACTTTGTCCCGTTCCTTTACGAACCGTCTGACCATTTTCCGGAACAGCCAATCCGCCTCCTCCAGCTGCTCCCAGTCCTCTTTGCTTCTCCCAATGACTTGCACACCCCCTATCGCTTCCTTCCGCATATCTTCCGAACAAACGCCAAAAGGCTCCCGAAAGCTTCCCCGCGCGGGAAACCTTCGAGAGCCTTTGGCTGTCCAATCGGCTGCTCGTTCTTCATGAATTCTTAGCACTAAGAATATGAATGCTAAACGATTTTTCATTATCTTAAACCCATTATTCACACCTGTCAAGTATGAATTAAAATAAATGTTGATCCTATGAATAACATTTAATAATAACCAGTTGCCCCGTCTCAGGCGCCATTTCCGTCCTATTGGTCCGATGCATGAATCCCCACCCACCACTCTGCTGCTTCGTTCTCCTTTAGCTAGCGACTGCCTGACACCTTGTTGCTTTGTTCTCGCCCCCTCTAACGAAACTGTGTGTTCTTATTACACCATATTCGGCGCTCTGGGTGATCTAAGGAAACGTGGAAGTGCTATTCGGCAACTCTGGGGGTATTTGGCGCACATTTCTCCAAAATAGAGAAACCTAGTTTCGTTACATTATAAAAATGCGATATTTTGTTCAAATAAGGTTATACAGTTTCGTTAGGCGATGCTCGACATAGCACATCATCTTCACCCGCCACTCTAACGAAACTGTGTGTTCTTATTACACTATTCGGCGCTCTGGCTGATCTAAGGAAACGTGGTAGCGCTATTCGGCAACTTTGGGGGTATTTGGCGCACATTTCTCCAAAATAGAGATACCTAGTTTCGTTACATTTTAAAAATGCGATATTTTGTTCAAATAAGGTTATACAGTTTCGTTAGGCGATGCTCGACATAGCACATCATCTTCACCCGCCACTCTAACGAAACTGTGTGTTCTTATTACACTATTCGGCGCTCTGGCTGATCTAAGGAAACGTGGTAGCGCTATTCGGCAACTTTGGGGGTATTTGGCGCACATTTCTCCAAAATAGAGATACCTAGTTTCGTTACATTTTAAAAATGCGATATTTTGTTCAAATAAGGTTATACAGTTTCGTTAGCCCCATGATCGACCTACCGTGTCCACCTTCGTACTCCAGCAGCCGGGAAATCTAGTCCCATGAGACTGGGATCTTTACTTGTCCTTAATTTTCAATATTTCCCCTGCCGCGATCTTGAACTTTGGGTTCCAGAAGTCCTCGCCGGGCTCCAGGATCGTTCCGAGCAAGGAGATCACCCCGCCGTGAGTCACGATCAGGGCTGGCTTATCGGACTGACCGTCAGACAGTTGGGCCGAAGCAGCATTTATCTCCCGGTACACATCCTGAATACGTGCATGAAAATCCATCCATGATTCGCCTCCCGGAGGGACGACCGTTTGCGGATGATCGATCCAGGCGCGGTAAGCGGGATTGTCCTTCAGCATTTCATACGTCCGGCCTTCCCATTCGCCAAAATTCATCTCTCTGAGCCGTCGATCATAATGAGCGGAAACCGTCAAATCCGGGCGGAGGAAGGTAAGCGTATCCCGGCAGCGCCGGAGGTCGCTGCAATACACCGCGGAAAACTCTACCCCCGCGAGCCTGCCGAGCAAGGACGACAGTCCGGAGGCTTCCCCTGGAAGCAATTCCGTGTCGCTATGCCCCTGATATTTGCGCTCCAAATTCCACGACGTCAAACCATGGCGAACCAGCCACCATTCCACTTGAACTCTCTCCCCCTTCAAATCCAAGACGGGCCGCCGGCCGCCCAAATCCACACGCCGGTGGCGAACAGGACGAATACGCCGGAGACGAAAAACATCAGCCTCGCGGTTTTCGGAATATCTTCCGCTTCCATTTCGCGCGTCTTGTCCCCCATGTAACTGCGGAACGATTTGACGCCGTGATAACTGTTTTCGCCGCCGAGCCGGATGCCGAGAGCCCCGGCCACGGACGCTTCCGGCCAGCCGCTGTTCGGGCTTGGATGCTTGCGGGCATCGCGTCTTGCGGTCCGCCAGGCTCCCGCCGCGTCGAACCTCAGACACCAGGAAGCCAGGATGAGCAATAAAGCCGTTAAGCGCGCCGGGATGAAGTTCGCGATATCGTCCAAACGGGCGGAGGCCCACCCGAGGTCGATGTATTTCTCGTTTTTGTAGCCGACCATCGAGTCGAGCGTATTCACGGCGCGATAGGCCATCGCCAATGGCGCGCCGCCGAGCAGCGCGAAGAACAGCGGCGAGACCACGGCGTCGACGATGTTCTCCGCGACGGTTTCCACCGCGCCGCGCACGACCTCAGGCGCTTCAAGCTCTTCGGTGTCGCGGCCCACGATCATGCCGAGCGAGCGCCGGGCCGCAGGCAAGTCGCCGTTCCGCAGGTGGCCGCACACCTCCATGCCGGCGTCGCGCAAGCCTTTGGCCGCGATCGTCGTCCAGATGAGCGCGGCTTCGGCGAGCGCGGCCAGCCACGGGCTGACCTGGGCCAGCAGGCACAGCGCGGCCCAGGTCAAAGCAAAGCTGCCGCCCGCGACGACGAGTGGCAGCAGCAGCCCCGCGGCCCGGTAGGCGCGGGGCTTGAACAGGCGGCGTACCGCCGCCTCGACCCGCGCGATCGCCTTCCCCATCCCGATCACGGGATGGGGAAGCCACCGCGGGTCGCCAAGCAGCCGGTCGAGCGCGTACGCAACCGGCAGCACCCACCACGCCGCCGTCATACCCGCGCCTCCGCTAAGGCTGCGCGCAGCGACTCGCTCACGGCGGCGTAAACCAGGCGGCCCACCGTGCCGCCCAAATCCGTTGCGGTGCCGGCGTAGCGGTGCTCCAGCGGCCAGTCCGGCCGCTGGCTGACGCCGAGCACGACCGCATCGGTTGTGGTGCCGGTGGCCGTAAGGCCGTTCTCGGCGTCCCGCACGCCGAGATCCCACAGCGCGGCGGCCTTCGCCTCGGTCGCCGTGATCACGGCGTTGACCATCGCCCCGGGTGTCATGCGCCCGTCGACCGCCAGCATGATATTGATCGTTCCCGGCGTCCAGTCCGCCGGAAATGTTGTCCGCTCGCTTCCCGCGCGAGCCGAATTCGACGCCCCGGCCGTCGCACAGCAAAACGCGGCGAACGCGTCGCGCCGCTCTTCCGCCACGGCCGCATAACGCAGCTTAACCGCCGTTAACAGTCCGGCCGTCTCCTCCGCCGGATATGCCCAATCTCGGAGACATTGGGCAATATCCCTTTCAGGATCATCGCACCGATAATGCTTATCCACATAAATATTGACCATACGTTTCAGCTTTCCCATGCCCCCGCCGTAAACGGAGCTCCCCAAGCCCTCCATCACCGCCGGGGCTTCCAGCAGCAAATGCCGCTCGCCCCGAATCAATGTAAGCCCGGGCCACGCGCCCGATTCATATATCCCGTTTTCCCCCGAATTCAAAAAAGGCGTTGCCATCCCTGTTCCCCCTACATTCGTTCCTTTTCTTTCGAAATATTCCACTCTTTCTTTCTACTTATGGTCCGTACCGCAAATTTAGTGGGAAAAACTCCCGCTAATTTCGTCGGATTAACGTTTTAGCTATAAATAACCGGAATTCCTCCCTCTATTTTGGCGGATAACCCGTATCATCGGTCACAAATGTCATTTTAGCGGGAGCGTTTCCCGTTAATCCGAACATTCCGACCGTATCAGCGAAATTAGCCGGAAAAGCTCCCTCTAAATTCTCCGGATTAACGTTTTAGCAATATATAACTGGAATACCTGCCTCTATTGTGACAAATGGTCCGTATCACAGGTCAAAAATGTCATTTTTGCAGGAGCTTTTCCCATTAAACCGGACAATCCGGCGTATCAGCAAAATTATAGGGAAAAACTCCCGCTAATTTCGCCGGATTAACGTTTTAGCTATAAATAACCGGATTTCCTCCCTCTATTTTGGCGGATAGCCCGTATCATCGGTCAAAAATGTCATTTTAGCGGGAGCTTTTCCCGTTAAACCGGACATTCCGACCGTATCAGCGAAATTAGCGGGAGAAATTCCGGTTATCGGAGTGATTTATGAAATCGCACGTCCGAAACTGGCCCGCTGGCCCTCGATCGGATCTCCGCTGGCCCTCCATCGGTTCTCCGCTAGCTCTCCATCGGGTTCTCCCCCGGTTCTCCATCGAGTTTTCACCGAGTCCCCCCCAATTCTCCACCGCTCCTCCACCGATTCTCCGTCAGTCCCCAAATCCTTCCGCACCGCCTACTCCCCCCGGCCGTTACTCGCCCAATGGTGCGGCTTAACCTCTAAGCACCTGCTCCATTCCGTCCACCAGCTTCGCACATGCCGCTTCGTCTTTAACGGCGATACGGATATCCCGCTCTCCAAGCCCCGGATACATCGCGCAGCTGCGCACCAGGACACCCATTCTCCCGAGCGCTTCCTGCACCTTCGACGCGGTCCGCCCCTCGGGTAGCCGCACCAGCAGGAAATTTGCCTCTCCCGGCCAGGTCCGGCATCCGAGCCGCTCCAGCTCCCGGCGGAGCATCTCCCGTTGCCGGGTAATGAGCGATATCGTTTCACGCTCAAATTCCTCGCCTGCCGCCAAACAAAATTCGCCCGCAGCCAGCGCCAGGGAATTGACGCTCCACGTCACCTGCTTCCCGCGCATCGCCGCGGCCGTCTGGGGATTCGCGATTGCGAATCCGAGCCGGAGTCCGGGAATCGCATAAAATTTCGTCATCGACCGGATGAGAATCAGCTTCGGATACTGCGCAAGCTCTCCGAGCAAAGACTGGCGCCGGGCCTCCGGAACAAAATCGATAAAAGCTTCGTCCACGATCACGTATGTATCATAACGCGTCCCCGCTTCGGCGAACCCGCGCAGCTCGTCCACGCCGTACTGCACTCCGTTCGGATTGTTCGGCTGACCGATAAACACAAGATCCGTATCCCGAATCAGACGCTCCACATCTTCGGGGACCGCCTTGAAATCCCGTTCCTCTCGTCCAAAAACCGAAACGACTTTCGCCCCGAACTGCTGCGACAACGCCTTATATTCTGAAAAACACGGCTCGATGATCCCGACCTTCGACGGCGTCAATGCGAGCAGCGCCAGCGCCATGTTTTCCGCAGCCCCGTTTCCGATCACCAAACACCGCTCATCCACCGACAGCTTGTCCGATAAACGAGCGATCAAGCCCCTGTGGCCCGGATCGGGATAACCGACGATGCCGGGCAGAGTCTCCCTCAGCCGGTCAAGCAAGCCTGGCGGTGGTCCGAGCGGGTTGATGTTGGCGCTGAAATCGGTAAATCGGTCCGCATCGATTCCGTATCTGGCCGAAGCCGTCCGCAAATCGCCGCCATGTCCGTACACTTCCAATATCATTACTTTTTCTCCTTCATGACAATTGCGCTTTTTGTAGAAAGTCTATCATAGCCCCGTACGAAATCAACCCGGCACCCGCATTTCATTCCTTGCGGATCTTTCAAATCTTCGGGCATTTGGTTTACAATAAAGGAAGAGACAACGTTATACCGTTATTTCAATCCATTGCAAATGGGGGACCAAAGAACCATGCTGTTTATCGACAACCAAGGAATTACCGATGCGTCCGTCAATCTGGCCATCGAAGAGTACGCATTGAGACATCTGCCGCTCGAGGACGACAGCTACCTGCTGTTCTACATAAACGCCCCGTCCATTATCATCGGGAAGCATCAGAACACGATCGAGGAGATTAACGCCGAATACGTCAAAGAGAACGGTATCCAGGTCGTGCGCCGGCTTTCCGGCGGAGGAGCCGTTTATCACGATCTCGGCAATCTGAATTTCAGCTTCATTACGAAGGATGATGGTCAATCCTTCCACAATTTCCGCAAATTCACCGAGCCGGTCGTCGAGGCGCTCCGTTCGTTCGGCGTCAATGCCGAAATGACCGGACGCAATGACCTGCAAGTCGGGGAGCAAAAAATTTCCGGCAACGCCCAGTTTGCGACCCGGGGCCGGATGTTCAGCCACGGCACGCTGATGTTCAACCTGGATCTGGAGGCGGTACAGGCATCGCTTCATGCCAACCCGGAGAAATTCAAATCCAAGAGCACCAAATCCGTTCGCAGCCGCGTCGCCAACATTATCGATTTTCTGGACCGCGACATGACGATCGAGGAATTCCGTTCCGAGCTGCTGCGGCATATTTTCGGCATGGATGCGGACAAGGTTCCCCAGTACAAACTGACGGAATCCGACTGGGCCAAAATCAACGAAATCTCCGAGCAGCGTTACCGGAACTGGGACTGGAATTACGGGTTATCTCCGGAGAGCAACGTCAAGCACGCGAAGAAATTCCCGGTCGGCATCATCGATTTGCGCATGAATATCAAGGACGGGCACATCCAGGATATTAAAATTTACGGCGACTTCTTCGGCGTCGGCGATGTGGCCGACATCGAGAACAAGCTCAAAGGCGTGCGGCATGAAGAAAGCGCCGTACGGTCCGCGCTTGACGGTGTCGATATCAAACATTACTTCGGCAATCTGGAAACGGACGATTTTGTCGGTCTCGTTTTCCTGGAGGAGTAGCGGTAAGCCGACACGCATAGACATGCAATTCATAAGCCCGAGGCTGGACTTAGCAAACGCTAACCGGCCCCGGGCTTTTTTCAAACCGTTTTCCGCAACGATGTAGCTTGATGATGAATAAACCCGATAAGCACCGCCGGCCAGGCCGCAAAAGCAATCACCACCATGAAACGTGGAATCACTGCCAGAAATCCGAGCCTCAGTGCTTTTGAAAGCTGATATGTACTCGTCGTATACATCGCCAGCGGGAACGCCATTCCCCAAAATTGGGGGTCGTAAGTGAGCGGATAACGGTGGACGATATGGCGCCAAAGTCAGGGCGGCAAATTCCAGCTCCACAAACGTAAACCGGTAAAAGATCAGGGTGATGATGCTCAAATAAAGCATGCAGCCGAGCAAGTACATACATAGCGTAAAAAAACAATACGACTTCACGCCCGCTTCCGATCCATGGGGACAAGAGCGTACCGAGAACCGATAAGGATTGGGTCCCTACTCTTCTTTTGCAGCTTCTGAACCACTTTCATTAACCTCCCTCGCTAACCCTCTTTCTTGGAAACTTTACCCAATATCTCTTAATTTTATCAAGCCTAGAGTGATTCCAAACACTAGCTCTTCAACTTTGCCGGATACTGACAAAATAGATATAATAGAACCTTGTAATCCAAAAGTTTGATATTCATAGACAAAGAGGAGGAGTTCGATTCATGAAAATCAATGCCCGTAAATGGGGAAAAGCGTTGCTAAGCACCCTGCTTGGAGCGTCCCTGTTGTGGAGCGGATCTTTATCCGTTCATGCGGAAGAAGCGCCTTCCCCATCCGTTCCCCAAATCAGTGCCTGGTCCGTACCGACCTTGAATGAGGGCGAAAAATACGCAATTTTCCCGTTATCCTGGTATTATGACGGTTCATTTCAAAATCAGATCGATCAAGCCAAGCTCCAAACTTTGCTCACGGCAACATCCGCAAAGCTGGACGCGCTCGGCCTGAAAAAAACGCCGGACGGCGACTATCCGGCAGCGGATCCTTCCGGCATTACACGGGATCATGTACTTGTATCCTTGTACGAGCTGTTGGATGATTATGAACTTCCGCAAGCTTTCGGACTCGATAACGCTGCACCGGTAGATTATTTAAAGAGCAAAGGGATCGTCAACGGAACGAATCGCGGTCTTGAGCTGGATCAGCCATGTACGGTGGAACAAGCCGCCGTGTTTGCCAGCAGACTCGTAGAGTATACATACGAAACTGCGCAAGGCGGAGCCAAAGGATTGTTCTGGAAAGTAACGAACGACAAGAACACATTGTACTTGCTCGGTTCGATCCATATCGGAATCCCGGAAATGTACCCGTTTCGCAATGAAATCAAGGATGCATTCGAGCAAGCGGATTCCCTTTGGGTGGAAGCTAATACAATAACGCCTAGCCCGGAAGACCAGCAGTATTTTATGCAGATGCAAGTTTATGCGGATGGAACAACGTTGAAAGATCATATCTCCAAAGAAACCTATGAAAAGCTTGAAAAGGTCGCGGCAAAAGTGAGCTTCCCGGTTGAAAGCTTCGAACCATACCAACCTTGGGTGGTTACGAACAACCTGTCCTTGTTGTCCATGGTCAAATCTCCGGAAGAACTCGGCACCGCCGTAACTTTAGGACTCGAAAATTATTTTATTTCAACCGCACTTTTGACAGGGAAACCGATCCAAGAACTCGAGGGCATCAAATTGCAAGCCGACGTCCTTGGGGAAGTTACCCCGGAACAGCAAGAAAAAGAATTGAATGAGCTGCTGGATTCGATTCTCGATCCGTCTTTTGATGGAACGAAGATAGCACAACAATTCAAGCAGGCTCAATTAGATTGGGCAGCGGGAAATATTGACAAGTTCAACGATTCGCTGGCGATCGAAACGATCACCGAAGGTGACCAAAACAGCCGCCTGCTTGGCGAACGCGACAAAAACATGGCCAAAAAGTTGGCAGAACTGCTGGAAGCGGAAGGCGAGTCAACGCATTTCGTCCTGGTTGGAGCCGCCCACTTCGTTACGAAAGGCATGGTTCTCGATCAATTGAAGGATCTAGGCTACAAAGTCGAGTTCGTGAAATAGGATCAAACTTAAGGGACCACCGAATTTTTCGGATGGTCCCTTACTTTTTGCCGAGCATGGAATTTACCATTTCTTCAAGGACGACGGCCTGATTGTGCGTTTCATCCTTTGCCGCGTAAACGAGAGTCACTTGTTCCGTTTCCGCCCATTCGCAAATCCGCTTCAATGCCCCCTCCCTCAACGAATCCTCATGAATTTCCCTAATATATTTCTGCCTGAATTCCGCAAATTTCTCAGGTTCATGATTAAACCATGTTCTAAGCTCATGGCTCGGCGCAAGCTCCTTCATCCAAAGTTCGATTCCCGCCTTTTCCTTGCTTATTCCCCGCGGCCAAATCCGGTCCACCAAAATTCTTTTTCCGTCTCCTGAACCGGTTGCGTCATAAATGCGTTTGATCCGAATCGGGTTCAATGGCGATCCCTCCTCCCAATATCTTCATTTTATGCATTCGCATAGAATCGTTCAAATTCCCCTTTTATCCCTATCAACCTTAAAGGGAGCATCATAGAATGCACTATCTCTCAGAAAAGGAGTGGATGAAAGTATGAATCGCAGAATTGAAAGATTGCGCAGGCTGGCCAACCGCTGGCTCGGAAGAAGAGTCGAAGTGGAGAGGTTTGTCGGTCCCGACCTTGTGGGCGTGATTGTCAGGGTCGAACGAAATTTCCTCGTTCTTCGCATCAGAAGAAGAGGGCAGAATATCAGGATCAGAATCAGCTTTAGAAATATCCGGGATATCGAACTGGCGGATTAATCCGGCCACCATCGCGAAAACCTCCCTTGGCGAATGTTGGGCCAAGCCCCCGAACAACGGTATACGGGGGCTTGGTAATATATCTAGCTCTTTCCTTGATACAGCTCCTTGATGACGGCCTCGATCGGCAGCGAGTCGATGGCCATATCCAGTATCGTATGCCGGTCATTGACAAGTCCGATAAATTCCTTCAGCGGCAGCCTGTCCGTATCGAGCTCCAGTTCCGCTTCCGATTCCGAATCGTGCCGCAGAACTGTTACCCCATCAATACCGGTCCAGTCCGCCGCGCCTTCCGTCGTGATACGGACGGTTTTCTTGGCGCCGAGCAATCCCAGGAGTGCCGAAATGGAGTCATCGAACGCAATTTCTCCATGGTTGACCACGATGACCCGGCGGGCCAGCTGCTCCACGTCCTCCAGATCATGCGTCGTCAGCACGAACGTTACGCCCTGTCTGTTCATTTCCTGGATAAATGATCGGATTTTCTCCTTAGCGATCACATCCAAACCGATCGTCGGCTCATCCAGAAACACGACGGCCGGACGATGCAGCATCGCCATAATAAATTCGCATTTCATGCGCTCGCCGAGCGACAGCTGGCGGGTGGGTTTACGAATAAGTCCGCCTACGTCGAGGAGCTGCACCAGTTGATCCAGCGTTTCCCTAAAGGGCCTCTCGTCCAGCCCGTATATCGCCTTGTTCATGTAAAACGCATCGATGGGCGGAATATCCCAAAGCAACTGGGATTTTTGCCCGAATACCGCACCGACGTTACGAACGTATTTTTTCCGGTGCTTCCATGGGGTAAATCCCAGAATATCGACCTCACCCAAAGTAGGATGAAGCACGCCGGTGAGCATTTTCAAAGTCGTTGATTTCCCCGCTCCGTTCGGTCCGAGAAAGCCGACGATCTCCCCTTTTTCAATCTGAAAGCTTAAGCCTTTGACCGCTTCCACCGTCATCGTCTTCCGTTTGAACACGCTTGCCACGGTTTCCCTGAACGAAGCGCCCCGTTCATATGTAATGTAATTTTTTCGCAGGTCCTTGACTTGTATGATCAACACTTAACCTCCCGCGCTCGTATAATTCTTTAGCATCCTATGCCAGAAAGCCAGCCCCGCGGCCGCAAACAAAATACATACCCCGCCCGCGATCCATGAACCCGGAACCGGTCTTCCAAACAAAGCTGCCGCAGGCAAAAATCCGATCATCGTCATCGGAATCAAAAAGGTCAGCACATTCTGAAACGTCTTGGATAAAATCGTGCCCGAATACATTCCGAATAACGACACCGAATCGAAAATTTCATAGACCCGGCTGCTGCCGACCCATTTGAACAACATTCCCGACAAAAACAAGGAGAACGCAAACAATACGTGTTCTGCATGTTTATCCCTCCAACTACAAAATAAAATTTGACCCCGTCTAGACTGGCACATTTTGGATGATTTTCCTCCATTTTATACTTATGAGGAACATATATTCCCGTAAAGGGAAGATTTTATTTAGGTTGTTCTTGCCCGGCTTCCCGTTTTGCGGCTCATTGAGGTACAATGGAAACAGTTTGTGACCGAGACAGATAAAAGGAGAGGAATCATGTACAAGCTGATAGCCATCGATATCGACGACACGCTGATTAATGACGACAAGGAAGTAACTCCCGCCACCCAACAAGCGCTGGAGCAGGCCGTAGCCAAAGGGGTAGTAGTGACCCTCGCAACCGGCCGGGCCTATGCGTCGGCACACAAGATCGCCCGACAAACCGGCCTGAACGTACCGATCATTACGTATCAGGGAGCCCTGGTCAAAAATCTGCTGGACGAACAAGTGCTGTACGAACGTTATGTTCCGAAGGAAGCGGCCCAAAAGCTTTTCGAATACTGCATCGAAAACAACCTCCATCTGCAAACATATATTGACGACAAGTTGTACGCACGCGAGGAAAACCAGAAGATTATCGATTATACGACGTTAAACAATACCAAATATTATATCGAGCCGGATTTCTCCAAGCTCGTCGACCAGCCGACGCCGAAAATGCTAATCATCGACGAGCCGGATTATCTGGACCAAATCAGTCCGGTGCTGCGCGAATTGCTTGGCGATAGCGTGCACATTACAAAATCGAAGCCGAACTTCCTTGAAATCATGCACCATGAAGGCACGAAAGGCCATGCCTTGAAGTTCCTTGCCGCCCACTTCGGTTGCGATCTTTCCGAGACCATCGCCATCGGCGATTCCTGGAACGATCACGAAATGCTCGAAGCTGCAGGCCTAGGCGTCGCCATGGGCAACGCCATCCCGGCGTTGAAGGAAATCGCGGACTATGTCACCGCCGGCAATAACGAAGACGGCGTCAAACATGTGATCGACAAATTTGTATTGGGACAAGAGGGTTAACCCCCTCCTCCAGTGTTCTCGGAAGAAGCCCTTCATGTCACCTTTCGGTGGCCGCTGAGGGCTTTTTTCGTTAATCCCCATTGACATTGTGGGAAAAAGCCGGGAACATAGGATTATATAAATCTAGAGGACAAGCCTTTCGGAGGTTATTGCTGTGAATGAAAAAAATCCACGCTTGATCCAGTCGGTAAAGCGCGCGCTGGATATTATCAATTGCTTCGACTCCCTTCATACGCAGCTTTCGCTGACCGAAATCAGCGAAAAGCTCGATTTGAATATCAGTACGGTTTACGGCATCATCAATACGCTCAGCGCTTATTCCTACATCGAAAAGAATCCGAACAACGGGAAATACCGGCTCGGCCTGGAGTTTTTGCTAAAGGCGAACCTCGTGTCCCAAAGCCTGGATCTCAAAGAGATCGGACATCCTTATCTGACCGAATTGACGAGGAAGCATCATGAGACTTCCCATTTATATGTCTATCAGCAGGAGCAAATCTTTTGCGTGGACAAGGTGGAATCGCCAAACAACTACTTTATCGTCAGCTCCAGGGCGGGAAGCAAGCTGCCGATGCACGCCTCCGCCTCGGGCAAGGTCTTTCTTGCCCATATGAGCGAACCCGAACTGAACAACTACTTCCAGAACCATAAGCTGACCCGGCTGACGGACAAAACCATCACGGACAAAAAGAAGTTAACGGCCTGTCTGCAGGATATTCGGACGAAGGGTTACGGCATAGAGGATGAGGAAATCGAGGAAGGTGCATACAGTATCGCCGCCCCCGTCAAGGATGCGGCCGGCCAAACGGTCGGAACGGTTAGCGTGATCGGCTCTCTGGCCCGCATCAAGGACAACGAGGAAGCGATCGTGGGCGATCTGATGGAGGCGGCCCGTTCGATCTCGGGTCAGTTCGGCTTTCAATTCAAAAAAGTCCCCTTGTAATGCGGAAATTCGCATTACAAGGGGACTTTTTAATACTAATCCGAAGCCAATTCAAGCAGAGCATGGTAGAGCACTTCCGCTCCCGCCGCGCAATCCTCCGGCGAGCTCCATTCATCGGGAGAATGGCTGACGCCGTCCCGGGAACGGACGAAGATCATGCCGAGGGGCCATCGCGAACTGAACTGCATGCCGTCGTGTCCGGCCCCGCTGACCAGGGTCGGCAAGCTCGGAAAACCCGCCGCTCTCCCGGCTGCGGAGATGGCCTGGCGCACTTCCGGCGAGCTTGGCGCCGGGGCTACCCGCTGCAGCAGGCCGATCTGGAGCCCGATGCCGCGATTCCCGCATATCCGGTAGGCTTGGTCGCGGATTGCGGCTTCCAGCGAATCCCGGTCTGCCTCATCGATATCGCGCAGGTCCAGCGAAAATTCCACCTGGCCCGGAATGACGTTCACCCCGCCCGGCAACGCCCGGATCTTCCCTACGGTAGCGACCGCATTAGGATAACGGCCCGCTTCCGCATAAATCTGACCGAGTAGCTCGGCGGCCGCTTGCATCGGATCCTTCCGCATGTTCATCGGCGTCGCTCCCGCATGTCCCGCCTGCCCGGTAAGGGTGAATTGCTGCCACAACGGTCCGGCAATACCCGTAACCAGCCCGACCGGCGAGTTGCGGCTCTCCAGCACCTTGCCCTGTTCAATATGCAGCTCGATATATGCCTTAACCTCACCCGGGAGCTTGGCGGCTTCTCCGACCCGCTCCGGATCGACGCCCGCCGCTCTCATGGCCTCGGCGATCGTGACGCCCCGCTCGTCCCTATGCTCCAGGTCCTCCGGCCGCAAGGTTCCCGCCATGGCCCGGCTTCCGATCATCCCGAAACCGAATCTCGATCCTTCTTCATCGGTAAAAGCGATCACCTCGATCGGATGGACGTTTTCTTTCCCCCGTTCCCGCATGACCTGAAGCGCCTCGATAGCCGCAATTACCCCGAGCGCTCCGTCAAACTTCCCGCCATCCGAGACAGTGTCGATATGCGATCCCGTCAGCACGGCCGGCGCCTCCGGATTCGTTCCTTCCAGGCGGCCGATCACGTTGCCCGCCGCATCCTCCCGTACCTCGAGTCCCGCTTCAAGCATATATTTGATCACCTGGACCCTGGCCTGCTGTTCTTCCGGAGTAAAAGAAAAGCGGGTAACGCCTCCGCTATCCCGCTTGCCGATCTCGCCCAGCTCCATCAGCCTGGACCATAACCGGCCGCTATTGATCTCCATGCTCGTCAGCTCCCGTTTTTTGGTCCGCCGTTTTCATCTGGAATCTGAAATGGCAGTTTCCGTCTTTCAGCAAATACTTGTCATGCACCACTTCAAAATTCGGGTTGAACCCTTTGGCGATGGCCGGATCGATCATCTGGCAGTACAGGATCCCGTACTCCTCCATGCCGTCCTTTTTCCACTGGTCCCCGAACGCGCATCTCGTAAAGTTTTGTTCGATTTCCATCGGATGATACTCGGTTTCGTATTCGAACAAATCGCTGCGCCCCATGTCATAATTCGGCAGATAGCTTTCGATGTCGTTCGGCTGGCCCGCGGCCGCCGCCCGGCGCGCGATATCTCTCCCGCGTTCCTCTCCGAACGTGCGAACCCCTTCACGGACGGCGTCTTTGCCCTCTTCGCCGAAACGGTCCACGACCGCCTTCGATACGTGGGCAAACAGCTTCGCCATAATCGTATAAGGCGAGACCGGCTCCAGACTTTCGTCATGATTCAGCTTTTTCTCATGATTTTGTTCTTCCATTACAAGATGCCTCCCATGTATGCTTAATTGATTCCGAGATAGACCGATTTTACGATATCATTGCTTTTCAGTTCTTCCGCCTTGCCTTCGGCGACGATGCTGCCCGTTTCCATGACGTACCCCCGATGGGCTGCCGCCAACGCCATGTTGGCGTTTTGTTCCACCAGCAGCACGGACACCCCTTCCTTGTTGATTTCGCGAATGGCCGTGAAAATCTCCTTGACGATCAAGGGGGCGAGGCCCATGGACGGCTCATCCAGAAGCAGCAGCTTCGGCCTCGCCATCAGCGCACGGGCGATCGCCAGCATTTGCTGTTCCCCGCCGCTCATCGTGCCTGCCAGCTGCTTTTTCCGCTCGGCTAGGCGGGGAAACAGGCCGAACATCGTCTGGATGTCCGCGGCGATCCCATCTTTATCCTTGCGGACGTAGGCACCGAGCTTGATGTTTTCAAGCACCGTCAAATCGGGAAATACCCCTCTGCCTTCAGGCACCTGAGAAATGCCCAGCTCTACGATCCTATGCGGCGGAAGCTGCGTAATCTCGTTGCCTTCAAACACAATCCGGCCCTGGACATGCTTGTTCAGGCCGGAAATGCTGCGAAGTGTCGACGTTTTTCCGGAGCCGTTCGTGCCGATGAGGGCAACGATTTCTCCGCGGCGGACCTGCAGCTTCAAACTTTTCACCGCCGGAATGACCCCGTAATTGACGCTTAAATCATGAATTTCCAGCACATTGCGAGCTTCATTCGCCAATGCCATCGACCTCCCCGCCCAGATAAGCCCTGATGACGTCAGGGTGATTCTGAATTTCCTTCGCCGTGCCTTCGGCGATCTTCTCGCCATGATCCAGGACGACGATCCGGTCGGAGATATCCATGATCATGCCGATGTCATGTTCGATCAGGACGATTTCGATGCCGAAGTCCTTGGAAAGCTGTCTGATTTTTTTGATCAGCTCCCCTTTTTCGGCCGCATTCATGCCCGCCGCCGGTTCGTCAAGCAGCAGGATTTCGCAGTCCGTGGCCAGCGCCCTGGCGATCTCCAGCAGTCTCTGCTCCCCGTAGGGAAGGCTGCCTGCCAAGACGTCAAGCTTATGCGAAAGCCCGACCACTTCCAGCTTTTCGACGCAATCCCGGACAACGGCTTCCCGCTTTCGCCGCAGGGAGCCGCCGGAGAAAACGGATCGAAGCACCCCTTCTCCATTGCACTCGTCATGCGCCACAAGCACGTTTTCCAGCACCGTCATGTTTTTCAGCAATCTCGTGTTTTGGAACGTGCGGGCAATCCCCATGCCGACTCTTCGGTAAGGCTTCAGTTTGTTGATCACCCGGTTCTTGTAAGTGATTCTCCCTGAGGTAGGGGCGTATACCCCCGTCAGCAGGTTGAACAGCGTCGTTTTGCCCGCCCCGTTCGGGCCGATGACCGATAAAATCTCTCCGCGGCGGACCTCCATGTCAATCCCGTTCAACGCGACAAGTCCGCCGAATTTCACCGACACCTTTTGAAGTTCAAGCACTTTGTCCATTACTTGCCCTCACCTTTCCGCGCCATGCCGTAAAAATTGAACTTCCGGTGTTTTTCCCCCCAGAAGCCCGTCGGCTTGAATATCATCATCAGGACGATGGCCAGCCCCATCAGCAGCATCCGGTAATCGCTCATATACCGCAAAAGCTCCGGCGCGAGCACGAGAATGACGGCGCCCAAAATCGAGCCGGGCAGGCTCGCCGTTCCGCCAAGGATGACCATGGCCAGAATGTTGACCGAATCCAGGTACCGGAAAGCGTCGGGACTGACGAAGGAAATGTAGGTTGCCCAGAACGCTCCCGCGATACCGGCAAAAAAACCGCCGACCGTAAAGGCGATCAGCTTATATTTGTTCGGACGGATGCCGATCGACTGCGCCAGCGTTTCGTCTTCGCGTACCGTCAGCATGCTAAGGCCCACGCCGGAGTGCACCACTCGGTGGATGACGAAGAAAGTCAGCAGGGCCAGAGCCAGAATCAGATAATAGAATTCGGTTTTGCCGCTGAACGTGTAACCGAACAAGGATGGAGCCGGGATCCCCGGAAGTCCCATCGGTCCCCGCGTAACATCGACCCAGCCCACGAAAATCAGCCGGACGATCTCGCCGAACCCCAGCGTGACGATGCCCAAATAGTCTCCCCGCAGCCGGATGACGGGCGTCCCCAGCAAAAAGCCAAAAAAACCTGCAATCACGGCCGCTGCAGGAAGCGCAATCCAGAACGAAACATGAAAGTGAATCATCAGCAGCGCCGCCGAGTACGCCCCGATGCCGTAGAACGCGGCATGCCCTAGCGCAAACTGGCCGGCGTAACCGATGATGACATTGAGACTCATGGAAAGGATGGAAAATATCCCGATCATGATGACGATGTGCATCAAGTAATCATTGATCTGCCCGAGCGCCAAAGGCAGCGCGAGCAGTACCGCCGCGATCGCGGCCCATCTGACAGTTTTGTTCCCCAAGCTCATCAGCTTACACCCCTACACCTTGTTGATATCTTTTTTGCCGAGAATGCCTGAAGGTCTGATCAACAGCACAATGATAAGAATGGCGAAGGAGATGACACTCTTATATTGGGTGGAAATATAAGCGCCGCCCAGCGTCTCGACCAGGCCCAGCAGCACTCCGCCGAGCATCGCTCCCGGGATATTTCCGATTCCGCCCAGAACCGCGGCCGTAAAGGCGTTGATCCCGGCCATATACCCCATGTTGGGGTAGACCGCATTGTAATAAATACCGACCATGATTCCCGCGCAGGCCGCCAGCGCCGAACCGATCCCGAACGCAAGACTGATCATGCGGTTCGTGTTGATCCCCATCAGAGCCGCATTCGTCAAGCTCATGGAAGTCGCCCGCATCGCGGTCCCTGTCTTGCTTTTGGTGACGAACAGCTGCAAGCCGAGCATCAGAGCGAAGGATAGGATCAAAATGAGAATCTGAATTTCCGAAAAGGTAATGCTGCCGAAGGTATACGTCCGGCTGCCAAACGTTGTGGGGAACGGACGCATTTCCGTCCCCCACAAAATTTGCGCCAAACTGATCAAAAAGGTCGAAACCCCCAGCGCGTTGATCAACGGAACGATTCGGTCCGCCGTGCGAAGCGGACGGTAAGCCGTCCGCTCGATCAATATCCCGAGCGCAGCCGTCACGACGGCCGACAGGAGAAACGCGAGGTACAGCGGCAGCTTCAGCTCCTCCATGAAGAAAAGCCCCAAAAAGCTGCCGATCATGAAGATGTCGCCGTGCGCAAAATTCACGATTTTGAGTATTCCATAAACCATCGTGTAACCGAGTGCGATCAAGGCGTAGATCACCCCGATCGTCAACCCGTTCGTCAACTGCTGAAGGAACATAGTAACAACCCTTTCAACGCATGCTGTTTATTTGTAAAGTTCGAATTTTCCGTCATGGATCGTCAAACGGGAAGGCGTCGTGATGACATCGCCGTTTTCGTCGAAGCTGAGAACGCCCGTAGCCCCTTTGTAATCTTTCAATGTTTCCAGATAAGTCTTGATGCTTTCCCGGTCCGCTCCTTTTTCCTTGATCGCTTCAAGGACCACCGATGTTGCGACGTAGGAGTATGCGGCGTAGGTATCCGGTTTGCTGTTATAGGCCGCCTGATATTGTTCGGCGAATTTCGTCGCTTCCGCATTTTCCCCGCCCGGGAAGAAGAAACCGATCAGCTTGAAGCCTTCCACGGAATCTTTGCCCAATTCAAGCAGCGCTTCGGAATAAAGGCTGTCCACGCCGATGAAATCAACGTTCAAATTCAGCTTTTTCGCCTGTTGGGCGATCAGCGCCGCCTCATTGTAAAAGCCGCCGATAAAGATCGCTTCCGGTTGTTTTTCCTTGATTTTGGTAAGCACCGTGCTGAAATCCTTGTCTCCCGGATTGTAGGCTTCGGCCGCTACGATATCGACGTTGTTTGCCGGGGCCGACTTTTTGTAAACGTCCAGCAAGCCGAGACCAAAGTCCGATTGCTCGTAAATGAGCGCTACCTTTCCATAGCCGAGTTCTTTGGTCCAGTTTGCGAGATAATCCGCCTGAAAGGCATCCGTGGTGATGACGCGGAACGTGTATTCGCCGGCGTCCGTAACGCCCGGAGCGCTGGAGGAAGGCGAAATCTCGACGATTTTGTTTTTGTTGTATACCGGGGCGGTTGCCAGCGTAGCCGAGCTGTTGAAATGTCCGACTACCGCAAGAATGCTCTTGTCCGAAACGAATTTGTTCGCGACATTGACGGCTTCGTTGGAATCCCCTTTATCGTCCTGAACGACGATTTCCACCTTTTTGCCGTCGATGCCTCCCGCTTCGTTAACCTGAGCGGCCGCCAGCTCCGCCCCGTTCTTGAATGCTTGTCCATACTGGGCTTGCGTTCCCGAGATCGGAGCGGCCAGCCCGATGCGGATCGTATCGCTATCGGCTTTCGAACCGCTGCCCGAGGCGCACCCTCCCAACAGACCGACTAAGAGACCGGATATTAAAACCAGCGATAATGACTTTTTCATGATGCTCCCCCTCAATAATTAATTAATCCTATGGTTTAAGTATGTTTTAATTATATGGATTTCTTTCGAAAAAGCAAGAGTGATTTTTATATAATCAAAATAGTTTTGACATTATCAAAATTTACCGCTTTTTGGGGCAACAAAAAGACCGCCTCCCGTCAATGAAATGCGGTAAGCGGTCTTTCATTTTTATTACCAAAGCGGGATGACCCGCTCCGTCCTCGCGAATTCCACTCCTTCCGGGAGCCCGTAATCGCGCTTTAGATCGATATCATGGGACATATGCGTAAAGAATGTCCGTCCGGGCTTCGCCTCCCGCAGCAGCTCGAGCGCCTCCCTGACGTCATATACGGAACGGGTTGAAAATTCAGCCTGTTCATGATAAAAGCTCGTTCCCAGCACAAGCAGCTCCAGCCCCTCCAGCGGCAGGCGCTGCTCTCGCGGCAAGTCGATCGCATCCGGGCAATAGGCCCAGGCCCGGCCGGACTTCTCCAACCGGTAGGCGTAGGAATAACCGTTTTTGCCGTGATTTACCTTCCACCCCCGGACGTTCCAACCTACCAGGTTCACGCCATCGTCGACGGCTTGGAAGTCAAGATTCCGCTCCAGCCAAGGATACTGCGAGGCGATCGTATCCAGCACTTCCCGGGGAGCATAAATTTGCCCCTTCCTTTCCAGCCATCTGCAAGCATCCGCCCATTCCGGCAAACCGGCGATATGGTCGAAGTGGGCATGCGTCACCAGAATCCGGTCCACGAACCTCTTTCCCAAACGCTCCATGCCGCCGCGCCAGTCGGGTCCGCAGTCGATTAAAAACTCCCCTTCCCAGCCATCGACCCAAACAAACGAACGGTAACGCCGATTCACGCCGCTTCTTCTCGCTTCGTCGCACACGGCGCAATCGCAATACACTCTCGGAACGCCCATGGCGTCTCCCGTTCCCAGAAAAACCAGCCGATCCATACGCGGCACATCCTCTCTGTCTGATGATATCGTCTGCTACTCCAGCCGTCCGGACAAATCCACCGATATCGTATCCAGCCACGGTCCGGCAATCGGGTTCCCGTTTTTCGGCTCGATCGTGAGCACAAGGTTATCGGCCTCTTGAAGCGGAAGCGCATCCTTGTCCTTTACGTACAAATGGGCCCGATATGCATGATACTGCAAAAGTCCGAGGCTGTCCCTGTCTCCTTCCTTCACGGCCCAAACCTGTACCACCTGGTCCTCCCGCGGGATGAGACCGCCGACCAGCATCAGCATTTCCCGAGAATCCTCGTTGTACCATACCATACCCGAACCCGGTTCCATCCTTCCTTCATCGAGCGGAAACGCGATGCTTTCGGGACTCATCATAACGGAAAGCGCTTCGGGCTCGTAGCGCTGCACATATCGGCTCCATGGATCGTCCCGGTTGTCCTTTTGGACGAATATCCCTACCCCGGCTAGAAGCAGGAAAACACAAGCTAGCACGGCTCCAATTTTGGCTCTTCCGGCAAAAGACTCCTGCACGGAACGGAACAAGCCGGTCAGCCTTACCCGGCGACGCAGCCTGCGGCGGACTCTATCCGAGGGCGCCGCGTTCACTGCGGAGGATTCCCGTTCGGCGGCATAAGAAGAGGATGACGGCGGAAACGTATCGGCACTTTCTTCCGGATCCGCCCCTATCCCCAAGATGCCTTCCCAATCGTTACGCACGCGGCGGCAGCAAGGACATTCGGCCAGATGTACCGCCATGTCCGCGCGCTGCGGTTCCGGGACCGCACCCAGAAGCCAGTCCACCCATTTTTCTTCCGTATAAGATCTTGCGCAGTAGTCGGATTCACCCGCTCCCTGCAAATCGCCTCTATAATCGGATTTGCCCATCCTCTTCACCTCCTTCCACGGGATGGCCCCAGCCTTGCTTTTCCATCTGCTTGCGTAAATTGGACAGCCCATAGCGTACCCAGGATTTTACCGTACCGATCGGGACATTCCAGGCTTCAGACATTTCGCGCTGGGTGCGAAGCGTGTAATAGGATCCCGTTATCGCCTTGCGCTGTGCCTCCGGCAGCTCATTGACGGCGGCTCGCAGCGCTTCCCGCTCTATGCGGGAAATGACCTGCTCTTCTCCCGACGAGCCCGTCTCAAAGAGACGGCAATCTTCCATCGGCAGCATCCGCTGTTTGCGGCGGAGCCGGTCCAGACTGCGGCTTCGCGTGATGACCGCCAGCCATGCCCGGATGGAACCGCGAGCCGGATCGTAGTCCTTCCCCCGCCGCAGCACCTCCAGAAACACTTCGTGGCATATGTCTTCCGCCTCCATTTTGTCTCCGACGAGCCGAATCGCAACCTGCAGAATAAACGGCGAATACGAGCCGTAAAACTCGTCGAACGCCCTGACCGAACCGTCGCACATCTCCCGCAGCAAAAGTGTCATCGCTTCGTTTTGCGGGTCCATGACTCCTTCCCTCCCGAATTGAACTCCTCCCTCATTACCCCCGTTTTATCAAAAATATCGGCATTTGAAAACCCCGCAAAAATTTTTCGGGCTCATAAATCCAAATGAAGTTTTCGTGCGTACCTCTTATGACGACGGAGAGAGACCACGCTCGCCGGCGCCAACGAATTTATTGACGCAAGGAGGAACATCAAACATGCTTCACACTTACCGAAAAGCGGCATTACTGCTGCTTGCCCTGTTCACGGCGCTCTCGTTCGGCACGTTTTCCGCGCCGCACAAAGCCAAAGCCGCCGGTTCGCTGGAGCTCTACACCCCTTATCTGGAGTGGTCGGCTGCACCGGGCGAATCGGTATCCTACTCGATCGATTTAATCAACCACGGTTCCCAGTCGGGCTCCGCAACCCTATCCCTGGATACGAAAGCGACCGACTGGAAGTACAGTCTGTCTGCCGGCGGCCGCGAGATTTCCCGGCTTGCCGTAAAACCCGGCGAAACCCAAACCTTCAATCTCCAGCTTGAAGTCCCGCTGCAAATCGACAAGGGCCGCTATGCCTTTAATGTCAAGGCCGATGGAGCAACGCTCCCGCTCATCGTCCATGTGTCGGAGCAAGGCACATTCAAAACCGAGTTAACGCTCGACCAGGCCAATATGGAGGGACATTCGGACTCCACCTTTACGTACAGCGCCGTGTTGCGGAACCGGACCACGAAAAAGCAAACCTATGCTTTGAGCGCGCAAGCCGAGGCCGGTTGGGACGTTAGATTTAAAACGGACGGCAACAGCGTGACCTCTGTCGAGGTGGAACCGAACGCCGAAAAATCGATCACGATCGAAGCCAAGCCGCCGGAACAAATCCAGGCAGCTTCCTATAAAATTCCGATTTCCGCTTCCGCCGGGGAAACGACGGTGAACGCCGAGCTCGAAGCCGTCATCACCGGAACCTATGACATGCTGTTTACGACCAAAAACGAAGTGCTCAGCTCGGACATCAAGGCGGGCGGAGAGCGCAGACTGGATTTTGTCGTCAGCAATACCGGCTCCGCCGAACTGCAGGACCTGTCTTTTTCGTCCAATGCTCCTTCCGGGTGGGAGGTATCCTTCGAACCTTCATCCGTCACGTCCATAGCTCCCGGCGAGAGCAAGCAGGTGCAGGCGATCATCAAATCCAGCAGCAAAGCGCTTGCGGGAGATTACGTCGTCAGCGTAACGGCTTCGGGATCGGGTAAAAGCGCGTCGGCGGATTTGCGCATGACCGTCAAATCGTCCGTATTATGGGGTTGGATCGGAATATTGATCATCCTCGCCGTATTGGCGGGAATTTACTACCTGTTCCGGAAATTCGGGAGAAGATAAGCCATGAGTATTATCGAACTGACGGACCTGACCAAAAAATACGGAGAACAAACCGCGGTTAACCGGCTGAATCTCACGATTTCCAAAGGCGAAATCTTCGGTCTGCTCGGACCTAACGGCGCGGGAAAAACGACGACGATCCTGATGATGCTGGGCCTTACCGAACCTACCTCCGGCCATGCGAGAATTTGCGGATATGATCCTGTCCGCCAGGCGCTTAAAGTCAAGCGGAAGGTCGGTTATCTTCCCGACGACGTCGGCTTCTACGAAGACCGGAGCGCCTTGGACAATTTGATTTATACCGCAAGGCTGAACGGCTTTTCCAGGGAAGAATCCAAAGAACGCGCTTTTTCCCTGCTGGAGAAAACGGGACTTTCCGGGAGCGCTTTAAAAAAAGTCGGCGCCTTTTCCCGGGGGATGCGGCAGCGCCTCGGCCTGGCCGATGTGTTAATTAAAAATCCCGAGGTCATCATTCTCGATGAACCGACGCTGGGGATCGACCCCGAAGGGGTTCGCGAGCTGCTGAAGATGATCTCTTCCCTAAGCAGGGATGAAGGGCTCACCGTTCTGCTCTCTTCCCATCACCTGCATCAGGTTCAGCAAATTTGCGACCGGGTCGGACTGTTCGTTCAGGGCAATTTGATCGCGGCCGGAGATATCAAGACATTGTCGAAGGAGTTGGATAAGGAAGGATTGATATATATCGAGGTCGGGGCAGCAAAATGGCCCGGCGAACTGACAGGTCTTATTTCAGAACTGGAAGGCGTGAAGGAAATCCGCAAACATGAGGGGGAGGAGAACGCGCAGTCCGCTCCCAATCACTTTACGGTGGTATGCGACCGGGATCTAACCCCGCAAATCGCCCAAGCCGTCATCGGAGCGGGTGCGGAGCTTACCTATCTACGGCGCAAGGAATACGGATTGGATGACATCTACCATCGCTATTTTGAAAGGGAGGGAGAGCGATGACGTCGACCTATTGGCAGCAGCTTCAGACAAGAATAACCGGCTTGGTGAAAAAAAGCATATCCTTTCCCGAATGGTCCCGGGAACGCAGTTCCTCCGGCTCGTTCCGGGTCATGGTTCAAAAAGAGATCGGAGACCATATCCGGAGCTGGCGGTTCGGCATCCTGATCGGCATCATCGTCCTGGCCTGCATCGGTTCGATCTATTCGGCCGTCACGGCGATCCGTGACGGATCTCTGGAACAAAACTCTAGCGGGGATAACTTCCTGTTTCTCCGCATGTTCACGTTAACGAGCCCAAGCCTGTCCGTGCCTTCGTTCGCCACGTTTTTATCCTGGCTCGGACCGCTGCTTGGCATCGCGCTCGGCTTCGACGCCGTCAACTCCGAACGCAACAAAGGAACGTTAGGGCGACTGCTGTCGCAACCGATTTACCGGGACGACTTTATTATCGCCAAATTCGCATCTTCCCTGTTTCTGATCGCCGTCGTCGTATTCTCCCTGGGCTTTCTGGTCATGGGACTCAGCCTGTTTACGATCGGTTATCCGCCGACTCCGGAGGAGTTTTGCCGGATCGTCCTTTTCCTGATCATTGCCGTCGTCTACATCGGTTTTTGGCTGAACCTTTCCATCTTGTTTTCCATCCGCTTCCGCCAAGCAGCCACCTCGGCGTTGTCATCCATTGCGGTATGGCTGTTCTTCACGATTTTTTACGGGATGATCATCGGCCTGATCGACAGCGCCACCGCCGTATCGGAGCAGCGGATGGACCCCGCCGCCCAGCTGCGTCAAATGAATTTCATTTTGACGCTGAATCGGCTGTCGCCGACCGAGCTATTCTCGGAGACGATCACGACGATGCTGTCTCCCGGCATTCGTTCCCTCGGCCCGCTGACCATGGACCAGTTGATTGGCGCCATTTCAAGCCCGCTGTCGCTCGGACAGAGCATCATTCTCGTCTGGCCTCAACTCACCGGGCTCATCGCCGCGACGATGCTTTGCTTCGGCATTTCCTACGCCTTGTTCATGCGCCAGGAGATCCGTTCCAGAGCATAAGCATTTTATAAAGAAAAACGAAGGGGCATTTTCATGCACCCTTCGTTTTTTTCCCTACGGCAGAAAGGTTTGCCGAACGCTTCCCTGACCATTCTCGACTTTTACCTCGGCATAGGCTCCATTAATGAAAGTCATTTGTGGAGGCACATGTCCGCAATCAATATCATGCACAATCGGCACGTGAAGCTCCCGGAACAGGTCGCGATACACATCTTCAACCTCGTAACCTCCGACGGAATGATTGGCCGGACTGCGGCCGAACAGAATCGCTGGGCATTTTTCAAACCAGCCTGAGAGTCTCATTTGCATCAATGTCCGGCGGAGATCCGTCGTCCCCATTTCACAGTTTTCAAAATACCAGATTACCGGTTCCTCCCCGATATGTACTTCCCTAAACCGTGCCAGGTCGCCGAAAGGCGTCCCGATCAAGTGACGGATCACGTCAATGCACCCTCCGAGCAGTCTGCCTTTAACGTCGACTTTATCCGATCCGATGATTTCCCACCTCGTAGGTTCGGTCAAATGAAATACGCAAGGCGCCGGATGATCGTGATCCCACGCCTTTTGATAGTAAGCCGAGGAATGCTGCTGGACCGAACCTCCCGCTGGCGTTGACAGCACGGTCTTCCACATGGCCGTTGTATCGTCCGAATACTCCCCTCTCAAATCGATGAGATTGGTTCCATGGGCCGTCGCTATCCCTGTTGTTAACGTGATCGCCAGCAAAAGCACGCTTACGTCCGAATACCCGAGAATCCACTTTGGAGGAAAAGAACCAATATCCAGATGTTCCAAAACTTCGATCAACAGCTCGCCGCCCCACGGTGGAATCAAAAGGTCTATTCCCCCGTCAAGCATCATCCGGTTTAATTCCTTGGCCCGGATCTCGGCCGAAGCCGAGCGCGTCTTTTCGTTGTGCCAAACCGTATCCCCGATCATCGTGCGAAAACCTTCGCCGGCAAGTCGGCGCTCAGCTCTGCGGACCAGGTCATGCAGCTCCGCTTCCACGCCGGACGAAGGAGCGGTCACCCCAATCGTCGCGCCCTCTTTCAACACCGGATATCGAATCATCTCCTCCCGGCCTCCTCTACTGCGCTTTTCAGCCATTATACCAAATCCCCTGGCATGATACATGATCTGACCAACACCCCAAGATAGGCTGGCTTGGCAGCACTCGTCTGATCGCGCTCATTCTGGTCGGTTTTTCATACACATTCCCGTCTTTTCGGCCGGATCGAGCCCATTCTGGTCGGTTTTTCATACACATTCCCGTCTTTTCGGCCGGATCGAGCCCATTCTGGTCGGTTTTTCGTACACATCCCCGTCTTTTCGGCCCAGTCGCGCCCTTTATGGTCGGTATTTCATACACATTCGGCCCAAACGAGCCTATTCTGGTCTCATGATCTCCAAAGTGGGATGCTCTTTTATACTCGACACTCAACCATCGCACAAAAAAAACGCCCTGCCCTCAGACAGAAGCGTTTTTTCCCATTCGCGTGTTAAATCATCACCGTAATCGGTCCGCCCTTCAGCGGATTTTCGACGATCCAACTTTTCTCCTCATTGAATAAATAAGCGCGGTGAACCAGGACGCGGACTTGCTGACCGGCCTTTAGCGTTTCTTTTTCCAAAGAACGGAACGTCGTCAAAGTATGCCCCGCAACCTCCACCTCCACCAGCCATTCGCTGCCCCGGAAATGCAGGTGTTTCACGACCCCGGGCTCGGTCGCCGACAATAGCGTAAACTCATGATCGGTTCCGACCTCGATATATTCCGGTCTGATCAAGGCTTGGGTTTTGCCGTCCCTGCCGGCCTCATCCTCAAAGCCTTTCAGGTCGCCCGCTTGAGGAACGAGCGTAGACTGTCCGATAAACGAAGCGACAAACGGCGTAAGCGGTTCTTTGTAAATGTCCCATGGGGAGCCTTTTTGCTCCAAACGGCCTTGGTTGATGATCATGATTTCGTCCGCCACTTCGATGGCTTCGTCCTGGTCATGGGTGACGAAAATCGAAGTAATGCCGACCCGTTCGATCAACTCCCTCAGCCAGGAACGGAGCTCCTGCCGGATCTTCGCGTCGATCGCCGCAAAAGGCTCGTCAAGCAGCAGAAGCTGCGGCTCCGGAGCCAATGCTCTTGCAAATGCGACCCTTTGACGCTGCCCTCCGGACAGCTGGTGAGGGTAACGCTTTTCAAACCCTTTCAATCCGGTCAATTCCACCAGTTCCATAACCCGCTCTTGAATGCGGCTCTTCGACACCTTTTTGACTTGCAAACCGAAGGCAATATTGTCAAACACCGTCATATGTTTAAACAAGGCGTAGCTCTGAAATACAAAACCGATCCCCCGATCCTGCGGGGCAAGGTTGTTGACCTTCTCACCGTGGAACAAAATCTCGCCGGAATCCGGCTGCTCCAATCCGGCCAGCATGCGGAGAATCGACGTCTTCCCGCCGCCGCTCGGTCCCAGAAGCCCGATCAGCTGTCCTTTTTCGATTCCAAAGCTGACATCCTTCACGGCATGAAAACTGCCGAAATGCTTATCCAAGTTCCGTACTTCCACATGCATAGGGAGCCCCGCCTTTCCTCTTTTCGATATATGAAGATGGACAAAATATCTTATTCTTATATAATTACTTGGTTTTATCTATAAAAACACTTTATCAAACCCGTACGCCAACGTCAATAAACGTTGTTGAAGAAATTAACAAAAAGACGCGAATCTCTCCAGAGAACCGCGCCCTTCGCAAAATAAAGATAGTTTATTACATTATTATAGTAACGTAGTACTGCTATGATAGTGTGAAAGGATAAAGCGCGGTTGGAAAACAAAAACGCCTTATGACGTTATGCGGAGACTGCTTTGACTTAACATTTTAACGTGGGCGACGGCAGCGGGCATGATTTCCTCGAAGGTCAGACGATCCTGAATATAGAAGGAAATAAATCCGTGTATTCCTAAAAACATGCTGAGCGGCAGAGACGGATTATTCTCCAGCGGATGTCTTTCCTCTTTTAAAAACCCGCGAATAATCTTGTCGAACATATCAAAGCATTTTGCCTGCTCTGACCTGCAGTATGCCAAGATCTCCTCATCCCTAAGCATGAACATGATCTCGTATTGGTGCGGATGCTCCAAACCGAACTTAATGAATTCAAGCATCAATTGTTCCGCCTTGGTTAAACCATCGGACGGTGGACGTTTGGTAACCTGTTCGCACAGCCGGGCCAAATGATTGAAATCCTGCACGACGATCGCGTAGAACAATTCCGCTTTTTCCTTGAAATGATAGTACAGCGAACCGTGGCTATACCCCAAATGCTGTCCGATACTTCTCATGGATATCCCGCGGTACCCTTTCGTGATGAACAAATGTCTGGCGGCATCCATTATTCTTTCCCTCGACAACTCCTGCTCCACTGCTCTTCTTGCCATAGGCTTTATTCCCCTTCAATAAAGTAAACCTTGTCACCTTCCGTCATTACCGCCTGCCCTTGGGTCAAATCGGTCATCCAGTTCAAGAAAGCTTCCGCTTCCCCGTCAAGCGGCAGACACAGCAATGTAACCTTGTCGGCAAACGCGGTCTCCCCTGTTCGAACGCCGCGGTTTCTGAGTTCGTTTTCCACTTTACCCAGCCAAGTGTAATCGAGCTCTACGAATACTTCGCGGTGTAGAACACGGGTGATGGCTTCCCCCGCTTCGATCGCTGCGACGGCCCCGTCCGTATAGGCACGGATCAGACCGCCTGCCCCAAGCATGATGCCTCCGAAATATCTGGTCACTACGATAGCTATATTTTTGAGGCCCTGGTTTCGGATCACTTCCAAAATCGGTTTGCCGGCCGTTCCGCTCGGCTCCCCGTCATCGGATTGCTTCTGTATTTCGTCCCTCTCGCCGATCATATAGGCTGAACAGTTGTGGGTCGCGTTCCAATGCCGCTTCTTGATCTCTTCGATGAAGCTGATCGCCTCTTCTTCACTTTCCACAGGCATTACATGCCCTATAAATCTCGACTTCTTGATTACGATTTCCTTTTCTCCGGCTCTGCGAACCGTTCTGTATCGTTCTAGCATATGACTCCATCCTTATGAATGTGCCAAGAAGCAGCCCATCCGGTTTTCCCGGTGAACTGCTTCCTGGCGGCCTTATTCTGCCGTTTGCAACGAATGTAATTATTCGGAAAGTCTTGCTTCCAATTCTGCTTTTTCCTTCTCGTAACCCGGTTTGCCAAGCAGAGCGAACATGTTCTTCTTGTACGCTTCGACGCCCGGTTGATCGAACGGATTGACGCCTAACAGGTAACCGCTGATGCCGCAGGCTTTTTCAAAGAAATAAACAAGATATCCGAAGGAATACGGCGTCAAATCCGGAACGTTGACCACCAAATTCGGAACCTGACCGTCGGTGTGCGCAAGCAATGTGCCTTGGAAAGCTTTCTTGTTGACGAAATCCAAAGTTTTGCCAGCCAAGAAATTCAGGCCGTCCAGATCCGTCGGATCGGATTCGATCGTAATATGGCTAGGGACTTCGGTAACTTGAATAACGGTTTCGAAAATATTACGGTTCCCTTCCTGGATGAATTGTCCCATGGAGTGGAGATCCGTCGAAAAGTCGACCGAAGCCGGATAAATCCCTTTGTAATCCTTGCCTTCGCTTTCGCCGAAGAGCTGTTTCCACCACTCGGACACGTAGTGCAGGGAAGGTTCATAATTGACGAGAATTTCCGTCACTTTCCCCTTGCGGTATAGCGCGTTACGGACAGCCGCATATTGGTAAGCCGCGTTCTCGGCCAAGTTCGGGTTGCTGAATTCCTTAGCCGCGTCAGCCGCACCCTGCATCATGTCATCAATGCTGATGCCGGCAGTCGCGATCGGCAGAAGACCAACGGCGGTCAGTACGGAATAACGGCCGCCCACGTCGTCCGGAATGACGAACGTTTCGTAGCCTTCCTCGTTCGCAAGCTTCTTGAGCGCGCCCTTCTCGCGGTCGGTAGTCGCGTAAATCCGTTTACGCGCTTCTTCCTTGCCGTATTTTTGTTCGAGCGCCGCCCGGAAAATACGGAAAGCGATGGCCGGCTCGGTCGTCGTGCCGGATTTGGAAATGACGTTCACCGAAAAATCTTTGCCTTCGATCAGATCGAGCAAATGGTTCACATAAGTGGAGCTAATGTTGTTGCCCGCAAAATAAATTTCCGGAGTTTTGCGCTTATCCTTCGGCAAATAGTTATAAAACGAATGGGAAAGAGACTCGATCGCCGCGCGTGCTCCCAAATAGGAACCGCCGATCCCGATAACGATAAGCACGTCGGAATCGCTTTGAATTTTGGCGGCCGCTTTCTGGATGCGGGCGAACTCTTCTTTATCATATGCAGTAGGGAGATCGATCCAACCCAGGAAATCGGAGCCGGCGCCTGTCCCGTTATGTAATTGATCATGAGCTGCGCGAACTTGCGCTGCCAGATTATCCACTTCGTGTTGTCCGACAAATTGCAACGCCTTGCTGTAGTCGAATGTTACTTTCTTAGACATGTTAAACAATACCTCCATCTATTTATTTACTCACTGCCTATCCACTAGGACTACCATTGTATCAACTTGTAACTAGGATACTTTAATTTATCACCGAAAACAAGGGTACAATATACAGGTTTCAAGCCTACGTGGTAAAATTGTTTAAGCTGTTTAATACTTTTTCGGAAGGTGATTCCCCTTGAAAAAAATCGGATTTATCGGACTCGGAACGATGGGTGCTCCCATGGCCGTGAATTTATTGAAACAAGGCTTTGAAGTGACTGTATATAACCGTACCGCTGAAAAATGCGAACCGCTGGTAAGCCAGGGCGCCCGGGCTGCTTCTTCGCCCCGCGAAGCGGCTATCGAAGCCGACACCGTCATCACGATGGTCAGCGACGATGCCTCCATCGCGGCCGTTTATGAAGGCGCGGACGGTGTGCTAGCAGGCCTGGCCCCAGGTAAAACGGTGATCGATTGCAGCACGATTTCTCCCTCATTGGAGAAAAAGCTGGCTTCTCTCGTCGGCGAGAAAGATTGCTCCTTCCTGGACGCGCCCGTAACCGGCAGCTCTCCGGCCGCCATCGACGGAACGCTCGTCTTTATGGTCGGAGGCGATGCCGATGTGCTTGCCGGGCAGATGGACATTTTCGATTGTCTCGGCAAAAAAGTGCTGCACATGGGCGAGAACGGCGCCGGGGCGGTGGCCAAGCTCGCTCACAACACCATCGTCGGCATCAACAACCTGGCCCTGGCCGAAGGCTTCGCGATCGCCTCGAAGTCGGGATTGCCGGCGGACCGCTTCCTCGAGCTTGTCCAGCTCGGCTCGGCGGGCAGCAAGGCGGCGGAACTGAAAGGACGCAAAATTATCGAGCATGATTTCACCAACCAGTTCTCGCTTGCCCTGATGCTGAAAGATCTGAAGCTCGCTTCCTCGCTGACGGACGGCGCGAGCATTCCTACCCCGATGCTGAATTTGGCGAAGAGCCTGTTCCAGGCCGGGCAAACGGAAGGCTTCGGCGACGAGGACCTTTCCTCCGTCGTTAAGATTTATGAAGCCTGGATCGGGCAAAAGATCGGGGACTAGCGTCCAGTCCGGTTCCGTTCGATGCGATGGGTTCGAGCGCTTTGTCGCTAACCCAATCGCTATATGCCCGGGCTGACTAAACCAGCTAACGCTAACGGAACCTACCGCCCTTATTCCTTTGAAAACGACGATTTTCCGCTCCTTACGGAACTGAGCGCCGTTATTTGACCTCAAACAAGGGATTTCCTCCGAAAATGGTCCAATAAAGGCGCTCAGTTCCGTTAAGAGTTGGAAAAGGGGCGGAATGGGTAGAATAAGGGCGCTGTGTTCCTTTACGCAATGTTTTCGCTAGGCTGTGTTTTAGCCGGGCTCTCCGTCCCCCCGTTGGCAAATGTTCCGCTAGATTGGGTTTTCGATGAACTGGGTTTTCGGTGGGCTCTCCGCACTCGGTTTCGCCATGGGTTCGGGCGCGTTGTCGCTAATTCAAACATTCTATTGTTCGGACGGGCCCAAACCCGCTAACGGAACCTGCCGCCGCTATTCCTACGAAAACGACGATTTTCCGCTTCTTACGGAACTGAGCGCCGTTATTTGCTCTCAAATAGGGAGATTTCCTCCGAAAATAGCCCAATAAAGGCTCTCAGTTCCGTTAAGAGTTGGAAAAGGGGCGGAATGTGTAGAATAAGGGCGCTGTGTTCCGTTACGCAATGTCTTCGCTAGGCTGTGTTTTAGCCGGGCTCTCCGTCCCCCCGTTGGCAAATATTCCGCTAGATTGGGTTTTCGATGAACTGGGTTTTCGATGAACTGGGTTTTCGATGAACTGGGTTTTCGACTAACTGGGTTTTCGCTGAACTCTCGTACTCCGCTTCGCCATGGGTTCGGGCGCGTTGTCGCTAAATTCAAGGTTCTAAGCTCGGACCTCATCCCGCTAACGGAACCTACCGCCGTTATTCCTACGAAAACGACGACTTTTCCGCTTCTTACGGAACTGAGCGCCGTTATTTGCCCTCACTCAGGGGATTTCCCCCGAAAACGGCCCAATAAAGGCGCTCAGTTCCGTTAAGAGTTGGAAAAGGGGCGAACGAGATAAATAAGGGCGCTGTGTTCCTTTACGCTGTTGCCGGGCTGTGATTTCTCCACAATGGGGACACGGAGGGCTCGGCGAAATCACACTTTTGCGGAACATTTGCCAACGGGGGGACGGAGAGCTCGGAGAATGGTTCGCAGAGCTGTGTTTTCTCCGGTCTCCCCGTGCTCCCCAACGCAAAGGTCCGCAATACCTGAAGGTTTGCCTGACTCCCTGTGTCTCTGTTGTGCTCCATGCTCCCTTCCTCTGTTAGTTTCATCGAGGGAAAATATACCGGCTATTACATCGACCATAAGCAACCTTCCTTAACGGTCCGCCACGCCACGCCAGTTAAAACTTCTCCTTCGGCAGCTTCACGGTAAAGGTCGTCCCTTTCCCGACTTTGCTGGATATCGAGATCGAACCGCCGCACAGGTCCACGATCCGCTTGGCCAGGGTCAATCCAAGGCCGTTGCCTTCGGACGAATGGGAATGATCGCCTTGATAGAACTTTTCGAACACCCGGTTTTTGACCTCTTCCGTCATGCCGATGCCGTTATCGGAGATCGAGACGGACACAAAGCCGTCGTCCTGCCTGAGAATAACGCGGATCTTCCCCCCATTTGGAGCGAATTTGACCGCATTGCCGAAAATATTTTGCCACACCTGGTCGAGCAGCTCCGCGCTTCCGTAAAACGAAACCTGTTCCAAATCGACATCGAGATCGATATTTTTTTCGCTCCACTGCGTTGCATAGAGCAAAATAACCTCCCTGAGCTGCTCGTCAAGCGAATAGCTCTTTCTTGTCGGCGTGATCTCCTGGTTTTCCAGCCGCGACAACTTTAAAATATTCCCGGACATCGAGGATAACCGGCGGGCATTGACCAGGATTTTGCCGATGTATTCCTGCCGCTCCGGCTCGCTTAACGAATTGTTTTGCAGCAGCGTCGCATAGCCTTCGATGGCGGAAATCGGGGTTTTGAACTCGTGCGACACATTGCTGACAAAATCGCTCCGGAACGTCTCCATATTCGCCAGCTCCTGGGTCATGACATTGAAATTGTGCGCCATTTCCCGGATTTCCTTTGCGCGCGGATCCTCCGGCAGCCTGACGTTAAAATTCCCCTTCGCCACCTCTTTGGTCGCTTCATTGATCATGTTGATCGGTGCCAGTACTTTTCTACCGACAAGCAGGGCGATACATGTGCTGAATATGATGCTCAAAATCCCCAACGTGGCTGAAAAGAGCGCCATATTCGGTTCCACGATCACCCCGGTATGGGTTAACAGTCCGGCCGTGGTACTGATGACCAGCATGGATACGCTGATGATAATAAATACGATCAGGGAAAAAACGGCGATCAGTCTAAGCGGCGCTCTTTTTCTCATGCCTTCTTGACCGCCTTGTAGCCGAGTCCCCGAATCGTCACGATTTCAAAATCGTGATTGTCCCTGAAGCGGTCGCGAAGCCGCCCGATATGTACGTCAACCGTCCGGGCTTCCGTCTCCGAATCCATGCCCCAAATTTCGTTCATCAGCTGCTGGCGGGTAAAAATATGGTTGGGCGAGGCGATCAGTTTGTACAGCAAATAAAATTCCTTCTGCGGCAAAACCGTCTGCTTCTCCCCCGTTTGAACGGTCAGCGAGTCATATTCCAGCACGGTATCCCCGACCTTCAGCTTCCGTTCGTTTATGATTTGCGCCCGACGCAACAAGGCTCCGACCCGCAACACCATCTCATTCACGTCGATCGGTTTGACCATATAATCGTCCGCTCCCGCTAAAAACCCTTCCTGCTTGTCGGCAAAGCTGTCTTTGGCCGTAATCATCAGGACCGGCAGATGAAAATTCGATTCCCTTAGCGTCTTGGTTAATGTATACCCGTCCATATTCGGCATCATGATGTCGGAAATCATGAGATCAATGTACTCTTTATCGAGAATTTCCAGAGCGGCCGCACCGTCTTCCACGCCGATGGCCTGATATCCGTTCTTGCCGAGCACCGTGCAAAAGAGCCCCCGGAGTTCCTTGTCGTCTTCAACAACCAATACTTTAAACATATCCGTACCTCCTGCTCCAAAGAAACCTATTGATGAAACTGCCTCTATAAAGGTCCAATTTTAAGTAATATGATCAACGAAATTTATAATATCGCCGACAGTCCCACAATGACTCAACCCATTTAAAGTTTCTTACAGTATACAACAAACCCAGTATCACACCGATACTGAGTTGTTAATAAATCTGTTCGTTTTTGTGGAACCAATCCCCCCATTTCCCCTCCTTTTTTCCATACTCAATGACTATGTATTCCGTTCAAACACTTTTGCTTAAAACACCTATGTCTCAAATTAATAATCAATATTCAATTCTCTGCACACTTCAAATGGAGCACAACTAAATTTGTCCCCTTTTCTCTTTACTTTCATTTTCGTTACTTTGTAAGGTAGATTAGTCTGACTAATAATGTTTGATGCATCTTTTAAAGCTTGTTGTTGTTCCTTTCTAGACGGAATTGAAACTTAATAACTCAACTTTCGCAGCTTAATTTTCCGAACAAAGCCTTGATATAATTGGGCAAACTCGCAATCCATTGCTGGAGTTGACATACAACGGCAGACTGATCCCGTTTGGATTTCGCTTCCGTGAACGCCATGAAAAATGCGATCAGATGCTGCAAAGCCGTTTTGAGATCCAGGTCTCGAACTTCGTCGGAAAACAGGAAAAACAGACCGCCCAACGACCGCGCGTCGTTGTTGTGACGGCGTTCCCATTCCATTACGAGATAACGGGTAAACACGATCGTGGTGTGGCTGATGAGCATATCAAACGAACGACCTTGAAACTCCGTTCCCAGCTTCAGGTACGATTTGGCAAATTTGAAGAACGTCTCAATGCTCCAACGCATGCCGTAGATGCGAACGATTTCAGCCTCTTCCAACGCCAAATCGGTGCTGAGCAGAACCAGCCAATCCCGCCGCCGATGGCGGTTTTGCACAAAGACCAATTTGATCGGCAAACCGCAGGCGGTTTGAACGATGACCGAGCCAAGGATTTCTTTGTTTTTCTGCTTTGGCAACAGGGCATACAGTTCATGGAGCGTCAGGCTTTTTCCGTCGAACCGGTATCGTTGTTTCATCGCCTTGACCATCCCAATGACATGCAGACCTTTCGCCATCAGTTCACGCAACAGAGGCGCTTGGGTAAACCAACTGTCCATCAGGACAAAGTCAGCGCTAAATCCAGCCTGAATCGCTCGATCAAGCAGAGCCGCCACGGCATCCGGTTTGCGTGAAAGCGCCTCGATGCGGCGTTTGTAGCCTTGGGTACGCTTGGACAGACGTTCCTTCATCTCGCAAAAGCGATTCGTCAGCTTGGCCGAGCTGAGCATGACAAAATCGATGGGCGCAAAGCTGAAGCCATCCGACCATCCGAGCGTGAGCATGTTGTAGCCGCGAGCATATCTCCCCGTCGTATGATCGAAGATGCGGGCAAGCAACTCGGCTTTCTTGCTGCGATCCCTGCGAAGAACCGAATCATCAATGATGAACGTCCGAACGCGGGACGAAGAGGTTAAGGAATCAAAATGCTGAACGACCTTCAGACTCAAGGCATGCAAAAATCGTCGCCAGGCAAAGCGTGGATGGTTTAAGAATCGATAGACTACATCTTTGCCAGGCAACGACTGGCGGCGGTCGCTATGCAGAAGACGAAACCAATTGCGCCCTTCAAACACGAGCGTAAAGATCAGCTGAAAGATGGCAAGACTGGACAATCCGAACGACTTGGAAATGCCGGCTTTGCGCAACAGTTGTCCGATTTGCAAAGCGGAAAATAAAGTCGAGATTCGTTCTTGGCCCTTTTCAGACAGGAAGTTGTGTTGTACCATAGAGTTACGCACCTTTCTGTTTGGGATGGGAAGACTATCCACTTCCATTTTACCAAACGGAAAGGTGTTTTTCTGTCAAGAACGAGATTTTTCAATAAGAAATCCTAGTCATTTCAAGGCTTAACACTAATTTTCAAGGTGCGAAAGTTGAGTTAATAATCAATTTTATCAACTATTACAGGACCAAGAAAAAGGAAGATAACGAAAGCAGCGATACATAAAGATACAAAAGACTCACTATTTGTTTTTTTCAATTGAATACGTAATATCATAAAAAATACCACCGCAATAATAAGCTGCAAAACGATTAAATATACTAAGAAGCTAGCAGAACTATAGCTGGAGAAAATCAAATTCCCTAAAATAAAGCTGCTACTTACTCCTAGCATTCCGCATATTATCACAATTATTGACTTTTTAAATACACTTCCGTTAATAATAGAACCTCCTCTCCTCATTTTTAAGGTTTCTCTTGTTATCGACCTATCAAGTATAGTTCTTTCGAAATGTCGAATGCTGTTGAATTTCGGATCTTAAGGGGCTTTTTTGACAAGCCTACAACCATCGAAGAAGAGATCGGCAAATATAGAGCCCGTTCAATTTAGGTACATGTTCTTGCGAAAAGATGAAAAATTAATATATTTGTTCATCCGATTTCAACAAAATGCCCAGTTCATATTGAGTTGATGTTGGATTGATGTTTGGTTTAAATAACAGGGATATACTCCAAGATGTAAATTCAACAGACAGGAGAAAAGGCGCCATGCTAAAAACGTTAAAGTATTTGAAAAAGCAGGAATGGCTGCTCATGCTGGCGAGCCTGGTTTTTATCGTCACCCAGGTTTGGCTTGATCTGAAAATGCCGGATTATATGTCGGAAATCACCCGGCTCGTGCAGACCGACGGCAGCAAAATGAGCGAAATCATGACGGCCGGAGTCTATATGCTGCTCTGCGCGCTGGGAAGTTTGGCTTCCGCCTTTATCGTGGGTTACTTTGCGGCCGTCATTGCCGCGGGGTTGTCCATGCGCTTGCGGGGAGCCGTATTTGAAAAAACGTTGTCCTTATCGATGGAAGAGATCGGCGGCTTCTCTACCGCCAGCCTGATTACCCGTTCCACCAACGACATTACCCAAATCCAACTGATTGTGGCGATGGGCCTCCAGGCGTTAATCAAAGCGCCGATTTTGGCCGTTTGGGCGATCTTTAAAATCTCCGGCAAAAGCTGGCAGTGGACGGCCGCAACCGGCGGCGCCGTTGCCGGGTTGATTTTGATGCTTGCCGTGGTCATTATTTTTGCGATTCCGAAATTCAAAATCATCCAACGCCTTACAGATAACCTCAACCGCGTTACCCGGGAAAATCTGACCGGTCTCCGGGTGGTCCGCGCCTACAATGCGGAGAAATTTCAAGGCGAGAAATTTGAACAGGCCAACGCGGAGCTGACGAACACCAACCTGTTCGCGGGCCGGGTCATGGCGCTCATGATGCCGGGAATGAGCTTTATCATGTCGGGGCTCAGCCTCTCCATTTACTGGATCGGTGCTTACCTCATCAATAACGCCTCGGGCGTGGAACGGAAGTTGGGATTGTTCTCCGACATGGTCGTTTTCACGTCCTATGCCATGCAGGTCATCATGGCGTTCATGATGCTGTCGATCGTTTTCATTATGATGCCGCGGGCTTCCGTAGCCGCCAAACGTATTTTCGAAGTTCTGAATACAAAAGCGAAAATTATCGACGGAAAAGTAACGAATTCGGAGCTCTATGAGCAAGGCGAAATCGAGTTCAGAAACGTCAGTTTCAAATATCCCGATGCTTCCGAATACGTGCTGCATAACATCAGTTTTACGGCCCACAAAGGGGAAACGGTAGCCTTCATCGGCTCCACGGGCAGCGGAAAAAGCACGCTGGTTAAGCTGATTCCCCGTTTTTACGATGTGACCGAAGGCGAAGTACTGGTTGACGGCATCAACGTCAAGGAGTACACGCAGGAAGCATTGCATAACAAGCTCGGCTATGTTCCGCAAAAAGCCGTCATGTTCAGCGGCACCGTGGCATCCAATGTGAACTACGGCGAAAACGGGAGAGCCGAAATGGACGAGGACCTGATGCGAAAAGCGATTGAAATCGCCCAGGCTTCCGAATTCGTGTCCAAAATGGAAGGCACGTACGACGCACCGATCGCCCAAGGCGGAACGAACATCTCCGGCGGGCAAAAGCAACGTCTTGCGATTGCCAGAGCGATTGCGCGTCAGCCTGAAATTTATATTTTCGACGACTCTTTCTCCGCCCTTGACTATAAAACCGACCGTGTTCTCCGCTCCGCGCTGAAGAAAGAGACGAAGGATACGACTTCCCTCATCGTGGCTCAGCGGATCGGAACGATCAAGGACGCGGATAAAATCATCGTCATCGACGAAGGCCAAATCGTCGGCATGGGCAAGCATGACGAGCTGCTGGATACCTGCGAGGTTTACCGGGAAATTGCGGAATCCCAGCTTTCGAAGGAGGAACTTGCAAATGGCTAAAAAAGAATACAACATCGGCGATCATGCGAAGCAAAGCAAACGGCACCACGGTCCCGGTCCAGGTCCCGGCGGTCCGATGGCAGGTCCGAAGGCAAAAAACTTCGGCAAATCGGTTAAGCAACTCGCCCTCTACATCAAAAGCTATCTTCCAGTCATCATTATAGCTATCGTACTTGCCGTTACCGCAACCATCTTTAACATTATCGGTCCGGACAAATTGTCCGACATGACCAATATGATTACGAAAGGCTTGCAAGGAAACGTGGATATCGACGGAGTCGTGGATATTGCCATGTTCCTGGCGATCCTTTACGGGCTCGGATTGGTGTTCAACTATTTGCAGGGCTTCATCATGACGACCGTAACGCAACGTGTTTCCAAAAAACTGCGTGCCGATATTTCCGGCAAAATCAACCGTCTGCCGTTGAAATATTTCGATTCGACAAGCTACGGCGACGTCCTTAGCCGGGTGACGAATGACGTGGATACCATCGGCCAGACGTTGAACCAGAGTCTTGGAATGCTTGTGAGTTCGATTACCATGTTCTTCGGCGCGGCGATCATGATGTTCCACACCAACTGGATTATGGCCCTGTCGGGTATTGCCGCAACATTGATCGGCTTTGGGCTGATGACGTTTATTATTTCCCACTCGCAGAAATACTTCATTCAACAGCAGCAGGAACTCGGGAAAATTAACGGCCATATCGAAGAAATTTACGCAGGCCATAGCGTCGTGAAAGTGTACAACGGTGAAAAAGAAGCCGTCAAAAAGTTCCATGAAATCAATAACCGGCTGTACAATTCCGCTTGGAAATCCCAATTCATGTCAGGTCTTATGATGCCATTGATGGGATTTATCGGTAACTTCGGTTTTGTCGTCGTCTGCGTCGTCGGCGCGATGCTTGCTTTGAACGGAAAAATCGAGTTCGGCGTCATCGTCGCTTTCATGATTTACATCCGACTGTTCACCCAGCCGCTTACACAGCTTGCTCAAGCCGCGACCAGTCTTCAATCCACGGCTGCCGCAAGCGAGCGCGTATTTGAATTTTTGGGCGAAGAAGAGCTCGCGGATGAAACGAGTAAAACCGTCAAGCTCGAATCCGCGAAAGGCAATGTCGAGTTCAAAAATGTGCAATTTGGCTATGTGGAAGATAAAATGATCATTAAAAATTTCTCCGTAAACGTAAAAGCCGGCCAAAAGGTGGCCATCGTCGGACCGACGGGAGCGGGAAAAACAACCCTAGTCAACCTGCTTATGCGTTTCTATGAGGTCAACGGCGGAGAAATCTTGATCGACGGCGTGCCGATCAGCTCGCTGACCCGCGAGAACGTCCACGATCTGTTCTGCATGGTGCTGCAGGACACCTGGCTCTTTGAAGGAACGATCAAAGAAAACATCATATACAGTAAACAGGGAGTCACCGACCGGCAAGTTGAAGAAGCCTGCAAAGCGGTTGGTTTGCACCACTTTATCAAAACATTGCCCAAAGGCTACGACACCATGCTTGATGACAACGCCAATCTGTCCCAGGGGCAGAAGCAGCTGGTCACCATTGCCCGGGCAATGATCGAAAATGCGCCGCTGCTGATTCTTGACGAAGCGACCAGCTCGGTCGATACCCGGACCGAAATTCTGATTCAGCAAGCGATGGATCGGCTGATGGTTGGCAAAACCTCCTTCGTCATCGCGCACCGGCTCTCCACGATCAAAAACGCCGATCTGATACTCGTCATGAAGGACGGCGACATCCTTGAGAGCGGAAATCACCATGAACTGCTCGCCAAAGGCGGCTTCTACACCGACCTGTACAACAGCCAGTTTGAAGAAGCGACGGCTTAAGAGCGGTAAACAAGCAATACGAAATAGGCCCCGAAGTGATCCGAAACCTTATGGCTTCGTCCGCTTTCGGGGCCTATGTTTAATTCGGAAATCCGTCACTTTATTGTTATAGCGATCGACAACGACACGGTTTCTGTATTATCATTTCCGATCAACAGAATTTCATAGTCGACATTGTCCTTTTTGTACGTCACCTTAATTTGCTGCTGCGCTTTTTTAATGCCGTCGAAGAGTTCTGCCTTATTTTCCGTCCCCAGCTTCTTGCTGCCTTTTCCATAGGTATACACCATCATATCCGCGGCTTTCTTCTCACCAAGCGAGTTTTTGAGCGTCTCGTTCAGCAGGGATACCAAGGAAATGAAATTATCCTTTGAAATGTCCAAGTTATTGAGGTGGATGCTGTAATCGATCGATTTATCCTTTGCATCCAAACGATAGGAGCGGAATAACTGCACTCCCGACGCGGTTGAATCGCTGTAATAGATCGATCCGTTGGAGTCGGTTTCCACCGGAGGGGTCTTCTCCAGCGTTTTGGCATCCTGAATCGTTTTTATTTTTTTCAGGGCCGCATGATTGCCGAGATGAGCTTCCAAAAGCTTCTGCTTCACTTCGTTAAGAACAGCATCGCCAACCACGACTCCCTGATCGCCTGAAGCTTCCGATACGAATACCGGGTTCTTCGGTAAAGAAATCTTGATTTCTTTGAGCGGATATTGGCCGCCATCAATCATCGTATCCTCAGCAACCACATTTCCGTCCTGATTCACACCTCCAAACATTACAAACGGATGCTGAACTTCTTTGTCACCTGCAGAGGTTGCTGTGAAGTAGTAATTGATCTCATAAAAATATTCGCCACTGTGCGGCAGGACACTTACGTTAAAATCGGCTTCCCGCTGACCTGGATAGATCGTTCCATAAAAAGGCGGCGTCAAATCCCGATCTTCGTAATTTGAATATCCTCCTCCGCTGGAGCGAGTATAAAAGGTGACCGTTCCATAGAAATCAACCGGCTCCTCCAGTTCGACGCCCTCCGGCAGGATCATTTTTCCGGGGATGATTTGGACCGGATTATTACGAAGGCTGATTTTGAAGTCATCCGGCTGCCCCGTGGTTTCATCAGCATATTTATTGGCTAGCTCATAAATTCCATTAGGACTGCGTTCCACATACCGCCCGGAGACGATCAACTCCTGTCCGGCCAATTCCTTTTCCAGCGCCAAAGAAAATGTCTTACTGCGTACCCCTTTTTCCAATTTGACGATTCTTTCCAGTGCCAGAGAATTATTTCCCCTTGGCGTCCTTACCCACAAACGAATCAGAATATCTTCTTTGGCTGCAGCGCCGTCCCCAAGCGAGATTGTACCCGAAATGATCGGATATCCTTTTTGTTTGAGAACCTGCATCGCCTGCGGATCAAAGCTGTCCGCATCTGCTTTCGGGGTAAGCCCTTGCCTCCAAACATGGTCTCTCCCCATTTGAGAGTCGCTCAGCAGAAAATAATTATACTTGTTTGCCTCGCTTTGCCCGTCGTGGTCGCCTTCCTGATTTCTCGCCGCATCCAAATGATAATATTTACCGTCCACTTTCACGAGGTTCCAGGCATGGGGCTTGGAAGCGCCGTTTAACAATTCCAGTCTATCGATGTCCGAATCTTTCATACTCATATAACCGGTAAGAATGAGAGACTCAACTCCCATATCGTTTAACAGCAGGCCGGCGGCATAAGCAAAGCTCTCCCCGTCCCCCGCCGTGGAACCGAAAACGCCCAGCAGGCCGAATTGTCCGGTGCGCGCAAACCGTTTGTTTTTGACTAGATATTCGTTAACTGCCAATACTTTTTCATAATCCGTCATACCCGGCCTACTGATTTTGTCCGCAATCTCGGCTGCCTCTTGCTTCAAATCAGCTACCATCTCCGCATCGTAGTCCTGGGTGAGTTGAGCCTCGATCTGTTTCAGATCCTTTGGACCCGTCAGACCGATCCCTTTGCCTGCCTCGTCATAAAAATCCACTTTTCCCTTTTCTCTGATTACAATGGCTCTCTCATCAAACACCAAAACATCGTAATGATTCAGTCTACCTACAAATACCTGGGCAGGAACTCTTACAACATCGCTGTCCAAGCGAGCCTTATAAGGCATTGTCACCGCTTGGCCGTTCACCTTGGCTGATTTGCTGTCCAAAGTGAATTCAAATTTGACTTGATCCAGTAACAACTGGACCTTCTTGGTCTTTGCATTTAAATTGTAGGATCCCTGAAGCCCATCGGCCAGCGGCTTAATCGGAATCAGCAGTACATCAGTAAAAAGATCGGGCAATTCATCATGGCTCTTCTTTCCAAGCTCTACCTTTTTATTGTCGATTTGTATGTACTTTGAATTCAACGCCAAGGATACCCTATGCGGCATTTTCGCCGATTTTGTAGCAGCGTCCACTGCTGCCGATACGGACGCAGGCCATATGACAGCCAGTAACAAGGCCGTTACCAGTACAAATACGACAGTTTTTCTCATCCCTAAATCCTCCTCTTAATTGGTTTTAAACCCCATTATACCTGATTATTCCAAAATACGAGATTGTTTTCCTTTCTCAACACCAAGACCACCTCCAAATAGAGGTACCCCCAACGTGGATAGCACGGGTTTTAAGCGAATAATCGATAGATAGCGGATGGGCGATCGTACCTCAAATGAATAGAGGCGGCAGCTTGCTTCTCCAATCCTTTTTTGAGGAATAAAATCCAGGGACGTTTTCAACACGCCGGAATAGGGGCCTTTATCTATTTTTGTAAAAGAAAAATAGCGCCCGAAAGGGCGCTCAGATTGTCGAGAAACCCACGTCTTTGAGACGGTGGGTTTCTCTTTTTTATTTGCAGTGTACTCTCAAGGTTTATAAAGAGGGGATCCCCACTTTTCCAGGCGATCCAGATGGATCGCCATCTTCTTCATGTTCTGCACAGCGGCCGTCATCAAAGCTTGTTCTTTGACGTTAGCCAATCCGCGTAAACGGCAATAGCGAAACCCATGGAGCTCTTTGGCATCCGCGAAGCTTCGCTCAATCGTTTCTTTTCGTTTGCGGTACAACTGTTTGCCGTCACGGCTCAGCCGGTTGTTTCGTACCCACTCTTTGCTGTCCTCCCATACGTGACGGGTCAACACCTTTCGGTGGTTACGGGAATGAGTGCATTGCGCAAGCATAGGACATTGTTTGCAATGCTCCGGGTCCGACGCATACTGTCGGTAACCCTTTCGGTCGGTCGTCCGGTATGTCAGACGGTGCTCTGCTGGACAGATATAAGTGTTGTTTTCGGCGTCGTAAATAAACTTCCACTTCGGAAATAGGCCTTGCTTGGGGTGAAATCTCCGGTGTGCAATCACTGCAAAAATTTTTCGTTCTTGTAAACCACGGCAAATCGGCGTCGTTAAATAACCCGAATCCAGCGCTACAGCTTCTACTCGAAAACCAAAACGTTCTCTCTGACGGTCTAAACGAGATAAATACGGAACCGAATCATGGACATTTCCCGGCGTGATGTGGACATCGGTAATGAGATTGTATTTGAGATCCACCGTCCGGTGGTCGAGATAAAAGAACCCTTCTGGCTTTCCGTCACGAACCATATAGCCGCTCTCTGGATCTGTGGTGCTCACTTTAATTTCCTTGGTTTCACTCACTTCCTCTCGCTCTTTTAGGGCTTTTTTCCATGCGCTTTACGGTCCTCCGTGACGGCTCCATTGAGTTCGTCAATATAGTCCTTGGTGTTTTGCAGAACTTCCTGCTTGGTATATTGGTGCTTGTTGGCGTTGGCTTTCACATGAGTCGAATCGGTGATAAGTACGCGTCCGCCCACCATTTTATGTGAAATGGCTTGGAGAACGATTTCATCAAAGATCTCTTGAAAAATATCCGTATCCTTAAAGCGAGTTCGCCGGTTCCAGCTAATCGTCGAATGGTCTGGGACTTTATCGGTCAGGCCCAGACCCAAAAACCAACGATAAGCCAAATTGGTTTGAACCTCTCGTTCCAACTGGCGTTCGGAGCGAATGCCATAAAAATAGCCGAGAAAAATCATCTTAAACAGGATGACTGGATCAATGGCCGGGCGTCCATTGTCCGCACAATACAGGGGCTGAACCTTTTTTTCAATAAAAGAGAAGTCGATATACTTGTCTACTTTACGCAGCAAGTGATCTTGTGGAACCAGTTCTTCGATCGAAACGAATTCATAGCTTTGTTGTTTTTCCCGATTAGATCTCAGCACCAAAAACACCATCCGTTCATGAGTAGTTACATATATTATACAACATTAACGCGGTGCCGTCTTAAATTAATTGAATCAAAAGAAGGCCGTCGAGACTTTCTCGACAGCCTGAGGGCTGCATTCATCCTTCAAATCTATCAGGTTCCTGAACCGTAAGAGCAGCAATAATCCGTTACACTGCGGACTTCCAGCTTAAAGGAGGAGTTGGCCGGCACCGTAAAGGTGCCCCGGCCGCTGATCTCTCTCCACTGGGTTTCGCCGGGCAGCAAGAACTTCAGGTCCCCGGAAAGAATATCCATCACCTCAAGCGAATCCGTTCCGAATTCGTACTCCCCCGGAAGCATGATCCCGAGCGTGATTTTGTTTCCGTCCGGAAGCCATACGGTCCGGCTCGTCACTTTACCGTCAAAATAAATGTTGGCGGCTTTGTCTACAGTTACGTTTTTCAATTGCTGCTCCATGTGTCCAAGCTCCCCTCATCTTTTAATCGAAGTTCAATTATTTCAATTGATCCTTCACATGTTTCACTACGTTCTCCACAGTGAATCCGTATTCGGCGATAACTTTATCCCCAGGCGCGGAAGCACCGAAGATGTCGATGCCGATAACGGATCCTTTCTCGCCTACATAACGTTCCCAACCGAACGGATGCGCCATTTCCACGGCAACGCGTGCTTTAACATCCGGCAGGATGACGGAATCCTTGTAAGCTTGGTCTTGTTTGTCGAACAGATCCCAGCTCGGCAAGCTGATAACGCGGACATGGATGCCCTCTTCAGCCAATGCGGCTTGAGCTTTGACAGCCAATTGCACTTCAGAGCCCGTAGCGATGATTTGAGCTACCGGTTTGCCGTCCTTCGCATCGGATACGACATAACCGCCGCGTTTTACGCCTTCGCGCGCAAGCTCCGCGGTTTTTTCCAGAATCGGCAGGTTTTGGCGAGTCAGCACCAGCGCTACCGGATTGGAAGTGTTCTCAACCGCATAAGCCCATGCAGCGGAAGTTTCATTGCCGTCCGCCGGACGAATCACGGTTACGCCAGGAATAATGCGCAGCGAAGCCAATTGTTCGATCGGTTCGTGCGTCGGTCCGTCTTCGCCTACGGCGATACTGTCATGCGTAAGCACGTAAGTGACAGGCAGCTTCATGATGGAAGCCAGACGAATCGCCGGACGCAGGTAGTCCGTGAACACGAAGAACGTACCGCCGAATACTTTAAGCCCGCTGTGAAGAGCGATCCCGTTCATAGCGGCAGCCATGCCGAATTCGCGAACGCCGAAATAAAGATTGCGTCCTTCGCGGCTTTGCGGAGTATAAACCGAAAGGCCTTTAAGATGCGTCATCGTCGAGCTTTCAAGGTCGGCCGATCCGCCAAGCAGCTGCGGAACTCCGCCGGTCAAGCCGTTCAATGCGTTACCGGAAGCAACGCGAGTCGAAAGGGCTTTATCTTCGGCGGTGTACTTCGGAAGATCCTTATCCCAACCTGCAGGAAGCTTGCCCTCGGCAGCCAGTTCAAACTGGGCAGCCAATTCCGGATACTCGGCTTTATATTTTGCAAATGTTTCATCCCAAGCTTTGTTGGCAGCGATGCCGCGTTCTTTAACTTTGGCAAAGTGCTCGCGGACTTCTTCAGGCACATAGAAATCTTCTTCATAGACCCATTTGTAGAATTCCTTCGTCAGCTTCGCTTCTTCCGCGCCGAGCGGAGAACCGTGCGTACCGCCATGGCCGCCTTTACCTTGCTTGTTCGGGCTGCCGTAACCGATGACCGTTTTTACTTCGATCAGAGTCGGACGCTCGGTATCGCGTTTCGCTTCTTCGATGGCAGCTTGGAGCGCAGCCAGATCGTTGCCGTCTTCCACGCGCAGCGTTTGCCAGCCGTAAGCTTCAAAACGTTGTCTGACGTTTTCGGAGAAGCTGAGGTTCAGTTCGCCGTCCAGCGAGATGTCGTTGGAATCATACAGGAAAATCAGTTTGCCAAGCTTCAGATGTCCGGCCAGGGAAGCCGCTTCGCTGGCTACGCCTTCCATCAGGTCGCCGTCGCCGCAAATGCCGTAAGTATAGTGGTCGATAACCTTGAGGTCGCCTTTGTTGTAAGTAGCGGCCAGTTGCGTCTCGGCCAACGCCATACCGACAGCCATCGCGATCCCTTGACCAAGCGGACCCGTTGTAGCGTCAACACCGGCAGTATGACCGAATTCAGGGTGGCCCGGAGTTTTGCTGCCCCATTGACGGAATTGCTTCAGCTCTTCCATAGGCAGATCGTAACCGGACAGGTGAAGCAAGCTGTACAGGAGCATCGAGCCGTGTCCAGCGGACAGGACAAAACGGTCGCGGTTGATCCATGTCGGATTTTCAGGGTTGTGGTTCATTGTTTTCGCGAACAGCTGGTAACCCATCGGAGCCGAACCCATCGGCATCCCCGGATGGCCGGATTTCGCCTTCTCGATAGCGTCGATCGCCAACGTACGGATCGTCGTAATCGACAGATTTTCAATCGTGTTGTTGTCTGAAAGTGGCATTTCATTTCCTCCTTGGTCATGAGAAATACTTGTGCATAAAGAGTGGTCCAAGCTTGCTAAATAAAACATTCAAATTGAAAAAATCATTTTGACTTTATCTATTGTACCACTACATGCATCCGTTTTCCATACCTGATATTAACCCTCTATAAGCATTCCCGCTATGAATGCAAGAATACTTCCCGGGCCGGGTGCGGGAACAAAAAACGTCTCCTTCCCGGAGACGTTTTTTGCTTTGCGTGTGAGATAAGGCCAGGGGCTTACCGGCTTCGCCGCCGCTTGGCTTCCAGCAGGCGGCCGAGCCGGTCCTCGCCAGGATCGGAGGCGTCCGGCGCTTTGGCCGGTGGTGGCGGCGCGGCAGAAGGCGCCGGCGTTCCGGCAGACGCATCGGCCTCGGCGCGATTCGCGTCGGGCCCGGCGGCAGGGCGGCGGTTGTTGCTGGCGTCGGAAGACCCGACGCTCGTGCCGCCGCTGTTGGAGCCGCCGGATCCGGCTTCGGGGCCGGGACCTCCCCCGGCGCCGCCGTAAAAGGCGGTCGCGCGCGATTTTCGCGCGGCCAGCCGGGCGAGCCCGGCATCCGCCCCCGCAGGGGCGGAGCCAGGGGCTTGCGCGGGCGCTCGGCGCCCCGCGCGCAAACCCGGCATGGCGGCGGCAAGACGCCCCGCCATGCGCGCCCACGGCAACGCCAGACGTCGCACCGCGACGTCGGCGAGCCAGAGCAGGAGCGCCGCCGCCAGAAGCGGGCGCTCCCAGCCGCGAAGCTCGCGCTGCGGCTTCGCGGCAAAGCCGAACGCGGCCTCGGGCGCGTTCCAATCGAGCACCCGGCCGTCGGTCAGGTCGGCTACCGCCTTAAGCGTTTCCGCCGCATCGCCGTCCGGCAGGCGGTACTCCGGCGAATACGGGATCACGAATCCCGTGCCCATTCCCGCGCCCGCCTCGCCGTCTCCGCCCTGCAGGCGGAGCAAATAAGAACCCGGCGACCGGACGCTCGCCGTTCCCGAATACACTCCGGGAGAGACCTGAACGAGCGGCACCCCGGTCTCGTCTCCGCCTTCCCCGGCAATGACCGCCGCAAGCTCATCCGGTGCGTCCCCTTCCAAGGAGGTCACCTCAAACCTCACTTCATTGCCCTGGACCGTCGTGTTCACGTCATACGAAGAAGCCGTAAACTGCGGAAACGTCCATTTGACGAGATCCGCAAACAATCCCGGAAAGCCTTCCCAAGTCACGAAATCACGCGACCACTTTCCCGTCAGATCGCTCGTCCAGGCCACCGTCCGCCCGGATCCGTACTGCCACCTTGCCAAAAGCGGGTCCGGCTCGGGGCTTGAAAGCACCGTCTGGGCCGTGGACTTCGCGGTCGCGGCAACATAGCCGTAAATGGTCGGCAAGCCGTCCTGAAACCATCCGTTCAGGTCGCCTGCCTGGACAACCGCGGGGACGAAAGGGTTATCCACGATATAAGTCCGGGCGATCATCGCCGCCTCCCTGCTGAAAATGGCCGGCAGCGTCGTCTCGTCCTGGACGAAATAATAGCGTCCTTTGGCGCCTTTCGCGAGATTTTGCAGCAGATTAACATCCGCGTCATTCCCCACGGCCACCGTAGACATCGTGATTTTTCCGTCCTCCATCGATTTCAGCAGCTCGTCATATCCCGAATTCACCGCCGATTGGCCGTCCGTAAGCAAAATGATATGCTTCCGCTGCGCTTCGATATCGAGCATCTTCCCGGTCGCCTCCGACACCGCCGGAAAAATATTCGTCCCCCCCGCACTCGGAATGCTTCCGATCCGGGCGATGACATCTTCCTTATCCTCCAGCTTTTGCGGCTCGACGACCCACCAGGGCCGATCGTCGAAAGCGACCACGCCTACCGTATCGTTCGGCCGGAGAAGCTCGACCGTGCGCATCGCCGATTCCTGCGCCAGCTTCAGCTTCTCTCCTTCCATACTGCCCGAGCGGTCGATGACCAGGATCAGGCCGAGCGATGGAATTTGCCGCTTCCCCTCCAGTTCCATCGAAACGGGAAGCAGCTTCTCGATCGGCGTCTTGTAATAACCGCCCATCCCAAAGCTGTCCTCTCCCCCGATCATCATAAAACCGATGCCGTAGGACCGGACCGCCTGTTCGATTGCATCCATCTGTTTGCCTCCGACCTGATCGCCGGATACATTATTGAACAAAATGCTGTCATATGCCGCATATTTGACCAGCTCCGTCGGGAGCATGCCGGGATGAATCACGGAATAATCAATCAGGCCCGACTTCAGCGCATTTTCCAGATTGGAGGATGTCCCCGTTTTTCCTTCGACGATCAGCACTTTCGGACTTCCCGTTACCCGGGTGATCGCATAGCCCGCATTGTTCGCCGCCTGTTCGTCTCCCTGGGCAAACAATTCCGCCCGGTAACGATGCAATCCCGGTTCTTTGGCCAAGCCCTGCATCGAAAACCGGTTATCCCCCCGCTCCAGCGCAACGGCTTGCCTGCCGATTTCCCGGTTGTCTTCATAAAGACGAAGCTCTCCGCTGCCGGAAAACGTACTGCGGACGAGCACTTCGAAAGCAAAGGACTCCGCTTGATACAGCTTTTCGGGTAAATGAAAAGATTCGATCGCGGCATCCTTCCTTGCCGGAGGCTCGGCTCCCAACACATCGACGGCAATTCCTCTCGCCTTGAGCAGGGATGCCTCCGTCAGGACGCTTCCGACGTTTTCCTCTCCGTCCGAAATGAGCACGACTCTGCCGTTCTCTCCGCTCCCGAGCATGCTGCCCGCCAGTTGCAAGCCTTTGGACAAATCCGTGAACCCGCCGTTCACCTCCGTCCCGGAGCTGCCCGCAACCGGAGCGGGGTCGAGGTTTTTCTCGATGGCGGCATCCAGCCCGGAAGTTACGATTCCGGCACGGTCTTGCTCGCTTTTCCCTTGGCTTGCCTTGCCGATCCATGCCCATGCCGCATCCTGATCCGGCATACTGGCGGAACGGTCGGTTACAAATACGATTTCCTTATCCTTGACCAAGGTGAACGTCTGAAAGCCTGCCAGCAGCAGCACGAGCAGCGTAACGATCAGCGCCCGGAGTCCGACCGCCCATTTCTTCCGGGCTCCCTTCAGCCTGTAATCGGTCTTGTAGGCATACCAGACTCCGGCGGCCAGCGGCAACAGGAGCAGCAGTACCCATGGATGGTCAAATTGAACGCCCACGCTGATACACCCCCCACTCCGCCAAAATCACGATCAGCGCCAGCAGCGCGGCAAGACCGACCAAAGAATAGCGCGATTTCCCCTCTGCTCCGCTATTTGTCTGCATCACCGGCGCCGTCTCCTGTTGAGCCGTCCCCTGCTCATTTCCTGAACGTTCCGCTTCGATACGATTTTTATCGCCAATCCGTAACGCCATGTTTCCGCTAAAATCCGATTCCGCGGGATCGGCAGCGACCTCCGCCAAAAATACCGGCTGCTCCGAACCGTCCGCTCCTTTTCCGGTAAATTTCCAAAGTCCTGGCACGCCCGGAGCGGTTTGACGGGAGGATACGCCTTCGCCCTCCCCGCTTTTTTTCCGGTCGGCCGCGATTGGCCCGGCACCTGCCCGCAGCGCATATCCGCCTGCAGGAACCCAGGACGCCTCCGTCAAGTCCGCGGATATCGGGATATCCAATTTCTCACCGGCCAAGGTCCTGCCTAACGCGGTTGCTTTCCCCGACTTCAGCCATTCCACCGCATTGTTCACCAATATCGGAAACTCCGGCCGAAGCGGCAAATCGCTGTCCTGAAGCGCGAACAGGAATACAAGCCGGGGCACGCCCGCCTCCTTACCCGCATAAGCCGCAGTCCGCCCTCCAATGCGCATGATCGGCTCGGCCCAGACCGGAAGCTGTGCGTCCACCAGCTGACCTGTCGGGGCCTCCGTGATCGAAACGTACCGGGTAACCGGATGCTGCACCGTCTCCGTTTCCCCGTTCTCCGGCTGTTTTTTCGTCCCTTCTCCGCCCCATGTCCAAAGCGGGGTATCCCGCCAGATTTTCGCCCAAGGGCCTTCACGTACAAACTCCGGGGCCGCCCCGTCGACAACGATCAGATCCGGTTTCGTGTCGGGTATCGGCGGCCCGGCCGAACCGCGGTCTCCGCCGGTCCCCGACGAAGGATCCAGGCGGGTCACGCGGGAGCCGGTCAACTGAAGCGCTTTTTCCAAAAACAAATTCCCCGGAGACAACAGCAAAATATTCGCCGCCTCCGCTTTTTTCGGGAAAGCATATGCTTCGTTATCCGGAGCATAGGCATCCTCCCCGTTCAAGACAACCCGGTAAACTCCCGAGGACGGAAGTTCCGTAAAAGCAACCGTCACACTTTCCCCGCCTGCCATCGAGAGATTCCGGGTATCCAAAAGACGATCATCACCATAAAGATCGAGCGCCGTCTCCACTCCGCCTTCCCCATAGTTCTTCACGACGGCGATTCCTTCAACCTGTGCTTGGCCGTCCGTTGACCTTACCCCGAACTGGGAAATCGCCGCATTTCCGTTCTTCTCTGCATCCACGGAGATCACTTCGACCGGCGCTTCGAATCCGACCTCCTTTGAGGTCGCCCTGTCGGCCCACTGCCCGTCGGTATAAATCGCCAATTTGGCCGTCCGGTCATCCCGGGTCAAGGCCTCCGCCAACGAAAGCGTTTCCCGGTATGCCGCCGTGCCGTAATCGACCTTAAGACCGGCAATCGCTTTTTTGAGCACGCCCCGATCGCTTTCCCGCGACACGACCACCTCCGGCTGACTGCCCAGCTTTAAAAGAGTCACTTCTTCTTCTCCGCCCATCCGGTCGACATAGCCCGCAAGGCTGATTTTCAGAAGATCCAACCGGGTTTCCATATTTTCTCCGGCCCCTTGCGATGTTCCGGTAACCGCGCTCATGCTGGCCGACGTATCGGCAACGATAACCGTATGTCCCGCATGACCGCCCCGGACCCATACGAAAGGCAGCATCAACGCGGCTGTGAGCAGCGCCGCCGCAAGCAGTTGAAGCCACAGAAGCAGGCGGTTCTGCAATTTTTGCCACGGCCGGTTGGCCTCCATATTGCGGAGCATCCGGTCCCACAGCAAATGGCTGGGCACTTTTGTATCGATATATTGGCGCTTGAACAAATACATCAGTACGATGGCCGGCAAAGTCAAACCGAACCATAATCCCGCCCAAGACGCAAAGCCCATTACAGCACCTCCTCCTTTGTTTCATTGGCATACCGCTTAAAAAGCAAGCGTTCCGGCTCCACGAAGCATCTCAAAAACGGCTTTCTCCAGCGGCCGGTCCGTCGGAACCTGAATATACCGGATGCCTCGTTCACTGCAGAAAGCGGATATTTCCGCGGTATAGCCGTTCAGTTCCCGCCGGTATGCGTCCAGTGCGTTTGCGGTAACCGCAAGCTCTTTACCGGTTCCCAGTTCGCTATCCACGAGCCGTAAATCTCCGCTTAGCCGAGGCTGAAGTTCATCCCGGGAAACCACCTGCACGAGCACGATTTCCTGGCCGGCGGCAAGCAGGTAAGAAAGCGCCTCTCCAAGCGCACCGGCTCCCCCTTCCAGCCAAAAGTCGGAAAAGATCCAAACCATTCCCGGGCGAGCCGGCAGTGCGGACGGATGACGGAGCGCTCCGGCCAGGTTCCCGGCACCGGTAGCTCGCGCCTCCCGCAAAAAGGAAAACAGCCTGGCCGCCGACGCCTTGCCTCTGACAAACGGCAGCTTGCTCTCCATTTTTTCAGAAAACAGGGCTGCCTGAACGCGGTCTTCCGCTGAAAGTGCCATATATCCGACGGCGGCAGCCAGCTTTTTGGCGAATTCCAGCTTTTGATCGCCGGCCTTCGGCGCTTGGCCGGGACCGGCCGACGGACCCTCCACCGCCTCCCCTCCGAAATCCATCGAGGCCGAAACGTCCAGATACAGGCTGACGTACATTTCCTGTTCGTCCCAATACTGCCGTACAAACGGACGCCCGGTCCGCCGATAGACGCTCCAATCGAACCGGCGGATATCGTCTCCTGGCGTATACTCCCGGTAGTCGGCAAATTCCAGGGAGGCGCCGAAATTGGCGGACCGCCTTTTTCCCTGGGCCGTTCCCCGAACTCTCCGGGCCGAGCCGAGCGACAGCCTTTCAAGCCGTGGCAGCAGGTTAGCCGGAAGCAGCGGCGCGCTCATCTTGCGTTCTCCAAGGCCGACAGAATATCCGAAATGAGTTCGTCCGGCCGGATTCCCATCGCTTGACCCTCGAAGTTGAGAAACAGTCTATGCCGAAGGGCAGGCACGGCTACAGCCGCGATATCGCCGGTGGACACATGAAGGCGACCTTTGGAAATCGCTCTTACTTTGGCCGCGGATACGATGGATTGTATGCCCCGCGGGCCGGAGCCGAACCGGACATAATTTTGCACCGAGGCCGGCGCCTCTTTCTCTTCCGGGTGGGTCATCATTAACAAGCGTACCCCGTAATCAAGCACTTCGTCGGCCAACAGCACCTCTTTGGAGGCACGGCGGATTTCCAGCAGCTCGGAAGAGGTTAATTTCCGGTCCGGAGCAGGCTGTTCCAAAGACGTCGTACGCCGGACGATCTCCTTCAGTTCCTCGGAAGACGGGTAATCGACATTGATTTTAAGCATAAAACGGTCGAGCTGCGCCTCCGGCAGCGGGTACGTCCCTTCCTGCTCGAGCGGATTTTGCGTCGCCAGCACGAAAAAAGGCTGCGGCAGCTTCCGCGTCTCCCCGCCGACGGTCACCGTCTGCTCCTGCATCGCTTCCAGCAGCGCGCTCTGGGTTTTTGGCGACGCCCGGTTGATCTCGTCGGCCAGCACAATGCTGCTGAACACCGGGCCGGATTGAAATACCGTGTCGGCGGCCCCTTGCGGACCGAACCGGATCACGTTCGTGCCTGTAATATCGCTTGGCATCAGATCCGGCGTGAATTGAATCCGCGAAAACGACAAATCCAGCGTATCCGCAATCGTCCGGACCAGCACCGTTTTGCCGAGTCCCGGAATCCCTTCAAGCAGAGCATGCCCGCCCGCAAAAATACACCAGAGCATCTGCTCCACCACTTCCTGCTGCCCGACGATGACGCGGGAGATTTGCTCCCGCACCGACGCGATCGCTCCGCTCCACGCTTCTACCTGTGCCGAAGGTTGCAACATGTCGATCTCCTCCTCTTATATACTGACCGGCTTTGGCTTTTCTTGGCTAAAGGAACTGAGCGCCCTTATTTGGCCAAATTCAGCCGTTTTTATTTCCTAACGGAACCAGGAGCTCTTATTCGCCAGGTTAACCGGAGAAAAACGTTGTTTTTGTCCAAATAACGTCTCCTGATTCCGTTACACCGGTCGATTGATCGTTTCATCAGCAAATAACGTCTCTCAGTTCCGTTACTCCGAATATTTCTTCCGGACACCCGAAACCTCGATGACCATCCCGATAATGCAACGTTCATCTATCCTCCCGGGTCGATCTCCGTAAAATAACTTTCCACAAGGCTCTGCATGCTTTGCGGCAGCTCATTGCGTTCAAGCGAGCGTTTGGCTTCGGCCGCGTAGTCGCTGTACACCTCTTCATAGGAACGGCTCACCCCGTCGAAAATCGGGGATTGCCCTCCCTTCTGCACGGTTCCGCCGGTGGAGGGCCCGCCATCGTTTTGCACGTTACCGCTTCCGGCCAGTTCGCGTGGCGTCGTCACCAGCGTTCGGCCGCCGCTCCCGAGTCCTGCCCCCACCCCTTGACCGGTACCTGCGCCGCTTCCAGAGCCAGAGCCACTTCCGCTACCGCTGCCACTACCGCTGCCACTTCCACTACCACTTCCAGCACCACTGCCACTGCCAGATCCGCTACCGCTTCCCGCTCCGGCTCCTGAACCACTGCCCGCCCCGGGCGCTGATCCGCTTCCGCTTCCTGCGCCGCCGTTTTCGCCGCCCGCGCCCGGGTCTCCTCCCGCTTCGCTTCCTCCGGCTCCCCCGAGCGCGATCTGCTCGGCTGCGCCTCCCATGCTCCACGCATCGGAAACGGCGAGCCCCGAGGCGGCCATATCTTCTGCCAGTCCAAGTCCCTGCTCCGCCAATGCCGAAGCAAGCGCTCCCGCGGCAGCGGATTGGTCCGAGTTCATTTCCGATGCCTTCATATCCTGCTGCAGCGCGGCAGCCAATTCCTGCATCGCCTTATCGCTTTGCTCCCCGCCGCCGCTTTTCGCCGCGGCGGCGGCTTGCTTCAACGCCTCCGCCAGCTTTTTGGCGTTTTCGTCCCCGTTTTTGATCGATTCGGCCGCCTTTTCGAGACTGTCCGCCAGCCTTTGGCGCTGCTCTTCGGACATGCCCGGCAGGCTTTGCTTCAACTGCTCCGTTTGCTTGGCGAGCCCGCTTTCGCTCCGCTCCTCCAAAGCCCGGGCTAGTTCCCCAGTATCCGGGGATTTCTTAAGCGCATCGATCATTTCCGATCTCTGCCGCTGTTTAAGGTCCAGCTTTTCCTGCATTTCCTTCAGGCGCTTCATCGTTTCTTCCATGGCCTTGAGCGCCTCTCCCGGCTCGCGGCTTTGCTCCAACGCCCGTTGCAAATCGGCTAACTCCTTGGATATATCAGCCTTGGTCAGCGGATCCATTTCGGCGGTCTCCAGCTCCTTGACCAGATTGTCCGTCTCCTTCTGTTGGGCATGGACCCATTCCCGCTCCTTGCGGATCCGGTCGAGGATGTCCTGCTTCGGGTTCGGAAGCGCGGCAAGCAGGATCACCAGCACCAGGCCGGCGGACAGGACTGCCCAAGTTTTCCCGCGGCGAGGCATCGGAAGATGCCGTTCCAGCTCCTGCACATAAGCGGCGGCGAATGCTTCGGCCTGCTGGCGCTGCAAACGGGCCGAGAGGGTGTCCTCATCGGCGAACGCGAGCGCCGTCTTCATCATGTCCAGCCGTTCCTTCCCCGGTCCGGGACAGTCCATGACGCGTGCCGCTTCGTCAATCGAAACCTTGTTCAACAAGCCCCAAGCGCCGCACACGACCGTCAAAACCATCAGGCTTATGGCCGCGAACAGAAGGATGTCTTCGATGGGCCATAGTCTCCCGGCGATTAGACAAAAAAAGGCGGCAACAAGCCCTGCCGCGAATCCGCGCCGGATTCCATCCCACGCCCGGAACCATTGCAGCCTCCTGCGTACGACGTTCAATTGCCGGTATAATTGCTGCACCGTTGCCGCCTCCTTTCCCGAAACGCTTTTATTCACCTAGATTTTCGGCCCCGCCCGTCTGCGGAACCTCCGCTTGCACCTTTTTCTTTCTTTTGCCTCGTACCGGTCTTATGCTGCGGATCGCCAGCCATAGAAACAGAACGATCAGCACGCTGTAAACGAGGAGGAATTCCTGCCACAGCTCGATCGGCGCTCCTTGCTGCGCAAGGTTGCTCCGCTGCACGAAAAAGGCGGAATCCGAAAAGGACGGCTCAAAAATGCTGATCAACGCCCCCGCCGGATTCAAACCGAGCAAAAAGCCCACCCACGAATAGGGCCTTGACGGTGCCCCGGCACTGTAATAATTCGCCTGGTCGATCCCCATCGCGAACAGAAAAGCCAGCCCTGTCGCCAGAAAGATCACGAGCCCCACTCCGTACGTCATAATGACGGACAGCATCGTTCTTTTGAACACCGTAGAAAAGAAAACACCGATCGAGCCGAGCAATAGCATCACGAACAAATAAAACAGAAACACCGACACCAGTTGGCTCGGAGACACGCCGCCGTACAAAAATACGATGCTGTAGACCGGCAACGTGGCGAGGATGATCAATGTCATAAAGCTGAGTGAAGCCGCGAGCTTGCTTAGGATGATCGTCGCCGAGCTCTGCTGGGTCGTCAACAGCATGTTCAGCGTCTGCTTTTCCCGTTCTCCGCTAATCACGCCGGCCGTTAGCGCCGGAGTCATGAACGCGATCAGGACAAGCTGCGCAATGCTGAGCGCATAGAACATCAACCGGCTTGTGCCCGGATCGATTCTGCCCGTGTGGGCCATGCCGCTTGAAGCCATCATGACGTAGATGATTCCCATGGCAAGCAACCCCATAACGAGCACGTAAGCAAATACGGATATCGCCGATCTCGGCGTCCGCATCCGCAAGCGGAATTCTTTGCCGAGCACCGGGTTAATCAGTACCTTTTGCCAGTTCATGTTCCGCCCCTCCTTTCGTAATTTCCAGAAATACGTCCTCCAGGTTGCTCTGGGCTTCATGGAAGGAGACCACTTGATATCCCGAGGCGATGATACCGCCCAACAGAGCGGACTGCTCCGCGTCGCCGCCGCCGAAATGAACATGAACTCCCGTCTCGTCATGAAGTACCTGGCTGACGTGAGCTTCATCCCTTAGACGCTCCGCCAATTCCTCCGCCCTGTCGATCACGCGGATATGGAGCACTCTTTTCACCCGAAGCCGGTTTTGAATTTCGCTTACTTTGCCTTGAGCCACCATCATCCCGTGCTCGATCACGCCGATTTCGTCGACCATTTCCGCGAGCTCCGGCAAAATATGCGATGAAATGATGATCGTTTTGCCCATCAGCTTCAGTTCCTTCAATATTTCCCGCATTTCGATTCGCGCGCGGGGGTCGAGCCCGGAGGCGGGTTCGTCGAGAATAAGCACATCCGGATCATGAACGAGGCAACGGGCCAGGCAAAGGCGCTGCTTCATGCCCCGTGACAGACTGTCCACATAAGCATCCTTTTTATCGCTCAAGTTGACAAGCTCCAGCAGTTGCGGAATGAGCTTTTCCCGCTCCGCGCGCGGAATGCCGTAGCTGGCTCCGTAAAAATGCAAGTATTCCGTCGTTTTGAATTGATCGTATACGCCGAAAAAGTCCGGCATATAGCCGATTCTTTTGCGGACTTCATGCGGTTCCTCCGTCACTTCGAATCCGCCTACCTTGGCCGAGCCCGAAGTCGGCGCCAGCAATGTCGCCAGAATCGACATCGTCGTCGTCTTTCCGGCGCCGTTCGGTCCGACAAAGCCGAACACCGTTCCTTTATCGATCGTGAGGTTGACGTTTTTCAGCGCTTCAAAACCGCCGTAGGTTTTCGTCAGATTTTTAATTTCGATCACTTCGCGGCACCTCCTTTCAGCGAGATTTCCGGAAGGTTGAAGGAAGCCCACTCCGCGGCCGTAATTTTAAGCTTCACTTTATCGCCCTCGATATAGGAATTGGCATCCAGCGCGGTTCCTGTTTGCGAATTCACGCCTGCTTCCGCTTCATCCCACGTCTTTTTCTCCGTATTCCAAATCATCAGGGAGGTGTTTTGCCCCCGATTGGTCCAGCGAAGCCCGAGCTCCGCGTAAACGTTTTTGGCGCCCTTCGGCAAGCTGTACTCCAGCGTCAGATCTCCGGGAGACATATCGATGGCTTGCATGCCGTTGTTATACCATTCCTTCGCGGTCGCGGCGCTGATCAACGGATCGATCAGGCCGTATGGAATTCCGGCTTCGCCGTTTAAATCCGGTTCATAGGCCTGCACCACCATATTCAGCCAATCGGACGCAGCCTCTTTTCCATTTACTTTAAGGCCGCCTAATTTTTCTTCGTTCCAGGCAATCACGACATGTTTGTTAGCGGTAGCGGTCCGGTTCATGAACTGATTAATCATTCCTCTTTGCCGCTCGAGCAAATTATTTTCTTTCATGTTTCCTACCGTCGGGAAAACGGCCATCCCATAGTCGTTATAGTTGTAGGCCAAACTCAAAGACGAGGCGGGAATGGAAACCTGCTCGCCCTTTGGCAGATCGCCGAGAACATAGACCTGACCGGCCGTAAACAGCGCCGCGTTTTGCAGATCCGTATCCGTGCCGTTCGTCACGGTCCCCTGCGGTTTTCCGTTCGAATCGTATGAAACCCGGATATCAAGCGCTCCCGTCGTAAGGGAAGCCGAGTTATCCATCCATAGCTTGGCGATCGAACGGTGCGTCATCTCTCTCAGCTTGACGTCCGTCGATTCTTCGTTTTGCCGGATCAACTGCCGGTCCGCGCCGCCGGTTTGCCCTCCGCTAAGCAGTCCGTCTTCCCGTTGCATCGTAACGTATGTACCCTTGGGCAGCTGTACGCTGTACGTTCCGCCGCGGGGCACGAACAATGCGGTGGCGGAAGACGAGACCGCCAGGCCTTTTCCGTCGAGTTCGACCATGCTGAGGGTGTGAGCCCGGACGCTTGATTTTCCGGCGGTGCCGGCCATATAAATCCCGGCGCTGGCGATGACCGCGATGAGCGGGATCAATCCCCAAGCCCATTCCCGCTTGTCGAATTTTTTCAGAACATAATAAAGCGCGGGGGCAACGAGCAGCGCATAACCGATCAAGAGCCACAACAGCAACGAGAACGGAGGCAATGACAATGACGGAAAATAGTCCAGCAAGTAGCTTACCCCGGATAAGCTGTTACGCTGGGAGTTCACGCCTCTCATCACGGCGTTGTTTGCCGATAGCTCCTCTCCAAGCACGGTTTTCCAGACCTCGGCATGTCCGGCCCAACTGTGCAGCGGCTCCATGGCCAAGTCATATGCGGCGTAGCGGACCTTCCCTTTACCGAACTCCCGGGAAGCCAACAACGGAAGCGAGCCCGCGGACACATCCGCTTCCGCCCCATCCTTCAGCACAGACTCCGAAAGCGGAAACGGATCAGGGATCGACAGCGCTTTACCTCCGGCCTTTGCAAATTCGGCGAATGTCCCCTCCGTCCCATCCATGCTGCCTTTATACTCTACCGGGGATAGGTCCTCGAAGCCTTGAGCCGTTTTCGCGTAGCCTTGCCCGCCGCTTAACACGAGCGTGCCGCCCCGATGCACCCACGAACGGATGGCTTCCAGCTGTTTGGACGAAAGCGCGTCCGACGCAAAATTGTTCAACATCAGCACATCGAGACCGGAAAGCAAAATCCCCTCATCCGGAATTTGTTCCTTTTGAAGCGGAACGATCCGCGTGTTGAACCCGGTTCCGTTCATCGCCGCCAAAAAATTCGCGGTATCCGGGTCTTCGGACAATGCGCCGATCACCATACCGTTGGAGACGACGTTTTGCAAATAGGACAGGCCCGAAGAAAACGGGATGTATTTTCCCGTTTCCGCCGTTCCCTGATAGAAACGGATTTCACTATTTCTTTTGTTGAAAGCATTGCCCACGACGCCAAACGTTACGGATTTCGTCGTACCGGCCGGCAAATCGATCCTCTGGACATGCGATACCCGGGTCCCGGAATCCGGCAGCTCCGTCTGGACGACAAGCTCTCCGGACACGTCCTTGTCGCTTGTCAGCTTAACGGTCAACGGGCTCCATTCGTCCAGTTTGGTCAAATCCCCAAAGCCAAGCTCGGTTTCGATGCTGATCGACGGTCCCGCGGCGTATGCCGGGCTTGAAGGCAGAAGGCCCAGGGCCGTAACGGCGATGAGCAAGGACAGAGCTATAGCCGATGCTTTTTTCGCGAAAAAAAACAAAGTACGTTCCCCTCTCGGATTTATTTTCATATAAACTGTAACGATTGCCGTCCTTAAAAAGTTTCCTTTTATGCAAAAACCGCCCGGCAAATGGATGGTCTGCCGCGCGGTTGAATGATGCGATATGCCTTATTCTTCTAGTTAAAAACGACCGTTTTGTTCTGGTGCACAAGAATGCGGTCCTCGATATGCCACTTCACGGCTCTTGCGAGCACGACCCGCTCGATGGTCCGCCCGATCCGTTTCAGTTCACCCACGTCATCCCGGTGGCTAACCCGTTGGACGTCCTGTTCGATAATCGGTCCGCCGTCAAGCTCCTCCGTGACGTAATGCGCGGTGGCTCCGATGATTTTGACGCCGCGGTCATACGCCTGGGCGTATGGCTTGCCTCCGACGAATGCCGGAAGGAACGAATGGTGAATGTTGATGATCCGGTTCCGGTACGGTTCGATCAGCGCCGGAGAGACGATCTGCATATATCTTGCCAGCACGATCAGGTCAACCTTTCCGTTGACGAGCTCAAGCTGCTTTTGCTCGGCTTCCTTTTTCGTCTCCGGGGTTACCGGAATGTGATGATAAGGAATGCCAAAGGACTCGACATATTCCTTCATATCCGGGTGATTGCTGACGACCATGGAAATTTCGGCGTCCAGATCTCCGGCCTGCCACTGCCACAGCAGCTCCACCAGGCAATGGTCTTCTTTGGATACGAAGATGGCCAGCTTTTTCTTGTGGCTAAGCTGGTAAATGTTCCAGCTCATATCGAATTTGTCCGCAATCGCGGAAAAGTCTTGTTTTAATCCGTCCAGGCGATCTTCCAGCCGATCGAGGTCAAACTCGACGCGCATGAAAAACATGCCGCCTTCCGGGTTCATCGTATATTGGTCCGACTGGACGATATTCGCTCCGTGCTCATGCAGGAATTGCGAAACCGCGGCAACGATGCCGGGGCCGTCCGGGCAGGAAATGAGCATCCGGGCCCGGTTATCGTCGAAAGGTTTTGCCGGGCGTCCGCCCGCTTTAACATGTGCATCCATCGTTCTTGCATCCTCCTGAATTTCGTGTAAGTCCTTTTGCCTGGATCAATTAATGCCCGGTAGACAACCACGCTACCAGCCGCTGATTGATTTGTTCCTCCGAATAATCCGGGAACAGATTCGCCGCGGCGACGAGATCATATAAGCGTTCCAGCGGCTCGCGCGGGTCGGCCTTCTTCGCTTTCGCGTCGTTTTTAAGCAGATCCCAGGTGCCGAGCACAAAGCTTCGCGGATGGATATCTTGTCCCGCAAAAAACGCTCCCAGCTGTTCGATTTCGGTCAAAATATCTTCGCCGAACCGTCCGGCCAAATCGCCCCGAAGGAGCGCAATCTCCATTTCGTACATCGGACGCTGGGTTTTCGCGTCTTTGCCGACCCAAGGCGTTTCCAATATGAAAGGCCGCCCTTGCAGCGCCTCATGATGAACGACCCGGTTGATCGCCTCGAAGCCGATCCAGCCGGTTCCGAGCGGCGTATGGCGGTCTTTGCGCGCTCCCGCCGGGTTTTTGCTGTCGTTGATATGGACGATCGCAAGGCGGTTCAGTCCGATCAGATCGTCAAACTGCCGAAGCACGCCGTCCAGATCGTTCACGATATCATAACCCGCGTCATGAATATGGCAAGTGTCCATGCAGATCGTCAAACGTTCGTTATGCTGCACCTTATCGATGATCGAAGCGATCTCTTCAAAGCTGCGTCCGACCTCCGTGCCTTTGCCGGCCATCGTTTCAAGCGCGATGTTGACTTCCGTTTCATTCGTGCCGTTCAGCACTTCGTTCAGGCCTTCGGCGATTCTCGCCACGCCGTACTCCGCATCCTTGTCGGTAAACGCCCCCGGATGGAGCACGATATTCCGCACGCCAAGCGCATGCGTCCGCCGGATTTCCTCCTGCAAAAAATCGACCGCAAGCTGGTACGTATTCGACTTATAGGATCCAAGATTGATAATATAAGGAGCATGGACGACGATTTCGTCGATATTGGCGGCGGCCATGGCCGCTTTGCCCTGCTCGATGTTCATCGATTCGATCGGTTTGCGCCGCGTATTTTGCGGAGCCCCGGTATATATCATAAACGAACTGGAGCCGTAGGAAGCGGCTTCCTCCGTTGCAGTCAACAGCCCTTTGTCCGAGAACGAGACGTGGGAACCGATTTTAAGCATGTATTTTCCCCCTTTTGGACAGTAAATCGCTAAACAAACTTATTTTATCGTGATTACCCGAAAAAGGCCAGTCCATCGAAAAAAAGAGATTCCGCCTCGAAAAATATCCGGAAATACGATATAATCCAAATCAGTGATATATGTCACGGAATTATATTAATGGTAGTTTCGAGGTGACCGCCCATGCTGAGTATTGTTCGGCTGCTCCCGCTTTCCGCGGAAGGACCCAGCAATTTATTTTTGAATAGTATCGTCTTCTGGGGATTTGTTTTGCTCGGTCTGATGTGCATCGGAGGATTTTTTATGTTCCGGAAATTTCTGAAGGTCCTGCCTAAAGCGGACGGAAAATCCAAGCTCGACTGGCAAAATCATTGGGTCGAATCGAGCCGGCATCTATGGGGCGATGAAGCCAAAGACTTTTTGAATATGCTGGTTCAACCGGTGCCGGGTCCGTTCCGGGATATCGCCAAGCACTCGATCGCCGCGGAGATCGGCAGAATCGCGCTGGAAGAGAATGCGTCCGAGGTGACCCGCGAGCATTGCATCAAAGGCTATATCCAAGCCACTCCGAAGCGGGATAACAAATTTCTGATTCAGTTTCTGGAGAAAAACAAGATCGATTATAAGCCGTATCAGCATTTAATGAATAAATAATTCCGGCACAAAAGCGCATCCGGCCCTTCATATCAGAGGACCGGATGTTTTTTGTCATACCTTTGGAAGGGGGATTACTAGCGTGAAGATCGCGATTTTTGGCGGAAGCGGGTTTATCGGCAGCGCGCTTACGGAGTTTTGGCTGGAAAAAGAATGCGAGATCATCGTCGTATCCAGAAAAAAGGCGCCGGAGGCACGGGTGAAAACTACATCAAAATCCGCTTCAAATATCTCGTGGCGCACATGGGAAGAACTGAAAAAGGATCCCTCCCCGCTTGAAAACGCGGATGCCTTCGTGAATTTGGCGGGCGTAACGCTGAATCAGCGCTGGAGCGGTAAAGCGAAACAACGGATTTTGGATTCCCGGCTGGATTCGACCCGTGAGGTTTCTCGCCTGGCCGCCTCCGTCCAAAAAAGACCGGAAGTGGTTGTACAAGCTTCGGCCGTAGGTATTTACGGCACCTCCTTGACCGACGTATATACCGAAGCCGGATTGCGCGGGCGGGAGCCTCTGAACCATGATTTTCTTTCCGAGGTAACAAAACGATGGGAAGATGCCGCAGATGAAGGGTTTGACGGCTGCCGTCTGGTGAAGCTTCGGACCGGACTTGTGCTCGGAAAAAATGGGGGAGCCTTTCCGCTGATGAAACTTCCATTTACGCTTGGGGTGGGGGGGAAAATCGGGAGCGGCCGACAGTGGATGCCGTGGATCCATCTGCACGATCTGGTCCGGCTCGTCGACCATTGCGTCCGCGTTGCCGGGATTTCCGGCCCCGTCAACGCCGTCACTCCCAATCCGGTTACGAACGAAGAATTCAGCATCATTCTCGGGAAGGTATACCATCGCCCCGTCTGGCTACCGCTCCCCTCCCCGCTATTGAAGCTGCTGCTGGGGGAAATGTCCATGCTGCTTCTGGAAGGGCAAAAAGCCCTCCCGGAAACGGCGCTCCGGGAGGGCTTCCATTTTTCCTATCCCCGTCTGGAGGAAGCGCTCCGGGCATTGAAGAAGTAGATTTTCTCCACGGGGTGTTGTCTTCATTGGAAAATTTTCAATCAAAACCTGGCAAAGTGGTCACCTTAAGCTACTGGTTGGATTTTATCCAACGAAGGTGCTTTCGTTTAAAGCTTCGACTTTGTCAACAAGTAAAGGAAATAAGGAGCTCCGATAATCGCGACGAAGATTCCGGTAGGTATGGACTCCAGAATGCCCCTGCTAAGCGTGTCCCCGACAATGACGAGCAGGCCGCCGGCCAATGCGGAAGCGGGGAGCAAATATTCGTGCTTCGGCCCAACGAGACGTCTTGCCAAATGAGGCGCAATCAGCCCGACGAAGGAGATCCCGCCGCCGACGGCCACCGAAGCTCCCGCCAAACCGACGGCAGCGGCCAGCAGGCCAAGCCTGGAGCGTTCGATCGTTGTTCCCAAGCCGGTTGCCGTTTGATCGCCAAGACTAAGTACGTTCAAGGCGCGGCCCTTCAGAAAGACATACGGGAGAAGAATTACGATCCATGGCAATAATGCCAATACATGTTTCCATGTGGTTCCCCAGATGCTCCCTACCAGCCATACTTGCAGCAATTGATACTCCTCCGGACGCAGACGAAGCTGCAAAATGATCATCGCCGCGTTGATTCCCGCCGCCAGCGCAATTCCAATGAGTATCATACGGATCGGCTGGAAGCCGTAATTTTTTTTGTAGGATAGAACATAGATCAAAGTCGCCGCGATGCCCGAACCCAGAAGTGCCAGAACAGGCATTAAAAAGACCGGTGCCGCGGAGGTTGCCGGATAGAACGAGATAAACAAAGTTACGGCAAGCCCTGCGCCGGCATTGATTCCGAGCACCCCCGGATCGGCCAGCGGATTGCGCGAGATCCCCTGAAAGACGCAGCCGGATACCGCGAGTCCCATGCCGATCAACACCGAGATCACGATCCGGGGCAATCTGAAGTCATAAAGAATCAGTTCCTGTCTTTCCGTTCCCATCCCGAACAGCGTCTTCAATAAATCTCCCGGAGATAACCTGATGTGCCCTATATTCATGCTTATAATAAATACCGCAAGAATCAAAACGGCAAATAAGGCGATGACGATATACGCCCTGTTTGCTTTCTTTCGCAAGTGGGCCGAGTAATCGGGTCCGTTCATTCTGCCCCTCCTTTCTGCTTTAACACCAGATAGAGGAAAAACGGAACGCCAAGAACCGCGATCAACGCACCGACCGGAACTTCATGGGGCGGATTGATCGTTCTCGACAAAATGTCGGCAAACACCAACAGTAAGCTGCCAAGTACCGCGGATGACGGAATGACCCAACGGTAGTCGACTCCGACAAGAAACTTGGAAATGTGCGGAATCATCAGGCCGACGAATCCGATCGCACCGACGATCGATACCGCACTCCCGGCTAGAATCAACACAAACAGCATGCTTACCGCTTTAATGAGACCTGTTCTTTGGCCAAGGCCTGTGGCTACGTCTTCACCAAGACTAAGCAGCGAAATCGATTTGGAAAGGGCAATGGCGCCAAGCAGACCAACGAGAACCCAAGGAGCGACCATCCGGACTTGCGTCCAGGTCGTTCCTGCTACGCCGCCCGCATACCAGAAAGCAAGGTCTTGTCCCACTTTAAAATAAATCGCAATGCCTTCACTGAGAGCCACCAGCAGCATGCTTACCGCCGCACCGGCCAAGGTCAAACGAACCGGACTCATACCACCTTTGGACATATAGCCTATACCAAACACAAGTCCGGCGCCTGCAGCAGCCCCGGCAAACGAATAAAAAATCGTCGTTAAAAACGAAGTGCCCGGAAAAAGGGCGAAGCAAATCGCGAGCGCCAGTCCTGCGCCTGAATTCAGCCCGAGCAGTCCGGAATCGGCCATCGGATTACGCGTCATTCCCTGCATGATCGCGCCGGCGACCGCTAGCCCCGCTCCGATCAAAGCCGCCGCTAGAGCCCGCGGAAGCCGCATGTCCAGAATGATTTGATGCTGGGTCGATTCCGCATTGAAATGGAATAAAGCCTCCCATACCGTCGCCAGCTTGATATCGGCGGCTCCGACGGAAATGGACAGCCCGATCGAAAATATCAGCAAGGCAACTCCGGCGAATAAAATCAGCGTGGCCGCGACCGGCCGGGAGCGATAACGGGGTTTGAAGGTTCGGGTAGAAGCTGTCATGAATAAATCCTTCCTTGAACAATAGTAATTTTACCCTCAATTGAGAATGATTCTCGTTCATTATACTCCCTTTTTACGCGTTTATCTACGCTTTTTCCGGAGCAAGCGCCTGGCCGCTCAATTTCAAAGTATAGGTGCTTCCCGCGATCAGAAAAGATTCTTCCGGCTCCAAAGGATATTCCTTGTACGGAGCAATGAGTTCTCCCCGCAATCGGGTTCCGTTCACGGAGCCCAGATCTTTCAGACTACATCCCTCCCGGCGCACCATCACTTCCACATGCGCCCGTGAAACCCCTGTCGTCCGGTCAACATATTGGGCGATGTCTTCCGACCGTCCGATAATAAAGCTTCCGAAATGAAGCGGAATTATCTCCGGCAGCCCCTGCTCTTGACTCATCCTTGACAGACTATAGGTATTGACGGACGAGAACCGGTTCTCCGGTTCCTGATTTCTGCCGAGCAGCACTGTCGGTTGAGGGAAGTGACTTACGGATCCGGCAACCGGGTTTTCGTTGGGCAACGTCCCAATATCAAAATTTTCCTTGACCGCCCTGTTCGGAGCATCTTTCCCGATATCCGTTTTTACTTCAAATATGGAATGAAGCGATTCCGGTTCGCTCCACCTCCAGTCCGCCTCCAGAAATCGCCTTTCCTCTTCTCCCGCCGTAACCTCGGAATCCAGTGATCCGCCGCTTTTCGATAGGCTCCGGGCGAAATTTACCTTGCCGCTTCGAATAAAGAACACCGCCGCTGCCGCAAGAACCGTTACGATGAGGGATATGGTGAGCGTCATCCGTGAAGGATGATCCAAATAGATGAATTTCCAAGCCAGCGCAGTCAGCAGCGAAGCCCCGGGCAAGGCATACATCCCGATTCGTGAAGCCGTTCGCTCATCCGTTCCGCGTTCAGATTCCGTCTCGGGTCCACCGTTAATATCACTATGTACAGGTTCAAGTATCGGCTCCTGGTGAGGTACATATTCCCTGATGGTGACCCGCGGTGATGAAAGAGGCATGACACGTGGAACCATAGCCTCCTTCTTAGCCGGAATGTGCGGACCCATCGTAACATCGCCATGTTTTCGCGGTGTTTCTCCTGTACTTCTGTCTCCCGATAAAAGATTCAGCAGCATTTTTTTCATGTGGGGAACGGAAAACAGATCATCCGAACAATAACGCAGCAACTGTTGGATGCCGTCTCCTTCAATGACCGTCACGCTCCCCATTAATCCGGTTATCAATGCAAGCAGCGTTTTGGAGAGCGGCTCATCAGACAGCTTGTCCAGAATAGGTACGTATGTGAAATGCAATATTCCCGAAGATAGCTCGTCCTCGACAAAGATCCTGTCCGCAGACAGCAGGAAATGATCCGCGGATAGCATGTATTGCTTGCCGTCATCGAGTACGGCGAGTACCTGCAACAGCAGACTATAAAACTCCTCCATCCCGATTTGTTCATGCTTCAAGCATTGGGACAGCATCCGCCTTCCCGTGATTTCGTAATGCAGGCTCACATTGAAATCCACTTCCCTGACATCGACCCGCAACAGATTCGGTACGCTTACGGACGACAGCATCGCATGTTGAATCCGGTTGATCTGTTCCGAGCGCAGTCCCGCCTTCCCGGTCAAAACCATATAAGTTCCGCCATTTCTGACAAAATCGGCAACAAGCTCCGGCATATCGGCTCCCTCCTCCTCAGGGTAAATGATAATAGCCCAGGATGGCTCCGGGTAAAACCGCAAGCATAAACGGGATTTGCAGTTGTTTCTTTGTTCCTGCACGTACGGGATCCCAACTCTTCAACATATAGGCGCCAAGCACGCTTTGCACCATCCCCCGCATTCTCGAAAAGGCTTCGCGCCGCCATATCAATACTACGATACCGATCATTCCGGCTACTAAAATGGAATACATCAGGATGTAAAGGGCAAGCAAGGTTCCCGTCCAGGCTCCTATAGCGCCGAACAGCTTCACGTCCCCGCCGCCCACCGCGCCAAGCCAGTACAAAACCAACAGTATCCCGAATCCTGCCGCAGCTCCCATTAATGCACTCAGCCCCCCGTTCCATCCCCCGGTGATGAGGTGCCATCCCAAACCCGCGATTATGCCCGACATCGTAATGATATTCGGAATTTTCATTGTCCTTACATCCGTAACAAATGCTGCAACCAGCATGATAAGGCATCCCAGAAATTCTCCCGACATATTCAAAATGCTTCACCTCCAAACACAGCATCACTTACGAGGATTTCGGACTTTCGACACGGAATGTCTCCGTTGTCTGCAGACCTTCTTCCGTTTCAATAACAAAGCTCCATGTCCCGGGCGTCGTATTCCCTCCGACCAGCCATTCCCATTGCAATATACCTTGATCATCGGCCGTCGCCTCGCCGAGATACTTCGCCTGACTGACCCCGCTTTTGTAGTAGACCGTCAGCTTGGCCTTGTTGCCGGGCGGAATTTTGGCGGTTATTTTTGCGCGTCTCCCGGCGTATGCCGGATCAGGCTTGGACAAAATGACCGCGGCCTGCCCGCTCATGCCTTCCCCGTTTCCGCCGTCTCCCTGATTCAGTTCACCGGTATCGCCGATCCATAACCTTTCTTCGGCTCGCGTCTGAATGACGATTGGCCGCCCTGTAAAAGGAACCTTTACGGGAAGCTCATAGCTGATTTCCAGCCCGAAGTACGGATTTTTCCCGGTTTTCAGATCCGGTACGGTGACTCCGTTGACGTGAAGGCGGTCTTCCTTAAGCCAGGTGTTTTCCAAAAAGGGGCGAAGGATCGGCTTTACAACCGGATCCAGCACGCTCTCCACCGCGGAGTTCTTGATATGCTGTAGCGGTTCATCCCCTTTGGCAGCCGCAGACCGGATCCAGTCGGACATCGGGGAAGGCAAGCCGGACGCATACTGCTCCGCCCAGTCCGACAAGGAGAAATTCAGCATATAAGAAACCGCTGCGGTTGCTTTGGACATTATCGCCTGTCCGTTCCCTTCCTGCCCGTTGGTTTCCGTCCTTTGCGAAACCGCGAGCGCAACCGGGTACATATGAGCGGACACTTGTCTGACCGAATTCGCGGCGACCGTATGCAACTGGGTGGATAACATCGTCATTTGAACCATGTAAATAAACAAGAACAAGACGATGACAAATGCGGGCATGACCAACGACGCTTCCAGCACGATGCTTCCGCGGCATTTCCGATCATACTCAGTACGAAAAATCCGCTTGTTTAACGGCAACATATGTATTCCCTTCCACCCTTCCGCTCAGGATCCCCGCCGACCCCAGCGCTTTTGCGACCCCGGGAAGGAACCATACCGGCATGGCTACCGTTACCGTTCCTTTCAAATACGTCGGACGCTCCTCGGTGCTTATCCCCGTATTCAAGCGGATCACAGCCAGCATTCTCGAAAGCCTTGCTTCCGACCGTCCGTGAAGCAGCAGAAAAATCCGTAAATGGTCGCGATAAGACAGCTTTATTTTCAAATAGTCGCTAAGCTCCAAGCTGCCTGTCTTTGTCAATTCAATCATGTCCTTGACCGCATGCTCGATTCCGTACAAAAGAGCAGCGGCCAAAATCAGCAGGGGATGCCCTTTCGTGCTGTTTTTGATCAACCCCTCCATCGTCCGGATCGCCAGCCGCATCCCGAATATTTCACCATAGGCAGCGGCAATATTACCGGCCGGATTATGAAATCCGTAAAGGATATATTCCACTTCCTGCTGTCCGGCCGCTAATGAATCAGTTAAGCGGTCCAGCTTATCCGTCCCGCTACCATCCAAGAGTTCATCAAGCGCGCTGATATCCAAATAAGTAAAATAATTGGCGATATACTCGGTTTGAAAACAGTTATCCGACATCCCTTTGATCAGAGAGGAAAAGCCTCCGAACAGGATGTCCATTCCGCCCATCGCCCCGCCCCCGGCATCATAAGGATTTCCGGCGATTGCTGTGCCTGCTTCCTGCCCGGATCCGGATTGCCGGTTTTTTTCACGGTTCTCCTTATAGAAGGCTTCCAGTTGGTCGAATTGTCTCTGCAACCCTTTCAGCTTGTTCTGTAAATCCGAAATTCGGCCGATGATGCTTTTCGCTTCTTTCAGCTTCCCCTCCGCTTCCTTCTCCGTTCGCTTTCGCTCTTCGTCCGAAGCCCGGTGGGCCTCAAGTATTTTTTGATTCTCCTCTATGAGATTGCGGCTGCCGGCATCCGAGAACAGCTCCAAATATGCATCCGTCTCCCGATTCATCCCCTGAACAGCAGAATACAGTTCCCCGGACGAGGAGGAAACGGACATGACAGGTCCTTCAAAAACCAAGAACGAATTCACTGCAGAATGCATGCTTTCGAACTTTGTCTCCTGTCCGCCGATATCTCCTTCGAAATCAGCAAACAGTTGTTCCGAAAGCAGCAATTCCCGGCTTTTCCGGCGGATTTCGGCAATTTGCTCCCCGCCGACTTCTTTTTCCGCAGTCCCCGTACTTTGCATGGCCGAAACATCGTCGTATCCTTCTTGGGCAGGCCGCCGTTCCGACTCCTCAATGACGAGCTTCATTTGCTCATTAATTTGTTTAACTTCAGCGAGCAGCTTCCTTGCTTGCGGCAGCAATTGATCATGTTTATTTTTGGCTTCTTCGTTTCGTTTCGCCAACTTGCGGAATACCTCCGAGGCCCCATATCGGTAATGGGCGATTTCCATCGAATACATTTTGTCAAGCGGTTCCCTGTCCCGGTCCTCCTCCACTTTCTGAGCATAATCCGGGTACTGTTCCGCAATGTCGGCGCCGGTGGATATTCCGTTGCCCTGCGAACTGCCGGAGCGGGGGATGAGAGGAGCGATGTTCGCCGCCGATCCGGCCGCTTTTCGCTGGGTTTCCAATAATTCATCGAGCTTCGCCTCGCGGAGATCATAGAGCTTTTGCAGCTTCCCGAGCAGGTCCACGGTATTTGATGCCTCCTTCATCACCCTGGACAACGGTTTAAACCGGTTAACGATCTCTATCGTAAAATCAATCGGTGCTTTATACTTCATCTGCTCCCGGATCTGCTGCTCAAAAACGGCATATGTGCCAAGGGGTCTTTGCATCTCCACGCTGGAGGAATCGAGTCTGGCTCCCGAGATCTGCAGACTGTCGCCATGTTTCACAAACTCAAACTGGTCCTGTAACACCTTGGACATAATGTAGTTCGCATCCGTTTCGCCGAAGGCAAATAGTCCATACTTCTCCAGCAACGACGGGTCATAGGCCGACATCACGGAACGCGAGGCGCTGTGAGCCAGCATTTCGGTCTTCGCTTGGAGAGCGGCCATCCGGGAGAAATCTATGAAAATAGATACAAAAGCAAATACAATCGCAAAAATAAGGATCAAAAATACCGATACCGCTCCCCGCTCCGAACAGTGCCGCTGAAACATCGCTTCCTGCCCCCTTTCGCATAAACCATGACCCTCGCTATTTTCCGAACAATCCGAGCGCTTTTCCCGCTTCTTGCTTGTCTACTTTCGAACCGCCCTTCCCTTGGAATTTGGCCCCGTAATATCGGGCCAGATCGACCGTCCGTATCCATTCCACCGGGTCAACGACAAAGGCCACGGACCGGCCGGCCTGAGTCGGATCTCCGATGATTCGTTCCAATGGAGCCAAAGGCACCAGTCGCATTAAGGATACGTCGACCTTCCGGAGGAGAATATCGTTGCCGTATTCCATCGTTCCGCTGATGCCTGCGGGAATGGCCGATCCGACCCGGCGCAGCTTCAAAACCGGGAGCGAATCTTTACCGTCCGCTACGGAAGGAAGCTGAATATGGGATGTTGCCGATGAGCCGGATACGCCGAAAATCGCCTTCAGCATCCCGTCATCGGACAGTCGCCAATATAGTGAGTCGTACTGTCCTTCGGGGGATGAGCCGGTTCGCGGATCACGGTGGCTGTTATCCCATACATAGGCGCTTCTCTCCGCCGCCACGACGGCCGCCTGATCGAGAATGGCCCGTTGATACAGAAACAAACAGAAAAAAAGCATAACCGTAAGCGTAACGAAGATCGCCGGGAAAACCAAAGATGCTTCCAGCGTAAAGCTTCCGTCCCGATTTCGGAGGAACCGTATCATTGTCCATCCATGAAATTTTCCGTTTTCGATTTGGCTTTGCCCAGCAAACTGGTAACAATCTCCTTAAGCTGGGTCCGGAAAATAACGGCAATGATCACGATGACCGCAATGATCAGAATCATTTCCAGCATGCCTAGTCCTTCTTCATCCCCCCATAATCCTTTTATTTTTCCGTATGTTTGCGTCAACATGATTTCATTCCTCCCGTTAAATTGGTTGAGTAACGACGATAAACTATAAATCCATAATCATGAAGGCCGGGGCTCCGACCATAATTACGACGATCAAAAACAGGAGCACCATGGGAAACACCAATTTGGAGGAAGCCTGTTCTCCCAGCGTTTTGCAAACCGCCTTTCTTCGTTCCCACAACGAATGCGACAAATCCCGAAGCCCGAGCACGAAGTCGTTTCCTCCCCGGCGGAAATTGAGCAGCACGGCCGTAGTAAAAGCGGAAACCTCCTGAATGCCGCATCGTTTGCTGAACCCTTCCAGCGCTTGTTGAAAAGAGTACCCGCTTTCCCACTCCCGCTGCATTTGAAACAATTCTCTGTACAGCGGATGGCCCGTCTCCCCTCTTTTTCTTTCCAGGCAATGTTTGATCGCTTGCTGTACCGTTGATCCTGCCCCGACAAGGAGAATGATTTGGTTTAACAATTCAGGCAGCTCGAGCAATACCTCCCGCTCCCTTCGGACAACCTTGCGATGCAAGTCGTTCACCAGTGCAACAGGGAGCAGTACGGCCAGAACCGATCCCATCATAAATCCCCCGGAATCTCCATTCATGAGGATCGAAAGCAGCGCGCCCGTAATAAGAAGAAGCAGGCTGTAAGTTAGCATTTCCGCCAGAAAAAGCAGCGTATACTCCCCTCCGCGCCGGTCTCCGCCTATTTTTTGGACCGAACGTTGAATTCTGAAGAAGAAAAACGGAAAACGCCTCGAAACCTGAAGGCGGTCAAGCAGATAAAGCATGGGCGGAGCCAGCCTCTGCAGCCGGATGCCTTCCATTTCCATTTTCCCGTCGATTTTGTATTTCCCGGAGGAACGTGCGAACAAAAAACCGTAGATGCCGAGCAAAAACATAAGTATCCCTGTCCAGACGATCATCAAAGCGGGCGCACCTCCTTCAAATCCGAATATCCATGATCTTCATGATCATCCAGGAGCAGCCCGCGAACAGCAAAAGACCAAACCCGGAAACAAGCAGCCCTACCCCGCTATGGAGCGGGCTCATATAATCCGGCGACGTTAAATCCATAAACACGAGGAAAAGAATGGGCGCGGCCAACATGGCTTTGGCTTCAAAACGTTTTTGAGCGATCATGACTCCGATTTCCTGGCTGATTTCGAGCTTTTCGCTGATGATGGCGGAGGTTCGCCGGACGATTTCGACCAAATCGCCTCCGGTACGCTTACAGGTCGTGAATACATCGGCAAAATTGCTGATATCCTCCATGGCCGCCCTCCGGCTGAAGTCCTGAAGCGCCTCCTCGATCGGCTGGCCGTACTCCAATCTTGTGCAGATGATGCCAAGCTCCACGATCAAATCATTGGTTCCATCCGGATAAAGCAGCCTTAAATCGGCGATGGCTTCCCGAAATCCATTCTCTACGGAACGGCCTGCCGCCAGGGACGAGGACAATGAATACAGCGCTTGCTTAAAATGCAGGCTGAGCGCATCCCTCCTCCTGCGAAGCAAATACTTGCTCCACATTTTCGGGATGATGTATGCGCCGGACGTCAAGACGAACGACAGTAAAACGGAGTGAAAAAACACATATCCTATCCCGTACAAACCACCTCCTCCCACCAGCAAACAAGCCAGCTTCTGACGGAGCGTTAGCACGTAAACCCGGTAATCCGGCAGTTCCGCCGAATTCCTTGTCACGGGCTCTGCGATCCGTTGATGTCTCCGAAAATTAATCACCTCCCTTCACCCTCCCGTTTCCGGGCATGCTTCCTGCTTCAAGATCCATGCCGGCCATTTGCAGCTTATCCAGCCGCATTAACCGGTTTCCTGCAGGCTCCAAGCACCCGACAATTTTCCCGCCTGACTCCTCTTTCTCCCGAAATACGTATAGCGGATTTAAAGCTACCTCTCCATCTTTCATACCGATGACCTCGGATATTTCCGTTACCCTCCGCGAGCGGTCACGAAGCCGGGATAAATGGATAAACACATCGATAGCCGAAGCGATCTGCTGTCTCACGACCGTAATCGGCAACTCCGCCCCGCTCAACACCATCGTTTCAAGACGGCTGATCATATCGGAGGTACTGTTCGCATGACCGGTTGACAACGAACTATCATGGGTTTTGTGGTATTAAAAAAAGCCTCAGCTATTTAGCTGAAGCTTTTTTTATGTGCGTTATACTTTCATATGATTTGCTTGCCTCTTTTGTGTTGAATTGGTTTCCCGCACGACCATGCAAAAACAGGGCCGTACAGCAAAACTGAGGCCCCGTCCTGCACTTCTATGTTTGGCGACTGATTGTATTAACAGCATCATTTATCCTGAATTTCGAAAGTAACATCGTCTGAAAAACAAGAAAAGGGCTCCAATTCTTTGGTAGAATGGTGTTTGTCCAGAACATCACCTACAAAGAAAGGAGCACCTTTTAGATGAAGTCTACCACACCCGTCAGCAAAATCAAGACCGAATTTACCTTGCAAAACGCCTCAAATGTTGGAGGAAGCAAAATCTTTCTGGAATATCTCGAAAAAATCAAGCTCGGTAAGGCTTTGCAGAATTTAAATTGTACCAAGCAAGGCAATTCCCTGTTCCCTGTTTTCCGCATCCTGCTCTATCTCATTGTCGGCTGGATACTCGGATGCGAACGCCTCTTTCATTTCCGCAGGCTGCAACATGACGCGCTCATCCGGCGGTTTCTCGGCGGGCGCTGTCCGCATCACACCCTGCTGTATAAGGAACTGGATCGACTCAGCAAGACCCGCCCAACCTTAACGCTGGATTTGCGAAAGCTGAATCAGCAGATTATTGCACCCTGTCTGCCTTCTGAACTCATCGTGGACCTAGACTCCACGGTAGAAACGGTATACGGTCACCAAGAGGGGGCGGCAGTCGGCACGAATCCCCACAAACCCGGACGTAAAAGTTACCATCCGCTGATGGCGTTTGAGGGCCAGTCGCGCCTGTGCCTGAATGCAGTACTGCGTGCTGGGAATACGCACGCTTCCACCGATGCAGCCGCCTTCCTCCGTCAGATCTTTGAGTTGCTTGGTGACCGTCCGGTAAAGTACGCCCGGTTTGACAAGGGATTTGGCGGCGAAGACTTCTACAGCCTATGGGAAGCCAAGCGAATCGGGTATGTCGGGAAATTGAAATGGACGCAGCGACTTCAGGCCGAAGTAGGGCGATGCCGCTACTGGAAGCGGTTTGTCGATGAGGATTGGGTCATCGAGGGGATCACCCTGATCTACCAAGCCACCTCATGGAAGAAACCGCGCCGCGTTGTGGTGATTCGTAAAGCGCAGGTGTTTGACGGCGATCAAGCTCGGCTTCTCCTCGATACGGACTGGCATTACGAAGCGATCGTCACCAATCTCGAGTGGGAGCCGATCGACCTTTGGCGCTTTTACAACCAGCGTTGCTGCATGGAGAACTATATCAAAGAAGCCAAACGCGGCTTTTCCATCGATCGAATCGCTAAAGGTGACTTTACCGCTAATGAAATCGACCTGCTCATCAAGCTGCTCGCCTACAATCTCTACGAGAGATTCAAGCGAGACTGTTGCGAACCGGTCCATCAAGGGTATACGATTGCCCGGTTCCGTCTAGAGTTTTTCCACTGTGCAGCTACGATGATTCAGCATAGCCGACAAGTCGTTCTGAAACTGGCTAAAGATTTCGCGAACCGCTGCGCCTGGCAACGTATCGCCGCCAAAGTCGCTGCCTTAGAATGACGTTTACCACAAATTAACATGGAAACCGTTTAGCCCTGTCTTATGGGGAGGGGGAAAGACTACCCTCTTTTCAGAATCGTCGCGTAATCCAACTGGGTATTTCCCTGTTTATTACAGTTGTTGCCCACTAATCCTGCTACAAACTGGCCACCATTATGGGCTTTCGAAATTCAGGTTTATTTTTTTGCTGACAAACGACTTTGTGAACGAACTCTCAGAGATCTTTTCCCACTCTGGAGCGCAGGATCTTAAAAAATTGAACTCATCTTCGTTCAAGTCTCTTAACTGCTCATCCTTGTAACGATCAATAAGTTTAAAAGACTGATAAAGTTGTATGGTTCTTATAACCAAAATACTGTTTGTTCTTAATAACTCCTTTTTTGCCACATCATACTCACTAAATTTCAGTTCCTTAGTAAAATTCACTGTTGTACCTTCTGTTTTAAATGCTTGATATCCTTTATCAAGATATGTCTTGAGATACCTCACCTTTTTAGCGTTATATGATATTTCATCACTCAAAAAGGCATGAATTGCATCGATTGCTAGATCATTCCTCTCTTGTAACGCTTGGGATGAGGCCTCCTGCTGCGCATTTATTTGCATTTTTGTAGCAAAATAAGAAGCTGCACCACCGATTACTGCCCCTAAAAGCGCCCCTGTAAACCCTATCCAGTCATTCATAAAAAGCCCCCATTAATTATAATGCTCATCAACTTTCGACAAATTGGGGTAATTTCCTGCAAATATGTGTTTGAAAAATAATAAGCCATCCTTTAAGAGACACTTCGATTTTCATGTATTAACCCCTCTCTATTTCATATTTTGTGTCATATCAGTAACCGGATTGTTCATTTACTGATTATTTCATCTTTATAGAAGATAGTTCGACATCTGATTTCGAATAAACTTTCATATCGAATCTACGATATAGTGAATTTCAAAATGAAAGGAGTGATCCCTATATGAATATGATTCGAAAAATCGAAATCAAAGTTTTTCGGATTCTCTCAAATCACTGGCTTTTTTGGCTGATTTGGGACAAGCAGGTAGAAATCATGCGTTTAATGTCCAATACAATTGCACCTTTCATAATGTAAGCCCAAACTGGGCTTATTACATATTTTTTTGTCAATTATGCAGTTATAAAGTAATCAACCAAACTGTTCCATGTCTTTAATCATGTAATCAAGACGCTTCGAAACAATTTGTTTACTTGTTGCCCCTTTCTGGCATAACTGTCCATACGGACTATCCACGGAATACCGATCAATCAAAAACGATTTTGCCCATTCCCCAAATTGATCCTCTGACCACTGCTTTTCTAAGGCATAATCTACGACCTGAAACAAGCTCCCAACATGAACCTTTTTAAGCATTTTACGTTTTTCCTTATTCCAATTTCTGAACGCTGCGTCCATATAGTCAATTTTCTGTTCAATAAGTTCCACAACACGGACTGGAACCTCATCCAAACCGGATATAAATTTATTTAGACTGGCTCCCCCAAAATCAATATCCTGTTTTGTCGTTGAAGCAATGAATTGCCAAATTAGCTGTTCGTCCACATACCGGTTGCGATCTGCCTTGGTAAAAGCAATTTTCTCGAAGAATAAATGCTGTCCCAACTCTTGTACAGCTTCGCGCACAGCAGGACTCACTTTGACTCTAGTCTTCTCTGTTGATGTCAATGGAACCGACTGATTCACTCGATAAAACATCTCTTCTACTTCTTCAAAGGTACATTCTCGAAATTCTGTTACCGTGAAGTTGTATGTGAGAAACTCAAACTGCGTATCAGATGATAGTTCTTCAAATTTCTTCCCAGCAATGATTTCTCCATTGAAATCAGCAGTTCCCTTACTGAGCTTGTAGTCACCGTCAGCAAAGAAGAAGATTGATTCCCAACGTTGTCGCCCATCAATGACCCAGATGTATCCGTCTCCATTATCCCAAACGAGAATGTTTGGAATATAACGATCCCGAATTACTGAATCAACCAGATACGAACGGCGATCATTCTTCCAAACGCTATTGCGCTGAAACGGAAGATCGAAGCGAATGCGATCTCGCATATTCAAAAGGCTTTTTGTAGTACGTTGAATACTCGATCTTTTCATAATAAGTAGCCCTCCTAAAAATAAAGAACAGGACAGAAATGATCTGCCCTGCTCTCTCATATTTCAAACGCCTGATACACCGACTCATCTTCAAAAGTAGATGCTCTTACAATTCGATCTGAAAAGCCTTGCACCCCTTGTATAGACTCCCTACCAAGTAGCAGAGACAAAACTGAAAATCCCTTTTTACTCTTCAACTCATTCCACGACTGTAAGAAACGCTCGCTCACATGAGATTCGCCGTCTGTCACAAAAACAATATCTGCCTGATTAAAGCGGCTCTGTTGGATGACTTGACTTGCTACCCTAAGTGGAGGTTCAAAGCTTGTTCCTCCACCTAAAAAAATAGTGGCCAGTTGTATCATATCCTGAACGGTAATTTTCCCACGCTCATAGATTAACGGGGCAGCAGCATTCGAAGAAAATGGAATCCATGCAAAATCTCTTCTTTGCTTACGGGCAATACTCATTAAGGCAAGGGCAAACCCTTTTGAGATTGCGTCCTGGTTTGTCATACTTCCCGATTGATCCAAGCATAGAACAATCGGCCCCTTACCAAGCTGTTCAGGCCCCTTTGTTTCGTACTGAAGTGTTTGGCCCTCAACATATCGGCGCAGGAAATCCATTTTGGTTATTGGGCTAGCATAAGTGCCAAGTTCCATCGGGAGCAGTTGTTCTATAGAGTTTCCTTGCTTTATCCCATTACGGTTAATAGCATCTTTGTGTTTGGAACGCTGTTTTTGATTAGCGATCACCTTCATCCGACCTGCCCACTTTGCAATGTCCTTCATCTTCTTATCATGACTCAACCTTTCGGCCAGAATCAGTTGATCTTTCAACGGAACCTTTTTCAGCTCACTCTCACCGCTTCCTGCCTGCATACCTCCCAAAAGAGATTTCACATTCTCCTTGGCTTCTGTTGCTTCTTGTGCAGCTTTGGCTAACATCTTAGATAGTTCATTGCCATTTTGATTCAAGGCTGAGGATAACGCCTCTGACGCTTCCTGTGAGGCTCCTGCCTTTCCATCCATGTAGTTTTGAAGTGCATCAGCTAAGTTCTGATCCCTTTGCACTTGTTCCTTCACCCAGCCAAGAACAGTCTCGCTGTACTTTGTTGTGCCAAGTGCAGCGGCCAGATCATCCAGACGAGTAAATTCACGAAACTCCTGATAGCCTTCGTCTGACATCACCCGTTCCATAAGCTGATGATTCATTTCTAGCCCTTCAGGAACTTCCTCCAGCAACTCGGGCTTCATTTTAAATAGACCTGCCCACAAGTCACCCATTAAAGGCTGAAAAGAGGGAAATAATTTACTTCCCTCTTTACTAACCTCTCTGAGCTTCTCAGACATTTCCAGGAGCTGCCCGAAGCGTCTTCGATCATATGAATCCGTGTTTAAAACAGAACCTTTAAGTTCCTTCATCACTCACACTCCCAGCACTTGAGATGCGATATCTTTCAATGACTTTTGAACAAGAGCAATAGCTTGCTCAACTTCTGGCCGGTTCGGATTATCCTTTTGGAGCTTTTTAAGCTCGTTGACTAAGCTCTTAAGCTTTTTCGTACTTTCTACAGCCATATCTGTTGAGTTGTTGGACTGTTCAAGACTCTTCAAGATATCAGCAGCTTCAGTTTTAATCTCTTCCACACGTGTCTTCACCGCATCCTGAGCATGATTGCGAACGATCTTTGCGACCTTATCACGCTGCTCCGGCTTTTCCCACAGACTATGCTTGAGAATCATGAGGTCTTCAAGTTCTGCGTGATCTCTTCCGGCTAACACAGCCTTAGCACGAATTACTGAAAGAACTTGCTTGAAACGCCGATCTGAAGGACGAATACCTTCATCCATTAACTCGCGTCTGATCTTGCTCAGTGCATCAAATACCTCATCAGGAATAGTGACTGTATCACTAAAGAACTGGAGTTCAAATAATTCATCTATGCTCATATCGGCTGGAGATGGTGCAGAACCTCTCAGCATCGAAATAAAGGATTGATCTTCACCGATATAGTCTACTTCGTATCGGAGCAAGAAGCGATCAAACAAGGCTTCTAGTCCTTCACCTTCTTCGGGATATTCATTTGAACTTCCGATTAAGGACATTAGGGGAACCTGTGCCGGTGTGCCATTGTTATAGAACACTCGTTCATTGATGAGAGTGAGCAATGCATTTAAAATTGCACTGTTTGCCTTGAATATTTCATCAAGAAATGAGGTGTGAGCTTCCGGCAGCTTTCCCGTCGTATTCCGTTTGTACACGCCTTGTTCCAGTTCCTTTAGCGAAACAGGGCCGAACAATTCCTCCGGTGTACTAAAGCGGGTCAGCAGCCCTTGAAAATAATTTGCTCCTGTTATTCGTTTAGTCAGATCACTTACAAGGGCGCTCTTTCCTGTTCCGGGCGGCCCGATCAACAAAGCATGCTGACGGGCGATCATAGCTACCATCAGCCCCTCAATCACTTCTTCTCGTTCAGAATATTGACTATTTAATGCATTCTGGATATCCTTGATTTTCATTTAGCTACCTCCATTTTTAGATAAAATAAAAAGAGCCAACGCTTCTTATGAAGAAGTCATCAGCTCTTTGTTTTTATAATGTGGGGTCAATCGCAGGAAGTCCAAGATGCCCACGTCAACTCCACATTCAACCTCCGAAAAAATAAAAGCCACGAATCCCGCACGGGAAACTCATGGCTTTTAAAAGTGTTTTTGTTTTTACACCGTGACTGGCAACCCGATCCATTCAAGCAGATCGATGGCTTCAGGCACCGGACGACGATTCTGGATGCATTCCAAAACCATTTCATTCACTTCTTCTTCGATGCTCGCGCGGAGCATCAAATCTGACACCGTTTCGCCATCGTCAAAAATGTATTCCGGTATGTTCGTAACCGTCACTGTGTAGATTTCATTCCCGACCTCCACAGTGTAAACTTCCGATCCATACCGGAGATGACCAGTTCGTCCGGCCAGTTCAATCGTTTCCGGGATTTTCTCGCGGTACGCTTCCATGGCCATGCGCGAAAACTTCGCCAAGCTGCCGTTCGCAAATATTCCCGCTTTAAGCTTAAACATACGGTTTTCCTCCCTGTTCACCCGAACGGCTGGAAGGGTAAAGTTGCGCGGATGATCAGCCTTGGGTCGTCCGACTTTGGACATGACGATCTCACCCCTTTACCCTTTATTATATCCGTTCAGATAAATTTTTGCATTACAAAAATTATTTTCTTCTTTGGAAGTTGTCTCTCCACTCCCCGCTTCGGGGGTCGTATGTCGTTTTCACCGTCCACGATTCTGGATGGACAACATTAAAAACACATACGACATGGAGCGGACGGTATTGCCCTTTTCCGATTTTAAGAAAATACATCAGAACGATGGTAACATCCGCACCGTCCTGACGCCTCTCAATCGGCCATCCGTTCAAGACGGCGTTTCGTATGTCTATTTCGGAGATGCCGCGCTCAATTTGTCTGTGAAGCGCATGTTTGGAAATCACAAGCTTTCCATCTCCCTCTTCAAGCAGTTCAACAAACTTTCTATGCTCAGTTTCGGCATTCATTTCTTTTCTTCTCCTTTCTGGAGAATTACACGGCCATATTCACCAGCGCTTCACCCACTTTCATGCGAAGCGCCGACACCAGACGTTCCATTTCCTCCAGATCGCCGGTGACAATTTCGCGATACTGCGCAAAATCGTTTGCCACCGACCGAGCGTTTTCTATCAACTCTTTCATCTGGCCTTTGGTCAGCTGTCTTTCCGTGCTTTCTTCGCATGCAGCGAGAGTGTCACGGAGATGATCCAACAGCTTGCGTGTCACCATGTTTTTCATATCCATGGTGTTCATTACAGGAACCTTCTCTGCTTCTCCTTTTTCAAGAGATGATACGAATTTGACCAATGCATCCAAGTTGCTCTCAAACTGTGCCGGTATGAAGTAAACACCACCTGATGGTCTAACCGGTGTAGGTGACATACTCTTTAAGACGCTGGTAATCAACGTACGTAGTGTAGTAGATCCATAATTGTTTCGATAAATTTCAAACTGCAACGCAGCATTATTAACTAGTTGCTGCGCCATTGATGAAACATAGCTGGTCTCTACTGTCTCCGTTTTTCGATCTAATACCAGTGCTCCTACATCAGGAACATATTTTAATCTTCTACCTTTCGTATCCTTGGTTTCGCAAACTAAATTTCGTTGTACGAAGGCGTTAGTTGAAGCCACCTCGCGGAACATGTAGTTCTCATAGACTCCTGGTGATACTTCTCTTTTGAATTTTTCACTTGTGGCTCTTCTAAAGGCATCCGGGAGCCGGATATCCTTCGGCATCCAACCAGCCCCTAATCCGGAATCAACAAGCTTTTGTTTTAGGTCGTCCGGGGTAATCAGCATGTTGGATAGAGAATTCCAGGTTAAAAATCCAATCGCGTTGTCTTTACTGGATGGTACAGCAACTACATCCTTTAAAATGGCATTCATAAGAAAAACCTCCTCATTTTTAATAAAAAAAGACCAATTCCTAAAAGTAAGGAACCAGCCTTTGCTTAACATTTAATTTGGTTAATGGCCTACGCCCGAAATACTTTCTCATTCAAATCAGAGATAATGAGGCTATTTTTCATCTGCTGAGTCAGACTAGCCATTTCGGTTATAAGTTAAGTGAATTCGGATTGAACACAATTTCCTTTTCCAAATAATTTGAACATGGGTTCATTCATCCTCTCATTTTTATTAAAAAGCAAAAAAGCCGATCCCTGCACAGAATTATCCATGCAAAAATCGGCTTTTAAAAACAGTATCCAAATTTCTAAAGGCGCATGTGAATGCGTAAAATAAAACTTTTATCAGAGCCTTTCGGTACTCTTCAATCCTTTTCTTCTGCAAACGGAAGTGACGGATCAAGTGAAATTGTCCTGCATTTTTCCTCTCTTCATATCTGGAATTTCCAAATAGAAGCTTACAGGGGAGGTAATAAAACTACTTGTCCTTTCGGGACAACAAGCTCTTGTCTCCAGCAAAATTGGGAGTATAGAGGTACATATAATTACAAAATTATTATAACATTCTCCCTTCAGAAATACAATCGTATGTTCGCTAGAAAGTCCACTGAAACCAATAACAGTTTTTACCTTCTTTTGCTGTTGTTATCAAACCCTCTGTTGTTACGGTCACAGAATCCCCTGACTCTACTTGCCAAACAGTTTCCTCTCTACCTGTAATCTCGGTGGGTTTCCCCGTGTACTCATAAGTTGGAGATGGTGATACTAATTTTGGTCTACGTGTATCTACGAACGCCCTACCTTGTTGGGTTTCGCCAATTTGCATTGTTTGATTAACTTGAGTGGAGATTTTCTTGGACTCACGATAGACCCCCCACCACTCCAGCTCTAACTCGGGACCGTAAACAGTAGAATATTTTGGGCCGTTAGGGCCGTTCTCATAGAATTTAGTCTCTCCTGTCCATGGTACATATTTTGGGTTACCGATCTCCAGATTGAGACGAAATTGATTATTGTCTTCACTCAGAGGATAATACGCTGTCACTAAACCATTTTCTGAGTTAATGTTCTTTACGGCAGTTACCTTTGTGTGTAACATAAGCCTTGGATCTATCCTAACTCCATATAAATCAGATGATACAGACACCTGTAAGTCATACCCATCGGATGGTCTATATACCTCCTTATCAAAATCTAAGTCACAATGTATGTTACCTAACTGAGGTAAGTAAGGTGGAGAACCTGAACTTTTATCAGCTGGAATAACATCTTGACCTCCACCATACTGTGCTAACCAATTTAGATCGTCTCTCTGGAATATATAACCACCCGGGGTTGAATTAGACAGGGACATGCCTTTCACATATTTAGTCTGCTCTACAGCTGGTGTTGTTGGTTCAAAGGCTATCAGATTTGATCTATATGCATACTCTTGCCTAGTAGGTTCTTTGTAACTTGCATCAGAAGGGTATACAGATAACAAGAAGGTAGACACACCACAAAGAACCAAAGGTATGGTCAATTTAAGGTATCTATTCACTTTAATCTACCTTAGCTACCATATTTACTAACTTCTCTCCATTAAAGTCAACACCAGCATTTGCTTTGTTTTTCATCTGGGAGGGGGTATCAAAACCTCTGACAAAATACGCTGTGCGCTTTTGTCCTTTAGAAAGAGAAAGCCCCTCTCGTCTCTTTATTGTAGGATGCCCATACTTCACTCCGGAACCTACATCATAACCTCCGGGAGTTATCGTAGGTAAGTTAGGAGAAGCATTAGATAGAGTAATATCAGTAAATCCATCCCGGTTAGATGTCACTTCAAGCAAAGAAGCTACGATATAACCTGCTCCGCTTGTTTTATACGTATCCATATTATTTCCTTCGCCGAAGAACAGAGGATAATAAACTGAAGCCTTGTCATTTGGATTTATAATGATCATGTGCTTGTGAACCACTGTTCCTGCATCGTTTTTCAGTTTGATAGGTTTGTTCCACACATAATCTGCGAATGTAGGGATCATACCATACCCTTTAATATCGCGGTAAGTGTAACCCATAGTTTCAGCATTAGTACCCTTAGTACCCAACTCTCTCATTTGTCTAAGGTTGAAGAAATCTTCCGGAGATTTCTGTTGAACCTCTTCCAAGCGGAGAAGAATCGATGCTACCTCTGCACGACTAGTGGTATTTGCGCCACCGAACTGACCATTTCCATAGCCGTTCATGATGCCAGTGCCCATCATCAAACCAATTACACCATAGTCAGCCTTGTTAAGTGTACCCGCGTAATATTCCTTTACCGGCAATACCGTTTCTGCCATGTCCTTAATGGCTTGAGCATACTCCGGATTTGCTGCTGACAAACCATTGGCCATCCAACGTACCATTTCGATACGAGTCATAGCCTGAGTCGGCTTGAAGCCAGCTGTATATGTAGACTGGCTAATAAACCCTTTATTGATTGCATCTATAATACCTTGTTCACTCCACTTACCTTTAACATCAGGGAAAGCCACTGCACCGGAGCCGGCTTGATTGGTGCTAACACGCGACAACAGGACGGCAAACTCTTCACGGGTAACTGGGGCACTAGGCTTAAAAGTGCCGTCATCGTAGCCCTTGAAGTAACCTTTTTGTACAGCATTCATGATTGCTGTATAAGCCCAGTGGGACTTGGGTAAGTCCTTGAAACTTGTTGGATTGGAAACGGCTGCAAATACCTCTGAATCGTCCATCTCTGCTACTGCTGGACCTCTGTAAGTTTCTGTGACGGCTGTCTTGTTACTACTTACTCCAGCAGCTACGGCTGTAGGAGTTACAGTTGCGAAACCTGTGAGCAATGACACCGAAAGAATTAATGCACCTGTTGCAGTTAATGTTTTACTGACTTTCATATAGATTCCTCCTCGTATAGTATCTTTAAAAAGCTCATTTAGGTTCATTTCCATCCCCCCGGGGGATGGAAAACAGCCTCCAAATTTCCAGCTTGTTCTTTGAAAATTCCATCAGGGACTGGACTTTCCGGTATGCCTCTGGACAATGGAACGTAGGGTCCATTCGGGGAAATCCTTCTGCCTCCAGTAGCATCGTCTACTCCTTAAGTCTGTTTCTCCGGTACGCGTCTGAGCTTCTTACCCGCTGGCTGTTCCCTTCGGCATCCCATGCCCGGTTTTAGCAGATCCGGGGCAGCTCATGGCCCGAAGTGTGTCCTCATACGCGAGGGTGATAGATCTGCGCGTGCGCCGGAGGCATCCCGGAGCGTCCATTCCCTGAATCCCTAGCGAAAGGAGGAATTTCACTTGAAGCTTTTTGTCGGTATTGACGTGAGCTCGCAAGAGCTCGAAGCGTGTTTCATGAACGCTGACGGTGACAAGCTTGAGACACTCACCGTCAAAAACAATTTGAATGGCGCCTCGCACTTGCGTGACCAAATCGTCGCTGCAGCGGACAAGTTGGCCGTCACCGAGATTCACATCGGCTTGGAAGCCACTTCCGTCTACAGCTGGCACCCTGCCATGTACCTGCATCAGGATCCAGCGCTTCGAGAGCGCAAGGCCAAGGTGTTCACCTTGAACCCCAAGCTCATCAGCAAGTTCAGAGAAGCCTATGCGGATATGGACAAGACCGACCGGCTCGACGCCTGGGTCATTGCGGATCGCCTGCGCTTCGGCCGCCTGACGACCACCATCGTCATGCAGGAGCAGTATGTCGCCCTTCAACGCCTCACGCGCATGCGTTTCCACTTGGTCCATAACTTGGCTCGCGAGAAGCAGTACTTCTTGCAGAACCTGTTCTACAAGTGCAATGCGTTTACAACCGAGGTCGACAGCTCCGTGTTTGGCCATGCGCTCATGGAGATGCTCTCCGAGAACTTCAGCCTCGATGACATCGCCGAGATGGACGTGGCCGATCTGGCCGACTATCTGCGGGACAAGGGACGCAATCGTTTCCCCGATCCCGAGCGGGTCGCCCGCTGCATTCAGCAAGCTGCCCGCGCCTCCTATCGGCTGTCCAAGGTCGTGGAGGATTCGATTGACCTGGTGCTCGGCACCTCCATCGAATCCATCCGCAGCATCCAGAAGCAGCTCAAGGATCTCGACAAAGCGATCGAGCGGGTCCTCGACGGCATTCAAGTGTTCAGTGAAAATAAAGTATTAGACTGGAGTTGTTGATCTGGCGCGGGTTTTCGAATTGGAATATCGTCAGCTTTCGAAAAATAAGTTTTAGACTGAACCCCGAGATGAAAATTTAATCAGCTCCATCTGTGAAAATAAGTATTAGACTGACAAATTCGTACTTAATATCATAAAGCCATGTCCTGTCAGGTAATGTTATCCATCAATGCGTCGAAATGGAGCTTGTCTTTTTCTTCTAGGCATTTAAAGAGTAATGCAACAACTTGATTACATTCCTCTAATTCAGGCAAATAAAAAGTGCGATTATTTACTTGATCATTATGCGAATATTCGTTAGTAACCTTATATACCAGAAATCTGTCCGTATCATCAGGAAACAAAATACTCATTTTCTGAATAAATCCTTGTTTACTTGAGGGATTTCTAAAGTTCAAGTAAGCTTCCAAAAAGCGACGTACAACATTCGGAATGATAGCCCTATAACTTATATCATTAGTCTGATCAGCAACAAACTTTTTCAAAATAGAAAATAAAAAGACATATTCCGATTTGTAATTCTTTAACTCCTGGGGTAATGGTACAATAGTTGATACAATTTCATCATCTGAGTATTTTCTCTCAATAAAATAGAACGAAACAAATTTTTCGTGTTCTTTTTCACCCTTACCAAAGAACCTTGGGATATCCGATATTGATAGATCTTTCATCAGATTAAAAAATTCTGAGTTGTGGGTTGAAATAAATATTTGTTTGCAGGTTTTGGGATTAAGCTTTGCTTTAATAATGGCAAAAACACTATGTATGTGATTGTGATCCAAACTACTGATAGGATCATCGATAACTACAATCGTCTCTTGAAGGTTAGTATCTCTATTTTCAAGTTGTGTGATAAAGTAAATGAATGATATAGCTGATTTTTCGCCTTCGCTGAGATTCTTTGCGATTTTTCGGTTTCGTTTAAGAATAAACCGGCCATCTTCCTGCACATCAATAAGTAAACGATTGCTCCGGAAAAAGGTACTTAAATATTCATTTATCTTTTGGGCACCTTTTTTCGCATCGAGGAGTTGCGTCTCTATACCTTTTATTGTATTCTCCATACTATCGATCCTGGTTCTCAAACTTAATAATGTAGTATCTAGTTCTGTTATTTCATTCATTTTGTTTAAGTAATCAAAGTCGATAATGAACTGAGCTATGTGATGGTTTAGTATTCTCAATTTTGCATTTTTCTTAACATTTTCGAACTCATTTGTTCTTCGATTATGCTTTTTTATAATGCCGTTTATTTCTTGAACAACCTCTTCAAGATCACTAGTCTTATGTGTAACAGTGGCTGTAGCAGCAGCGTAATCAGTTTCAATATCAGCAATCTGAAATGGATTTATTTTTTTATTATTTAATGAAGGCAGTAGTGCTTCAAGCTGGTCTCGTGTTGTCCTTAACATATGATCTAATTTATTTTTCAACTCGACATAAGGCTGTTGATAGTCATTGTAAAACTCTGAAGAATGAGGAAGGTTATTAGAAAAATCATCAAGTAATCTATAGGTCTGGGTAATAGTGCTTTCAGAAGATTCAATGTCTCGAAGCAATTTATTAAGATCGTCAGTAAAATGATGTTCAAGCTTGTCCATTAAATCTGCAGGCAATTTATTCCCACAAAATTGACAAGTATCTTCCGAAAAATGTAGTTCCTTGCCAACACGGACCCAATCATTTAATTTGGGATTCTCCTCAAGCTTTTTAATTACATTAGAAACAACCCTTCTTCCAATTATTTCTTCCACGTTAGAATATAATAATTTAATACGAAAGTCTGGTAACAGCAGTTCCTGAATATTTTCTTTTTTATTGTTATCTAATGATATCTGTAAATCATTTTGATAGTTTTCATCAGTTAATATTTGTGTTAAATAAGAATCCTTTATTGAATTAATTCCATTTTCTAGTTTTGTCTTGTTATAATCCAGTAACTGCAGCTCTTTTTTCATAGCCTGTGCTCTACTTCGGATAGTTTTATCAATTATATCGAACTTCTCATTGCGTTGATTTAACTTAACTTGGTAGTCTCGATTAAGTTCGGCACTTTCTTTTCTTAATTGTTCTAATTGCTTTTGTAACTCTATATTTTCTTCACCAAGTATAAAAATTGGTTCAATGCTATCAGAAATCTCCCATTTTAATTGACGACTCACAAAATCTGTATTAAACACTCTAATATTTAAGGATTGGTTAGCTATATTATTAGAATCGACTATCGATCCATCGGATAATTCGAGTTCATACTGTGCCTTTGAAAAATCCTCATGAATTTTCCTAGTTTCAAAAGAACGAAAGACTCTAGACAACGTTGTTTTTCCAGAATAATTCCAAGCATAAATCAAATTAAAATTTTTGAATTCACCCAAATTTGCATTCCAATTGAAATCCTTAAAAACGCCAAAGTCCTTAATATACTTGATTTTTTTAATCATTTATACCACCCCAGACCTTCACCATAATAAAAAAGGCGTAGCTTAAGGAATTATTTTAGCTACGCCCGGATGTCAGTTAATATTTAAATTCTTCCGTCTCCACCTGTGCCATCAATTCCGTCTGTTGAAGCACCAGATCAATCGCCATCTTCTCCAAATCAGGCGGGTAACCGTATTTCTTCAACAGCCGCTTAACCGTAATTCTCATCTGTGCTCGCACGTTTTCGCGAAGCGTCCAGTCGACCTTGATGTTGCTCTTTATCGCTTGGGTCAGTTCGTGTGCGATCTGCTTCAACATGAGATCGCCCATCAGTTCTTTGGCCGATTCGTTCGAAGCTAGAGCGTCATAGAAGGCCAGTTCTTCCTTGATCAGACCGAGATCTTCACCGCGTTTGACGGCCGCATTCATCTCTTTAGCCATCTGGATGAGTTCTTCGATGACCTGAGTCGTTTCGATGGTGCGGTTGTTGTATTTCCGGATGGCTTCCTCCAGCATCTCGGAAAATTTCTTCGATTGCACGATACTGGTCCGGGAAACTGCCTTCACTTTACCTTGAAGCAGCCTGCGAAGCAGTTCCACCGCCAAGTTCTTCTGCTTTAATCCGCGCACATGCTCCAGGAATTCATCCGATAGTATCGCGATGTTCGGTTTCTGCAAGCCTACAGCTTCCAGAATATCAACGACTTCATCAGATACGACCGATTTCGAAATGAGTTGATTCAACTCGGCGTCGAGCTCTTTCGTCGTTTTCTTCCTGTTCTCATCAGTTATCAACTTAATAATACCAGATTTTACCGCCTTGAAGAAGCTAATTTCGACATTAACTTCCTCAGCTGCGGGAGTCGTCGCGCAAAGCGAGAAGGCTCTTGCTAATTCCGTCGTCCAATTTAGGAAGTTCCGCTTGCTCTCTTCACCCAATCCAAGTACGTAATCGACCGTCTCAACAATGGCCTCCATCCGTTCGGATGCTTTCTCTGAAGCAAATTTGCTGTAGTCATACCCATGAAGCAATTCACGGATAAGTTGCAGTTTTTCCAGCATAAAGTCAACGGCTTGGTCCGTGTCGATGCCGGCAGTTTTGCGGTCGTTTTCCGTATATTGTTGCAGCGCCGATTTCAGCAAATCCGCTATTCCGATGTAATCGACGATCAAACCACCCGGCTTGTCGCGGAATACCCGATTCACACGGGCGATCGCCTGCATCAGGTTATGGCCTTTCATCGGCTTGTCGATATACATCGTATTCATGCTCGGCACGTCAAACCCGGTCAGCCACATGTCACGGACAATGACGATCTGAAGCGGATCGTTCACATCTTTCATACGTTTCGCAAGATGTTCACGGCGCCGCTTGTTGCCGATAAACGGTTGCCACTCCTCCGGATCGCTGGAACTACCGGTCATGACGATCTTGATCTTGCCTTCATTGTCGTCATCACTATGCCAATCCGGTCGGAGAGCAACAATCGCTTTGTACATATCGATGGCAATCCGCCTCGACATCACAACGATCATCGCTTTGCCGAAGCCGGCTTTCTGCCGCTGCTCGAAATGTTCGACAACATCCTGAGCGACTTTCTTAACCCGCTTCTCCGTACCGGCCAACGCTTCTAGCCGAGCCCAACGCGACTTCAAACGCTCCCGCTGCGTATATTCCTGATACTCCGTAATTTCCTCATACTCGCTGTCGATGACTGGGCGCTCCGCCTCCGACAACTCCAGGCGGGCAATTCGACTTTCGTAATAGATTTTGACCGTCGTTCCGTCTTCTACAGCTCGGGTCATATCGTAAATATCGATGTAGTCACCGAAAACAGCAGGCGTATTTTTATCTGTCAATTCAACCGGCGTTCCGGTAAAGCCAATATAAGAAGCGTTCGGCAACGCATCGCGCATATACTTGGCGTAGCCATACTTAATGGCCGCTTCGTCTTCCCCGGCGACCATTTCCGCCTGAAACCCGTACTGGCTGCGATGCGCCTCGTCTGCGATCACGATCACATTGCGGCGTTCCGTAAGTACAGGATACTTGTCTTCATTTTCATCAGGAGTGAACTTGTGAACCGTTGTGAAAATGATCCCGCCCGACTCCACCGACAAAAGCTCACGCAAATGAGTCCGATTTTCCGCTTGCTGAGGCGTTTGCCTGAGCAAGTCCTTCGACTTGCTGAACGTGCTGAACAACTGATCGTCCAGATCGTTCCGGTCCGTCACCACGACGATCGTCGGGTTGTTCAGCGTCAGAACAAGTTTTCCCGCGTAGAAAACCATGGACAAGCTTTTACCGGAGCCTTGCGTATGCCAGATGACGCCGATTTTGCGATCACCTTCGTCCATCGTCGCACGTTCCGTACTTGCAATTGCCTTGTTGGTGGCATGGTATTGGTGGTATCCCGCCAATATTTTGAACAGATGCTCCCCATCGGTCTGAAACAGCACGAAATGCTTGATAATGTCGAGCAACCGACTTTTCTCGAACATCCCTTTCACAAGCACTTCAAGCTGGGGCAGGGAGGAGGGCGCCACGTCATCGCCGTCGATCGTACGCCACATCATAAACCGGTCTTCATTGGCGGTCAGCGTGCCGACCCGCGCATTCACACCGTCACTGATGACCAGAAACGAATTGTAGGTGAACAGGGACGGTATCGCGCCTTTATAGGTCTGCACCTGATTGTAGGCGTCGCTGATCCCGACTTCTTCGTTGGAGGCGCTTTTCAATTCAAAAACGGCGATCGGCAATCCGTTCACGAACACGACGATATCCGGGCGCTTCTCTCCTTGATTTTCGACGACGGTAAACTGGTTGACGACCAGAAAGTCGTTGTTGTCGATTCGGTCCGGATCGGTGTCGAACAGCCATACTTTCTCCGTCGGATATTCGCCATTGGCCGCTTGGTACTGCACGTCGATCCCGTCGGTGACCATCCTCTGGAACGCCTTGTTATTGATCAGCAAGCTCGGACTGCGCGGCACTTCAATGACCCGGATCGCTTCCTCAATCGCTTCCCGCGGTACATTCTTGTTGATGCGAATAAGCGCCTCGCGCAACCTGTCTTTCAGGATGACGTCATGGTAAAATTGCCTTTCGGGATACTCGCCTTCGGGAGAAATATCCGGGCCGTATGCTTTCTCGTAGTTCAGTTCTTCGAACCATTCCAGCGCGGCCTGCTCCAGGTCGCTTTCGGTATAGGACGTCGTATAGTAGGCCATGTTGCACCTCCTTTGGGTTAGGGTTGATAAATTGCGCTGCTCTCCGCAACCATTGGCAGCTCGGTAGCGCTGTTATCCCGCTCGACAGGGACACGGATCTCGCCAGACATCAGTTTGGGGAGAAGGGTGTCGCGGAGTTGCTGCAAAGTTTGGGTTTCATTTGCCTTTTCAAGTAACAATGAATAGAGTCCATTGACTAGCCCATCAAAATGTCTTACCAGTTCAATATCTGGCAGAGTAGTTTTCAAATTTTGAAAAGTTGAAACTGTTATTGCATCAAATACGGCTCCACTAGCATTTTTTCGCAATACATTAACTAGCTGTTGTGTCAGATGAAAGACGTACTTCTGGGTATAACCGCTTTTGGCGACAAGAGCATAGCAGGATTGGTTCATTGCCATGTCTCTACCTGCGAGTGCAACTTTTCCAACCGTTCCCCTTGCGGTAATAAAAACAGTATCAGTTTTGAACAACTTGCTGTTGCAATTGTTCAACCCATCTTCAGTGATGGTTTTCTCTGTTTCGATTACATATAATGAGTTCGAACAATCTTTTGGAGTAAAAAAGGGAATTTCACCATTCCAATATTCAGATGTACTCGTTTTCGGTGTACCCCCACTCTGCACATCGAATATATCGGTTGCTCTCCCTACCTTCCACCCCTTCGGAATCAACCCCAATTCACTTTCCTCAAACTCGCCTCCACTGGACTTATACGGTTCGCCGTTTTCATTCGGAAACTCGAAGTCCACAAACCATCGTTTAAAAAGGGCTTGGGCTATTTCTTCAAGGTTTTTGTTGATGGCGTTGTTTAAATGAATTTTCTCATCAAGCGACATTAATATTTTGGCTATTGCTATCTGTACGTTTAATTCCGGCGCTTCAATCTCAAGCCCAGACATGATTTTTGTGTTAAGTGAAGGCATAGTTGCACCAACTGCAATACTGCGTACATATTCTTTAAAACTCTCAAGACCAAAATAGTAAGATAAATACCTAGGGTCTATGTTGTTCCTTTTGTTAACACGAACTCTAAGACATCGACCTGAAAAGAGCCAACCATGTTCTTTCTCTGAAACATATGCTCTACGGTCAACAGAACCGACCCTACTAAAAACAATGTCTCCTTCTTGAAGACTGTATTTCGATAATCTTATCGCATCCTCGTCTGAAACTTTGGGAGTGTTCTCATGAAAAATTATATTCTCACCTAGATGCTCAACGGTAATAATCGGTGTACCATGGGACACGTAATCATCCTTATGCAACTGACTACCAAATGGACCAGTTTGTACATCTGCAATTTCACCGAGTCTATAAATTTTTACTTCAAAACTCAAACCCGATCCCCCCAAGCCGCTTGCGAATTTCGTTTTCCAGTTGCCGGGACTTGGCGAACTGCTCCGCCAGCTCCGATGTCAACCGTGCCATCTTATCCTCGAACGGCTCGCTGTCTTCCTCCACATCCTCAATTCCAACATACCGCCCCGGTGTCAAAATATACTCGTGCTCCTGCACTTCCGCGAGCTTCGCCGCTTTGCAGAAGCCCTTCACATCCTCATAGGCTCCGACTTCCGCCTGACCGCGCCATGCGTGGTATGTATCGGCGATCTTCCGGATATCCTCTGTGCTCAACTCACGATGCGTACGGTCCACCATATGACCCATTTTGCGGGCATCGATAAACAAGATTTCACCGCGGCGGTCCCGAAGGCCCTTAGGCGCTTTATTTTTGGCAATAAACCAAAGACAAACCGGAATTTGCGTAGAATAGAACAATTGACCCGGCAAGGTGACGATACAATCGACCAGATCGGCATTAACCAGCTTGCTGCGAATTTCAAACTCCGCCGTCGTACTTGTCGACATGGAGCCGTTCGCCAGTACGAAGCCGGCAACGCCGCTGGGCGCAAGCTTGTTCACGATATGCTGAATCCACGCATAGTTGGCATTCCCAGCGGGAGGTACCCCATACGTCCAGCGTGCATCCTCTGTCAGCCGTTCGCCTCCCCAATCGCTGATGTTGAATGGCGGATTGGCCAGGATGTAATCGGCCTTCAGATTTTTATGTAAATCATTGTGGAACGTATCTGCATGATGCTCCCCAAGGTTGCCGTCGATGCCGCGAATGGCGAGGTTCATTTTGCACAACTTCCACGTCGTCGGATTCGACTCCTGCCCGTACACCGCAATATCACCAATGCGCCCCTGATGTTCCTCTACAAACTTCTCGCTTTGAACGAACATGCCGCCGGACCCGCAGCAGGGGTCTATGTTCCTGCTGATTTTGATACAATAGAAAAAGCCCTCTCCGGGGCAAAAGCCGCCGAAAAAGGCTTGAAATAAGGGCTTCCGAGGTCATGCTCTGACTTTGGAAGCCCTTGTTTTATGTGTTCATTTGTCCTGCTACCGCTCGGTAATGTGGCGGAGTGACAGCCTTGCGGTGTAGTGATTTTGGAATAATTAAAAGGTGGGGAAAAATTAAAAGGTTGTCATTACCATTGTTTTTTGTTAATCAATAAATAACATTTTGCATAGATGCCGAATCTTCATCTAAAATGTGGGCGCTAACAACTTGGCTTCCGGCGTACATGAGATACCTCACACCGCTTGCCACAGCCATCTCCTCGGCGGCTGCCTGTTTTGCCTTTAACCACGGTGTCATCAATCTTGTTGTCTCCCTTAACCTCGATAAGCTGATAGGAACCATCTATCATCTTTGCAAGGAAGTCGGGATAGTACTGGCGAATTCTGCCTGATTCTGGATCGTAGTAGTGTACAGAGAGATCACCCTGATTGGAAGTAAACATTCCCGTGAAGTAAACCTCCGCAACTTTGCCGCTCGTGATGTACTGCATGAAGCATTCCTTCTCTGGGATGGAATCGAAGCAGTATGTGTCAGCATGGAAGCTCTTCTTAAGCTGCTCCGGCGTAAAGCCAGGATAGTGATTGGTAAGCACGAGGTCATCCTTTGCGGAGAATTCATAGTAACCGGCATCCTTTGGTTCACGCAGCAGTACCAGTTCCTTATCCTCGGTCTTCAGTTCCGAGGTAATATCAAAGAGCGCATGGAACACAGTTGGGATGATGTAGTCATCCAGGACTGCGTTATAGCGATTGACCGCCTCAAGAACCGTGTCGATTCCGTCCACTGATTCTCGGAGAATTCTCGCGGCAAGGATACAGGAAATATTCAGATAACGTGCCACTTCTCCCGCGAGGGAAAATTCGCTGAATTTCATATTGTCCTGGAGGTAGTCAATATTCTTTTCTTTGACAGTGGTATCACGAGCAAGGCTGTCACGTTCGTACATGATGCTGGCATACTTGGAGAGGTCGGCATCTACCAGCTTGAAATCAACAGGCTCGGAGTATTCCTTCTCATGGAGGGTATACTCGTGCCATACACGCTTGAGGGTAATCGTCCTCGGAGGTGGCAGAACACGAACCTGATATTTATGACGGTCGGCATTGGACGGATTCTTGATGTCCTTGATCTCCATGTTTGAAGTTCTTATGAAGCTCATCGTCCAAGGTATCGTAGTTCTCTTTGGAGAGAAATACTGTGGCTGTCAGGCGTTCATCCGTGATGGCACGGAGGCAGCGCATCGTAGCCTGGAGAACGAATATCTTTGACTTCGGGCTGCGGAAAAGTGCCACGCCAAACAGGGAGCGGCAGTTCCAGCCTTCCTTGCCTTTCTCGACAAGGATAATAAACTGCTTTTCGTTGCCTTCCGTTCCGGGAACATCGAGGTTATTGAAGTCCCTGATGTCATCGTTCTTTGTGTACTTGGCATCGCCGACATTCAAGAGAATCTTTGATGCAGGGATACCGAGATTGGCGAGTATCCTCTCAAGAGCGGGCTTGACCTCCGTGGCGGCTTCCTCAACGCCTGCCGCATAGATGGCAAGTTTCGGATTCAGACCTTCGTAGGTCTGACCGCCGTAACGCTCCCAGAATGTGGCTACCACGGCTTTGAGGAATTCATCGCTCTTGACATTCTCGAAGCCGAGCGGGTCTGCGTCTTTCAAGAAGCCGTTCCAGATGGATTCACGGAGACCGTAGGCGTAGACCACTTCCGGCAGAAGCTGATTCTTGACATACGGCGTACCCGTGTAGTTATAGCAAGCCACGATGGATGTGTTTGCCGCAAGCAGATTGATGGTATCGCGGAGACTTGTTTTATTCGCTCCGCTCGATCTGATCTGCTTTTCCAGGTCTGCACCGAAGAGGTGGTGAGCCTCATCGACATAGACACCGAGTTGCGGAAGACGGCACAGTTTCTTGAAACGCTGGTTATCCATCAGCGTGGTATCGTCCCATGCGTCATCATCTTCCTCGTCTCCGCCGGCACCGTAGACGGCGGAAAGCAGAGAGCCGGAGCGCCTTTCTGCGACTTGCTGTCAGACCAGGTCTTGCGGACACGGTAAAGCTGCGTGGTTACAGTAGGAGTATCAGCTGAACCGCCAAGCTGTGCCGTGACCTTTTCCGCCAGATCGCCCATCCTGGCATACATCCAGTTTCCGGGGCAGGACTTGTTGGCAAACCAGCGATGCACCGTCAGCACCATCTCATCGGACTTCGACTCATAAGAGAGCGTCTTGTCCTTATCGCCAAGCCACAGGAGCTTTTTCTTGCCGTTTCTCTTGCAGATGTCTACGCAAAGGGTGATCAGCTTCTGGTAGACCACATCCTTAAAGGCATACGGCTCTGTGGCGTCGGACGCGCATTCGATGGTGATGGCCCGCTGATCGTTGGCGCTGGAAGAAGAACACCAGGAGCGGTTTTTCTCCTCCACATACATTCCGACTCTGCCGTCCACGCCGATGCCGTAGTTGCAGCTTGCCTGTCTGGAAGTCGGCAGAAAGATACTGCCGAGTGTTTCCACCGAGCATTGCCCCACCACACAGTGGGGCGTGATGCGGTCGATAGCGTGCGTCCTCTGCCCGGAGTGGTTGGGGCTGAGTTTTGTGTAAGATACCAGTGAACTGTTCGTATAAGCCATAATCACTCATCCTCCTTTTCGTTCTCCGCTCTGTCATGGAGCTGCTCCAACACCGCTTTTAGCTTTTCCGGGATGGGCAGCCCAAGGTGTGCGGCGTTCTCAATGATGCTCACGCCCTCGTTGGACAGGTAGAAGAAAATGACTGCCGTGCGAAGTACAGAACCCGTCCCAATGACCTGCACATCCAGGATGTGGGCAATCCCCACCAGCAGGAAGATCAGCACCTTCCTGCAGATTCCCTTGAATCCCACCTGGCTGTTGAGCTTCTTGTCCGATACGGCGCACATCACGCCCGTGATGTAGTCCGCCACCGCAAACACCACAAGGGCGATAAGCAGCCCATCGTTGCCGCCAAGGAAGTAGCCAAGCCACCCTCCCACAGCGGCGAACACCATCTGGATCACATTCCAAAATTCCTTCATGTTGTTTACCTCCTCTTGGTTCTGTGTATGAAAAAAGCGGCCACCCCGCAGGATAGTCGCTGATTCCCAAAGTATATTTAAATCTGCTTCGGCAGCCATTCCCATAATCGCATATCCTCCTGACCCAGGGACCACATACACATCCCCCGTAGTTTCCAGCGGTATGCCGCCTGGTTCGCCCAATAGACAAGGGAGTCCACGTCCTGGTAGTAGAGGATGGAGAATCCGTCCGCATCGCCGAGGAACAGCCGGGATATCCAGATGTTGATGTCCTTTGGAATGATCCTCGCCGTGTAATTCCCGCCGCAGGAAATCTCCAAAAGGTCAGAGTGGAAAAAATCGTAGTCCAGGGAAATGTCCTCGCTCCGGGTGGAGGATTCCTCCACATCGGAGGTCAGCGTAAACACCTGGAACTCCTCATCCCAGGTGCAGCTTGAGCGGGATATCCTGCCGTAGCTTTTAAAGCTGCCGTCCGGCATCTGGACATCAAACCGTTCATACGGCTCATATGTCCAGGCATCCCCCAGACGCAAAAGCTCGCACACGGTCGTATTGTCCGAGCGGTATCCGGCATAGCCTCCTGTAAAGCCGCTGACCGCTGCCGTAAAGCGCAGGGTGTAGGAGGAGCCGGAATACACCCGCACCCGGTTCCCTCGGATACGCATCTCCACCGTGTACATGGATGGATTGTCCCGCAGATCCGCCGATGCGGTTCTTGCGATCTCCTGGCTGTAGCTGCCAAGGAGTGTGGAGCCATTGTATAGCTCCACCGCCTGGGTATCGTAGTTCAGACAGCAGAACAGGCTGCCGCAGAACACACCCGCCCTGCCGCTGCCATTTGCCGGGAATGCCAGCCTTGCCCGAAGATGCAGCTCGGAAAAGCCGTCATAGTTCCAGGCAAGCTCTCCCTTGCCTTCAAGCTGGGAGTAGACACGCTCCATCGAATATTCATCCGAACGCCATACCTTCCATGAGCCGGAGCGCACCGTCCAGTAGTCTGTCTCCAGCACGCCGTAATCCCGGAAATCCTCGTACCAGACGAGTGCGGAATCAGGCTTTCTGCGGAGCATCTCAAGTGTCAGCTTGAAGCCCTTATCGGGTACAGCCATATTGCCGTTCACATCCTTAAAGCTCCTGGGCGCAAGGGCGAAAATGGCCTCTCCAGCGGTGGGCTCCTCGGAAAAAGCGGAGCAGACACGGAAACCGTAAAACTGGACGCCTTTGACATCCACCGAAATGGTAATGGTGTGCGTCCCGGCTGAAAGCGTTACGCCGTCTGCAAGGGACGCCCAGAAGGTACTCCGCCAATACGGCCACCACAGGCGGCTTTCCGTGAAATGCTTGGTCGGCTACAATTTCACGGACGATGCGCCGCCGCAGCCTTTTCTCCCCATCGTGGCCTATTGGGACGATTACGATAAGGTGCCCTATGCCTTTCCCCATGTCTACGACTACATGGAAGGGGCGGACGCTGTTTCCCGTGAGTATCCCCAGCTTGTGGGGACATACAACCGCAGGCGATATCTGACCGCCTACGGCAAGGAGCAGAAGACAGAGTTCGGAACGATATACATTGACCATAAAAAAATCATAATATTACCTCCTGCTAATAATTTGAGCATTTACTCAAATTATACTCCCTGATCATAATATGTCAATTGAATTTGAATAATTGCTCAATATTTATTGACAAACAGATTATGGATCTATATATTCAACATGGGGAGGCGTTAATATGGAATCCAATCAGGCAACGCGGCAGCCAAAACAGACGCGCAGTATTAAGACAAAAGAAAAAATAAGAAATGTGGCTTATCAGCTTTTTTGTGAGAAAGGTTATTTTAAGACCACTACCAACGAAATTGCCAAAGTGGCGGAAGTTTCTATCGGAAGTCTTTATTTTTATTATCGGGATAAAGATATGATACTGGTAGAAATATTGGATCGTTATAATGAATCGTTTTTAAAAGTACATGAATCTATGAATGTTCAGTTAGAATCGTACCGGGAAAACCCCAAACTCTGGATTATGGGACTTATGGAAGAAATGATAAAAAGTCACAGAGCTTCAAAAGAATTCAACAAAGAATTAAAAATCCTCAGTCATTCCATGCCAGAGGTGAGTGCAGTTATGGAAAAGCAGCAGGAGACGGTCCGTCAAATGACACTGGACTATTTAAAAGCCTTTTATGATATGCTGAGAGTAAAGGATTTAGAGGCGGCTTCCATTGTGGTGGTTAATATAATGAGCTCCTTAGTCGATCAGATTGTTTTTCAGGATAATCCAGTTGATGATTCCAGAATTATAAAGGAAGGCGTTGATGCCATTCATCAATATCTAATTAGACAAGACAGCGATTGAAAACAGGGCGTTCCAAAAGGAGCGCCCTGTTTGATTATGAGATAGCAGGATTCTGCAGGAATTCGTCCAGCAGAAGTTTCTCCACTCCCGCCAGTACTACAATACCAATTCCGTGAGGGTCATTAAAGCGCCACCCAAGCTGGCGGTAATAGGACCGGCTGTAAGAACAGTCGGATCCACGGCAGACACCATATAAGTCGCCTTTCCGGTTAATTACTGTTTTTTTCATACCAGTCCATGCCTTTGCTATGGAAGCAATGCACCGGTTTTTCAGAGTATCTTTTATAATACCCAGCCGAATACCTCTTGAAAAGGCACAAATGAACATGGAGGTGGAAGAAGCTTCCTCGTAAGTGGTGGAATCATCAAGAATCTGATGCCACATACCTGTTTCATCCTGTACCTGCAATATGCCTTCCGTCATTTCAAGGAAGAAGGAAGTGACGGCATCGTAATCCGGATGTTCCTTTGGCAGGATAAGAAGAAGTTCAGAGAGGGCGAGAACAACCCAGCCGTTTCCTCTGCTCCATGGAATCCGGTTCATCTTACCATAATTTAAATCAATGATATGGGACATCAGCATTTTATCTGTCATGAAGAAGTACTGTTTAAAAAGCTTTGCCTGGCGGCACGCATCATCCAGATACACAGAGTCTTTGCTGAGCTGATAGTACCGGCATAGGAAGGGGATACTCATATACATATCATCAATCCACATGGTATTGTTGTTTCTGGAAAATACCATGTCCTGTTCTCTTCTCTGATGGTTTCTCATAAAATCAGCAATTACATCAGCAAGTTTTTCAGCCTCTCTGGCAGGCCGGTATTTGTTGGCTTCTAACAGAAAGGAACCAAAAGATCCACAGTCGTCCAGCTCGCTTAACCAGCAAAGCTGTGTATTAACTCCAGGATAGCCAAACACAGATTTGTCATATACAGAATAATCATAGACTGCAGCCGTCATACGGGCATATTCCAAAGCATATTCCTGCCAGTCAGTGCGATTAAAATAACGGCTGGCAGTTAATAGACCATATAAGGTAACTCCGCAGGGATAAGTCCATTTTCCGTATAATTCTTCTTCTGCAAACATTCTCACAAAGGAATCTGGCAGATCAGCCTTCCAATAGCACGTACCGTTTAATCCATCATAAACCTTTTCCATAGACAAAAGATCTGGGACAGGCGGGATACTATCACCAAACATACCGGCATAAAGCCATGGGCCGTCATATCCTTTTACTCCTGCAGACAGAGGAATGGCACTGTTGTCAGCCTCCAGCTGAAGCTCTAATCCAGTCTCTTCACCAGCCTTTTTTTCACAAAATATAAGGACGTTATGTGAGCCTCCCTGAAGCATGATTTCTGATTCCCAGGCTCCGTTTTGCCACTCTCCCCTTAACTCACCGTTAATGAAAAGCCTGGTCTGGGTCTTGCTTTTGCCTGTGACATGGACGCTCTTTGCCTGATCAAGAACGAACCCACTTTTTAAAACAGCGGTTCCCTGGCTTAAGGAACCAAAGACCCGTGTAATGGGGCAGCCTGACTGGGTTTTCTCATACTCATTGCTTGGATACCAGGCAATATTATTATAGCAGCCGGTAAGTATGGACTTTAAACCATCCGTATCCCACTGAACCGGTTCACTGTAAACAAAGCCTGCCTGCCCGTTTCGCTCTGGTATGGGTGAGAGAAAATGAGTCGGTTCCCATTGTGGCTTGGCATTCCGCAAAGTGAAGCCAAAGCCGATTTCTGTTTTTTCAGTCATTAAAACGAAGTGATTCAGACCTGCTAAAAGAGTAATGGAGAAAAAAGCAGAGGTCTTAAAACTCTCATCTCCAGGCTGGGATCGGTATACCTCTTCCCCGTTTACATAACATACAACGGGACCCTGACAGCGGACCTCAAAGCGGGAAGGAGTCTGCTCGTGACTGTAAAGGTCACCTGCAGCATAGCAGATATCCCCGATCTGTGCATTGGGAAAGCGATTGTGAAAATCAAACAGATACCATCCCTTTGTGTCGCATAAGATACCGGTTGTAAAATCCAGCCGGTACTGATAAGGTACCTGGGGATTTTCCCCGATGAAGCGGTTGGCAAGCAGTGCAATTACATCTTTGTCCCTGTCCCCATAAACTGCGTAAGCACTGTCTTCCTGATTAAAATATTTCATAAATGGTCTCCTTAAGTATTAATTTAAGTGTGGAAGGTTTCGAACACACTTTCTTTTTGCAAAAATCCCTTTATATATCAAGAGATTTTCAACCTTGGTAATTTCAATAATTGTTGTGACTGTGATAAATGTACAACTTTTGTACATTTTTTCAAAAAACTATAAACCTAAATTCCACGTGCATTTTTTATTAGCTTAAAAGAACACTATTTCAAGAAGAATTTAAACTGATACTCCCACATTGTAACATTATTTACCACCACCTTTCAATCTTTTTCAATAAATTATTGATTGCAACTTTGGAGTAAAGATACTTATTAAACCCTGCAAGTTATCCACAGAGCAACACTCGATTTTCAAGATGATATCTTTATTATACCAGACATTTTTCATACACTTCCTTGTACGGATAGTTTTCTGACAAATTCATAATTACAGTTCTTGCGGTTTTAATGATTTTGGCTGCAAGAAATACATACTTCAAACGAAAGGTCTTTATTTGCTGTCTGTATTCTGAAGGCTCTAAGGAATCAATCTTGAACAACAAAAACAGGTTATATGAAAGCATCATCATTTGAAACACCGCTTCATTTGCCCAAAATGATTTAAGTAAAAGATGACCCACCGCCATGTCGTATTTGGCTTCTTTAATATAGTTCTCAGCATTGCCACGTTTTTCATAGGATATAACTACTTTTTCAGAAAGCAATGTAGTGTTTGTCACAAAGAAAAAGTATTCGTACTCAGAGCCTTCTAAAAGTGATATTTGTGCTCTTTCTTTTTCTGGTTTCAGTACGCGAGACACAACAAACCTTCTGTCTTTCTCCCAGTTATCTAATTTTGTAAACAGTTCTGTAGTTTCTCTGCCTTCTTCACCTTTAACGAATACAACCGATGAATTCGTTGCTTGGGATGCAAGCGTAGAATAACTTTTGGCTTTAATTAAATATTTGCAACCAAGAGATTCTATCGTTTCAATAATTTTTTCATCAAAGTAGCCACTATCCATTCGAAATAAAATCTCTAAATCATCTGTTTTGATGTTGGCTACTATTTCTTTGATCATTTCAGATGCACCGTTAGCTGTGTAAGTATTGCCACTTCTTACAAATCCGGTGACGTAGGCTTTTAATTCGTCGCAAAATGCAAACTGGATATTGTAGCATCGGGTTCCTAGTTTCTTGGGATTATATCCTTTTGATGCACCTTCTTGATGACCTTCTACGTTGATTACACTACTATCAATATCAATCGTAATGGATGTCACTTTACTTATAGTGTGGAGTGATACGATAAAACTGCAGTCGAAAAACCCCCTCGTATGAAATAAAATGAAATCAACGAGGGGACGGGAGACAATGAAACGATACGACAAGGCGTTTAAAGAAGAAGCAGTTAGATTAAGCAATGAGATCGGACCGAAGAAAGCCGCCCAGCAGTTAGGCATATCCTACTTCACTTTGCAGGACTGGAGAAAACAAAGATCCTTGCACGGCAACGAAGCGTTTATCGGAAGCGGACGGGCTTATGCCCCTGCCGATAAAACACCGCGTGAAATCGAATTGGAAAGAGAAATCAACGAGCTGCGCCGCGCTAATGAAATTCTTAAGGATGCACTCGGTTTTTTCGCACAAGACCGGAAGCGGTAAAGACTTGCAAGCTCTACGCTTACATCCATGAACGCCGAAATCAGTGGACAGTTAAGGAAATGTGCGAAGTGCTGGCTGTCAGCGAATCAGGCTATTACCGCAGCCTGAAGCCTGCTCCCAAAAGGCAGCGGCAGCAACTGCTTCTGGTCAAAATCCAAGAGATTATCCATGCGCATGAAGACAACAGGAACTACGGCGTCCGTCGTATTTTGCTGGCATTATCCCAAATGGACATCAAGACCAGCTACAGCACCGTTTACCGCATCATGAAGGAGCATGACCTGCTGAAGAAGGCTAAGCGTCATCCTAACGGCCTTACACGCGAAGATGCTGCAGCTCAAAAGAGTGAGAACTTGATCCAGAGAGACTTCATGGCCTCAGCCCCCAATCAAAAATGGCTATCAGATATCACCGAAGTGCCTTGTGCAGACGGCAAGCTTTATGTGTCCACGGTACTGGACTGCTTCAACGGTGAGATCGTGGGTCTAGCCATGGACAGCCATATGCGCAAAGAACTCTGCATCCAGGCTTTTGAAAACGCCTGTCAAGCAAGAAACGCATGGGGCATGATTTTTCACAGCGATCGCGGCAGCCAATTCACGAGTCATGCTTTTCGGGAGTGTCTGGCTAAACGAAACGCGATACAGAGTATGAGCGGCACAGGTCGCTGCTACGACAATGCCAGAATGGAAAGCTTCTTTGCTACGCTAAAGAAAGAGAAGCTGTATCAGCTCAAAACGGAGCGCTATCCGATGGCCTATGTTAGATCGGTCATTTTCAGATACATCATGGTCTACTACAACAGACAGCGAATCTACACCGCTAATCCAGGGGGCTGGCCCCCTGCGATATATCGCGAAAGAATGTTGTCAAAAGCAGCTTAGTAACGGGATTTCTGTATGAGGGTGTTTTCAAACTGCACTTTTCTTGACAACTCCAGTGAGCAGTTTTTTAAAGACTTTAAAATTAATGTCTCTAAACATTTGTGTTGTCTTAAAGGTGAAGTTTCCTAAAAACCGTGACACTGTTTCAGGTTCTTTTACGGAAATATCAAATTCATTAACGAGTGGATCATTTTGAAGGAGCTTTAGACGTTCTAGCTTGTCTATACCAATAAAGTGACCACAGATCATCGTCTTTATATGATTCATCTTGATTTTATTTGTGGAGTCATTATCAAATACGAGGTCATTTTCAACTAGATCAAAAATCTCATTACTTTTTGCGTTCTCAAGGAGAAGAAAAAGACCTGCATTTGATGTTAGATTCTTAGCTGTGAAATCAATTTTATTAATCATAATTTAAACCCCTTTTTCTGCTTTTGTTACTATTATTATACCATATATCGACTCATAAAAGCTGATAATTCAACACATTTTTGAGCATTTTTCTTTCACCCAATGGGTGAAAGCTGAATTTTGAAGGAACGTATATTTATCAATGCTTTGAGGGTGGTTTATAAAGTACTGACGTAGAATCTCAGGGGTATTCACCATCGTTGAGGTGAAGTCCGGCAAGGGCTCCACAGCAGGCTGGGGACGATTGAAGAGTGGCGCAGGGTGGATCTCGCTTGACTACGCAACGAAAATAAAATAACTTAACCTGCTGAAAGCCCACCCTACCATAACGGTTCGGTGGGCGTATTTTTTTCGGCCAAAACGGGCTGCCTTGTCCAGATGGGTCATTGAGGGAAACCCTCGGAACGGAGGAACCACAATGACAAATCAGCAAAAAGAACAGATTACCGCCCTGCGCTCACAGGGATATGGATACGCCACCATCGCCAAGGCGGTGGGACTGAAGAAAGATACCGTTGTCGCGTTCTGCCGTAAGATGGGAATGACCGGCACGAAGGCTGCGGATAACAGACGCATTGAACTGGACGCCGGATTCTGCCTGCAGTGCGGCACTTTGCTTACGCAGACTCCCGGAAGAAAGCGAGTTAAGTTCTGCTCAGATAACTGCCGTACTGCCTGGTGGAATGCGCACCCGGAAAAGGTCAACCGCAGAGCCATATACCACTTCACCTGCGCTCACTGCGGAAAGCCCTTCACTGCCTACGGCAACGCAAAAAGAAAATACTGCTCTCACGCCTGCTATATCGCAGACCGCTACAAAGGCGGTGACGGGCATGAGTGAGGACAAATTCCGCTCTGAAATGAGCTACCTTGCCGCCCTCTCCATCGCAAAGAATCTCCGGGAAAAGGGGCTTCTGAGCGAGGAGGAATATGCCGTAATTGATACAAATCTGAGGGCTGAGTTCTCGCCATCTTTGGGTACATTATTATCGGAAAATGACTTGATATAATCGGCTTTCAGAGTGATATATAGTGTCGGAAAGGAGTGATTTCATGCGGATTGTAAATAAAATCGAAGCGAAAACACCGCAGATACCGCGCCGCAAAAGGGTCGCTGCCTACGCAAGAGTCTCAATGGAGTCCGAGCGGCTGCAGCACTCCCTTTCGGCACAGGTCAGCTTTTACAGCAGTTTGATTCAGAGCAATCCTGCCTGGGAGTATGTGGGCGTATATGCCGACAACGGGATAACCGGCACCAAAGCCGAAGCCCGCGAAGAGTTCAATCGGATGATTGCCGACTGCGAAGCCGGAAAAATCGACATTGTTCTGACAAAGAGCATTTCCCGTTTCGCACGCAATACCGTTGACCTGTTGAATACGGTGCGCAGGCTCAAGGAGCTGGGCGTTTCCGTACAGTTTGAAAAGGAGCGCATCGACTCCCTCACTGAGGACGGCGAGTTGATGCTGACCCTCTTAGCATCCTTTGCTCAGGAAGAAATACGCAGCCTGTCGGACAACGTCAAATGGGGTACACGGAAACGATTTGAAAAAGGTATCCCCAACGGCCGCTTTCAAATCTATGGGTACCGCTGGGAGGGCGATCATCTGGTCATCCATGAGGAGGAGGCAAAAATCGTTCGGCTCATCTACGACAATTACATGAACGGTTTGTCGGCAGAGACCACAGAAAAGCAGCTTGCCGAGATGGGTGTAAAATCCTATAAGGGACAGCATTTCGGCAACACCTCCATCCGGCATATCCTCGGAAATATCACTTATACGGGCAATCTTCTGTTCCAGAAGGAATATGTGGTTGACCCCATAAGCAAGAAAAGCAGGATCAACCGTGGGGAGCTGCCGCAGTATTTCGTGGAGAACACCCACGAAGCCATCATTCCAATGGAGGTCTACCAGGCGGTGCAGGCCGAGAAAGCGCGCCGCCGTGAGCTTGGCGCCTTGGCAAACTGGAGCATTAACACATCCTGCTTTACCAGCAAAATCAAGTGCGGCCGGTGCGGAAAGAGCTATCAGCGGTCTAACCGCAAGGGGAGAAAAGACCCTAATGCCAACTACACCATCTGGGTCTGCGGTACCCGAAGAAAGACCGGGAATGCGCATTGTCAAAACAAGGACATCCCGGAGCAGATGCTCAAAGATGCCTGCGCTGAAGTCATGGGACTGGATACGTTTGATGAAATCATCTTTTCAGAGCAGATCGACCACATTGAGATTCCTGCTCCGAATGAGATGATTTTCTATTTTAAGGATGGCCGCATCGTTCCGCACCACTGGGAATCCACCATGCGGAAGGACTGCTGGACGGATGAGCGCAGAGCCGCCAAAGGACGGTATGTGCAGGAGCATCAGCTCGGTCCCAACAGTTCCTGCTTCACCAGCCGTATTCGTTGTGACAGCTGCGGCGAGAACTACCGCAGGCAGCGTTCACGGCACAAAGACGGCAGCTCTGATTCCGTATGGCGGTGCGCATCAGGCGGAAAATGCCAAAGCCCCAGCATCAAGGAGGAAGTCCTTAAAAACCTCTGCGCTGACGCTATGGGTCTGGAGGAATTTAGTGAGACGGTTTTCCGTGAGCAGATTGTCTGCATTCACATCACGGCTCCATATCAGCTTTCCATCCGCTTCTTTGACGGGCATACCTTTGAAGCGGCATGGGAAAACAGGCGAAAAATGCCCCGGCATACAGAGGAGCGAAAACAGCATATGCGAGAAGTAATGATACAGAGATGGAGGGAAAAACGTGGCGAAAGTAACAACAATACCGGCAACGATAAGCCGATTCACGGCAACGCCGATCAATGAAAAGAAAAAGCGCCGCACCGCCGCTTATGCCCGTGTCTCCACTGACAGCGAGGAGCAGCTCACCAGCTACAGCGCCCAGGTGGACTATTACACCAACTATATCAAAAGCCGGGACGATTGGGAGTTTGTTTCCGTGTATACGGACGAGGGCATAACGGGTACGAATACCAAGCACCGCGAGGGATTCAAACGCATGGTGGCGGATGCACTGGCTGGCAAGATAGACCTCATCGTCACCAAATCGGTCAGCCGATTCGCCCGCAATACGGTAGATAGTCTGACCACGGTGCGCCAGCTCAAGGAAAAAGGCGTGGAGATCTATTTTGAAAAAGAAAACATCTGGACCCTGGACAGCAAGGGAGAACTACTTATTACCATCATGTCCTCACTGGCGCAGGAGGAAAGCCGCAGCATTTCAGAGAACTGTACCTGGGGACAGAGAAAACGGTTTGCTGACGGGAAGGTCACCGTGCCATTCAAACGGTTTCTCGGCTATGATCGGGGACCCGATGGCAATCTGGTTTTGAATAAGGACGAAGCGGTTATCATCCGCCGCATTTACAGTATGTTCCTGCAAGGCATGACGCCGCACGGCATTGCCGCCAGGCTGACCGCCGACGGTATCAAGTCACCGGGCGGCAAAGACAAATGGAACGCAGGAGCAGTTCGCAGCATTCTCACCAACGAGAAGTACAAGGGCGATGCGCTTCTTCAAAAGAGCTACACGGTGGATTTCCTCACCAAAAAGAAAAAGGTCAACGAGGGAGAGATTCCGCAGTACTATGTGGAGGGCAACCACGAAGCCATCATCCAGCCGGAGGTGTTTGAACTGGTTCAGCAGGAACTGGAGCGTAGAAAGCAAGGTCGGGGCCGGCACAGCGGTGTCCACCTTTTCTCCGGCAAGATACGTTGTGGACAATGCGGTGAGTGGTACGGCTCGAAGGTCTGGCATTCCAATAGCAAATATCGCAGGATAATCTGGCAGTGCAATCACAAGTATGACGGCGAGGAAAAATGCTCCACGCCGCACTTGACGGATGATGAGATTAAAACGATGTTTGTCTCAGCGGCAAACAAGCTGATCGGCAAAAAGGCCGCAATTATCTCTCCGCTCAGGGCTTCGCTGGACATTGCCTTCGACACCTCCGCACTGGAAACCGAAGTCGCAGAACTGCAGGATGAGATCATGGTCGTCTCAGACCTTATCGAAAAATGCATCTACGAAAACGCTCATGTGGCGCTCGACCAGACGGAATACAAAAAACGCTACGACAGTCTCACCACCCGTTTCGATACCGCAAAGGCACGGCTGGAGGAAATTGAGGCCGCCATTGCCGACAAGAAATCCAGACGGGCGGCAATCGACGCCTTTCTGGACACGCTGGCGCAGGCTGACCTGATGGAGAAATTTGACCCTGCCCTCTGGTGCGGGCTGGTAGATTTCGTGACTGTCTACAGCAAGGATGATGTGCGGATCACCTTCCGCAACGGCATGGAAATAAGGGCATAAGCACCTACGCAAAAACACCTCGCAACTGAAGCATTGTCCTCCAGCTGTGAGGTGTTTTTTCACAATTGATTAATCATCCCAAAACATTCCACTGGGAAGAAAATAGGTTTCAAACTTTCTGGAAATGCCGAGAATTCCAAAAACATCTTTGAGTCTATTTTTATCTTTTGGACTGTAATAATAAATAATCCATTTTGTTGTTGGATTTACCTCTTCAGCGATTCGTGCCAGGTAGGGTGCATCTACATTTCCAAAAGATAATCCTATAGATACTATTTTATCTACATCTTTTAGATTTGAAAAGAATGAGGCATTTCTTGCAATAATTGCATCTGTATCCTTATACAAAGAAGCGCAGAATTTTGCTATTGCGGAGCATATACTTTCTTCCCACTCTACAAATTTTTCACTTGCTCTTTGAGCTTTTCGGCTGTAAGAATCTATAATAAATTTATTTCCATGCCCCATGATAGGGGGCGTGTTAGTGCATGAAGGTACTCCTCCATGTATGTGGAGAACATTTTTCGCTCCATACACCCGCTCGAGGACATCTGTGTAATTGAAATTAATGAAAACATCTGAACGATTTTCCACGAGAGTCTCTTTGATGGGTATAACAGATGAAGTGTCTATAGATTCTAACCACTCAAGTACATATTTTTGCAAGTCTGATGAAAACCCATACAGTTTATTCCAGTAAAGATCAAGGGTATCTTTTATTCCTTCTTCAGGCATTTGCTCTGCAAGTGAACTTGCCATATCGTGCATTCTTTCTACATCTGGGTTACCCATTTCTTCCTCAAATGTTTGCCATAAATCTTTTAGCACTGATTTTTTCCATCTTTCTTGTGCCGCTTCGGTGTACCAAGGCTCTGTATCATCTAAAGGCTGAATGCTATACATAGCCTCAAAATCTGTTAGAAATGGCTCATGGTGCATTTCTAAGAAACTTCTAAATTCAGAATATGGAGTTTTAATACCATGCTGTATATCGAAGCCATTACCCACCAAATATAATGTTTTCATGTTATTCCTCCTGTTTTAACGGCAATATAAAAATAGCCGGGATACCCCGGTCTGTCAACACACCCCAAGAGCAGATTTTACACCGCAAGGGCACACTTTTTAATTTTTCCTGTTTCTTGTATCAAACTCGGTAGGATTATTTCGTATACGCGGCCCTTGAACGGCTGAATCATCTCAACGAGCAGGCGAACCACGCTGTTCGGGGTGTAGAATTCGCCGCCATTCTTGCCTTCCGCGCTAGCAAATTTGCTAAGGAAGTACTCATATACCCGACCCAAAACATCCTTCGAACGGCTCTCTTCATCGCCGACCTTGAACGAGAACAGGTCGATTACTTCGCCAAGGCGGGTTTTATCCAGCGCTGGCCTAGCATAATCCTTCGGCAGCACGCCTTTCAGCGACGGATTTTCCTTCTCGATGGCAATCATGGCATTATCAATGATCTGCCCGATTTCCGGCTTTTTCGCGTTATCCTTGATATGGCTCCAGCGCGCTTCCTTCGGTACCCAGAAGATATTTTCTGCCACGTATTCGTCCCGGTCCTCCGGATCAGCATACGGTTCATGTTTCAATGCTTCATATTTTTCTTCAAATGCATCCGACACATATTTCAGAAATAGAAGGCCAAGCACTACATGCTTATACTCCGCTGCATCCATACTGCCGCGCAGTTTATCGGCCATGCTCCATAATTTTTCCTCGAATCCAATGTTCGCTGTTGCCATGATCCTAATTCCTCCTCAGTAGAGTTCCTCGTATAACTGGCTCTTCACTTGTTCCCAGCGATTCGTCGCTTCCCGAACAACTTCTTTATATCGTTCTTTTTCCCGTATATATTGCTCTATTAACTCGTGCTGCTTATCTTCCGGTACCAGAGGCAATTCCAATTCCGCCACATCCGCCGGGTTCAGATTCATTACAGTCGTCCCCCGCTGGAAGCTTTGAATAAGGGCCGTCCCGACCGGACTTTCCAGGAACATTTTGGCAAAATGACTCTTGATGGCCGACTTAAATCGGATCACGATCATATTCGAGGAAGCGATGACCATCCCTTGAGCCTCCGGAAATACAGCCAGCTTGTTCACGGTGCCGCGGCACGTCATGACCAGGTCACCCGGGAGAATCTCGTAACGTTTCACTTTCCTCTCTTCCTCGTCAATCGTTTCAAGCTGATCCAATAGCACTTCGCCGTCATCCAGATTGGATATATTCAGCACCTTAATGTTCCCGGGCTTTAGATCCTGCTTAAGAATCGATTTTCCCCGAAAAATTTCTGCCACATCGCGCAACTTCACTTTCGGGGTTGCCGCTTGCTGGAACGAACGAAGTATATCCTGATCTTCATCCAGCAGCAGTTCGATTCGCCAATGATCCAGCTCTCGGAACCGATCCGGATGGATGGTAATCTCCCGTTCCGCCACAAGCTTTGACTTCTCCATATGGAGTCGTCCGAGGATCACTTCTTCCAAAGGCGCTTTGCCGAAGTCAACCTGATAGGTCTTGATAGAAGTGTAGGGACGAAACAAGCCGTCCGGAAGCGAATAAATTGTTTGAACCGGCGCCTGTTCATTCATTTGCTTCCGCCAGCTTGCGATCGCGCCGGATTGAAACAGCATCCGCGCAGGAAAGGTCACGCTCAATCTCCCGCCGTCTTGCAAGAGTGGAAGGAGGTAGCTGGCCGCTGCGCCTTCGGATTCCCGAACCGCGACATCGTCATCGTTCATTTTCATCCCGAAATTCGGCATCGCCAGGATCGCGTCGAATTGATGTTCTGCAGGCAACGGTTGATAAATGGACCCTTGAACGATGCGGATATTGGAATAGGGCTCGAAATACGTTTTGAACAATCTGCCTATGATGTAGTTTTCCGTTAACAATGTGATTGTCCATGGTCGATGGTAACATTTCGTTTCGATGAGTCCTTTGATATACTTTTCAGCTTCTGCAAACAGAATGTTCTTGCAACCATGTCGCTCACACTGATCGACAAACCGCTCGACGATTCCTGGATGGACGACAATGCTCCCTGTAACACGATCTTGTTGGATGGTGAGCATGCCGTATTCCAACAAGTCCATATCCTTGCCTGCATGGTATAATTTATAAAATAAATCCCGATCGCCGGGAAAATGGCCTAATTCTTTGTCTAAGGCGCGTTCCTTCATCCACTGAAACAGCTTCTCAGGTTCCGTCATTAGCTCCGTTTCGGCCAACTGTTGCTGTTTCAGAAGTTGTTGCGTCCGCTTCACTCGAATAGCCTCGCGAAGCAACTGATCACGTGTTGATATATCGTGAAGCAGACAGATATTCCAGAACGATTCAATCAATTCATCACCTTCTTCCACTGCCAATAGCCAACTAAATTATACCATCCAAGAATTGAGTATTTCAATACCAAAAATAAACTCAAAGTTGGACTGTCTAGCCGGATAATTTCCCGTTTATCCGATACGCCCAATCCCTAATTGAATCGCTTTGATAATGCTTAACCTTTTCGATATTGAAGCCGCTGCATTGGTTTAATACGTTCTGATCCCAATGGCCGCATTTTTGAACAAGCCCTTCAAGGAGCAACTTAATGTCACGCTCAACCGTCTTTAGTAAAGTCTGGTGGGTTGGGTGGAGGATCAATTCGAATTCTATCCATTACCTTCTCCTCCATATATAAATCAATATGACTATGATACATATATTCGCTAAATCCATTGGATCACCTCCAAATTTTTCTCAAACAAATATTATCCTGAATTTCGAAAGTAACATCGTCTGAAAAACAAGAAAAGGGCTCCAATTCTTTGGTAGAATGGTGTTTGTCCAGAACATCACCTACAAAGAAAGGAGCACCTTTTAGATGAAGTCTACCACACCCGTCAGCAAAATCAAGACCGAATTTACCTTGCAAAACGCCTCAAATGTTGGAGGAAGCAAAATCTTTCTGGAATATCTCGAAAAAATCAAGCTCGGTAAGGCTTTGCAGAATTTAAATTGTACCAAGCAAGGCAATTCCCTGTTCCCTGTTTTCCGCATCCTGCTCTATCTCATTGTCGGCTGGATACTCGGATGCGAACGCCTCTTTCATTTCCGCAGGCTGCAACATGACGCGCTCATCCGGCGGTTTCTCGGCGGGCGCTGTCCGCATCACACCCTGCTGTATAAGGAACTGGATCGACTCAGCAAGACCCGCCCAACCTTAACGCTGGATTTGCGAAAGCTGAATCAGCAGATTATTGCACCCTGTCTGCCTTCTGAACTCATCGTGGACCTAGACTCCACGGTAGAAACGGTATACGGTCACCAAGAGGGGGCGGCAGTCGGCACGAATCCCCACAAACCCGGACGTAAAAGTTACCATCCGCTGATGGCGTTTGAGGGCCAGTCGCGCCTGTGCCTGAATGCAGTACTGCGTGCTGGGAATACGCACGCTTCCACCGATGCAGCCGCCTTCCTCCGTCAGATCTTTGAGTTGCTTGGTGACCGTCCGGTAAAGTACGCCCGGTTTGACAAGGGATTTGGCGGCGAAGACTTCTACAGCCTATGGGAAGCCAAGCGAATCGGGTATGTCGGGAAATTGAAATGGACGCAGCGACTTCAGGCCGAAGTAGGGCGATGCCGCTACTGGAAGCGGTTTGTCGATGAGGATTGGGTCATCGAGGGGATCACCCTGATCTACCAAGCCACCTCATGGAAGAAACCGCGCCGCGTTGTGGTGATTCGTAAAGCGCAGGTGTTTGACGGCGATCAAGCTCGGCTTCTCCTCGATACGGACTGGCATTACGAAGCGATCGTCACCAATCTCGAGTGGGAGCCGATCGACCTTTGGCGCTTTTACAACCAGCGTTGCTGCATGGAGAACTATATCAAAGAAGCCAAACGCGGCTTTTCCATCGATCGAATCGCTAAAGGTGACTTTACCGCTAATGAAATCGACCTGCTCATCAAGCTGCTCGCCTACAATCTCTACGAGAGATTCAAGCGAGACTGTTGCGAACCGGTCCATCAAGGGTATACGATTGCCCGGTTCCGTCTAGAGTTTTTCCACTGTGCAGCTACGATGATTCAGCATAGCCGACAAGTCGTTCTGAAACTGGCTAAAGATTTCGCGAACCGCTGCGCCTGGCAACGTATCGCCGCCAAAGTCGCTGCCTTAGAATGACGTTTACCACAAATTAACATGGAAACCGTTTAGCCCTGTCTTATGGGGAGGGGGAAAGACTACCCTCTTTTCAGAATCGTCGCGTAATCCAACTGGGTATTTCCCTGTTTATTACAGTTGTTGCCCACTAATCCTGCTACAAACTGGCCACCATTATGGGCTTTCGAAATTCAGGATTATTCTATATCTTGACACGATTTTCTAAGCTCTACCTACTGATCTCTGATCTTGGTCGGCTGAACAAGCCGATTAACTGCACAGGGAGGATAATAATTCCTTGTGCAGTAGGGCTTTGATTAAAAAAAGAGTGTTTTAAGCCACCTATTTGACCAGCGACAATTCTCCACGATTTACTGAAGTATATCAATCCACGTACCCGCAAAGGGTACGACCTATAATGGATAGAATTCTTTGAATAGATAGGAATTTCAATCCACGCACCTATGTAAGGTGCGACAGGTGGATGTGAATTGAACGGATAGCTTTAGATTTAGCCACATCCGCTCCTGTACCCCCACCGGCGAAAACTTCAACAAAGCGCTTTGTCTGATAATAATCCAACAAATCGGCGATTAAATGTCCTGAGCAGTTTCCTCGATATTTGCTGCTTCCATACGGACCACGGTTAGGGTAAGAAACAATACTGCTGTTCATTCTCCATTCCCCTCTCATGTGAAAAAAGCAGCTCTCCAATTCCAGGGAAAGCTGCTTTCATCTTTGAATTATCTATTCTCTACGACTATTTTCATTCCGGCGACTTTCTCACCCTTCGAATCTGAAACCATAAAAGATGGAGTACAAACCATGTCCACATTCTGCACAATTGACTCCTGTGCAATAGCTACAGCTTTCACTGCCTTACTTATGGCGTTATCTCCTACCGCTTGCAACTCCACCACGCCACATTTACGAATTACATTAGCGATTCGCTGGGCTGCTTCAACTGGATTGGCATGAGCAGAAATTTTGCAAATACTAATCATTATGCCAAACACCTTCTCCCTGAATTTCATTAGCTATTAGAAGCATTCATAACCACCTTTCCTTCCTTGCGCAAAGTTTTCACCGTAACTGTACTCAAAACTTCAGGAGGGGCAGCAAGCAACAACGCAGCTACCCACCGTTCCTTACCATCCCTCTTCAAAAGCTCAGTTAAAAAGCGATCCTTGGCTGTCATATCATGCCCTGCTCCTTTAAAGAAACATATCCTTCCGTTCCGATAACAACATGATCCAGGACATCGATGCCAATTATTTCACCAGCTTGTATTAGTCTTTCGGTCAATTTCTTATCTTCAGAACTAGGAGCAGGATCACCTGAAGGGTGATTATGCACACAAATAATGGATGCAGCTCCTTTAATGATTGCAGGTTTAAAGACTTCACGAGGATGCACGATTGCGGAGTTTAACGTACCGATAGAGATAACCTCTTTAGACAAAATTCGATTCTTTGTATTTAAAATAAGGATCATAAAATGTTCCTTATCTAATCCAACTAAATCGGTAGCCACAGCCTGAAAAACATCGGCTGGTGTATGGATATAGTGATCTTTCTCCCCCTCCATCACTTTTCGAATCAGTTCAAGCAACTTCTCAGCCTGTTTGCGTCTTCTAGGTGGCAATGCATTCAACTGAGATTCCATCACCATAAAATCTTTCATTTTTACTCCTTCCCGTTTACCCCGAGCCGCCTTACGGCGGTGTCGGAAATAAACACCGCCGTTTAACGCCGGGCGAGAGGCGAAATTATTTATAACTATCTCGAACCATAATTTACTCTGAGAACTAAAGATGCAATTAGACTTTTCTCGAATCGAAACGCTTCGTTTCTTTCAACGTGCCATATTGGGACAAAGCAGCTTCATCCCAGCCGAGCTTCTTAATCGAAGTAGCCGGAAGACTAAGGAACTCCCAAGCATTCTTTCCTTCTGCTGTAATCGCTACGGCCAGTTCCTTCAAACTATCGGCTCCAAACTGCCAAGAAGTCGAAATGCTGTATCCCCAAACTTTGTCTCCTGCATGAAGCGGCCCATTATCATCAACATAAGCCTTTAAATTTTCTTTCATTTTCTTCAGCGCTGCTTCAGTACGTTCTATTTCCAGTGCTAACTCGATTGCTTTTTCCTCTGTCAACTTCTCAATTACTCCTGTAGTCATTTAATACACTCTCCTCATTTTTGGCCTGCTTAATAAAATAAAAAGAAAAAAGACGAACAAATCCCCTGAAGGAAATTGTTCGTCTTTTTAAATTATACAGTCAAACAAACATTGAACTTGCTACACGCAATACACTTTCTAAATCAGTGGATTGCAATGTACCTATCTTCACTTTTAAAAATGTCTTATGAAAAGAAGTTAGCTTAGAAACACGAATACACGAAGCGCGATCCAAGCCAGCGTCTTCCCAATAATCTATAACAACATCATAATCATTTCGAGGACGCGCACTGGTGATCGGCGCTAAAATAATAACATCGTCCGATTCATTTAGCATATCGTTTGAAATGATAATTACAGGTCTCATTTTATATTGAGTTGGATCTTCATAGTACGAAAACTTAGCCACCCAAATATCTCCACGACAATACCTAGTCCCGATACTTCTCGTCATAAACATCGTCCTCAGTATTTTCAAACCACCACTCATAGCCTGGTCCTAATACAGTGACATCTTTCGGAATAGGTGCACTTTTCTTAGCAACGTTGCCCGTGTTCTCCACTGACTTTTCCTCCTTGTTCATGACGATCCTCCTTCCGCTCGGTATTGTTAAGCTCATTGTAACCAAACGGAAGGAGAACATCAATGTATCAGTAATTAAATGTGGCAATCCACTACGACCAGATAGTGGTTAGGATTAGAGGATTTAATAAACGTTTCATAGTATGACTTGTTGAAATTGCGCGCTTCTTCTGGCGTTTCAGAACCCATACCAAACCATCCCATATCCCCTTTGGCATGCCACTCTCCATCCGGTGTAATCACCGCGTAGGTTGAAAAACTCAACATTTCACGAATATAAGATTGCTTATCTCCGTATCTTTCAAAGATATATTCCGGACGGTAAAGGCTTTTTCCAGCCAGCATTTCTTCCCAAGCTTTAGTTGCCTCAGCCACCATAATTTCGAATTTTGGTGCAAGAGATGCTGGTACTTGATACCCCTCAACCTCTACGGTGAGGCCCTCATGATCGGTTTGCTCAATAAAGAAGATATCCTTAATTTGAGCAGCATCCGCTCGTTCTCCCGACTTCAGCAAAAGTGAACCTGACCATCTGCCACCAATGGAATACCAGTCCCATTTAGCATTAGGATTCTCCCAGTAACCGTACTTTCCTGTTTCTTCATCACGTGATGTGTACCCTACGTATTCGACCATGAAATCATCAAAAGAAGGATACACTTCCGTATATCGAATCTGAACTCGTTTTAAGTGACCCGGCACTTCATATCCGATTACACTGCCACTTGGAGTTACTTTTCTGAATACCTTATCATATGGCGATACGATACGCCCGTCTTCCAATTGAATTCGTTCTAAAGACTCATTTTCATAAATCTTGCGGTACTCTTCTTCAACATCATGGAACTCCAGATACTCTTTTGGACAATCTCCCATGTTGTTTTCTTGATAAGGAGCCAGCAAATCCTCAACTTTATCCAACGACTCTGTAATCACCGCAACTGTAAAATGACTCATTTATCTCATCCTCTCAACTTAATTTTTCGAATTTTGATAACACTCCAGCACAAACGGACAATGCTTACATTGGCTGCCCGGCGTGGAAGGAAACAAAGAAGAAGCCATATCCGGGAATGATTCCAGACAAGACTTCTTCAATTCAATCTGTTCCGCCAAACCAAGCGCCCATTCTCTAGCTTCATTGGCATCAGACTCGTTATATACAAACGACTCTGCTTTCCTGAAGCGTAGAAAGTACAATGTCCCCATGACTTGCCGAAGCCCTCTTCTTTTCATAATCGCCCAAGCATACAAAGCAAGCTGCCTTGTATCATTTGCTCGGTACGGTCGCCAATTTGATTTCCAATCCCAAAATCGCTCTTCTTCCAGTAGATCGATATACCCTTGGAGTTGAATACCTCCTCCAAGCGGAAGTACAAAATGAACTTCCGTTTGTCCACTGACTTCTGGAGCACGTTGCATCAAAGATGCTATCTCTTCATAAGTCACTTCGGGATGGGAATCTGATTCAATGATTGCCTCAATAATGGCTTCATGCTCAGATACTCCATTGATCTTTAGCTCAATCGCTTTATGAACAGCCTTGCCAAGAGCTAGTGGTTTAGTAACTGGCTCGTCTTTACCCAAAATGTACTTTTGGTAAAATCGATAAGGGCAAGTTTCATAAAGCGAGAGCCGGGAATAAGAGTACAGCATTAGAATGGCAAATCTTTATCAGAGATGTTCCATCCATCTCCGGCTGAATTGGTCTCTTGATTATTTGTCGAATTTTGATGATCGCCGGTTTGAGAAGTCCCGTTAGATGTGTTAGTAAGGAATTGAACATACTGTCCAACTACCTCCGTTACATATACACGGCGTCCTTCATTGTTCTCATAGTTGCGAACCTGAATTCGTCCTGTAACTGCAACCTGGTGGCCTTTCTTCACATAGTTAGCTACATTTTCAGCGACTGCCTTCCAGACCACAATAGGAATGAAGTCCGCTTCTCGTTCTCCATTTTGATTCGTAAAGGGACGATCTACAGCCAATGTGAATTGTGTCACCGCTACCCCAGAAGGTGTATAACGTAGCTCAGGGTCCTTTGTCAGTCTTCCAATTAATACTGCTTGGTTCAAGCTCATTTTTTATCCTCCGTCTTCACGCCTGCCCTTTCAGGTTCAGGACTTACAGATTTAAAATTGCAAACAAATCTTTCCGCGTCTTCCGTCCACTTAGGACGTACTGAACAAGAATAAATTTGGAGCACATCGTCCAATAAGGGAGCTTCAATTTCTTTCTCGCGTTGTCGGATACGCTCAATGTACTTTTGATATTTAAAGTTCTTTATCCCGATGATCAGCCAGAGATAAGCACCTTGCCGTTCTGTTTCCAGAAACTCATTCCACTGCTCCCAAAGAAGATCCATAGAACGCATGTAATAGGCAAAATCTCTTTCTCTCATCAGCTTCCAATTAGGCTCTTTGCCTCCTGTGTGTTGCCTCAATAACTTTCGTTGATTTCGGCTGAGGCGTTCAGCAGGGTGCACCACTTTTCGTTTGCGATATCTCTGCCGGACCTGTTCTTCCGGAACTCCCTCCAAAAGAGAAATAAAGCGAAGCACTCCCCCACTCTCCCCACAAAACCAGCATTTGAACACCTGGTCTTTGGTGTTAAGAGAAAGGTAGTATCTTCGCTTTTTTCCCGGCTTAGAATCCTCATGGCAAAATGGACATTTACAGAGAACTTCATCTCGTGATTTGGAGAACGGATTAATGATGAGTCCGTTCTTTTCTGCAATGTCCAGAATGTCAGGAAGCATGGTCGATCACTGCCCTTAATTGTTCTTCTTGGCTGGGAGGAAGTTGTATCTGCTCCCACTCCGACGAAAGAACAATTTTGCGCGTAACCGTGTGAATCTGCTTTTTAGGTTCCCACCACTGCCAACGCTCGTAAACTTCCGCAGCCATTTGAACATGCTTGCATTGCTTGTGTCCGAAATGACATGCAGGGCAGTCATGCGTAATAATCAAATCGTTGTAATGAGGCTCCACTTTCACGAGATACACGCCATTTTGCTTACTGGATGGGAACGCACAGATTAGTGCCTTCCCATCCGTAAAGGTTGTCAGACTCATGCAGCTTCACCCACTAACTGAATCGATTTCACAATTTTGAATCCATTGCTCATTTCAAAATCAAGTTTAAATTGCATGTTATTTGAAATCGCATTGACCTGATCAAGCGTTTCAGCTGTATTGGCAAGCACAATGGATTCTTCACCCGTCCCTACATTGACTACTTTCAACTTGGCGAATGTTACTCCGCCCGGAGAGGTTCCTGTTGCCATATCCAGCATCTTGTATACTTCTCCCGAGTTCTTTGGATTCGAGTTTGAAGGCTTTCCACCCGAATTGTTTTTCTTACCTTTACTTTCAGTAGTCTTAGGATCAGAACTGGATGCAGTGCTATCAGAAGACAACTTTTTCGGAACTTGATTATTCGTTTGAGCAAGCTCACCCACTTCAATCCGTTCTGCACCTTCAATGGTTTCAATCTCACTTTCGTCCATCATTCCAAGGCCGGATAGTGACAGCGTTACCCGACGCTTCGCTTTTGTTTCGGCTTTCATAATGGCATTGGCAAGTTCATCTGCTGTCAACGGGAGAATCTTTCCTGTAGGGACTTTGCATCTACGCATCTCGTCCCAGATCTTCTCCTCTTTCATTAAGGAAACAGCACCTATGGATTCATCAGCACGACCGTCTTGAGTCGTTCCACGAGCTGTCACACAGTAAACATCACCAATGCGTTCACGGCTGGTTATTGTGATACTGATTTTGTGAATTTTACGAAGCTGATCCGTAGCATCGCGCTTAGCATAAAGCACTAGCTTTCCATCCAGTTTCAGATAATCAAACGGCTTGGTGAGGGGATTAAGTCCAACGCTCTCACAAACTTTCGTGTAGTAGATCAAACGTTCCTCGGGTTTCAATGAAGAAAGATCACCTTGAACTACTACCTTTTCCATAATCGACAAGTCCATTTTTTAACCTCCACCCGTCATTTGACGTCTGTGCTATTTATACCCGCACAGAAAGGTAAAATAAAAAAACGTCCTTTCTCTTTGAGAGAAATAACGTTCATTCACATTTTTATTATTCAAGCGTATAGGTCTTCACAAGCTCATCCAGATCAGTCCAGATTTGTCGAAGCCTCACCTTGAGCATTCCTTCTGATTCAATGCAGGCATCATCCAATAGCGAAAGAGCCTCCTCAAGCATCCCCCTTACTCGTTCAAAAGCTTCTGCTTCTTCCTGAATAAGACTTTGCTCTAAAGGGCTATGCTTATTTCTGGATTTCTCCCACATTAGCTTGAGCTTAGTCCACTCACTCTCATTGGGAAGAACCGGGTTATAATGTGAAACTGATGAATCTTGACGTTTGTCCTTTTTGAACCAGTGTTTAAACATGCTTCGATCACCCTTTCATTTTTTTGAAAATAAAAAAGCCGATTTCTGCACGGACGAATCCATGCAAAAATCGGCTTTAATTCATTATCAATACTTTAAATTACACATGCGGGTGCGGTTTAACCTTTATCAGAGCCTTTCGGTACTCTTCTTCCCTTGTTCTCAGCACAGGAGATTTCGGGGGGGTAATGACTTTATCCTACTTTAATCCTCAGCTATAAAGCTTTGTAGGGGAGGTACAGCACTTATCGCCTATACAGGCAACTCTTGTCTCCGGCAAACGGGAGTGTAGAGGTAAAGATAATTACAGGAATATTATAGCATTGTGATTATAAAAGTGCAATCATACGTTCTCATTTTATCCGGCTGCAAATTCCCGATCTTCCGCTTCTTCCAGTACCGGTTTCAGCTCTACCTCAGATCCGCGGATCTCACTGTCGATTTTGAAAGCTACCTCCGGATGTTCCTTTAAGAACTGCTTGGCATTCTCCCTGCCTTGCCCTAAACGATCACCGGCATAAGAAAACCACGAACCGGATTTTTCAATCACATTCAGTTCAACTCCGAGATCAAGAAGGGTGGCTTCTTTCGAAATGCCTTCACCATACATCATATCAACCTCAACCTGCTTAAACGGCGGTGCAACCTTATTTTTAACGACCTTAATACGTGTCCGGCTTCCTACCATCTCATTACCTAATTTGATCGTCTCCATACGACGTACATCAAGACGAACCGATGAATAGAATTTCAATGCACGGCCCCCAGGAGTTACTTCCGGACTTCCAAACGATACACCGACTTTCTCCCGGAGTTGATTAATAAAAATAGCGATCGTCTTGGATTTACTAAGCGAACCGGATAATTTTCGCATCGCTTGAGACATGAGCCGGGCTTGAAGTCCTACATGAGAATCCCCCATCTCTCCCTCGATCTCTGCTTTAGGAACAAGGGCCGCTACGGAATCAACAACCAAAATTTCTACCGCTCCGGTTCGTACCAAGGCATCTGCAATTTCAAGCGCCTGTTCACCGGTATCGGGCTGAGACAGCAGCAACTCGTCGATATTAACGCCCAGATTTTTAGCATATGTAGGATCCAGTGCATGTTCGGCGTCAATGAAAGCAGCTTGTCCTCCTAACTTCTGTACTTCAGCAATCGCGTGTAGTGCCACTGTTGTTTTACCGGAGGATTCTGGACCATAAACCTCAATAATTCGTCCTCTTGGAAAACCTCCTACACCTAAAGCTATATCAAGAGCAAGATTGCCGCTCGAAACGGTTTCAACTTGGACATGAGCTGCCTCCCCTAATTTCATGACAGCCCCTTTCCCATAAGACTTCTCAATTTCCTTCATAGCCTTTTCTAGTGCCGCTTGTCTGTTTTCTTGGTTGTCCATAGTCCAAAACCCCTCCCTACAATACGAATGTATGTTCCTTTTTATAGGAACAATTTACCACACATATGTTCATATTTCAATAGGAAAGGAGATTTTTCCCAAGACATTTACTTAATTACCCATTCTCCCTTGATCTGCCTGTAGAAACGATATTCTTGTTTCAGGTCAGTGTCCAGTAGTAACTTCGCTTCCTTCAAAAGTTCATTCAACGGCATAACCGCTTCAAGAGATTCTGAGATTACAATAATGGGATACGATGAGTGCCGTAATGAAGCAGGCAAGTAACTGGTATCTCCACGGATCACCAATACATTTCTGGATTCCGCTCCAATCTCAACCCTGCCCGTAAAGGGATAAGGAGCGGCATGAATTTGAAACGCTTTTTGTTTATCCCGCATGGCGCAGCAAAACTGAAAAAACACTAAATGGGACAAAATCTGTTCCATTGTCCATGTTCTCCAGAACTCATGTGACCATTCCAGGTTGAGTAATTGCGCAGCTCGCGGGCCAATCGTATAGATGGGTATCGTGTTCTTGTTCTTGAGAAGCAGGTGCTGAATTAGCTTCTTCTCAGCTAACATGCGCCGGACTTGATGTCGTTTCCACTGGAATAGACGCCCCATTTGAACACTTCCCATACAGCCGATTAAACCAAGCGATCTGAGCCCATCTGCTTCGGTAGCAGCTCGTAATGGAGCATATCCCGGTACAAGCTCCTCCGAAAATGAAGCAGGTTTAAACGTCCATTCATGTGTAATTGAGAATGGTGATGTTTTCATACAAAGCTCCTTTCTAAAACCGAAGTAAGGAAAGAGGCGAGAATCGCCCCTTTCACTTTTTTGGAATAATCCGTCCATAAATCCGTTCTTGCTTTGGATCAACCCCGCGGACCCGAATATAAACCGTGTCGCCCCGCTTCACTTTTCCGAACCGGATATGCGGAACCAGAGCATCGACTCCGCGCTCAAGATTAACAAATATACCATATTCCATTACACCGGAGACCTTACCTTTGTAGGTTCCTTTGGATACATAACGTTTTGCGCAATCCGGCCATGGACTTTTCTCTGTTGCCTTCTTGCTAACCTTCACGATTTTATTTTCTTTATCCAATTCTACGACCTTTACTTTGAGGTGATCCCCGGCACTAACTTCTACGCGAAGATCATCTACCCATCCATAACCATATTCCTGAACCGGCAGCTCCGTTGTAATACCGCCAATATCCAGCATCAACACCTTAGGAGTAACATTACGTACTACCGCTGTAATTACCGCATCTTGCTCCAGCCATTTCCATGTCAAACCTTCCATATGCTCCAGGGCTGCTTGACGGGATGCGATGAAGGTATCTCCTTCACGATCATAGCTCAGGATCTTAAAGGCAACGGGTTCTCCAAGTAACCGCCGAAATTCATGGGCATCCTTCGTACCAGAGAAATCCTGTGGGATATATCCTCTGACTCCACCGACTAATACCACGCCACACAGCTTGTTTAGCTTTGGCTCAAGACCAATTAGTTCAGCTTGCAATACAAGATCATTCTGCCGGGCACTATAAATCTGCGCCCAGCCTTCATCATAGCTGCTCTGCTCCAACTTCTCCTCGTTATAACCTTCAATCAGCACTTTCTTTAACTCTTCACTCATGTTCATTAACCTCCATCAATTTGTTTTTTGATATTTGAAAAACCTCAGCACAATTAGCGCTGAGGTTCTTACTCAAATGGATCTTCTTCTGTTTTTGTCGTTGTGTAATCGAAATCATCTTCGTCTACATGTGGTTCGTCTTGGATAGGGTCGGATATGAATTTCAAACGAGAAATGGATGTTTCTTGATTGGACTGCACATCTAATCCCACATTGCCCTGTTCAAGTTTAGCGCCTCCGCTCTTGATTACGGCACCAAATCCTCTCCACCATCGCCGCTTTACTTCCCATTCCCGTCGCTCTTTCCAGTCCCTCGGAACAAATGAACCTTTGCCTATTTTCGGCGGTAAAGGTGTGCCATCGTCCAGAAGCTTTGCCACGTAATGGAATTTGGGTAGTCCATCCATCATCTGCGTGTAAAAAATACGGTCTTCTTCCTTTTCCGTGTCCCGGTAGTTCTCCGGCAAAAAGTTAGGGAGTAATAATTGCTGTTTAAATGTGCTTTGACGCATTATGATTTGTTTTTTCCCAAATTCCCGACTAAATTCAACAGCATCCTGATAAGATAGCCCGCCAAAAGCGATTTTGTTTCGGCAACTCGTCATAATGGATTGCTTCATGGCCTTCGCGTTGATCTTGCCAGATTCGACTTCTAGCTGCCCCAAAGACTGGATAGCAAATATTCCGGCTGTTCGATACTCCGCTGCAATGGATAAGAACAACTCCACATCGGGATTAATATATCGGGAATACTCATCCACGATCATAAAATGCGGCACGCGCGTGCGCTCTGTTCCTGGTCTACGGAAGGTACCGCTCTGCAAATGCATAACAACGAACTGACCAAAGGCATCCCCGGCTTTCCGCAATTTACCCATGGCCGTATTTACGGCTAATACACCGCCAGAAGCAAAATGCTTGTCCATGTCGAAATCGGATTGTCCAGTCAAGATTGGCTCCAAATGCCGGTTAGACGTTAAGTTCTCAAGCTGGGCGCGAAGACCGATGACGAACTGCTGGTATTTTTCCTTCTGCGCTCCAAGTAGCTCGGATTGAAAAAACTGAACCAGATCGGATTCACCCTCTTTAAAACGAAGTTCCTGTACCTTATCCTCCAGCATTCGTTGATCTCGCATCGTTCGGAGTACATCGCCCAGGTTAACATCATCCAAGTAAAGACGTTTTAAAAGCTTGGTGATATTGCGTCCGGCAAGCTCCTGCACTGTAGCAAAAAATGCTTCCTGTTTCCCGAACATAGATTTAAGGACAGTAACCGTAGCTTCAGCTACGTCGTCCTCATCTCCTTTCATCACAGGAAACCTCGCGCTATGAGTTATGGTGGGGTCAACATGGACACAGGGCATATCCATTTCATCACACATTTCTGCTACCATTGCCGCAACATCACCTTTAGGCTCCACAACAGAAAGTCCGAGTGGAACCCCCTTCTTCTTCAGAAGCAGCAACTGATAAATCATGGGCTTGAGTAAAGTGGCTGTCTTTCCACAGCGGGTAGGGCCAACAACAAGCATATGCGTGAACATATCACTGCCTCCCCATTGAATCATGCTCTCACCTTCCTTTCTATTGATTAATTTATTCAATAATTGTGGTATAATAGATTGCAAAGGGGGGTGATTTCCTTGCTTTGCACGATGAAGATCAAACTGTTGACGGATAGTGAACAACATCGAAAGTTATTGGACACCATGAAACGATTCAATGAAGCGTGTAACTACATCAGCAAAGTTTCTTTTGAATCCAAAACGTTCGGTAAAATTGGTATCCAAAAGCTTTGTTATTACGACGTCCGCGAGCGCTTCGGTCTGTCGGCGCAGTTGGTTGTCCGCTCTATCGGAAAGGTTGCAGAAAGTTACAAAACTGAACGCAAGTCCGTCCATGCCTTCCGCGAATTTGGGGCCGTCGTGTATGACCAGCGTATTCTGTCCTTCAAAGGGCTGGAGTACGCATCTATACTTACACTTGAAGGACGCATTGACGTCCCTATGATTATTAGCGCCTACCACAAAGGCGTATTGCAGGGCCGCAGGGTTCGCGGGCAAGCCGACTTGATTTTACAAGACGGATCATTTTATCTCCTCCTTGTGGTTGATTTGCCGGACGGAACACCGTTTGAGCCAGAAGGCGTAATTGGCGTTGACCTTGGTATTGCGAATATCGCTGTTGATTCCACGAGCGAAGTATTTTCTGGTTCAAAGGTTAACAGCATTCGCGCTCGTCATCGTCGTTTGCGAAAGAAACTGCAAGCGAAAGGCACCAAATCTGCTAAACGCTTGCTTAAAAAGCGTCGCCGCAAAGAACAGCGTTTTGTACGCGATATAAACCACTGCATTTCCAAGAAGATTGTTGAGAAAGCCAAAGGCACTCGGTCTATGATTGCTCTCGAAGACCTCAAAGGTATTCGGGAACGGACGGAGAAGACGGTTAAAAAGGCTCAGCGTGCGAAACATTCTTCTTGGGCGTTCTATCAGCTTCGCCAGTTTATCGAGTACAAGGCTAGACTGGCTGGTGTACCAGTGGTTTTGGTTGATCCGCGCAACACATCCCGAACATGTCCGGAATGCGGACTGATCGACAAAAAGAACCGAGCGACCAGAGATACATTCCATTGTCAATGCTGTGGGTACGCTGCTCCAGCCGACAATGTGGCTGCTCGTATCATTGCGAGCAGGGCTACTGTCATATAGCCAAACGCGGCAGATTTATTCTAGCTGCAAGCTCACGGCTTTAGCCGTGTGGTTTATGACCTCAATCCTTCATAGGTATTTCTTCACCCAAATTCAGTCGAATCTCTGTCTTGGAGGAAATAAATAGACGTTTAAAACTTTTCCAACGATCGGCTGCCGTAGGTTTGACATGGACAAGTTGTTGCTTGCTCACATTGCCTCGACGGTTTTTCAAATTGTGTTCGAGTCTGTAATTGGCAAAAGTAAGGAACGAGGACAAAATGAGTGCTGCTATAAAGGCTGTGTGCACCGTTCCTGTTACCGACAATGGAAAAGAGGAAGAGGCTATGATCTCCTCTTTCAGCCTAAGACTCAGTGCTATTCCCGCCCAAAGCAGGCTTGTGAAGAAATAGATCAGCTTATTCTTGCGTTCCAACACCCACCCGTACAAATAGACGATGAAACTGATGATGCTAAGTGACCATGGAATAAATAACGGCCAACCCGGTAAGCGCCAATACAAATAAGCCCACCCGCCAAGAGTGAGCAATAAGTTTATGAATCTGATCATGGCAGATAATTCAGAAACTCAAACGGATCAGAGTCGTTACGTGAAATAGCCATCAAACTTAATCGCCGGAAAATCTCCACAGGCATAAAGGTCGAATAGGGAAATTCCTGTAGCCAACCAAATTGTCCATGTAGTGGTCTCAGGTATTCCTCGTTAGGATACAGGGCATAGACTATTGTTCCATCGTCTTCTGGTACTTCAAACGAAGTAATGGGACGCTGCAGAACAAGCACTTTGCATTCCTCATTTGGATATACAATACTTCCGACAAATGGAGATGGAGCTGCTTTGATCTTGAATTTGGAAGATGAAGCCCCATTTTCCAAGTATCTTATGAATTCAAAAAACACCAACTTCTCAATCACATCTGAGATCGACCAGTTTTCAATTCGTGTCGGCGGCTGGCCTATTCTTTCGCTGCCCCCTAGCCCCAATGTATAGACAATATACCTTTGTCTTTCTGCCAGCAGCTCATGTTGTATAATTTCACCTCGGGAAATCATCGAATGAACATGCTTTTGTTCCACCTTAAATAATTTAATCATCTGTTCATGCTCAATTGCCCCAATATCTCCAATGGAGCGAAGTAACGTTCCTTTGGCTGGAAAATCCAATACCTCACTCAAAAATGTTGAATTGGGCTTCCACTCCCAATTTCTCTGTAAATCAAACTGCGGAATCCCTGATTCTCCGTGCTTTTGATTTTTGGGCGACAGCTTCTCACACTTCTGAAGCATTTCACTCATCCGGTTAAATTCCTGAATATATCGTTCCTTGAATTGCATCGCTTGCTTTCCGGTGTAGCCCATAGCCAAGATCGTAAAGCCATCTCGCGTAATGATATATTTGCGACGTTTTTCCCCCTTAGAATCCTTATAGTCAACCAACGCAAAATTGCGTTCGTTAAATTCTGTTGATGATTCCAAGTTATCAATACTACGCAAAACATCAGCATGTCGTTTTCCGAAAGCTTCTGCCACAACCAAACTGTCCGTCACTGGTTTACCGTTCTCTAAATAAACTAACTCTTGCATATTTAAAACTCCTTTCAAATTGGAATGCTATGCTCTGCTTATGATTTCGATGGCATCACCCATTTCAAAACCTCGTTTAAAGTAGTTCCTTCGAGATGCCCACAATATCCACATGTGCTGCACTTGATAACTCCTGCTTATAGCGTTCGACTTCATCCTCATAACAAAAAAGCAGGACTCGTCGTCCTACTGTCTGGCTTACACCTATGGAGTAGTTGGTTAAACATCGTTTCAAAGTCATCATGTTCATCGTCAGGAGTTCGATGACATAGGGGTCTTTCCACGGACCAATCCGTTCTTTTTGCACCAGTCCGTATTCAAATCCGTATTTGCTGGAATGGCCAACTTCTTTCAGTTCTCCATACGGTTCAAGTAATTTCTGTAGCCTTAAAAACGTGTTTGTCAGGATGTATTCCCTTGTGATTTGAATCCCCCACTCATTGAACGGCAGCAAGTGAACCGGGATACCACCTGTAACTAAATTTAGCTTCTCACTCATGGTTTCAAAAGCATGTTTAACGGACTCGCTCTTGTAATAAACCAGGAATCCTCTTAGTTTCATATGCTTCTTGATCTCGTTGATGATCTTGATGAGCGTTTGTTCCCTGGCATCGGGCATTAGGATGTAGATCATATAATCGCCTTTGTCACTTCTGAACCCGCCGACCGTTAGATTACCGCGGTTGAGATTGTATTTGCGCTTGATTTGGCGAGAGTCCATATACGGCACTTCGGGGATCTGCACGAATAGCTCGTTCGCATCCGTAATGTACTGCCGCTGTTGAATTGACAGCCCCAAATCCCGTGCACGATAGTTCTTGCCGTCCAATAAGCCGCGTTCTATTAACAAATCCATTCCCGCTTCGGTTAATCGTACATACGCCGCCGTGACTGTTCGACCTGCGGTTCTCTTACCAAACACATTCGTAGTTATGAGTCCTTCCTTCTTCATGATATATAACCGTTTATGTGCGTACTTCTCACTGGCAAAATGCTTCATCGTAATTTGCTTCTTCGTCATTTCCCGTAGTTCATACAGTTCCTGCAATATACTCAGGTCCCGGTCTGTCCATTCACGTTGTCTTGGCATGTTTACCTCCTTTCTGCTGGAAATTTACTGCCCCGCATTCTAAGACACATCGTCTTGTCAGGGACGGTTTATGGGTTAATGGACGGGGGGCGTAGGACGGGGTGCTCAGAGTCTAACGCTCAACTGCGTTTCGCGGTAGCCTCTTCCCACCTTTCCGCTCCAGCCTTGATTTCGTATCGGGTACAATCCAATATCCAGCACTTATTTCTAAGAAGTTCTTTCCGAAAATAACGGGTTCAACTCATAGGGGGTGTTTATCGGGTTCAAACATACCCGAAAAATCATGGCCGGCCCGGTACTTTTCACGAATATTTTCAATCATCTTCAAAGCATTTTGGGAAGGTGTAACAAAGACTTGAACATGGTTTTTACGATTAACATCCAAGAATCCAGATTCCATAATTTCTATTTCCTTCCATGAATCATCTTTGATCAATCCAGCATATCGAATCGCGTTTATTATTGCGCTACGGTTACGATTGTCCAGATCACGGATCAATAAATCCTCAAAAAAATGACAGATATAAATAAATGCCGACTTCAAGACTGGAGTTTCTATTTGAGAAGCTTTTATTGCTTCCATTGTTGCCTGAGTGTAATAGTTTTTAATCTGATTTTTGTATTGCTTTTCCTTAGAGTAAAGTGGCAGCATCCCCTGATACGAGAACTGATATACCGAATATTCGCCTAACATGAAGGTGTTATAAATACAAGGTGGATAAGCCTTGGGATCGGGAGATGTACTTTCAGGTAGCATCGTTCGCCATTCTGCCAGAGACTTTCCTAATTTAAAAGACAGCCCCACTGTTTGGCGGTACATTTCCTCAACCTCTTCAACTTTATTTCGAGCTTGATCCTCCCAAAATGACATCTGCTTCACTCTCCTTTTCTTATGTGCATCACTTAACAGTAAAAAAATAGAAAAACTTCACTTCTTCTGCTTCACAAGAGTTTATTTGAAGCGTATCACTTCAAGTTGTTTAAAAAATCAAACGGGTCTTTGAATTCCCCCTCTTCTTGGGCCGGGGCTGAAGCTGGCTCAGCCACTGAAAGTAATGACTCCAAATCAACTGCTGCCTTTTTCTCTTGAGGTTTAATCCCTGCCAGCGCTTCTGCAATGGCATCCGTTTTTTGAGTGCGTTCTTCCGCTTTGCGCTCCAGTTCGGTCAGTTCTTCCGTTAGCTTTTTAACACTGTCTGGAAAATTGAGTCCGGCAAATACCGTATAGATGGTTACTTGCCCTAGCTGATCTCCTACATAGGTAGCTACTGGATTCTCATCGAGAATGGGCGTACTGTCATGCAGAAACGATTGAATCTGCTCAACAAATGTATGAGTAAACAAGCGTTTAGCCGTAGAACCATCTGCTACAATACTGACCGCGCTACTGGTTGCATCCTGTAGATCGTAACCGGCTGACAGCTCCCCGTTTAGTACACTTTGTTTCAGGGCTTCCATGTAAGTGACCGGAGAAGCGAGATCAACCGTCTGAGCAGGCAATGTGCATTTTGCGATATGCAAACATCCACCAGTCCTCAGCATATTGAGCCACTCGGAACTGTCGAAATGATAGCTGCCGTATGGCTTGTAGCTGGCAGTAACAGTGTTAAGATCATGAAGCAGACGTGCTACATGCCGATTACACGATTTCATGAAGTCCTCTACACTCTGACTTTGACTCAGGCCAGTTTGAAACAGCTTTTCGTTGTCCACTACAATGATAGCGCCCAACCCTTGCATCGCTCTCTTAATCACTTGCAGACGCTGCAAGGCATTATCCAATACCCTCCTGCCTTCGTTACGCCGTGGTAACGTTAGCAGCAGGCCAAATCTGCCTGCAAAGCCCTTTGCGTGCAGTAAACGAATAGCTTCAATAACCGAACCCGTTCCTGTGCCGCCACCTAAACCACAGCAAATAAAAATATAATCCCTGTCATTAAAGAAGCTCTGCAGTGTCTCTGCAATAGTTTCCTTGTGAACATTGAATGCTTCCTGCCCAAGCTGAATATCCCTCCCTACACCGCGCTCATATCCCGATAAGATCACTTTCTTGATATTCGGATAATCTGGCAGTTTGAGAAGATCCATCTCATTACTGTTAATCAATAAGGCCGTATAAGGACGCTGCTCACTTTTGGCAGATAACCGTATCCCAGCACATGCATGAGCAATTGAAGTTCCTCCCATCCCTAACCCCAGAAAACCATACTTCAAACTGATATTCATTGCTCCGCTCCCTTTCGTTTGATTCGTTCTTGCATCAGCTTATATTGCCTATAGTTGAGTAGTTCTTCCCCTAATGGGGATAATGTGTATCGCTTGGATTTTGCTACTTCAGCTACCTGAACCAGCGATGCTCCTTCTAACATCGCTGCCGCTTCATCCAGCAAATGCCTTGATCTAATCGGCAACTTCTCCTGCTCTACATCAGGATGTATCTTTTTGTACAAGGCGTTGGTTACATCCCTTAGCTGCTCCTTCTGTACAGGTCGTTCTGCCATTCTAAGTGCTGCCAACATCCACATCATATTTTCGTTCTCAGCAGTAGCCGATAGTAGCGCATCCAAAATGGCTTCTCTGCTCATCAAGATCGTCTACCTCCCTTCAACCTTTAGCAAAACAAAAAAGCCCCTACCCAATTGAGGGTAGAGGCTATTGAACGGTATTTGTTCATCTTCTTATCAATCTTCTACGTTGCTCTTCTAACATTTTGCGCATGGTTTGCTCTACTACACGATCATTTTCATCTACTAAAAAATACATCCAAAGTTCTTCTATTTTTTTCAATAACTCATATTCCTCCAATTATAAATAGAAAATATGCCGTTAAATAGAACGGTGCTAATGGAAGTTTTTTTCTTCCATCCCTAGCCCATTTGAAAGCTATAGCAAATAACCAAGCAAACGTGAGCATAATAATCAAAAATAACATTGCTTGCCGCCAGCCAAGAGCCATACCTACGGCTGCCATTAGCTTAATATCTCCACCACCAAATGAATCAGGTTTTAAAACAGCAAATACATAAAGCAAGCCTGCTCCAATCAAAACACCTAGCAAATAATAAAAAGGTTGTTCATTATGGAATAGCCGAAATATAAGGAAATATCCAATCCCTATACCACTCAACCAATCAGGTATGATTCTATACTGCAAATCTGTATACGTGGCTACCCCTAACAGAATTATCAGCGGAATCGACTCCAGTAAATTGTTCATGTTCTTCCTCCTAACCCTCTACTACCTAACCCTCTACTAATAGAAAAAGCAGCCTCCGAAGAGACTGCTTGAGGTCGTCTATGATATAATTAAAACTGCAACAGAAAGGCTATATAGGCGGTCGGCTAACCTCTCGAAAGGGAGGTGGTGCCATGGAAGTTAAAGACGCTTTAACAATTATGATCGGTTTCAGTTCGCTAATTATCGCGCTACTGACGCTTGTAGTTACAATTGTTTTGGCGATCCTTAACCAAAAGAAATAGACCGCCCCTCCTGAGAAAAGGTTTCGGTCTTATTTCTTAATAAGCATTATCTTTTCTTAATGCCGAACCGCCCTTAAAAGCGGCTGTTGCAGGGGACGGTTACCGCCGCCCCTTTCTTATTCTTATTATAAATCTGAAATTACATACATGCAATGCCCTTATTTGTACCACTCCGATGTATCTCGCTTCGTCTGCCAATCATCATACATGCTACCGTAGATGGTTATTTTCTTGATGATGCAAGAGGATAGGTCATTCTGTCCAGCGTGCATGGCTACAATTTTAAACGTATACTCTCCATCGGGAGCTTTGACATCGGTGTAGAATTTACGTTCATTGATGTCAAAATCAATCAGGTCGGATTTATATCTCTCTTCCGGCAGCTCCCACGTTGCTGTTTTATCATCTCCACCTGTCTTAACTAGACCAATGCTGGTTACATAATCACCGTTGGTGTCCCAAATATACACCCTAACCTCAGTAGGCCCTTTCAGTTCACCCCCAATGGGTTTAGCTGTTCCTTCTAAGCCTTTAGGAACCTTGGTTTCCCAATCTGTGGTGTATTTCGTCGTTGCCTTGATCTCTACACCATAGCCGGCACGAGTAACCTCATTTGGATTCAAACCATTTTCCTTAGCCCAAGGAATGATTTCCCATGATCCGCGACTTTCCCGATCCGATTCCTTCGCTTCTTCCGGCTTCCAAGGCGGGGCTGTAGGAATTCCCTGCTTTGTATTCAGTTCAGCCGAAACGGTAAGCTTTTCATTATAGGTTACTTTTCGATTCTCCCAAATCGGGTCGCTGTAATCCGTGTAGCTTTCCGTAGAAGTATGTCGTTTACCTTCTGAGTCCGTCCAAGACACCGTTCTGGTCTTGGTTGGATAGCCTGTAATCAATGGATATGTCACATCCCACGTTGCCTCCGGCTTCGTGGTATCACAATAAGCATCGCCGCCATTCTTGGTTACAGAGCAACCAGTAACGGCTACGTTATTAGAACGATCTTTATCTTGTTTTTCCTTCTCGGGGTCTACATGAACGCTTAAGGTATGGATACCCGTATTTCCTGTCCACTTGAAGCCGCCTACAGTAATCGGCGTATTAGCAGGCATGTTCTTTCTGGTTTCATAGATGGTCTTCTTGCCATCTTCCATGAAGCGTATCAGGACATTGGAAACATCCGTAGTCCCTACATTCTTCACCTTTGCTGTCACGGTAGACGATTGACCTACAGTCAGCGCCGATGGGCTGGCGGTAATGGATTGGGCGATCAGATCGTTCGCCGCCCCCTTGCGCTCGATCGTCCAGCCACCTTTGATCTCGTTATTATGGTACGCCTCATTCGGTGATTCCAGCGCTCTGTCTGGATGATTTGGGTTGTTTATCGTGACATCAGCTTTGATGTAATATGTGCCTGGATCATCGCTGATCTCGATCTTGCCAAGCATATAACTGTACTCTTTCCCTACAGTGAATTGCTCTGGCAAATCCTTGTACATGGACGAGAGGTTAAAGTTGGTAGAAACCGCACCGCCGATTGTAACCTTTGCTATCATCGGCATTCCGCGTTCACTTGCATAGTCACTGGAGATAATGTCTTCATCACCGTCATAACGGAACTTAACCCAAAGCTGACCACCTTCAGTTAGCGTCAGTTTTGTTGGAACATAATCCATATTCAGGTCATCTGCCAGTGTCACACTCTCTATCTGAGTACGTCCGTAGCCATCGTCCACGATAATGTCTACCTCATTTCCAAGTACACGTGACAGCTCTTTACTGGCGATCTTAACGGTATTGCTGTACTCTGTATCGGTTGTGGTGATTGATGTAAGCTTCACACGCTTAGTCATGTCAGGGAATGCACCTTTGGGCAACGCATATACATCAACTTGGCGCAGACTGTTATTAACCCCAGCAGTTGTGAAGCTTACTGTTAGTTCCTCGCCTTTCGTGACTTTCAAGATAGGCCAAGCAGTAATATTGAAATAGGCATGGCCTTTGCCATCAACCTTTTGGGTGCGGTCAAACTGGACACCCATTCGGCTGACGATACCAGAGGTGCGCAGAAACCTGTAATTCCATTCCAAAACATAGTAGTAATCATGATCAGAATCATAATCCGTTCCGCGTACAGTAAAAGTATCTCGAAAGTACTGTTGTTGCTTCTTAGATACATTCATGTTACCTGACCATACAGCATCGAATAGTTCACCTACAGCAGCCTTACTTTTGTATGTTAGGCCAAAGCCGTTTTTATCCGAGAACTCAGGATCTCCCGGTTTTTCTTTTACCGCGAATACATCGTAGTTATCTATAGTTTTCTTTTGACCGTTTGCAAAATTAAAAACAGCTTGCCATTGATAAAGTTTCCAGAGGTTATCTTTTGCATCTCTACCCAATGCCGGAACAAACCCCACAAAACTATCTCCGGTTTTACCGTATTCCCATAATCCAAAGGCGTCATTTACATGCTTTTGTAACATTGGGATTCCAGCAGCGTAGACTATTGTTGATATCAGCATACTTATTAGTAGTATTACAATGCTTACTTTTTTCTTCATTCACATTCTCCTCTACCAAAAACTGAAAAGAAAAAGAGCCTACGACTTTTAATCGCAGACTCAAAATGTAAATTGAATCGTTTAGCTTATTCTAATTTCTGTGCAAGCTTCTGTACTTCGGTCAATGGCGCCGCAGAACCATCACCAGTATTTACTACAATGGCATCGTTGACATTACTGAACAATGCCTCCAAATCTTCGTTTCCACTACTATCTAAACTTATCATATATCCTTCTTTTTCATCTCTGCCCGAATATATTTTTGTAAGCATGATGTATCCCTTCCCTTTTCCAATATCAAAGGAATACGTTTTCCCAGGAACAAATTTAGTATTCCCCGCATATCCTTGCGCTCCTTGTGGAAGGGTAAAAGTCAGCTTTCCATTCTCGACCTTCATATTATCAACAAACAACTCTTTTGCTAGCTCTGTATATCCAGCCTTCCACTTAAAGTCCGTGCTGTACATGTTATCATCACTCGGAACCGGATCTGGATCGGTCACTTCTTTTCCTGTACTAATGCTAACCAACTTATTGCTTTGATTCCAATTAACTGTGGCGCCAAGTGCTTCACTGACAAAGCGAAGCGGTACAAACACCCGGGAACCTTGAAGCCGGGCTGGTACATCCAATTTAACGATTGTTTCTCCAACCAATACGGTATCGGAATTAACCGGCATGCGAATCATCTTTCCGTTGAGTTCAACGTAAACCACCCGTTCTACCCGGCTACCAGTCGTCTCCTTTTTGTAGTCAACTTTTGCACCTAATGCCTCAGACACAAAACGGATTGGGATCAGCACTCGATTGTTTTCAAAATAAGGCTTTTCGTCCGGAAACGTTACTGTCTTCCCGTCAACCTGCACGGTTACATTTACTTTAGCTGCTGATACAGAGGATACAGCAAAACTAAATACCATAAGAACACTCATCAATATTAAAGATACTCTCTTCAAAATCATCATCTCCATTTCACATTTAGGGGCATACGCATACCCTATTGATTTCTAAAAAACTCCGAATACACAACATAGATTCCATTATAATCCAAACGACAATATCACTCAATTACCTTCAATTAATTCTCCCTCCTCTATATTGAAGCCTCTATAAAATGCGAAAAGCTCCACCGGACCTAAGCCAGTGGAGCCTAAAGATTTGTCATTTGTAAATGTCGCCGCGTATTTCAATCCACGCACTCACAAGGAGTTCGACGATTGCTTCTTTATGGTAAGTCAACCTGTAGCCCGAATTCACGCTTAGCTTCCTCCCCTGAAACAAACTCAGTCAAAGCTTTTAGTTGTCTCAGTTCTTCGTCGCTCAACGGTTCATTATCTGGTTCCAACCTGCTTATTTCATCCCAACCCATTTTATTCTCAGAACGGTCAATTAGGTATCGAAGGAAATCATATGCAGTGTTCTGATCTCACTCATTCAGATGATCAATTAATTTGTACAAATCCCTTTACGAGCCACCGTAGTCCTATCATTTCATTACTTAACATCTCGCTCATTGTATCATCATTTGGTCACTAAAAGAAAATACCCTCCAAAAATGAGGATATCTAAAATGTAAAATAATTCCATATTTTGATTTACAGCTTCGCTACTAGTTTAATTCTATTGTATACCTTGTGACGAGAAAATGCAAGATCGTTTGTTCGCATATTAGAACCGAGATGATTGTGAACATAATATCCGTGTATATGGTACATGCTGAAGTGAATAATATAAATTGGTGAATAACATCAGCGTGGCTAGATGACATGCCTTCCCCCTGTTGTAAATAGGTCGTTTTTACAACGGGGAACGACCAGTTGGGGCAGGACCAACATGTTATTCACCCCTTCTTTTTCTGTATCTTTGACGACTTATTATTGATTTTGTACGATAGGCAGGGTTGTTTTTAAAAAACGCCTCGTTAAGTCTTTGAGTTTCTTTATAATCCATTTCCTTAAAGATGGCTGCATTCGCAACCAGTCGTTTTATCATAACTCAACTTTCGCACCTTGAAAATTAGTGTTAAGCCTTGAAATGACTAGGATTTCTTATTGAAAAATCTCGTTCTTGACAGAAAAACACCTTTCCGTTTGGTAAAATGGAAGTGGATAGTCTTCCCATCCCAAACAGAAAGGTGCGTAACTCTATGGTACAACACAACTTCCTGTCTGAAAAGGGCCAAGAACGAATCTCGACTTTATTTTCCGCTTTGCAAATCGGACAACTGTTGCGCAAAGCCGGCATTTCCAAGTCGTTCGGATTGTCCAGTCTTGCCATCTTTCAGCTGATCTTTACGCTCGTGTTTGAAGGGCGCAATTGGTTTCGTCTTCTGCATAGCGACCGCCGCCAGTCGTTGCCTGGCAAAGATGTAGTCTATCGATTCTTAAACCATCCACGCTTTGCCTGGCGACGATTTTTGCATGCCTTGAGTCTGAAGGTCGTTCAGCATTTTGATTCCTTAACCTCTTCGTCCCGCGTTCGGACGTTCATCATTGATGATTCGGTTCTTCGCAGGGATCGCAGCAAGAAAGCCGAGTTGCTTGCCCGCATCTTCGATCATACGACGGGGAGATATGCTCGCGGCTACAACATGCTCACGCTCGGATGGTCGGATGGCTTCAGCTTTGCGCCCATCGATTTTGTCATGCTCAGCTCGGCCAAGCTGACGAATCGCTTTTGCGAGATGAAGGAACGTCTGTCCAAGCGTACCCAAGGCTACAAACGCCGCATCGAGGCGCTTTCACGCAAACCGGATGCCGTGGCGGCTCTGCTTGATCGAGCGATTCAGGCTGGATTTAGCGCTGACTTTGTCCTGATGGACAGTTGGTTTACCCAAGCGCCTCTGTTGCGTGAACTGATGGCGAAAGGTCTGCATGTCATTGGGATGGTCAAGGCGATGAAACAACGATACCGGTTCGACGGAAAAAGCCTGACGCTCCATGAACTGTATGCCCTGTTGCCAAAGCAGAAAAACAAAGAAATCCTTGGCTCGGTCATCGTTCAAACCGCCTGCGGTTTGCCGATCAAATTGGTCTTTGTGCAAAACCGCCATCGGCGGCGGGATTGGCTGGTTCTGCTCAGCACCGATTTGGCGTTGGAAGAGGCTGAAATCGTTCGCATCTACGGCATGCGTTGGAGCATTGAGACGTTCTTCAAATTTGCCAAATCGTACCTGAAGCTGGGAACGGAGTTTCAAGGTCGTTCGTTTGATATGCTCATCAGCCACACCACGATCGTGTTTACCCGTTATCTCGTAATGGAATGGGAACGCCGTCACAACAACGACGCGCGGTCGTTGGGCGGTCTGTTTTTCCTGTTTTCCGACGAAGTTCGAGACCTGGATCTCAAAACGGCTTTGCAGCATCTGATCGCATTTTTCATGGCGTTCACGGAAGCGAAATCCAAACGGGATCAGTCTGCCGTTGTATGTCAACTCCAGCAATGGATTGCGAGTTTGCCCAATTATATCAAGGCTTTGTTCGGAAAATTAAGCTGCGAAAGTTGAGTTAATACCTAAACTTCCTTCTCCCAAAGAAGATGATTTATCTCAAGGAATACTAGATTCAATTGATTTAGATAGCTACCGAGTCGAAGCTCGCGATTCTATGTCTCTTGTATTAGAAGATACTGACGCTGAGATTGGACCTGTACCTGCTGGTCGTGTAGGCGGCATAGTAGAGCCAGAAATGGATTTGCTTTCTAGCATTCTTTCATCATTTAATGATTTGTTCGGCAATATAGATTGGAACGATGCTGATAATGTTCGCCGTCAAATTCTTGAAATACCGGGAATGGTCACAAAAGATGAGCGCTATATTAATGCAATGAAAAATTCTGACAAGCAAAATGCGCGTATGGAAAGTGAACGCGCCCTTCAGTCGGTTATATTTAGTATAATGGCGGATAATATGGAGTTATTTAAGCAGTTTAATGATAATCCTTCGTTTAAGAAATGGCTGTCGGATCTCGTTTTCAATTTAACATACAACCCTGAAGGAAAGCCATTTGAAACTCCTTCCAATGATTCGAATAACAAATAAGCTATTATGCAGCGGAGGTAAAGTATTATGGCTACACGTGGAAAAAGTATAAATCTATTTTTAATGGACGGTACACCAAATGGTAGAATCAAATGCACACTGGCTAATTGGACAGGCGTAGCATACAAAATACCACGTCACGAAGCGCGCGCGACACGCAGCTGCCGACCGTCTGCCAGTCGATCCGCATATAGGCGGCGACCGCGCTCCGGGGCAGGCGTTCCGCCAGCCACGCGGCGGTCAGGTCGAACTGCCTGGTGAACCCGCTTCCCGGGTACGCCCACGGCACCGCGGCCGTCACCACCCCATGCTCCGGGCAGCGGACCCGGTGCGTCGTCGACTCGACCTCGACCAGGACGCCACCCCAGTCCAGTCCCCTCCACACGCGCGGCCTGCCCGAAGGCGTGTCATAGCCCGGGCAGCGCATCCCGCAGTGCGGGCAGTCGTCGCGATGCCACGCGTCGGGACGGACCCGTATGCGCAGGCGCATCACGCCGTCGCCATCCCTCCGCATGTCATGGCCCTCCACGACCGTATGCTTGACACCGAGCAGTTTCCTGAATAACGTAGCAACGGAAGCCATCTCATTCTCCCAGAAGGTAAAGGTTTGGACGCTGATACTCTACAGGAGACGGGATGGCTTTCGCAATACGCGAGATAACGACACAGGCAAGGCATTCCACCCACAATCATGCCCGAAGCCTCGTATTCTGCGGCGATTGTTTGGGTACGCAAAGCACAAGGCCCGAACCGTCGCCAGTTCGGGCCTTGTCAGGGTAGCTTGGCTGCGGACTTACTTGCGCGCAGGCGGCACATCCGTGCAGCTGCCATGCGCCACTTCCGCCGCCATGCCGATGCTCTCGCCCAGCGTCGGATGCGGGTGGATGGTCTTGCCGATGTCGACAGCGTCCGCACCCATCTCGATGGCCAGGGCGATCTCGCCGATCATGTCGCCCGCATGCGTGCCGACCATGCCGCCGCCCAGGATCTTGCCGTGGCCCCGGCCAGCATGGCCGTCTCCTGATCCTGCTTCGGGGCTGTCGTCGAACAGCAGCTTGGTGACGCCTTCGTCGCGGCCGTTGGCAATGGCGCGGCCCGAGGCCGCCCAGGGGAACAGGCCCTTCTTGACCTTGATGCCCTGCTGCTTGGCCTGGTCTTCGGTCAGGCCCACCCAGGCCACTTCGGGGTCGGTGTAGGCCACGCTGGGGATCACGCGGGCGTTGAAGGCGGCGCTGGCCAGTTCCTTGTTGCCCTGCAATTCGCCGGCGATCACTTCCGCCGCCACATGCGCCTCGTGCACCGCCTTGTGCGCCAGCATGGGCTGGCCCACGATGTCGCCGATGGCGAAGATGTGCGGCACATTGGTGCGCATCTGGATGTCCACGTTGATGAAACCGCGGTCCGTCACAGACACGCCGGCCTTGTCGGCAGCGATCTTCTTGCCGTTGGGGGTGCGGCCCACGGCCTGCAGCACCAGGTCGTAGGTGCCTTCGCTCTTCGTGCCGTCCAGGCCCTCGAACTGCACCTGGATGCCTTCGGGCGTGGCCTGGGCGCCCACGGTCTTGGTCTTGAGCAGGATGTTGTCGAAGCGGTGCTTGTTCATCTTCTCCCAGACCTTGACGAGGTCGCGGTCCGCGCCCTGCATCAGGCCGTCCATCATCTCGACCACGTCCAGGCGGGCGCCCAGCGTGCTGTACACCGTGCCCATTTCCAGGCCGATGATGCCGCCGCCGACGATGAGCATCTTTTGGGGCACGCCCTGCAGCGCCAGTGCGCCGGTGGAGTCCACCACGCGCGGATCGTCGGGCATGAAGGGCAGGCGCACGGCCTGGCTGCCAGCGGCGATGATGGCCTTCTTGAACGCCACCACCTTTTTGCTGCCGGTCTTGTCCTGGCCGGTGCCGGTGGTTTCGCGGGATCGGCGCTGTTGGTGAGCAGGGCGGCAGCGGAGGCTGCGGTGGCCGACAGCATCATCATTTCTCTGTCGCTTCTTATCAAATGACACCGTTGGCCCGACGCTCGGTGATCTTGCTAACCGAAGATTGGAGCAACTTTTGCAGAAACTCTTCAGTATGCTCCCAAGAAGAATCCAGTTTGTCCTCAGTAATAACGACCATATATTGCACTGGAGTTTTCTAACAGAATCGGCTAAAAGCAGTCCGTCGCTGCGCAGTCCCACGAAAGGATTTCGACGAAGCCAGGGCATAGGATGGCCCTAAGCAATCAAGGCCCCACGCGAGCGTCAACCGGGGCCGCCTCCCATTCGTCATTTCAACATTTCTACGGCCTTCGAGAGAAGTGCATACGTTTCAAACTGGGCGCTGTCGACCCATGGGTTGTTCCACGCACTCAACACTACTGCAACAACATCCTCCTTGGGATTGATGTAAATGAACTGACCGTAGATGCCTTCGGCGGTGAAGGGGCGGTCTTGAGCTGGAATTGTTGTATCCTTGCCCGGGAATGCCCACCATTGGTATCCATAGCCACGCGGGTCGCCTTCGTAAAGCGCTCCGTAGTTAGTTACTGGCGAATCGGGATGGCTAGCAAGAGCCCGCCACCCAAGCGGCAGAACAGCAGTGCCATTGACGACGCCTTCGCGTGAGAAGAACAAGCCGAACCTCCCGTAGTCTCGCAAGGTCGCGTTGATACCTTCGCCCCCCATTTCCAGTCCTCCTTCGGAATCCAGCTCCCAATAGCCATCGGCCTCCATGCCGAACGGTGCCCATACTTTCCGGGACAAATAATCACTCAAAGTTGTGCCAGTGGCCGCTGCAACTACTGCGCCTAGCACGTAACTGTCCCCTGTGCTGTAGTTAAACACACTGCCAGGGGCTGCCGCACGCGGGCGTGTGCGCATCAGTTCCATCACGCTGCCGCTTTTCCCAGACCCATACGCCTCGGCCAGGGCCTCGCCCAGTCGGTCAATGTCGGAGTCGCCCGTCCCGCTGTAGTCTTCGATCCAACGTACGCCGGAAGTCATCCGTAGCAGCTCACGTATTGTGTTCTGTTCATACGCGCTGCCTTTTAAAGCCGTCACATACCGCGTCACAGGATCGTCTAGGCTGGCAATGTGCCCATCCTTAAGCGCTGCGCCAACCAAGGTGGAGGTGACAGATTTGGCGACTGACCATGAAGTCCACCGAGACGTTTCGGTGTTGCCCATGCCATAGCGCTCCAGCGCGACTGCTCCGCCTTTCAAGATAAGCAATCCAGCGGTGCGATTGCGCTGCATGTAGTCATCCACGTTAGTGGTTTTCCCCGCATAGTCATATGTGAGGGACGCCAGCGAGACATGGTGCGGCTTCAGAGGCATGGTCGTGGCGCCACGCTTGATGGTACGTGTGTAAACAATTCGGTGGGCATTCCGGAAAGTTGCCGCCTGGTTTTCGGGAGTTATACTGGATAGGCTCGATGCAATTTGTTCCCGAGGCGCTTCGTTGCCTCCACTGCCGCCACAGGCGCCGAGAAGCGCTGCACCGGCGAGGATCGCGCCGACCTTCTTAGCCATTGTAGTCATGATCTGATACCATCCCAAATTGCTCATAGTTTTCCCTCCGTCACTTTTTACTCTTTATGATTTTCGCAAGCCAAGCACCAGCAGCGCCAACAAAAGCCGGTGTTGCAAGTGGCATGATAATCGCTTCTGCGGCAGCCATTCCAATTAGTGCAGCGAGGCCACCGATCATTGCTGCATTATCTAATCCGGTTTTAGTCGCCCCCTCAACAAATGCCTGAGCCTTTTTTATATCTGATTCAGACAGCTTACTTGAATTGAGGCAAAGGTTCGCTGTCGATATCAAGACTTTATCATCCGGTCGTTCAGCCATCTCATAGTCCAGAACAGCGCGGATTGCTATGTACTGAGTCTTGCTCATTACGGTCTTTTTATTCTCAAGATTGCAAATGGTCTGCTTAGTGACTCCGATCATGTCTCCAAATTCCTCTGCCGACCAGCCACCCGCTTTCCTTATCAGCAATAAATTATCTTGGAGTTTAGCAATCTCGCCTTCGGTATAGTTCTTCATCTCGGCACCTCCTTGTATATAAGGTATCACATAATTTTTACTTTTTCAAATATTTTGACACTGTTCTTTAATTTTACCCCGTAAAACTCCAAAAAAAACGCTCTCTACCTTAGCAAAAAGCTATAGATAAAGAGCGCCTTTTCCTACACTACATCTAAACCACAGCCTCAACCCGCTGTTATCCAAATCACTAACTCAACCCTGCCGCAAAAACATCTAAATCACTAACTCAACCCGGTGACATCTAAATGGCCTACTCAACCCTCCGACCGGAGCGATTGATATGTTCTGACAGAGCGATTTTTACGGTCAAATCCGCCCACTGCCACAGACTGTCAGACACCCGAAAAGGCCGGAAATACGGCACTTTTTCGTCGGTCAGTCCTTAACCCTTGACATCAATGCTACCGTCTCCACATGTGTTGACTGCCGACCGTAGCACAGTACCTTACAAGATGGCCGCCCGAGGGACGGGCGGCTGACTGACATTCGATTCCAGTCTTACATTATTTAGCATTCGCCATAAGTTCATTCAAGATTTTCGAAGTACCGGCGAAGCGGTAGTACAGCTTTACCGTACCGTCCGCCGCCACTTCGATTTTTTCAATGAATCGGTTGATCACTTCACGGTTGATCTCCTTGAACTCCAACGCGCTGGCGACGATACCCCTGATTTTATCCAGCTTGTTCCCGTCCACGGATTCCGACAAGGAAGCTTCGAGTTGTTCTTTACGCTCCAACAATTTTTGCATTTCCGCATCCTTCGCGGCCACGAAGTCGTTGTAGTCCTCCTTGGAAATGGCTTCCTCGAGGTACTTCGCAAGCGCCTTGCTCTTCAGCTTTTTGATGTTCTCCATCTTCTCTGTGCAGGCCTTCAATTCCTTCTCAAGCTTTGCCTTCGCCTTGCCGAGCTTTGCACTGACCATGTTGTAGAGCGACTGGTCATCGAACAGTTTGGACAGCCGCTGCAAATCTTCCCGGATAATGCCCACCAGTGCGGCTTCCCGGATGCGATGCTTGGAACAAGCTTTTTCGCCCAACTTATCGCTGCGCCCGCAGATGTAACAAGCGCCGTTCCGCTTGTAATGGAAGCCGCTGCCGCAGTCCGGGCAGAAGATGATCCCTGTAAAGAGATGCACATTCTGATGGGGTCTGCTGCAAACCTCCGGATTGTTAAGGGACTTTTTCCGATTGAAGGCGATCAACTGCTGCACGGATTCGAACAACTCTCTGGAGATGATCGGCTCGTGCGTGTCCCTGACCACAATATACTCCGTTTTCGGTTTCTCCTTGCGGGAAGTATTGGTGACGCTGATCGTGCTTTGCCGGCACTGCACCAAGTCACCCGTGTAATGCGGATTCTCCAGAATTTTGCGGACCGAGGAACCGTGCCAGAACAGGGTCGCGTTTTTCTTGCCCGCGACCATGGAGGGGGTCGGCACCCCCTCCTCGAACAGTTCACGGGCGATGGCATCGAAACCCTTCCCGCCGAGATAACTCAGGAAAATACGCTTTACAATGTCCGGCGTGCCGTCGTCGCTGACATACAATTTCCCGTTCCGCACGACGTAACCATAGGGCGGGACGGAACCTTGGAACTCTCCTCGTTTCGATTTAGTTTCCAAAGCTGCCTTAATCCGTTCGCTGACCCGCTGCGCCTCTTGCTCGTAAATCCAGGCAAATAAACCGAACATGTGCGTGTTTCCCGTGGTGGTATCAATCGCCCCGTCCATCGTGATGAGATGGATGCCGTGCTTTTCGATGATCTCCTTGATTTCCAAAGCCAGCTTTTGATTCCGGGCGAGCCGGGACAGTTCTTTCGCCAAGATGACGTCGAATTTTTTTGCCTTGGCGTCGGCGATCAGGCGTTTCATTTCTTTCCGGTCGGCCTTTGTACCTGATTCCTGTTCCGTGTAGATTTCGACGATATCCCACCCCCTTGCCTTCACATACTCTTCGAAGTAGTCTTTTTGGTTCTTCAGCGAATTTTCCTGCACTTCCTTCGTGGTCGAGACGCGCCTGACAATAGCTGCTCTCATTGGCGACTACCCCCTTCAACAGGAATAGCCGCATTTACCCGTTCGTCATGATAACTTGAATTTGCGTACTTTTCCACATGTTCTTCGATCATGCTTTGGACGAGTTCCTCGAAGGTGATCGAACCCGCCGGGCCAAAGTACCGCTCCACCGGTATCTGAGACATGTTGCTCTGTTTGGGAGCGCCCGATTTCACCGGCTGCCATTTTGCGATAGCACTCATCTCAATGACCCCCCTCGGCAGAAGCGAGCTCCATCTGTTCGCGGCGGGATTTGAGTTCACGGTACAACACCGTCTTGCTGATCTCGCAGAGCTCGCAAATTTCCCGGATGGAATGCGTCCGGGCCTCGTACAGGCGGATCGCCTTCTCAATCTTGCGCTTGTCGGTTTTCTTCCGTCCGCCGACGCGTCCCCGCGCCCGTGCGGCGGCGATCCCATGCCGGATGCGGGCACGGATCGTCTCCCGTTCGAACTCCGTAAGCGCGATCAGAAGATTCACAAAGAGCTTTCCGTTCGGCGTCGAACAATCGACTTTCTCCTTGTGGCTGACCAGTGTGATTCCTTTTTCCTGCCATTCGCTCAGCAACTTGGTCAGATCCCAACTGCTCCGCGACAGGCGCGACAGGGATTCGACATACACCGTGTCGCCGGGGCGCAACACCAGTTGAAGCTGATTGAGCGCCTCGCGGTCGGCTTTCGCGCCGCTCGCCTTGTCGACGAAGATGTCCTCCGGCGGAATGCCGTAGTGTTGGGTCAACAGATCGATCTGACGGTCTTCGTTCTGCGCCGTCGTGCTGACCCGCGCGTACCCGAATTTCTTGCCTTGATTTGTTTCCATTGAGCTACCTCCTTTTGAGTTGGTGCCCAATGTGGATTTGCGTCCGGCGAGGGCCGGAGCACCTTCAAAAATCGGCTTCCCATTCCCGAAACCGGTGGATTTTCGGGAAAAAGGAATCGGGAAAGCAAACGGGACGGTTGCAGTCTGCTGGAGGGGCGAAACTCGGGGGGCCGGCGTTCCCGTCCCAAAAACTATAGTTTTTGCAACCGGGGTGATCGGGCGGGTCATGCAAACGTGGTGGAGAACATATTCCCGAATGGCGGCGGCGGAAATTGTCCCGCAAACATCGACAAGTATCCCCGCGCCGGAACATTAACTTTCCGTGATTTTCGCTCCTTGCGGAGCGCGAGAGTGGCGGCCCAAGCGCCGGAAATGCGGCAAAGAGCAGGAAAAAGCGATGAATGCAACGTGAAATGAACAGGCTAAAATTATCGCTGAACATTAACACCCGTCCCTTTGATTTGGGACCATTTCGCTCCCGATAACCCCTGCGGTAACCAAACGGAAACGGGAGCTCATGCGCAAAAAAAAAAAAAAAAGAAGGCCCCCCATCCACGGAGGGTATCCTTCTCGCTGCTGCGATTACGATTTCGGGTCGCTGATGTGGACGATTTTGTGCAGGGGAACCGGCTGGAACTTGCCCGTCTCCAGATTCGGCAGATTCATGACCCCCAGCTTGGATTTGCCCCGGTGCCAGTCGCGGGGGAAGAAGTGCGCCGCCCGATCCGGGTCGACGCCGAACCGCGAAACGAGCACTTCCGGGCGCAGGGTGGTCGGGATCTGCTGGACGGTTTTCCCTTGCTTGTACGCGATCTCGACTTTCTCATTCCGCAAGTAGTTGATCAGCTTGATTCGAAACGTGTGGAGAATGAAGTAGGGAAGCAGTTTCGTTTCGGTGGGAATCGTTGTCCGTTCGAGCGAGTACCCCTCCTCGGAAGGAACGACGCGCAGGACGACGAACCGGCCATTCAGAATCTCCTCATAACTAGGCGTCGCTTCTGCAAGCTGGCGCGTGATGCCGACTTGCTGATGCTCCGGCACCAGTTCCGGGAACAGGCCGCGCAACGCCGCAGGGCTCTTGGTAACCCAGCTCAGGTCGCCGTTTGAATGGCCAGCCACCACGATGGACGAGCAAAGCAGATACTGATTGAGCATGGCAGTCAGTTGGAAACGGGCGCAACGATCGGGAACGCGTTCGCCCATCTCGCGCAGGATATCGGCCTGTTTCTGCGCGGCGGCGTGCAAAGGAACGAACTTCAGCGGAGCATAGAGATCGATATGCCCCACCAGTTGCATATGCTTTACGTTCTCAAACACGGCGTCCATGAAGGGCGTTTCCACACGGCCTTGCTGGGTGACATGCTGTACCCCGCGATAATCACACGGGTGACGGTGGATGTTCATGGCGATCATGGCCTCCTTCGGATTTCAAGATTTCACGTTCACTGCATGTTGCGCGGCGGGTTGCCCCAAGCGGGAGAGAAAAACGCGCGGAACAGGGCGAGCGCCAGCAAGGAGTCGGCGTCCCGCCGCTTGTGTCTGAAAATAGCTGCTGATTCAAACCGGGCTATGCGGCAGATCGTCCGCGAATTGGATGCAAGGACCAGCGTCTTGCAACATGGATGCGTCGTACTGACCGGACAGAAGACCGTCGATGGCGGTGCAAATCTGTGCCCGCGCTGCCTTGTCGCGAGGATCATCGGATTGGAGAATGGCCAACAAATGCTCAACTTTCTCACGATTCGGCTCCGTGTCGCGCTCGATGCGCAAAATGGAGAGCGAAGCCAGAAAACGGAGTTCCGTTTCGCAGTCTTCCAAACGAAACTCGCCGCGTTTGGGCTTGAATTGATGGAAGACTTCGGTCGGGAGAATCCTGGAATCGGAGCACCCCAATTCATCCATGACGCGCAGGGCGGAAGCATAGTCGCCCGACAAGTAGTGGACAAGCGCGACGGAAAATCTGCCGAGCAGTTTCTGGTTGACAATCTGAAGCATGAAATCGATGGTTTTCTGTTCCAATTTGAAAAGCGCGGCGGTCTCCTCCGGCGTCATGCCCATGAGCACGGCTTTCACGACCGGCAACCAAACCTGATGCTTCCTCCAGTCGATGCCGAGAACATAGGCTTCGAGCCGCGCCGCCGCGTCCAGCTTCTCCGCCGACGGTACCCCTGCGCGGCTGATGGAATGCAACGCGTAAGCCAGCGTTGCAAGGGGGTCGAACTTCCTCATTGTGATCACCTCCTGATGCGGAAATCCCCCCAATCTATTTTCCTGTCCGGCGAACGGGAAAGCGTTTGATATCTGGGAGCAGTGATCTGACAAATCCCTGTGTTGTCCGAGTGGCCAATATATAATGAAGAAACAGGATGGACAAATACTCCGAAGACGAAAAGTCCGCCGGAAATCGGCATACTGCTGCCGGAAGAACGGACCGCCTTCTGTTTCCGGGCTTGCCCGGCATGTTTACCTCCAACCCGCAAGAATCGCGGAGTAACAGAAGTAGTACCGCCAAAGAAACGGATGGAATCCCGTTTCGCGATCAACCGGCCAACCGGCGAATGGTCGGCCTTTGTCACAGACGGACGGGCATTCTCCCGCTAAACCTGCGACCGGTATTGATCCCAAGCGCCGAGCGTGGGCGGCATCTGCGCCTTTGCGCGTTTCCCGCCGAAAGCCCCCTGCGTAAAAGGGAACAGGCGTTTCTCCGGAAATCTCAACCAGTGTGTTTCCCGCCTACCTCCATCGTTATCTCCTCCGGTACTTGCGTTCCTCCCTTGTTACCAACCGAAAATAGCGCGTGCGGTTGTATCCGTATCGCGCTTTTTGGTTTCGTTGTGCGCGTGTTGCGGAATACGATGCGCGTTTTGGGCATGATGCGGGTACGTTTTTTGAATTTGCGATACGTTTTCGCCTGATCGGCACCCTTTTGCACAAAAAAATTTTGCGATATTGAGGTTTTTTCGAAGGACTTTGCGTTGCTTTTTCGGAGTTGCGGACGGACTGGATTTATCTCCTTTAGGTTCACGCGAGAGTTGTGACTCTCCATTAAAATCTGAGGAGGTACACCGCTCATGAATGCATCTGAAAAAGCAACGCGATTTGAGCAAGAGAAACAATCGTTTTCCGGAAGCGAGAAGAAGCTCCCAAAAGATTTGCTCTTGGAAAAGGTCGACATCAAGTTGTTTCGCGGCGACTACCCCAATGAACCCGCTCCAGTGTTTGCCGTTCAGTTGCGGCCCAAAATGAAAGGAAATAACAAACCCATGATCTACCTTGAAAGCCAGCTCCTCACCTGTTCGAAGGAGATGCGGATAGAATTACGTAAATTCCACGGTTTGGATTCGGAATACGACTACCTGTTGCATGTGGTCAGCGATATGAAAAACCAGCAAGACTACACCGTCGTACCCAACCTCTACGCCTTGATGTATCCATGCGCCGAGTACAAAAAAGGGGTTGAATTGTATGGAACGATTTGTAGAAACATTCAAAGCCAACTTCATCGTTTTCCCCTGCTCAGCGAGAAAAAGTATCAAAAGGGTGACCCCGGTTTGATTTTGGATACCCGAACATTCGCCGGCCAGAATGCCGTCGCTATTCCTTCTGAAACGCTATACGCCCTATTGGGTTGGGAAAAAAGCAAAAGTACTGAGCAGAATTTGTTGGAAGTGTGCGAATCCTGGGTCGAGCTTGGTTATCTCATCAAAAAGTCGGAAGGCCATTACACCTATCCGTTCCTCGGAAAAACACGGTTTTATATTTTCAAACTGCCGGATGGTGAAGTTGTCGAATGAGCAGGAAGAAGCTTGAAGACGATTTTTACTACCCCGACACCGAACACGAAGACAGCCTTGTTCCCTATGTGGGAGGAAAAGCCGCGCTGATCGGCCACATCGTGCCGGTAATCGACTATGCCATCCGGCATTACAAACTGAACGAGTTCCATGAGTTGTGCGGCGGGGGAGCGCGAATGCTCCTCAACCTCCCCTTCGGGGGCTTGCATAAGCGCGTCTACAACGACATTGACACCGGCATGGCGGCACTCTTTTACTGCTGCTCCAACCTGGGGCTTAGCTATCGGCTGACGAAACGGCTGCTCCAAGAAGGAATCGGCGAGGAAGTTTTCCAAGAAGCGAAACGGCTGTGCAAAGAGGGTGTCTTGGGCGAGAACGGCTATGACATGGTCACCGCTGCCGCCTGCGCCTATATCGCCATCCGGCAAAGCGAACGAAGCATGCAAAAAAAGTACAAACAATCGCTTTACTGGAAGAACTACCGGAAACACGTTTGCGAACTTCACTCGTTTTACCAAACCTTGAGAGGGATCGAGGTCACCAATGACGATGTTTTCCGCATTCTTGCGTCCGATTACGATTGGAGCAAAAGTTTCATCTATCTCGACCCTCCGTATCACGAAGAAGCGATGGCCACAAAGAAGCATTACCGGAACAACTGGAAGAAAGAACACCATGACCGGCTGGTGGAACTGCTTCTTGAGCGCCCGCTCGGCAAGGTCGCACTGAGCGGGCTGGATAATTCCAGTTACGTGCGACTCGAAGAAGCCGGGTGGAAGAAGATCCCTCTCAAGAACTTGCGCGTGAAGCTGTCCTCGAAGGGCCGCCACCAGTTGGAGCAGCTTTGGATCAACTTCGACATTCCTTTCTGGTTGGAAGTCAAAGTGCGAGAATTCTTGTAGTGCGGAAACGCTGCGCCCCACCGGGGCGCAGCGTGTTCAGCCTGCCCCGATTCCCTTTACCTTCGGAATTTTGGCGGACGGTTTACTTTTATGAATCACGCCGTTAAACAGAAAAGTACTATATTTCGGGATGAACGTCACCGGAAGCGAATGTTCCGTTTCGCCAAACCGCTCCTTCAGTATATACAGTTCCATGTGCTGTTCCGGCTTACTCCGCTCTTTTTTCTCGTCGTACCCCTCGCTATGCACCGCTCGAAACTGCAGGGCAATGGCGACGCTGGTGGCATACTCGATCAGGCCGCTCTCCTTCAGGCTGTCCAAGCGGAGCGGTTGGCCGTATTTGTCGCGGGAAACGCTGGAGATGGCCAGCACCGGAATGCCATGCTGTTCGATTCGTTCCTGAAGCATTCGCACGACCGCATTAACCTGTTCGCGTTCGCTGCCTTTCCCGTCGACCTGAACATTTTGCAAGTAGTCCAAGATGATGACAGGCGGATGTTCGTAGGTGGGGCTTGCCGCAAACAGCGCCGCATAACCGTCGATGAGATACCCCAACGCGTCCACGTCACGCGCCGCATGACCGGTTTCAATGAACAGGTGTTTGGTCTCGGTCAGGTACAGGGAAGCCACCTTTTGAAAAGCGGCATTTTCGCGCAAATGCTTCTCGCCCGACAAGATTTCCCTCGCCGTCCAGCCGCCCTTTCCTTTGGTCAACTCATAGGAGATGCCACTCATCATCTTGGCCATCAGTTCACTGTCAGCCATGTCGTTGCAGATATAAATGGTTCCGAACCCCTGCTTGGAAAGCGAGCGTCCGATCTGGAGCGCCAACGTGGATTTTCCTCTGCCCGGCGGAGCGGCGATCACGGTCAGCCCCGCATGCAGTCCTCCGCCCAGCATATCGTCGAGCGGCTTAAAGCCGGTCGGGTAGGTCAAGCTGGCGTTACCCCACAATCGCTGGAGAACCGCTCGTTCTGGAGCTCCTTCCGACCTCAATTTCAAATATTTGTCGGCAACAATGAACATTTCACCCTGGGGCACATTCGCTTCCTTAAGCAACTGGATAAACTCCGGGATGGGGAGCAAATACGCCTCCCAGTTCAGTTCCAGTTTGTTGCCGATCCAGTGCCCATACACTTTATCGTTCATTACAATGGGTTGAATCTCGTTGACCGTAGTCATGGTTATTCCTCCTCATTGTCAAATTTGGGGGGTGGAGCATCGCGGGATGCCCCACCGGTTTATGGATGTTCGGCTAATCAAGACTGGACGGAACGCACCAGCGCCTCCAGCGCGGCGATCGTCCGCGCCTTGTCGAGCACCATGAGTTCGCCAACGTCCTTTTTCCGATGCAAAAACGCCTGCGGGCTGTCGGGCGGCGCGTCGTAGTCGAAGCGATAGAAGGAAACTCCAGATTTTTTGATCGCATCGCAAACCGCTACAGCGGCATCCCGGCCATCCCGATCATTATCCAGCAGGATGATGAGCGACAGTCCCTCCGGGAGCGGCCTGCTGTACAAGGCGCGAACCAGCGCGCCGGGTGTTTTGCCGTTGAGTGCGACGGCGAAGAAACCCTCTTGTTCGAGCAGGATCGCGTCCAGCGCGGATTCGACGACGAACACAATCCCCGGTTCCGCGAGGCGGGAACCGTTGAACAGTTCCACGTCTACCCCCTTCAGCTTGAAGGACTTCGGGTATTCTTTTATGCCCTTGACCATGAGTTTCCGTTCTACGAATCGGCCCGTGCAGGGAATGACCACGTATTTGGTGCCGTCGTCCAAACGCCAGACCTTAAGGTCGAACTTGAGCATGCTCGGGATCGTGATCCGTTTCTTCAGGAGCAGCTCCACCACCTGGGGATCGGTCAGAACCGTCTGGTAGGGTTGCGAATGGTTCAGCATCGGTTCCACCAGCAGTTCCTCGGCCTTTCGGAGTTTCCCCCAAAAGTTGGGGATGTGGAACAGCTTGCCGATGATGTCGATGATGTCCCAATGGTACTCGATGTTTTCACCGGTTTCCCCGCGTCTTTCCCGGCAAGCGAAGCAGATGAAATTCCCGTCTTTTGCATAGAACGCCATGGACGGGTGATGGTCGTCATGATTGAAGCAAAGGAGATTCCCGCCGCTTTTGACATCCACGCCGCAAAGCTGCAAGAGAATGGAGGCGTGCATGCGTAATTTCTTTATCTTTGCTTCGGTATCATTCGACAAATACTCCTCGTGCGGAATGCGCGGCAAGGCGGGAAGGCCTTCCGCCTGTGCCAGAAGGAAGGCGCAAAGTTGATCGAACCAGACCGCTCTTGGATTGGTGTTCATTTCAGGAATGACGTTCATTTCGATTCCCCTTTCTTCGTTACCGGTGGCTTGCGCCAGAGCATAATGCGTGATCGTTCGTTTTTGACCGACAGCTTCTTCTCCCAGACAATCGTCAGGTTCGGGTACCGACTGGACAGGTCGCTGACTTCGGTTACCAAGAATTTGGCCCTTTTCAGTGTTTCGCGCAGGTAACGGTTGCGGTACGAAACCGGTTTGGATTCGTCCCGGAGCGCTCTGCCGAAAGCGGGCACCCGTTTCATGAGCGTTTCCAAGGAAATCTCCCGCACGTCCTTGTCGCTGCTCATCGTCTCCAGCAGAAACGCAAACTCCATCGCGATCAGGGCCGCCTGCTTGTTCCGCTGGCGGAGGAAGGCGAGCGGGACGCTGGTCAGCCGGAACTTGAAGCCGGTCTCGGACAACTGATGGCACTCCGCGATCAGTGCGTTCAGGGCATGATGGAAATACTCGCTGGAAAGCCGCAAACGGCCATCGGAAAGCGGCTCGATCTGGAGCAGCGGGAATACTCCTTTTCCCAAAACCCAACCGAAGACGGACTCGAAGCTTTCAAGCGTCTCCCGGAGCGGGTAGCCCTTGCCGCCTTTGCTGATTTCAAGGAATTCGTACAGATCGGTGATCCGGCAGTCCTCAAAAGTACGGTTGCGGATATCCCCCTTGAAGTAGAAGAAAGAAAAGAGGCCGTACACCATCAGGGGATCGCGAAGGTCGCCGTTCGCTTTCACCAGTTGGTAAAGTTCATCATCGCTCAAGGCGCGGCCATCTTTGTACAACCGCCCGCCGCGGCAGAAGTACCCCGATTCGGCGGGACAAATCAGAACCGCAAACCGGTTATCGCCTGTAACGACCGTGCGGAGCATATCCCGAAAGTACGGAAACGACGGAACAAACATCGGATTGCTCTTTTGCGTCTGTTCAACCATGTGGATTCACCCCCTTTGATTCGTGATTTGGTGTTGCTATTCAGTTTTCAAGGAACACATGCTTTTGCGTCGCGAACAATTTCTATCGCAAAAGCTATTGAGTATACATCCAACTCCGGTTTCCAAACCAAAAATGCAAGGTTGAATCCGCCGAAAATAAAAAAATATCCGCACGAAGAAGTCTGCAGTACGCACGGGATTCCTGGGTATCGCCCTCAATTCGGCGAAAAAGGTCGGGGATTTTGCTGTATACGGCGCAAACAAGCGCAAAATACCCTCGAGAACACGCAAAACACATCATGAGGACGGCGGAAACGTATCTTGCAGGCATAACGGGGCGGTCAAGCGCCGGAAGGGAAAGTCGCGGCTATGCGGCTATATAATAAGGAAGAAACGGATCGGCATCCGTTTGCAGGGAAAGCGGCGCGGGAGAAGGAATAGGCGGAGAGAAGCCGGTATTGAGGCGGCGCGGAGGCGGCAATGAAGCGGCTATGCGGTGGCAACGGGATGGCAACGGCGGGGACACGGTACCCCCGAACCAGATCGGAAACTGAACACGGGTACCGGTTTGAACGCGGCAACAGGGCGGCATGGAGGCGGAAAGGAAGCGGATTTTTAGCGGTAAAAAGCGCCCCCGCCGCACTGAAGCGAAGCGATGCGTCCGGCTGAAAGCACCCCAGATTCGGGGCGAAAATGGCGCAAAAATCGGTACGAAGACGGCGCTCACCCTGATCAGCAACGTGCAGAGGAAAAAGCCCATGTCGGCACGGAAGGCGGCGAAGTCAGGGCGCAGGCCCCCAACTCGCGCGCGGGGCGGGAATTTCGCCGCTTTGTCTGTTTAGCGTTACTGTGTCTGTGTGGTATGGGTTAGGTATGGGTAGGATGGGTACTGAACTATGAAAAATGCTCTTAAGACTTTAATGACTTTAAATCCTTTAAAACTTAAAAGACTTAAAGACTAATCAGCTAGCCCCCTTTGGGCTTCGGAGTTATTTTTTGGGTTTTCCATAAGGGGGGCTTGCCGAAGGCAAGAACCCCGTTCCTTATGGTTCTTATAGGTCTTTTTATCAGCCCCCCCGCCCTGAATCCCGAAAACCCGCGTGCGGCAAGGGTTTTCGCGTCCCGAAACATCCCGGAACGTGCATTATTCCCCCTGCCTTCCGTGCAACTTTCCCCCTCGACCTCCCATTTCATGGAAGGAAGCCACAAATTTCACCCCGTCAGCCCCACTACCCCCGCCGAAGGGCCAAACCACTGCCCGCCCCCGGATGCAGGCTCCCACCGCCGATTCCGGCGGCGAGACAGGCCGGAGCAACCGGACGGACGACCGGGAGCCGCGCTTCGACATCGCCGACCGATTCTTTGGCCCTGTCAGCCCCGCCGCGAGCCGGGCAGGCTACTTGCCCAGCCAGCGCCGGATGCACGAAGCCACGGGCGATTGTGGGGCCGTGAGGGGAGGGAGCTTCTCTGTAATTGGAAGGAGAAGCCGTCGCTTTGGCGATCTGCTTCGAGGAAGCGTCACTCAAACCCACCTCAAAAGTGGGTACAGTTCCAAGAGCGTTGGAATGCTCCTCGATAGCGATTTGCAAGTAGAACGTCGGCGCATCCGAAAGGATCGATACCGGAACAGACTCCGCCTTTTCCGGTTCGACTACCCCCTCCGCTTGAGCTGAGACTTCCGATTCAGACGATTCCGATACCGAAGACTCAGATGCTTCGAGAGCAGTCACCTCCTCTTGGATGGACGTACTCTCCGCTTGCGTTGCATCAGATGAAGCTTCCTCCGCTAATGCGGAGAACGGAGAAACCACCAACAGTACTGCCATAATGACCAGTAATGCCGGGGTTTTGATCCATCGCATAAATGGCATAGTTCTAACCTCCTTAAGAGATAACTCAAGTACTGCATGAGTTTACTTTTAAGTCCAACAAAGTTGACATAGATTGAGGAAGTAAGCGCGGTTTAGCGCGAGGGAGGTCGAAGAAAGAGAAAAGAGCGTCAAGTTACCTCCGACAAGGATGCGCGGGTAAAAAGAAGAAACCTCCGAGAGATACCGAGGATCTCGGAGGTTTCTTGATAGGGAAGGGGAGTCTAATGGGAAAAGAAAAGTCTCCGACAACCCCGTCGGAGACTTGGGATGGGGAATTACTTTGCGTCACGATAGCTATTCCAAGTAATCGAATCGGGGCGGGTGTACCAGCTAAGTTTATACTCTTTGAAGTAAGAAGGAAGATCGAGAATTTGATTCCCTCGCAACCAATGCCCGTCATACTTGACAATAACATAAGCATGAAAACCTTCACGAATAATCCCAGTCTCAAAACCAGCCAAGTCGTAGAAAAGGGCGTAGGTGTTGGCGAGAGAGTCGCAGTCGATTTGACCTTCGACGAGGGCGTCGTAAGCGCTAGAAATCCCCGGAGAAGTCTCTTCAACTTCCTTAGAAGTAGTATTGGTCACCTTCACAACAAGCTTACTAAGCTTGTAATCCTTAATGATCGACTCTGGGGAAATCCCTGCATCGAGCAGATGCTTAAAACTTTGCTCCGCCACTCTCAACTCTATTTCATACCCAGTCATTGCCCGCTTATTAGCAGGAGCAGTCTTACCATGATAAAGGTAGTCAATGTAGCCCTGCGGAACTGGGATGGAGTCGAGGTCGGCAAGGGCTTCCTTGGCGATCTTGAGTACGGCGTCGTACTCCTTTTGGTTCTCGGTTCCATACAGGCGACCCTTGGTCTCGGTGGCGTCGATGCCGTTATACCTATATTCCTCTTTCTCGTACCATTGTGCTGGAGCTTGTTGGTTCTGCGCCGGGTTGGTTTGGTTCGGGGCAGGGTTGGTTACCCCCGAACCGGGCTTGATCTCGCTACCTTGGGAGATGATCGCGGTCTTAGTCGCGCCGTCCCATTCGACCTTCGCGCCGAGGGCTTCTGCGACGAAGCGGAGCGGAACCATTGTCGAGCCATTGACGATAATGGCTTCGGCGGTGAGGGCGACCTTCTGACCGTTGACGTAAGCGTAGTTGTTGCCAATGGTCAGCTTGATCGTGGTGTCACCTTTGGTCGCGGTAACCGTCTGCGTCGCCCCGTCCCACTTGACCTCCGCCTTGAGCGCCTCAAATACCCCGCGCATGGGAACCATCGTGCTTCCCTTGTAGAGGATCGCGGATTGAGGGAACTTTTGCAGTATCCCGTCAATCGTGACATTGACTTCTTCGAATTGGGCTTGTTGGACGGATGCTGCCGAAGCATTTTCCGCTGCGAGAGCGGGTACTCCTGAACATATGCTTCCCGCGATCACTGCGCTGAGAACTGCTCTGCCTAACCTCTTTCGAACTACCATGAACGTACCTCCATTACCTAATCGCTCTTATTATAAAGGAAAATGACAATGGGAGAAAAGACCAATTTTTAAGCCTAAACTACTCTACTGGCAACAGAATACCATTAACTATTATATGTATCAAGTATGTTGAAATGACTTTTATTACAGCATATTCGCTACACCATTTTCACTCTACACTCAAGAGTGAGGTGTAGGCGATGGCTGATATTCTGGTACAAGTCGGTAAGCGTGTCCGTGAACTTCGCAAGGCTCGGGGCTTGTCGCAACACGCATTGGCCGAGAAATGCGGATTTACGTTCTCCTATATTGGCGGCGTCGAACGGGCCGAGAAGAACATTTCCTTGATCAATTTGAGCAAGATCGCGGACGCGCTAGAGGTCGGTGTCCACCAGTTCTTCATCTATTCCCACCGTTATGAGAACCTTCCCGCAAACGAACAGCACATCCAAGAGATTGTCGCTGCGTTGGCCAAGCATGATGAAAAGACCGTGGAAATGGCGAAGAACATTCTTATGGAAGTGTTGAAATACGTAAAACAATGATAGCCATGCCGCAGGATCGGGCATGGCTGATATTTTAGGGCAACTTCGTGAATTGGTCGTATTCCTGCTGGATTCTGATCCCCACTTTTATCCCCAGTTCATACATGCGCTCCACTTCCAGCGCATGCCACCGGTTCTTGATGTCTTCCCAATCGAGCACGAGCTGGTAATGCTCCGCTGTCAGGCTATTTTTCAACTGTTCTTCGATATTGGCCTGAAGTTGAGACAAGGCGCTGGCTTCGGGATGTTGCTTTATGGCAGGGACGGCATATTGGACGTAGAAACGCTCCCATACCACCTGAAGCCAGTCATCGACGGAGGGGAGGATCGGTGAGGTTCCGCCGGAAAGCTGTTCATTCTTCACGATGTCACCCGCATTTCTGCCTCTTTACTCAGGCGGGCGATGATGGAGTCGCGTTCGGCTCGGATAGCTTCGATTTCTCGGCCGATCTCGGCGCGGCGCTTGGGCGAAGTCCGGCGGTGGCCGCTTTCGAGTACCAACTTGAGATGCCGCTGGGCGAGGGAAAGCAGGCGCCGCTCGGTAGCGGGGTCGATATCCAGAAGGTACAAATGGATGGGCTTGGACATGAAAAACGCCTCCTCGGAAGTTTGTTGTATGTTAGCTTCCGGGGAGAGTGTTTTCAAGGTTTTGGTTGAGAAAAAGAGCCGCCCGAATGGACGGCTCTTGAAGGGAGTTGGGGTTAATCCTCGATATTGTACTCCGCGATGATGCTGGCGGTGTAATCCTCCTGATACCAAATGACTTCTCCGCCGATGGATTCAGCTACGAAGCGGAGCGGAATGAAGGTCGTGCCGTTCTTGACGAACGGAGCGTTGGAAAGGGTCACCTTAGTCTCTTTTGCCCTCGGATTCGTAGGACTTTCAACCTGAATGACCCGCGCTTCCTTATTGTCGAGTTGCAAAATCACAATCTTGTCCTTATACCTGATCGAAACTTGACGATAGACGCTCTCCCAGCTAACCTCAGCGCCGAGAGCTTCGAATACCCCACGCAAGGGGATAAAGGTCTGACCGTTTACGATATGCGCCCGAGGGTTGGTGACAATTTCTTTGCCGTTGACCAGTACGTTGACGTAACCGGACTTGGAGTTGGTGTCGAAGAACTTAGTGCGTTTGCGAAGTTCCTCAAGGGATTTTTGCTCGGTTGGGCTGACCCAGATGTGACCCGCCTTTCTCTCTGGCTTCGGAGACCCTACTTTAGAATCCCCTTCCCCAGTCGTGAAAGACCACTTTTTCCCGTGTGCTTTGACGGTATAAGTCGTATTCCCCTTCAACTTAGAAGGAAGGATGTACCAATGATCCAATTCATCGCTAAGGCTGTACTTGCTCTCCGTCTTTTTAATCACAAAATCCACTTTTTCGCCTTTTTCAGACGTTATCGAAACACTAGAAGGATCGAATTTTTCCTTCGGGTCAACAAAGAAGGAAATGACAGTTCCGACTTCTTCATAAGATTTATACTTAGTGCCAGTCAACGGGCTAGGAATCTCGTCACTCAACATGCCCGGCGGCACATCTTTTTGCCCGTCGTAAGGGAAAGTGAAACCATTTTGATTTCCGTCCCACCACAAAGACTCTAACGGTGCAACCACAATAACAACAGCTCTATCACTTATCCCAACACCTACCGCTACGCTGGAATAATCTATAAGCGGTTCTCTATGAAAAGGTACCCAAATCAACGAATCAACCGCTTGCTCCAAAGGATGATAGGAAATAACCTCAGATACCGTCGCGTACCCTGTACGCAAAGAAAACTCATTTCCAGCCACAGTCAATATCCGATCTGGCGCATACTCTCCAGTATACCCCGGCTTTCCTTTAACCTCCTTGTGACCAGTGGTATCATTCTTCTCAAGGTAATCCGCATGGTTTTGAGCGGCTTGAGTGAGAAACGGATCTAATTTCACTTCCGGCAGACCCATGTCACGACGGTAGCGGTTGATCTCGTCGAGGATGTAAACTGCCTCGTTGGAGTAGCTGTAACCGTCGATGATTTGATGCGTTGAGTTGGAGGATTCGCCCGACGATTTGGTGTCGGCGGCGAAAGCCGAAACGGGGCTGATGACCAGCGTCAACAGAAGGATGGTGCAGAACAGACGTTTGACAACTTTACTCATGATGAATCGCTCCTTAGCTTATTGATTATATAGTAACCGTGAAAGAAGTCCTTTCTTAATTTTTGAGAACCTAATGCCATCGTCCTCCGCAACTTTTTCAACATTCGCCATAAAGCCGCAAATTCCTTCCGCAACTATGGATTCTTTTTCCATAGGGAATGCGAAAAAAATTTTCTTGCAAGATCGATCCGAATTTACTCGTTGCCTTCAACCCCCTCCCACAAGAAGTGTGTTTATGTTACCGTAGAAAGGAAGACTGTTCCAGTGAAACTTTGATAGGTTCGCGAAGGTAGAAAATCGTAAAATAGTCCCCACCTAGGAAACAGGCGGGGACTGAGGGATGTTATTTCACAAAATTGAAGATGCGAGATGTATTCTTAATAGCTCTTGCAGACAATGCACGGGGTAAATGCGGCTTAGAGAATTACTTACGGATGAGCGACACACAGCACTCAACATGTGTCGTATGCGGGAACATATCCACCGGCGTTACCTCCACGGTCCGGTAGCCGCCGTCCTCAAGGATGCGCAGGTCGCGAGCCAGAGTTGCGGGGTTGCACGATACGTAAACCACACGCTCGGGCTTCATTTTGATAATCGTGTCGAGCAGGTGCGGGTCGCAGCCTTTGCGGGGCGGGTCGACGACGATGACGTCGGCTTCGATCCCCTGCTCTTTCCAGGCTGGGATGACGTCTTCGGAGGCACCGACCTCAAAAGTGACATGGTTCATTCCGTTCAGCTTGGCGTTGACGCGAGCGTCTTCGATCGCCTCTTTGACAATCTCCACGCCGTACACCCGCTTCGCGTGTTGCGCCAGGAACAACGAGATCGTGCCGATGCCGCAGTAGGCGTCAATGACCGTCTCTTGACCGGTCAGACCGGCGTATTCGACCGTTTTGCCATAGAGAACTTCCGTCTGGATTGGGTTTACTTGGTAAAAAGAACGCGCCGAGATCGCAAACTTCACGTCCCCGATATAGTCATAGATCACTTCGCGGCCCCACAGGACGCGAGTTACGTCGCCGAAGATGACGTTCGTCTGCCGTGTGTTGACGTTCTGGCAGATGCTTACCACAGCCGGAAGCTCTTCACGGATCGCCGCAATCCATTCGTCTTCACGGGGGATCCGATCGCCGTTTGTGACCAGCACCAGCATCATTTCGCCGGTGCGGAAGCCAACCTTTACGACGACGTGGCGAAGCAGGCCTTGGCCTGTCTCTTCGTCGTAGGCGGTGATGCCCAGGCGGCGGCCGATCGCTTTGACGCGGCTGATCACATCATCGTTGCTCTCGTGCTGGATGAGGCACGTCTCCATGTCGATGATGCGATGGCTGCCGCGGGCGTAGAAGCCGCCGACCAGTGCGCCGTCGATGACGCCGACGGGCACCTGCGCCTTGTTGCGGTAGCGCCAAGGCGCAGCCATGCCGATCGTCGGTCGCACGACGACGGCATGGTCGCCGCCCGCCGCGCCCGCTCCCGGCGCGCCCCCTGCCACGCGCAGCTTGCCGATGCGCTCCAGCACGTCGACGACGTGCTGACGCTTCCACGCGAGCTGCGCGTCATAGCTCAAGTGCTGCAGCTGGCAGCCGCCGCACTTGTCGTAGATCGGACAGGGCGCAGCCACCCTGTCCGGACTCGCCTCAACCACGTCAAGCAGCTTGGCATAGCCATACTGCTTCTTCGTCTTGAGCACCTTGACCCGGGCTTTCTCGCCCGGCAAGGCGCCAGCTGCAAACAGCGTGTAGCCCTCCACCCGGCCCACGCCTTCCCCGTCGTGGTTCATCCCGATGATGTCGATCACGACCTCATCATTTTTCACGACGGGAAGACCCGCCAGCGCGGCTTCAGACGCGCTGCTTCCAGCACGCCCTGCAGGCTGCGCGCTGAAAGGCCGTTCCGCAGCCACAGCCGCACGCCCCCGCGATGGAAGAGTCGCTGAGGAAGCTTCTCCTCTCCCGCCGCGGTTGCTTTTCCCGCCGCCAGCTGCTTTGTGTCCTTGTCCCCGAGGGCTCCCTACCCGCCCCGACTCCGGACGACGATGGTTATTCCGTTGCATCTTCATCATGGACTCCTTCTATGTTCAACTGAACCGGTTACTCCAACTTGGCATCATCTCATCCAGTTCACGTGATCTACTGTAATTCAAAACTCTCGATATACTTTAATCCTGTACTCTAAATCCTCGCATAAGGTAAAACCATCCGTTCGACGTTAACACACCTGTTTCAGCCCACCCATCAAACAACTAACGGTAAATCCTCCATCTAATTTACCCCGTTTGGGCCATTTTCGCAAAAATAACGGGAAATCGTACCGCTAATTTGGCCCATTTCCCCTGTTTTCAGCAAAGCCTGCGGAATTAACGGTACTTTTTCCAGCTAATCCACGCCAAACCCACAGTTACTCCAAAAATAACGGTAGAATTTCCACTTATTTTGCATCGCCACCACTTCGAACGTTGACCGCTATACGCTATCCAAACTCCATTCGTACCATTGTGGCAGCTTAAACATGATGCGAGGCACGATAGGAAACCACGCAGCAGCGCGTCGAGACAAAACGAGAAATAAAGGTATGTACCAAGGCAAGGAGTCCCTTAAGCCACAGATAGTTGCAGCCCCTGGACGGAAGCAGCCTTAAGGTACTAACGACTCTCCCAACCAAACCAAATCCCCCGCCAGCCCGACGGGGGATCCTCATAACCTAAGCTTCCTGATGGTGTGCCTCAGGCAACCCTGTAACTCAGGCAACCCTGTAAATTACTCTCTAAGCCTATGAATCACGGACGGATATCGAGAAATCAAGCAAAAATCTGCAAATGCTGCGGCAAAACCTCGAATACGCCTGGCAATTCGCCGCCCAGCTCGCCGTCGAGATTGAGCAGCACGCGGCCGGGCGAAGTGACTTCCATGCGCCGCGTCTTGAAGTGGACGACGTGCGAGTCGCCTAAATGATCGCCGCGCAGCGCCATCGTGACCAGGCGGATAAATTCCGCCAGGTTGCACTTCTTGAGCGCGATCACATCGAGCAGCCCGTCGTCGATCCGTGCGTCCGGCGCCAGCTTCTCGAAGCCGTCAACCGAGTTGCTGTTGGCGATCAGGAATAGCATGAACTCGCCTTCCATGACCTCGTGCCCTTCCGCATCGATAATCAGCTTGGTGGGCGACAGACTGGCCATTTTCTCGATACCCTTCATGTAGTAGGCCAGCTGCCCGATCAGCGTCTTGAGCCGGCTTGGCACCTCATACGTCAGCTCGGTTAACTTGCCGCCGCCGGCGATATTGATGAAATGCCGGCCGTTCACCTTGCCGATATCGATGGGTCTTGTTTTATTCTCAATGACCAGGTCGCAATAATCCTCCCAACGCCGAGGGATTCCCATCGCACGGGCAAAATCGTTCGTCGTACCGAGCGGGAACACCCCCAGCGGGGGCAAATCACTCTTCCCGGCCATGCCGTTCACAACCTCATTCAGCGTCCCGTCGCCGCCGGCCGCAATAATGATGTCGTATCCGCGTTCGACCGCCAAAGCCGCCTCGCGCGTCGCATCGCCTTCCCCGGTCGTCGCATGACACGACGTCTCGATGCCGCCCTGGTCCAGACGCTCCAGCACGTCCGGCAGAAGGCGGCGCATCTCTTCTCTTCCCGAGGTTGGATTATAAATCAACCTAGCTCTTTTCATCTTCCTAACGCCACCTGAACTCATAATGTCAACCTATCACTGATCCCATTATATTCAATATTTGTTGCGACATCCAGCGAGCCATCAAAGGGTGGGGCAGCAACGCCTCTCCCGAATAGCGATGAGCCAGCCCATTCAACCGCTCAGGAATCGTGACTTTGGTAAAATATCCGGCGCTCAGGAAAAGAGGAGCCACAATGACGTCCATCCCCCGCTGCTCTGACCAATAACGTACTTTGGCAGATACGCTGTCCGGATTCAGGAGCGCGTAATCGGCCCCGCCCGCAAGTCCGGCAAGCTCCGCGCACTGCGCCGCCAGCGAGGCGATCCCGCGTTCCCACCGTTGCAAGAACCCGGGGTGGCTGCTGCCGTGCCCGACGAGAAGCAGCACCTCACGCTCCGGCCGCACCGACAGCCCCTTCACTTTGTCCCACACCATCTCGGCGACCAGCGGACCATCATCGATGGGATCGCCAAAAAACACCCGAGCGGAAACCCGAAAACGTTCCAGGTCAGTTTCCTTCTCCGGTGTATCTTTGACCCCAAGGGCATAGGCGATTTCGTCGATATGAGTACTTCCCGAGGACACGAACAAGGGAATGACGATGATGTCCGTCACTCCCTGGGCTTCCAGCTGATCGATGCCGTCCTGGATCAGGCGGCCTTCCACCGTTTCGAGGAAAGTACAGGCGAGCGGAAGCCCGGCGGGCAAATCGTCCGCCGCTTCCGCCACCGCCGCTTCCACGAGGGCTACCCAATGCTCATCTGGGGAGCCGTGGCTGATGACAAGCACACCCGGTTTCTTGGAGTCCCCCATTTGGAGCACCTCCCGGCCATCTTCCGGCAACCTCATCGACCTTGCCTTCATTTCGTCTGTCATACGCTTAGCGACCTAAACGGTCCAGCGCCATTTTGTAGCCGTCGTTACCGTAATTTAGGCAGCGCTTCACCCGGGATATTGTCGCCGTGCTGGCTCCGGTTTCTGCTTCAATCTGGTTGTATGTGTTGCCTTTGCCCAACATTCGGGCGACTTCCAGCCGTTGCGACAAAGACTGAATTTCGTTAACGGTGCACAGGTCATCAAAAAAGATGTAACATTCCTCGATGTTCTTTAACTCAACTTTCGCACCTTGAAAATTAGTGTTAAGCCTTGATATGACTAGGATTTCTTATTGAAAAATCTCGTTCTTGACAGAAAAACACCTTTCCGTTTGGTAAAATGGAAGTAGCTAAACAAACCATTCCAAACAGAAAGGTGCGTAACTCTATGGTACAACACAACTTCCTGTCTGAAAAGGGCCAAGAACGAATCTCGACTTTATTTTCCGCTTTGCAAATCGGACAACTGTTGCGCAAAGCCGGCATTTCCAAGTCGTTCGGATTGTCCAGTCTTGCCATCTTTCAGCTGATCTTTACGCTCGTGTTTGAAGGGCGCAATTGGTTTCGTCTTCTGCATAGCGACCGCCGCCAGTCGTTGCCTGGCAAAGATGTAGTCTATCGATTCTTAAACCATCCACGCTTTGCCTGGCGACGATTTTTGCATGCCTTGAGTCTGAAGGTCGTTCAGCATTTTGATTCCTTAACCTCTTCGTCCCGCGTTCGGACGTTCATCATTGATGATTCGGTTCTTCGCAGGGATCGCAGCAAGAAAGCCGAGTTGCTTGCCCGCATCTTCGATCATACGACGGGGAGATATGCTCGCGGCTACAACATGCTCACGCTCGGATGGTCGGATGGCTTCAGCTTTGCGCCCATCGATTTTGTCATGCTCAGCTCGGCCAAGCTGACGAATCGCTTTTGCGAGATGAAGGAACGTCTGTCCAAGCGTACCCAAGGCTACAAACGCCGCATCGAGGCGCTTTCACGCAAACCGGATGCCGTGGCGGCTCTGCTTGATCGAGCGATTCAGGCTGGATTTAGCGCTGACTTTGTCCTGATGGACAGTTGGTTTACCCAAGCGCCTCTGTTGCGTGAACTGATGGCGAAAGGTCTGCATGTCATTGGGATGGTCAAGGCGATGAAACAACGATACCGGTTCGACGGAAAAAGCCTGACGCTCCATGAACTGTATGCCCTGTTGCCAAAGCAGAAAAACAAAGAAATCCTTGGCTCGGTCATCGTTCAAACCGCCTGCGGTTTGCCGATCAAATTGGTCTTTGTGCAAAACCGCCATCGGCGGCGGGATTGGCTGGTTCTGCTCAGCACCGATTTGGCGTTGGAAGAGGCTGAAATCGTTCGCATCTACGGCATGCGTTGGAGCATTGAGACGTTCTTCAAATTTGCCAAATCGTACCTGAAGCTGGGAACGGAGTTTCAAGGTCGTTCGTTTGATATGCTCATCAGCCACACCACGATCGTGTTTACCCGTTATCTCGTAATGGAATGGGAACGCCGTCACAACAACGACGCGCGGTCGTTGGGCGGTCTGTTTTTCCTGTTTTCCGACGAAGTTCGAGACCTGGATCTCAAAACGGCTTTGCAGCATCTGATCGCATTTTTCATGGCGTTCACGGAAGCGAAATCCAAACGGGATCAGTCTGCCGTTGTATGTCAACTCCAGCAATGGATTGCGAGTTTGCCCAATTATATCAAGGCTTTGTTCGGAAAATTAAGCTGCGAAAGTTGAGTTAATAAGTTTATAATCGTTCCCAAAAGTAACTTCATATTGTCTTTGTTGCTGATTCCATTTGTAGTTTTTCAAGGAATAGTTATGCTCTTTCTTTCCATCTCCTTTTACACTTAATTTTCCAATTAGGAATTCACTGTTGCTCCAATCTCTCCTTTCACTTAAACAACCTCCAGCATGTAAAAGTGCCCCTCCTCCATGTTGATTGGATACCACTGAAGCACCCTGATAATGCTTATGACCATAAAAAATCAAGCTGCTTTTAGTATAAAGAACATTTTCCAACTCTTGCATTGTTGGATCAAGAAACCAATCAGTTGGATGATGCATTACGGTAAGAACGAAATCAGCCCCAGTAGGATTGTTTATGCTCTGAATAACATCCGGTGGAAGATAATGGAGCCCCTTATCTTCTTCCAAAGTAGAGAATATAGCACTGTTTAGCAAATTAACTTCTACAGTAAAGTTTGTATCTAGTTTATACAATTTCTGACAGTATAACTTGTTTTCTAAAAATAAATTATTGCGCTTTGCGAAATTGAAGAAATGAGTTTGACGCTGCAATTCAACATCAATCTGTTTAGTGTATCCACCACTCCTACTCAATTCAACAAGATCACTAGTACTAAGTGGAGAATCTGACATGTCAACATCATGATTTCCTGGAACCACCAAGATGTTTATCTTATGATGATAATCACATTCATCTTTTATAAGGCTTATCAGTCTTCCAACCATTTTGTAAGCAACATCGTATTCATTAGCTTTACCTGAATTAGCTACATCACCAGATAATATTAAAAATATTGACTCAAACGGTTTGTGGGATCTGACTGCATCGATAATCTTCTTCAAATGAAAATGATTTAAACTAAATTTACTTTCCAGATGAATGTCACTCAAATGTAAAAATAATATGTTCAAAGGAATTCTCTCCTTAACATTTTTTTTGCACTAATATTTTCAATCAATATTTGCTTGATATACAATAGCTATATCTCTTTAAGAAGAGTGCTAGGTACACTTTCACCAAAACATTATCATTCGCTTCTAAATCAGATTTACTGGAATGTTCTCCCCCCCGTTGCCCGTTGCAGAAAATTTTAGAAGTATTTAATAAATATAGTCATCATTACGATGAAAATGACTGCTGCTACAACAATTAATAGAATTATTTTACCTTTCCCGTTACTCTTTGATCCAATATAATGACTCATTGTCTCCTTGTCTGATATATATGGCATGCTTAGCTCTCGAACCATATATCTAGTGTCATTTCTATATTGGCCCAGTTTATCTACTAGAAACTGTGCTACCTTAGTCGGAGTTGTTTCACAGCGATCCGCTACCTGGTCAGCAAGTGTAAGATTGCTCCTATGTCCTAAGCCGGTAATTACTGGTATTAGGGAATTATAAATTTCCTGTAAGACCTCAATGCTATCAAACACAAGAAAGTCAGTATCCCTACCTCCGCCGCGAACGATCATTACCACATCACAACCAGATTCTGATGCTTCAAATATTCCTGCAGCAATACGCTTAGGATTGTTAAGTTTCACCTCATATAGGCTGTACACAACACCTTGCCGCCTTTTAAATACTTCCTCTACATCATGAGTTGCCTTTGATTGGGCTGAGGTAACCAGAGCCACATAGCATTCCGGCATTTCCTTAAAATCACTCATTTCAGTATCTACTCCGGTTCATGTATGCTTTCCAAGCAACCATATCCTACCAAAAAAAAATCTACATTATCTGACGCTCAGTATGTAATTTCGCCATAAGGAAGCATTTTCCTGCTGCTTTAATGAATCAAAATACCTATTTTCAGACCTCGGGACTATCTCAATGAGTACATAAAAGAAGGGTTTCATGTGAATATATGGAATTTAATAACAAGGAGGTGAGATAATGCTGACTTACATAGCAAAGGCAATAAAGGAGAACAAAGAAGTTATCCTTACACTCAAAGACAATTCCATAATTTCGGGACTACCGAGCTGGGGAGAGGATCACAGTAGGGTAAAAATAAAATCGCCTGATAAGGTTGTTTGGATACCATTGAACGAAATTGCACATGTAACAACAATCCTAGGCTTTAATAAGCATACATAACAGAAAAAGGCACTTATCAAATTCTAGAAATCATTTGATAAGTGCCTTGTTGCAAATTTTTTTTACTTAATGAGTCCCAAGGATCGATAAATCAGAACAGCACACTCAGCCCGTGTCATGTCACGCTTTGGCTTAAATGTCTGATCTGGATAACCGGTGATAACTCGCTCAGTAGATAGAGCAGCCACCTCCGGTTTCGCCCACCAAGCAATTAACTTCGCGTCTTTATAGTTGGCTTGAGCTGTGGGGACATTACCTTGATATGCCGCATTAGCGATCATCTTAGCCGCTTGCTCCCGTGTGATTGGGTCAAATGGTCGGAACTCCTTCGCGCTGATCCCTTTAGCGACGCCATTTAGCACTGCGGCGGATAGTTCTGGCGCATACCACGCCGTTCGTTGTACGTCCTCAAAGGTAATGGCTACATCAGAGGCTTCTTGAAACTCCAAAGCACGTACGAGCATTGAAGTAAACTCCACGCGAGTCACTTGGCGGTCCGGTTCAAATTTGGAATTGGACACGCCTTTGACGATCCCCATGTCGAAAAGAGCAAGAATTTCTTCCTTAGCAAAGCTGTGGTCTATGTCCTGAAACCCGGCCTGATCCGTGTGAGTTTGAGACTCAGCTGTATTCGGATGCGTAGCTTCTTTCTCGTCTACAGGCGGTTTCGGTTGCAACAAACTGCTTCCACCAGATGATGGTAGTGGCAGCGTCTTACCAGTTGCTGATTTTGGTTTGGTTTTATCTCCAGCGCTGTTCTCTGTCCAGACAGTAAATGTATAGCTCTTATTCGCTGACAAATTGCTCGCGGTGTATGACTTTCCTTTACCACGATGTACTTCCTTCCCATTCACTGCATAGACAAAGACTTCATTCGTTAACTGACTATCTACTGTGACTGTCAGCGAAGATGTAGTCGGATTGCCAACAGACACCTCAAAGTTTGACGACGGTAGTGTCACAAATGGTGGAATCGGAGCTGCTTGACCTTCTCCGACGTCATTAATCGGGATGATCGACCAATTGTCATATTCTTTGGCACTTTCCAGACCACCAATTTCCTTAGCCGTTTCAGGGGCAGTGATGATACCAATAACATTGCCTTCACCATCAACGACCATGTACTGATCAGCACCTTCGACCGGATCGATAACGATTACGACAGAGTGCTCGCCTCGGTCTCCAACAGTGATTGGTTGACTCGATTGCGGATCGTCCGGATCGATGCCCCATTCACCCGGAAGAGTGCGTTGAGTGAAGCTGGATTTTTTTCCTTCGCCAGTCTCATTCACGGCGGATACGTAAACAGTATGAGTGGAGCCAGGCTTCAAATCTGTGATAGTGTAACTAGTTTCTTTTGTCTCTCCAATGATTTCATCCTGCTCGTTGTGAACTACATACTTCGTTGCGCTAATGACCTCGTTCCAAGCCAAGGTAAACTGAGTGGCTTGAACATTGTCTATCCGCACATCGGGGCTGGCTGGCAATGTTAATAATGTCTTAGCAGCAGCCTCACCATATCCCGATGCATTACCGGCCTGCACTTTCAACTGATAAGTTTCCCCAGCCCGTAAGTCGCTGAGCGAAATGTCAGTCCCAGATGTCTCAAAATACACGTCATCCGTTACTGTAACTTTGTATTTATCCGCTCCTGTTACTGGCTGCCAACTAAGCTTCGCCGTTGTATCGGAAATGTCTGTAATCAATAATTCACCCGGTTTGTCAGGCAAAGTGCGGACTGTTACTCTGTTGGCTACGCCAGTACCGCTCCGGTTTTCAGCGTAGACTTCAAATGTGTATTCAGTGCCTGAATTAAGAGAATCGATTTCAAATTGCTTTGTTTCAGGAGCTAATTCCTTTTCCTTCACTCCGTTCACCAGCACCACATATTTCTCAGCACCACGAACCGTATCAATTGAAAAGTTGACCACATCTTTACCAATCTCATCGACAGTAATCTTCGTCTTGCCCGGAAGCGTCAAAACCCCATTAAGATAAGCGATATCACCGAACCCAGATTCATTCTTAGCTGAAATCGAGTAATCATACTCTGTTCCGCTTTTCAGACCGGTGTCAGTAAAGGATAGATCAGACCCGCTATATCGACTTACTGCATCACGCAGCACTTCATACAGCGCTGCGGTTGGCGATACCGTCCATGACAACTCCACTTCTGTTTCTCTGATCTGAACGGATTGGAATTCGCCCGGAGCTGCTGGAAGAGATAAAAAGCCAAGTACACTACTCTGACCAGAGCCACTTGCATTATGAGCAGTTACAATTACAGTATACTGCTTGCCTCCCTCTAGTCCTGTTACTTGATGTGTTCCAGCGGTGTTAAGCTCCTCCTCATAAACAATATCAGATCCCTCTTTGATAGTGAGTTGGTAGCTTACAGCAGACTCAACATCATCAAACGAGACATTGACCGTCCCACTGTTATTTGGCACAAATGATACCTTCAAACCATCAACAGGAGCCGGAAGAGTGAGCACTTCAAACTGTTCACTCCATTCACTTTCTCCTACGTGATTCACCGCCTTTATGTGGTATTGATAAATCGATCCAGCAGCCAATCCTTCTTCCCTGATATGATCCGTTGGATGGTTCACTAACCATGAGCGTCCTGTTGTAATATTCTCAACTTTATACTGATATCCATCCCCTAAAGAGTGGTTTGGCAGTGACCATCCGATCTCGGACCAGTTCTCACCAATAGAATTGAGTTTTAAAACAGGAATATCCGGGGACAGTTGAAGTTGGTATGGCCCCGCTGAGATCGTGGTCTCTTTCCCTGCAATATCCTGTGCTTTAGCGTGAATATACCACTGACCTTCATTGGTAAGTGTAATATTTTCAATATCTTTTGCCGTATCCCATGAAGACGGAGTTTGGTTAGATTGAGTCACTTTGTAGTATTTATTGCTCAATCCACTATCATCAAAATAATGAATAGTGACAGATACAGGATCGCTTGTCCAAGTTGTATCAGAAGGACTAAATGAGATTTTAGGTGCCGATAAATCCTCCGTCACTGTAATATGACGCTGAAATACATCCGACCACAAATTGGCATCATTTAAAACTTTTAATGAGATTGTATACTCCCCTGCACCGTAAGCTAAAAAGTTACTTATCATGGTTGAACCAGAGTATATTTCAGTACCCTCTCTCTTAATACTCCAAACCCTTTGTGTAATGTTTCTGCCAGCCGGGTCATACGAATGATCTTGTATTTCAAGCGTTTTATACTTGGTCACTTGATCTGGAACTCGAAAATCTGCAATAGGCTTCAATGCAGTGGAACCGGTAGAAACATAACGTACCATTGGTTGGCTCCATGCTCCTTGATAATCCAATACTCTAAGTTGCACTAAATAGTCCTTACCCAAAGGAAGGTTGCCAGGAATCATGCCATCTGTCCATGTGGTGGCTGTTGTCTCGCGCCATTTCCACTCCGTTTGTGCAATCCCCTTTGTTGGTGTGGACTCCATGTCGAGATCATAGGACTGATTGTTAACGGTAATCGTGTAATTGCTAGTCCCCTTCGTAACTTTTAGTGTAAAATCTGCTACTGGTCTACGATGCACATAGAGATATTGTGGTGTAGGGTGGTCTTCGCCAAACCAGATTTCATAGCGCCCTGGTTTATCAAATTTCAGCGGCAAATCCTTTTGCCATCTTCCGCTCCATTGGGCTTGACCAGTACTGTTCTCATAATACGTACTATCATGTTCAATTTTCCAACGGCCATTTGGAAATTCTGGTGTTTGGGTATTATTCATGAATGAAGATGGATTAACCTCAAGATGATTATCCTCATCAAGGATCATGTATTGTGAACTGCCATTCGATCTGATTTTAGTGAAGATATAGTTTGCTAGTTGATCGATCGCAGTTGCATAGTTATTCCCATTAATAAATACTCCGTTACCATTGTTACGTGTAATAAAGGCATTGGCCTGTTCTTGGTTAGTTGAAGAGCCTATAGCTACGTAATCAACAGCGTTATTAATCATACGTGTTAAAATTTCTCCAGAAGCCGTTGTACTGTTTAAATCGGAAATCACATTATTATCAACATTGACAATAAAGCGATCTGACCCTTCCCTCCAGATTGGTTGCAATAATACCTCTCTGTATTGCTTTGGCTTTTTCGTTTCCATTTTTATATTTTTAAACGTAAAGGAAGATACAGAAGAGCAACCATGGCTTGTGTAGCTTGCAAATGGACCAAACCCATTCCCATACTTACTTGTTAAAGTGTAGTTATTTATTAACACTTGATTGTTATCCCACATATTAATACTAGTTGGAGTTACCTCAATTTTGACTTGATGTGAAGTCACCGCAAGTCTTGGAAATGTAGAAACCAGCCTTCCTGCATTGGCTAATGAATTATAAGTGCCATTTCGAAGCAGTTCTACATTTACCTGATTTAGCTCAAATAATTTGATTTCCGTTTGACCGAATAAAATAACATATCCTGAAACATATCCATTGTTAATGGTTGCATTAAATAAGAATCCAGCCCCTTCAAGTGTATGCCAGTCCATTTTTTGCTCTAAAACCTCGAACGTGAAAGTTTTTTTCTCCGCAGAGGAATCTGGCATGAACATAAAATCTTTATGAGCTTTATCAGTATAACCATAGAAACTTATATCCTTATTACTCACGATAATATGCCGATAAAGTGAGTTACCATACGGTTCTGGATAATTAATATGGTCATATATTTGCCAATCAAATGTATCTTCTGCTGTCATAGACTTCATTTCTAAAGCTTGTACTTGTAACTGATTAGCATCTACACCTTTAGCAGCTAATTTAGCCTTTAAATCCTGCTCGAAATTGGACAATTCTAAATTCGTGCTTCCTGCTGCCAGTGCAATGTCAATCTTAGGATCAGCCTTAATGCTGATCTGAACTTTATCATCAGCAAATGCACGTGGGCCTTGTCCAAGCAGTGTAGATGTAAACATAGCTACGGATATCAAAAAAATAAGTGACTTTCTAAACATTCTCTAACCTCCTGTTATAGAATAAGTCCCCTAATCACTGATCAGGGGACTCCGTACCAGATGGGGATGAGTAAACTTCATCAGGGCTTTGGGCAGCATTTACTTCTTTTTCTAAGGGAATCACATCTACGTTCACACCAGTCGGGGTGAAGTAAACCTCTCCTTCTTGTTGATACTTAATCAGTGCTGCTGCCACATCTGGATTAGTAGTCTCTACGACCGCAATGGCTGGGATCGGATTCTGATTCCCCGATCCTTCCCTCTGAGGTTCATAACCGTTCTGATTTTGTCTATCTTTAATGAGTAGACCTTTAAGCAAAGGATCATCAGAAGGAGTGACCAACTCGGATGGCTGTCGGTCTTGCCCCTTGATGTACACATAAGCATCAACAATGGTTCCCGGCTTAATCATGTCCCCGGCACTCTTAACCTGGTCCGTCTTGACACCAACAAACATCGCTCCGTCTTTTAATTCAAGACTTTCTCCAAATTTGCTTTCCTTAGCCGGGATAAGCATCGACTTGGAAACTGGTATTCCTTTAGGAATTCCAACCTCAGTTGTTACCCAAGATTCGCCTTCCAGCTCCTTCAAATCCCGGATAGCATCATCTGGAACTTCACTCTTCACAACATTACGTTGTACGAGCTTACCTTCCACCAGACTATACGGAGTTAAATTATCTGCTGCCACATAAACCAATTCCGTTGTCACCTGCTTATTGACGATGCTACTCTGAATAACAACGGCTACTCCAGCCAAAATTAAGGCGACAAATACGATGAGCAATCGTCGTGTGGCCTTATTCCATAATTTTTTCAAAATACATTTCACTCCCTGTTACTTAAATTCTCCAAGATAAGGTGTGTGGCGCTTGATAGTTAATGGATAAGAATTAAATCCTAAAATCCTACCCGCAACGAGTTTCACACGAGTATCAAACTGAGCTTCAATTCTCGGGATAGTTCCCAAGTAAGCCAGTGATACTGACAAGTTACCACTAGAAAAAAAGTCATTTGAAAGATCATCATTTAACTTCAAATTCCTTTTTAAAATAGTGTGTGCTGCTTCTCTGGCTAAAGCTTCATTCAGTGCCAGCCGACCACGTTGATTGTCTGTCTCTTTGGTACTGGCAATAATCGCACCATCCAGCGCCTGTTCTACTGCTTTTTCGATCTTGACGTGCGCGTTATAGACGACCAGAAAATCAGAAAGAAAATACAAAGCAAAGGCGCCGAATAATATCAGCGCCAGGTTTCGGAACATATTTCATCACTTCCTTCATCGGAAGAATGTGCGGGCTAAGCCATCTTGTTTAACCCTAATCGGAAGTTTTACCGTCTTGCCCAACGGTTTTAACCCGATACATTCATATTCCATACTAGCCTCAACCTCAACGGTATTTCCTCTTTCCACAAGTTTCGGAGTAGCCGTGAGAGTTACTCTAGCCGGATCAATGCCTGTTTTTTGCAAAAGTTTATCAAACTGCTCGCGATTCGCACTATCGTAACCATTCTCGGCCTTGATAACTTCAAGCAACTCATTTGTAGCAACAGTCAATTTCTGCTGCTGTACGATGTAACCGTACAGGTCGATACCAAGATAGAGAAAAATGGCTGCGACCAGCGTGAAAAACATGAGTGGAATGGAACCTACAGCTCCACGGTTATTCCTGAGCGGAGCTAGCCATGTTTTAAGCACCGAACTTCTCTCCCCTCCCGTGGCTTTTTTTGGTATTAATCATTAAGAAAGGTTGTCAAGTTTCCCTGTGATGGATTGCCAGAAAGTAGGGAGCCAGCCTTTGATCAAGCCCCATACAACCACAATAGCAAGTACAGCTAACAGGGCGTAACCCAAAATTTCTACGATTGAAGCCCCCTGTTGATTTTGTAAAGGTCTTGCCAGTCTGAGTACAACTGTTTCAGTACGAACTACCAACTTCTCAGCCACACCATTTTTCCAAGTTACCACTTTGTTCATAAATCTTTTCATTCCAATTACCTCCTGAATTTTATAAGTTTTGAATTTGTGAAAAAATATCAATAAAAGCAATAATGACGGCTGCAAAAGCGTGAAGAGCCACCAGAATATATAGCGTCTTAATCTTCTCTGGCTGGCTACGGGTGACTTCCTTTAGCGCAGCAAGCCGGAGTTTCCGGAGATCCCCCTTAATGCTGTCGAAGTACTTCTTGGCTTCTCCGTAACCGCTATTAATCCCAATCTTTACCGCAGCAGCAAAGTCCCGCATGACGGGAACATCGGTTTCAGCTGCAAACAAATCTACGGCATCGGTGAGTTTCATAATGCGGATGTTGGCATTGAGCCGTGCCAGCATTTTCTTCATCCGGGGACCACTCGTTTCCTCCAGCCTCTGAATTGTCGTCATGAATGACTTACCTGTTTCGAGAGCGATCATCATTTTGCTTATGAGCTGCGGCAAATCCCTTGTGATCTCTTCCTGCCTGCGCTTATAGGCCTTGGTTATTTCACCAAGTTGCGCAAAAAAGAACACAGCTACTGCCAACGGTATGGCTAAAAACAGAACTGGAAGATCGAGCAGAAAAGGAAGCACTAAAAAAGGAAGGCTCCCGGCAAGCGATTTAACCGCTTTGTCAGCAAGCTCTTCCTCAAAGGTGTTTTCTTTTCCAAGCAGATTGTACATCCGACGAAGCTTCACATTAAAAATTGGCAGCCGAAGATTGAGTAACTTCGGCATGAGCCTTTCTGCAAACATAACCGTGATTGGGTCCATTTTCAGTTGCCGTAACTCTCTGTGATTTTTCTGAAGTAACGCTGCCTGATTCGCATAGCGCTTTTCCATATCGAAACTGGGCAACAAAACTTTTAATGCCAGTCCGGAAATAATCATGACGGACAGAAACAGCAAGATATTAGATACAATCAATGGACATCCCCCCTTTTTAAACTTTGTCGAGATTAAGCGACAGGTAATCGTCGCCTTTTCCTATAGAAAACAGCGTTGCGGCTGCAAAGGAAACTATATAAATCTGACCATGCAAAGTATTTAAAAAGACATTTGCATTGCCATTGTTCATAAAGGACATCATGACTGGCATCATCCACGCCATACCGATGACAGTAAAGAGCTGTTTTCGTTTGCTTTTAGCTTCAATGTCCAGTTCCTGAATCTGAGTGATATCCTCTCCAATCTCATCCACGGTTTCCTTCAAACTATCCAATGACTGAGGATGAAATCCTTCCATCTGAGCCATTCTGAGCTTATCCAAGAAGTCTTCCATCTTTCTGATCTTCAGTTCACTTAACATCTCTTCAAAAACTCGATCAATCGGAAGCCCCACGCGTAATTGATTTGATGCTTTTTCGAAGATCGGCTTAGTCACACCGTCCATATCAAGCACTGCATTTTCTAATGCTTTCTGGACGTTCGGAAAATCAGTTAGCTTGCTGATAAAAAGACGCAAGTTTGAAGGAAGATCGAACAGGACGTTTTGTCTGATTTTTCGTTTCACTTTCAGGACAATCGTTCTTGGCAATGTAAAAGACAATACGGCTCCCAAGGCAATAAAAAAGTAGTTTCCTGTGAACAAGGCAATCAAGCCGATCAAACCAACGGAAAACATAACCAGGAAAGCGAACTCCCGAAAGGTGAGTGACCACCCAACCGTCTCCGCTTCCTTACGCACTTGCTCATAACCAAGAAACTTGGAGAGTGTGAATCCCTTACCTGCATTGGCATTAGGAACGACCAGCAGCAATGTTACAAGAGACAAAGCAAAAAAGTAAATGAAACTGACCCATAATGACATTACTCACTCCTCCTCACACCAACGAGATATTGTTTCTTCAGGAGCGCCTTCGGCAATCAGTTTTCGTTTTAGCTTTGTCAGCTTTCCCGTCTGATTAAATCGACGACGAACTGGATCATATTGAAATATTGGTTGAATAATCGGCTTATCACCTTCAAAACCAATCAATTCACCAATTTCAAAGACCACCCTTTTCCCAGTACTCGCTTCATATTTCTGAAACAAAATCAGGTCAAAGGACATGACGATCTGTGATGCAGTCATAGGATTATTTCCTGAAAGTTGTAAAAACCGCACAGCAGCCTCCTCCGTCCCGTTGGCATGTATCGTCAGGTGGACAATATGTCCTGTGTTCGCAGCCACAAGGGCTTGGCTGGCAGCAAATTCATCCCGTACCTCACCGATCAAAATAACATCAGGATTCTGTCGAAGGCTCGTTTTCACAAGTTTCGGAATGGGATAAGCTTTTCGATCATCCTCATGCTCCTTTACAATTACGGAAGCGATATTGGGATAATCCTGATAGCTAAGCTTAGCTTTGAGCAACATTTCCTCGGAATCCTCAATACAGAAAAATCGGGTCAATGGATCGTAGTACTGAGGAAAGCGTATGAGTTGCGTGGTTTTTCCGCTATTCGTTCCCCCCGCGATGATGCAGTTTACCCCATAAGGTAGAACATCCTTAAGAAATTCGGATATTTCCTTTGAAATGTTTCCGTAAGAAATACATTCCTCATCCGAAAATACATCCGGCGGAAATTTGCGAATGGAGATGATCGGGCTGTGGGTACTGACCCCTCCCCTAGTCACATCCATGATTACATTGATACGGAACCCGCGATAATTCGCGTCAATAACAGGCTCATTTGCAGTAAGTGTCTTACCAATTGGCATAAGCATTTTATCAATGGTCTGATAAATATGATCGTTGTCGCGAAAACGAATTTCGGTCATATGCACAGGAAACCCATTGCGCTCAACAATCACTTCCGCAGGAGCGTTAATCTCAATACTGCTAATTGCTGGATCATCCAGTGCCGGCTGCAACACGCCCATCTCCGTAATTTCAGTACGGATATAGTCAATAACTTCGCCAATATCCATGCTAAATTTCAAGTCTCGCTGATCCCGGATAAAGTCTGAGATATGGTATTTGACCCTGTTCCGTGCTTGCTCATCAATGATTGCCCGGACAAACTCATCATTGTAGTTTGTGATAAGGTATTGCTGCGTCCGCTCCAGCAAAGTCTTTAGGTTTTCGTCGTCCGTCTTGCTGCGAGTACTGGTTGCCTTAATTTCAGGCCGACGGTACTGTACGAACTCTGCCGGATTGATCAATCCGATAGCCATCCTTTTCTCCCTCCCATAATGCAAATAATTGTTCTGGACGGCTTAGAATAGGTTCTTCCTTAAAGTCACTATTTCTAAACTCGTTACTAAATAAGCTTACATTCTGCACATCGTAGTCCTGTTTTAGCGTTTTGTAGGCTGCATAAGTACGAATAATTTCAACCGGCTCATTCATATTTAGCACGACTTGATCTGCTTCTTTTAACGAGAAAAAGGTCATTGGATGAATCAGTTGCCCCTGCAGGACCGTAAAGACGTAGTGATATCCAGACAAATGGACTTTCAAATACGCGGGCAATTCACTCAGCGTCTTTTCTTGCTGTAGCTTAATCAGCGTAGGGCTGTCAGGCTTGCTCTTGGGCTGAATCAGTAATCCATCAAACCCATCAAAGTGATGTAAATACTGGTGAATCCCCTGTAGCATCCCCCTATCATAGTCAATCAGCAACTGATCCACCGACTGTGCATGCTCCAGCTCCGACACCCCCATGCGGTAAGCCACGCGCGGCAAACCCAAACATGGAAACTCAACAACCACGGCCGTTTCTTCCCGTTTTTTTACCAGATTCAACAGCTTCTCTAAGAGAAGTGAAGAATCTGTACCCGCTGGGTTCCATAGTGCAACCATAACGCCTGTCGGTGAGCGCGGTGGTTCTTTTTCTTTCTTCCATCTAAGCATTTCGTGTCTCCTTTCCGAATAAAAATCACGGGGATTAGATGTTCCCCTCATTCTTAAATAAAAAAAGCCTCCACTCAAAAATAGAGTAGAGGCTTACTTTATTGTATTTAGGCGAGAAGACTCCATCCTCAGCGAAGCAGGGTGGAGATGAATCGCCTTCGGACAAGGGATAACCCTCAACAATCTAACTAGTATTTTTCAAATAATGGGGATACTTTCACATGAATGTATACTATAATAGAAACAAATGTTCCTGTGAAAAGAGGTGAGTATCATGCTAGTCAATAAAGCATATAAGTTTCGCATCTATCCGAATAAAGAACAAGAAATTCTAATTGCCAAAACGATTGGTTGCAGTCGATTTGTGTTTAATTATTTTTTGGACAAGTGGAATCAAGCATACAAAGAAAACGGCAAAGGCTTAACCTACCATGCTTGTTCCGCCAGACTTCCCCACCTCAAGAAAGAATTCGCATGGTTAAAAGAAGTCGATAGCATTGCGATTCAATCCTCACTCAAAAACCTCGCTGATTCGTTTTCTCGTTTCTTCAAGAAACAGAATAAAGCACCACGTTTCAAGTCTAAGAAGAATAAGGTACAATCTTACACGACAAAGCACACAAACAATAATATCGCCATTGTTGGTAACAAAATCAAATTACCGAAACTGGGTCTTGTTCGTTTTGCAAAAAGTCGCGAACTTGAAGGTCGAATTCTTAACGTTACAGTTAGACGTCATCCAAGTGGCAAATACTCAGTATCCATTCTTGTCGAAACAGAAGTGAATCCATTACCAAAAACAGATTCTGCTATTGGTATTGATGTTGGGTTAAAAGACTTTGCGATCTTGTCAGACGAAACAGTATATAAGAATCCTAAATTCTTCCGTACATTGGAGAAAAAATTAGCAAAAGCACAACGTATACTGTCAAGACGAAAAAAAGGTTCTTCGAATTGGCATAAACAACGAATCAAGGTTGCAAGGTTACATGAAAAAATGACGAACGCAAGAAAGGATTACCTGCATAAAATCTCTACCGAAATCATCAAAAACCACGATGTCATCGGGATTGAAGATTTGCAAGTATCCAATCTGTTAAAGAACTACAAATTAGCAAAAGCTATTAGTGAAGTAAGTTGGTCAGAGTTTCGCACCATGCTTGAATACAAGGCAAAATGGTACGGAAAACAGGTTATAACAGTTGCGAAAACCTTCCCTTCCAGTCAACTATGTTCTAGTTGTGGCTACCGCAACAAAGACGTTAAGAATCTCGCATTGCGTGAGTGGGAATGCAAAGAATGTGGTACACATCACGACAGGGATATTAACGCAAGTAGGAATCTTAAAAATGAAGCCATAAGACTTCTAACCGCAGGAACTGCGGGGATAGCCTAATAAAAAACTTTCGGTTACGAAGGTGTTCTTAGGAATCTCCATCTTCAAATTTCGTAAGAAATTAAGGTGGAGTAGTTCAATGTACAAACCATCGTTTTCTTTTTGCCTTGGGCTGCTCCAGCCAATAAGCAAGTTCCCCTGCATCCGTAAATGGATTAGCCTCTAGAAGATTCATAATAGAGGTTATAGATGGGAACATCTCTCTAAATTCCTTGATCATATCTTCATCGGCATAGTTAATGATGAATGATGATTTTCTCAAGAGAACAGAGAGTTCGTTCAGATGTTGGACGATATAGTGCAAATCCCATGGTGCAGCTGAGAGCGTAATGAGTTGATATGGGCAACGCAAAAATTCTTGCGCAGCCGAATTCATTTTTAATCTTCCTTCGTTCTCATCCACCAATACGCCAAGGTCAAGAATAACTGAGTCATACTCGAGCGTATAAACTTCAGCTACATCAAATGGTGAACGATTAGGGAAGAAATCAATACCGTGTCGCTTGAACTTTAAACCGTCAAAATCTGTAGCAAAACTCACGATGTCTGATGGTCTGGGCTTATTCCTATATTCAACAAAAGCCGTTTTCAATCCCTTACTCGCTGTCTCATAGGCAATCTGGAGGGCTGTGTGTGTATTCCCACTCCTACGTGCCAGTCCCCCAACTGCAACGATGTAGGGCTGGGATACATGGATCGGCATTTTCTCCGGTTGAGAATCGGTTTTCTTCTGCTTATCCACGTTTACATATTCCTGTTTTTCTTCTATAGTCACAGGACTCTCTACATGATCTGTTAACTCCCGGGCTTCTCTCTCTTTACTTTCATCATTTACCGGTACAGTATTTTTTTCAGCCCGTTTAAATCCCCTTGTCCAGTCAGACAACAGCGTCTGGACCTTTCCCTTATTCTTCTCTAAAGAGAACCCAACTTTCCTCTCAACTTTCTTTTGAGAAGGTAATTCAGGATTAAAGCCAGGAATATCAGCCAATGTTTTTTTCGTTTGAATCCATCTTTGTACATCCTCTATCCCGAATTGTTCGGCGGCATAAACATCATATATACCGTACATCCCCAAACTTCTTTGCCACTCGCTATCTACTTCTGGCAAGATAACAATCAGTCTTGTATCTGGTACGCGCATACGCACTTCCTTCAAGAAGTTCACACAATCCTGCCTATGTACTACTCCTAGACCTCCATCAACAATTGCGATTTCCGCATCTACCTGCCCTGCTGATGCAGCAACGGCAAACTGCTCAAGCGTTACATCCGTACCAGCAATAAAATAACCTTGTGTTTCTAAAGCTTCAGCAAGTGGCGTTAGAATGGACAAATCAAACACCAGGTGTAGTTTCACTGTTCGCTCCTCCCTTATCATCAAACAACCAGTTCAAAATAGACATAACCCCGTCAAATATCTGCGGCCAGAAATTAATAATTAGATAACCAATTATGGATAAAAATAAAACCAAAAATGCAAGTGACAACAACTTTTTATAGAATAGACCACCGATAAGCAAGATTAGAAAAATGGCAAGTGCGAGATAAATATAAAAGTTACTTCCTGACCGAACAGCAGAAAAAAGTTCCTCTCCCTTTTCATTTAAGCGATTCCCCACTTTTTCAGGATCAAATGCCTTAGAATTGTCTTTGATCTCCTGAGTTATAGATGCTTCAATAGATGCATCATTTAAAGCAAAAGCCGTATTTAAGGGGACATGGCTGACCAGTAAAATAATCGCCATTAACAACGCCCGTACTTTTAAAATCATCTGTACTCCTCCATTTTATAGCAAAACAAAAACAACCCCTGATTATAGAGGTTGTTGTTTTGGTATATTTTTACAATTAAAAGCCCATAGCTTCGCTAAGGACAATACTATTGTATCTCGACTTTGGACACCCGTCAATCCCCTAATTGGGATAATTGTTCATAAATACTAGTTACGTTCTTAACCCAATTTGAACCTGTTGCATATACCCCGTTTGGATTTTCAGGATCGCTCAACCATGCGATAGGACTAACTGTAGATGGTTTCCCCTTCGAAAGCTTTACTATCGTCTTGGCTGCAATTATAGCGGCATCCTTGGTTGTTAATTCAGCTCCCTTCCCCTCTTTCCAGCTTCCAAAGACATTCCATGGATTCTTCACTATCTTATCAGCATACTTATTGCTTTTTGGAACAAAAGATTGTTCTGCTCCAGTGATAGCAATTAGCAAATAAGGATCAACCCCTTGAGCTTTTGCCGCATCGTCAATCATGGTTAATATCTCTTTTGTAGCCAACATTGAATTTCGTTTGCCTAACCATTCAAGTAATACAGGAATATCCAAAGGGCGGTAAGTCAATATATCGGATGATTCTTCATAACCGAAATAAACCAGCGGATTCACAGGCTCTCCATTTACACGTACTTCAAAGTGCAAATGCGGTCCCGTTGAACCGCCAGTATTCCCCGACTCTGCAATCTCTTCCCCTGCCTCTACCGTTTGTCCTGATTCCACCTTAACCTTATTCAGATGATAATACCTCGTCTCCATACCGCCATCATGTTGAATCATAATCGCATTGCCTGCGTTACCCAAAAAGTCAGCAAAGATCACCTTACCGGATTTCGCAGCATAAACAGGTGTACCAATCGGTACTCCAATATCAACGCCCGCGTGCAGTTTTATCAGCCCTGTGATTGGATGGACTCGGCTACCAAAAGTTGATGTGATCTTACTTCCCTCTGTTGGCCAAACTAATCCCCCAATAACTGGAGACCAGCCAATTAGAGGATTTCCTTCGCCGTCACCATCAGAAAGATATGAAAGCCAGTATTCTAAAAGAAAGTCCTGATCTTCTACTCTCTTTGCACCATGAGCAATAAGGATTTCTCTTAATGGCTCCCAATCTTCGCTGTACATTGGTTCAATCCGTTGTAATTTGTCTTGGGTTACCGTTGTTGTCAACTCGCCGCATGGAGACGGTGACGTTTCAGTTGTTGTTTCCGAAGCATAAGTATAGACATAATCATTTTGAATCGTCTCTGCCTTTTTCAGAAGAAGAACGGGCTGACGCTCACTCACTGTTGACTTTTTGTACGTAACTTCACCTTCCTCATCTTCATTTCGAAGACAGACCTCTTTCGCCGTGACAATCTCAGAATTTTTCCAGGTGAACTTGGGGCGTACTTCTTCAAAAGTCTCCTCTGGTTTCAGCACAACTTCTTTGACGTTTTCATCTAAAAATGTGTTAAAAAAAGAAGGATCGTTCAATGAACGATCCACCTGAGCAAGCCACTGCCAATTCAAGGCGTAGCTTTGAACCTGTACTTCCTGCTCCGCTGTTAATTCTTCATGCCAGCGATCAGCAATGCTCTGATACTCATCAAACAACTGTTCATCCGTTTCTTCTTTCGTCCCATAGAAGAAACCAGATGTGCGCTCCTTAACCGTATCAAGCGTCCCCATCACTGACTGCTTCGGCAGCTCGAAAATCATAAAATAGATCAAAAATAGCAGCAGTACAATTCCTCCAATAGCAAGTGCGTAGGGGAGAATTGCTTTGAGTATTGCCTTGACCGCTTTATCAAGAAGAAGCTTGCCACCTTGTTTTAATATTTTTTCAATATCCATTTTTTCACCTTATACGTGGTAGTTATAATGCTTTCCTCCAGATGGGGGGGATTTAGACGAATCCGATTTTTGAAAAAAACCAGATTGTGAAGGAGTATTGTCCTCTCTCGATGAATATACAGTCTCCCCTTCCTCATTTTTGATTTGATTGGCGTCTATCATTTCTTTTTTAATCGTGACTCCCCCATTTCTCCCGTTTACAACAACGTTGCTTTTAAAGTTTTCGCCGTTGTTTTTAACGCCCCTGTTTATGGTGTTTTCATCTTTGATTTTTCCAGATTGACCACTCAGATCAGTCTCCATTCTAGTAGTAGGCTGACCAGTTACCATTCTGCCAAGTCTACTACTGTGCATAGTTACACCTTCGTTTGACGCTTTTGTATTAGTCACTCTTGGTCTAAAGGGCTGTTCAGTCGTTGTTGTATTAGAACGCTGTATTGGCTTTTCTTCATACGGAACTGAGGAAACTGGGTAAGAAATCGGCATATCTTCTCCGATCTCACTCTCTTCGCTTGAAATTGTTTCTGAGTTCCTCAATCCACTTAATTTCTGTACTCCAGAGTAAGCTTTCTTCCCCAACCACATACTGCCTTGGCCAATTTTTTGGGTTCCTTTTCCGATAAGGCCTCCAGCCGCTCCGCCAATTACAGCTCCTTTTAGGGGATCCCCAGCCATAAATCCGATAGAGGCCCCTAAAACAGCGCCAGCACCTTTAGCTCCTTGATTTAATGCGAAACCTGCGACCTTTTTACTTATATTTGTCGCCTTATTTCTGAAATTCGGCTTACCAGACATTGCACTAGAAGACGAAGTACCAGAAACGGTTCCTCTTGTCCCCGCAGACGTAGCATCACCAGGCATACCGCCGATCGCGTCAGATGAGCTATTCTCTCCTACCAACTGGTCTTTGGACGCGCTCGTCTTTCCATTATTAACACTGTTTGATTTCTTTCCTGAAAACATTTTACTCATCGCAAGGATCGTGCCGAAACCTAAAGCTCTCCCCGCTCTAGAGTCTGGCTGCTCAACCCCTAATAGACGTTGAACAAGATTTTGTATGGAAGAAAAACCAAACAGATACGCTACAATCACCCAATTAGAAATACCTTCACTACTAAAATGAAGCAATAAAAAAAATAGCCCTAATGCTAGAGCATGGGCTAAGGGCAATATCATATTGGCAACAAACTGATCCCACCACGTTTGCAAAGCGTTGCGATAGCGAGGAAACAGCGTCATTATGCAACACGGAACGAATGTGATTATGAGTAGCATCAGGTTGATGGATCGTATGGTATAGTCGTAGTTTAGTTTTGCAGTCATAAGTGCGGCTAGCAGAACTAAAATTGAAACGATAAATCCCCGATAACTAACCATATTATCATATCCGGCTTCACCTGTCCCCCAAATCGTATTGAGGAACAATCCTGGCTGAAGTCCATAATCAACCATAACCGCCCAGATTAAATCCGTAAACCAACTTACAATGGTGGCTATGAAATTCCATAGATATACACCAAATCTTAAGGATATCAGCCCAACAACAAAGGCTGTTGCATAATCCTTTGCTTTCGTTCGCCCTTCCCCGGTATATCCGTGCCAGAGAAGTAAGAACGCTATCAGTATAAGAGCAATAAAAATAGGATACGGTATAAAACGTTCCAAAGCAGTATAGATCGCGTCTATCGCATTCATCATTCCCTCGGAAAATACTCCAAGGTATAAACTTGATCGAAGGTCTTCCGTACCCCCTTGCAAGAACCCATCACTTGTTGATTCAGGATTTTTACCGAAAACCAACAAGGTTACATCTTTCATACCAAAAGACTTGATCAAAAAATTAGCTGCTCCAATTAAAACATCTGAAAGGGTTCGTTCCATCAAGCCAGGCTTATTATCCTCATCCTCATAATATTGCTCGACCTGTTTACCTATGATGCCTTTTTCACTAGCTGCCATAGCTGGCGTTGCGAGAGCAAAGCTGTGAACCAGCATTAGTAGCATACAAGTAACTATTGTAATACGGCGCAAAGTAGCTCTCTCCCTTCCTATGCTGTTCCTTCAGCCCTTGCTCTTTCCTTGATATACCGTTTCCGCTCGGCGTATAACGGATCATTGGGGTCTGTGGTAAACAACATATGCTCGAATGGAGCTGCATCTACATGTACTATAGCCGATTGATTGTCCACTTTGACGAGCATATCTCCCTTACGAGCTTGATAAACGAGAAAGTCTGCTTCACCTTCGGTTAATGCTAATTTCCCGCGAACAGCATCAATATCTAAAGCTTCCTGAATACCAATAATTTTGATTGGGCTGTTTTTAATTGCAGCCATCCCAGCTTGAGAACGAGTAAATACCTCCAAGCCCTGAGTAACAGGGACGATCCCTGTATTAGTTGCACGCCCCTCCCGAAATGCACTCTCTGCCCAAACAGCTCCAAAATCTTCGTCAAGAAATATATTCTGGCATTCCTCAATAATAAGGAGTTTCTTAACCTCTGGATGTTTCTTCGCCCAGCGTTCCATCATCCAACGCTCTGTAACAAACAAACCAATTGGACGCATGATCTCCGGATCAAGCCGATTGATAGCAAAACCAAAGATTGGCGCATTCTTCAGTTCTACTGTAGAAGGACCATCAAATATCGAATATGAACTCATTTCACCTTTTCGGGTAAATGGCTGCAGCAACTCACTTGCTTTTCGGATCGCTTCACTTTTATGGGCATTCATTTTCTCCCATAACCCAATCAATTCAGGCATTGCTTTTCTTACCTTACCAGTCCTGAAAATGCCTTGACCTTGCATCGTTTGATCTGTCGTATATAAGCTCTCAGGGTCTGTAGTTATCTCGTACTCCGCATACTGCTGTCTTATAGCTCGACCAATAAATACTTTCACTTCGCCAGTTAATACACTACGGTCATAAACAGAAATCATTTTAAAGACTAATGCCTGTACAGAATTCGCCGCTTCTTCGATATCAACAAATCTTGTCCCGTCTGCAAGTTCTGTAATGTCAACATCATATGGATTGATACGATGCTTAGAATGCTCGTGGAGTTCAATAAATGGGCAGCCCAAAGCACGAAGAAAGTCGCCGTACTCTCCCTTCCAATCAATAATTCCAATTTGCCTTCTTAGATGTGAGGAACGATGTGTAACTAACATGGTCACAAACGTTTTTCCGGCACCTGAACGTCCAATGATGCACATATTATAATTCGCTAGTTCTGGATGCCAGTTGTCCAGCCACACCGGGCGGCCCATCCTATCTTTACCTATTACAACACCACTACGATGATTTAAGCTACCTCCACCCCATGGAAAAAGATCGGCCACGTTAGAGCTTTCCAATGAGAGAATGTGCTCTTTTTGAACTGCCGTAGCTTCGGCAGTAGGTAATACGGATTGCAGCGCCGCAAGCTGTTGACCATCGGCTGAACGGAGATAGATCGACTTCCCAGCAAAGCGCTGAACAAGTGAGCGACACAGTTTCATGAGTTCTTTCCATTCAGGGGAGCTGACGATTACCTGAATAGACACTCGAAAACTTCGTTCAACATTCAATCGAATGCGTTTTTGTCGCTCTTTCAAGTCTGCAATTTCATCTCTCATGGCATCAATCTTACGAACGTCCTTTTCATCAGCCAAATCTGATAACAATCCTGCTATCCGTCTGCCGATCTCATCTAGTTCTCGATCATTTGATGACGGCTGGACATGGATCGCTAAGTCTACATCTCCTTTACCATGATCTGCTCGAATTAAGGAATCCAGCATCCCTGCCCAGGTATTGCCCGAAGAAATCTCAGCATAAAAACTACGAAAATATCGAGTTGGTGTAATTGTTCCACCGACTTCTACCGCATAGTCATCAAGCTTAATTTGGTTAGCACTTTTATCTTTCGGAATTGTTTCTCTAATAAATGAAGGGGCAGCGAAGTCAGCTCCACTAGCTTTCCCGGTATCAAGATGAGACTGGGTTTCATTTCCCAGCCCCTCACCTTTTTTATTCCTTTTTATAAAATTGAACACTTCCATTCCACCTTCTTATACCGCTAATTTATCTCCACAAACTTTACATGTACGGACAAGCTGACCGCTTAAATAGCTCAGTGAAAATCTTACACTCCCACAAGGACAAACTCCGGGCCTACTTGGAACTTGATCAATTTCATTTTGCCTGACCTTTTTAACGGCATCTGACCAGGTTCCTTTACGCATTTTGCAACTCTTCCTGTGTTAAAGAGTGCTTTGATCTTTTGAATGAATCTGATCGTATTGCATCAATCATCCGCGCTTGTGGAGCCAGCTCACGTTGTAAGGTTTGGTAGGTATAGTTCCATATTCCCGCCTTATCCAGACGCTGATATCGCATTCCTACTTGTTCACAGAAGCCATATAAGATGTTCTCTACCTCTTCTAATACTTGCAATGCCAGATCAGATTGCTCTTCTTCCGATAAGTTATTTTTCTTAGGAGCGGCTTTGTCCAAAATCGCATTCATTCTCCCTGCCCCTGCCACACCTGTCTCTGCCTTCAAAGGGTCGTATTCAAAAATAATATATCCGTGATAATTTCTGATCGTGCCTTGATCCAAACTCTCTATCAAATATTGTCTTACCAAATCCCCCGATTTCTTCAGGTCAGGATAATCATCAGGAAGCTCTTGAACCGATTGTCCGTAGGCATCCGTATAATCCTTCATCTCAAACAGTTGGGATTGCGTGATGAATGTAACCGGTAATGAGATCGTGTTAATGAGGCCAAGAAAGTTAAGCCAAACTGCTTTGTTTTCCTCAATTGAGGCATTATCCAGGATAATAGGTTCGACTTCAACTACTAAACGATATTGATTGCCATTTTGAGCAAGTCCATCCCATGTGATTTTGGAATTTTTCGCTCCGATCAGTTCCTGAACGGTAAGTGGTTTCTCTTTTTTTTGATAGTTCATAAAATAGAACACTGCTGCCGCTAAAACTAAAATGAGCATCAGGACCATATCACGCTCCTCCTTTCTTATACAGATATCTTCTTCTCCGCAATCTCAGCCGAAGCATCAGATAATAATATTTCCATACCGGGAGGTTAGTCCCGGTATGTTTGAAATAGCAAAGATACATGCAGAATAAGAACGGTATAGAATAGTGGAGCCTTGAATAGAACCAGTCTGTCCCAATGCGCGGAACCACCTTGGACATCTGAACAGACAGATACCCCCCAACTGTCCACCATGCCGCCTGACTGAGACTTAGGCCAATGCCAAAGATTGTAATGAACTTTTCTTTGATCGCACTTTTGTACGGTATCGGATGATATTGTCCCCACATAGCCAATTCCTCACAGTTTGGACAGGTCTATACCAAATAATTTGAAGACCGCGCCCAAGATATCTTCCGTCCAAAATGATAAAATTAAGAAAGCAAGGAAAAACACAATTTTTCCTTTCGTCTCTCTTAAAGTGTCCGGGGAAAAACCTGCCCGAAAATAGCTGATAGCAAGCCACAGCCCAAAGATAATTGTGAGTGTCACAAAAATGCGCCGCGCCATATCAACACCAGCAGTGGTTGATTCATCTACCTTTTTCTCCAAATTAGATACTTCGCTACCTTGGCTGCCTTGAATTCTCTCCTTGATGCTCTGTGCATGTACAGAATTCTGAAGAGGGACAGCACTGAACATAAACAATAAACCTGCCATCATAACTACTAAAATCTGCTTAAGCCTTTTCAAGTGGATAACCTCCCTATTTGCATACTCCTACTCGTTTGTCTTTCCGAAACTTACTTACCGACCACGCAATACCATACTTTTTGCTAATCCAACCTTTAAACATGCAATCCCCTCCCTTCATATGTTCTCGATAAAAGCAAAAAAGCTCCCACAACAGTGTGTAGAAGCTTTTGATTCCATTAAGCGATATAAAAATGACTATAACCACCTAGTACCATCCATGCTCCCCAAGCGGCAATTGCAGGTCTCAACAAAAACAGGTGGGATTCCAAATAACGGAACACCACATTTCCAACGATGCGGCCATAGCAAGGCAACATTGCCTGTTATTACATCCAATAACAGATGGGATACATAACCAATTAAAAAAGGCCATTGCCAGCTTGTATGAATGCTAAGCAATAACCATACGCAAAGTCCAAAAATGATGCTGTGTGTCAATGTTCTCTTTCCAAAAGTAGCCTCTAAGACACTCGGCAAAACAGGAATAAAACGCCCTAGTAAGCTGTTCTGACGATCTATATCCGGCAATAAGGATGATACTGCTACAACGGCAAGCTGGGCTGGAGAGTGGATGCCGATCACCATTGCGGCGGTCACTCCGCCAACTAGATGAGAAGCCCCATTCATACCGCTACCCCCTCTGCCATCATCTGCAAGAATGCTTCAACCACTCTTGGATCAAACGACTCTCCACTTTGGTCTTTAATATAGTCCAACACTTTTCCTATAGGCCACGCTGCCTTGTACGGTCTATCAGAGCATAGAGCGTCAAACACATCACATACAGCAACAATGCGACCATACAGCGAAATTTCTTCACCCATAAGACCATGCGGATATCCTTGTCCGTCCCAACGCTCATGATGTGAAGCAACAATCTCCCTCGCCGCTTCAATCTCTTCGCCTGTATGTACAGATAGAATGGATAATCCGTACTCTACATGCCGTTGCATCAACCTATATTCCTCTTCATTAAACTTTTCTTTCGATTGCAGTAAGTACGTTGGAATAGCTATTTTACCAATGTCATGATACAAGGCTCCCTGACCCATCAGATGAATCTCATGCTCACTTAGTCCCAACTGATGCGCTAATGACATTGAAAGTTTACTGACTCGCCTAGCATGATTACGATCAAGCATATTTAGCACATTTTCTAAAATCAATTTTGCTCCTCCTTAAGCATCTGCTTTAATTTAGTTTCAAACCACTGGGCGGCCTCGCTTCCGGTATCCAACATCTTTTGCACAGATGCCAATAACCGCTGAGCCTTCTTTTGCTCCTGATCTTCATCTTGCTTAACAAGTTGATCCGCCCCCTCTTGTTTCAGAATGGCCTTGCGCAATTCTCTAGTGCTCATAGATTCATCGCCAGCTTTTATCAACATAGCAGCCGGTTCATTTGAATGGCTAGCTACGCGATGGTGATACCAGCTCAAGTCTGGATGTCGCGATTCAGGTGTAGGGAACGTCCGATAGACATGCACCAGCTCCCGAATTTGCGCCGGGCTGATTCCAATCTGCGAGGACAGGAATTTTTGCTTGGCTCCGGCAGCCAACATTGCATCCAGCAACTGCCCTTTAACGAACCTTGTTTCTTGCTCTTGTTCATCAATCTGGATGTACGCTTGCAGTAGTTCCTCAACCTTGGGCTGAGGGGCTGGCTGGGCTGGAGGAGGCTGATAGCTCAGTTTCAAAATATCCGCCACTTCCTCCGGTGTTAGCCCTTCACGCTTGGCAACGATAGCGAGCAATTCATTTCGATCCAGGTTACCGTCATGAAACAACCGATGATGCCAACCGCACAGGTGGATCAGGTTCTCCCTCCGATCATCCCCGCCAGCCCCACGAGTACGAATATGATGAGGTTCACCTTCTGCTGGATGACTACAACGTTCTCCAGTAACAGGGTCAATGTACTCACAGGTATGTCCAGATTCCTCACGTATGTTCTGGATGTTTTCTCTACTACGAATTCGTTCAGGCTTTGTTAATGTGCTCATATGAACGATTCCTCCAGGCTAATTATTGAGTTAATGACAATATTGGAGAAGAGCGGCGCAAATCTATGGCCTGTAGCGCCACAAGGTATAGCTCTCTATCCCAAGAGCACAGACCCACGGATAAATCAAAATCACGACCATTCCAAAGATTCAGGCCAAGCTCCAACAAGCATCTAGTTTGTCCGGTAAGCGGAGCTGTATCACCAGTTGTTTCCCCGCAATCTCTTCGTATGACAAAATTACACGGATCAACTAAATAATCAAAGTACCAGTCAAATGGCCCATGTACTTGTTTTTCCAAAGTGAAACATTTAAAAATCTCAGGATATGCTCCGATGTAACAAGCAGCGCAATAATCTCTTGCCTTTTTTACGTCAGGAAATTTCGCTGCAATACGTTGAAAATTAATTTTGTGTTGTTCGTTAGCAAAGTACATCCTTCCCACCCCTTTCCACTTTCAAGAAAGTTTGTCATTAATCAATGGCTCTCAGACTCGACAATTAGCTTCATGGCAGTTCTCTGCTTTCCTTCAATCGTCACATCCACAAAAGCAGGGATACAAGTCAGGTTGATACCTTGGGATGATACATACCCCCTAGCTACAGCTACAGCTTTAAGCGCCTGGTTGACAGCTGCTGCACCAACGGCTTGTAACTCCAGCTTCACCTTTCCATCGCGGATGCCTCCAGCCACAGCACCAGCTAGTGCGTTAACCGAAGATTTTGAAGATACTTTAAATACATTTTCAGACATATTAAATTCCTCCATTTGACTTATTAAGAGTTTCCTTACTCTCTATAAAAATGCAAAAAGCCTTCGACTGATTAAGCAGTCAAAGGCTGTCTATTGTATTGCATTGAATTTTTCGTTTAACGTATCACCACATGTAGGATCTGGAACTGAGTCATATTAAGATCGGCTGTCATCAAGTAGTTCATAAGCCAGTGCGGAACCTTTACAAAAGTTTCATTTAATTCAGCCATCAGACATTGTCCATCCCTCCATTTCCACGCACCCTACTTTAAACCCATTCCAAGAAAATACAAACCAACGAGTCCCGCAGCCATATTGAGCCACCCCAATGCCTTCCCTCTGATCTTAAGGAGTCTTAGAATTGCAGCAACCGCTAAGGATGGCAATAAAATGTACATAGCTAGCAGCTTTATTAATTCCATTCCCAGCAAGTTAAGTGTATTGTCATTAGGGATAACATCCAATATTTTCACCCTCGTAGTCGAATTATTTCGACATTTAGGAGAAATATCCTTTTGAGCATGAAAAAAGCACCTGTTAGGGTGCTTTAATATGTTCCATCTCTAACTAACCTACCTTTAGGTGTTGGATGAAGCGACTCAAACCAAATAATTCTTATGTTGTTTTCGTATTTAGGATGAGTGTCTCCGCCCGTTGTGAACGCTCCCCGACCGATCCATAACAACCCATTCTTTTCGAGTTAATGAATGTAGTAAGCTAGTTCCTTTGCATGATTAGCAGGATCTTCTTCATCAAGCAGTCCGTGAAAATCAGATAATTGCTGAACTTTTCCGGTTACTAGCTGGCTCAGAATCCAAATTTGTTCTTCGTTTATTTCCACTATTTTCGTCTCCCAACCTCATATTTCGACAACAGGAAGGATTGCCCTTCTTTTACATAGAACTTTCTTCCTATGAGAGGAGGTGAGTAGTAGCATGCCGAATCAGCACATTGTACCGCACAAAGACGGCTGGGCTGTAAAACCAGAAGGTAGTAACAAACCGACGAAAGTAACCGATACTAAACAAGAGGCTGTAAAAATTGGTCGGCATATCGCGAAAAACCAAGGCACAGAACTAGTGATTCATGGTAAAGATGGTAAGATTCAATCTAAAGACAGCCATGGTAGAGACCCTTATCCTCCAAAAGGATAAATAGAGCACACTAAAATGAGCCACGTCATCTAATGACGTGGCTCCAAATATGCCGGTTATTTATCCCGGATTACTGGATTGATTAATTTTCAACCCAACTCTCATCCCAAATAATGTAGCCTGCTCCTGCACTTGAAGTACTTCCAGATTCAAATACGACCGTAAATTTAGTTTCTCCGTTGGTCACAATTTCATTGGAAACGACCTTACCATCTTCAACTTTACCTGATGCAACAGATGAGCCTTTCGAATCTAAGATAGTGTAGTTCGCCTTTCGAATAAGATCATCTTCGTTATCCTTATAACCGATCAATACACCGATCCGCTTAGTTCCAGTTGGGACCGTAAATCCAAAATCCGTTTTTGCAACGTTCACGTCGGTTACCACGAACGCCTCATTATATTGCGTTTCTCCGAACAACAATTCCTCTTTATTCCGTGTGACACCGCTGTTTGCGTAATTCTTAATATGTTTCACCGTTTGATCACTGAATGCTCTTCTTTGCCCAGGTTCAGACGGGGTACTTTCCTTATTGTTGGTAGTTGTGATGGCTATCTGCTGCTTAACTGGATCAAATGTTACTTCAGCTCCAGTTGCTTCAGCGACAGCTCGCAAAGGTACATAAGTTGTCCCTTGATAGCTGATTGGTACGGCCTTATTCCCGTTGGCATCTTTGGGTGTCCATGCAGATCCGTCAAGAAGGAACGTAATACCATGATTCAAACTGGCCTGAATTCGTTCCAGCGTACTCGCCGCCGAAGCCCCGGCTGAAAAAGATAGCACAACCACACCGACTATTCCGACAGAAAACAACCATTTCTTCATAGAAATCCACCATCCTTCTCTAAAGTATATATTATGTATTTCATATAATATGATATTATTTTTCCCAAAATAATACAATATATCAATTATCGACCTATTTCGAGAGAGGAGCGCTTTTTTGTCACTTACTTCTGAATTTGAGCCAGATCCTCCAATACTAGGATGATTTGCGCGAATGCGTTGCTACCATTAGGCAGCGCTTAATCTCACAAGATCCTTCTCCTGGATAGAATGTGTTATTAATGCAATAACAGACCTTGAAATTAGGGGCTGATAGGACCAGGGAGGGGATTCTCCATATCTGCTTGAAGCATCATGCCTACTCAGCGCCCCCCATTTCTCCCCCCTTAGTGCCCTCAGCCCATTCGCCAAAAGTGACACCCACCACAACCGGCGCTTCAAAGACTGTTAAAAGTGCGCACGCGTATGCCCTGAGTTTTAAGGATCATCCTCCTCAACTTCAATCTCTTCCCATGTATAACTCACATTCTCTTTGATCCATTTTTGCACAGCTTCATCCAACGACGTTTTGACTTCTGTTTCTGTTGAGTTTGAGGCTTCCCATGATATTTGCAGATCAACATCGTATGTATCCTCATCTAGCTCACCAAAGATAAATTGAATACGCACATCTTTTGTGATTATCATCCATCGTCTCCTTTTAGCAACTTGGCCCCTGAAATCCATGGTCACTGTAATTTATATAGATTAAGAAAGAAGACCACCCGCCGAAGTCAGGAAACCCTTGATACACAAGGATTTTTCAGCATTTTGGGGTGTCACCTTTTCGTGACACATGTGTCTCCTTTTGGTGACACCCCCTACTCACAAAAAGCCTGCTTTTTGAATGATAATTATTAGATCTCCTTACCTTTTTGCATTTCCAAAAATTTTTTCCTCTTAACCAACTTCCCATATTGTCCATGCGGATCAACAACGGCTTTGATCGGCAATTTCACTCCAGCCTTTTCCAAAACATTGTAATGAATCATCAACTGGACAATCCCGCTTTGAAGTTTATTTTTGTCTCCACAGCATATAATCTCTGGATTCAAGAAAAATGGCCGCCTTGTGACATGGCGACCGTGAATTTTAAGTTCATGAACATTGGTAAACTCAAACATAATCCCCTTTTTAATTAAATCTGAAATCATCTCACTCGTTTTTTGCCGACTTCGCTTCAGATACGTTGCAATCTCCGACACTGAACAATATTGCCCCGATGTAGGATCGACAATAGCATTAACGTTCATTTTAAGCATTGGAGCCAGTGTAAAGATGAAGCTAAACTCAGCACTAGTTAAATATTGAGTCTGACATAAATAGGCTATATTTTCATCAATGGTTTGAGAGAACCTTGTTTGATTTACTGCTCTCTGCCTTTTGCGTACAATCATGAAGCCTTGTTCATTGGCTTTGGCTTCTTCATCATTGACCTTACCTAGATCAATCTCAGTTCGCCTTTTCGCCTTCAATTCTGCCTGTTGAAGTGTCTGCTTTAACGCCCCAATCTTATCCATATACCTTCCTCTGCCCTGTAGGAATACTCTGCATATTACTCTCTATCCGCTCCCTTAGCGCTGTATTACGCTGCACCATCTTGTTGTTGCTTATAGCCACACTAAGTGCCTTACGAGTTCCAATCATGACACAGACACCCTCAGCTCTCGTCAGGCCAGTATAGATCAGATTTCGAGCCAACATAACGTAATGGCTGGTAGAGACAGGCATAATAACTACAGGGGCTTGTCCACCTTGAGCCTTGTGTATGGTAATGGCATAGGCCAAGAGCAAGTCTTTTAATTCATGCTTACTGTAGACCACTACTTTCCCGTGAAAATCACAGGCAAGCCCTATTTCATCCGTCAACTCGCCTTCTTCATCCTTCACTAAGGCTGTACCTATGACAACGCCAATATCACCATTTAAAATCTTTTTCTTATAGTCATTACGAATCTGAATAACCTTATCTCCTTGACGATATATACGCCCAACGGTCTTTATCTCGGCTTTATCTAGTGCCGGAGGATTCACCGCCGCTTGGAGTGCATTATTCAGTTCCTCAGTGCCAATTACACCTTTCTTCATTGGGCTGAGAACTAGAATATCTTCTAACTTATGCCCCTTGTCCAAAAATCTCAGTACACTGAGCACAACCAGATGAGCAATCCGTTCAGGCTCAGGCTGCTCGATGAAAAAGAAATCGTCTTTATTTTTATCAATGACGATCTGTTCTCCATTATTTATGCGATGAGCATTCATAATGATTTGGCTTTCTTGCGCCTGGCGGAATATCTCTGTTAAACGAACATGCGGAACTCCTGCTGTGATCATGTCGTGTAAAACATTACCCGGCCCCACAGATGGAAGCTGATCGCTGTCTCCTATAAGGACCACTTTTGTATTTGGCCCGATTGCCTGAAATAGATGATAAGCCAATTGCAAGTCCTTCATCGACACTTCATCCGTGAAAATCAGGTCAAACGGCAACGGCATATCATCCCCATACTCTGGTTCTGCTCCTGGTCGGAAGCCAAGCATCATATGAATAGTTGAAGAGTTCATTCCCGTCAGTTCTCCAAGCTTACGAGCTGCACGGCCTGTAGGCGCACATAGCCCAATGGATGCTTCGGGATAGTGCTTTTTATATATGTCGATCATAGCCTTTACCACAGTTGTTTTGCCGGTGCCTGGATTCCCTGTAACAATTAGAATCTGCTGACGAAACATTTCTCTAATGGCTTCACGTTGCTTATCAGCCAAAACTATACCATGCTTCATCTGATACTGTTTGATTGAATTTTCTATAGAAGGCATAGCTCCGCCACTCCGGGTTGCCATGCAAGCCAGCTTATGAGCAAGTTTATTCTCATAGATATACAGGTGCTTCGGATAAATCTTATCTTCTTCCCATATTACTTGTTCGTGAGCTGCCATTAACTGAAGCTCTGTTTCAATATCCTGTTCTGAAACGCCTCGTAAAAGCTCTTTAGTCCGATCAATTAGTTCGTGTTCAAAGACAAAGCAATGACCACCCTTATAGCACGTCTCGTTAAGAACATGCTGTAACGCTGCATTTAAGCGATACGGTGAGTCCATACTAATGCCTATTGTCATAGCTATCTCATCAGCCTTAAGAAACCCGATTAGATGAATCTCCGTGAGTCGATATGGGTTGCGCCGCACAATATCAACGCACTCGTTCCCCCATTGCTTATACATTTTCGTTACAGTATCCGCAGAAATTCCGTAGGGCAACAGCGTCATCATAATCTGCTGAATTTCAAAATTGCTTTTAATGCTATCTGCAATTTTCACTGCACTTTTCGTGCCAATCCCCTTAATACCCATTAGACAAGCGGCACCCTCATGCATAATTCGTTCCAGTGCTCGATCACCGAGCTTTTGAACGATCAATTCAGCAGTTTTCACTCCGCACCCTTTGACGAATTTAGAACTGAGGAAGGAAATAATCTGGTCCTTGGTTTTAGGCAAAGGCCGCTCCCAGTGATCTACAGCAAACTGTAGTCCATATTTGGGGTGAGTCTCCCACTTACCATGAACAGTAATCCGCTCCCCTTTGTTTACTCCGTAAAGATTGCCTTTAATGGCAAAGGGTTCACCGCCGTTTTCCGGCTGCCAACGCGCTACACCAAAGGTATCCTCCTCACTCAAACTACCGTTACGTGGATGGATGAAGTACACCACATGGCCTGTGCTCGTTTCTAGTAATGGTGCTTCCATCAGCTAACACCTGACTCACGAAGATATTTAAACAATAAAGTTATCAATGATCGCGGTGATTGCAGCCATTTGCTTTGAAGATCAACAGAGTATATAATTTTGTCCAAAAAGGTTCTTGGAAAACTCACAATTTCTTTGTTATTTCTTACAAATGCTCGTACCCTTTCAGCCATTCGGTTCTTATGTTGCTGAATGCTTTTCAGTTCCCTTGCCACTACTCCAACCGGCTCTTCAGCCCCCTTTTCAAGCTGTTGTATCGCACTCATTGTGAGTTTGTGGATGGCTGAAATTGCAACATCCAAAGCTTTTAGTGCTTGTACGCGCTCTTCCTTAGTCTTGGCCATATTGACCTCATGCAGAGCATTCTTCATATTTTTCTCAACTTCATCGACTTGAACCTTTTCTTCCGTAGATCCAGGTGCCTCTTGCTCTTGAATAGGCACTGCAACTTCAACTTGTTGTTCCTCTGGCTCAAGCCCTAACATCTTTTGAAACTCTTCGGCTCCGATAACTTGTCCAGAGCCAGTAAATTGTTTTATTACTCCGGGGATACTCTTGATGAGATGCCACACATCGGCAGGTAAATGCGCCGAGCAATTATTTTCATCGACTGAGTAATTCATTTCAATAAAAATATAACCGGGCATAATAGCACGTTTAATCTCTTTTCCAAGCTTTCCCTGACCGAGCAATCGTCGAGTAGTTGTTGTAAATGTATGTACTGCCTTGATCCAATTTTGAGCGGATTCATTTCGAGCAAACGCCCACTCCATCAGCTTTTTAACATTGTTCTCTTTACCAGTCATAACCTGTATTGCAAATGCAGCTCCCATCAGAGTACCTCCTTCATCGTTTTACTCACTACATAGCTTTTTCTTGCTTTGCTTTTCGGCTAGCTTGAATCTCAGCAGCGTATTTGATATTTAAAGCTGCCAGCATTTTGTGCAGCTTATTCCAAGCTTTTTCAGATAAACCAGGGTTATATGGTTTTGAGATTTGCATTCTAATAATCGCCTCCAACAAAGTTTCTATAAAGAATACTTTTTTGAAATTATGTTTTCATTTAGTTTACTTTTGAGGTAAAAAAATATCATCAGGATACATATTAAAAAATGCTGCTATTTTTACTGCAAGATCATAGTAAAGTTTCCTTTTACCGTTCTCGATTTGCCAGTAGTAAACCTTACTTATCCCTACAGCATCAGCGACTTCCTGACAAGTTTTATTATTATTTTTTCTTATTTGCTTTAAAGTCAAGAGCACTATGCAGCACCTCCTTGAATAAACCATTAGTGAACTATACCCAGTATATGTTAGCGTTTAGTGAATTGTCAATGAATAATTTCTATTTAGTTAACTACATTGAAGTTAGCCGCTCGTTAACTTATTATTAAGTTAATTGAACTTGTTCTGGAGTGATTAAATTGTCTTTTCCCTATCGTTTAAAGCAACTTAGAAAAGAGCATAAGTGGACACAAGAAGAGCTAGGTGCAAAACTGAACCTAACTAAAGTTTCCATTTCAGGTTATGAAAATGGAAATAGAACTCCTGACATGGACACCCTCATAAAAATATCAAACGTCTTTAATGTGTCTATCGATTATCTCGTAGGAAAATCAGATGTACGTTCTGTTGATTCACCCATTATTTCCGGACAAGTCTTGAAGAATTCAATCACTAATTCTCCAAAGCCACCACTTCTTGAACAAATTTTTTTCGATGGTTTTTTAGAGGCTTCAAACGAAGAAAAGGAAGAAATTATTCGCTACTGGCATGAAGAAATCAAAAAGAAAAAGAAAGTACCTCCTACAGAAAAAGACACTGACGAATCCGCTTGGGATTTGAAAGATAAATAATTCTATAGCCCTTTAGGGCTTTTCTTTTACAGTTTAAACAGAACATACGTTCCGTTTAAACGTGTTTTCAAAGCTTAGAACACCATAATCACCAAGAAAAAGGACGATGTTTCATGAACTTAAACTTAGAGCAGCAAGTGAATAAACTCTTGAATTATCTCAATATCCACTACCCACACGAAATCGACATCGAAGCCATCGCTTATGCTTGTAAAGCCGAAGTCTTTCCAACTTCAATCCGCAGTCATTGTATCGCCCATCCCACAAAAATAGGATGGAGCGGTTTATATATCAACGATCAGTTATCTCTGCCTGAATGGCGACAGACCGTAGCCCATGAGTTGTGTCATCATGTTCTACATGTAGCCTCCCACTTAGAAATATCGAACTTACATATCCAGCGCCACGAAATACAAGCAGCACATTTCGCAGAGTATCTGCTTGTACCCCTTCACATGATCAATCATGACGATATTGCACACATCAATTACCTTGATGAAGGTATTCGCTGGATTGCTGAAGAATTTGTCGTTCCACTCGACTTAGCCAAAAATAGATGGGAAGCCTGGAATGCACAAAACATTAATGCTTAAGGAAGCGATGTATAAATGCGTGTTGCTATCTATATTCGTGTATCAACAGACATGCAAGCAGAAGAAGGTTTTAGCATTGAGGGGCAACGTAGTCGTTTAATCAGCTTTGCAGAATCACAGGATTGGGTCATACACGACTTTTACGTTGATGATGGCTATTCAGCAAAAGACTTAAAACGCCCAGATATGCAGCGTATGTTGGAAGATATGGAGAAGAAACTGTTTGATGTTGTTCTCGTTTACAAACTCGACCGCCTTACTCGTTCCGTAGGCGACCTACACTCCCTACTTAAAACATTTGATCTTTATGGCGTGAAGTTTAAGAGCGCTACAGAGATTTTTGAGACGACGACAGCAATGGGGAGGTTCTTTATCACCCTTGTCGGTGCAATGGCTGAGTGGGAGCGTGGGACGATCTCAGAGCGTGTACGCTTCGGAGTCGAGCAAATGGTTGCGGAGGGGCGACGTCCAGGTGGCGTAGTGCCCTATGGATACACGCAGGACGAGCAACTCATTCCTGAAGAGGCTGCACTGATTCGTGAAGTCAGAGATTTGTATATGAGTGGTAAAGGTTATAAATCTGTGGCTATGATTATGAATCGCTCGGGTAAGCTTCGAAGAGGGCGAGAGTGGACTGATGCTACCGTTGCCTACACATTAGAGAACCCATATTACGCAGGTATCATTAGGATTGGTTCAAAGACCCCTGCTGGTACATACGTTAACAGCAAACGAGATGAGAGGGTAAAGTGCGTATATGGTAAAGGATCACATGAACCTATTTTTACTCAAGAGGAGTATGAAGAACTCAAGAAATACATGAAACGGAAATCTCAAGGCGGATTCAGCAAAGTTGGTGAATACTGGTTTAGTGGCGTTTTACGTTGTGGTCGTTGTGGAGCAGCTATGTTTGGACGATTGACAACAAAAAGAACAACAACCAAAGGGATTGTCCGTACTCAATACTATATTTGCTCTAACCGTCATCACAGTAAGACGTGTGATCTCCCTATCTTTCGCCAGACACACATCGAACATTTGGTGTTCCAGTACATTAATCAAATTCAAGAAGATATGGAAAAACTTAATGAAGAGGCTATGAAAATATTTGCTGATGAAGGAAAAAAGAAAAGTGCAATCGACAGCGCCAAACGCGAGCTTTCAAAGGTAGCTGAACGTAGGGAAAAGTGGCAGTACATGTTTGTTGAAGGCTTGATTGGGAAGCAGGAAATCCGTAAGAGAATGGCTGAAGAGGATAAGCGTGAGAAGGAGATTCGCCAACGGATTGCACAAGAACAAAAGGCTTTTTCTGGCATACCTCGAATTGAGGAACTGGTTGGATTAGCAGAAGGCTGGGCGTATTTCGATGATCAAGAGAAAAAAGAAATTATTCATACTGTCTTTGATAAGATTGTAGTAAACACCGACTTACGAAAAATTAAAGGTGTGAAAAACAAGTTTTTTGATGCTTACATCCAAGAGATTTCGTTCAACTAAAGACTCCATGATTAATTCACTACCACAATACCCACGATGGACTCCTTTCATGTATATTGTGGTGTTGATTCCAACTCATTTTTCTATACCACAATACCCATGATGGAGAACCGTCATGGCCGGTATTCATCGCCTGGAGCATGTCCAGTGCCTCCCTGCCCCGGACCTCCCCGACGATAATCCGGTTGGGCCTCATCCGCAGCGAAGAGCGGATCAGGTCACGCACCGTGATTTCTCCCTTTCCTTCGGTGTTGGCGTTTCTTGTTTCGAGCGACACGAGATTCGGCACCGTTACGATTTGAAGCTCCGCGGAATCCTCAATCGTAATGACGCGCTCGTCGGGAGGGATATACTGGGAGAGCGCGTTAAGGAACGTCGTTTTCCCCGAACCCGTTCCGCCGCTGATAAACATGTTGTATTTGCTTTGAACCAGGCATTTCAGCCAGTCCGCAACCTCCCCATCCAGCGAACCCTTGGCGACAAGGTCGTCCATGGTCATCGGGCGTTCCGGGAATTTCCGTATCGTCATCGTCGGTCCTTTCAAAGCGACCGGGGGAAGAACGATATTGACCCGCGAACCGTTCCGCAGCCTGGCATCCACAATCGGCGAGCTTTCGTTCACCACCCGGTTCACCCCGGCTACAATGGTTTGAATAATATCCTCAAGCCGCTCCTTGGATTCGAACCTGACGGGCAGACGCTTCACCTGACCATCCTGCTCCACAAAAATATCCTCATGGCCGTTGATCATAATTTCGCTAATGCTGGCATCGTCCACGAGCGGCTGCAGAATATCCAACCCGCGGAACGAGTCATACAACCGGCGGACCCATTTGCGTTTTTCAGATGCCGTTAGTCCCGAAAACCGTTCTTCATCAAGCACCCGCCTCTCGATATAATCCATCAGCTGATGGTCTTGCATCGAGGAGGTTACATCCAGACCCGAACGAATTTCCGCGCGCAGCGTTATGAATATGTCATCCTGCATGCTCCGTCCTCCTGTCGGTCAATTCCAGGCACAGCCTCATGAGATCACGCTGGTACACAGGAGAATGCATGACTCCCCCACGGGTTCCTTGATTCCATGAAGGGATAAAAGACAACATGGCCTCTACAACCATCCCCTTTCTCGGCAGCGGAACCGTCAATTCTCCCGTCACCCGACTGGCTGCAAACAGCGCTTTTCCCATAATGGCGTTAAATAAAGCCGGACGAGACCGCTCCAGATGATCCAGGCAAACCCCGGTTTTTCTCATGACGCTCCAATCATCGGCCAGCAGCCAGACCAGTTTGTCCGACATTTCGAGGATTGCGTCCGTCCGACCGTTCGGAAAGGAATCCGTATCCACGATGACCAGATCGTAAAGTCCGCTGCCGGCGATATAATCCAATAAACCGGCGGTATCTCCGGATCCAAGCTCAAGCAATTCATCCGGGTTGTCCAATGGCATAAAAGTATCCCCTTGCAAAAAGGGATGGCGGTAAGCATAGGAGGAGACCGGGGTTTTCAACGCCTCCCTTCGGTCTTCCGCCGCTTTCAGATCATAGAGCAGCCTTGCCAAACCGGGGCGGTTTCCTCCTCCGCGGGCCAACTCCTCTCTCTCCGAATCCCCCGCCTGCACCGCTTCCAAATTCAAATAAAATACTTTGTATCCTTCCGCCGACAGCTGTCTGGCAAGGTTCATCGCAACCGTCGTTTTCCCCAACCCTCCCACGGCCGAGGTAATTCCGATCACCCTAGCTCTTCCTTCTCTTTCCGGACCCTTGTCCCTGATCAGATCCAGCAGCGAAGATAAGAGCATGTGGAGGGGTTGATATTTCGCCAATTCGCGATCGTTCGAATTTTTCTTTCCTGAGTCGACAAGCCTGATAAATCGAATCCTTCCTTCTTGCCTTAACCCCGCGGACTCCAGGAAGGAGTCTTCCCCCAATACGGCGTCCACAGAATCCCCGCACTCCTTCAAAAATTGCAAAAACGACTCCTTCCGGCTAAAAGCCGTAATCATCAAACGCCGGTCATACTCGCTGCATCGAACGTAATGAAGAAACGGCTCGATATACTGCTCATCTTCCACGGCCAAGACGATTCTGACCGGTAACAAGGCGACCCCTCCCAACGTCCGGGAACGACAAAAAAGCACCGTCCAATAACCGATTCCTCGGTTTATGGACGGTGCTCCCGTTCCCGAATTCCTTAAATTCACAGATAGAATAACACAGATATAAATACGAGACAAGTCCCGTTTTCTATAAAAATCGTTTGCGGATTTCCGGAGTCGGGACCATACAAGCATCATCTTTGCCGAACCAGCGATATCTGTTGGCCGCGACCAAGTCATATATCCGGTCCCGCAGACGCCTTGGAACCCATCGCAGGACGGTCAGGAGCGGCCAAGGGAATCTAAGTCCTCCCGCGATCCGAATCGCCGCCGAAGAGCGCGTATGCACTTCTCCGTTTTTATCGATCAGTACGATGGTATCCATGCTTTCCGAATCGACTTCCGTTCCGGCGAGCAATCGGCGCCCGATATCGGATTGCTGGGAAGCAAAACGAAAGCGGCCCGACGGATCCCTTTTGATGATAAATTTTACGGCACCCTGGCATAGATGGCAGACCCCGTCAAACAGGATAACCGCATGTGCTTCCGAATCATGTTTATTTCCACGCATCCGCTATGCCTCCGTTATCCGCTCCGGAATTGAGGGTAAAAAAAACACGGGGTATGATCCCCCGCGTCTGTGCCCCGAAATCCGGGTCCTTATTCGCCCAAAACCTTGCCGATCCACTGTCCTTCTTCAATTTGCTGGTGGATCTCGCCCGAAAATTTCTCCATGCAGTTGCAGATGAAATCTTTGCGGCAAACAGGGCAAGGTGTCTTCTGTAAACGGCTGATATTTGTCAGACGCCATTCAGGGAATCGATGGTAAAATACACGGCATTCGGTTCCGTCGGCCAGCTTGACATTGAATTCGTATAAGCCTTCCTTGTCGTTGCTTCCGGCCTTGGTCACGTTCTCTACATTCGGTCTGTAAGACATGGTCATCACCCGTATCATCAGATTAAATACACAGTTTTAGTACTTAGACATATTAATTAATTTTTCTAGGCGTGTCAACTTGGCGCAATCTTCCACGGTCAATTTCTCCGGCATTTCTATTATATTGTGCCCCGGCGTCATCATTTTATAGCTGCAAAAAGTTTCCCTAGACAAAAATTATTGAGGGAGTACAATAAAAAAAGGGGTGAGATACCATGAATGAAGTTCATGACAAAAAAGGAACCGGTATCTCAGGAGGCTGGAAGTTGAACGGCTCGCAGCCGTCCCTGCCGGAAGCCCATCGCAGCATGCGTATTCCTGCGGCCGGTTCCTGGTTCAGAAAATTTCTCGCATTTGCCGGACCCGGCTATATGGTAGCGGTCGGTTACATGGATCCCGGTAACTGGGCTACAGATATTGAAGGCGGATCCCGCTTCGGATATACATTGCTTTCGGTCATTTTAATTTCAAATCTCATGGCGGTTTTGCTTCAAGCCCTTTCAGGCAAGTTGGGTATCGTTACCGGTAAAGACTTGGCTCAGGCATGCCGCGATCATTACTCCAAACCGGTTGCCGTCGGATTATGGCTGCTTTGCGAATTGGCTATCACTGCAACGGATTTGGCCGAGATCATCGGAGCCGCCATCGCGCTCAATCTGCTGTTCGGCCTGCCGATCATATACGGGGTAATGATAACGGCGGTAGATGTTTTGCTTATCCTGTTGCTGCAAAACAAAGGGTTCAGGACGCTTGAAATCTTTGTCATCGTCCTCATCGCGACGATCGGGATTTGTTTCGGCGTCGATCTTATCCTGGCTAAGCCCGACTTCGGCCAAATCGCCTCGGGTTATGTGCCGAGCGCCGAAATCGTCAAAAATCCGGAAATGCTGTACATCGCCATCGGCATCATCGGCGCAACCGTCATGCCGCATAACTTGTATCTGCATTCGTCGATCGTGCAAACCAGACAATATGAACAGACCTCTGCCGGGAAACGGCAAGCGATCAAATATGCCGCGCTGGATTCCACCGTCGCGCTCACATTTGCTTTGTTCATCAATTCAGCCATCCTGATCGTGTCCGCCGCGACGTTCCATTCGGCCGGCCTGACCCAAATCGCCGATATCAGCGATGCCTATCATATGCTTACGCCGATCGTCGGCACGACGCTGGCCAGCGTTTTGTTTGCGGTCGCGCTGCTGGCCTCGGGGCAAAACTCCACTTTGACGGGCACGCTCGCCGGTCAAATCGTTATGGAGGGCTTCGTGAATATCAGGCTGGCCCCTTGGTTGCGGCGATTGATTACGCGCTTGCTCGCCATTATCCCTGCGGTTATCGTGACTGCGATCTACGGTGAGAGGGGAACCCAGGATCTGCTTATTTTTAGCCAGGTCATCCTTTCGCTGCAGCTTCCGTTCGCGGTCATTCCGCTGGTTAGATTCACATCAAGCAAGGCCAAAATGGGCGAGTTCGCCAATAAACCATGGATCAATATTCTCGCCTGGCTGATTGCGGGCATTATCGTGATTTTGAACGTATATCTGCTTGTTCAAACCCTATTCCATTGACGAAAAAACCGCGGGGGCTCTGCCGAACAGACGCCTCCCGCGGTTTTTTTATTCCTTGATTTCCTTGAATGAGGCGTCATATAACCGGAACATGGTCTTGTACCCCGACTCGTCGATCTTGATTCCGACATCAAGCCGTCCGGTAATTTCCATCGCTCCGGATTTATACCTCAGTTTCACGTCGTCCGGAACAAACACGATCATGATTTTGTTCCAATATGTCTCATCGCCGTTGTCAAAAGGGCATTCGGCTCCCGGTTCGGGAATAAGCAGAAACCAGTTCTTGTCAAACGAAAGCACCTCGCCCATGAACCCCTTGATCGTCACGGTGGAGCCGCTAAGGTCCCAAAACCGTTCCGAAGGCGTGGTCTGATCATCCCCGTCAAAAAACTCTCCCCAACCGATCGAGGTCGGCCCGGACTTGGCGTTGGCGGTTGCCTTATTGCCGGATGTAGCCGCCTTTTTCGGAGAGGCTTCCGCTTTTTGGGCAGGCGCCGCTGCAGCCTTCGTTTCCGTTTTACCTTCGGCAACCGCATCCGTCTTCGGCTTGGCATCCGCATTTTGCGTCTGCTTTTCTTGCTTTGGCTTTGCCCCTTCCTCCGGTTGTTCTTTTTGTTCCGCCGTATTCTCTTGAGCCGGCTTCTTTTCCTGTTCTGCTGCAGCTTTCTTGACTGCCGCGGCAGTTTCTGAAGGCTCCGATGCCGAGGCATCCGTCGAAGGAACGGATTCCTCAGTCTTATCTTCCGTGGTTTCCTCCGAGTTATCGGTGCTGCTCTGTGACGGCGTACCGCCGGTTGATACGTTTTCCGCAGCAGGCGTCTCGTTTTCGGTCGAAGCCGCGCTCGCGATAGCTGCATCCGGGGATACCGCCGCCGCAAAAGACCCGATGTCCGCTTCGGCCTTTCCGGTCGCCCCGTCCTGACCGCACCCCGCAATTAACAATACGAAAACGAATGCAACGGGAAGCAGCGCATTTTTGATGTTCACTTCAAGCACCTCCTTAGCCTTTAAACAACGCTAGCGGGTTCATCCGGTATAATCGGAAAGCAGGCAGCAAGGAAGCCGCCAGGCCGATGGCAAGAGCTCCCGCAGCAAGCAGCGCATGATCACCGGAAACAAGAAACGGATCGATGCGGATTCCCGCGTATCGGAACAAGGTATCCTGAAGCAAATATCCTCCCGCATGACCCGCCAGGAATCCCAGTATTACGCCGACTCCCGTTAATACGAGCCCTTCCCCCAGCATCACCGTCAAAATATACGTTTTTGATTTCCCCAATAGCCTCAGCAAACCCGCATCCTTTGTCCGCTCTCCCGCGGCGGCGACCATCGACAACAGAACGGTTACCGCGGCGAGCAGGATACATAAGATCGTGACCACTCCCAGCAGCTCCGTCCCTTTGTCCACCATGTTGACCACATCGGCAACCGCTTTGGATGAATAGGCCACCAGCACCCGTCCTTCTTCCCGGAACAAATTTCTAAGCTCCTGCCCCGCCTGCAAACCGGACGGTTTTACGACAATGGCGGTAATTTCGCCCTGATCTGCCGGTTGCCCGTGGACGGCCCACGCGTAATCCACCGTCGTAAAAATGGCGCGGTCATCCGCCGTGTTCAGCCCGGGCAAAATTCCCGCAACTTTATAGGCGAAACTATGATGCGCGTCATGCTCATCTTCCTCCTCCTCATCGAGATGGAGATCTTCCGTTAAACCGTGGGAGCCGGTAAATGTATCGCCGATCTTCAAATCCAGCATTTTTGCCGCATAAGCCCCGATCACGACCTCACCCGTTCGCCCGTACAAGCTTCCTTCCGTCATCTTCCGGTCCCCGTAGCGAATCAAAAAATATTCCGGGTCCACGCCCACGATCGGAAACTCTCCGTATCGGTCACCGGTCGTCAGCGCAAAAGCGCGGTCAACCCCGGGATGGTTTTGTACGGTTTCCAACGTATCTCCCGGGATATTTCCGTTCGGAGCGCCGACATGGTAAAACGTGTTCAGTACCAGCTGGGATTCGCTGCCTTGGGCTCCGATTACGATATCGAACGGTCCATATCCCTTTTCCGCCCCCTGCTCCACCCCCGCCTTGGACAAGGAAAGCAGGATGATAAACGCAACGGTCGCGGCTACGGACAGTACGGTCAGCAGAGACAGAAACTTGCGGTGCAGCAGGTTTCTCAGTAAGTAATGCGGCAGGCTCATATCGCCACCTCCCCGGCAGAGGTTTTACGGTTCAATTCGTTAATGGCATGAATATGAATGCAATCCGGAAACCGCTCAGCCATTTTGAGATCATGAGTAACGACAAGCAGCGTATGGCGGGAACTCCCGCATAATTCCAAAAGCAATTCCGCGATCCCGTCCGCCGTCTCCCAATCCAGGCTGCCCGTCGGCTCATCGGCCAGCACAAGCTCGGGTTCATGGATCAGCGCCCGAATGATCGCCACCCGTTGCTGCTGTCCCCTGGACAGCTCCCATGGCTTGTGGTTGCCGCGATCCTCCAGCCCGACCCGCTTCAGCCAAAAGTCGATTCTGTCGCGCCGTTCGGCGGCACTTCCCTTTCGGGACATCGCCATTTCAATGTTCTGCCTTGCCGTCAGGGACGGGATCAGGTGAAAGTCCTGCAATATATATCCGATCCGTTCCGCACGATACCGGTCGCGGGCCGCTTCATTCATCGCCGTAATCGTTTTTTTGCCGACGCGGATTTCGCCGGCATCCGGGGACATCAACCCGCTGATCAAGTGAAGCAGCGTGCTTTTTCCGGAACCGCTCGGCCCGATGATCGCGATATTGTCCCCCTGCTTTACGCTCCACTCCGGGATATTCAAAATCGGAATTTCTTTTCCCCCCACGGAAAAGCGCTTGGTCACTCCTCTGATTTGCAGCATCTGTTTTCCCCCTCATCCGTAAAAGAAAACAGGAGAAGCATTCATCTCCTGTTTTCGCTTTAGGATTATTCCCATTATTTCAACAGGAGCCGTTCGGACAAGGCATCCCATTTTAACGTTTTTCCGGTCAGCTGGTTGAACGCGGAGAGCGGCAAGTACAAGGTTCCGTTATCGATATCTGCCTTAAAGGAAGCGGCCTTCCCGTCCGCTTTCACCGAGCCCGCGGCAAGATCGACCGTGATCGTTCCGCCGTTTCCTTTCAATGTCGCGGTATTGCCATTCTCCTGATAAGTTCCGCCAAGCGCTTCGGACAGGGATTTCGCCGGGTACAGTACTTCCTTATCCCGGTTGATTTTGAATTTCGGGTACAAATGCTTGGATTGCAGATTAGCCGTTGCGCTTGTCAAATCGACGCCGAGCACCTCTGCGCCGGCAAGCGCGATCTGCGTATTGTCTACCTGGCCCGTCACTTTCTCGGCAATCGGCCCGTAGGCCCATACCCCGACGTCTACCGCGGAGTGTCCGTGACCCGACCAGCCGATCAGCAACCGTTTGGAAATAACGGCATTATAACCGCCTTCGCGCTTATAGGAGGAACCGTCCCCATCCAAAATAAGCTGAGCCTCTTCATCCGTCAGATCGGTGATCCAGCTGTTCTCGGCCACGATTTTTTTGATGTCGGCAATCGTTTTGGCCTCGTTCAAAGAGTTGATCAAATATTCGGAAGAGTGCTTTTGTTTGTCCCACAAATCGATGTTAACCTCGTAAATATTGTCACGGGAAAGCGAAAGGCCGCCCGTTTCATGGTCCGCGGTGACGACGACCGAGGTGTTTCCGTCTTTCTTGGCGAATTCGACCGCTACCTTAAATGCGGCATCGAAATCCAGGGCCTCTTGAACAAGGGTCGGCAGGTCGTTCGCATGTCCCGCATGGTCGATACGTCCGCCTTCGATCATGATGGCAAATCCGTTCTTGTCCGCGGACAAAATTTCCAGCGCCTTCGAAGTCATTTCCGCAAGGCTCGGTGTTTCTTCGGTTCTGTCAGGCACATAAGCCACATGGGAGCTGCCGAACAACCCCAGAACCTTGGAATCTTTGGAACTCAACGACGCCAGGCCCTTTGCGTTTTCTACGACCTTGTAGCCTTTGGCTTCGAACTCTGGAAGCAGGCTTTTGTCGGTGCGTTTGCCCTTTTCGTCTTTGGTGACGAAAAACTGTTTGCCTCCGCCGAAAAGAACATCCACTCCGCTGTCCAGATACTGCGATGCGATGGCGCTCTCATTGTCGCGGTTCCGCACGTGAGACGCGTAAACGGCAGGAGTCGCATGGGTAATGCGAGCCGTCGTCACCAGGCCGGTGGATTTCCCGCTCAGTTCGGCCGCTTCGATGACGGAAGCGAACGGCTTGGAAACATCCTCGTTGGATACGCTGATGGCGGCGTTGTAGGTTTTATGGCCGGTCGCAAAAGCGGTACCCGCCGAGGCCGAATCCGTCACAATCCCGGAAACGATGGTCCCGCCATCCTCGCCGCGGTCGGCGTATGTAGTGGCTTGCCCCACGTAATAAGAATCGAGGTTCAACTTTTGGATTCCCTTTTCGAACTGCTGGTAATATCTTGCCGCGGAAATTTGCGCCGGTCCCATGCCGTCTCCGATCAACACGATCAAGTTTTTCGATTTCTTTTGCCCCTGCGGATTTCCGTCTTCCTTGGCGATGGCTGCAGGACCTGCGGCGATGACGGACAATGCCAGACCGCTGATCGCCAGTCCCTTCCAGAACTTATTCATTTGCGTTCCCTCCCAATTTTTCTAACTAAGTTGAATTTTATAGGGCTTGTATTCGGGGAATGTCAGAAGAATGTTCCGGCTGGGTAAAACATCAGGTGGGCGATGCGGGTGATCCGGGGAGAGTTCGAGGAGAATTGAGCTGTGAACGGTTGAGAAGTTCATTATGGGACACGCCTTTCTTTCGCATGTACGAGAAAAGTAGCTTTCGCTAACCGTTTCGTTATTAAACAAAAAAAAAGAGCCTCCCCTCCGTCATCTAACATGACTTTTGGGAAAACTCTTTTTACGTAAAACAATATGCGGTCGAGAGGACTCGAACCTCCACGGGCGTACGCCCACTACCCCCTCAAGATAGCGTGTCTGCCATTCCACCACGACCGCGCGGCAACATGTAAAACGAACATTTTTTATTATATCTTCGTGTTCGGGAAATGTAAAGTGGTATTAATTCCCTGATTCATCCTTACGTTTGCGGTAGCGGGCGAAATCGAGATATTCCTGAATAAATGCCGCTTCCTCCGACGACAAATCGGCATACAACTCCGCCCATTTCGCAATTTCCGTCATGTACGTCTCTTTTCTCTCGTTGACCTGGCCGGCCTGTCTTTCCTTTCCGGTTAACAACCAATCCAGACTTACATCAAAATATGCCGCGATTTCGATCAGTTTATTGGTGCTCGGCGTGGACTTCCCTCGTTTCCAGTCGCCCAGATTCCCCGTACTGATGCCGAGTTCCAGGCAAAAATCTTTTTTCGTCAAACCCTTCGTTTTGATCAGCCATTCAATTCTGTCGTAAATAGTTGACAATATATTCAGCCCTTCTTTCAAAAAGCGCCAAATTACGTAATTGCGTTAATGACATTGTAAAATTACGTATTTGCGAGTATAATGATATCAATTACATGTCGACCACGCTATCATCGCCCATTATATCATAATTTTTCCATCCTGATAGACCCATCATGCCTCTACTCATTTTCACTCCTCTTTAAAAAATCCAAGTAACGGTCCCCTTTTACACGGACCATAGGAGCGTACAAAGTGACGGATACATTTACGCTGTGGCAGGTTGCCGCCGATTCTCTTCCTAAAGGACTCGCTATTGTAGACCGGAACGGATGCATTTTGTTCACAAACCGCACCTGGATCAGCATGGCCTTTTCGCATGGCTACTCCCCCCTTTGGGACCGGCCGGGAATAAACATTATCTCTCATTTCACGGACGAAGCCGGATCGGAACACCCTTTAAGTCAAAATATACTACACGGAATAACCAGCATTTTAAGCGGAAGCACGGAATATTACTCCGTCGAGCTTTGCCTGGAGCATCAGGGAAATCTTTGGTATTTAATGGAGGCCTCCCCTCTTAAGATAGAGGACCCTCCGACGAATTACGGAATGATGCTGCTCTTCACGGATATTACGTCTTATAAGGAATCCGAGAGACGGTTGAGGGAAGCCGCTTCGCATCGGTGCGAACTGCACGGCCTTCTGCCGATCTGCGCGGTCTGCAAGAAGATTAAAGATGAAGGAGAGCGCTGGAACTCGATCGAGGAGTACTTGCGGCAGCATACATGCGCGGAGTTTACTCACGATATATGCCCGGATTGTATCCGGCTATTGTACCCGAAATACTCTTCCGTATTGGATTCCCCCGATAAGCATGGCGGCGGATGTTGACCCTGTTGCTGCCGAAAACGACGCTTTTGAATACCGTCTTCCCCGACCACACACAATAGGAATGGAATTTCATGTTTACGGTCATCAAGGAGGATATGAATGATGAAATTGATTGCTATCGATTTGGACGGCACTCTGCTAACCGAAGAAAGTAAACCAAGCTCGGAAGGGATCGCGTCCATACGCAGGGTGCTTGAGCAGGGCAAACATCGGGTTTCGATTTGTACGGGGAGAGCCTACCATGACGTCCGTCATTTGCTCGGCGATGAATTGAAGTTACCCGTTATTTCATCCAACGGCGCGGCCATTTATGACGAGAACGGCCGTCTTCTTCACGAAACGCCGATTCGTAAGGAAGTATCGGACGAGGCTATCACTTTCCTGAAGAACCATGATGTATATTTTGAAATTTACTGCCCCGAGACGATTTATACGGAATTCAGCATCAAAGACAAATTACGGGCCGAAATGGATATCCTCAAGAGCGCAAACCCGGAGATTGACGGAGATCAGCTTCTGGAAAGCACGCTCCTCAAAGCGGTGCAGTTCGGAGTCGAACAAATTGAGAATTCGGACCAAATTATTCAGCGGGGAACTTCCGTCCTTAAATTGATCATTTTTACTTTCAACAGCACCAAGCTGGACCGGATTCAGGAACATTTCGACCGTCTGCCGTCCGTCCATACAACCTCTTCGGCCGAGCATACGCTGGAAATCATTTCGAAGGAAACGGACAAAGGGCTCGGCGTTCGTTTTTTGGCGAATCATTTCGGAATCCCGATGGAAGACACGGTCGTGATCGGTGACAGTTATAACGACTTGTCCATGTTCCGCGTTGCCGGGGGCCGAATCGCCATGGGGAATGCGGTTGATGAAATCAAACAGCTCAGCACGGCCGTGACCCGCGACAACAACGATCATGGAGTTGCGTACGCGCTGAACCATCTGATTGACGATTAAATCTACGGGATTACTTCGTGACGAACCGCAGCAGCGGGCTTATCAATGAAGGCAGGAGCGAAACATGTCCTTCCCCCTCTATTTCCTTCAGTGTTGCTTTCAACGGCGTACCGGACATCCGGATTCGGCTTACAAGCTCCCTGGCATCGTGAACCATCGATGGCTTCTCCTCAGTTCCGACGGTGACGGATAGCTCCGGTACAGGGTTCAGATCGCTTACCCGATCCTTAAATTCATCCCATTGTTTGTAAAGCATGCCGTTTTTCCACCAGATGGATGGACTGGCCGCCGCGAAACGCTGGAAATGGCCGCGCTGCGAAAACAATGCATATAATGTCAAAAATCCGCCGAGCGAATGCCCGAACAACGTCTGCTTAGAGCGATCCACTAAATATTCCCGTTCGACGGCGGGTTTCAGCTGGGTTTCGATAAACTCCAGAAACCGGTCCGCTCCTCCGTTTTCCGGCCATGCCGTCCCTCCGGGCCGGGGCGGCAGCTCGTCTTCGGCCGCATATACCGTATAGTCGCGGAACCGCTCCTCGGTCACGATCGGATTCGGGGAATCATAGCCGATACCGACAATAAGTGCCGGCGGAATTCCATGCGGGCCTCTAGCCTGCATCCGCATCGACTCGGCCAGGGACGCGAAGGATGCATTAGCGTCCAGCGAGTATAGGACCGGATATCCTTCCCGGGGCGGCGGAGAATCAGGGATCGACAGCATGATCCGGTATTCTTGTCCCGTATTCCTTGCGGTCATTCGCCAAACGACGGTCCCGGGGAGCGCATAACGGCGGTCATAGTCCGTAATGACGGCCGGTACTTCGATATGCTGAGCGAATAACCGCTGCAGCGCTTCCGGGAATCTTCTCATCATGAACATGTCGTCATGCGTCGCTTCCGGATCGAGGACAAAAGTCAACCGCTCCGCCGGCATCCCCTTCTCCTTCATGAATGCAAATACTTCCTTGTTATTTTCAACCATATACTTCTGGGCATTATCTTTATAAATCCCTTCGCGGCCGCCAACAGACATATAAACCCTGAGGTTCGTTTTCAGTCCTTCGGAGCCTCGAATGAACTCCATCGCTCCCTCGTACCAAAAGGATGCCGACAAGATTCCAAGGTTTCCGAAGACATCGGGCCTCCAATACCCGGCAAACCAGGAAATCAGCCCGCCGAGCGAACCGCCGACCATCGCCGTATGCTCCGCTTCCGCGCGGGTCCTGTATTCACGATCCATGTACGGCTTAATGGCATCGGCTACCTCGTCGACGTATTTTTTACCGCTGCCCCCGAAGCCGCCGGTCTTCCCGGTCAAAGAGGCGGAGGGCCAGGGCGTATACTCATCATTTCGATTCCCGGTCTCAATGCCGACCAGAATCAATTCGCATAACTCCCCCGTCAAAAATAAATGCTCGAGATATCGGATACATCCTTCGAACAGGAATCCTCCGTCTTGAACATACACGACCGGGTAGCTATTTTGGGAATGCCCATACGAAGGAGGAAGGTATACCTGCACCTCCCTCGAACCGATCATAATCCGATGAAACAATTTCATTCTGTCCTCCATAAGCTGCCACTGTTTTATTTTTTACTCCGGAACAACAAATAGACAAAATAAGGCACTCCCAGCAGGGAAACCACGATGCCCACGGCCAGCTCGGCGGGAGCAAATACGGTTTTACCGACAAAATCAGCCATCACGACGATCGCGACACCCAAGACTCCGCTGACAGGGATCATGTGCTTATGCTGTATGCCTACCAGCTGTCTTGCCAAATGGGGAGCGAGCAGGCCGACGAAACCGATGGAACCCGACACGGCAACGCTTGCACTCACAAGGCCGATGCTGCACAAAAGCAGCACGTTTTTTTCCCGTTCAACCGCTACGCCGACACCCTTGGCCCCATCCTCGCTCATTTGCATCAAATCCAGCACACGGGAGCGAAGCCAGACGATCACCGGAATCACAATGACCCATGGGAGAACCGCAACGACATATTTCCAATTGGCGCTGTGAAGGCTTCCGGATAGCCAGACAGCGGCCATTTCATAGTCCTGCGGATTCATTTTCAGAGAGACGTACAAGGTGACCGCCCCGAAACCCGATCCCATGGCGATCCCGACCAGAATGAGGCGCTGAGGATCCAGCTTGCCGTTATGCCTAGCAAACAAATAAATGATAACCGTGGCCGCTATTCCGCCCGCGAGACCGAACAGCGGCATGGTCAGGACACCAAGCCAGCCGGTCAGCTTGACCGTCCCCTGGATCAGAAACATAAACAGAACCACGGACATTCCCGCACCGGCATTGATGCCGAGAATCCCCGGATCGGCCAATCCGTTTCGCGTAACCCCTTGAATGACCGATCCCGCCACCCCCAGCGCAAATCCGACAAGTGCTCCCAATACGATCCGGGGAAGCCGAAAATCAAAGATGACCAGATCATGATCCGGCTTGGGGTCGATGCGCAGCAGCGTTTTGACGATATCCTTTACAGTGATGTCAAAAGTTCCGTTGGTCAGGCTCAAATAAACCGCGACAAATACGAAAATCACCGCGGCAACCAGCACGGCAGACGTTCTTCCGAACGAAGCTCTAGGCACGCTGTTCCCCTCCCCTCGTTTTGATCAGATAGAGGAAAAACGGAACGCCGAACAAAGCCGTCACGACGCCGACCGGGGTCTCGAACGGATAATTGAGAAAGCGGGCGATGATATCGCTGGCCGCGAGAAATAAGCCCCCGAGAACCCCGGAAACCGGGACGATCCACCGGTAATCCGAACCGGACAAAAACCTGGCGATATGGGGAATGATCAAACCGACGAAGACGATTTTGCCGGCCAGCGCCACGGACACCCCCGTCAAAATGACGACAGCCAGCATGGCCAGGCCTTTTACCAGCCAAACCCGAAGCCCCAAGCCCGCGGCCGTATCTTCCCCGAGCGAAAGCGCCGAGACCGATTTGGCCAGGATCAGGCTCAAAGCCAAACCGACGATCGCGAAAAGAATGCTCAGCTTAATCAGCTCCGGGTCCAATTGATGAAGTCTGGCGTTATACCAAAAGCTGATTTTTTGCGAAAGTTGAAAATAAGTCGAAATCGCACTCGAGGCACCGCTCATAAAGCTGCCGATCACAGTACCCAAAATGGCCAAACGCACGGGGGACAACCCCTGGGGAATCACCCGGGCCAGTCCGAATACGAGCCCGGCCCCCACCGCCGATCCGAGCAAGGAGCATAGAATGTAGAGATTTGAATTCGCGGTCGGCACAAGCACCATAAACAAAGTGACGGCAAACACCGAACCGTCCGCCACCCCCATAATGGAAGGGGAAGCCAGATAGTTCCTTGTTATGCCCTGCATGAGCGCGCCGGAAACGGCAAGAAACGCGCCGATCAACAATGCGCCGACGACCCTGGGCAATCTTGAAGTCATGACGATCTGGTGATCGACGCTTTGTTCGTCAAACGCAAACACGGCATTCCAGACAACGCCGGGGGTAATATCCTTCGCACCGTATTGAATGGAAAAAATAATTAGCAAAAGAGCGGCTGCCGGAGCCATCACAAGGATGCACACCGGCAGCAATTTGTTGTGTCTCATTTCAGCAACACGCCTTAATCTGTTCTATTGGTTCAGGTTTTCCACAGCCGCTTTCATAAACTCGATTTTGCTGTAAGCCGTTCCGCCTTGGGCCAAAGGATCGACCACGTTGACGAACAGCTTGCCGTTTTTGACGGCGGAGATATTTTTAACGATCGGATCGTTCTGGAATTCTTCAAGCGCATTCGGCGTATCTTTGTTCTCATCCGGAGAGAATTGGAGGAACACATAGTCAGGATTCATTTCCGCGAATTTCTCTTTGGAGACCAGCTCCTGAGCTTTGGCCGCCTTCACTTCCTCAGGCACGCCAAGTCCGAGATCCCCGTACAGCACCGGATTAAAAAACACCTTTTCCGGATAAATGTACAATTCGCCCGCACGAATACGGATAGCGACGGCTTTGGAGCCCTTGACCGTATCGCTTAGCTTTGCTTTTGCGTTCTCCAGGTCGGCTTTATATTGGCTGATCGCTTGTTCGGCCTGATCCTGCTTGCCGCTCAACTCGCCCAAGAGGCGCAAATTGCTTTCCCAATCGGTGGAGATATGGGAGTAAGGAATCGTCGTGGCGATTTTGTTCAGCTGCTCCATGACTTCAGGTTTAAATTTGGTGCTCCCCAGAATAACATCCGGTTTCAGCGACAAAATCGTTTCAAAATTCGGTTCCGTCTTTTCCCCGGTCGAGGTCGCTTCCGACGTAATCGGTGCAAACAGTTCAGGGAATTTTCCGGCGAACGAGATGGCGCCTACCGGCTTAACGTCAAGCACGATTGCATCTTCCATGGCTTCGACTGCACCGGTAATTACAATGCGCTCGGTGTTCGTCGGCACGGTATATTCCTGATCCAAATATTTCACGGTTTTCGTTCCTGTTGCTTCTCCCGCCTCGCCTTCGTCTGTTGTTGCGGCATTTCCGGACTCCGCCGATGCGGATTGAGTCGTTCCGTTGCCTGCCGCATTGCCGGAAGTTGCTTTGTTCTCTCCTCCGCAAGCAGAAAGCATAACCGCAAAAACCAAAAGCAGACCCGCTATCCATTTCATTCGTTTCATGGTCTTTATGTAGCCCCTTCCATCGCGTTTCAATATTGATAATGATAATTATTATCATTAAATATAGTAAACGAAGTTTCATTCTATACGCCATGGAATTTCGACGGATTTTTCATGGATTTTTAACCGTTACGTGATTATAAATCATCTCGAGCATCCGGTAATTGGCCGCCGGAGAGTATTCCCGCCACGGGTAAGACGGCAAAAGCTGCACGTTCCCCGAGCGGACCGCGGGCAGCCGAAGCCATTCGGGAGAAGACTGAAGCGCCTTCCAGTACTCCAACGTCTCCGTATCCTGGCGGATCAGCAGCAGCAAATGGTCGGCATCGCAAGAAGCCAAACGCCCAAGCGGAACATCGGACTCCGGAGGCTGGGACGATAACAACGAAGAAGACGTAAATCCGAGCGTCTCAAAAAGCATTTCCGTGATGCCCCGCCCCTCATTAACGCAGAGATGATGAAGATGAAGCCGAAGCGGCAGCATTTTGAGTTTCTTCAATTGTTTTTGCTCCAGGACTTCGCGGACTTTCGTCTGCATCCGGCGGTATTCCGCCAGCCACCGCTTCATTTCCTCCTGTTTGCCCAGCATTTCCGACAGCTTCGCCATTTGTAGCTCCCAGCCAATATTTTCGTCGCGCAGCTCATAGACCGGGGCGATTTCTTTCAGCCGCTCCATTTCCCACGGTTCGACGCCGGATGCGCATAAAATCAGCTCGGGCTGCGCTTCGGCCAGCCTGTCCAAATTTTCGCGCTTATTGTGATTCTGACGAAATGCGCTGAGATGCACCGGCATGACCGGGGCCAATGCTTGATAGTAATCGCGGGACCACTTCGGATGGAGCGGCGCGGCATACGGTATGACCTGAAGCGGAAGCAGGTATCCGAGCACGGAGGTCGAGCCGTATACGGCGATTTTGTTTTTGCGGGTTTTCATGTATTCCGAAGGAGATAGACCGATTTCCTTTTTGAACTTCCGGCTAAAATAAAACTCGTCCTTATATCCCACCGAATGGGCAACTTCTCTGAGCAAAAGGTCGGAGCCGAGCATCAGCTGCTTTGCCCTGTCCATACGGATCCGGGCTACGTATTCCATGACGCCAGAGCCGTACGTTTTTTTGAATACCTCAGCAAAATACTTCGGACTAAGCTCGACCATGCCGGCCAGTTGTTCGACGGATATTTCTTCGTTGTAATGTTCCTCCAGGTATTTTTTGACTTCTTCCAGCGCCAGCGTTTTATCATTTTTGCGGTTTTGGCGATGGGCCGTGAGGATCCCGTACACCATCTCCTGAAAATCGATCTGTGCCCTCCAGCGTCTGAACTCATCCGAATGACGGATTTGTTCACGGATCGCCGAGCACTGAAGGATGAGCCGTGCTTCCGAATCCCCCGTGCTCACCGCTTCTTCCGGGAACAAGCCGTCCGGCTCGGCCGAGGCAAGACTTCGGCTGCCGTTTGGTTCCGGCTCCTGAAAAACATCAAAATAGAGCACGGCTACGCTTGCTCCGGACGACCCGTTACCGTAAATGCCATACGTGCTGCCCGATTTGCAAAAGCAGACCGCTCCTTTTCCCATCCGGATGTTTTCGTTATTTCTTTCGATGCCCGCCTCCCCTTCCAGCAGGACGATCATGGCCGGGTGCATCGTCAACCTCTGCTGCACGGGCAGTTCTTTTCCGCTCCACATTTCTATGTCCCTTAGCCGAAGAGTCCAGGTTGTTTGTATATTGGAAGATTGCAATGTTCATTCCGCCTTTATTGATAATGGTTATCATTATCATATAAATAGCATACCTCTTTTCCCATGTCCATAACTCAATCTGATTTCATGTTCTCAAAGATTGTAAAATGCAAAAAAGAGCCCCTGTATGTATACAGGAACTCTTCCGAAATTCGTATGCGGTCGAGAGGACTCGAACCTCCACGGGCGTACGCCCACTACCCCCTCAAGATAGCGTGTCTGCCATTCCACCACGACCGCATAATATGGTGACCCGTAGGGGATTCGAACCCCTGTTACCTCCGTGAAAGGGAGGTGTCTTAACCCCTTGACCAACGGGCCTTATTTAATTCCGCTCAGAAGCGGCGACAAGATTGAGTATATCAAAGACAGAAAATTCATGCAACACTTTTTTTCAAAAAAATAAAGAAATCACCCCTCCAAAATTTCAGAAGGAGTGATTCCGAGTATCCTGTGCTGCTATTCATTCAAAAGTTTTGCCAGCAATGCCGCCGCTTCGGCGCGGGTGATCGTTTCCTTCGGTTTCAGCGTGCCGTCGGGGTACCCGCTTACAACACCGGAGGCAATCAAAGCCGAGATGGCTTCATTTGCCCAAGGGGAAATCTCGTTTGTATCGGTAAAAATTCGTTCGCTTTGCTCTTTCTGCGGCAAATTATTTTTAAAAGCGCGGTAGAGGATGACCCATACTTGTTCCCTCGTCATTTTTTGTTCGGGTCTGAAGGTGCCGTCCTCAAAGCCGCTGACGATTCCCGCTTCGACCATGCCGTTCACGTACCGGGAGTACCACGCCCCCTCCGCAACGTCGGTATATACGGATTTTGCCGCCTTTCCGTTTAGACCGAGCAGCCGGGAAACGACCGTTATGAACTCCGCTCTGGTCATCATGCGGTCCGGTTTGAAGGTTCCGTCTCCATAGCCTTCCATGATTCCGCGCTCGGACAACCGCATCATCGCTTCGGAAGCCCAATGCCTCTCAACATCCGGGTAGGTTTTAGTCGGGTTGGATGAAGGCTTTTCGCTTTGCGGATCATTCCCATTGGCCTGGTTGCCGCTATCGTTATTGCCGTCGGTCTCGCCCTTGCCGGATCCGCCGTCACTTACTGCATTGCCGTTGTTCCCTTGGTTTCCGCCGGTACCGGCATTGCCGCCGTTTCCGGTAACCTTGATTCGAACCGGTTCGGTATAAAGATCATAACTATTTTCCGTATCTATGGATGCGGTATACCGGAGCAAGGCGTAAACGGTTCCGGCCTTCTGCGCCTGAATACGGCCCTCTTCCGTTTGATCCACCGCGACGATTCCGCGGTCATCCAGAAGAACGATCTCCGGGGAAATCTGTTTCCGGTTATGGCTGTAGCTCTCCACAAATGCGGAAAGTTCGATGCTATCGCCGGCCTTCAAGCTGACTTCCTTCATTTCCGGTTCAATCGTAATATCCCAATCTTTGGCCCAGTAAGCGTAATCCGTCGTAATCCCGAAAGCGCCGAGCATGAAAATCTTTTTAAAATCGGCATGATTGTTATAAGTCCAAGGGGAGATGATCAGCCCCCGTTGATGGGCCGCATCCATAAATTTCGGGCCTAGTCCGCCGTAGCTTGTATTCAGAGTGCTGTTATACTGCTGCATGACTTTGAGCGTCTCGCGTAGGGCCCCGTTTACCCGGTTCTCATTGGCATATCCTCCGGTCAAAAGACCGACCGGCATATCCGGTAGCTGAGCGCTAAGTCTGTCCAATTGATTCGTATCAAAAGACATGACATTGATCAAATCTTCGGCGTTTTTCTGTTTCACGAGACTCACAAACGCATCCACCGCAGCCGGGTTATTCGTTTTGATCTCCGCATAGACCATGGCGCCCCGCTCTCTGGCCAGATCGATCTGTTCCTCCAGCGTCGCGATACGGGCTTCGGGATAATTCGTCCCGGGCACCTGCCTTACCTTCAAGCTCCGCAATTCTTCCAGCGTCATATTTTCGACCCGTCCGGTTCCATAGGTTGTCGTATCCACGACACTGTCGTGAATGATGACCAAATGGCCGTCTTTGGAAAGGAATATATCATTTTCGATAAAATCGGCTCCCGCGTCGAGCGCCAGTTTATTGCTGATGATCGTATTTTCCGGGGCAACCGACGGCATGCCTCTATGGCCGATCATATACGGCTTTCGAATCAGCGTCGTATGTCCGGAATACACCTTCAAAGCCCGGTACGCTTCGCCCGCCGATTCGGTGATCATCCCGTTCACTCCGGCCGTAATCATGCGGTGCAAATTAACGTATCTCTCCTGCTCGTCCTTCGCCTTGGCCTCCTTGCTCCAAACGACGACGGTCCTTTGCTGGAGATAGGCTGCGTTTTCCTTGGAAGCCGCTTCTTGAGAAAGTATCACGATCTTTGCCTGGCTCCGGGTCGCCTGTTTGCGAATCTCCATCAAATCCTCGTTCGATCTCACCTTCGCGCCGCTGAAATCCACGATGCCCCGCAGCATCGGATAGGCTTTCCGGGCCTGATCGACCAGTTCCGGCCGGTCGGAAACGATAAAGGCATCCTCCAGGCCGAGGCTTTTCAGTTGAGTCGTCAAACGGCTCACCGTCTCCGCATCTTTTACATAGAAAGCCGGCATGATGCTGGAACCGATGGCTTCGAGTACGTCCTGCAGGCTCATCATCCCTTTTTTTCCGCCCGGAGCGGTTACCTGCATGTCTTTGTCGACATGGATGATCAGCGTAGCCGGCGGTTGCCCACCCTTATAGCCGTCCAACTGTTCCTTGTTTACCAGTTCCGCTATGACGGATGGCGCCAGGGCGATCGAAGTGTCCGCCTTCGCGACGTTCACAAAGCTCGCTTCCGGGAGCGGGGGAAGCTCGGTTTGCCGAAGCGTTACCCGAAGATTGTCCACCTTCATGATGCTGCCGTTCGCTTGCAAGCCGATCCCGCCCTTGAGATAAGCGCCCGCTTGATCGGTATTCACGACGAGCTGCCCGTCGATCGACTGCATCACCCGGTCGTCATAAACGGCAATCTTGTAACGGTACATTTTATCGGCTCCGATCGTTTCTTGGAAAGCCCCTTTGCTGATCACGTTCCATGCGTTTTCCGGCGTACGTTCGGCAAATTCGACCCCGTTGACGGCCGTGGCATTTTGGCGGACGGCCATTTGGTAGTAAGGATAACCGCCGCTTGCGTTGTTTTGGATGCGGTACATGATGGAGTGCCAGCGGGTAGGTTCATTTGCCGCAAGATGGGTCACATCGGCCTCGATTTCGTAATTCCCGAACAGCTGCAAGTAATCCGGCAACAAGACGCGCGTCGGATTGTCCGGCGAGTTGCTTGCGTCCATAACGAATGCGCCGTCTTTGACTGCGGCCTTCCCGTCCGTCTTGCCTTCCACTCTGGTCCAGCCGTCCGGAAGCTTACCTTCGGCTTCCTGCTCGAAATCATTTTCATAGAGAACGTATTCCGCATCCACTCCCTCTTTAGTCACGATCAGAAGCGAAACGGAAGCACCGTCCTTTTGAGCGGTCACCGGATGGACCCCTTTCCGTTGAGCGGTCAGTTTATCGTCCTTAAACAAAACCGCCTGGTCGAGAGAGGACCATTCCACATCGGTACCGGTTAGTGTGCCTGACGTAAAATCATTGAAATCAGCCGAAAACGTTAGCTCTGACAAGGGTATCCCCTTGTCCGTCTCGGCCAACACGTAACCCGGCTCATGGCGCAAGGAATTCACCTTAACTCCGTTGGCGCTCGGCTGCACGGTCACTTCCTGCGACCATTCGGCATTGGCATAAATCGCCGTTACAACGGCCGAACCTTCCTTCAGGGGATAGATTTTGCCATCGCTGATCTTAAGAATGCTTTCGTCGGAGGAGAAAAACCGGAGTTGCTCGGGTACGATCGGATCGGTTACTCCATCCGAAAAATAAACGCTCCCCGTGACCGACAGCGGGCCCGATAAAGCTTCGACGTTACCCGGAAGCGTCAGGCGGAGATCGTCTATCGTAATTCTCGTCACTTTCAGATTGTCGAACGATACCGTGCTTTGGTCGGCCTGAAATCCGATTTTCCCACGGTCAAGCAGACCCGAGGCAAAGTTTTGATCCAGCAAAAGCTTGTATTCGGCCTCATCCTTGGCTTTGATGTACTCCTTGACATTGTTGCCGAACACCCTGACCTTGAAGCTGTAATCCTGCTTAACTTCCAAAGCGTCCGAAGAACCGCTGGCAATGACCGACCAAGCGTTGTCCGGTTTGCGGTAGGCGACTTCGTAAGTGCCGTTCTGACGTACGGCCATTTGATTGTAAGGCGCTTTGCCGTCCGCGGCTCCTCTGAACATCAGCGCAGCCCAGCGCGCCGGGTTCAGGACACGGTCAAAACGGACGTCCGCCTCGATCGTGTAATTGTCCCACTGCACAGGCGCGGTGATTCTTGCCTGTTGGCCGGAAGCCGTTCCGTCGAACGTCATGCTCTTGTTTCCGTACGTATCCTCCGTGACCGAGAAAGCGGGACTTCCCGCCTGAACGTCCGAAATCCATCCATAAGGGATTTCACCCGTTCCGTACGAATCGAAGTCCTCCTCCAGCAGCAACGGATTCACGATGCCGGACACCGGATTATCATCCACCAGCTCCAGGACACCGTAACCGCTCGTGTCGTTCCAGAAGGAGCTGGATCCATAAGCGCTCCAGGCATTGGTGCGCTCTTGCGCAGCATCCTCCCCGTAGCGGTCGGTCGCGGTCGCCTCGAAGCCGAGCCGTTTTTGCTGAACCGGGCTCATGCCAAGCATGCTCCAAGGAACGGCTACTTCCAGCGACCAGCCTTCGCCCGTGGTCCGAATGGCGCGCAGGATTTGCTTTTCATCCTTATCGCGATGATTATCGAGCGCCGCACCAAAGTGAAAATCGGGAGTTGCCGAATCCGGCTTATAAACAAATCCGGCCTGCATATCGCCGCTTAGGAAAGGGGCGGAGCCGTGCAGCGTAGGATCGAAAAACAGGCTGACGCTATCCTGTTGAAACCAATACCCGGGAGCTTCCGAAATCAGCCGGTCGTCCTTTAACTCCATCCCGACATACAAGTACTGGTTGTCCCACAGGAGACCCAGCCTGGCCGGAGAGACCAGCCCGTCGCCCAACGGAACGTCCAGTGTTTCGGACAGGGACCAGAATGACTCGTCGAAGGCGCCGTCGATTACCGGCGCGGTTAGTGTTTTGCGGACGTCGAGCCGTTTTCTCCCCGATTCGTCCGCACTCGCGAGAGAAGGAGACTGGACAAGAGACAAAACTATATTACCGATCAAAACCAGGAGCAAGAAAACACTCATTTGCCTTTTGGATTTTCGCACTTTGATTTTCCCCTCTTCTTCATGATTTCCTGACTACTTCAATCCGGCGTGCATGAAGCTCTCCACAAATTGTCTTTGGAAAAAGAAGAACGCGATCAACAAAGGTGAAATGACCATGATGGTTGCCGCGGTAACCGTTCCCCATTGCGCACCCGTCTCGAAAGATTGGGCAAAGATGGCGATCCCGACGGTCAGCGGGCGGTTTTGGACGGAATCCGTCACAATGAGCGGCCACATAAAATTACTCCAATGCGTGCTGATGGAGATCAACGCGAAAGCGATATAAGTCGGGCGGGCCGACGGCAGATAGATATGCCACAGCGTCCGCCACCACCTGCATCCGTCGACCCTCGAGGCTTCATCCAGCTCATAAGGAATTTGCTTGAAGGTCTGCCTCAATAAAAACACCCCGAAGGAGGAGGCCCAGTACGGAATCATAATCGCCCACTTCGTATCGATAAGATGAAGCTCTTTCATGACCGTATAGTTCGGAAAAATCAAAATGTCCGGCGGAATCATGATTTGGACCAGGAACAGCACAAAGATGAGTCCTTGGCCGATAAAACGCAGCCTGGCGAAAGCATAAGACGCAAGCGTAACGGTAAGCAGCTGGACGGCCAGCACCCCCGTGACGATCAGAATCGTGTTCCAATAGTAGACCGGGAACGGAATCGTCCTCCACGCCTCGACATAATTGCCGAAGGTCGGTTCGGTGACGGCAAACGGATTGGACCGGGTCAGCATTTCATCCGCCGGTGTAATCGAGGTTACGGCCGCCCAGATCAATGGCACGGCAAACACCAGCGCCAGCAGGGATATGAAGATATGGTTTAAAAAGCGATGCATGGAAAGTATCCTCCCTCAGTAATGAATCCGCTTGTCCAGAAAACCGTAATAAAAAATCGATACGATTAGCAGGATGGCGAGCAGAATCACGGTCAACACGGACGCTTTTCCCATATCCCAAAAGCTGAACGCCGTTTCGTAAATATGATATAGCAGCAGGTTACTCGCATTGTTCGGGCCGCCCTTGGTCATGATGTACAGATGGTCCACCAGCTTGAAGGAATTGGTGGTCGCAATGACCAGTACGAACAGGGTTGTCGGCATCAGGAGCGGAAACGTGATTGTTCTGAACTTGCGAAGCGGACCGGCTCCATCGATCTCGGCGGCCTGGTACACCTCCTTGGGCAGTGCCTGGAGTCCGGCCAGAAAGAATATCATGAAATACCCGGACTCCTTCCAGATCAGCATCACCATCATGGAGATCAACACCCACCCCGGATCGCCCAGCCAGCCTGGCCCCGGGACGCCGAACAGCCCGAGGAATTTATCCAAAAGCCCGTAATCCGGCGTGTAAATAAACAGCCAAATATTCGCGATGGCGATCATCGGGATCAGCGTCGGATAAAAGAATGCCGCACGAATCAGGCTTCTTCCCCGCAGCTTTCCGTTGACCCAAACCGCCATATACAGCGCAAGCAGGATGCTGGCGGGGACAGTCACAAGCGCAAGCAGAATATTGTTGCGAAGGACCTTTAAGAACACTTCGTCCCGAACGACCTGCCCGTAAAGCTCGAAGCCCACGAAATGCCTGACGTTCATCACGGTTTCGTAAAAGCTCCAATCCAGCACTTTGATCATCGGATAGAAGGTAAAGACGGCCAGAAATACGAGCGACGGAAAAAGCAAGGCATAAGCCAGAATGTTGTCCTTTAAGCGATATCCGCGAAAAAACCGCGGCCAATTGCGTGTCACTTACCACTCACTTCTTTCCCTGACCATCGTCGGGGGAGGAATCTCCCCCTCGGATCGTCACTTATTTACGATACTTCTTCAAAATCTCGTCGGCTTGCTGCTGCGATTTTTCCAAAGCTTCTTCGGGCGTCATTTCGCCGAGCAAGGCGGACTGGATATTGTCGTTAAACAGCTTTGTCACCTGTCCGTTCTGATACGTGGACAATTCGCTGGATGCATATTGCATCTGGTCGCGGGCCACGGCAGCCTGCGGGAAGCCGGCCACATAGTCTTTCAGCAAATCCGTTTCATAAGCCGCTTTCGTTGTGCCTACGTATCCTGTGTCAATGGACCATTGAGCCACGCGCTCTGGCTCGGTCAGGAACTCGATGAATTTGACGGCAGCCGCCTTCCGTTCTTCGGGAATGTCCTTAAACACGTACAAATTGCCGCCGCCCGTCGGGGAACCGTAATTTTTGTTGGCCGGGAGATAGGCTACGCCGAAATCGAATTTCGCGTCGGATTTGACCTTGGACAAATTCCCCGTCGTATGGAACATCATCGCCGTTTTGCCGCTGATAAAATCGGACGGTACCGTTGCCCACTCCAATACGCCTTCAGGCATCACTTTATCCTTGCGCCCCAGGTCGGTGTAAAATTGCAGCGCTTCTTTCACTTCCGGTTTGTTGAAATAAACTTCCGTACCGTTGTTGTTCACGATGTTCGTTCCCGATTGCAGGGACAGCGCCTGAAGCATCCAGTATTGATAACCGGTACTCGGGATTTCCAAGCCCCACTGGTTCACATTGCCCGAACTATCCTTCACCGTCAGCTTGCCTGCGAACTCTCTCAGCTCGTTCCAGTCGGCCGGCGCTTTTTCCGGATCTAGACCCGCGTTTTTAAACAGATCCTTGTTGTAATACAGAACGATGGTGCTCCGCTGGAAAGGGACGCTCCATACCTGGTCCCCGGATTTGGTGTTGCTCATGAACGCTTCATAGAATCCGTTAAAATACTCCTGCGAAAACCGCGGGGTCAGCTCTTCGAGCGCATTCATCTCCAACAGGCTGTACAATTCCGTCGACAAAAGGACGGCAAGATCCGGCGAGTTTCCGCCCTTTACGGCCGTGACGACTTTGGTCATCGTATCCTGATAACTGCCCGCATACACCGGCTTAACGGCAATCGACGGGTTCTCCTGTTGAAAATCGGCGACCAGCTTGTCCACAAAGCTTGTAATCGGTCCTCCGACCGCTACCGGAAAATAGAAGCTGAGCTCTACCGGTTTGTCGTTCTCGGTATTTTTGTTATTCTGGGTCTCCGCTCCTTGGTTGCCTTGGTTGCCTTGCTCCGCCGAAGCCACGCTGTTCCCTTTCCCGTTTGCTCCCTGGTTTCCGCCGCTGCCGCAGGCCGTAAGAACGAGCATAAGTGAAATAATGAGCAGACTGATTTTTTTCATTTTCGATGGTTCCTCCTTATGATTTGGGTTCATTTATTTCTTCCTTCGCAAGATCGCGAAGGTTATTGCCATAACCGTTCAATTGGACGTATCCTATCCTTTCAGATCGTTTCCAGACGAAACTGCTCAAAAATCGCGCTGACGGAAGGCAGGATAAAATCCGGCCTGATGCCGGTTTGCCCGACGGATTCCTCGGAATCCACTCCCGTAAGCACCAATGCCGTAGCCATGCCGATACGGTGCCCGAGAGATATGTCCGTCTCGAGCTTATCGCCAACCATCAAGCATTGTTCCGGACGAGCCCCGAGCTTTTGCAGGGCATAGGAAGCGTAATAGACCGACGGCTTACCGACCATTACGTCGGTTTTCCGGCCGCTTGCCGTTTCAATGGCCCGGATGAGGGCCCAGGTGTCGGGGATCACGCCATCCTCCATCGGGCAATACGGATCCGGATTGGCGGCCACCAAGAGCGCTCCGTTTCTTACCGCGTTCACCGCCGCCGTCAATTTGACAAAGTCAAAATTGCGATCCAGTCCGACAAGAACATGGGTGGCTTGCCCCGCCTGTTCCGTGACATTCAATCCGCCGCGGATCAATTCGTGGGACATTGCTTGATCGCCAAGCGGGAAGATACAGGCATTAGGAGCCTGATCCCGGAAGTACATGCAGGCAACCGTTAAGGCGGTAATCACCTCGTCCGCCGAACATGCGATGCCAAAACCGGCCAGCTTGTCCCTTACCTGCTCCCTTGTGTACAGTGTCGTGTTCGTGGCGAACATAACGGCTTTCCCTTGTTCCCGAAGGGTTCGAATCGTCGTGTCGGCACCTTTCAAAATCCGGTTCCCGACATAAATGGTGCCGTCGAGATCAAACAGATACCCGGAAAACTCACTTATCGAGGTTTGATGCATTTGTCTCAACCTGCTGCTCCTTTCAAACAAAATAACCCTTGCTCGAATAACGAGATACGGAAACCGACCATGTCATGGCAATGGCCTAAACCGTATCATCGTTACAGAACAAGGGTTTTCTCCTGGTCTCAACCCGATATTTCAGTAACTTTGCTACAAGAGAAGTATAAATTTACATCATAAGCGCAGCATCAACCTGATGTTATATTTGTGTAAATTTTCGGCTCCGCATAATCCCATATCCGCGGATCCCCGCTCGATATATAGTCCGCCCCGCTGGCCAGCGCCTCGGCGATTTCATGCTCATGGCGAATTAAGCCTCCAACGATCAAAGGCTGTTTGATCATCTCTTTCAATTCCCGGGTCACGCGCGGCATCAAGCCAGGCATAAGCTCGACCTCGTCGGGCTTGGTAGCGTTGATCATGCGTACAGCCGTGTTGATCGCGGCGGTGTCGATCGCAAAAATACGTTGAATGCTTTTGATTCCGGCCTGCCGTGCGGCCGTAACCGCGCCGGACTTGGTCGTCACGATGCCGTCCGCCTTGAATTTGTCGCATAAATAAGCGATCGAGTGACTGTCCCTGCCCAGCCCGCCGATCATCTCAATATGCGCATAAACCTGTTTATCCGCCTCATGGAGACGGTAGATATATTCTTCAATATTGCCGATATGGCCGATCATCAGATTCACCCGGCTCACGTTGCTCTGAAGCACCTGAACAAATTGTTCTTCCTTCGTTACCGAAGCGATGATAGGATAGTTTCCCACTTGTCCCACCTGCCTTATGAGAGTTGTCTACAAGTCTAGCAGGGAACTGTTCGGACAGTGTTAACTCGCGGGGAGCGGGTAGCTGGAGCGTGGAGCGTGGAGCGGGTGCGTGCAGCGTCGAGCGGGAGCGGGCAGCGGGAGCGTGCTGCGGGAGCGTGCTGCGGGAGCGTGCTGCGGGAGCGGGCAGCGGGAGCGTGCAGCGTGCAGCGAGCAGCGGGAGCGAGCGGGACGTGGGGAGAGTGCGGTGAGAGTGTGGGTTCGCGGGCCATCAGTTGTGCTTAGCACCCCCATGAGCTAATATAAGGCCCTTTTTGTCCCCTATTTCAGGGAAAACGATGAATTGTCATGAAATAAGGCCGTTTTTGGTTCTTATTTTTGAAAAAAGCCAAAAAATACTGTGCTCAGCACCCCCATGAGCCAATATAAGGCCTTTTTTGTCCTCTATTTCAGGGATAGCGATGGAATGTGGTGCAATAAGGCCGTTTTGGGTCGTTATTTTTCGCAAAAAGAATCCTCCGGATTCACCGGGAGGTTCTTGGTCCTTTGACGATGTAATTGCCAATGGAGAGAGTGGAGTACGGGACGAACCCTCCCTACGGGTGATCCTACCTCTTTCGCAAAAAAAAGAGCCTCCCGGAAAACCGGAAGGCTCTTTTTACGAAGTATTTCAACGGAGAGAGAGGGATTCGAACCCTCGCACCGCTTACGCAGTCTAACCCCTTAGCAGAGGGTCCCCTTATAGCCACTTGGGTATCTCTCCAAGAAAATGGCTCCCCGAACAGGACTCGAACCTGTGACAACTCGATTAACAGTCGAGTGCTCTACCGACTGAGCTATCAGGGAACAATCAGGTAAGAATAAATTTAGCACGTTTACTTGATAAAGTCAACAAAAGACGATCGAAATTGCGATCTCATTTTCCCATGGGGAATCAAAAAAAAATCCATTTTGAGGTATTGCATTCAAAGGGAAAGTCGTTAAAATATATTTAACGTTAAAATTATTTTAACAATAATTTTTATCCAAAGGAGAATTTGCCCATGCGTGCAGAAGCCCTGAGCAAAAGAATAAGTCTGGCGGGTTTGACCGAACACAAATCCTTCATGTATCTCCTTGCAGCGAGAATCATTTCCCGATTCGGCGATTCCATCGATTCGATCGCGTACAGCTGGATGGTTTATATGCTGACCGGCTCCAAAATCATGATGGGATCACTATTTGCGTTAAATTTCATACCCAGCCTGCTGTTCAGCTTTTTTACCGGGGCCTTGGTAGACCGGTGGTCCAAACGCCGCGTCATTTTGTTGACCAACCTGGGCAGGGGCTTGATGGTCGTTTTAACCGCCGCCCTATACGGCCTGTCGATATTGAAGCCTTGGCATTTATATGTCATTGCTTTTATCATCTCCACCTTGGAATGCTTTTCGTCTCCTGCCGAAATCGCCCTGGTTCCCCGGCTTCTTCCCAAAGAACAATTGATGCAAGGCAACTCCATCAGCACCTCGTTTTCCCGAATCGCCGAGCTCGCCGGTTTGGCTGCAGCCGGAAGCATCATTGCTCTCGCCGGAATTTCCGGCGCCATCCTGATCGACGGCTTGACCTTCTTTGCCGCAGCTTTATTCATCCAGCGCATTGGCGACAATTCAAAATCCGATACCCCTGGAAAGGATGCCGACGAAAGCTCCACGATATGGAACGAAATAAAAGTCGGCTTTACCTTTATTTTTTCCAACAAGCTGATCCTCACCATCGTCCTGGCCGCCGCGTTCGTAAATTTATGCCTCTCTCCTTATAATGTGCTCAATCCGGTGTATGTCGACGAGCTTTTGAAAGCCGGACCGGCGGGGTTAAGCTTGCTTGGCATTACGCTCATTTGCGGTATGGTTGCCGGAGGGCTGTGGCTTTCGCGAAAAGGTGGGACCCGGAAAAAGAGCAGTCTTATCGTTACAGGATTCCTCCTGCTCGGTACATGTTACGCGCTACTTTACCTGCCCCCATATCTCCCTATTCCTCCTCTTTTTCCGGCAGGGCTATTCAGCTTCGGCATGGGCGTTGCCGTTTCTTTGACGAGTACCCCGGCCACCACGTACTTTATGGAAACCGTCCCCAAAGAACTGCTGGGAAGAGTCGGAGCGCTTTACGGGATGGTATGTACCTGTGCCATTCCGCTCGGCAGCATGCTTGCGGGAATCCTGGGAGAATGGATGCCGGTGCAGAGCCTGTATCTTCTTTTCGGCCTGCTGTTGATTATTCCGGGCATGCTGCTATTAAAGCATCGCAGCTTCAGACAACTGTAAAGCCGGCATTTTGACACTTTGTAGCCTATCCGGCATGCGGTATACTGGTTAGAGATCATCATGAAACGTAATCCTGTTCTCAAAACCGGGGGCTAAGATGAAAAAAGAATTGAAGACGCTGGAAGAAATCCGGATTTATTCGGATCCGTACCGGATTCAGATTATGAATGAATTCCAAAAACTCGGCCGTCCGGCCACGGTGAAGGAAATTGCCGATTTGCTGGGCGAAGTGCCCGCCAAAGTGCATTATCATGTTAAAAAACTGGAGAGCATCGGACTGGTCACATTGACGAGTACCAAGCTGGTCAACGGAATCACCGCCAAATATTACACGCCGTTTGAAGGTCAAATCACGATTAAGAAGAGCGGGTTTGACGAAGCCGTTCAGCAGGTGGTCATGTCCGAAACGCAGATGCTGCTGCACAATTTGTTCGAGGATAGCAAGAAACGTTTTCTTGCGGCCAACAACGGACCGAAGCCGGAAGGAACCTTGACGAGTCAAACCGTTTATCTCACCAAGGAAGAAGCTGACCAATTGATCGCGCTGATCAGTGATTTTTGCGATAGCCGAAAACGCGACGACGGATCGAATTCGAGAGATAAGTACGACATCTTCTTCACCATGGCAAAACAACAGGGCCCTGATCATTCCGCCGCCAACAAAAAAGAACCGTCCTCTCCGTAATAGGAAATCCGGTTCTTCCTTTCGCCGCTGTTCAGCAGCTCTTGTTTACTTTTCGTTTTTCTCGTCCTCATATCCGAAAAGGCGAATGGGCTTCGGCTCAGTTCCGGGTTCCGTTTGCCTTCGCGGACGAGTTTGTCCCGCATTTTTTTTGCCTGCGATTTGGCCATGCTTATCACTCCTCTAAAAAATAATCCTATCCATTATACCATGAATTAGAGCGTTTTGAGGATCAGCTTTCCTCTGCATCGGCCGCACAGATAACGTTCCGGATCCACCCGCCGTTTACGCAAATATTCCATTCCGCAGCCGGAGCATAACAGTTTATACCGGTACGGTTGGACCTTGCGTTTCGCTTGGCCGGGCAGCGATTGGCAATAGCGACTGCCGCCTACTTTTTTCAACAAAGCTTTGAATTCCGGGTCCCGGTGCCGGTACCCCCTGCCGGACAAATGGAGATGGTAGTGGCAAAGCTCATGTTTGATGATTTTTTCCATTTCCTCGGTTCCGAATGCCTCAAGCTGGGCGGGGTTCATTTCAATATGATGGTTTTTCAAAAAATAACGTCCCCCCGTCGTCCGCAGACGCTTGTTGAACGTGGCCTTGTGGCGAAACGGGATCCCGAAGCTTCGGAGCGAAATATCTTCTACCCATGCCTGGAGCTGTTTGTCGTTCATAAACCCGCTTTCCTCCTTCCGGATGTACTTGAATTTTAACTTCTCATTACGCTACACTGTCAAGTAGGAATTAAAGACAAAGGAGATTACCCGAAATGGCCGTGATGAGATACGTTATTTTACAGCAGGATCAAAAATTATCGTTCGTGGAAATGCCCAGCGACTATGCCTACCAATTAAGCGCGCTGAATTTGCGCCTGAATAAAGAGATCGACAAATTAACCGCGGCGCAGGTTCCTTCATTGCCTCGGGCTATCGCGGAATGCGATAACCTGGATTTGCTGCAGGAATCGCTTCGGGTCATAAGCGGGATTGATTACATCAACGAGCTGGAGGCGGCGTTTTCCGCGATCCAAGAGGAGAATTACCCTCTCATCGCCCTGCTTACCGAGATCCGCGCGCTTCAAGCTCAATTGGAGCAATGGTATGAAGAAGAAGGGATTGTCTGACACGCATCAAAGCTAAAGGCGACTTGGACCTGCACAACCTCCGGCATTCACCCATATGTTACTTTAAAGGAAAAGGGTGCCGTAAGGAGGAGATTGTGTTGCCCAAATGGCTTAGCAACCAGATTATGCGTGCCTTCCATAAGCGCGACAGCCGCCAAATTCGCCTGCTTAACGACTGCTGGTTTTTCTATTACAACCGGCGGGAAGCCGGCCATGATTCCGGCAATCTGGAGTAGGTCGTCATCATTCCATTTCTTCGAGAATGAGTAACGCGGGAGAACTCTCTTTGGGCGTTGCTCATTCTTTTTTTAATTTAAGGAGGCTTTATGGTCCATACGAGATTGTGCTGGGGTTTCTGGGTTTGCAAGTCCTCATGGCCGCAATCATGGCCTTCTTTCCCGGAGATGAAGGCATGAGAAGCAAAACCGGCATCGCTTCATATACCCCTTCCCCAAAATCGGCCGGAGATTATATATTTAACGGATTGGTTCTGCTGCTTGCCGGCGGTGCCCTTTTTATGGAGTACATAAATGAAAGCATTGAAAAAAAGCCTTGGCTCACCAGAGTAGGCATTCGCTTAGCCGTCCTCTCTTCCTCCGTCGCGCTCATCCTCTTCCTGACCATCATGGTCGCCGCATTTTCCGAATAATAAAAATGAAAGGATAGAGCTCGGAAGCGTTCCGAAATCTCTATCCTTTTTGTTATCCTGTCGCAAAAATCCGGTAATCTTCCGGGTCTTAGCGCATTTATTGCTCCCCTGCACGACTTTGCGGCCGGCGCATCGTCAAGCCGACGCGTCCTTTTTTGACGTCCACGTTCAGCACCCAAACCGTCACGTTGTCGCCGACGGAAACGACGTCCATCGGGTGTTTGACGTAGCCCTCGCTCAATTGGGAAATATGGACGAGGCCATCGTTCTTGATTCCGATATCGACAAACGCGCCGAAATCGATGACATTGCGCACCGTGCCTTGGAGTTCCATGCCGGGAACCAAATCCTCGATCTTCAGCACATCGGTGCGGAAAATCGGCAACGGCAGCTCCTCGCGCGGGTCACGGCCCGGCCGCTGGAGGCTGTCCAAAATGTCGCGCAGCGTCGGCACGCCGACCGAAAGACGCTCCGCCAGCGACTCGGGATCGAGCGAGGCGAGCCGGGCCGCCAGCTCCTTCGAGCCGAGCTGGTCCATCCCGACCCCGAGTTCCTTAAACAGACGGTTTACGACGTCATAGGACTCGGGGTGGATCGGCGTGCGGTCCAGCGGATGCTCGCCGCCATTGATCCGCAGAAAGCCGATGCACTGCTCGTACGTCTTTGCTCCGAGCCGCGGCACTTTTTGCAGCTGCTTGCGGCTTTGGAAGCGTCCGTTCTCCTCGCGGAACTTGACGATATTTTTGGCCGTCGTCGCATTGACGCCCGACACGTAAGAAAGCAGCGAGGACGAAGCCGTATTGACGTCTACTCCGACATGGTTGACCGCCGACTCGACCACATGGGTCAAACTCTCCTCCAGATGCTTTTGCGAAACGTCATGCTGGTACTGTCCGACCCCGATCGCCTTCGGTTCGATTTTGACGAGTTCGGCCAAAGGGTCCTGCAGCCGGCGGGCAATCGACGCGGCGCTGCGCTCGGCAACGTCGAGATCGGGGAATTCCTCCTGCGCCAGCTTGGAGGCGGAATACACGCTCGCTCCCGCTTCATTGACGATCAGGTAAGCGAGCTCCATATCTTTACGGTCGGCGATGATTTCCGCAACGAACTGTTCCGTCTCGCGAGAAGCCGTGCCGTTGCCGATCACGATAAGAGAAACGCCGTACTTGTCGATCAACCGGTTAAAAATTTCCGTCGCTTCCCGCTTCTTATTGTTTGGCGGCGTCGGATAGGTAACCGCGACCTCCAGCAGTTTGCCGGTATCGTCGACTACGGCAAGCTTGCAGCCGGTCCGGTAAGCCGGATCGACGCCGAGTACCGTTTTGCCGCGTACCGGCGGCTGCAGCAGCAGGCTGCGCAAGTTGGCGGCAAAGATGGAAATCGCCTGCTGCTCCGCTCTTTCCGTCAGCTCGCCGCGCACCTCCCGCTCGATCGACGGCGCGATCAGCCGTTTGTACGCATCCTCCACGACGGCGTGAAGGACGCTCTCCGTTGCCGACGCCCCTTTCATCCATCGTTTCGCGATGTAACGGTGGATCTGCTCCACATCCACCTCGAGCGAAACCTTGAGCACATCCTCACGCTCGCCGCGGTTCATGGCGAGAATACGGTGGGACGGCATTTTTTTCGCCGCTTCACGGTAGTTATAGTACATTTCATAGACGGATTCCGCTTCAGGCGACTTCGCTTCGGATACCATCATGCCGTGATCCATCGTGTACTTGCGGACCCAAGCCCGGGTCGCCGCCTCGTCGGCCATCGTTTCGGCCACGATATCCATAGCGCCTTGGAGCGCCTCCTCCGCGGCATTCACGCCTTTATCCGAATCGATATACTTGGCCGCTTCCGTTAAAGGATCCCCCTGCTTCGGCTGGGACAACAGCCATTCCGCAAGCGGCTCCAGCCCTTTCTCCTTCGCAACGCTCGCCCGCGTCTTCCGCTTTTGGCGGTAAGGTCTGTACAGATCCTCGACTTCCTGCAGCTTGACGGCTTTCCGGATGGCCGCCTCGAGTTCGTCCGTCAGCTTCTCCTGCTCCGCAATGATCCGGATGACCTCCGATTTCCGATCCTCCAGATTCCGCAGGTAGTTCGTACGTTCTTCCACGTCACGCAGCTGATTCTCGTCCAGTTCGCCGGTCATTTCCTTCCGGTACCGGGCGATAAACGGTATCGTGTTGCCTTCATCCAGGAGCGAGATGGTCGTCCGCACTTGTTTCAGGGACAGGCCCAGTTCTTTGGCCACCTGCTGCACAATGCGTTCCCGATCTTCGGCTCCCTGCTTCTCCTGTGTTGCGTTAGCATCCAATTGCGACAATATGATCCCTCTTTCATTCGACCAGACTTGTAAAAACCACTACTCTCTATTATCACAAACTTCCTTTTCCATTTCCAGCACAGGGAAAACAACATTCCAATTCATGCGGACAAAAAGAAAAACACCGGGTTTTAGATGAACTAAAACAACGGCGTTTCTTCTTTTGCCATTTAAAAATTACTGTAAATATTGCCTGTTTCCATGGTTGCAAAAATAAATACCGCCAATATCACGAACAAAATAATCAGACCGTAAAGAACGGTCCCGATGATTCCGCAAACGAGTCCGGCAATGGACAAGCCCTTCCCTTGTTCCCCGGTCTTCTTCAGCTCTTTGAATGACAGACTGGCAAAAACGATCGCGATGATCCCCATGATAAAACCGATATACGGGATAAATAGAGACAAAATCCCGAGCACGAGCGAAGCGATCGATTTACCGTTCGTCTTCGGCGGCAAGGGAGGCGGCGGGGGTTGAAACCCCGGCGGACCCGGCGGAAAATTGTTGAATGTCGTGTATTGATATTGTCGATCTGACGGATGTTGATCCATTTAAAAAGAACCTCCTACATGAACTATGCTTATTGTACTTCATCCCAGGTCCTACCGCCAACCATTTTTAACCTTTTGCTTCCGATTTTTGACGGATTATTTTCAGCCAACTTTCAGTTTCATTTAAGATCCCTTTCATCTTCGCTCCCTAGAATAGGTCTTGATACATATTTCCCTTTACCTCAAAACCCATGGTGAAAGTAGGAGTGAGCGAATGAAAAACAAGAAATGGATATGGATCGGGACCGGAGCGGCCTGCGTTTTGATGATTTCCCTGGCCCTCGTGCTGCTCGTCACCCCGAACAAAAAGGAAGCGGTCTCCGCGCCGGTTCAGCAAACGACCAAGGTCGTCAAGGGCAGCATTATGGTCAGCGTGTCCGGATCGGGATCGGTCATCTCGACCAACAGCGAATCCGTGAGAACCAAGGATGAGGGTAAGGTGAAGGAAGTGCTTGTTAAAGCAGGTGATATCGTCAAAAAAGGACAGGCTCTCCTGACGTTTGAAGGCGAAGATTTGTCGGATAGCCTTGAATCCAAGCAGAGCTCTTTGGAATCCCAAAAGATGGACTTGCTTGATATCCAAGCGCAGTACAAGAAGCAGGTATACGAGGGTGCCTCCGAGGAGGAGCTGAATAACACCCGGAAGTCGATCAGCAAACAGGAGCTGGAGATCAAAAATACAGAGTCCGAGATCGCTTCCTTAAAGGAGGATATGGTTCCTCCCGCCTCTCTAAGCGCCCCGATGGACGGTACGGTGACCTCCGTAAATATCACGGCCGGAGAAAAGGCGAATAACGGCAGCGAATTGTTCGTCATCCATGATTACCAAAACCTCAGCGTAAAAATACAGGTGGACGAATTGGATATCCCTCAGGTTAAAACCGGAATGCAGGCGTCCGTGCAGCTCGATGCCCTGCCGGATACGTCGATTAACGGAGTCGTGTCCGACATTGCCGACGAAGGTACTTCTTCGAACGGCGTTTCCCTGTTCGATGTCACGATTAAATTGGATCAAACGGACGGAGTGCGCGTGGGGATGTCCGCTGAGGCTTCCATCGTTCTGAGCGACAAAAAAGACATATTAACCCTGCCTGTCGAAGCCGTCCAAAAAAGAGGGGACGGGTATGTCGTCATGCTTCCGTTTACCGCCTCGGATTCCGCGGGCGACAACCGTCAAAGCGGTGTACGCGGACCGGAGGGCGGCGAAGCGTCAAAGTCTGCCCCGAAAACGGAGCCTGCAGAAGGTACGGGACAAAGAAACCAAGTCACGGCTCGAGGTAAAGCGCAACAGGTGGAAATCGGCGTTCATAACGAAACCTTGATTGAAATTGTCAGCGGGTTAAACGAAGGCGACGAAGTGGTCATTCCTACCGTCATCGGAACCTCGACGAACCGGCAGCAGGAGCAGACGATGCAGGGCGAAGGCGGCTTCGGCGGCTTTGGCGGAGGCACGATGCCGGGAGGCGGAGGAATTCCGGGAGGCGGCATGTCCGGCGGGGGAGGCGGTGTCCCTAGTGGCGGAGGCGGGATGTCCGGAGGCGGATTTAATCGCGGCGGAGGTGGCAGATAGTGCCCGATACTTCAACCATGCCGCCTCTGATCAGCGTCTCCGGACTTAGCCACGGCTATAAAATGGCCGGAGAAGTCGTGCCGGTACTGAAAGACATCAGCTTTCAGATTCATCAAGGAGAATTCGTCGCCATCATCGGTCCCTCCGGGTCCGGCAAATCGACGCTCATGAACATGTTGGGCTGTCTCGATATCGCGAATGAAGGCACCTACCTGCTTGACGGACAGGATGTAAGAAACCTCTCCGATAACAAGCTTGCCGTCATCCGAAATGAGAAGATCGGCTTCATATTTCAGCAATTCAACCTGCTGCCCAAGCTTACGTCATTCGAAAACGTGGAGCTCCCGCTTATCTACAGAAATATACCGCACAAGGAAAGAAAACAAGCCGCCGAGGAAGCGCTGCGGATGGTCGGCTTGGCCGACCGGATGAGACATAAACCGTCCGAGCTGTCCGGCGGTCAGCAGCAGCGCGTCGCCATCGCAAGGGCCGTTGCAGGCAATCCCCCGGTTCTGTTGGCGGACGAACCTACCGGTGCTCTCGACAGCAAAACCGGCGTAGAAATATTGGATAAAATGAAAGAACTTAACCGGCTTGGGCACACGATTATCGTAATCACTCATGATCTTTCCGTTGCCGAGCAGGCCAAACGGGTAATCGGCATTCAAGACGGCATCATCGTCGAGGATCGGAGGCTCACGATATGAACCTGCTGCAGAGCTTCAAAATGGCCTGGAAAAGCATCACCGGCGCCAAAGTCCGATCCCTGTTAACGATGCTCGGCATTATTATCGGCGTTTCCTCCGTGATTACGCTCGTGTCCGTTGGCCAAGGGACCACTTCGCAAATTACGGAACAGCTCGAAGGCTTGGGCACGGATTTGCTGACCGTCTCGATTTCGGGCCGGGGCAGCACGACGTCCCTTTCCTATGAGGAGGCGATGCAGCTTGGCGAGATCGACGGAGTCAAGGCCGTCTCCCCTGTCGTCAGCGGATCGGCCACCGTCAAAAACGGTACGATCAACGACACCGTCTCCGTGGAAGGAATTGCCCCTTCTTACGAGGAGGTACAGGATTTTCATGTCCAGGCCGGCCGTTACATCCTGGATTTGGATATCGACTTCAGAATGAAGGTCGCCTTGGTAGGAACCGAGACCGCGAGCACGTTTTGGGGATCGGAGAACCCGATCGGACAAAGCATCCAGTTGAACGGGACCCGCTTCAAGGTCGTCGGTCTTCTGGAATCGAAGGGCTCCAGTCTAACGGCCTCCAACGATAATAAAATATTGATTCCTATCAGTACCGCGGAAAGGTTTTTACGGAGCCGGGGCGTGCGTTCGATTACGGTCCAGGTCGAAGATTCCAAACGGATCGGGCAGGTAAAGACCGCGCTGGAATCCGAGCTCGACAAGAAGTTCATGAATGCGGACAATGCTTACACGGTATTTAATTCCCAGGAAATGCTCGACACGCTCAATTCCACCACCCAAATGCTTTCGCTTGCTTTGGGCGGCATCGCCGGCATCTCCCTGCTTGTGGGCGGCATCGGCATCATGAACATCATGCTCGTGTCGGTCAGCGAACGAACGCGGGAAATCGGCATCCGCAAAGCCATCGGCGCGAAGAAGAGAACGATTCTGCTGCAATTTATGGTGGAATCCACCGCCTTAAGCGGGATCGGGGGACTGATCGGCATCGGGCTCGGATACGGCGCAAGCGCATTGATAGGCGGGTATACCTCCCTTAACACCTCCGTGTCCGTACCGATCGTGCTCATCGCCTTCGGGTTTTCCCTGTTCATCGGCGTCGTCTTCGGGATGATTCCGGCGAACAAGGCCGCCAAGCTGCGGCCGATCTACGCGCTGCGAACGGATTAAAATTGAATGCGGTATGCATGCAAAAAATAGCTGGATAAATTCCGGCTATTTTTTGACGTTAGACGATTTCGGCCATCTTAGACGGAAAATCTCCCGATAATTTGACGATTAAGCTCTCCGAATCGAGTTTTAGGTAAAATTAAAGGGAGCTTTTCCCGTTAATAACTCTGAATGAGGGTTTGCATCTCAATTAGAGGGAAGTATTCCCGTAAATTAGACTGCTTCGAATTAAAAACATACAAAAAGGCTGTCCCATAAGCAGATCTCCTGCTTCCGGAACAGCCTTATCTTGCCGGCTTGGGTATTAACCCTTGTCCGGCATTATTTTTAAAAATCGATTAAGCCAAGGCTGATGAGCAAAGCGTCGTTCACCTTTTTCATCGTTTCCTCGTCCAAATGCGTGATTTTATCGGTTAATCTCTGTTTGTCGATCGTTCGGATTTGTTCCAGCAAAATTACGGAATCCCGGTCAAACCCGTGCGTAGCCGCTTCGATCTCGACATGCGTCGGCAGTTTCGCTTTCTGGATTTGCGCCGTAATGGCAGCAACGATCACCGTCGGGCTGAATCGGTTACCGATATCGTTCTGGATTATGAGCACCGGTCTTACCCCGCCCTGCTCAGAACCGACCACAGGGGAGAGGTCTGCAAAAAAAACGTCGCCGCGCTTTACGATCAATGATTACACCCCGCTTACTAGGCGGTCCAGAGTGATGTCTGCATCTTCCTCCGCATGGAATGCTTCAGAGGCCATGGATAAATTAATTTTTGCCATTTCCATATAGCCCCGCTGCATGGATTCCCGGATGAATCTCTTCTTCCGTTCGTTCAAGTACAGCTTCATGGCTTGCCTGATCAGCTCGCTGCGATTGGAGTTCTCCATCGCCACGATTCCATCCACTTCCTGCAAAAGATGATCCGGTAAACTAATCATAATTCTTTTGGTGTTTTGCATATTGGCCATCTTTAACTTCCACCCCCAAAACCTTGTCGCCCCAGTTTCCTTGATCTTATGTTTCAGTATAGCATTATTCAAGGAAATATATTCAAAGTAATATATGCCGTGAGTATATCAAGTATGCTGCATATCATTATAAACAAAAATGACTATGCCGTATATACCTGAACATTTCCATTGTTTATTGATTCGCTGTCCCGGCATAAATTCCTTCAAGTTCGAAAAAGATTTTGTAGTTTTTTGTCAAGGGCCCGATTTTGTTAGGTCAAAAGCGGGTTGACCAGGAAGACGGGTTCGCCGGAGCGCGCGTACGCCCGAGGCACCCGATGAGCCAGCATACAGATCAGTTCGTAGGGAATGGTTCCAAGTGCGGAAGCCAACTCGCCTGCGGTAATTATACCGCCGGACTGCTGGCCGATGAGCACAACCTCCTCGCCGGCTTGAATTTCTTCGGCTTCGTCAGCCAAAGGTTGTAATGACACCATACATTGGTCCATGCAGATCGTTCCGACGACAGGAACACGGCGTCCGCGTATTAATACTTGCGCCTTTCCGCCGAGCATCCGGGAATAACCGTCGGCATAGCCGATCGGCAACGTTGCAATCGATTCTTCCCGGCCGGTTACATATCTCGCCCCATAACTAACCGTGGAATGAGGGGGCAGCTTTTTCACCCTCACCACTTCCGTTTTTAAAGAAAGAATGGGACGAAGCTTGATACGGTCCTTCTTGACCTCCTCAGACGGATAAAGGCCGTATAAAGCGATACCGACTCTCACCATTTGGCAAGACAGCTCCGGTAAATCAATGGCTATGGCGCTGTTCCCCGTATGTATAATCGGGATTTGGAAACCATTTTCCCGCAGCGCGCCCGCCACGTCCTGAAAACGCCGATACTGCTCCAGTGTATAGCTCTTGTCTTCTTCGTCCGCAGTGGCAAAATGAGTGAACAAACCCTCAACCTCCACATGCGGAATTTCCATAACTCGACGAACAAACTCCACAGCCTCTGCTCCGGGCAACAGACCGAGACGGCCCATGCCGGAGTCGATTTTGATATGGACCTTTAGCTTGTGAGGGAAATTCGAAGCATCAAGCGCTTTGATCGCTTCCAGCACTTCTTCGCTGAACAAGGTCAGCGTAATATCGTGCTCCCACGCGGCAGCTAAACCGTGCGGAGGCGTGTAGCCCAGTACTAAAATCGGGAGCTTGATTCCGGCACGGCGCAATTCGAGCGCCTCGTCCAAAAAGGCGACGCTGAGATAATCCGCGCCATAACGTTCGAGTTCTCTGGCAATGATTACCGCTCCGTGTCCGTAAGCGTTAGCCTTGACACAGGCGAGAAATTTCATACCCGCCGGCAGCCCTTGCCGCAGCTCCGTGTAATTGGAATACAACGCGTCCAAATCAATAACCGCTTGGGTTGGTCGATACTTCACTTGCACTTCTAGGTCACCTTCTCTAATGATTGACAGTCCATATGTTCAAACCATGATTTTTCAAACAATACACTAATGGTAATGTCCCCGGGAGCGGCTGTCAAATCCGGGACAAGGCGTTGAATGAAGAAAGAGGCGAACAGACCGTTTCCGGAAAAAACGCTTTCCCGAAAAGCAGCCAATATTCGCCTGCCACAACTATTATTTACCCGTTTGCTCTTCCATAGAAGCGGCGATCTTCGCCATTTCGGTAACGGGAAGATTGTCGCTGGTGATGCTGAATTCCAGCCCGTCGACGGTCCAGGTCAATGTCTGCAGCTCGTCTCCGGTTAACAATCCGAAGGTAAATCCGAGATCCACGACCTGACCGGGGACCAATGAAGCCGTGCGATCCGGGGAACGGGTTTCCGTAAGCGTAAACTGATACGCCCCGCCATAACGCTGCATAACCATATAACGATCTTCATCCTCAAGAACTTTATCGTCCTGATAAGCTACCCCTTCAGGCAGATAACTCGGAATAATGACACCGAACGAATCGGTAAGAGCCGGAACCGTCTCGGCTTCTGTTCCCTCGTCCGCGGTGGCTGCCGAATCTTCGGCCATCGGATCGTTTTGGGATGCGTCAGCCGATTTTTCCACCAGCATGCCGTTTTCGTCCACCTCAAGCAAAGTTCCTTTCGCATCTTGGGCGGCCGCATCCAGATTATGCTGCATATCGAATGATTTCTCGTTGAATTTGGCGTCGAAATCAAACTTATCGAATTTCACCTCGACGACAACCTTGGCTTGCGAATCCGACACCTGCACCTGTTTTGGAGCATAGTTGTTTTTGTCCAGCCAGATCTTCTGGCGCACCAGCGCATGCGTATTGTAATTGGCGGCAACCTCGAACACGTAGCTGTCCTTGTCGCTCACGAATTGCCGGGAGCTGTCGCTGAGGATACTGCGAACCAGTGTTTGATACAAATACACCTGGCCTTGATTATCCGGCCAATCGCTCTGGAACCGGAAGCTTTTGTTGAGACTCGGCGTCAGCACATACACGCCTTGATCGTTTTTGAGAACGATCTGCGTGATGTCCTTTTCCTTGTTCGTAAGCGCGATCCGGTAATAAGATGGATGTTGATGCCACACCTCCACCTTGTACTCCTGGGGCTTCTCACCGGTATACAGTGTCATGGTGCCGGAGCCCTGATAGCTTTCCAATTTGTTAACGACTTTGTCCAAATCCTTGACGACGCCGGCGGCATCCTTTTTCCCGCATGCGGCAAGTACGATGCTTACTACCATCAAAATAGCCAGCATCCTAGCGATCCGACGCATGTGATCATCCCCTCTGCAGTTTGATTTCCTAAACTGATACATGTCTATGAGGGTACTTGGCCGATTATGCGGACTAGTTTGACGAGCCCCATTAGAAAAACTATGACAGCCTGATACGTTACGGTAATCACAAAACAAATCGAAGAAAGATCAGGAATACGGGACTTGATCGACCTAACGATTTTCCGTGGGACCTTTGCCGTCTTGACGTTCAGAAGGCTTGTGATATAGTAGTTCCATAATATTCGATCGACGTTGAAAAAGGGTAAGTAGACAGACATGCTGGAATTCCAGAGAGCCGGTGGCCGCTGTGAACCGGTATTCCGCGTTTGCTCGAATGGCCTTTGGAGTCGCTTGCCGAACCGTTGCTTCATCAGCTAACGAAATAGGCTCAGCCGGGGTTCCCGCCGTTATTAAGGGACAGTATCGAGACTTCTTTTGGATTTTGTTGAAGAGGCTCTCCGTACCGGAAGAGACGATCCCCTTTTATTCGCCGGGGATCAATTAAGGTGGTACCACGATAACTTCGTCCTTACATGGACGGAGTTTTTTTATTTTTTGAGGTTGTTATGAACCCGCATTTTAAGGAGGTGATGGCCGTGGACGATGGCTGGCGGTGGTGCAAACCGAGTCGTACATTTCAAAAACCAAGGAGGAACTATCATGAAACAACCATTCAAGGAACGCGTGCTGACCGGCGACCGGGTGACCGGGAAGCTTCACCTCGGCCATTATGCCGGCAGCCTGGAAAATCGGGTCAAGCTTCAAAGCCAATATGAAACCTTTATTCTGCTTGCGGACGTTCAGGCGCTGACGACCCATTTTGACCGGCCTGACGCGATCCGCAACCACCTTCGTCAAGTAACGCTCGATTACTTGGCGGTAGGAATAGATCCGGAGCAAGCGACGATTTTCGTCCAATCCATGGTTCCCGAGATCGCCGAATTGACCGTTTTCTTTTCCATGTTCGTCACGGTCAATACGCTCCGCCACAACCCGACGATCAAGGCGGAATCCAAGGATAGCAGCCTTGATGAGCTGTATTACGGCTTTCTCGGATATCCGGTCAGCCAGGCGGCGGACATCACCTTCTGCAAAGCGACGATCGTTCCCAGCGGCGATGACCAGCTGCCCCATCTGGAACTGGCCCGAAAGGTCGTTCGGCGGTTTAACGAGCTATATCGCCCCATATTTCCAGAGCCACGGGCGCTGATCAGCGAAATGCCCCGGCTTGTCGGTACGGACGGGAACGCCAAAATGAGCAAAAGCCTCGGCAACGCCATTGAATTGGATATTACCCGGCAGGAGCTGGAATATAAAATACGCAAAGCCACAACCGATCCGGCTCGAGTCCGGAAGCATGATCCCGGGCACCCGGACATTTGTCCGATTTATGCGTATCATAAAGTATTCAACAACGGGTCCGCTCCGGAATTAAAGGAAGCGTGCGAACGCGGGACGATCGGCTGCACCGAATGCAAGCACCTCCTTGTTACCGTGCTCCATCTGTTGCTGGAGCCGATGCGAGAGCGTCGGGCCCATTATGAGGGCAAACCCGCCGAGGTTGACGAAATTTTGATGGAAGGAACGAAAAAGGCCCGGGCGATCGCGAAAGAAACGCTAACCGAGGTTCGCGAAGCGATGGGACTGGATTATTTTCATAGGAAATAAAAAATCAAAAACGGTTGCGCCCCGTGGTATGGGCCAACCGTTTTTTTAATTATCTCAGTCTTCTTTTTCTCCGTCTCGGCCTTCTCTCCAACAGCAGAATTGCCAGCAGATCGAACAGCACCAGCGGCAATATTACCGGAGCGAAGGTCGCGTGCGCTTTGCTGCCCTTGCTGTGTACCGAGCCGGCTTTAAGATAAAGTTTGCCGTTGGCTACCTTTAAGACGGTACCGTACAGAACCGCGCCGGTTTTGGTTTTAATCCGAACCGGTTTGCCAACATATTTTCGAGCCTGTTTTGCCACTGCCAAGTCCCTCACCTCCCGTGGGTCATGACACAGTATACGTGCCTAACCTGGGGAGAGATTGGGCTTATGCCCCTCCTCAAGAGCGAATCGTCTTAATTTTGTGGTCCTTTTTTTGAATATACAATTCTCTTGATGCTTTCTCGAGAAAGACAGAAGGCATCGGCCAATTGGTCTATGGTGTGGCCCTCGCGAAACCTGCTGCGAATTTCCCGGTTCCGCTGCATTAAAAAATCTCTCGTCCCGGAATTCTCTCCCCACCTTTTACGAACCCCTTCACGATTGGGCACATAGATGACCTTTCCCTGGACGTACTTCTGCAGCTCTCTAAGCAAATGTTCCGGTAAGATGACTTCCGCTTTAACATATTTCATACCGCTTCCGCTCCTTAAATCAAAATGAGTTTAAGGGAGCAAAGCCGGCAGCCATCAACTATATTGTTCCGGCCGTGCCGGATAAAGAGCGATCGTTTAATTTAGCTCCATGCAAGTTATCGCCCCAGTCGATACTGCAGACTTTGCATGGAGCGTACCAAGTACGAAATCGATAACCCAAACCATCCTTGATCCTCCTTTCAAACATAAACCGAATGGCGCTTAAACCAACCCCTGCACATCCATTGTCTTCCATATCCGGGAAATAAGCAATTACAACTTTCACTATCTATTCTTATGACTCTTTCCGATTACGGCTCCTTTGGCAAAGATGCCCTTCCCAGCAGTAAAAACGGCAGCCCGAGTCCCACGGTTAAGGCGATGACCGCAAACACGAGCACCGCTCTGTCCACGCCAAGACCGTCCAGCAAAAATCCGCCCATCAACGGAGCGATGACATTGCCCAAGTTGTTGAAGCCGAACATCCCGAAATAGGTCCCCCTCAATTCAGGCTTCGCGATCCGGTCCACGAGCACATCCGTCATCGTAAACATCAGCACTTCGCCGACCGTAAACAGAACGACCCCGAGCATCATCGCCCAAATGTACGGCAAGGTCCCGAAGACGAGCATGCTGCAAGCGACGCATATATTGCCGGCAATCAGCGGCGCCATGGGAGAGAACCGGCTGGCGAATTTAACGAGCGGGTATTGCACGCTGAGCACGACGACCGCATTCAACGTCAGCATATAACCGAACCAGGTGGCCCCGTCCGAGATCCTCGGACTAAGCTCCAGGTACTGAGGCAGCGTGGAATCGAAATGTCCATAGCCGAGCACGCAGAAAATCATGCCGATCAACACGTACATGAAGGTGCGGTCCTTGCCGGTAACCCGAAGCGCCCCCGATAGCGTCAACCGGTCCGTGCTCTCCGGCTTCACGCCGCCGATATCTTTATGCTGCAGGAACTGGACGACGAGTACCGCGCCATAAAGGAAATAGACGAGTCCCGCAATGTAAAAAGCGGTTCCCGACTTGGACGTCCCCATCTGCAAGCCCAGAATCGGACCGGCGACGACGCCCAGATTGATCGCGGCATAGCGGAGATTAAATACAAGGAGCTTGCTCTCCTTTGGCGTAATATCCGCAAGCAGAGCCCGTGACGTCGGTTCGAACATCGATCTGCAAAGCCCGTTCAGCGCGTTGATCACGAAAAAGAGCCAAATCCGGTCCGCAACCGCGAAGCCCGCAAAAACGAGCGTCCAGCCGAAAATCGAGACGAACAGCACTTTTTTCCGTCCAATGACGTCCGAGATATACCCGCCGTAAAAACTTGCGAACACGCCGACCAGCGAGCTGGCCGCGACGACGATCCCGGCCTCGGAAGGCGAAGCGCCCAATTTTCCGATCAAATATATCGAAAGAAAGGGAATGCTCATTGAAGTGGCCATCCGGCCGAAAATGGTACCGACGATAATTGTCCATGATAAAGGATGAATGTCGCTTAGTTTTGCTTTCATCTGCAAAGACCTTCCTGAATCTAAAATTTACAAAACCATTCGACTATTTAAACCGACAACCTTCTTAGTGTCAAGAAAAAAGTCCAACGCCCTCCGTTTCTTTCGAAACATGGAGGAAGGCATTGGACAAGGGGGAACGTTATTCATTACCGCGATTGCTGTAGCCGGGTTTGCACCGTGGTCGCGATAGTTTTGCTTGCGCCGGACGTCTGCCGGTCACGACTTACTTTCATTTTTTCCTGTAAAATATCCTGAAAGCTTATGGACGTTTCTTTCCCGTCATTCTTCTTCGCCATATTTGCCGCCGTCGCTCTTGAATACTGGGAGTGGAATGGCATGGGCCTATGAACGCTCAGATTCATGTCATGACTCCTTTGCAAAAAGAGATGGATTGCAGCCGGCCCATGATGGCGGTGAATCGATAAGCAATGCCGGCACCCTCTCTTTTACCCTCTTTCCTCCCAAATCCAAACACTTTCGGTTCAAAACAGGAATAAAGCTTCATAGGTTTGGGGCGTCCGTCGCAGCCCGGGGTCCATACCTTATTTTTTTGCGGGTATAACGATCTGGACCGTTGTGCCGATCCCGGGTCCGCTTCCGATCGTCACGCCGTAGTCCTGTCCAAAATGAAGCTGGATCCGGCTGTGCACGTTCCGGATGCCGAGGCCGGTGTTGAGTCCCTCCAAAGGATCGAAAATTTGCCGGATCCGTTCCCGCGGCATGCCGATGCCGTCATCGATAATTTTGAAAACGATACGGTCGCCTTCCTTTCTGCCGACGACGCGGATATGAATCGGACTGCCGAACCAGCCGTGCTCGAGCGAATTCTCGATGAAAGGCTGCAGTATCAGCTTAACCGTAACAAACCGGGTAATCGCCGGATCGATATCGTAAAAAACGGAGACCGATTCCCCGAATTTGGTCGTCTGAATGTTCATGTATGCCTGGACTTGCTCCAGCTCGCTGCGGATCGGAATCAGCGTTCTCCCTTCATTGAGGGACAAACGGTAAAACTTCGCCAGATCGAGCACCATCCGCTGCAGCTTGTCGACTTCGCCGAACTGGGCCAGCCTGCTGATCGAAGACAGCGTATTATAAAGGAAGTGCGGATTGATCTGGGCTTGAAGCGATTCCAGTTCGGCTTCCTTTTTCTCGATTTGGGTCACGTACACCTGCTCGATCAGCCTGTCGATGTTCTGGCCCATTTCGTTCAGGGCCGATGCGATTTGGGAAAACTCGTCCTTCCCGCGGTAGCCCATCCTTTTGCGTAAATCTCCCTCACGAAACGCGTTGAGTACGAACACGATTTTGTTCATCCGGATGGAGAAATAGCGGGAAATAAACATGCCCACAAACGTAAACACGATCAGGCACAGCATACAAATCAGAATGAGGAACATCCGCACCTTCCGCGAATCTTGTTCCATCACCGTCAGAGGAACATACGCCTCAAGCCGCCATGACTGGTTTCCGACGGATTCCCGGATGATCAGGTATTCGGTGTCCTGTATTCCCTCTTCCGGTACATTCCCTGACCGGTATAGTTGTCTTCCATACTCATCCTTGACGATCAACGCGCTGCCGTTCCCGATTTTCGTATAATCCACGGCCTGAAACAGTTCCGCGGTTCTCACGCTGATCCGCATAAATCCGAGTTCCTTCAGCTCGGGCGGATTTTGATAATCCACCAGTCTGCGCAGCAAAGATATGCGGTTATACTCGAAATCACGCTCGACCCTTTGCCACAGCAACGTACTTCCGAACACCTCGGGGGGAAAGTCGGTATACCACGCCTTCGCCTCGATTCTTTTCAAATGGTATATATTATAGTTCCCTTCCAGAAGATCGGGCCGCTCCTGCTCGAACGAGCCGTAATATCTTTCGGGAATCGTATCGTTCGCAAGAAACAAGAACATCGAAATGTTCATGGCCGTTGAATTCAGCGCGATCGAAAATTTGGGCATGACCACGTTGATGGTCTGATCGTAATTCTCCCATCCTTTTTCATAATTTCTAAGCTGGGTGATCAAGGAATAATCGTCGTAAAGCATCGAGGAAATCCGTTCCGCGTCCGACAATTTATATTCAATGTTATCCTTTATCTGCTTGAGCGTTCCTTGCATGTTGCTTCTCGTCTGGCCACGGATCGATTCCTGGTACATCGCATGCGAGAAATAGCCGATGGCGATCACGGGAAGAATGACGAACACCATATAGGTGAGCATCAGCTTATACCCAAACGGAATAAAACGTCCCTTTACTCCCATTTGCGATATTCCATCGGGGTCATGCCGTACATTTCTTTGAATTGCCTGCTGAAATACGGAAGGTAACGATAGCCGACCTGGTCGGCAACCTCGTAAATTTTCGCGGTCGGATTTTTCAAAAGTTCCCTTGCCCGCTCCATGCGCATGTTGATCAGCATCTCGCTAAAATTGAGACCCATCTCCTCTTTAAACAGATGACCCAGATAATTCGGCGAAAAAGCGAATTGTTCCGCAATATCCTTCAGCGTTATATTCTCTCTCATTCTCATCCGCATCGTCTCCAATATATCGCGTATGAGCCGGCTGTTCCTGCCTTCTTGATGGCTTTGGACCTGCAGATGGGTCTTCCCTTCGTTCTTCCGGCGTTCGCCTCCCCGCGGATTTCCCTCCCGTTTAAGTTCTTCGGTGATGCCTTGCAGGGAAGAGATCAGTTCCTCGTCGGCCATCGGCTTTAACACATAGTTGAACGCCCGCAAGGATAATGCCTCTTTTACGTAATTGAAGTCCTGGTAACCGCTTACAAAAACAATTTTGACATTTTCCTTCTTTTTGATGGCCATCCTGGCCAGCTCAAGTCCCGACATATTCGGCATATTCACATCGGTCACCAAAATATCGATCGTTACCCTTTCCAGCACCTCGCAAGCCATAAACCCGTTGTTTACGGCGCCAACCACTTCGAGTCCAAGCTCGGACCACGGAATGAACCGTTTCATCCCTTCCAGATCAAGCTGCTCGTCATCGGCCAACAACACTTTGTACATGGTTGAATCCCCCTTCCAGGATAGACTCTTAATCCAAGTATAGCTCCCACCTTTTTTCCTGAACAGGTAGAATATCTTCTAATCTCCGGCATCGCCATTGCACCCCGAGGATGCGGAAAACAAGGGCCCGATCGTGCCGGACCCTTGTTTTTATTCGCATTACTGACCGTTGATAATCGCTTTATTTTCGTTCCACTTTTTCGTAAAGGACTCCAGCGTCTTCTCAAAGCCGGCAGCCATCGTATCGTCGTAAGCCTTATCCAGCATCGCGAGCGCCTCGGCATCGTCCTTCGCGAACAGGGTCTGCGCCCGGACCTGCAGCCAGATATCTCTGGCGCGCTGGAAGGCGATCCCTTCCTCGCTATCCGGATTCGGCGTCATATTGACGAACTCCGTTGCATCTCCTTGCGTTTTCCAGGTGATTTGGTACTGCCAGTACGTCGCCCAGTTACGCTCGTTTTCGGCCAGCGTGGATTCGTATTTCCCTTTCGTATCGTCCGCGAATACGGTGTTGCCGACCCACATCAACGGGTCCATAAACTTCTGGTATTCGGCCAGTTTGTCTTTCTGCGTCGCGTACTTCTCGGTAAATTTCGGCGTATACCCGTCAGCTTCATAACCTTGCCAGTATTCGCCTTCCACGCCCCAGAACTGCAGCGTCGTTCCTTGCGGACCGGTCCACCAGTCGAGGAAAGCGAAGACGGCTTCCGGATCTTTGGCGCTTGTCGTGATGACGGCCGCGTTCCAGCCCAGCTTGTTGTATGTGCCCGGATAAATTTTGTTCTTGTCGAGCCCTTCCTTATGAATCGGCCAAACCATGAAATATCCGAGGTTCGGATCGTTCGGATCTTTCTTTCTGACCTCGGTGTCCGCGGCCATCGCATAAACGGTCGGGTTCGCCGAAGCATATACCGCCACGCGGCCGTTTAGCAGCTTCTCGTCCACCTGATCCCGGGTTTGCGTCATCGCGTCCTGGGTCATCAAGCCTTCGCGGAATAATTTGGCCGCGTAAACGACGGATTCCCGGAAAGGCTCATCCTTGTATATCGATTTGAAGCTGTCTCCTTCCGGTACCGCATAAAACCGGGTGAAGCCGAGATTATCCTCCTTGAAGGCGGAATAAAGTTGGTCTAGACCGTGTCCTTCCGCCGCAAGATCGGTTTCGAACGGAATGACGTCCGGATATTTTTCTTTGACTTGTTTCAAATAGTTATAGAGATCGTCGGTCGTTTCAAGCTTCGGCGACCCGAGCTCGGTGTATATTTTTTTGTTCACGACCCAGCCTGCGTTTCCATTCGGCCGATTCGTGTACCAGTTCGGGAACTGATACAGTTTGCCGTCCGGCGAACGAAGCATATTCATCGCTTTCGGATCCAGCCATTTTTTCAGGTTCGGATATTTATCGATATAATCGTCGAGCGGAACGAGCAGGCCCGCCTCGCGAAGACGCTCGACATCGGTGCCGCGTTCGCCCCAAACGATATCCGGCAGGTCGCCGGAGGCGATCATCGTATTGAGCTTTTGAGCGGCGTTACCGCCGTTCGGCACTTCGTTGACCGTGATTTTCATGTTGTCCTGAACCCATTTGGTCGTCGGATCTTCGCCCCACTTCGGCATCGTGTACCAGTCGTAATTGCCGAACAGCGTAATGTTGAGCGGCTCTTTCCCAAGCTCATACAACTTCGGTCCCTCCGGCGCTGCTTCGGAGGCCTGGGGTTCCGCGGCATTTCCGCCGTTGCCTGCAGGCTGTGCGTTATTGCTGTTTTTCCCGCTACAGCCGGCCATCAGCGCAGCCACCATCATTGCCGATAAAACGATACCCAGCCATCTTCTCCTCTTCATCATAGACCTGCTTCCCCTTTCAAAATCCAATGTTTTAAATATATGGTTAAAGCGAATGCTCTACACCCGTCGGTGATGACCTCCCTAAGGAGTAAGCTACTCTTTCAAAGAACCTACCAAAACGCCCTTCACAAAATACTTCTGCACAAACGGATACACGCAAATGATTGGAAGCGTTGCCACAATCATCGTCGCCATGGAAAGCGATTTGCTCGTCACCGTCTTCGCTCTTTGCAAATGGGCCAGCGAAGCCGCATCCAGCGACCCGGCCTGGTCGGACACGATATTGGAGAGCAGGATTTGCCGCAATATCGTTTGGATCGGGTACAAGTTCTGATCGGAGATGTAAATCCCCGCCAGGAACCATTCGTTCCAGTGCGAAACCGCGGTAAACAGCGCCAGCGTGGCGATGACGGGCCCGGACAACGGAAGGACGACCCGGAACAACGTGCCCCAGTTGCCGCATCCGTCGATTTTTGCGGACTCCTCAAGACCTGCCGGAAGCCCTTGGAAAAACGTTTTGAAAATGATCATGTTCCAAACCCCGATCAGCCCGGGGATGATAAACACCCAGAACGAATTCATCAATCCCAGGTTCCGGATTAACAGAAACGAGGGAATCTGCCCGCCGCTGAAATACATCGTAATGATGCACATGACCATGTAATATTTGCGCCCCATCAATTCGCGTCTCGACATCCCGTAGGAAAAAACCGCCGTGCATAATATCGCGCTTGCCGTACCGATCACGGTCCGGAGCACCGAAACGATGAAGCCGCTCATGAGCCGGTCATCTTCGAAGACGATTTTGTAATTTTCCAGGGTAAATACCCGCGGCCAGAGCGTGACTCCGCCCTTGGACGTATCCAAGCCCTGATTGAATGAAACGACTAGCGCGTTAAGAAAAGGGTAAAGTGTCGAGACAGCCAACAAAATCAAAAAGATATAAATAAATCCGACCATGATGCGGTCTCCGAAGGTGTCCTTCATGCCTCGTTAGCCTCCTATCGATAAATTACGGTTTTCGCTGCTGCCATTTACCACAAACTGTTGCCCGATCTTCGCGCGATGAAATTCGCCATGGTCAGAAGCCCGACGCTGACCACCGCCTTGAACACGCCGACGGCCGTCGCATAGGAATAACGGTAGTTATCGATACCGACCCGCACCACATAGGTATCAAGGACATCGGAGACATCCCGGATCGCCGGATTGGCGGCAAGGATCAAAATATCCTCGAAGCCCGCGCTGAGCAGGTTCCCGATGGCCAGAATCATGAAAATACTGACAACGGGCATAATGGATGGAAGCGTAATGAGATAGATTTGCTTGAATCGGCTCGCTCCGTCTATGGAAGCGGCTTCATAAGTATTCGGATCAACGCCCGCGATCGCCGCGAGGTATACGATAGAACCAAACCCGATCTCCTTCCACACATTGGTGGTTACGAGAATCCCCCAGAAATATTCGGGCAGTGACAGGAAATTGATGGGTTTGTCGATAAAATTCAGCTTCTCCAGCAGCATATTTACGCTTCCGTTATCCACGGCAAGCATCGAACTGACAAGCCCTCCCAAAATGACCCAGGACATAAAGTGAGGCAAATAGGTAATTGTCTGAACCACCCGTTTGAAAAACATTTTTCGGACCTCGTTGAGCATAAGCGCCAAGAGAATCGGGGCCGGAAACCCGATGAAAAACTTGAGCAGGCTGATGACGATCGTGTTCCTCATGACGGTCCAAAATTCCGGGGAATTGAAAAAATAAGCAAAATGCTTCATCCCCACCCAGGGACTGCTGGAAAAGCTCCTGCCGATTTTGTAATCCTGAAAGGCGATCAAAATGCCGTACATCGGAATGTAGCTAAAAATGAAAATCAGGATAAGAGCAGGAATCACCATGAGCTGAAGATCGATTTGCTTGATGAATCGGGCCAGTCCCCTTTGCTTGACGGGTGCCCTTGATACCGGATTTTTAACGGATAGCTGCGTCATATTCCGTTCCTCCCACCGTTTTACATTGTCTATCATTTATTCTAAGGAAACCGATGCCCCCTTGCTATCTGCTCAAACAACGAAAAATGATACTATTCAACAAGAGTTATTCATCATTACATCCATCCCGAAATTGTTGTAATATAAGGCAAGTGCGAATAATTAACCAGTGTTCAGGAGGCTGCAACTATTGAAACCCGATCATACTCCCCTTCAAAAAAAATTACTTCCCCGGCATATCGCCTTTATGGCGATGGGCGGGGTTATCGGCACCGGAATATTCAAGGGCAGCGCGGAAACGGTCACTGTCGCCGGACCGGGCGTTGTCTTCTCATACGCCTTGGCCGGTCTGCTGCTATTGATCGTCATGGGCGCGATCGCGGAAATGGCGACCGTCTTCCCCGGCCTGAATATGAAGGACTTTATCCGAAAGGCGTTCGGGGAACGGCTTTCCTTCGTGGTCGGATGGCTGTACTGCTTTATGTGGCTTACCGTCTGCGTCATCGAAGTCATCGCTGCGGGGAGCTTTTTGCAATTCTGGCTTCCAGATGTTCCGTTATGGGCACTCAGTCTTGCGAGCGCCGTATTTATCCTTGCGATCAATCTGCTCAGCGTCGGCGGTTACGGCGAATTCGAATTCTGGCTCGCCGGGATCAAAATCGCCATGATCATCGTGTTCATCGTTTTGGGAGCAGGTATGCTGTTCGGACTGATTCCTGGGGCAAGCTCCCCGTCATGGAATCATAATTTCACGGCATATGGCGGTTTTTTCCCGAATGGATGGACCGCGATTTTTCCGGCATTGCTTGTCGTAATGTTCTCCTACGGCGGTTCCGAACTGATCGGGCTTACGTTGTCCGAAGCCCAGGATGCGGAGAAGGTGCTCCCCCGGGTCGTAAAGAGCTTCATTTTACGTGTCGTGCTGTTCTACACCTTGCCGATCCTGATTATTTGCGGGCTGATCCCGTGGAATACGCTGAACGAACAAACGAGCCCGTTCGTACAAGTGCTGACGTCAGCCGGGTTCCAAGGCTCCGCCCACCTGATGAATTTTATTTTGATTACCGCGGTGTTGTCGGCGGCGAATTCCGGGATTTACGGGGCGACCCGGATGCTGCATTCCATGGCGTCGGGTGGTGAAGCTCCCGCCTCGCTTGCGCGCCTGTCTTCCAAGGGCGTTCCGATCAACAGCCTCAAACTGACCGCGGTAGTGCTTATTTTGGGTTCCATGATCGCATATGTAGCCCAGGATAATGTGTTCCGACTGCTGATGGCGGTGCCCGGCTTTGTCGTGCTGCTCGTTTGGATCAGCATTCTGCTGTCGCAATGGAAGCTGCGCAAAACGTATCCGGTAAAACCCGGTTTTGTCGTGTGGGGATATCCGTTTATTACGTTCATCGGCATCGTTTGCTTGTCCATCATTGCCGTGATCTTTCTGTTCGATGCGCAAAACCGGATCAGCATCGGCGTTTGCCTCGCCGTATTGTGCGTCCTTACCGTCTGGTCCTTGATCCGATTCAAAACGGACCGCGGAAGCTGACAGTCCCGTCCCGGTATTCCCCTGTTCTCTACCTGGTTTGAGCATGTTACAATATAGTTAACTAGAGATACGAGGGAGAAGCTGGGGGAAGAGAAATATGGAACTGCAATTCCAACCCGAATACGTCATTCAACAACCGAAAACTCCGCTTCGCCATAAAATACGGAAACGCATCCGGCAAACGTACCGGTACGATACCTCATTTTGGCGGATCAGCATGGCCGGCCCTTGCGGGGCCGGCATCTTCGCGTTTGCCCTCGCCGCGCTCGGAATGCCGACAGGCCTGGGCGCTGCCTTCGACATGGCCTCTTTCGCCTTTGTGGGCATCGCGGCGTTATTTATGACCGCCCATTTCATCGCCTTGATTCTCGCGCTGATTGGGCTTCCCGCCCCCCGATTATATATAGGGGCGGTTCTGTTCGACCTGGCCGCCGTATTCGTTATTTTTTATCAAGAGGATAAGGCCTTCGCCATTTCCGCCATCGTCTCTTCAATCTTGACCTTAACTGGAGTTTTGGCCGGACTAGGGATCGGATTGTTCGCTTCCCGTGGCGTCCCGCTTCGGTTCAAAACCGTCCTCGCCGCCTTGCTCCTCCTGGGCATTCTGTCTGCGGCCGTGTGGCCGGACCATCGGACGGACGCCGTCGATATGCCTGTACTGGCCGATTCCGCGGACGAGGCTGCGGCGGATGCTGCGGACGGGCCAGGGGTGACCGCCATTTCCGCGGAGGATCCATCCGAGCCGGGGCCTTACGAAATCAAGGAATTTTATTATGGTAGCGGCAAAAATGCGTGGCAGCCGGAATTCGGCGAAAAAACCGATCTTATTTCCGAGCCGGTCGACGCTTCCGCCTATATCAAGAAATGGTCGAAATTCAGAACCGCTTATTGGGGATTTAACGAAAAGGCGCTGCCTGTGAACGGGCGCGTGTGGATGCCGGAAGAATCGGGATCGTACCCGCTCGTTCTCATCGTTCACGGCAACCATCTGATGGAAGATTATTCGGACGACGGGTACGCCTATTTGGGAGAATTGCTTGCGAGCCGCGGATTCATCGCGGTTTCCGTCGACGAGAATTTTCTCAATTATTCCGTCTGGACCGGCATTCCCGACAATGACATGAAAGTTCGGGCATGGATGCTGCTGAAGCATTTGCAGCAGATCGGCAAATTTGCCGAAACCCCGGATACGCCGTTCTATGAGCGGGTCGATTTCGGACAGATCGCACTCGTCGGGCATTCCCGCGGCGGTCAGGCCGTTTCGATGGCTACGGACTATAAACGCTGGTTTGGCACCGATACTACGCTTAAAGACATCGCCCAATTTCAAATCCGTGCCGTTGCCGCCATCGCGCCGACCGACAAAAAAGTCGACGGCGTCTTCGCCAAACTGAAAAATGTGAACTATTTAACGCTGCAGGGAGCCCGCGACGGGGACGTCACCGATTTTGACGGAGACCGCCAGTATGCGAGGACCGGGTTTACGAAAGGCGAGCCTGCTTTTAAATCCTCGCTGTACATTGCGGACGCCAATCACAGTCAATTCAACAGCGACTGGGGCGGCCGGGACGCCAGCTTTCCGAAGGGGATTCTGCTCAGCCGCAACGGCATGCTGTCGGCTAAAGACCAAAGACAGATCGCCAAAGTATACATCTCGGCATTCATGGAGACCACCCTCCACCGGCAGGAGCAGTATATTCCGCTGTTTCAGGACTACCGGGCCGGTTTGTCTTGGCTGCCGGGAACGGCTTATTTTAACCGCTATGAGAGCGGGCTAATGACGTCTTGGGCGAGATATGACGAGGATATGAACCGGATGACTTTGCCTGGCGGCGGAACCGCAAAGGGGAACAATGTGGATTGGAAGGAAGAAGAGGCGAAAAACCGCCGTTTGTCCGGAAAAGATACGCGCGGCGTCACCTTGGAAAGAACCGTCGATTCGGATGAGGCATCCACTTACACCCTAAGCTGGGAAAAGAATAAGCCTGCGCCGGGCTCGATCGGAGCCGAGCTCTTATCCTTCTCCATGTCGGACCGGAGCTTCGAAATGGAGAATGGCCCTGGAAACCCTGAGGAGCAGCTACAAATCGAAGTCGAATTGGAGACATCGGAAGGCGATGTGGCGCGTCTCCCTTTGACGGAGTTCATGCCCGTCCTTCCCCTGCCCGAAATCAATTACACGCTTCATCCTTGGCTGGATCTCCATTTGTCCGACGGGAAGTACAAAAATCCGACCGAAGCGGTTTTCCAAACCTATCGTTTGCCGCTCTCGGCTTTCCGTGAAGCGGATCCGGAATTCGATCCGTCATCCGGAATCGCACGGCTTACCTTCCGCCTTACCGGTGGTCAGGGACGCGTCATGCTGGACGACATAGGGATATATTAAAAGGCGAAGTTCCATATCGGAACTTCGCCTTTCTCCATTATTCTTTGGGCACCAAATTGTAAATCTCGCCGCTTTCCATCACATCGATCAGCCGATCCAGCCATTCGTAATATTTGACCGCTTCTTTCATTTTGCGCCGGTCTTCCTCAAGTATGCCGCGGAACGGCTCGTGTACCTCTCCCGTGCCGGACAGCGCTTTGTTGATCTCCTCGATCGCCCGCCGCAGCACTAGAATGTTTGTCTCCACCGCTTTTCTCCATTTGATCGCAAAAAAGTCGGTGAACGTCTGGTACCAGTCATATTCCACTTCATATAAGTCTTTGCGGGATCCCTTCTCCCACACTTTATTTACCATTTTCAAGTCAAGAAGCGTACGCACTCCCGTACTCATGCTTGTCTTGCTCATCTTCATTTCCATTCCCATTTGGTCTAGCGTCATCGGCTTGTCGGCAAAAAAAAGCAGCCCGTACAAATGGCCCGTTGACAAAGAAATTCCGTATAAATCCATATTTCTGCCGATCGCTTCGATAACACGCTTACGCAATTTCGATAGCTCGTCATGTTGTTCGGGTGTGAGCTGTTCCAAGCTCATATGTGCTTCCTCCTATCATTGCACAATGCTGCATCCTTCATTCCCATATTTCTATTCGGACGGATGCTTACTCTATCTTAAGAAAAGGATGTCCAAAAGTAAAGAAGCGGACCAGGCAGTATTTTGGAGTATTCGGCAGTTATCTCAAGAATCTTTACGTACAGTTTTTTCTGTACGTTCTTTACGTACGGTTTTAACATTTGATATTGTGCTTGCCCTTTTGCTAGACTTATAACATCGACCGACGCGGACTAACGAACCGGTTCCGTGTCTATCATAAGAGAAGTGAAGTCTCCACAAGACAAAAGGGGTGAATGTATGGGAACGGAAATTTTAAAAGTCAACCGATTAAGCAAACTGTTCGGCCCGGGTGCCGAGCAGGGAGCGACCCTGCTTGAGCAAGGATATTCCAAGGAAACGCTCGCTCGGGAAAAGGGCATTACCGTCGGCGTGAATCGAGTCAATCTCAGTATTAACGAAGGCGAGATCTTTGTAATCATGGGCTTGTCGGGCAGCGGGAAGTCCACGCTCGTGCGGATGCTTAACCGCCTGATCGAGCCTACGTCCGGAGAAGTGCTCATTCATGGTAAGGATTTACGGAAAATGAACAAGTCCCAGCTTCGGGAAGTCCGCCGGAAAACGATTAGTATGGTGTTTCAAAAGTTCGCGCTCTTCCCGCACCGGACCGTGCTTGAAAATGTGGAGTACGGACTGGAGATTCAGAAGGTCGGCAAGGCGGAACGTCGGGAAAAAGCGATGAACGCCCTGGAGCTTGTCGGCTTGAAGGGCTGGGAAAACAAAATGCCCGACGAGCTTAGCGGCGGCATGCAGCAGCGGGTCGGGCTGGCGCGCGCGCTGGCTAACGATCCGGAAATTTTGCTGATGGATGAAGCGTTCAGCGCCCTTGACCCGCTCATCCGCCGCGATATGCAGGATGAACTGCTGGAATTGCAGGAAAAAATGAAAAAAACGATTATTTTCATTACGCACGACCTTGACGAAGCACTTCGCATCGGGGACCGGATCGCACTAATGAAAGACGGCGAGGTCGTCCAAATCGGCACTCCCGAGGAGATGCTGACCAATCCGGCCGACCGGTTTGTCGAACGGTTTATCGAGGACGTCGATTTATCCAAAGTGCTTACCGCTTCGCGGGTGATGCGCCGTCCGGAAACGGTCACCCTTGACCGTGGCCCGCGGGTCGCGCTGCAATTAATGCGGGAAAGAGGCATCTCCAATCTGTTCGTCATCGACCGGGCCAAGCGCCTGCTTGGCGTTATTACGGCCGAAGACGCCTCCCGTGCGCTTAAGGACGGAAGCACGCTGAGCGACATCCTGATCAAGGACGGGCCGAAAGTGCCGCCGGATACGCTGCTGAACGAACTGTTCGAAGTGACCAGCTCGGCGAAAGTGCCGCTCGCGGTCGTCGACGAGCAAGAGCGGCTGCTCGGCGTCATTGTGCGCGGCGCCGTACTCGGCGCTCTTGCCGGCGAAGTCGAAAAAAAAGAGGAGGTGAGCGAGAATGGACTTCATGCCTAAACTGCCGCTTGCGGATTGGATTGAGTATATTGTGGACTGGATGGCGGTCAACCTTTCCGGATTGTTCGACGGAATCGCGACGGTGATCGAGTCCATCGTAAACTTTTTCTCCGGGCTGTTCCTTCTTCCCCATCCGCTGCTGTTTATCGTGATTTTGGGCGTGCTTGCTTATCTCGTCGGAAAATGGAGATTGACCCTGTTTACCGTGATCGGTTTTCTGCTGATCGGCAACCTTGGATATTGGGATGAAACGATGAACACCCTCGGGTTGGTTATTACGTCGGGACTCATTTCGATCGTGCTCGGCATCCCGATCGGGATTTTGAGCGCCTACAGCAAAACGGCGCACCGCATCATTTCGCCGCTGCTGGACTTCATGCAGACCATGCCGGCATTCGTATACCTGCTTCCCGCGGTTACGTTTTTCAGTCTCGGCGTCGTCCCCGGCGTTATTGCATCGGTTATTTTTGCGATCCCGCCGACCATCCGCCTGACTTATCTCGGGATTAAGCAGGTATCCGGCGAATTGGCCGAGGCGGCCGACGCTTTCGGCTCCACGAACTGGCAGAAACTGTTCAAAGTCGAGCTTCCGCTCGCGATGCCGACGATGATGGCCGGGATCAACCAGACGATCATGCTGTCCTTGTCCATGGTCGTTATCGCCTCCATGATCGGGGCGCAAGGCATCGGTGCCACCGTGTACCGGGCCGTAACCCAGCTGAAAATCGGACAAGGCTTTGAAGCGGGTCTTGCGGTGGTCGTGTTGGCGATCGTACTGGACAGGTTTACGCAAAATCTTTTTAAATCGAACAAAGGGGGAGCATAATAAGATGAAGAAAATGAGAAAACTGATGGTGTTTGCAGGCTTGGCGAGCGTTCTGGCATTGACGGCTTGCGGGTCCGGGGGCGGTAATGCATCGAATACGGGGAATAACGGGAATACCAAATCCGTCGCCGATCAAGTCCGGCATGAAATCATCGGCATCGATCCGGGAGCCGGCATTATGAAAGCCACGGCGGCAGCTTTGGAACAGTACGGCCTCGACGATTGGAAGCTGATCGAAGGATCCGGCGCGGCCATGACCGCCATGCTCGACAAAGCGGTAAGAACGCAGAAGCCGATCATCATTACCGGCTGGACGCCGCACTGGATGTTTTCAAAGTATGATTTGAAATATCTGGATGATCCGAAAAAGGTGTATGGCGAGGCTGAGGAAATCCACACGATCGTGCGCAAAGGATTGAAGGAAGACGAACCTGTCGCCTATGAGTTTCTTGACCGTTTTGAATGGACCTCCGATGAAATGGGTGAAATCATGACCTCCATCCAGGAAGGGAAGGACCCTGCGGAAGCCGCCAAGGCTTGGGCGGACAGCCATGGCGACCGAGTCGATACCTGGACGAAAGATTTGACGCCGGTGAACGGCAACAAATTGAAGCTGAGTTACGTAGCTTGGGACTCGGAAATCGCCAGCACGAATCTGCTGGAATACATCCTGGAAAGCAAGCTCGGTTACGACGTCACCGCCCTTCAGGTTGAAGCGGGCCCGATGTGGACCGGCGTTGCCGAAGGCGATGTCGATGCCAGCCCGGCCGCATGGCTGCCGCTTACCCATGCCGACTATTGGGAGCAATTCGGCGGCAAGCTGGAGGACCTCGGCCCGAACATGACCGGCGTGAAAACGGGCCTCGTCGTTCCTTCCTATGTAGACTTGAACTCGATCGAAGATTTGAAGTAATTCGTAATTCGTAATTCAAAACAGGCAACAACCAAAAGAAACCATCCCTCTGGCCAGGGATGGTTTCTTTCCGTTTTATTTATGTTAAGAAGAGGGAGTACATTTAATATACCCGCCAATCCTTAATCCAACCTTACGGAAACCTGAAAAACAGATTAAATTTATACCCGGATATCCAGGCTTTGGCGAGAACCGTCGGTGTTCTCTTCATTTTTGGAAGCGGCGGCGTTGTCCGCATTCTTTTCTTCCGTGGTGATTTCAGCAGGTTTATGTATGGATAGTGCTTTGTCGGAAGCTATGTTTTCCCCGATTCGCAGATCAAGACGGGCAATCCGCTCCTCGATGTTCTGGGATTGTTCCAGTTTCGATTTGTTTACCGTAAGCTCGGCGTTGATTCTCATTTCCGACCTTGAGATATGGGACGGGCCGCCCATCAGATGCATCCGGTTCATCTTGACTTCCGACTTCAAATCCCCCGATTCGGATTGCAGTTTTCGGCGGACACTTTGCATCATCGCAAGATTTTCATGCTGAACGTCCGAGCTCAATAACCGATCCATGGAGCCCTGCTCCTGTTTGCCGGCCGCTTTGTCCATTTCCCGGGTATCCTTATTGTCGGTTTTCCCGGCCGCTTTTTCTTTCTTCTCCTTCTCTTTCTCTGCCTGCTCCATTCGCTTTTGCATAATCTGGGTCTCAATCGATTGCATTTGGGTGGTCAGCATGCTGATCCGGTCGTTCTTTTGCTCGATGCTCAATTTTTCGTTCGACTTTACGCTGGCGATGTTGTCGGCGATCTGGCTTTTTTGATTCATCAGAGCTTCGATTTGCTTCTGGTATGGATCTACCGGTTTCGTGGCCGCCGACTTTGCGGACGGGGGACTCGAGATTCCCGATATTTTCATTGTTTCAACCCCTTGTTGGTTGTATTTGGATAATTATATATCGATAGGAGCTCGGATTAAACTGGGGGATTCGAGTTCGAGCGAGGGGTGATGAGCGCAAAAAATGAATACTAGCACGATAATGAAAGCGATTTTCATGAATGCGCATGCCAAAGAAACACAAGGTCCTCCATTTTTTAAAAATTGGGCTTATGCGGCAACAGATTCGTTAAGCCAATGCTGAATGGATGGCAACAGTTTTTGTTTCTTTGCTTCTTCGAACCATGCGTCAGCGTGCTGACACATGGCAATAAGATAAACTCGAATGTTCCAGTGACGTGAACTGCGGCCGCGCGAAGATTCCAACTTGTAATCAGTCTTCTGACGCTTAATGCAACGCTCAACGCCGGTTCGCATCGCGTAACGCTTTCTCCATTCCTTGCTATCACGGCGGATGCGTGGGAACAAGCGCGGATTATCGGCTGTCGACGTATAGAACGTTCTTCCGTACTCGGAAGGCGAACACGGAGTAGGACACTCCCATTTTCCAACTTTGGCGGGGCAGCGCCACTTGATACGCTGCCGCCCCGGACACTTGCCCCAGCAGGACATCTTGCGACCAATGGGGCAGACGGGAACACCATCGGAGTTTATTTTCATTTCATTGTATACCGTATGCCCGGAACGCCTGAGATTCAGGTCGATGATGCTGCTAACATCATCATGTTCCAGCATGGTATAGATCGGGAGGGCGTCGTGGGCCGAATCCAAGATCGCCTCTCCCACCTTCCAATCCGCGTACCAGTAGCGAAGTTCGCGGTAACCGCAAATCCACGATACGGCATCGTGTTGGCTGGCGCGAAACAATCGCGGATACACGGGCAGATCATAGGCGCTGTCCGCGGCGGTAAACATGTAAAGCGTGCGTCCGTAGTAATACTTCTCGCGGTAGCTGTCCCAGCCCCAATCTGCATCGGGATCGGAAAATTGCCGTTTGCAGGTACATTTCCAGTTGCCCGACTTGCGGCAATCGCAAAGGAATTTACCGAAGGAACGCGCCCCGGCTTCAACTGGAGATCCATCGCCGATGACGCGAAAAGCGTTCGTATCACCGAGCAATCCCTTTGCCGCGGAAGGTGCGACAAACATGGTTTGAAACAATTGCTGCAACAGGTCGTGCTCCTTGGGGGCATAGTGGATTTTGCCCTCGCGCAGGACGCGGGAGACGAGCCTCTCCGTAATTTTTGGGTTTTTGGGTTCCTGCTTTTCATTCTTCTTGCCTTTCTTTCGCGGCTTCTTCAGGCGACGTTTGATGCGCCCAGTCTTATGCGGCTTGGATGCCCGCCAAAGCCGGGGGAAAAAGTCGTAGAACGTCCCGACGCCCGGCGACTCGCCAGGGTTGAAACCGCAAAGAATGGCATAAACAGGCGTCGTGCGAATGGCGACGACCCCCTCATCGACGCTCAGCTCAAGCTTGGTCATAAGGAGCAGGCAGCGGAGCATGTCGGCGGGATCGTGAGGCTTTCGGCCTCTTGGCTTAGAAGAATAGGCCGACTGCATCAAGGAAGCTGCAGCGGACAGGTCAATCGCTGTGATCCAGAAGATGATATCGCTGTAGAAGCGCTGCAAAAACCGCATAGCTTCCGGGGAGTTGTACTCCTTTCGAAGTTGATCGCGTACGAAGGCCAGGTAGTCCTGATGAGAACGAGATACAATCGACATTACAATCACCCAAATTAAAAGGTAGGCAATAAAAATGCCTTCTCGGCGATTATTGGGGTGTTTCGAAAAAGTCAAGAGGAAAGTTTGTTCGCACCATACTTTGGGGGTGAAACAAATAAAGACCCTGGCCGTCAGGCCAGGGCTAATGCGGAATGGTGAATTCCGAGAGGCTTATATCGGTACAAGGGGGTGTTTTTTTACAGCTACTTAAATGCTATCCGCATTTCGTGCCGAGATCACTTTCCCGATCGTCGCGATTTCTTCATCGCCGGATTCCACGAACAGGACAAAGTCTCCCTCCATCAACCGGCTTTCCAGCGCTTTGGCGGCCGTTTCCGGAATTCCCGCTCCGATTAGCCCCACGACAAAATCGTCGCTGCCCCGGCCGATCTCGGCTCCGGCCAGCAATTCTGCTGCAGGACCAATTACAGCCACATTTGCGGGCTTATCCTCCAAAATCGCCGTTACTTCGATCAGCGGATGAAAAAGAGCATGGTTCCCGTCCCCCCTTTTCGGCTTCGGAAGACCCGTATCCTTGCTGATGATTCCAAGGTCCTCTTCGGTTCTGGCCAGGACGGAAATTCGTTTTTTGGAGATGCCGGCCTCCTTTAAATCCTCGATGATCAATGCGGCATCCTGCCTCGTTTTGACCGCCGCCGTTATTAATTTCGCCATGCCCTAACCCCTCCTCATTGAAGTTGGAAACGCATGTTTATTTTTACTTCCACACCCGCTTGGATTGAAAGAGCTCCTGCAAGTAACCGTATACCGACACCGGACTCATCATGATCTGATAGAGCAAAACATAGGCCAAGAACCCGAATATGTTTTTTCGGATGCGCAGGTTCAAAGACCGAAAGACATCTTTTTGAAACCGGTACAAAATGTAGTTTTGCGCAAAAGTGAGCGGCAGCACAAACAATGTGAAGGGTCCGACAATCCAAAAATGTCCGAAACATGCAAGCACGAGTCCCGGAAGCCAGCAAAAGGTATAAATGAAGTCCAGATAAGGCATGATCAGATTGCAACCGGTCAAATATTTGGCGTACAGAGAAGGCTGGTTCCACGGTTTTACGATTTTAAGCGCCTCGATCATTCCTCGTGCCCATCGGCTTCTTTGCCGGATAAGATGACGGTAGGAAACCGGGACATCGGTAAAGGCGACAGCCAACGGTTCAAAATAGACGCTCCATTTATTAATAAGAAACTTCCAAGTCAGCACAATATCTTCCCCGATGGCATCCGGCCATCCCCCGACGCTTCTAACCGCATCCGTCCTGTATAGCGAATATGCCCCCTGGGCAACCAAGGTCCCTTGAAACATCCCCTGTAGCCTTTTGATGCTGGCGATGCCGAGAAAATAGTCCCATTCCTGGATTTTTGCCAGAAAATTCTCCCGGCTGTTGCGCACCAGTACGGCTCCGGCAACGGCACATACTTCCTTTGGAGCGGAGGCCATCCGTGCGACGATATGCTTCAAGGCCGTTTTATGAAGTAACGTATCCGCATCGAGCGTGACCATGAGCTCCGTCTCTACCTGCGGAAGAGCTTTATTTAACGCATGATTTTTGCCGGGTATTTTTTCCGAAATGACCCGCAGGCGTAATCCGAATTCTTCTCCCGCTAACCTTGCCTGCTCCGCCGTTTTGTCTTTGGAAGCATTGTCAATCACGATGACCTGAATTTCACCCTCATACTCCTGGGCCGCCAGATACGATAGCGTATTCCGGATCCCTTTCTCTTCATTATGACAGGCGATCAGAACCGTGACCGGCAGTACCGGATTTGTCTCCTTTAACGGGGGCTGGCGATCCAAAAGCAGGCTGGATACCATAAATGCGTTCATAAACCCTGGAATATAAGATATCCCGGCGATGACAAAAATCGCCCCGGGAAGCGTGATGTAACGGGAAAGCTCCATGACCCATGGCACGGACAACACGATCGACAACAACGTCCATAAGGCTGCGATCGCCTGGCTTACGATAAACTTATTTTTTACGGACAAATAGATCCTCCGAGGATTATCATACCGGTATTTCATGTTGTTAAAATCCTCCTGATCCGCATTAGACGCTTAATTATTATAAACCGACAACTCTTTCACCTGAAACAACGAATTCCTGACGAACTGGTTCTTTGCCGTTACCCGCTTGGCCGGTCTCTCATAGCTTAATAAAAATACGCCAAGAGGAGGAATATCCAAGTGGAGGCTTATTACAACTGTTTGCGTTTGAAGAACCGCAAAGTCCGCATTATGACGATGGACCGCAAACACTACACCGGAACCATCATCGACGTGGACCCGAATTATGTATATTTACGCACCGATCGCGGAAGAACCGTGCAAACGTCCGCGTTTTATCCGGGCGCTCCGTACGGAGCCTACGGCCCTGGATGGTATGGCAACGATATTTTGGCGCTCAGCCTGTTCACCCTGCTTGCGATCGCATTGATTTAACGGAAATCCGGACGGCTGCACATCGGGCAAACCAATGCCCGGCTTGCAGCCGTTTCTTAATCGTTATTAAGAAACGTTTTATGGTAGGCGTTCCGAAATTGCTTGGGGGTCATATTGACGCAGCTTTTAAACACGCGCATAAAATGCTTATCGTCCGCGAAGCCGACCTCCGTGGCGACCTCTTTAACGGACAAAGTCGTCCGTGCCAGCAGCTCCTTCGCTTTGCCGATACGAATTTCCCGAATGTATTCCATGGGACCCATCGCTACATACTGCCTGAACAGACGGCTTAAATAATCCTTGTTATAGTTGAATTTGGCGGCAATACCGGCGACGGTAAGCGAAGTGGCCGCATGAATTCTCGTCCATTCCGCGATTTTGGCGAATTGGACGTCCCCGCTTGCGCTCCCTCCCCTAACGCCATGCTTGCTCATCACCTGTTCGGAGATTTCGATCAATAAGGAAGTAAACGGATAATTTACGCTCTGGTAAGTCAAATAATTCGAATTGGCGATGTGAAGAATTTGGTTCGCCAGCACGTTCATTCTGTCGTTTTGCCCGATGTGCATGAATTTGGGAAGATACAAACTATGGACGGACCAATTGCGCGGTATGTTGCTGCCAATCTCTTCCGCTTCGCGTTTCATTTCGTCTTCGGAAAGAAGCGCGACCCTGTCCCCCAGATCAAAGTGGAACCAAAAAAAAGTGACTCCTGCCGGCGAAAGATCGAACCCCGTGAAGTAACCATCAAGTTCGCCGCGCATGAGGGACGCAAAATCGCCAGAGTTGCGGGATTGCGGACGGTCCGGAAAAATTAAATAAGCCTCACTGTCGCATTGACTATCCTTCACCCCTTTAATAAACTGGGCATAACCAAAATAATAGAGGGGAATTGTTTTGAGAAAAGCCAAATTGAAGGAAATCGAAGTTTTACGCGGTCTGGCCTTTTTGGCCGTGGTCATGCAGCACGTCATCGCGGGCCTCTTTTATCAGCTGGGATTAAGCCCCGGAGTATTGACCGTCGGGACGACTTTTCTGGGACTCACCAGGTATGCGGTTCCTCTGTTCGTTTTCATTACCGGCGTCGTGCTCTTTTACAACTATGACGGCAAATTGAATTTCGGGAGCTTTCTAGTAAAAAGATTCAGACAAGTTGTCGTGCCATATCTGGCCTGGACCGTTTTTTACTATGTTTGGATCGCTTTACTTAGCGGAGGCTCCGCCAAAACGACCTGGATGCAGCTTTATGACATTGTTCATCTGGCGCTAACAGGAAAAGCTTCCTACCACCTATGGTTTATGGTCATGATTATTCCTTTTTATCTGCTGTTTCCGTTATTCCGGCTTCTGTTGTCAAAACGCGGATCCTGGAAAGTTCATCTTGCCGTCGTGGTCGGGATTTTCATCATCAACCTGCTGCTCGTCTACGCCCTGTCCCAAGGTAAGATATTCAGCGATAATCCGAACCTGGGCTTTATTTTCAATTACCTGGACCGGAATTTCGTCTTCTGGATTTTCTATTTTATGCTCGGCGGATGGGTAGGCATGTATTATGAACAGTGGAAAGCCTTTGTACGGAAAACGTGGATCATCAGCGCCGGGCTTCTGGCCCTCTGCATGATTCAAATCTACTTTAAGGTGGCTGAAATCAACGAAGGCGTGAAGGATAATCCGTATCTGTTCAGTTCGAATGTCACGGCCCCGTTAAAGCCCTTTATGATGGCGACGATCCTTTTGCTGATTCTGCTGGTCTTCCTCCTTGCCGAAAAGATCGCCGCCGGATCCGGATGGACCGCCCGCCTGTTGGGCACTTTCGGGAAGTACTCCTTCGGGGCTTACTTGGCCCATGCCTTTGTCCTGAATCTGGTCAGCGGATCGGTCGTCGCCTATTTGGGAGTCCTGGGCGTATACACCCAAACGATCGTGGCCTTCCTGCTCTGCTCCGTGCTCAGCTTGGGGCTCTGCATGGGGCTTAACCGGATAAAAGTGTCGTTGGGCGAGATGCTCGTAGGTAAGGTTTAGGTAAACTGCATATCTGAAAAGATGAAAAAATCCGCCCCGGCTAGCGCCGGTGAGGCGGATTTTTAATTTAAACTTAACTTTCCGAAATCCCTACACCGGAGGATCATGTAAAGCCCCGCCAAAGAAAAGAAGAAAATGCCGCTGAAAAGAAACTCGGGTAAGCTTATGAGCGAATCCGGTTTGATCCGGGCTACAACGGCGATACCTCCTCCGATTACCGCAATGTCCAGTAACGCGGAGGGTAAAATTTTGATCAAGCTCAAGTTTCTTTGGAACACAGTTAAATTCAAAACCAGCGAAACAATTTCCAGGGACAAAATTCCTGCAGCCGCTCCAACGTAAGCATAGCCCGGTATCGCAATAACAAAATATTGAATGATTGCGGAAAGGCATATTCCGGTGATTAACCCCAAAAACGGAATCTTTTTAATGTCTTGAGCCCAAAGGATGCTGGTTGTCATTTCCCGCAGTCCCACAAGTAAGGGAATAGCCGATAAAAACTTGATTAACTCGCCGGCCTTATCGGTATGAAATATGTAAAAGGATAATTCCTGTGCATAAACGAATAAAAATGAAGCCGAAATCAACCCCCATAACCAACTTAATTTCATTGCGATTCGCAAAAGCTCGCGAAACTTCCCTTCCTCCTTTCGCTGCCACTGGGAAGCAATTCTCATGGTAAGAGTATGGCTCAGGGCCCCCGTGATTAGCGTAGGAGTATAGGCAACGGTAGCCGCCATTCCTGTAATAATGCCGAAAATGGAAGTGGCTTCAGTAGGACTATATCCCGCTGTTATGAGCCGGTTTGGAATAAGGATCGCATCTATGAACTCCGATGCCGGAACTAATAAACGGGTGAACGAAATGATGAGCGACGTCCTGAGGACCCATTTGATCGATAGCGATAAGTTATCCTGTTGTGGGCCGGACGAGTACAAACCGTGACGTGATATGTATAAAATCAATACGAGAAAAGAAATGATGATGCTCAAGAAGGTAGCATACAATCCTTTACCGATAATAATCCCTAATCCGGAAGGCAGACAATAGTAAATCACCAACAGCATGATAAACACTCTCGAAGCTTGTTCGATAACCTCAGAACCGGCAATAATGCCAAATCGTTCGAGGCCCTGCAGATAACCCCGCAGCAATCCCAGTAATGGAGCGGCAAAAATAGCCGGCGCAATGCTTTTCAATGCGCCATGCAAATCAGGGTTGCCAAGGAAAACCGCAATCCGGGGGGATTCCCAAAACACAATTTGACTAAGAATACCGGCTATTAGTGCTACGCCGAAGGATAAAATTTTCAGGAGTTTCCAACCTTGTCCCGGCTTCTTGGCGGTAATAATCGCCAAAGTCGTTGGCAACCCTCCAAAAAGCATAATGACGAAGCCGTATAACGAGTACCCCATTTGATATAAACCAATTCCTTCAGCGCCGACTAATCTGGCCAGGATGATTCGGCTAATTAAGCCGAGCAATTTGACCATGGTCATTGCACCGGCTCTCATTGCAGACTGCAATAATAAATGAGGTTTCTTCATGTTCCCCCCGAGAGTACATTGTCTTACCTCATTATTATTACTTTTTAAACCGAGTTATGCTGACAAGCCTGATTAATCCCTTATATGAATAAGCACATATTTCGTATATCGATCCCACCCCAGATCAAATGGAACACGGTAACGGTCGGTCGTATGCGAATTCACCAGCGGATATCCATATTCATCATAGCCTACAAGGACCGAAAAATGGTCAACATCATTGCCATGGATGATGTAACCGATCAAATCCCCCGGCTGCAACCGTGCTATGGCTCCATCCGGATTTTCTTTTGTCGGCTTTACGATCTGCTGGAAATCTCCCTTAGATACCTGCTCTCCATATCCGCTATTGAGGAGGAAATTTTTGAAGGAGTCCGTTCTAACCCAAAATTGGGTTCCGCCGGATTGCTTGTTGTACCTCCATCTTTTCGTCATGGGAAGTCCCCCTCCCGCTTTGTCCCCGATCACTTGGGAGGCAAAATTGGTGCAATCCCCCCCGAGACTTGTATAATCCCTATAATTCGGATTGTATCTGCGATTATTTCCGGCACCCCAAGCCGTTCCGGCATACTGGTTCGCGTAAGCAACCGCTTGCTGCCTGTTAAACCTTTTTCCGTTGCTTACTTTCTCGCGATTTTGAACCGAAGGGGCTACTCCGTCTGGCAGTTCCGCAATTTTGTCGGGATCTTCGTCCAAAGGATCTAAGTACCACTCCCGGGAAATCAACCATTTCCCCTCTGTTTTTTTCATGGTCAGGAAATGCCGGGTTCCAATTCCAAAGGATTGGACCGGTACGAATTTATTCAGATAGTCGTAACTTAGTTTTAGGGACTGTACCAAAGAAACGGTTGCTGTTTCATCCGTGACCTTCAATCGGACGATCTTTATTTCGCTTTGGGCGCCAACTATATTGATGGATCTTTTGTCGGCCCAAGTATTGATGTATTTTATTCGTCTCTTTTCATTGTAAAGGGCATGCTTGCTTGCTTTCTCGGATAAGTAATCCACCTTCAACACCTGATCGTTTTGGTAGAGCATGGCCCTTGCCCTTTTTTCAAATATCTGTTTCAAATACGCTTCAAGTTCATGTTCAGCTTGACTATTGGCGGAAGCTTCCTTCCCCCAAAAGCATCCCACCGCAAACATTAAAAAACATAAAGTCAACTTCACGATTTTAATCATATTTCACCGTCCAATTTAGTGAAGACCACTAACCTTTCTTCATGCTCTTTCTTTTTTCGGCTATATTTCCCAGTGCAGGTTATCAAATTTAAACGATGTTCATCCGTTTGTCCGAAAACCCGCTCAATGGGAGCCTCGCCCTTTTTAAAGACTTCAACCGATTCGACTCGGTAAGTTAATGTTCGATCGAAATGTCGATTTCGAACAATAACCGCATCACCAGGTTTCAATTTTTTCAGATCAAAAAAAACAGCAGGGCCTGTATAACTGTCTACATGTCCATCCATAACCATGTTTCCTTTAGCACCAGCAAGAACACCCGGATATAGAAGTCCCACTAATTCCGTGTCCCAGAAAATATGGTATCCAATTTTACAACGATTACAGCTGGAAAAAAAACGGCGGAATGAAATTAGGGATCACCTTCCAAACGCAAATATCAAGAGCCTGCGCTCGAACGCAGGCTCTTGATATTTGCGGCTGGTAAATGGAAATAAGAATTTTGCAAAATATGCGTTTTTCCTTGATTTATAGAGAAAGGCTCCCTTGTGGGAGCCTTTTAAAAAAGCGGTATTATTGGGTTTATCCCCTTGATTACATCATGCCGCCCATTCCGCCCATGTCAGGCATAGCCGGTTTTTCCGGTTCCGGTTTGTCGGCGATGACCGCTTCGGTCGTCAGGAACAAGCCGGCTACGGATGCAGCGTGCTGCAGCGCGGAGCGCGTTACTTTCGCAGGGTCGACGATACCAGCATCGAACATGTTAACCCATTCGCCGGTAGCGGCGTTGTAGCCGATGCCGACTTGTTCTTTCTTCAGGCGGTCAACGATGACGGAGCCTTCTTCGCCGGCGTTTGCGGCGATCGTGCGAACCGGCTCTTCCAAAGCGCGAAGCACGATTTCAGAACCTGTTTTTTCGTCGCCGGACAAGCTGAGTGCGGCAACGGCATTGTATACGTTCACGAGGGCTACGCCACCGCCGGATACGATACCTTCTTCAACCGCCGCACGCGTAGCGTTCAGGGCGTCTTCGATGCGCAATTTGCGTTCTTTCAGTTCGGTTTCGGTAGCCGCGCCGACTTTGATAACCGCTACGCCGCCGGCCAATTTAGCCAGACGTTCTTGCAGTTTTTCTTTGTCGAACTCGGAAGTCGTTTCTTCCAGTTGAGCACGGATTTGGTTAACGCGGGCGTTGATGTCGTTCTTGTCGCCGCTTCCGTCCACGATCGTCGTGTTTTCTTTCGTAACGATAACTTGACGAGCGTTACCCAATTGGTCAACGGATGTGCTCTTCAGATCAAGACCCAGTTTCTCCGTAATGACTTGACCACCGGTCAGAGCGGCGATATCTTGCAGCATCGCTTCACGACGGTCACCGAAGCCAGGAGCTTTAACGGCTACCGCGCTGAATGTACCGCGCAGTTTGTTCACGATCAGCATCGCTTGCGCTTCGCCTTCGAGATCTTCGGCGATGATGAGCAGTGGTCTGGATTGTTGAACGATTTTCTCAAGGATCGGCAGAATTTCTTGCGTGCTGCTGATCTTCTTGTCGGTAATCAAGATGTATGGGTTGTCGAGAACGGCTTCCATTTTGTCCGTATCCGTAATCATGTATGGGGACACGTAGCCGCGGTCGAATTGCATCCCTTCAACCACTTCAAGTTCGGTTGCGAAGCCGCGGGATTCTTCAACGGTAATTACGCCGTCTTTGCCCACTTTTTCCATCGCTTCGGCGATCAGTTGACCGACTTCTTCATCTGCAGCGGAGATAGCCGCAACTTGAGCGATGGATTGCTTGCCTTCGATCGTTTTGGAGATTTTCTTCAGTTCTTCAACAGCGGTGCGAACCGCTTTGTCGATCCCTTTACGCAGGCCGATTGGGCTTGCGCCGGCCGTAACGTTTTTCAAACCTTCGCGGATCAGCGCTTGAGCCAAAACGGTTGCCGTCGTCGTACCGTCACCGGCCACGTCGTTCGTTTTAGTAGCTACTTCTTTAACGAGCTGGGCGCCCATGTTTTCAAAAGCGTCTTCCAGTTCGATTTCTTTCGCAATCGTTACGCCGTCATTCGTGATGAGCGGGCTGCCGAATTTCTTTTCCAATACGACATTGCGGCCTTTCGGTCCAAGCGTAACTTTTACGGCGTTAGCCAAAGTGTCAACCCCGCGCAGCATGGCGCGGCGAGCGTCTTCACTGAATTTGATTTCTTTTGCCATAGTTAAAGCCCTCCCTATTAATGATGATTGATTGGTTTTCGATGTATAATGCTCTCATCTTGGCCGATTAGCCGATGATCGCATGAATGTCGCTTTCTTTCATAATCAAATATTCTTTGCCTTCGTATTTCACTTCCGTGCCGGCATATTTGGAGAACAACACGCGGTCGCCTTCCTTCACTTCAAGAGGTACGCGAACCCCGTCTTTCAAAGCGCCGCTGCCGACAGCGACTACTTTGCCTTCTTGCGGTTTTTCCTTCGCTGTGTCCGGAAGCACGATGCCAAAAGACGTAGTCTCCTCTTGTGCGATCGGTTCTACCAGTACGCGTTCACCTAATGGTTTGATCATGAAAAAACAGCCTCCTTTGAAATTGGATATGTTGTGTAATTGGATTGATGTAAACGTTGTGTTAGCACTCGACATACTCAAGTGCTAATAACCACTTTTTATGATACTCAACTTAAGTGAAGATTTCAAGTCTTTGATCTAATTTTTGTTAAAATGAAGCGAGGAAAAATTGGACGAACGCACCTCACCATTTTATCCGCGGCCCAGGTAAAATATTCCGTCTTTACGCATACGCAAACCTACCATCACCGTTCTTAAAAAAAAGAAACTCTGTAATCGGAATGAACCGTTCACAGAGTTTCGTAATCGATCTATTTATATTTTTGCTCCCGCTCCGCATCCGCTGCAAGCTGTTTCCTATATACCCGTTTGGACAAAAGCACGCTCAGTTCATATAGCAGGATAAGCGGAATAAGCACCAGAAACGCCGAGAAAAGATCTGCCGGGGTAATCATAACGGATATAACCACCAGAATAAAATAAGCGACTCTCCGCATTTTATGAAGCCGGGCCGGATTCAAAATCCTCAGCTGCGTCAGGAACAAAATGACGAGCGGCAGTTCAAACAGCAGGGAAATCGGCAGTACGATATTCATCAGGAACTTGAAATAATCGGCCATTCCATAGGTCTCAATCAGGCCGAGCTGTTTGTTCAACGAACCGGTAAACGTCATGGCGAGCGGAAAGACGACGAAATAACCGAATGCCAGCCCCGCCAAAAAAAATAAGAACACATAAGGAATGTATCTAAGCGTGGCCTTCCGCTCCACAGGCCTCAAGCCCGGGCTCACGAAAGCCCAGATTTGAAAGAGCGTAAACGGCAAAGTAATGCCAAAAGCCACAAGCATGGAAATTTTCATATATACGCCGACGCCGTCCCAGAACGAGAACGCATTCAATTCAATCCGCACGCCGGAAAGAGTATTTACCGTCAAATAGTGATAGATCGGGTCCACAACGAAAAATGCGGCTACAAGCACGACGACGAAGACGGCAACGACATAAAACAAACGCCGCCTGAGCTCCGACAAATGGTCCACTACAGTTTGTTTCTCCGTCTTTTCAGCCACAGGCCTGCCTCCCCTTGTCCTTCCGCACGAAAATATTACAAACAAAATCCCTCCCGGTCAGGAAGGGACGTCACATGCTTATTCCGGCAGCCGCCGTTGGCTGCTCTGTTCAGACTGCTGTACCGGTGCGGGCTCCGCTTCCGACTTCTTCACCTCGGGTTCGTCATCGACGATGTCCCGTGTAGCGTCTTTGAATTCCCGGAACGTTTTGCCTACGGCCCGTCCCAGTTCCGGCAATTTATTCGGACCAAACAACAACAATGCCGCGATAATAATCAACAAAAGGCCGGCTGTCACGCTTGACCCTCCTTCCATTAACCCTTTCAGATAGTAATACCATAACCTATGTTACAAAAATAGTCCATGATTTCATTTGAAAAGGTACAATTTACGGAAGTTGCGGATTAAAGACGAAATTGTCCGGTGACCATGAGTAGCGCTTCCGGCAATTGATCCATAATCGCAGCCAAATTCTCATGAACGCCCTTCGGCGTTCCCGGCAAATTGACGATCAGGGTCCGCCCGCGGATACCTACGATACCCCGGAATAGCATGGCGCCGCGATTTTTCTGCATCGTCGCATAGCGCATCGCTTCGGCCATCCCCGGAACCTCCCGTTCAATGACTCTCCGCGTAGCTTCCGGAGTGACGTCGCGGATCGCGAGCTCCGTGCCTCCGGTCGTCAGCACGAGATCGGCCTGAAAGTAATCCGTCATTTCAATCAAAGCGGCGATAATCTCGTCCGGTTCATCCGGAACAATCCGGTACTCCACGATTTCTCCGCCCAGTTCTTCCTCCACCAGTTCCCGAATCACCTGGGCGCTCGTATCTTCACGTTCGCCCCTGGCTCCCTTGTCGCTTGCCGTCAGGATCGCAGTTTTCCAAACCATGAGTCACCCTCCTTATCCAATTACAAACCTCTATTTGCCGTTCGGCAGTTATTTATTGTCCGTTAGATTCCGGCTGCCGGAAGTAATCGCCGCTCTTCCCGCCGCTCTTTGAACGAAGCTGGGTCGGCCCGATCACCATATCCTTTTGCAGCGCCTTGCACATATCATAGACGGTCAAGGCCGCCGCCGATACGGCGGTGAGCGCCTCCATTTCCACCCCTGTCTTGCCTTCGGTTTTTACGGTAGCTTCAATATATAGCTCATCGTGTCCATTATCGGAAAAGACGAGGTTAATCCCGGTTAACGGCAGCGGATGGCACATCGGAATCCAGTCCGACGTCCGCTTCGCCCCTTGGATACCGGCGATTTGGGCAACGGCAAGCACGTCGCCTTTACCGACTTTTCCCGCCTTGATCGCTTCCAGGGTGGAGGGGAGCATCGTAACCGTTGTTTCCGCTACGGCCACGCGAATCGTCGATTCCTTGCCGGAAACATCCACCATCCGTGCTCTTCCTTGTTCATTAAAGTGAGTCAATTTCCCTTGGCCTTCTGCCATATCCATTAAAATCTCACTACTTTCCTTCATATATATATCGTACCGGAAGCCGTGAACAGCATATCCAGTCTGAAATCATGTTCTTCAACCGGAATGGGCTCGGGCACGATCTGCTCTTGAAATGCGATAGCAGCCCTGATCGCAGGCTTGTCCTTTACTCCGGTCCGTTCCGCATGTTGAAGCTCCGCTATAAAGCGGTCATAGTACCCTCCGCCGAATCCGATTCGTCCGCCCTGACGGTCAAAAGCCAGGCCGGGTACAATGACGAGATCGATTTCCGCATAACGGTGCAGAGGCCATTCCGGTACATGTTCGTCCGGCTCGGGAATTCCCCAGGCTCCGGAAACCAATTGCGTTTCATCGCTTAACTTATGTAACTTCATCGCACCGCTGCCGACCACCCTCGGGACAAGAACCCTGTCCCCATGTTTCAGACAGCTGCGAAGAAGCGGCCCCGTATCGGGTTCGTCCCGAAACGATAAATAACTGAACACCGTCAGTCTCTTGTTTTTTCTGGTGCGAAGCGGACCGAGCACTTCGTCCTCCGCCAGGCGGCAAGCCTCAGCCGATTGCCTGATTCGCGAATCCAAGGGCAGCCCCGCACGCATTTCGGACATCCGGGTTCTCAGGTCTCTTTTTTCCGCCGCAATATTCAATCTTTCAAATTCCCTCCCGCCAAATGCGAGAATCCGCTATTTCTGTATCCTAGTGTATCATTGTTGAAGGAAAATGAAAACTCGGGTACCGCTTCCTTTCAATGCCTCGTTTTGACGACCGATCGAGCGATGCAATTGTCCGGATTTTCATGTACACTGATTTTATGAGTGCGCGTTCAAAAAGCGGGATTTCAGACAACTTTTTGAACGACCTCGATAAGTGCGTGGAAATTTAGGAGGATCAACATGCTTCTTCAAGCTACTGACATTACCAAGCTGTACGGTGTGACAACGATACTCGGCGGCATCAGCCTGCAAGTTCTGGAACGGGACCGGATCGGTCTCGTCGGCGTAAACGGTGCCGGGAAATCGACATTGCTGCAAATTTTGGCGGGCGAGTTGACACCAGACGGCGGACAAATATTCAAGGCCAAAGAAACGCGCGTTGGTTATCTGGCGCAAAATAGCGGCTTGCAAACGGACCGCACCATTTGGGAGGAAATGCTCGACGTTTTCTCGGAGCTAACCGAGACCGAGCAGGAGCTCCGCCGCATGGAACAGCAAATCGCCGATCCGGCCTTGGCCCATGATGAGAAGTCCTATCAGGACTTGCTCGAAAGGTATGCCCAGAAATCGGACTGGTTCAAGGATCATGGCGGCTATGAGATCGAAACCCGCATCCGCAGCGTGCTGCACGGGATGGGCTTCGGATCTTTTCCACCAGATACGATCATCTCGACGTTAAGCGGAGGACAAAGAACCCGTCTGGCCTTGGCCCGGATTCTGCTCCAGGCCCCGGACCTGCTTATGCTCGACGAACCGACCAACCACCTGGACATTCAAACCTTGACCTGGCTGGAGGACTATTTGCGAAGTTATTCCGGAGCCCTGCTCGTCGTGTCCCATGACCGCTATTTCCTGGATCGCCTCGTTACGGCCATCGTTGAAATCGAGCGGCATCAATCCCGGAGATATACTGGCAATTACAGCCGTTATATCGAATTGAAAGCGGCGGAGTACGAAAGCCAAATGAAGCTCTACGAAAAGCAGCAGGATGAAATTGCCCGGATGGAAGACTTCATTAGACGCAACATCGTACGGGCATCGACGACAAAAAGGGCCCAGAGCAGAAGAAAAGCGCTGGAAAAGATGGATGTCATCGACCGGCCTCTCGGTGATTTGAAGAGAGCCAGCTTTTCTTTTGAAGCCGAAGTAATGAGCGGTAAAGACGTATTGCATGTGGACGGTTTGGCCTATGCGTTCGAACCCGGCGGCACCCCTTTGTTTAAAGACGTCTCCTTCAATTTATGGCGCGGGGAAACGGTCGCGTTGATCGGACCGAACGGGATCGGCAAATCCACCCTTCTGAAAATGCTGACCGGAGACCTGAAGCCCACAGCCGGTACCATTACTTGGGGAACCAAGGTCAAGATCGGTTATTACGATCAGGAACAGAGCCATCTGAATCCGGACAATACGGTGTTGGAAGAAGTATGGAGCGCATTTCCCCATATGGAAGAAGCAAGAGTACGGAGCGTGCTCGGCAACTTTTTGTTTAGCGGCGAGGATGTGCTCAAAAAGATCAAGGCGCTCAGCGGCGGAGAAAAAGCAAGGGTCGCCCTTTCTAAGCTGATGCTGCAGCAAGCCAACGTCCTCATTCTTGACGAACCGACCAACCACCTGGATCTGTACAGCAAGGAAGTGTTGGAATCGGCATTGCTGGATTATGACGGAACTTTGCTGTTCATATCCCATGACCGGTATTTCTTAAACAAGATGGCGGAGCGGATTGAGGAACTGCATCCGAACGGTGCAGAGCATTTCCTGGGCAATTACGACGATTACTTGGCGAAAAAACAGGAATTGCAGGAAATCGCCGCCGAACAAAACGGGTCCGGGGCGGTCAAACCTGCCGGAAACCAGGACCGCAATGCCATTGCCTCGGCAAGTCCTTCCGATAAATCGGGAGCGGCGAATTACGAGGCGGATAAACAGGCGAAGCGCCAAGAGCGTTCCAGACTCCGGAAAATGGAGCAGCTTGAACAAACGATCGCCGAACTCGAAGAAACCATTTCGGCCCTGGAGGCCGAATTAATGGAGCCTGAAGTGTATCAAAATTATGAGGCACTCCAGCAGCGCCAATCCGAAATCGACAAGCATAAAGCGGAATTGGCGGCGGCATACGAAGAATGGGAATCACTGGCCGAAGAATAGTTTTCATAATTGTCAAATTTCTCAACATTTCATTATCCACATCATTATCCACAACCAAACTATGCCCGAACTTGGAAAAAACGACCGTCAAGGTCGTTTTTTTTCGGGATTCGTAATCGCTTTCTGAAAATAACAGCATTTATCCACGAAGTTATGAACATTATCCACAGTTTTCTGAAAATCTTGCCCCCAACCTATCCATTAACGGTTGACCGCTTGGTACGCAAGCTTTCAACCGATTTTCAACAATTCGGGACTTGAGTCGGGATTTTATTTGTCCACAACCTTGACAAGCACCGTTTCAGCCCATGCCCAGGTGATTATTGTCTTCATTGGAGATCTCCCAGGTCCGGAGTTCATAGTTCTCAGTTCCCGATTTAATGAACGGATCCCTTTCGGCCAATGCCCTTGCTTCCTCCAGGTTTTCCGCCTCGAGGATGACCATTCCGCCCGGATAATCGGTAAACGGTCCGCACATGACCAGCTTTCCCAGCGCTTCCAATTCCCTTAAATAAGCGACATGACCGCGGATCAGATCCTCGGTGAAGCTTTTCCCCGGATTCATGGACAGGAGAATCACATACTTCATAAACGGCTGGTTGTTCGTATTTTCCGGCATATCCTCTTGCTTCCTTTCCTTCTGATTCTATTTTCCCAAAAATAGGGTCGTCTCCATTCCCTTGAACAAACTATTCTAGCAAACCATTCCAAATACCTATTGTCATTTCCACTAAAAAACACAATCATTTCAATAGGAATTAAAATAAAAAGTTATATAAGGTGAACTTTTGAAAAAAGATGCAGGCAAGGAGGAAGATATTACGTGCTTGCCCCCCCATCCATTTCAACGGTTCATCTTATATAAAAAAAGGAGAGAAACGAAATGAAGCTGGTAAAAATCGCCTCCCTTGCAGCATTAGGGGCAAGTCTTTCTTTGTTGGGAGGGTGTCAGTTGTTTGGCGCTGCGGAAGGCTCCGCTTCCTCCGCCTCTTCCTCCCCTGCTTTCGAGGAATCTACCTTGCCGGGCGGCGGGATTGCTTTGCCGCATAATGAACGGATCCATCTTTCGACAGATCAAAAATGGATCGCATCCGAAGGCCATTTATCCGACCTGATCCGTTTGCAATGGACGGCCGAACGGGCCAAGCCCGCCATTTCTTGGGCCGATGAACAAGGAAACGACAAAACCGCAATCGTCTCTCACGATAAAGCGAATAATCCCGAGCAGCATGACCACAAGCATATTTCCATAGAAACGACGATGTCTCCTGACGGCAAGTACAAGGATCAGCTGTTCACCCGGTTTGAAATCCCGTACGATACCGATGTTGCGGACATTCGGACCCATTCCTCCAATTTCAACGTTATGGACGGAATTTTGAGAGTCGCTGCCGAAGGCAAACGGGATATCCAGTTCGCAAAAAGCGGCAAAGATAACGTCACCACACCGCTCTGGACCCTTCGTGCCGACAGCGGCGAAAAGAGCGGCAATGCCGGCGCCAATTTCAACCTCATTCGTTATGACGACAAAGGCGAAGCGATCGACAGCGCCTTGACCGTGAGCCGAAGCGAAGGCAATGTCGGGATCGGGACGAATCAACCGGAAAGCAAGCTGGATGTCTCCGGTGACAGTATCCGGATCCGCGAGTCGAAAACGCCGACATCGTCCAATTCACCGGGCAATCAAGGGGACATCGCATGGGACGAAAACTATATTTATATTTGCGTAGCCAAGGATACTTGGAAGCGTTCGGAAATTAATACATGGTAATCCCTTTACCTTCACCTTCCGGACGTTCATAAAATCCGCGAACGGAGGGAAGGAGCGTTACCGCTTGAATGGCCAAGCCTAGCGTCATATAAACGATATGGATTGCATACGTCGCTTTTAGGATATAAAGCTGCACCATAATCCAGACCAGAAGGGCAAACCCGATATACAGGGAGAAAGACCAGGACCAATGGGCGGCTCTGAATATATTCAGCCTTTCTCCCATTGTCCACGGTTTTCTCAGAAGCAGGGAAACCATGACTCCCAGCGGACATAAGCCCAGGAGAACCAGCAGGAGCAGGCCCGGAATCAAATAATCGGGAAACAAAGGAACCTGCATCATTTCCGTAGGGATGCGAAGCAATTGTCCGCTGGGATCTATAACAAACGCGCCCCCGCCATACACCGCTCCGAATCCCAAAAATCCGTGCGGTCCGATCAACAACCATACCGTGATCGGCTTTTTTCCTTGCCTATTTTTCGTCAGAACCATCCCTCTTCTTTCTTTGTGATTTTTGCCACTACCGTTATAAAAAAAAAGAAAACGAAACCGCGTCGGCTTCGTCTTCGTTGTCAGTCTTACTTTACCATAGGCAGGGGTACTTTGGAAACGCGATTTGTCCCGCTTGTATCCGGACACCATGCAGAAGTAAAATAGACTGATAAATATTCGTTATTTCAAAAATACGAAGGCAGGTATGATGCGTGAAAAACCTTAAAGTGGCCAACAGCATTACCGAACTCGTCGGAGAGACGCCTGTGGTTCGGCTGAACCGGATAACCCGCGAATCGGACGCCGAGGTGTACGTGAAGCTCGAATACTTTAATCCAAGCGGGAGCGTAAAAGACCGTGCCGCTTCACATATGATTTCTGAGGCCGAAAAGGCGGGGCTTCTGCAGCCGGGCGGCACCATCATCGAACCGACCAGCGGCAACACGGGCATCGGCCTGGCGATGAACGCGGCGGCCAAAGGATACAAAGCCATTCTGGTCATGCCCGAAAATATGACAAAAGAAAGAATCAATCTGCTTCGGGCTTACGGTGCCCAAATCGTGCTGACACCCGCTGAAAAACGCATGCCGGGCTCGATTGAGAAGGCTCTGGAGCTGCATAAACAAATTCCCGGCAGCTTCATCCCCCATCAGTTCAAAAATACGGCCAACCCCGATATCCATCGGATTACCACCGGACCGGAAATTCTCGGCCAAATGGATGGCAGGCTCGATGCATTTGTCGCGACGTCCGGAACCGGGGGGACCATTACGGGGACAGGGGAATATTTGCGGGAGCACTTGCCGGAAATCCGGATCATCGTCGTCGAACCGAAGGGCTCCCCGGTACTTTCGGGAGGAAGTCCCGGCCCCCATAAGCTGGTGGGGACGAGTCCCGGCTTCATCCCGCAGGTGCTGAATACGGGCGTGTACGACGAAATCGTACAGGTCGAAGATCGCGACGCACTTGATACGGTACGGCTGCTCGCCGCCCGCGAAGGCATCCTCGTCGGCCCGTCTTCCGGCGCGTCCGTCTGGACCGCGCTTCAGCTTGCCCGTAAGCTTGGCAAAGGTAAAAGAGTGCTCTGCATCGCTCCAGACACCGGGGAAAGATACTTGAGCATGGGGATTTTCGGAGACGAATGATCTCAATCTGATGTCCCGGTGAATTACTGCCGGTTATGTCTCATCCAGTCCGTCGCGTAATCGACCAGCGCTCTTTGAGGCATCAATAGCGAGCCGGCGCCCGCAATGTTTCCGCGAAGAACCAAACCCTGTTCACGTTCAAAGCGGGACCCGATTTCCGCGAAATCGTCCGAATCCAGTTCAATATCGCGAAATTCTACCCACCGTCTCAAGCCGTCCACGATCAGGGGCGCCTTGCCGACGGTTTCTTTTTTGCTCGGATAGTCCGCACGGTACTCAGCTAGATGAATTGACGTATTATTGGTGTGTCCGACGCCGAGAAGCAGGACCCAGCCGTCCTCATCATAGATCCTGGCCAGCGGAGAGCCTTCTCCAAGTCCGTATTCAAGGCCGTGGTTCCCGGTAATAAACTCGGCCTTCGGCCCCCGTGCCGCAAACGAAACTTGCGGATGAGCGCTCCGTATGGTGCCCCCCTGCTTGCGGAAAAGCTCCGGAATGATCCCCATATGACTCGTAGAAGTCAAATCCGGATCATAGGCGGGCATCTGCTCGCGGATTTGTTCCCACCATTCGGTCGGTGCCGGCGGATTCATCCAGCCTGCCGGGTCGCTCAGGTCACTCGAATGGGTGGGCATCACCAACGTTCCCGAATCGCCAAGCGCGTTCTCTAGCGCCAAGATCACCGCAACCGGCCCCCCGGCAACCCATTGGCCCAAGGATTTGAATGAGGAATGTACGAGCAGCGTCATTCCTTCTTTGACGCCCAAGGCGACGAGGTCGGCCTTGAGCGTTTCCGTCGTGATAAGAGTTCCTTGCAATGGTTCCATATCTTGTTGTATCTCCTTTTCCTTGTTTCAATAAATCTTTACGCTTTCCGGCTTCGCATTCCGAACAACAATTGAATCCCGGGTTCTTCGGACGCCGCGAACCTTTTATATTCCGGAGAATGCGCAGGATAGACGGCGATTTTTCCTTCTTCATTGTAATGAATGCCCCACCCGTATTTTTTGGGCAGCGCGGACGAGCGCAGGCAGGCATGCTTTTTGGCGAACAATTCGCTCCGTATTTCTTGCCCGCGCTCGTGGAGTTCCTCTTCGGAAATTTGTTTGTGCCGGATATGGGTTTCAAACAGCAGTTCTTCGTAATCGTATTTATACGGATGCCCCGCAAGCAGTTCGTACTGGATGACATGAATCGGCTTCCGCTCCTTGTCCGAGACCGGCACGACGCCTTCCGCGACAGGACAATCCGGCGAAACCAGAATGAATGTATTTTTATAACTCACCCGCAATGTCTCCTTCCGTATTTCCGTCAAGACTAATTTTTTTCAAATCATTTCCCAACATTATACACCCGGTTTATTGCGTTTCCTACAAAAAAAGGTTGAACCCGATATGACGGATTCAACCCATGACGTAAATCTGTACTGAAGAAACCTCGCTTAAGCCTGTCCGCCGTTCGGCACCTGTCCTCCGGCTTTGCTTTTGGCGAGTTTCAAATAGCCTTGCACGTTCAACAGTTCGCTGTCTTCTTCAAACCGCAGACGCATTCCCTCCGCGGCTTCCAAAATGTACGACCGCAATGCGGATGCCCCGCCTCCCAGAACGTAGAAGCACTCGATATCCGGGTACTTCTTCCAGCGCTTGCGAATCAAGTCGACCAATTTTTGTGCAGCACGGCTAAAATACATATCCACGATCGGACGAATATCCGCCTTGCCTTCTCCAACCCGTTGAACCGTAAATTCGCGGTTGCGGATCCGGCCGATCAGTTTGGTACGGCTTGGGAATCGGTAGCCGAACTTATCCTCGACATCGCGAATAATCGAATCGAGATAGGTCGCCAGACCGAATTGTTCGCCGGTACTGAACTGGTTATCGATATTCATCCGTTTCACGACCGGAAAGTCGGTTGTCAGCGCCCCGATTTCGCAAATACCGATGCACCCGTTATGTATTTCTTCGCTTCTCACTTGAAGAAACTCGTTGGTTCCCAGATGATAAAGTGCGGCCGCCCCTTCCACGGAAACTACGGCACGGCGGATAATAATGCGCACCGTACGTCCGCGAAGCTCCGGAGTCGAAAGAAACGTGACTTCATGCTCCCCTACCAACCGTTCTTCAAATGCTTTATGAAATGCGACAAAAGTCCGAACCGGCAACCCCGTTCCAATGATGTACTCCGCCTCTTCCACTCCGCCGGCCGGCGGATAAGACTGGCCCGCAACAGCCGCATAAGCGAGCGCCGTCAGAGCTACGACCAGGGACTGATCGCTCGTCGCCTTGTTATCCGTTTCTTCCAACTCGGAGTTGTCCTGGTCCTCCATGGCCAGAAGGCCGACAAAAAAACGCTGGTTATTCCTTTTTAACTTGGGACTGCGGACCTGGACATCGAGGGCCTTTAAAGGCGAATCTTCCTCTTGAAGCACATGTCTGTCATACCCGGGAGATACGATGCTTGGAATCAATATAGGACGCGGGGAACCCTCCACAACGACTTTTACGCTATCGTTACCGACATCTATACCGGCAAATTTAATCATAATGACCTCCTTAACCAAACTAGCTATATACCTGAGTTCGCTCTTTTCTGACAAAATCCTTCTTTCTTTGTGACTTTCCGAACGTTTTTTTTATAAAATGCAGGGTTTTGGGACTATTTGCCGAATAACTACTTTTGGACGAAAATGCAATGATTCAGGAGGATATCAGCAGTTATGAAATTCGGGTTCAACCGCTTAAAATCAGCAAACCGAAAATTCACCGTGCTCATCGTGCCTGAAGGCACCAGCCCGGTTTTCCGCTTCAAAATAAAATCGGCGATGCTTATGTCGCTTCTTGTCTCCCTTATCGTAGTGATCGGTCTTGTATTGGTTCTGTTTCTCCTTAACCGAAGCCATACCAGCCGCATCGTTTCACTGAAAGCAGAGCTATCCGCCTCCACGGCTTCGCTGCAAAGCACGGTTAACGACAAGGAACAGGCCATTGACGAATTGCTGACGGAGCTCGTGGAATTGTCAGAGAAATCCAAAACGATTGAGTCCAAAATGCAGGAACTGGAGAAGCTCGAGGCGGAGCTCAAGGCGATTACAAGCGGAAGCAGGCAGGTTAAGGAAGCCTCCGCCGGATCCAGCACCCCTTCGGGCCAAACCGTGGCCGGCGTAAACGGCCAACAAGATAAATTAAACGGCATGGGCGGAGAGTCAATCCCCCTGTCGGAAGAGGAAATCCGCGCCCTGATTACCGAAACGGAAACAAGCATCACCGCATCGCTTCATGAAATGCCGGAACTGCAGACAAGGCTCGAGCAAACAAAGGTCAACGTGGAAAAGTACAAAGAAATGATGCGAATCCTGCCGACGTATTGGCCGACGGATTCGACGCGGATCACCTCGGAATTCGGGACGCGCAGCGATCCGTTTTCGAGCAGACTCACAACGCATAACGGGCTCGATATCGGCGGACATGTCGGAGATCCGGTCTATGCCGCCGCGGACGGAAAAGTCACGGACACCGGTTACAGCTCCGCCCGGGGCAATTACGTCACCATGTCCCATCCTTCCGGGCTGCAAACGATCTATATGCACCTGGAGGAGGCTCTCGCCGTCAAGGGGGATGCCGTCAAACAAGGAGACAAAATCGGGCTTCTGGGATCCACCGGAAGAAGCACCGGTCCCCATTTACATATTGAAGTGGTCAAGAACGGCCAACCTGTTGATCCGCTGGATTACTTAACCACTCCCGGGAAGGATGAATAATGGAAATGTTTAAAAACAAAAATGTGAAGCTCGACCCCAACTCGACCGATACCCTGATCGGAGAAGGCAGTACTTTCGAAGGGAAAATCACGTCGGCCGCCGGAGTTCGCATCGAGGGCCAGGTCATCGGGGATATCGATTGCGAAGGGGATGTCACGATCGGGGAAAAAGGAACGGTCGAATCCAACATCATTACCGCGAGAAACATCATTATCGCCGGCACCGTCAACGGAAATGTACAGGCCCGGCAAAAGCTTTCCATCACGTCCAAAGGCAAGCTTCGCGGAAACATCTCCGCGGCTTCGCTTTCGATCGAGGAGGGCAGCGTATTTGAGGGAACGAGCCGGATGGACGGCCTGACGGACTCCCTTGCCCCGTCTTCCGATACCCTCGATAAAAAGGACGCACTTGCGGCCGGAAGCCCCGCAAAGGAAGTTGCAGCCGCGGCCGAACCTGATTCGAAGGACGTCAACCCTCAGCCCCGAAACGAAGAATCCGTTTATAAAACTTGGTAAATGAACGCCCATAACGAAGCCCCGCACCGGTATTACGGTACGGGGCTTCCCTCCGTTAGCGGAATTGCAAATCCCGCCTCTTACCGATCTTTCCAGCGTTGAACGGTAAGCGTAACGTTTTCTCCCCCTCCGGAAGTGGTCAGCGTGCGGTTGGCGATGTCGCTGCCGTTTCCGTTCGCTTCGACGGACCCCCAGCTTCCGCGCGTCAATTTGTACGAAAGCGTTGTGCCCGCAGCAAAATCAAGCTTGATCTTGTAAGTTCCATCCGCTTGACGGGTAAGCTGATAGGCCGGGTCCGCCGGGTTCCATCCGTTGAAATCTCCGGCGATGAATACCGTATCGCTTTCGGTCGTATTGGACGGGACGTTTACGGTAAACGTCAAGCTGTCCGCCTGGGGCTCGCCTTCCGTAATATTTCCGTTCACCAACGTCCAGGTGCCTGTGGAGAAACGATAATTATTGCCGTTATTGTTATCCCATGTTCCGCTGCCGTTATTGAAGGCGGCTGTTATTCCCGTCGCCGTTCCCACAGGCAGATTGATCGTAAAGTAACCCGGCTGCGCGGCCGGCGTCATCGCTACTCCCGGAACTGTCGTCCAATCGTTCTGTCCGTCAATTTTGTAGTGAATATAAGGAGTTGCGTAGGATGTTTTATAATAAACCGTTACGGAATTCCCTTGCGGTGTCGTCACAGTGACGGAATTGCTCGGCCCGGATACATTCCCCGCTGCATCCTTGGCCTTTACGGTATAGGCGTAAGTCGTATTCGGCTGCAAAGTCGTGTCCTGATAGGAGGTTGCGGATACCGTAGTCAATAAAACCCCGTCCCTGTAAATCTCATACCCGGTTACCCCTACATTATCGCTCGATGCGCTCCAACTGATCTGGACTCCATTGGCCCCGACCAACGTTGCCGTTACATTGCCGGGAACGGTAGGCGCTTCCGTATCCGGAACTACCGCTGGCGTCGTTATTTCCGCGGCGTTGCTAAAGGCGGACTCATTCCCGGCCGCATCCTTCGCTTTGACGGTGTAGGAATACGCCGTTTCCGGCTGCAATCCCGTATCGTTGTATGAAGTTCCCGTTACCGATGCGATCTTGACCCCATTCCGATAAACCTCATATGCAGTTACTCCTACATTGTCCGTCGACGCGGTCCAGCTTACACTCGCTCCCGTATTCCCGTTCAATACGGCCGTCACATTGCCGGGGACGGTCGGTGCCTGCGTATCTACCGCCGTTTTCTTCACCGCAAAGATTTTGTTGGAATTGCCGTTGACGGTGATGGTGATTTGTTTGCCCGTGACTCCTCCCGCTTGAACCGTTATCGTCTCCGAAGGATTCATCAGGTTCGTTAATGTCGTTCCGACGGTCAGCGCGCTTTCCGTACGGAGCGGAATGGTTTGGGTGATCGAGTTGCCGGAGTTGTTGAACGCCGAGATGACTTCATCTCCCGCATTTGTGCCGGAGTCGATCTTGCGGGAGAAGGCGTAGAGATTAGCCGCCGACCACATTTCTCTTTGTTTGCCGGTGCGAAGCGCCGGATAATCCTGACGAAGCTTGTTGAGCTTGGCTACGAATTGGTACGTATCCGTATTCGGATTAAAATAATCGGTAATCACGTTCCCGTTGCTGTCGCGCTTCACCATTGACCAGCGGTTCCATGTATCGGCGATACCGCCCGTGATGATGGAACCGTTCCCGTTGCCTTTGTTCTGCTCCGTGCCCTGGAATACGACCGGCACGCCGCGTACGGTGAAAATAAAAGCCAGCGCATTTTGAAGCTTCTGCACGTCCCCGCCGACTTCCGTCAAGAAACGGTTGCGGTCATGGTTATCGATGAAGGTAACCATATGATTCTCGTTCCCCTTGTAAAGAGAATCCTGCGCCAACGTCGGCTTAATGGTCGTTTCGAAGGATTGGCCGTAAGCAAAGCTGTTCAGAATTTGGAAGAATAGCGGAAAATCCAGCATTCCCCATTCGCCGTTACTGCCTACCCAACGCGAAACGAATTCCGCATTTCCGTCAAAATTTTCGCCAAAGGAATTAACGCCGACATATTGTTCCAACTCGCGGATGACCGAAGGCTTGATCAGCTTGGCGGCATCCACGCGCATCCCATCCGCTCCCGTGTAGTCGAACCATCCTTTGATCGAACTGAAAATCGCGTTCTTGGCGGCTACATTGTCGTGGTCGATATCATCCAGGCCTGCCAGGTCATGATTTTCGATATAGTCCTGGGCCCACTGGGTGTAGTTGCCGTCCACCAAGGACCAATCGATATCGCCGTTGTGGTGATACCAGGAAGGATTATTGAACGGCGCGGCCGGCTCCAGGCCGGGAATGTCATAGTAATTGTTGGTTCCGTACATGTAATCGCCGATATGATTCGGAACTACGTCGATAATGACTTTAATCCCGAGATCGTGGGCGCTGTCCACCAGCTCTTTCAGCTTTTCCTTTGTGCCGAAGTAAGGATTGGCCTTATTCGGATCCTTTACGTTAAAGCCGTGGTATGCCGTATTCCGCCCCGTCCCGTTGTTGTCCCGGCTCGTCACCTGAGGCTCGGCCACGGGCGAGATCCAAATCGCGGTATAGCCCATGCCTTTAATATATGGCAGCTTATCGATGACCCCCTGCCAATCTCCGCCCTTCATGTAGCGGAAATCCTCTTCGGAGTTCTCACCGTAACGAATCATCGAACCGGTCGCATTATTCGAAGGATCGCCATCGTGAAAGCGATCGACCATAATTTGATAGATGGTGTCGTTCTCGTCAAAGCCGAGTCTCGCGGCTTCGGCTTTCTGGGCAGGCCCCGCGAACCCCCATAACAACGGTACAGCTATGGCGAAGGCCGCAATAAGGCTGATTCCTTTTCTCATTCTCTTGAACTTCATCTACTATCCCTCCTAATTGGTTCCAAATCGCAATTCAAACATGGCATAGCCAAACAAAGTATTGCATACACTCCTTGTTGTAATCGCTTACAACGCAACTAATCTTCCAAATCCTCCTCCCGTTATGCATATTCGGAGATCAGATAAACCAGCGTTATTCAGCATGATCAAACTGGAATAACTACATTTTCATCTCATATCCGCTTTTCCAATTTGAGGAACCGGTTTCCTAGACTTAAAATAGCATCTGTTCTACCTTCAGGTCAATCTTAATTTTCATGTTTTTTCAAAATTTAGAATATATGAAATTTCCAGAGAATCGCATAATCACTCGCTTTCGGCACTTTTTCCCAAAACAAAAATAAGCCCTTCGAACCATCCATTCGAAGAACCTATTTTTCGCTTATTATGCGCTTTAACATATTACGCTGGACTCTCTTACGATCAATTCCGGCTCTATCCATATCTGAAGGCCCTTCTTCCCTTCTTCCGGCGCCGCATCAAGTTCGCAATCCTGAATTCGATCCATGAGCAGTTCCGCAGCTTTCACGCCAAGACCGAAGGTATCCATGTGAAGGCTTGTTAAAGGCGGGGAGGTATAAGGCGCTAGAGGCTCATTGTCAAAAGTGGCGATCCCGATCCCGCCGGGCACGGAAATCCCGTGATCCTTCAGGCATCGCAATGCGCCGAATGCGACATAGTTGTTCATGCAAATGATCGCATCCGGAACTATAGGAAGCTGAAGCATCCCCTCCGCCGCCGCATATCCGCTTTCTTCGGTACTTCCTTCGGGAAAACTCCATAATGGATTCACCCCGTGTCCCTGCCGTCGCAGCGCCTCGGAATAACCGGAAAAGCGCCATAAAAATAATAGTTCATTTTTCCGGCCGCCGATAAAGGCGATTCGCCGGTAACCCTGTTCCAGCAAATGCTCTGTTATTTTTACCGCGCCTAACCGGTTATCGATGTCCACGCAAGGAAAATGATGCTCCCCTTCCCATGCGCCAAGCACCACAAAGGGAAACTTCGTTTTTAACAAGTCGTCTGCGGCTTCCTGTTCCAGGATGGAAGTGTCGATAATGAGTCCGTCCGCCTTCCGGCTTAACACATACCGTTGAAGAAATTCGCGGCTCTCCCCCTGAGGCACGTTGCAGATCGTCAAATCATAGCCATTCGAGCCGGCCACGCTCTCGATCCCGCCGATAATATTATAGAAAAATTGGTTTAAAAAATCGTTCTTCCGCGAAAGGTCGATCATCAAGGCCACATTGTTGCATTTCCGTTTAGCCAAGCCGGTTGCCATGCTGCTGGGAATATAATTCATTTCCCTCATAATGGCCCTGATGCGTTCCTTGGTTGCGTGCGGGATATTGGGCGAATCGTTTAACACCTTTGAAACGGTGGATTTGGCGACGTTTGCAGCTTTGGCGATATCGTTAATCGTTACTTTCACAGGATTGCTTCCCCTTATAAATTATCGTATTTCGTATTGATACTATAATACACTCTATTCAATCGCGAAACACGTCAGATTCTGCCGAACCTTATGTTATGCCATCTTTTCCGCGTAACTTTTTAACCGCCTCGGTTCCGATCATGCTTCCTATCGTCGCGACGATCGCGCTTGAAGAAATGATTTTGGCAACATAATAAATCCCCGTTCCCAAAATGAGGTCAATAACAATAAACTTTTGAATGGACGACCTTTTAATGACCAACAATACGATCCTCCGTTTATTGGAAAGTTCCACTACGATCATCGCCTTCCGCCTTTTGATTAAAATATGAAGCGGATTGACTGTCCCATGATACCGACTGAACCGGTAACAAAAAAACAGCCCGGAATTTATTCCGGACTGTTCTGGCACCTTAACTTCAATGCCGCCGGTGCGCATAAACCTTACGTTTTTTTGCGAACAGGCGGTGTTCAAGCGTATGAAATTAGCCCTGGCTCTGTCCCACTGACCAGGACTCCAGGGAAAGCGACGGATCGGCCTTCAAGTCCAGGCCGGAAAATTCGCCTTGCTTCCATTTGAGATAGGCCGCGGCGCCAATCATGGCGGCATTGTCCGTACAGTAGGCCATCGGCGGAATCGCAAGGGGAATGCCTTCCCGCTCGCAGCGCTTGGTCAGCGACGACCTTAAGCCCCGGTTGGCGGCAACGCCGCCGCAGAGCAGCAGCTGCAACGCGCCGGTCTCCTTCACCGCCCGGATCGCCTTCTCGACCACGACATCGATCACCGATTCCTGGAATCCGCGGGCGATTGCGGCTTCATATCCCGATTCTCCCCGCATTTTATGCTGGTTAACGGCATTCAGCACCGCGGATTTAAGTCCGCTGAAGCTGAAATCATAGGAGTCCGGCTCCAGCCAGGCGCGCGGCATTTCTTCGCAGGCTTCCGATTCCGTCGCCAGCTTATCGACATGCGGCCCCCCCGGATATGGAAAGCCGAGGGCACGGGCCACTTTATCGTAAGCTTCGCCTACCGCGTCGTCCCGCGTGCGGCCGATCAGTTCAAAATTCCCTTCGCTCCGCATCAGCACCAGCTCGGTATGTCCGCCGGATACAACCAGGGCCAGGCTAGGATATTGAATGTCGCCGACAAGCCGGTTGGCATAAATATGACCGGCGATATGATGCGTTCCGATCAACGGCTTGTCCAAGGCGAAGGCCAGGCTCTTTGCCGCCATTATGCCGACCAGCAGCGCGCCGACCAAGCCCGGGCCTTCGGTCACCGCCACGGCGGACAGCTCCGCCGTCGTAATTCCCGCCCGGTTCACCGCTTCCTCGAGCATCAATGTAATGTTCTCGACGTGCTTGCGGGAAGCGACCTCGGGTACGACGCCTCCGAACGCTTTATGCGTCTCGATCTGGCTGGCGATCAGGTTCGACAGCACCTCGGTCCCGTTTTTGATCACGGCGGCCGATGTCTCGTCGCAGCTCGTTTCCACCGCAAGTATATAACAATCCTGATTCAGCAATTTTATTCGCTTCCTTCCTCTTCGCCGCTTTCGCTCTCTGCCTCGGGGAGCTCGCACCACATGATGATGGCATCTTCATGATTATCGGAATAATAGCCCTTTCGTACGCCGGCCGGAAGAAATCCCAGCTTGGCGTAAAGCGACTGCGCGACCCGGTTCGTGGCCCGCACCTCCAGGGTCATCCGCTCCATCCCGAGCCGTGCGGCCCAAACCATCATTTTGCGCAAAAGCAGTTCGCCCAGATGGCGTCCGCGGTATGCGGTTCTGACCGCAATATTGGTAATATGCGCTTCGTCCACGATCGTCCACATTCCGGAATAGCCGATCGGCTTGCCGTCATATTCCATGATCAGATAACGCGCAAATTGATTCAATGTCATTTCATTGCGGAACGCTTCCTCGCTCCAGGGCAGAGTGAATGACTCATGCTCGATGATCAATACGTCGGGAACGTCCTGCAGCGTCATCGTCCGGAATCGGATCCCTTCCGGGTTGCTTTCAAATTCTTGTTCCAGCTCCATTGCCGCCCCCCCCCTTATCGCCCGCGCAACCGCTTGGCTTCGGCTTCGGCAAGCTGGGTGTAATTCGGCTCGATCGCATGCACATCGTCGCCGCCTCGCAGCCGCGTGCGGCGGATGCCGGCGAGCCCGGCCGCGATTCCCTCAAGCTCGTAGGGAACGAGATGAAGCGCATCGCCCATGAGCGGGCGAAGCGTCTCGGCCACGGGCGCGTGCAGCGCCGTTTCGCCGACAAACCACAGGCCGGCCGGGCGATCCTTCGGCTCGAGCCCATCAAGCAGGACGGCGAGTTCCGCCGTCCAGTCCGCCATCAGCCGGATCGCGTCCGGCTCCATCCGCTCGGGCATCCGCCCGGCTTCCGCGGCGAACAGCGCGGTATACGCTTGTCCGCGGCGCGCGTCGACCAGCGGAACGATCCAGTGCACGGCGTTGCCCGCGCCTGCTTCTTCCGCGGACGTTGCGGCCACGCCCGCCGCCTCGCTTGCCGCCGCAGCGCCTAACGCGGCAAGGTCAAATCCGCTTCCGCGCGCAAAGCCGCCAAGCGCACGCGCCTCGAGGCTCGATACGCCGTACACCGGCAATCCGAGACTCCAGGCCAGCGTTTTCGCCGTGGTCACCGCGATCCGGGCCCCGGTGTATGAACCGGGGCCGACGCCGACGGCGATGCCGTCCAGCTCCGATTTGGCGATGCCGGCCGCCGAGAGCGCCTCGCCGATCGCGCTGACCAGGTACGCCGAATGATTGCGTTCGGCGTGAATATTTTTCTCCGCGAGCAATCTGCCGCCTTCCATCACGGCGACGGCCAGCGAGGAGGTCGACGTGTCAAACGCCAATAGCCGCCGCAGCGGCCGTGGTTCATGATGATTATTTTTCATAAGATGCGACTCCATTCTCCCTTAACCGTTCGATCCAGGATTCATAGGGCTGTCCGCAGCCCTTCAAATAAAAGTTCCGTTCCGTTCCTTCCGCCGATTCTATGTACATATACAGCACTTCGGACGGAAGCAAATCTTCGATTAAGCTCGCCCACTCCACCAAAGTGACGCCGGATCCGTAAAAATACTCATCCAGCCCCAGTTCACCCGCCTCATCCGAAGAGAGACGATAAACATCCATATGATAGAACGGCAGCCTGCCTTGATATTCCTTAATTAGCGTAAAAGTCGGACTGTTAACCGTACCGGTTACGCCCAAATGCCTTGCAAAACACTGCGAAAAGGCCGTCTTTCCCGCACCGAGATCTCCGTCCAACGCAATGACGGTGCCCGGTCCCGAATGCGCCGCCAAAAAAGCCGCGAGCCGGTCCGTTCCGTCCAAATTTTCCGCCTTATGCATAAAGCCCGCAGAGGCTTTGTCGAATATCCAGTCCATCTTGATCCTTCCTTAAAGAGGTTCTTCGCATATGAATATGCCCTGTGATCCCAAAAAAGCGTATGTCCCCATTATATCGGTCCGTTCCACCCCCCGCAACAAACAATCCTCTCAGGCGAACCGCGTAATAGAAGGGGCGAAAAATGGCTATACTAACAAAAAAACGGCAAATTCGCAGCTTCTTCGCTGCCTCTGCCGAAAGGAGCCGCAAAACATGCATACGGTATGGAAAGGAGCCATCAGCTTCGGACTTGTCCACGTGCCGGTCAAAATGTTCTCCGCGACGGAGGATAAAGACATTTCGATGAAATATATCCATAAGGAATGCGGCAGCCCGATCTCTTACGTCAGGCGCTGCCCGACCTGCGACACGGATGTAAATTGGGAGGAAATTTCCCGGGGTTACGAATATGAGAAAGGAAAATACGTGCTGTTTGAAAAAGAGGAGTTGGAGCAGCTCTCGGACCGTACGGAAAAGACGATTACGATTCTCGATTTCGTCGATTTGCATGAAATTGATCCGATTTATTTTCAGAAGACGTATTACTTGTCCCCCGACCAGGCCGGGTCGAACGCTTATCAGCTTCTGCTCGAAGCGATGCGGGAATCCGGGAAAATCGGAATCGCCAAGATCGCGATCCGCTCCAAAAGCAGTCTCGCCGCTATTCGCGTAATGGAAGGATGCCTTGCGGTCGAAACGATCTTTTTTCCGGATGAAATCCGCCCGATCTCCCAAGTGCCGAATCTCCCGGAAAACCTTCAAGTGAACGACAAAGAGCTATCCATGGCCAAGCTGCTGATCGAGCAGTTGTCCACGCCGTTCGAACCGGAAAAATACAACGATGATTACCGTGAAAATCTGCTGAAGCTGATCGAGCAAAAGGTTGCCGGCGAAGAGATCAGCCTCGCTCCGGCCAAGCCGGAAACGAATGTGATCGACCTGATGGCCGCCCTTCAGGCCAGCATCGAAGCCGCCAAGCCGGGACCCGCCGCGATCGCTACCGATCCCGGACCGGCCAAGGCCAAGCGGGCGCGCGGCGCTTCCTCCGCCGGAACGGCGGCAGCCGCGAACGGGAATTCCGCGGACGAGGCACCCGCCGCGAAAGCCAAAGCCACTGGCGGCCGCAAAAGAACAAAGCCGGCAGCGGAAAGCGACGAGACCGCCGTTGCCGAGACCGTGGTCGTGCCGAAGCCGAAACGAAAAACGGCAAGCAAAAGCACCAAGAAGACGATCTCCTGACGAAATGTTTGTAAAGCCTCAAATGCTCTGCGTCAGCGTACAAGCCTCCGGCGATACGTCGGCCCATCCTTGAATGACCGGATGCCGCATCGTACCGCCGGGGGTCCACTCCAGAAACTGCACCTTCACCACAAGCTCCGGTTTAACCCAATCCGCCCCTTTGATCCTTTCGGGCTGATTGATAAACGGACGGTCCGCGATGCGGAGCCGCTGCGCCGTTTCCGTCAACCTGCTCCACTCCGCGAATGTCCATTTTCCGCTCCCCGCATGCCCGATATATATGAATCTCCCGTCTTCGTCATAGAGGCCGAGCAACACTGCATTCACCGTTCCGTCCCGGTACGTCACCCCGCCGATGACCGCATACAAATCATGAGCCAGCTTCCGCTTCATCCACCGCGCATCCTTGCCGCCGATCGCATAAGCGCTGTCCAGCCTCTTGCATACCACGCCCTCCCACCCTTGCTGCTTCATGACCGCAAACAAGGTTTCGGGATCCGCCACATTGGGAACGAGCTGAACGCGTTCATTCGGCGTTACGATTTGCTGCAGCAATTGCTGGCGGCTGCTCAGAGGCCGGTCGGTGACCCATTCCCCATTGCAATACAAAACATCGAATATCATATAGATCGCTTGAATCCGGGTTGCCGCAAAGCGAATCTCGCGCTCCCGCCGCAAGCTGTCCCGCTTCATAATCTCGTGAAAAGACGGCCTTCCCCCGGCGATCGCGATCATTTCCCCGTCCAGCACGAAGGATTCGGCACGGCAGTAAGCCCCGGTATCCGTAAATTCGGGGTACTGCAAGGTCCGGTCGTTCCCTTTCCGGTTAATCAGACGCACCTCTTGACCATCAGCATACGTGAGCATCCGCACCCCATCCCATTTGACCTGGGCAATCCACGGGTCGCCTTGAGGCAGTTTATCGGTCCGTATCGGCTCGAACGGGATGACCGGTTTGATATCCATCGCTATCCGTCTCCTTTTAGATAGTCGTTTTGAAAACTCACTTTCCTCATCCATACCATCATAGTTTCCGTCATTCGGGCAAAGATATAATTGAAAGGAAGGTGCCGCCCATGGCTCGCAGCATCAAAGGAAGCATTGTTATCGAAGGGGAAGAAATCACCGTCAGCAATCCCGATAAACTGCTCTGGCCGGAGGCGGGAATTACGAAGCTGATCTATTTGCAAAAGCTCGCTGAGCTGTCGCCTTACCTGCTTCGCTACTGCCGGAGACGGCTGCTCACCACGATCCGGTATCCGGGAGGAATCCACGGCAAGTTTTTTTACCAAAAAAACGCCCCTGAACCGCTCCCTTCCTTCGTCCGGACCGCCGAACACGAAGGGATCCGCTACGTCGTGCTGGACAATCTCCCAACCTTGATATGGCTTGGCAATCTGGCCGCCATCGAGTTCCACCCTTCCCTCCATTACATCGGCGAACAGCTGCCTTGCGAATGGATGATCGACCTTGACCCGACGCTGGATCAGGAACCCCGGATCATGGAGGCCGCGGCCTATGTCGGCGAGATCCTGACTTCGCTGGGCCTGTCTTCGGTCCCGAAAACGTCGGGCGCAACGGGCATCCAGATTATCGTCCCGATCGAGTACGGGGTCACGTTCGACGAGCTTCGAGCGATCGGCCATTTCGTCGCCCGTTATGTCACGGAGAAACATCCCCGGCTGTTTACGATCGAACGGTTAAAAAAAGACCGGGGCGACAAAATCTATTTCGATTACCTTCAACACTACGGCGGAAAAACATTGGCTTCCCCGTATACGCCGAGAGCCCGCCAAGCCGCCAGCGTCTCGACTCCGCTTACCTGGGAGGAGGTCTGGCAAAGCCCTTCGCCGTCCGACTACAATCTGCTAAACATAACGGACCGGCTAAAGGAACGCGGCGATTTGCTTGCAGACGCGCCCCCTCAGTCCGTCGAACTGATTCTGCGGCATTTAAAGCAAAGGTGACAGCAGCCGGGCCAGCATTTCAGCAAGCTTTTGCCGACGCGGACGCCGTGAAAATTTTTGCGGAACGATTAGCCGGGAATCGGATAAATCCTGTTCAAAATCCCGGGACAGACGGGAGATCGGTTCCGGATCGAACATCACCGCGGTCATTTCAAAGTTGCAAAAGAAGCTGCGCATATCCATGTTCGCGGTGCCGACCGAAGCCAGCAGATCATCCACGATCAGCACTTTGGCATGGATAAAACCTTTGGCATACTCGTAAAACTGGACTCCGGCCTTAAGCAGATCCTCTACGTAGGAAAGCGAAGCGAGCTTGACCACACGGCTGTCGGCGTGTCCGGGTATGATCACGATAACCTCCACGCCGCTGACCGCCGCCATTTTCAGCCCCTCGTAAATCCCCGGATCCGGGATGAAATACGGCGTGGCGATCCAGATCCTCCGCTTCGCCGACGTCATTGCGCCAAAACACATCTCCTGCAGGGCGTTCCAATGCTGATCGGGCCCGCTGGACAAAACCTGGACCTGTTCCTTCCCCCGGCAATGATGTTCCGGAAACAAGTCCGGGTCATGGATCTTCTGCCCGGAAGCCAGCCGCCAGTCCCCCAGAAACGTATTTTGCAGAAAATAAACGGCATCCCCCGTGATCTGTAGATGCGTATCCCTCCAGTACCCCATTTTTTTATAGAGCCCGAGATAATCATCTCCAATGTTCAATCCGCCGACAAAACCGACCGTGCCGTCAATGATGAGGATTTTGCGATGGTTTCTGAAGTTCACCCTTCGGTCCAGAAACGCGATAAACGGCGGCAGGAAGAAATAAACCTCCACTCCGGCTTCCTTCAGCGCCCGCACGAAGGACGCAGGCAACCGGTAGCTGCCCAGCCCGTCACACAGGAACCTCACTGTCACGCCTTCCCGGGCTTTTCGGATCATTATCTCCTTGAACTTTTTCCCGATCCCGTCATCTCTAAAAATATAAAATTGAATATGTATATGATCCTTCGCTTTCTCCATGGCCGCGAGCATGGCATCAAACGCTTCCTCCCCGCTGCTCAACACCTTCGTCTCATTGCATCCGGTAATCGGACTTTCCGAGATCCGGGTCAACAGGTTGAACAGGCGCTCTTGTCCTTCAAACTGCGGATTGCTCATCTCCCCGATCGACTCCACAATTTCGGCTTGCCGCCACAACCTCTCCTTCATTTCCTGAAACAGCCGGCTTCCGCTGCGGCGCAGCTTCCGCCGTTTTTTGTAATCCTGGGCCAAGAAATAATAGAGAATAAATCCGATGAGCGGGACCGCGAACAAAATGAACATCCAGGCGATCGCTTTATCGGGCTTCCGAAATTCCAACAGAAGAATCGTGGCGATTTGAAAAATAAAAGCAAGTAAAATTGCGACCAGCCATATCATCTTTTTCACCCTTCCCTTCAATCAGCATTAACCATACGGCAAGCACTTTATTCATGAGAGGCGGATCGCACTCAACCTTTTTGACATGAATTTGGAAACATAGGAATAGATAATTTATAAAAGCTTTCAAATTTAAAGAGGAAAGGAGATGCCATGAGAACAGCCAGTACAGGCCTGCCCAACCCCAGCCGGATGACCTTGCTCGTACTAAGGGACGCAAACCAGCCCGTCAAACAGCTTCAAGTGTCCAAGCCGCTGGTCATTGCCGTTCCGCTGATCGCCATACTATCGATTTCCGGTCTGATCATCAGTCTGCAGATCCAGTCGGGACAAACGATCGGAAGGCTGGAGCGCGATCTGCAAAGCCAGAATCTCCGGTTTGAAGCGGTCGTGTCCGATAAGGACGCGGCTATCCAACGTCTTCAAAATGAAGTGATCGCCTTGTCGGGCCAATCGAAAGAAATGATGGACCGGATGGAACGGGTCACCGAGCTGGAAGCCGAACTGAAGAAATTTATCGACAAGTACGGAGAACAGACCGGCATAGCGGCGGAAAACCTGACCTCCCTCCCCGCAGACCCGGCCGAAGACGGTTTGCTCGGCGTCGGCGGAGAATTCATCGCGGTTCATGAAAACGAAATCGAGCAATTGGCTCTGGATACACAAGAGCAGTTTGCGGCAATGAGCCAAATGCTGGATGAAATGGAGTCCCACGTTCCCGCCACATTGAAAAAGGCCAAGCAAACGCAATACAAGCTCTCGGGAACTCCGACGGAATGGCCGACCGTATCGAAGCGGATTACGTCGAACTTCGGCTATCGGACCGACCCTTTTACGGGACGGGCTTCCTTCCATGCGGGGATCGACATCGCCGGGAAGATCGGGGATCCCGTCTATGCGGCCGGAGCGGGCAAGGTGTTGACCACCGCGAAGGACAATTCCCATGGAAGATACATCGTCATCGAACATCCCGGAGGGCTGCAGAGCTGGTACCTGCACCTCAGCAAAATCGGGGTTTCCGAAGGCGACACGGTCACCAAAGGCCAGCGTATCGGCGGTCTTGGCAATACCGGACGCAGCACCGGTCCGCATCTGCATTTTGAAATCGTCAAAAAGGACAAAACGGTCGACCCGCTCCCCTATTTGCAATAGTACAATCCAAAGATCAATGGAGGATGAAATCGCGTATGTTTAAAGAGAACAAAATGCCGTCCGGCACGACGGATACTTTGATCGGCAAAGGCAGCTCCGCCGAAGGCAAGCTCGAATGCAACGCAAACATCAGGATCGAAGGGAAGTTCGAGGGCGAAATCGATTGTTTCGGGCAGGTCGTCGTTGGAGAAACGGGCGAGGCTCGGTCAAATATTAAAGGCGCCGACATCGTCGTTGCCGGAAAAGTTATCGGCGATATCGTCAGTCAAGGCCGGCTCACGATCACCGGGAGCGGTCAGGTCGAAGGAAACGTAAACGTCGCAAAACTGGTCATTGTCGAGGGCGGCCTGCTGAACGGTTCCAGTCAAATGGAGATCACGGTCCCCGCCCTCCATCCCGTCAAAGAAGCCAAGGAGAAATCCTCCAAAAAATCGGCGCGTCCTGAAGCGGGGTAATGATCGTGAAACCAAAAAATTAAGTTCCCGGACGCTCAGGGGCGAACGGGAACTTTTTGTTTCGGTTATGAAAAGTTTTTGGCGTCTAGGCCGCTACGTCTCTTTTCCCGAAGGCGAGCCAGGCTATCGCGAGAAACAGGACGACATACCCCGTCAGCACGGCGGCGGAGAAGCCCAGCGTCATGCCAGCGGGACCGATCTGCCCTCCCCGGTATTGGCCGAGATCCATATTGACGAACAGCATGTATTTGGCCCAGGCATATCGCTCGGGATGGAAAAGCATCGTGAAAATGTTGCCCGCGAACAAGATGAACATCGACAAACCGATCGCGATCCCTCCCGACCGGAAAACGGCCGAGATCATGAAGGAGAACACCGTAATGACCAGCAGGTCGATATAGCTGTACAGCAAATTTTCCATGATATACCCGAACGGCGACGAACCCTCCGCAAAAATACCGGACCGGATATCGGGAAACAGCAGGAACGATACGGCCATGGATGCGGCCAGATAAACCGCCGTCATGGCCAGCGTAAACAGCAATACGGCCACCAGCTTGGAAGCCAATATTTTGGAGCGGGTCCAAGGCCGGATCAGCAGCAGCTTGATCGTTCCCCAAGTAAATTCTCCCGCCACGATATCGGATGCCACGACCACGGAAAAGATGGAGACGAGAAAATACAGCAGCGACAGTTGATCCACCGCGTCCCATGCCCCCAACGGCGCCGATTCGCTTCCCAAATAAAACAGGGCGCCGAAGAGCACGGTAAGTGCAACCAGGATGGCAAACATGATCCATGTCCGCAACCGGCGGTAGATTTTCATGTTTTCATTTTGAACAAGCTGCAAAAAGTTACCCAATATGTCCGCCTCCCGTCATCTCCAGGAATTGATCTTCCAACGATCTGGTCACGACTCGGATCCCGTATACGGAAATCCCCGCCAGAACCAGTTTCGCGTTCGCGGCAGCCGCGCCTTCCCGGTCGGCGTTAACGATCAGGCTGCCGCCGTCGATCCGCCCTTCCCCGAGCAGATCCATCGCCCTTACCGGATCGTCCACTTCAAAGGCGGTTTCCCTCTTCACGTTTCGGGAAGCCTCCTCCGAATTCAGCGTCCTGACATCGATGAGCCGACCTTGCTGGATAACCGCGACCGTGTCGCACATCAGCTCCATTTCGGACAGCAGATGGCTGGACACGAATATGGTCGTCCCCTCTTCCTTGGCCAGCTGGCGCAAATAATCGCGGAGTTCGCGGATTCCCTGGGGATCCAGGCCGTTTGTGGGCTCGTCCAGAACAAGCAGCTTTGGCCGGTGAAGGATCGCCTGAGCCACGCCCAAACGCTGGCGCATTCCGAGCGAGTACGTTTTCACTTTGTCGTGAATGCGATGCTGCAGTCCCACGCGTTCGACCGCTTCCGTAATTCTTTGCTTGTCGACCCCCGGGGACATTCTGGCATAATGAAGCAAATTTTGATACCCGGTCAGAAATTTATACATCTCCGGATTCTCGACGATCGCCCCCACGTGGGAAATCGCCTGTTCGAAATCGGACTTAATGCTGGAGCCGGCGACGAGAATATCCCCTTCGGTCATCGACATCAGCCCGACCATCATGCGGATCGTCGTCGTTTTTCCGGAGCCGTTCGGTCCCAGAAAACCGTACACCTGGCCTGGCGGGATATCGAGCGTCAGCCGGTCAATCAGCGTTTTGGACCCGATCCTTTTCGTGACGCCCTGAATCCGGACGACAGGTTCCTGTGCCATGAGCATGCCTCCTGCTTTTTTCCGCACACATCGAGCGGCGTTTTTTTCCAGTTTACCATATCAGGACAGGACATGCCTAAGCCTTCCCTGCCGGCTCAGCTGTCTTGCGGCCCGCCGAGTTTCCGGAATGATCAACAACCTATTTAACTGCAATTTAGGTATTAAAAAAACGAAAATTAACGCATTGGAACAAAATAAATGTATACACGGTATTTAAAATGCAATTATCGGCTCGAGTCCTACGACAAGCGGCTTTTTAAATACATGGTTTACACTTAACTTTGCGCAACCGAGAATATTAGGACTTTTAAATACAAGAAATGCAATAAAACGAACGCCGCGATAAAAAAACCGGTGCCGCGGATTCCCGCGACAACCGGTTCAGGATGAACATGATCAACTCATGATATTTATTACTGCAATCCGTTTCCGGACGGGGCCAGCTCCCGCTTGTTCGCTTCGAACGCGGCGAGCAAGGCTTCGTTGCCGTTCAAGCCCTCGTCTTCGACCTTGCGGATTTGCTCCAGCATCCGTTTGTAATCCTTCGGAATGACGCGGACGAATTTGCCCAGCGTTTCGTTCCAATTGTCCAGCACGCGGCGCCCTACGGCACTGTCCGTGTAAAGTACGTGGCGGCTGATCATCGTGCGGAGCTGTTCCGCCTCCGCGGGGTCCGAAATCCGTTCCAGCAGGACCATCTCGGTATTGCAACGATGTGCAAGGTTCCCTTGCAAATCCAGAACATAGGCGATGCCTCCGGACATCCCTGCCGCAAAATTGCGGCCCGTCTCCCCGAGAATGACGACGCGTCCGCCGGTCATATATTCGCAGCCATGGTCGCCTACGCCCTCGACGACGATGTTCGCGCCGGAGTTGCGGACCGCGAACCGTTCGCCGGCGATGCCGCGAATGTAGCCTTCCCCGCCGGTAGCCCCGTAGAACGAGGTGTTTCCGATGATGACATTTTCTTCGGCCGCAAACGTGGCGTTCGCTGACGGCTTCACGATCACTTTGCCGCCGGACAACCCTTTGCCGGTGTAGTCATTGGCATCGCCTTCCACCATGAGGGTGATGCCTTTCGGTACGAAGGCACCCAAGCTCTGGCCTGCCGATCCCTCGAACCGCAGCGTAATCGTATCCTCAGGCAGTCCGGCCGCGCCGTACAAGCGCGTCACTTCGCTGCCGAGGATCGTACCGGTCGCGCGGTTCACGTTCGTGATCGGCAGCACCGCGCTCACGGCTTCGCCGCTCGTAAGCGCCGGCGCAGCCAACGGCAGAAGACGCGTCATATCCAGCGTTTCCTCCAGCCCGTGGTTTTGCTGGCGGGTGCAGAACCGGCTGCTGCCTTCAGGCATCTCCGGCATGTAGAGCAGGGAGGTAAGATCGATCCCTTTCTTCTTCCAATGATCGTCTGCCTTGAACGTATCGAGGCAGTCCGTACGTCCGATCATCTCGTCCAGCGAGCGGAAACCGAGCTCGCTCATCCATTCGCGTAGATCCTCGGCGACGAAGGTCATGAGGTTGACGACGTGCTGCGGATCGCCGGTAAAGTTTTTGCGCAGCTCCGGATTTTGCGTCGCAACGCCGACCGGACAAGTGTCCAACTGGCAAACGCGCATCATAATGCAGCCTACCGCCACGAGCGGAGCGGTCGAGAAACCGTATTCCTCCGCACCGAGCAGCGCCGCTACGGCGAGATCGCGTCCGGTCAGCATTTTGCCGTCCGTCTCCAGTACTACGCGATCGCGCAAATTATTCAGCATCAGCGTCTGATGGGTCTCGGCCAACCCGAGCTCCCAAGGCAGTCCCGCATGTCGGATCGAGCTCTGCGGCGAGGCTCCCGTACCGCCGTCGTAACCGCTGACCAGAATGACGTCCGCCCGCCCTTTGGCCACTCCGGCCGCGATCGTGCCGACGCCGGCTTCGGCCACCAGCTTCACGTTGATCCGTGCTCGCGGATTCGCATTTTTGAGATCGTAAATCAGCTCCGCCAAATCCTCGATCGAGTAAATATCGTGATGCGGCGGCGGAGAGATCAGGCCGACCCCCGGCGTCGAACCGCGGACTTCGGCAACCCACGGATACACTTTGTTGCCCGGAAGCTGGCCGCCTTCCCCCGGCTTTGCGCCTTGCGCCATTTTGATCTGGATTTCGTCGGCGTTGACCAGGTAGTGGGAGGTCACTCCGAAGCGTCCCGAAGCGACCTGCTTGATGGCGCTCCGGCGCAAATCCCCGTTCGCGTCCGGAATGTAGCGGGCCGGATCTTCCCCGCCTTCGCCGGTATTGCTTTTTCCTCCGATCCGGTTCATGGCGATGGCGATCGTTTCGTGCGCTTCCTTGCTGATCGAACCGAAGGACATTGCGCCGGTCTTAAAGCGCCGCATAATCGACGATACCGGCTCCACTTCTTCCAGCGGCACCTTCGGTCCGGCCGGCTTCAGCTCCAGCAGGGAGCGGAGCGTCAAATGCTTCTCGCTTTCCCCTTGGGCAAGAGCGGCAAACTTTTTGTACGTGCCGTAATCTCCCGTACGGACCGCCTGCTGCAGCAGGTGAACGGTTTGAGGATTGAACAAGTGCTCCTCGCCGCCGCTGCGCCACTGGTATTCCCCGACCGAGTCGAGTACTCTGTCTTCTTGGTCCGCGTAAGCCCGGAAATGATGGGCCAATGTCTCCCGGGCGACTTCTTCCAACCCGATTCCGCCGATCCGAGACGGCGTCCAGGTGAAATAGCGGTCGACAAAATCCTCTTTCAGCCCTACGGCTTCGAAAATTTGCGCGCCCCGGTAAGACTGAATCGTGGAAATCCCCATTTTTGACAATGTTTTGATGACGCCTTTCGTGGCGGCTTTAATGAAATTGGCTACGGCTTTTTCATGCGTAATTCCCCGCAGCAAGCCTTCGCCGATCATATGATCCAGCGTCTCGAACGCCAGGTACGGGTTGATCGCGCTGATCCCGTATCCGAGCAGCAGCGCGAAATGATGCACTTCGCGCGGTTCGCCGGATTCCAGAACAAGGCTGACCTTGGTCCGGGACTTTTGACGAATCAGATGGTGATGCAGCGTCGAGACGGCAAGCAGAGCCGGTATCGCGGCATGTCCGGCATCAACGTCCCGGTCGGTCAGGATCAAAATGTTGTGCCCGCTCTCGATCAGCCGGTCCGCGTTTTCGCACAGCTGATCCAGCGAGCGGCGCAAGCCTTCCGCGCCCTCGCCGGCGGGGAACAGAATCGGAATTTTCACCGAGCTGAAACCTTCACGACGGATATGGCACAGCTTGGCGAAATCTTTATCGGACAAGATCGGAGATTTCAGCCGGATTTGGCGGCAGCTCTCCGCTTCCGGCTTCAGCAGGTTCCGCTGCGGTCCGATCAGCGTCAGCGTGGAGGTGACAAGCTCCTCGCGGATGGCGTCGATCGGCGGATTCGTCACCTGGGCGAACATTTGCTTAAAGTAGTTGTACAGACGCTGCGGCTGTTCCGACAATACCGCGAGCGGCGCGTCGTACCCCATCGAAACGATGCCCTCCGCTCCGGTCAGCGCCATCGGCTCGAACACTTTCCGCAAATCTTCGTACGTGTAGCCGAATGCCATTTGTCGAACGGACAAATCATCACTGTGTTCTTCCTGCGTTACTTCCGCTTCCGGCAGGGACTCCAGCGGTACAAGGTGCTCATCCAGCCATTTGCGGTACGGCTTTTCCGCCGCAATGGACGCCTTGACTTCCTCATCGGAAATAATGCGCCCTTCCTTGGTATCCACCAGGAGCATCCGTCCCGGACGCAAGCGGTCCTTGTAGAGCACGTTTTCCGCGGGGATATCCAGAACCCCTACTTCGGAGGAAAGTACGATAATATCGTCCTTGGTGACATAGTAGCGGGAAGGACGCAAGCCGTTCCGGTCTAGAATCGCCCCGATTTGAATGCCGTCGGTGAAGCCCATTGCCGCCGGTCCGTCCCAAGGCTCCATCAGAGAACTGTGGTATTCGTAAAATGCCTTTTTGTCTTCGTCCATCTCGCCGTGATTGTTCCATGGTTCAGGAACCATCATCATGGCCACGTGCGGCAGCGAGCGGCCGGAAAGGTAGAGAAATTCAAAGCTGTTATCGAACATCCCCGTGTCCGAACCGTCCGGATTGATGACCGGCAACACTTTTTCGAGATCATCGCCGAACACGTCCGATTGGAACATCGACTGCCGGGCATGCATCCAGTTCACATTGCCACGCAGCGTATTGATCTCGCCGTTATGGATCATGAAACGGTACGGATGCGCCCGTTCCCAGCTTGGGAACGTGTTTGTGCTAAACCGGGAGTGGACCAGCGCAATCGCGGATTCCAGTCTGTCATCGTTCAGATCCAGATAAAACTGTCCTACCTGCTCCGTAGTGAGCATCCCTTTGTAGACGACTTTGCGGCAAGACATGCTGGACACGTAAAAAGCGTCTCCTTCCGCTTCGCCCCCGTACCGGATCGTCATTTCCGCGCGCCGGCGGATCACGTACAGCTTGCGCTCGAAGTCCAGATCCGTCTTGAGATTCTCGCTTCTGGCGATAAATACCTGGCGGACGAATGGCTTCGTCGCCTTGGCCGATTTTCCGAGCATATCGTCATGAGTCGGAACCGTACGGAACCCGATGACCCGCTGCCCTTCCTCTTCGATAATCCGGGATAACTCCGCTTCCTGGCGGACGCGCGCCGCTTCATCATGCGGCAAAAACAGCATCCCCACCCCGTACTGTCCCGCATCCGGCAAAAGGTATCCCTCCGCTTTCGCCTCCTCGGCAAAAAATCGATGAGGAATTTGTATTAATATACCTGCTCCGTCTCCCGAATTCGGCTCGCTCCCCTGCCCTCCGCGATGCTCCATATTCGTCAGCATCGTGAGCGCTTGAACTACGATCGCATGTGAGGCCTGCCCCTTGATTTGAGCGACGAACCCCATGCCGCAGGCGTCTTTTTCATAAACGGGATCATAGAGTCCCTGTTTTGGCGGTAGATTCGTATGTTTCATTTTCAGCGCAACCTTTCTCTAAATAGTATTTTTATTCTAACGGAAAACGGTCGCGGTGTTTTTGCACTATCTTCTCTTTCTTTTGCACAAAAGCTAATAAATTTTCAAATATAAGAAAAAGAACCTCCAAACCCAGGAATAATGTGGGTTGAAGGTTCACTTAATTTGCTGCAATATGGCATATTTGCGTAATGTTATGCGTTCATGCTCGCTTCCGAGGAAACGTCTTCGCTGCTTTTGTGCGTTACGAAGTACATCAGCGTAATCGCCAGGAAGACGATACCAAAGCCGGCCAATACGCCGAGTTGCTCCCAAGCGTGGCTGAAATCGCCCGAGGAAATGACCGCCTTGTAACCGCTGACGCTGTACGTCATCGGAAGGATCGGATTGAACACTTTCATCCAGTTCGGGATCAGTTCCAGCGGGAACGTGCCCGCGCTTGTGGTCAGTTGGAAAATCAGAATCAGAATCGCCAGGAAACGGCCCGGATTTTCCAGCCAGGTCACCAGCGCCTGAATAATAAACATGAAGCACAAGCTCGTGATGAAGCTGAACAGATAGAACATCGGCACGCTCTTCACTTCAAGCCCCAGTCCGTACAGGGTCAGCGAAGCGGCAAGAACGGATTGCACCAGCCCCATCAGCGTGAACGAAATCGCCCGGCTGACGAACCGGTTCCAACCGGTTGCCCCTTCGACCGACGTCCCGCGAAGCGGAACGACCAGCGTGGAGATCAGCGCTCCGACGAACAAGCCGAGCGACAGGAAATATGGCGCGAAGCCTGTTCCGTAGTTCGGAACTTCGTTCATTTTTTCTTCGTCGATCTTGATCGGTTCGGCATACATGTTGACCAGTTTGTCGGTTTTCTTCACGCTTGACGTTTGGTCAGCGGCATCGTTCAGCTTGGTCGCCAATTCGCCCGAGCCTTCGGTCAACTGCTCCATGCCGGATTTAAGCTCGCCGGCGCCGGCGTCAAGCTGCTTGGAGCCGCTGGCCAGCGTTTGAACGCCGCCCGACAATTGTCCCATGCCGTCTTCGATTTGCTTGGCTCCTGCGCTGAGCTTGCCTGCGCCTTCGGCCAGCTGTTTGCCGCCGGCGGCAGCTTCGTTCAGCTTTGCTCCGAACTGCTTAAGTCCGCCGGCCAATTGCTCATGGCCCGCGTTCAATTGCTCGGCACCTTGAACCAGCTGCTCCTGGCCTTGTACCAGCTGCGTACTGCCTTGCACCAGCTGCTGTTGGGCGGCATGAAGCTCTTTACTTCCTTGCACCAGCTGCTGCTGGCCTTGCTGTACCTGCTCGCTGCCTTGCGCTACCGCTTTGCTGGCGGCAAGGAGCTGCTGCACGGCCGGGTTTTTCGCCAGATCAGGGCTCGCCTCCGTTAACTGCTCCAAACCTTGCGCCACGCTCTTAGCCCCTTCGGTGACTTTGGCGCTGCCTTGAACCGCGGATTCCAATCCGGTCACCAAGTTGGCGCTGCCTTGTTCGGAAGCGGTCAGGCCGGCGTTAAGCTTTTTCGCGCCTTCAAGGGACGAATCCAGCCCGTTTTTCAGTTGTGCTCCGCCTTGTTGCGCTTTAACCGCGCCGCTTTCCAGCTGCTGCTCCGCAGCCGAAAGCTGGCCCAAACCGCTTGCGAGACTGTCGGCGCCCGTCTTCAAATCCGAAGCGCCCTTGCCCAGATCGCTAACGCCTTTGCTCAGGGGAGTAATCCCGCTGTTCAGCTCGGTCGTGCCGTCAACCAATTTTGCAAGGTTTTCTTTCAGCGTCTGCGCGCCTTCATCCAGCTTGGCGGCGCCGTCGTTCAGCTTCGTTGCGCCGCTGCCGGCGTCGGCCAGGCCGCCCGAAATTTTCTCAACCTGATCGAACAACGTTTCCGTATAAGCTTCGGTCACCTTCGCGGAAACCTTGCTCTTGATTTCTTTGACCGCCGTACCGCCGATTTGACCCGCCAAGAAGTTGTAACCTTCATTCGGGATGTACAGCAGCTCGGCAGGCGCCGGATTTTCATCCATAAGCGTCGTTGCCTGCGAAGAGAAATTTTCCGGAATGACGATCGTCATGTAATACTTGTTGTCCTTCATTCCCTGATCGGCTTCTTCGCGGGTTACGAATTCCCAGCCGAAGTCGTTGCCTTTCTTCAGTTCCTCCACTAAATCCTTACCAACCTGAAGCGACTTCCCTTCATATTCCGCGCCCGTATCCTGATTGACCACCGCTACGGGGATATCATCCAATTTGCCGTAAGGATCCCAGAACGCTCCGAGAAACATCCCGCTGTACAATACCGGGATAAACAATACGACAATAATCGGTATGATGACTTTCGGATTCTTGAAGGAAGCAACCATATCCTTAAAAAACACCGACATCGATTTCATGGTTCCTGCTCTCTCCTTATGTCTAATTTTTCTGTTTGTGTACGAATCCGTCGTCAGGTTCCTTCAAGACCTGATTTGTTAGGCTGGCGACAACCCGCCCAACAAAAAACGCCGGACGAATTCCTTGATCTCTTCCTTGCTTAACGGGTCGTGCAGCTTGTTCCAATCCGAAGTCAGGGCGATATACAGCTTAAAGATGACAAAAGATACGACTTTCGGATCGAGCCCCTGCATTTCTCCCCGCTGCATAGCGATATCCACCTGTTTTTCCAAGTAATCGAGGATCGCACTTTCGATCTTTTCAAGACCTTCCCGGGCTTGGGGAGTACCGAAATCGCGCACTTCCTGGAACAGCTTGATGAGCAGTTCATGCTCCGCCCTGTATTCCAGCAGAGAATCCATGGTGTAATACAAATTTTCGAAGAACGGCCGGTCTCTGCGGACTTCCTGTTCCGAAATCCGTTTCATTTCCTGAATGACGGAGCGGAGAATTTCATCGAACAGTTCTTCTTTGTTGGTAAAAAACGTGTAGATCGTCCCTTTGGCAACATTCGCGATCTTGGCGACATGATCCATCGTCGTAGCCTTATATCCGAACAGGGCGAACGATTTCTCCGCTGCCTCGATCACTTGTTTGCGGCGATCCACCACTGCCATTACGAACACCTCCTTGGTATCGGACTTCATGTTGATCAAACAAAAATGACTAAAATTCAATTTCGGTCATTTGGTCATTTTTAAATTTATCACTTCGCCTTTCACTTTGCAACATTTATTTTTCATAAATTTTCACTAATAATTTCATCTTTTTTCAGAAAACTACCATTTTGTTCCCCCGACCTAAGTCCAGCGACGAGACCAGTCCGCAGACTCTTATTTCTTCACAACGAAACGTATAAACTGTAGATAACAGATTCTGGATATAAGAAGGTGAAATGATGCCGCACAAAAAAGTGCTGATTCTCTCGGAGGGATTCGGCGATGGACATACGAAGGCCGGACATGCGCTGGCTGCCGGTTTAAAAAGAATCGATCCCCATATCCGCACAAAAGTACTGGAGCTCGGCACCTTACTCAATCCGACGCTGGCACCCTGGATCCAATCCGCTTATCGCTTGACGGTCACCACCAGTCCCGCGCTTGTCGGACTGTTTTACCGCATACAATACGAGAAGCCGGTCAGCCGGTTGACCCGGCTTGCGCTTCATAAATTGTTCTACCATCACGCCGCCAGGCTCATACGGAACATGGATCCCGATCTGATCATCTGCACGCATCCGATTCCGGGAGCGATCGTCTCCAGGCTGAAAGCGTCCGGATTGGACGTTCCTTTGTTCACGCTGATTACCGACTATGATGCCCACGCCTCATGGATCAACCCGGAGATCGACCGCTACTTCGTCTCTACACCCGAGGTGGAACGTCTGCTCGTGCAGCGGGGGATCACTTCGGAGACGGTTCATGTTTCCGGCATTCCCGTTCACCCCGATTTTTGGACCAAACGGGACAAAGCCTCGGTAAGAAGCGAGCTCGGCATCAAAAATATGCCGACCGTATTGGTGATGGGCGGCGGTTGGGGGCTGCTTGTCAAAGACGAATTGATCGCCAAATTGTCCGAATGGAAGGACCGGATTCAGATTGTGTGCTGTATGGGAAGCAACGAAAAGCTCGCTTCCAAGCTACGCAGCCATCCCGATCTGCAGCATCCGAACTTTCGCGTCCTTGGCTATACCCGCGAAATCAGCAAGTGGATGGACGCTTCCGATCTGCTGATCACGAAGCCGGGCGGCATGACCTGCACGGAAGGATTGGCGAAGGGCATTCCCATGCTGTTCTACGAATCGATTCCGGGACAGGAGGAGAAGAACCGCGAATATTTCGTAAAAATCGGCCGCGGCGATGAATTGTCATCCGAACATGTTCTGGACGCCTGGTTTCGGAAAATAACTTCCGTCTGTCCCGCTGCGGAAAGCCGCCCGGCCGGAGCCATTCCGTTTCCCGAGGCTTCCGTCTACAGCCCTGACCGCTGCGCGAAACAAATCGCCCAGCTGCTTCAATCATCGGACACGGTCCATATACTGGCCCATTGCCGATAATCTCGGCTTACTTATAAAAAGTATGATTCCCGATGACCTGGGCTTTGTCCTTTGTCCGGGCAATCGTCAGATCCGTCGCCAGTTTCAAAGACAAAAAATAATAGGTATCGTCCGTAACTTCTTTACGGCCGTTCAGCGCCTCGTTGACGGCATGGATCGTATCCTCGTTGGGCTTGACCTTGTTTAAACGGCCGTTCCAGACGGGGCTGAACTGTGATTTCTGGTAAATGACTTCTTTTATGGTGTCGGGATAATTTGCGGACCGCAGCCGGTTCAAGACAACATTGGCGACTGCCACTTTGCCTTCGTACGGTTCGCCTTCTGCTTCCGCCATCACGATTTTTCGCAGGAGAAGCAGCTCTTCTTCGTTCAGAACGTAGGTCCATGTCGCATCTTCTTTATGATCATGGTTTAACAGTTCCGTCCGAGTGAAGAATAATTCCTTGGGGGGATTTAATTTAGCGGAAACTTGCTCCTTTTTTTTCGCTTCCTTCGCCTTTTCACGCAACCGGATTCTCTCCGATTCCAGCTCCTGGATTTGCTGAGACGGGCTTATTCCCGGTGCTTGGATGCGATCCTTGATCTCCAAAGTCACTAAATGCGGAAGGATCGGCTCGGAAAGCCTCTCCCCCTGCTTCGCTTTCATGGGGTCCGATACCGAGCTGAATGGTTTGGACAAGCTGCCCGTAGTCAAAACACGCTCCAACCGGGTACCGTTCCCACTTTTTCCCCGATCGTTATATAAACTTTGCTGAAGCAAACAAATGGCCCCTAAACAGACCAGAATCGCTCCCAGAAGGAGCGCGACGTAACGGCTTTGCCGAAAAATATACATATAATGACCTCCTACCCGACAGTTCTTCTCTTTATTCATCACCGGCATTCCGGAAGATGACAATTCTCTCATGTATGTAACCGAAAAATGTCGATTTGAATAACCCAAGCATAAATTTCCAAAAAATAAGCCTTCCGGAATACGGAAGGCGGGTCCTTGCAACATTGCCGGATATGCGATTATAACGGGATTCTCCCAACTTCCTCATACATCGGTAGGTGACGCATCCGCGTCCGGTAGATCACCAATGCATCCGCATCCCAAGCACCAAATTCCGGGCGGTCTTTCTCCAAAAGTCCCGGGGGTAAACGGTGACCCTCCCGGTATTTTCGCGCAAGCGTAATATGGGGGTTATAAGGACGATCCTCGGGAACAAAACCGAATTTCCGGTTGCTTTCGGCAACGATTTTTTGCAAATTCCCAAGCTTGCTCAACTCCCCGTCCACCCCGGCCCAAAGAACTCGCGGAAGGGCAGGCCGTCCAAATATGCCGCAACCTTGGGCTTGCAGATGTATCGGGCCCGTTCCTTTCGTTTTCTCCGTCAAATGATCGCAGATTTCGGGAACAAGCTCGGCAGACGTATCCCCGAGAAATTGCACCGTGATATGATAATCCCGCGAATCGACCCATTTGGAAAATTCCAGACGATCCTTCATCCCCGCCGACCAAGCGGCCAGCGCCTCTTTGACCGGTTGAACGGGCAGCGGAATCGCGACAAAAATGCGCCAGTTCTCCTTGTTATCTATAGATGTCATAGAAACTCCTTCCTTTTCACAGTAATTTCACTATTTTGTCACAATTCGAATGATTTAAATTATAATTGCCCAAAATGTCGCTAATATATAATTTGTCCTAGATTTGCACCGAGACCTGCATCAAATTTACTAGAATGGGGCAAAAATATGGGATTTGCAAAAAAGATCACCGCCGGCATTATCGGGGTCCTTCTCCTGGTCAGCATCCTCATCGGTTTTTTCAGTTACAAAACCGCATTCCGTCAGGTGGAGGAAGCCGTCGGCATCGAAACCGTCGGATGTGCCAACATTACGACCGGTTTGGTTGACCCCGGGATCATCGAACGGCTGTCGCAGGGCAATGCCGAAGAACTGAAATCTCTTGAAGAAAGGTTGAATTGGACGGTCGAGCATAAGCCGTTGTTTAAAGAAGTGTTCATTTTATCGTTGGACGGCAAAATCCTGGCCGCGGACCAAAATCTGAAGCAGCGCGGATATCAAGCCGGGGACGATTTTTATTTCAGGCAAGCGGACCGGGATCAGATCATGCAAAGCCATCACTCCGTATATACGAAGATCTACAATTATGACGGAGTCAGTCTATTGACCGGTTACGGCCCCATCTACAAAGATCATGATATGACCAAAGAAATCGTCGGCCTGATGGCGATCAATTTCGATGCTTCCATCATACATGAACGGGTATGGGATATTCTAACTTTGCCTTTCCTCATTGGCGGCGGCGTGTTCCTGCTGGCCATCGTTGCCGTCTATCTGTTCATCCACCGGATGATTCGTCCGATCGAACAGTTGTCCCGCCAGGTTAATCTTGTGGCTCAAGGGAATTTGTCCGTGAAGCCTTTGTTGCTGGGAAGCCGGGACGAAATCGGGAATCTGTCGCGGGATTTCGGCAATATGACGGAAAACTTGCGCCAGCTCATTGCTGAAATCAACGACACCTCCATGCAGGTGGCTTCCTCTTCGCAAGAGCTGTCCGCGAGTGCCGAGCAAACGGGAAAAGCGAGCGAACAGGCGGTTCTCGTTACGCAAGAGCTTGCCGAAGGAGCCGACTATCAGCTGCAAAGCCTGGAGCAGAGCTCCCGGGCGCTGCAGGAGATGTCCACGTTTATCGGCCAGATAACGGCCGCCGCGGATCAAGTATCCGAGGAAGCGCAAATTTCCGCCGCCGCCGCGAAGGAAGGAAACAAATCGATCGAGCTTGGCGTACGGCAAATGTCCACGATTGAAGATAAAATCGTGTCCCTGTCTTCCAGCATCCAACAGCTTGGCGGACATTCGAAAGAAATTCAGGGCATTCTGGACATGATTACCGAAATCGCCGCCGAGACCAATCTGCTCGCGATCAATGCCGCGATCGAAGCGGCGCGCGCAGGCGAACACGGCAGCGGCTTCGCGGTGGTCGCCTCATCCGTCCGCAAGCTTGCGGAGCGGTCCGCGGAATCCGCCAAACAGATCGCCGCGCTCATAAATTTTATTATTCGTCAGATGGAAGTCACCGCGGAAACGATGGAGGAAACGTCGAAGGAAGTGAAATTCGGGGCGGGTCTGGTCAGCGGTGCCGGGGATTCATTCCGCGAGATTCAAGCCTCGACTCAGAATGCCGCAGAAGCGATTACGAACGTAAGCGGCGCATTCCGGCAGTTATCCGCCAATTCCGGTTCGCTCGTGAACGCGATGGAACAGCTGGTGAATGTCGCAAACACCACCGTGGATGGGGCGCAAACGATGTCGGCCGCCACCGAGCAACAGTTGGCCACTATGCAGGAGGTCAGCGCTTCCTCCGCGCTGCTCTCCAATTTGGCTGAACGGATGCATACGCTGGTAGAACGCTTCAAGCTGTAAGTCTTGCTCCAAGCTACAAATATTGCATTTGATACAACATTTCACTGCGAAAGCTCGCTTGTCGGGCTCAAAGTTGCAGAATTTACAACAATTTAGCTCAGATACGGAGAAGGTGAGGTTAATTTGATAAAAATGTTGCAAAATTTGCAGCATCCGTACGCGTACCTCCTCTTTTCATAGTAAATTGTTGTATTTATTACAACAGTAAACAAAAACGCCCCTTATCCTGTAAAAGGATAAGGGGCGTTCCTCATTTATTTACGCTGGCGGGCACGGGCTTCTCCGCCCTTGCGACCTGCTTCCTCACGGCTCATTTTGCCGTCATTGCCGTCGGATTCGCCGCGGGCCTCCCCGCCCTTTTGTCCAATTTCCTGATAAAACTCTTTGTCATGGGTACGGGATGTCGCTTCTCCGCCCTTCTGACCGATTTCCTGGTAAAATTCCTTATCGTGGTTGCGAGAGGTTGCCTCGCCGCCTTTTTTACCGATTTCCTGATAAAATTCCTTGTCATGATTTTTTGCTGTAGCTTCTCCACCCATACGACCGGCTTCCTCACGGCTCATTTTCCCATCGCGATTGTTGTTTGCCATTTGAATCACTCCTTATCGTTGTTGGTAGATGTTTGTGTAAGGTGCCTTTTCCGGCACGCTATTGTATTACCCCCTCCCCGAAAAACAAAACAATGGCCGCCGAAAAATCGGCAGCCATTGTCTTAGGTGTCCTATTCAAGAAGCTGGTCTTACTTGCCTAAGAAAGCATTCAGCATCCAGTTGTGCTTTTCCAAAGCGGACAGGATGCCGAGGAGCAAATCGCTCGTCGCTTCGTCCTGTGCTTCTTCCGCGACTTGCATGCCTTGCTTCAGTTCGGCCTGCAGACTGGTAAAGTCGGCTACGACCGACGATACCATCGCTTCCGGCGTTTCCGTTCCGTTAGCCTCGGAAAGCGTAGCGATTTCCAAAGACTCGCGAATCGTCGCTACAGGCTTGCCGCCGATCGCCAGTAAACGTTCCGCAAGCTCGTCGATATGCTCCGCGGCTTCATTGTAGAGCTCTTCAAACTTTTCGTGAAGGGTGAAGAAGTTCGGTCCTTTTACAAACCAGTGAAAGTTGTGAAGTTTGGTATACAGTACAGTCCAGTTAGCAATTTGCAGGTTCAGTTGCTTTTCCAGAGCCAATTCCGTTTGTGTTAAATTTGTCATTTCTTTTTCCTCCATTCCATTGTAAAGGTATTTGTAAGTCCGTGAAGTTCTTTTAAATTTAGACTAATTCTAAATCCTGAATCTATCATATCACTTATCCGTCTATTCCGCAAGTTTTTCACATGAATATCCAATGAAGATCTGACCAACCCGTCTTAGCGAAGTTTGTGTTGTTTCGCGTGGTATTATGCAAAACAAGGGACCTGGCATGAATATGCCGGTCCCTTGTTCATTTATCCCCGTATACGCAGCTTCAACTGTTCCAGGCTGCGTTCCAATTGGCGGATCCCGTCTTCCACGATGCGGCGGTCCACGGAATTTTCCGTATCGATCTGCGGTTTGCGCATGGCGAAGGCTTTCTTCTCTTCTTCCCAATAGGCCTGGCGGCGCTGAATTTCTTTATATTTGTCCAGCAAATCCGTAATAATATCGTAAAAGCGTTCATAATCCACGATAATATCATCCAGAAAGCGGTCGACCTCTTCTTTTTCGTAGCCGCGCATTTTGACGTCGAAGTCCTTCTCGTGAATGGCCAGGGCATCCAATTTTATGCCCAGCTGCCTGAATAACCCCTTCTGATCCTCAAGCTTGCGCGCGTAATCGTCCTGCATTCGGTATCCCTCCATACCATAAGCTTGCTTACTAATTTCTTCACACCATTGTATAATGTACCATATTTCCGGCCAATTTTCGACATCGCCCGGTCGGAGTAATCCCCCTCACCTCATGATATAATACAAAAAGTGAATTTATACCATAGAAAAGCGAATCGAAAAGAGGTCTTCATCATGTCCCAAAAACTTACTCCCACTTCGTCCTCGCCCCGGATCTCCAGCCCATGGGTCATCCTGGCTAACGTCTCGCTCGGCACGTTTATGTCGACGCTGGACGGAAGCATCGCCAATGTCGCATTGCCGACGATCGCGGAACAGCTCGGCGCTCAGGTTCACATTGTCCAGTGGGTGCTTACCGCGTATTTGCTCACCATATGCGCGACGCTGCCGATCATGGGCAAAATATCCGACATGTTCGGCCGCAGCCGGGTCTATAACTACGGTTTTTTGATATTCGCGATCGGCTCCGCCTTTTGCGGCCTTTCGCATTCCCTCGGCATGCTCATTGTCTCGCGGATTCTGCAAGCGCTGGGGGCGGCTTGTCTCATGTCGAACAGCCAGGCCATCATCGCCGAAGTCTTCTCCAGCAAGGGACGCGGGAGGGCGATGGGCATTACGGGCACGATGGTATCGCTCGGCTCTCTAACCGGCCCGGGAATCGGCGGCATTCTCGTTGAACACCTCGGCTGGACGTCCATCTTCTGGATTAACGTGCCGATCGGTGTCATCGGCTTCATCGCAGGCTGGTTCATCCTGCCGCAAGACCGGAAGGACCATAAGAAGCAGCCTTTCGATTACACGGGCTCCTTGCTGTTTATGGCCGGCATGGTCGCCTTTCTCTATGTCCTCTCCAGCGGACAGGATTGGGGCTGGGTCTCGCCCGCGGTCTGGATCGGCGGAGCATCTTCGCTGCTCGTGCTGGTTATCTTTTATTTCTGGGAAAAACGCACCCGCCATCCGATGCTGGACTTCAGCCTTTACCGGATACCCGCATTCGCCATCGGCAATTTCACGGCCTTGCTCTCGTTTGTGGCCCTGTTTTTCACCAATGTCCTGATGCCGTTTTATATGCAGGACGTACTCGGCTTCTCTCCGGCAAAGACAGGCTATACGATGATGGTATATCCGCTCGTCATGGCCGTCGTGGCCCCGATTTCCGGCTGGCTGTCGGACCGGATCGGCTCCCATTCGCTGACGACGGCCGGGCTGCTCGTCAATGCGATTGCGTTCGGGCTGCTGAATACGCTCACGACCGAAGAAAGCGCCTGGATGGTCGGACTGCATCTCGGCTTGTTCGGCCTCGGCGGCGGGCTGTTCCAGTCTCCTAACAACTCCAGCGTCATGGGCTCCGTGCCTCGGGAAAAACTGGGCACCGCCGGCGGATTGAACGCGCTCGTGCGAAATATAGGGATGGTGCTCGGCACCTCCCTGTCGATTTCCTTGTATTCTTCCCGCCTCAGCGTTCTTCGCCCGCTGTCTCCGGGCGAGCCGGAAGCCGCCTTAGGCGCGCTGCATACCGTGTTCTGGACGGCGATGGGCATCTGCTTGTTGGCCCTGCTCGTATCCGTGCAGCGACTGCGCCTGAGAAAACCGGGAAAGCCTTCGGCAATGGGTCAATAATATAGAATATTTGCAAGCAACTTTTGGTATTCTCTCTAAAAGGGTTCGACAGAATTCACGAAACTTTTTATAATATAACGTAGCTCTGTATAACTTGCTTTGGTGGTGACTATCATTTTATATCTATATTCGTTTTTGCTCTCGTTTCTGATTGTTTATTTTCTGATTCCCCCTCTCGGGAAATTGGCATTCCGGCTGGATTTCGTCGATAAGCCCAGGGAGGACGTGGAGCGAAAAATTCACCGCAGCCCGATTCCGTTGACCGCCAGTTATGCGATTTTCATCGGCTTCTTCGCCTCCTATCTGCTGTTTACCAGAGACTTCTCTTTGCAGACCGGGGCTCTGTTTCTGGGCGGTATTCTGCTGCTCGCCATCGGAACCGTCGATGACTGGTTCAAAACGAAAGGCAAAGACTTTCCGGCGCTGCCGAAACTGATCGTTCAGGTTTCCGCCGCGGTGCTCGTGTTTGCCTCCGGGATCACGTTCAGCGGATTCGTGAATCCGTTCAGCGGGGACTACGTGCTTTTGCCTATGTGGCTGCAATTTATATTGACGATCCTCTGGATTTTCGGCGTTACGACGGTCATCAATTTTTCGGACGGGCTTGACGGATTGGCCGGCGGGTTGGCCGCCATATCCGCGGTTACGTTATTCGTGGTCGCTCTTGTGAAGGGACAATCCACATCGGCGATGCTGTCCATTACGCTGATCGGCGTTACCCTTGCTTATTTGCGGTACAACAAGCCGCCTGCCAAAATATTTATGGGCGACGCGGGCGCAACGTTCCTCGGCTTTATGCTTGCGGTCATCGCCCTGGACGGCGCATTCAAACAGGCAACCGTCCTGTCGCTGTTCATCCCGGTGCTTGCGCTGGGGGTACCGATTTTCGACAATATTTTCGTCGTTCTCAGACGCTTTTTTCAAGGCAATGCCATTTATCAGGCCGATGCCAGCCAGGTTCACTACCGGCTGCTTCGCGCAGGATTAAACCATAAACAAACCGTCATGTTCCTCTATCTGATCAGCACCTGTCTTGGCCTGTCCTCGATTATATTGCTGCTTATCCAAGGCACTTGACGACAAAAAACCCCGCCATGAGCGGGGTTTTCACGTATATCACGATTTGTTGGTATCTTGTACGGCAGCCTTGATCTCCTGCGGCTTCTCTTCCTCGATAATATCTCCGCGGGCGCCTCTCTTGAATTCCTTCAGCATCGTTCCGAAGCTCCGTCCCAATTCGGGCAGCTTGCTTGGTCCGAACAATATCAATGCGGCGATCACCAACAACAGCAAATGTGATGGTCGCAACAAATTTTCAAGCACATTTATCACCTCTTTAGGCTGTCTTTATAAAAATTATACTACTTTATTCGAAATAAAGGAATGCCTCCCATTAGAAACCAAAAGCGTTCCTTGGGCATATGCTGTTGGCATCATGGTATGCAAAGGAGCGGGCAGCATGAATATGTTCAGTCTGTGGGCCGTCATTGCCATCGGGTTGGCCTCCAACCTGGATAACGCAGGTGTAGGCATCGCATACGGAGTACGGAAAATTCATATTCCGTGGTATTCCAATCTGACGATCGCCCTTATTTCGTTTCTCGCTACTCTGTTTTCGGGATTGTTCGGGAACTGGATCGCCTTGTGGGTCCACCCTTTAATTGGGCAGTGGATCGGAACCGTCGTCATCGTGGCCGTTGGAGTATGGGTTTTGCTTCAGCCCTTTGTGGAAAAGAAGCCGGTATCCCCGCCGGAAAACGATCCGCCGACCTTAACAAGGCTTCTCCGAAATCCCGAGGAGGCCGACGTGGACAGCTCCAAATCGCTCAGCATCGGGGAATCCGTCGTTTTGGGAATCGCGCTGGCCATGAATGCGTTGGCCGGCGGCTTTAATGCGGGCATCACGCACCTGAATATATTTTACACCTCTTTATCCGTCGGAATCTTTAGCTTCCTTTTACTGGCTATATGTGCCGGGTTTGGGGAAAAGTACGCCGCCGAAAAGCTGGGGAACCGGGCCACGGTCGTGTCCGGTGTCCTGCTTATTCTTATCGGTCTTCACCAAATCTTCTAAAAATACGGGCAAACCACCACTTGTAGCGATTGGTATCCTCTTCTTCTATCTTTTATAATGGATGGATAGAATCAAGTTGTATATCAAAGGAGGTTTGACTCTTGAATTGGCTGACGCATTATGAACAGGAACTCGACCTTGCCTTTGCGGAAGCCGAGCGGATGTTGGGCTCTCTTCCGGCAGCCTTTCAAACTCCGGCCCGAAATTATTTGGACCGGTTTCACGCTTTGAAAGAGAATCGATCCAAAAACTACATATGCTACTTGCTGCCGTTCTGGCTTCAGCGGTTGTCAGGACTGGAGTCCGCCGAGTTACGCCGGTTTGCGGTTGCCAATATTTTCGGAATGATGTACTATCATTTGATCGACGAGTGCATGGACGAACCGGAATCCGGCGGGGCCCGGAAGCTTCCTCTTGCGGAATTGATCCATTCCCTGTTCATTGAAATGTACGGCAGCTTCTTCCCGGGGGCATCCCCATTTTGGACGTATTACCGGAAATATGTTTCGGAATGGGCCGAAGCCGTCTCGGAAGAAGGGGAATCGGACTTTTTTCACGAAGAGCCCGTTCGGATGGGACATAAAGCCGCTCCCGTCAAACTCACCGTAGCCGGCTCCATGTTATTGGCCGAACGCGCGGGCGAGATCGCGAAGCTGGAACAGGCGGTGGACTCGGTTCTGGTCACGCTACAGTTGGTCGATGATTGGCAGGATTGGGAGAAGGATTTGCGGGAGGGAAGTTATAACTCTCTCATTTCCGTGACACAAGCGGAGTTGGATATCGGGCGGGACAGACGCCCGACATCGGAGGAAGTACATCAAGCGATCTCCACTCATGACGTTCTGCTTAAACTCTGGGAACACGCGGATCGGAGCCATAAACTCTTGCTTGATATCAAGTCGGATGTACCTGACTTGTATGATTTCCATGGGGGTATGGTGGATAATCTTGAGACTGGCGCCAGGGAAATTCAGGCAAAGCGGAGCATCCTGCAAAGAGGCGGTTTGGAGTTTTGGATCTCCAATAATATGTAATGCTGCTAGATTATTGTCAATCTCCGTGATATACTAGTTAGGAAAATATAACCATTTTATTTTGAAAGGGTGATTCCAATGACATCAGGAGCTCTCCTTCAATCACAAGTAATTGAAAAAGCATGGCAAGACCCCAGCTTCAAGGCCAAACTTCTCGCCGATCCGAAAGCGGCTATCCAGGAGGCTTTGGGTGTAGTACTGCCGGATCACATCAAGGTGAAGACAGTAGAAGAGAATTCGGACGAATTCTATCTTGTACTGCCTCCTAACCCTTCTCATGTTATTAAGTCCGAAACGAAGCCGAACGCTCTTTGGGGAACTTGAATATAACTTTCTCAGCGGCGGGCAGGAACGAGCCGATCATCATCCTTAGGGTTTCACCGAAGGAAAACTGATGGTCGCCTCCGTTCCTGCCCCTTTTTGACTTTTAAAGGATAGAGTTCCGTTCATTACTTCAATGATACGGAAAGTAACCATAAGCCCAAGGCCCGTTCCTTTTGTTTTGTTGGAGAAATACGGCTCGCCGAGCCGTTCTAGCACCTCCGGATCCATTCCTTCCCCGGTATCCTTGATATGGATGTACACATGATCATCCTTTTCGTAAGCCCATACCTGAATTTCCCCCTCTCCATGAAGCGCTTCGATGCTGTTCTTGATAATATTGATCGAAGCCTGTTTGAATTTTGAGGAGTTTCCTTTGATATACAAATCCTTCGGGATATGAACCGAAATTTTACCTCCCTGTAAATTGGCCATCGGAACGAGAATTCCCTCAATATGCAAAAACTCGTCCAAAATGTTCAAAGTAGCCACCTTTCCCACTTCCGGCTTGGCAAATGTCAGAAAATCCGTAATAATGCCGGATGCCCGGTCCAATTCTTCCAGAGCCATGCTTAAATATACCTTGTCCGCCGAGTTTTGCTTGGCTGCAAGCAGTTGCAGAAATCCTCGTGTCACCTGAAGCGGGTTGCGAACCTCATGGGCGACAGAAGCGGCCAACTCGCTAATGATTTCCATTTTCTCGGAGCGCTGCAGCTCGTTGTTGAACATTTCCAGCTGTTTAGAGTATTCCACGACCCGTTCATGGTTTTGTGCAAATTTTCTCCCCAAAATAACGATCAAGGCAGTCAGGAAGAATATGACGCCCCATTTCCATAAATACAGGTCATAGTAAGCTTCTTTAAAATAGTACCAAATCAGTTCCCCTAGCCCGAGAAACGCAAAGATAATGAATCCCACGGAAAAGATAATACCGTCAGGGTTACCTTTAATCGCGTAGATCAAGGCCGTACAAATGAGCAGAACGAACTGCAGGATCATAAAGTAACCGAGCAACTGACCGGTAACAAATCTATATAGGTTCATGCTCTCAGGTTGGATTGCATAAGTCACCGTCACAAGTAGACAAACACCCGAGTAAATGATTTGAAATTTCCTGAAATTTTTAATTAATGAAAAATAACCGGGACCGAATATCTTTTCGAAGAAATATGTAAACGCTGGCAGAAGTACAAACAGCGATATATCAAATAGATTCACATAAATTTTCCCAGCATTCTCAAAAAGCCAGTAAGAATACGGTGAATAGGTGATTACCATGACTCCGCTGCTCAAAATAACAATACATAAGGACAGCCAGGTGGCAAGGTTCTCGTTCTTTAAAAAGAATATGCAGATCAGCATGATGGCGGCAATAAAGATCAAGGTGCAACCCAAAATGAAATCCGTAATATTAACTCGCACAAATCCTTTAATAAGTTGTTGATAGTCCCCGACACGTACGGAATCCTGAATTCCGAATCTCCCTTCGGACCCAATTCCGATGTATAGAGTTTCACCTGAATAATTGGAATCCAAGGGGATCAGAACCGTGTTGGTTTCGAAGTTATAATCCCTTTTCAATTTATATAGTACATTTTCATTGTTTAAAATAACGATTTCTCTTCCGTAAATCTTGTCGAAGAGAATAGCGAAATGCGGTTTAATATTTTGCGGGAGCTCGATTTTGACCCATAGTCCTTTGGCTCCTTCCGGGCGCGAAAGGTTTTTATTGGGAATGCCGGTATTTTCCCAGCCCTCCATCTGCTCCAACTGCTTTTCCGATGTTGTAGGATCAAATTTATTTGTCCAAATCATCTGCCAATGATCAATCGTTTGCTCATCCGTCCGACGATCGTTGGGACCTTCCAAAAATATCACAAAAAAAATGATGACCATCAAGATCAAACAAACAGCAACCGCTTTTAAAAAGGCTTTCATGCCAGCACCTCTGCAAATAAAATGAAAGTTACTCTACCTAATTCGCTATAAATCACACTTTAACCTTCAATATTATGGAAAAAATAATAGATTTTAAAAATGAGATTCATGCCAAAATCCATTTTACCTTGGATGTGGGGGTTTAAGCTATGCATAGTTTTGGATAAACCGAAAAAGTTCGGTCTTTTCGGATCGGGAACACGTTTCATATGTTCCGATTTCGTGTAAGAACTAGACAAATATAACCGTATGCCCCCGGATATTTCCGGTTCGGCATGGAAAAGATAAGGAGGAAGGATCATGTACGAACCGCGTGATCGCAATGAAGTGAGCAATGTGGATGTGGAACGCAAAAGCGTGCAGGAAAAATCCGAGCCCAGTATGGTTGCGGCCACCTTTATCAAATATGCGGCTTATATCGTCCTGTTCTTCGGATTTCTCTATTTCCTCGTAAAATACGTGTTCCCGAAGTTTTAACGACAAGGAGGAGAGGCTGGCATGGCGGATCAAGAGTACCCTACGGAAGGGGATCAGACTTATCAAAGGTACAAGCTGCTTGGAGAGAATCGTGATGAAAACGATATTCCCGGCGACGACCTGTTGCCCCATGACACCCGGATTACCCAGAGTCTGAGTGAACCGGAGACGCACCCGTCCGAACACGACGATACCCGCCAGGATGTGGCCTTGCCCGATGTTCCCGACGCGGACGATATCACGAAGGACAGCCCGGTCGACCCGGCGGCTCCCGATCCCGACGCGATGCACGGAACCGATCTGATTAACGGTTTTGACGGAGATGAATCCGAATAAACAGAACAGGCGGTCCCTGCCAATCAGGGACCGCCTGTTTGTATCAATAAATTTTGAACTTGCCGACCATTTGTTGAAGTTGTTCCGCCATACCGCTGAGATCCGCGGAAGAGGAAGCCATCTCTTGCAGCGAAGCGAGTTGTTCTTCGGCGGCGGCCGAAATCGTCTCCGTATTCCCTGCCGTTTCCTCGGAGAGATTGCGGATATATCCGATGGCCTGCTCCACTTCGGACGCCTCCGCCGCGACCTCGCCCATTAAAGACGAGACGGTCGTTATGATTTCCGCGGCTCCAAATACCGATTCGCGGATCAGTCCGAACGATGCGCCCGAGCGGTCCATCGCTTCCATCCCGTCTCGAACCCGTGCTTTGACTTCTTCCATTGTAATTGCGGCTTGTTTAACCTCGCCTTGAATATAGGCGATCAGGTCTTTGATCTGATCGGCCGAGCCACGGGTTCCTTCGGCCAGCTTGCGCACTTCCGAAGCAACGACCGCAAACCCGCGGCCTTGTTCCCCCGCTTTCGCCGCCTCGATGGAGGCGTTCAGGGCCAGCATGTTCGTCTGATTGGCTATACCCGAGATCACGCCAATAATATCTCCGATTTGCTCTGCGCGTTCATTGAGCGAAAGCACAATGCTCCCCAATTCTTCGACGGTATCGCGGATTTCTCTTATTCTGTCTTCCGTGCTTGAAACCGCAATCGTCCCTTGGGAGGCGGTATCGGCCGTTTCCCCCATCGCTCCGGCTACCTGCTTCATTTGTTCCGAAACGGCCCCTATTTTCCGGCTCATATTTGTAACACTCTTTGTTCCCGACTCCACGCTTCGAAGCTGTCCTTCACTGCCCACGGCGACTTCCGAAATCGCAACCGTAACATGTTCTATCGCTTTCGTCGTCTGCTCGGTACCGGTTGACAGCTGTTCGGCCGAAACGGAGACGTTGTCGGTCATGTCCTTGACCCCTTCGACCATGCTCCGCAAATTATCGACCATGGCTTGGAAGTTTGCGGCCAGTGCCCCGATTTCATCCTGCCGGAAGGAATCCAGCCGCTGAGTCAAATCGCCTTTTCCCAGTATGGCCGTCGCCTCATTTAATTTGCGCAGCGGTCTTACGACCGAGCGGACATTCATATACACGATCACCGCAGCGCCAAGCACGGATGCCAGCACGACAAGAAGAGCGGTATTTCTGATGCCTTCCGTAGCATCGGCTACTTCGTCCTGGCTCATCGTTCCGCCGATCCGCCAGCCGGTCGCCTCATTCTTCAAAAAAGCCATTTTGTATTTTTGGCCGTCCGCCTCGTAGTCGAATGTCCCTTCATCCTCCTGGAACATCCGGTTAACGAAGTCTTCCTTATATTCCTCGCCGATCTTCTCCGTCGGGTGAACCAACAGCTTTTTGCTGATGTCCACGATAAAAATATATCCCTCCGTACCGACGTTTATATCGGTCATGGAAGAAACGGAGCTAAGATCCAGGTCCATGGAAATGACGCCGCTGCCATCGGATAGCTTTTGCGAGATCGACACCACGGGTTTGCCGTCTACGGACAGATAAGAAGGCGATACCACCGCTTGTTGCGACTTCAGCGCAAGAACATACCAATCCCGGGTTCGCGGATCGAAATCTTCTCCCAGATCCTCGTCTTTAGCTAGAAGTATCTCCCCTTTGTTCGTCCCGACGTAAATGTTCAGGACATTATCGTTGGTCGCTTGATATTCCTGCAGCTGCCGCTTGATGGCATCTCCGCCGGAGGCGACCTCCGCGTTTACGTCTGCGGCCGTAATCCGCTTCCCGAAATAGTCCATATCCTTGAGTTTTCCTTCAATCTCGTTCGATACGATCCGGTCCGCCACGGCCACGCTTTCCCGGGCGCTGCCCATTAAATCCTTCTCAACGCGCCCGCTCGCGGCCGAATAGGTAACCGCCGAGATGATCACGCTGGGCACCAGCAAAACCAATAAATAAGAGATCATCATACGGCTCCGTATCGACATTGTTTTCTTGATCATGACGCCACCTCTTCTACGAATATAGCTCGAATCCGGACAATAACTATATATCGGTAGCCCTGCGTCGCCAATTTATTAGTAATTCATGGAATTCATATAAAAATACTAATGTGCTTTCTAGCGAAGTACTCCGGTATACTTCACTTTTAGGTCGGCTTTAACCTGAAACTCGAGGTTGGGGTATTTTTCCGCCCAATCCCGTTGTTCGGTATTATTGCGCCAGCTTCTGGAATAATAACGCAACCCCCAGCCTAATGGATCCGTCCCGGTGGAATGAATTTTTTTGAGCAGGCTTTGCGTGTCCTTTTCCAACTTTTCCGAAGCTGCCTTTGATATGAGGCGCAATACCGGGCCCGTTACGGGAACGCCCGTGCTGTTCTCCTCCAGGGAGGCCCTGCCGGACAAACGATACATGACAACGGTTTTCCCTCCTTCTCCAGCCTTAATCCGGTACTTCGAGCTGGAAGATTCTAAATTGTAGTCAAACGAAGAAACTTCCGTATTGATCTTAAAGCTTGTCCTCAAGTTCCTGGCAAGCAGCAAATTCAGCATTCGGGTTTCATCCGGCGTTAGGGTGGCCACCATTTTTTGCTTATCGAAGAGGGCTACCTTGTTGATGATCAGCATGTCCGGGTTTTTCGTTTCGACTACCGGCATAAAAGGATCCAGACCATGTTCTTTGGTCCGGCGGCTGACGTCAAAATTATAGGCGGACACAATGAACGGGGACTCCGACCCGTCTTTGGTCAAGGCCAGGATCAAGGCATTTCCGGGCAATCGCTCGCTTTTGGTGTCCATCTTGACCACTTCTTTCGCATTAGGGACACCGACCGCGTACAGCATAATTAATTGAATATCCCGGCGCCGCGTAGACCAGTCCATGACCGGAGTTATATTGCCTTTGGCAAAGGATTCGCCGATAATCACCACTTTGCAATGGCTGAAATCAATTTCCCTGTCCACTTTGGATTTCATAAGTCTAACCGCTTCTGGGATGCTTGCCGCCACTTCGGTAATCGTGATGGACTCTTGGCTTCTTTGCGTCGGGTCTCCCTCCGGAATCGCTATTCTTAACGTGACCTCAAACTGGTCCTGCTTGTCATGGTCTTGCGGCCGGTCGATTCCCAACTCAACGACGAAGGCCCTTTTGTCAATATCCTTGAACTGGCAACCCGTCAATATTCCAAGGAGCATAAGTAACAGGAAGGTACAAACTATTTTTTTCATGACTTCGCCGCACTCCTTCTATTCGCGTAAATGATCGAGGCAAGGAGCAATAATTCTCCGTAAAAGCGAATGTTCAAAAACCACTGGCCCATTTGGGCCATTCTGACTTGATCTAAGAAATTCATTCCAATGATTGTGATCAAGCAAACCGGGGAAAGAATCCACCAATCCGCCTTTTTTCCCGGAAGTGTCCCGTCCTTCTTTTGGAACATGCCTTTTAGCAATTCCAAGCCGACATGCCAATGGATGACCGCACTGACTAAAGACAGCGTCAGGTAGATCGTATAAAACAAAAAAAGCACCCGTTCGACAATGAACAATTCCATACGGATGGAGTCTGCCGTGGAAAACCAGCTATATATATGATCTTCCACCGCGATCGTTCCTTGATATCCGACGGGAACGAGAAAGGTTAAGAGCAGGATCAGCAGGCCGAACACCGGGATGAGCCAAAGATGCCGCGGATTTAGCTTTTTGAAGGAACGGTTGAAAATAACCAGATTGATATATCCGGAAAAAACAAAGGTGGCCCCGGCTATGGAGACAAACTTCGGCCTGGTCCACATGTATGTAATCATTTGCATGACGGCATCCCAGCTAAACAGCGGATTGATAAAAGCTTTTATCAGCATATATGCGATGGCCGGTGTAACAAGGAGCAGCAATGTTTCCAGACCGTATAAAATCGAGTCCGCATCCAGGCGGCAGCATAAGCCGACTACCAGCAAAAAGCCGATGATGACGGCATAAGGCGAAATATCCGGACTAATGTAACGAAGGGATATATCGACAAAGGACAGCATCGTGATGCTTCCGGCAAAGAACCAGAAAACCCCGAGCATGAAAAGCAGCGGAACGCCGATCCCCCTTGGCATAAACGCATTCAGAATCTCCGGAAGCCCTTGGCCTTCAAAACGCCGGAGGGCCTTTACAAAGATATAGATTATCGTAGAGCTTATGGCAACCGAGATGAAAATGGACGGTAGCGCCCCTCGGAACCTCGTGTATATGAGTATGCGGGGAACGAAGTTGATTATATTGATTAGCGCATTCATCAGAAACAGGTAATAGAAATACTTGCTTCTCACCATCACTTTTCACCCTTCGTTTTGGATTCCAAAATCGCCATTTTCAAATAAGGCTTGCCGAAGCTGCGGAGACCCGATAAATACATCACCAGTCCGACAATCGCCACAACGACGCCGACCAATCCGAAGATAATGGCCAAGGCCACAAACAAATATTTAAGAACGCGGGTCGTATAGCCCATCATGCTGAGCGGGATGATAAAATTCGAAATCGCCACGGCGGAGACCAGAATAATCATGATATTGCTGACCAGCCCGGCCTGCGTGGCCGCTTGGCCTAGAATCAAACCGCCGACCGTTGTCGCGGTTGGACCGATCGCTTTCGGAAGGCGCAGTGAAGCCTCCGTCAGAAATTCCATCATCAACAGCATCAGGAATACTTCCATAAAGGAAGGATAGGGAACCGCCGCCCGGCTGCCCGCTATGAGCAAGGACAACTGGACTTTCAAAATTTCAGGATTGTAAGATGAAAACGTGACATACAACGCCGGCAGCGTCAGCGTGAGGAACAACCCGATATAGCGAATTGTCTTGAGGAACCAGCCCACGACCGGAACCTGAATTTTGTCGTCCATCGCCGTGAAGAAATCGCTGAAGATCGTAGGGGCAATAATGGCAAAACCTGTCGTATTGATCAGGACCGCGATTTTGCCTTCTGCGATATTGAAGACTACCCGGTCCGGCCGTTCCGTCACGATCATCGTCGGGAACAGGCGAAACCGCTCCGGAGTGATATACTTTTCCATTTCGCCGGCCGATTGAATGATATCGACTTTGATCCCGGAAATCCGCTTTTTCATTTCCTTGAGCACCTGTTGATCTACCCGTTCGGTGTCATACATAATCCCTACGGTCGTCTTGGACATATTGCCGACGACCATCATATCGACTTTCAAAGTTGGGGATTGATACCGCCGGCGGATCATATTGAGATTGATCTCGATATTTTCGCTAAGCGCATCCCGGGGGCCCTGTACAATCGATTCGTTGATGGATTCGCCGATTCCGCTGGATTCTACTTTTACGGCATCAAAAAGGTATTGTTTGCCTTGAACGGAAATAAGCACGAAGCCTTTCAGCACATATTCCATGACTTTGTCCTTATTTTCGGCTTGAACGGTCCCCGGAAAGGAAGCGATATACGCTTCATAATCCGCGGCATTGTTCATCTCGTGACTTGGAACGATAATAAAGCGGTTCACCGTATCCGAGTTGGATATGCTTCTTAAATACTGCAATTCGATGTCTTCGGCCGATCCGATGCTGCGTTGTTCAAAATCAACCTGTCCGGATAGCTTTTCCGCAAGCCATTCGTTGATTTGCTCATGCGATTTCTTACTGTTGCTCATCAGTCAGCCTCCTTGTCCGTACCGGATCGATTCGCTAAGCTAATGCCTATTTTGCCAACATGTACCGATCTTCATTCTTCCAAAGCAAAAAGCCGACGGTTATCAAAAGACAACCATCGGCTGATTCTATCATTTATTTTCAGTTAGCCGCCCGGCAAACCCTGTTCCGGCCCGCCGCTTTGGCTTCATAAAGCGCCTGATCGGCCTTCTCGACAAGCAGGCTGTCTTCGAAGTCCGGGTAAGTCGCGCTGCCCGCGGATATCGTCATTTTCAATATCGTTCCGTCAGGCAACAAAAACGGGTGGTCCTCGACGTTTTGCCGAAGGCGTTCGGCGATCGTCCCGATTTTCCCGGCATCGCATTCGTCCACGATGACAACGAATTCTTCCCCGCCTTTGCGGGCGATTTGATCCCCGGGCCTGAACGTGTCCCTCAGCACATCGGCCATCTGGGACAATACCTCATCTCCGGCCGGATGGCCATACGTATCGTTGACCCGCTTGAAATGGTCGATATCGATCATGAGCAGCGTAAACGGAATCCGGTACCGGTTCGTATGGGCGATTCTCTGGTTCATGATCACTTCAAAGGCTCTGACATTGTACAAGCCGGTCAGAAAATCGCGATGAGCCGCCTCTCGCATAATCCGGACCGAATCATCCGATCTCTTCAAATACATCAGCATGGCAAAGGTGAACATTCCGCCAATGATAAACACGATCATAAATTCGCCAATCGGTATCCACTTGTTTGTATCGCTTAATATAAGAGCAAACACCGCAGCGGAAATGACCGCAGAGATTCCCAACGCCGCCCCCCATCTTCGAAAGGACAGCTTGCGGTTTCTCAATAACCAGACCGCGGTAAGCAAAGTTCCAAGCGCATTGACGGCTCCCATGATCGAGGCAAAGTTAAATCCGCTCAGAAAAAGCAGCCGGTAAACGGCGATCATCATTGTCGTTATGAATCCGGCTACCCACCCTCCCATGTAGACGGAGATCAGGATGGGAAGTTGACGAAAATCGGCAAAAACATGGGGAGTCATCGGAAAAGTATAATGCATCAAAAAAACGCCGAATAGTCCGAATACCGCTCCCAAGAGAAATTTTGATACCCGTTTTTTCTCAAATCGGTTGTCCTTCCATTTTCCCCAAAGCATATTTCCGAAAAATAAAAACGTCGTCAATATAGTAAAGTTGTTGATCAAACTCTGCAGCATGTTCCATTTACCTCTCGACTTATTCGATGCTTGAACGCCATAAAAATGGCAGACAATATTAGGATATCATAAATATGAAGCATTGAGTGGCAAAGCGCTGCTAAATCCTTAGATTATTAAGTAAAATGCGACATTATTCCACGAATTTTGTATGGTATAATGTCGTGAGTATATTTAAGGGGGACGGTAGTTATGGAAGGTCCGGCCATGGCATCGGCGGGCGATCAAGGGCAAATCGAAATATGCCTGCTAGCCGGCAAAATCATGCTTCAAAGCGGTGCGGAAACTTACCGCGTGGAGGATACGATGATTCGTATGGCCGAGGCCTTGGGACTATCCGGATCTCATAGTTATGTAACCCCAACCGGCATCGTGTTCCAATCCGGCGAAATGCAATGGGCGAAACTCATCCGGATTGCCGAGCGAACGACCGACCTGCAAAAGGTCGCCGCCGTGAACGACATTTCCCGAAGGCTGGCGAACGGAGATATTTCGGCCGAGGAAGCCCACGCCCAGCTGTGCGGCATCGAGACCTCCGTGCATGCCTATCCGGTTGCTCTTCAAATCGCCGCGGCAGCTCTTGCCAGCGGTTGCTTCACCTTGATGTTTCGGGGGACACTTTCGGATTTCCTGCCCGGCCTGATTTGCGGAGGTCTCGGCTTCTCGGCGTTCATTCTGCTTCATCATGTCGTCAAAGTGAAGTTTTTTGCCGAGTTTATCGCTTCCTTCCTGATCGGAATCGCGGCTTATGCGTTAGTGTCGGCCGGCCTCGGCAGAGAGCTGGACAAAATCATTATCGGCTCTGTTATGCCCCTCGTTCCCGGCCTTCTCATCACCAACGCCGTCCGGGATCTGATGGCCGGTCATCTGGTATCCGGCTTGTCCCGTGGGGCGGAAGCGTTCCTGACCGCGTTTGCCATTGGCGCCGGTATCGCGATCGTGTTTACCATTCTATAACCTGAAAAAAGGGGAATTCATCCGCCATGAATCTGGTTCTCCATTTAATTACCAGCTTTATCGCATCCGCCGCATTCGGCATCATTTTTAACGCCCCGAAACGGACCTTGCTGCAATGCGGATTTTCCGGCATGGCGGGCTGGGCCGTTTACTTTTTGCTGGACGAACGCCTGGATACGATATATGCCACCGTCGCCGCTACCTTGATCGTAGGGGTGATCAGCCAAATTTTCGCCAGAATCTACAAAAAGCCCGTCATTCTCTTCAGCGTATCGGGCATCATTCCCCTGGTCCCCGGCGGAATGGCCTATGATGCCATGCGGAACTTTGTCTCGAGCGAATATAATATGGCCGTTCAGTTGGCCGCGCAGGCCTTTCTGATCTCGGGCTCGATCGCCATCGGATTGGTGCTTTCCGAGGTGTTGAATCAGATTATCCGGAAAATCCGCCTTCCCTGACTTTGATCCAGAAGGAATTGACGAATACGGTATGGAAGCCTGCTTTTAACATATTGTGATGACTGACGCTGCCGAACTCCACGTCGGCGTAAAGTCTTGTCAGGCCCGTTGCTTTGGCCGTTCTGATCCGTTCGCGGATGAGCGCCGTTTGGTAACCGCCGCCCCGGAACTGCGGAAACGTGAAGTCATTGGCGATATAGCCTTCTTCGCCGCGAATGAACAAAGACCCCATAGCTGCCGGTTCCTCTCCCGACCGGACGATCCAGTTCCTGAACTCGGGTTTGCAGAAATAGCCTTTTTTGCGCCCGATCACATCTTCCTCCAGTCTCATCCCGCCATTGGAGCGGGCGATCATGCCCAAATATTCCTCCGCATTATCCAAAGTCACGGGGTCTAAGCGGAAGGAGCGGGATTGTTCATCCTTAATTACGGTTGCCCGGTCCACCTCGAGCGACAAAAAGGCAAGCTGCAGCCGGGGAACGTAACCCAAGGCGGATAAAGCTTCCGCCACCTCCCCGCTTTGCTTGTCCGGCGTCATATCAATGCATGGCGAAATCCCGTGCCGTCCATAAAGGTTCATAATTTCAGGCAGCTTATCCAAGTCGCCGGGACCGAGTCCGATAACCCGGTTGTAGTAGGTGGATTGCGGAGAAGCGGGATCTAAGAGCAAGGAGGCCGATCCCATCTTTAGGACCTCCAGCTTTTTGTCTTCCGGAGATAAAGCCCGGAGGGCATTGAAACGGGTCAGTTCCATTTCCAGGCTGACGATCCGCTCGACCTCGGCCAATATCCGGTTCGTCGGAAATCTGGTGTTGTCCATGCTTTTATAACCTCCTCTTTGTGCGGCAAAAGATCATGATATAATAACTTGCGGGCTAAGCCCCCAATCCACTCGCATAGAAAGAAGATGAACACCCAAGATGATTGCTCAAATTTTGCTGGATGTCGTTTTGCCGATCTTCGTCCTCATCGGGCTGGGAGCCTTAATGCAGCGGGCCTTTAAGTTGGATCTGTATACCCTGGCTAAAATTAATTTTTATTATATCACGCCCGCCGTCGTGTTTTTAAGCATGTACCAGTCCGCCATGTCGCCGGAGCTGTTGGGAAGCGTTACGTTGTTTTATGCGCTCTACGTCCTCCTTCTGTATGTGGTCAGCAAGGTCAGCCGGCGGATGAAATTCTCCCGCGGCATGAAGGCGGCATTTACGAATAGCCTGATTCTCGACAATTCCGGCAACTACGGCTTGCCGATCAACCAGCTCGCCTTCAAGGGCGATCCGCTGGCGGCATCCCTTCAGGCGCTGATCATGACCTTTCAAAGTCTGGTCACCTTTACTTATGGCGTTATGTCCGTCCAGCGGGCCAAGACCGGTGGCACGCTGAAGGCAGCGTTGATCGGCTTTTTGAAAATGCCGGTCCCTTACGCCCTCGTGCTCGGTCTCGGGTTCCATGTTCTTCATTTGCCATTGCCCGAATTTCTCGGGAAGCCGCTCGGCTACGTTTCCGACTCGATGGTCAGCATAGCCCTGCTTACCCTGGGAGCGCAAATCGTAAAGTATCCGCTGCGGCTGGACCGGTTCGACGTTTACCTCAGTGTCCTGCTCCGCTTGCTGATCGGTCCTGCGATCGGATTCCTGCTGATTTTCCTGCTCGGCCTCAAAGGAATCCCAGCACAAGCATTGCTGATCGCCTCGGGCATGCCGACGGGGGTCAACAGTACGATTTTGGCGGAAGAATACGGCAACGAACCGGATTTTGCATCCCAAACCGTGTTGATCTCCACGCTGCTAAATATCGTGACGATTACGGCATTGATCTCTTTATCGAAATATTTGGTTTAAAACAGGCAAAGGGCCGGTCATGGAAGAATCCCCTCCGTGACCGGCCCTTGCTTTGACTTCTTCCGTAAACCGTCCCTTTAAACTTCGGACTTTGCGTTCATTTCATACGCCGTTTGATGCAATTCCTTAATCATTCTCTGCAGGAATCGACCCTCTTGCTTTCCTAATCCATATTGGTTCTCCCTGGCGATCATTTCGCCAATCCGTCGTTTCAGCATCTCACTCCGGCGTTCCAACACTTCATCATAAGCCAAGTAAAGTCATCTCCCGATTACGTTGCAATTAACGTTATTTTGACACATGTATAAGTATAGAGCTTCCTGCCCCTTAGGGAAAACGGACTCTCCTCTCCGTATCCGGGATAAAAATCCCCTCATGCGGCTGTGCCAAATGGAGCGGAATATATCTTAAAGTTCCTCCCCGATCCTCCCGGATCTTCCCATTTCCTCCTTGAACCCGTTTTTTTTCCGGATCAGCCTTTCACGGCTCCCGCCGTCAGGCCGCTGACGATATATTTTTGTCCGAACAAATATAGGATAAAAACGGGTAACGATGTCAGCACAAGGTTGGCAAAAATCAGGTTCCAGTCCCGGCTGTATTTTCCGTAAAAATTGTAGATGGAGAGCGGCATGGTCCAGTTGGAACTGTCCGTAAGAAAGTAAAGCGGAATCGTGATGTCATTCCAAACCGACATGAACACCATGATGGCCACCGTCGCATTTACGGGCAGAATCAGCGGGGTGACGATCCGGAAGAATACCCCGAATACGCTCGCTCCTTCCAGAAAGGCCACTTCATCCAGCGCTTTAGGTATCGTCTTGATAAATCCGCTGTACAGAAATACGCTGAAGGCGGTGTTCAAAGACGCGTAGATGAGGATAACGCTCGTGATGCTGCCGTAAAAGCCCAGCCATTGCACGATCCGAATGGTCGTGATGGTCGACATCGGGGCGATGAGGCCCATGAAGAAAAACATGTAAAGCATGTTCGCAAGCTTGGTTTCCCGGCGCGTCAATATGAAGGAGGCCGCCGAAGAAGCGACGATATTGATGACGGACGAGATCCCCGTAATCCACAAGCTGTTCATGAAAGCCCGGGCAATCCCGCCTTCCTCAAATACTTTCGCATAGTTGGAGAACATCCATTTTTCCGGAAAACTCAAGGAAAAGCTAAGCACCTCGGCGCTCGTTTTGAACGAGCCGAATATCATAATCAACAGAGGCAAAATGATGATCAAAGAAGAAAGAATCAGGATACCTTCGACGATATAGTTGCGTATGGCGAGTTTGCGCGTGAATCCCATTATTCCGTGACCTCCTTACGCCGCATAAACACCAGAAGCGGAATGGCTATGATCGTTACGGCGACGAACAGGAGCGTGTTGATGGCGGTCCCCATCCCCCAGCTTCCTTCGCCGAAAGAGCGCAGAATGATCGTTCCGACCACTTGCGAAGCGTTCCCCGGGCCGCCGCCCGTCAAGACGAACACTTCCGAGAAAACCTTAAGCCCGCCGATCAGCGTCAGCATCAGGTTTATATTGATCGCCGGCAGCAGAAGCGGCAGCGTGATTTTCGTGAACTTTTTCCATGAACTTGCTCCGTCGATGGTCGCCGCTTCATAGTATTCCTGGGAGATCGATTGAAGGCCGGCGAGGTAAATGGCCATTTGGAAACCGGCGCTTTGCCAGATCGAAATCGCCGCGATCGTCCAGATGACGATGGACGGATTCGTAAGCCAAGCCTGGCTTAACGCATGAAGTCCCACCGCGTCAAGCAGCTTGTTGACCGCCCCTTCGGTACGCAATAGAGGCGTAAACACGATGCCGATCACCAAAATACTCAAGATGGACGGGGAATAAAAGATGGCGCGCAATAAATTTTTTGATTTCAATCTCATGTTCAATGCAACGGCGAGGATGATCCCGATCACGTTTTTGCCGATGACGGTCGCCACGGCGAAGATTAACGTGTTTTTGAGCGCCAGGGAAAGCGTTTTGTCGTGAAAGATCTTTACGAAGTTGTCCCACCCGACAAAATCGATCGTAAGCCGGTCGAGGCGCCAGTCGGTAAACGAATAGTAAAAGCCCGCCAGTGCAGGGACGACGAAAAAGATGGAATAGATCAACAAGGCCGGCAAAACCAGATAATACGAGTACAAGTTTTTTAATGATTTCATTTCCTCACACCCCACGATAGCCTGGGGCAGCATAAAGCCCGGCGGACCTTATGCTGCCTTGGATTTTGCCGCTTAGAAGCCGGCGATTCCCTTGTCTTTCATCAGTTGACTGAATTTTTCGTCCCAGGCCTTCAGCACTTCCTCCGGCGTCAATCCGCCGGCGAATTGATCCTGCAGCAACCGGTACAGCTCGCTGCGGTCCACCAGCATAAAGGCATCCGTTGTCAGTACGGTTTTCTTCGGCGTAATGTAATTGTCCACGATTTCCTTTTTGTATGCCGGAAGCTCCGGCGTCGTCACATCGTTCAGGTTGGACACGTAGCCTTTGGAATCCACGATTTTTTGCGCGATTTCCTTGGAACCCATAAATTCAAGGAATTGCTTGGCCTCGTTCAAATGCTTCGCCTTCTTCGGAATGAACAGCTGGCCGCCGAGCGGACTCGCTCCCAATTTGGCGTCATCCGAGGAAGGAATCGGGAACACCCCGAGCTTCATGTTCGGATCCTGCTGCGCCACTCCCTCGATCAGCCAATCGCCCATGAACATCATGGCGACTTCCTTGTTCAAAAATTTGCCTACGGCCATGTCGTAGCTGTCGCTTAGAACATCGGCGTTGGTGTAGCCTTTCTTGTAGACATCGTATTGTTGCTGCAGAAATGTTTTGAATTCCGGAATGTCGGACCATTTTCTTTTGTTGCTGTTCAGATCGTCAAAAAAGCTCGGATCGTTCTTCGCGACAAAGTCGGCAAACGCGGCAGCAGGCCAGATGTTTGCGGCCCAGTTATCCTTATAAGGCATGAAGACGGGCGTTATGCCGCTGGCTTTGATTTTCTCGCAAACCGCCAGAAATTCTTCAAAGTTATTCGGAATCGTCAACCCCAGGTCTTCGAAGATTTGCTTGTTGTATACGACCCCCTGCATGCCTGTATCCTGACTCACATGAAAGCTGTACACATGTCCGTATGCCGACAGGACGTCTTTATTCAAAATCCGGCTGACCCATGGCTCGTTATCCAAAATTTCAAAATTGCGTTCGAGGTTGAGGTCCGTCGTCGCGCTGGCCAGGTTGTATTGAATAATGTCCGGCGCTTCGTTTACGGCCAGTTTGGTTTGCAGCACGGTCGTCGACTGCTCTGCGGGGATCAATTGAAGATTAACGTGAATATTCGTTTTCTTTTCAAACTCGTCGAGCAGGTCTTGTTGAATGAACGCCGAGTCTTGCGAGCTTTTGGAAATGGCTAATTCAATCGTTACTTTCTTTCCGTTGCTTCCGCCGTTTCCGTTCCCTCCATCCGCCGAGTTTCCGGATTTGGAGCCGCCAGATCCGCATGCGGCCAGAGAAACCGATAACAGTGCCGCCATCATCATCGTTGTCATTCTTTTTGTCTTGATGTTCAAGGCAAATCCCCCTCTGTTCATTTGAATGCGTTTACATCTTGATTATAAATTTCGACTCGTTTCCGGTACATGTCTGTAGATGACTCTTGATGTGTAAAATTCTGAACTTGAAACCGTTGTCACTTCGTGAACCGAAATGGTACAGTTATTTCATCATGAACCCCTCGAACCATGTCGAAAAGGAGGATACCGACAGCATGATACGAATGCCGGGTCGCGAAAAACTTCAATTCAGTTTGCAAACCAGGGTTTTTTTGACCTTTATCTCCCTGCTCCTTTTTGTACTCGTCTGCTTTATCATTTTCGTCAATCTCATCGTGATCAAGCCGCTGAAAAACACGACGGTTCATGAGACGCTCGAAGCCGCAGGCAAGGTGAGCGATCAAATCGATTTTTACATCGACGGCCAAAACCAGCTATCCCAGCGTATCTTGTCGAGCAAGGACATTTTTGCCATCCTGGAAAAAGGGGCTCTACCTTCCCTTGACGCCGAAAGGTTCCAATTGACGCGAAAGCTGAAGGACATCATGTTCCAGGCGATCGGCCCAAGCATGAACATTAAGGATATGGTGATTTACGACAAGCAGGGCTCCCTGTTCGTGTCCTATCTCGGCTCCAAAGGAAGCTCCACGTCGCTCCAATCCTTTCTGGACGAACCGCTGGGCGATGTGCAATGGGGACGCGGGGATTTCATTTTGACGCGGCAAGGCGATATCCTGTCCTTTATCCGCGCGGTCAATGATCAGAACGGCAAGGTTTACGGCTACCTCCGAATCCAATCCGACCTGGCTTATTTGCAAAGGCTCACGGAAGGCGTCGGTAAAGGCGAGGTTTATGTTCTCGACGGAGAGAACCGCCTGATCACAGGCACAAATGCCGATCCGAAGCATGCCGTTCTACAAGAGGAGCTCAAAGGCGAAGGCGTCTATGCCGATAAATTTCAAAACTATGTCGCCTATTCCCGTTCGGAGATTACCGGATGGACCACCTATCTTACGACACCGAAGAAGGCGGTTCTAGGCTCTGTCAATTCGGTCAAATATATCTCCATTTTGCTGATTTCTTCTTTGATGGTGCTTTCGTTCGTCTATATTTATTTTACGACGCGCAACCTGCTCCTCCCGATCCGGAAGCTGCGCAGCCAAATTTGGCGCATCAATTACAGCAATTTGAACGTTAAAGTCGACAGCAAGCCGCAGAACAACGATTTGCTTTTGCTAAACGAAGCGTTTCAGGATTTGATGGAGCGGCTCCAGGAATCGATCGACAGGGAGAAAATAGCGCTCCATGAGGAGGTCAAGGCTCGCAATTCGGCGCTGCAGGCACAGATTGCCCCGCATTTTATCCATAATGTCCTCTATTTGATCAGCATTGCGGCCCAGGAGGGCAAAAACGACGCGGTATCCGATATGTGCAAGCACCTCTCGGACAGTTTGCGGTATATCGTGTCATCGCCTTATGCGCATGTCACTTTGGCCGAAGAGCTGGAGCATACCCGGCACTACCTGTCGCTTGTCCAGCATAAATACGAGGAGGATCTCGAATGGGAAATCGAAGCGGACGAGCTGTCCCGGAATATCGAGCTTCCGCGGCTCGTTATCCAGCCTTTCGTGGAAAATTGCATCGAACATGCATTTAGCCATACCGATCCTCCGTGGCACATCAAAATCACGGTGAAGCAATTTAAAGGGGTTTGGGCGATCGAAATCAGGGATAACGGGGACGGATTCCCACTGGGCAAAATCAGCGAAATCCTGGACAATTTGGGCGAGTCGGATTCGGCCTCCCCCGAAGGCCGTGAACAGGGCGCGTCCATCGGCAACATGGGGATCGTCAACAGCGTGAACCGCCTGAAACTGATGTACGGGAACCGCCTGTTTTTTAATATTTTCAATCATTCCGGAAACGAAAAAGGCGCCACCATCCAAATCATCGGCTCGCTTGCCAAAGACTTTTACTGACTTTTCAGGAGGGGAAGCCATGTATCACGTATTGATCGCCGAGGACAGTAAACCGATTTTACGGAATATCCAAACGTTGTTAGGTTCGCTGGAGCTGCCGGTCCGGGTGGCAGCCACCGCCGCGAATGGCGAAGAAGCGCTCGAAACGATCGGAAAGCAAGATATTCACCTGCTTTTGACCGATATCCGGATGCCGAAGATGGACGGTTTGGCCTTAATCGAAAAGGCGAAGCAGATCAATCCGAATCTGGTCGTTGTATTGATCAGCGGATATAACGATTTTGAGTATACCCGAAAGGCTTTGAATCTTCAGGTGTTCGATTATTTGCTCAAACCGGTGGAACGCAGTCAGCTTGCGGAAGTCATGAAACGCGGGATCGAGCACTTGGAGCGTCAGGCTCGCAGCGATGCGAGTGTGTTAAAAGAAATCGTGGATCCGAGCTACCATGAAAAAATGCAGCCGGGCGAGCACTTTCATCTCTACGCCAAACTGATGTTCGTTATCCGCAGACAGCCGTTCACGAACAGACTAAACGCTTGGAACCCGGATGTCGCCCAGCGCTTATTATCCGGTATTTTCGCTCCTCATGCCTGCTTCGTTTTCCCGACGCCCGACTCCAATCAGTTTCTGGTTCTGGTCAGTGCGACGGTAACCGGGTTATTTTCCTCGTTATACGAATGCATGGAGGCGGCTCGGCGGGAGCTTCACTCCGGAGGCATGGACGTAACGATAGGCGGACAGCTTCAAGCGGCCGAACCCGTCAAGCTTCCGGAGCTCTATTACCGGTTAACGGAACTGTTGAACGAGCAGCAGCTTATCAATCGGGGATGCGTGTTACTGGATCGCGGCCAGCCAACTACAATTTCAGGTTCGGGACACATCCATACGGACCCGTCGCTGACGACCGGTTTCGCGGAGATGATCCGCGGCCGCCGGAAGGAGCAATTTAAACTCAAGCTGACCGAGCAGCTCGCCAAATGGGCCGAGGGCAATGCGAGACTCGCCGAGCTCGAGAGCTTTGTCCGCATGCTGATCGACACGTTTGCCCGGTTGCTCCAGGATCGCGATGCCGAAATCCGGATCCGCCTCGAAGAAGTTTCGAACCGGTTGTTCGACCACGAAACTTATGCCGGGTTCGAAAAGGCGCTGCTGGAATGGAGCGATCAATGCTTTGAAATATTGCAGGCTCTCAGCCGGAAAAGCGGTCAGGAATTGTTCGGGCGGCTGGACGAATTTTTGAAAAAGAATATGTATTCCCAGCTTTCCATTAACGATGTCGCGCAGAGGTTTCACGTCAGCCCCTCTTACATTAGCCGCGTCATCAAAAAACAGACGCATAACACCTTTGTGCAATATTACACCAAGCTGAAAATCAATGAGGCCTGCAGGCTTATGGCGGACAAACCGGACATGAAATTCAAGGAAATCTCGGACGCGCTGGCGTTCAGCGATCAGCATTATTTTTCAAAAGTATTTAAAGAATATACGGGGTATAGCCCGACCGAATATAAAGGGAGTTTTCAATAAAGATGAATAAAGACGCCGTTAGTAACCAAAAGATACACGCTGTTTTTTTCGATGTGGACGATACGCTGTACGATCATTTGATTCCTTTCCGCGAAGCGCTTCAAAATGTTCTTGGCACTGGCCCCGACTTTCCCTATGCCCCTGCCTATCACAGAATGCGCTATTACAGCGATCTTCTCTCGGCACGGGCCGGAGGAACGCCTACGCATGGCCGTGAACTGGAAGAAATGCGGACCAGCCGATTCAAACTTGCCCTCGGAGAATTCGGCGTCGAGTTGACTGAGCTTCAGGCGGCCCGAGTCCAGTCCGAGTATTTAAGCCGCCAGTTCGATATTCGTTTGTTCGACGGCGCCCGTTCGTTGATGGCTTCGCTTATAGATAACGGCTGCATCGTCGGGCTGATTACCAATGGCCCGCCTGAGCATCAGATGAAGAAAATTGAAGCGCTCGGCGTGTTGGAACTGATCCCGCCGGAGCGGATCTTCATTTCCGGAGCCGTCGGGATCACGAAACCCGACCGCAAGCTGTTCGATCACGTCGCGGACAAGCTGGGACTTTCTCCCGCTTCCTGCTGTTATATCGGGGACTCCTGGAGGAATGACGTCGTCGGGGCTGTGGATGCCGGTTGGAAGGTCATATGGTTCAATCACCGCGCCGCACAGCCCGAATCCGGGCACCGGCCCCACGAAACGGCTTCAAGTTACGAGGAGCTTGCCCGGAAGCTGCGTTCTCTCTGATTCAGCGCGGGATGGCAGGGTATTAAACTACTGACATGATTCCGCAGCTTTCAGAGAGGAGCGAAATCGCATGAATGAACTCAGATTGAGAGACAAGATCGCCGTAGTGACCGGAGGAGGATCCGGGATCGGAAAAGCGACGGCCATCCGGTTTGCGCAGCATGGGGCAAAGGTGTACATGCTGGACCGCACCCCGGAGAACGCGGAGGAAACGAAGCGGGTCATCGAATCCGCCGGTGGTGCGGCCACGGTGATCGAATGCGATATTTCCCGTCCCGAAATGATCGAACAAGGATTTCGCCGGATCGCGGACGAAGCGGGCAGCGTGGATGTCGTATTCGCCAACGCCGGCATTAACGGAACGATGGCTCCAATCGAAACGATGGAAATCGGCGATTGGGATCAAACGCTGAGCATCAATTTGCGCGGCACGTTCGCGACCGTAAAATACGCTATTCCTTACATGAAGGAAAACGGCGGCAGCATCGTCATCACCAGCTCGATCAACGGGAACAGAGTATTTTCCGGAATCGGCTTTTCGGCCTACGCTTCCTCCAAGGCCGCTCAGGTCGCGTTCATGAAAATGGCCGCCCTGGAGCTGGCCCGATACGGTATCCGCGTCAACGCGATCTGTCCGGGGGCGATCGAGACGAATATCGGGGACAATACCCATCCTACGGACGATTTGCAGGAAGTCAAAATCCCCGTCGAATTTCCGGAAGGGAGCCATCCTCTTGAACGGGCCCCCGGAAAACCCGAGCAGGTCGCGAATCTCGTTCTATTCCTCGCTTCGGACGAGTCTTTCCATCTGACCGGTACGGAGATTTACGTGGACGGAGCCGAGTCCCTTCTGCGCGGGTAGGTCCCAAGCTCCCTCAGTTCCATAAGCCAGCCCTGAACAAAGAGTTCAGGGCTGGCTTTTCGTGTATATTTTTCCTCCACTGTCACATAATACGTCCAAACTCTAGGGAGGGGATGGAAGCTTATGTCATTTTTCAAAAAACTTAAACAGAAATGGTCCAGCAGCGCTTCGACGGAAAAACACCCTCAAGGCGTGCCGCAAGTAACCGGCCCTCTCACGCTCGAAACGATTCTGGAGGAGTTTAAGGATTGCAACGACTTGACACGGCTCTCGCTCCCCCTCCTTCAGGCGGACCTTGTCTATTTTTCTCATCTTATCAATAATGACATCTACGAACGCGACGTTCTAAATCCGCTCCGGAACATAAAGTCCGAGGAACTGGGTGATTTGTTGAAGGAATCCCAGTTTTCCGAACCCCCGGATGCAAAGGATACCGTCAACGGAATTCTTGACGGAAAAGCCGCTCTTTTCGCGCCTCAAGGCGTGTTTCTTATTGATGTTTACGGACCCGAAAAACGGAGCATTGAACAATCCCAGTCGGAAAGCGCCATTACCGGTCCCCATGATGCGTTTATCGAATCGATCGATACGAATCTCTCCCTGATGCGCCGCAAAGTCAAAAGCAACCGCTTGAAGGTTCGGGAGTTTAAGGTCGGGGAAATTACAAAGACGAAGGTATATCTCCTGTATATCGAAGGAATAGCGGATAAAGAATTTGCGGACCGGATGGCCGAAAGGATTCAAAGCATCGAATTCAGCGGCGTTTATGACGGGCTCATGCTGACTCAGATGATCGATGATTTCCCCAACGCGATGTTTCCGCTGTTTCAAACCTCGGAACGTCCGGATATTTCCATATCCAAACTCGTCGAGGGAAAGATCATCGTGATGGCGGACCAAAGCCCATCCGTCATTATCGCTCCATCCAGCTTTTTTGAATTTTTTACGACCCCGGACGATTATTACAACCGATGGGTTGTCGGCAGCGCGCTTCGTCTACTCAGATATTTGGCGTTTATCATTACCATTACGCTTACGCCCCTTTATGTCGCAATTACGACTTATCATTATGAGCTGATTCCGGAAAACATGCTGTCCTCGCTGACGGAGTCGAGAAGCAGGGTGCCTTTTCCCCCGATCATCGAAGCGCTGCTCATGGAAACGACGATCGAGATGCTGCGGGAAGCCGGCGCGCGCCTGCCGACGAAAATCGGACAAACGATCGGCATCGTCGGCGGGATTGTGATCGGGACCGCGGCCGTGGATGCCGGCTTTACCAGCAACATTTTGATCATCTCGGTCGCGATGTCGGCCATCGCTTCTTTTGTCGTGCCCAGCTATGTCATGAGCGGATCGATCCGGCTCATCCGGTTCGGGTTCATCATACTGTCCGGCATGCTCGGAAATTTCGGGTTGATCTCGGGCATCGGACTGCTGATTATTCATTTGTCCAAGCTGACCAGCCTCGGAGCCCCTTACACGCTTCCGGCTGCCCCGACGAAACCGGTGGACTGGAAAGACATTTTTGTCCGGGGGCCGTTCTGGTCTTTTCATAGCCGTCCCACCCAGGCATCCTCAAAAAATAAAAATCCAAACAAGATGAAGAAATAGGTGATCCCTTTGTCCCAAGAGAAGTTGAGCCGGTTTAACATCGCCGCCATCATTTACAACACCCAAGTCGGAGTCGTGGTCTTTACTCTGCCGCGACTGTTGGCCACTCACTTCGGCACCAACGGCTGGGCGGCACTGATCCCCATGTTTTTTTTCATCAGTTTGAACATCATATTGATCAACTCCGTGTACCGGTTGGGGAAAGGAAAATCGGTATTCGAGATTTTGAAATCGGGGCTTCCGCGTTGGATCCTTGTTCCGATTTATCTGGTGATGGGCTCCGCCATGGCTATGGTGGGATGTCTCGTCGTCAAACAATACGTCATGATCTATCAGATGCTCATTTTCCCCCATACTTCCGACTCTCATCTTAAGCTGGTTATCGATGTATTAGTCTTTTTGCTGGTGATAAAGGGGATTTACAATATGTCAAAGGCAAACGTACTGATCGTGTTTGTCGTATTATCGTTGCTTCCGATCAGCATTGCGTTCTGGATGGAGATGGACCTGGTTCGAATGACTCCGTTTTTATTTCAGGGAGGGCAAGATATGGGGCAAGGCTGGATCAAATTGTACGAGGCATTTTTGGGCTATGAACTGACCATTTTTCTGTTTCCGTTTGCGGAAAAGGGTAAAAAGTGGCTGAAATACGTGCATTTCGGGAACGGATTCACCTTCCTCATGTATCTGCTGGTGACGATCGAATGTTACGGTTTTTTTAATTACCTGGAACTTCCGCACCTTTCCTTCCCGCTTCTCGAGATGTTCGGATACCTGCGTTTTCCGTTTGCGGAACGGATTCAAAACTTTCTTTACAGCTTTTTCGTGCTTTCGATCTTATTCACGTCAGGCATGTATTTCTGGTCCAGTCAGCTTGTATTCACTGAATTGATGCCGCGTCTCAACAAAAAGTGGGTACTGTTTCTTCTGATACTGATTACATATTTTGTTAGCCGGATGCCGAAAACGTTAATAGTTGTCGAGCAGTGGTTCGGAAAGCTTACCTACTTCCAGCTTGGAGTCGCCCTCGTTCTCCCTATCCTCGCCCTGCTCGCGCTGCTGCTAAAGAAAGGGAAAGATGCCCATGCGTAAAAAGCTGCTTCTCTTGGTCGGCGGAACCTGCTTGCTTCTGCTTACCGCTTGCGCCCAGGACAGAAATATACTGGAACAAATCGGCTATATCCGCACGGCAGGCTACGATGCCGTTCAGGGCAGTCCGAACCGGGTCAAGCTCACCTTCCTGGTGCCGTTGCTATTGAATCCCGAAAACAGGACGAGCCAAAAGGATGAAATATTGACCGTAGTGACGGGCAGCGGCAAAGAAGCGCGGAATATCCTTTCCCGCAGAACGAGCAAAAAACTGGTCAGTGGGCAGCTACGGACCATTTTGATTAGTGGGGAATTGGCAAGTCAGGGACTTTTCAAACATTTAGATACCTTCTTGCGCGATTCTACGATTTCGAAACGGGCAGGGCTCGTCGTTGTGGAGGGCTCGGCCAACGAGGTCATTTCCTCGGACTATCCGGGTCATCCGCCAGCCGGGAAATATATTGACCAGCTGTTGACCAAGGAATTCGAATTGGAGACCACGCCCCGGGTTTTGCTGCATGAATTTCTCAGGGACTATTATGATGAAGGAAAAGACCCGATCATCACGATCTTACGCAAAAATGGGCAGGATCTGGAGTCGGACGGCGTCGCCTTGTTCCAAAATGACAGGTATGTAGGAAAAGTGCTGCCGGAGGAGCTTTTCTACTTCTCTATTTTGTATCATAACCTGGAGAAGGGCATGTTTACGGTCACTTCGGATATGCCGGAATTAAAATCCATCACGTTTGACGCGATCAATAGCCATAAAAAAATAAAGATCAGGCAGGCCGAGGATGGAAAGCTGCGCGCGGAAATCCATCTTAGCGTGGATGGCGGGGTGCGTGAATATATTGGAAACATGAAACTGAGCACGCCTGAAAGAAAAGAAGTGGAAAGGATGCTGGGAGAATACATTTCAAAGCAGGCCGATCAAGTCATTCGCAAACTTCAGCAACACCGCACCGACAGTATAGGCATCGGCCAATACGCGCGCAATAAAATGGGCTATAAAAAATGGAAGGAAACCGACTGGAGAGAAATGTACGCGAATATGGATATCGAAGTGAAAGCTAAATTTCTCATCAAGAATTTCGGCAGTTACTATGATTAAGCATGAAAAAACGGCCTCCGATCTCCCCTTGAATAAGGGGGCGGAAGCCGTTTTTATGATACATGAAAGCCGAGATTTACTTCTTCAGCTTGTCCCAAGCCGCTTGCATTTTGGTCATCCAACCGTTCACATCGGTTTTGTCCGCGATGAACTCTTGGATCACGCTTGCGAATTCTTGGGTTACGCCGTCAGGGAATTTCGAAGATTGCAGGCCGTAAACTTTGTTTGCGTCCACATAGGTTTTCACGTCTGCGCCCAACTGGCCGATATCTTCGGCAGAAGCCGGAATCGTCGTCAGAGCAGGAATGAATTTCCACTTCTTAACGATATACTCTTTACCCAAATCCGAAGTTACGAGCCAGTTCAAGAAGATCTTTGCTTCTTCCTTGGAATCGGAATCCTTGTTTACAACCAGGTTGGCAGGGATACCTACAGTAAGCTTGTCATTCGCTTCTGCATTATCATCGATCGGCATTGGGAACATTCCGATGTTCATTCCCGGAGTAATGTTGTCGATCAAAGTTTGCGCCCAGTTGCCTTCCTGCATCATCGCCACTTCGCCGCTCGCGAACAAGGCAAGGTGCGTGTTGGCATCCGTCGTCAGCGGGTTCTTTTGTCCGTATTTAACGGTCAATTTAAGCAGGTTGCTCCAGTCTTTAAACTGCTGGTTGTCAACGATCGTTTGAGTTCCTTCGTTCAAACCTTTGATAAATTCATCGACATTGTCTTGTCTTGCAAAAGCGGTGCTGATCCCTTGGTTACCAAGCAACCACCATTCTTGATAAGCGTTACCGAACGGAGTAATACCGGCAGCTTCCAGTTTTTTAGCTGCTTCTTCAAGCTCGGTAATGGTTTTAGGTGTTTCCGTGATGCCTGCTTTTGCGAACAGGTCCTTGTTGTAGACATAACCGATACCTTCCAGGTTCATCGGCATACCGTAAACTTTGCCGTCTTTCGTCATTGGTTCTGCCGCCAAAGGCACCAGATCCGTCACCCATGGCTGATCGGAAAGATCTTCAATCTTGTCTTGCCACATATCGAGTTCCGCAAATCCGCCGTTCGAGAAAATGTCCGGAGCGTCGTCGGATGCGAATTTCGTTTTCAACGCTGCCGCGTAGTCCGCGCCGCCGCCGACCGTTTGGATATCCAGTTTGATGTTCGGATATTCTTTTTCGAACTCAACCTTCAGTTCGTTCAAGCCCTCGACGATTTCGGTTTTGAATTGGAAAATCTTAACCGTCTTCACTTCGCCGTTTGCGGATTTGCCGCCTTCGGCGTTGCCCGAGTTTGCCTTGTTATTGCCGCCGCAAGCCGCAAGCATCATACTCATGACGAGCAGCACGGACAAAATGACCAAGGAACGCTTTTTGTTCATGACTTGTTTTCCCCCTAAAATTATCTTTTTTATTGGAACGCCAGGCTTGATCGAGTTTAACCTTTTACCGAGCCTGCCGCAATTCCCTCAACAATGTAACGCTGTAAGAACAGGTAGAAGACGACGATCGGCAAAATCCCGATGGCCAGCGCCGGCAGCGCCATGTCCCACTGCTTCGTATATTGTCCGAAGAACGAGTACGTCGCCAGCGGAATCGTACGCATCGACGGTTTTTGCAGGATCAGGGACGGCAGCAAGTAGTCGTTCCAGATCGCCAAAGCGTTGAGCACGATGATGGTCATCATCATCGGTTTAAGCAGCGGCATCACGATCCGGAAAAATACCGTAATCGGATTGCAGCCGTCGACGGTAGCGGCTTCTTCGATTTCCAGCGGGATCGATTTGACGAACCCGTGGAACAGGAAGATCGCCATCGGAAGACTGAGACCCAAGTTGGTCAGGAGCAGTCCCCAAATGCTGTTGTTGACGCCCAAAATGTTCACGATTTTCAAAACCGGAATCATGATCGTCTGGAACGGCACAACCATCGACATTACGAACAACATCAGCAAAACACGGTTGAATCTTGTATTCGAGCGAACCATGCGGTAAGCCGCCATCGCACTGAACAGCGTAATGAGAATGACGCTGATGACGGTAATGACCGCCGAGTTACGGAACGCCTCCGAGAATCGGGCAAGTTCCCACGCTTTGGAATAGTTGTCAAAATTGAATTCCGTCGGCCAGCTTGCCGCATTTTTTAAGATTTCGCCAAACGATTTCACCGAATTGGCGAACAGAAAATAAAACGGAGCAAGAAACAGAAGCGCCACAAGCGCCATAATGATCTCGATAATTACATTTCTGCCGCGCGATCTTTCTTCCATTACGCTTCAACCTCCTTGCTCTTCGTGATGCGCACTTGAATGAGCGAGATGATCGCAACGATGACGAAGAACAGCAGCGCTTTCGCCGTGCCGAGCCCGTACCGGTTGTTCAGGAACGCCTCGTTGTAAATGTTCAGAGCAACGGATTCCGTCGATTTGAACGGACCGCCTTTCGTCAGCGAGAGGTTCAAGTCGAACATTTTAAACGACCAAGAGATGGCCAGGAACAAGCTGACGGTAACCGCTGGCATGATCAAAGGAGCGATGATGCTGCGCAGAACCTGGAACCGGCTCGCGCCGTCAATTTCCGCAGCTTCCAGCACTTCTTTGGATACGTTGCTGAGCGATGCGATATAGATAACCATCAAATAACCCGAGGATTGCCATACAAACACCATGACAATCGCCCAAAAGCCTGTCGTCGCGTCGCCGAGCCAAGGCAACTGGAAGAAAGACCAGCCCGTGGAATCACCCAGCGTCGCAAAACCTTTAATAAAAATAAATTGCCAAATGAAGCCGAGCAGCAGACCGCCGATGACGTTCGGCATAAAAAAGATCGTCCGCAGCACGCTGCGCGTTTTAAGCGGTTTGGTCAGGAAATATGCGAGGAAGAATCCGACCAAGTTCGTAAGCAGAACGCCGATAACCGTAAACCGCACCGTAAACCAGAACGATTTCCAGAAATCCGGGTCCCCGTTAAATATTTTGACGAAATTATCGAAGCCGACCCATGTTACTTCCCCCGATACGCCATTCCAGTCCGTGAAGGAATAATACATCCCCATTAAAAACGGAATAATCATGACTAACGTGAAAAACAAAATAGCCGGGCCGACGAAAAAGACCTGTTGTCCAACCTGAGATAACTTTTTCCCTTGCATGATTGGCCCCCTCCTACATCTCTCTTTTGAAACAACCTGATCTGTTCATCATCAAAGATGACTTTTTGAACAATCTCCTATAGTGTTATTATGTAATTATTTTGATTCGACTAACACCGACATAAGTGACCACTAAGGTGTAAAATATTGATCGGAAGTGTTATGGATGAAAAGGAACAGTATTCGCACCAAATTGATCGTCTTTATGCTTCTGCCTATCGTCATTTTTACGGCGGCCGCCATAGGGATCAGCTATACACACACCACGACTTCGCTTAGGACTCGTGCGGTTGAAGAAAATACCAACCTGCTGTATCAGGGGTATCGCAACATCGACAGCCTTTTGCAGGAGGTCAACCGGGTCTCGCTCAGCGTGTATTCCGATTCGGAGTTTTACAGGCAGCTTGAAGCCGGTGTTGACGACATTTCCGCCCAAATCAGCATTTATAGTTCGCTCAATTATATCTACAAGGCGATGCCGGATATTTTTCAGGTTTACTTGTACGGCATTAAAGGCAACCACGCGACGATTATTGTCCAAGACACGCCGAAGCGTTGGCAGGCTCCGGATCCGTATCCGGTTTCCGCCCTCCCGAGAGACAAACCGCTTTATGTGGAAACATCGCACGAAAGCCATCATTACGGGCTGCCTGCCCCTTTCATGCCGCCGGTCACCGATGAGGTTTTTACCCTGCACCGGAGGATCGAGAAAGTTCCTTCGATCGAGGCGATCGGTTATTTGTCGATCGATATAAAACTATCGGCCCTTCAAGAAATCGCAGACCAGCTGTATGACCGGAATAATGAAAATTTATATATTGTAGATTCTGGCGGTAATCTCGTTTATACCGACAAAACCGAGCTGATCGGGAAACCGTTGGAGGAGCCCTGGTTCGATAAATTGGCCGAGGAGGCCGAGGAAGAATTCGGCTCCTTCGAACGGAACGGTTCCGTCTTTGTTTATCAGCGCATTCAAAGCTCCGGCGCGGACTGGATGCTGGTCAAGCAAATTCCGGAATCCTTCCTGCTTCGCGAAGCGAACGAGGCCGCTAAAATTAACCTCGTTTTGTTCGGAGTCGCCCTGCTCCTGATTATTACCGCAACGATCGTGATCTCCATTCGCATTACCTCGCCGATCAAGCGGCTTTCCCGATACATGAGCCAGATTCGGACCGGAAATCTCCAGGTCGATATCGTTCCCGCGGGGAACGACGAGGTGGGCGTGTTGACGGAAAGGTTCCGGGAAATGATGGATACGATCAACAATCTGATTTTGCGGGAGTACAAATTGGAGCTGACAAACAAAAACAATCAGCTGCGTGCGCTCCAGGCCCAGATTAATCCTCATTTCCTGAACAATACGCTGCAGATCATCGGTACGCTTGCCCTTGAGCTGAATGTGCCGCAAATTTATGCGCTGATATCCTCGCTCGCAAAGATGATGCGCTACAGCATGAATAACGAGGATGGTAACGTAACGCTCCATGACGAGTTGGAACACGTAAAAGCCTATATCCAGCTGCAAAAGGAACGCTTTGAGAACCGGTTTACTTTTCAGTATGAAATCGAGGATTCGTTATTGGACGTGGAAATGCCGAAAATGATATTGCAGCCGATTACGGAGAACTATTTCAAGCACGGGATCGACAAACAACGATCCGACGGCTGGATCCGCTTAACCGCAGACCGGCTGGAGGACGGCCGAATTCGCATCGCGGTGGAAAACAACGGCGCCGGCATACCGGAGGACAAGCTGCTTCGCCTGCAAAACAACTTAAGCTTGTCGGGGGCCGAGCAGGTAAAACCCGGAGAGGATCGTCACGGCAAACAGTCCACCTCTATCGGCCTTGCCAACGTGCTGACCCGCCTTCGTCTCGTTTACGGCGAAGACGCAGAATTAATCGCGACCAATATGGAGTCGGGCGGAGTCAGGATTGAAATTATTTTCAGGGATTCTAAAGAAGTCGGAGAGTGAATGAGACCATGAGAGCATTAATTGTAGATGATGAGTCCAGAGTAAGAAAGGCGGTCAGGCTGCTCGTCGACTGGGAACGGCACGGAATCGACGAGGTGCTGGAAGCCGGCGGCGGGAATGAAGCGATCGAAATGATTCAAAAATATAAACCCGCGCTGGTCATTATGGACATGATGATGGAAGCGGGCCATGGCATGGAGCTGATGGCATGGGTGAACGGACACGCGGGATCCGTCAAATTCATCGTGATCAGCGGCCATGATGATTTTGAATTTGTGCGAAGCGCGGTGCGGCATGGCGGGATTGATTATATTCTGAAGCCGATCGATCCCGAGGCGATCAACGCGGCTGTGGAGAAAGCCATTCTCGGCTGGCGCCGGGAAGAGCGTGAGCGGCTGGAGCAGCAGCAGCAAAGCATTCGTTTGAACGAAATCAAGCCCGTTTATAGCGAAAAGCTGTTATCTTCACTGATCGATGATCCCGGATCCGCGGAAAGCACCTTAAAACGCCTTCGCTTGGAGAAAGTCGTCCCCGAGGACAAGGAGGCCGCCCGGCTGCTGCTGATTCAGATCGATCCGGGAGATAAAGCGCTGTTCGGCCGGTTCGGAAACGACAGCGAGCTGCTTAGCTTCGCATTTATAAATATATGTAACGAGTTTCTGCTGCCGGAACGGCTGGGAATCGCTTTTAAGCATTGGGGCATGCCGCTGGAAGTACCTATTTTGCTATGGGACCGGCCGGAACAAGCACCGGAGCTGATCGCCCGCATCAATGAAGGGCTGTACGATACGTTTCAGCGGAGGGTCCATGTCGGCGTGGCGGCAACCGGCCCCCTTCCCCATAGCCTTCCGGCTCAATATGCCCAGGCGCTGGGTGCCGTTCGCCGCCGGAATTTGCTGGAACCCGACCAGTACGTCCACTTCCTCCAGCGTCCCGCTTTGGAGCCTAGGGAGGCCCGGGACGCGGGGGAAGGCGGCGGCGTTAGCGGCGGGGTCTCCTTGTTTGCGAGCGTGCGCGAGGAATGGAAAACCGCCGTGCTCAGCGGTGACGCCGGACAAATCGATGCGGCCGCGCACCACGGCGTCGAGACGTTATGCCGGGCCGGTATCGTCACGCCCGAAATGCTCGAAGCATGGAAGAACGACGTTCTGTCCTTCCGGCTTGGCCTCCTGCGCGAAACGCTCGGCCAGGAAGCGGAAGGCGCATTGTCTTCCCTTGAACAAAGTGATGCGGAGCAGGCTCCTCCCCTGATCAACGCTTATGCTTTCTCCGCCTTTGCCTGGCAGGACTGGTCCAGCTCGTTCATGGACCGGATCGCCCTGGAGATTTCGGAGCACAAGCCCCGGGAAAAACACACGATCCGCGACATTATCACGTATATCGAACAGCATTACGGTTCGGAAATATCGCTGCAGGATATCGCCAGCCATTTCTATGTGAGCCGTGAATATATCTCCCGGAAATTCAAGCAGGAGTTTGGCATTAACTTCTCGGACTATCTCGCCGAATACCGGATCGATAAAGCGAAAAGGCTTATGCTCAACCCGAGTTTGAAAATGCAGCAGATCGCCGAGATGGTCGGAATCCATGACGTGAAATATTTCAGCAAAGTGTTCAAAAAGCAGACCGGAGAATCCCCGCGCGATTACCGGAGCAAGCTTAAATTGTAATGCCGCCGGGTATATGTGGAGACTGGGCCAAAAAGCTGAAGACGAAGATCGTAGCAAGCTGGTGTGCGGGACTGAGGTGTGTAGACTGAGATATGCGGAATGCAATGTGCGGAGTGAAATGTGCGGACTGAGATGTGCGGACTGAGATGTGAGAGAGACTAAAGTTAGGACGATGGGACTGAGCGCGGTGGAACTGCAGGCGGTGTGAAACTCTGAGGATGTTGTAAATGAGGATGCTGAACTAAGGTATTGCGGGACAAGTACAAAATGCGGTTAGAAAATTGATGCCTGCTTCTAAAACGGATTTCTAACGGTTGCCTGCGACGTTAATCGGCCGAAAATCGTTGATTTGCTGATCTAACGGTTATGATTGCGCTTATTTCCCTTTAAGAGGCGAGAATCCGGCTTGTAAAGGCAGAATAAGCTTCGTGACAACCGTTAAAAAAAGAAAATGTGCGATTCGGATAGAATAACGTCTATGGCAACCGTTAGAATGTGATAAATGCGCTTAGTACCAGTTCAAGAAAGCTTCGGAAACCGCTTTGCCCGCCAACCCGTTTGGATGCGGATCATCCTTCGAGCTCATATATTCCGGACGCAGCCGATGGTCAAGAGGCGCAGGTTGCGACAGGATTGCAGCGATATCGAATACCCGGCTCACGCCTTCGGGAGGGGCCGTTCTGATCGTCTCGTTGACTTTGCGCCATTCCTGTTCCCGTTTTTCGCTAAAATTGAACGTAGGCACCGTGAACAGGATAATGTCGACCGCAGGATTGTTAGCCTTCAACAACGAGATGATCGTCGTCAAGTCACCGAGAAGCTGTTCCGCGCTCCGCTCGCCGATATCCAGGTCATTGACGCCGAGCGCGATCAGAACTTGATCGCCCTGCTTCGCCTTGTTCAGCCATGCCTTGTCCGCAGCGGCATCATACGCCCGCGCCCAGCCCGAACCGATATTCCATATCGCATATTCCGAACCCAGCTTGTCGGCGATCCGGGCTACCCAATATTCATATCCGTCCTTCGCTGTTCTGACGCCTTGAGTAATCGAATCTCCAAAAAAGACCATCCGGCGAACGTTTTCCTTTTTGCACCCGATAAAAGAGGGCATGACCAGCCGGTTTTCCGACAAGGTAAAAGCCCCGGCTTCTTCTTCCTCCGCATGCTTGCCAGGAGCGTCATATGCCGTCACCAGCATCTGTTCGCAGTTGTACGGCACCGACCGGCCCGAGCCCGCCGCAATCGTCCAAGTAAACGCAAGGTCATGCCCTTCGGGCAGGTTCAATTCCACGGGGTCGCTCCAGAATTTCTCTCCGGGGCGGACCAGTCTCGTCGTGCTTCCGTCGAACGTGAGCGGGACTTGGGTACCGGAAACGACGCTCCCGTCTTTTCCCGTTCCTCCGTCCGCCACAAAAGCCGCTTCAATCAGCCAGTCGCCGCCAAGCTGCCCGCCCTCGGCCACCGCTCCCTTATCCCAGGTCGAATCGATGGCATTGCTGAACCAAAAGCGGAGCTGCTGCCTCCCGTTTTCCTGCAGCCGGACATATGTCCGGTATGTATGCGTAAATGCAACCTCGCAATCTATAATAAAATTTGCCGCAGTAGACACTGCCGTTGCAGACACATATTCGTTCATCATTTCAAGTCTCCCCATTCGCGTTGTTGCTTACCAGACTCCATTGTACAAAAAAAGTCTCTCATCTGGCGAGCAAATCCGTAAATTTCCTCGTTTTGCTTATAGGGAGAAAGTCGCTGGGTGCAGAAGATGCGAATTTCCGGGCAAACACGGCAAAAAACCGGGGCTTCCTTAAAGCACCCGGTTTAAAAACGCTTTGGTCCGCTCATGCCGCGGATTTCCGAACAACTCGTCCGGCGTTCCCGATTCGATGAATTCGCCGTCCGCCATAAACATAACCCGATCGGCAACCTCGCGGGCAAAGCCCATTTCGTGCGTGACGACGACCATGGTCATCGCCTCCTCGGCGAGCTGGCGCATGACCTGCAGCACCTCGCCGGTCAATTCGGGATCCAGCGCCGACGTCGGCTCGTCGAACAGCAGGATCTCCGGGCTCATCATCAGCGCCCGGGCAATCGCCACCCGCTGTTTCTGGCCGCCGGACAAATTGGCGGGATAAACATCGCCCTTATCTTGAAGGCCGACCTTCTCCAGCAGCTCTCCCGCCTTTTTCCGGATTTCCTCCGGAGGCAGCTTCTTCATGAGCTTCGGAGCCAGTTCCAGATTTCCCCTTACCGTCAGATGGGGAAATAAATTAAAATGCTGAAATACCATGCCCATCCGCGACGTCATTTGTTTGATTTTCGGTCCGGCCGCATATTTCCCGTCCCTGACCAAATACTCGCCGCCGATCCGGACGCTGCCTCCGTCCACCTCTTCGAGGTGGGCCAGGCTGCGCAGCATCGTGCTTTTTCCGGAGCCGGAAGGACCGATCACGGCCACAACCTCGCTCGGCGCCACGCGGAAGGACACATCCTTCAACACTTCCAAGTTGCCGAAGGATTTACGCATATTGGTTACTTCAATAATCGCATTATTTTCGCTCATCATTTATGTTCCCATTACTCAAATTTGAATTTCCGTTCCAGCAGTTTGAACAGCAAGGTCAGCACCAAGGTCATCAATAAATAAAGGATGCCCGCGATCACGAACGGCGTGATCGAAAAGTCGCGGTTCACCGCGGTTTGGGCAAAATGCAGCAGCTCCGGAACAGCCACCGCATACAGCAGCGCCGTATCTTTTATCAGCGTGATCGACTCGTTCGAGATTGCCGGAAGGGCAACTCTGAACATCTGCGGCAGAATGATCCGGGTCGTCGTATGCCAGCGACCGAGGCCCAGCACCTTGGCCGCTTCATATTGCCCTTTGTCGATCGACAGCAGCCCGCCGCGGAAAATCTCGGCAAAATAAGCCGCGTAATTCAGCGTAAACGCGAGGCAGGCGGACGCAAACCGGTCCATGACCAAATATTCGCCGATCACCGGAATGACCGGAAGACCGAAGCAGAAAAACAGCATCTGCAACAGGAGCGGCGTACCGCGCATGACGTAAATATAGGCATTCGCCAGCCATGACAGCGGTTTGAACCGGCTCTTGACCATTAACGTAAATACGAATCCGAGCGGAATGGAGGTTATGATCGCCAAAAAGAACAACAGGACGGTCGTTTTTGCTCCTTCCAGCATCGGCCCCGTGATATCGAGGACATAATCCAAGCTCATAAATATTCTCCTACACCGGTTCCTATTTCAGAACCTTGTCTTCTCCGAACCATTTTTCCGAGATTTTAGCCGCCGTACCGTCCTCGTTCATTTCATCCAGCGCCTTCTGCAGCTTGTCCAGCAATGCTTCGTTTCCTTTTTTCACGCCGATGCCGTATTCCTCCGGAGCCAAAGACTCTTCCAGCAGCTTAAAAGTACCTTCTTCCATAGCCATATAATAGCGGGCCACAATCTCATCGATGACGACCGCATCAAGGCGTTTGTTCTTCAAATCGCTTAATGCAAGCACGTTGTCTTTAAATTCGGTGACTTCCTTAATTTCGCCCTTAATCGGATTTTCGTTCAAGGCATCCGCCGCGGACGACAGCGATTGAAGGCCGACGACCTTGCCCGCCAGCTCGCTGATCGCGAAAATTGGCGAATCCGCCAACGTAACGATGACCTGGCTGTTTTTCAGGTACGGCTTGGTAAACAGCACTTTACCTTTACGCTCCTCCGTAATGGTGTAACCATTCCAGATCAGATCGATCCGTCCGCTATTCAGTTCGGATTCCTTCGCGGACCAGTCGATCGGCTGAAAAACAGGTTCCATGCCCATCTTCTCGGCCGCCGCTTTCGCGTAATCGATATCAAAGCCGACGATTTCGTTATTCTCGTCCCGGAAACCCATCGGCGCAAATTTATCGTCAATCCCGATGACCAGTTTGTTATCGTCCTTACCGGAAGCGGAGCATCCCGCCAGGACGGCCAGCAGCATTCCCAATACAACGACCAACATAGCACTCTTTTTCATCTTCAATCTCTCCCCCGTCATGTTCACAAGCGCCATGCGCTTTAGTTCGTTAATACGTTATCAGACTCTCATGATACCATACTACCAAGAAAGAGTCGAGAGAGAGGATGATTTTCCAAAAATGGAGGGGCGGTATTTTCAGAGATTGATAGGCTTTTTACTCCTCAGATAAAAATCGGGCAAGCCGGCCGTAAATGTCCACGATCTCCTCCATCCGCATCCGTACCAGCCCGCTGGACGAAGGCGCGACGAAATCGAGTATCCCATCGACGACGCCGTCCTCCTGAAATCCCCATTCCGCCCGGGGTCGCCGGCTGTACTCCGTATACACCCCTTTTCCGACAAAGCAGGCAACTTTGGGACGGAATCTTGCAAGCTTTTCACGCAAAATCAACCGGCCTTCCTTGTACTCCCCGCGCGTGATATCCTCGACGCCCCGGGTCGGTCGCGCCACGATATTCGTAAAGCCGTACCCGAGCTTGATCAAGTCTCCGTCTTCTTCGGCCCGGTATAAGCGCGGCGTGAGACCCGATTGATGCAGGATACGCCAGAAATTGTTCCGGGGATTCGCATAATGATGTCCCGATTCCCCCGATTTGGGGCTGGGGTTAAATCCGATAAACACGACGTTCAAGCCGTAATCCAAATGATCAGGCACTCCGTTCATAGTTGCGATTCGACCTCCTGCTCCTCAGTTTATCCGGAAACATGAAAAATACCGTGTACATAACCGTAAAAATGAGCAAAGCAATGGCTTCCTCCGCCAGCAAATAAAAGGGATACGGCCCCAGCATATCGAGAATGGAAGGCGTATCAGGCTTATGTAGAAGGAACATGTAATTGGCACCGATCGCCGCGTTCAAGAGGCCGACTGCGAGTGCCACTACGTTCAAAAACAGCATAGTTTTCCATACGGATTTCCAGGAAGGCTTAACCTGTTCGATCCAGGTCATATACAGAGGCGCCAAAATAATCGCTGAATGGGCGATAAAAAATTGAAAAAACCTGAAATGCGGAAATCCGTATGCGAGGTTCGGCGTGACAAACGCCTGAAGAGCCCCTCCGATACCGGCAAACAGCAAAATTTCGTACCATCCTTTGCTCCGGGTCCACAGCATCACGATGGAAAGCAGCAGCGTTATGGAACAAAGCTCCAGGGGAAGGGTATGGCGGATATCCCATACATCCTGCGTCAAATACCAAAGATTCAAGCTGATTTCGGACAAAAGAAGAACCGCCAACAAGCCGAACCGCACCGCCCTTCGCCATCCTCTGTGCGAGCGGATCGCCCCTCTCGTCCAATAAAGCGCGAGGATGAGAATAAGCAGCAACCCGAGCCACAAGAGATGCGCAGCGGAAAACATCGTAAAATCCGGAGCGTTCCCCGGGGAAATAAACTTATCGGCTCCCATATGATCTCCTTTCGGATCCTTGTCGCGGAAACGCCATGTTTATGCAACAAGGGTGCTTGAAACGCTTTCATCCATTACGATATATTTTAAACAGGTTCATGTAAACATCTATTATAACAGGGAATGGGGGATTTTTAATGAGCGAAGCTACACAGCGGATTCTCGCGGTCAATCAGATCGGCTATCCGGAAAACGAAGGCAAATCCGTAATCAGCGCCCTTAAGTCGGGTACATTCGAAGTGATCCACTCGGAAACAAACGAAGTCGCGTACCGCGGAGAAACCGGACAACTGCAATTTGACGAGGCTTCCGGGATGGAGGTGTGCACCGGAGACTTTTCCGCGCTGACGGTTCCAGGCTCCTATTATGTCCGTATGGACGGGGAAGTTTCGTCGCCGTTTGTCATCGCGGAAAATCCTTATGCGGATTTACAGCTCGGGCTGCTCAAAGCTTTCTATCTCTTCCGCTGCGGCATGGATCTCGATCCCGAATTTGCCGGCCCTTGGCATCATCAAGCATGCCATCTCGCGGACGGTATCGTGCATGACGATCCGCAGCGCAAGCTGAATAGCGCCGGCGGCTGGCATGACGCCGGAGATTACGGCAAATACACCGGTCCCGGCGCCAAGGCGGTCGCCGATCTGCTGCTCGCCTACGAGCTTTATCCGCAGGCTTTCAGCCGACCGATCCCCGTTCCCGAAACGGACGGCCGGATTCCGGACGTATTGCACGAATGTCGCTACGAACTGGAATGGCTGTTTAAAATGCAGGATGAAAAGACCGGGGGCGCCTTTCACAAATTGACGACCAAGCAGTTTCCGGCCCTGGATGTCATGCCCGAGGATGATTTGGCCGATCTGTACTTCCTCCCGGTATCGGCAACCGCGACCGGCTGTTTTGCCGGCGTGATGGCTATGGCGGCACGGGTATATCGCCGGTTTGACGGCGTTTTTGCCGACCGGTGCCTAAGCGCCGCAACACGGGCCTGGCGGTGGCTGGAGAGCCACCCGAACGTGCCGGGGTTCAAAAATCCGCAGGATGTCGGGACCGGCGAATACGGGGACGAGACGGATCTCGATGAACGCTACTGGGCGGCGGCTGAGCTTTACCGGACTACCGGGGAGCCTTCCTATCATGAAGCGTTCAAAGCGTTGGCCGGAAAGGAGTTTCCGAAATACGAACTGGGTTGGGCCGATATGGGCGCTTACGGCTCGATCGCCTACTTGTTTGCCGGGCAGGAACAGACGGATCAAGGGCTATACAACCGGTTAAGAGACGGGTTGCTTGAGGAGGCCGACAGGTTTGCCGCGATCAGCGAATCCGACGGTTACGCGACATCCCTTACCCCGGACGACTACATATGGGGCAGCAACATGGTCCTCTTGAACCGGGCGATGCTCCTCCTGTTGGCCTACCATCTCAGCGGCAATGCCGATTATGAAGCGATCGCCCTGGACCATGTTCACTACCTGCTGGGGCGCAATCCGCTTGATATCAGCTATGTCACGGGATTCGGCGACCGTCCGGTCATGCACCCGCATCATCGCCCTTCCGTGGGGGATAACGTCGCCGACCCGGTTCCCGGCCTTGTCGCCGGTGGCCCGAACCGCGGACTGAACGACGACTGCATGAGAGAACATCTGCAGGGCAAGGCTCCCGCGCAGTGCTTTATCGATGACGAGCTGAGCTATGCGGGGAATGAAGTCACGATCTATTGGAACTCGCCGGCCGTATTCGTCATTTCTCATTTCGTAAAATAAACAAGGGAAGGCTCCGGCGACAGAACGCCGGAGCCTCTTTTTTATGACGGGTCCACGATTTTACCGCTGATCCAGCCTGTCCTTCCGTCGGGGAGTTCAACGTTCAACCACTCGACGCCGCCCTCGCTCATCAACGTTTCCTGCAAAAAGACCAGCGAATCTCCCTTATTGACGACCTCCACAACTTCGTATTCGGTCCCCGGTCCAAGCCTGACGTTGGCCTGTTCCGCCGTCACCGTAACGGATGAGGTTGACCAGGCCTTGTCCGGAACATCCTGTACCGCCCGTTCCTCGGTTTTCGGGGCGGCCGAATCCGGCAGCAGCGATTGCCACCATCCTGCTGCGTACCCGTATACGCCTACCCCCAAAATAGCGGCTGCCATCGTCAGCTTCCAATGCCTGATAACCCACCGCACGGGTGCAAATAGAACGCTACCGATCCGGAATCCGATGAGCTCCTGCTTCCCGTTTCGAAGCTCCCGGGCAAATGCATCTTCCGTCGAAAAGGCCGTATAGCGGGAGGCAAGCTGTTTTAATGCCTCAGGATTCGGCAGCTCTTCCCGCATGGCCTCCGCAAGTGGACGCTGTGACGGCTTATTTTTGAACAACATCCGGTTCAGCAGCAGGACTAACGTATCCATTTCGCCGGATACTTGTTCGCCAGTCCACATCAAATGTTTCCCGGTCCGCTCAAACATCCGTTCAAAATAGTCGGCCATGGCCAGCAGGGCATCGTCATTTTTTGCGGATAGGCTGATATGTATGTACTTCAATGACAAGGGAAGCAGCGTTTCGGAGAGCCACAGCTCCATATCCTTATCATTAACCAGCATCGGAGCCTGCAAATAATACTGCTGCAGCAACCCCGCAAATCGTTGCGGATCCTGAGCCGCAAACTCGGAAGCTTTCAAGCAAATGGCGGCCGCCTTATACAAGTTGGCCTGGTACAGCAAGCTACGGTTTTCCCGGACAAGAACGCCGGAATGTACGCTGCTCGAAGCTACCGCCTGATAGAAAATCTGAGAAGCGGAAAGGGCCGCATCCGATTGCTTGTCCATGATCGCCTGCTCGATTTTACGTCCGGACGATTCAGCCCATTCCAACACCCTTTGGGTCTCCTCTTCCGTCAGTTCCAGCAAAAAGACATGGTCCAGCAAATTGATGTCGGCGATCCGCAGCTGTCTTGCATGCAGATCCTCCTGAACCTTCAGCAGGGTTCCTCCGTAAAGCGTCAAGAGAACATAACGGTATATCACCCGGGTCTCAAGGATAAATTCGTCCAGCGTATCGGAAAAAGCATTCCACTGCGCCTCTACCCGCTCCAGGGATGCCGGGATTTTCTCGCGATCGTCCTCCATAAACAAACTGGTCAGTCCGCGTGCGGCCAAAGAGCCGATCGGTCCGGCCAACAGCGAGCCTGCCACTCTGGAACCGATTTTGATGATCCCTTTCCCGACCGCGCTGTCCTTCATATCCTCCAGCAAATCGACATGGTCCGCAATTTGACGGGCATGCTTCTCCAGGGCCTCCATCAAACGCTTGGAATGCGTCAATATGCCGGCCTCCAGCCGCACGTACACCTCTTCATTCCACCGGTACCTGGCGAACACTTCTCCATAGGGCCTGGATGCGCATTGTTCGATAAAAAGCTCATAGTTCGTCCGAATTTCCGGAAACGTCAATACGGTCTTCAATTCGGTCAATACATCCCGAGGATGGACCAGCTCAAAAAAGCGCTTGAGGCATTCCCGGTATTCGTTTTGATCCTTAACGGCGGCAAATTTCTCGTACAACCGTTTCAGCTGATCGTACCTTCCGGATAACACGCCGACGATTTGGTCGAATTTTTCATTTGTGCGCAAATTGGCCAAACCGATAATTTCTTCGACTACCGGCCCAGGCAGCTTGTACCTGAGGTCCAATTCCCATCGGCGCATATCCTCTTCGGCAGTCCGAAACAGTTCGTCTCCGCGGGGCGGGGCTGATTTGGATGCATGCTGCGGCGCTGATGATGTCAAAGCCATCAGAACCAACTCGTCAACAAATGCAACGTATCCATGGAATCGAGCACGTCCATCAGATCCATCACATCCGTCATATCGTTCAAATCATGCAAATCGGACATAAAGGTCAAGCCTTCCATACCGTCAAAAGCATCCAGTGCATCCAATCCGTCGAACGCCGACCCTGACGCCACGGTAAAATCCATGCCGAACATGCCCTCGGATCCGGACAGAAGCGTCTCGCCGTCCGGGGACATCAGATCCATCCCGCCGGTCATATTCGGCTGCGTGTATCCGACCAAATCGCCGAGATCATAGAAGTTTTCCCCGCCGTAAATGTTATCAATCCCGTTGATCGTGCCTCCGTCGGTAAACTGAATGGATGTGCCGCCCATAATGTTCTCGCCTGCATAACCTACCACTTCGTGATCCGAATTGATAATCGCATCGCCAAGAACGCTTTCTTGAATCGAACCTACATATTCCCCGCTTCCGGTTCGAAATTGAACTCCGTTCATCATGACGTCCGGATAGGCGTAAATGCGTTGACGAAGCCCCGCGGTTTCCCATCCGGTAAATAATGCATCGAACAATGCCGTAGACATTGCCCTTCCCCCTTTCAAATCCCTCAATCTAAATATTCCGCTCTTTCGCGAATGAATTCGACGACCGGCCCGGTATCCGGCAAACCGTGAGGATGATGATCACCTCCAGGCTTCAAGATCGTGAAGACGTTGCCTCCCTGGGCCCGGTAACTTCGTTCCAGCAAGGCGCCATTCTCCTCAAACGGAACATCCCGGTCGGCATCTCCCGATACAAGCAGGATGTCTACCCCCGATTTCGCGGCAGAAGCGAGCGATGCCAGCAGCCCGTCGGTCACGCCCCCGGCGCGTTCCTCCGCTCCGGTAAGTCCGTACACGGCAAGGCAATCCCGCCACTCCGCCGCAGAGCCCGGCCCTTTGCCAAGACCGCCGGGCCAACTGCGAATGTCGACGACCGGCGCATCCAGATAGAGCGCGGCCGTCCGTTCGGGAAACATCGCCGCATACCGCAGCGCGTACAAACCGCCGCGGCTGAAGCCGAGCAGCACCGGCTTTGCGTTCAAATCATATTCCGCGGCCAGCATGGCGCGAAAGCTTTCCATTTCGCCGGCCGCATAGCCGCAGCCGTAAAGATCGCTTAGCCGGATATACGCGAGATGCCACCCCTGCTCCACAAGCGCCAAGTCGGCATCCGCGAACGCGCCGAAAAACTCGCACCGCCAAATCCATGGCCGTCCCGGGGCCGGATGTTTCGGCTCCACCAAAACACACTCGCGGCCGCGGAAATAAAAATCGTTCCGCACATATCCGTTCCAGTTGCAGCGGGTTATCTCCACCGCCCCGCCTTCTTCCTCGGCGGCCCGGGCAATCTCCGCAAGCATCGCATCCGCCGCATTCAGCGCTTCTTCAAGCGGCAAAGCCTCGAATTTATACGGACTGCAATGTCCCACATGCTCGCGCCATGCCGCGTTCAGCACATCCCTGCGGCGGCTGACGGCGCGAATGAACGATCCTTCCATGGACTGGGCCCAATCCGGCGTCCGATCCAGCACAATGTGGAAGACATCCTTCAGAACCGCCCGGGCCATGACCCAATGGCCGTCATCCTCCGGGTGGACTCCGTCATTATATTTGTATGCCGGGTCGGCTTCACGCCGCATGCGGATAAATTCCATTAACGGTTCGCGTAAATCCACTACCGTATAACCCTGCTTCGCCCCAAATTCCTTGATCCATGAGGCATATGTACCAAGAACCCCGTTGTAATCCTCATAAGGCGTTTCGAACGCGTAATCCGCCATTCCTTCCGGCTTGGCCTCGCCGTTAATAGATTTCACGTCATATGCCGGGGGCGTCATCAGGATCACTCTCGCTCCCGCTTCTTCCACCCGTTTGGCCGCCCGCATCATGCCTTCGCGGTAAAGCTCGAACCGCTCTTCCGAAAACGGGTGATATATCCCGTCATTCATCCCGTAGCAAAGGAACACCCATTCCGGCTCGGTCTCCGCCAACGCCCGTTCCAACCGTTCATGAACGCAAGGACGGGGGAACGGGTGGCTTTCTTCATGCGTCCCTGCCGCCGTTTCGCTGCCCACGCCCAGATTGATCAGTTCAAGCCGGCGGTCCGGCATATATTTGAGGAAATATGCGTCAAGATATCGGATGTAGGCCCCGTTTTCGGTGATGCTGTCACCCAGAAATACGATTCGTTTCCGCTCGGGAATGCTCAACAAGGGTTCGGACAGATCGATCATCATTTCCACGCCTTTCACAATTAGGATTCACATCTTCTCAAACCGCCTCGCCTCGAGGCCGTCCCTTCACTCGTATTCCTCCAACCGGCTTCTGGCGGCGCGATTCCTCCCCGCCTGTTTGGCCCGATAAAGGGCCTTATCGGATAATTTGTACAGCCTCTCCAGCGGAACCTCCGCCTTCGGCACGACCGTAATGATTCCCATGCTTATGGTGTAGTCGATCTTCGTGTTTTCCGATCCGTTATCAACCGTACCGTCACGCTCCACGGCACAGCGCAGCGCTTCGGCAAACTCGTCCGACCTGCGTTCGTCCGCACCAGGAAGCAGGATCGCAAATTCATCGCCCCCGTACCTTCCGAGCAAATCCCCGGGATTCATTTCCCTTCGAATCTTGTCGCTGAAATTCTGCAGCACCTCATCGCCTGCGTCGTGACCGTGCGTGTCATTGATCGTTTTGAACTCGTCGAGATCCAGCAGCAGAAAAGAGACCGGCTTCCGATTTTTTTCATATATGCCCAAAATCCGCTTTGCCCCAAGCACGAACGTCCGGCGGTTCATCGCCCCCGTCAAATCGTCGTAACTCGCAAGCTTAAGCAGTTCCATATCGGCTTTCTCCTTGGATAAGAGCACGAATCCGACATTGCCGAGCATCATATTGAAAAATAGGGAGAGAAAGGAGAGGTTCTGGTAAAGACTCGGCTCAAACGCCGAGACCTCCATGCTGGATGTCCACACCACGATGGAGCGGATCAAAAGGCCGGCCGCAACGATCAGATACAAATATCCCACGGTTAGCTTGAGGGCTGTCCGCTTCTTCCCGCGAATCATGACAAGCACGGGCGGAAGCAGAAAGAGGGCGATGGTCACAGATACGACCGTGATCCGCAGACTCTCCAAATTCCAGAACATAACGATCAGATTGTATACGAAAATAGAGGTAACAATGAGGAAAAAATAAGCTTTGCCGTACCTTCGGCTGTATCCGCCGGCCACTCTCAGCAGCGCCATCGTTTCCAAGGCGGTACCGAGCAAATAAATCGAATTCGCGGCAGCCAGAAAAGGCATGGCTTTCCAGTCAAACGCCATGATCGCCCAGGTCAACGCTTGAAACCATTTTGCCGCGTAAAAAGCATTCACGGCCCGATCCCGAGGAAGTCCATTTCTGTAGGCGGTTACAAGGATCACGGTAAAAAGATGGCCCAGCGCCAGCAATATATATACGGTATTCATATCGAGATTAAACAACATATATGCGGATCATCCATTCTATAGATCGAATCCATCTTCCAAATTTTAAGTATAAACAAAAAGAGGATTTCCGACAATGGAGATCGAAAATCCTCTAATTTTTATATCTATTTTAAGCGGTTTTTGCATTATCCTGTCTCGAAATCACGAATAGCGTCGCCCAAATCAGGATAAAACCGAACGCTTGGGCCAACGTAACCACCTGCTGGAACGCGATCCAGTTGATCAGCACGCCCACCATCGGGAAGCTGAGCTCGGCCAGCGTTGCCACAGACGCTTTCGTGGTGGTCAGCCCTTTATAATAGACAAGCAGGCTAAGCAGTCCCGGCAGCAGCGCCTGCCCCACCAAGTTCAAGGAGAAGGCGGCGATTCCGGCTCCGTCCCCGGGCAGATGCCAAGCGGCTCCTTCATTCCAAGTGATGGCGAGAAGCAGCGGCAGGGCTAAAATAAACCGGAGCGAGGTGACCGTCTCGTACTTCATCTGGCCTACCATCAGGCGTCCCATTACGGTCGACCCGCCCCAAAGCGCGGCCGCCCCGAGCGACAACAAGCTTCCTACCTGAACAAAATCATTCCAGTGCCCGAAGGGGATATCAAAACCGAAGGTCAGCAGGTAGGTCCCTGCCAGCGCAACGATGAAGAGCGCCGAAAAATGGCGCGGCAGCGACTCTTTCAGCAAAAAGCGCGCCAATATGATCGCGAACAAAGGCTGGAGCTTTTGCAGCAGCAGCACGGCGTTCGCATTCCCATGCGCCAGCCCGAGCGTGAACAAAATCGTCGCGATCGCGGAGCCCCCCCAGGAGATAAAGAGCAAGGCGCCCCCCTGTTTCCAGCCGATCCCTTTAAGCTCGGCACGGTTTTTCCATAGAATCGGGGCTACGCACAAGGCAATGAGGATATGCTCCAACAGTACGAGCTGAGCGGACGTAATCGATTTAAGCAAAATAAGACGGAACAGCGGATCCACGCCCCAAAGCGCGGCTCCCAAAACGACCAGCCAAAAGCCGCTCTTGGGGCGGGCCTTCGACAACGGCAGCGAAGAATTTACCTGAACTCTGACACTTGATGCATTTTCCATATTCCTTGACTCCTTCTTGAATATGGGGTCTACGCAGAAAACCCCTGTCATTGACGGATGTCAATGTAAACAGGGGCTGATCAAATAAGCTTGCGTCAAAGCAATTTTCTGCCGCATGCTTACTTATTGATCTTCTCCCATCCGGACTTTACCGTCGGCCCTGGAATTGCACCAGATCAGTCGCCGTCTTCCATATCGAAAACAGCGAGTCGCGGGCTGAAGCATCCTTTCGGATGACTATCACCGCCGGTCAGGAATTTCACCTTACCCCGAAGATCCATATTCATTTTATTTAGTGTGGTGTTGCATGGGTTGATTTCATATTAGTACGCCCAGAAAGCCAATTCTGTAACATACGTCACAATGAAAACAACCTATGATTTATTTTATGAAAATCAATCTAATTTACAACCATTATACATAAAAATATTCGTTTTGTAACCTACTAATTTTTTGATAGTGGATTATTCAAAAGCCGGAATGGCGATCTCGCTGTAATCCTTCTCCAAAAATGCCTTCACTTCAGGACCCGAAATAGCCTCTGCCAGCTTACGGATCGGTTCGGAATCCTTGTTGTCCTCGCGGGCCACCAGCGTGATAGCAAATGCGGATTCGGTCGTTTCCGTCAGCAGCGCGTCTTTCTTCGGCGTCAATCCAAGCGGGCTGGCATAGGCCGGGGTCATCAAAACCAGATCGGCATCATCGAGCATCCGGGCCAGCATCAGCAAATCGACTTCTTCGAACTTGTAATTCTTTTTGTTCTCGGTAATATCGGCCACGGTCGCATTGATTCCTACGCCTTCCTTCAGCTTAATCACGCCGGCCTTCTCCAGCATGACAAGCGAGCGCCCGGTGTTCGTAGGATCATTGGCGATCGCGATCGTCGCCCCTTCCGGCAATTCCTCCATTGATTTGTAACGCTTGGAATACGCGCCGTATACCGCGTGGTAGACCGGCTGAATGCCGACGAGCTTGCTGCCCGTGCTTTCATTATACTGGTTCATGTAAGGAATGTGCTGGAAAAAGTTCGCATCCACTTCCTTGTTCGCCAGCGCGTCATTCGGCTGGACATTATCCGACAGCACGACGAGTTCCAGGTTGATGCCTTCTTCTTTGAGAATCGGCTTCACGATCTCCAAGATGTCCGTCATCGGCGGAATCAGTGTCGCGACCTTCAACGTTACTTCTTCGTTTTTGGCGGCGGGGTTATCCCCCTGATTCGCGGTATTTTCTCCCGGTGCATTACCGTTACCTTTGCTATTGCCGCTTCCGTTTCCGTTGCCGCATCCCGCTACGACAATCGCAAGCACCAAGGCAAGCAGTCCAAACATCCAACTTTTTTTCATCTCAAACACCCTCCAATATTTTCGGTTTACTCTCTTTCTAACATGCTGATGTTTCTCCAGAATTTTCTTCACCGCCGGTCCAGCCATCTCGCGATCCTGCTTCCGGTGTATTGAACCAGCTGCACCAAAATAATCATGAGCACGATGACGGCCGCCATTAGTTCCGTTTCAAACCGCTGATAGCCGTAACGGATCGCAAAATCGCCGACCCCTCCTCCGCCCACGACACCCATGACGGTGGAATACGAAATAAAGCTGATCGTCGAGGTCGTCAGTCCAAGCACCAAACCGGAGCGAGCTTCGACATACAAAAATTTGCGGATGATCGCTAGCCTCGAAGCTCCCATCGAACGGGCCGCTTCCACCACACCTTTCGGCACTTCCAGCAGGGATTGCTCCACTTGTCTGGCATAAATCGCGATGGCCACGATTCCAAGCGGAACCGAAGCGGCAAGCGTGCCGATCGCCGTTCCGATCAAAAACCGGGTGAAAGGAATAAGGAACACGACCAGCAGCAAAAAAGGAAATGACCGCACCACATTGACAAAACCGCCGAGTATCGCGGACCATGTCCGGTTTTCGTAGAGCTGGCCCTTCGCGGTCAGAAACAGCATCGTCCCCAGCGGGAGGCCCAGCAACAGCGCCGCTGCGACCGAGATGCCGACCATCAGGAAGGTCTCCCCGATCGCGTCGGCAATCTGCGGCCAATACTGGATGAATTTATCGAGCATGACGGAAAAATCAAACATCGGCCTGCCCCGCTTTCCCCAGCAGCATTTCCCGGTATGACGGCGGCCTGCGGAATTCGGTCTGCTCCGCCCGCTTTTCCAGCTTGAAGCGGTCCGTCAGACGGCCCTGCTCCATAACGGACACCTCCCGGCAAATCGCCTTCACCACGTCCATCTCGTGAGTTACGATCACGATCGTGACCCCAAGCGCTTCATTGATATGCCTCAAAACCCCCAGCACTTCCGACGTCGTGGCCGGATCGAGCGAAGAGGTGGGCTCGTCGCAGAGCAGCACCGATGGCTTGTGGGCAAGCGCACGGGCGATCGCGACCCGCTGTTTCTGTCCGCCGCTGAGCCGGGCCGGGTACTCCTTCGCCTTATCCTCCAATCCGACAAATCGAAGGCATTCCCGAACCCGTTCCTTTTGCTGCTTTTTCGGCATGCCGGCGAGCTCCAGCGGAACGGCGACATTGCCGCTCACGGTCCGGTTATGAAGCAAGTGAAATTGCTGAAACACCATGCCGATTTTCCGCCTGGCCAGCCGCAGCTGACCCTCCGGAAGCCGAAGCAAATCCTGCCCGTCGATCGTCACGCTGCCCCGATCGGGTATCTCCAGCAAGTTCATCATTCGCAGCAGCGTCGATTTTCCTGCCCCGCTGGGACCGATAATCCCATGCACCGCTCCCTCTTCGATCGTAAGAGTCAAAGGGTGCACCGCGGTAAAGCCCCCCTCGCGGGATGCGTAGCTTTTACTTACGTCTTGAAGAGAAATCAAAGGCCTCCCCCCCATCCGGTTTGCACCATGCTAATTGTATTAATAATTTAACAAACCTGTTTTAGTGGTCGTTTTCCTTTTGATTATAGAGCAATTACCCTTCTGTGTCACCAATTATTAATTGTGTATCATCATTGCAACATTTCTCTTCCCGCAGACGTTAAAAAATACGGATAGGAATGGACCGACATAAAGGAGGAATCGTTCAATGACGTCCCTTTACAGGCGAAGACTGGCCGTGGCTTTCACGCTTGCCGCCGCTTTGACGCTTGGCGCATGCACGAACCATGCCGAACCCGCACAAACAGGTCAACCCTCAAATCAAGAAAATGGAATAAATCAAAATCAAAATGAGCTAAACCCGCAGGACGGAAATGCACCGGAAAATACGGATTCCGCCCGGCTGGTGACTGAGTTTAACGCCTTGCTGGCGGAAGGAGGCAAGCTTCCGGAAGCCTTCGATTTCCTCGACGAACATATCGGCAGCTTGTCCAAGGAACAGGTGTCCGACATGCTGCTTGCTTTGGAAGATACGCAGATCAAGGAGCTTGGCGGTCTCGTGGACCGGTTTTATGAAGGAGATACGCAGGAGAGGCTTGCGGAAATCTATAATTACGATGAAACTCTCGATGAAGTGATCGGCAAGGCGAGCGATGAAAAGATGAAGGCACTGCTCACGGAAACCCGTGATTCCGGATATCTCGTGGATACGAGGGAGGGCATGTTTTCACCTGATCCGGATTACAGGGTAACGGCTAAATATGCCGACAAGGCAACAGAAGAAGTCGCCGCTTATATACAGCTGAAAGCCAAAGAATCGGATGACCGGTTTATGAGTGACGCGGCCTTGTCGATCGGATGGGATGAATTGTTGGAGCGCGCTCTCGCGGCCGAAGCCTTTACCGTGCGGTATCCCGATTCGAAGCGGATCAAGGAAGCGCAAACCCTGCTGGGGTATTATAAGTTGGCGGTCTTCTACGGAGGCAACAATACGCCGCTGTTCGATTATGACAACGGCATGATGGAGCCCGAAGCCAAGGAGGCGTATACTTCAGTGCTCGAAAAGGCGGATATCGACTCCAGCCCGCTGCTTGGGAAACTGAAGCAATTCATGGAAGCTACCGCCAAAAACAACTACAAGCCTTCGAACTCTCTGGATAAATTACGCGAAGAGCTCGTGAACTAAACAAAAAAAGAGCATTGCTGGAAGAATGTGCCCAGGCAATGCTCTTTTTTTTGTTGTTTGTCCGTCAAATAGCCGGCATGACGTTCCCGCCATTGACCGGGATATAGGCACCTGTAATGAAGCCGGCCAAATCCGATGCCAGGAAAGCGACCGCATTGGCGATATCCTGGTCCTTTCCTCTGCGTTTCAGCGGCACCTGTTCCACATAGGAGGCATCGTTCAGATCGGCCACGCCGTAGTCTTTTTCGCTGATGGTCCAGCCCGGCGCCACCTGGTTCACCGTAATTTGATGCGGTCCGACCTCTTTGGCCAGTACCCGGTACACGCCGTCCATCCCGCGTTTGCCGGCCGTATAGGCGGATTGTCCGGGGAAGTTCTGCATGGCGCATTCGGTATTGATGCCGATCAATCGTCCGCCGCCCTTTTCGATCATGGCCGGGATAAAAGCTTTCGCCAGGTATACGCTCTGCAGGACGCAGGACTCGAACTGGCTTACGTAATCCTCCGGCGATTGCTCCAGCACGGAAGTCCAGGCATATTGGACGACCGCGTTCGCAACGACGATGTCGGGATCGCCGAGTTCCGACTTGATTTTATTTTTCATCGCCTGAATTTCCGCTTCCTTGGTAATATCCGCACGGACGATAACAGCTTGTCCGCCGGCTTCCGAAATCTCCTCCAAAAGCTCCCGGGCCTTCGATTCATTGTTCGCATAGTGAATCGCAATCTTCGCTCCGCACTGAGCGAGCGTTCTTGCCATCACCCGGCCGAGTTGCCCCGTGGCTCCGGTGATCAGCGCTATTTTTCCGGTCAAATCGATATTCATGTCGTTCTCGTCTCCTCTCGCCTCTATTCTAATGTTTCCGGCTGTCCACTTCCAGTTCGGACGTTTGCCACCATAACCCGCCCAGATGCCGCTTGCCGCTCCCGCCCCGTATTCTATCACAACATTGCTCAAACAGTGGGGATGAAACTGTTCAAGCAATTTACCGTGGATGATGCTGCTTACATGTAAGGCACTGTATAGATCCTGCGCGTTCAGCTATGGCGTTTGCTTAGGAACTTTTGCGTCCGAAGAGCGAATCCTCGAAGGCCAGGCAAAGCCGATCAGGGTCGCCAATCCGACAAAAAAAGGGTACCCTACGGCCATAAGCAGAATGATCAAACCGGCGGCATAATTGCCGCTGTCAGCCGGGTGACGCTCAGGTCCCAAATGTCCGATCAACCAAATGAGCAAGAGGGCGTACGGGAACCAAAGCAGTGCCGCCCAGAAGACGGAGGGTCTATTTTTCATCCATACATGAACAAGGATTACGCAGGCAACCGAAAGGATGCAGACGGCACCCCACAAAAGGGTTTTGATGATTCGTTCTCCCGATCCTTCGCCCGAACCGGTAGCTTCATAGATCCCATAAGCATTCATCAAGTACTCCGAGATCATGACGAAAATACATGCATACAGCGCACATATGAGGTTTAATTTGCAAAAATGTCTCATTGCAGGTTCCCTTCGTTGGAATTTTTCCAACGGGCGGCTCTTCAACTTGACCAAATGAGCCACTTCATTGGAAAAAATCCAATCATTTTATGAAAAACAGCGGTAATTCTCCCGCTTGATGCCTATTTCGTTGGATAAAATCCAATGAAGCCGATAAAATTGCCTGCTTGGCAGCTGTTCCGTTGGATATTTTCCAACGAAGGCGATACTGGCCAACAAGATGGCGGTGCTGACGGCAACAAGGGCCGGTCAAGTAATGTAGGCACCGTACTAGGCATATAGCGACTTGAATGATATCAGCAACATGGGCAACTTAAGTGACATGAGCAACGTGAGCGACAGTGGGCAACGTGAACGACATGAGCAATATGAGCAACTTAGAACGATATAGCTACTTTATCCATGTGTGTGACAATGGCGGCATGCGGCACAGCCAATTTAGGCAATGTGAGCTATTACAGCAACTAAGTGGGCAACACGAGCAAACAGCAATCCGGCAAACAAGCGGCTGTCCCTCCGCAGTAAAAAACGGCTCGGGGACAGCCCTTGATTGCCATCATATTAATATTGGCCGATCGCCTGATCCGTTTTGCCCTGCAGCTTCACAAGCTGCATCAGAACGACGGCGGCATCCGCCTTCGTTACTGCGCCCTGCGGGTTAAACTTGCCGTTTTGCCCTTGTAGCAGGCCCAGCTTAATATTGAGCGCCACTTCGCCTTTTCGCGTAATCGACTCTTTGTCGCCGAACTGGTTCAAGGACTCGTCGTTCGTCAAAAATTGCGCGAGCTTGTTGTATTTCAAAATGGACGCCAGCGATACGGCGAATTGTTCACGCGTCAATTTGGCATCAACCTTAAGTTCCGTGCTCCGGTTAATCCACTGGCGTTCCGCCGCATAATTCACCGCACTGTAATACGGACTGTCCGGCTTGACGCCCGCGATCGCTTGCTGTTCGTTCACTCCGTAATAAGAATAACTTTCGTAATATGGAGTTACCGCTCCGGCAATCATGCCCAGCCAATCCCCCAGCGTGATCTGCTCATCCGGTTTGACGCTTCCCTGTTCGTCAGGGGTGATCACTCCATGCTGCAGCAAAGCGGTAAGCTCCTTCTCGGCCGCATGTCCTTTGACGTCGGCAGGAACGGATGTGACGGAGTCGAGGCCCCCGTATCGATAGACACTTTTCCATTCGCCGCTCACCGCGTCAAGCACCTGACCTGAGGTCATCGGATCTTTGGCTTCCGGGCTGTAAACCAGTTTGATCACGGAATCCACATAGGAATTATTCATATTGTAATGCCCGCCATAGCTGGAGTATTGCAATTTCAGTTTATAGAAATCCTGATAAGCCTTCAGCCCCTCTTCCTTCGATACCTTGGCCGCACTCGGCGAAAGTTGGAGTTTATCGAGGCCAGCCGCACGGCCAACACTGAAATACTCGAGATTGCCGTAGGCATCCAGCCCCAAGGATATCCCAAGATTATTGACGGGCAATCCGTTCAACATCCGGGTAAATTGATAATCGTAGCCGTTTTCGTCCTCATTCTTATGGGTTTCGCCAACCCGTTCGTCCAGCTTATAGTCTTGGGCGGCGTTCGGGACCAGCAGATTGACGAGCTCAAACGCTCTCTGTCTGGCGGCGGCGTCCTTCAGCTTCACGGCTCCCTTCGGAGGCTTGACTCCGGCCTGTTCTTCATTTCCGTTAAATTCCTCAAGCCGGTATTCGAGAATCTGCCCGCTCAGTGCATCTACCGTGGCCGATGTCCGGGAAGGAAAGATCATTCCCCCTGACCCTACGCGAGACATACTGTCTTCATCCTCCCAAGTCAACTGCCACGTTTTACGATCCGGGTCGCTGTAGTCTTTACTATACGAGGAATGGAACTGCGTGCGCCCTTCCGGAATCGCCGCCACTTTCTTAACGGTTTCAGCCGCTTCATCGGCAGTCATTTCATCACCGGAGGTTCTTGGTTTAAACGCGTTTTTGGAGGCCGGCACATCTACGTACGTTATCGGGCTTTCCACAAGAACCTTGCCCTCATAATTCAGCCGTTTACCGGACACGGCATCGATCGGATACGCGGTTTCATCCTTCGTTTGCCATGCCAAAATCCATTCCTGTACTTTTCCCGACCGTTCGACCGGTATATATCTGAGTTCGATCTCCAAGCCGTCCTTAAAAGCTTGCTCGGCCGCGGCCTGCGTGACAACCGCCGTTCCGTCGGGGTAATCCATGATCTCATAGGACTTGGAAAAAGAGATCGTGTTTCCGTTACCATCGACCGTGACGGATACATATTCCGGCGAAGGAATTCCGTTATGCAGCGGTTGAAAATAAAAGCTGTATTGGATCGGACCGAATAACGCCGAACCGTCCATGTACCAGCCGGTGGTGTCCCGCTCCTCCAATTGCGCCAGCGTTATGGAAGGGGCCGCCTTAGCGATAAAAGCTTTGGCGACTTCTTGAGCCTGTTCCCTTGTCAGTTTGGGCGGGTAATAGGAACCGTCCTCGTCATTGGACATATGGAGGTATGTATTGATCAAGTCCCCGTTGATCGCATCCACCAATGAACTAAAGCCGTAAGTCGTATTTCCCGTCTGATATTCCCACTCGATATTCCATACCATTTGATTTGACGGCGCGGGATACGTATTGTCCACGCCCAGCTTCACGTTTTGAGCCACGGCATCTTTCAGGGCCGGAAACAGTTCCTTCACCTTGGCGACAGCCTGTTCCTTGGTGATTTTCGCCTTCGCAGGGTCGGCCTTCACATTCTTGGACGAGGCGTTCGACGTTGCCGGCGCTGCGGTATCCGTTGCGGCACTAGTTTGCGCACCTGCCAGCCCCGAAGGCAACAGGACGGAAAACGCTACCAGACCGGTGCACGCCACCTTCGCAAACCCTCGAGCTTTGCTTAATCTTCTTTTTTGACTCACAACATCCCAACCTCTCCCATTGGATATTCTCTTCCATTTTAGTACGTATCCCGCGCAATATCCAGAAATATCCTCAAGGCAAACAAAAAAGAAACCCGGTCATCAAACCGGGCTTCCATGATTAATTCAGATATTTTTCAACTTGCAGAATGGCTTCATCCACGGAATTCGCCGTTACGGTGATAAATTCGGCGTCTTCGTACTGGTCCTCCGTATAGGAATAACGCGGATCGTAGTAATAGACCAACAACAGCTCGACAGCCCTGTCGTATTTCCCTTCCTGCAGGCATTCCCCGATTTCCGCGGCGATCGGCCGGTGGATGCGGGACTCGATCTTCCGGAATGCGCGCATGCAGGCCTCCGGGTGTTCCTCCGGTCTGTAATCTTCCAGAATGGTTTGCACCCTGGCCTCAATCGGAAGCTCGATTCGGATATGCGTTCCCTGCTCCTTTTTGCTCATGACCAGGTCGGGAATGACGACCTTTCCGATCCGTTTGCTCTCGGCCTCGAGGAGCACGTAGGGTGCATCCTTGTAACGCAGCATTTCCTCCAGCAACAAGGCATCGAACGTTTTTTGATTATGGGCGTCCAGGCCGATCCCGCCAAAAACCGATCCCCGGTGTCCGGCCATCGCTTCCAAATCCAGAACGGGATACCCCTTCTCTTTCAGTTTCCGGAGAAGAAGCGTTTTTCCGTTCCCCGTATTGCCGTGTATCACATAAAAAGACGGATTGAACGGCATGTCCTCCAGCATGGCCACGACCCATTGCCGGTAAGCCCGATAGCCTCCGGACAACCGGTACGCATGGATGTTCATCAGGGACAGCAGCGTTGCCGTCGTTTTGCTGCGCATGCCGCCGCGCCAGCAGAAGACCGCCTTTTTTCCCTCGATTGCCGCAAATTGCCTGATAAAAGCGGGAAGCTTGGCCGATACCACTTCAAGCCCCCGTTCCTTGGCCGCATCGACGCTGACCTGTTTGTACAGGGTCCCGATTTCCGCCCGTTCCTGATCGTCAAAAAGCGGGATGTTGATGCTCCCCGGTATGGTGGACAAGGCGTACTCGGACGGAGAGCGGACATCGATGACGGTCATTTCTCCTTTTTGACGTTGTTCCGTTAATTCCTCAACAGTGATGTCGTGTATCATGATGTTTGCGCTCCTTATTCTACGACGATGCGTCCCGGATGCTTCTCCGTCACTTCGCCGATCAAGCTCGCCTCGACGCCGGCTTTAACGAGCGCGGCAAGCAAATCTTCCGCTTGCGAAGGATCCACGGCGATAAGCAGGCCGCCCGAGGTCACCGCATCGCACAAAATCCAGCGTCCGATCTGATCCAGATCCGCCGGGAAATCGATATCGCCTTCCACATGCGCGAAATTGTTCTTCGTCCCTCCAGGAACGAAGCCCTGCTCGGCCAGTTCGCGTACGCGCGGCAGGACCGGAACATCGCCGCTTTTAATGCGGATGCCGCTGCCGCTGCCTTTCGCCATTTCCAGGGCATGTCCCATCAAGCCGAAGCCCGTAACATCCGTGCAGGCATGGACTTCGTAAGCTTCCATCGTTTCCGCCGCCGTTTTATTCAAAGTCGACATGACGCGGGTCACCCGCTCGGTTTCTTCCGGGGTCAGCGCGTTCTTTTTGATCGATGTCGTCATGATGCCTACCCCGATCGGCTTGGTCAAAATCAATTTATCTCCCGCTTTGGCCCCGGCGTTCGTTCTGACTTTGTCCGGATGCACCAGTCCGGTCACCGCGAGTCCGAATTTCGGTTCCTTATCGTCGATGGAATGGCCTCCCACGAGCGTTGCTCCGGCTTCTCTCACTTTGTCCGCGGCACCGCGCAAAATGTCGGCAAGAATGCTTTTATCCAAGGTGGAAATCGGAAAAGCTACGATATTAAGGACGGTAAGCGGCTTGCCGCCCATCGCGTAAATGTCGCTGATCGCATTCGCCGCGGCGATCTGGCCGAAGGAGTAAGGATCATCCACAATCGGCGTAAAAAAGTCCACCGTCTGCACCAAGGCCATCTCGTCCGATAACCGGTACACGCCGGCGTCGTCGCTCGTATCGAGACCGACCAGCAGATCCGGATTCGGCTCCGATTTCGGCAAATTGCGGAGCACTTGCGTTAAATCCGCAGGCCCGATTTTACAGCCGCAGCCCCCTTTGCTCGATAGCGACGTCAATTTAACTGGTTCTGATGCTGCCATATCTTAATCACAATCCTTCCGTGTAAATACATATGAATTCATAACAGGACAAACTCCACTTTAAATCGTACTCCAATCGCCAGGGAGAGGCAACTTCCATGGCTCTGGCGTTTCCCGGCTGTGTTATACTAGTATTTGCGTCCAAAATAGATGTGGAGGAAAACGAATGTCAACATCAACGAACCATCGCACTTTCAATCCACGAACCCCCGGCAAAGGGAAAATAATTCTTTATGCCGCCTTGTTTCTCATCATTGCCATCGCCGGCTTAAGTTATGTTAAATGGTGGCCTTATTACGAAAAAGCGCTCCGTGCGGCGACAAGCCATACGATCGGCTCTTCCATCCTCGGCTCGGAAGCGTCCGCGGCCCCTTCCTGGAGCTCGGCGCTCGATTATGCGGCTGCCTATTTCAAATCCGTTTGGAAGGCTGCCGTACTGGGCATTCTTTTGGGCTCCCTGGTCCAGGTCCTGCTGCCATCCGAGTGGCTCGCCAGGACGCTGGGGAAAGCCAATTTTAAAAGCACCGTTCTCGGCGGCGTAGCTTCGCTGCCCGGCATGATGTGCTCCTGCTGCGCCGCGCCCGTCGCCTGCGGTCTTCGCCGCAAAAACGTCTCGGTCGGCGCCAGCCTCGCCTTCTGGATCGGCAATCCGGTGCTGAATCCCGCCACGCTGATCTTCATGACATTCGTGCTGTCATGGAAATTCGCCTTGCTCCGAATCGTTTTCGGATTGATTTTGACGTTCGGGATCAGCTATTTCGCGAACCGGTTCGCGAAAGACGCGAACCCTTCGGCGATCCCCGAACCGGCGCCTCAGGATGCCGTGGAGGAGCAGCGGCCGTTTTTGATTCGCTGGTTGAAAAGCCTTGGCATCATGATGCTAAATGTCATTCCGGCCTATGTCATTGCCGTCCTGCTGCTCGGCGCATTTCAGCATACGCTGTTCCCGGTCGGCCTGAAGAGCGGCATCCTCGCCATCATCGTCTTCGCGATTGTCGGAACGCTGTTCGTCATCCCGACGGCCGCGGAAATTCCGATTATCCAGTCCTTTGTCGCGATGGGACTCGGGGCCGGTCCGGCAGCCGCCCTGCTCCTTACGCTGCCGACCATCAGCCTACCGTCCATGCTCATGGTCGCCCGGGCCTTCCCGCGAAAGGCGCTGATGTTCGTCTTTGCCTCCGTGGTCGTGATCGGCGTCATCGGCGGCATCGCAGGCTCATTCCTGCTTTAATGCCAAAAAGAACCCCGTCCGCATCCTGAAGATGCGAACGGGGTTCCTGTTTATTTCCGGCCGGTGGATTCCCGGATCATCAGCTCCGCCGGGAAGGTTTTATGCGTATGGGTCGTCTTTTTGTTGATCAAATCAAACAATACTTTAATCGTCTCCTCCGCAATTTCCTCCACCGGCTGCCGGATCGTCGTGATCGAGGGATGATAATAATAAGCGATGTCCAGTCCGTCAAAACCGGCCACGGAATAATCCCCCGGCACCGATTTACCGCTTTCAAAGATCGCTTTGCAAGCGCCTACAGCCAAGCTGTCGGAAACGGCGAACAAAGCGGAGAACGATTCGCCCGACTCGAGCAGTTCCTTGGTGACCACATAGCCGTTTTCCATCGAATAGCTTTCGATATCCTCTTTCATGCAGCGGACCAGACTCGGATTTAACGTCAGGCCGTTGTCTTTCAAAGCCTGCTTGTAGCCTTCGTATCTCAGCTTCCCGATACTGACGTCATCCATGGACGCCGTCACGATCGCGATGTCCCGGTGGCCTTGTTTGCATAAGTAATCCACCATCTTGTAGCTTTCTTTAAAGTCATCGACGGATACGGAGGAATACTCGTGAGGCTCATAATCCGGGGTCATCCCGATGGTACTGAGGACAAACGGGACGGTAAGCTGATCCAGCTTCTCCTTGGCATGCGAGAAGTACCCTCCCAGGAATACGATCCCTTTCAGGCGTTTTTCCTTTTCCAATTCTATCGCGACTTCAATTTCATCCTGCTTCTCATCGACCCGCTGCAGGATGAAGGAATACTTCTTCCGTTGAATCTCTTTCTCGAAAACCTGAATCATCCGGTTAAAAAACGGGTTCGTGATCCCTTTGATCAGGACCGCGATCGTTTTGGAAGCGGAACGCTTCAAATTTCTGGCGCTGTTGTTCGGCACATAATGATTCTCCTTGATGACCTGCATAATCATCGCCTTGGTTTCTTCGCTGATATCGGGATGATTATTGATCGCCCGGGAAACGGTCGTTACGCCCACACCGCACATTTTCGCAATATCCACAATTGTAATTGAAGCCATTTCCTGATCTTCCCTTACATCGTATTCTCACATTCTATTAGAAAATATAGCAATTTAAGATCATGAAAACAAGACCGGCATCAATCGACAACGTTTGTTTGCGAACCTCCGTGATCTAACGTTACCCTTTTACGGCCCCTGCCACGACGCCTTCAATAATGTATTTTTGGCAGAACAGGTAAAAAATAATGATCGGCAAAATGGCCAGTACGAGCATCGCCATCATGGCCCCCATATCGATCGACCCGTAACCGCCCTTCAAGTATTGGATCGCGATCGGGATCGTTTTGTGCTCACTGCCGATGACCAGGAGCGGAAGCAGATAGTCGTTCCAGATCCACATCACGTTCAGGATCGCCACGGTAATCGCAATCGGCTTCAAAATCGGCAATACGACCTTAAAGAACGATTGCACCGGGGTGCAGCCATCGATCAAGTCCGCCTCTTCGATTTCAAGCGGAATCGACTTCACGAAGCCGCTGAACAAAAAGACCGACAGCCCCGCGCCGAATCCCAAGTAAATGAAAATAATCCCGAACAAATTGTCGATATGCAGCGTGTTGGCGACCTTCGTCATCGTGAACATGACCATTTGGAAGGGGACGATCATCGAGAACACAAAAACAAAGTAGAGCGCTTTCGTAAACTTCGTTTTCACCCGGGTAATGTACCAGGCCGTCATGGCGGTCAGCAGGACGATGACAGCGACGGAACACACGGTGATAAACAAGGAATTGCCGAACGCATTGAAAAATCCGATTTTCGATACGCCGCCCGTATAGTTTTTGAGCCCGATAAAGGTTTGAGCGTCAGGAAACTTGAACGGAGTATCGCTGATGAAGAACTTTCCTTTGAAGGAGTTCATCAGCACAATGAGGATCGGAGCGATGAACAGCACGGCGAGAATAAGTAATATGAAAAATAAACCGATATCTCTTCCCCGCGTTTTTTGCATCAGTTCTCAACCTCCTTGCTTCTTGTCGCCATAAGCTGAATCAATGCGATCAATGCAACCAGGACAAAGAATACCACCGCTTTGGCCTGACCGACACCTTCCCAACCGACGCTGCCGTAAAACGTGTTAAAAATATCGAGCGCGAGCATCGACGTTTCTTTGGAAGGCGCACCGGCGGTAAGCGCCAGGTTCTGGTCGAACAGCTTGAATGAGTTAGACAAGGTCAGAAACAAGCAAATCGTGATGGAAGGCATCACAAGCGGAATCGTTACATTTCGCAATATACCGAAACGGGTACATCCGTCGATTTTGGCGGCTTCGATCACGTCCTTGGAGACGTTTTGAATGCCCGCGATATAAATGATCATCATGTACCCGATTAATTGCCAATTCATAAGTATGATGAGACCCCAGAAGCCGTAATTGGCGCTGGAAGTCAACGTGACGTCGAATTTGATCAGCACGCCGTTAATAATCAGCTGCCAGATATAGCCCAGCACGATCCCGCCGATCAGGTTCGGCATAAAAAAGATCGTTCTGAACAGATTGGTTCCTTTTTTGCCTCGCGTTAGCATCAGCGCAAAAAGGAATGCAAACACGTTGATGGTAATGACGGATACCACCGTAAATTTGACGGTAAACCATAGTGCATTGAGAAAATCCTGGTTAGAGAACGCTTTAACATAATTGCTGATGCCAACCCATTTCGCATCGGTCACTGTCGTAAATTCCGTAAAGGACAAGTATACGCCAAGTATGAACGGTATTATGAAAATCAGCGTAAAAGCCAGTATCGTCGGCAATGCAAAGAGGGCGAAGTATTTTTGTATCGACTTTTGCATAATCTCTTCTCCTTACCCAAGGATTAAAAAATAGTGAGTACACAAGAACAGTCACTCACCGGTCATAAAAACCGCGCCGCGATTACACCGAAGCGGCGTAACCGCGGCACAGGTTTGAAGCTGCTGTGGATTACTTGGCTTTTTCCGTTTTCCAGGCATCCTTGAAAATCGTTACGACTTCATCCCAAGTTTTGTTGCCTTGAGCGTATTGAAGGAGCGCGTCCCCGAACTGGTTCTTGAACTCCTCGCTCGGGAATGCGGCGAAGGTCCACGGCACGGAGGTGATGCCGTCCTTGGCCATCCAGTTCGTCACTTCTTTGGCGAGCGGATCGGCCGGCTTTTCGTTGTCGTTGAACGTATTGAACGGAGCGATGAAGCCGAGCTCATTCGTCACGTAAGCTTTACCTTTTTCGCTGGAGAACAGCCATTCCAGGAAGGCGATCGAAGCTTGCTGCTTCTCGGCCGACACCTTGCTGTTGATCGCGAAGTAGTTTTCGGTTCCGATGGCAAGACCTTGGTTTTCCTCACCGGATACGCCTGTGTAAATCGGCAGGAACTTGATATCTTCGGCTTTCACGACGTTGCCGTCGACTTCGTTGATCTGCGACCATGCCCAGTTCCCGTTTTGAACCATTGCCGCTTGGCCGAGCGCAAATTCAGCCATGGAGTCGGCTACGGATTTGCTTCCGAGCAGGGTGCTCTTCGTCACGGAGTTGTTGATGTACAGGTCAAAAATGTTTTTGAAGTTCGGATTGTATTTGAACTCGGCTTCGTTCGTCGCAAGACCTGCAAGAACGGTGTTATCGAATTCCTTGTTATCCTTGAATTCATAATAGAGCGGCATGTTGGCCAGGTGGGTCTGCCATCTCCATTGTTCGCCGGCACCCAGCGATGTGGAGGCAAATACGCCTGCAATGCCCAGTTGATCCTTCTTCGCGGTCATGTCTTCAACGACGGCTTTCAGCGTGTCAAAGTTGTTTACTTCCTCCATGGAAGAAACGGATACGGCTTTGTCGGACAAGGCAAAGTACTTCTTCATGATTGCGTCATTGTAGATGATGCCGTAACCTTCCACGACGTAAGGAATGCCGTAAACGCCGCCGTTATCGCTAACGGCCAAGCTTTGGTCGGACAGGTAGCTGTAAAGCTTGGTGTCCTTCAAATCAAGGCTATAATCTTTCCAGTTCTGATATCCGACAGGGCCGTTGATTTGGAAAATCGTCGGAGCGTCGGACTTGGCGATTTCGGATTTCAATTGAGTTTCGTAAGTACCCGCCGCCGCGGTTTCAACCTTGACTTTGACGCCGGTTTCAGTCTCATAGTCCTTGGCGATCTTTTTGTAAACCTCGGCGATTTCCGGTTTAAAGTTCAGGAAGTAAATTTCCTGCGCTTTGCCGGAAGCCGAACCCGATTTTCCTCCCTCTTCCTTGTTGCCGCAGGCGGCAGCCAAACCGGCGAACAAAGTTAGAGACAGCGTCAATGCCAATAGCTTCTTTACTTTCATGTACGTTCCCCCTGATTCATTCATATGGTTTAGTGAATGAATACGCTTCCGGTACTGTCGGCACTCATTCGGTAACGATTCCGAAAACCTTGTCGGAATCCTTTTCGGTAACGTTTTCAATCACAGGGATATAGTAGCACAACTGTCTTGAAAGCGGCAACATAAAATTTTAAGCTTCATGAGAAAACCATGTTCTATAAATGAAAAAACCGGACCTTAACGGTCCGGCTCTGTGATTAAACTATTATACACCCAGCCAACGTTTGAACATATGCTTGGTGGTCGCCTTATTCATTTCCGCAATCGAAGTGGTCAGCGGAATGCCTTTCGGGCATGCACGGACGCAGTTCTGCGAGTTCCCGCATCCTTCGATGCCGCCTTCTTCCATCAAGGCTTCGAGGCGTTCCTCGGCATTCATCTCTCCCGTCGGGTGCGCATTGAACAGACGCACTTGGGAAATGGCTGCGGGACCGATGAAATCGGTCTTCTCATTGACGTTCGGACAAGCCTCAAGGCAAACGCCGCACGTCATGCACTTCGACAATTCATACGCCCATTGGCGTTTCTTCTCCGCCATCCGCGGACCGGGGCCAAGATCATACGTGCCGTCGATCGGAATCCATGCTTTTACGCGCTTGAGCGCGTTGAACATCCGGCTGCGGTCGATGACCAGGTCGCGCACGACCGGGAATGTCCGCATCGGCTCGACCCGAATCGGCTGCTCCAGGTTATCGATCAGCGCCGCGCAGGCTTGCCGCGGTTTGCCGTTGATCACCATCGAGCAGGCTCCGCATACTTCCTCGAGACAGTTGGATTCCCAGCATACCGGCGCGGTGTGCTCCCCTTTCAGGTTGACCGGATTGCGCTGGATTTCCATCAGCGCGCTGATGACGTTCATTCCCGGGCGGTAATCGAGCTCAAACTCTTCCGTATAGGATGCGGAATTCGGGTCGTCCTGGCGGGTAATGACGAACTTCACCTTCTTGGCTGTCAGTTTCGTATCTGCTGTTGCCATCGTCGCTCCTCCTCCTATTTATCCTTCGAATAATCGCGAATCCGCGGCGGGATCAAAGAGACGTCCACATCTTCGTAAGAGATTTGCGGACCGTCAGGCGTCCACGTCGCCTTGGTCGTCTTCAAAAACTCCTCGTCGTTCCGGGTCGGGAAATCCGGCTTGTAGTGCGCCCCGCGGCTTTCGTTGCGGAGCAGCGCGCCCAGCGTCATCGCTTCGGCCAGTTCCAGCATGTTCCACAGCTGGCGGGTGAAGGCGACGCTCGAATTGTTCCAGCGCGACGTATCGTTGATGTTGATATTTTTGTAGCGCTGCTTCAATTCCTTGATTTTGCCGATCGTCGCTTCCAGCTTGCTGTTGTAACGAACGACCGTCATGTTGTCCGTCATCCACTCGCCGAGCTCCTTATGGAGAACGTATGGATTTTCCGTGCCGTTCATGGCCAGCAAGCCCTCGTATTTATCTTCCTGCGCTTTACGGTAACGATCGTATATAGCCGGGCTCAGATCTTCAGCCGACTTTTTCAAGCCGCGGATATATTCCACCGCTTTCGGCCCAGCCACCATGCCGCCGTAGATGGCCGATACAAGAGAGTTCGCGCCGAGCCGGTTCGCGCCATGATATTGATACTCGCATTCCCCGGCCGCAAACAGGCCCGGAATGTTCGTCATCTGATTGTAATCGACCCACATGCCGCCCATGGAGTAATGGACCGCCGGGAATATTTTCATCGGGATTTTACGCGGATCGTCGCCCATGAATTTCTCATAGATTTCAATAATGCCGCCGAGCTTCACGTCCAGCTCTTTCGGATCTTTATGGGAGAGGTCGAGATAAACCATGTTCTCCCCGTTAATCCCCAGTTTCATATCTACGCAGACATGGAAGATTTCCCGGGTCGCGATATCCCGCGGCACAAGGTTCCCGTAGGCAGGATATTTTTCCTCAAGGAAATACCAAGGTTTACCGTCCTTGTACGTCCAGATCCGGCCGCCTTCGCCGCGCGCGGATTCCGACATCAGACGAAGCTTGTCGTCCCCCGGAATCGCGGTCGGATGGATTTGAATAAACTCGCCGTTGGCGTAATTGACGCCCTGCTGATACACCGCACTCGCGGCCGTACCCGTATTTATGACGGAGTTTGTCGTTTTTCCGAAAATAATCCCCGGTCCGCCGGTGGCCAAAATAACCGCATCCGACGCAAACGTGACGATTTCCATCGAACGCAGGTTTTGCGCGCAAATGCCGCGGCACACGCCCTCGTCGTCAAGTACGGCCGAAAGGAATTCCCAGTTCTCATATTTCGTGACCAAGCCTTCCGCTTCGTAGCGGCGAACTTGTTCATCCAGTGCGTAGAGCAGCTGCTGCCCCGTCGTTGCACCCGCAAACGCCGTCCGGTGATGCTTCGTACCGCCGAAACGGCGGAAATCAAGCAAACCTTCCGGAGTGCGGTTGAACATCACGCCCATCCGGTCCATCAGGTGGATAATGCCCGGAGCCGCCTCGCACATCGCTTTGACCGGCGGCTGATTCGCCAGGAAGTCTCCGCCGTAGACGGTGTCGTCGAAATGCTCCCAAGGGGAGTCGCCTTCGCCTTTCGTATTTACAGCTCCGTTAATCCCGCCTTGGGCGCAAACGGAGTGGGATCTTTTGACCGGGACGAGCGAGAACAAATGAACCTGTACGCCGGCTTCCGCCGCCTTGATCGTAGCCATCAGCCCCGCGAGCCCGCCGCCGACGATAATTACGCTTTGTTTAGCCATCTCTATTTCAACTCCTAAAAGTTTTGTGAGCTTATGCTTCTTTGAGTAACTTCGAACAAAACTTGCTTCGGAAGCGTTCGCTTAGTTTTGTGAGCCTAATCTTTCTTTGAGTTACGTTACTTATCCGATAAACACCCGGAGCGTGTCCCGCAAGGCCGTCCCGCCCGCTTCAAATTCCGCGCCGCGGAATGCGAACAAGGACCAGACGAACATGACCGATACGATCACGAACAGGGTCATGCAAATATAGGAGGATACCCGCTGCGCGCGCGGACCGACCGTAATGCCCCAGCTGACGAGAAACGACCAGAAGCCGTTCGCGAAGTGAAACGAAGCCGCAACCACGCTGATCGCATACAAAGCAAAGAAGACCGGATTCGTTACAATGCCGTGCATCACGCCGCCAAGCTCTTCGTGGGTGACATTCCCAAGTGCGACTTGCACCCGCGTCTCCCATAAATGCCAGATGACGAAGGCGAAAACGATCACGCCGGTAATCCGCTGAAGCAGATAACGCAAATTGCGCTCATTTTTGAACCGCGTATTGTTCGGTTTGGCCTGAAATGCGATGCACATTCCGTAAACGCCGTGATACAAGAGCGGCAGCCAAATTCCGACCAGCTCAAGAACGATCACGAGCGGCAGGCTGTTCAGAAATGCCACGCTTTCCTTGAACCCTTCGCTTCCGCCTTCCACCGCGGAGAAATTCGTCAGCATATGTTCCAGAATAAAAAAGCCGAGCGGAATGACACCAAGAAGCGAATGCAGTTTTCTGGAATAAAACCCTTTCATAAGTCTTGTTCCCCTTTCCCCTTTTCCATCGTTCCTCAATATTTTTCATCATTCAACAAAAGTTGACCGCAGGATAAACTATGAACTATGACACAATGGTGCGGTCCTTTTACCTTGTTCCAAAAGTAACATGTGAACAACTTGTGTCACTTTTCATGTTACTCCTTTTTATCTTATAATGGAATTGCAATATACTTATTAAATGATATAACTTTTTCGCATAAGAGGGGTTATCGCGTATGATGGAAGAATTGCTCGTCTTTACGACGGTGGTTGAGCAGTCCAGTCTGAACAAGGCGTCCAAGCTGTTGAATCTATCCCAGCCCGCCCTGTCGCGGAAAATCGCCAAGTTGGAGGAAGAATGGGGAGTTTCGCTGTTTACCCGAAAAGGAAAGCGGCTCGAGCTGACCCGCGTCGGCCAGGAGGCTTATATTTACGCGATGGAACAGCGGCAGCGGCACCAAAATTTTCTGCAATCCGTCTCCCGCTTCAAGGCCTCGGAACGCAGCGTCGTGACCTTGGGGGCCAGTCTGACTACGATCCAAACGACCCTGCCGCCGCTCGTGGCCGCGCTGATGAACAAATTTCCGGACATCGAGCTAAAGCTCGTCACCGGGAAAACCCATGAGATCGTCAGCCATGTCCGTGACCGGAAAGTCGACGTGGGCGTCATCGCCTCCTCGATCAGCGAAGCGGGGCTCCGGTGCATCCCCTTGTTCCAGGATCATTTGGAGCTCATCGTCCCCCGCGGCCATGACCTTGCGCTCAAAAACCGTCCCCGGATGGAGGATTTGAACGGCCGCTCCATGATCGTTTTTTCCAAAGGGACCTGGTACCGCAAACTGATCGACGACCTGTTCGGGCGCTACGGCATCATTCCCGACATCCGCATGGAGATCGATTCGTTCGAAGCGATCGTCCGCCTGCTGCCCACCTGCAAGGCCGCGGCTTTGCTGCCCAAATCTTATTTGCGCAAGCCGCTGCTGCGCGACAATGAGCTTGTTTCCGTTCCCATGAAGGAGCTGGAGCAGACGCGCCGGGAAACTTGTCTCGTGTATGCCGACCGTTCGGATCTGAATAGCGAGACCCGGGAATGGTTTACGGAAATCAGGGAAATCCTGGCGGAGACGCTGTCGCAATAAGGCGAATCGCTTCCCTGTTGCGGGGACCCGGCGTGGTGGGGGAGAGCGATGGGGAGCAGAGCGATGGCGCATGTACTACCAACGGGGTACCCATTGGCATTGCCCCCATTTCCGGACCTCATTTGCCGGTTTCTCATTTGACGGTCCTGGCGATCGATTTGGTGATTTCTAGTCCTACGATTTCAGCACCTGTTTCAGGGCATGTTTTTGGACTATTTCATGGCCTTAGAATTTCCGTTCCTGTTTCTGATTCTACGAACGATTTCCGATTCAAGGACTCCCTGTTCGGCGATTCCGATTCTCGTTTCCGAACCCTACGACACCAGACCCTAACGGAAGTCAGCGACCTTATTTCCACAATTTCGGCGATATCCCAACTCTTACGGAACTCAGAGCCGTTATTTGCTTATTATCCGGCAATTTTTCGCAAAATGAGGGCAATAACGTCGCTGAGTTCCGTTAATTCTCATAAACTCTAATTTTTCGCCGAATAACGGCTCTCAGTTCCGTAAGCCTCCCCTACCTTGTCCTAACCCCGTTATGCTTCTGTCTTGCTTCTGTCTTGCTTCTGTCTTGCTTCTGTCTTGCTTCTGTCTTGCTTCTGTCTTGCTTCTGTCTTGCTTCTGTCTTACCCCTGTTCTGACTTACTCTGTCCTGCCTCTACCCTTCTCTACCCTGCTTTGCCCCTGTTTTGCCTTTGTCCTCTCTGTGCTACCCTGTCCTCTCCTGCCCCTGCCTTGCCCCTGTTTTACCTTTGTCCTCCCCTGTGCCACCCTGTCCTCTCCTGCCCCTGCCTTGCCCCTGTTTTACCTTTGTCCTCCCCTGTGCCACCCTGTCCTCTCCTGCCCCTGCCTTGCCCCTGTTTTACCTTTGTCCTCCCCTGTGCCACCCTGTCCTCTCCTGCCCGTATTTTGCCCCTAATTACTCCTACCCTGCTCCCCCTGCTTTCCTCCTGCTTTCCCCCTGTTTTGCCCCCTAATTACTCCTGCTCTGCTCCTCCTACCCTGCTCCTGTCTTGCCCCTATGCTGCCCCGCTCCTGTTACGCTTACTTTGCCCTCCCCTGTTTTGCTCCTGCCCTACTCTTTTTCTGCCTCTGTCCTGTCTCGCCCCTTCCTATCCACCCAAGTTCCGTATGCTATGTCCAACATTCAACTGATATGTACGAAACCGCAAGTTTCCGCCTGCCACCACTAAATGTTGCTTCTCCACCAAACCATGCAGCACGTTTCGAGCATAACGATCGGTTACCCGAAGATGGCCCGCGAGCTCGGTTGGCGTAAATGGCCTCAAAAGTCTCCGCGCATATCTTACCGCTTCCGCCTCCATAAAATTCAACCGGGCATTCACGTCGAACGAAAGACATTTCCCTATGAACGATAAAACCAACTGCTTGCAGAACTCCGGTTCTTCCTGAATCGATAAATACGCAACCGGCAAGTAGATCCAATCGTCGAGCGACAACAAACTTTGTCTGCGGCACAAGTCCTTGAAGCGTTTAGTGTCCAAATCTCTGGCATGCGACCGATAATCCTGAATTTCGATATCTCCCCTGGCATCCCCCGGCAAAAAGGCCAGATCGAGATAGCGGAATCCGTTATTGAAATCGCGCACCTCCCATTCCGGATACAAATGATCGAAGTTACGAACAACGGGATACCAGATCGAACGCAAAAACTCCACAGTTCCATGGCTGAGTCCCTTTTGTAACAGTTCCCTTCTTCGATGGTTTTTTTCCTGTTCAATTTGCTTTTGGATCCACATCTCATATTCTTTATTAAACATGAAACCCACTCCTTCTCTAAAAATAAAAAAGCCGCTTCGATACATTTAAGTATCAAAGCGGCATGTGCTTCATGACCGTTTGCTTGAGTATAGCATTGTGATTTGCCCCGGATCAAGCGAGAATTCGGAGTTTAGCCGGAATATCGTCCGGTCCCCTGATCCCGATTTTGAATATAACGGAACTGAGAGACCTTATTTTGAAAAAAAGGGGCAATATACGCATCCTAACGGAACTCACTGCCTCTATTCGCCTATACAGACGTCAATTTTCCGCTATTCATAGTCAATAGCGTCGCTGAGTTCCGTTAGCATTCAAAAACGCCCTTTTTTCGGCGAATAAGGTCTCACAGTTCCGTAAGCGGCGGTATATATCTCAATACTGCAGGAGCGGGCCATGGCACATCTCTCAACACCTCGGGAGCGGACCACGGCACATCTCGCAACACCGCGGGAGCGGGCCATGGCACATCTCTCAACACCGCGGGAGCGGGCCATGGCACATCTCTCAACACCGCGGGAGCGGGCCATGGCACATCTCTCAACACCACTGAAGCGGGCATAGAAGCGGACCATGGCACCTGCCACACTCCGCGGAAAAGCCATCCCCGCCTCCAATCCTCAACCGCCCTCCACGCTCTCCACTTCCAGGCCGAGCTTCCGCGCCACCCATGCGGTGGTGCTCGCCTGGATGACGATCGTCAGCACGATCGCCATAAACGTGATCGCGGAGATGATCTCCGCATGGGCGATGCCCATCCCGACGATCATGCCGGATAGCGCGGCCGGAATGACGCCGGTTTCGCGGACCCAGCACATAAAAAGCAGCTCGCGCCAGCTCCACTTGACTTTGCGGTCCGGCAAAGCGCATAACAGCACGGTCAGCGGACGCGCGACGAACATCAGCAGGAGTACGGCGCCCAAACTTTGCCAGAGGTAGTGCCCGAGCGTGCCGAAATTCACCTGGCTGCCCAGCAGGACGAAGATCAGCATCCGCATGATGACCGTCGTATTTTCCGCAAACGATCCGACTTCGAGTTGCTTTTCTTCCATAGAAAGGTTGAACGCTTCCGCATTGCCCCAGATCACCCCGGCCACAAAAGTCGCCATAAATCCGCTGACATGCGCCAGATCGGCGATCAAATAGCTGGACAATGCGCAGACGAGCATAACGATCGTAGTATACTCCCGGAAAATGCCGTGCCGCGCATGCCCTGCCAAATAGGTGAGAACGCCCGAGATGAGCAGGCCGATCAAAATCCCGCCGACCGCGGTTTTCAGGAAATCCCAGGTCATGACGGCGAAATTCAGCTCCCCGCCGCCGGCAACCGCCGCCAACAAAGCAAAGGTAAGAATAGAGCCCGTCGCATCGTTGAACGCCGATTCGCTTTCGACCGTTTCCCGGACGCGTTCCTTGATTTTTACCTGCTTGAACACCGGTATGATCGACGCCGGGTCGGTCGAGGCAATGACTGCTGCCGCCAGGAATGCAAACACCCAGTCGACGCCGAACAGATAGTGAACGCCGATGCCAACCGCCAGCACCGATATGATGACGCCGGGAACGCTGAGCAGGGAGAGCGTGATCCATACTTTTTTCAGTCCGCCGAGCTTCAAATTTCTCCCGCCGTCAAACAAGATCAATGCGGATCCCACAGTCAAAATAAGCTGATTGATCAAAGACCCGCTCGATTCATGAATCAGCTTCAGCCCCGGGCCGAGCAGCATCCCCACCGCGATAAACACGGCGACGTCAGGCAGCTTCAGCCAGGAGGCCAACTTCCCCGAGACCATACCTATACTGATCACAAATAAAACGAGAATAAGAAAATGCCGAATCGCTTCCGTTGCGGCCGATTCCATGTCCGTCACACTCCACTGCGGGATCGCACTGCCCAATAGATCAATATTCAAAAAAATAATAATAGCCTGAACTACTCATTAACGATAGCTTCGAATTCCTCGATATTTTTCTTGGCGCCGATAATGACCATGATATCGCCAAGCTCCAAATGATCCATCGCCGTTGGCGCAATAATGACGCCGTTCTCCCGGTGAATCGCCACGATGCTGCAGCCGAAACGCGTACGGGGATTGAGTTCGCCCACATTTTTTCCGTTCAGGCAAGCCGGCACGTTCATTTCCACGATGCTGTATTCCTTGGAAAGTTCGATGTAATCCAGCAGATTCGGTGTTACGAGCTGATGGGCCACGCGGATTCCCATATCCCTTTCCGGGAAAATCACCCGGTCAACGCCAAGCTTCTCCAAGGCCCGCCCGTGCAGGACCGAGATCGCCTTGGCCACGACCGTCTTGATGCCTAGATCCTTAAGCAGGATGGCGCTAAGGATGCTCATCTGGATATCGTCCCCGATCGCGACGATCCCGCAGTCAAAATTTCGCACGCCCAGCGATTTCAAAACCTCTTCATCGGTCGCATCGGCCACGACGGCATGCGTCAGCCGGTCTTCCCATTCATCGACCACTTCCTCGTCGCGGTCAATTCCCAGAACCTCGTATCCGAGGTCCATCAGCTCAAGCGCCAGACTGGAACCGAAGCGCCCAAGCCCGATCACTACAAACTGCTGTGTTTTCATCTCATTTTCCCCTTATCCTATAATCATTTTGCCTTCGGGATGTTTATATAATTCTTTACCCTTCTTCGGCCCAAGCGCATAGGCCAGCGTCAGAGGGCCAAGCCGTCCGGCAAACATGGTGAAGCTGATAATGATTTTGCCTATAACCGTCAGCTTTCCGGTCAAACCCATCGTGAGTCCCACGGTACCGAAAGCGGAGGTCGTTTCAAATAATATGCTCAGGAAATTTGCATCCTCCGTGGTGGACAATATCATTGCCACCGCAATGACGAGAAACAAGGCAAGCATCGTAATCGTTACCGCCTTGAAGATCCGTTCCTGCACGAGCCGGTACCGGAAAAGCACGAGATCCGACCGCCCCCGAATCATGGAGATTACCGCCCCGATCAGAATCGTAAAGGTCGTCGTCTTGATCCCGCCCCCGGTGGAGCTCGGCGATGCCCCGATAAACATCAGGATGATCATGAAGAACTGGGTCGCTTGTCGGAGAGTGCCGATATCCAGCGTGTTGGCCCCTGCCGTCCGCGGCGTGACCGACTGAAAGAACGAGCTCCATATTTTACCGCTCCAATTCAGCGGCTCCAAGGATTTCGGATTCGTAAACTCAAATACAAAAACCACGACCGCGCCGATCAAAATCAAAGCCGACGTCATCGAAAGCACCACTTTGGAATGCAGCGACAGCTTGCGGCGTTTGCGGAACTCGATCAAATCGGACAGAACGATAAAGCCGATCCCCCCCGATACGATCAGGAACATCGCCACGAAGTTTACGATCGGATCATCGACATAGCCGGTGAGGCTGCGATACTCGCCAAACAAGTCGAAGCCGGCATTATTGAACATCGAGACCCCGTGAAAAATCCCGAAATACACGGCGCGCCCCAACGGCATGTCAAACGCCCAGCGGATGGCGAACAGCAAAGCGGCGCAGCTTTCGATCACCAAGGAATAGATCAGCACCTTTTTGATCAGCCGAACGATCCCTTCCATCGAGCTCTGGTTCATCGCCTCCTGCAGGATCAGCCGGTCCTTCAGCGAAATTTTGCGTTTGAACACAAGCGCGAACAGGGTGGCCATCGTCATGAAGCCGAGACCGCCAACCTGGATAAGCAGCATGATGACGATCTGGCCGAAGACGGAAAAATAGGTTCCCGTATCGACCACAACGAGTCCCGTAACGCATGTCGCCGACGTCGCCGTAAAAAAGGCGTCGATAAACGGAAGCGTCTCGCCGGTCGTGCTTGAAATCGGCAGCATCAGGAGTAGCGACCCCACCAGAATGATTGCCGCAAAGCCCAGTACGAGGATTTGTGGCGGCGAAAATTTGAGCCATTTCGATAACAATACGTTTCACCTCACACTAAAATGGGCCAAAAAAGAACAAAGAAAAAAAGCACTGGAAATCCAATGCTTTTGATTGGTCCCTGCTGCAAAGGCCTACGAGGTTAGCTGACGGATTCGGGCTTGCGCGGCCTGCCCTATTCGTTTGTTCACCAGGCACCTGACCCGTGAAACAAACGAAATTCACCCCTAAAAATCGGTTCCCCCGTTTTCTTTGGAAATTCGGCCATCCTATTTAGTTTCAATTGTTTTCATTTCATTTTCGTCAAATGGATTATAAGCTTTATTCCGCTCCGCCACAAAGGTTTATTAGGTTGAAAAAACCCCATAATAACTTAAATGCGCTGAATCCTGCCGCAAGGTATTCCGTTATCAGAGCCATGCTTGTTTTTGCCGTAGTTATTTCGACTTTTCACGGAAAACCTCTGTTCCCTAGCGAAGTATCCCGCCCTGTGTTATCTTTACTTTGACAAAAGCGTCCAGAAATCATACTGATTCAAAAAAACAAATAAAGGAGTTTTTGCATGCAATCCGAACCAAAACCGCAAGCATGGAGGATGAAAACCGGAACATTATGGGTACTTGCCGCCATCAGCGTAGTGGTATTTATCCTTTGTCAGATCGTCCCTAATTCCGACTCGGAATCTCAGCAGCTTGAGCAATCGACCCAGGTGATAACTACCGATCAAGCCGCCGAGCACGCCCGTCAATTTGCCAAAAATACGCTGGGATTTTCAGGCGCTCTTGAAGATCCGTTGATCACTTACGAGTCCCGGTCCGATCTTTACGGTTATTTGACCCGCGAGGATCTGATGGGGGATTATTTAAAAAAATTCGATAAACAATTTCCTACGGATGTGTTCCAAGTCCGTTTTGATCAGCCGGGGAACGGGCTGGGGGCGCTGACGGTCGATGTACATATGAAATCCGGGGCCGTCGTCGGCTTCGAGGAAAAACAGACAACCGGAAACAGCCTTATCGACCTTCTGGAAGATACGAAAAACGGTACCGGCGCCTTGGAGCCCGCGGAAAGCATGATGAGCTGGGAGGAAAAGATGGATGCGGCGCAACCGTACTTAAAGGCACTCGGTTTTCAAGACGATGTTCAATTTATGGTCGACGAATCGCCGGAGGGGATTTACCTGACGATTACCGATTATGAAATCGGAAAATCTCAGGCGGAGGTTCTGGTCAGCTTTTACGGCGATCGGGTTTCCGGGATCGAGAGCACATTTACGGTTCCGCAAGAATATACCGACTATGTAGACAAACAGACGACCATCGCCAGCTGGCTCACTTATCTGGGCTACGGGTTGCTGACCTTCGTGCTCGGCATTCTTGCCATCGTCTACAGTGCATTGACAAAGGTTCACACGTCGTTCAAACGCGGGATCTTTCTTGCTTCCGTCTATTTCGTCATTTCGATGTTCTTCGCCTTTAATATGCTGCCTTACTTTGAAAAAGAAGGAATCGACCTTCCCGTGCTGATTTTCACGTTCATCGTCCAAGGCATTATTACATTAATTATGGCCGCATCGGTCTATTTCTCTCTGGTCGGCGGAGACGGACTGTGGCGCAAGCAGGGGATCGCATTATGGGCACGCGCCAAAGAGCCGGGCTACGGACGCCATGTTCTGGCTTCGATGGCGGACGGATACGCTTGGGCGCTCATCCTGTTGGGCGTGCAGTCGGTCATTTACCTCGTGCTTGATAACACCATTCAGAGCTGGTCGACCACGGATGCTTCCCAATCGCCGTATAATATGCTTTATCCGCTGTTATTCCCGTTAGCGGCTTGGATGGCCGGGATCGGGGAAGAAGCCGTATACCGGCTGTTCGGCATTCCGATGCTGAAAAAAATGTTCCGGAGTACGTTCGTAGCCTGCGTTATCACGACGTTGATCTGGGCGCTCGGACATACGCTGTACCCGATCTATCCGTTTTACACCCGTCCGGTCGAACTATTGTTCATCGGCCTATTGTTCAGCTACATTTTCCTAAGATACGGCTTTATGGCCGCGATGTTCTCCCACGTCATCTTTGACAGCATTCTGATGTCGCTAAGCTTGATGTTTATGGGCGGAACGGTGAATATTGCCGCAGGGGTGTTCTATATCGTGCTGCCTGCCATCGTTGCCTATGTCATTTACCTGTTTAATCCTCCGGGCAAGGAACGGCCGCCGCTGCAAAGAACGCAAAAAGAGGAGCCGTTGTTCACGACTCCTCATCCTGAAGGGCATCTATAATTTGTTTGGCGAGCTTATCGCCGATGGAAAGAGGCCGGAAGTCTTCGACGGAGGCCTCTTTTATTTTTTTCAGCGATCCGAAATGCTTGAGCAGCGCCTTGCGGCGTTTCTCGCCGATGCCCGGGATCGCGTCCAGACGCGAAGCCACCATCGATTTGCCCCGCTGTTCCCGGTGGAACGAAATCGCAAACCGGTGCACCTCGTCCTGGATGCGCTGAAGCAGGTAGAACTCTTGGCTGTCCCGCGCCAGGCGCACCGGTTCCGGCGGATCGCCCACCATCAGCTGCGCCGTGCGGTGCTTGGCGTCCTTGACGAGCCCGCCGACCGGAATATAGAGGCCGAGCTCGTTTTCAAGCACGTCGATCGCCGCGGAAATTTGGCCCTTGCCGCCGTCGACGATAATCAGGTCCGGCTTCGGAAGGTCCTCCTTCAGCACGCGTTCGTATCTGCGGCGGATGACTTCCCGCATCGTTTCGTAATCGTCCGGACCCTCGACGGTCCGGACTTTGTATTTCCGGTACTCCTTCTTGGCCGGTTTCCCGTCGATAAACACGACCATCGCGGACACGGGATTCGCACCCTGAATGTTGGAGTTATCGAACGCTTCGATCCGCGAAACGGCCGGAAGCCCGATCGCCCGCCCCAAATTTTCGGCGGCCCCGCGCGTCCGCTCCTCATCCCGCTCGATAAGGCGGAACTTCTCTTCCAAAGCGACCTTTGCATTGTCTTCCGCCATTTTGATCATCTGTTTCTTCAACCCGCGTTGCGGCACGAGCGTTTTCACGCCGAGCCATTCGCTCAGCGCGGCCGCTCCGCTTGCCGGGTCCAGCGTTTCGCTTTTTTCGCCGGCTTCGGATTCCAAATGAGCGTCGGATCTTTGATCGGTCTCCGCCGGCTCAGTTTGTGCCCCGTCCTTTTCGGGAAGCAAAATCTCTTTCGGGAGCGCAGGGTTATCGCTGTAATACTGGGTCACATAAGACAAGAAATCGCTGTAGGCATCGCCGTAAAACGGAAACACCGATGCATGCCGCTCGATCATTTTCCCTTGCCGCATGTACAGAATTTGAACGCACATCCAGCCCTTGTCCACGGCGAAACCGAAGACGTCGCGGTCCTTGGCGTCCGAGATCGTAATCTTCTGCTTCTCCATAATCGCATCGATATTGATGATCTGATCCCGAAGTTCCTTGGCCCGCTCAAAATAAAGCTCCTCGGCGGCTTCCTCCATTTTGCGCTGCAGCTCTTTTTTGATTTCTTCATGCCCCCCGTTCAGAAACGAGGATATTTCCTGGGTAATCCGGTCGTATTCGGACTGTTCGACCTCTTTCTCGCACGGCGCAAGGCACTGGCCGATATGGTAATAAAGGCAAACCTCCTTCGGCATGACATTGCATTTGCGCAGCGGATACATCCGGTCAAGGAGCTTCTTGGTCTGTTGGGCCGCATAGGCGTTCGGATAAGGGCCGAAATATTTCGCCTTGTCCTTCAGCAGACGACGCGTCACTTCCAAACGCGGATGCGGCTCGTTCGTAATTTTTATATATGGAAAGGTTTTGTCGTCCTTCAAAAGAACGTTATACCTCGGATAATGCTGTTTGATCAGGTTGCACTCCAAAATGAGCGCCTCCATGTTGCTGCCGGTGACGATATATTCAAAATCCCGGATCTCGGAAACGAGCATTTGGGTTTTGCCGTTATGGCTTCCCGTAAAATAAGACCGGACCCGGTTTTTCAGAATTTTGGCCTTGCCGACGTAAATGATCGCCCCGTCCTTGTTCTTCATCAGATAACAGCCGGGCAAATCGGGCAAGAGCGCCAGCTTGTGCCGGATCGTCTCCATCGCCTTTTCCTGTTCCCGGAGCTCATTTGAACTTGATTCCATGGCTAAAACGCCTCCTCCCCCGCCTGGAATAAGCATCTCGATATACGCAGAAAACGCCCCCGGTCATACCGGAGGCGCAGGCAAACTTTACTTAATACCCGGACCTTATTGATGTTTGGCAATCAGGTTTTTCAGGTTTTCTTTGGAGTTCAACCCTACGAGCTTATCGACAGGCTGGCCGTCCTTGAAGAAAATCAGGGTCGGGATGCTCATCACGCCGAAACGGGAAGCGGACTCCGGATTTTCGTCCACGTTCACTTTCGCAATTTTAACGGCATCGCCAACATCTTGAGACAAATCCTCCAAGATCGGAGCGATCATTTTGCAAGGACCGCACCATGGAGCCCAAAAATCAACGAGAACCAAACCTTGGCCTTCGACTTCATTATTGAAAGTTTGATCGGATACATTTACAATTGCCATTTTACTCTCCTCCTAATTAACAGGCGTGTTGTCAATTATACCACATTTTTTTAGTAAAAGAAAAATCGTAATGAACACGTCTTCTTTACAAATTTCAGGACGATTGGTTATACTAATAATAACCCAAAAACGAACTGTCTATGATGTTTATTATTGACAACGTTTTAATTATGCGAGGAGGCCCTGTCGTCATGGATGCCAACACACATGTGACCGACCCCCGGGAGCATATTAACGAAGAACCGCGCAACGATTTGTTCGACCTGATGAACGGATTCTTCGGCATGCTCACGTTTATGGCAGTTATTTTCTTCGGAATGGTTATCGTTAAATTTATTGCCGGTTAAGAGCGGCGACGCAAAGGGGCTGTCCCGAAGTCATCTTGAATGACCGAAGGACAGCCCTCTTGCATTTGTAAAGACAAAGAGCACTACCGCTATTCCTCGGCAGTGCTCTTTTTCGCATTACTGAAAAAATGGATCAAAACGATCCGCGTTTATTGACGCCGTCCACAAAAACCACGTCCACAAAGGGAGCGATCCGGTTCATGAGCCGCTCGCCTTTATGCCGTTCTTCGCCGTCTTTGCTCGTAAAGCTAAGATGCTTTTCCAGCGCTTTTAATGAATAATTCGACGTATAGAAAGTCGGCTTCCGATTCATGCGGTAATTCAAAATCGAACCCAAAACATGATCCCTTACCCAAGGATTCAAATTCTCCGCTCCAATATCGTCGAAGATCAGCAGGTCGGCCTCTTTCATGATCTCCGTCGTTTCCTTCAGCTTTTGCCCGTCCTGCATCATGGACTTCAGATCCTCCACGAAATCCGGCATATAGACAATCACGCCGGAATGACCTTCCTTGGCCAACTCATGGAGCAAATAGCACATCAGGAACGTTTTACCCGTTCCGAAATGCCCTTCAAGATACAAGCCCTTAGGTTTCAACCCCGTATCCTTTGTTTCATTGATGTACCGGAATACCTGGCTGACGGCAGCTACGCGCGCGCCGTCCTTCGATAATATCTCCACTTCGTCGTATCCCTGCTGAAGCGCCGTTTCATCGACGTAAAAGCTGCGAATCCGCTTCTTGACCGACAGCTCGTGTTCATGGCGAAGCTGCTTCGGACAAGGAACCTGGCGATCCACCAACTGGGGGCCGGCGCTGTTCGTTTCCACGGTCAGCTTGGTGAAGTGCCCGGGAAAATCGTTGGGACAGCTGCTTAATCCGGGACAATTCGCACAGTGGCGGTTGTCATTCACATATTGATACAGCTTGGCCATGCCCCTGCTCAGCTGCTCCTCGCCCAGTTCCGGGTGGCGGATGCACAAATCGCGAACCAGCGGTTCGTTCATTAATCTGGCATTCAGTTCTTCCGAACGACGCCGCAGCTGAGGACTTTTCATTTGTGACAGCAATTCCCCAAGGGATTCCATGCGTTCTCACCTTACCCTTTTTTCTTGCTCGCTTTCATGCGTTCGGCCATTTTCAGAAGCTCGGCAAACTCCTCTTCCGACACGCCCTGATCTCCGCCCGTGCTTTGCACGATCGGGATTTCGGGCTTCGGTTTGGCCGGGCCGCGACCGCCGTAAGTTCTCCCCCGGCCGGAGCCGGATGAAGGCGACTGAGCCTGAGCTTGCGTCTGCACCTTGGACTGGTCACGGATATATTGGACCGCTTTTTCGTAAGTATCGATTTGCTTCATCAGCATGTTGGACGCGATAGCATCCACAAAATTGCGGTTAATCCGCTGCTCTCCCCCGGAAGTAAGCAGGTTCATCAAATAATGGATCAGCACGTTGATGACCTCGCCGGGAAGCTTATAGTTCAGATCGATTTTCGTAAAAATATCCAGCAGATTATCGGGCACGGAGCCCGGGAAAAACGTCTTCAGCAGCCGTGTATACGGCTCGTTGCGAAGCATCATATTGTACTGGTGGATATCGCATTTGTTTTGGAATTGAAGCGGCACCTCGACATAATACTCCATTTGAACGGGAAACTCCTGCAGATGGCTCGCTTCTTTTGCAGCCCCTTCGTCCCTGATGGAAACAACCTTGGCAATCGCGACTTCCCGCCTTTCCTGCCGGCGTTTTCCCTGCCGGAAATGCAGGTTGGCCCTGTGCTGGAGTTCATCGAGCAGCAGCGATCCGCCGGCGTCGAAAACACCGTCTTCATCGAGCAGACGGCATAAATCCTGGACGCCGAGGTCATACTTGCGTGCCACATAATTGACGACGCCCATTCCCTCGGGGTCAAACCTCAGCTTTTCCACAAAGGCACGGTTCACGGACTCCCGCGGAAAGCGGATAATGATATCGGCGTAATTGATCGCATCTTCTTCCTGGGCCAGCTTCACGCCCGGCTGCCTTGCGATCGAAGTTTCGGCGATCGCCTGCTCCAGTTCATAATCGATCGAATGTGTGTTCAGTTGAAAAATCTCGTAAAACGGTACCGATATATTTTCTTTATTATAAGCAGAACTGTATATATCGCCCGGCTCCCCGCTGAAAAAGCGTTCCCGCAACGCCAGAACCGCAAACTTTCCGATCTTGTCGCGGAGCAGCAACGTCAGGTGCTGGGTACGGAAAAATTCAGCCGGCGAAAGCGGAGCTTGAAGTTCGTACTCATACAGATAATCGTCGCTGTCGGGAACGTATAACCGGCTCGTCTGCAGCAAACCGACGGCTTCCAGCTTGGAGGCCTGCTCCATCAGGACGGTCCGCCCCCGCTCGCTCGGTTCCAGGCCCATCGTCAAAAATAGCCCCCGCTGCTGTTCGACCGCCGAGTAACCGACTTGATCGAAAGGAACCTGCTCGGCCAGCAGCCGATATAAGGCGATAGCCAACGCTCCGACCATCGGTTGGTAGATGAAAGCCAGCATTTTATCGTCCACAGGACTGAGAGAGAAGTCGCGGTATACGCAATAACGGTGATTTTCAGTAAAATGCAGCATGTTGTTCATGCGCACGGCTTCATCGCTCCTTCCCCATCACGAATCTTCAGACTTTCTCTATTCTATCATAAATTTCGGGCGACCCGAATCGTTAAAACATTACAAAATGCGCTAAATTCTCCGTCTCTCAGCTTGAGAGACATGCTTTCGTCCCTTTTTCCTATTCTTGCTCGAAAAAAAATAAGAGGCTCTCCCCCTTTCGGAAGCAGCCTCTTTTTCACCTTTGCTCGATCAGGAATTCTCCTGGCCCGCCGCCCAGTTTCCCCTCAAAAACCTGCGGATTTCCTCGATCGGAATTCCCGCTATTTTCGCCATAATTATCAAATCTACCCATTCCGAGTCTATATCCTTGTTGAGTCCCTCATCGATCATAAACTGGGCGGACTTCTCCAACAATAATATCTCCTCCTAGATTTCCTGCTTCGTCCGGGCACAGTCCGGTTTTCCTAGCGTTTTTATTTTATAACCGAGACTTTTGCACCTACTTTGATCCATTATAAAGGAACCTTTTTAAAAAAGTTGTCGTTCCAAGGACAGAACCGGGACGGATTTTAAATCATAACCTGGCGCCTTTTGTTAATCGAATCGCTTTTTTGTCAGTCCGCCATCTTTTTTCCGAAATCCGATTATTCTCAATTGAGAACAAGTTAGAAAACAAGCAAAAGCACAAGAAATTGGAAGGTTTTACGGTGTTTTTGTTCGTTATAAAGAATATTTGGGACTTTTTGCGGTTTTTCATTCCACAGACCGTCTAGTATATTGGATTCAGAATTTCGTTATAAAGAACGTTTCAAAGAACACGACTGTGGCTGCACCTATGGAAAGGGGGAATTTGTCTGCGGAGAACCAGGTCGGGGTGGATACGCAAAAACAGGAGGAAAAAGAAACAGCGGTACGTACTCAGAACCCTTCAATCCAGTCTGGTACTATCCACGCTTGTGTTTTACACTTCGCAGCAGATCGGCACCACTTACGGAGAATTCGTCAGCTATAAAGACAATTTTACCGGGCTTGAGTCATGCCGGATTTTTCCGCAAAACATTGAAAATTTGCTTGCAGACCTTAACAACCGCCTGGAACGAGCTTCTTCTTATAGCGAAAGCTTGCTCCAGATTACCGTAACCGACGCGGCCTATAACGTTCCGGCCGATCTTCCCGCGGCGGAAACCGTGACGGACTCCACGTATGGAACGCCGATATCCGCGCCTTCCGACGTGAGTGTCACGAGCTCGACTTATGGAGGCGGAGGCGAGGCAACCGCGACAAGCTCGACGTACAACGCTTCCGGACAAATCGAGGCGTTATCGGACCGGCTTCAACATATTCAATGGATAAGCACGAATGTCCAGCAAATTTGGAACAGGATATCCGATGAGTTGGCGGCTGCCCGGGAAATTGCCTCCGAACTGGCGCGGTTGCTTGGAACGTCTCATCCCAACTGTGTGGAAATCGGGCAAGTATCGTTGCTGGATGAACTCGTTCTCTTTTCCAACGAGCAAATACTGCTGTCGGATTCCATGAAAACATTCCTCCGGGATGCCCATATCTATTTGCGACAAATCTACGATACCGGTCTGGAACTGAATCGATCGCCTGTCATGACAGGCAACCAGATCGAGCAGGTCGATGCCTTTGGCGGCTCCGGTGTGGATGGCGATCCGGTCAGCACCGAACTGTGGGCTTATTACAGGGAGCTGGAGCAGAAATTGGCGGACTCCATCGATACGTTGACTTCAACTATTTCAAATCTGTCCCGATAACCGGGCTTGACAGGAGGGAAAGCGAGATGAAAATCGGACGATTTCTCAGCCGTTCGTTTACGTTTGTGTTCGCGGTTCTGTTTATCATGGTCGCAGGTTCCGTCATTCTGTCCAAAGCGGCCGGGGGCGAGCCTAATTTTTATGGATACCAGCTAAAAACCGTGCTTTCCGGTTCCATGGAACCGGTGATACGTACCGGATCTATCGTAGCCATTAAACCGGGTGGCGACACGAAGAGGTTTCTACAAGGCGACGTCATTACTTTCCGTGCCGATGAAAACAAACTGATTACACATCGGATAGTCGAGGTCGTTAAAAATCCGGATACCGGCCAGGTTATTTACCGGACCAAAGGAGACAGCAATGACGCGCCGGACCTCGAACCGGTCAGTTCGCTCAATGTCGTCGGCCAGTACACGGGATTCACCATTCCTTTTGCGGGATACGTCCTGAACTTTGCGGGAAGCAAACTCGGAAACGTCACGCTTCTGATCATTCCCGGATTGCTGCTCTTTATCTACGCCGTAATCTCGCTGTGGAAGGCCATTTCCTCACTCGAGGAACCGGACCGCCCGAACGCGGACGAAGCCGGAGCCAAGCTGTAATTGTAAGTTCATAGCGGTTGTTTTCCTTATGATTTTCATAGGGATGCAATATAAATTAATTTACCTGAGAAAGCGGGAGGAGTTTAAAAGATGGGTATCAAGAAAACATTAGGCTTTGGCGTAGCAACAGCAGCACTCGGTTTAAGTCTGATCGGCGGCGGTACGTTCGCTTACTTCAGCGATTCCGTAGAGACCACCGGTACGTTTGCCGCAGGCACGCTGGATTTGAACGCGGATCCGACGGCAATCATCAATGTAAGCAACCTCAAACCGGGAGATTATGCCCTGCGAACATTCAAGCTCGTCAATAACGGCACGCTGGATATCGGTAAGGTGAATCTGGCCACCTCCTACTCCGTTGTCAATCAGGCCGGGGCACCTGAAAATACCGATGATTTCGGAAAACATATCAAGGTCAAATTCCTTATAAACCTCGATAAAGCGGAGGACGTCATCTACGAAACGACACTGTACGATCTGCAAAGACTGAAACCGGACGCCGTTGAAAACAAATGGCAGGGCTGGTTTGAAGAACGCGGCGGGCTCAAAGCCGGCACATCCGATACTTTGAAAGTCCTGTTTGAGTTTGTGGACAACAAGCAGGATCAAAATCAATTCCAAGGCGATGCCCTGAACCTGAAATGGACGTTCGAGGCCAAGCAGGGACAAGGCGAAGCCAAGTAACCGCGGTAAGCCCACCCTTACCTCCGCAAGGACACCCTTCCCTTTTCATCCGAAAAGGGAAGGTGTTCTTTTTGTATTCTTCCGTTTTTGATATAATATCCTTAAAACCTTGATACAGAAAGGCGATACATACATGGCGGATAACATTGGGGAACGAATCCAGAAGATCAGGCAGGATCGCGGCTATTCCTTGTCGGAATTGGCGGATAAAGCGGATGTCGCCAAATCATACTTGAGTAATGTGGAGCGGGGCATCCAATCGAATCCGTCGATCTCCTTTATCGAAAAAATCGCCGATGCCTTAAACGTCTCGATCCATTCGCTGCTTTATGGCGATCATTCCCCCGAATCGCTGCTGGATCCCGAATGGGCTTTGCTGCTTCAAGAGGCGATGGCCTCGGGAATCAGTAAACGGGAGTTCAAGGATTTTCTGGAGTATCAAAAATGGAAACTCGGAAAAAAGGCATGATATACACGGTAAATCCCCGGCCGATTGGGCCGGGGATTTCTTTTTTAAACCCTATTCAATATTACGATCTAGAACATTTTATAACCGCCAAGCCGCAGCTTCTTAATCGTCCATCCGCTTAAGATCGCCCCTGCGAGACCCGCCAGAGCGGTCAAATAGTCGACGATCCGAAAGGATGCGAGATACGCGCCAAAGGCTTGCTCATGATCCCAAAGACTGTAAACGACGATCGGCAATATGACGATGATAAAGACGTATCCGGGAAACCAGGTTGTTTTCATAAGCATATTCAATATAAATCCGATGCCGAACATCATGACGAAAAAAAGAATCATCAGGACCAAAACGATCAGCCAACCCACCTATTCGCCCACCCTTCATTGCTCACACAATAATTAAAATCACAAGATAACGAGCTAGTAGTTAGTTTACTAAAAAAAATGTTGCGAATCAATGAAGTTTACATGAAAGAGTAAGGGATTCGTTTGCTCCCCGGCTCATCGTTGGGATACAATAATAGATAAGCATCCGGCATGTCCGGGATTTAGGAGTGAATATAAATGAATGAAGCTACAATGACTCTTGAAGGATGGTATGCCCTGCACGATTTCCGGTCGATCGATTGGACGGCTTGGAAAGCTGCGGACGATGAAGAACGGGCGGGCGCGCTTGAAGAGCTGCATACCTTCTTGCAAGAATGGAATAGCGTGGAGCAAAACGGCCAAGGCAGCACCGCCTTCTATTCCATCGTCGGCCAAAAGGCCGATATCGTGTTCATGCACCTTCGCGAAACGTTGGAAGACCTGAATGCGGTCGAAACCGCATTTAACAAAACGACGTTTGCCCAATTTACGACGAAAGCCTACTCGTATGTCAGCATCGTCGAGCTCAGCAACTATTTGGCGTCCGGCGACGGGGATCCGAAAGCCAATCCGGAAGTGATGAAGCGCCTGCAGCCGATTTTGCCGAAATCGAAGTACATTTGCTTCTATCCGATGAACAAGAAGCGCGATCTTCAAGACAACTGGTACATGCTGTCGATGGAAGAACGCCGCGGCATGATGCGCAGCCACGGCATGATCGGCCGCAGCTATGCCGGCAAGGTCAAGCAGATCATTACCGGCTCCGTCGGCCTGGATGATTGGGAATGGGGCGTTACCCTGTTTTCGGACGATGCGCTGCAGTTCAAGAAGCTCGTATATGAAATGCGCTTCGATGAAGTCAGCGCCCGCTTCGGGGAATTCGGTTCCTTCTACGTCGGCAACCTGCTGAACGAGCAGCTGCTGGAGGACATGCTTAAACTATAAATATTTACGACCCAATAAAAGGGGCTGCCCAAGTCGATCGGACTTTCGGGCAGCCCCTTTGCTTTATTCATCATCATCATCCTGCGGGTCCCGCAGCGACTCCAGAAATTCAGCCGTTGCGCGGTCGCGGGCCCGGCTCTTCTCCTTCAACCGCTCAATGGCCGGAAGAATGAGGATGTCGACTTCCTTTTGAACCGTATAAGCCAAATCGTATTTCTGCTGCGATTCCAGGTAAGAGCCGACCTCCATCAGGCCGTTGTAGCGGTCCAGCTCTTCCCTTGTCAGCAAGCCGCGGACTTGAACGCTGCAGTGACGCATTTTACAGGAATCTTCCTTTTTTCAAAACGAGAGGAATCCCGCCGATAATAAACAGGTAGCGCATGTCCACCAGCTTCTTCAGCTGAGCGGCCACCCAGCCTTTGTACTTCTTGCCGAATGCGGTCGCGATCGCTTCCCCTTTGCCGAGCGAAGCGACAGTGCCTTTGTTGCTGAACACGAATTTCTTGAGCTCTTTGCCACGAATGGATGACACCACGTTTTGCGCACAGGTTACCCCCTGCTGCATGGCGATCTGCGCGGTTGGCGGATACGGCCGTCCTTCTTCATTAAACATCAGCGAGTTGTCGCCGATGATAAATACATGGTCATGGCCGGGAGCGCGCAGGAACTCGTCGATCTTCACGCGGCCTCTGCTCGTCTCAAAGCCGGCGGCTTCGATGAGCCGGTTCCCGCGGATACCGCCGGTCCAAACCACCGTTGCCGACTTGATCTCTTCGCCGGTCGCCAACAGCACCCCGTCCGGAGTGCATTCCTTGATGGCGACGCCGATCTTGAATTGCACGCCCTTTTTGCCCAATACTTCCATGGCATATTCGACGAGTTCGGGATCAAAGCCCGGCAAAGCCGTCGGTGCAGCTTCGACATTATATACGTTCACGAGGCTCGGATCTACGTCGTACTCCTTGCAAAGCTGCGGGATCCGGTCCGCGAGTTCGGCGACAAATTCGATTCCGCTGAAGCCTGCGCCGCCGACCACGAAATTCAGGCGGTCCGTCCGGCTTTCATCCATTTTATAAAGCGCAAACTGATATTCGATATGCTGACGGATCAAACGCACCGAATTGATGCTCCGAATCGTCATTGCATACTCGGAAAGCCCAGGGATGCCGAACGATTCCGGCTCTCCGCCGAGCGCGATAATCAGATAGTCGTAAGACAACGTCCCGTCCTGGAGTACCACCTTCTTGTCCGAAAGGCGAATTTCCTGAACATTGGATTTCACGAGATCAATTTTGAATTCATCGATTAATTTGGAAATCGGAACCCGGGTATGGTCTATGGAATCGGTTCCGGCCGCAGGCATATGTAAATGCGTAGTGAAATAATGATAATCGTGCCGGTTCACCAGCGTCACGTCTGCCTCATTGTAGTTCAATTCCTTTTGCAGGCGCTGGGCAGTCAAAATACCGCCATATCCCGCCCCAAGAATGACGATTTTCGGTATGGTACTCATCGGGATTGTTCTCCTTCCGGGGTATAGCTCTTTATTTTTATCTTTATTATACAACCTGGACGCCACAACCAAAAACCGTAATGTGAAAATATACACATAAAAAATTAGCCCTTGGTTTCGGTGCCTCGTCCATTTGTGCGACATTTGTCACATTTATTTTAAACAGATCCTGAATAATTATCTCAACTTTCGCAGCTTAATTTTCCGAACAAAGCCTTGATATAATTGGGCAAACTCGCAATCCATTGCTGGAGTTGACATACAACGGCAGACTGATCCCGTTTGGATTTCGCTTCCGTGAACGCCATGAAAAATGCGATCAGATGCTGCAAAGCCGTTTTGAGATCCAGGTCTCGAACTTCGTCGGAAAACAGGAAAAACAGACCGCCCAACGACCGCGCGTCGTTGTTGTGACGGCGTTCCCATTCCATTACGAGATAACGGGTAAACACGATCGTGGTGTGGCTGATGAGCATATCAAACGAACGACCTTGAAACTCCGTTCCCAGCTTCAGGTACGATTTGGCAAATTTGAAGAACGTCTCAATGCTCCAACGCATGCCGTAGATGCGAACGATTTCAGCCTCTTCCAACGCCAAATCGGTGCTGAGCAGAACCAGCCAATCCCGCCGCCGATGGCGGTTTTGCACAAAGACCAATTTGATCGGCAAACCGCAGGCGGTTTGAACGATGACCGAGCCAAGGATTTCTTTGTTTTTCTGCTTTGGCAACAGGGCATACAGTTCATGGAGCGTCAGGCTTTTTCCGTCGAACCGGTATCGTTGTTTCATCGCCTTGACCATCCCAATGACATGCAGACCTTTCGCCATCAGTTCACGCAACAGAGGCGCTTGGGTAAACCAACTGTCCATCAGGACAAAGTCAGCGCTAAATCCAGCCTGAATCGCTCGATCAAGCAGAGCCGCCACGGCATCCGGTTTGCGTGAAAGCGCCTCGATGCGGCGTTTGTAGCCTTGGGTACGCTTGGACAGACGTTCCTTCATCTCGCAAAAGCGATTCGTCAGCTTGGCCGAGCTGAGCATGACAAAATCGATGGGCGCAAAGCTGAAGCCATCCGACCATCCGAGCGTGAGCATGTTGTAGCCGCGAGCATATCTCCCCGTCGTATGATCGAAGATGCGGGCAAGCAACTCGGCTTTCTTGCTGCGATCCCTGCGAAGAACCGAATCATCAATGATGAACGTCCGAACGCGGGACGAAGAGGTTAAGGAATCAAAATGCTGAACGACCTTCAGACTCAAGGCATGCAAAAATCGTCGCCAGGCAAAGCGTGGATGGTTTAAGAATCGATAGACTACATCTTTGCCAGGCAACGACTGGCGGCGGTCGCTATGCAGAAGACGAAACCAATTGCGCCCTTCAAACACGAGCGTAAAGATCAGCTGAAAGATGGCAAGACTGGACAATCCGAACGACTTGGAAATGCCGGCTTTGCGCAACAGTTGTCCGATTTGCAAAGCGGAAAATAAAGTCGAGATTCGTTCTTGGCCCTTTTCAGACAGGAAGTTGTGTTGTACCATAGAGTTACGCACCTTTCTGTTTGGGATGGGAAGACTATCCACTTCCATTTTACCAAACGGAAAGGTGTTTTTCTGTCAAGAACGAGATTTTTCAATAAGAAATCCTAGTCATTTCAAGGCTTAACACTAATTTTCAAGGTGCGAAAGTTGAGTAATTATCAAAAGGAATACACAGGATTGAGATAAATGTACTCTTTTCGTCACAAATACTTGTACATACATCCTGAATAATATCGGCTTTTATATAAAAGATCAAGTCTTATTTTACGCCGTTTCCCGCGGTTTTCGGGGGCATTTTGCCCACCGTTTCGGGTCAGTCCGGTTTGCTATGCAAGACGAAATGAGATAGCTATAATAAAGTAGAAATGACAATATAGCTTTGCAAGCTTAGTGAAAATCAATTCGGAGGTGTTTGCCAGTGTCATCTCAACCTGCAAGCGGCGAATTTACCGACCTGCTCATTATCGGAGGCGGGCCGGCAGGCATGTTTGCCGCTTTTTACGGCGGAATGCGGAAAGCGTCCGTTAAATTAATCGAAAGTATGCCTCAGCTGGGAGGGCAAGTCGCAGCTCTTTACCCTGAGAAATATATTTACGATATCGCCGGTTTCCCTAAAATTACCGGCCAGGACCTCGTCAACAACTTGAAGGAGCAGCTCAAGATGTTTAATCCGGACATCCGTCTGGAAGAAAAGGTGCTCCGCATCGAGAAAAAAGACGAACGCCATTTTGTCGTTACGACCGACAAAGAGGTCCATTATGCCAAGGCCCTGATCATTACGGCCGGCGTCGGCGCCTTTGAGCCCCGCCGCCTTGAAGTCGAAAACGCCGCCAAGTTCGAGAAAAGCAATCTTCACTATTTCGTAAGCGATTTGAACAAGTTCCAAGGGCGCCGCGTACTGATCAGCGGAGGCGGAGATTCCGCGGTCGACTGGGCGCTTATGCTTGAACCGATCGCCAAGGAAGTTACTTTGATTCATCGTCGCGATAAATTCCGCGCTCACGAGCATAGTGTGGAGAACCTGATGAATTCCAGCGTGCGGGTCATCACGCCGACGGAAATTTCGGTACTGCACGGGGAAGAGAGCATCGAACGCGTGACGCTTGCCCACTGCAAAACCGGGGAAACCCAGGAGGTTGAAGTCGATGACGTTATCGTCAACTTCGGATTCGTCTCCTCGCTCGGTCCGATTGCGGAATGGGGATTGGATATCCAATCCGGCTCCATCGTTGTGGATTCCCGTATGGAAAGCTCCATTCCCGGGATCTTCGCGGCCGGGGATATTACGACATACCCGGGCAAGCTGGATCTGATCGCCGTCGGCTTCGGTGAAGCCCCGACCGCCGTCAACAATGCGAAGGTATACTTCGATCCGGATGCCAAATTGTCGCCGGGACACAGCAGCAATTTGAAACTATAACCATATTTACATGAGTTTAAACAAAAAAGGGTATCTTAACTTTACACAGGAAAACTTGTTGTAAAGGAGAGATACCCTTGTCTTATATTTGTCCGCTATGCAACGGAATGGCTCCGCTGACCGCCACCTGCCCCGACTGCGGTTATGTTCTGGAGAACGCAGGAAGAAAGGAAGATTACGTTGGGCCGTATAGCCCTTACGGTTCTGCGGATCAGTATACATCAGCATATTCCGCCCATGCTCCTTCCGGATGTGAACATGTTGTCCTGTGCCCACATTGCCACGAAGCTTATATTTATCATGTCAACGCGTGGAAATCGCCTTAAACACAGCTTGTCCATCATAAATTGACTGCTACTCCCCTAGTGTAATATGGGTGGTTCGGTCATTAGATCACGTCTATGGATCTCTGCCAACAGCAGTGCGATGAATTCCCGGTCCAATTCGAGCAAGGTGGCCATATGATAGGATTCAAGCAGCATCTCGTCTGTTAACATCGCCATTGTTTTCACATCCCTTCTATATTTTTCCTCATCATAACAAGAATTTCCCAGCGGAACAAGCGTTCTGTTATCCACAAAAAATTGTGGAAATCCTGTGAATAACATGTTAGTAAAAGAGCGCGTTCATTGTAGAATAAGCTGGGATAATGTGGATAAAAGTTATTCACAGGATGGAATAGCTCATAATTTGGCTAAAAAATTTTTTTCCAGGCAAGTTTTAGGATATTATTTATTAACCTGTCAAAGTTTGGAATAAACTTTTTTTGAAATATTATTGGGGCCGGGTGTTCACTTCAAATATCCACAGCTTGCCTCGGGTATCGATCCCGTAGTCAAACCCCAATTGCTCGATCCCCGGAAATGCCGACTCCATGGCCACGATACACGTATTTGTAAGATTCCTCATTTCCCTGCGCTTTTGCTTGCTCGCCCCTTTGCTGCGCAAAGAAAGCCCCAAGCCCTGCCTTGCCGTTAACATCGTACCTCCTTTACATAGATTTGTAACAAACAATCCGGGTCTGGCCAGTCTCCCCACCATCGATCGGTAAACCCATGCCCCATTCTGCTTTACGACTTTGACCCGGTAATCGATCGGTCTCCCCGCAATTCGGGCCAGTTGAATGCCTTGCTGGATCATGTACGGCCTTTTCACTTTAACCCGGTTTAACATTTTAAACATGGCATCAAAACTTCGGAATACTTTGCGCGAGGCCATGTAAGTAAAGGAGTATGCCCCGTTCGCGTAAGTGACCTTAATTACGCCGTATCCGCCGCCTCCCCGCAGCGGTTTGATCACGACCATGCCAAACTGGTGAAGCATGCTCTTTAGAGCTTCGGCACTGTACATTCGGGTTTGCGGTATGTGGGCGGCCACGTCCGCGTTGCCTAGAAGCGCTTCCGTTTTCAGCCATTTGTTGGCCAGTTGTCTTCCCGCCATGACACCATCCCCTTTCCGTTATAGTTGCCCGTTCACAAAGCCGGCCTTTCGGCGCCGAGAAGCCTCCTTTATGAACAACACCTATAAACTATTCATACTCAACCCGGGGTAATTGTTCTTGGATGACTGTCCGAAAGCACTTGCCTGTTTTACGGGCCGCAATTCTTTGCAAAAACCGGAATTTCACGTATAGTAGAGGCTGACGGTACAAAGAAACGTAAAACCATACATCATAGTAAATCGCTCTTTTGAGGGAAAAGGGGGATCCGTTTGGAAAAAGAGGCGGCAGTATTCGAAATTCTTTACTGGTTTGCGATGATCGCCATGTCGCTGGTGCTTGCCGGGATTACGGTGCTTTTGTTCATTACCGGCTACAAATTCGCCAAGGGCTCGCGTAAAGTACTCGGTGCGGGATGCATGCTTTTTTCGCTGATTGCGGCCTGCATGGTCGTCTTCATGGTCGAGAGACAATTTTTCTAAAGCCTGCTCGGGCCGGTGAGGAGTTCATCCCTTCGCATATTGAAGCGGGATGGACTTTTTTCGTTTATCAACTTTGAAACCAAATGAAATTTTTGCGTAATAATATAAGTAGTGTTAAAAAGTCGACTCGAAAAAAGTAGACATTGATATGGATAGGAGGTCATCATGGGAGGCACACACATCTGGAGCGAACGATTCAAAAAGTTTTTCCTCGGCAACCGCTTTGTCATCTTTCTGCTCGTACTATTGCTCATCGGACTGAACATTTTCGTTCTCGGAAAGATCTCGTTCGTGTTCAAGCCGATAACCGTTCTGCTAAAAACCGTATTGCTGCCGATCCTGCTCACGGGGGCGATCTATTATTTGCTGAATCCGCTTGTGGATTGGCTTGAGCGAAAGGGAATCCCCCGGGTATATACGATCGTCGCCTTATATCTGTTGATCGTCGGAATAATCAGTATTGTCGTTATTTCCGTCGTTCCGATCGTAAAGGAGCAAGTCACGGATCTGATCGATAATTTTCCCAAGTACAGCTATGAGGTGCAGCTGCAGTTTGAAAGCATAATAGGAAGCAACTTTTTTCATCAGATCCAGGAATCGACGGGCTACAACCTGACGAAGCTTGGCGAAACGATTTCCGCGCAGGCATCGTCGATTTTCAATAACGCCTGGTCCGGGATCGGCGGATTTCTGGGAGCGATCAAGGATATCGTGCTGGCGATCATCACCGTTCCGTTCATTCTGTTCTATTTGCTGAAGGACGGCAAAAAGCTGCCCAAGTTTATTTTGCGCTTTGTCCCCGTCCGCTTCCGCAGCCAAACCGACCGGGTCATGTCGGAGATGAACGGGCAAATCAGCTCCTATATCCGCGGACAGATCATCGTCAGCTTCTGTATCGGTATTTTGCTGTATATCGGATTCCTGATCATCGGCATGGACTATGCGCTCGTGCTGGCCATCATTGCGTCGTTTACGAGCATCGTTCCTTACTTGGGGCCGACCATAGCCATTACGCCAGCGCTGATTATCGCGATCGTCACTTCCCCGCTCATGCTGGTCAAGCTGATTATCGTCTGGACGGTCGTGCAGCTGATCGAAGGCAAATTCATTTCACCGCAAATCATGGGCAAAACATTAAGAGTTCACCCGATAACGATCATCTTTGTTATTTTGACCGCAGGGAATCTGTTCGGCGTTTTGGGAATCATTTTGGCGGTTCCGGGCTATGCCGTGCTTAAGGTCATCGCTACCCACCTGTTCAAATGGTTTGAAATGCGTTCCCATTTGTACGATGAAGAGGACGATCAGCCTCCCAAGCCGGATGTGGAAGTCACCGTGACGGTTACGAATCCGCCGCAAGGGAAGTAAAATAAGGAAGACTGTCTCAACCAGGCTCAAAGCCTAGCGGAGACAGCCTTTTTTAGTTTAACGGGAAACCTTCAACAACTCCTTGTCTATGTCCGTCTTAACCTCGGGATATGCGGCGGGGCTCCGATCCAGCAGTTCGGAAGGTTTGCCTTTTAATTGGGTATCGAAAAAATCCAGCACGTATCCGTTCACGATTTCGGCTCCTCTTGCACCCTTGATCTTTCCCGTGATCCCGGCCCATGAAGCAAGCGGGGAATAAAGCTGTAAATCCGTATAGTTGTAATGTTCGCTGCCCTCGATATAGATCAAGCGGCCCTGCTGCTCCAGGGTACCGGCAATCAGCGCTTTTTCATTGGAGACGATCATCCCCAGCTTTTCACCCTCCGGTCCGCCGGGAGGCTCCGATTGCATAAAGTTTTTGAAGGCCCCCGATTCCATAAAAAGAAACGGCTTGGTCATCGCATGCCCTTCGTCGAACCGGTCGAAATTCGTGCCGTCCATGTTGATGCCTGCTTTGATAAAGTCATTGGTAGCCGTAAGATGGTATGCCGTCGCACCGCCGAAGGAGTGGCCCATGGCCCCGATATTCTCAAGGTCCAGCATTCCTTTAAATCGGCTTGCCTCCTCTCCCTTATTCCATAGTTCCAGGTGATCAAGCACGAGTTTCACGTCGCCGGCCCATACTTCTCCAAGGCGGATTCCCGTTTCCAAAAAGTCATCCGCACCGAGTTCCGCCTGAAACCAGGTGACCTGCCCGTCGGGAAATACGGTCGCCGTCGTGCCGTAGGTGTGGTCGATCGCCGCGACGACATAACCGTGGCTTGCCAGGTTTTCGGCCTGGGACGTGTGCAGCATTCGCGTTGTTCCCAACCCGTGGCTGATGAAAACGATCGGATAAGGGGCCTCGCTCTCCGCCATATCGGCCTGCTCATAGCTGTTGCTACGTATATCCTTCAAGTATTCCAATGCAAAACCGGGCAGACCCAGCGCATCGGAAAAGGCCTCCAAAAACCGTTCCGCCGAATCAGGCGTTCCCGCCGACGGCAGAAGCGGAGCCGGCTTTTGATCCGCCGCCGGTTTTTCCGCCGGGTACCATATCGTCACCATCACCGTTCTGCGGTCATCCGGATCCGTCGTGTAAGTCTCCAGCCTGTCGGAATCGGTAAGCTGAAATGTCTCGGTTCCCACCGCGTATATGCCTTGGGGTTCCGGGAGGCGGAACATGGGCAGCAAAGCGGCGAGCGATGCCGATACGGTAAGAGCGAGCCCGGAAACGAGCAGAAGCAACAGCTTCCCGGCTTTCCTTCCCCTCTTCCGAACCGGTTCGCCGGACGATGTTCCGGCGGCAACCATCAAAGCCAGCACGCCCAGCGAGAGATAGGCCGGAGCCAGCTGCCAACGGTAACCCTCCACGATCCATTGCGTTGCCAGTAGCGCCAGACAGGCTGCGGCAGCAGCCCATCGGGTTTTTCCGCCGATCGGGCGGGAAAGCAGCACTCCCAGCCATAGTCCCGCGATGCCCGCAAATAACAAAACTTCAAATAGTCTCATACAGCTCCTCCACATCCTTGGTTCTATTTTTTTCACATTGTATAACAGCAAGGTTAAGAAGAAGGGGGCGACGGTTTAAGCCAAGTTTAAATTTGCGAAAGTGCCTTAGGGACCATAAAAGCAAGAATGAGGATGAAACAGACCGCGATCACTGTTAAAATGGGTCCAGTACGATTGGGGAGGAGGTTAGCTCTAATGGAAACGAATTTCGGCCTCTCATTTGAAGAAATGTGGGAGAAAATCCTCGCTTGCGACCGCAAATATGACGGTTTATTTTTTACCGCCGTAAAAACAACCAAAATATACTGCCGTCCTTCCTGCAGATCGAGAAAGCCCAAAAAAATAAACGTCGAGTTTTACCATGACATGAAGGAAGCCGAAAAAGCGGGATATCGCCCTTGCAAAAGGTGCCGGCCGGAAGTGGAGCTTTCCCCGCATATTGAAGTTGTCCGAAATACCGTTACGTTTCTGATCAATCACTATAAACAAAATTTAATATTAAAAGATATTGCTTATGAGGTAGGTTTAAGTCCGTTTTATTTGGAGCGCTTGTTTAAACAAGAAACATCCGAGACTCCGCATTCTTATTTGGAAAAGATACGCATCGATAAAGCCGCCCACCTCCTGCAACGCACAAACCTGACAAACCTTGAAATTTGCTATGAGGTCGGCTTTCGGAGCCCGTCCAATTTTTATAAAGCGTTTCGGAGTTTGAAAAACTGCTCGCCTAATGAATATCGCAAGGAAATTCGGAGGTCCTCTTATGACAACAATATATAAATCACACTATGTATCACCGATAGGCGTCATCGAAATTTTCGGTACCCGGGAAGCCGTCCGTTCGATCATGTTTTCCGAGTCGAATCAAACAGAGAACTTATCGCAAGCGGAAGTCCCTTCGGTTTTAAGCGAATGCCGGAGCCAGCTTGACGATTATTTTAAGGGCCATCGCCGGGAGTTTACGTTTCCCTATCAATTTGAAGGAACCGAATTTCAAAAAACGGTATGGAACGCCCTGACGAAAATACCTTACGCCCAAACAGGCTCGTACAAGGATATAGCCGTCTCCATCGGAAACGAAAAAGCGATCCGGGCCGTAGGGAGCGCCAACGGAAAAAACAAGTTAAGCATCGTCGTGCCTTGCCACCGCATCATCGGTTCAAACGGCCAACTAACCGGTTATGCCGGAGGCTTGTGGAGAAAGGAATGGCTGCTGCAGCACGAAAAAACTCATTTCAACTAAAAAAAAACTTCTGAAATTGTGCTTGTACTCTGCACAATCTCAGAAGGCGTTTTTGTATGACTCAGTCGCAAACCTCCGGACGCCCTTCCTCGTCCCGCATGCGGAACGATTGGCCGCAGCCGCAGGAAGCGATGGCGTTCGGGTTATGGATCGTGAAGCCCCCGGACATCCCCGACTCCTGAAAGTCGATTTCAAGGCCGTTCAGATAACGGACGCTTTCCTTGGCGATGACCACCTTGATTCCTTGAATGTCCATGTAAACATCCTCTTCGCTCTCTTGGTCGTCAAGCCCCATGCTATATGAAAAACCGCTGCATCCCCCTGGATTCACGCCAAGCCGCAGAAACATGTTTCCGGTTTCTTCCCCTGCAATCATATCCTTAATCCGATTAGCGGCACTCTCCGAGATTTCGATCATTTCTAGCCCTCCTTATCTTAAGTCCGGCCTTCCTACGCTTTGCGGAAAAGCCGACTTTTTGAACATTTCATTATACCAAAAGTATACTCCACATCGCCGGCATCCTCAAGCAACTGTGATTTTGTTGACAGCTTTTTCCGCACTGAACCCCTTTACGCTTGTTGTCCCTTTTCAAAACCGGGTTTATAATAGGTAAGTGATTTAATATGCCCAAGGATGGATCCTCATAGGATCATCTTAAAGGAAACGGAGGTATCGTCATGTTCACTGCTGTAACCCCGAACACCGATCAAAGAATGGCTGAAATTGTGGAAAAAGTCAGACGAGGCGAACGGTTGACCCTTGAGGACGGGGTATACTTATATAAGAGCGACGATTTGTTGACCATCGGTCAGTTAGCGAATGAGGTCAATTTGCGAAAGAACGGCAAAAAGGTTTATTTTATCGAAAATATGAGCCTTTATTTTACGAATGTATGCGAATCGCATTGCGCCTTCTGCAGCTTCCGTAAGGATCAAGGCGAAGACGGCTCTTATACGTTGACCGGCGAAGAAATGATTGCGCACGTGGAGAAGCACATTACCCCTGGGGTACGCGAGTTCCATATCGTGGGCGGGCACAACCAGCATGTGCCGTTCCAGTATTATGTTGATTCCTTGAAAGCTCTGAATGAACGGTTCCCGGATATTACGCTTAAAGCGTATACCGCTGCGGAAATCGAATTTTTTACGCGCATCAGCGGGCTGAGCACGAAGGAAGTATTGACGGAGCTGCAAAAAGCCGGACTCAAAACGTTGACCGGCGGCGGCGCGGAAATTTTGTCCGACCAGTACCGCGAAAAAATGAAAGTCGAAAAAGCGAACGTCGACCAGTACCTGGATGTGCACCGCACCGCGCATCAGCTGGGGATGAAGACGCATACCACGATGCTATACGGCTCGATCGAGTCCCATGAGGACCGGATCCGGCACATGATCCAAATCCGCGAGCTGCAGGACGAAACCGGCGGATTCATGGTATTCATCCCATTGTCCATGCAGCCGCGCAACAAAAATGCGGGCATCATGCGGCGCAACTCGGCCTATGAAGACCTGAAGACCATCGCGATCAGCCGCCTCATGCTGGACAATATTCAACATATCAAGGCGTACTTTATCAATATCGGGGCTCAGTTGACCCAAGTCGCGCTTTCCTTCGGCGCTTCCGACGTGCACGGCACGATCGTGAACGAGCGGATCAGTCACGCGGCCGGAGCCCTTACTCCGGACGGCCTTACCCGCAAAGAGCTCGTATGGCTCGTGAAAGGAGCCGGGCGCATTCCGGTTGAACGCGATACCTTCTACAACGAGATTGAGGTTTACGAATAACGCTTAGCGGACGAGACAAAACGCCGCGGCAGAAGGGAAACGATCCAGATGAAGCAATTCGTTATTCTCGGTGGAGGTTACGGCGGGACCACCATCATCCATGAGCTGTTCAAAGGCCAGATTCCTGAAGATGTGCAAATTACGCTCGTGGACCGCCTTCCGTTCCAAAGCTTGAAGACCGAATACTATGCGCTTGCGGCCGGCACGGCATCCGATTATGAACTCCGCGTGCCGTTTCCCCACTACTCGGAAATCAACAAAAGATATGGCGAGGCGGTTTCCGTGGATCTGGAAAGCCGGCGGATTTATTTTGCCGATGAGGCCCAGCCGCCTTTGGAATACGATCAGCTGGTTATCGCTTTGGGGTGCACTGACAACTATCACGGCATCCCGGGGGCGGAGGAGTTTTCCTGCAGCATTCAATCCTTCCCGGCCGTACGGGAAACCTATATGAAACTGAACAACGCCAAGCCACACAGCAAAATCAATATCGTTGGAGGCGGGCTCAGCGGAGTCGAGATTGCCGCCGAATTGCGGGAAAGCCGACCGGATCTGAACATCACGCTGATCGACCGCGGCTCCCGGGTTCTGTCCGCTTTTCCTCCAAAGGTATCCACCTATGTGACGAAATGGTTCCATGAACACGATGTACAGACGCTCTCCCATATTTCGATCCAGTCCCTGGAGGAAGGCGTCATTCATCATGAGAACGGAGACATCCTGTCCGACGTGACCGTGTGGACGGCAGGCATCAAGCCGGTGGAAATCGTTCAAAAGCTGAATGTCGCCAAGGATCGTCAGGGACGAGTGCTGCTGAACGAGTATCATCAAATCCCGGATTACCCGGACGTGTTCGTTTGCGGGGACTGTGCCAGCCTTCCCTTCGCTCCAAGCGCGCAGGCGGCCGAAGGACAAGGGCATCAAATCGCGCACATCGTGATGGCGCAATGGAAAGGCGAGACGCCGAAGCTTCAGCCGATCCGGTTAAAGGGAACGCTTGGTTCCCTCGGCAAAAAAGCCGGCTTCGGCCTGATGGGCAAAACCCAGGTCACCGGCCGCGTGCCTCGGCTGCTTAAAAGCGGCGTGCTCTGGATGTCCAAGCATCATCTTGGATAATAGCCGTTATTCATCGATCATCCTGATCTCTTCCATCATTGCCAGTATTCGTTCATACAGTCCTTCGGCGGTTTCGGCCTCGACCGTTTCGCCGTTGACCAAAGCGTACGGGGACATATAGCAAAGGCCGCATCCCGTAAGACAGCCGTACTCGATGACTTCGCAGTCATGCTGTTCTTTCAGCCGGTTCAGCACCGTATCCGTGCCGAAGCCGGCATTGTTCGCACAAAATTCGATGATCGGCTTCAAAATGGTGCCCTCCCTTGATGAAGCATTTAAATTTGAAGCTTTTTGTAATATAATATATAGGAAAGGAAAGGAGTTGAAAACAATGAGCGAAAACGTACAAGATAAATTGTATGACGAAGTGCTGGAGGTTCTGGACAAACTCCGCCCCTTCCTGCAACGTGACGGCGGCGACGTCGAGCTGGTTGACGTGGAGGACGGGATCGTCAAATTGAAATTGATGGGTGCCTGCGGCAGCTGCCCAAGCTCCACCATCACCCTCAAAGCAGGTATCGAACGCGCGCTGTTTGAAGAAGTGGAAGGCGTTCAGGAAGTCGTACAAGTATTTTAATGATAAAATAAATACGGCCCCCCGGGTTTCCGGTCGGGCCGTGTTTTTTTGTATTTGGAGCAATTCAAAAAAATTAATTTCCCGGTTTGATCCAAGGACGGATCGGGTCCAGACCGCCGGAAATGTCCATAATATTGCCCGTGATAAAATCGGAATCCGGATGGCACAGAAATGAAATGACGCGCGCGATATCCTCTCCGCTGCCGGGCCGGCCAAGCGGCGTTTCCCCGTCGGACAGCCCGCGGGCTTCCTCGATCGTAATTTCCTTGTTCCGGCCGCGGATATCTCCGGGGCAGACCATATTGACGGTGATGCCGAAAGAGGCTTCCTCGACCGCAAGCGTTTTAGTAAAGGAAACTAGCCCTGTCTTGGCGGCGGCATAAACGGCGCGATGCGGCCAAGCGCGGGATTCCGAGGCATGACCAAAACCGAAATGCACGATCCGTCCCCATTTTTTCGCTCGCATATCCGGTAGAACCAGATGATCCAGCAGCATCGTGCCGACCAGATTGCCGTCGATCATAGCGAGAATTTCCTTCTGGCTGTAATCGGCGAACAATCGGCGCTCCCTGATGAACGGCCCCGCATTATTCACCAGGATATCGACCGTACCAAGCGTCCCGCGTACCTGATCCACCAGCAACTCGATGTCCTCACGCCGGGAAACATCGGCCTGAACGGCGATACAGCGAACCCCGATCCGTTCGATCTCTGCCTGAAGAGCGCGGGCCTCCGGCTCGCTATGTACGTAATTCAGCGCGATATGGCAGCCTTGCTCCGCCAACGTCAGCGCGGTTCTCTTGCCCAAACCTTTGGCGCTTCCCGTAATCAGGGCGACTTTTCCCACCAACGTCTTTCTCCTCCTCGCGAGTGCTTCTATGTATAAAGTATAAAAGATTTAAAGCTTTCCTACAAACCGGCGGACACAAAAAATCCCGCTGCGGGAAAGCAGCGGGATCGGTAATAACAATGGATTCCATTCATTAGAACGCAGGAACCAATGCACCTTTATAAGTGTCTTCGATAAACTTTCTAACATCCTCGGAAGTGAGCGCCTTGGCCAGCTTCTGAATCGCTTCGGAATCTTTGTTGTCCGGACGGGCAACGAGCAGGTTCGTGTACGGCGAATCCTTGTCTTCGATGAACAAGGCGTCGGTCGTCGGATTCAAATCGGCTTTGATCGCATAGTTCGTATTGATGATGGCAAGATCGACTTCTTCAAGCTGGCGCGGCAGCATCGCGGCATCGGCTTCGATGAATTTCAGGTTTTTCGGATTTTCCGTAATGTCCTTTTGCGTAGCCAGAATGCCGGCTTCCGGATTCAGCTTGATCAAACCTTGCTTCTCAAGCAGCAGCAAAGCGCGGCCGCCGTTACTTGGATCGTTCGGAATGGCGATTTTCGCGCCGTCCGCGATTTCATCCGCGGATTTCAGCTTTTTGGAATATGCGCCCATCGGCTCAACATGCACGCCAACGACGGATACAAGGTCAAAATTGTTTTGCGTGTTTTGCTCGTCAAGATATGGCTGATGCTGGAAGTAGTTCGCATCCAGTTGTTTTTCGAATACTTGAACGTTCGGTTGTACATAGTCGGTGAATACTTTAACTTCGAGCTCCACGCCTTCTTCTTTCAGCTTAGGCGCGATAAATTCAAGGATTTCCGAATGAGGCTCCGTTGCACCGACGACCAGTTTAACCGGTTCGGCGGAAGTTTCCTTGTTCCCCGCGTTGTTCTCCGCAGCCGGCGTATTTCCGGCGGCCGAGTTGTCGTTTGCCTTGTTGTTGCTGCCGCAAGCCGCAAGCACCAAAACCAAAGCCAGCGTCAACAACGAAAGTGTCCATTTTTTCATAACAGTATGCCCTCCCAATAATATTTTTTTTAAAATAAGGACGTGAATCTCAGAAGCTCTATATATAGTAATTCCTTATTTCCGCGTAAAATAAATTACCAATCGGTCGCCCAGCATTTGCAGCGCCTGCACCAGGATGACCATGAAGATGACGGATACGATCATCACTTCCGATTCGTAACGGTAGTATCCGTAACGGATCGCCAAGTCGCCGAGTCCGCCGCCTCCGACCATTCCCGACATCGCCGTGTAGGATACGAGCGTTACCGCCGTAATCGTCATCGCAGCGATCAATCCGGGCAGCGATTCCGGCAGGAGCACCTTGCGGATGACCTGAAACGAAGTGGCGCCCATCGCATGCGATGCCTCGATCACCCCGCGGTCCACCTCGCGCAAGGCCGTTTCCACCAAGCGGGCGAAAAACGGAGCAGCCCCGATCACGAGCGGCGGGATCGTTCCCTCCACCCCGGAGGAAACGCCCATGATCGCCCGTGTTACGGGAATCAAGGCGACGACCAGAATAATGAACGGCACGGAACGGATGATATTGACGATCAGCGACAGAACCCGGTATACCCAACCGAGAACCGCCGAGTTCGACCGGGAAAAGGTGTAAAGCAGGACGCCGAGCGGCAGGCCGATCACAAACGTCAACAGGGTTGAATAACCCATCATTTGCAGCGTATCCGTCGTGGCTGTCCCCATTTCGGACCAGTCGATTTTGGAAAAATCCAAGTCGCCCATTAACCGATCACCTCCACATCAAGATCCCTTTCCTTAAGCAATTTGAGCGTGCGCTCGACCATCTCGTCTTCTCCTTCAAACGACACCGTGAGCTTGCCGTACGGCATGTCCTTAATCGTCGAAATCGTTCCTTGCAAAATGGCGAAATTGACTCCGGTTTCCCTGACGACCTGGGACAATACCGATTCGTACGTCTTGGCTCCGAGGAACGTAATTTTCACCAGCTTGGACCAGGCCGGATGAGGAACCGATGCCGCCAACTTCAAGCCTTCTTCCCCGGCCTCCATCGTTGCATCCCGGTTGATGAACTCCTTTGTGACCGCATGTTTCGGTTTCAGGAAAACCTCGGTAACGGGTCCTTCTTCCACGATGCCGCCTGCATGAATGACGGCGACCCGGTCACAAATGCTCTGAATGACGTGCATTTCATGCGTGATCAGCATGATCGTCAGGTTAAACCTCCGGTTAATATCAAGAAGCAGCTTCAATATGGAATCGGTCGTTTGCGGGTCAAGCGCCGAGGTCGCTTCGTCGCAAAGCAGCACGTCCGGATCACTGGCCAAAGCGCGCGCAATGCCGACGCGCTGTTTTTGTCCGCCGGAAAGCTGGGACGGATATTTATTCCGGTGTTCCTCCAGACCGACCAGGGTCAGCAGCTCATCCACCTTTTTTTGAATCTCGGCTTTCGGCGTACCGCTTAGCGTCAGCGGAAAGGCGACATTGTCGAATACGGTGGCCGATGACAGCAAATTAAAATGCTGAAAGATCATGCCGATCTTGCGGCGCTGCTGTTGAAGCTCGCGCTTGCCCAGTTTCGTCAGTTCGACGCCTCCGACCCAAACCTCCCCTTCCGTCGGGCGTTCCAGCAAATTGATGCAACGGATCAGCGTGCTTTTGCCTGCCCCGGAATGACCGATTACCCCAAAGATTTCCCCTTTGTTCACCTTCAAATTCAATCCGGATAACGCGGTGGTCGTCTTTTTTTTGCTGCCGTATATTTTAGTGAGCCGTTTCAGTTCGATCACAACGGTCAGCCTCCTACTCTACAAATTTCGAGAAATTTCGCAAAAACCAAAAAGAGAGCCCGCAGATTCGGAGGGCTCTCTTTACGTAAAGACAATGCCATCTCATCTGCCAAAACCGGGATATATTATTATACCACGCGGTTTTGAAGGAATTAGCACCATGACACTCGTTCCCGCCGTCATCCGGATAATTCCGGCCTGTACCAGGATTCGAATCGGTTGCTGGGCTTCATCGGGCCTTTCCCTCCGCCTCTCTCGATAAGAAAAATATAAAGTTATGTTCAAAAATCCGACGTTTTGAACTTGAAAGTAATATGATAAACGTTATGGAATATTTCAGAAACTATTTTAGAGTATAGAAGCTTTAGGCCCTTTTGTCAAAGGAAAAAATACGCAATCTACAATCCTTTTCTCCAGCGCTGATTCGTATATTCGAAAACCGTCTTTAGCGTTTCGCACACCATCTTAAATCCTTGCTCCAGGTCGCGCAAGTGCTGGTCGAGATCCTCCAGCTCGATCTTTCCCTGCAACGTCTGCTGGCGCTGCCAAAGGTCGTCTTTCATTTCCGAGTTCATGTAATGGATTTCCGTATTCCGGCGCCGTCTTAACACGCCCAAAGCCTCTTTATGCTCCTCCTTGATCCGGGTCAACCGGTCGCCCAGGTCCAGATGCACCTTCATGTACCGGAATTGCCGGAGAACGGTAAAGTAAGAAAAATGCGCCTTGACCTTCGACGTTTTGAGATCAAAAAGCTCGTTCAGCACCGTTCCCAATTTATCCAGCGTCGAAAATACTCGAATGAATCCGTCTTTATAAAAAAATACATACCTGGCATAATCCCCGCGCTCCGCCGGATCCATGTCATCCACAAATCCGTGCACAACCTTTTTACGAAAAAAGCCGGCGGCGTGCAAACATTGCTCCAGCTCGTCCAGGGAGGAGATCAAGCCGAGCGTCCAAATTTCCAGCTTCCGCAAATCGCGCGTCGGATCCTGGCTGTTCTCCGTCTCCTTCTGCAAGAGCTTCGTTGTACGGATCATCGCATCGATGGCCTCTCCGAGCAATCCTTCATTTTGCCTTGGCGGTTCGCCGAGCAGGCTTCGCAGCATGTTGTTTCCTCCACTTCCCTCTGAAAAATGCGCTTCCTTAACCCTTCCCGAAACCGCCGGCCCTCATTCTTCAATGATGGACGAAGCTTTAGGCGTGTTCGGCAAGCCTTCGTTTGTTCTGCTCAACTGCCACGTTCTGACCGACAAATAACTAAGCACGCCGAACAGGGCCGCCAATACGATGATATGAGCAAGCGAGGTGAACAGGTATACCTCGTAATTGGTCAACGTGAATACGATGCTTGCCCCCGTCAGTACCTGGACGATTACAAGGACGGTGGCGGCTACGCCCAAACTGCGGATTTCCCGGTTGCCCGGGTGCTTTCGATAGGCGAAGTGGCCGACGGTCGCAACCACGATGAGCAGCAAGGCCGCCCCCACCCGGTGAGTGAAGGCGATGCCGACTCCGCCCGAGAGTTCGGGTATCAGGTCCCCGTTGCAAAGCGGCCAGCCCGAACAGCCTCCCGCGGAATCGGTATGGCTCACATAAGCGCCGAGATAAACGACGATATACGTGTACGCCGTGGCCGCCCAGGTCAGATTGCGGAAGCCCCGGGAAACGTTATAACGCGGTGGCGCCGGCATTTGAGCTTCCCTTGTTTCGTCTTCGCGGATGCCGAGCACAAGCATCACCGAGCTGGCGAACGCGATCAGGGAGAAGCCGAAATGAAGCGCCATTACCGCGGAAGACGTAGGATACACGACCGCCATTGCTCCCATGAAGGCCTGGACCATGACGAAAACAAGCGCCAGGAATGAATAGAATTGCAAATCTTTACGCTGTTTGCGGTACAGCCAAAAGGCGACGAAAGCGCCGAGAGAAAGCAGTCCCGCCGCGCCGCTGATCGCCCGGTGCGAATATTCGATCATGGAGGCGATCGTGTGAGCAGGCACGAATTTTCCGTGGCAGAGCGGCCAATCGTTGCCGCAGCCGAGTCCTGATTCGGTTTTGGTTACGACACTCCCGCCCAGAGTAGCCAGAAACATGACAAAGCAGGACAGATAGCTTAGCCATTTTAATTGCTTCGTATTCAAAACGTTTCACCCGCTATATCAGAATATAAAATATGTACAAATTATGAATGTACCCGGTTTCATTATACCCGATAGTATGGGACGATTCATAGACAATCTGTGACAGAAAGTTCACAATTGCAAACATCGCCTCCCGGAAAGTCCGGGGGCGATGTGAGTTTTTTCATTTTAGTTTATATAAGATGAACGTTCAATTTGCCCATCTTCCAAACCATGAAAGTTCTATTCTTTTCTTTCCGCCGTATCGCGAAGCGTATGATATACGTCGAGCGCCTTGTTCAGAAAATCTTCGATCTCCTCGCGCGATTTCCGGAGCTTATTCACGAACCGTACCAATTCCCGGCCATCCGCGTAAGCGACGAAACTCGGAATTCCCAAAATGTTCTGCTCTTGGCTGACGTCGCCCACTTTATCGACATCCACCTCGATCAGTACCAGACGGTCCTTGTACTTCTCTTCGACTTCCGGCATGAAAGGATCGATAAACTTGCAGTCCACGCACCAATCGGCTTTGAATACGGCGACGACAAGGCTGCTGGATTGAATGCTTACATTGAATTCGGCTGCGCTTTGTACCTGCTTCATAGGTTTGATTGCTCCTTTCGTGATCCGAATTAATACTTCATGTATTCTCTTTTTAGTCAACCAAAATGCGGAGTGGAAGTCAAATTTTTGGCCATACTGAGGATAGGAAGTTTCCAATCGGTTAGAAAGCGAGGTTTCTTCATGAAACAAAGTCCTCGTGAACCAGAGCGTATGCCGGAAAACACGGGCCTAAAGGAAATGATAAGCCGGCTGCCGTCCCTCATCGGCAAAGCCTTCAAGGGCACAGCCGCCGGCATTGCCGAATCCGGCCGGCTGCGCGAGGAACGGATTCCCCTGGACTGGAATGACGCTTCGTCGCGCACGGTTACTGCTGAAATCGAGGACTTGCTTCGGCGAGGCCCGGTTGCCCGTCCCTCGCTCGAAGAGTCCTGGAGCAAGGCCGACCTTACTTTGGCCGAGGAAATCTCGCTCGCGACCCGCCGCGCCATCAGCAGCAATATTACGCGTACCGAGGCGTATCTCGCTTGTTATCGCGCCTACCCGGAATTGCACTGGGCGTTTCTTGCCCATATGGTGTCCCGGAACGCCGGCTGGAACATGACGGACCTGCGCGGCAGAATGGCCGACTTGTTGGACGAAAAGGAGAAACGTTCCTATTATCGGTTCCTTGAACGGAGCAACGCCTTGATCTTTCAGGACGCCTATCCGCAATTGCTCCTTTACATGAGAAGCCGCGAACTCGGATCGAGCCATTTCCATCTGCTTCCCTATTTCCATGTGTCCCGGTTCATGCGTCCGTTCTGGGAGCGGTTCTGGATTGACCGGGGCAGCGCGCTGCTGACGGTCGGACTGATTATCAACGAGCAGAATTATATCGAAAAGCGGGTCATCCGCCACCCGTATTATCAAAAGCATATTACGGAAAAGCCGGCTTTTCATCTGCAGAGCCTGGCGGGGATGAACCAGGTCGTATTTCCGCTGCTGGAGGAAATACCCGAGGATGACGGCAGGCCGGGCCGCAACGAAGTGCACCGCCTGGCGGGGCGCGTCGTGTCCGACTTCACGGGCCTGCCGGACCGCATCGCGCTGGGCAAAAGCCTGTACGCGATGCTGATGGGCCTGCGCGCCGTCAAGGACGGCGCGCAACGCTTCGCCGAGCGGGTGCCGCACAGCGGCTCGCGCGCGGACTATTGGCCGGACTTGTTCACGGCCAATAAAGAAGAAGCTCTGACCGCCCCTAGGCAGGGGTCAGAGCTTCTTGACGGCGAGGCGCTGCCTCCCGGCGCGCGCCTTTACAGCCCCAAGCTGCTGGACGCTTGGGGCGACACGCCCTACGAGCCAATCTCCAGGGAGGATTGGCTCACGGACCACAGCGCGCTGGACGGCATCAGCGCGCCGAAGCCGCCGCTGCTCTGCGACATCAGTCGCGAACACCGCGGCGGCATCGTCAAAGCCGCCCTCGCCCACGATGCGGCGGGGGACTAAAAAGGCCGCTCCGCGCTAAGCCGGAGCGGCCTCCATCGTGTTACCGGGCCTGCTCACCCGAACGCTGCAGCCGCATAAGCGGCGACAGCAGCTTACGCAGCGGCCCCGGATAGCTGGACAGCTCGTCCTTGCGCACCACGCGCAGCAGGACCAGCATCACCGGATAGAGCGCGACAACCGCCACGCCGACGATACCGCAGGTCAGGAAGTAGGCGAGCCGGTCAGGCATGAGCGAAACCATTTGGTTGCCGGCCTGATTCAGACCATAACCTGCGCCGCCCAGCACGACCACCGTCAATATGAACCCGATCCACCGGTTTCCCATGATCGAGAATGGTACGATTTTTTTCATCGTGTACACGTTCAACATTGTAATTACGAAGAAGCATAGTCCCGTAGCTGACACGATACCGTAAATCCCCCACAACGGGGCTAATGCCAAGCTTGCGATCAGTTTGACTGCCACTCCGATCGCCACATGCACCATGGACCTTGTTGCTTTATTAATCCCGAGCAAAATCGAGTTACTGGTCATCATCGTAATCTGAAAAATCGTCATCACCGTGCAAATCGCTACGACACCGCTGCCGTCAAGGGAACTAAAGAGCAATCCGTTCACTGAATAAGCAGCCGAACAGAGCGCAACAATGATAGGCATCCCGGTCAAAATGGAAATCCGCATGGCCAAAGTAACCTGTTTTTGCAAATGCTCATGGTCTCCCCGGGCAAACGCGGCGGATATAATCGGCACCAGCGACTGGCTAAGTGCGATAGCCAAAATCGGCGGAATCCCCGCAATCATTTGTCCGCGGTTTCCGAGTATTCCCAAAATATAAGTAGCTTGATTCCAGCCAAGCTGCCCCCTAAGCAGCGGTTGAACGATCGAATTATCGATCATATTGACCGCCGGCACCGCTAGAGCAGTCAGTACTATCGGAATTGATAACTTAAATATGTCGGTGTAAATTTTTGAATAGGGGACGCGTTTTTCCGCGGATTCGGCAGTCAATATTCCGTCCGCCCGATCCTTGCCCCGGACCTTAAAATTATAAACCACCATGACTAGAAGTGCGGCAACTCCACCGAGAACGGCACCAAATGTCGCTCCAGCCGCAATCTTTTCCCCGGAATATCCCCAATGATAAAACAAAAACGCAAGCGCAATCCCCGTAATGACCCGCACGATTTGTTCAATAACCTGGGAAACCCCGCCGGCAATCATAATGTTGCGCCCCTGCAAATAGCCCCGAATGATCGCAATCAACGGAAAAAGAAGCAATGCAGGCGCCAAAGCACGCATCGCTATTGCCGACTGCGGTACGCCGGATGCTTTAGCATAGGCAGGTGCAAAAATGTAGAGTAACACAAACATGATTACACCCGCGGTAGCGGCAAACATCAACCCCGCGTGATATACGCGTCTGGCTTCTTCGGGACGATCAAGTGCATGGCGTTCCGATACCATTTTACTTAATGTGCTTGGAATTCCCGCAGTAGCCAGCGTAAGCAGCAGAAAATAAGCCGCATTAGCTTGTGAATACGATGCGTTACCCACTTCTCCGAGTATATGCTCTAACGGAACACGCTGGAATAAGCCAAGCACCCTCGCTATGAGTGCCGCCCCCGCCAAAATCAGCGTCCCTTTAATAAACGATTCTTTCTTAGACAAAGACAATTCCTTCTTTCTAGAAGATGATCCATATAAAGAAAACAATGATCATGACGAGCTGAAGCAACACTTTGACGACAATGCTGCTGAACAGGCCGACGACCGAACCGACCCCGACTTTGAAGGCCTTGTTCAATGTTTCGCCCCTGATGAGTTCTCCGATCATCGCCCCGAGCAAAGGCCCCAGGATCAGACCGAAAGCCGGAATGACGAACGGCCCGATGATAATGCCGATGGTACTCAGCCAGACGGATAGCTTACTGCCCCCGAACTTTTTGACCCCCCATGCCCCGACGGCGTAATCCGCCACCAGGAGGGCGATGACGATAAGCGTCTGTATGATCCAGAAAAACCAGCCGAAAGGTTCAAACGAAAAGAACCAGCCGTACACGAAAAAAGCGAAATAAATCGCAATGACGCCGGGCAAAACAGGGTATATCGCTCCCGCCATCCCGATCACGAACAGGGCGATGACCAGGATCCAGCCAAGCACATCCAGCATATCAGGACCACTCTCCTTTAAAGTCGCTCCGGTTATGCGTTAGGCTCCCCCTCCGTACGTCACCTGCCGGCTTGCTGCCGCTAGCAGCTGCGCACTCCTAAAGTTCACCTGCCCATAACCTCCGCTTTTGTTATATCAAAATATAGTCGCGAATAATATGCGCGATGCCGTCATCATTGTTCGAAGCGGTCACCACGTCCGCATTTTCCTTAACCGCTACTTGCGCATTCCCCATCGCCACGCCGAGTCCGGCCGCTTGAATGGCCGCGAGATCGTTCAGGCTGTCGCCGACCGCCACCGTTTCCGACATGTCGATCCCGAGCAGTTTGCAGACGGTCCGGATGCCGCTGGCCTTGTTGATCCCTTCCGGGTTCACTTCCAGATTGTACGGCGACGAGTTCGTAATTTCCAAGCCGCCGAGATCCTGAAGCTGCATCAATATCCGGTGACGAACCTCGGCATTTTCCGTATGATATCCGAATTTCAGCCATTGGTCCGTGTCCAGCAGCGAAAGCTTCCAATTTTTCTCGTTATAGCTGCCTTCTACCGAATGAGCCCAAAACCAGACATGATGCTCCTGGGCAATCGCGTACATCTTGGCGATGATCGCTTTGTCGAACAATTCCCGGCGATACAGTTCACGGGGCGATTTCCACACTTCGCTGCCGTTTACGGTAATCATCGGCGTCTCCAGTCCCAGCTGTTTGCCGAACGGGGCGGCTTCATCGTAGCTTCTGCCGGTCGACAAGCAGACGTGGACCCCTGCCGCGGCTGCCTTGTGAATCCATTTTTCCGTCTCCGGCGAGATTTGGTGATTATCGTTCAGAAGAGTTCCGTCCATATCCAATGCAAGCAATTTATACTTCAAAAGTAATCCTCCATTTCTGTCCGTTGTCCGATAGCATAACGCCATTTTATCACAAACGCCCGACAATTTCTCTCTGAACAGCTTCGTTCCGGCTCCAATGCTATTTTGATCGGCGAGCGGCAGATTTGACGGAATAAGCGAAGCAGGGAAACTTGCCGGGGTAGAGGCACGCTGTGTTCTTGGACTCGTGCGCTATTGATGCGCGCTTTTAACGAATCTGGATAATCTTATTTGGCTCATATCGTAATGAAAAAAATTCTAACGAAACGAGGTATCGCTATTCGGCTCATTTAAGCCCCAGAAAGGCACTTCTAAAGAAAATAGCGTGATGTAGATTCGTTAAACATTCGCTGCGACGCTTTTTACCCAAATAAGGTTATCCAGTTTCGTTAGTCCATAAGGACGCGTCGGCGTCATTCGATGTATCCTTTAAGATAACGTACCGCGGCTCGCCGAAGTTTGGATTCATCGCTCCGGACCTCCGATTTTCAGCAGATATCAAAAAAAGGCCCCCATGTTGTTCATGGGAACCTTTATTCACCTTAAGCCGCCGCCGTCTTCAACCCGCGCCGCTTCCTGCGGCGGGCCACCAGACCGTGCAGCGGAGAGAATACAAAAGCAAGCACGAACAGCAACCCTGCTACCGTGATCATGGCCCCAGCAATGGAGGCGTCAAGCCACTTCGCTGCATAGTAGCCGCCCGCCGAGCTGACCGCACCGACCAAAACGCTGTAAAGCAGCATGATGCTGAGCCGATCCGTTAATAAGTAGGCGGTCGATGCCGGAACGATCAGCATGCCCACAACGAGAATCGCGCCGACGCTTTCAAAGGAAGCGACCGTGGACAGCGACACCAGGCCCATCAGCAAGTAATGGAACAACGCCACCGGAATCCCGACCGCCGCCGCCAAAGCCGGATCGAACGCGCACAGCTTGAACTGCTTATAGAACATACCGATCACCAGCAATACGATCAAAAGCACGCCGCCCAGCATCCACACAGCGGCCGGTCCCATGTCGTACCCGTTTATGATCAGCGTATCCCACTGCACATAAGCGATCTCGCCGAAAAGCACACAGTCCAAATCGAGGTCGATATGCGCGGCGTTCCGGCTGATAATGATCACCCCCACCGCAAACAAAGCGGTGAACACGATCCCGATGGAGGCATCCGATTGCAGCCCTCCGTTTTGAAGCGTTTGGATCAGAAATACCGTAATCAACCCGAGCACGGCGGCCCCCACCAGCATAAGCAGCGAGTCCCGCGTGCCGCTGACCAGGAAAGCAATCGCGATGCCCGGCAGAACCGAGTGACTGATCGCATCTCCCACCATTGCCATCTTCCGCAGAACGAGAAAGCAGCCCAACACGCCGCAAGTTGCCGCAACCAAGGTACCCGTTAAAATAATCCAAAAATCCGCCATCAGTCCGCACTCCTTTCCGCCGTGTGGGTTTTGGAAATGATCGCCCGCTCCGCGGCACCCGCAGCATATCCCTGCTTTACATCGCTTCGCTGACGCATGCGCCGGAGCAGACGTGCTACCAATCCCCGGTTCGGCGCAAATACCGCGGACACCGCAAACAAAAGCGTGGCTGCCATCACGGTTACCGGTCCGGTAGGCAGATTCGACAACGTGCCGCTGATCAGCGTTCCGGTCACGCCCGAAAGCGCTCCGAACAGGCCCGCCAACACGATCATCACGCTCAATGCGTCGGTCCAGTACCGCGCCGCGACCGCGGGAGTGATCAGCAGCGCGGCGACCAGCACGACCCCGACCGCCTGAATGCCCACAACGACCGCAATGACGGTCATCAAGTGCAGAAGCTGCTCCAGCAAGCCGACCTTGAGCCCCATTCCCCGGGCGAAGCCGGGATCGAAGCTGACCAGCTTGAATTCCTTAAACAGCAAAGTGCATGCGGCAACCAGAATCAAGGACACGATGCCCACCAAGTACACGTCGGACAGCATCATGGATGCCGCCTGGCCGAACATATATTTGTCCAACCCGCTTTGATTGCCGTTGCCGCTGTGCTGGATTTTGGTCATCAGGACGACCCCGATTCCGAAAAAGACGGACAGCACGATCCCCAACGCAGCGTCTTGTTTTATACGCGAATAACGCGTAATGACATGTATTCCAAAAGTAGCGATTACACCCGAGACCATCGCGCCGAGCATGAATAGCCCGATCGATTTGACTCCGCTCAGCATAAAAGCGATACATATCCCCGGCAGCGCGGCATGGGCGAGCGCGTCGCCGACCAGACTCTGTTTCCGCAAAAAGGTAAACGAACCGATGACCCCGCTGCCCAATCCAAGGAGCAGCGATCCCATCAGAATCCATTGCATATTCGGATCGGTGAACCAGTTCATCAATGTGGAGAACATCGGCTTACACCTTCCCTGCGGGCACGGCGGCAAAATCCTGAAGCATGGCGATCCTTCCGCCGTATGTTTGTTGAAGATAGTCGGGCGTAAAAACATCCTCCGTCGGCCCCGCTGCAATCAGCTTTCCGTTCAGCAGCAGGACATGATCGAAATATTCCTGTACGGTGGAAAGGTCATGATGAACGACCAGCACCGTTTTCCCGTGCTCCTTCAACTCGTGAAGCAGTTGGATGATCGCTTTTTCCGTCGTCGCGTCCACCCCGGCAAACGGTTCATCCATAAAGTATAGCTCCGCGCTTTGCGCCAGCGCCCTGGCCAAAAATACGCGCTGCTGCTGTCCTCCCGACAGCTGGCTGATTTGCCGTCCGGCATAATCGGCCATGCCGACTTTCGCCAAACACTCCATGGCGATATCCCTCTCTTTTGCGCCAGGACGGCGGAACCAGCCCAAATGACCGTATCGGCCCATCATGACCACATCCAGCGCATTCGTCGGAAAATCCCAATCCACGGATTCGCGCTGCGGGACATATCCCACGTTTTTTCGTTGTTCGCGGTAAGGACGGCCGAAGATGTTCACTTCGCCTTCCACCTTCGGTATCAACCCGAGCACCGCTTTAAGCAAGGTGGATTTGCCTGCGCCGTTCGGGCCTAGCACACCGATCAGCTTCCCCGGCGGTATTTGAAACGAAACCGAGCTCAACACCGGTTTCTTTTGATAGGCGACCGTTAATTGATTGACCTCCAAAGGATAGGTGGTTGTCATCTCTGTTTTCACTCCTTTTCCTGGGCTATTGCACCCTTACATTTTATTTCAATGCTTCGGTAATGGTGTTCACATTGTGACGGATCATTTTGATATAAGTGTCCGCGTCCGATCCGGGCTCTCCAAGGGAATCGGAGAAAAGTTCCCCGCCGATGTTGACGTCATGCCCCAGTTGCTTGGCTCCGGCAATGACCGCTTCCATCGATTTGGTCGGAATGCTGGACTCGACGAACACGGCTTTGATTTTGTTTTCCACCAAAAAATCACGCAGCTTGCTCACATCCTTGGAACCGTATTCCGAAGCCGTGCTGATGCCTTGAAGGCCCATCACCTTAATGCCATAAGCATCGCCGAAATATCCGAAGGCATCATGCGCCGTCACCAGCACGCGTCCGGACTCGGGAATCTCCGCAATTCGCTCCCGAACCTCCGCATCCAGCGCATTCAATTCCGCGATATAAGCCTCGGCGTTCTTTTGGTAATCGCCGGCATGGCCCGGATCATACTCGGACAGGGTGTCACGGATCGTTTCTGCGGCAGATATCCAGTGTTTGACGTTGAACCAGATGTGCGGGTCGTATTGCGAGCCTCCGGCGTCCTTCCCGGAACGCAGCTGCGAAGGATCAATGTCGCGGGAGACGGCTACCGTCGGTTTCCGGTTCTCCAGCTTTTCAAAAATTTCCGTCATCTTACCTTCCAAATGCAGCCCGCCGTAAAAAATCATTTCCGCTTTGTCCAGCTTCTCGATATCTCCCTGGGAAGCTTTATACAAATGCGGATCCACGCCCGGTCCCATCAGGCCCTTTACCTCCACTTCGTCCCCGCCGATTTCCCGGACAACGTCCGTAATCATCCCGATCGTCGTGACGATTTCAATCTTGCCGCCATCCTCGGCGCGCTTGTGCTCACCCGGTCCTCCTTCGACCTTGGAGCAAGCGGCAATCACGATCAAGGCCAAAATACTCAGCGTCATTTTCGCACGCTGCAGCGGGCTTTTCTTCACCTGAATCTTATCCATAGCTCTCTCTCCTCCCCATGTATTGTGGCATCAACGCCTATTTGTTGTACAAGTAAATACTTGTTTCCTTACACTTTAACTTTTAGTCATATATAAAAAAGTTTCCCTAAGGCAAATTTTAAGGGATGAACATACAAAAAGGCAAGAGGAATTTTCCTCTTGCCTAAATCAATTTATTTTATTGGCCGTTATTTCCGTTTCCGGCTGTTTGATTTGTTGCAGCATTTCCTGCATTTTCGCCGCCTGTTGCATTCTGTCCGGTTTGCTGATTTTGTTTCTTTTTCGGCACCCCGTCAAGGCCGTATTCCTGATCGTAAGCATCGAAGATTTTCCGTGCCACAGGCGCGGCACTCCAGGCGCCGAATCCGCCTTCCGGAATAATGACAGCAACGGCCAACTTCGGATTTTCGCGGGGAGCGAAAGCGATAAATACCCCGTTATCTCTGTTTTTACCGGCAGCATATTGCTCCGAGGTACCCGTCTTCCGGGCAAAATCATATGGGAATCCCGAAAAAGCCGACTTCACATCCGTCTTCATCCCGCTGATGACTTCTTTCCAGTGAGATTCCTTAAACTTGACCTCGTTAAGCACCGTAGGCTTAAATTCTTCAACAATATTGCCGTTTTCGTCCGTGATTTTGCTGACAAGATGCGGTTGCATCCGTTTGCCATGAGTTGCCAGCGTAGCGGTATACTGGGCTAATTGCATCGCTGTGTAGCCTCCGTTCTGTCCAAAGGAAGCGTAAACCAAACGTGAAAGTGCAGTTTCAGACTCATTTTTGTAGCCCAGGCTGCCAAGAAATTCTCTCGGCAAGTCTATGCCGGTGGATACTCCGAGTCCGAATTCCTTCATGTATTTATCCCATACATCGATCCCGTCCGCTCTATACTTGTTATATAGTTTTTCCCCGACCATATCGACCATAAATGTATTGGAGGATTTTTGAATAGCCTCGTGGGGTCTCATTGATCCATATGCATGCGAACCGGAATTTCGCACACTCGAAGAGTCGTTCTTGCCAAAATAGGCAATCCCCCGGTCCGGGTAATACGTAGTCGTTGTAAACAAATTCTCGTTCAATCCGATCAAAACGGAAAGCGGCTTGATCGTGGAACCTAGCAACACGTTCGAACCAAATTTATGTCCGGACTGGCCGGAACTATATGGGGTAATTGTTCCGTTCTGATAATTCGACATGATTTTTTCCCAATCTTTCGGATCAATGCCGCCGCTTTGCCATACGTTCGTATCATAATCAGGCATGCTGGCCATGGCCACCACATTGCCAGTTTCGACTTCCATCGCGACGGCATATCCGGTTTTTGCATTGGGATGAACTTCACCGGAAACCGGATTTTTGTGAACCCAATCGATCTGGTCCAGAATCGCTTGTTCAGCGATCATTTGAATATTTTTGTTGATCGTCGTATGCAGATCGTATCCTTTTACAGGCGGAGTCACCTCAGCAATACCTGTGGCCATGTTGCGCGGATCGATAGGCACGCTTTTGAAGCCGTTCTTTCCGCGGAGTTGCTCCTGATAGTAGAGCTCCAATCCGTCGTATCCGACGAGCTCGGTTTCCGTATATTGCAGGGCCGGATCCTGGTCCGTTTGCTCCCTGATATTTTTATAATACTGGAGATCCGAGGCCTCGGTTGTCGACGCATTGGAGAACTTCTTCAAATACCCGATCGCCTGGACCGCCACGGTATCCTTGTCATAATGCCGGATACTTTCCTCAACGACCTCAATGCCCGGAAACTGATCTTTATTTTCCAGGAAATAAGCCACTTCCTCATTCGTCAGATCCATTTTGATTCTGCGCGGAGCGAAGCCCCCGCTCTGCTTGTAATCAAGGTCCATCGCCTTAATGACGTCCTCTGTGGTCATCGGTTCGATATTTTTATTCCCGAATTTATCGAATACTTCTTTCAGCTTATCGGCCAGCGCCAGCGCTTCCGGGCGGTTTTTCAGCCCCCGTTCGCTTTGGCTGTAATCCTTTTGCAATGTAATGTACAAAGATTGCACCGGCGTGGAGTAGGCGAGCTTTTCGCCCCCTGCCGCATAAATGGTCCCGCGGATCGGAGACATCGGTACATCTTTTACCCGCATCGAGGTTTCCTGTGCCGACAGGCTCGGGCCTTCAACAAACTGCAAAATCGCCAAACGTACGATGATAACGGTAAAAATAGCAAAGGCGCTAAAGAAAAATATATTCAGGCGTATATTGAAATGACGCTGCATCGACGCTTCCTGTTCGCGCGGGTCTTCGGTATACACACTTTTCATGTTTCGTTTCTCCTCTTATGTTTCCTCATCTTCATTTTGAACATATCTATATTAACATAACGGGCAAGTGTATGGCGAAGTTACAGTGTATTGCCAAATAAGGCCACTTTATGGTCTTATTTCGGCAAATTTTCTTGCTCACAATAATTTAAGGGACATTTTGGGCCTTATTCGGGTCATTCGGTTCGAAAATACCGCATTTGGTATGCCGACGGATCGAATAAGGCCATAAAACGGCCTTATTTTTATATAAAGCCATGAAAAGTGAGAATTAAGGACACAAATGTCCCTTATTTCAAAAAGAAAAACACCATCCCCCCAAAAAAACAGCGAGGAGATGGTGTGCGGGCCGCTAAACGAGGAAATGGTGATTGTGTGTGCCACTCATCTAAGAAATGGTGCGTTCTTGCTCAACAGGGAATAATGCCCGCCGTCAGCAGGGAGATGTTCTGCCACTTCAACAGGGCAATGATACATCCCACTCAACAAGGAGATGGCGCTCAGCCTTCACTAGGGATATGCCGCATAAAGGTTAACAAGGAAGTTGCGGCGGAGCCGGCCAACCTAGAAATGGCCCTGACTGTTAACCTCAGTGTTGGTTCCGATCCGTTAACCTCAAATAAGTTTATCCGGGATATGCGTTTCGCCGAAGGCGGCGGGATTGAACCAATCCCCGCTGGAGGCCCAGGTGGAATCGAGCGGTACCCATTTTTCCTTTTCGGACAAGTACACTTCGTTCCATGCATGCGGGCCGTATCCGCCCCGTCCGTCATAGCCAAGCCCGGTCACGACCTTGACTTGAAGCCCGACCGAACGCGCCATTACGGCGTAAAGCCGGGAATAGTCGATACATACCCCGCGTTTCGTATCAAAGGTATTTTGCGGCGTCTGTTCCCGCCAGTTTCCGTTTTTCTCGTAATCCTCAACTTTGTCGTAATCATAGGTCACCCGGGATCCGACCCAGTCATAAAGACGGCGTGCCTTCTCCTCATCCGTCTTTGCCCCGTCCGTGATTTGAACGGCGGCCTGCCCGATGTCCCCTGGGATATCGGCATCGATGACTTCATATCTGCGTTGGAAGATCCCGTTCAGTTCTTCTTCCACGCTACGCGTAAATACCGGCAGCTTCTCTTTGATCAGATTGCCGGACAACGGTTCAATGACCGTTTGCGCTCCGTGCTGATATACGGGAGATGACTCTACATAGCGGCTGAATCCGCTGTCCGGAAACAGCGTTACCGATATGAACAGCAGGGCGATGACAAGCAGGCAGCGGGCCGCGCCGATCACGCCGCCGATGCCTGCGCCCGCAAGCCGGCTAAGCAGCGTGGCGGGCCGTTCCCCGCCGAACACGAGCCTCCCGAGGAAGCTGCTGCCGCCAAAGGCAAACGCGGCAACGAGGCCGAGCAACGTCCGGATCAGCCAATAGCCGAGCATGAACAGCACGGCGAACCTCATCAGCGGAAAATCGCGGATGGCGGTGAGCAAGGTGTAGTAGATCTGCTCCCAGCCGGATAATTCGCGCGCGGGCAGTTCCACGCCGGATAACCAGCCCTGGACGCGCGGGGATAGCCAGAGCGTCAAAGGAATGGAAGCCAGCAGGCCAAGCACGGTAAGCACGCCCCCGCCGAGCAGGGATACGAGTCTGCCGGCGCTTCGGGACGCGCCGCGCAATAGGCCCTGCAGGACCGAGAACAACAGGATGCCTAGCAAGGAAGCGGAAACCAAGTTGATATCGGTGATATCCATCATTACTTCGAATTTCGCTTCGCTTCCTGAATGAAGGCTTCCAGCGTGTCGCTGACCTTCCATTCGCCCAGGGATATTCCCTGGAAGGATACCTTCACCTTATCGGCGCCTTCCGATCCGGTGACCTCCAGGTTCGGTGTCGTGATCGTAAACGTGCCGTCCGGATTCTTCTTCAGTTTCGCTTCCGTCGCTTCCTTTTTCATCATTTCCAGTGCAGCTTCCTTCGATTTGTCCATCGCCTGCCCCGTGACCGATCCAACCACTTGCCCTACATTGGACAGATCTTTCAGGGTAATTCCGCTGTAGATGATCACGGCTCCGGCGATAACCAGAACAAGCGCCCATTTTACTACGGTCTTCACAAAATTCAAAATCAGAAACAGCACGACCAGCGCTACAACGATGACCAGCCAGTTCTGTTTCAGAAATTCGGTCCATACCTGCAAATCCAAATCCAACATGACCCACGCTCCCAAATCCTTATATTTACCTATCATTATACATGATGGCCCAATCCGGTGTCAGCTTAACCAGGATTTGGAGCATAAGTTCGTCCTTTGGAACGTACAAGTAGAGCATAACCACTTTCGTTGGGGGAGGCACAAGGCAATGAAAATGGCAATTTGGCTCTATTTCTTTATGTTCCTCGCGTTTTTCGACTTGCATGCCCAATATCCGATTTTGACGCCGTTCGCTCTTTCGCTCGGCGCGGCCCCGACATTTATCGGCTGGATGATGGGCATTTACGCGCTGACCCATCTCCCCGGCAATCTGTTGGCTGGCCAAGGCGTGGACCGGCACGGAAGCCGGGGGTACATGATATTCAGCCTGATCGGAGCCGGGTGCATTCTGCTGCTGCAGGCGCATGTGACCGAGCCTTGGCAGCTCCTCGTGCTTCGCTCCATCAGCGGGTTCGTCCTGGCGTTCCTTTCGCCGGCATGTCTTGCCATGCTTGCATCCCTGGGTAAGGATCAGGTTCATCAAGGCAAGCTGATGGCCGGACACGGCGTCGTTCATACGTTCGCCTCCGTCGTCTCGCCTGCGGCCGGGGCGTTTCTCGTCGCCCAAACCGGTTATTCGCTAACCTTCCAGTCTCTCGGCTGGCTGCTTATTGCCACGGGCATCATCGCGATGTTCACGATTCACGAGCCAAGCAAAATGACCGGTCAGCCCGGCATGGCCAACACGCCGAAAATTCCGGTCAAGATCAATATTATTCCGCTAAAGCACTACCTGCTTCCGCTCGCCGTCTCCTGCTCCCAGGGAATCCTGTTCTTCGAGCTCCCGCTTCAAGCGGGAGGCACCTCGGGCATTATGGATACCGGAATCTATTTTTCAATCATCAGCCTAGGGGCGCTGGTGACGCTGTCCATGCTTTTTCTGAACCGCTATTCTCCGTATACTCGTGCGATTATGGGTATACTCGGCATCGCGCTGTCCTTTTTCGCCTTGGCGGCTCTCGACTTTGTCCCGCTGCCGGTCGCTCTTTTTGCGCTCGGCATGTCCAAAGGCATCACCTTTCCGGCCCTGGCATCCATGTTTATCGATCTGAGCGGCGGCAAACGGCTCGGCACCGTGTTCTCGCTGCAGTCCATCGCGATGTCCATCGGCTCCTTTATCGGACCCATTGCGGCCGGGATGCTGCACGGAAACCAATCTCCCTATTTTTACGCGTTTGTCTTGCTCATGGTCGTTCTGCTGTTTACCGCGCCAAGAAAACCGGAGGCCAAGTCCGCACCTCCCGCAGCACTGGGACCGACCGGGATTTAGCCTGTACTATTTTTTGGGGATAGGCTTCCGCATAGAGCGGCGACATTCGTCCCACATAAGATATCACAAAAGTCCAAGGGACGAATTGAAAGAGAGGTGAACCTATGGGCCACGTTAATCCTTGCGGACCAGGACCTGTAGTGGGAGGGGTTTGGACTTCCACGGGAGCGATCCTCGTTCTCTACATTTTGCTGGTCATTATCCTCCGCTCTCCGTTCTTCTACTGTTAATCTTATATGCGAGCACGGTCTGTCTTGAGAGGGGCAGGCCGTTTTTCATGGATGCTTGATCCGGGGTTTTGCATGAAGACCGGCGGCCAGTATACACTAGTTACCGGGGGTGATGAAGTTGTCCATCAGCATTATCGTCGAAGGCAAAAACGACCGCAGCAAGCTGCGCAGGTTACTACATGAAGAAGTTAAGATCCATTGTACGTTCGGAACCTTGAACACCATCAAGCTGGAATCGCTGCGCAAGCATATCAAAGGGGACGAGTTGTACCTGTTCATGGATAACGACCCTTCCGGCAAAAAAATCCGCGCCATCCTGCGGGACGCCTTTCCGGATGCCGAGCAGATTTATACCCGCCGCGGATACGCCGGCGTCGAGGGTACGCCTGACGAGTACGTCATCGCTCAATTGGAAAAGGCCGGCCTGGAGGAATACATACTTTATCCTCCGGCCAGCCCTTATTAACCTGTCATTACTTTTCCTTTGCCAAGTCCGCGACCCCTTTGGCGATTTCCTCCGGCGTCGCTTCCGGACGGTATATTTCGCGCAGGTTGCCGTCACGGTCTACCAGGCCGATCAAATCCATATGCACGAAATTGCCGTCCTGATCCTTGTTGATCAATATTTTAAACGAGTTCATCGCAAGATCAAACGTCTTCTGCTCGTCTCCCCGCAGGAAGTACCAGCCCGAATAATCCGCTTTGAATTTATCTCCGAACGCTTTGATTTTTTCCCGGGTATCCCGCTCCGGGTCGAAGGAGATCGAGATAATGGAAGCGTCCTTCCCGAACAGGCCCTTTTCTTTCAGCACATCCTGAACCTGGCTGAGCCGGAACGTAGTGATCGGACAAACATCCGGACAATTGGAGAAAAAGAAATAAAACAGTCTTACTTTACCGTTTGTGTCTTCCAAAGTGACGTTTTTTCCGTCGACATTCTCCATGCTGAAGCTTTGGACTGGTCTAATGACCGGGAGCTTCGGCTTCGCGTAGAAATCCCACAGAAGATAGCCCGCCAGCACGACGCAGATCGCCAGCAAAATCCAGGTCCATTTGTACTTTTTCAAAAGGGTCATGTCAGATCCTCCATTACATGCGTACGGTATCCAAAATCATCACGATCAGGGCGATCGTCAAATAATTGACCGAGAACAGAAACACCTTCTTGGCCCAGGCGTCATCGTCTTTGGAACGGAAGCCTTTCAGCGCCATAACGAGCCATGCCAGCGACAAGACGACGCCGATGACGAGAAACCACATTCCGGTATAACCATAAACATACATTAAAATTGGAATCGGAATCAGCAGCACAAGATACGGAATCATTTGCAGCTTGGTTCTCGGAATCCCCTTCACAACCGGCAGCAGCGGGAAGCCCGCGGCCCGGTATTCCTCGACGCGACGGATGCCGAGCGCCCAGAAATGGGGTGGCTGCCAAAGAAACAGCAAAGCGAACAGAAGCCAGGCGCCCGCATCGATTTTGCCCGACACCGCTACATAACCGATGAGCGGAGGCATGGCTCCCGAAATCGCGCCGACCGACGTACTCCAGGTTGATGTGCGTTTAAGCCATAGCGTGTACACGACGACGTAGACGAACATGCCGACGACGCCAAAAATACCTGCCAAAATTCCGGAAAAGGAAAAAAGCACGCCCAAACCGATAATTCCCAAAATTACGGCATACCAGAGCACCGTATTCGGCGACAGCTTCCCGACCGGAAGGGCGCGGTTTTTCGTGCGGGCCATTTTCGTATCCAAATCCCGGTCAAAATAATTGTTGAATACGCAGGATGAAGCCATGACCAAAACCGTTCCGATCAAAGTCATGATCAGCGTGCCGTATTGCAGGTGCCAGTGCGACGCAACCCAAAACCCGGCAAAAGCCGCAATCAGATTCGAACGCAGTATTCCCGGTTTGGTAAGAGCGACAAAATCTTTCCAGGTTGCCGTTTCTCCAGGGGGCGCTTGTTTGACTGACAACGCCGCAGAATCCGCAGGAGCATGGTAACCGATCTGTTTATCCACTTGTGATGATGCCTCCTAACATTGAAATGGACGTTGCGATGTATATAAATATCCATAAAATTTCAAGGAATTTAGGTCCTCGCTATAAACTTTATCATATCAAAATGAAAAAGTGTTTGACAATCATATGATCTCTATCGGATATTTTGACAATTCAGTGACAATTACTGGAGGTGATAAAAAAACCGGACAGATCATCTGCCCGGTTCATCATACAACTCTTTATTCCGGTAAAAAACCCATTAACTGCTGCACGTCACGCAACGTTTTTTCCGCCATTTCCGAGGCTCTTTCGGCTCCCTGACGCAGGATGTTCCGGATCTCCCCGGATTCCCGGATGTCCCGGTAGCGTTGCTGGATCGGTTCCAACGCTCCGACCACGACTTCGGCCAGATCCTTTTTGAACGGACCGTACATTTGTCCTTCATACCGTTGCTCCACTTCGGCAACCGACAAACCGGAGCATTGGCTGTAAATGGTGATCAGATTGCTGATCTCCGGTTTGTTCGCTGGATCGAATTTGACCTCCCGGCCGGAATCGGTCGTGGCGCGGCTGATTTTCTTACGGATGTCGGCCGGCGAGTCCAGCAGATAAATCGCGCTGCCCTGATTCGGATTGCTCTTGCTCATTTTCTTCGAGGCGTCGTCCAGGGACATGATGCGTGCGCCGACTTTTGGAATATAAGGCTCCGGAATCGTGAAGTACTCGCCGAACCGATGATTGAACCGCCCCGCCAAATCGCGCGTTAATTCCAAGTGCTGCTTCTGGTCCTCCCCGACAGGGACGAGATCCGCATTGTAGATCAAAATATCGGCCGCCATCAGCGCCGGATACACAAACAGGCCCGCTCCGACGGAATCCTTGCCCGCGGCCTTGTCTTTAAACTGGGTCATCCGCTCCAGCTCGCCCATATTGGTGAGCGTCGTCAAAATCCATCCCAACTGGCTGTGCTGGCGCACATGGGATTGCATATAGACATTGGCCTTATTCGGGTCAATTCCCGCAGCCACAAACAAAGCGGCTACCGACTCGGATTGTTCACGCAAATCGGCAGGTTCCTGGGGAACGGTGATGGCGTGAAGGTCGACCACCATAAAATTACATGTATAGTCATCTTGCAGAGTGACGAAATTTTTCAGGGCACCGATGTAATTGCCGAGCGTTATTTTTCCGCTGGGCTGAATGCCGGAAAGTACTGTTTTCATTCGAATGCTGCCTCCGATCATATTTTTTGCCATAGAATAAAAAAAGCCTCTCATCCGCAAGGGACGTGAGACCGTGGTACCACCCTTCTTCACCGGGGGCTTCGCCATGCAAGAAAGTTCCCCGGCCTTGATCCCCCGTAACGTGGAGGCGAACGGCCGGCATACTCTGATGAGAAAGATAGACCCATCGGTTCCGCACGGCGCTCCGGGGTCCATTCGGCAAGGCTTTTCCTCCGGTTCGCATCAACCACCGGCTTTCTGCAGGAAGTGAGACTCTCGCTTACTTATCCCCGTCATCGCGTTGACAATATATGTCTCATCATAAATGTCTTGGCGGGACAATGTCAAATCCATTTTTCGTCCCGGGAAAAAAGTGTTATTATAGGGTTTAAGCTTAGGGAACCGATTATAATGTGGAAAAAGGAGCAACGATATGAAAAAAGTGACCAAAGGGCAATGGAACGGCTACGACACTTATGTTTTGCATAGCCGCGAACTTGAAGTCACACTGCTACCCCGTCTTGGCAATAATGTCATTCGTATATGGGATCATATCCAGCAGCGCGATGTACTCCGCAGTCCCGAAGAAGGGGATCTTGATTTCTATTTGCAGAAGCCTTATCACTTCGGAATTCCGCTGTTAATTCCCCCGGGCCGAATTCGCAGAGGGCATTTTACTTATGCCGGTCAGGAATATCAGTTTGACCGCAACACGGCAAACGATAACCATATTCATGGACTGCATCGAACACAATCGTGGTGCGTCAGCGATATCGACGAAGATGACGAAGGCTGCGCCGTCACGACCGAATTTTTAACCGGGAACGATCCGGCCTGGATGCGCCAATTTCCGGTTCCGTTGAAGCTGGAGATGACTTTGCGCCTTCAGGGATCTTCGCTAAAACAAACTTTTAAAATAAGTCATATGGGGAACTCCCCTGCGCCGTTCGGGTTGGGCCTCCATACCTGGTTCCTGTTGGACGGCCAACCCGAGAATTGGACTTTGAAACTGCCGGTGACCGGGATCTATTTATCCGACGAAGAATTGATTCCGACCGGTGAATTCGCTCCGCTTGGCGAACTTGATGCATTGAATACGGGGCTGAACTTGAAGGGCACGAATTTCGATACGATGCTAAAAATCGGCGGACTTCCCGTCCTTGCGGAACTGGTTAGAACGGACGGTTACGGGCTCCGCTATTCCGCCGACCCGGATTATTTCAAACATTGGGTGCTTTATACCAAAGGAGAGGCAGATCAGTTCCTCTGCATCGAGCCTTATACCTGGCTGCCCGATGCCCCGAATTCCGGACTTCCCGATTCGGAGACCGGACTGATCGATTTACAGCCGGGCCAGACGGTAGAACTGAATGTCAATCTGGATATGATCTATCCGAAAGAAGAATCTTAAAGAAGAATCTTAAACAGACGAAAGACCGGGCAAGAATAAACTTGCGCGGTCTTTTTGTTGCTGCCACATAGTCCGACTACAGAATTCCTCCCGCTAATCCAATCTTGGAAATGCAATAATTACCACTACTATCTTTTACCCAATGATCGAATATTTTGTGTCTCAAAAACCATACTAACATCACAAAGGCCAAAGGAGGTGACAAACATGGCAGGTCAAAACCAAGGCCGCGGTAACAGCCGCAACAACTTGATCGTTCCTCAAGCGACAGCTGCTTTGCAACAATTGAAGTTTGAAGCAGCTCAAGAGTTGGGCGTGCAAATTCCGCAAGACGGTTACTACGGGAACTACACTTCCCGCGAAACCGGCTCCCTCGGGGGTTATATCACCAAACGTCTGGTACAATTGGCAGAGCAACAATTGTCGGGTCGTTCGAACTTGTAATCAACAGTATGCCCTGTTGAAAAATAGGGAGGTAGGCGGTCTGCTCAAAGCAGGTCGCCTGCTTTTGATTTATGAATGAACTTTCAAGCGTTATGTGACTGGTATGTACTAGTGCCTTTTAACCTTGGGTAACGTTGAATCATGAGATTTGCCATGTTGTAATTGGACTCCAGTATGGCATCCACGATGACCGTATCCTGTCGCAATCCGAAATCATAACTGATTTCCCCGTGAGTCCAGTATCGTTTATGCTTTAAGGCCTCAATCGCCATTGAGCGGAAGGAATGGATCTGAACCGCAGTTAATCCTTTCTCTTCTTCCGACAACCTGCCGTTTCGTCCGGGGATCGGATTGTGACGAATTCCGAACTTGCCGATCGTATTATTGCGAATCTGGATGAATACCGTTCCGGATGTCATGCCCCCCAGCTCCGTTTCAAGCTCTTTAAAAACCATATCCATTTGCCTGGCCAGTGAAAGTTGTTCAGGTTCCAACATATTACCCCTCCATTACCATATATTACCTTTTTATTAAGGCTTAAGTCTCATTATATGCCATGATATTATATTATTCAACAACAAGAAACATATTTGGTTAAAAATTACTATACAAAATATGACTTTTACACCTTTACATCCCACTAAAAAATAATATGAGGGCCGACAAGGATTCGCCTTGTCGGCCCTCATTCCTATTATTCGGTTTGGCTCTTTTGGTCGAGAACGACGACCGTTTGGGATTCGGATTCCCATTTCACGTCGGCTCCGATCGATTCGCTAACGAATCTTGTCGGAATAAGCGTACTCCCGTTCACAACTTCGGGCGAAACATCCAGCTGCTTCTTTACGCCGTTCACCCATGCGGTTTTACTACCGAGAACAAGTTTAATGGTTGTGCCGTCTTTCGTAACGGTGATCGTTTTGTCCTTTGGGTTCCAAACGACCTCAGCTTCGAGCGCTTCGGCGATGGTCCGGAACGGAATCAGCGTATTGCCTTCCTTCACGGCCGGAGAAACGGACGAAGTCACTTCTTCACCGTTGACGAACACGTTAATTCCCTTCTTGCCCAGCTTTTTGTAGTACTTGCCAAGCTTTTTATATCCTTCGAGGTCCCTCATATTGACTTGAATGGCTTCCTTTTGAACATACACCGCTTCGGTCACACTGCCTTGCTGATCGAGAATCTCCGCTGCCTCGCTTAACGCGGAAGCAGGATCCACAATCGCTTCCAGCTTTTGCTTCGTTTCTTCGGACAGTTGAGCCCCGTACTTGGTAAGCAGGTTCTGGGCGATCACAGGTCCGGCCGGCTTGTCTTTGACATTCTCCAGTGCGTGGAGCAAGCCGCGGGGAACCTTTTTATATGTATCCTCCGTCACTGTGACCTTATCGCCATTATTCCCTGGGGCTTTATTTTTTGCGTCTTCCTTCGATGCCTTTTCTTTACTCTGCTTTTCTTTACTCTGCTTTTCTTTTCCGTTTTCTTTCCCGGCTTCTTTGGCGTTCTTCACTTCGGACGGTTTGTTGTCCGATGGATGTTCCGCTTTGTCAGCCGTCTTGTTCTGCTTTCCCGCTTCGGTTTTCTTTGCCTGTCCCGGCGGCTGGCCACCCTTGTCGTTCTTGGCGAGCACCGTTCCTCCGGTCAAGCCCAGGACCAGCATACAGGATAATACCATTGTCCAGACCTTCTTCATGTTTTCTGCCTCCTCATCACTGCTGTCTCACAGTAAATATCGGAATTTCCAAGAAAACATAAAGTGGAAATTTAATACATTTATTTATTTTGTCAGTTCCAAAAATTGTTTAACATCATCCACTACGATGGACGCGGCTTCCCGCCAAAAATCCGGCTTCGTCAAGTCGACGTTCAAATGCTTCATGGCAAGCTCCTCCACCGTCATCCGGCCGGTATCCATCAGCAAAGCGTCGTATTTATCCGCAAAGCCTTCGCCATCGCGCAGGGCGCGAGCATAAATCCCGGTACTGAACATATACCCGAACGTATACGGGAAGTTATAGAAAGGCACGTCCGTAATATAAAAATGCAATTTGGACGCCCAGAAATGCGGATGGTAGCCGTCCAATGCCCCGCAAAAAGCTTCGCGCTGCGCTTCTTCCATCAACGCACTGATTTCCCCGGCCTCCAGCATGCCCTGTTTCCGTTTTTCGTAAAATCTTGTCTCGAACAAGAAACGGGCGTGAATATTCATAAAGAAGGAGACTCCGCTCTGAATTTTATCGGCCAAAAGGTTGATTTTGTCCTTCTCCGAAGCCGCGTTCCGGACCAGCGCGTCCGCGACGATCATTTCCGCAAAGGTGGAGGCCGTTTCGGCGACATTCATCGCATAGTCTTGATTGAATGGCGGCAGCTCATCCATAAGATATTGATGGTAAGCATGCCCCAGCTCATGCGCAAGCGTAGCCATATTCGAGACGGTCCCTCCGAACGTCATAAAAATGCGCGTCTCCTTGCTGACCGGCAGCGAGGTACAAAAGCCGCCGGGACGTTTACCGGGACGATCCTCGGCTTCGATCCAGCGCCGGTTAAACGCCTGCGTGGCGAAATCCGCCAGTTTCGGGCTGAAGTTGCCGAATTGCTTGACGATTTCTTTGGCTGCTTCCTCATAAGTGATCTTTCCCGCTACTTCGCCCAGAGGGGCATCGACGTCGCTCCAATTCAACTTCTCCACACCGAGCAGCTTGGCTTTCCGCTCCAGATAGGAAACGAAAATCGGCTTCACTTCTTCAATGACCTGCCACATCGTATCCAACGTTTGCCGGGACATCCGGTTGATATCGAGCGGTTCTTTCAATACCTCGTCCCAACCGCGCTTTTCGTACAGTTTAAGTCTGAATCCTGCAAGCCGGTTCAAAGTGTCGGCGCAATAATCCTCGACTTCTCCCCAAGCCTCTTCCCATTTCCCGAATGCGGCGTCCCGTACGTTCCGGTTCGGGTCATCCAGTTTGTTGGCAGCCTGGCCGACCGACAGATTCGAAATTTTGCCGTCCGCTTCCGTAAACGGAACGCTTACTTTGGCGACAATCGTGTCGTAATGCTGACCCCAACCATGATAACCGTCAACGGCAAGTTCGGAAGCAAGGCTCTCCAGCTCGGGGGATAGCTTTTCTTTTGCGGCATTGCGTTTCTCCGTGAGGACAAAAGCGATCGGTTTCACTTCCGGGCGAGAAAGCCAAGCCTCCCACACGGCATCCTCCGTCATCCGCAGCACGTTCTGGAACAGTGTCATCACATTCGCGTAAGCCGCGCGCAAAGCGGTCACCTTGCCTACAAGCCGGATCGCTTTTTTATCGTGCTGGTCTTGTGCGGTCAAACAACCGACGAAGCTATCCGCTTCGATAATCCGTCCTGAGGTGCTTTGAAGCCCGTCCAAAATGCCGTCGAACGCTTTGGTTTCCTCAAGATTCGTAGGCACGGACGCTCCTTTCAACTTGCTGTCGAGTCCCGAAATATCCTTTTCCAGTTCGGCAAGAAAGGTATGGAACGCTTCGGAAGAAGAGCCTCCTGCAAATATGGATTCGAGATCCCAAATCGGTGAAACCGGATTTTTTAATTGTTCCATCAATATCATCGTCCTTTCCGGTCCGCCATGTTGATCAATGACGGAATAAAAGTGTATAACTATTAATACAAGGAGGGAATGTAATGAAGCCACTACAAATATCACCCGATACAGCGATCAAGCTGGCTGCGGAGTTAAAGGTGCCCATCGAGCATCTTATGCATATGCCTCAACATATATTACTGCAAAAAATCGCCGAACTGGCCAAAAAGGAAGCAGGCGGCGGTTCTGCCGACAAGCCTGATCAGCCGTCATGATTCCTTTTGATAAGACGCTTCCCTATGACATCATTATGGGGGATGTTTATGTACAGGAATGCCCATTTTGCGGAAAAAATAACGTTCTCCTTCCGATAAAACCGAAAGACATCGCGCTTGCGCATGAAGGCAAGAGAAAACTTCTCGTGTTCCCATGCTGCGGAAACAAGGTCACCGTCATGGACAGCGATGCCGATTATTTGCTGACGGATACGCGGCTTCGCCGGTAAATCAACAAAACATGCGGGGTTCTTTAACCCCGCATTTCATCGGGCAATTCCTGCCCCCCGTTTAACATTTCCTCGCGCAGCAGGGCCCACTGCTCCCTGGAAGCACGAATCATGGCCGCGTCCATGATCCGTTTGTCATTGATGACCCGCGAGAACCATTTCACCGCTTCATTGTTTGCCCCGGTCCGCCGATGAAGCTCGCCGATCAAATACATGAGGCGCGCATCGCTTCCCTGTATATCCTCAGTTTCAAAAACGCGAATGTATGAATCCAAGGAATACTTCAGAAAACGCAGCTCTTGTTCTTGATTTCCCTTATACCGATACATCCAGGCAATGTGATGAAGAAGGCTGGCAATGATCCGCTCCTTCTCCCCGATCGTCTGAGCGCAAAGCAATCCAAGCTTGTACGATTCCAATGCGGTTTCCCAATCTCTGGGGCCGCCATAATCACGCTGAACGAACCGTTTGCCGATCCCCTCCTGAAATTTGGTCCGCTGCTTATCGTTAATCCGCGGATTGAAGTTTTCCGTGGAAGCGAACCCGCAGGACGGGCATATTCTGACTACGTAGAAATCCGGATTTTCTTCCTTGTAGTATCTGCAAAAGTCCGTATCCGATCTCACCGCGCGCTTAAAACTCGGACGCACGCGCGAGGTCATATAAACCGTTTCGCAATTGCTGCATTCGACCTTGATCTGGTATAAGGGTTCCAATTTTTGCACTGGATTACTTCCTTTCGTTTCTGCTATAAAGTCAAGCTATTCCCCGGTCGTATTCACGAAATGAAAGGCCGGGCCTGACAAACGTTGAAGCACAAAACCGCGCAGCGGTTCTTCGATTCCGATTTCCTCCAGGGCTGCGCTCATGCACCCAAGCCAAGCCTCCGCCCGTTCCGGGGTAATAGGGAAGGGTAGGTGACGCGCCCGCATCATCGGATGTCCAACCGCGTCGGAGTATAAAGAAGGGCCTCCAAAAAATTGCGTCAAAAACATATATTGCTTCTCCATGACCGGGGTAATATCCTCCGGAAAAAGAGGACCCAGCAACGGATGATCCTGAACCTTCGGATAGAAGGCTTCCACCAGCTTCCGGATTGTCCCGGCTCCGCCCAAATTATCGTAAATTGTCAAATTCGGATTCACAGGCTTTCTCCCACTCTTCATCGTGTTTTTTCGTTTCTCTTCCATTATAGCAAACTTATCGCAAAGCAAAAATAAAAGCTCCGAAAAGACTCGGAGCTTCTACGTATGAAGTAATCGCAAATCTTAGAAGAATGTTAATAGCTCCGCCAATCCTCTTCCCCCGGACGGGCGAGAGATGCACGAATGACGTATACAAAAGCGCATACGAGAACACCGGCGACAAAGCTCATAATCAACACTCCATCCACAATCGTTTTATATCCACAGTTTATCATAAAGATTCAAAATATACAGCCCTTTTTGTAATCGCTTTCTTTGTTTTTTTGTGCTGTTTGTCCAACGCCTTTCATAAACTTCATTATGATCCATTTGGAGGCGTTTTTTATGAAACTGAAGCGATGGAGCCCTTATCTCCTGCTGATCGCATTGATTGTCATGGCTTTGCTTATGCTGCTTTTTCCCCGCGCCGCATGGGAGGCAGGGACAAGGGGGCTGGCGATTTGGTGGGACGTGTTGTTTCCGTCCCTTTTTCCCTTCTTTGTCTTGTCCGAGGTCATGCTCGGATTTGGAATCGTGCATTTTCTGGGCAAGCTGCTCGATCCGTTGATGAAGCCTCTGTTCCGTATCCCGGGCAGCGGCGGCTTCGTGGCGGCCATGGGATTTGCCTCCGGCTATCCGGTCAGCGCCAAGCTGGCCACAAAGCTCAGGCTTCAAGGACTGGTGTCCCGTGAAGAAGGAGAACGGCTCGTCGCCTTTACGACGTCGTCCGACCCGATCTTTCTGATCGGCGCCGTTTCGGTCGGATTTTTCGGCAATCCGAAGCTTGCCGTCGTCCTTGCGGCCGCACATTACGGAAGTGCATTGCTCGTCGGCCTGATAATGCGTTTTTATGGAACCAAAAGCGCCCCTACCTGCGGTCAAAGCGGCCTGACCGGGGAGAAACCGCAGGCCGCATCCCGTTTTAGTCTGCGGGCGGCGCTTAGGGCGATGCATGAGGCAAGGATGCAGGACGGCCGCAACCTGGGGGAACTTCTCCGGGAAGCCGTCGGTTCTTCGCTACAGCTGATGACCGTCGTCGGCGGGCTGGTCGTGTTTTTCTCGGTTGTCCTTGAAGTGTTGACCGCTTCCCACTTCATGAATACCCTGTATTCCGGGATCCGGTCGTTGCTGCCGGTCCTGGCATTGCCTGCGGAATTGGCGGAACCGCTGGTCGGCGGCCTGTTTGAGGTTACGCTCGGCGCGAAAGCTTCGGCGGCACCGGAAGGGATATCGCTGATGTTTAAAGCCGCGGCCGCGGCGTTCATTTTATCCTGGGGCGGTCTGTCCGTCCACGCGCAGGTCGCCAGCATTTTAAACAGCTCGGATCTCCGCTACCTTCCGTTTCTGGCGGCACGCCTGATCCATGCCTTTTTATCGGCGATTCTGCTCTTTTTATTATGGCGTCCTCTGATGGGGTCGATTCCGATCTTTGTTCCGCTCGATCTCCAGGCCGAAACAAGCTATACGGGATGGGGAATCGTTCCCGGCATAACGTGGATATTTGCCGCAATCTTAATTGTGCTTGTCTTGGTCTCGCTTGCCCTTGCCGTCATTGGACGGATTGCATACGGTGCGTCCCGGCGCATCGGAAAATGAAACGTTGTGTTCTGATTAAGAATTGATTATGATCGATACAAAAGGAAAAATAAAGGAGCCTGTCATCTTGAGATACTACGTTCTGGATCGTGGAGATCAACTCTCTGTTGACTTAAGCGAATCGTTCCATAAACTAGCGGCCGGACAAGGTCTGCAACTGGACGCCGAATCTCCGGACGTCGTCGTATCGATCGGCGGAGACGGCACGATGCTGCATGCCTTTCACACTTTTATCGACCGACTCCCTTCGATCGCCTTCGTCGGCGTCCATACGGGACATCTCGGCTTCTATGCCGACTGGAAAGCGGATGAACTTCCGGAATTGGTACGAATGATGGGCAGCCATAGAGAAGAAGGCACCCCGAACCCGCGCATCGTTCGTTATCCGCTCGTGGAGCTGGAAATCCGCAAAAAATCGGGAACCGCCTCTTTTATCTGCTTGAACGAGTTTACCCTCAAAAGCGTCGACGGCACTGTCGTTGCGCAGGTAGACATCAACGATCATCTTTTCGAGATGTTCCGCGGCGACGGTATTTGCGTATCGAGCCCTTCCGGCAGCACGGCGTACAACAAAAGCTTGGGCGGAGCGATGATTCACCCTTCGATCGAAGCGCTGCAAATATCGGAAATCGCCTCGATCAATAACCGCGTATTCCGGACGATGGGTTCTCCGCTCGTCCTGCCGAAGCATCACCATTGCGACATCTATTCCAGAAAAGAGCAAAATTTGATACTCACGATCGATCATATCAACTTGCCCATGAATGATCTGATTTCCGTGCGTTGTCAGGTCGCGGAACAAAAAATAAGTTTCATCCGCTACCGGCCTTTCCCGTTCTGGAACCGGGTGCGCAACGCTTTTTTGGGCTAACTATCTTATTTGCAAAGGACTATCTGAAGATGAAATGGAACAAGCTATGCCAAAAAGCACTCATTCTCCTGCTGGCCGCCGGCCTGATCGGTTTGCCGCAAGCAGCCTTGGCGGCGGACGAAGCACCGGCAACCACCGATAAGACCGAAGCCGCCAGCACGTCCAGCCCGCCAGAGGATAACTCCGAATTGGAGGCCATTCGGGAAGTACTGGATTATTTGGATAAGTACAATATTGAAGGCGCCGACAGGGAACAACTGCTCGAAAATGCGATTCGCGGAATGGTTTATACGTTGGACGACCCTTACACCGATTATTATACCGCCGAGGAAATGCAGGAATTTGAAGCAAGCGTCAACCAGGAATTCGTCGGCATCGGAGTTACCCTTCGCTACGCGGACAGCAAGCTGTATGTAACCGACGTTCTGCCCGGTTCGCCGGCCGGCGCCGCGGGCATGATCAAGGGGGATATCATTACCAAGGTTGACGGAAAAAGCGTAAGCGGAGCGGAGGACGTGTACCGCATCCAAGGCGAGGAGAATACGAAGGTGCTCTTGAACGTGACCCGCGGCAGCCAAAAGCTGACGTTTACGGTGAAACGGGCTCACTTCTTCCTCCCGTCCGTAACCAGCAGCTATATGCCGTCCGGAAGAATCGGTTATATTGCCATCTCCTCCTTTAGCGAGAAAGCGGATGCCGAGTTTGCCACCGAGCTGGACAAGCTTCGGCAATCCGGAATGAGGTCGCTTGTGCTTGACCTTCGGGATAACCTCGGGGGCTATGTCCAAACGGCGGCGAACATCGCCAGCTACTTTATGCGGAACGGCACACTGATGTATACGGCCGATAAAAGCGGGGAGCGCGAAGCGGTAACCATTACCGATGGGCAGGATATCGGCATGCCGGTCGTCATTTTGACCAATGAGCTGACGGCCAGCGCCTCCGAAATATTAACCGGAGCCCTGCACGATAACGGAATCGCCAGAGTGGTCGGAACGCAGACCTACGGAAAGGCCCGGATTCAAAACGTGTTCCCCCTTTCCAACGGCAGCTCCCTGAAGCTTACGGTTCAGCAATATTACACCCCTAGCGGAGAAGATTTCGACTATATCGGCTTGTTGCCCGACTTCGAGGTCAAAAACGGGGTCGCCCAGCTGATCACCGGTTTGAACAAGGCGGGAGCACGCAGCATCGACATCGCCGGGAACCCTTCCTCCCTTAGCATTAACGGAACAAGCTTCAGCGGCTTTATCGATACCGTCCAAAGCGACGGCAAAGTTTATGTCCCTTCCCGTATCCTGGCGGCGCTTCTCAAAGGAGACGTGGCCTGGACGTCCAGCAACCAGAAAGTAACGATCACGGACAGCGCGGGTAAGAAGGCGGGGTTTACGGTCAACGCCAAAACAGCCAAATTGATGAACGGCGAGACTTACGTCGAAATGAGCGAATTCGCAAAGAAATTTACGTCCGTAAAATGGAGTTATGAGAAAGAGACGAAGACGATTCACCTGACCAAATAGGTCCCTTTTATATTCGAATACTGCACTCATTTTATAAATAAAGGCATTACCGAAAGAATCGCTTCGGTAATGCCCTTTTTTTTACATTAAAAAAACGGCCCCGATCAAGATTCGGAAGCCGTTTTTTCTTCACCTGCGGCCTGTTTGGCTTGGGCGTTGTCTTTGGAATTGTCTTTGACCTTTTGGAGGACGAAATATTTACAGCCAAAGTTGCAATATTCGTTAATATAATCCGTAATCCCGGAATAGGCCGTGTCCTTGTTCACCTTCGGATGATTGTCGCGCAAAAAGCCCTTTAAGCGCAGCTTTTCATAGCCCCAGTCCCCCAAAATGTAATCGTAGCGATCCAACACTTCGCTGTATCTTTGCTTAAATGCCTCCTGATCCCAGGCATCCTTGTAATTTTGAATCAGTTCGTAGGTTCTGCCGCTGATTTGAATCAATGGCTATACCTCCTTCCACGGGTTATCCGGAAACCGGAGCGCCTTCTTTATGACTTTTGGCCGATTTGACCTGCTCATGGGCATGATAGGAACTGCGGACAAGCGGTCCGGATTCCACATGGCTGAATCCACGCTTCAAGCCTTCCTTCTTCAACTCCGCAAATTGCTCGGGGGTGTAGTACTTTTCCACCCGTAAATGCTGCGGAGACGGTTGCAAATATTGGCCGATCGTTAAAATATCGCAATCTACCGCCCGTAGATCATCCATGGCTTGCAAAATTTCATGCCATTCCTCCCCGACGCCAAGCATAATGCTCGACTTCGTCGGAATCTCCGGCTTCATCGCCTTCGCCCGCTGCAACAGCTCCAGGGACCGGCGGTATTTGGCTTTCGCCCGAACACGGTCGGACAAGCGTTCAACCGTTTCGATATTATGGTTTAAAATATCGGGTTTAGCCTCCATGACCGTCCGCAGCGATTGCTCATTTCCCAAGAAATCGGGAATCAGCACCTCAACGGAGCAGAGCGGCAAGCGTGCGCGAATCGCCTTGATCGTTTCCGCAAAAATCTGGGCCCCTCCATCGTTCAAATCATCTCTGGCCACGCTCGTAACGACGCAGTGCTGTAGATTCATATTTTCCGCAGCTTCGGCAACCCGTTTCGGTTCCTCCAGATCCAGCTCGGTCGGCATTCCGGTATTTACCGCGCAAAAGCGGCATGCCCGGGTGCACGTTTCTCCCAGAATCATAAAGGTCGCGGTACGGTTGGCCCAGCATTCGTATATATTCGGGCAACGCGCTTCTTCACAGACGGTATGTAGTGTTTTGGAGCGCATCATATTTTTGATATCCTGATAATTCTCTCCAGTAGTCAGCTTGATTCGAATCCAATCCGGCTTCGGTTCACTCACGCGTTTAGTCAAGGGCGTAAACCTTCCTTCTTTTGGGATGAAGCTATAGCGCCATTTATTATACCACGAAATGACTGGAAATACCTAAGCTCAGGAAGAAAAAATGGAATAAAAACACAGCCTTTGCACCAACCTAATTGAAGCGATTCAAGCCAAAGGAGGAGATTCCTTGAAACTCCAAGTCAAATCCGGACGATTTCTCATCCGAATCCTGATTGGTGCCATGCTGCTCGCTCCGTTATCGGCAATACCGGGTTTCGGTTTGGCCGAAGCCAAAGCGCCGGGGGCAACCGGTGAGACCGCCGCCAAAAGCATCCATGAATTACGCTTTATCCTGTACCAGGAAACAGGCTTGCTCACGCAGATTCCGTGGTATTGGCTTGCGGCCATCGATCAATATGAGCGCTCCATCACGCCCCGCAAAAAGGGTGCCCCGGCAGAAAACAGATTGACCGGCATCCGGTTCAGGGAATCCGTCTGGGCGGGAGCGCTTAATCCCAATCCCGGCGATACCGTGCCGGCAACGATCGGATTGTTCGGCGGGCTGGGCAAAGATGCGACCTCCGACGGGACCGCCGATCCCAAAAATGACCGTGACGCCTTATTTACGCTCGCCTCTTACTTGGGCAGCTTCGGATATGAGGAGGAAGACTTCCGCATCGCCTTATGGCGTTATTACCAAAACGACTCCGCCGTAACGCGAATTCGCCAGTTCGCGAAAATTTTCAAAACCTACGGCCGGATTGACCTGTTTGCCAGTGCTTTTCCGCTCCCGGTCAAAAGCACTTACACGTATCGGGACACTTGGGGCGACCGCCGCGGCTGGGGAGGGTTGCGAATCCATGAAGGCACCGACATTTTTGCTTCTTACGGCGTTCCTGTCCGCAGCGTCTGCTATGGAGTCGTGGAAACGAAAGGCTGGAATCCTTACGGAGGCTGGCGGATCGGTATCCGGGATCTCAACAACCGTTACCACTATTATGCGCATCTGCAGGGCTACGAGAAAAACATCGAAATCGGCGACATCGTGGAGCCCGGCCAAACGGTCGGCTGGGTCGGGAGCAGCGGATACGGCCCGCCCGGTACGCAGGGAAGATTTCCCCCGCATCTTCACTATGGTATTTACCGCGACACCGGCACGACAGAATGGGCGTTTACCCCCTTTCCGCTGCTGAAGCAGTGGGAACGGGAAGAACAACGCAAAAAGAAATAGCAAAAACGCCCCATGCTTGTTCCGGGGCGTTTTTTTGATGCAGGCCTAGGCTTGATTGGAAAATATCCAACCTCTTTCGGTCTTTAGGGCGCTCAATTCGCCGATTTGCGATTTTTGGTTGGATATTTTCCAACGAACGCGCATGATCCATTCCAAATCAAAGCTTATGATTGGATTTTATCCAATGAGAGCGGCCTTTTTAATGGCCATTGAGGCCCTGCTGCTGCTCCGGTGGTGATTCGGGCACCGGTTCCTCTTCTATTGATCCATCGGGAACCGTAGGCTCAGTCTCAGGTACGCCCTGTTTGGCCGCTCCATGCTGATCTCCGGAAGCCGAAGGCAGCGCGATGCTGGGCGCCCCGCCCTGATCTCCGACGGGATTGCCTTTACTGTCATAGTAATACATCGGCACATCGCCGACGACCAGCAAATAAGATACGGGAATTTCCGTTTCGACCGACTGCGGCTCCATATCAAAAGGTACGACGACCGCCAGTTCCGTCCTTACCCGCAAATAAACCTCAACAAGTATATTATTGATTCCCGCATCCTGCCTGCGGGTGTTCAAATCGACCTTTACATCGCCTTTAGGCTCGATTTTGATCGGGATCCCCGGACCGAACGAAGCCAAAATCGGACTCCCCAGCGCCTGACCGAGCGGGATATGCTCCGACAGCCGGGAAACCTCGTCCAATGTCGTCCGCACCGTCTGAATCGTGTCGGAAGTTATTCTCATATGCGCGGAGTAATTCAGCATAAAGCCGGTGATTTTCCCGACGTCATCGGTCTTCCAATCAATCAGGTTTCCGACCTGTTGTTCATTCGCCACTTGGGAAGTGATCGCTTCATTAATGGATTCCGTCGCAATTTGCTTGACCCGGATTTTCGCCAGATGCATAATCGGCTCTCTCATATGCCGTTCCACATAATTGATGAATTGAAATACAGCCACGAAGAAAATGATCAGGGCAATGAACCATATTTTCCGCCGGCTTAGCGGCCTCCTAGCTCTACTGGTCCATCCTCTTCTTCTTCGGCTGCGAAATCCCCTCCTGAACCGCATTCCTCATCCCCCCTGCCTGTTTCGCGGCGGAGCTTCTATACAAGTTATGCGGGACAGGGGGAAAAAAGAAGGCCGGGCTTTAGCGCCCGGTTCATAGATGCATCCCTGAACGATTTCCCTTATGATGTAAACGAACGGATAAGAAATTACAAACACCATTCTCTCCGAAAACAGAGGAGGTTCAATATGAAACAATCGCTCGTCAGAAACCTGTTGCTGTTGCTCCTTTTTATGGTTACGACGGCCTGCTCAAATCACGACGGAAGTACGGACTGGGCTTACGGATTTATAAAATGGAAAGGGATCAGCTATAAAGTCACGGATGAAACACTGCTCAGGTCGGAAATCGGTTCTCGGTTGGGGCATGTGGAGAGTTTTACGGACGATGAGAATTTCTCCGGCCGGTCGACCTATTCCAATGAGTATCCGGCAGGCACCGGGTTTTTCAAAATCAACGGTTCATCGGAGAAGGATGCCATTGCGGTCGAATCCGATGGCGAGTACATCAAGCTTACTCGAGCCGAATAAATCCCTTTACGCAAAACACCACCGGGCAAGGTTACCGAACCTTGTTATCCCGGTGGTGTTTTATTTAAAAGCTCCCTACTTTTCCACTGCCGTCAATTTAAACGACGTGCTGGCGTAATCGCCCTTCAGTTCGGGAACGAGCAGGCCGACCTCCATCAGGCGATCGCCCGGCCAAACGCCGTCCATGCCTTCGATACGGTAATCGAAATCCGGGTTCAACCCGTTAAGCTTCAGGCGCGTATCCGCCGGATGCGGCTTCGCCAACACCCGGAAATAAAAGGCCAGCGCTTCCTTGCGGTCGCCGGAAACGAACATCCAGGCCGTTTCGTCCCCTTCAAACGGGCTGAGCAAACGGTATTGGTCGCCCTGCTGCACGAGCGAGCGGATTTCTTTGTACTGCTTCACCTGCTCCTTGACGAGCTCCTTTTCTTCCTCCGTGAACTTCGTCAAATCGAGCTCATAGCCGAAGTTGCCGGACATCGCCACATCGCCGCGCATTTTGAGCGGAGTCATCCGGTGCACCTGATGGTTCGGCACGGCGGACACATGCGCTCCGATCGCACTGATCGGATATACGAGGCTGGTGCCGTATTGGATCTTCAGCCGCTCCACCGCATCGGTGTCATCGCTGGTCCACGTTTGCGGCATGTAATAGAGCATGCCCGGATCGAAACGGCCGCCGCCGCTGCAGCAGCTCTCGAACAAAATATGCGGGAAACGGGACGTCAGCCGTTCGAGCAGGTCATACAGCCCGAGAATATAGCGATGGGCGATTTCGGACTGATGCTCCGGCGCGCTAGCGGCGGAGCCGATTTCCGTCAAATGGCGGTTCATATCCCATTTGATATAGGCGATCGGCACCGAGCTGAAAATACCGCTCAGCGTCTCGTAAATATAGTCGCGGACTTCAGCCCGGGAATAATCCAGGACGAGCTGCCATCTCGCTTCCGTTCTGCGGCGGCCTTCCACATGCAGGCACCAGTCCGGATGCGCGCGGTACAAGTCGCTCTCCGGTGAAATCATTTCCGGCTCCACCCACAAGCCGAATTTCATGCCGAGCCCGTTGACTTGACCGGCCAGGTCCGTCAGCCCGCCCGGAAGCTTGCGCAGGTCGGGCGTCCAGTCGCCGAGCGAGGTACGGTCATTGTCCCGCTTTCCGAACCAGCCGTCATCAAGCACGAACAGCTCGATGCCGAGCTCGGCTCCCGCTTTGGCGATCGATACGAGCTTATCCGTATTGAAATCGAAGTACGTACCTTCCCAGTTGTTGACGAGGATCGGCCGCTCCTTGTCGCGGTAAATCCCGCGGCATAGCCGGGTGCGGTACAGACGGTGGTACGTCCGGGACATTTCGCCAAGGCCGCCTGAAGAGTACACCATCACGGCTTCCGGCGTCTGGAACGACTGTCCGGGCTCCAGCACCCAAGTGAAGTCAAACGGGTTCAACCCGATGGAGAACCGGGTCATCCCGAAGGAATCGACTTCGGCTCCGGCGGCGAAATTTCCGCTGTACACAAAGCTGAGACTGTAAACTTCGCCATGGTTCTCGTCCGTTCCCGGCGAAGCGAGCGCAACGAACGGGTTCAGCTGATGACCGCTCATCCCGCCGCGGCGGCCTTCGATAACCGTGCCTCCCGGACCGAGGGGACGCCGCTGGATTTGCGCTTCCCGCGACCATGCTCCGGCCAAATAAATCATTTCGAAATCGGCCTTCGGCAAATCCACGCTCGCGCTCAACGCCCGCAGGAGCTGCAGCTTGCCGCCGCCATGGTTCGTAAACCGCACCGATCGCGTGAGCGCATCGGAGTGCTTGAATACGGTATAACTCAGCGTCACCTCAAGCCCGCTGTATTCATCCTTCAAGTCGAGCTCCAGCGTCTCGGCTTCGTCTTCATTCTCGGCATATATCGACGGCAATCCTTCCAACTGCGGTTTCCCCGCAACGATCCGGTGTCCTTGATACTTCAGCTCCGTAATCCGCGAACCGTCACCGAGCCGCACCTGGTACGCCGGATTCCGGAAGTCCCCCGACCCGTATTGAGGGTATTCCTGCGGCAGGCGGTCCAAAAGCATCGGACCGTTCATGTTAATCAGGCTTTGCGGTTTTTCTTCCATGCGCAGCCTTTTCCCCCAATAAGCATGAAGGACGTAACCGTTCACGATTTGCATAATATAACTCATTTTGGCGGATTGAAGATGGAACATCCCTTCCGCTTCATAATAGCGTATAGTCACTTTACGAACTCTCCTTTATTGAAAAAGTAGTAACCGCTTTCCTTTATAATCATAAGATCGAGTCCCATCGCAAGTAAATGGAATATGACGTCCCAAATATGTCATAATGATAGATGTTGGTTGTTTTTTTATGTAAAATCACGAAATGATATGTCACTGTACTTGATAAGGAGATGCACAAAAATGTTTGCGGAGTATATGGCGGGAAACTCGTCGTTTCAAGAGTTGCACATCACCAACTACGGAATGGAGCAATGCGCGCCGCTTCACGATTACGGTCCCGCCGTCAGAGACCATTACCTTATTCATTTTATATTGGAGGGGAAAGGAACCTTCGAAACGGGAAACCGCAGCTATGAACTTCAAAAAGGCCAGGCTTTTCTTATTTTCCCGGGAGAAATTACTTACTATAAAGCGGACGCCCTCGAGCCCTGGATTTATGGATGGGTGGGCTTCCGGGGAACGCGGGCGGAGGAATTCCTGCGCCAGGGAGGGCTATCCGTCTCCTCTCCCATTTTGGGTCATGTGGACGCCCGGATCGTTGAGCATTGTATCCGGCAGATGCACGATTCCCGGAATCTGTCCGGAGGCCGCGATCTCATGCTCATTTCCTTGCTGTACGCCCTCTTTTCCCATATGGCCGAGTCAAACGCGGGAGGCGAAGCGGAAATCCGCGGCAGCGGAAAACGTCACGAGCTTTACGTGCAAAACGTCTTCGATTTCATCGCATCCAATTACGCGAATAAAATCAGCATTTCGCAAATCGCCGATTTTGTCGGCCTCGACCGCAGCTATCTCTGTTCCGTCTTCAAGTCAAGAACCGGCTCCAGCATTCAGGAATACCTCGTCCGCTTTCGGCTGAACAAGGCTTGCGAGCTGATGGGCAATCCCTTGCTCTCCATCGGGGATATCGCCCGGTCGGTAGGCTATGAAGACCCGCTGCTGTTTTCGAAAATGTTCAAAAAAGAAAAAGGCCTTTCCCCCAAACAATACCGAAGTGCGCATGTTCAAGGTTAGGCCGTTGTGTGGTTGATGCCTGAAGTGACCGGAAGGTCTAGTCTTGTTTCCACCATTCGTCCGACGGAGTGACCGGAAGCTGCCGTTTGTGCTCGGATGCGATGTAGCGTTTCTCGATTTTCGTTTCCGCCTGCGGGTCCACTTGTTTCCCGGTCAGGTAGTCGTCGAGCACCTCATACGAGATCCCGAGCTCGGTTTCGTCCGCCTGCTGGGGTTTATGGTCGAGCAAGTCGGCCGTCGGCGTCTTCAAATACAGGCGTTCCGATGCGTTCAGCTCCTTCAGCAGCTGGCGGCCTTGACCTTTGGTCAGCCCCGACAGCGGGATGATGTCCGCGCCGCCGTCGCCGAATTTGGTGAAAAATCCGGTTACCGCTTCCGCCGCATGATCCGTTCCGACCACCAGGCAGCCTTTTTCACCGGCGATCGCATACTGGGCGATCATCCGCATCCGGGCTTTGACATTGCCTTTGTTGAAATCCGACATGGCTCCGCCCATGGACTGCGTAAACTGTTCGGCAAAATTGTCGACCGGGGCTGCGATATTATAAACCAAGGATTGGTCCGGACGGATAAAATCAAGCGCCGCCTGGGCATCGTCTTCATCCCGTTGAACCCCGTAAGGCAGCCGGACGGCATAGAATGTAGCGTCGTACCCTTCAGCCCGAAGCTCCTCGGCCGCCAGTTGGCTGAGGCGTCCCGCCAGCGTCGAATCCTGGCCTCCGCTGATCCCGAGCACGAATCCCTTGGCGCCCGCCTTTTTGCAGTAATTTTTCAAAAAATCGATCCGGCTGCGGATTTCCTGTTTCGCGTCGATTTCCGGTTTTACGTTCAATTCGTTGATCACTTGCTTTTGAATGCTCATAGTTTCTGCTCCTCCCTATGTGTAAAGGCGATGCTTTTTTATATAACTGTAACAGCTCTCCGGAACCAGATACCTCGGCTCCCCGCCAAGGGCCAGTTCATCCCGGATATAGCTGGAGCTGATTTCCATCGCCAGCCCTTTGTCGATCAGGTGAAAGGTGCTGCCGTCATCGGCATTCCGCAAAATCGGCGACCGGCTGATCGCTTTCAGCATATCGATCCCGTTCCTGGCCATGACGATAAACTTATTTTCGCGGATGAGCTCCCGGGAATTTTTCCATTTCCCTTCCCCGATATCCAGCAGCAGGTCCGCTCCCATAATAAAATAAATTTCGTCCCCGGGAAACTTCTTCTTAAAATGCTGCAAAGTCAAATAAGTTGCGATTTCCCACGCTTCCTGGTTCATTTCGTAGTCATCCGCCACGAATTTATCATTGCCCGCAATGGCCAGTTCGATCAACTTCCAGCGGTGCTCGTCGCTGATGTTCAGCTTTTTGTCGGGACGCTTGTTCGAGCAAGGCAGAAAGATGACCTTATCCAGCTTGCAGCGGTGGGCCACCGTGCTTGCCGTCCATAAATGGACGTTCGTGACCGGATCGAAGGACGACCCGTATATCCCGATCTTCGCCATGTTCTCCCCCCGTTTAGCCTCTCCGTTCCAAGCGTTCGTTCACCTTTTGCCGAACCTCTTCAATCCGCTTCATTTTGTTGTCCCAGCATGCCTGGCTCAGATCTACCGGATATTCGGCCGGATTCAGGAGGCGCTTGTACTCATCCCAGAGCAGGTCGAGATTTTCGGCGGCGAACCGTCTGATTTCCTGCAGGTCCGGAATTTCGTAAACCAGTTTCCCCTCTTCAAAAATAACCTGATGCAGCTCCCTCGCTTCGAAATTCGTTACGAACTTGGCGATATGGGTGTGAACGGGGTGGAACATTTTCAGCCGTTCCTCCTGCTGCGGCTCCTCATGCTCCAGGGCGATGTAGTCGCCTTCCGACTTTCGGTTTCCCTTGTTAATGATGCGGAAAACCCGTTTGCGGCCGGGCGTCGATATTTTTTCCGGATTCGCGCTGATCTTGATCGTGTCTACCATTTCCCCATGTTCATCTTCGATGGCAATCAACTTATAGACCGCTCCCAAAGCTGGCTGGTCATAAGCCGTGATCAGCTTGGTGCCGACGCCCCAAACATCGATTCTGGCACCCTGGGCCTTCAGGTTCATAATCGTCAATTCATCAAGGTCGTTGCTGGCATAGATTTTGGCTTCCGGAAATCCCGCCTCGTCCAACACCCTGCGGGCTTCTTTCGAAAGGTAGGCAAGGTCCCCGCTGTCGAGCCGGATGCCTTTAAAGTTAATGCGGTCGCCGAATTCCTTGGCCACCTGGATCGCCGTCGGCACGCCCGATTTCAGCGTATCGTACGTATCCACCAGGAACACGCAATCCTTGTGGCTTTCCGCATATTTGCTGAAGGCCGTGTACTCGTCACGGTAGGCTTGAACCAACGCATGGGCGTGGGTCCCCGCCGTCGGAATGCCGAACAGCTTGCCGGCCCGCACGTTCGAGGTCGCTTCAAATCCGGCCAGATAAGCGGCCCGCGTTCCCCATATCGCCGCATCCATTTCCTGCGCCCGGCGGGTGCCGAATTCCATGCTGATCTCGTCTCCGATCACCTGCTTGATTCTCGAGGCTTTGGTCGCGATCAGCGTCTGAAAATTAACGATGTTCAACAGCGCCGTTTCGATGAGCTGCGCTTCCGCCAGCTTGGCCTCGATCCGCATGATCGGTTCGTTGGCAAACACGAGCTCGCCTTCCCGCATCGAGCGAACCGTGCCGGTAAACCGCACCGTCTCAAGATATGCCAAGTAATCTTCGCCATATCCCTCTTCTTTTAAATAAGCCAAATCGCTCTCGGTGAAGCGAAACTCCGACAGATATCGGATCACCCGCTCCAATCCGGCAAAAACGGCGTATCCGTTTTGAAACGGAATTTTCCGGAAATAAACTTCGAATACGGCTTTTCTTTCGTGGATGCCGTCTTGCCAATAAGCCTGAGCCATATTGATCTGATATTTGTCCGTGTGCAGCGCCAAGCTGTCGTCCGCGTAATGTCCGTAGCCCATGGTTATAACTCCCCTTTCCTATACGATTTCCGCGCCGAGCGATCCTTTGAAGTGCCTCAGCGCCCAAGCATGCCCTTCCTGATCGAAGCTCGCTACCGCCTGCTCATGGATCACCAGGCTGAAGCCTTTATTGTAGGCATCGACCGCCGTGTGCAGCACGCAGATGTCGGTGCAAACGCCGACCAGGTGAAGCTCGGTTATGCCTCTGGCCCGAAGCTGAAGCTCCAGATCCGTCCCGGCAAAAGCGCTGTAGCGCGTTTTGTCCATCCAATGGACGGTTTCTCTGTCCTTATTCTCTTGATACAGGCGATCCAGTTCCCCGAAAAGCGAACGGCCTTTTGTCCCTTCAATATTGTGCGGAGGAAAAAGCTTCGTTTCCGGGTGCAGGGTATCCCCCTGCTTGTGGAGGTCGATCGCAAAAACGACGTAATCGCCTTGCCGGATGAACTCCTCCGTAATCGCAACGATCCGATCCTCAATCGCCTGCCCCGGCTTTCCGCAGGTCAAGGCACCGTCCTCGGCAACAAAGTCGTACGTATAATCGATGTTGATCAAAGCCCGTTTCTTTTCCGTCGTCATTTTCGTTTCCTCCTCCATGTAGTATGAACCAATTATTTTCTTGCATGATAAAGGGATGCATTTGTTTCCACGTCCACGAAGCGGTACAGCTGTGTCGGCTTTTTCGAGGTCCGGGTCGTCTTCTTCCCGGGGATTTCCCGGATGAACGGCAGCGATTTGATCTTTCTGGCAAAAGCCGCATCCAGCGCGATCGCCGAATCATCGGTCACCGTCAGCAAGACGGCCTGCAGTTCGGAATACGTAAATTCCTCGGGCAAAAATTCCTTCGCCGCCGTCGTTTCCAGCAGCTTGCGCTTGATGACGGAGATCGCATCCCGGATGATTTCCGCATGGTCAAAGGCAAGATCCAGGTTCAGCACCTCTTTTACGGAAAACAGTTCGACCTCGCTCGCATCGTCGTTCGCCTGCCGCCCCGACAGTTGATGTTCCGGCACGATCGCGTAATGGGCGTTCGATATGATCCATCCCCTCGGGTCCCTGCCCGGCGCGTCGTAGACCCCGAAATGCTGAAGGTGGATATCCGCCACCCCCGTTTCTTCGCTCAGCTCCCGCAGGGCCGATTGAAAAGCCGTTTCGGACGGGTCGACGAATCCCCCGGGCAGCGCCCATTTTCCCGCTTCGATATTCGGACGGCCTTCGCTGTCCGTCATGCTCCGCTTGATCAGCATCAGCTTCAAATCCATGACCGGCGGCTTGAACGCCTCGGCTTTCGTGGAAATGATCGAAAATACCGCAATGTCGGAAGTGTAGCCGTCAGGGGTTCTGTATTTTTTGGCATCGTACTGTTTCAAGGCCTGTTCGTTCGACATCGGTCCGGAGTTCCTTTCGGTTAAGTGATTGATGTTGAATATTTCATACCTTTCAAATAACATTTAACGTTTTGTTAATTGTATTATATGCAGAAGTTTTCACAATGTCAACCATGAAATGCCAAATGGGCAAGTTCAACGATCTCATCGACTCAATGCCCCGCGCAACTGTAACGAAACTATATCACCTTATTTCACCCGATTTCTCAATATTAAAAAAATAAGGAAACTCAACCACGCTATTTGCACCAAATCGGCTTTAAACCAGCCGAATCGGGTCAAATAGCGTTACTGAGTTTCCTTAGATTCCGAAACAAGTCTATGATCGCGAAATAGCGTTACCTAGTTCCGTTACGTGTCACCCGGTCACTGTCCTGTGTCATCGCCGACCGGCTTTCCTGCGAAACGACCAGGCGGACCAAACTATCGCCACCGCTAAAATACCGGCGCACCAGCCAAGCGCCCACCAGAGGTGTTCCCGTGGCGGGCTTCCCGCCATCAGCGCCCGGATCGTTTCGGTGATCGGCGTAATCGGCTGATGTCCCGCCACGCCCCGCAGCCATTCCGGCATCGTATCGACCGGGACGAAGGCGCTGGACAAGTACGGCAGGAACAACAGGATGAATCCATAGCCGCTCGCGGCGGCCGGCGTTTTGGCCACAAGACCGATCGCGGCAAAAAGCCAGGTGATCGTCAGAATGAAAAAGGCGATGATTCCTATCGCAGCCACCCACGCAGCGGGACCGGCCTCAGGCCGGAATCCGACCAGAAGGGCGACGCCGATCACGATGCCCGTAGCCATCAAATTGCGGACCAAACTGGCAATTACATGTCCCGTAATGACATGGGTGCTCGAAATCGGCATCGTGCGGAAACGGTCGATGATGCCGTTGGTCATATCCGTGGTCACGTCCATGGCGGTGCTCGACGATCCGAAGCCCGCACAGAGCAGTATGATTCCCGGCACGACGTAATTTACATAGCCCCCGCCCGGGGCGATGGCGCCGCCAAACACATAAGTGAACATCAGCATAAGCAGAACGGGAAGCAGTATCGCCATCAACAAGGCATCGGGGTTGCGCAGGCTGTGGAGCAGGCTGCGTCCGATAAATATAAAGCCCGTCGTCAATTGTGACGGTTTTTTGGTCGGCATTATCGTCTCAATCATAAAGAAGCCTCCTTCTTCGCGTCTTTCGTATCCGTCAACTTCAGAAACACATCGTCCAGGGTCGGTCTGCGGATACTGACCCGCGCACCCTTTTCGGCCGTAAGGACAAGGCCTTCCAAAATGTTCTTTACCTCCTCGATGCTCCCCCCCGTAGGAATTTCACGAACGATTTCATCCTGACGGTTCCGCAATTCCACAACCTCCCCGCCGACCCGTGCCTTCATCTCCGACGGGGTTCCATGGGCTACAATTTCCCCCTCGGAAATCACGGCGATCGTGTCCGCCAATTCATCGGCTTCCTCCAAATACTGCGTGGTCAAGAGCACCGTCACCCCGCTCCCCGCCAATTCGCGGATAATGTCCCAAAGCGCTCTTCGGCTTCGGGTGTCCAGCCCCGTCGTCGGCTCATCGAGAAAGAGGATCGGCCTGGTGACCATCAAACTGACGGCAAGATCCAGCCGGCGGCGCATTCCTCCCGAGAACGTCCCCACACGCTTTTTTGCCACTTCGCTCAGATCAAAATAATCGAGCAGCTCCATGGCCCGGCGCCGGGCTCCCGACTTGGTCAGCCCGGCCAGCCTGCCCATCATCCGCAAATTTTCCTCGCTGGACAAGGCTTCGTCCACCGCGGCGAACTGTCCGGTCAGACTGATGGACTGTTTGACATCTTCCTTGTTTCGAATCACGTCATACCCCGCAACCCTCACCGTACCGGCATCCGGCGTAACCAGGGTCGAAAGAATGTTGATCAGCGTTGTTTTGCCTGCTCCGTTTGGCCCGAGCAGCGCCACGATTTTGCCTTCCGGCACGTTTAGATCAATACCGTTCAGAACCTGTTGCTTGCCAAACCTTTTCCGCAGCCCGGATACTTCGATCGCATTTCGATTCATTAACGGTTCCTCCATTTTTAATTGTATGTTATATAAACAGTTTATTGCATACACAGTATATTATATATACAATTACTATGCAACGTTGTTTGGATTAATTCGAATTTGTATCTAAAAGTGTCCTTGCTTGGCTTATTACATAGGATGAGGAGTTTGTGGCGAAATGGAGAATAAGAACAAGCCCGAAGACAGACTGCCTGCCGGCTTTTCAATCAGCTGGGGTTTGACGAAACCGCCGCAACGCGGACCGAAACGGGAAATGAGCGTCGAAAAAATCGTCGAAGCCGCCATGTCCATCGCGGACCGGGAAGGGCTTGCGGCGGTTTCCATGAACCGGATCGCGTCATCTTTGGGGTTCACGACCATGTCTTTATACAGATATATTCCGAGCAAGGACGACCTTTTGCTTCTCATGCTCGATGCGGCATGCGATATAGAGATCCCGGAGAAAGACGACGAAGATATGGATTGGCGGGAAAAAATGCGTCTATATTTCCGGGCTTCCCTCGACGTGATGCGGCGTCATCCCTGGTTTACCGATATTCCCATCTCCGGCGTTCCGGTGACGCCCAAAAACATGGAGATCGTCGACTTGGGATTGTGGACAACCCGGGACCTGCCCTTGAACGAGTACGAGAAAATATCGGTCGTTCTGCTTCTCAGCAGCTATTCCCGTTCTTGCGCCGTCATTATGAAGGATATGGACCAAGCCCTGAAAGCCGGCAAAAGCCCCGGTGCGTTCTCCGGCACCGATTATAGCCAAGCTTTGAAAAAGCTGGTGACACCGGAGCGTTTTCCCGATTTGTACCCCGTCGTCATGTCGGGTGCCTACACGGAAGATTATGAGGGCGCTAACCCCGTGGGGGATGATTTCGAGTTCGGCCTGGAGCGGATCCTTGACGGGATCGAGCGGTATCTCGAATCCAAAGCAAAAAAAGATTGAAGTGAAGCCTGCGGCATTGCGCGGGCTTTCTTCAATCTTTTTTATCATTCCTTGTTAAAAATTCTCCAGGTGTCTTTGCCTGCCGATTTGGCCTGATACAAGGCGATGTCGGCCTTTTGAAGCAATTCCTTCTCCTGATCCTCCTGCTCGCGGAAAGCGATTCCGATGCTGGAGGTCGTAATAAATTGATGACCGCCGATGTCCCAAGGGTGCCTCAACGATTGGAGAATTTGATCCGCCGTATCCGTCACCCGTCGCTCGTCATCGACCTCGGGCAATACGACGACGAATTCATCGCCCCCGAAACGGGTCAAAACATCGTTTTCCCCGATGCATTGCTGAACCCGGCAAACGAACTGCCGCAGAAACTCATCCCCCACATCATGGCCAAACGTATCGTTGATATGCTTGAATTTGTCGACGTCCATCATCATGACGGCCAAGCGTCCCGGGCAACACCCGGGATCCTGTATAAAATGGTCGAACTTTAAACTTAACATCCGCCGGTTGAGGACTCCCGTTAAAGCATCATAATAACTTAACTGTTCCAATTGTTTCTGGTAGTTTTTGCGCTCCGTAATTTCGCGTCCAACCAGCATCATATTCCTGAAATGGCCGTCTTCGTCAAACATCGGCGTTCCTTTGAGCTCGATCCAAACCTCATGGCCTGCCTTATGGCGGCGGTGGATCTCATACGTAAACGGCTTTTGGGAAACGACCATATCGAAAAAGATCATTTGAAACTCCTCGTCATTCTCTTCCGCGTCCGGCCGGTGGAACACCCATTTCCCCACATATTCCTGCGGTTCGTACCCCAACACGGATCGGTGGGAAGGGGAAGCGAAGGTAACGATGCCGTCCAAATCGACCAATTGGAGCATATCCTGCGAATTTTCCGCCAAAAGACGGTACCTTTCCTCGCTTTCCTTTAGGGCGTCTATGGCCAGTTTTTGCTCCGTAATATTTTTAAACATCGCCATCGTCACGGGGCTGTTGTCTTGCGTAATGGAAACGGCCCCCATATCCAAATAGATCGTTTCGCCGCCAAGGCGCCTCAATCTCAATTCCATATATGAAGGACCGTGTCCGTCCCGTTCTTCCAACAGGATCTTTTTGGCCGTCTCCTGGTCAAAGGGGTGAACGTATTCGAAAATCGAGTCGCCCAGCACATCCTCTTTACCGGCAAAATTGAGCGCATAGGGGTTGGCATAAAGAATTTCGCCGTTCTTAAGAACAACGATGCCCACGGGGAGCATTTCCACCAGCTTCCGGTACCTTTCTTCGCTTTCCACCAGCGCCTTTTCCACACGCTGTTGCTCCGTGATGTCTACGGCCACCACAAAAAGACCGACGACCTCCCCGTCCGTGTATAAGGGAATATACTTGACCAACAGATGGATTTTGTCCCCGTTTGCATGAAAAGAGCCCATCTTGAATTCGCACGGGATTCCTTGTAAAGCTTCCTTGAAGCGCTCTTTCACATATTCGAGCATCTCGGGTTGCACCGTATCGTTGTAGACCCGCCCGATAACATCCTCCTTCGAGCGCCCGAAAATCCTCGTTACTCCCTGGTTTGCATCCAATATAACACCGTCTACGGATATAATAAAAATAGCGTCTGTATTGAAATCGATAATGGATTTTATAATATCGGCCGATTGTTCACTTAAAAAATCGTTCATCCGGTCCTCCTTCAAAAACATCGGGTCGCTCCAGCTTGCGCCAAGAGGAGGTCTTTCCACCTTTTACGACATTTATCGACATTTATCATAGAGCAAAGACCGGGCAGATTTCAACTGTCTATCAGCCTATTCGCGCAAAGTCTTTTATTCCGGATTCCAGGCGTTCATCATGTCTCTCGCCATCTCCATATCGGTTTCCCGGCCGGTGATAAGCGCGAATTTCGCCACTTGCGCGGGATAGGCCGCCCATTGCTCGGCGATATGCTCACCCATTCGCGGCCAAACTTTTCCTCCGGCCCTTTCGTATCTGTGGAGCAAGTCGTTTAAACCATTCCGGCCAAACAGCGCAAACAGGATAATGAAGTCCTTGCCAGGGTCGGCAATTTCCGCTTCAGTCCAATCGATGAGCCCTGTCACTCTCTGATGACCGTCGACAAGGATATGCGGGGGATGCAGATCGCCATGCTGCAGCACCGAATGTTCCGGCCAATATGAATCCGTCGACAACCACACATTCCAGCGATCATTCAATTGATCAGGAACATGGAAGCTTTGCTTGATTTCATCGATGTTGGCCGCAAAGGCTTTTCGGGCTTCTTCGGGCGTTTTTGACCGGACCCCGCCGCTTATCGCCACATCGTGTTCTATATTGTGCAAGGCGGCCAGTGTTCCGGCCAATGAATCAAAAAATGCATCCGACAGCGATTCTTGTGGAAACCTCCAAACATACCCGCCCCCCGCAGGATCAACGCTCGCAACGGGATTGCCGCTCACCAGGGGATACGCGATCAGTCCGGGAGTGAAAACCCGCCAATCCGGCACTTGGACCGGGAGCCGCTTGCCCACGACGGATAACACCTTCCGCTCATTTTCCGCTCGTTCCCAAACATCCGCTCGTCGGGGCGTTCGAAGCACCCATTTTTGCCCCTCAAGGTCCTCCGCAAAGGCTACCGAAAAATCCATGCCGGATTCGTTGATTTCCAGGTAATCGGGGTTCAGTTCCAAACCGTTCCGCTTCGCCATCGTCAATAGTTCGAGCTTTAAGTTCGTTTCTTTATTATTAATTTCTTTTGTCATTATCGTTACACGCTCCTATTCCGGGAAAATAAAAAAACACAGACAGTGTCTGTCTGTGCGGCAATCGTCAAATCGAAGATAAGCCTGGCATCCCGAAAAAAAACATGACTATACAGGCAGCGTAAAAAAACGCCGTGTTTTCGTCAAATGAGGGACACGTGCATAAAGGCAGACTTCTCCCGAGGACTCCGCACAAAACAGAGTAGAACAGCTATCACACCAATGTGCAATGCTTTCTTAAACGGGAAAAATCTATCACACGTGACCCTCCATTCCTTAAGTTATCAACATATTACCATTATCTACTCGTATTAACAATAGCGAAGCCAAACGCTCATTTCGCCGGGTTGGCGGTTTCCCCATAAATAATAGGGGATTGCTTTGAACCGCGCCGGGCGCGTCTCCTTCCCAAGCGGCCGATAGGCGAAGCCTTCCTGCCAGTCGGATTGGTCCTCAGCCAGTCCGTCGCCTTCGACGACGACGCAGCCTCCAAGCACGTCGGGAGCGAAATGCTCGGTCAGCTTCGGCTCCGCGGCCAGCGAAAGGGAGGCGAGAGGCGCGCCGTTGTCCGCTTCTTCGATGCAATAAACAAGCGGTCCGCGCTGGATGGCGGCTTTGCCGGCATTCGCCCGGATTTGCGGGTTCGCCGCGATCAACTGCGTTTCCAGCGGAAGCAGCCATTCCAACGTATCGCCTTCCGACCAGTCGCGCTCCAATTTCGCGTATCCGTTCTCTACGGCGTAGTTTTGGATTTCTCCGTTGATCTTCATCACCGGTCGGCCGTTTTGGTACCAATTCGGTACGCGAAGCGCGAGCTCGAATGGAGCGCTCTCCGTGCCTTCCGGAAGCGAAACCGTAAATTCGACCCGGCCGTTCCACGGAAGTTCGGACCGTTGGCGAAGCGTTACCTTGCGACCGCCAAGCTCGAAGGAAGCTTCGCTTCCGATGAACAGATGGACATATGCCGTTTTGGCGTCTTCCGATACGTCGTATACGTAATCGCCGAGCGAACTGAGCAGACGCGCGACGTTAGGAGGGCAGCAGGAGCATCCGAACCACTTCTGCCGGACCGGTTTCACATGATGCTTACCCGGATTCTTGGCGCTTGCCTCCGGCCAAACCTCAAGCGGGTTCACATAAAAGAAATGCTTGCCGTCCTTGGACATGCTGCCGAGCACGTTGTTGTACAGCGCCCGCTCCATCACATCGGCGTATTCGCTCTTCGCTTCCAGCCGCAGCATTCTGCGCGCCCAGAAGATAAGTCCGATCGAGGCGCAAGTTTCCGCGTACACGGTATCGTTGGGCAGATCATAATCGAACGAAAATGCTTCGCCATGATGCGTCGAACCGATGCCGCCGGTAATGTACATCTGCTTGCCGGTCGTGTTGGACCAAAGGCGTTCGCAAGCTTCGCGCAGCGTGGCATCCCCGGTCAGCCTCGCCAGGTCGGCCATCGCCGAGTACATGTATACGGCCCGTACGGAATGTCCGACGGCTACCGATTGCTCCCGGACGGGAAGGTGGCTTTGATTGTATTCGAGATTCGGAGGCGGGGTCGTCCCTTGAACCCAGTGGCTGGTGCGGCCACGTCGCTCCCATTCCTCGATAAAATAGCTCGGCTTGCTTCCCCGCTCGTCGATAAAGTAACGGCTAAGATTCAAGTATCGTTCTTCCCCGGTCACTTCGTACAATTTGACCAGCGCCAGCTCGATCTCCTGATGCCCGCAATATCCCCGGATTTTTCCCGGCTCCGTTCCGAACAGGCTGTCGATCAAGTCGGCAAACCGGCAGACGATATCGAGCAGCTTCCGCTTGCCGGTACCTTGGTAATAGGCGACGGCTGCTTCAATCATGTGGCCGGCGCAGTACAGCTCGTGAGCATCGTGAAGGTTCGTCCACTCTTTCCCCGGTTCCTTGATAGAAAAATAAGTATTCAAGTAACCGTTCTCATGTTGGGCTTGCCCGATTAAATCGATGGCTTCATCGGCGAGCTTTTCGAGCTCGGGGTCCGGATGATGGCGCAGCGAATGTCCGACCGCTTCCAGCCACTTGGCCAGATCGCTGTCTTGGAACACCATGCCTCCGAATTCGCCTTCCGCAAGTCCCGCCGCAATGCGGAAGTTTTGGATCGCGTAGCTTGGCTCCGCTCCTTCGATACGGTCGTTAAGCGCTTCCCATTGATAAGGGATAACGGTTTGGCGAACCAGCTCCGAATAATCGTTCCAGAAATTATCTTGGATATTTACTTGCGGTTCCCGCATATGAAATCCTCCTCAAAACAATAGAAATTGACTCTTTATGACCTCAAGTATATACTTCTCCTGACTGACATAATAGAAACGAATTGAACTTATTTTTTATAAAAAATGACACAGGACGGAAAGAGGGGATCCGGGTGAACAATGAGACGACTGTCGAACTGCAAGCGCCGCCGCTCCCTTATTATTTGGGGGCGGGCCGTTCCGATTACCGAACCGGAGATCAGCATCCCCATCGCAAAAATTTGGGCATTTATGATTTGCTGATCATTGCCAAGGGAGCGTTGTACATTGGAGAGAACGGAAGGGAATGGAGGGTGGCGGAAGGTGAGACCCTGCTGCTGCTTCCGGACGGGGAGCATTATCCGGTCAAGCCTTGCGACAGGGAAACGATGTTTTACTGGATTCATTTCGAGCATGAGCACAAAGCCGACGACGCGCTCGCGGACGATCCCGAAAGCCGTGCGGCTTATTCGCGGCCGTTCGTCAATCCTTACGCGCTGCGGATCCCGAAGCATTCCCGGTTGTCCAATCCCCGGGCCGCGCTCGGGTTGATCGTTCAATTGCTGGAACTGCCGGTGGGCACTTCCTTCTGGGAGGAGCAGCGTTTGTTTGCCGATTTGCTTGCGATGCTCACGAAAAAAGACGCCGGCGAAGCCGGCTCTCCGGTAGACCGGCTGGCCGAATCGGCGGCATCTTACCTTCGGCAAAACTACCGGGCGGACCTTACCAATGAGACGTTGGCGGAGGCGCTCCATTTTCACCCCAACTATATTGTCCGCTCCATGAAGGCGAAGTATGGCTGTACGCCGATGCATTACCTGCATGATTTCCGCATGGATCAGGCCAAACGACTGCTCGTGACGACCAATTGGCCGGTCGCCCGCATCGCCGAGGAAGTCGGTTTCCGTTACGCTCCCTACTTCACCGCCTGCTTCAAACGCAGCGTCGGGATGAATCCGTTGAGTTTTCGGAAGCAGTATGTGCGCTAGGCAGGGAAGTCCTTTTTTGGAGCCCCTTTGCCGGTGGGCTGGATAAAGGGGCTGTGATGTGCGAGAACTTGTCACAATTCCCCCCCATCCAGCCCGTTTTTTTTCGTACAGAACTCCACAAGTTGTATTTTATGCAATTGATTTGCTCCTGACATTTGCCTGCCGACTGACTACCTTTCGCGCCAAAACGCACACAAAGCTGCCTTTACCGCCGTAACGCACACAAATTGCACTTTATGCAACATTTACCTCATGAACGGCTGTCTTCGCGCCAAAACGCACACAAAGCTGCCTTTAGCGCCGTAACGCACACAAATTGCACTTTATGCAACACTTACCTCATGAACGGCTGTCTTTCCCGCCCAAAGCTGCAGAATTTACAACATTTTAAGCATAATTTGAGTCGGTCTCGGGGAAAGGTCCATAAATTGCTGTATAAAGTACAACACTTGTACCCCTGCCGCTCAATTTTGGCCTCAATTGTTGTATTTAGTACAACTTGGACGCCTGGGCTTGGGCGCTTGGGTGCTCGCCCACTCCTGATCTGTTTGGCCCCTTTGCGGCCCAGCTAGACAAAGGGGTTGTGACGCGGGAGAACTTGTCTCAGCAGAGCCGCTGCCGCATATAACCTTTTCATTAACTAACACAAATTGCACTTTATGCAACATTTGGCTCCCGACTGACTACCTTCCGCGCCAAAACGAACACAAAGCTGCCTTTAGCGCCGTAACGCTCACAAATTGCACTTTATGCAACAATTACCTCCAAATGGCTGCCTTTACCGCCAAAAGCTGCAGAATTTACAACATTTTAAGCATAATTTGAGTCGGATTCGGGGAAAGGTGCTTAAATTGCTATATAAAGTACAACACTTGCACCCCTGCCGCTCAATTTTGGCCTCAATTGTTGTATTTAGTACAACTTGGGCTTGGGTGCTTGGGTGCTTGGGTGCTTGGGCTTGTGTGCTCGCTCGCTCCTAGTCTGTTTGGTCCCTTTACAGCCCGGCTGGACAAAGGGGGTGTAACGCGCCGCATACAACCTTTTCATTTACTAACACAATTGCACCTTATGCAACATTTGCCTCTCGAATGGCTACCTTTCGCGCCAAAATGCACATAAAGGAGCCTTTCCGCCGTAACGCACACAAATTGCACTTTATGCAACACTTACCTCATGAACGGCTGTCTTTCCCGCCCAAAGCTGCAGAATTTACAACATTTTAAGCATAATTTGAGTCGGTGTCGGGGAGAGCTCCATAAATTGCTGTATAAAGTACAACCTTTGCTCTCTTATCCTCCGATTTTGGCCCAAATGTTGTACTAAGTACAACATGGCTTCTTGGCCAACCCGGATTTGTAAAGTTGAGAGAATGCCGAAACTCCATCCACAAAAAAAACCGTGCAAATGCACGGTTTGAAATGGTGTTTATGTGGAAAACTCCCGCTGACGCAGCGCCTCGTACAGCAGTACCGAGGCCGCCATCGCAACGTTCAGCGATTCGGCGCGGCCGCGCATCGGGATGAGGAGGCCGTCGTCCATGAGGCCGCGGACTTCGGCGCTCAGGCCGGCGCCTTCGCTGCCGAACAGCAGCCATACCGGCCCGGTGAAGTCATAGGCGTAGCAGTTCACCGCCGCCTGCAGGCTGGTGCCGGCCAGCCGGATGCCGCGCGACTTCGCTTGCGGCAACAGCTCGCCCAGCTTGCCGTGGATCACCGGCAAGTGAAAGATCGAGCCCATGGTGGCGCGCAGCACCTTGGGCCCGTAAATGTCGGCGCACCCCGCGCCGACGATGACCCCGTCCGCCCCGACCGCGTCGGCGGTGCGGATGATGGTGCCGACGTTGCCGGGGTCCTGCACCCCGTCGAGCACCACGACCAAGCCGCGCTCCTTCGCCAGGAGCGCGGACGCGTCCCCGCCGTGCTTGCGCACGACGGCGAACACCGGCTGCGGCGTCTTCGTATCGCTGCATTTCACAATGACCGCGCTCGACACCGCGATCCATTCCACATCGAGGCCTGCCGAAGCGGCCTCGGCCAGCTCGCCCGGGATGCCCGCTTCCATCTCGTAGCAGACGCACTCGAGGTCCGCCCGGGCGTCCAGCGCTTCCTTGACCAAGTGGATGCCCTCGATCAGGTATTTCCCCTGCTTGTCCCGCTGCTTTTTCTCCAGCAGCCCGGACCATGCTTTGACCCGGGGATTTTGTGGAGACAAAATTTCCATGCCCGCTTCATTCCTTTGTATAAATTAAGCTTCTTCCGAGAAAGCAAGCTCCAGCTTCGTCAAATCGTTCTTCTCCCCAACGATGACCAGCACGTCACCGTCGGAAAGACGGTCGTTGGAGGAAGGCGAAATATTCATTTTCGTTCCGCGTTTGATCGCCATGACGTTGCACCCGTATTTGGCGCGAATGTCCAATTCCTTCAGATTTTGGCCGAACATGGCGCTCGTCGCGCGCAGCTCGACAATGCTGTACTCATCCGACAATTCGATGTAATCGAGAATATTCGGCGACGTCAAATGATGCGCTACCCGCAGACCCATATCCCGTTCCGGAAAAATCACTTTGTCCGCCCCGATTTTTTGCAGTACTTTTCCGTGAAGCTCGTTCTGCGCCTTGACTACAATCAGCGGTCCTCCCATATCTTTAAGGATCAGCGTCGTCAGGATGCTTGCCTGGATATCCTCCCCGATCGCCACGACGACCACGTCAAAATTACGGATGCCCAATGCGCGAAGCGCTTCTTCATCGGTGGAATCGGCCGAGACGGCGTAAGTGACAATGTTGGAAACCGCTTGTGTTCTTTGTTCGTCCGCATCGATCGCCAGCACATCGAATCCCATGCCGCTCAGCGCGTTAGCCACACTTAAACCAAACCGTCCCATGCCGATGACGGCAAATTGTTTCTTTTCCGCGTGTGCCATTTTTTTCACCATCCCGCAACATTTTGGATTGCTTTAGTATATCACACCATATTACAAACTTGTATGTTTGGCCCCTTGGCCGGGAACGTTAAGCATTGGGCAATCACTATTCAAGGGGGAGTTTTCGATGCCGATCATGATGGATTTGCGTCAAGCCGTCTTACACAAAGTCCACGGTAAAGACCAAAACGGGCTCCGGGAAATGATCGAGGGTTCGATCGACGCCCGGGAAGCCGCTTTGCCCGGTTTGGGAGTCGTGTTCGAAGTCATCTGGAAGCATATCGACCGCGCCAAACAGGACGAATTGATCTCCGTGCTCCAAGGACAGCTGCAATAAACGACCTGATCTTGAAAGAATGATGGAATGATTCCTGCCCATGAAAAAAGCCTTCCGGTTCACCGCCGTTAAAGCCGGATCCGGAAGGCCTATTTGTGTCAGATTAAAGTTACGGCGCCGTCTCCAGAAACTTCGCATCCGGATTTTTTTCCATGGCCGTACGCATGGCATATTCGTTTTCAAACAGGGCGACGTAGTTCCCCTTCTTGTCCTTCACAAGGGTGGAGTTGATCCGGAATTTGGACGGGTCGATCTTGTCCGCCACGATCCACCGGGCAAATTGGAACGGCATGCGCTGAAGCATCACATCGACGCCGTACTCGCCCTTCATCCGGTATTCGAACACTTCAAATTGCAGCTGGCCGACAACCCCGAGCAGCGTATCCTCGAAGCCTACGGTCGTGAACACTTGAATTGTCCCTTCCTCCGTCAGCTGATCGATCCCTTTTTGATATTGCTTATGCTTGAGCGCGTTTTTTACCGTCACCTTTGCAAAAATTTCCGGCGAAAACGTCGGCAATTCATCAAATACAACCTCACTGCCTTGGCTCAACGAATCGCCAATCCGGAAAATCCCCGGGTCGAACAACCCGATAATATCCCCCGGAAAAGCTTCGGTAACGATATCCCGGTCTTGGGCCAGGAACTGTTGAGGCTGGGACAGCTTAATTTCTTTGCCCACCCGGACATGCTTAACCGACATACCGCGCTCGAACTTCCCGGACACGATCCGCAGGAAAGCGATCCGGTCACGGTGCGCCGGGTTCATATTGGCCTGGATTTTAAATACATAACCCGAAAACTTCTCGTTCGTCGGCTCCACCAGTCCGGCCGTGCTGCGGCGCGGCTCCGGTTTGGGAGCAAGCTGGAGGAAGTTCTCCAGGAAGGTTTGCACGCCGAAGTTGTTGACCGCGCTGCCGAAAAATACCGGCGTAAGCTCGCCGCGCTTCACCTTTTCCAAATCGAACGGATCGCCCGCGACATCGAGCAGCTCCAGGTCCTGGCACAGCTGGTCATGCAAATAGTCCCCGGCCATTTCACGGATCACCGGATCCTCATAACCTTCGACCTTTTGAACCTGAATGTTCGAGTGGTCGTCCCCTTGGAACAGTTCCACCTGATTTTTCATCCGGTCATACACGCCGCACAGCTCGCGCCCCATCCCGATCGGCCAGTTCATCGGCACCGAACGGATCCCGAGCACCTGCTCGATTTCTTCCATCAGTTCGAAGGGACTGCGGCCTTCGCGGTCCAATTTATTAATGAACGTAAAAATCGGGATGCCCCGTTTGGCGCATACCTGGAACAGCTTGATCGTCTGCGCCTCGACCCCTTTGGCAACGTCGATGAGCATGACGGCACTGTCCGCAGCGGTCAGCGTGCGGTACGTATCTTCACTGAAATCCTGGTGGCCCGGCGTATCCAAAATATTGACGCGATGGCCGTTATAATCAAACTGCATGACCGAGGAAGTGACGGAGATCCCCCGCTGCTTCTCGATTTCCATCCAGTCGCTTGTCGCATGCTTGCTGGCTTTCCGGGCTTTGACCGAACCCGCCAAGCGGATCGCTCCCCCGAATAAAAGCAGCTTTTCGGTTAATGTCGTTTTCCCGGCGTCCGGGTGAGAGATGATCGCAAACGTACGCCGTTTGTCGACTTCCTCTTGCAATTGTTCCAATGCTTTGCTCATTCTCACTTTCCTCTCGTTCACACAGAGTCACATTTTGTATTGTAACATACACCTTTCCACAAATTCCAAGACTTCTTCCGATATCGGAAAAAGCCCGGATTGTTCGGCCGGCTGTTTGCGGACCTCCCAAAATTTGTCCATCAGCGCTTCATCTCCGCCGAAGGTTTCTTCCGACAAGGAGATCAGTTCGCGGGCGATCTGGGCACCTTCTTCCGATTCCGGCGGAATGCTCCGGCTGATGCACCATTCTATTCGGCGGAGCAAGGAACTGTACTGCTGAACAACCTGCGTATTATTTTCCAGTGCGGGCAAGGTTCTTCGCAACAGCTCCTGCTCTTCTTCATTGAAATACTCCACCCACTTTTTCGAGGACTGCTTCGAATTCCGAACGACGGAACGCACCTTATCCCAGGTTAGCGAACCTTCGATATCCAGCATATTGATCAGAGAAACCGTGTTATCGATGCTGGTCTTAAGCTCTGCCGCCTGTTCCTGCAAATGGTTGTGATGCGCGATAAGGAGCTGCCGCAACGAAACGGTGTCCAGCACCCTTTGGATTTCCTCCAGCGGGAGCGATAACGATTTGAGCAGGGTGATTTTTTCAAGGGTCAGAAGATCCTCCTCCGAATACAGCCGCTTGCCATGATCCTCTTTGTGGCTTGGCGTAAGAAGCCCGATTTGATCATAATAGCGAAGCGTCCGCACCGATAACCCGTAGACCTTGGATACTTGGCCCGTCGTCAATTGCTGTCGGCGTTTCAAAAGAACAATCCTCCCATACCCAGCAAAAAAAGAATTTGCAGGTGACGTAACGTCACCAAATATACTTGCATTATACCATAGGAAATATGGAGGAAAAGCGAATGAGGTTGAATTTGGAATCCCGGATTGGATTCGGGAGGAAGTGCTCCAGCCCTTGGGGCGTAAAAGAGTTTATCATCTTGATGTTGCTCGAATTCGGGTTTGTGATGATCGGGATCAAATACGCGGTTCAACGTGCATATGAAGCCTGGTTCGGAAACACGTTATATTCCGGTACCCTAACCGGTCTGACCATTGCCGTTGTCTTGATGACCGGCATATATTTTACGGCGCTGCGTCCGCTTCGTCTTTCCTGGAAAGAAGTCGGCCTGAAACGGTTCCCTTCCAAAGATTGGCCGCGAATCCTCGGCTGGACACTCCTTCTTATCGTTCTGAGCGTCCTGGTCGCAATACTGACGAGTTACCTCGGCGTCGGAACGGATAACAGCAAAACCGAAAGTCTCCGGGAGAAGATTAACTTTTTCACCGTTCTGATCGGGATTATATCGGCGGGGGTTATCTCGCCCGTTTACGAAGAGATTTTCTACAGGGGCTTTATTCACAGATGGCTGGCAAGCCGTATCGGAACGGGTCTGGGAATGCTTGTCAGCTCGCTCATTTTTACGGCCGCGCATTTCCCAACGCTCAACGCCATGCCGGTGAACTTTATCAGCGGGGTCATCCTCGCCTGGACTTATGAACGTACGGGTTCCGTGATCCCGGGAATGATCGTCCATGGGATATTTAATACGATTGCCGTGCTGCTTACGGTAACCGGTTGATTATCTCTATTCATACAAATCCCCGCTCCTCTGACGATGAAAATGGTAAAAATAGTATGATCATCTCCCCTGAAACGAATACTGTAAATTATGGTTAATTTCAAAATAGGGTATTTATAACGCCGCTTCTCGCGGACGGTGAAATTGGCTGCGATGAAGTCCGGCGGTCCATTTTTTCTAGTGGAGGTGCAGGATGAGCGTTTGGTTGTGGATTGTCATCGGGGTCCCCGTTTTCGTCGTTCTGGTGATGGTGGGACTAGGCATCGTCGCTTCGGGTAAGGATATCGGCTTCACCCGGGATGATCAGGGGAACATTACTTTGTTTGATACGCCAGGTATGCGGGCCGACGCAACTTTTGCCTATGACGAAAATATCATCATGGAAAAGCGGGGCCAACAGTTATCGAACGGCATGAGCTGGAACGAAGTTTGGTTGAACATGATCCGCGCGATCCGAGTGAATACCGAAAATCCGGAGTGGTATGTTCAATACATTATCGAGCAGCGGCGGATGGCTGGCCTACCGGAACTTGAAGGCTTGGATGATGAGAATAAGCGGTAGGCGGTTTGATGGCGTTGTACCTATCCATATGAGGCTTGCCCATGGCATATTGTTATTTCCCCGCGGGTACTTCCTTTCATGGTCGGCTTCTTCTTTCAATCCACGCACCCGTATAGGGTGCGACGTTGATCTTTTGCCGCCAGTTATCATCACGATGCAACTTTCAATCCACGCACCCACATAGGGTGCGACTTCGTAATATTGAAAACGTGAGTAGTATCATATGCTTTCAATCCACGCACCCGCATAGGGTGCGACTGGGGCGAATATGTGGCCGAGTGGGAGCCATGCGAACTTTCAATCCACACACCCGCATAGGGTGCGACATCCACGAACGGCATTACCTTAATGGGGCTCCATGCTTTCAATCCGCGCACCCGCATAGGGTGCGACGTCCGGATCCATCGCAAAGATACCGACCTCCCGAACTTTCAATCCACGCACCCGCATAGGGTGCGACTTTTGCTGCACCGCCGGAGCTCTCGGTAATATTTCTTTCAATCCACGCACCCGCATAGGGTGTGACGAAGAAGGCAGAGGACGACACGCTGGCCGCGCTCTTTCAATCCACGCACCCGCATAGGGTGCGACCATAACCTTTGTTTTCCCTTCATCTACCCCGAGGCCTTTCAATCCACGCACCCGCATAGGGTGCGACTTATATATAAATTCAACGCCGCCTATCGTCAGTCTTTCAATCCACGCACCCGCATAGGGTGCGACTAAACGCCTAGAAACGCTTTACTACAAGGAGATCTTTCAATCCACGCACCCGCATAGGGTGCGACCTGTCGGCCACGACTGATTTTCTCATTGCATTCATCTTTCAATCCACGCACCCGCATAGGGTGCGACGCGCCATTTCCGTTTGATCCAGCGCCTTTACCGTCTTTCAATCCACGCACCCGCATAGGGTGCGACTCCGATTTCAGGTTATAAATAACCCAAAAAATCGGTTGAAACCAAATATAATTATGATAAATCCAACTAAACACATTCAACTTCAATTTACAAAACCATTTTTTGTAACTTATTTGGTGCGAATCCCCTAGCAAAACTATGTTCGCTTGGCATTCGCACTACAGAATTAGTACCCCATCCAAATCCAGAGATTTTTTGATCCCTACATGTTCTACTTTATTCTTATAGTTGTTTCCAAGCTGATAAAATCTGAGACTATCCTCTTCCGGATCAATGATGTCGATCAGTTTTTGCTTCAACACGACATATTGGGTAGCGTCAACAACACACTCAAATACGGAATGTTGAACACGTTGTCCATAATTCTGGCAAACCTTGGATACTTGCCTAAGTCTTCGTTGCCCCTCACTACTCATTGTACTTACATCATACGTAATCAATACAAGCAATTCCAGCACCTACTTCCAAAGAAATGGAGGATACTCATCCAGATCATTACGCAAATGTCGGGCAAGTAGAAGTGCTTGAGCATGCGGGACTAGCCCCCAGGAGATTTTCTCTCCAAGATACGGATGAGTTACTTTCTCCTGTTTTTTATTCTGCCAAGCCGATAAAAACCTCTTCCTTGCCTCATCCGTTATGAGAACAGCGCCATTTTCTTTTCGGTAAAAATCATCCTTATTCAATACCCTCTTGTTAATCAGAGAGAGAACGAATTTATCCGCATAGACACCTCTTAATTCTTCCATAAGATCAAGCGCTAAAGAAGCTCGGCCGGGACGATCTCTATGTAGAAATCCAATATATGCATCTAGTCCAACTCCTTCAAGAGCTGCTGTCATATCATGAGCCAATAACGTGTAGGCAAGTGACAACATCGCATTTACGTTATCGAGAGGTGGCCTGCGGGAACGGGTTCGAAAATAAAAGTCCTCTTTCTGCTGCAAAATCATATGGTCAAATAATTGATTATAAATTAGCGCTGCCTGTCCCTCAAGTCCCCGCAACCTCTCTAAACCGATACACTCTCTTACTTCTATCATCAAGGAAGAAAGTTGTTTCGATGCCGTTTTAAACTGGTCCATATTAATCCTGAGGGGATAATCCCGCGTCATCCGTTCAAGCATCCATTTATGATTATATATTTTACCGACGATAAAATTCCGGGCTATGTTTGTCGATAATATCTCGTTATCTGAAATTAAGCTTTGTTTTTTTCGCAGGATCACATTTCCTTTACTTGCTCCAATGACTCTAGCTAGAAATCTACCGCTCAGGGACATGAAGGTTATTGATATGTTTCTTTCAGCGCAATATCCCATAAGAGCAGGACTTGCCCCTGTATAACCAAACGCAACTATCGATTCCAAGTTATGTAGAGGGAGCCTGGCCAGTTTCTCTTGCTCTTTCAACAATACGATATTATCTCCGTCCAGTGATAGATACACGTCTGGTTGTGTAATAAACAACGTATTCAAAAGTTTTTTCATTCGCGGATTTTCCCCTCGACATAACTTTTTACCGACCGCTTGTTCATAATCTCGGGCAAACATACCAAATGCAAAGAACAATTCCGACAAAAGGAACCCGTCTTTACTTTAGGCGTGTATTTACGGCTGTAATAGTTATACATTTCCTTGAACGTCGCCTTAACTTTATCCTTGAGCTCATCGGTTAATTGTACTTCTATCCGATGTTTTATTTCATTATAGAAAATATATCCGAACTCGACTCGGCACAGCAGCATTTCTTCCAAGCAGAGCGCCTGCGCCGCCAACTGCATCACGTCAGCATCGGTCACTTTAGGCTTGCCGCGCTTGTACTCCACGGGGAAAGGTAAATATTTTCCTTCTTCCCCATGAATAACAACCCCGGCTTCATCCCGAATGAATTCAACTACATCACAGATCCCGGATATTTTAAGTTCCCCTGATTTCACTGGCATCCCTCGAACAACCAGCTTATCCCCACGCTTCTCCCTAATGAATGGCTGATCCGCCTTCTTGTGAAGATATTGTCCTTCAATGGTCCTTACATTTTCTTCCCATTGTTGTTCGATATGGATAAGAGCCCACTGGCGTTTGCAAAAGTCGAAATGCTGAATCCCGGACAACATCAAGTAATCTTCTTCCTGATTAACGTCCATCCAATACTTCGACCTTTAGTCCATCCAACTCTACCAATTCGATGGAATAATCATCAAAAGATCTCGGTTCATCCTTTTTCGCCTTTACACAAAGCGAACGATGTACTTTGGCCGAAGAGTACTGCCCCAGTTTGGAATTATGCTGCCACCAATATACTTTATTCACTTCCATACTGCCTTCCGGTCGTGCTGACGATAAGTCGTTTTCAAAGAGACTAATTAGAGCTTCCTTGATCTTCTCAGCATCCTCATTTGAAAATCCGGTTTTCTCTGCGAGTTGGGTATTGATACTTCCAAAAAAAACATATAAGCCGAAATCGACCCGGTGCTTCATTCCCATCGTATCCGAACCCCGGTCTTTGCCAGGCTCGGAATTCACGCTTTTGGTAATTTGCATACTAGTAATGTCAATTGGATCGACGCTTCTGGCCGTATGGATGGAAACTGGCCCTCTCACTCCGACAGATACGCCTCCACCGTTTCCGGCTCCTTTGAATGCAAACACCTGTCCGAAACTCCGAACATCGATCCATTCTTGGCAAGCTACATTGGCAAAATCTTCACTTGAACTTGTTTTCGACTTCAAGATTTGGTTTAATTCCGCGTTTCCTTCAGCACGTTCCCTTAAACTTCCATATTCGTCAACTTTGCGATCATTGGATTGCACGAAAATAGATTCTCCCATATCTTGCAGCCTATTTCGGATTTTACGCTTGATAGCCACGTCCGATATTTCACCGTAACCATCATAGTTTTGTCTGGGACGGTTCCCATTGAGCGGGTCACCGTTTGGATTCGCGGAAGTCACCGATAACACCACAGCAAAATCAATTTTATGATCCAAAATGTTCATTCTTAACACTCCTTATTCGTTGGATTCTTCCTGTTCAAGGGCATTCCCATTATTTTTACTTTGATAAAGATCATGTCTTTGACTGTAGAAACCAAGCAAATACTTGCCGGAAAGGGGCCTGTTGTTGAAGTCTTCCGCTTTGAACTTAAATCCGATCTCATCGATAATCTTTGTCAAGTACGTTGCATCTCTGCCTAAACGCGCAATGTAGGGCTGTAAGCTTGCCTGAATAACACTCCATGTCCGCTCCGGGCGACCTGCAAATGAATTCATGTAGCGAATAGCATTAGTTGCCCTTTTTTCATCTTTACCCAGTGCTCTTCTTTCAAGGACATCCGCCACGGCTAGCATTCGACCAAACAAATAACTACGGTCATCGTTGTTTACATCCAGCGCCAAATCAATTCCCTCCTGTCTATCAGTGTAATCCTTGCGAATTAATGCACACGTAATACTCAGCGTTTTTTCCCATTCCCATGTTTCCATCGCAACCGGATTGGAGGCACGGTTCATAGCACTATTGATAATATCTTTAGGAATCCTTGTCCCGTCTACAATACAAGGTAGAATTCTTTCCATCAGAACTTTGACGATTTTATCACCTGCCCTTGGTCCGTAAGCAGCAAAAGCGATATCTTTCGTCGCGGGAGCTCCGTAAAAAGGAACAAAACTCCCTTGTTCGTTTTTACGGTATCGATGCAGCCACGCACATGATGTATGCCACTCCGCGAGCTTATCCAGGTACAGCTCTTTATTCATATTTCGGTAATAAAGCACTGCCATTCGTCCAGTGGTTGCTGAATCAAGCACTAAAATATTGACCTCTGACTTGAACCGTTCCTTCGTATCCTTGACCAGTTTGTTTCTGTACCCGCTTAACGCTTTTGATACTTCATGAGCAAGTGCTTCATTGGTATTGGATTTCAAAACCACGGCCGGTATGGCTTCCGGATCAAGAGCAAAAGTATCCTCGGAAGGTTCTGGAATAAACAGCGAGTCATTACCCCACACCAAAAAAACACGCTGATCAATCGTTTTTCCCTGACGATTAATGAGCCACTTTAGTGCATTGTGCGCCTTTTGCGATACTTCATAGCTAATACTTGCTGCATCGCTGCTCTCCACAAATCTTCCGCGAAAAGTAAACCCGCTGGTGTCGTTAGATGAAATAAGTTTTGCCTTATCCGCGGCATTGCGGATTTTGTTTGCATGCCTTTCCGTACTCGGCAATCTTTTTCCAGTAACGTAGCAGATGTCCTCGTCACCGAGTCGCTCTCGGTAGTATGCTATGAAAGAATCATGGACATCTCGATCTTTCCAAACATCGTCCATAATTCGATCCGGCGAATACACATTGAAGCGTATAAATGCGCTGGTTTGATCCCCCGCTATTACGCTGAAAATGGCTGGCTTCTCCGGATAAAGAGATTCGTATTTTCTATCCCACTTCTCAATCAAATGGTTGTTTTCATCTACAGCAAGGGTATTCTTGTATGCTGCCAAATCTCGAATCAACGTTCTTTTGTTGAGGTAACGGTGAATGCTCTGTACCTTGGGATGGGTATAAGAGGATTCCGCCCAATTTTGCAACTCTTGTATGTAAGTTTCGAATGGAACTTCCCCTTTAATTCTTCCTCCGTAGGCCACAAAATCGCCCGCTACATAACTTAATTTGTCATGCAGCGGATAAGGAGCGATTACCGAGCCCGCCCTGCTTGACGATTTTTCCGTACAGGGAATCAGGGTACTGGCCTCATTTTTATCAACAATCTCTGCAGAGTGAAAATCACCATTTTCTGTGACATAAACGGTAATATGCGCCGTCTGGGTCGTATGCGAAACGGGGAGGAGTGTGTATTCCCGGTCGTTCTTCAGTTCTATCTCACCCACTCGATCCAGGTTCGACTCATAGGTTTCATACAAGTTGAGCAGCCAGCTCATAGATTAACCTCCTCTCCCCAACTGGCCAATAATTGATCTGCGGATTCAACATTCGTCGAGTCAAAATGCTTTGGTTTCATCTCCGAGATTACGCGAATCTGAGTACATTCCTCAGGTCTAGGGAACTTAATAACTCCATCCCTCATAATCGGATTCCACAGACGTATCTCAAGCTGATCTCTGCCGGTTTCATCCGGATAGTTAATACCGTGTACCATGTTTCCCAAGTGGATATCACCATAGCCGTCGTAAAAGCTTTCACCTTCACCAAAATTGCATGGTTCAACGTATCCCTGGCATTCCCGGACCCCTAGAAAAATATCTCTTCGACCGCCTGCCTGGACGCTACGCTTAAGAATGTTATGATGTTTATGCTCGTTACGATCAAAGGCCATATCGGGACGATTCAAGTTAAATTCAAAATGGCATCTCACCTGATACTCAACATCCTTAAGATAGGTGTAATTTGCCAATGTATTTCCTCCGCCATATTCAATAGGACGTATGCCTTTTGACTCCATTTTGATCGCCTTCATAATACGAACTTCGTCTACAACCATGATTAAGGTCGGTTTCCAGTAAACGCTTTCAACTATCCCTTTCAATGCTTGATACGTGGGGACTTGGTAGCTTAGTTTTTCACCGCCAAGTTTTGTTAGCGGATCCGTAAAAAGCGCATAGTCACCATAAACCACGAACTCTACGGAGTTTCTCATTGTAAAGACTCACCTCCTTTCAAGTTTATAAGCCTCTCGGAATTCACCATTCCGCATTAGCCCTGGCCTGACGGCCAGGGTCTTTATTTGTTTCACCCCCAAAGTATGGTGCGAACAAACTTTCCTCTTGACTTTTTCGAAACACCCCAATAATCGCCGAGAAGGCATTTTTATTGCCTACCTTTTAATTTGGGTGATTGTAATGTCGATTGTATCTCGTTCTCATCAGGACTACCTGGCCTTCGTACGCGATCAACTTCGAAAGGAGTACAACTCCCCGGAAGCTATGCGGTTTTTGCAGCGCTTCTACAGCGATATCATCTTCTGGATCACAGCGATTGACCTGTCCGCTGCAGCTTCCTTGATGCAGTCGGCCTATTCTTCTAAGCCAAGAGGCCGAAAGCCTCACGATCCCGCCGACATGCTCCGCTGCCTGCTCCTTATGACCAAGCTTGAGCTGAGCGTCGATGAGGGGGTCGTCGCCATTCGCACGACGCCTGTTTATGCCATTCTTTGCGGTTTCAACCCTGGCGAGTCGCCGGGCGTCGGGACGTTCTACGACTTTTTCCCCCGGCTTTGGCGGGCATCCAAGCCGCATAAGACTGGGCGCATCAAACGTCGCCTGAAGAAGCCGCGAAAGAAAGGCAAGAAGAATGAAAAGCAGGAACCCAAAAACCCAAAAATTACGGAGAGGCTCGTCTCCCGCGTCCTGCGCGAGGGCAAAATCCACTATGCCCCCAAGGAGCACGACCTGTTGCAGCAATTGTTTCAAACCATGTTTGTCGCACCTTCCGCGGCAAAGGGATTGCTCGGTGATACGAACGCTTTTCGCGTCATCGGCGATGGATCTCCAGTTGAAGCCGGGGCGCGTTCCTTCGGTAAATTCCTTTGCGATTGCCGCAAGTCGGGCAACTGGAAATGTACCTGCAAACGGCAATTTTCCGATCCCGATGCAGATTGGGGCTGGGACAGCTACCGCGAGAAGTATTACTACGGACGCACGCTTTACATGTTTACCGCCGCGGACAGCGCCTATGATCTGCCCGTGTATCCGCGATTGTTTCGCGCCAGCCAACACGATGCCGTATCGTGGATTTGCGGTTACCGCGAACTTCGCTACTGGTACGCGGATTGGAAGGTGGGAGAGGCGATCTTGGATTCGGCCCACGACGCCCTCCCGATCTATACCATGCTGGAACATGATGATGTTAGCAGCATCATCGACCTGAATCTCAGGCGTTCCGGGCATACGGTATACAATGAAATGAAAATAAACTCCGATGGTGTTCCCGTCTGCCCCATTGGTCGCAAGATGTCCTGCTGGGGCAAGTGTCCGGGGCGGCAGCGTATCAAGTGGCGCTGCCCCGCCAAAGTTGGAAAATGGGAGTGTCCTACTCCGTGTTCGCCTTCCGAGTACGGAAGAACGTTCTATACGTCGACAGCCGATAATCCGCGCTTGTTCCCACGCATCCGCCGTGATAGCAAGGAATGGAGAAAGCGTTACGCGATGCGAACCGGCGTTGAGCGTTGCATTAAGCGTCAGAAGACTGATTACAAGTTGGAATCTTCGCGCGGCCGCAGTTCACGTCACTGGAACATTCGAGTTTATCTTATTGCCATGTGTCAGCACGCTGACGCATGGTTCGAAGAAGCAAAGAAACAAAAACTGTTGCCATCCATTCAGCATTGGCTTAACGAATCTGTTGCCGCATAAGCCCAATTTTTAAAAAATGGAGGACCTTGTGTTTCTTTGGCATGCGCATTCATGAAAATCGCTTTCATTATCGTGCTAGTATTCATTTTTTGCGCTCATCACCCCTCGCTCGAACTCGAATCCCCCAGTTTAATCCGAGCTCCTATGTTTAAACTTATAATTTGATTCTCCGTTACCAGTAGTAACCGCCTGTCCAGCTGTCATTTTCCAAATCAAGTCCATACTCATTATTGTAAGCGCCCTCTCTCAATACCAGAAGTTGTCCGTCCAGGCAGCTTTCTAATCCGCTGTTTTTGTCTAGTTTCTCTAGCTCATAACTAAAAAGATTAATAGTATATTGCTGCGCCTTCCGCATCAGTGTGCTGAAATCCTCGATCTTTTCTGCTCCATTCAGTTCGGCAATGATTTGCTTCCCATCCTCACCGTATGGGACCAAAACCGGCGTGGTTATGTCTTCAATAACGTGAAAGTGCTCAGCGGCTGTTCGGTAGCTGTTTTTTATAAATAACGGCGGAAAACTGCCTTTGTTCGTTTTATATTCCTGAAGATACTTATTATTGGAAGGATCAGCAAAAAGCAAGTCGGTCATATACACGTCAAGTTTTTTTATATGGTAGTTAAGTAAGGGCTTTACACCCGAATAAAATCGTCGAAAATAATTAGAAATAGCTTGTTCTGACAATAGATGACCGCCATGATTTGATAAATCTCGTTTAAGGTCAACCAACATCAACTTTGTGATTTCCTTGCCTTTCTTTATCTCGTTTAAATGATTCAAATTTTCTTCCGTATGATCAATCACATAGACCTGCTGTAGTTCTTCTTCTCCATGTCTGTTGCATCGACCAGCCGCTTGAGCGATCGAATCCAGTCCTGCAAGAGAACGAATAACACATTGAAAGCTCACATCCACCCCCGCTTCAATTAGAGGGGTACTGACGCAGATTACTCTCTCTTGATTTTTTAAATGAGTTCGAATTTTGTCCAAAATGTATTTTCGGTGCGCCGCACACATGGAGGTGCTTAAGTGAAACACAGGGATATCCTGCAGCATTCCATGAAGCCGTTGATACAAATCTTTTACTATGGATTTGGTATTTAGAATAATCAGAATACTCCGTTTCTCTTCAAGCCTACTCAGCACAAAGTCCGTCAATTTCTCATTAGTAAACATGTCATAAGACGCTTCATTCACGATCTCAACCCGTTTAAACGACTCTATCACTCGATCCAAATCCTTAATCATTTCCGCGTCTGAATTGATCTGCAGCTCATGTTCCACAAAATCTAGCGCAGGCTGGGTTGCCGTGCAGAGTACAATGCTTGAATTACAAAAACTCTTTAGAAAATTCAATGCTTCATTAAACAGGGATACACAAGATATCGGCACTTTCTGAACTTCGTCAAAAACTATCACGGATTCACTGAGGTTATGTAGCCTACGGATATTTCTGCTACCCTTGGCATAAAACACATTTAGGAATTGTACCATGGTCGTAAAAATAACAGGAGAATCCCAGTTGTCTTTGGCCAGCTTCAGCTTTTGGCGGATATTCATTATCCCGTCATTAGCTTCATCATTCTCATCGAATTCTTCAATCATATTGGAATGATGCTCCAGGATGTTGGCATCATCTTGTAAAATTCGGCGCACTTCGGCGGCGTTCTGTTCTATGATGGTCGTAAATGGCAAGACGTAAATAATGTGTTTTTTATTGAAATTAATAGCATGCTTCAGTGCATATCGGAGACTGGCTAAAGTTTTTCCACCCCCAGTAGGAATTGAAAGAGTGTAAATACCCGAAGGCTTGTCCGCAAACCTGTCACACTGCTCCGACATCTCATTTCTTAATTGGTTAATAGAAGAGGACGCATTCTTGTATCTGGAATAGGAGTTAAGCTCTTTCATAAGCTTTCCATAATAGCTCTGAAATAGTTCCAATGAAGGGGCTGCTGCTTCACTTTCGTCAGATATCTTATCTTCGAAGCGGCGAGTGTTTGTCCGATCGGCGTCGATTAATGCGCTGAAAACGAACTTGGTAAGAAACATGCATTTAAGTTCCCGACTAAATGAAGACGGTACCGCCAGGTACCTCTTTAATTCTAAAGCAGCTTGATCGACATATCGTTTAAAATCCGCCTCACTCATGACGCGCTCAAAAAATAGTTGAACGCATGGCCCATAGTCTTCAATGTCTTTTTTGTCTCTCACTCGCTGCAAATATTTTGATTCAAGATCCGAATCTAGAAAATCATGGAGATAAGAATGGTGGGATATAATCGCGTTACCGACGATTTCAGCCAGTAACCCAGTTTCAAACTCAATTTTGTTAGTATGATAAAATTCAAACAATAGTCTTCCACCGGCAGTAGAATGATCGACACTCCCCCGCTTAGGTGGAGCGTCTGGATGTTGCACAGCTTCGATTAGATAATTTTGAAAAGCCTTCGTTAATTTTCCCATGTCATGAAGTAAACCTGCTAATCCAGTAATGTGAGGAATCCGTAGTTTGTCCCCGAAAGATTCCGCTAGCTGTTTTACTTCAAGCAAATGTTGTTCAACGGTTTGACCATTTCCATCACTTTTGCGAATATGAGCTACATATCTCATTTCCCTGCCCCCTCTCCGAACTTACTCGGATCGCTAATCAGTTAATACAAGATATATTAGTTAGTTCTACAGCCCCATTGCATTTACCTTCCAAATTTCTACAAAAATTTTAAATTGTACTTTCTCGTAATGTCAGGAACAGTTTTCCGCCTCCATTCTGTTTGGTTAATAGTCTATAGTTACTAAAAGAAAACACAGATATATTCATCACAGTTCATAATAATATTTTCATTGAACTTTTAATTCTGAATTCTAAAAGGCAGCCCAATTTGGGCTGCCTTTTAAGGAATTTTAACCAAAAATCATATTTTCATTTTTTCAATCCGCGCACCTCAATAGTACGACAAAAGCTAAATCCCGCACCTTTAACAGCAAAACAAAACAAATTATAAACCTCTGAATTCAAAAAAGCCATGACGTTTGTGGAAAACCACCTTCCTTCTAAATTACTTCACTTTGTACAACCGCGCGCCAGTTGATCAATCGCATCTTTTAATCCATACACTTACATAGGGTAATCCACACACCAACATAAGGTGCGACCACCCAGGTATTCGGATCCATTCCGGAACGCCGTCTTTCAATCCACGCACCCACATAGGGTGCGACATTAAATCCGGCGCTTCTAATTGTGCCACTTTTTCTTTCAATCCAAGCACCCACATAGGGTGCGACGACCGTTGATGTTGCTGCATCCCATACGAACCAACTTTCAATCCACGCACCCACATAGGGTGCGACCCAAACATGTTGAAATATTTTTCATGTTTAATGACTTTCAATCCAAGCACCCACATAGGGTGCGACGTGGATTGGGTGACGCATACAAGTCCGCAGGTAACGTCCACTTTCAATCCACGCACCCACATAGGGTGCGACACTCCCGGACTGATCGGACATGTTTGTCTGATCACTTTCAATCCACGCACCCACATAGGGTGCGACCAATGGTCAGATGTTTAGGGATGTTGATGGGTTTACTTTCAATCCACGCACCCACATAGGGTGCGACTTCGCCGGCCTGGATGACGTTGAAAAGCTGAAATCTTTCAATCCACGCACCCACATAGGGTGCGACGGTTAACCGCGCCATCGAATACGCCCTTAGCCTGAGCTTTCAATCCACGCACCCACATAGGGTGCGACAAGATATAACAATCAAAAACGCAATTTTGGTGGAGCTTTCAATCCACGCACCCACATAGGGTGCGACGTATAAGGCCGGGCTCACGACGATTCCTTACCGCTTTCAATCCACGCACCCACATAGGGTGCGACTTACAAACTGGCGGCGGATTTGGATTTGCTTGTTCTTTCAATCCACGCACCCACATAGGGTGCGACGTCCATGATCGCAGCTAGTCGCTTAGGTGGACATTGCTTTCAATCCACGCACCCACATAGGGTGCGACACGGAACCTGTCTTATGGGGATTCGATCAGGCCTTTCAATCCACGCACCCACATAGGGTGCGACTCGATATGACGCAACAATTTCATGGGCTGCTAATACGCTTTCAATCCACGCACCCACATAGGGTGCGACTGCGAACGGAGAGAAACAGAGCTTCGAAAAACGTTGCTTTCAATCCACGCACCCACATAGGGTGCGACAAATGACGCCTTGAGCGATTCTGTACCCCGGAGCTTTCAATCCACGCACCCACATAGGGTGCGACTCTGACCGGTTCGTCGATCGTAGGCCGTCTTAACGCTTTCAATCCATGCACCCACATAGGGTGCGACAAATGACGCCTTGAGCGATTCTATACCCCGGAGCTTTCAATCCACGCACCCACATAGGGTGCGACTATATGCACCTAAACGATTAATACGGGATGTTAAACTTTCAATCCACGCACCCACATAGGGTGCGACGGTAGCAACGTAATAAGTCATGTTGTCGGCATACTTTCAATCCACGCACCCACATAGGGTGCGACCAATTCTTTCAACTTGCCCTGTACCTTCTTTTCACTTTCAATCCACGCACCCACATAGGGTGCGACGCGTAGTAGTCGCTGAGTTCTTACCCCGGATTCTCTTTCAATCCACGCACCCACATAGGGTGCGACCGAAGATAAAAAAGCATATGCGTCAGGTATTTACTTTCAATCCACGCACCCACATAGGGTGCGACGGTATTCATTTAGTTTTAGCAGCCCTGGATTAGCGCTTTCAATCCACGCACCCACATAGGGTGCGACTAGGTTCAGCAGGTGGAACCGTATCAGGACGAGCTTTCAATCCACGCACCCACATAGGGTGCGACTCCGTTTTTCTTTAAAAAACGGTCTTAAAAATCCCGTTCTTATAAAAATTGACTCAAATAATAAGCAATGACTAGATTAATAATAGTTATATTTGGAAAACAAAGTTAAATTACAAGTGCGAATGTCCCTGGAATTTTATGTTCACTCTACATTCGCACCAAAGAGAAATTGTACTTTATATTATAAATTTTATAATAGTTTTTAGCTTAGCTGTAAACAATCTTAAATCTTACTTCACAGTCGGCCACTAAGAGCACCACTCCCCCAGCTTCCCAATCTAACGGAACTCACAGCCGCTATTTCGCCCAAAACGCTCGAATTTCAAATCTAACGGAACTCACGGACCTTATTTCGCAAAAAAGGGCACCCTACGCCCGCAAAAACACCAAATAAGGTCTTTGGCTTCCGTTAGACTTTCATTACGAGCAAAATCCGCCGAATAACGGCTCGTACTTCCGTTACGCCGCCGCCCATGTTACTTTCGACCAAACCGCCCCGCATACTGCGACAATAAGATTCGGGATCCCATGCGGTAAATCAAACATAGAGGGCTCAGGGCGGCTTGGCGTAATCCAAATGACGTTGTCTTTATCCTGGCCGTTAACCGGCCACCAGTGGAAGCTGTCTTTTGCCAGGAGCTTCAGGAGCTCCTGAGAATACGAGAGCTTCAAGCAACCTACAAGATACAGGTTGGTAATTCTAACGGAACTCTCCGCCGCTATTTCGCCCAGAACGCTCGAATTTCAAATCTAACGGAACTCACGAACCTTATTTCGCAAAAAAGGGCACCCCGCGCTCGCAAAAACACCAAATAAGGTCTCTGGCTTCCGTTAGACTTTCATTACGGGCAAAATCCGCTGAATAACGGCCCCTACTTCCGTTACGCCGCAGTCCATGTTACTTTCCACTCCAACCGGCCACGAATAACTGCGACTATCAGATTCGGGATCATGCGATAAATCCGACATAGAGGGCTCGGGACGGTTTGGCGTAATCCAAATGACGTCGTCTTTATCCTAGTCGTCAACCAGCCACCAGTGGAAGCCGTCTTTTGTTAGGAGCTTCAGGAGCTCCTGAGAATACGAGAGCTTCAAGCAACCTACAAGATACAGGTTGGTAATTCTAACGGATCTCCCAGCCGTTATTTAGCCCAAATCGGCCCGATTCCAATTCTAACGGAACTCACGGACCTTATTTCGCAAAAAAGGGCACCCCGCGCTCGCAAAAACACCAAATAAGGTCTCTGGCTTCCGTTAGACTTTCTTTTGAGGCCAATATCCGCCGAATAAAGGCTCGTACTTCCGTTACGCCGCCGCCCATGTTACCGCCGCCCATGCTTCCTTCCCAACCTACCGCGCATAACTGCGACAATAAGTTCGGGATCCCATGCGGCAACGGCAAATCCGATATTATAAAGGGGGCAGTTTTCCCGCGCCAACCTTCAAAAAAACCGCCCCGAGCACATGCTCGAGGCGGTTTCAGTTATATTTCCATTCCGATTATTTCTTCGGCGTAATCCAAATGACGTTGTCTTCATCCTGGCCGTTAACCGGCCACCAGTGGAAGCCGTCTTTCGCCAGGAGCTCATGAGCTTCCTGAGGGCCCCAAGAACCTGCAGGATACTGGCTGATGTCGGCAGGATTTTGCGCCCAGGCGGATGCGATACGATCGACGAAAGCCCATGCGGTCGCCACTTCATCCCAGCGGGTAAAGTAAGTGGAATCCCCGTTTGCCGCATCATAGATCAAGCGCTCGTAAGCTTCCGGCGAGTTGATGCCGACTTGGCAGCTTTGGCAAAATTCCATGGCGAACGGCTCGATCTCCGATTCCGATCCCGGTTTCTTCGCATTGATCTTGATGTAGATCCCTTCCATCGGGTTTACGCGAATGACCAGCAAGTTCGGTTCCAGATTATGCTTCTGTCCGAGATAGACGTTGGTCGGCATTTGCTTGAATTCCACGACGACTTCCGTTGTTTTGACAGGGAGGCGTTTGCCTGTACGGATGTAGAACGGTACGCCCGCCCAGCGGAAATTGTCCACATAAACTTTAGCCGCAAAGTACGTTTCCGTATTGGAGTTCGGATCGACTTTGTCCTCTTGGCGGTAACCCGGCAATTTCTTGCCGTTGCTTTCGCCTTCGGTATACTGGCCGCGAACGACGTTCTCCTTCACTTCCGTCGCGGAAGCGAACGGACGCAGGGAACGAAGCACCTTGACCTTCTCATCGCGGATATCTTCCGCGTACAACCGGCTAGGCGGTTCCATGGCAATCATCGTGAGCATTTGCAGCATATGGTTTTGACCCATGTCGCGCAAAGCCCCGGAATGATCGTAATACCCGCCGCGCTCTTCCACGCCGACGGTTTCGCTCAATGTAATCTGGACGTTCGCGATATGCTTGTTGTTCCAAAGCGGTTCGAAGAAAGCATTCGCAAAGCGGATAACTTCGATATTTTGAACCATCTCTTTGCCGAGATAGTGGTCGATACGGTAAATTTCTTCTTCCTTGAACACTTGGTTCAGCTCTTCGTTCAGCTTCTGCGCGGAAAGCAGATCGTATCCGAACGGTTTCTCGATGACCAGACGATGCCATCCCCCGCTGCTGAGCATTCCGCCCTTTTGCAGGTTGAACGAGACACTGCCGAACAATTCAGGCGCAAGCGCCAAGTAAAAGAGACGGTTTCCCGGAATGCTGTAACGCGATTCCACGGATTCGGTCAAATCGCGGAGTTCGTGATAACCGTCAATATTGTTGATGTCCAGCGACTTATAGGAAAAATGCTCGGCGAACCGGGTCCAGTTTTCGCTGTCTTCTATTTTGTAACGGCAAAACTCCTGGATAGAACGGTGAACATCCTCACGAAACTCTTCGTGCGTGCGCGGACGGCGTGCCACGCCGATAACAGCAAAATCTTCAGCGAGCTTTCCTTCGCGGTACAGCGAATAAATCGCGGGAAAGAGTTTGCGGCGCGCCAAATCTCCGGTCGCTCCAAAAATGAAAAAAACCGCTCCTGGTGTCTGCAGTGATTCTTGATTTTGAATTTCAGCCATGGCTCCTCATTTCTTTCTATGTAATATAGTGAATATTTATTCAATTCCCGACCAATGATATGAATTTACACGGGCATCACTGGATGTGATGTCATTTTAGCATATTCGCAAAAATGATGCCATCATATTCATACCTAAAAAAGACGGTATTTCAGAAAATTCATCTAATATTTATCTTATTTTTAAAGTGTTCTCCTTAATACTCCACCGTAAGCAGCGGAGAGCCGATGGATATCTCCCCTTTCCCCGCAATCGTGCTGAGATGGGCCGCGAACTGCAGTGCGACTTGATTTCCGCCGCTCAGCACCGAGATGGGCATTTCCCGAACCGTATAGGTCCGGCTGATCGTTTTCTCGTCAGTATAATTTTCCACCGGATTCAGATTTAATTCACGGCTGGCATCTATTTCCATGCTCCGAACCGTCTCCTCGAGCGAATTTTGCATACCTTCGCTGTCGGCGTGATTTTCGGTCAGTGAGTTTTCACCCTGCAATGCCCCGTTCCAATGAATTTCCACGCCCTCATCCGCAAGGATATCCCCGTACCTCGACTGCAAAGCCCCGATCCCGTGCAAATTGTCCTTGCCCTGCCCTTCCATCCGCAAAACGACATAGTATTGCCCGTCTTTAACCGGGGTTACGGTCAGCTTGGAATCGATGCCCCGTTCGCTCCCGACAGCATCATACACATCATGGTCCTGCACCCGGCTGACGCCGATTTCGGAAAATCCGAGACGCGAAGCTAACGCTCCCGCCCCTTCTTCCGGAGTTAATAGCGTATTCCAAGTTCCCTGCCATTTGACGGTTCCCTTCAGATCGTTTTCAATCACACGGATTCCCAAAGCAAAAAGCTGATCCCATTGTCCGGCGGCCTCTTCAACGGCATCGCCCATCATTGCGGCCGAGCTTTGGATATTGCCGGGACGGCTCAAAATCAGCCCGAGCACCAACAGGCATCCTGCAAAAAGAACCCATCCGCTTTTCACTTTGTTTCCGTGGTTGATCATCTCAAATTCCCTCCGCGACTCTATCAATCTATGAGATCAGGATAACCTGATAGCGAAGAGTTTATACCCGAATACCCATGATAATTCTGGAAACACTAAATCGGACTTCCATGAGAACAGGAGTGCCTCTATGCTGAAATCGCCTAAACCCTCTGCACTTCAAGCCGTCATGATGATGATGTTGACCGTCGGCATCACGAATCATGTTTTTATTATTCCGGCAATGCTATGGGCAGCCAAACGCGACGCGTGGTTCTCCGTCCTTCTTTCCGTAATCCCGTTTGCCGCCTTTACGCTGCTGCTGCTTTTCATTTCCGGACGTATCCGAACCCGGCCGCTGCAGAATTGGATCAAGGATCATTTCGGGAATTTCGCATCCATCTTGTTTCGGGTGGTACTATTTATTTACTTTTTTACGGTAGCGTGGTTTACCTTGTTCGATACGATTACCTGGACCAAAACAACCTTTCTTCCCTATACTCCGACGTGGGCCACGCTCATCGCCTTGGTCGCCCTCTGTCTTGCCGGAGCGGCTCTGGGTATAAGAACGATCGCGGTGGCCTCCGGTTTGCTGCTTCCGCTTGTCGTTATCCTCGGAATCTATGTCGGAATCGCCAATGTGGACCTCAAGGATTACAGCCAATTATTTCCTTTATTCGAATTCGGATGGGGCCCCCCACTTAAGGGCGTCCTTTATGCCTGCTCAGGTTTGTTTGAATTGTTTATGATCCTGTTTATCCAGCCGCATCTCTCCAAGCCGTTGAAAATATCCCATTTCACGGCCCTCGCCATCATCATCACCGGGCTTACCCTTGGGCCGCTGACCGCGGCCATCGCCGAATTCAACCCCTTCGAAGCGGCACAGCAGCGGTATCCCGCTTATGAAGAATGGAGAATCGCCGGTTTCGGGAAATATATATCCCAAACCGACTTTTTTTCCATCTATCAATGGTTGGCGGGGAGTACGATCCGCATTTGTTTCGCCTTGTTTGCCGCCGTCGATCTATGGAACATCAAGAAGCCGAAGGTACGATTCATCATGCTGACGATCATGGCCATCGCCTTGATTCCGCTGGGGAATTACGCATTCAGCGACATTCAGTTTCAATACTTGATGACCTATTATATTTTTCCGGGAAATTTGTTTCTGATCAGCGGTTTGACCCTTATTCTTGCCGGGGCAGCGCTTGCCGCCGGGCGCAAAAAAGGAGGACCTCCCCATGGATCTTGAAGAGGATGGCGGTCTTTTGGTTGAAGGAAAACCGATTACCGCGGAATTGCTTAAAAAGTATTTCGAATTTTCGGCTGACGTTACGATCCACACCTTTAACGCCGGAGGCAAGCCGGAAGCCGAAGCGCAGCCCGTATTGCTTGTATACTCCGAAGGAATGATAGATCTCAAACAATTGAACCAGCTTGTCCTGCCCGCCTTGTCCGCCATATTCCGGGACGACCCTCAAGCAGGGGCGGCGGATATTGCCCTGAACCGTCAAATCCCTTTGAATCCGGTGCGCGTAAACCGTTTACAAGATATTGCCTTTGAGGTTTACAGCGGAAATCTGATCATTTTATTTGAAAAGCTCCAATCGTGCTTCCGTCTGGATATCGCGAGTCCTCCTACCCGCTCCCCCGACGAACCCCAGACCGAATCTTCGATCAAGGGTCCCAGGGACGGTTTTACGGAGGAGCTGACCGCCAATATCGCCCTGTTGCGCAAGCGGCTACGCACTCACTCACTTCGTATCGAACAGTTTGTAAAAGGACGCCGGGGAGAAAACCGCCTGGCCTTGGCCTATATCAAGGACATCATCAACCCCGACATTCTGGAGGAAATCCGCAGCCGCCTGAACAGTATCGAAACGGATGCCATCATCGGCACCTCGTTCATCGAAGGGGTCGTTTCGGGCAAAAAAGGCCACGCCATATTTCCTTTGACCGATTATTCCGGCCGTCCGGACTTTACCTCGGATGCGCTTTTGTCCGGCAAATTCGCGGTGTTGGTCGACGGCTCGCCGATGGCCATTCTCGCTCCGGTCACCCTGATGAATCTGCTCATCTCCCCGGAGGATGCCAATACCGCTTATTTCATCGTTTCCATGCAAAAAGTGATGCGAATTATCGGCCTGTTGATCGCCTTTTTTCTGCCGGGGTTCTATATCGCATTGACCGCTTTCAATCTCGAGCAGATCCCGCTTCCCCTGCTGGCGACAATCAGCAATTCAAGACAGGGGCTTCCGTTTCCGATCCCGCTGGAAACCTTTATCATGCTGTTCCTGTTTGAAATATTTAATGAAGCCGGGCGCCGCATGCCTAAAGCGTTGGGACAAACCGTCACCGTCGTCGGAGGGTTGATTATCGGAGATGCCGCCATCCGTGCGGGAATCACTTCGCCGACGATCATTGTCAGCGTCGCGATCACGATCGTCGCCTCTTCCACTTTGGTCAATCAGACGCTGAGCGGCACGGCTTCCCAGCTTCGGCTCGCCGTCCTGATCCTGTCCTCCTTGCTCGGCATGTTCGGCTTTATGATCGCCGTATTCGGCGTCCTGCTGTATATCTCCATGCTGGAAACTTACGGGGTACCGTATTTGTCGCCGGTTTCTCCGTTCAACAAAAGGGACTTCCTGGTCGCTGTCGCCAAAAAGCCCGCAGATTCGGATATTAAAAGACCTTATTTTTTCCGGACCAAGGACAGAACCGGAAGGGGGAACCGATCTTGAAACGGATACTGCCCGTCCTGCTGACGCTTGCGCTGCTTCTGACGGGATGCTGGGACGTCAAAGAGGTGCAAAGCGCCAATTTCATAACCGCGCTAGGCATCGACTACGTTAAAGAAAAGTACGTGATTTATGCCCAAATGCTCGGTTTTGCCGAAATCTCGAAGCAGGAATCCCCGTCAAAAGACGATGAACCGAACATCTGGATCGGACGTGCCGAAGGACAGACCATGGCGGAGGCGCTCAACAATCTTTATCCCGCCTCGCAGCAGCTAACCCTTTGGACCCATGTAAAGTCAATCGTATTTTCCAAGTCCCTGTTGGAACATGCTTTACCGGACACCCTGGCCGGCCTGCTTCGCTCGCGGGATCTCCGGTATACGCCTTGGGTGTTCGGAACGGACAAGGATATGGATAAGCTGTTCTCCAGCTTCTCGCTCATGAACCATTCCATCCTCAATTCCGAATTGATGGATCCGATGGAGGTTTACCGGCAATATTCGGCCATCAAACCGATGAGGCTCATCAAATTGATCAATGGAGTGAACGAACCCGCCGTCTCGGCACTGCTGCCGTCCATTGTTTATACGGAAACCGTATGGAAAAACAAAACGAAGCCGATTTCCCTCGCGGAGCTCAATGGCGTTTACGTGATCACGAAAGGAAAAAGTGCGGGATTTATCGATTCGAAGCAAATGAACGGCATTCGTTTTACTTCTTTCAATAGAAAAATGTACAAGTATCCCCTGTCCTTGACCATGCCCGACGGGACCAAAGCCGTTCTGAATATCATCGACGCAAAATCCAATTCTCGTTTCGACATAACCTCAAGCCGGCCTCTCATCCGGATGAAAGTCAAGGCCAGAGCAAATGTCGTGGAAACGGCACCGAACAGCGGGACCACCGCCGAGATCATCAAGAAGCTCGCGCTCAAGAAAATCGAACACGAAATTCGGAACACTTTTTTGGAAGCCCAACGTCAGGGACTCGACGTATACGGCTTGGAAGAGACGCTGTACCGCAAGCATCATGCCGGGTGGAAGCAGCTTAAAGCCGCTTCGGCGACTCCCGTTATCACCCGCCTGAATCTGGACCGGGTGGAAATCGACCTTAAAGTGGTTCATTCCACCTCGTACAAACTTCCCCATCAGTAAGCCAAAAAGAAAAATCCCCGGTGATCGTCACCGGGGATTTCATTTATTCCGCCAAACCGTTTTTGTATGCGTAAATTGCCGCCTGCGTCCGGTCTTCCACGCCCAATTTAGCCAATATATTAGTCACGTGGAATTTGACCGTTTTGATGCCGATGATCAAATCATCCGCAATGTCCTGATTCGATTTCCCCTGGGCGAGCAGGCGAAGCACATCCATTTCGCGTTCGGTCAAATCTTCATGGGCCGGCGTTTCCGGCTTTGGCTGACGGAACCGGTTCATCATTTTGGAGGCTACCTGGGATTCGAGCACGGACTGCCCTCTGACCGCGGCACGAATCGCTTCGGCGATTTCGGAAGCCCGCGACGTCTTGAGCAGGTAACTGAATGCGCCGGCCTCGATCACAGGGTACATCTTTTCGTCGTCGAGATAACTGGTAAGCACGATGACTTTGCATTCCGGATAAAGCTTAAGCAGCTGCCGCGTCGCTTCGATTCCGTCCATGCCTTCCATGACCAGATCCATGAGCACGACGTCCGGCTTGTATTCCTGCGCCAGCCTGATGCCTTCTTCACCGCTGCTGGCCTCGCCGACGACTTCGATCCCTTCTTCGGTGCCCAGCACGGCCGCCAAGCCGATCCGGACCATTTCATGGTCATCGACCAGCAGCACATTAATGTTCTTGTCCATTTCCGACTCCATGATCCTCATCCCCTCCGCTTTCCTCATTCAATATCGGAACCGTAATTTCAATCCGCGTCCCCTTCCCGGGGGCGGTAATAAACTGAATGGAGCCGCCGACTTCGTGAACTCTTTCCTGCATCGTCGACAAGCCGTAAGAAGCTTGCTTTTTGTCGTCCAATTGAAAGCCGATCCCGTTGTCCCGGAGCGACACTTTAACCGTCTCTCCTTTACGGTGAACGCGGATTTCCATCTTGTCCGCTTTGGCGTGACGCAACGTGTTGGACATGGCTTCCTGGATAATCCGGAACAGATGATTCTCGATTCCTTTTCCAAGCCTCAGGTCCTCGTCCATCTCCAATGACAGATCCATCGGCACCTTGGTCGTAAGCTCTTTAACAAGCTCCCGCAAACCTTGCGATAATTCCTTGCCCTCCAAATAAACCGGGCGAAGATGGAGCAGGAGCGCCCTCATTTCCGATTGGGCGACCGAAGCCATTTCCTCGATCAGCTCCACCTGGCGCCTGGCCTTGTCAAAGTCTTTCTCAAGCGTTCGCCCCACCGCCGTAGCCGTCATCGATATCGCAAACAGCTGCTGGGATACGGCATCATGAAGCTCACGTGCAAGCCTCTGCCTCTCCTCTACGATCGCCGAAACCCGGGCTTGCTCCGCAAGCTGGGCATTATGCGTGGAAAGCCGCTGCAGCGAGCTCACCTGCTCTTCCCAACGTTTGCCGATTCGCTCCAGTTGTTCCCCAAGCCCGCCGATTTCATCATCTCCGAGCTTCGGCACCGTGCCGGTCTGGTTCCCTTTTTCCCATTGCAAAAGCGAATCGCGAAGCAGGTCAAGCTTGCGTTTGTATCGGTAGCCTTGATAAAAGCCGAATGCCGCGCCAATGCCCAAAAGCAGGGTCAGGAACGTCAAGCCTGCCTGAACCCCCGTTTTCCAGCTGGTCTGCGGCGTAAAATAACCGTATGTATAAAGTACGTAGACGACGACAGCCAGCAGGATAAAACAAAGGAGAATCCCCTCCCGCATACTGCGGGAAACGATGTTCCCTGGCTTCTTTTTTTTCATGCGAAAGCGGTCCTCCCGTCTTAAGTTAATCTTATATCTACATCTCCTACCAAATAGGAGATCATTATTTTCACTTTTTGGTCACGCTGGTCATAGTTCGGCGATTTCCAGTACAGTTTATTCATCATCCCGGTTTCCCGGTCTTGGCCGAATTCAATTTGCCCGAACAGAATAAACGCCTCGATCTCAACCCCGTAATCCTCGGATATGGCGAGATCAATATCGCCGACGATGCCGTTGAACATCAATATATGATTGGAGCCTTCCGTGATCGCGAGCGACATGTCAATGTCGAGCTCGCCGAGCACATGCCACATGCTCGTATTCCGCAGCATCCAGGGATCCCGATCCCAATGTATGCTGGAGGTAATGCTTTGTTTCTGAACAAGCCCGCCCTGCGGCTGGGATTTGCGGATCTTTGCGTAATATAGGCCCAGCGAGATCATAACGATCGCCACTACCAGCATGAAATTATCCAGCAGAATCAGACCTCCGCCAACGGCGAGCAAAATATAACCGGTCCGCGTTTCCTCGCCCTGCCGGATCTTATAGATCCCGTAACCGATCAAAAAGAGAGCGACCATGGTCAAAAAACTTAGCCATTTGCCGAAAATCATCAAAACACCAAGTCCGATCAAGCCGATGGCGAGGAATCTTTTATGTTTGTCCATGCCGCACCTCCTGCCGGTCATTAAGTTGGAAAAGCCATAACGGTATAGAGTTAGAATCCATACCGCATGGCTTTGCCCAATCTAGCATACCATATTGTCCTGCAAACTGTGTAGCTGTTATTCTGCGCTTTCTTCGCGTTTTTCGGAAGGACTCAGCTTCGCTTTCAACGCTTCGAGTTGAGCGTCTACCTTCAATTGTTTTTCGGCGTCAGCCGGATTGATGTAGGCCGGGGAAGATGTGCCGCGGTACACTACGCCCGCTACCTCGGCTTCAGCCTCCATTTGCATAATCTTCTCTTCCATCCGGTGGAATCCGAGCGAAGCGTTGCCGCTTTCGATCGTATGCAGGCTGCTGATTTGAGACATTTGTTTTCTCGCTTTGGCCATTTGCGCACGGCTTACGAGCTCGTTGCGTTTGTTCCGCAGCTTGTAGAATTCGTCCTTCATTTCATGGAGCTGCTGTTTGAGTTCGTTGGCTTGCGCCTCGGATTGAGCATGAAGCTCGCTGAATTCCGTTTGTTTTTGATCGAAGTGGATTTTTTCTTCAAGCAGCTTGCGGGCTACTTCTTCCTGACCGTTTCTCAGGGCCAGTTCCGCTTGCGCTTCTCTCTGTGCCGAAATGCGTACCGCTTCGTCCAGGCGCTGCTTCATTCTGCGTTCATTCGCCATTTGTTTGGCTACCGTTACCTCCGCGTCGCGGATTTCCGCTTCCATGTCACGCAGATATTGATTAAGCATGACAATCGGATCCTCTACTTTATCCAGCAAATCATTTACGGATGCTTTTGTAATATCTTTAATTCTTTTGAATACTCCCATTTTTTACACTTCTCCCTTCTCATAGTCGGAAAGCTTTTTACGAAGCTCTTCCAGTTCTTTTTTCATCGCTTTCTTTTCGATATCTTCCATCATGGAATCAAGGTTGGATGTTTCTTTGGCGCCGAAACCGGCTGCACCGGGATGGCCCCCGAAAGGAGCTCCGCCGTACGGTGGCTGTTCCGGACGCCGTGGACCGTACCCGAAGCCGGGTTGTCCCGGAGCGCCTGCGCCGCCTCCGCCATAGCCGCCGTTTCCGCCATAGCCGTTGCCGTATCCGTTATAACCGTTATAACCGCCGCCCTGCCAACCGTTCTTGAAATAAGGATCAAACGGATCGTAAGGTTCCTTGGAAACGACGAGGGCCGCGATCAAGTAGATAAAGATCGTTGTTCCGCCCGTAAAAAATACACTGAATATTGTGATGACCCGCAGTGCCGTCGAACTGATTCCGAAGTACTCGCCCAGTCCGCCGAGCAAACCGCTTAACCATCTGTCGCGTCTAGAGCGGTATAATCTTCCTTTGCCCATTTGCATTACACCTCTCCTTTGTCATTCAGCTTCTGCTTCAAACGGGAGAGCTCCTGTTCCAGTGTCGATTGAATCGCGGACCCGGCCTGATTGATGAAATCCTGGCCTGCTCTGCGCAAATCGCGCAGGCTGCGGGCTTCCCATTCCATATCGGATACTCGGTCTTCCAGACGGTTAAACATTTTCGGAACGTCCTGCATTCCGTATCCGTTCATCCGTTCGTTCATCCGCTGCTGCAAGCGCAAGGTTTCCATTCTTGCATAATAGTACTGCCGTTTGCTGTAGACCACCTGATACTCGGTCTTCAGTTCATGGAGCTGATGCTCCAGCTCCTGCAGCGATTCCAGGCTTTGCGTATACAGGCCCGAATATTGCTCGATTTTTTCGTCGTACAGCATTTTTTCCTGCAATGCCAGCTTGGCTAAATGCTCTTCACCCGCTTTAAGGGCAAGCAGCGCTTGTTCTTCACGTTTGTTTCTCATCGTCGTCGCCTGGTCCACCTGCTGCTTTAATTGCTTCGTATGGCCGGAGTATTGATGATGCAATTTCTCCGCTTCGGCAATTTCCTGGCGGGTTTCAATCAGAAACTGATCGATCAACCGCACCGGGTCCTGGGATTGTTCCAGGCGTTCATTTAAAGTTGCTACCGTAATATCCCGTACTCGACGAAACACACTCATGACTTCCTATCCCTCCTAGCCTTTCGGTTATTGATTCTTCGTTTCACGATTCCCGTTATCTATAGATCAGTAACTCCGTCTGCCTTTCAGCGACGAGATTCCATAAATGATCAAGCCGATTCCGATCGCCGGAACGATCAGCCACGCCAGCTTGGATATCAAGGAAATAACCCCGAAGAAGAGGATCACCCATCCGAAGAAGGCGTTACCGCGCCGTATACCGTAATAGCCGAGACCGATCATAATCACCGCAATCACCAGTCCGAAAATACTTCCAAGGAACGGAGTCAGTTTGCCCAGCAGAATCAAAATGCCAAGGGCAATAAGGATCATCGCGAAACCATTGGGCCGATTCGTTTTCATTGTTTGTTCACCGCCTCTCATTTGATCAACCTTATGACTCTATTCTAGGCCCGATTCGGTTTCTTCAAAACGGACCGCGGACGGTTTTTGAACCTGGACTTAAGTCGAGGTCCCCGTCCGCCTCGGGCCAGGCAGCGGAATCCTCTCTTGGAACGGCCCTCTCTTTACAAATTCATGGAGCCCGTCATATAATGATATATGCGTAAGCAAACAACAGAAAATGATAGTAATCGGAGGAGCCTGCCATGATGCGGGCTCTTTTTGTCTTTTTTCGGTGATTTTAGGCATAATTCGGCCCCTTCACGGTTATCTTTAAGGCGTTCCGTTCTGTCAAAGCATTCAAGGAGGGGTTTACAATGGAACAACAAGCCATTTTGGCGATCGGCATCTTTTTGCTGACCTATGCACTTATTATTACGGAGAAAATTCATCGGACGCTGCTGGCAATGGCCGGTGCCGTACTGATGATCGTTTTGGGGATCATTGACCAAGAGACGGCGATTCACCATATCGACTTCAACACGCTGGGCCTGTTGGTAGGGATGATGATTATCGTCAACACGACGGCAGAGACAGGGATCTTCAACTATATCGGGATATGGACGGCGAAAAAGGCGAAAGGAAATCCGATCACGATCTTATGGCTGCTCGCCTTGATCACTGCCGTCGGGTCCGCCTTTCTGGACAATGTGACGACCATTATATTGATGGTTCCCGTCGCTTTCAGCATTACCCGCAAGCTAAAAGTGAAGACATTCCCTTATGTGTTCTCTCTCATCGTCGCCTCGAATATCGGAGGTACGGCCACCTTAATCGGAGATCCGCCGAACATCATGATCGGCAGCGCCGTCAAGGAATTGACCTTTACGGCATTTTTGGCGAATATGACACCGATTGCCTTGATCATTCTGGCGATTACTTTGCCGCTGCTGGTGCTTCTGTTCCGCAAAGGGTTGAGAACCACCGAGGAAAGCCGGGAATCCATGATGAAGATGAGTCTCGACGGGCTCATTACGGACCGGAAGCTGCTGGTCAAATGCTTAACGATCCTTGCGGTAACCCTGATCGGATTCTTTATGCATCAAACGTTTCATCTGGAATCCGCGACCGTTGCGTTGGCGGGTGCGTTTTTGCTCTTGCTTTTGACAGGCGAGCATGTGATGGAAAGAGCGTTTCGCAATGTGGAATGGCCGACGATCTTCTTTTTTATCGGCTTATTCGTTCTCGTCGGCGGATTAATCGAAACAGGTACCATTAAACAGTTGGCCGAGCGGGCCATCGATTTGACCGGCGGGGATCCTTTGTTTACATCTATGCTTATTTTGTGGCTAAGCGCGATTGCATCGGCTTTTCTCGACAATATCCCGTTTGTGGCCACGATGATTCCGATGATCCAGGACATGGGGAGCATGGGAATTTCCAATCTGGAACCGTTGTGGTGGAGTCTTGCGTTAGGCGCCTGCCTTGGAGGAAACGGCACCCTGATCGGCGCGAGCGCCAATCTGATTGCCGCGGGGATGTCCGCCAAAGAGGGCGAACCGATCACGTTCGTGAAATATCTGAAGTATGGTTTTCCGTTGATGTTGTTATCGATCGTGGTCTCCAGCATATATATTCTAGTTCGTTATTTTTAAGCCTTTTCCTTTTGAGATCAAAGCCATTCTATGCTATCCTTTTAATAAACCCTGCCAAGTAAGGGAGGATGACCGTGAAAATGCGAAAACAACGTATTTTGCCTTCAATTGCAGTGCTTGTCCTAGCATTTTTCATGCTGTTACCCTTGCATGGCCAGTCCCCGTCTACGGGGAGCAGCGAGAACCTGACGGATGCCTATGAGGTCGAGCATACAGGCCGCGCCCACAAAATTTCCGGGCGTCTTCACGCTTCCCATCCGGGGAAGCTGGTGATCGATAAAATGCCGCTTCCTGTCGGTACGGCTACTGTCGCGGCCTTGATCTTGCTTGCCGTTCCGCGGGTCTCTTTCAGGCCGTTGTTTTATTGCCTATTAAAAAAGATCAGGCTGATGCCGATCAAATTTACGAGCATGTTTGTGGCTTAGAAGCCTGAGCTGCACAGCCTGGCTGCGCAGCAGGCTCTTTATCAATTTAATCTTCTCCATTCCTGAATAAGGCATGGCAATTATGAACTCTGGAGGCTGGACCAAATGAATCTCAAAGAAACGGATTTACCAGGCATAGGTAAGAAATTCGTCATTGAAACCCGAAGCGGAGAAAAGCTGGCGATCATCATTCACGATGACGGCCGGCGCGAACTTTATCATTTTGAAGAAGAAAATCGGGAAGACAGCATTTCCATGGTTACTTTGGATGATGATGAGGCAAAATATATTTCCGCGATTATCGGCGGCGTAACCTATCAACCGACGGCACTCGAAAATATCGAGGTCGCGCTTGGGGATCTGATCATTGAGTGGTATCGTCTTGAACCTAATTATAAAGCGATCGGGAAAACCATCGGCGAATTGCGTATACGCCAACGTTCCGGTGCGACCATTATCGCCGTTATCGAGAAAAACCAGAAAAAACATGTGAATCCGGGTGCGGATCTCCTGCTTACCGCCGACGCTCTCGTCGTGGTGATCGGGGAAAGACTCCACCAACAGCAAATCAGACATATTCTCATGAATGGGAGCGTCTGATCCAAAGGCTGATTCCGTTAAAAAATGGGTCGCTGTCCTTCCTTTTGATATTACGATCGGAATGGCTGTCGGCCCTCTTTCGTTTCATTTCCGGTTTTCCTCGTAACATCAGATTCCCGCTGGTTAAACCTCCCCCCGTCTTCATAGTTGTTAGGTTCTCGTCGAACCGGGTTACCCTCCTCGAAAAGGGGTGTTGGTTTGAAATTGAAGATTACGGCGGATTCTCCGGCAAACGGTCGCCGGAATCCCGGAACCTTTTCTTCGATCTTCATTAATTTCCTCGGCGTGATGATCGGAGCAGGGCTTGCGGCCGTGGGGCTGGAGCTGTTTTTGATGCCGCATGGGATCGTTGTCGGCGGAATAACGGGCTTGTCCGCGCTCTTCGCGCTCCAGACCGAAATGAAGCTGGGATTGTTTTTGTTTCTGATGAACTTGCCTTTACTCTTTCTACAGCGGAAAAATATCGACGCATCCTTTGCGGTATTTACGATATTCGGTCTTTTCGTATTTTCGTTGGGGACCATAATGCTCCATCCCTACCCTGCCTTGATGGGAGATGCGTTGTCGGCCGCGGTGGCCGGAGGCCTCTGCCTCGGATTTGGGATCGGGCTCGCCTTACGCTTCGGCGGGGCCTTGGATACGGTGTCGAAGCAAGTCGCGGAAAAGTTTCACGCCAGCAACAAATGGTTTCTGGTGGATGGGACCATACATTTGTTTAATTGTCTCATCCTTCTGGCAGCCGGTTTTTATTTTGGTTTTCAAGAGGCCGTTTACTCGGTTACCGCGTATATTTTGGCATATGAATCGGTGAAAATCCCGCTGTTCGGCGTGAAATTCAACGTCCTCGTTCATATTGAAAGCCGGGAATGCGCCGAAATTCAAAAATCGCTGGTCCGCTATCTAAACCGCAGCGCCACTTATGTCGGTGAAGCCCCGAAGGACGGCACCCATCAGCTGCTCAAATACAAAGTCAACCGTTGGGAGATACCCCGGGTAAAAGCCATCGTCAAAAATTGCGACCCGGACAGCGACATCTCCATCTACCCTTGAGTTCTTAAATCGTTATACCGCCAAAAATACAAACCGTCCCTGACTCGCCGGAAATTTCCGGCAGGCTCAGGGACGGTTTTTCATTTTCATCCTCAAGGATTTGACGGAGTTCCTCCTACGAACGATCCGCCGTAATTCGCAATATAGGCCCATCTTCCAGCTTCATCGCCAGACTGTCCCGCTCCACGGTCACACCCAGCTCATGAAGCGCTACTGCAAGCTCGGGTCCCGCGCCGCTCCCGGGCTGACCGTATATCGCCGCCGCCAGCACATGGGTTCCCGGCTCCAGCACGGCCTTTAACGTCGGGAGAACCGTACGGGGATGCAGCAGATTGGTGTTTGCATTCGGATACACCATCAGCCCCTCCGTATAACCCATGAGACCGTGTATGCCCGAACGGCCCGCAGCATTGACGGCGGAAATTTCCGTCCCGTTCTCCGAAATGGACTGCTCTTCCTGCAAAGCGAGCGCAAATCCGCCCTCTGCGGCATCGAGACTACGTCCTGTCGTGATCCGGTGAACCCGGACGTGCCACGGAAGTCCCGCCGCAATCCAGGTCTCTACCTCCACGTTGGACCATGGCAACCATCTAGCGTACAAGACATGACCGCGAATCCAGGTCTCTTCATTCTTGCGACGGACGCGGAACAGATTGTCGCGCTCGCAGAGACCGAGCATCGAATCCATCGCCGCCTGGCCTAGCCCCCATTCGGCTCTAGGCACGCTGAAGCCGAATGCGGAGGAATAAGCAAACTTTTCGTATTTGGCCGAGGTGTGGGTATGTTCATTCGTCGACAGGTGACCGGCGTTGAAGGCGGCGACATGTCCGGTGCCTTCCTGGCGGCATAGCACCAGATGAGGCTCTTTCTGGACGGCCAAGCCGGGTAGTTCCGGCAAATCCTGTTCCGGCTCGCTCCAGAATCGATCCGTGTCCCCCAGGGCTAGTACCAGGAATGTTTTCAGCGCCCAATAAGGGGAACCCGGCGAATTGTAGTTCTCCGCCATCACCAGATTCGGATAGGCATAGCCCACGGTCAAAACGCCGCCGGCGTCAAAGATGGGCTGCTTGAACCACCAGCGGAGATTGCGCAGGATTAACCCCTTCACGACGCCGGGGGTGAGGGTATCGGTGTAGGCTTCCGCATAGGCAAGCGCGCTCCAGAAAGCGGATTGGGCGAAGCGATACGTCATGCTGCGTCCGTAGGCCAAAGCGGCTCCGTCCGGCGAAAACCATTGAATGAAGTCCGATGCGAAAGTCATGGCGCGTTTCTTGAAGCGCCGGGAGCGTTCCGGATCTTCCTTCTCCATAACCCGGGAGTAGACCAGTCCGTAATAATGGATCGCAAACGGCACATAATAGTCGCTATGTCCGCCCAGGCCGTCGCTGTACCATCCGCCGCCAAGATAAAACTCCTCGATGCGACGCAGGTTTTTCTCCATCTGCTCTTTGTCGTACGGTTGCCCGGTCTTGTAAAAGCCCATGTTGACCATGACATGAAAGAACAGCCAATTGCAGTCATGGCAAGGATGGGAATTGATCGAATTCAGCCACCGATGCAGGTTGCGGCGCTCCCGCTCCCCCAGCGGCTCCCAGATGCGTTCCGGTATCATGCACAGCGCCATGCCGAGAACGGCCATCTCCACCAGGCGTTGATCGTAATCCCCAACCTCGCCCCAATACTGCTCATGCTCCGGATCCGTTCCAGAGGTAATCCCCCGCAAACAGTTCTCCCATAATTCATCGGTGCCGCCCCCCGCCAAATGCGGGACGATGCCCCAAAGAATACGGGAAAACCCCTCCATACCGGCAATTTCCTCTCCGTATCCCGCACTGCCTCCCTTGATCGGCAACCGGCTTCCGCCCGCCTCATACAACGGCTTCAGCGGCCCTACCAGCTGTCGAAGCGCCTCCTGCAAATCGTGTTTGTCTTTCAGCGGATTGCGATCGATCGATTTCAAAATGCCTTCCATGGAAGCCACATCCTCTCTTCTTCTAATCGCTTAACGCCACTTATTCGTCTATTCCCAGTAAAACGGCCCGCAGCCTTTCAGGCGCGCCAGTCCTTCGACAAAGAAGTAATCGCCGTAAATAAGCGGGACATCCACGTTCGTGCCCTGCGGATAATTGCTGGTTCCGTGAAGAAGGAGTCCTTCCTCCGCCGGATTATTCCAATCGCCGTACGCTTCGTATAGCGATTTCAAGATTTTTACTCCTGCGGAGAAGTAAACCCTTTCATCTTCGCCGCCAAGCTTCTGCGCCAGCAAAATAAGGCCGCTGGCCGCACAGGAACCGGCCGACGTATCGCGCAGCTGCCGGAGCTCCTCCGGCGCGCGGAAATCCCAGGCCGGCACGCGGTCTTCCGGCAGGCGGCTCAGAAAGAAATTGGCCGCGCGCTGCGCCGCGGACAAGTATTCGCGCTTGCCGGTGTGATGATAGGCCAGGGTCAGTCCGTAAACGGCCCAGGCCGCGCCCCGGGACCAGGCCGATTCCGGAGCGAAGCCCTGTCCTCCCAGGCCTTCCAGCATTTCGCCCGTTACCGGATCAAAGTTCACGATATGGTAGACGGATCCGTCTTCGCGGATAAAATGCTTCACGACCGTATCCAGATGCGCCTCGGCAATATGGGCAAAGCGCGGATCTTCGCTTGTCCGGGAAGCCCAAAACAAGAGAGGCATGTTCATGCAGCAGTCGATGATGGCAACGCCTTCATTCCGCTCCCCTTCCGCCCAGGGATTCCAGGCCCGGATAAACCGCCCCTTCAGATTGAAGCGCGCGGCAAGATAATTGGCCGCCTTGAGGGCTCTGATCCGCGAAGTTTCATTGCCGGTCAGCTTGTAATTCGCTACGCTCGTCAGCGTCCACATGAAGCCGAGGTCATGATCCAACCGGACATAGGCGTCCAGCACGCGGTCCAGCTTGGCTTCGCATTCCTCCGCGATGAGCCTGAGCTCCTCTTTGCCGCTTTCGTTATACAGAAGCCATAGCATCCCCGGCCAGAATCCGGCGGTCCACCATTCGGGTTCGGCCAGATCGTAGACCCCGTCCTTGCCGGCATGCGGAAAGTTTGAGCCGATTCTTGCCGTATTCCGCACCGTCTTGTTCAGCGATCGCCCCCAAGCCTCGTTCACCCATGCCACTTCATTCGCCATTTGCATCAGATCCTCCACTTCGCGAAATATGTGTGAATTTGAACAAGAAGCTAAATTCCATGTTAGCCTCCGGTTTCGTCACATGAAAGTCCAGCGTGTACCAAACGGCATCCTCCCCGAAATGATTGCGGTAGGTCATCTCGCTCACTTCAGGCCTCAGGCGCTCGCCGTCATAGTGAAGCTCCAAGCCCAGGGGGCCGTCTAAAAGGAGCAGTCCCCCTTTTGCTTTCGATTCCGCCGGCTTAATCAACGAGACGAAACGCTCCGTCAACCGCTGCGGAGCGTTCGTAAACCGAAAAACGTCCCGCATCTCCAATTCGGGCAACGCCGTCTTCCGCCATTCCCAGGCTCTCGTGAACGACTCCAGCCCTTCGCAGTCGTAGGCTGCCGACAACTCCACGGCCAGCCTGTTCCCGGAGTGGCGGATGGCCCGCTCCAGAACGGTCGCGGTTTTGCTGCGGCCTGCGGCCTGAAATCCGCCATCGATCACCGGGACGGAATGTCCCTGCGAGCCGTTGCAGTCATAAGCGTACCTGGCCTCTCCGAAATAATCCTTGGTATACTCGCCGCAGCCGAGGTCTGACAGAAAAAACGTCCCCCCGCCGGCCAGAACGAACTGGCCCAGATCGTTATGATTGTGCGGCTCGTCATTATGGCCGCCTTTGGCGGCGAAGCCGAAGGTCCCCGTCTCTGATACCGTTCGGGAGATCATCCAGCCGGCATCCTCGAGCATATCGTCGCCAGAGTCCCAATCGACGGCATCCTCTGCACGGCTGCGCCACAGCAAATTGCGGAGCGCGGGAGCCCAGCGGCTGCAATGATCCTCGCGAAAATCCGTCCTCAGCGAAAACGGCGGTGACTGGACTTCTTTATACTTAGCTGCTAAGTACCTCGACAAGCCCAACTGGACGCCCGCATAGGGAAGCGCATCCGAAAAGTTGACGACCGCATTGCCGCCGAGAAAACACTTTTGCTGGAACCCGGCGATACGGCGGACCTTATCTTCACCGAACCAGTCCAGCTTGCCTCCGCTTCGCTCCAGCAGCAAATCGGCGTAATACACAAAATAGCCGAACCCGTAATTCCAGTATCCCAGTCCTTCTAGACAGGCTCCGTCATCGCCGAAGCCCCGCAAATAAAAGCCCATGCTGCGCTGCGTTTTCTCGAGAATCCGGGCCAGCCGTTCATGATGCTTCTCTTCGTCCAGCAGCAAAAGCGCGGCTGAGCCGATGGAACCGGCGCAAACGGCAGACCAATTGTGCTCCGCCTCCTCCCAGCTATAAGGTCCGTTCTCCAGATAAGGTTTGAACAGCCGCTCATCCACCAGTTCGGCGATCACCGCCCGAAGCATCGGCGGCAGCCGGTCGCCGAGCAACAAGCGAAGCTCCGCCAGCGTAAAACCGGTCTCCGCCGAGAACAAATCGATCGCGGTTTTGACGGATTCGCCGTCGCCGACATGGGCCGGCAGGCACCAGGTCACCTCGGAGCAGATTGACCAGACCGCATCCATCAACGCCTCCTCGTACCGCCCGCAATCCGGCTCGAGCAACGAGAGAATGCCGAAGGTGTTCAGGCGCCTTCTTTTTTCAAAATATGCCCGTTCGTATTCCAGCCTTGAGCCCTGCCTGAAATACAGGGAAAACAACGAATAGGTCAATTCCTCGGAGCGAACGGCGAGCAGCCGCTCTCCCTCCGACCGAATCTCCGCAACGTCGGCCGCGTATTCTCCGCCGTTACGCACCGTATTCCAGAACTTTTCCCCGTCGCCGCCCGGATAGTATAGCTCCAGACGAACTGGAGGCATGTTTCGCGCAAGCTCCGAAAGTGAGGCCATATTCATCTTGGTGGTAGTCCCCTTTCATATTCCACTCATCAGCCCTTGATGCCGGATGAAGCGACGCCCTGCACGAAGTATTTTTGCAGCGCCAGGAACACGAACAGCACGGGAATAATGGAAATGACGCTGGCCGCCATAATCAGGCCGTACTCCGCCGAATATTGCGATATAAACATCCTGAGCCCGATTTGAATCGTCTTCAATTCCGTCTTGGTCAAATAAATCATCGGCCCCAGGAAATCGTTCCACGTCGAAACGAAGGTAAAGATCGTCAGCGTGGATAACGCGGGCTTCGACAGCGGCAGCATGATTCTGGACCAGATGCCGTACTCGCTGAGCCCGTCAATCCGGGCCGCCTCGCATAACTCGTCCGGAATGCCTTGGTAAAACTGGCGCATTAGGAATACCCCGAAGGCGGAAAAAGCTTGCAGCAAAATGATAGCGAGATGCGTATTGTTGAGCCCCATGGAACGCATCATGATGAATTGGGGCACCATGTAGGCTTGCCAAGGGATCGCGATGGTTGCGATATATCCGAGAAACAAGATGTTCTTTCCTTTGAAATGCAATTTGGAGAACGCATAAGCGGCAAAGCTGGACGTCAACAGCTGCAAGACCGTCACAATGACCGACAGCTTTGCCGTATTGTAAATAAACGTCCCCAGCGGAATCTTCGTCCAGATGTCGGCATAATTTTCCCAGCGCGGCTGATCGGGAATCCATTGCATCGGAAAGGCGAAGACATCCTTATTCAGCTTCAGTGAGGAAGACAGCATCCATACATAAGGCACCAACATGCCTAAAATAACGACAACCAGCAAAATATAGGCGATCGACGTTGCGCCAGCTTTAACCGCTTTGTTTGATCCTACCATATCCGTTATCCCCCTATGCTCCATACTTCTTTTCACCGCGGAACTGAACGATGGTGACGCCCAGCACAAGCAGGAACAGCACGATCGCCATGGCGCTGGCATAGCCGTAATCCAGGGAACGGAACGCGGTGTTGTAAATCTGGTAGACCAGTACTCTCGTGGAATCGTTAAGCTGGTTGTCGGCACCGGCGAATAGGTTGATAAAGATATCGTAAACCTTGAACGAATTGATGATCAGAATCATCAACACGAAAAACGTGGTTGGAGCCAACTGCGGGATGGTGACGTTGCGGAATCTTTTCCAGGCATTGGCCCCGTCCAGTTCGGCAGCTTCGTACAGCTCGGGATTGACTCCTTGAAGACCCGCAAGATAGATGACCATATAGTAGCCCATATTTTTCCATACCGTGAACAGCACGACAGTAAACATGGCCCAATCTTTATCCGCGGCCCAGCGGGGCAGTTCCTCCAGCGGAATCCCGCTGATGGCGTGAAGAATATTGTTGACGGGGCCCATGGTCGGACTGAAAATAAAGTTCCATACGGCCGCCACCGCAACCAGCGATGCGACGTACGGAAAGAAAAAGACGGTTCTCATCACATTGCGCCCGAATATTTTTTGATTCAGCAGAATGGCAAGTCCCAGAGCGCAAACCATCGTAAGCGGAACGACGCCTACGGTGTAGATGATCGTGTTCCATAACGCCTTGTGAAAGGTCGTATCTTGAAGGAGACGGGCAAAATTCCGGAGTCCGATGAAATCCATCGGGTTGGCCCCGTCCCATTTGACGAAGGCAAGCACAAAAGCAAAGATCATCGGCACGAGCGTGAACAAAGCGAACCCGATGAAGTTCGGGGCAATGAAGCTATAAGCGATCAGATGATCCTTGACGCTTTTGGAAATGCCTGTTTTCGGCGCTTTTTCGGTTCCTAATACGGTTTCGTTCTGCATTTGTTTCCCTCCAAACCCTTCTGGCTATGACAAGCTTCCGGGGACAAAAAAACCGCAAAGTCACGTACGGATCCGCAGCTTCATCCGATTCCTTTGCGGGGGAGCCCCGAAAATAACCTTTCTAAAATAAGGGCGGGACAAGCCCGCCCTATTTACACCCGCATACTAGCTAGTTATTCAAAACCTGCTGCACCCGCGTTTTCATATCCGCCAAGCCTTTGTCGATCGTCGTATTCTTGGTCATGATGCTGTCATGCACTTCGTTCAGGATCACTTCGATGTCCGCGCTCTTCTCGTGCATCGGCATTTCCAGATACGTCTTCGCCGTCGTCAAAGCCGCCTTGCTGTTTTCATCGCTCGGGAAGCCCTCGATGGAGGAGATCGAATTTACGACTTCGTCCGTTTTAATCGCCGGAATGGTCCCCGTGGAAGCGATCACGGCCGCGCCTTCTTCCCCGGTGACGAATTTCATGAAATCCAGCGCCGCTTCCTTGTTTTTGGACTTTTGATTGACGGCCAGGGAAGTAATGGTACCGAGCGTGGTCCCCGGTTCAACGCCATCCGGATGAGGATATTTCACGATGCCCCAGTTCTTGGCTTGCGACTCTCCGCTCTTGACTTTCTCGATTTGGGTGGCAATGAACCAGCTGCCCATATTCATCATCGCGACGGAATTGTTATAGAAGACGCCGGAGTAATGCGTGCTGGATGTTTTCAGGGTGGCATAATCCATCACGATGCCGTCCTCCTGCTCTTTCAAAATCCGTTCGTACGTCGGCTTCAAGAAGTCGTATTCCCCGTCAAGAATCGTGTGCTGCCCGTCAAGAATGCCGAACAATTGAACCGCGCTGCGCCAGGTATGGTAGTGGGCTCCGTATACTTTTTCGGCCCCGCTCCCGGAGGTCATCTTTCTGGCCAGCTCATCATATTGATCCAGTGTCATATCGTTGCTCGGATAAGGAACGCCCGCTTTGTCGAACAAATCCTTGTTATAGTAGATCAGCCAAAAATCGCTGCGGAAAGGAAGCGCATAAACTTCTTCGCCTACTTGAATTTGTTCTACCGTGCCGCCGTATTTGGATGCGTCGATCCCTTGTTCTCCCATGTAGCCCTTCAGCGGTTCCAAATGGTTTTGTTTCACGAGGTTGGCATAGCCGGGAATATCTTTAATCGTCAGAACATCCAGGTCGGCACCACCGGAAAGTTGGGTACTCAGCATGGTCATATAATCGGTGGAGCCCAGATCGACATACTCGATGTTTACGTTAGGGTTGGCTTTCTTGTATGCATCGATCAAAGGCTGGTAATAAGCGGTGGCTTCCCAATCCCATAGCGCCCATTTTATCGTTACGGGATCTTTGCCGGCTCCGCCCGCATCGTTGGAAACGGTTGCAGAATTGTTCGCATTTTGCTTTCCGTTATCGGCGCTGTTTCCGTTTTTGCCTGAACATCCTGCGAGCAAACCGATCGAAAGAATCGTTGCCAGGGTAATGCCTAAGATTCTTTTCAGTCTCATTTCTTAACCCCTTTTCCTCTAGATATCAAAGCCTGATCCGGCAACACCGAATCTACATGTATCGTAAAGGATATCGCGATGAAAGGGCATACATTTTTTGAATCAAAATCATTCACTTTTCTATTTCGTTGAAACCCGCCTTGCCTGAACCTGTAAAATTGTGATTTATTCATGGAAAAATGTTGGTTTCTGTTTCCCCTCCCTGTGACGAGGCCCCCGAATCGTGCTATGATCTATGAAAACGCTTTATTTCTCTCGGAAGAGGTGATCCCCCACGAGAAGGAAATCCACCATCAAGAGCCGCGTTATCCTGCTCATGGCGGCCTTTGCTCTGCTTATCACGACTCTCATGTCCTATGTCAGCTATGAACTGATTGCTTATTTCCAGCGGAAAACAACCATTCAGGCCACCGAATTCAACCTGCAGCTGGTATCCCATATCATCGAACAGGATTTACTGAACCTGTCCCTGCTGGCCATGACATGCAGCACGAATTCCAAAACGAATACGCTGCTGACGGAATATTTCACATCACCGGACGCCAGCTCCATGGATGCCGTTCACGTTTTCGCTTCCATGCAGGAGGATTTCCGCATCAACCGTTCGAACGGCTACGTGCGCAGGTTGATCGTTACGGACCACAAGAACAAATTTTTTCAAGTGGATAATCTGGTCAGCGCGTCTATGCCGTTAACTCTCCATAATATCCACACTCTGCCCGGATTAACGGAAGACTCGACCGAGGAATGGGAGCGGGTCATCAAGGATCCGCTGTCGGGCTCCAGCGCCATTCCGTTTGTGCTGCCGATTTACGGAGAGCGTTCCGCCCGGATCGGGACCGTATACCTGCTTGCGAATGTATCGGTGATTACCGACAAGCTGAACGGCTATGCTTTACCCCCGGATTCCCAATTGCTGCTGAGCCTCGGCGATCAGCATTACGATATCGAGGACGGCAAGGTTGTCCCTTCTTCCGCCGACTATCGGGTTTCCGGCTACAAGACGGACGGGGTCAGCGGCAACCTTACCGATGTGTCCTTGCTTGCCGCGGACGGAAAAGAACGGCGAATCGCGGTTTCTTACCAGATAAGGCCCGGCATAACTCTCTCGCAGACGTTATCGGAAAAAGAAATTCTCCCGCAAATGAATATCTGGCTTTTGCTGGTGCTTGGAGTCGTGGTTCTCGTCATCGTACTTAGCGCCTTCATTACATACTACCTGACGCGTACGATCAGCCTTCCTGTAGAAAAATTAAAAAAACGGATCGATAAGATTGCCCAGGGCAATTTTCTGATCGACCGGAATATTGAATGGAACAGCGAGCTAGGCGATGTAGGCCGGGGGATTAACCGCCTGTCCCAAGACATCGTCGCCTTAATGGAAACCCGCCTGGCGGATGAGAAGCAGAAACAGGATCTGGAATACCGGATGCTCCAAAGCCAGATCAATCCGCACTTCCTGTACAATACGCTGAATTCGATCAAATGGATGGCCACGATCCAGAATGCAACCGGAATCGCGGAGATGACCACCTCGCTATCCAGGCTGCTGCGAAGCATCGCCAAGGATCCCCGCAAGTTGGTGGCTCTGGGAGACGAGCTCGGCTTGCTGGACGACTACTTCCTAATCCAGAAGTATCGGTACGGGAACAATATTACGATGGAATCGCGATTTGAGAACGCGGATCTATTGTCCTGTTTGATCCCCCGTTTTACTTTGCAGCCGCTGGTGGAGAACGCCATCTTCCATGGCATTGAACCGAAAGGCAAAGGCCATATTATCGTAACGATCGAGCGAATCGGCCATGGGGATGTGGGCGTGACGATCGAGGATGACGGGATCGGCTTGAGCCAGGAGCAAATTACCGGCATCCTCTCTTCGCGGGAACAGGAACCGAAGGGAATGTTCGAGAAGGTTGGGCTCCGCAGCGTGAACGAACGGTTGAAGCTGACTTTCGGCGATAGATACGGCCTATCTATCGAGAGTTTGCAAGGGGTTTACACCAAAATGAAAATGTTGATTCCCTACCGGAAGAGTGAATATTGATGACACAATCAAGAACACTGCGAGGTGAGCTTAATGATTAAATTGCTGATCGCCGACGACGAAGCCCTGGTTTGTATCGGCCTCCAATCGATGTTGAGATGGGAAGACCACCAGATCGAGATCGTTGGCGTTGCGCACAATGGCGCCCAGGCGGAAGAAATGATCGAAGCCCTGCGGCCCGACATTGTTTTGACCGATATCAAAATGCCGATCAAAAGCGGCCTGGAGGTGGCGACTTCCGTGCGAAAAAAACATGGACGGCTCCCCCTTTTCATTATCCTGACCAGCTATGAAGAGTTTGAATATGCGCGCAGCGCCATCGAAGTGCAGGCGGTCGATTATCTGGTGAAGCTGGAACTGACGCCGGAAACGCTGAAGGAGTCGATCCATAGGGCGATTAAGGTTCTAAAGGAATACACGCACGAGGAACTGCCTCCAAACCTGCTTTACCGCAGTAATTTACAAGGACTCCGGGACAAATTTTTCATCCGTTTGTTCAATCAATTGTTCGAATGCAGAGACCAATATCTCCTGCAAAAAGAGGACCTTGAACTCGAACTGGATGCGCCCGCCTATCTGGTTTGCACCTGCCGCATTCTCGGTCCGGACAGCGTGCCGCCGCGCGGAGACAAACTGGTCGCTTTGTGTACCAGCACGGTTCAAATGGCGAAAGATACGCTGGCAGCATCGGGAATCTGTTACGTGACGAGCCTGGATCTGAGGAACTTTGCCGTCACGCTGCCCGTCCCCGCGGTTGACCCGAAGAGATGGCTTAACGAGGTCGAGCATCGGCTGCACGACATGAGCACGCTGCTCCACAAATACTTCAATGTGACGATTATCGGAGGCGCCGGATTTGCCGTCGACGATCCTTATCTGCTGCGGGAGAGCTATTTGGCGGCGAGAAAAGTGTTGCCCGCCGCGGTTCATGAACAATCCTTCGTCTTCTTTTCTCAGGATAAACCGGCCTGGACGGATTCCTCCCTCTTCGATTTTTCGTCGTACCGCTCGGAAATTCGCCGCGCCTTCGAAGAAATGGATATTCAGGCCTTGAACGCGCTCATTTCCAAACTGATCTCGAGCTTCGACGGGCATCCCGAACTGTTGGTGCCCGCGACGGACGCCGCGTGCAACTTGCTGTATATGGCGACTTCCCTCCTCTCGGACGGAGAGAATATGGTCGAGCATATTTTCGGTAACGAACCGGAAGGCTACCGTGCGATTTATCAAAAGCATACGATGGACGGCGTGGTCGATTGGCTCGTGCAATTCCGCGACGGCTGCTGCGAGGTGCTGTCCTCCAGAAAGCAGAGCTATAAGGAGCAGGTAGTCCGACATGTGCAGGAGTACATCAAACGGAATCTGGACAGCAAGCTGTCCCTCAACCATGTTGCGGATATTTTCAATTTCAGCCCCAATTACTTGAGCCATCTGTTTGCCAAAACCGCAAAAGTCAGCTTTGTGGAATACGTGACGGAGGCCAAAATCGCGGCCGCCAAGGAAATGATGCTGCGCGGAGATGGCCGGGTCTACGAAATTTCGCAGCGGTTGGGTTATGAGAGCGCCTTTTATTTCAGCAAAGTTTTCAAAAAGGTCGAGGGAGTTTCCCCGCGGGAATATATGCAAAGAGCGGAGTCATAATGCTGGAAAGTATCCGTGGGCGCTTCAATATTCTATTTTGCCGCTCGATGCTCTCCAGGTATGAAAAGGCCGCAAATGGTCTTGGGTTTGAATCTGTATCATCGGTATGGAACGATCCTTCTTCGGCTTGGCGATCTGTTCATAGATGAATTGATCGTCAAATCCGATGGCAGCGGCATCCTCCTTCGTGCCCGCATAATAAACGGCGTCCGGACGCGACCAATAAATCGCCCCAAGGCACATCGGACAGGGCTCGCAACTGGTATAGATCACGCAGCCCTTTAACTCGAAGTCGTTCAAATGACGGCACGCCTCACGGATCGCCTGGACCTCGGCATGCGCCGTAGGATCGTTCAACGAGGTTACCGAATTCCGCCCTTTTCCGATCACTTGCCCGTCTTTGACGATAATCGCCCCGAAGGGGCCTCCCTCGCCCTGGGCCACATTCTCCGTCGCCTCGGTAATCGCTTTTTCCATCCACTGTTCATGGTCTTTATCCGTCATCGGCTTCGTTCTCCTTTATTTTGGGATCTCGAGTTATTATATTCCTTTTCCCATAACATTAATATTCCGCGGGGCCAAACCAAAAGCCCCCGTCTTGGCTTCAAGACGAGGGCCGTTACTTTAGACATTAGAGGTGTAACACGCACTTAAATGGGCATCGGCACAGCCTGCATGGTTCGCAAGCTTTCCTTCACGTCAATAACGCGCTGGTTGTCGGAGCCCCTCCATTTTAGTTTCAGGTTGCGCCGCTCCAGGATGAATTTCCCATCGATAAGAACATCGCAACAGGTCAGTAGTTCCCGTCTGCTTTCGTCTTCGATGATTTCTTCAAACGTATATCCGGACCAGATCCAGATATCCTTGCCGCTGCACTCGCTCCGTACCCTGGAGACAAGCCCGAGCAGCCCCTCCACGTTTTGAAACGGCTCGCCGCCTAGTATGGACAGACCGGCTATATTGACGTCCGGCATATTCAAATCGCCAATGATCCGTTCTTCCAACTCCATGGTATAAGGCTCTCCGTAATTAAAGTTCCATGTAGCCGCATTAAAGCAGCCCTTGCAGTGATGCGTACAGCCTGATGTAAATATGGAATGCCGAAGTCCTCTTCCATTGATGACGTCAAATCTTTTATAGTCCGCGATGTACATAAGACTCACATATGCTTCACGCGGGAGAGTACTTCTTTTTGCTTGCCCGCATTAAACGGACGCTGGCTTGGCTCCGATAAATACCCGCAGCAGCGCCGTATGACGGAAGAGGTTTTCGGATTGGCATTGCCGCAGTTCGGACATTCAAAGCCGGTATTGGTTGCTTCAAACTCCCCTTCAAACCCGCATTCCAGACATTTGTCCGTCGGCGTGTTCGTCCCGAAATAAGGCACCCGTTCATAAGCATAGTCCCATACCGCTTCCAGCGCCTCCGGATTGTTGACCAGCGAGTCGAATTCGCAATACGTGATAAATCCGCCGTTCGCGTACTGCGGGTAATCCTTCTCGAACTGGATTTTTTCAAACGGGGTCACTTTCTTGTTCACATCGAGATGGAAGGAGTTCGTATAATATCCTTTGTCCGTGACTCCCTCCATCCTGCCGAACTTCTCCTCGTCCAGCTTGCAGAACCGGTAGCATAAGGATTCCGCCGGCGTGGAGTACAGGCTGAAGCCGTAGCCGGTTTCCAGCTTCCATTGCTCGGCTTTATCGCTCAGGTACCGAACGATTTGCACCCCTTTTTTCCGCAATTCCTCGTCGTCAAATAGACAAGTACCGTACAAAGCCATCATCGTTTCATGGATCCCGATATAACCCAATGAAATGCTGGCTCTGCCGTTCTCAAGCAGGTGATCAATCGTGTCCTCCGGTTGAAGCCGGCTGCCGGCCGCTCCTTCCATATACAATATGGGGGCAACTTTAGCTTTGACTCCCTTTAAGCGTTCGATGCGATACATCAGCCCTTCCTTGCACACTTCCAAAAGTTCATCCAATAGGCGGTAAAAGGTCTCTTCCGAGCCGTTCGCTTTGATCGCAATCCGAGGTAAATTGGCGGTCACCACCCCCATGTTGAACCGGCCGTCGTGCATTTCCTCCCCGTTCTCTTCATATCTGCCCAAAAAAGAGCGGCAGCCCATCGGAAACTTGAAAGACCCGGTAATTTCTTTGACCTTCGGCACGGAAATAATGTCGGGATACATCCGTAATGTACTGCATCTTAAGGCCAACTGTTTGATATCGTAATTCGGATCCCCGGGCTTCAAATTGACGCCCTCTTCCAAGCCGAAGATCAGCTTAGGGAAAATCGCGGTTTTCCCGTCCCTTCCCAGCCCGCGGATTCGGTTTTGCAAAATGGCAATTTGGATTTGCCGCTCGGCCCATGACACCCCCCGGCCAAAGCCGAACGTGCTGAAAGGCGTTTGTCCGTTGGCGCTGACCAGCGTATTGATTTCATATTCGAGCGATTGAAAAGCATCATAGGTTTCCTTCTCGGTCAGGTTTTTGGCATATTCAAGACAACGCGGATACTTCTTATGTAAACCTTCGTTTTCCCAGGAGATATCCAGGGCTTCGATTTCATCGCCTTCCAGCATGTACAGCCATTGCAGGCCTTTGCGATAGTGCTTTTTAAAAGACTCTAATACATATGGGGCCAAGATAACGTCGATTTCATTAATCGTATTTCCGCCATAGATGTGGCTCGCTACCTGCGCGATTATCTGGGCGGTAATGGCCGTAGCGGTAGTTATGGACTTCGGGGTTTCGATCTGGGCGTTGCCGAGCTTGAAGCCGTTCTTGAGCATCCCCTTTAAGTCGATCAGCATGCAGTTGTAAATGGGGAAATACGGGCTGTAATCCTGGTCGTGAAAATGCAGATCCCCGCTGTTGTGGGCTTCCACGACCCGTTTTGGGATCATGTAAGTTTGGGCGAAATCCTTGGCCATAATGCCTGCCAGCAAATCGCGCTGCGTCGGAATGGTGGCTCCGTCCTTATTGGAGTTTTCTTTCAATACCTCTTCATTCGTGAGCTCCAGAAGCCCGAGAACCTTTTTGTCCAGGCTGCTGCGTTCGCGCCGTTTCAAGGTTCTTACTTCACGATAGCCGATGTAGGCCTCGGCAGCGTCTTTCCTTCTGCTATTCATCAGGGCGGATTGAACTTCATCCTGAATATGTTCGATATCCACCTTCTCCAGCTTGGAAATTTTCCGCGTCACCTTGTCGGCTATCTTTTGTGCCAATTCAGAGTCGCCTTTTTTCTTGGTACTATTCATGGCCGCGCAAATCGCATCGATGATTTTCTGTTGATTGAAAGCTACCTCTGAACCGTCTCGCTTAATAACTATCATTAAATTCATCCTTCGTAGTGATTTTATTATCAGGTATTCGACTAAGAGAGTATACCTTAATAAAAATCAACTTACAGTGATTCTGAACACTGCCGAAGGCAAAATACTACTATATATAGTGTTACCGTTAAACAGATCTACTTTTCCCTTATTTATCAGCTGCGATCAACAAAAAGATGGGTCTCCGGTTTGCATCCCGCCATTCCGGATCCTGCTCGACCCGATGTTCTTCCGGCTTAAGTTCGGACATTTCCCGAATTCGGAATCCCGAATGAATAAGCGCATTTACCTGTGTCGCAATACTTCGGTGATACTTAACGACATCATGATCAAGAAATCTGGCATTTCGCGGCCCTTCTTCATGATAACGATCGACCGGCCAATGCAACTTCTCTCCCTGCTTGCCGTAAACCCAGTCTTGTTCCGGAAGCGCGGTATACACCGGATGCTCCACCGAATACACGAAAGAACCGCCGGGGGCGAGACAGCGATAAACTTTTCGGCAGATGCTATCAAAATCTTCAACATAATGGAGTGCGAGGGAACTGATCACCAGGTCAAACTCCCCTTCGGAATAATTGATATCTTCAATTGCGCTCCGCCGATACTGAATTTGGTCATCCTGGGTCATGGTTCTGGCACGCTCCAGCATTTTTTCAGAGAGATCCAAACCTACCACGAACCTGGCATCATGCTCCCGGACATATCTGCTGTGCCAACCATAACCGCAACCGAGATCAAGCACTTTTTTGTCCCGAAGCTCCGGAAGCATCGCCCGAAAAACGGACCACTCCCCGGCAGCATCAAGTCCTCCTATGGAACGGGGCATCTGGCTGTATTTCGCAAAGAAACCCGGATTATCATAGCTATTTTGTTTCATGCAATCAACCTCCTTAACGATTACTATCGAAAACTTTATCTATACATTCTAAACGGTTAGAAATTGAGGGGCAATGCAAATAAAAACAGGCTTGTAAACTGCTTCAAAAGCAATTTACAAACCTGTTTGCGTGATGCCGGTGAAGGGACTCGAACCCCCACGGTTTCCCTCACGATTTTGAGTCGCGCGCGTCTGCCAATTCCGCCACACCGGCATATAAATATTTATTTTCTTAAAGCGAGTTATAATGGCGTGCCCTAAGAGATTCGAACTCCTGACCTTTTGATTCGTAGTCAAACGCTCTATCCAGCTGAGCTAAGGGCACATAAACCAAAAAAAGTGCGGAAGACCAGACTTGAACTGGTACGGTAGTCACCTACCGCAGGATTTTAAGTCCTGTGCGTCTGCCGATTCCGCCACTCCCGCGAAAAGAAAATGGAGGCGCCACCCAGATTCGAACTGGGGGTAGAGCTTTTGCAGAGCTGTGCCTTACCACTTGGCTATGGCGCCTTATAAAAAAATGGAGCGGACGACGGGAATCGAACCCGCGACCCTCGCCTTGGCAAGGCGATGCTCTACCGCTGAGCCACGTCCGCGTAAAATGGCTGGGGATATAGGATTCGAACCTATGCATGACGGAGTCAAAGTCCGTTGCCTTACCGCTTGGCTAATCCCCAACATGAAGTTGTTAGTAAAAATAATGGGGCGATCGATGGGACTTGAACCCACGAGTGCCGGAGCCACAATCCGGTGCGTTAACCCCTTCGCCACGACCGCCATAAAAATATTTAGTTTTGAAAAAATGGCAGGGGCAGCAGGAATTGAACCCACACCAAAGGTTTTGGAGACCTTTGTTCTACCTTTAAACTATGCCCCTTTAAAACTGGTGGAGGCTGATGGATTCGAACCACCGAACTCGTACGAGAACAGATTTACAGTCTGCTGCGTTTGGCCACTTCGCTAAGCCTCCAAATGGTGCCGGCGAGAGGACTTGAACCCCCAACCTACTGATTACAAGTCAGTTGCTCTACCAATTGAGCTACACCGGCATTTGATGCATTCAGTTTTAATGGTGGCTCGGGACGGAATCGAACCGCCGACACGAGGATTTTCAGTCCTCTGCTCTACCGACTGAGCTACCGAGCCTCACTTGCATATTTACTTAAAATGGCGGAGCCGACGGGATTCGAACCCGCGGTCTCCTGCGTGACAGGCAGGCATGTTAGGCCTCTACACCACGGCTCCACACTATTGGATATCCCTGTTAAAGGGATAATTGCGGGGGCAGGATTTGAACCTGCGGCCTTCGGGTTATGAGCCCGACGAGCTACCGGGCTGCTCCACCCCGCGTCAGTAAAAGTAAATCTTATATGGTGGAGGCTGAGGGGATCGAACCCCCGACCCTCTGCTTGTAAGGCAGATGCTCTCCCAGCTGAGCTAAGCCTCCGAGGAAAGACAAATCATATTGTACCAGAAAAAGCGGTTTAAAATCAAGTCTTTCGCAAAGCTTTTATGTAGCTTTAAAGAAAGTGGTGACCCGTAGGGGATTCGAACCCCTGTTACCTCCGTGAAAGGGAGGTGTCTTAACCCCTTGACCAACGGGCCTTGCTTATGAAAGAAATATGATGGCGGAGAGAGAGGGATTCGAACCCTCGAGACGCTTGTGACGCCTACACGATTTCCAATCGTGCTCCTTCGGCCAACTCGGACACCTCTCCATAATGGCTCCCCGAACAGGACTCGAACCTGTGACAACTCGATTAACAGTCGAGTGCTCTACCAACTGAGCTATCAGGGAATATTTATTCAAGCTTTGATCGCCTGAAAACTGGATACGAAACTTCATTTGCGTGTTTAGTTCTTTGGATAAGCCCTCGACCGATTAGTACTGGTCAGCTCCACACATTGCTGTGCTTCCACCCCCAGCCTATCAACCTCGTCGTCTTCAAGGGGTCTTACGAGTTGGGAAATCTCATCTTGAGGGGGGCTTCACGCTTAGATGCTTTCAGCGCTTATCCCGTCCGCACTTAGCTACCCAGCTGTGCTCCTGGCGGAACAACTGGTGCACCAGCGGTGCGTCCATCCCGGTCCTCTCGTACTAAGGACAGCTCCTCTCAAATTTCCTACGCCCACGACAGATAGGGACCGAACTGTCTCACGACGTTCTGAACCCAGCTCGCGTACCGCTTTAATGGGCGAACAGCCCAACCCTTGGGACCTACTTCAGCCCCAGGATGCGATGAGCCGACATCGAGGTGCCAAACCTCCCCGTCGATGTGGACTCTTGGGGGAGATAAGCCTGTTATCCCCAGGGTAGCTTTTATCCGTTGAGCGATGGCCCTTCCATGCGGTACCACCGGATCACTAAGCCCGACTTTCGTCCCTGCTCGACTTGTCAGTCTCGCAGTCAAGCTCCCTTATGCCTTTGCACTCTTCGAATGATTTCCAACCATTCTGAGGGAACCTTGGGGCGCCTCCGTTACTCTTTAGGAGGCGACCGCCCCAGTCAAACTGCCCGCCTGACACTGTCCCCGCACCGGATCACGGTACCAGGTTAGAACTCCGATACGATCAGGGTGGTATCCCAACGGCGCCTCCACCGAAGCTGGCGCTCCGGCTTCCTAGGCTCCCACCTATCCTGTACAAATCGTATCAAAGTCCAATATCAAGCTGCAGTAAAGCTCCATGGGGTCTTTCCGTCTTGTCGCGGGTAACCTGCATCTTCACAGGTATTAAAATTTCACCGGATCTCTCGTTGAGACAGCGCCCAAGTCGTTACGCCATTCGTGCGGGTCAGAATTTACCTGACAAGGAATTTCGCTACCTTAGGACCGTTATAGTTACGGCCGCCGTTTACTGGGGCTTCAGTTCATAGCTTCGGGATTGCTCCCTAACCACTCCCCTTAACCTTCCAGCACCGGGCAGGCGTCAGCCCGTATACTTCGCCTTGCGGCTTCGCACAGACCTGTGTTTTTGCTAAACAGTCGCTTGGGCCTTTTCACTGCGGCCCCCTCGGGCTATTCACCCTACCGAGGCACCCCTTCTCCCGAAGTTACGGGGTCATTTTGCCGAGTTCCTTAACGAGAGTTCTTCCGCGCGCCTTAGAATTCTCTTCTCGCCTACCTGTGTCGGTTTGCGGTACGGGCACCTTCACCTGGCTAGAGGCTTTTCTTGGCAGTGTGAGATCATGACCTTCGGTACTGTAAATTTTCCCTCCCCATCACAGCCCAGCCTTAACGATGTGCGGATTTGCCTACACATCAGCCTCACTGCTTGGACGAGCATCCATCAGCTCGCGTCACTACCCTACTGCGTCACCCCATTGCTCATAACGGTTTACGGTGGTACAGGAATTTCCACCTGTTGTCCTTCGACTACGCCTTTCGGCCTCGCCTTAGGTCCCGACTTACCCTGAGCGGACGAACCTTCCTCAGGAACCCTTAGGCTTTCGGCGGATCAGATTCTCACTGATCTTTTCGTTACTCATACCGGCATTCTCACTTGAATGCAGTCCACCAGTCCTTCCGGTCTGACTTCAACCCGCATTCAACGCTCCCCTACCCCTGAATCGACTTCACTCCAGCTTCGAAGTGTGTTTAACCCCGAAGACCATTTGGCCGAAACCTTTGAACAAATTCAAAAGTCGCTTTCGGCAAAAATGTCATCGGTTAAACACCGCCTCAAAGAAGCAGTGAAGTCGATTCAAGCCATAGCTTCGGTGGTGTGTTTAGCCCCGTTACATTTTCGGCGCAGAGTCACTCGACCAGTGAGCTATTACGCACTCTTTAAATGGTGGCTGCTTCTAAGCCAACATCCTGGTTGTCTGTGCAACTCCACATCCTTTCCCACTTAACACACACTTGGGGACCTTAGCTGATGGTCTGGGCTGTTTCCCTTTTGACAATGGATCTTAGCACTCACTGTCTGACTCCCGGATAATCAGTCTATGGCATTCGGAGTTTGACTGAGCTTGGTAACCCTTGCGGGCCCCGCACCCAATCAGTGCTCTACCTCCACGACTGTCATTTCCGAGGCTAGCCCTAAAGCTATTTCGGGGAGAACCAGCTATCTCCGAGTTCGATTGGAATTTCTCCGCTACCCCCACCTCATCCCCGCACTTTTCAACGTACGTGGGTTCGGGCCTCCAGTGCGTGTTACCGCACCTTCACCCTGGACAGGGGTAGATCACACGGTTTCGGGTCTACGCCTACAAACTAAAATCGCCCTATTCAGACTCGCTTTCGCTGCGGCTCCGTCTTTTCGACTTAACCTTGCTTGCAAACGTAACTCGCCGGTTCATTCTACAAAAGGCACGCCATCACCCCTAAAATGGGCTCTGACTTCTTGTAAGCACACGGTTTCAGGTTCTTTTTCACTCCCCTTCCGGGGTGCTTTTCACCTTTCCCTCACGGTACTGCTTCACTATCGGTCGCTAGGGAGTATTTAGCCTTACCAGATGGTCCTGGCAGATTCATACGGGGTTTCACGTGCCCCGCACTACTCGGGATCCGTCTCGGAGGGTTGAGACTTTCGATTACAGGGCTTTTACCTTCTTTGGCCGGCCTTTCCAGACCTGTTCGTCTAACCTCATCCTTTGTAACTCCATGTGAGACGTCCCACAACCCCAAGAGGCAAGCCTCTTGGTTTAGGCTAATCCGCATTCGCTCGCCGCTACTAACGGAATCACTA
>NZ_CP195592.1:4665000-4865000 GCF_051307165.1 Paenibacillus salivarius
GAAAAAAGCCCTAAAAGAGCGAGAGGAAGTGAGTGAAACCAAGGAAATTAAAGTGAGCACCACAGATCCAGAGAGCGGCTATATGGTTCGTGACGGAAAGCCAGAAGGGTTCTTTTATCTCGACCACCGGACGGTGGATCTCAAATACAATCTCATTACCGATGTCCACATCACGCCGGGAAATGTCCATGATTCGGTTCCGTATTTATCTCGTTTAGACCGTCAGAGAGAACGTTTTGGTTTTCGAGTAGAAGCTGTAGCGCTGGATTCGGGTTATTTAACGACGCCGATTTGCCGTGGTTTACAAGAACGAAAAATTTTTGCAGTGATTGCACACCGGAGATTTCACCCCAAGCAAGGCCTATTTCCGAAGTGGAAGTTTATTTACGACGCCGAAAACAACACTTATATCTGTCCAGCAGAGCACCGTCTGACATACCGGACGACCGACCGAAAGGGTTACCGACAGTATGCGTCGGACCCGGAGCATTGCAAACAATGTCCTATGCTTGCGCAATGCACTCATTCCCGTAACCACCGAAAGGTGTTGACCCGTCACGTATGGGAGGACAGCAAAGAGTGGGTACGAAACAACCGGCTGAGCCGTGACGGCAAACAGTTGTACCGCAAACGAAAAGAAACGATTGAGCGAAGCTTCGCGGATGCCAAAGAGCTCCATGGGTTTCGCTATTGCCGTTTACGCGGATTGGCTAACGTCAAAGAACAAGCTTTGATGACGGCCGCTGTGCAGAACATGAAGAAGATGGCGATCCATCTGGATCGCCTGGAAAAGTGGGGATGATCCCCTCTTTATAAACCTTGAGAGTACACTGCAAATAAAAAAGAGAAACCCACCGTCTCAAAGACGTGGGTTTCTCGACAATCTGAGGTTGGACAAGAAACACTTGTCCAACCTTTTTTCTATTCGGATATCCGGCGCAAAACTTCCCATGCCTGCTCCGAGGCAAAACCTCGGGTCCAGGTGGCCACTCCGGCCAAATCCAGGGACTTCGCCAGATCCACACGCCGGGAAAGCGAATCGGCGTCCTCCAGCCAAATCCGGTTCAGCGCACCGTCCTCCTTGTACTCCACGTAATTCTGACCGGTTTCTTCCGACAATACCGGTGTAAGTTTTTTCTCTTTAATGATATCCTGGGCTTTCTTCATCCCTATGGCTTTGGACTTCACTTCGGTTTTACCGTCCTTCACGGTTTCCGTCCATACGCGGGTGTACAACGGAATTCCGAGAATAAGCTGGTCGGCGGGGACCTCATCCTCTTCGAGGATCCGTGTCACGGAAGAACGGGTCCATGGCAATGAGGCGACCGATCCCGACACGGGACTAGCAGCCCAATGTTCGTCATAAGCCATAACGATGATATAATCGACGGCTTGGGACAATGCCCTGCGATCGAGAAAAGCGGACCACATCTCGCTATTCGACTTTGGGGTTACGTCGATGGAAACGACGAGCCCGTACTCTAAGGCGAGCGGCCTTAATTCTCTCATAAACTGAGTTAAATTAGGCCCGTCTTTGGTATGGACGTTTTCATAGTCGATATTGATCCCGTCCAAATCGTACAATTTCGCATAATGCAGCATTTGCAGGATCGTCGTCATCCGGTTTTCAAAACTCGATAATGCCTCCGTTGTCAGGTCCGGCTCAAAGCTGTTATTGAACAACCCCCACACCTGCATACCTTGCCCATGGGCCCATTTCACGTAGGCGGAATCCGCCTTGCTTTTGACGTTTCCGCTTCCGTCAACCAGCGAAAACCAAGTCGGACTTACCACATTTACGCCGGGCAGTTTTCCGATCGACGATGGATTAGGTGCCACCTGATAGACGGCCTCCCAGGTCATGTTAATCTTTTTGGAGCTCCACTTCTCTTTGGCCGGTGACAGCACCGGTTCCAATTCCGGCACATCTCTGCTCTCTCCGGGCACGGTGTCTTCCTTTTTTACAAATCCTGTATAACCGTTATATAACTGTACATAATACCAATCATTCGCGTTTTCCATAATGCGGAGCTTCGTCCCCGGCTTCATATCCGCCAGAATCGGGGTATGAATGCTTTTTCCTGCCCGAAGAGGAACCGTGAAGTCCTTTTTGCGCGAAGAATCCCTGACCGTAACATGCTCCAGTCTTTCCCCCGGGTGCATCAACAGCACGGCCCCCGAAGCTGCATCTTCATGAACCTCCATCCCGTAAAGCTCTTCCAGCAGGTATGCGGGCAGATAAAGAACATCGTTTTTCTGTTCCGGGGCAATGCGCAAATTCACCGGCTTGTTGTTGATTTTCCCTGTTTTCTCATCCGTTTTCAGCAATACAAGCTTCTTAGGCGTCGTCAATATGACCGATTCGCTGTCCTCTTCATATCGAATATTCGGATCAACCTCGGACTGAATCACCGGAAGTGGCAGCTTGAGCCCCTCCCCCGTACCGATCGCGGTCCCCTCCAACAGGTTACCCTCCGCAAAAATAGGTTTATCGTATTGGCCCTTCCACTCCGGATCAATATGCTGGCGATTCGGCATCATTTCCGAGGAATACCAGTACCCCCCCGCCAGAATCAAAATCAATAATATCCACCAAGTCCTCCGACGTCTACGCCTTGTTTTTCCATAACGTGACTTTCTGCTGCTATTCAACGACTTTCCCTCCGTCACTAAAAAATAAAACGTGAAGAATTCCCGAAGGAATCCCGCACGTTTCCCAATACCCGCAGGTCGATCGAACTATAGATGACGACATGTTTCACACAAGCCATGGAGCTCCATCCGGTGCCCGTGAACGACGAACCCGGTCATTTCCTCGGCCTTTCGTTCCACTTCCAGCAATGAAGGATAAGCAAAATCCTTGATCTTCCCGCACTTTTCGCAAACTATATGGTAATGATCCGAAACATCTGCATCAAAGCGGCTGGAATTATCGCCATAAGTCAGTTCCCTGACCATTCCCGCTTCAATCAGCATCTTCAGGTTGTTATAGACCGTTGCAACACTCATATTCGGGAAACGGGGCTCCAAAGCCCGGTAGATTTCATCCGCGGTCGGGTGTCCCATCGATTCCAAAAGATAGGCAAGAATGGCATGACGCTGGGGCGTTATACGCACGCCATTATTCTTCAATTGTTCCAGCGCGTGTTCCACGCGAGTAGCCATCAAGTCCACCGCCTTCAAATAGTGCAAATAATGATCCTTTACAAAATTAATTGTACGGTTATAATAATTCTTTTGTCAACGAAGTAAAGTACTCACTGATGCTTCATCACGATCAAACTGCTGTTCCCGTCCACATGGAGCTTATGCTCTCCGCTGCCTGTAACGCCTTTGATCTCTTTGTTTTCAACAATAAATGGAAGATCGGTTTCAATGTCTCCATAGCCGCTCGAGCCGGCCAGCGTGTAGTCTCCCGTCTCCGGAATTTCCAGCTGCATTTCCCCGACCGCACTGTACACGTCCCAGTCACCGCCGATCTCTCCGGTCCGAATCAATATTTTACCGTTCAGCGACTCGGCTCGGAGCGTTTCGGGAACCCCGTCTATTTGGATGTTCCCGTTTTTGGTGTTGGCTTGGATCTTTCCCTGCGCATTCACGAGCGAAACATCGCCGACCAGGGTGGACAAGGAGGTATCTCCGCTAATGCCTTTCACCTTTATATTTCCGCCTTGGGTATCGATGGCGGCATCGCCGAAAATCCTGAACAGCTCAGCGTCCCCGTTTAATGTTTTGGCAGAAACGTCGCCGATGACGCTCCACAGCCGCAGATCCCCGTTACCGGTTTGCAGCTTGATCTGCTTCATGGCCTGAACGCTCGTTAAAATAATGTCGCCGCTGGAGGTGCTGACATCGATATCAAGGAACCGGTTCTCCGGTAATAGCACCGTCATATTCACGCGCGGATGGCGTTTTCCTGAAGCCCCGTAGGTTTGGTCTTTGACCGTAATATCCAGCGTTTTTCCGATGGAGGTATCGATGACCGTCTTTTCCGCAATCTTCTCCGCTTCTTCCTCGGAAATTTGATCTACCCAAACGGTCGCCCGAACCTGTACTCCTTCAATTTCAGCCCTTTTGATATCAATTTTTCCGTTGATGCCGTTAATGACGACTTGTTCCGTACCGAGATCGATCGGAATTTCCATGCCGGGTTTATCCACACGAAATCCTTCCTCGCCGCTAAAATCCGCACCGGTCGCCGCCAAGTCCAAACTGACGCGGTTCCATAAATGCAGGTAATGATCCTGCTGGGTTACCGCAAAGACGGACGCGCAGGCAAGTACCGATAAAATCAAGCCTTTCATATCGACGCGCAACCTGCGCCCGGGCCTAACGGTCTGCCTCCGGTTCCAGATCAGCACCGCAATATGCTCCGCCGCCCCGAGCATCAGAACAACCGGCCACCATTTAGGCAAGAATAGAATCAAATCCTTGCCGGAGTAACGGTCCGTGAATAATAACCCCCCAACCGTCATCAACAAAACCGCCGAAGTAAACCGGCCGGTTCTGATCAAACGCCGACGGCACTCGCGCCAAATAAGAAAGCCGCCCGTCACCAGCATCGCCGCGGATACGGCGTATCCGGCTGACCATTGAATAAACCCTTCAAGCCACGGCGGTTTTTGGCGTAAAAGAAGTATGGCCGCTCCTCCGAGAAGAAGCAGGACTCCCGATAAGATTCCTTTTCCTATTCCGGAACCGGGCTGCGTATCCTGCTCGGCGGAGTCCAACTCGTCATCTTCCGATCCAGGCCGCTTGATTCTCGCATTGATGGCATCCGTGGATTGCAGCACATCATAGACGCTATAAAAATATATGCATGGAATCATCAGTCCGAGCAAGATTAAAAACGGAACATTAATTCCGGAACGGACCGACGAAAAGAAAATCAATGCCGACGCGTCTAGCAGCATCAAGTAAATCAGTAATGCGCCTTTCAGAAACAGCTTTAAATAGAGATGGCCCAAACCGGGAAAAATAGCGGCCAACAAACAGGCGATTAATTTGCGCTTCCGCCGTCTCGGCCGAAATCGTTTGGGCCGTCCGGCCGTGGGCTGCCCCTGCCCCGGACGTAAATTCACAGTGGTTTTCAGGCTGTCCATCTCCTTTCCGACTGAATTCGAGTCAACGTTAGTTAGTATAATAATAACCTAACTTTCTTGTACTGTAATATGGAATGAGCTGGACAAATAATGAACCCCCCGGCCAGACGGCCGAGGGGAACGAAAAAAGGAACTATTCGCGATTATAACGGAACACCGTCAGATCTGCCCCCAAAGGGGAAGTTACGCTCGATTCGGGAACAAAACCGAATTTCCGGTAGAGCGACACTGCCGGAAAATTCCGGGTGCCCGCCGTGACAACAAACGATTTCGTATCGCTGTGGTTCGTGAGTACATAATCCATAAGGGAAGCGCCGATCCCTTGACGGAGATGGTCCGGATGAATCATGAGCCGGGCGATTTCCAGGGTTTTAGTAGAACCGGCAGGAACGGTTACGATGGCCCCAAGCAACTCTCCGTCCTCCGTAAGCTCTCCGTAAATTTGCACATCGCTGTCACGGATGGAATCAAACGTTTCCTGCAGCGGCGGGACCTCCGTCAGTCCGATCGCGGCAGCTTCCAGTCGATAAGCCGCGTGCTGCAGACTCCAAAGCTGCTCCACCACATCTTGGTTCTGCAAAGACAGACGCATGATCATACCGTTTCCTCCCGGATTACGATTCCACTACACATACAACTGGCCGATCAACGTACGGAGATTAGTCTTTCAGCACCTCAACCAGCAATTTGTTTGCCAGTCCCGGGTTCGCTTTGCCCTTGCTCTGCTTCATGACCTGGCCGACAAGGAAACCGATCGCCTTCTCTTTACCGGCTTTGTAATCCTGTACGGAAGCCGGGTTGTTCGCCACAACTTCCTTGACAATCGCCAAAATGGCCCCTTCGTCACTGATTTGCACCAAACCTTGTTCCTCAACGATTTGCTGCGGAAGCTTCCCGCTTTGCAGCATTTCCTTGAAGACGGTTTTTGCAATTTTCGAGCTGATCGTTCCTTTTTCGATCAGGTTGATCATCTCGCCGAGCCCTTGACCTGTCAGCTTCACTTCGGAAAGTTCAAGGCCGTTGGAATTCAAATATCCGAGCAAGTCGCCCATGATCCAGTTGGATACGGCTTTGGCGTCCGACGCATGCTCAAGGGCGCTCTCAAACAAATCCGCAAGCGACTTCGACGAAGTAATTACGCCGGCATCATAATCGGGAAGCCCGTATTCCGAAGCATAGCGCGCTTTGCGGGCGTCAGGCAGCTCCGGAATCGATGCGCGGATCCGATCCTTCCATTCCTGGTCGATATAGATTTTCACCAGATCGGGATCCGGGAAATAACGATAATCATGCGCTTCTTCCTTTCCGCGCATGGAGAACGTTTTGCCCTGGGTTTCGTCCCAACGGCGGGTTTCCTGAACCACTTCGCCGCCGTCGTCCAAAATTTCCGCCTGGCGGTACTGTTCATATTCCAACCCGCGCTGAACCCCGCGGAAGGAGTTCATGTTTTTCAACTCGGCCCGGGTACCGAATTCCTTCTGCCCTACCGGACGCAAGCTGATGTTGGCATCGCACCGCATGGAGCCTTCTTCCATCTTCACGTCGGAAACGTCGCAGTACTGCATGATTGCCCGCAGTTTCTCCAGATAAGCGCGCGCCTCCTCTGGCGAGGAAATCTCCGGTTCCGACACGATTTCGATAAGCGGAGTGCCAACCCGGTTAAAGTCAACCAGCGATGCATATCCGCCGTCAACGTGCGTCAATTTACCGGCGTCTTCTTCCAAATGGAGCCGGGTAATCCCGATCCGTTTCGTTACCCCGTCAACTTCGATATCGATGTATCCGTGCTGTCCGATCGGCTGATCGAACTGGGAGATTTGATAGGCTTTCGGGGAATCGGGATAAAAATAGTTTTTACGGTCGAATTTGCTGACATCGCCGATCTCACAATTCAGCGCCATCGCCGCCTTCATGGCATAGTCGACCGCCTGGCGGTTCAGCACCGGCAGAACGCCGGGATGGCCGAGACATACCGGACAAGTATGGCTATTGGGCGGAGCGCCGAATTCCGTGGAGCAGCCGCAAAATATTTTCGTTTTCGTATGCAGCTCCACATGCACTTCCAGCCCGATGACTGTTTCATATTTGGATGTTGACATGTTGACCCTCCTTAAATACCCGATTACAACGACGGGCGTTGTTTATGATGGTCCGTGTGAGCTTCAAACGCATGGGCTGTCCGCAAAACGGTGCTTTCGTCAAACGGTTTGCCGATAATTTGGAGTCCGACCGGAAGTCCGTCCGCAAAACCGCAAGGAACGCTAATGGCAGGAACTCCCGCCAAGCTGACCGGAATGGTCAAAATATCGTTAAGATACATCGTAAGCGGGTCGTCAACCTGCGATCCGAGTTGGAAAGCGGTCGTCGGCGCCGTCGGTCCGATGATGACGTCATATTTTTCAAAGGTTTGGTCAAAATCGCGTTTAATCAGGGTACGGACTTTTTGGGCTTTCAAATAATAGGCATCGTAGTATCCGGAGCTCAGCGCATATGTCCCCAGCATGATCCGGCGCTTCACTTCCGGACCGAAGCCTTGGCTGCGGGATTCCAGATACAAATCGAGCAGGTTGCCCGCATGGTCCGCGCGCACGCCGTAACGAACGCCGTCGAAGCGCGAAAGGTTGGAGGAAGCCTCCGAGGAAGCAAGCAGATAGTAAGCGGCAACGGCATATTCCGTATGCGGCAGCGACACTTCCTCCCATACCGCTCCAAGCCCTTCAAGCACTTTTAGCGCCTCCAGAACGGCGGATTTCACCTGTGGATCGATACCGTCAAGATATTCCTTCGGAACCGCGATTCTCAAGCCTTTGACGTCTCCCGTCAACGAAGACAAATAATCGGGGATCTCGACATTCGCCGAGGTGGAATCCTTTGGATCATGCCCCGCAATAGCCTGCAGCACATAAGCGGAATCTTCCACATTTTTCGTGATCGGCCCGATCTGGTCGAGCGAAGATGCAAATGCAACCAGACCGTACCGGGAAACCAGACCGTATGTCGGCTTTAAGCCAACGACGCCGCAATAGGAGGCGGGTTGACGGATGGAACCGCCCGTGTCCGATCCCAGCGTGAAATAAGCTTCCCCGGCTGCGACCGCCGCGGCCGAACCGCCGCTCGAGCCGCCGGGAACACGGCTTAAATCCCACGGATTGCGCACCGGATGGAAGCTGGAGTTTTCATTGGATCCGCCCATGGCGAACTCATCCATATTCAGCTTGCCGACCGTAACGGCCTCCGCCCGCTTCAGCTTCGTAACCGCCGTTGCGTCGTAAATCGGATCGTAATTGGAAAGAAACTGGCTGGCGCATGTTGTCCGCAGCCCTTCCGTCACCATATTATCCTTAATGCCGACCGGCAGGCCGAACAGCAGGCCGCGTTCTCCCCCTTCGGCCAGTTTATTGTCAAGCCGCGCAGCTTCCGCGCGTGCCCCTTCCTCGTTCAGCGTCAAGTAAGCGCCGACGCGCCCATCACGCTCCGTAATTTTGGCGAACGCTTCGCCGACCAAATCGGTGACGGACAATTCCTTGTTGCCAAGCCGATTATGTATTTCCTGTAAACGCAAATCAAAAAGACTCACTGCCGCATCCTCCCTTCATCTTGTACAACCTTTTCATTGTTCACGTCAGCTACTCCAACACGGCCGGAACTTTAAACTGCCCATCCTCTTCTTCCGGCGCATTGCGGAATACTTTCTCCTGCGGCAGGCTTTCATGCACTTCGTCCTCACGCATGACGTTGCTGAGATGAAGCACGTGCGTCGTCGGTTCCACGCTTTCCGTATCCAGTTCGTTCAATTTCTCGGCATATTGTAAAATAGCGTTCAGCTGTCCCGTGAACATTTCCTTCTCTGCGTCGGTCAGATTCAGGCGGGCCAGCTTGGCCACATGCTCTACGTCTTTAACCTCGATGCTCATTTGCTCTCCTCCTTCGTAATCCCTGGCTAGGGACCTGACTTGTCCATTCTAACATGACCCTTCGACTGAATAAAATTATATTGTAGAACGGGACTTAGTTCAATCCGTTAACGCGAAACATGACGAAAGCCGGTAAACCATGAAAACAAGAAACAGGCTGCCTAGCAAAACATGCCCGGCAACCTGCTCTCTTATTACGCGTCCCTTTTACGATTTGCCCCGTTGCGCATCATATTCGTCGGAAAGCTGTTTCAGCGATTTGATTTCGCCATGGGGCTGCTGCTCTTGCTTGCGGGACTTCCATGCCGCTTCCTGTCTGCGCTTTTGTTGACTCATCCTTGATCCCCTCCTCCCTTCGGTGACTGCTCGCTACAAGCACTAGGTTGCTGAAAACCGGCAAAATTCATGCGGGATCGACCGAAATGCTCGGGCTGGTTTCTCGGGGATATGGGGGCTGCAAAACATGGAACGGCTTTTACCAGAGTTGCACAACATACAACATTTGCCTACAAATCAGGTACACTTCAAGCCCAATGTTGCAAATTTTACAGTATTTTTGGGAAAACAAGGTCATTTTCGGGGATTCGAAGTCCAAATGCTGCATTTCGTACAACATTTTCTCTCTTAGTCCCTCATTTCTGCGTAAATGTTGTATCGAATACAACAATTGTCCGAACATGTCATGGATCGATCCTTGGAAACCCTGGATATGATTCAATACGCCATGAAAAAGGACCGGCATGCGCCGGTCCGTCCATCTTTATATCCATGCCCGCAAGTTCACTTGTTTGATGAACTCGGCCTGAGACATAACTTCCTTTGTTGGTTCCTTCTGTTCATCCGCATCGCTGTCTTCGCCGTTGAGAACCTGCCGAAACAGCTTTTCATTATACGTGGCTAACGCGTAATCAATGAGCGCTTCCTGCGTAGCCCGCTCCGCTTCATATTCCAGCAGCAACGCTTCGGATTCGATATCGTCCGCGGGGACATAATAATTGCGTCCTGTTTTCGGAGCGCGGACAACATAATCGAAGGCATTGTCCGGATTACGATCGTAAGCTATCACGTAGCCATATTCCCCAACAGGAAGATTCTGCTCAAAGGCATCACCGACGATTACAACTCTCTCTCCCAACTGCAGCATCGTCTTCCTCCCTGATCTATCAATTAGTTAAGTTATTTTACTATCCTACTAAAAAAATCAGAGAAGGGCAACTGGATGTACGCGGATTTAATCGGGAATGCCGCGCCGGCGCAAAAAACCGGCGGATAATGCGACAAAAAGAACCATGGCCGAGAAACTGACCGCAAGCGGAAACGCCGCATTCATGCGGCCATTCGACGATAGGACGCCGGCAGCCCCGGCCAAAAGACGCGCCGGATTCCATGCCATCCAAGAAGGAACCAAACTGTAGGCTACATACAATACGCCCAGCACGAGCAGGGAGACAACCGCCGCCGCTCCTCCACGAAGCAAGGTACTGCAGAAGAGAGTCAACGAAACCGCAAAAGAGAGCCAAACCAGATACAGCCCCCCCGCCGTCATCGCCTCCGCAAACGGCACGGTGCCTAGCAAAAGCTCCGTATAATACCAGGACGAAGCATAGCTGATGACAAAGGAAACAATAACCAGACTCATTTGCCCCGCCCATTTGGCCGCGATAAACTGGATCGATGCCACCGGTCGTACCAGTACCAATGCCGCCGTCCGGCCCGAAAGCTCCCCGGACACCGTATTCATCCCCGCAATAACCAGCAAAAGCACGCCGATCAAGGAATATTGGCTCAGCACCTTCACCATGACTTCGGCAGGCCCCGGGATCGGGAAACTGTCCAGCAGCTCTGCGGGAATCTCTCCGGAAGCCTTTAGCAGATCGGGCAAATAATAAGAAGACAAAGGCTGCATGACTCCTAACAGGATAAACACGACCGGAATCCACAACAGCTTATAGCTGCGGAGCATTTCCAGCATTTCTTTCCGGTACATTTGCAATGTCACTCTCATAGGTTCACCACCTTCACGAACAGATCCTCCAATGACGTGGTTCCGGCTTCAAACCTCTTAAGCGGTATGGACTGTGTCGCTGCCTCCCGCAAAATAACCTCCCGCGCTTCATTCACATCGCTGACCGTCAGCAAGGCCGTATCCCCCTTCAAATCGCAGGATTGAACAAACCGGCGTGTGCTCAGCGACTCCAACCATTCCGCAATCCGGCTACTATGCATATCCTCGACCTGGACAGTGAGAAGCGGCAGCCTGTATTTTGCCGCAATCGCGGCAAGACCGTTGTTTTCGACGATCTCCCCATCCTTCAGCATGATAATCCGATCGCAAATTTCTTCGGCATCATGAAGAACATGCGTCGAAAATAAAATGGTCGTTTCCTCCCGCAGCTGCCGGAGCAATTCCATCACTTCCCGCCGGCCGAGAGGATCCAAGGCGGATACCGGCTCGTCCAGCAAAAGCAGCCGCGGGCGGTGCACCAGCGCCTGAGCCAATCCAAGCCTTTGCTTCATTCCTCCGGAATATCCGGAGATCCGCCGGCCGGCCGCTTCCTTTAAACCTACGCGTTCGAGCAAGGCCATGGCCTCACCGTACGCACGTTTGCCGGTCATGCCGCTTAAACCGGCAACATACAAGACGTATTCCTTGCCCGTCATCCAGTTATAGAAAGAAGGATTTTGCGGCAAATACCCGATCAGGTTACGTGAAGCAAGGTCCGCTACTTCCTTCCCGTCAATTAGTACCCGTCCCGATGTAGGGATCGTCAGCCCGGCAAGCATTCGCAGCGTCGTCGTTTTCCCTGCCCCGTTGGGGCCGAGCAATGCGGTACATCCGCCGGGTTCGAGTTCGAACGAAATTCCGTTGACCGCGGTCCGCTGACCGTATTTCTTCGTTAGTTGGGAAACGCAAAGCCGGCTCATATTCTCTCTCTCCGACCGATCGCAAAATAAACGATGCTACCCAGAATATTGCCGAACAAAATCACCAAAACCCATACCCATCTCGGCCCTCTGACCGATCCCGGTTCGGCCTTGGCAAGAGATATAAATCCTACGATAGCCAATATCGCTTGCAGTACCAGAACGGGCAAAATAAGTCCCCACTGAATATCCATTTCATCCTCTCCCATCCGATTTTCTTCACGTTATTCCGATGATTGCGGCGGCCTCCCCGCTCTTTTTCTGCGGGCCTCCGGCCATACTACGACGAGCAAATATACGACGAGCGGTGTAGGGAAGTTAATCATCCCCCACATCCCCCAAAGCCAGGCGGACAGCCCCTTCCCCCGGCCACGCGCATTTTTGAATATCCATAGCCCTTGTGAGAGCACTAGCAACACTAACAGGGTCCAGGCCCAGACAGGCAAGGTTTCAGACTTCATGGCGCTTCTCCTTTCGGACAAACCGGGCCGATACGATGACGACCGCGGCCACGGCCAATCCGCCTCCCTGAATGAATGCAAACAGATAGGGATTTTGAAAGACGGATATGCCCAGGCTGCAAAGGATGAAAAGCGCAATCAGCAAAAACAGCAAGGTTTCCCTGCGGTTCTTTCGTTTGCGCCAGATCCATACGGTTCGGACATTTTGTTCCCAAGACTCTTTCGTCATATTGCCCGTGGACGGAACGGTCCGGTCCATCCGGTCCCATTCCTCCATCATTTCCCGGACAAGCTTATCGCGGGAGCCTTCCCGAAATTCATCGTTATTCATACCGTCCCTCCTCCTTTCTCAATTCGCCAAGGCCGCCGAATACGCGGGACTTGACCGTCCCGGACGGAATATTCAGCATCGCTCCGATTTCGTCGTAGGTATATCCGTAATAATGCTTCAGCAAAATGGCGATGCGCTGTTCGGCCGGCAACCGGGACATCTGCTCCAGCAAATCGGTCCATTCTTCTCTGTTGTTCTCGTAATGCCACTTCAGCTTTCTAGAACTCTCTTCGCGCTTCAGCCATTGCCGCTCCCTTTTTCGTCTCCGGGTCTTATCGATGAACAACCGGGTGGCGATCGTGATCAGCCAGGAGGAAAATGCGGACGAACCGTCATATTTGCGAATGTGCTCCATGCAACGCACCATTGTGTCCTGGGCCAAGTCCTCCGCGGCCTTCGGGTCCATCGTAATTTTCAGCGAATATTTAAAGACAAAGGTATAGTTCTGATGAAGGAGCGTCGCAAGCGCAGCCGAGTCCCCTTGCTGTGCTTGCCGAACCAGTTGTTGTTCCGTCTGCGACATGCCACACCTCTCTTGTTTCCGGTAAACATACATAATACGTCCAGGCATACAATATCGTTCAGATCATTTGCAGGAAATTTTTCGGAATGAATTGTGCGCGCTTCCGCTGACTGCTATTGTGATAATAGGACAGTCGATTCATTCAGAAAAGGAGGGAAAAAAGGATGGATTCGGGAAACGGCGGATTTCTTGCATCACTCTCCGCACCCGCCAGACGGGCGCTGGAAACGAACGGGATAACGACTTTGCAAAAGCTGGCGGAATATAGCGAAAAAGAAATATTGAAATTCCATGGAATGGGACCGGCTTCACTGCCGAAATTAAGGCTCGCTTTGGAGAAGGAAGGTTTGGCTTTCAGAGGGGGAAAATAAAAAGAACGCAAACCGGGATTATTCCTCAGCTTGCGTGCTTCGCAAAAGTTACAATTATTTAATGACTTGATTTTAGCAAAGTGAACGGAGCTTGTCCAGCATTTTTGCACTTTTTGTGCAAAAATTTGTTGTAAATGCGCTTAAATTGCGTGAACAAGACTTTTTGACGTCAGGAAACGTATGGATTGTTCTCCTTCTCGTAGCCGATTGTCGTCTTAGGGCCGTGTCCGGGGTAAACCTTGGTCTCCTCCGGAAGCTTGAACAAAATGCTGCGAATCGAATTGTAAAGATCGGCCTCGCGTCCGCCCGGCAAATCCGTTCGCCCGATGCTCATTTTGAACAGACAATCTCCAGAGAACAGGTCGTTTCCGCACAAAAAGCTTACGCCTCCGGGGGAATGCCCCGGGGTATGGTATACGGTAAAATCATGTCCGATCAAGCTCAGCTTTTGCCCCCCGGCCAAATCGTATTCGGCAGGTTCCGTCCGAATGGGCCCGCCTACCTCCGGCCACAGCTGGGAACCGTTCAGTTTCGGAGTCGTAAGCCAATCGCTCTCCAGCGGATGTACGTACACGGGACATCCTTTGGACTTACGGATTTCATCGACGCCACCGATATGGTCGAAATGGGCATGAGTAAGAAGAATCGCTTCAATCTCCAAATCCTTGATCCGGCGGAGCAGCGGGCCCGGATTCATGCCGGGATCGATAATGACGGCCCGCTTTTCGTCTTCTCCCATCAATAGATATGCATTCGTTTGAAGCGGTCCCAGGGAGAAACTTTCAATTTTCAACATCTGTCCGTTATATTCCGGAGATCAAGGACCGAAGTTCGGCGATCACCGAACCGGCCACCCCGGCTCCTTCCTCGTATTTTATGGCCATTTGCTTCCGGACCTCACCGATCTTCTCTTCATAATCCGAAGCTTCCCGGTCCGGATTTTCCCGTTTGAATTCGACCATCAATTGCTGAACGTGCGCCGGACGCGGTCCCCACTGACCGAGGACGTTTCCTCCCGTATCCGCAAAAATGATGATCGGAACCGAGCGTCCGCCCATCGTCAGGAAATGGTCCATCAAATCCTGATGGTCCTCGAGAATCAGCACCTCGGTCTTCAGCCCGGACACCTCTAGCGCCCGGAAAACGACCGGTACGCAGCGAACGACATCCCCGCACCACTCGGCAGCCAGAATAAGAACCCGAATATCGTCCCGGTAGTTCAAGCTTTCAAAAAAGGCACGATCCTCGTCGCTGACCCAGGCAAAATCTTCGTATCCTTTGGCGAAAGCATCTTTGTTCCGCTCCATGCCATCCATAAACTGCTTCGGTGAAATTCCCTTTCCAAACTTGTAAGCCACATTGACAGCCATGTTAAGCATCTCCTTTCTTTTTGGAAGATCCATACCATTTTACTAACACATAAATGATCAGCAGGGCAAGCGCCCCAAGCAAAATCGGCATGATATAGGGACCAGCCTTTTCGTCGATATGCTCCCAATTCTCGCCGAGCAGCATTCCCAAATATACAAACAGAACCGACCATGGAATGACCGCAAGCGTGGTCAGCACCAAAAACTTGCCGACGGGCATTTTGGCCATCCCGGCCGGAATCGAAATGGCGTGTCTGGCGACCGGTATGAATCTGGCCGTAAAAATGACGCCGGGGCCGTATTTCAGAAACCAGGCTTCGGAAACGTCGATATGTTTTTTTTGAATCAAAATATATTTGCCGTACCTCTCCAGAATGGGCCGTCCTCCGTACCGTCCGATCCAATAAATGAACAGCTGCGCAATGACGCCGCCCACGACGCCGAAAATCACGGCGCCCAGGAAATTGATATTTCCCGAATGAACAAGATACCCGCCGTAGGCGAGCACGATCTCACTCGGAATGACCTCGATCATGAGCCCAAGCATAATACCGAAATATCCCAATTGTTGAATCCATTGAAACAGAGTCGCAACTACATCCGAAATCCACTCCACCGCGAAGTCCTCTCTCCCCGAACCATATTGAACACGAATTAAAAAACATGTCCTTACTCCAATCTATTCTACCATAGCCGGGGACATGCGTTCTACTTACCGATGTTGACGCGGTGTCCGCCCCCGGCCCGCCCGCATATGTTGGGGTAAAGGAGGAGTCCCCATGATGAACAAGCCCGAAAATCACGCCGCAAAGCACGCTTCCAACTTGCCCACCCCGCGCAAAATTCGCCGGGCCTGCAGCAAAGAACTGTACCGCACCGTAAAACGGCTTGGCGTATACATTTCCGAGGAGCGGATCAAACAGGGCGAAACGTTGTATTACAAAAAAGTAATCGGAAATCTGCTGTGGATCGGCGAGAACAGCAGCAACCGCAAGCTGCTCTCCGACTGGTGGGATGAAGCGGTCAGCGCCGAGCTGGCCGAGCTCTGGGAGGTTGACCGGGAGGCGCTCTCACGGGCGTTCCGGGAGGCTTTCGGCGGTTAAGAGGATGTCTTTGGGGCCTCGATTCGCCGGAAGCATGGATTCAAGCTTTTCTGCTATGCCGACGGCCGCATCGGTGACCCGAAAGTCCCGGTCGTTGCGCCCATTCCACGGTTGCTTCGCTAGCCGGACAAATTCACGATATAGCTCAAGACCTGCGAAGGCGGCAACCGCGGAATCCGCGGTTCTTCCGTTTTGATGAAGGCGTGACGCCAGCCCCTCCAGTTCGCGTAAAGCCGTCGTTTGCACGGACCGGTTATACCGGTCCGACAGGACGGCCCGGCGAAGCGGAACCAGCGCGTCGAGCCGGTTTTGTTGTGCAAGGGCTTTGCCGTATGCCAGCATTAAGCAGGGATCGTTGGGTTCGAAAGACAGCGCTTGATGTAAAATAGCCGCGGCGGATTCGGGGGCAGACATGGCAGCAAGAGCAAGGGTCGCATCAGACCGCGCCGGGGCCAGAGCGACGGCGAGCTCGAGCCGCCGGGCGGACTCGGCCTGGCTGACGGCAGCGGTTTGGACGGCAGAGCGTTGGAGCCCAAGGCTGACAGCCTGCCCAAGCCCTGAAGCTCCAGCGGTCAGCAAAGCAAAGGACAATAGGCCGGCCATGAGACGTTTGGGTCCCGTTCCCGAACACGGGCTCGGGCTCGGGCTCGGGGCAGCCGAGGTGTTGACGGCGGCTTGAGCGGTCAGCCCAAAACCGCCTAGGCCTCCCCATGCGGCCAACCACAGGACAAGCAGCCAAACGAGGCCGTAGCTCATGTCAAAATCGGCCGCACTATGTACAAGCAGCACGGTTAGGGCGGGCAGCAGACGGCTGCGGGTCTTGAACAGGGGCCACATCAAGACGCCCAGCCAGCACAGCAGCACAGCCAGTCCGGCTAGGCCCAGGTCCAGCGCGATATCGAGATATCCGCTGTGTACCTCGCTGCCGACGTACGGGCCGCTCTGGATGCCGCGAAACAGCGTCCGCCAGGCATCTCCGCCGCGCCCGAACCAAGGCGCTTCGCGGAGCAGGCGCAGGGCGTCCGCGTACAGCGCGCCGCGGGCGTGCAGCGTCGCGGCGCTGGCCAGCCGGCCGCTAAGGCCGGCAATGGCCGCGAGCGCGCCCAGCGCTGCCGCTGCGGCGAAGGCCGGCGCGGCGAAGCGGCGCGCACGGGAAAGCCCGCCCGCGAGCGGGCGGAACGCGGCCGCGCGGAATGCGGCGCGGTGCGCGAGCGCGGCCATGCCGAGCGCAAGCGCCAGCCCGGCCGCGAGCGTGAGCGCGCCGGGCACCGCGGGCGGCGCCAGCTGCGCCGCAGCGAGCGGCCGCGCGAGCAGCGCCGCGGCGGCGAGGCACGCGCCGCTGTGCAGCGCGTAGCGCAGCCGCTCCTGGCCGCGCAGCAGCAGCGCGCCCGCGGCCCAGCCCACGGCTGCCGCGGCGAGCGCGCCGCGCGACTCGGACAGCAGCAGGCACAGGGCGAAGACCGGCGCCAGGGCGCCGGTCCGAACCCCCTGCCAGCGTGCCGTCCGGGAAAAAGCCGCGGCGGGCAAGCGGGCCAGGGCGGTCAGCCGCTCCAGCAGCGCGGCCGCCATCACAGCCCCGAACGTGTTCGGGTACTGGAGCAGACCGCCCAGGCGCGCCCCCGCCGCCGCCACTTCGCGATCCTCCGTCCGCAGGATCGCCTCCGGCACCGGCAGCCAGCCGATAACGGCCGCCAGCGCCGTCACGGCCAGCCCGCCGGCGAGCACAAGCCACCCCCGCTCCATAAAGGCTTTGCCGCTCCCGCGTCCGGCCGCAGACAGAAGCGCGGCCCCAAAGCAGCCGAAAAAACCCCAGCTTAAACAAGCCATCAGCGTCGCTTGAAACGAAGCCGGTTTACCCAACAGATGGACCCCGTATAATGCGGCGACAACAAAAGGCCCGGCGATATATATTGCCCTGAACGTTCTCCCAACTGTAAACCTTCCGACAAGCCTTCCCTTAAAAGACTCAAAAAGTGTTCTGGTTAGTGTTACGGTTTGTGCTCCGGTTTGTGCTCCGGTTTGTGCTCCGGTTTGTGCTCCGGTTTGTGCTCCGGTTTGTGCTCCGGTTTGTGCTCCGGTTTGTGCTCCGGCTAGTGCCCCGGTTAGTCCTTCAGTCCGTCCTCTCCCAACCTTTCCACTTCTTCTCCCGGCGCCGGCCTCACCTTTAGTTCCGAATCCGATCCATGCCGTTCCCCTGTAGGCGACAACCGCCCCTGTCCCCCAAAGCCAACAAGTAATCAACAGCAGGGACGCCAGAGAGTCCGCAAAAAACAGGCCTCCGTTCAAACATGCCAAAATGGCCGTCGTTAGTACCGCAGCCGCTCCGATTCTTCCGCGCTTCCCTCCAGTTCCGCCGTCCTTCATCGCCATCCGCCCCCTCCCCCACGATCACGCCCAAAATAAGGACATTTTTGGGCCTTATTCGCCTGATTTTTCACATCACGCGCAAAATAACGACTAATATATCCCTTATTTCACCGAAAAGTGATGAAACGCCATCATTATTCGCCTTGTAAACCGAAATAACGACTAACATGTCCCCTATTTTTTAATCCGGTCTATAATTCACGATAATAAGGCCCCTTTTGGGCTCTATTTTTCGCATTTAACGTAAAAAGGCCAACACCTCAAGTGTTGACCTCTTCCTGCCGATTCAAACGATACAAAGCCGCTTCACGCCGCCGAACCTTCCAAAATGCTGTTGTTGCTTCTCCCGCCAGACCTGCACGGTTACTCCGTCTTCTTCCCTCGTCTAACCGCCTCGCTTGTTTCTCGGCATTCTTACAACCGGCATGAATGGCTAACCGGCTCTTCCTCGCCGGAAGCCTGAACGCTCTTCGCTCCGGCTCCCGCCGGAAGCAGATCCCGGCACGCCCGTTCCAGATACGGGGCGGCATGAAGAAAATCGCGGAACTCCGTATACTCCTTCCACAGCTTGTCCCGCTCGCCGCTTTTGCCTTTCACCGCGCGGATCAATATATTTTTCGGCGTATGCTCCATGTCGATGAACTCCAGCAGCTGCGTCTTGTATCCCATGATGTCGAGCAATTTGGCCCGGATCGCATCGGTCGCGAGCGCGGAGAAGCGCTCTTTCAGGATGCCGTGGGATAGCAGCGGTTCCAGCACCGGGCTTGAAACCTGGTTAAACAGCTCATGCTGGCAGCACGGTACCGACAAAATGACGGACGCGTTCCAACGGACGGCCTTTTCCAACGCGGCATCGGTCGCCGTATCGCAAGCATGCAAGGTAACGACCATGTCGACGGCGCTCAATTCGTCATAGTCCGCGATATCCCCGACAAGGAACCGCAGATTGCGATAATTCAGCTTATTCGCCAGCGCTCCGCAGTGTTCGATGACGTCCGCCTTCAGGTCGAGCCCGACAACATTCAGCTCTCTTTGCATTTCCACCGACAAATAGTGATACAGCGCGAACGTCAAATACGACTTGCCGCAGCCGAAATCCACGATCGTAAGCGGACGGTCCGCAGGCAAATGAGGCAGCACATCCTGGACCATTTCAAGGAAGCGGTTGATCTGCCGGAACTTGTCGTACTTTTTGGCCAGCACCTTTCCTTCCGCGTTCATAATCCCGAGTTCCACCAGAAACGCGGCAGGCTTGCCCTCTTCCAGAATGTACTGTTTGCTGCGGTTATGCGCGAGAACGGCCGCAGGCTTCTTGGTCGGCGATTTCGTCAAGATCGAGACTTTATACTTCTTGCTGATCAATACTTGATAATCCGCTTCGGCAGTACATAGAAGCCCCTGCCTGAACGTCTCCTCGAACAGCCGCATCACGGATTCCTCAAGCAGGGAGGCCGGAACATTCTCATGAGTCACCTTGTTGCTGTAATGGTAGGTGAACTGATAGTGCAGACTCCCCTTTAAAAGAACCGGTTTGATGACGGTTTTGGTGTAACCGTCTTTATCGGCTTTGCGCCGTTGGCTTAACGTAGCGGATATCAGTCCCCCTTGCTCCGAAATCTGCCGGGCGAGCTTGCGTAATTCCTCCATCTATCTGACACTCTCTTTCAACTGTAAGTATTGTAGTTTACTTTCTATTTTTCGGAGCCTAACCAAGCCTCAAGCCCTTCCTTGACTTCTTCAACCGGAAGTCCGCCCCGGGCAAGCCGCTCTGGCTCCAGTGCAAGCAACCGTTCATAAAAGCGGGCGCCATCCTCCAATCCTGCCGCACCTCTGTTGCGAAGACGGTACAGGATGTTCTCCGCCTGGTCATAGTTTCCTTCGCTTTCCTCATAACGCAGCAGCAGCCACTCGGTCTCGTCGGGAAGCTTGTACTCCCTTACCCCGTGAAGCAGCTCCCGGATTTCCCGGTCGGCGTTCCATAAATTCTTATCGGCTCCGTATTCGACAGCGGCCAAATATAAATGCAATGCCTTCATTTGACGGAAGATCCCTTCATCGTACCGGCCCGATGCCGAAAGAAGCTCTCCTTCCTCTTTTAACAAACGGGCGAGGCTTTGCAGCTTATCCGCCTCCACGACTCCGCCCGACCGCATCATTTCCACGATATCCTTTGCCGAAAGGGAGCCGATAAGCGCTCCGTTCAGCCGAAACTGTTTCTTGTAGAGCTCGTCCAGCTCCCACAGTGCCTCCGTCCATTTCCTCTGCTGCTTCAGATTCAGCACGGTGCCGATGACCTCGGTCATTTCTTCGATCATCCGCACCAAATAGTCCTTTCTCAGCATTCGGCACCATCCTTCGGTAATCATTTAAGAACAAATTGTAAGCCATTTTTGCCTACTTTGCCAGTTTTGCCAAAAGGAGATGCCTTCCGATCCCATCAAAAAAACCGGAGTTCCGCCGAACTCCGGTTCAATCATCTCTTGCGATGGCCGTTGCCTTATTCCGCGCCTTCGCCGATACTGCGCATAAAATCTCCGATGACCGCGACAAGCTGATCCGGAGCTTCATACATGCTCATATGTCCGGCTCCCTTGATGACGGCCTTGGTTACATTTTGTCCTTCCGTAGTAAACGTCCGCTGAAGCGGGATCACCGCATCATTCTCGCCGGCTACAAGAAGAACGGGCAGTACGGAAGCCGACAGCACGTCCCTGCGGTCGACCCGCTCACGCATCGCCAACGCGGCTCCCGACGCGCCTTGCGGAGGCGTCTTGTATCCGATCTCCTTGGCACGGTTCACTTCGTCCGCAAGGCTGTCCCTCAAATCCGGAGCGAACAATCCGGGCACCAATCCGTCCACGAAGGCGGTAATGCCTTGGCTGCCGATCGTCGAAACGGCTTGAAGCCGTTTCTCCTTCGCTTCGTCGCTGTCCGGATACGCCGTGGAGTGGATCAGACCGAAGCCGTTCAGACGTTCCGCATAACGCTGAGCCAAAGATAAAGCGACGTAGCCACCCATAGAATGACCGAGCAGCGTATATTTGCCGACGCCCAAGCTTTCAAGAAGCGCAGCCACATCATCCGCCATTTGCTCTATCGTATAAGCGCCCAGCGGAGCGTCGGACGCCCCGTGCCCCCGCAGGTCCGGGGCAATGACGCGATATGATTCGGAGAGAAGCGGAATCACCTTTTCCCAATAGGCGGAGCTTCCGCAAAACCCGTGCAGCAGCACGAGCGTTTCCCCCTGCCCCTGTTCTTCATAAGCCATCGCGAATCCGCCGACCGTTACTTTATCCATAGATCTTCCCTCTTTCCCTTGTCTATTTCTATCTTGGCTGAATTATTAAAAATGAAATGAAGTGCTTTCGTCTAATTCTACTAGGTACCTTATCTGCTTATTAATCATTTTCATCATATTCTGAAACCCGAGACGATAGAGGCGGCCAAGACGTCCGCCATTTGCATGACGCGGTATAGCGAAGTCATTTGAAGCGTCCAATACGGTTTAGGGCCGTTGATGTTCACGACCGCGGCTACGCTGTAATGACCGGCGGCGGGAAGCGTTCCGCCCACCGATTGTCCCGGATAGAGCGGCTGGCCGGATACAAGATAACACCCCACGGAGGATGGGTTGCCAAGGCAGGCATCTATCGCCACGATCACATGATCCCCGGGGATGGCGGACATTCTCGCCTCCAGGTTGGACGCGTCACAGGGAGATGCGAGCGTTCCTACGACTTCCTTAAAGCCGTACTCTTCAAGACGGGAGCCGACAAGCGGACCCAGCGCATCGCCGGTCGAACGGTCGGTACCGATGCACAAAAAGGTGAATTCCCGCTTCGGGTGCCTGGCCCGGATTTCACGAAAAAAATCGGCGAGTTCGTCTTCTGCCAACTTTTTCCGGTTGAGGCCCGAGTCAGGGAGTACGCTGCTTTCTTCCACTACAAAGCCACCTCCTTTACTTCTTTCAGGTAACCTGATTGTACCAGAGCCTCCATTCCTCCGCAAAATGAGTGTGATTTCCTCCCCGCCGACATGGTACAATGACCAGGATACATATTCAGAAAGGGTGGGTAAAACATGGATTTGACCGTAAAAAGTCAGGAAAATGTGGAATATATGATCGAAGCCATCAAAACGAAGCTGAAAATGGCGACCGGAGCGGCGATGAACGCTTCCGCCTTTCATGTGGACCGATATGAGGATATTCTTGATATCTACGATCTCGTGATGAGCAAGGAACGGCTTAGCATTTCCGAAGTCGAGGCGTTGGCCCAGGAACTCGGCAAGCTGCGGAGCAAATAGAGAGCCTGCTTCATTGTTTCAGCCTCTTCCGTACCGTTTATATAGACCATAGAACCTGAATCCGAAAAATAAAGGAGGAAGCGACCATGAATAAAGCGGAAACGGAATATCCGGCACAAAGCGGCGGGACATTTACGAAGGGCCTTGTCATCGGAGCTCTGCTGGGTGCGGCCGCAGCATTGTTATATGCTCCGAAAGCGGGACGGGAGCTTCGAAGCGACCTGTCGGATAAAATAAGCGTTGCTACAGATAAATCCAAAGAGCTGGCGTCCGTCGCCTGCGAGAAGGGTTCCGACTTGGCGAAGACCCTCGCATCCAAAACGACGGAACTGGCAAAAACCGTGGGCAACAGCGCAAGCAACATCATGACCAGCGTCAAGGAAGCTTCGGCGGACGTATCCGAGGATATCAAGGACGAAGCGAAAAATGTAGTTAACGAGGCGGGTAAGACCTCGGATAACGTGAAGGATGAGATGAAGCAAGCATCTGACGAAGTGAAACGCGAATCCGGATCTTATCAAACCCCTTCGCTGTAATCGGAGCAGTCTTCTTTCGAAAATCGCCGGCTCGCGCAGCTGGCGATTTCGTTTTTCACCGCATTGTCTTTTTAGGTAAATGTTCAAAAAGTCAGGTTTTCAGCACTTTAAGGGAGGAGACGACATGGCCAGCATAAACCCTTATGACACGAAAGAGCATCCTTTTGAACTCAGGCATGAAGTCAAACGGCTGAACGGAAGGCTGGACTCGATTGCGGATATGCTTGAAAAATCCGACTTCAAAGACATTCTGGAAAATTACACGGATCCGAAGAGGCGGCTTCTGACCAATTTCACGGCCGGTTTGGCCCGCGGGCTGGGGCTCACCGTCGGCACGTTCGTGGTCCTCGGTTTACTCGGCTGGATCCTTAGCCTGTTTGTGGATCTCCCGATGATCGGCGATTATATCAAAAACCTTCAGAATTACATCAATTCTCAATAATCGTGGCACACTGTTTACCAATTCATGAAAATTGGAGGTCATGACCGATGAACCATGACAAGCCTGAAGCGGAGCAGCAGGAGTATGTAGAAAAGCAGATCCAAGACGCCAACAATGGGGAATATCCCGAGCACAAGGACATTTCCCGTGCGGAGAACGGATCCATGGTGAACGACATGGAGGATTTGAAACAGCTCGGCGAAGACATGGATGAAATGAAGACGAATAGCGAGGATCTTGAGGAAGGTTTGATTTCGGATCCAAAGCAGTAATCATGGCGTCCTACCGAAAACAAGAGCATCCGTCATGTTACGCGACTTCCGGTGGATGCTCTTGATCCATTTCGCCATTTCTATTACAGGTTCGTATCTTCCTTTCCCACTTCCAGCAAATCTCCCGTCCATCCCTTCGCCTTGATCCAGATATAAAATCCGATCGTCGAAATCAACGTCAGTCCGGTAATCAGCAAAAAGCCGGCAAATCCAAGTTTGACCCAAGGAAGGAAATCAAAGTTCATCCCCCAGATTGCTCCGATCACCGTTGCGGGAGTAAAGACGGCGGTCATAATCGTCAACGTTTTCATAATATCGTTGCCGCGGAATGCCGAAACGGCATCATCGATGGAAATTAAGGTGTCGATTTCTTTCTCGTAATGGGTCAGCAATTCGCCCATCCGCTCCGCGCGGTACACAAATCGTTTAAACGGCACGCTCTCATCCATTTCTTCCAAATAGGCTTCCCGGGCAGCCGTAACCAGCTCCAGAAAAGGAATAAACAAATTGGACCAGTAAACAAGCTCAAAACGCGCGTTCAAAATTTGATCCATCAAGTGCTTTCGGTTCCGTTTCTTCATGATCTCTTCCACCCGGCGTAAATTCCGCTCAAAGTGATCCATCCCGGTATGAAAATAATGCAGAATGGTTCGAGTCAACACGAACAAACCGTCGATCGGTCTCCGGCACGATCTCAACATTTCCATATGGTCCTGATGATTCAGAACGTCCCTTGTATTCGCGTCAAGATTGATCGTAACGAGACGTGTCGTTGTGATCAGAAAATGCATGATCGCGCAATCTTTCGCCCCTTCCTTGATTTCCTTCTGAACCGAATAAAGCAGGGAGCCGAATATAAGCGGCTCCCTGCCGTCCGGAAATCTTACGGACAAGTAACTGGCCTCGGCGTCCGGCAACATGTCGAGCCAGTCCGCAGCAGAAGGATGATCTTCAGCCAATTGCCGCATTTCCGGCCCGTCCCAATCTCCGATCTCGAAATCCGTCCAGGTCCATTCCGGATCGCTCCGCTCAACCCGCATCGTTCTCAAGTTGTTCACGGGACAGGCACCTCCATTTCATGCTCAAGCTATCCTTCCTTCGATTCATCAAGTAACCGAGTTGGAGTTGGACATAATCTGTTTCAGCTTCTCGGTTGCGCGCTTCTGGATCCGGGATACGCTCATCTGGGATACCCCCAGCTTTTGGGCGATTGCGCGCTGGGATTGCCCTTCCTGAAAGGCGAGCAACAAGACTTGCTGCTCTTGTTCCTTGAGCTGGCTCAAAGCCTGCTGCAAATCCATCCTTTTTTCGACGGTATCATAGTCATCGGCCTCCGAGCTGATCAATTCGCCGAGCGTAGCCGCGCTTTCCTCCTGCGACAAAGGAGAATCGAGGGACACGTAATGATAGCATTCCCTTCCCGCAAGCACCTCGACCGTCTCTTCGACCGACAGCTCAAGATAGTCCGCAATCTCCTTTACATCGGGCGAACGTTCCAGCTTGACGGTCAATTCGTCGATCGCCTGTTGTACTAGCGCGCCTTTTTCCTTAATTCTTCTAGGCACCTGGATATACCAGGACTTGTCCCGCAAAAAATTCTTCATATGACCGATCATGCTTTTCATCGCATAGGGTTCGAACGGGATTCCCATTTCGATATCGTACTGCTGCAGCAGACGGATTAGCGCCATTTGTCCTACCTGGTATAAATCCTCGTACAGGTCGGGGCGGTTGCGCGCGATTTTTCCGGCCGCCATTTTAACCATCGGCTCGTATTTCTGTATCAGGACGGTGGCAATTTCGTTGTCCTTGGTTTGTTGATATTCCCAGATCAGGCTGGTGGATTCATTCATCGACTCGGGGGGAGTCATTTTATCCGTCATACCTTCTCCTCGCTCTTCGCCAGACGGCGAGTCATTACCACCTTTGTTCCTTTGCCGGCTTCGTTCTCGACATGCACGTCATCCATAAGCGCCTGCATGAGATAGAAGCCAAGCCCGCCGATTTGGGCTTCATTCAATTCCTTATCGTGCAGTGCCTGGCGTTCGCCGGCCGCCCCCCACGATTCAAAGCTCTCCCCTTCGTCTTTGACCGTAATGGACAAAACGTCGCCGATGATCTCGAAGATGACTTCCATCATCCCGTTGGTTTCCTTGTAGGCATACAAAACCGAGTTGTTACAGGCTTCCGATACAGCCACTTTCATATCTTCAATATCTTCATAGGTAAATCCCATTTTGGAAGCAATCCCATAAAGATTTAACCTGACAATATCGACATACTCCGCATCGGCCGGCAAACTGATTACTACTTTCTGAACCTCGTCAATCATATTACTCTTTCCTTTCCTTATTGGGGATTCTCCTGTGGGGCAAAAAACTTTGCGATACCGGTCATTTCAAACAGCTTTTGAATTTGCTCGGGCACTTCCTTTACGGAGAAAGACGCTTGCATTCCGTGCCTTGTCTTCAGAATCGAAAGCAAAATCCCGATTCCCGTACTATCGATGTATTTCAAGTCTCTCAAATCGATCACCAGGTCCTGTTTCTCATTGAGCGCGAGCGGCTCCATCACCTGGCGGAAATCAGGAGCAACGGACAAGTCCAACTCACCGCGTAAATAGACTGTGCAAGTCCCGTTCTCCACTTGCGACGTAGCTGTAAACTTCTCATTTTTATTCGTATTCATAGACATTCTCTCCTGAAATATGTTTTCTTTATAAATAACCCGACAAAGGGGAGGTTGAATCAAATCAGTGAACTGAAGTTTTTGTCATAAGACCGGCTCCGTATTTGGATAAAATAGATTTCACCGACTCCAGCTTCAGCGGTTTGCTGATATAATCATCCATCCCCGCCTGCTGGCACTTCGTCCGGATTCCCTCCATCACATTGGCGGTCATCGCAATGATTCTAGGCCGTTTGCCGGCGCTCAGGCCTTCGCGAATCCGCCGGGTTGCTTCCAGCCCGTCCATTAACGGCATCTGCAGGTCCATAAAAATATAGTCATAATCATGTGCAAGAGCCATTTCCACAGCCTGGCTCCCATGCTCCGCTACCGACGTCTCCATCCCCAGCTTGCGGAGCATGCTGATCATCAGGCGCTGATTAACGGGGTGATCGTCGACCACAAGGGCGCGTTCCGTTTGTCCGGTATTCTCCGACAATAGCAGCTCTTGACTCGGGCATACCAACTCCCCGCTGCTATCCTCATATGATTTGGCGCAAATCGTGAAAACAAAAGTCGCCCCCTTTTCATCAAGGGGCTCCACGCGGATCGATCCCCCCATCATTTGAACCAGCGTTTGGCAAATCGCTAGTCCCAGGCCTGTCCCGCCATACTTTCGGGTCATCGACGAATCCAGCTGGGAGAAAGGCTTAAACAGCCGGTCCATTTTCTCGGGAGCGATGCCGATCCCCGTATCCTTAACCGTAAATTCCAATATATATTTTCCGACCTCATCCGCTTCCTTGCTGGTCACGACAAGATAAATGCCGCCTTGGTCGGTGAATTTCATCGAATTCGCAATTAGATTGATAAGCACTTGACGTAGCCGGCCCATATCGCCATACAATACGGCCGGAATATTCTCATCGATAAAAGATACAAGCTCAAGGCCCTTTTTGCCGGCGTCGAGCGAAAATAAACTGATGACTTCCTGGATCGTGGCACGCAATTCAAACGGGCTTTCCTCCAGTTCCATTTTGCCGGACTCCATTTTCGTGAAATCCAAAATATCGTTAATGATCGTCACCAGGGTATCTGCACTGCCGCGAATAATCTCCGCATACTCTTGCTGCTCTCCCTGCAGCTCCGTTTCCAGAAGCAGGTCGATCATGCCGATGACCCCGTTCATCGGAGTCCGGATTTCGTGGCTCATCATCGCCAAAAATTCCGTCTTGGCTTTTGCCGCAATTTCCGCTGCCTCTTTGGCCTTGACGAGTTCCTCGTTGATCCGCTCGAGCTCAAGCGTTTTTTGATGCAGCAGCATGCTTTGGGTTTTCAGTCGCTTGTTGGTCAGATACATGTCCACGAAGCCTTCGATTTTCGACCTTAAAATTTGCGGAATGAACGGCTTTACCATGTAATCGATCGCCCCGGCGGAATATCCCGCAAACAAGTGCTCCGCTTCTTTGCTGTTTGCGGAGATGAAAATGATCGGAATATCCTTGGTTTTATCCCGGGCTTTGATCAGCTTGGCGGTCTCGATTCCGTCGAGCCCGGGCATCTGAACATCCAGTACGATAACGGCAAAGTCTTCCTTCAATAAATATCTAAGCGCTTCTTCCCCCGAAGTCGCCTTGACCAGATTATATTGTTCACTTTCAAGCACCGCTTCCAAGGCCATCAGGTTCTCGGGACGGTCATCTACCAGCAAGATATGAATCGGTTCCTGGGCGTTCATCGAATCCTCCCGCATCCTTCATTTGATCTTACGATAAATCTTTTCCACCCGGTCCAAAGACTCATAGCAATCGGAATAATCCGTAAAATGTATCGACTCCTTGGCCCCCAGCACCAGTACGCCGAAATGGCTCAGGCTTCCGTGAAACAGGGAGTGAACCCGGTTTCGCAGCGTATCGTCGAAATAGATCATGACATTCCGGCAAAATATAACATTGAATTCATTAAACGATTGATCCGTCGCCAGATTATGCTCGGCGAAGATCATATTTTTACGCAAAAACGGCTGGAAGATCACGGAATTGTATTTCGCTGTATAATACTCGGAAAATGATCGGGTCCCCCCCGCTTCCTGGTAGTTTTTCGTATACAACTTCATTTTTTGTATTCCGAAGACTCCTTCTTTCGCCTGTTGAAGCGATTTTCCGTTCATATCGGTAGCGTAAATTCTTGATTTCTCATAGAGACCCTCCTCATGCAGCAGGATCGCCATGGAGTAAACTTCCTCGCCGGTTGAGCAGCCCGCATGCCAGATGCGAATATACGGATATGTTCTCAGAATGGGAACCACCTTCTCGCGGAAAGTCCGGAACAAAGACGGGTCCCGGAACATTTCCGTTACGGGAATCGAAATGCTGTATACCAGGCGCTCGAAGCAATCCCGGTCATGGAGCACCTTCTCTTGAAGCCCTGAAATGGACTTCACTTGTTCGGCGTGCACCTGGTTCCATATACGCCTCCGTAAGGAAGGCAGAGCATAATTGCGGAAGTCGTATCCGTACAACCGGTGAACTCCTTCAAGCAGCAGCTCGATCTCAAGCAGTTCACGCTCGCTTTCATCCGGCTGGTTGTACGCATCTATATCCGGTAAATCCGTATAATCGCTAGGTGTCATAAGTTCAGTTCAACTCCGATAAGATCATCTAAAAAAGCATTGCATTCGCCAACCCGGAGGGTTAATTATTTATACCCGTTCTTTCGGTTTACGAATACAACCAAACCCGCATTAATGACAGCAATTGCTCCGTCTGGATCGGTTTCTTCACATAATCGGATGCGCCTGCCTCGATACATTTCGAACGGTCGTCCTTCATCGCCTTGGCCGTCAGCGCGATAATCGGCAGTTTGGCGTATTCCGGCATTTGCCGGATCCGGCGCATCGCTTCGTAACCGTCCATTTCCGGCATCATCATATCCATCAAAACCATGTCGAAATCGCCATGCTCCTTCAGATATTCGATAGCCTCTCTTCCGTTCTCGGCATAAACCACGCTCATGCGGTAACCTTCCAAAACGCTGGACAAGGCGAACACATTTCTTACATCATCGTCAACGAGCAAAATCTTTTTGCCTTCGAACAGTTCTTCCTTATTATGAAGCTTTTGCAAAATCCGCCGTTTGTCTTCCGGCAAATCCGCCTCGACGCGGTGAAGGAAGAGCGTCGTTTCATCCAGCAGACGTTCCGGAGACTTCACATCCTTGATGATGATCGACTCGGCGTACTTCCGGAGCCGCATTTCCTCCTGCTTATCGAGGTCCTTGCCTGTATAAATAATGATCGGTAAATCGTTCAGTTCCTCATCATCCCGGATTTGATCCAGAAGATCGAAGCCGGTAATGTCGCTGAGCATCAAATCCAGCACCATGCAGTCATAATGGTGCTTGCGCAGTTCCTGAAGCGCCTCGGCGCCGGTGGAAACCGCGGTAATCACGACGTCGTCGTGACCGATCAGCTCGATGATCGAATTCCGCTGGACATCGTCATCTTCCGCCACGAGGAGGTGCTTGAGCGTCTTTTCCGTGAATGATTCGATTTGGGAGAACGCGCGCTCCAGGTGTTCCCTGCTCGAAGGCTTGCGAAGGAAGGCGATCGCCCCCATCATCAGTCCCTGTTTTGCCTCTTCCACGACGGAAATGACATGTACCGGGATATGCCGCGTTTTCGCATCGCTCTTCAATTCATTCAGGATCGTCCAACCATCCATAACCGGAAGCTGAATGTCCAGGATAATCGCATCAGGAATATACTCTCTTGCGAGCTGCAAGCCGATATCGCCTTGTACCGCGACCAATGTTTTGAAGTCATGGTTCCGGGACATCTCCAGCAGGATTTTCGCGAATTGAACATCATCCTCGATGATCAGCATGACCTTGTCATCCGGGCCGAGATTGGCCCGGTCATCCTCGATCGGATTCGGTTGCAAAACGGGCTCTTCCGCGGGATTCGCATACCCGCCCCTCGTAAAATACGGAGCCGGCGAAGCTTTTGTCACCGCCGCTTCCTGGTCGGCCACGAACAGGCCGAAAGGTGCGTGCTTCGGCAAATACAAGGTAAAGGTGCTGCCCTGTCCTTCCACGGAACTGACGTCGATCACGCCGCCAAGCAATTTCGACAATCCCTGGCTGATGGACAAGCCCAGCCCGGTTCCGCCGTACTTCCGGCTCGTCGTCCCGTCCACCTGTTGGAACGCTTCGAAAATAATATCCATTTTGTCTGCCGGAATGCCTATACCCGTATCCTTTACGGCGAATTCCAAATATTCTTCGGAAGGGTCGAGCCCTCGCGGTAAACGAGCCGGCGAAGCTTCTCCGATGGTCAGCGACACCTCGCCCTGATTCGTAAACTTGAAGGCGTTGGACAGCAGGTTTCGCAAAATTTGTTTGACCCGGTGGCCGTCCGTCATAATATCTTCCGGCAGCGATTCGTCAAGCTCGATTCGCAGGCCGATATTTTTGCTTTGGGCAACCGGACCGAAATTTTGTTCCACAAACCGGCCAAGCTCATCCAGCTTGACATGCTCCCGGTTAATTTCCATTTTTCCGGCATCCACTTTGGATAAATCGAGAATTTCATCGATCATTTTCAGCAAATCCGCGCCGGACATATGAATCGTTTGCGCATATTCAATCTGTTTCGGAGTCAGATTGCTTTCCTTGTTCTCGTAAAGCAGTTGCGACAAGATCAGCAAGCTGTTAAGCGGCGTGCGCAACTCATGAGACATATTCGCCAAAAATTCGGACTTATATTTGCTGGTGACCGCAAGCTCCGCCGCATGGCGTTCCAGCTCGCTTTTGGTTTTCTCAATCTCGATGTTCTTTTCTTCCACTTCCTGAACCTGTTCTTCCAAGGCCCGGGTTTTGGCGATCAGTTCGGTATTAAAGTGTTCCAATTCCTCCTGCTGCCTTTGCAGCAGCTCTTCGGAACGCTTGAGCGCGGCGGTTTGCTTTTCCATGCTTTCGTTGGATCTCCGTAATTCCTCCTGCTGCGTCTGGAGCTCTTCGGATTGTACCTGAAGTTCTTCGGTCAATGCCTGGGATTCCCGCAGGAGCTCTTCTACCCGAAGGCGGCGGTTAATATTGTTCAGGATCATGCCAAGGCTCGCGGCGAGCTCCGACATCAATTCCTCCTGAAGAGGCGTGAACGGATCGAAGCTTGCGAATTCGAGCACGCCCAGCAATTCGTCTTCAAAGGAAACCGGATAAATTTCGATATGCCCCGGCGTGGATTGTCCGAGAGCGGAGCGCACCGAAATATAATCGACCGGCGCCTCGCGCAGGGTAATCGGCTTTTTGTCCATCGCAGCCTGCCCGATCAGCCCCTCGCCGATTCTGAACGTTTCCGGAGTCTTCAGCATGCCGTTGCCGGCATAGCTTCCCGCGAGGTAAAGGAGATCCGGGTTTTGCTCCTCTTTACGGATATACATCGCACCGTACATCGCTCCAAGCACGGGCGTAAACTCGCTGATAAACTTCTGAGAGATTTCCTCCAGGGAATGGATTCCCCGCAGCAGTTCGGTAGTTTGGGCCAAATTGGATGCGACCCAGGACTGGTTTTTCTGCTGCTGCAAATATTGCTTCTCGGCTTCCTGCTTCTCCTGGAGGTCTTCGGCCAGCTCTTTAAAGACGGATGCCACCTCTCCGATCTCGTCCTTGGTCTGTACGGGAATCGAACGGATCCCTTCGAGATCGCCTTTACCGAACCGGCTCATCATCGCGTTGACCGTGTTCAGTCCCTTGGAGATGCTCGGAAGAACCCACAGCACGATTCCCAACCCGAGAACCAGCCCGGCCGTCATAATCAGGATCGTCAATTGAATGGAACGGTCGTAAGCTTCGCTCGCACCGGCCACGGTTTCCTCGATTTCGGTATTATAATAATCCCGCATTTCGTTGAGATTGTTGAGCAGCGCATCCTGCACGGCTTGACCTGTCGAAAGCCTGTAATCGTTAGCGGTTGCGAAATCCCCGGCATTGATCAGCTCCAAAGCCCGGTTATAATAGTTCTTAAACTCATAGATCGCACTATCCGTAACGCTCAGCATCCGTTTTTCCTCGGCTGTCACCGCTTTGCTTTTAATCAGCTCATAATAGTTTTCCGCCGATTCGTTAAGAGCGCTCAGATGCGCCTGCTGGGAAGCCGTATAATCGGCATCCTGTTTCTGCAGCATGTTGGTTACTATGCGGGCGATATCGTTATAATCTCCCCGCATGCCGGTCGCGTTTTTGATGATGAAATATTTATTCGCGGATATGTTATCCAGCTCATCTTTCATCAGCTTGAGCCGGTCGTAACTTGTCACCGTCAAAACCAGAAGGATTAACAGCAATGCGCTGAATCCGATCATAAGCTTGTTTCGGATTTTCATTTAGCGCCGTCCTCCCCTTTCAATGTAATCCATACCAGGCATCTGTCATCTTCCCGCTCTTGGGGCACTCCTTCGTCGAACAACAGACGCTCCATTTCATCCTTACGGAAATCATGATCTCCCGCCAGTTGGCGTTCCAACCAGTAAAGCTGCTCTTCCTGGGTTCCTTCCACCGCTTCCGTCAACCCGTCCGTATAAAGAACGAGGTGGCCGCTTCCTTCATAATTAATCGTCTGTACGGAAGCCTCGATTTTGTCGAACAGCCCGACCGGAGGACAAACCGAATTCAATCTGACCGGATCGCTCGTCCCTTGATAAAAAAGCGCAGGGGGGTGGCCCGCATTCACGTAATCGATTTTCCGGTAACGCGTGTCCACAACCAGATATATCGCGGTGAAATAATACTGGACCAACTGGCTGTCGATATACAACTGATTGAATCTCCGGTTTAATTCCTGGATCACTTTTTCGGGTTCGACATAGGTGCTGACGGTATCTTTCATGACGGAGGCGATAAACATGCAGAATAACGATGATGAGATGCCATGACCCATCATATCGAGGAGAATGATTCCGTACCTTCCCTCACCGAGCGGGTACCAGGAGTATAAGTCGCCCGCCAATTCATAGGAAGGCTTATATATGGCGTCAATTTCAAAAAGAGGATCCCGGATCGGAGAACTGAGCACGGCATTTTGAATCAACGCGGCGAGCTTCAATTCTTCCTGAATTCGCTGATCGCGCTCTTTGTGCCAGTCTTTCTCCTGCTTTAAGCGTAAAGCAAGACGGATCCTGGCCATAAGCTCCACCTTGTTGATCGGCTTCGTCACATAGTCAACCGCGCCTGCGTCCAGAGCTTCCGCAAGCTTCTTGGAATCCCCCACCGCCGTAACCATGATGATCGGGATATCCTTTAAATTTTCATACTGTTGAATATGCCGGCATGCTTCGATTCCGTCCATTTCAGGCATCATCATATCCAGCAAAACCAGATCGATGTCGGACACCGCCGATTCCGCGGCCTTCCCTGACGCATCGATTCCCAGCCTCTCAAACATTTGGTGCGCGGACGATACCGCAACGGTGTCACGATAATCTTCCTTTTTTAATATTTCCCGAATGATGATGATATTGGTCGGATTGTCGTCAACGATTAGAATTCTCATAAAACTCTCCTTAACCTCGTGAAATATGGCGAAATCCTTCTTTTAATATAGGATAACATTTTTTGTGCGTAGTTCACCGTCAAAAAATGACAAAATACCGGGTGATCAGTCAAGTTTTGCAATCGTTTCAAAAACATAGATAAGGAATGGGAGTCTTTGTCCCATTCCTTATCTATGTTTGAATGTACCCCGGATCATTCAATTGTCCAAGAGCGCCCAAAAGTCCGCATCAAGGCGTTCTTCGCGCGATAATCAATACTCTTCCGAGATCCAGCTCCTTTTCATAGAAAGCGGCCTCGGTTTCCGTAAAACCGAAAGAAACGATCTTCGCCCGAAGTTCATCGCCGCGCGATCTGAACAAGTTGGCGATCGCCGTAAAGAGACCTTCTTCCTTGATTCCGACCTCATGCGCATCCGCCGCTTCCGCGATCCGCCCGCTCCGGTCCTGATCGTGGGCCAAGACAAATATATTTTCAGCGGTATATCCGGCAGCATGAAGCTCATTTACGGCTTCAACGGCCTGAACCCCGTTTTGGACGATTTTGGCATAAGCTTTGTTATTCGTTTCCATGACACCGCCTCCTTGCCTCGTATTTATTACCCCGGTTCTCGGGGATTGAAACTTTTTAAATATAAAAGCTTATGGATTAATTTACGATACCGCGTCATCGAATAAATCCACTCCGGTAATTTGACCCGTACCCGGATCCTTATATACCTTCAATGCGGCGGATCCCCGAATATATACATCGCCGTCTTCAGCGATAAAATCCGGTTCGCCTACATATTTTGCAAGGCCGGTTTCTTCAAGCGGAACCGCAATTCCATTAAGCGTGACTTGCTTTATAGGCGGGTCCATATGCACGTAATAAACCAAATCTTCATAAATTCCCACCGTTAATTTTCCGTAATGAAGCTCGGTATAACCGGTATACCGATCTTTTTCGATAGCCTGAGGTTCGCCCTTTTTCGACAAAACCCGTTCCATATCGTCTTCCAGCGAGATTCCGCCCAGCGTGTCGAAAGTTTCGAGTCTTTCGACCGGAGCGAGCCAAAGAGCCGGTTGGAATGCGGACTGCAAAGGCAGTCCGTAAGTATCCTGGATCCCGACGGCAAAGGGATTTGTCAGTCCCAACAGCAACAGCAGCGTGTTTATCATCCGTTATCCCGCCTTTCCGATGATCCCTGCTCCCCGGCTCACCCGCTTGTCGTTAGGAGCGGTATTTCTGCCAGACGCCTGCGGCAATATCCACCCATTTCACCCATCCGGGGGACGGTTTATGCGAAGAGGCATCCCCGTCATGAACGGAAGCGAAGGTTTGTCCTCCTTCTTGCGGGTGAACGACCGCTTTTGGCGCCTGTACACCGGACGGCTTATTGCTTTTCGGAGCTTTAATCCGGTCGATCAGCGCCGTCGAAACCTGCTTGGCCGCAAGGGTAACCTCATTCAGCACATCTCCCACATTTTTAACCGTTTCCAGGGCCGGATCAATTTGTTCCATTTTATGCTGCAGGTCCCCCGTAATCCCGTTGACCTGTCTGACCACATTTTTCACCTCATAGCTTAGTTCATCGATCGTTTTCTGAACTTCTTGAAGCGTCTGGGTCGTTTTGTCCAGCGATTTTTCGGCAGCTTTCAAGGTTTTGATCAGAAAAACGACGAGTACCGCAAATGCCACGGCAATGAGTGCCACGCTCAATTCCCAAATCATACCGCTTCCCTCTCTTTCTGTACGGTTTACTTCGATATCTCATTCGATATCTCATAGTTACCCTAAGCAATTAGACCCGAAACAATGGCGATGGCCGCCCCGGCCACGGACGAAAAAGCCTTTGTTTCAAGCCAAAAGGCCCGGGTTAATGAAACCTACAAGCGACACCGCTCGCTGGGCTCCTCAATAACACTATACAATAATTAATTATGAAGGGAAGATGATCGCCATGTTAAAATGGTCTCTGATTTTTCTCGTCGTGGCTTTGATCGCCGGGATTTTCGGATTTTTCAATATTGTGGCGGCCGCGGCATCGATCGCAAAAGTACTGTTCTTCATTTTTCTCGTCCTGTTTGTCATCTCGCTCTTTACGGGCAGAAGACGATCATTATAAACAATCCATCTAAGACCAACGGACGAAATGATGGAACTGTCATAAAAAAGAACCCCGCATGAAGCGGGGTTCTTTTTTTGTGCCCTACTTTATAAAGTTTCGCAAATAATCGGAAATTCCCGATAAATGGATGGCCAGCTTTGCTTTGATCTCGTTTCCCGAAAACTGCATCCCTTCCACTTTCACCATATCCGGCAAAGCGCTGCCGAGATCAATGTCGATCGGTTCCAAGCCGAAACGTTCGGGAGGGAGTCGAATCCCGCGTACGGACATCGATTCGGGAGTCAGCGAGAGCCTCTCCGTTTCCGGAACAAATTCCATAATATATCCTACTTGTACTGCTGCTTCTATCGCTCCCCAGGAGACATTCAAATCGGCTTCGAGACGATTTCCGTCCAAATTGAAATTCGCCCCTTTAATCTCCACGGGTAATTCGTGTTCGGCAATACGTTCGCTTAATCCTTTTTTGGCCAATTGATTGAACTCTTGCTCGTTTATCGTTAATTCCGGATTTTCGTTCCGGATCATCTCGCGAACCTTCGCTCCCCAATCGATCTCGGTGTAGTCCAAGTCCAGACGCTCGGAAGGCCTGATATATAGCACTGCGGCGGTTACCAGTACGACCAGCAGCAGGAGGACAAATCCGAGGGCCAGCCTGCGTTTTCCCATCCACCCGTCACTCCTCTCAAATCATTTGTCAAGTATTTTTTGCAAAAAATGATTCTGGGCTTGCTTGACTGTTTATTAGATGTATACGAACACATTCTAATACTTTACAGGGAGGAAATAAACATGAAGAAAATTGCAGCTCTTTCCGCGTCCGTAGTGCTTGCCGCCGCATTCGCCACCGCCGCTTCGGCGGATCCCGTGACCGATCCGGTAGCTCCGGTCGTCGAGGAACCGATCGTCGAGGCCAGTGATGTCATCATTGCTCCAAACCCGATCGGACTGACTGAAATCACTTATTTTTATGACGGCCCGAACGGTAAAACACTAAGCGCGTTAGCCCCACAGGACGTTCATCCGACCGGACAAATCCTCGACAGCTGGGTAGAAATTTACACTTGGCTCGGAAAAGCATGGATTTATCTGCCGGGATATGTACCTACTTATCCATAATACACGCTGTTAAAACAAAATCGCTCCGCGGAAGATAACGAATTATTTTCCGCGGAGCGATTCGTTTCTGTGACGGGTGACCGTTTATTTCAAAACGCTTCCGCCATAAAGAAACCGGTGTACCCAGGAGCCGTCGAGCTTATCGACATGAACCCCGCCCGAGCTGTTGGAGTAAGTGTGCAACAATTCTCCTCCGCCAAGATAAATAGCGACATGGGTAATGCGCTCGTTATTCGGGTCTTTGCCTGCGTAAGCCGAAGCCGACGATCCTTTATAGCTCATAAAAAAGACCAGATCCCCCCGCTTCAGTTTCGCGATGTCGTAAACGGCCGTACCGTTGTTGCGAATATACGTCCCTTGCTGACGCGAATCCGGAGGCAAGACGATCCCAAGCGCATCTTTGTAAGCCTGGCGCGTGAAGTCGGAGCAATCGAACGTCGCTGTCGTACTGCGGCTCGAACCGTATTCATACGGTGTGCCGAGGTATTTCTTCCCGGCCTGAATCACCTTCTCCACCTTCGCCTGGAGAGATGCCGGCAATTCCGGAGCGGGAGCGGGCGATGTGTTGACCGGTCCGCCGGATGAAGGCACACTACCGTTAATCTCCAAATATTTGGATGATGTGCTGACGTAACCCGTTTTTCCGTTTTCGGTTACAACTTTATAAAAGGAAGAGTTGCTCTTTTCCAAAATCGTGAGTTTGGTCCCCTTCGAGAGCATGCCGAGCACTTTTCCGGAAGTGGACGGCTGTGTTCTGAGATTGACGCCATACTTGACGACCGCCGAAGTTCCCTGGCCTTGTCCGCCGTTTGCAACGGAAGTCCCTGCGCCAACGCTTAAGTATTGCGGCGAAGCACTGATATATCCGGTAACTCCTTCGGGAGTTTTTATTTTATAGAAATAATCGTTTGTCCGCTCAATAACCGTTACATCCGATCCCTTTTTTACATAACCAATAACGCTGCCGGATAGCGACGGCTTGTTGCGTAAATTCACCGTGCTTTCGATATGCCCGGAAACCGAGCTTTGTGAAGACGAGGCGGCTGCCGCCGTTTGTCCTTGCAGCGAAGTATAAGAAGTAAGTAGAATTGCACTCATTGCGATGATGGCCATGCTTCGTTTCATGATGGTACCTCCTGGTTGTCGATCTTGGTGTCAGTGGTGATTTTTGTTGCGTTCCTCCTTTCTCTGGACTTGTTCCCATTATAGCCCATGTCGAAGTTTGTCTAAATCCGTCGATCCTCACATTAAGCCATCCTTCTCGTACCATTTGCCTATGTACCTCTCTATGCAAAAAAAGGCCTATTTTCCTATGCAGGAAAATGGCCCTTACGTAAACTAACCGGCTTACAGTTCATCCGCCTTCGGTTCCACATGTACATGAACGTGCATGACATTCCGGATCTTTCGCATTTGTTCTTCTACCCTGTCGCTGATATGATGACTCTCGATTACGGACAATTGCGGATCGACCTCGATGACGACATCCACGAGCACATGATTGCCGTGAACCCGCGCTTTTAAGTCCTTAATTCCTTCAACGCCGTGGATCCTCGCAATCGTTCCCCGCAGATCCTTGAGCTCGTTCTCATCGAAGCCGTCGGTCAGATTGTGCGTGGAATCCCGAAAAATTTCCCAGGCCGTCTTGCAGATCAACAAGCCGACCGCTATCGCCGCAACGCCGTCAAGCCAGGGAATGCCGAACTGCGCGCCGATGATGCCTACCGCGGCTCCCACACTGACCAAAGCATCGGACAAATTATCTTTGGCTGCCGCCATCAGGGCCTGGTTATTGATCTGCTTGGCCAATTTCCGGTTGTACCAATACACGCCGCCCATGGCGACCGCGCAAATCAACGCCACGCCGGCGGATAAAATATCGGGCTCGGCATGATGCCCCGCAAAAAGCGAACGGACCGCGCCGATAATGACCTGGATCCCTACCATCGCCATAATGAATGAGGCAACAAGCGCCGCTATCGTCTCCGCCCGGAAATGACCATATGCGTGATCCGAATCCGGCGGTTTTTGCGAAATTTTAAGCCCGATCAAAACGGCGACCGAAGCCACGATATCCGTGAGATTGTTGAACCCGTCCGCCAAAAGCGCGCTGGAAGCAAAGATGTACCCGCTGATCAGCTTGAAAGCCGACAGCAGCAAATATGCCGCAATGCTGACCCAGGCTCCACGCTCTCCCTTTCGTATATCGTCATAAATATCCAACAGCCGCACCTCCAGAATCTCACCCATACGTAATATGTAGTTTCAAAGTCGTTACATCATCGTAGCAAATCCAAACCGTGTGAGTCCAGAGAAACAGTGTTGCACCAGGCAAAAGTGATTCAGGCTCATTATTCCCGTTGTACGTTCATTTAAAAACGATTAAAATGGGGGCATGCCCCCTTTACCTGTAAGCGCATGTTCGAATGACGACGGCTTTTGAACTGCCTATAATAAGGAGATGATATCGATGACGGAACAAAATGAAAAAGAACCGCGCAAAATTGACCTGGCCGAAGCGATGCGCCAGAAGCTGCAGCAAAAGAAAGAACAACAGCGGAACGCAAATAAGCCGGGCTCGCCGGCGAATCTGCAAACCAAAGCTCTAAAAAGCCAGAACAACAAAAAACCGAATAACCAACGCCGGCGCACCGGAGGATCATAGGAGTCACATCGGCCGGCGAACAAACATCCCTCCCGCGGGAACGTCTGCTTTGAATCGCGCAGCCCGTTCCCCAGGAGGGATGTTTTTGTTAGTCTGCCAATCCCAGTCCCCGAAGCATCCTCATGACGGTGACCACCGCTTGCGCTTTCGTCGCATCGGACAGAGGGTCGAGCCGTGAAGCGGAAACCCCGTTCATAATCCGCTTATCGATCATTTGCGCCAAGGATGGTTTGGCGTACGCCGCAACTTGGACGTGATCCTTATATTTCTCAAGCAGGCGAACATCCGCGCTGCTATCCCCGCCGGCGATTTTCATCGCCTTGTTCAGGATGACCGCCATTTCCTGACGCGTCACCAGACCGTCCGGGTCAAACGTATCCTTTGTTCGACCCTGAATGATCCCGAGGCTGGCAGCCGCTTCAATCTCCAGTGCATACTTCGAGCTGCCGTCCACGTCTTTGAAGGCCCTGAGCTCCGTTGCCGGGTCAAGCCCCAATCCCCTAACGATCATGGATACGAATTCGGCCCGGGTTACCTTACGATTAACCCCAAGTTCGCCGTTGCCCGCTCCGTCTATTATGCCTTTCGCCGCGGCGACCTTAACGTCCTTTTGCGCCCAGGCTGGACTCGAATCTCCATCACTCACGCTTGATCGGATGACGGTATAAATACTGTTACCGGTTCTTTTCAATTCCGCTTTCACCGTTCCGTCTTCGCCTACCGTAAATAGGGTCGGAACGTGCCGAACCGTTCGGGTTCCGGAATGATAGACGACCCCCGATACCAGATCGGTATCCGTCTCCGTCTTGCCAAGGTTGAACAACCTGCTTACATACACTTGGCCGAAATCGTTCACTTCCTTGGCCGCTTTCGCCGAATCCGTCACCTCGATCTTGAATTCAAGCGGAGGCACCAATACTTTGCCGCCTTTATTCTCCGCGGCTTTGACGATCAGATCGACGGTTTCCTTGCCGGGCTCCGAAATCGAGATGATGACTTCGGCTGCGTCGCTGCCAAGCTTCAACGCTCCGGCAGGAATACGATATTCCACCCGGTTCGTCACAATGGACAGTTCCGCGCCTTCGCCTTTGGCCGCGATCGCCTTGACGATTTCGGCCGATAGGATGACTTTTAGACTGCTAAAATCGCCGTCGATCACGATTTCGATTTTGCCGTGAGCCGAGCCTTGAATCGCTTTAAGACTTGCCACGGTGTCCAGCTTGGCAATCGTCATCTCCCCTTCCTTCGTGACCGAAGGCTTCAACCGGAGGGCATCCCCCGAATTTGCCGGCGGGGCCGGAGTTGCCGGTGCCGGGTTCGATGGCGAAGGGTTCGATGGCGAAGGCGTTGACGGAGATGGGTTCGTCGGGCTCGACACCTTCCCGGTTCGGGCACTGACAGCCGTGCTGAAATCGGATACCATCGTCGCTTGGCCCTCTTCATTTTTTTGAACCGCGAGCAATTGAATCTGATAGGCCGTGTCGGCGGCCAATCCCTTCACCGTAAACCGGGGTTCCGCCGTATATCCCGAAAATACATGATCGACGAACACCTCGTAACCGGTGGCTTCCGGTACCGGGTCCCATATCAGCCCGATGCTGCTCGCGGTTTGGGAACTTACCGCCGCATTCGCGGGTGCCGCCAGTCTGTCCGCATTCGGTTGTCCATGGGCCGGCAAATCGCGTTCCAGTTGGTTCGAGAGCGTTAACGTACGGTCCCCGTGCAGCTCCCAGCTCATGATTCCGCCAAGATCCAGCGATCTTACGAGGGACGCGGTGTATACCATGCTTTCCCGGTCATTGTAGGTGATAAAATCTCCGGTTTCTTCGTTGTATAGGTAAGGTACTTTGGAATACTCGTTCCAGTACCGCTTGAAGCCGTTTTTATCCACATAGTTTTTTTCCAGGTCCTGATAATCAAACGTGTAATTTTCCCATGTACCGAAAATACCTCCCCCTAGATCGCGTCCCTGGCTCGTGCCGTACTGACCGCCATCGGTCACATTGAGCCAGCCTTTTCCGTAAAACGGAACCCCGAGGTTCAATTTGTATCCCGGTATTCCCGCGTTCAAATTGGACCGGAGCGAACCCTGCACATTGTTGCGGGCGGCGCTGGCTTCCGGATGGTTCGGATCTTGGAACAGCGGGGAGTTGTGATGGGCAAGAGGATCCCAAGCGCCGCTGTAATCGTAAGTCATCACGCTGACGAAATCGAGGTACCGGACGGAATTCGCCAGGTCCGCATTTTCGATAAAATCGTCGGACTCCTTCGATGCGATCGTCAAAAGATAGTACCTTCCGTCCTTCGCCCCCGCGGTGTCCAGCGCTTCCCGGACGGCCTTCATCAGCAGGCCGAAGTTATGCTTGTCGTCGGGACTGTTCGAGTTGCCTTCCTCTCCTCCGGCGACGGGGTACTCCCAGTCGATGTCGATACCGTCCAGACCGAATTCCCGGATAAACTCGACGACCGAGTTGGCAAAGGCAAGCCGGGTCTGCTCGGTGGCCGCCATATTGGAGAAATTGTCGGACCAGCTCCAGCCGCCCACGGAAAGAATCAGCTTCAGCCCCGGATGATCGGCCTTGACTCTTCGGAAAGCTTCAAAATTTATTAAATCGGCTTCCGTATCCCCAAGCACGATTTCACCGTTAAATTTGTATTCTTCGTGAAGAGGGATACCCGGCTTTTGACAATCCGCGCCTTTGGATGTTTTTCCGTTCCAGCAAAGATCGGCAAAAGCATATTGGATGTGGGTGATTTTACCGGGATCAATATCCTCGGGCTTGTAGTTTCGGCCGTCCGCCGACCGGGACCAGGAAGTATAGTAAGATACGATATTATAATCGGCTCCGGGCACCACGGTCAGGCTTTCGCTCGCCGGGGAATCGTCCCAGGCGCCGTTTTTGGCGATGACCGTGAAGGTATAAGGCTTCCCTTCCGTCAGCCCCTCCGCGACGAACCGGTTAGAGTCGCTGCTTCCGAGAAATGTCCCGTCTTGGAAAATATCATAGCCGGTCGCACCGTCCACCCGGGACCATCCGAGCGAGACTGCGGATCTCGTGGCGGATACGGCCTGAAGATCCCGGGGCGCCTCGAGTTCCCCCCATTTCAATTGGATCACATGGCTGTCCGCGGAGACATTCGGCGACGCGCCGGGGTCAAAAGTCCGGATCAGAATGTCGTAAACGGCCCCCGTTACCGTTTCTTCTTCGGGTATCTCAAATTTGAAAGTATTGGAGCCGTCCCAAATATCCTGTTTCCACGCCCCGTTGACGTAAGCGGCAAACGCGGGCGCTTCAGGACCGGACCAGTTCACGGTCACCGACGAATACGTTACCTCGGTCACCGTAACATGGTGCGGGGGCGTCAAAGGCGGTTTTGGCAGTTGGTCCGGGTCGTACGCCGGGGTCGTGAATTCGATGACATTGCTTTTCAGCGAACGATTGTTGAGGTCCGTGAGATAAATCCGGTATGTCGTCTCCGGTTTGACCCCCAGGTCGGGGTTCCAGATGTTGAGGTATCCCCCGTTAATACTTCCGTTTTCATCCCATACATGAACTTCCGGGGAACCCTCCCACGATAACTTGACGCTGTTGAATTGCAAGGAGCCCTCGATGATGTTCAAATTTCTTGGTCCTTCTTCGGCCGCGGCCGCAGAGGAAAGACGGGCATTGGCATAAAGACCGAAAACCATTGCGATGCTGACGATGATGGCCATGGAATGCTTGATTTTTTGCATAAACATGATTGAAACGTCATCCTCTCCTCTTTTTTATCCACAAATTTGAAAACGCTTCCACCAAAAGGCCGCCTTCCTCCTTTCGTTTGGGAATAAATAGATTTGTCAGGCGGATATCCCCGCTGCCATTCATTATATTCGAGGAAAAAAAGGGCAAGTAGCGCACAAACCAATAAAATTTGATACATTTCAATCGGATTTGGGCAAAGGCCGGATGACATAAAAAAAGACCGCCCGCCGCGGGAGTCCCGCAAACGGACGGCCTATCTATTCGTTATACTTCATATCGCCGGCATAACCCGGTCATCAAGCTTCCTCCGGATACATGCTCTTGCGCAGGTTTTGAATCTCTTCGCTCTCCAGATATTCATCATAAGTCATGACGCGATCGATAATGCCGTTCGGCGTAATCTCGATGATGCGGTTCGCGATCGTTTGGATAAACTGATGGTCATGGGACGTAAACAGAATCGTTCCGTCAAAATCGATCAACCCGTTGTTGAGCGCCGTGATCGATTCCAAGTCCAAGTGGTTCGTCGGCTCATCGAACAGCAGCACGTTGGCGCCGTTCAGCATCATTTTGGCCAGCATGCAGCGGACCTTCTCGCCCCCGGACAGTACGCTCGCCTTCTTGAGCGCCTCTTCTCCGGAGAACAGCATCCGGCCCAGGAAGCCGCGCAGGAACGTCTCGTCCTGATCGTTCGAATATTGGCGAAGCCAATCGACCAGATTGAGTTCCACGCCGTCAAAATAACTCGAGTTGTCTTTCGGGAAATAAGCCTGCGAGGTCGTTACGCCCCAGCTGTATTCGCCGCCGTCCGCCTCAAGCTCGCCCATGAGAACCTGGAACAGCGTCGTTTTCGGTAAGGAATTCGGACCGACCAACGCGATTTTATCGCCTTTGTTCACGACAAAGTTCAGGTTATCCAGCACCTTCTCGCCTTCCAAGGTCTTGGTCAGGCCGTCGACGGTAAGCAGCTGCTTGCCGGCTTCACGGTCCGCCTTGAAATGCAGGAACGGATACTTCCGGTTCGAAGGACGGATGTCGTCCAGCGTGATTTTGTCGAGCTGTTTCTTACGGGATGTCGCCTGCTTCGATTTGGAAGCGTTGGCCGAGAAGCGCTGAATAAAGGCTTGCAGCTCCTTGATCTTCTCTTCCTTCTTCTTGTTCGCGTCCCGCTGCATTTGCAGCGCCAATTGGCTGGACTCGTACCAGAAGTCGTAGTTGCCGACGTACATTTGGATTTTGCCGAAATCGATATCCGCGATGTGCGTACACACCTTGTTCAGGAAGTGACGGTCGTGGGATACGACGATAACGGTGCCCTCATAATCCATGAGGAAGTTCTCGAGCCATTGGATCGATTCCAGGTCCAAGTGGTTCGTAGGTTCGTCAAGCAGCAGATTGTTCGGACGCCCGAACAGCGCTTGAGCCAAGAGCACGCGGACTTTCTCGTTGCCGCTCAGCTCCGCCATTTTCTTGTCATGCAGATCGCGCGGAATGCCGAGGCCGATCAGAAGCGCGGCAGCGTCCGGCTCGGCATCCCAGCCGTTCAGTTCCGCAAACTCGCCTTCCAGCTCGCCTGCGCGCATGCCGTCCTCTTCGGAGAAATCGGCTTTGGCGTAAAGCGCGTCCTTCTCCTTCATGATCGAATAAAGACGGGCATGGCCCATGATGACGGTCTCCAGAACCTGGTATTCGTCATACTCGTAATGGTTCTGCTTCAGCACGGCCAGGCGCTCGCCCGGCGTCATGCTGACTTCGCCCTGGTTCGGTTCGATCTCGCCGGACAAAATTTTCAGGAACGTCGATTTTCCCGCTCCGTTGGCACCGATCAAGCCGTAGCAGTTCCCGGGCGTAAACTTTATATTTACATCTTCGAAAAGTGCCCGTTTTCCGTAGCGGAGCGTCACACCGTTTGTACTGATCATTGAAATAATCCCATCCTTTATGAGTTATCACACCTACTGGGTCAATATTATAGCATATCTTGATTAGATATGCTCCCGGAAATGGTTGTTCGGGAGAGAGAATTGGCCATTTTACCGTAAAAAAGAAAAATAACCGGATTTTCTCCCCCTAAACCATCCGTTCACCGGCCTTTTGGGAAAATAACGGGAAAACCTCCCGCTAATGATCGCGAAGTCGGCGGTTGACAGCCTTTTTCGAGAAAATAGCAGGAGGTTTTCCTTTTAATTTCGATATAAAACTGGGTTATGCAAAAATAGCGGGAGATTTTCCGGTTAATTCGCGAACGCTGCTCGTAATCCCAAAATCTCCAATTATGGAAGGCCCCGCCCAACGTCCATCAGTCCATCAGTCCATCCGTCCATCAGTCCATCAGTCCATCAGTCCGTCCGTCCATCCGGCAAACCGCTTACGGCGATTCAACCTTCCGCAAGGGCGCCAACCAGGGCAATCTTCCGCTTACGCCTGCGGAAACCGCCGCGTCAACCGGGACAGCCTCCCGCTTACGCCTCCGGAAACCGCAGCGTCTCCCCGTGCATCAGCACCCGGATCGCCGATTCGCTGATGCCGCGCTTCTTCCGGTCCGCCTCCAGGCGGTCCAGCGCTTCCCGCGCCGTGTCATCCGCCAGGCGGAACGTGCCGTAGTGCATCGGCACCATCAGCTTGGCCTTGACGTCGACGAAAGCCTGAAGCGCCTCTTCCGGCGTCGTATGCTGGCTCGTCATAAACCACTCCGGCTCGTAAGCGCCGATCGGCAGGAGCGCCACGTCGATGTCGAATCGCTCGCCGATTTCGGCAAAGCCGCGAAAATATCCGCTGTCCCCCGCGAAATACACAACCTGGGATCGCGGTTTCCCCGCCTCCCGCGATGCTTCCGCCGGTTCGAGAACAAAGCCTCCCCAGTGGGAGGTGTTCGTATCGAACGGCGTGCGGCGCGTCCAATGCTGGGTCGGCACGAACGTGATTTTCGCATCCCCGATGCGCATGCTCTCCCACCAATGCATCTCTGTCGTTCGTTGAAATCCTTTACGGATCAACTTTCGCGACAAGCCCACCGGAACGATGATTTGAGTTCCGTCACCGTATAACCGGCGGATGGACGATACGTGCATATGATCGTAATGTGAGTGAGAAATAAGGATGACATCGACCTGCGGAACGTCGCCGATCGGCACGCCGGGCTGGCCAAGCCGCCGCTGGAACCCCATCCGCGAGGCCCATACCGGGTCGGTGACGATGTTCAGCCCCTCATACTGGATCAGAAAGGTGGAATGCCCGATCCAAGTTAGCGATACTTCCTCCCGGTTCGTCATCAAATAATCGAGCTGTGGCGGCGAATTCGGGATCACATAAGAATAATCCTTCTTTTTTCTCCGGCGTTCTTCCCTCCATTGCCTGAATTGCTTCAAAGTCTTGTCGGTGTTGACATTATCCATATTGCTGTACCGTGTTCTCGGCATACCGAGTATCCCCTCCTTTCACTTCCGGTCCACTACATCTTCATCCTATGGTTTTCGAAAAATATTTGCTTATTATTGTAATGCTTTCGGGCGGCAGATGCCACTTTCGGCTAATCCGCGGGATTATTGTAGCGTCCGGCGTATACAAACATAAACAGGACCGCGCATATGATCACCAGCTCAGGGGCAACCATCATCAGGAAGTGTTCCATCTTGCCTCACCCTCTCTTCGGCGACTCGCCGCGAACATATTTGGCATCAAACAGAAACAGCCGCAAGATCAAAATGAGCGAAGGAATCAAAATAACCAGGCCGAGCACAAAAGCCGTGATCAGCGCAATCGCCATCGTCTCGTTCGTGAAGCTTTCGTAAATGCTGACCTGGTCGTACAGGATATAGGGCAGATGCGATCTCCCGTAGCCGTACCAGGCAAATCCGAACTGAAACATGACCAGGATAAAGGACCAGCCGAAATGCTGCTTTTTCCATATAAAATACACCGCTGCAAGAAAACAAATCAGGGAAGCGATAAACATCCAGGCGATATCCAGCATTCTCGAGAAATGCTCGGGATTTTGACGGTTGATCTGAAAAAAAGCGAACACGCAGGCCAAAATCGTAGGACCGCTCCACATGAGCGCATATCCGCGCAGCACCTCGAACGCTCCCTGGTCCGCGGCCTTGCTTGCATAGAAGGTCAAGAACATCGCCGAAATATAAAGCACGGAGACGAGCGCCAACAGGATGACGGACCAGGTATACGGATTGCTTAAAAACTGGAACCAGTCCAGAACCACCTTACCGCCCGACTCCCGGATAATTCCGCCTTCGGAAATGGCCAAAACCGTCGATAAAGCCGCCGGAATCAAGAGACCGGTGGCTCCGTATATCCCCAAATAAATTTTATTGTTCTCCTTGCTGCTTCCGTAGGTATTATATGCATAATACGCGCCCCGCAGCGCCAGAAGCACCGTTGCAATGCTACCCGGCACGAGAAGCGCGGTTCCGTAATAATAAGCCGAATCCGGAAAAAAACCGACCAGCCCCACCACGAAAAAAATAAGAAACACGTTCGTCACTTCCCAGACCGGGGACAAATAGCGCTGGACAATGTGATGCACCTTGTTTTCATGGCCCGTAATGACGCTATAGTAGCTGAAAAATCCCGCGCCGAAATCGATCGACGCCACCAGCAGGTATCCGAACAGGAAGGTCCACAGCACGGTAATCCCGACAACCTCGTAGCTCATTTTCGTTCCTCCTTCTTAGCGATTCCCAGCTCCCGCATCTCCTCGGCGACATCCTTGTTGCGGAATAGCTTGGCCAATACGAAAACACAAGAAGCGCAGAGCACCAGGTACAGGAAGACGAACAAAACCAGCATGGATCCGACATGCTCCGAGGTCGTCGCCGCTTCGGAAACCTTCATATACCCGCGTACGATCCAGGGCTGCCGCCCGAATTCGGCAAACATCCAGCCAAGCTCGATGGCAACCGCCGCGAGCGGACCGAGAGCCAAAATGCCGAGCAGCAGCCATTTCGGATAACCTTTGCCCCTGAGCTTTGACGGCAGCCGGCGGCGGAACACGTACAGAAAAGGAATGAGCACGAGCAGCACCCCGAGCGTCACCTTCAAATCGAACATATAGTGAATAAAAAGCGGCGGACGTTCATCCTCCGGGAATTCCTCGAGGCCGATGACTTCCGTATTCGGGGAGCTTCCGGCCAAAATGCTGAGCGCGTAAGGCAGTTTGAGCGCGTATTTGACGTTCCCTTCCTCGTCAAGCATTCCCCCGTAAATGAGCGGCGCCTTTTTCATCGTTTCGAAATGCCATTCCGCCGCCGCCAGCTTCTCCGGCTGATACCGGGCAAGAAATTTCCCGGAAAAATCGCCGATGATCGCCGTGGACAGCGCGAATACGAACGAGGCCGTCACCGTCAGCTTCAGGGCCTTTTTGAAATAATCGTCCTTTCGCCCCCGCAGCATGCTGTATGCGGCGATGCCCGCAAGCACCCCGGCGCTGAGCGTATAGGAGGAAGCCAGCACGTGAGAAACTTTGGTAGGCGTAGCCGGGTTGAACATGGCCACCAGCGGCTGGATATCGGTAAAAATGCCGTTTTCAAGCGTAAAGCCTTGGGGCGTATTCATAAACGCGTTCACCGTCGTGATGAAAAACGCCGAGGCCGAAGAGCCGAGAGCTACCGGTATCAACAAAAGCAGATGCAGCATCGGTCTTTTAAACCTCTCCCAGGTGTAGAGATAGATTCCGAGAAAGATCGCTTCGATGAAAAAGGCGAACGTCTCCATGAACAACGGCAAGGCGATCGCCTGTCCGGCGACGCGCATGAAGGTCGGCCATAACAAGCTGAGTTGAAGACCGATCGCCGTCCCCGTCACCACGCCGACCGCCACCGTAATGACGAAACCGCGGGCCCATCTGCGGGCCAGCAGCGTGTAGTGCGGATCCTTCGTCCGGATTCCCCTCCATTCGGATAGTGCGATCATGATTGGAATTCCGACGCCGATCGAAGCGAAATTAATATGTACGAATAAAGTCAACCCCGTTAGTATCCGGCTCAGGGTGACTGGGTCCAAGGACAACATCAGCCATTCAGCTCCTCATTCAAGACGGTTTTTATTAGTACCGCATAAAGCGAATCGCGCTTTTAATGAACGCGTACAGCATCACGACGGCAACGGCCGCGCAGACGATGACCAGCTTTTTTTCCTGGTTTTTGAACAAGCCGCCTCCCCCTTCGACCTTCCATTTGTTTTCCAATGTTATTGTGTCGATCGCGTTCCTTTTTATTCCTTTAAAAATTGAGGTAAAATAGTAATCGGAAGGAGATGTGAACAACTTATGAAAATCGTATTTATCGAGCCGACACCGAGTCCCAATTCGATGAAGCTCCATTTGGACGAGTCGCTCCAGCCGGGGATTCGAAAAACATACACGCAAGACAACGCCCGCTCCGCACCGGCATGGATCCGGCAACTGCTGGATATACCGGGGGTAAAAAGCATTTTTCATACCGCCGATTTTATCGCGCTGGACCGTAAAGGAGGGGCCGATTGGGCGGCCATCCTGTCCGAGGTGCAGGCGCAGTTCGGGCAGGACCGGGTGGAATCCGCCTGGGATCCGGAAAGCGAGGAGGTTGCCGGGTACGGGGAAGCGCAGGTGTTCGTCCAGTTTTTCCGCGGGATTCCGATGCAAATCCGCGTGAAGTCCGGCGCCCGCGAGGAGCGGATCTCGCTCTCCCAGCGCTTTGTGTCCGCCGTCACCGAAGTCGCCAGCGCCACGCTTATCAAGGAGCGCAAGCTGACGGATTACGGCGTGCGGTACGGCGAGCTCGCGGACATCGCCCGCGAGGTGGAGCAAGAGCTCGAGGCGGCTTTCCCGCCGGAGCGGCTTGAGGCGATCAAGACGCAGGCGATCGCACACGGACGCAGCGAGGCCGAGTTTGTCGAGCAGCGCCGGACGCTTAGCCTGGACGAAGTCCGCGAGCATATGCAGCATGCGGACTGGCATGTCCGCTATGCCGGTCTAGAGGCGCTGCAGCAGCCCGGCCCCGAGGCCCTTCCGCTGCTCGCGGACGCTCTCCGCGATCCGCAGATGCAAATCCGCCGCCTCGCGGTCGTCTATCTCGGCGATATGCGCACGCCGGAAGCGATGGAACTGCTGTACGAGGCGCTGCGCGACAGCTCTGCCGCCGTCCGCCGCACCGCCGGCGACACGCTGTCCGACATCGGCGATTCCGCCGCGACGCAGCCGATGATCGCGGCCCTGTCGGACTCGAGCAAGCTCGTGCGCTGGCGTGCCGCCCGCTTCCTGTACGAGGTCGGCACGGATGACGCCCTGGAAGCATTGAAGGCCGCCGTCGACGACCCCGAATTCGAGGTCGGGCTTCAAGCGCGCATGGCCGTGGAACGGATCGAATCCGGGGAAGAAGCCGCAGGTACGGTGTGGCAGCAAATGGCCAATCGGGACCGATCTTAAACGGCTGATCCTCGTTTTCATTTGTCAATATTTAGACATTGTCCCGCCCCTTTTCTTGCTATATACTAGGGAACCGTAAGTCCATTAGATCATGTATCAGAATATGACTATTGGAACTTCTTCTAAAGACAATAGAATATGGTAACCTCATCATTCAGGTGAGGTAGAGGTCGCGATTGTGAAGAGTACACCGGAGGAGGCGTTTGAAGCCGCCAGCGAATCCGGTGAAAAGGCACCGTCGCCGAAGTTTGCCGCTGTTGCTTCAGTACGGCATGCTGGGGCTGTTTCCGAAAGGGACAGAACTGTCACGGTTTCCCTTCACCGGGGAAACCGTGTTGAGCTATCTTGTGTGAGTGGTGGGATGAACGGGTATTTAATAGGCCGCGGATTCCTTTCCGCGGCCTTTTTTGGGTTGATGCGAGGTTTGGCGAAATCCGGGCAACCTAAGCCCATCGTTGGTTTGAAATGTTACGTATTTAAGGAGTGTTTTTACATCATGAGCAAAAAAAATATCAGTACAGTACAATCCTTGAGGCCCGGGCTGAAAGCCCGGCATATGACGATGATCGCCCTCGGCGGCTCCATCGGAACAGGCCTGTTTCTCGCGAGCGGCGGAGCCATCGCATCCGCGGGTCCCGGCGGCGCCTTGCTCGCTTATGCGGCCGTCGGAATTATGGTTTATTTTCTGATGACGAGCCTGGGCGAGCTGGCCACATACATGCCGGATTCGGGCTCTTTCGAAACCTATGCCTCCCGGTTCGTCGATCCTTCCCTCGGGTTCGCCATGGGCTGGAACTTCTGGTACAACTGGGCCATCACGATCGCGGCGGAGCTGTCCGCGGCGACGCTAATCATCAAATACTGGTTTCCGGATAGCTCATCGTTTCTGTGGAGCTTCCTGTTCCTCGCCCTCATTTTCGGGCTGAATGTGCTTTCCGTCAAAGGGTACGGGGAATCGGAGTATTGGTTCGCGATGATCAAAATCGCCGTCGTCGTTATTTTTCTTGTCGTCGGCGTGTTGATGATCTTCGGCATTATGGGCGGCGAAGCGATCGGCTTCAAAAACTTTACCGTTGGAGACGCTCCGTTCCATGGAGGATTCTTCGCGTTTTTGGGCGTGTTTATGGCGGCCGGGTTCTCTTTCCAAGGGACGGAGATGGTCGGCGTTGCCGCCGGTGAGAGCCATAATCCGCGGGAACACGTCCCTCGGGCGATCCGGCAAGTGTTCTGGCGCATTCTGATTTTTTACATTTTGGCGATTTTCGTTATCGGTCTGATCATTCCTTATACGAACCCGAACCTGCTGGAGAGCGGTCTCGAAAGCATCGGCGTCAGCCCGTTCACGCTCGTGTTCGAAAAAGCCGGGATGGCGTTCGCCGCTTCCGTCATGAATGCCGTCATTCTGTCCTCCGTGCTGTCGGCCGGCAATTCGGGCATGTACGCGTCCTCGCGGGTGCTTTACTCCCTCGCGAAGCGCGGCAAAGCGCCGAAATTTCTGGCCAAGCTGAGCCGCCGGGGCCTGCCGCTCAACGCTTTGATCGTCACCGGCATGATCGGGATGGTTGCCTTTTTCGCCTCCCTCTTCGGCGACGGCGTCGTATACAATTGGCTGCTTAACGCCTCGGGCATGTGCGGATTTATTACCTGGCTCGGCATCGCGGTCAGCCATTACCGTTTCCGCCGCGCTTACGTCGCGCAGGGACGCGATCTTAACGATTTGCCGTATAAAGCAAGATGGTTTCCGTTCGGGCCGATTTTTGCCTTCGTTCTCTGCTTCGTCGTGATTTTGGGACAAAATTTGGCCGCCTTTTCAGGCGACCAAATCGATTGGTATGGCGTTGTCGTGTCCTATATCAGTATCCCGTTATTCCTGGTCGTCTGGCTCGGGTACAAATGGGTAAAACGCACGAAGGTCATTCCGCTTCAGGAATGCGACCTCGACACGCCGGGACGTCCGATGGAATAAAAGGCCGCTAAACGCAGCTCCGGGCTGCAAAGCTGAAAAATTTATTTTTTACCGTTTTCCCAGTGGATTTCAACCCGCAGGTCTCCGGTATCCTCCAGCGGCTCGGACAGATATTTCACATTTTCGATGGATAAATCGTAAAGGCTGGACAAATCCTCGAGCAGGCTGCGCTCGGTCCCCGAGTATCTGACCGTAACGGTAAGGCCGCCGCGGCTTATGGCTTGCTTCACCTGGCCTTGCAGTTCCGCCGCCGTGGCCACCGCCGCAGCCGGATCGTACAGGCCGAAGCCGAGCTGCTCCTGCAATTTTTTATAGTTCGCCGCCTCGGCTTTCCCGCTGTCGGCCAGCTTGCCCAGCACATCGCGATAAAGCGTCGTGGCCGCCGGGTATTTCAGGGTCCAGCGATGATCCTTGCGCATCTGTGCATCCGTAAGCATGTAATATTCATAACTGACTTGCAGCGGGCCGGCCGAGAGCGGGTCATCCCAGGTGGTATCGATATGATACCACCTTTTTTCAAGCTCAACGAGGTTCCAGGCATGAAGCTGGCCGCCTGCCGTTCCCTCCACGATCCGGCTGTCGAATCCGGCCCCCTGCAGCAATTTGTAGGTCATTAACGTATACCCCTGACAAACCGCCTCTCCTGTCCGCAGGCCTTCGTAGGCTGTATATTTTTGCAAGTCCGTATCATATTTGAGGTTTTGAACCACATAGTCGTGAATCGCTTTAATTTTCTGGTGATCGTTCATGCCGAGGTAAATAATATCCTTCAAAATCTCGGCAACCCGTTCATCGACATAGGCGGACTCTTCGGCGGTCTCCCGGTAAGTGACGTTAAGGTTAATCTTGGCCGTACCGCTCGTTCCCCTCCAGGTAAAAGAATATCTGTCCACGACATATTTGGTATACGGATCGCTATCCAGCGCCCCGTCAATCGCCTTTTTCAACATGGTCTCCAGATTTTTGGTCGGTCCCTTGTATTTCACAATCATTGAGGTTTTACGCGATTTCAGTCCTGCCGCCATCTTTGCCTGCAGTTCCTCAGCGGTCGTTACATAGGCGGAATCCGTGGCCGCAATGACCGGAACCGAATTCCAGTCGGCCGGAACCGCGCCCATCAGCAAGACTCCCAGCAGCCCTGCCGCCGCCCAGCGTATTGGCAAGCTATGTCCCATGGTCCTCATAACTCCCCTTCCAGAGAAATTGCGAATCATCCCGGTTGAAACAAGGTGAATCCGGTGCTTTTATGCTCATTGTAGCACAGGCTGTCCCGCAAAGGCCTTCTAGTTTTGTCGAAACGTCTTTGATATAATAAAACCCATAATGTTGTGATATAAATCATTGTGCATTTAAACCTGTTCAGAACGGAGAGCGGTCAAAAGTTATGACAATCGTCAATCTCTCAGATGTTTCTCTTGAATTGTTCGTTACCGTCATGTTCTTTCTGCTCATTATCGCTCCACTCGTAAGTCTCGGCATCATGCGTTTGTTCCAGGGGAGAAAAAAAGCGGGGTTCGGCCTGATCGGCGGCGGAATTGTCGGGTATTTCGTTTTTCAGTTTATTGCAGGATTTTTTATTTCATGAGAAAAGGCCTCGCCGGACGGCGAGGCCTTTTTAAGTTGATATTTAATGTGCTTGTTCCGCAAATACCGTTTCAAGCTGGGCTTTGTTCATGCCGAGAATGCGCACGTCCCCGATCAAAGTAACCGGAACCGCCCGAAGCCCCATCTCCCATACCTGCTTGGCGAATTCGTCGTTTTCATCCGTATTTCGCTCTTCGAAAGAAACGCCCTTTTCGTTCAAAAAGTTTTTGACTTGAAGGCAATGAGGACAATTATTTTTTGTGTAGACGATGATGTCGTTCATGATGTGTGAAACTCCTTTGTTATTTAGCGACTGCAACCGAAGCTTCGTGCTCCAGGCTCTCGATATATTTTTCGCAATCGATGGCGGCCATGCAACCGCTGCCCGCAGCGGTAATCGCTTGACGGTAACGCGTATCCTGAACGTCGCCGCAGGCGAATACGCCCGGTACGTTGGTTTCGGAAGTGCCCGGTTTGACGATAATATATCCGTTCTCGTCGGTATCGATCTGTCCCCCGAGGAACCCGGTGTTCGGATGATGGCCGATCGCTACGAATACGCCGGAAGCCGGAATGATCTCTTCTTCGCCGGTCGCATTGTTGAGTACCTTCAGACCGGTCACGCTCGTTTCGTTGGTGATAACCTCCAACGGCGTGCGGTTTAACGCCCACTCCACTTTTTCATTGCCGCGTACGCGGTCCTGCATGATCTTGGAAGCCCGCAGTTCGTCCCGGCGGTGCACCAGCGTTACTTTGGACGCAAACCGCGTCAGGAAGCCCGCTTCTTCCAAGGCGGAGTCTCCGCCGCCCACCACGATGATTTCCTTGCCGCGGAAGAAAAATCCGTCGCATGTCGCACACGTGCTTACGCCGCGTCCGACGTTTTCGGTTTCACCGGGAATCCCCAAATATTTCGCGGTCGCACCCGTCGACAGAACGAGCGTCTCCGTTACCAATTCCCCGAGCCCTTCCACTTGAAGCTTGAACGGACGGGAACTCATATCCACGCTATTTACCCAGCCTGTGCGGAATTCGGCACCGAAGCGTTCGGCCTGTTTACGCATATTATCCATCAATTCAGGTCCCATGATTCCATCCGGGAAGCCTGGGAAATTTTCCACTTCCGTCGTCGTCGTAAGCTGTCCTCCCGGCTGAGGCCCTTCGATCACGAGCGGTTTGAGATTGGCCCGTGCAAGATAAATGGCCGCGGTCAATCCGGCGGGGCCGGTTCCTATAATAATCGACTTGTACATTATATATGATCCTCCTTATAAGAGCTGCTTACCAGAAACTAGTTTATGAATTTAATTATGTGGATTGAGCTCTCCCCTGTCAACAAGCGTACCGGAAAGGTTACGTGAAGTTTGGATGAAGGAATGATGAACCGGTTTATCGCAGCAGGCGCAATCCATTCAAAATAACGAGGATGGTGCTGCCTTCATGACCGATCACCCCGAGCGGAAGCGGAAGCTCCTGAATGAAGTTGCCGATGATCAAGAGTAGGATGACGGCACCCGCAAACACCAGATTCTGCTTTACGATCCTTCTTGCCCGGACGGCCAGGGAGACGGTGTCGGCGATCCTTTCCAAATTATCATTCATAAGAACGACATCCGCTACCTCCAGAGCGGCTCCGCTGCCGCCGTCTCCCATAGCGATGCCGACGGTGGCGCCGGCCAGCGCCGGGGCGTCATTCACTCCATCGCCGACCATGACCGCATGACCGTATCCTGCACGCAATTCGCCCACGAGCCTGACCTTGTCTTCCGGCAGCAAATCGCCGTATACGAGATCGATGCCCGCCTCTTTAGCTACCGCTCTGGCCGTCTCTCCGTGGTCTCCCGTCAGCATGGCCGCTTTAATGCCGAACTTGTGCAGCCGGTCAATCGCCTGTCCGGCTTCCGGCCTGATCCGGTCGCGGAACGCAATCACGCCCGCATATTCTCCTTCACACTGTATGATGGAAACGGTATTTCCAGCGTCCGACAGACTTTGGATCGCTTCGCGCAGCTTTGCCGGCACCTCCGGATCAAGACGGCCGGCCTTGCCGATCCGCCACCGGACTCCGCGAATGGTCGCCTCGATCCCCCGTCCGGGCTCGGCCGTCAACTCCTCCGCTTCGAACAGCTGCTGTCCCTCCTCCTCGGCCTTTCGTACAATCGCCCGGGCCAGCGGATGTTCCGACAACCGTTCCGCCGAAGCGCAAGCCGCGAGCACATGATTGCGATCCCAGCCATCGGCCACGACCAGCTCCGTCACGACGGGGATTCCCAACGTCAATGTTCCCGTTTTGTCGAAAGCGATCACTTTCGTTCCGGCCAGCAGATCCATATAGGCTGCACCCTTAAACAGTACGCCTTTCCGGGCGCTGCGCGACATTGCCGACAGCATGGCCGGCATCACGGAAGAGACAAGCGCGCAAGGCGAGGCAACGACCAGAAAGACGCAGGCTTTATAAAAGGTTTGCCCCCAGGTCCATCCCAGCAAAAGCGGGGCGAAGACAAGCAGAGCTGCCGTTACCGCCACCACGCCTTTGGCGTAATGGCCTTCGAGACGCTTTATAAACCGCTGGGTTTGCGGCGCTTCATTTTCGGCCTGTTCGACCAGCGCGATGATTTTGGCGAATAGGGTACCTTCCGAAGGGCGGGTGACTTCAATATATAGCGCCCCTTCCCCGTTCAGGGTGCCCGCGAACACCTCATCACCGGCCCCTTTGTCCACAGGGATCGATTCACCCGTAATCGCCGCCTGATTGACTGCCGAGCCGCCGCTGCTTACCAGGCCGTCTACCGGAATGACCTCGCCGGGTCTGACGAGCACCAGATCGCCAATAACCAGTTCGCAGGCCGCCACCGTTCTCATTCCGTCTCCGTCCACCTTTATGGCCGTCTCGGGTTTAAGCGCCGCCAGCGCCGAAATATCCTTTCGGCTGCGTTCGCTCGCGAACGATTCCAGCGCACCGCTGAGCGCAAAAATGAAGATCAGCATAGCTCCTTCATTCCAGTAGCCGATCGACGCAGCGCCAACCGCCGCCGCGATCATCAGCAAATTGACGTCCAGGTCCCGGTCTTTGACCAGCGTCTGCAGCCCTTCTCGGGCTTTGATAAAACCGCCCGTACCGTAGGCGGCGATGTACAAAATGACCGACAGCGTCCCGGACCATGTTCCCACTCCCCAAGCGGCGAGCATAAGCACACCGCTGCCGATCGCGAGCAGCATTTCCCGGTGCCGTAGTAAACCAAGCAGGGACTTGCCCCGGCGAGGTCCCGGTTTCGGTTGTCCGGTTTTTTTCGCCGGAACGGATAAATTCTTGTAAATAGCTTTGGCTTCCATTCTAAATTCCTCCTTTTTGCAGTTCCCAATTGAGAATGAATACTATTGTTAACCCCCTAAAAATGGCACATGCTGCTCCGGGATTCCTCCCGAAGCAGCATGTAATTGAGAACGATAATCATTTTTGTATTTATGCAATAATATTGCTCTCGCGCAACTTTAAATACATATTAACCCCAATCCGCGCAAATGTAAATATGCTTGCGTGAATCGGGTCAAACCATGAAAAAGCCTCCATCCGGAAGATTCCGTTTGGAGGCCGTATTGATAAAATGGATGATTAAGCCTGGCTGGCGGCAATCGCCTGCTCCAGATCATAAATGATGTCATCGATGGACTCGGTGCCCACGGAGAGGCGAATGAGCTCCGGATTCACGCCGGCAGCAAATTGCTCTTCTTCAGTAAGCTGTTGGTGCGTCGTACTGGCCGGATGAATAATTAGAGACTTCGAGTCTCCAACATTGGCCAGATGCGAGAATAGCTTCACGTTCTCGATCAGCTTGCGGCCGGCTTCGATTCCGCCCTTGATCCCGAAAGTAAGGATAGCCCCCTGTCCTTTCGGCAAATATTTTTTCGCGAGCTCATACGATTCATGACTCGGAAGACCCGCGTAGCTGACCCACTCGACATCTTTGTGGTTTTCGAGATATTGGGCGACCTTCAATGCGTTTTGGCTATGGCGTTCCACCCGAAGGTGCAGCGTCTCCAGGCCTTGCAGCAGCAACCAGGCGTTAAACGGCGAAAGCGATGCTCCCATGTCCCGTTGCAGTTGGACGCGCGCTTTGATGATGTAAGCGAGCGGTCCCACCGCATCGGTGTAGACCACGCCGTGATAGCTCGGATCGGGCTCGGTCAGGCCCGGGAATTTGCCGCTCGCCTTCCAATCGAATTTCCCACCGTCGACGATGATTCCGCCGATGGATGTCCCGTGTCCACCGATAAATTTGGTTGCGGAGTGAACGACGATATCCGCGCCGAAATCGATCGGGCGAAGGAGATAAGGGCTCGGAAACGTATTGTCCACGATTAACGGAAGCCCGTTCTCATGCGCAATGGCGGCAACCGCCTCAATGTCGAGAACGTCTCCCTTAGGATTACCCAAGGTTTCGGCATACAGCGCTTTCGTTTTGTCGGTGATTGCCGCCCGGAAATTCTCGGGATCGGATGCATCGACGAATTTAACTTTAATGCCCAACTTGGGCAGCGTGATCGCAAACAAATTATAGGTTCCGCCATACAAGGTCGAGGAAGACACGATTTCATCTCCCGCACCGGCGATATTCAGGATGGAGAACGTGATCGCCGCTTGTCCGGAAGCCGTAGCTAGCGCTCCGACGCCGCCTTCCAGCGCGGCAACGCGTTTTTCGAACACGTCGTTGGTCGGGTTCATAATACGGGAATAAATATTTCCGAATTCCTTGAGGCCGAACAAATTCGCCGCATGCTCGGTATCGCGGAATCCGTAGGAAGTTGTTTGGTACAGCGGTACGGCACGGGAATAAGTGGTCGGATCGATTTCTTGCCCCGCATGAATGGCGAGGGTTTCAGGAGCGTATTGACGTTCTTCGGACATAGGGTAATGCCTCCTTTAAAATGGGGTTTGAGAGAAAACTCTCCTGTTTTTTTCCCTATTCTCTCACAGAAACCCTCTTTTGAAAATAGAAATCCGATAAATTTTATATGAATTATAAGAAAAAATCCTGGGATCCGCTTACTTCAACTCCGGCGGAACTTGCGATAAGGCCCAGTCTGCGCACAAAATAGGCGTCCTCCATATTCGGTTCCACCGCCGTAAGTCCCGGAAACGGCCGTTTTTCTCCAACAAGTCGTATATAGATCCCCTGCGGATGTTCCCGGAATAGAATCAAATTCCGCTCCGGACAAGAGCTGAATTGGTCCGCGGAGATGACCCCTTCCCATACTTGTAAAGGCAGATCCGCGGTCCATTGCTCCCTGTCCCCTTCAAAGCGTACCTGGCCTTGATCAAGCCAGATGATATGGTCGGCGGCGGACTCCCATTCATTCAGTTCATGTACCGCGGCGACCACGGTTCTTCCGGCGGCATAGCGGGTAATGAAAGCGATCGCCATCTTCCGTTCCGCAGAGTCCATCGCATTCATCGGTTCATCCAGGAACAGATAATGCGGGGCTGCAAGTAAAGACTGGACGAGGGTGATCCGCCGGCGAACCCCCTGCGAGAGCTGTCTGATTTTGACCTTACGAAATTCTTCAAGCCTGAATTCGCGAAGCAAGCCGTCAATCCGCTCCAGACGGTACATGCCCTTCAATTCCGCCAGGTAAGACAGGAAACGGTAAACGGTCATTTCCTCATATAGTTCAATCTCCGACGGAACATAACCGATCTGGCTGCGCAGCAACGGCAGGTCTTCCGCCGCATTTCGCTGCCGATACAAAATCGTCCCTCTGCTCGGCATTTCGAGCGTGGCCAGCAGCTCCAGCAAGGTCGTCTTGCCGGCTCCGTTGGCGCCGACGAGCAGCGTCAAGCCCCGGCGGATTTGCATCCGGCCGATATGCAGGGTAAAGCCGCCCAGAGGTTGGCGCACTTGATCCAGCGTAATCATCGGCCGCCTCCCCGGCGAAGATCGCTTGCCACGCTCATGCTACGGCTGCGGTAATAGGAACGGAGCAAAAAAATCGCTCCCGCAATCAGCATCAGTGCATCCACCGCGGTTCTTACGGACATCACCCATCCTTCCATCCGGGCCCGCTCTTCAAAAACGAACCAGAGCACATAAACCGCTCCCGCGCTAACGCAGGCCAGCGTCATGCCCTTGCGAAACATGACGTACATGGCCGCTCCTGCCGTGATCATGGAAATTCCCAGCCATTGCAGCAAAAAGGGGATAAAGGGCATGTTTGCCTCCCCGGCCGCTTCGACACGCAGCCCGACGATGACGGTGCTGACCAGCGCCCAGCCGACCACCAGGCCGATGACCATCAGCATGCGGCTGTATATGATTAGCGCAGGGGGATACGGAGTGATGCTTTCCACCGCCCTCATGCCGCGGTCCCAGGAACGGTAGCTGTACAACATGGACGCGATTAACATGATCGGGGTAATGACCGGAAACAGTCCGCTCGGGATCGCTTCTCCGAGGAATACGGTCCGGAAAGGCCTCGCCGGATCGACAAGCAAAATGAGCATCAGAAAAACGGCGGCTCCCGACAGGAACAGGGACTTGCGGTTCAAACGGAACTGGCTCCATAGCAGCCTGCGCAGGGATGGAGCCTCCACCTGTGGATTGAAATCAAGCACGGAGGTTGCGGCTTTGGCTTTCAGCGCGTTAAACTCCGGCTGAAGCGCTGCGATCAGCGCGGCGGTTTCCGACGGGGACGGCGGCGGCTGCACCGCTTGTTTGAGCGGTTCACGCAGCTCCCGTTCCAGCTGTTCCAACTCTTTATCAATGGAAGGGTTCATGAGGCGGCACCTCGCTTTCCTGTTTATGATTTAATCTTTTTCCAAGCTTAGGAACGGAATAATCCGCCTGTTTCGAAAGAATCCGCTTCAGTTTTCTGAGCGCCCCGTACAGATGGGACTTTACCGAGCTAAGCGGCAGATCCATCGTTTCCGCAATTTCCTGAAGTTTCAAATCATGAAAAAATCGCATGCGGACGACATCCTGCTGGACATCGGGGAGCCAGGCCAACGATTCGGCGATCTGCTCCACCGTCTCCTGACGTTCCATCAATTCTTCAGCGCCGGGAGAGGGATCCGGATCATCCGGCAGCTCATTCGCGGACGCATTCTCGGAGCGGTAAGGGGAGCTCCTCCAGTAATCCCGGCACAGGTTAAGCGCCACCTTATAGAGCCAGGGCCGGAGCTGTTCCAGGCCGCCGTGCTTCTCCAGATGCCTGATGAGCCGGATAAACGTCTCCTGGACGAGATCCTCCGCTTTTGCCCGGTCGCCGAGCTGCTGGGTAATATAGCTAAGCAGCGGTCCGTGATATCTGGTGACCAGCAATTCGAATGCCTCCTGTTCCCCCTGCGCCATGCGCTCCGCCAGCTGTTGATCGGAAATCATCGTTCTCCTTCTCTCCCCTTTCTCTTTCTATAAGTCAAACATGGATCTTTATTCTTCTTCCTCCATAATCCATCGTTCCCTGCGGCCGATCAGCCAAACCGAGCCGCCCAGAAACGCGGCGGCCGCCGCAAGCAGCACTCCCCGGTTGAGGGGAAAAGAAGCGCCTTCCGGGAGAAACGAAGCGTAAAGCGTCCATCCGGACAACCATTCCCCTCCGCTAACCGTGTCGAGCGTCCATAACGAAAATCCGAGCGCGAGTCCGCCGTACGTTTTACGGAATAATACCATACCGAGCAGCGTAACCGAAGCCAGGAGCATGAACGCCGGCATCGATTGCAGCAAGAGCGGAATGATGCCCGTGCTCCTTTTGATGCCTTCCGCTCCGTTCCACGGGTACATCAACGTCGAGATCCCGCCGAATTTGAGGATATAAACCGCCATCAAACCGCTATGAAACAGGGATGCGTAAATCAGCGCAAACACCCATTTCCGCACGGCGATCAGCCGGAGAGAAACGGGGTAGGTCGCTATCATTTCCATGCTTCCTCCGCCGATTTCACGTTGGAAGAGCAGCAAGGTCAGCATGATCACGATCGGATACATCCCCATCTCCGAGTAATAATAAACGGTTCGCGGTCTGGCTGGGTCCCCGGTCAGCATGCTGACCACAAAAATACCGAACAACACCAACGCCAGCAATGTCACGGGTTGCTTTTGGACTTTGAAATCAAAAAACGCCCCGCGACGGATTTGCTCAATGGCCGTTTTCATCGCCAAACACCTTCTTCCATTCGCGTTCCCATTCCGAATACGGAATTTTGTCCTCTTCCGAGCTTGCCGATGCCGTGTCCTCGATTTCTAAACCTTTTTTATAGAAAATATTCAGTACTTCCTTGACCTGCTCGTCCTTGCCTTCATCGATCGCCTTCGCCACTTGAGCAGTCATCCTTTTGCCCAATTGATCCGGATCGTTCTCGCTGTTCCCGGAATAAAGCTCCTGAAGCAAATAGTAGTCGCCCGCCCCTTCCATAATCTGCTGGTCGCTGTAGCCCTTTTCTTCCCGGAAGTACAAGTACCACATCAATCCGCGCAGTTGCAGGCGAACGTCCTCATTAACATGTTCAACCATATAGTCGCCTCTCCGGCTGCCAAGGAGCATTTGGTTCATGGCCATTTTGGCCGCATATCCCGAATCGGAGTCATAATTCATGACATAAGCCCGGTTTTCGAAGTTGTATTGAATATAGCCTTCCGTCGGAAGAAGCAGGATTTGCCATGGCCCCGGATCAAAATGATCCACCCATCCCGCAAAATAACCGTAAAGCAATTTCCACTGCTCCAGTATACTTTTTGCATGTTTGACATAATAGGGAGCTGCCACTATACGTCCAGGAAAATCAGGCAGGGCCATCTCCTTGTACTTGCCTCCGAACAAGGTCAGGCTATCCTTCGCCTCTCCTTCAAAAACCTGGGTTCCCTCTTCTCCGCCGGATATCGGTAAGCTCGTATAAACCGGCTGTTCAAAGCCTTCGGCGCTCAATTTAAACCGGGTCGCACGAGATTCCAGCGGAGAAAAAACCGACCCCAGTACGATGCCGGAGCGATCGGTCGACTCCTTGACATAGACCGGCTGATAGCCGATCAAGGGATACCATGCTATATAACCCGGAAGAAAGACGCTGCTTCCCTTGGCAAAAGCATAGTATGATCCTTCTCCCGAGAATCCCGGCGCATAGTCGGCCATGCTTCCGTCATACCGGATTTCAAGCTGCAGCGGTTCTTCCGCTTTCGGCGTCTCAGGTTGGGAGATAGAAATGAGCAGTTGGTCGCCTTTTCTCGTAAATTCCGCTTTCCGGTCGGCAACGAGAATGCTTCGGACGGTGAAGGCGCGGTTGAGCGTCATCTTCAATTTCTGGTCCGTTTTTAGGCCCTCTCCCGTAACGGCAAGCTTCGCCAGGATCTCCAGCTTGTCGTTCTTTTTCTTTGATATGCGGATATCATAACTTGTAACGCTAAACCGTTTCGCGGTTTCTAAATCCGGGGACACCTTGTCGATCGTTTGAAGGGTCGGGTCGTTCAGCTTCGCTTGGTACCCCTCGTAACGTTCCTGCCACATCCGCCCGTAAGGCACAAAAGCCAAAACCGCAAGCAGAACGGCCATTGCGCCCGCCGTCCAAACGGCCATTTTTCGTTTCGTCGGACGGATCCGGTTCAAAACGGTGACTCCCGCCACAAGAAGCAGCAACGTAAAGGACAGCACGAACAAGCGGGAGAACAGCAGTTCATCCGCGATGACGTCAAATCCCCAAGTATCGCGGGGCTGCCCGCCCATGAGAAACAATTGGCTTAAATGAAAGGTGCGGAGCGGATATAACCCGGCTTTATCGATTAGGAAAATATCCATAAAAAACGTGCCGAACATCCAGCCGCAAAATCCGATCAAATAAACGACCCGGTTCGGAATCGCAATCGCAAGCAGCATGGCGAGAGCCAATGTCACCATATATGAAATTTCATACGTTAAGGCAAAATAGCCAGAATACTCCCGCGTGATCTCCCATTCAACGCCCCGCTGCCCCGAAAACCAGGCAAAGACGGATGCCGCTACAAGTGTGAACAGGGAAAAGTACAGCAACCCGGCCAGGTACTTTGCAGCCACTTTCGTGCCGAAAGAAACCGGCAACACCGAGCTCCATTCATAGGAAGGACGGCGGATGTCCCGGCGTACCGTCAAAATGCCGAGAAGCATGACAAGTCCCAGCGTCATGGTCTGCACGAAAGCATGGAATGAATAGGCCTCGGCGAAAAGATTCCGTTCAGCGTCTACTCCCCCGATATTCCAAATATTCAGGACCGCAAACAGTACCGGCAAGGCAAGCAGCCAGGGATTGCGAAAAATCATTCTGAGCTCGAAACGCAGTTGGCACATCCATTTCATGATCACTGGAATGCACCCGCCTTATCTCCGCTCCTCAGCAAGGCCAGATAGCCGTCCTCCAGCGTCGGCCGGACCTGAACGGCGTCCGAACCGGCCGGTGGCGCGTCGCCGATAACGCGGCATAGTAATCCCTGTTCCGTGCGCCGCGTGGATACCACGGACATCGGATCCAACCGGGCAAACTGATCCTCGCCCACGATGCCCTCCCACACTTGGCCCTGCCCGAAATCCCTAAGCTCGGCCAAATCGCCCGACATTTTGACGCGGCCGCGGTCGAGCACGGCGATTTGGCGGCAGTTGCTCTCGATATCCCCCACAATGTGGGTCGATAGAAGCACGATCCGGCCCAGACTGAACCGGGTCAGCAGATTGCGGAACCGGACGCGTTCCTCCGGATCAAGGCCGGCCGTCGGCTCGTCGACGATCAGCACCTGCGGGGAGCCGAGCAGCGCCTGGGCGATGCCGAGGCGGCGCTTCATGCCTCCCGAGTATGCCTTCACTTTTTTACCGGCCTGATCCTGCAAATTGACCTCTTCGAGCAGCCGGCCGATTTCCGCCTTCCGCCGTTTCGGGTCGTTCATCCCCTTCATCGCCCCGACATAGTCCAAATATTCCGCGCCCGTCAGCCCCGGATATACCTGAAACTGCTGGGGCAGGTAACCGATCATTTCCCGGATGTCCTCGGCTTTATGCAAGGGGATTCCGTTAATCGTCGCCTCACCCGATGTCGGAGCGACCAGCGTCGCCAGGATGCGCATCAAAGACGACTTTCCCGCCCCGTTCGGGCCGAGCAAGCCCACCATGCCTTCATTCAGCGTCAGGGTGACGTCCTTTAGTGCCCACCCTCCACGCCGGTACTTTTTGGATAATTGGTTGATCTGTATCATAAACATCCTCATTCCCTGTCGATATTTTCGATAACTCCGCGCGGTTCGTATCTGTACCTGTAACGGAAGGGAGGCGAAAAAAGTTGAACTTGCGGAAAAATTCAAAAATATGGAGGAGGAAAGTGGTTATGGGGCTCCCCATCAACTACGGTCGATTCGATTTGCCGATTTCATCACGCCGGCATGTTGCCGGATCAACCGCCTATGTTGCATTTTATACAACAATTTCCCTTCTAAAGGCTACCTTATTGGCCCAATGTTGCATTTTATACAGTATTTTAAACGGAAAACGGTAAAAATGCCGGAAATGGACGGAGAAAACTGTAAAATATACAACATTATCTTACAGAGCGCTTATTTGGGCCCAAAATGTTGTATAAAGTGCAACATCTGCTGCGTAGGAAAGTGGTAAAAGGTGTGGGATTGGGATGTTGGGGGCTTAGTGCCGAGGAGTCGGCGCTGGGGTGTATGGTGTATAGTGTGCGGTGTACGGTGTGCGGTGTACGGTGTGCGGTGTACGGTGTGCGGTGTACGGTGTGCGGTGTACGGTGTGCGGTGCGCAGTAGGTGGTGTATCGTGTGCGGTGTATCGTGTGCGGTGTGCCATATGCGGAGTGTAATGCGGTGCGTGGTGCCTGTGGTGCGCGGTGTTCTGTGTGTGTGTGGTGTGCAATATGCGGAGTGTAATGCGGTGTGCGGTGTGCGGTGTGTCTAGATTGCCGGGGCACCTGGTTGAACTGATCCGATCCCGCATCGGAGGAGACATTACCACAAAAATAGACCCGGCCATCGGCCAGGTCTTTCCGCTCTTGCTGTTCAGTCCTTAATAGTCGCTTCTGCTGCTCAGTCCTTGAGCGATGGCCACGCCGGCGCTCGTGCCGAGCCGGGTCGCTCCGGCCGCCATCATCGCTTCCGCGTCGGCAAGGCTGCGAACGCCGCCGGACGCCTTGACTCCGATGCCGGGTCCGACCGTTTTCGCCATCAACGCGACCGCTTCAACCGTTGCGCCGCCCGTGGAAAACCCGGTCGATGTTTTGACGAAATCGACTCCCGCCGAAACCGCAAGCCGGCAAGCGCGGACGATCTCCTCCTCGGTTAGGAGGCAGGTTTCCAAAATGACCTTGACCAGCGCTTTGCCCGACGCGCTCTCCACGACGCCGACCATGTCCCGGACGACGGCTTCGTCGTCCCCATCCTTCAATGCGCCGATATTGATGACCATGTCCACTTCCGTCGCTCCGTCACGGATGGCCTGGACCGTTTCCAATGCTTTCACTTCAGGCGCGGACGCTCCCAGCGGAAATCCGATAACGGTGCAAACTTTGACGTCCGGCGCTTCCTTCAGCGCTTCCGCCGCCGTTTTCACCCAGTACGGATTGACGCACACCGAAGCAAAACCGTATTCCTTCGCTTCCGCCGCCAGTTTGAGAATCGCTTCTTTTCCCACATCCGCCTTCAAAAGCGTATGGTCGATCCGGCTCAATACAGACTTGGCACTCATGATGATTCCTCCAATTTCGATTTTTACGGTTTAATATAAACTGGAAATTTGAACTCCCGAAGGAAGCTTGAACGGATGCTCCTTATTGATCCGGTCATAGAACATGATCCCGTTCAAATGATCTAGCTCATGCTGCATCACGATCGCGTCGAAGCCCTTGAAGCGCAGTTTCAGTTCTTTCCCTTCCGCATCGTATGCCGAGATTTGCACCTTCTCGTAACGAGGTACAAAGCCTTGAACGACGCGGTCCACCGACAGGCATCCCTCGCTCTCCGGCAAATACACCATCGCCGCCGAATGGCTGACGATTTTCGGATTGAACAGGGCGATTTCCCGGTCATTCCCCTGATCATCCGTCAAAAGGGCGGCAAACATCCGCTTGTTGAGTCCGATCTGGTTCGCGGACAGTCCCACTCCGGCGCGAAGCTTATACTTTTGGGACAATTCCGGATCCTGGCTGTTTTTTAAAAAAAGCAGCATGGACGCCATTTCCTCGCGGTCTTCCTTTGTCGGCGGAATGCTTACCGGTTCCGTCACAACCCTGAGGATGGGATCCCCTTCCCGAACGATATCATCCATCGTAATAATATAATCGCTTGTAAATTTACTCATGAGTCTAACCTTTCATCCACCTTTTTATATAATCCAATTCCGAACAATTGCCTAAAGACCAGCATCAGCGTAGCATGACGCCGATACAATGTCAAAATCAGCGCCGGATCTTCATGCCCCAGACGCTATCCTTCCTGAACGAAGCGGATTCCCGCAGCTTTTCCAGCCGATCGTCCTCCGGAACATGCTTCTCCAAAAAGAGGACAAACGCCTCGCGAAGCCCGATCGCTTCATCCAATTTGTTGAATTCGTTCGGGTGCTCTTCAAGCTCCTTCAACCGGGTTTCCCAAACGGCCAAATCCGAAGCTTCAGCACGCCCCTCCCGGGTACGCTCCGCCAAATCCGTGAGCTCCCGATATGCCGTTTTTATTTTTGGGGAATACCTCTGCTTGTGATTCAACCAGCCAAACAAGACAATGACGAGAATAAACAAAATCCATAACAGGATCGGATTCAAAATGTCACCCCACTGCATAGTCTCACTGTTGATTCAAGCCTAAGGTATCATAGCGGGAAAAATAAAGTCAAACGGCATTTTGGGAACCCGCCGACGCTTTGGTTTTATAACCCGATCAGGGTCGTCAATAAAGTCCAGCTCCCCGAGACGATAATCAATGCCAGCACCAGCTTTCTGAACAAAGTCTCCTCCAGCTTGCTCCCGGCCCATATGCCCAGCAGTACCCCGGCAACCATGGCGGGAATGGCCCAAAGCAACGTACCCGCTATCGCTCCGTCCAACACCCCGTTATAAAAATAGCTCATTAGGGTGACCGCATTCAAAATGAGGGCGTAAAACGTCAGATTTGCTTTAAAGGCCATTTTGTCGGTACCCTGGTTGGACAGAAATAACGCGACCGGAGGTCCGCTCATGGATATGCTCCCGTTCAACAGGCCGCTGGTCAGGCCGACCGTTACAAATCCGAGCTTTTCGTTTCGGACGGGAAACGTTTTTCCCGAAAGCATGACCGCGGAAAAAAGCACGATCAGCCCGCCGGCCGCTATTTTCAGCACCGCTTCATCCACATAATACAACAAGCTCGAACCGACCGGAGCCGCTGCGATTCCCGATAAGACGAGCAGCGCGATTTTCCGGACCGCCAAGTGCTTGTAACTGTTCAACAGGATGGCAATGTTCGTAAAAAAACTGAGGATCACAATCAGCGGAACCACCTGCCGGAGCGGAAGAAAAAGGGATAGCAGCGGAAGCGAAACAAGCGCAAAGCCGAAGCTGGTCACGCCTTGAATAAACCCGGCGAAAAAAATGACCAGGATGCCGAAAATGAGCCAAGGGTGTATTTCCATAAGCATATGTATTTTCCCCCAATATATTTAAGCCGGCATCATTAAATGCCGGCTTTTCTTTATTCTTGCAAGATTATTTGTTCAGCAAGCGGTAAACCGCCTGAGCCGCTTCGGCCCGGGTGAGCGAAGCTTTTGGAGCAAATCGCCCTTCCCCGCTGCCTTGGATCATGCCTGCGGATTGCGCGGACGTTACGGCTGCCGCCGCCCAATCGGAGATTTCGGCCGCATCCTTAAAAGTTCCGGAAGCCGCCGCATTTCCGGATGCCGTTCCGCCTGCGTATGCATAGGCATTCATCAGCATGACGGCCATCTCTTGGCGGGATATCGCCGCATTCGGATCGAATGCCATGCCGTCCTTGCCCTTGACGAGTCCCGCTTCATAAGCGGCGTCCACGGCATTCGCGTACCATGCCCCCTCCGGCACATCCTTGAATCCCGAAGCCGCCTTGGACTCGAGCTTCAACGCGCGGGCCAGCATGGCGACAAATTCGGCACGGGTGACGGCCCGCCCCGGCTCGAACACGCCGGACGCCGTCCCCGTAAGGATCTGTCTGGCCGCGAGTCCGCTCACCGCTTGGTTGGCCCAATGCGCATCGGCCACGTCGCCGAAACGCTTGTCGACTTCAAGCAAAGCGTATTGCCCGAACCGGGTAATTGGTGATGCGAATTGCCCGCTAACCCATTGACCGCCGGCATAAATTAATTTCCCCTCAGGAATAACAGAGTAAATCCCGGCAATGTTTTGATCGATTTCCCCGCTTGGCTTCAGGGTCACGGTAATCGGAGTTTCGAGTGTGCTTACCTCTTTCTCCGCTCCTCCGGAAGTGATCGAGAGCTTCAAATGATAGACCGGGCCTGCAATTTTAATATCCGTAAATTCATCCTGAACCGCAACCCGATTCAGCGCCTGTTTGAAGGTTTCTTCGGCCTGCCGGTCAAATTTCAGGGAAATGCTCCAATCCTGTATGCCCGCCGAGTTCATGCCCCCTGCGTCCTCACCCCATTTTTTCAGAAGTTCGGCAGGGATGGAAATGGATAAGGAGCCGTTCGTCACTTCAAGGGCGTTTCCGCCCAGGGTGGAGACTACTTTCCCGGGTACGTTCACTGTATTCGCGTCTGCCGGTACGTTAACCGTTACCGTTCCGGATACCGCCGGCTTCAGCTGGTCGGATGTAATGGTCACGACCTCTTGCGAAGCATTGGCGTGATCCTTGCCGCCGGTTCCCGCGGTTCCCGATGTCGACGGCGTCGAAGTCGAAGGTGCGGATGGGGTCGAAGGGTTCGTTGGCGTCGTCGGATTTGTCGGCTCCGCCGGTTCTGTCTCGTTTTGAATCAGCTCGATATCATCGATCCAACCCCAAACTTGGGCAGGCGCCTCCACCTTGAATCCGATGGTCAACCGGCCGTCGGTTACCTTGATATTTTCAACCGAATATTGCTTCCAGGCATTCCAGCCCGTATTTACCATATCCGTCTTTTGAACGGTGCCTGCCGAATCCTTGGCAAACAATTGCAGAACCGTATCGCCGCCTTGACCGGATGCCCAGGCTTTAAGCGTGTACGTTCCGTTCGGCAGACCGGTTACCGTCTGGGTCAATTCGTAAGCAAAATCCTGATCGTACCAGTAATTGAAACCATGGGTCCCGGAATGAACATCGGCCGCTTTTTCAACGACTTTACCGGCCCCGCTCGTTCCCGTCAATGTCCAATCGGTCAAATCCCCGGATTCGAAGCCGTGATTTTTGGCGTAGTTGACGTGTTTCAGTACCGTAACCTCAATTTTCGCCTTTTGAGTATAACCTGTAACCGTTCCTTCCACCGTAAATTTTCCTGGCTGATGGAGTCGATCCTCCGGAATCGCGTCCCATACAACGCTTGCCGGCTTGATCGTGCCTTCGTTATAAAGGACGTTTACCTTCGCTGGGAGCTCCGGCGTTTCTCCTTTGGAGACTGTCACCCCTACGGATGGATAAACGAGAATCGGCTGGACGTCGGGGATGCTTCCCGGAACATACCGGAACGCATCCAGGGAATCCAAGGCATTGCCCTCAAAATCGAACATGGCCTGATTTTCCCAGGCGTTGCCTTCCCCCGCTTTCCAGCCTACCTGCTGCAGCCAGGCCGGTTCCCAATAAAATGCCCCCAGGCCGTTATGCCCGTTGACGCTGGCAACCGTGTTGAATACCGTTTCGGTCACCAGCTTCTGATTTTCTACCGAAGCGGCAAATCCGACGAGGTCCGTCTCCGCCGGGCTGACGATATTCCCGTGGCCGTCCGCGTCGTCATACGTGTACGCGTAGGCGGTTTCGGCCACAATCACTTGTTTCCCGTAACGCGCAACCAGGTCGTTCATGTTGCTCTTCAAGTCCTGGAAGGTGCCGTGCCAATAAGGATAATAAGACAAACCGATAATATCGTAGTCGACGTTCCGTTTCTTCACTTCATCAAAGAATGCGCGAAACTTCCCGTTGTCGCCGCCTTCCGCCAAGTGCAGCATGATTTTCGTATCCTGTCCCTGCGGCGTCGTATCGCGAACCGCCCGGCTTCCCTCGCTCAGAAGTTCGGCAAGGTTATCGAAATTGGAGGTCGAGCCTTCAGGGAAAATCATTCCGTTGTTGATCTCGTTGCCGACCTGAACCATATCGGGATAAGCATTCAGATGATCCAGTTCGGTCAGCACCTCATAGGTGTAATCATAAACCGCCTGCTTCAAGCCCGCGAAGTCCAGGTTTGTCCATGCCGCCGGTTTTACCTGTTGGCCCGGATCCGCCCAGAAGTCGGAATAGTGAAAATCGAGCAGCAGCTTGAATCCGGCGTCTTTCACCCGCTTGGCCATCGCGACGGTGTGCGCCTTATCGTTATAATAGCCGCCAAGCCGGGGATCGGCCCCCGCCTGGACAGGTTCGTTCCACAACCGCAAACGGATGTAGTTCACGCCGTGATCCTTAAGAATCGTTAAAAGTCCCTTTTCTTGACCTTCGTCGTAAAACTTGACGCCCGCATCTTCAAGCGCCTGCAATGTGGAAATATCGGCGCCCTTGATAAATTGGGACGGATCGTAAGGCTGGGTGTTGGTGTCGGCCTTGACGAGCTCAAATTCATCGACGGATCCCCAGAAATCGTCAGTGCCGGCATCGACCGAAAAACCGATCGTCACTTCGCCGTTCACGACTTCTATGTCGGTAACCGAATACTGTTTCCATTGAGCCCAGCCGTCATTGACAATATCAACGCTGAAATTCCGGTTTCCGCTTTCCGCAAACAGCTTAAGAACGGCATTTTCTTTCTCTCCTTGGGCCCAAGCCCGAAGTTCATATTTGCCGTCCGTAAGATTGCTTACTTTTTGCGAGAGCGTCACCTTGTAAGGATCTTGGTTCCAGTAATTAAAGGAATAGGTTCCTGCATAAACGTCTTGGGCCTTTACTCCCCCATACGTCGAATCCGTTACCGTCCATCCGGTCAGATCTCCGCTTTCGAAGCCCGGGTTGACCAAAGTAACCGGAATCGGCGAGGAGGCCGCCGCGGAAGCCCGCAAACCTCCCCCAAAAAACATATTGGGAACCGCCAATATGAAGATCAGAAATAGAATTGCTTTTTTCCGAACACTACCCGTAACCTTCATGATCATCCCCCATTATGCGCGTGCGCGCTTTAATACTATCGATCCGTGAAGAGGCAAATCTATCGTTCCGGCTTTCGGTTCCCCGCTCTCGAGCTCGACATACTCCCGAGCATCCAGAACCACGGACGCTTCCTTGCCGGAGAAATTCAGCAGGAATACATAATCATGCTCGCCGTCCGAACGGAGCTGTGCGGTTACGCCTTCCGGAAGCTTGACGTCCATCGCCCGCAGCACGCCGGCTTCATCGACAAGCTTACGGTACAGCTCATCATAGAATCCGTCTTCGCTGACGCGCGCCGCCAAATAATAGGCGCTCCCCCGGCCCCGCCGGTTAACGGTCAATGCCGGCTCCCCGGCATAGAAATCATCCCCGTAATTCGCAAGCACTTCCGCTCCCTCGGCATGAATCACTTCGCAAAGCTCGCGGATTTCGTAACTTCCTTCGATACCAAGCTGATTGCCGGCGTTCATCACGAGCGAATTGCGGTCGTGATCGTGAAGTCCGTCCATTTCTTCCGCCCAGATGCCGACCGTTTGACGAAGCGGCCCCGGGAACCCTCCAAGATAGCACAAATCGTTTTCGTCTACGACGCCGGACCAATACGTGACGAGAATCGTTCCCCCGTTTTCGACGAACCGATCCAAACGCTCGCCGGCCTCCTCGCGCAGCAAGTAAGCCATCGGCAGTACAATCAGCTTATATGGAGAAAAATCGTCGTTCGAGCCGATTACGTCCGTCGGCACCCCGTGCTTCCAGAGCGCGCGGTAATGCTGAACAACCGTTTGTTCGTAATGAAGTCCGCCATTGCGGGGTCCTTGGGCATCGTTCACCGCCCAGCGGTTATCCCAATCGAATACGATCGCCGCTTCCGCCGGGACATTCGTCCCGAGTACCTCGGTGATTTGCGACAAGGTCTTGCCCAGTTCGGAAACATCCTTGAATACGCGGGTATGCTCGTGGCCGACATGGTCGACGACCGCTCCGTGGAATTTTTCGCTGGACCCGCGGCTCTTCCGCCACTGGAAGTATTGAACCGTATCCGAACCGTGGGCAACCGCTTGCAAGGAAGACAGGCGATGCATCCGCGGCCGTTTCAGTTTGCTGACCGGCTGCCAGTTCGTCAGGCTCGGCGTGCTCTCCATCAGCATGAACGGCTTCTTTTTCAGCGTGCGGAAAATATCGTGATTGAACGCGAACCAGGAGGCGATCCCGATTTCCGTCTCCGCGTCATGCCAGGTCGGATAAGCGTCCCAGGAAATGACGTCGACCACCTTGGCAAATTCCCGGTAATCCAGCCCGTAAAACAAATCCATCATGTTGACCGTGCACGGCAGGTCCGGGTTGACCGCCTTCAAAGGCACGATTTCATGCTTATAGAAATCGATCGTCTGATCGGACACGAACCGGCGCCAGTCAAGGTTATGGCCGTGAACCATCGTTTCGCCGTGCGGGGCGGGCGATTCCACTTGGGACCAGGAGGTATACGTATGGCTCCAGAACGTCGTCCACCAAGCGCGGTTGAGGGCGTCGAGGCTTCCGTATTTGCGCTTCAGCCAGGAACGGAACGCCTCCTGGCAATAATCGCAATGGCATTCCCCGCCGTATTCGTTGGACACGTGCCAGCCGAGGACGGCCGGATGGTCAGAATACCGCTGGGCGAGCCTGCTGTTCATGAGCGCTACCTTCTCCCGGTATACTGGCGAAGAGAAGCAGTGATTATGACGCATGCCATGCAGGTTCCGGCGGCGGTTCGCTTCCACCCGCAGCACTTCCGGATATTTCTCGGACATCCAGGCCGGACGGGCTCCGCTCGGGGTCGCCAGCCAAACATAAATGCCGTTCGCCGCCAGGCGATCCAGGACTTGATCCAGCCAACCGAAATCGAATTTGCCTTCTTCCGGCTCCAAGGCCGCCCAGGAAAAAATCCCGACGGACATCACGTTGCAGTTCGCCAGCTTCATAAGCCGGATGTCTTCTTCCAGTACGGCCGGGTCATGCAGCCACTGCTCCGGATTGTAATCGGCCCCGTGCATAAATGCGGACAGTTTTGGACTAATCGGCGGGTATTTGTTTATTCTCATGTTGAATTCCTCCGTTTCCATTCACCTTATTTAAGAAAAATCGCCGGAGCCATGACTCCGGCGATCGAATTCCTTTTATTGCTGCGCCGCCAAGAAGGCGTCGATTTGGCTTTGAAGTTCTTGTTGAATCGTATCGATCCCCGCGGATTTCAATTGCTTGATCAGGTCCGCTTGACCTTTATCGAGGTCAGGAATCAGACCATATTCGAGAGGAATCGCGTAGCGAAGCATCACGTTGCCGACGTTGGAAACCTCGTTCTTCACTTTCGTATCGTCGAATACGAAGGTTTCCAGCGCGAAGTGATAAACTTTAGGTTCCCATTGCTTCAGAATGTCGTCCGCTTCCACCGGATAGGACGCATCTTTCCGGTTCAACGGCGAATTCCAGCCCCAGTTGGAGAAACCGGTATAGTTCGCGGAGCTCGGGCCTGCGGAATATCTGTCATCGCCAACCGGCTCGTAGTGCTTGCCGGAGATACCGTACATCGTCAAATCATGGATTTCCTTATCGTTTTGAAGCAAATCGATCAGCATCAAGGAACGTTCCACATTTTTGGATGTCGCATGGATCGCCATTCCGTTTTGCGTGGAAATCGCTCCGATTTTTTTGCTGTCCGGCGTCAAGTCCACGATTGCGCCTTCATATTCCGGCTTGTCGCGGCGCAGTTCCGCCAGATTCGCTCCCAGCGTGCCGAGCGTTTGGGCATAGGAACCGACCTTGCCCGCTTTCATGTCTTGCCATACGTCGTTTTTGTTGCTGACGATATTTTTCGACCAGGCTTTGTTGTCCGCCAGGTCCTTGTAATAGGTAAGCAGTTCTCTGAATTCCGGCGTATCGTATACGTTGAACAGTTGGGCCTTTTCGTCCGTCATCTTGTAAGCGAGCGGGAAGTTGTAATCGATCAGGTTCCAATCGTTTTTCTGTTCAAGCAAAATTTGATCGAGCTCATGCCATTTCCAGCCGTCGGCAGGTTTGGCGCCGAAGGCGCTCATGCCCTTTTCGTTCGCGCCTACGGTTTTCACGTAAGCCGCATATGTTTCGGGGCTGGTAACCGGCTCCAGATTGTATTTTTTGCGAAGGTCTTCGCGAATGATAACGACTTTATCGGTGACTTCCACGTTGTTGTTCGGTACCATGTAGAGCTTGCCGTCCACCTTGGCCTGGTCCCAGGATACTTGCGGCATCGCTTCCCAGGTTTGCGGCATGTATGTTTTCAGCATATCCTCCGTCAATTCCAGGAATCCGCCTTTGCGGGCCTGGTCATTATAGAAGGCCCAGTTCGCCGTGTAGGCGATATCGAAATCCTCATCCGCGGCAAACTTCAACGGATACTTTTGCGTCCAGTCGGCCCAGTCCAAAAACTCCGCTTCAACGGTCGCATTGATTTTTTCCTTCAGGAGCTCGTTCAGCTTCCCGAATACTTCATCGTAATCCGCCGGCTTGCCGCCGACCAGCAGCATTTTCAGCTTGACTTCCTGGGACAAGTCCACTCCGCCTTCACTCGTCGCGGCGGCGTTACTCGAACCCGCATTCGCGGATTTTTCTCCGGAAGCATTCTTTCCTCCGTTGCCTCCGCAAGCGCTCAACAAGGTCGACACGGCCAAAACCATGGCCAGCAGAAACATAAATCTTCTCTTCGGTTGTTTCATGACTCTTGCTTCCCCCTAATACATCATTTTTAATCTATCGATAACCAGGTTACCCTGAGGTCATCCTTTGACCGCACCGATCGTAAGCCCTTGCACGAAATAGCGTTGAATGAACGGGTAGGCCAGCAAAATCGGGCCGGTTGCCACAATCGTCATCGCCATTTTCAGGCTTTCCGTCGGCAAATTGACATTCACCACGGCGCCGGACGCCATCATCGCTTTACGCATGCCGTCCATATTGCCGAGCATCCGGTACAGATAGTACTGCAGAGGCATCAAATCTTCCTTCTGAATGAACAGAAGCGCGTTGTACCAGTCATTCCAGTAGGCCAGGGCGATAAAGAGCCCGATGGTGGCCAAAGCAGGCTTGGACAGCGGCAGAATGAACCGGACATAGATTTGGAAGTCCCCCGCCCCGTCGATCTTGGCGGACTCGATAATCGCTTCCGGAATGCTGCTCATGAATGACTTCATGACGATGATATAGAACACGTTCATCAGCATCGGAAGAATCAGGACCAGCAGCGTATCCTTCAGCTCGAGGTAGTTCACGATGAGCAAATACCACGGTACAAGCCCCCCGCTAAACAGGGTGGTGAAGAAAAAGAAGAAGGAAAACTTGTTTCTCCACTTGAAATCTTTCCGGGCCAGAACATAAGCCGTCATGGATGTAAGGAACAATCCGAGCAGCGTCCCGAGCAAGGTGACCGATATCGTCACCCCGTAAGCTTTAAGCATTTCGGCGGGATATTCGAACAAAATCTTGTAAGCTTCCGTGGAAAAGGCCGTCGGAAAAAGCTGAAATCCGTTTTCGATGATTTTGCTCTCCTCGGTTAACGAGGAAGAAACGACCAGCAAAAAAGGGAATATGCAAAACAGCGCCAGAATGGTCAAGGCCACATACCCGATCATTTCCAATAACAGCTTATCCTTAGATTTGGACTTGCGGGAAGCCGTCCGGACCCCCGGCCCCAGTTCCCCCGATGGAGTTGCAGTTGCGTTCATATCCGTTACCTCCGTTTATCAGAACAAAGCATGATCTTTGTCGTATTTGCGTACAGCATAGTTGGCAAGCATGATCGTTGCAAACCCGAGAACGGATTGGTAGAATCCGGCGGCAGCGGACATGCCGATTTCGTTGGACGTAATCAAGGTCCGGAACACGAAGGTGTCGATGACGTCTGTCGCCGAGAACAGCAGCCCGTTGTTGCCGACCATATTGTAGAACATCCCGAAGTCGCCCCGGAAAATGTTGCCGATCGCCAGCAGCACAAGGATTATGACCGTCGGCATCAGGTTAGGAATCGTAATTTTGCGAATTCGTTGAAAAATATTGGCTCCATCGATTTCGGCCGCTTCATACATCTCCGTATCGATGTTCGTAATGGCCGCCAGATACATCACCGTTCCGTAGCCCAGCGTTTTCCAAGCCGAGACGAGAACCAGAATGACCGGCCAATAAGCCGCCGTGTTATAAATATCGATTGATTCAATGCCGATTTTGTTCAACAGCATATTGATCGTTCCTACGTCGTAGTTGAACAGATTGTAAGCAATCGCCCCAACGACGACCCAGGAAATAAAATAAGGCAGGAACATGACCGTCTGGGTAATTTTCCGGAACCATTTGCCGGCAACCTCAAACAGCAGGATCGCCGCAAAAATTTGCAGGACGTTGTTGACGACGATAAACGCGATATTGTACAGCGCCGTATTTCTCGTCACGCGCCACGCGTCGCCCGAATCGAAGAAAAATTTGAAATTGTCCAACCCGTTCCAGGGACTTCCGAAGATTCCCCCGCTGTAGTTGAACTGCTTGAAAGCCAGAACGATTCCCCCCATCGGGATATACGCGAACAGAAGGAAAAACAATACGGCCGGAACCAACATCAGCAGCAGCGTTCTGTATTTCTTTACATCGCTCCAAAAGCCGTGGCCTCTCATCTAGCATCTCTACTCCCCTCTTAGTGTCTCTGCCTCCATTATAAGAGGGCCGCCTTAGTTCCGTGGATTCAGCCGGCCAACTAAAAGTAATACTTTTTCCACGATCGGGCGAAAAGACCGGGACAAAAAAACGGGACCTGCCGACAATACGGCAAATCCCGGCCACTTCCGGTTCGGATTTCCGGCCCGGCGGCTTCTACCTCTAAATTCTGTTCTTTTTTCGGTATTCGCCCGGCGTCATCCCCAGCGCTTGCTTGAACTGCCGGTTGAAATAGATAATATTTTTGTATCCCATACGCTCGGCGATTTCATATATTTTCAGCGTCGGGTCCGACAAAAGCTCGCACACCCGGTTCGTTCTTCGCTCATTGAGATAATCGCTGAAATGCATGCCGGTCTCCTCTTTGAACAAAAAGCCGAGGTAATTGGGCGTAAAATCAAACTGGGAGGCTACTTCCTTCAACGTAATCTTCTGTTCTTCCAAATTGCTCTCGACGTACTGCATAATTTCCTCGATCAGCTTGCGCTTTTGCCGCTGTTTCTTGACATAGAGCAGCTCGGACAGCTCGAAAAATCTTCTCCGCAACCAGGATTTGATATCATGAACGGTCTCGAACTGAAACAAAATGACCGGCTGGTAGGCGTCCCATTTCAACAGCTCGTACAAGCTTTCCCCCATTTGCCGCAAGTCCGCATGCAGCTTGGTCGTGATACGAAGGATCAAGTCGTAAACCTCGCTCTTCCGGCCGAGCGGCTGGCGCAGGTTGAACAGTTCCTCCAGGCAGTCATCCACGGCAACCAGATCATAATCCGTTATCGCCCGCAGCGTCTTTTCCAATATTCCATCCACGCTCGGGACGGGCAGGTGGCCGCCGGGCGCCCATTCGACCACATCCCAACGGATCAATCTGTCCTTCCCCAACAGCCATTTGACGCTCAATGCGGCCTGGGCTTGGTGATAGGACTCTCTCAGCTGCTCTTCGTCCCGCGCAGGCTTGCCGATCCCGGCAGTCACCGTAAAGGGAAAAGATAAACGCACGGCTTCGATCAAACCCTCCAGCAACACGGGAAAATCGCTTTCCGGTACCGAGGACAGCACCAGGCATCTCGTCTGTTGGCTTCTGAAAAATGCGCCCAGCATATTTTCCTCCACATACTGGCGGATAAAAGCGGTGAGCCTCTGAATCTGCTCCTGTTTTTCCTGCTCTCCAAGCTCGCCTATTTTCCATTCGACATCGTCGATCTCCACTAATGCGGCTACCGTTCCAAACCGGAGCAACGGCTCGAGAATGTCCGAGAGATGGTTCTCCACCTTGCCGGGAGACATTTCGTTCAACCAGCGGATCAGCAGTTCTTCGCCGACGAGCGACCAGGCCGCCGTGGCCGAACGCTTCGCCTCTCGCTCCCGTTCGACGGTTTCGCACAGCGCCTGCAGCGTCTCCTGAAGCTCCCCATCATCGACCGGTTTCAGCAAATAGCCCGCCGCGCCCAGTTCGATCGCCTTCTTGGCATATCCGAAATCCTCATGTCCGCTGATGAATACGATTTTGACCTGGGGATGGATTTCTCTGGCCCGCCGGGCAAACTCCATTCCGGACATGATCGGCATGCGGATATCCGACAAAATGATATCGATCCGTTCCTGCTCCAATATTTTGAGCGCGGCAAATCCGCTGTTCGCCGTCCCCGCCAAGCGAAGGGAATAATCCGATTCGCTTTGGAAAACGCGCCGTCGAAGCCATTCCAAGTCCACAGCTTCATCATCCACAAGTAAAATATTTATATCCATAAGTGCATTCCTCCGGATGCAATACTGATGCCGCAATATCTAATTTGAGCATAGCCTACCTCTACTGGTCCGAACATGGCGGTTTTCAATGAAAACCTATACTTTTTCACCGATTTGCTTCCGGCAGCCCTTCCTCGGGAATCACGATTCTGACCGTTGTCCCCGCGCCGTAAATGCTGCCGATGGAAATGCCGTATTTATCCCCGTATCTGAGTTTAATGCGCTCGTCCACGTTTTTTACGCCGTAACCCCCGGTCTGGCTTGGCGAGGACAGCAATTTCCTGACGGTTTCGGCCCGTATGCCGATCCCGTTATCAATCACTTTAAGCTCGATGCCTTCCGAAGTTCTTCGGCCGGTGATCCTGATCGCGATCGACTCGCCGAACCAGGCATGCTTAAACACGTTCTCCACGAACGGCTGCAATATCAGCTTCATGACCGGGACTTGGCTGATTTCATTCTCGATATCGACGTAAACCTTAAAACCGTTCGCGTATTTTACGCGTTGGATATCCAAATAAGTTTCGACTTGCCGGACCTCGTCCGCAAGAGTCGTGAACACTTTCCCCTGATTCAAGGTCAGCCTATAGAACCGGGACAACCCTTGAACCATTTCCGTCACCTTTTTCGTCTCGCCGAGATTGGCCAGACTGCTGATCGTCGACAGCGTGTTATACAGGAAATGCGGGTTGATTTGCGCCTGAAGAGCTTCCAATTCGGCCTGCTTTCGCTGCAGACCCTGGACATAGACGCTGTTGATCAACTCCTGAATATTGCCGGCCATGACGTTAAAGGCATCCGCAATGTGCACAAATTCATCATTGCCCGAAAAAGATATTCGCTTTTGGAAATTGCCATCCTGAAAGGAGCGTACCTGCCGCACGATCCTGGACATTCTTCTGCCCGAGATCCGTGCCACGACGGATCCGATGGCGGACATCCCGACAAAGCTGAGCGCACAAACGGCAAATATCGATTTTTGCAGTTTGGAGGTCTCCTTGGTGAGATAAGAGTACGGAACGAGCGTTTCGATCACAAAATCCGTTCCGGGAATCGCCTCCGAAAGGCTTAGATACGATTCCTCTCCCGCCCCGGGCTCGGCATTTCCCCGCTGGTAAAGCGTCTCCCCTTCGGAAGAGTTATCGATGAGACGCAGCGTAATGCCCTCCTCTACCGGAAAAGCGGCGAAATTGCCGAACAGGGCGTCCAAGGAGACCGTAATGCGCACGTATCCGATCACGGTTTTATAATCGCTGTACGACACCAGTCTGCGAATATGCGAAATGTTATCCAGCCGCTGATCCGTATCGATCTGCAGCCAAATGTTATCTTGTCTGGAATCCTTGTATTGCCGATACCATTCGCTATCCCGAATCTCATCCAGGGGCAGAATATAATAATCGCTGCCCTGGATCGGTTCATCCAGGTTATCTCCAGATACGAGATTCAGGTCACTGTTCAACGTGAATAGCATTAATCGGATGTCGTTGCCGAACAGTTTCAGGGGCGCCGTAATCTGAGGCACAAGTTCGTCCAGCATGACCAAATAGATATCGTACGGATCCCCTTTGGTTTGAAGCGCCCTTTGGAACGACAAGCTGCTGAACAGCGTATCCGACATCCGCTGGATTTCGTCCATTTGATACCTGATATTGTCGCGGGCCTGCTCCATGCCTGTCCGGATATTCGTCTCGGCCATCTCCGTCCGGGATTGAACAAGCATCGAATAGGAAATATAACCGATGATGACGTCCGTAATCAAAACGAGGAGCAAATAGGGAACCAGCATCTTATATGTAAACGGAATGTATTTTTTCATCGTGATCAGGAATCCTTATCTTGGGTTAGTTAGCGCTTTCAATCGAATTGGACAAAAAAACCGAGAAGCCCGCATCTTCCGCCGCGATCTCTCCCGGTTCATCCCTTACTTGAATTTATGCCAATCCAGTTTGCTCGTGTTCAGCAAATGCTCGAAATTGTTATCCAGCTTCTTTTGCTCTGCCTTGCGCGCTTCCTCGGCCTTGGTGCGCTCTTCTTCCCGGCGCCGGTCCTCTTCTTTCTTCAGTTCGGCGGCCTGGGCTTTCAGCTTGGCGATCGTGCTCTCACCGAGCAAATCTTTCAGCGTGGCGGGCTTATCCCCCGCAGCGGGAGCAGGATGGGAAGCATTTCTTTTCTTTTGTGCCATCTTTCCATTCACCTCGATTTCAAGCCTAAAGTATCACAGAGCAAAAAAAGTTGTCAACTTGTTTTAATTTGATGTAAAAATGTGTAATTCAGAGGTAGAACTGTTTACTAATGTCAACATGGAGGAGAACTCATGAATAATGATCGGGAACAGGATCTGAAGGAACGGAAAACGGAACGCCGCCCAAGCCATCCTCGAATCGAACAAGCGAAGCAGCGGAAAACGGAACAGATCCTTGCATGGATCCCGCTTAAGATCGAGATGGCCCATCATTGGATCGAACATGAAAAAACGCAAATGAAGCGGAACATGACGAGAGGAGCGGTCCACTTCTGCCATTTCGGGGAAAATATCGGATGCGAGCAAAATGAGGAGCGGCCGGTGGTCATCGTGTCCAATAATACCGTAAATTCTACGTCGGGCAATGTGCTGGTCGTCCCGCTCACCAAAAACCTGAAGGTCCGCACGGTGCCAAAAACGGGAGAACCGGTGCTGACCAAGGACGGAAAACCGATTCCGCGATTTCAAAGCCACTATTTTTTGTTTAAGAGCAAGTACGATTTCCTTGCCTTTGATTCGGCGGCCAAGACGGAGGAGACAACTTCGGTCAGCAAAATCCGCTTGAAGGAGCATTTGGGCAACCTGGATGAAGAAGATATCAACCGGTTGGAAAACCGGCTCAAATGGTCGTTCGGGCTTTAATGATTTAGGGGTTGACAATGCATAAGCGACAGGGTAGTATAAAAACAAAGAAATACTACGTCATCCACCTTGTCGTGGATAAACTCACACGTGCCTGCGTGTTATTGAGTCAAAGAGGAGCCTAGCGCTCCTTTTTTCCATTCTCCATCCGTTATAAAATGCTATGTCGCCCACCCTCGGTCGTGGGCAACTTCACCCCGCCGGGAGGCTCCCCGCGGGGTTTATATTTGCCCAAATGCCTCTTTGTTACCAATTACCCGCTGCAAGCATTTTTAACCAGATCTCCGCTTCAATCCGCGCAAAAAAAGCTGCAGGTTGAATGTCAGGCTCGCTTGCACATCCACCGGCATTCCGAATCCGCCTTGCCGTTCCAGCGTCGCAAAACCGTGGATAAGACTCCGTAGCCCCCGAACCGTATGAATCGCTTCTTCGTCCGAGAGCCTATAGGGTTCCAGGAGGGCAACGATAGAAGCAACAAGCCTTTGACTCGCTTCCTCCATCCGCCGGTCTTCCGTACCGGGAGCGAGCTGAATCAGTTCATACAACCCAGGATGCTCCCTAGCGTACCGAAGATAGGCATCGGCAAAAGCACGAACGGCATCTTCCCCTGCTTTGCCCTCCGTTGCCTTTTCAATCGACTCATTCAACCGGTTGAGCGCATGGACCGCGACCATGCTTCTCAGCTCGGCAAGGCCGCTTACATGATTGTATAGCGAAGGAGGGCGGATCCCCAGCCGCTGGGCAACGGAAGATATGGTGATCTCTTCGGCGCCTTGCTCATCCGCAATGGCTACGGCGGCTGAGAGTAACGATCCCGAATCAATGCCCGGTCTTCTCGGCATGCTTCTCATCCCCTTCCTGCGTAATGTCCCTTCTTCCGAGCTTGAGGTTGGCTTTCCTGATCGCATCCTCCATCGCCCGTCCGGGCTGCACGATCATGTTACCATGCCCGACGGCAAGCAGCGACGGCTTCAAAGCCGCCAGCTTGGCCGCGCTGTCCAGCGCGGCTTCCTTGTTCCATGTCGCCAATGCCGGAAACGGGAAGAAAGGGCGTAAATCCCCGCTGACAGCCGTTCCTCCCCGCGTTTGGAAAGCATCCCCCGCCACCAATGCTCCGCTGCGGGTGTCCAGCAACGAAATCGACCCGGGCGTATGTCCCGGCGAGGCAACCACGAGCAGCGAACCGACCCTGTCGCCTTCCGAGAGAAGAAGATCTGGCTTCGTCTTGACCTTCTTCGGGACGCCTCCGCGAATCTTCGTTTGCGGTTCTTCCGGATCAAGCGTGACATCTCCCGCAAGCAGCCTGGCATCTCTAGCGGAAATATGCACCCGGACTTCGGGAAGCCGGGATTTGAGCGCATCGAGCGCGCCTGTATGATCGTCATGTGCATGCGTGAGCACAATTCGGGTCAGCGCTTTGCCGGTTGCCTGTTCCACCGCCTTGATAATTCCGTCCGCACTGGAAGGGAGCGCGGCATCAATAAGGGTCACACCGTCTTCCTCTTCCACCAGATAGCAGTTTACCGGAAACACCCGGGGAAAAAATGAAACTTGTACGAGCTTGCCTTGACGAATCAACCGCATTATACCGCCTCCTCGTTTAACTAATACCATTAGTTAAATAATAAACTAATGGTATTAGTTTATCAAGCCCTATTTTTAGTCGTACAAGCGGACCCTTCTGAATAAGATGTACAAGGCATGAGTTAAACAAGCTATGTTCGCTTAATACGTTATTAGAATCATGGGAGGAATGCCTATGAACAGTTTACTCGGTTACGTCTTTCTGGGATTATCCCTGTCCGCGCCGATCGGTCCCGTGAATGCGGCTCAGCTGGACAAAGGGATCCGCGGCGGATTTTTGCCCGCTTGGCTGGTCGGTCTTGGCGCGATTGCGGCAGATATGGTCTATATGCTGCTCGTTTATTTCGGCGTCATTCATTTTTTGAATACGCCGTTTATGAAATCCTTCCTTTGGCTGTTCGGATTCTTCATCCTGATGTATACCGGAATCGACAGCCTGAAACAGGCCCGCAAACTGAGTCTGGGGGACATGCGGGGCGGCGAGCCGTTGATCAAGTCGTTCGCTTCCGGTTTCATGATGTCCATCTCCAACCCGCTGTCCATCCTGTTCTGGCTTGGTATTTACGGGTCGGTACTCGCACAGAGCGCAGCCGAATCGGGAACAAGGGAGCTCGTCATGAACAGCTGCGCCATCATTGCGGGGGTTTTGGTCTGGGATGTGACCATGGCCGGATTTGCGAGCATATTTAGAAAAATACTTACGGACCGAATCCTTAAAACCATTTCCGTTCTTTCCGGACTGTCTCTGATCGGATTTGCGCTTTACTTCGGATATGAGGCGCTCAAGCTTCTCCTTGAACGTCTTTAATCTAATCCAACCTAGGAAAACGGATCAGCACGGCTTTGCGCCGCTTCGCCTTGACTCCGGATTTCCCCTTTTTCCATACCGCGAATTGCATGATCAGCGTCACGACCCCGATCACTCCGATGAAAATCAAGCTTCCCCAAAACCCGGGACGGCTTGTCCCGTGCGTCAGCGTGCCGGAGACCGCAAGCAAAAGGAGCGCCATCCCGGCATACCGCTTCACTTGCCCAAAAACGGTAAGCTTCAGAAGCTTGCCCGAAGTCACCAGAATAAACAGCCAGTTGTACAGAATCAACAGCCCTGCGGCTGTGGTGATATATTCGTAAACTTTACCCGGCATCGCCAGCGATAAAATGACCGATGCGGCCATGCCGGTCGCCGTTAAACCGATCGCGTACACCGGGCGCTTGTTGAGCGCCCTTTTGGCAAACAGCGGCGGGGCGTCGCGATCTTCGGCCAACGTGACCAGCATGGTCGTGACGGCATAAAGCGAAGCGACCATGGTCGAAAAGCCGGCGATAATCAACACCGCGGTAAACACATGGGGGATGAACGCCATGTTTACGCCGTCAAGGGCGATAATGAACGGGCTTTTTTTCGGCACGACCGCATCCCAGGTCACCAGCGTCACAACGAGCCCAAGAGACAACAAATACATAAACGCCAGCGTCAGGAGCATGATTTTTCCGGCTTTAGGAGCTTCCTTCGGATCGGTCAACCGCAAAGCCATCATCCCCATGACCTCAATCCCGCCAAAGGCATAGAACGCAAAAATAAGTCCTGACCATAGGCCCATCCACCCTTTGGGAAAAAATTGTCCAAGCGTTCGGGGGAACGCCGCTTTTTCACCGCCGGGAAGCCATCCGAACAGGGCGGCTCCCGCAAGAACGAGGAACATGACAAGGGCGGCGATTTTGATGACGGACAGAACATTCTCGACGGAATCGAACCCTTTGTTTCCGATAAAAATGACAAAAAGGCCCAGTAAGGCGTACCCTGCGGCAAACAGCCACATCGGCACCCCCGGAAACCAAAACCTCGAAAACAGGGACAGCGCGGTAAGTTGGCTTCCCATAATCAGCAATTCAGCCGACCAGTACACCCAGCCATTGCTGAACCCGGCCCAGCGTCCGAACGCCTTCTTCGCATAGGAACGAAACGACCCTTTTACCGGACGCTGGGCGGTCATTTTGGCCAAGGCTTCAAACACGGTATAAGTGCCGAGAGCCGCGAGAACAAAGGCAATGAGAATTGCCGGTCCGGCCATTCCGATCCCGATTCCGGAACCCAAAAAATAACCGGTCCCCACCGTCGAAGCCACGCCGAGAAGCGAAAGCTGCCACCACTTCAAGTTGCCTTTCTCCTGTGCTTGCCCTTCCTTTTGGCTTCCGTCCATCGTTCCTTCCCCCATTCTTTGTGCATGTAGTGATAAGTACGATTGCATTGAGGTAACGCACCCGGATGATAAACTGCGCACTTTTCTTATCGTAACCTTTACCGTTCGTAATATTCGTTGTCGTTATCTCCGGCCTAATTAAAAGAGCCTCCCCCGCCGAATCAGCGGCGTATGAAGGCCCTTTTTACTAGTTCACAGATTCCGTTCTCTCCGCTTTGGAATTATTGCTTCCGGTCATTTTCCCCGGCCAAAATGCCCATTTCCCCAACAGCACCGTAATTGACGGAACGAGGAACGGTCTTACCACGAACGTATCCAGCAGAACCCCGATCGCCGTAATAATCCCGAACTGCACCAGCACTTGGATCGGCAGGGTCGCCAGTACGGCGAACGTTCCCGCGAGGATCAGGCCGGCTGAAGTGATGACGCCACCGGTCTCGGCGACGCCTTCGCGGATGGCCGCTTTCAGCGGCATCGTTTTCCGTTTTTTCCAAATGCTCGATATCAGGAAAATATTATAGTCTTCGCCGAGCGCAACCAGGAATACGAACGCATAAAGCGGGATTAAGCCTTGAATGGCGGTATCCCCCATAATGTCATGCACGACGACCCAACCGAGGCCCAGCGCCGAAAAATATGACAGCACGACCGTCAAAATCAAGTAAATCGTCGCTACGACGGAACGCAGGTACACGAGCAGCAGGATGGCGATCAAGCCGATCACGACCGGAATGACGACTTCCGCGTCCCGGTTGTTCGTCATTTCCGTATCATACTGGGTCGCCGGCTGCCCGCTGATCCACACTTTTGCGTCCGCTCCGCCGACTCCGGCGTCGGTCAGTACTTTTTCCGCCGCGTCCCTTAGATCGGGGACATGATTCACCGCTTCGATAGCATAGGGATTCATCGCGAATTCCGCATCCACGGCGACGATATCCGGATTGTTTTGGCCGTTGACGGGATCCGTTACTTTACCGATATACGGAAGCGCCTCGATCGCCTGCTTCAGCCCAGCATCCTTTCCTTCCGTATCGATCATAATTTTGACCGGGGCCAATTCACCCGGCGTAAATTTATCCGCGATAACCGTGAAACCTTCCCGGGATGGAGCATCTTCGGGGAATGAAGACAGCAAATCCACGGTATATTGGATCCGGAAGGCATTTAAAGCCGCGGCGACGAGAAGCACCAGCGTCACAATGACGACGAGCCAAGGCCGCTTCGTTACGACATTGCCGATCCGCTCCCCGAATTGAATGCCGCGTTTCGTTTTGGCGGCCCGCTTTGTTCCCTTCGTACGGCTGCGCTCCGCTTCCATTTCCGGCGTCCGGGGAATAAAGGGATAAAAGGAAGTACGCCCCATAATGGCCAACAGCGCAGGAACCAAAGTGAGACTGGCGAGCGCCATGATCAAAATCGACAAGCTGAACGGAACCGCAAAACGGTTCACGGATCCATACTCGGCGAGCAACAGAACGAGCAGCGCGATGACGACCGTAAAACCGCTCATGGCGATCGCTCCCGAAGAATCCTTAAATGCCGAGGTCAGCGCCTTGGCTTTATTGCTTTCAACGGTAAGCAGCTGCCGGAACCGGGAGATGAGGAACAGGCAATAGTCCGTTCCCGCGCCGAACAACAGGACCGTCATAATCGAGATGGCCTGCGAATCTACCGTGATCCAGCCTAGTTCCGCCATTTTGCCGAGAATGGGACTGGCCGCCCCGAAGGCAAACCCTACCGCGATCAAAGGGATCAAGGCGAGAATCGGGGAGCGGTAGATCAGCAAGAGAAGCACCAGTACCAGCAGCACGGTGGCGATCATCAGCGATACGTCCGCATCCGAGAACAGTCCGACCGCGTCGATGGATATCCCCGCCGGCCCGGAAACCCGTGCCGCAAGATCCCCGCTTTCCAGTTCCGCCGCGAACGGATCGGAACCGAGCTGCGTTTCCGCCTGTTTGCGGATCGCTTCGGTCCCTTCTTTCAACGTATCGGAATCCGACGTTTTCTCGAAAAAGAACGGAAGCACGAACGTCGTGCCGTCTTCGGAAGCTTGCTGCTTCAGTGCCTGTACAGGCATCTTGTCAAACGGAGGCAGCGTTTTCTGGCCTTCGGCTGGATGCTGCGTGAAATAGGCGGTCAGTTCCTGAATCGCGCCGAAATCTCCGTCCGTCAATCCTCCTTCCCGAGACCAGACGATCAGTGCAGGCAGCCCGCTGTCCGCCGGAAATTCGGCTTCGGCCAGTTTTCCGGCCACCACCGACGGCTTGCCGTCATCGAGATTGGCCGCATTGTTCTTTTCCATTTGATTGACTCCCGGCCAAATCGCGCTAAGGGCACCGACAACGATAATCCAAACCGCGAGGGTCACCCATTTGCTGCGTTTGCCTGAAACCAGGCTGCTTATTCGCTTAAAGATCTCCATACCCTCTCCTTTTCCTCCTATCGAATGTCCGTGATTTTTTTCATAATAATTATATATACCGGAAGGTTAATTATCAACATATCTCGTATGGTATAATATTTGGTTAGTAAAGTCGTTTGAGGTGATTCATGATGAAGCTGCCGAACAAGCGCCCCTTGGGGCGGCCCGTACAACAACAAGACAGCCAGCCGACCGCGCAGCATATATTGCAGTCGGCCTCCCGCCTGTTTATGGAAAAGGGCTTCAATCCCGTATCTATGAACCTGGTCGCCGAGCAATGCGGAGTAACCAAGGCAACGGTCTATTATTACTATTCATCCAAAACCGAGCTATTCGTCGCGGCCATGGTCGAAACGCTGGCCCAGGTCAACCGGCGAATCCGGGGGATGCTGGATGAAGCCGGACCTTTTCAAGAGCGGTTAACCCGCATTACGGAAAACTATTTGAAAATCCCCCAGGTCCATGTGAACGGGATGTTCGAACAGGTCAAGGATCACTTGAGCAAGGAACAGATGGAGCTGCTCATCCGGCATGAAAACAGCCTGTACGAGACACTTCGGGACGGGTTCCATGCGGCTGCGGCGAACGGCGAAATCAGCTGCGAGGACCCGATGCTCGTCACGCATTTATACGTGTCCATGCTGCGGGTCGGCGAACGGCAGTATGACCAATCCAACATGCTCTTTGCAGATAATCGGGAAGCGGCCGAGGCCATTGTCACTTTGCTGTGGAGGGGCATTCACGTATAGCTTCTGGCTTTGAAAGGAAGGTTGACCATGGCTTTCGGAATCAATAAAAGCGAGCTAAACGCATGGAAAGAAGCGGTATCCCGCGGGGAAATCGCATATTTGACCCATTACTGGCTGGATCCCCGGTTTCCGGGCATCAAGACCGTCACCAAAGTCGGTTGCAATGATATACAGCTTCTGGAAGCCTGGTGCGAATCCCACGGATTAGATCCGAAGTATATCCACCATCGTCCGCCGTTCCCGCATTTTGATCTTTTAGGTCCCAAACAGCGCGAAATTTTGGAGCAGGAACAGCTTTGGGAGCAGCTGGAGCGGTTTAAGATGCGTTGAAAGTCAATTAGTCTTGCAAAGTATAAGTATAAAGCCCTTTTTGGGCCTTATTTAGCCTGTTTGATCTTACAGAAGCTGTTTAGCGACTAATTTAGTCCTTATTCCCGGCTAACCGGTTTGAATGCGCCTCTTTTTCGTGTTGCGGACGAAAATAAGGCCAAATATGGTTCTTATTTTCTCGAAAGCTTGCCGTAAGAGTGAAATAAGAACCAAAATGGTCGTTATTTTTGTTGAGGCTGGTTCATAAAACAAATAACCCTCCTAAGACGCCTGCCAAAGGCGCTAAGAAGGGTTTTTCTATGTGAATCAGGACAGTCCGATACGTTCGACGAGATTCGTGCTTTCCTCGTTCAGCCCGGCGATGGTCACCTCTTTGTCCAACTGCCTGTATTTCGTCTTCAATTTGGAGATCGCATGAACCGCGGAGTGATCCCAGACATGCGAGCCGGAAAAATCGACCACGATGCGATCCGGATCCCCCGCAGGGTCAAATTCATTCAAAAAGTGCGTGACGGTGGCGAAAAACATTTGTCCCGTTACCCGGTACGTCTTGACCCCTTCCGCGTTCACGGAAGTATGGGTGCGGATCACCGCCATTCTCCAGGCAAATACCAGCGCGCTAATCAGCACGCCGATGCCGACGCCGATCGAAAGATTTTCCGTAACGACGACGGTAATGACCGTGACTATCATGACGAAGGCGTCGGTCTTCGGAATTTTGTGCAAGGAGCTCAATGAGCTCCATTCAAACGTGCTGATCGAGACCATGAACATGACGCCGACCAGCGCCGCCATCGGGATCTGCTTGACCACTCCGCTCAAAATGATGATCAGGAACAGGAGCCCCACCCCGGAAACCAAGGTCGAAAGACGGGTTCTCCCGCCGGATTTCATATTGACCATCGATTGGCCGATCATGGCGCAACCCGCCATGCCGCCGAAAAACCCGGTAACCGCGTTCGCAAGTCCCTGACCCTTCATCTCCCGGTTTTTGTTGCTCGGAGTTCCGGTGATATCATCGATCAGCGTAGCCGTCATCAAGGATTCCAGCAAGCCTACCACGGCCAGCGACAAAGATACCGGAAAAATCGTTTTCAGCATGTCCCACGAAATCGCGACATCCGGTAAATGAAAGGCCGGCAAAGCACTGCTGAGTTCGCCCATATCTCCGACCGTCTTCACGTCCAAACCGAGCGTAATCGTCAGAACGGAAACGACAATAATAGCGACCAATGCGGACGGAACGGCTTTGGTGATCCGCGGAAACAAATAAATGATCGCGAGCGTAAGCGCCACGAGCGCGTACATCAGCCAGCCTTGTCCCGAGAAATGCGTCAGTTGGGCCATAAAAATCAAAATAGCCAGCGCGTTCACGAATCCCGTCATGACGGAATGCGGCAGGAAGCTGATCCATTTCCCCAGCTTGAGCAGGCCCATAACGATTTGCAGCACGCCCGCCAAAATGGTGGCCGCAAACAGATACTCGATGCCGTGGTCCCTTACGAGACCGCCCATCAGCAAAGCCATCGCGCCTGTAGCCGCGGAGATCATCCCCGGACGTCCGCCGGCAAAGGAAATAACAACGGCGATGCAAAACGAGGCATAGAGCCCGACCATCGGGCTGACTCCCGCCAAAATCGAAAACGCGATCGCTTCCGGGACCAGGGCAACCGCCACCGTGAGCCCCGACAGGACGTCGTTCTTCGTGTTCGAGAACCAGGCCGTACGAATATTTGGTTTTAACAATTGCATACTCCCTCCTGTAAATCAAAAAATAGGTCCGGTGCAACGCCAACGTCTCAGATTATATGAAAAAGGACCGTGAACCCTCAAAAAGGTCCTCGGTCCATGAAAGCGTTTATTATAGGTCAATACTCCGGAATGCTATTCAATTCTCCGCTATTCGTTAAAATTGAAAGTATTTATTGATAACTTCCGCGACGACGGAGTTTTTGATCGGTTTGCTGATGTAATCGTCCATTCCCTCTCTGAGGCAGTTTTCCCTGTCTCCTTTTAGCGCGTTGGCCGTAACGGCGACAATCACCGGGCATTTGTCCGGAGGAACGGTGTTTTTAATGATGCGGGTTGCTTCGAATCCGTTCATTTCCGGCATATGAACATCCATGAAAATCATATCGAACGCTTCATAAGCGATCGCCTGAAGTACCTCAAGGCCGTTGCTGACGACGCGGGTGGTGTGGCCCATCTTTTCCAGCATTTTTTGAATGACGATCTGGTTGATGTCATTGTCCTCGGCAATCAAAATGTTCAGTTTCCGTCCCGAGGCTTGTTCTTCCAAGATTGCGGAAACCATGTCATCGGACTTCTGAATTTCCAGGAAGGGCAATTCAAACACAAACTTCGCTCCCGGTTCATCCTGCGGTTCTACCCAAATTCGTCCGCCCATCAAACCGACCAACCTTTTGGTTATGGCCAATCCGAGACCTGTTCCTTCATAGTTGCGGGTCATAAAGTGATCCAACTGGGAGAACGGCTCGAACAATAGCGGCATCTTCTCCTTCGGAATCCCGATACCGGTATCGCGGACCGTAAATCTCAGAGTTAGCGGATTCCGGGTATCGCCGACGCGTTCCACGTGTACCGTGACGCTGCCGGAGTATGTAAATTTCACGGCATTGCCGACCAGATTGAGCAGAACTTGCTTGATCCGCTCCTGATCCCCGAACAGTTTGTGCGGAACATCGTCGCCGACCAATACAGACATAACGAGACCTTTTTCACTCGCCCTGACCTTGACGATATCCAGCGTCTCTTCAACCGTTTTCCGCACATCGAACAGCTCTTCGTGCAGTTCCGTTTTACCGGATTCGATTTTGGCGAAATCCAGAATATCGTTGATAATCGCGAGCAGCGTGTCCCCGCTTTTGCGGATGATCTCGAGATACTCCTTCTGCGTTTCGGTCAATTCGGTCGTCTCGATCATCAAATCGGCCATCCCGATCACGCCGTTCATGGGAGTACGGATTTCATGGCTCATCATGGCAAGGAACTCGCTTTTCGCTTTATTGGTGCTCTCCGCCGTTTCCTTGGCGATGAGCAGCTTTTTCTGCTCGGAGATATCCTTGGCGATAATATAAAAACCGACGTTCTCGTTATTGATAATAATAGGGGCGATCGATGTCAATACCTCGACCTCCCCGCCGCTCTTGGTTTTGATTTTATCGATCGCTTTCTCGACGGAGGTGTCCGAGATCGCTTCCGACAATATGCTTTGAAGCTGACTCTCCTCGATGAGCATGGAGAGCCGGCGCCCCGTCATCTCCGGTATTTTGTACCCCGTCAATTTTTCGGCCATCGTGTTTGCGTTGATGATTCTCCCGTCCAAACCGAGTGAAATGACGGCGTCATGATTGTATTTTTTTAGCGAGTTGTATCTTTCGACCGTTTCCTGCAGCTTCCGTTCCACTTGCTTCCGGTCGGTAATGTTCTGCACAGTGCCGCTGATATTCTTGGGTTGTCCATGATCATCATAGGTGACGAGTCCGCGCAAATGAAAATATTGAAACTCCCTGTTTTCCAGTTCATGCCGGAATTCAAAATCAAGATGGCCGGTGTGCAACGCCTTCTCGATCGCCTCGACCAGCGGCTTCCGCTCCGACGGGTGTACCAAGTTAAGAATTTCCGACGAAGACACCGGTTCCTTTATTTTTTCTATTCCGATTAAATGATACAACTGATCAAACAGCGCGACCTGGTCCTCGGCCACGTTCCATTCCCAGCTTCCGATCCGGGCGATACGCATCGTTTCTTCCAGGATAAAAGCTTCGTATTTTTGTTTGGTTACCTCCCGCCCTACGGCGAGAATTTTGGCGTTCTCGTATCCTGTTCCTTCGGTCACGAGATGCAGCCTAAATTGAAACCATAAATAATGACCATCCTTATGGCGAAGCCGATATTCGGCCTCCGTTTTGCGATTTCGTATTAAATCCCGACGGACGGACAAATTCCGGTCATCGGGGTGACACCATTCCGCGTACCTGATTCCAATCAATTCTTCCGGGGTATAACCGAGCCATCCTTTTACCGAATTTGAACAATACAAGCCAAACCCTTCGAGATCACAGCAGTACAACAATTCGTCCATGTTCGAGAAAATAAAATTGCTCCAATCTTCCGACTGCCGATTTTCTTGTTCGCTCTTCATACCATGCCTCCGTCTAATGATTGTAAAATGTATAATCCGGAAGGAAGTGAATGAAACAGGTTATGGTTACCATTACCTTAATATCAAACAATCATATAATTGTCAAAATTAATTTAAATTAAATTTTCCCTATTCAAGCCCGGAGCTATCCATTATTGTTATATTGGGATATTTTCTTTATAGAGAGAAAACCATACGAGAGGTGATATAAAATATGTCTATTCAAGCCCATGCTTCACCCGCGAACATGAGTCTGTTTCGCAACCGTTTTTACCAGACGATCCTGATTTCCAACATCTTTTTGCAGATCGGGATCTGGGTCCGCAACTTCGCGATTCTGATGTTTGTCACGGATAAAACGAGCAATGATCCGCTCGCCATTTCCCTGATATCCGTAGTCGAATTTGCGCCGATTTTTGTCTTTTCGTTTATCGGGGGCGCGTTCGCCGACCGCTGGAAGCCGAAGCGAACGATGATCTGGTGCGACTTTTTGTCCGCCGTTTCCGTGTTTGCCGTCCTCGTGACCCTGATGTTCGAGTCCTGGGAGGCCGTTTATTTCGCGACCTTCATTTCGGCCATTCTGTCGCAGTTTTCGCAGCCTTCGGTCATGAAGCTGTTCAAGCAGCACGTGCATCCGGATAAGCTGCAGCAAGGCATGGCCCTGTTCCAGTCCCTGGTGGCGATTTTCATGGTGCTCGGTCCGTCGCTCGGTATTTTTGCCTACCACCAATTCGGCATCTATATTTCCATCGGCGTGATGGGCGTTGCCTTCTTGCTGTCCGCACTCGTTCTGTTCCGATTGCCGGCGGATGAAGAGACGGAAAAACAGCCCGCAGAACGCACCACAAAAATCAAGCAGGAGTTGGCGGACGGTTTCCGTTACGTTTGGCGCAGCCCGATTTTGAGGGTGCTCGGCGCAACGTTTGCGATCGCCGGTTTTGCGGTAGGTACGATCCAGACGCTCGGTTTGTTTGTCGTGACGGAAAATCTGGGCCAGTCAAAGGAGTTTCTCCAATTCCTTCTGATGGTGAACGGCGTGGCGATGCTGATCGGGGGAGGCGTCATCATGACACTTTCCAAAAAGATCCCTCCGCAAATGCTGCTTGCTTTCGGAATGGGGGTAAGCGCCATATGTATCGCCGGTATGGGATTCTCCACAAGCATACCGCTGACGTTGTGTTTGCAATTCCTGAATGGCCTCACGTTCCCGTGCATTCAGATCGGCATTAACACGCTCATCCTGCAATCGACGGAGCAATCCTTTGTCGGACGGGTTAACGGCGTACTGAGCCCGATGTTCATGGGGATGATGGTCATCATGATGTCTCTGTCCGGCGTGCTCAAGAAGCTATTCCCGCTGGTGGGGATTTACACCTTCTCCGGAATCGCGATGCTGATCGGAGCACTCATTCTCGTCCCGATCTTCAAGCACAAACCGGCTCCTACCCCTACCCCGGAAATGGCGGAAGCGGGCGGCTCGTAACGGATAGAACGCAAAAAGTCCTGAAGCAACCGATCGGATCGGTATGCTTCAGGACTTTTTTTCGAATCATGATTAACGATTGTTAAAAATGTCGGTAAGTACGGGAACGATTTGCGATTTCCGGGAGACAACGCCTTTCAGCACGGCCTTGTTGTTTTCCAGCTTGACGTTGTAGGCGGCTTCCACCGCATCGGCGGCTTTGCCGAGCGCAACGCCGACGGAGTCGTTGTTCAAAATATCGGTGACGACGAACAGGAACAAGTCCAGTCCCTTGCGGTCGATAATTCCGTTCAAAGCGGCTTCCAGTTCGGATTGGCGGTTCAACACATCATTCACGTCAACCGCATTCACCTGGGCGATTTCCACTTTCGCGCTGCCCATGGAGAACTCCTTGGCATCAAGGGAAATCAGCTGCTCGATCGTTTTGTCGCTGAGGTCGGCGCCGGCTTTAAGCATGTCCAGGCCATATTCCTCCGCATTTACGCCGGCAATGTCCGCGAGTTCGCGTGCGGCTGCGACGTCCTGGTCCGTGCAGGTCGGAGATTTAAACAAAAGGGAGTCCGAAATGATCGCGGACAACATCAGACCGGCAATGTTCGCAGGAACGGCGATGCCGTTTTCCTTGTACATTTTGTTGAGAATGGTCGCGGTGCAGCCGACAGGCTCGGCACGGTAGTAAAGCGGGCCGCTCGTTTCGAAGTTGGCGATCCGGTGGTGGTCGATAACTTCGGCCACGCGAACCTGCTCGATGTCCGACACGCTTTGTTGACGTTCATTATGGTCGACCAAAATGACATCCTTCACTTCTCCCGCAGCAGCTTCGATCACGCGCGGCGCTTGGAAGCCGAAGCGTTCGAGCGCAAACTTCGTTTCGCCGTTCGGCTCGCCGAGAGCGACGGCCTCAACGTTCCAGCCCAGCTTCGATTTCAGGTCGGCATAGGCGATTGCGGAGCAAATCGTATCCGTGTCCGGATTTTTGTGTCCGAAAATCAATACTTTTTCCATTCGTTTACTCTCCTTTTCGTCATTTCGCTTCCAAAAGTATATCTCAGAACCGGATTCACAATCAAGGGTTAAGCATGATAGGATCAGAGAAAACGGGGATTCCGGCCCAAGATTTCAGGCCTCCCTCAGTAGACGTTCAGCCAGCATTCAGCCTGACGGTGCATAATGGATGCATTAATTTCAATTGGAATCTTGTTTGGAGACACCCTTCATGAAAAACATAAAAGGCGTCAAAATTTTACTGGTCGACGATGAACCGCATATTATTCAGTTTCTGGAGCTCGGTTTGATGAATGAAGGATTCGAGACGCGCACCGCTACGGACGGCATGACCGCCGTAAACCTAGCGCTCGATTTCCAGCCGCAAGTCGTCATTCTGGACGTGATGATGCCCGGGATGGACGGCTGGGAGGTATGCCGACTGCTGAAAAAAAACCTCAGCAATGTGGCGATTATTATGCTGACGGCCAAAGACGAAGTGGAGGATCGGGTCAAGGGGCTGACGACCGGAGCGGATGATTACGTGGTCAAGCCGTTCAGCTTTGAAGAACTGCTTGCTCGAATCGGTGCGCGCCTCCGTAACCAGTTCCCCGCTTTGTTCGGCGAAGTGTCTTACGGACCGTTCAAGCTGGACGACCGCCGGAAGGAATTTCAATACCAGAACGAGGTGCTGGAATTGTCTCCGACCGAATATGAGCTTCTGAAATATCTCGTCATCAATCACGGCATTGTGCTTAGCAAGGCCACGATTCTCGACCAGGTATGGGGCTACGACTTCGGCGGCGAGGAAAATATTGTCGAGGTGTACATCCGGTCTTTGCGCGAAAAGTTGAATGACAAGGAGCACCGACTCATCCGCACACTTCGGGGCGCGGGCTACCGGGTGGATTTGCCATGAAGCCGCCGAAATGGACCTTCAGGACCGGCGGAAGACTGCGCAGATTTGCATTTCCGCGTTCGCTGCGTACGCAGCTTTTGTCCCGATCCCTGTTCATCCTTGCTTTGCTGCTGCTGCTGATCGGCGGCGTGCAATTTTTTGTGATGGAAAACTTTTTGTATAGCAACCAGGCGGAATCGTTGTTATCCCAAGTCCGCAGCCTGCCGAAAAGCCTGATGGCCGGAGAGGATGGCGCTTTTCCCGGTTCCGACGGGCCGGCCGGCAACATTTCCTTACCTCAGGCTCCGGGCGTCGGAGAACGCAGGCCTTTCTTCTTTCTGCCCGACACTTCTCTCGCGGTGATCAGTCAGGAGCAAGGATTCAATAACCTGTCGGTGGAATCCGGACTCCCTTCTCCAAGGCTCACGGATCAACAATATGAGGATATCCGGAAACATTGGAGGCGGGAAAACGCCCGTGCCTATAAAATCGCAAGCGATGAAAACGGAACCGAGCAGCTGTTGGTTTTCATGATCGGCGACGGCCCCCAAGGGCGGGACCGAATGATTCAGATGGGGGTTTCCACCGCGCCGCTGCAGGCAGTCGCCTTAAGGCAGCTCCTGATTTTCATCGTTTTATCCCTGTTGGCCTTAGGGGGCGGGCTCATGTTTTATTTGCCTGTGCTTCGCAAAACCTTGAACCCGCTGAACCAGATGGTTCGAACGGTGGAGGAGCTCGATGCCGGCAATCTGGACCGGCGCGTTCCTTCCTCCGTCGGGCAATCGGAAATCGACCGGCTGGCGGTATCGTTCAACGGGATGCTGGAGCGGCTGCAAACCTCTTTCGAAACGGAGCGCGAAGCCAAGGAACGGATGCGCAGGTTCATTGCCGACGCTTCTCACGAGCTTCGTACCCCGCTGACTTCGATTCACGGCTTTCTGGAAGTGCTGCTTCGCGGAGCCGCGGATAAGCCCGAACAGCTGGACGCCGCTTTGAACAGCATGCTCGGCGAAGCCAAACGGATGAAGAAGCTGGTCGAGGACCTGCTTATGCTGGCCAAGCTGGACCGCACGCCGGTAGCAAGCCGGAGCGAAACGGGTCTGGATACGCTGGTGGAGGAAATGGAGCCCCATTTGCGGATGCTGGCCGGCGATCGTACCGTCACGTTCCGGATCACGCCGGAAATCAAAGCGATGGTGGATTCCGACAAAATCAAGCAGGTCATGCTGAACCTGTTCCACAACGCGGTACAGCACACGGATCCGGTATCGGGAGAGATTACGGTCGCCCTGTTATCCCCGGAGCCGAAAGTCGCTCTGCTGAGCGTTCGGGATAACGGCCCGGGAATTTCGCAGGAGCATCTGCCGCATGTGTTTGAACGCTTCTATCGCAGCGACGCCTCGCGTACGCGCAAACAGGGAGGCGCCGGCCTCGGGCTTGCCATCTCCCAGTCGATCGTCGAAGCCCACCGGGGACGGATCGAGGTCCGGAGTACGCCGGGAGCGGGCGCGACCTTTGAAGTGAGGCTGCCGGCTTTGTAAGAGCGCGCGTTGTAATTACGCGGGCTGGCTGCCAACATCTTAAACTTTTCATCTAACGGTTGCCACAACGGTTAAAACGCTAAAATTGCCTCTTCCACCTTTTTAACGGTTGCAGTTAACGCTATTTGCCCAATAGGAACATATATTATGTAGTTTTTGAGAAATAACCGCGTCTGTAACCGTTAAAATCCATACTATTGAAATTGGTCACGAATAACCACTGTGGCAACCGTTAACCAAATGAAAGGGGCCCCTTCATCAACTTTGGGGCCCCTTTCGGGTTTATTATTTATTTTCCCTTGCCTCAGTTCGCTTCCAACGCATACTGCTTATACTTGCCGTAATCGCTCAGCTTGCACTCCATGGACAGCTTCGTGCCTTCGGGCTCGTAGCTGGTTTCGAAAATGTGGGCCCGCTCATTGAAATAAGAGACTACCGCCCCTTGATCATAAGGAATCAGCATTTCGCACCGGATATAGTCCTTGAACACCCGCTCGCGGATCAGCTTCACCAGTTCCTGGATGCCGATTCTCGGCTTGGCCGCAAGGTACACCTTGTCGCCCTGGATTTCCGGGATCGAACGGTCCGCCAGATCGGATTTGTTGTAAGCGTAAATCACCGGAATATCCGTAATTCCGATCTCCTTCAACGTCTGGTTCGTAATCTCGATCAGCCGCTCATATTCCGGGTTGGAGAAATCGACCACATGGATAAGCAGGTCGGCCTCCGCCACTTCCTCGAGCGTTGAACGGAAAGCTTTGATCAGATGGTGCGGCAGCTTGCTGACAAAACCGACCGTATCCGTCAGCAGAAACGTTTTGTTATCCTCGAGCGGTATGCTGCGGACCGAGGTTTCCAGCGTTGCGAACAGCATATCCTTTTCGAACACCTGCTTCTCCTGCTCCGGATTGAACAGGTCCATCATGGCGTTCATAATCGTCGACTTTCCGGCGTTGGTATAACCCACGAGCGAGACGACCGGCACATCGTTCTTCTTCCGCTGCTTGCGCTGGGTCTGCCGGTGAGCCACCAGTGTCTCGAGCTCTTTGCTCAGCGCGTTGATTTTCTCCTCGATCCGCCGGCGGTCGAGCTCCAGTCTCGTTTCGCCCGCGCCGCGGTTTTTGGTGCCGACCCCGCCGCTCTGCCGGCCGAGCGATTCACGAAGACCCACAAGTCGCGGCAACATGTACTTCAGTTGGGCGACCTCCACCTGGAGCTGCGCTTCCCGCGTTTTCGCCCGTTGATCGAAAATGTCCAGAATCAGCACCGTCCGGTCAATGACCTTGCAAGCCAGATCGCTTTCCAGATTGCGGATTTGCGAAGGCGACAGCTCATCGTTGAAAATCACGAGATTTCCATCGTTCGCTTCAAGCAGGGCCGTCACCTCCTGCAATTTACCGGTGCCGATATAATGCGACGTGTTTACTTTGACAAGGTTTTGCGTCAGCGTCGCCACGACCTCGATATCGCAGGCTTCCGCCAGATTCGCAAGCTCTTCCATCGAATATTCGAAATCGTCCTGATGGTTTAGATTGACGCCGACCAGAACCGCCTTTTGCTGCAATTGTTCCATAAACAAATTCCCCCTCGGAAAAAAATAAAAAGACACAGGCTGCCCTGTGTCGGTTCAAACGAAGAGATTGCAAAGCATCGCCAGGGTACGGCAAACAAACGTCCCCCTTTTAGCGGTGTCCGCAAACGTCGGATATTCTATTCAAAAGACACGAGTTCCCTTTTCATAGCATACCTATCCCGTTTGCCCTGCACAGGTGCAGAGCCTTTGAGCACTATTCAATTAGCCGCGCAAAGTGGAAAAACGGAATTTGATATTAATCACAGGGAACCCTCCGTTCATAAAAGATTATCTATACTTTACCATATATTTATTCGCAAAACAATTTGAATACGACATGTTATTTCACGACAGCATGCTTTGAACTCAAAGCTTGTGCAAGCACGGCCGTATCCTACGCTCTCACGAATGCCTTCCCGGAGACGTATACGAACCGCTCTCCCCGCGCCATCACATGGCATTTCTGTTCGGGGTAATGCTCGTAAAGATAGTCCACGAAATAACCCGGCTTTTCCGAATTACCCGGAAACATATCATAATGCAGCGGAATCACGGTTTCCGCGCCGATTCTGACGGCCAATTCGGCGGCTTCCCGATAATTCATATTACCGACGATGCCCTGCTCTCCACGGAAAAAATCCCGACCGTTGATAGGCAGCATGGCCACATCGGGCCCGATTTTCTCAAGCCGTTCCGCGAGCCCCGGATAAATTACCGTATCCCCGGCGTGAAAAAGCGTCACGCCATTCAGCTTGAGTACATAACCCACGCTGCGGTAGTATCCGTTCTTGTCTTGATCCAATTGTTCATGGGCGGCAGGGATGACCGTAATTTGCAGCTTCGAGAACAATTCGGTTTCGCGGCTGTCATCGGCCACCAAAATTTCCGCTTCCCTCACGCCCATCCGGATCAAAGGTTCTTTGCAGCAGGCCGGCGCCATAATGGGTGCGGATTCGTTTTGCCGATGAAAAGACGGCAGAGTTCCGACATCCATATGGTCTTCATGCTCATGCGTAATCAGGCAAAGGTCGGCCCCGCATATATCCTCAGGAGCAACCGGCGCAGGGTAGCAGCGTACCAGCCCTTTATCATCCAAAACATCCGATAAATACGGATCGATATAGACCGTTATGCCGTCCCCTTTAACAATGACGCTCTCTTGTCCAAGGAACCAAAGGGCCAACGTCCCGTAAGGGACTTCGGTTTGGTTCACTTCGCGAATAAGTTTGGCCCCTTTTCTCCATTGATTCATGGCCCGTTCCCTCCTCCTCAAGCCTGAAATTTTGTTTCTAAGTAATCCTTCCACTTCCCTTCCCGCATCTCCTTCTTTGATTCCTACTAATTACTATTAAATACAGCAACTCCCGTTCGAAACGGAAAACGCTTCGTTGGTCATCGCAAGATCAATGGAATGCGGAATATTCCGGAAAATGAAACAAATATGCCCTCTGTTGCGTAAAAAGTAAAAGATCGGCATCGAAAATAGGCCTCGCATCCGAAAGAGGCATCAAAAGGAGGGGTTCAAGTGGATTTCGGATTTAGTCCTTCCCCGTTCGGCGGCGGTGACGGAGGATTTAGCTTTATTTTTAGCATCTTTCCCGTTATCTTCGTGATCATCCTTGTCATTGTGGTCATCGGTTTTATCAGCAGCGGGGCCAGATATGTCAAAAATGCGAGTTCACCGAGGGATTCCCATTTCGTGAAGATCGTATCCAAGCGAATGGATGTCAGGCACCATTCCTCGCATAACAACATGAACGATTCGATCCATAATTCATCATCTTCATCGCACACCTACTATTACATCACGCTGGAATTTGAAAACGGACGCCGTCAGGAATATTTGGACGTAAAAAACCTGTACGGCCTGGTTGCCGAAGGGGATGTCGGATATGCGGCGGTGCAAGGAGATTGGATCGTCGCCTTTGAACGGAGAATGGAGCAAAGCGGGCAGGAACGCTCGCGCTTTTAAGAAAAAGCGGGGATCCCGGTAACTTTCGGGGTTCAACGGCTAGGCTAATCTCGGCTAACCGATTTACCGCCCCACGCCGCTAACGAAACTGGATCATCTTATTACGTCAATTTGAGTTATTTTTACGAAATAACGAAACTGAGTAACGCTATTTCCTCCATTTAAGCCCTCTGAGGCTCAAATGGAGGAAATAGCGTTCTATCGTTTCGTTACATTTTGAAACCTCCCTGTTTGGCCACAATTAGGTGCGTCTGTTTCGTTAGCGGAGGGTGAGCTCATATGAACGAGGGAGCTCCTAAGTCAAACAATGACTAAGGGGACTCGCTCGTTTCCTATTGATTAAAGCTTGTTCAGTTCACAGGCAGCCCTTTGCTCCTTGCATAGTTGCCCCAATGCGGACGTCGGCCGTCCACATCGCTGAAGCCATACTCGTCGGACAAGTCCCAGCTTGTGAAGGCCCGGCCCGCCTTATCCCGCACGTTCGGATCCGCGGCCAAACAGGCGACCGCCTGCCCGACGAAATAAGGCGTTTCCGACTCGATATAATGCGGCTCCTTTGCCACCGCATCCCGCCAGTTCTCCTCGCCGACGCCGAAATAGTCCAGCATTTGCTCGGACCGCAGGAACCCGGGGGTTACCGTCAACCCCGTTATGCCATGAGGCTTCAACTCCTCCGCTAGGGCCGCACCCAGGTGGACCGACGAAACTTTAGCCAAGCTGTAGTACAAATTGCCGCGGTAATTGTACGTGGAACCGTCGGTAATTTCCACGATCAGTCCCTCTCCCCGCTTCACCATCAAAGGCGCCCCGTAATAACTCGTGATCAGATGGGTCTTTACCGCACGCTCCTGCATGAGCAGACCGTCGGACAAAGGCTGCTCCCAAAACGGCGTGCCCCAATGCGTCAAGTTCTCTCCGCCCCAAATATCATTGACCAGGATGTCGAGCTGCCCTTGCTGCTCCTTCTCGACACGAGCGAACAAGGCCTGAACCTCTTCCTCCCGCGTATGGTCCGTGCGTACCGGGATTCCGATGCCTCCGCTGGCGGTGACCATCTCCGCGGTCTCGTCGATCGTTTCGGAGCGGTTCAGATCCGAAGCGCTTCCCCGGACGCTGCGCCCCGTACAATAAACGGTCGCTCCTGCCGCCCCCAGCATAACGGCGATTCCCCGCCCGGCTCCGCGCGTCGCGCCCGCCACGACGACGACTTTTCCTTTTAAAGGTTTTTCCGGAAAAAGTTCATTGAAATCCTTCACTCTCAATTCCTCCTCATCGCGCTCTTATTTACATTCCCAGTTTACCAATGATATATGACATCTATTGTCTTATATAAGTGATACAATGAGAACCAAGAAAAAGTAAATTTGCGAAAAGGAGAGATCGCGATGAGGGCGGATCGGCTGTTATCCATCCTGTTGCACCTGCAAAGCGGCGGAAAACAAAGCTCCCGGACGCTGGCCGAGAAGCTGGAGGTATCCGAACGGACGATCGTGAGAGATATGGAAGCCTTGAGTGCGGCGGGGATTCCGGTTTACGCGGAACGGGGACCGCAAGGCGGCTGGACGTTGGCTGAGAACTACCGGACCAATCTAACCGGGATGCGGAAGGAAGAACTGCTCGCCCTGCTGATGACGAGCCACAGCTCCCTGCTGGGTGATCTGGGCCTCGGCGGGGAGGCTTTGGAGTCCGCCCTCCAGAAGCTGATGACCTCCTCCCCCGCCCCTTATAGGAAAGACGCGGAAACGATCCGGGAGCGGCTTCATATCGACGGGGCCGGCTGGCATGCTTCGGACGAAAGCTTTCCTTGGCTACCCCTTGTTCAGGAAGCCGTATGGGCAGGCCGCAAGCTTGAATTCGTCTATCAAAAAGCGGAAGGGCAAGGAGAGGAAACGGAGGCGCGCCGCCGTATCGTTCACCCGCTAGGCCTTGTCGCCAAGCGGAATGTCTGGTATCTTGTCGCCGAAGATCGCGGAGAGCTCCGCACATTCCGGATTTCCCGGATTACGGAAGCTTCGCTGCTGGAGGAAGTGTTTCAGCGCCCGCCGGGCTTTTCCTTGAGCGGGTATTGGGAACGGTCCACCGCGGATTTCAAAGCGGGGCTGCCGCAGTACCCGGCACAGGTTCGCGTCGCAGAACAGCGGCTCTCCCGGCTGAAGCGGGAGCGCTATGCGAAAGTGCTCCGCACCGAGCCGGACGGGCCCGGCTGGGTCCGGGCGGAGGTGGAATTTCACACGCCGGAATCGGCCTGTGAAATCATCCTCGCCTGCGGCCGGGAAGCCGAAGCGCTGGGCCCGCCGGAGCTGAGGGAGCTGGTGCGCCGGGAAGCTGCCGCCATCGCCGCGCTTTACCGGTAAACGGGAAAACGCGCCGCGCTTATTCGGCAGGCTCGGGTGCGGTCGGCGCGGCCGCCGTGAAGTAAGCCTGCAGCTTCCGGTTCAGCCAGAGCGAAGCTGCGATAAACAACGCTACGCCCAACAATTTGAGGGGCTGTTCCGCAAAGTCGGACAGATGCGTGCCGATATAGGACACGCAGAACACCATGACCGCCTTGCCGAGAGTCACCGCCGCCGTAAACGAGGCGGCCGGCATCCGGGTCAGCCCGGCGGCCATATTGACGACGACGAACGGGCCGACGGGAAGCATGCTGAGCAGAAACACGAAGCTGAAGCCGTTCCTGCGGGCCCAGACCATCGCTTTCTGTACTTTCGGCTTGGCCGCCCAGCGCCGGACAAAGGGAGCATCCGTCGCCTTACGAACGATGAAAAACGTCAGCAAGCACCCGGATACAAGGCCGATCCAGGAATACAAAAATCCCAGCCACATCCCGTAAATCGCGGCATTGGCGCCGACGATCACGATCGTGGGAAGCGGCGGGACAAAGGATTTCATAAACGTGAGCAGGATTCCGGGCAACGGGCCCAAAGATCTGAAACGGTCGAGAAACTGCTCGATATTTTGTTCCGTAAAATAATCCATAATGCTTAGCTCAGCGCCGAACATGGGTTCACCTCATAAGTCCAAGTCTACTATTAATACTATAACAGACCAGGGCCTTATATATGGCGAAAAAATGACGATTCCTTGATCCAGCACGATAATCTCGTCGGCGGGCCGTAAGAGGAATTGGCTGAAGGAGCTAAAGCAGTAATCCTAGCGGCAAAATACAAAAAACCGGAGCCACGAAGCTCCGGTTAAAATGATGGCGGCGACCGCCGTATTATCTGATGATTCCTTTTTTCAGCGCTTGATCCAGCTTGGCCTCGAGCAGTTCCTGGCGTTCGAGTAAATCGAAAATCATTTCGTACAGCATTTCATTGGTTACCCCTGCTTGTTTAAGGAGCTCAAGGCGTTGTTCTTTTCTGCTTGCGTGCCGCGCTTGAAGCTCCTCCGATTTGACTCGGAGCGGGTCAGCCGGGATATGGAGATGCACCGTTTTCGGGAGCGGCTTCTTACTTGCCATCCGTTACCACCACCTTTAGCTCTGCGTTCCGGTCGAGTCCTAAAGTTCTGAGCCTGAATATACCCGGTTCATCACTGCTGATCGTCAAAGAGGCCCGCCCTTTGGAAAGGCTGATGGATTGCTGGATTCCGTTCATTTCCAGTTGGACTTCTTCGTGGAAATCCTCTTGAGGTTTCCCTTGCCAATCCAAAATGGTTAACTCGATCAATAACATATCGGAACCATTGGCCGAAATGCCGGCTTTATCCGCTTTGAAGTCGGCAATCGTACCAATAAAGGCCCCGTCTTCGTAGCGCATTCCAAGCAATAAGGGTGTGTTATACTGATCCTCTTCAATGGGGATTAAAAACGGGGACTCCACCTTCTCGGAAATGTCGCTTAACCCAACAACTCTTCCATTTTCGATTTGCGCATAAAAATTAGACATATTCGACGACCTCCCAGACGAACATGCTGAGTTCTGAAGAGCTTCCAATCGTGATTTCTATCTCGCTATTGCTAACGAATCGCCCTTTAAGTGAACCATCGTAAATGTATCCGTTATAATTTGGATCTCTCGGAGTGACTCTTAAAACAGCCTTGTCAATTTGTACTGGTGAAATCCAAAGACGTCTATTCTTTATATCGAATGCATTACTATCAGGAGGAATATGCGTTACCCCGCGCTGTACATTTTTGATAGCCCCTTGGATGTTTAACTCTGTTATCTTGTTATTTGATGTCTTATCATTTGACTGGCTCAAATTTAGAGCAGACCTTTTCTCTACGGTAGCCTTTATGATCGGATTAAAATAAAGTTTGGTACTGGAGCGAGTCATCAGAATCCATCGGTCCGGATATTCATAGGGTTTAATCGGGTCCATGAAATCCGCACTCTTCCCTACAGACGGATATATTCCTCCGTTTTGATTAGAAGAAAAATACTTGAAATCAATATAAAGATAATCACCATTAGCTAACGGATACTTCTTCGTTGCATCACCATATATACATATAGAAGCGTTCGTAACCGGGTTCACGATAAACCAATGTCCCGTTAATGTGACGGAATCTCCATAATCATAAAGAGGATAGTCCGTAATTCCGATAAATCCTTGCAGTCGTGCCGCTAATCCCCAGGGTCTACGGTCTTCTAATGGGTCATCTTCGTTTCCGATGAAATCCTGACTATAAACCGCTAACTCGGAAACTCTTAACTTGTAACTTTGCCACGTGGGTTGATTTACGGTAATACGAACATAGCTGTATTGATCGATGTCGGTAACAGGAATATATGGACTTTCATATGGGCCAAAGTCCCCCTCGGATACGACTTTCCAGCTATCGTCTGGGCCTCTGCCTATTTCAACTTTTAAATGAATGGGGTATGGTCCATCTGCCAAATAAAAGGATATCGCCTCAATGGTAAAAATACCCTTCAATTCAATCGTTAATGAAGCCGGGTAACTATCGATTTCTGAAAGAAGCCAGCAGTTCTTCTCGTCCCCTGCAAGCTGAGATTTCTGATAATAAGTCGCTGTCGGCATCCCCATAACGATTCCGCTGGTTACCTTAACAGGTTTGTACTTAGCAATATTCTCGCTTAATCTCCCTTTTCTTAAGTGGTTCCGCTCTATGGCTCCAATTTCTATTCCATCCTTGCCGATCTGCGGAGCATCCCCGTCTCTTCCCGAATGACGGTGACCGGTGCTGTCGCGAAACAACTTATCGATCGCTTCGATGTTTTCGTTTTGCGCGATTCTCCTAACCGTATCCGAGGGCTCAAACATTTTTAGCCCGGTTGGCAATTTATCCATCGTGTTCTCTCCTTTCAAAACTTATTCGGCTTCCAAACTTCCAACTGATCCCAGGTCATGTTCAACGCCTCTAGCTCATGCCAGGTCAAATTCACCGAGTCCAGTTCATCCCAAATCAAATACGTGTATCGGAACTCCAGTATCAGGTGTGCCGGGATAATTTCGCGCAGGACCTGCCTCATATCCGGTTCGTTCGGCGGCTTCCCACGCGTGCCGATAAACGTGATCACGACTTTGTACTCCGAAAAGATCTCCTCGACCTTGATCTCCCCGTTCTGATACGAATCCGCCACGTTCTTGATGACCTCAAGGGTTACCGTCCCGGCCCCCCTAAGCTTCGATTTGATGACAGAGCGCCTTTGATCATCAGGCTTGTTCTCTTCCACGGGAATTCCGCAAATGGATTCCCAATAGGCAAGCCCCCAGGTTGCGTATTCCACGAAAAATTGCTTGAGAACGTCTAATATCCGCTGATTGAGGTCAATGAGCTCTTTCGTTTCCAGGGCAATCAGATTGCCGGTAATCCCCGGCTTCCCTTCATTGCCTTGAAGTTCGTAGTATTTGGGCAAATAATCGTTCATATCTTGTTCGATATCGCGTTTCAATTCAAACAAATCGTTAGACAATGAAATCCACCGCCCCGGCGATCGCCACCTGATCTTCCTCGATTTTCAGGTTACCTTCCACCCCGTTGAGCTTCAGTTCCTTAAAATCGTCCACTTTTTCGATGTCCAGCAGCAAACCAAAAATTCGAATATAGGAAACGGTTGTCGTTTTAAAGGCGATGCTGGCTAAAAATTGTTCCAGTTTATCTTTGAATAACGCTCTAATTTCTCCCAAATCGGCTCCGGAAGCCAAGGTTAGGCGTGCCGATACCTTGATCTGGATGGGCTCGGCTCCGAACACCTCAACTTTTGCCCCTACCGGACGACGTTCTTCCACTGCGTCTTGTACTTTTTTGATGATTTCGTCATTCGGCTTCTGTTTGTCTTCGGACAGGATCGACAGTTTGACGGTTCCTCCGCCTTTCCAAGTCGGGAAAACCTTAACATCGCCTACTCCGGCAACCTCAAGCGCCCATTGGCGGTAATGCCAGGCATTTCCGCTCGTCGCCGGTCTTCGGACCCGATCATAATACCTTCCGAGAAGCGACTCGTCGGACTCCGTTTCAGCCCCGTTTTTAAACTCCTCCGGATTGGTTACGGAAACGACCCCGGTTAAATTCCCAAGCATCAGCTTTATTCGACCAGCATCTACATTTCCTCGTACGCCTCCAATGGTCGCTTCAGCCTTCACTTTCGCGGTCCCCTGTTTGATAACACCTTCTTCGCTAGTCACAAAAACAATGTTTTCCTCCTCGTCGGTGGAAACCAAGGTTCCTTTAGGAATGACGGTATCTTCATCCCCTTTAAAAACGACTTCTCCCGCAGCTTTCTCGCTGGGTCTTCGGGTAATCCCCATTTCGGCCGCTCTCAAATCCAAAAATTCGGACGGCTGTTCAGGACCCGCAAATCCAAATTTCAATACATTCTGGAGCGCAATATAAGCATGCGCCAATTCGATGGCGGCGGGAGACAGCAAATCATAGGTAATGGAGCCTTGCCGGGTGTCGATTCCTTCCGGCGATGCATTCCGCATCCGATCCAAAATGGCTTCCTTCGTCTGATTTTCAAACATGCTAAATACTCACCTCCTGCTCAATAGCTCCTTCCGCTGTTATCACTGTAAATGTGACGAACAGCTTATCGCTGTCCCTCTCGATTTGAAACTGCTCGACAGCCTGGATCCGGTCATCCTCTTTAAGCGCTTCGGTAATCACCCGGGTCAGTTCACTGTGCAGCAATTGAGGAGAAATGTCCTGCCCGAGCAAGGTTTCAATTTCACACCCGTACTGGCTGTTATAAATTAAATATCGATACCGGGCGGTTAATATCGCCTTTTGGATGGACTGTTTTATCGCCTCTTGGCCATCGATGATTTTTTCTTTGACCTGTCCCGACTCGAAATCAAACACGTAAGTCCGCGAAGGTAGCGGGACAGGCTTCACCTCCACAAACCGCTCTTCCCTGCTTTGCAGCGGAGACAGTGGCATCAGTACATCACCGCCCGATCCAAAATAATATAGGTTTGCCCTTGGTTGATGCCGACCACGATAACGCGGTCGTCTTTTTTGAGTAGGTCTGTGAATTCTAGCTCGGCCTGTTTAATGGTTTGATCTGCGGAAGCAAGCTTGATGGATGAAAATGACAATTCGTGGGTTTGACCATTTCCGTCTATTGGCAATTCAAAGCCGACGCTAGGGGAAGATGAACTGACTTCCGTGTTCCCTTCGCTCTTCAAATTAATCGTCCTCGTATGCTTCGTCAGCGACTGGGCCACGACCAGATCATCCTTCTCCAGCTCCACATTCATATGATCTACCTTGATTTTTAACTGAGGCGGGGCTGACGTTACTGTGGCCAGTTCAAAGGTTATCTCGGAATTGTACCCGATTGCCCGGATCAGCTGGACCAATTGGCTTGCCCCCGAGCCTTCGATGCGTTCCATTACTTGGCCCCCTTTTCTGCTTTATATTCCATTTTCGGAATGTCGTCCGTCGCGGAAAGGGTCAGAGACATCGTATGACTCCCTTTTTCAAACCGGTGTTCATCGGCGGAAATATAATAGCCGCCAAGAATCCCCGTCACCGTTTCTTTGACATACACGCAGGACCCGGAAACGACATCCGGGATGCCGAGACATTCGATCCGGGCCTGATCGTCAATGGTAGCCAAATCTTTGAGCAACTGCTTCGCCCGTTGCTCCATTTGGGATTTGGTCATATCCTTTTCCGGCTTTTCCAAATGCTGCATCACGCCGAACCGCTTAATTAGTTCCCCGTCTTTGGCAGTGGCCGAAAGCTCCTTTTTCTTCGAGTCTCCGCCGATCACTTTGATCTGGGTACGCGTCTCTTCAATGGATTGCGAGTAGCTGGCATCCAGCAAGTTCACTCCATTTTCCAAAACCCATTTCCCTTTCTGCTCTTTTCGTGACAGGAGCTGCAGCTTGCCTTCCTTGGAGGTGATCAAAAAGTACTGGCCGTTTTGCTTCTGAGTTTCGGTCAAAGCCATTACCATCATTTCAAAAAGCGTCTTTTCCCGGAAAACGAGCTTTGGAATGACGTAGCCCGTATCGTGAATTTCTCCGGTTGGTATGGAAAATTCATTGCATAGTCGCTTGATGATCGCGGAAGCCGATTGATTGCGGAATATTTTCGTATCCTTGCTTTTCGTCAAATACATATTTTCATCGTAGGCCGTTAAAGTCATTTGTCCTTTGGCGTTAATCTGGTCCGCAAACAAAACGCCACGGAACAACTCCTGCTTCTCGTTCAAAATCAGCCGTAATTCCGCGCCCTTTTCAAACATCATGTACAAATCCCGGAGATCTCCCGTATTGGAGATTTCCACAACGAGCTTTCGTGCCGCCTGTTTGATATCCCCGGACCAATTGACGGATTTTACGATCGGATCCAAAAATACATTTTGCTTCTCATCCTTATACGTAACGCTCCAGCTCATGAAGGGATCACCAGCTTTTGGCCGGGAACGAGCCTATCCGGATTTTTTCCGATGACCTTTTCATTGACCGCATAAATTTCCTTCCACCGGTCGCCGTTGCCCAGTGTGCGCTGTGCGATTTTCCAGAGCGTATCCCTGGGCACAACGATATAAAATGCAGGAGGTTCTTTGGTATCGGGGCGATGTTCGCCTGTGATCACCATCGCTTTCCCCGAACCGGACGTCTCTACCTGCCGGAATTCCACCTGCTTGTATTCCTTGAGTACCAGTTCATAGAACACGTCGCCCGGATTTCCGGCGCGCTCGCTGTACTGAAAAGAACGTATCGTAACCACCAATTCTTCGATCTTGGTTCCCGTGACATTGAAGCGAACCGGCTTCCTGTTGTTCATCCACTTTTCGATCTTCGCCACCGTATCCCACGGATTCAACAGATCCTCATACTCGCAATATCCGGGGTGATAATCCCGCGGAAAAAAAGAATCGAACGAGTATTCCCGCAATACCGCTTCACCGATTACCGTATATTCGCCAAGCTGGGTGACCTGTACGTCCTCATAGCCGTATGAGCTTTTGACCGTAATCTGTTCAGGGTTAACGGGCAATTGCAGCCGTTCCTTTTCGTCCAACGTCTTTAGCCAAAATTGCATCGACGCCATTATGCCATCAATCCTCCCGCCGCCTTGATCTCACGGGCCAACGCTCTGGCGATCGAGTCAATATCGGATTCCTGGCGGACATTAAACGTATTCCCCGTGATCGAAATCGAGGCTCCTCTACCCGCTCCGCTTGAAAACTCCCTGTTTTCACTCGCCGTCATGACGCGCTCGCCTTTATGCAGCCGGGCCATCATGCCGTCGTAAGGAACGTAGTCAAGACCGTGATATTTGCTCGTTGGAGGCCCCCCGTTAGAAGTGGTCTGGCTTGAAATAGCCTCATTCGCGGTAATCGTTGCCTTCATCTCATCGCCAAATCCTAATTTTTCCTTTAATGAATTAAATCCGTTCTTTACAGTATCAAATACCTTCATAATCGAATCCATATGCGTCTTGATCAAATAGGCAACCCCGGCGACAACAAGTCCGAGCACCACAGCGGCAGCAATAATTGGAGCAAAAGGAGCAGCTACGGCCAATGCCGCCGCAGCGGTAGCCCAAAGCGCCGGTCCAAACACGGTAAGCAGAAATGCGGCAACGGTTCCCAGGGAAATCAAAATAATCCCCGCATGCTCGGACAACACCTCGACTACGCTGACCAACGCATCCGCAAGAGGAAGCAAGGCTTCCCCGAGAGGCGCCATGGCGATCGTAATCCTGTTTTGGAGAATGCCCCACTGATCCCCGAAGCTTTGAAGATCTCCCGTTTGGGCTAAAATTCCGTTCTTGGATTGATTCATGGATGCAAGAATTCCGTTAAACTCAACCTTGCCCCCTTGCAATGCCGTTACCAAGTCACCGGTAAATTTATCTCCAAAAAACTCGGTGGCATAAGCGGCTGCCATTGTGGCGTCATTCGCATTCCTAATGTTTCCGGCAATTTCCGCCAACCCGCCAGCCGGAGCCAATTTTTTCAATGCGTCACCGGCTTCGCCTGCCTTTTTCCATTTAGCCATTAGATCGCCAATTGGGTTGGCACCCTCTTTTTGCCATTTTGTGAGTAAAACGAGGGACTGATCAAAACCTAAGCCCATTTCTTTCAACGGTTCGCCGAACTCGGCCATTTGCTTCATCAAATCGCCCATATTCACTTTTCCCGCTTGGCTAGCCGTAAAAAATTGCTCCAGCATGGCCTCTCCTTCTTTTGCCGAGAGTCCCCATGCGGACAGTGATTTGGCCGCAGACTCTGCAGCGGCGGCACTATCCGATCCCGTCAGCCTGGAAGCGTCCAGGAGCCGTTTAGTTAAACCTTCGAGTTCCTTTCCCGTGAGAGATGTCTCGCGATTCAGAATCCCCATCGTCTTTGCCACTACATCCAAACTATCCGGAACTTGGCCACCTACAGTCCTAAAGGATTGTGTAAGTTTACCCATATCCGCCTGGGTGGCCCCGGATGAGGAACGAAGAACTCCATAAGCGGAGCTGAACGTTTTGGCCGCCGTCAAAGATTGGTTGGTGAGAGCGACTAAAGCATTACCTGCCGTAGAGGCTATCGCCGATAACCGTTCTTTTCCCTCGTCCGATAGTTCGATCGGTTTATTTCCCGCGATATTCTGCAATTTTTTTATCCCATTTTTCCAAGGACTTTTTGCAACAGCCACCCCTGCAGAAGCCCCGCTTCTGATCTTGGTTCCAAGTGCCAAAGCTCCTTTTCCGATCTTCGTATTTGCTGCGGCGCTAGCCCCGTCACCGACCATTTTTCCTACTGCTGAGGCAGCGTCTTTCCCGCTCTTAACCATTTCCGTTGCTGCCTTGGACATTCGTTTGGATACAACCGACGCCGCAGCCCCGGCCCTCATTTGCATCGATATGAACCACTTGCTCATTCTTTCCGCGGCGCTCTCGGATTCCTGTATACTCTTGCCCATCGTGGCCAAGCTATTGACCCGTTCGATCTGCGCCGTCGTTTTATGCAGTTGATTCATCAATTTGTTCAACCTGTTGACATCATTGATCGTTTCTTTAGAAATATCGATTAAACCCCCGTTGTCCGATGAGCTCAACCCGTTCACCTCCTTGCCGGATCGCCCGGCTTACGGCCTCAACCTTTCAACCTGCGGGCGGCCCGCTCCTGTTCCTTGCGCACCTTCTCCTCTTCTTCCAGCTGCAGCATCATGGAGGCGTACATAAACCGCTTCACGTTTTCGTCCTTGTTGTATATTTCATCCGGAGGTATGTGATGCCGCTGGAAAATCAGGTGCACCAGAAAGGCTTCGCCACCCGCTTTGATCAGTTTTTTATTTCGTCTTCGTCGCTGTCGAAGCCGCTGATTTCCAAAATCTCGGCCGACAGCTTGGCGATTTCCCCGGCAAGCAGCAATCCGAGGATCGCTTCGGTCGGGGTCCCGTATTTCTCGATCAGCTCTTTGGCCGACCAGTCCGGGATCAGGCAAGCTTTTTGGATGACCAACGCGCCGAACTGCTCTTCGTCCATCACCTTTTCGCGTTTTGCGCCTTTTCCCGTGTAATGCGTGCACTGTTCCTGAATTCGGTTAATCGTTTTCCCGTCCAGCGCCTGAATTTGAAAATCAACGCCCAACCGTTTCATCGGAATGTCCTTCGTCGGTTTGCTGTCCGCGCTCAAGAGCGCTTGAAGCACGCTGCTTTGTCTGTTTTCCGTAATTGCCATCGGATTCATCTCCTTAATGATCGTTTTCACTATTTTTGAAAAAAGAAAGGGCTGAACCCGGATCGGCCGAATATGTTTATCGGGCCGTTTCGTGCCGGGCTCACGCCTGGTCGGATATGTCCGGAATTACTCGGCGACGAGTTTATCCATCAGTTCATACCCGGTAAAGTTAAACGGAAGCTCCTCTTCCACGATCGAGCCGACCTCGAAGTGCATCAGCGGAATTTTATCGAATGTCACGCCTTTCAGGCGCACGCGGTAAGCTCCGTAGGATTCGGGATCCTCAAGCTTCAAAATGAGCTCCGTCGTAAACGTTCCGCGGGTGTCGTCGGCGATTTGGCCGATCAACTCGACGAACTCGGAGGTGACTTTGTATCCCGTAATCGTGCCGGAGCCGCTGAGTCCGGTCACTTTATGAGCCGTCCAGCGCGTTCCGGACCGTTTGATTTCCTCTTTCGTAATTTCCACGTTGGCTTCCGCCGACTTCACGTTTGTCAGCCATCTGCCGTCGTAATAGACATATCCGTATGTCCCGTTGATAACGCGGGTTGAATCCAGCATTTAAATCCCTCCTGAAAAATTGAATAGTAAATAACGAACTACACTCTGATCGTGAGGAAAATCCGCTCCATGCTGTCGATTTCCGTGAAAGCGATCAGTAAGTAAACCCGGTCCCCTTCCGATTTCTGGTCCGGATCCAATGTAACGACAATATCCGATAAAACATTGTTCAACTGCAGCCGCTCCAGGTAAGCTTTCACTGCGGAGATCAAGGCCGCTTGCCCGTCGGCGTTGTTATCGAGCTTTCCGATGTAGGAATCGGCGGCCGCTTTGGCAATATCCGTAGAGATGGCTTGACGCGCCCGCATCGCCCGGATTTTTTTCCCGCTTGTTACAAGCCCTTGTTCGACTTTAACCTTTTCGCCGTCATGCACAAGCACCAGCGAGCCTTTTCCCAGAGCAGTGTTGATTTCGGTGTTCCGCAGCCGCTTGGTCACATCCCCGGCGTAAACCTGCGTGTAAGTAATCGATTTATTGATTCCGGTTCCCGCAATCAGTCCGGCAACATAAGGCGCAAAGCCCGCCGAGCTGTAAGTAGTTCCATCCACCTCCACGCCCGTGATCAGGTTAACGACATAGTCATCCTTGATGTTCACGCTGCGCGTATTCCCCGTATCCGGGTTCTGATCGTCCGTCGCTGAACCCCCGAACACGGTAATAAAGTGTTTGCCTTCGTCGTCCCGATTGTCCGCGCACCATTTGGAAGTCGCCTTTTGTTCTGCCGCCGGAATCTCGCCCGGGAACACAAAAACATTAAAGTGACGGGAGCTGAACGCATCCCGAATCCCCGTATAATCCACGGTTGCCTCTTTGCCTTCTACCGGCACCGGGGCGGGAACCGTGTATACGAGCACTTCCTTCGCGCCACCAAGCAGAATCAAGCGGATCGGATCGATATTTGCCTCTCCGAACAAATCGACGGCTTCCTTCACTTTCTCAATCGTAAAAAACTTTTTGGCGTCGGCCGCATTTTTGTATGTCAGCAGCGGCAAGGCCACCGTTCCGCGAGCGCCGCCTTTGATTTGCGCCGCCGCGGCTTCTTCAAACCGAATGTACAGCCCCGGACGAACCGGCAAGCTGACCGAATCCCATGTTCCACCCATTTGTTCATGCCACCTTTCAATTTATGGTTGTTCGTATTTCCACCTTGTTGATCTTTTCGTACAGCGGAAGGGCTACGGCTTCCCGGGCATGGACAAGCACGCTGCCCGTGCATTTGAACAATCCGCTCTCGAGCTTCTCCGGAGAGGCGATCGTGAACGAATCCGCCCGCATCGCGCCTAACGCACTTGATCCCGTATCCCCCGCTTCCGGCCTTTCGTTCATGATGTACCGGCTAAGGGCTTCCAACGTAAGGACCGCTCCTTCCGCCTGTTCCGCATGGTAGGCGACCGCATACTGTCTTTCCGCAAACGTATGCGTGCGTGAATCGCTTCTGCGCGTCTCCTGCCGGAACTCGATCACGAAATCCCCGGCTCCGGGAACCGCAGGACTTTGAAAGCGGTGAATCGCCGCTCCGGAAAACCTCGCCGCAATCAGCTCCGCCAATCCGCCGACTTCCTCGGCAATAGACATAAAAATCACTCCTTATAGGCTGACCGACAAACTGCATTACCGAAATTCAAGCTGTTTGAAATCCAATCCCTCGCTTCCGCCGCTCTTATTCAGCCGTAAAGATTCGGCTGCATTTCGGATTATAGGCCGGGCCGAAAACGCCGAACAGGATGAACTTTCTTCACCTGGGGGTGAAAGTCGTTCATCCTACCATTTTGTCGGATTCATTGATATACTAGGATTAATTGTAAGCATCTGTAATGAACATGTTGTAATATCATGGGGGTTATTATAGATGGAGCAGATTCGGGTCATGCTTGTGGAGGACGATCCCTTCTGGCGGGATCATATCAGTGCGGATTTATCGGATGAGTCCGATATTGTGGTGGCCGGCGTTGCCGCGACCAAGGAAGAAGCGGTCGAGATTGCTTTGCAACGCGATCTCGACGTGATTTTGATGGATATTAACCTGACGGGGAACAATCTGGACGGACTCGACGCCGCCGAGCAAATTCTCCGCCAGGAGCGCAGCCGGTCCGTAAAGATCATCATGCTGACCTCTTTGACGGAAACCGAAATCATCATGAAGTCGTTCCGTCTCGGTGCCATGAACTATATCAACAAGTCTAGTTACCAGGATATATTGCATGCGATTCGCGAGGCGCACAGCGGACGGGCTTCGATTCACCCGGATGCGGCCAAAGCCATGCGGAACGAAGTTCAGCTCATGGAATTGTCCCCGACCGAGCGGGAGGTATTCGAGCTGCGCAAGGACGGGCTGAGCAAACGCGAAATCTCCGAACGTTTGCACAAGTCGACCAACACGATCAAAACCCAGCTGCGCAGCATCAAGAACAAGCTGACAAACTTCAAGATGGATTAAGAGGATCCAGCCGGCGCTGCTCCCTCGACAGCTTTAGACTTTGCACGGGAGACGCCGGCTTGAATTTGCTTTTAGGAAAATGCAGCATAATCGTCGTTCCTTGTCCGGGAACGCTCTCCGGTACGGACAGTCTTCCCCCGTGCTTGGACATCACGCTGCTGCAGTAAGAGAGTCCCAAGCCGTAGTTTAACGCATTTTTCTTCGTCGTAAAGAACGGCTCGAAAATCTTGCTCAAATGCTCCGGTGGAATGCCCGAGCCGTTGTCCCTGACTTCAATCCGGAATTCGCGCCGGGTCGCCGACGTGTGCAGCTCCACGTATCCCCCGTCTCCGTCTTCGGGCTTCATCGCGTCGACCGCATTGCGGATCAGATTGGAAAGCGTTTCCCTGATATGCACCGCATCGCAAATGAGTTTCCCCTCCGCCCCGTAGGACACGAACAGGGAGACCGCCCTTTCTTCCGTCAGCGTCCTCGCGAATACGGCGACCGACTCCACGAGCTCGCGAACGTCGATTTCGCCTTCGTCCAGCACCACATCCTCGGCCTTGTCCTTAATCCGGTTCACCATATGCAGCAGATGGGCCGTCAGCCCATGCACCTGCCCGATCGTTTGCACCGCTCTTTCCGTCTGTCCCGACGATAACAGGGTTCGGCTCTTTTCCGCCAGATAATCGATCTTCTGAATTTCGTTTTTGATGGAATGATTCAGGATGGACACCCCCATCGTCAGCGTCCGAATGGAATGATCGATCCGTTCGCGTTCGATCCGCAGCTTGATGCCGAGAAACCCGTAGCGGATCGTAAATAGAAGCACGACCGCCACCGTGCCCAGAATGACGATAAAGTTGGCGTGCCACATCCCGTTGCTTCTCAGGTCGAACGACCACCGGCCAAGCTCCAGATAATCGAAGCCCACATAATCGGACATAAAGGCCCATACCATCACAAGGGGGAACAATAGCGTTCTCCGCTGAGTCCGCCTGCCCAGTCCGTTCCGTTCTCCGAAATAAGCCAGCAAATAAAAAAAGCACCCGATCGCGATATATATCCCATCCCACCAGCGAAATTCGCTCATCCTGAATATATTCCACGGCCCGTGCATCAAATGACCGGCCAACAGCGCCGCCATGCCCGGAACAAGCGCTGCCGACCAGATCCATTTCCAGCGGTAGGACATCCTCTCGTTCAGCCACAACCCGCCCATACTGAAGACAAAGGGAAGGATAAAATAATAGATGTTCATCCCCACGACCGTCGAATAATAAAGCGCTTGGCTCAGAATCTCGGGCATCCAGGCATCGCCGATCACCGGTATGATCGACAGGTGCATGCTGAACGCATAGCTGGCCGAGCCTCCAAGCAGGATGGTCAAGCCGATCCAAATGTTCGACCTCGTTCTGTGAAATAAGATGAACAGCCCGAGCGACCACATCGACAGAAACATTAGAATATAAATAATCCGCACTTTGCTTGCTCCTTTAAAACGGATTCCGATTTATTTTCTAATAATTCCCTGTAGGTTTCCTAAATTCCTGCTTGTAAATGCCAAATATATCACTATTCTCCGAAACCTTCCTATTTACCCCATCGATACCGTTTTGGAGGCGGCAGCTTCCATTTGGTTGCGAGCGGGCCACAGTTTCCCCCGAAGAAGTATGCCTGCCAGCCCGATCGCCGTCATCGCCAGCCCGATCCAGAGAAAGGCCGTTCCGACGGAAACCGCCCGGATTAACAAACCTCCGGCCAGCGGTGCCAAAACCATCACAAGGCCGGATACCGTGTTTTGAATACCGAATACCCTTCCTACAACGTCCGGGGATGTCTCTTTTTGAAGAACATAGTTCTGGGTAAGCATGTAGATCCCGTTGCCGATGCCGATCAGTAGCCCCAATCCCAGGAGCAGCGCCATCGGGCTTCCGGGAGAGCAAGCGCCGAGCAGGGCGATGCCCGCGCCGATCAGGGCGCCCCCTCCGCCGAGGCCCCACCCATACCGGATCCGGCCCAGGCGGTTCAGGAGCAACAACACCAGAACGGAACCACCTCCGATGGCTGCAACCACCTTCCCGGTCAGCGCTTCATCGGCCGGAGACAATGACTTGAATAAGGTCGAAAATTGATAATCGACCATCAGGATCACGGTCAGACCGATAAATCCGAAAACGACGGTATGAAACAGCAGCTTCTCCCGCCACAGAAATACCCAGCCCTCTTTCCACTCGGACCAGAACCTTCCGATTCCGTTCGGCCCTGATTCCTTGCCGGCCCGGGAAGACGTTTCCTTTCGCGGCATCCGCCATAATCCGAGCAGCAGCATCGCCGATAACAGCCGGGTGCCGATGTTGATTAGGATGCAGGCCTGGGGGGATAAGGCCGCGAGCAGGGCGGCGCCCAGCAGCGGCCCTGCTATTTTGGAGCCTTGTCCTACCAGCCCGTTGTACGAAGTCGCCGAGAGCAGCAGATCCGCCGGGACGATGCGGCGGGTCAGCGCCTGCTGGGCCGGGACGTGGAACACGCCGGCCATGGCCCGGAGGCCGAGCAGCGGAAGCAGCCAGTACATATCCGGAGCAAACAATATGGCCGCGGATAAGGCGGCGGTCAGCACATCGCAGACCGCCATAAGCTTCGCCTGCTGGACCCGGTCCGCAACCGTGCCCGCAAACGAACCGAACAATACGGAAGGCAGCGCCATCGCTACCGGAATCAGCGCGACCAAAAACGGGTCCGTCCCCCAGCGGTATACGACCATCACTTGAATCGCCAGCGCGTCGAACCAGTCTCCGAACGATGCCAGCGCATAAGCGGCAAACATGCTGCGGAATCTGCGGATCGACCACAGCTTGGTTTTTGTTTCCTGGGATGTTTTGCTCATAAAAAATTCCTCCAACAATACCGGTTTTCATGAAGCTTAACCGATCATTGTCAGAGGAATATCAGACACGGCTATTGGATTTGTCCCGAGAGAACCCCTTCGATAAATCGCTCCATCTCCGGCAGGTACTCGGATAAACGGTATTCCTTGTCGGCCGCTTCAAACAGGGACGCATATTTGCGGAGCAGCCGGCTTTCCGGTCGGAAACCCCGCAAAAACTGATTGATCTGGTTAATCGCATCCAGATAGAGCGGCATGTGCAGCGACATATCCAGCACTTTCAGCCCTTCATCAAGGTGTTCCTCTGCTTCCCGCTCCCGCCCCTCGATCAGGAGCCGAAGGCCTTTCATGACTTCAAATCTGCCGATTTCCCGCAGGTAGGGTTCCTTCTCGATCAGACGTTCCAGCCTGGCGGAGGTCCGGTCAGCCTCTTCCAGGTTGCCGGCAACCACGTGGGCATACATTTCCATCAAGGCGACGGGCATGACGAAGCCGGTCAATCCGTCCTTTTCCACTACGCGACGTGTGTGGGCAAAACGGCCGATGGCGAGTTCTGGCCTTCCCGCGGCGGCATACACCTCGAGAATATTCAGAATCTCCATCTCCCTGTGCTGTTCCGGGGCCATCAGGCCTTTCCGGAGTGCCGACTCGCAGTATCGGAGCACCCGCTCCGGCTCCGGATCGATTCCGGCGTAGAGCAGGAGTAGCCAGTATAGCCGTTCCCGTGGAGGAACATCGCACGTCTCCACGAACCACCGGATGTCCGCCGTCAAAAACCGGATATAATTTTGGTAAAAGGGGGACATTTCGAAGCCCAAAACTTCATGCTGGGAGGCCAGCGCCATGATGGACTTTCCCTGTCCGAGCAAATGATACTTCTCGAACAGGGACTGCACCGCGGACTGAACCTCTTCATCCCGTACGGACGGATTATCGACGCCTTTGGTCTCGGCCAAAACCAGACTGTAGCCGTACCCCCGGACCGTATTGATCCGGATATGGCTCCAGCGTTGCAGCTTTTTTCGAAGCCGGTAGATATGATCGTCCACGGTCCTCTCCACAGGATACTCCAGCACCCACACCCTATCCAGCAGTTGCTCGCGCGAAAAGGCCTGCCCCCGGTTTTCGTACAGAAACTTCAGCAGGGCGAATTCCTTTGCCAGCAGTTCCATCGATTCCGTACCGCTGGACACCATATATCCCGAGGGGTCGAAAATCAATTGAGCCATACATGTCTTCCTTTCCGAGTCTCACGATGGTCCGAATTTTTTATCTGTCCCTCATTATACTATTTCCGCCCTACTTCCCGGCAAGCATTAACGCACTTCCTCCAGAGGCGCCACCCGCCCATAGGTGACTTTGCCGATCTCGCTTTTCGCCGCCCAGCGCACGCCGTTAGCGATAACCTGAAGCACCTCGGGTTGATGGTAGACGGGGAATGTTTCATGTCCCGGCCGGAAGTAGAAAATATTGCCCTGCCCTCTTTTGTAACAACAGCCGCTGCGGAACACTTCGCCGCCTTCGAACCAGGAGATGAAGATCAATTCGTCCGGGGCCGGGATTTCAAACCGCTCTCCGTACATTTCCTCCTTCGGGATCTCGATGTACTCGCCGAGGCCTCTGGCGATCGGATGTCCGGGCTCGATGATCCAAATTCTTTCCTTCTCGCCGTCGTCGCGCCATTTGAGCGCACCGGTGTCCGTGCCCATCAGGGCCCTGAATATTTTTGAAGCATGCCCCGAGTGGAGGACGATCAGCCCCATTCCGGCCAACACCCGCTGACGTACTTTTTCCACGATTTCGTCGCTAACCTCGTCGTGAGCCAGGTGGCCCCACCAGATCAGGACATCGGTCCGCGAGAGCACTTCTTCGGTCAGCCCGTGTTCCGGCTCGTCAAGCACCGCGGTTCCGGCTTCCATTCCGTCCTGGCCGTTCAGATAGTTCGCAATGGCCTGATGAATGCCCTCCGGATAAATCCCCTTCACTTGTTCGTTATGTTTTTCATGCCGGTATTCGTTCCATACCGTGACGTTAATGTTAGACATGATGTAAAACCTCCTGTTTGATATGAATCCATCGTTGCTCCGTAAATGATTCGATAATGGAGTCGAGGGTGTACTGATTCATGTAGCCGTCTTCCATATCGGCATCGCACCCGTCCCCTTTTCCTTGAACAAGGTTGATAAAGGACTGCATTTGGTCGGTTTGAAAGGCTTCCGGAATATCCGCTTTGCGGAACCCTTGGTCTCCTTCATCGGAAAACCGGACGTATAGCGTATCTTCCTGTTCGAGATTATAAACCAGCGCCCCGCGGGTGCCGTAAATCTCCAACTGTTGGTAATTCCCCCGGCCATAAGCGAATCTGGATATGGACATGGCTCCCGAGACGCCTCCCCGGAGACGGAACAACACATGGCAGAAGTCGTCGACATCCACCTCGCCCTTCCCTTCCCCGGAAATGAGATCGCGTTCCTTGATGATCGTATCCGCGTCGGCAATCACGCGTTCCGCATCGCCGACGAGAAAGCGCTGAAGATCGAGAATATGCGAGCCCAAGTCGCCCAGCGCGCCAGAACCCGACAACTCCTTGCTGAATCTCCACACGAGCGGGATGCTCTCGTCCAGCCCCCAGCTTTGCAGATATTGGCTGTAGACATGCTTAATATCGCCCAATTTCCCTTGGTCAATCAGCCATTTCGCATATCTTACCGCCGCTTTGTAACGGTAGCTGAAGCAAACCATATGCGGCAGCGGATCGTTCGCCAGCATCTCCCGGAGTATGCCCGCTTCCCGCGTATCCAACGACACCGGTTTTTCCAAGGCAAACGGCTTCCGGCTCTTGATCGCTTCGCAGGCGATCGCATAATGATTGTGATTCGGCGTACCGATGGTGACCGCGTCGAGTTCGGGGTCCGCCAGCATTTCCTCCACGCTCAAAAACCTTCTCGTTTCCGGAATGCCGAGCTCTTCGCCCCTTCTTGCCAACGCTTCTTCATTGCAATCGCAAATCGACCATACGTCGGCATCCTTGCTGTTCAATATGCCTCCAATATGCATGTTCGCGATCCCGCCCAAACCGATGACGCCGATTTTCTGCTTCCCCATTCTATCGCCCCATCCCTTATGAAATCGTTTGAATACAACCTCAGTATAGAGTGTGATAGAATGGACGAAAATGGCGGAAAGATACTCTTTTTGTACAAAAACGACTTTTAAAAAACGGTCTGGGAGGATGAACATGCTTGCCATCAATGTGGAAGTGATGCCGAAGATCAAATTGATGGGGTTCGTTTCTTATAAGCAGCCTTGGATTCACTTTAAGAGAACGACGCACGAATGCGTGCTGTATTTCATTAAAAGCGGCGAGCTTCATATGCGGGAAAACGGTGTCGACTATATTCTGAAAAAAGGGGACCTCCTTGTCCTGGAGCCCAATTTGGAGCACGAAGGCATAGAGAAACACATTTGCGACTATTACTATATTCATTTTGAACATTCGGATATGAAACCGGTGGAGGTGGAAAATATCCTCTCCTTAGCCAGGCATGTCATACTGGAAGAAGAAGCCCCGCAGGCCGGTCAGGACAATCCGATCTGTCATTTTCCCAAAACTTACTCTTTGTCTAAAAAAGACCAGTCGTCTTCTTTTGTTGCGATGAACGAGATGCTCGGACTGTATCGGCGCAAGTATTTCAACCGCGGCTTAACCGCCCTGAAATTCACCGAGTGGCTGATCGAGGTATCCAGGGAGCATTTTATCGATGCGCTTCAATCGTTCGAGGGCGGCAATACCAAATCGTTTATTAAAGTCCATGCCCTGCTCGACTATATCCATGAGCATTATACCGAAAAAATCACCAGCACGGTCATCGAGCAGGAATTCGATTGCAACTATGACTACATCAACCGGATTTTCACCAAATGGACCGGACGGAGCATCATGCGTTATGTAAACCGGATCCGGATAGACCATGCGAAGGAATTGATCGAGGCGACCCATTTAAGCTTTCACGAAATCGGCTATTTGTCCGGGCTGGAGGATCCTTATTATTTCAGCAAGGTGTTTAAGAAGTATGAGGGGATCTCGCCCAGTCAATATTACAAAAAAATGCGGGAGCGTGGAAATTCCGGACAGTAGCTCCGATGGTACTCGGAACACGCCCTTGTTTCCCGCTTCCGCAACAGTTGAGGGTTCATGAATGGTCCTTACATTATATTAGCCCTTGCTATTACCGGGCATCTTGCTGCACGACGCCACCCTGTTCCGTTTTGGTTCTGACGGCAAGCACAAAACAAAGGAACAAGACAATGGCTGCCGCAATGTACGGATAATTGACGTCGAAATCAAACAAAAATCCCGCAACCACCGGACCGGCGATATTTCCCAAACTTGTGTACGCCGAGTTCAGCCCCGCGACATACCCCTGCTGTTCGCCCGCCATCTTGGATAACTGCGTGCCCACGGCCGGCCGCAAAATATCGATCGACAAAAATACGATAAAGGTAACGGCAACGATCAGCCAGTAGTGGGAGACGAATAACGTCAGCGCCACGAACAATGCGGACATCAGCAAACAGAACGAGATGACCCGCTTCTCGCCGAACCGGTTCAAAATCCACCCGAATACCGTGACCTGCACCACGGCGCCGGAAATCGAGCCGAACGTAATGATAAACGCGATATCCTTAGGCGTAAAGCCGAATTTATGGTCCACGAACAATCCGAAAACCGTTTCGTAATTGGCCAGTCCAAAAGCGAGGACAAATACGATAATCAAGTTCAAAAAGTAGGGTTCGCGGCCGGAATTCAGCAATTGGGTGAACAGACTCTGTTTCTGGGCAGGATTCGTCCGGGTTTCCGCCCGTTGTTTTTCTGTCCGCGACTCCGGTAAAACAAGCAGCGTAATGACAGCCGCGATCGCTCCGGCCACCGCCGCGGAGTAGAAAGGAACGCGAATGCCGAACTCCGCAATGTAACCGCCGATTCCCGGTCCGATAATAAAGCCTGTGGTAATGGCTGCATTGATAAAGCCCATTCCTTTGGCTCTTTCCTCATCCGTGGTCACGTCCGCGGCATATGCCATAACGGCAGGCATAATGAGCGCGGCGCCGATCCCCCCCAACATTCTCGCCGCGAAGAGCAGCACGGGAGCACTGACCGCCCCGAAAAGCCATTCGGAAACGGCGAACACAACCATGCCGGCAACAATGATTTTTTTCCGCCCCAAAGAGTCCGACAGCCTCCCTGTAAACGGAGAGAACAACAACTGGGTCAACGAGAAAGCGGCGACGAGCAGTCCGACGATGCTCCCGTTGATATGAAGCTCGTTCATATAAGTCGGCATGATCGGGACCACGAGGCCGATTCCCGTGAAAACGAGAAAAATATTCAACATGAGAAGGAGCATGGCTCCCCTGTTTCTTAATAATAGCGACATACAATTTCCTCCTGCACCTGCACGCTGATGACATCAGCCCAATGAAGTAAAATTTTTGTTGTTATACTGAACGTTCGTTTTGTATTATGGCAAAAAAGCGGTCATGGTCCAAAAAACGAAAATCGGCCTTTCTAGTTCAGGCCTTGGCTACCCCGTACAAGAACACCTTCATGGCCTGCTTATAAAGCTCGAGCGCCGAATCCGGATTTCTCTTGCGGGCCATCTGACTAAGGCCCATCAATAAGCTTTCCAAAACAACGGCATGCTCCTCCGAACTCCCCGGCTTGAATTCACCGCTATCGATCCCTTGCTGTATCAACCGCTGATTCCACCGGAGATGTCTCTCGACCATTTCGGCCACGCGCTCCTCAACCTCCGTATTTTGCTCCTCGCTCTTGAAAAACTCATCCGCGGCTTTCGTAAGAGGGTGGTTCAGATCGTCATGCACGAGCAATTCGGCAACACCGTACAGTTTGTCGATCGTCGTATTATATAACGGTTCCTTCTGCCGCCATTTTTCTTCCCATTCCCGATCCCACTCATCAAGCAAGTAGAGAAAAAGCCCTTCCTTACTTTTAAAATGATAATAGAGATTCCCCTTGCTGCTGCCCGTGGCGGAGACAATGTCTTCGATTGAGGTGGCTTTGTAGCCCTTTTGACCAAACAACATTCTTGCGGCTTCCACAATCCGCTTTTTGGTCTGCTCGCTTTGCTGCTGTTTTTTATTCACGCCGCTTCCGCTCCATTTCAAATTCATCATTCGAATTTTGTATACTGAACGTTCGTTCTGTAATTCTAGCAAATGACACAGTTAAAAACAACCCTTTTCTTATTGTTTCCCCGAACAAACGTTTGTTATAATTTAACATAGTATGAATTGGCCGATGGCGTGCTGGAGCTGATGACACCGGCGCCGACGCCGAAGCATCAGTTGATTAGTAACCAGCTTCAAACCATAATTACGAACAGTTGTCAGCAGAAATATATTATATTTGCTTCCCCGATCGACCTGATCCTATCCAACAAGGAAGTTCGCCAGCCCGATCTCGTTATGGTTCACCGCAACAACATCGAAATCATTACTTCGCGCGGCATCGAAGGCGTTCCCGACCTGGTTGCGGAAATTTTGTCGCCCCACTCCATTAAACGGGACAAGCAGAGCAAACTTAAAGTATACGCCGCCTACGGCATTCCGGAATACTGGATCGTCGATCCTCCCCACGAAGCGTTGGAACAATACGTCCTCATGGACGGCCGTTATGAGCTTTTACACGTATTCGACCGGGAAGAAACCGTTCATTCGGACCGGCTCCCTTGCGTTTCTTTTACTATGGGACAAATAGGAGATGCGGCGGCCGGGATTCCCGGATAAAGAAAAACCGGAGGCTAGCGCCTCCGCAGATTGTCGAGAAACCCACGTCTTTGAGACGGTGGGTTTCTCTTTTTTATTTGCAGTGTACTCTCAAGGTTTATAAAGAGGGGATCATCCCCACTTTTCCAGGCGATCCAGATGGATCGCCATCTTCTTCATGTTCTGCACAGCGGCCGTCATCAAAGCTTGTTCTTTGACGTTAGCCAATCCGCGTAAACGGCAATAGCGAAACCCATGGAGCTCTTTGGCATCCGCGAAGCTTCGCTCAATCGTTTCTTTTCGTTTGCGGTACAACTGTTTGCCGTCACGGCTCAGCCGGTTGTTTCGTACCCACTCTTTGCTGTCCTCCCATACGTGACGGGTCAACACCTTTCGGTGGTTACGGGAATGAGTGCATTGCGCAAGCATAGGACATTGTTTGCAATGCTCCGGGTCCGACGCATACTGTCGGTAACCCTTTCGGTCGGTCGTCCGGTATGTCAGACGGTGCTCTGCTGGACAGATATAAGTGTTGTTTTCGGCGTCGTAAATAAACTTCCACTTCGGAAATAGGCCTTGCTTGGGGTGAAATCTCCGGTGTGCAATCACTGCAAAAATTTTTCGTTCTTGTAAACCACGGCAAATCGGCGTCGTTAAATAACCCGAATCCAGCGCTACAGCTTCTACTCGAAAACCAAAACGTTCTCTCTGACGGTCTAAACGAGATAAATACGGAACCGAATCATGGACATTTCCCGGCGTGATGTGGACATCGGTAATGAGATTGTATTTGAGATCCACCGTCCGGTGGTCGAGATAAAAGAACCCTTCTGGCTTTCCGTCACGAACCATATAGCCGCTCTCTGGATCTGTGGTGCTCACTTTAATTTCCTTGGTTTCACTCACTTCCTCTCGCTCTTTTAGGGCTTTTTTCCATGCGCTTTACGGTCCTCCGTGACGGCTCCATTGAGTTCGTCAATATAGTCCTTGGTGTTTTGCAGAACTTCCTGCTTGGTATATTGGTGCTTGTTGGCGTTGGCTTTCACATGAGTCGAATCGGTGATAAGTACGCGTCCGCCCACCATTTTATGTGAAATGGCTTGGAGAACGATTTCATCAAAGATCTCTTGAAAAATATCCGTATCCTTAAAGCGAGTTCGCCGGTTCCAGCTAATCGTCGAATGGTCTGGGACTTTATCGGTCAGGCCCAGACCCAAAAACCAACGATAAGCCAAATTGGTTTGAACCTCTCGTTCCAACTGGCGTTCGGAGCGAATGCCATAAAAATAGCCGAGAAAAATCATCTTAAACAGGATGACTGGATCAATGGCCGGGCGTCCATTGTCCGCACAATACAGGGGCTGAACCTTTTTTTCAATAAAAGAGAAGTCGATATACTTGTCTACTTTACGCAGCAAGTGATCTTGTGGAACCAGTTCTTCGATCGAAACGAATTCATAGCTTTGTTGTTTTTCCCGATTAGATCTCAGCACCAAAAACACCATCCGTTCATGAGTAGTTACATATATTATACAACATTAACGCGGTGCCGTCTTAAATTAATTGAATCAAAAGAAGGCCGTCGAGACTTTCTCGACAGCCTGCGGAGGCTAGCGCCTCCGGTTTTTTGATATTAAGTTCATTGTTCATCCACATATCCCAGTTATCCACAAAGTTATCCAGATGTTATTCCAAGTTATCCAGTTGTTCAAGAGTTGCACACAACCGTCATTGTGGATTTTGTGAATAAATCAAACGTATTTGCTTAGTTTATCCCCAAAATGCGGAACTCCATCGGTTCTAATACAATAGATAAGTCCTCTGGTTTGATCGTAAGCTTTTCCCCTGTCCATAAGTCGGACACAGTCTTCCCTTGCCACTCGGAAGGCAAGCCGAAAGCTGCCTTTTCCTTCCCGTTATTAAGCGCCACTACGATTTCCTCGCCCCCGCTCTTGCGCGCAAAGACGAATACGCCGGCATCATCATTAGCCTCCAGAACGCGCAGGCGCGTATTATCGGTCAAAGCCGGATGGGCTTTGCGGATCGCGATCAGTTTTTTGACGTCATTCAGCAAGTCTTGGTCTTGTTTCGCCGGATCCCATTCCATGCACGGGCGGTAATAGGCGAAGTCATCCCCGTCTCCCGTAAGGCCGACCTCGTCGCCATAATAGATGCATGGGCTTCCCGGATACGTAAACAGCAGAAGATAAGCCAGCTTGACCTTGGAGAGGTCGTCGTCGCAACGGGTCAGCAGGCGCGCCGTATCATGGCTGCCGAGCAGATTGAACATCACCTCGCCGACGTTTTCCGGATAGAGCTGAAGATGGCTCGAAAGCTGATTTCCGAACTGCGTGGCGGTGATGGACCCCTTGGCGATAAAATCAATCACCGCTTCGGTAAACGGATAGTTCATCACCGAGTCGAATTGATCTCCCTGCAGCCATGGCATCGCATCGTTCCAAATTTCCGCCACCATATAGACGTCGTCTTTGACCGCCCTTACGGTATTTCTGAACTCGCGCCAAAATTTGTGGTCCACCTCATTGGCCACGTCCAGCCGCCAACCGTCGATGTCGAACTCTTCGATCCAGTATTTCGCCACACCGAGCAAATAATCCTTAACTTCGGGATTGCTTGTTTTCAGTTTGGGCATATCACCGGTAAAGGCGAACGTTTCGTATTGCGGTAGTTCCCCTTCTTCCTCGCCGAAGCTGAGTATATGGAACCAGTCGGCGTAGCGGGATTTCGCTCCATTCTTCAGGACGTCCTGGAACGGGGCAAACCCGTATCCGGCATGGTTAAACACGGCGTCAAGCATGACGCGGATGCCGCGGGCATGGCATTCCCGGACCAATTGCCGGAACGTCTCCTCGTCCCCGAACTGCGGATCCAGCTTCATATAATCGATCGTGTCGTATTTGTGGTTGCTCGGCGCCTCAAAAATCGGGGTCATGTAGATCCCGGTAATCCCCAGGTCCTTCAAATAATCAAGATGCTGAATGATCCCTTCGAAGTCGCCGCCGAAAAAGCTGTCCGGCTTCGGGGTGTCGCCCCACACGCCGTTCGTATTCGTTTTTCTTCCCGGATTCCCGTTCGCGAAACGTTCCGGGAAAATTTGATACCACACGGTATCTTTTACCCATTCCGGAGCGTCAAAAACGTCGATGGCATTTAAATACGGAAAACGGTAAAACCGGTTTTCCTCCACATCTTGCGTAAAGCCCTTTTCCCCCATAATCCATGTTTCCGCCCCGTCCGTCACCTCGAATTGGTAAACAAACCTGTTGTTCTCCGGACTGATCGCGATAAACCAATAATCGAACAGCTCGTCTGACGCAAGCTTGGACATCGGCTCCTTATCCGAGAGCATATGCCCTTCCGCCCAGCGGTACGGGTCTCCATGGATCAATTGCACGCCCGTCAAGTCGTCTTTTTTCGCTCTCAGTCGGATATGCAGCGTTCTTTCGTCGTACGCGTAGGCGTAACTGTTTTTGGGACGGTGATAAATGGCCTCTTTCAACATGTTTTCTTCCTCCTTAAATTTTGGATAAAAAAAGAGCACAACCCTCTGTCTTACCGGGGTTGTGCTCGTCATTCAACGAATAACAAGTCAGGCATTGCCCTTATGTTGTTAGTTTCACCTATAATATAACGGAATGATAGCCTGCGCGCAATAGCCTTTTCCGGGCGATTTTTTTAAACGCGCTCCAGTAAGCCCAGATCCGAACAGGTACTTATAGATAAAGTTTTAACTCCTTGGGCAAAGGAAATATCGATCAGATCGCCATGCACGCCCATGACCTCGCCACTCCCGAACACCTTGTGGCGAACCGCTTCGCCCGGCGAAAAGACCGGTTTATCCGCCCCGCCCCCATCCGACTCGGGCTCCACCAGGGAGCGGATATGGGAAACGAAGCGGGACTCGGCCGTCTTTTCCCCATCCCGCTCCTGATACGTCAGAAGCTCCAAATGCCGCTTGGCCCGGGTCATGCCGACATAGAACAGACGGACCGCCTCCTCCATCGGCTCCTCGTCCCCGGCGGCATGCTTCTTGATATCCTCGGAGGAGGGCAGGATCCCTTCCGCAAGGTCGATCATATACACCCGTTCGAACTCCAAGCCCTTCGCGCTATGTAACGTCGAGAGCGTGACGGCATGGTCCCCTTTCCGCCGTCTGGACGTTTTCAGCGCGGCCTCCAGCGCCTTCAGCCGGCTTGCAAACTGCTCCATCGTCGGGAGCGTATCCGCGATTTCCTCCAGCGTGTTGAGGATTCCGACCAAATATTCTTTGCGGAGTCCAAGCCATTCGCAGGTTTTATCCAAAGCTTTTTCATATCCGAGCCGGGTTCGGATGACATGAATCGCCTGAAGGGGCGGCATCCCGCTCATCTCCCGGAACGTCTCGCGGTTGGCTTCTATCGGAGCCCGCTGGTAATCCTGCAGCTTCACCATATTCAGCAGATTGTCGAAAACGGATTCGTTGTTCCGGATTTCTTTCAGCTCCGCCATCTGCTGCTTGCTGACGTAGCCGTTCATTTTCAAATGGATTTTCTCCAGGATATCCGGGCGCTTGTCCGTAAAGGTCATTCGCATAAAATTCAAAATGTCCTCCACCACCCAATGGGAAAAAAAGCGGTTGTCCGTATCCTTCATATAAAACGGAATTCCCGCCCGCTCGAGCGCGTTCATCAGGGCGATGGACGAGGAGTTGTTGCGGTACAGCACCGCGCTCTCCGCGAGGTTGTCCGTTTTCGCAAGCTCCTGCACGACATACCGGGTCTGCGATTTGTAATCCGCAAAGCTGCGGATTATAATCGGTTCGCCCGGCTCCGAAAGGGCCGTGAACATGTTTTTGTCGTACCGGTTTTTGTTGCGGCGGATAAACCGGTTCGCGGGATCGACGATCCCGGGAGTCGACCGGTAATTTTGTTCCATAAACAAAATTTGCGCCTTCGGAAACTTCTTCCTGAAATTCAACAAATACGACGGTTCCGCGCCCCGCCAGCTGTAAATGGATTGATCGTCGTCCGCCACCACGCAAAGATTGCCGTGCCCTTGGACGAGCTTTTCCGTAATTGCATGCTGAATAAGCGAGGTGTCCTGACTTTCGTCCGTCAGCACGTAATCGTATCTCCGCTGATATTTTTGCAGTAGATTCCGGTCCCGCTCCAAGATTTCGTTCGCCAAGGTCAGCATGTCGTCGAAATCGACCAACAGGTCAGGGTACCCCGAACGCTTGAAGTCCTCGTATTCGCGCAGGATGCGTTCCGCCTCCCGGATGCCGGGTTTCACGGTGCCCCATTGGTCCGGCGGGAGCATTTTATTTTTGACATAACTGATATAGGTCGTCAGCTCTTCCATTTGGTCGTCCGTAATATTTTCGCCCGTCGCCGATTTGTAGATTTGACGCAATATGGCCTGCTTGTAAAGCGGGGCTTGGCCTTGCGTTGCTCCTCCCCCGGCTTCCTCCGGGTCTGAATCCCCGCCGCCTCCCTCGATCATCCGGTAGGAGATGCCGGCTTTGCCGAAATGCTCCCTGACGATGCCGTAGGCAAGACTGTGAATGGTGGAAAAATCCACCGTAGGGAGTCCGGGAAAAAACCGCTTGTAACGTTCCCTCATATCGTTCGCGGAGGCGCGGCTGAACGTGACCGCCTTGATCCGCGACGGGCTGACGCCCTGTTCCTCGATTAAGTAGCCGATCCGCATAATGAGGGTGGTCGTTTTTCCGGATCCCGGAGAAGCAAGAAGCAGGACGGCCCCCTCGGTATGGAGAACCGCCTGCTTCTGAATGTCGTTCAATGCGACGCCTAACTCGCGCTGTTTGCGTTCAAAAAATGCCGATTTGCGATCTATGCTCATGGTAATGTTATCTGCCTTTCACTTGATGCGGTACGAACCTGTCCTATCATACCACGTTTCGGGAGAAGCATTAAGCATAAGGTCGGGGCATCCCTACGCCTGCCGCGGCCACCACAGCATCACGGACACGCCGACCAGGCAGATCACGGCGCCGATCCAATCGTACAAATCCGGTGTTTTTTTGTCCACGCCCCATCCCCAAAGCACCGAAAGGATGACGAATACGCCGCCGTAAGCGGCATAGACCCGGCCGAAGGAAGGAAACTTCTGCAGCGTCGGTATAATTCCGTAAAGCACCAGGACCAAAGCGCCGACGATGCCGAACCAATAAGGCCTTCCATCGCGAAGCCACAGCCAAATCATGTATCCTCCGCCGATTTCGGCCAGTCCGGCTAACACAAATAAAATAATGGATTGCATCTTACTTAATCCCTAGCCGCAGCCTATAAGAGAATACGATTTCTTTCGTTTCCCCCGAAAAAAAGCGGTGCACATGCTGCCGGAACGTCTCTATGTCCGGGTCCAATTCCTTGATCCCGAGCTTGAGCGCCGTTTGAAGTCCGCCTTGGCTCAGAGCGAGCCCGATAAACCGCTCGGCATCGCACGTCTCCCGGTTGTGGAACACGATTTCTCTCGTGAAACGAAATACGCCGCTCTTGTTGAACTCTTCCAAGTGCTTGCTTTTGTCCCTTTTGACCGCGCGATGCTCCTCATCCGCCGCCTGAGCGGCCAGTTCGTCCGCCTTGCCCGTCAACCGGAGATACTCCTCCTCCAAACGCCAGTTCAGCACCGGCGGCCAGTCGCAATCGTAAACGGCAAAGATGCCGCCCTGCTTGAGTACCCGCTGCGCCTCCTTCAGCGTGCTGACAGGCTCCATCCAGTGAAAAGATTGGGAGCAGGTCATAATATCCACCGATTCATCGGCGGCGTCCAATTGATTGGAATAACCGCGGACAAAGGATACCCCTTCCGTTCCCGGAAGCTTGCCCAGCTTATTCTCCGCCTGGCTTCGCATATCATCGTTCGGTTCAACCCCGATGACCCGCTCCGCGCGGCCCCGCCAGATCAAGGTCGACAACCCTGTCCCGCAACCCAGGTCCATGACCAAGTCAGGCTTTCTTTCCAAATATCCAGACAGCAATCCCACGACAAACTTCGGCGCTTCGGGCCGGTTTTTGTCATACAGCTCCGCAAACCCGGAAAACCGCTCGACATTGCTTTTCATATTCCCTTCCGGAATCATGATACCGTCACCCCGTACACCCGCAGATTTTGATAAATCGCTCTGACCATCGGCGCTTCCACGCCGTGCTTCCGGGCGAGATCCAGCAAATACCCGTGCAAGTGTCCGCCCTCTACCGACAGGCCTTTCTCCATATCCCGCTGCATCGACGATTTCATGTCATAGGACATATTCAGCGTCGTTTTCATATGCTTGTCTACAATATCCGGGTCCAGCGGGGCGCCGTCCGACCGCATAATCGACTCGATTTCGCGGAAGACCCCGCGGATAAACTCTTCTCCGCCTTCGCTCTCGCGAATCGGCCCGATCGGAGCCCGGGTTAGCGTCGTTACGCCGGCGATCGTCGAGATAAACAGATATTTATGCCAGATGTCCCGCTCGATGTGGGCGCTGCGTGCGAATGAGGTTTTGGTGCCGCCGAGTGCGGCCTCAATACGCCGGATTCTCTCCGTATCCTTTTGCCCGAACTCCCCGAAAACCGCGTAATGATTCGGACTCGTATGAAGGACATGGCCTTCCCCGTTCAGGGTCGTCTCAATGAAGCAAAGCCCTCCAATCACCCGGTCCTCACCGAATGCCTCCTTCATCAGTGGATAGTGGGCCACACCGTTCAGAAGCGGAAGAACCACCGTTTGCTCTCCGACGAACGGCTTCACGTCCTGGATCGCCTGCCGCAAATGATAGGCTTTGGTTGAAAACAGCACCAAATCGTAAGGCTCCGCCGGATCGGCGGTCGTGACCGACTTCGGCCGAAGCTGGATATCCCCCGCGACGCTGCGGACGATCAGGCCCTCCCAATCCAGTTGAAGTTTCCGCCGGCTGCGGACCAGGAACGTGACGTCCGCTCCTTTTTCCGCCAGCCGTCCGCCGAAGTAACCGCCCACTCCCCCGGCTCCAAGCACCAAGATACGCATCTTATTCCCTCCGATTCATCCTGCCATGTAGTTGAACGACATCCGTTTGCGGCAGGATTTTTTTACTATATTCTAACCTACCCGCCGCCAAAATACGATTCTCTTACGGGTTCAGAGCTTCTTTCACCGGCATAACGGCAGTAAAAAAACCGCGAAAATCCGTGGTCCGGATTCTCGCGGCATCCTATTTGCAACTAGACTTAGTTAATCTCAGCGTTCTTTAATGCGTGCTCCCAGCTCGGGAAATAAAATAAGGCGCTTCTCATCAATTCGGGATCGCTTTGCTTGATCTGTTTCTTGCTCACCGATCCTCCGTTGCTCTGAAGCTGTTTGATCCGGTCGATGACCTGATCCGCGTCGAGTGTAATATCCGTATTCAAGTTATCACCCCCTAATAGCCATACTTGCCATATAGAGGGTGATATATTCAAGATTACGCTTTATTTGATATACAAGTCCCCGGCCAAAATAGGTTTAAGCGCCTCGGTCGGAATGGTGAATTCCACGACGCCCATGTAACCGGGAGCCACCTCGTATTCATCGAACGAAATGACCAGCTGGTTGGAGGAATTGATATAGAAATTTTGATCCTTCGCGATTTTGTCAAAGGCGTCCGGCATATCCTCCGACGGTTCGGCCCAATATATTTTGTTCGGATCCTCGGCCATTTGGCGTTTCATTTGGGTCCGGATGTTCTCGCTGATCGCCTCGATATAGCCGTCATCCTTAAACAAGCTCGGCAGAGTAAGCAGGATATGATTCTTCTTGTCCACGGTGTCATATTTCATGCTCGTGGCCGAAGAAGCCGCGGTTTCCTCCACATAGCGGCCGACGGACAGAAGCTGGTCGGTCTCCGTCTTGATCACGACCCCGCTGTCCACCCGTAAATGCCCGTCCCCGGAAACCGCCTTTAAGGCTTCCATTTCGGCCATGAATTTGTCGTAAAGCTCATTCCCTTCGTCCAGATATTTCCGGTTCAGGCTGTTCTCCAACGTGGAATCTCCCAGATTGCCGATCTCCGGCACTTGAATGTCCGCTTGGAAGTTGCCGTATTCGGCCTTGTATTCCCGGATCGTTAAGACGTTGACCAGGCTGCCGATCACCGGAACATCGGACAGCGACCGGGCAAACGCCGGGCTTGTGTTGAGCCCGGCCACAAAGATCAAGGCCGCCGCGGCTCCGGCCGCCCATGCCCACCGGGCACGGGTACGTGAGCGCGTCCGGGAACCCGCGCGTCCCGCCTGCAAAGCCGATTGGACGACCTGGTCCAACTCGGCCGGGATCGGAATCGAGGCATATTCTCTCTTGAGCTCGTCGATACGTCTAACCTTTTTATTTTCCATATTCGGAAACCTCCCTGATTTCTGTCTCTTCCATTTCCACGCGGAGCAGCTTTAAGGCCTTGTATAGCCGGGTTTTGGCCGTGTTGACATTCAACCCCAGCACCTCGGCGACCTCCTCGATCTTCAGATCCTCGAAATACCTGAGCACCACGACGCTGCGGTATTCGGCCGGAAGCTCGTCCAGTGCCCTTTCCAGATCAAGATCCCGGTAACGATCCTCGCTTCCCGGATCGCGAAGCTCCATTTCCCCGTCGCTCGCGACGGTAACCCGCTTTCTCCGCCGCAAAAAATCCAGCGCCGTATGAACCACGATCTTATAAAACCAGCTCTTGATCGCGGTCTCGTCTTTGAGCGTATCGGATTTGATCGCTTTGTGAATGGAGTCCTGCACGATATCGAGCGCATCTTCCGCATTTAAACAATAGCTGTACGCCAGCCGGTAAAAATTTTCTTTATTTTTCATGACAAAATCCGCAATAAGTTCAACCTGCCCGGGCTTGCTCATCTTCGTATCACCTGATTTCCTCTCGTTAGCTAACGCTGTAATCATCAAATAGACGCACCGGGATCCCGAAAAAGTTTGCGCATCGTTCCACGATTCCTTATTCTCCTTCCTTGCCGGTTAGAGTGATGCTCATACGGAGGTCGGTAAACCCGTTTTTTGAAAATCCGTATTTCTTTTTTTTGACACTCAAACCGTCCAGACGGTATACTAAATTTGAGGTGATACACTTGAACAGCAATTCCAGACGCAATGAAATCCTTGCGGCCGCTTGCTTGATCGCCAAAACCTATGGGGTCGAAAAGCTGACGCTTGAAGCGGTTGCCAAAGAGGCCGGGGTCAGCAAGGGAGGGCTTTTGCATCATTTTCCGAATAAAGCGGCTTTAATTCAAGGAATGGTGGAAGAACAAACGGACCAGTTCGTTTCCGACATCCGGTCCCGGGCGGCCCACAACGATGGAAACGACGGAGCGTGGAGCCGGGCTTACATCGAATCGACCTCGTCCGATATTCAAAAGGGCAACGGGCTCGGAACGGCCCTGATCGCGGCCCTGTTTGCGAACCCGGATTTGCTTGCACGCTACCAGGAAGAATATTCGGCTTGGCAGCACAGCATTGAAAACGACGGCATCGATCCCGCTACGGCAACCATTGTGAGACTCGCGGCCGACGGCTTGTGGTTTTCGGAAATGTTTGGGCTGGGCAGGTTGGACGGAGAGCTCCGCGACAACGTGATCCGGCGATTGATTCAAATGACACACTAGGAGGAGAGCGTATTGAACCCTTTTGTATTGCTTGGCGCGGCCATTGTCTCCGAAGTATTCGGAAGTTCGATGCTGAAGGCCTCGGAGGGATTTAAAAAAGTCCTCCCCTCTCTCGCTTTTTTAATCGGGATGGGGACGGCGTTCTATTGTTTGTCCCTGGCATTGAAGGCGATCCCGCTGGGGACCGCTTATGCGATCTGGTCCGGGGTCGGAACCGCTTTAACCGCGCTTGTCGGCGTCGTTGTCTATAAGGAGCATTTTAACCATAAGAAGTTTTGGGGGCTGATCTTGATTATCGGCGGCGTGGCCGTCATGAAGCTCTCCACGGGGGGAGCCCATTAACCTGCAATGAAACCGGAGGCACATAAATGATAGGTTATATTTACTTGACCCTGGCTATTATAAGCGAAATTTTCGGAACATCGATGCTGAAACTGTCGGACGGATTTACCCAACCGCTTCCTTCCGTCGGCGTTCTGATCGGCTTCGGCTTGTCTTTCTATTCCTTGTCGCTCAGCCTGAAATCCTTGCCTTTAAGTTTGGCTTACGCCATCTGGTCGGGGGTAGGAACTGTATTAACGGCGATCATCGGCACGCTGGTATGGAAGGATCCGTTCAGCGTCATCACCCTGGCTGGCATTCTGCTGATCATCGGGGGCGTAGTTTTATTGAACTCGAGCGGCTCGTCGGAAAAAGGAAGCAAAGCGACAAGCTGATTGCCGAGCATATGCGCAGTTCCAAGGCCGGAGCTTGATCGAGCTTCATCGTTCATTTCGGAATAAAAAAAGGTACCGCCTAATTAAAGTGTACCCTTTGTAAAGGACATTTTAAAAAAAGGCTTAGGCTACCTGAAAAAGATGATTCCTGTACTGTACAGGAGTCATCTTTTTCAGGTTCCATTGATATCTAGTATGGTTATAGTGGCGGATATACCTATCAATTTCTTGTTGAAGCTCTCCAAACGTTTTACATGATTTTATATCCACTTCGTCTTTAAGATGGCCAAAGAATGATTCGATAGGGGCGTTATCCCAGCAGTTTCCCTTCCTGGACATGGATTGGTACAATCCGAGTTTCTTAACCTGTTTCTGAAAATCTGGATGTGTGTAATGGGTACCCTGATCAGAATGAATGAAGGCCCCTTTAGCTTTCTTAAAGGTTCTGTTCTTCTTCAATTTAGTGAGGGTATCTGTGGCCAGATTCATGATGATTCGGCTAGACATGTGATGTGCTAAAACTTCACCTGTAGAACCATCTTTAATGACGGACAAATAAGCTCTTTGTCCACCGTGATAGTTCAGATAAGTGATATCCGTTAGAAGGACCTTGCCAGGCATCCCCTGTTTAAATTGGCGGTTTAGGAAGTTAGGAACCACTCGGTGTTCTTGAGTGGCTTTCATCATTCTCCGGTACGGATTTGCCTTCCTAATAGGGCAGACGATATCGTATTTTTTCATGATTCTACGGATCTTCTTCAAGTTGAAGACACACTGAAATTGACCTGCCAATGTCATTTTAATTTGGCGTGCCCCTTTCTTTCTGCCTTTGAAGTTAAAGGCCTTTAGAATCATTTCTTTCGTTTCTTCATCCTTTTTATCCTTGCGTCTCCTTTGTTCAATAGATTTGGCTGAGAAATAATTATAGTAACCACTTCTTGAAACTCCGGCAACTTCACAAAGGAATTTCACCATATGGATAAGGTTATATTTTTCAATGACCTCATGAATGAGAATATATTTTTGACTGACGGGCAGCTTTACTTCTTTAGCCCCCTTCCCAACAAACGAATCTTTTTTAAGAGTTCGTTTTCTGCCTGCACAAGCTTCATCTGTGCTTCCAATCTGGCATACTTCTCTTCAATAGATAATTCTTTAATCCGTGGCCTGCCAGAACTACCCTTTCTGGTATCTTTAAGGCCCAACACTCCTTCGGTTTTATAAGCAGCTTTCCAACGATCTGAAGCTGATTTAACTCTCTTCATGCCAATAACGTCAATATTAAATCCTGCTTCTTCAAAGATTTCTCTTGGAAGCTTCCCTTCACTATATTCAGTAACAAAGTGTTGTTTAAATTCATCAGTGTATGTGATGCCCTTTGAACTGACTGTTTTAACATATCGGTTCTTAGATAGTGTTGTGATATCTTTCTCTGTAAATAATTTTTTACTCATAATTCTCCGTCTCCACGTATTTCTCTATGTTATTCTTTAAATTATACAAAAAACACCCTATAGAAAGAGCACTTTTTTTAAGTGTCTATTCTATAGGGTACATTTTAAATCGGGGCGATACCTTTTTTTGCGATTAGAGAATTATTCGCCGGCCGCTACCGCTCTCCATAACCCGCCGCCCGGAAGCGGGCAGGACCGCTCTTTCAACCAGGCCGTGACCGGAACGATGCAGCCGCATGCGGCGCATGTCGTCCCGCTGATCAGATTCGGGCAGGTGCCGCAAAGGCGCAGCCGCTCCTGATATTGCTCTTCGCTGACTCTCCGCTCGGGAGCGAATGCCGAGGTTTGAAGCAAACGCTGCATCTGATCGTCGGTGACTTTATAGTCGTCCCGGCAGGCTTTGCAGGATCTGTCCGCCATCGCGAATTACGCCTTTGCCGCCAGTTCCAGCGTCGTTACCGACATGGCCGGCAAGGTGACGGACAAGTTGTCGCCGTCCAGTTGGAAATTCGTGAACGCTTTAGGCGCAACGGCTTCCGGTTGCTCGAACGTGTTATGCGCATCGATTTTGTCCCCGGCCAGCGTAATGCCGCTAATCGACAATGCCTCGGAAACCAAGCCGCGCAGGCTCAGGGTTACTTTGCTTTCGGCATCGTGGCGAAGATTACAGAAGCTGACGTGAATCGCTCCAGCCGCATCGCGGGAAGCGGTAGCCGTTACCGCAGGAATCTCGGTATCGCCGTTCTTGTAGCTGCCGCTCTCGAGGGAAAGATCAAGCAGTTCCGCATCCTGATGCACTTTATACATGTCGAATACATGATAAGTCGGAGTCAGGATCATCTTTTCCCCTTCCGTAAGGATTACCGCTTGCAAGACATTGACCGTCTGGGCAATGTTCGCCATGCGAACGCGGCCGCTATGTTTATGGAAAATGTTAAACGTAAGGCCGGCAACCAGGGCGTCGCGCATCGTGTTTTGCTGATACAAGAAACCAGGGTTCGTCCCCGGCTCCACGTTGTACCAGGTTCCCCATTCATCCACGATGAGCCCGACGCGGCCTTCCGGATCGTATTTGTCCATAATGGTGGAATGACGGGTAATGAGCTCATCCATATACAGTGCTTTTCTCAATGTCTCGTGCCAATCCGCCTCATTAAAACCCGTCGCCGCCCCTTTATTGTTCCATTCATACGGAACGGTATAGTAATGGAGCGTAAGCGAATCCATAAAGCGTCCCGCCTCGCGCATGAGCACTTCGGTCCAATTATAGTCGTCCGAATTCGGGCCGCACGCGATCCGGTGGATTTTGTTGCCGTCGTAGTTGCGGACGTAGGTTTGGAACCGGCGGTACAAATCGGCGTAATATTCGGGACGCATATTGCCTCCGCATCCCCAGTTCTCGTTGCCGATACCGAAATAGGTCACCTTCCAAGGTTCCTCGTTTCCGTTTTGGGCGCGAAGCTCCGACATCGGGGATACCCCGCCGAACGTCATATACTCGACCCATTCGGACATTTCCTGAACCGTGCCGCTGCCCACGTTGCCGTTTATGTAAGGCTCGCATTCCAGCTGTGCGCACAGCTCCATAAATTCATGGGTGCCGAAATGATTGTTCTCTACCACGCCGCCCCAATGCGTATTGATCATCCGCTTGCGCGTTTCCTTCGGCCCGATGCCGTCCTTCCAGTGGTATTCGTCCGCAAAACAGCCGCCCGGCCAGCGAAGAACGGGAATCCGGATTTGTTTAAGCGCTTTCACGACATCGTTACGGATTCCATTTGTGTTAGGAATCGGCGAATCCTCCCCAACCCAAATCCCTTCATAAATGCATCTGCCCAAATGCTCGGAAAAATGCCCGTAAATGTTGCGATTGATTTGTCCTTGGCCACGATCTGCATTCAATACGCCTTGAAGCGTCATTCCGTTCACTCCTTGATTAATAATTTTATTAATTAAATTGTAATTTCATAAATATTATAATTACTCAATCTCCCTAAAGTCAATACTATTGCTAAATATTCGGATTATGTTTAATATATTTATTAATCACATTGACGTTAAGGAGAACCATTCATGAATCTCGATCTTACGGAAGCCTCCCTTCCCGTTTACGAAGCATTGGCCAGCACCGTGCGTTTGCACATGCTGCGCCTGTTGGCCGATCGGCCGATGAACATCAAGGAACTGGCCGGGGCGGTCGGCTTATCGAGCGCGATCATGACGATGCATGTCCGCAAGCTGTCCGAAGCCGGACTGATTACCACGGAAATGCTGCCCGGGAAGAGCGGCCTGCAAAAGGTATGCTCGCTCGCCGTGTTTGAAGCGGATATTGAATTTCTTGCCGGGACGCCAACCGGACGCAAAAGCCACCGGGTCGAAATCCCGGTCGGACATTATTCCGACTTTCATATCGAACCAACCTGCGGCCTGGCCACGACGGACAAGGTTATTGGCCATTTTGACGACCCGCGCTATTTCTGGGACCCGGAACGGATTCACGCCGCAGTGCTCTGGTTCGGCAAAGGGTTCGTGGAATATAAAGCCCCGAACTATTTACTGTCCAGCCAGAAGCCGAAGGAGCTTGTGCTGACGATGGAGATCGCCTCCGAGGCTCCCGGAATAAACGACAATTATCCCTCCGACATAACCTTCACGGTGAACGGAATCAACGTCGGCACCTGGACAAGTCCGGGAGATTTCGGCGACCGGCAGGGCAATTACACGCCGGAATGGTGGGCGCCCTACACGAACCAGTACGGGCTTTTGAAACAGCTCCGCATCACGGAGGAAGGCACGTTCATGGACGGGTTGAAGCTGTCCGGCTTCAACCTGCAAGACATCGACGTCAAACGCAAGGAATGGACCTTCCGTTTGTCCGTGGAGGACGACGCGGTTCATGTCGGGGGCTTGACCTTGTTCGGAAAAGGGTTCGGGAATTACAACGATCACCTGGTGTTGGAGCTTTTTTACGAGGAAAACAGTGACGAACACGCAGAACGCTAATTTCCCTGAGGGGCACGCCCTGTACGAAAAAAAAAAGAAGCCGGACCGTCCATCAAGACGTTTTCGGCTTCTTTGATTTATACTCCTGGACCGACCTCGCGCACCTGCTTTCTTCGATTCAATCTACCGGAATATCCAGGGTATAATCATATGATTTCATATAATGCATTCCCTCGATCAGCAACTGTTCCGGCGTTTCGCTTGTATCGAATAACAGTGTCCGTACTTTCAAGACGCTGCCGTCCTCCCCTTCGCTTTCCGTCTGTCCGACTGTGGTTTGCAGCGGCACTATACCTTTTCCGGTTTGCAGCGAAACCCCGTCAAGCAGTACGTCGGAACCGGTCGCGATGGTGAGTTCAACCGTTTGGCCGGCCGTTTTTACGTTCTTGATCCAAAGCTTCTTCTCCGCCGCCAGGGTGACGGGACCGGTTGGAGCCGGCGCTAGCTCTACCTTCTCATCCAGCCGTTCATAACCGGCAAACTCTTTCACGACCAGCTGCAGCGAATCCAATGGTTCGGGCAGCGCGTCGTAGTGAAGCTCAAATTTTCTGCCGTGAAGATCCGTACTAAAGCCGCTTCCCGTAGAGTCAACAGGGGCTCCGTTTGCAATCAGTTCGATGCCGTCGAACGGAAGCCGGAACCGGTCCATATTTTCCACGTTCCACGTCCCCTTGATCACGGTCGAAATCGGAGTCGCCGTCACCGAATCGAAAGTAATCGCCCCTTTGTCGACGGCCACCTTTCGTTTTATGGACTGTTTGATCTGCGTCCGAATCGCCTCTCCGGGGTGGTAAGAGAACGTGATTTCGTTTTCGATCACCCGGTTATCCAGCTCTTCGGCATAGTGCAGCGTCAGTTTTTTGGCAAACGGACTGACCGGTTCGAAGGTCATCGTCCCCTTTAATTCCGTTTGCTCTTCATTCATCAATGTGGTACCTGCTTCGGCGGGGGAATCCGTTAAAAATCCGGTAATTTTCGAAAGCCTAAAAAATTGCTGGGTCTCTTCAGCGAGCCCGTCCGGATTTTGCAGGGTATAGTACACGATCAACTGGTTCGCATCCCCCATGACGCCGTTTACGATCAGTTCGGTCCCGTCATGGAGCAGCGCTTTTTCGCCGATCGTTTGTCCCATACCCGCGTCGTTCAGCTCTTTTAGCGTGCTTGTCATGACCTCGTCAAACCCCAGTATTTTTTTCCCGTAATAGGCAAAAGCCTCGTAATTATAGCCCACCGCCGACGATACGAGAATAATCAGAATTGCGGCGACCGTCCATCTTGGGACGTGGCGCTTCGTCCTTTTCTCCGGGATCCGGCTTAAAGCCGCTCTCAGCCGCTCTTCCAGCTCTTCGGGTGCGGCCACGCGATCCAGACGTTCCCTCTCCTCTATCAATTGCCGCTCAATTCGATTCATCCGGCTCACCTCCGTAGATTTCCCTGAGCTTTTTCAATCCTTGAAAGACCCGCGACTTCGCGGTTCCCACCGATACGTCCATGATTTTGGCGATCGTTCCGTAATCGAGATCGTGAAAGTATTTCAATCGGATGGCTTCTTTTTGATGATCGTTTAAAAATTCGAGAGCTCGTTGAATATCCATGCGCAGCACGCGTTCGCCGTAGGGATCCCTCACCGCGCCATTTCCGTTTTCCGGATGATGCTCCTCTTCCCATTCATCGATGAAAGAAAGCTTTTTTCGCTTCCGGATTAGTGCCTTGCAATGGTTCACCAAAATCGTTTTGCTCCAGCCGTAAAAAGAATCCGCCTTCCGAAGCTGATGAATCTTCTCGTACAAGATGACGATCATTTCCTCCATCGCATCCATGGCGTCATGCTCGTCTCCCGTATAGGTAAGGGCAAGCCTGTAATAAGCGTCCTTCTCGGCCAGAATCAGCTGGAGCAGCGCCTCCTTGTTCCCCTTTTTTGCTTGTTTGACCAGTCCGGCAACCTTCATCTCTTCACCTCGCTCCTCTATAAGAGTACCAGGAGTTCCAAAAAGTTCATTCATGATGAAAAAAAAAGACCCCCGCGCTTCCCGAACGGAAGCACGAGGGTGCTCGGTTATGATTTGTTCCTCGTAAAAACTTTCAAATTAATCGATCAGTTCCAGCGATTGCAGTGTCCGCATCAGGAGGATGGCCGCTTGGGCGCGGGTCGCTTTCGCCGCTGGCGCGAAGGCTCCCCGGTTGTCGCCCTGCATAATGTCTCTGCTTTCCAGCAATGCGGCGTCCGCCTTGGCCCAGTCCGGAATCGAGGCACCGTCCGAAAAACGGGCAAGCCCGTTCATCGTCACGTTTTCGGACGGATCGCCGCCTTCCGCAACGCGGATGGCTTTCGCAATCAGGACCGCCATTTCGGCCCGGCTGATCGCTTCATTCGGAGCGGACAATCTAGAGGCTGCGTTCGTATCTCCGAAGACGTCCTCCCCCTGCGCGGAAGTCAGCCCAAGGCCGCGGACGAGCAGCGCCGTAAACTCGGAACGCGTAATTTGCTGCCCTGGCGCAAAGCGGGTACCGTCCACCCCTTTGATGATCAATTTGGATGCCATCGCTTCGATCTCTTTTTCCGCCCAGTGGCCGTTCACATCGTCGAAATCCTTGCTGTATTCGATGACGGAAAAGATTCCGTTGCTCCGGCTTTTGATTTCCAGCGCCGGAACGCCTTGGTACTCCGTTTTTAACGCCGGCACAAAGGCCAGTTGGCCGTTATCCGGGTTAAACATGACCGCCGTCGCCTGCTGCGGATCGATGCTTGCCTTGATCGGGATGATCCGGGCGATATAGATATTGCCGAAGTCCGCCATTTCCGTCTCTTTGCCGTTCGAAAGAAGGACGATTTTGAATTCTAGCGGGCCGTTGCCCGCGGCGGAGGCTCCCAAGTCCGCAATGCTTCCTTCTACTCGTTGCCCTGTCTCTCCGGAGACGGGGTTAACCGAAATCCGAAGCCTCGTCTCCTCGGGAAGATTTCCGCTTTCCTGCGCCGCCGAAATCAAGGATGCCAACGGAAAGCGGAAGCTTGCAAGGGACGTGTTCACCGACAGGATCACGGCTTTCCCTCCCGCAGCGGACGATGCCAGTTCGGAAACCGGCAGGACGACCTGGGTTCCGCCGGTCAGCTCCGTCACATGGATGCTCAGCTGACCGGAGCCGTTGGAAGCCGCGGCAGCCAGCGCTTTCTTCAGTTCGCCCGGCTTTACGGTCACCGTGTTGACTTCACGGCCGGAAGCATCCTTCGTTTTGCCGACTTGCAGCTCGTTGCCGGCAAGCTCGTTGGCCGGATCGGTTGGCGCTTGTTCCGCCGGGGATGCCGCCGGGCCGGAGCTTGAGCCCGTGCCCGACGATCCGCCGCCGCTGTTGCCGTTGCCATTGCCGCCGCTCGGCTTCGCCTGCTCGACAATCCGGCCGTCGACGACCGGCGAAACCGTACCGCCCAATGCGCCGACATGCTCCATGAAGATCTCATAATCCGGATATCCCAGATCTTCATGGTACGCGCCGTTTGCAATCGCCTGAGCGAAGGATGCGTACCCGTCCCCGCCGTTGGCGACAAAGCTGTTCGTCGCCAGGCGGTATGTCTTGGACAAGTTCAGCGGCGCGTATGTCGATCCTTGCTTAATCTGTACATCGTACACTTTATTGCCCGCTGGACCGTTCGGATCCCATTTGAACTTCATGCCCGCGACTTGCGGGAATTTGCCCGGCAGATCGGCCAGCTTGGCGCCGCTGATGCCGTTTTCGAGCCCGTCCTTGAGCTGTTGCCCCGTGACGTCAAGGACGAATAACGTGTTGCCGAACGGCATAACGGTTCGCAGCTCGCCCATTGTAATATCGCCTTGGTCGATCGAGGCGCGGATCCCGCCTCCGTTCATGATGGCGATATCGGCATTTTTCAGCTGCTTGGCTTTGGACAGCATGCCGTCGGCGATCAGGTTGCCGAGATTGGTTTCCTTGGACCGCACGTTTTTGCGCTCCCCGTCCAGCGTAACCGCCGCGACGCCGACGACCTGCTTTTTCAACTCCTCAAGCTCTGCGTTATACGGAGCAAGCATGTTTTTGAAGGCTTCGTCTTCGGCAACCGTGCTGTCTACCGTAATCAGACCGCCGGTCGTCCCTCCCGGGCCTGTCAATACATTTCCCTGCTCATCAAGCACCAAGTCCACGCGTCCGAGATATTTGCCCCATTCGTTCGCCTGAACGATGACCGTCGGCGTTCTTTCTTCCTGATCGATCACGATTTCCGGCTGATCCAGCTTCGTGTGGGTGTGTCCACCGACAATCAAATCGATGCCTTCCACTTCCGCGGCCAGCACCTTATCCCTGCCGTAACCCAGATGCGAGAGGGCGATTATGGTGTTCAGCCCTTCCTGTTCCATGGCCGCCACCGTTTCGCGCGCCGATAACGTCGCATCCTTGAAGACGACATCCTTGCCCGGGCTGGAGGTCTCCTTCGTATCCTCCGTCGTCATGCCGAACACGCCGACTTTGTGGCCGTCCACATTCAACACGACATATGGATACACCCCGGACCGGTCCGCCGAAGCGGCACCGCTGACCGCCATCTCTTTCGGAGCACCGAGCAGCTGAGCCATATTTTTGTCCCGGCTAAAATCGATATTCGAGCTGACCAGGGGGAATCCGGCGTTTTTCACGAAATCCGCCAGCACCTGCGTCCCTTTGTCGAATTCATGGTTGCCGAACGTCATCGCGTCGTAACCCATCGCGTTCATAAACGCCAAGTCCGCGCTGCCCTGCCATTTCGTAAAGTAGAGATCCCCCGAGAACACATCCCCGGCATCGACCAATATGCTGCTCCCTCCTTCGGCGCGAACCTGTTGTACGAGCGTGGCCCGTCTGGCCACATCGGCCAAATGGGCATGCGTATCGTTCGTATGCATGACGGTCAGCTTCCAAGAAGCATCGCTGCCGCTGCCGCTGCCGACCGATACGACCGCTTCGGCCGTTCCGTATCCATCTTCGCTCGTCGCGGTAATCACGGCGCTGCCGACCGATACCGGCGTTACGTTTCCGTCCGCGTCAACCCTGGCAATACCCGAATTCGATGACGTCCAGGTCACTGCCGTGCCGCCGCCTTGGACCGGCTCAACCGCAGCCGTTAACTTTCCCGGAGCGCCGCCTTCGGTCAACGAAAGGGAAGCCGCATTCAACGTCACCTTCGTTACGCCAAGCTCCAGGACGGAAACCGTACCGCCCACTTCATTGGCAACGAGGAGCAACGGCCGCCCTGTCGGGCTGGAAGGAGCCGGAATGAACTCGAGTCCCTCGGGACCGGTATCCGTATTGAGGCCGGCGGCGAAATCCCGCGTATTCGTGTAATTGACGAATTCCGGCTGGGTAGGATCCGTGACATCATAGACCATCACTCCGCCGATCCGCTCCAGGCCGATGAACGCAAACGCGCGGTTCCCGACTTTGCCGACGGTCACATATTCGGGCTCGGGCCCTTTTTTCGGACTGCGGTCGTCCTTTTCCGTCTTGCTGTTGCTGACATTGAAATAATCCGGCAGGCGCTCGCCCGTAATTCTCTCGAAGTCGCTGCCGCTGTCATATACGAGGCTCATGTCCGATGCATTCCAGACGGAGAACGAACGTCCTCCATACATATACACCCCGTCCGGTCCCATATCGCCCGCGGCCTCCACCTTTCCGTAATCGGAGCTGTGGCTATTCAAAAATACCGCCGCTTCGGAAGCCGGATCAAGTCCGGAAAGCTTCGATACCTTCGTCGGGTTTTCGCGGCCCGGCCATTCAGTCGCGTCTCCTTCGTTTGCGGTGAACAGATAGGTCTCCCCGCCGAACGAATAAGCATCAATGCCGTCCGGCATATACATGCCGAAGAAAGGAACGCTTTCGAGGTTGATCTTGCCGTCATTGATCAGATCGAGCTCATTGCCGGGCAGGCTGAAATCTTTAAATCCAAGCCCCCGGACGGACGTAACCGTGCCTGAACCGATATCGACCGTTGCGATCGCGTTGTTCTCCTGGAGCGAAACATACGCCGTGGATTGGTCTTCCGACAGCGAGATATATTCCGGCTCCAGGTCGTAAAGCGCGTCGGCCTTCGTGCCTGGGCCGGTGATTTTGCCGCTGGCGTCCGCCGCTCCGCGAATGTGCACGCGATCGTCGATCACGGCCGGATTATCGAATTTGACATGGGTAATCTTTGGGATCACTGTGTCGACGATCGTGACGCTTCCCTCGGGATCGATGCCCGCCTCCCGCGGCTCGCCTTCATCCGCCGTCAAAATATACCGGCCGTCCGATGTAAACTTCACCATGTCCGGCTGTACGCCGGCTTCATAAGTGTTCAGCAGGTTCCCGTCATAGTCCATGACCAGGATTTTGCCGTTTTTCGCGGGATCGGCTTCCTGCACGGCCGCCGCGATCGTCTTCGTTGCCGTGTTGATATCCACGCTGGTCAGGTCGCCGTATACGAATCCGCCGGTTTCCGCCAGTTGCCGGACTTCGATCGTCTTTTCTTTGGCGAGCGAGCCTGTAGCGGATAACGGAACGATATCGATGCTTGGCGGCGAGGAAGATCCGTTCACCAAATAAAACTTTCCGTTGTCCTTGTTATATTTGACGATTTCGGCTACACCGCCGTCCTTGTTCGTTGTACCGGTCGAATAAGAAGCGATCTTGTTCATCGTCAAGGTGTCTATGGAAGCAGGAGCGTTCGGAGCTTGTACCGCCGCAGCCACCGCGAGCTCCAATCTCAGTTCGGCGCTTGCCGCGGGCGATGCGTTATCCTCTACGCGGATTTCGACCGGATAAACGCCTTCCGTCCCGTCTTCCGGCACGCCGGAAATCGTTCCGGTCAAGGAGTCGAGCGTCAGTCCGTTCGCCAACCCGTTCGCTGAAAAAGTATAAGGCGCCTGTCCCCCGTAAGCGGCGATCGTTACCGTGTAGGGCGCACCGACCGTTGCTTCGGGAAGCGTGATATCCGTAATCCCCAAATCGAGTTGCGCCGACGCCTGTATTGTTCCGGTTGCTTGACTATCCGCCGCTGGATCGGCGGCCACCGCACGTGGAGCTGCCGGAAACAGAACCCCCCCTGCCATGAGCTCCACGGACAGGCATAATGCGAGTAGTCTTGTCCACTTCCATTTTCTCCTCTTTTTCAAGCCGATTCCTCCCTGTTATTATCTTCTTCCATGAAGTGTAGGGGGGAATTGTTACCGGAGAATGCTATTGTGATCAGAGCGATGTAAAAATCGGGCTCCATGGTATCCTTATCTAACTTTTCCCGTCTATTCGGCCCGTAATCGATTCGCGAACCGCCTTCGTCAGCTTACCGAATACAAGGTCGTACGAGTGATCGATCATCATGCGCAGATCGTCCATCTGCAGGCTGCCGTCCGCGATGACCGTATTCCAGTGTTCTTTATTTAAATGGTAACCGGGTTTCACGCATTCATGCTCTTCTCTCAGGTTGGCGGCGATGATCGGATCGCATTTCAGGGAAATGCTTACCGGATTTCCGTTATCTCCGGAATCTTCGTGATCTTCGGGGTCTCCGGGATCTCCGGCTTCCTTAGGCACCGTGATGAGCGCGAACATTTTACCCCCTACCTTGATGACCGCCGGGTCCGGCCCGAACGGAAACTCCTGAACGGCGCCTTTTCTGGACAGGCAATAATCGACCAGTTCGTTGTACATCCGAGTTCCTCCAAATATACGCATTTTTGGTGTAACTATATCATGAGGGGCTCAAATGTAAAAGTGCATGGCAGACTAACGGAAACCAGGGACGTTAAACCGCCGAAATTGTTGATTTTCGCGTTGTAGCGGATCTGACAGCCCTTATTCGCCCGTATCGCCAACTTTTCCCGGTGATTCGAAGCAGATAAGAGCGCTAGGATCCGTTAGAATCCACCGGAACACGTTTTCGAAGCGAATAACGGCTCTCATGTCCGTTAGGGTCTCAAGCGGGATAGCGGAAACATTCTTGTTTGCTATAATAACAAAAAAAGGGGACCTCCCTGCACATCACAGAAAGGATATGTGGATCATGGATACCATTTTGATTGTCCTGATATGCGTCATTATCGTGATCTTCCTTCTTGTTCAACTGGGAAAAAGGAGTTCTACCGCAAGCAAACGCAAAAATGTCCCGGATTTCCGAACGGCCCCCCCTCCGCCCGAGGTTGCCGATTCGTCCAGCCCTGCCTATCCGCTGGCCCGGCGCATGCTGCAGGCGCTTCCGAAGACGTACAGGCAAGCCGTAAAACAAAGGGTGATGTCGGGCCATCCCGATCTGTCCGAGCGCGAGTACGATTGGCGGTGGTTGGAATTGCAGCGCTTTTTCATCATGTGCGCCGTTTTGGAGCGGGTTTCCGATGTTCAGCGCGGCGGTGGATGAAGTGTGGCACGAAATGCTGATGTACACGCGGGATTACCACACTTTCTCGGAAAAATATCTCGGCCGCATGCTCCACCATACCCCGAACGCATCCGAATCCGTCCCTGTCCCGAATGAACGGGCCTGGTTCGATCTGGTATATGTCGAGTTGTTCGGCTGGAGCCGGTACAGCGAAATGCTGTGGGGCCCCTTCTTCCGCCACCCGATCCCGCGGCGGGAATTGGAAGCGTATCGTCGAGTCGATCCGTCGGCGCTTACCGGCGAGCGTTTCAACGGCTGGACCTTCGAGCATCTGTCCGAAGCACGGGCCGCCATTCAGGCGCTGCGCGGCAGCCTTCAAACCCGTGTGCAAATGGCCGAGACCAGCGAGGAACTGGACGAGCGGAAATACGGGAAATTGAACTATGGCAGCCCGGACGTGCTCCTCACATCCGCCATCTTTTTTGCCTGGAATGATCCCGAGAACTTCTCCGAGCATATGATGCCGCAAGAGCAGCTTAAACATGGCGGCTCCTCCGGTTCGGGCTGTTACAGCGGCAGCGGCTGCAGCGGAGGCGACAGCCATCACCGCCATCACGACGGCGGCGACTCCGGCCACCATTCGCACCACGGGTCCGACGGAGGATCTCATTCCGGGTCTGATTCCGGCGGCGGGTCCTCTTGCAGCAGTTCCTCATGCAGCAGCTGCGGCGGGGGCTGCAGCAGTTGAGCCGAAATAAGAACGTTTTATGGTCTTATTTCGTTTTGTTTGCCGGCCTGCTGCAAAATAGCGGACATTTTTGTCCTTATTTCGGCCAAACGGGCTCCAAATTACCCTTTTAGCCTACTTTGGGCCAGAATAAGACCACTTTTGGTCCTTATTTTCCAGCAAACCGGGTGAAAATGTGAAATAGCGACCAAAATGGTCGCTATTTTTCTCGAGATGAGGCAATTGGCCGGACTTCTCCCGGACTTATCCCCTTCTCTGCATATCCCTGATATCCCGCCAAGTCATGAGCTTGATATTTTCTTGTTCGATAAGCCTCTTGATATCCGGATCCATGAACAACCGGTATTCCATTTCTCTTTTCTCATAGTGAAATGTTAATGCCATTAACTCCTCTGTTACGATCGAAGGATGAGTCACGATTTGCGTGATGCCCGGCCCGAGATTTTTTATCATGTTCATTATGCCGGCCTTCATATCTTCTATGCTCTCCCCGGGAAGCTGCGGATAAGGCAGGCCAACGACATCGTCAACCGTTAAAATGCCGCGCCGCTTCATCGAGGCGATTCTTTCGGCGAACAGCCGTTTTTGTTCCTGGTTGAAAACAGGCTGCTCCGGCGTCCGTAGCGGTAAATGAAACGGAAGCCCATATTTTTCGCACAGGTCGAATACGATCTCCAAAAAATCCCGCCCGCAAGAAAATCCCATGATACTCCCGCCGTGACTGTCCAGGTGCGTAAGATCAAGCCCCCAGGATAGAGCGGTCTTGATTTGCGCCTCCAATTCCAACCTTACCTCTTCGGGGTCCGCATATAATTCAATTTCCGATGCATCGAACGGCAAAAAACCGTCCGGTGTCGTCAAACCCGGAAGGCGTGCTTCTTGATATGCGGGCTTGTAACGGTAATTTTCCGAACTGGTCAGCGTAAGATGAACTCCGATGTCCCAATGCTTATGCGGAGCCCAGAGCTCAGCCGCTTCACGGGTCGCAGCACAAGGGACCATCAGTGAGGCGGAAGTCATTCGCTTGCCTACAAACAATTCATAAATCGCTTTGTTCGTGGAACGCGCAATCCCCAAATCATCCGCATGAATGATTAACCGCCGGTCTTCCGTAGCATGCTTCAACAAATTTCCCCCTCCCGGCCGAAAATAAAGGGACGCCGCACATTAACGTGCAACGCCCCTTAAATCCGGTTCCATTCCATATGTAAAGCCTAGCCGACTGGTTCATATTTATGATTTCCCGGACGTTTCTTGGCTTCCTTCCAGGCTTTAATCGCCGCTTCTCTGCTTTTGCCCCGATTAACCGGATCGGCAAAAAAGTCACGGATGAATTGATTGTATTCAAATTGGGGAGCGATCGCTTTCTTATATCCAGGAGTCTTCTTTCGCTCCTCCTCTTTATGCCACGCTTCCACGGCATCTCGATAGGTTTTACCGATATTGTTTTTAAAGAAGTTTTGGATATAAGTAGAAAAATGAAACTTCGGGATGATCGTCTTAAAAAAGGCCCTTACTTCTTGACTGCAACGATGGTTTTCCGTGATGACCGTATCCACGCTTAAGTCGGCATTGAGTTCCGTTTTTCGTTTAACCCTTGTTTTTCTAAGCGGATTTTGATTTTCGGGCAAGCCTGTCCGAAGAAATCCCTCGATCCTGTCGGAAATCTCCATTTTGGAGCCGGAGGCGCTTATTCCGTTCTCCCTGCAAAAGATCTGTAGCTCTTCTTTTAACCAGTAGTAATCCCTAAAGTCTTGCACACTCATCAATGTTGTCAATTCAGGTCTCAAGCAAAATATCCTCCTAGTTCCGCCAATGATTTCAACCGTTCATAAATATAAAACAAGAACCCTGACAACAGGATGTCAGAGTTCCCAAAACTACGAATTATTAAAGAGGCGGAAACGGACGAACCACCCATACGCTGGCTCTGTACGTCATTCCGTTATAAGTTGCCGTGATATACGTAACTCCCGGTCTAATTCCCCGGATGTTCCCGTATTCGTCCACGACAGCGATGGCAGGGTCATCCGTCGCAAACGCGGTATTCGCCGTTACCTTGGTGGTTACACCCGATTCATCCGTAACATAGGCGGCGACATCCAGCTCGGTTCCGACCGATAGGGAATATTCGTCAGAATCGAGGAAAAAGCGGCCGGGACTTGTTTGTCCTTCCGTCACCTCAACGGTTACGCTAGCCTGCAACCCTTCATAGGCTGCCGTAATTATCGTCGTTCCGGGACTGACGCCCGTAATATTTCCGAACGGGTCGACGCTTGCAACGCCCGGGTCCAACGATTCGTAAATCGCGGAATACGTCACATCCGTCACGGTAGCATTGGAGTAAACCGCGTTAACCACACTCTTCGCGGATTGCCCGACGGGCAGCTTAAGCTTATCCGTTTGAAACTGGAGCTTCGAAAGCACCGGGTTCGAGGGCTCAAGGCTTGGCAAAGCGATTTTCGCCAACTGCATCGCAGATTTGTAGCCCATGCCCGTGTTTGTTTTGATTTCACCTGAAAAGACAAGGCCATGGTTATCCAGGGAAATGCCGCCCGCCAAAATGTTCAATCCAGGAGTGCCGAACAAGTAAGTCTTTTGGGGAACGGCAAATTCATCCAACAAGGTGATTTGATATTCATAGGTCTTTCCGGACAGTTGCGCTGGATGCTTGGAAATGACCGCAAAACCGTTCTCAATAGGCTGGGCTTGAACAATATCGCCGATCGATGGAGCGGATAAGGAGTCGGACGTTTTTTCCCACAGGATGTCCCCGTCTTCGGTCATATTTTGGAGATCATAACGCTTCTCATCCGAATTATATCTGGTCAGCAAGAAGCTTCCGTCACCGGATGGGACCAAGGAGCGAATTTCATCGGTCTCCTCTGTTTTCAGCCATGCCAGCTTTCCATTCGGGCTGATTTTGGCCATGAACGGATGATCCCAGTCGTGCTTGAAGCGTCCCCGCCAACCTGCCGCGATGACACCGCCGTCGGAAGTGACGACCATGCTTTCAAACTGGGTATAGAACCCGATGGAATAAGTTTCGGACCAGCTGATAACTCCGTCCGTATTTATTTTCAGAAGAAAAGAATGAATCGGATCCCCGCCGTTTCTGCTGCCCTCCCCTGCGGCGAACACCCCTCCATCGGACGTTTCCTGGATCAGCTTCACCGGCTGCAGATAGTAAGGCATATCGGGATAAGCCTTTTCCCACAACAGCTCCCCTTCGGGACTCAGCTTGAAAACAAACGGAACATAGCGGGGCCGGCCATAGTCAATATCCCGGATTTCCCCACCGACAAAAATGCTTCCATCCGAAGCTTCTAAAACCGAAAACGCCTGGTTGGATGCGTATACCCCGCTATGATGCAAAACATCGATTTCTTTTTCCCATTCCATTTCACCGTTGCCGTTCATCTTAACGACATAAGAGGATTTTCCATCGGAAAGTGAGGAGCCGTGAAAGCCTACGGCAATATAACCTCCATCCGAAGTCATAGCTACAGCCTTCCCCCCCGCACTTGAATCGACAGGGTCGTTGCTCTCCAGAAGATGCGACCATTGCACGGAAGCTGCTTCTTCGGGAGCCTTGGCGTGGCCCGTTCCGGTCCATCCCGTCCAAAGCAGAACGGATGAAAGCAATGCGACAAAGGGCTTGTACAGGTATTTCCTCACGAACAGCACTCCTCTCAAATTGGAATAATTGGAAATTTAGTATATCCCCATTCCATTATTCAAAAGGAGCGAACACCTGAATATCCCCCGACCTTCTTATTTATCTGGGCCAAACCTCATGAATATCGGCGGGTTGCCTATTCCTTCGGAATATCCCGGGACTCGTGAACATGGACCCCATGGCGTTCCTTTTTCGCCGCCGTGATCATGGCCGCCGCCACAGCCCTCGCCTGAACGGGACGGTACCCCCGCAACGGGCCTATGAACAAAGGAGTAAGCACGGCCATGAACCTTTCCGCCGTCCGGAACTCGCCGCGGTCGCCCAGCAAAAGGGACGGACGGAAGATATGCAGTTCGCCGAGCTCCAGCTCCTTCAGCGCCTCCTCGATCTCTCCCTTCACGCGGCTGTAGAAAATGCGCGACGATGCGTTTGCGCCGGTGGCCGTTACGATCATTAACCGCTTCGCGCCCCCGCTTTTCGCCAATTGACCCAGGAACAGCGGATACGTGTAATCCACCTTCCGAAACGCTTCTTGGGTCCCGGCTTTTTTTATCGTCGTGCCGAGCGTGCAGTACACATCCGCCCCGATCATGTCGACGTCCGCTTCCTTCAGCCTATCGAAATCGATGACCTTCGTTTGCAGCTTCGGATGCAAGATATCCACCGGTCTCCTCACGAGAATCATGACTTCTTCATATTCCGGATTTTGAAGCAGCAGGTGAACCAGCTCTCTGCCTACCAAACCGGTAGCTCCCGCAACAATCGCCTTTCTGCTCATTTGTCCGATCCCTCCTTAGACTGTTCGCTTTGATACCTTCCCAGCAGCCGGGACAGCTTGCTCCGGATCGTTTCTTTTAATTCCTCCGGTCCCTTTAATATCACGTCTTCCCCAAGCCCGATCATAAACTCCGCAAAAAAAGGAAGGTCGGTCCGCGGCACATCGGCTTCGATCACACCGGTTCCGTCTTCCCGTACTTGAAGCATCGGACTCAGCCATAGCTCCGCCTCGCAGCGCTGCACGCCTGCCCGGCTAAGTTCCGCAAGGAGACGAACCGGCTCCCGGGGATGCGAAGCCTCCCTCCTGCCGGGGCTCACCTCGCCAAGGTCGAGCGGTTGCGTGCCGGACGAATCGTACGCCGCCTCCCGGATTCTGTCGCATCGGAAAACACGGAAGCCTTGCCGATTGAAGCAGTAGGCCGAGCAATACCACAAGCCGTTATTCGCGTATAAAAAGGCAGGCTGGATACTGCGGCTGCTTACTCCTTCCTCCTTCGACTCATATTCGATGGCAAGCACTCTCCCGGAAACGGCCGCGTCGAGAAGAATGGACAAAAACGGCGAATCCCCGCCCCTGGTCGGCGTAATGAAATCAATGCGATTTTTCATGCCGTCGATGCGGTCCCGGACATCCCCGGGCATATATAGATAAAATTTGTTGAGCGCCGAGGCGGATTCCGCTTCAAACGGCAATGAAGCATAGTGGCGCAAGGCATGAACCGCAAAAAACATCGCCACCGCTTCTTCTTCCGTGAAGGCGATCGGGGGCAGAACCCTTTCCCTCAGCACCTGATAGCCGCCGTGCGGACCGACTTCCGAATACAGAGGCACTCCCAATTCGCTAAGCTCCTGCAAATCCCTCAGAATCGTCCGCTTGGAAACCCCGAATTCATCGGCAAGCTCCCCGACCTTAAACCGTTTCATCCGATTGACGGTCATCATCAGCTCCATCAGCCGTTTGGACTTGTTCACCCGGAGCGCTCCTTTCATTGAGGTCATGAATCTATGACAAAGTTTGTCACTATTATAACCTACAATAAAATCAGCAAACAGTCCCAACAAAAAGGAGCTGATCGACCATGCGCAAATTTACCGCGCTGTTCTTTCTCATCATGTTCATGATCGGAACCGATACGTTTCTGATCTCGCCGCTACTCCCTACTCTCCAAAGCGAATTCGGCGTATCCACGGATATCGCCGGATGGATGCTGGGCGCGTATACGCTCGGCTCCGCCGTGTTCGCCCTGATCGCCGGCCCTTTGTCCGACGGCTGGAACCGTAAAACCGTCCTGCTTTGCGGTCTGCTCGGCTTCTCCGTTTCTACGATGCTGTGCGGCTTTGCGGGCAGCTTCTGGACGATGTGCCTGTTCCGGTTTCTTGCCGGCGTAAGCGCGGCATTTACCGCTCCGCAGGTATGGGCCTCCATTCCCGCCGTCATGCCCCCGGACAAAATACCGAAAACGATGGGGGTCGCCTTTTCGGGACTCGCCACCGCCCAGGCGCTCGGCGTGCCGATCGGCAGCTGGCTCGCAGTCGCCCATTGGTCCGTTCCTTTCTGGACGATCGGCGGAGCCGCGCTGCTGCTCCTTATCTTCGTATACGGTGCTTTGCCCGACATGAAGCCGAAAACAAACGAACGGACATCCGTCTTAAAGCGCTATGTGCCGCTGATGAAAAGCGGTAAAGCGAGAAGCGGCTTCCTGGCTTATCTGCTGCTTCACCTGGGAAGCGGCACGGCCATGGCTTTCATCGGCAAATGGATGGCCGACAGCTACAGGCTGCCTGTCGGGCAAATCGGCACGGTCATGATGGTTCTCGGGCTCGGCACGCTTCTGGGAAGCATCATCAGCGCCTCCGTCACCGGCAGGATCGGCAACGCCAAAGCGGTAACGGCAGGAATCGCCATCGTCATGGCGCTTTACGCCGTGATGCCGTCCTTGGCGAACCTTTCTGTCGCAGCGGCCGGGTTTTTCGTCATTTTCACCCTGCTTGGAGTTGTGTTCCCGACGGTCATGGAGGCCCTCACCTCGCTGAACGCATCGCTGCGCGGAACGATTTCCAGCCTGGCCAACTCGACGATGAATGCCGCAAACACGCTCGGCGCCTGGATCGCGGGTCTCATCTATGTTCAATTCGGAGGGTACGCATCCATCGGTATGTTCGCAGCCGTGTGCCTGGCGCTGTCCCTCATAGCTTTTCTGCTTGGAGGTGTAGTGGGGAAAAAAGCGGCGCCTTTGGATGAAATACCGTCCTCTTCCTGAAAAGTCTTATGTTAGTTCATCTTTTTCTTCATCCTGCTGTCACATCCTTCTCGTGTTTATATCCCGAAAAAAATATAGTCCCGAAAGCTTAAATGAATCTGATACAAAAAAAGAGCAAGCTACCGCCGCAAAGGCGAAGCATGCTCTTCAACATATTCAGGCACAACTTACAAATCGCAGCTCTCGTCTGTGCAAATTCCGCCGTCCGCAGAACCGATCTGCTTCAGGGGCGAAGCCGGATGCTCTTCTTCCCATACTTTTTGCAACGTATCCGCAAACAACTCCAATGGCTGGGCTCCGGAAATCGCATACTTCCGGTTCAGCACAAAGAACGGAACGCCGCGCACGCCAAGCTGGGCAGCTTCGGCCTCGTCCGCGCGGACCTGATCCGTATAGTCGTTGCCGTTCAACACGCTACGGGTTTCATCGGCGTCCAGGCCCACTTCAACAGCCAGCTTGACCAGCGTGTCCCGGTCCCCGATAAATTCCGATTCGGTAAAGTGGGCGCTCAGCAGTTTTTCGGACATTTCGGCGCCTTTTCCCCGGCTCTCCGCATATATGGCCAGCCGATGGGCATCCAGCGTGTTTACCAGTTTGATCTTATCAAAGTTATATGCCAATCCGACTTCCGCGGCACGGGCAATAATCTGTTTATTCGACTGTCTGGCCTGTTCGACGGTCATGCCGTATTTCTTGGCCAAAGCTTCATCCAAAGAAACGTCCGGATTCGTTTTCGCTTCCGGATCCAATTCAAAGCTTTTGAACGTCACTTCGACTTGATCTTTATGCGGAAACTTGTCCAGCGCCTGCTCCAACGTTCTTTTGCCGATATAACAAAACGGACAAACATAATCAGACCATACTTCAATCTTCATGAACTACGCCCCTCTTCTAAGGTTATGGTCATTACAGCAGAAAGACGCCGTTCCTGATATTCAAGAAACGGCGTCTTTTCGCTTTGGCTTTCGCTTCGCGATTATCTCAACGTTTTCAATGCACCGCTCCAAGCGACTACTTGATCGAGCATAGCATTTACGTTATCCAGATGCAAATCCTGTGGTTTGAAAACCGAACCGTTTTCGAAGTCCGTGAACAAGGACAATGTAGGATGCACGCGAACGTCCGCGATCAACAGTTCGCCAAGAATTCCGCGCAGGTGTTCAGCGGCACGCGCGCCGCCCGTCGAACCGTAGCTGACGATCCCGGCTGCTTTATTGTTCCACGCTTCGCGCGCGAAATCCAAAGCGTTCTTCAAGGCACCCGTAATGCTGTGGTTGTATTCCTGAACGATGAACACGAATCCGTCCAGTTCCCCAAGCTTTTGGTTCCAGGCGGCAATCCCCGGCTCGGAGCCGTCGGTTGTGCCCAGGAACGGCAATTTGAAATCCGCGATATCCACGATTTCGTAGTTGGCGTCGCCGCGTTTGTCGGCGATTCCCTTCACCCATTCTCCAACCTGCGGGCTTACGCGACCTTCGCGTGTGCTACCCAAAATAATCCCGATGTTCAATTTTGACATTGTGTTCTCCTCCTTGGTTTTGTTACCGAATAATTTGTCCATGATACCCATTATTTGCATCACCTGCTGTTTCTATTACTTGTTTGCCCGCATTCGAGCATGATGTCATTATTTTTGTTAGCCAGTTACTTTATGTAAGTTATTATAGTTTAGGAATTCGGTGTAGTCAAGTGAGTTTTAAAATTTATTTTAAATTTTCGCTTTCCCCACTATAAAGCCCATCGTTCATGCAAATTTAGCGGGAAATACTCCTGCTAATTAGGGCAATACAGAAACATTGTGCGGTTTTAAAAGGATAAGCTCCCGTTAAATTCATAGGTTTGGCCCCTTGAATCCGATTTCCGCCGAATTAGCGGGAGGATTTCCATCTATTCATGATGGATTAGGAAATCCGGCTAAATTAGGGGTAGGTTTTCCGGTTATTTTTCAAAGTGAATACACATTCCGCGGGAATTCATTTCTTCTGCTATTCTACGAAAAAAGAGAGGAGTTATTCTCCTCTCTTTCAGTGCGCGGAAGCTGCCCGTTGAAACTGGCTTGTGTATAAATCATAATAAAAGCCCTGATCCTGCAGCAGCCGGGTATGCGTTCCCTTTTCGACGACTTCCCCGCCGTTGATCACGACGATCATATCGGCGTCTTGAATGGTGCTTAAGCGATGGGCAATCACGAAGCTCGTTCGCCCCTTCATCAGTTTTTTCATCCCCTCCTGGATATGCATTTCCGTTCGGGTATCGATGCTGCTCGTCGCTTCGTCCAGGATCAGGATCGCGGGATCGGCCAGAATGGTTCGGGCAATCGTCAGGAGCTGCCGCTGGCCGTGACTCAAATTGCTTCCTTCCGCCGTCAGGATCGTATCGTAGCCTAAAGGCAATCTGACGATGAAATCGTGAGCGTTCGCCAGTTTGGCGCAAGCCTCGACTTCTTCATCCGAAGCGTCAAGTCGGCCATACCGGATGTTCTCCCGAATGCTTCCGGAAAACACGTACGCGTCCTGAAGAACCATGCCAAGCTTGCCGCGCAGGCTGTTCTTTTCCATCGTTCGGATGTCGGCGCCGTCGATGGTGATCTCGCCCTCGTCAATATCGTAGAACCGGGTCAGCAAATTGACGATCGTCGTTTTGCCCGCTCCGGTCGGCCCGACCAGCGCGATTTTATCGCCCGGCTTGGCCGCGAACGAGACATTTTTTAATATAGGCGCCCTCTTGTCGTAGCCGAAGGATACCTCCCGGAATACCACTTCGCCTTTCACCTCTTGAACGGTATGCGATGCTCCCCCGTCCCGGAATTCCGTCTCCGTATCCAAGATTTCAAAGACGCGCTCGGCCCCGGCCACGGCGGATTGAACCATGTTATACTGATTCGCCAATTCATTGATCGGGCGGTTCAATTGTTTCGAATATGTCAAAAAGCTCACGACGATCCCGATCGTCGTCCAATCGTGGAACGCCATCCAGCCGCCGACCGCGGCGATAAACGCAAAGCTCAGATTGTTGACGAAGTTCATGACCGGGCCGATCATGCCCGATACGATTTGAGCTTTGATGCCGACCCGGTTCAACCGTTTGTTGATCACCTGAAACTGCTCGCTTGCCATGGCTTCCCGGCGGAATGCTTTTACGGTTTTCTGGCCGGTGACCGTCTCCTCGATAAACCCGTTCAATTCGCCCAGCGCCTGCTGCTGGCCTTTAAAAAAGCCCCGGCTGAGTCCCGTAATCTTCCGGGTTGCCAATAGCATCAACGGTATGCATACCAGGCTGACGCCGGTCAAAAGCAAATCCAGCCGCAGCATCATGATGAGCGAGCCCGTAAGCGTAATGATGCTGGTCAGCAGTTGGATCACGTTTTGGTTCAAGGAGTTCGAGACATTGTCGATATCGTTCGTCGCCCGGCTCATCAATTCGCCATGAGGGCGGCTATCGAAAAACCGGAGCGGCAGCAATTGGAAAGTATCAAACAAATCATGCCTCAATTCCTGTACGGTTCGGCCGGAGACGCCCGACATGACAAACGTCTGGGCCCAGGAAACGATGCTGCCCAGCAAGTATATTCCCAGCATGAACAAGCATAGCCATACCAAACCGGCATAGTCTTTCGGAATGATATACTGGTCAACGGCTATCCCCATCAGATAAGGACCGATTAAACCGATCACGGAGCTCACGACCGTGAGGAGAACCGCCGCCAGCATTCCGGTACGCTGTCTGCCCAAATAACCCCACATTCTTTTGACGGTGCCTAACGTATTTTTCGGCCTTACTTTGGGACCGATATGCCTTCCGGGTCCGCCACCTCCTCCGAAGGGGGGCTTATGCGGCTTTAAAGCTTCGAGCCCGGCCGGATTAGCGCGTTCTGACATAAGCTTGATCCTCCTCCTTCCATTGGGAACGGTAGATGTCCTGATAGATCGGGCTGGACCCTAGAAGTTCCTCGTGGGTCCCCTCCGCCACGATCCTTCCGTGTTCCAGCACAAGGATTTTGTCCGCGTCGACCACCGAAGAGATGCGCTGCGCGATAATGAGGTTCGTGCTTTGTTTCATCAACCGCTTGAGCGCATTCTGAATCCGCGATTCCGTGCCGAGGTCGAGCGCGCTGGTGCTGTCGTCCAGGATCAGAATTTTAGGCCGGACCAGCAGTGCTCTCGCAATCGCGATCCGCTGTTTCTGCCCGCCGGACAGATTCACGCCTCTCTGGTTAAGGTCGGTGTCATACCCTTCCGGCAGCCGCATAATGAATTCATGGGCTTCCGCCGCTTTGGCGGCAGCTTCCACTTCCTCCTGATCGGCATCGGGTTTTCCGAACCGGATGTTGTCCCGGATTTTGCCGCTGAACAGCACCGATTGCTGGAGTACGACGCCGATCCGGCTTCGAAGAAGGTCTAACGGCATCTCTTTGACATCCGTTCCGTCGATGAGCACCCTGCCTTTGGCCGGGTCGTAAAACCGTGGGATTAAATGGACCAGGGAAGATTTCCCCGCCCCGGTGGCGCCCAGAATGGCGATCGTCTGCCCCGGTTCGGCCCGGAAGGAAATATCCTTCAGGATAAACTCCTTCTGCTCTTTGTCGTAAGCAAAGGAAACCTGCTCGAAGGACAGCTGCCCTTCTTCAAAGGCATGTTTAGGGATCATATTTGTGCCGCCTTCGCTCTCCGACTCAAGGACCAGCACGTCATGAATCCTTCTTGCCGATGCTTGGGCACGGGAATAGAACGAAAGCATATTTCCGAACATGAGCATGGAAAAAAGCAACTGGGTCACATAATTGATAAAAGCGATCAAATCGCCGACGGGAAGGCCGCCGTTCCAAGTTTGCACCCCTCCATACCACAACACGGCGACGGTGCTTACATTCATGATCAGCATCATGAGCGGCATGTTTAATCCGATGACTCTCGCGGCTTTGACCGATATTTCCGTAAAGCTCCGGTTCGCGCCGGCAAACCGTTTGCGCTCATAGTCGGACCGGACAAACGCCTTGACCACCCGAATGCCGGACAAATTTTCCTGGAGTACCGCATTGACGCCGTCCAGCCTGGCTTGCACCTTCGCATAAAGCGGAAAAGACAGCCGGATCAGAGCATACAAAACGAGAAACAACGCGGGAACGGCGACGGCTAAGATCAGGGTAAGCGTAAGGCTGATCGTCATCGCCATAATAAAGCTGCCGGCCACGAGCAGCGGAGAGCGGATCGTGCGCAGAAGCATTTGCACAAAGGTTTGAACCTGAACGACGTCATTCGTCAGCCGGGTAATGATCGATCCCGTATTCAGCTGATCCAAACGGCGAAATGACAGCGATTGAACTTTCCGGAACAATCCATTCCTCAAATCCGCCCCGAAGTTTTGGGATGCGATCGTGGAGAACACGGAACAGCCCGCCCCGCCGAGCAAGCCGATCAGGGCCACACCGATCATGAGGAGTCCCGTATTTTGAATGAGGGGCAGGTCCCCTTTCATGATGCCTTCGTTCACGATATGTGCCATCAGCTTCGGCTGGAGCAAGTCCATGCTAACTTCGACCAACATCAAAATCGGCGCCAACAAGGCGATTTTCCAATAAGGCTTCAAATAAGACCTTAAACTCCGCAGACCCATGTTCTCCTCCTCGTTGCGTATACATATGTATACATACTATTCTGTATGCAAATGTATACAATTTCATAAATTTTGTCAAGGTTATTTCTTCCGGAAAACTCAAACAAAAAGCAGGCCGTCCCTTTACCGGTGAAAGCCTGCTTTTTGCCATTCGGTTTAAGCCATTTTATGAATAACGCTGTAGAGGTCGTTCAGTGCGTTTTGGAGGGTCGCGATATCCTCCTTTTCCAGCCTCGCCAACTTCCCTTTAAGGAATTCGAATAAAGTTTCCCGCATTTCGTGGAGCATGGAAATCCCCTTGGGCGTGATTTTGATGCGTACGATCCTTCGGTCCGCGGAGTCATGTTCCCTGCAAACCCATTCGCTGTCGCACAGCTTGTCGATGATCGGCGTCAACTGCGCTTTGGCGATTTTGATCTCGTTCGCAAGCTCGGTCATCGTCGCCGTCTCGGTCTCCGTTAGCATCGTCAGCACATGGATCACCAGCGGACTTACGATATGGCGGGTTTTCTGCTCATGCGGCCGGATCAGCTTACGGTCGATGGCCGTCATCAGGTTAGACAGTCCCCTCGCCGCTTCGTCCAATTTCATATCTTCCATTTGAAACGCCCCCTATTTTCATAAAAGTGATGTTGACAACCCGTTGCCTGTCTTATATTCTATAATGGTTAATAAATCTAAACTATTAAATCAATAAACGGTTTATTTTTAGAAACAGTCTTAAAAGCAAGACTATTGTAACATACTCACATAGATTAGAACCAGGAGGCAAGACACATTTGAAAGAAAACGAACCGATTCAACCACAGCCTGCAATCAAGCAAAAATACTTGGGCTCTACCGGACTCATCGCCTTCATTGCCCTAATGAACATGTTTATCCCGCTCTCGACCGACTTGTATCTTCCCGCTCTGCCAAAAATGAGCCTTTATTTCGGAAGCAATTCGGCCATCACCAATCTGACGTTAAGCGTGTTCTTCATATTTTATGCGGCGGGGATCCTGTTCTGGGGACCTCTGAGCGACAAATACGGTCGTAAGCCGATCTTGATGGCGGGCAACGCGATTTACATCGCCAGCACCATCGCTTGCGCGCTCTCGACAAATGTCTATTTCCTGATTATCGCGCGAGCGGTTCAAGGGATCGGCGCCGGGGCCATCACGACGGTCTCCGTAGCGATGGTCAAAGATTGCTTTACCGGCAAAAAGAGAGAAAACATTCTCGCCGTCATCCAGTCCATCTCGGGAATCGCACCCATGATCGCTCCGATCATCGGTGCTTTCCTTTTGACGTTCTCCTCCTGGAGAGGATCGTTTTGGACGTTGGCGGGCATCGGCGTCATCAATCTGATCTTGACTCTGCTCTATCAGGAATCTTTGCAGGAGTCGGACAAATACAAGGGGACGCTGCTCGGTTCGATGGGACGGCTTCTGGTGGTGGCCCGGAACAAAAGCTTTTTCTATCCGGCCATCATCTTCTCGCTGCTCGCCCTTCCCTTCATGGGCTACATCGCCGTATCTTCTTACATTTATGTCGATTACTTCGGGCTTAGCGAGCAGGTCTACAGTTACTTTTTTGCGGCCAATGCGCTCGTCTCGATTTTGGGCCCGTTCCTGTACGTCCGCTTTTTCAGCGGCATGAACAAAAAAGTGCTGGCCACAAGCTGTTTTTTCCTGGCCCTGGTTAGCGGTTTGCTGGTCATGACGATCGGTACCCACTCCCCGGCGCTGTTCCTGATCTCCTTCGTGTGGATGTCGTTGTCGTTCACCGCCACGCGGCCGTTCAGCATGAACATTTTGTTCCGCCAGCAAAAAGGAGATACCGGATCGGTTTCCTCGATCATCAATACGGTGACCACCGTCTTCGGCAGCATCGGCATGGCGATCGCATCCGTACCGTGGGGGAATATCGTGGCGGGACTGGGCGACTTGATTACCGCGATGTCCGCGTTAGCGATGATCGGATGGCTCGGCTTCCTCCGTTCGAAGATTCCGTGCGAAGGCGTGAAGGATGGGATTTGAAATATTTGACGCTAAAAGGGACTGCCGATTGGCAGCCCCTTTTATTTATGCCTAACTTGTTCCATCGTAATGACTAACTTTTAGGAGTTCTTTATCGAATAATGTCTAAGACGTATAAATTCAAGAATGGAATCAAGTTCACGGTGGGAAGTGTTATGAATTCGGGATTCATTACTTAAATGAATATGATAAGGATCAAATACAGTTATTTCGGCTGGAGTTCCATCTGGATGATAATGAGCATGGAATTTCATAATGAGATTTTTATTATTGTCATACCAGTCGTACCAATAGAGTTCAATGTAACTACCATTTGAATCTAATTCCTCAATACAATGCAATTTCGAAGTATCGCGGAAAACAATGGTTTTCCGAATACTTTTCGCACCGCTTCTAATACCGTTCACACCGTCTCTAATTTCCAAGATGATGTCTGAAAAATTTTGTTCTATAAATCGAAAGTTACTTTTAGGTATCTCTAAAGCCACGTTTCTGCCTCCCAAGAAGATGCTTCCAAACTTGTGCGTCGGTTTCTTCTTCGGGTGTCAGATTTTCTTTGGCTCCGAGCGTGCGTTCGAATTCTCCATTATATTTGTTTTCATACAACGCAATTTGTCCGGTAAAGTAACTCAGATCATCCTCATTTGATAACCTTAAGCGTTCAGCTTCTTCCTGCTCCCACATAGCCACAACATCTCTTACTAGAGTTCTTTTCCCAGAACTATATATGTACACCGTGTCATCGGGTATTCGGTTGTGCTTATACGAACCAACTCGCTGTATGCCTTCAAAACGTCCTTGATCAATCCAATTAAAAATTGTGGTTATACTGACGCCAAAATATTTAGATAATTCACTTGTCGTGTATTCTTTTACAATTTTGTGAGCATGGACCATATTTGTTCTATCTTCTTTAGACGAATCAACAGCCTGTGATAAAGCATGTTCTAGCAAAGCTATATACTTTTCTCGAAATTCACTTGGATTTTCAAAAATCGACTCATCAAACTTTTGTACCATCTCTTCATTGTTCTTTATTGCAAGCGCAAGGACCTTATACAATAAAACACTATTATCAAAACTGCTTAAACGCTGAATTAACTCTTCCGCAATTTCACTCGCGTTTCGACTAAATTGATTTTTTTCTACTATCGTAATTCCCATAACCATGTCACCTCACACTCCTAGTATACATTTATTCCAAAAGTGTATCAATATAAACTTAAACAAACTTAAACTTTCATAAACCATTATCAGTATTATGTAATAATAAACATTTTAGTGCGTACTATTTTAATTTTTTGGTGAAATACCTCAATCTTGTCGCTCCGAAAAAGTATTAATTGGAAATAAATTGATTATTCAAATAAAAAACGAGCCTTGGAATTCTAGAGGCTCGTTTCTTGTTTATAATGGCATAATGCCTTAAAAGAAGACCACCCTGTCGCAGTCCCTTACTAACTCCAAGCTAATCTATAACGTTGGCCACGATCTTTCCGCTGACATGTCTTTCGGATAACCGGCTTAACGCCGACGGGACATCCTCCAACCGGACGATTTCCTTGAGCATGGACGATATTTTGCCGGCCGCGAGCAGCGAGAGCATTACATCGCCCATGCGGGCCAGGTTGCTTTCCGCAACGGCATCGCCGGACTGGTGGGCCGCGCCAAGCGCGACTTCATGATAGGAAACGGACTTCGTGAACGGCTTTATTTTCGTATAATCGGGCGCCCCGGCAATATGTACGAGATGGCCCGAAAAAGCGATCAGGTCCAGCGCATCCGTAGAGCTTTGTCTGCTGACCGCGTCGATCACGGCATCCACGCCTCTTCCTTTCGTGATCCGGCTAACCTCTGCGGCTAGGTCGCTTTCCCGATAATCCAATACGTAATCCGCTCCAAGCGATTTTACATATTCATGATTGTGACGGGAAGCCGTCGAAATGACCTCTTTACCCGCCAGCTTCGCCAATTGAACCGCAAAACCGCCGACGCCCCCGGCTCCTCCGTGGATAAAAATCGTTTTTAATTGCGCAATCGGCAACTTTTGATAAACAGCCTGATATGCCGTGTACCCGGCGGTAGGCAGCGCGGCCGCGTCTTCAAAAGACACCCCTTCGGGGATGCGCGACACCGCATTCGCATTGGTTACGGCGTATTCCGCATAGCCGCCACGCTTGGTCAAATCACCATGATAAACGACTTTATCCCCCGCGCGCCATTCCGTAACTCCCTCGCCAACTCCGGCCACCACGCCGGCGACGTCCAGCCCAAGAATATGAGGGTAAGTCCAATTCGGGTTCCCGCCTGTCGCGGTTTTGTAATCGACGGGATTAAGCCCCACCGCCTGCACCTCGACAAGGATCTGTCCCTTTCCAGGCGATGGAGTATCGGTATCCTGAACGGTCATCTCTTTCCACATACCCTTTTCTTTCAACAGTAAAGCCTTCATCTTATCAACTCCGCATTCGATTTTTTATACTGACGGTATGCCTTAACAGCAAAGTACAAATAAAGGATGATCATCACAAGAAGGACCAGCCAGGACACGCCTCGAAACAAGGCAAAAGGGGTCTCGAACAAAAAGGCTCTCCAGAACGCCGCCCCGTTCATATCCCAAAGCCCGGGCGTGTAATACAAAGCTTCGGGATGAAGCAGCACTCCCGGATCGATGGCGTCGGTCGATACAAGAGCAATTAAAATCGGGACAAACGCGACCACCAATGCGGCCCACATCTCCGATATCCGCTTATACCGTACTGCTTTGGAATCGGCATCCGAAAAAATATCTTCACTGCCATTGTTGCCTATTTTCCTAAAGTATTGATATCCCGAGCTCTTCGTGCCGGCAACATGCTCCCAGCCGCTATCTTCGAACAAAGCCAGGTAATCTTGAAAATCCTCCTGCTTTTTAAAAGTCCGGAAATCCATCTTGATCGTGGCGTCTTCCGGCTCCGACGGGTTGAATTCGTAACCGAACGACGTCTTGTTTATGAATCGCCAGCCCTGCCTCGCCATCAGATGAAGCCACTTTTCCTCTTTATCGAAGTTGGTAAAGAACTTCAATTTCCTCATTCCGTATCCCTCCATCCTTATTTCATCAGGTCCGTCGTAACCTTAATCATATGTTTCATCCGTTCAAAATCCTGGCGGAGAATATCGGTTCCCATATCCGTAATCGCGTACACCTTCCGGCGGCTGTCTTTGCTGGCCACAGGCTGAATGAACTTCAGCTTCAGAAGATTTTCAATGGCCCCGTATAGCGTACCCGCAGCCATTCGAACCCGCCCGCCGCTGAGCTCCTCCACCTTCTGCATGATCAGGTAACCGTGCGCCGGCTCGACCAATGCCAGCAGAATGTAATAGACCGTCTCCGTTAACGGCAAATGCTTATTTTTTTCCATGATTCCCCTCCGGGCAAAACGATATCGTCTTTAGTTATATCGTTTGACTGTATAGTTATACTATATATAGTTCAACTGAATAATGCAACAAAAAAAACGCCTTCCCGCGGAAGGCGTTTTACTTGATCCGATACGAATGGTTCTAAATTCTGAATTTCGCGATCATTTCCTGGAGCTCCATGGCCATCCGGCTTAGCGATTGGGCGGAAGAAGAAATTTCCTCCATGGCCTGGTGCTGCTCCTCGGCTGCGTCGTTAATCCCTTTCAGCTCCGTCAACGACTCGCGGGAAATGGCAACGATCTCGTCCATCGAAGCCGAGACCTCCTCGGCACTGGCCGAAAGCTCCTCGGTTGCCGCGGAGACCTCCTCGATTTGGGAAGTGACCCCTTGCACGGCGATCGAAACGTGATCGAAGACGCCCTTCACATTTTCGATCTGCCGAACGCCTTCCTCGACATCGGCGAGGCCTAGCGACACGGCCTTGCCGGTATCCGCCGCCGAGCTTTGAAGATCCGTCAGAATCACCGTGATATTGCTTGCGGCCTCCGTCGTCTGCTTGGCCAGTTTCTTCACCTCTTCGGCTACCACGCCGAATCCCCGTCCATGTTCACCGGCCCGCGCAGCTTCAATGCCCGCGTTCAGCGCCAGAATGTTCGTTTGAGCTGCGATGGATGAAATGTAATCGACGATTTCGTTGATTTCTTGGGACTTGGACTCCAGCGCCTGCATCATGACGGCCGATTTGCCCACGCCCTCTTTTACGTCTTTAATGATGGAAACTGCCTCGTCCACCACGCGTTCCCCACGGTTGACCTCGCTGTACATTTCCTGCGCCTTCTGATTGACGATCCCGGCGGATTCGGCAATGCGCTGAATGCCGATGGCCATTTCTTCGATCGCGACGGCCGATTGCTCGGACCCGTCGGTCTGGGTGGTCGCGCCCTGAACCATCCCTTCTACCGCTTTCGCCGTGGTTTCGGAGGTCTGCGAGGAACTCTCCGCAATGGCCGTCAGCTCCTCCGAGGAGGCCGCCGTATGTTGAACCGCGTCGGTCAGACGAGCAATGGTATGGGAAAAGGAATCCAACATGCCGTTCATGTTCTTTTTCAACTGCTGCAGCTCGTCGTGGCCTTTTCCCATGTCCAGTCTTTCGGTCAAATCGCCGTCAGCCACCTTCTGCATCAACTTTGTCATCGAGGTCATGATTCGCGTGAAGAAGAGGGAAATCAACAGCGATATCGCCGCAACAACCACCGTACAGATTATGGTGAAGAGGATGGCGTCCTTCCTGCTTTCCTCCGCACCGCTCATCAGGTCATGTTTGCTTCCGGACACGACCACCTTCCATCCCGTTAACTCAACCTTGGCAAAGGAAGCCATCTTGGGTGTGCCATCTTCTTCGATATAATCAACGGTGCCGAGATCCTTCGCAAGAACTTCGTCCTCATACGTCTTGATCTTTTCCTCATTGGCATGCGCCCGGAAATCCGTGCCGATCTTCTCCGTTGACGGTGGGTTAAATACATCCCGGCGGTAGACAGCAGGTATGCATAACTGCTCTCGCTTACCCGGTTCTTGTTCATGTCTTTCTGGATATTTCCAGGCTGCAGAATCCCCTGAACCAGCCCTTGGAATTGTCCCTGCCCATCCAAAATGGGAATGTCCAGGATAATAATCTGTTCCCCGGATCCGGCTTCCTTAAGCAGATCGGAGATGCCTATCGTTTTCTCCTGCTTGATCCGCTTAAAGTTGTCAAAATCCGAAAGATCTTTCGCATTCCCCTGATCGTCGAACGCTTGCCCCGTTTCCGCCGCATACGAGAACGATTTGACATCCGGGTTCATAATTTTCATATTTTTGAGCACCGGGAGGATCTCTTCCCGATTCCCCCCGATCAGCACGGATTTGTAGGCATCGACCGTACTTTCAAAGGAGTTTAGCTTTTCCTGCAGCAGCGTATTTAGCGCATTCGCGTTGGCTTGGGCCGTCAGGACCTGCTCCTCCTTCACGTTGTCCCGGACCACCGCGGTAAAATCGCCGCTAACTTTCAAAGATGCATAAACCAATGGAATAATCGCAAGCAGCAGCAATAGAGCGGCCAGCTTTACATACAAGGTGTCCAGCTTACGCCAAATTCCGGCGAACAATCTCATGATGATTTCCCCTTTAATGTCCGAATTTACATTCTATGGTCTTTTATCGACGTAAAACGACATTATCTTTAGATGCTTATCGCATTCACAACATAAATTTATAAAAATAAAAAACGCAGGATTCCATCCTGCGCCTTGTTAATCCCATATCTTCGGTCTCTTCACCCCGGCACTTCTCAAATAATCCAAAAGCTGCCCGGCATGAACTGATTCATGATAGGCGATTCTCAAAAGCATATCGCCTAAAGTGCGAACGTATCCCACGTCGCTTCGATCAATTTTTACTTCGGATAAATCCTCCGATGAGTATGATTTTACGGTATCCATAAAAGCTTCCCGCAACGGCTCTGAAAATTCAAGCTCCTCCTGGAGGGTCGTAAATGCCCTTTTATCATATGGGGATTCATAATCCGCCAAGCTTCCTTGGTTCAGTAAAGCAAGATGATAGTAACGTTCGCTATCCAAAACGTGCCGGATCATATCCTGGATGCTCATGGCATCCGGATCCGGTCTCCACTCCAGGTACTCGGCGGGAATACTCTCCCAAACGATCAAGCTTCTGCGGCGAACCTCTTCCAAATTCCATACGATAGCCTCTACTGCATTCATGTTGTTTCTCCCTTTCCACCCATAATTCTACCGATATATTATAACAGAACCTACGTTCGTATGATATCCGAAAAAAAATAAAGATGCCTCGGAAGCATAAGCTTCAAGACATCTTTAATGAAGGTTTAAAGGGATGCCGCCGGATTCTGCTGTCCTCTTCCATATGGAGCTCCGAGTTCTCCTCCTCAGACCTTCGAAGAAAACGGTTTGATCGGTTACTCTTTAACGCCGCCCAGCGCTACGCCCGCGATAATATACCGGGATAACAGGAAGTAGACCACGAACAGCGGTAAGGCCGTCAAAGCCAACCCCATATAGATCGAGCCGAACTCGGTCTTGTAAATATCGCCGCGCAGCAAGCTTACCATGATCGGCATCGTATATTTTTCCTTCTGCGTCAACAGAATCAACGGCATGAACAGGTTGTTCCAGTTGGCGACAAAAGCAAAGATCGCCTGCGTCGCCACGGCCGGCATCATCAGCGGGATAATAATCCGGTTGAAGGTTTTGAACTCGCCGGAACCGTCCACGCGGGCAGCTTCCACGATCTCCATCGACATCGTGGCGAGCAGGTATTGGCGCATAAAGAACACCACCGCCGGTGCCGCGATCGCGGGCAGAATCAGGGGAAGAAAGTTATTGGTCCAATGCAATTTATACATGAACTGATAAAAGCCGATCGAGCTGGCCTGTGCAGGGATCAGCATTACGCACATGATAAAGGTAAAGAACGGCTGGCGCATCTTCCAGTTATAAGCCACAAGCCCATAGGCCGTCAGGGACGAAAAATAGACGGTTAAGATGGTTGCCGAAGCCGAGATAATAAACGAATTCATGAACCCTTGAAGCGGATCGAAGCTCTTGTCCAGCAGCACTCTCAGGTTATCCATAAAATGAGTCGACGGAAGCAATGATAGTCCGCTTTGGATTTCCGCCGTAGAGCGGGTGGCGTTGACAAACATGATCCAAAACGGAAGAATGCTGAGGAGCGCCAACAGGATGCAGACAATATAAATAATCGTCCGGCTTAGCTTTAAGTTGACGGCTCCGCGTTCCTTAATTGTTTCCATGTTTTACACCTCTCTCTCAACAGCTGCGCGGGCAGTCATTTTTTGCTGCTTCTTTGCTTTTCTCAATTTTGCCGCATCGCGGTCACGCATCAGGTAGAACAAAATTGCGGATAAAACGCCCGCGATCACGAACAGGATCATGCTTGCCGCTGCAGCCCGATTGTACATATAACTTCCCTTGAACGCTTGCCCGTAAATAAACATGGACGTCGTAAGCGTAGAGTCGTCCGGACCGCCTTGAAGGAACAACTGCGGAATATCGAACATGGTCAAACCGCCGATCATCGACGTAATCAACGTATACAGCAGGATGGTACGGAGGCTCGGCAGCGTAATGCGGAAAAAGGTTTGCCAGCCGTTGGCGCCGTCAATTGCCGCGGACTCGAAAAGAGCCGGATTGATGCCCATCACGCCCGCAACAAGAATGATCATCGTATTGCCGTACCACATCCAGAATTGAATAAACGCCACAATGCCTCGTGCCGTCGTCTTGTCCTGAAGAAAGAAAATCGGAGCGTCCGTCCATCCCAGCGATTGAAACAGACTGTTTATCGGACCCATCGGATAGGCAAACAAGCTGCTGAAAAGCACCGCAATCGTACTTGCCGTGATAATGTTCGGCATGTAGAGCAGAACTTTAAAGGCCCCTTGCCCCTTGATGTTAAGGCGTTTGTTCGTAAACCATGCCGTGAGCAGGAGCGCGAGCACGATCTGGGGAATGAAGTTCACGATCCAGAGCAGTCCCGTATTGAATAGAGATTTCCTGAACGAAGGGTTATCAAAAATAAGGTCTTTGAAGTTTTGAAACGGATTATCCAAAATATGAATCGGCTTTGGAATCAATCCCTTCATATCGGTGAACCCGATGACCGCGGTATATAAAATGGGGTACAGCGAGAATACCAGAAACGCCAGGACAAACGGTAAGGTAAAGATATAGCCGTATTTCGAGTAATTCACACCTTTTCGGCGCATGCTCTCACCTCATTAGTTGATATGAAGGGGCGGGATAACTCCCCGCCCCTTCCGGTCTTTCTTATTCGCTTTCGATGCCGAGCTGGTCTTTGACCTGCTGCTTGAAGGTGGCGATGGTTTCTTCGCGTGTTTTGTTCCCGGCGGTGTATTCGCGCACCTGGTCACGCCAGAGCAGGTTGATCGATTCGTCGTACTGGGTCAGGTTCTTACCCGAAGCATTGGCGTTGGCCGGAACGAATACTTCGAACATGTTCTGGCCGCCAAGCAGAGGTACTTCGCCGTTGGACTTTTCCATCACGACGGAGGATGCGACGCTGTCCTTCGTGCCTTGCTCGCCTTCCTTCATCGTGCCGTTAGCCCAGTAATACTGAAGACCCGTTTCGGAGGTGTCGAGCGTTACCCATTTGATGAAATCGGCGACAGCCTGTTTCTTGGCGTCGTTCTTGGCAACATCTTTGTTGGCGAGCAGCCATGTGCCGCCCCAGAAGAAGCCGGTCGGCGGCTCGGTTACGGCCCAGTCGCCATTCGTGTCTTTCACTTGATCATTCATGACATAGTTGATCAGCCAAGCCGGTCCGAAGAAACCGAAGATCGGTTGTGCGCCGGAACCGGACATGTCGGCGTACCAGGATTCCTGCCAGTCTCTCGTATCATTGTGATAGCCGTTGTCTTTCAGCTTTTTGGCAAGATCGAGGAACTCTTCACGCTTTGGATCGATATGGAGCTTGCCGTCGACAATCCAGCCTTTATCGGAACTATTCTCGATCGGGTGCCAGATATCGCCGTCGCCGGATACGATGCCGTATCCTTTGGCTTTCAGCTTTTCGGCAGCTTGGAAGAACTTATCCCAGCCAGGTCCCACTTCGCTTTTGATCGTTGCCGGGTCGTCCGTTCCGAACACATCTTTGGCAATCGAGCGGCGATAGATAAACGCGCCGCCGGTCGCTTGATAACCGAGAGCCTTCAACTGGCCTTCTTTACTGCCGATATCTACGGAATATTGGGCAATGCCCGCATCCTTCACCATTTGATCGTCCAGGCCAATGTCCGCGTAATTAGCGGCATAGTCGGAAGCGTCGCCTTGCGTGTATTTGAGCACGAACGCCGCTTCGGCGGCATAAATATCCGGAGCATCCTTGCCGCCTCCAGCCAAGGCTTGGTCAAGCGCGGGCTGATAAGCGCCGTCCGTCGTTGCGATTACCGTTGTTTTGAATTCAACATTCGCTTCAGGATGCACTTCCAAATACTTTTTCGTCATGTTCGGAATTTCATCCGTAAAGCTCCAGAGGTTGATGGTGACTTTCTCGCCATTGCCCTTTGTCGCCGTCTCAGCCGTGTTCGTGGATGGGGTTGAATTGCTTGGACTTGCAGAATTCGAGTTTGAGTTTCCTCCGCACGCCGCGAGAACCGATGTCATCAGAAGCGTGGCAGAGATGCCGGCCAAAACACGTTTCATACCTTTCATACTTTTCAAACTTGCTTCCCCCTTTTTATTTCGTTTCCCGGTTTTTTGTAACCGCATTCATATTATAAGTCCGACTGTCCCAGGGCATAAGGGAACGGCCTTTGGGGAAAATTCCACTTTTTTTGGATTCGCTTTCTTTTCCTGAAAATGAAAAAGGCCCCACCCCTTCATTACAAAGGGGGAGGCCACACGGCTACCGTTTCTGCGCGTTACTTTCATTCATTAGAGTTGATAATATTCGTCATCCGTTACGGGTTCCAACCAATCGGTTTTGCCCCGGCGTAAGCACCAAGTGTACGAACCAAGTTTCATTCCCGATCGCTGGATTAAGAGGCGCCGGATCGTAAACGCCCTTTGCAGGTGGCAGGATTACACATAGCGTTTCTTATCAAAATGGATACCAACCCAAGTATCAAGGATAGAATCCCCACCAACACGACGTATTTTGCGCCCATACCTGATATAAATAACCCGCCTACGGCCGCACCCACCGTCGTTCCTATATTACAGGAAGTCAAAAATAAGCCATTCGCGAAATCTGGAGCCTCGGGAGCCGAAGACGCCATCCAATATTGATTGATATTCCCCCCGATGCCAGCCACGACTCCCCATATTAAAGTCATGATTGCCATAGGCACGGTAAACTCTCCCGCGAAGAATAGAATGAGGTATACGCCCCCCAATACAAAAGGAAACGCTACGACGGATTTCATCGCGCTATTGGCAAGCAGCTTCCCGGCGACCATGTTTCCGATAATATTCGCTCCGCCGTAGACGAACAGCATCAAACTAATCATATTGGGAGACATATTCGTTACTGTTCCAAGATACTCAGCAAGGTAACTATAAACTCCGAACACGGCAGAATTCAAGAAAATGACGGCTGCGATGGACAGCCAAGTCTTCGATTTTTTTAAGACGCGGAGTTGAGCTCCATAAGATAGTTTTTCTTTAACAGGCATCGTCGGGACAAAGAGTAATGTAACCAAAAATACGACGGCATTGACCACGGCAAAGAAGGCAAGCGCCATTTCTATGGAAGCTGCATTCGCGATAAAGCTGACAATCGGCACGCCGACGACCATCCCGGCCGAAACCCCGATGAACACTTTGGACACCGCTTTTGCGGCATCTTCCTTTCGAACCGAGGACGCGGCGACCGAGAAAGCCAACGAACAATAAATGGGGTGAAAAAATGCCGGGACGACGCGGGCGATCAATGCAACCGTAAAGTTCGTCGTAAATATGGACACGATGTTCCCGATAAGGAAAACCCCAAGTACGAGCAACATGACCTTCTTCCGATCTATGCCCGAGAATAATAACGGCAAAATCGGACCGGAAATGGCAACGCCGAGCGCAAAAAGGCTCACCAGCAGCCCTGCTTGGGATACACTGACGTGATAGTGGTCAGCAAGGGAAGGCAGTATCCCGATAACCCCCATCTCGGTATTTAAAATGCCGAAAACCCCTATGGTCAAAATGAAAATCAATAAGTTATTCCGTCTAGCCAAAAAAACATCTCCTTCAATACGCATGTGGGAATGAGTATAAAGGATAGAGTTAACTCTAAGACAAGACAAAACCACCTGTCATTCTTCATCCGGAAGTTCGGAATGACCGGTGGTTTCATGTTTTCTAATGGGTAAAGGCGCTCCCTATTTTATTGTTTTTATGAATATCCTCCGTTCCGGCCTCTAATGCCGTCTTGTAATAGAAGCATTTATGTTCGATGAGTTCCATCGTTTTTTTAAGCTCTTCCATTTGCGCTTCCACCGTAGCCTTACGTTCCATAAACATGTCGAATCTTTGCTGTAAGGTGGCATCCCCTTCCGAGCACCAATCGATAAAATTTTTTATTTCCTTGATCGGCATCCCGGTGGATTTCAGGCATTCAATCACTTTTAAAGCTTCGATATCGGATTCTTTAAACAATCGCGTTCCGCTGGAGGTCCGTTCCACAAACGGCATTAGGCCCTCCTTGTCGTAGTAACGCAAAGTATAGGGCGTAAGATTCAATGCTTTGGCAACTTCGCTGATCGAATATGTTTTCATCGCGGGCGGGTCTCCTGTTCTATATGATATAAACCTCGAGTTAACTCTATAGTGAAGGTTGATTTTATCATGATATTTTTCCGAATGTCAAAGCCGGGCTTCCAAAGGAATTCGAAATGAATCGCTTGACTTAGAGTTAACTATAAGGATTACCATTGTTTTTGCGAATCGATTTTTCTCGATAAATTTAAACTACGGGAGGTTTTTTATATGATAACTGCCAAGGCACGCGCTGTCGACGGTCCGGACAAACCGTTTCGAACGGCTGAAATTCAACGGCGGGACCTGGATTCCCATGATGTCCTGATTGAAATTAAATATGCCGGCATCTGCCATTCGGACATCCATACCGCTCACGGCGAATGGGGACCGGTGAACTATCCTCTCGTCCCTGGACATGAGATTGCGGGCATTGTCACGGCCGTTGGACCTCATGTTACCAAATACAAGATCGGTGACCGGGTAGGCGTAGGATGTATGGTCGACTCCTGCGGCGAATGCGAGAACTGCCGAAAAGGCGAAGAACAATACTGCCTGAAAGGAAATATTCAAACATACGCTGGCGTAGACAAATACGGCGAGCCTACGCAAGGCGGATATTCTACCCATATTGTCGTGACGGAGGGCTTTGTGGTCCGAATTCCGGATAACATTGAGCTTGACGCGGCTGCTCCTTTGCTTTGCGCAGGGATTACGACTTATTCGCCGCTAAACCACTGGGGTGCCGGTCCAGGCAAAAAAGTGGCTGTCGTCGGTATGGGCGGCCTAGGCCATATGGCTGTCCAAATCGCGCATGCCATGGGTGCCGAGGTCACCGTGCTGTCCCAATCCTTGAAGAAAAAAGAAGATGGCTTGCAATTGGGCGCCGACAACTACTATGCCACAAGCAATCCGGAAACATTCCGGGAGCTTGCCGGAACCTTCGACTTCATTATTAACACGGTAAGCGCCAGCATCGATATGGATGCGTATTTCTCATTACTGACGCTGGACGGAACTTTGGTGAACGTCGGTGCCCCTGGGGAACCGCTGTCGCTCAATGTGATGTCCCTCATCGGACACCGCCGTTCCTTTGCAGGCTCCATGATCGGAGGCATCCGCGAGACGCAGGAAATGTTGGACTTCTGCGCGAAACACAACATCGCTCCTAAAATCGAAGTCATTTCCGCCGATCAAATTGACGAAGCTTACAAACGCGTATTAGCTTCCGATGTGAAGTATAGATTCGTAATTGATACGAGCACAATGTGAGTTAGGGAAACGAAACGAAGTTCTATTGTCTTAAAAGAAAAGTCGAGCGAATGTCCGGAATGAATCCGGCATCCACTCGACTTTATTTTATAGATGAGGATCAAAACCGTTCCAAGTGACCATTTGATTAACGGGTAACCGACCGGACGGATGGGCACGGACAGCTCCCTTGCCAATAGCGACCAGCAATACCGGAATGAATCGGGATGGAACTGCAAACGCGGCAACGAATGCTTCGTGATCGAAGCCGCCCATTGGACAGGAGTCGAGCCCTCTGGCTTTGGCTGCAAGCATGAGCTACATGGCGGCTAGCGAAGCATTGCGGATCGCTTCATCGCGCTGAAACGCAGGCCCGTTCGAATACGCCTCATGAACTTGCTTCATCAGATTGGATTTCACTTCTTCTGTCATATATCCGGCTTCTACGGCAGACCTGTAGACAGATTCGGCATTCCGATTGGCTTCGAGATCTCCAAGTACGGCGATAACAGCTGAAGATTCGATAATCTGCTTTTGCCCGTAAGCGACGGGCAGCAGCTTTTCCTTGGCCGATCTCTCGGTGATGGCGAGGAATTTCCAATGCTGCAGATTCCATGCCGATGGCGCATGGGATACTGCAGCAATCATGTCCAAAATTTCGTGCTCATTTAAAGTGTGGTTGGGATCAAAGTGTTTAACGGCATGACGATTCTGAACCACCGTGAAGAAATCCATTTGTGTATTTGTTGACATCTTGCTATCCTCTCCTTTGTTTGTTTTATCCTTTTTCTGCTTTTACGCGGCCGAGAATCTGCCGCTCCCTCTTCTTCCCGAGCAGGTTGGCTCCGATAACGCCGGCGATAATAAGCGCTGAACCGACGATATGATACATTCGGACTTCCTCCCCAAGCAAAAACGCTCCGGCAGCGATAGACACAATCGTCGACAAATTGGAGAAAACGCTCAGTTTGGATGCTTCCATTTTAGACAAGGCATAGTTTGAACTCAGCGCCGTCACCAATGTGGACAAGACGCCCAGATAAAGGATGGCCGCAATAAACTTACCGCTGGCAAGCGGAGAGAAAAATTGATCGATCGTTCCCGCGGCTGTATGCCCCGCAAGGGACACGGCAAGAAAAGAAAGAAAGGCAATGCTCAGCATGACATACGTAATCTCCGAAGGACTGAACGATTTAAGAAGCCGTCTCGCCAGCACGTTGTACCCTGCAATAACCAGGCAAGATAAGAATAAGAGGACGATCCCTTTCATATTGGACCAATCGATGCGGCTTCCCTTCATAATAAAGATGAACAGGACTCCGCTGACCGACAGACAGATGGACAGCTTTTGCAATAAGGTGGTCGTTTCTTTCAAAAACAGGAACGCCAGCAGCACCGTTAAAACCGGCGTAAAAGCAAACAGAATCCCCCCTTCGCTCGATGTGGCATACTTCAAGCCGTAGGATTGAAGCGTAAAAAAGCTGATTGGATACAAAGTGGCCAGAAGCAGGACCTTATACATTTTTTTCCCGCGGTAGTCCAATCGAACCCGCCCCAGCAGAACGGGGATCGACATGGCCGCGAAGGACGCGGCAAACCGGAAGGTCAGCGTATCCATAGGCTCAGCGAAATCGAGCGCAATCTTTGTGAATAAAAACGAAAATCCCATGATTATGGCATTCGTAATCGCGCATAGATAAGCAAGCTTCAATCCTGAAGAATTCATCGGACCAGGTTCCCCCCTTAATCAAATAGTGTGTCATGTTCGCGAACATGGAGCTGATCATTGAAATCTTAAAGCGAAATGAAGCTGCCAACAACCGCAAATTCTCCAAACTGTATCGATACAGTTCTTCGTATCGAATATAATGGGAGTGGCAGGAACGAGGGGGAAAACCATGAAAAAGTACTTGTCCATCCTTTCCGATATGGAACTGAAGATCAATGAAGAACATTACCGGCCGGGACAAAAGCTGCCTTCCGTCCGCGATGCCGCGAAACGCTACGGATGCAGCGTCAGTACCATTGTTCGGGCATACGCGGAGTTGGAAAAGCGCCACGCTATTTATTCGATTTCCCAGAGCGGATACTACGTCGTCGACAATCGGGAAGCCGTATCCAATGCCAATGAGGACAGCAACATCGACTTCTCGTCGGCCATGCCGGATATTCACGTATTTCCGTATTTGGACTTCCAGCATTGTTTGAACAAAGCGATCGATACGTATAAGCAGCAGCTGTTTACCGGCGGGGATTCCAGAGGGATGGCGAAGCTTCGGCAGACGCTGGTATCCCACTTCGCAAACGACCAGGTGTTTGCCAAAACGGAACAGATTATGATCACTTCGGGGGCTCAGCGGGCTTTGGAGATGTTGTCCAAAATTCCGTTTCCAAACCGAAAAGAAACCATTCTGGTCGAGCAGCCGAGTTACGATATCTACTTGCGGTATCTGGAGGCGGAGGGGATGCCGGTCGCTGGGATTCCGCGCAGCGCATCCGGCATAAATTTGAATGAGCTGGAGCAAAGGTTCAAGAACGACGGAATTAAGTTTTTCTACACCATGTCCAGATATCACAATCCGCTAGGAACGACATACCGTGCGGAAGAACGCAAAGCAATGGCCTGGCTAGCGGACAAATATGATGTGTATATCGTCGAGGACGACTATATGGGAGATCTGGGAGAAGAAAAGAACTTTGATCCGATTTACGCATATAGCCGGACATCGCATGTCGTTTACGTGAAGAGCTTCTCCAAAATTATTTTCCCGGGCTTGCGCTTGGGTGCGGTCGTCCTGCCAGAAACGTTGCTTGAAACATTCCGTGCCTATAAGGGATATAACGATACTTCGCTATTGTCGCAAGCGGCGCTAGACGTGTACATCAAAAACGGTATGTATGAACGGCATAAACATAAAATCAGCAGCCAATATGCGGCACGGATTCAGGCTGTAAACGATGCGTTCAGACGCCACAACAGCGAAGGGCGGGTGACCTTATCCGGAGTTGATTCCGGAGTGTATATGCAATTGAAGCTCCCGCTAACCGTTAACCTGGATCGGCTGATGAAGCGGCTGTCGGCGAGGAATGTGAAGGTTGTAACCGGAAGGCCGTTTTATTTGACGAACTGGCTTGAGCGGGAAAAGTTTCTGCGCATCAGCATTTCACGGGTCAGACCGGAAAACATCGAGGAAGGAGTCCGGGTGATTATGGAGGTAGTGCGTAGAGAAATCGGGCTGGAAAGCCCCGACTAAATGAGCCGGCATGAACCGAGTAAGACTCATGAGACCGGTAACCCACTTATTTGAAAATAAAAAGGGGCTGTCCCAAAAGGTAGTTAATTAAACTACTCGAAAGATGAGTCCTCGTAAAAAACTCTTTTCTCGAAAAAATAGTCGATCAGGACGGTTTATACCTGGTCGACTATTTTTCTTTGTTGGCTTAGTTGCCCGACTTTCAGTAGATTGTGCGCAAGGGAAAGCCACCCGATTTCAAGGCTTACTTTTCGTAGGCCTCGAAGCAGGAAGCGACGGAATCCTCGGTTATTCTTTACTTGCCCAAACACACTTTCTGTTTCATGCATGCGCTGAACCGACAGAGCGTAGCCCTCTTCGCTGGTCAGCCGATCCCGAGCCTGCTTTTTATAGTGCAAATATTTCATACTTACTTGGATTTCCCGGTTTCCGCTGGCTTTGGTACATGTTGCTTTGAGCGGGCACTCCTCACATGAGTTACTTCTGTAGTGCCGCTTTCGGATCTCATATCCGCTTTCGGTTTTCTCAGTGCTCTCCCGGATGAAAGTCAGTTTCTGTCCCGCTGAACAGGTCCATGTATCCTCGGCTTGGTCATACTGCCAGTTGTCGAGTTTGCTTATATCCTTTTTCCAAGCTTTTGTTTTCTCTTTGTGGTAGGTGTTATATTTGACGATTGCTTTCACGTCTTCGTCTTCCAGGTAGGCGTAGTTTTCCTCACTTCCATATCCAGCATCGGCAATAACGGTGCCAGGCAATCGGCCCAGTTGTGCCTTTACCTTCTCTAGATGTGGCTTTAGCGTTCGCGTATCGGTTGGTCGTTGATGTAGGCTGTAGCCAACGATGAATTGGTTCTCTGTTCCAATTTGTACATTGTAACCGGGCTTGAGCTGCCCGTTCTGCATATGGTCTTCTTTCATACGCATGAATGTGGCATCCGGATCGGTTTTGCTGTAGCTGTTGCGCTCGCCGAGGATTTCTTGTTGCTGTTCGTATTTTTGCAAACGAGGGAGCAGATCTTTACGTAGAGCGCGTACGGTCTTCTTGAGCGGTTTATCCTTAGGTGTCTCCTGCAGTTTGGCTTCCAGTTGCCGAGTGATCTGCTCCAGCTTTTGACTGGTCAGGCTACTGACCTCTCCCAACTCTGGCAGGTCTCTACCTTGCTGCTCTTGTTCTTCCTGCTGCTCAGCCCGTTCGATGGTCTCAAATAGCGTATGTACTTTTACTTGCAGCTTCGCCTTGTGCTTGACGACTGCCTTGCCCCAAACGAAGGTATACCGATTGGCATTCGCCTCGATCTTGGTCCCGTCCATGAAGTAATGATCCAGTTGCACATACTTGGCATCTACAAGCATCTGAAGCACTTCAGTGAACACCAGTTCCAATACGTCTTTCATGCGTTCTGAGCGAAAACGGTTGATGGTGCGGAAGTCCGGACGTTGACGACCAGAGAGCCACATGAACATGATATTTTCTCTGACGGCTTTGGCGATTTGCCGGGAGGAGTAAATGCGCTGAGTGTATGCGTAGATAAGGACTTTGGTGAGCATCTTAGGGTGATAGCTGTTACGGCCGCCGCCGGGGTAAGCTGTTGCAAAGATTTTGTCGTCCAAGTGATTAACAGCTGCATTGACGACTCGAACGAGGTGATTTTCTGGAATATCTTCTTCCAAGTCCATTGGCAAGCAAAGTTGGTCCATGGTATATTGAATGTACAAAAGAAACCTCTCCTTTTGGTTTGTGGTGGTGTGGTACTTCCATTTTACCAAAGAGTGGTTTCTTTTTGTTTAACAAAATGGAAAGGGGGTGTCCCTCAGTCATCTACGATGACTTTTGGGACAGCCTCGATAAGGTAAACACGGTTTCACTTGCAGTCATGATTAACCATTTTCTTCGTAGACTTCATGTTTAAGAAACATGACGATTTCGAAAGCAGCAAATGTTGCGAGGATTGTCCGATATAACATATCGCCGAATTCAATTAGGTATAGTTCCTGGTTTCGGTTTTTGTCGATGAATTTAATTAATTGTTGATCCGATTCATAATTATAGGAATGATGTCCAATGCTGTTTCTTACGATATTATCAAGACTCTTAGGGTCCAGGAATGGGTTGAATATGTTTTCGTTTTTAAAATATTTAATTTTATTTCCTTTATTCTGAACCTGTTTATCATAGTCGACTATTGTGTGAATTGTTTTGAATTCATTCGCTATTTCGGGTTCGAATTTGTTTCTATTTCCCCGTTTATGAATATTTTGTATGCCTAAAAAAAGTGGCAGCATCGCTCCTATAACCTCATACGCTTCTACATAATAGTTTTTTAACATATCAAAGTTGGTGGTCATTATCCCTCGTTCTTCTTTTGTGCTTTGAATATCGTCCGTTTTGAACAGATCCGACAGGATAATCGGCCATATCAACCTGAAATATTCGGCAAAATTTTTCAACATTTGAATCACGTTTTCATCAGAATAGGAGACAAGATCTATAAGATCTTTCCTAAGACAAATGATTTCCTGGCGATTTCTTTTCAATTCCAAACGTAACATATTCAATAATTCTTGCAACTTGTCACGGTAATTCATGACGATAAATGAGAACGGAGTTAGAATTACTTTTCTGATAACTTTCGGGTAATCGATGTTTAGAACCTTGACTGCTAGACGTGGGCTCTCGACGTATTTGTGTAAAAGAAGTTGGCGGTCAAGATATTTGAAGTTCTTATTTTTGTAAAGCTCCCAAGTTCTTATTGATATATTGAACCGTTCATCAAACCCTTCCGTAACAGCTTTTACCAAGCTAGATTTATCCATTGTACGACGTTGGGAACTCATTGACTCAAGGATAAACGGAGAGAAGATTAATAGCGGATCATCCATCTTATAGGGTCTAATTTTAAATGTAAAGAACTCCGTTGCAAGTTGAAGGAAGTGACTGGGCTCAATTGTTCTGTCCATCACTATTTCTGCATTGTTGCAGTTAAATTCTTTGACCATCCCTTTGTCCAAGTCGTCATTCCAAGTCAAATAACCACTGATCGTTATACCGCACTCTGGACAGTTATAAGCAAATCGATTTTCTAGCACGTATCCGCCGTAAACTTTTAAAAGCACCTTATTATTACAAACTGCACATTGTAGATGTATATTTGAATTCAATTCTATTCCCCTTTTTCGACTTTGGAGTATTTAGTATGGATAATAAGAAGAAACATTTTCCATTAGCCATAGCCATAATATCCTTGATCAAGTCCATATTCTTGTCTCCATGGTACTGTCTCTCTTTAACATCCAGATAATCGCATTCATATCCGATTAATTCAGAAAATGTTATCCATCGAGCCCCTTCCTTTATCTATGTACAATGAACTAACCTATATTTGTAAAAATTCGACGTTCATCAAGAAACCCCTACTTAATTCGCAAGAATTTCCCAAGAGAAAAATAGAGCAAAAAAAAGGATGAGCAGCGCGACTTTGTTTTCGCAGTGCTCATCCTTTAATTATAGTTAGTTCCTTCAACTGTTGGTGGTGGAAGTGACGATCCCCCTTACTCCACCGTCACGCTCTTCGCCAAGTTTCTTGGCTTGTCGACGTCGTTGCCGCGAGCCAGGGAAGCGTAGTATGCCAGGAGCTGCAGCGGCACAACGGACAGCGCCGGAGTCAGCAGAGGCAGCGTCTTCGGAATCGCGAAAGCCTGGTCGACGGATTTCAACAGTCCGGCCACATGCTCTTCGTGCGTGATCGCCATCACGTCCGCGCCGCGGGCCTTCACTTCCTTGATGTTGCTGACGGTTTTCTCCAGGACCGCTTCCTGCGTCGCCAGAGCGATGACAGGGATGCCCTCTTCGATCAAGGCCAGCGTTCCGTGCTTCAACTCGCCTGCAGCATAGGCTTCGGAGTGAATGTAAGAGATCTCTTTCAGTTTGAGCGAGCCTTCCAAAGCTACGGCATAATCCAGGCCGCGGCCGATGAAGAACAGGTGCTCATTCTTGGAGATTTGCTCGGCGTACGCTTTAATTGCATCTGCATTTTGCAGCATGCTTTCCACTTGCTCAGGCAATGCCTGCATTGCGGCGATGATATGCGCCACTTCTTCTTCCGTTTGCGTGCCGCGAACTTGAGCCAGGTAGAGGCCAAGCAGGTAGAACGCGATCAACTGGGAAGTGTAGGCTTTGGTCGAAGCCACGGCGATTTCCGGGCCGGCCAGGGTCGCAATCACGTCGTCCGCATCGCGGGCGATTGAGCTGCCGACTACGTTGGTGACAGCCAACACATGTGCGCCGTTGGCATGAGCTTCGCGAAGCGCAGCCAAGGTATCCGCCGTTTCGCCGGATTGGCTGACCACGATCACGAGCGTTTCCGGCGTAATCAATGGCGAGCGGTAACGGTATTCAGACGCTACGTCAAACGCTACCGGTACGCGAATCAAGCGTTCGATCGCTGCCCCGCCGACAAGACCGGCATGATAAGCCGTACCGCAAGCGACGATGTGAATGTTGGTGATGGAGCGGATTTTCTCCTCGGTCAGCTTCAGATTCGGTAACAGCACCTTCCGTCCGGATTCGTCGATCCGTCCGCGCATCGTGTCCCGATAAGCCTTCGGCTGTTCATGGATTTCTTTCAACATGAAGTGATCGAAACCGCCTTTTTCCGCGGTTACCGCGTCCCAATCGACAGAAATCATTTCCCGAGAAATAAAATTCCCCTCAATCGTCATCAATTCGACAGCATCTTCGGTCAATACCGCCATTTCTCCGTCATTCAGGATATACACATTACGCGTATAGTTCAAAATAGCCGGAATATCGGAGCCGATGAAGTTTTCGCCTTCACCCAATCCGATGATGAGCGGGCTTGCTTGACGAACCGCTACGAGCTTGTTTGGCTCATACTCCGTCAATACGCCGAGTGCGAATGCCCCGCGCATGAAGGTGATCGCTTTTTGAACGGCTTTCACGATGTCGCCTTCATACTCGCGGGCCACCAGATGGGAAATGACTTCCGTATCCGTCTCCGAAACAAATTCGAAGCCTTGGCCGATCAGCTCTTCTTTCAACTCCAGATAGTTCTCGATAATTCCGTTATGAACGACCGAAAACTTCTGGCTGTGGTCGGTATGCGGATGAGAATTGACATCCGACGGTTTGCCGTGGGTAGCCCAGCGGGTGTGTCCGATTCCGGCGGACCCTACCAAAGGCGCTCCCTCCAATTTGGACTCGAGGTTGGCCAAACGGCCGATCGACTTGGCGATTTGAAGACCGTCCGGCGTAAAGACCGCGATTCCCGCCGAATCATAGCCGCGGTACTCCAGCTTCTTCAGTCCTTCCAGCAATACCTTCTGAGTGTCTCTCTTCCCGATATATCCAACGATACCACACATAATTTATATATCCTCCGTTTCGTTCTCTCCAAATTTTTAAGGCAGGAGAAAAGAAGCGGAAGAGCTTGGCACGGTCCACAGAGACAGAACTATTCAGTTATCGGGTCATTACAACCCTTGTGAAAAAACAGAAAAGTTACAAGTAACCTGACTTATTTTCATGAATGTCCATGATTCTCCGTTCCCCGCGCGTCTTCCGCGCTTTCTCCCGCACACTCATGAATAAAAGATCTGATAATCCAATCAAATTTATAAACATCAATCCGTAAGGTTTGTAAGAACGGTCGCCCATTCCTTTTGCCCTTGCGGTTACGGTGTGATGCGGCACCGGGAGGCCCCCGCCGAACAACTCGAACACCTCCACCTCGTCAGCTTGCATTTGCCGTGTACATCGATCAGAAACGTCTTTCCGGTTGCTCATCCATATCGATTAAAGCTTTACCCAACGATTCCCGTCGATGCCTGGACGCGCGAAATGAAGCTCTGGCGCTTAACTGCTTGGTAACCTCACTACCCTCGCTTTCTTTTCTTGAATATGCTTATTATATGCATCCGCGGGGCATTTGGCAATAATCATGATGTCCCAGTCGATCCGGCCCTTGCCCCACAAGGCATTACCCAAACAAAAAGCCGCTGAAACCGGATTTTCCCAGTCCCAGCGGCTCATTTTTCATACCCCTGCAAAAAGTCTTAGAAATGTAATTACTTGTTAAAAAAGGCAGGTTTTTAGCACCGAGAAGATTGGATGAAGATGGGACTGAGGAGCGGAGCGTAGGCAAAAACCTACGTGAGCACCGGAAGGCCCATCTGAATTCAAGATTCGATGCCGGTTATTCTTCTTGATTTGCTTCGTGATCAAAAGATGACTTTTTTAACGACCTATACCAGTTCTTTTTCGACGACTGCCGCAATCTGCCCTACAAGCTGCTCGAGCTCATCCTTGTCCGGGCCTTCCGCCATCACGCGGATCAGGGACTCCGTACCGGAAGGACGCACCAAAACCCGGCCGTTGTCGCCGAGAGTGCGCTCTACGGATGCAATCGCTTCTTCGATCGCGGTATTCCCGATATACTTGCTCTTATCCTGCACGCGGACATTGACGAGCACCTGCGGATACTGCTTCATAACCTTTTTCAACTCGCTAAGCGGCTTGCCCGCGGACTTCATCGTATCGACCAACTGAATGGCCGTCAGAATGCCGTCTCCGGTCGTATTATAATCCAGGAAAATCACGTGGCCGGATTGCTCTCCGCCCAGGTTGTACCCGCCGCGGATCATTTCGGCCATGACATAACGGTCTCCGACCGCGGTTTGCTGGGTGTTGAGTGCCAGCTTGTTGGCCGCTTTGTAGAAGCCGAAGTTGCTCATGACCGTCGATACGACCGTGCTGTCTTTCAGCTTGCCGGCACGATTCATCGCATCCCCGCAAATGCACAAAATGTAATCCCCGTCGACCTCTTCGCCCTTTTCGTCAATCGCGATCAGGCGGTCGGCGTCTCCGTCAAAGGCAAGTCCCAAATCGGCGCCCAGACGGATGACCTCTTCCTTGAGCTTCTCCGGATGCGTGGACCCGCAATGATCGTTAATGTTAAGCCCGTTCGGCTCTGCCCCAATCGTATGAACCTCCGCGCCCAGTTCGCGGAACAGCATCGGAGCCAGCTCGTAGGCCGCGCCGTTGGCGCAGTCAAGAACGATTTTAAGGCCTTCAAACGAGTTCTGGATCGTTGTTTTCAAATGGGCCAAGTATTTGTACTTCGAGTCGTTGTCGACCGTCACGGTGCCAAGCCGGCCGCCTACAGGGCGAGGAAGCTCGTCGACCTCCTTGTCCATCAATTCCTCGATGCGCAGTTCCGTTTCGTCCGACAGCTTGAAGCCGTCGCTGCCGAAAAATTTAATGCCGTTATCCTCCACCGGATTGTGGGAAGCCGAAATCATGACCCCCGCATCGGCGTTAAGCGTGCGCGTCAAAAAGGCAACCGCCGGCGTAGAAACCACGCCAATACGGATCACGTCCGCACCGATCGACAACAGCCCGGCGACGAGCGCCGATTCCAGCATGACGCCCGAAATGCGGGTATCCATCCCGATCACGACTTTCGGCTTGGGAACCTGCCCGGCAAGCACATAGCCGCCGCAGCGGCCGATCTGATAAGCAAGCTCTGCCGTCAATTCTTTATTCGCAATTCCGCGTACTCCGTCTGTTCCAAAATATTTCCCCATGATTTCACTCCTTCAGCATGTGTTGAAGCCTGACCTCATCTTTATGGCTACGGTGCATGGCTTCGGTTTCTTCTCTTCCCGATATGTTCTTCGTTGTTTTAATTTCCGCTGTTTCCTGTTGATGCGGAACCATTCCCGTTGCCGTTATTCGTGGCATGGTCCGTCGCTTCCCCGGTCGTTGCACCATTTCCGCCGTTATTCGCGCCGCCGTTCCCGCCGGGATCGTCCGGTTCATTCGCCGTGTCCGGAGTCGAAGTGGTCGGCTTGCTCTTTTCCTGCAGCTCAATCTGCACTTCCAATGTTGGATTGGATTCGGACAGTACGACGTAATCCGGCAATTTGACGGTTACGGGCACCGTATGAACGCCTGGCTGCAGCCCCGACAAATCTGCCGTAGCTATGATATCCTGAGGCGTCAGCTTAGCCAGCACTTCTTTAGAGCCCAGCACCGTCAGTGAGATTTTGGAATCCGCCGGGTGAACAAACTTTTCCGTTAACGTCTCCCCGACATTGGTCAATGTGATCGGAATATCTTCAACAAGCTTCTGACCGGCCGGTTCGATCCTCACGGTGACCTGAACGGAGCTCGGCTCGATTTTCTCAAAACCTTCCGGCGGAGTCAAGCCTACCGTGTATCTGGTCTCATTTGTGCCTTTAAATTGACTGAGGTCGACGGTAACCGGATAGGAAGAAATACCCTCCAGCGCTTCCTTCGTCCCATAGACGGCCACGCCTTCCACATTTGCGGTCATGCCCGCCAGGACATAACCGGTAGGAAGCTGCCCGGTTCCCCGTATCTCCAAAGGCACACTTTTATACAATTTGTTAATCGGAATGTCGACTTCGACGGATCCCGGCGAGATCTCCGCGTTCTTCAATTCCTGCCCATGCCTATCGTATGCGGTGAGCTTCACGCTCTTGCCTTTCACCGATTCGTTCAATCCCGTTACGTCCACGGTACCTTGGACCTTTTGAAGTTCCGCGATTTCACTTTGCGGCAGCGTGACTTTTACAGTTCCTGCCCCCGCCAAAATCGCGGTACCTAACTGCATCCCGTCCGCCGGATTGCCTTTGGTTACAATCGTGACCGGTATTTCCTTCGTTTCTTTTGCCTCAATCGTTACCTTTATGATCGACGGCTCCATGGACACCAGTTGAACTCCGGGAGGAAGTTCATGGGTCAATGGTAGGGTGATGGTACCCGGCCCGATATTTTTCAGATCCAGTTTCACTTTATAATCGGAAAAGTTCGTCGTTAAGTCGGTGCGTTTCCCTTTGACCTCCAGCCTCACCGTATCCGGCTCCAGATTGTACAGCACATATTTGTCGCTATCGAAGCCGGTCACTTGAATTTTGGCCTCGATCGTCTTGCTGTTGACCACGGTCGTCGGCGCAACCGGCGCCCCGCTGTCGATGTGGACCATCGCCCACAGGAGAATACTGAAAAGAAGGGCGATCACCTTCGCAAAATTGTTATGGTTGAGCCACTTATCCATTATTTCCGGCCTCCTTCCTTTTCCAGAAAGGCTTGCGCTTTTCCTTCTGGCCAGAATTCGGTCCCAATTCTTCGTACAATTTGGAAATCAGCGATTCTTCATTAATATCGCGGACGATCTGTCCGTCGATCGCCAGGGAAATTTGTCCCGTTTCTTCGGACACCACGATAGAGATCGCGTCCCCCACTTCGCTAATCCCGATCGCGGCCCGGTGCCGGGTTCCCAGTTCCTTGCTGATGAACGGATTTTCCGATAACGGCAAATAGCAGGCGGCAGCCGATATTCTATGGTTCTGTACGATGACGGCCCCGTCATGAAGCGGCGTATTCGGTATAAAAATGTTGATCAGCAGCTGTGACGATATCAACGATTGTGTCGGAATTCCCGATTCGGTGTACTCATTCAGACCCGTATCCCGTTCAAAAACGATTAACGCTCCTATTTTTCTACGGGATAAATAATTAACGGCCTTAATGATCTCCCCGATCTCCTTACCGAACGCCTCTTCATCCGCCGTATTGCGCCCGAACAGCTTGCCGCGGCCGAGTTGCTCCAAGGCACGTCTCAATTCCGGCTGGAAAATAATGAAGATGGCCAGCACCCCGAACGTAAACATCTGATTCATCAGCCACTTCAACGTGTAAAGGTCGAACCAGGTGCTCACCGCCCAGATGACGACGAGGACAACGATCCCTTTTAACAGCTGAATCGCTCTTGTTCCCCGAACCAGCAGGATCAAGTGGTAAATTATATAGGTAACGATAAGAATATCGATAACGTCTTTAATGTAGTCTTGCCAGGTCAAATTCACAAAATAGTTCATGTTGCGCTGCAACCCCCAACCAGGATCCTGCCGACGAAAACGACGACGGGTCAACGATTTATGTAAAATCACTTTGCATGGAGCCCTTGTAAGTTCCCTACCCTCTAGGTTATAACGTTCCACAGACAGATGCAAGCATGCAATAATTCTAGTATCTTCCTCCACATCATGAAAAAATTCCCTTTTGCAAAAAAAAGAAAAGGGCGCCTGCATCTCCCCCAAGGGAGGGCGCCGCCTTCGTGCTTTCCTGTTTATCTATACGCGACTTCCGTGAATACGTTGGTAATCCTGTACCAGATCCAATCCAAGGCCTGATCGATGCTTTTGATTTCCCCGGCGATATGTGCGGTCGAAGCCTGGTAATACGATCCGTCAATCACCGTCAAATTCCCCTCAACGTCGCCATAAATTTCCGCCTTGCCGTTCTCCACCGTCAAATTCCCGGCAATCTTGGAGCCGCTCGGCACGGTCACCGTATTGCCGTTGATGATGACCTGATCAGGATCCGCCGTTTTCACAACGAGCTGATCATCGCTCTCCCACAACGAAATCGCGCTGAACAGCATCACCACCAAAAACATGGCCGCCGCCGTCAATGCCGGATGTCTGCGAATCCAGCCGATCCAAGCCTGCTGCTTGCGCTGGCTCGGAAGCTTGCTCACGATCCGATCCACCAGATCGTCGGAAACCTGGGCGGTTCTTTGCTTGATTGCCGCAAATAGCATTAAATCCGTTTGCTCAAGCTCCCTAAAGCGTTCATTGCAAGCGGAGCAACTTTCGAGATGGGATTTCAGCTCCACGGCCCGCCCACGTTCCAAATCGTCATCCAGATAATCATGCATCAATGAGGAGGCTTGTTTGCAATCCATATCAGCCAATCCTTTCTCAGTATCAATCTATGGATAACCAATACACCGTACTGGCATAGTCGTCCTATCTTACATTACGTTCATGCGATCAAAGCGTTTCACAAAATAAATTTATTCTCCAGCTTTTTCCGTAAAAATTCGCGTCCCCGGTGGACCCTGGTCTTTACGGTGGTAACCGGCATCTCGAGTACGTCGCTGATTTCCTGTAGCGACATGTCCTGAAGATACCTCAAAATAATGACCGATTTATATTTCGAGGGCAATCCGGCGATCGCCTGATGAATGGTCCGCTGGGTTTCGGACAGCAGATATTCCGATTCCGGGGTCCGTTCGTCTCCGGGAATCAAGGAATAGCCGTCCATCCCCTCCTGGTCGTTCATCTCCGCATCAAGATAATAGCTGGGCTTGCGCTTCCTCAATTTATCTATGCAAAGATTGGTAGCGATCCTGTATAGCCAGGTTGAGAATTTTTGCTTCTCATCATACCGGTGAAAATTTTTATAAACGCGCAAAAAGGCTTCCTGGACGATATCCTCAGCTTCATGCCTGTTGGAGAGCATCCGATATGCCAAATGAAATATTTTATCCTTATACAAATCCACGAGTTCGGCAAAAGCCGTTTGATCCCCTTTACGGGCCAGCTTTACCAATCTCGCCTCAAAATGGTCCACCACAACGATTTCCCCCAGATCCTTGGACGGGCTTATTTGGGTCACCTGCCTGTCCGACCTTCCGCTCCCGAGCCCATACGCGGTACTTTTGGCCGTCGGCACTTCAATCAAATGTTAATTCAACTGACATCAAATTGCAATACAATTGACTTCCTATTTTCACAAGGAAAAAAATAAAGCCGAATCCTGCTCCCGCATTGGGGAGAGGACCGGCTTAAACTCATGGCTTCGAGCGTATCAGCCCGTATTCCGGAGTCCTGCGGCAATGCCGTTGATAGTGAGGAGCACCTCGCGTAGCAGGATCGGATCGTCCTGGCCGCGTTCCCGGATAGCCCGCAGCTCCGTCAAGAGCTGCACCTGCATGTAACTGAGCGGATCCACATACGGATCGCGGAGCCGGATCGATTCATGCAGCGGGGAATCGTCAAGGATGTCCGGAAGTCCGGTGATTTTCAGGATCATCTCTTTCGTTAGATGATATTCCTGTTCGATTTGTCCGAAGATTCGTTCTTTCGCATCAGGATCGCTGCACATTTTCGCATATTCTTTGGCGATCACAAGATCGGCCTTCAAAAGAGCGAACTGCAGCGTATCGATCAGCGATTTGAAGAACGTGGAATTCCGGTACATATCCTGAAGAACCTTCAAGTTCTCTTCATTGTTTTGGTAATAGGTGTACAATCCGGTACCTGCCGCATACCAAGCCGGGAAAAGATAACGGCTTTGCGTCCATGCGAACACCCATGGAATCGCCCGCAGATCTTCGAATCGGTCGCTGTTTTTGCGCTTCGACGGTCTGGAGCCGATATTCAGTTCGCCGACTTCCAGAAGCGGTGTCGATTCTCTGAAGAATTTCAGGAAATCCGGCTCACGGAATACCAGGTCCTGATACTTGCTCAGGGAAGTTTCCGAAATTCCCGCGACGATGGCGTCCCACTTCTGTTCTTCAGGCGAGCAAGCTTGCTGCGTCTTGACCTGGATCGCCGAAGTAATCAACGCCGACGTTGCGGTTTCCAAACTCCGGTAGGCGATCCCCTTCAAAGCGTAGCGGGAAGAAATCACTTCGCCCTGCTCGGTGATCTTGATTCCTCCGCCGATCGTTTCCGGCGGCTGTACAAGAATGCTGCGGTTCAGAGGCATGCCTCCACGACCGAGCGCGCCGCCGCGTCCATGGAAAAATTTCAGCTTGATGCCGAAATCTTTTGCCGCTGCCGTAATTTGCTTCAGCGCTACGCGCAGCTCCCAGTTCGCGGTCACTACGCCGCCGTCTTTATTGCTGTCGGAATATCCGAGCATAATTTCTTGCAAATCACGCATGGCCGCCACGGATTGGCGATAGATCGGCATATTGAACAGCCGCCGCATAATCCCGGGCGCTTCATGCAAGTCGTCGATCGTCTCGAAGAGCGGAACCGCCTGGAGCGTACATACGACCGTACCGTCCGCTTCCTTGTGGAATAAGCCGACTTCTTTGGCGAATACCATAACCTCCAGAATATCGCTGGCCGCTTCCGTCATACTGATCAGGTAGCTGGTGATGCATTGGGTGCCGAACTCTTTTTGCGCCCGGAAAACGGTCCGGTATACATTCAGACATTCGTTCGTGCTCTCGCTGTATTCCTGGTACGGAGAAGTCAGAGGCCGAGGGTCGTTCAGCAAACGCTCCAAGAGAGCTACCTTTTCATCCTCTTCCAATTCCGCGTAGTTGCTTACGATATTCATATTCGCAAGAACTTCCGTCATCGCGTTCTCATGTTCCTTGCTGTGCTGGCGGATATCCAGCGTGGCGGTATGGAAACCGAACAATTCAACCTGGCGGACCAGTTTCTTGATGTGCGAGTCCGCGACGTAATCCGCGTAATGATGGCGCAAGCTCCGGTCGATGATTTTCAAATCCTCGATCAGTTCGCCGACATCCTCGTATCCTTCACCCGTGCCTCTCTTCGAATCGTCGAGTACGTTGTGAAGCTTCTCCGTCATGTAAGTCAGCTTAATGCGGTATGGTTCCTTGTCATTGCGCCACTGCGGCGTTTTGTTCAAAGTCACCTGCAGACGGTCCTTCTGAATCGATGCGATCAACTCGTCCGTGACGTCGACAATGCTCGTGCTGAAGCTCAGATATTTGAACAATTCGGACAACTGCCGCTGATATTCGCGAATGGCGAGCTTACGCTGCATTTTCAGCGTCTCCCAGGTCACGTCGGACGTTACGGACGGGTTACCGTCCCGGTCGCCCCCGATCCAGGATCCGAACCGCAAATAGGTCGGCACATGCCACAAATGCTCAGGATAGTATTTGCTCAGGCAGCGTTCCAGTTCCTGATAAACCTCAGGGAGCACATGGAACAGCGTTTCGTGAAAGTAGTACATTCCGTTTCTTACTTCATCGAGCACCGTCGGCTTACGATCTCGTAGCTCATCGGTTTGCCAAAGCGTAATCACTTCATTCAGCAACTTCTCTCTAAGCTGCTCGCGCTCGCGGAAAGTCAGCGTCGGATTATCGAGTTCCATAACGTCTTCGGCAATCCGCTTGTGGATATCGAGAATGGCCCGGCGTTTCGCTTCCGTCGGATGTGCGGTCATCACAAGTTCCAACGACATGCCCGACAAAATCTCCTCGGCCTCGCTAAAGGTAAATCCGCGCTCTTTCAGGTCTCTAACGGCAGCTTCAATGGACCCCGACTGCACCGCTTCGCCCGCCGAGCGTTCATAGTCTCTTCTTCGGCGAATCCGATGGTTCTGTTCGGCGATATTAACCAATTGAAAGTAAATCGCGAATGCTCGGATGACCTGGTGTCGAATTTCAGGTTCAAGGGAATTGACCATCCCTTTAAACTCTTCATGCAGTTCCGGCAAAAACACGGCTCTTAGCGACTTGCTGGCTTCACGAATCTTCTCGACAATATCCAAGAGCTCATTACCGCCTTGATGGACAAGGACCTCTCCTAGAATATTGCCCAAAAAACGTATATCACGCCGAAGCAGGTTGTTTGAGTTGGTTTTGCCGGCAGCTACCGTTAATTCCGTCATATTTCTCCCCCATTTCATCCAATTCTGTCTAGAAGCCTTCCTACAATCATACAATAAACTTCCCCGAAAATCTTCACTATATTTGTAAAGGAAATTAAAGGGTACAATTCATTCGGAAAGCCTACAGCCCCGTCACACCATTACATCTACCCTAACACGGTGAAGCAATAAAATGCAAGGTTAAAAAAAACCTGTGATTATAACAAAAAACATCATCCGTCTGATGATGTTGCTGTTATGTATGGAGCGGGTGATGGGAATCGAACCCACGCTACCAGCTTGGAAGGCTGGAGTTCTACCATTGAACTACACCCGCACCTTATAATGGTCGGGACGACACGATTCGAACATGCGACCCCCTGGTCCCAAACCAGGTGCTCTACCAAGCTGAGCTACGTCCCGAAATAAGATGGTACAACTATGAAGTTAAAAGTGGCGCGCCCTAAGAGATTCGAACTCCTGACCTTTTGATTCGTAGTCAAACGCTCTATCCAGCTGAGCTAAGGGCGCATATTATGGAGCGGACGACGGGAATCGAACCCGCGACCCTCGCCTTGGCAAGGCGATGCTCTACCGCTGAGCCACGTCCGCAAACATGGTGCGCGTGGAGGGACTTGAACCCCCACGTCAAAGACGCTAGATCCTAAGTCTAGTGCGTCTGCCAATTCCGCCACACGCGCACTTTAAAAGTGAGCCATGAAGGACTCGAACCTTCGACACCCTGATTAAAAGTCAGGTGCTCTACCAACTGAGCTAATGGCTCATGAGTGAAAATGGCTGGGGATATAGGATTCGAACCTATGCATGACGGAGTCAAAGTCCGTTGCCTTACCGCTTGGCTAATCCCCAATAAACAATATGGTGGAGGCTGAGGGGATCGAACCCCCGACCCTCTGCTTGTAAGGCAGATGCTCTCCCAGCTGAGCTAAGCCTCCGTATGTATGGTGACCCGTAGGGGATTCGAACCCCTGTTACCTCCGTGAAAGGGAGGTGTCTTAACCCCTTGACCAACGGGCCATCCAGTAAAAAAAGTGGAGCTTCCAACCGGGATCGAACCGGTGACCTCATCCTTACCATGGATGCACTCTACCTACTGAGCTATGGAAGCAAATGGCTCCCCGAACAGGACTCGAACCTGTGACAACTCGATTAACAGTCGAGTGCTCTACCAACTGAGCTATCAGGGAATATTATGCTTGGCGGCGTCCTACTCTCCCAGGACCCTTCGGTCCAAGTACCATCGGCGCTGGAGGGCTTAACGGTCGTGTTCGGGATGGGTACGCGTGGAACCCCTCCGCCATCGCCACCAAACGGTTCAAGCGTTGATCGCCTGAAAACTGGATACGAAACTTCATTTGCATGTTTAGATCTTTTTGGATAAGCCCTCGACCGATTAGTACTGGTCAGCTCCACACATTGCTGTGCTTCCACCCCCAGCCTATCAACCTCGTCGTCTTCAAGGGGTCTTACTAGTTGGGAAATCTCATCTTGAGGGGGGCTTCACGCTTAGATGCTTTCAGCGCTTATCCCGTCCGCACTTAGCTACCCAGCTGTGCTCCTGGCGGAACAACTGGTGCACCAGCGGTGCGTCCATCCCGGTCCTCTCGTACTAAGGACAGCTCCTCTCAAATTTCCTACGCCCACGACAGATAGGGACCGAACTGTCTCACGACGTTCTGAACCCAGCTCGCGTACCGCTTTAATGGGCGAACAGCCCAACCCTTGGGACCTACTTCAGCCCCAGGATGCGATGAGCCGACATCGAGGTGCCAAACCTCCCCGTCGATGTGGACTCTTGGGGGAGATAAGCCTGTTATCCCCAGGGTAGCTTTTATCCGTTGAGCGATGGCCCTTCCATGCGGTACCACCGGATCACTAAGCCCGACTTTCGTCCCTGCTCGACTTGTCAGTCTCGCAGTCAAGCTCCCTTATGCCTTTGCACTCTTCGAATGATTTCCAACCATTCTG
>NZ_CP195592.1:4870000-4935000 GCF_051307165.1 Paenibacillus salivarius
TCTTTCGAACCGCTTTACTGTTATGCTCAATTTCCGGGTAAAATATGACAACCTCGCACTAACGAACTAAATGATACGTGACTGTACTTTCTATGACCGCCGCAATCAGCAGCAATACGATGATCCAAAACGCCCCTCGAACCGCCGAGCGCAGGAAATCCCCCCATACAACCGTCCGTTCTTCCCGCTCCCTCGCCCCTAGCTCGCCGATACTTTTCAGCACAAGATAGCCGAATTGAAGACCATAGGCAGCCGCGATCAGAATCACGGGAATTTCTATGATTCCATGCGGAAGCAACCCGAGTACGATCAGTTCGAACACATTCGCCCCTCCCGCGGCGGACAGCGACACAACCAGCCCCAGCACCATGCCGTTCATCACCAAAAAGATCACGGGCACCAATCCCAGAAAGGCGCCGAACGCGATGATCGCCACGCTTTTGACGGCATTATTCATAAAAATAAATTTAAAGAAACTGAGCTCGGGGATTTCGGACCTGGAGAGCTCGCGACTGTATTGCTGCATCGTCTCCAACTGGGGTGCCACAAGCTTTAGGATCGATTCGGATCCCGCCGCCCCCAGCACAATTCCGACCGCAAACAAAACAAACGAGAGAATCATCATCTTTTTATACAGGGACAAATCACGCAGAAACAGGCGAAGAGACAACATGATACAAACCAACCTCCTCATAAGGGTCATAAAGCAAAAAGGTACGAGCATACACTGGTACAAGCGGAGCAAATTTAATACTTATTTCAATCTCAAGACGAGAGGGGCAGCATTCATTATGAACAATTTCTTCTATGTCCTGAACGGGAAGAAGATTAAGAGGTTCTTCTTTGTTTTCGCCGCAGCCATGTTTGCAGCAGGGGTCATCTATGTGGAACAAAGCCATATCACCGTGTTCTCCGAAGAGAGCAGTCCTACGGCCATTTACAGTGTATCCACGCAAAAAAAGGTGATCGCCCTGACTTTCGACATCAGTTGGGGAGACAAACGGGCCGAACCCATTCTTAAAGTGTTGAAGGACAAAAACGTGAACAAGGCTACCTTCTTTCTTTCTTCCCCCTGGAGTAAAAGCCATCCGGACCTCGTAAAAGCGATCCAAAAGCAAGGTTACGAAATCGGAAGCCATGGCCACAAGCATACGAATTACAGTGAATTGAGCGATGAGGAAATATCCAAACAATTATCGACGGCCCATACCATTTTAACCGATCTTACCGGAAATGCGCCAAAATTGCTGCGGCTGCCCAACGGAGACTTTGACAAGCGGGTGCTGAAAATAGCCGATAACCTAGGGTATAAGGTGATTCAGTGGGATACGGACTCCCAAGACTGGCTGGATAAGGGAACGGATGCGATCGTAAAACGAGTGACCGGAAAAGCCCATCCCGGGGATATTGTTCTTCTGCACGCCAGCGACTCCGCCAAATATACGCATGAAGCGCTGCCGGTCATAATCGACGAGCTCCGCAAGAAAGGATATGACTTTGTATCGGTCACCGATCTTTTACAGGAAGCCGGCGTCAACGGCAGTCAGGTAAGGGATCAGGCGTGGCTTCAACAACAAGTGGATATAGCAGCAGGAATGTAATAAGTAATAATAACGATACCCTTTGCGAAAAATAAAACGGAGCCGGCGATCCCGCCGAGCTCCGTCTGTATTTGGTTATGCGGTTTTGATACCCGCTTTCGCATCTTGTCCGGCTGCCGGCTTCAACACGCGATGCAGGATCAAAATTTGATAAGCATTGCAGGCTACGAGAGGTGCGGCAATCCAAACGGTCGCCTGATCCACGCCGATTTTAAGTACGCCTACAATCTCCACGATCGTTGCGGCGATCATGAAGAACAACGTTGGAATCCAAGCCGACCGGTTCGTCATTTTTGCTTTGAAGTAAGCAACTCCGCAAGCCACGGCCAGCAAAATAATCCCCAGAATGATATCGGACGTGCCTTTCCCATCCCCGCCCACGAACGTGCGGAAAAACATTAATTCAAGCAAGGCGAGCGCAGCGAGCACAATCTGTATGTACTGCCAGGTCATCCGGGAAAATACGCCTGTCCCCATATAGTTAACCATCATATAGGCGAAAAACCCCATCTGGGAGTAAACGCTAACCATCACGCCCACGCCAAGAAGAATGCCGACATTCACGAAAAAGTCAGCGGTTCCGTTTAATTGAACCGTATTCGTCCACTGCAGCAGCAACCCGACGATTAATGAACCCACCGCACCAACCGCCAATGTCGTCCAAAACAAATAAAACCATTTTTTCAAATTCAAATGCGACACCCCCACTAACAAATCATTTTACCAACGATCTCGGCAAAAAACCATTGTTTTCGGACGGATAAATCCTTTTTTGGGGCCGCATACTATGCAAGAGACAAGCATAAGGAGGAAGAACCATGAAGTGGCTGGGATATCGACGGTTTGTTTGCATTTTATGTTTATTTACACTTCCGCTTACGGCCTGCGGTTCTGAGCAAGGCTCCTCCTCTCAAAGCGGCGGCGGAGGAAGTTATAAAGACACGAAGAGCATGGTTATTGACATCTTAAAAACCGATGACGGAAAAAAGGCGATATACGAGGCATTGACGGGAAGCAGCGGCACCGGCAGCCAGGGAGGTTCATCCGGATCAGAATCGGGGTCCGAATCAGGGTCCGAATCGGGAGGCTCGGGCGGCTCCGGAGGTAGCGGTTCCGGAGGCGGATCAGGCGGGGGCGGCAGTAGTGGTGGCGGTATTAGCATGAAAATGATACTTCCGGGCCAATCGTCCGAACAGATCCGAATGGCCGTCAAGGATACGATCACCTCTCCCGAGTACAAAAAAGAAATCGAAAAAATCATGACGGATCCGAAGTTCGCCGGGGATTTCGCGAAAGCGGTCAATTCGCAGAGCAAGCAGATCCATATGGACCTCATAAAAGACCCGACTTACCAAAAATCGATCAGCGATATCATGAAGTCGCCGGAAGTCATGAAGATGTTTTTGGATTTGACCAAAACGTCCGACTACCGCAAACAATCGATGACCGTCATGCAGGAAGCGATGCAGAGTCCTCTTTTCAAAATGGAAGTCATGGAGTTGCTTAAAACGGTCGTACAGGAACAACTCCAGCCGAAAGTCGAAAAATCGCCCCAATCCGGCGGCGAAGGCGGCCAAGAAGGCGCCGGTGGTGGTGGCGGCCAAGGCGGTGGCGGTGGACAAGGCGGCAGTGGCGGCGGTTCTTAATGTTTTGGTCCAACGCAACGCCGTGTCCGGCATAAAAACAGACTGACCCAGAAGGTCAGTCTGTTTTACATTTTGCGATCACTTGGAGCGCGATATCGTTATACATTTGTCCTACAGTTGTTTCCGCCTTATACACCGATGGCGAAAAATCCGGCTCCGACGGATGGTTGTCCGGCGCGCTGACCGGAATCTGCGCCAGCAGCCCCGTATGTAACGTCTCTGCCAACCGCGCCCCTCCGCCTCTGCCGAAAATATAATCTTTTTGTCCGCAGGAGGAGCATTCATAATAAGCCATATTTTCAACAACGCCCAGCACTTCGTGTTCGGTTTTCAGCGCCATCGCACCGGCTCTCGCCGCAACGAAAGCCGCCGTCGCATGAGGCGTCGTTACGATAATCTCTTTGCTTTGCGGAATCATTTGATGCACATCCAGCGCAATGTCGCCTGTGCCCGGCGGCAAATCAAGCAGCATATAATCAAGCTCGCCCCAATTGACATCGTTGAAAAATTGGCGCAGCATTTTGCCGAGCATCGGTCCCCGCCAAATCACGGGATTGTTGTCCTGGATAAAGAACCCCATGGACATCACTTTCACCCCAAAGCGTTCAACCGGGATAATCGCTCCTTCTTCGACGGACGGTGTCGTTTCGATCCCCATCATATCCGGAACGCTGAAGCCGTAAATATCGGCGTCGATCACTCCGACGCGTTTGCCGAGCCTGGCCAGAGCGGCCGCCAGATTCACCGTGACGGTGGATTTGCCGACTCCGCCTTTCCCGCTGGCAATGGCAATAAAATTCACGCCGGATTTCGGGTCCAAAACAGGAAGCTGCTCCAGGCCGGCGCCGTGTCCTTTGATTTTGGCATCCTCGGCTGTTGCGGTGTCCTGGGCGGCTGCGCCCCCCGCTTGCTCACGTTCCAGCTCCGATGCTTCCCGGAAGCGGATGTGCGCATTTTCCACGCCCGCTTCGGACAAACGGAAACGAATCTCCTCGCCGAGCGTTTGTTGAAGCGCTCCGTCTTTCTCCAAACAAACTACGGTGAGCGATACCTTGTCTTCCTTAATCATAATATCGCGAATCCACTGCAACTCGATCAAACTCCGCTTCAGCGTTGGCTCGGCTACCGGCCGCAGCAACGCCTCCAGCTGCTCCTTCGTTATCAATGACAGCACCTCGACTTTGAATGATATCGTGATTTCGTCTCCTACTGCCATTCATTATATCATTACTTGTCTCCTATTTGTCTGCGCCCTTCGTTTTTCCCTTTTCCCCGGCCGTATACCGCAAAATCCCCTGGTATATCGATGCGGCGACTTTACGTTGATATTTGTCGTCCCCCAGCAACGCCGCTTCTTCCGGATTGGACAAAAATCCGACTTCCACAAGGACCGCCGGTATTTTCAAAGCTTCAAGCACATATACCGGTTTGTCCGACTGTTTCGCGACGCGGTCCGTGTTTTCCAGGTTTCTGCGGAGCTCATCTTGAATCAGATCCGCCAGGTTGGCGCTATTTCCGTTGTTCAGGTAAAAAAAGGTCTGCGCCCCCCTCCATCGCGGCGAAGGTATACTGTTCATATGGATGCTCACCAGCATTTTGGCCTGCTGCTCTTCGATAAAACGGACTCGCTTCTTCAGGTCTTCGGTTTTTCGCTTGCTGTACCCTTTGGTATCCGGCTCCGCCAAATCACGGTCAACCTCGCGGGTCATCACGACGATCGCTCCCGCCTGTTGCAAATAATCGCGCAAATAGAGCGCCACCGCCAAATTGATATCTTTTTCAATAACGCCCTGTTTGCTAACCGCTCCCCCGTCAGGCCCGCCATGGCCGGCATCCAGCACGATCGTCTGACCGGCAAGCGGTAGACTCCAGTAATTCCATACTTTTGCCGTCGGGATCTCGTAAGCCGCGAGGCCTGCAAGCAAACCGGCCAGCACGACGCCGACCAAGGCCAATTTGATATGTTTTAGGGAGATCCACACGCTCACTTTATCTCTGGAGCCCATAAAAAAGCCACCTCCGTCCCGTAATGACACTAATCATCATATGGGACAAGGCGGCTAAATATAACCTACAGCTTTTGATCACGATGCTTTTACAGGTAGCATATTCGACTTCGAATCTTGAATTCAGTCGGTCGATCCGGTGCTCACGTAGGTTCTGCCTACGCTCCGCTCCTCACTCCCGACTTCATCCAACCTTCTCGGTGCTGAAAAGCTGTGCTTTTGATCACGATGCTTGCCAGGAAACCTATTCGGCTTCGAGATTTGAATTCAGTCGGTCGCTCCGGTGCTCACGTAGGTTCTGCCTACGTTCCGCTCCTCACTCCCGACTTCATCCAACCTTCTCGGTGCTGAAAAGCTGTGCTTTTAATTATGAATTAAATGACGACCTGGTGGCTCATGCCCTCGATCAGTACTTTTGCGACCTCGGGGCGCGTAAATTCAGGCGGCGGGCAAACTCCGTCGCGCAACAGCCCTCTGACTTTGGTGCCGGACAGGGTCATATGATCTTCTTTCGGATGCGGGCAGGTTTTGCTGGAAGCCATATTCCCGCATTTCGTGCAGAAGAAGCTGTGTTCAAAAAAGAGCGGGGAAATGCCCAATTCTTCCGCCGTGAAGTTCGAGAAGATTTCTTGCGCTTCATACGTGCCGTAGTAATCGCCTACCCCTGCATGGTCGCGGCCGACGATAAAATGCGTACAGCCGTAATTTTTGCGGACCATCGCATGGAAAATCGCCTCTCTCGGCCCCGCATAACGCATAGCCGCAGGGAATACGCCCAGGAACGTGCGATCCTTCGGATAATAGTTTTCCAGCAGCACAAGATAGCTCTTCATCCGGACATCCGCAGGTACGTCATCCGATTTGGTTTCGCCGACAAGCGGATTCAGGAACAATCCGTCCACGATTTCGAGCGCGCTCTTCTGGATATATTCATGCGCACGGTGTACCGGATTTCGGGTTTGGAATCCGACGACGCTCTTCCAGCCTTTTTCCTCGAAAATGCGGCGGGTCTCCGCAGGATCGAAGTAAAACTCGCCGAAGCGTTCCGGCTTGGGACGGTTCAGAACGGTAACCTCGCCGCCGACATAAAACGGAGTGCGTTCGTAGAGCTTTTTGACGCCAGGATGCTCGTCGCTATCGGTTTTAAATACGTTAACGGCTTCTACCTTTTGATCGACCTGATATACGCTGCCTACTTTCAGCAGACCGTAAACCACTTCGTCATGATCGCCGATCAGGGCAACGGTTTCGCCGACCGAGAGATTCTTTGATTGCTCTTCCGTCACGGAGAGCGTAATCGGTATGCTCCAAACCGTTCCGTCGGCAAGCCGCATACGTTGGACAACCGAACGGTAGTCGTCCTCGTTCAGAAACCCTGTCAATGGAGAAAACGCTCCGACACCAATCAAATCCAAGTCGGAAATCGTCCATTTATTGATTGAAATAGACTTGAGCTCTTTGGCTTCCGCCAACAGACGCTCGCGCTCTTCACCGGTCGCCAGTCTGTTGATCAACCGGCCGCCATGCGGCAGTATCGTCGTCATCGTCATCTCTCCTCAAATTCGTATTGTTGGAATCGCCGCTGCTTTATTTATGAAGTCCGCATTCGGTCTTTTCGGAGCCGGCCCAGCGTCCTGCACGTGGATCTTCACCAGGCATGACCTGTCTCGTGCACTGTTCGCAACCGATGCTCGGATAATTGCGGTCATGCAGCGGATTGTAGATGACGTTATTTTCCCGGATATAATTCCAAACATCTTCGCTCGTCCAGCTTGCAATCGGGTTGAATTTAACAAGCCCGAATTTCGTATCGTATTCGATCTTCTTGGCGTTTGCCCGGGTTGGTGCCTGATCTCTGCGAATGCCCGTAATCCAAGCTTCGTACTGCGACAAAATCCGAGTCAAAGGCTCTACTTTGCGGATATTGCAGCAGGCGTTCGGATCGCTCTTCCAGAGTTCCGCTCCATGACGAGCCGCTTGTTCCTCAGGCGTTATGGCCGGGGATACCCGTACAAATTCCATTTCGTACCGGGCTACGAGAGCGTCGCGGGTTTCATAAGTTTCTTTAAAATGATAATCCGTATCCAGATAAAAAATATCCGTGGACGGACTAATCTTTTGGAGCATATCCACCAGAACTACATCCTCTGCACCGAAGCTGCAGGCGAACGTAATATTCGGAAATGTCTCTACTGCCCACGCGATAATTTCTTGCGGAGTCGCCGTCTCAAGCTCCTCGGCCTTTGTCTTGATCAGCTCTTCTTTCTCCAGCAAATTCATGATTCCGACCCTCCAAATAATAAGTAATTGACTCCATAAACATAATACCGACTAAATACATTTGAATTATAGCTTTAGTATAGTGCATTATCCTCATAAGTCAATAAAAAAACCTCTAACGACACACCCGAATCCGCTGAAAATTTATAAATCATATTCTAAAAAAACATATGCCCATTCCGTGTTTTATGTGATTAAACATGAAAAAGCCTCCGACCGGTAAAGGCCAGAGGCTTGAATGCGAAATATTAACGTTTCGAGAACTGAGGAGCGCGACGAGCGGCTTTGAGGCCGTATTTCTTACGTTCCTTCATACGAGGGTCACGAGTCAGGAAGCCCGCTTTTTTCAGCGCACCGCGGTATTCAGGATCCGCTTTGAGCAGCGCACGGGAGATCCCGTGACGGATAGCGCCCGCTTGACCGGAGATACCGCCGCCATGAGCGAGTACGATTACATCGTAGCTGCCCAGTGTTTCAGTCAACGTCAAAGGTTGTTTAACGATCAGTTTGAGTGTTTCCAAACCGAAATATTCATTGATATCGCGTTTATTGATGACAATGCGTCCTTCACCCGGTACAAGGCGAACACGAGCTACCGAATGTTTACGACGACCTGTCCCATAGTATTGTACTTGTGCCATGAAACTGTCCTCCCTTTTAATTATCCGCGAAGTTCGTAAACTTCAGGTTTTTGTGCTGCATGTGGATGCTCAGTGCCAGCGTAAACTTTCAGTCTCAGCTTCATTTTTTCGCCTTGACGAGTTTTTGGCAGCATGCCGTGTACAGCAGATTCAATCACACGTTCAGGTTTCGTTTTCAAAAGATCCTTGGCAACTGTCACTTTCAGACCGCCTGGATGCAGGGAGTGACGATAGTATTTCTTGTTCTCCATCTTTTTGCCGGTGAGGGCAATTTTCTCGGCGTTGATTACAACGACAAAGTCGCCGCCGTCAACGTGTGGAGTGAATTGTGGTTTGTGTTTGCCGCGGATCAAAGCAGCGGCTTCGCTTGCCAAACGGCCCAGCGTTTTGCCTTCGGCATCGATGATGTGCCAGTTGCGCTCAACTTCGTTTGGCTTCGCCATATAGGTGGTACGCATGTAATGATCCTCCTTCATTCTCGTTCAAAATGGTTCGTAAAGCGTAAAAACGATCTGGCCTTCGGGTTCCGTGACCGCTTTCCGCCATTTATCTGCATCGTTTTATATGCTTGTTGATGTTCATTGAAAGTACTGCATTTCGGTTTTCTCAACTGGGGGCCGTGGGATAGCCGTCAAGAAAACACAACTTATATTCTACAGGATGGACAGTGCTTGCGCAAGTGTTTTTCATCCTTTTTAAACATAAATTTTAATCGAAAAGATCCCCGAACACGTCCAATACCGATTTCTTCTTTTTATGCTTGTAGTGTCCATGGTGATTTCCCTGCGGATATCCCTGATTGTAACCTTGGTTATAGCCCTGCTGTGGAGGCTGAGCCTCGTTTCGCCGGTGATCGGATGCTTGTCTTGCGTCATGACGGTCATACCATTCGTTAAACGCGGGACGGACTTCGCGAATTTCGCTCATCAGCTTCTCCAGCTCGCCCCGGTCCAGCCATACGCCTTTACAATCCGGGCAAACATCGATCAGCACACCGTCTTTTTCGACTTCTCTCATACGAACATCATTGCAAACGGGACATTTCATAGTACCAAGTCCTCCTTGTCATTTTGCACTTTTTGGTTTGTTACGTATGTCGTTATCGATGGTTTCATGATTATGAGTGATCCGGCAACTGCTCGTACTCAACCTCCCACAGTATGAGTCCCTTACTTTCCGCCGTCGGGCCCGCCGCCGCCCGGTTTTTCGCTTCCAGGATCGTTTTTATCTCACCCGGACTCCTCTTCCCTTCACCGACCTGCAGTAAAGTTCCCACGATGATTCTGACCATGTGCTGCAGAAAGCCGTTTCCGGTGACGTAGATATGGATAATGCCCTGTTCGTTCGTTCCGGCCCCCATCCGGTCTTCCTCCACTTCAAGCCAAGCCCGATAAATCGTCCTTACGTGGCTCTCTTTGGTCGAATGCCTGGAGGCAAAAGACGTATAGTCATGCGTACCGATCAGGTGGTTCAGCGCCTCGCGCATCGCTTCAATATTCAGGCGGCCCGGATGATGAAGTTGGTAGGGTCGCGTAAACACGTCGAATACCCGGTTGGCGTTGATGGTGTAGCGATACGTTTTCCGCTTCGCGGAACGTCTGGAATGGAAGGACAGCGGGACCTCCAGAACCTTCGTAATGCGGATGTCTCTGGGCAGGCGTCCATTCAGCGCATGTCTCCATCTGTCGGTGGGGATTTGGGAATCCGTCATGAAATGAAAAGTTTGCGCCCGAGCATGCACCCCGGCATCCGTTCGTCCAGAACCGTGAATTTTAACTTGCTCCCCGGTCAAATGACGAATGGCATCCTCCAAATGATCCTGGATCGTATTGCCCCCGGGCTGCGTCTGAAAACCGAAATACGGGGTCCCGTCGTAGCTGACGGTCATCAGCAGATTGCGCATATTTCCTCCTGATACAAGAAAAACTCTCTTAAGCTGAGCCTGATGCGGCATGCCTTCAGAGAGTTTTACTGTGATAGGGAGTTACCCTGTCAATTAAGCCCGGTCTACCAGTTCGAGATAAACCATAGGGGCGGAGTCGCCGCGGCGCGGTCCCAGTTTCAGGATACGAGTGTATCCGCCTGGACGCTCGGAATAACGACTAGCCAGCTCCGAGAACAGCTTTTGGATTGCGTCTTGCTCACCGTCGATCGACTCGCGGCGAACGTAAGCAGCAACTTGACGACGAGCATGCAGATCACCGCGTTTTGCTTTGGTGATGAGCTTTTCAGCGATCGAACGAACTTCTTTCGCTTTAGCTTCCGTCGTTTGGATGCGTTCATATAGGAACAGGTCCGTTACCAGATCGCGGAACAAAGCTTTACGTGCGCTGGAATCGCGGCCCAACTTTTGGTATGCCATTTGTTTTCCCTCCTTCGCTAGAACGATTAAGCACTCTATTCTTCCGTACGTAAGCCCAAACCAAGCTCTTCGAGCTTCTCTTGCACTTCTTCCAAAGATTTGCGTCCGAGGTTCCGGACTTTCATCATATCTTCTTCCGTTTTGGTCGTGAGCTCTTGCACCGTATTGATACCGGCGCGTTTGAGGCAGTTATAGGAACGGACGGAGAGATCGAGCTCTTCAATCGTCATTTCAAGCACTTTCTCTTTTTTGTCTTCTTCCTTTTCGACCATGATTTCCGCGTCCTTCGCTTCGTCCGTGAGTCCCACGAACAGGAAGAGATGCTCAGTCAAAATTTTAGCACCGAGACTAACCGCTTCTTCAGGTCTGATGCTGCCATCGGTCCATACTTCAAGCGTCAGCTTGTCATAATTGGTCACTTGGCCAACACGTGTATTTTCTACAACGTAATTGACGCGAGCAATCGGGGTATAGATCGAGTCGACGGGAATGACACCGATTGGTTGATCATCTCGTTTGTTCTTATCTGCCTGAACATAACCGCGTCCGCGCCCGGCATAGATACGCATATGGAGTCTGGATCCCGGTTCGAGTGTTGCAATATGCAAATCGGGATTCAGAATTTCCACATCGCTGTCGGCACGAATATCTCCTGCGGTGATGACGCCTTCACCCTCCGCATCGATTTCGAGAATCTTCTCTTCATCGGAGTGGATTTTGAGCGAAAGAGCCTTCAAATTCAGGATGATTTCCGTGACGTCTTCCATAACTCCGGGAATCGTCGCGAATTCATGCAGAACACCATCGATTTGGACCGAGGTTACCGCAGCACCCGGCAGAGAAGAGAGCAAAATCCGGCGAAGCGAGTTGCCCAAAGTGGTGCCATATCCACGCTCAAGTGGTTCTACTACAAATTTCCCATAGGTGCCTTCATCGTTAACTTCTACGGTCTCGATTTTCGGCTTTTCGATTTCTATCACGAAATTACCCCTCCTTCAAAACGTCGTTCCTTGAAAACTGTCATGTTTGACTGAAGTCTATCAAATAGTATGCCTAAACAACCATTGTTACCAACATAGGATGTTGTTATACCATACTAACGGTACTTCATTATACACGACGGCGTTTCGGAGGACGGCAGCCGTTATGAGGAATCGGAGTTACGTCTTTAATCATGTTAACTTCCAGGCCCGCAGCTTGCAGGGAGCGGATAGCGGCTTCACGGCCGGCTCCAGGACCTTTAACCATAACTTCGACGCTCTTCATGCCATGTTCCATTGCTGCTTTAGCAGCGGATTCCGCAGCCATTTGAGCGGCAAACGGAGTGGATTTACGGGAACCTTTGAAACCAAGACCGCCGGAGCTGGCCCAGGAAATCGCGTTGCCGTGCGGATCCGTAATTGTAACGATCGTGTTGTTGAAGGTGGAGCGGATATGTGCCACACCAGATTCAATATTTTTGCGGTCACGACGTTTCGTACGTACGACTTTTTTTGGTTTAGCCATTGTCTGTTATCCTCCCTTCTTACTTCTTCTTGTTCGCTACAGTACGACGAGGACCCTTACGAGTACGGGCATTCGTCTTAGTACGTTGTCCGCGAACCGGCAGGCCACGACGATGACGAACACCGCGATAGCAGCCGATTTCCATGAGACGTTTAATATTTAAGGAAACTTCACGACGCAGGTCGCCTTCCACCTTGACCGTTTTGTCAATCGTTTCGCGTAGTTTGCTAACCTCATCTTCCGTCAAATCACGAACACGAGTGTCCGGATTGATGCCTGTAGTAGCCAGGATTTTCTGGGAAGTCGTTTTACCGATTCCGAAAATGTAAGTTAAGGCGATCTCAACGCGTTTATCACGTGGCAAATCCACACCAGCAATACGTGCCATTTTACGCTACACCCCCTTCAATTATCCTTGTTTTTGTTTGTGTTTTGGATTTTCGCAAATCACCATGACATTGCCTTTGCGACGAATGACTTTGCATTTTTCGCAAATCGGCTTTACAGAAGGTCTTACCTTCATGTTAATTACCTCCTTAAAGTTTTGCGGAGCAAAACTCACTTCGTAAGGATGAGCTTGGTTTTACAACATGTAAAACCGATTCAGAAGCAAATCCAACAGGTTAAATTACTCAACCTGAATATCATAACACAAATTCATTCCAAATGGTATTGGAATCTATTTGCGGTACGTAATACGACCTTTGCTCAGGTCATAAGGCGACAACTGAACAACCACTTTGTCCCCGGTCAAAATCCGGATAAAGTGCATCCGCAATTTCCCGGAAACGTGCGCGAGAATTTGATGACCGTTCTCGAGCTCCACTCTAAAAGTAGCGTTAGGCAACGGCTCAATAACCGTTCCTTCAACTTCAATCACATCTTCCTTGGCCACTGTCATTCTCCTTTCTCTTCAGCATTTGAGTTGGCGGATTCCAAAAAGGCGTTCACCGCAAAACGCAGTTTCCCGTTCGTCACCCGGCCGGTTTCTTGCAAACTGTGAACTACTTCGCTGCTGATCATCGGCTGGAGGGCTAGATGCTGGATATTTTTCCGTTTGGGCTGGTCAAACTTGCGTTTGTCCCCGTCCGCGATAAGCACGAACTTTTCATCGACGATGCCGACGATCACATAAACGGAACCCGCATCTCTTCCTTTTAGGGTTTTCACCACCTGCCCGATTCGGGCTTCTGGAAGGTGCTTCAACATGATCACCTACGCATCCAGTTTAGTGAAAATTTCCATACCGTCCGGAGTGACTGCTACGGTGTGCTCAAAGTGAGCGCACAAGGAGCCGTCTTCCGTAACGACCGTCCAATCATCTTCCAGCGTTCTGACATACCGTCTACCGGCATTGACCATCGGTTCGATAGCCAGTACCATGCCCGGCTTGAGCCGCGGTCCCCGATCCGGTGTGCCGTAATTCGGAATTTGCGGTTCTTCGTGCAGTTCTCTTCCTACGCCGTGACCGACATATTCCCGAACTACCGAGAATCCCGCTTCTTCGATAACCCGCTGGATCGCATGCGAAATGGTGTATAAGCGCACATCCGGCTTGACAAGCTCAAGGCCCGCGTAAAGCGATCTTTCGGTGACATCGAGAAGCCGCTGGGCTTCATCCGATATCTTTCCGACCGGATACGTCCAGGCCGAATCACCGTGATATCCGCGATATTCGGCACCTATGTCAAGTGTGATGATGTCGCCTTCGTTCAATTTGCGTTTGCCGGGAAATCCGTGTACCAATTCTTCGTTGACTGAAGCGCAAATGCTGTAAGGAAAACCGTTATAACCTTTGAAAGACGGCACAGCGTTTTGACTGCGAATGAACTTATCGGCGATGTGATCGAGCTCCCCCGTCGTAATTCCAGGCTCTATCGATTGTGCTATGAGCCTGTGCGTTTCAGCGACGATGCGCCCTGCTTCTCTCATAAAGCCCAGTTCCGTTTCGGATTTACAAATGATCATTACACCTAACCTCGCAGTATGGATACGATCTCTTGCGAAACCGCTCCGATTTCCTGTTCTCCATCTACTTGACGCAGCAGGCCCTTATCTTCATAGAACGTGAGGAGAGGTGCCGTTTTGTTGATATATTCGTCCAGCCGTGTTCCCACGCTCTCTTCGTTATCGTCGGAGCGCTGGTACAACTCGCCGCCGCACTTATCACAAACACCTTCCTGAACAGGAGGATTAAAGATCACATGATAAGTGGATCCGCAAGACTTGCAAATGCGACGTCCGGTAAGACGCGCGAGCAGCTTGTTCCGGTCCACCTTCAGGTTGATGACATGATCCAGTTTTTTACCTAACCCGCTAAGCAGTTCATCCAGCGCTTCCGCTTGCGAAAGGGTTCTTGGAAAACCGTCCAATAAAAAACCTTTTTCGCAATCGGACTGCTGCAGACGCTCGCGGACGATACCGACCGTTACATCATCAGGCACCAGAAGCCCTTGATCCATATATTCCTTCGCCTTGATCCCTACAGGGGTTCCCTGCTTGATCGCCAGGCGGAACGCATCTCCGGTGGAAATGTGCGGAATGCCGAATTCGTTGACGATGACTTCTGCTTGTGTCCCTTTTCCTGCTCCAGGAGGTCCCATGAATAGAATATTCATATCTACCACTCCCTCCAAGAATACATACGGATCGAACTCTTATTGAATTTGAAACAGAACAATAGGTGCCAGGTGAGCCGTTCAATCGAACTCGTCCTGGAACCTATCGCTTACTTATTGATAAAGCCTTTATAGTGGCGTTTGATCAGCTGGCTTTCGATCGTCTTCATCGTATCAAGCGCAACGCCGATAACGATCAGGATCGAAGTACCGCCGATTTGCACGCTGCTAGGCAGCTTGGCCAAAGCCCCAAGGCCCATTGGCAGAATCGAAATCACAGCGAGGAAAAGCGCGCCGGTCATCGTCAGGCGGGTCAAAACCCGAGTGAGATACGTAGCGGTCGTTTTACCTGGCCGGATCCCCGGAATATATCCGCCATTTTTCTTCATGTTGTCGGCCATTTGCTGCGGGTTCATCTGTACGAACGTATAGAAGAATGTGAAGCCGATGATCATGACAACATAAAGGACCATGCCGAGTGGAGCGCTGGTTGCCAAGTTCTTAGTAACCCATTGCGCCCAAGCGTGCGTCGACCAGAAGCTGGCGAGTACGACCGGGAACTGCAAAAGGGAAACTGCGAAAATGACCGGAATAACGCCAGCGGCGTTGATTTTCAACGGGATATGCGTATTTTGTCCGCCGTACATTTTGTTGCCTACCACACGCTTAGCATATTGTACCGGAATTTTACGTACAGCCTGCTGGATGTAGATAACTCCGATAATGATCAATACGCAAACGAGGATAATCGCAATCGATTTTACCACGTTCATGAAGGTTTGACCTTCCACGATAAAATCGGACTGGGCGATCTGTGTAATGTACGTCGGGAACGCCGCAACGATCCCCGCAAAGATAATCAAGGAAATCCCGTTACCGATTCCCTTTTCCGTAATTTGTTCGCCCAACCACATCAGGAACGACGTACCGGCCGTCAGAACGATCGCGATCACGAGGTAATCCGCAAAGCTGGCATTCGGAACCATCTGAACGTTATACATCCGGTTAAAACCGATCGATGTCGCGAAGGCTTGAATGATAGCCAGAATCACAGTCCCATAACGGGTAACCTGGGCCATTTTCTTCTTGCCGTGCTCACCTTGCTTCGCCCATTCCGCAAATTTCGGAATGACGTCCATGGAGAGCAACTGAACAATGATGGATGCCGTAATGTACGGCATAATCCCGAGCGCAAAGATAGAGAAGTTGCTGAGTGCGCCGCCCGAGAAGGTGTTCAAGAGCCCGAACAAGTTACTTGCCGCATTGTTTTGCATCGATTCGAATACAGAAGTATCAACACCCGGGACCGGAACAAAAGATCCGATCCGGTAAATGATGAAAATAAACAATGTGAACAGAATACGGTTGCGCAGGTCCTGAACGTGCCAAATGTTCTTAATGGTTTTAAACATTAGATCACCTCGGTTTTACCGCCGGCAGCCTCGATTTTCTCTACCGCAGATTGAGAGAACTTATTCGCTTTAACTGTCAGTTTGACAGTAACTTCACCGTTGCCCAGAACCTTGATTCCGCTCTTCGCGTTTTTAACGATTCCTTGTTCAAACAACAGTTCAGGAGTTACTTCCGTACCCGCTTCAAAGCTGTTCAGTTCCTCGATGTTAACAATCGCATACTCTTTCCGCGTAGGATTGTTGAATCCGCGTTTTGGCAAACGACGATACAACGGGTTTTGTCCGCCTTCGAAGCCAGGACGCACACCACCGCCGGAACGAGCGTTTTGACCTTTATGACCACGCGTGGACGTTTTACCCATACCACTACCCGTACCGCGGCCTACGCGTTTGCGTTCTTGGCGCGAACCGGGAGCAGGAGAAAGCTCATGTAACTTCATCGTTCGTTGCACCTCCTTATTTATTGTTTAGCAATCATCTGCATTGGTTTTCCGATTATTCCGCAATTTCTTGAACCGAAACCAGATGGCTCACTTGATTGACCATGCCACGGATGGCTGGGTTGTCATTGTGAACCACGGTTTGGTTGATTTTGCGAAGTCCCAAAGTTTTCACGGTTGTACGTTGGTTCTCCGGACGACCGATCAAACTACGCTTGAGGGTAATTTGCAGTTTAGCCATGAGATTACCTCCTTAACCGAGAAGTTCTTCGACGGTTTTACCGCGCAATTTCGCAACATCCTCAGCACGCTTCAGGCGGGACAAGCCCTCCAGAGTCGCATTGACCATGTTGATGGAATTCGAAGAACCTAAAGATTTTGTCAAAATGTCGCCAACGCCTGCCAGTTCGAGAACCGCACGAACAGGACCGCCAGCAATAACCCCGGTACCTTCGGATGCCGGTTTCAGAAGAACCCGGCCAGCACCGAAACGACCAGTAACAAGGTGAGGAATCGATGTTCCAACAAGCGGAACATGCACAAGATTTTTCTTGGCATCTTCAATTCCTTTGCGGATCGCATCAGGAACTTCGCCTGCTTTACCGATACCGGCGCCAACCCAGCCTTTGCCGTCACCGACAACTACGAGCGCGCTGAAGCTGAAGCGGCGTCCGCCTTTAACTACTTTAGCTACGCGGTTAATGTGTACAACTCTTTCAGTCAATTCCAAAGTATTCGGATCTACACGCAAGTCGTTAACCTCCTTTTAGATTATTTTAGAATTCAAGGCCTGCTTCGCGGGCTGCGTCAGCCAGTGCCTGGATACGTCCATGGTACAAGTATCCTCCGCGGTCGAATACGACGCCTTTAACGCCTTTCTCTTGAGCGCGCTTAGCGATCAATTCTCCGACTTTACGAGCGGATTCCACGTTGCCGCCATTGCCGATTTCGTTGCTCAGACCTTTATCGATCGTAGAAGCGGAAACGAGAGTTACGCCTGCTACGTCGTCGATCAATTGAGCGTAAATATGTTTGGAAGAACGGTACACGTTCAATCTTGGGCGTTCAGCCGTTCCTTGAATTTTCTTCCGTACACGCAAATGTCTTTTCAGACGGGCTTTGTTCTTATCGCCTTTTGTAATCATGACTTCATTTCACTCCCTTCGGTTTACCTTCACAAGCCGTGCAATTCAAGAAGCCGGAAGGAATAGCCTGTTAAGAAGAGGCTTATTTCTTCTTACCGGCTTTACCTTCCTTACGAATAATGCGTTCGCCCTCGTACTTAATCCCTTTGCCTTTATACGGCTCAGGTGCACGGACAGCGCGAATGTTTGCAGCATATTCGCCTACGCGTTCCTTGTTAATCCCGCTCACGATGATTTTCGTGTTCGAAGGAACCTCAAACGTGATTCCCGCTTCCGGAGTAATTTCTACCGGATGGGAGTAACCAACGTTAAGGACGAGCTTCTCGCCGGATTTGCTTGCGCGGTAACCGACGCCAACGAGTTCGAGGGTTTTGGAGAAACCTTCGGTAACCCCGCTCACCATGTTGCTTACTACACTGCGGGTCGTGCCGTGCAGGGAGCGATGCAATTTGTTGTCAGAAGGACGTTCAACAACGATTTCATTGTTCTCAACCGTTACTTTCATGTCCTTATGAAGCTCACGAGTCAAAGTACCTTTAGGGCCTTTAACCGTAATGACGCTATTATTAAGTGTGATATCCACACCACTTGGTACTGTTATTGGTTTGCGACCAATACGAGACATTTGCTGCACCTCCTTGTTTTGTGACGTTTATTACCAAACGTAGCAGACTACTTCGCCGCCGGCTTTTGCCTGACGAGCTTCTTTATCGGTCATAACTCCTTTGGACGTGGAGATGATCGCAATCCCCAAACCGCCGAGTACGCGAGGAACTTCATTGCTCTTCGTGTACACGCGAAGGCCTGGCTTACTGATTCTCTTGAGTCCAGTGATGACGCGTTCGTTGCTAGGGCCGTATTTAAGGAAAATACGGATGATCCCTTGTTTGTTATCATCGATATATTCTGCATCACGAATGAAACCTTCACGCTTCAAAATCTCGGCGATTTGTTTCTTGATCGTGGACGCAGGCAGTTCTACCGTTTCGTGGCGAACCGTGTTCGCGTTACGAATACGTGTAAGCATATCTGCAATTGGATCTGACATAGTCATACGTGTAAACCTCCTTCCCGTTGTTGATGGATTACCAGCTTGCTTTTTTCACGCCAGGAATCTGGCCTTTATAAGCTAATTCACGGAAACAAATTCTGCAAATTTTGTACTTTTGCAATACCGAATGTGGACGACCGCAACGCTCGCAACGGGTGTAAGCCCGTACTTTGAATTTCGGTGTGCGTTGCTGTTTAACTTTCATCGAAGTTTTTGCCACTTAGCCTGACACCTCCTAAATAGTTTCGGAGAAAGAACAAAACGTCTTACTTGGCAAACGGCATTCCGAGACCAGCCAGCAATTCGCGGGACTCTTCGTCGGTTTTAGCCGTCGTTACGATTACGATATCCATACCGCGTACTTTTTCTACTTTGTCATACTCGATTTCAGGGAAGATCAGTTGTTCCTTGATACCGAGCGTGTAGTTGCCGCGTCCGTCAAATGCTTTCGTAGATACGCCGTGGAAGTCACGTACGCGAGGAAGCGTAACGTTGAACAGTTTGTCGAGGAAGTGATACATACGCTCACCGCGCAGTGTAACCTTCACCCCGATCGGCATGTTTTCACGGAGTTTGAAGCCTGCGATCGATTTCTTGGCGCGTGTGATAACCGGCTTTTGACCAGCGATCAGTTGCAAATCGTTTACCGCAGAATCCAATACTTTCGAGTTGGCTACAGCGTCACCCACACCCATGTTGATGACAACCTTCTCGATTTTCGGCACTTGCATTACCGTTGTATAGTTGAATTTTTGAATCAAAGCAGGTGTTACTTCGTTCAAAAAGCGTTCTTTCAATCTTGCCATGAATCATGTACCTCCTTTCTTACATTTCTGGATTAGTCGATTACTTCTCCGGATCTTTTCGCTACGCGAACCTTTTTGCCGTTATCCAACACTTTGTAACCGATACGGGTTACTTTTCCGCTCTTTGGATCAACGTGCATAACGTTCGAAACGTGAATCGGAGCTTCTTTCTCGATGATGCCGCCTTGAGGGTTCAGTTGGTTCGGCTTTTGGTGTTTCTTCACCATGTTCACGCCTTCCACCAGAACGCGGTTCTCGCGAGGATAAGCAGCGATGACGCGACCCTTTTTGCCTTTGTCCTTACCGGAGATCACGATAACCGTGTCGTCCTTTTTGACATGCAGCTTATTGTTATGGGATTCCAGAACTTTTTTCAGTCTAGGCATTCTTTACACCTCCTGTATATCGGGGTTGGGTTATGTCATTAGATAACTTCCGGAGCCAAGGAAACGATCTTCATGAAGTCACGATCGCGAAGCTCGCGAGCGACAGGTCCGAAAATACGAGTACCGCGCGGGCTCTTGTCTTCCTTCACTACAACCGCTGCGTTTTCGTCAAATGCGATGTAGGAGCCGTCTTTACGACGAACGGAACGTTTTGTACGAACAACAACCGCTTTAACTACATCACCTTTTTTGACAACGCCGCCTGGTGTTGCTTGTTTTACAGAGCAAACGATCAAGTCGCCGATTTGCGCCGTACGACGTCCGGTACCGCCCAGAACACGGATACACATCAATTCCTTCGCGCCGGAGTTGTCTGCAACTTGCAAACGTGTAAATGGTTGAATCATGGATAGTTCCTCCTTTCAGTCTAAACTGCCTTGCTATTAGATAATAATCGCTTTTTCAACGACTTCAACGAGTCTCCAGCGTTTGTCTTTGGACAGCGGACGAGTCTCGGCGATTTTAACCGTATCTCCGATTTTCGCAGTGTTGTTTTCGTCATGCGCTTTAAATTTTTTCGTGTATTTAATGCGCTTGTGGTACAACTCATGCTTCTTGTAGGTTTCCACAGCCACAACGATGGTCTTATCCATTTTATCGCTGACGACTTTGCCGATTTGCACTTTACGGCTATTGCGTTCTTCGCTCATGGTTAGCCTCCTTCCTGGACTTAGGCGCTTCGCGATTGCTTTGCGCGCGATTAACTAGTGATACCGAGTTCTCTTTCACGTAAAACGGTTTTAGCACGAGCTATTTCCTTACGCACATCACGGATCCGAGTCGGGTTATCAAGCTGGCCGGTAGCCAATTGAAAACGGAGGTTAAAGAGTTCTTCTTTAAATCCTGCGACTTTTTGTTCAATCTCAGCAGTGGTTAAGTTGCGAAGTTCATTAGCTTTCATTTGCTTCACCACCCAATTCTTCACGTTTCACAAACTTAGTTTTGATCGGCAGTTTGTGAGCGGCAAGACGCATAGCTTCGCGTGCGATTTCCTCCGATACCCCGGCAAGCTCAAACATGATTTTGCCTGGTTTCACAACTGCAACCCATTTTTCTACGTTACCTTTACCGCTACCCATCCGGACTTCAAGAGGCTTTTGAGTAATCGGCTTGTCAGGGAAAATTTTGATCCATACTTTACCGCCACGTTTGATGTAACGCGTCATTGCAATACGCGCTGCTTCGATTTGACGGTTCGTAATCCAAGTCGGCTCCAGAGCTTGCAGGCCGTATTCGCCGAAGTTCAACTCCGTACCGCCTTTAGCTTGGCCTCTCATATTACCGCGTTGTTGCTTGCGGTGTTTTACACGTTTTGGTACCAACATGATTAGTTGCCTCCTTCCTGAGCAGCTTGTTGTTTCTTAGCCGTAGGAAGAACCTCTCCACGATAGATCCATACTTTTACGCCGATGCGGCCATAAGTCGTATGCGCTTCTGCCGTACCGTAATCGATGTCGGCGCGGAGCGTATGAAGTGGAACAGTTCCTTCACTGTAGCCTTCCGTACGAGCAATTTCAGCACCGCCGAGACGACCGCTGACTGCTGTTTTAATCCCTTTCGCTCCCGAACGCATCGTTCTTTGAATCGCTTGTTTGAGCGCACGACGGAAAGAAACGCGACGTTCCAGTTGTTGTGCGATGCTCTCAGCGACCAGAATCGCGTCAAGATCAGGGTGTTTGATTTCAGAAATGTTGATGTGAACTTTCTTTCCGCCTGCGATCTTCGTGATTTCGTTACGCAGGTTTTCAACCTCCGAACCACCTTTACCGATAACCATACCTGGTTTCGCAGTGTGGATCGTTACGTTCACGCGGTTAGCCGCTCTCTCGATCTCAATGCGAGATACAGCGGAGTCTTTCAGTTTATTTTTCAGGTGTTCACGAATTTTTACGTCTTCAAGCAAAAGATCACCGAAATCTTTGCCTGCGTACCATTTGGATTCCCAATCACGGATAATCCCTACTCGTAATCCGACCGGATTTACCTTTTGGCCCACACGATTTCCCTCCTTATTTTTCGGATACCACCAATGTGATGTGGCTGGTGCGTTTGTTGATCCGGCTTGCACGTCCCATTGCGCGAGGGCGGAAACGTTTCATTGTCGGACCTTGGTTTACGTAAGCTTGTGTAATAACCAATTTATTTACATCCAAAGAATAGTTATGTTCAGCATTGGCAATCGCGGAGTTCAAAAGCTTCTCCACAATCGGGGAAGCCGCCTTTGGAGTGTGGCGAAGGATTGCGATCGCATCGCCGACTTGCTTACCGCGGATCAAGTCAACTACGAGTTGAGCTTTCCGTGGAGCAATGCGGATAGACCTTGCATGTGCTTTAGCTTCCATGTGTGTTACCTCCTCTCAAACGAAGAACTTGGTATTAGCGTCTCGTTTTCTTATCGTCGTCCGTATGACCTTTGTAGGTACGGGTTGGAGCGAACTCGCCCAGTTTATGTCCGACCATATCCTCGGTTACATATACCGGAACATGTTTGCGGCCGTCGTATACGCCGAATGTATGGCCAATGAATTGCGGGAAGATTGTAGAACGACGGGACCAAGTTTTGATCACGACTTTCTTGTTGGAGCTGTTCAATTCTTCCACTTTCTTGAGCAGGTAACCATCGATAAATGGCCCTTTTTTCAGACTGCGACTCATTTGTTATCCTCCCTTCGTTACGCTGCTTGTTTCGGTTTATGATCGCTGCCGCGAAGTGATCCGCAAAGGTGCGGATTACTTCGTGCGAGGGCGAACGATATATTTATCAGAAGCTTTGCCTTTTTTACGCGTTTTGTAACCAAGGGTCGGTTTGCCCCAAGGAGACAATGGCGATTTGCGACCGATCGGAGCGCGACCTTCACCACCACCGTGTGGGTGATCGTTAGGGTTCATGACGACACCGCGCACTTCAGGACGCTTGCCAAGCCAGCGGTTACGGCCTGCTTTACCGATCTTAACGAGCTCGTGGTCACCGTTGCCTACAGCGCCGATTGTAGCGCGGCAAACTTTCAGGACCTTACGAACTTCGCCAGAGGAAAGGCGGATCGTAACGTACTTTTCTTCCTTACCCAACAATTGAGCTTCAGTACCGGCTGCGCGAACGAGTTGTCCGCCTTTGCCAGGCTTCAGTTCAATGTTGTGGATAACTGTACCTACTGGAATGTTTTCGAGCGGCATAGCGTTACCGATTTTGATGTCGGAACCAGCGCCGGATTCGATCACGTCGCCTACTTTCAGACCCTTAGGAGCCAGAATGTAGCGTTTTTCACCGTCGGCATAGTGGATCAAAGCGATGTTGGAAGTCCGGTTCGGGTCGTACTCGATCGTAGCAACTTTACCTGGAATTCCGTCTTTGTTCCGTTTGAAGTCGATGATGCGGTATTTACGTTTGTGTCCGCCGCCATGGTGACGAACCGTAATTTTACCTTGGTTGTTGCGGCCAGCGGTTTTGCTCAGCGGCGCAAGCAACGATTTTTCCGGCTGATTCGTGGTGATTTCTTCGAACGTCGACACGGACATAGCGCGTCTTGCCGGGGATGTCGGTTTATACTTTTTGATAGGCACTAGATTTCCCTCCTTACTTTAGACGATTTTATACCGATTCAAAAAACTCAAGCGGCTTGCTGCCTTCCGCCAAAGTAACGAACGCTTTCTTCCATTCCGGAGTGTATCCGAAGTGGCGACCGTAACGTTTTGGCTTGGCAGGAACACGCAGGGTATTCACATTGCTCACTTTAACACCAAAGATCGCTTCCACAGCTTTCTTGATTTCGGTCTTGTTGGCACGAATGTCCACTTCGAACACATATTTCAGGTCGTTCATGTATTCAGCCGTACGTTCCGTAATCACCGGGCGTTTGATAATATCACGAGGATCTTTCATTACGCGAGCACCTCCTCTACCTTCTGAACTGCTTCTTTCGTAATGATCAGTTTGTCGTGCGTCAACACGTCAAGAACATTAATGCCTTCAGCCGCTACGAATTTCACGCCTGGAATGTTACGTGCGGAAAGCGCCACATTGTCGTCATAAGCCGGAGCTACAACGAGTGCTTTGCGATCCACTTTCAGGTTGTTCAAAATCGCTGCGAACTCTTTCGTCTTCGGAGCGTTCAGGCTCAAAGCGTCAAGCACGATGATGTCCTGATCGATCACTTTCGAAGACAAAGCCGATTTAATCGCCAGACGACGTACTTTCTTCGGCAATTTAAACGCATAGCTGCGCGGAGTCGGACCAAACACAGTACCGCCGCCTACCCATTGAGGGGCACGGATGGAACCTTGACGAGCACGGCCCGTTCCTTTTTGTTTCCAAGGTTTACGGCCGCCGCCGCGAACTTCGGAGCGTCCTTTTACTTTATGGGTACCAGCACGCAGGGAAGCGCGTTGCATAACAACTGCATCATGCAGAACGTGAACGTTTGGCTCGATACCGAAAACCGCATCATTCAGTTCAACTTCGCCTACTTGGCTACCGCTGACATTAAAAAGTGCTACTTTTGGCATTTGTTGTTCCTCCTTTCCTTGTTCGATTATTTCTTAATCGTTTGTTTGATTTTTACGAAGCTGTTTTTAGGACCTGGGATCGAACCTTTAACGAGCAGAACATTACGTTCAGCATCGACTTTTACCACTTCAAGATGTTGAATGGTAACCGTGTCGTGGCCCATATGTCCTGGAAGGCGTTTGCCTTTAGGAACGCGGTTCGCTTGAATCGAACCCATGGAACCTGGTCTACGATGGTAACGGGAACCGTGCGCCATTGGGCCGCGGCTTTGTCCCCAGCGTTTGATAACGCCTTGGAATCCTTTACCCTTCGAAACACCAGTTACGTCAACAAATTCGCCTTCTGCAAAAATATCGACTTTGACCTCTTGGCCAACTTCGTATCCTGCCAGATCAACACCGCGAATTTCGCGAACGTAGCGCTTAGGCGCTGTATTAGCCTTTTTCGCATGGCCTGCTTCAGGCTTGTTGGCTCTAGCTTCTTTCTTGTCGGCATAGCCGATTTGAATCGCTTCGTAGCCATCATTCTCAAGATCTTTCTTTTGGAGGACAACGTTGCCGCTTGCCTCAATAACCGTTACAGGAATGACATTCCCTTCCGGAGTAAACACTTGAGTCATGCCGAGTTTTTTTCCTAAGATACCTTTCATGTTGACACCTCTTTTCCTTTCCTATTCCATTGCTAATTGGATTACAGTTTGATTTCGATATCTACACCGGACGGCAGGTCCAAGCGCATCAAGGCATCCACAGTTTGTGGAGTCGGGTTCACAATGTCGATCAGACGTTTGTGCGTCCGTTGTTCGAATTGCTCCCGGGAATCCTTGTACTTGTGTACCGCACGGAGAATAGTAATAACTTGTTTCTCGGTTGGCAACGGAATCGGCCCGGAAACACCAGCACCGGAACGTTTTGCCGTTTCAACGATTTTCTCTGCGGATTGATCAAGAATTCTGTGGTCGTAAGCTTTCAAACGAATACGAATTTTTTGCTTTGCCATTTTAGTCCCTCCTTCTATCGCCCAATTTGGTATCGGACATACTCCGTGAAAATTTTCTGACCACTCTCCCATGGCAAAGGGGCCGGGTGTGTCAGTAACCTCTCACATCATCGCAACGTCACAGAACAACATTCATTATTATATAGAAAAGGCGGGCTCATTGCAAGCATTAAATCAAAAGTTGTTGACCGGATTTCTTTTCCTCCGATTCGGCAAAAAATAAAGCGCGTTTCTCTTTAAATACATCTTAAGAAACACGCTGTTTATGACTTATAAATTCATGGATACCCGATTCAAACGTTCCGCCGAATCCGCCACATCCGCTGTGGATGTGCCGATTCCTTCTATAGTAGTAATCAGTTCTCGAATTTGTGTTTCAAGTACAACGATATCGTCCGCTCTGCGTTCCATCGAGGTTAATATACGGGTGAACATATCGCCGCTATCTTTGGAATGCGTTTCTCCTTGTTCGGCGAGGCTTCTGACCTCTTCAATCACGCGGGTCACATCCATAGTGATCGCAGAGGATTGTTGGACGAGATTCGCAATCTGGATGACGGTATTTTTCGCTTCTTCGGAAAGCTTGTTCACTTCGCTCGCCACTACGGCAAACCCCCGCCCATGCTCTCCCGCTCGTGCCGCTTCAATCGAGGCGTTTAATGATAACAGCTTGATCTGACTGGCGATTTCCTCAACCGCGCCGACAACCCTTTGGATTTGCGCAGAAGATTGATTTAAGTGAAGAATCAACTCCTCCATCGAGCTGGTTTTATCGTGAATCCCTCCGATATGCTCCTGAAGCAGCTTCAAGGAGCTTTTTCCGTCTTCCGCCAACGCTTTTGCGTTTAATGAAGCTTCCGAAGACCTTTTTATCGCTTCATTTACTTCATTGCCGCTTTGTACCAGTTCTTCTACGGACGCATTGGTAGACAGACTCAAATCCTCGAGCTCCTCACTAAACCCCGTTATTTTGCTCTTCAACTCGTTTTTAACGATTTCGTAATGCTCTTCTTTCTCCCGGATATGTTCCTTTTCATATGCTTCCAGAACGATTTGCTGTTCCAGGTTCAACAGTTTTGTTGTGGTTCTCACCATCTGCAGCAGTTGTTGCTCATCTTTTACTTCCTTATATATGGTTTGCAAAATAGCGTTCTGCAAATTCTGAAATGCGGAAAGGTACCATTTGGGCTCAAGTCCCACACGTTTATGAACCCTCGCTATGTTTAAACGCTTTTCCAAAAATTCCTGATCAACATTTCCGCTGAACATCTCCAGCAGATGTGCCCTCAAAGTTTGCTTCAATCTCTCCACCGTACTGTGTTTATGAATGATCGCTTCAAGCTTAGGTACATCAAGTACCGACTGGTAAAAGGAGGTTACGATCCAATCTATCCTTCTCGTAATCATCGGCAGCATTTCATGTAAAACCTGGACATCCCCTTCATTAAAATCGATCATTCTTAATTGTTCGTTAATTTCCCCGTCTCCAATGAAAAGTGGATTTGTCTCATTTTGATCACATCCGGTTCCGTTCTCGCTCAATGCCGAACCGGCTTGCCGAAGCGATGAAGCTTGGTGGCGCATCATGGAAAAAGGGCATTTCATCTGATATAATCCTCTCCTTGCTTAGCGGAATAGTTGATCTTGATGAGTGAATTATATCTGTGGCAAAAATCACTGTAAAGAGATATTTCAACATTATTCGACATTTTCTTTGTATTTGGTGTCGAATGTTGCCGATCCGCCATTTCGATTATACATAAAAAGGTCCGTTCCCTAGGGAACGGACCTTTAGCACGAGTGCTTAATTATTTGCTGATCGAAACAACGGCACCGGATCCAACTGTACGGCCGCCTTCACGAATGGAGAAGCGAGTTCCTTCTTCGATTGCGATTGGGGAGATCAGGGATACAGTAACTTCGATGTTGTCGCCAGGCATAACCATTTCAGTACCTTCTGGCAGGTTGATAACACCTGTAACGTCAGTTGTACGGAAATAGAATTGTGGACGGTAGCCAGTGAAGAAAGGCTTATGACGTCCGCCTTCTTCTTTAGTCAATACGTATACTTGAGCGGAGAACTCAGTATGCGGATTAACGGAAGCCGGCTTAGCCAATACTTGACCGCGCTCGATTTCTTTACGGTCAACACCGCGGAGCAATGCGCCGATGTTGTCGCCCGCTTCAGCGGAGTCGAGCAATTTACGGAACATTTCAACGCCTGTAACGACGGATTTCTTAGTTTCTTCTTTGATACCAACGATTTCGATTTCGTCGCCGACTTTAACAGTACCGCGTTCAACACGGCCTGTAGCAACCGTACCACGACCAGTGATCGAGAATACGTCCTCGACTGGCATCAGGAACGGTTTGTCCACTGGACGCTCTGGAAGCGGAATGTACTCGTCGATGATGTTGAACATTTCAACGATTTTTTGTGCCCATTCGCCATCAGGGTTTTGAAGAGCTTCACGAGCGGAACCTTGGATGATTGGAGTGTCGTCACCAGGGAACTCATATTCGTTCAACAGGTCGCGAACTTCCATTTCAACGAGTTCGATCAGCTCAGCGTCTTCAACCATGTCGCATTTGTTCAAGAATACGACGATGTAAGGAACGCCTACGTTACGGGACAACAGGATGTGCTCGCGAGTTTGCGGCATTGGGCCGTCAGCTGCGGATACAACCAGGATTGCGCCGTCCATTTGAGCCGCGCCAGTGATCATGTTTTTAACATAGTCGGCGTGCCCTGGGCAGTCAACGTGTGCATAGTGACGGTTAGCGGATTCATATTCCACGTGGGAAGTGGAGATTGTGATACCGCGTTCGCGTTCTTCCGGAGCTTTGTCGATTTGGTCAAACGACATAGCAGCACCGCCATAAGTTTTGGACAATACAGTTGTGATCGCTGCAGTCAGCGTAGTTTTACCATGGTCGACGTGACCGATTGTACCGATGTTAACATGCGGTTTTGTACGTTCGTATTTAGCCTTTGCCATTTTGAACATTTCCTCCTTAAAATATGGATTGATATGTTTGACTAACCAGGAGCACCCTCCCCTAAACAGTTCGCGGTTCCCTGGTTAGCAGATACTGGTTTTATTCTGCGCCTTTATTCTTGGACACAATTTCTTCGGAGATATTTCTAGGAACTTCTTCGTAGTGGGAAAGTTCCATCGAGAATACGCCGCGTCCTTGTGTACCGGAACGCAAGGTGGTCGAGTAACCGAACATTTCGGAGAGAGGTACTTTCGCACGGATAATTTGCGCGCCACCACGGGAATCCATACCTTCGATCCGTCCGCGGCGGGAGTTCAGCATACCCATAACGTCGCCCATGTACTCCTCAGGAACCGTTACTTCAACTTTCATGATTGGCTCAAGCAGAACTGCTTGGCACTTCTCCTTGGCTGCTTTAAGCGCCATGGAACCGGCAATCTTAAACGCCATTTCACTGGAGTCAACGTCATGGTAAGAACCATCAACGATGGTTGCCTTAACGTCTACCAATGGGAAGCCTGCAAGGACACCATTCTTCATGGCTTCTTCAATACCTTGCTGAGCAGGAGCAATGTATTCTCTTGGTACGGAACCGCCGACGATCTTGCTGTCGAACTGGTTGCCGCTGCCTGGCTCGAGCGGTTCGAATTCAACCCAGACGTGACCGTATTGACCACGACCACCGGATTGGCGAACGAATTTACCTTCAACGCGAGCAGGAGCTTTGAATGTTTCGCGGTAAGCAACTTGAGGTTTACCAACATTCGTCTCCACCTTGAATTCGCGGCGCATACGGTCGATGATGATATCAAGGTGAAGCTCACCCATACCCGCAAGGATCGTTTGGCCGGTTTCTTCATTGGTAGAAGCGCGAAGAGTCGGGTCTTCCTCAGTTAATTTACCGAGAGCAACACTCATTTTATCTTGGTCGGCCTTAGTCTTAGGCTCAACCGCGATTTCGATAACCGGATCAGGGAAGTTCATCGATTCAAGAATAACCGGCGCCTTCTCATCACACAGTGTATCACCTGTGCCCGTATCTTTCAAACCAACGGCTGCCGCGATGTCACCGGAGTAAACTTCAGTGATTTCTTGACGGCTGTTGGCGTGCATTTGCAGGATACGGCCGATACGTTCGCGTTTGCCTTTCGTTGCGTTCAGCACGTACGAACCGGATTGCAAAATACCGGAGTATACGCGGAAGAACGTCAGCTTACCAACATAAGGGTCCGTCATGATTTTGAATGCGAGCGCAGCGAACGGCTCTTCGTCGGAAGAGTGGCGTTCCACTTCAGTACCGTCTTCCAAGTGACCTTGGATGGAAGGTACGTCAACCGGCGCAGGCAGGTAATCGATAACGGCATCCAGCATCAGCTGAATCCCTTTGTTACGGTAAGAGGAACCGCAAACTACAGGGAAGATCTTAACTTCGCAAACACCTTTGCGCAGAGCGGCTTTCAGTTCTTCAACGGTGATTTCCTCGCCTTCGAGGTATTTCATCGTCAATTCTTCATCCAGTTCCGCAACTTTCTCGATCAATTCCGCACGCAGTTCTTCAACCTTGTCAGCCAGATCGGCTGGAATTTCGGCTTCTTCGATGTTTTGACCCAAGTCGTCTTTGTAGATGTACGCTTTTTGAGCGATGATGTCGATAATACCGACAAAGTCGCTCTCCGCACCGATCGGCAGTTGGATTGCAACTGCGTTCGCTTGCAGACGATCGCGCATATCTTTGACAACGTTCAGGTAGTCGGCACCGATGATGTCCATTTTATTTACATAAGCGATCCGAGGAACGCCATAACGGTCAGCCTGTCTCCAAACGGTTTCAGACTGAGGCTCAACGCCTTCTTTCGCACTGAAAACGCCTACTGCCCCGTCCAATACACGCAGGGAACGTTCAACTTCGACTGTGAAGTCAACGTGTCCCGGGGTATCGATGATATTTACGCGGTGACCTTTCCATTGAGCGGTCGTCGCAGCGGACGTAATCGTGATTCCGCGCTCTTGCTCCTGCTCCATCCAGTCCATTGTCGCAGCACCCTCGTGAACTTCCCCGATTTTGTGCGTACGGCCTGTGTAGAACAAGATCCGTTCCGTCGTGGTTGTCTTACCGGCGTCAATATGCGCCATGATCCCGATATTACGTGTATTTTTCAAGGAGAACTCTCTTGCCATGAATCTGTCTCCCTTCAAAATAAATTAGTGGGTTGAACCGAATCCTACCAACGATAGTGTGCGAACGCTTTGTTCGCTTCGGCCATTTTGTGCGTATCTTCGCGTTTCTTAACGGAAGCGCCTGTGTTATTGGATGCGTCGATGATCTCGGCAGCCAAACGCTCTTCCATTGTCTTCTCACCGCGGTTGCGGGAGTAGTTCACGAGCCAACGTAATCCCAAGGATGTACGTCTTTCCGGCTTAACTTCGATAGGTACTTGGTAGTTCGCACCACCTACACGGCGAGCTTTAACTTCCAGAACCGGCATGATGTTCTTCAATGCTGCTTCAAAAACTTCCATAGGGTCGTTCCCCGTACGTTCTTGAATGATGTTGAACGCGTTGTACAGAATGCTTTGAGCAACACCGCGTTTACCGTCGAGCATGATGCGGTTGATCAGACGAGTAACAAGCTTGCTGTTATACACCGGATCCGGCAACACGTCTCTCTTCGTAACTGGACCTTTGCGTGGCATAGTTATCCCCCTTTCAGTATTAATCCAAAACTATTGACGGTTCAATAAGATGACCTGACGATCAGCTTAGGATTTTTTTGCTTTCGGACGTTTAGCACCGTATTTCGAACGAGCTTGCATCCGGTTGTTAACGCCAGCGGTATCCAAGGCTCCGCGTACGATATGGTAACGCACGCCCGGAAGGTCCTTGACCCGGCCGCCGCGAATCAAAACAACGCTGTGTTCTTGCAGGTTATGACCGATACCTGGAATGTAAGCCGTCACCTCTACACGGTTCGTCAAACGAACACGGGCATATTTACGAAGCGCGGAGTTCGGTTTCTTAGGAGTCATTGTACCTACACGAGTGCACACACCGCGTTTTTGCGGAGAGCTCAAATCGGTAGCCTCACGCTTCAAGGCGTTGAAACCTCTTTGCAATGCTGGCGACTTCGATTTGTACACTTTGTCTTGACGTCCTTTACGGACTAATTGGTTAATTGTTGGCATGTTGTTGCCACCCCCTTCCTCAATTTTCAAATCCTTCACAAACCATTTTTAAGCCCACAGACCCAGGCGGTTCATAAAAGAACAAATGAAAAGTTTTTGCCGGCGGGATTCCCCCTTAAGCAAAAACATTCCTATCAGCTATGCTTCACAATCGCAGCCATTGCCGCTCCGACTTCAATCCCGCAGGCTTTGCCCAGGTTCTGCATCGTATCAACCAGCGTCACTTTCACGTTCCGTTGATTGCATATGGCAATGATCTTCGACGTAAGGCGCGGATCTGCATCTTCAGCCACATATACTTCATCGGCTCGTCCAAGTTCCACCATCTTCATCGTTTGCTTGGTGCCGATTTTGACATGAGCGTCCTGTAAACCTTTATCATTAGACATCGATAACGTCCTCCAAAGAACAGGTTATATCCGTACTCACGCACTTCGATATAATACCATCCCGAACAGGCGATGTCAAGCAATTAATTGAAAAAAGAACGGTGCGGAGGCGGGTGATTTTCCCGCCTTCGCACCAGTTGTTATTCCGGTTTATTCAACGGAGACCGGCTCCAGGTTTTCTTCGGCCGCATCATCGCTGACAGGCTCTTCAAACTGAATGCTGCGATAACGGTTCATGCCCGTACCTGCAGGAATCAGCTTACCGATAATGACGTTTTCCTTCAAGCCGAGGAGTTTATCCACTTTGCCTTTGATCGCGGCATCGGTGAGCACGCGCGTCGTTTCCTGGAAGGAAGCGGCGGACAAGAAGGAATCCGTTTCAAGCGATGCTTTGGTGATCCCGAGCAAGACCGGTTTGGCCACGGCGGGTTCATTGCCGGACAGGATCGCGTCTTTGTTGGCTTGTTCATACTCATACAGGTCGACAAAGGATCCTGGCAGAAGCGGCGTATCTCCGTTATCGACGATGCGGATCTTGCGCAGCATCTGTCTGACCATAACTTCGATATGCTTGTCGTTGATTTCCACGCCCTGGTTCCGGTATACGCGTTGTACTTCCTGAAGAATATAGTTCTGCACGCCGCGAATACCTTTGATGCGTAGAATTTCTTTCGGGTCGATGGAACCGTCGGTCAATTCGTCGCCAGCTTCGATCTCCTGACCTTCGTATACACGAAGACGGGAACCGTAAGTCACGGAGTACACCTTCGTTTCCGCTTCGCCCTGAACCTCGATTTCCCGGCGGTCCTTGGCTTCACGGATCTCTTTGATCACGCCGTCGATCTCACTGATCGTCGCTTGACCTTTCGGATTCCGGGCTTCAAAGAGCTCCTGGATCCGCGGCAAACCTTGGGTAATATCGTCACCCGCAACGCCCCCGGTATGGAACGTACGCATGGTGAGCTGGGTCCCCGGTTCCCCGATGGATTGAGCGGCGATAATCCCGACCGCTTCCCCGATTTCGACATGCTTGCCGGTTGCCAGGTTGCGTCCGTAGCACTTCTTGCATACGCCATGACGTGCGCGGCAGCTGAGCACGGAACGGATTTGAAGCTTCTCGATGCCGGCATCCACGATTTCATGCGCTTTGTCGGAATCGATCAGTTCATTGCGGTGAATGATAATTTCACCCGTTTTAGGATGCTTGATCGTTTCGAAAGAATAACGTCCTTCGATCCGGTCGAACAAGCCTTCGATAACTTCCTTACCGTCTTGGATTACGCCGACGGTAAAGCCCTTATCCGTACCGCAATCTTCCTCGCGAACGATGACGTCTTGCGCAACGTCTACGAGACGACGTGTCAAGTAACCGGAGTCGGCCGTCCGAAGCGCCGTATCCGCAAGACCTTTCCGCGCACCGTGCGTCGAGAGGAAGTACTCGAGGACGGTCAAACCTTCGCGGAAGTTCGACTTGATCGGGAGCTCGATGATCCGACCCGACGGGTTGGCCATCAGACCCCGCATCCCGCCGAGCTGGGTGATCTGCGATTTGTTACCGCGCGCCTTGGAGTCGACCATGAGCATGATGGAATTGTAACGGTCCATCGATTTCATGAGCACATCGGTAATTTGGTCCTTCGCTTTGGACCAGATATCGATAACACGGTCATAACGTTCTTCGTTCGTAATCAGACCGCGACGGTATTGCGTAGTGATGACATTGACCTTTTCATCCGATTCGCGCAGAATCGCCTGTTTCTCGTCCGGAACGATAACGTCCGCAACCGCGATACTTACGCCGGCGCGAGTGGAATAGGTGAATCCCGTTTGCTTGATTCGGTCAAGGATAATCGACGTTTCCGTCGTATGGTAAATCTCGAAGCAGCGGCCGATGATTTCGCCGAGGTATTCTTTACCTATCCCGCCTGCCTGCTTAGCTCCCATAATCTTTTCACGGATATCCACGCCTTTATCGTGAATGAAGTATTCATCCGGCGTGCCGTTGAACAAATTCGCTCTCGTCGGCTCATTGATGTACGGGAAGCTGGACGGGAAGATTTCGTTAAAGATAATTTTCCCTACTGTCGTAATGAGCAGCGCGTTTTGTTGAGCTTCCGTAAATCCTGTTTTGCCAAGCGCTTTGGCCGGAATGGCAACGCGAGCATGAAGCTCGGCGGTTCCGCGCTGATAAGCGGAAAATGCTTCATTCACGGAGCCGAGAATCATCCCTGCACCTCTGGCTTCCTTGTTATCCATCGTCAGATAGTAAGATCCGAGGACCATATCCTGCGATGGCGTAACGACCGGCTTGCCGTCTTTCGGGTTCAGGATGTTGCCGGAAGCCAACATCAGGATGCGCGCTTCGGCTTGGGCTTCCGCGGACAGCGGAACGTGAACGGCCATCTGGTCACCGTCGAAGTCGGCGTTATACGCCGTACATACGAGCGGGTGAAGACGAATCGCACGGCCTTCGACCAAAATCGGCTCGAACGCCTGGATCCCGAGACGGTGAAGCGTAGGGGCACGGTTCAGCAGAACCGGATGCTCCTTGATGACTTCTTCGAGCACGTCCCAAACTTCAGGGCTGACGCGTTCCACTTTGCGTTTTGCGCTCTTGATGTTATGGGCAAGACCTTTGTTTACCAGCTCTTTCATGACGAAAGGCTTGAACAATTCAAGCGCCATTTCCTTCGGCAAACCGCATTGATACATTTTCAGGTAAGGACCTACGACGATAACGGAACGGCCGGAATAGTCGACCCGTTTACCGAGGAGGTTTTGCCGGAACCGGCCTTGTTTCCCTTTCAGCATATGGCTGAGGGATTTCAAAGGACGGTTACCCGGACCCGTAACCGGACGTCCGCGACGGCCGTTGTCGATCAGGGCGTCAACGGCTTCCTGGAGCATCCGTTTTTCGTTTTGAACGATAATGTCCGGCGCCCCGAGGTCAAGCAGGCGTTTCAGACGATTGTTCCGGTTGATGACCCGGCGGTACAAATCATTAAGGTCGGAGGTCGCAAAGCGGCCGCCGTCCAGCTGTACCATCGGACGAAGCTCCGGCGGAATGACCGGAAGCACGTCGAGAACCATCCACTCCGGCTCGTTGCCCGAGCTCTTGAACGCCTCGATCACTTCCAGACGCTTGATCGCACGGTTGCGGCGTTGGCCTTGCGCCGTGCGGAGCTCTTCTTTCAGAAACTCCAATTCCTTATCGATATCAAGATCCTGCAGCAATTTCTTAACCGCTTCGGCGCCCATGCCGGCTTGGAATCCGTAGCCGTATTTCTCACGATAGCTGCGGTATTCCTTTTCGGACAGAAGCTGCTTCTTCTCCAGCGGAGTTTCGCCCGGATCGGTGACTACATAGGATGCAAAATAAATGATCTCTTCCAGCGAGCGCGGCGACATATCGAGCGCCAAGCCCATACGGCTCGGAATCCCTTTGAAATACCAGATGTGGGATACCGGCGCAGCCAGTTCGATATGACCCATCCGTTCGCGGCGCACTTTCGCTCTTGTTACCTCGACGCCGCAGCGATCGCAGACGACGCCTTTATATCGAACGCGTTTATATTTACCGCAGTGACATTCCCAGTCTTTGGTCGGGCCGAAAATTTTCTCGCAAAACAGCCCTTCTTTTTCCGGTTTCAATGTACGGTAGTTGATCGTTTCAGGCTTCTTTACTTCTCCGCGGGACCAAGAACGAATTTTTTCCGGGGAAGCGAGCCCGATTTTCATATACTCGAAGTTGTTGACGTCCAACAAGGAGCATCCCTCCTTAACCAAGTCCTGATATTGTCAATCTCCGGCTATCATCATCGCTTGGCGGCGTTGCCGCCGCCAGGGATGCTTATTCCACTCCGACTTCCGCGCCTTCCAGGTTCAAGCTGAGTTTGTCCCCGGACGCATCGTCGTCATCGTCGATTTCCTTCATCTCGATCTCTTCTTCGTTTTCGGTGAGGATTTTGACGTCCATACCCAAACTTTGAAGTTCCTTGATCAAGACTTTAAACGATTCCGGCACACCAGGTTCTGGCACATTCTCGCCCTTGACGATCGATTCGTACGTTTTTACGCGTCCGACCACATCGTCCGACTTGACGGTCAAGATTTCCTGCAGCGTATAAGCGGCACCATAAGCTTCCAGTGCCCAAACTTCCATCTCCCCGAAACGCTGTCCGCCGAACTGGGCTTTACCGCCGAGCGGTTGTTGCGTAACGAGCGAGTAAGGACCCGTAGAGCGGGCATGGATCTTATCGTCGACCATGTGCGCCAGCTTGATCATATGCATGACGCCGACGGTAACTTCGCGTTCGAACGGTTCACCCGTCCGGCCGTCATACAAGAGCGTCTTACCGTTGCGCTGCATGCCGGCTTCTTCCATCGTGTCAAACACGTCGTATTCGTTGGCTCCGTCAAATACCGGCGTAGCCACATGAATACCAAGCTTCATCGCGGCCATCCCGAGATGGATTTCCAGTACCTGCCCGATATTCATCCGCGAAGGAACCCCCAGCGGGTTGAGTACGACCTGTACAGGCGTACCGTCAGGCATGAACGGCATATCTTCTTCCGGCAGGATCCGGGCCACGACCCCTTTGTTACCATGGCGTCCGGCCATTTTATCGCCTTCGGAGATTTTACGTTTTTGAGCAATATATACACGAACGAGCTGATTCACGCCCGGAGGCAATTCGTCGCCGTTTTCACGAGTGAACACTTTGACGTCGACGACGATCCCGTCCGTACCGTGCGGTACGCGCAAGGATGTGTCGCGCACTTCGCGAGCCTTCTCGCCGAAGATCGCATGCAGCAGGCGTTCTTCCGCAGTCAGTTCGGTTACGCCCTTCGGAGTAACTTTACCTACGAGGATGTCCCCTGCGCCGATTTCGGCACCGACGCGGATAATGCCGCGCTCATCAAGATTGCGGAGCGCTTCTTCGCCGACGTTCGGAATGTCGCGTGTGATTTCTTCCGGTCCGAGCTTCGTATCGCGGGCTTCGGACTCATATTCTTCAATGTGAATCGAGGTGTATACGTCCTCTTTCACGAGTTTTTCGCTTAAGAGAATCGCATCCTCGTAGTTATAACCTTCCCAAGTCATAAATGCGACGACAACGTTACGTCCGAGTGCCAATTCGCCCATTTCGGTCGAAGGCCCGTCCGCGAGGATATCACCTTTCTTGATGACGTCTCCGCGTTTTACGATCGGACGCTGGTTGATGCATGTTCCTTGGTTCGAACGCATAAATTTGTGTAATTTATATTTAACCAGGTCGCCTTTGACTTCTTTGCCGTCAATCGTTTCGACGCGGCGCAGCCAAATTTCGTTCGCGGCGGACCGCTCAATAATTCCGTCGTATTTGGAAACAATACATACCCCGGAATCTTTCGCGGATTTATGCTCCATGCCCGTACCCACAAGCGGCGCTTTCGGAATCAAAAGCGGAACCGCCTGACGCTGCATGTTCGAACCCATCAGAGCGCGGTTCGAGTCATCGTTTTCCAAGAACGGAATCAGCGCGGTCGCGACGGACACAACCTGCTTAGGTGATACGTCCATATAGTCGACACGGTCGCTCGGCATCGTCAAAATGTTGTCGGACTGCTTGTTATAACGAACGATAACATTCTCGTCGCGGAACGTGTTGTCTTCATTCAACACCGCGTTCGCCTGGGCGATGATATAGTTATCTTCTTCGTCGGCAGTCAAATATGCGATTTGATCCGTAACTTTGCCGGTATTCGGATCGACCCAACGATACGGAGCTTCGATGAAGCCATATTCGTTGATGCGCGCAAACGTCGACAAGGAGTTGATCAAACCGATGTTCGGGCCTTCCGGCGTCTCGATCGGACACATCCGGCCATAGTGGGAATGGTGGACGTCGCGCACTTCAAAGCCTGCGCGTTCCCGCGTCAAACCACCAGGACCGAGTGCGGACAGACGGCGTTTATGCGTAAGTTCCGCAAGCGGGTTCGTCTGGTCCATAAACTGGGACAACTGCGAACTTCCGAAGAACTCCTTAATCGAAGCGATAACCGGACGAATGTTGATGAGCGCCTGAGGCGTAATCACATTCGCATCCTGGATCGACATTCTTTCGCGCACAACGCGCTCCATCCGGGACAAACCGATACGGAACTGGTTCTGCAGCAACTCCCCTACCGAACGCAGTCTGCGGTTGCCGAGATGGTCGATATCGTCCGTGCTTCCGATTCCGTGCAGCAGGTTCAGGAAGTAGCTGATCGACGAAATGATATCGGCCGGTGTAATATGCTTCACCGACTTGTCGATATTGCAGTTCGCAATGACCTTAACAACTTTGCCGTCTTCGATCGGCGAGAATACGTCGACCGTCTGCAGCGGCACGTCGTTGGCGTCAAGAACGCCGCCGGCCACATGATAGTTTTTGAAACCTACCCCGTTCTCCAGGTAAGGAATAATTTGATCGAGCAAACGGCGGTCAACCATTTGACCCGCTTCGGCGATGATTTCTCCGGTGCTGGTGTCGATCAAAGATTCCGCCAGACGCTGGTTGAACAGACGGTTTTTGATGTGCAGCTTTTTATTGATTTTGTAACGGCCGACATTGGCCAGATCATATCGTTTCGGATCAAAGAAACGCGCCACAAGCAAACTCTTCGCATTGTCAAGAGTTGGCGGTTCACCCGGACGAAGGCGCTCATAAATTTCAATGAGGGCTTTCTCCGTGGAATCGGTATTGTCTTTATCGAGCGTATTGCGGATATATTCATCGTTGCCGAGCAAATCGAGAATTTCGGCGTCGGTTCCGAAGCCAAGCGCGCGAAGCAGCACGGTAACCGGGATTTTACGGGTGCGGTCGATGCGGACATACACGATATCCTTCGCATCCGTCTCCAGCTCCAGCCATGCACCGCGGTTTGGAATAACCGTTGCGGTATACGTTTTTTTGCCGTTCTTATCTACTTTAGTACTGAAATAGACGCTAGGAGAGCGAACCAACTGGCTGACAATAACCCGTTCCGCACCATTAATAATGAATGTGCCGGTTTCCGTCATCAGCGGGAAATCTCCCATAAATACTTCCTGCTCTTTGACTTCGCCGGTTTCCTTGTTAATGAGCCGGACTTTAACCCGAAGCGGAGCAGCATACGTAACGTCGCGTTCTTTCGCGTCATCTACCGTATACTTTGGTTCTCCAAGACTGTAATCGATAAATTCCAACACCAGATTTCCGGTGAAATCCTGAATCGGCGAGATATCCTGGAACATTTCCCGAAGGCCTTCTTCCAAGAACCACTCATAGGATTTCTGTTGGATTTCGATCAGGTTCGGAACTTCGAGTACCTCGTTAATTCGTGCATAACTTCGCCGAGTGCGTCGACCATATTGAACAAGATGTCCTGCCAACTTATACTCACCCCTCATGTCTACTCACTTTAAAAATACATTGCGAACCCGTGTTTGTACCCTTATAATAGGACCATACGGATTCATGGAATGATGCACAAATAAAGAAAAGCCCTTATCGAATGCTTTCGAAAAAAGAGCATCATTATCCGTGTCATTTCCAATCTGATGTCCCCGTATCAGTAGATTTACCCGAAATGTACATATTATACGTAATTCGATGCGATTTTATGCATGTTCCACGAATAACTCTTGACATTTCAGTAAGGTAAAGCCACAGAGGGCATCCTAATACTGACATTTTATAATAATAACACAACCGTTTTGCCAAGTCAAACTATTTTTTTGTCGCTTTGTAAATCCGATATCCCTTATCCTTCGTAACTTCCTCTACCATACCAAACAGAGACTCCAACTTTTCCTTCGCCGACGGCGCTCCCTGCTTTTTCTGAATGACAATCCACAACGCCCCGCCGCTGCGCAATCTTTCATAAGCCCCTTCAAAAATCGCATGCACCGTCTCTTTACCTGCACGGATCGGCGGGTTGGTCAGCACGACGTCAAATTGTTCATCGTCAAGCGCCGCGAACAAATCGCTCTCAAGAATCGTAACGTTCGCCAACCGGTTTGCGGCTGCATTTTCTTTGGCAAGCTCTATCGCCCGGCTGTTGACATCGATCATCGTGACATGTCCCGAAACCGCGAGCCGCGCTGCGGCAAGTCCAATCGGTCCGTAGCCGCAACCCACATCAAGCACTTTGGCGTCCGCGGGAATATCCATCGCTTCAATCAGCGTCCGGCTGCCGTAATCGATGCCCCCTTTGGAAAACACCCCCGCATCGCTGACAAACCGAAATTGCTGTCCGCGCAACGACACCTCCAACACCTTGCGGTCATGGGCCGTCATCGGCTTGTTCGTATAATAATGATCCGCCACCTGCTTCCCCCTCCTTTCCTGCCTTGAACTTTTTTAGTTGCAAAACTCGCAACCAGAAGGCATGTTCTGAACTAAACGTCGCGAATAGCGCCGATTAGCTGAATGTCTTGCAAGTTCTGTAACTAAAATCAGGGCCATGATGTTAAACAAACCCCTTGAATATGATTCAAGGGGTTTGCGATCGATTGGATGAAGATTACTTCACTTCTACAGTTGCGCCTGCTTCTTCCAATTTTGCTTTTACAGCTTCTGCTTCTTCTTTGCCAACTTTTTCTTTCAACGGTTTTGGTGCGTTGTCAACCAGGTCTTTGGCTTCTTTCAAGCCGAGGCCAGTGATTTCGCGAACCACTTTGATAACGTTGATTTTGGACGCACCAGCGTTAGCCAGGATTACGTCAAATTCAGTTTGCTCAGCTGCTTCAGCTGCGCCACCGCCGCCGCCAGCTACAACAACTGGAGCTGCTGCAGTTACGCCGAATTCTTCTTCGATTGCTTTAACGAGATCGTTCAGTTCAAGAACAGTCATGCCTTTGATAGCTTCCAAAATGCTTTCTTTACTCATGGTAGAACCTCCATTATTTTAAATTGATTAATGTTTTAAAGAGCTAACTTCAAAAAATGCTTACGCGCTTGCTTCTTCTTTCTCTGCAACGGCTTTGACTGCGAGTGCGAAGTTGCGCACTGGAGCTTGAAGCACGCTGAGGAGCATCGAAAGGAGACCTTCGCGGGACGGAAGATTCGCCAGCTCGTTGATTTGGTCAACGCCGACTACACGACCTTCAACCACGCCACCTTTAACTTTAAGGGCTTCGTTCTTCTTCGCGAAATCGCTCAGAATTTTAGCCGGAGCCACAGCGTCGTTCACGCTGAATGCGATCGCTGTAGGACCTGTCAGAACTTCATCCAGTTCAGTCAGTTCCGCAGCTGCAGTCGCACGACGAACGAGCGTATTTTTCAATACTTGGAATTCCACGCCAGCTTCACGAAGCTGTTTGCGCAATTCCGTAACTTGGGCAACGTTCAGACCGCGATAGTCCGCTACAACAGTAGTTGCGCTTTCGCGCAGCTTGGCTGTTACGACTTCAACGGCTTCCTGTTTAGCTTGAATTACTTTTGCGTTTGCCAACCTGTACACCTCCTGATAGATTTACTCGGCCCTCTTCATATTCATGAAAAAAGCCTCCGTAGAATCACGAAGGCCTGATGAATCATCAACTACAGAAAACTGCAGTACACGATATTCTATCACAACACCTCGGTAGGAAATTAAGCCTTTGGGGCACCTACTGTCTACGGTAAGCATATTCAAATTCAGTTGTCGCTGTAAAACAACTGCTTCAGTTTACCAAGAGACGACCATCATGTCAATCCCTTTTCCCAATGAAGGGGGTGGTATTATCTGTATACAGCAGTGTTTACGCGAGCGCTTGGACCCATCGTCGAAGAAATCGCGATGTTTTTCAAGTATACGCCCTTCGCAGCAGCCGGTTTAGCCCGGTTCAGCGCGTCGATAAGAGCTTTAAGGTTTTCATTCAATTGCTCTGCAGTAAAGGAAACTTTACCGATCGGCGCATGAATTTGACCAGCCTTATCCAAACGATACTCGATTTTACCCGCTTTGATTTCTTGAACGGCTTTGGCTACATCAAATGTAACCGTGCCTGCTTTAGGGTTAGGCATGAGGCCTTTACCGCCGAGCAGACGGCCCAGTTTACCAACTTCGCTCATCATGTCCGGTGTCGCTACGCAGACATCGAACTCGAACCAGCCTTGTTGGATTTTGTTGATCATGTCTTGATCGCCAACGTAATCAGCGCCGGCAGCTTCCGCTTCCTTCACTTTTTCACCTTTGGCGAATACCAGAACGCGTTGTGTTTTACCCGTGCCGTGAGGCAGGACAACAACACCGCGGACAGCTTGGTCTTGCTTACGAGGGTCTACGCCCAAACGAACTGCGGCTTCAACGGTTTCGTCGAATTTCGCAGTCGCAGCCTTTTTCACCAGTTCAACGGCTTCGGAAGGCTCATATGTCGCTTCGCTGTTGAACAGCTTGGCGGCTTCAAGGTACTTTTTACCGTGTTTAGCCATGAAATTCGTCCTCCTTTGTGGTATTAGCGGAATATCCTCCCACTTGCGGATGATTCGCAATGTTCGATTCATCCGTCGCAACTTCCGTTGCTTATCATGATGCGTTTCTAAGATGCCTTGCAACGTCGTTGCTTGTACACTCCCAAGAATTAGTCTTGGATCGTGATGCCCATACTGCGAGCAGTACCTTCAACCATACGCATAGCCGATTCAACGGAAGCCGCGTTAAGGTCAGGCATTTTTTGCTCCGCGATTTGACGAACTACGTCGCGTTTCACGGTAGCCACTTTCTTCTTGTTCGGTTCACCGGAACCTTTCTCGATCTTCGCTGCAACGCGAAGCAGAACGGCTGCCGGAGGAGTTTTGGTGATGAAAGTAAAGGAACGATCTTCAAACACCGAAATTTCAACCGGAATGATCAAACCTGCTTGATCGGCAGTACGCGCGTTGAACTCTTTACAGAATGCCATGATGTTGACACCCGCTTGACCCAAAGCCGGACCTACCGGTGGCGCAGGATTCGCTTTCCCTGCAGGAATTTGCAGTTTTACTACTTTGATAACCTTTTTCGCCATGTAAAACACCTCCTTGCCCTAATAGTGGTAGACGGAGCTTACCGCCCCTCCCACATGAAACCCTAAGAAACCTATATCTTTTCCACTTGAGTGTAATCCAGCTCAAGCGGGGTTTCTCGTCCAAACATGTTGACGTGAACCTTCAGCTTGCTTTTGTCGACCAGAATCTCTTCGATGGATCCGACAAAATTGGCAAACGGACCAACCTTGATGCGTACGGATTCTTTCAAATCGAACTCGATAACCGGCTTCGGTTCTTCCATGCCCATATGCTGCAAAATCTGTTCCACTTCTTCAGGGAGCAGAGGCGTAGGCTTGGAGCCCGATCCCGTAGAGCCGACAAACCCCGTAACGCCCGGCGTGTTGCGAACAACGTACCAGGAATCATCGGTTTGGATCATTTCCACCAAGACATATCCGGGGTAAACTTTACGCATGACGGTCTTTTTCTTACCGTCCTTGTTCACCACTTCTTCTTCCATCGGAACAAGTACGCGGAATATCTTGTCTTCCATGCCCATGGACTCGACACGCTTCTCCAAATTGGCTTTGACCTTGTTCTCATACCCGGAATAGGTATGAACTACGTACCATCTTTTTTCCATATCAAGCCACCTATGGACCCTTCTTAAATAATCGCTTCGATCACAGCAGAGATGCCGATATCAAGTACCCAAAAATAAATCGCGACAACTACAATTGTACCCAGCACAATCAGCGTATAATTAGTCAGCTCTTTACGATTAGGCCAGCGAACTTTTTTAAGCTCAGCCCAGCTTTCAGAGAAAAAAGAGAACAACGACTTGAAACTCTTTTTCATGCGCGACTACACCTCCAAAGGCTATCTGGTTTCGCGATGAGGAACTTGCTCGTTACAAAACTTGCAAAATTTCTTCATCTCCATGCGGTCGGGGTGGTTACGCTTGTTTTTCGTTGTCGTGTAGTTTCTTTGCTTGCAGTTCGTACAAGCCAACGTAATAATTACCCGCATGATGTGCACCTCCCGAAGACATTCTTGTTTTTAGAAAGTCTCATGAATTGACCTAAAGACCTGCAGTTATCCAAAAATGGAAAACACAAATTTAGGCCTACCTAAAACACTTTATCACATGCCCCTACACGTGTCAACGAATTGAGAAGCTTCTCCTTTCGTTAAATAGAGGGAATTCGAAAAAGGCTCTTGAATCGGAAAATGCCCGCCGGACAGCGGGTTCTGGATATCGAAAGCGTATTGATCTAGTATGGCACATGTTCCGGAAAGATAAACCACCAGCCTGTTCGATTCCATAGCCGAATCATTGAAATGGGCTATTTACCTTTTTTAGATTAAAAACTATCGTTAAAGAGGCGAATAGCGCGTGATTGTGCCTATCCTAATACTTGCTATAGGCGCAAAAAAAGGGCGCCGTCTCCGTCGTCCCTTTGCTTTCCACTCTATGAATATATTCGTTCGCTCAATTGCCGCCGTCCCGCACTTCCAGGTAACGTTCGAGCTTGCGTTTCACGCGCTGCAGCGCGTTGTCGATCGATTTGACATGGCGTTTCAGGTCTACCGCAATTTCCTGGTAGGAGCGTCCGTCCAGATAAAGCATCAACACCTTGCGCTCAAGGTCGCTGAGAATTTCGGACATTTTATCCTCGAGGCCGACAAATTCCTCTTGATTAATGATCAGCTCTTCCGGATCGCACACGCGGGAACCGCAAATTACGTCCAGAAGCGTCCGGTCGGAATCTTCGTCATAAATCGGCTTATCCAACGAAACATAGGAATTCAGCGGGATATGCTTCTGCCGCGTCGCCGTCTTGATCGCCGTGATGATCTGCCGCGTAATGCAAAGCTCGGCAAATGCTTTGAATGAAGACAGCTTGTCCCCCCGAAAGTCCCGGATCGATTTGTAAAGCCCGATCATTCCTTCTTGGATGATATCCTCACGGTCGGCACCAATCAGGAAATAGGACCTTGCTTTGGCGCGCACGAAACTGCGGTACTTGTTGATCAAGTACTCCAAAGCTTCACTATCGCCGTTACGGACGGCTTCTACGATGTCTTCGTCACTTAAAACCTCATAGTCGAATCTAACCCATGTCTCGAGGTTGACACTCACCACATATCCCTCCGGCTGCAACGCACGGTGCCCCGTCACTCATTCAAGTAATACGAACAGTATATATGATCGTGCATAATAGCGTCAACTGAAAAAGTACCAAAAGATGTAAAGTCGAACTTTGTCAAGGGCATTTTGGAGCAAAAGAGTAAGAAATTACTTTCATTCCCTGCGCCAGCGCTCGAACAGCTGCCGGATTTCCGGGCTCAATTTGTCGTCGATCGTATTCCGCCCGGAACGGCTGCTGCGCTCCTTCAATCTGACCTGGATCTCTTTTTCGCTTTGTTCTACCTGGGTCAACAGCTCGCGCGCCGAGATCCGTAGCGCCCCCTGTCCGAATATCACGTGCTGCTCCACCATATCGCTCGTGGCCACATAAATCTGCCGCCTCCGGTTCGAGAACTCGCCGACCAGCCGTTCGATGCATTCATCCGCCGTTTCCTTTTCCTTGGTAAAAAAAATGTCGATTTTGTACTGGGCAAACGACTTTCCAAGTCCGGGCACCCGGTATGCATCGAACACCACGATGACTTTTCTCCCCGAGAAGGCCTGATAGTCCGCCAACCGCGTAAGCAAACGGTCCCTCGCTTCCTCGAGGCTCTTCTTGCCCAAAGCGGACAGCTCGGGCCATCCGCCGATCATGTTGTAGCCGTCCACCAATAGAACGTCGCGCGTATCGCGCATGAACCGTTATCCTTGGGCGCGGCGTCTGCGGAGAACTTCATACATGACGACTCCGGCGGCGACCGAAGCGTTCAAGGAATTGAGCCGCCCGCTCATCGGAAGCTTGAGCAGCACGTCGCAGGTTTCCCGCACGAGCCGTCCCATTCCCTGATTTTCGTTTCCGATCACGATCGCCACCGGGCCGGTCAAAATATCGCCGCCCCCATAGATTTCTTCCTTTGCCTCAACATCGGTTCCGACGACCCAGACGCCGGCTTCCTTCAGCTGCTCCATCGTTTGTACGAGATTCGTTACCCGGGCGACAGGCACGTATTCGACGGCCCCGGCCGACGTTTTGGATACGGTGGCCGTGACTGCGGCGGAGCGCCGCTTCGGAATGATCACGCCATGTACCCCCGTACATTCCGCCGTTCTTAGGATCGAGCCCAGATTGTGCGGATCTTCAATTTCGTCGAGAACGAGCAAAAAGGCCGGCTCTCCCCGCTCCGCAGCTTTCGCCAGTAAATCCTCCACTTCCGCATAGGCGTAAGGGGCGGCCTGAGCAACGACGCCTTGATGCTGTACGCCCGGCACCATCTGATCCAGCTTACGCTTGTCCACGGTCTGGACGATAATGCCGCGGTTTTTGGCCTCCGCGACGATCGGCTGGGTTAAATGCTTCTGGGCGCCTTCGGCTACCCATATTTTATTGATCGTCCGGCCGGCTCTCAGCGCTTCAAGCACCGAATGCTTGCCGGCGATCCATTCTTGGTCTTCCATATCCATCCTCCTGGAGGTTTGATGTTCAAGTCTGTAGCGGAATCAAGAGTCCAAAAGTTCGAACCCTTGCGCGAGCAAATGCCGCATGCGGTCATGCTCGCCCGTATAGTACAAATAGCCGATCAGGCTTTCGAAAGCCGTAGCGTGGCGGTAATCCTGCACGTTCGCGTTTTTGGGAACCGTGCCGGATTTCGCGTTGCGGCCTTGCCGGACAACGTCTTTTTCTTCTTCGGTAAGCTGCGGCTCAAGCAGGGCGAGCAGCCGCGCTTGGGCTTTGGCGGCGACGTACCCGGTCGAGAGCCGATGAAGGTGATGGGGCCGCAGGTTCGGCCGGGCCATTACATGCTGGCGGACGGCGACCTCGAAGACGGCGTCCCCGATGTACGCGAGCGCGAGCGGCGGCAGCAGCCGCGCCGGTTTGGCAGGCGGCTCGGGGAACCACAGCGCCGCCGGCACCGGGGCTCCGGCCGTTCCCGCCGAGCCAGTCTCCTCCGGGCACCCGTTGGCAAACAGCGCGCCCCCGTCAGTTCCCGGGCCCGTCATTTGCGCCGCCATCTCATGCCCTGCGGCGTGTCTTCCAGCAGGATTCCCCGCTCCTGCAGCAAATCGCGAATTTCGTCGGCCCGGGCCCAGTTTTTGGACTTCCGCGCCTCCGTCCGCTCGGCGATGAGCGCTTCGATTTCGTCGTCAAGCAGCTCTGCCTGCTCTTCGGCCGCGAGGCGCAGCACGCCGTTCATCTCCGTGAACAACGCAAGCGCGGCTTCCAGATCGGCGCGTAATACGCTCGGTTTTTGCAGCAGCCCGTTCACTTCGCTCACCCATTCAAACACCGCGGTAATCGCATCCGGCGTATTGAAATCGTCCTGCATTTTGCTGTGGAAGGTCAGCCAAATTTCTCTGAGCTTCTCCTCCCATTCCGGGGTCACGTCCTCACCTTTCGTGGCGGTGTCCATACGGTGGCGCAGATTACCGAGGCAGTTTTCGATCCGCTCTACGCCTCTCTCCGCTTGAAGCATGGCCTCTTCGGTGAAATTCAGCGGGTTGCGATACTGGGTCGACAGCATGAAGAACCGGATCGCTTCCCGTTTATACTGTTTGCGCAGATCCTTCACGAGTACCCCGTTGCCGAGCGATTTCGACATTTTTTCCCCGCCGATGTTGATATACCCGTTATGCATCCAATAGCTTGCGAACGGCTTGCCTGTCAAGGCTTCGGATTGGGCAACCTCGCATTCGTGGTGCGGGAACTGCAAATCCTGTCCGCCGCCGTGGATATCCAGCGTATCTCCGAGGAGATGACGCGACATGGCGGAGCATTCGATATGCCACCCCGGCCGGCCCGGGCCCCATGGACTGTCCCAATGGATTTCGCCCGGCTTGGCGGCCTTCCAGAGCACGAAATCCTCCGGATTCTCCTTCCGCTCGTCCACATCGATCCGGATGCCGAACTGAAGCTCCTCTATATTTTGGCCGGATAATTTGCCGTAGCCCTCGAAATTTTTCGTCCGGAAAAAGACATCCCCGCCATTTGCATAAGCATAGCCTTTGCTTTCCAGATCGCGGATAAACTCGATGATAATGTCCATATTTTCCGTGACGCGCGGATTGGCGGTTGCCCGTGGAATGCCAAGTCCGTCCAGGTCTTCGTAATAAGCATCGATGAACATGGAGGCGACTTCCGGCACGGGCAGATTCATTTCCTCCCCTTTGCGGATCAGCTTGTCGTCCACATCGGTGAAGTTCACCACATAGTTCACTTCATATTTTTGATTTTCCAGGTAGCTCCGCACGACATCGAAAAAAATCATCGGCCGCGCGTTGCCGATATGAATATAACCATAAACGGTAGGTCCGCACACGTACATCTTGACCTTTCCCGGTTCCTGGCTGACGAACTGCTCCTTCATTCGGGTGAGCGTGTTATAGATATGCAGTGCCATTCTCTCGTTCCTTTCCCTTGGGGTTCTTATTGTTCAGTATATCCTACTCGGTCAGCTGCTTTTCCGGAAGCTCCCGCTTCAAGGTGTCGATTTCGCCGCGAAGCTGTTCAATTTCCTGCTGAAGCGAACGCATCGCGTCCACAACCGGGTCAGGCAGCTGATGGCTGAGACGGTCCAAGCGCTTGCCCCCCTGGCGGACCACTTTGCCGGGAATCCCGACAACCGTGCTGCCCGAGGGCACTTCTTTCAGCACGACCGAATTGGCGCCGATATTGCTTTGATCTCCTACAGTAAAAGAACCCAATATCTTCGCTCCCGACCCAATGACCACGTTGTTGCCGATCGTCGGATGCCGCTTTCCTTTTTCCTTGCCGCTCCCGCCGAGGGTAACCCCTTGGTAAATGACCACGTCATCCCCGATTTCGCAAGTTTCCCCGATGACGACGCCCATGCCATGGTCGATAAACAACCGGTTGCCGATCTTGGCGCCGGGATGAATTTCGATCCCCGTAAAAAAACGGCTGACCTGGGACACGATCCGGGCTAGCGTGAACCAGCGGCGGCGGTACAATGCGTGAGCAATTCGGTGGCTCCATATCGCATGCAGCCCGGAATAAGTGAAGACAACCTCGAACCAGCTTCTTGCGGCAGGGTCGTTTTCGAATACCGCCTGGATATCGGTTTTCATTCTTTTGAACATTTGCGTTTCCCCCTTCTCAGCTCCGTCTCTCCCGGTCACTGGCCCATGCTTTTTTGTCTCTTGGGCAAATTACGGTAAGGTTCCTCAAGGAAAAAAAGCGTCCCTGCAGCTCTTCGCTGCAGAGACGCTTATGCGTGGTTCCACTCTGCTTCGGATCAAGCCCCGGCCGGCGGCATTCCGGCAAGTCATACTCCGGTTGCACGCAGGGTACGGATCAAAGGCTCTATCCCTCTTCGTTATCCTTAACGCGGAAATCTCGGCAGACTCTACCCGCATCTTTAGGCAGATGCGCTCAAGACTGCAGCTCACGGGTGCATTTCCGCCGTGCGTATTGGGACAACTTCCACCACGGGAGCATGCTTGGAACGCTCCTAACGGTTGTCTTCTCTGGTCAATACGATCACGTTGCGTACTTCTCCCGATCTATGCCGTTAACCTTTTGGCTTATTATTACCCTCTATCTTACATGCGACTATCCATTTGCGCAACAAGCATTCCGGCTTGATCCGTTAAAAAGCGGGGCTTCCGAAAGCCCGGTTTGTCGTGCCGCCTTACGCTCCGCGGATTTGCGACTCCAGCCGGTCGATGACGCGGTCCTTGCCAAGCAGGTAAATCGTCTGGTTCAAATCCCGGCCATGCATCTGTCCGGTCAAAGCTACGCGGATCGGCATAAATAGCCCTTTCCCTTTGGCTCCGGTTTCCTTCTGCACTTCCTTGATCCATGCGGCGATGAGCTCCACCGTAAATTCGGAAGAGGCCTTCACCTTCCCGAGGAATGCGCTCAGCACCTCAGGCACCTGCGGCTCGGCCAGTACCGGCGCGGCTTCCGCTTCGATTTCCAGATGCGTGCGGAAAAACAAGGCCGACAGCTCGACGATGTCCGAAGCGGCCGTCATTTGCTCCTGATACAGGGCTACGAGCTTTTTAGCCCAAGACTCCTGCTCCGGCGTCAATGCGGCCGGCAAGCGGGAAGCCGACTGCAAATGCGGAATGGCCATGGCGGCGATCCGTTCCGGATCCGCGTTTTTGATATAGTGATTGTTCAAATGGGCGAGCTTGTGCTTGTCGAATACGGCCGGGCTCCGGGATAACCGGTTCGCGTCGAAGATGGAGATCAGCTCGTCCTTCGAAAAGATCTCCTCTTCTCCTTCCGGCGACCAGCCGAGAAGGGCAATGAAATTGAACAGCGCTTCAGGCAAATAACCCAGCTTGTCGTACTGCTCGATAAATTGGATGACCGTTTCGTCGCGCTTGCTCAGCTTTTTGTGGTTTTCGCCGACGATGAGCGTCATATGGCCGAAGCGCGGCGGCTCCCAGCCGAAGGCTTCGTAAATCATCAGCTGGCGCGGAGTGTTGGACACATGGTCTTCACCGCGCAGCACATGGGTGATTTGCATCAGATGATCGTCCAACGCCACGGCGAAGTTATAAGTCGGAATGCCGTCCTTCTTTACAATGACGAAGTCGCCGCTCGTCTCGGATTCGAACGAGATCGGTCCCTTGACGAGGTCGTCGAAGGTATAGGTTCGTCCTTCCGGTACGCGGAAACGGATGCTGAAAGGACGGCCTTCGGCCTCGTAAGCAGCCTGCTGTTCCGGCGTCAAATTCCGGTGCTTGCCGGAATAGCGCGGCGTTTCGCCGCGGGCCATCTGCTCCTCGCGCTCCTTCTCCAGTTCTTCTTCCGTGCAATAGCAGCGATAAGCGAGACCGCGGTCAAGCAGGTCCTGCCAATATTCGCGGTAGATGTCCAGCCGTTCCGTTTGGCGGTAAGGGCCGTATTCCCCGCCGACATCAATGCTTTCGTCCCAGTCGATGCCCAGCCATTTGAGATACGTAAGCTGGCTTTCTTCCCCGCCGGCGATATTCCTCTTTACGTCGGTATCTTCGATACGGATAATGAATTTTCCGCCGTGATGTCTTGCAAACAAATAGTTAAACAACGCCGTTCTTGCATTTCCGATATGTAAATGACCCGTCGGACTCGGCGCATACCGCACGCGAACTTCTGTCATGTCGATCCCCTCCAGAATTAAATAACAAAAGCGAATAAACGATTCCTGATTCACTTCGTGATCAAAAAGCCGATCGGCTTTTCAGCACCGGGAAGGTTGAATGAAGACGGGACCGAGGAGCGGAGCGTAGGCAAAACCTACGTGAGCACCGGAGGGACCGTCTGAATTCAAGATTCGACGCCGAATATGCTTCCTGATTCACTTCGTGATCAAAAGCCGATTTTTGAACTACCTCTTCAATCCTAAGATGATAGCATATCCTTGATCAGGCACACAACACATTGCGCCGCAATGCCTTCGCCCCGGCCGGTAAAACCGAGATGCTCGGTCGTCGTCGCTTTCACGTTCACCTGCTGCGGGTCCGCTTCCAGCGCTCCGGCAATCACTTCGACCATTTGCGGAATATACGGCGCCATTTTCGGCGCTTGGGCGATGATGGTCGCGTCCAGGTTGCCGAGACGGTAGCCGCGCTCCCTGGCCATCTCCCATACCCGCCGGAGCAGCACCAGGCTGTCCGCGTCTTTGAAGGCCGGGTCCGTATCGGGGAAATGCCGGCCGATATCGCCAAGGGCCAGCGCGCCGAGTATCGCGTCGCTTATCGTATGCAAAAGTACGTCCGCATCGGAATGGCCGAGCAGCCCTTTTTCATAAGGGATGGTTACCCCGCCGATAATGCAGGGCCTCCCCTCCACCAACTGGTGTACATCAAAACCTTGTCCAACTGCGATCATGATTCCTCTTCTTCCTCTCCCGTGATATCGAAGTCCTTCTTGCCCAAAATCACTTCGGCAAAATCCAAATCCTCCGGCGTCGTGATCTTGATGTTGCTGTACGCGCCTTCCGTCACCACGACCGGGATTCCCAGCCGCTCGACGAGCATGGCATCATCGGTACCGAGAAACCCTGCGGCCTCGGCTTCTTCATGAGCCCGCATCAAATCGGCGCGCCGAAAAGCTTGCGGGGTTTGAATCGCCCACAAGCTCCGGCGGTCAGGCGTCCCCGTCACCATTCCTTGCCCGTCCACTTGTTTGACCGTGTCTTTTACCGGAACGGCCACGACGGATGCTCCGTGCTTCACGGCCGTCTCATGGCAGGACGAAATCTGTTCCCTCGTGACAAAAGGGCGGACGCCGTCATGCACCAGTACCCAAGGTGTGCCGATTTCGGCGAGCCCCCGGTATACCGAATGCTGACGCTCGGCGCCGCCCGGTATGACTTTGATGTTGGTCTTAATGCCGTATTCGCCGATCCATGACCGGCATCGTTCCACGTCCTGCTCACCGGTGACCAATACGATTTCGCGAATCAGCGGATGGCGGTCAAATGCTTCCAGCGTGTGAACGATGATCGGCTTTCCCCGAAGAACGAGAAACTGCTTGCTCTCCTTCGTGCCCATCCTTGTGCCCCGGCCGGCCGCCACGATGATGGCCCCGACTCCTCCGGGCAGTTCCTTGTCCTTTTCCATTACTGCCTGCCTCGCCTAAACTGTTTTTAAGGATGTTCAAAAATCCAGTTTTCGAACATTCACTTTTATCCCATCATAACGGAATTACTGCGCTTTTTCCAACAGTTTCGGTTTGGCAAAAATCATCCGGCCCGCCGAGGTCTGCAGCACGCTCGTCACCAGCACCTCGGTAATGCTTCCGATAAAGTCGCGCCCGCCCTCCACGACGATCATCGTCCCGTCATCCAGATAGGCGACGCCTTGCCCGTGTTCCTTGCCGTCTTTGATGACCTGAACCATGATCTCCTCGCCCGGCAGAACGACAGGCTTGACCGCATTGGCCAGGTCGTTGATGTTGAGGACCGACACGCCCTGAAGTTCGCACACCTTGTTCAGGTTGAAGTCGTTGGTCACCACTTTGCCCTGGAGAACCTTAGCCAGCTTGACCAGCTTGCTGTCGACTTCGGAGATTTCCTCGAAATCCCCTTCGTAAATCAACACCTTGACATCCAGTTCCTTCTGAATTTTGTTCAAAATATCGAGTCCCCGGCGCCCGCGATTCCGTTTGAGCAAGTCGGACGAATCGGCGATATGCTGAAGCTCCTCCAGCACAAATTCGGGAATGACGATCGTGCCTTCGATAAAGCCCGTTTTGCAAATGTCGGCGATCCGGCCGTCGATAATGACACTCGTGTCCAAAATCTTATGCTCTTCCAGCCGCCGTTCTTCCTCCTGGCCGCCGCTTCCCCATCTTCCGGAAAGCCAAAGGGAGGACAGCTCCTCTTTCTTCTCGAGCGCGACGCATAGGCCCATGTAACCGAACAGCGCGGAAACCGCCAGCCGGGCAAAATGTTCCAAGGAGCCGAGCCAAGAAAAAACAGGGTAGACCATTAAAGAAAGAAGAAGTCCAGCAGTCAGTCCGGCCGCCCCGGCAGCCATGTCCTTCATCGGAATTTGGGTCAAGGCCGCGATCCCCTGTTTGATTTTTACGGAAATGGTACCTGCCGCAAGCGAGTAGACAAGCATGAACAGACATGCTCCCGCCACCGCCAACGTCAAATGGGCCGCGAGCGGATTCATTCCCGTGAACCAGCGCCCCAGCGGCTGTGGCAATACTCCTGAGATTCCTTCCAATGTGTAACCGAACCACGCTCCACATAATCCGGCTACGATTAATAAAGTCCTTTTCAGCATGACGCTCTTCACCTCCTGATTATCATCGTTATCCAGTATGATCCAATTTTGGGCGATGTAATCGGAGGCGATTAACTTTTTTTGGCATCCGCCTTTAGGAGATATTTCTGTGACATCCCTTCTACGGCGGGATTTCTGGTTGATTCGCGGGGAAAAGGTGGCATATAATGAACTCAATTCATAATATTGAGGTGGATGGAAAATGAGCGCACCAAGCCTTCAATCTTTTCAAGAGCAAGTTTCTGAACTGTTGCTCCGTCACCGCAGCCTGCTGGATGTTATGTCCAAAATGGGACAAACCAATGCCGCTGCCGTCCGGTCCGTAACCAAGGCCATTACCGAATGCGGCTGTGTTGAACTTCATGCCACCAAACAGGAATTCGAGCCCGGCATGAGCCTGGAACAAGCCAAAGAGACGATCAAGCGGCATGTCCAGGGAGAATTGTGCGAGAACTGCCGCGACGCGATCAGCAATGAACTGGGTCGCAGCTTATTCTACATGTCGGCGCTCTGCAACCAGCTCGGCATTGAGCTCGATGAAGTTCTGGAGAAGGAATCGCAAAAATGTTCCACCCTCGGTTTATTCAATATGTCTTGATCGGTCCAAATAAAAAGGCGTCGCTTTCCGCACAAATGCGGAAGGCGATGCCTTTTTGGGTTACCTGTAATTATCGTTTCGGGCGGTATGCCCCTTCGGAATCGTCTTCATCCTGCTGCTTTCTGCGCAGCAGCTTGTCGATGTTCTGCTTTAATCCATAGCCGGCGTACAGGACTAGAGGCACGAAGATCAGCTTGGAGAGTTCATCCGGAAAAATAACGGCCAGCACCACAGCCAGGATCACGACAAGCGGCGTCGCGTAGATGGCTTTTTTAGGCAAACCGAGCTTTTTAAAATTCGGGTATTTAACAGAGCTGACCATCAGATAAGATAAGAGCAGCATCGATACCATAAAGTAGGGTGCCGTTATATCCTTGTGGAATAAGGACAACGTCGCAAGCACCCCGCCGGCGGCCGGAATCGGCAAGCCGATGAAATAGCCGGGTATCCCCTTTTGCACGTTGAACCGGGCCAGTCTCAAAGCTCCGCACATCGGGAAAATCGCCGTGATGATCCAAACGAGTCCGGTTTGCGGCAATTCATGAAAAGAAATCAAATACATAATGAGTGCCGGGGCGACGCCGAAAGAGATGATATCCGATAACGAGTCGAGCTGCTTGCCGAATTCGCTTGGACAGTTCAAGGCCCGGGCGACCCGCCCGTCAAGACCATCCAGCAGCATGGCGACAATGACCATGATGGCGGCAAGGCTGAATCTGCCGTCGAGCGCAAACATCATGGCCAGCATTCCGAGAAACAGGTTACCTAAGGTAAACAGGTTCGGAATCGATTTTGTAATCATTTTTTCACCTCGAAGTAGATACTCCTTCACATTATCATTAGATTGTAGGTAAATTAAATCTGCCTGTCAATGAATACCTGTTCCTGGAGTCTTTTTAACCCTTCCTTGATCGCTCGGGCGCGCACCTCGCCGATGCCGTCGACCTCATCAAGCTGTTCGATCGTTGCGACCAGTATGCTTGGAAGTTCCTTGAACCGTTCAACCAGATTATGGATGATGACGTTCGGCAGGCGCGGAATTTTGTTCAACACCCGGTATCCGCGAGGAGAAATGAGTTCTTCCGAAGTTGCAGCCGAAGTCGGATAGCCGAGCAAACGCGTAATGTGGTTGTCGTCCAGCAGTTCGTCGTCGGTCGAACGTTTCAGCCCGAGAATGATTTCACGAATGGCTTCATCGCTGTCATCCTTGGCATAATCCTTATAGAGCAGCCAGGCCTCTTCCTCCATATTGCTCACCAGCTCTTCCATCTGCATGCTGATGAGCCTTCCTTCGGTACCCAGCTCATTGATAAAGCGCTTAATTTCCATTTTGATGCGGATGACCATCTCCACCCGCTGGATGACATTGATCACTTCCGGAATGGTCACCAGTTCTTCGAATTCCGAGGCCGTCAAATTCGTGAGCGCCTGATTGAGCACCGCTCTGTATTTTTCAAGCGTCTGAATCGCCTGGTTTGCCTTGGTTAATATTACGCCGATTTCCTTGAGGGCATACCGCAATCCCCCTTGATACAGCGTAATGATATTTCGTCTCTGGGAAATGGAAACGACGAGCTTACCGGTTTGCTTCGCTACGCGCTCCGCCGTCCGGTGACGGATGCCCGTTTCCGAGGAGGAGATCGAGGAATCCGGAATAAGCTGGGTGTTTGCGTACAGGATCCGTTTCAGGTCCTCGCTCAAAATAATGGCTCCGTCCATTTTGGCCAGCTCGTACAGGTAGTTCGGCGAGAAATCGCAATTGATGGAAAAGCCGCCTTCCACGACCTCCATCACTTCCGGACTGTAGCCGACGACGATCAAGCCGCCGGTCTTGGCCCGGAGCACGTTCTCAAGCCCGTCGCGAAAGGCGGTTCCCGGCGCAACAAGCCTGAGCAAATCGTTCATTTTTTCCGCTTGGGTAGTTTCCTTCATCATTTAATGCCCCCTAATCTAACGCAACAGCTAGAGCATCTGCAACGGTATTCACACCGATTAATTGAATATCTTTGGGTCCTTGCCATCCCTTCATGCTCTTCTCGGGGAGGATGACCCGTTTGAATCCGAGCTTCGCGGCTTCCTTCACGCGCTGTTCCGCACGGGATACCGCCCGGACTTCGCCGGTCAAACCAACCTCGCCGAAAAAGACGTCGTAAGGCTTGGTCGGCAGATCCCGAAAGCTGGAAGCGATGCTTACCGCAATGGCCAGATCCACGGCCGGTTCATCCAGCTTGACGCCGCCGGCCAGGTTGACATAAGCATCCTGATTTTGCAAAAACATGCCCATCCGCTTTTCCAGCACGGCGATAATCAGGTTCATCCGGTTATGGTCTACCCCTGTCGCCATTCTGCGCGGAGAAGGAAACTGAGTAGATGCGACCAGCGCCTGCAATTCCACCAGCATCGGCCGTGTTCCTTCCATGGAGGCCACGACCGTCGATCCCGCAACGCCGAGCGGACGCTCGGACAGGAATAGCTCCGACGGGTTCACGACCTCCGTTAAGCCCGCCTCGTTCATTTCAAAAATGCCGATCTCGTTCGTGGAGCCGAAGCGGTTTTTGACCGCTCGCAACAAGCGGTAAGAATGATGCCGCTCCCCTTCAAAATAAAGCACGGAGTCCACCATATGCTCCAGCATCCGCGGACCCGCGATCGCGCCTTCTTTCGTCACATGGCCGACCAATACGGTGGCGATTCCCTGTCCCTTGGCGATCCTCATAAACCGGGCCGTACATTCGCGAACCTGGGACACGCTGCCGGGCGCGCTCGTCACCTCAGGCAGGTACACCGTCTGGATCGAATCGATCACCAGAAAATCGGGCTTTACCTGATTGATCGCTTCTTCCACCCCGTCCATGCTGCTTTCGCACAATACGAAAAGCTCCGGCGACAAAGCGCCGAGCCGTTCCGCGCGAAGCTTCGTTTGGCGGGTCGATTCCTCCCCCGAAATATAAAGCACCCGCAGTCCCGCCTTGGCCATTTCGTGCGAGGTTTGCAGCAGAAGCGTGGATTTCCCGATTCCGGGATCTCCGCCGACAAGGATCAGCGACCCCGGAACGACGCCGCCTCCGAGCACGCGGTTCAGTTCCCCGATGCCCGTCATGATCCGCGGCTCCTGGCCGCTTTCTATATTTATGATCGGAAGCGGTTTTTCTTTCGTATGAAATATCCCCGAAGTAAGCCCCTGGGTTTTGACCACCTTTTCCGTCTCTTCCACCATGCTGTTCCATGATCCGCAGCCGGGGCATTTCCCGTACCATTTCGGCGATTCATATCCGCATTCGGTACAAAAAAACTTTGTTTTTACTTTAACCATTATCTCACCTTCTCACACTGCAAAATTTGACAAACCTTGCAGGTCGCGACACCTATGGATATTTTGGAAACATGTAATTTTAGGTGACATTCAAAGTTTACCATTCCTCGTCCGCAAAAGAAAAGCCCCCAAAGCATCGCTTTGGGAGCCGCTTTACTGCTTATATCGGTTAATTCCGGTGTTTTTTGTAGCGTAAACCGGAACAACCTTTAACCTTCTTTGGAAAAAACGCCCGTCTTCGATACGGTCAACGCGCCGTTCTCTTCGTCGATCGTAAGCGAGTCGCCCTTCTTCACATTGCCGGTCAGCAATTCCTCGGACAGACGGTCCTCGATATGCTTCTGGATGGCCCGGCGAAGCGGACGCGCCCCGTAAGCAGGATCGAAGCCTTCTTTGGCGAGGAATGCTTTCGCCTTGTCGGTCAGGATGAAATCGACGTCATATTCGCGAAGCCGTTTGCGGAGCTCCTCGGACATGAGGGTGACGATTTCGCCGATATGCGCTTCCTCAAGGGAGTGGAAGACGATGATTTCGTCAATCCGGTTGAGGAATTCAGGACGGAAGCTCTTCTTGAGCTCTTCCATCACTTTGCCTTTCATGTTGTCATAATCCGCACCCGAATCGTCCACGGCCGTAAACCCGAGCCGCGTATTGCGTCTGATCGCTTCGGCTCCAACGTTGGAGGTCAGAATGATCAGCGTATTGCGGAAGTCGACAACCCGGCCTTTGGAATCGGTCAAGCGTCCGTCTTCCAACACCTGAAGCAGGATATTGAATACTTCCGGATGCGCTTTTTCGATTTCGTCCAGCAGGACGACGGAGTAAGGTTTGCGGCGTACTTTTTCGGTCAATTGGCCGCCTTCCTCATAACCCACGTATCCCGGAGGCGCACCTACCAGACGCGCGGTAGAGTGTTTCTCCATATACTCGGACATGTCGATCCGAATCACGGCGTTCTCGTCGCCGAACATCGCTTCGGCGAGCGCTCTCGCCAGCTCGGTTTTCCCGACGCCCGTCGGACCGAGGAAGATGAAGGAGCCCATCGGACGTTTCGGATCCTTAAGCCCCGCACGCGCCCGGCGGATCGCCCGGCTGACGGCCTTGACGGCTTCCTCCTGTCCAATGACGCGCTCGTGCAAAATCTTCTCCATATTGAGCAGGCGCTCGGTCTCTTCTTCCTTCAGCTTGTTGACCGGAATTCCGGTCCAGCTGGCCACGACCTGCGCGATATCCTCGGGCGTAACTTCGGAGTCGGTGCGGCCTTGTTTTTCTTTCCATTGGTTTTTCGTGACATCCAGCTCTTCGCGGATCTTCTGCTCGGTATCGCGCAGAGCGGCCGCCTTTTCGAATTCCTGGCTCTGTACTGCGGCATCCTTCTCTTTGCGGATATCCTCCAGCCGGTTTTCCAGCTGCTTCAGATTCGGCGGTACCGTGTACGAGTTCAGCCTTACTTTGGAGCCCGCCTCGTCGATCAGGTCGATCGCCTTGTCGGGCAGGAAGCGGTCTTGAATGTAACGGTCCGACAGTTTGACGGCCTGTTCGATCGCTTCGTCCGTAATTTTCACGCGATGATGGGCTTCATAGCGGTCACGCAACCCGTGCAAAATCTGGATCGCTTCCTCGACCGACGGCTGATCCACCGTAATCGGCTGGAACCGGCGCTCGAGCGCGGCGTCCTTCTCGATATATTTTCGGTATTCATCCAGCGTCGTCGCCCCGATGCACTGCAGTTCGCCGCGAGCAAGCGCCGGCTTCAAGATATTGGAGGCGTCGATGGCGCCTTCCGCGCCGCCTGCCCCGATTAAGGTATGCAGCTCGTCGATGAACAGGATAATGTTGCCGGCCTGACGGATTTCATCCATGATCTTCTTCAAGCGGTCTTCGAATTCGCCGCGGTACTTGGTTCCGGCAACAACGGAGCCCATATCCAGAGTCATGACGCGTTTGTCGCGCAAGGTTTCCGGAATTTCGTTGTTGATGATTTTTTGCGCCAGGCCTTCGGCAATCGCCGTTTTCCCGACGCCGGGTTCCCCGATCAGCACCGGGTTGTTCTTCGTCCGCCGGCTGAGCACTTGGATGACCCGCTCGATTTCCTTGCTGCGTCCGATCACCGGATCCAGGTTGCCTTCCTTCGCAGTCGCCGTTAAATCGCGTGCCAGGCTGTCAAGCGTCGGCGTATTGACGTTGGCCGGCGTACCGTGATGGCTGGACACGGCCTCGCTGCTGCCGAGCAGCTGCAGCACTTGCTGGCGGGCCTTGTTCAGGCTGATGCCGAGATTATTCAAAACGCGGGCGGCAACCCCTTCGCCTTCCCGAATCAAACCGAGCAAAATGTGCTCCGTTCCGACATAGGTATGGCCCAATTTCCGAGCTTCATCCATCGACAGCTCAATGACCTTTTTCGCGCGAGGCGTATAAGCGATATTGGATGGCTGCTCTTGCCCGCGGCCGATCAGCGTCTCCACTTCATCCTGAATCTTCTCCAAGCCGAGGCCGAGGCCGATCAGGGCTTTGGCGGCAATGCCTTCGCCTTCCCGAATCAGGCCGAGCAAAATATGCTCCGTTCCGATATTGTTGTGGCCGAGTCTGACCGCTTCTTCCTGGGCCAGGGCCAACACTTTCTGGGCACGTTCCGTAAATCTTCCAAACATCATCTCTCTTTGCACCTCCATAAGATCTAGATCTATCTATTGCATGCAAAAGCGATAAAATGCCCCGCTTTCGCTTCTTCCCGTTAATTACCCACTTTTTCCCGAATCAGCTTCGCGCGGTACATATCCCGCTCCGCCGGCGATAAATTTTCGCCGAACAGCTTTTGCAAAAAGCCGGGCTGGGTCATTACGTTCAATTCGTTCAACACTTCGGCAGACACATCGTCGATGAGTCCGACATCCACGCCAAGGCGGACATCCGACAGCCGCTGAGCCGCCTCTTTCGAATCGATGATGGCCGCATGGGACAAAATCCCGTACGAACGCATCACGCGGTCGGTCACCCGCAGGCGGGATTCGGCCATGAGTTTGGCGCGGGCGTTTTTCTCATGTTCGATGATTTGCATGACGACGCCGACCAAATTCTCAATTATTTCCGACTCGCTTTGTCCTAGTGTAATCTGATTTGAGATTTGAAACAAGTTGCCCATCGCTTCGCTGCCTTCGCCGTAGATCCCCCGGACCGTAAGACCTACCTGGCTCACGGCGGACAAGATCCGGTTAATTTGCTGCGTGAGTGCCAAAGCGGGCAAATGCATCATGACCGAAGCACGAAGTCCCGTGCCGACATTTGTCGGGCAACTGGTAAGATAGCCCCGGTTCGCATCGAAGGCATAGTCTACATGGCCTTCAAAAATATCGTCGACGCCCGACGCTCTCTCCCACGCCTCCTGAACCTGGAATCCCGGATACAGACATTGAATCCTCAGATGGTCCTCTTCGTTGACCATGATGCTCAAGCTTTCATCTTCACTGATAAACACCGCGCCTTTCCGGGACTCTCCGGCCAGGTTCGGGCTGATCAGATGTTTTTCGACAAGAATCCGCTTATCCAGGTCATCCAGTTCCGACAAAAGCACCGGATGTAGCGCCCCATAGCTTTGGAGCCGCTCATCGTTGAGCACGTCTTGAAGCAGCTGCAAAACTTCCTCGGATTGCTGATTCGTCGCCAGCATCGGGAAAGGCTGATGCACCAGGTTACGGGCAATTCGTACCCGGGTGCTGATCACGATATCCGATTCATTGCCGCCCCGGCTCATCCACTCGCTTAACGGCTGTTCTGTAAATCGAAGATTTTGCATGGCGCGTGCCTCCTATTCTGCGGGAATGTTCTTTTCGAGTTCGCGGATTTTATCCCGGAGCGCAGCCGCTTCCTCGAACTCTTCCTGAATAATCCGTTGCTGGAGTTCACGGCGGAGGTCATCCAGCTTGCGTTTGGCCTCGATATGGGCGCCTGCCCGTTTCGGTACCTTTCCCACATGCACCGTATTTCCGTGGACCCGTTTGAAGAGCGGATCGAGGCGGTCATTGAAATATTTATAACAAGAGCTGCATCCGAAACGGCCGATTTTGCTGAATTGGGAGTAAGTCATCCCGCATTCTTCGCAGCGGACATTTTCCGGAGCTTTTGCCGAAGAGGTCTGGCCTTGCCAGCCGGGATGAAAATCCATCAGCCCCGACAGCAGATTATGGATCGAGAAACCGCCCGAGGTTCCCGGAATCATCTCTCCCTTTTCCCTGGCACAGGCTTCGCAAATATGAAATTCCGTCTTCTCCCCGTTCACGATCTTCGTAAAATGAAGCGTGGCGGGACGTTTACCGCATTCTTGACATTGCACCGAAGATCCCTCCTTTGAACTGTGGGTTCAGCCCAGCAATGCGATCAGCATCGCCTTCATGAGCTGAGCCCGAATCTGATCACGGTACGGAAGTTTGACCATTAGCACTTCCCTGGATACCACCGCCCGCATCAACGCCGCTTCCCGACTGCTCAGGAACCTGGATTCCTCCAATTGGTAAATCAGGCCTTCAGCGGCGGTTTGGCCGATTTCATCGCCGATCATCTGATGAAGATGCATATGAAGGGCACTCGGACCCGGCAGCTCGATCCGACGAATGCGGACGTAACCGCCGCCGCCGCGTTTGCTCTCCACCAGATATCCTTTTTCCAAAGTAAACCTTGTGCTGATCACATAATTGATTTGCGAAGGAACGCATGAAAATTGCTCGGCGAGCTCATTTCGCTGTATTTCTATTGCCCCTTCAGGGCTTTCATGCAAAATGCTTTTGAGATACTTCTCGATAATATCGGAGATATTGCGCATCACCCATCCTCCATTACTTGGGTCGTTCCAACATACCGCGCCACCGTTAACAAGATCAGCTGTGACTAATCTTCACATGTATGAATAGTATTAACCGTATGCGACGGTTTGAATATGGGATGGTCATGATATGTTGACTTTGACTTTCTTTGACTTTGATTTTATTATAGCACAAAATTCCGATTTGCCAAGAGGGGTTACTGAACGGGCCCGATTGCTTGAGGCGGGAAGGCTGACGACCAAATTAGCCCCCATATCGTCATCTCACGTTCCCCTATGAATATATTGCACATATGATAGAGTAACCCCTCGGGAAATAGACAGAGGGGAAATCCGCCACAAGGAGGTCATGGGAAATGCGCATATTCGAATGCTTCCGGCTAAAACGAAAAGTGAACGAGCTTGCACTGACCGTGGAGAAATTAAACAGTCGGTTCGACGAAATGGACCGGGATTTGATTTCCGGCATTTTCGAGAATCCGCTGCTGCGGCAATTTCTAGAGGCCAAAGTCGGCCAAAAGTTAACTGTCAGCACCGCTTCTTCCACAGTGGAAGGAGTCATCGTTTCCGTTGCGGATGATGCCGTAGAAATCCGTGAACCGACGGGCCATCTGGTTATTGCTCCCTATTCTCGAATTACGGTTCTTCAATAGATTATCGTGGGAAAGGAGCGTCCCTTATGAATTTTATTCGTTTGGTCAAACGCCATATCGGCCAGGAAGTGGAGGTCATAACGGCAAAAGAGCGCATATCCGGCGAACTTGCTTCCGTCGACTATTTCTCGCTTACCCTCAAGGTTTCACCGGACAAGTATGATCTGCAAAACGAGCTTGTTCTCATTCCCGTCCAGGTTGTTGAACTTATTCGCGTCAAAAGTGCTTGAAGATAAAAATGCAAAAAATCCACTAAAAAAAGAGCACCACCGAGAAAACTCGGTAGTGCTCTTTATCTTTGCTTGGCGGCGTCCTACTCTCCCAGGACCCTTCGGTCCAAGTACCATCGGCGCTGGAGGGCTTAACGGTCGTGTTCGGGATGGGTACGCGTGGAACCCCTCCGCCATCGCCACCAAACGGTTCAAGCGTTGATCGCCTGAAAACTGGATACGAAACTTCATTTGCGTGTTTAGTTCTTTGGATAAGCCCTCGACCGATTAGTACTGGTCAGCTCCACACATTGCTGTGCTTCCACCCCCAGCCTATCAACCTCGTCGTCTTCAAGGGGTCTTACTAGTTGGGAAATCTCATCTTGAGGGGGGCTTCACGCTTAGATGCTTTCAGCGCTTATCCCGTCCGCACTTAGCTACCCAGCTGTGCTCCTGGCGGAACAACTGGTGCACCAGCGGTGCGTCCATCCCGGTCCTCTCGTACTAAGGACAGCTCCTCTCAAATTTCCTACGCCCACGACAGATAGGGACCGAACTGTCTCACGACGTTCTGAACCCAGCTCGCGTACCGCTTTAATGGGCGAACAGCCCAACCCTTGGGACCTACTTCAGCCCCAGGATGCGATGAGCCGACATCGAGGTGCCAAACCTCCCCGTCGATGTGGACTCTTGGGGGAGATAAGCCTGTTATCCCCAGGGTAGCTTTTATCCGTTGAGCGATGGCCCTTCCATGCGGTACCACCGGATCACTAAGCCCGACTTTCGTCCCTGCTCGACTTGTCAGTCTCGCAGTCAAGCTCCCTTATGCCTTTGCACTCTTCGAATGATTTCCAACCATTCTGAGGGAACCTTGGGGCGCCTCCGTTACTCTTTAGGAGGCGACCGCCCCAGTCAAACTGCCCGCCTGACACTGTCCCCGCACCGGATCACGGTACCAGGTTAGAACTCCGATACGATCAGGGTGGTATCCCAACGGCGCCTCCACCGAAGCTGGCGCTCCGGCTTCCTAGGCTCCCACCTATCCTGTACAAATCGTATCAAAGTCCAATATCAAGCTGCAGTAAAGCTCCATGGGGTCTTTCCGTCTTGTCGCGGGTAACCTGCATCTTCACAGGTATTAAAATTTCACCGGATCTCTCGTTGAGACAGCGCCCAAGTCGTTACGCCATTCGTGCGGGTCAGAATTTACCTGACAAGGAATTTCGCTACCTTAGGACCGTTATAGTTACGGCCGCCGTTTACTGGGGCTTCAGTTCATAGCTTCGGGATTGCTCCCTAACCACTCCCCTTAACCTTCCAGCACCGGGCAGGCGTCAGCCCGTATACTTCGCCTTGCGGCTTCGCACAGACCTGTGTTTTTGCTAAACAGTCGCTTGGGCCTTTTCACTGCGGCCCCCTCGGGCTATTCACCCTACCGAGGCACCCCTTCTCCCGAAGTTACGGGGTCATTTTGCCGAGTTCCTTAACGAGAGTTCTTCCGCGCGCCTTAGAATTCTCTTCTCGCCTACCTGTGTCGGTTTGC
>NZ_CP195592.1:4940000-5642305 GCF_051307165.1 Paenibacillus salivarius
TACCGAACCCGTAAATTCTGGATTTCTCGTCCCCGTCCGTCGGGAACCGCCGGGCCAAGTCAAGAATATCCTGCCATGTCATGCCGTCATGAGGCAGTTCGACGCCGTGCTTTTTGAACAAGTCCGCATTGTAAAATATCGTATTCCCGTAAAAAGTCGGGCTTAATCCATAGAGCTTCCCGCCGCCTTTTTCTTTTAGCATTTCAATAAGCGCAGGATAAATGTTGTCGATTTTATATTTGTCCTGTTCGATGAGGGAATCCAATTCCATCAGCTTGCCGTCTCCCGCCATTTTTGCGTAATTGTCGGTCCCCAGCATCACGACATCCGGTTGTTCCTTATCGATAAAATCGCGAACCGCCTTGTTATAATCGATAACTTCTCCGTTATTTCCGCTATAGATGGAATTCGTGCTGACGATTTCCACATCGATATCCGGGTGCTGCATGGCAAACAAATCACCATACTGGCTGAAAAAATAACTTTCGTCATAAAACATGACTTTGAGCGACCGCTGTACATTTGCTTCCTTCTTCGGTCCGGCGGTACAGCCCGTTAAAAGCACCGTGCCTGCGATTGCCGCTAAGGTTAACTTGCGAATCATTTTTCCCTTGAACATAAAATCCCTCCAAATTAATGACTGTCTACTCCTTGCCGGATGTTCCGTCCTCTTTCTTGTTCGCCTGCTCCTTCACCAGCTTATCCAGCAGCGCCTGACCTTCCTGCTCGATCGTCTGCAGTGCCTCGTCGATGGATTTGCTCTTCTTTTCCACAAGTCCAAGTTCTCTGGAACTGAGCTCGTAATATTGCATGTAGAAATCGCTCGGAATTTTGTCCGCATTTTTCGGAGCGTTATCAAACACCGGTTTCAACTTATAAAAAGGCTCAAGGCTTACGCCGTTATATTCCCTTGACGCGCCCATCCGGCTTAGCAAGCCGTCGTTCAGCGTTCTGGACTTAATTTTGGCGAATTCGTCGCCGCTCACAAATTTGATGAACTCCCACGCGGCATCCGCATTCGGCGAACCCGCCCGGATCGAGAAAATCCGGTTCATATACGCATCCCGTGTTTGATCCGGCGTCGCCGGATCGACCGGCCCTGCCACGATACCGATCTGGAACGGCTTGTAATCCTTGATTGAGCTTGAGGCTTCTTTCAGGTTTTGCAGCATATACGGGCCGTTAACGGTCATTGCCATCCGCCCCATCAAAAACGGCTGGGACTTATAATATTCTTCCATTGTGCCCCCCTGGAACCCGCCGTCCTTCGGACTATACAGGGCGTTCGATTCCAGGCCGTCCAGCGCTAACTTATAGGCCCTTTTCCAAGCGTCCGTGTTTACCGTAATTTTCATCGTATCCGGATTAATCGATTGGAGCCCTTCGGTACCTGCGATTCTGGAGGCCAGATTTTCCAGGGTCGTCCCCCCGTATTGCTCTCCGAACCCGTAGACCCGGGTCTTCTCATCCCCGTCGGTAGGAAATCTGCGGGCCAAATCCAGCACGCCTTGCCAGGTAATTCCGTCCTGCGGCACTTCAATTCCGTATTTGGCAAACAAATCCGCATTGTAAAAGAGCGCATTGCCATAGAAGGAAGGGGCCAATCCGTACAGTTTCCCGCCGCCTTTTTCCTTGAGCATGTCGATCAAGCCCGGATAAATCGTGTCCGTGTTGTACTTGTCCCCGCTGATAAGCGAATCCAATTCCAACAGTCGGCCGTCATTCACAAAGGTTTCATAGTTGCTTGAATCCAGCATCAGGATGTCCGGCTGTTCCTTCTCGACAAAATCCTTATATGCCTTCTCGTAGTCTGTCACTTCTCCGTTATAGATGCTCTGAGTGCTTACGACTTCGATCTCCACATTCGGATTTCTCATCGTGAATAGGTCGCCGTACAATTGATAGAAATAACCTTCATCCGAAAACATCACTTTCAAAGTTTGCTGTTCGTTGCTTTCCTTTTTGGCCGGACCGGCACTGCAGCCCGCAATCAGCAGCATGCTGACCGCCAGAAGCAGCGAAATACGCCGCGCCAGCTTCGATTGGATCTTCATCATGACCTCCCAAAGATTAAATAAATTAATATGCTCTAGACGTATAACGCAGGAAGCAACTGGAAAGTTACAAAAATTTGCGCAGGGGTGGTTTCGGCTCTCTACATCGAGGCGTCCAATGCGGCTTGTCCCGCCTTTTGAATCGCCCTCAAGGCCTCCTCTAATGTCTTGTCACCTTCCCGGACTTTTTCGATTTCCCTGTTACGAATTTCCTCAAAAAGGGAATAAAAGGATGAGGGAATCCGATCAGAGCGCGTCCCCGACAGGTTAAGCTTGGGTTTCAGACGATAGAACGCATCCAAGGAAATTCCGGCATAATCCCTTTTTCCGTCCATACGCGACGGTAAACTGTACAGCGTTTTGGATCTGATTTTGGCATATTGGCCCCCGTTAACGAATTTGAAAAACTCCCAGGCGGCTTCGCTATTCTCCGAACCTGCACGGATTGCAACGATCTCATCCAGCGTGATCTCTCTGGTGGCACCGGGGTTGGCCGGGTCCACTGGGCCGGACACGATGCCGATTTCAAAAGAAGGGCTTTTCGTAAGTACGTCTTGAGCTTCCTTCCATCTTTGCAAAAGCAATGCCCCATTTACCGTCAATGCGCTGCGACCCGTCAAAAACGGATCGTTTTGGATCGACTCGGCTACCGTGCGGCTTTGAGCAGTCTCATCCCCCTGTGCCGGATTATAAAGCGCACCCGAAGCATCGGCTTTCAACGCAAGCTCATACACGTTAAACCAGGCTTCCGTGTCGATGGTCACCTGCATCGAGTCCGGATTTATGTAAGTTAATCCTTCGGAAAGCGAAAACAGGAGTACCATATAGTCGAAAGACATCGCATAGTCTCCTCCAAAGCCGTAGTTTCGTGAAGAACCCTCCCCCTCCGCGGGAAACCTCATCGCAAGGTCCATAATCTCCTGCCAGGTCATATTGTCATGAGGCGGTTCGACGCCATGTTTTTCGAATAGATTCTTGTTGTAATAGACGGCGCTCCCGTAAAAGAAGGGATTCAATCCGTACAGTTTGCCGCTTCCCAACTCCCGCAAGGTCTCCTCAAGCCCCGGAAGAACCCCCTCCAGGCTATATTTGTCACTCTCCAACAGCGGGTCAAGCTCCATCAACTGACCAGCTTCGGCAAAGCTCCGGAAATCCGATGTCCCTAAAAATAAAACATCCGGCCGTTCCGTTTCTACCAATTCCTTCAGAGCCTCCTCGTACGTTTTTCCGCCCAAATCGGCTTTCAACTTCCGGGTCGATACGACTTCAATATGCACATTTCCCTGACTCATGGTGAACAAGTCGCCATACTTTCGATAGAAACCGTCTTCATCCGAATACAATACCTTCAAGCTCACCGCCGGATGATCCGCTTCATTCACCGGAGTTGCCGTACAACCTGCAGCCAGAAAACAGATGATCAGGACTAGCGCGACAAATCGGAACATTTCCCCCTTCACGAGCCACTACCTCCAAAAATTGGATTCTTCTTCACATCAACTACGTTTGATAGAAATGGAAAGTTACGGTTCTCATCCCCGTCACATAATTCCAGAAAACAACTGAAAGTTACAAAAAAATAATTGACCAGTTATCAAAACTCATTTATATTTGTAACATATTAACTCAACTTTCGCACCTTGAAAATTAGTGTTAAGCCTTGATATGACTAGGATTTCTTATTGAAAAATCTCGTTCTTGACAGAAAAACACCTTTCCGTTTGGTAAAATGGAAGTAGCTAAACAAACCATTCCAAACAGAAAGGTGCGTAACTCTATGGTACAACACAACTTCCTGTCTGAAAAGGGCCAAGAACGAATCTCGACTTTATTTTCCGCTTTGCAAATCGGACAACTGTTGCGCAAAGCCGGCATTTCCAAGTCGTTCGGATTGTCCAGTCTTGCCATCTTTCAGCTGATCTTTACGCTCGTGTTTGAAGGGCGCAATTGGTTTCGTCTTCTGCATAGCGACCGCCGCCAGTCGTTGCCTGGCAAAGATGTAGTCTATCGATTCTTAAACCATCCACGCTTTGCCTGGCGACGATTTTTGCATGCCTTGAGTCTGAAGGTCGTTCAGCATTTTGATTCCTTAACCTCTTCGTCCCGCGTTCGGACGTTCATCATTGATGATTCGGTTCTTCGCAGGGATCGCAGCAAGAAAGCCGAGTTGCTTGCCCGCATCTTCGATCATACGACGGGGAGATATGCTCGCGGCTACAACATGCTCACGCTCGGATGGTCGGATGGCTTCAGCTTTGCGCCCATCGATTTTGTCATGCTCAGCTCGGCCAAGCTGACGAATCGCTTTTGCGAGATGAAGGAACGTCTGTCCAAGCGTACCCAAGGCTACAAACGCCGCATCGAGGCGCTTTCACGCAAACCGGATGCCGTGGCGGCTCTGCTTGATCGAGCGATTCAGGCTGGATTTAGCGCTGACTTTGTCCTGATGGACAGTTGGTTTACCCAAGCGCCTCTGTTGCGTGAACTGATGGCGAAAGGTCTGCATGTCATTGGGATGGTCAAGGCGATGAAACAACGATACCGGTTCGACGGAAAAAGCCTGACGCTCCATGAACTGTATGCCCTGTTGCCAAAGCAGAAAAACAAAGAAATCCTTGGCTCGGTCATCGTTCAAACCGCCTGCGGTTTGCCGATCAAATTGGTCTTTGTGCAAAACCGCCATCGGCGGCGGGATTGGCTGGTTCTGCTCAGCACCGATTTGGCGTTGGAAGAGGCTGAAATCGTTCGCATCTACGGCATGCGTTGGAGCATTGAGACGTTCTTCAAATTTGCCAAATCGTACCTGAAGCTGGGAACGGAGTTTCAAGGTCGTTCGTTTGATATGCTCATCAGCCACACCACGATCGTGTTTACCCGTTATCTCGTAATGGAATGGGAACGCCGTCACAACAACGACGCGCGGTCGTTGGGCGGTCTGTTTTTCCTGTTTTCCGACGAAGTTCGAGACCTGGATCTCAAAACGGCTTTGCAGCATCTGATCGCATTTTTCATGGCGTTCACGGAAGCGAAATCCAAACGGGATCAGTCTGCCGTTGTATGTCAACTCCAGCAATGGATTGCGAGTTTGCCCAATTATATCAAGGCTTTGTTCGGAAAATTAAGCTGCGAAAGTTGAGATATTAACATTTTTTGTACTTAGTAGGTTCTTTTAATTAATGAGCAAAGGTGATTTGTATGACCTGTACAACCCCGATTCTCGAGCAGTTGGACAACTTCATGCAGCAAGAGCAAATCAACTTACGAAAATTGGCTCAACGCGCCGATCTGAACGCGGGCACGCTGAGCTCGATTTTTAATCACCAAAAAAGACTCACCGTCGACCATCTCGATCGCCTTACTTCGGTCATGAGTTTGCCGGAGGGTCATTTTTACGAACAGTACGTAGAAGATTTCTTGTTGAACACGACACCGGATTGGCGCAGAATCCGGCCTTTTTTGTACCGTTGCGCGGCTCTCGGCAAAGCGGATCTCATCCGCAAGGTCGTCGGGCTGCTGCTCGACCATCTCATGTATTCCCCGCTCTTGTTCGACCTTGCGGAGGAATTTTACCAGAACGGCAACCACGAGGCCGCAGCCATCCTGTTCGAAAACGTCGCCGCAAGCGAGAAGCACCAGCATTCGGAACGGCTGGCCTTTTGCCATTACCGGATGTTCCTGATTAAGCAGGGCGATGATTTGGAGCAGAACCGGTATGCCGCGATTCAGTTTGAGCCGTATGTGGATCGGCTGGATGAGTTTGATCAGTTGGATGCGCTGCGGAGTTTGTTGATTACTTACCGGACTATACGCGATTGGAATAGAGTGGAGAAAATTTCATTAAGGTTAAATTACCTTGCTACAATCGTTTATAATAATTTCCATTCCAAAAAAAGGAAAGAGGGCAAGCCTCTTAGACAGCTTGGCAGACCCCTGTTTTTTTATATAGCACATAGTAAACTCTTACTGGCGGCCTCTTATTATGAAAACGAACATTATGAACAAGCCTTGAAGCATGTTTATGAAGTCACTAATCTGGACTGGGTAAAGGAAAAAGATGAACATACCCAGCATTGGAAAGTTTTATTTCTAAGATGGGCTAAGGCAAATATCTTGTTAACAAGGCTCATGGCTGGCGAAACGAACATTCTTGAAGAATACGTAAGTTTCTTTGAACCAATTGAAGATGAAATTATTACAGGATTGTGGAATATAACTAAAGCAGCTAATAAGTTTGATTTAGACATTGATCATCATCTTTACAAATTTGAACAACATATCATGTCATATAAGAAAGAGTTAAGAAATACAATCATTAATGGAATTAATGTAGATTATAAGCGGATTGGTTTGATGTATGAATTGTCTATGTACTTTTTAAGGAGAGGGAGATATGACAGAGGATTTCGGGAATTAGTAGACGGATTGGGAGAATCTGCTATAATGAATGATGAGAGCTCGATCCTGAGGTTTATGCGGTTATTCGAAACATATAGGGAGTTTGCGTCGCCGCTATATCAGGAAGAGTATCACCTATTAGCGAAAATAGGAGGCTAAAGTATGAAGAAAAAAATCAAGCAGTTGTATGTATTGGGTTTCTTGTTGGCCTTTGTACTAGTTTCATCCCCCGTAATTAAATTATTTGATTTTCATGCTGGCGGTTAAATACACAATAACTCACCTACCAAGATACATAGTATGTTAATTTCTTGACCATGAAGAACAGCCCCCACCGGGTAGATAGTATATCTGTCCGGTGGGGGTTTCCTATTGTAAATAATCAGAAAATGTGTATGAAAATTCGACCATAACATGCCACAAAACCGCTGTATTACTGATTCTGTACGAAAAATCATACAGAAAATGCCCTAAATCAGGAAAAACACCTGAATGTGTATGATTTATCGTACAGAAATGCTCAGAAAACGTCCAAAGCTTAATTTATGTATGAAAAATCATATAGGATCCAATCCTGAAGGTTGGAACTGACTAAAAAAATCCCCGAAGCTCCGCTTCGAGGATTTAGTTCTGAATTGGCATTAGCTCAAATTGCCTGGGACCGATTTGGAGACACGGCCCGTGTTCACCTTGGCAGCTTGGGCTGCGGAGCGGATAACTTTCATTCCTTTCACCTCCTTACATAATGAAAAGCAAATTCTTAGACTTCGGTCGTTTCGTTTTGCAGCCATATCGTTCTCAGCGTTTGTTTGATTTGGCGTTTCTCGTAAGAACAAGGTCTCTGGCCGGTGCGCATGCGGTATAGCGGGCAATGATTGCCTTGGCAGGCCGGGCGGAAAAAACAGGCTTGGCAATTCGAATCCGTTTCTTCGCCGGAAGTAGTCCAGAGCGCCAGCTTGTCGTAATCAAGGTCCAGCGTGCCGTCCCGATGAATGAAGCCCAGCCGATTGTTATCCTGTTCCAGGGCCACCGAGCATTTGTACAGCCGGCCATCCGAACCGATCACCAGGGAATTCGGCTTCGCTGCATAGCATACCGCCCCCGTAGGGAGCAAAATATCGGAGATAAAAGAACTGACGGTGAGCCCCGCCGCGATTGCCCGTTCGTTGAATTCCCAAATTTTGATGTCCTTGGTCCGGTCGTCGCACACTGGAAGGGTCAAGTCGTTTTCGCCGCCCATGCAGCCGACGGGACGGAAATACACTTTAAAACGGGGATCATTGCCGAACAAATCCCGCAAAACAGGAATAAACGCGGTAACGGCGTCCAGATTGCTGTTGTCAAAATTAACGCGCAGGTTGATTTCGAAGGGGCGGTCTACCTCTTTTAACGTTAATAGATTGTTTACGATCGTTTGGTAGGTACCTCCCCCGCCGTGTAGACCGCGCCGAGCGTCATGCACTTCGCCTTCGCCGTCCAGGGTGACCATGAAGCGTTCCACGTTCAAGTCAAGCATCTGTTCGAAACGCTCCCGGGTCAAATAGTAGCCGTTGGTGGACATTTCGGCACCGTATACGGCCCCGCTCCGCTCACAGGATGCCATAAACGAACGGGAAAGCCGTTCGATAATATGCGGAACAAGCAGCGGCTCTCCCCCATGCCAGCTGATCGTCAGCCGTTTCATGGTTTTGGCCCGCTCGTCAATATAAGCTTCCAGCCCCTCGATCACTTCCGGGCGCATCGAAGCCCGCGGGAAGTATTCATAGCAATAGTTGCAGCGGAAATTGCAGGCCTCGGTCACGAGAAGAACGAGGTGCATGGAATCCTGTGCGTGCATCGATTGGTGTAAAAATAATGCCCGTCTCAGCTCATCGGTGCTTTCATGAACGAGAAAACCGTGCTCGACCAGTCCGGCATACAGCGGCGGGGCAGGATCAGGTGCAGGCGTCCCGGCCTTTAACCATTCAAGTACCTGATTTCGCTCTTCCGGAGAAAATGAGGCGATCGCGCCTGTATAGCTGTTATACAGCACCAATCCGCCGTCATCACTCTCGCTCTGCGCGTTAAAACGCGAAGGCTTCCGCAGCAATCCGTGTTGATTCATCGATTTTTCCCATCCTTTTGTTCAATTCGGGTGTTCACCATAACATCATGCAGGGAAAACAACCCGCGGTTCAATGACGACGGTCACTCTCCTCGCACAAAAAAATCCCCGGACAGACGCCACAATGACTGCGCCTACCCGGGGACGGTGAAATGTTCTATTCGATTTGGCCGATATGATTATGCCGGCCTACTGGCCGTTTAACAATTTGATGAACTCGTCTTCGTCCTCGATGACCGGGATGCCGAGCTGCTGGGCTTTGGCCAGCTTGCTGCCGGCTTTCTCGCCGGCAATGACGAGATCGGTCTTCTTCGACACGCTGCCGGTGACTTTGGCGCCAAGGGCTTCAAGCCGGGCCGTCGCCTCGTCGCGGCCGAGCTGGTGCAAGGTGCCCGTCAGGACGACCGTCTTGCCGGAGAAGAAGGAGTCGGTAACCGGGGCCGCCGGTGCTTCAGGCGCTTTCGCTTCGACGCCGAGCGAAAGCATTTTGTTGATGGCGGCCTGCATGAACGGATCGGCGAAGAACGAGACGATGCTTTCGGCGACGATCAGTCCGATGTCCGGCAGCTCCGTGAGCTCCTCCACGGTAGCGGACATGATCCGGGACAGATCGCGGAAATGATCGGCCAGCACCTTGGTGGTCGATTTGCCGGTGTTCGGGATGCCGAGCGCGAACAGGAAGCTGGCGAGATCCCGCCCTTTGCTCTCCTCGATCGCGCGGAGCAAATTGTTCGCCTTTTTCTCGCCGAAGCGGTCCAGCTTGATCAGATCCTCGAAGGTGAGCGTATACAGCTCCGCCGCCTCGCGGACGTTCAGCTCGTCGTAGAGCTGTTCGGCCGTTTTTTCGCTGAACGTTTCGATGTCCATCGCGTCGCGGGAAGCAAAATGCGTAATCCGGCTGACGATTTGCGGCTTGCATTCAAACCGGTTGTTGCAGAACAGATGCGCGCCGCGCTGCTCAAGCGGGAATCCGCAGGACGGACAATTCACGGGATAAACAATCTCCCCGCCGTCTTGCTCCTCCGTCACTTTACCGAGAATTTCCGGAATGACGTCGTTGGAGCGGCGTATAAAGACGCGGGTGCCGAGCGCGAATTTCAGGTTTTTGCGTTCGATATCCCCGATATTATTGAGCGTGCAATTTTGGACCGTAACCCCGGCCAGCTCGACAGCCTCCACTTTAGCCAATGGCGTGATTTTGCCGGTGCGGCCGACGTTCCAGGAAACCGATTCCAGCACGGTCGTCGTTTCTTCGGCCTCGAATTTGAACGCGACCGCCCAGCGCGGGAATTTGTCGGTATACCCGAGCGCCTCGCGGGTGCGCATATCGGTAAGCTTGATAACCGCCCCGTCGATCAGGTAATCGAGGGTGGAGCGTTTTTCCACGATCTCGTGAAGCGTCTCGATCACTTTATCAAAGCTGTCGTGGTACGTCACATAAGGATTCACCTTGAAACGGTTGTCCTTGAGGAAGGCCATCATTTCCCGATGATCGGAGAAGCGGATGTTGTCCGAATACCCCACATTATAGAAAAAAGCGCTCAGCTTCCGCTCCGCGGTCGTCCGCGGATTCAGGTTGCGCAGAGCCCCGGCAGCGGCGTTACGGGCATTTTTGAGCGGCTCGGCGGCCGTCTCGTTATACTTGGCAAGAACGGAAAGGTTCATAATGCCCTCGCCTTGCACCTCGATTGTCCCATCCTTGTAAGGAATGGTGAGCGGGACGGATTTGATCGTCTTGACCTGGGCGAGAATGCCTTCGCCGACGGCACCGTTCCCCCGCGTGGAAGCTTGAACCAGCTCCCCGTCCGTATAGGTCAGATTCAGCGTCAGGCCGTCGAACTTCAGTTCCACGACGTACGTGGGCGCCGGGAGAGGGTTGCCTGGATTTTTGGAGTTGTAATCCGCGATCAGCTTCAAAGCCCGGTTGTTCCAGTTCAACAGCTGCTCCTCGTTCTGCGCCTTATCAAGGCTCCAAAGCGGAGCCAAATGCCGGTGCGGCTTGAAGCCCTCGAGCAATTCGCCGCCCACCCTTTGCGTCGGAGAACCCGGCAGCGTTGTTCCCGTCTCCGCTTCCAGGGCGACCAGTTCATCGTACAACAGGTCATACTCCTTGTCGCTTACCAGCGGTTGGTCCAACGTGTAATAGTGGTAATTAAACTGATTCAGCTGCTCGATCAGCTGCTCCATGCGCTGCATTTTATCCATGCGGGGACAACCCTCCTTTGTATGTATGGAAACGGAAGGGCTAGACGTGCCAGTTATCGTGGCTGTGCTCTTCCGTTTCAGTTTTGCGGTTTTTGGATGCGTTCCGATTGATGCGATCGTTTTGACGCGGCAGTTTGGTGGATCAATAAGGGTAAATTTAGGCCTTATTCTCGCCATTTAGCGCTCGCGGTCAAAAATAACGCCTAAAAATGGTCTTATTTGCTTAAATTGATGCGAAAACCAACCAATTTGGCGCATTCGGGCCAGAATAGCGGTAAAAATGGTCCTTATTTCAGTGCCATAAACTCAAACAGGCCGAATAAGAACCAAAAAGGGCGCTATTTGTGCGGTGCGGCACCATTGTGCTGAAGTTGAGTTACTTGGGCGATTGGTGCCGTACCGTGTATGGTAAGTAACTTAACTGGTGCTATAGCGTCGTTTGGTGCGTGATTAGATGACTGGTGCAACTCCGTGCAAGATGAGTAACTTAGATGATTAATGTGACAACGCGGCTTGGTTAGTTACTCCAGCTAATGTTGCCACACTCCTAGGACAAGTTACTTGGATCATTGGTGCGACAGCGTCGCTTGGTGAGTTACTGAGACGGCCTGGCGCGACGCCGTGCAAGGCGAGCGGATGGCTCCCAACGGAGCAATAGGGACCCGGCTTACTCCACTTTGGTGATCGGGGCGAAGCCTGCGAGCAGGCGTTTCACGCCGACCGGCGCCGGAAAAGCGATCTGCAGCTCCGTGTCGTTACCGGAGCCTTTGACCGCCACGACGGTGCCGATCCCCCATTTGCCGTGCGACACCTTGTCGCCGGCCTGGAATGCGCCGCCGGTGCCTCCGGCTCCCGGCGTCTTTTTGACAGGCGCGCCGGCTGCGCCCGGAGCGCCCACGGTTACCGTGACGCCGCTGCTGCCGGCGCCACCGGTGCTGCGGCCGCCTGCGGCCGGCCGCGGAGTTTCGGCCACGCTGCCGCGGTGGCCGAAGTTGCTGCCGCCGCTGGCGCCGAAGCCGCGGCGGCCGTACACGCCGCCGATGCCCGCACCGCGGCGGTAACGATCACGGGCGACGCCCGTGTCTTCCTTGAGATCCTCCGGGATCTCGTCAAGGAAGCGGGACGGCGCGTTCGCCGTGGTCCGACCGAACAGCGTGCGCATCTGCGCGCAGCTGAGGTAGAGCTTCTCTTCCGCGCGCGTGATGCCTACATAAGCGAGGCGACGTTCCTCCTCCAGCTCTTCATTATCCAGGAAGGCCCGGCTGTGAGGGAACACGCCTTCCTCCATCCCGATGATGAAAACGACCGGGAACTCCAGCCCCTTGGCACTGTGCATCGTCATCAGCACGACCGCGTCGTCGTTCGCTTTTTCCGCGTCGCCGTTATCGTTCATGCTGTCGATGTCCGCAATCAGCGCCAGATCCGTGAGAAAGGATACTAACGACTTATCTTCATTATTATTCTCAAATTCCATCGTTACTGACAGGAACTCGTCGATATTTTCCAGGCGGGCGCGCGACTCAAGCGTATTCTCGTTCTGCAGCTCCAGCCGGTATTGCGTCATTTCCAGCAACTTTTCGGTCAGCTCGGTGACGGACAAAAACTCCACCATCTGATGCAGCGCAGCGATCATATCATAAAACTCCACCAGCGCATTGCGCGTCCGGCCTGCAAAGCCGAGATCGTCGACCGTCTGCAGCACTTTGTAAATCGACGTCCCGCGTTCCGCCGCCGCATCCGCCAGCTTTCCGACCGTCGTGTCGCCGATGCCTCTTTTCGGCACGTTAATGATCCGCGTCAGGCTGATATCGTCATCCGGGTTCGACAACAGGCGCAAATAGCCGAGCAAATCCTTGATTTCTTTACGATCATAGAACTTGATGCCGCCGACGATTTGATAAGGAATATCCGACTTGATCAAAATTTCCTCGATCACCCGGGACTGGGCATTGGTACGGTACAAAATCGCGTGATCGCGATAGGCTCTGCCGTTTTTCACATGTTGCGAAATTTCCGAAGTGATAAAATACCCTTCATCATGCTCCGAATCCGCCCGGTACACCTGAATTTTATCGCCGTCACCTTTGTCGGTCCAAAGGTTTTTCGGCTTGCGGCCGGTATTCCGGCCGATCACGCCGTTGGCGGCATTCAAAATCGTCGAGGTCGAACGGTAGTTTTGCTCCAGCATGATCGTGGTCGCTTCGGGATAATCTTTTTCAAAGTTGAGAATATTGCTGATATCCGCGCCGCGCCACCGGTAAATCGACTGGTCGCTATCGCCCACCACGCAGATGCGGTGATGCTTGTCCGCCAGCATGCGGCACAGCATGTACTGCGCCCGGTTCGTATCCTGGTATTCGTCGACGTGGATGTATGAGAACTTTTTCTGATAAAAATCGAGCACCTGCGGCTCATTGTTGAACAGCTCGATCGTCTTCATAATCAGGTCGTCAAAATCAAGCGAGTTGTTGTTGCGCAGCTTTCTCTGATAGAGGTCATAGACTTTGGCAACGATGCCCTCAAAATAATCTCCAACCTTCTGCTCATACTGCTTCGGCGTGACAAGCTCGTTCTTCGCCGTGCTGATCATCGACTGAACCGCCTTCGGCTCGAACTTCTTGGTGTCGATGTTCAATTCTTTCATGCAGTTGCGAATGACGGAAAGCTGGTCCCCGGAATCAAGAATGGAAAAATTCGACGTAAATCCGATCCGCTCGATATCTCTGCGGAGAATGCGCACGCACATGGAGTGGAAGGTGGACACCCAAATGTCCCGCCCTTCCGAACCGCCCACGAGCCGGGACACCCGGTCCTGCATTTCGCGGGCCGCTTTATTCGTAAACGTGATGGCCAAAATCGCCCACGGCGGCGCTTTCCGCGTCGCGATCAGGTAAGCGATCCGGTGCGTCAGCACGCGGGTCTTACCGCTGCCTGCGCCGGCCATGATGAGCAGCGGGCCTTCCGTCGTTTCGACGGCTTTGCGCTGCTCCGGGTTAAGACGGGCCACCGCCTCTTGTATATTCACAGGTTGCATAGAAATGCTCCTCTCTCATTGCTCGGGTACTTTTCTTTTTATGGATAACGGGAAAAGCTCCCGTTAATTTCGACTTGTTTGTGTTCATCTTCCAATTAAGCGGAAAACTTCCCGCTAATTTCTCGAATTTGGGCTGATGTCCAGGAATTCTGCTGAATTAGATGGATGTTTTCCCGTTATTTCGCATGCTGCGGGACTTACGAGAAAAATAGCTGGAGAATTCCCGGTAAACATGGGCGATAGGCCGCGGATGATGCATGTATGGGCACTTGAGTACATTGTAACTTTGGCGGTTCAGCAGTTGAGTACTTTCAGCACTTCGGCGCTTCATCACACTTAGTAACTTTGGCACTTCGACAACTCTGACTCACTGAGACTGTTGGCTCTCAGGTCTCAGGTTTGTAACTTTGGCACTTTGAGTACTTTAAGCATCTTTGTCACTAAAACCCTGCAGCCCTTCGGTACTTCGGCAATTCGCCCTAATCCCCCGTCCCTACGCAATGACTCAACAGCTAACGCTTACCATGGGCGTTAATTCGTCGAAAAGCAGCTATTTGGTTTTCTAACGCTTGCCTTAGCGGTTGTTGTTCCATTTAGGCCTTTTTTTGACCAATGATGGGGAAATAAGAGCGCCTATAACCGTTAGATTTCAAAAACCGCCGATTTGGAGCAATTAGCGGCTGTGGCAAGCGTTACGCGGATGTGCCAGGGAACTCGAAAAGACGATCGCGGCCATGGAGCGGTCAGGCCCTTCCCGACAAATGCCCCTTTACCGCCTGGACGGTGTCGAGCGCACTCTGAAGGTTGCTGTAGATGACGTTACCGACGACAATCGTATCGCAAACCGCAGAGGCCCGTCTGGCCATCTCGGCATCCGCAATGCCCCCGCCGTAAAAAAGCTGCGCGGCGCCAAGCGATCTGCGCACATCCGCGACCAGCTCCATATCGCCGAACATGCCGCTATATTCAACGTAAACGATAGGCATCCTTAGAAGCTTGTCCGCGACCTGCGCATAAGCGGAGGCGGCGGAAGGCTCGAGCCCGGTAACCGCATCCGTTAGCTTCGCCACAGTGGAATCGGGGTTCAGCACAATATACCCTTCCGGCACCAGCATGTCCCATGGAATCATGTATCCGTACTGTTCGACCGCGCGGGCGTGATGCCCGATCAACCAATCCGTTCGTGCCGTATTCAGCACCATCGGGATCAGATACAGATCGAACCCCGGCACTACGGCTTCCAGATCGGAAACCTCCAGCACGCACGGGATTTCAAACTGGCGAACGCGGGACAGTAACTCCACCGTATTGTCATAAGTCACTCCGCTGGAGCCGCCGACGATGACGGCATCGCTTCCTGACATGCATACGGCTTCCAACGCTTCATCGCTAAGGCTTTTGTCCGGATCCAATTTGAACACATGCCGCCAGGACTGCAAACACTGCTTCAACACCGATTCCCCCATGCTATTGTTCTGTCTGTTCGGTTCGGGCCACCCCGATCCGTCACGAAAAACGGGGCCACTCTTTTATGCCCCGCGTGTTCTTGCTTGTATTTTACGAACGGTTTATCTCATAGCCACTTCTAGTCTAAGTTACTGTAAGAATGCTGTCAATGTTCGCATCGGAGGGGAACAGAATCTTCCTGCAAACGCAAAAGATCCCCCTCTTCACAACAGAGGAGGCTCTTTTGTTACAACCCCAAAATATTCAATAGACTAGCCCTTCCCGCATCTTCTTCACCCAGAAAATCCGTGTAGAAACCGTAGACGCCCATGCGTTTGAATTTAAGCACCTTTTCTTTGTCGTTAATCGTGTGCACGTACGACGGGATGCCGATCTTCGCCAATTCGGAAACCAAGTTTTCGTTTGCCCGGGTCTCCGACATGGTGATGGCGGCCAGGCTTTTTTCCTTGGCAAACCGGATCACCTTCTCGTCGGAATCATGCGTCTGATACAGCGTATAAATAACCGACTTGAACGGGTATATCGCTTCAATCGCATCCCACATCGACTCATAGTAAATTTGCGGCACAATCCGGTCCAGCAGGGCCGGGTCGCGCTTCTTGGCGGTATCCGCAATAATATTGAAGATTTCGTCGATCTCCTCCGGCTCGATCTGCTTCGTATCGGTGACCAGATACATATCCGGATGCTGCTCCATTAAGTCGAGAATATCTTCCCAACTGAGCGGCTCGTACTGCCCCTTGATTTTAGCCGCCTTAAATTCTTCAAATGTCCACACCGCCGGATGCGTGGCCGGATCCATCGCGTCTTCCTGCCCCATCATTTTGGTGAAGCTTTCTCCCCATTCATGGCGGGCAATGAGCTGGCCGTCCTTGCTGAGCAGAAGGTCCGCTTCGAAAACCCTGAGGCCTTTTTCATAGTTTGCGGTAAAAGCTTCATAGCTGTTGGAATACGTGAGATCCCCGATTCCTCCCATCGCATGCGCTATCATCCGGTGGGCCAAAAATCCTTCGCGCGGAAACCGGTCCTGCGGCCGGTATAGTGTCGTGACGAGCAGAATCACAAGCGCAAGAAGGAGAAGCGAGCTATAGAGCAGTTTCTTTTTATTAATACGCATTTTTGTTTATAAACCCGTTAACCATCGTTTTAAATATAATTTTGATGTCCAGCAGGATGGACCAGTTCTCGATGTAAAAAATATCATGCTCTATCCGCTCCTCTATCGATGTATCCCCACGTAAGCCATGGGCTTGCGCATATCCGGTAATGCCGGGACGGACATGGTGCTTGACCATGTATTTCGGAACCTCCTCGCGGAATTGTTCCACGAAGTACGGACGCTCCGGACGCGGTCCCACCACGCTCATATGACCGGCAAGCACATTGAAAAATTGCGGCAGTTCGTCGAGGCTTGTTTTGCGAAGGAAAGTACCGAATTTGGTTCGCCTCGGATCGTTTTCGGTCGTCCAGCCCGTATCCTCCATTCCTTCGGGTAAGGCCCGCATCGAGCGGAACTTGTACATATGGAACCGGCGCCGGTTGAGACCGACCCGCTCCTGTTTGAAAATAACCGGACCTTTGGAAGTCAGCTTGACCCCGATCGCGATCAGCAGCATCAGCGGCGAAGTGATCACAATGGCAAAGGAGCTGAACACGATATCGAACAGCCGCTTCGCAAGCCGATTCCCGGCCAGATCCAGCGGAATGTCGCGGACATTGATCATCGGCATGCCGGCAAAGTTGTCGAACACCGGGCGGGCCGGTAAATAATCGAAAAAGTCCGGGATGATCAGCGTACGGACACCGGCTTTTTCACAAATGGCAATGATTCTTGCGTACTTGGAATGTGCCGTTAGCGGCAGCGCAAGTACCACTTCATCAATCAACTTGGATTCCAGAATTTCTTGCAGCTGATCCACGGTCCCGTGAATCGGTTTGTATCTGGATCTTTCCTCTGGCCCCCATTCCCGGTGGTCATCGAGAAAGCCGACGATTTCGTAACCGAGCTCCGGATATTGACGGAGGTTATCGTGGAACTTCTGCCCAAGCGATCCCGCGCCTAAAATAAGCACAAACTGCTTGTTGAAGCCCTTTTTACGAAGCTGTTTAAGCGAGCTCTTGAGGAAATACCGGTAGACCATAATGAACAACAGGTTGAAAATCATATATATCGCCAGATACATCCGCGAAATATCGACCTGTTTGACGAAGAACATTGCGCCAAGCAGGATAAACAAGCTCAGAAAATGCACCTGAGCCAGTTTCAGCACTTCGTCGGAAAACCTCTTTTTCCGTTTGGGAGAATAAAGAGAGATCAGAATCCCGACAAAGACGGCAATGGCCCCGTACACGATACTCCAAAATGCGTAAATCTCCACCGGTAAAGGCTGCTCGTAGCGAATCAAGCCGCTCTCGAATTTAAGCCACCAGGCGAAGAGGAAAGAGATCTGGATGACCACGAAATCCGCCAAAATATACAGTTGCGTCAAAAATCGCTGATTTTTGCGAATCATGATCTCACCTCCACATTCGTACCGGATTGGCCTGCGGGTTGAGGCGTTTTTGTTGCGCCGCCCCGCGGAAGAAGTTTGTTTTTGGCCAAGGATATAGTAAATTTGAGCGCAATTCCGCAATAGACCGCCGCATTGGTGATCCAGGAATATTTCCGCTTATAGTGCTTGCGGTGAAACACCCACATGGCGCGGTGGAATTCGTAAATGATCTTGAACGGCTTTCGGCGGCTGCTGGCCCCTTTATAATGAACAATGTATGTGGCCGGATGGTAATGAATGCCCCACCCCGCCTGCTTGATCCGATAGCACCAGTCGATATCCTCGCCGTACATAAAAAAGGTTTCGTCCAGGCGGCCCACTTGCCGGATCGTCTCCTGCCGCACCAGCATAAACGCGCCGACAAGGCAATCGATCGGATATGTCTCATTCGGATCCTTGTACCCAAGCTGATACTGGTTAAAACGCGGATTGGCAGGAAACAGTTTGGAAAATCCGAAAGCATAGTAAAAAGATGCCGACGGCGTCGGAAACCCGCGTCTGCACGCCTTATCCAGCGTCCCGTCCGGTAAAATGATTTTGCAGCCCGCCGCTCCGAGGTCTGGATGCCCATCCATATAGGCAATCATCGTTTGAAACGTATCCTTTTGCACGATCGTATCCGAGTTGAGCAGCAGGACATAGCGGCCTTGGGCGATTTCCATCGCCTGGTTATTTGCCTTCGCAAAACCGGTGTTGTCATTGTTGGCGATGAGGCGAACCTGCGGGAAGCTTTCCTGTATCGCTTGTACAGAGTCGTCCTTTGACGCATTGTCAACGACAATGACCTCGTACGAATAGACCGTCTCCGAACCGTACACCGATTCCAGGCAGTCCACCGTCAAACGGCATGTATTGTAACTGACAATGATGATGCTCAAGTCCATTTTCGCTAAGGCTCCTTATTTATTGCTCCTGACAAAACTAGTAATCTATCGACATTATAGCATATCGGGATTGGGAGATGGAGGTAAAAGCAAGGGAATGGATGGGAGTAGAAATATGAATAGCTATAAATATCCTATTATTGACAATTATAGTATTTTAAAATAGAATTAAGAAAATTGTTACATTCAACCCACTTAACTTTCTCCCTTTCATTCCCCTAACCGTCGTACTTAAAACTCTCTTTCCTGTATTCTTCGTAATCAAGTCCTGTTAGAACAACTCTATAATTATGCCTTCATCTTCAGGAATTGATAATATGGCACAAATGAAGGAGGTGGCATGTCCGTCCGAAAAAAAACGCTGCGAAAGTGTCATGAAGGATGCATTGTCGGAGCATGAGGTATTTTCAATTTTATAATCAAAGGAGGATCACCAATGGGAGTTCAAGGGACAATTCAACGGACAAGTTCAAGGATGAGGACATTTCTCGTAGGTGCAGGCACTGTATTGATCATGATGGCATGTTCTTTGCTTCTATCTGAAAGCGCTTCCGCTCATGGGAGCGTTGAGGGCAGCCGGGCGGAATTGTGCGCAACGGGCGAAAACGTCAATTGTGGGAGAGTCATGTACGAGCCATTTAGCGTAGAGGGGCGGGGAGACTTTCCCGAATTCGGCGTCCCTGACGGACAAATCGCCAGCGGCGGAAAGTTCTTCGAATTGGACGAGCAGAGCCAGACGCGCTGGACGAAAGTCGATTTGCAAGGCGGGGATTATACCTTCCATTGGAAGATCGTGGCCAACCACAGCACGAACACCTGGGATTACTATATTACGAGAAAAGGCTGGGACCCTAACTCCCCGTTAAAACGGGAAGATTTGGAGCTGTTCTGCAGATACATCGATGACGGCGCCATCCCGCCGAACGATGTATACCATGAGTGCTCCATTCCGAATGACCGCGAAGGATACTATGTCATCGTCGCGGTATGGGATATTGCCGACACGCCAAATGCATTCTATCAAGTTATTGATGCGAACCTGAGCCGGAACCCATCGGCACCCGAGGTTCCCGAGCCGGGATTCCCTGGGGATCCGAATCGTTTTGGGGAGTACCTGATCTGGAACTCGATCCGCATTTACAATGAAGGCGAAGTTGTTTTCCATAACGGACTGTTCTGGGAAGCTTTGTGGTGGACCCAAGGACAGGAACCGGGGACTACCGGACAATGGGGTCCGTGGAGACTGATCGGGGAGACACCGCCGGAGTGAGACGTATTAATTATTGCGTTGGCAGAAACAAGGGATCGGCTGCAACCGATCCCTCTACAATTTATTTCGATTCGTAGTATTCTACCTCATGCTGTTTCATTTTTTCACGAAGTTCCGCCCGCTTCACCCGCAGTTCAGGCAGCTTCCTCCAATAATCCAACCAGGCGGCCAGCACCTTCGGTTCTTTCAATAACATAAAGCCGTGAACAGCAATCTCATATGCCAAGAACTGCGGCAAGCTTTTCAACCACCGCCATCCAGTCAAATTTTTATATATCATTTTATAACGGTTGATGAATGAATGCTTGCGGACGAACAAGGGGATCGAGCTTCTGCCGCCCTTCTTCCAGCCTCGTTTGTGAAAGCCGACAGCCTCAGCGCAATAATACGCCTTCCACCCCAACAGTCCCGCTCTCCAGGCGACATCCACATCTTCTTTATACGCAAAAAAATCCTCGTCAAAAAACTCGCCTTGAAGCGAAATATTATCGATCATTCTTCTAGAGTACATAGCCGCTGCGCCCGATACGCCAAATACCTCAGCGGATTGGTTCCATTGGTGCACCGGTTCGCCCGCCCCCCTATCGAAGGCTCTCCAAATCCGATTCATGACCAGACCGGTACTGTCAATGACTTCAGGGGCACTTTGAAAGACAAGCTTCCCTGTTGCACTCCCAATCTCACGGTTTAATTCCATGACTTCGACCAATAACTGAATATATCGGGAATCCAGAATGACATCAGGATTCAGCACTAAAACATAATCGGAATCAGACTCCCTTATGGCTTGATTGTGAGCCGGAGCAAACCCGGTATTCGCCTGGTTTTCAATCAGACAGATTACGGCTTTAGTCCTTGCGCGATAGGAACGCACTCGTTCTAATGTATCATCGGATGAAGCATTATCCACAACGATAATTTCTTTAACTTGATAACTCTGTAAACAAACAGCTTCAAGACACGCCTCTATATCTTTGGCGCTGTTATAGGTAACGATCTGAACGCTAACCGTTGGAGACATGGGCAAACATCCTTTGCATGGCTACTTGATTCCAAAGAAAAGAGCACCATTATTCAACAGTGCCCTAAACTGCCCTTATTATATCAAACAAGTATTAGCATCTCCATAAAGTGAATCCATTTATTTTTCAAATAGGTACTCCATCAAAAAATCCCGAAGTCCCTCCCGCCAGGGTCTCAAATCCGTAAATCCGTTCGTCCGGATCGATAAATGCTCCATCCTTGAATTGCGGGGCCGAGGCGCAGGTAAAGGGAATTCTTCGGTCGTGCATGGACGGACATTTACCGAATAACTCCTCCCCGTAATGGACTGAGCCTCTGCAAAAATCGCTTCAGCAAACTCATACCAGGTGCATGCTTGGGTATTGGAAGCGTGGTAGATTCCGTATTTTTCCGTCACGACTAATTCCAAAAGGAACTTTGCCAAATCAACGGTATAGGTAGGAGATCCATGCTGATCGTTCACCACTTTGATTTCCGGTCTTTCCTCGGCAAGGCGCAGCATGGTTTTAACAAAGTTTTTGCCATGCAAGCCATACACCCAGGAGGTCCTTACAATAAAATATGAAGAAGACAAGCTTTGAACCATAATCTCGCCTGCGCGCTTCGATTTCCCGTAAATCGTCTGCGGGTTGGTATTGTCGTATTCGTGATAAGGGTCCTCTGAGGAACCGTCAAAGACGTAATCGGTGCTGATGTAACAAAACTTAGCCCCGACTCGTTCGCTGGCAAGCACCATGTTTCGTGTTCCCACGGCATTAACCTTATACGCTGCGTCCACCTCTTGTTCTGCCAGGTCAACTGCCGTAAAAGCAGCACAGTGGATAACCGCATCCGGTTTATATTCGTTTAATGTCGTTAAACAAGCAGATTGATCCGTGATATCCAACGTATCCCGATCACAGGCAATTACCGTATGTCCTGTCTCCCGAAAAAGAGACACCACATCCGTCCCCAACTGTCCGGCTGCCCCGGTCACCAACACTTTCATCCCTTTTGATCACCCAGCCGTTCGCCATATTGCTTTGCATAATACTCTTGATAAACCCCTGATTGAATTCGAGTCCACCAGTCTTTGTTGTCCAAATACCATTGAATCGTCTCTTTAATCCCGGTCTCAAAGGAATGCTTCGGCTTCCAGCCAAGCTCGGTCATCGTCTTGGTCGGATCGATTCCGTAACGGCGGTCATGGCCCGGGCGGTCCTTAACATGGGTAATAAGGGTTTCCGGCTTTCCGAGTTCATGCAAAATCGTTTTGACAATCTGCATATTGGTACGTTCATTGTTTCCACCGATATTGTAGACCTCACCATTTTGTCCCTGATGGATTACAAGGTCAATCGCACTGCAATGATCCTCGACGTATAGCCAGTCGCGAATATTCAATCCGTCACCGTACACAGGGAGCTGCTCATCGGCCAATGCTTTGGAGATCATTAATGGAATTAATTTTTCCGGAAATTGATACGGGCCATAGTTATTCGAGCAGCGGGTAATGTTGACAGGCAGGCCGAATGTTTCATGGTAGGCCCGGACCAACAGGTCCCCGCCTGCTTTACTTGCTGAGTATGGGCTGTTCGGTGCCAGTGGCGTCTCTTCCGTGAACAGGCCGGTTTCCCCGAGTGTGCCGTATACTTCATCTGTAGAAACTTGAACAAACTTTTTGATGTTATACTTTCGTGCAGCGTCCAACAAAACCTGAGTTCCGAGCACATTTGTCTTTACAAAAATATCAGGTTCAAGGATACTGCGGTCCACATGGGACTCGGCAGCAAAGTTGACGACCACGTCAACTCCCTGACCGATCAAATCATCGATTGCTTTTGCGTCCCTAATGTCCGCCTTTACGAACGTGTGATTCGGATTGCTTTCGATCGATTTCAGGTTTTCAAGGTTCCCGGCGTAGGTCAGCGCGTCCACATTAATAATTTGGTAATCCGGATGCTGTTGAAGCATATATAATACAAAGTTACTGCCGATAAACCCGGCACCGCCGGTGACGAGTAATTTCATGAATGTGTGTCCTCCCAGTCAAAGTTCATTTCTGCTTCCGCCAATGTCGGATGCTTCCGATCCTTATCCGAAAGCAACGGCTCATTTACCGGCCAATCAATATTCAAAGCCGGGTCATTCCATTGTATTCCCCGATCATGTTCCGGGGAGTAGTATTCATCTACTTTATAGAGTACCTGAGTATTCGGCACTAATGTGCAGAAGCCGTGAGCAAAGCCTTTAGGCACCAGCAGTTGACGCTTGTTGTATTCACTCAGGATCACCCCAACCCATTGACCGAAGGTAGGGGAGTTGCGTCGGATGTCCAAGATAACGTCATAGATTGCCCCGGTTAATACCCGGACTAGCTTAGTCTGAGCCTTCGGATTTAATTGGTAGTGCAATCCACGTAAGACACCCGGTTCAGCGGACAAGGATTGATTGTCTTGAATAAAATTATAGTGAATACCGAGTTTATGGAGTAATTCCTCATTATAACTTTCCATAAAAAAACCCCGGTGGTCCCCATGAACCACCGGTTCAAGAATAGCTGCACCTTCCAATTTCAGAGGAGTTAATTTCATAATCCAATACCCTCACTCTCAATGTAGATTATAGTTTGAGTTTGCCAAACTCTTCACCAAACACTATGTCTTTAGCCATTTCATTAGCACGAGCCAAAGAAGCATGTGTACCCGCATCCGTCCACCAACCTTGAAGTATATCAAAGGTCAGTTGACCATTCTTAATATATGCATTATTTACATCAGTGATCTCTAATTCACCGCGTGCTGATGGCTTTAGTGTCTTAACAATTTCAAACACCTTATGATCAAACATATATATCCCTGTAACTGCATAATTGGACTTCGGCTGTTGTGGCTTCTCTTCAATAGAAACAATCCGATTTCCATCTAATTCCGGTACACCAAACCGCTTAGGATCAGGAACCTTTTGAATTAATATTTTTGCTCCATTCTCTTGTTTTTGGAAATTGGATACATACGGAGTTATATCATCAGCAAAAACGTTATCTCCTAAGATAACGACCATTTGGTCATCACCAACAAAGTGCTCCGCTAAATCAAGAGCTTGGGCAATCCCACCGGCCTCATCCTGTACTTTATAAGTAAACATCACTCCCATCTCTCGACCGCTACCCAAGAGATTGACTACATCTCCCATGTGCTCTTTACCCGTAACGATAAGAATATCTTTAATACCTGCCTGTTTGAGCTTAAACACACTATGAAAAATCATTGGATACTTGCCTACTGGCAATAGATGCTTATTCGTTACTTTGGTCAAAGGATAGAGACGTGAACCTGTACCACCTGCTAGAATTATGCCCTTCATATTAATATCTCCTTATCAATCAAATTTGAATTCATTTTACATGAAGGCTGCTCCAGCATTGCAGCCAATTGATTGCGTCTTCTTCAGTAAGTCGGTTGCCCATTGGGATGGTTCAATATTCCAATACAACAAGTGCCTGAGCATGATAACTTTGCCAATGGGTTCTGTAAAGTATTTTATTTGATTTTGTGGAAATGTAGGAGGATAGTGTAATCCCCGTCCTCTTTCAAAGCAATCCCCTCATGACATACTTCTTTATATCTTTTTCACGTCTTTAAATACCCATTTCTTAGTCAGAGTAAAGTTAAATATAGGAACTATAATAATTGAAGAAAACTGGGCTAATAAGTACCACATTTTGAAGATATCCACTATAACATACATTATGACTACATTGATCAGCAATCCCATAGAACAAGTTAAAGCATACTTAACAAAATTCAAATTACTACCTGCAACATTGGAAAAAGTCCAGCTAGTGTTTAACTTAAAGGACACAATCAATGAAAAAATAAAGCCAATAATAGTTCCCAATACGGCTGGACATGCAAAAAATTCAACACACAATGTTAATACCAAAGTGTGTGTTAAAGTTCCTAGCACTCCAACTAAACCATACTTAATAAATTTACTAAATGTCGACTCCTTCTTGATTATGTTCAATAAGTTTCTGATTTTTTTCATCCCTCTGTTTAATTTCATTTTTAAGTAATCCAATTTCTTGGGTTAATCGCTTAGTCTGATTCGTTAATTTAGAAATAACAACGGTGAAATTATAAAGTATGATAAATACGATAATAAAAGAAACTAAGTAAAGAGCATTAACTGGTGTTTCAATAAATATATTATTAGAAATGTAATATAGTAACCTAGGATAAATAGCGAGTATAAGAGTTACTACAATCATAATGATCCAAAGCAATGCATATTTCAATTCTAATTTATATTTCCTGATATTATTAACAAGAAAATATAACAATCCCATAATAATAACAATCAGTAACACTTGCAAATTGATCGGAATCATATTTTTTGAAAGATCTCCTTATTGTTTTCCCTAAAGTAGTCAATCAATATAGCTAAAGAGACTTTTATCATATAATAAACAGCTTTTATCTTATTTATTGAAGAAACACCATTTTCCCTACTATTCATAATAACCGGAACCTCAACTACTTTCAGTTCATTCCTTAACAATGTTACTATTGTTTCTGGTTCTGGATAATCTGTAGGATATTTTTCCGAGAAAAATTGTATCACTCTTCTATTGCATGCACGGAAGCCTGAGGTAGGATCAGTAATATTTTGTTTTAGCAATAATTTAATAAGTCGTGTAAAATGTTTAATCCCTACTCTTCGAATAAAGCTAGATTGAAATCCCTCTTTAGCAATATATCTTGAACCAATAACCATATCCGCTTGTTCATTTATTATAGGGTCTATTAACTCATTAATATAATGTGGATTATGTTGCCCATCTCCATCAATTTGAATGGCTATGTCGTAATTGTTATTAGCCGCGTATTTATATCCTGTTTGTACTGCTCCTCCAATCCCCAAATTACACGGCAAATCAATGTGCTTTATGCCATATCTTTCGCATACCTCAGCCGTTCGATCCGACGAACAATCATTGATTACAAGTATATCAACATTAATATCTCGAAACTTTTCAATTAGCGTCCCTAAATTGCCTTCTTCATTAAAAGCAGGGATAATGACCAAAATTCTCATCATCAATCTCCTAATCCATCCTTTTTAGTATATCAATCTAAAAACAAGGTCATCGTCTCTGGTTTCATTATTAAGCACCAGTACACCATCATGATATATATTTTTGTCAGCAATTTGAATAGTCATAGGATTTTCAACTTCACCTTCGGCTTTAACAGTAAAGTAATACTGTTTGCCTTTTGAGTTTTCTACTGGCTTAAATTCAATAGGGAAAAATTGATTATCATTAATACTTTTTACATCTAAAGGAATTCTGCGCACAATTTCTTTGTTATGATCCAACAAGAAGAACACATAATCTGTGTTAATCTCTCTTTGATAAGTAGAAAAATAAATATTTACACCTTTAAGATTATTTTTATCCGAAGTAAAACTCTGCTCAAAGGATGTATCACTCTGTATACCATCGACAATATGTTTGTTTTCATAGGTTTCTAGAAGATTATATTCTGGCCCAAAATAATAATATCTTTGAATAAGACAGTAACTACTAGACAACAAAATACAACTTATAAAGATAACGATAACCAATCTAGAATACTTTCTAATAAGTGGATATAAAAAATATATTGATACTATAAACAGCATTATTATTGGGATGAAATATCTTCCTTGAACACCGTTAATAAAATCTTGACTGGGTTGTGGCCAGTTCAAAAACAACGCTGACTCAATAATAAACACGCATCCTATAAACAATACTAGTAGGTAAATGCCAATTCGTATATTAACAGCAGATACTTCTAATTTATCTTTAATGGAGTCTAAGATAATTACTAGAAGTAATATTGCATAAAAAACGTAACTAAATACTACTGGTAACGGAGTATCTAACCATCCAAACACACCAAAAAATTGTGTATATAAACTATTATTATAGAAGAAACTCTTTATTAGTAGTATGAAATAATCGAATGGAGCGTTCAGAATAATCTTCAACTGTTCCACAGGATCAACAGGAAAAACCAAATTAATTTTTCTTGTCAACAACATCCAGAAACCAGCAAATATAAAACTACTAATCACTACTATAATGAGATACAAATAATATGTCTTTGTTGTCTTATATTTAGTTTTTGGTAAAAGTAAGAATAGAAGTGCCAAGGGGAAATATGTGATTTTTAACAAACCTAGCAAAGCCGATAATACCACTAACAAAGTATTCTCTTTTTTATTAATAGCCCCTTCTTTATACCTGAGATACAAAATATACGCCACGTAAAATAAACATATTGAGATTGTTAAGGCATCAGCACTTAATGATCCCGCTTGATGTAGACTCATGGGCATTAACAATAATAAGAACAAAGCTCTCTTTAGGACTGGAGACAACTTAATTGCAAAATAAGAAATGACTATGTATGCCATAAGGTTAAAGATTCTTCCTGCATACAAAGTTACCAACCACGGCATTCCCACTAATTTAGCAAGTAAAATACCAATCGACTGTGGTATATATGGCACCGGACTATATGCACAACTTCCTGGAAACTCGATAAATTCTTTTTCCTTGTTCGGAAAATATTCTAAAGAATCCTTCAAAGTGCCTAAATTTTGTTTTTTTTCTGGATGAAAACTAATATTTTCTGCTTTAAGTTTATTTAAAAATTCACCCATACTAGTCGGGAGATACCCTCCCGCATTGGATCCATTGTTGTTAACGCACTGAAGATCACCGTTAGATGTTATATACGCCCGAAAAAAGTGTACAGTTTCATCTGGAGATTGAAATGGAGGTAGAATAAAAGTCCATAACACTCCAAAGATTAATGATATAAATAAAAACGTATGTTCTATTTTCAACCTTTTTATCATGAGCTTTTCGTAACCCCTTGTATGTTTGATTAAGAATTAGGTAAATAATTAAATTACTATATTCTTGGAAAATATCACCTAAATATGGTAGTGTTTGGTTAGATAGAACATTTTCGCTCTTGAAAACAAATGAGGACACATTACCTTTCAACGAGAAACTAAGGTTCCCGCCCCTAATAAAAGGGATTTACCAAAAACCATGGTAATTCGCACGTAGTAATCGTCACGTTCATTTCATTTCAACCCGGTTTTAAAAACTCAGATGAAGCATTTGATTCCAAGCTGAACAGAGATCATCCTTTGGGAAAACCGCGAGAATATCATTCAAATTTCACTTACAACTTGTAATGATCCCTTTTTCAGAACACAATTCTCGGTTAATCAATTGTATTTCTTCTCAAATGCTTTTACCATTCGAAAATAGTAAACTTTCCATTGATATTTTCTTTGTACTACCTAAATCTTAATCGCATACCCACTATCAAGTGAGAGATTAGGATTATAGTAAATATCGTTAGTAAGTATCTCTCCCCACTTTTCTTTAAGAAGATGTGCTTCCTTGTTGAGTCTATCCAATTTTTCACTAGTATTGTCATAACCTCTTGATTTTGATTCATGATGTATCAACTTCACATATGGGAGCCAAATATTTAGATAACCTTGTTTTCTAATAGAAAGACAAAGATCCACATCGTTATAAGCAACAGAAAGTTGCTCATCAAAGCCTCCTGCTTCTTCAAATACACCTTTTCTCACCATAAGACATGCTGCTGTGACTGCGGATACATTTTTAACAGAAATAAGAGCTCCAAAATAACCAGGATCATGAATAGGACGATTGTGGTGTCCATCTCCAGCGGCTCTCTGGACCCCCAAACCCAATGTTAAACCCGAATGTTGTACTGTTTTATCAGGATACATCAAATATGCGCCTACGGCCCCGATCTCTTTTCTCTGAGCTGCGCCAATCATATCGTCAAGCCAATTTTCCTCTATCACCTCAATATCATTATTAAGAAATAGAAGAAGATCTCCATTAGAATGCTTGACTGCTTCATTGTTTAAAGCTGAGTAATTAAATGGAGAATCAATATGAATCACTTTAAATCTTTCATTCAATTTGTTGCTCCAATAATCGAAAAGATGAAAGGTCTCCTTTTCCACGCTTCCATTATTTACTACAATTACTTCATAATTTTGATATTTGCTAACTTCAACCAAAGAGATTAAACATTTCGACAATAAACTTGAATTGTCTTTAGTTGGTATTATTATACTAACCAGAGGATTTCCCACAGGATTATAATGAACCCTATAAAAATTTGCATATCCGTCCAGTTCTTCAATCCAACCGTCAATTCCTCTTCTCTTAACTGCATCCTTCATAGCTGTTAACCCGGCATAATGGGTATAATTTTTCGCTCCAGACCCTGATGCCGTAGACTCAGGAATTGTTCTCCAATGATACAACACCTTAGGGATGTGGAATATATGTTTTGTTTCTTCTGTTATCCTTAACGCTAAATCAAAGTCTTGGCTACCTTCTACACCTTTACGGAAACGTCCGACTTTATCCACCAGCGACTTTCTATATATCCCTAAGTGACAAGTGTACATATGGGTAAAATGCAAGTCCGGAGACCAATCTGGTTTAAAGAAAGGAGAGTGTCTAACCCCGTCGACACCAATTTTGTCCTCATCACTGTAGATCATATCAGCCTCAGGATGACTATTTAGTAGCTTCACAACTTCATATAAAGCATCTTCTGTCATTTCATCATCATGATCTAATAATGCGATAAACTCTCCTTTTGCAATTTCCAGGCAAGAATTTGAGGATTCAGAAATATGACCATTTTTCTCCCTGAAAACAACCTTTATCCTTTGGTCAAGATTCATGTATTCATTTAATACTCGTGCAATATGCTCTTTCGTAGAAGCATCATCAGAAATGCACAACTCCCAGTTTGAATATAATTGATTTCTGACCGAATCAATACACTTTCTTAGCCATTTTTCATCTACATTGTAAACAGGCAGTATAACAGAAATTAGTGGTTTATAACTGAAGTTCATCGCCTGCCGAGAAATTTCTGACCTTTGTTGGTCATTTAAAGTATTCTTTGCAATCCACAGCGAATAATTATCGATAAGATCACTATTATTGATTCCCCTTACTTTCTTTACCTTTAACCAAAGAGATTTTATCCCTTCTTCTTTAATTGTAAGAACACTTTTTTTAATCAAACCTTTAATCGATCCGCGTTGTCTATTAAATGTAATTAATGCACCGAATAAAATATTGAGTTTTGTGATTTTTTTAAACTTAAGATTTCTGAAAACAAAATCCGTTTTCTTCTCTCCTGGATCAAGCCTTAGTCTGAGTGCATCCTCTGGAATATATAGGATTGTTTTATGATCATCAATACCTTTAGAGATAGAATCAAAAACGAAACTATTATTTTCGGAAAAGCCGCTTCCATTATCCCAATATAATTTCAAAGGTATATATTCGTCTGATTCGGAATACCAGCTTATCTCATTCCAACCATTATAGAAATTTCCTTTTAATAAAAAGGCGGGGTCCGAACCTAATGAAATCCACCTTCCATTTTCGTTTTTCAAGTCGGAAATAGCGTCTAACTCGAGATTAGAAGTTAAATTTAATATCCCCGCTATAGTTGTTTTTATTTTTCTCCAAACATTTCTAGCTGACAAACTAAATCCCTCTTTTCTAATAATTACTTTGTAAAAGCCTATCTATTGATTATCGATTTTACTTTGTTTATAATCCTCCATGATTTCGAAGTTTTTATATTTAATAGCTCTTCACCTAGTTGCTTTTCTTTCATAGATAAATACTGATTTCTTTCTTCTTCTCGAGTTAGTTTTTCCTTTAATATTTGAATATCGTTTTCTTGCATTAACAGAAATGAATCTTTATCCTTGATTTGATTTCTTAATTCCGCTTCCTGACTTTTCATTTCATATAAACAATTATTCATCTCATTAATTTCTTGCTTCAAGCTGTCGTTAAGTTCTTTGGTTTTATTTACTTCTTCTAAAATACTATAATAATTCTTACGCAAGCTTTTTAGCTCATTAACTAGCAGTACATCGTTTATCCGTTCGCTCTCAAATTCAAAGCATGATATCTTTTCCTTGTTATCAAAGTTAATAAGAATACAGGGGTCATCCTTATCAAAGGCATATATTTCATTATTCAACTCTAAAACGTAATTCCCCTGTATATTAGCTTTAGATATTGTTCCGTCAACTTTTATATTTCTTACTCTAAAAACACCTGAATACCTAGATGGATCAATTCTCACAGATGCAATATCGCCAAAAGAGGTTAAATTAAACAAATAGTTTGAGCTATTATGATCACACATCTTAACCTTGAGGCTATTCTCCTCAGAATAACCACTCCCCGTGTCAATATAAATCTGAACCCAATCGGAGGTTCTTTGTTCTTTTTCAGTAATATTGGATAATTGATTACTTAAATCAAATTTATTTTGAATAAGAATTTGTTTCGTAGACTCCATGTTTTTGTATGTCAGAAGTTCAAAAAATCCCCGTTCCAGTTCTTCTAATTTATTTATTAAGGATTCTGGAATACCTGTATTTATTTTACTTTCCACCATATCTAAATCTAATTCCAGGTTTTCAGAACCAATTATTATTTTCCTATAGGAATTATCAGTATAGTCATAGTCAAATATATGGGAGTTATAATACAAATCAATCTCTTCCCTATAATTAATTAACTCAGGGTTCTTGGCTGCAAAGAAATGTATCCCCATAATTTTTTCCCATATATCAATACTTCCATGGGGAATTACTTTGAATTTCCTCTGATTTAGAGTTAAGTACTCCTCAATTTCCGATAAATCAGGAAGGCCGTTAGTTGCATGCTCCTCAAGCCAAATAAATCTTTCCTTAAATAGATTGAAGTATAGTGTCTCTAATCTATGTTCAGCCTCTTTGACTTGGTCAGAAGAAAATGGTGCTGTAATAACAAAATATCGCGAGCTGACTCTGCTTAACTCATCTATGAATTTTTTTCTCTTATCTGCAGGAATATGTTCAAACACATCTAATGCTACAACAATATCATATGTGTTATCTTCAAACTCCATTTGTGTTGCATCACCAAGGATATATTTAGGATTAGTCCGTAATTCTTCTGGAAGGTTTATATCCAAATATGTGATAACATCCGTAGGAAGAAACTTTTCCAAATTCTGATGCTCGTTTGCACCAACCTCTAATATCTTTAATTTTTCGTCTCGAATTCTCAAATCATTTATAATTTTCTGTACATTATTATACCTCTGAAATTGATCAAAAGGGATACGGTTCATTTTAACACTTCCCATCTATGCGTCATATATACAATACCTTCAGAAAAGTACTTATTCGTTATATTAAAATCTACAACGTTTTCTCTGTAGTGCAGACACACAATCCCCTCATTATTAAACAAACCGACATCAATACAATACGTTCCACTGAGCAAAGGCATCCTAGGAATAATATATTTTACTCGATGCCTTCCAAACTTATTCGGAATATCAATCTTCTCCAAATGTGTATTGGGTCCAAATATATATTCCCGATCCGGTGTATAAATTGCAACCCCTAATAATAAATCATCAATAATATCCTCATACACTTCATATTCAATCTCAACTTCAAGTTCATCAAAGGTCTGGTAGTTTGATTTGTTAAGTTGAACGGAGGTAACTGTTGTTAAAATATCAGGATTCTCTGGTTTAACAATATCCACCGGCTGTACGATACTCGGATCCCCTATGGCATTATGATGCTCTTCATTCAACTTTTGCTCGGAGTTATACTTCATGAAGTCTTCATACAAATCTGCAACTTCGGATGATTCTCCAATTGCTTGTATTTCACCGTCCTTAAGCCATATGGCTTTATTGCAAAATCTCTTTACCTGTTCCGTTGCATGGGATACGAAAAGAATCGTTGTACCATTATTTTTTAATTCCTTCATTTTATCGATACATTTTGTTTGAAATCTCACATCCCCCACCGCAAGTGCTTCATCTACAATCAGTATATCCGGTTCAACATTAATAGATACGGCAAAAGCAAGTCTAGCAAACATACCACTGGAGTAAATTTTAACCGGTTGCTCGATAAAATCTCCAATATCGGCAAAATTAATAATATCGTCCATTTTCTCTTCGATTTCTGCACGAGAAAGTCCCATCATAAGACCATTTAAATAAATATTTTCTTTTCCGGTATATTCCGCATTAAACCCTGCGCCTAATTCCAAAATAGCAGATATTTTCCCATTAACTTGAATCGTCCCGCTAGTAGGAGATAGGACACCTGTTATCAGTTTTAATAAAGTAGACTTTCCGGACCCATTTTTCCCTAGAATTCCAAGCGCATCACCTTTTTTAATACTAAAGGAAATGCCATCAAGTGCTATAAAATCTTTATGATATACTTTATGGGTTGGAGAAAGTGCTTCTTTAAGCCTATCTATTGGTTTTTCATATAATTTGTAAGTTTTAACCACATTATGAATTTCAATTATATCTTCCAAACTTTACTCCACCTTTTACCTCTTATATTACATCAGCAAAATGAGGCTTTAACTTTTTAAAACTATTGACTCCTATAACAAGTGCCGCTAAGCAGAACATCCAAAAATAGAATGTATAGTACGGATGGTTCCAGAAAGGAACGTTACCAATAAATGTATCCCTATACCCTTCTATAATATAGAACATTGGGTTCAATTTAAAAGTTAAACTCCACGAATCCGAGATCATAGTGTATGACCATCCAATAGGCGTAAACCAAAAGCCAATTTGCAAAACAATAATTATAATTTGATTCAAATCCTTAAAGAAGAGCACAATAGCAGATGTAATTACTGAGATTGATAAGGTAAGGACAATAGTACAAACCAAATAATAAAGTAGCTGCAAATTAAAAATACTAGGATAGTATCCATAGACAGAGTAAATAATAAATATAAACACAATAAAAAATAGATGTACGAACAATGCAGATGCGATCTTAACAATGGGTAATAGCTCAATCTTGAAGACAACCTTTTTTACTAGATAACTATACTCTGCATATACATTCGTTGCGCTTGATAGTCCTTCCGAAAAGAAAAACCAGGGAATAATCGCAACGATAAACCAGAGTATAAACGGAACATCAGCGACACTACCGCTTCGCAACCCTACCTGAAAAACAAACCAGTAAGTTACAATAGTAAGTAACGGTTGTATAAAGCCCCATACGATACCCAAATATGAAGATGCATACTTCGTTTTAAAATCATTTTTCGCTAAACTAACAATTAACTTTCTGCCTTTACATATCTCTTTTAAATATATATATATATTCTTTATAGACTTAATAATATATAAGCTCATAATAGTAGCTAGCACACTCAAAAAAGAGACAAGTAATATGCTAAAATTGCTCATTCTGCTCATTGCTATGTCACGATACAACTCAATATCTAACACTAGGTAAGGGTCAACATCAATTGCCTGTATCTCTAACGGCTGCTTTTCCCCGTGATTCAATAATTCAACATGTTGCTTTTGTTTAGTAACTTCACCCAAGGAAATGTTTACCTTAGAACTTCCCACTAAGCTTACATTTTTAATATCGATCTTTGCTTTCTGATTTCCTAAATCTAATCTAAGTGAATATACATTATCGGGTATTTTGAATTTAATTTTCTGCCATGTTCCCGGCTGATCGTAAGGTTTGTGTAGAGAATATTCCTCCGCCCAGTCCTGATCTTCTTTTGTAACATAAAAAAGCTGATATTCATCTGGATGGTCAGATTTCAGCTGGAATTCAAAAGCGAGATTCGATTCACTTTTTTGATATTGAGAAAACATATTAAAATATAGAACCAAAAATACTAGCCCAAGTAAAATATAAGCGATTTTTTTAAACTTCATTTTTTACGTACCCCTATCAATAAAAGCTATGGTTGAATAATTATTATTCAGTACAGAAAGTTTTAATATAGATAATAAGTTATAGATAGCAAGTTGGATTATGCTTATTCATAGAACCTATGCTAAAATAATTCACGTATCAAACGCAAAGGAGATAAAAACGTGTCGAATCCAGTATACGGGAAAAAAGCCACAGCGTCGAGGACGAGGGAAAATTTCCCGACGGCGTTGTGGGTGTTAGTCGTAGGATTGATTTTGTTTCTGGTATGGGCACCATTCCAGGCCGGATTGTTTAATGGTCTTGTGATGAATTTCGAGAAGCCTATCTATTGGGCGGTATTAGTAGTTTCGATATTGATGCTTGCCTGGGTGGCGGCATTCTTTAAGCGAATAAAGCTTGAAGACCAGCGGGACTGGCTGGCCGTCTGGGTACTGTTAATTCCAGTTACCTATTTACTCGGCTTGATTTCTGCGGCTAGCCAGTATTTTGCGACAAATGCCGTTTTGATTCAGTGCCTCTATGCAATCCTGTTTGTTATCGGGCTGTATCTGCTTCAAAACCGGCAAGCGAATAAGATTATTGAAACTTCTGTGATCACGGTGGCTTATATCGTTGTCATGTTCGGTCTGTTGAACTGGCTGGGCCAAGGCAAGACCGCTTCCGCCGTCGTCGGCTGGTTTACCAAAACCGTTATTAACGGACAGTATAATCAAGCCGTCTGGATTGACTCCAATGGTCCGCGTTTGGCTTCCGTGTTCCAGTATCCGAATACGTATGCGGCATTTTTGATGGCATTCCTGTTTGTAGCGATATTTGCGATTACACGTTCGACAAAATGGTACAGTCAGGCGATCCATGCTTTCATGCTTGTTCCGATGATTTTGTCGATTCTGCTGACTTTATCGCGCGGCGGGCTTGTGTTCCTGCCTGTAGTCTTCATCATCTTGTTGTTGTTTATCAAACCTGCAAAACAAATTTTATGGATTGTATACTGCCTCATTTCCGGTGTAGCGACGCTGGCCATTGCGAAGCCGGTTACCAATCTGGGACAGCAATTCCATCTCGGCCAAATCGGAGATCCCGCCAAGGGTTGGGGCTATGTGCTCGGAGCCTCCATTGTTCTCGCCTTGCTCGCGGTGTTGATCCAACGTTTTGTTGCCCCATGGCTGGAACGCCGTACCGAAGGCTGGGCGGCCAAGAAACTGGCTAACCTTTGGCTGCCGCTCGTTTCGGTAGTTGTCGTCATCATCCTGGTAGTGCTCCTGTTGGGAACGAATCTCAAGCACGTCCTGCCGGGGAACATCGGTGCGCGCCTGGAAAATATCAATATGCAGCAGCACAGTGTGCTCGAACGTCTGACATTCTACAAAGATGCCGTGAAGGTTCTCAAGGATTATCCGGTATTTGGTGCAGGCGGAGGAGCATGGGCTGCTTTTTACGAAAAGTATCAAAACAACCCTTACACCAGCCGTCAGGCACACAGTTTTATCATGCAATATCTGGTTGAAGTCGGGATTCTTGGCTTCCTTGTTCTCGTCGCTTTCCTTGGATTTATTTTTTACAAGTATATTCGCGGGTTTATCCGTTCCGATGAGGAGAAGCGCAATTCGTATTTTATCTATTTCATTATCGTACTTTCGATTCTGATCCATAGTTTGATGGATTTTAACATGAGTTACGTGTTTATCGGCCTCCTCGTATTCCTGGGTCTTGGCGGTATGGCCGCAGCGATGGAGGATCAGCCGGTCAAACGGTTCGCTATGAAGGCATCCGGCTTCCGGCTTCTATACAGCGCGGTCGCGGTGATCGGTTCTCTGGTATTGATTTTTACGGCAATCCGTTATATTCAGGCCAACAATGCAGCACTTGAGGGGCAAGAAGCCATGGCTACCAGCGGTGACTTCCAAGTCATTCAGGCTCCGTTTGTTAAGGCATTGGATAAACGCAGTACTCAACCGGATGCGATTCTGAACTATAACGTTCTGCTCAGAGCCGCATATGAACAAACTCAAAACGAAAGCTTCTATAATGAAAATCTGAAGCTATTGACGGATGCAGCCAAGAAAGATGCGTATAACAAAAATATATACAACCAGCTCATTGCACTGTATCAGCTCAAAGGAGAACGGGAAAAGGCTTACGATGTCTTGAAGGATAACGCCGACCGTTACGCGTACGACCAAAACTGGTACGAGAAGCTGATTGTTCAATCGTACGACATCGGTTACGAATCGCTTGGCAGCGGAGCAAAGGAACAGATGGAGAAGTACTTCTTCACTGGCCTGCAAGCTTACGACCATGTCGTTCGCGGTGTAGAACATTTAAAGACGCTTCCTGAGGGGCAATTGCAAGGGAACCCGTTTGCGGTGACTCAACCGATGGCGCTTCATGCTGGAAAAATGCAGTTTATGTTGAACAAGCCTGCTGAGGCTGCAGCTATTTTCAAACAAGGACTCGGCCCGGATCTAAATGATCCGACCAACCGGGAGATCGCCCGTTGGTATTTGGCAGCCTTACAGAAAGCAGGCCAAGCCGATCAGGCGGTTTATGATCAACTGATTCAAATTGATCCGAACGAAAAAGCATCGATTGATCAGCTTGCGGATTTGACATTCTAATCCTAAATAAAATCGGCTTCTCAGTCAGGAGAGGCCGATTTTTTTCTTTCGACTAACCCAAAATAGTTACAACTCCAACTTAACAGGCGTATCTGGAAAATAGGTTAACTTGTTTTCATTGGTCCGACTTAATTGTGCCCTATAGCGGCGAGCAAACAACTACAATTCCGAATCAAGAATATATCTTTTTTTCAATTTGTTTTGTTCATCGAATACATAAATGGTTTCACAATTTGGACAACGCCATACACTGTTTCTTGGGTTAGGTAAATCCTTAATTTCTGTAATTCCAGTTGTAATCTCATCCCACTCACGATCCGTATAAGCCCAAATAGTTACATCATCTGGTGCTTGACTATTTGATAGTACATATCCACATTTGCATTGAAAAGATGCCACTTTAACCTATCCCTTCATTCACTGCCGTTTGACACATCTTTCGACACTGGGTGGAATCTATTTCATCTACCAGCATTCATATCAGAGGATAAAAAAATACCACAACACGAGTGGCTAGCTTGCATTGTGGTATTGCTGGTGGTATTGTACGATCGTATTGTTAGGATTGTAAACATAAAAATTGACATTTCATTTACTCTCTTTTATCAACGCTATCTAAATTTTCGTCTGAAATATCAACAGCATGTAATTTTGAATATCGTTCACGCCAATTATCTATAGGAAATGCACCGAAACCATAGTCCAAATAGATACCCTGATCAAGTCTAAGAGTCCCCCCCCTTTCAAAATACTTAATCAATGGCTCATAAATATCTTGATATTCACCATTAATTATTTTTCCTTCCCCAACTAAAGAGACCCATTCAAGATAACGTAAACATATTGTTTTACATAATAGATTTGGTTTACCTGTTTCAGAAAAAATACTAGTGATAATATCCTCTAAATCCAGATTAGAACCCAACACTTTTGCAGGACTAAAGAAAGGTCCCGAATCAATGGAGTACCCCTCCAAAAACAGTGAGCTTCTCCTCAAATACTCGGCTATTAAAAGTTCGCTGGATTTCTTTTTTGTTTCAGAAGTACCCCAAGAAATTTTTGAGATACGTGTTATTGCCTTTTCCAAGAAATCAATCATACAGTTCACTCCATTTAAGATTATAAAACTTAGCGACATTTTCCTCATACCCTGGGAATGAGCCAAAATCGGGTTGCTTAGGTGCCAAGTCATGAGCGCCAGGTGGAACATTCGTAAATTTCGTTCCATCCCATGAGTCGGGATGTCGGTAGCTTAGGCCACCCTCCATTAGTTTTTTTTCAGCTAATTCATGTGCTGCTAGCTGTTTGAACCATTCCTTACCTTGAGGAGTTAATTCTCCAGTTTGCGCTTTAGTAAATGCATATACAACTTCTGAGTCAGGGGTGAGTCTTGATTTATAATAATAAAGCCCTTGTTGATCATAATGACACAATTCATATTCATTTAAAAACATATGGGATTTTAGATTTTTAGATTCTTCAATACTAAGGCCTGTGTTTTTAGCAAATTCCTCTATATTATCCAATCCATTTGCCCTTATCATTTCTGCCTTTTTTTCTGTCGCTACATCAATTTTCAGTTTTACTTTAACAGGAGGCTCCCCAAATCTTTTAGGAGCTTGTCCCGTCCCCCCAACCTCCCCCTCCCGCTGAAACCTAAGAAAATTCTCCTGCGCCGGGGTCCTCGGGACAACCAAATCGCCGCCGTTCTGGGTTCCTGTAACAGGCACCTTAACTCCTTCAGGTGTGGTCAGAACGGATGGGGTAGTCAACTCATCGCCCAGTTTGGACATGGCTTCGCTAATTTGCTTGGAAGCTTTTGCTGATACTTTAGCTCCGGCCTTGGCGGCCGCGGTGACGAGAGAGACGACTTGAACCGCTTTGGCCAGCGCCCGCCCGTATCGTTGACTCTCCTCGTAAGTAGCTTTACCGCTGAATACTTTACCGGAAAGTTTTTCGATTTCCTGGAAGGGAACGACAAATTCCGCGGCAGCGGCCTCACCGATAATGTTTTTGACTTCATCAAAGGTAATATCGCCGTTTGTAACCGCCTTGCCAAAATCGTAATATGCCGGGATGGTTTCTGTCCAGAATTTGATGGACGCCGGGTTGGCGCCGTTCACCAACTCCACCAAGTCCCGGGTATCGTCCCAAAGCTGGCTGACGACGCCATCGCCTACGCCTACCAGGGTAATGGAGGTTATAAGTCCTCCGGTTTTCAGATCCGGGTTGTTTTTAATCCCTAGTCCTCTTTCTGCAGCTGCCAAATCCAGCAATTCCTTTGTAATCTTTCCGTCCACTTCGAATTGGTATGCATCCAATTTAAACAGGTCCCGCCGGACCGCCGCAACGGAACTTACCGAATTTGCGATATGCTGATACCCCGCAACAGCAACCAGGAACTCCTGGTTATATGTTCCCGTGACCTCGCCCTGGTACAAATTCATATCTTTCAAATATTGCTGCATTTTCCGAATATCTTCGGTAGACGCCGATCGGTTGTATTCGTCCAGCAGTTTCTCCAATTGCTTGCGCTGCTCCGCCGCCTTACGGACGGCCGCTTCAATTTGATCGTAGCTTGATATCGCCCAAAGAAGATACGTCGGGTTGAACAATCCGACCGCGATCATGAACCTTAGCTCGCTCTCTTCAGGCATACGGGAGAAGTCCGTTTTTAGCGGATTATACTCGCAGGCGTCTAGAGGAGAGCCTTTGTAAAAAGCGGACAAGCTCAGTCCTTCCTTAAACCACTCCTCAGATACGCCTAAATCGGCCAGTATATCCCTCTGTCGGTTAGCTAAATTATGTATGTATTCCTTGTACTTATCGTTATTGTAGATGTCGTAAATCCGGTAAGCCGACTGACTTCGGGCAATACCTTCGAAAGCGCGGGCGATCTTCTCCAATTCCTCCCTTGACCACTGCTGGGCTTCAGGAGAACCGTAATCCAGCATTTGCAGCAAGGACGCTATTCGCTCATCTTCTTTCACCGATGACAAGCGGCTTTCCAGAGTGATGTCCTTGGCTTCCAACAATACGCCCTTCAAGATTTGAAGCGGGGACAGCTGAGAACCTGGATCTTCGGTGACGTTATTCCACAAGTTGTTGTTGAAACGACTCATCCAATCCGTAGCGGATGTTTTCCATTTGAAAACGGGTTCCTTTTTTGCTTGAGCGAGCGTCAAAATTTTCTGCTCCGTCTGCAAGTACTGACCTGCAGCAAAATTAAGCGCACTCACCTTGTCTCGAAGTCGGTCATCCACATGCTCCGCCAATTTCATGATTTCACCAAGCTGCATGGTCACATGCCGCACGGCTTCCCGAACAGCAGGCTCGGGATAGGATGACTCCACATTGCTGATCAAGCGGCTTAGCTCTTTGGCGAGGCCGGTCACGGAGTACTCCATCGACTGCCTGAAACGATTGAGGTTATGAGACAATTGCTCGATTTTCCCGGTGTCCGTTTTTTGCAACCAAATACCTCCCTACTTGTAAACCACACCCAATTTGAACTATTTTACATAAATATTCCATTGGTTAAAATAGGAATTTAGTACAGGTTTCCACGGACTTCCATACTAAAAAATCGGCTTCTCCATCAGGAGAGACCGATTTTATGATCTTTCAGTATATTCGCCATATAATTCAACAAGTCTTCCCGGAGTTCCGGCCTTTGCAATGCGTAGTGAATGGTTGTCTCGATGAACCCACGCTTCTCCCCGACGTCATGCCGGTGTCCCTCAAAATGGTAAGCGACGATCCGCTCCGTTTCCTTGAGTCTGGAGATGGCATCGGTGAGTTGGATTTCTCCGTTCACGCCCTCGTGCTGTTCATCAAGGATATCAAAAATCGCCGGCGTAAGAATGTATCTGCCCATGATGGCCAGATTGGACGGCGCTTTATCGGCAGGCGGTTTCTCAACTAGCTGGATAGCCTGGTATGTACGCTCCCCGATCTCATTCCCTTCCACGATCCCATAACGGGACACTTCCTCCCTCGGAACAGGTTGGACGCCTACGATAGAAGCCTTTTGAAAGTTGTACACGTCGATCATCTGCTTCAGGCACGGTACTTCGGATTCCACAATATCATCACCCAGCAAGACAGCGAATGGCTCATTGCCGATAAATTTCCGGGCACACCAAATTGCATGGCCCAGACCCTTCGGCTCTTTTTGCCGGATGTAATGGATGTCCGCCATCTCGGATGATCTGCGAACCTCGTTCAGCAGCTCCCATTTGCCTTTTTCGGATAAATTTTGTTCAAGTTCAAAAGAGCTGTCAAAATGATCCTCGATTGCACGCTTTCCTTTCCCTGTAACGATAATGATGTCCTCGATGCCGGAAGCAACGGCCTCCTCCACAATATACTGGATCGTCGGCTTGTCCACGATCGGCAGCATTTCCTTGGGCATGGCCTTCGTGGCTGGAAGAAAGCGGGTCCCTAGACCGGCGGCAGGTATAATCGCTTTACGGATTTTCATGGATAAGTTCTTCCTTTCCACGTTTTCGAGCTTCATAATGGGGTTATTATAACACAGCCTAGGCAAAAAAAGAGACAGACGAGCAATGCTTTTTAGCCGCTCATCTGTCTTCTACTCCTACCTACGATGCTACTCCGTCAATTTAACGCTTATCGAATGTCCGCCCCATACATGCAGGGAATAATCGCCCGGCGACAAATCCGCCGTTGAGATCGTGACAGGCTGCCCTATCTGAGCCTCCGTGATTTCAACCTTTTTCCCGAAGCCTTCGTCGACCTTCTTATCGAAGGTATCCTGCGATCCGGATAACATACTAGGGATCAGGTAAATAGTTGCCGCATCTTCCACGGAAAATTGGATTTCTTCTCCCGCTTTAACGGTAGCGGAATATCCGCCGCCATGGGACAAGAGCGTGATTTTAACAAATGAATCGATCGGTCCCGTTCCGTACTCCACATTGCTCTGACCGTCGGAGGTGACCACTGAGCCGGCGAGCAGGCGGAATTTAAAGTCTTTTCCTAGACGGGACTGAGCCGGACGAATGATGACCCGGTTATTTCTTACCTCTACCGTACCTAAGGAAGCTGTAAACGGCTCGAAGGTATCCGTTCCGTTCAAGGCTAGCTCGACGATTGCTTCAGTCGTTTGGCCGGGAGCCAACTGAAGGAGCCGGTTATAATCCATCGAAAAATATTCCGGATCCGTTCCGTAATGGGTCAGCACCGGGTTCTCCGTCAAGCTTTCGCTCTCATCCAGAATGACAAGCTCTTCCGCGCCATAACTTCCGCTACCGTTGTAAACGGCGATGTTGAATTCGTAGTTGCGCGGGAAACCTACATTATTTAACAAAGTGGTATCAAAATAACTCCGCTTTCCTGCTTGCACTTCGAGTTTCAGGGCCTCGCCGCTTTCTACTGCAAGCTGCAACGTCGGCAGTTGATAATAGGCGATATCCGCGCTTGCAAGATATGCCGTCCCGTTCTGGCTGCTTGTAAAGTAAACCGCTTCACCGACGGAAACGGCTTCCCTTTCCAAACTCAAACTTGGCCGCCCGGATGGATCGGACGGAACGTTACCGCCGTTGTTGCCGCTACTGCCGCCTCCGCCGGTACTGCCGGAATTGCTGCCGCCCGACCCCGAGGAGCTTCCGCCGCCCGGCGTACCACTGCTTGGCGTACCTGAGGATGCCGAAGTCGTGCTTGTTTGCTTCGCTGCTTCCTCCGCCTTCATTTCCTTGCCGCCGATCGTGATTGCGGCATCGCCCGCTACCTGCTCACCGACTTTAACCTGCGCCGGCGCCTTGTCAAAAGAGCTTCCCGCTGCATTGACCGTAGCATTTTGAATCGTGCCTAGCCCCGTAATTTTGGCGACAGCATTCAGAATAATCGACTCGATCGTCGCTTTTTCTCCGGTATCGACCGCAACCCCATTCGCATCCGGAGCGACGTTCATTTCCCCGATGGCGCCTTCCGGAATATCGATAGCGAGGCTGTAAGCCTCCACGTTTACGGTATCAAAATACCCGGCCAGACGGATTTGGGAATTGGCCGGCAATTCCTTGGAGAGAGATACCTTGCTGACATGAACGCCTTTTTCCGTCTCCAGGTTCGCTCCCGTCTGAACGACGACTTCTTGAATCGCTGTGCTTCCCTTCGCCACCAAGCGGACGCTTCCGTCCTGTTTGTTGACGATAATATTGACCAGTACGGAATTTTCGAGATGAATACTGTGTTCTCCGCCGCCATAGACGTAAGTGTTGCCATGTACCGTCACATTGGAGAGCGTCACGTCTCCTTCGCCTACGCCTTTTCCGATGATGAGGTCACCGGCAATATCCATGTTGCGCAGCGTGACGCCAGCGGCATTGACGATGACGTTCCCTGGCTGCTTGTCAAGCTGTTCCGCGATTTCCGGACCGTATACTCCAGCTTCACCGTACCAGGAACCGTTAACCTGTGCAGCCCGATCCAACAGCGTGACCGCTTCGGCGCGGGTCAGCGCCGTATCCGGACGGAAAGTGTGGTCCTCATATCCTTTGATGATCCCTTGATTCACGGCCGCATACACGCTTTGCTTGCTCCAACCTCCAAGCGCTGCTTCGTCTTTGAACGCTTCAGCTGCTTGATCCTCGACTTGGAGCTTCAACAGCTTGGTGAGCGTAACGGCAGCCTGCTCCCGGGTTAAAGGAGCGCCCGGTTTGAAGGAGCCGTCCTCGAACCCCTGGATATAGCCGGATGCTTGTGCGGCCAGCACATCATCCGCAAACCAATCGCCGCTTTTTACATCGGAGAATGCAGCGTCCCCCTGCTTCTGGAGCTGAAACGTCCGGTTAACCAACGCAACCCATTCGCTCCGGGTCAATTCACGGTTCGGTTCAAACTTGCCGTTACCCGATCCTTGAACAATCCCCCGGGCCTGCCACTTGGCTACAGCGTCATCCGCCCAATGTCCCGGCATATCGGTAAAGGCCGCGATTCCATTGTTCGCGGGACTTTGCGGTTCCGCCGCCGCATATGTACTGCCGATCCCTGCCCCGGACCATAGCGCTCCTCCCAATACCAGGGAAGATAGCATCAAATTCATCCACTTCTTCTTCATCTCTTGTCCCCTCTCCCGTCTCTCAGAGGCCTTTGGTCCCTCAGGCCGCCTCTCCGCCAGTTTTATAGTCTTGTTGCACTAGGACAAATTTCGCTATAATTCTACATTATTTTTACATTTTTGAAAAAACAGTTCTTTCCTGATTTGATAGGGGAAAAGCAATTTTTGTCATGGTAAATTGTGGGGGGTGGTCGCTCGAGGATAAAAAAAGCCGCCCCTCGCAGTCCATGCCTGCAAGAAGCGGTCTATCGGAAATAGGCAAACCTTATGTTTCGTCGTCTGACCGTAGTTGGATCAATGCACCCAGAATTTAAACCGCGACAGTAGTGGCTGAGGCGCTTCCTCGCAGCGGTTCCGGCTACCGGGTTCCGGAGTATGGAGATGGCGTTCGGTTCCGTATTCGATTTTCCGGTACTCCTGATCGCCGCCGATCTCCAGCCGTCCATGAACTTTGGTGACCACCGTTTGCATTTCGAGGAATCCTTCAAACATCACTTTCACCCTCCTGGATAATGGACTTTTCCGCATGAAGCATCAACTTTGTTTACGCTTTCATTATACCATATCAAGGAAAGTTTACTGAGTGATAAATATGGTTTATCACATCTTTTTTAAACCTTTTCACAAATTATCCATAGCTAAAATACGCCTTAACGGCGCAGGTTACAAGCGTGTACTCGCAATGCAAACAGATGTCCTTCCAGGAGTAACAATAAAACATGGCGCGCGTTCAACCCAAAAAAAGAGCCTGGAGCATAGCTCCAGGCCCATTTGTACTATTTCACCAATTGTCCGCGCGTTACGCCAAGTTGGTTCGTCGCTTTCAGCGTTCTCCACACCTGGGTTCCGCTAATCTCTCCGCGAATGGCCCGGTTATACAGGTCGATGACCTGATGTACCTGCTCCGGAGTTTCCTCCAGGAATTCGACCCGGTAGTTCGCGACGCCGAGCTCCATAAAGTTGCTCAAGTACTCCGCGCCCGATTGCTCGATCGCGTTATATACCGTGTTGCGGCATCCCTCGTCGACACGGACGGGATGGCTCATGCCGACGCGGTCCTGAAGTGAGGCGCGGTGCTCCTCGCAGGGACGGCCGCAGTTGGTGTAATCCGTGCCTTCGCTCAGGAAGGTGCAGTACACGCAGTGTTCCGTATGGAACATCGGCAGATGCTGGTGAATGACGACTTCCAGCTTGTCCGACTGCGTTTTGCCGAGCAGGTCGACCATCTGTTGGACGTTCAGGTCGTAGGACGGCGTCACGAGATCGCAGCCCGCCTCGAGGAACAGCTCCACGGTCTTGTGATTGGCGATGTTCAGCGAGAAATCGCCGATCAGCCGCGGATGCGCGGCGGCCGGGTTCATTTGCCGGTGGCGCAGGTAGTAATACAGCGCACCGGTATTGCGCACCAACACCGCGTCGGGTTCCAGACGCAGAATGTTGTTATGGTAGCCGTTCTCGCCCGGCATATGGATGCGCGGCGTCGCCAGCGCGATTTGCTTGCCGGCCGCCCGAACGGCTTCCACTGCTGCCGGGAATTGCTTGATGAACTCGAAGTCGGCGTAGATCATCTCCACGCCGGCTTCGAGCGCAGCCTGCACCTGCGGCAGGCTGCGGCACAGCGCGGTGAGCTTCGCCTCACCGCGAGCCACCGGCGCCCCGCCCCGCCGTATCGCGGGGGCGGTGGCGCCCAAGGCCGCCCGTGGCGCACGCGTCCACACGGGCGGCTTCGGCCGTTCGCCGGCGAGCAGCTCCACCGCGCGCCGGCGCAACCCGTTCAGCTCTCGCATAGGCAGGATCACGTCGCCTTCCAGCGACGTTTCCAGCTGCTCGAGCTGATACACCGTGCCGCCGAGACGGCCAAGCTGCTCTTCGAGCAGGGCGCCGTCCATCGGCCGCTTCAGCGCGGTCTCGAGCGGAAGCTCCGAGTCCACGCGCACGGTCGTTCCCTTCTGGACATCCGTCCAGAAGGTTACCAGCGGCTCGCCGGCGCGGCCGACCGCCCGTACATGTACCGGGAATACCCGGTACGGCTTGTCGGTCTCGAACGTCTGGCGCAGCCGCTTGTCCAGGGCCTGGTCGCTCGTCTTCCAGATCTTGTCCCCGACATGTACCCGGCGCAAATCCACATCATTGCGACCCGGCACGATGTCGACGATCCACGTCTCGTCGGCCTCGCCCTCCAGCTTCACGCCCTTGCGCCGCAAATCGTAAACGCGTCCGCCTTCTTCTTTTTTCGTCGGATCGCCCGCATCAAAAACAATCCCGTCCCCGCGCTTCAGCGGCGCTTCCAGCTTGCACACCACGCCGTCGCGCAGGATTTTCTCGACCCGGCCGAGATAAACGCCACGGCTTTTCGGAAACGTGCCGTCGACCAGCTTTTTATTGTTCGTGCCTTCCAGGAAGCCGTGCGTAAAGCCGCGCGAAAAACTCTGTTGCAGCTCGCGGATTTCCTCCTTGGACGCCCGGGTGTCATCCCCGTCAAAATACCGGTCGATCGCCTTCCGGTACTTGCTCACCACATTGGCCACATACTCAGGGCTCTTCAATCGGCCTTCAATCTTAAACGATGTAACCCCCGCCTCAATCAGCTCAGGCATAATGTCGATGGCGGCAAGATCCTTCGGCGACAGCAAATACGTTACATCCCCCATAGGCTTGTGTTCCCCATCAACCATCAAATCGTAAGGCAAACGGCAAGCCTGCGCGCATTCCCCGCGGTTGGCCGATCGGCCGCCCCACATCTCCGAAGTCAGGCACTGGCCGGAATAGGAAACGCATAGCGCGCCATGCACGAAAACCTCCATCGGCAATCTTGCCTGCTCTCCGATTTTTTGAATTTGCTTTAAATTATTTTCGCGGCCGAGCACGACCCGTTCCATATTCCAAGGCTTCGTAAATTCCACCGCCTCTGGCGACGTGATCGTCATTTGCGTCGACCCGTGGATCGGAAAATCCGGCGACAGCTCGCGAATCAGCTTGACCAGGCCCAAATCCTGCACAATCACCGCGTCCACCCCGGCATCGATGCACGCTTCGATCAACTCCTGCGCTTCCGCAATCTCGTTTTCAAACACCAAAATATTGAACGTGAGAAATCCCTTTACCCCATAGCTATGCAAAAACGCCATAATTTCAGGCAGCTCGTCCATCCGGAAATTGTTCGCCCGCGCCCGGGCATTAAACTTCTCCACGCCAAAAAACACCGCATCCGCGCCGTTCGCCACCGCAGCCCGCATGCAATCCCAATCCCCGGCCGGGGCCAGCAGCTCCACATCTTGTCTCGTTAACGTTGTTGTTGCGTTACTCATCTATATCCTCCCAAATGCCCGCTTTGACCGCGAAACATTGCAATGTATTCTTTGATCTGCAATAACCTATCTATTTTAGCAGACATCGCCCCAACACTCTAGCAATTCAGCCTCGGTAACCTTATCCATACACGCAAAAAGACACCCCATCCCTCCATCCGGAACAAAGTGCCTTTCATTCATCATCTTGTTCGTTTCATCCAATCAGCTGAACCAGGCGCCGATCATAGCCGCATCGGAAGCCAGGAATATGAGCAAACTGAACAGTCCGAAACCGATCGCAAAGTAATTCTTCTTGGGCTCCTTCACCAATCTTATTACCCCAATGAGAATGATGATCGTAAACAAAATCATAAAAATATCAAACCCGTTAAAGGTCGACGTCACTTCCCCCGCCGCAGCGAGCAACATGGCAAGCCCTCCTCCATAAGTACACGAAATTTCCATCTTCCTATATGTTATCTTCTCATTAAAGCGGATGCAAGAGAAAAAAACAAAATATTGTTGATTTTTTCCTCGTTTTCGTTAAAAAAATCATATACCGATATAACACTGCATTTTCATATTCCACTTAGTCCTCTAAGGATAAACAATCCGATAAAATGTCCGCCGAAAAGTGGACAAAATGAAATGAGGTCATTTCAGTTCCTTTTCTTAAACATCCGCCAATATATTGGAACTAACCATGCATATTTCACAACATATTGTGTATCTTCGTCCCATGTGCAGGATATCTCTTTTCCAAAAACCTGTCCACTCTTTAAAAGACAAAACAAGGAACAGTCCTCCTCAAGAGGACTCTTTATTATTGAGATTATTCCCCTATCTTAAAAATATATACGGAAGGTCCCTTTGTCCCACAACAGCTCCATGGTTGCTACGATTTGCAAAAAGCTTACTCTGTTTTTTTCAAGCGGATTTATCAAACCTACCCGTCCACTGATTGCGGACAATAAAGAAAATTGTCCACCTTAAGGTGGACAACAGGATGTTATTGTTCGCTTACCGAATTCATCTATATATCGTAAAATCACAAGCCATTAAGCACAAGATCTGGCATTAAACTTGATTTCCCTCGAATTCCTCAGGGTCTCAACCGTGTCCACTTTTCAGTGGACATTCCTCAAAAACGTCCACTCCCTGAGGAGTCAATCACGAGCGGATGGGTTACGCCTTCGCCCTAAGCGCTTCGGTGCGTTTGGTATCGCGCTCCAGGATCGGAGCGAGGTATCGGCCGGTATATGACTCCTCGACCTTCACGATATCCTCCGGCGTGCCGGTAGCGATGATGGTGCCGCCGCCGCTTCCGCCTTCCGGGCCGAGGTCGATCAGATAGTCCGCTGTTTTGATCACGTCCAGGTTATGCTCGATGACGAGCACGGTTTCCCCGGAATCGACCAGCCGGTGCAAGACGTTCAGCAGGCGGTCGATATCGTCCACATGGAGGCCGGTTGTCGGCTCGTCCAAAATGTAAATCGTCTTGCCGGTACTGCGGCGGTACAGCTCGGAGGCCAGCTTCACGCGCTGGGCTTCACCGCCCGACAGCGTGGTTGCCGGCTGCCCCAGCGTGACATAACCGAGACCCACATCAAGCAGCGTTTGCAGCTTGCGATGGATACGCGGAAGGTTCTCGAAGAACTTCGTTGCGTCTTCAACGGTCATCTCAAGCACATCGGCGATGCTCTTGCCTTTATATTTTACGTCCAGCGTTTCGCGGTTATAGCGTTTACCCTTACATACCTCGCACGGCACGTACACGTCCGGCAAGAAGTGCATTTCGATCTTGATGATGCCGTCGCCTTTGCAGGCCTCACAGCGTCCGCCCTTGATGTTGAAGCTGAAGCGCCCTTTCTTGTATCCCCGGACCTTCGCCTCATTCGTTTGCGAGTACAAGTCGCGGATATCATCGAACACCCCGGTATAAGTCGCAGGATTGGAGCGCGGCGTGCGGCCGATCGGAGATTGGTCGATATCGACGACCTTATCGATTTGCTCCAGACCCTTCATTTCCTTGTATTGTCCCGGACGAACCCGGGCACGGTTCAAATCCCGCGCCAGCGTCTTGTACAGAATTTCGTTGACCAACGACGACTTCCCTGAGCCCGATACGCCCGTCACCGCCGTGAATACGCCAAGCGGGAACTTCACGTTGACGTTTTTGAGGTTATTCTCCTTGGCACCCTTCACCTCGATCCACCGTCCGTCCGGTTTGCGGCGTTCCAGGGGCACTTCGATAAATTTCCGGCCGCTTAAATATTGACCGGTCAGCGAGTTCGGATCGTCCATTACTTCCTGCGGCGTCCCTTGCGAAACGACCTGTCCGCCGTGAATGCCCGCGCCCGGCCCGATATCGATAATATAATCGGCAGCCATCATCGTATCCTCGTCGTGCTCTACCACGATCAGCGTGTTGCCCAAATCGCGCATATGCGCCAGGGTGGAAATGAGTCGGTCATTGTCCCGCTGATGGAGACCGATACTTGGCTCGTCGAGAATATAGAGCACGCCCATCAGACTCGAGCCGATTTGGGTCGCCAGCCGGATGCGCTGCGCTTCCCCGCCGGACAGGGTGCCCGCCGCGCGGCTCAGCGTCAAATATTCCAAACCGACATTCACAAGGAAGCCGAGCCGGCTGTTGATTTCTTTCAAAATCATGTGAGCGATCGCCGTTTCTTTTTCGGACAGCTCCAGGCCTTCAAAGAACTTCATCGCTTCCCCGATCGACAAGCTGGTCACGTATGCCATATTCTGTCCGTTCACCGTAACCGCAAGAATCTCCTTCTTCAACCGATGGCCATGGCATGTTCCGCACGGCTTGGAGCCCATAAATCCCTCGATGAATTCCCGGATGCCTTCCGAGCTGGTTTCCCGGTAACGGCGCTCCAGGTTGGGGATGATCCCCTCAAAGGTGACATGGGCATCCCTGCTCACGCCGAAATCGTTCTCGTACCGGAACCGTACCTTGGTCGTGCCCGTGCCGTAAAGCAGCTTGTCCATATGATCCTTGCTCAAGTCCGAAACGGGAACATCCTGCGGAATGTCGAAATGCTCGCACACCGACCGCAAAAATTGCGGATAATAGTTGGAGGTGCCTCCTGCCCATGCTTCAAACGCGCCTTGTTCAATGCTTTTGGAACGGTCGGGAATGAGCAGATCCGGGTCGATGATCATTTTCACGCCGAGACCGTCGCATTCCGGACATGCCCCGAACGGGCTATTGAAAGAGAACATCCGCGGCGACAGTTCCTCGATGCTAAATCCGCAGATCGGGCACGCATAGTTCGAGCTGAAGCGCAGCTCCTCTTGTCCGATAATGTCGACAAGCAGCTGCCCGCCGGACATCTTCAATGCGGTCTCGATCGAATCCGCCAGCCGGCTCCGTACATCCTCCTTGATGACGATCCGGTCGACGACGACCTCGATCGAATGCTTCTTGTTTTTTTCCAGTTCGATGTTTTCCGAAAGATCCCGCATTTCTCCGTCCACGCGAACCCGGACAAAGCCCTGCTTGGAAATTTCGCTGAACAAACTCTTATGCTCGCCCTTCTTGCCGGAGATGACCGGGGCCAAAATTTGAAGCCTCGTCTTCTCGGGATATTGCATGATCCGGTCCACCATCTGTTCGACCGATTGCGAAGTGATCTCGATGCCGTGCTCCGGGCAATGCGGATGGCCCACCCGCGCAAACAGCAACCGCAAATAATCGTAAATCTCCGTAACGGTACCGACCGTGGACCGCGGGTTACGGCTTGTCGTCTTCTGGTCGATGGAAATCGCCGGGGACAAACCCTCAATCGAATCCACGTCCGGCTTCTCCATTTGGCCCAGGAACTGGCGGGCATACGCCGACAAAGACTCGACGTAACGGCGCTGCCCTTCCGCGTAAATGGTATCGAAGGCCAGCGAGGATTTCCCCGATCCGCTAAGTCCGGTCAATACGACGAATCGGTCGCGCGGAATCGTAATATTAATATTTTTCAAATTGTGCGCTCTGGCACCTTTGATCACGATATTTTCAATAGCCAAAAGGTTTCATCTCCCGTTTCTCTAATTGCGCTATTCCGCGCGCAGCTCCAAGATCGCGTCACGCAGCTCCGCGGCCCGTTCGAATTGCAGGTTCTTCGCGGCATCCTTCATTTCGGCCTCCAGACGCTTGATCATCGCCTCACGGTCGCGTTTGGACATCTTGCCTTTGGCCGCATCGGTCAAATAATCCGCCTTGCTCTCGGCGACGCGGGTCGCTTCGATGACGTCGCGAACCTTCTTGCGGATCGTCTGCGGCGTGATGCCATGCTTTTCGTTATAAGCGATCTGGATGCTCCGGCGGCGTTCGGTTTCCTTGATTGCTTTATCCATCGAATCCGTAATACGGTCGCCGTACATCAGCACGCGTCCTTCGGAGTTCCGCGCCGCCCGGCCGATCGTCTGTATCAGCGAGCGTTCGGAGCGCAGGAAGCCTTCCTTGTCCGCATCCAAAATCGCCACCAGCGACACTTCCGGCAAGTCCAAGCCTTCGCGCAGCAGGTTAATCCCGATCAGGACGTGGAAGGTGCCGAGCCGCAGGTCGCGCAGAATGCTCATCCGCTCCAGCGTCTTGATGTCGGAGTGCAGGTAACGCACTTTGATGCCGATTTCCTTCAGGTAGTCGGTCAAGTCTTCGGCCATCTTCTTCGTCAAGGTAGTAACCAAGACGCGTTCATCCTTGGCGATCCGGTCCTGAATCTCGACGATCAGGTCATCGATCTGGCCTTTCGTCGGGCGCACTTCGATGATCGGATCCAGCAGCCCGGTCGGCCGGATAATCTGTTGCACCATCGTTTCGCAATGCTCAAGCTCATAAGGCCCCGGGGTCGCGGAGACGAAAATCATCTGTCCCGCTTTTTCCTCGAACTCCTCGAAGCGGAGCGGCCGGTTGTCCAGCGCCGACGGCAGGCGGAAGCCATGGTCGACGAGCACGTTTTTGCGCGCCTGGTCCCCGTTGTACATCGCGCGGATTTGCGGGAGCGTCACATGGGATTCGTCAATCACGATCAAGAAGTCGTCGGGAAAATAGTCCAGCAGCGTGTACGGCGTTGCCCCGCGTTCCCGGAACGTCAGCGGACCCGAGTAGTTCTCGATCCCCGAACAGAAGCCGACTTCCTTCATCATTTCGATGTCGTAACGGGTACGTTGTTCAAGCCGCTGCGCCTCCAGCAGCTTGCCTTCGGAACGGAACTGCTCCAGCCGCTCTTCCAGCTCGCGTTCGATATTTTGCAAAGCAACCCGCATCGTCTCTTCCTGCGTCACAAAGTGGGATGCCGGGAAAATCGCCACATGTTCGCGCTCCCCGATGAGTTCGCCGGTCAGTACGTCGATTTCGGTAATCCGTTCGATTTCGTCGCCGAAAAACTCGACCCGTACCGCCTGTTCCCCTTGGGATGCCGGAAAAATCTCCAGCACATCGCCGCGAACGCGGAACGTCCCGCGCACGAAGTTGATGTCGTTCCGCTGGTACTGGATATCCACCAATCGACTCAAAATCTGGTTCCGCGGCTTCTCCATCCCGACCCGCAGCGACAAAACGAGGTCGCGGTATTCCATCGGCGAACCGAGACCATAGATGCACGACACGCTCGCCACGATGATGACGTCGCGCCGCTCGAACAGCGAACTGGTCGCGGAGTGTCTCAATTTATCGATTTCTTCGTTGATGCTGGAGTCTTTTTCGATATAAGTGTCGGAGGATGGGATGTAGGCTTCCGGTTGGTAGTAGTCATAGTAGCTGACGAAGTAGTCTACGGAGTTGTTCGGAAAAAATTCCTTGAATTCACTGGCCAATTGAGCAGCCAGCGTCTTGTTATGGGCGATCACCAGCGTCGGTCTTCCAAGCTTGGCGATGGTATGGGCGATCGTGAACGTCTTCCCCGTGCCGGTTGCGCCGAGAAGCGTCTGGTACTTCTCGCCGTTCTTGACGCCTTCCACCAATTCTTCTATAGCGGCTGGCTGGTCTCCTTGCGGCGAAAATTCGGAAACGAGCTCGAATTTATTATTACTAAAGACAATATCAGTCATTGTCCAACATCACCCTTATCGTCTAAAATGGAAACAGCGCATTGCTTTTGTCTCTATATGTCATTTTATGAAACGTCTAACGACGACTTGCACTCCTCGAATAGGAATAGGTGTTCCCATAGATTATACCTTTTTTATATATAGGATGCAAACCATACCTACAAGATTTGGAACGGGAGTTGTGAAGCAGAAAATGGATATCACTACTATTATAGGCATAATTATCGGACTAGCCGCACTGATAGGTGGTTTTTTATGGGAAGGGGGACAGGTCGGCGGTTTGATGCAGGCGGCCGCAGCCTTGATCGTGTTCGGCGGAACGATCGCCGCGGTCATGATCAGCTTCCCGCTCGCCAAATTGAAAACCGTACCGAAGGCGCTGGCCTTGGCCTTTACTTCGGGAAAGCAGCAATCTGACGAACTGATCGAAGAGATTTCGGATATGGCGATGACCGCCCGGCGTAAAGGAGTTTTGGCCCTGGAGGAAAAAGCGGCGGCTCATACGGATCCCTTTTTGCGCGAAGGCATCCAACTGATCGTCGACGGTACGGAGCAAAGCATGGTCAAACAAATCATGGACCTTGAAATCGACGCGGTACACCATAAATATGAGAACTACGCGAAAATATTCGAATCCGCAGGCGGCTATGCGCCGACGATGGGGATTATCGGGACGGTCATGGGCTTGATTCACGTGTTGGGAAGCCTGACCGAACCGACAGCGCTCGGGCCGTCGATCGCCCTGGCTTTTACCGCCACTCTTTATGGCGTAGCCAGCGCCAACTTGATTTTCCTGCCTATCGCCTCCAAGCTGCGCGCGCGGGGAGAAGACGAAACCGGCCGCATGGAAATGATGCTCGAAGGCATTCTCTCCTTGCAAAACGGCGATCACCCCATGCTGGTCCGCCGCAAGCTGGAGTCGTTCACGGCCGATGTCCGGCGGGATCTGCCGCAGCCATCCGGGGAGTCTGAGACCCTATGAGCCGGAGAGACAAGCCGGAACGGGGGAAACGCCACCGCCACGACACGAAAGACCGGTGGTTAATCACCTATGCCGATTTAATTACGCTGTTGTTGATCTTTTTCGTGGTAATGTACGCCATGAGCCGTCTGGATGTGGAAAAATACGAAATCGTTACGCAATCCCTCCAGCATACGTTTAAAAGCGGAGACTCCGTGCTGGAGCAGGGCGCCGGGATTCTCGGGGGAGACAAGAACGACACCAAAAACGCCGGTCAGGGAGGCGCGACGGACAACGGTACGAAAACCGGTGGAGCAAACGGACAAGGACAAGAAGGTTCTTCCGATCTCGGCCAAAAACCTTTGACCGAGCGGGAGCTTGCGTTCCGCAAACAGGAAGAAGAGCTGCAAAACCTGATGAGCCGGATCGAGGCCTATATCAAGGAAAATCAGCTTGAGGACCAGATCAATGTGGCCGATTTGCCCAAAGGCATCTCGATTACGCTCAGCGACCGCTTTATGTTCGATACCGGCAGGGCGGACTTGAAGCAGGATGCCGCCAAAACGCTGTCCAAGCTGGCCAGCCTGTTCAGCGATTTGAACACCGTCGTCAGCATCGAGGGGCATACGGATAATATGCCGATCGGCCGCGGCTCCGCGTTCAAGGACAATTGGGAGCTGTCGGGGGCCCGCGCATTGTCGGTGTTGAGATATTTTATCGACAAGGAAAAACTCGATCCCGAGGGCTTCCAGTACGCCGGTTACGCGGATACCCGTCCGGCTGCCGATAACTCGACCGCGGCCGGACGGCAAAAAAACCGCCGCGTCGAAATCACCGTGTTGCGCCAGCTTCAGCAGTAATATAAGGATGAATGGGGAATCGGATGCATTGGGTCCAGGTTCCCCTTATCTTTTACGAGGGTTTTAGAGGCTTCCGCCCACACCGGTCGAATCCGGCCATGTCAGTCATATTAATAATCTGTTTGGAGTTGATCCGGATGAAAAGCAGGTCTCTGATCAAAAAATGGCTGGTTAAGATTTTTGTCTTCGCCGGCCTGTTCCGCATTCTTCTGTACTTGGTTAAAGACATCCTTTTTACGTATGTAACTATCCCCGCGCCTTATGACCTTCCCATACAAATCGCCGTTATGGCACTTGTCCTTCTCTTGTCGCTCATTTTCACCGTAGTCTTGACGAAAAGCGGCCATGAAGAAATGCCGAAGTAGATCTAAGTAGATCTAAGTAGCTTGCCTTCTTCGCCTCCGCCGTCTCCCGTATACCCTGCTGCTCTCTCTACTTCACCTCGCTCGCCTAAGCGTCTTGATTGGAAAAAATCCAATCATTCGCCTCGGATTTGGTTAAATCCCATCGCCTCGTTGGAATTTTTCCAACAAAAAAGGCCGGATGTCCCCATCCGCGCCTAAATTACATATGATTCGTGCGGCCACGGCACCGCGCCGGGTTCCCGTTCGCGGAGCCGCAGGCCCGCGCAGGCGGTCGGCCCGCCGGCGGTGCCGGGCGGGGCCGCTCTTCGCCCGCGCGCGCACGCTAGCGCGCGGCATCGCCCACGCCCGGCGCGTCGCCGCCGGCGGGCGTGCCTGTACCCGCGCCGCGCCGCACGCTGTGCGCGCCACGGCGCGGCCGCAGCAGCTGCAGCAGCGACAGCGGCTGCAGCCGGACCGCCACCGGCGCCTGCTCGTCAGGCGCCAGAATCGCGCCGAGCTGATGGTGCTCGCCGGCGTAGATCGCGCGCTGGAGGAACTTACTCTCGCCCGCGAGATTGCGCACCTCCAGCTTGCAAAAGGCCGATTGGATGCGCAGCGCGGCGTGCAGCTCCTCTTTCGTCGGAACGGGCACCCCATTCACGCGGACGATCGTTTCCCCGGGACGGATGCCCAGCTCCTCCGCCGGACTGCCCGGCAGCACGGCCAGCACTTTCACCCCGTCCACCGGATGGACGAACAACGGGCTCCGCTGCTGTTCCTCGAACCGGCTGTACCAGACAAGGCCTTCGTGCAGCAGGAAGGCGGCCAGCGCCGCCAAAAGCGTCAGCGGCGACCACCAGTGCGCAAGCAGCGCCAGCGCAATAATCAACACGCCGTATCCCAGCAGCCTGGCCGACGTAATCCGAGCCTTCACTTTCGGCAGCAGGCCTGTCGTGGACTCCGAAAAACCGATCACGATCGGAAGCGCCATCAGCGCAAATCCGCCCTGCCAAGCGTCACCGCCAAACAGCGGCGTCCACGGCAGCACTCCGCCCGTCGTTTGGGCGGGAATCAGCAGGAGAAGCGGAACCGGCCACAGGCTTTGCATCTGATATCCGCCGACCAGCTTCCCTCGCTTGCCCTCAAAAAAGAGCGGTCCGGCAAAAGCCGCCCCCTGCCACCGAACGAGCAGCCCTTCGGCCACATGGAGCAGGCCCACGAGACAAAGCAGTGCGGGAATGTTCAGTTCCCTCACCGCACGCACCATCTCAGCCGTCCACCCGGCGCCTTCGAACGAGGGAAACAGGTTCAGCGCGAATTGAACCACGCCAAGCAATCCGGCCGAGTAGGCCAAACACAAATAGCGGACCCGGAAAAGCAGCAGCACAACGGTTACGACCCAGATACAAACAACGCCTTCCACCGTCAGCGTCATGCCGACAAAGGCGGAAACGAGCGAAATGGCCAATCCTGCCGCAAGACCCCCGAGCACCGTCCGCCACGTTTGGGCCAGCCAACTGTGCAGCCTGACATGGAACAGCTTGCGCTCGAGCAGAACCTGACGACGGTACAACAACATAATGAGAATAATCGAAATATAGTAAAACGGCTGCAGAAACAGCTGCCCCACCGCTTCCATCACATTCCATAATCCTTCAAGCAACAGATCCAACAGAGTCCGCCCCCTCTAGCTTATTGTAATTCCTGTAATGAGTCCTTGATTTTACAGAGGCCCTCAAACAACTATCCTTAATAAATTTGCGGGAAAACCTCCCGCTAAATTCCCTAATACACCTCATAATTCAAAACTTACGGGAAAATCTCCGGCTATTTCACTCCACAATCATCCCAAACAGCGAATATCGTTAAAATAAAGGGAGAATTTCCTGCAATCTCTCGCTTATCATGCAAGTTATGCCAATTAGAGGGACAATTTCCCGCTATATCATGCAGCACTCCCCACATCCGCACAAAAAAAGAAAGAAGGCCGAAAATCAGCCTTCTTATTTGTTCGACGCCGGGGCCGCGATTTCCTTCCGGATTTCCTCGATGGCCCGTTTCATTTGGTTGTCATTTTTTGGATCGCGGATTTGCTCGACCAGGCTGGCTTCCAATGCTTCCGCGGTCTTGGCATCCAGCACGCCGTTTGCCGTAAGCTTCTTGTCGGCCTGGAATTTCTTCAGCGCATTCTCCGTAGACTTGCTGAAATACCCGTCCGTACGCCCAGGGTCATATCCCAATCCCTTCAGCATCGTTTGCGCGCTCTTGATATCATCGCCGAGCATATCGTACTTGAACGTTTTTTCCTTATTGATCGGCGCGACCGAGAAATAATCCGGCTGTGCCACCGCGATATCCGGCTCGATCCCTTTTTTATGGATCCATTCGCCGTCCGGCGTCAGCCATTTGGCGATCGTTACCTTCAGCAGGCTTCCGTCTCCGAATTCTCTTTCGAATGCCGTCTGCACCGTGCCCTTGCCGTACGTCGTTTCGCCGATCAGAAGGGCGTCCGCCGACTCCTGAAGCGCGCCGGCCAAAATTTCGGAGGCGCTGGCGCTTCCCTTATTGGTAATGACCGCAACCGGGTAATCCTTGCCCTTGCCTTGCGACAGCTGCTTCTCCCGCTGCTTGTTCTTGTCCTCGACCTGAACGATCGCCTTGCCCTTCGGCACAAACTGCTGGGAGATGTCGACCACTTTATCGAGCACGCCGCCCGGATTGTTCCGCACGTCAATGACCAGGCCCTTCATCCCTTGCTTCTCGAGATTGGCCAACTCCTGCTTAAACCGGTCAGCCGTGTTTTGGGAGAACTCGGTAATTTCAATGACGCCGACTTTCCCCTCCTCCATCCGTGCATAAATGGATTCCAAGGCAATATCGTCGCGGACGATCGTATACTCCAGCGTTGCAGCGGAGCCCGCGCGTTTCACCTTGATCTTGGCTTCGGTTCCTTTCGGCCCGCGGATTTTGGCGACCGCTTCGTTCAGGCTAAGTCCTTCGAACGACTCTCCGTTCACCGACAGCAAAATATCCTTCGGCTTGATCCCTGCCTTTTCCGCAGGCGATCCTTTGATCGGCGAGACGACGGTGACGTTGCCGTTCTCCATCGACACCTCGGCGCCGATCCCTGTAAACGACCCTTCAATTTGCTCCGAAAACTGTTGCGCCGTCTCCGGACCCATATACGAGGAGAACGGATCTCCCAAGGCATTCATCATCCCGTCGATCGCGCCGTCGACCAACTTCTGCTCATCCGCGCCCTCCACGTAATTTTCTTTGACCAGCTTCATCGCGGTTTCGATCTTCTTGATGCCTTCTTTGGAACTCGTTGATGCGGTATCGGCAAAAATCCCGCTCCTCAGCGGGCCCGTACCCGCAAAACTCCATTGGCCCGTCAAGGTCATGGTCAGCAAGCTGCTGACCAGCATGGCCGCTACGACAAGTAAAACCACATTGCTTTTCTTATTCATTCGAATGAATTCACCGCCTATGTTTGTCTTTTAAGTATATGTCCGGCTTGTACGGAATATTTATCTTTTTCAAACTCCGCATGAACGAAAAACGGATGCACCGTCATTTACGGACGGCGATCCGTTTCCATCGGTAACCTTATTTTATTATAAATATGGCATCGGGTCTACCGGACTGCCGTTAATCCGGACTTCAAAGTGGCAGTGCGGTCCGGTCGAGTTGCCCGTGCTTCCGACTTCGGCGATTTTCTCGCCTTTTTTGACCGTTTGCCCTTTTTCCACCTTGATCCCGCCGTTGCGGATATGACCGTACAGCGTCCAAACGTTGTCCCCGTGATCGATAATGACCGTGTTGCCGTAGCCGCTCCACCATTCCGCCACGATCACCACGCCGTCTTGGGCTGCGTGTATGTCCGTTCCTTGCGGAGCCGCGAAGTCGACGCCGGTATGCGTCTTGCGCTTACCCGTGATCGGGTGGATCCGGGAGCCGTAGCCCGAGGAAAGCCGAGCGCCGTCGACCGGAAGTCCCATCGATCCGCCGTTTCCTTTAAAGCCGCCGGAAGAAGATGACTTCCGCTTATACGTGTAAACCTGTGCCGCTTTCAGCTTGTTCTTTTCCTTTTCCAAAGCGGCGCGTTTTGTCGCAAGCTCGACGAGCAGCTGTTCCTGCTCCTCGCTGATATCGTCCGATTCTTCGATCTCGGCGTAATATTTCGAGATAAGCTGCTGCTTCTCTTCTTCTTTCTCTTCCAACACGCTTTTGCGGGATTCCGCATCGGCATAAAGCGTCTTCACCTTCGCATAATCCTGCTCCAGCTGCGCCTGCTGCTCCACGAGGAGCTGCTTGTCCTTTTTATGCTCTTCGAGCAGGACATGGTCCTGGTTCGCGATCGCTTGCAGGGAATCGGCACGCTCCAGGAAATCCGTAAAGCTCGTCGATGACAGGAGTACATCCAGGTAAGATACCGTTCCGTCGGTATACATCAGCCGGACGCGCGTATCCAGCAAACCGGAACGCTCCTCGATGCGGGCTTTCGTCTCATCCAGCTTGACCGCGGTATCCCGCAAGTTTTGCTCGGTGTTCTCGATATCGACCGCGATTCTGGCCAATTCATTGCTGACCGTTTCGATTTGCGCCAGGACTTGATTCAAATACTCTTTATTTTTGTTGACGTAATGCTGGGCCGTCTGTTTTTGATCGGCTGCTTTTTCCTGCTGCTTTTTGGCCTGCTTGGCCTGTTCCTGGAGCTGTTTCAACTCTTTGTCGATCTCGCTGATCGTTTTGGACTTGGCATATCCCTCAGTCGGCTGGAAGATCCCCACGGCTAAGGCAACAACGGCGACAACGGCTATCCATTTCTTCAACTTCGTTTCCCCATCCTTCATTTAAAGATAGATCGAAAGAAAAAGTCTTCCGTCAGCTACACTTTCAAAAACTTGCGTATGGACATGGTGCTGCCCCAGATTCCGATCAGAAGTCCGAGACCGATGAGCAGCCCCGCAAGCTGAAGGCCGATCTCTCCCATAGGGATCAGCTGAAAGGCCAGCGAGATGTCCGATTTTGCAGTAGCGACCAGTTCGTTGTATCCGAACAGTAAAATGCCGACCGTTATCGATGAACCGACCAACCCGATTACGGCGCCTTCAATAAAAAACGGCCACCGGATAAACCGGTTCGTTGCGCCGACCAATTTCATAATGCCGATTTCGCGGCGGCGGGCCAGAATCGTCACGCGGATCGTGTTCGAAATCAAGAACACCGCCATCAAAGCAAGTCCGGCGACAAAAGCAAATCCGATGTTGCGGACGAGCCGGGTGATTTTAAACAATTTCTCGGTCGTGCCTTGGCCGTATTTGACTTTATAGATCGGCTTCTGGTCGGTATATTTCTCGTTGAGCTCGGAAATTTTGCTAGCGACGTAAGGGACGGTCGTCGGCTCGATGACATCGACCTTGAGCGTGTCCGGAATCGGGTTCGTCGTTTCGTCATACCCCTCCAACAGCTCTTTGCCTTCCTCCCCCAGCTTTTCCTTGAAATCTTTCAAGCCTTCGGATTTCGGAATGAGCGTCACCTGGCTGACTTCTTCCATCGCGGCGATATCGGAGTGTAACTTTGTCCGCATCGCCTCATCGACGTTCGACTCAAGGTACACATTGATTTGGACCTGGCTGTCGGCATCGTCGGCAAAGGAATTGACATTCAGCACGAGCAAAATGAAAACCCCTAGAATAAACAGGGACACAATAATCGAAATAATGGATGCCACCGACATCCAGCCATTGCGGAAAACGCTTTTCGCGCCTTCGCGAAAATGTCTGAGAAGGGTGTTAAAAGTCATAACCATATTCCCCTCTCAGTTGGTCTCTCACAATGTTGCCATGCTCGATGGCGATAACGCGTTTGCGCATGGTGTTCACGATTTCTTTGTTGTGGGTAGCCATCACAATCGTCGTGCCGCGGAAATTAATTTCATCCAGCAGCTGCATAATGCCCCAGGACGTTTCCGGATCCAGATTCCCGGTAGGCTCGTCCGCAATGATGACCGACGGATTGTTCACGATCGCCCTGGCGATGGCGACACGCTGTTGTTCCCCCCCTGACAACTGGGAAGGGTCGCGGTTCGCTTTGTTTTTGAGGCCGACCAGTTCCAGCACTTCTAGCGTGCGTTTCTTGATCACCTTCTTGGGAGCCTCGATAACTTCCAGGGCGAAGGCTACATTTTCGTAGGCGGTGAGCTTGGGAAGCAGTCGGAAATCTTGAAAAATGACGCCGATATTCCGGCGCACATACGGAATTTTGCGAGGTTTGAGCTTGCCTATATTAAAACCGTTGACGGAAATTTGCCCCTTGGTAGGCACCTCCTCACGGTAGATCAGCTTCATAAAGGTCGATTTCCCCGCACCGGACGGGCCGACCAGGTATACGAATTCGTTGCGGTCGATTTTGACCGAGACGCCCTTCAAGGCGTGTGTTCCATTCGGGTAAGTCTTCCATATATCCTGCATTTCTATCACTTGATCACGTCCTAAACTTGATTCCTCACGCTGACTTTCAAAGACTTGCAGACTGTAGTAAACTATTCGACATGTTCCCGCCAAATCCTTTAAAACACGAGCAGATTCAGCAGTCCGATACTTATTGTAACAAATATGTTACCATTTGAGTACCGTAAAATCCCGAAAGTTTCCAAAAATTCTACATTTACATGCTTGCATGAGAGATTGGCAGGGCCATCGCCAAAGGAAGATCCCACGGTTTGACTGGCCTTCGTCCTACCAATTCCACCGTTTCTATCGGGCCCGGCAGGCCCACCAAACCTACCAAACCCACCAAGTCGGCCAAACCCATCAAACCCGCCGAATTCACCAAGTACATCAGTCCCACCAATCCCACCAATCCCACCAAACACATCAAACACATCAAACACATTAAACACATCAAACACATCAAACACATCAAACACATCAAACCCGCCGAATCCACCAAGTCCATCAAACTCATCAATCCCCATCAAGCTTGCCAAACCCATAAAAACCACCAAACCTCCCAAACCCAACAAACCCATCAAACCCGCCGAATTCACCAAGTCCGTCAAACTCATCAAACCTATCAAAACCCGTCAAACCCATCAAACCTATCAAAATCCGTCAAACCCAACAAACCCAACAAACCCGCCGAATTACCAAGTCCGTCAAACTCATCAATCCACATCAAGCTTGCCAAACCCATCAAAACCCGCCAAACACACCAAGCCCGCCAAGTCCATCAACCCCACCAAAAATAGCGACCAATTTAGTCCTTATTTCGATAAAATAAGGTGGGGTAAACAAAATAGAGACAAAAATGTCCCTTATTCTATCAAAATGGGGCGATACAGCAACAAAAATAGCTCTTCCCATTGAAATAAGGACCATAATGTCCTCTATTTTTTATGAAATGCTAGAAGATCCTAAAATAAGGCCTAAAAATGGTCTTATTCTGCCTACCCCTGCCTACCCCAAGCTACAAATCAAAATCCTTACCGTCCAGGTTCAACCGGTAGGCACGAATTCGCTTCTCACCGCTTTCCGGCAGCAGCCAACCTTTATCCGTCAAGCCGCGGAGCCACCTTCTTGCGGTTTTGGCCTCCACCTTCATCTCTTCACAAATGATTTTGGGCGTGACCGGACGACCTGATTTCATGATGATGCGGATGATCTCTTTTTCAGTCCAGGTTGCTTCCGACACTCGGCGCTCCTCCCCCAACCACCTGCCCATAAACTGATGCATTTTCTGCTGACAAAAACGCGGGGAGTCCTTAATGTCGTCATAGGTAAACCGCAGCACCTTCCATCCGTCGATGACCAGATCGTTCTGGCGCCGGTTATGATCGGTGAATTGGGAGCGGCTGATATTCCGCCAATGCGTCCCAAACCCGTCGATTTCAATAGCTAAACGAACATGCTTGCGAATATAGGCGAAGTCCAGGTACCTGTATCCGTCTTTGTAGTCACTCAACTCATATTCTGGATGAAGGTAATGAAAATTTCCGAACGCCGGCCACCATACCGCCTCCAGAAACAATTTTTCAGCATGCCCAAGTCCCGCTTCTTCAAGCCTCCTCCTGCTCTCCCCCTTTCTTGCAGCCATATGATCATTCAAAAAGAATGAATAAGCATCTTCGAATCTCAAATCACTCGGCACCTCCATAAAAAAATAAAAACGCCCCTGCCGACGAATCCGAAGATCCGGGCAAGAGGCGTGTACTTCACGTCTATAATATTGAGTTACCACAACAATTCTACCATATTACACCTATTTACGGAAACAAACCCCTCTGCAGATTGATAAACCCGACTTCCTATGATAAGGTAGAGCCGTCCTGAGTCAATACAGAACAACTTGGGCAACTTTTCCGGAAAGAAGAGGACACATTAGTTATGAAGGAAAAAGAAATCAAACATAAATCTGCCGTTGCGGTGGAGGATCATTTGGCGGTGGATGGTCAATTGGCGGTGGAGGATCATTTGGCGGTGGATGGTCAATTGGCGGTAGAGGATCACTTGACCGGGGATCGTTCGGCGGTGGAGAATCGTCCAGCGACTGAGGACTGTGCGCCGGAAGAACATTCGTCTGGCGATCTTTCGACTGGTGAACATTCGTCTGGCGATCATTCGTCTGGCGATCATTCGTCTGGCGATCATTCGTCTGGTGATCATTCGTCTGGTGATCATTCGTCTGGCGATCATTCGTCTGGTGATCATTCGCCCGGGGAACTTGCCTCACCTGCCATTCAACCGGCCCTTGGCGGATCAGCCCATGATATAGCGCAAGCTGAGCGGATTGCCGGCTTTCCGGCATCGGACCGTAAACCGGTCGGTAGGCCTAGCAAAAACGAAGCAGCCTCCCTCGCTCCCGATTCAAGCGGCAAGGCTATGATCTTGTTGATGATTGCGGTGCTGCTGACCGCTTCGACTTTACGTTCGCCGATCACCGGCGTCGGACCGCTGACCGGCGCGATTCAGGCCTCGACCGGACTGTCCCATACCATGGCGGGGATGCTGACTACGCTGCCCCTGATCGCTTTCGCGATCTTTGCTTTGACCGCTCCCAAGCTGGCGGGCAAATTCGGGTCGGACCGGACGTTATTTTACTGCATGGTCCTTATGACGGTCGGGATCGTCATCCGTTCCATGCCGGGCATCCCCGCACTGTTTGGGGGCATGGCGCTGATCGGCGTCGCCATCGCGATCGCCAACGTGCTTGTCCCGAGCCTGATTAAGCGGGACTTTTCGCTGAAACTTGGATTGATGACTTCATTATATGCATCCATGATGAATTTGTTTTCGGCGGTCGCCTCGGGCATCAGCCTGCCCCTTTCCCGCACCGGCCTCGGTTGGCGTGGGGCGCTCGGATGCTGGGTCATCTTGTCCGCCTGCGCCGCGGTCAATTGGTTCGCGGTGACCCGAGCCGGAAAACGCCGTGCCGGAACGGACCGTCCATCCGTTTCCGCGGCGGCCAAGCCAAAGGCGAAGAAGGTCGCCATCTGGCGCTCGCCGATCGCCTGGGCCGTAACCTTGTTCATGGCCTCCCAATCGATCATGTTCTATGTCGGCGTCGCCTGGCTTCCGGAAATCCTTAACGGAAAGGGGCTGAGTATGGATCAGGCCGGATGGATGTTATCCTTGATGCAGCTGGCCAGCATGACCGGATCCTTCCTCATGCCGCTGATCGCCTCCCGCAACGAATCGCAAAAATGGCTGGCTGCCGCCGCCTCGGCTCTGTTCCTGTTCGGGTTCGGAGGGATCTGGATCGGTCCCGCTTCGCTGGCTCTTCCGTCCATCCTGCTCATTGGGCTTGGTTGCGGTACGACCTTCAGCTTGGTCGTCCTTTTCTTCTCCTTGCGCACCCGGACGGCCGAACGTTCGGCGGAATTGTCGGGAATGGCACAATCCCTCGGCTACTTGCTCGCCGCTGCGGGACCGACAATGTTCGGCTTCATCCACGATCAAACCGGCGGTTGGTCCGTACCGCTTGCGGTCATCACCGCCTTATCCCTATTGACGATCGTCCTCGGCTACACGGCCGGACGCAAAGGGTACATTGGACCTGAACAACAGTAATTATATTGCCTACCGCATGCAAAAAGGCCTGCTTCGCTAAAAGATAGCCCCCGGCACTCATGCCGGGAGATACTATCGTTTACGCCAAGCAGGCCTTTTATTTTTTACCGCTACCTTACCGTCCGCTTCACGCTCTCCGTCACTTCCGAACGGTCATCTTGTTGATAATCCTTACTGTACTCCACCAACCGGATGCGGCAACCCGGCCCGATAAAGACCTCCCCGCCGCGAACGACATCCGCCGTCACGTTGTTCAGCCGGATCACATCGCCCTCGATGACCCCCGCCTCCAGCTCCGGAGTGCCGCTGCGCATCAACCATGGCACCCATTTGCCGGGTTTATGCGGTTCGATCTCGATATGCGATCCGGCGATTTCCCCGACGTTGCTCTTGCCGAGCATTCGCAGTTCCACCCGTTCCGCATTGAGCATCCCTTCCGTCTGTACGGCACCTTTTACTAAAAATCGTTCCGCCTGAATGCCGCCGTCGACCTTACATTCCCCGTAAATATGAATCTCTTCGCCGGCGACACTCTCCTTCACTTGAAGCTCTCCCGTCAAATTCATCTGCTTAACATTTAACCCGCCGGCAACCTTCATATTACCGGTCGTTTTCAAATCGTCGGCCCTGAGGCTTCCGTCCACCGTCACATTTCCGGTGCATTTGAAGGAACTGCAATCGACGCTTCCGTTGAATTCCGTATCTCCCGTCAATCTTACCTTCCCGAACGCCCCGCCGTTGGTCAAGCCGTCGCCGATCAGCCTCAAATCATGCCTTTCCGGCTCAGGATGATTGTGGTTCATTTTTTCGCCTCCCTAAAAATACCCCGTCTGTCTAAACTTGCGCCCAGCTGCCAACCGACGCATTGGGATCCACTTCATAGTGCTGCTTATATTCCACGCGCCCGATCTCGCATCCCGGGCCGATCCGGACCGAGTTCCCCCGCACGACACCGGCCTTGGTTTCCTCCAGCACGATATCGTCTCCCTCGATCACGTCCGCCGTCAAGCGAACAGCCAAAGAGGGCGAGAACAGAGCCAGCAGGTTGCGGGTACTCGGTATTCGGCGAACCCGAATCACTTCTCCACCGATTTCTTTAACCCGGCACGCCCCGGCCATGGCAATTTCCACCGTTCCCGCATTCAGCATGCCGCCAACCTGGAATCCGCCATGGACTTTAAAAGTCTCGAATTCCGCATTGCCTTCCAGCTTGATGCCTCCGTCCAGATCCATGCTCTCTCCGGATGCATTGCCGCCCAGCGTCAGCATTCCGTTTATATCGACCTGCTCGGCCCGCAAATTCCCTTCAATTTTCACCATACCGTCTACGCGAAGCTTTTCTCCGTCTAGGGACCCTTCTACCGCCCCTTTACCGTTCATTCGGAATTGTCCGCCTCGAATCGATCCTTTCATTTTCAACGTTCCGTTGGAGGTCAACGTATTGCAAACAATATCCCCGTTAAGCGTAGCGATCCCGTCCGTGCCGATTTTTCCGTAGGTACCGCCCGCAGCCTTCCCCATTCCGTTTATTCTTAAATCCCTGACCTGTTGTTCTGCCACTCAAGCCTCACTCCCGCCTATGAGTAATTTCATTTCTTCGGTGCACTGCGCCATGCTTAATTTCGCCACGGTCCGCACCTCGCTATCCAGAAAAACATCCCCGTCCCCGGGTACCAGGATGAACGCGGCGACGCCCATTTTTCTCGTCAATCTTACGCCGCATTCCCGCCCGGTATGCTCCGGAAAGTAATCCTCCAGCGTCCGGGTCAGCAGCCGGCCCTCCTCCAGCGAAATATCTCCGCTGCGCAGCAGTTTGTCGAGGACATAGATGATCAATATTTTTTCAAAACCGAAAACCGGCTTTTCCGGCAAACCAACCGTTTCAATATATAAATTCAACGAGATACTCGAAACAATATTCCGTTCCAGAATTTCGCCCGCGCTCAAGCTGATCTCACCCGGACTTGGGGAAAAGACATCGGCCAGCGCGTCCAGCGACAAATCGTCCTTCATATTGAGAATGCGGTCAATGCGCTGCAATATTTTCTCTCTCGGAAAAAAAGTTTCTTGTCCCGTAAAGGAAGACTTGCGGATAAACCAGGGTTCAGGAATCAAATTTTTTCTCTTCCAGCGGTACAACTGTCCATAGGAGATGCCCGTCATATCAAGCAGTTCTTTCTTTGAGATTAATTCCTCGTTCATTCACCTGCTCCTTTCTTGCATCGTTAATGTAACATAACATTGTTACGCTGTAAAGTCGACTCCATCATGAATGGAAAGATGCAGGCCAAAAACCGAATTATCGGACGGGAGTAAGAGCCCAACCACAAAAAAATATGCCGGCCGCGTACCCAAAGAAAGAATACGCAACCGGCATAGCCGTAAGTTATTCGGTTTTCTTATTCCGCATTACACTTTGAAATGTTCGATCTTTCCGTGCATATCCGTTGCCATGCGCGCCAATCCGTCCGAAGCTGAGGAGATTTCCTCCATGGATGCCAGTTGCTCCTGCGTCGCCGCGGTTACGCTTTGGAAGGAGTCGAGGCTCTGCGCGGAGGTTTCCGCGATTTGCGCTACCGATTCGGCGATTTCATCCGCGCTGGCCGACATTTGTTCCGTAATCGCCGACACCTCATGAATTTGTTCGGCAATTTGTTTTGTGGACGCTTCGATTTGCTTGAAGGCGTTCTGCGCTTCCTCCGTAACGGAAATGCCGCGCTCCACGCTCGCGGTGACGTCCCGGCTCATCACCGAGTAAGCTTTTTCCGTCAATTCGGCCATCTGCGCGATGCTCAGTTGAATATTTTCCGCCGTGACTCTCGACTGCTCGGCCAGTTTCCGGACCTCTCCGGCAACGACCGAGAAGCCCCGGCCTTCTTCGCCCGCTCTTGCCGCCTCGATTGCCGCATTGAGAGCCAGCAGGTTGGTCTGTACCGCGATATCCGTGATCGCGCTGCTCATTCCCGAAACCTGGGCGCTAAGATCATTCATTTGCTGCATCAGCCCCGCCGATTCCCGGGTAGAACGATGAATCTCCTCCATTTGCCGGCTTACAAGGCCCACCTTCTCGCTGCCGAATCTGACATCGCCGTCGGTTTGAACGGAAGACTCTACGATCGTTCCGGCGGCTTCGGCGATTTTGCGGATGCCTTGGGACATCTCTTCCATCGTCTTCGCGCTTTCCACGGATACGGCCGCCTGATTTTCCGCCCCGTTCTGGGCATCCTGCACCAATTCGACCACGTGCTCCACCGTCTTGGCGTTCTGTTCCGTTCCGGCTGTCAGCTCTTCGCTGGAAGCAGCCAACTGCCCGGAAATTTCCGAAATGCTTAGGACCATTTCCCGGATCGAGCCGACCATTTTATTGTAGCTATCCGTCAACTGCCCGATTTCATCGCTTCGCTTCGAGTCGATCTTTTCATTCAGGTAGCCTTCTCCCACCCGTTTTGCCGATTGGTTCAATTGTTCGATCGGACGGGTAATGCTGCGAATGACGAGGAACAGCAATACGCCAGCCACCACGATGGAAACGGCCAAGACGATCAATGCCGTCCAAAAGATAGGCATCGACGCTTCCGTAAATTCACTGTCAAGAATTACGCCAACGACCTTCAGGCCCGTTAATTCATTCGTCGTAAAATAAATGGTTTGAAGCTCCCCGGTCGTTGGATTCACATACTCCATCGAATCCGATTTCCGGTTCTGGATGTTCACCAGATGCTCCCCAACGGCCTCTTCGCCTACCGCCTGCGTCGGATGGGAGACAAATTTATTGGTTCTGTCGAGCAAATAAACGTATCCTTTTTCCCCAATATTAACCTGCTTGACCATTTCGTTGATACGACGCAAATCCAGCGATACCGAAATGGCACCCTTTCCGTCCGCAAGCGCCCGGCTGATATACAGATTAAAGTTGCCCGTCGTCGCGGATTTGAACGGATCCAGGATTACGGTTTGATCCGGACTGGCCAAAGATGCTTTATACCAGTCCCGTTCCCGCGGATCATAATCCTGATTGCCGGGATCGGGAGCCTTCATCCATGCTCCGTTTTCGTTACCCGCCACCATAATTTCCAGTTCGGGATGCTTCTCGACAAACAGATCCATAAGCTTGCGCGTCTCCGGAGACTTGGCGTCGATCTGCTTGGAGTCGATCTCCATAACCAACTGCTCCACGTTTCTGACCTCGGCCTCGACAATGTGGTCGAGTGTCTGGTTCAGCAATTCGACGCTTTCCCGGCTGCTTTGCAGCATTCTATCATGCAGCTGGCCGGACGCGCTCGTCAGGCTGGAATAGGCGATGCCCAGATTTGGAATGGCCAGCAATATAGTAAAAACCAACAGCAATCGGTTTCGCAACGTCCGAATCTCAAACACTTTTTGGATACGCCTCATTACTTCTTTCATGAACTCACTCTCCTTAACAATGATCTTAGAAAATTTATGTCGTTCTGGATGTACTTGTTGATTGTATGTAACTCCTCTCAACAATTTCTCGACAAAATCTGACGGTTTTTTTATACTTTTTCGAAAGTTTTACAAAATTAATTTTAAATTTTCAGAAAATATCAAAAATTACTCCTGTTTTCATCCTAAACTGGATATTCCTATTCCGCTCCACTAACGGCGGTTCAACGTATTATTTCAAATTTTTATTCAAATCGTAGAATCCATACTATATTTCGTTGTTTAACTCGATGTTCATATCATATGGATAAGATTTACAATAAGGTCGTTAGAAAGCGCTTACATATTAAGGAGGTTTATAATGAGCGTTATTAAAAGAAAGGTCCGATTGTTCGCTACTCTTGTTGCTTTGACAGTACTGACATTCTCCTTATGGCTGCCTCCAGACGACGAAGCTTCCGCAGCGCCCGCCTTCGCCAAAGGAGCGGACATCAGCTGGGTCCCCGGCATGGAACTTCAGGGATACACGTGGAAAGACAAAAACGGCGTGCAACGCGACATCCTCTCCATTCTCAAAAACGACTACCAGATCAACTCCGTACGGATCCGCGTTTGGGTCAATCCGAACATGAACGACTACGCGAACGGCTACATGAACGCCGAAAATGCGGCCAAACTGGCCCAACGCGCCAAAAACCTCGGCCTCAGCGTCATGCTGACCTTGCACTACAGCGATTCATGGGCGGACCCCGGGCAGCAGACGAAGCCTTACGCCTGGAGAAATTTCACCTTTCAACAGCTTATGGATGCCGTATGGGCCCACACCGTCTATGTCATGAACACGATGAAGAGCTACGGCGTTACGCCCGATTGGGTGCAGATCGGCAACGAAACCAATAACGGCATGCTCTGGGATGACGGCAAAGCTTCCGTCAACATGAAGAATTACGCCTGGCTCGTCAATACAGGACATAACGCCGTCAAATCGGTAAGCAGCGGAACGCAAACGATCGTCCATATCGCCAACTCGGCCGACTACGCCGTACTCGACTGGAACATCGGCGGATTGGTGAGCAACGGAGCCAACTTCGATATCATCGGGATGTCGCTGTATCCTTCCGCTTCGGATTGGTCGACGCAAGTCCCGCAGACGATTACGAATTCCAACAAGCTTATTTCCAAATACGGCAAAAAGATCATCATGTCCGAAATCGGGTTGGACTATAATCAGCCGTCGGCGGCAAAAAGTTTTATCGGCGATATCAAGACCAAAATCCGCAATCTCTCCGGGGGCAACGGTCTCGGCGTATTCTACTGGGAACCGCAGGCGACCCCGGGTTACAACGGAGGCTACAACAAGGGAGCTTGGCAGTCGAACGGATTGCCGACGATCGCATTGGAAGGTTTTCTGAATTGACCGGCTTCAATACACTTTTTTATAAATTCAAGGGGGCTTTAAGGAATATGCTGAGAAAAAGAGGGATGTTATTATTTACGGCCTTGCTCGCGATCGTTATGGTGCTTGGCGCATGCGGCGGCAACAACGCGAAAACAACCAATTCGGGTGCGGGCCCTGCCGGGGACACAAAAGCGGCAAACGGTCAAACGGATGGAGCAACGGCAACGGCCGGCGGCATCGACATCTCGGAAGAAGTTCGTCTGAAAATGGTCTTCGTCGGGCCAAAACCGACCGATTACAACCTGGTTTTCGATGAACTCAACAAAAAGCTGAAGGAAAAAATCAACGCCACCATTGAGGGAGAATTTCTGGACTGGTCGGATTGGGTGCAGAAATATCCGCTTTTATTCGCAGCCGACGAGGACTTCGACTTGATCTATTCGGCGAACTGGGCCATGTATAACGATCAAGCTCTAAGAGGCGGATTTCTGGAAATTACCGAGGACATGATCCAAAAGTATATGCCGAATACCTGGGAAGCGATGCCGCAAGTCAGCTGGGATCAAGCCAAGGTCAACGGCAAGCTTTTCATGATACCGCAAAACCGCGGGGAATCCGTCGAGAAGCTGATCATGTACCGCGAAGACTTACGCAAAAAATACAATCTTCCCGAAATCAACAGCCCGGAAACTTACGCGAACTATTTGAAGACGATTGCCCAAAATGAAAAGGGAATCACCCCGTTCACTCCGGAGACCGGCGACTGGAGATACCATAACCTGGACCGCGTCCTATTGAAACAAGAGAACGAATGGAATATGTTCGACCTGGATATGCCGTTCGCCTTCAAGCTGTCAGACCCGAAAGGACAAGTGTTTAACGTCTACGAAACGCAAGAATTCAAAGATCTGCTCGTGTATTACAAGGATCTTGCGGACCATAACGCCTGGTCGAAGAACGCGCTGAACAACAAGCTCGACCATCAGCAAGAATTCAAACAAGGCAAGACCGCATCGATCACGCACAACAACGGAACCCTCGGATCGCTGATGGCTCAAATGCGCCAAGAGAACTCCCCATATGAAATCGCGCTGGCCGACATCAATCCGGACAAAGCGAAGTCCGTGGCGATTTCCACGCAAAACGGCACATCGATCCACGCTACTTCCAAAAATGCGGAGCGTGCCCTGATGTTCATCGATTTGATGCAAAACGACAAAGAGTTTCACGACCTGATCATGTATGGCATCGAAGGCGTTCACTACGTACCTGTCGGCGACGACAAATACGAGACAACCGACAAGAATCCGAATTATACCGGCTTCTCCAACTGGAACTTCAACTCGCCGCTCAATCGCGATAATGCGGAGTTCCCTCAGGAGGCCTCCGATCTGGCAAAAGGCTGGGAGAGCAAAGTTTACCACTATCCGCTCGAAACGTTCGTCTTCGACAACAGTAAAGTGAAGGTCGAGCTAGCCAACGTCTCCAACGTCATGCTGCGCTATGCGGTTCCGCTGGAATACGGTGCGGTCAAAGACATCGACAAGGGCTTGGAGGAACTGAAGAAGCAATTGAAAGCCGCCGGCGTGGATACCATCCAAAAAGAGCTGCAATCCCAGATCGACGCTTTCCTGGCGAAACAATAAACGGCATTTTAAAAGGGGGCCTATTATAGGAAATGTATTGACGGTACGAATTGGGGACTTAATCACACAGGAGGCCAATATCGTTTTGTGTACGATATTTCATACACATTTTCCGGATTTTCCTCCAAACGCCGATTTGTGGTCGATATATCATACACATTTGCCCGATTGCCCGCCAAACGCCGATTTATGGTTGATATTTCATACACATTTGCCCGGTACCCATCGCTCTCAAATTTAGGGCACTGGGTGACCTTTAAACCGGGTAGCACTTTCTTCAAACCAAAAGGACTCCAGCCAGTTGGCCGGAGTCCTTGGTTCATCCGAATCGGTTCATTAACGTCAGTCACGGTCAAATAGTTTCCTACTTGCTTTTTTCGGTATACTCCTGTACCCACTTGCCTGTAGCCGCAAGTTTGGCTTCCGCTCTCTCGACCGCCGCGGCCACCTGTCCCGAGGCCGTGCCGCCGTATACATTCCGGGCGTTTACGACCGTTTCCGGCTGGAGTACCTGGTAGATGCTGTCGTCAAACAACGGAGAGAACTGTTTGAACTCATCCAGCGTCAGATCGAGCAGGAATTTGCCGTTCTGGATGCAATACAGCACAGTTTTGCCGATCACTTCATGCGCCTGGCGGAACGGCAAGCCCTTGTTTGCGAGGAAATCGGCGATATCGGTCGCATTGGAAAAATCTTTGTTCACCGCTTCGCGCATCCGCTCCTTGTTCACTTTCATCGTCGCGATCATCGGCCCGAACAGCTGGAGCGCTCCCCGTACCGTTTCGACCGTATCGAACATGCCTTCCTTGTCCTCTTGCATGTCCTTGTTATACGCGAGCGGCAGCGACTTGAGCACGGTAAGCAGGCCCATGAGGTTGCCGTATACCCGGCCGGTTTTGCCGCGGACGAGCTCCGGTACGTCGGGATTTTTCTTTTGCGGCATAATGCTGCTGCCCGTGCAGAAAGCGTCGTCCAGCTCCACGAACCGGAACTCGGTGCTGCTCCACATGACCAGCTCTTCGCTCAGCCGGGAGAGATGCATCATCAGAATCGAGGCGTCCGCCAAAAATTCGAGAATAAAATCGCGGTCGCTGACCGCATCCAGGCTATTTTCATAAACCGCGTCAAAATGAAGCTGCTCGGCCACGAAATGCCGGTCGATCGGGAACGTCGTTCCCGCCAGCGCCCCGGCGCCCAGCGGCAGCACATTGATACGCTTGTAGCTGTCCTGCAGGCGTTCGATGTCCCGCTGGAACATGGAGACGTAAGCCATCAAATGATGGGCGAACAGGATCGGCTGCGCCCGCTGCAAATGCGTGTAACCGGGAACGATCGTATCCTGGTTCGCTTTGGCCTGTCCGATCAGCGCTTCCTGAAGATCGTGCAGCAGACCGACAAATTCCACGACCCGTTTGCGCAGGTAAAGGTGCATGTCCGTAGCCACCTGATCGTTCCGGCTCCGGCCCGTATGAAGCTTGCCGCCCACGGATCCGATCTCCTCGATCAGGTTCTTCTCGATGTTCATATGGATGTCTTCATCGCTTACGGAGTATTCCAGCTCGCCCCGGCGGATCTTGTTCAGCACCGCATGCAAGCCTTCCTTGATTTTTTCGACATCTTCTTCGGGGAGAATGCCGCATTTGCCCAACATCGTCACGTGCGCAAGGCTGCCCTGCACATCCTCCTCCGCCAAAGCCTTATCAAAGCCGATCGAGGCCGTATACTGCTCCACCAACCGGTTGGTCTGCTTCGTAAAACGTCCGCCCCACAGTTTGCTCAACTCTTGTTCACTCCTCATCTTATCAAGCCGAGAGGCCGCTCCCCTTGCTAAAACTGCCTTCATCGGCAAACGGGGAAACGGCCAAACGGTCCGTATATATTCAGCTAGGATTTTCTTATGAAAAAAAACGGCGTCTTTCCTATTTGTTGCTTTGCTCTACGCCGGAACCGACCTTCAAACGAAGCGCGTTCAGGCGGATAAAGCCGGTTGCGTCCCCTTGATCATAAGCTTGCGTAGGATCGGCTTCCATCGTCGCGATATCCGGATTGTACAAGCTGACAGGACTTTTGACGCCGGCGGCGATGATATTGCCTTTGTACAGCTTCACGCGCACCGTGCCCGTGACGTTCTTTTGGCTTTCGGTAACGAGAGCCTGCAGGGCGAGGCGTTCCGGCGCAAACCAGAATCCGTTGTACACCAGAGTGCTGTAACGGGTGATCAGGCTGTCGCGCAGGTTCATCACTTCGCGGTCCATCGTCAGCGACTCCATTTTGCGGTGAGCCGTGAACAGGATCGTGCCGCCCGGTGTCTCATACACGCCCCGGCTCTTCATGCCGACGAAGCGGTTCTCGACCATGTCGACGCGTCCGATGCCGTGCTTGCCGCCCAGCTCGTTCAGCTTTTCCATTACGCGGAGCGGATCCAGCTTTTCGCCGTTCAGCGCTACGCAGTTGCCTTGTTCGAATTCCATCTCGAGGTATTCCGGTTGGTCCGGAGCATCCTCGGGAGCCGCGCTGAGCAGAAACATATCTTTATTTTCCGGAGCGGAAGGGTCGAACCACGGATCTTCCAACACGCCGCTCTCATAGCTGATATGCAGCAGGTTGCGGTCCATGGAGTACGGTTTCGCCGCGGAAGCGGTAACCGGAATGCCGTGTTCCTCCGCGTAAGCGATCATTTCGGCGCGGCCGGGGAAACGGTCGCGGAATTCGGTCAGCCGCCAAGGCGCGATCACGGCGATTTCCGGCGCAATTGCAGCCGCCGCCAGTTCAAAGCGCACCTGGTCGTTGCCTTTGCCGGTCGCGCCGTGAGCGATCGCCGTTGCGCCTTCCGCGCGGGCGATTTCGACCATGCGCTTCGCGATCAGCGGACGGGCAATGCTCGTGCCGAGCAAGTATTGTCCCTCGTACATCGCACCCGCCTGGAACATCGGGTAGATGAAATCTTTGGCGAACTCCTCGCGCAGATCGTCGATGTACACTTTGGAAGCTCCGGTTTGGAGCGCTTTTTCCTCCAGTCCGTCAAGCTCTTCCTTTTGCCCGATATCGGCCGTGAAGGCGATAATTTCGGCGTCATACGTTTCCTTCAGCCATTTCAGAATGACCGACGTATCGAGACCGCCCGAGTACGCCAGTACGATTTTTTCCTTTGCCATGATATGGTTCATCCTCTCAAAAGATTGTTACGGCAAGACTTTGGTTCGCGTAAGCACCTGCTGCGTAACGATGGTGATGCAGACTTTTCACGACTTACTGAGTTCGGAATAGCGGACAAATTGGTCTTTATTCAGCCTGCTTCGGCAATTTGAACAAAAATAGAGGCTAAATTGTACCTTATTTTCGGAAAACGGCCTTATTCCTGTGGAAAAACACCTCATTAAACATAAATAAGACCACAAATGTCCGCTATTTTTTCGATTCCCGTTCAGACCAGCCGTATAGAGGCAAATAATGTCCTTATTGACATCCATCCGTCTCCGTCGGACATTCGATCGCCCGCCATATCCGTTACCCGTTGCCGATGCCGCGTTCTATGCAATGCCGCCCTAGTTCACGGGCTCCGTAATGGTATTCATGTTACTACTCCCACGACGGTTTTACCAGCCAAGGTTAAGCTTTTTCTATCCCATCAAAGCCGCCATAAGCGCCTTTTGCGCATGGAGCCGGTTTTCGGCCTGGTCAAAAATAATCGAATGCTTCCCGTCGATCACGCCTTCGCTCACTTCCTCGCCGCGATGGGCGGGCAGGCAGTGCATGAACACATAGTCCGGCTTGGCATGTTTGGCCAGCTCTTCGTCGACTTGATACGCCGCAAACGCGATTTCGCGGGCTTTTTGCTCTTCCTCGAAGCCCATGCTCGCCCACACGTCCGTATAGATCGCGTCCGCATCTTTTACGGCCGCTTTCGGATCGCGCACCACTTCGATAACCGCGCCGGTGGCTTCCGCGATTTTTTGCGCGCTTGCGACCACTTGCGGATCCGGTTCATAGCCTTCCGGACTCGCCACGGATACGTGCACGCCGAGCTTCGCCCCGCCGATCATGAGCGAATGGGCCATGTTGTTGCCGTCGCCGATATAAGCCAGCTTCAGCCCTTTTAGCGTCCCCTTATGCTCGTAAATCGTCTGGTAATCCGCCAGCACCTGGCACGGATGCGCCAAATCGCTCAGCCCGTTGATCACCGGAACGGACGCGTAGCGCGCCAAATCGACGACTTTGTCGTGTCCGAACGTACGGATCATGATGCCGTCCAGATAACGCGACATCACGCCGGCCGTATCGGCGATCGTCTCGCCCCGGCCCAGCTGGATATCGTTCTTGCTCAGGAACAGCGCATGGCCGCCCAACTGATACATCCCCACTTCGAAGGAAACGCGGGTCCGGGTGGACGATTTTTCAAAAATAAGCCCGATCGTTTTTCCCTTCAGCGGCTGATAGACTTCGCCGTTTTTCTGCTTGGCCTTGATCTCGATCGCCAAATCGATCAAATACTGGATTTCCTCGGTCGTGTAATCGTCCAGCTCCAAAAGATCGCGTCCGCGAAGATCGAAGCTTTTGTCCGTAAGTTGCTGCGTAAGACTCATTTGGTTACTCCCCCTTTGCACCGGATGCTGCTGTTTGTGCGTTATATTCGACGATCAGGACTGCCAATGTATCCACGGCCTGATCGATTTCTTCCTTGGACACTTTCAAGTTCGGCAGCAGGCGAATGACATTCGGACCCGCGGTGACGAACAGCAATTTTTTGTTCTGTCCGGCCGTGACCAGATCCGCAACCGGTCCTTCGCATTCGATGCCGATCAACAGACCCAGCCCGCGAACCTCCTTCACGAACGGAACCTCCGCCAGCGATGAGCGCAACCGTTCGACCAGATAGTTCCCCATCTCCGCCGCGCGTTCCGGAATGTTTTCCTCCCGCATCGTTTCGATCGTCGCCACGACCGCGGATGCCGATACCGGGTTTCCTCCGAACGTTGAAGCATGGGTCCCCGGCGTAAAGGCTTCGCGGAGGTAATCCTTGGCCAGCATCGCCCCGGCAGGCAAGCCGCTGGCAATCCCTTTGGCCGCGGTGAAAATATCCGGCTCAATGCCGTATTGCTCATGCGCAAACCAAGTGCCGGTTCGGCCCATGCCGGTTTGCACCTCGTCGATGATCAGCAGCAGTCCCTCCTGCTTGCAGAGCGCCGCCAATTCTTGAACAAACCCGCGGTCCACCGGGTGAACGCCGCCTTCGGCCTGCACCATCTCCAGCATCACCGCCGCGGTGTTGGGACCGATCGCCGCTTTTAAGGCATCCATATCGTGCAGCGGCACGGTCACGAAGCCTGCGGGAAGCGGAAGGAAGCCATCCTTCACCTTCTGCTGGCCTGTAGCTGTCAACGTCGCCAGCGTCCGGCCGTGGAACGACTGTTCGAACGTGATAATCTCGAAACGGTCCGTTCCCTTGACCTTCTGATGATAGCGGCGGGCCAGCTTGATCGCGGCTTCATTTGCCTCCGCCCCGCTGTTGCAGAAAAATACCGCATCCGCGCAGCTCACCTCGGTCAGCAGCTTGGCCGCCTTTTCCTGCACCGGAATTTGGAACAGGTTGGACACATGCCAGAGGTCGTCGAGCTGGGCTTTGACCTTTTCTTTTACTTTTTCCGGCGCATGTCCCAGATTGACCACGGCCAGACCGCTCATGAAATCGAGGTACCGGTTCCCCTTATCGTCCCAAACCCAGCTTCCGTGGCCTTTTACCAAGTTGATCGGATAACGCGAATAGGTGGAAAAGAGTGCGCTTTGTGTCATATGGTTCAACTCCTTAATAAAGATATAAATTTTAGCCGCCTTGATTGGAAAAAGTACAATCATTTGCTCCGGAGCCGGGTCGTGCATGCAGGCTCATTGGAATATGTCCAATCAAATGAACCGTAGCTGCTGCATCTGACCCCAAAGACCTTGATTTCATTGGACTTTTTCCAATCAAGCTCGGATTCATGGTCTAGTTCTACATCCGTACGATTTTCGTGCCGATCGGCTCTCCGGCGAGTACTTTGCCCAAAATGCCCGGCTCGAAGCCGTCGACGATGACGACCTCGTTAACCTTGCCGTTAATGCAGGCAATCGCGGCCCGTACCTTTGGAATCATGCCACCGTAAATCTCGCCGGTTTGAATCATATCCTCGATTTCCTGAACGGTTACCGTTCGGAGCACTTTGCGCTCCCCGTTCACCGTCTTCATAATGCCGGGCACATCCGTGACCACGATCATTTGCTGAACGCCGAGAACCGACGCGACCGCCCCGGCCGCCGTATCGGCATTGATGTTGTAACGCTGTCCGTCCGAGCCGATCCCTACCGGTGCGATCACCGGTATATAGCCGAGCTTCACGACGCCTTCGATCAGAGCCGCATTGACACCGGTCACTTCGCCCACCAAGCCGACCTCCGCGGCATTCGCTACCGCTTTGGCTTGAAGCAGCTGTCCGTCCACGCCGGACAGGCCGACCGCTTTTCCGCCCGAACCGCTGATCCGGCGAACGATCGTCTTGTTGATGCTGCCCGCAAGCACCATCTCCACCACATCCAGCACTTCCTCCGAAGTATACCGGAGACCGTCCACAAATCGGCTCTCGATGCCGAGTTTACCCAAGTTGTCCGAAATGGCCGGCCCGCCTCCGTGAACGATCACGGGTTGCAGTCCGCTCCCTTGGAGTCCGGCCAGCTCCTTGAAAAAGTCAGCCGGCAGCTGCTCCAGCGTGCTTCCGCCGCATTTCATCACAAATGTGCGCTTGGCGCTAAGCCCCAGTCCCGCCGCGGACAACTGTCCGCCTTCCAATACGATTCTCATCTAAAACTAACGCTCCTCTCATCTGCCCGGACGGGCTTGTTTCTATTTATATATCAAGTACGGTACGCCGCATTGATTCTTACGTAGTCATAGGTCAAGTCGCAGCCCCAAGCGGTGGCGCTTCCGTTGCCGTTATGCAGGTCGACATGGATGACGACCGTGTCGCCTTGCAAATAGACGAGCGCTTCGTCCTCGTCGAAAGGAATCGGCCGGGAGCCGGACAGGACCACGATATCGCCAAGGCGTATATCGACGGTTTCGGGATTCACCGGCTCCCCGGCGCGGCCGACCGCCGCGATGATGCGGCCCCAGTTGGCGTCGGCCCCAAATACGGCCGACTTCACCAGGCTCGAGCCGATCACCGTCTTGGCGATCGCCCGGGCCGATTCGTCGGTGACGGCGCCCTGCACCGTCACCTCGACCAGGCGCGTGGCGCCTTCGCCGTCGCGGGCGATCGCCTGCGCGAGCGTCCGGCACACGTGCCCGAACGCGGCGGCGAACGCCTCCCAATCGGGATGGCCCGGCGCCAGCGGCCGGTTGTCGGCGAGGCCGCTGGCCATCGCGACCAGCATGTCGTTCGTGCTCGTATCGCCGTCGACCGTGATCATGTTGAACGTCAAGTCGGTCGTCTCACCGAGCAACTGCTGCAGCGCCTGCGGCTCCACCGCGGCGTCCGTGGTGACAAAGGCGAGCATCGTCGCCATGTTCGGGTGGATCATCCCGGAGCCCTTCGCGGCTCCGGCGATCACGACCTCGCGGCCGTCCACCGCGAGCGAGACGCACACCTCCTTCTTGACGAGGTCGGTGGTCAAAATCGCCTGGCAGAACTGCTCCGCACCGTCCGCCCCTGCGGACAAAGCCGCCGGCAAGCCCTTAATGCCGGCGTTCACGCGATCCATCGGCAACAATTCGCCGATGACGCCCGTGGAGGCGACGGCAACCGCGTGCTCGTCGACGCCCAGGGCCGCCGCCGTGGCGGCCCGCATTTCGTAGGCATCGGCTTCGCCCTGCTGCCCGGTGCAGGCGTTGGCGTTGCCGCTGTTAACGACGACGGCCCGCAGCCGCCGCCCGCCCGACGCGATCGATTCGCGCGTCACTTTCAGCGGGGCCGCCTGGAACACGTTCGTCGTATAGACCGCCGCCGCGACCGCCGGCACCTCGCACAAAATCGCGCCGAGATCGTTGCGATCCGTTTTTTTCAGGCCGCAATGCAGCCCTCCCGCCCGAAATCCTTTCGGGGAGGTGATGGAGCCTTCCGGCACCGTATGGAACAAACTAACCACTCCCATGATATACTCCTTCCAGAGGTCGTTCAAAAAGTCATCTTTTTAAAGTTCCTGACGTTTCGAACACTCACTTTCCTTTTAATATGAAAAGCAATGACGGTTTATTTTTCGATTATGGATAAATGGGACTCAGATGAAGCCCGGTGGTTTCGTCCCAGCCCATCATCAGATTCAAATTTTGGATCGCCTGGCCGGCGGCCCCCTTCACCACATTGTCGATAACCGAGATGATCGTGAGCCGGCCGGTCCGTTCATCGACCGCAAAGCCGATATCGCAATAGTTGGAACCGAACACTTCCTTGGTTGCGGGCCATTTCCCTTTCTCGCGGATGCGGACGAATGGCCGCCCCTTATAATACTCCCGATAAAGCCCGATGAGTTCCTCTTCCGTATGGGATCCTTTTAAACCGGCATACATCGTCGTCATGATCCCGCGCGTCATCGGCACAAGATGCGTCGTAAACGTAACGGTCACCGGCTTGCCCGCGATCAGCGACAGGCATTGCTCGATTTCCGGAATATGCTGGTGCTTGTTGACTTTATACGCTTTAAAGTTCTCATTGATTTCCGCATAATGGTTCGTGAGGCTAAGCCCTCTGCCCGCACCGGATACGCCCGATTTGGCGTCGATAATGATCGTGCCGGGATCGATCCAGCCCGCATGGATTGCCGGAATCAGCCCAAGCAGCGTGGCGGTCGGATAACAGCCGGGATTGGAAATAAAATCTTTGCCTTTCACATCGTCCCCGAAAATTTCAGCCAATCCGTAGGTAGCCTGATCCAGCAGCTTCGCATCCGGCGCTTCATGTTTATACCATGTTTCGTAAACGGCCCCGTCCTTGATCCGGAAATCCCCCGAGAGATCGATCACTTTCAATCCCTCGGCCAGAAGCTCGGGTACCAGCTTGCCGCTGACCCCGGAAGGCGTGGCCGTGAACACAACGTCCGCCTTCTCCGCGATTTCTTTCGGATCGACGCCGTCCAGATTTTGCGTAACGATCCCAGACAAATGCGGGAATCCTTCCGTAATCGGCGTTCCGGCGCTGGACGCGGATATGACCGATGTAATTTCAACCCCCGGATGTCCCAATAAAAAACGAATCAGCTCCACGCCTCCGTACCCCGTGGAACCGACGATAGCAGCTCTTAACTTTTCCCCCATTACCCGTTACCTCTCTTTCTCCTCCCAAGGCCCTTTTTTTGAATTATAGATTTTATAAGTCAGAAAGTGCTTCGATCGACGTTTTTAATAAGTATGTATTATTATACATTCATATTCATATATATACAACGCGAAATTTACGCGGACGGCGTTGTTTTTTGTCGATATACCATTTTTTTGAATTGACGGCCTTCTGTCCTAACTACTATGCTGTATAAAGGGAATGACATAATTTGGGGAGGATGGTTTACATATGATGATTTGCACACAGTGTGGTCAAATTTACGAGAGGGGAAAATTTTGCGAAAAATGCGGCGGCGCCTTAGCGGAACAGCAGCCTCAGAGCGCTCCGGTCCAGTCCGCGGCAACGATGGAGACACCTTCCGTCCCAGTGTCGGGTCAAGCTCCTGAAGCATATTCTGCACCGAAATCCGCCGAACCCCATCAGCCTTCGACTAGAGCGGACGAAATTCCGGCTCTGCCGTCCATGTCGAAAAGCTGGAACCAGGTCAAACAAAGCCAGGTCGTACAGCAAGGGACACAGATCAGCAAACAGTACGGAACATACTTCGTCAAAGCTCTGCTCTATCCTTACATGACATCCAAAAACGTCAGCAAAGCACATTTGACGAACGGTCTGATTACGATGGGTCTGATCGCACTGCTCTTTCCGCTGGTTTACTATATTCCTAGCCTTCAAAACGATCTCGGGCTGCCGTTCGGCAGAGGCTACCTCCGTCCGTTTCTGCTGATTGTGATCGCCCAGCTGCTCGCCAGCGCCGTCGCTTTCGGCGTGATTCGCCTAGGAAAAGTCGGCAGCGATTTTATGACGGTCACCGCCAAGCTGGGGACGCTGTTCGTTCCCGCATTGGCCGCTTTGGTACTCACGGTCCTCAGCACTGTGCTTAAACTCGGCGGAGATATCTTCGGGTTTTTGATGACGATTACGGTCCTCGCCCTCATCGGTGCGGTCACGGCCGTAGTGCTGAGTTACCGGAAGGAAAGCGTAAGCGGGCTTGACCCGCTGTATGGCGCAATTATAGCCGACCTCGTATTCGCGTATGTGCTATTCAAGTTCGCTCAAGTCGGTTTTAGCGCGGTGATCGGCAGCTTGTTCTTTTTTTAATGGTTAGTAAAAGAAAAGGAGAATGGTCATGAAGTTTTGTACTGAATGCGGTACGGCTTTAGAGGACGGCGTAAAGTTCTGCAATGAATGCGGAAAGCCAGTAAGCGCGCCAGCAGGATCGCCGACAGGGGCACCCGCAATCGCACCGGAAAATACGGTTGTTCATCCGCCAAGCCATACAACGGATCATACACCTGTGAATACTCCGACTCCTGCGCCTGCTCATACGCCTATTCATGTGCCTGATCATGCATCACCGGGTACGCCAGAAGGCCCTGCTGCCCATGGATCGCCCATACCGCCGCTATCCGCTCCGAATCCTTATCAAGCACCGGTGATGCTCCAGGCGGAACCTGCTCCCGAGGGAGACGTCAATATCGAATGGAAAAAGAACGGACGCACGATTCTCTCCTGGTTCAAACGCCATTTGTGGGTGCCGATCACCGCAGCCGCGCTAATCGTCGTTCTTGGAGCCCTGTATTTCACCGGTTCCTACATTACCGACGGCAGCCGCTTGGCCGCCAAGTTCGAAAAGGCGGTTAAAGCCGGAGATGCCGAAGCCGTTGCATCGATGCTGAAGCCCGGCGAAAAAGACTTTACCATTACGAAAGAAACCGTTAAACCTTTAATCGAACTCATGAAGGAAGACACCGCCAAACGAAACGAGATTCTCGATGATATCCGAGCCCAGGCGGCATTGTACAAAAAGAAAAACAGCAGCGTCGTCGCTAGCAGCTATGCGGATTCCCTGATCCAGATCAAAAAAAGCGGCAAGCAGTTCCTGTTCTTCAACGACTATGATCTGCAAATCAAACCGGTTTACGTAAACGTGTATACGAACTATAACGGAACGAAAATCTCCGTGAACGGAACGGAGTTCGCAACCTCCGACGCAGATTACTATGACGGAAAAATCGGGCCCCTGATGCCGGGCGAGAATACGATTACGGCCAAGTATGAAGGAGAGTATGCAACCCTGGAGTCGGAAAAGGTTCTTACCCTCGATGACCCGTTGGAATACTACTCCGCGGAGCTGGAATTGAAAGGGAAAGAGATTTATGTGACCTCCAACAACCGGGATGCGGCCATTTTCATTGAAGGCAAGGATACCGGCCTCACAACGAGCGATTTCAAGGGCATTGGACCGATTACCCTGGACGGCAGCATCAAAGTCCACCTCGAGAAGGAATTCCCTTGGGGACTCGTCAAGAGCGACGCCGTACCGATCGATTCCGAAGATATCAACATCGACCTCGTTCCGGCAAACGACGCATTCCGGGATTCGGTCCAGAGCGCGGTGCGCGTCTTCTACGAGGAATACGTTACGGCTCTGAATACGCTGGATATCTCGAAAGCCACCCATATGTCCAAAGAAGTCAAAGAAGCATTGAGCCCGATCATCGATTCTTTTAAAGAGGCCAATGTCGTATACAACGGGAAAATCAACAAGATTCTGTTCGACATGGACAGCGTGGAGTTTTTCGATTGGTCGGACGGATACGAGGCCAGCGTCAGCATCCAGGTTCACTTCAGCCAATCGGCCAGCCTGCTCGATGACCCGTCGTCCTCCACTTCCGAGGACGGGATATATAACGAAACGATCAAAATGACTTACGACAAAGACAAGTGGCTCGTCACGGATATTTATGAGGATTACTATTTCGACGAGGGTGGCAATACGGAGGAAGTATTGTTGTAGGAAGTTTAAAGGGGCGGGTTCCTGTATCGGAACTCGCCCCTTTTGTTTATATTCTAATGTATGCTGTGGATTAATGCGCTTCCGGATTAGGTACTGGAATCTCTTCGTTCTCTTCCGGCTCACCTGTGCCGCTATCGTATCCGTTGACTTCGAACGTTATAATTTTATCGTAGAAAACATAGTCTTTACGATTTTTAAACGGACCTTTATTGTTATCATGCTTATTGATGGCATACATCACCGTTCCGGTTCCGTTCGCCCGTCCCTCGTACCAGTTAATAAATGCATTAACTTCGGCCATGGACAAGTCGTATTCCTTTTCGATGCCATTGTTCAATGTAATACGAAGCAGTGCTCTTTCGCCGGTTTCATTTTCACCCGGCAACGGAGGATTAACGACGTCGGCTTTAGGTGTTGCAAAAGCCTCATTTGAATTGCCGCTTTCGCCTGCGGCTCCTACCGCAGAGACCACATAATAATATGTAGTCGCATTCAAGACGTTAGTGTCAGTGTAAGTGTACGTGTTACCTGTCACCGTATCGATAGTCGTATAAGGACCGCCCGCCACTAAAGCACGTTTCACGACAAAGCTCGTGACATTGCCGCCATTGCTTGTCCAATTCAAAACAACCTTCTTATTACCCGCAGTAGCCGTTAAATTCATCGGAGTTTCCGTAGGAAGTTCCCCGCCCTTGCCGAAGACGTTCCATTCGTAGACCCACATGCCTCCAGTGGCTCCCGTTTTCAATACGACAGTCGTAACATCTTTAACAGGGGTTGGAAGAGTTTGTAGTTCTCCAGTATTTGTAACGTCGTATTTCAGCAGCAAATTATTGTTTGAATCATAAAATTCAACAAATGAAGTCCCACTGCTTTTTAGAATTACCGCAGATACTTCAACCGGAGAAGCAAATGTGTACCATGACATTACACTAGTATTATTCAATAGTCCCCGTGTCGATTCGTTGTTATCCGTCAATTCGCGCACCGAACTTGTCGGGTTTGCAACCGAAGAGCCTATTTTCAATTCAAGCCCATCCAATAAGCCGCCAGTATACTTTGTCGCTTGAGGTTTCATACTCTTTTCCGGGGAATTACTGCTTTCTCCCGCTTCATTCACTGCACTGACCACATAATAGTAGGTCGTTCCATTTGTTACCGCTCTATCAACATAAGCAGTTCCCTTCACATTTGCAATTAATGCGTATGGGCCTAGCGATGAAGTTGAACGTTTAACATTATATGACGCAGCTCCTGTATTGACCCAATCAAATTTGACAATTTGATCGCCACCTTGAATCCAACTAATCGTTGTTGCCATTGGCGGTGCCGAAGAGGTCGCAAATACATTCCACTCGTAGACCCATATTCCACCTGATGTAGTCGTCTTCAAAACAACCGTCGAAACATCCTTAACAGGTGATGGAAGAGTTTGAATTCCGTCATTGCTTAGGAGGTCATACTTCAACAGCAGATTATTATTGGAATCATAAAATTCGACGTACGAAGCTCCACTGCTTTTCACAATAACCGAAGATATATCCGTGGGTGAAGCAAAGGTATGCCAAGTCATAACATTAGGATTATTCAAAAGTCCTCGTGTCGATTCGTTACTATCGGTCATTTCACGCACCGTACTTGTCGGGTTTGTAATCGATGAACCCACTTTCAGTGCAAGCCCATCTAGTAAGCCGCCGGTATACTTTGTCGCTTGAGGTTTCATACTCTTTTCCGGCGAATTGCTGCTTTCACCCGCTTCATTCACTGCACTGACTACATAATAATAGGTGGTTCCGTTTGTTACGGCCGTATCAATATAAGATGTCCCTTTGACATTTGCTATTGTAACATAAGGCCCTAACGAGGATGTTGAGCGTTTAACATTGTAGGATGCCGCTCCGGAGTGATTCCAATCAAATGTTACAATCTTATCCCCACCTTGGATCCAAGTAATCGTTGTTGCCGTTGGTGGTGCTGAAGGGGTTGTGAAAACGTTCCATTCGTAGACCCATATTCCGCCCGATGTTGTCGTTTTTAAAACAACCGTCGAAACACCCTTAACTGGAGCTGGAAGGGTTTGAATTCCGTCATTGCTTAGAAGATCATATTTCAACAGCAAATTATTATTTAAATCATAAAATTCTACGTATGAAGTTCCACTGCTCTTCACCACAACCGAAGATATATCCACGGGAGAAGTAAAGGTGTGCCAAGCCATAACATTTGGATTATTTAAAAGTCCACGTGTGGAAACATTCCCATCTGTCATCTCGGTTATACCGGTCGTAGTGGGCTGTCCAATCGTAGTTCCTACCTGCAGTTGAACTCCATCCATCAATCCCCCCGTAAACTGGGATGCTGCCTGTGTAGAAGTCGGATTAGTGAAAGACAAACCAATAAATCCAAAGATTAATAATAATGAATAGAATAATCGCTTCAAGTGACTGCCTCCTATGAGAAAGTTAACTCAGGCCTGATACTTTTAGGCTATCATTAGTAGTTCTTTATGTCTAAACATTAACTTCTATAAAAGGATAGGGAATACAAATTTTTACTATAAAGTTATATATTCGGAAACCAACGCAATGAAATAAAAAATGATCCATAAGAGTGTTAAGCAGAAAAGTGCTCATCACCACTTATGGATCACATATTATAGAGAACCTTACGTCCGCTTAAACCCTTCCCCCAGCACTTCGTGCGCGTTCGTGATAATGACGAACGCGGAAGGATCGAGCGTCTGTACGACCGTTTTAAGCCGGGTCACTTCGCTTTGGCCGACGACGACCATAAGGACAGTACGCTCGTCGCCGGTATAACCGCCCTTCGCGTTAAGCTTGGTCAGGCCGCGGTCAAGCTCCGACAGAACGGCCGCCGAGATCGCCTCGGTATTGTCCGCGATAATGTAAGCGACCTTCGTATAACCGAAGCCCAGCTCGATCGCGTCGATGATTTTGCCGGTAATGTACAGGCCGATCAAAGCATAGAGCGCTTTTTCCGGCGAGAGGATAAACCCTGCCAAGGTAATGACCAGTCCGTCCATCATCACCACGCAGACGGACAAGCTTAAGCCGCTATACTTTTGAATGATTTGCGCCAGCGTGGACAGGCCACCGGTAGAACCGCGTCCCCGGAAGACGATGCCCAGCCCGAGTCCGACTCCGATCCCGCCGTACAAAGAAGCCAAGAGCGGATCGGTTGTCGGCACCGGAAAGTCTTTGGTCAGAAAAACAAATAGCGGAAGCACGATCGTACCCAGGAGGGAACGAATCGCATAATCCCTGCCAAGCAGCAGGAATCCGGCGATAAACAGGGGAATGTTCAGCGCCCATTGCGTATAAGCCGGCTCGATGCCAAATAGCGACTGTGCGATAACGGACAAGCCGGACACGCCGCCCGAAGCGATATGGTTGGGAACGAGAAACAGATTAAAAGCCAGCGCGGTAATCAGCGAGCCCACGATGATCATCAGCGTATCCATCGTATGCCGGACCGGACCGGTTAAGGGAATATATTCGTTAAGTCTACGTTTGCGAGTTGTGGCTTGGGATGGCAATCTTGCCCCTCCTTCATGATCGTTGGACAAATTTAAAGCCCTAGCTATGTATCTATATTAATTTCACTCACGCCCCGGCTCAAAAAAATTCCTACACTCTCCCGAGTGTAGGAATTTCATTATGCCGTTATTACTGCCTTACTGCGTATCGGTCTTGATCTGGCTGCGCAGGTAACCGTCGATGAACGCATCGAGGTCGCCGTCCATTACGGCGCCGACGTTGCCGGTTTCCACCGAGGTGCGATGGTCCTTGACCATGCTGTACGGATGGAAGACGTAAGAACGGATTTGGCTGCCCCAAGCAATGTCGGATTGCTCACCGCGAATTTCGTCAAGCTCCTTCTGCTGCTCCTCGAGCTTACGCTCGTAGAGTTTCGAGCGGAGCATGGTCATGGCGCGCTCCCGGTTCTTGATTTGCGAGCGCTCGTTCTGGCATGTCACGACGATCCCCGTCGGGATGTGCGTAATCCGCACGGCCGAATCCGTCGTATTGATATGCTGACCGCCCGCGCCGCTGGCCCGGTACGTGTCGATCTTGAGGTCCTCGGTACGAATCTCAATTTCCACATCATCCGTAATTTCGGGAACGACGTCACAGGAGACGAATGAAGTATGGCGACGGCCGGAAGAGTCGAACGGCGAAATACGGACAAGCCGGTGAACGCCTTTTTCGGCTTTCAAGTAGCCGTATGCGTTATAACCCTTGATGAGCAAGGTAACGCTCTTGATGCCCGCTTCGTCACCCGGCAAATAGTCGAGCGTCTCGACCTTAAAGCCGCGCTTCTCGGCCCAGCGCGTGTACATGCGCAGCAGCATTTGTCCCCAGTCCTGGGACTCGGTGCCGCCCGCTCCCGGATGCAGCTCGAGAATCGCATTCATCTTGTCATACGGCTGGCTGAGCAGCAGCTGCAGCTCGAATTCCTCAAGCTTCTTCACCAAACCGGCGACCGATGCCGCAATTTCCGTGGCCAACGATTCGTCGCCTTCCTCTTCCGCGAGCTCGATCATCATTTCGGCGTCCTCATACTCCTGCTGAAGCGCCTTATATTGATCCACCGATGATTTAACCGCATTGAGTTCGGCAATGATGCTTTGCGCCTTGTCGTTATCGTCCCAGAAATCGGGTGCGGCCATTTTTTCCTCAAAGTTGGCGATCATTTCATTTTTGAGGTCTAAGTCAAAGAGACCCCCTAAGGTTGGTTAATTTCTTGGCTATTTCACGCATGTCGTGCTTGACGCTGGGATCAATCATGTCGTAAACCACCTTTCGCAAAGTTTAAAAAACGGGGATGCCGTCCGACCCGGACGGCCTTCCCCGCTGTTAACCGAACCAGAAGACGTTCGGCGAATTATGCGTTCTGTCCGTGGCAGTGTTTGTACTTCTTGCCGCTGCCGCATGGGCACAAATCGTTACGGCCGATTTCTTCGCCGCGCTTCACCGGGCGCTTCTCTGCCGGCTCGCCGCTGGTGGAGATTTTGTCCTCATCCACGACAGCCTGGCGCTCCTGGTTGGTCTCGATTTGAGCCTTCATAATATACATGGCCACTTCTTCCTGGATGCTGGCGATCATTTGGTTAAACATTTCGTAGCCCTCGAATTGATATTCGCGGAGCGGATCGGTACCGCCATATGCCCGAAGATGAATACCTTGACGCAGCTGATCCATCGCATCGATGTGGTCCATCCACTTGCTGTCGACCGAACGAAGCGCGATAACTTTCTCGAACTCCCGGACCATTTCCGGTCCAAGCGCTTCTTCGCGCGCATCATATTTTACCATAACGCGTTCGAAAATAGAATCCACCATCTCGCTCGGTTCCTTGCCCCATAGATCGTCCTTCGTAATGGCTCCTTCATCCAGCAGCTTGCTGTTCACATAATCGGCTACTTCCTGAAGCTCCCAGTTTTCCGGAATTTCATCCGCGGTATGCGCCTCGACGACACGCTCGATCACAGGTTTGATCATATCGATGATGATCTGTTTGATATTATCCGATTCGAGCAGCTCGCGGCGTTGTTTATAAATGATTTCCCGTTGTTGGTTCATCACGTCGTCATATTGAAGAACGACTTTACGCACGTCGAAGTTGTTGCCTTCCACCCGTTTTTGAGCGGATTCGATCGCGCGCGTGATCATTTTACTTTCGATCGGCTGATCTTCTTCAAAGCCCAGACGGTCCATCATGTTCAGTACGTTGTCCGCACCGAACCGTTTCATCAGTTCATCCCCGAGAGACAGGTAGAACTGAGTCGACCCCGGGTCGCCTTGGCGTCCCGCACGACCGCGCAGCTGGTTATCGATCCGGCGGGATTCATGCCGTTCCGTACCGATAATATGCAATCCGCCAAGTTCGGCCACGCCTTCGCCCAGCAAAATGTCGGTCCCGCGGCCCGCCATGTTCGTTGCAATCGTCACGGAGCCCGGTTCACCGGCACGCGAAATAATTTCCGCTTCTTCCGCATGGTATTTCGCGTTCAGCACTTTATGCTTAACGCCCTTGCGCTTCAGCATTTCCGACAAGAGCTCGGAGTTCTCGATCGAGACGGTACCGACCAGTACCGGCTGGTTCTCCTTGTGGCGCTTGACGATTTCTTCAACAACCGCTTTGAATTTGCCGCTTTCGCTCTTATATACGACGTCCGGCATATCTTCACGCTGGTTCGGACGGTTCGTCGGCACCTGCAACACTTCAAGGCCGTAAATTTTCTTGAATTCTTCTTCCTCCGTCTTCGCCGTACCGGTCATCCCGGCCAGCTTGCGGTACATCCGGAAGTAGTTCTGGAACGTAATCGTCGCCAAGGTCATGCTTTCGTTCTGAACCTCGATGCCTTCCTTCGCTTCGATCGCTTGATGCAGCCCGTCGCTGTAACGGCGTCCCTGCATGATCCGGCCCGTGAATTCGTCGACGATCAGGACCTCATCCTCGGTCACTACATAATCTACGTCACGGCGCATGATGACGTTCGCTTTAAGCGCCTGAACCACGTGGTGGTTCAGCGTAACATGTTTATGATCGTAAAGGTTGTCGATGCCGAACGCTTTCTCGGCTTTGGCCACCCCTTTTTCGGTCAGGGATACGGCTTTAACCTTAATATCCACCGTGTAATCTTCTTCCGCCTCCAGACGCTTCACAAAACGATCCGCCGCATAGTACAGTTCGGTCGATTTTTGAGCTTGTCCGGAGATAATCAGCGGGGTCCGCGCTTCGTCGATCAGAATGGAGTCCACTTCGTCAATGACGCAAAAATAGAGCGGGCGCTGAACCATTTGTTCTTTGTACAGCACCATATTGTCGCGAAGATAGTCAAACCCGAATTCGTTGTTCGTACCATATGTTATATCGCAAGCATAAGCCGCCTGTTTCTCATGATGTTCCATGCCGTTCAGGTTGACGCCGACCGTCATCCCCAGGAAGTTGTAGATTTGGCCCATTTCCGCGCTGTCACGCTGCGCCAGGTAGTCGTTGACGGTAACGACATGCACGCCTTGTCCCAAGAGCGCATTCAAATAAACCGGCAGGGTTCCGACCAGAGTTTTACCTTCACCGGTTTTCATTTCGGCAATGCGTCCTTCGTGCAGGGCCATGCCGCCTACAAGCTGAACGTTAAAGTGGCGTTTTCCCAGCGTTCTTTTGGAAGCTTCTCTCACTGTGGCAAAAGCCTCGGGCAGGAGCTCATCCAGCGTTTCGCCTTTCTCGATCCGTTCCCGGAACTCGGTCGTTTTCGCCTTCAGTTGCTCGTCCGAAAGAGCTTCAAATTGCGGTTCCAATGTATTAATATAATCTACCGTCTTCATAAGACGTTTGACATCACGCTCATTCGTGTCGCCAAAAATCTTCTTCACTAATCCTAGCATGGTTTACCCCTTTCATGCATAAACAGATGATTTGCCTAAATTGTAACAGTTTGTAAGGCATGCCGCAACAAAAGGCGTCACTGGCCCCCCAACGTTAAATCGGATTTATACGAATAAAGAGCCCTATCCGCATGCGGATAAAGGCTCGTTGCTTTAAGCTCCAGTGCAGAAATTACCAGGCTATGAAAAACTTACGCTTTTTCGATCAGCCCGTACTTTCCGTCATTTCGTTTGTAAACGACGCTAATTTCCTCAGTATCAATATTTGCAAAAACAAAGAAATTATGACCGACCAGATTCATTTGCAAAATCGCCTCTTCCACATCCATCGGTTTAAAATTAAACCGCTTCGTGCGGACCAGTTCCAGTTCCTCGTCCGTCTCCTGCAGCGTAGCTACGCTTCCGGGTTCTTCGACGAACAGGGACTTCAAGCTGCCTTCTTGGCGGAACTTGCGGTTGATCTTGGTCTTGTGCTTGCGGATCTGACGTTCCAGCTTGTCCGCAACCGCATCGATCGATGCGTACATGTCGGGGCTGCGGTCTTCCGCCCGAAGCACAACTCCGGTAAGAGGAATCGTTACCTCTACCACGTGCAAGCCTCGTACGACACTCAAGGTGACGTTCCCATCCGAGGTAGGGGGTGCATCAAAGTACTTGTCAAGCCGGCTGAGCTTCTTGTCTACGTATTCTCTCAAGGCCTCAGTCACTTCAATCTGCTGTCCACGAATACTATAATTCATAGGGCACTCCTCCTTTGCTTTGCACCTTCATTATACCATAGATGTTAGCCCAAAGTAAAAATTGTAAAGGGAAAGTTAAGGAGGTTTAACAACAAATAAAGACCCCGGAAAAAATCCAGGGTCTCTTGCTAGCGAATTCAATTGTTAACCATCGTACCGTTATATGTAGGTCGCGGCTGTGCCGGGATGATTATAATTTGATTACGTTAGCGGCTTGCGGTCCACGAGCGCCTTCGACGATTTCAAACTCGACGGATTGACCTTCTTCCAGAGTTTTGAATCCTTCAGATTGGATTGCGGAGAAGTGTACGAATACGTCGCCGCCTTCTTCAGTTTCGATGAAGCCATAACCTTTCTCTGCGTTGAACCATTTCACTTTACCTTGCATGCACTAACATTCCCTTCATTATCAAATAAGAGTGTGACCCTGTGACCAAGCCCACATTTCTGACTATACCACCCAAACTTAACCAGTGTCAATTACCAAAGAATAGGTTTTATTGTAAATTCGTGTAAACCTATGTCGAATGGATTGTCGGATTTTCAGGGAGTTAGCGAGCAGCGGTAGGTACAGGCTCCATCATTCATTTACCCGGCCTTGGATAGGGTGAAACATGGGAGCAAAAAGAAATTTTGCCCCCTGATTATTGCCTCTTGGTTTCGCGGCGTTTCTTGCTCCATCTTAACAGTAAAACCATCAACAAGGACCCGCATATCGCCCCTGCCGTATCAATAATCACATCCTGAACCAATGGGGTACGCCCGGGGGTCAAGCCTTGATGGAACTCATCCGAACAGGCATACAAGAAAGAGATCAGCACCGCCGGAAAAACGTTACGGAACGGCTTGTTGGCATTCCACGCGAAAACCAACAGCAGTCCCAACAAAGCGAATACGGAGAAATGGGCAGCTTTGCGGATAAAAAATTCAATAAAACCGGCCCCGCCTAAAGCGTCGACGCTGATCTCCTTTCCAGCATAGCTGAAGCTAATCCCATCCAGCCGATCGGCCAGCGAGTCGGAGACGAAGCTCCGCTCGAGCTCAGGACGCAGATCCTGCTGGCTGTACGGCTGGGCGGAAAACAGGAATATGATCAGCATGACGAGGATGGCGGGGAGCCAGCGGGTGAGTTTGGGCATAGTGAGAATTCACCTCGAATGAAGACAACTAAACCGTTGGAACAAAATGCAGTACTACTGCCTGGCTCTAATAGAGAGTAAAATAGAAACTTCTTTTCCGCAGCCATAACCAAGGCTCTTTTTAGTTTATCTTTTCTCTTATTTGCTGTTTTAATTCTAATACGCCTTCATCATGGGTATATACTTGGTCAAGAAAGCGAAGCGCTTCATCATTTAAGCCGAATCTTGATAATACGTACCCGATATTATATATTGTGTCTGAATCCGTAGGCGAATATCTTAATGCCATCTCGAGAAAAGGGATCACGAAATCATATTCCTCATTACTAAAGCATCCTATTCCAATTGTGTTCAAAACTTCTACTTTATATATAATATCATTTTCCACTACCCTACATATTTCTTCGATGGTTGTTCCATCATTTTTCAACAAATTAATGACTCCTAAAATAGAATGTTCCCGGTCTATGTTATTTTCAATTCTACGGATTAGAAAAGTTAGTTGGCGATTGATATTCATTATGAACGCTCCCCAATCCCCATATAATTATAAAGAAAACTCTGTCTATATTTCTCGTATGAATCCATGTTTGCGATCCCACAGTCGTGAATTACCCATGGCTTCTCTTGCTTAGGGACACCAACGTAGTAGCCTGTTCTAATAAACTCCATACATTGTGAAACGTCATAAAAATGCCAACCATCGAAAAGGTCCTCTCTCCATGGCAAGTCATACTGAGTAATCATAATTAGGCCATCAACTGCGGCTACAAGATTAATATCATTCAATACGTCCCCTACAGACAAAATTCTCATTTTGCTATTAAAGCTGTTTTCAATGACTTTTCCATACTGCTCCGTAGCTTCCCACCATATTCCAGTCTCGGGGATTTGCTTCGCCCCAATAACTCCCAACATCCCGATTTTCGGGTGCTTCTCAAACAAATTCAAGACATCCATTATTATCTGTTTATTTATGATAAACACGTCTTGGTGCAAGTATATTTTATATTTAGCATCGGTCAGCCTTAAGCCTCGATTATAACCTTCCGCCATGCTCCGTGCGTCAGTGATTGCTACAAACTCAAGTTCATAATTTTCAGGGACTTCCAGAGCCTTTATATACTTTAGTGATTCTTCATATAACTCTTCATCGTTTACACAACTTATAAAACATATTTTATGATTATTCATTGTCAGTTCTCCTAAAACTAGTTAGTTAAATCAATTAGCAATAGAATTAATTATTTCTAACAACTCGGTATGTGCCTCTTTATTTACTTCACTCAATCGTTCAATGAAATGCTTGGCACGCTCATTTTCACCGATATAGTTTAGGAAATATGAAATATTAAATAGTGTATCTGAATCACGTTCATTTAGGAAATATCCATTCTCAAAATAAGGGAGAACCTTATTAAGTTGTCCTTTTTCAAAATGGGCAACTCCAATGCAATTCAGTAATTCTGTTTTCTGTTCCAAGTCTGAGAAAGTAATTGCTTGAATCACTTCTGCATAAGAATAGTCATGAAGTTTGTTTACGATCTCTTCTTTCTCTTGTTGGTTATTCAAAATATAAGAGAAGGTGTCCCCTAAATCGTGCTTTGTTGCACTAACTATATACTGATAAGCATTAAACTGCTCCCGTAAATTGGGATCAATGTATGGAATGATTTTATGAACGAGTGAATTCTCATCAATATTATTCGTTACCGTTTTAATGGCTACATTAAGCCTAAAATAACCGGTTTGGAGCATCATTTTCTGAATTTCTTGCAAGGTAAAAAATCTTATATGGGTCCTGTCAAGCAATCCGGCATTTGTATAAGTCCAGGACCCTTTTAGTAAACTGTCAATAACACTGTAGTGCATTATATTTGGAATACTAGCTATAACCTTCCCTTCCGGTTTAAGATATCTCTTGATCCGAGTCAGTACCTTCCATGGATCATACAAATGTTCAAGAACATCGCCGAATATAATATAATCAAAAAAATTATCCGGGTATGACAATCCTTCTTTTTCAATATCTTCATTACGCACATCAGCAATGAGTCCTGCGATTGAAGCAGCAGCGTCATTTAGTTCGATTCCATATAAGTTACTGTTCTTGTAGGTGTTTTTGATATGAAGAAGGGTACCGCCACATGCACATCCTACTTCGAGTACATTAATGGGTTCTGAAGGATTACTATCTATCATGCTGCTTATGTCAAATCGAATACCCTGAGAATAATCGGGATTAAATCCCCATTTATCTTCAAATTTCTTTGCGTTCTCATTCAACAATTTCCGAAAAGTAGCTGCATTATTTCCAAAAGAAACACTGCCATAATGATGAATAAATGTATCCTTACACAGTATTAATTTATAGCCGGCCTTCCGAATTCTTATTGAAAAATCATCATCCTCGTAATTTCCAGGGGTAAATCTCTCGTCAAGCATTCCCACTTGATCGATTACAGCACGTTTTACTAAGAAGCAAAAACCCACCAGTTTTAATCGTTCTTCCCACTTAGTGGAATCTGACTGATTAAAGTTTTTAGAAAAATAGTGCATTTCATCGAGTCCAGTATAGGAAACAGGAACAGTCTGGGCATAGGAACAACTATTGGTTACGCAACTTACTGCTCCAATATTCTCATCGCTATAAAGGCAATGAGTAAGGTTATCGAGCCAGTTTTCCGTGACAATAGTATCATTATTCAACAACAGGATCGTATCCCCCGATGATATTTCTATGCCTTGGTTACATCCTTTAGGGAAGCCTAGATTACTTTCATTTAAAATGGAAGTTACATCCGCTTGATCTTTGAGCCATTGCTGGGTCCCGTCTGAGGAGCAGTTATCTACAACGATAAGCTCGTATGTGCCTTGTTTGGTATAACGACGGATACTTTCAATGCATTGAATTGTAAATTCTAGTTTATTGTAAGTTAAAATTACTATACTTGTTTTCATAAATATCCCCTATTCAAAAGTAAATTTATAATCCTTTCGCCCATTCCGAGACAGGAGTCAATTCCTTCATCATCCGTGAAACTTCCCGAGCTTCTATAAGATTATGGTTTCTTGACAGAAGCTCGTAACACTTCTCCAAAACATCGAAGCTGACGCTCCTCTTTAATGCCTCATCGAAGAATCTCAAGCTTTCATTATCATTTCCGTCTTTCATAAGACAATGAGCTATCCATACCAGGCCTTCTCTATCGACACGATCCAAATGGCCTTCCATAATCTGCATTGAAATTTCTTTAAAACCATAATTGTATAGATGTTGGGCAAAAGCAAATTGTACATCATAATTTCGTACTGAAGTAACAAAGTAATCAATTAAGTCAAATTCTTTTAAAATGATTAGCTTCTCAAAAAGGTTCGCTATTAATTTTGAAGCATCCTTAGATAATTTATGTTCTTTTATTTCCGACCGCTCTGAAATCCGTTGCAATATCTTTATATCTTTTTCTCTAATCGAGAAATTAGATTTATATTTTGAAATCAGTGTTTTTTCCTGGATGATTGCGCATAACAAAATGTCTTCCATTTGTTCATCATCGTATTCATAACTATCTCTATTCCAATAATCAGCAGCCTCTTGATATCTTCCACTGTATAAAAAGCCTATTGACTTAATATTATCATCCACATTGTGTTGATACATTTCACTAAATTTATATAAAAGCGGATTCCTTAATTTATATAAAACACCTATCATTTCTTTCAGATCATCTAATGTTTCTATTTTCCAAGTCTTCGTAATAAATTCAAAGGCATCTTCAACAGAAGACCCCTTCGTTAAATCTATCATTAGCTTAACGGCAGGCATGTAATGCTTGTTTATTCGAAGGGCCGAAATAATACTTTTTATTGCCTCCTGTATATTGCCCTTCTTATGATGTAATCCTGCCAATGAAGTTAATGCCATATAGCTCCCGACTCCATGAAAAGTCATCATTTCTGAGTCTTTTACTTCACCCAGTCTTAGGCACTTCTCAAAACTATTTGAAGCATCATTCCAATAATTTATAGAATCATATATTTGGCCCTTCAGATAATACAGGTCCGTATAATTCTCATACACCGAAATGGCTTCATTACAAATTATCAAAGCGCTATTATATTGCTCCAGTTCCATGTAACACTGAATAAGGCTAGTAATCAATTTGCTTATATAGCTATATTGGGTACTTAAGGGAAATGCCTTTTCAAGCATCGTGATTGCTTTTTCATACTCCCCCATCATTTTATACTGGATGCCCAAGTTAAATAGCCCGAATCCCGTCTCTTTCTCTTTTAAATCAGCAAGTAGGAGATCTAGATTCCGCTGCTCTTTCTTCTTTTCATTTATAACATCCCGTAAATATCCGTCATGATGGACCAAAACAGCTAAAGGGCTCTGGGTGTATCCCTCATCTATTGGAACAATGATTTGTTCATGTATCCGGCCAGTAAATCTAAATTCTGGACAATTTTTAAACAAGCGAATTGCTGAATGAATTGTGCTTACCCCTCCTTTTAAGACGCTCTTTATGCTCAAAAAATAGGCATCCTCCGAAAGGGGCTCTAGAAGCGGACCATGCTCTTTGTCAATGTACTCATCTGCATCTAATACCAAAATATATTCTCCGGTAGCATGGATTAATGATTCGTTTCTTGCTTTTGCAAAATCATTCTTCCATTCAAAATGAAATACCTTTGCCTCATAGGCTTTCGCAATATCAATCGTCCGATCCGTTGATCCGGTATCAACTATAATGATTTCATCGACGATCCCCTTTGTACTTAACAAGCATCGTTCTAGAAACCTTTCTTCATCTTTCACAATCATGCAGAGACTTATCGAATTTTTTCGCATAAAAATTCTCCCTATTTTTCCAATGATGTCAATCTGATAATAGCTGCTTTGTAGCCGTCTTTTGCCGAAAGTAAGTAATGCTTCTTTGCAGTATCTACGTGCCCAAGGATTTCCCAGTATATACCCAGATTATAGTGCGCCTTAAAACTTCCTACTCCCCTTGATGTTTCGTATTTTGTGGGATCCGCTTCACCTAAAACCAAACAATGATTGAAAACTGAAGGAATTAATTCTAGTGTGGAAGGATGATTCATTGATGTTAACATTAAACCATATATAAAATATAGATCGGTATAATCACTGAAATGATCAATACCTGACTCTATATATTTATTCAAAAGAGAATAATTTTTTAAGTAATAGAGACTATAGCAAATGGTTAACCAAGCATTTGGAGCGTATGGGATTTTAGCAACTTCTTTCTCAGGAATTAAATCGATCATTCTACTTAGGATCTCAAAGCTCTCTTGGTATTCTTTTGCAACATAGTAGGTTTTCCCTAATTGATATAAAATATACAAATCATTCTTTTCCTTGTTTGCAGCATTCATTAGAATTTGCAGATTTCTTTGGATTTTATTTTTGCTATCTATATACTCCGGTTTATATCCATAGTGAAGAAGAATAATATGAGTGTCTATACTTTGAGGCGTGCGACCCATATATCGAAGTTGTTCATGAATCTCTCCGGAATATCGGTAGTCCGGAGTATTAGGAAATATTCTCGTTGATTGACTATAGGAGTAATCCTCCTGTCCTACCAAGTTTTTTATGATGACTCGGCCAGGTAAAGAGTGGTCACTATCTATATAATTTTTAAGTTCCATTATTGAATCATGCGCTAATCTTTCATCAGCATCAATAGTAAGTATATGCGGCTGTGTCGCTAATCGTAAAACTCTGTTTCTGGCTTCAGCAAAATTCTCATTCCAACTTATTGATATCACTTTCGCTCCAAAACTTTGAGCTATTTGAACAGAGTTATCACTTGAACCCGTATCTGCAATTATAATTTCCGATGCGTAATCCACAACAGATTTAAGGCAATCTTCAAGAAAATACTCCTCGTCTTTTACAATCATGCATATGGATAATGGAAGACGGCTCATGTTAATCTCTGCCTCTCGTTAAAGATAATCAGGGTACCTTTCGGGTACCCTGATAGTGAATAATTATTGATATTGATAGTTTAAAGAATTACTTACTTTTCCATCAGGATTTGTAACAGTTACTGTCACTGAAGCTGGAGCAGTTACTGCTGGAGCCCTGAATCTGATAGTCCCCGAGTCCAATACAGTAGCGTCAAGCGTTGTTGTACCGATAGTAACTTTAGCCCCTGCCTGGAAATTGGTTCCATATAAATAAATTAAATTATTTCCACCTATCGGCCCGCTTGTCGGGCTAATTGAAGTTAGCGTTGGCACGATGACCGGTGGCGCATCATAAGTGTAAGTAGTTGTAACCGACTGATTATCAGAGTTCGTCAATTTAAGTTCCACTGGTCCTGATGTTGAACTAGCCGGTACTCGGAATCTAATTGTTCCTGCGTCAAGATAGGTGATTGCAAGCGGTGCTCCACCCCAAGTAGCAGTTATGCCGTCCCGGAAATTACTTCCATAAACATACACCAAGCCTCCACCTGCCAGTGGTCCATGATTTGGAGTAATCGAAGCAATTGTTGGTGCCGGCAATGCTGGAGGTGCCTCATAAGTAAAGGATGTGGCAGCTTGTGATCCACCTGCGCTTGTTAATTCTACCGGTACAGTCCCTGATGCAGAGGCAGCCGGAGTACGGAAGCGAATAGAACTGACGTCCAGGAATTCAAAACTTACAACTTGTCCGTTAATTCTAAGTGTCATATCAGATTTGAAGTTAGTCCCATAAACATAGACTAACTGTCCACCCGCAGTAGTACCCTTGGCTGGTGATATCCCCGTTATAGTAATTGGTGTTTCCTGATAGGTATATCCATTAGCCAGGGTAGCCAGTTGTCCGTCGGGGTTAACTACTTTAACATCAACGGATCCTAGGACGTTAGTTGAAGGGGCTAAAACGCGAATCTGCGTAGCATCAAGCAAAGAAACAGATTTGACCTCGGTATTTCCAAACCATACTTTAACACCCGGCTGGTAATTTTCACCTTTAATATACACGTAGTTATTACCGCTTGCAGATCCTGTATTTGGAGTAACGCTTGTAATAGTTGGGCCTAATGGTTTTGGCGGCTCAGTAAATGTAAAAGCTTGCAGTGCCACGGCTTCCTGTAAATCCGGATTGACAACCTTTACATCAACTATTTCTGCTTGAGGCCAAACAGGTGAACGGAATCGTAGCATATTATCAGCCAGCAAGGTAACCGGCACTTCAGTATTATTTAAATACAATTTGATACCAGCTTGATAGTCACTACCATTAATATAAATCAAAGTTCCTCCAGTAATTAAACTCGAATTCGGGCTTACGCTCGAAATCGTTGGCGGTTTAACGACTGGCGCTTCATACGCATACCCATCGATCAAAACAGCTTCTTCCCCATCTGGATTCACTACCTTAACATCAACAGATTCTGCCGTTGACCATACAGGTGTTCTAAATCTCAAATTAGTATCAGATACAAATGAAGCTGTCACTAACGTATTATCCAAATACACTTTCGCTCCCGCTACAAAATTAGTCCCATTTACGGTAACTAACTCTCCACCAGAAGTAAGACCTTTATTTGGAGTCACCCCTGTAATTGTTGGAGCCGGTGCCTTTGGCGGTTCTGTATAATTAAAACCATCTGTTATAACAACTTCTTGCAAATCTGGATTTACTACCTTAACATCAATTAATTCAGCCTTGGTCCATACCGGAGTTTTAACAGTTAATTCATTTTCTGAAATAAAGGATGCTGAAAGCTCTTTGCTATCAAAATATACTTTTGCCCCCGATACAAAACCGGTTCCTTTTATAGATACCAGGGTTCCCCCGCTAATCAATCCCTCTTTTGGAGTGATAGTTGTTATTGTAGGAGGAGGCGGAGCAAGATATTGATAACCATCTTCTAAAAGCCCTTCTTGAAGATCAGGGTTGACCACCTTTACATCAACAGATTCAACCGCGGCCCAAGCTGGAGTACGGAACCGCAATTGCTTATCCGAAACAAATGTGACACTTATATCCACATCATTAAAAAACAATTTGGCTCCAGGTTGAAATCCTTCTCCATTTAAAGTAACCAATTCGTTACCTTTCATTTGTCCACTATTGGGAGTTAGCCCGCTAATGACCGGAGGAGCAGCTTTTGGTGGCTCCAGGTAGGTATATCCGTCTGCAAGAATAAACTCTTCTTGACTTGGGTTAACAATTTTAACATTTACTTTCCCTGGAACAGACCATGCAGGAGCGCGGAACTTCGCTTCTGTAGAGGACACCAGAGTCATAGAAACTTCAGTTGAATTAAAGTACAACTTTGCGCCGGGTTCGATATTTGTTCCCTTCAAGACAATTAATTCCGACCCCTGCAACTGACCTTCATTCGGTGTAAGACTTTCGATAGTAGGCTTAAGTGGAGCTATATAAGTATAACCATCTGCAACAGTCACACTACGTTGATCCGGATTTTCAACTGTTACATCAACTGGCCCTTCACTCAAAGCTTTCGGTACAGTTACGTTTAGAGTATTAGCACTTCTGAAAATTACTTTTGGTGAAAATTGATCCCCAAATTTCACCTTGACTCCATCCAGGAAATACTGGCCTGATATGGACACGGTCTCTCCTCCAGCCATTGGCCCACTGGAAGGTGTTATGGCAGTAACTACCGGATCAGCAAAATAAGTATATTTTGCACCCGCTTGCTGTCTATCATCATTCATTACAACCAAATCTACTGTCCCTTGCCCGCCTGCTGGTGCCTGAACACGTATTTCTGTCGGGCTAATGTATTGAACGTTTGAAGCTTGGGTCGGCCCAAACTTAACAATTGGATTAGGTCTGAAATTGGTACCGGTTATCACAACTGTTTCGCCGCCTTGTACATAACCACTATCCGGCTCAACCTTTTCAATTGTAGGTTTAGGGTATGCGACCGTTAAATTAACCGCTGGAATTAATAATTTTCTTTGTGCTCCGGTATAATCTTTATAGATGATAGAGGAATCGACTGCGGATACTGGAAAAGTACCTGTTAATTGTCCCTCTTTGTGCCGAATTTTGTATGTAAACGTAAGGACATCTTTTTTCAGCTCCAGAAAGTCCCATCTGAGCGTGTTACCTTCTACAACTGGCTTCGGAATATTATTGTCGTAGGAACCGGGAACGATTTCAAACTCCGGTGATACGATATCCTTAACAATTACATCATATGCGCTCGCAAGTCCGATTTCTTGAACAATTGCTGCATAAATATCTGCGAGTCCTACCGAACCAAGAACGAAATGATGGTGGTGCGAAGTAGTCGCCATTTCTTTTAATAATAAATTCGGTCCACTCGTATTAGGATTAGCATTAGATAATAGCAAGGCAATCGTATAGAATACAATTCCTTCATCCTTGGCCTGTGCTGCATTTTCTAGGGCGTATTCATACGGATTTTTTGACGGCTGCGTAGCATCGCCATCAGTCATGAGTACAATTACCGGTTGTGCATCCGGACGGTGGTCGGCAAGCAATTGTCTGGCCATTTTAATTGCATCACCCGTAGCAGTAGAGCCACCCGCTCTCAAGCCATTAATGTAGTTTTTCACTGCTGTTTTATCTGTAGTTAACGGAAAGGAACTTATGCTTGTATCAGAGCTATAATCGACAACGCCGACTCTGTGTTTAGTTAAGTCCATTAAATCAACAAAGCCTTTTGCCGAATCAATCGCTGCTTGCATTTTGTTCTCGTCCGACATACTTCCCGATCTGTCAATAATCAAGACGACATCATTCGGGCGAATTACATTGACGGGTGGCGTACCTGTAATATTTAAAGTTACTAGCGCCTCTTCTTCTGTAGTTATTGAAGTTGGGCTTACTGTTTTACTGACAGTTACATAATTATCAGCCGCCTTAGCGCCTATTGGTGGAAACAACACAAATAGTAATGAAACAATTGTAAAAAGTGTTATGATTTTCTTCATTTTGTTCACTTACAGCCCTCCTTTTAAAAACTATCTTTTTTTATCAATAAAATAAGATTCATTCTGTCCCACCGAATACGAGTACTGTTCGAGTGCTGTTTTTTGTTTTTCATATGTCTTTCGTTCCTGTCTCAAACTCTCTCTCTCGGCGGTGATTCTTTTGATAAGAGTCTGATTAAGCTGATTTACCTCATACAATAACTCTCTAAAATTAGCATCAATTTTATACGATTGTAATTTCAAGTAAAGTTCGTTCAATTTCTTTTCTCTACTTAAATATAGCTCAACAACTTCGTCGCTCTCTAATACTTCATCATAGATCCGCTTTATGGCAAGCAACAATTCTTTAGGAGAATCACTCATATCGCATTGCCGCTCTTAACAATTTGTAGTGCTTGCTTCCAGGTTTCCAGCATTCCCTTAGCAAATTCGAGAACTTCATCCAGCAAATTAAGATCATGTTTGATAATTACTGTGGCTATGCACTGGGCGTAAAACCCATACAATTCATACAAGTCTTTAGACAACTCGTATTTCATATTCAGGGTAGACATCAACTCAAAAAGTATGGTTCTACTTTTATGAAGAGATTCCATACCAAGTTGCCACTCCCCTTGGATACCCGTCTGACGAGCTTTCAATAAACAACGAACCAGCTCCTGATAAACCAGCAGCGTTAATTCTCCAGGGGAAGCCGTCTCTACCTGAACTTTCAAATACTTATCCTGTATGTTTGTATGCATATTTCCTCACATTCCATTCTCTACTTTATTTTACATACTACAACGAGCTAAGTTGTGAAGTAAGCCACGATCCTTTATTATTTAAAGATTGGAGCGCCTGTTCCATTGCCGTAAACTTTTTGTAATACCGGTTTTCAATTAGTGTAAGCCGGTCTTGGAGACTTGAGGCTTTATTGTTAATCTGTTTCAACTGCTCCCCTAGGACACTATCATCCACTGATTCTAGTGATCCAAATCCGACCTTCTTATTAATTTTACTAATCTGATTGTTTATTGATTCATATATCCGTTCTGCAAAGCCCAACTCCGCAAACCTTTTTTGCTTATTTTCGGCAGTATCTGAAGGAATGCTGGATGTATGTGTAAAGATATTCTTGACCGTATCTAAATCCGTGCTTAAAGCATTTTTCAGCTTCTCTTCATCAATTTGCAATTTTCCGTTTTGCTTGGCATCCGTCATTACTGTAATCCCAATTTTGCTTAGAAGCACAAGATTATCATCTCCCAGCTTAACAGGATCTCGAAGTGCTTTTCGAAAGTCATCAAGAGCCCCTTTTAAAATAGAGTCGTTATAAAGGGTTCCTTGCCGGGCCTTCTCTTCCCACTTTTCAACCTGCTTATCAGTCATTGCTTCCTTTTCTTCATCCAGCAATGGTTGATAATCCCGGTCTGGTCTTGTCGTTGCAGCCGTGTAGAATTTGTCAATAATGGAATTATACTGATTTACAAATTCTTTAATATTGTTGAATGCAGTATCTGTGGATTTCGTTACTGTAATAGATACGGCTTCCAATGTAGGAGATTTTAAATTAAACGTTAGTCCGTTGAGTGTAAAATTATTTGTTGCACTTTCCAGAGCATTAGCACCTACAGCATCATTAAGTTCAAACTTTGCATTTTTCCCCTCACTGGAAAGCGTTGAGAAATTAAAAATGCTTGTAAAGGCACCGTCAGTATCATCTACGGTTATTGTAGATTGTGCACCCGTAACTTCTGTTGTAAGGAAGAGTCGCTTTGTATTAGAGTCAAAATTAGCCTTAACCCCTGTCGTTCCAGACTGAGCATTAATATCTGAAACAATGGATTCAATGGTCGACGTCCCTTGAGTAATGCTAATTTCTGTCGAGGTGCCATTCGGCCCTGTAATTTTAATTTTTCCACTTTGGTTAACAACATCGGTAGGTTGGGTTCCTGAAGGCAATGCATTCCCTGTTAACGAGGCTGATGTAGCCAGGTTCAGCACTTTGATCGAATTATAACCGGCCGCCGCACCGCTTGAACCTGTAACTTCCACCGCACCCGAGTTACTGGAAGTGACCTGTTTGCTTTCGAACGAACTGCTAAATCTAAGTTTTTCCACGGCGTTTCTAAATGCCGACAAAGCAGTATTCATCGTTCGGTAATCTTCCCGCTGCCAGATCAGGCTGGTCTTCTGCCGTGTTAGTTTTTGAAGGGGAACACGCTCAACATCCATTAATCCCTTTACAATACTATCAATATCCATTCCCGAACCTAAACCAGTGTATCTGATTGGGTTGTACAAAGAGCTGGTAATGCTGCTCATTATAGAACAACCTCCTTTCAGCGTTTTTCATCAACAAATATCCCAAGATTTTGACACAAATTGTATACGAGATCAAGCATTTTTTCAGGAGGAATCTCCTTTATCACCTCGTCAGTTTTTATATCCACGATTTTAACTACGATAGAACGCGTTTTTTCATGAATACTGACCTTCAGCGCAGTTCCATTCTCTTGTAACGTTTTGTTGTATTTTTCCACCAGCTGATTCAATTCCTGTTCTTTCACCGAGTCTAGCTCAACGGAATTTAGTTGAACGTTCGTATTTGCAACAGGAAAATCAAATTCCAAGCGTTTAAAAGAAGAACTGGAAGGCTGGGCCTGCTCCCCTGATATTCTCATATCATTTCCCTCCGATTATATGAAAAAACCGGCCGGAAAACCGGCCGGCCCATCCCAAATGATTTGATTAACGAAGCAATTGCAATACGCCTTGAGGTTGTTGGTTAGCTTGTGCCAACATCGCAGTTGCTGCTTGTTGAAGAATGTTGTTCTTCGTGAATTCGGACATTTCTTTAGCCATATCCACATCACGGATACGGGATTCAGCTGCTTGCAGGTTCTCAGCAGTTGTACCCAGGTTGTTGATAGTATGCTCCAAACGGTTTTGAACAGCACCAAGATCGGAACGGATTTGGGATACTGTATTGATTGCTGATTGTACAGCAGTCAGTTTAGTTGCCGCAGTAGCATTGGTAGGAGTAGCAGCAAGGGAACCCAACGCAGTGAAGTCTACGCCGAGAGTTGTTGCGTCAGCCTTTTGCAATGCAACAGTAATCGTTTCGCCGGCATTAGCACCAACTTGGAAAGTAAGGTTGCCAGTTACGTTAGCAGCAATCAGCTTCTTGCCGTTAAATTGCGTTTGAGTTGCGATGCTGTCAATTTGAGCAGACAATTGAGCAATTTCGGCGTCGATTTTTTCAGCATCGGAAGTGGTCAGAGTTTCGTTACCACCTTGTACATACAGCTCAGCCATACGTTGCAGCATCGAATGAGTTTCATTCAAGGCGCCTTCAGCCACTTGAATCAGGGAGATTCCGTCAAGGGCGTTACGATTTGCTTGCTCAAGGCCGCGAATTTGGTTACGCATTTTCTCGGAAATCGCCAAACCTGCAGCATCGTCCGCCGCACGGTTGATCCGGTAGCCAGAGGACAATTTCTCCAGGGATTTGCCTTGTTGAGTGTTGTTGAAAGTCAATTGACGCTGAGTGTTGTAAGAACTGATATTGTGGTTAATACGCATGATAAATTCCTCCTTGGATTGTACTGGTGCTTAGCATCCTTGCTTACACCCTTATTTGGTCAAATACATGGCTTGCGGCCGTCAACACCATGCCTTTCGTCCCATGATATATATATCGGACAAGTTTTGAGTTTGTTAATAGGTTTTTTGGATTTTTTTAAAATTATTTTTTGGAAGAAGGTATAATTTTCGAAAGAAAATCCCTAGCCTCCTCCGGAGAATCCACGGCCGAGTCTTTGTTTTGTTTCTGTATCAATTCATATATCTCTTCACGGTAGATGGTTACATTCCCTGGCGCCTCAATCCCTATTTTGACCTGATCCCCGGAAATATCCACCACAGAAATCACGATATCCTGATTGATCATAATTTTCTGGCCTTTATTTCTCGATAAAATCAGCATGTTGCTCCTCCCCTGCTTTGGGACTCATAATAGGATAACGGGGGCCATATTCCGATTGCTCCAATATAACCTGGGCAGCTATCAGCGTTTCGGCGTTTAAGATAATAGGAGCCCGTAAATTCATACTGATATCGGAAGGCGACCTGACGGTTACAATCGATCTGACAATGACCTGCTCCTCCCTCTCAATCTGCAGCAAATCCAGCCAACGTTTCTCTAAGGTAAAATCATACTCTGGACAAAAAAGGAACGGGTCCGTCAAAATGAAGGTTAAATGTTCATCATTCAGGGATTGTATGAATTCAAATCCTCCGTTTTCTTCTGCAATGGCAACAAACTGTTTGCTTTCATCGAATCCCAAAATAGGAGAGGCAAAGTTCCAAGTTTTGTTCGGCTCGACATTAATCTTACCGAATCTTGCTGTGTTAATTTCCATGGGATACCTCCATTTTGTTATCACAAAATAAGAAATAGCTATATGAAACATCCTGCGTTCATTATAGCTATTTGCGATTCACCTACACAACTTCGTCCAAATTTCGGCCGGTTGCTGTGATAAATATAAAGTTTTTCTGAATTAGATACGGATTGACTTTGCCGGGATAATAGTCAACCACAGGTTTTCGCAATTCCGGATCTGCTGTCACTCTCCCAGACATATAATTCATGGATAGTGAACCGGGTGTAAAAGTTACATCTACGTTATCATAGTTTGGCTCTCCCCGGGTCTCAATTGGGCGTTCCTTAAGCGCATTTTGCCGGGCAATTTCTGCAAAAGCATTCCCCTGTTTTTGAATTGCCATCATACGGTCACCAGCCTGGGCAATTTCCGCGATATTTTGCATCGAAGACTCTAAGGAACCCTGAGCAATCCGGTCGGTAAGTTCATCGAATTTAGCTCTGCCCAATGCCGACCAAGCCTTCCGAGGGTCAACCTCTAATTTTCCTTCTGTACGCTCAATACTAATCTTACCGTGTTCTTGGTGTAAGTTTAGAAGGGGCCTTGGCTGTTTGATATCCCACTGTCCTTTGGTCGTTTCCAATCCAAGTTTAGTGAACCCTTGTTGAATTTGAACTCGAGGTATTTGCAATTTAACCCCCCCTTACCTCAAGAAGTCCACCAAACTCGGCCGGATAATGCGTGCCATTGTATCAAGGGATGCTTGGTATATACTTTCTGCTGTTTTTAGTTCTGTAATTACGGACGGCATATCAGCATCCTCCGTCAAAGATTGAAGACTTACATAGTTTAAATTTAAATCTCCCAAACGGCTAGCTGTGAACTCTAGTCGATTCTGTTTACCGCCCACTTCCGCTTGGGCAGTAATGACATTTTCCAAACATCCCTGCAATCTTGGAATGATATTCTGAATTGCCGACGTTCCGGAAGCACTCGTATCCGCAAGAGCGGTTTTGAAGTCATCCAAAACCTTAAACAAGGAAGTGGCATCGCCATATTTCCCAAACACCTTATCTCCGACCAAATTCACTGACACATATATTCCTGCTCCGATTTGATATTTAACTTCGCCAGTATCCAACTCATACTTATTTGTTTGATCCGTCGTATTCCCTGGATCTGCAGTATAAGGTTGTTCATCCACACGTTCGCCGTTGAAAATATACTTGCCTTTGAATTGTGAATTCCCCAGTGAGACCAATTGCTTATATAACTGATCGACTTCTTGGGAAATATTATTTCTAGCATCTCCCGGTACTGTATCCGTCCCGCCTTGAACAGCCAACTCCGATAATCGTTGTATAATTGAAGTTGTTTCAGTAAGTACACTATCCGTAAAAGCCATCCAAGAATTTGCGTCCTCCACATTCTCCTCAAACTGAGTCGTAGAACTAATCTCCGCACGATAGTGCAACGCGCTCGAAACGCCGACCGGGTCGTCGGAAGGACGATTCAAACGGCGGTTGGTCATCATTTGTTCCTGGTACTTGTCGATTCGCTGAAAGTTTCTTTGCAAATTGCTCATCATGGCGCTGCTCATCATTGATTGAGTAATACGCATTAAATCATCATCCCCTATCTACCGACTACTCCGGTACCGTTTATCAATTTATCCAGCATTTCGTCAATCGTCGTGATGACGCGCGAAGAGGCGTTGTATGCTTGCTGGAATTTAATCATATCTGCCATTTCTTCATCTAGCGAAACGCTGCTGACGGCTTGACGCAAGTTATCGGCGTGATTGGAAAGGAGCGTACCGTTCTCTACCATCCTTGAAGCATCATCCGAATCGGTACCCAATTGGGCGATAACGGATTGCAAGTAACCGCCGAAGGTACCTTCATTGGTAAGCGCGCCGTTTTGCGTACTGAAGTCGAATTTCCCTTCGGACATAGAAGCGATAGCCAGGGCAAGGCTTCCGTTACCCTGTAGCACTTTTTCCTGGGCAACCCCGTTCACCAATACCGTCTCTGTCCGCATCGATGCAGCAATGTTAGCGAGATTATCGGTAATCGCCGTATTTACGCGGATGTTAGCCGCTGTAATCGGCCCGCCGCCATTGGATACGAAAAAGTCTCCGCCGGCAACCGCATTGCCGTTTTGGTTCTCTTGCAGGGTATAGCCGAGCTTATGCAATCCGTTTAATCCATCAACGGTATACTTCGTATCCGCGAGCAGCTTTCTCGGGTTCGTCGGATCTACCTGAGCCCCCGGGATATTGACTCCTTGAGGAAGGATGGATCCGGCCGGCAGCGTCACTTCAATTTTTCCTGTAGCCAAAGTATTGGCCATCACATTCACTTGGTTAATATAACCTTGGACGTAAACATCGCGAGATTCGATGTAACCCGCAATTTCGCCCTTTGTCAGGGCTGCTGCATTGGCTACTGTAAACTGGGCCGGCGGTTGTTCGATATTGTTCACGACCAGCAAATCGCCGAACGTCACTTGATAGGTGCCGTCAGCGGCTTCCGTAGCCGTTACGTTTCCGAGTGCGGAAAGCTGGTCGACCAGCAAATCCCGCTTGTCGCGCAAGTCGTTTGCGTTATCTCCAAGCCCTTCGACCCTGTTGATCATGACGGTCAAATCGGAAATTTGCTGGATCGCATTGTTCGCTTCCGTAATTTTAACATCGATTCTTTGCGTCAAGTTGTTGCTTAGCGTATCAAGCTGGGAAGCGATATGGTTGAACGTCTCGACGAGCGCAAGCGCCTTCTGCTGAACTACCGTTCTGGCCGAAAGGTCGGTGCTGCTCGGATTTTTGCTGAGCTGCTGCCAGGCATTCCAAAATTCCGAGATGCTTGTGGCGATGCTGTTTTCCGAAGGTTCGTTAAAAATTCCCTCGATGTTCGACAGCGTCTCCTCTTTCACCTTCCAAGTGGAAAGGTCCGAATTCTGGTTCCGGTATTCGATATCGAGCAAAAAGTCCCGAACGCGTCTGATGCTGCTAACCTCTACGCCCATGCCGAGCTGGTTCGGGTTGGTGGAGCGCGTCATTCCCGGGAATTCGATAGGTCTCGCCGCTTCCATCTTGGCGACCTGGCGCGAATAGCCCGGAGTATTTGCATTCGTTACGTTATGGCCTGTCGTGGCGAGCGCCGTATTTTGCGCTACAACCCCGCGTTTGCCAACCTCTAATGTATGAAAAGTTGATCTCATCGGTTTATCCTCGCTTCCTGTTATCCCTAGGCTCTTGTATCAAAAAAACTGCGCGGCTTATTTGCCGGCTGCTGTACCGTAGGGTTTCTGTACAGCATTTCGTCTTCCGGCTCGCTTGTAAGCAAGTTCAGACTGTAATCGATAAACGTAAGCGATTGATCCACCAGATCCTTGTTGATGGAGTTAACCCGTTTCAGTTCGTTCAATGTATCGGTAAGCTGCTTCTGGGCATCCAGAAGCTGTTGCTTTTCCTGAATATCGAACACGAGGCAGGTCATTTCCGTAATCGTTAAGTTGAGCTGCGAGCGAATTCCCTTTTCCTTCAAAAAAGCGGAAACCGCCTGTTCACGTTCCTCATCCAATTGCGCAGCCTGCTTGATCATTTTCGTCTCGGACGACATCACCTTCGTCAAGAAGGCCACATCGTTGTCCATGATCGCCTGAGTCTTATCCTTGCCGAGTTCGATCAGCGCACGGTACAACTCGTCCATTTTCCGGAGTACTCCGGCAACCAGTTCTGCACTCACTTCGTGTCACCCGATTCCAAGTGAGACTTAAAATAAGGAGCCAGCTTCTCGGCGATTTTGTTTGCATCGACATAATAGGTTCCGGTCGAGACCGCTTCCTTCAAATCCGCGATGCGTTTGACGCGTTCCGGGTCCTGTGCCCGGTTCTGTACCTCGAGCATGCCTTTTGCCTCGGCGGAAATCGAAACCTGGTCCACCTGCTTCTTTTTCTTATCCATAAATTGTTCCCGATTCTCTATATTCCGTTGATAGGGGTTAACGCCGCCAACCCGTCCTGTTTCGTTGATTTTCATGTTCGTTCACCTCACTCCAAATAAAAAAGCCGATAATCTTTACTAAGTTTATCGGCGTGTGTTGAATCATATTTTATAGCGAACTGTTGGATGTTTAAGAATATTATGCCAACATTCCTCGATTTTTAGCGATCGGGACCACGAAATTTGTCAACGACACCGTAGGCTCCGCCGGTTCGGTCGTCATTTCCCTGCCCGCGTTCCTGGCTCTCCTTGGCGGCCGCAGTCAAATCACGCGTCAGGCGTCCGCGGCAGGAATCGCACATGTTTCCTTCACGAATCAATGTGCCGCATACCTCACAGGGATACATCATATTCGGATTATTGGCGATGGAAATGCGCCCCTCGCGAATAAACTTCGTAATTTGCCGGATCGAAACACCCGTTGCGTCCGAAAGCTCATGTATGGTTGCCGTCTTTTCTTCACGTAAATAGTTAAGACACTTCTCATATTCCTGTTCGATATCTTTAATGCAAGCTGGACAGATGTCTCTGAAATTGTTGGCAAACAGCCGCCCGCAGCGCGGGCAATTTGCAAGATTCATAGCCATTCGCTGTTTCGTCCCTTCAAATACATATTCTGCTGTTAGATTACCTTATTTATCACGTTTCTGTCTATTGATTTTTGGATTTTCATTATGAACGAGCCCAGGTTAAACTATAGATTTCCGCCGGATGTCCAAGCGATACGCATAACTCCTGAAGAACGGCTGCGCAAGTGTCGATCGTGCTTCCCGTCGTGTAAACATCGTCGACCAGCAAAAGTTGAAGAGGAGCCGAATGAGTTGATTTGTGCGAATCCTGAAGGCTATGTAAAAATGTTCTGCGATCACGCCGGAGTAAAGCCGAAGTCAACATCTCGCCAGCATCCGAAGCAGGGCAAAAAACGCCCGAAAGGTCCCGAAGCCGCTGCCACCGGCTTTTAAAGCTTTGCTTTTCGGTATGCAGCGTTCTGTCAAGCAAGTCAAGGAGCGGAGCACCGCATACGGCGGCAGCCTCGGTCGCCAAAGTACGGGCCTGATTAAACCCGCGCTCGAGCATCCGCTCTCCGCTGATCGGAACATAAGTCACGGCATCAAAATGAAATTGCCCTTCTCCGGTGATCTCCTGGAGTTCTTTGACCAACCGGGTTGCGGCCCAGCCCGTCATTCTTGCCAGCACCTTGCCCAGCCTTTCGTTCCCTCTGAATTTATACTGAGCCAACCACTCCCTCATGGCCGCATTGTAAGCAACCGCACTTCGGTTTAACTGAAAATGCCGCTGGGTCCCCTCCTTACGGCTGCAATCGGGACATCCGACGGGACGGCCGCAAATCTCGCATTTCGGATGAACGATCCATGGAATTCTTGCGTAACAGGACGAGCAGATTTCCGGGTAACCTTTAACTTTGCCGGAGATCATTTTTCCGCAAGTCAGGCAAGGCAGTCCCGGAGACGACAACAGGTTATGCAGCGGCGATAAAACCGCTTCTTTGGCTGTGGTCCAGTCGATTCGGGAATAGGCGATGGTATTCGTTTCTTGAACGACCCAAATAGGGAGATTCGGACCGATTTGAGCCGAGTCAGCGTTTTCCTTATCGTAACCAACCCTTTTCCGGTATCGCATTCTTTCTCTGGTTTTCTTTTGAGTCGCATTGCAGCGGCAGGGAGTACCCATGATGTAACCTCCTTTTTATTGGGAATAAGATTTTAAAAAGCCCTTTTTATGGGCTATGGCGTTCATCCTGCGGATTTGCCTGATCGCTCCGCGCTGGGCACGCGTCCACTCGGGGGAAGCAAATATGATCATTCCCGCCGGGTCGTCTTTCGACCTGCCGGCACGACCGGCCATTTGGACCAATGAAGCCTCGTCGAAAAGCTCGCTATCGGCATCGAAGATATAAACATCGCTTCGCGGGACGGTTACTCCGCGTTCCAAAATGGTCGTAGTAACCAATATCCTGGTTTGCGCTGCGCGAAAACGCAGCACGTTGTCTCCCCTGTCCTTATCCTGAGAGGATGTTCCCTCGATTCCGAGGTCAGGGAACCTCCTGCGCAGCAATTGTACGACGGGTTCGATATGCCGGATCCGGGAAACGAAAACAAAAATCTGGGCATCCCTCCGGGCTGATTTTTCAAGTGAAGCAAGAAGGGGCGCAGGGAAAGTCTGCCGGCGGAGGCATACCTCTACCGGCTTCATGCTGATTCGCTTAGGCACCGGAAGCGGGTGGCCATGAAAACGCGCCGGAACTTTGGCATACGGCAATTTGCCGGCCTTTGCTTCGCGCTGCAAGCCGGCCGGCGGCGTGGCGGAGAGAAAAATAAACCGGCCGCCAGGCTTGCAGCAGGATTCCGCGGCAAAGGCCAGCATCGGGTCATTATGATAGGGAAAGGCGTCCAGTTCATCGATGATGACGAGGTCGAAAGCATGATAGAAACGCATTAGCTGATGGGTTGTCGAAAGATAAAGCCGGCCCTCTTCCCAGCGCTGAGGGCTGCCGCCGTACAGGACGACCGGTTGATTTTCCGGGAAGGCCGCACCGATTCTCGGAGCCAACTCCAGCACGACGTCGCGCCTCGGCGTCGCGACCAGCGCTTTGCCTCCGCGATCCAGCACGAATTGAAGCAGCGGAAAGATCATTTCCGTTTTGCCTGCGCCGGTAACGGCCCAGAGCAGGAAGCGCGCCGGGCGGGCATCGGCGCGTTTGGGCTGCGCAGCCTGCGGCAGCGGCTGCGCCAGAAACTGCAGCGCGGCACTCGCCGCCTCGCGCTGCGCGGGGCTGAGCCCCCACCGGTCCGTGAGGGACGCGGTGGGGGCTTGCGCGATGCCGCCCTCCGGGCGCGGCATCGCGGGGGTGGCGCTGCTGCCGCGCAGCAGCAGCGCGCAGGAGCGGCTGCGCCCGAGCGCGAGGCAGGCCTCGCAGTAGGCGCAGCCGCCGGAACCACACGACCCGCAGGGCGTGCGGTGGTGCACCCCGCTGCCGCAGCGGCGGCAGCGGAGCCGGGCGCCCCGCCGCGCGAGCGGGCGGGGCCGCGCCGGGGCGTCGTCCGCAGGACCGACGCCCGCGGTGAGCTGCACGCGCCCTTGCAGGTGCGCGAGCTGAACGGCGGAGCGCCAGGCCGGGCCCAGCTCCGGCAGGCGCTCCGCGAGCAGCTGCTGCAGCTCCGCCTCCAGCAGCGACCTTCCCTCAAGCGCGTCGGCCACTCGCGCTGCCAGCTCCCAAAGCGCCGGCGATTCCATGCCCCCGCCCTCCTTCATCCTCGCATTCGGGTCAACTCTGCAAGGTACCTCTCTCCACGAATTTTCCGCAGCTCCTCCTTGTGCCGACCTTTTTTCATCGTTGAGCTCATCATTTAACACTTCCGCTATGTACTTCATCCAATCCCCGGGCTGCCAATGGTCGATATCCCGTTTACTTCTGAAGCTGTCCCTGACCCGCACCGCCCATCCCAACGGCATCGAACTCGACAACAGTAAAACCTCGATTTTCCGGAATGACCTTGCCTCACCCTCTACACGAATATCTTCCCGCGATAAACTAGCGGATCCTTTGAATCCACCAAGGTCCGGTCCACGGTCGAAGCCGCCATCATGCACTTTTGCTTTCCTTCCCCACCACCATATGTCTACTCCGAAATCCAGACTGACCGTTACCTTCCAATCCCCATCCAGTCTGATCGCGTATAGAGCCGCCTTCAAATTCGCTCCTCCTTTCGTATCCGATTATTGAGTAATCATCCCATCTTTCGTGTTTCAAACTTCCAAGTTCCCACCCAGCCTTTCTCTGCAATAATTCGCCGATTCCCTATCTCCCACTAAACCAACGTCCTCTAACCCTCCAAAGGCCCAATCCCATTATGGTCGACAGCCATCCAAGCATGCCCTGGCCACGCACCGTGCTTCCCATTAGTCACCTATCACCTCCAACTACTCGTTACCTGCTTCATTTTAAATAAGGACCAATTTTGTTCTTATTTCCTCAAAATGATCTTCGTCTCCAAAAATAGCGCCATTTTATGACTTTATTTCAAGCTGGATATCATATTTTCCTTGATATTCCACCCGAAATTAAGGAATAGAGGACTTTTTTGTCGTTATTTTCACGAAATTAACAAATTTTGCTGATATAAGAACCTATTTGGGCCCTATTTCTTTCTTCTCACCTTGCAAGGACATTCTCCATATCCGGTCCCCTGGACAGCGCCTCCCCTCTCCGGACAACAAAAAAAGCACACTCCTGGCCCTCGCCATAAAAGAGTGTGCTTCACACTATATATCTTCGCCGTCTATGAACTTTTTTCCTTCCCGCAGAGGAATTAAACATGTACATATGGAATTTTGGCAGCCTCCTGCGGTATTCGGAGATCGACATGGACTTTGATCTCTTCCTCCGTTAAAGCGTCAGAGTTATGGGCCACTTCATCTTCTGAAGCCGTCATCAGGCCGATCACGGTCAACTCAATGCCCGACTGATTCTGGAGCCGTCTGATAATTTCCAGCGTGTCATCCTGGGATGCTTCGTCCAGCACGGTAACCTTTACGGTTTCCCCTTGCAACCTGGCATACCAGGATAAAGCCCTTAACACCCATTCCATCCGGTTTTCATAGTTATGAGTCACCAAAACATAATGCAATCGCTTGCCGTTCTTCGGTTGCCTCCGCCGGAGTACTCCATGCAGTAAATGCACGAGCATCGCTGCCAATCCGTATCCGAGCAAGACCCAACCCATGTAAGTAACCATGGATCTCCCTCCCTTATAGGGGCTGCTCAAAAGGTCATCTATGGCTCGGCTTCCTTGATATCGCAAGAAAAACTTACGCAAATGCGGCAATTGTTTTTCTGATCACGAAGCAGCTCCGGAGCCTACTCGACATCGAATCTTGTAATTCAGCCGGTCCTTCGGTACTGACGTAGGTTTGGCCTACGCTCCGCCCTTCAGTCCAGCCTTCATCCAATCTTCTCCGTGCCGAAAAGATGACAGATTGATCACCCGCTTATAGCGACAATATATGCCGCCGAAGGGAAGTCGGTTCCTTGGCCGATGATATGTACGCGGCTCGAATGTCCGCCGCAGTCGGATTTATAGGGTAACCCATCCGAATTTGATCGCGTTGATGACCGCCTGGGTCCGGTCGTCCACATCCATTTTTTGCAGGATGCTGCTGACGTGGTTCTTGACCGTCTTCTCGCTGATGAACAAATGCTCGCCGATCATCTTATTGCTGCGGCCTTCAGCCATCAGACGAAGTACTTCCGCTTCGCGCCGGGTCAGAGGATTGTCATCGCCCGCCACAAATTTCACGCCGGCTTCACGGATTGCGCTGTCTTCGGCAATCGCGCCCGTTTCGCTCAAATACTCCATACGACGTAATTGCTGGATCAGCTTCCCTGTCACTTTCGGATGAATAAAAGCGTGTCCTTCCGCAACCGTACGAATAGCGTTAATCAAGGATTCGGCTTCCATATCCTTCAGCAAATAACCTGTCGCCCCTTTGCGAAGCGTCTCGAACACATAACTCTCGTCGTCATGAATCGATAAAATGATAACCTTCACTTCAGGCAACATGTCGCGAAGCTGGGCCGTAGCATCAACCCCGTTCAGAATCGGCATATTGATGTCCATCAGGACGATTTCCGGGTTAAACTGCTGGCAGCACTCCAATACATGGGAGCCGTCGGCGCATTCCCCGACTACATCAATGTCCTCCTCCATATTCAAAATCCGCTTGAGACCCTCGCGGAACAACTGGTGGTCGTCCGCCAGAAGTACTTTAATCGCTTGCTTGTTGTTCGTAATGAGGTTATCCATCCTGGTGCTCCTTTCTCTTTTCTGCGTTTGTCGGAATGTGGATAATAATTTTCGTGCCTATGTTTGCTGCTGATTCGATTTCCATTCTTCCTTCAAGCAATTCCACCCGTTCTCGCATCCCGATCAGTCCGAAATGGGTATGCCCCTTCGACCTCGTGTCCAGTTGGTCCACCTTGAATCCAAGTCCGTTGTCCTGAATAACGATTCTTACCATTTGGGCCTGGTAGGTGATATCTACAGCGACATAAGTAGGGTAGGCGTGCTTGGCTGCATTCGTGAGAGCTTCCTGAACCAGTCTGAATATTGCCGCCTCCATTGCGGAGGACATCCGGTGCTCTTTTCCCCTCGTTTCGAAAGTCGCCCGGATCTTCGTTTTTTCTTCAAAATCATGCACGTATTTGCGCAAGGTTGGAATCAACCCAAGATCATCCAATGCCATCGGACGTAAATTAAAAATTACTTTTCTCATTTCTTCCAGACTGGATCGGACCTGACTCTTCAAGTCTACTATTTCGTTCTGCACCATTGTAAATTCCTGCTTGGCAAGCATTCTTTCAACAATTTCCGTCCTAAGTACTAGATTTGCCAGTAATTGTGCAGGACCATCATGAATTTCCCGCGATATCCGCTTTCGTTCTTCTTCTTGCGCCAAAATGATTTTCAGGCCGATCATCTGCCTGTTTTTCGCGGACTCCAGAATTCGGCTCACTTGGCCCAATTCACCCGACAAATACTCTAGTACAACGCTCATTTGCGAGCTGACGGTTTCGGCGCGTTCCACCGATTGCTCGACATTCCGCGCTCTTTTCTGCAATTCGTCGCGCCGGGCTTTGAGGTACATTTCCTTCTCCCGGTATATCATAAGATCCAGTTGCAGTTGGGTGGCCTTCTCGTATGCCTGTTTGATGTCTTCTTCCTTATAGCGCACAAAATCCCGGCTGACTTCCGTCAGCCGGATACGTGATCGCCGATAATTCACTTCAAGCTGATCGACCTTTTCAACGGTCTCCGCGGTCTCTTTAATGACCTGCTGCAATTCATTGTTCAATGTTTTAAGCTCGTTACGTGCAGCATCCAAAATCTCGATGATCTGCAGCTTGCTGTTCTCCATAACACCGACCGCGTTTTTTATGACGCGATCTATTGCATCAGCTTGATAATCAGCCACTTCAACCTTCTCCATTTCCCAATATGCCTGTATTCAACCTAATCATATCATGATTCGAGAGTAATGGATTTGGTATTCTGTTCCCAATTTACGCGAATGCCCAATTGTTCGGAGACCAAACGTAATGGGACTAAAGTCCTGCCGTCCACAATCAACGGAGAGACCGAGGCCTTTTGAGTCGCCCCGTTCAAACTGAACTCCTTCTTGCCTACGGTCAACTCAAGCACAGTCGTGCCGCGGGTTACGGTAATTTTTTTCGCCGTTTGGTTCCAGCCGGCCTGTCCGCCGAAATTGTCGACTACATACTTGATAGGAATATAGGTCGTTCCGTCTTTGATCAGAGGAGCAACATCCATATTTTGTTTCTTGCCGTTAACGGTAATGCCCTTTTGCCCGGCAACCATCACGACCTTTGCGCTTGGAAGACCCGTATCTCCTCCGGTAGCAGGCGCAGTAAAGCGGATATTATCGAAGGACACGCTGCCCGTCAGAGCCCGCTCGTCCTGTCCATCCTCCAAATTAACGAGGTACAGCCGTTTCAATTTCGCCGGGTGCTTGATGGCACTTCCGGTAAGATCGGCGGTAATGGTTTTCCATCCGGTAAAATCAAGCGGCCGCGCGAGATCGACATAGACGCTCTTACCGTCCGCATCCGTAAACTCGGCCCGCAACCAGTTCAAGCTGGCATCGCCGAGAACGTCGATCGCCATTTGAGTAGCCCCTTCCGGAATGGCTTTTCCGGTCGTTCCGTTCAACTGGGCATACGCGAATTTATTTCCCGTTCCCCCGGTAAGGTCATAATCCAGCTGCAGCACTTTGGAATTCGCCCGTTCGCCGGATCCTTGCACGATCGACGCTTTCCCTACAGCCTCCGTTGGCAGACCGGTAAACGAAACCGGATAGGAGACATTCTCGAAGTTCTCCCATACCTGCTCCGACGAAGCCGAGAAGACGATCGGCGTTCCGCTGAATCCATCGTATTTCGGAGTTGCATAAGCTACCTTCGCGCCGTTATTTACGGACTGAACCGTCAATACGCCGCCCTGCACAGTGGCCTTCATACCGGTGAACTCCCATTTCAGCGATTCATCCGGAACGTTAACCGTACTGCCGTTTTTCAATTTGGCGGTAACCGGTACGGATACGGAAGCTCCCGCCTCCAAGGAAGCGAACGTCGTCACCGGCGTCAGGCTGCTCAGATCGGAGCCTCCCAATACGGTAACGGTCATGCTGCTCTTGGCATCACCGCTGACCGCCGTAACTGTCGCCGTCCCTGCCTTGACGCCTTTAAAGCCAGATCCCGTCCAAGTGACATTGCCATTATCCGATTTCCAGGTTGCCTGGATACCGGACGTGTCGATCGGGTTGAAATACGTATCGTAGCCTTTCATGGCATAGGATTCCGTCTGGCCGATCAGCAGGGTTTCAGGCCCACTCACGATCAAGCCCTTCAGGGATCCCTGAGGTGCCGTGGTATACACGCCAAGGCCGTTGGCCACCGCACGCTGTCCGGCAGAGCCGTTGGAGGTCGTAAACGTGAGCTCCGCTTCGGTTTCCGCCAGCGGTCTTGTCACCATCGTCGTGGAACCGCCGCCGTCCAGGTTGAGTCCTTTCCATACGCCGATCGAAGTCATGAACTTCTGCAATTCGGCTAAGGTCATGCCTGAGCTGGAGTCATTCTTTTCGACGGTTATGATGTACGCCTTCTTCCCGTCCTGGGAATAACCGACCGCCGTCCGAGCTACCGCACTGCTGCCGCTGATCGAGGTCGTGGAACGCGTAAACGAGGAAGCTTTGCCCCCTTCAACCAGCAGCGTATGTCCGCCGATCATCATTTTGAGGTCGGATGGATAGAGTTCCTGCCCGCTCGTTTGGGATACCAAACGGTAGGAGGTATCCACCCGCTGTCCGACCTGCATATGTGTATTAATAAATTCCGCGGCCTGTCCGTGCGCCCGCAAAATATACCCGTCTGCAGGCACGGTTCCCGGAATGGCCGATTTATACGAGATCTGTTGAATGACGCCCCCTTGCACAAGGACCTCCGTCGGTGTCGTACTGCTCGTTTTCGGGCGGTCTTCGGACTTCCATGCGCTCGTGTAAATAAACATGCTGTTGACATGGCTGTTCGACTTATCCGGCTCGGTCGTGTAAGACTCCTGGTTGATCCCGCTTAATGGGAAAGTAGAGCCGTCCTCCGCCAATACGGTCCCGCTGAAATCGAAGCGGTCGATCAGCGGCGTGTTGTCGTTTTTGACAGCAAACGCAAACATACCTTGAAGCTGCGACGGACTTGTAATGAGCTCGCCTTTGGAAACGGCGGCCCCCATCGGAACTCCTTGTCCGGCTGTGGCAAAAAAGTCCCCGTTCACTCCCGCTACCGCCCCGGTTTCATGGGCCATGCCTTCGACGGATTGTCTGGTCGTTACTTGTCCGCCCTTACCCGTCATGACATCCAAATGGACATAAGGATTGCTTAAATCTACTTCAATCACGTCTGCGAGCACGTTTACCTGCTTGCCCGAGCGTGTCGTCGTGTATCGATATTTTACGAGTTTTGCACCTGACGTAATATCTTTATCGCCTAGCCGGACCGTCTGACTCTCCGCTGCATACGCGGTCAAAGCCGAACCTCCAAAAGGCTCCATCAAACCTAGCGGCTGAATCCAAATCAGGCCCGCCAGCGAAACAAGAATCAGTTTTTTTCCGTGTTCTGCCGCCAAACGTACAACTTTTGCCTTTTTCCCGGCTCCCTCTTTTCTAGCAACCATGTTCGTTCGCTACTCTCCCATCTGTAATCTAGTACATAAATAATAGACTACAAAAAGATCGAAAAGTTACGAAAAAAAGCAATTCTCATGAAAAATGGCAAGTTTTTGGGCAGGTTTCCCTAAATATTGCAAAAAGGCCCACCCCTTACGGAGTGGACCTTGTACTCTATTTCACGGCAATCTTATTTAAAGCTCTTACCTTACAAATAATTCAGCTTATCCAATACGCGTTTCAGCATGACCGCAGCTTGGGCGCGCGTGGCGTTACCGGCCGGCTGGAATTGGGTGGTGCTTACGCCTTGAATGATGCCTTCCTTGACGGCCTTGGCAACCGTGTCTTTGGACTGGATTTTGGCACTGTCTTTAAATTTGCCCAGTACCTGAGCCGATGTGCTCCCCAAGGAAATGTTATGGCCCGCATATTCCATCGCCCGTACCATCATCAAAGCCATTTGCTCACGGGTAATGGAATTGCCCGGCTTAAACGTGCCGTCCGTATTCCCGTTAATGATTCCCGCCTTCGCGGCGGCCCCGATATATGCGGCGTTTGCACTTCCGCCCTGTACATCGGAGAACCGGCTTGCGTTGGCCGCATCGCCTTCCAAACCAAGGCCCTTCGCAACAAACACGGCGAACTCGGCACGCGTAATGTTCTTGTTAGGCTCGAATTTGGCGCCTGAACGAGGCTCAACAATCAGCTTGCTCGTCAGCTCCGTAATCTCTTTGTTCGCCCAGTGAGACGACGTGTCCGTCAAATAACTGGTTCCGATAGCCGGCCCAAGCACGGAGTTTCCGTTCACCTGTCCGACAAAAACCAAATTGCTCCCGGTTCCCTGTATATCCGACGGCTGGAACGCAACCGTTCCTGCGCTCAAATTGTAACGGGCCAGGTAAGTCAGATTACTCATTGTCGAATTGGCCAATTTCATATAGATTTGCCCTTTATGTGCCACATCCACCGACGATTGCGGCGTAGCTCCATTGTAAGCATAGACATAAATCTGGACCGGATTCATCAGCGTCGTTGTGGTTACGACATTGCTATTGTTTCGAGTCGGCGCTTGACCCGTCAATAACGGATCCAACTGCACCGTCACATAAGAGTTCGTCAACGATCCGGCATTCAAAGCTCTGGAAATATCGACGAAAGGAATTTTTTCAATCGGGAGATCGTACATGACCTTGTTGTGCTTCACGGCAAAGGACCCGGTTTTCCCCGAACTGTAGAACTCCATAAGGGGAGCCAGCGGGAATGCGACCTCGGCCGCTTTTTCCGTTGCAGGGACTTCAAATACGACTCTCTTCGTTCCCGCATTCGTATCGCTTAAGTATTTGTACGAAGCTTGCAGCTTATCAGTATCGATCGTGTATTTTTTGATAGGCTGACCGGATTTCGATTGGCTTGAAGAAGCTTGCGCGGCACTCGTATCCAGCATGTATCCTACCACGCCAAAATCGATGGCCGACATTACCGTCAGATAGCTTGGTTGAACCCCGTTAGGAGTCTGTGTACCTTGACCGCCTGTCAAATTTTGAACCGCCACGTCATTAAAGCTTTTTAGTTGATTCCCTTGAGTATCATATAGCGGGGATGCACCAACCAAATAAGACAATTTCACGATTTGACCGGCTTTGACCGGCGAAGTCAGCTTCAAGGTTACCGTGTTGCCGCTGATTGTCGCCGACTGAATTCCTGCGCTAACCTTGTCCACCACGACACTGAACTGGTTTACCGGCAAAAAGGACATGCTCTTCAATGTCGTGTTATACGTAATGGTCAATGTATCGCCATTCACGGTCGCGGACTGTACTCCATTTGCCACTGCTCCATAGGTTACCGGCTGCAGATTGATATACCCGGCCAGGTTCCCGTTCAGGTCGGCGATTCCATTGCTGCCTGCGACATAAGATACGGTCACGTTTTGAGACTCGGTAAATGACGATGCCAATGTCAGAATAACCTTGTCCGATACAATTTCCACGGCGTTCACATAGACCGGCGAGTTGTTGACAAGCACGGAGAACTGGCTTTTTAAAGGAGTCACGCTCGTTCTCAGCGGTTCGTTATAAGTCAGAACGATGGTTCTGTCCGATCCTTGGGCCCCCACAAGTACAGGGGGGACATTATCGTTATAGTTGCGCACATAGTAGTCGGTGAACGCCGCAATATCCCATCCACGGTAATCCTGAAGCGGATACGATCCAGGGACGTAGGACACCTTTACGACTTCGCCGTTGGAGATCGAGCTGGTTAAATACAAAGTAACCGTCGACCCGCTTTGCGTCATGCTGCTGATCCCTTTCGACGTACCGTTCGCCGTTACCGTAAATTGCTGGTAAGCATAGCTGGACGGACTTTTCAAAGAGTCTGTAAAATACAATGTGACCTTGTTGCCCGACGCGTATCCGTCTCGTGGTTTCGGACTGACCGAATCGACTCCGTTTGTAACAGCTTTGCCACTGAAAGTAGGAGCCGAGTTTCCAGCCAGATCCTTCACCGTCTGACCCGAATAGCTGATGCTTACATTCTGGCCTACGGCTACACCGAGCTCCAGGTTGACATACACGCTGCTCCCGGAAACACTCACATAACTTACCCGTCTGCTCTCCCCGTTTACGGTCACCGTATAACTCGACGTCGGTACATAAGCCGAATAATCCAAGGTTTCATTATATGTCAGTATAATGGCCGTGTTGTTGTACATCGTTGCACTTTGCAGAACAGGAGCGGTTTTGTCGGAGGATGCCGTCGTGAACGACCAACCGCCGCTTCCGCTCAACCCCGCATAATAAGTGCCGTACTGTTCGTCATAGATTCCGTTGCTTGCAATTTCTACGTAATATTTCGTGCCGGCTTCCAAACTATTTACCGGATCAATCGTCACCTGATTGGAGCTGAAAGCCACCGTGATCGGAACACTCGAGGAATTCGAGGCTTTTCTCAGGACAATTCCTGCATTGGATACGGCATAGTTGTATTTCACATTCCGGTTAAAAGTAATTCTTAAATTGTCGTTGACGCCTACATTCGTGCTCCCGTTCGTCGGATAAAAAGAAGTGGCCGTTAGGGCATTCGAGGAGGAAGTTGTTGTAAACGTCCATTTCAGTTCAGGCGACTTAACGCCACTTGTCTCTCCTACAATAAAAGCTCCGGCCGGGAAAGATATCTCGTAACGCGACCCACTTTGCAAACTGGCTGGTGGCGTCAAAACAAGCGTGCTGACATAAGTCGACTGCGTTACTGTAACATCCATTTTTTCTGTGTAGCTTGATGAAACATTTCTAGCAATTACATAGGTCTGTTTCCCGTTAGTTCTTAATTTCGATCCGGAAAAGCTTACTTGGAGTTTAGTGTTTAACGGTACGTTTACACTCCCGTTGCTTGGACTCACTACTGGAGACAGACTAATTGCCTTCGCTGTTTGTTGGCCTCCAAAGCCAAGTAATGTATTCATTACTAACAGTAAGGCAAAGACCAATGAAACTTTCCTCTTCACTTCAAGTTCCCCTTTCATACTCACTATCTCATCTGTATTATTCAAAACATATTAGAGATTAAGTTTACATACTTATAACTATTAACGGCAAAAAGGGGTGCTAAATTAATAACTGGCAAAAACAAATTTCAAACGCATTTTTTGAAATATTTTATTTTTATGTAGTCAATTGCTTGCTCGCTGGGTAATATCAATTGTGTACTTTATTCTTAGGGGGAGATAATATATGAAAAGAGTCATCGCTTCATTAGCAATTGGTATGCTGATTGGCTCAGCCACCGTAGCTGCTGCTGCGCCAAACACCATTCAAGCAACGATCGCTAAATTTAAAATTTTGGTGGACGGAGAAATAAAAACTGGAACGTCAAACCAGTTGGTCTACAATGGAACTACATATGTACCTATTCGCGAAGTTGCGACAATGTTCGGTTATGATACCAAATATGACGGACCTGGAAAAACTATTGAATTTGCTTCTAAAAGCGAAACCGTTGCAGAATGGATATCTCTAGCAAATTTTGCCGCACTCAATGAAGTCCAAATTGGCCAACCTGAAGATCCGGAAGATATCATTACGATTGCAAGAAGCGGTATTCGACTTTTCGGTATTAATAAAGCCGGTTTAACTGAGGGCTTCGAAACGAAGGTTGTCACAGAAGATGGAAAAACCATCCGCGTACTTAAGCTCAAGGATTCGTTCATGTTAAATAAAGAAGACTTGAAAGCAGCCGGTTTTAAAATTTAAACAAAAAGAAAGTCTCATCATGATTGAATGATGAGACTTTCTTTTTTAGATGCCAGCCTGTGCTTTTAGAGCCTCAGCCTTGTCCACCCGTTCCCAAGGGAGATCGATGTCCGTCCGGCCAAAGTGCCCGTAGGCAGCTGTTTGGCGATAAATCGGGCGACGGAGATCCAGCATACGAATAATACCTGCCGGGCGTAAGTCAAAGTTCTCGCGAACGAGCTCAACTAACTTCTCTTCAGGCACTTTGCCTGTTCCGTAAGTATCCACATTGATGGAGACGGGATTCGCTACACCGATCGCATATGCCAACTGAATTTCTACCTTGTCCGCCAGACCGGCTGCAACAAGGTTCTTGGCCACATAACGTGCCGCGTAAGCTGCGGAACGGTCAACTTTTGTCGGATCCTTACCCGAGAAAGCACCTCCGCCGTGACGAGCATAGCCACCGTAAGTATCGACGATAATTTTACGTCCGGTAAGACCGGCATCCCCTTGAGGGCCGCCAATAACAAAACGGCCAGTAGGGTTAATGAAATATTTGGTTTCTCCATCCAGTAGTTCCTCAGGGACGACTGGAAGAATAACATGTTCCTTAATATCCTTCTGGATTTGCTCCAGTGTAATATCCTCAGCATGCTGCGTGGATACGACAATTGTGTCGACGCGTTTTGGCTTGCCGTCCACATATTCAATCGTAACCTGGGTCTTTCCGTCGGGACGAAGGTAATCCAATGTACCATTCTTACGGACTTCCGACAAACGACGGGCAATCCGGTGGGATAGTGCGATCGGAAGCGGCATTAATTCCGGTGTTTCGTTCGTGGCAAAACCGAACATCAAGCCTTGATCACCTGCACCGATATTTTCCGTTTCCTTATCCATTTGAGCCGGATCGCGGTTTTCCAATGCCGCGTTTACGCCCTGTGCGATGTCCGCGGATTGTTCATTCAGCGAAGTCAGCACTGCGCATGTGTTGGAGTCGAAGCCGTATTTTGCACGGGTATAGCCGATATCTTGTACCGTTTTACGCACGATGGCCGGAATATCGACATATTCCGATTTGGTGCTGATTTCACCGATGACGAGGACAAGTCCTGTCGCCACGGAAACTTCGCAAGCCACCCGAGCGTATGGATCATTTGTTAAAAATGCGTCAAGAACCGCATCAGAAATCTGGTCGCAAATCTTATCCGGGTGCCCTTCGGTTACGGACTCGGAAGTAAACAGGTGTCGCCCTTGAATGGACATGAAAATTCAACCTCCCCTATGGATAGTATGGCAAAAGCCCAAGTATCCAATACTAAAAATAAGATGAGGGCCGCTAATCAAAAAATGAACCTTTCCCTTAGCGGAAAAGGCCTGAGTCGACAATCCTCAAAAGTCATATTATCGTATTTGCCAAGTCATGTCAAAATATTTGGAATATTTTATAATAACAGATTCCGCTGTGCCTCAGCTACCAAGCGTTTGGTAATCTCCCCGCCGACAGAACCGTTTTCCCGGGATGTTAAATGCCCCCAACTTTCGCTTCTTCCAGATCCTCTACCGATTGCCCCTAGTTCACCGGCAAACTCAGTGTCGGCTCCTCCTGACAGACCAGTGTTCACCGGAAGACCGAACTCGGCAGCAATTTCATATTTCCACTGGTTGATGACTTGACGGCTTTCAGGTACGATTTTTCGGTTACTTCTAGCCATACTTGCAGCACCTCCAGAAATTTAATTTCTCGAGAATAGTATGTGCTGCATGACCATGTCTAACCTACAGAATGTTTGTTATTTTTGGAAATTTCTATTTAATCTTATATCCACCGCGAACCATAACGGTCAGATTATACTTATTACCTTCTTGGACCTGGATTCCTCTTCCATCCCTCGGAAAAGAAAGCAAGTGGTTGTTTGCTACCGCCCCACCATTAGTAATGTCCTTACCATCCGTTAAATCAGCAACGCCATTGGCATCTTCACTGTATATAACCGCTTTCCCAGCCCGTACGACAAATTCTGCTCCAGCGGATGCGATCAAAATCTGGCCTGGTTTTACGTCCACTATGGAAATCGTATCGGACGAACTGCTGCCTCCATCACTCGGTTGTGATGTTCCACCGTCGGACGGGGTAGTTACTACTCCACCCTTAATCGCTTGTTGAATTGCCTGATCCACGTAGCTCTTGGTTACTACCGGGTCATCCACTGTACCCGGCTGATTTGTAACACCTGCACCTTTGGCTGTTAAATTCAAAATTGAACCGGCCCAAATTCCTCCACCGAGCAATACCGTGGCTGCCGCAATTTTCCATGCTGTCTTCATCATGTTCCTCCTCTATCGACTCTATTACTTTCATGATAGTTGTTTTAATAGATACGGACAAGCAAAAATCCCCGCAAGGGGGATTTTTGTCGGTATTTACTGCAATTCAGTTGAAGTATAATAGAAACCTTGACTTCCCAGCTTTAATTTCTGACCTTGGAACAAATCATACACATTTAACTGGAGAGAACCAGCCTTTCTACCTTCGAAAATAGAATCGTCAAAGCTAAAGCTTATGCTACCGCCGCTTGTGATTTTCAAATCTGTTTCTGGCGCCAATTCCTTCTCGAATACTCGGCCGGAAGAGTCCACAATTTCAAATAAAAACTTATGGGAGAACTCTCCAATAGTGTAATCCATATTCCGCTTTAAATTATAGTCAAATGCAATATTCAAGGAAGTGGAACCATTTAATTTCGCTCGGGCATTCTTGACGGTTAGTGTATAAGGGAATACTTCCAAGTCGGTTAGCGTCGTCTTCACTGTGGGTTGAATAACGCTAAGTTCCATTGCGGCTGCATTTACATAACCGGTTGATTCACCTTTTACAGGCGTGAGTTTATTATCAGCGATCCCTTCACCAACTACGAGCTTTAGATCACTTGTAGTTATGCTTTTCGGGATCTTGGCCCAAAGTGCGATAATGCTTTTCTCATCCGGTGCCGACGATGTATCCACTTGGCTGACAGTTGCTTTGTAGGTTTTCCCCCCCGAACTTTGGAAAGCCCCGGCAAATTGGGACAAGTCGATTTGGTGATCTTCCAGATTGGTTGCTTCAAGCTCCGTATAGATCAAATCCGATGATGTTCCGGCGTAAACATAAGATCTAGCCACTTTCAATTCTTCCTGACGGCCTGGAGTTTCAAGCTTGTATGTGTCGCCGTACTTAATTGTTTGAAGGTCCGGTACCTTGCCAGCATTAATAAATTGTACCCATTCAGAGGTTCCCTCTCCAACCTTTTCAAGTAAAGAGATTTGTAATTGGCTAAAATCCAAGTAATTCGGCACTTTAGCAATAACGTATACATCTGTTGACATATTTGCACCTAGTAGCCCAACAGCTTGACTTGTTACCAATTTTGTATCAGTCGTTAATTTTGCCGAATCAACTTTCAATAAACCTGCCATTTCCGGAAGCATGACTGTTTTATATCCTGTGTTGTTTATGTTGATTTTAGCCGACACTAAATCTCCATCGCTCCAAGGCAACCTTTGAATCGACTCTAAGGTAAAACCAAGTATACCGTTCGTCGTTTGGACAAATTGCGATTGGCCGATCATATTTTGAACCGACTGTACCTCCGGTACGGCAAAAATGCCTACAGGGTAACTAAAAGCATCCTTCGAATCTTCCGCTGCCGGGAGATTCATGAATAGTTGTGGCTTCGTTGCGTTCACATTTGCCGGTATCGTAACGCTTAAATTAATAACCCTCTCTTCAAGAGGCTGAAGCGTAACGTTTTCAGTGGCTTGAGTACTTATCGGCAAACGGTATCCGTCCGATGTATGAACCTCAAATTGATATTTCGGTATTGTTATTGTTGAACCACTCGTATTTCTCAGATTAAGCCTCATGGATAAGGCATGCTCTTCAAAACTTTGAAGCATTGTTGCTCCAGTAAAGCTGACTGCTATTTTTCCGCTGCCGATTTGAATATATTTCTCGATATTCGGTTCAATAGCCAATGACTTTTTAGATACATCCGGCATTTGCATCGTCGCAATCGGCAAACTTAATTTCGATGTTTCATCGTCTTGAACTAATTGAAGTTCCATTTTGGATAAATTTATGGATTTTGGAATCGCCGTCATCAAGTTGAGTGTCTTTGAATCTTGAGGTTGAATTTTGTAGTCCACGCTTGTGGAGTCGGCAGACAACGGATAACTTGCACCGTTAGCTGTTTTAATTACAAATTTGATCTTTGGATCTTCGAAAATTTTGTAGCCGATATTTTTCAAATCAAGACTTACGTTAACGTAATTATAATCCCCTGATGCAAAAGTGGCCGCTTGGCTTATTTGGGCTTTTATCGGGGTATCAAATACCTTCAGTGTTTTTGATTGGTTAGACGGTGTAGAAGTTAAATAAGATGCCGGGATTTTAAATTGACCCTTTAAGCTCTCGTATCCAGGTTGACTAAAATCCCATTTAATGATTTGAAATACAAGATCGCTGAACTTTACGTTTTTTCCAATCTTAGCAACATAAGTCAGTGTGGTCGAAGAACCCGCAGAAAGCTTCTTTTTTTCCTTATCCTTCGTAATAAGTGATGTACTGTAGATCGTTCCGCTCGTTGTCTTTACTTTCGACCAGTAATCCAATAAGTCCAATGTTTTTGAATCCCCGTTCTTGATCACAAGCGTATAGGTAAGTATATTTTCTTCATCTAAGGTAAGAATATTAACATCCGTCAATTGGACCGTGCTTTTTGCAGAGATTTTTACCGGCGACAAGTTCGCCAGTGTATGTACTACTGTTTTCGTCTGCTTCGTTGTTGAATTCGTATTAGTGGACTTTGTTTTATTTGCAGCAAAAACAACACCATTCGCACTACTCAATAATAGTGATAGTCCCAATACTGCAGCCGTTACAGGTCTTTTATTCAACGTGTTATCCCCCAGTCAAAAGTGTTCTATATATTTATAACGTATTTGAATGGAAAATGTTTCGCAAATCAAAAGAAAACTCCCTTCTGGATATCCAGAAGGGAGTGAAACATTAACCTAAAATTTAATTAGTCAATGTTTTGGTATACTGCGGAACGAGTTACAGCTGCTGCTGCATTATCGTTAACGTCAGTTACTACTTTGGAGTCAGCGTTTGCTGCCAAGATTTCAACAGTGATTACAGACTCTGGTTGCAGCGCTTTGTTAGTTGTGAAGTTCACCAACAATTGTTTATGATTGTTTTGGTTTCTTTCATAAGTAACGTTGCTGATTTCCAGATTCGATCCTGTCGCAGACAATTTAACAACGTTTGTTCCAGGAACAACTTTGATATCTTCGTTGAATTCAACGATTGCTTGATATTGGTTAGTTCCTGTTGTTACCACGTCAAGTTCTTCACCATTAATCTTAACGGCTTCTGGCTTAATTTCTTCCTTCAGTGTTACAGGGGCGAAGGCAACTTTTACGCCAAATGTGTCTTGAGTGTTAACAGTTTTGCCATTTACCAATTTTGCAGATTTAGTACGGAACACTGCATCAGTTGCGTTAGGAGCCAATTTTTCTCCTGCCTTGATAGTAAAGGTTGCAATGGTATTTCCGCCTTCGTAAACGTAGTTGTCAAGTGTCAAGTCATAAGTCGCATCTGTTGCAGATACGCTGTTGCTGAACACTTCAAATTCACTTGCGTCAACGTTAGTCAATTTACCATCGAATTTAACCTTAACTTTGTCCTTGGCGATTGCAGTAGCATTTCCTGTAGCAACAGCGATATCGTTGGTGTAATCTTCAGCAAATGCATATCCTACAAACCCTGCAGTTTCATAAGCAAATTTGCCGTCTTGGTCAGCTACCAAAGAAACACGCAGATCAACAGCATTTTTATCAACAACTTTGTCAGTATACGGAACAATGACCTTCACTGTTTCCGGAGTCACCAATTCAACATAAGAATCAGCTGGCAAAGCTTCATAGTTAGTTCCAGCGGCATTTGCTCCCTGCCAAGCAACGTTGTATTTAGCAGCTACAGTCGCATCACCAGTACCGCTTGTTGCTACCGGCTTAGTGAATGTTACATAGAAGTAAATATCACGTTTGTTGTTGGAGTTAGTTGTCGGTTGAACTTCAGCCCAGAATCTAGAAACTTTGAATTCAGAAGTATCTCCTACTTCAAAGGATTTGGATACTGGAAGAATTGTGTTCGGTACATAAGCGTTATCTTGAATTCCGGATACTTCCAAAGTATAGGTGCCTTTGTCAAGTGTGCCGGACAATTCGATAGTAGCTTCGTTGTTATCGCTGTTAAATACGATAGCCTTAACAGGGTGACCACTTCCATCCAAACCTTTACCTACAACAACCTTGCCGTCTTTATCCTTGATTGTGTAGTTAGATTTGTTCTTACCAGTAGTATTGTCATCACTGTTTACTGCTTCGCTGAATTTAACCTTGATGATATGATCACCATCAGTTTGAGTATCAACGTTAATTTCAGTTACCTCTGGACGTGTAGTGTCCAAAGTTGGAGTAACTTTTACTTCACGAGTAGCGGAGTTACCGCTGTAATCTGTAGCACCTTCGATAACAATAGTATTCTCGGTTACACTCAAAGCATTTGCTTTGGAGAATTTAACCTTAATTTTATTGCTTGCTCTATCAAAGGAAACAGTACCTGTTTTGGAGGAAATGCCGTTGTAAGCTTTCGAAACAGATTTCAAAGGCTCATTGAATTCCACTTCCACCTCAAACAGATCATCAGCAGTAGCTTTAACAACAGTCGGAGCTTCTGTATCAACTGCTACAGTGAAGTCATTGTCAACAGGAACAACTTTAAGACCGGAGAAGTCTTGAACGTTGCTAACTGTCAATTTGTGATCACCAGTAGCCAGTTCTGTGGACAAAATCACCGAGTTAGGGAATGCATAATCGATGTAGCCCGCAACCGGTTTTCCATCAATTTTATAGTTAGAAGTAGAAATTGCAGACGCGCGATCTACCGGTTCGGAGAACACAACTTTGATCGCTTTAGTACCAAGACCAACAACTTCTTTGATTGCAGGAGTTGTCACGTCAACTGGAGTGAATTTAACTTCTTGCTTGAGAGTTCTAGCCAAGTCAGAGCTCTTCACTCCATCAACCGTAAGTTTTGTTTCTCTTTGGTTTTCCAGTTTGTTTCCGTCTGTGTAGTTTTCGCCTTTCAACGTAAGTACTACGCTTCTCTTATCAGCAGAAAGTACAGCAGAATCAATTTCTCTGGTGATTTTATAATTGGAAACAGTTTCTGCGGATTTCTTATCAACTTCACCGTCAAACTTCACAGTGATTTGTTTCAAGTTATCTGCAGATACGCTATCTACTTTAGTTGCTGCAGTCAGAACATAAGTAACAGTGTACTTCAGGACTTTACCGTCCTTAGTAGTGTACTCAAGTTCAGTAGCTTTGTTAGGCTCAAGAGCTTTTTCCAAAGTTACGTCTACAACTTCGCCAGTGGAAAGAGTCAATTTAACGTGAGTAGCGTCGATTGCTTCCGCTTTAGTCACTTTGAATTGAGCTGCTTCGTAGATTGCATAAGCTGCAACTACAGCCTGGGAACGAGTAGCGTTAGCTTGGTAGTTGATACCTTCTTGCAAGAAACCAGCTTTAACCGCTGCTGCTACATAACCTTTAGCCCATTCGCTAGCAGTGTTGTTAGCGTCAGTTGGAACTTCCAGTTTCAGAGCAGTAACCAGAACTTTTGCAAGCTCTTGTACAGTTACGTTGCCGTTAGGATCAAACAATTTCTTAGTTGCGTCTTTACCATTGAGGATGCCAGCTTGTGTAGCAGCTTCAATGTAAGTACGGCCCCAGTGGTTAGCATAGTTCTTATCTTTGTAAGAAGTAGCGTCAACCGGAGTCAGGTTCAGGGAAAGAACGATGATTTTAGCAAGTTCAGCACGAGTAAGTGCTTTTTCCAAGTGTGCTTGACCGTCTGGGAAGCCGTTAACGATACCAGCTTGTTTCAGAGCGTCAAATTGTTGTTGATCAGTAAGTTTAGCATCTGCACCGAATGCTACGGAAGCAAACATGGAGAATGCCATTGCTGTAGACAGAGCTACGGACAAAATTTTCTTCATAACCTTTTTTTCTCCTCCTTGATTAACTATCACATGAGAATTTTCTTTAAATGAATAGCTCGTGTTACTCATTAGCCATTGCACCCCCTTTCCAGAGTCTGAGCAGATTTCCTATAAATTAGGTCTGCGATTTGACTCGCAGAAACTTGTAAACACTGCCATGCAAATAGAATGTAGAAATAGACTAGTTTCCTAATCCTACCTAAACATTATACAATGAGTCTCTGGTGCCGTAAAGCTAATTTTTCTAATAGATAGACAAGTTTCACCATAACCGGCACGCTAATTGTCTAATCAGGTCATCATTGTCAATGCTCTACATCTTAAACGCATGAGGATTCAAAAAGTTGCGGAGGTTTTAAAAAAAATTTCAAGTTTGTTACCTTGCTATAAACAACCTTTTCTTCAACTTTTTGTAACTTGTTCCGCCTTACGGAAATTAGTATATCACCCCTGAATATGCCAGTCACTAATCAAGATTTTCCAATGCTAATCCCAATATTTATATGACATATAAAAGAAAATAAGACGTCCAAATCGGACGCCTTATCGATTTATTCATGAATATTATCTTACCCGCATGGCCAATTGAATGATTCGGCTACGCATTTGCGGATCCGTATTCAGTTTGGCATACATATCATCAATAGCTTGTTTATTATCTTTATACGTCTTCTCATGTTTCATGGTCATGTGCGACCACTCGATCAGCTCGTTCTCTGCCTCGCGCAAAATATTGAACGCATCGTGGAAACCGGTCTCAATAACCAATTCTTCCATGACCTCTTGAGTCACTTCCTGCAGCTTAGCAGTTTCCTCGATTCGCTTCTCTAGTACTCTTGATTTCTCCTCGAATTTTCTCTTGGCTTTCGAGTAACCGAGCTGCGGTTTCGATAAAATCGGTTTCATCTGTATAATTCACCCTTTTGCGAAAATATCATTACTTTTGCTATTGTATCCTAATCTCCAGCAAATTACAAAAAGATGTATCTGGAAAAAGGCCCCCTTGTCGCAATCACCTCGCGAACAAGGGGGTCCGTTTAGCTATTAGCTAAAGTTTTTAGGGAAGATCCCTGTACTTTGTTTGAGCAGCTCGACCGTGATTTTGGCCGCTTCTGCCCGAGTCATATTGCTGTCCGGATTAAAATTATACGATGCTTTCTTCGCTCCCGGCAAAGTCACCGGGTTCCCGGACATGATTTTTGCTTTGGTCACGGCAGAAATCGAAGGAAGCGCGTAATAATCCATCTTGCCCGAATCGAGGAACGACTTGGCGAGATTATCTTTGAGTTTCTGATCATTCGCCGGTAGTTTCAGCTTGGACTTCATAGCCCGAGCAATCATGACCGCAGCCTCTTCGCGTGTAATCGGCATGTTCGGATAGAAGAAGCCTTCCGTCCGGCCGGTAATAATCCCCGCTCTAGCCGCTGTTTCAAGATGTTCAAAATCCCAGGTTGCCGTTTTCGTTTCAAACTGAACATCGAAGAAGGTTTGTTGGCTTTCATCCGCGTTAATCGGAATATTCAAGCCTTTAACAAGCAACGTGGCAAATTCTCCGCGCGTCGTTTGGTCATCCGCACCAAAAGCGTCGGTACGGAGCGGCTGCATGATCCCTTTCGAATACAGTCCGTTCAGAATGTTTCTGGCCCAAGGATGGTTCGTAATATCCGTATAGCTACGGCTTAACTTCATTACTGTATAATAACCGAACTTATCAAATGGAACCGTGATGGTGTGAGCCTTCGTATTAATTTCGCCCGGCACAGGCTCCCATTTTCCGTAACCGCCCATATCTACGAATCTGAATACGGTCACAAGCGATCCCGCTTCATCTACGACATTCGAATCATAGGTAAGCTTCAGAGTTCCGCGTTGGGAAGGTACAATCTCACGTTCTTTTTCAAAGGCTGTGAAGATCCCCTCCGTGGAGTAAGGAGCCAGACCGTTGGTCGCTGGCTTGTATCCTGATTCACCTTTGTCTCCGAGCTCGCCGACGCCGCCGCTAATCCAATAGATATCGGAAACACGGATAAAGTTATAAGTTTCGTCTTTTGCGGCAAAACGGCTAGGGTAAATCGCCGGAATATGATACCCATTGTTGATATCGGAGTTATTTCCGATCAGGACGCCATAATCGTTACGACGTTCCACGACACCGTCTTTCGGATCCGCAATACCGAACAAAAGTTTAGTATCCGGATAGAACTTAGTGATGCGGTCGTTGTTCATGACTGCCGATTGCATGACCGTTCCTTTCGGGAACGAAAGCTCTACCTTCTTATTAAAGATGGAATATTTCGTTGCAGGCTTTTCTGCCATGAATTGCGAATCCACGGTAACTGTTCCTGTGTAATAGACGCTAATCTCATCATTCAGAGTCGTAGTGCCACGAACGATTTGGATTTTGATTTTGTTGTCCTTATCTGGTTTGAGGCCGACATAGTCCAAAGTAAAGCGATTGCTCATATCCGGTTCGGTACGGCGTACTGCCTCTTCCTTACCGATGATCACCTTGGTGGCCCCTTCAGCTTCAATATCGAAACGAACAAAGTTCTTGTTGACGATGTACTGTCCGCCGACTGTCGGCTGCGGTGCAAGCAAACGGTATGGTGCCACTTCGCGCGTAATTTCGAGACGCTGGTTGGTCCGGGCCCCAGTAGGATTGATCATTTCAAGGTTATAAACATGAGTTCCTGGAGTTTCAAATTTAAAGTTAAGAACTCTGATAATGAAGTCCTTCTCGTTCCCAATAATGTTGTAATAGTACGAGCCGGCTTGAATAAGTCCTTCCGAATAAGCGGGATCCTGAGGAATATTTATAGTAACGATTTTATCGGATCCTTGATACAGGTTTACAATACGGGCACCGTTACCACGGATGACTAGATCATATTCCTGTTCGCTTGTTGTAAATTTCTCATCCTTATAAGTAAACTCCGTAGGGAGCTCCAGAATTTTTCGGATTGTTTCCTCTGTTGCTGCAGTTCTTGGGTTAATATTGAAATCTGTCCAGAGTGGGAAATCCACACGAGATTGGCCCAAAGCCGGTACCTTGCCAGGCTTGAATTCAGTTACTGTCGCAACATTCTCATCAATAATATAGAAGCGAATCATTTTGCTGACAACTTGTCTGTTCCCGGAAGCGTCAAGAGAAACCCCTCTGAATTCAATGCGGTTTTCACCTGTAACCAATGGCCCGCTTGTAGAAATATTCAGTTTCAGGTCAAAACGGGTATTGTTGATGTCCACACCCAATGTCGTATCTGAACCCTGGGCTAATGTCAAAGTTGATCCTTCAATTCCATTGACAAAATATTGGGCGCTCTCAATATTCGTAAAGCCGATGTATTCCCCTGTAATCGGGAATTCCTGAACCGTTTGCTTTGCAGAATTGTACGGATAGGTTTGTCCGTCAACCAAATTATCTACGTTAATATAGCTCTTAGATGCATAAGAAATTTGAACGGTATATGGCGTAGAATTATCGAATTTAAATTGTACGCTTTGCTGACCATTCGCAAAATTCGTGATTTGGTAAATATACGTGTTTGGAATGTCAACTAAAGTTCCAGGGTTTCTGCTATCTTCCTTCTTGGCTTGAATAGGTGTTGTTTTCGAAATTTGCAAATCTGCACTGCCCAATGGCATATAGGTACCTTTAAGAGTATTCCAAAGCGTTGAGGCATTATTCGTTTCAACCATGATGTAGAAATCACTAGTACCTACTTGAGACCCGCTCAAGTTTACCTGACTCACATTTGTGACATTGCCGGCATTGCTGCTCTGATAATCAGGCAAATACTTGATGCTCTTGATCGTCACATCGTTGCTCAGGAAATATTTCCGCTGAATGCTTGCCGTATAAGGTGCCGTGCCTGCCGAAGGGTAGGTGTACTTGATATCGACCTTCGGGTTTTGGGTTTTTGCGGTTACCGCAGGATTGGCAGGATCCATCGTCAAATTATACGGGTCCAATTTTAGTGTAATCAAACGATATGCAGGACCTGTAGCGTCTTCAATGATTACTTCTTCGTTCGAGGTAACTTGCTGGAATACGCCACCTGTCGTATACAAGTTAGGTCCCAGTTGCGTATAGTTAACAACATTTCCGTCTACCGTCACTTCCAGGTTGGAAAGAGAAAACGGATCCGAAGTATAAGGAATCAAAAACTGCGTGGTTAACACAGCCGTGGTTTGAGCGGTATCCTTAATAGATGGAGCGCTGTTCAAAATGTCATACTCCTGATTGGACGCATCCTGAACATACAATCCGATGAACGGATCCTGATCCGTAAAGTAATAAATATCCCGCAACACTTCAATGGAGTCGGATGCGTTTGTGAACGTGATTTTCACCTTGTTCAAACCCGGCGTCAATGTGAGCGGCGGGGTCGCAAGCTGGTTATTGTACACGTTCGTGTGCTGTTCTGTACCGCCGTTTACGGAAACCGTAGCTTTCGTGGTGTTGAATACTTCACCCATCAGGGACACGCGGGAGTTCTTAACGACGACACGAGAGCCTTCATTTAAATTGATATCCCCGAGCAGCCCTGTTCCCGAAACAACCAATTTCGTGACGTAAGGAACCTTATCGTACAACACGTAAAAGGTTTCCAACCCTTCGGCATTACCGAACTTACCTGAGAGGGTAATTCGGTTGAGACCCGGGAACAACGTCAAGTTGTTTGCGTTAAAACGGTTTGTATCGATCGGATCTTTTTGAACCGTACCCGGCGCGGTGTGGAGTTTGTCTTCTTCCCACTTATTTGTCGTTACATTCCACACCAACAAGTCAATCTGTGCTTTAAGCGAATCCCCGGACACTTTGGAGTAGGATCCGCTGATATCCAATACGTTGCTGTTTGTAACATAAACCATATCGCGCAGAGCTTGGCCCGGCTGAGCCAAGGAGTTGATGTCCATATTAGCCGTATTTCGGATCCCCATGATATCCGGGCTAAAATAGGTTGTCCCGTTAGCAGCATTCGCTGTTGGAGCCAAACCAGCTGGAATCAGCGCAATGATTAACGACATGAGTACGAGCCATAGAAACGGCTTCTTTAAACGCTGCATGATTTTAATCTCTCCTTATTGATTTTGTAGTAGTCCCCGCCTACGGAAACCGCTCAAAAAGTCGTATAGTGTAGTTATCGGACGTTGGATGGCGTTATTTTAGAAAAAAGGTAAAATTGATCAGTGATTTTATTTGGAGGTATAGATGGACTACGTAAAAAAAGCCGATCTTCTACCGCAGAGTAGAGGATCGGCTTGAATGTTATTTGGCCAACTTTAGTTCGTGTATATCCGCTTCTTGCTCGATTGAACGAAGCGATAATTTTTCAAGAATTTTTTCGTGACGTTCCTGGCCTTCCTTAATCGAGGCAACTTCACCATGCAGCTTATGAACATCCATGCTGAGTGCATCCAGCTTCGCATCCGTTTCCTCCTGCCGGTCCCGGATCGCCCGAACGATGACATTTGTCTCGTTCAGTTGGATTTGCATCAGGCCTTGGGATTCCTTAAGATCCAAGATGTCCGACTTCACGGTTCCCATGTCTGACTTCATAATTTCTATGTCCGACTTCATGGTCTGCATATCCGTCTTCATGGTCTGCATATCCGTCTTCATGGTCTGCATGTCCGTCTTCATGGATGCCTGTTCAACCTCAATATGATCCAGCTTCTGCAATATCTGATGGAGTAGTTGTTCGCTCATTCGAATAACTCCTTCCACTTTATAAACTTCTGAGTTTATTATAACCGATCTTGTCGGGTGGAGTCGAGAAACATAAAACCCCCGCCGCTCCAAAGAGCCAAGGCGGGGGTTGTCCAACAAACGAACGTATAATTCCGGTTATTCAAGGAATATTATCACTTGTTATTTCGAGCCGCGTTCGGCACCGGCCTTCATGCGGATCCGTGCGAAGAAGTCGAGCACCGGGCGTTTCGTCTTACCGATCAGGCCGATGACTTCGGCACCGATTTGCAGGAAGAACACCATGACGCAGATGACGACGAAGGTGACCCAGTTGGCATTATACATCGCCGCCGACGACTGAATGACGGCCAGTACGCCGAAGAAGGCGGCAATGCCGTAAATGATCAGCACGGTCTGGCGATGGCTGAAGCCGAGCTCGCGCAGGCAATGATGCAGATGCCCTTTGTCCGGCGAGAAGATCGGTTTCTTCTGCATCCAGCGGCGCACGATCGCGAACATCGTATCCGAAAGCGGTACGCCGATCAGAATGAGCGGTGTCAGGAACGACACGATCGCCACCTGTTTAAAACCGAGCAACGACAGGAGCGCCAAACTGAACCCGAGAAATAAAGCGCCGGAGTCGCCCATGAATATTTTGGCCGGATGGAAGTTAAAGTACAGGAATCCGATAATACCGCCAAGCAGCATCAAGCTGATCAAGGCTACGACAACATTGCCCATCAGGAAAGCCATGACGGTAATCGTACCGATCGCGATGGCGGATACTCCTGCAGCGAGGCCATCCAGACCGTCGATCAGGTTGATCGCATTCGTCACCCCGACGATCCACAAGATCGTGAAAGGAATCGCGACCCAGCTTTCGACCGAAGCATACGAATGAAATGGTATATTGGCAAATTCAATCCGAATATCAAAACCGAAAACGACGACGCAAGCCGTGGCAATTTGTACGAGAAATTTCAGCTTGGCCGGCAAATCAAAGCGGTCATCGAACGCGCCTAACAAAATCGTCATCGTTCCGCCGACGAGAAAAGCTTTGACAAAATTCACTTCACGAACCGTAAGGTTATGAGGTATAAACGGAAGAACCAGGAAGAACGTGATTACAAAAGCCAGGAATATAGCCAATCCGCCGAGTCTCGGCATCACTCTCGTATGCACCTTGCGTGCATTCGGAACGTCTATGGCACCCACTTTAAAAGCAAACTTCTTTACCAGCGGCGTTAACCCCAGTGCCAGACCGAGCGATACGATAAACCCGATGGTATAAATCATCCACATGTCTTTTTCAACCCCCATTTGTTCTGCCGGATTGAATTATACTCCGTTTCGAGAGAAACACAAACCCCGTATTTGTGCAATAATACGCCGTTTTGCACTAAATTTCAATGATTTAGCCCATTTTTGTGAGGTTTTCTCCTTCGCGCAGTACACGCATTACGAATTTCGGCAGCACAAGCATTCTTTTGAACCGGGTCGGTTCCGACAGCAGGCGGTAAAGCCATTCCAGCCGCAGCTTTTGGAAGCTTTTTGGCGCACGTTTGGTTTTTCCGGAAATAATATCAAAGCTTCCGCCTACCCCCATCATGATCGGTACGCCAAGCTCTTGTTTGTATTTGCCAATCCACGGCTCCTGGGTATCGGCGCCGCGCGCGACGAACAACAAGTGAGGTTTTGCGGCCTTAATGGCGGCGATCACTTCCTGATCCTGATCGGGTCCGAAGTACCCGTCCCGGAAACCGACAATTTCCGTGCCCGGATATTGCAAGCTTAACCGCTTGGCCGTTTCCTGAATCACTTCGCTCGTTGATCCGAGCAGGTACGCTTTCCATCGGTAGCGCTCCCCTGCCTTCATTAATTCATGCAAAAGTTCGATGCCCGGAACCCTTTCATCGACCGGATCGCCGCCCTTTTGCGCGGCCCAGACAAGGCCGGTGCCGTCGGGAATGACCAGTTCGGCTTCCTGCATGATCTTTTTGTAAGCGGGATCCTCCATCGCGGCCATCAACATGATCGGGTTGGCGGTGATGACTTGGTGAGGCGTCCCCGCATCCTGTTCCACCAGGTCCGTCAGGTAGGCGACCGTGTCCTTCATCCCCCATTTGCAAACCGAAATGCCGAACACGGAAACGGTCGGTATATTCTGATTAAGCTTCTCCAACTTGCTCATCCTTTGCTCCGTAAAATTCAACAATTCGCCGCGCAGGGATGCGGGCTTCGCGCTTCAGCTCCGATATTCTCGAAGCGTGGGCCGAGCGCCAGGCCTCGCCATCAAGGAGCAGGCGCTCGGCTTGCGAGGCGACGATCCGGGGATCGAGCTCCTCGGTCGTGCCGACAGGCACGCCGGCGAGGCGGCCGAGGAACTGGTCGATCTTCGGATCGTACGAAATGCCGAGCAGCGGCACTTCCTGCGAAGCCGCATAGATGAGGCTGTGCAGCCTCATCCCGACAAGCAGGCGGCAGCGGGTTACTTCGCGGAGCATCTCGTAAGGATGCTCCGTCTCCGCCGCGATGCTGACGGCGCTCCCGTGTTCTGCCACATTTCCCAACCGCTCCATGACGAAGCGCGAAGCTTCGTCATCGCCCGGGGTATGGAACGGCAGAAAACGGATGTGCACCGGAACGCGGCGGCTCAGCGAAGCAAGGCCTTCGGCCAGCTTCGCCAGCTCGGTCCGCTCGGGATTCCAGAAGCGGACCGACACCCCGACCACCGGCAGCGTGGATTCCTCCGCAGCAGCGGTGGTCATCACCCCGGCCTCGCCGCCGGCTTCCGGCAGCGTCAGGCCCATCACGGGATCCGGGACGACCTGAACGGCGTCCTTAAGGATCCCCATGCTGCGCAGCAGCTCCGCCGACTCCCCGTCGCGGACGGAGATGTACTCGCAGCGGCGGAAAACCGCGGCGATCAAAGGCCGGAACAGCTTCCGGCGTACCGGGCCGATCCCTTGCGCATACACGAAGGTCGGCTTGCCGAGCCACTGGGCGATTTTGATGATTCCGAGATAATAAGGAATCGATCCAAGCCCGGTCGCATCCTGGAGGAGGCTCCCTCCTCCGCTGATCAGACCGTCGCTATTTTTAATAGCGTGTCTTACCTCCGCAAGTTTCATCCGGTGTACCGCCTTCACGCCATAGGTCTTGCTCGTCCATTCCGGATCGATGGACAGCACGACGGGGGTAATGTCGATCCCGGAGGTCCTGCTTTCTTCTTGAAGTGCCGTAAGAATCGACTGCAGCACGGCTTCATCCCCGCTGTTGCGGTATCCGTAATAGCCGGAGAGGACTATGGTTTTAGAAGACGCGGTGACCATTTATCCCAGCACCTTTCAATAATATGCCAGACCAGAACGGCGATCAGACCGACGATTAAGCCGAGTCCAAGACCGAGCACGCCGCGGATCAGCGAAAGAACGGCCGGCGTATGGATATGGGCAAACGTATCGACCATCGACAACTGTCCCATCACCGCGATAATCATGGCATACAACGCCCAACGGTAACGGAAGGCCGCAAAAATGCCTACGATAAACAACGGATGCGCAAGTAAAAACTCCTTATTGCGCGGACGTACGCCGAATGTATTTTCCAGGAACGAACGGAACGTTGCCTCACCCGGAAGAAGCGTTCCGGCATTGCCTGTTCTCGACAAGTAGTAAAGCGCCATGACGCCGAGAACAGCGGCCACGACGACCCATAGGAGCGTGATCGGCGTCCGCAACCAATTGCGAAGCTCCTCCCATACCGAATTGCCTTGATACAGGAACACATAAACCGCAATCAGGAAAATCGGCCCCAGATGCAGCAGGCTTACCCCGCGGAACTGGTCCAGCACAAGACTGTACGTAATGTTGTTCAAAAGCGAGATCACGAACGGAACGGCCGCCAGTGAAATAACCGCCGTTTTGACATACAGCACAAGCGTATGGGTCAATCTGCGTCCGGCGGACATCAGCTTGTTCGAATCGGCCTTTTCCTTCACCTTGCGGATCGCAAGGATCATGGAAATCGTCGGCGCGCTAATCGCAACGCCCAACGCCAATGCTTGCTCAAGCAGCGTCGGCTTCAACACGTAAAGTCCGGCGGAGCCGACCAGCCCCAGCAAAAATACGATTAACGTCAATGGTGCGATAAAACAGGACACGAGCAATGCGCAGAATGCCACGCCGCCGAGAACGACGAGCGCCTTCAAATATTTTTGCCACGATGCATCGTGAATTTGGAAAGCTTCCGCATTTCCGAACTCAAAACCGTTATCCTGGATGCGCTGGATCGCGCCATCCGGACCTTGCAGCGAATCGATCAGATTGTCGATCGGGCTTGTGATCGCCGCCTTGGCCGCATCCTTGGACGGGGAAGCATTCAAATAAATCATGCGGATATTCCGGTCCTTCGTCGCCAGAACGAAACGATCGGCCAAGGTGTTCTTGTCCTGTCCCGCTTCCGTATCCGCAAGCGAGTGCAGTCGCACGATATTATAGTCCGTTAAATAGGCCAGCTTATTCAGCCCTTTTTGCGGGGCTTTCAAATTTTCAATCGTGACTAGCCCGATTTGATGGTTCTTCAATAATTCCGCAAATCCGTTCAAGTTTTCGGACGCGAATCCTTTTACGGCCTCCCCGTCAAAAAGAATCCGCTTTACGCCGTTCTCCTGAAAGAAGCCTAGCTCTTCATCGAGCGCCTGTTGATCGTACGGAATGTTATCCGACAATCGGGGCAGAATCGTGAAGCCCTTTCCGAGCAGCTTTTCGAAAGCGATCGGATCCAGCGGCATCGGTTTCATGACCGCTTCTTCCATTCCCATTTCAATCACGAGGCCGGCATGATCCTGATATTGCCATGGAGCAACCGCCACGCCCAGATTTTCGAACGTCTCCTCGATCATCGGCCGCAACCGTTCTTCATTTTCCGGACTTGTAAAAGCGATATACGTGTAATTACCGTCCGGCAAAACGACGGACCCGGTCATTTTTGCCGCATCCAGCGAACTGAACACCATGACCTTCCGCGTTTTAGACAACTCGTCCAGCGTGCTCTCAAACATCGCCATCGTCGTTACGCCGGCTTCCTTCAGCCGGTCCAGCTGCTCATCCAGATAAGCCTCCGGATTGGCTTGATAGGAAGCGACGTCCATAAGCCCGCGATAATTGAAAACAATCTCCACTTTGTTTGCCGACGACTCCGTTTGTACCCGCTGCACAATCACAGGCACGGAAGCGACCAGACCGATAATGACCAGGATCCACAATAATTTGCGGGAAGCGTCATTCCACCGCTGCCAACTTCGAATCACAAAGGTACCTCCTCAAAATAAAAAAGTTATGCGTCCACTCGTGCCAACACTTCATCCTGCAGACGGGCAAGGATAGCCTTGGCGTCCTCATTCGAAGTGCCGCGCACCGCGAAGTAGAATTTGATTTTCGGCTCGGTTCCCGACGGTCGCAGGCAGAACCATGATCCTTCACCCAACATGAATTTCAGTACATTTTCTTTAGGCAGACCGTCCAAGCCTTGCGAATAGTCCAAAACCTTCGTAACTTCCAACCCTGCGACACTCTTCGGCGGATTTTGACGGAAGTCGTCCATGAGCGCCCCGATTTGGGCCAACCCGTCCTTGCCTTTCAATGTCCGGGAAGCGAGCGTTTCACGATAATAACCGAATGATTGATACAGTTCTTCAAGTACGTCGATCAGCGTTTTCCCTTGACGCTTGTAATAAGCCGCCGCTTCACAGATCAGCGTCGATGCCACGATCGCATCCTTGTCGCGGGCATAATTGCCGGCCAGGTAACCATAGCTTTCTTCATAACCGAACAAATAGGTATGCTCGCCCGACGCCTCGAATTGGTTCATTTTCTCGCCGATGTATTTAAAGCCGGTCAATGTATTGAATACGGTTGCTCCGAAGTGGCGGGCAATCGTTGCCCCCAATTCGCTCGTCACGATCGTTTTAACGACCGCCCCGTTCGCCGGAAGCGTCCCGTTTGCTTTCATTTGGCTCAAAACATAATGCACGAGAATCGATCCGGATTGGTTCCCGGTCAAAATCTCATATTCGCCGGCCGCATTTCTCACAACGGCCCCCATCCGGTCCGCATCGGGGTCGGTGCCGATCAATATGTCCGCGCCTACTTGTTTGCCAAGCTCGATCGCCATCGCAAACGCTTCGCGCTCCTCGGGGTTCGGCGACTTCACCGTGGAGAAATCCCCGTCGGGCTGTTCTTGTTCTTTCACAATATGGAGCTGGGTGAATCCGAGCTTTTCCAGCGCCCGGCGTACCGGAATATTCCCGGTACCGTGAAGAGGCGTGAAAACGACGACGGTATCCTTTGCCGCGCCGGCGGCCAAAAGATCGCGGTTTACGCTCGTTTCAACGACCGTATTGATGAACGCCTCGTCCTCCGGCTCTCCCAGCCAGACCAACAGGCCTTTGGCTTCCGCTTCGTCACGGCTTAACCGCTTCACTTCGCTAAGCGAGTTTAGCGCCTGAATATTGGCAATGACCCGTTCGGCTTCATGAGGGACAAGTTGTCCGCCGGAAGCATTGTACACTTTGTATCCGTTGTACTCCGGCGGGTTGTGGCTTGCCGTAATCACGATGCCGCCTGTGGCGTGCAAGCTGCGCACGGAAAAAGACAATTGCGGCGTCGGGCGCAGCGAAGGAAACAGCTTGGCCGTAATGCCGTTGCCGGCCAGTACGAGCGCCGCCTCCAGCGCAAACTCCGGCGAAAAATGGCGGCAGTCATGCGCGATAACCACGGAAGGCGTGCCTTCCTTGCCGGCATGCTCCTCAAGAATATACTTGGCGAAGCCCTGCGTCGCCCGGGCCACGGTGTAACGGTTCATCCGGTTGCTGCCCGCACCGATAACGCCGCGAAGTCCGCCTGTCCCGAACTCCAGATCCCGGTAGAAACGGTCTTCCAGTTCGGTCGGGTTGCTTTCCAACCCCTTCAATTCCTGTTTGGTTGCTTCATCTATAGACGGATCATTTAACCAACTGTTTAACTTTTCTCTAATTTGTGCGTTCAATTCAGTCATGGTTTCTGAAAGCCTCCTTAAGATAGTGCAAACATGATTTCGCCCTCGGCGACAACCTTGTCACCGACTTTTGCGACTGCCTGGCCTTTTCCGATGGAGCCCTTCAAACGGGTGATTTCCACTTCCAGATGCAGCGTATCTCCCGGGAAGACCTGATTGCGGAAACGGAAGCCGTCCAATCCGGCAAGAAAGCCGATCTTGCCCCGGTTGCTCTCGACGTCGAGAATCGCCGCGGCGCCGACTTGAGCCAAAGCCTCGGTAATGAGCACCCCCGGCATCACCGGATATCCCGGGAAATGCCCGGCGAAGAACGGTTCGTTTACAGTCACATTTTTAATACCCACAGCTCTCTTTCCTGGTTCCATTTCAATGATTCGATCCACCAGCAAAAAAGGCGGGCGGTGAGGGATAATCTCCTGAATTTGTTTGGAATCGAGCACTATGTACTACCTCCTATTCCGTATAAAAGCTTCACCCGGCGGTCAAACTGTATTTATCCTTCGCGTTCTGCAGAAGCGGAGGTTAAGATAAGGGGCTTATCCGCAGGCGGCGTCAGTGCCGCGTACGGATCAGCCCTTTTGTTCGCCATCCGTGTGTATAGTCCTTCATCATTATACATTTTATGCCCATAAAAAGAAAACACTGCTTTGTTACCGATGGTTACGGTGCCGTTGCTTTTTTGTGCCTCGTCGGCGCTATGATCCGCGGCCTGCCGCAGGTATAATACGCTTCATGGATGAAGGACCTCGTCATGCCTGATTCAGGTCATTTTATATAATAAATGGGCAGACCATTGGTTCTTTTATCGAAATAATTCTTGTACGCAGATCAATATAAATGAAATTTAGACATCGTCACGCAAATCATGCGTCAATTTTGCTAATTCTGTATCCCCGCCGAAAAACACAAAAAGACCTGGCCGATGGCCAGGTCTCTCTTCAACAATCTTGTTCAAGACGAAAAAACAAGATCAAATACATGCTGCCAGGTGCTCCATTCCCATACATCGCCAAGCTCCTGCTTGCCTAAAACCGTATACCCCACGGCCATGCCGGCGATGACCGCCAAAGCAAGAAAAAGAATAACCAGTACGATGCGCAAAAGGGTGATCCACCCGGATCGTTTGTCCTCCGCCGGGCTGTTCGTTTGGGTCATGTTCCCACCTACCCGCGCAGGGTGTTGGCCAGACCCGCCATCGTTTCGCTGGAAGTCAGCGCCCGAGCCATGAGCTGATATGCGCGCTGCACCTGCAGCAGCTCAGCCATTTCATCCGTCAGATTCACATTGGAGCCTTCCAGTGCGCCCTGGCGGATTTGGGCTTGCTGCTCCAAAGGAAGCGCCCAAGTGTCAGCCATCACGTCCGTCTCCAAGGCTCCGGCGGCCAGCCGGTACAAATTTCCGTCAATCGCTTCAAGCGCGTCCGGACGAATCGGAGTTAACATTTGCAGTTGACCGAGGTCTTCCGGCACGCCTCCAACCACAGCCTGGATGCGCCCTTGCGGATCGATCTTCAGTTCGGCTCCGGAAGGAATCGCCACAGGCTCACCGTCCGTATTCAACACGAAATGTCCCGAGCCCGTCACCAGGTATGAGGAATCCGCATCGGCCGGATCAGGTTGAACGTGAAAATCGCCGGCACGCGTATAAGCTCTCCCGTCTTCCGTCAACACCGCGAACAGAGCGTTGCCCTCGATCGCCAAATCGGTTGCGCTGCCGGTTTCTTTGATCGCCCCTTGGGTGAAGCTGCTCGTAATCGAGGTCATCCTGGAACCGAAACCGAGGTTAAAACCTAGCGGCGTCGCCCGGCCGGCCAGTTCCATTTTGGATACTTGCTCTTTCACACGAGTCAGCGTGTCCTCGAAGCTTCCTTCCTTGCGTTTATATCCGGCCGTATTCAAATTGGCAATATTCTCGGACAGCAGATCCAGGCGCTGCTGGATACCGCTCATGGAAACGCTGGCACTAATCATGGAGTTATTCATAAGGCACCCCCTTCAGTTCATTCAGTCTAGACGCGCCCAATCTCGTTGACGGCCTTGTCCAAGCTTCTATCGTAATATTGAACGATCTTTTGATTCGATTCATACGCCCGTTGTGCCGCAAGCAAGTCCACCATCGACTGGGCGGAGTCCACATTGGACACTTCCAGATAACCTTGTCGCACTTCGGCGCCATCGGCCGGATCCAATGCGCGAATGTCGGCTTTCTCCGGATCCTGAGGACGATATACTCCGTTGCCGTCCCGGACAAGCTCTTGCGGCCGGTTTACGACGGCAATGCCAAGCTGAGCCACCACAACGGGCGTGCCGGTGTCATAAGAAATCAATTGCCCCTGGGCATTGCTCTTCAGACTTCCGAACGATTGTCCGGGCGGCATCACGATCGGATTTCCGTCCGTATCCAACACCCGTTGTCCCTGCGAGGTCAGCAACTCACCCGCTGCATTTACGGTAAAGTGCCCATCCCGAGTATAACGGACTTCATCATTATTATCCATTACGGTAAAAAAAGCTTCCGGACGGAAAATGACTTCGCCGTCTTCGCCAACGAATTTGCCCGATGCGTCAAAAGCAATCGGAAGGCCGGTCGCCGGATCATTCAACCCGATGCTCGACAGAAGTCCGAAGTCGGAGGCTTTACCCGTTTCCCGCAAGTCGCCCTGTACGAACGAAGGAAAGCTTTCTTCCGCAAACACACCGGTATTCAATTTGCCGATCCGTTTGGCGTTCCCGTTTTCCTTGTCACCCATCAGCGAAACCAACATATCCGGAAAAGAGTGCACCACCGCGTTGACCTGCTTGTACCCCGGGGTATTCAAATTCGATATATTTTGCGTGACCGTGTCATGACGCCGCTGCTGCGTAACCATTCCCGATGCCGCTGTATATAGGCCTCTTAGCATGCTCTAACCTCCCAATATTCCCTACCTATTTATATCGGCCAATTAGAATTTTTTCTTAATAACCCGTTCCAGATTATCGAGCATGATTCCCGTTCCCTTAACGACGCAATGCATCGGATCCTCGGCGATCAGCACCGGTACGCGCAATTCATCGATCAACAGCTCGTCCAATCCGTGCAGCAGGGCTCCTCCCCCTGTCAAAATAACGCCCCGATCGATAATATCCGCCGACAGTTCCGGCGGCGTACGTTCCAATACCGACTTGGCCGCAGTAACGATGGAAGATACCGGTTCAATGAGGGCCTCTTGAATTTCCGCGGAGGTAATCGTAACGGTGAGCGGCAGTCCCGACACCATGTCTCTCCCCCGGATATCCATTTCCGCCGGTTTCCCGGAAGGATGCACCGTACCGATGTTGACTTTAATATCTTCCGCTGTCCGTTCCCCGATCAACAGCTTGTACTTCGATTTAATATATTTAATAATGGCGGCGTCAAACTTGTCTCCGGCGATTTTAATGGACGAAGCCGTGACGATATCCCCCATCGAGAGTACCGCCACGTCCGTCGTTCCTCCGCCGATGTCGACAACCATGTTGCCGCTCGGTTCGAATATGTCCATTCCCGCGCCAATCGCCGCCGCTTTCGGTTCCGCTTCCATAAATACTTCCTTTGCACCGCTATGTTCGGCGGCTTCACGGATCGACTTTTGTTCCACGGACGTGATGTTCGTAGGCGCGCAGATCAAAATACGGGGGTGGCTGTACCAGCTTCTGCCTCCAACCCGGTCAATAAAATACTTCAGCATCGTTTCCGTAATGTCAAAATCGGCAATAACGCCGTCGCGCAGAGGGCGAATCGCAATGATATTACCCGGCGTACGGCCAACCATTTTCCGTGCCTCTTCACCAACGGCAAGCACCCGTTTCGCGTCGCTGTCGATCGCCACCACGGACGGCTCGTCGAGGACAACTCCCTTTCCTTTGACATGAATCAGCACATTGGCTGTACCTAAATCGATACCAATATCCTTGCTCATCATTACGATGCTCCCCCAAAACGTATTTTGTGACAATTTATGGTAAAAGTTTCCCCAGAACCAAGGAGACGTTATTCGGCAAATGGATGCAAAATTCGCTAAAAATCCGGGAAATCGGATAGAAACCCGCAATCTTATACCATATTTTAAAATACCATACTTTGGGGGAGGTGTTCAATGAAATTCCATCCAATGACAAATTAATTATTTACCCGCTAGTGGGCCGAGCTAATCACCTCCCGTTTGGGCGGGCTTTTTTTCTTATACTTGATTTTCGTCGCTTCCCCTCCCCGAAGGTGTCTGATCGACTTATGGTATTCGAGAATGTGCTTGACCTGGTCCGCAAGCTCCGGATTGATCTCCGGCAGACGCTCGGTTAAATCCTTGTGCACCGTACTTTTCGATACGCCGAATTCCTTGGCTATGGTCCGAACCGTATGCCGAGTTTCCACGATGCATCGACCAATTTTTATCGTCCGTTCCTTGATGTAATCGTGCACGCTCCCGCCTCCCTACTCGAGATAGTTTGGTACATTATATGAGGGGCGTGCCCATATATTCTTTGTTTCCAAGCCTGACAAGCCCGGGCGCGGCCAATTATTTTCCGTTTTATGAAAAAAGGACCGCCCAAGTCTTGTCAGACTTGAAGCGGCCCCATTTTCGGATCGGCCTATTCTTGTTTCGGAAGAACCGTGACCGGATTGATCAGTTCGCCGTTTTCGTACACCGCGAAGTGAACGTGGTTGCCGAGATCCTTTTCCATCTCATTGCGTCCGGCGGAGCCGATCACATCGCCTTGTTTCACTTCGGCATTCATTTTGACCTTCACGTCGGCCAAACTTTCGTAAACCGTCTTCAGGTTGTTGGCATGGGTAATTTCCACGACAGAACCGAACAGCGGAACTTCATCGACCCGGGTTACTTTACCGGCCATCGCGGCTGTTACTTCAAACGACTCGCTGTCCTTCCGGGCCAGGTCGATGCCTGTATTCGGATAGTACGTGTCGTTGTGTACCACCAACGCGGCTTCATGATCCTCCGCGCTCGCCTCGTTATCATAGAAAGGCTTGACGACGGAAACATCGGCCATTTTGGCGACCGGCCATGCGAGATCTTCCGCGACAGCGACGGTTTCGGCACCCTTGTCCTTGCCGTTTTCCTTCGCCGCATCCGTACCCGGCTGCTCGGTACCAGACACCTCAACGGATTCCGATACACTGGCAGGCGTGGAATCCATCGGCTTTTTGCTGGCATCCTGGTAGACCCACACCAAGGTTAGTATAATTGCCGCTGCTGCCATGTAAACCGCCGGATAGACCCATCTCTTGGACAATAGTTTCTTCCATGCGGATACCGGAACGGCCGGCTCTCCCATTGCAATTTTAGGAGATTCCTCATGGTGGTTTTGCTTGTTGTTATTCTGATCTTTCATTTGCTCATCACCTCAGTAACCAGTGTTACCGGGGTTTAAGCTTTTATACTTCGGGTATATCATTTTTTCAAAAAAATAAAGAGAGGCTATCTCAATATCTTCGACGCTTGTTGGAAGGAGATTCCCGTATAATAGTGTTTAAGAATTTGCGTGGTCGTGTACCCTTGCTTCGCCATCCCGTTCGCCCCCCACTGGCTCATCCCGACGCCGTGACCAAAGCCGTAAGTAGTGATTTTAACCTGATCTCCAATCCTTTCGATCGTAAACTGGCTTGAACGGAGCCCTAGCTTTTCTCTGATTTCCCTGCCGGTGTATGTTTTACTGCCGATCTCTATCTCTTTCACCCGCCCTCCCGTCGTCCTGGAAAGAATGCGGAAGTTGCCGTTTTCGTCTTCGCCTGCACGTTTCCTTCCGCCTTGCGCCGATACGGGCGTAGCCTGCAGCTTTTGACCGATCCTATCGAATACTTCATTTATAGAAAGAGTCACGGTCTCTTTATTTTTCGGATTGATATCGCTCTCCCAAGGACTGGGAACACTGCGAAGATAGGGAATGCTCAACGACCAGTATTCCTCCGAATTTTCGGTATATCCCCCGCTTGCGGAAAAGAAAGCCGCCGTGATCGGCTTCCCATGATAAGTCATCACGATCCCCTGCGTTTCCCGGACCGCCCGCTCCAGCTTGGAGAGCTGGTCCGTTTTGCCGTTGTCGGCCCACCCGGCCAACGTTTGCCTGGACAGGTAGACCTGGTGCTCTACCGTATCCAATACGTCCGCCTTGCCGCCGGGGATCCCGCTCGTATCGCCCGCCGCCAGACGGCGGACGATAAAGGTGCGGGCCGCGATCGCTTGCGCTTTGAGCGCCTCAAGCTCAAAATCCGCCGGCATCTCGGCGGCAACCACGCCGGTCACGTACTGCTCGAGCGGCACGGTCTCGACGGCCCCGGTGCGCGACAGGTAAACGCGCACCTTGGGCTCGGGCTCGTTCTCCGCGGGAACGAGCCGCTCTTTCGCGCCCGCGGCGGCCCCGGGGGCCGCGGGCTGCTGCAGCTGCGCCGCCGGCACGGCGGGCGGCGCAGGCTGCGGGCCCGCGCGCTGCGCGAGCAGCGCGGGCAGCAGCACCGCGAGCGCCGCCAAGGCCGCCAGGCCGGCGGCGAGCGCCACGCCCCTCCTTCCGCCTCCGCGATGCTTGCGGAAGGAGGGGCGGCCGTAAGCGCCGGGGGCGATGCGCACGCGCACGGGCGCATCGCCCCCGGCTTTGCTCGCTTCCCCCGCACCGCTCACTTTGCCGCCTATAGCTCCGTTTGAAGCTTCCAGGTCGGAGCCATTGCCTTTCCCGACACCCACGCTCACTCTCGCGCTTTCCTTAACCCCAGGTTTTTGCTGCATCCGCGGGATTGCATTCTCTTTTTCCGTCCGCAGCCCGGCCCTATGAACTCCTTGAGTTCCTGAATCTCCGGGGGCTCCTGAAACTCCCGAGGTTCCTGCCGCTCCCCCTTGATTGCCTTCATGCCGCTCCACTCCGCCCGGGCCTACTTTTACCGTAATCCTGCTTTTTGTGCTATCGCGCGCCCCAGCCTCTTTTCCCGGGCTCCATTTCTCGGACATCCGCCATTAACCCCCATCCGGATTCATGCTGCATGACTCTCTACATCCTCTTGCCGACCATTCGAGTCCCTAGCTTCACTGTCAATATATTTAATGCTCGATATACTTATAGATATGAGTTTTGTCCGGCTGGTAGAACCTCCGTTAAATGCCGTCTATCTACCCTAGTCTCCCGAATTTTTTTATCCTTTGATTGAAAGCCTTATATATACGAACAACGTTTGGCCGCATCAAAAAAGCCGCCCCCGGAAATCCGGGACTGACCCCAAAGCGTGAGACAAATTAAAACACCTTCAAGAGAATTAAACCATGTCGTAAGATATGGGGATAACCTTGGAGGTGTTTTTGCATTGGCAACAAGAGTCAGCTACCCATTCGAACTTAAATTGAAAGCCATTGAAATGAGATTAGAAGGAGTTCCGGTTCGTGAGGTCATGGAGCAACTCGGGATACGGAATAAGACACAGCTGAAGGTGTGGATGAAGTGGTACCGGGAAGGTGACGTGCATCGGCTGGAGCAGCCTGTGGGTAAGCAATATAGCTATGGAAAGGGGCCAGAACACTCTTCAGAGTTAGAAAAGCTACAGGCAGAAAACCGATTTTTAAAGCAGCAGTTGGACCTGCTAAAAAAGTACATGGAGTTGGAAAGGAGGTGGAACCAGAAGTCGTTGTTGCTTGGATCGAGTCTATTCGAGAAGAAGTCACGGTGACGCAGGCTTGTGCGTGGCTTGGCATTGCAAGAGCCACCTATTATCGCTGGAAAGCAACTATGGAGGCAAAATGTCCAGAACCAACGGTGGAGAAAATCCGGGAACTTTGCATTCAACATAAATTTCGATATGGTTACCGGAAGATTACGGCATTACTTCGGATGGAATGTAAGATTAACCATAAACGCGTGCAGCGGATTATGCAGCGAGAGGGGCTCCAATGTCGTGTCAAAGTGAAGAAACGCAAACCTACAGGGCAGCCAGCTTACATCGCAGAACACTTGTTAAAGCGTCAGTTTCAGGCCGATGTCCCCATGCAAAAACTCGTAACAGACATTACGTATTTGCCGTTTGGCGGAAAAACATTGTACCTGTCGAGTATTTTGGACTTGTTTAATGGAGAGATTGTGGCTTACAGTATAGCAGACAAGCAAGACACGACTCTTGTTCTAGACACGTTAAACCAATTACCAGCTGTACCGGGTATGATGCTCCATAGCGATCAAGGCAGCGTTTATACGTCTCAGGCTTATCAGGCGGCTATAAAAGGAAAAGGCATTACCATGAGCATGTCCCGCAAGGGAACGCCCGCTGATAATGCCCCCATCGAATCGTTTCATTCCACACTAAAGTCTGAAACGTTCTATCTCGAAGGTTTAACCTGTACGACGACGGCAATCGTCGAACAGACCGTTCGAGACTACATTACTTACTATAACTCAATTCGCATTCAAACAAAACTAAACAACCAGTCACCGGTTCATTTCCGGCAACTGGCTGCTTAGACTTGTAAGGTGTTTTGATCCCTGTCTCACAAACGGGGGTCAGTCCCATCCGGGTAACGGCTTCTTTGTGTTGCTTATTCGTCATTCTATTTCCGCGCTAGGACAATTTCACCAGGCTGTAGTTTTTCTTACCTTTACGGATAATGATGAAACGTCCTCCGATCGCTTGATCGGCGTTGATCTCGAATTCCAACTCGTTGATACGTTCGCCGTTTACCGAGATCGCGCCTTTCGTAATATCCTCGCGCGCCTGGCGTTTGGACGGCTCGATGCCCAGCTCGACCAGCCAATCCACGATGTTCTTCGCTTCCGACGTGGCTTCGAAGGTCGGCATTTCTTTAAAGCCCTGCTCGATCTCCTCGGCGGTCAACGATTTGATATCGCCGGTGAACAAGGCAGCCGTAATCCGCTTCGCCTGTTCCAGCAACTCCTCGCTATGAACGAACCGGGTCATTTCCTCGGCAAGCTTCTTTTGCGCTTCGCGTTTATGCGGCTCGGTCTCTACCTTTTCCGCGAGTTCTTCAATTTCCTCTTTGGACAGGAACGTGAAGTATTTCAAGTATTTGACGACATCGCGATCATCGGTATTGGCCCAGAACTGGTAAAATTCGAACGGCGTCGTTTTGTTCGGATCCAACCAGATGGCTCCCCCAGCCGTTTTGCCGAATTTCGTACCGTCGGCTTTCAGCATCAGCGGAATGGTGAGGCCAAACGCTTTCGCCTCCGACCCTTCCTTCTTACGGATAAGATCCAAGCCGCTCGTAATATTGCCCCATTGATCCGAGCCCCCGATTTGCAGCTGCACATCCTCATGCTGATATAAATGAAGGAAGTCGAGAGACTGAAGGATTTGGTACGAAAATTCCGTGAACGAAATTCCCGTTTCAAGCCTGCTGGACACGACATCCTTGGCAAGCATCGCATTGATGCTGAAGTTTTTCCCGTAATCCCGCAAGAACTCGATCACATTGATTTTGTGCGTCCAGTCGTAGTTGTTTACAAGCCGGACCTGGTTGTCGCCTTCCGTGACGAACAGCTTTTTCATTTGCGCCGTCAACGCTTCGACGTTGGCCTGAACCTGCTCCAGCGTTTGCAGCGAACGCTCGGTTTGGCGGCCGCTCGGATCGCCGATCGTGCCGGTAGCCCCGCCGATCAAAATAACCGGGCGATGGCCGGCAAGCTGAAACCGTTTCAGCACCATGAAAGGAATCAAGTGCCCGATATGCATGCTGTCGCCGGTCGGATCGACGCCGCAGTATAAAGAGACGGATTTCTGATTGGTCAGCTCGCGAAGGCCCTCGGCGTCCGTTTGCTGGTTAATGGCTTCCCGCCATTCGAGTTCATCGATAATATTCATTTTTTGCATGGTGTTCCACTCCTTCAAATCATGGTTTGAACCTCGGTATTTTTTAAGCGGATAACAAAAAAGTCCCCAGTCTAATGACTAGGGACGATTATTCACCGCGTTACCACCCAAGTTGCACCGAATCAAGCTTCCATACTCCGCTCTATCCGATACCTCTCCCGGCGATTATCGTTCACCGTTACCGCCCGGCATTACCCGGGATACTCCAGAGTGTAATTCGCATGCTTATTGTGTATCGGGTTTCATCACCCCCGACTTTCTGGAACAGGGAATAAGCCGCTACTGATCTCCTTCAACGTATATCATTTATGAAATTAACGACAGTATATTGAAAAACAGGAGCAAAGTCAACCGTGAAGATAAGGCAATCTTCTCGGTGTATGTACATAGCCCTACAAGCTGTACGTTCTACAACATTTTTCCCATCTATGAACTACCTTGCTCCACGATGCTGTAGTTTATACAACATTTTAGAACAGAATAAACCGAAATAAGGATGAAATGGGCTCAAATGCTGGACACAGTACAATATATTCAGCCTTCACTCTTCTTCCATAACCAAAATGTTGTATAAAATGCACCCTTAGACTCCCCGACCCCTCCTCCCATGAAAAAGAGATCTCATCCCGTTTACAGCAAAAAAGCCACACCCCAAAGGACGTAGCCATTTTTTTCGAATTTATGGGTCGGTATTACTTTACGCCAAGGAAGGCTGAATTTTAAGAATCGGCCGATCCCCTTGAATCGCCGCAGGCGCTTTACCCGCCTGAGGAGCCGCTTCCTTGTTCTCGGTAATACGCCAGATGTCGGCGCCCAGTCCGGCCAGCTTTTCGGCCAGATTGACATAGCCGCGATCGATATGATGCGTACCGCTTACCTCAGTCGTACCGTCCGCAACGAGACCCGCAATAATCAGCGCGGCACCCGCTCTCAAATCGGTCGCACACACTTTGGCTCCGCTCAATTTGGTTCCGCCGGTCACGATCGATGTCCGGCCTTCGACTTTGATTTCCGCATTCATCAGGCGGAATTGGTCGACATGCATAAAGCGATTTTCAAAAATCGTTTCCGTCACAACGCTGGTGCCTTCCGATACGAGCAGGAGAGCCATCATTTGCGATTGCATGTCTGTCGGGAATCCTGGATACGGCAATGTTTTGACATCAACCGCCTTTAACGGTTTATCCGCGATAACCCGCACTCCGTTTTCATGTACTTCCACCTGTACGCCCATCTCTTCCAGCTTGGAAATGATCGGGCCCAAATGATCGGCAATAGCCCCTTCCACGAATACGTTGCCGCCGGTCATGGCTGCAGCGATCATGAAAGTCCCGGCTTCGATACGGTCCGGAATTACGGTATGTTCCACTCCGTGGAGCTTCTCTACGCCTTCGATGCGAATGATGCCTGTTCCCGCTCCCCGGACAATCGCTCCCATCCCGTTGAGGAAATTGGCCAAATCCACGATTTCCGGCTCTTTGGCCGCATTCTCAATGATTGTCGTCCCTTCGGCCAAGGTGGCGGCCATCATAATATTTTCCGTTGCCCCTACACTCGCTACGTCCAAATAGACTTTTGCTCCGCGTAGGCGGCCTTGTGATTTGGCTTCGATGAAGCCTTGACCCAAATTGATTTCCGCCCCCATCGCCTCAAAACCTTTAAGATGCTGATCGATCGGTCTTGTACCAATCGCGCAGCCTCCCGGCAACGAGATCCGTGTATATCCCGTTCGGGTCAACAAAGGACCCATGACAAGAAAAGACGCCCGCATTTTCCGTACCCATTCGTACGGCGCTTCACAGGAAGCGATGGTCCGCGCATCGACCGTAATCGTTTCACGGTCATATGTAACTGCCGCTCCCAGCGATTCCAAAACTTTATTAATAGTCATTACATCATCCAATGGAGGTGCGTCATGAATAACGCTTACGCCTTCCTCTCCCAATAAGGATGCTGCAATGATTGGCAGCACTGAATTTTTAGCTCCGCTCACTTTAACGTTCCCGGCCAAAACATTGCCACCGCGGACGATAAATTTGCTCATCTTGGTTCCCTCCGCGCGTTCATTTTCACCATTTCCCCCAAATTTCATCATATCATCGGTCATTTATGGCGCACAAGGCTCTAAACATGTCGAAATGTCGAGGAATAACGAGGAAACGGCGCTCTTTTCAAGCCAGGGCCTTCCTAACGTAGCATAGTCCTTATCCAACATTGTTGACACTTGTGTTTGATGTTATTCGACATTTTCCTTGTCCGCTTAGCCTAAAACACTTATAACCAAAGACTTATTAATTAAAACAATCAGAACATGTACCGCAGCATTTGCGTGTATCCCCAATACTCCAGGATAAAGGCCGCAACAAACCTTCCAAGAACAACAGCGAGCAGCAGTTGAAGCAGCTTGCCCTGAGGTCCTTTTGGATGACGGATAAACAAATCCAGCTTGAGGTTTTGCAGCGCCCACCAGGATAAGGCGATACATGCCAGCGATACGAGAATCGATGCAAGGCCGTTCACCCCGATCGATGAAGATACCGACTCGACCGAATTCACATGAACTTCCTCCCTGTCACGTTATATTTATGCTAACGACTCGCAATCGGTTAATATAACGTCCATAAATATATCGGTTCATTTTAGGAAAAAATAAAGCCTTATATATCATACTTGCCAGCGTGAGAATAATCCAGTCCTTCTTTCGCCTGCAAGGGTTTCCATTATTAACAAGTTCGACATTTCCAAATTCATCTATTGTAAAATTCATGTTAAATCGTCTTTAATATGTTCTTTGCGGGTTTCCGTAATTCCTGCCAAAGATTTTTGTCGAAATTAGTCGGGTGAACAAGTGGTATATTTTGTAATAAATTAAGTTTTTGACACTTCAAATCGTTACCGAAATTCTCCTAAAAAAGCAATTTTGCAACTATTGATTCAGGAGCCGGGACCTATGTTCTTTCTTCATCCCTGTTCCACTTTCAATGGTATGCGGGACCTCTGACCTCTGGTCAGCCATCGCATCCACTCGGGTGTTCACCGAACAAATAAAAACCGGCACCCACAAAGGATGCCGGTCTGCTTATTGATGTGCTACTCCTTAGAGCGGCTCGAAACATTAATACGCGTAATGGCTCTTTGCAGCGCCAATTCCGCGCGGCGATGGTCGATCCGGTCCTGACCGGATGCGGACAATCTGCGTTCGGCACGTTCCCGGGCCGCGATTGCACGTTCTACGTCGATCTCCTGCGGAAGCTCGGCACTTTCCGCGAGGACGATCACTTTATCGCCTTGAACCTCGACAAATCCGCCGTGAACGGCTATCGTCTGCGACTTGCCGCCGGATTTGACCACAAGCGGAGCGACCTGCAAAGGGGTCACGAACGGAATATGGCCCGGCAGGATACCGAGGTCACCCTCCAATCCGCGAACGCTCAGGCCCTCTACCTCCTGAGAAAATACGACATGCTCCGGTGTGACGATTTCCAATAAAAAGGTGCTCACTTTCATCCCTCCTGTTCGCGGCACGTTCATTTCTGAAGCAACCGCATTAACGGCGCGGTATTACAGCGTCTTAGCCTTTTCCACGGCTTCTTCGATCGTGCCGACAAAAAGGAATGCCGCTTCCGGAAGATCATCGTGTTTACCATCAAGGATTTCCTTGAAGCTGCGAACCGTTTCGGCAATCGGTACGAACTTGCCTTGAATGCCGGTGAACTGCTCGGCCACGAAGAACGGCTGCGACAGGAAGCGTTCAATCTTCCGGGCGCGGGCCACGAGCAGCTTGTCATCTTCGGACAATTCGTCCATACCGAGGATGGCGATAATATCCTGAAGCTCTTTATAACGAGCCAAAAGTTGTTTTACGCCTTGAGCAACATTGTAATGTTCCTCACCGACGATTTCCGGTGTCAAAATCCGGGAGCTGGATGCCAACGGATCCACCGCAGGGAAAATCCCCTTCTCGGAAATTTTACGTTCCAGGTTCGTCGTTGCGTCAAGGTGAGCAAACGTCGTGGCAGGAGCCGGGTCGGTATAGTCATCCGCAGGCACGTAAATGGCCTGGATCGACGTAACGGAACCTTTTTTCGTCGACGTAATCCGTTCTTGAAGCTGACCCATTTCCGTAGCAAGCGTCGGCTGGTAACCTACCGCGGACGGCATACGTCCGAGCAAGGCCGATACTTCCGAACCCGCTTGAGTAAAGCGGAAAATGTTATCGATAAACAAAAGTACGTCGCGGCCTTCTTGATCGCGGAAATATTCCGCCATCGTCAGACCCGTCAAAGCTACACGCAAACGAGCACCCGGAGGTTCGTTCATTTGTCCGAACACCATCGCCGTCTTTTCGATAACGCCGGATTCGGTCATTTCCATGTACAAGTCGTTACCTTCACGGGTACGTTCACCGACACCCGCAAATACGGAAATACCGCCGTGTTCTTGAGCGATGTTACGAATCAATTCCTGGATCGTAACGGTTTTACCTACGCCGGCACCGCCAAACAGACCGATTTTGCCGCCCTTGGCATACGGAGCCAGCAAATCGATAACCTTGATCCCGGTTTCGAGAATTTCCGATTGTGTCGACAAATCCTCGAATTTCGGCGGTTCGCGGTGGATCGGATTGCGAAGGCCTCCCTCAATTTGGCCCTTATTGTCGATAGCTTCACCAAGCACGTTAAATACGCGGCTAAGTGTCGCTTCCCCTACCGGTACGGAAATCGGAGCGCCCAAATCCACGGCTTCCGTTCCGCGTACCAAACCGTCCGTCGAGGACATGGCGATACAGCGAACCATGTTGTCGCCCAGATGATTGGACGCTTCCAGCATCAGCTCTCCCGAACCATCCTGCGCGTCTTGTTTCACAATTTTAATAGCGTTAAAAATTTCCGGGAGCTGACCGCGGTCAAACTCGATATCAACAACCGGACCCATTACGCTAACAACGCGTCCCTTGCTCATCTATGTTCCCTCCTAAAACTGTCATCTTAACCCGTTTCCTGATTAGCCTTGCGCATTCGCTCCGGCGACAATTTCCGTAATTTCCTGGGTAATAGCCGCCTGACGCGCACGGTTGTAAGTCAGGGTCAGTTCATTGATCATTTTCGTCGCATTTTTCGTCGCGCTGCCCATTGCCGTCATTTTTGCCCCGAGTTCACTCGCTTTTCCTTCCAAAAGCGCGCTAAAAATCAAGGTTTCCGCATATTTCGGCAGCAACACTTCCAGTACGCCTTCCGGAGAAGGCTCATACTCATACTCGGCAGTTACGCCATGATGCTCCACATTGTCGAATGGAAGCAGGCGTTCGACTGTCGGTCTCTGGGTAATCGCGTTAATGAATTTACTGTAGCAAACGTAAATTTCATCGAACTGTTCCGATTCGAAGCCTTGCACAGCGGCATAAGTCAGCGATTTAATATCGGCGAATTTGGGTGTGTCGGACAAATCGGTGACGGCTTGAACGACCGGAAGCCCGCGGCGGGTAAAATAGTCGCGGCCTTTGCGGCCGATCACGAACAAACCGTACTCTTCCGCGGAAGCATGCTTTTCTTTGATCGTATCCATCACGCTACGGAGCATGTTCGCGTTATAGCCGCCCACGAGACCGCCGTCGGAAGTAATCACGATATACGCAGTACGTTTCACCGGGCGCGAGACCAACATCGGGTGGGAGACATCGTTCGAACCGGCCGCAATGCTGGAAACCACTTCCTTCAGCTTTTCCACATAAGGACGTGACGCCTGCGCCTTCTCCTGCGCCTTTCTCAGCTTGGCCGAAGCCACCATCTCCATCGCTTTCGTGATTTGACGGGTATTCTGAACGCTTTTGATCTGGCGCTTAATTTCGCGCATCCCTTTTGCCATGATTTCACCACCTTCAAGTTTTGGCGAAGCCAAAACTACTTCGTAAGCAATCAGCTTAACTTTGGCAAGGCCAAAGTTACTTCATTAAGCATATTCAATCACAAACCGGCGTTCCGGCGGTAAGCCAGAGCCGGTTTATGAATCCATTCCACAAGGTTAATTAATATTATACGGAAGCCGCAAAGCCCTTTTTGAACTTTTCGATGACTTCTTTGAGTTTCGTCTCGTTGTCCGAGGTCAGATCCTTCGTATCGCGGATCGACTGCAGCACGTCATCATGATTATTCTTCACGAAAGACAGGAACTCGGATTCGAAACGGCGCACGTCGCCAAGCGCGATATCGTCGAGGTAACCTTTGACCGCCGTATAAAGGCTGACAACTTGTTCCTCAACCGCAAGCGGCTGGTTAACGCCTTGCTTCAGAATTTCCATCATCCGGGAACCGCGGGTCAGACGGGCTTGCGTCGACTTGTCGAGGTCGGAACCGAATTGGGAGAACGCTTGAAGCTCACGATATTGGGCAAGGTCCAGACGGAGTGTACCGGCAACCTTTTTCATCGCCTTGATTTGGGCGGAGCCCCCTACCCGGGATACGGAAATACCGACGTTGACCGCCGGACGTTGGCCGGAGTAGAAAAGATCGGATTCAAGGAAAATCTGACCGTCCGTAATCGAAATTACGTTGGTCGGAATATATGCGGATACGTCCGATGCTTGAGTCTCGATAAACGGAAGCGCGGTAATGGATCCGCCGCCGAGTTCATCGCTCAGCTTCGCTGCACGTTCCAAAAGGCGGGAGTGCAGATAGAATACGTCACCCGGATATGCTTCGCGGCCCGGAGGACGGCGGAGCAGCAAGGACAATTCGCGGTAAGCCGCCGCTTGTTTGGACAAATCGTCATAAATAATAAGGACGTGCTCGCCTTTGTACATGAAGTACTCGGCCATGGCAACACCGGCATAAGGCGCGATGTAAAGAAGCGGCGACGGTTCCGAAGCGGATGCCGTCACGACGATCGTGTAATCCAGCGCTCCGTGGCGACGCAGCGTTTCCACCACGTTAACGACCGTGGATTGCTTTTGGCCGATCGCGACGTAAATACATTTCACGCCATTTCCTTTTTGGTTGATGATCGTGTCGATCGCGATCGCCGTTTTACCGGTTTGGCGGTCGCCAATGATAAGTTCCCGTTGGCCGCGGCCGATCGGAACCATCGAGTCGATGGCCTTGATCCCGGTTTGCATCGGTTCATGAACCGATTTCCGGTCGATAACGCCTGGAGCATTGTTTTCAACCGGACGGAATTCCGTCGTGGCGATAGGGCCTTTGCCGTCGACCGGTTGGCCGAGCGGATTGACTACGCGGCCCAGCAGCGCTTCGCCTACCGGTACCTGCATAATTTGCCCCGTACGTTTCACTTGGTTTCCTTCGCGAATTTCACTGTATGGCCCCAGAATAACGACACCGACGTTGCTTTCTTCCAGGTTCAGCGCAAGACCAAATACGCCATTTTCAAACTCGAGCAGTTCGTTAGCCATGGCGTTCTCAAGTCCGTGGACACGGGCGATACCGTCGCCAACTTGAATAACGGTGCCGACTTCGGCCACTTCAATTTCCGATTTATATTGTTCGATCTGACTTTTAATCAGTGAACTGATTTCCTCAGGTCTGATACTCAAGTGTTTCACCCCTATCTACAGTGCTTGTCTTCGAAAAGACTTTTCAAGACGTTCCAGCTTGCCGGACAAACTTCCGTCATACAGCGTATCGCCGATTCTGACTTTCATTCCGCCTAACAGGCTTTTGTCGACCACATTTTGAACGCGGATCTTCTTGTTTACCAGCTGACCGAACTCGGCCTCGACCTGCTGCTTTTCGCTGTCGCTAAGCGGGTAAGTCGAGTATACGGTTGCGTTTGCAAGTCCAAGAGCTTCCCCGGAAATGCGGATATATCCTTCCAACAGTTCCGGCAGCAATTCCGTACGTCCCCGTTCCACGAGCAGTTTCATCAGGGAAACGACGGGTTTGGACAATTTGCCTTCAATCGCACGGGAAATGAGCTCCCATTTCTTTTCCGCCGAAATTTTCGGAGAAGCGATAAACGCGGCGACTTCATCGCCGGCTTTAAACGCCTCGGACAATGCGGACAGCTCATTTTCCACTTCCAGCGTACGGCCTTCCTGGGCGGCAATTTCATACAGCGCTTTGGCGTACCGTTTGGCTGCTACGATCTCGCGACTCATGAGCGGCCACCGACCTCTTTAAGATACTGGTCAACCAGTTCGCCTTGGACCTTGTCTTCGCCGACTTCTTTCTCGATCAGCTTGGAAGCGATCTTCACGGACACGGCGCCAACTTCGCTGCGAAGCTGTTCCACTGCTCTGTTTTTCTCGCTTTGGATGTCGCGGACCGCTTCGTCTTTCATGCGAGTCGCTTCGTCCTTCGCTTGTTGAAGCAATTGCGCAGCTTGCTTGCTGCTCGTTTGCTTGGATTGCTCGATAATTTCATAGGCTTCTTTGCGCGCTTCCTGCAGAGCCGATCTTTGCTCTTCTACGAAAGCTGCAGCCTGTTCACGGGTTTGAGCGGCTTCGCTAAGCTGCTGCTGCACAAGCTCCCGGCGCTTTTCCATCACGTTGAACAACGGACCGAAAGCGTATTTATTCAGCAAAAAGTATAAAATCCCGATCGCGATCAACGCGATGACGGTGTTTTCCCATACGATTTCCAAAACTTGGTCACTCCTTTCCGAAGCCTTTCCTCATATGCGTTCTTCGCCCGCAAGGGCTAAAAAGAAGGCGCGGACGGCTGTGGCCTTCCCCGCCAGATCTCTTGAAAAATGAATTAAGCTTTACCAAAGAACATGAACGCAAGAACGACACCGATAATCGGAAGTACTTCGATCAAACCTACGCCGATAAACATTGTAGTTTGCAGAGTGGATTTTGCTTCAGGCTGACGAGCCATCCCTTCAACCGTTTTGCTGATAACCATACCGTTACCCAGCGCTGCGCCGAATGCGCCCAAACCTGCTACGATAGCTGCTGCCAATAATGCCATTGCTCCCATTTGTATATCCTCCTTAAAATTAAAAATTCATTTTGTATGTTCAATCATGGTGAAGCTTTGACTTCACTCTTTGATTGGAAACTAATGCTCGTGTTCATCATGAGTTTCAAGGTTTTGCGAGATGTATACCATCATCAAGATAACGAATACGAATGCCTGGATCGCACCGACGAAAATACTGAAACCATCCCAAACCATCAGCAGCGGCACCGAGAAAATAGCTCCCACAACGCTTGCTTTCGCTAATGTCATAATGGTAGAGATCAACACTTCGCCCGCGAAAATATTCGCATAAAGACGAACGCCGTGCGTGAGCAGCTTGGAAAGCTGTTCGATAATGTTAATCGGTAAGAAGAACGGGTAAGGCTGGACGTAATGCTTGAGATAGTTCTTCGTATTTTTGAAGAGTCCCAGTCCATGGGACAACAAGAATACGAGAAGTGCCAATCCCATCGTTACGCTAAGGTCAGCCGTCGGCGATTTCCACCAAGCCACCTCGGCGTGCGCTTCCTCTCCCGGGTGCTTCTCATGCTGCTCGTGCAAAACTTCGGTGACCGTGATAATTTCTTTACCGAAAATTTTGGCTTTCTCAGGGTCATGATACTCGGTGACAACCCCGAAAAGAAGGCCGAGCATGTTCGCGACGAAGATGAACATAATCATCGTCATGGCGAGAGAAAGAAACGGCTTCCCTTTTTTCCAATCCATCGTGCTGGAGATCAAGTTCCGGACAAATTCCGTCGCCCACTCCATGAAATTCTGGAGCTTCCCTGGATTTTCCACCGATAGATTCCGAGTAGCCAGCTTGGCGACGATGAAGACGATCGCGCAGGTGACCACCAGCATCAGGATGATGGATAAATCGAGACGAAAACCGCCCAGATCAATGATCGGAGCTTCATGCATATGTTCTCACCCCCATTCTCAAGTTGAATGTCCTACTCTTGTTTGCGAGAAAGCCGAATGCCAGTAAACAGTAGATAAAATTGCGCAAAAACGAGACCTCCAGCAACCGCATACATATTTAAAAATTGCGGGTTTTTCATGGCGGCGAAGACCGCCAGAATCGCTAGAGCCGTACGGGTCAAAAACCCCAGGTTTAATCGTTTGGAGCTGCCGTTCAGGGCCGCATCCGACACTTGTTGCACTTTCCGGCCCAAGTATAGCGCATTCACCGTGCTTACCGCGGAGCCAAACGCGACACCCAGAAAGATGCTTTGATATTCCTGCAGCAAAGCACCGCCCAGAAAACAGAGCATCAGGAAAACCAGGGTTCCGACTGTCAAAGCACGGCGGTATTTCGACAGTTCATCCATCTTTTCCCCCCATGACTGACTTAATCAGAGCGATAATACCGAGTATTCCGGCGGCGAGGCCGACCAGGACGCCAAGGCCGATGCCAAGGCCGTTCCCGAACCATTGCCGGTCCAGCCAGGAACCAAGATAAAACCCTCCGACTGCGCATACGGCGAGGTTTGTCCCCAGAGCCGTCACCAATGCGACCGCTCTCAAGGCATTGCCATTCTTGTCAGGCTTTGTCGGATCATCCATTCCTATCACCCTAATAATCCCAATTTATTGTACTAATTGTGAAGAGTTTTTGTCAATTGAGGTTTTTTAGTGATTTAAAGTTGTGAAATGTTAAATTCGACCTTGAATATCCTGATGTTAATGTATACACCGTACAGTAATACTGTATACTTTTTCGGGCTCTGGAGCAAAACCTATTTTGCCTACTTTGTGAACTTTCTGTGAAATTGCTCAGGACGAGCAGAAATAATTCCGAAATGGTGACGTAATGCATTGACAATTCTTTCCGATGCCCTTCCATCTCCGTACGGGTTAGCGGCCCGACTCATAGAATTATAAAGCTCTTTGTCACTGAGCAGCGCCTTTGTCCGCTCATATACCATCTCCTCATCCGTGCCGACGAGTTCCAGCGTTCCCGCTTCGATGCCTTCCGGACGCTCCGTGGTATCACGCAGCACAAGGACCGGTACGCCAAAAGATGGCGCCTCTTCCTGTAATCCTCCGGAATCGGTGAGAATCAGATGCGTATGCGGATAAAAATTGTGCAAATCCACCACATCCAACGGCTCGATCAATTTAATACGGGGATGATTTCCCAAAGTTTCATACGCCGGTTCTTTTACCGCCGGGCTTGGGTGAACAGGGTAAACAATAGCCACATCCTCAAATTCATCCGCGATTCTTCTGACGGCGCGGAAGATGTTCATATGAGGCTCTCCTTGCGATTCCCGGCGGTGCGCGGTCATAAGAATAAGCCGCTTTCCGGCGGCCCATTCCAGCACGGAATTGTTGTAATTCGGCTGTACAGTATATTGAAACACATCCGTAACCGTATTGCCTGTGATATATATACTAGACTCGGACTTGTTCTCCTTGCGCAAATTGCCCGCCGACCATTCCGTAGGCGCAAAATGCAGATCCGCAAGCACGCCGGTCAACTGCCGGTTCATCTCTTCCGGATAAGGGGACATTTTATTCCATGTACGCAATCCCGCTTCCACATGACCGACCTTGATCTGCTGCAGGAAAGCGGCGTAACTGGCGAGGAAAGTCGTCAGGGTATCCCCGTGCACAAGCACGATGTCCGGCTTTGCTTCCTTTAGCACCTTTTCCAAGCCTTCAAGCACGCGGATCGTAATTTCATTCAGACTTTGGCTTGGCTTCATCACATTGAGATCATAGTCCGGCACGATCTTGAACACGTCCAGCACCTGATCCAGCATCTCGCGATGCTGGGCGGTCACGCAGACCACGGATTCAATGTCCTCAGGGTGCTTTTGGAGTTCCAGAATGAGCGGTGCCATCTTGATCGCTTCCGGTCTGACGCCGAAAACCGTCATCACCTTAATTTTTGACATGGATGAACTCCTCTCTTCCTGTATGGGATCCTATTTCGTACCGTATAACCGGTCACCGGCGTCGCCAAGGCCCGGAATGATGTACCCATGTTCATCCAAGCGCTCGTCCAAAGCGGCGACATAAATATCCACATCCGGATGGGCGTCTTGAACCGCTTTAACGCCTTCCGGAGCCGCGATCAGATTCATCATTTTGATTTGCGTACAGCCGCGTTTCTTCAACGCTTCGATTGCGGCGATGGCGGATCCGCCGGTCGCCAGCATCGGATCGATGACGATCAGCTCGCGCTCCTGCACGTCCGTAGGCAATTTGATATAGTATTCGACAGGCTGAAGGGTATTCGGGTCACGGAACAGGCCCACATGCCCTACCTTCGCGGCTGGAAGCAGTTTAAGAACGCCGTCCAGCATTCCAAGCCCGGCCCGCAGGATCGGAATCAATCCCAACATGCGTCCGGAAATGACCTTGGATTCCGCCTCGGCCACCGGCGTTTGCACCGTGATCGATTCGAGAGGCACTTCCCTTGTAATCTCATAAGCCATCAGCGTAGCCACTTCATCCACCAGCTCGCGAAAATCTTTCGTGTTTGTCCGCATATCGCGAATAAATGTCAGTTTGTGTTGAATTAAAGGGTGATCACATATCACCAATTTTCCCATGGTTCGTCCCTCCGGTATTATTGCACTCAGTCTTCACTTGCGGCGGCATTCTCATTCCTGATTGTCCCACAAATCTCGTTTATTATATCACTGTCTTTTTCCAATTACCACGAACCATATCCCGGTAGCGCCCTTGTTCCGCTGGACGACACAATTGCCTACAATTGAATAATGTTGATGCTTTGCGACACATCTTTTCACATTTCTTTAAAAAAAGCGCTTCTTCCTTAAAGAAGCGCCTTCATCTTTTAATTTCAGGCCTTTGGGCCCAATACTATTTGTTCAATTTCGCTCAGTCCCCACCCTTGAATGCCGTCAATCGCTTTAACCAGCATTTGGAATCACCTCAGAACTCGCCGTTTCTTCTCCATTTACGAGTTTGACGAGTTTTCAGGCCTCCTGAATTCATTTCTTCTCCTGTCCCTTAGAGAGTTCCACCTGCCCGCGCTGCTCTATGGAGGCCATCACCTCGTCCACGGTTTTCACGCCTGCGATCAGCGAAGCCACTTCCTGATTAATGATATTCCTTAAACTAAACCCTTTCGGAACTTTGGTGTAGTCGATCGTACTCCGGTCCAAGTTTGGTTTCTGGTTGTAAAAGGCTTCGATCCGCTTGCCTTCCGGGTTGTAGTTATAGTCTGTACGCGTCTGCAGGCTCAGTCCGGCCGTCTTCGATTTCACCTTGGCCAATTCCTCGCTGTTCATGAACTTAACCAACTCCCAGGCCGCTTGTTTTTGGTCCGAGTCTGCGCTAACGGTGAGAATGTCCGTGAAAAAATAAGTGGATGAAAGCTCGCGATTGGCCGAATCCGAAGGGGCCGAAGCCAATTCCCAATCCAATTGAAACTGACTGCCCAGATCTTCCTTGGCCCAATTGATTTCATTATTTATGTAGTAAGAGTAATCATAGGCCATGGCACTGGTCTTATTAATGAACGGATCGTATTGTTGCGAACCTGCCGAAGGTGACACGACCGCCCCTGACTTATATGCATCAAGCACCGTCTCAAATACGTCCTTGTACGCTTCCGTATTGATCGTCATCTGCAATTTAGCGGTATTATAAGCGCTCAAGTTACGGCTCGAGGCGAGTTCGCTTACCAGAAACTCATAGTCGCGAATATATAAGCCGTGTATGCCTTCATCTGCCGGAAAACGTTTGGCCAATTCAAGGATCTCTTCCCATGTCATCTGATCCTTCGGATAAGGGATATTGAAGCGGTCGAACAACTCCTTGTTGTAATAAATCGCCTTATTATAAAAGGTCGGAGGTAAACCATACAGCTTGCCTCCGCCCCTTTGCCTGATAAAATCGATGATTCCGGAATGCATCCCATCCAAATGAAATGCGTCATTGGTAATGACGGTGTTCAGATCATACAGCTTGTCGTCCGCGATCAATTGTTCATAGACCGGAAGATCGAGCGCCAAAACATCGGGTTTCTCGCTTTCCCACCACGACTCATCTATTCCCCCTTGGGGCGACGGGATGACGGTGATTTCAATATTGGGATATTTGGCGTTAAACAAGTCACCGTAATCCTTTCTGAACCACTCTTCCCCGGCGGGATACATCACTCGAAGCATAGCCTTCATTTCAGGATCCGCCTGAAATTGTATGGTTTCCTGGCTTTTTGAACAGGCCGCGACGAAGGACGTAACAAAAAGGAACAGTATGACAGCAACCCCTAACTTCATTCTATATTGCACCTGATCACCCCCCTTCTTTTATATTCATTTTTCATCCAGTAACTTCTGTCCCCGTTCCTGCATTGAGGCAATCGCCTCGTCCAAGGTCTTTGCGCCGACCATTACGGCTTTAGCTTCGGAACTTATGATTTCCTTCATACGGGTATGGAAGCCCTCTGGGCCGTTATCATAATCGATTCGAGTGGGATTCACATCTGGTTTTAGGCTATAGAATGCTTCCATATGCCTTCCTTCAGGGTTGTAGATGTAGTCTGTTCTCGTAGGTAGAGCAAATCCATTTGTTTTTGATTTGGCTTTTGCGAATTGTTCGCTATTAACAAACTTAACGAATTCCCATGCCGCTTGCTTTTGCGACGAATCTGCATGAATCGAAAAAATAGCGACAATGTTAAAATAAGGCGATGTTTCGCGGTTGGCCACATTCACCGGAGCCGTTGCTACATCCCAGTTTAAGTGAAGCTTTTCTCCATTTCCCGATTTGGCAGAATTTATGTTGTGGTTAATGTAATAGTAATAGTCCACAGTCATTGCACTAGCGCCTGTTATAAAAGGATCGTAGACTTCAAAAAGATCAACTTCAGGCAGCACAACTGCCTTTGCTTCGTACGCATCGAGAATGGACTGAAATATATTTTTATAGGAAGCCGTATTTAATGTTACCTTCTGATCTTTGACATTGACCTTATTTAACCCGTAACAGCGAGCCATATCTTCGGATAATGAGTAAAAATCTCACATAAACAATCCGCTAACTCCGTCACCTGTCGGAAAACGTGCAGCTAATTGAAAAACCTCTTCCCATGTCATTCGATCCGGAGGATATGGAATGCCGTATTTGTCGAACAAGTCTTTATTGTAAAATAAAGCTTTCGTGAGGAACACGGAAGGGAGCCCGTATAATTTCCCGTTGCCAATGTTTCTAAGGGAGTCGACAATTCCCTGATGAACTCCCTCGAGGTTAAAGGCATCTGTGTTCATTAATGCATCTAGGTCATATAGCTTGCTCTCATGTAGAAGTTCTTCATATACATTCTGCGAGGTGAGGAAGATATCGGGCTTTTCTTGTTTTAATACATCCTGGAGATTGTTTTCTTGAAAAGAAACTACATCTAGTTCAATATTCGGGTACTTCGCGTTAAACAAGTCGCCGTAATCCCGCATGAAATCGTCTTTACTATCGACCGTCATGATTTTCAGATTGGCATGAATCTGCGGGTCGCCTTCGTACTCGATAGTTTCTTTGCCAGATGAGCAGGATATAAGCTGAGATAAAACGATCATTCCTGCCAACACGGCTGTTACTCGAGTTTTCATTCCTAGCCCCCTATCACTTCTGCTCCAGCAGCCGCTGCCCCCGCTCCTCCATGGAAGCCATCGCTTCTTCAAGAGTTTTGGCGCCGACCATTACGGCTTTAACTTCGGAACTAATGATCCCTTTCAAATTCGAATAAGTTCTTGGTGGAAGCAGATCATAATCTACAAAACTATACGGATTTACGTCGGGCTTCAAGTTATAAAAAGCTTCCATTCGTTTACCCTCCGGGTTGGGAATGGCATTCGTCCGCGTAAACAAAGCGAGGTAAGAGAGGGATTTTGAATTCACCCTGGCCAACTCTTCACTGCTGGCGAATTTAATGTATTCCCATGCCGCTTGTTTGTGCTCCGAATCCGCATTGATTGCTAAAATACCGCTGATTAGAAAATAAGGGGACGTATCACGGCTTGATTCCTCGACCGGTCCTGAGGCTAAATCCCAGTTCAATTTAAACTTGCTCCCCTGCTCCGCTTTGGCCCAATTGATATTGTTTTTAATGTAATAGTTATAATCCATGGTCATGGCACTTTTACCTGTAACAAAGGGATCATAGACTTCAAATGGATCCAGTTCCGGAAATGTGGCAGCCTTCGATTCATGAGCATCCAAAATCAATTCAAATATCTCTTTGTAGGATGCCGTGTTCAACGTTACCTTCATTTCTTTCGTATTAATGGGGTTTACTCCCCGGCTCCAGGCCAAATCTTCTACCATAGAAGACAAAGTCTTATAAAACCCGTACACTCCGTCTTCTGCCGGAAACCGCTCCGCCAGTTGAAAGAGCTCCTCCCATGTCATACCATCTTGTGGATAGGGAATGCCGTACTTATCAAACAAATCCTTATTATAATAAACCGCCTTATTCATGAATTCAGTGGGGAGTCCGTATAGTTTCCCGTTTCCGATTTGTCGTAAATAATTGACGATTTCCGGGTGGATTCCCTCAAGTTGGAACGCATCATTAGTAAACAGGGCATCCAGGTCATAAACTTGGTTCTTTTGCAAATATTCCTTGTACTCCTCAAGTGAAAGCATAAAAAGATCCGGTTTTTCTTCCTTAATGACCTTGTCGACATTGTCTGGTGTATACCGGACTAATTGAATTTCAATATTCGGATATTTTACTTTGAATAAATCCCCATACTTCTCCATGAAATATCGTTCATCGGTAATCGTCAGCACTTTCAAGGTAGAAGTCATTTCCGGGTCGCCTTCATATTTAATCGTTTCTTTATTAGGCGAACAGGCTACGAAAACTAGAGACCATACCATAACAGCCAATATCACTTTTATTCTTAACTTCATAAAAATCCCCCCATGACGATTCACTGCCGATGTTAATTAGCTGTTCACATGGTGTTTTTGCAGTAGATCGAATTTATTTTTCGACTTCAATTGATTTACCATCTGTTCAATAGAAGCAACCAAGTATCCAGCCTCCTCCAGCGTAATCGTCTCATGGAAGCTGAGTCTGATACTGCCGGAAGAAATCATCTCATCCTGCGTCATGGCCATGAGTACCCGGCTTTGCTTGGCCTTTGAAGAACAAGCGGATTGTGACGAGACGATGATTCCTTGTTTGGCAAGCATGCTGATCATCATCGCCGAGGTGATCCCTCTCCCCTGATATGAAAAATTAATGATATGCGGGGAAGAGAGTGGGGGAACCGGGCTATTTATGACTACCTCGGGAATCGCCGCCAATCTGGAATAGACCAGATCATGCAGCGTCATCAGAACCTTGAACTTGTCTTGCTGTTCCTCAAGCGAGGCCGCGATGGCTTCGGCAAAACTTAACACGGCGGGAACGTTTGTAGTCCCCGGTCTTAATCCCTGTTCCTGCTCCCCGCCGTACATCAGCGGGTCCATCTCAATATGCTCTTTGGCGACAAGCAATCCAATGCCTTTGGGTCCCCCGATTTTATGTCCAGACACGGTATATAAGTCGATATGCTCTAATTCAACTTGTAATTTGCCAAACCCCTGCACCCCATCCACATGAAAAAGAATATGCGGCTCCGACTTCAGCACCCCCGCAATTTCATCAATCGGCTGCACGGCTCCTGTTTCATTATTTACATGCATCACGCTCACCAGGATCGTGTTGTCTTGCAGTAACGCCCTCACGGAAGCCGAACTTACGATCCCGCTCCGATTGACGGGTAAGAAGGACACCTCCACCCCTTCCATCGCCAGTTGTTTGCCGCATTGGTAAACGGAAGAATGCTCGATTTCGGATAAAATAATATGGGGAGTCCGCCCCGTCCGCTTCATCCAGGCCCTGACCACGCCTAAAATCGCAAGGTTATTGCTCTCCGTGGCCCCGGACGTGAAAATAACTTCCGTAGCTTTGACTTGGAGCAGGCGGGCTATTTGCTCTCTGGAGTCCTCCACCCGGAGACTGGCCTCAAACCCCATTTCATGCATGGATGACGGATTGGCATAACATTGCTTTGCCGAGTCCAACAACGTCTGAAACGCCCGGGGATGCAGAGGCGTGGATGCGCAATAATCGAAATATAGGAAGTTCATCATTTCCTCCTGACAACATTTCTTAAGACATTTAAGAGAGTGCCCCCTGCACGCTTTCCGGCCAATTCCAGCAACTCGGTCGAGGTATAAACCGGCCCTTTGCCGAAAATCCGCTGATTCTCATCAACGACCAAACCAAAGGGGTGGGAACGAATGAGAAAGTCCTGTTCCATTTGCTCCGGAGAGAGCGAAACGATCGGCCACTTCCGCTGAAAGAATTCATCCAGCTCTTTATGATCCTCATCGCTCCCCGCCGAAAATAGAATCAAGCGGGCATGGGCATGCGGCAGTTGTATTTGCTGAATTTCGGGCACCAACTCCATGCACCGGACGCAGTGCATTGAAATAAACAGCAATACTTTCCTCTCCGGAATGGAATGCAAATTCAAAGTATGACCGCTCTGATCTATATACATTTTATCCGGGAGAAAGCTCCCGAGGTCCGGACCATTTTCCGTAATCATGTCCCTTATCCTCCTTGTTTGACAGCCGGTATGGGATCCTTTTGCATGTTCACTACGGATTCAAGCTCCTTTGCATCCTTAACGGTCCCCTTCGATAAGACGTAGCCGTCCCCGAAAAGAAGATAAAAATAAGGAAAGACCGATGTTCTAAACGTTTCCCTTTGATCAGGACCGTATAGTAAAAACGGAAGAGTGATCCTGGATTCCTCCAGAAGCTTTTTCACTTTGGACTCTTCGCCTTGAATGAATAGAATCGTTCTTTTACCGGGCCATGTTTCAATGAGCGAATTTAGCTTGGAGAGAATGTCCAAGCACGACAAACAATCCGTAGACAGGAACAGAACGACGGCCCCTTTCTCGTCAACCGCCTCTGCATCGTCGCCCGCATTGTATGCAAATCCCGGAAACAGGCTTCCCAAAGGCAACCCCTGATCCCGTTTAGGCCATGTCGGCGAGGATGGCTCCAAACAAGAGCCCAACTGCCCGGGATCGGCCAACTCGTCAACTCGTTCAATTCTTCCCTCTTCAGTTACAGTGACAACGGTCGGTACCCGCTGAATACCGAACATCTCCACAACCTTGGAAGACCTCAAGATGGGAAAATCATATGAAATATCCCCCAGGTCGGCATCCGAATAAGGTTCAGGATCACTTTTTAAAACCAAAAAATCATTTCTTTGGGAATGGCTCTCCAATTGCTTCAGCACTTCGATACAGGATCCGCAGCTGTCGCTTAAAAAAATCAATTTCGAAACACGCCCCGGAAGTAACTCTGACCTCACCTTTCTTCCCATTTGGTCTCGCGCTTTAAATAGAGGAAGAAAGTCACCGGCATTCCCGCCTCGGGGTAGATCCCCCTCCGAGAGCGGCTTATTTTGTGTCTTAGCTTTCGAGGAGATGAATAACTTTTTTATGGAATCAAGCACTCTTTTCATGCGATCACTCCGTTCATGTCATACCATTGGGACTGGGCTTCGTACATGCGCGCATACTCCCCTTGGTGCCGGAGCAATTGTTCATGGGTCCCCTGCTCGACAAGACGTCCGTCTTTTAGCACCAGAATCAAATCCGCATTGCGGCAACTACCCAGCCGATGGGATATCATGATACTCGTTTTCCCCTCCACCAATTCGGAAAATCGTTCGAACAAGGCGGCTTCGGCAATCGGGTCTAGTGCGGATGTGGGTTCGTCATAAATCACCAACTCGGCATCGATATTAAAGTAGGAACGGCTTAACGCTACCTTCTGCCATTGCCCCTGGGACAATTCCTTGCCTCCTTCATATTCATGGCCCAGTAGCGTATCATACCCATGCGGAAGCGAACGTGAAATGAAGTCCACCCCTGTCTTGACCGCCGCCATATTCAACTGCTCCCTATTGTCCAGGGCCGAGATCTGTCCGAATCCGATATTCTCCTTTAACGTTAATTGATATTGCATAAAGTCTTGGAAAACGGCACTAACCGAAGTACGGTCTTCGTCCGAGAAAATATCCTTCCCGTTCCACAGCACACTTCCGTATTGAGGTCTGTAAAGACCGAGCAGGCATTTGGCCAACGTACTCTTACCGGCCCCGTTATGACCGACGATCGCCACCCGCTGTCCGGGCTTAATGTGGAACCCGACATCTCTCAAAGCCGCTACACTCTGATGGGGGTAGGTAAAATCCTGCCCCTTTACCCAAAGCCCCTCCCTGGATTCTTCCGGAGGCCCCGGTATCAGAACAGGGCTTACCGATCGTTCGTCTGATTTTTTATCCGGAAGATTCATAAATCGAATCAGTTCGCTTGTAAACAGAGCATTTTCGTAAATACCCGACAAATTGGCGGCTATCAACATCACGCTGTCTTTGGCTGTCGTCACCGTCTGGATCATCGCCACAAAAACCCCGATCGTAAGGCTGCCCGTAAAACTAGTCAAAAGAACAACCACGGTAGCAAGGGCCGTAAACGCATAAGAGAAGATCTCGGAGAAACCGCCCAGCCATTGGCCCGACTTTTCCAGCGCGGCCTTTTCCTTCGCATTTTTCCAGTACAACTCGCCCCATCGCCCTAGGATGTATGGATATAGCTTGAACAGCTTCATTTCTTTGGCGGACTCCCTGCCGGTCATCAATCTCATAAGATATTGAACTTTACGGCTGGAAGGGGTTTGGGCGATCATCTGTTTATATCTTTTCTGGCCAAGCTTCATGTTGATCAGAAAGGAAGGGATGATTAAACACAGCACTCCGACGGACAGCATCCAATGAAACCCGGCCAGAACAAAAAGCAGTGAAGTTAACGTAATGAAGCTTTGCAGCACCAGAAAAAAATGATCCAACACGGAAAGCCCGCGATAAGCAAGTCCTTGGGTGACTCTTTGCAGGCGGTCGTAGTATTCGGATTGCTCGAAATAGATATAGTCCAGTCTTGAGCATTTTTCGGCGATCTCGCGGTCCATTTGAAACTGCGCCTTTTGCTTGATCACCAGAAGGAGCATATGGGCCAGCGACCTTAATACCAGGGCGGCCAGAAAAAATAGGGCTTGCCAGCCGATCGTCGTCAGCGCGGTCAGGAACATTTCCCTATTCCCTTGAAACAAGATGGTGGCTTGCTCTACCAGCCGCTTGGTCAAATAGATTTGAACGGCCGGCTGCAGGGCCTCCACGATCCGAATGACCATCATTACAGCCAATCGGACAGGCGCTGATTTCCATATGAACGGAACGATTTCAAACAACAATCCTCGAAGGACTCCCTTATGGTTCACTTCGGCTACACTCTTTCTCTTTATTTTGCATCTGGGTGAATACCCCGGCTATCTCCAGAAGCTACTTCTTATCCAGCAACCGCTGCCCCCGCTCCTCCATGGAAGCCATGGCCTCGTCTAGGGTTTTGGCGCCAGCGGTTACGGCCTTTAGTTCTGAGTTAATAATACCTTCCATACCTGCAAAGAAGCCCTTTGGCGGGGCACTGTAGTATTCATAAGGCATCCATTTGTCCCTCGGCTTTAAAACATAAAAAGCCTCCATCCTTTTCCCTTCAGGATTATAGATAAAATCCGTTCTTGTAGAAGGAACGAAACCAGACGTTTTTGACTTCATTTTTGCAAACTCTTCTCCATTCACGAACTTTATAAGTTCCCAAGCTGCCTGTTTTTGTTCAGAATCAACATTTATACTTGTAATTCCACCAAAGTAATAGTAGGGTGAGGTGTCCCGACTTTTCTCATCAACTGGAGCAGATACTACATCCCAATTTAATTGGAACTTATCCCCCTTTTCCGCTTTGGCCCAGTTAATCTTGTTATTAATGTAATAATAATAATCCACAGTCATAGCACTAGTGCCGCTGATAAAAGGATCATATACTTCAAACTGGTCCATTTCGGGAATTACTACTGTTTTCGACATGTATGCATCCACTATAGTTTCAAATATCTTCTTATATGATGCCGAATTAATGGTCAGCTTCATATCTTTGATATTGATCATGCTTACGTCGCGGCTCCATGCCATATCATCAACGAAGGCAGAAAAATTCAACATGTATAAACCGCTCACCCCATCACCTGAAGGAAATCGTTTGGCCAATTGAATCATTTCCTCCCATGTCATTCGATCCTGTGGATAGGGTATTTTGTATTTATCAAACAAGTCTTTGTTATAGTAGATCGCTTTAGTTTGGAATTCTGGAGGAAGTCCATAGAGCTTGCCGCCCCCTATCAATCTAAGATAATCAACAAACTCCTGATGAACCCCATCAAGGTTAAATTTATCATTGGAAAGCAAATTACTTAAATCATAGAGTTTATCTTGTTGAATAAGTTGTTCGTAATCTTGAACGGAATGTATGACTACATCCGGCTTTTCCTCATTCATTGCCTTCTCTAAGTTATCTCCAAAATAATTAATCACACTTATTTCAATATTCGGATACTTGGCCTTAAAGAAATCCCCGACTTCCGCCATAAATTGATCTTCACTTTCAATTGTCATAACTTTTAAAGTTGCCTTCATCTCCGGATCACTGGTATAGCTTATTTGTTCTTTAGTATTTGAACATGCTGTAATGAGTAATAAATTACCTAAAAATAAAACAATTATATATATTTTCGCAAATTTCAACCCTTCCATCCCCCTTTACATAGATTAAAGAAGTCTACCGTCTAAACGGCTGACGGTAGACTTCTTTAATTTAACAAGTTGTAGTACAATTGCAGATTGAGCAGCCGCTAGAATAATAAGAACAACGTTGTTTTCCACCTGCACAATTATCAGAAGACTGACAATAAGTATATAAATAAGCTCCAGAACACATATTTTTTCACCTCCTTTCAAGAGATTCATTTTTTATAGATAAGACAAAATCGCCCTAACTAACTTAATTAAAAGCCTCTAAAGATTCCACTTATTGATGAACAGCAGATTCAGCTAATCTTAGACCCTACGCCGAAACCCGTTCTTCTCCATACCTGACCAACGCTTGAAGGTGTTCCTCGTTGTTAATAATCCCCTTGGCTCTTATCAAGCCATCAGGAGAGACATAGTATCCGAACGGAACGAAGGGGGTCTGCAGATCCTTAAAATTGTCCACATGAATAATCGGAACTTGAAGCTCGTATTGCTTTATGGTTGCGTTTACTTCGTCCTCCGGGCCGGACATCAAGAAGAGATATTGGTACACCGGCATTTTCCTCTGCACATCATTGATGACCGAGTATAGCTTTTTGCAAGCCAGGCATTGGGATGAGGTTAAAAATATAAGCGTGCCAAGTTTGCCGTGCTCCGTTAGGCTAAGGGCTTTTCCATCCATGGGAATACGCTCGTTAAGTGGAAACTCTACCCCCTCAGGCAGTCCCTCCTGTTGTTCATAGAGCATGCTTCTGGTTGTGATGGCACTCTTTAAAATGACGATCACACCGTAAGAGATCAAAATAACGATGACCCATAAGAGCAAATACGAAATATTAAACATGTCCGGCATGCGCTTTCACTTCCTTTAGTCATATAGTGTTGTTATTCCTGATAGAGCTTGTGATATTGTCTCAGCGTTAGACCTAAGGCGTAGATGACCAGAATCCCTAAGGAGGAAAAGACCGCCGTGCATATTTCTATTATGGAAACCCCCAGGATTGGCAAGGCCGGTGCAAGAAGCAGATAAATGCTTAGAAGAAAGAGGACTAGATGTCTTGTATGCAGCCCTATACCAAGCTTTTCTGATATAAGTCCGCCAAACCAATGGTAGGTTACCATTCTGCCTTTGGCTCTCCAGGCCGCCCATGCAAAAGAGCTAAGCAAAAGCAGAGCAAGCACTGCGCCATAACGCGATGTAACAGGGAACAGCAGCAGCACGCAAACGGCCAATTCAAGCAGTGGAATGGCTACCTTGGCATACCTCGCCCACAAAGGCGTAATTCTTAGCTGCCTCAGCGTGTCTCGGAATGATGACAATTTGCTAAGCTTTGCCACCGAAGATACTGCGAATAGAACGCTTACAAACAATTGGATAAAAACAGATAGCTCCATCTTTTTATCATCTCCCAATCTTGTAATAGCATGACTATCAATAGAATCTCTCATGTGCAATCGTTTGCATTTTTAACAGTAAAAGATGTCTCATATGAATTTTTTTAGAACCAGCCAGGTGATAAATCTAAGATAGGAAAATAGAGGGTACATTCTAATTGGTAAATTAGAAGTGCAAGCGTTTGCTCAAACGAGCGAAATGAACTTAGTTAATATGTATTTAGAGGAGTTACGATCCTTAGATGTTATATGTTACCATTTGCCTTAATTATATCCTCCTTTCTATTGGTGTCAATTACTTTTTTTTGAAGTATTGACACGAATCCCAAAACAAAACGCTGACTCCCTACAAAAATAAGCCAACCAGCAAAGCTGGTCGGCCTTCCAAAGGGCTTGTCGCATCTCTTCTAATTCACCGCAACGGCAAATAGCCAAGGCGATCCAGCCTCTGCGCAATAATTCGGTAACCGCGGCTGTTCGGATGGATCCGGTCAAGAAAGAGCAACTCGCGCTCATTTCCCTCAAATACCGGATATACGTCCGCCACCCGGTAATTTCCTCCTCCCAGGGAAGCAAGAAACGAATTGTACTGGCGTGCATATAGCCCTGCTTCCCTGTTCGGAAACGGATTGTACACTCCCACCATCCGGATGATGAATGGCGTTCGCTGCGAGATTTTGATCTGATACAAATGATTGACGATTTCCCGCACATTCCCTTTTGTCCGGGCCAGCACTTGCGGAATTTGGGCAGCGCGCGATGCCGAGCCGTCGGCGATGGCTCTGGCGTAGGGCTGGAGATCGTTCGCGCCGATGGATACGGTGATGATGTCCGCTCGCTGAAGCGCCGCACGCATTCGCGGATCCCCTTGGATCCTAGACAGCAATTTTTGCGAAGTCAACCCGTTGACCCCTAAATTCTCATAAGTGACCCGTGTTCGAAGGCGGCTTTCCGCCATCCGCCGGTAAAGAGGCGCAAATCCGCCGCTCAGCCACGCCCCGGCGCCCGTCGTCAACGAATCCCCTATGGCCGTATAATGGTAACCCATTTTGAAAACCTCCCCTCTTCTAACTTCGCCTGCCGTCGATAGCATACAGGCCGAAAGCTTGTCGAGTGCCGTCTACACAATATCTTATGATCGAATTGGAGAGGGGGATTGAGAGGTTCGCATATTCTTGACCGGGACGGCAAAATAAAAAAGCCCGCAGACACGCTGCGGGCTCTTCATAACTTGAATCTTATTCGTAGCTAAGCTCCGGATAGATCGGGAACCGATCCGTCAATTCGACGACCTGTTTGCGGGCTTTCTCCAAAGTCGCTTCGTCTTTCGAGTTTTTCAGGACCGATCCGATAATTTGGCCGATCGTCTTCATCGCTTCCTGATCCATACCGCGGGACGTTACGGCCGGCGTGCCGATACGGATACCGCTGGTCACGAACGGACTGGTCGGATCGAACGGAATCGCGTTCTTGTTTACGGTAATGCCGATGGAATCGAGCACATGCTCCGCATCTTTACCGGTGATGTTCAGATTGCGGGTATCGATCAGCATCAAATGGTTGTCCGTACCGCCGGATACGAGGTTCAAGCCTTCGGCGACAAGCGTATCAGCCAGCACCTTGGCGTTTTTCACGACGTTCTCGGCATACGTTTTAAAAGACGGCTGCAGCGCTTCGCCCAAAGCGACCGCTTTGGAAGCGATCACGTGCATCAAAGGACCGCCTTGCGTACCAGGGAAAACGGCTTTGTCGATCGCCGCCGCCCAGGATTGACGGCAAAGGATCATGCCGCCGCGCGGTCCGCGCAGCGTTTTGTGCGTCGTCGTCGTTACGAAGTGCGCGTGCGGCACCGGATTCGGGTGCAAGCCTGCAGCAACAAGACCGGCGATATGAGCCATGTCGACCATGAACAGCGCACCTACATCGTTAGCGATGGAAGCAAGCTTCTCGAAATCGATGATACGCGGGTAAGCACTTGCGCCGGCAACGATCATTTTAGGGCGATGCTTGAAGGCGGCTTTGCGCACTTCGTCATAATCGATCAGGAAGCTGTCTTCCTGCACACCGTAAGCCACGAAGTTATAGAACAGACCCGAAGCGTTAACCGGACTTCCGTGCGTCAAATGGCCGCCGTGGGCCAGGTTCATGCCGAGCACCGTGTCGCCGGGCTTGAGGGCCGTCAAATAAACGGCCAGGTTCGCTTGAGCGCCGGAATGGGGCTGTACGTTGGCATGTTCGGCACCGAAAAGCTCCTTGGCACGGTCGCGGGCGATGTTTTCAACGATATCGACATGCTCGCAACCGCCGTAGTAGCGTTTGCCCGGATACCCTTCCGCATATTTATTCGTCAACACGGAGCCCATGGCTTCCATCACCGCTTCGCTGACGATATTTTCCGAAGCGATCAACTCAATGTTGTTGCGTTGGCGCTTAAGCTCCAGATTCATGGCTTCCAGCACCGCCGGATCTTGCTTTCTCAATTGTTCCATTTCATTGTCCTCCTATGCAAAATTATTTGATCACATCAGTCACATGAACCGGAGTCCTGCTCTTGCGGCAGAACGTATACCGCGCGTTCGCCGCCGATCAGTTTCGGACGGGTTCGGGCCGCGGTGACCCTGGCTTTACCGACATACCGCAATGCCGGCCGGAACGGAACGGCAACGCGGCGCAGATGCATGCCGATCAGCGTTTCGCCGATATCGACGCCCGCATCGGCTTCCAGGCTTTCGGCCAGACACGGTTCAGACAGCCGTTTGAATGCGACAGCCGCCATGGAACCGCCTGCGTTCCGTACGGGAACGGCGGCCACTTCCGTAAGCCTTAGCCTGTCGAGCACCGTCCGTTCCACCACGAGCGCGCGGTTTAAGTGCTCGCAGCACTGGAACGCGACGTCAAAGCCGTATTTTTGCCGGACCCGGTCAATCCCGGCATACAGCTCTTCGGCAATCCGCTCCGCGCCCCCCGTACCGATCCGCACTCCCGCCACCTCGCTCGTACTGGCTCCGATGACGACAAGTTTCCCGGGTCCCAGTCCCGCGGCAGCGGCCAACTCCTCCAATATCTCCGCGACCTGTTCCCGGATATCTCCGAGTTTCGCCATGTCCATGTCCAAACGCTCCTTTCGCCAAAACACTATCCTTATTATACCTAAAAGTACAGGCAGATTAACGACAATCTTCGAGACGGTCCGGCAAAGCGGCTTGAACTTGGCGGCAGGGCCGCATGGAAAACGAAAAAAGAGCATGACGCGATAGCAGCGTCGTGCTCTTTGCCCAGGCGACCGGCCGTATATTCCGATGCTCCATCGTGGTTGGATCCACTTTCGTCGCCAGTCACATCGGATCTTCTTTATAGCTTAAGAATAAAGCATAAACCGGACAAATGCAACCGGGTTTTCACCCGGAAGCCGCATCCTCGTTCCGGTCCCGCTCCAGCTTGTCCAAAACCCGTTCCAGCGCGTCCCGGATCTCCGCAGCCGTTCGATCGTAATCTTCGCGCGAGCCTCCGAAAGGATCCGTAATATCGTATACGGGCATCCGCTGCAACAGCTCGGTCAAGCGCCGACGTGCCGCTTCATCCGGCTGCTTGCCAAGGGAAAGATCAAGTTCGATCCCCGCGGCGAGCCGCTGGAGTTCCTCCCTGTCCGCCAACGATTCCGTTTCATGATCCGCATATTCTTTAAGCGTGTATATTTTATCCGCCGCCTCCGGAAAGGAGTACAAAATCTGGCGCTTATGCCCTTCGGTCAAGGAGAGGATCAAATCCGACCATTCGACCAGCTCCGCGTGCAGCGGCGTCGACAGGAAGCGATCTCCGATTCCTTGCTCCCTCAATACCGCTTCCGCATGGCGGGAAATCGGGACACCCGGGGCCGCAGCGACGCCTGCCGAACGGACCGTGATATCGAGCCCGCGTTCCTTCGCCATTTTGCGCATCATTCCTTCCGCCATCGGACTACGGCAAGTATTGCCCGTACAGACAAACAAAATTCGCATTCGCATCACCTCCGCAAGGATCGGATTTCCCGTAAATTCATAATCATTCTATTCCAAATTAATTGTATCAAAAGATGAACACGAGTCCAAACGCCAACAAGATGGCCCCACCGGCCGCTTCGCCGTATTCGCCCAGCCCCCGGCTTACGCTTCGGCCCAGAGCCAGCCCCGTCACGCACATCAATCCGCCAATGAAACCGAAGGCGAGCACGGTAAGCAGCAGATCTCCGTGAAACATGCCGAGAGACACACCTACGGAAAACGAATCGATGCTGACGCTAAGCGAAAACAGAATTACTCCCCAGATCGTGCGGTGGTTGATCGATTGGAAATCATCGCCCTTGAGCGAACTGATCATCATATGAATTCCCAAGAGCACCAGCAGGCCGCCGGAAACATAACGGGCAAAAACACCGAGGAGTTCACCGACATACTGCCCGGCGACGATGCCGAGAAGAGGCATGAGCAAATGAAAAAGGGCTACGGCGGCGCCGATGCGCAGAGTGTCGCTTCGCCGTACCCCCTTCATTCCGATCCCGACCCCGAGTGAAAATGCATCCATTCCCAGGGCAACCGCCATCAGCAATATCGTTGTAAGTTCACCCAAACGTGCAATTGCTTCCGTCATGCCGCCACGCTCCCATATCCGATTCCTACTTGTACCACCTTATGCGGACAAGAAGTAAATCATGACATGACACCGGCTATTCTTCGTCGTCCGGTTCCAATATCCCGGCCTCCAAATAATTGATGTATTGTCTGAGCTTATTGGCCGACGCCCAGCTGATATCCCCCCGCTCGAACATCGCCTGCACCTCGTTTCGCTGAGCCTGAATTCCTTTGATGCGCAGCTCGCTTTTATATTGGTTGAACATATCCTCGTCTTCCATGCTGTTCGTCCCTGTGCCTTGGGATTTCTGCAGCCTTTCGATCATCTCATTGTATTGAGTCATGACAAACATGGAAGCCTCCCGGTTGCCGTCGTTCATCTGGTTTTTCACCGCTTTAATGGCCGCTTTCGAGGTCCGCAGCTTTACCGCCTTGATCTGCGCCATCGCTTCCTCCGGAAGCTCCCCTGCCGTCTTCTTCAAAAACTGCTTCGAGAACAACCGGCGAAGGCGGAACAATGACACGAGCACCTGCATTTTAAATCGGTTCGACATGACCATTTCCATCTGGTTCATGACTTCCTCGATGCCGGATGCCATCTCTCCGGTAATCTCGCCGTGATCCAGCATGCTTTGAATCTCCCGGCGTTCCGCCTGAAGCCCGGCAAGCCTTACGTTGATGAAGGTCTTGTTTCTTTTCCGGTCGGACCACTCCTGACTCTGGCCGTTTTGCAATTGAAGGAGCTGACGATGATAAAAAGCCAGAACCTTTCTGGCCGCCGCTTCGTTCTCCTCATCGGTCGCCTCCCGAATCGCCGCGATCCCGGCCCGAAGCATAGCGACACGTGCCTCATATTCGCTGTGCTCCACTTCGTCCGCGCCGCCTTCAGGCCGCCTGGAAAGCAGCGGCAATACGACGCTCGCAATGAGCAGCGAACACAAAATCACGCCGGCCGCCAAAAAAATGATCAGGTCCCGCTCGGGAAAAGGACTGCCGTCCTGAAGAACAAACGGAATGGAGAACGCCGCCGCCAGCGTCACCGCTCCCCTCACGCCGGACAAGGAGATCAGAATCGACGACATCAGCTTCGGCCTGCCCATATTTTCCGCGCTTCCGAGGAGCCAAGAACCTTCCCAAAATATATAAACCCAAATAAACCGCAGCACAATCAGACTGATCGTGATCAGGCCGATAAAACCAAGCACCTGCCAGTTGCTGTAATGCGGACTTTGAAAGATCGTTTCCGTCGCGCCGGGAATTTGTAAACCGAGGATGACGAAAACGAGGCCGTTGAGTATGAACAGAATCACGGACCATGTATTTTGCGAGACGACCCGAAGCTCCGGCAATACCGACTCGCTCCGGTCCCGTTCAATCGCGTGCACGATCCCTCCGGCCACGACGGCAAGGATGCCGGAAAATCCGAGCTCCTCGGTGACCAGATAAATGACGAACGGGGTCAAAATCTGGATCAGCATATGGATGGTTACGTCCTCCATCCCCAAGCGGCGGATCAGCATCCGCAGCCAAACGATCGCAAAGGCGACGACGGCCCCGCAAACAAGTCCGCCGACGGCAATCCAAATAAAGCTTAGCGCCGCATCCGTAATGGAAAATACGCCGGTTACCGTCGCCGCCACGGCAAACTTAAACGCGACGAGGCCCGATGCATCGTTCATCAGGGACTCGCCCTCGAGCAGACGCATAATGCCTTTCGGCAAATGGATTCTGCCCGCCAAGGCACTCACCGCGACGGCATCCGTCGGGGACAGGATCGCGGCAAGCGCGAAGGAGGCCGGCAGCGGAATGCTCGGAATCAGCCAGTGGATGAAGTAACCGCCCGCAAAAACAGTGACGAAAACAAGCCCGAGCGCCAGCAGAAGAATCGGTGCCCGCAGGTTCCAAAGCTCTTCGCGAGGGGTTCTTTTGCCGTCATTGTAGAGCAAAGGGGCGATAAACAGCAGCAGGAACAGCTCCGAATTCAACGGCAAATGGATGCCGACCGGCAGCAGGGCAACCGCTGTCCCCAGAATGATTTGCAGAACGGGAATCGGAACGAACGGAATGAACCGGTTAATCACGTTCGATACCCCGATAAGAACAAGCATCAAAAGTACGATTTCAAAAATCTCCAAGTTGAATCCCCCAAATCCCGGTGTCTAGCTATAGGTTTTCCCCGAATAAATCGATTTGCTGCGGCGGCAGGCCTTTTGCTTCGAGCCCGAGGATCTCCATCATCTCCAAAGCGTTCGGAGCCGCGTCCCCGCCGGAATTATTGTTGAATATCATGCAAATTTCCTTCGTGTTCTTTGCAGCCAGCTTCGTCAAGTTATCCCGCCATTCCAAAAGTTCCTCCCGGTTGTACCGGTACAAGGTGCGGACCTCCCGCCAATTGGGCGCTCCTCCCTGCAGCCAGCCGCCGGCATTCCGCCCGTGAAGACGGACGATCGTCAGCTCGGGATCGGTGGGCTCAAGCACCGCCGGAACGGATCCCTCCCCGACCTGAGGCTCATCGCAAATAATATGAATCCAGCCCTCGTCCCTCATAAAAGAGAGTGTTTCCTCCCGCACATCCTCCGCATACCAGCTTTGGTTCCGGAACTCGAGCGCAAGCGGCAGGGAACCCATCCACTTCCTGACGGCGCGTAGCCGCCTGACATTGTCCGGGGTGCAGTCAAACCAAGGCGGAAATTGAAACATGACGGCTTTCAGCCTGCCCGCTTCCACGACAGGGCGGATGGAATCCAAATAAGCCTGAAACATCTCGCCCGGTCCGCCGAACCCGGGATTTTTGCCCCGATTGTGTCCGGTCATCCCCCGGTAGGCCTTTATGATAAAAGTAAAGTCCGGAGGCGTCTCCTCCAGCCAACGCCGGTAATTGGCTTCTCCCAGCACGGCGTAAAAGGAGCTGTCCACCTCCACGACCGAAAAGTACTCGGCATACTTCGCCAGCTTCGCTTTGGCCGGCGTCCCCGGGGGATAAAGCTTATCGTGGTCTCCCCAAGAAGACAAGCCGACCCGGATCATGCGCGGATCACCTGCCGGCCCGCCGCTTTCAGCAGGCGGTTCATGACGGCAGCGCCGAGTCCGTCCTCGGAACAGGACTCGGACAAAATATACGTGACGCCGCCGTCATCGAAGCGGCGGAGCGCCGCGTAAAGACGATGCGCCGCCGTCTCCAGCGCGCGGATGCTGCCGAGCGAAAGCACGCAGTCGGCGCGGCCTTCGTAGTACGGGAGATGCTCGTCGAAGGCGAGCACGCCCGTAACCTCCCCGCGCGCCTTGGCCGAGTCGAGCTCGGCCCGGATCGCGGCCGCCACCCGTTCCGGGGCGGCCCCGGTCACGACGCGCAGCGCCCCGCGGGGCGCGTAGTGCGTGTATTTCATGCCCGGCGAGCGCGGCGCGGGCATGTCTTGAGCGGCGCCGCCCTCGCTTTGCAGGGCGGCGTCCAGCTCTACGCCCGCAGCGAAGCGGGCGAGCTGCTCGGACGTGACCCCGCCGGGGCGGAGCACGGTCACGGTGCCGTCATCGCCGGCCAGGACGACCGTCGATTCGAGGCCCACCCCGGTGGGCCCGCCGTCGACGATGCCGTCGATGCGGCCGGCGAGGTCGTCGCCCACGTGGCTTGCCAGCGTGGGGCTCGGCCGCCCGGACCGGTTGGCGCTCGGCGCCGCCACCGGGCAGCCCGCTGCGGCGATGAGCCGCAGCGCGATGTCGTGGGCCGGCATGCGCACGGCCACGGTGTCAAGCCCCGCCGTCACGCGCGGCGAGACGGCGCCGGCGGCCACGGGCAGCACCAGCGTCAGCGGCCCGGGCCAGAACGCCTCCATGAGCCGCCGCGCCGTCTCGTTCACCTTCGTGACGAGTCCGTCCAACTGGCTCATGTCGGCGATGTGCACGATCAGCGGGTTGTCGGACGGCCGCCCCTTGGCGGCAAAGATCGACTCCACCGCCGTCGTGTTGCGGGCGTCCGCGCCGAGTCCGTACACCGTCTCGGTCGGAAACGCCACGGTCCCGCCCGCGGCCAGCACAGCCCCCGCCTCGGCCAAGGACTCCAGTTCCTTTACCGCCGCATGATTACTCTCGGCGGCAGCTAACCCCGTCACGTCCCACTTCCGGGTGTTCTTACGGATATCCTTTTCCATATGTATCGGATTCAAATTCGTCTCTTCCATCGTTGTCGACCCTTCCAAATCTTAAAAATAGTTACCTTTTATTATACCCCAACCCCAAACGATAACCTAACATTCCGGCATGAAAACCGCGCATGGACGGCGGCAAGCAAAGCAAAAACCGTGCAGCATCTCTATCCGCACGGCTCTCTTATATCCTCTTTACGAAAACAATCCGGCAATCCAATCCCACAACCGGACGAGCATATCCCACAGGAAGAACCTCACTTCGGTCTCTTCAGGATTAACGACTTGCTTTGCGTCGGTTGCTGCGTCGGTTGCTGCGTCCGTTGCCGCGGCCGCCTTCGCTTTGGCGGGCGAAACATCGATGTTTTCCGCCTGTAAGGCGTCTCCGCTTCCCGCATCCACAAAGCAAAGCGGCGGGAACAGCACGCACCACCAGTTCTTGCCCCGGCCTTCGCCGAGCGTAACGCGCAGCGCTTCGTAGTCGCCCGCAGGATATACCGCGCCTCCATACATCTTCGTCGGAAAAGGAACCTTGCCGAGTTCCACCTGGAACTCGTAATCCTTCCCGTTACGGGCCAGCGTTTTACCGACCAATGCCTCGATCTCCCCCAAATGATCCCGAATGATGCGGCGCGCTTCCTCAAGGCTTTGCGGATTCTCAAGCTCGGCGACCCAGCCGTTCATTTGTTCCACCACCGCATCGCGGACGCGCCGCTTGACGATTTGGTCTCCGGCCCCGTCCGAGTTGGCCAAAATCCGCAGCCGGATCGACTCCTGCGGAATCAACCCGTCCGCGGCGGCCGTATCTATTTTTTGCCCTTCCCAGGACATCAGAAGAATCAGCATACTAAAAACAATAAGTGCATAAACCCGCGTTTTGCCGCTAACCTTTGGACGTCCCCCGCCCGTCTTTGCCTTTCCCATCGTTCCCTCTCCCCCCGGCGAATCTCTCATGTCTATCAGTATGTCCGTTTAAGAGGGAGGTATACCTTTCGAATCTATAATTCTATGAATCTGTCCAAAGCTGACGTAATCCAATAATTTAACCGGAAAAACTCCCGTTATTCACTGCTTGAATCTCTCATTTTTCAAAATAGAAGGATAAGCTCCCGTTGTTTAAGGTTTTTTTACCCAAAACTACGCAAAAGGCTCCAATTAACAGGAGGGTTTCCCGCAATTTCGTAACAATGACTCGATAAGCGGAAGTTAGCAGGAGTTTTTCCCGTTAAGTGTAACCGTACCCGCCGCGCTTGATTCACCAATCATAACCACCCGTCCAACGGGTGGTTTGCTCTTGGGGTATAACCCCCTGTTGCCAAACTGCGCCTAAAGACGCTAGCCTGACAATAAAATTGTTCAGGCTCAGTGTTATTTGTCACTTTCACTTACCAGTTAAACTGGTTTACTTCTTCTTGCTGCTGTTCCTGCTGAAGGGATCTTCATACTCTTTCACGCTCAGTTTATCAATTGCTTGATCATGTGCTTCTTGCTCACGTATATATTTTGCGACGGTGGCCTCATTTAAGCCAACAGTACTGACGTAATATCCTTCCGCCCAAAATTTCCGATTCCCATACTTATACTTTAAGCTCGCGTGTTTCTCGAATATCATCAACGAGCTTTTTCCCTTCAGATATCCCATAAATGATGATACTGAGATTTTTGGGGGAATTGCTACTAACATATGTACATGATCCGGCATCATGTGGCCCTCTATTATCTCCACTCCCTTGTATTTACACAAACGCTTGAAAATCTCGATCAAGTCTTTTCTCACTTGATTATAAATTTCTTTCCGTCTATACTTCGGGGTGAACACAATGTGGTATTTGCACATCCACTTCGTGTGAGCTAGACTATAGCTCTTGTTTGCCATCTAAGACCATTCCTTTCATTATTGAGCCTGAACATCTCAATTTTATTGGAATGGTCTTGTTGGTCAAACCCTTGATCCCTCCACCCGCATAGCGGGTGGTTTTTTGTTTCGCACGCTTCGCGAGCTCAACTGGCTAAAGCCGCAATAAAAAACGACGGCTCCATATGGAGCCGCCGCATCATTATTTTCCCCGTTACCGGTTTTGCGCCTTAAGCCGGGAATACGTCGAAGAGGGAACTGCGTGCTCCTCGTCGATTTCTTCCCCATAAATCCGGATGCTCATCGCAAGGCCGATGGAAGCCATATTGATCAGCAGCGAGGTCCCTCCGTAACTGATGAACGGAAGCGTGATCCCGGTGAGCGGCATCAACCCGATGAACATTCCGACATTTTCAAAGATTTGATACAAAAACATGGCGACAATGCCTACGATCAGAAACGGCCCCGCCCTGTCCTTGGATTCCAGCGATATGAGAATCAGCCGATGAATCAGGACAAAATATAGCAGCAACAGCACGGAGCTTCCCAGGAAACCAAACTCTTCGGCAACGACGACAAAAATGGAGTCCGAGTACGTGAACGGAACCCGCTCCGACTGAACGGTTTCCCCTTTCATGTAGCCTTCGCCGGTCATGCCGCCCGAGGCGATCGCCAGCTTGGCGTTTTTGGTGTGGTAAGCCGCATCTTTGGACGCTTTTTCCGGAAGCAGCCAGGGGTCAAGCCGGTTAATCCAGTGCTCCCGCCCGATATCGACCAGAAAGGTGTAGATCTTGTCATGATATATTTTGTAGGCGCTGATTCCGCCGATCACGGCACTGGAAAAAATTACGACGGCAATCAAAGCGTGCGTATATTTGACGTTACCGATCCACAGCATCCCCGCTAAAATAACGAGATAGCTGAGCGCGTTGCCAAGGTCGTTCTGCGCGATGACCAGGACAAACGGGACGAATGTCACTGCGCAAACGGGAACGACGTCCCGCCAGAACAATAGTCCGGTCTTCCGTTTCCGGTACAGCAAAAAGCCCAGAAACAAAATAAGCGGCAATTTGAAAAATTCCGCCGGCTGAAAGCTTTGGTTGATGATCGGAATCGTCATCCAGCCCGTGGCGTTGTGGTAGGTGTTACCGATGAACATGACCAGGATGAGCAGGCCCAACCCGGCCAAATAAATATACAACGAATATTTGATAAACACCCGGAAATCAACGATGGAAACCGCAAAAAACGCGGCGAAACCCAAAACGTAATACATGAGCATTCGCAGATGGTAGCCATGGTATTGGGTATTGGACGTGGCGCTATATAGCACCGCGATGCTGATACCCATCAGGAGCAGCAGGATCATGACGATCGTGTAGTCGATTTTTTTGAGTTTCATCAGCATAATTGGTCACCCGCCTTTCCTGTAAAAAAATAACCGCCCATACTTTATCCACTATCCATTGTAAAGGAATTGACGGACCAAAGTCCATTGGACGTTATCCCCATGCAACCATGTAAAAAATCAGGCGATGCCGATGACATGCCGGTCGATCCCGGCAAGATCCGGAATGGTCACGATCTCGCGCCAACAGCCGGAACGCCGTAGCAGCTCCGCCACCTCCGGGGCCTGCCCCTGGCCCAGCTCGAAGCCGATCAGGCGCGGCGGCCGGGGCAATAGCGTAAGCTGCGCGAGCATGACGCGGTACGGCGCCAGCCCGTCCGGGCCGCCGTCGAGCGCGCCGCGCGGCTCGAAGTCGCGCACCTCGGGCTGGAGGTGCGCGATATCGTCCGCCGGAATATACGGCGGATTGCTGACCACAATGTCCAGCGGCTCGCCCGCAAAGGGTTCAAGCAGGTTCCCCTGCTTGAACTCCACGGAAAGTCCAAGCCGCCGGACATTGTCCTTCGCCACGTCCAGCGCGTCCGGCGAGATATCGCTCGCCGCCACGCGCCACGACGGGCGCAAATGCTTCAGGGCAGCGGCGATCGCGCCGCTGCCGGTGCCGATGTCGGCGGCGTAAGGACCGCCGTCGGCGCCGCCCCATAGGCGATCCCCCTCCCGAACGATCGCCTCGACGAGCAGCTCCGTTTCGGGGCGGGGAATCAGCACGCTCGGATTGACCTTGAAGGTCAATCCGTAGAAATCCTGTTCCCCGATAATGTACTGCGCCGGCTCGCCCGCCGCTTTGCGGCGGATGACCTCTTCCCAGGCTTCGCGACGCTCGGCCGGAAACGGATCCCTCAGCGCGACCAAATAAGCCGCGCCCTCAAGGCCGAGCACATGGCGAAGCAGCAGCTCGGCATTCGACTCCGGCTCGCGCACCCCGTTCGCCGCCAAAAAAGAGGCAGCCTCTCTGCGGGCTGCCGAAATATTGAGCGACTCAGACTCGGATAGCTTAAATCCGTGCTCGTTCAACATCTTATTTATTCTCCTCGATCCATAATTTCGGCCTGTTCCGCAATCGTCAATGCCGAAACGATTTCCTCGATTTCTCCGTTCATCACTTGATCCAGCTTGTGCAGAGTCAATCCGATCCGGTGATCGGTGACGCGGCTTTGCGGGAAGTTGTAGGTACGGATTCGTTCACTGCGATCCCCGGTGCCTACTTTGCTTTTACGCTCTCCGGCGTACTTCGCTTCCTCTTCCTGGCGCATCATATCCGAAATCCGCGCACGCAGCACTTGCAACGCCTTTTCTTTATTCGAGTTCTGCGATTTGCCGTCTTGGCAAGTCGCCACGATGCCTGTCGGGATATGCGTAACCCGTACGGCGGATTTCGTCGTGTTGACGGACTGTCCGCCCGCGCCGCTGGAACAGAACGTATCGACACGGATATCCTTGTCGAGGATTTCCACGTCGACTTCCTCGGCTTCCGGCATGACGGCCACCGTCGATGTCGACGTATGGATCCGCCCGCCCGATTCCGTCGCCGGAATCCGCTGAACGCGGTGGGCGCCGCTTTCGTACTTCATTTTGCTGTAGGCGCCGCGACCGTTGATCATGAAAATGACTTCCTTAAATCCGCCGAGATCGCTCTCGTTCACGTCCATCACTTCCACTTTCCACCCTTGCGTATCGGCATAACGGGTGTACATGCGGTACAGATCGGCCGCAAACAAGGCCGCCTCGTCTCCGCCCGCCGCGCCGCGGATTTCCACGATCACGTTTTTATCATCATTCGGATCTTTCGGCAGCAGCAGGATCCGGATTTTTTCCTCCAGCTCCTGATGACGTGCGGAAAGATCTTCGATTTCCATTTTCACCATTTCGCGCATTTCATCGTCCAGCTTTTCCGCCTGCATCGCTTTCGCGGCTTCAAGCTCTTCAACAACTTGCTTGTATTCAGTGTACGCCTCATAAGCCGGCTGTAAATCCGATTGTTCTTTAGAATAATCCCGCAGCTTCTTGGTATCACTCGCCACGTCGGGATCGCAGAGCAGCTCGCTCAGCTTCTCGTAACGGTCAGCCAGAGATTGAAGTCGGTCCAACAAGGAAAGTCACCTCTTTATAATGAAGTAATTTTAGGTATCCAATATAGCAAATTTCTCTAAGAAAAAATCGCCTCGCCTTATTCGAAAACCATAAGGTATACGACGACATTTTATTATATCACAGAAGATTCGCAATGAACATCATCCATATTTTTAAAACGAGCAGCGTATACGTATATTTTAACTTCGTTTGTCTCGAAGACGGAACTTATGTACTCGAAGGCGTCAAGCTTTCCTAAAATCTGGACCTCGAACAAACACCCCAACCTTTTTGGTCGGGGTGTTTGGCTTTGCGGATTCATATGCCATGATGTCGAAAAAATCAATACTGGCCGTTATTATTCATACCGGGCTGCTGCGGGTTTCGATATTGTATGATCTCCCGGATGATGGATTGCTCCAGCTCCGCATTCCATCTTTTCACCATGCCGGTAAGCAGGCAGGCATCCACGACGACCCAAACGGTCAAGCCTAGAGCCGCCATAATGAATAGCCCCAAAGTCAATAAGCCGGGAACCGCATAAGCATCCACACTCATTTCACTATCCAGGCCCAATAAAACCGTAAACCCTATATAGCTGATAAAGACCAGCAGGAACAATCCCAGCTGAACCGCTCCGGAGACGTATCTTTTCAAATAGAAGCGGTGTACTCCCAAATGCCCGAGCAAAAGCATCAAAAAAGCCATCGGCAGCGATTTCTCCCGTTTGTTCATCTCCGAGCTTAAAATAAGCAGTTCATTGGTCGACAACATTTGCTTGTTCACGGACATATTCATCGCCATGTTCATCCACCTAAATCGGGTACGATTCCGACAAGCCTCTGTTGTACATGATCTGGTCGATCAAGGAGTTCTCGATGACGGCATTGTGTTGCTTCACCCAATTGTGCAAGATGCAAGCGTCGACGATCCACCAAACAAAAGTAGCAATCATGCCGATAAAGGTAAGCGACAAAATGAGCTGCGTGACCGCAGTCCCGATTTTGCCCATGTAAAAGCGATGGCCGCCGAAAATACCGAGAAAATACCAAAGGATATAAGCAACCACCATGCTTTTCCCTCTGTTCTTCAGTTCGGATTCGAGCAGAAGCAATTCGCGCGAGTCCAGCTGGCTCTTTCTGCTGATGACATAATTCATTGACTGTCCCTCCAAAGTAAAAAATGACAAATGATGGCCTAAGTATACTAAACGATCCAAGAATCCAGCAACACTAAATATTTCCAAAACGCTCGGCTATTCTGGAGCCTTAAAAAGCAAGCAAGCCCGCAAAGACGGGTGCTCAGGCCATCTTCGCGGGCTTGCCAAAAAATATATAATTTTTACACGTTAAACCGGAAATGCATAACATCCCCGTCCTGAACGACGTATTCCTTGCCTTCCAGGCGAAGCTGTCCGCGCTCTTTAGCCACGTTCATGGAGCCGGCGGCGACCAGATCGTCGTAAGATACCACTTCCGCGCGGATAAAGCCGCGTTCGAAATCCGAGTGGATAACGCCTGCCGCTTGCGGCGCTTTCGTTCCTTTGCGGATCGTCCAGGCACGTACTTCCTGAACGCCGGCCGTAAAATACGTATACAACCCAAGCAGCCGGTAGGCCGCCTGGATCAAACGGTCAAGACCCGAGGCCGAGAGGCCCAGCTCTTCAAGGAACATCGCCTTGTCTTCGCCTTCCAGCTCGGCGATTTCCGCCTCCACCTTGGCGCTGATCGGCACGACTTCGGCGTTTTCGTTAGCCGCAAATTCGCGGACTTGCTGGACGAACGGATTGCTTTCCGCATCGGCAACGCCGTCCTCGCTCACGTTGGCCGCATAAAGCACCGGCTTCAAGGTCAGCAAGTGCAGATCGCGCACGATCTGCTTCTCGTCTTCCGACAGCTCTACGCTGCGTGCCGGCTGATCGTTATAGAGGGCTTCCTTGATGCGTTCCAGCACTTCCACCTCCTGAGCGTACTGCTTATTGCCGCCCTTCATATTTTTACGGGAACGCTCGATCCGTTTTTCCACGCTGTCCAGATCCGCCAAGATCAGTTCCAAATTGATGGTCTGGATATCGCTGATCGGGTTGATCTTGCCGTCGACATGCGTGATATTCTCGTCTTCAAAGCAGCGGACCACATGAACGATGGCATCCACTTCCCGAATATGGGCCAAAAACTTGTTGCCCAGCCCTTCACCTTTGCTGGCGCCGCGCACGAGGCCGGCAATATCGACGAATTCGAATGCGGTAGGGACAGTACGGTTAGGCACGACCAACTCGGTCAATTTGTCCAGGCGCTCGTCCGGGACTTCGACCACCCCGACGTTCGGGTCGATCGTACAGAAGGGATAATTGGCGGATTCGGCACCCGCCTGGGTAATCGCGTTAAACAACGTGGATTTCCCGACATTCGGAAGGCCCACGATTCCTGCCTTTAAAGCCATATCTATGACAACTCCTCATTAATATTGATTGCTCGTCTTCTTCAACCATAGTACCTATCCCCCGCCCAGATTTCAAGAACATCTCCAAATTCGCCGGGATGCCCGGGCCGGGGTTATAGCTTTTTCACCATCTGAATATCCGTAGTCTCGTAGCCCATTTTCTGATAAAGCTGAAAGGCGCGTTGGTTATGACCGAATACATGGAGGCCGATCCTGACGGCCCCTTGTTTCCGAGCTTCCTCGTCCAGCGCCATCATCGTCTGCTTGCCGTAGCCCTTTCCCTGGTAAGCTTCATAGATGAGAATATCCAGGATAAAAGCTTCCCGGCCGAATTTTCCGTCCCGAAATTGCACCCAAAGGATGCCGACCGGAGTCTCCTTTTCTTCCGTCGTGTCGACAACCATGTAAAGACAGGCATCCTTCGTGCTTCTCCCGTCCGGCAGTAAAGCCGCAATCGCCTTCTCCGAAAGATCGAGCGCTTCTTCTTCCCTCCATGCGCCGGCCGCCGTTTTTTCCAGGGCATAATCCTTCACCGTGCGGATCCGAAACTCTTGAAATTCGCTGTCATTCATTTCTCTCAATTTAATCACAACGATACATTCCTTCCCGTGATTTTAACTAAAATGGATACCAAAACGCTTTGAAACTCCAACCCTTCACCAAGATCGCCAAGATCAGCAGCAGCACGCACAGGCATAACACCAGTTTGTCGCTTCGCGACATCGCCGAGCCCATATACCAAGTTCGCTTCGCACCGGTACCGAAGCCGCGCAAGTCCATGGCGTTCGATACGGACTCGATATGCTGAAGCGAGGATTGGAGCAAAGGCACAACGACGAGCGAAAGGTTTTTGATTCTGCGCCATAAGGTACCGTCCCCGCGCGAAATGCCGAGCCCTCGCATTTGCATCGCGTTGAGAATGCCCCGGAATTCCTGGGTTAAATCAGGGATATAACGGAAAGCGATGCTGACCGCGTAGGACAGCTTGTAAGAAACGCCAAGTTTGTTCAGACTGGCGGCGAACCGGCTCGGGTGCGTCGTAAAAACAAACAGCATCGTGACCGGCAGCAGCGTCAAATATTTGGCGGACAACGTCAGCACATAAAAAAGCGTCTCCGCATTGACCGTATCGTACCCGAGCGGAATCGCCGGCGTGTCACTCCCGGTCAGCTCCGTTCCGTAACGCGGTGTGACGAGCAGTATAAAAATGCTGTTTACGACGGTAAATACCATCAGAACCCAGAACAGAAGCGCCATCTTCCTTGCCGGTATGCGAGCAGAAACCAGCATGGCGATCCCGGCGGCCAGCATGACGGCAAATACCCGCAGATCCAAAAACAAAAAGGTGACGACCGTCCACACGAGCAAAAGAATCAGCTTGACCGCCCCGTCCATCCGGTGGAACAGCGACTCTCCATCGACATATAGGCTACCGGTTTTATTCATCGCCCGATTTCACCTTCTTCTCGGTTACGATAAACGCCTCCACGAAACGGGATGGCGAAGGTAAGCTCCAGGATTTCGCAAACCGGGACAGGCTCGTTTCCCGCAAATGGGCCTGGCGCGCCACTTCGCTGTCGGACAAAACCTTTGCCACCTTGTCCGAGGCAATGATCCGCCCATCCGCCATAACTACGGCACGATCCGCGTATTCCAACGCCAGATGCATATCATGCGTGATAAACAAAAACGCCATCCCCCGTTCCGATAGGCCGTTTATAAAGTCCATAAACTCGGTATAATGACGGTAATCCTGGCCGGCGGTAGGTTCATCCAGAATCATCAGCTTCGGCTTGAGCGCCAAGATAGCCGCGATCGTTAAACGTTTTTTCTGTCCAAAGCTTAACCCGGACACGGGCCAATTCCGATAAGGATAAAGGCCGCAAATCCTCAGGGCCTCTTCGATTCGGCGCTCCCGTTCGGATGCCGTAATCCCCCTCGCCGCAAGGCCGAGTTCAATTTCGTCGCGGATCATATGCTGCGTAATCATATGATTCGGATTTTGCAAAACATAGCCGATGTGCTCGCCTCTTTGACGGATGGACCAGCCGGACAGGTTCTCGCCCATCAGCGATATAGAGCCGGACCTCGGCTTTAGAATACCGGTGATCAATCCGGACAACGTAGATTTGCCCGCCCCGTTGCTCCCGAGCAGGGCAACCCGTTCCCCTTCCGCGATATCAAAGGAGACGTCCCGTATGACATTCGGGCCTCGCCGGCCGTATCCGAAAGAGATATCGTTCAGTTCAAGCAACGGCTTTTCCGGATCTTGCCGTTGTGGGGACGGAAACAGGGCTGCATCCGTTACCGCAGGTTCGGCTGTCCGCTCCATCCAGGCCTCCAGACGCTGCCGGATTTGCATTTCTCCATCAATGCTTTCCCCGTCCTCCGCGTCTTCGGTGATACGGGGCTTCACTCCTTCCGGCGTCCTCAAGTCCGACAAGCCGTCCGCCCGAATGCCCGCATACCGGAGCGCATCCAAATAGAGCGGTTGGCGTAAGCCGTAGCGGGGTAAAACCCCTTGCCGGAGCAACGCCTCAGGCGGGCCGACCGCGACGATTTCCCCTTCGCTCATGACGACGATCCGGTCGATCGGCTGGGCGAGCACATCCTCGACCCGATGCTCGATAATGATCACCGTCTTTTTCCCGGCGCGGTGAATATCTTCAATCAGTTGCATCGCCCGTGCGCCGCTAGCCGGATCAAGATTGGCGAGCGGTTCGTCGAAGAGCAAAATATCCGCTTGCGTGCTCAAAACTCCGGCCAGCGAGACCCGCTGCTTTTGCCCGCCGGATAAATCATGCGGTCCTTGTCCCTCATAAGCCAGCATGCCGACCAAATCCAGCGCGGAGATCACCTTCGCTTTCATTTCCGGCTGCGGAACTTGCGCATTCTCCATTTGAAACGCCACGTCTTCCCCAACCGTTTGCCCGACGAACTGGGCATCCGGGTTTTGCAAAATCGTGCCGACGCTGCGGCTGCGGGAAAAAATGCCGATTTCCGATGCTTCCTGCCCGTTTATGTACAATTCTCCCGTGATTTCTCCGCCGTAGGAAAAGGGAATAAGCCCATTTATGCAATGGGCCAGGGTGGATTTTCCGGACCCGCTGGGCCCGGCGATCCAGACTTTTTCCCCGGGTACGATATCCAGATTGATCGCCTTAAGCGTCGGGCCGGATTGGCTTTTGTAACGAAAACTGAAATTTCGGAACGAGATAACCGGTTGCTTGTGATCTGGCTGCATAATGTCGTCTGCTCCTATCGCTCAACCGTCAGATTCGTATTGTTCCGGTTTCGCTTGGCATACGCCCACACGGCAGGAAGGCCGAGCACGACGAAAACGAACGTATTCGCCAACCCGGCGGCCACCGTTTGAATGACGATCTTGTTATTCGGCTCGCCCATGATATAAATATCGAACAGCCCCGAAAATGCCAAAGAGGCGAAAATGCCGACCAGACCGAAAATCAAAAGCCGGAAAACATGGCTTTTCCGGATCTCTCCATCCTGGGGATTAAAATCCCGGGCGAGATAAATGAGGCCCATAAAAATGGCCGTAATTCCCGAACCGAGCGCCCAGCCCCACCACACCGTGCCGCTGGTCAGAAAGTCGTTGATCACATGGCCGATAAATCCGACGGCAAAGCCGACAACCGGTCCGAACAGCGCTCCGAATATCGCCAGCAGCGCGATCGCCGGCCGGAGTTGGGTATCCGCCGCAATCGGAATGCCGATCCACGATGTCGCACCGTACAGCGCCGCTCCGATTCCGATCGTAACCACAGAGCGCGTGCTTAGTTTCCAAATCGATGATTTCATTGCAAATCCCCCTTTTAACGGTTGTTTTGAACACCTGTAATTGAATGATTAAATTCAATATAAATGGTAGGATTCGGAAAAGCAATGAAAAAATCTATCTAATCTTGTCGGATTAGTTTGTTTAATTTTCCGTTGTGATCAGCCGCTCCATGTCGCTAACGGAATCCAGCGCCGTTATTACGACGCAAAGCTGCGGTTCTCAAAATCTAACGGAACTGAAAGCCGCTATTTGCCTTCTAACTCAGGTATTCTTCGCGAAATCCGCCTAATAAGAGCTTACAGTTCCGTTAGTATCGGAAATGAAGCTGAAAACGCCAAATAAAGGCGGCGTGTTCCGTTAGCTGTCCATTCAGGGCTGTCATTCTCAGCCCTGGGTATCCCGCCGCACGAGTCGCGGCGTATTCCGCAGCGCCGGCACCGTTCCGGCGCCGATCCCGAACATGGCGGTGCGAAGCTCCAGCTCGACGCGCTCCAGGAGCGCGTCGAGCCGTTCTTCGGAGTGCACCGCCGGTTCGAGCAGCGCCCGGCCGAACCCGGCCAGGTCCGCGCCGAGCGCCAGCGCTTTGGCGGCGTCCACGCCGGTGTGCAGGCCGCCGCTGCCGATCAGGGCGGCGTCCGGCAGCGCCGCCCGCACTTCGCGGATGCATTCGGCGGTCGGGATGCCCCAGTCCGCGAATGCTTCCGCTGCCGCACGCCGCACCGGGTCGGCGCTGCGGAACTTTTCGACCTGGCTCCAGGACGTGCCTCCGGCGCCGGCCACATCGATAAAGGCGACGCCGGCCTCGATGAGCCGTTTCGCCGTCTCCCCGTCGATGCCCCAGCCGACCTCCTTGACGCCGACCGGGACGGGCAGCGAACGGCAGACGTCTTCGATCCGGGCGAGCAAGCCGCCGAAAGCGGTGTTCCCTTCAGGTTGGAACACTTCCTGCAAGCTGTTCAAGTGAAGCACCAGCATGTCCGCTTCGGCAATGTCCACCGCGCGCTGGCATTCCGCCGCGCCGAAGCCGTAACGCAGCTGGACCGCGCCAAGATTGGCGATGACGGGTATCGTCGGCGCCTTTCTCCGGACGGCGAACGTGGCCGCAAGCTCCCCGCGTTCGACCGCCGCCCGGACCGAGCCGACCCCCATCGCCCAGCCCCGTCGCTCCGCCGCTTCCGCCAGGCGGGCGTTGATATTTCCGGCGAGCTCGCTGCCGCCGGTCATCGAACTGATCAGCAGCGGCGTCCGTACCGGCGCACCGAGGAACGCCGTCTTCAAGCTGATCTCGTCAAAATCGATCTCCGGCAACGCATTATGGCGAAACCGGTAACGTTCAAACCCCGTGGTAATTCCTTCTCCGCCCACCTGTTCTTCCAGGCAAAGACGAATATGCTCCGCTTTGCGGCCGGATGTATCTCCCATCCTACTTCCTCCTTCAGCTAAAACTTTCCGAAATATAACCGGCAACCAGTTGGCCGGATACTGTTACAAAAGGAACGCCTCCGCCCGGATACGTCGAACCTCCCGCATACCAAAGTCCGCGTACATCCCGACTACGGTTGCTGGGCCTGCGAATCAACTGTTTTAAGCCGTGTTCCGTGATGCCGAACATAGCCCCGCGATAAGCGCAGGTGTCCCGGGCCAAATCCTGGGGCGTGTACCTGGCCAGCTCATGCTTCGAATCCAGATCGTGCAGTCCGTAATCACGCAGCGTTTTAATCACCTTCCGGGCATACGGCTCCGCTTCCGAATCCCAATCCCACGCTTCCGATAAATACGGGGAATGGGTCATGATGAACAGATTGCTGCATCCGGGAGGGGCCGCTTCCTGTTCCGAAAAGGAAGAGTTGCATATATAAACGGACGGCTTGGCCGGAGGGCGGCGTCTGACAAAAATATCATGGAACTCTTCTTCATAATTTTCAGAATAAAACACGGTATGATGCAAAAGCCTGTCCATCCGGACCGGCACCCCGGCAAGCTGAACGAAAGCCCCTAGCGACGGTTCAAAGGATGAGATTTGGCGGTCCGTCAGCGATGGGCGGTCCTTCTCCTCCAACAGCCTTTGGCTTGAGGAAAGGGCGTCTCCGTTCACGACGACCAGGGATGTGGCGTATTCACCCTTCGTCGTTTCGACCCCTTGAACTCTGCGGTCATGAACCCGAATCCGGGTCACCTCCACATCGGTCTCCACGAAAACGCCCAGCTCCCCGGCCAGCTTAAGCAACGCTTCCACGAGGGCGTAAGTCCCGCCCTGCACCGCAAAAACGCCTTGGTCCGCTTCGCTGCTTGCCAGTAAACCGCACAGCGAAGATATTTTAAATGGAGAAGACCCCATACGCGCCGCATATCTTCCAAACATCGCCAAGGTATTCGGATGGCTGAAATGTCGCCGCAATTGCCGATGCAGGGAACGATGAAAGGAAGGGCCCGCCGCACCCATGAAAACCGCGGGCTTCCACTTTTCCAGAACGTTCAAAGGAAGCCGGCTTAGCAAGTGGTCGCTCGCAAACCTCAGCATCCGGCGCGATTCCTGAATAAATGCGGGATAATGCAGCGCATCGACAGGACTGTAAGTCCCGATTTGATGCTGCATCAGCTCCACGTTTCCCGTCAGGTCGACGACGTTGCCGTCGGCAAACACGTTGCGGCTCCTTGGCTCCAGCGGAATCAACCGCACATATTCGTGCAAATTCCGGCCGGCCCTGCGAAACAAATTTTGAAAAACATGCGCCATTTCAATCGTCGTCGGCCCTCTGTCGAACCGGTATCCGTCAATGACAACCTGCTGCAGCTTTCCGCCAACCTTGGGCTGCCGCTCCAGCACGGTCACCTCGAACCCGCGAACCGCGAGCTCGATCGCGCAGGCCAAACCGCCGAATCCCGCGCCAATGATCAGTGCCTTTCCTTTCATATTTGCACAACGCCCGCCTTCCTTCATCATAAAAGGCTATTTTTACAATAACGGTGAAAGCAATCTCGCGGCCGATTCCATGAAGCGAAGGATGATCTTCTTTTGCATATAATTTTTTTTCTTGATCTTCTTGGTGGACAGCAAGTCGCGCTCGAAATCCTTGACGATTTTGGAGATGCTGTCGCTTTGAACCAACAAAATGTTGACCTCGAAGTTCAGGTGGAAGCTGCGCATGTCCATATTTGTCGTGCCCACCGTAGCGACCTCGCCGTCCGCGATAAGCAGTTTGGAATGAAGAAACCCTTTTTCGTATTCGTAAATCTTGACTCCCGCTTCAAGCAGCGACGGGAAATAGGAGTGCGAGGCCAGGAATGGCAGCCTTTTGTCCGGCTTCGCCGGGAACAGGATTCTTACGTCGATCCCCGACATCGCTGCTACCCGGAGGGCGGTCAATATGTCCTCATCCGGGATAAAGTATGGAGTGGCCATCCACACCGACTTTTTGGCCGACGTAATCATGGCGAAGAAAATGCTTTTCATCGTCTTGCTTTCGTTATCCGGCCCGCTCGGTATGATTTGAACGGCTCCGCTGCAGCCCTGTTCCAGTTCCGGCGACAAATACTCGAGATCCATAATCCGCTCGCCGGTCACATACTGCCAGTCCTGCAAAAATATAATTTGCATCGAACGCACAGCCTCTCCCTTGACAAGCATATGCGTGTCCCGCCAAAAGCCATAGGTTTTGCTGCGGCTCAAATATTCGTCACCCACGTTAAGCCCGCCGATAAATCCGGTATTGCCGTCGATGACAACGATTTTCCGGTGGTTCCGGTAGTTTACCCGGCTGGATAGCGCCAAAAAGCGAACCTCCCCGTAGATCCCGACCTTCACCCCGGCCTCCCGCAGCTCCTTAATAAACGATTTCGGCAGCCCGAGGCTTCCGACAGCATCATACATGAACCGGACTTCAACCCCTGCTTTCGCCCGTTCGATCAGCGTCTTTTGAATCTCCCTGCCGATTGCGTCCGCCCGGTATATGTAATACTCCATATGAATGTGATGCTTGGCCTTCTTCAATTCCTTGAGCAGGGTCGAAAACGTTTCCTCCCCGTTGGTAAGCACGCGGGTGCGCGAAGCCATGGAAAACGGGGTGCGGGCAATCCGCTGCGACAATTGAAGCAGCCGCTGCTGTCCCGGCGTGAAGTGCGACAGGTCGCGGGGCAGCATCATATTGCCGTTATGGTCGATACGCTCAAAGCTTTTCCGGTCCTCCTCCGCCTTCTTGTTGAATTTGCGCCGCTTAAAATAGTTTTGCCCCAGCAAGAAGTAAAGCGGCAGACCTACGACCGGCAACAGCACCAAAACCAGTATCCAAGCCATCGTGCTGGAAGGGTTCCGGTTTTCCATAAAAATAGCCAGTCCGATCGTCAAGACCGTCAATACCTGAAAAATACTGACCAGAGTTCCCCCGAAATGGCCGAAAACCCCGAATCCAAAAAAGTAAAATGCAACCAGGATGGCCGCGATTAAAATAATTTGCAGTCCGCGTCTCATGAATATACCCCTCTTATCTGTCTCTGCTTATCTATAGCTGCTGCGTATTCCTATCTCCATTCTACATGAAGCTCGCTGACTCCGGTATATTTGTTTCGCATTTCGATTTGTAATATAATCAGTTTTGACCGACGGGTCAGTTTGAGAACTTACGGGTCAGAAAGGAGGGTGAATCGTTATGTCCGTAAAATCCGGTGATAAGAGAACGCTTATTCTGCGAACCGCCATGCAGCTTTTTGCGGCCAAAGGCACCGCGGCCACCTCGATGCAGGAAATCGCGGATGCGTGCGGCGTATCCAAAGGAAGCCTCTATCTCCATTTCAAATCAAAGGAAGAGCTTGAGCAGAATTTGTTCGAATACTGCTATCAAATGCTGCAAGACCATTTGCTCCAGGTCGAGAACGAACCGTCGCTTAGTCCGCGGGACCGCATGATCAGGCAAGTCGAGGTCATGCTCGATTTGGTGCTGGAGCTTCGCGAATTTTTGCTTATGCAGTTCAGGGATTGGATCCGTGGCGGGACTTTGCACCATGAGCCCGAAGTCATTCGAACCAATAACGGCAGGCTGCTTCGTTACAGCAAAAAGGTGATGGAAAACGTCTATGGCAAGGAAATCGCTCCTTACTCCGCGGATTTGATCTTGCTTGTTCACGGAATGCTCGGTACGTACATAAGGATTTTGTTCGATCCCGGTATGAACGTCAGCACCCATCGAATGGCCATCCACCTGATCGATCTGCTGGACGTCGCGGCCGAGCGGATGTTGAGCCGCCGCCCGGAACCGCTGATCAGCGAAGAAGCGCTGAACCGCTGGGGTGCGGGTAACGACTGTTTGAGTTCGCTCGAGCGTCATCCCCTCCTGACCATCAGGGAGTTGAAGGAACTGCTCGAATCCCGGGTCGATGATCCGGAAATTCGCCGTCAGGGGATCGAAGCTCTGGAGATCATGGAGGAAGAAATTTTGGAACTCCGGCCGCGCCGGGTCATTTTGCTTGGGATGCTTGCCATCGTGAAAACCATTCCCGAGCTTGAGGACCGGGCGGAAGAAATGGAAAAAGTGTTAAAAATATTTTTGAATCATTCGTAAACTTTGGAGAGGAGAAGTAACCAGACAGATGAAAAGTCTAATTCAATTTTCCCTGCGCAATAAATTTGCGATCTGGCTCCTGACCATCATCGTCACCGTTGTCGGCTTATACAGCGGCTTGACGATGAAACAGGAGACCATCCCGAATATCAATGTCCCTTATCTCAGCGTCACTGCGGTTTATCCGGGAGCCGCGCCGGAAGGCGTCGTTCAGGATATCACCAAACCGTTGGAAACGCGGCTGCACAACGTAGACGGAGTGAAGACCATTACCTCCACTTCCATGGAGAATGCCGCATCGCTGTTTATCGAGTTTGATTACGGCACCAATTTGGACAACGCTACCGCGGCCGTGCGGGAGGCGTTGAATGATGTGGCGCTGCCGGAGGATGCTCAGAAACCGCAAATCACCCGGTTTAGCCTGAACTCGATGCCGGTCATCTCGCTCAGTATGTCCCAAGAGGGCGATGATCTCGAAGCATTGACCCGGACCGTCGAGAACAGTGTCATTCCCGAGCTGGAAGACATTGAAGGCGTAGCGTCGGTACAGGCTTCCGGCCAATACGTCAAAGAAGTTCAATTGAATTTCGACGAAGCGAAGATGCAGCAACTCGGACTTACCGAAGAGACGGTCCAAGGCATCGTCCAAGCCTCGGCTTTGCGCGTTCCACTCGGCCTGTTTGATATGGAAAAGGCCCAAAAGGCTGTCGTCGTCGACGGCAATGTCACGACGGTTGACGACCTGAAAAACCTCGCGATTCCGGTTACCGGCGGTGCAGGCGCCCAAGGTGCAACTGGCGCGGCAGGTGCCGCGGGTACCGCGGGTGCTCAAGGAGCCGCAGGCGCGGCCCAAGGCGGCATGGCCGCCATGCCGACCGGTCTTCCGACCGTGAAGCTCGGCGATATCGCCAAAATTGAAGTCGTCGGTAAAGCGGAATCGATTTCCCGTACCAACGGCGAGGAATCGATCGGCATCCAAATCGTTAAGGACAACGACGCCAACACGGTTGACGTCACCAATCTCGTTAAAGACAAGATCAAAGAGCTGGAAAAGGAATACGGCAACATTCATATGACGGTCATGCTTGATCAAGGCAAGCCGATCACCGCATCCGTTCATACCATGCTGTCCAAAGCATTGTTCGGCGCGTTGTTCGCCATCCTGATCATTCTGCTGTTCCTGCGGAATATCCGCTCTACCATTATTTCCATCATTTCCATTCCGCTTTCGCTTCTGATTGCCATTCTGATTTTGAATCAAATGGACATCACCCTGAACATGATGACGCTCGGCGCCTTGACCGTTGCGATCGGGCGGGTCGTCGACGACTCGATCGTCGTTATCGAGAACATTTACCGCCGCTTGTCGCTAACCGGCGAGAAATTGAAAGGCGGTAAGCTGATCATTGAGGCAACGCGGGAAATGTTCATCCCGATCATGTCTTCGACGATCGTCACGATTGCGGTCTTCCTGCCGCTTGCGTTCGTCAGCGGCATGGTGGGAGAACTGTTTAAACCGTTCGCTTACACTATGGTTTTCGCCCTGCTCGCCTCCTTGCTCGTCGCCGTCACTCTGGTGCCGGCATTGGCTCACACGTTGTTCCGTAAAAGTCTGGGCAAGAAGCACGACCATGACAGCAAGCCCAAAGGGATGGCCCGCGGCTATCAGCGCGTGCTGAACTGGACGCTGTCCCATAAATTAATTACTTTCGGTTTGGCGATTTTGCTGCTCGTCGGAAGCGTGGGATTATATCCGCTCGTCGGCGTCAGCTTCCTGTCGGAGGACCAGCAAGAGAAATATGTGATGGTTACTTATTCTCCTGAACCTGGGGACCGCATGGAAGACGTTCAAGAAAAAATGGCAAAAGCCGAATCTTTCATTTTAGGTCAAAAAGACATTGAAAGCATTCAATACTCCGTCGGCGGCGGCGGCCCTCTAAGCGGTATGGGCTCTTCCAACTCCGCCCTGTTCTACGTCATGTACGATGAAGATACGAAAAATTTCAGCCAGGTGAAGGAAGATCTGCTCACCGGGTTGGAAGAACAGGTTCCCGAAGGGGAATGGGGAGATATGAGTGCGCTGATGACCGGCGGCTTGGGCGGCTCCACGCTTAGCGTCAACGTCTTCGGCGACGATCTGGAAACGATCAAACCGGTATCCGAACAGATTCTGACTTGGGTGCAGGAAGATACGAAAAACTTTGAAGAGGGAGAGACCTCGCTATCCACGGCTTACGATCAGTATACATTGGTAGCGGATCAGCAAAAGCTGAGTTCCCTGGGTCTTACGCCGGGACAGCTTGTCATGGCGTTAAGCCCTGCGCGGGAGCGCCCGGTTCTTACCGAGGTGAAAGTCGACGGCAAGACCTACAAAGTTTATATCGAAACGGAAAAGAACACTTACTCCAGCATTCAGGACATCGAAAACGAAACGCTGACTTCCCCGCTCGGCCTGCAAGTGCCGATTAAAGACATTGCCAAGGTGGAAGAAGGCACTTCGCCGAACTCCATTATGCGGATCGACGGCAAGATGGTTGTTGAGGTGAGCGCAAACATTCTCGGTAACGACGTTCAAAAAGCGTCCAACTCCATCCAGGACAAAATCGACGGAATGGACTTGCCGGAAGGCGTGACCGTTAAATTCGGCGGCGTCACCGAGCAAATCAACGAAACGTTCGGCCAGTTGTTCCTGGCGATGGCCGCGGCCGTCGCGATCGTTTACTTCGTGCTCGTCGTTACGTTCGGCGGCGGTCTTGCACCGTTTGCGATCCTGTTCTCCTTGCCGTTTATCATCATCGGAGCGATGGTCGGCCTTCTCATCGGAGGACAGCCGTTGGATGTTTCGGCCCTGATGGGTATTCTCATGTTGATCGGGATCGTCGTCACCAACGCGATCGTGCTTATCGACCGGGTCATTCACAAGGAACGCGAAGGCTTATCTACGCGTGAAGCCCTGCTTGAAGCCGGCGCAACGCGGCTACGTCCGATCCTGATGACGGCGATCGCAACGATCGGCGCCCTGCTGCCTCTCGTCATGGGTTGGGAGCAAAGCTCGGGGATGATCTCCAAGGGTCTCGGGATTACCGTAATCGGCGGCTTGATCAGCTCCACCTTGCTGACGCTGGTCATCGTACCGATCGTATACGAATTCCTGGCGAAATTCCGCCGTCGCGATCTTCAGGCTCACGACGCGGAATTCTAAGAAAATTCCTTCTAAAATCAAAACGCGAGATGCCAAGGGCAAGCCAAGCCCCGGCACTCGCGTTTTTTCATGATATCAGCTTACTCAGCTCCCGGAGATGCTCCAGGTCCATGGCAAGGAACTCCACAAGCAGCTCCGCAAGTCCGGCGTAAAGCGGACTTGATGTCGCATCGGCCAGTTCGGAAGCAAAACGGGGAGCCCATTGCATGAGATGGGATTCCAGGAACCTGATCTGTGCTTCCGCCAGCTCCATGCAGCTATCCGGCAGTCCGGCTTTGCATAACGTTTCCTCGCCCAGCACTGCCATAAACTCCAGCTCCAGTGCAATATGATCGTCGCACTCGCCGGAGATCTTATTGAAAACCACGCCTCGTTCCATATAGGTCTGACGGATGTCCGATAGGCAGGAGAATGCATCCACACCCTCGTCCTTGGCACGGAACAAGCTTTCGCAGGACGTAAGCACCCTGCTTTGCCCCGAAAATAAACGGCGGTATTCTTCGGCTTCCCCAAGGCACACGCGCCGGAAATCCGCTTCGGGAATCGTCTCCAAATAACTTTTTATTTTCTTGCCGCCTTCACTTACCGGAATGATTTGTTTCAGTTCCACTTGTCTACGCCAATGCGCAATCAGCGACACCCGCGGCGGACGGCTAAAAAATTCCGCCAGCAGCTGGTAAACCCATCCTCTCGTCTCCATCCAGCGCGCCTGTTGACCCGATATCCGAACAGGCTCCTTAAACAGCATAGTCATAAAGGTCATCTCCCTATCTGACTGGTAGTACACATGTGTATTCGTCCTTTAAAAAAAGATGACTTCCTTCAACGCGGAAATCATCCATATCATATATACCGACACATGATTAAGGGGGATCATGTATCTTCACTTCCCATTATATACTAAAATGAAAGCGCTTAACGTCGAGTTTTTGACAAATTGGCAAACCTTGACTATTGCCTTTAAAGGGGCGGCTTAAGCCATGCCTCCGCCTGTTCGACATCTCCCGGCCGATTCATGTTGAAGGGGAGCCGCTCCGGCGGCATGCCGGCGGCTTCCGCCAACTCTGCGCCATCCACGTATTCCGCCTTGAGGCCTTCCACCCAGCGGGTCATCTTCAGGTTGCCGCCCGCAAGCTCCCGCTCCAGGCCGGGAAGCACGCTCCGGCGGTAAGCGGCCAACAGCGGTTGAACGCGACCTTCGAGGGATGGGATGACTGCTTCAAGGTCGGCAACCGGATCGCCGATTGAACCGGCGACCTCCATAAGCCGCGTCCGCTCGGCCAACCAACGGAACGCGCCCCGGCTCACAAACGGCATGTCGCAAGCCACCGCAAGCACCCACGGCGTTCTCGCGGCGGCCAGGCCGGCGTGAAGCCCCGCCAGCGGTCCGGAATTCGGAAACGCATCTTGCACCGTCTCCAGCCCCAGGTAGCGGTATGCTTCGGCGTGGCCGCCCCCGGCAATCAGAATCCGGTCGGCGACGCCGTCCAGCTCCCGCACCAAACGTTCAATGACCGGTACTCCCCCTACCGGCAGCAGCGCCTTGTTGCGCCCCATCCGGGTCGACCGCCCTCCGGCGAGTATGATTGCTGTTATTTTCATCGAATACACATCCTCATATACAAACAATGGAAAATCAATAAGAAGCTGGTTTGTATCCCTTTTCATTAATGTGTTACATTGAGAACGTAGTCAACCCCATTGAAAGGAATGGCGAGCTTGCCTGACAAATCCCAATCCTCTTTTGATTATAAATGGCCCCTGGGGCTGCTTAACTTTTTGATTTACGGAACCTTGGTGATCTTTTCCGCCTTTTTTCAATTATACTTGCAAGATATCGGTATGGACAAACTCGAAATCGGCAGTCTGATGGCGATCGGGCCCCTGATTTCCTTACTCGCTCACCCGTTATGGAGACATCTGGGCGACCGGGGGCAAAACTCCCGCACCGTGCTTCTTGCCATGATGATCGGACTTCTGGTCATGGGCCATCTCGTGTTTAAGGTAAATACCTTCCACATGCTGTATTTGTCGATGATTCTGCTGTTCTTTTTCCAGAGCCCGTTGCTGGCTCAGACCAATACGCTCACGCTGGGCTACCTGGAAAATAACGGCCGGAAATTCCGCGCGTACCGGTTCTGGGGTTCTCTGGGCTGGACGTTCGTCGCCCTCGCCGCAGGGCCGATCATCGACCATGTCGGGGAGAACGGAATCTCGCTCGTCTTCAGCATCATGCTGATGTTCGGCATCGGCTGCGCCCTGCTTCTGCCACCGGTGAATTTTACGACGAGTACGCCCTGGATCACGGGTCAGGAAATTCGCAGAACGCTGCAAAATAAATATTTTATTGCGTTTGTCCTGTTTGGTGCATTGGTGTCCATCCCAAACTCCATTAACGGGATATTTATGCCGCTATTTATTACCGACTTGGGCGGATCGCGACTGCAGGTCGGCGGCGCGGTATTTCTTTCGACCATTTTTGAAGTGCTTGCCTTTATGCTGCTTAATCGATTTTTAAAACGGAAAATGTCCTATTTGATGGGATGCCTTACCATAGTGAGCCTGTTGTTTGCCCTGCGTTGGTATTTGATGGCCGAGGCGACTTCCCCGCTTCAGGTTATACTGATCCAGGTGCTTCACGCCGTCACCTTCGGCGGCTTCTTCTTCGTCGGCACCCGGCTGACCACCCTGTTTCTGCCTAGGCCGCTCCGGTCTTCCGGACAGGCCGTGTTCACCTTCATGCTTAGCGGGGCGGCAGGCGTTATCGCAGGTTTTTTCGGGGGATGGATCTTCCATAACTTCGGCCCTGTCGCGATGTACAAGACGGGGGTCACCCTCACCTTTGCCGGTGCATTCGGCTTCGCCCTCATGTGGCATTTCTTCCGCAAGCACGGTTATTCGCCGGCTATGGCAATCAAAGAAGAGCCTTAATTGTCTTTTAAAAAACAAATAAGAACCCGGGCGGCGTCACGCCCATTCGCTTTACGCGAGTGGTAACGCCGCCGCTGCCGGGCTCTCGTGTGGCGATTCAACGAATCAACGTGGCGACTTGTTGAACGCTCTCCTTCAGTTTACACTATGAAATGCATTACAGAGCAAGCTTTTCAAAAAGTTTTGTATTTTTTTGGAGGAGGGCTTGTGATTGGCGAACATCAAAGAGATTGCCAGGGCCGCCGGCGTATCCGTCGCGACCGTTTCCCGGGTGCTGAACGGACATCCTTACGTCAGCGAAGCCAAGCGGCGAGCCGTTGAAAAAGCAATGGAGCAATTGCAGTACGCCCGCAATATGAACGCCGTTCATCTGATCAAAGGAACAACGGAAACGGTGGGGGTGATCCTCCCGCAAATCAACTACGCCTATTTCGCCCAGCTGATGGAAGGAATCGCCGAGGGAGCGCTTCGGCACAATTATCAGCTCATGCTTTGCCAGACCGGGTATCGCCCCGAAGAGGAAATGAAGGTTCTGAGGATGCTCCGCAATAAGCAGATCGACGGGGTTATTATTTGTTCCCGTTCCCTGCCGCTAAATCAGATCGGGTCCTATGCGGAATATGGGCCTATCGTCTTGTGCGAAGATGCGGGGGATCTTCCGTTGTCGTCAGTGTTTTTTGATCATTATGCCGCCTTCCGAAAAGCAATCCTTTATTTGTGGAAAAAGGGACACCGGGATATCGGTTTCACGCTAAACCGCAAGAACAGCCAGAACAGCCTCAGGCGAAGGAATGCATACAAGGACACGCTTCGAGAGTTGGGAGGACGGGGACGCGAGGAATGGATGCTTGACGGGTGCACCGAAATCCGTGACGGCAGGGTCATCGCCGACTGGCTGCTCGGGATGAACGAACGGCCCAGCGCGCTCCTGATCAACGGCGACGAAGTCGCTGCGGGATGTCTGGTCGCCGCCCGCGAACGAGGTCTTCGCATCCCCGACGATATTGCCATCGTCGGCTTTGACAATCAGCCGATTTCCGAAATGTTCGGCATCACGACGATCGATAATCGGCTGTCCGATATCGGAATCCGGGCATTCGAGGCCGTTTATGAACAAATCCGCGATCCCGGAAAAGGCCGGAGGAGGGAGGAGCTCCCTTTTCGGCTGATCGAGCGGAGTACGGTATAAGAAGAATGCTGGCCTATACATTAAAAAAAGCCATACTCAGCCTCGGCTGAATATGGCTTTTTTGCATAACATTAAACTTACTTCGGCAACTGGAAAGAGCTTTTCAGCGAAACGATCAGATTGAACACCGGATGGCCCGGTTTCGAATATTTCGGATCGACATTGAAATAACCGTGGCGGAAAAACTGGAATTTGTCCTGCGGCTTCGCATCCTTCATCCCAGGCTCCACATAACCGTGCATGACCGTCAGCGAGTTCGGATTGACCCGTTCGAGGAACGTCTTTTCTTCTCCGTTTTCCTCTTCGTCTTCATCCAGAATCAGCGGCTCGTACAGCCGGAATTCGGCCGGTACCGCCTGGCTCGCTTCGACCCAATGAATCGTTCCCTTCACCTTACGGCCCGTAAACCCGCTGCCGCTCTTGGTTTCGGGATCATAGGTGCAGTGAATCTCCACCACATTGCCGTTTTCGTCCTTGATTACATCGTTGCATTTAATGAAATATGCATGTTTAAGCCGGACTTCGTTGCCCGGGAACAAGCGGAAATACTTGCTCGGCGGGTTCTCCATAAAGTCATCCCGCTCGATGTAGATTTCGCGCGAAAACGGAATTTGACGGCTGCCCATCTCCTCGTTCTCACTGTTGTTTTCGGCCTCCAACAACTCGGTCTGCCCTTCCGGATAGTTCGTGATGACCACCTTCAGCGGGTCGACGACCGCCATCGTGCGCGGTGCCTTCAGCTTGAGGTCCTCGCGGATAAAATGCTCCAGCATTTTCACGTCGATGGAACCGTAAGCCTTGGAAATCCCCGTCTCGTACACGAACGCCTTGATCGCTTCCGGTGTATACCCCCGGCGGCGAAGGCCGGAAATCGTCGGCATGCGCGGATCGTCCCAGCCGTCCACAACGCCTTCGTCGACGAGCATTTTCAGCTTCCGCTTGCTCGTCACGGTTTGCTCCAGGTTTAGACGGCCGAATTCATACTGATGCGGTACGGAAGGCATTTCCGTCTCGGCAATGACCCAGTCATAGAACGGTCGTTGATCTTCGAACTCCGTGGAGCAAAGCGAGTGGGTTACGCCCTCGATGGCGTCCTCCAACGGATGGGCGAACGTGTACATCGGGTAGATGCACCACTTGTCCCCCGTGTTGTGATGAGTTGCATGCACGATGCGGTAAATAACCGGGTCGCGCAAGTTGATGTTCGGAGACGCCATGTCGATTTTGGCGCGAAGCACCTTCTCGCCGTCCTTGAATTCCCCTGCGCGCATTCTTGCGAACAGGTCCAGGTTCTCTTCTACCGAACGGTCCCGGTACGGGCTGTTTTGGCCCGGCTCGGTCAGGGTTCCCCGCGTTTCGCGAATTTGGTCGGCGCTGAGATCATCCACATACGCTTTTCCTTTTTTAATTAGGATCAGGGCACGCTCATACATTTCCTCAAAATAATCGGAAGCGAAACGGAGCTCCTCCCATTCGAATCCGAGCCATTTCACGTCCTCCTTGATGGAGTTGACGTATTCGACATCCTCTTTTACCGGGTTCGTGTCGTCGAACCGCAGGTTCGTCCGTCCGCCAAACTCGTCGGCCAGAGTGAAATTGATCCAGATGGCCTTGGCATGGCCGATATGCAAATATCCGTTCGGTTCCGGCGGGAACCGGGTTACGACCTTATCTACTTTACCGCTCTGCAGATCTTCGTTGATAATGTTTTTGATAAAATTGGGTGGGGTACTGCTTTGGTTATGGTTCTCCACGATGATCAACCTTTCCGTTCAGGATCTCGGTCTGTACTATATAAGTTGAACCTTGAATCAGATAAGTCGAGCAATTGAAATGGATATGTGGGCAAGTACGTAAAATATGCCTACGATCGCTGGGAATCATTTTACTCCCTTGCCTGCATCTCATTATTTAGCTTTACTTATATAAATGCGGGTCATCTTATATAATCCCTTTTTTCTTCTTCTAAATATACCGATATCTCGTTAAATGTTCAATGGCGCGTCCACCGGACACCACATCAGAATATCGTCCACATAAACGCCGTTCAACAAAAATTCTTCAACCAGCCGCCCCTGCTCCTCAAACCCGCAGCTTCTGTAAAATGCGATCGCCGACGGATTGCTTGCCAGCACGCGCAAAGACAGCTTGCGGACTCCGTGTTCCGCGGCAAGCTGCTTGACGGCCTCCATCAGCCTGCGTCCGATGCCTCGTCTCTGATATGCCGGATGAATGGCGATGTTAATCTCATATACATGCCTGTTGCTGTCCAGCGGAGTCGGATGGCCAAAACCCAAATATCCGCACACTGTTTCGCCGATGACCGCTACAAGCTGGCTTCCCGGCGGGCATTTCTGCAAATACTGTTCACGGGATTCCCAGTGCAGCAGCCCTGCGGGGGTCGTAAGCTCATCCCATGCGAGAGCATCCAGCTCCATCAACTCTCCCGCATCCCGCATTTGCGACAATCTGACCAATACCGAATCTGTCATAACAAACCCGCTTCCTTTCCTAAAACCCAAAATTAATGGATCTGATCCGCCTCCACCAGTCCCCGTACGTTCTCCCGGTTAAGCCGGGCATGAATGATAAAAGAGATCACCGACAGAAGAGCGATTCCTACCGCCAGCCAAGCAACCGGAGTCAGTCCGTTCCAGTCGAAAAGGACACCCATCGCATACGGGCCGACCACTCTTCCCGCGGCTCCCATACCGCCGACTACGCCCAAATAGAAGGGGGCCGACTTGCCTGTCCGTTCCGAAATAAACGAAGGAATCGCCGGCGAAATCAGCATTTCGCCGAATGTAATGAGCACCATGGCAAGCACCATGCTCGGATAATTGTGGAACCCGAGAATCATAATATAGCCGAGCATATAAAATACCGCGCTGGCCGTCAACTGCGCCTCCTCCGATTTTGCGAACATCCGCTTGATCCAGAGAATAAACGGCTGGCCCACAAAGATCAGAACTCCGTTGAGCGTCCACAATATGCTATAGTTCCATTCCGGCATCCCTTTGGAAATGGTATAAGGCGAAACCCCGTTATTCCAGATGCAATTGCCGAGCCAGAGAAAAAACGAACCGACTCCCATGAACAGATACACTTTATATCTTCCAAGCAATTTCCAACTTTGCTGTTTTTCCGTATCGTTTTTCGGTTTCCCCAGCTTAAAGTCGCCTTCGCTTTTTTGAACTTTGTTCAAATAAATCCAGAAAAAAACGGCAAATCCCGCCGAAACCAATCCGTTTAAAATAAAGCTCATATCATAGGAAATACGGGCGAGGAATCCGCTGAGACCCGTCCCGAGCGCCACGCCGATGTTGTTCGCGACGTAAATGACATTAAACAGTTCCCCGCGCCGCTCGGCAAAACGAAAGCCGATAAACGCCTGAATGGCAGGCATGGAAAGGGCGTTAAAAAAGCCGATCACGCCCATCAGCGCCATAAACACCGGCCAGTTTCCGCTGCCGTAGGGCAGCAATAACAGGAACAGCGCATTCAGGCCAACGCCGCCGACGATAAGCTTTTTAACCCCGAGCTTATGATACAACGAGCCACCGAGGACTTGTCCGACAATGCCGCCGACCGACATGATCAAAATCACGAGACCGGCATCCGTCACGTTCCGGCCCAGTACCTTGAACACGAACATCGTGATCAACGGCCACATTAACGACCCTCCCGCCGAACTGATCAAGCTGGCGACAAGAAACACTTTCACTTCCCGCGGATAGGACTGCAACCATTTCATCCCAGATCTCTCCCCCTCTGCAAGCCCTATTTTTATTATTCCGATATGTACACTGTGCATCTAAAATACAAAGAGAGCCCCGAGGGGCTCCCTACATCACCAAAAAAACGCACTGTCGCATCAGCAAATATTTGTGGCCCAGATTACAATAGTATTACTCAAAAAGTCCGCTTTCGGCAAGTACATTTATTGACGCTTTACCTCGACGACGGTGGAGAAAAAGACCGCGCCGCCGCCCATATCCGCCAACCGGTCGGAGGTCAGGGCATTGGCCCGGCGGCGCTTGCCGCCCTTCTCCCACCAGAGCCCTTGGCTGACGACCGTGCCCGGCAGCATTTTATCGGTAACGTTCGCTTTGAGCCGGTAGCTTCCCCGATCATTCCGGACGACGACCTCGTCTCCGTCCTGGATGTTGCGTACCATGGCGTCCTCCGGATGAATTTGCAGCAGAGGCTCCTTCTCCAAGGCCGTCAATTTCTCCACATTGGCAAAAGTCGAATTCAGGAAGCTGTGATTCGGCGGCGAAATGAACATCAGCGGATAAGCGGCGTCCCCCGCCGGCCGATTCTCTCCGTCATAGCCTTCTTGCAGCGGCATAAACGTCGGAAGCGGCGGAAGCCCCGCCTCGGCCATACGCGCCGAGTACAGTTCGATTTTGCCCGAAGGCGTGGTCAATCTCTCCAGATATTCCCGCTTATGGCTCATATCCAGCTTGAGAAAACGGTGCTCCTTCAATCCCTCCAGGGTAATTCCGTTCAAATACGGGTTGTCAGGGTAGTTCAGCCCTTGCCGGATCATGTCTTCTTCCGTATCGCGGAACGCCTCTTCCTCAAAGCCCATCGCCTCCGCGAGCAGGCGGAATACTTCCACATTGCTTTTGCTTTCGCCCCGCCGCGGAATGACCGGTTCCTGCAATTGGACGTAATGATGCCAATAGGATGCATAGATATCCGTATTTTCAAATGTTGAGGTCGCCGGAAGCACGATATCCGCATATTTCGCCGTATCGGTGATAAAAAGATCATGCACGACCGTAAACAAGTCTTCCCGGGCCAGCCCTTGTTCGACCTTGTTCGTATCCGGAGCCACGACGGCCGGATTCGCGCAATAGACGAACATCGCGCGGATTTTCGGCTCCAGGCTCGTCAGCGCCTCGCCGATCCGGTTCATGTTGATCGTCCGGATGTTCGGATTGGCTCTTAACTCCGGACGTTCCAGTGCGTCCGTATTCATCTCGCCGTAGGCGCCGTTCGACTTGAACGCCCCGCCGCCCGGTACGAGCCACTGGCCCGTCAAGGCGGGCAGGCAGCTGATCGTGCGGATCGCCATTCCCCCGTTGTCATGGTGCTGCAGCCCGTTCCCCATGTGGATATAAGCCGGGGACGTTTCCCCGTACATGACGGCCAGGTTCACGATGTCATCCGCAGGTACGCCGGTAATCTTCGATACCCGCTCCGGCGTATATTCCTTCACGTGCTCGCGCAGTTCCTCATGGCCGACCGTATAGCGTTCCAAGAAGGCTTCGTCCGCCAGCCCGCGCTCGAACAGCACATGCATCATCCCAAGCGCGAGCGCCGCATCCGTTCCCGGGTACAGCGGAATGAACCAGTCGGCCCGCTGCCCGGTCCGGTTGCGATGAACGTCGATGACGACCAGCTTCGTGCCCTGTTTTCTCGCTTGCTCGATCAAGGCGATCTGGTGCATGTTCGTGCTGACCAGGTTGCCGCCCCACACGATGATGAGCTTGGCATTCACCGTCTCTTCCGGACTTGTGCCGCCGCCGAAGCCCATCGTATAACTCCAGCCGACATTCCCCGCCGCGGTGCAAATGGACCGCTGCAGCTTGGACGCCCCGAGCCGGTTGAAAAAGCGCCGGTCCATCCCTTCGACGCTGAGAATTCCCATGTTGCCGTAAAAATTATAAGGCAGAATGCTTTCCGGCCCATGTTCCTGAATCAACGAACGATACCGTCCGGAAATTTCCGCAATCGCCTCGTCCCAGCTGATTCGTTCGAATTTCCCCTCGCCCTTGGCTCCGACACGCCGCATCGGGTACAGCACCCGTTCCGGGTGGTACACCCGCTCGGCCATATTTCGCACCTTATTGCAGATTGCGCCTTTCGTAATCGGATGATCCGGGTTTCCGGTCACCTTGACGATTTTTCCGTTTTCTTTATGCAAGAGCAAACCGCACGTATCCGGACAATCCAGCGGACAGACCGCGGGGAAGACGCCGTTTTGCTCGTCGATCATGTTTTTGTTCACAGTACTCCACCCACTCTCGTAAACATCCGGTTCTTTAATCTTAGGAAAAAGGCGGGGCGGTGTCTACTAGAAAACATGAAGCTGGAACCCTCCGTTGCAAAAAAAAACGGCCAATCCCCCGGCACGGAAGGACTGACCGATTTTCTTTACTACTCCATATTAAGCATGCTTACCGGCCGCTACGGAGGAAGCTTCCGTCGTAGACTGCCCTTTTTTTATCCCGTCATCGGCCGCCTGAGGCTTAACTCCGCCGTCTTTCAAATAAGCGGTCCAGTAGGCTCCGGCCACGAACAGCGCGCCGCCCGCCAAGTTACCCAGCCAGACCGGCACGAAATTTCGCAGGTATTCGCCCCAAGAATAATAACCTTCAAAGATGGCTGCCGGAATCAAAAACATATTGGCCACCACGTGCTGGAATCCGATCGCGACAAATGCCATCGTCGGGAACCAGATGCCGAGTATTTTTCCGCTCATATTATCCGCCCCGTAGGAGAGCCAAACGGCCAGTGCCACCAGCCAGTTGCAGCCGATCCCCGAAACGAACGCCTGCACGAAGCCGTCATCCAGCTTGTGTCCCGCCATATCGACCAGCTTCTCGAGGTAAACCCCGCTTGAGGTCAAACCGGCGACATGGCCGAAAAAATACGCGACAAACAGTGCGCCGATAAAGTTGCTGAGCGTAATAAGCACCAAATTTTTGCACATCTCGCCGGTGGTAATTTTCTTGGCCATCCGGGATAGCGGCACCGCCATCATGTTCCCGGTGAGCAGTTCCCCTCCCGCGAGCAGCACGAGAATCAGCCCGATCGGGAACACCGCCGCGCCGATAAAATTCGCGAAGCTGCCCCATTCCTTGGGCGCGCCGGCAATGACCCGAATATCCAGCAAAAAGCCGAGGGCGATGAACGCCCCGCCCAAAAAACCGAGCACCAGCACCGTAAGCAAAGGATTATGCGCCTTTTTGATCCCCATTTCGACCGTCACTTTAGCAATTTGATCCGGTTTATTGTAAGCCATCGAACATTTCCCCTTTTGACTTGTTGATGATCATGAGGTTTCCGACCCTTATTGTACCTGGCCCCGGAGGATCGTTAAGTAACATTCGTCACGAAATGGATGGATAATCGTGAATTCATTCACAAAAAAAGATTCCATGGCTACATCATGATGCCCCGACAGATCCGAGAATCCGCGGGGCTTATCATGACCTGCATTCTTTTCGCTTTTTAAGCGTTCACCGTTTCCCGTGCCGGAACTTCCGGGAGTGCACCGAGACCGGCGCTGTTCAGGAAGTTCCACGGCTTGTTGTAGTGCGGTTGGAAGAAGAAGTCGACAAACGCCAGTTCCTCCATCTTCATGCCGTTTTGAATGCACACCGAAATCGTGTTGATCGACTGGGTCAAGTCGACCTTCGACATGATTTGAGCGCCGAGAATACGGCGGGTCGCTTTTTCATATACGACCTTCAGCATCACGGGTTCATGCGTCGGCATAAATTCGGGACGATAGTTGTCCGTGATCATCACGGCTTCGGCTTCGATGCCCGCGTCCTTGGCCGCAACTTCGGTCATGCCCGTTCCGGCAATATTGTCCTCGTAAATTTTGATTCCCGATGTGCCTTGCGTCCCCATATATCTCACCGTTGGCGCGACCAGGTTGCGGGCAACCAGGGTGCCCATCCGAACCGCGTTGGTTGCGAGCGGAATGTAGGCATGCTTTTTCGTCGGGTTGTAAAATACCGCGCAGCTGTCGCCTGCCGCATACACGTCCGGCGTGCTGGTCCGCATGTATTCATCTACGATGATCGCGCCGTTATCCAACATGTCGACTTGCCCCTTCAACAGACCGGTGTTCGGACGGAAGCCGATGCACATGATCACCAGATCCGCATCGTATTGGCCGCGGTCGGTGACGACTTGGCGCACTTTGCCCTCCTCGCCTGTGAATTTTGTAACTTTCTCGCCCAAGGCGAGCCGGATTCCGTGGTCTTTCAACGATTCTTCGATTTTATCGGTATACTCGGCATCGAGATATTTGCTCAAAATGCGGTCCTCCGCGTCGATCAGCGTCACCTGCTTGCCGTTCAGCTGGAAGGCTTCGACCAATTCTACGCCGATGTAACCGGCGCCCACGACCACGATGTTTTTGGCCTGCTCCGCTTTTTCGATGATCGTGTTCGAATGGTTGAAGTTTTTCGAAAGCAAAATATTATCCAGCTCGATGCCTTCGAATTTCGGAACGATCGGCCACGAGCCCGTCGTTACGACCAGCTTGTCGAACGTATCGCCAAACTCCTCTCCGGTCTCCAGGTTGCGGGCCCGCAATGTTTTGGCCTTGGTGTCCACCGCGGTCACCTCATGCCGCATCTTGGTGTTGACGCCGAGCTCGGCAAGCTGCGCGGGCGACGAATAGAACAAACCTTGGGGATCCTTCACCATGCCGCCAACGTAAAGGGCGATCCCGCACGACAGAAAAGAGATATTGTCATTGCGCTCATAAACCGTAATTTCCGCTTCGGGGTAAAGCTTTGCTGTATTAACAATGGCTGCCGTTCCTGCATGGGTACATCCGATAACTGCTACTTTCATGATTTCTTCCTCCTCATATCCCCTTGTACTGTATCTGTAACAATTCGGGGTATTATTTGTGAAATTAGTCACTTTATAAACGATGTGTTTGTGAATTTGTTCACCTTATGATCTTATTATAGTGTGACATTTTTCACATTGCAAGAGGTAAATCCGTCGTTCTTAAATTATTCACAATTTTAAGTATTTCTCGAGGTTGATGATGATCCCCCTTTATTGTCTCGTACTGCCTGAAAAATAACCGCGATTCTAAAAAACGCCGTCGGTCTCTGTCTTCCTTTTTGCCCGTTGGAAAATATCCAACCAAATGCCGATTTAACCCACCGGATGAGACGTTGATTGGACAATTTCCAACCTAAAGGCGTGCAGAGTCAATCATTCGGGATGAATCCTGCAATTTCATTGGATAATTTCCAACCAAGCGCTTTAAAACAAGCCATATCCCCCTGCTTCGTTGGATAAAATCCAACCGCCACCAAGGTTTGAATGCTGTTCAACGCAAAAAAAAAAAAAAAAACGGCCCGACACCGAATCCAACTCGGGTCAAGCCGGTTTTGCGTTTTATTTCAAGGATGGAGGATGGTCTCGCACCGCTGTAATTTATGTAAAAAAAAATCGCTATCTCTTCCCCGCCTGGGCGGCAGCGATGATTTCACGGCGCTTCTCTTCCCGTTCCGCCTTCGATAGCTTCGGACAGCCATAGCAATATCCGTGTCCGGTATCGGTCCGGTAGGCCAGGCAACAAGTCGGTTTCATCCGCGTCTGTTCGCCCGGACGGTACGGGTCGTCGAGCCAAATCTTTTTGACGTTGAAAGGATTCCGTTTCAATCCGAACCATTCTGGCTCCAGAATCGCGGAGAAATATTCGAACTGCTCCCTCATCGGTTCCTTAAGGTCCGGCATCCCCAGCTGATCGGCGATGTAATCGAGATAAAATTCCACGCCCAGCGGCATTTGCCCCCACAGCTGCCCAACCGGCAAACCGGAAATTTCCGAGGCCGTCTCCATGACGGGCCGGAGCGTATCCCGTACGAGACCGCCCAGCACTTCACGCCGCCAAACGGGAAGTCCGGCCTTCTCGGGCCATGGCTTCACAAAAGAGTCGTTCAGCACAAAGTAAAAGCGCGGATAGTCATTAACAACATCGATCTGAACCGTAAGATTGGCAAGCGAAAAGTCCGCGCCTCCTTCGCAACTCGCCACCATATAAAGCAAGGCGGCAGGAATCACGCGCCAGCAAGCCGCGTAATACGTGGCCGCCACCTGGATGTCCTGCCCCTTAATTTGTTCCTGGTAGACGGTGAGGAGCCGTTCCGCAGGTTCACGATCCGGCAGCTGATCCGCCTGGATCGTGAACATCGCGTTCGATCTGGGTTCCGTTACAATCGAAAGCGCTCTGTCAAGCACATCAAAATCTAAATGCATTCCTGTCCCCTCCTGATGCCTTCCTTGTATTCCCGGTAAACCGTTTTACAGGAGCGAAGCCAGTTTCTGCGCTTGGTCACCCTTTTTGACGGGGCGAACCTTGCCCTCGGTGGCAGCCCGGTAAAGCTCATACGGGAGGCAAAGCGGCACTCCGCTGCGCGGATCGGTCACGATATCGGCTTCGATGCCGAATACTTCCCGAAGCACTTCGGAGGTAACGACTTCTTCCGGCGCTCCGACAGCCACTGCCTGCCCCTTCTTGATAGCGATCATATGGTGCGCATATCTGGCGGCATGGTTCAAGTCATGAACGACCATGACGATCGTCCGCCCGGATTCGGCGTTCAGTTCCTCCAAGAGTTGCAATACTTCCAATTGGTGGGCCATATCAAGGAACGTCGTCGGTTCGTCAAGGAACAAAATGTCCGTTTCCTGGGCCAGAGCCATCGCGATCCAGGCACGTTGGCGTTGTCCTCCGGAAAGCTGCTCGAGCGCGCGATCGCTGAATTCGCCCATCCGGGTAGCCTCAATCGCCCATTCGACGATCTTGCGATCCTCCGCTTTCAGCCCGCCAAAACCTTTCTGATGCGGAAAACGGCCATAGGACACCAGCTCGTACACGGTCAATCCTTCCGGCGCGGTCGGATTCTGCGGCAAAATCGCGAGCTGTTTGGCGACTTCCCGGGTGGACTGCTTATGGATCGACTTGCCGTCGAGGAGCACGGTTCCCTCTTTTGGCTGCAATATCCGGGACATCGTTTTCAAAATGGTCGATTTCCCACAACCGTTTGCGCCCACAAGAGCGGTAATTTTTCCTTGCGGTATCGAAATATTCAGATCCTGGACAATCAGCCGATCCTCGTAAGCGATATCTAAATGGGATGTCTTCAATGAGGCCATAGCCATCTTCCTTTCCTTCTATCTCATTGGCTTGCTATCTCCAAGTTCTGTCATCTTCATCTCTTCTTCATTAAAGATACTGATAATCATTATCACTTGTCAACAAGAACTTCTCTCCAAACCAAGCAAAGAGCGCCTCATTTGGGCGCTCTTCATAAAAATAACACGTCTATTCGATTAATTTCCGCCCTTTACTACGCGAACCAGCATATGGGCCAGCGCGTGGCGCTGCTCCTGGTTCCCGGCAAGCCACAATTCTTGAAGCAGCTTTTCCTCGGGGCCCCGGGGCTCTTCCTTGGCTGCCAGGTAACCGGCGATTTTTTCGGCGGCCTTCGCCATCAGTTCCTCGCTCATTCCGATACTCTCGGCAAGCTCGATCCGCTCGGCGAGATACTTTTTAAAATGGCCAAAGCTGCTCAAAATCTCCGCCTTCCGTTCGTCGTCGATCCGGTTCAAGGCGTCTTCCACTTTGCCCAACGACATTTCTCCATCCTTGTTCACCACATGATTATGTTCCGACATGTCGGTTCCACCTTCCTTCAGGTCGTTATGGAGTTCGTTACTACATAACCCGTCCGGAAGTGCCATGAATCAGCTGAAGGAGGAGTAGCCTGTTTATGGGGTGTTTACCGAAACCGGAACCGCATCATAATATTCTTCCAGCGTAATCCCGCGCTCGGCGATATCCGCCGCAATCGCCTTACCTACGTAACGCAGATGCCAAGGCTCGTATTTGTATCCGGTAATGTCTTCCTTCCCATCCGGGTAGCGAATAATAAAGCCGTAGTCCGAAGCGTGATCCGCGAGCCACTCCGCCTCCGGAGTCCCTCCGAAGCAGTCCTCGGCCGCGCATTTTCCGTCGCTGCCCGATACGTCGATCGCAAGCCCGGTTTCATGCTCGCTATGGCCAGGTTCGGCACTGTAGGTTTTTGCCTTTTCCAGGCCGTCCCTTTCCACGTACCGGTTAAAAAGCGAAGTCTGCGTGCTGTGCGAACGGTATGCGGACACGCCGGCAAGGTAGATTCCGTCCTTCTCCGCCCCCGCAAACAACTGTTCCAGGGCCTCGGCCGCCTCCTTACGCATTTTACGCTTATCGATTTTATCCTTAAAGGTGAAACGAACATCCGGATATACCAGGTCGTCCGGTTCATAATCGTCCGGCAAAGCGAATTCCTTATTGACCAGAACCGCTACGCTCTCCGCATTTTGGGCTGCCGTCCGGTCCGGCTGATCCGTGGAGGCGCTATTGTTGCCATTGCCGCCGCTTGTTCCGTCCGGATTCTGATTCGTTCCGTTATTATCGTCGCTGGCCGAACCGGTATTCCCGCCGGTCTCCGCTCCGGCATTCGAACCGGAATCCGTTCCGGCCCCGGCATTCGTTTCGACCGCCGTTTCGTTACCCGCCGTTCCTGTCTGGTCGGGCGCCTGCGTCTCATTCGCCTTGTTGCCGCCGCAAGCGGTGAATAAAAAGACTGACATAAGCAGGATAACCGCAACCGGCAAAACCCGCCGCCCTTTCCGTTGTTTCATGTCGATTCCTCCAGTTGAATGATCTTCCGCGAATTGCTATCGGTTAACCGTTGCGGCCGTCCGTCAGGAACGGCCGCGCCCGCGTCTGCCTCCCTGCCCGCGGCCTTGGCCCTTACCGCCGCCGCGGCCGGATGCACCGCTGCCTTGGCCGCCGCGAGAATTGCCCGCCGGGCCGGGCTTCCGCCGGCCTGCCGCAGCGTCCTCGCCGCGGCGCTTCCCGGGCCGGGCAGCGCCGCTGCCGCTCCGCGCCCGGCCGTGCTCGCGCTCCGCCGCCCCCGCGGCGGAGCGGTCCCGTCCGGCGCCGGCGGAAGCCTTGGCGCCGCCCCCAGCACCAATGGCGGTCACATCGCCATTGTCGTACCGCCGGCGTTCCAGCCGGCGGGAAATGCCGCGCTCGATATTGCGGAGCGCGTCCATGTCCTTCTGCGCCGCAAACGTCACGGCGACGCCTTTTTCCCCGGCCCGGCCCGTCCGGCCGATCCGGTGGATGTAACTATCGACATCCTGCGGAATGTCGTAGTTGAACACGTGCGTGACGCCCTCCACGTCGATGCCGCGGGCGGCGACATCCGTCGCCACCAGCAGCTCCAGCTTCGCGTCACGGAAAGCCCGCATCACCTGCTCGCGCTTCGACTGCGACAGGTCGCCGTGCAGTTCGTCGGAAGCGAAGCCCGCCGATTGCAACGCCTCGTTCAGCATGCTGGCGCGCCGCTTCGTGCGGCAAAAGATCACTGCCAGATACGGCCGATGCTGGCGGATCATCGTGATGAGCGCGCTCTGCTTGGTCCGGTCCGTGCATTCCACGACGATTTGCCGGATCGCGTCCAGCGTGACGCGCGAGTCTCCCGCCGCGATGCGGATATCGCGCGGCTGCTGCATATAGGCTTTGGCCAGCCGCTTCACATTATCGGGCATCGTTGCCGAAAACAGCATCGTCTGGCGGCTGCGCGGCACGAGGGAGATAATCTCCTCCACCTCGGCCAGAAAGCCCATATGCAGCATTTGATCCGCTTCGTCCAGCACCAGCATACGGACGGAGCCGAGCGTCAGCGACCCCCGGCGCAAATGGTCGAGCAGCCGGCCCGGCGTACCGATCACGAGCTGCGCGCCATTTTGCAGCTTGCGAAGCTGGCGCTCCACGTCCTGTCCGCCGTAGGCGGCCAACACGGAAATCCCTTCGCGCGCCGCCGCCAATTTACGGGCTTCCGCCGTAATCTGGATCGCCAGCTCCCGCGTCGGGGTAATGATCAGCGCCTGTGCTTCCGGGCGTCCCTCACGGATTTTTTCGATAATCGGCAGCAAAAACGCAAGCGTCTTCCCGGTCCCTGTCTGCGCCTGGACGATGACATCCTCGCCGGCAAGAAGCTCGGGGATCGCTCTTTCCTGCACCGGAGTAGGGTTTACGATCCCTTGTCCCTGCAATATTTGCAAAACGGCTTTGGACAAGCCCATTTTTTGAAAATTTGTCAATACATTCACCTCGTTAGTTGTAGGAGCATTAGGGAGTTATCCCTAAAATCTTTGAATCCTTGGCGCCGCACCGTAAGTTTCCACTTTAATTAAGACACCCGTCTTCGGCAGGCTTTCTTATTGTACCAGAGATTGTCCCGAAATACCGCACCTCAAACATTTGCCGTAAACTCTATCCACTTGAATAGATGTCAAACGAACGGTAATTGTTGCATAGGGATCCCGAACTTTTGCGAATCGGGCTATCCAACAGCAAAAAGCCGGCAGCCTTCAGGCATACCGGCGATTTAAAACCTTCCCGAACGGAAGATCGAGTAAAGCAGCCAAATGACCATCAAAGCAGCGACAATAAAGCCGATTTCGATTGCGGGAATGTTCCAGAGGACGGTCGGCATCCGGGTGAGCGACGAGCCGATGATGAGACCGACCATGATAATGCTGAAGGCGAGCAACACGATGCTGAAAGACAGGCGGTTGCCGATTTGATCGAGCTTTTTCAGAATGTGCTCCGTTTCCGGTACGCTCATCTCCAATTTGAGCTTGCCCTTGCCGAGCAGGGTCAGCAAGCGGTTCACTTCTTTCGGGAGTCCGGTCAGGGCGTCAGCCAGATCGAAGACGCCGCCGACGAACCGTTTGCCGAGCCGCCGGGCCTCGAATTTCTCGAAAAGCAGCTTTTTGCCGAATGGCTCGGCCAAGTCGAGAATGCTCAGCTGAGGATCAAGGCTGATCGCCACGCCTTCCACCGTTAGCAGCGCCTTGCCGAGCAGAAGCAGATCCGGCGGTAAAATGATATGGTGCCGCTGGGCGGTCGCAAACAGGTCCGTCAACGCCTCGCCGATGCTGATCTCCGAGAACGGGATGTCGTAATACCGGTCATGCAGCCGCTGCAAATCGCGCCGCAGCATATCCAAATCGGCGTTGTCCTCCAGGAGCCCCATCCGCAAGATGGCCCGCAGCATCCCTTCGTTGCTGCGCCGCATCAAGGAAATAACCAAAGAAGACAGATGATCCCGCATTTCCGAGTTCAACCGGCCGACCATCCCGAAATCGATGAAGACGAGCCTGCCGTCAGGCAGCGCAAGCAAGTTTCCGGGGTGCGGGTCCGCATGAAAAACCCCGCCCGAAAAAATTTGCCGCAGCATCGCGTTCACGAGACGTTCGGCGATCTCGCCGGTGTCGAACCCGTTACGTTTCAGGTCGGCGATCCGGTTCAAATGGATCCCGTCCACAAAATCCATCGTCAACACTTTGGACGTTGAACAATGCCAATAGACCTCGGGGATGTAGACATCCTCGTCCTCCGCAAATTGCCTGCGGATCTTCTCCATATTCCGCCCTTCGATGCTGTAATCCAGCTCGGCCGTGATCGATCTGGAGAATTCCTCGACCATCTGAGGTATTTGGTAGCGGGTCACCCAGGCCCAATGCTTTTGGGCAATCGCCGTCAACTGCTTAAGAATGTCCAAATCCCTTTCCACCTGGGGGACGACGCCGGGACGCTGTATTTTGATCGCCACCGGTTCGCCGGTGACCAGCACCCCTTTGTGAACTTGCCCGATCGAAGCCGCGGCGAGCGGTTCCTCATCGAATTCGGAGAGGAGCTCGGAAACGGGCATGCCGAATTCCTGTTCCATAATCGCGAGCGCCTCGCTGGCCGGAAACGGGGGAACCTGGTCCTGCAGCTTGACGAGTTCATCGATAATCGGCCCGGGCAGCAAATCCGAGCGCGTGCTGGCCAACTGGCCCAGCTTGACGAATGTGGGACCCAGCTCTTCCATCACGAGCCGGATACGTTCGCCTAAGGTCAGGATTTCAGGCTCCGATTTGTGGATCCAACCGAGCGGTACGGCGACCAGGCGGGCCAACCCGATCTCCTCGGCCATATAGCCGAAGCCATGGCGCCCAAGCGCCATGGCGATTTCCCGGTATCGGCCGGTATGACGGACACGAAGTCTCATCGCTTCGTTTACGGCTGTTCAAGCTCGGCGAGCTTAATCTCCAGCTCGGCTACTCTGCGTGCCAGCTCCTCCACCTCTTTGGCCGAGGCGAGACCCATGGACTGAAGCACGGATTGTACCTGTTCGTTCACCAGTTCCTTGAGGCGGGATTGTTCCTCCGCCCCCCTATCGATCAGACGTTCCACAAGCTGTTTAGACTCCGAAGGGGCGAGCTCGCCGCGCTTCACCAAATCGTCGACAAAGCTTTCGACCTTCTCTTTGCTGACAATCGTAAGTCCCCATCCCAGCGAGATGGCCTTCTTTAGCAAATCGCTCATGTTTTAACATCCTTTCTCGAACTTTAATGGGACGCCTATAAAATGATCCTCTCCTTAGTAATACCCATGCTGCAGACAATTCCTACCTGGTTTCAATCCTGACGTCCGTCTTTGCCGAGAGGAACGGCCTCTCCGGCGTAATACCGGGCCAGTTCAATCATCATGCTGCCCATTCGTTCCTCCCGGGGAGCAATGACGCGGGGTACCCCCGCCTCAATCAACCCTTGGGCCGTCACCTTGCCGACCGCGACCGCAATGACCGGCCCGCGCAGCGCTTCCATCAGTTCGTCGCGCTTCCCCCGGGCTTTGGCGTGCTCGAACAAAAATCGAACCTGCGGACCGCTGGTGAAGGTTACCGCATCCGCCCCGCCTCCGATCAAGTCTTCAAGCAGGCGGTCCAATTCCTCCTCCGGCGGAGCGATATGCCGATATGGAAGCAGCTCCCGAAGCGTGGCCCCTTGCTCTTCAAGCCAGGCAGCCAGCCGGGGAGCCGGATCGCCGTGAAGCTGTAAAATGACGCTCTTGCCCTTAAAATCATATTCGGATAGCCCGCGGATCAACCCTTCCGTGCTGCCGTCATCATCTCTGACGAGCGTTGCCAGCTGGCGCTTTTTCAAGACATTCGCCGTTTTGTACCCTCTGGCCGCAAGCTGCCCGTTCCGCAAAAGCTCCCACCAGTCCGCCGCGATCCCCATATCCTCGGCCAAATCGAACAAAGCGTCGATCCCCATCCCTGTCGTAAATATCGCCCAATCGGGGGGATCGGCCACCCAGGAAACAAGGCCGTTTCGCAAATCAAGATCATTCAGCAGCACCGTTCCTTGCGCCGGTCTGAATAAAGGAATGCCCCCCAGGTTCTCGACCAGTTTGCCGAGCTCTTCGGCACGTCGCGGCCCGGTGAGCGCAATTCTTTTTCCTTCGAGTCTCCGTGCCATGGTTACCCCTCCTTTTTGGCCGCCAGCGGCCAATCTCTGTTATTAACAAGATTATACAATGAAACGATCGAAGTAAGTGAATGTTTCACGAACTTTGAGGAAGGGCTATTCCCACAGGCACAAAAAAAGAACCGTCCCGGCAAACCGGAACGATCCTTATTTATGTTCAATATATTCGATTTAATCGGCCAACCGGTATCCTACGCCTCTGACCGTGGCGATATACATGGAGTTTACGGCGCGATCGCCGAGCTTCTTGCGAAGACTCTTGATATGCACGTCCACGATGTTGCTGCCTCCCATGAATGAGGTGCCCCAAACCTCCGTCAGCAAATCCTCCCGGGACAACACCGCGCCTTCCCGCTCCAGCAGCTTGACCAGCAATTCATATTCGGTCTTGGTCAGGCTGATTTTGCTTCCGCTGCGGTAAACGGCCATCTTGCTCCGGTCGATCCAAAGGTCTTTGAAAATGGCCGGCGAAGAACCTGTCAGCAGTCTCGATCCCGGCGCACGTTTGCTGCCGGTACTGATAATCCGCTGAGCGCGGTACACGATTTCGCCCGAGCGGGCCGGGTATACGAGCAATTCGTGATTCAGCAGCCCTTGGTCGAGACGAGGCAGGAGATCTTCATTCACCAGAATCAGGGACGGCGTATCCCCCGTTTCCTGAATCAGCGTGTTTATCTGGGCCACTTCCTCAGGGTCGCGGAACGGAGTCAAATCCAGCACAAGCAAGTCTGCTGCCTGAGCATTCCGGATGCCTTGCTCCCAATGGTGAAAAACAAGAACATCGAAGCAGCCGTCCGACAAATCCGAGACCAGCTCATGAATTCCTCGGGGATAAGGGCTGACGAGAATAACGCGCTGCGTTACGGGGCACATCATCACTCCGTCGAACGGATCGTAATTCTGGGACGCCTGCTCATTTTTTTCCGGCCTCCGGAACGGGGTTACCGAACCGGTTTGCAACCGTGCGATGGTCTTCACTTCTTCTGCTGACATGTTGGACACACCCCTCCAAATACGACATGCGCATGATGGACGTCATACCCCGTCTCCTTGGCCACGGCTCCGCTCCATTCTTCGGGAACCTGGGTCATCACCTCGTCGACGCGCCCGCACACCTCGCACAAAATATGTTGATGATCATCCAGCTTGGCGTCGTATCGGCTCGCGGCTTCCCCGAGCTTCAATTCCCGGATCAACTCTTTGTCCGCCAAATAACGCAGCGAGTTATACACTGTTCCGTATGCAAAGTTGTAGCCTTGTTCCACCAGACGATTCATCACGTCCGCCGCAGTAGGATGATCATCGGCATTGCGGACGACATCGTATACAGCCTTGCGCTGGGTAGTCAGATTTAATGACTTCATCTATATCATCTTCCTTTTAAACCTCATTTTAGACTTAGTATAAGTCTTAATATATAAAAAGTCAATGCCCCGGAATGCTCCTAATACCCTTGAAGGTCGCCCGCTAGCACCTTGTTTCCCGCATGGTTGTTTGGCTGGTGAGGCCGGAGCCGCTTGGGAACGATGACGTCATCCGTTTGCTGCAATACTCACGTCTTTTGCCTCGCAATACCCCAGTATCTGCTTTTCATTCCGTTTCCATGCGGTTTCTTATCTCCTTACAGTGGTAATAATGAAACAATAAACCAAACAAGGAGGATCTCCTCATGAACAGCAGCTCGTTCATCTCTCCGGGGCTTCCCAAATATCCTCAGTCCATGTGGAGGGAGACTGTATCCGCCCCGTCTTTTCCCATTTTGAAGCAAGATATTGAAACGGACGTTCTCATTGTGGGAGCCGGTATTACCGGGATCACCTCCGCCTATGAGCTCACGAAAGCCGGGCTAAAGGTAGCGGTTGTGGATGCCGGCGAGATATTGAGCGGAACGACGGGCCACACGACCGCCAAAGTCACGTCCCAGCACGGATTAATTTACGATAGCCTGCTCAGCCATTTCGGCGAGGACGAGGCAAGGCTGTATTACGAGGCAAACGAAGAAGCCCTTGCTTATATCGATAAAAAAATCCGCGAGCACCAAATCGAATGCCAATTCAAACGGGAGGACGCGTATTTGTACGCCGATTCCGACGACCAGTTGAAACAGTTGAAGAAAGAATGGGACGCTTACTTAAAGCTCGGCCTTCCGGGGGAATGGCATGATACCATTCCGCTTCCGTTCGCCGTTCAGGGAGCGATCAAACTTCCGGATCAAGCCCGCTTCCACCCGCTTCAGTATTTGCTTACGCTGCTGGATTCGTCGATCAAACGCGGTGCCGAATTCTATGAAAATTCCTGTCTGACGGATTCCGTCGAACAAACCGAAGACGGAAGACTCAAGCTGAAGACGGAATCAGGGATTCAGATTACGTGCAAGTATGCCGTATCGGCTTCTCATTACCCTTTTTATGACGGAGGCGGACTGTACTTTACCCGTTTGCATGCGGACCGTTCCTATGCCGTTGCCATAGAACCGGAAACGCCGTACGCCGGCGGAATGTACATCAATTGCGGGAATCCGAAGCGCTCGCTTCGGGCCGCGGAATTGGACGGCAAGGAAGTCATTATCGTCGGCGGAGAATCCCATAAAACCGGGCAGAGCGACTGTACGATCAAGCATTATGAGGAACTGGAAGCCTTCGGAGGCAAAACGTTCGGCGCAAAAAGCATTCCGTTCCGCTGGTCCGCCCAAGACCTTGCGACGATCGATCAGGTGCCTTATATCGGGCCGGTCACGTCGGGTCATCCGCATATCCTCATAGCTACCGGTTTCGCAAAATGGGGAATGTCGACCGGAACCTTGGCGGCTTTGATCATATCGGACCTCATTCTCGATAAGGCCAACCGGTATGCTTACCTGTTTACGCCGTCCCGCTTTAAACTCAATCCCGGCCTCAAGAACCTTACGATGCAAAACGCCAATGTCGCCAAGGAGTTGGTCGCTGGAAAGGTTGACCTGGTTCATAGAAAGGTCGAGGATCTGATGCCGGACGAAGGCGCGGCCGTCAAACACCTCGGCAAAAAGGCCGGCGCTTACCGGGACCCGGAAGGCAACATCCACCTCGTCGATACGACCTGCACGCATATGGGGTGCGAAGTCAAGTGGAATGAGGCTGAACGAACCTGGGACTGCCCGTGCCACGGATCCCGCTTCGGTTATGACGGGTCCGTGATCGAGGGCCCCGCTACGGAAAACCTGCCCCGGCTCAGCCCGCAGTACGGCTCTAGAGAGTAGTCCGATAAGACGGCTTGGATCCATGCACATCGGTCCGGCCGTCTATTTTCGTTCCGCTATGTTGCATTGATCAGTACTGTATGATATTATTTATTCCATAACTATTGATCAATATTCAGTACTTGCAATTAACAAACAGCAAAAGGGGCGATGTCATTTGGATATCAGTATCCAATTCAAGAAAGGCGCCCTGGAATTATGCGTGCTTGTGCTTATCCACGAGCGTGACCGCTACGGATATGAGCTGGCCCAGTCCGTATCCCGGCATATCGAAGTCGCGGAAGGCGCGCTATATCCCCTGCTCCGCAGGCTTGTCAACGAGGGCTATTGCACGACTTATCTCCAGGAATCTTCGGAAGGACCCCCACGTAAGTATTACAAGCTGACGCCCGAGGGGGAAGCATACATGCACAAGCTGGTCGTCGAGTGGAAGAAATTCGTGAGCAGCGTATCCAACTTAATCGAGAAAGGAAGCCGTTTATGAATAAGTATCAATTTATGGCGCAGCTTCACGATCATTTATCGGCCTTGCCCCCTGAAGAGCGCAACGAGCTGATGGAGGATTACGAAGCCCATTTCACCTTTGCCTTGCAAAACGGCAAAACGGAGGAGGAAATCGCGCTGGAGCTGGGGGATCCTGCCGAACTGGCCAGGGAAGCCATCGGAAACCGCTTTATCCCCAAAGAACCTGTCTATTGGTTCAATCCGGTTTCCGACGTCTCCCCGGGCGAAGAATTCAGGCCGCAACCGCCGGCCAAGCGCCGAGGCGGATTCGCGACCGCCATGGTTTACACCGGTCTCTTTTTTCTGAATTTGATCGCCGTTCCCTTGCTTCTGTCGGTTTGGTCCGTCGGAGTCGGCATAGCTGCCGGCGCCCTTGGGGGAATCATCAGTCCGCTTGCCCTAGGCTTGGAATATATCGCCGGAAACGGTTTTTTCCCTGCCAAAGGATATGCCGTCATCGCTTTGGTCGGCATCGGGATTCTGCTTGCGCTTGCCTCGCGCTACATGTTCAAGGGGCTGGTACGGCTTAGCAAAGGTTACTGGGCCTGGAATGTCCGGGCCGCCAAAGGAGGGGTATAATGAACACCAAGAAATGGTCTTTACTCGCGGTGATCCTGATTGCGATCGGGGTGGCCGGAATGGCATACCAGCAGTTTAAGTTCGGCGATGAAGAGCCGTATTTTCAGCAAAAATGGACGCTGGATTCTCTGGCATCGCTGGAAGTTAAAAGCAGCTACGACATGGACGTCGAATTTATCAAAAGCCCGGACGGGTCGAATTACATCGAAATCAGCGGAAATATGGCTGAGGATACGATCAAGAAGCTGAAGAAGTCCTCTTTCACCGGCCCTAAAGTCAACATCGACCTGACGGAAAACTTCGAGATCAGCTTTCTGAGCATTAATTTTCAATCGACCAAGCAGCATATGACCGTTGCGCTTGCGGATCCCGAAAAGGCGCTGGATCAAATCAAGTTCGAATTGCGCTCCAATAGCGGTAATTTCTCGGGAATCCATGCCAAGGATATTGAACTCAGCACTACTTCGGGGAATTTGACCGCATCCTCCATCATCGGCGAATCCCTGGAAATCGAAGCGACGTCGGGCAATATCAAAGCCTCCGATGTCCAAGGGGAAACCGAGATCGAAATCGGCTCCGGCAACATTAACGTGGAGCAGCTTAAAGGCAATCTTGATGCCAAAGGAACCTCCGGCAAAATTACCGTCAACGGCATCGAGGGATCGTTGAAAGCGGTCCTGACCTCTGGAGACACCAAGATTGACGGACTTGTGGGTCCCGCTACCCTTAAGACCACCTCCGGGAATGTAACGCTGAACGGGCAGCGCTCGGATTCGCTGGATATTTCGGTCGGATCCGGAAACGTCGATCTGTCCGCGGACGCCGAGTTTAAAGGCATTTACGATCTAAAAGCCTCCTCCGGCGATATTAAGGCTCCCGATTCTCCGCTGATCACCAAGGATGTCATCAAAGTTCGCACCACATCGGGGAACATCCGGGTCCGTTAAACCGGACTCGATTCAAGGCATCAAAAAAGGCTGAACCCACGTTTTCGAGAAAACGGTGTTCAGCCTTGATTTATATTAGGATGCGATAACCTGCGTCGTTTCTTGCGCGATGGCTTCGCGATAGGCTAGCAGTGAATGATAGATTACGGTATCCATCATCTGTGTGTCGGTGTCCGGTACCAGACGACGGGCAAAGTCCCATGCGTTCTCTTCAATCTGTAAGGCGATTTGCTTGCGTGCAAGCTCGCTCCCGCACGTGTCCAGCCGTTCGGATAAAGCGGGCAACTCGGTATCCTCCGCATGGCCCAGCTCATGGGCAAAAACGATGCGCAGCATTTGCTCGTATCCTTCAAGAGAGCCGAATAACGCGATGCACTGCTTCTTGATCTCGCCGAGATACATCGTGACCGTATGATCGGAAATGCTGTATTTTCCACCTACATTGCGGCCGCCGGGAAAACGCGACTTCATCGCGACGGAGACCTCGCTGCCTGACTTCTTCAGCAACTCGTCAAAGATTTGCTTCGCTGTTGTTCTTTCCAATTAAGTTCCCTTTCTTTGTCTTGAATTGACCTTCCGCGAGGAGCCATGACCAGATCCCGGCAGATGAGCCTAACGACGATTATAAAGGAAAACGTACTGGAAATAAACAACAAACCAACCATTACCCGAAAAAAAAGGGGCTGAAACATTACATTTTTTTGAACGATCGGGCGTAATGCCGAGATCCATGGCGTGCATTGTCAAATACTTGATTTTTCCATTCTTAGCGCATATACTGTCATTATCTTGTTTTATGTAAAGGAGGTGGGTAGAAGTGGATCGCAAGTTTGCTTGGAGTCGAATTAGCCAACTGCCTTTGGCAATGTTTGGCAATGTTCATGCTGTATCCGTTAACGGGATCAGTCTGTCCATTTTTAACAATTCGATATCCAAATCAAATTGCGAAATACCGCTCCTACCCTAACCTCACGGATCTATAAAAACGTGATGATTGAAGGCTGCAGGTTTTTCCTGCGGCCTTTTTTTGTTCTCTTGGAGCGGCATCGCCGAAGGAGTTAATTATAATGATGATTCAATGTGCTCAAATTCAAAAATATTACGGCGCCGAACTGGTGCTTAGCGATGTATCGTTCGAAATCAAGGAAGGCGAAACCGTCGGATTGATCGGCAGAAACGGGACCGGCAAAACAACGCTGATGCGTCTGTTGACGGGCAGCGAGGCCCCGGACCGGGGACAGTTGATGATCCGCAAGGATGCGGTCATCGGTTCGCTAGCGCAAATCCCGGATTACGGACGGGAGGAAACGGTTTACGACGTGCTGCGGTCGGCTTTTCGGCTGCTGCTCGAGGCCAAGGCGGAAATGGAGCGTTTGGAGGGCGAAATGTCCGCGGTTTCCGCAGACGAAAACATGGTCGCGATGGAACAGCTGCTCCGGCAATACGGAACCTTGCAGGAGGCTTTCGAACGGGGCGGCGGTTATGAAATCGAATCCGAGATCGACCGGATCGCGGGCGGGATCGGCATCCCGGCGAACCAGTATGACCGCCCCTTCTCTTCCCTGTCCGGCGGAGAAAAAACGAAGGTCGGCCTCGCCGTGATCCTGCTGCAAAAGCCGGATATATTGCTGCTCGACGAGCCGACCAACCATCTCGACATGGCTGCGATCGAATGGCTGGAGGGCTTCCTTCGCGCGTTCGACGGCACGGTCGTCGTCATTTCCCATGACCGCTATTTCCTGGACGCCGTCGCCGAAAAGATCATCGAAATCGAGGATGGCGAGGCGTTCACGTACCACTGCAACTACAGCAAATACAAGGAGGAGAAGGAAACCCGGCTGCTCCAACAGTTCGCCGATTATCAGGAGCAGCAAAAGAAAATCAAAAAGATGCAGGAAACGATCAAGCAGTTGATCGAATGGGGCAATCGTTCCAATCCGCCGAACCCGGGCTTCCACCGTCGCGCGGCCTCGATGCAGAAAGCGCTGGACCGCATGGTGAAGCTGAAAAGGCCGATTTTGGAGCGCAAACGGATCGATCTTCAATTGGAGCAATCGGACCGGTCCGGCAACGATGCGCTGGTCTTGACGGACGTCGGACAATCGGCCGGCGGCCGGAGGCTGTACGGCGGAGTGAGCCGCACGCTCCGCTATGGAGAAGCCGCCGCGCTGATCGGCGGCAACGGGGCCGGAAAGAGCACGCTGCTTAAGAGCATTCTCGGCCAAACCGTCCCCGATGAGGGGGAAATCCGCCTCGGCTCGCGGGTCGAGGTCGGCTATCTGGCCCAGGAGTCGGCTCCTGCGGATGAGGAAGGAACGGTCCTGCAGTATTTCCGCGACGAGCTGGGCATGGAGACGGGAGAAGCAAGGAACCAGCTGGCCCGGTTTCTTTTCTACGGCAGCGATGTGTTCAAGAAGGTACGCAGCTTGTCCGGCGGGGAATGGACGCGTCTTCGTCTGGCGATTCTGATGTATAGGAAGCCGAACCTGCTGCTGCTCGATGAACCGACGAACCATCTGGACATCGATTCCCGGGAAGCGTTGGAGGAAGCGCTGGAAGACTACCCCGGCTCCCTTTTGGCCGTCTCGCACGACCGCTATTTCATCAACAAAATCGCCGGGCAGGTCTGGCTGCTCGAAAGTGAGCGGCTGACCGTCACGCTGGGCAACTTCGACGATTTCCGGGCGGAGCGGCTGAAGCGCGGCGGACCGGTTACGTCCGGCGGTTCCGAAGCTTCGCGTCCGGCCGGGACCGCAGAGCGGAACGCTGCGGCCAAAGGGCCCGCGGCACACAAGGGCACGCCTACGGCTGTACCGGAGGCGGCTGGAGATGTCCGCCGCAAGCCGAAAGCGGCCAATCCGGCGGCGGTCGCCAAGCTGGAGCGCGACATCGCCGCCGCGGAGGCCGAGCTGGCGGCGCTGGACGCGGCTATGCTTGAGCCGGAGACGGCCTGCGACGCGGTACGGCTCGGCGAATTGATGGCCGCCCGCGAGGAATGCCAGCAGCGGATCGATGAAATGCTTGAACATTACATCGGGTTGGCCGATGCGTAACTTTACCATAAAGGAGAAGGATCCAGGGAACACGCAAACGACGCCGTATTTCACTTGCACCCCAAGGAGCCTCGCGTAAGGCTGCTCGCTGAGGCGGACCCGCGCATGGGCCGGCTCAGCGCGTTAACCGGCGAGCTCCGCACAAGTCCGCAGGGACCTCATTTTTCGGCGTTGGCGCGCTTTTCCGGAGAAACCCTGGATCAGAGGTATCTTAGCTTTATGTAACTTGAACCGTTCATTCTGCGTTTAATGATTGCACGGTCCTTAACATGGATATAAACTGATATAATGGGCTGAAAGGAAATGAAAGAGAATTTCAAGAGATAAGGAGTGGAGCAAAATTGTTCTCGCCAACAGGAATCAGCCGCAGGTCCAGGATGCTTTTGATCGGATCGATTGCCTTTGTCGGCATTCTTTCCTGCATCATCGTTCTTGCGTATAACAACTACTTTCTGCTGGGAGACCCGGTGAAACCGAACAATGATGACGTAAAATATATTCAAAGCGCACGGCTGCTCTTGAATGAAGGCGTACTGGCTTACAACACGAAGGAAAGACCTTCCGCTTTCATCATGCCGGGCATGCCGATGATGCTGGCCGGTTTCATGGCGGTCTTCGGCCAGGACCAGGGTGGCGTGATCGCGTTCCGGATTTTCCAATGTCTGCTGCAGGCGTTTTCCGTTTATCTGATCTTCTGGATCGGCAGGCGCATCTTCAATACGAGGGTCGGACTTATCGCCGCTGTTATAAGCGCGCTCTACTTGCCGGACTATTTTTCATCGGGGGTCATCCTATCCGAAACGACGTTCCGGACGATACTGCTCCTGATGGTTTGCGTCACCATACTGGCGCTTGAGCGAAACCGGACAAGCCTGTATATCCTGCTTGCCGTTTTGACTGCCGCCGCGGCCTACTTCAAGCCGCACGCTTCGCTTTATCCGGCGGTCTTCCTCGTCCTGTGGTGGAGAGAAAAGCTGCCTTGGCGGCTGATGCTGAAATATATGTCGCTGATGATCGTCGTTTACGCGGCATTGCTGACGCCTTGGTGGATCCGCAATTGGATCACGTTTCACGAGTTCATTCTTTTTACCAATTCGGGAGGCAGTCCTTTCCTGTTGGGAACGCGGATTCACGGGCAGCTGCCGCCGGCGGGATTTTTCGAGGAATACCCGCAATACGATCCGAAAACGCTGTTTCAAGGAGCGGACAGTACGGCGATTCAAAAAGGCAAAGATATTATCGCATACGGCTTCAAACACGAACCGCTAAAATACCTGTACTGGTTCACGCTCGGGAGATGGGTGGAGCTGTATTTCCATCCTTTCTATTCGCGCCCGATCTGGCCGGTCACCCGGCCTGTCATGAATGTGCTGCAAATCGCGCTCATGATCGTGAATATGGCCGGTATCGTTTGGGCTCTGATCAAATACCGCTGGTCCCGGCTGCTTCCGCTTGTGCTCGCGCTCGGATATTTTACGGTGATCTATCTGCCTTTCGTCGCCTTTAACCGCTACGGTTACCCGAACATGGCGATGCTTATTCTATTCGGCTCCTGTCTGATCGACGGGATCCTGCCGCGCGGAAGCAAGGTGTCCCTGCCACTTGAATCAAGGAGGTGATCCGTCACATGAAAACGCTGATTATTATTCCGGCATATAATGAGGAAGGCAGCATCGCGGCCGTGATCCGCGATATTCGCCGCCATGCGCCGGAGGCCGACATTATTGTGGTGAACGACGGGTCGACCGACCGGACGAAGCAGACGGCGGAAAATGCGGGCGCCAAGGTGCTGACGCTCCCTTACAATGTCGGCATCGGCGGCGGCATGCAGACAGGTTATTTGTATGCCCAACGGATGGGCTATGATATCGCGGTTCAGATGGATGCCGACGGACAGCACCCGGCTGAAGAGCTGCCGAAGCTGATTGCACTGGCGAAAGATTACGATCTGGTGATCGGTTCGAGATATGTGGAGGAGACCTCTTACCGTTCCTCAGCCATGCGGCGAGCGGGGATGGTCTTCTTTTCCGGCCTCGTTTCTCTGGTGACAAGGCAGCGCTTCACCGATACGACGAGCGGATTCCGGGCGGCCGGCCGGAAGGTGATCGATCTTTACGCCGAATATTACCCGACCGATTATCCCGAGGTGGAATCGATCGTTTATTTGAAGCGCAAAGGCTGCCGAATCGCCGAAGTCGCGACGGAAATGCATGACCGCCAAGCCGGAAAGTCCTCGATCACTCCATGGAAATCGGTATATTATATGGTTAAAGTAACGTTAGCCGTCCTGATGAGCGCGATCCGGCATGGCCATGCGGCGGTGTCCAAGCCATGACGATTTATATCCTCTCGGTTGGCATCGCCTTTCTGTTCCTGCTGCTCGTCCTCGAATTGGTCCGGAGACAAAAGCTAAGGGAACAGTATTCCCTGCTGTGGATTTTGTTCAGCGTAGGTCTGTTCATCGTGTCGTTTAACGTCTCTTTTATCGAATGGATTGCGGATCGGCTTGGGGTTAAATATGCCCCCGCCGTCCTGTTTCTGTTCGGATTGTTGTTTTGCTTTGCTTTCATACTTCATTTGACGATCGTCGTTACAAGGCTTACGTCCCAAGTGCTGCGTCTGACCCAGGAACTGACGATATTGAAAGAACGGGAGGGTCCTCATGGACAAAACGATTAGCTATCTTCTCTTGCTTGGCAACATTGTACTGCTGGTAACCGGCCAAATGCTGTTTAAAATCGGGCTGGGCCGTTCGGGAGGACTGCACTGGGGAAAACTCATCACCTCCCCTTCCGTCATCGGCGGCGTGGCCCTCTATGGCATCGCCACCCTGCTGTGGTTCGCGGTACTGACCCGGATGCCGTTGAGCGTGGCGTACCCGATGCAGGCTTTTGCTTACGTCCTGGCGATGATTCCCGCCTATTTCATGTTCAATGAGACGATTACGCCGACTAAGCTGGCCGGGGTCGCCGTCATTATGTTCGGCGTGTATTTATTGGCCAGATCTTGAATTGCACGGATGGGACCGGACTGGGTTGCGGCTTACCTGACCCAATCTGTTCTGCGAGGAAAGTTCAGGGTCCTGTGTATGAAATATCAACCATAATTAATGAAAAATAGGCGGTTTTGCTGATTGTATACGAAAAATCATACAGAAACGCCCCGTTATTCGATATAACATCATTTTGTGTACGAAATATCGTACAGAACCGCTCTTTTTAGGTCGGAACGCAAATTTATGTATGATTAATCATACAGGATAAAAAAAACCGTCGGAACCCATCGCTGTTCCGGCGGTTTTCGTTTATTTTTTCATATCGATCAGCTGTTTGACGGCTTTGTCGGTCTCTTCGATCCGGATCACCATCGGCTCGTTCTGGGCCGTTAGGGTATCGACCGTAGCGAGAAGCTCTTCCAGCGTTGCCGAAGATTGCTCGATCACCGCCACAAAATCGTTCACCGCATGCTCGATCTCCGAACTCGTTCCCTTCACCGTGTCGGCCAAAGCAGAGATTCCGGAAGCCCCTTCGGACAATTCGCCGACGCTTCGGTCGATCGTACCGAATGCCTGCTTGGTCTGATCGACAAGCTCCAGGCTGCGTTTCATGTTGTCCACGTTCTCGCTCAACCGGAGATGGGACAAGTCCGCCTGCCTTGTCGCTTGTCCGACATTATCGGTAATTTCCTTGGCCGAAGCATTCGTCATGTCCGCCAGCTTGCGGATTTCATGGGCCACCACTTCAAAGCCCCGTCCCTGTTCCCCGGCGCGGGCCGCCTCAATGCTCGCGTTCAGCGCCAGCAAACTCGTCTGGCCGGCGATTTCCTGAATGGAAGAAGTCAGCTCCGAAATGTGATGTATATTTGCGATAAGAGCACTGATGTCATTTTTCATGTCTTCCATATTGAGATGGAACCGGTCGATCGTTTCGGTTAATTGAGTGATGACCTCCGATCCATCGGTTGAAGCGTTGCGTGTCTTTTGGACGGCTTCCACCAATGTGGTAAGCGAAGCTAGCATCTCGTTGACCTTTTGATTGGATACAAAAATATTGTTCGAAATTGCGCCGATCGTTTCCGTTTGCACCGCCGATCCCGCTCGCCATTTCCTGAAACGCCCTATTCATTTCCCGGAACGAATGCTGGTTGTCGTGGCTGTTGTTTCGGATCTCGCTGATACTATTGGAGATGGTCAGCGTGGCTTCGGAAGTGATCTTTTCCCGTTCCAGCTCTTTGGCAAGCATTTCGGATGCGTTCTTGCTAAGCGTGTTCGCCTGGTTCAACATTCTCCGGCTTAAATTGGACTGAACCAAGAGGATGATGGATGTCAATACAAAGTAAAACAGGAAAATCGAAAAATCCGGGGAAAAGCCCTTCGCGTTACTGATGACGAGCAGAAGCAACCCGCCGCCAAAAGCGCTCCAGACGACTAAAGGCGTATTGTACATTAATCCGATACTCAGGACAAAAAAGGCCGAAACCTGCGTCGAACCGCTCGGTCCCCCTTGCAGCACCGGAATGATCGAGATGACGAACATGCCAAGGACCGAAATCATGGAAATCCAGTTTTCCTTTTTCTTGAGTAGATGAAGGAACCAGATCACTGCCACCAAAATCAAGCCGGGGGCCAGGATTTCGAGAGCGGTCCAGCCTCCCACATGAAGTCCCATGAGCATAAAGATAGTCAGACCTACCGTAAGAGAAACCATAAAACAAATCATTTGATTTCTTTTCCGTAAATCCTTGTAGATAAATTGATCTTTTATTGGCTGTTCTTCCATACACATTCCTCCCGCACAGATGAAAAAAAGATAATAAGATATTATCGGAGACTTCTGTCGAAATGTGTAGATTCTGCTCGAATAAATGTAAATTAATAACGTATTTTAAAAACAATTCTCAAACATGCCAGCGAATTTCATATTCGCAGTGGTCATCCCCGCAAACATTGCATTTCGTTTCCCTTACGCTCACCCTCCGGTTCATGATTTTACCTAAGGCCCCTTCGAGAATCGCTCCCTCCAAATCGCACACTTTCTTCTCTTCCATGATCGGCAGCCCTTTGCAGAAACAATCCTCTACAACCACTTTCATCATCTTCCCGTCCCGGGTTGTCACCTTCGGCAGCCCGATGCGAAGCAATGCAAACATCTCGAGCAGCTCCTCCTCGGTGGAAACGGGCAGACTTTCCCCGATCTTTCTTCCGATCGACGCGGTGGTCCCTCTCCCTTCCAGCGGGAGACCCTCCCGCATTCCGATCAACCGGATCGCCCGGAACAATTCCAGCGGCACCTCGTTACCGAGCCTGCTGCGCTCAATTCTTTTTAAATCCTCAAATGAAAAGTTACCCATGTCGTAGACCTCCGTTTTATGCGGCAAAGTAAGTGAATAATGAAAATTTAACGCGTTTCCCCCTTAGGGTCCTTGATCTGCGTCAAGTTTCGGTATAAACCGCGGTCCTAGGTATTCGGCTACAAAAAAAAGACCGTGCTCCGGTTTCCCGGGGAACGGTCTTTTTGTTATTTCGATCCGGATTTGGTCAGTTCGTCAAGGCTTCGGAATTCATAGCCCTGACGCCGGGCCTCGTCGATAATCGATCCGAGCGCGGCTGCGTTATCTTTGGAAACGGAATGCAGCAGGATCACTGCCCCGGGGTGAAGCTGGGAAACGACCTTTTGATAGGCGTAATCGGCTCCCTTCTGATCCTTCACGTCCCAGTCCTTGTATGCAATGGACCAGAATACGTTCGTATAGCCGAGTTCCTTCGTTACCTGCAGCACCCGATCGCTGAAAATCCCCCGCGGAGGCCGCAAATAACGCATTTTATCCGTCCCCGTCAGCGGGGCCGCCGCCTGTTTGACCCGGTCAAGCTCCTCCTTGATGCGGGTATCCGGTATCGTCGTCATATCCGGGTGGCTCCAGGAATGATTGCCGACCAGATGGCCTTCCGCCGCCATCCGTTTGACGAGATCAGGCTGATCCTTCACATAGTGCCCGGTAATAAAAAAGATCGCGGGGACCTTTTTGGCCTTCAACGTATCGAGAATCGGCGCCGTGAACCCGTTCTCGTACCCGTTGTCAAAGGTAAGGAACAAATCTTTCCGGGACGTATCTCCGAGAAAAATGGCCCCATGCTTGTCCACGATCCCTTTGAAGCCTTCCTCGTTGATGGAGGGAAGCTGTCCGCCCGTACTTCTTTTAAAACCGAAGTGGTACGGTGTGTCCACTGCTACGGCGGCTGAGGCGGCATTCCCCGCAGATGCAGGATTCAAAAGCATGCTTGCCAGAAGCCCGGCGATTAAGGCAACCTTCATTACGAAAGCTCTCTCCTTTTTCACATGGATTGCACAGTTTGGGTTCTTGGTGCTTTCCTTAATTTTCGCCTGGGGTGCCGGGAATATGCACGTTTCCTCTCGAGTTTCTTCGATTTGCTTCCGCCAAACCGCTAACGCTTCTCACGGCCGCTATATCGCCTCAATTACTCCTTTTACACTTTTAACGCTTGCCACGATCTCTATTTGGCCAATCCCAGTGCGCTAACCTACCCTTTTAGCCAAATAAGCGCATCAGCAAGCGTTAAACATTGCAAAATCGCAAATTTGTCCCGATTAGCGTCCCTGATAAGCTTTACAATCCACAGCCGCAACTTGTCGAGCCGCATGAGTCCTCACAATCTTGCTTCCCCAAACCGCTAACGCTTCTCACAGCCGCTAAATCGCCTCAATTACTCCTTTTTGCATGTTCATTATCTGCCAAGTGACTGTGCTTGCGGCCGTAAGAGAAATAGACGCACAAGCCGATGGCCATCCAAACGAGAAATGCGATCCACGTAATCCCCGGAAGGCTGATCAGCAGATATCCGCAAGTGGCTACCGCGATTAGCGGAACCAGCGGCACGAAAGGAACTTTGAACGAACGATTCAGGTCCGGGCGAGTTTTCCGAAGAATGATCACCCCCATCGATACGGAAATAAAGGCGAACAGCGTTCCGATACTGACGAGATCGGCCAGCCGGTTGAGCGGAATCAATCCGGCAAAGACGGCGACGATAATCCCCGTCACCCAGGTACTGAAGACAGGCGCTCCCGTTTTAGAATGAAGCCGGGCCAATTTATCGGGGAGAAGTCCGTCGCGCCCGATCGCGTAAAAGAGCCGGGTTTGCCCGAACAACAAGACGAACAGCACCGTCGTGATGCCGACGATGGCTCCCAGCGAAATAAAGCCCGCCACCCAATTCTGGTGGATGAACTGCAGCGCGAAGGCAACCGGGTTTTTCACGTCCAGCAGGTGGTAGGGTACGATTCCCGTAAGTACGGCAGTCACCAATATATACAGCAATGAGCATACCGCCAAGGACCATAAGATGCCTTTCGGCAAATCCTTCTGCGGGTTTCTGACCTCCTCCGCGGCGGTAGCCACCACATCGAAGCCGATATAAGCCAAAAACGCGGTGGCTGCCCCCGTAACCACGCCGCTAAATCCGAACGGCATAAACGGCGTCCAGTTCGACGGCTTGACGTAGAATACGCCGACAATGACGAACAGAGCGATAACGGCAATTTTAATGATAACCATAATGGAGTTGAGCCTGGTCGATTCTTTCGCCCCGCGCGAGACGATCCAGGTCAGAAACAGGACGATCAGTACGGCAGGCAAATCAAAATACGTGCCGCCCGCCGGATTAAAGGCGCTGCTGAGCGCTTTGGGAATCTCCAGGCCGAAGCCGGACAGCAGGCCCTGAAAATATCCGGACCATCCGCTGGCAACCATGGATGCGGCAAAACCATATTCCAGGATTAAGTCCCATCCGAGAATCCAGGCAATGATCTCACCGAATGTCGCGTAACTGTACGTATAAGCACTCCCCGAAACGGGAACCATCGAGGCGAATTCGGCATAGCACAAAGCGCAGAAGGCGCATACGATTCCGGCCAAAAGAAAGGACAGCACCAGTCCGGGCCCGGCATGATTCGCGGCGGCCACCCCGGTCAGCACGAAGATCCCCGTACCCACCACGCAGCCGATGCCGAGCATCGTCAAATCGAACGCGCCAAGCTCCTTCTTTAATCCTGCCTGGCTGGCGGCCGCCTTTTCCTGAAGCATGGAAGTGATTGATTTTCTTCTGAACACACTCATCTAAGTTATCCCCTGTCTGTCGCACTTTGAAGTATTAAAGTTTAAAGTCACAATTGAATATTATATATAAACCGCCCCTGCCTGGAAAGTATCTAGTAAACGTTAGTTTAGCCGATCGGTGAACGTTTTATGGATAATGCTTCTTGCGCAAACCGGATCCATTCCCGGGAGGCAAATGACAGATAACGATCCTCGCGCCAAACGATGCCCAGCTTCCATGGTATGGACGGATTGACCAATTGCAAAATCCTCACCCGTTCTTGGTCCACCTCGCGGCAGATCGTTTCCGGCAGCAGTGTAATCCCCAGGCCGACGGCAACCATTTCGCTGATGAGATCCCATTGGGAGCTTTCGTAAATGATTCGGGGTTGAAAGCCCGCTTTGGCGCACTCGGCAATGATCCGGTCATGCAGCGTAAAGTCTTCCCGGAACAAAACGAACCCTTCCTCGGCGAGCTCGGCCAAATCCGCCTTCTGCCGCATGGCCAAACGATGGTTTAAAGGAACGACGAGATTCAGCTTTTCCTCGACAAACGGAAAACTGTTCAACCCCTCCTGAACGGTCGGCAAGACGACAACCCCCACGTCCAGAAGACCGGCCGCCACGTCGGATTCCACTTTTTTGGCGCCGTCTTCAAACAGTTGGATCGTGATCTCCGGGTAACGTTCGTGAAATCCCCCGATCACCCTCGGAAAAAAGCTGACCCCCACCATCGGCGGCAAGCCGATCCGAATATGTCCTTTCTTCAGATTCCGCAAATCGTCGAGCTCGGCCATCAGGTTCTGAAAAGAAGCTACAATCTGCTGCGCTTGCTGGACGATCAGCTGCCCCGCATCCGTCAACTCGATCGTTTTGCCGATCCGGTCGAACAGAACCACGCCTAGATCCTCTTCCATGCTTTTGATCGTTTTGCTGATCGTGGGCTGCGTAATATAGAGCGCCTCCGCGGCTTTGGTGAAGCTTTTCAAACGCGCGACTTCAAGCAGATACTGCATTTGGCGGATATCCATGACGGTGGTCGGTCCCTTCTTTGCCGTTTCCATAGACAAACGGAATGTTATTCATTCAGTATATTCATTTTACCCATGAAAATATATGATGTATCATTTCATTATCAACTTTCAGAAAGGAGCGGAAAACCGTGAAACATTTTCAAATCATTTGCAAGATTGTTCTTCAAGTAGCGCTTCTGCTCCTGTTTTCGCTAGCCATGAATTTCCTGGCAAAGGCGCTGCACCTGCCGATTCCCGGCTCGATCCTGGGAATTATCGTGCTGTTCGCCTTGTTGAAAATGAACATCATTAAGCTGTCATGGATTGAAGCGGGAGCCAACTGGCTGCTTGCCGAACTGCTTTTGTTTTTTATTCCCGCCGCTGTCGGCGTCATGAAATATTTCCCCTTGCTGGAGCATGACGGGGTGCGCATTATGATCGTGGTCATTGCCAGCACCGTGGCCGTGATGGCCAGTTCTGGCCTGGTCGCTTCGCGTATCGCCAAAAGAAAGGAGCATAAGCTGACATGATCGCCGGATGGATTTGCCTTATCATTACGCTGGTCGTTTACGGCCTGTCCAAGCAGCTTTATCGGATACGGCCTCGGGTCTATCTCTCTCCGCTGTTGATTACCCCGCTAGTGCTGGTTATCGGCTTAGTTTGGACCCAGGTTCCTTATGAAACCTACGAGTCCGGGGGCAAATGGCTCAGCGCCATGCTGCAGCCGGCAACGATCGCTTTTGCGGTGCCGCTTTATAAATATTACAACGTGCTGAAAAAACATGCGCTGGAAATTCTCGTCAGCGTGCTAAGCGGTTCTGTCATCGCCATGCTTTCCTCCGCGATTCTGGCGGAATGGATGCATCTGGACAGCAAGCTGGTTACGAGTCTGATCCCCCGTTCGGTAACTACACCGATCGCGATGAGCGTTTCGCAAGTGATTGGCGGGGTGCCCAATATCACGGCCGTTTTCGTGATTATTACCGGTCTCCTCGGGGCGATGCTCGGTCCGCTCATTATGAAGCTGTTCCGGATCGAGGGCGAAGTGGCCCGCGGCGTCTTGTTCGGCACCAGCGCTCACGGCACCGGGACTTCAAAAGCGTTCGAGCTCAGCTCGCTGACGGGCACGATCTCCAGCATCTCGATGATTGTGGCGGCGCTGTTTACGCTGGGCGTGGCTCCAATGCTGATATCGGTGTTATTCCGCTAATATGGTTTCCTCCTAATTTTCTATATATAGATTCTCTTCTTGGACCTCGCCTTACGGCGGGGTCGTTTTTTTATGCGCGGTCAATGATCCTCTTGACGATGCCGATAAATGTATGGAGGGCGTAACATCTTCAATAGCTTGCGCGCTCCTCACCTTTTCACACGAATAGATGGAAAACTTCCCGCTAATTTCACTAGTTCTTGCGATCCCTCATGAATAGCAGGAAAACCTCCCTCTAATTCGTCGAAAAGCGTGCCTTAACTGCCAAAACCATCTAATTAACAGGCGTTTTTCCCGTTATTACAGGCCATCATGCTTTATTAACCAAATTAGAGGGAGAAATTCCGGCTATTTATTTTGAAAAAGGAAAGGTGAAAATATGAAGAGAAGGCTAGTTGGGTTCATTCTATCTTTCGCGCTGTTGGGAGGGACCATTGGATGCTCCACGGATTCAAACCGTCCTGGCCAAGGCTCCGGCAACGACTCTCTGGGACAATGGATCCGGCAAATCCCCCAGGCGGAAGCCGGCGAGTTCCCGACTCCCGAGGCCGTCATCCATGCTTTTATCGAGGCCGTGAATGACAATGATTACGACAACGCGTTGAAGTGCTTTCCAATCGCCCAATACGTGGAGGCTTATACATTGGAGGTTCACTACAAATCCAGGCTTTCTTATTCGCCCGAAGACCCATCGGATCCGCTACCGTTAAATGACGCGCAGAATTTCTTGCTGCTGTTTACGGGTTATCATGCGATTTGGAATCAATTCTTCAACACATTATTAATGGATTCCCATCCAGAGCTTGAAGGGTTTGAAATTGTAAAGGATGACCCCGAAGCGCAAAATAAATTGGATCAGTTAGAAACTCAACTTTCGCACCTTGAAAATTAGTGTTAAGCCTTGATATGACTAGGATTTCTTATTGAAAAATCTCGTTCTTGACAGAAAAACACCTTTCCGTTTGGTAAAATGGAAGTAGCTAAACAAACCATTCCAAACAGAAAGGTGCGTAACTCTATGGTACAACACAACTTCCTGTCTGAAAAGGGCCAAGAACGAATCTCGACTTTATTTTCCGCTTTGCAAATCGGACAACTGTTGCGCAAAGCCGGCATTTCCAAGTCGTTCGGATTGTCCAGTCTTGCCATCTTTCAGCTGATCTTTACGCTCGTGTTTGAAGGGCGCAATTGGTTTCGTCTTCTGCATAGCGACCGCCGCCAGTCGTTGCCTGGCAAAGATGTAGTCTATCGATTCTTAAACCATCCACGCTTTGCCTGGCGACGATTTTTGCATGCCTTGAGTCTGAAGGTCGTTCAGCATTTTGATTCCTTAACCTCTTCGTCCCGCGTTCGGACGTTCATCATTGATGATTCGGTTCTTCGCAGGGATCGCAGCAAGAAAGCCGAGTTGCTTGCCCGCATCTTCGATCATACGACGGGGAGATATGCTCGCGGCTACAACATGCTCACGCTCGGATGGTCGGATGGCTTCAGCTTTGCGCCCATCGATTTTGTCATGCTCAGCTCGGCCAAGCTGACGAATCGCTTTTGCGAGATGAAGGAACGTCTGTCCAAGCGTACCCAAGGCTACAAACGCCGCATCGAGGCGCTTTCACGCAAACCGGATGCCGTGGCGGCTCTGCTTGATCGAGCGATTCAGGCTGGATTTAGCGCTGACTTTGTCCTGATGGACAGTTGGTTTACCCAAGCGCCTCTGTTGCGTGAACTGATGGCGAAAGGTCTGCATGTCATTGGGATGGTCAAGGCGATGAAACAACGATACCGGTTCGACGGAAAAAGCCTGACGCTCCATGAACTGTATGCCCTGTTGCCAAAGCAGAAAAACAAAGAAATCCTTGGCTCGGTCATCGTTCAAACCGCCTGCGGTTTGCCGATCAAATTGGTCTTTGTGCAAAACCGCCATCGGCGGCGGGATTGGCTGGTTCTGCTCAGCACCGATTTGGCGTTGGAAGAGGCTGAAATCGTTCGCATCTACGGCATGCGTTGGAGCATTGAGACGTTCTTCAAATTTGCCAAATCGTACCTGAAGCTGGGAACGGAGTTTCAAGGTCGTTCGTTTGATATGCTCATCAGCCACACCACGATCGTGTTTACCCGTTATCTCGTAATGGAATGGGAACGCCGTCACAACAACGACGCGCGGTCGTTGGGCGGTCTGTTTTTCCTGTTTTCCGACGAAGTTCGAGACCTGGATCTCAAAACGGCTTTGCAGCATCTGATCGCATTTTTCATGGCGTTCACGGAAGCGAAATCCAAACGGGATCAGTCTGCCGTTGTATGTCAACTCCAGCAATGGATTGCGAGTTTGCCCAATTATATCAAGGCTTTGTTCGGAAAATTAAGCTGCGAAAGTTGAGTTAGAAAGTATGGAGCTCACAAGCAAATTCTCCGTATTGAACACAAAGGAAGTTGAAGGAATGCAAATGGGAGAAGTCCATAAAGCGATGCATATCGAGGAACGGAAGACGCTGGAAACCCAACTGAAAATCGGCGATGAACGGACTGCCGTCGTTTATTTCTTTGTGGACAGGATCGGATCGAACTGGTTTATCACTAATGCACTTGTTTCCGGTCAGCGATTTGACGAAAGGTACGTGTTCTAAAGATTTAACCACAGCTTAACCCCCCGTTGACTCCCCGATAATCCCTCTTTCCTAAACTGGGAGAGATTGCGAATAGGCGGTTCGTTCGATGAGCCGCCTGCTTATTTAGCATCTTTCGAACATAGGGAGGAGACATTTCGTGAATACCACCGTTCAAAATCCGCCGACTCCTGCGATATCCTCTGCTCCCGGGCAGACGGCGCGCCGAAAAACCTGGAAGCTTTCCCGCTTGAAGGAGCCCGCGCTGGCTTATCTGTTTCTGGCCCCGTCGCTGCTTCTGTTCGGCCTGTTCCTGTTGTATCCGCTGATCCGCTCCGTCTACCTCAGCCTCTTTCTCACCGATCCGCGGGGAAATATCGCCGTTTTCGTAGGTTTCGATAATTTCCGGCAGCTTCTGACCTCATCCCGGTTTTGGGACAGCCTGGCCGTGACCGGCAAATTCGCGCTGTTTACCGTTCCCGGCGGGATCGTACTCGGCCTGGTAATGGCCGCTCTTGCGGGTTCCAGACTCAAAGGCATGCGCGTGTTCCAGTTTATCTACTCATTGCCTCTGGCGCTTTCGGTAAGTACGTCCGCCGTGATCTGGATGATGCTGTTTCATCCCACGCTCGGCATGTTCAATTACTTTCTCGATCTGCTCGGCCTCCCGGCCGTACAATGGCTGACCGACCCGAAGTGGGCCCTGCTCTCCATATCCGTCATGACGATCTGGATGAATTCCGGCTTTAACTTTATCGTGCTGCTCAGCGGGCTACAGGGCGTTCCCGACGAAATGTACGACAGCGCCAAAATCGACGGCGCCGGTCCTGTGCGTACCTTCGTGCAAATCGTTCTGCCGCTCCTGTCGCCGGTTATCTTTTTCCTTCTGGTCGTGTCCCTGATCGGGTCCTTCCAGGCCTTCGGGCAGATGCACATCCTCACGAAAGGCGGTCCGGCAGGGGCCACCGAGGTGCTCGTCTTTTCCATCTATAAAGAAGCGTTCGTCAACTACCAATTCGGCACGGGGAGCGCCATCGCGATTCTGCTGTTCCTGCTCATTCTGGCGCTGACGCTGATTCAGTTCAAGTTTGTGGAAAAGAAGGTGCATTACCAATGATGACCGTCATGTCCCGTCCGCTGAAAAGCGGCATCGTCTATGTGGTTTTGGTTCTGTTGGCGGCGTTTATCGTTTACCCGATCTTTTACACGTTTCTGTCCGTCTTCATGACTCCTGAGGAAGCGAATCTGTTTCCGCCCAGACTATGGCCGTCTAGCTTGTATCTCGGCAACCTTGAAACGGTGATTGACCTGATCCCGGTCGGCCGCTTCATCCTGAACAGCTTCCTCGTTTCCGGTCTGGTCATGATCGGGCAGCTGATTACGGCCAGCCTGGCTGCGTACGCTTTTGCGTTTATCTCCTTTCGCGGCAAAGCGTTATGGTTTGCATTGTTCCTGTCGACCATGATGATTCCTTGGGAAGTGACGATGATCCCGAACTTCCTGCTGATCAAGTCCTGGAATTGGCTGGACACGTATCAGGGGATGGTTTTCCCGTTCCTGGCTTCGGCGTTCGGCGTATTCCTGCTGCGGCAGTTCTTCCTGCAGTTGCCCAAAGAACTGTTCGAAGCGGCCCGGATCGACGGTTGCGGCCATTTTCGCTATTTTGCCAGCATCATTGTGCCGCTGTCCCGTCCCGGACTGGCTACGCTGGCCGTCTATGCCTTCCTGAATACATGGAATATGTATTTATGGCCGCTTCTGATCACGAACACGCCGCAAATGCGCACGGTGCAAATCGGGGTGAGCATGCTCCAGTTCGAGGAATTTACCGCCTGGAATCTCGTATTGACCGGGGTGGCTCTCGTGCTTCTGCCGTCCTTGCTGCTCATCGCCCTCGGCCTGAAGCAGCTGGTCCGCGGCCTGACGGCCGGAGCGGTTAAGGGATAAATTCCCGCCCTCGGCGGCGGTTTTACATATATGCACGTTAAAATTCAATAATCCAATATCGATCAAGGGAGAGTAGAAAACGAGATGAAACCATTCAAGCTAAAAAGTTCACTTTTGCTGATCACCATCCTGCTGATGTCCATGCTGGCCACGGCTTGCGGAGGGGGAACCAATACGAATACCGCCTCGAACGCGGAAGCGGCGAACAAGCAAGGGGCCCAGGCGGAGAATACCGGAAGCGCGCCGGCCGATACTTCCTCCGGCAAAACTAAAGTCGTTTGGTGGCACTCCATGGGCGGCGAACTTGGCAAAGCCGCGGACGAACTCGTTGCCGATTTCAATGCTTCCCAAGATGGCGTCGAGGTTGAAGCGATCTATCAAGGGACTTATGACGAAAGCCTCAACAAGATGAAAGCTTCGATGGATTCCAAAACCGGCCCATCCCTGATCCAGGTGTACGAAATCGGCTCCCGGTTCATGATCGATTCCGGCGCGATCACGCCGGTGCAAGACTTTATCGATGCGGAAGGGTATGACGTCAGTCAACTGGAGGAAAATATCGCGAGTTACTACACGTTTGACGGAAAGCAGTATTCGATGCCGTTCAACACGTCCAACCCGATCCTTTACTATAACAAGGACCTGTTTAAAGCGGCAGGTCTTGACCCTGAAAAAGCCCCGGCTACCTATGAAGAAGTAAAACAGGCCGCCGAAAAGCTGGCTAAAAACGGAGCTCCCGCTTCGTTCGCCATCTATGGCTGGTTCATGGAGCAGTTTTTTGCCAACCAAGGCGCGGAATACGTCAACAATGGCAACGGACGCACCGCTCCCGCCGACGCCTCGATCGTTAACGGCGAAGCCGGCGTGAAGACGCTGGACTGGTGGAAGGAAATGATCGACAGCAAGGCGGCCATCAACCTCGGCCGGAAAACCGATGACACGAAAAAGGCGTTCGCCGCAGGACAAATCAGCATGACGCTCGATTCCACGGCAAGCCTGCGCGGGATCGTGGACGGCGTTGCCGGCAAATTCGAAGTCGGCACCGCGTTTCTGCCTAAGCCGGACGGCGCTTCGGACGGCGGGGTGGTCGTCGGCGGCGCGAGCTTGTGGATTTTGAACAACAAGCCGGAAGCCGAGCAAAAAGCGGCATGGGAGTTCATCAAGTATTTGGCGAAACCGGAAACCCAAGCAAAATGGCATATTGCCACCGGTTACTTCCCGATTACGAAAAAAGCGTACGACGAACAAATCGTCAAGGATAACCTGGCGAAATACCCGCAGTTCCAAACCGCCGTTGACCAGCTTCATGCGAGCAAGCCAAGCCAAGCGACCCAAGGCGCGGTAATGGGCGTGTTCCCGGAAGCGCGGCAAATCGTCGAAGGAGCGATCGAGGAAGCGCTCGGCGGCTCGAAATCGACGCAGCAGGCGCTCGATGACGCGGCCAAAGCGATCACCGAGAAGATCGAGATTTATAATAAGACGGTGCAAAAATAGCAGAGTATACCGGTTACGATGACGTGGCCCATTCGGGGCTCCTTCCGCTTCGCTGAAGTTCGCTAACGGAAGTCACTGACGTTATTCCGGTGAAAACGGCGTTTCAAACAAATTAACGGAACTGGGAGCCGTTATTTCTCTCCCAGAGCGGAATTTCCCCTTGAAATACGCCCCATAAGAGCGCCTGGTTCCGTTAGATTTGAAAATAACGCTGGAACGGGCGAATAAGGGCTGTGTGTTCCGTAAGGTAGCTTCGCACCAACAAGGCAGCCTCCCAACACGGAAGGCTGCCTTGTTCTATCTCCCCTGTCCTGCAGCGGAAGCCAACTCCCTCTCCCTCTCGCGCTCCCCCGCTTCCCTGCAATGCGGACAGTTCTCTTTGACGCACACTTTTGTTTTCAACGCCTGCAAGTTTTTCACGACAAAGCCTTTGCGGTTGAAAACGATCATCTCTTCCTTCCGGAGACTGGTCAGCAGCCGGCTGACCGATTCCCTGGTAAAGCCGATGGTGCTCGCCATTTCCTGATGTGTCATCGGGACCGGAATCCAGACCTCGCCCTCCCGCTCCACTCCGAAATGCTCCGCCAGCTGAATGAGATAAGAAATTCCGCGGTCTTCGACGCTCCGTTGGGAAAAATGAAGCAGCTTATCCTGCAGTTCACGGATTTTCCCGCTCATCAAACCCATTAAACGATAGGCGAAGTCCGGCGCCGACAGCAATATTTGTTCCAGGTCTTTGACGGGCACGGCAAGCAGTTCGGTTTCAACGACCGTAACGGCGGTGGCGGGATGCGTACCGGCATCAAACCGCCCGGTGAGCGGGAACATATCCCCTGCTTTCAAAAAAGAGTAGATTTGCTCGTTTCCCTTTTCGTCGGTCCGGATTGTTTTGACGAGCCCTTGCAGAATGAAGTATACGGCTTCGACCTCCTCCCCTTCGCGGATCACCGGCGATCGTTTCGGCAGCATGCGAGGAATGGAGACTTTGCACAACCTCTCGGCGACGGAATCGTCCAAATCACGAAACAGCGGTACGGAGCGGCGCAGCATCGGAACGGTTACTTTCTCCATCATATCGAGCTCTCCTTTCGGCGGCCTTATTCAAACGGCTTTTCATCCTCGACATTCGGCTTGCGCAAATGGAACATGGAGCGAACGACGGCGTAAACGAGCGGCAAAATCCCGAGCACGATGAACACGGTATCCGGAATCATCCGCAGCCACAGCAGCGTATGCGCCGCATCCCCCTGATAGAAGGAGTAATCTCGTGCCGACCAAAAGCCGAAGTCGAACGCATGCTTCAGCTGCATAAACCCGACGGGCAGCAGCGTGACGACGATCATGCCGGTCAAGCCGATATTAAGCCCCCAGCAGGACAAGCGCAGCAGTTTGTCGTTCCATTTGTCCGGCTCAACGATATTCCGCAAACTGTAAAGCAGCACCGCAATCGCAAACATGCCGTAAACGCCCATCATAGATCCGTGCGCATGGGCCGTCGTCAAGGTGGAGCCATGCTCGAAATAGCTGACCGCCGGGAGATTGATCAGGAAGCCGAGGACGCCCGCCCCGACCAAATTCCAAATCGCCGTCGAAATCAAGAACCGGAACGAGGAGGCATATGGGAAAGCGTGCCCGCCTTCTCTCATCATTTTATATTGATCGTAAGCTTCCAAAATCAGCAAGGTGAGCGGGATAACTTCAAGCGCCGAGAACACGGCCCCGAAGGCAATCCAGATTTCCGCCGATCCGTTGTAATAATAATGATGCCCGATCCCGATCACCCCGCTGCCAAGCAGCAGGATCAGCTGGAATAACAATGAACGCACGGTGGACTCTTTCGTGACGAGCTTCATCCGCACCATCAGGAACCCGATAACGACGACGGCAAATACCTCGAAAATGCCCTCCACCCACAGGTGAATGATCCACCATCTCCAGTAATCCGAATAGGTGAATGAAGTCGACGGATTAAAGAAGAATGCGAAAATATAGAAGAACGGTACCGCAATTGCCGAGTAAAAGAGCAGATGCGTCAGACCGCCCCGGTCCGTTTCCTTTCGCAGGGCCGAGCGAATCGCCCGGAACACGATATACAGCCAGATGACCATGCCCGCCACAAGGAGTACCTGCCAGAACCGGCCAAGCTCAAGGTATTCCCAGCCCTGATGGCCGAGCCAGAACCAGAGGTTGCCGAGGTATCCTTTAACCCCGAGCCATTCTCCGACCGTGCTTCCTACAGTAAGCACCACCAGCGCCCAGAACAGGATATCGACAAGCAGCCCCTGGCGCTTCGGTTCCTTGCCGCCGACCAGCGGCGCCACATAAATCCCCATCCCGAGCCAGGCTGTCGCCACCCAAAGGATGACCAGCTGCAAGTGGTACGACTTGGCGATATTGAACGGAATCAGTTCAAGCACCCAATCCATGCCGAAGAAGCTGTCAGGCTCGACGTAGTAGTGGGCCAGCAACCCGCCTAGGGCGGATTGGATCAGGAATAACAGGACGACGATCAGGAAGTACTTCCCGGTTTTAACCTGACTCTTCGTCACCGGCATTCGGCTGAGGTCCAGCACCGGAAATTTCCCGGGCTCATAAGCTTCTTGCATATGCAATCTATAGCGGTTGTAGAAATACAGAATCAATCCCAGAAAAAGAATCAACAGCGTGACGCTCACCCCGCTCCAAAGCATGGCGGAATAAGACATCGTATTGCCCGCATCCTCGAAATAAGGCCAGTTGTTCGTGTACGTAATCGTATCGCCGGGGCGCTCCGTGGCGGACAGCCAGGCCGTCCAGAAGAAAAAGTCCGCGATTTGCCGGCGCATATCCCCCGGAGCGACGTAAGCCCGGTCATTTTCCGGCATCGAGTCGTTGTCGATCAGATTCGGTCCGATTCCGTGACCGTCGCCTTCCGTGAACACTTTATCGTAGAAATCCCGCACCCGGTTCAGGCCTTCTGCCTGGCCATCCGTAAGCACAAGGGTTTTCGTCCCCTTTTCATACCTGTTCTGTTTCATTTCCTCTTTGACTTGCTCAAAAATGACTGTTTGCTGTTCTTTCGCCAGTTCAGCGTAAGGTTTCCCGTAATCCCGCATGGCGTTCACGTCATGCATGGCGTCGGTCACGATTTTCAACGACTGGGCGGTATAATCGGGCCCTAAATAGGAACCATGCCCGAGTACGGTCGCATAGTCCATCAATCCGTATTTTTGAAAGACCGCCTGCCCGCCGCTGATCTGCTCCTTTGTCGTGAGCACGTTCCCCCGGCTATCGACGACCTGAAGCGGATTCGGGGCCTGGGTCTTGAAAATCCAGAAGCCTCCGGCGATCAGGACGGTGAAACTAATCAGAAGAGTGAAGATCAGTACACCCTTCAAAAATGAGTTTTGAGCCTTATTCCCTTTCATAACGGAATCTCTCCCTTCCTTTCGGTATCGCATACCCCAAGGATAAAATTCCGGGAAGCCGGGTTTTGTGATTTCAATTACAAATTTAAAGAAACTTTTGTTGCTCTTCTTGCGTGCGAAAAAATAAATCCGTCATACTATTCCTAGGACAAGGACAACAAGCGAATGGAGGCATGAACGACAATGAACAGTTATTCCGTGTTGGACATGGAGTTTGATAAGAATGGCCGGAAGCAGGTGATCCATCCTGTTCTTCTGCATGACGCCCGGGAGCTCATTTTGGTTGACTGCGGTTATCCCCGCTCTGTTCCTCAAATCGAGAAAGCAGTCGAAAAGCAGGGATTCCGTCTTGAGGCCATCACGAAAATCATCGTGACCCACCATGATGTGGACCATATCGGAGCGCTTGCGGAATTGAAAAAAAGGCTGCCCCGCGTCGAGATTATCGCGTACGAACTGGACAAGCCTTATATCGAGGGCTCGAAGAAGCTGCTCCGGCTACAACAAGCCGAAGCCGATTTTGAAGCATTACCTGAAGAAGCCAAGCCGGAACGGAAACAATTTATCGATAATCTGCGCATGATCGAACCGGTTTCCGTCGATCGGACCGTAGCGGACAACGAAAGGCTGCCTTGGTGCGGGGGCATTCAAATTGTGCATACTCCCGGCCATTTGCCAAGCCATATGTCTTTATATCTGGCTTCAAGCAAAACCTTGATCGCGGGAGACGCCGTCGTTCTCCTGGATGGAAGGCTTGACTTGGCCGATCCCCGCTTCACGATGGATCGGGAGCAGGCGGTTCGTTCCGTACAGCGGCTGACGGATTATGACATTGACGAAATCGTTTGCTTTCATGGGGGAGTCTGGAAAGGGGACGTAGTGCGGGAACTTCGGAACCTTGTCGGCAGATATACGGCTTGAAAAAAACAGGAAGCGGGAGATGAATCTATCCCGCTTCCTGTCGTTCTTAATGCTTTATGACGACCGCTTTCCCGCTCGCAGCGGATTCCAGTGCCGCGCATGTCACACGCTGGGTCTTCACGGCATCGGCGTAGTCGGACAAAATACCCGACGTATCGCCGGTGCGCAGCGCGTGGATAAAGGCTTCGCTTTCTTTTTCATAAGGATTGTCACTGATCATATAGGTGCATTTCTCCCCGGTCCCCGCGATTTCCAAACGGTCCGGATTCCAATCAAGAATGCCTTCGTCCGTGTACAGCCGGAGACCGACCTCCCCTACGCCGCCCGGCAAAACGCAGGTATTGGAAATATTCGCGATGGCCCCGCTGCTTAATTTCATGGTGACGGTACCTACGTCCGCCACGCTTACATTTTCATAACGGTTATGTACGACACGGTTGGCATAAGTCGCATACACCTCCTCTACTTCACCGGCCGTATATCGGAGCAGATCCACGATATGCGTTGTCTGTTCGATAAACTGACCGCCCGACCCCTCCTGCCTTCTCCACCAATCTACTTGCGGCATATCGCCCATCCACGCGCCAAGCGCCATTCCGACCGTCCGGCCTTCCAGATTGCCCTTCAGTTTCTGAATCGTATCTTTATAGCGGAAATGATACCCGACCGAATGTATCAATGGCTTTCTGTTCAGCATGTCCAAAATGCGCTTCGGAGTTTCCAGTTCCGCGCCGAGCGGTTTTTCGACCAAGAACGGAGTCCCTCTGTTGATGAGTTCCTCCTCAATGTCGCCATGAGCATGAGGCGGGATGCAAATATAGACCCCGTCGAGTTCGCACTCGTCAAGCATTTCGGTGACGTCAGCAAAGCCTTTAGCCTCCGGATAACGCGTTGCCAACGAGTCCGCTTTGGCTTGGCTCGTACCGCAGACCGCCGCAATCCGGACCCCGTCCATCGCGGTTAAAATATCGCCATGAACTTTGCTGAACCAGCCTGTACCCACGATTCCAATGTTCAGATCCATAATGATGCCTCCTGTAAAAAATTTGCATTCTTTTGCTTAACTGTACTTGAAAAATTTACAGTTCGAGAATATACTGTGACTACAAGAAAATCCCCAAGGGAGGATGTAAAAAAATGAGTGTGAAAGAAACCGTAAACTTGAATGATTTCTCTACCGTGCTTCGAGAAAGACACTCCGTTCGCGCCTACGACCCGAGCGTCAAAATTTCCCGGGAAGAACTCACTGAGATGCTCAAGCTGGCGACTACCGCTCCTTCCTCGTCCAACTTGCAGCCTTGGCGCTTTTTGATCATCGACGATCAAAAGCTGAAAGAAGAACTGTACCCGATCGCCAATAACCAGCAGCAAGTCATCGACGCCGCTGCCGTGATTGCGGTTCTGGGCGATCTGAGATCTTACGAGCAGGCGGAAGCGATCTATTCCAAAGCCGTCGAAAACGGTTTTATGGACGAGACGACCAAAACGGCTTTCGTTTCGCGGCTGGTTCAAATGTATGGCGGCATCGGTCCGGAAAAGCTGCACCAGATCAACCTGCTGGATGCGGGCCTCGTATCCATGCAGCTGATGCTTGTCGCCAAAGCCAAAGGTTACGATACGGTTCCGATGGGCGGTTTCAACGCCGAGAAATTCGCGGAGGCCTATGCCCTGCCGGAAACGCTAAAACCGATATTGCTTATCGCGGTCGGCAAAGCCGCCAAGGAGGCGCACGGCACGGCACGTCTTCCCTTGGAGCAGATCACTCATTGGAATCAAGTATAATCGAAGTTTCGTCTAACGCATAATAAAGATCGGCCCTCCGGGCCGGTCTTTTATTTTTACCCCTTTTTGCACTTATTGATTAATTATTTGTACATTGAATTCCCTATTTTTGCACTTAATGATTATTTTTTTGCACACTTCATCTATTTAAGTCATGAAGTTCATCTAAATAAAGTTTTGTTTATCTCTTTCGTAGATATTACAATCAATGTAAGAAACATATCGTGAAATTTGGAACAAAATCCTATGTGGACAACAGGAAAGGTGGAGAAATCATGGCGATCACTACACAAACCACTCCGGAGCTGCAAGCGGCTCAAGCTTATGTTAACGAGGTTTATGAAACCGTCAAGAAACGCAACCCGGGAGAAAGCGAGTTTCATCAAGCCGTAAAAGAAATCCTGGATTCCCTCGTACCGGTATTTGCCAAAAACTCGAAATACAAAGAGCATGGCATTCTGGAAAGAATCGTGGAGCCGGAAAGACTGATTACATTCCGCGTACCTTGGGTGGACGATCAAGGCAAAGTTCAAGTGAACCGCGGCTTCCGCGTACAATTCAACAGCGCCATCGGTCCTTACAAAGGCGGCCTTCGTTTCCATCCGTCCGTCAATGCCAGCATCATCAAATTCCTCGGCTTCGAGCAAATTTTCAAAAACTCCCTGACCGGCCAGCCGATCGGCGGCGGCAAAGGCGGTTCCGACTTCGATCCGAAGGGAAAATCCGATAACGAAATCATGAAATTCACGCAAAGCTTCATGACCGAGCTGTCCAAATATATCGGTCCGGATACTGACGTACCTGCCGGCGATATCGGTGTGGGCGCAAGAGAAATCGGCTACATGTTCGGCCAATACAAACGCCTTCGCGGCGGCAATGAAGCAGGCGTCCTGACCGGCAAAGGCCTGACTTACGGCGGCAGCTTGACGCGTACTGAAGCTACCGGCTATGGCCTCGTGTACTTTACCGACGAAATGCTGAAGAGCAAAGGCGAAAGCTTTGCGGGCAAAACGGTCGTTATTTCCGGATCCGGTAACGTATCGATCTACGCGATCGAGAAAGCTCAACAGCTTGGCGCAAAAGTCGTAGCGTGCAGCGATTCCAACGGATATGTTTACGACAAGAACGGAATCGACCTCGCTACAGTGAAACGCCTGAAAGAAGTGGAAAGAAAACGGATCAAGGAGTATGTCAACGAACACCCTTCCGCGGAATACCATGAAGGCTGCGACAAGATTTGGACGATTCCTTGCGATATCGCACTGCCTTGCGCAACGCAAAACGAAATCAACGAAGAATCCGCTAAAACGCTCGTTGCCAACGGCGTAAAATTCGTAGCCGAAGGCGCCAACATGCCTTCCACTTTGGAAGCTATCGAAGTGTACCTGAATAACGACGTATACTTTGGACCGGCCAAAGCCGCCAATGCAGGCGGGGTTGCGGTTTCCGCTCTGGAAATGGCGCAAAACAGCGCAAGACTGGCCTGGACGTTCGAAGAAGTCGACGCCAAACTGAAGGACATCATGAAAAACATCTACAACAACAGCGTTAAAGCCGCTGAAGATTACGGTTATGCCGGCAACCTGGTCGTCGGCTCCAACATCGCCGGCTTCCTGAAAGTGGCCGACACCATGGTCGCTCACGGCGTAGTGTAAATTTGAAATACAATAAGAGTGCAAACCGATTCCGGTTTGCACTTTTTTTTTGCGATATGGCTGGCTCAGCTTATTCCGTCCGGAAAGCGAACATAGTAGACACCGTATTGCATCAGATTTTTACCTAATGGCCGGTATCCCTTTTGCAGAAGCGAAGCGATTCTTTCGGAAGCTTCCCGGAATGATAATTCATGAATTGGAAAGCGCAAAAGCCACCTGTTGCCCGAAAAAGGGGCAAAAGATGGCTTTCTTTATAGCTAGGGATTAATATGCCAGCGCGTCGAGCGCTTTAATATGCGACAAGTAGCGGATGTTGCTCGCTTCCTTCATCAAGGTTGCAGGCAAGCCTTTCAGCTGGGTATTGCTTGCGCCGATGGTGGCTACCGCATCCTTGCGGCCAAGGCTCGCCAGCGTACCGGAGTTCACCGGGGTGAACGATTCCAGATGACCGCCTGTCAGATATGCATACAGGTTGTAACCGGTCAACTCGCCCATTTGCCATGCGATCTGTGCGGTTGGAGGATATGGACGGCCGTCCTCTCCAAAATAAACGGCACTGTCGCCGACAACGAATACATCATTGTGCGATGTGGACTGCAGGAACTCGTTGACGGTTGCGCGTCCGCGGTTCACTTCCAGGCCCGATTCGCCGACGAGAGGGTTACCCTGAACGCCGCCGGTCCATACGAATGTATTCGCGACGATTTTTTGTCCGTCTTTCAAATCGATCGTATTGCCTTCTACGTTCGTAACAGGCAACCCGGTCAGGAATTTGACGCCGCGTTTTTCCAGGCTTGCCGTCGCGCGTTCGATCAATACGTCCGGCAAAACCGGCAGGATCTTCGGTCCGGCTTCGACGAGCATCAACTGGATTTCGGATTGGCTCACGCCGTGTTTTTTGCTCAATTCAGGAAGCTTATCCGCGATTTCGCCGACAAGCTCAACCCCGGTCAAACCGCCGCCGCCGATCAGGATCGTAGCGTCGGCAGGATTTTTCGATTTGGCGTATTCCGCGATCCGATCTTCGATATGACGATGGATGTGGTTCGCATCATTCGCCGATTTCAGCACCATGCTGTACTGCTCAAGCCCCGGGATCCCGAAGTAAGCCGTAACGCTTCCGAGTCCGACAACCAGCGCGTCGTAGGACAGAACCGTACCGTCGGACAACTTCACTTGCTTGTCGTTGACCGAAAACTTCTCTACCTTGGTGATGCGAAGATCGATATCTTTTCCTTTGAAAAGCTTCTCCAGCGGCAATGCTACCGCACGTTCGGCAATGCTGCCCGCCGCGAGACGGTGCAGTTCCGTAATGATCTGATGGGTCGGGAATTGGTTAACCACGGTTACCCGTGCTTCTTCCTTGGTCATATACTTACGAATATTTAAAGCGCTCAGTACGCCGCCGTAACCGGCACCTAGAATAACAATATGCTTAGACATGTAGTTCTCCGTCCTCCGTTCTTACAAAATAAGTTCCTTATTTGTTTTTGGCTTCTTTTTCGCCGGCAACTTGAAGATAGGCATTCACGAAACGGAACAGTTTCTGCGCTTGCGGATCTTTCAGCATTTTAAGCAACCCGAAAAGGCCGATAACCTCGTTGCTTGCTTCGGCACGATCTTTGGCCTCGATGACAGTCGCAGCCAGGTTTTTCGCTTTTTCCGTAACCGGTCCGGCAATTTCCGCAATCGCTCCGACCGTGTCGCTCTTCAATGTTTCATCCGTCGCTACGGTTTTGGCGAAATCGTAAGATTTCGTCAGCACGTCAACCAGCTCGGTCAATTTGGGCAGCTGCTGCACCAGAACCGTCAGGGATTCCTGTACTTCCGGCTTGAGCAGTTGATCGACGATGTCGCGTCCCGCATTTTCGCCGGCCGTAACAGCTGTTTCTTGTACTTGTGTTTCAGTAGTCGATTCTGACATTCCAATTCTCCTTTACAATAAGCCTTCGATGGACTAAAAGTTGGGGTTCAAAGGGTCCCAAGCCCCCACTAACCTACCGAGTTAGTGAAAATTTGAACAATTAAATTGTGAACAACCCGATATTGATTGTATCATACTTTTAATAAAAATAGTCACTAAGTATTAAACTTAATGACTTTATCATGTGAATTTGCTCATAGTTTGTCCTATTAGGCTGACAATATAACTCATTATTTGTCGGGAAACCCCAAATCAGGTGCCAATTTTTGCAAAAACTCGTAAAACAGCTTTTCCGTTGGCGGAAGTTCCCGATTGGCGGGGATGATCACGCCCACGTCCCTCGTTACGCGAGGTTCCGTGATCGGCAGGATGACAATGGATGAGGCGATATGTTCGCTGAGCGCGATCTCCGGCAACACCGTCAAGCCGAGTCCGGCGGAAACAAGCCCCTTAATCGCATCCAGATCATCCCCTTCAAAAGTCACTTTGGGCTGGAACCCGATATTGGCGCACGCCTTGACCACGATATCCCTGAGCACAAAGCCTTCGGGAAACAACACGAATAGATCATCCTTCAATTCGCCCAGCTTGACCGAGGTTTGTCCTGCCAGCGGATGGCTTGCCGGGAGCAAAGCGACGAACTTTTCCTGAAACAAAACGTCCCCTTTGATTTGCGGTTCGTTTTGCGGTACGGGTCCCATGATCGCCAAATTCATGTCCCCCTTGGCCACCCAGTCGACCAGTTCTTTATAGGAACCATGCTGCAGTTGAAAATGAACCAGCGGATAGCGCTCCCGAAACGCGGAAACGACTTGCGGGATCATATGTGCGGCCATACTGCTCGGAAACCCGATTCTGACCGTCCCCCGCTCAGGATCCAAGTACTCGCTGATTTCCTGCTGCGCATTTTCTATGACTTTCATTAAATGTTCCATATGCCCCAAAAACAAACGTCCAATCGGCGTGAGTTTTACCTTGCGGCCTTCGTGGATGAACAGATCCACCCCCAACTCCGATTCCAATTTGAAAATTTGCCGGCTGACCGCCGACTGCGAAACATGCAGCGCGTATGACGCTTCAGTAACGTGCTCCAGCTTTGCGACCTCGATGAAGTATTGAATCTGCCTCAGTTCCACGTTCACACCTCCGATGCCCCCATTATATAAGGTTAACCGCTTTAACGGAAGTGTTGGCTATTGACGAAGCCCATCGTTTGAGATAGTCTAGAGACAAGCATTTCTGGAACATAATTACATTTCATCCTCTAATATCTTCTTTCTCTCAATGAATTCCTCTACGATCTATGATGATACCCATCCTGCCGAATGGAAAAAACTCAAAAATTAAAGATATGACCCGTTTTTATGAATGCGTTTTCATAATATAGCTTTTAAGGAGGTGATGGCGGTAACGAGCATAGACGTTCCAAATCGATGTGCCTAATTTATTTTTGCCGAAAACCCGCACTACCGAGTCTTGACCCATTACTCTATCGTAGGGAGGTTTTTTTGCATGGCAAGAAAAAAGATTCTCAAAGGACTTCATCTCCTGCTTCTTACCGTACTTGTTACTGGAACCGCGTTTACAGGGTTACCCGGCCAGGCCGGAGCCGCCCCGAGCGAAAACTATGAATGGAAAAAAGCCGTCACCGGCGGCGGGGGCGGATTCGTTCCCGGGATTATTTTCAACGAGTCGGAACCCAATCTGATTTATGCGCGGACGGACATCGGCGGCGCCTATCGCTGGAATCCCGCCAACAACAGCTGGGTTCAATTGCTGGATTGGGTCGGCTTCGAGGAATGGAGCAAAACCGGCGTCGACGCGCTGGCTACCGATCCGGTCGACCCGGACAGGCTCTACCTGGCCGTCGGCACATATACGAACAGTTGGGATCCCAACAACGGATTTATTTTGAGATCCACCGACCGGGGCGAAACGTGGGCGGAATCCCCGCTGCCGTTCAAAGTGGGCGGCAATATGCCGGGCCGGTCCATGGGCGAGCGTCTGGCAATCGACCCGAACAAGAACAGCATTCTGTATTTCGGGGCTCGCAGCGGCAACGGCCTGTGGCGGAGCACCGATTATGGGGCGACCTGGAGCAAAGTGACAAGCTTTCCGAATGCGGGAACCTATGTGGAAAATCCCGACTACGAATATCAGAGCGATATCGTAGGTTTGGCCTGGATCACCTTTGATCCCTCCACCGGTTCGGCCGGACAAGCTACTCAAACCATTTACGTCGGTGTCGCCGACAAAAATGAAAGCGTATACCGGAGCACGGACGGAGGTGCCACCTGGTCCGCCGTACCGGGACAACCGACCGGATATTTGCCGCATCACGGCGTTCTTGATTCGAACGGGAATCTCTACATTTCTTACAGCGACGGAGCCGGTCCTTACGACGGAACCAAGGGAGATGTGTGGAGATATAACACCAACACGGGCGCCTGGACCAATATCAGCCCCGTGCCATCCGGCAGTAGCGATAACTATTACGGATATGGCGGACTTGCGGTGGACGCCCAAAATCCGGGAACGATCATGGTCGCCACGCTAAACTCCTGGTGGCCGGACGCGATCATTTTCCGCAGCACCGACAGTGGAGCGACCTGGAGCCGGATCTGGGATTGGAACGGTTACCCGGACCGGACGCTGCGGTACAACCTGGACATTTCCAAGGCCCCTTGGCTGGACTTTGAAAACCAGCCTTCGCCTCCGGAAGTTTCCCCCAAGCTGGGCTGGATGATCGGCGACCTGGAAATCGACCCGTTCAATTCGGACCGGATGATGTACGGGACCGGGGCGACGATTTACGGCACCAACAATTTGACCGATTGGGACCAAGGCGGGGAAATCGACCTTTCCGTCATGGCGACCGGAATCGAGGAAACGGCGGTCATCGATTTGATCAGCCCTCCTTCGGGCGCTCATCTCATTAGCGGTCTCGGCGACGTTACCGGATTCGTGCATGACGATTTGACGCAGGCTCCGGCAAAAATGATGACCAATCCGAACAGCACCACGGATATGGACTATGCCGAACTGGACCCTAGCTTCATCGTCCGGGTGGGGACCGTGGACAAATCGGTGAACCCGAACGCCAAAGCGATCGGATTTTCCCGGGACGGCGGAGGCAACTGGTATTTCGGGAACGGAGAGCCTTCCGGTACGCAGGGCGGGGGCAAGGTAGCCCTGTCCGCCAGCGGAGATGCCATCGTCTGGAGCACCCCGGACGTCGGCGTATTCTATTCCAAAAACGGCGGCAACTCCTGGACCGCAAGCAGCGGCGTTCCCGCCGGGGCCAAAATCGCTTCGGACCGGGTAAATGCAAGTAAGTTCTATGCCTGGTCGGCCGGGAAGTTTTATGTGAGCACGAACGGCGGGATTTCTTTCACGCAAACGGCTGCTACAGGGCTCCCTGCCGAAGGGGATCTCGACTTTAAGGCGGTTCCTGGGCGGGAAGGCGACATCTGGCTTGCGGGCGGCAACAAGACAAGCGGGGTGTACGGTCTCTGGCATTCGACGGATTCCGGGGCCACCTTCACGCGTCTTGCCAATGTTCAGGAAGCCAACGTGATCGGCTTCGGCAAAGCCGCTCCGGGACGCGATTACATGGCGCTTTACACGAGCGCGAAAATCGACGGCGTGAGGGGTATCTTCCGCTCGGACGATGCCGGAGCAAGCTGGATCCGCATCAATGACGACCAGCATCAATACGCTTCCACCAACTCCGCCATTACGGGAGATCCAAGAATTTTCGGCCGCGTCTACATCGGCACGAACGGCCTTGGCATCGTATACGGCGATACGCTGGCGGAGCCGGTGCCGAGCAGCTCCATTTCGCCGACGACGGCGGCGTTTGACAAGAAGGCCGGCAGCCAGGCCGATATTCCGGTGGCGTTGACCCTGAACGGCAACACGTTGCTGGCCGTTTCGAACGGCGGAGTGCCGTTGACGCAAGGCACGGATTATACGGTCAACGGGTCCGGAACGCAGGTTACGATCCTGAGCAGCTATCTTGCTGCGCAGCCGAACGGCCCGCTGCAGTTGACTTTCCAATTCAGCGCGGGGGCGAATGCGGTGTTGACCGTTACGGTTAACGACAGTACCGGGGTTGCCGAATCGGAAATTTCGCCGACGACGGCGGTGTTTGACAAGAAGGCGGGCAGCCAGGCCGACATTCCGGTGGCGCTGACGCTGAACGGCAACACGTTGTCGGCCGTTTCGAACAGCGGAGTGCCGTTGACCGAAGGAACCGATTATACGGTGTCCGGGTCCGGGGATGCAGTCACGGTTTTGAGCAGTTACCTCGCGGCACAGCCGGTCGGCCAACTGGATCTGACCTTCCAGTTCAGCTCGGGGCCTTCGAAGGTCCTTCATCTGACGATCAAGGATACGACCTCGGCACCGGCAGGGGATCTCAAGGTCCAAATGTTTAACGGGACGCTGCAATCCGCGTCCAATACGATCAGCCCGCGCATCAAGCTGACCAACACCGGAACGGAAGCGATCTCCCTCAGCGACGTGAAACTGCGTTATTACTACACGATCGACGGGGACAAAGCGCAAAGCTTCTTCTGCGACTGGACGCAGGTCGGAAGCGCGAATGTGACCGGCACCTTCGTCAAGCTGCCCGCGGCCGTGAACGGAGCGGACTATTACGCAGAAATCGGCTTCAAACCGGAAGCCGGCAGCCTCGCGGCAGGGCAAAGCATCGACATCCAGATCCGGATTTCCAAGACGGACTGGACCAACTACTCGCAAAGCGACGATTATTCGTTCGATTCCGTCTCCACGTCTTATACGGACGCTCCGAAGCTGACCGGGTACGTGGGCGGCTCGCTGGTATGGGGGGTTGAACCATAATAGCTGTGTAATGGATGATATCCGCAACGCCTGACTCTGTTTAGGTGCCCGGCCTCATCGGCCGGGCACTTTTTAATGGCTATTGGTAGTTAATTGATCGCCAGTTTCCGATATCCGAGGAGTAGGCCTTATGTAGAAATCCTTTTATCGGAGCTCCGGTGCGGCTTTACATTGTCTTCTCAATTTTTGAAAGGATGTTCTTCTCGGTGAAGTAAGTTCCGTAGGGTTTATACCAACGTTCCATGAGTGCTTGCGCTTGCTGCAGGTGTTGCCTGGCTTCGGTAAAATTTCTTTTGGCGGACAAATAAGCTGCCCATGCTTTGTGGTAACTATACGGCTCTTGTTTGCTCATATTTTTCACGATTCGTTCTAGCATACTATGTTTTTCTTCCGCATCCGGAGAGTAAAGAAAGAGGTGTGATATATAAAAACCGTCTATAAAAATACGGCTGTTCGGGAGACTTTTTGTCGGTTTTTCCGATAAAGCAACGGGCTCAATGATTTGCAAGGCAAGATTCGGTTTTCCAGTATCGAACAAGTAATAATAAAGCAGCATACGAATTTCGGTCTCATGCGCCAGTTCCTCAGCCGTTGTAGAATTCATTAAGTAGATGCTGCTGATCGCCTCTTCGACCACGATTTCGTTCCACTCCGCGGGACGTTTCGCGGACAGATACTCTTTTTGAAGAAGTACAGTGGCCATAAGTATAACCGCTTTATGCCCCTCTTTTGTCAGTATCGAGAAATTGTAGCCATCGGATTGAAGGCCCCCTGGTATCGAGAATGGGATTAAGGTTGTTACCCCTAGTGCCAAACTGATCAAAGCAACCATTTCAAAAAACAAGTTCGGTTCAAAGAAGATCATAAAAATGAATAGCCCTAGACTTAGAACAAGGCTTGCAACAGGTCCGGCTAAAAAAGTTAAAGCATACTTTTTGGTTAACTCAGACACTCGGCATTCAGGGGGAGAGAACCGAACGACCCCGCCAAAAAACATCCAGGATTCATTAGCTCGTAATCGAACCAAACCCTTTTGGAATGTTAATTTAAGCGGGCCCACTCTCATTTCCTCCGGATTCAATCCTTTTAGCCAGCCAATCGCAAGATGGCCTAATTCATGAAACAGAACGACAATCATAACTGCGGAAAAACCGCCCCAAACCACAATAATCGAATGCTTGGCGGCAGGTAATAAAATGAGGATAATCATGGATATCAAACCAAGCAGCAATACGAATGGAAGAGGCGCATTCCATTTTCGCGCATTCATTCTGAAATAACCCCCTATCAACTCACTTCCAATTTATTACACTAAAAGAGTAGCAAATTCCGCAAAAAAAAGCGATCAGGTCCAAAAGAGAAACTTCTTGGCCTTATCGCTTTTCGGTTTGTTTTATTCCTCCGGCCGATCCAACCGGTAGAGGTTTCGGTAACGCGGCTCCCTTTCCATCAGCTCGGCATGGGTGCCGCGCATCAGAATGCGGCCGTGCTCCATGAAGACGATCTCATCCATCTCTTCCGCAAAGGCGAGATGGTGAGTCACCCAGACGAGCGTCTTGCCCTCGGTCGACCGGAAAATGGTCGACAACAGCTCACGCTCGGTCCGCGGGTCGAGCCCGACCGTGGGCTCGTCAAGCACCAGCACCGGCGTATTCTGCAGCAGCACACGCGCCAGGGCGACGCGCTGCCGCTCCCCGCCGGAGAAGCGCTGTCCGGTCTCCCGCATCGGCGTATCCAGCCCTAGCGGGAGACCGGACAGCAGCCCGCCGAGCTGCGCCCGCTCCGCGGCGGCGGCAATGTCCTCCATCTCCGCGTCCGGACGCCCGAGCCGGATATTGTTCGCCACCGTCGTGTCGAACAAATGCGGGCTCTGGTTCAGCACGGAGATGATCCGCGGGATGCCCGCATCGCCGTCAAACGCGGCGGCCGGCACCCCGTTGATCGTAACCGCGCCCTCCGTCGGCGCGATGGCCCCCTGGATCAACTTCAGCAGCGTCGACTTTCCCGCTCCGCTGCGGCCGATCAGCATCACGCGCTTCCCTTGCGGGATGTCCAGCGTCACGCCGTCGACGGAAGGCGCTTCGCCGGCGCCGTAGGCGAACCGCACCTGCGTAAGCCGCAGGTGAGCGCTCCGTGCGGCCGCGTCGACCGTCTCCGCCGGCACGGTCACCTGCGCCGTGCCGCTGGCCCCGCCGCCCTCCGCGCCGCCGCCCGCGATCCGATCCAGCCGGCTGAGCGATTCGCGGTACTCGGGAAGCCGCTGGACGGCTTCGGATACCGGCAAAAACGCATCGGCCAGCGGGAATACAACCAGCACGAACGCGGCAATCAGCGTCGGGTCAATCTGTCCGGAAGCCGCTTGCCCTCCGGACCACCAGATCATCGAAACCACCGCAATCCCTACCACCAGTTGACCGATCAGCATCCGCCAGCGAGCCCAGGTTCTCAGCTTCCGTTCCTTGCGCGTGACGGTCTCTAAGTCGCGTCCGTAATCGCGCAGGAAGTCTCCCGACCGGCCGCTGATCATCCATTCGCCGATGCCCATGACGGCGTCGGTCAGCTTTTGGTACAAACCGTTCCGCTCCCGCTTGATCTCGGCGTCCGTCTTCCGCGTCAGCATCAGCGAGATATAAGGAAGCACCGCAACCAGAACAAAAATGTATGCAGCGACAAGAAGCGCAAAAACCACATCAAAAGCGCCCAGCGCGATTACCGCCCCCGCATACAGCACTAACGCGATCAAACTCGGAAATACGGTGCGGATATAAACGTTCTGCAGCTGCTCGATATCGTCGGCAAGTGCGCCGAGGATGTCTCCGGTCCGAAAACGGGAACGGATGAACAACGCCTGCGGCTCCAATATCCGATAGAGACGGACGCGCATTTTGGACAGGATCCGCAGTACCGCGTCATGGCCGACCAACCGTTCCACGTAATGGATGACGGCCCGGCCGATCCCGAACGCGCGGACGCCGACGATCGGCACATACACCAGCAGCACGTTGTAAGGCATCGTCGCCGATTTGGAGATCAGAAATCCCGAGGTGAACATAAGCATCGACGCGGTTAACAGCGTTAAAATGCCAAGGATCAGATAAAGCGCGAACCGGCCGCTGTACATCCGAAAATAAGGGGCGATCCATTCCGACCGCAGCAGGCTTTCGCCTTGCCGCTCCTGCCCTTGCTCCCGCACCTGTCCGTTCATTCGATCTCCTCCTTCAGCGAAGCCGCCAGTTGATAATAAGCCCCCCGGCGCGCCATAAGCTCCTCATGCGTGCCGGTCTCGGCCACCTGCCCCCGCTCCATCACCACGATGCGGTCCATATTCCGCATCCAATGAAGCCGGTGGGTGGCCAAAATGACGAGCTTGCCTTCAAACAACGGCAGCATCGTTTCTTTCAATTCATACTCGGTCTCGATATCGAGATGGGCCGTCGGCTCGTCGAGCAGAATGACCGGCCGTTCGCTGACCAGCGCCCGGGCCAGCGCCACGCGCTGCTCCTGCCCTCCGCTGAGCGGCCGCCCCCCGCCGCCGATCTGCTCGTCCAGTCCGCCCGGCAGCCCGGCGATCAGCGCGCCCAACCCGGCCGCCTCGGCGGCCCGCTTCACTTCGTCCAACGAGGCATCCGGCTTGTGAAACCGGATATTGTCCGCCAGCGTTCCGCTGAAAATGTAAGGCTTTTGAGGGATGTACGTAATCTGTCTGCGCCAGTCCTCCGCGGACAAATCGCCCAGTTCGGGGCCCCCGTTCAGCGTAATGGCACCCGAGGTCGGCCGCAAAAATCCGCCAAGCACATCGATCAGCGTCGATTTGCCGGCACCGCTCTCCCCGATAATGCCTATTTTCATCATTCCTTGGATGGATAAGTCCACTTCTGTCAGCGAAGGGCTTGCTTCCATATCCCCTTCCGCCTCATGCGTCACGCCGATACCCCGCAGCACCATCGAACTGCCCGGCGTCCAGGACATATCCGCTCCGGACGGTACCGGCGCGGCCTTGCCGGCCTCTTCCTCCGCCGCACCGATCACAGCCTCCATCGCCTCGGCGGCTTCCTTGCCGTCCAGCGTCGCGTGATAATCGGCGCCGACCATGCGGACCGGCAGAAAATACTCCGGTGCCAGAATCAGCACCGTCAACGCGGGCAGCAGCTCAATCCGTCCTTGCACCAGAGGCAAACCAAGGCTGACCGCGACCGAGGCCACAGACAGCATCGTGAAGAAATCGAGCGCAAACGAGGACAGAAACGCCACGCGAAGCGTTCGCATCGTTGCTCCCCTGTACGAGTCGCTGACCCGTTCGATCGAATCGATGTGTTTTTTGCTGCGCCCCAGAAACTTCAGCGTCTCCAAGCCCCGCAGCGAGTCGACGAAATGGTTGGACAGCGTCCGGTAGGTCTGCCACTGCCGTTCCGTCTGCCTTTTCGCGGCGAGCCCCACCAGAATCATGAAGATGATCAGGATGGGCATCGTCACAACGAGAATCACGGCGGACGTCCGGTTCAGCGTAAATACGTACACGAGCACCAGCACCGGCGTAATTCCCGTCGCCAGCATGCGCGGCAGAAACAGCTCCAGATAGTTCCGGAATTTCGTCACGCCCTCCAAAACGAGCGTAACGAGGTTTCCCGTTCCTTCCTTGCCGGCAAACCTCGGTCCTAGCTCAAACAGCTTGGACAACACCTGCTCCCGCAGGGACTCCGACGTCCGCTCCGCAAAGCGATACGCCGTTCTCTGCATCAGCAATCCGCATGCCTGGCGCGCCATAAAAGCAATCAGGAACAAGCCGATTCTGCCGGCCTGTTCCTGAAGCTTGGCGCCGGCAAACAGGGCGGAGACGACCTCCGCCAACCATTTTGCCTGCAAGATGATAGCAATGGTTTGTATGAGGGTCAGGCCAGCCATGACCGCCATTACCGGCTTGATCCCCTTGTACTTCATTAGTCCGCGACCCATCAGTACTCCAGATGCTCCTTTTCATGAACCCTTTTATGGAAAACAAAATAGCTCCAAATCTGGTATCCCAACACGAACGGAAGCAGCGTCAAGGCCACGATCGTCATTACCTTCAACGAATACTGCCCGGAAGCCGCGTTATCGATCGTCAGCGAGAACGCTTCGCTGATCGAGCTGATCATGACCCGCGGGAAGAGGCCGACAAACACCGAGGATACCGCCAGGATGATCGTAGCCCCGGTCATTCCGAACGCCCAGCCATCTCTCTTCTTCGACATGAACCAGCCTGCCAGCAGGAAGCAGATCAGGCCGACCACGGCGATCATTCCGATGAGCAGACCGCGCACTTCAAACACGTCCGTCTGGAAGTAAGTCATGACGCCGAAAATAACCAGCAAAGCGGCAAGCGGAATCATCAGCTTGTGGGCCAGCTTGCGGGCCCGGTCACGCAAAGAGCCGGTCGTCCGCAAGGAAGCGAACATCAGACCATGCACGAGACACAGCACGACGACGGTAATTCCGCCCACCAATGTATATATATTAACCATATCGAACAGGCCCGCCTTCATTTCCATGTCGCCGTCGATCGGCAAGCCTTTCAGCAAACCGGAAAACACGACCCCAAGCAGGAACGGAGGCAGCAAGCTGCCGATGAAAATCGCAAGATCCCAAGTGGTCTTCCATTTCCCGCTGTCTACCTTGCCACGGAATTCAAACGCTACCCCGCGGGCGATCAACGCGAATAAAAGAACGACAAGCGGCGTATAGTATCCGCTGAACAGCGTGGCATACCAGTTCGGAAAAGCCGCGAACATCGCGCCCCCCGCCGTCAGCAGCCAAACTTCGTTCGCATCCCAGAACGGGCCGATCGAATTGATCAGAACGCGGCGTTCCATATCATTTTTGGCGAGAAAACGGGTACTCATACCAATCCCGAAGTCAAAGCCTTCCAGGAAAAAGAACCCGATGAACAGTACGGCTACCAGCACGAACCAAAGTTCATTAAGAGACATGGTATCCCTCCTTCGCAAACGGATCGGCCGAGTGATCGTCAGAAGCACTCTCGTAATAAGGCCCTTTCTTGATGGTCTTCACGAACAAGAAGATCATTACGGCCGCCAAGGCGGTGAAAATCGCCAGATAAGCAATCAGCGAGAACAGCAGCTGTCCCGAGGTGACGCTCGGCGATACGCTGTCCTTCGTCTGCATCAGACCGAATACGGTCCAAGGCTGACGCCCGAATTCCGTCATGACCCAACCCGCCGTATTGGCGATAAACGGAAGCGAAATACCCCAAAGCATAAAACGATAAAACCATTTATTCGGCCGATCGAGCTTTTTGCGCCATGCCAGATAAGCGCCGTACATGCCGAGCACGATCATTAAGCAGCCGGCCGCGATCATGATCCGGAAACTCCAGAACGTGGTGCGAACCGGAGGAATGTAGTTGCCTGGTCCATAAGTCTGCTCATACTCCGCCTGCAGTTCATGCATCCCTTTCACTTCGCCGGAGAACTTGCTGTAGGATAGGAAGCTGAGCAAATAAGGAATTTTAATCTCGAAATTGTTTTGTTGATTTTCCGAATCGATATGAGCATAGACCGTCCACGGCGCAGGATCGCCGCTCTTGCCCCAGAGCCCTTCGGAAGCGGCCATTTTCATCGGCTGCGTTTCAACCAGGTATTGTGCCTGCTGATGACCGAACAACGCTGTCGAAAAAGAAGCGATCAAACCGACGATCACGGCGATCGTAAACGATTTTTTGAAAAATTGGACATCCTGCTTGCGCAGAAGCTTGTACGCGCTGATCCCGGTAATCATGAATGCGCCTGTCGCAAAAGCACCGAGCACCGTGTGCGGGAATTCGACCCACAGCTGGCCGTTTCCGATCAGAGCAAAGAAATCGTTCATTTCCGCGCGTCCGTTGTTGATCGTAAAGCCGACCGGTCTTTGCATGAACGAGTTGGCCGTCAAAATCCAAAAAGCCGACATCGTCGTTCCAAGCGCTACCAGCCAGATGCAGAGCAGGTGAACCTTTTTGGACAACCGCTCCCAGCCAAAAATCCATAGACCGATAAAGGTTGACTCCATAAAGAAAGCAAACAGAGCTTCCACCGCCAAAGGCGCGCCAAACACGTCACCCACAAAGCGGGAATAGTCCGACCAGTTCATCCCGAACTGGAATTCCTGAATGATCCCTGTCACTACCCCGACCGCAAAGTTAATGAGGAACAGCTTCCCCCAAAACTTCGCCATTCTTTTGTATTCTTCTTTCCCCTTGACGACATACATGGTTTCCATGATCGCGATCAGGAGCACCAGGCCGATCGAGAGAGGCACGAAGAAGAAGTGAAAAATCGTCGTCGCCGCAAACTGTAATCTTGCCAGCACTAACGGATCCATAGCTTTCTTCCCTCTTTCCGCAATAATAATTCTTAACTAATGTGAATTCTATCACGGAATTATGAAGATACACGGGGTAAAAGTAATAATTTTGTGACAAGAATCACAAGTTAGTTGTCGTATGTGTGAAAAATGCTTAAAAACCCAGATATATTGCGGGTTTGGCCCCTATTTTCGACTGTGAAAAAATTGTGTCTTCTTCAGTTTGTCCTCCGGTTCCGGGCTCGTCCATCCCACATATGGCGAATGGTCAATACCGGGTGGACCCACAACATCCGCGGCCCCGCATATCTCATCACCCGCTTCACCGCCTCCCGCTGCGGCGGGGCATAACAATGGACTGGGCAATCCACGCATGTCGTCTTATCCTCTCCGAACTGGCAAAACGTCAAGCGCTTCATCGCGTAGCTTTCCAACTTCAGGCATTCGGGGCATAGCCCGTCATCCGTACGTAAATCCCGATGCAGCCTCTTGCAATAAATATGAATCATATGCTTGATCGTCGCCTTCTCCCGGCTGATTCTCGGTCCGTCCTGCGAAGGCTGCCGCTTGGATGCATTCGACAATGGTGTTTTGTTCATTCCGATCCCTCCGAAACTTGAATGATATAAACATCTACGAATCAGTCTCTCCCCCGGCCTCTATACTACACTCCCGCCAAAGTCAAAATAGAAAAAAACTTGTCGAATTCATGAACTAGGGATGATATACTGATTTAAGTCTTATTACCTATAAAACATACTATTTTTATAGTCTTTTGGGAGGGTTGTCATTTCCATGTACTGTATTCATTGCGGGACTGCTCTCTCAGCGGGCCTGTCGTTCTGCACAAGTTGCGGAGAGCCGATCGGAAAGGAATCGCCGGACAACACGGGGATCACCGCCAAAGGAGACGACGTCCAGGCAGAAAAGCGGCCCGGGACTTCCGTTGAACCGCCCACGGAGAATTCAAGTTCACCATCGGACCCTGCGGTCATCGGGACAGCGGAACCCGTCGTGAACCAATCTCCCCCGAAACCGGGGAAGCGCGGAGCGATCCTTTTTACGGCTTTGACCGCAGCCCTTCTGGTAGTCTTGGCGGGCGGATATTTTCTTTTTTCATCCATTTTTCCCGGAAAGCAGGAAGCTCGAAATTCGGACGCTTCGCTTTCTAGCAACTCGGCACGGAACGGTTCCGGAGAGAACGCGAACGAGACCGGGATTAGCGATGTCCTTGAAATCCGCGATGTCGATACCTCCGGTTTTCCCGTGGTCACATTATCGGTCGATATCGGAAACGGAAACAGGGACTTATACGCCAAGGAGGACTTCTCCATCACGGAGGAGGGAGCACCTCAAACCATCACGGAGGTAACGCCTTCCGCAGATCAGGATGAACGGCTGATCATTACATATCAAGCGGCAAACTTACATAAACAACCGGGCACGACAGACAAAAGAAAACTGATGATCGCCTTCCGCGGCAAACAGTCCGAATCCGGCTACGAGGTGCCTCAGCCTTTATCGCTGCGAATGAGTGAAGTCAGCTACAACACGGACCAGTATCCCGAGATCCGCGTCTATTTCTCCCTTTACGACTCTTTTGGAAATCTAATGGAGAACTTGGATCCTGAAGCCGGTTTGTTCCGTCTTACGGAAAACGACAAGCCGGTCGCCATTACCGAAGCTGCCAAAATGGGAGAGGTGAACGAATCCCTCAGCATCAATGTCGTGATGGACAACAGCAACAGCATGGCGGACAGGATGGACCTCGTCAAACAGCAGGCGCGGCAATTCGTCGGCAACATTTCGATGACCGAAAACGACTTGATCGGATTTATGAGCTTTGCGGGGGCTTCGGAGATGATGCAGTCCGATTTCACGAGCAACCCGGAAGAGATCGAGCCTCAAATCAATGCGTTGAATGCCGAAGGGCAATGTACGGCCCTGTACCGGGCGATCGACGAAGCCGTCCACAACACCGCCTACAACGGGAAGACCGGCTCCAAATATGTCGTCGTATTTACGGACGGCCAGGAAAATTGCAGCAACGAGAATATCGAAAACCGGGATTACCTGAATCCGCAGACGGTCATTCATAACGCCAACCAATTGGGCGTTCCGGTGTACGCGGTCGGCATTGAGCAGGATGACCAGCTTGAAGCCATTACGAAAGGAACGAACGGCGATTATATTTCGATCGGCTCCGATATCGGGCAGCTCGGCCAATTCTATCAGTCTATTTTTAAAAAGAAAAAGGCGCAGTATATCGTCAAGTACCGTTCCGACATCGACAAGAAGGAACCGCGCACCGCAGCGCTGTCTCTTTTAAACGGCAAATACTTCGCCAAAGCCGGCGTCACCGTAACTCCAAAGCTGATCGATGATCCCGAAGTGGCGCGCGCGATGGAAAACTATCAAATCAACTGGTCGGCGTCGATGAGCTCGGGAGATATAAGCTATCTCCAACCATACGTCACCTATGACACGACTTCGAAAAATGCCGTGTACAAAATCGTAAACGACCAGCTGATCGCACTGAATCAGGCAAAGGCAAACGGTTCGGAAACGACGTTCAGCATACCGATCTACAAGCTGCTGGATGCCAAAAAAGTTTCGGACGACCTATACCAGCTTCAGGTCACTAAATATTTCAAACGTACGATCTATAAAAATGGAGCCCTGTCCGATACGGCATACAAGAGCACTTCTTACACCTATAATGTCGTCAAACAAAACGGAGTTTGGCTTGTCGATTCCACCGAGGAAACGAAGGTTCCGGAGACGTGCTATATCGATGAAACTTACACCAAGACCACGGCCTGCAAATAGTTTTAGGGAACATTGCCACACCACATAAAATTTCTGAACATTTTCAAGGAGGAGAATTATTTTGCATTGTTCGAATTGTAATTCACCCGTTCCATCCGAAGCCAAGTTCTGCGGGAGCTGCGGAGCAAAGATCGAGCAGCCCGTCGCGCAGGAACAGCCGATCGAAGCAACGGCGGCTCCGGAAACCGGGGTTCCGCATAGCGCCCCTCAGGAGACCGCGGAATCGGCGGCATCTGTTCAAGGGATGCCTTTACAAGAAGCAGCTGTTGAGACGGCTGCCAGCGCCGCCGCTCCGCTCGGTGATTCCCAGGAGGGAGATGGTTCCGAAGCCGTTTTCGAGACAGCTTCCGCTCCCGTTTTGGAGCCCGTGACTGAACAGACCGCCGCTGCAATCCCGGCCGCGCCATCGGCGGTTCCCGTCGTGGCGCCTCCCGTGGTACCCGTCATGGTTGCCGAGAATGGAAGCTTTTCCGGACAGCCGGCCATGCCGTCGGAGACCGCAAACGTCTCCAAGTTTAATTTCCTTCAATTTCTGAACCGCTACAAGCTGATCATCGGCGGCGTTCTCGGAGCTGCGGTCGTGGCTCTCGCGGTCGTCTTCATTCTGCTTCCGATGCTGTCCTCCAAGGATAAACAGGACCCGGTGGTCTTTTTCGGGAAAAATGAGATCCTGATGAAACTGGAAAATGAAAAGGAACCGATCGAGCTCACCAGCAAGCTTGTGGAAGGCTCGGGCGACGAGGAGGATTGGGGTTCGGAATCCATTTTCGATAAACGCTTCCTCATGCAAGGCCTTGTTCAGCTGAATGACGCCAAGGACAAGATGTTCTTCATCAAACGGATCAAGGATGACGATACGGCTACGCTGTATTATCGCGATTTGAACAAGAAGGCGTCCAGCTTTGACGAAGACGAACAAGGAATCAAACTCGCTTCAAATATCACCGGCATGAATTATAAAGCCTTTATCATCAGCGGTGACGGAAAGACCGTCCTGTACGCGAAAGGAAACGGCGATAACGAGAGCGGCAAATTGTACGTCCACAACCTCAGCGAGGAAACCCTCGTGGATAACGATGTCACCAATTACTGGTACTCGGACGACAAATCCGCGATCTTTTACACCAAAGTGAACGACGGCGAAACGGATTTATATGTCGTGGAAAAGTCCACGCTGGAAAACAAAACGAAAATCGACTCCGACATCTCTGATGTCGAGCAGTTTGACGGAGACAGCGGGGATATTTATTACACCAAGCAAGTTGAAGACGAAGAAAAGAACGCCCTTACGCTCTACGCGAAAAAATATGGCAAGGACAAAGAAAAGCTTGTTTCCGATATCGACAGCATCGAATCCGGTATTATCGACAATTCCTTCTATTACAAAGTAGCCGTTGAAAAGGAAGTAGCCCTTTCCAGCCTGGTCGAGGACGATATGGCCGCAGGGGATGCCAATCTTGCCGAGCCTGTGATGGAGGACTTCCAGACCATTGAGCAAATGCCGTACACGGACTGGTGGACCGGAGAAACCTATTACGAGGACGTTGTAAACACGGACTACGACGCTTATTATGACGCCAGCGACCGGTATTACGAAAAGCAGCAGCGCGATCAAATGCGTCAAGAATTAAGCGAAGCCAAATACACGGATGTTTCCTACTCGCTGTACCTGTTCACGGACGGTAAGGGCAACAAAATTACGGACGATTATTCGTACGCTACTTTCGTGGATGTAGGTAAACAAACGATTTTCTATAACAAAAATGACCGTAAGGAAATGAAAAAGGTCCTGCTGTCGGAGATCGACTATGTGGATGAGGTCTCGTACGCTTATAGCGACAACATCTCCGCATCCAGCCTGACTTATCTCGCCAAGGACCTGAAAGGCGACATCACGTTCCTGAAAGATGATGTATCCCTTTATTCCCCGGTTCTGTCTTCGGACAACAAAACGCTTTATGCCATTGAGATGAACGAAGAGGAAGACCGTGAGCTGGTCTCCTTCGAGATGGTTGACGGCAAACCGGCCAATCGGAAAAGCTTGGACGAGGACGTAGATTCGTTTACGTACATTTCCGATAAATCCCTGCTCTTCTACTATAAAGAAGTCAACGATAACGGCATCGGAGAGCTTTACCAGTTGGCGGACGGCAAAAAGAGCCGGATTGCGATCGACGTGAAACAAGGCTATTCCAGTTATTTTAAAGAGGACGGCACGCTGCTCTATATTATCGACTACGACAAGGACAACGCCAGCGGAACCCTCGTTAAATCCAAAGACGGAAAAGCCGATAAAATTGCGAATGAAGTCGGCGATTACTATTACCTCGGCCCTTCCGCGCTTTACTATCTGGGCAACTACGAATATAAACGCGGATATGGAGAGCTGATGAAGGCCGCTAACAAAGAAAAAGAAGAAGATACCCTGATTCACGACCGTGTGTACACGATGTATCAATCGGACTGGGGGTATCAATTCTAAAAAAGATAAGGGCTGTACCGGAGGCAAGCTCGCTTCCGGGACAGCCCTCTTTTGTTCAGTTTACTTTCCCGTACGAAACCCACGCTGCCACAAAAACCAGTTTGTAGCAAGCAGCACCGCTACATAGACATAAATTCCGATGCCGATGAATGTCACTGCAAAATGGACCAGGGACATTCCCCCAAGCAGAATTAACAACGGAATCGTGCGTAATCCGTTGTTCTGCCGAGCCGAATCAAACGGTTCGGAGAAGGGGAACGACATCACTAAATGACGATATGAGATGACCGCATAACCCAGGATAGCCAATCCGGCCGCAATCAAATCCGGAAGGATCCCGATACCGAACAGCCCTCCAAAAATGAAAGCCTCCAGGACAAATAGAGGGACAATCAGACGGACAACCGCAGCAATCAGCGTTCCCCGATGGATGGAAACCGGATCCTCCAGCGGCATCACCCGGTAGATCCATGCGCCTTTGTAGCTGCTTGAATATTCAAGCATGAGAATCACGGTCGGCACCAGCAAGGCGCAGCTATAAATGGCCAAATACAGCTTCGTCCCCGCAAGACCCGAAAGCCCGGTATCTCCTATATTCGTAAACAGGAATATGAAAGGAAAGATGATCGAAAAGCCGAGCGACGGATACACTTTCAATTTAAATTCCCGTTCATTTCCGATCACCGTCCATGCGAAGCGGAAAAAGGCCTGTTCCCGGGGACTTGAACAAAGAATGCGCGACGAACGTTTCAGCCATCGACCGGATCCTGCCTTTTTGCGACTGCCGGGGTCCGCTAATTTTTGCAGGTTTTTCTCAAAGGACGGCATTAATTTAAGATATATGAAAAAGGCAATCATCGGAACGATGACGGTTAGCAGTGCGAAAAGGATATACAACGATTGCCCGTCTCCATGCAAGAGCAGTTCATAGGGTGCGCCGAACCACACGGGCGGGACCGCAAACTGCCACCATCTCGGTTGAAACACCACATCCAGGTTCACAAAATCAAACAGGCGGACCGTCAACTGATATCCTACGGCCAGGACGATCGTCAACCCGATTTGAACATAATTGATGAAGTCCTTCAGCTTCTCGCCGTCAAAAAATTTCAATACGCCCCAATAAATCAACGCCGTAATGACCATGATCAGCAAGTCCATCAATATCAGTTCCACCAGAAAGATGGCAGCAAAACCGCCTCCATGCCTTAGAAGCCCGACGATCAACGGAACGGCCGCAAGCGCGCCGGTCAGGAAAAACATATAAAAGAAAATATGCATCATCTTGGCCGCGGCAATCGTTTTCCGGTTCACCGGTTTTGTGGAGAGGATGTTGCGGTCCCGAATATCAAGCAGTACCGAAGAGAAGTCGGAAATCAACGATGTAGCGATCATGAACATCAAAATGCCCATAACCAGGCTCATTTGAAAAATAAAATTGTCCCCCAACCCGACGAACAGGGAAGAGATTCCCCCCATGATCAGATAGAGCCAAAGTGAGCCGAAGAAATAATTCTTGTCCTTTTCCGGCCGGTTCGACCAGCTATCATTCTTGTTATTTGGCCTGGACGAGCCGATAATGGTCGGAACTCTTCTTCCGTCCATCGTCAGTTTAAGCTGGAGAATGCGGCGCATGACGGGATAATCGACGCCCCCCATTTCGAAAAGTCTACGAAAAACGTCCAACAGCCGAAGCGACTTCATCTCTTTCATCGGCTACACCTCTTGCACGATCGCCGCGACTTGTTTGGCAATATCCCGGTGCTCATGAAAGCCGGTCAGTTCGTTGAAAATTTGTTCAAGCGATCCTTCCTCGCTTTGGCCTTTTAACTGCTCGAAGCTGCCGTCGGCCACGATGCGCCCGCCGTCCAGCAAAATGATGCGGTCGCTGATCTTCTCCACCACATCCATAATGTGAGAGGAATAAAAGACCGTTTTGCCCTGGGCAGCCAACAAGGCCAGGATTTCCTTGACGACCATAACGCTGTTGGCGTCCAATCCGCTGAGCGGCTCATCGAGAAACAAGATATCCGGGTTATGAAGCAGGCTCGAAATAAGCAAAACCTTTTGCCTCATCCCTTTGGAAAACGTGGCGATGCGCACATCGAACACATGTTTAAGCCCGAACAGTTCCGCAAGCTGCCGGGCCTTCCTCTCCGCATCCTCTGCGGCCAGCCCGTACAGCTCCCCGATAAAAGTCAAATACTCCCGCGCCGTCAGCGAGTCGTACATATCCGCGATCTCCGGCACATAACCGATTCTCCGCTTATATTCCACGCCGCCATCTTGCGGATTCTCTCCAAAAATACGCACATCCCCGGTGTAGCCCTGAACCAGGCCGAGCATGATTTTTACGGTCGTGCTTTTACCGGCACCGTTAGGTCCGATATAACCGATAATTTGCCCGGGATGCACGTCCAGATCAATGCCGTTCAGCACGTATCTGTCATTATATTTCTTCCTTAAATCTCTGATCGTAATGACAGGATCACTCCCGTTCTTTCCGTCATTCCAATTCATTCCCATTCCCCCTCCGCATTCCTACTGCTATTATACTTCAAAGGAAAATTCCGGCAATTGATGCGGCTATAAGATAAACTTCCTGTAACGATGCCGAAACAACATACGTAATACATCCTAAAAGATTGGAAAATGGGAGGGCTGTCATGCTGGTTGCAATTCTCATCGTCATATCCGTGATCCTAGCCGTGGCATTCATATTTCTTTTGATGGTGCATGTTGCCAAACGAGCGGATGACCGAAAAAAGGAACAGGATGTACTTCAATTTCTATCCGACCATCCGGAGAAAGCTTCCATGTTTGCGATGGTTAACGGAGAAGTGACCGTGAATGCGGGAGGATCCGTCAAGCGTCCGCTCGCCAGCGTGGTCAAAATCGTCATCGCGGCGGAGTTTGCCGAACAGGCCGCAGCCGGAGAAATCGATGTCGGCGAGCGGATTTCTTTAAACGAACTTAAACGCTTCTACCTTCCGAATCGGGACGGAAATGCCCATCCGGAGTGGCTCAAAAGCTTGGCCACGAACGCGAAGGAGCATGGGGTGACATGGCTTGAGGTCGCCAATGGAATGCTCAAATACAGTTCCAATGCCAACACGGATTTTTTGATCGATCGGTTGGGCATGGACCGGATTAATAAACGGATTACGGTTCTTGGCTTAAGGAGCCATGACCCTGTCTATCCCCTTTCTGCCTCCATGTTGATTTACGGCAGCCTTCGGAATAACCACGGCCTCTCTCATCGGAAAGCCCCAGGTGCCATGGAGTCATTCAATGATGAGGAATACGCCGGTAAAGCGAAGGATCTGATGGACAACATGAATCAGGATCCCGCCACCGTTGACCGTCTGAACCGGCACAGAATTCCGCCGGACGCTCAGCGGATCTGGTCCGCCAAATTGCCCGCGGCTTCGGCGGAAGATTACGCGCGGCTGCTGGAACGGATTCAGAATGAAAGAGAGGGCTTGTCCGATGGCGCAAGTTCCATCATGAAGGGGCTGCTGGAACGCGATCTTCCTCCGGAATCGCCCTACAAAGTCATCGGCGGCAAAGGCGGATCGAGCATCTCCATTCTCAATCAGGCCGTATACTGCGAGGACCGTGAAGGCAACCGTTATCAAACGGTTGTATTTATCCATGACCCCTCCGGCCTGGATCTTTTATGGTTGAATAAGAAGCTGGACTTGTTCCTGCGCAAATATATCGTCGATGCTTCCTTCCGGGAGCTGGCGAACCGGATGTTGGCCCGCGATGTGTTACACAGTTAATTTGCGAGTTGGCTGGAAAGCCCGCTTTTACATACAGAAAGTTCCACTCATGCGGAAAAGAGGCCCGACGCTATATATTAGCATCGGGCCTCGCTATACTGCTATCAAATTATTGAATTCCTTCTTGGACTTCCTTCAACATTTCCGGTACGGACAGAAGGCCGCCGCCGGAGAGGTACCAGTAGTTGGCGTCAAGATAAACGATATGGCCGTCTTTGTAGGCGTTCGTTTTCTTCACGAGGTCGTTCTCCACGATTTCGGCTGCAGGCGTAGCCTGCTTGCCCTCTTCGGTTACGACGGCGTCGCGGTCAACGACGAACAGGTAATCCGGATTTTTCTCGGCTACGAATTCGAAGGAAATCGAGTTGCCGTGAGTATCGACTTTAATGCTTTCATCAACAGGAGTTACGCCGAATACGTCATGGATAATGCCGAAACGCGAACCTGGGCCGAAGGCGCTCACTTTGCCGCCGGTCGTCAAAATGATCAGGCCTTTTTTGCCGCTCGTGGACACTTGGTCATGCAAAGCTTTAATCGAATCGTTGATCGCTGCAATTTCTTTCTCGGCTTCCGCTTCCTTGCTGAAAATTTGGCCGAGTGTTTTTACGTTCTCCGTGAAAGACTCCATGTAATTCTTTGTATCTACTCCCATGAAGATCGTAGGCGCAATTTTGTTCAGTTCCTCGTAAGCTTCGGACGAACGGCCGGAAATGAAGATCACGTCAGGCTTAAGGGCGTTCAGTCCCTCAAAGTCCGGTTCAAACAGCGTACCCGCATTTTTGTACTTGCTGTCTTCGTATTTCTTCAAATGGCCCGGCAAGCTGCCTTGAGGGACGGCCGTAACTTCAACGCCGAGCTTGTCGAGCGTTTCAAGCGTGCCGTAGTCGAATACAACGACCTTCGCCGGATTCTTCTTCAATTTGGCTTCGCCCAATTGGTGCTTGATCGTCAGTTCCTCATTTTCGGCTGGCGTAGCTGCAGCCTGTTGCGCCGTATTGGTGCTGCCGGTGTTAGCGCCGGTACTCTCATTGCCGGATCCGCTGTTTCCGCTGTTATTGCCCTTCGAGCCGCAAGCGGCCAGGACGAGAACCATCAACAGCGTCGTAAACATCAACAAAAGCTTTTTGCTCTTCACTTTAAAAATCCCCCTCATATCTTCGTTATTATTTGAAATAGACGCATATTTTGTTGCCGCCGATCTCCTGGACCGGGATGTCCATGTCGTAAACCTCGCGAAGCACGGACGTTTCGATAATTTCATCCGTCGGTCCTTCCTTGACGACCCTGCCGTCCTTCAACGCCACGATATAATCGGAGTAGCAGGAGGCAAAATTGATGTCATGAATGACCAGAATGACCGTTTTCCCCAATTCGTCGACCAGTCTGCGCAATACTTTCATAATTTGCACCGAATGGTTCATATCCAGATTGTTCAGCGGCTCGTCGAGCAGCACGTACTCGGTATTCTGCGCGATGACCATGGCGATGAATGCCCGCTGCTTTTGTCCCCCACTCAGTTCGTCGAGGAACTTGTTCTGCATGGACTCCAGGTGCATATAGCGGATCGCTTCGTCCACATGAGCCTCGTCTTCCTTCGTAAGACGTCCCTGCGAGTAAGGAAAACGCCCGAAATTGACGAGATCTCTTACCGTAAGGCGAATGTTGATGTGATTGGACTGCTTGAGAATCGATATTTTTTTCGCGAGATCCCCGCTTTTCCACTTCCCGATCTCCCGGTCCTCAATCAGGATTTCTCCCGTGTCCTTGGCAATCAGCCGGCTGATCATGGACATCAATGTGCTCTTTCCCGCCCCGTTCGGTCCGATAAAGGAAGTGATTTTCCCTTTCGCAATCTCCAGCGAGACGTTGTCGACCACCTTTTTGCCGCCGTATTGTTTGGAAACTCCTCTGACCTTTACCACGATTTATTCTCCTTTAACAGCAGATAGATGAAGTACACCCCGCCGATAAAGTTGATGATGACACTTAGCGAAGTGGAGAAGGTGAACACTCTCTCGATGATCAGCTGTCCGCCGACCAGGGCGATAAAACTGATCAAGGAAGCGCCGAAGATCAACGTTTTGTGACGGTAGGTGTTCAGGAACTGATAAGCCACATTGGCCACGAGCAGTCCGAGAAACGTAATCGGCCCCACCAGCGCGGTTGAAATCGAGATCAGCACCGCCACGACGATCAACATCCGTTTCACGACGTATTCGTAGCTGACGCCGAGGTTGACCGCATGATCCCGGCCGAGCGCAAGCACGTCCAGGTACTTGGCGAATTTCGCAAAATAAATTGCGACGCCCAGGACCCCGGCGAGTGAAATCCAAAGCAGATCGGAATTGACATTATTGAAGCTCGCGAACATTTTGTCCTGGATCACCAGGAATTCGTTCGGATCAATCAATTTCTGCAGGAACGAAGTCACGCTCGAGAAAAAGGTTCCGAAAATGAGTCCGATCAGCAGCAAGTGATAAATATTTCGCCCTTCCCTGCGGAACAGCATCCTGTAAAGCAGCATGGCGAACACGACCATCAATGCGACCGCCATGACAAAGCGCAGGTTTTTGCTCATCATGGTCAGGGCCGTACCCCCGATAAAAAAGACGATGACCGTCTGAAGCAGCATATACAGCGAATCCAGGCCGATGATGCTCGGCGTCAGGATCCGGTTGTTCGTGATCGTTTGAAACACGACTGTCGAAAAGGCGATGGCCGTGCCGGTGAGGAGGATCGCGATCAATTTTCTGCCCCGTCTCGGCAATATGTAATCCCACTGCCCTCCCGCCTGAATCGTCATAAAGACGACCGCGAGCAGAACGGCGATGCCGGCAAGGATCCAAAGTTTTGTTTTATTGCTCATATGTCTTTCTCCTCATCAGCAGATACAGGAAGATACCGCTTCCGATCACCCCGACAGTCAGTCCGATCGATACTTCGTATGGGTAGATGATGACCCGGCCCAGGATGTCGCAGGCAAGCACGAACACCGCGCCCAGCATGGCCGTATGGGTCAAGTTTCCTTTCAGATTGTCGCCGCGGTAAATCGTGACCAGATTCGGAATGATCAAGCCGAGAAAAGGAATCGATCCGACCGTCAGCACGACCACCGCCGTTACAAGCGCTACCAAGCCCAGCCCGATATTCACGACCTGCTTGTAGTTCAAACCGAGGTTAACGGAAAATTCCTCGCCCATGCCCGCGACCGTAAATTTATTCGCATAGATGTAAGAGACCACCACAAGCGGGACGCTGATGTACAGCAGTTCGTAGCGCCCTTGCATGATCATGGAAAAATCCCCGTACAGCCAGGCGGACATGCTCTGAATCAGATTGTATTTATACGCAAAAAAAGTGGTTGCCGATTGCACGATACCGCCGAACATCAGCCCGACAAGCGGGATGAAAATGGCGTCCTTGTATTTCACCCGGTTCAAGATTGCCATAAAGATATATGTTCCGAGCAGGGCGAATACAAAGGCTACGGACATTTTCACAAGCGGTCCGGCGGATGTGAATACGAGCAGGGACACCATTATGCCGAAGCTGGCTGAATCCATCGTGCCCGCCGTCGTCGGCGAGACGAATTTGTTCCGGGTCAGCTGCTGCATGATCAAGCCGACGATGCTCATGCTGACGCCGGCGATGATGATGCTGATCAACCGGGGTATCCGGCTGATCCACAGCAGTTCCCAGGCTTCTCCGCTACCGGGTCCGAATAAATCGGCTGGCGAAATGCTCTGGGCTCCGATAAACACGGAGACGAAGGATAAAACAATTAAGAGTGCTATTAAAATGGTGAGTGATTTCTTCTTCATGAGATCGTCCTTACTTTGCTCCCTCTGGCCTGGAGGAAGCTTAAGTGATTCGCTGCCGGCAGGACAGACGACTTTGCATTTATTAATAATGATATTCATTATCAATTAGCTAGAATTATACCTTCCCGTTTTTCGAAAAGTCAACCATTTTAAATTTGATATTCCTGTGAATTTTCTTCTAGAGAACTATTGTACGAACATACGTTTTCTAATAGAATAATTGAAGCTAACAGAAACGGTACCAAAATTTAGGGAAGGAGCATGGAGAAATTGGCTGATCAAACCGAAAACTCTACGAAGCAAGACAACGCGCGAAGGACGCGCTCTCTGGCCCATTATCGCGACATGCTGGGAAGGTATGTCTTTACCGAGCGAAGGCTGCTCGGATGGCTCGCCTTCATGCTGCTAGCTTCTATCGCGCTGCAGCTCGCCAATCCGCAAATCATCCGCTACTTTATCGATACGGCACAAGGAGAAGGCAGCATGCGGCCGCTCTATATTGCCGCGGCGGTATTTATCGGCTTCTCCCTGATGCAGCAGCTTGTCTCCATATGGGCGGCCTACTACAGCGAAAACCTCGGCTGGAAGACAACGAACCGGCTGCGCACAGACTTAGTGAAACATTGCCTCTCTCTCGATATGTCCTTCCACAAAAACAACACCTCAGGCACCTTGATCGAGCGCGTCGACGGCGACGTGAACGCATTGGCCAACTTTTTTTCAAGCTTCCTCATCCATCTGCTCGGCAACGTGTTGCTCATGTTCGGCATCCTTCTTCTTTTGTTCCGGGAAAACTTGTGGATCGGCATGGTCATGTCCCTATTTGTAGTCGTTGCGATGCTTATTCTCAAGGAGATCCGGAAGCGTATCGTTCCCGTCTGGACAAAATGGCGGGCCCAGAACGCGGAGCTATACGGTTTTATCGGCGAGCATCTTGAGGGTACCGAGGATACTCGCGCAAACGGGGCTGCGGGATACGTCATGAACCGGTTCTATGAGCTTTCGCGCCGGATGCTGCCGGTGAGAATCCGGGCTTTTCAAGGCTTCGGGATGATGTGGGGGACGACGATTCTCGTCTTCGCTCTAGGCAACGCCGCCGCCTTTATCGTCTGCGCCTGGCTTTGGAAACGCGGCGATATGACGATCGGGTCCATTTATCTTGTTTTCTATTATACGGAGCTGCTGGCCAAGCCGATCGAGAAAATCCGCACCCAGCTGGAGGATCTGCAAAAGGCCGACGCCAGCCTGATTCGCGTCCGGGATTTGCTGGCGACGAAGCCGAAGATTACGGACGGACCGGGTGCGGAACTGCCGAAGGGTCCCCTCTCCGTGACGTTTCGCAATCTGACCTTTGCGTATGAAGAAGATGGCGAACCTACGCTGCATGGCATCAACTTGAGTTTGAAGCAGGGGCAAACGCTCGGGCTGCTGGGCCGGACCGGGAGCGGCAAATCCACGCTCGCGCGGCTGCTGCTCCGGTTCTACGATCCGAAGGAAGGCTGCATTGAGCTTTCCGGCGTCGATATCAGGGAATGCATGCTGCAGGAACTGCGGGGTAAAGTAGCAATGGTCACGCAAAATATCGAAATCCTGGAAGGCACCGTCCGCGACAACCTCTCCCTCTTCAACGAGAAGGTCGACGATGGCGAGATCTTGGCCGTACTCGGGGAACTGGGCCTTGAGGAATGGTACGGTTCCCTTCCGGACGGACTGGATACCTTACTTTCCTCCGGGGGAGGCAGTCTGTCGGCCGGTGAAGCCCAGCTGCTGGCTTTCGCCAGAGTGTTTCTGACCGATCCCGGTTTGGTCATCTTGGACGAAGCCTCCTCGCGGCTTGATCCGCTTACGGAGAGCCGGATCGAACAGGCGATCAACAGGCTTCTGAAGGACAGAACCTGCATTATGATCGCCCACCGGCTGTCCACGGTGCAGCGGGCGGACGAGATCATGATTCTGGAGAACGGACGCGTGATCGAGAACGGGCCTCGGGCGGAGCTCGCCTCAAACCCCCAATCGAGGTTCAGCCGGATGCTTGCCGTTGGGCTTGAGGAGGTGCTTGCATGAGCACGAGACAATTTTTCTGGAAGCTGTTGACGTATCGGCCGGTCTTCTATTTTGCCAACCTGTTCGCCTGGATGGTCATCCATATGGCCCCGCTGGTGCCCGGACTGATCACAAAAGCGTTTTTCGACAGCCTTGAAGGAAGTTACGATTTCCCGTACGGCGTTTGGGGTATTGCCGCCCTGCTCGCGGGAGCCGCGCTGGCACGGATCGCGTTGATCGCGTGCGGCTTCTGGACCGATGCCAGCTACCGGTTCCGGATCAGTACGCTGCTCAGACGAAATATGCTGGCGCATGTGCTCAGGGAGCCCGGAGCCAAGGCAATCCCGTTCTCCCCTGGGGAAGGCCTCAGCAATTTCCGCGACGACGTCGACCAGACGGAGGAAGCGATGAGCTGGTCCGTCGATACGTTTGGCTTGGTCGGCTTTGTGATCGTGTCAGGTTATATCCTGGTTTCCATCGACGCGCAGATGACGCTCTTTGTGTTCGTCCCGCTGATCCTGGTGGTGACGGCGGCCCAGATCGCCACGTCGCGCATTCAGAAATACCGCGCGGCCAGCCGGGCCGCGACGGCCAAGGTGACCAGCTCGATCGGGGAAATGTTCTCCAACGTGCAGGCGATTCAGGTCTTCGGAGCGGAGGACCGCATCGCACGTCGTTTCGAACGGCTTAGCGACGAGCGGAGAGCGACGATGGTCAAAGACAAGCTGGTCACCGAGACGCTGTCTTCGATTTTCACGAATTCCGTCAACCTCGGGACGGGACTCATTCTCGTTCTCGCGGGTTACAAAATGCGCAGCGGTTCTTTTTCGGTCGGAGACTTGTCCTTGTTCATTTATTATTTGACCTTCGTGACCCAGCTCATCTCCAACGTCGGTAACTTTATGACCTATTACAAGCAGATGGCGGTGAGCTTCGGTCGCTTGAAAGCGATGCTGCAAGGGGCCTCCGCCCGGATATTGACGATTCCCGCGTATATCGGCATCGGTAAACGAAGGGCATCGGAAGATGCGGCGGATGGTTCGGAAGTTCGCGCCGAACCGCTGCAGATGCTGGAGGCTCGCGGGCTGACTTACCGCTATCCGGAGACGGGCCGGGGCATCCAGGATATCGATTTGCGCCTTCCACGCGGATCGTTCACCGTGGTCACCGGCATGATCGGGTCGGGTAAAACGACCCTGCTGCGGACACTGCTGGGCCTCTTGCCGGCGGAGTCCGGCGAGATTGCCTGGAACGGCCGCCGGGTGGCGTCGCCGGCCGACTTTTTCGTGCCTCCGCAGAGTGCCTACACGGCGCAGATTCCGCGCCTGTTTAGCGACAAGCTGCGGAGCAACATCCTGCTCGGGCTGCCCGGGGACAGGGAAGAGGACGGGCAAAGCCTCGAGCAGGCGCTCCACGCCGCCGTCATGGAGGACGACGTGGCGCATCTTTCGGACGGCCTCGACACGAAGGTCGGGCCGCGCGGGGTGAAGCTGTCCGGTGGCCAGGTCCAGCGGACCGCGGCCGCGCGGATGCTCGTGCGCGATGCACAGCTGTACGTGTTCGACGACTTGTCGAGCGCGCTCGACGTCGAAACCGAACGCAAGCTGTGGGAGCGGCTCTTTGCGAGCCGGGGCGAGGCCACCTGCCTCGTGGTGTCGCACCGCAAGGCCGCGCTCTCGCACGCGGACCACATCATCGTGCTGAAGGACGGCACGATCGAGGCCGAAGGCACGGCCGAGCAGCTGCTGGCCGTGAGCGACAGCTTCCGCCGCCTCTGGTACGGCGAAGAAACCGACGCCGCGGCTTCGCAGGCATGAATCCGCGCCGGTTGTGGCATAGTAACGCAAGCGGTACTATTTTTAAGCTTGCGAAGGAGGATGCCCGGTGGAAAATACGCACGAATTCGTCGAGAAAATTCACGACAAACAGGAAAAGGACGAAAGCAACCGGAAACGCGGCAAGGGAACGCCATCCGACCGCCTGCCGACCAAACAGCACGGCACCAAAAGTTAACGAAAGCCGTCTCCCTATGGGAGGCGGCTTCTTATTGCGGACTTGGCATTACGTATGATCGTAACTGTCTCTTCCGGAGATGAACTCGTTGGGAACCTCGCTCCCCGGGGACGGGTTATTTTTAATTTGACTCAGACGTCCCGCCCGGCCTTCTCCCCCGTTGCCTGTTGCCGCGTTCTGGGCGTTACTGCTGCCGTTGCCGAGCTGCCGGTTATGCTTCTCTTGTTTTCTGTCCATGTTATTGTTCATGTTGGTTATCGGAAACCTCCCGCTATTTTGTTCTGAAGGGGCCGTCTACTTTCGCAGCCCGTGTTCAGTAGCGTTTGATTTCCGTTTCCTTTTTATTCGCCTGGCTGCCCCAGATGAGGTGCACTTCACGGCTGATCGGCCGCGGGAGATGAGGGAACGGTTCGTTGAAACGAGCAAAAATAAGTACATAAATAGGCGTTATTTGCTCGTTTTAGGCCCGGCTAAGCAAAATAAGGACCCTTTTTAGGCGCTATTTATCCTGGCAAGACCCGAATCGAGCGAGTTTCGGCTAGTCTGAGCAAAATAAGGACCATAAAGGGCGCTATTTGCTGGTTTTAGGCCCGGCTAAGCAAAATAAGGACCCTTTTGGGCGCTATTTATCCTGGCAAGACCCGAATCAAGCGAGTTTCGGCTAGCCTGAGCAAAATAAGGACCATAAAGGGCACTATTTGCTGATTTGTAGCCCGGTTGAGCAAAATAAGGACCTTTTTGGGCGCTATTTACCCTGGTAAGACCTGAATCGAGCGAGTTTCGGCACGTCTGAGCAAAATAAGGACCATAAAGGGCGCTATTTGCTGGTTCAAGGCTAGGTTGGGCTAATTAAGGACCATTTTAGGCGCTATTTACTCTCAAACGGCGCGAACCGGCTGGATTTCCGCAAAAAAAGACGCTACTTCCCCCGGAACTACTCCTAAAGGCAAAATAGCGTCAAAATGTTCCGTAGCGTACGCCAGGCCCTACTCCTTGATCGTCACCGTCACCGGCGAGTACTCGGCAATGACGGTTTGCCCGTGCACCGACACGCTGCCTTCCGGGGTCAGGTCTTTTTCGGTCATGATGCCGAGCGCGATGGTGAACCGGTTGAACTTGATCGGAACGCCCGTCTCCCGGCGGATTTCCTTCCCGTTCACGTAAAACACGACTTCATCCTCGGCGCGGTTGTACGTGATTTTATACGTGTTGAATTCACGGGCGTTAAAGTCCGTATCTTCTTTGAACACGCAGAAATATTTCGTCTTGTCGCTATCCGGCACCTGAACGCCCGGGAACGGGAGAACGGCATAGACGCTGGCATATTTATCGTTGCCCGCGAAGAAATCGAGCGCCGCACCGGTCGTGAAGTCGAGCAGGTTGAGCGAAACGTAGCCGTCGTACAGATCCCCGGGGATCGTGTTTTGCGTGCGGGCGCGGATTTGCAGCTCGAAGCTGACTTCGCCCTCTTCCGGTACGACAACGTCCTCCACGGAATAGTACATATGCTTCGCATTATCCAAAATTTGAATTTGGTTATTTTGACGGCTGAGCGGAGCACGTACGTAAAGAATGCCGTTGCGGACGATAACGACGGCCTCCGGCTCGCGATATTCCCAGAAAGAGCCGTCCGGAAGCGGGAATCCGCCTATTTTCCAAACTTGTCCTTCGTTTAAGATCGTGTGAAAGTCGCCGAATATTTTTTGTTGTTCCATCATTAAGCCCTCGCTTTTTTCTTTGTTGAGTTTTACAGTTTTACAACTGAATAAGTCCCTGAAGCAGCAACGCCGCCGTCATAATCAACCCGCACCGGATGGAGGCTTGCACGGAAGCGCCCATCAGCGGCAAATAGGCCGTGGAAGGGTTATGCTCCTTAAGCCGTCCGTACACGCGGTACAAAGGAATGGCGGTCAGCAGCCCGACCAGGGCATACCATGGCACAATCCCCGTGACGACGCACAAAATCAGAAAAATATAAGCCAAATAGAGCAGCATCCGGGAAAAATACAATGCCCGCTTTTCTCCCCAGACGACGACCAGCGTATTTTTGCCGGCCTGCTTGTCCGCCTGCCAATGCAAAAAATGATGGTTGAACAGCACGAGCGTCGTGAGAAGTCCGACCGGCATCGAAAGCAGCACGGATTTCAGGCTGATTTCCGAGGTCTGCACAAAATAGGCGCCCATGACCGGCAAAACGCCGAACGACAGCAGGATCGCCACTTCGCTGAGCCCCTTGCCCCGGTATCCGAACCGGATCGGAGGCGCCACGTAAAAATAAGCGATCAGGCCGCCCAGACCGCCGAACACAAGCACCGGCCAACCGCTGAACAGGCTGAGCACCACGCCGCACAGTACGGCGAGCGCAAGCAGAGACCATGTGATCGCGGCAAATGTTTTTTCGGACATGATGCCACCGGATAAAAAACCGGAATTCGTCGTGACGACTTCGGGCGTCTCCTTGGCTACCACATCCGCTCCGTTACGGTAATCCCATAAATCATTGATCATATTCGAGAACAGATGCGCCGCTCCCGCACCGATCAAAGTAATGACAAACAGCACCGGGTGAAATACGCCCTTCCACCAAAAAGCACCCAGCGCGCCAAGAAATACAGGAACCAGCATCACGGGAATGACCTGAAACCGGGATGCCTTCCTAAAGGTTGTCCAAATGTTCTGCACCGGCATTTTTCACGCTCCCATGTAAAGAGGCAGTTCAAAAAGTCATCCATCCCTCTCGGTGCTGAACACCTGACTTTTTGACTACTCCCTTATAGTGTGTTAAAAATATCACTTTTAATTATACATGATCTTTTTCATAGAGGGGCGGAATTTTGCCGTAAGGGATGAACTGGACTAAGGTCCAGGTTTTTACTTCCCCAGAGACCGAAGATATGCGCGCCATAGTTATAGTATGCTGTATGAAGATGAATACATAGTCGAAGGAGATTGATGACCGTGAAAAAAAAATCATGGATCGGTCCGATACTGATCCTGCTTGGCCTTTACTTGTTCTTCTTCCGCAAGGAGGCGATCAGCACAGGTTCGCTTTTCGGGAATTTCTGGCCCACCCTGTTCATTATCCCGCTGGGGCTGTTCTTCCACTGGCTGTACTTCTCCCTGACGGAGCGAAGAGCCATCGGGCTGCTCATACCGGGCGGGGTCCTGTTTACCGTCGGGCTGGTCTGCCAGCTTGCCACGCTGTTCGACAGCTGGCAATACCTGTGGCCAGGGTTTATTTTGGCCCCTGCCGTCGGCTTGTTCGAATTTTACTGGTTCGGAAACCGGAACAAATGGCTACTCATTCCGATCAATATTTTGGGGGCGCTGTCGCTTTTGTTTTTCGCCGTATTTTCGCTCGGATCGTTGTACAACCGGATGATTTTCGGCCAGCCGCTGCTGGCGATTGCCCTGATCGTCATCGGGGCGGGCGTGATGCTCGCGCCGAAAAAGCGGATTTAACGCCGCGTTCGTTCATATCGAAGCCGAAGCCGGTCATGTCTGCATGGGACTTCCTTGCGATGACCGGTTTTTTTGCGATCAAATGACTCCCCCCTTGACGTCGCGTCCTTCCTTTTCTATAATCGAAATCATAATAGCCAACGTTGGATATTCAATGCAAATAATTTTTGAAGGAGATTCGGTATATCGTGACCAACCTGATCATACTAGCCCTGCTCCGCGACCGCCCCATGCACGGATACGAGATTCAGCAGCTGATTCAAACCAGCCGGGTGGATACCTGGGCGAACCTGCTTTCCGGGTCCATTTACTACGCCTTGAACAAAATGGAGCAGGAAGGCCTGATCCGCACGGAAGCGGAGGAGCGCACGGGCGCGCGGCTGCGCAAAATATACGCCATCACGGACTCCGGCGAAGAGATGTTCCAACGGATGGTCCGCGAATCGCTGACCTTGAATCCGCACTCCGTGAAATCCGATTTTTCGCTCGCTTTAAGCTGGGTGGAAACCGTGCCGAAGGAAGAGGCGATTCCTCTGCTGCGTCAAAACCTGCAACAAGTGGAAGAAACGCTGGCGCTGTGGAAGGTAGGCCGGGAGATCAAGGGCAATCATGGCGTGCTGAATGCATTTGCAGAGGCCTCTTTTGACAATGCCATGGCCTTGCTGCAGTTGGATATCGATTATTTAAACCGGGTCATCCGATTGCTGGAGCAATCGTAACCGCAATAATGGGCAAAGCAGATGCAGACACGGACCTCGCCCCCAAACGGAACGGGAAACCGAGGTCTGTATTTTTAGCCCAATACCCAACATTGGATAAATAACATTGCTCAAGGAGGATGTTTATTGACATGTCCCTGTTTATCGAAGCAAAGCAACTTGTGAAAAAATACGGCCAGAAGCAAGCCGTAGCCGGGATCGATCTGGACGTTCGGCAAGGAGAGGTGCTGGCCATCATCGGCCCGAACGGCGCGGGAAAATCCACGACGCTGGATCTGCTGCTCGGCCTTCGGCGGCCTGACGGGGGCACCGTCAGCTATTGGTGCGCCGAGCCCCGCCGCCATATCGGCGTCCAGCTGCAATCGACGCCGTTCTTCTCCGGCTTTACCGCCCGGGAGAACATGGCCATGTTCTCCGCGTTTTACGGAATCAAACTGAATGACCGGGAGATCACCGGCCTCCTTAACCGTTGTGGGCTTGCCGACGCGGCAAAAACGCCTGCTCAGCGATTATCCGGCGGCCAGCAAAAGCGTCTTGCCATCGCGATGGCGATGGCACACGATCCCCGGCTCCTGTTCCTGGACGAACCGACCGCCGCGCTCGACCCAAGGGCCCGCCGCGAAGTCCGCGAGCTGATCCAATCGCTGGCCGCGGCGGGCACCTCCGTCGTGTTTACGTCCCATGACATGGAGGAAGTCCACAAACTCGCCACGCGCATCATCATGATCTGCGGCGGTACCATCATCGCCGAAGGCACGCCGGAAAGCCTGCTGACCTCATACGGAGCAGGCGATCTGGAAGAACTATATATCCGGTTATCCGGCGAATAGGAGGTTTACCGACATGTTTACGATTTTCAAAACGATGCTGGCCGGGATGTTGAGGGATACCCATACCTTATTCTGGACCATCCTTTTCCCGGTCGCCATGCTTATCGGACTCGGACTATATCTGGATAACCCGGGCTATTCCGAACGGCTTCTTGCCGGAGTGCTGGCCATGAACGTCTTGTTCGGGTCGACCATGGTCACGGCTTTCAATGTCATGGCCCATCGGAACCGGGGCGTTTACAAACTGCTTCGCGCCACCCCGTTCCCGACGTCGGCGTTCATCTCGGCCATGACGGGAGCCCGCACCGTACTTGCCCTGATCGTGAGCGCCTGCATTATTGTTACGGCGGTGCTGATGTTTGGAGTCCGGGCCGGACTTACGGATCTGTTGGCGATCCTGATCGTCCTGCTCGTCGGGACGGTGTGCTTCACGGCCCTCGGTTTTCTCGCCGCCAATCTGTCCCGGGACGAGAGCAATGTAAACATGATTTCGAACCTGATCAGTTTCCCGTTGCTGTTCACGAGCGAAGCTTTCTACAGCCTGCAGAACGCTCCGGATTGGGTTCGGTTCATCGGATCGATCCAGCCTTTCCACTATTTCGTCAAAGCGCTCCAAAAGGCGATTGCAAACGGGCTCTCCTCCGCGGATATGTGGATCCCGGTCGGCATCTTGGCAGGCTTCGCCGTCCTCCTGCTCGCCGCCGCGACGCTCACTTTCCGCTGGGATTCCGAGCGGACGGCCCGCCGGGGATTGGCCGGGAACGCGAAACGTCACCCTGCCGCATAAATTTACTCCCGCTCCGGCGGAACTGCCCATGGCTGCCGGACGGAGCTGACGGTCTGCCCGGTCTCGATCGCTTCCGTCATCAGCAGGCTTAAATACTGGTCCTGGCAGGCTTCGGCGAGATTGTAGAAGGACGGCCCGCCGTTAACGTACCGCCCCATCTTTTGCAGACAAACGGCCATGGCGATCTCTTCATCGCTCAGGCGGGCGCCCGGAAACGGATTCCGGTATACCCAATCGGCTCCCGCGAGGATCCCTTCGTGGTAATAACCTTCAAGGTTACCGTCCTGCCCGGCGTCCATTCTGCGGAGCTCCAGCGTCACCGGCGTTCGGTAATCCCGGAGATAGCGCAATGTCTTTCCTTCCAGTTCGCCCCGGTGCCCGCGGACGAGTACCCGATGACCCCGAATCCAGGAAAAGTACTGGTCATACGTAAAATCGAACAGGGCGCTACGGCCGCCAAACCGCAGCAGAACCAGGTCCTGTTTTGAATCCGCCAGCACCTCTTTTTCCGGTAACCCGCTGCGTCCCGGCCCTTGGAGTAACGGGGTTACGATCCGCATGCCGCTGATTTCGGCATCCTCAAAACCGATTCCAAGCAGATGCCGGATCAGACTGATTCCGTGATAGCCGTGTCCCGCGGACACCTGCACGTGCGATATGCCGCCAAGCCGCCCCGAGCGAACGACCGCCAGCCTTGCGGCATGCATCGGCTGATGGATGAATTGTTCCGCCACCTGAACGCGTCCGTTTTTTCCGACACGGTCATAGAGGCGGAGCAGCTCCTCCAGGCTAACGCCGGGGGGCGTCTCCGTCAGCACGGGAATCCCGCGAACAGCGACTTTTTCTATATATTCGGCGGCTGAATTCCGGGACAAGGACAAAACGACAAAAGAATCGCTTTGCCGCTCCAAAAAACCGTCCAGATCGGAGGTCGTCCTAACGCCCCAGCGCCTCTCCATCTCGCGCCCTTTGACTTCATCCCGCATCCAGATTTCACTCACTTCAAACTCATCCGGAAGCGCCTGCGCGATTCTAAAGTAAAATTCCGCACGCCACCCCCCGCCCATGAGGCCGAACTTGATTTTATGTCTTTCCTGAGTCATTTGCGGTTCGCCAGACATAACTTCCATCTCCTTCATCTAAACGTACGAACTATTCCTGCTCCCCATTCTACATCAAAAAGCCGGAAAGCCGCATCCCTCGCGGCCTTTCGGCTTTGTCTTCAGGCAACTACATCGCGATCAATACGGCAATTCCCAATACCGCGATCCGTGCCAGATTCGTGATTATAAAGTTTTGCACCGACAATCCGAAGGTGAATTGCTTGGACGGATTGACCATGAACTTGCGAATATTTTTGCTCACCGGAATCAGGGTCAAAAGCGCGAGCACGACTAGAAGCGGCGAAACGCCCATGAACAGCAGCACGATGAGATCGGCATAAGCGGCGTAATACAAAATCCGGAACAACAGCAGTGCGTGCCCGAGACCGATATAAGTCGGCAACGTGTACCGCCGGTTTTCCAGGTCCTCTTCCAGGTCGCAAATATTGTTCGCCAGCATAATGTTCGCGATGCCTAGGATGGCCGGAACGGAAACAAGAAAAACGTACAGGACTTCCAGCAAATGAACCTGAACAACGACAGTCCCCCCATCGAGGGTTAGAGAGGCGAGACGATCCCCCGCGTGAATGTAAACGGAGATGAAGGTGATGACGAACCCCATGAACAAGCCGGAAAAAATTTCGCCCAGCGGCATGCGGGATATCGGAATCGGACCGAAGGAGTACAGGATCCCGACCGCAAACGACAACCCGCCGAGCAGCAGAATCAGCCATCCGGTCTCCAGGAACAGCACGATACCCGTTCCGACGGCGATGGCCAGCAGCGTCAAGATGAGCATAAGCACGCGGTTCGGATGCATCCCGTATTTGACGATGGCATTGTGAACTTCATAGCCGTAGCCTTGTTTTTTGGACGCTTTCCGGTAGTCGTAATAGTTGTTGATCGCGGTCGTCGCCATATCGAAACTGAGCAGAGAAAGAAGCATCAGGACAAAATGCCATATCCGAAATTCATCAAACCGATACAAGGTATAGACGGTACCGAGCAAAAAGGGGATCATGCTCGCGGCTTTGGTCTGGATCTCCACCAGTTTTAAAAATTTTCGCAGCGCCATCTCGGGGACACCTTCCTTTTAAATCTAGCTTTTTAAAAAGATGATATCCCGTTTTTAAAATAATCTCTGTTTTAAAAGTCCTTGACAGCGCTGGACTGCTACAAAATATCTCATTTGCCGCCATGCCCCCTATCGGTTACAATGCATACATCAAGCAAATTCATCGCAAAGCGGGGTCAATCGAAGGTGAATTCATTTCAAAGAGAAGACCTGATCGGTTCGCTGATATTTCTGATTATTTTGGCAGCGGTAGCTTGGATTAATCTTCGAAAAATGAGAACGGGCGACTATGATTATAAAGCGCTCCGCAAGCGCGGGCTGATGTGGATGCAAATTTCCGTGATCCTGTTTTTGATGCAGTTTTTATTGCCGAAGGCCGATCACCGGTTTTCTCTCGTGCTCGGTTTGGTTGTCCTGTTTACGGCCAGCCAGTGGCTTGGGGCGGTATACTACGACCGGCGGAATAAACAATAATTCAAGATTTCCGGTATGAAGAAAGGGTGACCCCTCCACGGGATCACCCTGTTTTATTTGTTTAAAGCCCTACAGCGTCAAGATTGCACAAAATACTGATTGCGCCCTTCCCGCTTCGCCTCATACATCGCTTCGTCCGCCTTATGGATCAACACATCCAGATCGCACGGCCCTCCTTCATGCACGCAAACGCCTATGCTCGGGGTCACGATGAGCTGCCTTCCCCGATATTCTACGGGTTGCGAAAGGTTGGACAGGATTCGCTCCGCCACGACCGAAGCGCGCTTGGCATCGCTGCCGGCCAGCATCAGCAGGAATTCGTCCCCCCCGATACGGCAAGCGATGTCCTCATTCCGGATTTGCCCTGACAATCTGCCGGCGATTTCACGGAGCAAATAGTCGCCCGCGCTATGGCCGAATTCATCGTTGACTTCCTTGAAATTGTCCAAATCGATAAACATGATCGCCAGCAATTGCGCACCTTCGCTCAAGTATCGGTCAAACTGCTTTTTAAACATCGTCCGGTTCGGCAGTTCGGTCAATTCGTCGTGATATGCCAGAAATTCAACTTGTTCTTCCAGCCTTTTTCGTTCGGAAATATCCAATATGACGCCTTCGAGGCGCTCCAGATTTCCCCGCGGATTAAAGATCGGAGTCCCCCGAATTTGGACCCATCGGGACTCGCCGTCCTTTCGAAAAATACGGCATTCCGTTCTCACGCTTTTCCGCTCGAGCATCATTTCCTTTTGAATTTGCGTGATGATGTGCTGGTCTTCGGGAAAGACGATATCGCTCAAGATGCGGTAATCGCCGGCGAATTGCGATTTCGGCCAACCGCTGATGTGAACGATCCCCTCCGAAAGCTCCATATGTCCGCCGCTCAAATCATAGGACCAGGCAGCGATCTCGACGTTTTCCAGAATGCTGTTGAGCCGGCTTCCGCTTTGCTCCACTTTTACCCATAGCTTCTTGATATATTTGGTTAACACCAACGAAAACAGCGTCATAAACAAACCCCAGACCATGATGTAGACCTGATCGCTGGAATCCACACCGGGGAACATTTCCTTGTGAAACTTTTGAAACATAAAAACCGCCGTGATCATGTACAGGACTCCGGTAAGCAGAACGGCATAATAATTCAGGTATAGTAGTGTAAAAAGAGGCAAGAGGCCCAAAAACAAAAAATTGACCAGATACGGATTTTCGAGACTTAGCATCAGCAAAAACACATAGGGCGAGGCTATGATCAAGCACATGGTCAAGTCCGGCAGACGGCGGCTGGCCACCATCAATACCAGAACCATACCCAGCACCGGAGCAATGGGCGGGTTTAAAACATATATGGTTTTGTCCACGACGAGATTTACGGCGAGTGAAACGAGAAAAAAACATATGAGCAGCCTTATCATCAATACATTACGCCGATGCGTTTCTTGCAACCTGTCCATAATCTATTTCACGCTCTCTAAAAAATAGTAATAAAGAACTATAATTATAATCTCTTTCCATATTACACCTTTAGGAATATTATGGGTACATGTTGTCGAAAAATTATTTTTTCAAAGAACGAAAAAAAGACCGGAATATTCTCCGGCCTTTCGGTTTCAAGTTTAGGGGACGTACTGTTGAACGATACGAACCACCCGTCCGTTTTCAATCGTCAGATGATAAGGGAACTGGCTAAGGTCCAGCACGTCTCTGCGCTGAAACATTGCTATCAATTCAGGTAGTTCTATGGACTCATTCCAAGAAATGTCGAGATCCTCCGGATTTCCGGTACGATCATAGATTTGCAATCGAACTTCGGCATCCTTCGCGACCGGAAGAAGCTCACGCTCCTCCTTCTCGTTCACGATATAGTAGCCGTCCGGCGGTCCGTCGATCCCGGCATCCGGCTCGTATTTGGCGAATACATCCGCTGCCTCTTTGCCGGTATACCATTCGATCGGATCGACCGTCATTTCCGCGCCGTTCCCTGTCAGATTCAAACGGTCCATATATACGGTGATTTCCCTGGATTCCCGGTCGGCCGGTTTGGCTTCGGGCCCGGCGGCTCCGGAACTGGATGCGGATAAAGAAGACATAACGACAATCAGGAATAGTGGGAGCAATACGGTCAACATTTTTTTCATTACGGGTCCCGCCTTTCCGGTCTTCGATATAATGAGGGCTCTAACAATAAATAACCTGATTTCCAATTTTCAAACACGCCAGGTGACGTTATTCTCATTATATGACTTGAAGACCGGAAAAGGGTCACAGCCAGGTAAAATCCGGTAACAAAATCTTCGTTATTGGAAGCGCCTTAATGCGCCGGAAAAAATGTGAGTTGGATGATAAAAATCAAACCGAACACATAAAGCAGCGGATGCACCTCGCGCCCTCTTCCGCTCACCAGCTTCATCACGGGGTAGGTGATGAAGCCGACGGCGATCCCCGTTGCGATACTTGCTGTAAGGGGCATCATGAGCAGAATGGCGAAAGCCGGGAAAGCCTCGTCAAACTGTTTCCACTTGATGCGCGCCAGTCCTTCCATCATAAAGCATCCGACAATAATCAGCGCCGGAGCCGTAATGGCCGAGAGCGAGGAAATGGTGCTGACGAGCGGCGAGAAGAAGATCGACAACAGGAATAAAGCCGCCACTACCAATGAGGTGAGGCCCGTCCGCCCCCCTGCGGCAACCCCGGTCGTCGATTCGACGAAAGCCGTTGTCGGGCTTGTCCCGAACAATGAACCTACCGTCGTCGCGGTCGCATCGGCCAGCAAGGCGGATTTGGCGCGGGGGAACTCCCCGTTTTTCATCGCGCCCGTCTGCTCGGCTACTCCGATGAGCGTACCGGTGGTATCGAACAGAGTTACCAGAAGGAAGGCGAACACGGTCGTATATAACCCCTGGGTAAAGACCCCCGAAAGGTTCATGTCCATAAAGACCGGAGCGGGCGGAGCGGAAACGATTCCCTCAAAATGAAGCTGCCCCGTAAAATACCCGATCAATGCGGTCACCGCCATGCCGATAAAGAGCGCGCCCGGTACCCTTCTTGCCATGAGGATCAGCGTGACGAAGATCCCGATAACCGTCAGCAGCGTTACCGAACGGTGCAGATCGCCGAAGGTGACGAGATTGCTGGGATTGGCCACGACGATCCCGGACATTTTCAGGCCGAGAAAAGCGATAAACAACCCGATTCCAGCGGTGATGCCGAATTTCAGCGAATCGGGAATCGCCTTGATTAAAGCTTCCCGAAGCCGGGTTAAACTCAGAAGCAAAAACAGCACCCCGGCGATAAAAACCGTTCCAAGCACGGTCTGGTAAGTTAAGCCGGTAGATGCGACAACGCTGGTGAAATAAGCGTTAAGCCCCATGCCCGGCGCGATGGCGATCGGGTGATTGGCGAACAAGGCCATAAACAGCGTGCCGACTACCGCGGAAATGACCGTTGCCATAAATACCTGGTCGAACGGGATGCCGGCAGCATGCAATACGGCCGGGTTAACGACCAGAATGTAAGACATGGCGAGGAACGTGGTGAACCCGGCCAGCAGCTCGGTTTTGACGCTCGTTCCATGTTCCGCAAGCTTAAAAAATTTAAACATACGTCTCTTCCTTCCTAAGGAACATTAAAAAGGCTATTATTTAAAACTTTAAGAAAAATGCGCTCTTCTGAAGCAATAACTGATATATTTGTTTTTATGGCAATGAAAAACATCGTACAGAAATGCAGAGGAGGCAATTTTTCATGTTAAGCAACAGCAATACGGCACCGGCGGTTGCCTTGGTTACCGGCGCAAGCCGGGGAATCGGCAAAGCCGTCGCGCTAGAGTTGGCTAAAGCAGGCCACCACTTGATTATCAATTATTTCGGAGACGACAAGGAAGCCGCCGATGTCCTGCGTCAGGCCGAGTCTCATGGCATTCGCGCGGAATTGTGCCACGCCGACGTCAGCGATCCGGAACAGGTCCGGCATATGTTCGAAATGATTGACCGGGAGTTTGGCCGGCTGGATGTTTTAGTCAACAATGCAGGGATCGGCGAAACCGCCAAGCTGACGGAAATGAGTAACGACCAGTGGGACCGGATGATCAAAATCCACCTTTACGGCGCATTTTATACTTCACGCGAAGCCGCACGCCGGATGCTGGAACAAAAGTCCGGGAAAATCATCAATATGACTTCGGATCTCGCCAGTCAAGGCGCGGCGGAGCTATCCCATTACGCCGCGGCGAAAGGCGGGGTTACCGCCCTCACAAAATCGCTTGCCCGGGAGCTTGCTCCCCACGTACTCGTGAACGCCGTAGCACCAGGAGGCACGTTTACCGATGTCCGTTCTTCCCTGGAGGATAGCGATCGAAACGATAACCGTTATTTACTCGGAAGACTTGCATTTCCGCAGGAAATTGCAAAATCGGTACTTTTCCTCGCTTCGAATGACGGGAATATATACACAGGACAGGTCCTCGGCGCCAACGGGGGCAGCGTGATGAACGGGTAGGATGCACCGATTCCAGGTATCCGAATGGATCACGGAAGGTCGGGTTTCTCCAAGGCTGTCCCCGTTTCGGCCCGGACAAGCGTGATCCCTGCCGGATCCGCGCCCTCCGAGTCATCGGACTCTACATAGTGCTTCAGCTGAGAAAGCTTGTTTTCCCAGAACCGGTCAAAGTAAGCCAGCCAACGCTTCATCTCAAGAAGCGGGTCGGCATCCAAGCGGTATCGCGTTTCCCTGCCCACTTTCCGTTCCCGGACCAGCCCCGCTTCTCCAAGGACCCGCAAATGCTTTGAAACGGCGGTGCGGCTTATCGGAAAATGACCGGAAAGGTCTTTTAACGCCAGCTCCTTGTCGCCAAGCAGGCTCAGCAGTTCCCGGCGGGTCGGGTCGGCAACCGCTTGGAACACGTCCTGCTTCGGCGCAGTTGCCGAGGACATCGTCAGCCTCCGACGTAGGCGGACAGCTTGCCGACGAGGCCTGCCCAGCCTTGGTCCATTCGATCGCGTACAATGGCGTGCGGTTCGCCGAATTCCGTAACCTGCTCCGCGGTCCATCCCCCGTGAATGAGGGTGAACTCGGTTTGTCCTTCTTTCTCATTCAGTTCGAAGGTCAACGTCCAGTCTTTGCCCCAACGGAAAGAAAGACGGTGCGGCGGATCGACCAATGTCACTTTGCAAGGGGATTCTCCAAAAGGGCCCGCCTGCAAATGGAATTCATGTCCTTCCACCGGCTGTAGATCGTTCGGCATAAACCAGGCGGATAAGCCATCCGCGGTAGCTACCGCATCCCAAACTTTTTGAACCGGCGCTTTTAACATCACGGTGTGGCGTATATCGGGCAAGGCCCCATTCATTTCTTTTTCCATGTTCTAAACTCCTCTCAAAATAGAAACCTTATGGTTTCGCTTTTTTTGCGACAAGCATCATTATATGAAACCAAAAGGTTTCCTGTCAAGTGAAAAAGAAAGGCCATGATCACTCCCATGCATTCCATAGGATGTGATTATGGCCCTTTCTTCATTCCGTATTAAACAACCCTTTGATGCTTACATTCGAATCTCGAATAATCTGGCTGTCTTTTCAGCCGGGAGAACCACTTTCAACTCTCCGGCCTCGGCATTCCACTCGCAGCTTCCGGCAAAACCGCCCGGATAGGCACAGCGCACTTCCAGCGGTTTGCCTTGCAGCCATCCCAGAGGGATCGTCTTCTCCGCCGGCTTGCCGCCATCCTCATTCTCAGCCGCCCGCACCCTCCATACGGCCAGGTACAAACGGTCATTCTTGCGGAGACCGAGGCTCACCCATTCATCCTGCTGCGTCGGCAACCCGAGCGGCCAAAACGGAAGCGCCTCGGGAATATCCGCCCGAATCGCCTTGTAATAATCGAGCGCTTCTTTGACGAGCTCCCGCCTGCGCGGACTGAGCTCAGCCAAATGCCCGCTTTGATGCACGCGGAGCAGCAGCGCGTTGACCATGTTGAACACGACTTCCTCGTCGTCGCCCTCCCGCAGCGGGTAGGACCAGACCGCCGATTGCTCCGGCGTCAGCGCCGACGGCGATGCCGCGGCGATCGCCGCATAGTTGACGTAGTCCTCCTGATCGCTGGTGGACTGGATACTATGCCGGCTGAGCATGGCATAGTCCATGCGCATCCCGCCGCTGGAACAATTCTCGATCACGAGGTCCGGGTAGCGGGCAAAAATCCCGTCCAACCAGTCAAGGTAAGCCCGGTTGTGCTGAAGGAGTCCGTCCCCGAAGCTGTCCGCATCCGTTTCCGTCCCGATTCCCGCATTGATGTTATAGTCCATTTTGATATAGCCGACGCCGTAATCTTCAACCAACCGCCGGATAACCTCCGTCGCGTGTTCGACGACTTTCGGGTTTCGGTAATCCAGCTGATACCGGCTGCGGTCCTTGACCCGTTTGCCGTGCCGCATGAAGAACCAGCTATCGTCCGTGTCTTTCAGCTTCGGACTATTGATCCCCATCACTTCCAGCTCCAGCCACAGTCCAGGGATCATTCCTTTGCCGCGGATATAGTCGAGGACATACTTGATCCCTTCCGGAAAGCGCTCGTCGGACGGAAGCCATTCCCCGACGCCGTCCCACCATTCCCCGGGAGCATACCAGCCCGCATCGATGCAGAAATATTCGCACCCGGTCTCGGCCGCCGCATCGATGAGCGGCAACAGCTTTTCCGTAGTCGGGCTTCCCCATAGACAGTTCATATAGTCATTGAAAATCACTTTCAAGGTCCGGTTATCTTCGTTCGGACGGCGGATCGTCCGCCGGTACCGGGTCAACGCTCCGATCGACGACTCAAAGCCGCCTTGAACCGAACCGACCGCCACCGGGACGCTCACGAACTTTTCTCCCGGCCCAAGCTGATCCCACCAGTGATTGTCATGCTCGGTCGGCCCGCTCACCAGCAAGGTCAAATGGTCGTATTGGTCCACGATCTCCCAATGCCAGGAGCCGTTGTGCTCAATTTGCCAAAACAAGCTTTGGCCGGCTTCTTCGTTTTCCAGCACGGCCATCGGAATATGCTCGGCCGCGGACCAGGATCCGGTGTTGCTGCAGGAGATCCGCTTGGAGGTCCGGTCGATCAAATGGGACAGGCCGAGCTCCGGCAGCCGATAGCTTCTCCATTGCAGCTCGCTTTGCCAGCCGGTATGCGGGATGTACAGCTTCATTTTCTCGTCCCGGGACGCACTACCTTCTTTGTCGATTCCCGTCAGCGCGAATGAAGATACATATTCGACGCCCAAGGGGGCGGAGCCGCCGTTGATCAATTCAACCCAAACGCGGGCCACCGGAATTCCGTCGTAAAATTGGACATGCTGGATGGCCCAAAGCGAATTGACGGGATCGAGCAATCCGATTTGCAGTTTACGCCCAAGTTCGTTCCGGCTGTCCGAATGGCACTCGTACCGCATGCGCAGTCCGGGGTACGACGCCCTGTGCGACCTGCCGTGGTATTCCGCCCGGTCTTCACCGGTCAGCTGCAATTCCATCAGGCGAAATCCCGGTTTCTGCGCCTCGTTCACCGTTTGTTTTCGATAGGGTGCCGATCCGAAATGAAGCAGTCTGACATCCTTTTCCTCTGTCACCTCAATAAACAGATAAAGTCCATTTTCCGCGATTTCAATCACTTGCGCCATCGTCGTCCCACCTTTCTTTTAAGACCATTCTAAAAATAAACGCCGCCTAAAACAATCGACGCAGGCACCACTAGGTGCTGCGTCGATGTTGAAGTTCATGATATTATTGTGCGGATCCGAGTTGTACCCAAGCTTGCTCGATTTCCGTTACAGCCTGGTCCTTCTTCTTGCTGCCGCCGATGTAGGCTTGCATAATCTCGCCGAATTTTTGATGGAACGTATCCAGCGAGTAGTTGACGGACAGATCGGCAGTGCCTTCCGTTTTCGTCAATTCTTCCATTTGCTTCGGCATATCCAGATCCGGAATCGGAGCGTCCTTGATCGGAGGAATAACCTTCGCTACGCCGGAGAACCAGTTCTTGCCGTAGTCGGAAGTGTACAGCCAGTTGAAAAATTCGATCGTTTCATTGACCACTTTGGAATCTTTGTTGATCCGCAGCGCCTGGTCGGCACCGGTAATGATTTGGGACTGCTCGGCTTTGTCGCTGACAGGATAGCCTGCGATGCCGATTTGAATGTCCGGCGTGATTTTCTTGATCGCTTCTTCATCCCATGCGCCCTTACCGGTCATGATCGCAGCTTTGCCTGCCGCAAAGTCGCTCACTTGCGCGTTGCTGTCGCGTTCAAGCGGTTTGTCCGTACCGTGCTTCACCGTCGTGTCGATGAAATTGAAGAAGTTGTTGTACAGTACCGGGTAATCTTTGATTTTAGCTTCGCCGGCGATGAACTTGTTGACAAGATCCTTAGGTTCTACGCCCGCATCCTGTGCCGCCGCATCCACGAAATGTTGGAAAATATGCTTCCATACCCACCACTCTTTATAAGCGTTAGCGAAAGGCGTGATGCCTTTGGCTTCCAGCTTGGCAATGGCGTCGTCCATTTCGGCCGTCGTTTTCGGGAAGCTCGTAATTCCCGCTTCCTCAAACAATTTCTTGTTGTAAATGATAGAGAACAGGTTGCCTTTCACCGGCAGACCGAGCACCTTACCGTCGGAGGAGGACATATTCGCCTTCACCGCATCGGTCATTGCCGCAGCAAGCGGTTCATTGGTCAAGTCCGCGCTGTATTCTGCAAAAGTGTCGATATCTCCGCCCGCGGTCGTCTGGAATACGTCAGGCGTGCTGCCCGATGCGATTCTCGACTTCAGGACCGTATTGTAGTCCGCCTGCATAATTTCCAGGTTGATCGTTACGTTAGGCTTTACCTTTTTGTATTCCGCAATATACGCGTTAAAAGCATCGGTGTATTCCGGAGAGGCCGTGAACATGTTGATCGTAACCGGCTTAGCCGCGCCGCCGTTCGTACCGGCATTGCCCGCGTTCCCGCCGTTATTGGCCGCGTTGTTGCCGCCGCAGGCGGACAGCAGGCCCATAATGAGCGTCAAACTAAAGGAAAGCGCTAAAATCTTCTTTTTCATTAAGTGATACCCCCACTTTCCGAGTGTGATTGTCTAGAGGTTATACCTTCTATGGTTCCTATTCTAAAGAAAAGGATTCATGTTAAAAATGTAGATAAGTGGTGAGTTTAGGGTAAAAAAGTGAAGTGCTCGTCCTGTTCACTTTTTGGCACTATCGGCTCCCCGGCTGCGGTATTCGGAAGGCGAAACGGAATAGTAATTACGGAAAGCCTTGCTGAAATAATTTTTGTCCTTATAGCCGAGCATCTCCGAGATCTCCTGGATTTTGAGCGACGAATCGTCCAGCAGCTGCTGGGCCTTGTCCATCCTCACCTTTTGAACATACTCATGGATACCGTACCCGAACTGCTGCTTGAACAGCTTCATCAAATATTCCCGGCTGAGAAAATACTTCTCTGTGAACATGGAGATCTTGATGTCTTCGAAATAGTGGTTATCGATATACTCCTTGATATCCTCCACATTGAACGGACGGCTTCCCGATAAAGACTGCCGAATCTGCTCGCTGTAATACTCCAGAATCCGGATCAGTACTTGTTCGAACTGATCGAACATAGCAAAATCCGTCTCGATTCCGAAGGATCGGAGCTCCCGCTCTCCGCCCGAAGAAGGCGTGCGGTCGGCCGGTACGCCCAGTTCCAGCGCCATGTCGTTCAGCAGGACCACGATTTCGCGGATGACCCGGTCGGCGTCCCCTAAGGAGAATCCGTCCGACGACCGGATCTTGCCCGAAAACTCGCCCAGCACGGTTTTTGCCTGATTCAGGTTGCCGGCTTCGAGTGCCGTGCGGAGAAACGGCATTCTCCCCGTCAACGAATGGATCTCCTTCTGCGTCGGCTTATCCGGTTGGCCGATGACCGCCTTACCGGTCAAGCGCAGCAAATCGATCTGCCGCACGGAACCCACGGCGGCTTCATAGGAGTCGGCAAGGTCCAGCGGTTCCGTTCCGACGGGTCCGAAGCCGCCCGCGGCGATAATTCCGAACAAGGAGCTCAAATGATTGACGATGCTTTTCAGAACCTGCTCCGCCCGGAACATCAATTCTTTCGGATAACCTCCCCGCGAAGTGAAAACGGCGATAATTTCCCGCTCCTGCTTTGGGTTGGCAAAGCTGAAGTACGTTAGCCCATCGTTCGACATTTCGTTAATGACGTTGGCCACGGCGAAATAGAGCAGCTCCGTATCGGCATGAAAACGGCTGTCCCGGATCGCCTCCATATTGAGGATCCGCAGGACCAGCACGCCATAGCGCAAATTCGGATCCTCCGCCCCGATGAGGGATAGAAACGCCCCGTTGTTCCGCTTTTTGAAGCTGCGCTCGATAATGGAGAAATAAATTTTCTCCTTCAGCTTCGGCAGGGACATATTATAGGCAATATTTTTGGTGATCGATTCGCTGCGGACTCGATGTTTGGCCTCAAGCAGGCCGACCGCCTTGCCCAGCGCCTGGTTCAGATCCTGGCGGTTGATCGGCTTGAGCAAATAATCCACGACCTTGGAGTGGATCGCCTGGCGGGTATACTCGAAATCGTTATATCCGCTCACCACGATGGTCAGGAGTTCAGGAAATTCCGTTTCCACCGCCCGCAGAAACTCGGCCCCGTTCATTTCAGGCATTTTCATATCGACCATCACGATATCGGGCCGGTATTCTCTCAGCATGTCCAGGCCGGCTTTCCCGTCATTCGCTTCAAGCACATCCTCGATCTGCAAGCCTTCCCAATCCCCCAAAATTCGGATCGCCTCGCGAACGGGTTCCTCATCATCGATAATTAGCGCCCTATACATGACTCTGACCTCCCCGCGGGATCAGCATCGTCATTTTCGTTCCGTTATCCCCGCTTTGAATGTCTAACCCGGCCTCTTCCCCATATAAAAGCTTAAGGCGAGTGTTGAGATTTTTAAGTCCGATATTGTCCCCCTCCTGCTCTTCCCATTCCGTACGGAACGACTCCAAAATTTCCTCCATGCGGGCAGGAGGGATGCCCGGACCGTTATCCTCGACCGTAATCACTGCCTGCTTCTCTTCGAGCTCCGCGCGGATGGTGATCCAAACCTCTCCGGATATTTTTTCCACGGCATGTTTAATCGAATTTTCCACAAGGGAAGTAACGGACAGCTTCGGAATTTGAAAATCCATCAACGAATCTTCCCAATCGATGACCACGTTCAGGCGGCTGCCGAATCTCGCTTTTTGCAGCGCCAAGTAACGGTCAATATGCTTAAGCTCCTCCTTAGCGTACACGATGTCTTTCCCGCTTATGCAATACCTGAGCGTTAATGCCAGCGCATCCACCATATCGGCAACCTCAAATTCTCCGCTTTTCAGCGCTTTCGTGGAAATCGCCTGCAGCGCGTTGTATAGAAAATGCGGGTTGATTTCCGCTTCCAGCGCCTTCAGGATGGCGTTTTTCTCGACCAGTTTCATTTTGTACCGCTCGTTGATCAGGTCGTTGGTCCGGCTCACCATCCGGTTGAAGTGGCGGGTCAGATAGGCGATTTCATCCCGGCCCTTGACCTGCGCCTCCGCGTCGAACGTCCCTTCGCTGAATCTTTTCATTTGATGGGACAGCTTCTTCAGCGGTTGCGTAATCGCATTGGAGATCAAGGTCACCAGAATCACCGAAGCGATCAGGAACAGCAAGCCGATCAAATAGCTCAAATTCCGCGTCTTTCGGGCAGCTTCGTATATACTGCTGTAGGGAATCGGCTTGACCAGCTTCCAGCCTTCCTGCGGTCCGATGTCGTAAACCATCAAATACTTGTTGTCATCCATTTTCAATGTCACCGGCGACTCCTCCCCTTCCGGTCCTTTCAACTGTTCCAGCCACCCCTCATCCTTCATCCGTTCATAAAAATCCAGGTCGTCGGCATGAAACGGCACGTTATCCGGATCGAGAAAAAGCAAATGCTCTCCATCTTGAAAGGGAATGTCCTTCATGATTTCATCCTTGACCGACGGCTTCAGGTAAAAAGAAATGACCGCTCTCGGTTCCCGGGAGGCAATCGAACGCAGCACCCGGTGATACGCCATAAAGCCCGGATCGGAAACGGTATCGTACACCGGAACGGAACCCGGTTCCAAAAACGATTGATAGGACCGGTTGGACGGGCTCTTCATCGCTTGCTGGTACCAGTCCTCATAGGGAACTTGACCTTCATAACCAATTTTCAGCTTGATATCGTAGGCTTCCTGGGTGATCGAATAAAATTTGCCTTGGCCGATAAGGTACAAGCAGATCCCGCTCAAATCGCTGCGCCGGGAGTAAAACAAATTGCGCAAATAATCCTCCAGGTACATCTTCGAGGCATAGTCGTCCGCCTCATTGACCACCGCCCGGATCAAATCGTCGTAATTGATTTGGGGCAGCGACAGCTGTTCGATCCCCTCAAGGTAATCCTCCAACTTCTGATTGACCAGCAACAAATTGTTGGATGTGCTCGACATCCGATGCGTGACGGATTCCTTCTGGATCATTTGATAAGAAATCACCGTAAGGGATCCTACGACGAGAATAATAATGGTGGAAAAAAACAAAATAAGCTTATTGACCAGCCTTCGCGACATGCGGTCGGCCAAATTGTTGAACGCTCGCTTGATCATGGACAGTTCACCTTTTTACCCTTAACTGTTTATTTAAATCCATTTAGGGCGGCTCAGGCCCTGCTCTATAATTACAGTAAAGGTTGTTCAAAAAGTCAACTTGGCGGGCGCTTACGCTCTGCCGCGAAAAAGAGGTGCATGAAATGAAACTGGGAAGAAAATGGTCGGAGAAACTGGAGTTCGGCGCTTTTACGCTGCCGATCCTCATCTGTGTTCTTGCGGTGTTCTATTACCCTTTCGTAATGACGATTCGCTATTCCCTGACCAAGTGGAACGGGATCTCCAAGCATCCGGCATACGTCGGATTCGATAACTTCAAGCAAATTTTTATGGGGGACGCCAATTTTACGCATGCCGCCTGGTTTACCGTAAAATACGCGATCCTGTACATCGTTCTGGTCAATGTGCTCGCCATTCTCTTGGCGCTGGTGCTGGACATGAAGCTGAAAACGACCAATTGGCTAAGAGCGGCGTTCTTTATTCCTTACATTCTTAGTTTGGTTATCGTCGGCTTCATCTGGAAATTTATTTTCATGCAAGGCTTCGAATCTTTGGGAGAAAGCACAGGCTGGGGAATCTTCTCGCTCAGCTGGCTCGGGGAACCGGGTCTTGCGTTCATTTCGATTTTGTTCGTTTCGCTGTGGCAATCGATCGGTTTTTACATGGTGATCTACATCGCGGGCTTGCAATCGGTTCCGGACGACTTGAAGGAAGCCGCTACCGTGGACGGTGCCGGACCGGTCCGCCGCTTCTTTAACGTCACCTTGCCGCTTTTGGCCCCGTCGATTACGATTTCCGTCTTCATGGCGCTGACGAACTCGATCAAAGTATTCGACGTCATCCTGTCGCTGACCGGAGGCGGTCCCGGCGGGACGACTTATTCCGTCGCTTACGACATTTACCGCGACACGTTCCAGAATAACCTGTACGGTTACGGGACGGCGAAAGCCCTTATTCTGTTCGTGGCCGTGCTGATCATTACGATCATTCAATTGACGATCTTCAAACGCAGGGAGGTTGAGGCTTAATGAAAACGAGAAGCAGAGGCGGACGGATTGTCCTGGAAGTGATTATGGTCATCCTGTCCTTGTTATTCCTGTATCCGTTGTTTCTGACCATCATCAACTCCCTGAAAAGCTTCCAGGAGGTCATGACCGACGTCATCGCCCTCCCGAAGGCGCTCGCTTTTGAAAATTACAGCTACGTATGGGAATTCATCAACTACCCGCGTCTGTTCCTGAACAATGCGGTCATTACGATTCTGGGCTTGGCCGGGATCATTCTCGTGTCCTCCATCGCTTCTTACAAGCTGGCCCGGACGAAATCCAAAGCAAGCTCGATCATTTATTTCCTGTGCATTATGCCGATGCTGATTCCGTTTCAGTCGATCATGCTGACCGTACTGCAAATGGCCAAAAGCTTGCATCTGTCCGAAAGCACATGGGGACTCGGCCTCCTGTACTGGGGCTTCGGGGCTCCGCTGGCCGTCTTCATCTACCACGGCTTCGTGAAGGGGATTCCGAAGGAAATCGACGAAAGCGCGACGATCGACGGAGCTTCCGGATTCCGGCTCTTCTTCAGCGTGATCTTCCCGCTTTTGAAGTCCGTGACGACGACGATCATCATCATCGACGTGATGTGGATCTGGAACGACTTCCTGCTCCCATTGCTCATGGTCAACGGGTCGCCGTCCACCAAGACGTTGACGCTGGCCGCCTATACCTTCGTCGGACAATATACCTCCGACTGGCAGTATGCAATGACCGCCATGGTCATGGCCGTACTCCCGTCCATCATCGTCTTTATCTTCTTGCAAAAATACATCGTCAAAGGCGTCGTTGCCGGTGCGGTGAAAGGTTAAGCTATGTAAGTAAAACGCCGGATCGCGGTGCTGTGCCGCGGTGCCGGCGTTTTTTGCACCCACTTTGGCAAATCACGGACGGGCGTAAGGGCCCTATTTGCTGAATTTGGATAAAACATACCCCGATACAGGAATATAAGCACCACGATATTCGTTAAAAATATAAGGAAGGCGATTTCGAGCGTTAGTCCCCATTTATGTACACCGGCCCCCTTCACTTTCATTTTTCTAGTAGCTTTTGGTATGATATTAAGTTGAAACAACAAAACTACTTTGAACCAGGAGGTATCGAACCGATGTCCGATTTAAATTACGGTCTTCATCCCAACACAGGTTCTACCCAGTCCGATAAAAATCTTTCCACGATTCCGCTGTCCATTTTGGATTTGGCGCAGATCACGGCAGACAGCACGGCCAGAGAATCGCTGCACCATTCGCTGGATCTTGCCCGGCACGCCGAAAAGTGGGGGTACCGCCGGTTCTGGCTGGCCGAGCATCACGGCATGCCCGGGATTGCCAGCTCGGCCACTTCCGTCGTTATCGGCTATATCGCCGGAGGTACGGAGACGATCCGTGTCGGCTCCGGCGGCATCATGCTGCCGAACCACTCGCCCCTCGTGATTGCCGAGCAGTTCGGCACGCTGGAATCGCTGTATCCGGGCCGGATCGATCTCGGCCTCGGCCGCGCCCCCGGCTCCGACCCGCTTACGTCGCATGCCTTGCGGCGCGGTCCGGGCAGCGACGGGCAGGATTTCCCCGAGCGGCTTCGCGAGCTGCGCGATTACTTCCATCCGGTATCGGGATCTTCGATGCGCGTCCGCGCCATTCCGGGCGAAGGGATGAATATCCCGATCTGGCTGCTCGGCTCCAGCGGCTTCAGCGCTCAGCTTTCCGCCGCGCTGGGTCTTCCGTTCTCCTTCGCGAGCCATTTTGCGCCTGATTATTTAATGCCTGCGCTTGATTTGTACCGCAGCCATTTCCAGCCTTCCGCCTATCTGGAGAAGCCGTACGCTATGGTTGCGGTCAACGCGATCGTCGCCGATACGGACGCCGAAGCCCAAAAGCTGGCCACTTCCCATCAGCAGCAGTTCCTGAATTTGATCCGTCGCCGCCCAGGTCAGCTTAGCGCCCCGGTCGACAATATGGATGAGCTGTGGAACGCGCAGGAAAAGGCCATAGTCCAAAGCCAGCTCAGCTACTCCGCCATCGGATCCCCCGCCACGGTTCGGGAACGGCTCGAGCAAATCATCCGGCAGACCGGAGCCGATGAGCTCATTGTGGCGACGGCGGTATACGACCATGCGGCGCGTCTGCGGTCATATGAGCTGCTGGCCGAAATCAAAAACGGGTAAATCCGGTGTGACCCGGTTATGCAATGCCGTCCTGAGCTCGTTTTGTTCGAGATAAGGGCATTAAAGGCCTTATGCCGATATAAGGACGTTTTCTGCCGCTATTTAAAAAGAGGTTGGTCCCAGTCGCTTTTCACGACTGACGACCAACCTCTTTTTATATGTTTATATGAAATGTTTTAATTGATTGCTAAATAAACATAGATTATGCTGGTATAAACTGGGTTTTGCCAAGGGAGAGGATATGAATGAAACTTCGTCTTGGAACCGCAGAAGAAGCGGGAATGAGTAAGGAAGGCGTCGAGAGGGTGAACCGCCTGGCCGAACGGATGGTCACCGAGCATATTACCCCGGCGGAAGTGATCTTGGCCGCAAGAAAAGGCATCGTCGTCACCCATCGGGCATACGGGAAGTTGACCCCCGAAGCGGATGCACCGGAGCTGACGGTCGACGCCCTATTCCCCCTCTGTTCCATCACAAAAGTTTTTACCGCCGCGTGCATCATGATTTTGGTAGAAGAGGGCCTGGTCGGACTCAACCGTCCGGTCTCCGATTATATCCCGGAATTTCAAGGGGAAGGGAAACATGAGGTTCGCATATACCACTTGTTGACCCATACTTCAGGCATCCGGGATGATGATTTGTACGAGTATGCGGAGCGGGAGGGCGATCAGGCTGATATTCCTCCCTGCGAGCCGACGCAAGACGAGTGGACGCACCGCTGGCTCCACCAAGGTTATGGGGTACCGTTATGGGCCAAACCGGGTACGGTGATGTCTTATTTTGGATACGGTTACCAAATGCTTGGGGAAATTATTCGACGGGTTAGCGGGGTTTCGTATCCGGACTTTGTCCGGCAGCGTATTTTGGAACCGCTCGGGATGAACAATTCGTATTTCAACGTCCCGTTGTCCGAACGTCACCGGATTGTTAAACGGTCGCCGGAGGATCCGTGTGCCGAATGGCTGGAGCGGGAATCCGCTATCGAATCCGCCTCCGCGTCCGGGGGCATGTACTCGACGGCGATGGATTTGGCGGTTTTCGCGCAAATGTTCTTGAACGGCGGGACTTATGACGGACGTCGTATTCTAAGTCCGGTGTCCGTTAGGGAGATGACGAAAAATCATATTCCCGGCGTATCCGCGGAATACCGGGACGAGGTTTTTCCGGAAGCGTCCTGGGGCTACGGCTGGTCCGTCAACGGCAGCAAAAAGGACGGCGGAGACTTATTCTCGCCCGAAGCTTACTCCCACTGGGGCGCGGCCGGAGTGTTCGTCGCGGTCGACCCGGTTTACGATGTCGTCGCCATCCACTTTACGGTCGAACGCGATCTGCAAAAACCGTTTAAAAATATGTATACGGATTATTTCAACAATGCCGTTTTGGCGGCGGTGGAGGAGATCTAAATGCGATGCGACCGCCCGATAATAAGCGGAAAATCTCCCTCTAATCAGGTTTGATCGGAATAATTGAAGAAAATAGCAGGAAAACCTCCTGCTATTTTCTGTGTTTTGGACGAGTTGGTGCCGAGAGCATGGAATTAGCAGGAGAAAATCCCGCTAAATGATCTAACAGGCTCAATTCGAGCAAATTAGCGGGAGATTTTCCTGTTAAATTGGGCATAGACTGCAATCTGCAAGGCAAACTTCACAGCTTCACATCAAGCAAGCCTCCTGCTCCAGCTGACTGAGCTGCTCGCGGACCCGCACGGCTTCGCCGATCACGATGAGCGCGGGATTGCCGGGGCGCAGGGCGGCACCGAGCTTGTGCATATCGGCCAGCGTGCCGATGAAGGTGCGCTGCCGGACGGTCGTGCCGCTTTCGATCAGCGCGACCGGGGTCGAGCCCGGCTTGCCGTGCAGCAGCAGCTGGCCGCGGATCTCGCCGATCTGGCCCGCGCCCATGTAAATCACCAGCGTATCCACCGCATGGGCCAGCAATCCCCAGCGGACGGGCGGGCCGCTGCCGTCCGCCCCGGCAACGGCGTGGCACCGGCTGCCCGTCACGCAGGCGAAGGAGGCGGCCACGCCCCGCTGCGTGAGCGGAATGCCGCTCGCGGCGGACGCCCCGATCGCGGAAGTGATGCCCGGGATCACCTCGTAAGGGATCCCGCGCGCCGCGAGTGCGAGCGCTTCTTCCCCGCCGCGCCCGAAGACGAACGGGTCCCCGCCCTTCAGGCGGACGACCCGTTTCCCCTCCAGCGCGGAATCGATCAGGCGCCGGTGGATCTCCTCCTGCGACATCGCATGACGTCCCGGCGCCTTGCCGCAGTAGACGGTCTCCGCGCCGGGGCGGGCATGGCGGAGCAGCTCCTTGTTCACGAGGCGGTCATAGTAAATGATATCTGCCGTCGCGATCGCTTTCAGCGCCTTAACCGTGATCAGTTCCGGGTCGCCCGGTCCGGCCCCGACGATGCTGACCAAGCCCGGCCGGATCATGGCCGTTCACCCGACAGCGAGGCCGTCTTCGCGGCAACCCGGATCCCTGAAGCAACCGCCGGTTCGGGTCGCAATGCAGGCTCCTCAGGCACGACCGCGGATTTCCTTTTCCCCGAGACGTACAAAGCAAGTCCCGTGAACACCACTCCGCCCGCAAAATTGCCGAGGAGCACCGGAAGCTGGTTCCACAGCCACCAGTCCGCCATACTTACGTTAGCCCCAAGCATCATCCCCGCCGGAATGACGAACATATTAACGACCGCATGTTCGAAGCCTTGCCCGAAAAAGATCAGAATCGGCAGCCACATCGCCGCGATTTTCCCCACGGTCGAGCGCGAAGTGAAGGCCATAACCGCCCCCAGCGTCACCATCCAGTTGCACAGCACAGCTTTGATCAGAACCAGCCCCATGCCGGACCCGCCCATAGCTTTGTAAGCAAGCGTTTTGCTTTCGGCCGTTTGGATCAGCGTTTGCACCATCGGGTGGCTCATGTCCGTGCCCATTTTTGTGATCGTCAACCCGTACAATACCGCATACACTGCGCATCCGAGCAAATGGCCGGCGATGACCCAGCCGAAATTCGCCAGCATCCGGGCGACGGACGTTTTTCGCTCCAATACCGCCAGCGGTATTAACGCAAAGCTGCCGGTGACGAGCTCCAGCCCGAGCAAAATAATGATGACGAAACCGACGGGAAATATCAGTGCGCCTACAATGCCGAGTGAGGTCTGATTCGTGGCGGTAAAGGCCAGAGTCGTGGCAAAAGCCAGAATCGCGCCCGCCAAAAATCCTTTGACCAGCATCTGAAATGCCGTCAATTTCGCCTTGTTTGCCCCCGTATCGATCATGGATTCAAGTACCTCGTCCGGTTTTACGTAATCCATCGGTTTATCCCCCTTTCTTACGCGATCGTGATGTAGATGGAGCCGCTCTCGGCATCCACTTCCGTTTCGTAGACGTTGACGGTGCCGTGATCCGGCTCCTGCACGCGCCCGCTGTGCAAATCGATCTTCCAGTCGTGGAGCGGACAGTGTATGTTGGAACCGCACACCATCCCTTCCGACAAACGACCTCCCTTATGGGGACAGCGGTTCTCAATCGCCCGGATACTGCCGTCGCTTAGCCTGAACAGCGCAACCTCCGTATCCCCGACCATGAAGGTCCGGGATCCGAGTACATCGATGTCTTGGATTTGAGCCACTTTCATTTTCGTCAACATAACCGGTTCCTCCCTATCCCGAAAAAAGTAATTAGCCGACAACCGGCTGAGCTCCCTTCAGGGGCTCGAAGTTTTTCCGCAAATGTTCGTTCTCGACGATTTCCTTCCACGGATCGGTCGTCCGGCTCAGCGTCTCGTCGATCCGCGCCGCCAGCGCCTTGCGTTCCTCCTCGTTTTCCAGAACCTCGCGAATCGGTTCAAGCCCGACGCGTTCGATCCATTGCGCGGTCCGCTCGTTCCAGATGGCCTGCTCGCGGTAATGCTGCAGGAAGGCGGCGGACCATTCCAGGACCTCATCCTCCGTCTTTACCGTGCAGAGCAGGTCGGCGGCTCTCACCTTGACGCCCCCGTTTCCGCCGACGTAGAGCTCCCATCCGCCGTCGATGGCGACAATGCCGAGATCCTTGATCCCCGACTCCGCGCAGTTCCGCGGGCATCCGGAAACGGCCAGCTTCACCTTCGACGGGGTATTTAACCGTTCGAACTTCTTCTCGAGGACAATGCCCATGCCCATGGAATCCTGGGTGCCGAAGCGGCAAAATGTCGAGCCTACGCAGGTCTTCACCGTACGCAGCGTTTTCCCGTAGGCATGCCCTGACGGCATATCGAGATCCGCCCACATCTTCGGGAGATCCTCTTTTTTTACGCCGAGCAAATCGAGCCGCTGACCGCCGGTGAACTTTACCAACGGAACATCGTATTTTTCCGCGACCTCCGCGATCTTCTTCAAGTCCGACGGAGAGGTGACCCCGCCGTAAATCCGCGGTACCACGGAGAAGGTTCCGTCCTTCTGAATATTGGCATGGTAGCGCTCGTTGGTAATCCGCGACTCCTTCTCGTCCCTGTATTCGGCCGGCCATAGCATGCCTAGATAGTAGTTCAGGGCCGGACGGCACTTCGAGCAGCCTTCGGGCTGGCGCCATTCCAGGACGTTCATCACTTCCTTCACGCTCTTGAGCGACATCGCCTTGATGCTTTCCACGATTTCATCCCGGCTTAACGTCGTGCATCCGCAGATCCCTTCCTTCACTGGCTCGCGAGCTACGCCGTCCCCGTACAAATCGAGCAGGCCTTGCACCAGCGGCTTACAGCCGCCGCAGGAACCGGAGGCCTGCGTGCACGCTTTGATTTCGCCGACCGAGCCGCAGCCGTCCTTGATGGCGTCCACGATCGTTCCCTTCGATACTCCGTTGCAGCCGCAAATAATTTCATCCGCCGCCATCGCCGCGAGCTTATCCGCTTGGGAAACGGACTTTCCTCCACCGCCCGGCGCAAACCCGAGCAGCAGCTCTTTTTCTTTTCCCGCCACGCTCTCCCCGCTCTTGATGATGGAGAACAATGACGCTCCGTCCGTCGTATCGCCGAACAGCACCGCGCCGACGAGCTTATCGTCCCGCAATACGATTTTTTTGTACGTTCCTTCCAAATCGTCCTGAATCCGCATCGATCTTGTATCCGGGCTATCCTGGAAAGACCCGGCGGAGAACACATCCACGCCAGAAACCTTTAGCTTGGTGGAAGTGACCGAGCCTGCGTATCCCGCAGTCTCCGCTCCGGCCAACCGCTTAGCCAATACGCTGCCTTGCTCATATAGTGGGGCCACCAGCCCGTAGGCGATCCCCCGATGCTCCGCGCACTCGCCGACCGCGTAAATGCCAGGAACGCTCGTCTCCAAAAAATCGTTGACGACAATTCCTCGCCCTACCTGGAGTCCGGCCGATTTGGCGAGGTCCACGTTCGGCTTGATCCCGACCGCCATAACGACCAAATTCGCTTCCAGGAAGCTGCCGTCGGCAAACTCCAGTCCTTCCACGCGCCGGTTTCCGCGAACCCCGGAGGTTTGTTTTTGCATCAGGAACTTCATGCCTTGGGCTTCAAGCTCCCGCTTCAGCATGTTGGCGGCCGGCTCGTCGAGCTGCCTTTCCATCAAATAATGGTGCAAATGCACAACGGTAACGTCCATGCCGAGATGAAGCAATCCTCTGGCCGCCTCCAAACCAAGCAGCCCGCCGCCGATGACCGCGGCTTTTTTGTATTTTTTCGAAGCGTCAAGCATCTTATTGCAATCCGCAATATCCCGGAAGCCGATCACATCCTCCTTGTTCGCACCCGGGAGCGGGATCATGAACGGATTGGATCCGGTCGCCAGAATTAAGGTATCGTACGGGGCCTGAACGCCCCCTTTGGAAACGACCCTTTTGTTCGCCGTATCGATTTGTACGACCTCGTCCCCGGCATGGAGCTTGATCCGGTTTTCCGCATACCAGTCCCAATCGTTGATAATGATGTCCTTCATATCGGATCCTCCCGCCAATACGGAAGACAACATGATCCGGTTGTAGTTCGGATGGGGTTCCGCCCCGAATACGGTAATTTCATAGGCATCCGGCGCCAATTTCAGCAAATGCTCAATCGCGCGCACACCCGCCATTCCGTTGCCCACCAGCACCAATCTCTTTTTTTCGCCCATGCCCGTTTCTCTCCTTCCAATCTTTCGATCTGAGTTACAGTAACAAAAAAAGCCCGCTTCACCCGGAAAATAGATAGACGCAAGATATGCGCTCATGCTATTTCAGGCGAAGACAGGCTTCGTTGCCGCTTCTTGGGGACACGCCATTGTGCCCTGAATCAATATGGAATTGCGATGGTTTGAGGCTACTATAACCAACAATTTCATTCATGTCAACATATATAACATAAATTTTAATTGTTATGTAATGTTATTTATCGTAATGGATAGATTATATGGATTTTATGACATAACCCGATTGATTTTTCTGAAAATCCAAGCGAAAATGAAACCGTAATTACTTTCAAAAGTGTGATATGTTAGGTTTTGTGACGATGAATCATTCGTGGATAGGAGGGAACTCCCGATGCGCTTTCTTCTGGTCATTCGCGAGCCTGCTGCTAAAGCGGAAGCACCGTCGGTCCAACCGAAGGCGAAAACCGGAACCGGAGATGAACCGGATGATATGTTGAAATGTCACGGATACCGGGCGTTCGCCTCCAATCATGAACGGGAGATCCGCCAAAGGATTGCAAATGCGGATGCGGCCATCCTGAAGTTGCCGTTATCAAGCATCCCCTCCTGGTCGGCAAGGCTGTCCGAATGGAAGGCATTGCCCCTGTTTTGGTGGTGCGACGCCCAGGCGGCGGCCACTTCGTTGGAATCGTGCGAAGACGATATCCCGGTAGACGGGATCCTCGCCCCGTCCATGTCCGCGCATGAGCTTCACTGGGCGCTTCATCTAGGCGCCAAGCATTTCTTCGAACGGCGGCAGTGGCTGGATGAGCGCGCTCAGCTCGTATCCCGGCTGGAGGAGCGGAAATGGATCGATCTTGCCAAAGGGATTTTGTGCAGGATTAACGGGATCTCCGAAGCCGAAGCTTATGAGGCATTGCGCAAGCGTGCGATGAACGAGCGCAAACGGATCGCGGATATCGCGGTCTCTATCGTCAAAGCGCATCAGCAATTAAAAATGTGAACCCCTTCTATATGCCACCCATATAAGAGGAACGGAGGAACTTGTCATGCGTATGACCGAGATATTAAAAGAAGTGGGCCGCGGCAAACGCGGGGCCCGGGATCTGAGTTACGAAGAGGCTCTCGCCGCAGCGGAGCTGATTTTTGGTCAAACGGCGTCCCCTGCGCAAATCGGCGCTTTCTTCCTGGCGGAGCGAATCAAAATGGAAAGCGTGGATGAGCTTTTGGCCTTCGTGGAGGTTTGCCGCCGGTACGCCTCGCGTTCGAACCGTCCCAGCGGTTTGGACTGCGCCGGTCCTTACGACGGCAGAACAGCTTCCTTTATAGCGACGTTCGCCACGGCCTTCGTGCTGGCCTCCGTCGGCTTGCCCGTGACCTTGCACGGAACGGCGTCCCTTCCGCCCAAATGGGGGATGACCTTGACGGACCTGCTTCAGGAAATGGGCGTAAGAGAAGGAGTACCTATGAAGGAGCATTCGCTTCATGCCTACGAACAGTCCGGCGTCCTGTTCGTTCCCGCCGAAACCTGGTGCCCGCCCCTCGGAAAGCTGCGGGAAATCCGCGAGGAGCTTGGCCTTCGGACGATTCTCAACACGGTAGAAAAGCTCGTCGATTACAGCTACTCTCCTTACCTTGTCTTTGGCGTCTTCCACAATACCGTATTCGACCGGTCCGCCCGGCTCCTCCAGCGTTTGAACTACCGGAAAGCACTGATTGTACAAGGCTCGGAGGGATCGGAGGATGTCTATATCGACCGCCCTACCCGCACCTACTTCGTCGAACAAGGAGAGGCCAGCATGCAGATCGTCGATCCCGAAACCTACGGCCTGGAGGCGGACCTGCCCGAGGTGGCGTGGAGTCCTGCCGAGCAGCTGCGCGTTTCGGAAGGGGTGTTGAACGGAGAGGCACATATCGCCTTCGTAAACCAGGTGGTCCTGAACGGCGCGCTGCGCCTCCATCTCGCCGGAATGGCCGGCTCCGTCGAAGAAGGGATCTATACCTGCAAATCCATGCTGGATAATGGAGCCGCCTGGCAAGCCTATTCCCGTTGGAAGGAAGGAATCCTGGGCGAACGGCTTGTGCCCCATACCCGATAATCTGCGGTGTTAGGGTTTCCTGCTGATACCTCCCCTTAGGATAGGTTACCTGGAGCTATCCGGCATCCAAATCCGGTAATTGCCGCTTAACGCCAGCAAGGTAAACAAGTAAAGGCAATTATCATAATATCTCCGGTTTCCTGTGCGCAGCGGCGTATTCCAGAACAGCTCCACGCTGGCGCGGGCATCGGGGCCGTCCGCCGCCAGCGAAGCCATCGCATTCGTCGCCAGCAAGCCGACCGGATGGAGCGCCTTCTCCTCGAACGGCTCGCCAGCGATCGTGTACCTCCGATAGTCCTCCGGCTGCTTGTCGGCAAAGAAGGCCTGGATTTTCTCCGCAATGTCTTTTTCCCTTTCATCCGCACCGAACCATTCCCAGTCCAGGCCCAAATTGGCGGCCACGCGGTATGAATCGCTGAAGAAATGGCCGAAGCCCCGTACGTTATTCGGCGTTCCGTCATAGTGGGCGTATTCCGGAGCCAAGCCCGTGACCGGATGGCAAGCAATTTGCAAATAATCTCGGCTTGCCTTGGCCGCCTCCCGCCAAAACGGGCGGTCCTCCGGGTAAGCCCACAAAGCGAAAAGTTCGTAAAAATGCGGCAGATGGTAGGACGGATCCGAAAAATCGCAATTCGGAATGAATTTGATCAGCTTGTTATCCGGGTTCCACATAGGATAACCCGAACCGTCTTCTCCTTTATGAATGCAGGTGCGAAGCAATTCGCGCGCCTGTGTTCCGTAATTGAACGGCGCTTCCCGGTCGCCCCAACGGTGGGAGGCGAAAAATAAGGCCATCGCAAAATACTCCTCGCCGTCCGGCGCGGGCCCGTCCGACAGCCTTGACCCGTCCGTCGCGCAGGACCAGGCGAAATAACCGGCATTTTCCCCGGTCGACATATACATGTAGGTCATCGTCCACTTCCACAACCGGTCGAAAATGTCCTGGCGGTCCATCTGGACGGCCATCATCATGCCGTAGGACATCCCTTCCGTTCGCGCATCAAAATTCCCCGTGTCCATCATGTATCCCATATCTTCCCCTGCCGGATGATAGATTCGGGTTTCTTGATCCCCTTCGAACATATCCCGCCATGTCTGTTGCAGCCGCTCCCGGATTACCTCGTTGGAATAGCCGTATTCCTCAAGCAGATTCCGGTACTTCCCGGTATAAAAAGCCCCTCTTTTCTCACTCGTAACCATGTTTCGATTCATCCTCTCATCCATATGATAGCGCTATCACAATTCTCTCTTCCATACTACCATACAAGTGTGGTAGTATGGAACCAAATTGGAGGTGATCGTTTGAAAGAAATGATGGGTTCGCCGGCCGGCGGTTCGGGTTCGGCAGGGAACCAGGTTTATGCCCGGTTAAAACAGCAAATCGTGAATTTCGAACTTCCTCCGGGAACCGCCCTTTCGGAAAAGGAGACATCCGTCCTGTTCCAGGTCAGCCGGACTCCCGTACGGGAGAGCTTCGTTCGGCTCGCCCAGGAAGGTCTCGTCCTCGTGCTTCCGCAGCGGGGCACGCGGGTTTCGCTCATCGATCCCGATCTGGTCGAGGAAGCGCGGTTTATGCGGGAACAACTGGAACGGGCGGTGATCCGGCTCGCCTGCCGCAATTTTCCGGAAGAACGGCTGGAGGCTTTGGACCGCAACCTGGCGGAGCAGCAAAAGAGTCTGAAGCTCCACGATAAGCGGGCCATGTTTGAACTGGACGAGGAGTTTCACCGGATTCTGTTCGACGGCTGCCGCAAACACGGCACTTGGGAAGTCATCCAGCAAATGAACGCCCATCTGAACCGCACCCGGGTGCTCTGGCTCGAGACGGATCCGCATTGGAATCACCTGTACGAGCAGCACCGCGATATGGCGGAGGCCATTCGCCGCCATGACGAGGAAGGTGCCGACCGACTGATGCACGAGCATTTAACGTTGAGCATCGCAAATCTCGGCGTACTGCAAGAGAAATACCCGAATTATTTTCTAAGTAAATAAAGTTGGAGTAAAGATGAGATGAAGGCATGGGAGTAAAATGATTTTCCGGTCCGGGAACAACAGCGATCGGAGGAACAGTTTACGTACTTGCCGTTACATCCATTTCAAAGGAGGAATCGGTATGCGCATGGTATTTCGCTGGTACGGCGAAGGCAACGACACGGTGACGCTGGACCAGATCAAGCAGATTCCCGGAGTGGAAGGGATCGTATGGTCCTTGCACGACCTTCCCGCCGGAGTAGAATGGCCGATGGAGCGAATCGAGGAAGTCCGCGACCAGGCCGCAAAGTACGGGATGAATATTGACGTGGTGGAAAGCGTAAACGTTCATGAAGATATCAAGCTCGGGCTACCAACGCGCGACTTGTATATCGAGAACTATATCCGCACGATCGAAAAGCTCGGCAAAGTCGGCGTGAAAGTCATTTGCTACAACTTCATGCCGGTATTCGACTGGGCCCGGACCGAAATGTTCAGGCCGCTTCCGGACGGTTCGACAGCGCTGTTTTTTGAGCAGGCGAAAATCCGTGACGTCGACCCGTTCGAGCTGGTAAACATTATTACCGGGGACAGCACGCTCACTATGCCTGGCTGGGAGCCGGAACGCCTTGCGCAGCTCACGACTTTGTTCGAAGCCTACCGCGGCGTGACGGCGGAGGATCTGTGGCAGAACCTCGGCTATTTTTTGAATGTGGTCGTGCCTGTGGCGGAAAAAAACGGCATCAAGCTGGCTATCCACCCGGACGATCCGCCTTGGCCGATCTTCGGTCTGCCGCGGATTATGACCGGACGGGACAGTTTCCGCAGATTGCTTAGCCTGCATGACAGCCCGTCGAACGGGATTACGCTGTGCAGCGGCTCTCTCGGCGCAAACCCCGAGAATGATATCGTGGCCATGGTCCATGAATTCCACGACCGGATCCCGTTCGCGCATATCCGCAATGTCCGAGTGTTCGATAACGGGGACTTTATTGAAACGTCCCATAAGACTTCGGACGGAACGGTCGATATCGCCGGAATCGTTAAGGCGTATCATGATAACGGTTTCAATGGTTACTGCCGTCCAGACCACGGGCGTCATCTGTGGGGCGAGCAGTGCCGGCCGGGTTACGGTCTTTATGACCGGGCGCTTGGCATCATGTACTTATGGGGACTGTGGGACGCATATACCCGGCAATCCGCGGAAGCGTCAGCGTCGAAGGAGGAAAATGTCCAATGAGTCATTTGCCGAAACATACGTCATTGGCCGGCAAAACGGCGGTCATCACCGGCGGCGCGGGCATCCTGTGCCGGGCGATGGCACAGGAACTGGCCCGTCAGGGCGTGAATGTAGCCATTTTGAATCGTACGCTTTCGCGGGGTGAGGAAGTCGCCGAACAGATACGGAAAGACGGAGGAACGGCCATCGCCGTCGCCTGTGACGTTACGAATGCGGAGAGCGTACAGGAAGCGGAGCGTCAGGTCCGCGAAGCGTTCGGGGAGTACGATATTTTGATCAACGGTGCCGGGGGCAATCAGCCGAGCGCCAACACGACGAACGAAATATTCCGGGATGAGGATCTGGCGGACCCGGAAGTGACCTCCTTTTTCGACTTGAGCCTAACCGGAGTCCGCAACGTCATGGACCTCAACTTTGTCGGAAGTCTACTGCCGACTCAAGTGTTTGCCAAGCAAATGATCGGTCGGCCCGGCGCCACCGTCATTAATATTTCTTCCATGAGCGCGCCGTGCCCGATGACCAAGGTGCCGGCCTACAGCGCGGCCAAAGCGGCGATCAACAACTTCACGCAATGGTTGGCCGTACATATGGCCGAAGCCGGGATTCGGGTAAACGCGATTGCCCCGGGATTTTTCCTGACCGAACAGAACCGCAACCTGCTTACGAATGAGGACGGCTCGCTTACGGAACGGTCCCGCAAAATCATCACGCATACGCCGATGCGCCGCTTTGGCGTACCCGAGGATCTGCTCGGCACGCTGCTGTGGCTGGCTGACGCGGAGACGTCGGGATTCGTCACCGGCACCGTCATTCCGGTGGACGGCGGATTTATGGCTTACTCCGGCGTGTAGCCCGAACACAGCGATACAACACGGGCGGTCACGAATTTGCGATTAGTAGCTTTAAAGTTTGCGCATGTTGCACTTTTTACAACAATTCCTCTCCAAACTGAATCGAATCGATCCCAAAGTTGCACAATTTACAGGATTTTACCGCAATGAGGTCTAATGGATGGAGAATTAGCGCAAAAATGCTGTATGAAAAACAACATTTTCACTCATCCTCCTCGTTTTCGCTGATATTGTTGCAAAAAATACAGCATTAAGCAACTCGGCCCGAAGGGTAACCTCCCTTCGGGCCGCTTGCTTATTAATATATCTTTCTTCCCCGCTCATCCGGTATGCCGGATTTACGGTAGAAGTAGGTATTTATGACATCCCGCCAATGCTTGGCGTGTTCGGCTTGCTCCGCGAACCGGTCCGCCGCCGTTTTGTGGAGTCCCGCATCGATGCGTCCCTCCAGGGATGTCCAGATCTGTTTCAAGCCGTCCGCGGCTTCGGCCCCGTCAAAATGCGTGTCATAAATATGCTGAATCACAGTCCTGCCGGAATGCAGTACGTGCGTGTATGGAACATGGTGAAAGAAAAGCAGCAGTTCGTCAGGGCAGCTTTCAAGCGACCCGTACCGCTCCCGGTTCGGGCCAAAGTATTGTCCGGCGTACCCCGTCCCTGTAGCCATCGTCCGGTCCACCCCGATTCCGTCGCGGTCCGCAAAATGATAAGTCCCCCATCGGGAGTACTCGTATCCGTCCACATCCGGACCGTAATGGTAATGAGGCACGACCATCCAGCCGACCCCGAGCGGTGCCGTATAGCTTTCGTAAATCGGCCAGGAGGCCATCAGCATTTCCGTCACTTTGTCGGTGACGCTGCCGTCGGTGCTAATGGTAAGCTGTACCCATTCCCGGGCGATCTCTTCGGCTGTAAGGTCGGGATTCCAGGTTAAGCGACCGTAACCGTATAGATTCGCCTGTGCCAGCGGATGTCCGGTCCAGCATTCATCGTCTCCGATGTTGGACACCGCGGCCACGCCGCTGTACTTCATACCGAACAACGCACCCTCAACGATCTTTTTCACTTGCCCCTTGCCGTCTTCCGCCACATGCGTATCAAAATCCAGCACTTGTTTCCACTGCGGAACAAGATAGCATAAGTGCCGCTGTTGCCCGGTATACTCCTGCGCAATCTGGAACTCAATGACTTGGTTGGTGCTGCTCATAGCCCCGAATAACGGCGACACCGGCTCCCGTACCTGGAAATCCATCGGCCCGTTTTTGATCTGCAAGAGTACATTGTCCCGGAACTTGCCGTCCAAGGGCTTGAAATGATCATAAGCCGCTCGCGCCCGATCCGTGGATCGATCCCGCCAATCCTGCATGCAATTGTAGACAAAGCAGCGCCAGATCACGAGGCCGCCGTACGGAGCCAGCGCATCCGCCAGCATGTTGGCCCCGTCGGCATGGTCGCGCCCGTAGGCGAACGGCCCGGGACGATGCTCCGAATCGGCTTTGACGACAAATCCGCCGAAATCGGGGATATGCCGGTAAATCCGCTCTGCCGTCTCCGACCACCATCCCTGTACTCCCTCATCCAGCGGATCGGCCGTATCGAGTCCTCCTACCGCCATAGGAGCCGCAAAATTGATGCTGAGAAACAGCCCGATCCCATAGTCCCGGAACACGTCCGCTACCCGGGCCACCTCGGAAAGCCCCTCCCCGGTGATAAAACGGGTTTCTTTCTCGTGGACATTTACATTATTGATGGAAATGGCATTGATCCCCACCGAAGATAGCAGGCGCGCATAATCCCGGACCCGGCTTAAATCCCCGACGATCTCCCCGTTCGCATAAAAAATGGAATTCCCAGCGTATCCCCGTTCAATCGACCCGTCCGCATTATCCCATTGATTCACCATCCGCAGCTGATTGGCCGGGCGCTCGGAGGCTTCCAGCTGTTCCGGCCCTTGGCCCAAGGATATTCCGCGAAGCAAATGGAAAATGCCGTATGTAAAGCCCGTTTTGGAAGCGCCGGTTAATTCCAGCCGCCCCCCTTCAGCGTTTGGCAAGTATTTTAGCGAGTAAGCATCCTGCCGGGTATCCCATCTACGCCCCCCGGATGGTAGCTCTCCCTCTTCAACCCGAATCAGAAGATAGGACCCTTCAGCATCATCCGGGATTGTAGCCAGAATCTCCGGAATTACTCCCAGCATTGCGTCTATGCCTGTTGTCAGCTCCCGAACCGCCGCTGCGGGAACATCGGAAGTTTCCCCCACAATCACGACGCGCTGAAGCAGCCCTTTGTACAATTTACGAAGTTCCGGGACTCTAAGCTCGTTATACTGCAGCCATGCCCTATACATTGCACTCTCCGTTCCCAACTCAAAACCCTCCCGTTACATCCTTATTAAAAAAAGGAAGAAACACTCCTCGGACGGAGGAGCGCTTCTTATAAAGATCATTTTCCCTCAAGGCTAGCCACCCGATAATAGGCAGGCTTCGGACGGTGCTGTTCATCAAACAGAAAGGGCCAATTTTTGCGCCCGCGTACCGGGAAATCGTCGAGCCAGGTGTAATCGTCGGCGGCCCCCCAGAACGTGACCGAGCTTATACAATCGCGGTATTCCTTCAGCAACCGAAAGACCGCTTCATAAACTTCCGCCTGCCGTTCCAGCATGCCGGGAGCCGGTTCGGTCAAATCGGTCCGCTCATCTTCAAAGCGGAATACCGATAAATCCAGTTCCGTCAGTTGAAGCTGCAAACCCAAAGAAGCATATTTCTCGATCGCAGCCCGGATGTCATCGAGCGACGGGTCATACAGATTCCAGTGGGCCTGCAGCCCGATGCCGTGAATCGGTACTCCCTGATCCAGCAGCGACTTGACCAAAGCGTAAATTTTATCGCGTTTATGAGGATGGGACTCGTTGTAATCGTTGTAGAACAGCAAGGCATTCGGGTCCGCTTCATGCGCGTATTCGAACGCTTTGGCGATAAAGTCGCCGCCTGCAATATCCGTCCACTTCGAGGTGCGGAGCAGCTGATCGCCTTCGTCGGCGATCACCTCATTTACTACGTCCCAAGCGTAAATATCGCCCTTATAGCGGCCGACGACGGTTTGGATGTGCGAGCGGAGTCGTTCAAGCAGCACTTCCTTGCTTACCTGTCCGCCCTGGCGATCACGGAACAGCCAATCGGTAGTCTGGTTATGCCAAACCAGTGTATGGCCGCGCATCGCCAATCCGTGTTTGCGGGCGAAATTTACGAGCGCGTCGGCTTCCTCGAAGGTGTATTCGTCTTCCGACGGATGCACGCTTTCAAACTTCATCTCGTTCTCCGCCGTAATGCTGTTGAAATGGTACGCCAGTAGCTTCTCCTGCGTTTGGATGGTGCGGGGGTTAACCGCTGCGCCGATCCGGAAGTCCTCCGCAAACAAATCCTTAAGTGCGGATACCACAAATTCCGTTGGACTCACTTCAGTTACCTCCTCCAGTCTGCCGGGTCACGAACCAGTCGAAATGAGCCTCACCCGATGCCGTTTTCCCGTTTCCTGTAGCGTAGAGGCCGATGACGACACCGGTAAAACACATTTTCTCCACAAAATCTTCCGGCGATAGTGCCCGGGCAGGTCCCCCGCCCAGTCTGATCCATTCCTGACCGTCCAGCGAGTAGTACATCGAATATTCGGTGACATCGGAGCGAATTTTTAAATATACCCCATCCAAGTCCATCGGTACCTCGGCAACCACCAGCCATTCGCCCCTCACGGTCAACCTGGCGCCGATCGTTCTCCGCCCGGCCTCCTGCTTCATAAAGATTTCGTAATGGGCGTCCTCATCCCTTCTGGCGCACAACCCGGCTTCTTCGCCATCCCCGATCGAACCGTATTCCAGATAGGTGCTCCATTCCGCTTGCAAGTGCTGCTGCCGCCTGCCGACAAAAGTGACCTGGCCCACTTCATTCAGCCCTGCGGACTGTCCGCGCAGAGTGAGCCAACCGGCCCGCTCATTCAAAGACCAGCTCCCTTCCGCAGGGTTGCGCAAGAACGTCCACATATGCGAAAGCTCGCGTTTGTCAAAATCGTCGCTGCCCTCCGAAAACGCCGTCGTCTTCGGCATTCCGGCCGGCGATCCTCCCGGCAACCGCGGCACGCTCATCTCAAGGTTAACCGTGCCTTCATTATTGTCGATCATCGGCCAGCCGTCCTCGTTCCAGGTCACCGGCGCCAGAAAAGTTTCCCTGCCGAGCACGCTATAGCCGGAGTCCACGAGACGGACGCCGAGGAATACGGCCCACCAGTCGCCATTGGAGTCGCAGGTCAGATCCGCATGCCCCAAATACTGTATCGGATGATCGATGTCCCGATGCGTCAGGATCGGGTGAGGATACAGCTCGAACGGCCCGTATGGGGTCGCGCCCCGGCCGATAATTTCCCGGTGTTCCTTCGCGGTGCCGCCCGAGGCGGTCATGATGTAGTACATGCCATTGATTTTGTACAAGTGGGGCCCTTCCGTCCAGGGACCGCCGTCCCCCCTCCATATGACCACCGGATCGGATAATGCTTTCCCCGTAGCAATATCGATCTCGTACTGAATGGCATGCGAGTCGTAATCCGCCCCCTGTTGCGCGGTTACATAAACCTTGCCGTCATCGTCAAAGAACAGGGACGGATCAATCCCTCCGTAAGGAACAAGGATCGGATCGGACCAAGGTCCCGCCGGATCTTTCGCCGTTACATAAAAGTTCCCAATTCCGCGTACATCCGTCGTAATCATATAAAATGTGCCATCATGGTAGCGGAGCGTCGGCGCATAGATCCCGTCCGAACTGCGCTGCGCCCGCAAATCCAGCTGGCTATCCCGGTCAAGCACATGCCCGATTTGCTCCCAGTGCACCAAATCCCGGCTGTGAAAGATCGGCACGGCCGGGAAATATTCGAAAGAACTGCAAATTAAATAAAAGTCATCCCCGGCCCGAGCAATGCTCGGGTCGGGGTAGAATCCCGGAAGAACCGGGTTAGAGTAACCAAGTGAGTTTTTCTTCATGTCTTACTCCTTCACGCTGCCCACATTCAGTCCGACAACAAAGTATTTTTGCATGAACGGATATACCAGCAGGATCGGCACAGAGGCTACAACAGTTACCGCGGCACGGATCGAAATCGGTGTGACCATGTCGACTGAACCCTGTGTCATTCCGACACCGTTAGAAACGGCCGGGTTGCTGTTCGCGTTCATACTGGATGATAACAGCTTCATCAATTCATATTGCAAAGTACTCAGTTCTTGATGCGACGAAGTATAAATGAATGCATCGAACCAGGAGTTCCAGGCACCCACGGCTACGAACAACGCAATGGTAGCCAATACCGGTTTACAAAGCGGGAAGATGATCCGCACGAAGATTTTAAAATCTCCGGCTCCATCGATTCTTGCCGATTCGACCAGGCTTTCCGGAATCGTTCCGATATACGTCCGGATGACGATCATATTAAATGCGCTAATCATCGATGGAATGACATATACCCAGAACGTATTAAGCAAATGCAAGTCTTTCATCAGGAAGTATCCCGGAATCAGACCGGCGTTGAAGTACATCGTCAGGATGAAAACCAGGGTAATCGGTTTGCGGAACACATATTCTCTCCGGCTCAGCGTATAAGCCAGCATGGTGGTCAGACCCAGATTCAGCAGCGTCGAAAGCACCGTTCTTGCCACGGAAATCCAGAATGCGTCATAAATCGTTCCAGAAGCGAATACCGCCTTGTAGTTCTGCCAAGTAAATTCTCGCGGCCAGAGATATATGCCGCCGCGGATCGTATCATTCCCCGCATTCAGGGAAACGACGATCGTATTCAAGAAAGGATATAAGGTGACAATCACAAGGCCTATCATAAACAGAGTGTTAAATGTATTAAAAAGAATCGGCTCAAGTCTTCTTCTTCCGACAGGTCTTTTAGTCACTGCGGCAGCTGATGCTGGCCCAGGGCTGATGGTTTGATTTGCCATAACTATAACAGCCTCTCTTCCCCGAGTCGTTTGGAGATTCCGTTTGCAATCAGGAGCAACGTCACGCTAACGACCGTTTTAAATATACCGGCAGCAGTTGCTAAGGAATAGTTGCCTTGAGCGAGCCCGTATTTCAGTACGAAAATGTCAATCGTTTGCGACCAGTCGACAACAAGACCGTTGCCAAGCAGGTATTGGATTTCAAAACCCGCCTCCAGAATGTGGCCGACCTGCATAATCAAAAGAATAATAATCGTAGGCTTGATACCCGGCAAAGTGACATGGAACATTTTCCGGTAGCGGCTTGCTCCGTCAATATCCGCGGCTTCATAAAGCGCCGGATCAATGGATGACATCGCAGCCAAATATATAATCGTACTCCAGCCGACTTCTTTCCAAACATTCGAAGCTCCGACGATTCCCCAGAAGTATTTGCCTTCACTGAGCCATTGGATCGGCTCTTTTATCAAGTGCAGTTTCACCAGGATATCATTGATGATTCCATCCGAAGCCAAGCTTGTCGCCACAATCCCGGTAACGATAATCCAGGACAAAAAGTGCGGAAGATAGGAAATCGTCTGTACGGTTCTTTTCCAAAATATTTTTTTGATTTCATTCAACAGTAACGCCAATATAATGGCTGTTACAAAACCCAGAATCAGGTTAATGATACTCATCGCCAACGTATTCCGCAGCACTTGCAAGAAATTGTCGTCTTTAAAAAGGAACTCGAAATGCTTAAACCCTACCCATTTCTGTTCGCTAAAATCTCTGGCAGGTTTGTAGTCCTGAAAAGCCATTGTCCAGCCCCAAATCGGGTAATAGGCGAACAACAGGATGTACGCCAATAAAGGCACGGACATATAAATCAACTGGCTCTGATCCTTGATGAGGGACCAGGTGATTTTCTTTTCTTTTTTCGGCTTCCGGACGGCTCGATCTTTCTTCAAGGTCTGATCCATAGTTTTTTTCTCCCCAAAACCTATTATTTCGGAAAATGGAAGGCTCATAAACGCCTTCCATTTTCCGATTCAACACCTTATTTCACTGTCCAGGTATCTCTTCTCCATTGCAGCACTTCGTTAATACGATCTTCGTAAGCCTTGATATTGAGTTTGCCGATTTCTTTGACATAATCAGCCCAGACGCTGTCGAATTCTTCTGGTTTTGCCAGGATCGCTTTCGGCAAGTACTTCGTGGACAACTCATTTTGCTTCGTATTCACGATTTTCGCTTCGGAACCGTCTACCAGGTCAACAGACCATGCAGGGTAAGCAATGTCGTTTTCAGGAGCCGGACTGAAGAAGTCAACATACGTGCTGAATCCGTATTGGGCAAGGAAATTCTTGTCATACTCTCTCAAAGCAGCCTGCATTTCCTCAGGCTGAGCTGCGCCGTCCGTGGCGTTGCCGTCCGAGAACAAACCTTCCATTTTTGGAGCTTGACCGAAGAAGGAATCGGCTTTATTTGCGAGTTTCCAGGTTGCATCAGTAAACTGATCGCGTTGCTCTTGCGTTTTCATGAAGCGGCCGTCTTTGACAATGTAATCTTCCCCTTCGATACCCCAGGACAAGATTTTTTGCCAATCTTCTTGAATCAACGTATCCAACAGCTTGATGATTCTAATCTGTTGTTCTTTGGATGCGTTAACCGTGATCCCGAAACCGTTATTGAGGTTCAGAGCCGGACGATCCTTGTAATGATCCTTGACGCCTTCATCAAATACAAGCGGAAGGCCGACATAGGTTCTATTATCTTTCTTCTGCGTGATCAGCGCGTTCTCTGCGCTTTGGAAGTTCCAGTGTTGGTCAAACATGCCCAGAACCGCACCGCTCGAAATTTTGGCCATGTATTGGTCAAAGTTTTGGGTGAACGTTTCTTTGTCGATGATACCCAGGGCATTCATTTCGTTCAGCTTTTGATAATAACGTTTTGCATAGTCCTTGTCGGCAAAAATTTCCGCTTTGCCGTCTTTAACGACTACGCCGCCATCATTCGGATGACCGATCAAATGCTGCGGAGGGTTGAACAGACCCCAGTTTTTCCAGTCATAGTTCAAAATTTCGAAGCCAATCGTCGGAGTACCGTCGATGGTCGGATACTTTTCCTTGTATTTTTTAATCAAGTCAAAATATTGATCCAATGTTTTAACTTGCGGATATCCTGCGTCTGCCAATACGTCCTTCTGGATCCAGAAGGCTGGGCCTGAATACCAAGACGAGTTAACGTCAGCATTAGTAACGCCGTAGTTCGGAAGATTGTAAATATGACCGTCATTCGGGTCCTTCATCATGTTCCAGTACTTCTCGTAATGCTTCTTCAAGTTCGGAGCATGTTCTTCAATCAAGTCTTCGAGCGGGATGAATGCACCGGCAGCCGTCAGCTTTTGATTCGCTGTCATCATGTCCGGATAGTCGCCGCCTGCGATCATAACGCCAAGCTTTTGGTCAATGTCGCCTGCCAGGAACTCGAATTTGAAGGATGCGCCCGTCTTTTCTTTAATTAATTTGTAAATCTTGTTGTCAGGTGTTGGTTGCTGGTCGGCTTGACCGATAAAAACCGAAATTTCAAACGGTTCTACCCCATTCGCGGTATTTTCTCCAGTCGCCTGTCCGTTGTTTCCGTTCTTAGCGGCTTCCTTGTTATTACCGCCGCAAGCCGAAAGGACGAGGCCGAGCGAAAGCAGCAGCATCATGCTGAACCGGAGTACCGATTTTTTCTTGCCCCCCATTTAAAGCACCTCCGTAATAATATGGTTACTCCCAGGACTGAAAGCCCTTTCAGTAACTTATCTTTATTGTAAAAGCGCTGCCAAAAGCGAACTATGCCACAATTAAAGCATTACCCCTAAAAACTTTAGTTCCTGTTTTTATACTCATTGGGGGACATCCCCAAACGTTTTTCGAACTGTTTCAGGAATTGGCTGTAATTTACATAGCCTACCCGTTCCGCGATTTCGCTGTTTTTATACTTGTTTTGCCGAAGCAGCCGCACGGCTTCCTCAATCCGTAAATTATGCACCAGCTCATTAAAACCGACCCCGTTTTTCTTCATTAACAGTTGACCCAAATAAACCGGATGCAGATAAAATACTTCAGCCAGTTTTTTGATCGTTAAGCCTTCCCGGTAGTGCTCGCGGATGTAGTCGTTGATTTTCTGGACGACTCCCTGGGATTTACGGGCCTGATCTTCGCTTAATCCGTCGATGCATTCCCGTCCGAAGGCGAGAAGATGATGTATCAAATCGTTCAAATTCATGACCGTATCGGAAAGCGCGGGAATATCGTATTTGCCCAGCAACGCCTTGGCGGATACACCGCCGGCTTCCTCCATGTAATCCTTCATTTTGTACATCAGATGAACGATGATCTTCTTAACGATTTCGGGGGCAAGCAGCATTTCGCGGAACGTCCCGGCCGCGTCGGCGACCGTTTCCTGAAAGGCGGTAACATTCAGCAGGTCCATCGATTCGATCAGCCTATCCATCAAACGGATTTGGTCGTAATGGTATTGAAGCCGTCGGCCTTGAACCTCTTTGTAAGAAATGACCCCGTTATAATCGGGGTCATAAAATTTATAGGCGATCGCCTCGATCGCGGTACGGTAACAGCCTGCAAGACGAAGCAGCGACGATTCCCCGGCACCGGTGGCCATAAACACCCGTTGACCGCCGTATAGCGTGGACAATTCGGCAAGCGTCCGACAGGCGCCGTCCGCCTCTCCCTTGTCCGGAGCATATCCGTACACGAGAACGAAACGGCTTAAATCCAGGCCGATCAGAAACATGGCCTGTTTCTCCGAAACCAAGGCTTCAGCCATCTTTCTCAATTCCGTATACATCGCCGGCTCGGTTTGAACCAGGCAGATATTCCATTTTTCCCTGCTGTCTGACAGGGTTTCAAGACTCCCTAGTCCCCCCTCGGTGACAGGGCGGCCTTCAAGCAAATCCCTGATCCGGGAAACGCGTTCCTCCCTGGTGGCAATCTCGCTGCATCTTTGCTCCTCCGTTTCCTGCAATAACTCCCGGTAAACCGCACGCAATTCCTTTTCGGCTTCCTCGGTTTCCACCGGTTTTAACAGATAATGCGTGATTCCGTACCTCATCGCCTTTCGCGCATATTCGAATTCGCTGTATCCGCTGATAATCATAAAGCTGACTTTTTTGTTTCCGTTCTTCTGCCATTCCCCGATCATCTCCAGACCGTCCATGAGCGGCATATTCACATCGGTCACAACCAGATCCGGCCCCAGCTCCGACATCATCCGGATCCCTTCGGCGCCGTTGCCGCAGGTTCCGCATATTTCAAAGCCGAGCTCCTCCCAAGGGATCCACAGCTGCATGCCTTCCAGCGCGCCGGGCTCATCATCAATCAAGAGCACTTTAAATCTCACTTCTATTCCTCCCTGTTCGTGTAATCCTGATGATCAAGCAATCTGATAGGGATTTCGAAAGACACGATCGTTCCCTGATTCGGCTTGCTGGCAATGTCGAAGCGCACCAAATCGTCGTAATACAATTCCAACCTGCGGTACACGTTGCGGATACCGATGCTATTGCCGGAAGTACTTTCGCTGCGCACGGCCAGAATCATTTCGCGAAGCTTCTCGGGCTCGATTCCTATGCCGTTATCGGACACCGAGACACGAAGGCGGCCGTCCGATACGGACGCGCTGATTTTGGCGATACCCTTTCCATCCATGGCCTGGATTCCATGCTTGCAGGCATTTTCCACCAACGGCTGGATGCTCATTTTCGGAATTTTGTAATGCACCGCTTCCGGGGCGATTTCCAGCTCATAATCAAACTTGTCCCGGAACCTGAACTTTTCTATTTTTAGATACATTTCGATAAACAGAATCTCTTCTTCCAGCGTCACGATATCCTCCTTCCAGCTGAGCAACCTGCGGAGGAGCCTGGACAAGCTTTTAATAATATCCGTGACGTCGGAATAGTTATTTTTCGTGCACACGACCAGAATCGCATTGAGCGTATTGAACAGGAAATGCGGATTCATCTGACTCTGCAAAAAGTTCAGCTCCGCCCGTACCCGCTCCATCTCCAAGTCCTTCTTCTGGATCTCGAGCTTATACACGTTATTAATCAAAGAGTTAATCCGGGCCGTCATCATATTGAAGTTTTGAATCAAACCGCCGATTTCGTCCCGGCCCTCGTCGATTTTGATCAAGTCGAATTTCTCGTTCGTCACCTTCTGCATATGGCGGGACAGTCGTTTCACCCGATAATTGTAAGAACGAAGCATAATATAAATAAAAATCAACGCGAACAAGGTAATGACCGTGGCTATAATTCCGACAAAAACCTGCATCTCGAGAATGGCCGCGGACAAACGGGTCCCCTGCGTTACGCCGACCAGCTTCCATCCCTTGACGTAACGGGCCGTGCCGATCGAAACGACGTGAACGTCTTTATTTTTTTCGCTGTCGGAAAGTTCAAATACCGGATAAGCGTCGGTAACTCCCCGCTGGTATCCGGTATCCGCGGACATAATGATTTCGTTATGCTCATTGACGAGATAGAGATTCAAGTAATCCTGTTCGCGCACGATGACATCATAAATTTTGTTCAGATCGATGTCGATCCGGAGCAGCTTATCGTATTTGCCGTAGGTATCGAAATAATTCATTTTCTCGATGACGCTTAAATAGGGGACCGTAACCGTACGATTGTTCACTTCGGTCGCCCGGTAGGCAGCTACCAATACGGGATCCGTAGACTGTTTCCATAATCTGTACCAATCGCTGTTGATCACGCCCGAATCGATGGTCTGGTAATTCCCTCCGGGAACGATGGTTGGATTATCCGTATAGATACTGATCCGCAAAATCTGGTTATTGACCGGAATATAGCTGGTGACCCGGTGGCGCAGCTGCTCGTCGAACATCTCGTAAAACTCGATCGCATTTTCGTAAGTGTGGTCCAAATTTTCATACAACGTCTTGTCCGTATTCAGCGCGTGGCTGACCGCCACCCCGCCCTCGATGAAATCATGAATATCTTTTCTGGCCCGCTCGAGCGATATTTCAAGGTTCTGTTCCTCCCGCTCCTTGATGAGCCCGGTCATTCTGTCCAGAAACATGATGTTGATGGCCACGATCGGCAGCAATACGCCAATGATATAGATCAGCAAAAATTTATAATTTAACGGAATATCGTTAACGATCTTTCTGAATCTGAAGCGTCTTCTCATGATTTATGCACCATCCCGCTGTTCAATCCGCCATCTGCTTCCTCTCGGATTCCTGTTTGTAAACCGAGGGGAGTACCCCCGTTTTGCATTTAAATTTGCTGATAAAATAGTCCGTATTCGGATATCCGACTTGCAGGGCGATTTCTGATATTTTCATCTGGGACCTCTTCAACAACCGCTTCGCCTCTTCGATTCTTTTCTCATTCAAATAGTCGTTAAACGGCTTGCCCGTTTCTTTCTTGAACAACTGCCCCAAATAGGTGGAGTTCATATGAAACCTTTTGGCCAGATCCTGTAATTGGAGCTTGCCGTGATATTCCCGGTCCACATATTGAATCACATGGAAAATCGTATTGTTCTCGTTCCGCGCCTCCAGGTCGGAAAGCACGTCCGACGCTCCCATACACAGGGCAAGGACATATTTATGCATTGAAGGATAGGTTGCAAAGCTGCCTGCGCTTCCGTGCTCCGCTTGGATCGATTTCATGAATGCATCCGGATCTCCGTTCATCTCCGCGATCCGTCTGCAAAGATTGACCTCCAGATCGGCGATATAAACGAGCGCATGTTCCAAGCCGGGCACTTCCTCCGTTACGGAAGCCAACGCGGCCTCGACGGCGGCCATGATCTTGTCCGTCCCGCCAACCGCCACGATGTCCGGGAGCTGTTTGAATTTCTCTTTGCCGTCATCCCGGGCAAATACGGGCTGGCAGGAGTTTCTGTAACTAAACACGCCTTCCTTGCCTTGGCAGCGTTTGCATCCGTTCACTTCAAGCGCTTGCAAATAAAGGTCCCGAATGGACCGGATTCCCCTTTGGGAACTGCTGATCGTTACGATCACCGGTTGGTTCAGTTCGCCCGAAAGCTCCCTGTGAAGCTGGATTCCGATCTCCTCCAACTGAGAAGCGGAGAATTCATCCGCCGGCACGATCGCCCCCCATTTTCCTGTGCTGTCTTGGAATAACCGGTCTGGACTCTGCGAAAAATACCTTTTTATCCGTTCTTGCAAATAAGAAGGGTCTGCGGACGCTTCGATCACCATGCAGCGCAATTCCGCATCCGCCGAAAGATGGAGCGTCCGGACGATCTGCTGTTCCAGCAGTTCGCCATCATCTCCCTGAATCAAACGGTTCAGCAAGCTATTAACGAGCAAAGACTGGATACGCGTCTGATTCCGCTCTGCCGCAAGGTCGTCTTGAATCCTTTTGCCTATACGCGCCAACACGGCCTCGATCTCTTCCTCGTCGATCGGCTTGAGCAAATATTCGGTCACCTTATGGTGCATGGCCGTAATTGCATAATTAAAGTTATCGTAGCCGCTCAATATGACGAATTTCGGAGGTTTCGTGATCGTTTTATTTGATCGCTCAATCAGTTCCAATCCGTTGATCACCGGCATATTGATATCCGTGAGGACCAGTTCCGGCCTGAGCTCCTGAATCATTGTGAGTGCATCGGGTCCGTTCAGTGCTTCCCCGCAAACCTGAAACCCGTAATTCGTCCAGTTCACCATGGTACGCAGCCCCTCGATTACCCAGGGTTCATCATCGACCAAAAGCACATTCATCATCGTTCATCGCTCCCTTGAAGTTGAACTCGTTTGTCCCTTTGAAAGCGCACTCAATAATTATGCTAACATATCCGTATCCATAGAGAACAGAAAAATGTCCTCACTATTTACCTAAATGCTAACTGGAGAAAAAGTCTATGTCCTAAATAAAGGTTTTATTCCACTTTTTTTAGATCTTCCTAAAAGTGCCCGTTACGCATCAAATAAAAATGGCACCTCCCTCTCCATTCCGAGAAGGCGGTGCCTTTTGACATAGAATTAGATCCAGTTAATATATCGGAATCCATAGACCGAACCGAATGCCAAAACAATCGTCCACACGGCGAGACTTGCGCCCATCCAACCGACTACACGGGTTCGGGAAGAACCGAACGTCAGCGCCAGCAAGGCCGCAAGATCCGTCCCTACCAGCAGGGGTGCCAGTAAAGCCAATCCCGGCAGACCGTAGCGATCCCAAAGGGCCCTCGCCCGGGTTTCCCGTTTGCTCGGACCTTCGATCCCCTTTTTAGCCCTGCGGTTATCCCTCCACTTTCGGTAGGTGTTGAACAGAATGCCCAGCAGCACAATCATGATAAAATTTCCGGCGAATCCGACGACGGCCACGGCGACCGGCGACAACCCCCACACGATACCCGCAGGCACGATGATAAACACATCCAACCAGGGCGCAGCCGCCAGCAAAAATAAAGTGACGTACTGCCAAAGGCCATCCGCCTGTTCCGCCCATTCCAGCATGCTTCTCTCACTCCCCCATTTTGCTTCTAGTCTTAATAAGCCCCGCGGATATGTCCGGAAACCTCGTTGCGGTAATACTCCCGCAGGCGCTCAAGCTCTTCGTTCGTAAACGAAGGAACCTCCAGCGCGCCCAAATTATCTTCGACCTGGCGGACATTCTTAAAGCCGGGAATCACGCAGGTGACTTCGGGAGCATCCAAAATCCAGCGCATCGATGCCCGCGCCATATCTCCCCGTCCTTCCGCGATCCAGGACAGTCCGGAAGCCAGCTCGACCCCTTTTTCGAACGGCAGGCCGGCGAATGTTTCCCCCACATTGAAGTGCTCGCCGTTTGCGTTAAAATTCCGGTGGTCGTTCGCTTCGAACCTGGAGTCTTTCGAAAATTTGCCGGTCAGCAGCCCGCTTGCCAGCGGCAGCCGCGCGAGGATGCCGACGCCCGCCTGTTTGGCGGCGGGAAGCAGCTCGTCAAGGGGCTTTTGACGGAACAGATTGAAAATCACCTGCAGCGCTTTCACGCCGGGAACGTTCAGGCAGAACAACCCTTCCTCCACCGTCTCGACGCTAACGCCATAATGCCTAATCTTGCCTTCGGCCTGAAGTTTATCGAGCTCTTCAAACACCCGGCCGTCCTTTAATATCTCGAATGGCGGGCAATGAATCTGGTAGAGATCGATCCGTTCCCGCTGCAAACGCTTAAGACTTCCTTCGCAAAACCGACGGATGGATTCGCCGGAGTAAGTATTCGGGTCGTGGATGTCCCCCGCCCGGCAAAACTTGGTGGCGATATGTACGTCGTCTTCTTTCCCCTTCGTCGCTTTGGCGAGAAGTTCTTCCGCATGACCCGAACCGTACACGTCCGCCGTATCAAAAAAATTCACGCCTTGTTCCATCGCAAATTCCAGGCCGCGCAAGCCTTCCGTGTCATCGGATTGCCCCCAGTCGCCGCCGATGCCCCAGGTCCCGAAGCTGACTTCGCTGACCTGCAGCCCTGTATTTCCCAATGCCCGATATTTCATATGCCATCCCTCCATTTGTCGGTCTCTCTATGAGAGTAAACAAAAAGGCGCTTCCCTGCAACCTTGGCTGCAGAGAAGCGCCGCTACTTCATACCGGCTTATTCGGGCCGCCGGATGGAAAACAAAGGGCCCAGCCCGGCGTAATTGTTGCCGGCCAGCCGGCTTACCGCCTTCAATTCGGCGGCGTCGATCCGTCCATCTTCATATATCGACTCGTCGATATGAAAACGGACGACCCGGCCGATCAACAGATCGGCCGCCGGCTGCTCTTCCGTGCCGCCAAGCGGAATCGACCGCTCCAGCACGCATTCCATCCGGACCCTGGCTTCGGCGACGCCGGGCACCGGAATATTTTCGCTAGGGACCGGCGTTAGTCCCGCCAGAGCCACCTCGCTCTCTTCCGGAGGGAGCGCGGCCGCGGTCTCATTGACTTTCCGGATATTGTCCTCATCCGTGACATGGACGACGAAAGCGCCCTGCTCCATCGCATTCCGGGCCGTATCTTTGGGGTGGCCCCCTTTACGCTGGACCGATACCGAGACCATCGGCGGGTCGGCCGTTACGATGCTGAAGTAGCTGAAAGGCGCGGCATTCAGAACGCCTTCACGCGATAGCGTAGTCACGAAGGCAACGGGTCTCGGGATAATGCTGCCGGTCAGCAGCTTGTAATTATCCCGTTCGCCTTGCAGGTTCGGATCGATGGATAACATAGCGGCCACTCCTTATTTTTACGTAAAAGTTCGTTGATACCAAACCGATGCCGCGTCGACCTCCGACCCTGTCAACTGATGGCCGGCCGATTCCCAATGCACGGTCACGTTCGCGCCGGCTCCGCCGAGCAAGCCCTCAAGCTCTTCCGTTTCCCGAGTCGAGCAAATCGGATCGTTCCGTCCGGCTCCGATAAAGATCGGAATCCCGGACAACTCCGGCAGCGTGAGCCCCCGGCGAGGTACCATCGGATGATGGAGTATCGCCCCCCGCAGCGCGTCGCTATAGTGAAACAACAAGCTTCCGGCAATATTCGCCCCGTTGGAATAGCCGACCGCGATAATGTTGCGGCGGTTAAAGCCGTAGGTCTCAGCCGCTTCGTCCAGGAACCCGTTCAGCTCCTTCGTCCGGAAAATCAGGTCCTCTTCATCGAAGACGCCCTCGGTCAACCGTTTGAAGAAACGGGGCATGCCGTTCTCCAGAACATTCCCGCGAACGCTAAGCACGGAGGACTGGGGCGATATGACCCCAGCCAACGGCAGCAGATCGCGTTCCGTGCCGCCGGTGCCATGCAAGAGCAGCAGCACGGGCGCCTCCGCATTGATCCCTTGCTGAAAAATATGCTTCATTCCTTGTCCTCCTCCAATACCCTTACCTCGATCGGTTCCAAATTCCCCTCGATGAGCGCCCGATGTTCTTCAAACCAGTCCGGCAGCATCAACTTCTCGCCGAGCCGGTCCACCGGCTCGTCCCGGGCAAATCCCGGCGGATCGGTGGCAATTTCAAACAGAATGCCGCCTTCTTCCCGGAAGTAAATCGCGTTGAAATACTGACGGTCGACGATCGGGGTGACATGGAATCCCAAGGCTGCAAGTTTGTTTCTCCAAGCCGCATGATCCTCGTCATCCTTGGCCCGCCATGCAATGTGGTGCACCGTTCCGGCACCTCCGGCGCCGTATTCGATGGCCTGAGTGTTAATATCAATAATATTACCTAAATTTCCCTCCGTTTTGTATCGGGCATAGGACCCCTCTTGTCCTACTTTTTCCATCCCCAGCACATTTTCCAATACATTAGCCGTTTTATCGGGAACCGTGCTGTACAGCACCGCTCCGCCGAAGCCTTTGATCGCTTTATCGGCCGGCACGCCGCCGAACGACCAGGTGCTGGCGGGGCCTTCCGTCCGTTCCACCAGTTCGATCAGCAGGCCGGAGTTATCCCGAAAATGCAGCATTTTTTCCGAGAACCGCTCCCTGATTTCGAAGGAAATGCCGAATCGATTTAACCGCTCCAGCCAAAAATCGAAGCTGCCGTCGGGAATCGCGTAAGTCGTAATCCCGACTTGCCCGCCGCCGACCCGGCCGCGCCGGGAACCCGGCGAAGGGAAGAACGTGATGATCGTTCCCGGACTGCCGACTTCATCGCCAAAATACAGATGATAGACTTCCGGAGCATCGAAGTTGATTGTTTTCTTGACCAGGCGCAATCCCAATACTCCCGAGTAAAAGTCGACCGTGGCTTGCGGACTTTGAACAAAAGCGGTAATGTGGTGAATTCCTGCGGTACGTTGTGTCATTTTATTTTCCTCCTCAAATATATTTTACGAATTCGGCAACCGGTTTCCGGTAGCCTCGCGGACGTTGGCTTGATGTGTCTTCCTTCCCGATGGCGACAAGCATGACCGGCACGATATCGTCCGGAAGCTTCAATGCCGACTTCAGGGCTTCCGGATCGAATCCGATCATCGGACAGGTGTCCCAGCCGAGATCCTTCGCGATCAGCATCATTTGCATGGCGGAAAGGCTGGCATTGCGGATCGCCTCTTCCCGCTGGAAGGTTTCCCCCCGTTCTTCATAGAAGGCTAGCGTAGATTCGACCGTCATGTCGTATTCCTGTTGATTGATGACCCCCAAATTCAACAGACCCTCATTAATCATGGCGACATCCTTATAGGCTGACGGATCTCCCAGCACGGCGATCACGGCGGATGCGGTACGGATCTTATACTGTTTGTTGGCGGCTTCATACACCTTTTCCTTCAGCTCCGGGTCCTTGACCACGACGTAACGGGTATGCTGCAAATTAAACGCCGACGGGGCGTATTTGACGAGATTGAAAATCGTATCCAAATCTTTCTCCGGAATAGGGACGTCCTTTAAAAATTTGTTTGCCGAACGCCGGCTTTTCACCAATGTCGTAAAATCACTCATTGCATATTCTCCTTAACCGCATGTTATTTTATGATGAATCTCGAATCAGAACAGCAGCGCGTCCAGCGAATAATCCCCTGCGCCGGTCAAAGCCACGCTTACGGCAACCGCAATGAGAAGCAGGTTATACTCATATCCGTTCGACGTGGACCAGTATCCGTTTTTGCCATGCACCGTGACAATGGCCATGATCATCGTGATCGCAATCAACGCCGCGCCGAGCGGAGTCAAAAATCCGGCCGCAAACAGCAATCCTCCGAAAAACTCTGCCGCTCCGGCCAGCACCGCCATCAATACCCCGGGCTTCAATCCCAAGGATTCCAACCATCCCCCGGTTCCCTTCGGGCCGTGCCCTCCGAACCAGCCGAACAGCTTTTGCGCTCCATGCGCCATAAAGGACACGCCTACGACCAACCGTAAAATCAACAATCCGATTGCTATACTCATCTCTGATTTCTCCTTTTTACGTTAATTTCAAATAAAGAATCTTTATATTAAGATATTGGTTCTGAGAAAACCAAGCTTCTTCCGCCTGGCGTTTCTTCCGGAATTCGATAGGGCCATCGATGCTTACATCATCCCCGGCGTCTGCTATTTAAATCCCGCCTGCGCATATTTGCCAAGCTTTTTTAGCAGCTCCGCCGCAAGCTTCTTTTCATCCGCATTCAGTCCGGCCATCGCCTCGGCAATCACCTCGGCATGCTTGGGGAATACCTCCTCGATAAACCGGGATCCCTCTTCCGTTATATCTGCAAACGTCTGACGCCGGTCTTCGGCACAGGCTCTGCGGCGAACGAAGCCCTTCTTCTCGAGCTTGTCGACGACATACGTGATGTTTCCGCTGCTCATCAGCACCTTGCCGCCGATCTGTTGAATCGGTTGAGACCCTTTATGATACAGCAGCTCCAGCACGCCGAATTCCGTGCGCGTCAACCCGTATTGACGGATGTCCCGATCCACATGGGCATTGACCCATTGGCTCGCCCGGGTTAAAGCGATATGAAGATTCAAAGCGTCATCCTGATCATAGGGCATCGTGATTTCCTCCTTTGGAAGAGAAATTATCTTAATGTAAATTATCTTGATATTAAGATAAATCTTTTTTGCATCATTGTCAAGCTGCATTTTATAAAAGTGTTTTTCGGTGTCCGGTGACGAAATGTTAACAAACACCGGATACAGATCATGGTTATTATTTTTATCCATGTTATATAATGTACAAGTATATCTAAACCCAATCTTTTTAAGGAGGAAAAAAGCATGGAACTTCAACATAAAGCCGCCATTATTACGGGTGCGGGCAAAGGTATCGGCAAGGCAACGGCTATCGCGCTCGCCAAGGAAGGCGTGAACCTGGGCCTGATCGCCCGGACCGCCGCGGATCTGGAATCGCTGCAGCAACAAATTTCCGGGGAATACGGCGTAAAGGTACATATCGCTTCCGCGGATATCTCCAACGCCAAAGAGGCCGAAACCGCCGTCTCGAACTTGATTCAGGCGCTGGGCTCGGTGGATATTCTGATCAATAATGCGGGCATCGCCAAATTCGGGACCCTCATGGACATGGACCCTTCCGAATGGGAACGGATCATTCAGGTGAACCTGATGGGGACGTATTACGTGACCCGCGCGGCCCTGCCGCATATGCTCGAAAAACAAAGCGGCGACATCATCAATGTCGCTTCCACCGCCGGAGAGCGCGGCTTTGCCACCGGTTCGGCCTATTGCGCTTCCAAATTCGCGCTGCTCGGCTTGACCGAGTCGCTGATGCAGGAAGTCCGCAAATCCAACATCCGCGTGACCGCCCTTACCCCAAGCACCGTAAATACCGAGCTTGCGGAAAAAGCCGGCCTGAAGATCGGGGACGAGGACCGGATGATGCAGCCGGAGGACGTTGCGGAGCTCGCACTTGCCGCATTGAAGCTGCCGAAGCGCGTATTCTTGAAGTCCGCGGGCATTTGGACCACGAATCCGCAGTAAGTATTCGAGCGTTTAAATATCATAATTGCAAAAAAACGGAGCCGTCCCGCAGGTAGCCTCAGCTACCGGAGGACGGCTCCGTTTTATTTTGAATACCGTTACCTTGATCCTGTCCGCGGACCTACATTGATAAACACGTTGATCGCGAACAAAAGAACGCTGACCACGACAAGAACGGCCCCGATCGGGATGATCGCCTCAAACGACTCCTTGCCGTTGACGACGAACGCCAGCCCGATCATCATGATCGGGAGGCCGATGGAATAGGCCCAGAATTGGATCTTCCCTAGCACGCTGGACGCGGCCTTCGGGAACAGCCAGTAGATGATGCCCGCCAAAGCAAACGATGCCCAGCCGAGCAGGTTGACATGCGCGTGGACGCTAGCCATCTTGTAATCATGCGCCATGGACATGTACATGCCGAGCAGGACGCCGATAGCAAAATAAACGGCCGAAATTTTAATATACGTGATCCCCGTGATGGTCATGACGGTTTCCTCCTTTTTTCACAAAAAGTTCAAACCTAGTGACTCACCACATTCTATTCACGTCGTCACCGTTCTATGACGGGCGGATGTCCGTGTCCGCCGCCTGCTTCCACTCCTCGGGCAGCAGGTCCGCATAATGCGGATGGAGATACCTGTCGTCCACGAGCATCAACACGCCCTGATCCTTCTCCGAACGGATGAGTCGGCCTCCGGCCTGAAGCACTTTGTTCATTCCCGGATAAACATACGCATAATCGAAGCCGTCTTTCCCCTGCTCGTGGAAATAATCGCGGATGATATCCCGCTCCAGCCCGATTTGCGGCAGCCCTACCCCCACCACGGCCACTCCGGTCAGCCGGTTGCCCACGAGATCGATGCCTTCGGAAAAAATGCCGCCCATGACCGCGAAGCCCGCCAGTGTCCCATCGTTTCCCGCCTCGAAGGCCGCGAGAAATCGCTCCCGCTCCTCCTCGGTCATATCGCCGCGCTGCAGCAATAACCGGATGCCTTTCGCCGAATGGACGGCGGCGGCAACCTCTTCATACACGAGATTCATATAGGCATATGAAGGAAAGAAAAAAAGGTAGTTCCCCGGCCGGTCCTCCAGCAATTGCCGAAGCAGACCGGCCAGCTTCTCCAGTGTCCGCTCCCGGTCGCGGTATCGGGTCGATAGCGGCACCACGCGCACGTCCAACTGTTCCCGGGAAAACGGCGATGGGATGTTCGTCGTGTAATCTTCCGGCATCGCGCCAAGCATGTCTCGATAGTAGGAAAGCGGAGACAGCGTCGCCGAGAAAAAGATCCGGGACCGGAAGCCTTTCCCCGCTTCACGGAGCAGATGCGAAGGATCGAGGCAGAACATTTTGATGCGTACCTCTTTGGCGGACAACTCGGCATACGTGATATATCGTTCATCATACAGCTTGCCGGTGCGGACAAAGGTTTGAACCGCAAAATACGTTTGAAGCAGCAGATCCCCTTCCCCGGAAGAAGGACCTGGTCCAGGCACGGCAGAAGCGAGCACCCGCTCCGCCTGTAAAGCGAATTCCTCCGCCAGTTCGAGCAGCCTCTCCGGCTTGTTTCGGTCCAGGCGATGCGGTCCATCCGTTTCTTTTTTCAGAGAAATAAAGAATTGGTTCACCCCCTTGGCCGAGGCGTGCACACCGGCATCCACCCCTTTATACGCCCGCTGCAATGCCAGGAAGTCGGCTTTGTTCAGCTCCGCCGAGTACATTTCCCTCGCCCGGTCCACGAGATTATGCGCCTCGTCCACAAGCAATGCCGTCCGCTTTTTTTGCTCGGCGAACATTCTTTTTAACGAGACGCGGGGGTCGAACACATAATTGTAGTCGCAAATGACGGCATCCGCCGCATAAGCCAGCTCAATCGACAACTCGAACGGGCATACCCGGTGTTTGTGCGCATAATCCAATATGGTCTGCCGATTCATTAAGGTTTCCTGGGACAGGATATCGAGCACCGCCCCGTTAATCCGGTCAAAAAAGCCGTCTGCGAACGGGCAATCCTCTTTGCGGCAGCTGACCTCGGTCTGGGGGCAGATTTTTTCCTTGGCGGTGATCGTCACGGCATGCAAATGCAATCCTTTGGATTGCATCAGGGCAAAGGCCTCTTCGGCCGCGGTCCGGGTTATCGTCTTGGCCGTCAAATAAAACATCTGCTGCAGATGGCCCGTTCCCATCGCTTTGATCGCTGGAAAGGTCGTGGAGATCGTCTTGCCGATCCCGGTCGGCGCCTTGGCGAACAGGCCCGCCCCTTCCTCGATCGTCTTGTACACGGCCCCGGCCAATTTGCGCTGTCCGGCACGGTAGGTCTCAAAAGGAAATGCCAGTTCCGCGATGCTTTTGTCCCGGTGAGCCCGGTGGTCGAAAAGCATCCGGGCATACGGGGCGTACTGCCGTACAACCTCAGCGACGAACGCTTCCAGTTCCTGATAGGCGAACTGCCTGCGGAATCTTTTTTGCTCGCCGGTCGGAAGCTGCACGTACGTCAATTGAACCTGCATCGACTCCAGGCCCCGGTCCCTCGCGATCATGTACGCGTAACACTTGGCCTGCGCCCAGTGTACTGGATACGTATCCTCCTCGATTGGCGCCAGATCGCCCGCCGTCGATTTGATTTCATCGATCGTCAGCGTCCCGTCCCCGCCGCCAAGCAGCCCGTCGCATCGCCCATCCACGACGAAAAGGAGATCCCCGCAAGGAATCTCCGCCGATACGTACACTTCTTTCTGGTCCGTCTCGCCATACTGCCTTTGTATTTGCTGGTGAGCCTTCGTCCCTTCGGTCAGGCTGGCCGCCGTCCGAAACCCGCTATCCAGGTCCCCGCTGCGGAACACGTACTCCACAAGCGGCCGGACCGCGATTTGAACCGTCTTTTGATTTTCTCCTGTGGCCGTTTGACTTTCCATCGGTCGCTTCTCCCATCCGAACATTTGTTCCAATTATATCACAGAAACGAGGGCTTTCTGAAACTATGCTTTGAAGGATTAATCTTTCAAAATCAAAGACCGCCCGAAGGTGCTTCGGTCGGTCTTCTTTTGCTCCCGATGGGCCTTACTTCCCCAAATTCGCCTCCCGGAACTCCTGCTCCAGAATGCTCATCGTAATCGAATCATGGTACCTATGATCGTAGTACAACGCCTCCCGCTGAACTCCCTCGCGCTTGAACCCAATTTTCTCGTAAACATGCAGCGCCCGCGGGTTATAGTCGAAGACGTTAAGCTCGATGCGATGCATGTTCAAAATGCCGAATCCGTAATTCAGCATCAGCTTCAGCGCCTCCGTGCCGTATCCTTTTCCGGTTTGGGCCCCCGTACTGATCGCTATCCGAATATTGCAGTTGCGGTTATAGGAATCTATATCCTGCAACGCAATATCGCCGATTAATTCATCGTTCTCCCGTAAGGCGATCAACAGCAGAACGCTGGAATCGTCCTGGCTTTTCCGTTCAATATAAGACGCGATGCCCTCCTTCGTGAAATGCCGCTGCGTTCCGGTCAGCCTTCTCGTTTCGGGGTCGTACAAATTGCGAAAATACCAATCCGCATCCTCCAGCCCGATCGGGCGCAAATAAACGTGTTCCCCTTCCAAAAATCTGATATTGGCCGAATTCTTCACCTTTTACAAATCTCCTTCTGTCTTTTTCTGACCTAAGAATACCATCATACTGTATACTAAAAAATGTACAAATTCTATTAATTTAAAAGGACAGTCAGTCAGGAGATTGCCAATGCCTAAGTACACGCTCCCGCGGTCTCTCCCGTCCGGGACGGGGCCGACCTATCGTTATATGGAAATCTACGAATCCGTCAAGCAGGATATTATTTCGGGGACGCTTCAGGAGGGCACCCGCCTTCCCTCGATCCGAAAATTTGCGGAATTTCTGTCCGTCAGCACCACGCCCGTTGAACTTGCCTACCAGCAGCTTATTGCGGAAGGGTTTATCGAAAGCCGCCCGAGGCAAGGCTATTTTGTGGTCAGATTACCGGAAAACTACAGTTCTCTGAATATGAAGGAAACATCCGCGCCAGTTCAAGAACCCATAACGAACGCATTCCGTAAGCCGGAACTCTATACATATGATTTTCATCTCTCGAAAAATGATTTCAGCCTGTTTCCTTTTCAAACTTGGAAAAGACTGTTCAATCAACTCTTCGGACCGGAAACCGGGGACATGCTCTTTTATGGTGACCCGCAGGGGGAGTGGGGGCTGCGGCAGGAAATCGCCGGATATCTTCGTCAGTTCCGCGGCGTCGTCTGCCATCCCGATCAGGTTGTCATTGCCGCGGAACAAACGATGCTGGTCCAATTTCTGGGGCAGATTCTCAAACCGTACGGCGATGCCGTGGCGTTCGAGGATCCCGGGTACCGGATCATCCCGGCCACCTTTCAGTCCTTGGGGTATCACGTCCATCCGATTCCCCTGGATGAGCATGGATTGCGACCTGATTTGCTCAGGGCAAGCTCCGCACGAATCGCCGGTGTTTCCCCCTCTCACCAGTTTCCTACGGGAATCGTTATGCCCGTCGCCCGCAGGTTGGAACTCCTCGAATGGTGCAAGTCTACGGACAGCTTCCTTATCGAAGACGATTACGGAGGAGAATTCCGATACCGGGGCAGACCGATTCCTTCGCTGCAGGGACTGGTCCCGAACGATCATGTCATCTATCTTGGCGGCTTTTCGCAAGTGCTTGCTCCGGATTTATGCATTCATTACATGGTGCTGCCTGAACGGCTCTTGCCCGGATTCCGCAAGCTGCACCGGGAGGTGATGTTTGAAGCGTCCGCCTCGCGCATACATCAACGAACCCTTGAGCGGTTCATGCAAGCAGGCCATTTTGAACGGCATGTCCGCCGGATGCGCAATGTCTACCGAAAGAAAAACCAGCAGTTGGCCTCCTCCATCCGGGAGCATTTCGGCCTCCTGGCCGAAATATCGGGAGACAGCGCCGGGATGCATCTGATTGTGGAGATCCGGTCGCCGAAGTCCGAAGCGGAGCTGCTAAAGACGGCCCGTGAGGCCGGTACCTTCGTGGCGACGGCGGCCTTCTTTTGGAACCGGCGGGAGGAAACGGAACGCAAAAAGTTTATGCTCGGATTCGGCGGCATCGACGGCGGGCTCATCGACGAAGGGATCCGGCGGTTGCGGGAGGCGTGGGGGAAGGATCTGCTGGGACCAATTGCAGAGTCGTAAAAAAAAGGAGCTGCCCGCATAGACTTGTTCAGTCTCCGGACAGCTCCTTTTCATGTTTAATTATTGGTTTACCCTGTACTGCAGCAGCTTCCCGTCCTTTTCCACATAGATAGTTCCCTTGCCTGCATAGGAGTAACCATATGGAATGTGGTCGTATATTTTTAATATAGGGGATACCTGGTCAAGAGGCAATTGGCGAAAGAGGATCAATGATAGCGTGTCGATTTGTTATCGACTATATTATAATTAAAACTAACAAACTCACATAAGAAGGAGAATCGTATGAGCTTCCAAAAAGAATTCGTATGGGGAGCGGCCACAGCCGCCTATCAAATCGAAGGCGCCGCGAGAGAAGACGGCAAAGGGTTGTCCGTCTGGGATATGTGCGCCCGGATTCCCGGATTCGTGAAGAACGGACACACCGGCGATGACGCGTGCGATCACTACCACCGCTATAAAGAAGACGTTCAACTCATGAAAGAAATCGGCCTGCAAGCCTACCGTCTATCCATTTCATGGCCGCGCGTGCTGCCGGATGGAACGGGACGCGTCAATGAAAAGGGTCTCGATTTCTATGACCGGCTGATCGACGAACTGCTGGCGAACGGGATCGAGCCTTATGTGACTCTGTTCCATTGGGATTATCCGCATGAGCTTTACAAAAAAGGGGGATGGCTCCACCCGGACAGCTCCGATTGGTTCGCGGAATACACCCGCGTGATCGCCGATCGGTTGTCCGATCGGGTCACCCACTGGTTCACCCAAAACGAGCCGCAATGTTATCTCGGTCTCGGCCATTTTACCGGGGAGCATGCTCCGGGCTTGAAGCTGGGCCTCGCCGAATTCCTTCAGGCGACGCACAATTCGCTGCTGGCCCACGGCAAAGCCGTCCAGGCGCTGCGGCAAACGTCCAAGCGGCCGTGCGAAATCGGCTATGCCCCGGTCGGCATCACCTCCTTCCCGGCGACGCCGACCCCGGAAAATATCGAGGCCGCGCGTGCAGCCACCTTCAGCATCACGCAGCCGTCGTTCTGGATGAACACGTGGTACATGGATCCGGTGTTCTTCGGGCATTACCCGGAGGACGGTCTGCGCGTATTCGAGCCATGGCTTCCGGAAATCAAGCCGGGCGACATGGAGACGATTCGCCAGCCGCTTGATTTCCTGGGACTGAACATTTACCACGGAACCCCTGTGCAAAAAGGAGCGGATGGACATCCCGAAGGGATCGCCCGCGAGGTCGGACACCCCGAGACGATGATCCGCTGGACCGTTACCCCGGAATCGCTCTATTGGGGACCGAAGCTGTTCCACGAGCGGTACGGGCTGCCGATTATGATTACCGAGAACGGCCTGTCCAGCATGGACTGGGTCAGCCTCGACGGACAAGTTCATGATGCGCAGCGCATCGACTTCCTGCACCGCTATTTGCGGGAATACCGCAGAGCCGCCGAGGACGGCGTACCGCTGAAAGGATACTTCTGCTGGTCTTTCATGGACAATTTCGAATGGGCCGAAGGGTATCACGAACGTTTTGGCCTTGTCCACGTCGATTACCAGAGCGGCAAGCGCACGATCAAGGATTCCGGCCGCTGGTACCGGTCGGTGATCGAAAGCCACGGCAATCATTTGTAAATTCATAAAGAGAAGGCCTCCAGATCCCCCCGCCAGGGTGAATTTGGAGGCTTTTTTGAGACCGCTTTTTATGCCGCGTTTATAAACCTCATTTAAAATAATCCTTGATCTTATCCCCAGAGCATTGAATAATTAGAAACTGGACCTTGGAAACAAGTCCGGACTATAGTACTTTCTATTAAACTCCCGGAAGACAGCGTACTTCAGAAAGGTTGCACAGCATGGATTCAACATCGGCTCTTCATGAAAAATCCGCAGCGCCGACCGGTAAGGAACCCTTCCCGATCGCGCTCATTTCTCTAACCGTCGGCTCTTTCGCCATCGGCATGACGGAATTCGTCATTATGGGGCTGCTGCCGAACGTAGCGACGGATTTGCACGTCAGCATCTCAACCGCAGGGCAGCTGATCACCGCATACGCTATGGGCGTAGCCATCGGCGCGCCGATTCTAACGCTGCTTACCCAGCGTATTCCGCAAAAAGGACTGCTTTGCCTGCTCATGATTCTGTTCATTCTCGGCAACGGCATCTCGGTCATTGCGCCGAACTATGCCGTGCTGATGGCGGCGCGGATCCTGACCGCACTCACGCACGGCACCTTCTTCGGCGTCGGAGCGGTCATCGCCGCCGGCCTCGTAAGGCCGGAAAAGCGGGCCGGCGCCGTCTCCATCATGATGGCCGGACTGACCATCGCCAATATCGTCGGCGTCCCGCTTGGCACCTTTGTCGGCCAGCAGTTAGGCTGGCGCGCTTCGTTCGGCGCCATTGCGGCGGCCGGAGTCCTGGCCCTCGCCGGAATCCTGCTGTTCGTGCCGCATCTCCGGCAAGCTCAGCCGGAGGGGATAGCCCGGCAGATTCGGGCACTGTTGAGACCCAAGTTACTGCTGTTCCTGCTCATTGGAGCCTTGGCCAATACGAGTCTGTTTGCCGTATTCACCTATATCGCTCCTTTACTGCAGGACATCACCGGCTTCGCCGAACAAAGCGTCACCTGGATTCTCGTCATCTTCGGCTGCGGCGTTACCGTCGGCAACATCGTCGGCGGCCGGCTGGCGGATTGGAAGCTGATGCCTTTCCTAATCGGTCTTTATCTATCGATCGCCGTCCTATTGGGCGTCTTCACCTTTACGGTGAAAAGCCCGGTGCTCGCCGTCATCACGATTTTCTTCTGGGGAGCCGCCTCGTTCGGCGTCATGCCAGGCCTGCAAGTGCGCATTATGAATCTGGCCCAGGCAGCTCCGGCTCTGGCCTCCACCTCCAGCCACTCGGCCGGGAACCTGGGCAACGCGATGGGAGCCTTTATCGGCGGCCTGGTCATTCCCCATATGGGATTGTCATCGCTGCCTTGGGTCGGAGCGCTGATCGTTAGTCTGGCGCTAGGCATCGCCGCCGCCTGCTACGTGCAAGAACGCAAATCATGAGCGTATGCGCATAAGCTGGACCCGGCTTTCAAAAAGCGCTGATCACGAAAAGAACCCCCATTCCGCAAATATCCGCGCGGTTGGGGGTTCCTCTTTATTTTACATGCTTCATAAAGCTCTCCAGCGCATTTCCCTTCACTCGAATATCCGGGGTAATGCGCGTATTGGACACGTTGTTCTGCATGACATTCCAATAGTGGTTGACCACATACACCGCCACTTGTTCCCGCTTGTCCTCGAACACCCGCTGACCGACGCCCTTGCCGAACGTCTCGCGGCCGACCACGGTGACGTTATCCAGGTATGTACTGAGACCTAGCGTGAGCAGTTCAGCGGCGCTGGCCGTATTTTCATCAACAAAAATGTAAATGTGCTTAAAGGCGGTATGTTCCGCATCCGAATAATAACTGGACGTATATCCGTCCGAATAAATCAGGGTGCTGGTCACCCGGTCGGGGAGAAGCGCATCCAGCATATTGTTGGCGCTGTCGGTCATTCCTCCGCCGTTGCCCCGTAAATCGAGCACAAGCGTCTTATTTTTCGGGTCCGTAATCCCATCCAGCCGCTTAACGAACTGATCATCCGTCGTCATACTGAAACCTTCAATGCGAAAATAGCTGATATTCCCTTTTTCCTCGTACGAGATATCCTCCGATGCGGAAGCCGTCAAACGACGATAATCATCACCGTAAATCATGAACGTAAACGGATCCTTTGCGGATTTCGCCTCGTTAACCACCTTAGCTATTTCGGCAGTCGATAACCCGGACTTGTTCAGCTTGGCAAGGACTTGATCCAAACCGTCTCCTTCCTTGCGGTATAAATAATTGTCTTGGAAAAAGAGTCCGACCCTTTCCCCCAGCGGTTTCTTTCTCTCCTCCAGTTCATTCTGCACATACAGCGCATTCCCGTCATCGGAGTACAGCTCCAGCGCCTGATCGCTGGCCTCCTTCGCCTTCCGGTCATTTTCGAGCAGCAGGTAGGCCATGGCCAAGGAGGACCATGCTTCGTTATCTTCGGGATCAAGCCGGACAGCCTCCTCAAAAGAAGTAACGGCCTCTTCGTAATTTCCAAGCTGCATTTGGCAATCGCCTATGTACCATGGAATGTCGGAGTTCCCCTCGCTGGCCATATTGGCCGCCTTTTCGCCGAACTCGACGCACCGGTAAGTGCGGTTCCCCCAGTTCAAAGCTTTGAGTTTATTGATATACCCCTCCGGGTTATGCGGGGTCCATTCGATCGCATTTTCAAAATAGGAAACCGCCTTCAGGTAGAGACCGTTGTTCATGTAAGCATTGCCCATCGCCGTTTGGAGCTCCTCCGTATCCAAAGCTTGTCCCAGGGCCTGTTCCGCCTTTTCGGGTTCCCCCATACCGCCGTAAGCATTAATCAACCTGACTAAAACCTCTTTTGTGTTGGGGAATTTGCTCCTCATCCGTTCATAATGGGTAATTGCCTCATCAAATTCTCCATAATCCTCATACAGCTCACCGAGCTTGAACTGAACGTCCAGTTGACCGGGAAACTTTTCGGCGGCCTGCTTGTATAAATCCTCGATTTCCTCGAAGTCGGCCGTGCCTTCCAGCGCCGCACCTTTGACCCGGAACCCGTCAAACTTATCGGAATAAAATTGAAAGTATTCCTCGGCATACTCCTCCGCCTCTTTCTCCCGGCCAAGGGCCTGGAGGCAATACACCTTCATCTCGGCCGAGTCGGCATCGGAAGGCACCCCATCCAAATACTTTTCAAACTGTTTCAGGGCCTGCTCGTATTCCCCTCTATCGTAATAAATCTGACCTTTGCCATAATTGGCGATAAGGAACTTGCCCTCCAGCTCCAAAGCTTGATCGTACGCTTCCATTGCCTCCTCGTAACGGTACAGACCATAGAGCGCATTGCCTTTATTCGTGTATTCCTCCTCTGTATTCGGCAAAATCAGCAGCGACTTCTCGGCATACTCCAGCGCCAGCTCGTATTCTTCCAGCTCATGATAAGCCCAGCTCAAATTATGGAACGGGGAGTCGTAGAGCTCGGTCCTTTTCACTTCATGATCCAGGTTCTCAAGCTCAGGCTCGATTTGATATATGTATTCAATGGCTTGCTCCAAAAAAACAATGGCATCGGACGGCTTTCCCGCTTCGGTTAAACGGTAGCCTTTTTCGTTACTTTCATAAACTTTCCTTTCCAAATCGTTACCGACGAATAATTCCTCAACGGCGGAACAACCGTTCAACAGTAAAAGAATGCTTCCCGCAATCATGCCTCTGACCAAAATGCCAATTCTCTTATTCAAGTGATCCCCTCGTTTTGAAAATGTTAACTTTTCTTTCGACATTCATTTTCATTTTCCCTTTTTTGGAACAGGAATCGACATGCCTTCGTCAAAAAAAGACCCCGGAACCGGGGCATTTTGATGGTTCAATGCCGAGCCGTGTTCCGAGGCCGATTTTTGTATTGGGTCTCAGTTATTCACCGTATCATTCGCCGTACCGATCAGCCCGGCCCGAATCAGCAACCGTTGCACGATTGCCGCCGTCTCGGCGCGGGTGATTTCGGCGTCGGGGAGAAGCTTTCCGCCATTGCCGTTAGCTAAACCTTGCTCGACTGCGACTGCGACTTGCAGTCGGGCCCAGTCGCCGACAGCCGCATGGTCGGTGTAGCCGGACAACGCCTTACCGGCATCCTCCGTGCTAATCTCCTGATTCACTCCCGCAATTTTCATTGCCCGGGTAATCATGACCAACGCCTCTTCCCGCGTAATGGTCTTGGACGGTTGGAAGAAGCCGCCGTCATAGCCTTGAATCAAGCCATACTCAGAGGCCTTGGCGACCGCACCGGCATACCAGGCATCCGGCGATATGTCCTTGAACATTCCGGTTGCTTCGTTTTCCTCCAATCCCAGTGCACGAACCAGGATGGCCGCAAATTCCGCTCGAGTTACCGCCTGATCGGGAAGATAACGGTTTTGGTCCGCGCCGCGCAGCACCATGCGGGATGCCAAATCCGTCACTGCCGCTGCCGACCACTGTCCATCCATATCCGTAAAAGAAACGGAATTTTGCACCAGAGCGTACTTGCTGTTCGTCAAACTGCGAATCACGGCATATTCGACACCCTCTCTGGCTACCGTTCCGGTCGGAACGGGACGAACCGTACCGTCCGGATGGAGTACGACAGCCGTCGTGATCTCATCCGGACGAAGTCCCGCAAGAATCGGAATCTCCCTCGTGACGAACCCGTTAAAACGTTCGATGGAGACGGTTTCCCCTTCGTAAGAAACCTTCAGGGAAAATTCAACGGGTTGACCGACCGCCTTGAAGCCGCCTTGCATAGACGCTTGCTGAATCCGCGTCAAATCGGATGCGCTGCCTTTCGCTATAGTCACGGTGAAATCAGCCGTGGATCGCCATGCATCCGTTCCTGGCGCCTGATCGAGGGGATCGGTCCTCATCTGCGAAACAGGCAGGTGATAATTTCCGATCGGTGTTTGAAGAATCAGCTCGATCATCTTTTCATCCAGCATCTTCATGGCCTCGCCGTTCAATACAAATTCGATCGTGTCCGCCTGACCGGAATAGCTAAACCGGAGGGTCTTTCCATCGGCTGTACTTTCAAGCAGCCTTGCCAGTTCAGCGGTGTCCAGGTAAGCACTCCATACCGAAGAGCTCTGATCCTGTTTTTCCGTAACCTTGACCAAACGATCCGATGCCTGCCGGCCATTCACCAGCAACTCCAGTGGTTTCGGTTTGGCTGGTTCGGCCGTTGATCCTTCGGAGGCAGCGCCGGATGACGCCCCCCCTCCGGACGAGCCTGAACCCGTTCCCGGATTCGGATTTGGATTCGGCGAAGATGTTTCTTTTTCTCTCGTTACGAGAAGCCGGTATGTTTTCGTATCCCCATTTTGCGCTTCAATAACAATCTCGACCGGGTTTACCCCCACTTTAAGCAGGATCGGTTCCGAAGCCGTACCTGCCGTAATCTCCTTACCGTTGATCTTGATAAGGGCTCCCGGATCGGAAACGGTCGGCGTTATCGTGATACTCGTTGTCATATACGGAACATTCACCGTATAGTTCGTCGTAACCGGATCAAATGCCGGCTTCAAAGTTCCGCCGGAGACAAGCAGTCCGCTTAAATCCGCATCCCCCGGCAAAGAAGGAGCGGAAGGCGTGGCGGCCGCTTCATTGGAATAAGAGCTCGAACCTCCATCATTCCCCGCTTTCACGGCGAAGTAGTACGTTGTCCCGTTGGTCAGGCCCGAAACCGTATATGTCGCCTCCGTGACGGAGAAGATAGGCTCCGCTTCGTACACTCCCGGCGCGATCCCCTGATAAACGTCGTAATAGGTCGCTCCGGTCACGGTACTCCAATTCAGAACGACTTTTCCGTCGCCCGGCTCCGCGGTGACATCCGTCGGCGCAACAGGCGGCGCGATCGGTTCGCGTTCCGTCGTGAAATTCCATGCCTGCGGGCCCGAAAGGCCGGAGAATTCATTCCCCTCCGCATCCCGGAAGGCCCCCGCATCGATCTCAACATAATACTCCGTATTGTAATCTAGCTGTTGACCCAGCCGGAACGCGTACGAGGCACCCGAGCCGCTAACCTTTGATGGATCATCTGCCGAGAGAGTTTCGACTAAAATGCCGCCAGGGTTCTTGTAAACTCTGATTTCTTTTCCTGCCACCGCGGATACAGGTTCACTGAATTCCAACTCGAATGCCGGATAAACTCCAACATTCCGAGTTCCGCTTACCGGGGAATGAGCCGATAACGTCGGATCCACGGAATCTTTCCATTTGGCATACAGCGTTAGATTATTCGTGATCAACTGTGAAAAATCAAACGGCATGCCGAGCAATTGATCCGCAAACCAACCGACAAAAGCAAAACCGTCCTTCACCGGGTCCGCCGGAGGGGACACAGTCCCCCCGTAATTGACCATTTGATCGGCTACCGGAGATCCGCCGTTGCTCTCAAACGAAACGACCCTCTGATAGTAAATCGAAAAAGTCACTGTCGTCTTGTTCCCTGCCGCGTCCGTCACGACCAAGGTATGTGAACCGTCCGAGCTGACGGTACTCCCGCTCGTGAAGTTATTACCGTTCAGCTTCGCCGTGCCTTCAGTGAACGATATCTGCACATTCCGGTTGTACAAGCTGCCATCCGTCACTCCAATGACCACCGGCGCGGTCTTATCGATCGTGAAAGTCACTGTCGTCTTGTTCCCTGCCGCGTCCGACACGACCAGCGTGTGCGTCCCTTCCGATCTAACTAATTCGCCGCTTGTAAACGTGCCGCCATCCAGCTTCGCCGTACCCTCAGTGAATATAATCGCCACGTCGGTGTTGTACGAACTCCCGTCCGTCACTCCAATGATAATCGGCGGGGTCTTATCAATCGTGAAAGTCACTGTCGTCTTGTTCCCTGCCGCGTCTGTCACGACCAGAGTATGCATACCTTCCGAGCTGACGGTACTCCCGCTCGTGAAGTTATTACCGTTCAGCTTCGCCGTGCCTTCAGTGAACGAAATCTGCACATTCTGGTTATACAGGCCGCCGTTGGTTACTCCCATTACCACCGGCGCGGTCTTATCGATCGTGAAAGTCACTGTCGCCTTGTTCCCTGCCGCGTCCGTCACGACCAGCGTGTGCGTTCCTTCCGATCTAACTATATCGCCGCTTGTGAACGAGCCGCCGTCCAGCTTCGCCATACCCTCATTGAATATAATCGCCACGTCGGTGTTGTACGAACTCCCGTCCGTCACTCCAATGATATCCGGCGGAGTTGTGTCGATCATAAAGCGAGCCTCGGCCGTTAATATTCCCGACAGAGAAGTTACCACCAAATTGTAACTCCCCTCCGAACTCACCGTATGTCCGCTCACGATGGAAGCTCCATTCAACTTCCCGGTTCCATTCTCAAATTGAATCGTCACCGGCCGATTATAAGATGCGCCGTCGGTTACCCCGCTAAATGCTGGCGCGGGTTCACCCACCTGGATCGACACCGTTACTTTTCCGCTACTTCCGTTGTTGTTGCTGGCTATATAGGTAAAGCTATCCGTTCCGATAAAATTAGTAGCAGGCGTATACTTAAAAGATCCATCTATCGCGAACTGAACCAAGCCATGCCCGGCCGGATCTACTATCTTCGCCGTCAAAGCTTTCGTATCATTCGCAAGAACCCCGTTCTGCCGGTCAACCGTAAGATTGCCGTTTGGCGTCATCGTGTAGTTGTCGGGCGAAAGAGAAGGAAGACCGGAATCGTTAGGTAACAAAGGATATGCCCCTTCATCTACCAAATAGTAAGTTAGTGATTGCGCATTGGAGGTTAAATCGGGAAGATTAAAGTCGGTTCCGTTACCCCCAAAGCCCTCAAATAATAGCGTGTAAAGCCCCTGGTTTTCTAAGATTAAAGGCAAGGTTCCCCCATCCGCCTTCACCCAAGGTGAAGCCGGCCATTCTTTAGGGAACGGGACCAGCTCGCCCGTATAATAATCAGGATACTGGGGAACTGCCGGCGGGTTCTGCGAAGCGGACACATAGTACCGAATCGACAGATCTCCGTTATTGTCGGCTAGAAAAGGAGACAAATTCGGAAGATAAAACACACTTGAGGAAGAGGGGCTTCCAAAGGAATCGCCGTAAAAATTGTACAGATCCGGGTAAGCCGCTTTGCTGACCGCGTTGCCGTTGGCGGGGAGCCAACCGTTCAAGGAGCTATCCGTAGCAAACGGGAACATTCTAACTTCCCCGGTTTCTCTCTGTTCGCCAAAATCAGCATCCAAAATTGGATAGCCTTCGGCCGAAATGTAATAACCCGTTCCTTTGACAGGTTCATAGCCTCTTAAATCCGGAAGGTTAAAGGTCGTGACCCCGTTACCGCCAAATCGGGTTCCGAGAACGGAGTACAATCCCGGATAAGCTTGCGGATTTAATTCTTGCCCGGCGCAGTAAATCCACCCCTCAATCCCTCTGTTGAAGGGAAATAGCCGGATCTCGCTCACAAACGTGTTCACGGCCGCCGCATGAGCCGGTTTCCCGGACGTAAACAGACCGCCAAGCACAAGCTGCAAGCCGATCACTACGGCGAGGCAGGTCCTCCACAATTTTCCGCCCAATCTCCTATTTTTAAAATACATCTATGACGTTCCTCCTGCTCCCAATCTACTAAATTTAACTAAAATTATTATATACTAAAATTAATACATTCGTTTCATTATTTTTCCTCCACCCCCATATCGAAAAAGAGCTTGACCGAGGGGCTTCCCGCCTCTCAATCAAGCTCTTTTTCTTACTTACAAACGGGGGATTTTACCCCTCCATATCCGTCTGTTCCTTTTCCTGCACCGGGCTCATTTTATTCGAAACTCTCTGATAGATAAAGGAGATGCCCAGAAGAACGACGCCGAAGCTGAAAAATGCGATGATTTTGCTGCCGGTCGTCATCAGATTCAGGTCGAACAGCAGCATTTTTCCGGTGGACAGCAAGGATAAGCCCAGACCGATACGCCGGATCATCAAATAGTTGTGTCTAAAGCCGTAAACGATGTAGCCGATCGCCAGGAGCAAATACACCAGACTGAATAGCCATCCGACATGCCCCAGACGGAACTGAACCCCGAGAAACGCGGTAATGATGCTGAAGATATACACGCCGACGATGACCGGGTAAACTTCACGGGACTTCGAACTCCGATCCAACAGGTTATACAACAAGTCCCGCCCGCTGAAAAATACCATCAAATTAAAGGCGATCAAAATCACGAGCGCCACATAATTTTCGGCCGAATTGTGCATGCCGTTCGGGTTCAAAGACGGGATCGTCAAGGTCACGGCAATGCTCATGAGATATCCGAAACCATACAAAATACGATTGTAAACTTTCACCACGGCATCCTGGATAAACGGGATCTTGGAAATTGCGAAAGCCGTTAACAGTGCAACCGCCGACATAAGCAGCGCCCTGTAGAACTCGAATAATGACGCGTCTTCGGGCATGAAGCGCTCATACAAACGCCCTGTTTCGTACAGCAAGTAAATCCCGATATTCACGATCCCCACATATTTTATTGCGGACAACAACGAACGATCCATCGGGGTGTAACGACGGGCGTCCCCCTCTTCCTGCAAACGGTAGGAGTAGAACAAGGCAAGTGCCGCCAACCCCAAAGAAATGAACGTATACTTCCACGAGAAGTCAAACGAATCGGTGTTGAACAGGCTTATAAAGGAATCGATCAGCAGGAATGCGCCAAGCGTGAGGCCGACGATCCCCCAGCCGATTCGCTCCAGTTTCTTATAACGATACAGATGACCCAATACCGACAGCACCAGCCCTTCGAACAGCCAGGCCATCGACAGATAATGAATGCCGAACTGGAACGGAACAATCAGCATGGAAAAAGTGAGCGATGTGCCGTAAAAGAGCAGCCGGGTTTCCTTTTCCTCCTCGAGAACTTTTTTGGACATGCGTGCAAGGCCCAGGTAGGACAAGCAGAAGACCAGCGCCAGCAAACCGCGCAATCCATCCCACCCGGCTTTTTCCAGCAAGCTGTACAAAGTCGCGCAATTGACGACCGTATTTAAAGCCAATAAGGAGAAATCCCACCAGGTTAGCTTGGACTTATACTTGAACGGAACATACAAGGTGATGCCGAGATACGTAAGGAACGTTATAACGGTATAGGCCATACCCGCCGCTTCGCTTTCCGCAATGAACACCAGGGCCAGCATGGACGAAATATTGAATACGAAGCTTATGTAATTGACGACCGGCCACCGTTTCCGCAAGGAAACCAGCAGAATCAAGGCGTTGAGGAGGAACAAATACCCCATGGCCACGTAAACGGCGCTGCCCTCAAGGCTAAATGCGGCCATATACGAAAAGAACGGAAGATACCCGCCCACCAAGCCGAAGGAGCAAATCGTTCTGGACTCATACCTGAGCGACAGCAGCACGGCGGCTACCGTGATCAGGATGCTTAAGAACAGGCCGACGAACAAGCTTATAATCTCTAATAAAAAATAGCTGTAAAATACCGAGCCATAAAGAACGGAAATGCCGCCGCCCAGCAAACCGAGGGCGAAAACCTGCCTGTTTTTGCGGAACTGCCATTCCCCTCCGGCCAGCATGAGCAAGCCTAGCAGGAAGAAGGATGCTCCCTTCATATACCCGTTGAACCAGGTCAAATACGAGTATTGGAAGGCCGCGCCTACCGCGAGGATAATCAGCAAAACACCTAATTTATTGATCCAGTTCAACCCGATTTTCATCTCGAGCCAATTCTGCTTCGATTCCCGCTCGGCATCGGGATTTCTCCCGTGTCCCGAAGTCCCCTGTGCCCAGCCATGCTGAGGGATCGCATTCGGATATGCCATGTTTGGCGGCGGTGTCATGTTTGGCGGTGTCATGTTCGGCGGAACCATACCCGGTGGTACCATGCCCGGCTGTGTCATATTCGGCACGGCCATGTTCTGCGGGGACATATTCGGTCCGGCCGCACCCGGCCCTCCCGCTCCCGGACCCGCTAGCTGCTCGTAACCGCGTTTGGCTTCTTCCCGAATCCGGCGTTCCCCTTCGCTTACATAGCGGCGATGATCCGCCATCCGGTGGTTGATTTCATCCTGAAATTGTCCCAGTTTGGAAGCGATCACCTCCCTGTCCTGACCAAGCAGCCCCTCAGCCTGTTCGTACAATTGCTGTATACGCTGCTTGACTCTCGCTTCCAACGTCGCCAGACGACTTTCAAATCCGGACGAAACACCCGACAAGTAGGTGTTCATTTTGCCCTGTGACGCGCTGAACGGATCGGGCTTGTCGACGGTCGAGGACTCTTGTCCCGGGAAAGCTTGTTGAAGCCTGGCGTTTTCCGCCTCCAGCCCCCGCAGTCTGGCTTCCAGTTCGTTGGCCCGCTGCCGAAGCTGCGCATGCTCCTGCCGCAGCGTCTCATTCTCCCGAAGGATGCCGTCGGCATCGTACTCTTGAAGGAGCGTCTCGTATTCCCGGGCCAGCTGCTCTTGAGTTTCCCTCAGACCGGCTAGCCTCTCCCTGAAATCCTTCATTCCTTCCCTCCATTACCAAATGATGAGTTTGATTCATTTTACTACAAAACAAGCGTTTATAATTACCCAATTTCGGTATTCTTGAAACATTCCATTCCCTCTACTAGCGGACGTAGACATATATTTTCGTCCTGTACATATCCCGGCAAACCAACGTATGCTCCGGTTTCCAGCCGGGAAGCGCAAAGCAGACGCTAATCACGACCGCCCCTGAAGATAGGCGTTCGCGAAATACGGGATCAAGCCGGGACATCGCCCGGGGAAACAAATAGCAGACGACGACGTCTGCCTGTTCGTAGGGAAACTCGTATAGGTCCCCTTTGATGAAGTTCACGTTTTTCGCGGAGCCTAGACGTGCGATCAGCCGGGAAACGGCCAGAGGAATAGGCGAGTTTTCGATGCCTATAATCCGGCTGTCCGGATTAAATCTGGCCATCTGACACGCGAGCGTCCCCCAGCCCGAGCCTGCCTCGACAATTGTGCCGGTACGGCCCAGCCGTCTCAATTCGGCAACCACCCGGCTCCGCACCGGAGCCGAGGCCGGCATAGGCGAAATCCCGTTCCTCCAGCTCACGAATACAATGGATAACACGGCGATCAATGCCACGAAAAGGATAAAACCGGACCCGATATAGTAGAGCATATTTTGCATGTTTATTTCCTTTCGACGATAACTTCCCAATTGCGGTTACATGCGGCCGAAACCGCTCCCCGTTTCGAAATATATTCCTCCATCAACTCCGCGGTGTCAATGGGAATTTCGCGGAGGATTTCCTTGCCCCTAAACATTTCGTAGTCTCCGCCGCCGCCTGCCCGGTAACTGTTCATCACGACATCAAGCACCATATCATCATCCAGGTCCGCGCTGTTGTATTTCAGCCTTTCCAGCCTCGATCCCTCAGGTCGGGCGATGTTCAGCGTATATTCGACGCCCTCCCACATGTCGTAATTATAATGCTGGGGTTTGGGTTCCAAATAGGCCGGGTTGACGGCAGGCTTCCCGTCCGCGTCAACCGCGAAATAGCAAGCCGTCTGTTCCAGCGCCGCCCGGATGTCCCGGCCGGTCAGCCTCAGGACGGTCAGCGTATTCGGATACATAAAGTTCGTCAGGATATCCCGCCGCGTTATGACTTCGCCGAATCCTTCGGAAGCCTCGCTGAGCAAAGCCGTGCAGGAGACGTCCACTCCCGCGTATTCCATTTGAACCCGGTTGACGAGTTCGATAAAAGGATGCTCCTTCAACCGGACGGACAAAGGGTCGCTAAGGCGCATGTCGCCGTCAACCCGTCCAACCGGCTCATCGAGCCAGGCCTGGGTACGTTCCTCCAAATCCCGGCTGGACGCAAGCACGGCCTTGTCCGCCTCCATTCCGGGCTCAGGCCGGAGCAGTTCGGCGCGCTTCCCGGAGATGAGCCAGCGGCCCTGTTCCCGAACCAGATCCACGCTGATCTTGGCGAGCGCCTGTCCGTTGCATCCGGGCTGGACGACCGCCACCCCGTTCACCATTCCGGCCAAGAACCTGTGTTGATGCCCGGTGATCAGTGCATCGATGCCGTCTACTTCCGTACACATGGCGTAACCCTGGTTTTCACCGGTGATTTTTTCCGCGGCTTCCCCCGTTTCCAGATTCCGCTCGAATCCGCCATGATAAGCCACGATCATGACATCGGGCCGCTCTTCCCGCCGGATACGGGGAACCCATTCTTTCACCGTCTCGAGCGCGTCGTGAAATTCCAATCCCCGAATATGCTCCGGATTTTCCCAATTCGGAATGTAGTGCGTCGTCACTCCCAGCACCGCCACTTTGATTTCACCGATGAATTTGATCAAATAAGGTTTTCCGTAAGCGGGTTCGCCGTTATTTTTCATTCGGATCCCGGCCGAGAGCCATGGGAACAAGGAATTCCGAACGACCCTTCCCAGCGTTCCGGCCCCGTAGTTGAACTCGTGGTTTCCCGGAACCGCCGCATCGTAACCCAATTCGTTGAGCGCCGCTACCGCAGGATGGATTTCCGCTTTATTTTTTACCGCATAAGAAGCGAGCGGAGATCCCTGGATCAAATCCCCGTTATCGATCAGCAGCAGGTCCGGACGGACTCGTCGCTCTTCCCGGATCATGGCAGCCAGTTTGCCGAGTCCAAAATTCCGTTCTTCATGGGTCCGGTAGTCCGTCGGATAAAGATGTCCGTGAATGTCGCTAGTGGCCAATACAGTAATCGTTTTATTTTTCGGGATCATATCCATCTCTCCTGTTTTGAAAGTCTTCAAGCATTCTATCAACCGAAATGCAGCTTTATATTAAATTCCCATGACTTTACAGAAAGTTATCATTTCATTGACAGGCCATTAACACTCCCTCCGTATAGTGGAACAAGAAAGACATGTCATTATCCTAATAAAAAGTGGAGGTCATTGCTTTGAAAAAATTAATGAAGTTCATGCTGCCCCTGGCTTTATCCGTCGCCGTCCTTAGCGGTTGCGGAGCCAATAACGCGGCGTCCACCAACACGGGAGACAAAGCCGCCGCAAACGCAGGCCAAAACCAAAATTCCAGCAATAACAAGGCATCCCAAGAATCGACCGGTTACGCACCCGAAAAGCTGACCGTGCAATTCGTGCCATCCCAAAACGCGGATACGCTGGAGGCCAAAGCCAAACCGCTCGAAAAGCTGCTGTCCGACAAGCTCGGCATTCCTGTAGCAGTTAGTGTTTCGACCGACTATAACACCATCGTGGAAGCTATGGCTTCCAAAAAAGTAGACGTCGGCTTCCTGCCGCCGACCGCTTATGTAATGGCTAAAGACAGAGGGGCTGCTGAAGTCATTCTGCAAGCGCAGCGCTTCGGAGTCAAGGACGAAACCGGCGAAGCGACGGAAGAGCTGGTTGATTTTTACAAAGCGATGATTATCGTAAAAAAGGATTCCGCCATTCAATCCGTTGCCGATCTGAAAGGCAAAAAAATCGCGTATCAGAACGTCTCCTCCTCCGCGGGTTATGTATGGCCGGCAGCGGTGTTGATGGACAATCAAATCGATCCGCTGAAGGATGTCGAGGCGATCACGGTCAAGGGCCATGACCAAGCCGTACTTGCCGTACTGAACGGCGACGTGGATGCGGCCGCCATTTTCCAGGATGCCCGCAATGTCGTGAAGAAAGATTATCCGACCGTGTTTGAAGATACCCGCGTACTGACGTATACGGAGAAAATTCCGAACGACACGATCAGCGTACGCTCCGATATGAGTCCGGAATGGATCGAGAAGCTGCAAAACGCGTTCATCGAAATCGGCAAGGACGAAGAGGGCCACAAGATCATCTCCGAAATTTACACGCATGAAGGCTACGTCAAATCCGAAGACAGCAATTTCGCGGTTGTTCGTGAATACGGCGAAAAGGTGAAGACTGAATAAAAGATAAGGGACTGAGTGCCGTGATTGAAATTCGCAACGTATCCAAAACTTACGCCAACGGAACTAAAGGACTGAACCAAATTAATCTGACGATCGGCCGCGGGGAATTCGTGGCCATCGTCGGGTTGTCCGGCGCCGGTAAGTCGACCCTGCTGCGGTCGATGAACCGGCTTCATGACATTACCGAGGGAGACATCGTCATCGACGGCAAATCGATCACGGCTGCCAAAGGTAAGGAGCTGCGCCGTATCCGCCGGGATATCGGCATGATTTTTCAAAGCTTCAACCTGGTGAAGCGCTCCTCCGTGATTCGCAACGTGCTGGCCGGCCGCGTCGGCTATCATTCCACCCTGCGCACCGTATTGGGCCGATTCCCGAAATCCGATGTGGATCTGGCCTTTCAGGCGCTGGACCGGGTCGGCATCGTCCAGAAAGCGTACGCCCGCGCGGACGAGCTTTCGGGCGGACAACAGCAGCGAGTCGCCATCGCTCGGGTTCTTGCGCAGGAGGCCAAAATCATTCTCGCGGATGAGCCCGTCGCCTCCCTCGACCCATTGACCACAAAGCAGGTCATGGACGACTTGAAACGGATTAACGGGGAATCCGGGATTACAACGATCGTCAATTTGCACTCCATCGCCCTCGCCCGCCAGTATGCCACGCGCATCATCGGCCTGCGCGCCGGAGCCGTCGTCTTTGACGGTCCGGTTTCGGAAGCCACGGACGAGCGGTTCGCCGAAATTTACGGACGGCCGTTCGACCAGGATGAGGTTCTCGAGGAGGCGGCCGTATGAAGATGGAATCGGAAGCGGCGCCGTTCAAGCCCTCAAGCCAGGGGCAGTCCCCCCTGGTCCGGCCCAAGCCGCCGGGGAAACTGAAGCATTATCTGACCGCGGCATTTTTGCTGCTTCTGGTGTGGGGCAGCGCCGTGCAGACGGATTCCACGTTAAAAGAGCTCGTCACCGGGCTGCCGAACATGCTCGATCTGCTGCGGGAAATGGTTCCGCCGAGATGGAGTTATCTCGATAACATTTGGGACGCGATGCTGGAGACGATCCGCATGGCGTTGATCGGTACGACGCTGGGGGCTATTTTGGCGATTCCGGTGGCCTTGCTGTGCGCGGCCAATCTGATCAGAAACCGTTGGATCACCTATCCTGTCCGCTTTGTGCTGAATTTGATCCGCACGATTCCCGATCTGCTGTTGGCCGCCCTTTTTGTCGCGATATTCGGACTCGGCCCATTGCCGGGTATCTTTGCCTTGTCTGTGTTTTCGCTGGGCCTGATCGCAAAGCTCACCTATGAGGCGCTGGAGGCAATCGACCCCGGCCCGCTGGAAGCGATGACCGCCGCCGGGGCCAACCTTGCGCAGCTGATCGTGTACGGCGTCGTTCCGCAGATTCGGGCGCATTTTGCGTCATATACCCTGTACACGTTCGAAATCAATGTGCGCGCTGCCGCGGTTCTCGGTTTGGTGGGAGCCGGCGGGATCGGCCATTATTACGAAGTGACGCTCGGCTTTTTCGAATACGACAAAACGTGCATGATCATCGTGTTTACCCTGGCGGTCGTTCTCGTCATCGACTACCTCAGTACGAAATTGCGGGAGAAATTGTTATGAGCAAAACATGGAACGACATCGTACCCAAACCGAAAAAGAGCCGTCTTCGCTGGCTCATTTATGCCGTGCTAGGCGTGATTTACATTTGGGCCTTCGCCGGCATTCCTTATTCCGGCATCAAGGAAACGGCCGGTCAAGTCACGAAGGCGATTCTGTCCGGCCTGTTTTCTCCGGATTGGGATTACGTCTACTTGCCGGACGGTGAGGATTTGCTGCGGGGCCTGCTGGATACGCTCGCTATTTCCATCCTCGGTACGCTAATCTCGGCCGTGATTTGCGTCCCGTTCGCCTTTTGGGCGGCGGCCAACATGAGCCGATCCGTGTTTACTTCGGGTTCCGGCAAAGTGCTGCTCAGCCTGATCCGCGTGTTTCCCGAAGTCGTCATGGCGCTTTTGTTCATCAAGGCGGTCGGTCCCGGTTCTTTTGCCGGGGTGCTGGCGCTGGGGCTGCATTCCGTCGGCATGCTCGGAAAACTGTTCTCCGAAGAGGTCGAACAGATCGACACCGGCCCGTCCGAGGCGCTGATCGCCGCGGGAGCGACACGCTTGCAAATCGTACGTTTCGCCGTTCTGCCGCAGGTGCTGCCCGGATTTCTGTCGTATATCCTTTACCGGTTTGAAATTAATCTCCGCTCCGCCACGATCCTTGGCGTCATCGGAGCCGGCGGGATCGGGACTCCGCTGATATTCGCGCTGAGTTCGCGGAATTGGGACCGGGTCGGCATTATTTTGCTCGGCATCATTGTCATGATCACCTTGATCGACTTGATCTCGGGAGCGATCCGGAAAAAACTCGTTTAAATTTGGCGCACAGAGCTCCCCTAAGTTTCCGACCGGCTCGAACAACAAGATTCAAGGGCACGCTCGGGCAAGCAACGCTCTTGAATAACGGCAAAATTATTCTCCATACTAAGCGGAGGGAAACACGCCCATACAAGGAGGAGAATAACATCTATGCTCGACAATCTGGAAAGCAATTACGACTGTGCCCATGCCGGTGACGATCTCCACCAGCTCAAGCAAGAGCTGGCCGCTTTGCGGGGTCAAGGGGCCGAAGACAAAGGTACCCAGGAACGCATCAACCGCCTGGAAAATCAGATCTCGTTTATTATGAACAAATGCGATATCAACCACTGAAATGGATCCCTCTTTCCGGACAGCCGGGCGGAGGGATCCTTATTTTTTACATAAAATATATATAAAAGTTGCATGGTCCGCTCCATGGATTTGTGTTACGCTTTTTCCTGCTCGGCTTCGGCCGTGACCTATCAACACGTTTCCTGGAGGACTCATGACAACGATTCAGCAAGACCAGGCGAAAGCCAAACGCAAAATCGCGTACTTATTTCCGATGCTGACCGTCTTTATCGGATTTTTTATTTTCGGGTTTTCCGAAAACGTGAAAGGGCCTGCGATCCCGCGCATCCAGACCGATTTCCATCTGGACGAAATGCAGATCGGGACGCTGCTCTCGCTCAACTCGTTAGGCTATTTGCTGGCCTGCTCCTTTACCGCGTTTCTCGTGCGGAAATGGGGCGTCAAATGGGTAAGCATTCTCTCTTTTGTTCTGATGGCGGTAACCGGGATATTGATGTTCTTTTCCCGCTCGTATCCGGCCCTGTCCGGCTCCTATTTTCTGATGTATATCGGAAACGGGATGCTGGAGATCGCCCTGGCGGTGCTCGCGGCGCAAATTTTCGTGAAAAATACGGGCACGATGATGAACCTGGCCCATTTCTTTTACGGGCTCAGCTCGATCATCGCGCCGATGATCGCCACGGGTTTGATGACGCTCACGATCGGGGGGCATACGCTGGACTGGAGAGGCATGTACCTGATCATTCTTCTGCTGTCGCTCATTCCCGCCGTTCCCGCGCTGCTCGGCCGTTTTCCGGCCAATGAGACCGCCGCGGAAGACCGCGTTCCCGTCAAAACGCTGGTGCGCGATCCGGTCATCTGGTTGCTTGTGGTCATTCTGTCCTTCGGCGTCATTTCGGAAATGGCGGTCGGAGGCTGGCTCGTCAACTTTTTGGAAAAGGCCTACCACTGGAACACCGGGACGGCCTCCGGCATGTTATCGGCATTTTTCCTCTGCTTCACGTTTGCCCGGCTCGTCGCGGGGCCGATTGCCGATCGCATCGGGTTCACGCTGTCCCTCATCTTGTTCTCGGGTTTTACGGGGATCTGCACGTTTGCCGCCATCGTCGCGGGCGAGCCGGGAGCCGCGCTGTTCGCGATTGCCGGGATCGGCATTGCTCCCGTCTATCCGACGGTCATGGCCCTGATCGCCGACCGCTACCGGAACGATAGCGACACCGTGATCAGCTTTATCGTCACGCTGATGGGCCTTGGCAGCGTCATCGGCAACTATTTGATCGGCGCAATCACGGACGGCATCAAAAAACTTTTCGCGGGAGGCAGCGATGCGGAAATCGGATTATTGCGCGGCCTTCAGGCCGGTTACGGCTTCATCGGCCTGTGCGCCCTGCTCTGTTCCCTGGCGAGCCTGATTCTGTACGTTTATTTGAAAAAGCGGAAGCAGCTGCTTTAGCGCAAAACGGCACTGGCGGCAAAAAGACCGGGCCGTTCCCGTAAGGGAGCGGTTCCGGTCTCTTTTTTGTCCAATCGAGTTCAAAACGGGTTTAGCACATGGAAAAACACGTTCGGCGAAGCCATCCGATAGTAATAACTGCACCAGCCCGCTCCTTTGCCGTTGAAACGATTGACTGAGCTGTAAACAAGCCTCTCCTGCTCCAGCTCCTCGATCTGGGCGGCGCGTCCGTTCACATATTCCAGCAGCCGGACGGTGGCCGTGTCGAGCCGGTTGACGACCCCGCCATAGCGGATGTCGAGCACCTCCCACCCGAACGGCTTGAACATGCGCAGCCACTGCGTCCGGTGCGCCTCGCGCAGCTGGCGGACCGCTTCCGCGATGGCCGGAAGCACATCCGTCGCGATCCGACGCAGTTCCCCGAGGTCGCCCGCGTCGTAGGCCCGCTTCAGTTCGATGCCGATCTCGCTTTTGCGCTTCAGCACCGCGCACAGCTTCTCGGGCACCTCGAACAAGTAATCCAGCTCGGCGTCCCGCACGCGCCGCTCCCGGATCTCCCGCTCCAGCTTCTCATAATGGGCGGACAGCTCCAGCCCTTCGATCTGCTTATCGAACAGACCAAGCAGCACGTCCTGATAAAGCAAGAATTTCGAAGGATTGCTTTGCTTCCGGTTGTCCGGCTCCGCTCCCGGCGTCTCGTCAAGATCCTTCAGCTTCAGGAAGGTTTCCGCCTCGATGCCGGTACAGAACTTGACCCGCTCCGCCACTTGCTCCCAAGACGGGTTCCCGGCGGTATAAGCGTGCTCCGCGTAGAACTGCAATCCGAGCAGCGCCCCGAACGGGCTGCTCTCCATGCCGTCGTCCCCCCACATGGTCGCGTACACCTCACGGATACCCTCTCTCTTGCAGACCTGCAAAGCGGCATCTGTCGCGTTCAGCGAGAGACCGTAGTTGACCCCGAAGGTATTGAACACCCATACGGCGCCGGCAAACACGAGATTGCAGCCGAGCGGCTTATGCTTGGCGATCAGCTTTTCGTAATCCTCCTGCTCCTGATGCGCGTAATCCCAGTACACCATGTCGACATCCTTAGGAATCCGGCGGGCCATCTCCTCCGGGATCGGCGTGTTCGCGTCGTAATGCTCGGTTCCGTCGGCGGACGCGAATTTGAGGAACATATCGCTCCACATCATCGGCTTCAATCCGCGTTGCCGCACGGCTTCCAGCACCCGCTCCAAATGCTCCGTCATGATTTCAAAGCGGTCCCGGTACCCGTTCCGGTCCAGATATTTTCCCCGGCCCAGCTCTTCGGCTTCGTCCATCCCGATATGTATCTTCCTGCTTCGAAACGGAGCGCTCGCCGCGTCCAGCATATCTCCGATCAGCCGTTCCACGGCCTCGTCGCCGACCAGCAGCGCGCCCTTCGTGTCCTTGTATTTCGCGGCGGCTTCCCATTTCAGGAATTCCTCCAAATGCGCCAGCGTCTGAATGCTCGGAAAAGCCTCGATCCCGAACTGGTCCGCATAATCGTCGATTTCCCGGAGCTCGGCCTGCGAATACCGGCCCCGCATATAACCGAAATAAGGCTCGCCTTCAATCTCGTACGTATCCTCCATATAGAGCATGACCGTATTCAACCCCATTAAGGCCATTTTTCGCAGCATGAATTTGAAGCTTTCCACCGTCAGAACGCCGTTGCGGGACAGATCGAACATCGGCCCGATCGTGTCGAAATGCTGCTCCTCTTTTATATGAAAAGGTCTTCCGTTTCGCCCATACTGCACCAGCAAACCGAGCCCGCGGAAAAATTGATGCTTTCGTCCATAGCGGATGTATGCCGTTCCTTCCTCCATCCCCACTTCCAACGTTCTGTCGGACGGTTGCACCTGTACCGTCTGCCCGTCGGACGCCTCGGTAAACGAAAGCTCCTTCGACAGCGCCCGGATTCCTGGCATAAGATCGGACACGTCCCCGGCAAAATGCAGCTTCATTTTCCTTCCTCCCTATAAAAAAGCGTTTACACAAATCTTATCTTCATGCGGAAAGTCTGGGTAGGGATAAAATCCGCTACTGTATTGTACTTGCCCTCGCATCAAAAAAACTGCCCTGCGGAAGCAATGCTTCCGGGGCAGTCTTATGCATGGTTGCAAGTTACGATAGCGTTTTTTCCATCTTCTTGATCTGTTTGCTTCTGAGCTGGCCGCAGGCGGCATCGATGTCCGTTCCGTGCTCCAGCCGGACGCTGACGCTGACGTTTTGCTTTTTGAGCTCGTCGTAGAAGCCGGTTATCGCCTCTTGATCGCTACGCTGATACTGGCTGTGTTCGTCGACCGGATTGTACGGGATCAGGTTCACGTTCACCGATGGTCTCCGGTCCCCGATCAGCTCCGCCAGCTCCAACGCATGCTCGCGCTGGTCGTTGACCTCCCGCAGCAAAATATACTCCAGCGTCACCCGCTGGTTCGTTTTCTCCATAAAATAATCGATGGCCGGCATCAATTTCTCGATCGGAATCGCTTTATTGATCTTCATGATCCGCGTTCGCAGCTCATTGTTCGGCGCATGCAGCGAAACCGCCAGATTCACCCGCAGATTGAGATCCGCGAATTCCCGGATTTTGTCCGCGAGTCCGCTGGTCGATACGGTAATATGTCTTGGGCCGATCGCGAGCCCTTTGGGATCCATCACGGTCCGCAGGAAGTTCACCAGATGCGTGAAATTGTCGAACGGTTCGCCGATGCCCATAACGACGATATGGCTGACGAGTTCCCCTTTTCCCGCCTCATCCAAGAACAACTGCACCTTCATGAGCTGCTCCGTGATTTCTCCTGCCGTCAAGTCGCGGCTTTTCTTCAGCAGACCGCTGGCACAGAAGCTGCAGCCGATGTTACAGCCGACCTGTGTCGTCACGCAAACGGAAAGCCCGAACTTGTGTCTCATCAGCACCGTTTCGATCAGGTTTCCGTCCGTCAGCTTGAACAGAAACTTGACCGTCCCGTCCGCCGATTGCTGCTTGGTATGCAAACCGAGCGTCTCCACGGCAAAATGCTCCTTCAATAAGTCCGCCACTTCCGGCTTTACGTCTTCGATCGCGTGAAATTCCGTCACGCGTTGCCGATAAAGCCCGTTCCACACTTGCAAAGCCCGTGATTTCTTTTGGCCATGCTCTTCCAGCCAGTCGCCGAGCTGATCTAAAGTCAATCCATAAACGGATGGTTTATTCATTTGCGCTGCCTCTTTCTATGATCGAATCAATCTGTTCTATTGTCCCAAATTTTTAATATGAACACAAGCAAGAACATGGCCGAATCCGTGAATCCCTCCTGTCAAATGATGCATACTTCCCATTACCTGGAACCAAACTATAATGTACCCGGATTCTGCCCGCGAAAGGAGGAACGCCTTATGCGAAGAAAACATTTGGGTTCTTTTCTCCGTTCCGTTTTGATGCATCAATTTCGGCCAAGCCGGCAGTCCGGACAAACGCAAGAGCAGGGAAATGCCGCACAGCCGGCCGGGAAATGGCCGATGAGCAAATCCTTATCCGAAAATATCGCCACATTTAAAAGCATACTCAATAAGTGCGACGATGTAATTTACCGGGAATTCTTCATCGGCGAGGAAAAAAACCGCGCTGCGGTGATCTGGCTGGACGGGACGGTCGACCGGGCCTTGATTGACGAAATTATATTGCAGCCCTTGATGCAGGAAGCCCGCAAGCTTCAGCCCGACGGAAACCTGAACCCCGGACAAGTTTACACCATGGTCCGCGATGTTCTACTAAACACCTCTTCCATTAACGAAACCGTTGACGTCAACGATTCCGTGGATAAAATTCTTACCGGATTTTGCATCGTTTTGATCGACGGTACCGACGGCTCGCTGGCCATCAGCACCCGCGGCGAACAAATGAGAAGCGTGACCGAACCGGAAACGGAAGCCGTCATTCGCGGACCGCGTCAAGGCTTTACGGAAAACATCCGGGTCGGCTCGGCCCTGCTCCGGCGGATCATTAAAACGCCGGAGTTAAAAATGGAGACGCTCAAGATCGGAAGACTGACCAAGACCGATGTGGTCCTCGCCCATATTCACGGCATCGCCGACGAAAATGTCGTGAACGAGGTCAGGCGCCGGCTTCAGGGCATTCAGGTCGATTCCATCCTGGAAAGCGCCTATATCGAGGAGTTGATCGAAGACCAGCCGTTTTCCCCTTTCCCGCAAATCGCCCATACGGAACGACCGGACAAGGCGGCTGCGGAATTGCTCGAAGGGCGCGTCGTTATTCTCGTTGACGGAACGCCGTTCGCTCTAATCGCGCCAACCGTATTCGTCCAGTTCCTGCAATCTAGCGAGGACTACTACGAGCGTTTCTACTTTGCTTCATTGATTCGCGGCATCCGGTTTCTTTTTATGCTGATCGCCTTGAGTTTGCCTTCCATCTATATTGCCGCTACCACCTATCATCAGGAAATGGTTCCGACCTCGCTTCTGATCAGCATTGCCGCCGCCCGCGAAGGAATCCCGTTCCCGGCATTCGTCGAAGCCTTGCTGATGGAAATCGCGTTCGAAGCGCTCCGGGAAGCCGGGGTGCGGTTGCCAAAGACCGTCGGGCAAGCGGTAAGCATCGTCGGCGCTTTAGTTATTGGAGAAGCCGCGGTACGTGCGGGTATCGTATCGTCCGCCATGGTCATCATCGTATCCCTGACCGCCATCTCCTCCTTTGCGATTCCCGGTTTTAATATGGCCATCACCGTGCGGATGCTGCGGTTCCCAATGATGGTCTTGGCGGCGGTGTTCGGGTTTTACGGCATTGCGCTCGCATTCCTCGCGATTTTGATCCACGTCTGTTCCTTGAAGTCCTTCGGGGTTCCCTATTTTGCTCCGATTGCACCGTTTCGTCGGAAGGATATGAAGGATGTATTTTTCCGGGTGCCCTGGTGGTTGATGAAACGTAGGCCCGGTCTGCTCCAACCCGAAGATGCCCGGAGGCAAAATCATTCACGGCCCGATCCTCAATCCTGAAAGGATGAGCATTTTGCAGAAACAGAATCCGTGTCGATTCCTTATCCGCTCTTCATACCTCCGCTGTCTTCCGTTGGGTCTCCTTATTCTTCTCGTCGTAACAACGGGATGCTGGGACCGTTCCGAAGTGGAGAAGCTTGCCATCGTAGCCGGCCTGGGAATCGATCTGATCCCCGGACCGGAACCGATACTGCTTACAGCACAAATCGTCAATCCTTCCGGCCTGAAAAAGGAAGGCGGCGGATCTAGCCCTCCCGTATTGACCTTGTCATCCAAGGGCGTGTCCGTAACGGATGCGATGCGAAAATTTGCCGAAATCTCCCCGCGCCGTTTATTTTACGGCCATACCCGAGTCGTTATTATCGGCGAACGAATGGCAAGAGCCGGGCTTCGCCCCATCAACGATTACCTGGAGCGCGCCCCCGAGCTTCGCAGGACGTTCTGGATGATCGTCACGCCCAAAACCGCAAAGGACATTTTGTCTGCCTCGCTCGGGCAGGAAAATATCCCCGCATTGGGAATCGTGGAGATGATCCAAGAGTTTCAACACTCCTCCTCGGCGGTCGTCGCCCAGCAAAAAGATTTCCTTGCTACGCTTACCGGCAAATCCGGAGCGGCTTTCGCGTCCAAGCTGGAGCTGGTTGATGAAGCGGCGGCCGGTGAGGAAGAGGATTCGGGCAATCCGTCGAATAATTCGAAAAATAAAAACCAGCTTCGCCTGACCGGAACCGCGGCATTCCAAACCGACAAGCTCGCCGGTTACTTGAGCGATGCCGAAAGCCGGGGACTGTTATGGATTACAGGACGATTAAGCGGAGGTACCGTAGTCATTTCTTGTCCCGACGATAAGGAAGATAAGATTTCACTTTTCATCGAACGTACCAAATCGAAGGTCACCCCCGTCATTCGGGACGGAGAAATCAAAATAAACATTAATGTTGACGAGGAAGCTTCGATTTCCGAAATTACCTGCAAAAATATGGACATCTCCAAACCGGATACGGTCAAAAAACTGGAGGATCTCCAAAACAAGGAAATTGAAGAGCGCATCATGATGACGATTAAGAAGTGCCAAACCTTGAAAGCCGATATTCTTCAATTCGCCAATGCCATACACACCCGCTACCCCAAGCTTTGGAAACAGAAGTATGAAGAGAACTGGCCGGAGCACTTTTCGAAAATGGAAGTCAGCGTAACGGTAAAAAGCAAAATACGGCGCGTGGGAATGACGTCAAAATCGGGTAAAGCCATTGAATAAAGCCAAGGAGATCCTATGGAAAAGACTACAATCGCTCTGCACCAGGTATTCTGGCTGTTTGTGTGCAGCCGCTTTATCATCAACCTTGTATCCAATCCGTTTTTTAATGAGCTATCCAGTAACCAGGACATCGTTCCCGCGCTCTTTCTAGGCATTCCTGTTCAACTCGTTTACGCTCTTGCATTTCTGTTTTTGTGGAAAAAATATCCGGACCAATCCTTGATCGAGTACAGCTGTTCCATCCTCGGCAAATTGCCGGGAAAGCCGGTAGGTCTTCTTTATATCGGTTATTTTACGCTTCAAACTGCCATTACCGTGAGAGTCTTCGTCGATTTTCTGTCTACCCGGTTCTTTTTCCATACCCCGGTGGAAGTGATCGGCCTTGGACTTATTATCATTGTCGCTTACGTGATGTATATGGGACTGGAGGTCCTGGGGCTCTGCGCTACTGTGCTGGTCCCTCTCATTTTTGCCGGGGTTCTGCTGCTTACCGCTATGGCTCTCCCTCAAGCCCACGCCTCGAATATTGTTCCGGCATGGGAAACGGATTTCGGGAAGATGACCCTCTCCATGCTTCCGACGGCTACCCGCTGGAGCGAACTGGCCTGGATGGCGATGATTTTACCGTTGCTCGGGAAACAACATCGAATCAAACCGGCGGTATTCGGAGGGATCTTCTTCGTCAATTTTTTCTTTATCCTTGTAAATATTACCGTAGTGGCGATATTCGGCCCCGAAAGTGTAAAAAACATCAAATTCCCCACCCTCGAAATGGTCCAGGCCATCTCCATCGGCCAATTTCTCGATCGAATTTGAAGCCCTGGTTCTTGGACTCTGGGTATTCGGCGCTTTTCTTAAAACGGGAATCTTTTTCTATGCCGCTATTCAGGGCTTAAAACAATGGTTTGGATTAAAAGAACACAAGCCATTCATTCTGCCGATGGGATTAATGATCATGCTGCTGTCCACGCTACTCTTTTCCAATAACGTTCAATTGTCCAATTTCAGTAAGACGATCATTCCGGTGGACTTCGCTTTCACCTTCCTGATCCCGTTGCTTTTGCTGCTCGTTTACTTGGTAAAAAAGCCGTTCAAAAAAAGGAGCGCATAAACCATGTTCCTGTTTGTTGTCATCCTTACGATCTTCCTCGCTTGGATCGAAGTCCCTTCCCTGATTCGGAAAAAACAATGAAGGGAATTGGCGGTATTTGCGGGATTGCTGTTGGCGGTTCTCGGTCTGGGAATCGTCCAAAAGCTGCAGCTTCCGGTTTCCAATCTCACGCAAGGGCTTGATCAGGCCGTGAAGCCGGTCACCGAGTTTGTATTGGGCAAAAAATAAGCCGACCATGCCGGCAAACTTTTATTCCGCCCGCAAAAACACTATACTAGTCATGAAGTTCGGCACCGTTATGAAGCATTTTTGATGACCATTCTTATTCTGTGGAAGGAGCTGTTCGACATGATCGTGGTAACCAACCGGATTAAGGTGAAAAAAGGCATGGCCGCGGCGATGGCCCCCCGTTTCACGGCGCCGGGTCCGTTGGATGCTTCCAAAGGCATTATCAAGGTGGAAGTATTGCTCACCCAGAACCTGACGGATTATGATGAACTGAACGTCAACACGTACTGGGAATCGATCGAGGACTTTCATGCGTGGAAAGACAGCGATGCTTTTAAAGCCGCGCACCAACGACCAAGCGCCGGTTCGGAGGCAGCGGAAGGCGAAGCGAAGAAGGAATCCCCGATTCTCGGCAGTGAACTCTTTACTTATGAAGTGGCCGGAGTCAAAGAAATCGGATAAGCTTTGGACATGAAAAAAGGCCGGCGGGAATGAAACATTCCCGTCAGCCTTTTTGTTATGGATTCGTCGCGGATGTCAGTCCCGCCTCCGAAGGAAGCTCCAGCGGAATCCGGATGCATACTGCCGCGCCGCCGCTTTTCCCCTGGGCCGCCCAAATTTCCCCGCCGTGTTTGACGACAATCGATTTTGCGATATATAAGCCAAGTCCCGCATGCCCGCTGCTGCGGTTTTTCCCTCCCGATGCCTGATAAAAAGCATCGAACACCCGGGATTCCTTCCCAGGTTCGAAGCCGGGCCCGTTATCTGCTACGGTAATTTCAAGGTGCTGTCGGGTCACGATGGCCTCGAGCCGAATTTCCCCCTGTTCCGCAAATCGGAGACTGTTCGCCAATAAATTGTCCAACACCTGGGAAAGCCGGTCCGGATCTGCATGGAGCAACTCCCGGCTCAAAGGCGGCCTTTCATCCTGCAAGCCGTAGATGAGCACGGTTTTCTTTTTTCGGCACCAGGTGACGTACTCGGTTCTTTTCTCCTCCATAAACTCCACCGGATCGAAGCGGATCTTGGAGAGTTGAAAAGATTCCTGCTCCAGGACCGCGGTTTGATTTAAATCCCTGACGAGTTTGACGGCCCGTTGCACGTTGTTTTTAATCACTTTCAAATAGTTTTCGAACCGGTCGGCGTTTCTCGTTTTTGCTTCCTCCAACCCCTCAACATGTCCTTGGATAATCGTAAGTGGGGTTCTGATATCGTGGGCAAGCGCGGCAATCATCTCCCTCCGCTCCTTTTGAAGCCTCCATTCCCGCTGTAGCGACTCAGCCAGCTCTTTGCGCATCAGCTCGAACGCCTCGCTCAATTCTCGGATCTCCGTGATCGTTCCGTTGTCGGTCAGCGTAAATTCCAAATCTCTGTGCCGGATATGACGCGTCGCCGTCATCAGTTGATCCAGCGAATCTTTGATTTCCCGGTGAAATCTGCGGACAAGCAGCAAGGTGTACAAAATAATGTACAAAAACGGAACACTTAAAAAAAGCGGTACGCCCGCCTTTACCAGCAATGAATCGGAAGCGCGGACCGGCGTCAGCCTCAGCTTATAGTAAAGCAATACAGCGCCACGCCATTGATGGTCTTCGTCAAGAATGGGAATATGATGGACAAAATGATGATTCGGTCCCCCCGTCACCGTATTCAAGCGCCGAAGCAGCCGGTCCGCCGGCTCAGGGGAAACGTCGGCGAAAGTCCCGTAAAGATACGTTCCCTCCGAATCAACGACTTTGTATGTAATCCCTTCGGCGGGGACGATGCGATCCAGATCCGGCTGCGCGGCAGGCGATAGTATCCGGGAGCCACCCCTCTCTATTTGCTTCTCGATACCCGGAATCATCTGCTCGTAATAATTTTCTGAATTCACCCGGGATTGCCCGGCCCATAGCATCATTAACCAGGTTACAGCCGTGGAGATCAGACTTAGTAACAAAATCCAAATGATCATGCGGTGGAGCCGTCTGCGCATGGATACGGGTTTTATGTCCATTTGTAACCTACTCCCCACACGGTCCGGATATAGCTTTCTTCCGGCGATACGTCCTGAAACCGTGAACGGATTTTTTTGATATGCTCGGTCACGGTGGTGTCCTCTCCATCCGCCTCCAGGCCCCATACCTTCTCGTATATATGGTCCCTCGACAAAACATGGCCCTCGTTGATCGCCAACAGCCAGACGATGTCGAATTGTTTCGCCGTCAGTTGGATCTCCTGCCCGCGAATACGTACGGATCGCCGGTTGAAGTCGATGGTCAAATCGCCAAACCTGAGAATTTCCGTTTCGCGATTATCCGCCTTCCGGCGTTCCCTGCGCAAATGGGCATGAACCCTTGCCTTCAATTCGGACAAGCTGAAAGGCTTAACCAGATAGTCGTCTCCACCGACCACCAGCCCCTTGATACGGTCCGCCTCCTCTTGGCATGCGCTTAGAAAAATAATCGGCCCCTGTAGCATCGGCCGGATGCTTTGGCACACCTCGAATCCGTCCATATCGTCCATCATAATGTCAAGCAGCACCAACTGCGGCTTTTTTTTCGCTTGCTCCAAGGCCTCCGCTCCACTGTAGGCGGTCAGTACCTCGTAACCTTCATCCTCCAGGGCATCACGGATAAAGGACACGATGTCCGCCTCATTATCAACAATCAATACCGTCGTCCCAGACATACATCCCACCCTTTCCAGAGGTACGAACTCACATCTCGATGTTTCATCTTAACTTAAAATCATAACAAAAGTATAAAGCTTCCGATTATGAATTCTTTAAGATTGTTACCTATCCTTTCTATAGCTTGAAGTTTTGGAGGGAAGATCATGAAACGAATCGGAGCGCTTGACGGCCTGCGGGGGCTGGCCCTGTTGGGGATATTGCTGGTCAACGTGAACTTTTTCAATGAATCGCTTATGACAATCAGTCTGGGGGGCCTTCCCGTGGAGGGTCCGCTGAATCGGACCATCGAATTTTTGATCGACCTGTTCGTCGAAACGAAATTTATGCTTCTGTTCTCTTTCTTATTCGGATATGGGGCGGTTCTGCTGTACCGACGTACACAATCCGAAAAAAAGCGGTTTGTCCCGCTGTTTACCCGTCGTATGTTGGCCTTGCTGCTTTTCGGCGTTCTTCACGGCACGCTGATCTGGTACGGCGATATCCTGACCACCTATGCCTTACTTGGCCTATTGCTGCTACCGTTCATCCGGCGCAGCCCCAAAACGATTCTGGGATGGTCGATCGCGCTGACGCTGCTTGTCCCTCTGCTGATGACGGCCTTGACGGCGTTGGGACCCGGAATCGGTGGAGATAACGGGCAAAGCTTCGGCGATGCTTCGGTGTCCGATACCGCGCAAATGATCATGCAATACCAAGAGGCGGACCGGCGGATTTACGGCACAGGCACCTTTGCCGAAATCCTGAACAAACGAATCGTCGACTACCAGGCTAGCTTTTTCAACATGATTCTTTTTTTTCCGCAAGTATTAGGAGCTTTTTTGCTCGGCAGTTATTTTGCCAAAAAAGAGCTGCTCAGCCGGGTGCCCGAGCGCAAAACGTTTCTGATCCGGCTCGGATCCATCGGAGGCGCTCTCGGGCTGTTGCTGGAACTTTCCCCGTTGCTGTTCCCGTCTAAGGGCTCTTACTTTGATATCACGGCCATGTTCATAGGTGCGCCGTTACTCATGCTGGCATACGTTTGTTGGTTCGCGCTTGCGTTCCAGTGTTCGGGCAACCGGCTTGCGTTTCTGTGCAACCCCGGTCGAATCGGTTTCAGTATGTATATTCTGCAGTCGGTTCTGTGCAGCCTGGTTTTTTACAGCTACGGTTTCGGTTTGTTCGGCTCCATGACATTATGGCAAACAACCGCGGTCGCCTTGTTGATCTACGCTGTCCAAATCGGCCTCAGCGCCTTGTGGCTACGCCGATTCCATATCGGCCCGTTGGAATATGTCTGGCGTCTGCTTTACAGGGGCAAACCTCGACCCCGCTCCGCAAATCTTTAGCATGGAAAAAGGCCGACGGGAGTTTCCCGTCGGCCTTTTTTGACTCGCTTGAATTTGTCCGGAATCGGATTAGTCCCGGCTTGCCAGTTTGGCAAGCAGGCGCAGCATTTCCAGATACAGCCACACCAAGGTGACCATCAGACCGAAAGCGCCGTACCACTCCATGTATTTGGGAGCGCCCCGTTCCGCACCGCTCTCGATAAAATCGAAATCCAGCACCAGATTGAGCGCCGCGATGATCACGATCACCACCGAAATTCCGATGCCGATCCAGCTGCTGTCATGCAGATACGGAATTTGAACGCCGAACAGTCCCAAGACGAAGCTTAAGAGGTAAAGAATCGCGACCCCGCCCGTAGCGGCGAACACTCCGAGCTTAAAGTTTTCCGTTGCTTTGATGAGTCTCGTTTTGTAAGCAATCAGCAGGGCGAAAAAGACGCCCATGGTAAGCAAGGATGCTTGCATTACGATGCCATTCAGCAGTGTTTCGTATTGCGCGGAAATGGCCCCGAGAAACATCCCTTCCGCAATCGCATAAATCGGAACCAGCGTAGGCGCCGCTTTCGGCACAAAGCTTACGATCAGCGCGAGAATAAAGCCGAGGATCGCCCCGCCGATCGCCATCGGAAGCACATTGTAATTGTCAAAGTACAGCATCCAGGTCCCGAAGGCGCTGGCCAAAAGAATGACGAGGGTGATAAACGATTTGTTTACGGTCCCTTCAATCGTCATCGTGTTCATTCCGGACGCATATTCCGGCCGTTCAAAAGTATTCTCTCTTAATGTTGGATTTCCACTTCTTCCGATCAAGAAAAAACCACCTCATTCATGAATTTGTCTCCATGATACCACATTATGCCAAACAATTAAGCTGCTTTTTTTCGGGTTGTCTTTTTTTGACCGCTCGATCGGGGCCGATATCTTTTGGACAGGTCCAAAATCGGCTTTTCGATGAGAAAATACGATAGCGATGCCACCGCATATGACGCGGCTATCACGCCCAGAGAGATCAGCACCCACCGGTTCAAAGTGGTAATCCCCGCAAAATGGAAATCCTTGATCCAATACATCCGTACGAGCGTAATGATCATAGCATGCCAAATATAAAGCCCGAAGGACACTTTGGCCGTATATCGGAAAAACGGATTATCCAGGCCTCTTCCGATCCACCGGGAAAACGGGGCAAACAAAAGGAACCCGCCGAAGAGCACCGTGAGAAACGGAAAGAAATACGGCTGATTTTGCAGGCTGATGCTAAATTCGGGCGCATGACGGGCAAACCAGATGAACAGGCCGGCCCCGAGGAGGCTTGCCGCGCTCAGCGCATCGAACAGCCCCTTCGCACGCAGCGCCTCCGTCCGCTTCCCTTGCTGTATACGGACCAGCACGCCGGAGGCCAGGATCCCGATCGCAAAATGCCCGAAGAACCCGACCGGGTTGTAATTCGGCATCCAGTATTTTGCGCCACCGATATTCCCGTAGTTCCAGCTTCGCATGATATCATCCGGCGTGAAAAAACGGTGAATGAGCACGTTGCCCGCAAAAATCAGAAGCAGCACGCCTGCCCAATACATGAGTGCCGCCGGGAAGGAACGTTTTTTTCGAAACCAACGGAACAGCCCGTACATGAACAGCGGCATAAGAATATAGCTGAATACCTCGAAGCCGATCGACCATAGGGGGCCGTCCATTTCCGAAGGAAAAAAGGTGATGTAATGAAATCCCGAGGTGAAGGTAAAACCGGTTAGGGTGCGGAGCCAGAAATGTTCGACGGGAATGTTCAATGCCAGGACCCAAATGACGCCGACCGCCAAGGCGATGTAATAGCCCGGCATAATTCGGGCGGCTCTGCGCAGCGCGTACTGCCTGATGCTCGGGAATTCCCCGCCTTGAAGGTATTGCCTCCAGAAAGGGTAGGACAGCAAATAACCGCTCAGGACGAAAAAAATACTCACGCCGATGCTGCCCATCATCATAAACGAGTGCATCTCCTGAATCGCGGCCGTTTGCTGCTGCACCTGCAACGTCTGCGACAGATGATGGAAAATGACCCCGAGACAGGCCAAAGCGCGCAGTCCGTCTGCGCCGTTCAGATGATTAGGTTCTTTTTTTGCGGAATGAATCACGGTAATCCTCCTTTAGGATGGTTGCATTACCGTTTATTCCGAAGCCCTATCAAGAGCGTTCGGTGTTCCCTTCGTTTTCTTTGGACTGGCGCTGACGGTGAATGACACCCCACTCGTACATCGTGTCAAAGATGGGGCCCAACGTGTTTCCGTACTCGGTCATGATGTACTCCACCCGCGGCGGCATTTCGGGATATACCTCCCGCCGGACCAAGCCATCCTGCTCCAGCTCCTTAAGCTGCTGAGTCAATACTTTCTGGGAAACCCCGGGAATTAAACGGCGTAGCTCGTTGTACCGCCGCGGCCCTTCCTCCAGATGCCAAAGAATCAGCATCTTCCATTTGCCGCCGATCGCCTGAATCGTCGTGGCTACATGAATATAGCAATCGATATCTTCCTCGTTGTAAGCCGGGTCGGTACGCAATATATCTGGAAACAGCATGCGATGTCGTTTTCTCCTCTCATCTCCGGTAAAAATCCCTTTTTCTTCCCATGCTACCACATCCGATGAGATCGAAAAGATGGAATTTTTCATATTCGGGGTTTAATTTCTTACTTCAAAGTAACTATCGGAGATTAAAGTGCCTTCTTGTGCGGGCTTTCCGAAGGTTATAGTCTATAGCTGTCAGTATTCCGTACGAAAAAACAGTTGATGAGAGGTGTTGTTAAAATGAGCAGTAATTATAAAGATAAAGTCGTTTTAGTAACGGGAGCTTCACGCGGTATCGGGCGGGCCGTTGCCGAGCAATTCGCCGCGGAAGGAGCCAAGGTCGTCGTGAATTATGCGGGCAACCGCGAGGATGCCAAAGATGTTGTTTCGGGGATTCAAGCGCGCGGCGGCGAAGCCGTGGCCATCCGGGCCGACATCAGCCGGGTCGCCGAGGTGGAACGGCTGTTCAGCGAAGCGCTGGCCGCGTTTGGACGGCTGGACGTGCTGGTGAACAACGCCGGTATCATGATCACCAAGCCGATCGGCGAATTCACGGAAGAGGAATTTGACCGGATGTTCGCGGTGAATGTGAAAGGGACCTTTTTTGCCATTCAGCAAGCGGCCCTTCACCTGTCGCCGGGCGGAAGCATCGTCAATTTCTCCACCTCCGTCGCCGGGATGATGTTTCCCGCCTATAGCGCGTACGCAGGTACGAAGGGCGCGGTGGAGCAGTTCACCCGCCAGCTTGCTAAAGAGCTCGGGCCGAAGGGCATCACCATCAACGCCGTTGCCCCGGGACCGGTGAATACGGAGCTGTTCATGAACGGGAAGTCCGAGGCCCAGCTCGAGGCCATTGCCGGCATGAACGCTTTCCACCGCTTGGGCGAAACCGGCGATGTCACCGGCGCCGTCCTGTTCCTTGCCGGCGAGGAAGCGCGCTGGATTACCGGCCAGACGATCCGGGTGAACGGCGGGTTTGCGTGAGGCCGAAGGAATCCTGCCCGAATTGCCAATCATGATTTAGAGGGAAATCCTCCCGTTATTTTCCTCTACTTTGTCCGAGATCCTCATTTAGACGGAAAACCTCCTGCTAATTTGGTTAAAATGAGCTTATCGGGCTCTAAACCGTTGAATTAAGCGGAGGTTTTCCTGTTATTTTTGCCGAACTACTCTTTTGTACAAAAATAACGGGAGATTTTCCTGCTACGTTGATTTTCATGCTATTTTCTCTAGCCATATCCTAAAAATTAACATATACTTGACCTAACAGAGGCGAAGAACGTCCCGTTACACTCTTAGGAGTGCGGCGGGACGTTTTTATTTTTTACGAAAGGATGAGTTGGATGAGTTTTGAGGATATGCATGCGGATTGGCTCCAGGACCATTTGTCCCGCAGAACCGGGGAACGTCGGGGGCGTTTGGAGAGAGGTCACCTCCACGCCGAGAAGTTGTTCCTGCGGCAAGTTTGGTGGCCGCTTCGCGGCAACTTCACGCATCTTCACCCTGAATATGAAATAACCGATTGGCGCGGTAGGCCGTACTTTGCGGATTTCGCCTGGATGCCGGGGTACGTGAAGCTGCTCATTGAAATCAAAGGGTATGCGTCCCACGTGCGGGAAATGGACCGGCATAAATACAGCCTGGAACTGAATCGCGAAACTTTTCTGTATGCAATGGGTAATCCTGTCATCTCGTTTGCTTACGACGACGTGGAACAACGGCCGGAGCTATGCATTTCCTTGCTGCGAATGGTGCTAAGCAGGCATCAGGCTGAACAAGCACCGAAGGACCGCGCTATTTTCGCCGAAAAGGAACTGATACGTCTTGCGGTTCAGACGGACGGGCAGATTCGCCCAAAAGACGTGGTGCTGCACTTTGGCGTCGATCATAAAACGGCGGTAAAAATACTGCGGAACATGTGCAATAAAGGTTGGCTGCTCCCCTCCTACGGCGGAAAGGGCCAAAGAGTCGTGCGGTATGCACTGGCTCATGGGGTACTTGATTACTTTAATTGACGATAGGAGTTACAATGTCGGGATAAGCAACAGCAGTACCGGGATTAACGGGATTTTCTCCCGTTGATTTACTCACTTTAGTTTGATTTACCAAAATAGCAGGAAAACCTCCCACTAATATGACCGAAATGCGGATATTTGTCCTCAAACGGCAGAAATAGAGGGAGCTTTTCCCGCTATTTCTGCTTCTCGTGCCTTCGTCACCAAATTACCGGGAGAAAATCCCGCTATTTCCGAGAGGAGCACCGCCGCTACAGCAGGAACATCGTGACGACCGTCGTCACGCCGAGGCCGATCAGCACCGGCTTCAGGTTGCGGCGCGCCAGCTCGAACGGGCTGACGCCGCATATGGCCGCGGCGGGGATGAGCGCCCACGGGATCAGCGTGCCGCCGCCGACCCAGATGGCGGCGATCTGCCCGAGCGCCGTCAGCGTCGCGGCACCGGAATGCGTAGCGGCCGCGAACAGTTGGGCGATCGAACCGGCGAGGGAGATGCCGGAGAAGCCGGAGCCGTCGAGGCCGGTGATCGCGCCGGTCACGGTCAACGTCACGGCCCCCACCGCGCCGTTCAGCGGGACGCTGTTCGCGAGCGCAACCCCGAGGTCGTTGACGATCCCGTGCGAGGCTTCCGGAAGCACCTTGCCGAAAAGATCCGTAAACGCCGCGTCGCCCAAATAAAAGAACGCGGCGATGGGAATGACCGGACCGAACACTTTAAATCCGAAAACGAATCCGTCGATCATATAAGACGTCACTTGTTCAGGTCCCCGGTTCCGGTGAGCCAGCAAAGTGACGGCAATCAATATCAGCACGGCGGTCCCTCCAACGAGTGCCGTCGCGTCCCCGCCCTGCAGGTTCAGCCAAAACATCGCGACTACGTCGGCCAGAAACAGGAGCGGAATGAGAACCGCCAATATTTTTCTGGTGCCCGGCGATATCACCGCACGCTCCTCGATCCGGATATTGAGGGAAAGCAACGCGGAGGCGGAATTTTCCGTGACGAGCCCGTCCCTCCATGTCCCCCGCTTCAAATCCCTGCGCATGAGCCAAAACGCCGTAACGGTGGTTACCAGCCCCATGACCACAACTAAGGGCACGCTTGCGGCCATGACCTCGCTAACCGGGAGTCCCGCCGCATCCGCCGTCAGTTTCGGCGCGCCCTGAATAATATAGTCGCCGGAAAGCGCGATTCCGTGCCCAAACAGATTCATCGCCACAGCCGCCCCGAGCGCGGGAAGACCGACGCGAAGCGCCACGGGCAGCAGCACCGCTCCGATCAAAGCGACGGCCGGCGAAGGCCAGAAGAAAAACGAAGTCACCATCATGATTAACCCGATCCCCCAAAAGGCGACCGACGGGGTTCGGATAAACCGGGTCAATGGCGCCACCATCGTTTCATTAATACCCGTGATGATCAGTACGCGGCTCATGGCTACGATAATGGAAATGATCATAATCGTCCCCATCAGTTCCTTGGTAGCGTAGATAAATGAATTGAAGACTCCGGAAACCGAGCCGCCCAGCGTCTCCGTCGCGAGCAGCCCCAGCAGAAAAATGCCCGCCACGCATATCATCGTCGTATCGCGCCGCCTGATCAGCAGCGCCAGAATAAACACAATAAACGCCAAATAAACGTAATGAATTGCCGTGAGCTGAATTCCCATGACCGGATCACGCCCTTCTCTGCTTCCCAAATGGTGCTATATGCTATGCAGGGGCCTGGGCGTAGGTTCGTTTTGAATCCTTCGCATCTCTGCCATTCGAATTCTCTCAATTTTTTAATAGACAATTTTAAAAAAATATAATTACAAATGATTTGCTCATCCATTATGATATAAGTACATTTTTCAGAGTGCTCAGCTAGGGTTACCTCGAATAATCATTTAGGAGGAAATTGTTTGAACAAGAAACTAGTACTAAAAGTGATGACCACCGCCGCGTTGCTTAGCGCCTGCGCGCTTCCGGCGTCGGCAGCCGTAACCCTGACTGACATTGACGGATCCTATGCCAAAGACGCGATCAATCAGCTCGCCGAACAGGGCATCATCAACGGGAAAGGCAACGGCAAGTTCGACCCGACGGGGAAAATCGAGCGCCAGGATTTCGCGATCATTTTGGCTAAAGCCCTGAACCTGGATATGGACTCCGCGCCGGCTAGCGCAACGTTCAGCGACGTACCTGCCACGCACTATGCCTACGAAGCGGTGGAAGCCGCCGTCAAAGCGGGTCTTATCAATGGCCAGGGGGACGGAAAATTCGGCAACGGCGAGAATTTAACCCGCCAAGATATGGCCGTTCTTTTTGTGCGTGCATTGGGTGTGGACGCCGCCGGAAAAGGAGCGGATCTTAAATTCAACGATGCCGACAAGATTTCTTGGTATGCCAAAGATTCCGTCGCCGCGGCGGTAGAACTAAAATTGATCAATGGTCTCGGCAATGGAAACTTTGATCCTACCGGTGGAGCAGATCGGCAAGCCGTCGCTCAAGTTGCTGCCAAATTCATGACGAAGGCGGAGGAATTGAAAAGTCAGGCCCCGTCTCCATCCGAAGGCGAAGAGAAAGAACCCGTCGAGCCGCAAACCCCGGCTCCGACCACGCCTCCTGCAACTTCCGGCAGCACAGGCAGCAACAGTGGTAGCGGTGGTAGCAGCGGCGGTGGCGGAACCACGAATCCCGGCACGCCACCCGTTAATTCCGAGTTAGCTGCCCCGTCGCTGGCGTTCACGGATGCCAGAACGATTGCCATTACGTACAGCGTGACGCTAGATCCCTCGCATGTTCCTAATACGGAAGATATTAAGGTCATGGGCAAGGACGGAGACGTACCTTTCGAAATCGGCATTGACACCATTTCTGTTCAGGGCAAAGAGGTTCTGGTTAAGCTATCTAACAGCCAGGAATTGGACCGGGAACTGGAGGTATCCTACCGGCCTCAAGACCCTGCCCGCGCCATCCGCAGCACGACCGGCAAGCTATCCCCTGTTTTTTCGAACAAAAAGGTAGTTTACCAAACGAATGATCCGAAAGCTCTATTGGACAGCCTGATCGAAAATGCTCAGAATCTGCTCGATACGGCGTCGGAAAACACCGGCAACACCACGGGCAAATATCCGGAGTTTGCGATTGGAATTTTCGGCAATGCCCTGTTCTCAGCGATCAGCGTGCAACAGGATTCCATGGCAACCGAGGATCAGTACAAGATCGCAATCAATTCGTTAAGCCATGCTCTCGTGGAATTCGAAGCATCGAAGATTAAACCTTTGGAAATTACCCAGAAAACCGAAGTATTTTTGCTTAATCCGGAAGCCAGTACAAAAATCGTCGCGACCGACGGACAAAATACGTACAACAAACAGAGCCTGAAAAATCTCATTCAAATTCAACGGGGGGAAATCGATCAAGATATTCAACTTGTTCTTGACAGCCAAGACGCATCCTTCGATTTGATCACGAACGGCGAGGTCATCGGCAGCATCGAGCTGGCATCGTCGGATGAACAGTTGTTCACCTTAAGCAAACAGGCCGGACAAGAGGAAGTTGTCGTTGCTCCTAACGCCTTGGCTACCGAACAATCGAATGCCGATCTGATTCTCACCGTCACCGAAGCGGAGAACGTCGTACAAACGGTCAAGATTCCTGTTAAATTCGATGCCACGAAGCCAACCGTCACCAGCTCTACTTACGAAAACGGAACATTTACATTAACATCGGATGAGCCACTATACAATTTCACGGGGACATCGATGCCTCTTCCGATGACGGTGGAAATCAGTTATTCGTTTATCGGAGATTTCACAAGTGTTTCGCCACACGCGATCCGATTGGATCCAACCGATTTCAACATTGAGCATAGTAACGGAAATAATACGATTGTCGTAACCTTAACCGAAAGCGGCCATTCCAAGCTGCCGCCGGCCATATTTCCGACAGCCGCATTCCAAGTCCGGTTTATTAATTTGGGCGATTTCGTAGGTCATACGCCGGATCCCGTCGTTATCCCGGTAACTCCGATTCCATGAACCAATTAGAGGTACGATCCTACCGAGGGGCACTGCCCGAGGCATATCGTACATTGATGCCAAGGGAGCTTCAGCCATTGATGCAGGAGCTCCCTGCTTCTTTTGCGGCACTCGGGGCGATGCTTGACGGGCGACCCGTCGCTTTGGTGGTGGCCAGCTTGCACGCGGCCGCGGGTCCCGGAATGGCCAAAACGGCGAAATTGCGCTCGATTAGGGTCGCCGGGCCGTACCGACGCAAAGGCATCGGTCGCCGGCTGCTGGGCATGCTGGAGAATCTCCTCCTGCAAAACGGCGCAAACGAAATGCATACAGAATACGTCGGCGAAATGGAACCGGACTCCGAAACTGCGGCCTTTTTACGAAACTGCGGCTTTGCCGAACCTGCCCGGGGTATCCATATCTGGAGCGGTCCGCTAGGGGAGGTTTTCGAGGACCTTCCACGGATTAAGCAGCTGGGTATACCGGACGGCTTTACCGTCGAATCACTCTCCAGCCTTCATGCGGAGGAACGGGCCTGCATCGCCCGTGGCAAAGGGGACTGGTACCCTCCCCTGCTGGATCCGTTTGCGGAGGAATCTCTCATCGATCCCGAACGGAGCCTGGTTCTGCGTTACCGGAAGGAACCGGTCGGATGGGTTATTCTTGAGGCATTTGACGACCGTACAGTGCTAATAAAAAGCATGTTCGTCAAAGATCGGCATCAACGGCTCGCCCGCGGCATTGCGCTCACCGCCGAAGCCACCCGCCGTATTCTTGAGGAGGGACGGTTTACGGAGGCCATTCTTTTTGTGGAGGCGGAGAATGACGCGATGACTCGGTTTTTGCACCGTCAAATCGATCATCCCGCGATCCGGAAGGAAATATTGTGGAGAACGGTCAAATTTCTTTGACCGTTCTTTTTGCGTTATCTTTGACATCCGATCCGCAAGCCGAAATAAATCGGCGGATCCGCTCCACCCCTTCCATGATTTCCTCCTCGTTTAACCTGCCGTAACCAAGTACTAATTTACCGCCATTCCTGCCCTTGACGAGGGCATAATCCTCAAAACCGTGAACCCGGACACCATACGATTCCGTTTCGGTCCAATTCAACTTCGTGGAAACCACGCCCGAAAAATCAGCCTGGATGTGCATCCCCGCTTCGTCTCCGAATATTTTAACGCCTGCCCCGAAAGTTCTCTCCAACGCCTCCGTCGGACAATGCCGCCTTTTCTTGTAAACCCTTCTCATTCGTTGAATATGACGGTCAAAGCCGCCGTCCCCGATAAATTCGGCTAAAGCCCGCTGGGGGGCACCGGCGTAAACAAATTCAATTCCATTTTTGCACGTAGCAGGGTACCCGACAGTTCGAGCGGTACGACCAGATAGCCTGTACGCAAAGCAGGAAAAAGCGTTTTACTGAACGTACTTGTATAAATCACCCGGGAAGGCGACAGCCTCTGCAGCGGCGAAACCGGTACGCCCCGATGGCGAAATTCGCTGTCGTAGCGACAGGCGCCAATGCCTCCAGATCTTATATCAAACAAGCATGCGAGGCATCGTTGAAACGGTTGGATATCGAGTATATCGATCTCTACATGCGGAAGCCCTGAGACCTCTCGGGGCTTTTTTTGCGATTCATTTATACCTTGACAGGAAAATTTTAGACTTATATAGTTATATATATGAGTATATAACCTATCCCAAGGAGTGACGGCAAGATGGTGAATTCATTTGAGCGGCGCATTCGATAACGATAAGCCTCTTTTTATGCAGATCCGCGACAAGATCGAGGATCAGATCGTAAACGGCCAGTTAAAGGAACATGACCAAATCCCCTCCACCAACCAGTTGGTCCAATTTTACAAAATCAATCACATCACCGTGTCCAAGGGAATCCAATTGCTTGAAGATTCGGGCATCGTCTACAAAAAGAGGGGGCTCGGCGTCTTCGTCGCCGAGGGAGCCAAAGAAAAGCTGCTGAAGCAGCGGCAATCCTCCTTTGCCGAACAATACGTATACCCGATGCTGATGGAAGCCGGGAAGTTGGGGATCTCGAATGAAGACATTTATGAAATGATCAAAAATGCAAAGGAAGTGATTGAGCGTGACAATGGACGTAACGTTTGACAAGGTATCCATGAAGTTCGGAGATTTCACCGCAATAAACGACCTTTCCTTTACGCTACAGGGCGGAAAGATCCATGGACTTCTAGGAAGGAACGGGGCAGGGAAATCCACGCTTCTTGCCTTACTCGCCTCCTTTATGGAGCCGACATCCGGGAAGATTTCCGTCGGAGGAGCGTCCCCCTTCGAAAACGCATCGGTGATGGAGCAAGTCACCCTGGTATTTGATGCGGATTATCGGAATGAAACCGAAACGGTGAAAGGCCTGCTTGAAGCCGCCGAGAGATACCGTCCGAATTACGACGCCGCCTTCGCCGCTAAACTGGTGGAGCTTTTCGGCCTACCGTTGAAAAAACAGATTCGCCATCTATCCCGGGGTATGCAAGCCGCGTTCAACGTCACGCTGGGCCTTGCCAACCGCTCCCCCCTGACCATTTACGATGAAGCCTATCTCGGGATGGATGCGCCGACCCGGGACATTTTTTACCGGGAATTGTTGGAGGATCAGTCCGCCAACCCGCGGACCATCATTTTTTCTACCCATTACGTTTCTGAAATGGATTATCTCTTTGACGAAGTTCTGATTATCGATCAAGGCGGACTCGTCGTTCAGGAGCCCTATGACACTTTGGTCAGCAAAGGCGTAACGATCACCGGGGCGGCAAGCGCCGTGGATCAATTTACGCAGGGCCTGAAGCTGCTCGGCACACAGCAACTGGGCGGCACGAAATCCGTCACGGTATACGGGGAACTGACCGACGGCCAGCGCCTGACGGCGAAGCGCCAAGGACTTGAGATCGGACCCGTGTCCCTTCAGGATTTGTTCATCCATCTTACCAACGAAGGAGGCTCCCGATGAAACCGAAAGTAAACAGTTTTACAATTGGTGTCGACTTGTTTTTGCTGCAGTTGAAATGGTCGGCTTGGTTTTTTGCCGCCATGCTTGTCTTCGGCCTCATATTCCACGTCGGGGTTTCCGACGGGGATGCTCAAGCGCTCTTGTCGTTTGCATCCAAGCCGGCCAAAGTATACATGCTGGCGCTGGGAATCGCCGCAATTTCATTCCTTGTTTTCTATGTCAAATTCGGGGTAACCCGTAAAAAATACTTCCGTGGCACGCTTTACGCGCTACTCCCGCTCTCCCTTTCCGTCACGCTCATGTTTGCCGTCGTTACGGAGCTGCTGGGTTTGTTTACCGGGGAAATCACCGTATTTTCCGACTTCCGGCAAAACGGCCCGGAAACCCTTTTTACCGTATGGATAAACGTCTTGTCCTATTATGTTGCAGGATGGTTGATCAGTTCGGGATACCATCGCTACGGAGGGATTGCCTGCATCGGTTTTATCGTTCTTGCGGGAGCGGCGATCGCCATTACGGATATGCTGTGGGAATTCGAACTGTATAGCCTTCTGGCGGAACACCTGCCCTTTGACCCTTCGCAATTGCCGCTGTACGCCTCCGTGCTCGGTTCCCTCATTCTGCTGGGATTGATTTTGGCTGCGATTTTCATGGTGATTCGTAGAGCCCCCGTCAAACTGAAATAAAAATGTCGTAAACAGTTTTGAAACGGGTCGTTTTTTGTTACAATGATTGAAAATCGTTGATGCAAAGGGGATCATTATGGAATATATCAGCACCAGGGGGAAAGTGGCGGGGATCGGCTTCATCGACGCGGTCCTCATGGGATTGGCCGACGACGGCGGTTTGCTTGTCCCGAAGGCTATCCCGCAAGTATCGCAGGACACGCTGGCACAGTGGCAAAAGCTCTCCTATCCGGAGCTGGCGCTGGAAATTTTCTCGCTGTATATCGATGGGGAAATCCCTCGCGGGGATTTAAAGCAATTGGTCGATGACAGCTATGGCACGTTCCGGAACAAAGAGGTAACGCCAGTTCGCAAAGTGAAAGACAATCTCCACGTACTGGAGTTGTTCCACGGGCCGACGTTCGCCTTCAAAGATATTGCGCTGCAGTTTTTGGGCAACCTGTACTCGTACATTTCCCGCGAAAAAAATTCGATCATCCATATTCTCGGCGCCACCTCCGGCGATACCGGAGCTTCGGCCATTGAGGGCGTACGCGGCAAAGAGGGGATCAAAATCTGTATCCTGCACCCGAACGGAAAGGTCAGCAAAGTGCAGGAGCTGCAAATGACGACGGTCGATGACGCCAATGTACTGAACCTTTCGGTGGACGGCAATTTTGACGACTGCCAGCGCATCATCAAGGAGTTGTTCGCGGATGTGGCGTTCAAGCAGGAATACCATCTGCGCGCCATCAATTCCATCAACTTTGCGCGGATTCTGGCTCAAACGGTCTACTATTTCTACGCGTACTTCCAGCTTGCGAATCAAGGGGCTGCCGCGGCGGAGGCTGTCAACTTCAGCGTGCCGACAGGTAATTTCGGGGATATTTTTGCAGGCTATTTGGCCAAAAAAATGGGCCTTCCGGTAGGCAAGCTCATTCTCGCCACGAACGAAAACAATATCCTGGAGCGCTTCGTGAACGACGGCGTTTACCAGCCGGGCGAATTCCACATGACATACAGTCCGTCGATGGATATCCAGGTGGCAAGCAACTTCGAGCGCTATCTGTATTATTTGCTCGGGGAAGACGGTGCGGCGGTATCCTCGCTGATGGATTCCTTCAAGCGTGACGGCCGGATTACCGTATCCGGAGACAAGCTTGAGCAGGTTCAGCGCGATTTCTCCGCGGCCAGCGTGGAAAACGACGACTGCCTGGCAACGATCGGAGAAGTTCACGACGAATACGGATACTTGCTCGATCCGCATACCGCCTGTGGCGTAGCGGCCGCGAACCGCTTCACCGCCAAGGGGGAAACGACCGTCGCTTTGGCAACGGCCCACCCGGCAAAATTTAACGAAGCGATCGAGCTGATTCAAATCGAGCAAACCTTCCCGCCGCAAATCCAGGCGCTGTTCGATAAGCCGCAGGTTCAGAAACTGGTGGCGGGTACGAATGATGCCGTGAAGGATGAGTTGCTGAGATTTTTCTAGGCTAAGCTAAAAGGGCCGGCTCCCGATGGTTATGTAACAAAGACGGAGTCGGCTCTATTTTTTTACATAGGAAAGGAGCTGCAACGCCACATGACTGCGACCGATGCAGAAGTTACCCGCTGTGGTTGGGTCAACAGCGACCCGTTATACATCGCTTATCATGACAAGGAATGGGGCAAGCCGCTGCATGATGACCGAAAGCTTTTCGAGCTGCTCATGCTGGAAGGCATGCAGGCCGGGCTAAGCTGGTATACCATTTTGAAAAAACGCGACAATTTCCGTGTGGCCTTCGACGGATTCGACCCCGAAACGATCATCCGCTACGGTCCCGACAAAGTAGAGGAGCTTCTGCAAAATCCGGGAATCATCCGCAACCGTCTCAAAGTTCAGGCGGTGATCACCAATGCCCGGGTCTATTTCGACATCATCCGGGAGCACGGCAGCTTTGCCGGTTATTTGTGGAGCTTTGTGGACGGTGCGCCGATTATCAACCATTGGGAGCGCTTGGCGGAGGTGCCCGCTTCCACCCCCGTTTCCGATGCGATGAGCAAAGCCCTGAAGAAAAAAGGCATGAAATTCGTCGGCTCGACGATCATTTATGCGTTCATGCAGGCTTCCGGCATGGTGAATGATCATACGATGGACTGCTTTTGCAGGAGCGAGGGTTAATCCCAAAATCCGGACCTTACCTGTCCTGCCCATTGGATATTTTCCAATCAAGGATATTCTTAAAGCATCCCGACATCATCTTGATTGGATATTTTCCAACGACTGAGCCCGTATCTACCCTTTTTTGAGTTTCATCTCGAAAAATGATTGGAAAAACTCCAATCAGGCTCCAGAAAAACTGACCTCAGACGTATTTGGTTGGAATTATTCCAACCAGGCAGACTATAGGAATAACGTAAGGGCGACCGAAAGATCGGCACGCCCTTGTTCCATGGTCAACGTCCCCTTGGTGGCGTTCCAAACCGCTCTGGGAATTGCTTGACGATGCCTTTAGTTAATACGTCAGCCAACGTGAGAATATGGGCCTCACCCAGATCCGAAGTCGTAACATAGGCGTCCCAATCTTTTTTCAATCTGGAGGTTACCGCATCAGCCACTAGCTCAAGATGCCGGTAAAATAGCGTTTGCAGTTCCTTGACCGACCAATTGGGATTCGCGTTGGTTAAAAATCGCACGATATCATCGGCATTGCGGTACCATTCTTTATTCAGCTTCTCGACTTCCTTTTGTTTGCCGCTTTTTGCCGCATCGATGATCTTGCCCGCAATCAGGATATGCTCTCTCAACAATTCGGCCAGTTTGTCCCCGGCCTCTTTGCCGTAAAAAGGCTTGATCGCATCACCCAGGTCTTGCTGGTTCCGCAGCAATCTGGCGAGGACCTGTTTCTGGTCGGCCAGCCCTTCTGTCGCGCTAACGATATACTCCCACGTCCAGTTCACATGCTCCATCCATAGCCGCCGCATCGTATTGGACAGCTCGAGCTCAGCGGGACTGATACATGAAGCGGCTTTTTGGGCCATTTCCGGTTTCTTCTCGTCTCTTTGAGCGTTAGCGATACCGCCGGAATATGCCGATCCCGTGAGAAGCAGACCGATCAATAAAAGATTCAGGATCCTTAGTTTCATATTATTTTCTCCTTTATTCTTCCTCCGCCAGCTGCCGCTGCGCGAGCCGGATCATTTCGCGGACCATCGTGCCTCCGATTTTGCCGCCGATATGGCCCGCATCCTCCGTCGTCAAATTGCCGTTGCTTCCGTCCTGCTTCAGCGGGATGCCGAGATCCTGCGCCACTTCAAACTTCACGTCGTCCGGACGGTTCGGATCCACGTTGTAACCCTCGCGCCGCATGACTTCCGCCTTGAACCGCTGCATCCCTTGCTCGGCTCCGGGCACGGCGTAGTTTCGATTTCGTCTGGCCATCCATCCATCTCTCCTTTTCGTTCCTTTAAACTTAAACTGCCCCAAGTTAGGGTTCCCATACCTTCGGCCATCATTCGATTCCGGTGCAAAAAAAGGACCCGCCAAACCGGCAGGTCCTCTGTCAAAGCCATTTTTATAACTCTGTAGCCTGGAAGGTATCTCCCCCTTCGATCGTCCCGTTCTCGTAACCTTTGTAGAACCATTGTTTTCGCTGCGCAGACGTGCCGTGGGTAAAGCTCTCCGGCACTACGTAGCCTTGATCCTTCTTCTGAAGCGTATCATCGCCTACGGCGGTTGCCGCATTCAGCGCCTCCTCCAGATCGCCCGGCTCCAATACCTGCAAATCTTCCTGGGCATGGCGCGCCCATACCCCCGCCAAATAGTCGGCCTGCAGCTCCAGCCTCACCGACTGCTCATTGGATCGTTTACTGCCGGACATTTCCCGCTCCGTGGTCCCCAGCAATGTTTGGACATGGTGGCCTACCTCGTGCGCAATCACATAAGCCATGGCAAAATCCCCGGGTGCTTGAAACTCGGTCCTGAGCTCATCGTAAAAGCTTAAATCGATATATAGTTTATGGTCGCCGGGACAATAGAACGGGCCGACCGATTTGCCCGCGGTTCCGCAAGCGGATTGGACGCTGTCCGTATACAACACCAGAGTCGGTTCATCGTAGACAAGTCCCCGTTCCTTGAATAAATCCGTCCAAACGTTTTCGGTATCGGCCAGGACGACGGACACAAATTCCGCCATTTCCTTCTCCTCCTGCGTTTCCCGGTACGGGGTACTCGTCTCCGTTCCCATGGAGCCCAAGGAACTCAGGAGATCGCCGGCATTGCCTCCGCCAAGCAGCGTCACTACCAGCAACAGGATGATGCCTCCGACCCCTCCGCCGATCATTCCGATGCCGCCTCTCCTTCCCCGGCGGTCTTCCACGTTCGAGCTGACGCGTCTGCCTTTCCACTGCATTGATGACTCCCCCTTATCGATAACGATCAAGTTTGTCCGCGTAATCATTAGATGTCTATTTAATACCCAAATCGGCGCGATTTTCGTCAACAGAGGCGGTTTGCCAACATTTTCCGCAAAACTAATTCCATCCTTTTTCGTCCAACTAAGTAAACAATTCAACAACAAGGTGATGATGAACATGACAAAAAGCAAAAGCTTCCTCGTATGTCTTATGGCTGCTTCCCTGCTCTACGCCAGCCCGGTCCACGGCGAATCCGCGGTACAGGGAAAGGAACCGGCCGGAGGGCCGGTGTCGATCTTGTTGGACGGCCGCCCGCTCCAGCCCGAAACCGAGCCTCTTCTCGTAAACGGGGCCGTGCTTGTTCCGATGCGCGGACTGTTTGAAGCGCAGGGCGCCAAGCTGGAGTGGGATAGTGCCAGCAAAACCGTTACGGCAACCAAGGCCGATACGAAATTGATCTATACCTTGGGGGAGTCGACCGCCGAGTTGAATGGACAAGCCCTTAGCTTAAACGTTCCCGGCCAAATTTCGGACGGCTATTCCCTCGTACCCCTGCGCTTCGTCAGCGAAGCTATGGGGAGCACCGTGAAATGGGAGGCTGACACCCGCACCGTCACGGTTTCCTCCCCCGTGCATGCAGAAACAACCATTAAATGGGGAGTCAACCTGCGCAGCGCCCCTGATGCGGAAAGCAAAAGCGCGGATGAACTGCTCCCGGCCGGCGAGAAGGTCGAGGTCATTCGGGAGGTCTCTCCTTTCTGGCTGGAGGTCCGCACCCGGGATAACCGGACCGGTTATATCTCGGCCAAGCCGAAGTACACCGATTACTCAAGCCCTGCGCTGCACGAACAGCAAGCGGACGAGATCATTACATACGGCAAAACTTTTCTGGGCACCCCGTATGAATTCGGCGCTTCTCCGGACCAAACGGCGACTTTCGATTGTTCTTCCTTTGTTAAGCGCGTCTTCGGGGATACCCTGGCGGTCGATCTGCCCCGCGTTTCCTACGACCAGGCTACCGTGGGTAAGGAAGTAGCGATGTCCGATCTGCAAAAAGGGGATCTGCTGTTCTTCGGGGCCAGAGGTTTGGAAATCGGCCATGTCGGGATATACGCGGGGAACGGCCAAATTTTGCATACCTATTCGAAAAAATACGGGGTTCGCCTGGAAACCTTCTCGGACAGCTGGAAAGAGAAGTTCGTGACCGCCCGGCGGGTATTTTAAGTTTTCGGCATAATGGCATATCCCTCCGCTTCGGAACCATACTAACGGTATTCACCCTAAAAATGGAGGCCGAAGATGGCGGAGAAAAAAATGAGCCTGCTGATGTTCAGCGGGGAATACGATAAAGCGATGGCGGGATTGATTTTGGCGAATGCGGCACGGGACATCGACGTGGAAGTGACGATGTTCTTCGCGTTCTGGGGACTGTTCCTGCTGCGCGATCCCGACCGGATGACCTCGGAGGACAAGACGGTTTATGAAAAAATCATGGGCTGGATGACCCCGAAGGGCCCGGAAGAGCTGCCTTTGTCCAAAATGAATTTCAGCGGATTGGGCAAATGGATGATGACGGAAATGATCGAGGACCAGGAGGCTCCGAAGCTGATTCATTATTTGAAGGGAGCCCGGAAAAAGAACATCAAGTTTTACGGCTGCAAGCTTTCGCTGGAAATTATGGGCTTCAAGCCGGAGGAGTTCATTCCCGAGCTGGAGATCGTGGATGCCCAAACCTATCTTCGCGATGCGCTGAAGTCGGATGTTCAGTTGTTTATTTGAAAAATGTAGCCGGGCCCGGACTTTCCGGGCTCGGCTTTTTTGTGGCGATTTCCCGATAACCGCCCCTTTTCCGTTAACCACTCTGGGCTCCCCTGCGTACCATAAAGCTGTAATCACGCATTGGAGGGCACGGAATGCTGAGCGCTAAAATCGGAAACAACAGCTACTCGTTTCACACCTCGAGCGAGCAAAAATTCCGGCGGTATCGGGAAAATACCGTCGGTTACCGTCAATTCTTTATCTCCCCGTACGGCAAGATGCCGCTCGTTTACGCCGACTGGGCGGCAAGCGGAAGATTGTACAAACCGATCGAGACGCGCATTGCCCATGAGTTCGGGCCATTCTCGGCAAATACGCATTCGCATTCCAATGTCTCCGGCCGGACGATGACCCTCGCTTACGAGGAAGCCAAAAGGATCATTAAGGAACACGTTCATGCCGGCGAGCACGACATCTTGCTTTTCGCGGGCACGGGCATGACGGGGGCGGTAAACAAGCTGCAACGGCTCATGGGATTAAAAGTCCCCGATCGTTTCCGGTCTTTGCTCCGTTTGCCCGATGAGCACAGGCCGATTATTTTCGTGACTCACATGGAGCATCATTCCAATCACATTTCCTGGGCCGAAACGATCGGAGATGTCGTATGTATCCCTCCCGGACCCGATGGAGACGTCGATCCGAACGGCTTGGAACGCCTGCTTCACGAATACCGGCACCGTCGGATCAAGATCGGAGCCTTCACGGCCTGTTCCAATGTGACGGGTTTCGAGACTCCCTATTACGAGCTGGCCCGAAAAATGCATCGACACGGCGGAGTTTGCTTTGTGGACTTTTCGGCAAGCGCCCCCTATGTGGACATCGATATGCACCCCGGACCGCCGGAAGCGAGACTGGACGGGATCCTGTTTTCCGGCCACAAATTTTTGGGAGGTCCGGGGACGAACGGCATCCTCGTCATGGACGGAAGATTGTGCGCAAGCGGGGTTCCCGATCAGCCCGGGGGAGGCACGGTAACCTGGACCAATCCTTGGGGAGAGTTTTCTTATCACGAAGATGCCGAGACCCGCGAGGACGGCGGAACCCCCGGCGTAATGCAAGCGATCCGAACGGCGTTATGCCTCCGGCTGAAGGAGGACATGGGCACCGCCCGCATTCGCGAACGCGAGTCGGAAATGACTTCAAGGCTGCTCGGCGGACTCCAAAAGGTCCCCGGCGTTCGCATTCTTGGGGGTACCCGGCGCGAGCGGTTGGGGATTGTTTCTTTTACGGCGGATTCGGTACATTACAACCTGATGGTAAAGCTGCTCAACGACCGGTTCGGGATACAAGCCCGAGGCGGCTGCTCCTGTGCGGGTACCTACGGACACTATCTGCTGGGCATCGATCATCCTACCTCCGGAAATATTGCCTCCCTCATCGCCTCCGGCAATTTGTCCACGAAGCCGGGCTGGGTGCGCATATCTCTCCACCCGACCATGACGGACAGGGAGGTCGATTATATCGCCTCCGCCGTTGAGGCGGCTGTCGGCCATATCGCCGAGTGGCAAAAAGACTATATCTATCAGCCGGACTCCGGCGAATGGCTGCACCGGCAGGAGCTGGGTCCCTGGGATTCGCGGCACCGGCAGGAAGAAGGGCTCGGCCAAATCCGGGAATGGTTTCGTCTTTGAACTTCAAAGAGCCCCCTTGGATTTGATTTTTACCTTCAAATCCAAGAGGGGTCTAATTTAATTTTCTAATCGTCTTGTAACGATTATTCCTGCGGTTCTCCCGCCGCTTCCCAACGGGCGATTTCTTCGCGTACCTTAGGTGCCACTTTGGTTCCGAGCAGCTCCACGGAGCGCATTACCTCATCATGCGGCATCGTGCCCAGCGGGCAATGCAGCATAAAGCGGGTGATGCCGACGTTTTTGCGAAGGTAGATGATCTTCTCCGCCACGGTATCGGGGTCGCCGACATACAGGGCTCCCTCCAGGCTGCGCGCCATATCGAAGGATCCGCGGCTATAATGGCCCCAGCCCCGTTCCCGGCCGATGACGTTCATGGCGTACTGGGTGGACGGGAAGAACTTGTCGGCCGCTTCCTCCGTGCTCTCGCCCACAAACCCGTGGGAGTGCGAAGCGATCGGCAGCTTGGAAACATCATGGCCCGCCTGGGCCGCGGCCTTCTTGTAAAGCTGCACCAGCGGAGCAAATTGCTTCGGCCGGCCGCCGATAATCGCCAGCACGAGCGGAAGGCCGAGCAGGCCCGCGCGGATGACGGACTCGGTGTTGCCGCCGCTGCCGATCCACACCGGCAAAGGATCCTGAACCGGGCGCGGATAAACGCCCAGATTATTGATGGCGGGACGGTGCTTGCCGCTCCAAGTTACTTTTTCCGACTGGCACAGTTCCAGCAGGAGTTGCAGCTTCTCCTCGAACAGCTCCTCGTAATCGTTCAAATCGTATCCGAACAGCGGGAACGACTCGATGAAGGAGCCCCGCCCCGCCATAATTTCCGCACGGCCGTTCGAAAGGCCGTCCAATGTGGCGAAATCCTGGTACACGCGTACCGGATCGTCGGAAGACAATACCGTCACCGCGCTCGTCAGGCGGATGCGCTTCGTCTGCGTCGCCGCCGCAGCCAGCAAAACCGCAGGCGCCGAAGCGGCGTAATCCTTCCGGTGATGCTCCCCGACGCCGAATACATCAAGCCCGACCTGGTCGGCCAGGACGATTTCCTCCACCACTTCGCGCAAACGCTGCGCGTGGCTGATCACCTCGCCGGTGTTCGGATCCGGCGTGGTCTCGACAAATGTACTAATTCCTATTTCCATGGGTGGTTCCCCCGCTTCCTTGTCGCAATGTTAATATCACTCATTGTCTTTATTTTGACTTTTCGCGGCGGCTTATGCAAGCTTTTTGTGAGATACATACATCATTTCACTAACTTACTAAATTTCAACTAGGGGGTTAAGCTAATTATCGCCTTTTTTAGCCGTAAAGGAACGAGACTCCCTGTTCTCAGAGAATCCGCATTTTTTTGCTTTTTATTCAAATTTAGCGTTAACGGTTTCGTTATTTTACTTGAAGACGATTCTTAGCATATATTTGAGTTGTATTTTTTTACTTCTAGCGAAGCATTTTTATCCTTCTTACTTCCGCATCGTCTATAATTTCGTTCATATGCACAACATAAATGGGAACTTATCCTTAATACGCCAGCATGATTGGTTACCTAGATAAAGGAGGCCTTCGTTTGTTCCAGCTTTCCGAGAAACAGGCGCAAGACATCGTCGACAAAATGATGCGGGACATTCCCTACAACATCAATATCATGAATGACAAGGGCGTTATCGTCGGCAGCGGCAAAAAGGAAAGGGTCGGTACCGTGCACCGGGGCGCGGTCAAGGCCTTATCCACGGGGAAAATGGTTGAGGTGTGGGAGGACGGGCGATATGAAAAGAAAGGCACGAACGAACCGATCGTGATCGGCGAAGAACTCGTCGGCGTGATCGGCATTACCGGCAATCCGGACGAGGTGCGGCCCTTTTGCAATATCGTTAGGACCACGGTATCACTACTGATCGAGCAAAAAACCGCCCTGGAGCGCCAGGCTCATGAAGCGAACCGCAAAAAGGCGTTTTTGGAAATGCTGCTCGCCCACCAGGGCGCCTATTCCCAAAGGCTGAAAAAGGAAGCGGCGGCATACAACATCGACTTGCTGTTGAAAACCGAGGTTCTCGTCCTGAAAGGGATCGAACCGAACGAGGAACTGTCGAAGCTGCTTTTTCCGTACCCGTCTTTTTCTATAGAAAAGGATTCGATGCTGGTACTCGTTCAGAACCCGTCCGATTCGGACAAGCTCATCAAACAGCTTCTCAGGCTCCAGCCCGGAATGTTCGTTTCCGTCGGCAAAACAGAGAGTCAGATCGCGGACAGCTACCGGCAGGCGAAATCCGCCATGAACATCCTGCTCGCGTTGCGGCCCCCTTCCCGCATCATTTACTTTGAAGAGGTGGAGTTCTTGGTCAAATTGAGCCGAGCCGATCTGACGCCCGGCCTGAACGCCGTCGGCAAGCTGGAGGATACCGTGGACCTGATGGAAACGCTGCAAAGCTTCATCCACAACAACGGCAGCATCTCGCTCACATCGGCCGAGCTGAATATTCACCGCAATACGCTGCAATACCGGCTGAAACGAATTCAGGCATTGACCGGAAAAGACCCGCGCAATGTACTACAGCTTTTTGAGCTTACACACGGTTTGCTCGCACTATATAAATAATCGCTGGCACGAAAAAGAAAAAGCGGCCCCGAAGCTTATGCTTCGGGAACCGCCTTTCCGGCTCATTCGTTGAATTTCAGGACTCTCGCGATGTTTTCACAGGTGCGCTCCACGTTCTGCGGCCCCTCGGCCAACAGCTTATCAAGCTCGGAAGCGCCCGGCACGATGCCGAAGACCGCGTCGATTCCTTCCGCATAAAGGGTGTCGATGCCTTCACCGATATAACCGGCAACGGCGATCACCCGTTTGCCCGCCGCTTTAGCTGCTTTGGCAACCCCGTAAGGGGTTTTGCCAAACTTGGTTTGGAAGTCGATCCCGCCCTCACCGGTAAAGACCAGGTCGGCGCCGGCAATCTTTTTCTTCAAACCGGTGTACTCGATGACGATCTCGATGCCTTTTTGCAGCTTGGCTTGCGTAAAGATCAACAGCCCCGCGCCCAACCCGCCGGCGGCTCCGGCACCGGGAATGTCACGGACGTCCTTGCCGAGCTGCCGCTTCACGATGTCCGCATAATGCCCGAGTGCGGCGTCCAGATGCTCAACCATCTCCGGCGTCGCCCCTTTTTGCGGACCGAACACGCGGGAAGCGCCATGCTCGCCGCAAAGCGGATTGGTCACGTCGCAGGCTACGATCAATTCGGCCTGTTTCAGGCGCGGATCCAGGGAAGAGACATCGATCTGCGCCAGCTTATCAAGGCTGCCTCCTCCGCGCGGGAGCGTCCGGCCCTCCGCATCCAGGAATTTTGCGCCGAGCGCCTCGGCCATGCCCGTTCCGCCGTCGTTCGTGGCGCTCCCGCCGATGCCGATGATGATCTTGGTCACGCCAAGGTCCAGACATTCGCGGATCAGTTCCCCCGTCCCGTACGTCGTGGTGACGAGCGGGTTTTTGGTTTCCTTCGTCACGTAATGAATACCGCTGGCCGAAGCCATTTCGATCGCCGCGGTTTTTCCGTCGCCGAGAATGCCGTAACGCGCCGTTACCGGCCGCCCCAACGGACCCGTGACCTCTTTTTCAAACAGCCGCCCGCCGGATGCGTCGACCAGCGATTGTACCGTCCCTTCCCCGCCGTCCGCCATCGGTACATGGACATAATTCGCGTCAGGATAAACCTTCCGGAGTCCTTTTTCCATCGCGTTGCACACTTCTTTGGCCGTCATGCTCTCTTTAAATGAATCCGGCGCCAGCACAAATGTCTTCTCTCTCATGTCCTCACCCTCGCTCCAATTTTATCTTTTTTAGAAGAAAAATCCGTAGATTAAAGTAGCAATAATCGTCATGGTTCCGCCCACGATCGCCTCGTACGGAATGAGACCCATCCGCTGCTTGATGCTCATTTTCATCGCGCCCGCCGTCACATGGAAGTAGTTGCCCTGCGGCAGGGAGTCGATGACGGTCGCCCCGGTATGAACCATGACCGCCGCGGCCAGCGGAGCCGTTCCCATGTTCAGGATCGCTTCACCGAACGAACCGGTCGCCAGAATTACGCCCGTCGAGGTGGAAGCCGTTGCCGCCGCCATCAGAATACCGGCAATCGGAGCCAGGAATGTCCCGGAAATGCCGGAAGCTTCGATCAAACCGACCACCTGCGCCGACAAATCGGACGCGGAGATCAAGCCCGCGATCCCGCCCGCACCGATGAGGATCAGTACCGTCGCCGTCATTTTATTCAAGCCGGAAGCCGTGTACTCCAAAATTTTCTTACCTTGGCCCATCGCCAACATCCCGATGATGCCCGCAATCGGCAGAATGTACATCGCGTCAACCTTGAAATTGGCCAACGCATCGATGCCGGAGATCGAGCCGATCGGGTTGATCATCAAGAGCACGACCGCCACGAGCGGAGCCACGATCGACTTGCCGAGCGTAGGATATTTCGAAGTATCGATTTCATGGTCCACCGCTTCTTCATCGGTAACTTTGACGCCTTTATTTTTAAGGAGGGAAGCCACGATGACCGTCACGATCAGGCCGCAGATCGCCGGAACAAGGCCGGCCAGCATCACGTTGCTCAAATCGAGGTTAAAGCCGCGCGCCGCTGCGATCGTATTCGGGTTCGGGGAAATGATATTCCCCGCCTTGCCGCCGCCGGATAACGCCAGAAGCAAAGCGATCTTCGAAATCCCCATCTTGTTCCCTACCGACAAGGCGATCGGTGCGACGATCAGCACGGCTACCGGAATGAATACGCCCACCGCGGTAATGATCATCGTCGCCAGGGCCAGCGCCAGAATCGCTTTCCCTCCGCCGAACTTCTTCACGATCGCCTGGGCGATCGTCTCGGCGGCTCCGGATTCCATCATCACGCCCGCCAGCACACCCGCCGCCAGAACCCGAAGGACCGTGCCCATCACGCTTTGCGTCCCGCTCACCAGCACGTTCACCGTTTGTTCCAGGTTCGCTCCGCCGATTAAAGCGCCTACAATCGCGCCCAAAAATAAAGCGTATACAGGATTCAGTTTTCTCAATATCAGAATGATGGCAATAGCCAGACCCGCCAAAGCGCCTATCCAACTAATTGTTAAGCCTTCCATCTGCCTTACCCCCCATGCATTTGTTGAATGCGCTTTCATTATATATCTTGGCCCATTCAGAAATATATTGATAAAGGGACGAAATGTATTGTTCATTTGCACAAAGGGCAAGTCTTCACGAAAGAGGCAAAAGACGCCCGAAGCAGGCGCCTATTTGCAAAAGTCCTTACGGAGAATAGATGTCTTTGTCGTGTCCGTCAATCCAGGCTTCTGACATAATTCCAGATCTCATAATCGAGCAAACGCGGCGTCATCTCCGGATATCGCGATTTTAGCAGCGCGACGGTTTTCTCCAGCAAAGCCTGGGCTTCGTCGATACGGACCTTGCGGCCGAGCGCCTTCTCCAGGAAGCGGACGATCATCCGGTCCGGCTTGACCCATTGATCATCTCCCGCCAGCATATAAAAGTAGACGAGCGAAATTCCGCTCTTCTGGCCCGGGATCGCCTTGATTTCCGCTTCGAACGCTTCGTTGCCATAGAGATTCTTTACATCCTGCAAGTAATTGATTCCGTACTTTTGCAACACTTTGCAGAAACGGTAAACGGCCTCCGCCTTCAGGATTCCGTTGGTCGGGGACGTTCTTTGGCGATTCCCGAACACCTCGCTCACGTAAACATCAAGCCCCAATTCATCGTATGAGCGAAGGAATTCTTCTACCGACATCTGCGATTGAGTGTCAGGATATTCCGATCCCGGGCGCTTTAACGCAAGACCCAGGTATGTACTGAAACGGGTGACCGTGTTTCTAACCCCTTCATACCGCACGCCGATCGAAAAGACTGCATCGGTGACGCATTGCGGCACGCTCGTATAATAATATTCATCAGGCAGCCTGGCTTGCCCAAGGTTTAGCTCCCTTTCGCCGTATTCGGCGATCAGCGCGGCTTCATTTTCAAGATTTTCAACCATCCTATTTCTCTCTCCTCGTCAACTAAGAAGTTTTGCCGTTCAAGGAACGACACGACCATTATACCAACTTTGTAAATGGAGAGGCATCCGGATGACATCCCCGATTGAAATCGGATACATAAAGTGGGACAATGATGAAGTCACAGCATCTTTCATACAGGAGGTTACATACGATGAAAACCCTGAAACTGGGAACCAGCAGCTTGGAAGTGCCTGTTATCGCCGTTGGCTGCATGCGGCTGAATTCGTTGTCCAAACCGGAAGCGGAGCGGTTCGTCCAAACGGCTTTGGATGAAGGCGCCAACTTTTTTGATCATGCGGATATCTATGGCGGTGGATCCTGCGAGGAGATCTTTGCGGATGCCATTCATATGAACAGCACGGTTCGCGAAAAAATCGTCCTCCAGTCCAAATGCGGCATTCGCCAGGGGATGTTCGATTTCTCCAAAGAGCATATTCTTGCCTCCGTGGATGGTATTCTGAAACGGTTGAAAACCGATTATTTGGACGTGCTCCTGCTGCATCGCCCGGACGCTCTGGTGGAACCCGAAGAAGTCGCCGAAGCGTTCGATCAACTCGAACAATCGGGAAAAGTGCGTCATTTCGGCGTTTCCAACCAAAACCCGATGCAGATCCAGCTGCTTAAAAAATACGTAAAACAACCGATCGTTGCCAACCAGCTTCAACTAAGCATTACGAACGCGAACATGATCTCGGCCGGCATCAATGTGAACATGGAAAACGAAGCCGCCGTGAATCGTGACGGCAGCGTACTTGATTACTGCCGCCTGCACGACATCACGATCCAGCCGTGGTCGCCGTTCCAATACGGCTTTTTCGAAGGCGTGTTCCTCGGTAACGAGAAGTTTCCTGAACTGAACCAAGCGATCGATGAAATCGCCGGCAAATATGGCGTAAGCAACACGACGGTCGCCGTCGCCTGGCTGCTGAGACATCCGGCACGGATGCAGCCGGTCATCGGGACGATGAATACGGACCGCCTCAAGGATTGCATCCAGGCGGGCGAGATTTACCTGACGCGGGAAGAATGGTATCAAATCTACCGTGCGGCAGGAAACGTGCTTCCATAAAAACATCAAAGCCCTTCCGATAGGTCCGTTAAGGACCCGGAAGGGCTTCCTTCTTTTATTCGGCGACAGCCCGCTTGGCCGCCTCCAGCGCATCGATCACTTTATCGCACCAGGCGTCGAACTCCGGATCCTCCACTTGATATTCGGGATGCTCCAAAATATGGCGCACCGTTTCCTTGATGCCTTGATCCACCCTTGTCGTGGCGGTAAAGCCGGGAACGAGCCGCTTCAATTTGGAATTGTCGAAGACGACGGTGTTCGCTTTGTCCCCGAGCAGGCTTCCCCGATAATCCTCTTTGCTGCAGGCGTCCAAAAATTCGGAAGCGACATGGACCGCCTTCAGCTCCACGCCGAGCGCGTCCGCAATGACCTCATAGATCTGGTTCCAAGTGACGCTTTCGTCAGAGGTGATATGCACCGCCTCGCCGATCGCGTGGATGTTGCCCATTAATCCGATAAAGCCTTTGGCGAAATCGCGGTTATGGGTCAACGTCCAAAGGGAAGTACCGTCCCCGTGAATGATGACAGGCTTGTTCTCCAGCATCCGCTTGGCAACCTGCCAGGAGCCCTTACTGCCATGTACGCCGAGCGGGATAAACCGTTCGTCATACGTATGGCTCGGCCTTACGATCGTCACCGGAAAGCCATGCTCCCGGTATTGCTTCATCAAATAATCTTCGCAGGCGATTTTATTGCGGGAGTACTCCCAAAAAGGATTCGACAGCGGCGTTCCTTCCGTAATCCGGTAATCGGACAATGGCGTCTGATAGGCAGATGCCGAGCTGATAAAAATAAACTGCTTCGTCTTCCCTTGGAACAACCGGAAATCCCGTTCCAGCTGAGAAGGCTCGAAGGCGATAAAGTCCGCCACGACATCAAACGTATGGTTCGCGATCAGCCCGGCAACCTCGTCTTCCTTGCCGATGTCCGCTTGAATCACTTGGACCCCTTCAGGCAATTCTAGATTCCGGTTGCCGCGGTTAAGCAAATAGAGTTCGCATCCGCTTTCCGCCAATTGTTTGGTGATCGCCGTACTGATGATCCCTGTTCCTCCGATAAAAAGCGCTTTCATAATTGTCCCTCCCGTATCGGCTGCATTTTATATTCTGCCTCTTTATGGTATCACTTCTGCCGATTCATGACGAGAACTCCGTATGAACTGTGATAATCTTATTTTTATTGTGGTATATTTCGGCTACAACAAACTTTTGCGATATCTCGTCCAAGTACGAGACCTGATAATTACACCACTAGTCATTTTTTCACCACCCACGATGTTCTATTTCAATTGCGAGTGCCCAGACTATGGTAGAAGCATAATCAAAAGAAACGCACTCACGGGAAGCGCGATTCCCACCAAAATCGCAATGTAGGGGTAGGGAGTTTTAAGGTAATCTTTAAACTCCTTAGCTTCTCGCTTCTTAAAATTCTGGAGATCCGCTTGCTGAGCAAACGCATCAATCAGTTCTCTGGCTTCCTTCTCCTCATAATCTAAAAACTGCTCCCACAGTTGATCATATTTTTTCTTTGCCTCATCCAGCGATGGGCTTTGCCTGAGTTGAGCCACTTTTTTCACCTCTCATATTCCTGTTTAGTTGGCATTTTCGATGTTTGGTTCACATCCGTACGAATCACAACGACAACTTCCTGGGTTTTGTCCCCCCAAGTGCATACCAGCCGAAAGCCTCACAAAACCGCACCCGGCTCATAATCTACGTTGGCCGAGCTTGCGTACACCAGAAAATTCTCCTCTAGGGTAAAAGAAGCTGCTCCTTGATGGAACTCCACCCTAGGTTTGATGGGCTCGGGGGATCTTATACCTCACCCCACCTTCTTCCGTCAGCACGTAATCGATAAGCTCATAAAGTCTGGCTCCGTGGCTTGATCAAGAAATTCAATTCGGATCGGTTCTCCTATATGAATATAGGGCAGGTCTGAAGCATGCAATTCCATAAGTTCGAAAAGAACTCATATCTTCGTAATCCGGTTCCCCCACATTCTGTGAGACCGTAACCGTATGAATTTCTTGATAATCTTCGGTTACTTCGACGTCATTTAACGCCCCATCAGATTTGGCCGAAGGGGTATGATCTAAACAAGCCGCGATCGTTAGCAGCAAGGTGAGGACAAGGGTCAGGAGCATCATTCTTTTCAACGATTTCACTTCCCAAGGGTTTGAGTGCTATAAGAAAAACCGATCTTATCTACTCGAAGATAGGATCGGTTTTTATCCATACCATAAATGTATAATACTCCCTTTGTGAATAGTCACTCTTTTGTTCTTCAGCCTCCCAAGCCGTGAATCAAAGCCTGTACGATCGGACTGTCCCCCATAACCACGAGGCCCAAACAACCACTAAACACGATCCACGACAACACACTTCTTCTCATAACTCTTTTCCACCTCCCAGAATAGGTATTTGTACTGCTCTTGAACCTCCCCGGACGCCTCATGTCTGAACTTCTCAAACAACCAAGCACAACGAATCAACATCGATTCATGATTAAACCTCAAGGCAAGCTCCATTCCTTCAAAAAGCTGCCGGAACCCCATCTCATACCGCCGGGTGCGAAAATAGTAATGAGCCAGCTCCAACAAATACCGTACATACTGATCCGCCACAATCTGTGCGTTGTATTGGCCGAAACGGCATGACCGTTCTTTATACGTTAGATGTGCCCGGAACCGATCCAGCAAATAATCCACATTCAACTCAAACCGGTTTGCCGCCTGCAAAATCCGGTAGATCGCCGGAACAATCTCCTGTGCATTCGCCGCGACACACTCCGCATAATCCCCTAGCACCTGAACCTCACCGGACATCAAGCGGTACAAATACGCATTGGCCTGACCCCATTCCTGAAACCGCTCCACGACCCGCCGCTCTTCTTCATTCTCAGCATTAATTCCATGTAGAGCACCGCCGCAATACAAAGCAACATACTCCAAAGCCCTTGCATACTCTTGCTTGGCATCGCATACATTCGCCTTCAACAAATACGCATACAGCAGATAAAAAAGCTTCGACCGTGACGCGCCCTTATCCATCTCCTCCTTCCGTCTTCGATTTACCCGATGGTGGTATTGAATCACCGCAATCTGCTCCAGCTTCTCCGCCAGGGACCAAACCCGATCCCACCGATGCAAAGAAGCGTACACATCCGCCAAGTTCTTCACCGCATCTAACTGAACCCCTTCGTCCAATCGGTCCACATAGTCTTCGAACAAGACGGCGGCGCGTAAATTCTCCTCTTGATCTTCACCGAGACGAATCGTAAACAAACGATACCGGCTCAACGCCAGTCGCTCGGAATGTTGGTACTTCTCACATTCGGCAACACACTGGTATAGTAGAGCGGCGGCCGTTCTTTTCCCCTCTCGAAAAAACCGATCCGCCGTCTCAAACAGCCGCGGCATATACGATAACCGATCCGCCACCGCCTGAACCAGCTGCGCCAGAAAATCCAGCTTGTCCAACTCCGCACACCGCTGGATAAACGGCCCTAACCGCCTCCAATGCAACGGTACACCAAGCAGACATTCTTCTAAATAAATCTCGTAAAGGGCCCCCTGCTCCAGCCCCATCCCCTCCGTAATGAGATCCAAGTTATGTATGGAAATTTTCCGATACCCGCTCAACACCGCACTGATCGTCCCTGGATTGATGCCTGAAATCTCGGAAAATTGCTGAAGAGTAAACCCCGCTCGTCTTAAGTAGCTCTCCAACTCTTGTCTGACCGTGGTTGTAGGTTTCATGGGAATACCTCCCCCGTGTGCAAAACGTAAACGTTTCTATTTCTCACCCTAATTTATCCATTTCATCCTGATTGTATAGTCTTTTTCAGGCGTAGTCAATAAAAATAGTACTTATACGTACTATTTAATAATATTAATTTCTAGTATACTTATCTGTATTTGCCCAACCACCTTACCTAACCTAAAAGAAGAGGTGGTAATCTATGAATTTACCAGAAATCGTTGGAAAACGAATCCGTGAATATAGAAAACAAAAGGACTGGACCCAAGAACAACTGGCTGAAGCCGCATCGCTTCACTACAGTTACATAGGCGGCGTAGAACGAGGAGATCGGAATATCTCGTTAGAGACGTTAGAGAAGATTGCTACTGCTTTGGATATTCCGGCTGGGGAACTACTTCGTCCGGAAGTGGTACTCGATAAACAGCAGTTACTCGATGAACATATGAAATTGGTAAGCGGCAGAAGTGCAGAGGAGATTGCGTTGATTACAAAGATCACGCGGGATGTGATTTGGGGGATGATGAGAAACTAGTAAAGTTGGTATTTCAGGTTTCCTCATAAAGTTCTATTTAGGCTAAATTAAATAAGGAGAGGTATAGATCTAGTCTAACGATGGAGCTATAGAATACTGCGATAAAAACAAAAAAAACAAACTCCTTTTGCTAGCTATATTAAGCATGGGAGTTTGTTTTAAGTGCCTCAAACTAATTGTTGTATTTAAGTAACCTTCCATTACTATTAGTAGTAATTCAATTTAGTCACCTATTTTTTAGATAATTCAATTTGTCGAAACCTATATAGCGATCGTGTTGTAATCTTGCGACAACTATGCCAGGAAGAACGCTTTGAGTTTTAGCAAATTCATAAATACTTTGTTCAGTAAATCTATTTGAACTAACAAATTTACTGTATGCGGACCTTTCGATGAAAAAATCCCTAGCAAATTCATTTGCTTCTTCTTCCTTTGTATCCGTATTGGGATTTAACTCTTCTAACTCATCTTCAAGTGTTACAATTGATTCATTCGGTATATAGTGTTTGATAAGATGGCCTATTTCATGCATTAAAGCAAACCATGTATGATCATGAGTTTTAAATCTCCCACTAAGATATATTGCGGGTTTATTTTTATAAGTTGTTAAGGCACCTCTAACTTTACTATTTTCGATTGCATTAAGGAAAACTATATAAACTCCGATACGGTTTAATAATTTTTTTACACTTTTCAATGAGGTTAAATAATCAGTGTTCAAGGCAAGTAACTTAAATTTTTCTAGAGATTCAATCAACCTTTCTTTACTATAGCTTGTATTGGATAAATCTTTATTCTGAATTTCAACTTCTTCTCTAGCTAAATTTAACCAAATGGCAATTGATTCTTTTTCTCCGCCATCTTCCATAAAGTCAACGCTTAGATTTGAATATACGGCATCGAACTGTTCGAAATTTCTGATTTTTAGGAGCTTCAACATTTCATTTGCTTGCTTTTTTATATCCCAATCTAAACCCTTAAATATTGTGTTAAACTTAAATCTTTTGGAGTAACTATTTAGTTCATCAATATTATAATTTTGAATATTTAATTCTTCTCTCTTTTTAAACTCCCTGTACTTATTTTCGTAGTTCATCCAGTATGATGCAGGAACATCGTGAAATATCTTTTCTAATTTTATAGCTAAGTCTTGTGTTAACTTGGTTTTGCCATTCAATAAGTCGGAAAAGTATTTTTCATTAATACCTAATTGCTTACAGCATTCCTCTTGACTTACTCCAATATCATCCAAATACTCTTTAATAATTGATCCTGTATGCACAATAAATTCGGTATTCATAAGTTGCTCCTCCTTTCTAATGGTAGTCTTCAATTGTTAAAATTTCTACATTGCGTATTGTCTTTAAATCCGTTTCTTCCCACTCTCCAGTCGGTCTTAATACAATACGAAAATTTTTAGATACATCAATCCCCCAGCAATTATCATAGTCTCCATTTAGTTTATGACGATTAGGAGGTGGAACGTGAGGGATTTCCTCCAAATTATTTACAGCCCTCAATTCAGACATTCTATTGCTTACTTTTTTGTAGAATGCCGTAAATTCCTTTTTAATTAGTCGTTCATTTGTTAATATAGTTTCCAATTTTTTATTGGCATAAGAAATATTCATCTTTTTTCCCCTTTTACACAAAAATAAACCCAATATAAACAAAGAGTACCATCTTTAGCTATCCCTTGTGGACTAACATGAGATTTATGTCTATAATTGCTTTTAGAATGGAGTGCAGAATATGTATAAGAAGAATGATTACTTTAAGTATGCTAAGTTATTATCAAGTGAATATTCTACACTTCTCAGTAACGAAGCTGTTGAAAATAAAGTATTAATGGCATTCGATGGTCAGTTGCCTCATCAATTCAATAATAACTTAACTATAAGAGAATCATTAAATAAATTTCTCTTGCATCATTATCCAAACGAGACTTCTATCAAATCAACATTTATAAACAATGTCCTCTTAAAAACAAATAATCATGTGTCTATATTTGAACTTAACGTAGGGAAGAGTAGACTTGATTTATGTAAAATAAATGGAAATAGTATAGCATATGAGATAAAAACTGAGTTGGACACTCCAAAAAGATTGAGTCAACAAATGAAAGACTATTTTCAAGTTTTTGATAGAGTTTACCTCATATGTTCTGTGAATAACTTAAATAATATGACACCTCATGTCCCAAAGGAATGTGGCATTATTGTCTATTATGTTACCAAAACAGGTAGATATGTTTTTAAAAAGCATCGAAACGCAATTAATTCGAATTGCATTTCTCCTATAGCTCAATTGTCAATTCTTACAAAAAGGGATTTAAGCTCGTTTTTTGGATGCCCTTATTTTAGTTCAAAAGAAGCTATGATTGGATTAATCATAAATAGTAAAACTGATAAAGAGATCAATAAACTATTCAAACTGTGTTTGAAATATAAATATCGGAATAACTGGGATTTCTTGGTAGAAAATAGTTCGGATATCTTAGAGATTGATTATCAATGGTTTTTTAAAAATTTATTGTCTCCTAAATTAGTATACCTATAAAGGTATATTATTTTTTGCCTGTTGTTGAATATATCTTGTCAGCGTAATATTATTCCATGTACTCCAACTTCCAAAAGTACCTTCCATATCTTTAATTTTTTTAATAGCTTTACAATCTTGATCCTTATCTAAAAAATCTAACTTTTTGAGAATTTCTGATCTAACATATTTGAAACCTCTCATTCCCATATTTGTATCGTAATTTACAATTGAATAAAAAGAATTTTCTTCCTTCACATATATGAGTCCTAGTGCTGCTCCTTTTCCATTACCCCCACCATCTAATGGTAAATCGTCTTTTAAGCCTCCAAAATCCCCAAAACCATTTAGCTTGTAATTCTCATATTCTTTTGCCAACTTATTATCTATCTTACTTGTATAAACTAAATTTTCATAATCACCATTTTTATAAGTTCGTGACCTAGGTGAATGAAGTAAAATTTTCTTTGCATTCGTCTCTAATTCTTGAAGTTCTTCCAGTTCCATAAACTTAGAATCAACATGTTGGTTTCTAATATCCAACATTATGAAGTCTTGATCCGTCAAATATTCCATAAAAAACTCCGTATAATCATCAAAGTAATTATCTGTTATTCTAATCGCTATTGATGAATTGTTTTTTTTCAATTCACGTATCAAATTCAACAGATCATATTCACTAATTTTAAAGCCTTTTTTAATGGATATTACAGGAAATAAATTGTTGAATTTTCCTATTTGTAGCATTCTTTGTTTATAGTAGGAGTAATCTCTGCTTAACTTTAATGACAATTCCATTCCTTTAAATGCTCTATTTTCATATTCATTATCACTAAATCTAAAAAAATCAATAAACGCCCTTTTTCCATTTAGTCGTTCTTGAATCTTTTCTAGGGTAATAATATCTTCTTCTCTTGGATCTAGCCTTACTTTCGTTTTATTTTTATTTCCTGGTTTCATTTCATAAACATACTCACCAGTTATGTCGTCAGTTTTATATTGGGTTTCATACTCATCTCTAATAATTTCTATTATGGGAATCACTAAGTTGCTAAAATGATTATTCATATCTTTAATAACTTTCATTTCTTCAGTTCGATTCTTCATTATAGGCAGGTACATAGATTTAACCTCCTTAAATACTTTTTTTAAAAATCAACACTTGTAGTTGCAAGTTAAAAATAATTATTCATGGAGATTCATGTATATCTTATTACCTATTTTGAATCTCCACATTTTAGAATATTATAGTCTAACTTTATCATATAATAGGAAAATTTGCTTATAAAGAGTAAATCCTCCATCCTAGAAGAAGGTTGATTACGATAGCTATTAAAATGATGGATTGTATATTAAAGCCAAATCCTCCATTTTTGCAATTAATTCCTTGCGCTTGATAGTTAACTCTTGCCTTGCAGCAGAATTGCTGATTGTTCTTTAAAACCTTTAGTTATCCAGATCAAACTTTCTAAGACTCAAGTTCTTCTCTCCAACTGTCCCTCCAAATACCCCCTCAACTCCGGATCCCGGCAATACAAATAACACCCCTTCATCCCTCGGGAAATCAGCACCTTATAGATGTTCTTGATCAGCTTGGTCAACTGGTCTGGGTTGCTTTTCAGGCCTCTCTTGCCCATGGTGTCTTTGTATTCGTTGTAATCAGCATAGAGTTCCTTGGTTGTTGGATCGTATTTCAGGTCGTTGCCGATGATCACGCCGACGTAGTCGAATTCCAGGCCTTGCGAGGTGTGGACGCAGCCGATTTGTTCGACACCATCCTCATGGATGGCCCAGGTGCTGGAGATGGAGCGGCCGTTCCACGGCATCTGAAAACCGTGTTCTGGGATGGTGACGTCAGCGACTTCGCCGTTTCGGTTGCCTTCGGTATCTTTGGTCCAGTCCCAAGCGAATCCGGCAAGCATCCGTGCTTTGTGCCCCGCCGCTACCTTAGTTTTAATCTTTTCATAGACCGCATTGGGTGTGTCGAACAGCTTAAATTCAAACGTCTCTTGGTCCCAGCCGTTAAAGTTAGCTGTTGGACGTATTTGCAACACGTGATCGATCCAGTTGATGAAGCCTTCGGCCCCCGAGCAGCGGAACTGGGCTGACAGGGTGTACTCGTGAATCTCGGAACCATAGGCCCCTGCGATTCGCTCGATTTCGGCTACGGTTCCGATATCATCCGGACGAATCCGCTGGTACTCATCAATGAAGAAGACGTTGACCTTCGAGGCCTTGATGATATCCTCGATCTGATTAACGCCACGGTACTGATAAGCCCCTTTTCCTTTCAGACGGTGGGCTTCATCGACGATCAGCACGTCAAAGAAATTCTCCGGGGTATCCACAAATTGCCCTGAACCCGCAAACAATCCTCGGACTCGAGCCTTGTTCTTCGGTTGCTGTTTCGCTAAGGTTTCAACCATAACTGTTCGGAAGGAGGCATTAGGTGCGACAAATTTGGCGTTTAGCTTGTGCTTCAGTAAGCCGCCTAGCGCATTCATCGAGATAACGGATTTACCGGTGCCTGGACCGCCTTTGATGATGATCGTTTTTTTACGGCTCGGGTCTTTGGCTAAACTGATGATTGTCTCGTACGCCACCTTCTGCTCGTCCAACAGAATAAACTCGGCATTCCCTTTGAACAGCCCGTCCACGTGGTCGATGAACTTCTTGGAGGGACGGATTTTGCCGTTCTCAATCAGGTAAAGCAGGTTAATGCCGTTCCCTTTACCGACGTGTTGATGTAGAAACTCTTGAAGTTTCGCTGTATCGTCCGCCATAAATAAGGGCGCTTCCCGGATAATATTCTGATAGCGTTCGCTCTTTAACGGATCGGGCTCCGGTACGCGGTAGTTATGTAAATAAGCGCAAGAGTAGCTCTTAAGATCGCTACTCTGAATCGCTTCGTTCATGTCGTCTAGAAACTGTCGGTAAGACCATGCCTGGTAGGAGGGATGCGGGATCTCGCGTTGACGTCCGTTGATGTAAGCCACAACCACGTCTTCCCGGTCCGTCGCTTGGGCTGCATCCCACTGCTTCAGCTCCACGATTACGAAGTTATCCCGACCCGCATCGTCCTGCCCCGCCACGATAAAATCGATGCGCTTGCTGGTCGCCGGGATGTTGTATTCGATCATGACGCCGCAATCGTCGGCAATATTGGCATTGCGGATGACGCGTTCCATAAACTGCATGGAGTTGTTCCAGGCTCTTTTTTCACCCGGGCTAGGTCTCATCCCCATCTTGTTCATAAAAGCTTGCTCGATCTCCACCGTAATTTGGTTACGGTCCACCGACTCGCGAAACTGCAACGCATTGCTGCTATAAATTATCATGCTGCCGCACTCCTAAAGCTCGTTATATTTAGTCATTTTGCCAAAAGACTTGTCCACCGGATACTTGGCGCCGTTCCGCTGCATTTTATCCCGTATGATCTCCTCTATATTGAGGTCCAGCGCATCAGCCAGATAAACCGAATAGATCAGCACGTCCGCCAATTCGTCGGCGATATCTTGCTTCTTCTCCGACACCGCCTCTTCGGATGTTCGCCATTGAAAATTCTCTAACAGCTCGGACGCCTCCAGGCTTAGCGAGATCGCCAAGTCCTTCGGACTGTGGAATTGCTCCCAATTGCGCTCCTCCCGAAAAGCAAGCAGCATTTGGATCAGATCTTCATTCATGTTTGTACTCCTATCATTTCGTCGTTTAATCCGAGCCCCGCTCCATCCACACAAAAAAGAGGCGGTCCTCCCCCTTGATTCGGGGCCCGCCTCTTGTCGTCTCTTGGTGTGGCCATGCTTTGGCCCTGGTGCATTCTTCCTACTTCCAAGTTATTACGAAATGGAAGTTTCGTCAAATCCCGCCTAAATTCGTCTTACGGTTCGATGCCGCAGGTAATAAAATCATGATTGCCAGGGTCACCGACAGAAGTACGATTTGCATTAACGTGCGGCGGAAGCAGGTCCCAAAAAATTTTTATTAACCCGCCTACGCCCGGGCCGGACCCCGTTTCTTTCCTGCTCAGTTCCGCGAATTCAAAATCTCCATAAACTCCTCGCCGGTAATCGTTTCTTTCTCGACAAGGTATTTGGTGATCTCGTGCAATTTGTCCTTATTTTCTTCCAGGATCTTGATGGCGTTCTGATGGCACGATTTGATGATGCCTAGCACCTCGTCGTCGATTTTGGACGCGGTTTGGGCGGATACCAGCAAGGAGGTGTCGCCTCCCAGGTATGGATTGTTCACGGTTTCCAGAGCCATCATATCAAAGGCCTCGCTCATGCCGAACCGGGTCACCATCGCCCGGGCGATTTTCGTCGCCTGCTCGATATCGTTGGAAGCCCCGGAGGTCACCGAGCCGAAAATAATTTCTTCCGCTGCCCGCCCCCCCATGAAGGTCGTGATCTTGTCGAGGGCTTGTTCCTTGGACATGAGCACGCTCTCCTTCTCATCCACCTGCATCGTATAACCGAGCGCGCCGGAAGTCCGGGGAATGATCGTAATTTTATGGACCGGCGCGGAATGGCTCTGCTTGGCCGCAACCAGGGCATGCCCCACCTCATGATAAGCGATGGTCAGTTTGTCCTTCATCGATATGAGCACCGTTTTTCGCTGATATCCGGCGATGACGACTTCCACGCATTCTTCGAGATCGCTCTGCGTCACCCTGGTTCGGCCCATTCTGACCGCACGAAGCGCCGCCTCGTTGATGATGTTGGCCAAATCGGCCCCGGACGCGCCGGACGTCGCCCTGGCAATCACATTGAAATCGATCGGCTCTTCCAGCTTCACCTTTTCGGCATGAACCTTCAATATGGCTTCCCGTCCGGCGAGATCCGGCAGTTCCACAGGCACCCGGCGGTCAAAGCGACCCGGGCGCAACAGCGCCTTATCCAGCGTTTCGGGCCGGTTCGTAGCCGCAAGAATGACCACGGCCTTTTCGGCATCAAACCCGTCCATTTCCGTCAGCAGCTGATTCAATGTTTGTTCCCTTTCGTCGTTGCCGCCGACCCCGCCCGCATTCCGGCTTTTGCCGATCGCGTCGATTTCGTCGATAAATACGATACAAGGGGCTTTCTCTTGCGCCTGCTTGAATAAATCCCTTACCCTGGCCGCCCCCATGCCGACAAACATCTCGACGAACTCGGAGCCCGAAATCGAGAAAAACGGAACCTTCGATTCGCCGGCCACCGCTTTGGCCAACAGCGTTTTCCCCGTTCCCGGCGGTCCGACCAGCAGAGCCCCCTTGGGAATTTTTGCGCCGATCTCCCTGTATTTCTTCGGATTGTGGAGAAAGTCGACGATTTCCTGCAGCGCTTCCTTGGCTTCGTCCTGTCCGGCCACATCATTGAACGTAATGCCGGTTTGCGCCTCCACGTAAACCTTGGCTTTGCTCTTTCCGAAAGACAGGGCGTTGCCTCCGCCCATCATCCTTTTTTGCAGTTTCCGCGACAGCCATTGCCCAAGCGCGATAAAAATGAGCAGCGGCAGGATCCAGCTCAGCAAAAAACTCAGGATCGGCGAGGTTTCCCTGGGGATGACCTTCGTAAACTCTACGCCGGCCTCATGCAGCCGGTCCACCAGTTTAGGGTCTTCGATCGTGCCCGTCTTAAAGAGCTTGGCCTCGGAAGTGTCCACCGGTTCGACGAGCAGGTAGTTATTTTCGATCTCGACCCCCTTCACCTTGCCTTCCTCCACCATCGTCAGGAACGTGCCGTAGTCGATTTCTTTGATGGAGCGGTTGTTTAAGGCGGGCAGCAGCAGGGAATTCAGGAGCAGAATAATAATCAGCGTAATGCCATAGTAAAAGAGAAGCGACTTTTGGGGCGGTTTGAATTCTCTCATGAAAATCCTCCTGGCTTATCCAAGTTGCGCATATTATCCCCGGGCAAGACGGCGTGCATACAGGGCAAAGGCCAGGCTTAACGTTTTGGATTTGCAGGCGGTTTGTGGTTAAAATACAAATATATAGCGTACAAAGTGTTAGAAATTCGAAAGGACGTGAGGAACGATGGCAAAATTAACGCCTTACTTCTATTCCGCGGATGCCCGCGCGCAAGCTCAGTTTTACGTACGGGCTCTGGGAGGAGAAATCCGGCACCAAATGACGTACGGAGAAGCTCCGGGCATGGAGGAAGCGATGAAAGACCGGATTATTCATATGTCGTTCACCGCGGGAGGGGTGGATTTCTATATTGCCGATACGATGCACGATCCGCAGGGCAGCGGCAGCCCATATGACCTTTGCCTTGAATTCCGGACCGACGAGGAAGCCCGGCAGGCATTTGCCAGGCTGTCGGAGGATGGCGGAAAGGTCATCATGCCGCTGGAAAAGCAATTCTGGGGCACCCTTTTCGGGCGACTCGAGGACCGGTTCGGCGTTAAATGGCAGATCACGACGGAGGCGCCGGCGAACCAAACCCAATCCTAATAAACAACCTCCGAGAGCCATTCCCCGCGGATCGGTATGTCTGGAATGGCCGGAAGCTTCAAATCCTTTAATGCTGCCTGCAAATAAGCGGTCTCACAACGGAACGGCCGGGTTCCGGAGCCCGGGGTATCCGATTCCGCGGCATCCAGTTTGTGCAAAGTATGAAGATCCCGCTCATAAATCGCCGCATCCCATCGAACTTGCCGCAGAACCTTGGCGGTGGTTCGCCGGGAAATCCCCGTACAGTCGTGGATCAGTCCGACAGCCCTGTCTAATTGGGAGCGGATCATCTGATGGGCTCTCAGATGGGCTTTTAAATAGGCGATGGCAATTTCCGGATTTTCGGCCGCCCATGCTTTGTTTGCAACGAGTCCGGTTAAGTAATCTTCGCCAATCCCTTCTTCGAACAATATTTTCCCCGCCCCCGCATCTTGAAGCAAACTCGGATACGGTTCCCACATGACGCTGGCTCCGACTTTGCGGTTCATGAGGCGTTCCATGCTGTCGCGCATCGGCGACGCGACGATTTGCCGATCCGCTTTAAACCCGGAGGCCGTAATAAGCCCCTCCAGTCTGGAGCTTGCGCTTGAATGCGGCACGGTCAAGATTTCCGTCTCTTCGAGATCTTCAAAACGACGGATCGGGCTGCAGGGGGGAACGACGATCGATATCCCTTTACCGCTCCGCGTCTTGCCGTCAAAAGCGAGCAGCACGGATTGGAACGAGGGAAGCATCCCGCTTAATGTATGGGCTATTTTGATGGGATAATCCCCCAAAGAAGCGATCTGGATACGCCCCTGGATCAATCCCTCAAGCAGCTCGATCCCGTTATTGCCGTTATACCACTCCACTTCGATATGCCTGCCGGGAAAAAAGCCGCGAAGCTCTTCTTCAAAAAAGCCGGCCTCCTTAATAAGAACTCCGCTCCACATATGAGCGGTTCCGCCTTGATAGCCTATCGAAATCCTAAGCGGCGTGCTTTCCCTCTTCACCGGTTCAGGTTCATGGGTAAAGCCCCTCATCCATCGCCGAAGTTGCTCGGGATCGATAAACACCTCCTTGCCGATTTTGATGTACGGCAGTCCTTTGTTTTGCCGCCAGCGGTCAATCGTCGCCCGGCTTATACCGAATATGTTCATCGCTTCCTGTAATGTGATCAGTCGAAATCCGCTATCGGTCACCAACCCCACCCCCGCATTAAATTCCGATAAAATTAATGTGAATAATGTGATTTTTATCATTGTAAACCAAAACCTCTTGCTCAAACAACTCCTTTGTTGCAGCAATTCCTCATTGTTCCTCATTGCTCCTCAACCGATCGGAAAGTATTGACGCTTCTTTTATCCCAGTGATAAGATTCATAACAAAATCTAAAGACACAGTATTTTTATTGGAATAATTAATGTCGACTGGACCGCCAGAGACACAGCCCCTTTTGACAAGGGTACTGTGTCTTTTCACATTTCAGGGGAGGTTGCATGTCCGGATGGAAACAAGAACTTATGTGACTGATGTGCTCATCATCGGAGGCGGAACCGCCGGCACGATGGCCGCAATCAAAGCCAAAGCTGCCCATCCCGAGCTGGAGGTGCTCGTGCTCGACAAGGCGGATATCCGCCGGAGCGGCGCGATCAGCATGGGAATGGACGGACTTAATAACGCGGTGATTCCGGGAAAAGCGACGCCCGAGGAATATACGCTTGAAATTACGGCGTCGAACGACGGTATTGTTGACCAGTTGGCCGTTTATCGGCAGGCCTCGGAATGCTACGAGATTGTCAAAGAGCTGGATTCCTGGGGGGTGGACTTCGAGAAAGACGCCGACGGGAACTATGAAGTATACCGGGTTCACCGTAAAGGCCGGTATGTGCTGCCGATGCCGAAAGCGAGCGACCTGAAGCTGATATTGGCCAAAAAGGTGAAGCAAATGCGCTGCAAAGTGGTCAACCGGGTCATGGCCACCAGACTGCTGACGAAAGGGGATCAGGCGATCGGAGCCCTCGGTTATGACGTCAGGACCGGCGAGCTGGTGATCGTTCACGCCAAAGCCGTGGTCATGACGGCCGGCGCCGCCGGGAGAATGGGATTGACGGACTCCGGTTATTTGTACAGCACTTACGAGAATCCCACCAACTCGGGCGAAGGATTCGCCATGGCCTACCATGCCGGGGCGGAACTGACGGGCATCGAATGCTATCAAATCAACCCGACGATGAAGGATTATAACGGTCCCGCCTGCGCCTATGTCGCCGGCCCGTTCGGCGGCTATACCGCAAACGCCAAAGGGGAGCGCGTCACCGGATGCGACTATTGGAGCGGCGAGCTGATCATGAATATGTGGAAGATGGCGAACAAAGGCGAATGGCCGTTGTTCCTGAAGCTTTCCCATCTGGATGACGCGTCGATATCCAAAATCGAAGCCATACTCCACAACAACGAGCGCCCCAGCCGGGACCGGTTCCATGCGGGGCGGGGAAAGGACTACCGAACGGATATGGTCGAGCTGCATTTTTCGGAGCTCGGGCTCTGCAGCGGGCATAGCGCATCCGGCGTCCTCGTGAACCATGAAGCGGAGACTTCGATGAAAGGCCTATATGCGGCCGGCGATATGGCCTGCGTCCCGCACCAGTATTTGCTGGGCGCACTGACCTTCGGGAAAATCGCGGGGGCCAATGCCGCGCGCTTCGCATCCAATCAGGCTCAGATCGAGCCCGACCCGGGGCAAATCGAAGCGGAAAAAGAACGGATCGCGAAGATCGCAGCCAATCCGGACGGCGTTCCCCACCAGCAGGTGGAGTATAAAATACGGCGGATCGTCACGCAATACCTTATGCCGCCGAAAACCATCGTCAAGATGGAGATAGCTCTGGAAAAAATCGAACATTTCCGCAAGGTCGATCTCCAGTTGCTGGGCGCCCGGGATCCGCATGAAATCGGCCGTGCTCTGGAAGTCCATAGCATTGTGGATTGCGCCGAATTGATGGCCAAAGCATCGCTGTTCCGAAAAGAGAGCCGATGGGGGTTCTACCATTACTTCCTGGACTACCCGGAGCGCGACGACGAAAATTGGCTGAAAAGAGTCATTGTCCGGAAGGGTGCGGACGGGGAATGCGATTTGTACACGAAAGAGCTTCCGCCCTATATCCTCAAGCCGGAGCCGGAGGAAACAAATACCGACGAACAGGTATTCAGCCATTAACAACAGAAAAGGAGCGTAACCAAAGATGAATAATTTATCCGCGGGCTTTGTTCCGCAGCGGGTGGAAGCCAGCGTCATCGTCGACCGGGACAAATGCATCGGATGCAATATTTGCGTTCAAGTATGCCCGATGGGAATTCTCGCGCTCGATCAGGACGGCAAGGCTTACATGAAATATGACGAGTGCTGGTACTGCACCCCTTGTCAAACCGATTGCCCGGTTGACGCGGTCACGGTAAACATCCCTTATTTGGTGAGATAGCTGCACTTCTATTTTTCGTCAGAAGGAAGGTCGATTGTATGAATCGGCGGAATCCCGTCCAAGCACTCCAATTTTTCATGGCGTTGCTCCTCGTTCTATTGCTGCTGCAGGCTTGCGCGTCCAATCGGCCGGCCTCGCCGGCAGCCGACTGGGGCGCAGGCAGCACCTCTTCCGTGTCCGGCGCCGCTGCACCGGAAGGAGAGACGGTCACGATTACCGTCGGATACCAGTCTCCGACCGCTCAAACCTGGGGCGCGCTTATTATTAAAAACCAAAAGCTGTTCGAGAAATACCTGAAGCAGCAGGCACCTGGCCAGAATATCAAAGTGGAATGGTTCGATGCTCCGGCCGGGTCCATCCTTAATAACAATATGGCCGGCGGTAAAATCCAGATCTCTTTCCTTGGCGATATGCCCTCCTTACTGAATGGAGTGCTGGGTATCACGCAAGCAAACTATCATTCCGTGTTCCTCGCATTCGACGGAAAAGGAAAGCTGGGACGGAACCAAGCCATTCTCGTGCCGAAAAACAGCGATATCAAAGCCATCACCGACCTGAAAGGAAAAACGGTGTCGACGCCGATCGGGAGCAGCGCCCATCGCATGCTGCTGGAATCCCTTCGAAAAGTGGACCTGGTTGACCAGGTCCAGATCGTCGATCAATCCGTTACGGTGGGCATGCAAAGCATCGAGCAGAACAAGGTGGATGCCCACTCCACATGGGAGCCTTATCCCAGCTTGATGCAGTTCAAGGACATCGGTACCGTACTGCAATTCGGCGAAGAAACGGAGATCGATTATTTGGCCGGCGTCGTCGCCAACCTGGATTGGGCCGAAGCCAATGGCCCTTATGTAACGGCTTTTCTTCAAGCCTTGAACGAAGCGCACGAGTTCGCGGTCTCCAATCCCGAAGAAACCGCAAAAATCTTCGCGGAGGAAAGCCAATTCCCATTGGAGATTTGCCGCCAAATGGTGCAAAACATCCGTTTCGATTCGGCGGTCTACCAAAAAGATTTGGATACGCTGAACGGAAGCATCGAATTTTTGTCCGGCATCGGCAAGCTGCAGAAAAATCTTGATCTTGAATCCTTCGTCGATGACGGTCATTTGCGGACCGCGGTTCTGGAGAACGGAAAAACGTATCCTTCCGAAACGGAACTGCAGGGCGAGTGGCTGGAAGGGAAGGTATATTAAACGATGATCCGGCAAAATAAGCTGCTGTCCTATTCCATTCGTACGCTGTCCATCGCGGCATTTTTGCTGATATGGATGTGGCTGGTTCGGGCAAATGTCAAATGGCCGCTTCAATTCGGCAACCTGCCGGATCCCGCGGATATCATCGTGACTTGGCTGTCCTATCTAACCCAAGCCGGTTATTATAAAGACATTTTGATCAGTACGACAAGGGTATTAAGCGGAATCGCCCTCGGCTTCATCACGGCGGTGCCGATCGGCATGTGGATCGGAAACCGCAAACTGGCCAAGGACGCATTATTCCCGAGCCTGGAGCTCTTCCGTCCGATTCCGCTGATCGCTTTCCTGCCTGTGGCCATGCTGCTGTTCCCCACGATTGAAAGCAGCGTTGTTTTTATTACGTTTCTCGGCGCGTTCTTTCCGATCCTGATCAGCACGAAGGATGCGGCGGGGAGAGTTTCGCCAAGCCTGGTGCAAGCCGCCCGCTGCCTGGGATGCGGACCCGTCCGGCTCATCTGGCGCGTCTATTTGCCGGCTATGTCGCCAGAAGTGTTCACCGGCTTGTCCGTGGGCGTCGGAGCATCGTGGATGGGGGTCATCACCGGGGAAATGATGTCGGGACAAACGGGCATCGGTTACACGACTTGGCAGGCTTATCATTTGCTCGATTACCGCCAATCCGTGATCGGGATGTTTACGATCGGCATGCTTGGCTTCGCTTCATCCGCCGTTGTCCGCGGTCTTGAACGTGCGGTAATCAGGTGGAAGTGAAATTATAACCGATATCGTCAGGAGTGATGGCCTATGCATGTGGAAATTGATCACGTGACCAAAGCGTATTCCGTTGGCAATCGGCAAACGGTAACCGCATTGGAGGATGTCTCATTATCCATACAGGAAAATGAATTCGTATGTTTGCTCGGACCGTCGGGATGCGGAAAAAGCACCTTGCTGAAACTCATCGCCGGCATTGAAGCATCCTCATCGGGCAGCGTAAAAGTCGGGGGAATCGACGTCAACGGCCCTTCGCCCGAAAGGGGCTTTATCTTTCAGGAATATGCCCTTTTTCCGTGGCTTAATGTTCGGGACAATATCTCTTTCGGACTCGATATGAAAAGATTGAATAAAAAAACGAGAAAAAACATCGTCGAGGACTATCTTCGCCTTCTCGGTTTGGAAAGGGCCGCCCGACTGTATCCGAAACAGCTGTCCGGGGGCATGAGCCAGCGGGTCGCGATCGCAAGAGCGTTGTGCTTGAAACCCCGGCTGCTTTTACTGGATGAACCGTTCGCGGCCCTTGACGCGATTCTTCGCCTAAAGATGCAGGAGGAAATGGTCCGCATTTGGCAGAGGGAAAATAAATCGTTTATCCTGGTCACCCACGACGTGGAGGAAGCCATCTTTTTGGCCGACCGGATCGTCGTGATGACGCCGGGGCCGGGAACCGTCAAGGAGATCGTCCCGGTTTCGCTTCCCCGGCCCCGGCTGAGAACGGAGGCCGGGTTCATTCAACTTCGCGACAGAATCGTTCGCCTTCTGCAAAAAAATGAACCGGAGACGGGCGAGCCTCTGCCGCTGGCCTGCGCATCCAAGGACCGCCTAAAGCCGATTCTGAGTTAACCCGAAAAAAAAGGGCTGGCCCAAGTTAAAATGTACCCTATAGAATAGACACTTAAAAAAAGTGCTCTTTCTATAGGGTGTTTTTTGTATAATTTAAAGAATAACATAGAGAAATACGTGGAGACGGAGAATTATGAGTAAAAAATTATTTACAGAGAAAGATATCACAACACTATCTAAGAACCGATATGTTAAAACAGTCAGTTCAAAGGGCATCACATACACTGATGAATTTAAACAACACTTTGTTACTGAATATAGTGAAGGGAAGCTTCCAAGAGAAATCTTTGAAGAAGCAGGATTTAATATTGACGTTATTGGCATGAAGAGAGTTAAATCAGCTTCAGATCGTTGGAAAGCTGCTTATAAAACCGAAGGAGTGTTGGGCCTTAAAGATACCAGAAAGGGTAGTTCTGGCAGGCCACGGATTAAAGAATTATCTATTGAAGAGAAGTATGCCAGATTGGAAGCACAGATGAAGCTTGTGCAGGCAGAAAACGAACTCTTAAAAAAGATTCGTTTGTTGGGAAGGGGGCTAAAGAAGTAAAGCTGCCCGTCAGTCAAAAATATATTCTCATTCATGAGGTCATTGAAAAATATAACCTTATCCATATGGTGAAATTCCTTTGTGAAGTTGCCGGAGTTTCAAGAAGTGGTTACTATAATTATTTCTCAGCCAAATCTATTGAACAAAGGAGACGCAAGGATAAAAAGGATGAAGAAACGAAAGAAATGATTCTAAAGGCCTTTAACTTCAAAGGCAGAAAGAAAGGGGCACGCCAAATTAAAATGACATTGGCAGGTCAATTTCAGTGTGTCTTCAACTTGAAGAAGATCCGTAGAATCATGAAAAAATACGATATCGTCTGCCCTATTAGGAAGGCAAATCCGTACCGGAGAATGATGAAAGCCACTCAAGAACACCGAGTGGTTCCTAACTTCCTAAACCGCCAATTTAAACAGGGGATGCCTGGCAAGGTCCTTCTAACGGATATCACTTATCTGAACTATCACGGTGGACAAAGAGCTTATTTGTCCGTCATTAAAGATGGTTCTACAGGTGAAGTTTTAGCACATCACATGTCTAGCCGAATCATCATGAATCTGGCCACAGATACCCTCACTAAATTGAAGAAGAACAGAACCTTTAAGAAAGCTAAAGGGGCCTTCATTCATTCTGATCAGGGTACCCATTACACACATCCAGATTTTCAGAAACAGGTTAAGAAACTCGGATTGTACCAATCCATGTCCAGGAAGGGAAACTGCTGGGATAACGCCCCTATCGAATCATTCTTTGGCCATCTTAAAGACGAAGTGGATATAAAATCATGTAAAACGTTTGGAGAGCTTCAACAAGAAATTGATAGGTATATCCGCCACTATAACCATACTAGATATCAATGGAACCTGAAAAAGATGACTCCTGTACAGTACAGGAATCATCTTTTTCAGGTAGCCTAAGCCTTTTTTTAAAATGTCCTTTACAAAGGGTACACTTTAAAGTCCGTTCGGATCTTGCGGCGCAGCCCCTTTTTTTAGTGCCCCTCTGATGGCGACGGCTTCTTTTCTTTCGAAAGGAACCAGCCCGCCGCACCGATCACGACAAGGACGAAATAGAAAATCAGTTTCCACAGCGTGGAATGCGCAAACTCATGCGAGATCAAGCCCACGTCTTCATGGCCCAGCGTTAGCACGGCGAGTTTGACGCCGACCCAACCGACGATGGCAAACGCGGCAATTTCCAGACCCGGCCGGGAATGCAGCAATTTGACGAACAGATTTGCCGCAAACCGCATAATGATCAGACCGATCAGGCCCCCCGCAAATACGACGATAAATTTGCCGCCGTCCATGCCGCCGATCGCGGGAAGCGGCGTATCCGGGAGCGTCATGGCCATCGCGACGGCCGCCAGGATCGAATCTACCGCAAACGCAATATCCGCCAGTTCGACCTTAATGACCGTAGCCCAGAAACCGGATTGCTTCTTCTCTTTTTCAACCTTGGCCTCTTTACTCTTGATGAATACTTTTCTGACGATATGGTTGATCGCGATAAATAATAAATACAGGGCGCCGATCGCTTGAATCTGCCAAACATCGACCAGAAAAGAAATAATAAACAATGAAGCCAAACGGAACACGAAGGCGCCCGCGAGTCCATAGAACAATGCTCTTTTTCTGTCGGCTTCGGGCAAATGCTTGACCATGATCGCCAGCACCAGGGCGTTATCCGCAGCCAGAAGCCCCTCCAGCCCGACTAATAATATCAAAACCCAACCGTACTCCAGCAAAATTGAAAAATCCATGCGTCATCCCCTCTCCTATACTTTTGTTATTGTCTGCTCTTCCCCGCGCAAACCGGCCGAACCTATTTGATTACTGCCAATCCCCCCTATACCAGTCTAAAAACAAGAAAACCTCTGCCCTATCGGCAAAGGTTTTTTAATCAAAAAAGACCTTTACCTATCCAAACATAGGCAAAGGTCTTGCTAACAACGGATTCGTTGCCAACAAAGCCGGAAGACGTCGGTCTTCGAATTGACGACTTTGTTGTATCAGCTACTCCCCTTTTAGGAAGAATATCAAGTTTTTTTAAATATAACCGCTTTACTGGGGATTGTCAATGGACATCTTCTCGAGTCTAAAAGGTTGAAGTCCGTTGCCGATTTACTGACCTAAGCTACCGGCCCCGGCGTCCGTCCCGTCTCCAGGCGGCATCATCGTGCCATCCCCGGCCGTGCCTCTGCCTCCGGGTCTTTTTCCGCCGCCACCGCCGCCAAATCCGCGGTTTCCGGTATTTCCCGTCGTCACTCCGGATTCGTTCAACCACGTCGTGACGCTGTCCGTAATTTCGAACGATACGGCCTTCGTTCCTCCCGAATAAGCACCGCCCGTATACACCCCGTCCTTCAACGCGCCGGTTGACGTTCCGCCGGTATAAAGCGTGTAGGAACCTTTCTTCAAATCCGGGGAACTAATCACCACGGTTTGATAATTTTTGCCCGGCGCGAAGGTCAGGATCGCATTGCCCTGGCTATCCTCCAGGTGGACCGGCGTTCCTGCCTGTTGCGTGTCGGAGAAGGTCATCGCAATGGAATATTGGCTGGAGCTGTCGGAAGGCGCTTGAGCCATGCCCGAGCTTCCCGCCGCCGCCAAAATGCCGCCGCTCATCTCAAAGGTGCCGTCATAGTCCAGCATGCCGTTGCCGTTGGAAGTCGGCCCGCTGACCACAACGGTGCCGCCGGACATTTCTATCGAGCCGTTGGAGTCCAGACCGTCGCCAGCCGCATCCACGCTCAGATAACCTCCCGTGATCGACAGCTTGTTGGACGCCGTTTCGCTAAACCGGTCCTGAGTTGCGCTTCCGTTCGCGGACGAAGCATCATTGCCCCCGGCCACGTTCACGCCGTCATCGGTGGCGGTTACGTGCGTCTCCCCGCCGCTTACGGTAATATTCGCTCCTTCAACACCCTCGTAGCTCTTTGAAATGTTGATCGTCCCGCCTGCGATGACGACCTCGGCGTCCGCGTGAACGCCGTCATCCCCCGTTGCGATTTCAAACGTCCCGCCATAGATGCCGACACTGCTGTTACTGTGAACGGAATCGTCTGCGGAATCGATCGAGAAATTGCCGTCGTTTACGTTAATACTGCCTCCCGCTTTTAAGCCTTTCTTGCTTTGCGATTCGGTTTCCTCCGTGGCGGTTGCCGTTTGATCGCCCGATGCGGCCGCCAGAGTGATTTCCGGCTGACTCTTCGCGGGCGGGATCGTCGTTGCCGAGGCCGCGTCAGCCGGAGCCGAAGCCGGCGGTTCCCCCGGTTGCCCGCCTCGGCCGCCCCAAGGACCGCCCTGACCTTGATCTCCGGTTTTCACCTCGCCTTTCGTGTTGCCTCCACCCGTAAGCAGCGTATACGTACCGCCGTCGACGACGAGCGAAGTTTCCGCCTGAATGCCGTCCGCTCCCGCCTCAATATCGAAGGTTCCGCCCGCAATCGCGACAAACCCTTTGGCCGCGTCCTCATCGTTCGTCGATTTGATACCGTCTCCGCCGGCCTTGACAGTCACGTTGCCTTCTTTGACGGCAACCATGTCGCGCCCCACCAGGCCGTCATCGGCCGCCTGGACCGTAATCGAACCGCTGACGATTTTCAGATCGTCTTTACTCGTAATGCCGTCGTTGAAATTGCCGGTTACCGAGAGCTTTCCGGTGCCGTTGATCGTGAGATCGGACTTGCTGAAAACGGCCGCATTCGGCTCGTCGGTGGATTCATCCGGGTATACATAAGCATCCCCGTCTGTAATGACGTTTTCCGTTCCGTCTTGAAGCGTCAGGATGACATCGCCGGCTTTTTGAATGTAAACCGGTGCGCTGTCCTCATCATGAAGCTCCACGCCGTTCAGAACCAAATGAACGTCTTCTTTATCCTCCACGTTAACCACGACCTGCCCATCGTCCAACGTTCCGCTTAGCACGTAGGTTCCCCCCGCCGTGATCGTCACCGAGCCGTCCGACGCTTTCGCACCGGAGCCGGTCACCGTAGCGGACGTACCTGCCATTTGAATCATGGTCGAGTTGTCGGCGCTCCACGCCGTATTGGTGTCCTTATCTTTGAATTCGACGAGGTCCTTTACCCCGATTTTGGCCAACTGCACAATGGCGGCCGTCTCGCTGTCCGCAGCCGTTACCGCGGCCGTTGTAGCCTCGCCTGTCTTGGCCTGGGAGACATTGCCGCAGGCCGACATGAGCGCTGCGCTTAGCAGCACAATACCCAGCTTACTCCATGTCGTTGTATTCATCATTTTCATCTTCCTTCCTCATGGTTTAATATTCGGTCGCCGGCGGACTCATCGTCAACGAGATATCGAGATTTCCGTTTCTGCAGCGGATATCGTCCAGCAATTCCTTCTGATTCACAAGTCCGTCGACCGTAATGACGTATACGAGCTCGTACAAGCTTCCAAGCTCGGTCGTTCTGATTTTTTTCAACTCATACGTGACACCATATTTCTTGAACACTTCATCAAAAGCACTCTCGTAACCGAGGTTTTCCGGAATCGTCACCTTGAGCGTTTTTTGCTGCAGCTTCCTTGCCCCAAAATTCATGCGGCTGAGAATCACCATCAACGAGCAGAGGATCAAGGTAAACAAGACGGCATATCCGAAAAGCCCTACTCCGCAAGCAAGTCCGGCGGCCATCGTAAACAGGACGTAAGAAATATCCTTCGGATCGCCGGGAGCGCTCCGGAACCGGATGATCGAAAAGGCGCCCGCCAGGCTGAACGCTCTGGCGATATTGCTTCCGATCAGCAGAATGATCATGGCTACGATCGAAGGCAGCAGCACCATCGTCAGCGTGAAGTTTTGCGAATAGCCTTTCGGATTGGTTTTCATATAGGTAAAACTGATAATGCCGCCAAGCACAATCGATAGCAGAATCGTTAGAATGGCGTTGCTAAAGCTCATTTCTGTATTCGTGAATGTTGAATTGAAAAGCGTATCAAGCATAAATCGCACTCTCTCTTTCCGTTTGGCGTTGTTTGATCATTTTCTTGTATTCATTGCCGTATTTGGAGAAGCTCGTCCGGAACGCCCGATGCTCGGAGAGCATTTTGGCCAGCCAGACCGGTACCGTCTTCTCCGCTTTGACTTCCATCAGCCAGCGTCCGTCATCGACGAGCGGTTCCCCGTAGTTGCCGGCCTCCAGCCTCAAATCGTACCGTCTGCTGCGTATATTCGTATCGAACGTGATCCGCAAATCCCGGTTTTCCTTGCTGAATAACGCTTTTCTTTCATAGGCGAGATATACCTTCGGCTCCAAGGAATAGCACCGCAGAAAATAAGTAATTTCATGGAGCACCTGCCGGTTCATATAAGGTTGGAATTCCGGCTCGGCCCCGGTACGGACAAATTCGTAAGCCTCATTCAGCTTCAGCGCGGTTCTTCTTTTGTTGACGAGACCGAACACCTTTTTCTTGATCTCCAGGTACACCTTCGCATCCGCTTCAGGTACGCCGTAAGCCCGGAGTCTCAGCTTCTCCTTGTACTTTGGCTTGGCCAGGCTGTTTCGGATGAGCGTGTCATGCTCGGTATCAAAATACAGGTTGCTGATGGAGTAGAACTCATGCTGCTTGTTGTATTCGTCGGGTTCCATATATTCCAGCAGAGCATCGTATAATTTGAGACAGGCCTCATGGTCAAGCAAGTATTTGCTTTCGTATCGGTTAAACACCTCGATCGCCATAGGTTCAAATCCTTTCTGTCGCTTATGTTTTTGCAGCGTCATCGCTTGCTTCTGTATGCATCTTACCGTCCGAACCTTTAACGAATCTTAAATTGATGTAGGGGCAAGTCTTAAGGTTCATTAAAGGGTTTGCTGATATAATGACAGCAGTCAATCATTCGACAATTTACGATATAGAGGAAGGCATGACCGATGAAAATATTAATCGCGGAAGACGAAATCCACCTTGCGGAAGCCCTGTCCCAAATATTAAAGAAGCAAAATTATTCCGTGGATGTCGTGCATGACGGCAGGTCGGCCCTCGATGACGCGCTGACCGGGATTTACGATCTGCTGCTTCTCGATGTGATGATGCCGGAAATGGACGGATTCGCGGTGCTGAAATCCCTCCGGGAAGAAGGTGTATCCACACCCGTCATTCTTTTGACGGCCAAAGGGGAAATTAACGATAAAGTGACCGGGCTCGATTACGGCGCGGACGATTACATCCCGAAACCGTTTGCCACGGAGGAGCTGCTTGCGAGAATCCGGGCGGCGCTCCGGCGCAGAGGCGAAGTGATTCCCGAGGACGGGTTGAAATTCGGGGATGTGGAACTGAATACGGCGAATTTGAAATTGTCCGTGAAGGGGAAGGACATCAAACTGAATTTGAAGGAATCCGAACTGCTGGAGCTCTTGATCTCCCGGAAACAGGCCATCACTTCCAAGGAACAGATCATCGAGAAGCTATGGGGCTTTGACGCCGAGGTCGAGCATAACAATGTGGAGGTTTACGTCTCTTTTTTACGAAAAAAACTGGCCTTCCTTAATTCCTCGGTGCGAATCAGCACGGTTCGGGGCGTCGGTTATTTGCTGGAGGAGGCGGTCGAGTAATGTTTACGAAGCTCAGGAACCGGTTTCTGATCGTCAATCTGGCGACCATCTCCGTTCTGATGTTTGTCGCGTTCGCTTCGATCTACGTCATCATGTACCGGCAGGTCCAAAACGACATTAATATGGAACTGCGCGATGTCACCGAGTCCAATCTGAAACCCAGGGGCACTACGGGGGACGCCATGCACTCGGGAGGGATGTTTTCGGGCCGGGAGCCTATGATGGACGGGGAAACGGGAATGATGCCCGACCGTTCGGTTTCGTTCGTCGTTCGGACCGACCGGGAAGGAAATATTCTCTCCAGTCAATCCAAGTTTGATATGGATGCGGATTTTTTTGCGGCAGCCCTGAAAAAAGCAAGCTCAATCAAAGGGGATACCGGGCAATTCGAGCTCGACGGAAGCCGCTGGATCTTTAAAATCCAGCCCTCGAAGGATGGATTGATGCTCGTCTTTCTGGACGTCACGGCACGCCACCAGATTTTGACCAACCTGATCTATACTTTCGCCGCCGTCGGTTTCGTCATGCTCATCGCCCTGTTTTTCGCCAGCCGATACTTTGCCAACCGGTCGATCGCTCCGGTCAAGGAAGCATTCGATAAGCAAAAGCAGTTTATCGCCGATGCTTCCCATGAACTGAAAACGCCGCTTGCGGTCATCAACACAAATACGGACGTGCTCCTGGCCAATCGGGAGGATACGATACAGAACCAAGCGAAATGGCTGCATGTCATCAAATCGGAAACGGAGCGGATGTCACGGCTGACCGGCGACCTTCTCTATTTGACGGAAATGGACGATACCCGGGCCAATATGATGTTTGCCAAGTTCAACTTGAGCGATGCGGTGGAAAATATCATTTTGACGATGGAAGCCGTTATTTTCGAAAAGCGGCTGTCTCTCGACTATTCGATAGAACCCGGTCTCACGGTGTACGGCAGCAGCGAACAAATCAAACAGGTGATCATGATTCTGCTGGACAATGCGATCAAGTATTCAAGTCCCGGGGGCTCGATCCGGCTCAAGTTGAAAAAGCAGCATAACGAGGCGGTCCTCTCGGTCATGAATACCGGCGAGGGGATTGCCCCTGAACAGCTGCCGAGAATTTTCGACCGGTTTTACCGCACGGATACGTCCCGGTCGCGCAAGCTTGGCGGGCATGGCCTGGGCCTGGCGATCGCCAAATCGATCATCGAACAGCACAAGGGAAAAATATACGCCAAAAGCACGACCGGCGAGTCGACCACGTTTTATGTGCATCTTTCCTAGAGGGATGTGCAACTTCAAGCCCAATGTCCGGCCGCGTTAACGAAACTGACGAACCTTATTTCCGCAACATGGTTCGATTTTAAAGTGTAAAAAAACGGTGTAGCGCTATTCCTCGATTTTTTGTGCCTTTTTAGGGCTCAAATAGGACGATAGCGTTACACCGTTTCGTTAGTTGTAGATATTTGCCAACATGGGCTCAATAAGAATATGCTGTTTCGTTATAGCGAAAGTTACACTTTAAAGTTGCGGCAATTTTACGATAACCTGCACTTCCTGCCCCGGCTTCAAGTCCCGAATGATGCCATCCCCGGCCAGAACTCCGTCCGCATAAACCTCCGTCGCTTCCACGCCCGGTTCGCGCCGGATTTCCACCCGCAAAGTCGCGCCTCGGAATTCACGCGTCACTTTCGCCTCGTTCCATCCGGAAGGAAGCTGCGGCTGAACCCGGAGGCCCTCCGGCGTGCCCTGCAGTCCGAACAGGCCGTCGATCAGGCAGCGGTACACCCAAGGCACTGTGCCCGTGTTAAACAGATGGCTGGAACGCCCGGCCGTGCGAGGGAACTGCCTGTAGGCCCCGCGGTAATAGTTCGGGATGAACACCGGCATTTGGCCGCGTTGGACGATGTCCTCCATGCTTGGTCCCGGCAGCATTTTTCGCAGCAAACGATAGGCATTGTCCTGTTCTCCCACGCTGTACAAAGCGTAGATATAAAAGGCTGCGGCATGATTATAAACCGCTCCGTTCTCCGCCGACCCCGGATGCTTCTGGGTCACCCGGCCGACGTCCTCCCGCATCGCGGTGTAGGAAGGCGCCAGCTTCTCCACGCCATAAGGCGTTTCAAGCTGCTCCTCCACCGCGCGAAGGAGCTTGGCCCGCTTCTCAGCATCCGCGGCCCCGCTCAGCAGCGACCATCCCTGCGGGTTGATGAAGATCCGGCCTTCCGCATCGGTGCTGATTCCGAAGACGACATTGTCATCGGTAATCCCTCTCGCATACCATTCGCCGTCCCACAAATAACGGTTCACCGTTTCGTTCGTTTCCCGGGCTGCTGCGCGATATGAATCGGCGGCGGCGGTTTGCCCGCCTCGTTCCAAAATTCCGGCCCAGACCTGGAACGCATACGCGGTCGCGATCGTCAGCCAGCCGGAAACCCCTTTGCCTTTGTACCCGACCATGTTCATCGGGTCGCACCAGTCGCCCTGGTTGATATAGTTCAGGCCCCGTTCGTCGCGGTCGTTCATCAGCCAGCGCATCGCCTTATGAATATGCTCGGTGACCGATTCCGCTTCATCGCTGTCCGCATAAGGAACCTGTTCGTTCAGAATCGAATAGTCATCCGTTTCATCCAAATAAGTGCTCAAACAAATCGGCAGCCAGACGCAATGGTCCGTGTGCGGCACCTGATTGATATACTTCAGTTCCGCATCCTTATGAAGAATAATGCCGTCGGGCATCGCTCCGTTCGCTTTTTGCTGGGCGAGCGCCGTAAGAAATGCTTCCCTGGCGGTTTGCGGTTTGATGTAGCTCATTCCCATATGATCCTGCAAAAAATTTCTCGTTTGCGGATCCGTGGTGAGGCGGTTGGTTTGGCCATGGTAGTACACCTGCCGAGGCAGCCAGTGATTGACGAAATTGTCGAGGTCCGGGTCCGGCGTCTCGATCTCGATGCAACCTTTTCCCTCCCGGATGTACGCGTCATATTCGCGTTCCGCCTGGGCAAAACCGTCTTCACCGGCGCTATTTTTGACCGTGAAATAGTTGTTCCGAATCTCCGCAACCTGCTCCTCGTTCTTCGCCGGGCCGAAAAGAAAACGATAGGCTTCCTCTTCTCCCGGTGCCAAGTTCACGCGATACTGCAAAGCGGCTACCGGCGTTTCGTATCGGGCGTCCCCCTTCGCCAGCTCCGCCTCCCGGATCGCCGACGGCCAGGCAAGTCCGCCTTCGCCTTCGAACTGCTCCTGGTTCACTTCCCAAGACAGCGGCGTGCGGTCGGCCAGCAGGAACGTTTTATCGCTGAAATGCTTGATCTTGTCATAATCCTGGTACTTCTGGTACGGCGTGATCGAGGAGCATACGATCGCCTGCAAATCCTCGCGATATTCCCCCGATTGGTTCATCCAGGACATATAACCTACCGTAAAATAGGGATAGATGCTTAACTTTCGCGGCGTTCCGGACACATTCGTCACCTTCACCCGCCACATCTCGAGAGCCTCTTCTTTCGGCAGGCTCAGGCTCATCTCGACCCTTACGCCATTGCATTCCACTTTCCAATGAATGCTGCTTTTCCCCACGGCGAACGTATATTGATCGGCCTGCACGCGGACGGGCTCATACGGTGCGGAAAACAATTCCCCGCTCTCCTCGTCCTTCACGTACAGGAACCGGCCCGGATGATGCGCGTAGTAGGGCTGCTCGGGCTGAATAAATGTTTTCGCTTCCAAATTCGGCGCGTGCGAATATTTCGCCGGCTCCGGCTGCATAAACTGAGCCACCGCGTAACCGCGGCAATTCATATGAATCATCATTTTTTCGTTCCACAGAAACCCGGATGCCTTGGGGAGAAGCGTCGGGCTTGCCAATTCAACGTACTCGTTATCTTCCGTAGCTCGGATCATCCTGCATCTCATCTCCTATCCACTCTCGTAAATATTTTCCTGTTTCTTATACTAAAGCGGTTTCAGCAATTGGGCAAATTTTTTGGGGAAAACATTTAAAACGGACCTTTCGCACCGCACGGCAGATGAATTAAGATCGATTCAGGCACACCTTAATAAAGGGGGAGGATCGATCATGTTACGACTGCACGGCATGCTGGGGAACGGCATGGTATTGCAAAGAAACGCAAACGCCGTGATTTGGGGGAAAGCGGGGAGCCATGAGGTTGTTCGGGTTTCTTTTCTCGGAAAAACCTATGAGGTTCCGGCCGACCTAAGCGGAGACTGGCGGGTGACCCTCGAGGAACTCGAGGCAGGCGGTCCCTATGAAATGATGATATCAACCGGTCATGAAGAAATCGTGCTTAGCGACATTCTGGTCGGCGACGTATGGTTGCTCGGCGGTCAATCCAATATGGAACTGCCCGTAAGGAGAACGCTCGATTTGCTGGCGGACGAGGTACGGGACGTGAATCTGCCGTTCATACGCCAATTTGCGGTACCGCAGGTTTATAACTTTCATGCCCCGCAAGAGGAGATTCAAGGGGGCGAGTGGATTGCGGCAAACCCGGAAAGCGTGCTCGGCTTTAGCGCGGCGGGATTCTTTTTTGCCAGGGAACTGTACGAAAAATACAAGGTACCGATCGGCCTCGTACATACCGCGGTAGGCGGAACGCCAATCGAAGCCTGGATCAGCGAGAAAACGCTGCGCGATATCGGCGGATATGACGCAACTTTGGACCGGAACAAGGACGATCAATATGTAAGCGCAACCAAGCAAAGGGAGGAAGCGCGCAACCAAGCCTGGTACGGGCGACTGAACGATACCGATACGGGATTAAAAGAAGGCTGGTTCCGGGCGGACTGGGACGATTCGGATTGGACGGATTTTGAAGTTCCGGGCTCCTGGGCAGGAAGCGAACTGGAAACGGTGCGCGGCTCGGTCTGGTTCCGGCGGGAATTCGAGGTTCCGGCTTCCATGTTGGGAAACGGTACGGGCATCCTGTTGAAGCTCGGGACGGTCGTCGATGCGGACGATACATACATCAATGGGGTTCCCGTCGGGAATACCGGTTATATGTATCCCCCTCGGCGCTATCCCGTGCCGGAAGGACTTCTGAAGCCGGGGAAAAACTCGATCGCCGTCCGGGTGATCAGCACCCAATCGACCGGAGCCTTCGTCAAAGACATGCCGTATAAGCTGGTGGCGGGCGGACAGGAGCTTGACCTGCGGGGCGCATGGAAATACCGGGTTGGTACGGTAACCGAAGCGATGGAGCCGCAAACCTTTTTTCAATATATGCCTTCCGGCGTTTTCAACGGCATGATCGCGCCTTTGCGAAACTTCCGGATCAAAGGGGCGCTATGGTATCAAGGCGAGTCCAACACCGGAAAGCCTGCGGGGTACGCGGACTTGTTCTCGGCGCTGGTTCGGGATTGGCGGCGGAACTTCGGAAGCGGAGAATTTCCGTTTATTTTTACGCAGCTTGCCAATTTGGGAGAGGCCGATCCGTCCCGGACCGATTGGGCCGAGCTCCGGGAGGAGCAGCGAAAGGGGCTGGCGATACCGAACACCGCCATGGCCGTGACGGTCGATATCGGTGAGTACAACGACCTTCACCCGCAGGACAAAATGTCGGTCGGCCTGCGGCTTGCGCTTTGCGCCCGGAAATTGGCCTACGGCGAGACAGATCTGGTTCACAGCGGGCCGATGTTTGAGCGGATGGAGCGGTCCGGAGACGCCGCCGTGCTGCATTTCGAACATGTCGGAAGCGGCCTTGCAACGCCGGACGGCGGCGGGCTCCAAGGATTTGAAATCTGTGGTCCCGATGGCCGGTTTTTCCCGGCGGAAGCCGTGATTTCCGGCGATACGGTCATCGTCAGGCATCATCAAATCCGGCCTGTCGATGTCAGGTATGCTTGGTCCAACAATCCGGAGGGCGCGAATCTCTATAATCGGGAGGGTCTTCCGGCCTCGCCGTTCAGCACATGAGAACGCTCAAAAAATAAGCAGGGCACCCGGCGGGTGCCCTGCTCCATTTATTTTCCCTGAGTCGGGTCCTGATCCGAAATCACCGTTGCCAGAACCTTGGCAATTCGCCGCTCGTCCGTCCCCTCGATCTCAAACCGGATATTTCCGTAAGTGATCGTCAGCTTTTCTTCCGGTCCCGGAATATATCCGAGCTGACCGATCAGGAAACCGCTGAGCGTATCGTAATCCTGCGTGGACAAATCCACCTTCAAAAGCTGCTCCACCTCATAAAGCGGGAGCGTTCCGGCCAGCCGGAACCGGTGCTCGCCGATCTGCTCGAACTCGGCCGCGGGGATCTCCGGCTCGTCATGCTCATCATAGATGTTTCCGACGATCTCCTCGATCAAATCCTCGATGGTAATAATTCCGTCCGTGCCGCCATACTCGTCAATGACAACCGCCAGATGAGCCTTGCTCTTTTGCATCTCCTGAAACAGCTGGTCCGTCCGAATCGATTCCAGGGCGTAGAACGGCTCGCGAATCATTTTCCTCAAATCGAATTGCTCGCTGTCTCCATGCTCGATAAAGTGAATGATATCTTTGGAGTGCAGCACCCCGATTATTTTATCGATATTCCCCTCATAGACGGGAAACCGGGTATATTTCTCCGCATTGACGATGCGTATCGTTTCTTTCAACCCGGCCTCCACCGGAATCGCCGCAATATTCGTCCGATGGGTCATGATGTCCGACACGGTTTTGTTATCCAGCAAAAATACATTGTTGATCAGCTGCTTTTCCAGTTCCTGTATCGTACCCTTTTCCTTCCCGGCGTCGAGCATCATACGGATTTCTTCCTCCGTGACATGCTCCTCGTCCGCATTCGGATCAACGCCGAGCAGCCGTACGATCGTATTGGTCGATACATTCAACAGCTTGACGAACGGGGAGGTCACTTTGGACAACCACATTAACGGTCCTGCCGCAAAAAAGGAAATCGCCTCCGCCTTCTGCAGCGCCAGACGTTTCGGAACCAGTTCGCCCAGCACCAAGGTAAAATAAGATAAAATCAAGGTGACGACCACCGTAGAGACCGTTTCCAGCAGATTGATGTCCAACGGTACTCCCCAGCCGACAAGGGCTTCCGCCAATCTTCCGGCAAAGCTGTCCGCCGCAAACGCGCTCGCCAGAAAGCCGGCTAACGTAATCCCGATCTGGATCGTCGCCAGAAAGTTGCCCGGCTGATCCAGCAGCGCCTGAACCACCTTCGCTTTCTTGTGGCCCTCGCTTGCCATATGCCTAATTTTATTGTCGTTTAAGGATACCAACGCCATCTCGGATGCCGCAAAAAATGCATTCACAAAAATAAGTACGACCAAGACCAAAATTTCTATGCCCAAAAAAGGTTCCCTCCGATTCAAGTCTTTTCCGCTATCGTCCCCTATTTGCGCGCAACCATTCCGTCTTAACGCCGATAAATAAAAGAGACGCCTGCCTCATAATACGGCAAGCCTCCCGAATTCGTTGCATTTAATTAGGCAAAAAATGAACGTATTGCCAAAAAACTTTACGCCAGCACGCTCCCCAATTTCCTTACCTTATCCAGCCATCCTTTGCGCTTCTCCTCCGTGGACGGCCTGACCGGGCCAAACTCCGTGATCCGAACCGGATTCACGCCGCAAAACTGCAAAATGTTCCGCTTCATGACGCCGTGTCCTGCCCGCTTGTATATGAACCGATTGTAAAAGGAGGGCGTATCCATGGTAACGATCAGACGGGCGGTTTTTCCGGTGAGCAGCTTATCCCAAAACGGGGAATTCTCCCGGTACTTGTATGCGAAGCCCGGCAGGAAGACGCGGTCGAAAAACCCTTTCAGAATCGCGGGCATCGTCCCCCACCAGGTCGGATACACAAAGACGAGGTGATCGGCCTCGCGAATCCAGGCCTGCGCTTGAACCAGGCAGTCCTCCAGCTCGGTTCTTTTGCGGTAACCGTATTTTAGATTCGGTTCAAACTCAAGCTCGCTGAGGTTTAATCGACGAACGCGAACATTCGGGTGACTGCCCGCCACGCCCTCGGAGTATGCCTGCGCCAAGGCTGAGCAATAACTTTCCGCGTCCGGGTGACCATTGATAACGAGAATATTGGTTTTCAAAACGATCTCCTCCTCCATGGGGTTGTAAGTTATACTCAGCATAGAAGGTTTACAAGCCGGCGAAAATGATAAACCGCGCAAATAAATTATAAAATCACGCAAAGGGGGAGTGACGTTTGAATATGCATGGAATCGCGATCTCCATGGTCTACCCGATCATGAAAACGCTCGCCCGCAAAGGATTCGAACCGGGTCGTTTTTTCGAAGCCGTAGGGTTTGACACGGCGCTTCTGCAGGATGTGGAGGCGCGGATCGAGGACAGCGAGCTCGAGAGACTCATGATTGCCGCGGCGGAATACACGAAGGACGAACATTTCGGCCTGCATCAAGGCCAGCTGATGGATATTGCGGATATGGGGATTTTCGGATACGTCATGATGCACTCCGGCACTGTGGCCGACGCGCTTTCCGCCTACCGGAGGTACAATATGATTTTGTGCAGCGGATATAATTTGGATTGGGATGTGCATGGAAGTACTGTGGCGATACGGCTGTTTGCCAGTTCTCCCGAGACCCGAATGTCCCGCCATTGTATGGAGGACATGGCTTGTTCGTTGTACTGCCTGATCGGCAGGCTGAGCAACCGGAGAATCGAACTGCAGGATCTTACGTTTACGCACCCTTCCCCTGCGGATCAGGCTCCCTATTCGGCGGCATTCGGCATTCTTCCGCGCTTCGGGAGCGATGCCAACATCCTGAGAATGAGCAAGGACGTGCTCGACTTCCCGATTCTGTATGCCGACCCCAAGCTGCTCGGCATGTTCGAACGCATTGCGGCTGAAACGAAAAATAAGCTGCTGGGCGGCGAGGAGTTCTCCGACCGGGTCTTCCATTGGCTCATGAGCTGCATGCCGTCGCATTTCCCGACACTCAAGCAAACGGCGGATTCATTTCATATGAGCGCCAGAACCCTGCAAAACAAGCTCAAAGAAGAAAACACCTCGTACAACGACCTGTCGGTTCGGGTTCGCAAGGAATTGGCCTTGAACTACCTGCAGAAAAAAGAGTATTCCATCGGCGAAATCGCCTATTTACTGCATTTTTCGGAGCCAAGCGCCTTCCATAGCGCCTTCAAAAAATGGACCGGAGTTGCGCCCGGACAATACCGCAGCTTGCACCGGACCTCGGCCTCTTAAGCCGAAGGCGGAGGGGTGAAGCAGGGGAGTTGCTCCCCTACCCCAGATAGCGGTGGTACAGCGTCCGGGCCTCGCTGATATCGTTGCACCCGTGAACGAACACCCTGCCGTCCTGGAACAGCACCAATCTCTTCCTCTCTACGGAAAAAGAAAGCAAGAACGGGTTCCGCTCCACGCGGAGACCCTGACTCGTCAACCGTTGGCCGATTTGCTCCAGCTCCCTCGTTTCCCGTTGGGCCGGCCTGATCTGCACCGTATCTCTCCCGCACAACACCGCTGCCTTGGTCTGATTTTCATAGGATAAATGAGGATAAGTACGTTGTTCGCCGCATGAAGGGCAAGTGCTCTTACGAAGGGAGGAGACGTCGATCGCACTGTACTGGTTCTTCCATAGGTCAAAAGAAACCAGCTTCGTCCGTAGCGCCCCCTCGTCTCCCGCCAGCAGCTTCAGCGCTTCCGCCGTTTGATGGGCGACGACCATTTGGACGGCGGGCTGAATCACCCCCACCGTGTCACAGGTCACTCCGCCCATCGGAATGGATTCCATCAAGCAGTTCAGGCACGGCGTACGCCCCGGAAGAATGGTGTAGCTCAGGCCGTAGCTTCCGACGCAAGCCCCGTAAATCCAGGGAATTCCGGTCTGTTGCGATACATCGTTGATGATCATGCGAACGTCAAAATTATCGGCGGCGTCGATGATCAAATCCACGTCTCTCCCCGCCAATTCCTCCAGCTCGGCGACGCCGGCATCCAGCGTATGCGCGGTGATTTCAACCTCCGAATTGATGGCCTTTAACCGCTGGGCCGCCGCCACCGCTTTGGGCAATCGGGCCTTGGCGTCTTCCTCTTCGTAGAGCTGCTGCCGCTGCAGATTGCTCCAATCGACATAGTCCCGATCGATCAGCGTCAGCCGACCGATTCCGGCCCGCACGAGATTTTCCGCATTGGCCGAACCCAGCGCCCCGGCTCCGATGATGAGCACATGCTTCTTCGAGAGTCGCCGTTGGCCTGTTTTGCCGATCGGCGTGAACAGCTCCTGGCGCGAGTAGCGCCCGGTGGACGCTTCGGTCTCGCGGACCCCATGAGTGTCGGCCGTTTGGTGCTGCCCGCTCAACCGACGATCATCCCTTCCGTCGGGCTGCTGGCGCTCGCATACCGCTTCTTCGGCATCCGGCCGGCCTCAAACCCGAGACGCCCCGCTTCAATCGCCAGCTTCATCGCCAGCGCCATTTTCACCGGGTTTTTCGCCGCGGATACCGCGGTGTTGAGCAGCACGCCGTCCGCGCCAAGCTCCATGGCCAGCGCCGCATCCGCCGGACTGCCCACGCCCGCGTCGACGATGACCGGAACGGTCGCCTGCTCGATGATGAACTGCAGGTTCAGCGGATTGATAATCCCCTGCCCCGAGCCGATCGGCGAGGCGCAAGGCATCACCGCATGACAGCCCATCTCCTGCAATTTTCTGGCCAGCACAACGTCATCCGACGTGTAGGGAAGGACGATGAACCCTTCCGCAAGCAGCGCTTCGGACGCTTTCAACGTCTCGACCGGATCGGGGAGCAGGGTTTTATCGCATCCGATGACCTCCACCTTGATCATGTCGCATAATCCCGACGCCTTCGCCAGCCGGGCGATCCGGACCGCCTCGTCGGCCGTTTTGGCTCCCGCGGTATTCGGCAGCAGCTTGTATTTGCTCAAATCGAGCTTCTCCAAAAAATTCGGCTGGCTCGGTTCAAAAATATTCATCCTCCGCACCGCAAAGGTCAGTACTTCCGTGTCGGAAGCCGCCACCGCCCGCTTCTGAGTTTCAAAATCCGGGTATTTCCCCGTACCGAGCAACAAGCGCGATTGAAATTGGTAAGGTCCTATTTTTAACATGTCATCCGCCTCCCACAAAATGAACGATTTCGATCCGGTCCCCGTCCGAGAGCGCCGCCTCGGCATGTCCGGACTTTTCCAATACCGACTGATTCAGTTCCACGATTAACACCTTCTGGTCGAGCCCATAATGCCGCAGCAAATCGGCGACCGTCCGAATCGACTCCGGAACCTGCAAGGTTTCCCCGTTAATCACCAGCTTCATCCGATTGTTTTCACCTCCGTTTAATTTGGAACCGACTGACGTAGCCGATCCAGACCGAACGCCTTCATATCCGCTGCGAATTCATGCTCCTTGCCCTCTACCAGGTCGGCCATGTATTTCCCGGTCGCAGGCGCGAGCAGAATACCTTTCCGATAATGCCCGGCAGCCACAAACAAATTCGAATGATCGGGATGCGCTCCCAAATAAGGTAGCCCGTCACCCAAAAGCGGGCGTATTCCCGCCCAAGCGCGATCCCATACGGCATCAGCCAGCCCTGGAAGCAACCGCTGCGCCTGCTCCAACAGCTGGAGCACCGCGCTAGAGGACACCCGTTCATCCCATGACCCCGGTTTGACCGTGGCACCGATCAGCAGCTTCCCCGAACTCTTTGGAACGATATAGCATCCTTCTGAATGAATACTCCCCTTGATCAGCGGAGCCGATGAAATGACGGACACACACTCCCCTTTCACCGGGGTCATCGGCAGCTCAAGGCCGGTCCCGGCCAGCAACTCGCCGCTCCAAGCTCCGCCTGCCGTCACAAACGAATCGGCGTAAAAGTCCCCTTGTCCGGTCCGAACCCCAACCGTCTTCCCGTCCTCGATAATCCATTCCCGCACACTCGTAAACTCATGAATTTCAGCGCCCAGTGCAACCGCCGCACGTGCAAAAGCCAACGACAACTCATACGATTGCACCTGCCCGTCCCGCGCAATGTACATCGCGCCCAATACCTGTTCGGAGACGGCCGGCTCCCGGTCACGCAGCTCCACGGCGGACAGCCAATCCGCCTGCTCTCCGCAACGCCGATGCAGCTCCGCCTGCTTCTGTAGCTCCTCCGCCTCTTCGAGTGTCGTCGCCACTTTATACATGCCTTGGTCGATATATCCGATATGTACGCCCGACAGCTCTTCAAGATCGTCAATCACCGCCGGAAACATCGCCCGGCTTCTTCGCGCGAGACGAGAAAAGGGGCCGTCTTCCGCAAGTTCCGTCTGCGCCTCCAGCATTCCGGCTGCCGCCCCCGAAGCTTTGCAGGCGATCTGCCCCGACTCAAGAACGGCGACCTTCCATCCTCTTTTCGCCAAAAAATAAGCCGTCGCGTTCCCGATAATTCCACCGCCGATCACGACGCAATCCGCATGCTTACCCAACCTGATCCCCTCCACTGGTTAATGTAAGCCTCTCGGAATTCACCATTCCGCATTAGCCCTGGCCTGACGGCCAGGGTCTTTATTTGTTTCACCCCCAAAGTATGGTGCGAACAAACTTTCCTCTTGACTTTTTCGAAACACCCCAATAATCGCCGAGAAGGCATTTTTATTGCCTACCTTTTAATTTGGGTGATTGTAATGTCGATTGTATCTCGTTCTCATCAGGACTACCTGGCCTTCGTACGCGATCAACTTCGAAAGGAGTACAACTCCCCGGAAGCTATGCGGTTTTTGCAGCGCTTCTACAGCGATATCATCTTCTGGATCACAGCGATTGACCTGTCCGCTGCAGCTTCCTTGATGCAGTCGGCCTATTCTTCTAAGCCAAGAGGCCGAAAGCCTCACGATCCCGCCGACATGCTCCGCTGCCTGCTCCTTATGACCAAGCTTGAGCTGAGCGTCGATGAGGGGGTCGTCGCCATTCGCACGACGCCTGTTTATGCCATTCTTTGCGGTTTCAACCCTGGCGAGTCGCCGGGCGTCGGGACGTTCTACGACTTTTTCCCCCGGCTTTGGCGGGCATCCAAGCCGCATAAGACTGGGCGCATCAAACGTCGCCTGAAGAAGCCGCGAAAGAAAGGCAAGAAGAATGAAAAGCAGGAACCCAAAAACCCAAAAATTACGGAGAGGCTCGTCTCCCGCGTCCTGCGCGAGGGCAAAATCCACTATGCCCCCAAGGAGCACGACCTGTTGCAGCAATTGTTTCAAACCATGTTTGTCGCACCTTCCGCGGCAAAGGGATTGCTCGGTGATACGAACGCTTTTCGCGTCATCGGCGATGGATCTCCAGTTGAAGCCGGGGCGCGTTCCTTCGGTAAATTCCTTTGCGATTGCCGCAAGTCGGGCAACTGGAAATGTACCTGCAAACGGCAATTTTCCGATCCCGATGCAGATTGGGGCTGGGACAGCTACCGCGAGAAGTATTACTACGGACGCACGCTTTACATGTTTACCGCCGCGGACAGCGCCTATGATCTGCCCGTGTATCCGCGATTGTTTCGCGCCAGCCAACACGATGCCGTATCGTGGATTTGCGGTTACCGCGAACTTCGCTACTGGTACGCGGATTGGAAGGTGGGAGAGGCGATCTTGGATTCGGCCCACGACGCCCTCCCGATCTATACCATGCTGGAACATGATGATGTTAGCAGCATCATCGACCTGAATCTCAGGCGTTCCGGGCATACGGTATACAATGAAATGAAAATAAACTCCGATGGTGTTCCCGTCTGCCCCATTGGTCGCAAGATGTCCTGCTGGGGCAAGTGTCCGGGGCGGCAGCGTATCAAGTGGCGCTGCCCCGCCAAAGTTGGAAAATGGGAGTGTCCTACTCCGTGTTCGCCTTCCGAGTACGGAAGAACGTTCTATACGTCGACAGCCGATAATCCGCGCTTGTTCCCACGCATCCGCCGTGATAGCAAGGAATGGAGAAAGCGTTACGCGATGCGAACCGGCGTTGAGCGTTGCATTAAGCGTCAGAAGACTGATTACAAGTTGGAATCTTCGCGCGGCCGCAGTTCACGTCACTGGAACATTCGAGTTTATCTTATTGCCATGTGTCAGCACGCTGACGCATGGTTCGAAGAAGCAAAGAAACAAAAACTGTTGCCATCCATTCAGCATTGGCTTAACGAATCTGTTGCCGCATAAGCCCAATTTTTAAAAAATGGAGGACCTTGTGTTTCTTTGGCATGCGCATTCATGAAAATCGCTTTCATTATCGTGCTAGTATTCATTTTTTGCGCTCATCACCCCTCGCTCGAACTCGAATCCCCCAGTTTAATCCGAGCTCCTATTAATGATTCCGCGTATTTCATGGCTGCTTTCTTTGGGTCCTCCGCCCGCAAAATGCCGGACATGACGGCAATGCCGTCCACTCCTGTGCCCAGCACCTCTTCCACATGCTCCGGCTTGATTCCGCCAATGGCCAACACCGGTATGCGCAGAGCCCGTTTGATGGCCGTGAGTTCCTCAAGCCCCTTCGGCGGCCGCCCCTCCTTGGACCGGGTCGCATACACATGTCCATATAGCACATAATCGGCGCCCCTGCGCTCCATATCCACCGCCTCTTCGTACGAGTGAACCGAGCCGCCTGCCGTGAGCGTCGGCATCATGCTTTTGACGACGTCGACCGGTAAACTGTGGTAGGCAAGATGTACCCCGGCACACACCGCCTTGGCGACATCGGCCCGGTCGTTGATGATGATTTTGCTCAGGGGAACTCCCTTGCCGACCAAAGACTGAACCGCCTCATATACTTCTTTTGCGGCCCTTTTCTTTTCCCGGATATGAAATTTGTCCACAAACGGCTCGATCTCTGCTGCGATGCCCGCGAACGCGGACAAGGACAGCTCCCCGTCCGAAATGACGTGCAGTTGCTTTTTCATCCCGGCCTCCTTCCCGCGTTGATCGTCTTCATGACAACAAAAAAACCACCTTCGCCATAGAAAGTGGTTGTATAGGGCAAAACATCACGAATCGAGATCGCGAATGCCAGGTTCCCGTTACGCCACTTCCCTCCGCTGGTACGAGCCAGATCAGGTTCCAAGGGTCTTAAAGTTCACTTTAATCTCAGCCTTATGCAAGGCACCCCTAGTGGTTTTTCGTTGTATGAAATTGGTATTTATTGCTGTCCCCAACCTATCACGGTCTCAAAAAAATGTCAATCCGGGATCCGGGATGACCTTGTCTTTGCTTCGCCAAGGCGGAAACCTTATACTGGACAATGGAACCTGTGATTGTACATCGTGCCGGATCTGTGGGTACCGAATACATAGTTCCGACCTATCAATTCTATGTGCCGGAGGCCGAAGATGCTATCCTTTGAACAAAAACTGCAAGTGTTGGATTCCTTTCCCGAGCTGACGAGAAAAAATGTATCCCTGGGCCGGGTCAATTATCAGTATGAGCAAAGCGTGCACGACAAAAAAACGGTAGCGTACCACCTGCACCCTAACGGGAACGGCTACATTTATGCCGCCATGCTGGAAGGCTACGAGCCCGATGACAAGGGTTACGTCAACATCCGGGATTTGCCGGAAAATGAACTGCGCGAACTGGTGCGAAAGTCGATCGATTCCCTGGCAACCGGGGGTCGGGAGATTTCAAACGGGGACCGGTCCGAACCTCCGCGCAAGGAAACGCCAGGCGGAACCTGGACCGATGCGAAGGGAAATGTGCTGACGCTTAAATACGAGGATGACCTTTGGTATCTGTATGCGGGGCTGAATCTGGAGATGGCGTTTGAAACCCGGGAAGAAGCCGGGGAGTATCTGGCCGAGGAAGGCTTTCAACCTGTGAAAAAATAAGGAAAGAGCAGTTCCGCCATTTTGGAGCTGCTCTTTTTTGCCTGAAGATGTTCAAGAATGGATCAATCCGCCATCGACATGAACAGCTGTTTTTTCAGCTCCCGGTTTCTCTCGTTGAAAAGGTCGTTGTGCGAAGACACCATCCCATACGCCTCGGCATCCGGGGTAATGTATTGCTTGGCTTTGTTGACGGCGTTGGCGGCGTCCTGAAAAGCCCCCGCGATCAGGTGCAGCTTCCCTTCATGAGCCAAAATGTCCCCTGCGGCGTAGATTCCCTCGACCGAGGTTTCACTCATCGGGGTTCCGTCGATGCCGTATTCGTTTTTCATGGCGATTTTCACTTCGCTGTTCTCCAGGAGCGCTTTATCGCGGTCATAACCATGGCTCACGACCACGTGATCGATGTCCAGCTCTACCGTGGAGCCGTCCTCGTTGTTTTTCAAAAGCACGCTGCGGATCGCTTCCCGGTCCGGCGTCCCGATCAGCTTCTCGATCGAGGTGTTCAAAAGACATACGACGTCGCTCTTCATCAGCTTCGTCACTTCCGCTTCGTGCCCTTTTAGCACTTCCTTGCGGTAAGACAGGTACACTCTCCCGGCAATCGGCGCGATCTCGTTAGCCCAATCGATCGCCGTGTTGCCTCCGCCCGAGATCAATACCGTCTTCCCTTTGAACCGGCCTAACGATTTCACCGTATAATGCAGGTTGCTCACTTCGAACCGTTCCGCGCCCTCAATATCGAGCTTCGTCGGATTCAGGATGCCTCCCCCGATGGCAAGAATAATCGTCCTGGAATAGTGCTTGGCGCCCGATGCGGTATGCAGCGTGAAAATGCGGTCCTCGCCTTGGGTAATCGAGGTGACCTTCTCTCCAAGGACAATTTCGGGATCAAAAGTCCGGCCCTGCTCGATCAACTGTCGCATCAACTGCTCCCCGGTGACCGGGGTCAGGCCGCCGATATCCCAAATCATTTTTTCCGGGTAAACGTTCACTTTACCGCCGAGAAAGGGCTGGAATTCGATCAGCTTCGTTTTCATTTCGCGCAAGCCGCTGTAGAAGGCGGAATATAGTCCCGCCGGTCCTCCGCCGATAATGGTGACATCGAATACGTTTTGTTCCATCCTGAAAACTCCCCTTTATATGAATTTAGAATCATCCACCTTGTCATCCGCTCCCGCTCCAGCAGCTCCGTCAAATAAGCGGTCGCAATTGCCGCGATATGTCCTTGATCCGCCTCGCTCAACGGATCCAAAATTATTTACAAAATTTACTTGTCACAGGGATAGAACCATCGTATCATATCTAACTGAGAATGAAAATCATTATTATTTGGCTTAGGAAGGGATTTGGAATTCCATGCAAAAAAATATAAAGCGCGTCAGCGCCCTGATGGCCATGTCCGCGCTTCTTCTGATTGTGTCCGCCTGCGGGAACGGAGCGGAACCGACGGCAAGCACGTCCTCATCCGATGCCGCGTCAGCCGGGAACCAAACATCGGAAAATGCCTCGACGACGCCGGCCTCCGCCGAAGCTGCCTCATCCGCCGATACGAAAGACGGCCTAACCGCACACGGATAGCAACTACGGCAGCGACTGAACTTGAGCAAACCTTCGATAAAGCACCGCGGCGGGTTGTCGCCAACACCCGAGGCGTAACGGAGCTGTCTGCTGAAGCTCGGGCCGGTGGATCGCATCGTTGGAACCGCCGCCTCTACGGAAAGCCGTATCCGGATGTGGTGAGGATTACGCGCCCTAAATCACGGTATTGGTGAGTGACGATACAAACAAGGAATTGGTGCTCGGCGCGAAGCCGGACCTCGTGGGGTGCCGGGGCGAGCAGTTTACGATTGAAGAGTGGGGGCATGGAACGGTGAAAGACTTGAACACATTGGGAATACGAACTTATATGCAGCATGCCAGCCGTCCCGGCACGACGATGGACGATTTGTTTACCGATATCGAGCAGTTCGGAAAAATCTTCAACATGCAAAGGCGGACATCCGAGTTCGGCGTCAGTCTAAAGGAGCGGCTCGATGCCATATCTGCCAAGTTGGAACCTATCGGCAAAGCGCGTACTTTCGTGTTTATGGTCAACTATAACGGAAATAAAGCCTCCCTTTTTGCGGGCGAATCGCTCGCGTATCAAAACGATGCCGTAAAACGGCTGAAGCTCGTCCCGGCAACGAACGAGATAGGCGACGGCGTAGGCGTAGAGAAGCTGCTTGCCATGAATCCCGACGTGATTTTGTACATGGATTTTTTAGGCAGCGGACTTGCCAACCCTGTCGAAAAGATCTATGCGAATAAGGCGCTGCAGGACCTGAACGCCGTTAAGAATAAGCAGATCTTTGTTATTCAATACAACACCTTTATGACATACAGCTTCAATATCGTTGCCGGCATTGAGGATCTGGCGAAAGAAATGTATCCGGATCTGATGGGAGAATGACGTTCATCGTTGCGACGGTCATCTGCTTGATGGCTTTCGTCAAAAACTCAAGAGAGTTAACGGAACTCACAGCCGTTATTCTCTTGCAAACGCTGAATTAGATAATCTAACGGAACTGAAAGCCGCTATTTTGCCTTCAAACCAGGTTATTTCCCTTGAAAGTCGCCAATAAGAGCGCTGAGTTCCGTTAGGGCTTGAAAATGTTACTTTTAGGCCAAATAAGGGCTGTGAGTTCCGTAAGCGTCTGTTGAGTCAATTCGATTATCGACAAAGAGGGCTGCTCCCGCGTCATCGTCAGACGTCGGTAGCAGCCCCACGCTATAGAGTTATGAATTACGCCTTTAACGGTTCATTATCCGAAAACAGATCTGGGTTGTCGCGAAGCATCTCCGATAGGATCTCCGTCATCTTGACCGTATCGCAGACCAATACGTCCGCATCGCCCAGTTTCGAACGGTACAGCGCCCCTTGTTCTTCAAGCACGCCTTCCACTTTCCAGAAGTGCTCCGACCAAGGCAGCCCACAATGACGCCGGGATGGGACCGGAATTTCGGTTCCGTCGGCAAGCACCGTATAAAGCTTCTCATGGCCATCGGTAAGCCTGCCGGGGATATCCACCCATTCTTCGATCCCGTGAATAAATGTGTTTCTCCGTAAATCGACGCCGACGAGGAGAATGGTCGCTTTTCGGTCCAGCAATCTGCCCCAGGCGGACTCCCGATGGCAAGGCGTGTCCCACCGCTCGTCTCCCGCCGTAAATGCCGCGGCATCCTTGCCTAGTGCAGCCACGGAATGCGTCGGGTGAAGCGAACGAACCACACCGAGACGTTTTCGGAACAATTCCGGCAGAATGCCTACGTTAACCTCGGAGGTCTCGACGTAAAACTTGGGATTGTCCGCATTGATGTATGCCCACGTATGCGTCGGCAACACCAGCAAGCCGTCCTTCATATACTCCGAGAGGGCATCCAGGACCGTGTCCGCCCCTCCCTCCACATCGCCGATCTTTTTCATCGAGGAATGTATCAGTACCGTTCCAAGCCGGTCAATGCCAGCGCTTTCAAGTTGAGCGATCAAGCTCTGCTTCGTATGCATGATAACCTCCAACTATTGTTAGCAATGAATGATATGACTCCCATTATACCTCTCCTGGATTTTACATCAAGCCTTCAAAAAACCGCCGTAAGCGATGGGTCGCTAACGGCGGCTGCTGTTACGTATCGTGCAAGATGAAAATTTAATTTTTGAAGCCCAGCAATCTTAAAATCATCGTGACCGCCTCGGCTCGGGTAGCCGTATCGTTAGGCGCGAATTGCCGATCGGCTCGGCCGGTGACGATGCCGTGCTCTTGCATCGCTGCCGCCGCACCTTTGGCCCATGCCGGAATTTGCCCATCGTCGGCAAACTGGGTAGCCGCATCCTCCTTGATCGGGAGCCCGGCTGCTCTGGCTAGCATCGTCACCATTTCGGCCCTGGTTACGTTGCCGGATGGACGGAAGCTCCCGTCTTCGTATCCCTCAATAATCCCGGCGTTAATAGCCATAGCGACGGCATCCCGCGCCCAAGGCCGAATCTCGACTTGATCCGTAAAGGCTACTGGCTCGGATGCTGCGTTCCCGTCCGCGTCCGCCAGCTTCAATGCTTTCGCAAGCATGACGGCGAACTCGGCGCGCGTAACGGCCCCATTCGGCTTAAAGGTTCCGTCAGGATATCCGTTGATAAAGCCCAGAGAGATAGCCTCGCGGATACTGGCCTCAGCCCAATGCCCCGTCACATCGGTGAACATGCGGGCAGGCGGTAAGGTTCCGTTGTCGGTGGAATCCTCAGGCGTGCCGTTCCCTGGTGTGCCGACTGCCGTGTCCGGACTGCTTCCGGCAGAACCGGAGCTTGAACCGTTCCCGCCGTTTCCGCCGCTATCACCGGAACCTCCCGAACTACCCCCGCCTCCCGGATTGGAAGGATGGCCGGGATCAGGCGTGTTGAAATCGATAAATTTCAAGAAGTCTCCCCAAATGATATTCCCGTTCTCATCGCGCTCATAATCGGTGACCGGAGTCAGACTGACAAAGTTGGCATCCGTCAATGCCTTGCCTGCCTTATTCACCGAATTGGTTCCGTCGAACAAATAGTTGTTATCCGCACGAAGCGAAGCCGGATATTGGTCTTTGCCGATGTCCGCCGTACGGTAGGAAATAAAGCCGTTCAACTTAAAATCCGGTGTAATATTCGAATAAGTTGTAAAGCTCAGGTTGCCGCTGCGATTGTTAAAGCCGATATTATTTATGGCAATGACGCCCGGGTTGCTGTTGCTGGTAAAGCCGTATGCCCCGTTTCCGAAAGCAATGGAGCCGCGGATCACATGAGGCACATGGATGCCTTCCCCTCCCAGTTTAAACCCGTTTTTGTCCCCTGCGCCAACCGTGCCGTCCGTCAAAAATCCATTATTGAACGCCGCACTGTTCTCGATCACTACTGCGCCGATGGCCCCGGACCCTGCTTTCGTATACAAATCCCAGCCATCATCGATATTGTTATGGGCCAGACAGCCCCTAAACACATTGCCGATGCCCGAGGTCAGTTTAGCCGCAAAACCGTCGGCGTTGTTGTCGGACGGATCCCGGTTGTCGAACGAAGTGCTGTTCAATATCAAATTGTACGAAGGCCATTCCGTTATGCTTACAGCGGATGAGTCCGTTCGGCTGATTTGCAAACCGGTATCCCCGTTCCCGTAAAACCTGCTGTTCTCCACAATGTTATGGCTGCCGCCAACCGTAAAACCCTTCGTGTTATCTGCCGACCGGGTGAAATCAATTCCCATCACATGCCAGTAGTTTCCGCTGAGCACGACCCCTTCCGACTTTTTGTCGAAATCGATGACGGGACGCGCTCCTTCTGCGGCAACCAAGGCTTTCAGCGCTCCGGGCTTGCCGTCGTTATAATTCGGAATTTCAAGCTTCGAGCTTCGCACGTACCGCCCATCCTGCAAAATGATGCGCTGTCCCGACTTCACGAAATCGATCGCCGTATCGATATCCAGAGGCCGGTCGACCGTCCCATCCCCCGCGCTCGATCCATCGGGCGAAACGATAATATCCGTTCCTACCGCATATTCTCGCATCGTCACCGTGAAATTCCGCACCATTTTGTCATAAGACGTTAATTTCTGAGTATCATCCGGTACAAAGACAATGCTGAAATTCGCGTCGCCCTTCGCTTCCAGTTTGGCCGGAATACTCAGACGCTGTCCCGCGTCCGCACGTTCATCCTGGGCGATCAGCTTTTGCCCCTGCTTGACACTAACCGTACCGTTTACATTGGAACGAAGTATCAGTCGGTAATCCTGATCCGATGTCCGGTCCGGCGATAGAATTTCGAGCGAAGGCGAGACCGGTTCAGCCGGCGGAATGACTTTGGGGGCATCCGTAGAAGCTGCCGTTACCGTCAAATCCGCATTGCTGACCACAATGCTCGCCACCCGGGCGGCAAAAAAGCCGACGTACATTTTGGAATCCTGCACATTCAAAATATCCGGGGCGAACAGCAGTTCATTCTTGCCGTCGTTCAGCTTGCCCTCAAACCCGCTGTTGGTCTTCGCTAACGTCAAGCGATAGGGCTTAGCCGGATGCGTATTGCCCGGTCCCGGCAGCTCATCCCTCAGCATCAAAGCCTGAATGCCTTGGCTGCCCGCACCGTCGGGAGACTCCACCCCCGTACGAACAAACAACTGAGTGCCGTTATCGCTTCTTGTTCCCCCGCTATAGCCTCCGACCGCAGCGATATTGGATGCGAATACGCTCGAATTGCCCATTACGCCGATCGCATCTCTAGCCATAAGGCCAAAGGACTCCTGCCCGTCATGCGGAGATTTTGCGTAAGAAACCACTTGAATGTCGGCGGAAAGCACGAAGTTATCCGTATCCGCATCCAGCTCCGTATAATAAAACGTAATCCCGTCGTGATCCTCGGTCACCTTTCCGCCGCCATCCGCCGCCACAAGTCCAATTGACCCGTCGCTGCGAATTTCCGTCGTATTTTTGCCGGCTGAAGTGGACTGACCGAAGTAAGTTGCATGCCATTCCGGCACGAACCGTTCCCTGACGGTTACCTGATAAACAATCGGATCGATAGACCGGTCCCCGGGAATAATCCGAATGTCATAGACCCCGGCTTTTTGACCGTCATAATCCGAAGTATCCAGCGTATAATCCGTCAACTCCTCCCTGTCGCCATTATCGTACACCTTGGATACTTTCAGCCCGGCCGCCTCAAACGGATCTCCCGACTGAAAGGTCGTTTTGGGAAAGCCGGTCATTTCAATCCCCGTCAGTTCTTTCGCTTTCACCGTCACGGGGATGGATGCCGTCAATCCTTTATGTGTCAGGACAATCGTTTTACTGCCGGGCGTAGAGGTATCTAACGGAGAAGCCGTATACTCCCCTTTCATTAATCTGACCTCCGAACCGTCGCTATATTTGGCATACAGCATCAGGCCGTCCAAGTTCAGCGCATCGCCGAGAAAATACACCTTCTTTACCGGCTGTTGCCTCACTTCAAGCTCCTTCAGCAAGGCTTCCTTTACGGTAATCTCAAACCTTACCCCCATGCCAGGAGTCTCGTGGGACAATACCATCACCTCCATATTGCCCGGCTTCGTAAACTTATATGGAGACGATTCCGAAACCTTCAGGCCATCGATCCATAAAGAAAACTTGTCGCTTGTCAGCTCCGCATTTTTGAAGCCGTTATTATACTCGGCCGTGATGACAAGACCCTCCGGGTCGAATAAATCATCGAGGAAATACTCCGTTTTGGCCGGAAAATACTTCACTCCCATCGACGTTACGGTGAGCGGTTCAATATACAGGGGCACCTTTGCCGAAGCCCCGTTAAAGTGGATCGTGATCTCGATCGTCCCCGCTCGGCTGCTGTCAAAGCCCGTGACGATATATTCGCCCGGCGATAAGATCGCTTCGCTGCCGTCCGAATAATGTGCCGTAACCATAAGCCCCGTCAAGTCCAGGCTTTCGCCCACCAGGTAAGTGGTTTTAGCCATTCCGCTTGCATCCGCCGTGATGGAACTCACGGTTTTATTTTCGATGGAAAAAGCGATATCCTCAAAAGTCACCGTGGCATCCCTGGCCGCATAAACGCCCGCCGCGATAGTGCTGCCAAACATATCGTCCTGCATCACCGTTCCGCTCTCGCCGTTCACGAACAGCAAATAGGTCGATCCCGACTTTTTGATGCGTAAATCGTATACTTCTCCGGCGGCAGGCGGATCGATGCCCCCCGGAGGATTCAGTTTAGTTTGTTTACCCTGGTGCTTATAAAAGCCCTTCATCACCTGGTCCAACGCGCCAATCGCCGCATAGTTCGCCGTGCTCTGCGCAGAATCGCCATGGCTGCCCACGCCGTCCCTAAGCATCAGGCCGAAAGATTTCTGGTTGGGCGTGCTGATGCTGCTGTCGCCGTTAAAGGAGAGGACGGTAGCTTTCGCCCTTAATTCAAAGTTTGCCGTCGCAGGCAATTCCTTGTAATAAAACGAAAGGCCCTCATCGCTGCCGGCGATTTTCCCGCCGTAGGTAACAAGGGTTACCGACGTTTCACTCGGGTTTACCGGGGGCGGATTTTTCGACTCGCTCGTGTTGCTGCCGAAGGCGCTGAATTTCCATTCCCCCAGTTCAATTTCTTCCGGGCTGTCCACCTGCAGCTTCACGTCCCTGAAGGTAACCGTCGTATTACGGGCGGTATACAGACCCGCATAGCGAAGGTCCCCCGCGTAATCCGAGATGACCTTCGTTTCATCCCCGATGCTCACAACAAGGATATTCCCCGTTTTTTTAATGCTCAAAGGATAGTCCTCGCCGATGGCCGGACGGTTCGCCGAAGCAAAGATGTCCGTCTTCTGAAGGCTGCCCCCGAGCGACTTATGAAGCGCTTTCATTTCTTGGTCCGCTGCGCCCAGCGCCGCATAATCTCCGGAATAGGCACCGTGTTCGTTATCCCACACGTTTCCCCGCAGCATCAGGCCGAACGAGACCTGATTGTGCGCCGTCCAGGCATCCACATGCGCCGTAGCCGTCAACTCAAAATTAGCGTCAGGAGCCACTTCCTTGAAGTAATAGGCAATACCTTCGGTGCTGCTCGAAATTTTGCCCCGGTCATTCGCGCTTCGGAGTGTCACTGTTCCGTCCGGGTTTTCCGTAATTCCGAAGTTAGCGGCCGTAATTTTGTCCTGCCCGCCTACATCTCCGAATACGCTGCCTTTCCAATCACTCGTGATCTGAATCATGCCCGGGAAAGGGTCGTTCCCGTCGTCCGCATGAACCGCCAAAGGAAAAGATGAAACCAGTAACAAACATGATACGATGATTGCCAGCCAACGTTGTCGTTTCCTCAATCCGCCTCTCTCCTTCGCTCAGTTTTGGTGATGCTCTGTGATTCTAATATAATTTCAGGATTTTGTGCCGTTATTGAACCAAATACAAAGAAGATGATTATGCGGTTTATCCATAAAAAAAGAACGGCCCTCGGCCGTTCTCTTACAAATCCACTGTCTTGTTCAATTCCGTGTCCGATTCGTTTCCCGTCAGTTTGGCGAAGAACCGCTTCACCACTTTGGTCAGGTTGCCCGTCTCCCAGTATTCGGCCGTTTCGGCCTTGACTTTGATTAACACCAGGTTCGGATCGTCGCTGGTCGTATCGAGCAGCTTGGCGTAAGCGGCGTTCCAGAATTCCTTGATCTTGGCCCGGCTGTCCACCAGCTCGGCTTTCCCGCGGATCGAAACGTAGGATTTGCCTACGTACGACACGTTCACGTGCGGATTCTGCTGGAGCTCCTCGTACTTGAACGTATCCTTCATGGTCAAAAACCACAGATCTCCGTCGAATTCGACCTCTTGGGTCTTCATCGGACGCGATACAAGGCCTTCGCTCGAAACCGTCGTCAGCATCGCCGTATCGATCCCTTTGATCAAATCCCGAACGGTTTCAACGGCTTCCTGATGTGCTGCCTGTCCGTTTGCCATGGATGATCACCTCATTATTGATTTGTTTTGTGACCCTGTTCGTTCTTTCATTATCTTAAACAATTGGGTATGGAACTAACCAAAAAAGAGTAGTCCTCCCCTGACCGTTCCTGCCCCAAGATATGTTCAAAGGTTCTCCCCGTTCGAAGCAATGACATCCTTGTACCAGTAGAAGGACTTCTTCCGGATCCGCTCCATCGTGCCGCTGCCGTCGTCCTGCTTGTCCACGTAAATGAAGCCGTATCGCTTGGACATCTCTCCGGTAGAAGCGCTGACGAGATCGATGCAGCCCCAACTGGTATACCCCATCAGCTCGACGCCGTCTTCACGGATCGCTTCGCGCATGGCGATGATATGCTTTCGCAAGTAATCGATGCGATAGTCATCCCGGATCGATCCGTCCTCCTCCACTTTGTCCCGCGCCCCCAGGCCGTTCTCCACGACAAACAAAGGTACGCGGTATCTTTCATACATCTTGTTCAAGGAGATCCGAAGCCCGGTCGGGTCGATTTCCCAGCCCCAGTCGCTCGCTTCGAGAAACGGGTTTTTGACGCCCGACAAAATATTGCCCTGCACTTTGTCCCCTTCCGTCTTTTCCTTCTTTTCCGTCCGCGACATGTAGTAGCTGAAGCCGATATAATCCACCGGATACTTGGCGATCAGGTCAAGGTCTCCCTCACGGATATCCAGCCGAATGTCGTGCTTCTCGAAATAATGACGGATGAAGGAAGGATATTCGCCCCGGACTTGGACATCCCCGCAAAAATAGTTGAACAACCGCTCCTCTTCCAGAGCGTACAGCTGGTTCTCCGGGCTGCAATCAAAGGCGTAAACCGGTGCGAACAGAAGCATGCAGCCGATTTTTGAACCCGGAATAATCTCGTGGCAGGCCTTCACTGCCATGCTGCTTGCGACAAACTGATGGTGAAAAGCCTGGAATCTGGCCTGATAGCGGTCCTCTTCCCGGTGAATGGCAAATCCCATGCTCATAATCGGCATTTCAAAAGCGCTGTTGATTTCGTTGAAGGTCATCCAATACTTCACTTTGTTTTTGTACCGGTTGAAGATGACATTCACATATCGTTCGAAAAAGCCGACCACCTCGCGGTTTCGCCAGCCCCCGTACTCTTTCACCAAATGAAGCGGCATCTCGTAATGGGAGATCGTCACCACCGGCTCGATGCCATGCTTATGCAGCTCGTCGAACACCCGTTCATAGAAATCGAGCCCGTCCTCATTGGCTTCCGTTTCGTCCCCTCTCGGAAAAATGCGGCTCCAGGCGATGGACAAACGGAAAGCTTTGAATCCCATCTCCGCAAATAGGGCAATATCTTCCTTGTACCGGTGATAAAAGTCGATGCCCTCGTGATTCGGATACGTATATTTGGAACGATCCATTTCAAAGTCGAACCCCGGTTCCTGCAAAATCCTCAGCCGTTCCTTCCCGCCGGGAAGAACATCGGCGATGTTCAACCCCTTGTTCCCTTCGCCGAATCCACCCTCTATCTGGTTGGCCGCAGTCGCTCCCCCCCAGAGAAAACCGTCAGGAAACGTTATCCCTTTTTGCGTCATTTTTTCTTGAAAACCTCCTATTGGGACCAGCATCCGTTCTTTATGATATTGTCGCACTGCCTTGTCCCCGTTATGCATTATGCTGGCATCCATCCATGGCTTCCTATAGAATGAATTTAGTTATTCGTCTCTTTTGAAAGATGGTGAACCCGATTGTTTAAACTGCTGCTTATTGAAGATGACGCCAGCCTGTTCCACGAAATCCGGGACCGCTTGACGGGATGGTCTTATGATGTGTACGGGATTTCGGATTTCGGCAACGTTATGCAGGAATTTACGGCGATCAAGCCGGACTTGGTCATAATTGATATACAATTACCCAAATTTGACGGGTTCCATTGGTGCCGGGCGATCCGAGCCCATTCGAACGTGCCGATTATATTTCTGTCCTCCCGTGATCATCCGACCGATATGGTCATGTCGATGCAGCTCGGAGCGGACGATTTCATTCAGAAGCCGTTTCATTTCGAGGTGCTGATCGCCAAAATCCAGGCGACGCTGCGCCGGGTCTACAACTACAATACCGAACAGGTGAAGTTGAAAACATGGTGCGGGGCCACGGTGGATTATGAGAGCAATACCGTTAGCAATGATGCCGGGACGGTCGAGCTCACTCGGAACGAAATGTTTATTCTGAAGCAGCTCGTCGAACGCAAAAACAAAATCGTCACCCGCGAGCAGTTGATCAAAAGCTTATGGGACGATGAGCGTTTCGTCAGCGACAACACGTTGACCGTCAATGTGAACCGTTTGCGGAAAAAGCTCGATGAACTCGGCCTCGGCCCGTGGATCGAAACGAAGGTTGGACAAGGCTATATGGCGGTGGAAGAGGGGCCTGACGGAAAATGATCCGAAAGTTTATTGCCGAAAGAGCCGCCTGGATCGCGCTTGTTCCCGTCATTCTGTTCTTCATTTCCTTCGTCGCGTACGTGGATTCCTCCATTCCGCTCATGCCCGTGCTTTATATTGTTTTTTTGGCGGCACTGTTGTTCATCGTTTTTATCGTCCTTCGTTATCAGAAGGAAGTCCGATTCTACAAAAATCTGGAGCAGTGGGAAAGCGGCCTGGATGTCGCAAGCTTGGCTGCCGCGGAAAGCCCGTTCGAGCGAATCGTGGAGGATGTCATCTTGAGCCAGACGGCCCGGCTGAAAAGGGAGGCCTCCGCCCACCTTCTGGCCCTGGAGCAGGAAAAGGACGATCTCCTGTCCTGGATTCACGAAGTGAAAACCCCGTTGACCGCCATGCATTTAATCATCGAGCGCCTGGACGACGAGCCGGTGAAAGCCCAGTTGTCCCATGAATGGCTGCGGATTCACTTGCTGTTGGATCAGCAGCTTCACCAAAAGCGGATTCTGTTTATGGAGAATGACTTACATATCGAGAAGCTGGATGTGAAGCCGATTATTTTCGGGGAAATCAAAGCATTGCAGTCCTGGTGCATTCAGAAAGGCATCGGGTTTGAGGTCGAGCTTGAAGCCGCCGATGTGTACAGCGACGGCAAGTGGCTGGCCTTTATCCTCCGCCAGCTTCTGACCAATGCGGTAAAATACAGCGAGCCTTCCTCCGATATATGGGTGACAAGCCGTGAGGAGCATGGCGTGCCCGTGATCCGGGTCCGGGATGCCGGACGGGGCATCGATCCGAAGGACATGCCGCGCATTTTCGACCGGGGCTTCACGTCAACGACCGAGCATCAGGATCATGCGGCGACCGGCATGGGCTTGTATTTGGCCAAAAAGGCGGCCGAAACGCTGTTGATCCGGATCGACGTTAACTCGGCCCGGGGAGAAGGCACGACCTTTTCCCTGACCTTCCCGCTCAGAAACGAATTTCACCGGCTGACAGGCATGTGACAAAAATGTCACGTGCCTTTGCCGTTTGTTAGGCGAATCGAAGGATTGTTATCCCGCGGCTTCTTATAATTAAGCTATCAGTGAAAGGAGTTACGTGGAGATGAAAATATTAGAGGCTTCGAAAATATTCAAAAATTACGGAAATCGTCTGAATAAACAAGAGGTGCTGAAGGGCATCGACCTCAGCGTGGAAGAAGGGGAATTCGTCAGCATTATGGGGGCCTCCGGCTCCGGGAAGACGACGCTGCTGAACGTGCTCTCCTCCATCGACCAGGTGAGCGCCGGCACGATCTTCATTGACGGCAAGGAAATGACCGGCATGCGGGAAAAGCAGCTCGCCGAATTCCGCAAGCGTCATCTGGGATTTATTTTTCAGGACTATAATTTGCTGGACTCCCTGACGGTCAAGGAAAATATTCTGTTGCCGCTGTCCATTACGAAGATCTCCAAAAAGGAAGCCGATCAAAAGTTTAAAGATGTGGCGACGGAATTGGGCATCTATGAAATCAAGGACAAATACCCCAATGAAATATCCGGGGGGCAAAAGCAACGCACTTCCGCGGCCCGATCGTTTATCCATCAGCCAAGCATTATTTTTGCCGATGAACCGACCGGCGCCCTGGATTCCAAATCCGCATCCGATCTGCTGAACAAGCTGGGCGATCTCAACCAGAAACGGCGGGCCACGATCGTCATGGTTACGCATGACCCCGCGGCTGCCAGCTACTGCAGCAGAGCCATTTTTATCAAAGACGGGCAAATTTATTCGCAGCTGCATCGCGGGGAGGCCTCCCGGCAGAACTTTTTCAACGACATTATGAAAACCCAGGCTGTGCTTAGCGGGGTGCAATATGAGCATTAGTCGGCTGATCCTGCGGAACTTAAGAAAAAATATCAAAAACTATTTTCTGTATGTATTTGCCCTGGTTTTCAGCGTCGCTTTGTACTTTGCCTTCGTCACCCTGCAATTTGACCCGGCACTCGATGAAATCAAAGGAACGGTAAAAGGCGGTGCGTCCATTAAGGCCGCTTCCATCCTGCTGATCATCATCGTGTCCATCTTCCTGCTGTACGCCAACCAGCTGTTCGTGAAACGGCGCAGCAAGGAAATCGGGCTGTTCCAGTTGATCGGCATGACGAAGGGCGGCATCTTCCGGCTGCTCAGCGCAGAGAATTTCATGTTGTATTTCGGTTCGATGGTCGTCGGCGTGTTCCTCGGATTTTCCGGATCCCGGCTCGTCATGATGATTCTGCTGAAAATTATAGATGTCGACGTGCAAACCGCGCTCCGGTTCTCGCCGGAGGCACTGCAGAGGTCCCTGATCGTATTCGGCGTCATTTATCTCTTTATTTTGCTGATGAACTACACGTTTATCAAAAGACAAAGCATCTTGTCCTTGTTCAGGGTCGTCTCCTCGGCCGAAGGAAAAGTCGGCAAAGTCACTTTGTTTCAAATGATTTACGGAGCGATGGGCATCGTGCTGATTCTTGGCGGTTATTACGTATCGACGGAGCTGTTCGGCGGCGCTTTCTCGACGATGGCGACCTTGTTCCTGGCCATGATCCTCATCCTCGGCTTTGTCATTAGCGGGACGTACCTGTTTTATAAAGGCTCGGTGACGTTCGTGACGAATTTGATCCGCAAAAAGAAAGGCGGCTACCTGAACATTAACGAGGTGCTGTCCCTCTCGTCCATCATGTTCCGGATGAAATCGAACGCGTTCCTGCTGACCGTGATTACGACGGTGTCTGCCCTGGCGATCGGATTGCTTTCTTTGAGCTATATTTCCTATTACTCGGCGGAACAGAACGCGATCGACAGCGTCCCTACTCATTTTTCGTTGGTTAGCGAAGGGGATGCCAAGTCATTCACGGACGGGTTGAAGGCCGAAGGCATTGCTTACGAGGAGAAAAAAGCGGAAATCGTCCGGATTCAGTTGAACATGAAGGAAGTTCTGACCACGCATATGAAAGAGGTCAATTTCGACAGCGAGCTGATCGACCTTTCCGCCATAAGCGATAAAGATACGGAAGGATTGGATGTCGCGCCGGATGAACTCTTTCTTACGGGGAAAAACGACGCGCTTAGCACCATTATGAATTTTGGCGATTCGGGGTCTGTGGAAGTGATCGGACAAAAAGAGTCTTTCCCGCTGCGCTACACGGGTCTCGGAGACGAATTTATCGTACCTTATAACCTCTCGGGCGGCAGCATGCCTGTAGCGGTGGTCGATGAGACGGTGTTCCAACGTTTGAAGCAGGATCTCGTTCCGAAGCTTCAGGATAAGCCTCCGTTCTTTATCGGGATAAATATTCAGGACGAGACGAAGATTTCCCGGGCAAATGAAATATATTTAAGCCTTGGCTTGAATGAAGGCACCAAAAATCTCTCCCGTCTTGAAGAAAAGCTGCAAACGAAGCAGACGATGGGGATGATGATGTTCATCTGCGGGTTCCTCGGTTTGACGTTCCTGATTACGTCGGGCTGCATCCTCTACTTCAAACAAATGGATGAAAGCGAAGACGAAAAACCGACCTTTACGATTCTCCGCAAGCTCGGCTTTACCCAAGGCGATTTACTGAGAGGCATTCAGGCCAAACAGCTGTACAACTTCGGGATCCCGCTTGTGATCGGCCTGCTGCATAGTTATTTTGCCGTCAAATCCGGTTGGTTCTTCTTCGGAACCGAGCTGTGGACGCCAATGGTCATCGTCATGGTCATCTATACCGCCCTGTATTCGATCTTCGGCATCTTATCCGTGTTGTACTGCAAGAAGGTAATAAGAGACGCGTTGTAAAGAAGAAGCCCCGGCCGGGAAGGCCGGGGCTTTGTTGCTATTTCATTAACAAATCCCGAATGTGCCCTGCCAGCTCCTTTGCCGTCTTTTCGTGAGCTAATGCACCGGGATGGCTTCTTGCGCCAACCGTCTCCTCGGTCATATTCGGAAGCTGGAAGACGGACACTTTGGTGTCGCCCGTTTGTTTTCTGTAGCTATCGACCGCACGATAGATGGCCGGCATCATCGGGATTCCGAGCATGCCATAGGCCCATACGATTTGCGCGTGCTTATTGTATTTTCTAAGCTTGGCAAGGAAGCCCGCAGCCGCCTCTTCAAAACGCTTCACATCTTCCTCGTTGTACGTGCCGTCTCCATTCAACCGCTGCTTATGGAGATTACCGGTGGCCGGGTCCTTCCAAGCAGGCGAGTGAAAAGCGCCGTCGTCGTTGGTTCCCAAATTGACGACCACCACATCGGGCTGCCAGGAAGCGAAGTCGTTCGGTTCGGAAGCGCCGAGGGCTTTGCTTTTTTCGCCGGTGAGAAGTCCGCATACCTGCTCGTATCGGTCGGGTATATTCCCGTTGGGATTGTTGTCCCAAGACGTCAGCACGCCCCAGCCGCTTTGGGAAATGACCCGGTATTCCGCATTCAGAGCTTCCGCCGTCATGTAAGTGTAGTTATGTATGGCGCTGAACCACATCGGAATCCAGTCTTCCTCCGCTTTGCCGCCAATCGCTCCTTCTCCCGAGGTTATGCTGTCGCCGATAAATTCCACCTTATACGGCTTCGCTTCGACCGGCACGAATTCCCCGTCGAATTTCACCGCATGGATTTGGAGCACGCAGCTCGGGTCTCCGCTCATGGCTTGCAAATCCCGAACGACGCGCACATTTTTCACGGCTCCCGGATTCATGCCCCTGAACACGCAAACCCAATGTCTTCCCGCTGTAACCATTTGCCGGCTGACAGTTGTTCCGTTGATGACGATGCTGATCCAAGGCTCGTATGTGTCATAGTCCGCTTCGACCTCGATCCACAGCTCAGATCCTTTAGCATTAAGCTCGATCGCGCTTCCCGTCCAGAACAAAGTTAACGGGGCAAGGTTCCCCGAAGTTCTGCCGTGGACTTTCAAATGCTCGATGTCCGGCAGCGCGTATAGTCTCAAGTTTTCGTTTTGCTGCATGAATTGCGGCCTCCTCTGCCATTGTTAACTTAACTATATCACCGGAAACCGGGTTGTCACGACCGTATTTTTAAGGTACTATATATCTAAATGATACATATCATAAAGATAGGGTGATCGACTTGGCTGGCTATAATCACACCACTTACGCGATACTCGGCATTTTAACGACGGATTGCAAATCCGGCTATGCCATTAAACAGTTGATGGACCAGAGCCTGAGTCATTTCTGGAAAATCAGCTACGGCCAGATTTATCCGACGTTGAAGTTCATTGTCGAGGAGGGATTGGCGGAGGTTCAAACCTCGACCCATCCGGGGAAACCGGACCGGCATGAGTATTTTCTCACCGCGAAAGGCATTGACGCTTTAAAAAACTGGCTGGAACAACCGATGGAGCAGATCCCTGTCGAACGCAACGAAATTTTGCTCAAGCTTTTCTTCGGACGCTATCAATCCGGGGAAAGCACGGAAGCGCTGCTCACGGACTATAAACAAAAACTGGAGGAGCGCTACCAAACTTACCTCGGCATCGAGAAGACCATTACCGATCACGAAAGCGACAGCGAAGATGCTGCCTACTGGCTATTTACATTGGATTACGGGAAAAGGGTTACCCAAGCGGCTATCGACTGGTGCACCGCAACTCTTGAAAAAACAAATCGGATTTAGGAGGAATGATGAGATGTCAGCTAACGTTTTTCCGGGGCGCTACACGACCGAAAATGATCAGGATATCGTCGTTTTCATCATTGGCATGAGAGTGAACAAACGCCTTGCGTTTCACAAGTGGCTCCCGGTCTTTTTCTCCATGCCGGGAATGATCCGCGAGTTGTATGCGAACAAGAAGGAGCTTGGCTTTTTATCGATGGAAAGCTTCTTCGGCCTTAAAACGACCGCGATGATCCAATATTGGCGTTCCGAGGAGGATCTGCTCGCTTATGCGAAGAACGAAAAGCATTTGACCGCCTGGAAAAATTTCAATCAAAAGGTCGGCAAAAATCCGGCGGTCGGCATCTATCACGAAACGTATAAGGTCAGCGGCGGCAACTATGAAGCCTTTTACGGGAATTTGCCTCTTTACGGCCTGGGAAAAGCGATGAAGCATATCCCGGTGACGCCCGCGCTCAACACGGCCAAGGGCAGGCTGTCAGGTGCGAAGCAAGGATGAAGAGGAGAACCCGTATGTATGGCATAGTTGCGGAATAGTAAAGGAGGCGCCCCGTGCGTAGTGTGCAGCCTGCAAAAGTTGCATTTAATACAACAATTTGCCTCGGATCGGCTGCTTAACTCGCCCAAAGCTGCAAAAATTGCAACATTTTAAACAAGATCAAGTGAAATAAAGGGAAAATGATTGAAAATGCTGTAAAAAGTACAACATTTTCACCGATATCCCTCCACAGCTTTAAAATTGTTGTATAAATTACAATACGAGAAAAGCCCCCGAATTCGGGGGCCTTTGTTTTTTTTGCAGCTATCAATAGGATTGGAACAAGCCTCTCAGCTGGTCCAGTCCAAGCTCGGCCGAAGGATTAAACTCCGGAGAGTTCATATATTGCGCGATGCTGAACAAAAACTGCTTGCCTTCCGGCGTCTCCAGCAGTTTGGCGTAATCCAGGGCGCCCATCACGACCCGGCCGTTCAAGGCGCGGAATTCGAACAGCAGACCGAGTTTGTGGTTGCGCTCGAAGTTGTCGATCGTCTGGACGATCGGCGTGATTTCCTTCGGCAGTTCATCCAGAATGACCGAATGGGAATTGTGCACAATGCTCCACCAGGAGTACGTGGAATATTCCTCGCTCGGGAAGTGTTTCAGCGCCGGATGCTCATTCTGAATCAGCAGTCCCATCGTTCCGACAGGAACGGGCTTGTTCATGCTCTCGGAAATGGACCGGAACATCGGATAGCACCAGAAATCCGTGCTGTACAAGCCTTCGATCGTACCGGACAGCGAAGCCGGACTAGGGAGGAGCAGGATATCCTCCCCTTTCTCGAGCAGCGTGACCGCTTCCTCCGAGAGCTCGTTGAACAAGCGGATTCCCGCTCCCGCCGGGTCGGCTTGAACCGCCTTCGGATAGATCCAAAGGTCGTACGTCTTCCAAATTTCGGTGCCCGGAATGGAAAGGGAAAGCTCCGCTTTTGTCATGGCCGACACGTCAGGCATCGACACGCCGATTTCGCAGATGCGGATATAGTTCACGCCAGCGTTTGCAGGTAAAACAGCCTCACCCCCGGCCAGCCGTTCCCCGCCGTCTTTCAGCTCCCAAACCAGCTTGCGTCCATCCAACGAGGCTTCCCGGAAATACGTAAGCTCGATCTGCGCTTGGAAGGCTTCGCCGGCTTCGTAATTGTATTTATCGAACCGGGCCAGCAGCACCGCATCGGAGCAGAAGGTGCGCCACTCTTCCGGCGAAACGAGCCCTTTGGAATCCATGAAGGCGTCCAAAACGCCGACCAATGCGGTTCCCTGTCCGGGGAAGTCCTGTAGATCCAGGATTTGAAAACCAGCCATCCGCCGGGAACGGAACGCGGCTTCCAGCTCCTCTTTGTAGCAGGCTACCGCCAATTTGCCGGAGTTCTCGAAGTATTTTTGCGCCAAATGGCCAAGACCCTTTGCTTCCAGACGGTCACGGAACACCTCGAAGTTTTTCGCCTTGAGCGGGCCCGTATACTTGCCGATCTCCTCAAAATTCGGATAGACGGCGTACTGCCCGATCTCGTGGGAAACGACCGGAATATGCGGAACCAGTTCGTCGGCGGCCGCATCGGCCTTCACGGTCCGGGCCTCCGTGCCGTACTGGATCTGAATTTCTCCCGCCTGAGCCGATTCTCCGGCTGCCGAAAGCTGCGTAGGAACGATCATCTCGTCGTAATCCTTCATCGTGCCCGGCCGATCGGTTTGAACATGCCCCAAAGGCGCGTCGCACATCGCATAGGAACCCCGGAACAGCCGGTCTCTGGAAAAACGCACGCCGCTGAAAAAGTCCTCATGTTCCAAAATCACCGGCACGAACTGGAAGTTGTTGGACCCCTGCGTATAGAGAGGACGGGAATCGAATTCCTTATAATCCTTCAAAATCGCATCGATCCGCTCTTTGCTGCCCCAAAGCTCGTTGCCGAGCGACATCATCACAAAGGACGGATGGTTTCCGAACGCTTTCAGCATCGCGAAGCCTTCGCTGATCAAATAATCCTGCTCCGCCTGGTTATGATTTTCGTGGGTTTCATCCGTGATCGTGCCCCAGAACGGAAGCTCCGGCTGCATATAGATCCCGAGCAGGTCGGCGGCGGTAAACGCAGCCTCGGGCGGGCAGCAGGTATGGAACCGGTAATGGTTGATGCCGTACGATTTCGATATGCTCAAAATCCGGACCCACTCCTCCACCTCGGTCGGCGCAAATCCGGTCAACGGAAACACCAAGCCGTCATGCTTGCCCCGCAGGAACGTCGCTTTCCCGTTGATCGTAAACTTGTCTCCGTCGGCTTTGAACTCGCGCAGTCCCGCGATCAGCTCCTGTTCGTCCAGCAGCTCGCCGTTTTTGTTTTTCAGGCGAACGGTCAATTTATACAGGTTGGGATGCTCCTCGCTCCAAAGCAAGGCGTCCTCTCCCAGCTCGTAACGAACTTCAACGGCATTTGAAGAAAGTGCATAGTCCTGCTGAGGTGCGGTATGAACGGAGTCTCCGTTAAAGCTGTCCGCCGACACGGTCATGACGGTATCTTCAAAGCCGCCGACCAGGCTTGCGGTCAGTTTGAACGAACGATCCGCCAGGGTCGGATACAGCTGAATATTTTCCAAGAAAGCGCCGCCAAAAAACTGAAGCTCGATCCGTCCGGTGATCCCGTTCCAGTTGGTCTGCGTATCGACGGACGTCAGATGGCCGCCTTTCGTCGGATAATCGGTATTGTTCACGCGGATGGTCAGCGTGTGCTTTCCTGTGTCCAAGTAGTTAGTGAGATCATAAAAATGCGGCGTATTCAGGCTGTTTTGCGTGCCGACTTCCTTACCGTCCACCCAAACCGTGGTGACGCGGGTCCGCTCCAAAAACAAGTAACTCGTCTTGCCGCCGAGCGCATCCGGAATGTCGACTTCTTTTTCAAACCAAGCATACCCCTCGAAAGCGTATTCATCCGTCAGACTACCGATCAGCACTTCCTCATTCTTAGGTCCTTTTCGGGCGTTCGAGGTCGTGTTGGGCAATGTAATGGTATCCTGAAAAGGCTGCTGCGGCGATAGTCCCTTTTTCTCGCCATCCAATTGAAACTTCCAGTTTCCCGCCAAATTGATCTTCTCCAGCACAAGCAGTCATCCTCTCGATATGATCTTGGGTTTATCGTACCATAAACGCGCGTTCATCACCATTTTTTAAAGAAGGCGAAGAAGGAAACAAGGCCCTAGGTGGGAATCATATGATAACTGATTCACCAGGATTTTCGCAATCTACCAGGGGGATCTTAAATTTCAATAACTCTCAACAACAATTAAATCCGACAGACCCAACGGTGCAATTTCAAACAAGCTGGCTGGAATGTATAAAAGGGCCGTTCAGTACCACTGAAGAGCCCTTCTCATAACATATAATAATTTCGTGTCCACAATTACTTGAACTCTTTGTTAAAAGAAAAAATAAAAGTCTGGTATTTGACTTATTAATAATAAATCCCAGACTCCTATTGAGTCACTTACAACTTAATGTTACCTGCACACCAATTTCTTCTACTTCGGTGTGTCTTATTTTTGACTTAGCTGAATCTTGAATTCCTGTAATTTATCTAATATTAATTTTAACTTCTCGGTATATTCCTTAGAGTACGCATTGTCCTTTATAACATTTTCTGAAACATTAATTTCATCACACAATTGAACAATTTCCAAAACTAATTTTTTATTTTCAATCACATTCCCCAATTTTTTTTCAATAATTAGTTGGAGTAACAGTTCGAGAATTATGTTGGTCTCTTCTATAACCGAAAACATTGATGGACGAAGTTCTGGAGGAATAGCTTTATCAATAACATTAGAATTGGTTCTTTCCAGTGAATACAAAACAAAACTAGTAGATGAAGAACTTCCTTCTATTCTCCCTTTCCAGTAAATTAGCTTTTCGTCGTTTTCGCTTTCATTTGTTAACACACTTAGTACATCGGTAAATTCTGATAACTGCTGAGAATATTGATTATAAAATAAGTTATTAACTAAAGCATATAATTGAGAACTAACATTATCATCTTTATTTCTGGTAGAATCACAAGCTGAAAGTAAAGTAAGTAATAAGAATATATATATAGTTCTTCTAATCAATCCTCTTCTCCTTTCAAAAGTTAGTCAAAAATAATAGTACTAACAGCTTGTTGATAAAAATCAACTCGTTGTTAGTACACTTAGTTAAGGTGTAATTGCATTAGTATCTGCTAACGTCCAGGATTCCTCGGTTGTGGATACTAAAATTTTCTTCAAAATTGTCACTCCTTATTTTAAATTTGGAATAAAAAATAATTATATCAATTATTTTCCATACCTGATATTTATAATATAATAAGAGGGAAAATAAGTAAATTATTTTTATCTTCATAAGCTTTTCTACCGTATACCCTATGTTGTATATTCGACAATTAAGAGTTTAAGTAGTACTTTCGTAACTTTCGTCACAATGAATAATTCTCCCCCTGTCTCTTTCATTAAATTGAAACATCGGTGTGGTATGCAGGCTACTATAACGGTATTCAGCGCAAAAAAATCCCCCTCATCTTTTGATGAAGGGGATTTTTTTGCGCTGAATCGCCTAAGGCAATCCTTAAAGAATAGCCTGTTTTCAAGTACCGCAATATGTCTTGTAACGACAAGAAGGCTCGGGTACCACGGCGTATTCATTTTGTTCCGGCGAATAAGCGAAAGGATCGGACAGGACGGCCAGAAGCCGGTGCATAACGCCATAATCCCCATCCTTCTCCGCCGCCTCCAGCGCCTCTTCGACCCGATGGTTCCGCGGAATGACCGCGGGATTGCTGCGGCGCATTAGCTCCCGGGACGCCTCACGGGTTTCCGGCTGTCTTCCGAGTCTGGACTGCCAGCGCTCATGCCATGCCGAAAACTCCTCCGTTCCAGGCAGCGGGGTATTTTCCGTCCTGCCCAGCGTTAGCGCCCGAAAGGTATTGGTATAGTCGGCACGGAGCTTATGCATCAAGCTCAGTAGATCGTCAACCAAGGCCTTATCCTCCGGCTCCTCGTTAAAGAGCCCCAGCTTTGCCCTCATGCCCGCGAGCCAGTGCCGATCGTACAACTCCGTAAACTCCGCAACCGCCTCCTCGGCCAGCTTGACGGCTTGTTTCTCATCGTCATGCAGCAGCGGGAGCAGCGATTCCGCCAGCCTTGCGAGGTTCCAAGCGCCGATATAAGGCTGATTGCCGTAAGCATACCGCCCTTCCCGGTCGATGGAGCTGAACACCGTGGCCGGGTCGTACGTATCCATGAACGCGCAGGGCCCGTAATCGATCGTCTCTCCGCTCAAGGTCATGTTATCGGTGTTCATGACTCCGTGAATAAAACCGACAAGCTGCCATTTCGCGATCAGGGAAGCCTGGCGTTTGATCACTTCCTTCAGCAGGACAAGGTACTTGTTCCCGCCGTCGCCCCCGGCAGCCTTCTCCGCCTCGGGGTAATGACGCCGCAGCGTGTAATCGGCCAGCGCCCGAAGATCGTCCACCGAGCCGCGCCCCGCCGCGTACTGAAACGTCCCCACGCGGATATGGCTCGCCGCGACCCGGGTCAAAATCGCGCCCGGCAAGTCCCGCTCCCGGACGACGGGCTGGCCGGTTTTCACGACCGCCAGGCTGCGGGTCGTTGGAATGCCAAGCGAATGCATCGCTTCGCTGATGATATACTCGCGCAGCATCGGCCCGAGGGCCGCCCGGCCGTCCCCGCCCCGGGAGTACGGTGTCCTTCCCGAGCCTTTTAACTGCACATCAAAGCGCTCGCCTACAGGCGTCACCTGCTCGCCGAGCAAGACCGCGCGGCCGTCGCCCAGCATCGTAAAATAGCCGAATTGGTGCCCGGCATAGGCCTGCGCCAGCGGCAGGGCGCCTTCCGGAATCTCATTGCCCGCAAACACGGCCGCCCCTTCCGCACTGTCCAACGCCTGTTCGTCCAACCCTAGCAAGGCAGCCAACGGCCCGTTGAACACGACCAGCTTCGGATCGCGCACCGGAGCCGGATTTTGCCTTGTGAAAAAGGCCTCCGGCAACCCGGCGTAACTGTTGTCGAAATTCCATCCTGCGCTCGTGACCGCACTCTTCTCCGCCACGGAATTCCCTCCCTCTTTTTTGCAGATATCTTTTGTTTATTGAAGATATTGAACGACCCGGTTGATCGCTTGCTCTCCAGCCTGGCGCCACAGGTCCTCATGCTTGATCTTGTCGTCGGGATCCACCGGTTCCTGGAACTGATTCAACCCGACCGCGGTGAAAGCCCCCATATCCGGGTCGCTATCGAGGCCGGTATGTACGATATGCTTGATCAAAAAGGGACGTTCGAATTCGACCAAGGCGTCGGAGTGATCCAACCTTCCCTCGATAACCCTTACCGGGAGACGGAGGTAGATCGTAATGCCTTCATTCTGATGCAGAATGGAATCAAAGAACGCGGTGTAATACTCCCAACTGCCGCAAATATGAAATCCCTGGTCTTCAAATGGCTTGCACAAGCTGCCGTAATAGGCGCGTTTTCCTTCAATCGCCGACGGAATGGATAACATGGTCGCTCCTCCTTACAAATAAATTGGTACCATGTTATCCTAATATTTCCCGCCGTCCACGGCTTTAACCCGGGCTTAGTCCTCTTTCTCCGAACGAACGGACAAATCACCGGCGACCGGCGTTTCGATCATTTCCTTGACCTGATCTAAATCGTCCGATTGGCCCAGCGCCCACATCAATTTGGCGACGAGGGCTTCCGTGTTCATATCGCCGGATAAAATCACGTTGTACTGCGCCACCTTATGCCCAACCTCGTACAACAGCAGGTCTTCCCCTTCTTCCAGGCACTGCGTCGTGATGACGACCGCTGTCCCCGCCTCCGTCAGTTCTTTGATTTTCGGCAGCAAATTTCTGCCTTCAAAGGGCAAGCCGCCGTTTCCGAAGCTCTCTATAATGACACCCTTATATAGCCCTTTCAGGCAATCGAAAATCTCCGGCTTCGTCCCGGGGTACAGTTTCATTAGAAAGACATCGGTACATAAACTCGTATTCAGCAAAAGAGGCCCCGTGTTCGGTTCAGGCTTCCACTGGTATTTCACTTCATTCCGGTTCACATAAGCCACATACGGATGATTGATGCTCTCAAAGGCGTCATAGCTCTTGGTCCGCATTTTGACCGCCCGGGTGCCGAGGATGACCCGTCCGTCAAACACGATAAACACGCCGCCGATCTCCTCGCTGGCAAACCGGAGCGCGTCCGCGACGTTTTTCCGGGCATCGGTCTTTTGGAAGCTGATCGGCACCTGCGAACCGGTGAGCACCACCGGCTTGGTCAAGCCTTGGAGCATGTAGGAAAGCGCCGACGAGGTATACGCCAGCGTATCCGTTCCGTGGGTAATGACAAATCCGTCGTAATCGTCATAGTATTTATAAACCGCTTCGGCGATATTCACCCAGTCCTCGGGCTGCAAATTCGTGCTGTCCTGGTTCATCAGTATTTTAGCGTCCACATGCAGCTCTCCGGACGATTCCGGCAAGTAGTGCAGCAATTCATCGGCGGACAATCCCGGGGCAAGCCCCTCGTTTCCGACCACGGAAGCGATCGTCCCACCCGTCGCCAGCAATAATATACTTTTCATAAAAACCACATCTCCATGGCACTGATTATAAGTCCATTTTTCCGCAAAACGCGCACTTACACTTGTAATTATAAATTCATATTTCGGAAAATCAATCATTTGTATTCGAATCGCGCACGATTTCTGGTATAATATTTTCAAAAAAAACTTTCTTGGAGTTGGAATTCGATGCTCGAGCATTTATCCGAGTTAAGAAAAAACCGCAAATGGTCCTTGCAGGAGACGGCCGACCGGCTTGGCATCGCGAAAAGCACCTATGCCGGATACGAATCGGGGTACCGCGAACCGTCCCTCCAATCGTTGATCCAAATGGCGGACTTATTCGAGACTACGGTCGATGATATATTGGGAAGAACAACGGACGCGGAACAACCCGGGCCCCTTGAACTGGCGGATCTGTTGGGCGGCGAGGACCACCGCAAGCTTTCCATCGACGGCGAGCCGCTGTCCCGGGAGGAACTGATCGAGTTTGTCGCTTTCATGAGAATGAAAAGAACGATCCGGGCGGAATCACCCCTCGAATGACCCGCCCTTGCGCTGGGACAGGATTTGCGGAATATGCAGTTCCCGCAGCACCGGCACAATCTCCTGCACGCTGTTTTTGTCAAACTTCTTCAGGATGCTGTTGATCTGCGACTTCAAGGTGGACGGCTCCACATGCCGCAGCTTGCAGATTTCCTGGCGCGTATAATCCTTCATCAACAGCTCCAGCACCTCCAGCTCCGTCGGCGTAAGCTGGGTCAGGATATGGAAATTGCGGAGCAGGCTGTCCTCCGTTTTTTTAATGCGTTTGAATTCCTTCGTAATTTTCCCCGCGATATTGGCGTGCAAGGTAGGCTGATCATAGTAGGCGTCCTTGATCGCCGCCAGAATATCTTCCGAAGGCATGTTTTTCAGCAAATAATTCGTGGCGCCCAGCTCGAACGCGCGGAATACCGCTTCATCCGTTTCGCAAACGGTCAGCATTACGATTTTCACATCCGACATGTAGTTTAAAATCTCGGACATGGCGCGGAGCCCCGCCTGTTTATCCTCCAGTTCGATATCCATCAGCACGATGTCCGGTTTGCGGAGCGCGGCGAGCATCGTCCCTTCGTATCCGCTGGACGCCCTTCCGACAAATTCGATTTCCTCATCTTTGGATAAAATCATTTGATAGCGTTTGGCAATCAGCTCATCGTCCTCGACGATCAGTACTTTAATCGCTGGCGTACTCATGCTGTCCTTCATCTCCCTTTCGTTTGGCGGTGGAAAGCAAAGGCATCGTGATTCGAAACTCGGTACCCTCCCCTTCTTTGCTGGCTACATTGATCTTTCCCCCATGAGCCGTAATGATCGTGTGGCAGATGGACAACCCCATCCCCCAGTTCTGGGAGGTCGGCTTGGAGGAATAGAAGGGTTGGAAAATATGCTTCAAGTTTTCCTCCGCAATACCTACCCCGTTATCCCGGATCACCAGTTCCACCCACTTGTTTTTGAGATCGGTTTCAATATCGAGCTGCCTCGATTTGTCGGGCACGAACTCCAGCGCGTCCACGGCGTTGGCTATAATATTTTCTACGGCCTGGGAAAAATAGTACGGATCGGCCATAATTACAACCCGCCTTTGCAGCTTGACGTAGTTCACGTGAATCGGCTTCAATTCCATACTCTTGTCTTCCAGAAGTTTGTCCAGCAGTTCGAATAAAGAGACCGGCTCCAGTTCGATCTTGGATTTCAGGTTTTTTTGGTGTACGGCGTCGAGCCGGTCGTAAACCTTGCTGCACCGCTGCTCAATCACCCGGATCTCCTCTACGACATCCGGCGAATCCTTGACCATGCTCTCCAGAAATTCCGTTTGCGCCATGATGGCGAGCAGCTCGTTTTTCATATAATGGCTGAACACCCGTGACGTTAGTAAGGCGGAATCGATATTGCGGGAGATGACGGATTCCTGATTCCGGATGCTGTTTTGGATGCGTGCGTATTTATATATGCTGTACAAGCTGATAAATAAACAGAAGACCGCAATATAGGGCAACAGCGTGTAAATGGACGGATTGCCTACCAGTGTTATCGGTTTATAACGGATAAAATGCGCCGCCTTCGAAACCTTGATCAAGACGTCCGGCGCCCAGTAGTTGATATAGTAATACGTGATTTGCACGGAAATGTAAGAAATGATGATCATCCACATGTTACTGCGGATTTGGCGAACCTTGGGCGCATCCCATAACGCATAAAGCAGCAGGACGACCCCGGCGACAATATACAAGGTATTCACGGTAAAAGTAACGCTATGCATAACCTCATAAGCGGATATGAATGCTTGCGAGGTGAAATGGTCCGGGTAGAGCTTGTAGTACAAAAAGGCATAATATTGCGGATCGTATAAAATCACTTGAAGGATGCAGGGCACGGCCAGCAGTATTAGCAGCGCCTTCCCCCGCTTGGCCGTGACATGAAACGCAAAATAAACGGCCGAGCAAAGCCCCGTATAGAGAAACGTCATTGTAAACAGGTTATAGATCCGGATCAGCGCGAGCCTGGATATGGGCAAAAACAACAGCTGGTTTTGAAACCCTTTTTGAATCGCAAAGTAGTCGCCCATCCGATTGTAGTAATAGGCATCCTTAGCCATGTAGGTAATCATGCAGGTCACGACGATGAGATACGAGCAACCCATCAGAAGCATAAAAAGAGTGGCTTTGGTGTACTTTTGCTGGGTCAGGCAAAACAGCGCGATGGCAATGAACAAGATGAACACAAAGAAAATAATCATGGAAGCCGCCATCCTCTCGATGTTAAATATATCAATTCTTTATGATCTTGCACCCCTTGTAAAGGTTGAAATTTTGTACACCCATACTCTTCTATTATACCGGGCAATCCGGTGTCAGCGCTCCGGCCGACGATAAAAGTTCAACCTTATCTCCCGTTCCGCGAAAATTTACAATAAAAGCATCCAAAAGATATAAGGAGGGGTCATCATGATTCACAAACGTTGGATCAGCATGCTGCTTGTCGGTTCGCTCGGTCTGGCTTTGGCCGGATGCGGCTCAAGCGAAAATGCCGCGCCAAACAATGCAAACGGTAACAACAAGGTCGTGCTGGAATACTACACCTGGACCGATGAAGAGGATTATATGAAAAAGGTCGTCGACACCTTTAATGCCCAAAACAGCGACATTGAGGTTCGCATGACTACCATCAGCAACAACGCCGACGAGTACGACACGAAAATTTTGAACAACCTGTCGGGCGGTTCCAAAATGGACGTTTACAGCATCAACGGCACGAGCGGACTGGGATTATACTCCTCGAAGAACCAGCTCGTGGATTTATCGGACCGCATCAAAGAAGCCAATCTGGATGTCGGCGCATACGGGCCGAGCTACCAGGACATTACCGAAGTGCTGACCCAAGGCAAATACTACGCGCTTCCTTACCGGACTTCACAGTATGCGCTTTTCTACAATAAGGATATTTTTGACCGGGAGGGAATCCCGTATCCGGAACAAATGACCTGGGAGCAGTACGCCGAGCTCGCCAAGAGCTTGACCAAAGGGGAAGGTCCCGAGAAGCAATGGGGCGGATACTACGCGGACTGGATCATCGCGCCGCTGGGCGCGCTGCAAAAAGGCGCAACCATTCTGGACGACAACCTCGAACCGGTCGGAGAATGGCTGGACTACCTGGACCGTCTCTACTATAAGGATCAGTCCCACATGAGCTACAAGCAAATGAAAGCCGAAAGCATCGACTGGATCAAGCAGTTCGAAAACGGAAATGTGGCGATGCTCGTGAACGGCGAATGGACCGTCAACATGCTCAAAGCGGATATCGAGGACGGTAAAACCGACATCAACTTCGATATGGCGCCACTGCCTCTGCCGGAAGGAATAACCGATCCGACGACCGTGGGCGGAGTCAGCACCTTTATCGGCATCAATCCGCAGAGCGAGAACGTCGACGCGGCCTTCAAATTCGTGCAGTTCGTCGCCGGCGAAGAAGGCGAATCCATGATTGCCGAATCGAGCGTGCTGCCTGCCTATTCCAGCGACAAGACCAAAGAATCGTTCTTGAACGCCACGGGCATCCAAGGCAGCGGCTATTTCTTCGAAGCGAACACCGTGGTGGAAAATCAGCCGGTTCCCCAAATCGACGAAGTAAACCGCGTGTATAAAGAACAACTCGGTCTGCTCCTGTTCCAGGAACAGGATTCGGCGAAAACGATCAAGGACTTCCAGGATCAACGCCAATCCGTGCTGAACCGGTAACATGAACACCAAGTCATCGGCTTCCGCCAGGGTATGGTCGGAAGTCGATGTTCTTTTCATCAACAGACAGGAGGGTGGAATCGATGGAAAGCAAGCGTCTGGTCAACTTCAAGTCGTATATTCCGGGCACGCTGTTCATTCTCCCGGCATTCGTTCTTTTCGCAATCTTTATTTTTATCCCTTTGATCTACGGCCTGGTCATGAGCTTTACCGATTACGGCGGTTTTAACATCAAGCCCAATTACGTGGGACTCGATAATTATTCCAGGCTGTTCAAAGACGATTATTTTCTGATCTCGCTGAAAAACAACTTTATTTACGCCGGTTTGTTCGTTCCGTTAACGATGCTTTTGGCACTCTTATCCGCGGTGGCCGTGAACAGCGTTTTGCATTTTCGCAAATATTTGCGCATGGCTTTTTACTTCCCGCAGATTACGTCCATGGTCTCGATCGCAATCGTGTGGGGACTTCTGTTCAATCCGATGTCCGGCCCTATCAATTACGTGCTGAAGGCGATAGGCATCGCGAATCCCCCGGAGTGGCTGATGTCCTCCCATTGGGCGTTGCTTGCCATCGTGGTCGTCGCCGTTTGGAAGAGCTTCGGTTATTACATGATCATTTTGCTGGCGGGGATTCAAGGCATTCCCGAGCATTTGTACGAATCGGCCAAGCTGGACGGTGCGGGAAAATTCAAACAGTTCATTTACATTACGCTGCCGAGCCTTTCGCCTACCTTGTTCATGGTGCTGGTCCTGACGATCATCAACTCCTTCCAGGTGTTTGATTTGGTATCCGTCATGACCGACGGCGGACCGGGACGTTCGACCAACGTGCTCGTGTTCCACATCTATCAGGAGGCGTTCCTGAACTACCGCATGGGATACGCTTCGGCCATGTCCATCGCGCTGTTCGTCATCATTATGGTGATATCGTTGATTCAATTCCGCCTAGAGAAAAAATGGGTGACCTACTAAGTTGGGAGAGGAGGACAAAGGATGGTTATCAATGCGCCAAAAAAATCCTCGCTGGGGTACGGCCTGTTTCTCGTCGTTTTGCTTGTGCTATCGGTCATTGCGCTGTTTCCGTTCCTGTGGATGATTTCCGCTTCGCTGCGGACGGACGTGGACCTGTTTAAAAATCCGATGAACTGGATTCCCCAAACGTTGTACCTGAACAATTACCAGGAAGTTTGGACCGCGATTCCTTTCGCGAAATACCTATGGAACACGGTCAAACTGTCCGTCGTCATTACGTTCCTGCAAGTAATCATCGGCTCCATGGCGGCTTACGCCTTCGCCAAATTGAAGGTGCCGTTCAAGAACACCCTTTTCATTCTGTTCATGACCAACCTGATGATGCCGTGGCATTCCATTATGGTTCCGCAGTTTTCCGTCGTGAACAGCCTGGGCCTGTACAACACGCACAGCGGCTATATCTTGATCCAATTGTTCAGCGGCTTCGGCATTTTCCTGATGCGCCAGTTTTTCATGAGCCTGCCGAACGAGCTGAATGAAGCGGCAAGGGTCGACGGCTACAACGAGTGGAAAATATTTTGGAAAATCATGCTGCCGCTGTCGGCGGCGGGCTTGTCCACATTGGCTATTTTCACCTTTACGTTTATGTGGAACGACTACCTGGCTCCGCTGATCTATTTAAACGACAATGCTTTAAAAACGCTTCAGCTCGGCCTGAAGGCTTTCCAAACCGAGCATACGATGGATTACGGCCTGCTGATGGCGGGAACCGTGCTGGCCACCATCCCGATGGTCATCGTTTTCCTCGCGGGGGAACGGTTCTTCATTCAGGGGGTCGCGACCACGGGCATGAAAAACTGATCTATGAATCTATGAATCTATGAAAGAAGGAGTGGCTCTGCTATGACAATCAACTTGGATAAATTCGTGCAGGTTCGCGGCGAAGACTTTACGGTCGGCGGCGAGAAAATCGTGTTCCGCGGCTTCGGCCTCGGCTCGTGGATGAATCTGGAGCATTTTATGATCGGGCTTCCGGGCACGGATACGATGATCAAGAAAGCTTTTGCCGAAGTGTACGGAGAGGAGCGCACAGAGACGTTCTTCGACCGTTTCCTGATGGAATTCGTCGGAGAAGAAGACTTTGCGTTTCTGAAAAAAATCGGCGTCAACCACTTGAGACTTCCGTTTAACTACAAGTACTTTATCGACGATCAGGAGCCGGGCAAATATAAGACGGAAGGGTTCAAATACCTGGACCATATCGTCGGCCTGTGCGAAAAATACGAAATCTACGCCATTTTGGACCTTCACTCGGTGCCCGGCGGGCAAAACCCGGATTGGCACTGCGACACCTATTCCGGCTTGCCCCTATTCTGGGAATACGGCGCCCTGCGCGATACCGTGATCGGGCTTTGGGGTCACATCGCCGAGTACTACAAGGACCAGCCTTGGATCGCCGCTTACGACATCGTGAACGAACCGTCGATGGTCACGAACGCGGAGGTGTTCAACGAGTTTTACCGCAAGGTGGTTGCCGAAATCCGGAAATATGATGCGAACCACATCATTTTCATCGAGGGCAACGCGTTTACGACCGACTTCAGCATGCTGGACCCGATCGATGATCCGCAGGTGGCGTACGAGTTCCACTTCTATCCGTTTGTCGCCGAGCCGGCCGTATTGACGCAAGAGATGAGCCGCGAACGCCGCAGACAAATTTTTGCGGAGGAGTTCCACCGCTTGATCACGATCCGCGAAAAATACAAACGCCCGATCTGGTGCGGAGAACTGGGCCTGGTGTTCGAGAAGGAAGAGATCGATTTTCAAATGACGATCATCGAGGATATGCTCGATCTGTGCGAAGCCAACGACGTATCCTGGGCATTGTGGACCTACAAGGATGCCGCCACGATGGGGATTGTCTACCCGCGCGAGGATACGCCTTGGCGTAAGCTGACCGATTCGATCAAACAGGTGTGGAATCAGCACAAGGAGCAGGAAAAAGGCGAAGCGCTCGTCGATTACATGGCCGAAACGTACTTCAAGCCGATTTCCAAGGAAGAACGCTACCCGCTGCAATTCCGGATGAGAACGATCATGCAGGTGATCTGCGTGGAGCAAAATTTGAAACCGTTCCTCCAAAAGCTGTCCTGGGAGGAAATGTACGAGCTTCCGGCATCGTTCCACTGGGACCAATGCGAGCACTGGGACGAGCTTGCCGTTCTGATCGGGAAGTATACGAAAGCTTAAAAAAAGGGCCGCAGTATTTTGCAGATACTGCGGCCCTTTTTGCCGTTACGGCTTCAGGAAACCTGGGTCCAGGAAGCTCGGGTTCGGATATTTGTAAAAGCCTTCGCCCGTCGCTCTCCCGAGCTTGCCTTTGTCGATGTATTCGGTTTTGAGCAGCTCGGCGATTTTGCGGAATTCCTCGCTTCCGGTCGCGTCCGCCTTCGCCTTGCCGATGTTATAAGCCGTATTGATGCCGACCACGTCAAGTATCGCGAACGGCCCTTGCGGCGCTCCGGTCGCAACCATCCACGTTTTATCGATCGTTTCGACGTCGGCGATTTCTCTGACGAGGAGCTGTTGGGCCGCCTCCAGCAAAGGAACGAGCAGCGAGTTCAGAATGTAGCCCGGCTGCTCCTTATGCAGAGGCAGAGCCACCATGCCGATCGCTTTGGCGAAGGCGATCACGTCGTTGAACACATCCGTGTTGGTGCCCGGATGCTTCATGATTTCGGCCGTGTTGTTCTTCCAAATTTCGTTGGCGAAATGCAGGGCCAGGAATTTTTCCGGCCGGCCGGTCGCCTGGGCAAATTGGCTCGGCAGCAGGGTGGAGGAGTTCGAGGCGAAGATCGTTTTTTCCGGAGCCACCTTCCCCAAGTTCGTATAAAAGTCCGTTTTGATCTGCACCACTTCGGGAATGGCCTCGATCACAAGGTCCGCATCCGCCACCGCTTTGGCCAGGTCGCTATAATACGAAATGCGGTTGTATGCGCCGTCCACCTCTTCCTGGGTCGCGCCCAGATCCCGCTGATAATCAGGCTTCAATTTGGCGATACGGTCTTTCGCTTTTTCCAATGCTTCGTCATTGATGTCGTATACCGTGACATTGAACCCTTTGAAGGCCGTTTGGTATGCGATTTGACTTCCCAATACGCCGCTTCCGGCGACCGTAATGTTTTTAAAATTCATGACCGACTCTCCTGTTCTTAATCAATTAATGGGATGGGTTATTCCATAGTTTCCGCGCTCAATGCCTATACTATTCCCGATATCTTATTAACCAAAAAAATAGACGCAGCCCAAAAGGCCGCGCCTACACTACCGTATTACCGCTTTTCGCTCACCAGACCGCGGACAAACGTTTCAAAGTCGGGGGCAAGCGGAGTCACTTTATTGTTATTTTCTTTGTCGACATGGACAACTTCCGGCTCGCCGTCATTCAGGGACGGACGGTAATCGAGCATCACCACGCCCGATCCCGGAGGACATTCGGCAATGATGACGCCGAACTCGGGATAGCCTTCTTTTTCGATGACGGCGCGACTTCCCTCATCACCGCATAGGGAATGGCTCTTCTCCCGTCCGATTCCCGGAATGCCGGAGATTTCGATATAGGAGCCTTCCGCCGGGAAAAACCGGTTGCGCGGAATCCCCCCGTTATGTACCTTCATCATGTTCTTATAAAATACGGGCAGACGGAAGACCAGTTCTTCTTCCACCGATTCGATCAGCTCGTCCGTCGGCGGTTCGGAAACGTATGTGGCAAGCGCGAATTCGCTGTCGTCCCAGAAGTTGGCGATATCGAAGTCCGTACCGATCACCGCATCGGAGACCAAAGGAGCAGCGGACTTGTCCTCTGCGCTCTCTTCGCTCACCGGCTCCTCTTCCGTCTCTTGAGCGGTTTTGCTGCGTATCCACTCCAGGAATTCGAGCGTATCTTCATCTCCGGGCTCCAAACGATCGGCAGCCTCGAACGCTTGTCGGGCCTCTTCATATTGTTCCAAATAGTAATAAGCCAGTCCCAAACGGTAGTGCCACAACGGGTCGTCCTTGCCTTCTTCCGCCACCGTCAGAAACTGTTCGACAGCCTCCTCATACCGTTCCAGATTGTTTAGCGCCCGGCCCAGTTGGCTAATCAGATCATAATCGCGTTCCTCTGCCGGAATCTCCTCGATCGCTTGGACGATTTGCTCGTACTCGTCTTCTTCATGCCACTGTTCCAGCCGTTCCAAAAGCTCATCTCTCATCATGAACACCCTCCTGCCTCTCCGGCAAATACCTTGATAAAATTATATCATGCCGGCCTATAACAACCCAAACCGCTTCCTTTTATAAAACGGCTCGAGATCCTTCAATTCTTCCTCCCAGGTGTCTAAGGCGGCTATTTCGAGAGGCATTCCGTTCAGGTGGGGAGATGCGACTTCCGCAATGTCCTTAAAAATCTGTCCCATGTCCCCATCCGCGTCCACGATCATAAAATAGCTCATTTCCCGATGGTCCTTGATCGCCAACCGAATATACGCCTTTTTGATGTCCTTCTGCGTCTTCATGTACTCTTTGACCGCTTCCACCATTTGTGCGGGATACGCGGGCGGCTCCCCGAGCTTGGACGCGGCGTCCTTCTCCGCCTCCGCCTTCTCTTCGGATGGTTGGATCGTTGGCGAATCTGTCCGCTCCTTCTTGAACGCTTCGATCCGCTGTTTGTTTTTCTCATCCAGCCGCAGCGGAATGCCGCGATAGTTGATGACCACGCCATCCATCTTGTCGGACAAGGCCAGCAAATCCTCATAAGTAACAACGTTGCTGCTCCATACGGTCTTATCGTAAGCCTTCTCGAATTCCGGCCAGTCCGTGAACGCCGGCAGCCAGGTAGAGTCCCCCTCGCCTCCGAGAACGGCGAACTGAATAACGGTACCCTCTTTAAGCGTCTTCATGCCTTGTTCGTCGGAAGGAGCAGGCTCTTTCTCGATCAGCTGCATCGGCAGCAAATATTTGGCCCGAAGCACTTCATCCAGCATTTGCCCTTCCAGTTCCCGCATCAGCTGGGGCTTCCCTTCAAAATTCCGGCCGGAATTCATCTCCTGGAAAAAACGGATCAGCGCATGCTGCAGGCCCGGATTCGTCACGGGGATGTTAATCTCCGGCGTCCCGCTGAAGTCCGGCGGCGGCAATAGCTCGTCCCGGTCCAGCACCGCATGATATTGACCGTTATCGACCAGAATTTTCGGAAGACCCAGAATATGAAGCTCGGCCAACATCCTGTCGATTTCTTCCCCGCCGATTCTCTTCATTTCAAGCATCATGAGCTGTTGCATAAAATAGTCCCCTGCATTCGAAGCATACTCCTCCTTTGAAAAGACCCAAACCCGGTCTTCCCCATCCGTATAGGGGTACCCTGTTCTTTTGTCATAGGCGATGTAAAGCTCTTCCGAGCCGCGGATCTTGTCTTTCAAGACGTCCCGGAACAACTTCAATCTTTCGTCCAGATAGACGGCCGGAAATGCCTCTTTTTCTTTGAAATACTTGCCCGAATGAATCAAGAAAATCAGTTCTTGAATCGTAAGCCGGCCGCATTCTTCCGCGGATACTTGCGGCCCCAACAAATACTTTCGTCCGATTTCGTCCTTGTGCGCTTCATTCATGTCAGAGCGCCCCTTTTCTATATATTCGTATTAAAAATACGTTTGCTTACTTCGGTAAGAAACTCGCCCCATCTTTTTTGAAACCCGGGCTCGTCCAGCGTATGGCCCGTGATCATTCGAGTCACGTTCTCATAGAGCAGCGGGTATACCGTAAGACTCGACATCATGAGGGTGACCATTGCCGGATCCAGCTCTTTGGGGACCAGCCCCGCCTCTTGTTTGGACTTGATATCCTCGTTATAGGAATGCAGCACTTTCTTTCTCGTCTCTTCCCCGTTGGGATTCTCAGGCAATTCCTCGACCGCTTCCCAAGCCGTGAATTTCAAAAACTCGCGCAAGTGCTCCATATTCACCTTGAACCGGAATTCCGCGATTTCCGCAGGGTCTGCAGGCAATGAAAGATTTCCCGTCGGCACCATGGCCATGAAATTCGCAATCGTTTCGTTGATGAGGTGTTCTTTTCCTTTAAAGTAATGATATATCAATTGTTTATTGATCCCGGCCCGTTTCGCGATCGACTCGATTCTGGCTCCCGTATAGCCCTTTTCAAAAAATTCCTCTTTCGCCGCCTGCAGGATCGAGTTGCGCGTACGTTCCGCGTTTCGTATTTCGCCCAATGTTTTTCACCGTCCGCGTCATTCCGTGTAGTTTCATCGTAGAGTTTAATAGAATCAAAGTCAAACCGTTTAAGACGGCTTGCTAAATTTAACTTGACGCTTGTAAAGTTAAAATATAGAATCGGAATGTATTATTTTCCATAAAATTTAAATAATATTTCGAGGTGATCGAAGATGGGATTCAAACCAAGCATGACGTTTATCAACTTTCCCGTAAAAGATTTGAAGCAAACGATGGATTTCTTCGCGCAGCTAGGATTTACGTTCAATCCCCAGTTCACCGACGACAACGCCGCTTGCATGATCATCAATGACAATACCTTCGCCATGCTGCTGGTTGAATCGCACTTCAAAAACTTTACCGACAAAGAAATTATCGATGCCACAAAGGGCGTGGAAGTCCTCATTGCACTGCAAGCAGACAGCAAGGAGGAAGTCGACGAAGTCGTAAATAAGGCCATCGCCGCCGGCGGAAGTCCCGCAAGCGATCCGAAGGACTACGGGTTCATGTATCAATGGAGCTTCCAGGACCTGAACGGGCATGTCTGGGAATTAAATTATATGGATCCGTCTTTTGTGCAGGAAGGATAATTTCGGGGAATAACACGCAGGCCACCGGTCGCAGTCGACCGATGGCCTGTTTTACTGTATTTAGGATCCGGATGAATCTACTACAATCCGAAGTACCCGCAAACCACATATCCCACGGATTTCGCGGCCACGATCAAAGCATCTTCATCGATATCGAATCTCGGATTATGGTTGAAATACGGATTCTCTATCCCTTTTGGCGTGCAGCCGACATAAAAATAACAACCGGGGATTTTCTTCAGGTAATAAGCAAAATCGTCGGACGGCGACATCATGGGGTATTCGACGACTTTTCGGATGTCCGGGTCATCGGCTTTTTCCAGGAATGTTTTGACGGCCGCCGTAACCTTTGGATCGTTATATAGCGGCGGGTAGTCCGAAGTGTAGGTTAATTTGCATTTCACGCCGAATTCGGCTTCGATCCCGCTGACGATGCGGCGTACCTCTTCCTCGATCTTTTCCTTGGTTTCCAACGTCATGTAGCGAATGTCGCCTTCCAGTTCCACAGCATCTTTGATGACATTAAAGGTCCCCTTACCGTCAAAAGAACCGATCGTGATAACGCCCATCTCCAACGGATTCAGCCGGCGGCTGACGATGGTTTGCACCGCGGTGACGAAATAAGCCCCCGCCACGATCGCATCGTTGGCCAGATGCGGAGAAGAGCCGTGTCCGCCGACACCTTGAATCCCCAGCTTCATATAGGATCTCCCCGCCATTGAAAATCCACCGTGAACGCCGACGACGCCTGCCGGATCGAGCGGAAGCAAATGGATCCCGAAAATGCATTCGACATCGTCCAACACGCCGGAGTCGACGATGCTTTTGGCCCCGCCCGGAGGAACTTCCTCCGCGTGCTGGTGAATCACTTTAACCATTCCCGGAAGCTCCTCTTTCAATTGAATCAGGCAGTCGGCCAGGATCATCATGTACGCGGTGTGCCCGTCATGCCCGCACGCGTGCATCACGCCTTCGTTCTTCGATTTAAACGGAAGCTCCGTTTCCTCCAATATGGGCAGGGCGTCAAAATCAGCCCGCAACGCAATCGTCTTGCCCGGTTTTCCGCCTTGAATCGTCACGACGATTCCGTACCCGTTTCCGACGTTGGACTGAAGCTCCGCATCTTTACCCTTATAAAATTCCATGATATACTGGGCCGTTTTCTCTTCTTGAAAAGACAACTCCGGATTCTCATGGAGATGGCGGCGAATTTGGATCATTTCCTCTTTGCGGGATTCCAGCATGCTCATAAGCCGTTTTCTCATGTTGGCCTCCTTTCATGAATGGGTCTTCGATCTTCATTAGGGTTACCAGCCAATACGAAAAAATAAAGGCCTTGGCCCGGATTAATTCCGGACAAAGGCCCCTCACATCATTATTGGTTAATTTGACCGCCGTCCACCGTATAGATGGATTGAGAAACATAGGAAGCGTCGTCGGAAAGCAGGAATACGGCTACGTTCGCCACTTCATCCGCTTCTCCGTATCTTCCCATCGGCACCGCTGCGCCAAACGCTTCTCTTGCGCCTTCGGCATCCTCAGGAACGGTATTTTTTTCAATTTGCCGCATCATGCGGGTGTTGATGACCCCAGGCGCTACGGCGTTGACTCTGACGCCGAACGGAGCGGCTTCCAACGCAACCACCTTGGTCATCCCGATCACGGCATGCTTGGAGCTGTTATAGCCGACAAATCCCGGCGAGCCGATAAGTCCCGCACCCGACGAGGTGTTGACGATACTGCCGTACCCTTGCTTCTTCATGACGGGAACCACGTATTTCAATCCGAGGAACGCGCCCTTCACATTGACGTTAAAGACCAGTTCAAACGTCTCCGTAGGATAATCCTCCACGTTGGCAGTCGTTCCTTCTACCCCGGCGTTGTTGAAGAAGCCGTCAATCTTGCCGAACTTTTCGACAGTCGCGTCGACATAAGCCTTGACCTCTTCTTCTTTGGCGACATTGGCTTGAAGGGCAATCGCTCTGGAATCATCCAGGCCCAATTCCGAGATCACTTGTTTGACGGCCTCCAGATTCAAATCCACCAGGGCCAGCTTCGCGCCCTGCTCGGCCAATTTTTTTGCGGTCGCTCTTCCGATTCCGCCTGCCGCGCCCGTAATGACAACTACTTTTCCATCAAATTTGCTCATATTAAACTACCTCCCGAATGTTATTAAATATCACCTTGTCTAAAAACCTATGTTGTACAATTATTGGGCCGTATATCCGCCATCCACGATCAAGCTGTTTCCCGTCATGAAAGAGGAGTCATCGCTAGCCAGGAACAGAACGGCTTTCGCCATCTCATCGGCTTGTCCAAGGCGTTTCATCGGGGTTGCCGAAGCCAACGCTTGCTTGCTTTCCTCCGGAATGATCGGCGTGTCGATGAATCCGGGACACAGTGCGTTAATGCGAATATTTTGCTCCGCATATTCCAAGGCCAGCGAACGCGTTAAGTTCACCACGCCCCCCTTGGCCGCGTTGTAAGCCGCCGAGCCGGGCGAACCGACCCAACCATACATGGACGCCGTATTTACGATCGTCCCCCCGCCCGCTTTCAGCATTTCGCGGATGGCTTCGCGAGCTACCAGGAATACGCCGTCCAGGTCGACGTTTACGGTATTGCGCCATTCGGAATAGTCCAAATCATGCGAAGCATGAACGCGTCCGATCCCCGCATTGTTGAATACAACGTCCACCTTGCCGAAAGCTTCAATCGCTTGTTTAAAGATTTGAGCGACTTCTGCTTCACTCGTAATGTTTGCTTTTATAAACAGAGCCTCTGCGTTAAGCGCTTTCAACTCCTGTTCGAACGCCTTCCCCTTTTCTTCATTCAGGTCGACCAAAACGACTTTGGCTCCTTCCGAAACGAACAAACGGGCCGTTGCCGCCCCGATACCGGATGCTCCACCGGTAATGACAGCTACTTTACCTTGAAGTTTACCCATCATGGATCCCCCCGTATAATTATTTTAAATAGCACCTTTCACATTTTAACTAGGTACAATTTACATATTTAAAATTTGTGCTATTTTGTTCACAATTAAATTGTACTCTTCTGTTCAGTATTAACAATCATTAAGATACGATTAAATGTCTACCTAATCGACACTTGGAGGAAAAGTGTCTTTTTTAGGGGGAGGTCCTTTCATGAATAATGATCAAAGTGTGACGTCGGGGCGGCGGAACCGGACAAAAGAACATTTGAAATCCGCCTTCATTAAACTGATCAAAGAGAAGGGCTACCATGCCGTTACCGTAAAAGACATCGTTGATGCCGCAGCCTATAACCGCAGCACTTTTTATGTCCATTACCAGGATAAAATCGAATTGGCCGACGAATTGCTGGCCTCCATGCTCCAAGGGTTGGAAGATTCGGTCGGCAAACCCTACGTACCCGGACATAAGGTATATACGGAGCACCTGAATGCCCCTTCTTTCAATATCGTTTCCTATATTTTCGAACACCGGGATTTTTTTGAGCTGATCAAATATGAAGACACTTTGCCGGGGCTGCATACGGGATTCCCGCAAACGCTCCTGAAAATCTATGAGGAAAAATTCATATTCGAAACGATCAACAAAATCCCCGTCAACATGGATTACTTCAAACGGTATACCGCCTATGGGTTTTATGGGCTTATTTTGAGTTGGATCAGAACCGATTTCCGGGAATCCCAAGAGGAGTTTATCCGGGAAGTGATTGACTTAACGAAAACGCATATTTACTCGGTGGAATATGTGGGGGAATAGAGCGTAAGCAAAAAGGGAGAGGCCAGGCTGGCATCTCCCTTTTTTATGGCTTTAGGAATCCTTTTTCGCCGACTCCGTCAACTGAAAAATCAATTCGTTCGCCATCCGTTTATTCAACCGGTACGTCTCGAATTTTCCCGCCTTGGCGGATAAATCTTTGATCGTCTCGATCTGGGTGTCCGTCGGCGGCTGCCGTTCGACCAGGCCCTCATAATTTTGATAAGCGACCTTCAAGGCGGTTTCCGGGGAGAGCAGATCGATCAGATCATAAAGCCCCTTCGCAGCCTGCTCGACATTCAGGCCATATCCCGCGTCCGTCGATAGCATAAAACGGTCCGGGTATTTTTCGATCAGGGGGACGAAATCCTCCAGCTTGTTGCCGCTTTCGGGGTTGTAGGCCGTAAATCCGGCAAAAAAGTCGATGTATAAATTGGGATGTTTGCTTAAAAGCGCCTCGATATTTTCCGGAGGGTTATAGGCATTGGCATGCCCGAAAATGATGATCGTGTCGGGATGCTGTTCAAGAGCCTCCTCCAAATGCGCGATCGGTTCGCCGTTGGGCGGATCGATGTGAAGGAGAATCGGCACGCGGTACTCGGCTGCAAGATCATAGATTTTCGGGAAATTGCCGTCGTTCGGATGCTCCGCCTTCCATTCCACCTTAGACACGACGGGAGAAAAGCTCGAGGCCGCCGCTACTTCCCCGATATTCAAATATCCCATTTCAAGGTTGTTCTTTACGACAGACACGCCTTCCTCTTCATAAATCGGAAATCCCGCAAAGGAAGGATAAACATTTAAAGGCGCTAACTGATATTGCTGCCAAGCCAGTCTATCCGTCTGCAGCGCGCTTGGCTCGGAAATATTCCCGAACAAGACGAGACGGTCGATGCCGTACTGCCCCCACTTCTCGATGACACGGGGTTCGGCGGCATCGTGGTTATGAATATCGATGACCGTAAGATCGCGATATACTTCGTAAAGCTCCTTGGTTTCGTCCTTGTTTTTCCGCATATTCTCGATTAAAGCGACTTCATCCTTGGGGCTGTACTCGGTCCAAGGCTCGACGATCACCTCTTTCTTCACTGATGATGCGCATCCTGATAGTGTGATAGCCGTGAAGGTCAGCGCACAAATCGCAAAGTAGCGCACCGTTTTGGACATTGGCGGATTCCTCCTGGGTTTTATAGTTTTTTTACGCTCTTTCCTTTAAATAATTGGGGCATGACCCTGACCGTCTTCCCGTTGCCCCCGTTAATCAATTCCAGCAGCAGTTCGGCCGCCCTCGCGCCAATGGCCGGATTATCGATGACGACGGAAGCGAGCGGAGGATTATAATATTTTCCGATAAACAACCCGTCATAGCCGATGATCGAAAGCTGTTCGGGTACCCGTATGCCCGACTCGGCCAGATGCGAGATAGCCCCCATCGCCATTAAATCGTTCGCGAAAAAGACGGCCGTCGTTTCAGGATGATTACGAAGCAGCTTTTCCACGCTTTCTTTTCCGCCGTTTCCGGTGTAATCGCTCCAAAGAATAGGCGTCTCGTCCTTCGGCAGACCGGCTTCTTCGACCGCTTTAAGGAAGCCCTCCAGCCGCTCCCGGCTAATTTCGAATTGCTCGAAGCCGTTCACGAACGCGATCCGCCGATGACCGCAGTCGATTAAATAACGTGCGGCCATATAAGCGCCCGTCACTTCATCGGTATTGATGTTCGAACAATAACGGGTCAGCACCGAGCTTTCCAGCACGACGATCGGCTCCTTCATGGCTTTGATTTCTTCATAGACGGGATGATCGGAAGGAAAAGTATTCATCAGGATGCAGCCGCTTAAATTACGCAGGTTCAGCATGTCCGACAATTCGCCCTTTACGTAACTGTCGTCGTTCAAGGTATAAATGATCGCCCGGTAATTGTGTAAGGCAAGCGTTTTGTTGATATAGGGGAGCAGTTCGAAAAAAGCCGGGCGTGCTTCGTAATCGCTGTCACTGATCAGAAGTCCGACCAGCTTGCTCTTTCGGCTAACCAGTTCCTTGGCGGATAGATTCGGCACATACCCCAATTCCTTGGCGGCTTCCAGGACGGACGTTCTCGTCTTGGCTTTGACGCCGTAGTCGCCATTGAGCGCCCGCGACACGGTGCTTACGGATAGATTGCAGTGCTTGGCGATATCCCGAATGGAGACTCTCACTTTTTTCACCCCTCTCCTTTTTGGGAACGTTCTCTAAATATATTTTGAATATATACCAACAAGAAAGCGGTATCAACAAATAATTCGGGAACGTTCCCGAAAATCGAGAATGATGGAGAAACAGATTAAAGTGCGACACAAAATTTTGATTTACCTAACCTTTTTATGGAGATTTGTTGTGTTAAAATTAACTTAGCAAGCAAACCTCATTAGGAGAATGTTTATGCAAGCATTTGAAATCATGATCCCGCAAGTGTATAAAGTCAAGGAATACGACACGGTCCGGGAGGTCATCGAGAAATTTCTAAAATACCGGATCAGCGGATTGCCTGTGGTGAATGACAGAAACGAAATCGTCGCGTATGTGAGCGACGGGGATATCATGCGGTTTATCGGCAATCATGAGGATCGAATCGTCAGCTATTTCAATTATTCTTTTGTAGTCAAAGGGGATGAAGACGAATTCGAGGAAAGAGTCCAGAAACTGCTGGATATCAATGTTCTTGAAATCGCAAAGAAGAAAGTGGTTAAAGTATCGTGGGATGAAGGGATCGAGAATATCGCCTCGATTTTGGGAAAAAAACAAATCAAGAAGCTGCCGGTCGAGCGGAACGGCGTCTTGGTCGGAATTATTAGCCGCGGCGACGTCATCCGGCATTCTTTTAAATCCATGATGGAATAGCTGTTTCGGACGTGATCGTTCTTAAGGGCCCTTCATGGGCCCTTTTCCGATTTCATAAGACTGCCTCTCATCAAAGTCCTTTTCGATAAAACCACCACTTCTGCCGTTTGACTCGCCGGATCGGTCCAGAGGGCCATCGCCGAGTGCTCATCCACGTCTCCGAATTCGTTAGGTCCAATTTCCGTATACCGGAACACGCTTTTATTTTTGAAGCTCTCGATATCCAACCGATATACTTTTGTTGAATTCGTGATGGTTGCGCTTTGCTTTTCCAATAACGCATTCGCCGTCTCGTCATCGCCCATAAGCCCCGTATAATAGGTTACTTGATTCCCGGTTAGCCCAATTAAAGTACCCAGAACATCGGATGCCCGTTGGGGCACCTGCTCATTGCCTATGTAGACCGTCTCATACTTCGTCAGTCCGAGCATGTTCCCAAACTCGGCCCTGGCTATAAAGAATGCCGGAATGGAGCCGACAATCAACACCGAAAGCACGCCGATTTGGATGCTTTTTGAATTTTGCCGTGCCATTAAGGCAATTAGCCGATAGATTATCACACCGACCCATCCGCCTAACGTATTCAAAATAACATCGTCGATATCCGTGCTTCCCAGCGCAAATGCATATTGGAGGCATTCGAACAGGATACTCACGACCAATGTAACGGCGACGGGAACCGCCATCGTTCCCCGAAGTCTTCGAAAAAGAACAGGGAGCAACAATCCCATAGGGATAAAAATGGCGATATTACCCAAGATGTTCGATACCCCTCGGAGCCATTGACCGGATTGAAGCATCTCCCCATAATCCACGAAGATCCGGAACGGGATCCCGTTAAAGGACCGGTATCCTCCTCCGAAATTGCCGTCCAAGATATCCGAAAAGTCCGCAGTTTTGAACAAAATAATTTTCATAAGAATTCCTAGATACAGGATGGAAGTCATAAAAAAGAACCCTTTGCTCAGGTTATCTTTCATTTCAATCTGACAGCCTCCTTTCCAATTCTTTTGCGTAAACAATCAACGAACAACCTCTTCCAAAAGTTTCTGTTCCCGCATCCGGACAAAAAAAGAGCCCTTGATCCCAAATGGATCAAGAGCTCTCGGTTTATCCCTAACTATAAACTGTCACTTTCTCGCTCAAGCCAAGCGACTGCGCCGTAGACGTATGAATTTCACGGAACAGCTCCGGATGTTCGGCCAGCGATATGCCGTAAGAAGGAATCATTTCTTTAATCTTCGGTTCCCAAGCCTTGATATGTTGCGGGAAGCATTTTTGAATCACTTCCAGCATGACGTGAACGGCCGTGGATGCCCCCGGTGAAGCCCCAAGCAGTGCGGCCACCGAACCGTCCGCGGCGCTTACCACTTCCGTCCCGAATTGGAGCGTTCCTTTCCCGCCGGCCACCGTATCTTTAATGACCTGCACGCGCTGTCCCGCCACGACGATATCCCAATCTTCGCTTTTGGCGTTCGGCACAAACTCCCGAAGCTCCTCGATCCGCTTCTCCTTCGATAGCATCACCTGTTGGATCAAGTACTTGGTCAGGGACATATTTTTGGCCCCCGCCGCCAGCATCGTAAACACATTGTTCGGTTTGACGGACCCGATTAAATCCATGTTCGAGCCGGTTTTTAAAAACTTCGGCGAGAAGCCGGCAAAAGGCCCGAACAACAGCGATTTCTTGTTGTCGATATATCGCGTGTCCAAATGCGGAACGGACATCGGCGGAGCTCCGACAGCCGCTTTGCCGTATACTTTGGCATGATGCTGAGAGACAACCTCCGGGTTGTTGCACACCAGGAACAGCCCGCTTACCGGGAAGCCTCCGATGTGCTTGCTTTCCGGAATGCCCGTTTTTTGCAATAAAGGCAAGCTTCCTCCGCCACCGCCGATAAATACGAATTTAGCGGTACGATATTCGACGTTGCCCTGAGCGTTACGCACCTTCAACTGCCACAAGCCTTCGCCGGTGCGCTTGATATCTTTAACCGTATGGTTATAGAAAAGATCTACGTCTTTATTTTGTAAATGGTCGAACAACATGCGCGTTAAAGCACCAAAGTTGACATCCGTACCGGAGTCGATTTTGGTGGCCGCGATAGGTCCCTTTGAGGTACGATCCTTCATAATCAGCGGAATCCATTCCATCAACCGTTTCGGATCATCGGAAAACTCCATGCCCTGAAACAGCGGATTTTTTGAAAGCGCTTCAAAACGGCGTTTTAAGAAGGCTACATTTTTTTCTCCTTGGACTAAACTCATGTGCGGCAAAGGCATGATAAAATCTTGCGGACTACGAATCAGGTTGCGGTCGACCAGATAGGACCAAAACTGTCTTGAAACCTGAAATTCTTCATTAATTTTGACCGCTTTGCTAATGTCTACGGAACCGTCCGGTTTCTCGACGGTATAGTTCAACTCGCACAAGGCGGCATGACCCGTTCCCGCGTTATTCCATTCGTTGGAGCTTTCCTCGCCCGCTTTGTCCAGTTTCTCGAAAACAGTGATTTTCCATTCCGGGACCAATTCCTTCAGGAGCGTCCCCAACGTTGCGCTCATGATGCCTGCCCCGATTAAAATAACGTCCGTATCAACTCTATTTTCCCTGTGGCTCATGTTCAACATCCTTCTATCTAAAATTTGCAGAAAGGATGCAGGCGCTTCCGTCAGGTTTCATGACCAGGCAGGAAGCGGCATCGTCACATACCTTTTCTGTACCAATTATAATCGTTTATTCATAGAATTTGTAGGATATTAACAACATTTTTAATAGTTAAAAGCTGCTAGTTGCAAATTTAAGAGAACCGTCTCAACATCGGTAAAGCCCAGGAGCCCAAGTTACTCCATTAATTTCACTTTTTTTTTGTGTGTATTAATTCGCCTAGTTGAAAACAGTAACAAAATAATTAACACGGAATATGCTTAACAATCGGCGGCTGAACGAATCGTCCATATGCCAAAATGAAGCATGGAACGACTCATAAACTGCCAAAAAATTATTTTGAATTTGATATTGCACTATACTATGCTTTGTGATACTATTTCTGTGCACAAAGGAAAGCGACTATTCAAAAATTTAGAGTCTTTCCAAGCAGATAATTTTTGACCACTTCCCAAAAGGAAGTTAAGGCCATACGGACAGCCGGGTCAAATGCCGATCGGCAACTTTCGTTGCCTTATTGATTGAGTTAAAAGCTCAACTTTTATAAGTTGGTTACTTTACAACCAGTGCATCTGCACATCAACTTGTGAAACGGTCAATAAGAGTGGTAAAAGTAATTATTTGCTATATAGACTCTGATCCTTTTATGATATTTTTGAATATTAAAAAGCTTTCCACGCAAATGTGCCGTGCCCTGGCAAAAATTTTGCTATGGGTGTGCCCATGCTTTTTAATATTGAATATATCAAAGCAAGTGTTGATGCGCGACTATGCGTTTTTACACTTGCTTTTTTTGTTTTGCAAGTGGCGAAAACCGATCGTTAGGTTGTTACGGTAACACATTTCTCAAAAAATCTATTTAGTAAGGGGAAAAAACAATGGGAAAAGCACTTATCATCGGCGCCGGCGGCGTAGCTTCAGTTGCGGTTCATAAATGCGTTCAAAACAGCGAGGTCTTTGAAGAAATCTGCATCGCCAGCCGCACCAAATCCAAATGCGACGAGCTGAAAGCGAAACTTGACGGCGGGAAAACGAAAATTACGACGGCTCAAGTGGATGCGAACAATGTGGATGAACTGATCGCTCTAATTAACGAAGTGAAGCCGGATATCGTCATGAACCTGGCCTTGCCTTATCAAGACTTGACCATCATGGATGCTTGTCTTGCCACGAAAACCCACTATATGGATACCGCAAACTATGAGCCGGAAGATACGGCAAAATTCGAATATAAATGGCAGTGGGAATACCGCGAGCGCTTTGAACAAGCCGGTATCACGGCTCTCTTGGGCAGCGGCTTCGACCCGGGCGTAACCGGCGTATTCTCCGCGTATGCGTTGAAGCATTATTTTGACGAAATCGAGTACATCGATATTCTGGATTGCAACGGCGGCGATCACGGTTATCCTTTCGCCACCAACTTCAACCCCGAGATCAACATCCGCGAGGTTTCGGCCAACGGACGTTACTGGGAAAACGGCGAATGGATCGAAACGAAGCCGATGGAAATCAAACGCGTTTACAACTTTGCCGAAGTCGGCGAAAAAGATATGTATTTGCTTTATCATGAAGAGCTTGAGTCCCTGGCGCAAAACATCCCTGGCCTGAAACGCATTCGTTTCTTCATGACCTTCGGCCAAAGCTATCTGACACACCTGAAGGCCCTTGAAAACGTGGGGATGACGTCCATCGAGCCGATCGAATTCGAAGGCAAGCAAATCATTCCGCTCCAATTCTTGAAAGCCGTATTGCCGGATCCGGCATCCCTCGGACCGCGTACGGTGGGTAAAACGAACATCGGCTGTATCTTCAAAGGGAAAAAGAACGGCGAAGACAAAACATACTACGTCTACAATATTTGCGATCACCAAGAGTGCTTTAAGGAAGTGGGCTCGCAAGCCATCTCCTACACGACGGGCGTTCCGGCCATGATCGGCGCGGCGATGGTCTTGACCGGCAAATGGAATAAACCGGGCGTATACAATGTCGAAGAGTTCGATCCGGATCCGTTCATGGAAGAGCTGAACAAATGGGGACTTCCTTGGGTTGAAGATTTCAACCCGGTGCTTGTCGATGAGCTGCCTGAAGAATCCAAGAAACCGGAGCTCGTGCGCTAAGATGCGGTTCGAGCAACTACCGACACCCTGTTTTGTCGTCGATGAGTCCCTCATCGAAAAAAACCTGAAAATCCTGAACGGCGTCATGCAGCGGACGGGAGCGAAGATTGTATTGGCGCAAAAGGCTTTTTCCATGACGGCCATGTATCCGCTCATCGGAGAATACCTGAGCGGCACTACCGCGAGCGGGTTATTCGAAGCCCGGTTGGGGCATGAGGAAATGGGCAAGGAAACTCATGTCTTTGCCCCTGCCTACCGCGAGGATGAGATCGACGAAATCGTATCGATTTGCGACCATATTATCTTTAATTCCTTTTCCCAGTTGGAGAAATTCAAAGATAAGGCCCTGGCTGCCGGCAGAAAGATTGGCTTGCGCATCAACCCGGAATGCTCCACGCAAGTCGGACATGAAATCTATGATCCTTGTTCGCCGGGTTCCAGATTCGGCGTAAGACGGGATGATTTCCGTCCGGAGCTGCTTGAAGGCGTTACGGGGTTGCACTTCCATACGCTTTGCCAGCAAAACTCGGACGATCTGGAAACCACGCTGAACGCGGTGGAAGAAAAATTCGGGGACTGGCTGCCGCAAATGGAATGGATCAATTTCGGCGGCGGGCACCATATCACGAGAGAAGATTACGATATTCCGAGGCTGGAAGCTTGCATTCAAAGAATGCAGGACAAATACGGCCTGGAGGTCTATCTCGAGCCGGGCGAAGCCATTGCGCTGAATGCGGGCTATATGGTCACCTCGGTCCTGGATATCCATCGAAACGGCATCGAGATTGCGATCGTGGACACGTCGGCGACCTGCCACATGCCGGATGTCTTGGAAATGCCGTACCGTCCGCCCCTTTTCGGATCGGGCGAAGCCGGCGAGAAGCCCTATACGTACCGTCTCGGCGGGCCAACTTGCCTGACGGGCGATGTAATCGGCGATTATTCCTTCGATCAACCGTTAAAAAGCGGCGACCGTTTGGTATTCGGCGATATGGCGATTTACTCTATGGTGAAGACCAACACCTTCAACGGCATGCCGCTGCCGGCCATTGCCGTGAAGAAAAAGGACGGGGACTGCGAAGTCGTCCGCCAATTCGGGTATCAGGATTTTAAGGTGAGATTGGCCTAAAAAATGATGAAGCCTTAGCCCTTTTTGTAAGGGTTAAGGCTTTTTTTCATTCAGCATGCGTTAACCGATGCACTGACCGCCATGCCGACGCAATCAGCAACAACTCGAAAATGATGAAAAACCGGGCCCCAAAAGGGAACCCGGTCACCTAAGCTTCTTTATAAAAATTGAATCGTACTCAACGATACTTTGCCGTTCAGGACGATATGAACGTCCTGGCGTCCGCTTACGCCGCTCACTTCAGCGGAATAGTCGCGCCATTCCTGTTCTCCGCCCGCTTCCAGCTGGACCCGGCCCGCCAGGGGACCGTCCGGGCTTTGCAGCCGGATCTCGGCCGAACCGGCCGTCCGGCTGGCTGCGCGAAGCTTCACGGCGTTCGTGCCTGTGCCGAACTCGGCGTCTTCAAAAGCAATCCAGCCGGATTGCTCCTTCACCTGAACCGCGCTGCCGCCTTCCCGGCATTCGCCGATCAGCACGCCTTCGTAAGCGTCATAGTTGATCGCTTTCACGGCCTGCTTCAAGTCGCGCGGCGGGATCGCCTCGCCTTGCACTTCAAGAGCCGCGCTTAGCGGAAGATTACCCGAGGAAGCGCCGGCCATGAACGTGTATGTGCCGGTTTCGATGCAATAGCGCTCGCGGGTAACGTCCCACATGGCCAGCTCGGACAGCGGCAGCGTAAAGCTGACGTCAGCCGATTCGCCCGGCTGCAGGAGCACCCGCCGGAAGGCAAGCAGCTGTTTCAACGGACGTTTCACGCGTGATTGCTCAGCATGCCCATACAACTGCACCACTTCTTCCCCCGGACGGTTCCCGGTATTCGTCACCCGAACCGTGAGACCGATTTCCCGGTCTCGATCCGCCGAAACCTGCTGCCGGTCAAGGCTCAGTCCGTCATACCGGAAGGTGCTGTAGGACAGCCCGTGCCCGAACGGATAAAGCGCCTCGCCTTCAAAATAGCGGTAGGTCCGGCCGCCCTTAATGACATCATAGTCCATGAACTCCGGCAGCTGATCGACCGATTTATACCACGTCATATTTAGACGTCCCGCAGGGTTCACGTCACCGAAGAGCACATCCGCGACGGCATGACCCAGTTCTTGGCCGGCATGGGTGGTGTACACGATGGCCGGTACGTTCTCTTCAGCCCAGTTCAGCGCGTAAGGATAACTGCCCACCACGACCACAATCGTGTTCGGGTTCACGGAGAGCACTTCCTTGATCAGCTGCTCCTGCGATGCCGGAAGGGTGATATCCGGACGGTCGATCGTCTCCTTCCCGTTGATCAACGGATGGTTTCCGACGAAGACGACGGCCAGATCGGCATCGCCGGCGGCTTCCTTCGCGGCCTGGTATTTGTCCGTCACCGTTTCCACTTCAAAGACGTCGGCGACGATCTTTTCCTCTTCCCCACCCGCTACGGACGCGGCACCCGCTACGTTGATCTCGTTGGCGGTTTCTTCCGCACGGCCGCTGCCGACGAGCAAATCGCCGGTGTCGGCCTTCACAGTGACCGGCACATCGTTCCACGTCGAGAAGTTGACGCTGCCCGTTCCTTCCTCCGAAGGACGAACGAGGAACACTTCTTTCGTGAACCACTCCCAAATTTGCTCGGCCGACGCCTTCACGATCCGGTCGTCCGTCGTCAGGTAACGACCGTTATCTTCCGCAATGATCGTATGGCTATCCCAGCCCCAATCGGTCACTTCGAATACGGTGGCCTGCTCGCCCGTTTCGCCGGTTGCGGCCAGAGCAGCCTGCTCTCCGCCCTGAACCTGTACGTAACGGCCGTTACGTTTTGCTTTTAGCTTAATGCGGTCCGTACCGCCCGAGAAAGTCGTTTGTCCGCCATGCCCGTTCAGCTTCTCTTGAATACCTTGCAGCGGCGTGATGGCGTAAGGCAGGGAACCGCTGTACCAGTCGCGGTACACGGTGCCGCCAAGCGGCCCGATCACGGCCACTTTCTTCAGCTTGTCAGCCTGCAGCGGCAGTATGCCGCCTTCGTTTTTCAGAAGCACGACCGCCTTCCCTGCCGCTTCGCGAGCCAGCTTTGCATGATCAGGATGCATAATGATCGACTCATCGATGGCTGCATACGGATTGTCTTCCTCCGGATCGAACTCCCCGAGGCGGAAACGTACGCGGAACGTATTGCGCAACGCCGCATCCAGGTCGCTCTCCGTAAGCAATCCGTCCTCCAGCGCTTCGCGGAGCGCCTGTTTGATCAGCTCGCCGTCATCGGTAATGCTGTCGATGCCGCCCTCCTTCACGGAACGGGCAACCGCTTCCTTGTGGGTCTCCAGGTAGCCGTGATCGCGTACCGTACCGGACACGTCGAAAGCATCGCTGACGACGAAGCCGTCCATACCCCACTCCTTTTTGACGATTTCATTGACTTCGGGCATCAGGTTCGCCGGAACGCCGTTAACGGCATTGTAAGCCGTCATCATGGACTGGGCTCCGCCTTCCTTGAACGGAACTTCAAACGCCTTCAAATAGTATTCGCGCATATTTCGGGGATCGATGCTGACCGACTGGTCGCCGCGACCCACCTCGTTATTGTTGGCAATGAAATGCTTCAGTGTGGCAACCGCTTTCAAATATTTCGGATGGTCGCCTTGAATCCCCCGAACGAGAGCCGCCGCCAATTTACCCGCCAGCACCGGATCCTCGCCGTACGCTTCCTCGGTCCGGCCCCAACGCGGATCGCGCTCCATGTCGACGGTCGGCGCCCAAAGCGTCAACCCGTTAATCTCCGGATTCCGCTTATAAAAACCTCTCGCCTCATCGCCGATCGCGCTGCCGATTCGTTGCATAAGTTCGGTGTCCCAGGTGCATCCCAGGCCGATCGGCTGCGGATAACCCGTGGCTTCGCCAAGCCAGGCCATGCCGTGCGCCGCTTCCGTGCCGTGTTTATACGCTTTCACGCCAAGCCGTTCGACGGCCGTTTGATATTGAATCATGAGCCCCACTTTTTCCTCCAGCGTAAAGCGGGAAACCAGGTCGTTCACCCGCTCCTCCAGCGGAAGAGAAGTGTCCCGGAATGGGTAGTTCGATGTTGTAGACATATTGAACCTCCTTATTGTCAGTTCCCTCACGCGTCATTCTACCCAAGATCGTCCCCTCCGGCTACCCGAAAAATTAGAGGCGTTTTCATAGACTATTAGGGATATCGGGAGAGGCCGACAAATCGAAAGGCTTCCCCCTGTTCAACCGATAGTATCATCTAAAAAGAATAAGCTCGTTCAACCTTGCAAATTTTGACGTTATAATTTTGATACCAGACCTGTTTGCCTTTCTCCTGAGCCGATTGATGGGACGGATTTTGCTTCCATTGGCGGATCGCCTCCAGGCTATCCCAATAGGAAATGGTAATGCCGGCTCCCGAAGCATCCCTCACACTTTCCACGCCCAAGAATCCCGGTTGCTCCGCCGCAAGCCGCTCCATTTTTTCGGCCATGTTGCTGTAGCCCTTGTCCCCTTCAGTACGTTGACTTGAAAAAATAACCGCGTAATACGATTCGTTTGCATCAATGTTCATCTCGGTATCTCCTCTACGAAAATCGTTTTAGCACTGCTTCCGAATATCTGCCCTGTGAACACGGGAGGCATGATCATACCGGAGATTACCGGGCATTATAGTTTGATGTCAAACCAATGTCAAATGATTGCTTTTCGCAGAAACGTCACTAACCATAAAAAATTACTATCTTACCAATTTATAGGATATGGTATATACTTATTTTATAGTAATATATTACTAATTTTGAGGGAGGCGTTATATTTATGAAGAAAAAGATGTCTATCGTTATCTGCCTGAATCTAGTTCTCTCCTTGGTCTTTGGTCTCAATGCGTTTGCCGCCGAGCCTATTACGGTGCCCGGGATCGGCCCTGATGCTCTGGAGGCAGAACAACTGCTGCAGCCTGAAGCAGAGGTTGTTTCCTCGCTTACCAAAGCTGCGCCGGAACTGGATTCATCCAAATTGGATCAACACCAAGTCAAAGCATCCGCAAATTTGAAATCGCCTCTAACCGCCTCAAAATCGCAAAAAGGACTGATTGCGGAAACGCAGTCCGTAAGTGCCACAGCAGCGACATATACATACACGGGCTACATTCAACAGGAAGGCACGTCCGCTTATTTATACCCTTACTACGTACAGCCTGGGAGCATCCTGCAGGTTCAATTGGACAGCCCGGCATCATCGCAGCTTGATTACGATCTCTATCTCTATGAATTTGATATGGCCACCGGCAATTTGAATCCCAATCCGATTGATTATTCTATTTATGGAACTTATTTAAATAACTATGGAAATGAGACGAAAACTTTATCCGAGCATGTGGGCACAAAGAATGTCACTGCCGGTACAAAAGCCTACTTGATTGAAGTCTATGGCGCGGTCGGAGCCAGCATTAACGAACCCTTCTATTTAACCGTCTCCACAAGCTCCACTTATGACGCCTACGAGACGGATGAGAATGCGCTTCATGCCTACCCTTTCACGGTGGCGACAGGAGGTTCAACGCTAGTGAGCCGCTCCATCAATTCGGAGATAGATCAGGATTGGTATAAAATTACGGTTCCGGAAAGCAGAAATTATGACGCTATGCATATTGATTTGGATCAATTGTCTGTAGGAAATGGATACAAAGCGGAATTGTATGGTGCCCTAAGCAATAATCGGATGCTTTTAATCCCTTCGCAAAATGGCAACGTTTCGCTGGGAACCGGCACTTATTATCTGAGGGTCTATACGACAAACACCTATTCGGATACTAACTATTCACTCCACCTGCAGCCGATTTTAAGAGCCGATAAACTTGTCATTACGGGCTATAACTCAAACGGCGGCCCGAACGATTATCCGACCTATGCCTACGGAAAATACTATCGGATCACGGGAAATAGCTTCACCGTGACCGGCGTTGCCGCGACTTCGGATAACTATGCCGTAGCCAATGCGGAAGTCCAAGTCACATGGGTAAATGACTATTGGTCGGAAGGCAGCGGCAACAGATATCGGAGCGCTACGGCAATAACGAACAGCAGCGGCCAATTCTCCGTTACGTTATCCTTGCCGTCTTCAACCGGAAGCATTAGCCAGTTTTTGCCGGGTGCCATAAGTTTCACCCACTATTATGATCTTTGCGGCGTGGCGGCACAGGTAACGAATCGCCCAAGCGCGAGCGATACGGATATTGTGTATCATTTTGCTTATAGCATTTACGGGGGTTAATTAAACGGTTTGGAAGAGCAACGGGTGGTGAACCTAAACTGCCCGTTGTTTTTTTGTTCTCCGATATAAACAATTTGGAAGAATATTCCGATATTGTGGTTAGAAAAGGAAATCGGAATACTGTGAAGGGAAAAGGGGATGGATTGTTATGAGGATTTACAGTACCACGAAACAAGGCCTGAATGCATACGAAGATTTAAAACCGCGTCCCGAGAAACCAGCCTTGGTTACAGACCGGATTCCCGAGCTGTCCCATGAAACGGATACCTTGGAAATCAGCCTTGCAGCTAAGCAGTTGGCGGCATCCGATGTCGTAAACCATGCGGCAACGTATTTTGGAACGGTTCAAATCAACGATTCCCTGAATCGCCTCCTTCAAGATCAACCGTCCCAGGTGAAAGAAGCGGTTTACGGCATCATTCAATCCAACTTCATTACGGACGTCAACGGTGAAGAGGAAAGAAAAGCACTACTGGAATTGGGGCTTACGCAAGCCGAATACATAGCGAAGAACTACATGAACGAGGAAGCAGCCACAGAATTTATGGATACGATCCATCTGATCGGGGCCATTTCCAAAACCAGAACCGTTGATCCTGTATCGAAAGAAATCCGTTACGAAACTCCTCCGCAAAGACCCGTCGGGGCACCTGAGGATTATATCGATTTGACCGACATGATGCGGAAATTCGAGCCGGACACGCTGGGCAAGCTGCAAGAAGCGGTTGTGAACGGAGGAGATTGGAACAGCATTCTTCAATCCTTCGCCAAGAAAGCGGCCAATCGCCAGGATTGGGCGAAAGAGTACAGAGAGGACGCGGCGAAACGGATCGAGCAGATGCGTCAAAGCATCGGTGAAAACCGGTTTGCCAATGCGTCTACGGCCGGCTTGACGGAGTTCGCCAAGGATATCGGGAACATCCTTGCAAATACCGGATTTAAAGATGCGAAGTTTTTGAGGGACAACCTGGAGGCATTTATCAGAACATTGGGCAGCGGAAAATAATCTTAAACACGTGAATAAGGCCATCCTTTGCAGGATGGCCCTTCTTTTTAGTTATGACCCGAACGGAGCAGTTTCTCAAAAGCCTGAATACACTTTCCGTCTTTCGAAGTGTCCAATACCGCAAACCGGATTTCCGAAAACAGCGATCCCCAGCCTTCCTCCTCCAAAAGCTCCCGCCACCACCCGGCCACCTTCACCGGATCGTTTCGGAAGACGCCGCAGCCGTAAGCTCCCAAGATCAGGCTCTTGTCACCCATGTTGGCGAATATCGCCAGGGCCAGACGCATCCGGTCCTTCATGACGCGTTCCGCTTGAACGGGATCTTCTCCCTTAAGCAGGACCTGGCCATAGTTCACGGCTGGGAGCGTCAAGACCGAAGCGGTCACCGGCCGCTCGAGCAGTCCGAACCGCTGATCGCGGAAAAACACCACGTCCGGCGAATAGATGGCAAAATCGGTATACATCATCGATCGGTAAGCCCGATTCGCCTTATAGTAACCTTCATTACGAAGCTGCGTTTCGTATAAACCGCTGGAGGCGGCCAGACTTTCTTCCTGGGCCATCGCTCCGTTCAAAAATCCGCCTCCCGGATTTTTGGCGCTGGCGAAATTGAGCACTCCGATCCGCTCATTCCCCGCCTCCGCAAAATCAAGGATCGCCTTAACCGTAGCCTCGTTGGCGACGGAACAAGCTGCCGGCTTCGGCAACCGGGGCAGCCCCGCGCCTTCCCGTACCAGCGCCTCTCCCCGTTCCGGCGTGATCAGCTCGCTGTTCTCCTCCGAATGCTTTTGCGCCTCGGCGAATTCCACCCGCCGCCCCTTCACTTCATAAAAGCCCTGCCGCTGGATCCGCAACGTTTCCTCGGCAATTTCTTTTCGGTTCATCTTTCTCCCCTTCTTTCTTCTATAACTCTCCGGGACAGTTAGTCATTTCCCAAGCAGTTCGTCCCGCGCTTCCGTCAGCGCGAACCCAAGCAAGTTCCTTCCCCGCCATTTCACCGGATTCTCCGCATCCGGATTGGATTGACCCATGCCGATCCCCCAAATACGGTCCCGCGGGCTGGCTTCGACGAGAATGCGGTTCTTCGTCGACTTGAGATACTCCCCAAGCTCCGGATTCTGCGAAAATTTGGCCAAGCTGCCTCTTTTCACGATCCCGTAGCACTCTTTTTCCCATCGTTCCTTGTCAAAATTTCTGACCGCACGTCCGTAAGCCTTCATCTCTTTGGGATGCTTCGCCTTCAGGATTGCCTCCAGCATTTCCCCGTCCCCGAACAGCCTTGCCTTCTCGGCCATCATAAACTGCTCGGCGCAGGAATATTCCGTCCCCTCTACCTCGAAAGGGCTCATCCACCATTGGCTGAAGCAGCTTTTGTCCACTCCCCCGTCCTTTGGCGGCGTATGGCCCCAAAAGAACACATATTTGAACGTGCTCCCCGCGTTATATGCTTTTCTTAAATCTTCGAGATTGTAAATCTTCATCACCGGTAATCCTCCAAATTTCTCCGATACAAGCGTGATGGACGATGTCCCGCATTTTCGGTGTAATGATCGGTTTCCGCCACGAGATCGGCCACTTTGCGCCGGAAGGCGGCCTTCAACAGCTCTTTGTCCAAAATAACCTCATAAACCTGTTGTAGCTCCGTCAAGGTAAACAGCTGCGGCATCAAATGCAGGGCAATGTCGGTGTAATTCACTTTTCCCCGCAACCGCTCGATGGCGCAGGCGATAATTTTCGCATGGTCAAAAGCCAACCCTTCATTGGATACGATCGCATAAGCCGTTCCCGTCGAGTTGGATTTGGACGTCACCGTCCTCGCCACGACCGCCGTGAGCTCCTCATCTTCACTGCTCAGCTTAAGCTCATACTCCAGCGTCTTGACGTATCCGTCTTCGAGTAGCTCTTTCGTCTCCCGCAAAAGCCGGTAGGTCAGCTTGAACCAGGCGGCCTCGGCCGCATCGTCCCCCGCCTTCAGCTGTACCTGCCCGCTGTTGATCAACGCCATGTAGCTGCAGCTCATGACCCAGGTGCGGGGATCCCGTCCGATATCACTAAAGGTGTACAACTGCTCCAAATAAACGTCGTCGACGCCGGTTTCTTCGCGCAGCTCCCTCGCCGCGGCCTGCTCCGTCGTCTCGTTCGGCCGGACGAAGCCGCCCGGCAGCGCCCATTTCCCCAGGAAGGGGTGTCCTCCCCGGCGAATGAGCAGAATGCGCAGCTCTTTTTCCGGAAGCTTGCGGTAGCTGTCCGCCTCCGCGTCCGTGACGGTGAAAATGACCATGTCCGCCGCCACCGAAGGGCGCTCGTAATCCCCAGCCCGATACCGCTCTAAAAATTCCTTTTCCGTCAGTCCGTCACGATCCAACAAATCCAACGTAACCTTCTCCTTTATTCCATTTTTAAACGATGCTTTCGCCGAAAAAATTCTGATAGGGCCGGAACTTTGCCAGCACCTCCTCAACCTTGCGCATACGTTCTTCCAAGCTTCCCCGCAGCGTAATAAAGGGAATCCGCCGTTCCTTCAGATCCGCAATGATTTGCTTGTGAAAAACATGCCGCTTCTGATCCCCGCTGCGATCCCACGTATCGTCATAAGGAATATCGTCGTCGCACAGGAAAAACAGATCGTATCGCTGCGCATTTTCCAGAGCAATCCGGGTCAAGAGCTCAGGAGCCCGGCCGTGATAATCCAGCGCGAACATATACGTCGTGATCGCATTGGTATCGACGAAAAGGACCCGGTTCGCTTCCAGCAACGCTTGCTCCTCCCGCTCGATATGGCCCAAGGCGATTTCATCGAACGCTTCAAGACCGATGCGGCGGTCCACCTGGTGTTCGGTCCAATAGTCGCGGCCGTACTCGCTCGCAAACGCGGTATTATACCGCCGGGCCAACGCCTCGGTAATCGTCGATTTCCCCGTCGACATCGCTCCCACAAAAACAACCTTCGTAATCAAATCCCGGTACACGACATCGCTTACGAATGCCCGGTACTTGTAAGGATCGGAACGGACCATCGTCGCCGAAACCGGCACCCGTTCGCGGGCTTCGTCCACCCGCCGGTCTATGGCGCCTAAGGCGATGCTCATATGTTCGCCGTAAAATTCGCTGGAATAAAAATGCGTCACCTTCTCGCCTTTCAACAGCCCCAAAATGTATTGCTCTTCCCGGATTTCATGCTCCCGCTCGTTCGAGTAGCCGTCAGGACCGTCCCAGGCCTCGATCACGCGGACCGCGGGATAAAGCTTCCGGATCCAATTGGCCCGGATATGAAGCGGAATCGGGGTCACCGTCGTCTCGTAGATGACCACGATCAGCTCGTCGACCTCTTGGAGCGCGGTTTCGATCATATATTGATGCCCTTTGTGCAGCGGAGCGAATTTTCCCAGCGTTAATCCTAGCGTCTTCGTCTTCATGCCAATGCCTCCTTGGCCCCTTTGTTCCAATTGTAGTAGCCGTATGTCGCATTCACCAGATAAGCGCTCCACATGACGATCATCAGCAGACCTTCGCCGCTCCCCTCCAGCATCCGGATCACCCATAGCAACACCGTGAACATATTCAGCACAATGTAAACCAGCCACTGCTCCTTGAATCTTCGGACCATCAGGATCGTAGCCACGATGGATAACAAGGTCGTAATCGCGTCGATATAAGGAGAGTTCTGTCCCGGAATGAACGATAACCCGAATCCCAGCAGCAGGCAGCCCGCCACGCAGATCAAGCCAACGACGAGAAGACCTTGAAGTCCCATTTGGCGCATGAAAAGCTTGCCGCCTTGCCGGTTGTTTTTCCACATGTAAAAGCCCACGATATTCATAGGCACGAAGAAAAGCAGATTCAGCATAACTTCTCCGAACAAACCGTTAATATAGGCCAGATAAGCATACCCGACGGTATTGTACATGCCGAATACATAGCTCATCAGGTTTCCTTTCGCGGCTAGCACCACGCAGAGCACCCCGGTGATAAAGACCGTAAAACCGAATAATGAATCCTTGGAAAGAACCGTAAATCCGATCGCAATGGAAGTAAATAATACTAACCACGAGACTTCGAATACATTCCAACCGCCTATAACCTTCTTCACCTGCATCCCTCCGCTTTCCAAGCCATGCTTGGAGTCCAAACTGACAACTTTAACTTAGTATATTTATGATAATAACAAATTGATACTATCAAAAATACCAGAAAAGCCCGCGCATGACAAGAACATTTTTCCTGTCTGACGCGGACCTTTTGATTTGGCGGCAATTAAAGGGAGAACCTCCGGCTAATTCGGCTTTGAAGCCTCTTGGACAGCCAACTAGCGGGAAAACCTCCCTTTAATTTCGCTGGATTAACGTTTTAGCTATAAATAACCGGAATACCTCCCTCTATTTTGGCGGATAACCTGTATCATCGGTCAAAAATGTCATTTTAGCGGGAGCTTTTCCCGTTAAAACGGACATTCCGACCGAATCAGCGAAATTAGCGGGAGAAATTCCGGTTATCGGGGGGATCTATGAAATCGCATGTCCGAAACTGTCACGCGAATCTGACGGATGATTTCATCCAGCGAGGCCGGGTCGTTCACATCATATTCCTCGATATTCAGCCGCAGCACAGGGCAGGCGGTAAAGCCGTCGATCCATTCGGCATAACGGGCATGCATCCGCTCCCAGTAAGAGCGCTCCGTCCGAATCTCCATGTCACGGCCGCGTTCCTGAATGCGGGATAAGATGGCCGGCAGGCTGCCTTCCAAATAAATCATCACATCGGGGTGCGGAAAATACGGCGTCATCACCATCGCCTCAAACAGACTGGTATACGTCTGATAGTCTATACCCGACATCGTCCCTTGATCGGCGTGCATTTTGGCGAAGATCCCGGTATCTTCGTAAATCGAGCGATCCTGAACGAATCCCCCTCCCGCTTCAACGATCGCCTTCTGTTCCTTAAACCGTTCGGCCAGGAAGTAAATTTGCAAATGAAAGCTCCAGCGCTCAAAGTCCGCATAAAATTTTTCCAAGTAGGGGTTGTGGTCGACCTTCTCCATCGACGTCCTGAACCCCAACCGCCCGGCGAGCGCCATGGTTAGCGTCGATTTGCCCACCCCTACCGTACCGGCGACGGTAATCAGCGCATTGTCCGGTATTCCATAGTTATTCATGTTATATTAAGCCCCTTTATCTTGTACCTTTCACAAGTGATGAATTATACCGTTCATCGCGGCATTTTACAATCGTTTAGTTCGCATTCCGGTCTTGGATAATGTATCCTTCCTGCGGTTTGAAAACGGCGAAGCCGGCCATCTCCTTTTCGCGAAAACGAATCGGCTGCCGCGCGCCCATCAGGAGGATATTTCTTTGGTCGGCAGCTCCCGTTTGCGGCAATTCAAAACAGCAGGTATATGTAAATACGGTCCGCAGCGTGGCATGCACGGCACTGATCAGTTTATCCGATGAGCCGCGGCCGAACAGATTCATCACAATTCCTCCCCGCTCGTTCAGCTTGTCCTTGCACAGCCTGAGGAAAGGCTCGGAAAGTAGATGAAGCGGCGTATCCTTCTCCGTAAAAGCGTCAAGAACCACAAAATCAAAAGCAAGATCAGGCTCCCTTTCCAACAGGTTTCGTCCATCGCCAACGTCTACATTCGTCGGGGTGTATCCGAAGTAACGGCGGCTGATCTCCTTGACCCGAGGGTCGATCTCCGCCACCTTCACCCGTTTTCCTTGAAGCCGGGATGGAATGATCCCGATTCCAAGTCCGATCACGTACACGTCGTGGAAGTCCGGAACATTGGCCTCCATGAGATGCAATATGGCCCGGGGATATTCAAACACGATACGATCCGGACGGTCGATATCCAGAACCCCCTGTGCGGCTCCATCCGAAAAGGCGAGAACGCGGAACCTTCCGTTTTCCCCATCATATTGGGACGTATCGTATACGACCAGCTTGCCCCAATCCTCGCCGCTATCCTCGTAAAGCACGCGCATCCGTCTTACTCCCTCTCCATATTCCGTAAAGTCCTGTTCCCCGACATCGGGCAGCGCAGTCTCGAAAAAATAATTCCGGGTTGGAAATTTTAGGAACAAAGTTCCAGCCCAGCCATGTTATATTTAAGAGAATCGTCCTAAAATTTGATATCCATAAGCATGGTAAAGGAGACGCTATGAAAAAAATAGTTTATTTAACCCTGGTGGGGTGCCTGGCTGTTCTCGCCAATCTTTTCTCTTTTGCTCCCCAAACTTCCGCTGCCGCTTCCGTGACGTACACGCTGTACATCGACGGCACGGTTTCAACGGCTAAATTTCCGACCGTCGTCGAAAAAAACACCACGCTCATTCCGATGAAAGCCGTTCTGGCCGAATTAAATTATACCACGACCGTCGATAACCGGACGAAGGCCATCACGGCCAAAAATTCGGCCGGTTCCTACATCACCGTAACGACGGGAAGCAAAAAGGCCAAAATCAACGGTTCCGCAGTCACCCTTTCAGTAGCAGCCAAAGCGATGAACGGAACCACGTACATCCCCCTATCGGCAGTCAAGCAATTAACCGGAAAGGCCATCGGTGCGGATGCTTCGGAGCGTATCGCCTGGATCGGGGAGAAGCCGGCGGCAACCGCCCCTCTTCCGGTATGGGGAGTATCCCCCAAGCAAATGAAGGTGGCATCCGCAAATAAGTTTCTGCTCGACGAAGGCGGACAAGGAGACATTTATCTTCTCTTGTACCAAGATAACTATGACGACCCTGAAGAATTATATATCTTCTACAAAAACAAACTGGCTAAAATCGCATTTACCCCCGAAGTATCCGGCTATGATGAATCCTTTGCAAAGGGAGTATACGAAGGCATGTTGGCTAGCCTGACTAAAAATTACGGCCCGCCGGAAAAGGATATCATTGCCGCAGATAAAGACACGCTTGAGGAAATCCCCCTTGCCGACGGCGGTTACTTAACAAGCGAGTGGAATGCGGGAGGCACGAAAATCAAGCTTTTATTAAAAGGAACGGACAATGGTTACGCCTTGAGCTTGCAATACGTGGATACGTCGGTTGAAGCTCAGCTCGAAGCCGCCTTGGATGCCATCGAATAACCAGAAAAAAAGGAGCCGGTCATCGCCGGCTCCTTCGCTACATTTGTTTGATCGCCTTAATTACGGCGAAATGCATGCCTTCATGGTATAACAGAAAGCTAAGGCATTCTTTAACCGTCAAAATTTCGAGACCGGCCGATGTGACATAAGGCTTTTCAAGCTTTTCGTCTAATCGGCTCCCCAATTTCCGTTCGATCCGGTCTATCTGCTCGCCGAGCAACGAAATCAATTGATCCAGGCTTGGTACGTACGCTTGCTCTCCCCAGGTCGCCGGCTTGGTGCCCTGGCCGAATAACTCCACAAAATGATCCGGAATCTCCATCTTTTCTTGAATGAATCCAAAGGAAAACCTCTCGTGAACAAACAGGATATGTCCCAGATTCCACAATATATTGTTATTCAAACCTTGAGGCACCTGGTTTAATTTCTCGTCGCTGATCCCCGTAACGTGCTTCAGGGTATTGTCTCTTACGAATCTTAATTGCTTGAAAATATAATGGTCCATTTTTCTTCCTCCTATTGCATTTCGTTTTCGATCCGCTTCATGAAATCTTCCGCGGCGCTATAGCCGAGCTGCTTCAGATACCAGTTGTTCGCCGCCGCCTCGATCAGACCGGCGACGTCGCGTCCCGGCTGTAGCTGGATCTCAATATGCGGGATCTTGACGCCGAGGTATTCCGTGAATTGAGGGACTACTTCCAGTTCGTTATTCAGCGAGTCTTCCTGCCATGGGGACAGCTCAATATCGAGCACGATTCGCGTCTCGTCCTGAAATGCCCTGCGACCATACTGGCGTACGACATTGATCAGCCCGATGCTGCGCAGCGCGAGAAACTCGCGCGTCGTCTCGTTATGCGTACCGAGAAGCGTTGCCGGGCCCAGTTTCTTAAGCACCACGATATCGTCCGCGACAAACCGGTGGCCTCTGCGGATCAGCGTATGGGCGGTTTCGCTTTTGCCGATTCCGGATTTGCCCCTGAGCAGGATCCCTATACCCGATACGTTCACGCATACCCCATGAATCGACTGCTCCGGCGCCAAGGCCTTCACCAGATAGCCGTCCAGCTTGGCGATAAATTCCGTGGTCGTCTCCGGCGTGCGCAGCAATGGAATGCCCTCCTGATCGCAAAACAGGGTCAGGTACGGGATCTCCTGCTGTCCCGAGGTCACGATGAAGCACGGCGGATGATATTTGACGATGTTCCCGATATGGTGCTTACGTTCTTCGATGCTTAACGTCAACAAGTAAGTGATTTCCTTGCGGCCGAGCACTTGTACCCGCTCCATAGGAAAAAAATCGAAATACCCGACAAACTCCAGCCCCGGTCTATGCGTTCGGGGACGGGTAATCTCGCGGTCCATGCGGTCAGCTCCCGCTAGCAGTTCTAAATGGAACTTTTCCTTGAGGCTTTGAACGGTGATCGACTTCATGCGGCTCTCCTCCTGCAGTTAGGGCGTACGCCTCTTTATTACCGAGATTTTCGGATTATATTCCACGACGGATAGGTACATTCCTGCAAAATATAAGGCCTCTTGCTAAATATAACCTATACTACTACAGAAAGGGGTTCGCCCAAAAGCCATTCACCCTCTTTATAAATCGAGTCATAGGCTAAGATCCGTACGCCCTGCCGTGAGGCTTGGGATAAAGCGTCCGCAAAGAGCGCATCCATATTCCGGTTAGGTACAAAGGCATGACATCCTGGCGTTTGCACGATAAACAAAATAACGCCTGCGTACCCCTCCCGGACCGCCTCGGCCATTTCCAAGACATGCTTCGCCCCTCTCGCCGTCGGCGCATCGGGAAACATGGCGACTCCATTTTCCTCGAGGGTAACGCCCTTGACTTCGATAAACCCTTTTTCGTCGCCCTTTTCAAAATAAAGATCAAATCGCGAGCCCCCGAAAGTCACTTCCCGTTTCACCTTGTCTACCTTGCCTAACTCCGCCAACTTCCCCGTCTTGACCGCTTCATAAGCGACCGCATTCGGGGCCTGTGAATCCACGTTGACCCAATGTCCGTTTTTAGCTACGGCAATCAGCGAAAACCGGGTTTTTCTGACCGGGTTACCGCTCGGCTCCAACAGAACTTCCGTCCCCGGGTTGAGCAGCTCTTTCAAGCGTCCGGTATTTTTTATATGTACTTGTTCCATGATCCCGTCGACGACCGCTTCCGCAATAAACCGGTTCACCCGCCGGACCAGCAGACCATGAACAACCTTCCCGTACTTCATGTTTTCACTTCCCAGTTTGTTTTCTATATTGTAAAAGAGGAAGTCAAGGCCGGCCACACACAATACGATAGGTTACATCATGTCAAGGAATACCCCTTCATATGTCGAATATCTCTTAGAAAGCCTTAAAATAAGAAACCGGGGATACGATCAATGAACCTTCAATCTCTATTTGATGAATATTTGAATATCAAATTCCTCAGGGGCTTGCCGGTCTCTCACACGGGCCCTTTCGAGTATGGCCTTCTTGAAGATGGAGGCGCAGAACTGTTTTTTGCCGATCAGGGGAATAAGGCGTTCGTGGAGTGGACGTATGAATTACTGCCGAGAGATCCGAATTATGTCGAGAATCCGGACTGGAAGCCTGTTCTCTCGGACGTGTTCAAACCACTGGATGTGTATGATGAACTGAACTTTTATTATCTATTGTTTACCATTAATGCGACGACGTCCATTGTCAGTGCCAATCCATATAACGCCATGAATGATTTCATGAAAAACTATTGCTTCTTTCAGTTATCCCAACTGATGGACGCCACCTGCTTCAACGATGAACAGAGGCGTCAACTCAGGGACTTTTTCTTCTTTTTCTACCTTTATGCCCATCCGGTGAACGAGGAGACCCTCACCTCTTTTTCATTCCGCGGGCAAGACTTGGTGCATACGAAAACCGGGATCCGATTGGAGCCTTATTTTTCGACATATCACGACTTTTACATCGAGAATTTCGACAAGTATAGGGACCGATTATCCATTGTTCCACGTGAAATTCATGCCTGCAAAATGCTTACTTCACAGCTGTTAAGGTCCATCGAAGGTAAGTCGGCCAGGCTTAACATGCCTACTGAAGAAGGATTGGAGAGCGTCGTGCGGCTGATCAATCACGTTGATGAATTCATCCTGCTTTACTCAGAGAATAAATCGACGCTATTCGACATCTTGAACGACTTTCTCTCCGATCCTCGCTCTAATCCTTATCGCGATCACTGCTTCAGTACGTTGCTGCAAAATTACGTTTGTTATCTTCTTTATTTCAATTTTGATGAGATTAACGACTTGGTGAATTACTTTAAAGACACGCCGCAAAGGTGCAAAATCATCATCAATAAGATTTTTGGGGATACGATCTTTATTCAAAAGATCTTAAGGCAAAACCGCATCGATCTTACCGAGTACGAGCATGTCATCGAATTTTTCGATGAGGAGGCCCGACGGATCCATTTGTAGTCCATGAGAGTCCTCCTCTTGCTCTACTTCACCTCATACAAAGACGTATCCAGGGGTTGAATGAACGGAGTCCACTCTCCTGCCGCGAACAGCAGAAGCCGATGCATGGCTCGCGTGCATGCCGTATAAAACAGCTTCCGCTCGTTTTCCCGGTGATACGTCTGCGAAGAGGCATCGTAGATGAGAACCGCGTCGAATTCCACGCCCTTGGCCAGATACACAGGAAGAATCAATGCGCCCTGCTCGAAGGTGGGCGTATTCTTCGTCACCAGCTTCAATCCCTGGCATCCATGGGACATCAAGAGTTCATATGCCTCGCTGCTTTCGGCCGCCGTTTTCGTAATGACGCCAATGGAGGCAAAACCTTCAGCCTGAAGCGCTGCGAGGTGCTCCGCGATTCCCGCAATCCGCTTCTCGGCACTGGCCGCATTAACGAGGAGCGGCTTTTTACCGGCTCGTTCAAAGGGGACGATCTCCTTCGCGTTCGGCAGCAGGGACTTCGTGAATTCTACGATCTCACGGGTCGAACGGTAACTGCGCACCAGGCGGAACAGATTCGTTTCCGCTTCACCGTAGAGCCGAATGAGCGGCGATTGTTCACCATGCAGCTCCGTGGCCTGAGTAAAAATCGCCTGGCCGAAATCGCCAAGCACCGTCATGCGGGCACGGGGAAACAGCTTTTTGAGGAACTCATATTGAAACATCGAATAGTCCTGGCCCTCGTCGACGAAAACATGCCGGACCTCCGTATTCGTCCGAACGCCCTCGATGAGTTCTTTTAAAAACAGGTACGGTGTCGCATCCTCATAGGACATCTCCGACCGGGCAAGCTTCTCTCCGGTCTGCGCGCAAATTTCCGGCCAATGCGAGGGGATAGGAGCCCCATCCGTCATCCTGTGGAAAGCTTCCTCGTTTTCAAACAGCTGGACATACAATCCGGCCATATCAATGAATAACACTCGCTTCACGATGCGCTTCAGAGGTTTAAATTGCTCTTTCACGATCATCCGGCGCAGCAGTTGTTCCTCCCGGTCGGCATAGTCAAAGTCGGCTTCGTCCGGCCTGCGCTCGTTGTTCAGCATTTCGCGGACCTCTTCGTATTGCTCCGCAAAATCAAAGACGCCCCTGTCTTTATGCAGTTGGCGAAATGCTTCGGCGTATTGATCCTTATCGAGGTAGTCCAGCTCCTCTTCAACCCAGAGCTCCTCCCGCTCCTTGACCTCCAGTGAAGCCAGCTCCCTCAACAGCCACTCTTGCATCAACGTGATGCGATTCGTCATGCGTATGGAGGGATCAAAGCCGTAAAACTTGGATTTCATCTCCTCCGCCGTAATCAAATCACGATCCCGGAACCGGATGCTTTTGAACCGCATGCCTTCCCGCTCCAACCAATTCGCATATTTCCGGAGGGCCTGGAGGAACGCTGTCGATGCCTTGTATCGGATCCCTTCGACTCGGGCCTCATATCCCTCCGTCGACGGTTCGGTCAGCACGTATTCGATTTGGTCGAAGGGGTCCTCAAGCCGAAACTCCCTGCCTAGCCAGTGGTCGAGGTATTCCTGAAAAGTGGTCTGCTGCATGTTTTCCTCGCCAAGTTCGGGAAGAACCGTAGAGACGTAGCTGTTGAACATCGGATTTGGCGAAAAAAGCACGATTTGATCCGCCTTAAGCCGCTCACGATGCTTATACAGTAGATACGCCACCCGCTGCAGGGCCGCGGAAGTCTTTCCGCTTCCGGCAGCCCCCTGAACGATGAGCATCCGGCTTTGATCCTCGCGGATAATCGCGTTTTGCTCTTTTTGGATCGTCGCGACGATGCTTTTCATCTGATTGTCCGCACCCTTGCCAAGCACCTGCTGCAGCAATTCATCGCCGATCGTTACGCTCGTGTCGAACACATTTTTCAATTCACCCTCGCGAATCCGGTACTGCCGCTTCAGTTCCATTGTTCCGGTGATCGTTCCGCCCGGGGTATCATATCCGGCAGTTCCCGGGGAATGGTCGTAATACATGCTCGCGATCGGCGTACGCCAGTCATAAACCAGAAAACTCATACCATCCGAATCGACAAAGGAGGACACGCCAATATAGACTTGCTCGGTAAAACTCAGGCCGTCCTCGCGGAAATCGATGCGACCAAAGTAAGGGGAGGACAGCAGCCGTTTCATGTTTTTCCATTGCTGCACGCGCAGCCGGTGGCTCCGCTCCCGTTCGGACAATAACGCCTCTTGCTGCCTGATGCTGTAGAAGGTCTCCTCAAAGTCTTCGTCCGTGCTTGTGTTTACGGTGACTTCCTCCCAAAACTGTTTGCGGATGCCCGCCACCTGCTCATGCAGTCCGGCGACCTCCGGCTCCAGTTCCGTAATTCGTGCTTGCAGTTTTTCAGTAACCCGCTCCAGCCGTTCTTGTTCCTGCTTCCAATCTTCCGCATCGATCATATGCATACGCTCCTTTATCCATATTTGTTGAAAAAGAAGGTTTGACAAACCGGACTTTCCTGTGATAAGATTAATGTGTAAAGATAAGATGGGACACATCTGCATCAATTCAAAAATCATTAGTCGTTCTCATAGCATATCACAGTGCTTTTTTGTGTGCAACCGATTTTAGACATGATTAAACCCGGCAAAATTTGCCGGGTTTTTTTGGTTCCGCTTATGTGCTCTTTCCTTATCTTACACGGCGGGCAGTAACATAATGGTTTTTCCAATATCCCGATTTCAGCGTACTGAATCCAACCTTGTTAATAGGGGAGCTATGAATGAATCGGCCATTCCCCATATAGATGCCTACATGGTTGATCTTACCGTCATTGTTTGTATCGAAGAATACGAGGTCACCTTTTACGAGATTGCTCTTTGCAACATGTTTCCCCTTTTTGGCCTGCTCACGGCTTGTCCGCGGAAGATACACACCCTCCCGCTGAAAAACCAGCTTAGTAAAAGAAGAGCAGTCGGAGTATCTATATCCGCTATTCCACGGCTCAGCGCCAAACTTGTATTTGAAATCCCCCAAATAATTATCAGCCCGACTTGCGATTTCAGAACCGGAAGCCGCGAACGTCAATGTTCCTAACAGCATCGATCCGGCCATCAACGAAGCGGTTGTAGTAGCAAGTTTCTTGAACATCTATATTCACTCCTATTCCGTATTGCTGCATCCCCTTCGCCTCAGGGTTCCGCCCCAAGTGAATGCGCTAACCCATGCTAACATATAAGAAAAATGGGCTAAACCCACACTATTTTCCAGTTTCCTGGTATTTGAAACAGCTAAAAACTCCCTCCCCCTTGTCAATACTGGCTGGACCGGTGCTGAAAGCTAATTAACCGCTTTAAGGGAATTCCTGATATTACTAGCGCTGCCATGCTACATGTTACCTTCCCGTCCAAACTTTGATATATAAAACATTGGTTCGGAAAATAACTCCAGTTCCATTCATCCCGCAACAAAAAAAGCCCCCTTTTTTTAGAGGGCAAAATCATATCTAAATATTCGCGGCAACGTTTCGCGCCTGCTCATCCAGCTTTTGGGCAAAGGAAGCAATGTTATTAAAGTCCTCCATGGCCACACGTATTTGCTGCTGACTCTCCATGACAGATGATTGGACGCGGCTGACGCCGCCCGAAATCTCGGATATTTCCTTTGTAACGCCGCTTATGGCCCCCTGAATTTGAGCAATGGATTCCGTCACCTCGTTGGACAGCTTGCGTACCTCCGCCGCTACGACTTCGAACCCTCTGCCATAAGGACCTGCATGGGCCGCCTCGATGGCTGCATTGAGGGCAAGCAGATGGGTCTGAGATGCAATCTCCCGGATCGTCTTTACTATCCCCTGGATCGACTTGGCCTGCTCCTGTAGAGTCTGAAGGGTGAGGGTGTTTTCCTCCGAAACCTCGGCGATCCGGTCCACGCCAAGCAGCAGCTCCCGACTCCGGCCGATTCCCACTTCCGCACGCTCGTTAAGGCCTTGGGAGGTAGTTTTCAGTTCATTCACCACGGCGGTCAGAATAAACTGACGCTCAGTTATATCCGTTGCGACTTTGGAGATACCGATAACCCTAGACTCTTGTTCGTCATATATCGGCATATAGGTGGCCTCCAGCCACACCGTTTCACCACGTGCATTTTTCCGTTCAACCTTATCCTGAAAGCTTTCTCCGGAAAGCAGCGCTCTCCAGAACTCCTCATAGGCCTGCGAGTTGGCGAAGGAATCGAAGCAAAAGTCCCGATGATGCATTTTCTGTATTTCCTCAATGGGGTATCCCATCGTATTCGCGAATACCTCGTTTACGTAAGCCACCTTTCGATCGGTGTCGAAACGGATTATGGCCAGATTTTTTTCCATCGCCCGAACGACCATTTCATTTGTTACTGCTTGTTTATTCATAATTAATCCTGTTGACCTCCACTGTTGAATAAAGGACATTGAGGTATGTGTAAAATTCATACCCCCATAAAATCAGTCTAGCAACCCTATCTATACAATAAATCTACATCCCGCTTTTACCGTCACAATACCGAAATGTTTAGTTTTTGTATATTTGGCTCAGTTATAATGAAAGTCCAGCTTAGACAGAAACAATGGAGTGAGCATAAATGAACAAGAGTTATTTTGAAGAGATGCGCAAATTCGACCATGAGGACGAAATGAGATACAGGCTTTTGAACCGAGGAGTCAGGCTGATCTTGGAGGATCGCAAGCAACGCAATAAACTCAGGCGGGTTCTTGACTCCCGGAAAAGAAAAAAGGGCCTGCAGGCCGCGAAGTGGTCTTGAAGAGCCCCTGGGCAGAGTTCACACCCTAGGCAGGAATGAACCCATATGGCAGCATTAAGCCATCCGAGTCCTACGTCACATGCGGGAGGTCCGTGATGGGGAGGAAAGGCCACCCAAGTCGGGTGGCCTTTGTTCATAAAATCATCTGCCTGGGTGCTACTCGATTTTACCGCCTTCCACCACCAGCTCTTCGGTGAATCCTTCTCCGTAAATGGAATTCAGCGTTTCACTATAAGCCTGGTGAATGAACTTCTCGTTCCCCAGACTTTCCAGTTCTTGATTGATCCAATCGAGCAGCTCCTGATTTCCCTTGGCTACGGCCGGAGCTATCGTATCCTGGCCGCCAAAGGCCGGGATGGTTACGGTGAATCCAGGGTTGGATTTTGCCCAGGCGATCAACTCCGTATTGTCATTCGCAATCGCCGCTCCGCGTCCATCCTTAAGCGCCGAGAAGATCTCCGTGTATTGATCGAATTTGAGCAACTCTATTTCGGGATAATTTTTCGTGAAATAAGTTTCGGCTGTCGTTCCTTTCGCAACGATCAGCTTCTGCCCCTTCTCCTTCAGTTGATCGATGGAAGTAATCGGGGCACTGTCGGGAGACACGATCCCGAAGGAAAGCTTCATGTAAGGATGGGCGAAGTCTACCTTTTCTTTCCGCTCATCGGTTACGGTAAAGTTCGCCATGATAATATCGACCTTATTGGATTCAAGGTAGGCTACGCGGCTGGCTGCATCAACCAATACAAATTCCGCCTTGGATTCGTCTCCGAGCAAATCCTTGGCAAACCGCTTGGCTATGTATACGTCAAAGCCCTGGTTCTTCCCGTTTTCATCCACATAGCCGAATGGCGGTTTATCCGCAAAGACGCCGATTCTGATCTTATCGTTCTTCTTGATCTGTTCGATGGAATTGAATTTCCCGGCACCGGAATCTCCATTTCCGGATCCGCAACCCGTGAGGACCGCCATCAACAGGACTACTGCCATAAATACGGATAAACTCGCTCTCTTTACGTTCGTCTTCATTTCTCTCCATCCTCTCCATTTCTTTTATTAATGATCGTATTGCAATATATCCAGAAAGTGCTGTGCACGCTCTGACTCCGGTTTGGTAAAAAACTGCTCCGGCGACGCAATTTCGCGGATACGGCCCTGATCCATAAATACGATTCGATCCCCTACCGATTTGGCGAAGCCCATTTCATGGGTTACGATGACCATGGTCATGCCCTGCTTGGCGAGGCCTCGGATCACATCCAATACTTCCCGCACCATTTCCGGATCCAGCGATGCCGTAACCTCATCAAACAGCATCATATCGGGATTCATGCATAGCGCCCGCACGATGGCAATCCTTTGCTTTTGCCCACCCGACAATTCCCGGGGATAGGCCAGCTTCCTGTCCAACAGCCCGACCCGGTCCAATAACTGCTCGGCTTGCAAAAGAGCCTCTTTCTTATCCCTCTTCTGCACCTTTAGCGGCCCCAGCAAGATGTTATCGATCACCGTCATATGCGGAAAGAGCTCATAGCTCTGAAACACCATGCCGATATGCTGGCGTACTTCGCGCCAGTCCGTATCGGGACCGGTCAAATTTCGGCCTCCGTACGATATGCTTCCGCCCTGGATCGATTCCAGGCCGTTTAGACATCGCAGCAGCGTGCTTTTTCCGCAGCCGGAGGGGCCCAGCACGACAATGACTTCTCCACGTTTGACCTGTAAGTCGATTCCCTCCAGCACCTTGCGATCGCCGAATTGCTTGGTCAATCCTTGAATATCCAGCAACACGTCTTCGGATTTCACCATTTTTGCCATCCCCTCTACTGCTAACTTTGCCACTGGCGTTCAAATCTCTTGGATAATCTGGAAAGCGGGTAACATACCAGAAAAAACAGGATAAAAATAAATCCGTATACCCAGAAGGAGGCATTGGGCGCCTTGATGACCCCAAGCTCAATAATTTGCTGACCCACCTTAACCACCTCAATGACTCCGATCAATACGACCAGCGAGGTGGTCTTGATCATACGCGTGGCCAGGTTTATGGTTCCCGGCAGCATCCGCCGAACGGCCTGAGGAATTAAGATGTAGCGGTAGATTTGGCCGGAGCTTAATCCGATCGCTTTTCCCGATTCCGCTTGGTGTTTAGGCAAGGATTCCAGCGCCCCCCGGACGATATCCCCCATCTCGGCGGCGCCCCACAGACTGAATACGAAAATCGCCGTCAGCTCGCCGCTGATCTCCAGGTTAATCTTTGGCGTAAATATGAAATACACGACATAGAGCCAGACCAAAATCGGAATAATGCGGAACGCTTCCAGGTATAGACGGAGGACGAACCGCAACGGCCAGGATTTTACCGTCCGGAGCAACCCGAGAATTACGCCCAAAACCGTGCCGATCACGATGGAAATGAAGGCAATTTCCACCGTTACCAACAGCCCCCCGAGCAGTCGCGCAAAATTCGAGCCCTGGAACAGTACCTCAATCCCCGTACTCTGCATAACGCACCTTCCTTTCTATCCAAGTCAGCAGAAACGACAACGGCAAAATCAGGACAAGGTAGGCCAGGACCAGCAGAAGCAGCGACTCTTCCGTCTTGTAGAACATCCCGATCAGGTCCTTTGCCAGGTTTGTAAGGTCCAGTAAAGCGATCGCTCCGACAATGGAGGTTTCCTTCAGCAAAAAAATCGCATTGGCTCCCAACGAAGGAATGCTGATCGCAAACGCTTGCGGCATAATGACGTATCTGGCCAGTTGGATCCTGGATAGGCCGATGCTAAGCCCGGCTTCGATTTGCACCTTGTTCACGGCTTCGATCCCGCTTCGAAATGCTTCGGTCATGTAGCTCCCGCCGAGAAAGGTAAGTCCCACGATCGCACAGCTCATTTCGCTCATGTGAATGCCGACTTTAGGCAAACCGTAATAAAGAAAAAACAACTGCACCAGCAGCGGCGTATTTCTGGACAGTTCGATATAAGCGCGAATGGGGGTTTGAAATCCCTTCACCTTATAATGCAAAAGCAGGCTGAACACCAGGCCGACAATCAATGAGAGCAGGATCGCCCAGAAAGCGAGCTTCACGGTAAGCCACATCGCCTCCCCGTAGAGAGGAAGGTTGTCGTAAATGTAATTCCAATCTAGATTCATCGCCATTAACCTCTGTAAAACTTAAAAATTTAACTATTATTCCTATGCGTTAAATCGGATTAATAATTACAGTGATATTACGACTTTCGCGCGAAACCGTCAAGTAGGTTTTACACACAAATTGTCCCGGGTCTTCTGAAAAAACGAAAGGAGCCGCCTACGGCAGCTCCTTGAATCATTTGTTGTTTCCTAAAACGAGACGAAGTTAGTTACGGCTATATCGATTCACGGCACTAAACAAGGCCTTTACGGATGAGGTCATAATATCAACGTCAACGCCGCAACCCCAATATACGCTTCCGTCCGGAGCCGTGATTCCGATATAAGAGACGGCTTGCGATTTGGAGCCCGTTTCCAGAGCGTGTTCTTTATAGAGCAAATCGGTATAATTCACGCCGAGATTCGTTTGCAGCGCATTGCTGATCGCATCGAGTCTGCCGTTTCCGGTTCCCTCAATCTCCTTCTCTTCATTGCCGGTCCGTATTGTGACGGTGGTATGAAAATCATCATTGTCCGTCATACGGTATTTGACAAACTCCACTGGCGTTTTAATATTTACGTATTCCTTCATGAAAATATCGTAGATTTCTTCGGGCATCAGTTCCTTTTGCTGCTGATCCGATACGTTTTTCACGAAGTATCCGAAGTTTTCGCGCATTTTCGCCGGGAGGTCGAGTCCGTACTTCAGCTGCAGCACGTATCCGATCCCGCCCTTGCCGGACTGGCTGTTAATGCGGATAATATCGCCTTCATACTCCCTGCCGATATCCTTAGGATCAATGAGCAAATAAGGGACCGACCAATGCCGGGGTTCTTTTTCCTCGCGCCATTTCATGCCTTTGGCAATGGCATCCTGGTGCGAACCGGAGAACGCGGTAAACACCAGCTCGCCTCCGTACGGATGTCTTTCGCTGACTCTCAGTTTGGTCAATCGCTCATAAACGGAGATGATCGCAGGGATGTTCGTGAAATTCAGCTTCGGGTCCACCCCATGTGAGTACATGTTGAGAGCCAGGGTCACAATGTCTACGTTCCCCGTTCTTTCCCCGTTCCCGAACAGCGTGCCTTCGACGCGTTGAGCGCCGGCCAGCATCGCCAGTTCGGCGTCCGCCACGCCCGTGCCTCTGTCGTTATGCGGATGAACCGATAAAATCACGTTTTCCCGGTAATTCAGGTGCTCGCTCATAAACTCGATCTGGCTGGCATAAACGTGAGGCATCGACATGGATACCGTTGCAGGGAGGTTGATAATAACCGGATTCTCCGCCGTCGGCTGCCAAACGTCAAGCACGCTGTTGCAGATGTCCAGCGCAAACTCGATTTCCGTACCCGTAAAGCTCTCCGGCGAATACTGGAACTGAAAGTTCCCTTCCGTTTCCTGCGCGCATTCCTTCAACAGCTTGGCGCCGCTTACGGCGATATCGATGATCTCTTCCTTGGATTTGCGGAATACCTGTTCCCGCTGAGCCACGGAGGTCGAATTGTACAGATGGACCACGGCTTTTTTCGTGCCCTTCAGCGATTCGAACGTTTTGCGGATAATGTGTTCTCTCGACTGGGTCAGGACTTGGATCGTCACGTCGTCCGGGATCAAATCCTGTTCGATCAATGTGCGCAAAAAGGCGAATTCCGTCTCCGACGCCGCGGGAAATCCGACTTCGATCTCCTTGAACCCGATATCCACGAGCGTTTTGAAGTATTCCAGCTTCTCCTCCAGATTCATCGGAACGATCAGCGCCTGATTGCCGTCGCGAAGATCCACGCTGCACCAAATCGGCGCCTCCGTAATATATTCCTTCCGGGTCCACTTCAAACTTGTTTCGGGCGGCATAAAATACCCTCTGGCGTACTTTTCAACATTTTTCATGGATATCCTTCCTTTCATCGATTCATTGGGCTTATCTGCCGAAGACCGGATGCACAAAAAAAGCCTTTCATCTCCACTACACAGAGACGAAAGACTTTGACATCTTACGCGGTACCACTCCGAATTCACGCCCTAATCGGCATGCACTCTACGGATACGGATTTGCAAATACGGACAAACCCTTTACCCTCCTGATGATAACGGTCAGGCTCCGGCTCCACCTACTTTTAGGGTTCAGCGAGCAACTCCAAGGCGAGTTCCGATTTTCTTCGCGGCTGTTTCGCACCTTCCAACAGCTCTCTGTTCGCTTAGAGAAAACGTACTATTCCTTTTCAACGTAGTTTAAATATTAGATTTATGTTATATCACCAATGCGATGGTGTCAATTGTTAGTTTCGATGATTCCGTTCGATCAAGAAAAACAAATAATCGGTCGGGACTCCGGCATACCCTTGCTGCCTCAACATCGCGGTTACATTGCCCCGGTGATACGTCCCGTGATTAACCACATGCCGCAGGATGTCGGAGAAATGCGTATTGAGACTGCCATACTTCGGATGCGTTATCGTCATCGCCTTGTCCGGATCAGGCGTACGTTGCAGCAAGTCGCGGTACCTTTCGGCGACGACGGCAAACAACTTCCGCATCTCGTCCACGGTTCTTCCCTTCGCTTCTTCCGTCCACTCCGGAATTTTCGGGAAAATGTCCTCGTTCGGAACTTCCTCCAGCACGGACAAATAGAGCTTTTCAAACAAATACATATGCCCCAGGGTTTGCGATACGGACGGGAACACGCTTGTCACTTCCCCATGGAACGCGTCCTCCGGAAGCTGCTTCAGGTGAGCGAACAGCTGGCCGTTTGCCCAAACATGATATTCGTACAATTGATGCGGTTGTTGAAGCATGGATAAATCCACCTTTCTTTTCTGCGTCGTCGTTTGGCTGCTATAGCCTTGACTCCATCATATACCGGGTTCGCTGACAAAGGCTGTCAGTGAAGCGCTCCATCGGAATCATCTTCGTAAAGTTCCGCAATACCGTATGCCATCTCCCGGATTCGGCGACCCAGCTCCAGCGGCTCCTTAACGCGAATAGAAGTGCCGAAGGTCATCAGATACACGGGAAGATATTTGTTCATCGTCGGGACATCGAGCAGAAGCTTTACCTCCCGATCGGTCCGTTCCGTTACATAGTGGCGGAGATGCCAGTGCCCGCAAACCGCGTTCAGCGCGTCTTGCCCTCCCTCGATGCGAATGAGCGTCACCGGTCCGTCCGCCTCCCGTCTCCGCTCGGACTGATCGCGGAAATAGTCGGATGCGGAGAAGCGCTCCGGCTTTTCGAAGCGCAATTCGGTTGGCTCCAGCCTTGCGATACGGTCCACGCGAAACGTCCGTACCTCCCGGGACCGATGGCAAAACGCGACGGCGTACCATTCGTTCCGGTCATAAGCCAACCCGTACGGATCCACCTCACGTTCATCGGCCTGCTCCGCATCCGCTTTGCGATAAGCGATGCGGACCGTATGTCCGTCCTTCGCCGCCTGCTCAAGGTCCCGCAGCAACGGAACGACGGAAGGCGGACGCGCCGGTGAAATCACGTCCAAGCCGCTCGTCTGGAGGGAGAGGTCGTGGCGCTGCTCCTCGTGCAGTCCGTTTTCCACCTTCGTAAGCGCGCTTTCCAGCTCCGCCGTGTACGGATAGCCGGCGCCTTGCGCAAATTTAAACGCATCCACAAGCGCCTTCAGCTCAACGGAGTTGAAGAACAAGGGCGTCTCCTTGAAGCTTTCCAGAATGCGGATGCCGCCGTCATGGCCCGATTCCGCGACGACAGGCACGCCGCTGGCGCATAATGCGTCGATATAGCGGTACACGGTGCGGACGCTGATCTCCAAGTGGTCCGCGATCTGCGCGGCGGTGAGCTTCCTTCCGGATCGCAGCATCCAAAGCATGGACAGCATGTTATCCCATTTCGCCATTGGAGGCGCCTCCTCTCCTTGAACATTGTTTTTTTATTCCACAATCATATCAAAAGACGGAGAAATATTCCGAAGACGATTCGCGGATACCTAAAAAGGGATGCCCTCGGCATCCCTTTTATCGTTCATGCAATTGACTTTATTTCCCGATATAGTAGGTTTCCGCAGGTCCCAGATAGCTGTCCGCAGGTTTGTTGCCCTCCCGATAAATGACCAGTTTTTCCAACACGAACCCTGGACTTCCGGCAAAAATCCGGAGTGTATTTAATCCTGACTTACAATGGATTTGTGTAACATGTCTCCGAATGTGGTTAAGCACTCCGCGCGCCCACTCGCTTCCGTCCACCCGGTACCCTTCTGGAAGCGTATCGACGATGCGGAGTTCCCCCTCATTCGCCTGGATCCCATAGAATATCGAGCCGTCTTTTGTTACCGGATTCGAAGGCTGCATATAGAGCTCTACCTCATAACATCCATCTTCCTGTACGACGAATTGATATTCCAGATAAGGCGCGTCTTTGCCTGCGGTAAAGTATGCCGTTGTCGGAAAGGCCTTCACGGCGGATAACGTTTTGCCGTATCCGTGAATCGCTTCAAACCTGCCGGCTTCCCCATTTTGAAGGATTACTTCCTGGTTTAAAGCATAATGTTCGGCCTCTATCGCAATATACCCGTTCGTCTCGATAAAGGTCATATCGGGCAGTCCGCTAAAATCATCCTTCGATGCATGTACGATGATCGTACATGTACCTACCGGCATTTCGATCACAATCCGGCCCTCTGTCTCGCCATTCATCAAACGACGGTCAACCTTCACTTGAACGACTTCCGTCGTCTTTTCTTTCCCGTCCAGGGTGCCGCTCGTTTTGGAACAGGTTAGCCACGGACGGGTACTCGTAATCTTATACTCCGCCGGAAGATCGCTAATGCTCGAAATGGTAAATGAAGCTTCCTCCACATCCGGCCGCAAAAAATCATTCATCACCAATCGGTTGATGTGCCACGAGCTTCCCTCGCTGCGCTGAGTCGTTCCGTCCACGACGACCAGTAACCTCGGTTTATTCGCAGGCAATACATGCATTAAAACCGGATTTTGCGCTTCGTCTTCATTCCACTGCGTAAAGCCGATATGCTCGGAAAGTCCCATGCCGTACCATCGGCCGTCATCCATTGCGTGATACTCGGCCACAAGCTCTCTATCCTTTTTCAAACACGCTCTAATTTGTTCCGTAAGCCGGTTGGCCTCCATTTCCCCGAGCTTGGCTTTGTAATGGTTTTTACCGGTGAGCAGCCACATTTTCTGCAAATTCAAATTTCCTACAGCCGGATAGTAGACCAGGGCAAAATAAGCCGGCAAATGCCCTTTGTCCACGGATTGATAGAGTTCGTTCGCCAGGTCGAGAAGATGATCGATTTGATTTAATAAAAGGTCCGTCTCTTTGTAATTCACCGGATGATAGACATTGGCATTCATATGCTCCGGTCTTCGTTTATGCGCGATCTTGGTATAACCGTTCAAGAGCTCAAAGATTTTCTCCATCTCGTCCCCATGGAACACGCCGGCAAACTGCCTTTGAATCCATTGCTTCGTATAGAGATCCGTCTTGTTGATAGCCCGGGTTCCCCACGTTTCAAAGTCATAGGCCAGATCGAGAAAATAGGATAGCGGGAATTCCTGCGTAGCAATATCGCCTACATTGACGATCCAAAGGTCGCGGACCCCAAAGTCGTACGCCATCGTCATTTGCTCCCATATTTTCGGGAGGTAGGAGCTGTTGATCCATTCATACGAAATCGGCCCGCCATGATAATCGAAATGATAATACATGCCGTAACCGCCTTTATGGTTACGCATTGCTTCCGTCGGCAACGTCCGCAGGTTCCCGTGGTTATCGTCGCAGAGCATTAAAATGACGTTCTCGAGCTCCTCGGAACCGATTAATCCCGGCGTGCCCTCATCTCCATAAAAGAACGGCTCCACTTCTTTATACAAAGCCAGCATTCTTGGCACTTCGGAAAGGCTTGGATCGATATGTTCCCGGATCAGCCGGTTTTGGGTTTGCAGCACTTCCCGCAGCAACCGGATATTATCCGCCAGCGTCGCTTCTTTACCCATGATGGCCGTATCCGCTTCACCGCGCATCCCGACCGTGATTACGCTTTCAAATTTGCCGCTTCGCTTCAGGCCGTCTTCCCAGAATTTCGTGATCCCTTCCCGGTTCGTCATGAAGTTCCACGCATCCCCATAAGGCGAATCCTTTCCGCGAAGATATTTATATTCCTCTCCATACCGCAAACAAGGCTCATGATGGGACGCCCCCATGACGACGCCATATTCATCCGCCAATTCCGCATTGGCCAGCCCCGGTCCGTCATCGTAAAAACGAGCCGACCACATCGCGGGCCAGAGATAATTCCCTTTTAATCTCAGCAGCAGCTCAAACACATGCTCATACATGTCCGCATTAAAACCGCCGAAATTTTTCGTGGCCCAGTTGCCGAAGGCCGGCCATTCATCATTGATAAAAAAGCCGCGAAAACGAACGGACGGTTCTTTCGTTATATATTTCAAATCCCCGGGCAAAGAGAAGACGTCTTTGCGCTGCGGCTTCACATTCGCCCAATTCACCAATGGCGAAACCCCGAGCCGCTCCGACAAATGGAACAGGCCGTAGATCGTGCCGCGTTTATCGCTTCCCGCAATGACCAGCGCTTTTTCCACGCCTTCAAGGGGATGATCAATGACCTGGAATATAAATACTTCTCTCTTTCCTCTGATTTGCGAGAAATCCATTACCTTTTTCTCTTCGAGCTCCTGCAGCAGGGGGCTGTGGCCCACCGTCCCGTACAGAACGGCATGTGTTCCTAGACGGCTTTTGTCGGTTGTCGCTTGCGGCGCATAACCAAAGACCAATTCCACGTCATGCATCACCTTATCGGCAATTTTATTCACACCGCCGAAAGCTTCCTCTTCCCGGTAAAATAATGCGCCACGTATGGATGCACTGCCGTTTGAAGCGGTTACAATTTTAAGATTCTCTTGAGTTATCGTAAATCCCATTCGTAACTTCCTTTCTGCTGTCGTCTTCACTGCAGCGAATGCTTTCTAAATTATATTACAGCGATTATTCAATAACTTATGATTTTCGAAATATATAAAGTTATCACGATAAATGACTTAATATGTACCATCGAAAGCAAATAAAAAGCGGAACCGATAAGGTTCCGCTTAATAGAGGTAACGATCTTCAATATTCTCCTTTAATGACGAAGAACGAGCCCCGAATGGTTCCGGCCAGCTTAGACTTCTGTCTGGCAAATTTGAACTTCTTCTCTTCCAACTCCTTGGGAACTTCCATCCCCTCGGAAAGCTTAAAACCAACAGCCCGTTTCTTCGGGTCATCGACCGTATACATGACGTTAACCCCCAGGCCATCCTCATAAAAGACGAAGGCCCATTGGATATTTTCCACTTGAAAACGCGAAGTTTGAAGCGGCTTGGCCGCAAACTCGATGCCACGTTCTTCTTTTAAAATCCGGCTCACATAATCAAGCGTTTCCTGGCTCTCATTTGCGGGTTCAACGGTAAACTCATGCTTGTATTTGTTCATAAAATATCGGGCTTCATTGGCGCGCAAACCGGCAAGCGCTTCCGCTACAGGCGAGGACTCTAAGCCAACCGTAGACACATTCTTAAAATCAACAATATAGGACATCTCCATCCCTCCTCGAATCTTTTATTTTCTGACCACAGGAATCCACATTTCGCCAAATACTTGGCCGTCTCGCTCCCCCATTACAACCGTGGTATTCGGCCCTCCGACATAGGCAACCTGGTTCGCCTCCGGCAAGGCTTGGCCAAAGGCAATGCCGGCAAGCGCATTACTTAATTCATCGGCCGTGTTCCCTTCTCCTTTTACAACCAGGTATTCCCCCTTAGGGAATTGGATAACCCTGGACCCTTCCGTTGCGGGTGCCGTCGCCTCTGTCATGACACCGGCATAATACATCATCTTGTTATTCACGGCCTCGTTCACGGCAAATACGTAGTCATTCGCGGCCATGGCCTTCAAAGTATCCAGCCTGCCATCCTGGCTGACCGCTTGCCAGAAGTCCGACTTTTCCTTGTTGATCCCGGCATAATCCGTGTAATCGCTCTTCAGTTCCGTTCCAAGACCAAATACGATAAAGCTCTCTTTTTCTTCCAATTGATAATTTGCCATGTTTATAACCTTCCTTCTTTTCGATTGATTTTGTGATTTGTGTTCTTGATTTGATAGGTTTATGATAACTTTAAATCATGTCAAAAATTGATACTGTTTAGGAGCCGCCATGAAAAAAGTTGAACGGATTAATACAATCATGCGCTATATCAACAACCGGTCCCAATTTACGATTACGGAGCTCATGCGGGAATTTAACATCTCCCGTTCGACGGCCATTCGGGATATCCGTGAAATCGAGGCCTTGGGGATGCCGCTTGTCGCGGAAGTCGGAAGGGACGGGGGATATTTTGTCATGCACAACTCTCTCCTGCCGGTTGTCCGTTTTACCGATACCGAGGTCAAAGCGCTTTTTATCGCCTTTATGGCTACAAGAAATGCGCAGCTTCCCTATTTGAAGAGTCGTCAGTCTTTAGCCGAAAAGTTACTGGGCCTCATTTCGACAAATCAGCAGGACGACCTGGTTCTTTTAAATCAAATCCTGCTGTTTGAAGGAACGAACCCGCATAATCCCGATCTGCTTGAGCTTTCGGACCTCCCCCACCCCATGTTGGAAAAGCTCATTCAAAACCTGCTTACGGATAGTTATTTATGGATTACCATCGAAGAAGATAAGAACATCAAGTCATATGCAATCTACCTCTTGCACCTTTATCACCAAAAAGGCCTTTGGCTGATGGAAGGCTTTGACTTAAAGGATGAAAAGAAGAAGATCTTTCCCGTTGACGCACTCACCGATGTCGAATCCTACTCGCCGAAAAAAAGATTAAGCCGAAAAAAAATCTTAGAACAGTTAAGTAAGCAGGAGGAGGAAATCAACCTTGTCCTTGAACTGGGTCCCAAAGCCATTGCCCAGTACAGAAAGTACCATCCTTTAAAAATTTCGATTTCCTATACGAATCCATACCAGACCACAGCTCTTCTGAAGACTTTTGTCCATGTGAACAAGCTCGAGGAGCTGGCTGAAATCACGAATTGGCTTCTTTTCCTGGGCGATGATATCAGGGTCCGGGAAGCACCGGAGGAAATTCTGAAAGGTGTATCGGAGAGATTAGGCCGCCTTAAAGAACAAATAAGCGGATAAATCAGAGGGCCCGGGTCATCCACGCCTGTGACAGGGTCTCCTCGAAGCCAAGTGCGCGCAACGTAGGCAACAACAACCGATCCGAGGCCAACACAGGCATGGACCGCTTGTAGGAGGACCGTTCGGGATGCAACGTCTTGGACAAGAGAAAACGGAGCAACTGCTCCTGATCCTCTCTTTTTTCAAGGACCCGGACCTGGGCAACCACAACGCCGCTATTTACTCCATTCGCATGATAGGTGCGTTTGAATAAGGCATAAGCGATTAAACGCCCATTCTCATGAACAAGAAGCGTCTCTCCATCCCTGCGAAAGTTTTCCCATTGCGATTGCCACGGAATCGACGCCGCATAATCCTTAACATCATGAGGGGTGCCGTGAAGATACGCGTAATCTGCCCGGCCTGCGTCGACGAGGGTGGAAAGGGCCTGATCCGCGTTCATGTAAAGAATGTGATCGACGATTTCATATCCCTTTCCTTTGTACAAGCGGATCGCCCTCTCGTTCCCGCTAATGGCCTCCAACGAGGCTAGCTGAACGTTCTCGTCGCGATATAACTGGAGAGCGTGATCCAGAAGCTCCCGGCTTACCCCCTTTCCCCGGTATTCCTCAATCACGCCGGTTCCGCCATTCCAAGCCATTTTGCGGCCCTGGATTTGCCTGATGCCGTTCAATAAGATGCCAACCGGCCGATCACCATCATAAGCAACGATAGAAAGGGTTGGGGACAACTCCTCCAGGACAAGACGGTTCAGAAACATCTCGACGGTCATCGTGGCATCAAAAAAATACCCGGCAAATCCTTCATTCCACGCTTGCACCACTTCATCGAGCTTGCATTCGTTCAGGCGTTTGAATGAAATCATACCCCTACCAACATCCCCTCTGTTATGGTTATTTATTATTCAACACCCGGGAAAGCTCAAGCAAGGAAGCGTTTTCTTTAATTAGATAATTTCTGCCAACTTTTTGCAAGTACCCTTTTTCGCAAAATTGCGTAAGTACATGCAATAAGTGCCGATAGGATACGCCTAAATAATCACAAACGGTGACGTGCTTCTCCCTGTAAATCCCTTGATCGGCCGTCTGCAAAATAAAATCCGCCAGCCGGTTTTCAAGCGGGAACGCGAGGCTTTGTGAATACCTTTTTGCCATATGCGTTGCCTTTTCGCTTAAAAACTTGGTTAATTCACGCAGAAATTTCGCATCCTCCAGCAATTGCTTCCGGTAGCGATGATACGGAAGCGCAAAACAAATCGTTCTCGTGGAGGCTTGAATCCCCTTTGTATAGTAAATATCATTTAGCAATTCCATTTCCCCAATGAAGTCGTGTGCATTGATAAAATTAATCAAAGATACCTTTCCGTTTTGATGCGTGACATAAATTTTTGCTTTCCCTTCGACGACATAAAATAAAAAATCGGGCCTCATCCCCTCGCGGATCAACCATTCATCACGTTGATATTCATGCACTTCCATAAACTCTTCGACCGGGAAGGAAAATAAATGCGCTATCAAATTCTTCTCCAAGAACAGCCGTTTCTTTTCGCCTGTGTAGATTTCCATGTCCCACCTCAAAACAAGAGATATCTCATATTTTATGTATATATTCCATGATATCATGCAATCCGAGAAGGGGGATTCAGCATGAATACGCAACGCTGGATGAGCGCACGTTTTTTTAGTTTTTTTCTGACATGGGGCGTTTTTCTGCCTTATTGGTCGGGATGGATGATCTATACGAAAGGAATTACGGTCTCGCAAGCCAGTTTAATCATGAGCTTCGGATTAATCGCCAGAGGCCTTTCTACATTGTTTACGTTTCCTTACCTATCCGGGAAGCTTAGCAGCAAAAAGCTGATCCTTGTGGCGGGAATCGGCACCTTGATGGCTCTTCTTTGCTACATTCCGGCAAAATCATTGACCGGTTTATTCATCGTAACAGTCCTGTTGCACTTCTTTTATCCCGTGCTCATGCCTGCCTTGGACAGTGCCGCAAGTGTCCTCGTGCAAAGCAAACAATTGAAACACTACGGGAGAAGCCGTCAGTGGGGATCGATCGGATTTGTCTCCGTCGGCATGGTGCTGACTCTGTTCACAGGAAGATTTGGGGATGAAGTGATTTTTTGGGCGCTCCTGCTTGGAATCATCGGTTTTGTGGGTCTCGGGCTTATGCGCGCGCCTGACGTATTATCCGGGAAGCCGCAAGTAAAACAAGCCCGGCAAGCAAGCATGCTGCAATTATTCCGTATCAAACATTTTGGCTGGGTACTCCTTATTGTGATCCTGCTGCAAGCCGCACATGCGACTTATTACAATTACGGATATATTTATTTGCAAGAAATCCACGCGCCTAAATACCTGATTGGCCTCATTATTAACATTGCGGTGATTGCGGAAATCATCTTCTTCGCCGTTGCGGATAAAGCCTTCGCAAAGTTTTCGGTAGGTTCCTTACTGGCATTGGCGGCAGCCGGTTCTTCCGTTCGTTGGATTTTAGTGTTTGCCTTTCCGAACGCCATAGTTTTCTGTATCGCCCAAACGTTGCATGCGTTCTCGTTTGCCATGGGGCACTATGCCTTTATGAAATACTTGATCAACAACATTCCGAATGCGCAGATCCCGAAGGCCCAAGGCATCTATTCGGCGCTTGCGCTTAGCTGGAGCACGGCCGTGTTTACCATTTTCGGAGGCTATTTGTATGAAATCGAACCGCGATTTGCCTTTATCGGAATGATCGTTTGCACCGTGCCGGCGATGCTGTTTGCGCTTGGATATCGGAAGGCAGAGCTTGAACGCCAAAAACCTTCTATTCTTTAAAAAGAGGATATCGTCGAAACCAAAAATGAGATTTATCTGATATAGATAAGTCTCTTTTTCATTTTTACGTCGAAAGAGCCGTTCGGATTGTTTCTCTCAGCAAGAACCGATCAGCCTTCGATTCAGTGACTTGGAATGCTCAACGGCCCAATCCGCCAGATGTCCGAATATTTCCAGCATTCGCTGCCCCGATTCCGTTAACCTATACTCCACTCTCGGTGGAACTTCAGGGTAAACGGTCCGAGTAATGAGCAGGTCCTCCTCCAGCTGTAGTAGCTGCTGCACAAGCACTTTACGCGTTACGCCGGGGAGCATTCTTTCCAATTCCGCAAACCGCCGCATCTCCCGGAGCTCCCATATAATCAATATTTTCCACTTACCCCCGATAAGATCCAGCGTTAACTCCGCCGGACATTCATACTCCCGAATAAGATCCGTTCTTCCCATCATCATCCCCCAGTCATTTTATCGAGCCCGTATCCTGCAGGTAACATAGTTTCTTCAAAGTGCCTTCTTGTTCGCGTGATAACGCTTCCTTTATTGTAAACATTAGGAAGGAGAAATTGAAGATATTTTCACAGGAAATCTTTTATTAAGGGAAGGAGCTGACTACGGTGATTTCAAAAAAGAGGAAGAGGTTGGCGGTTGTAAGCGGATTGTTGATTTGCGGTTTGCTGACCGTTGGAAACATCCCGCTGTTAGGGGACAGCAGCACCCAAGCTTCAAGGTACGATGCACTGACAAAATTAAGCGATGAATTTAACAAAGCATCGACACTGCAACAATGGATCAGGCACGATCAGACGGAAGGATGGCCCAGTCAGATTGACCGCCTCGATATTGACAAAACTCAACGAGGATCATTGACATTGGTGCCTTACACCGGCACCTGGTATGGCGACTACCGCGGGGTTTATCTGTATAAGGAGATCACCGGCGATTTCGTCGTGACATCGCGTCTAAAGGTGACCGGAAAGAAAAAGGACATTCCTACCGGCATTTATGAGCTGGCCGGTTTGCTTGTCCGGGCTCCGAAAACGATTACCGCCGAAACCTGGGAACCGAACCAGGAGAATTGGCTCTATTTGAATTTTGGTACGCCAGACCACACGGATCATATGGTGCTGGATAGCAAAACCGTTCTAAACAGCGAATACACTTGGGAGGAAATTCCCGCCCCGACCGGGTGGGTCCAGATCAAAATCGCACGAATAGGATCCGTATTCTTTCAATTCTATAAATATGATCATCAGAAAAAATGGACCTTCCTCAAGCGCTATGACCGTCCCGATCTCCCGGATACGCTTCAAGTCGGCATGAATGCCCACGGAAATACGGACAAGTCGTTCGGAATGGACCCCAAAACCTTCAACTCCACCTTATTCAACGGCCCGGAGGAGCACGCCGACCTTGTCGCCGAATTCGACTTTGTCCGTTTCCAAACTCCCGATGTTCCTGAATCGATCAAGCAGAAAATAATCAACGGCAAGGCCACCGACAAGCAAATCCTGCACTTTCTAACGGAATAGTTCAAGCAAATACGAACCGGTACTCATTTCTATAAACATGATAGGGCACCCCGCAATAAGGGTGCCCTACTTCATTTCAATCTTTTAAAATTACTTGATAACTACGTACTCCAAGTTAACCAGTTTGGCATAAGTCACGATCTGATCCGTCGTCAGGTTCAAGGAAACGACGGTATGATGGCCGCCGCCGTTTTCGATCCAGGCTTTGACTCCGTCCTGGAAGTTCGGCTTTACCTTCCACAATACGCGGGCCACCGGCAGATTCGGAGCCGGAACCGTCGGTTCGAAGGCCGTAACTTCGTTGATTAACAGCTTGTAATGGGTGCCGAAGTCCGCCATCGACACGACCACGCCTTCTCCTGCCTTGCCGTCGAAGACGAGGCGGGCCGGATCTTCGCGGTCGCCGATGCCGAGCGGAGATACGAGAATCTTCGGCTTGTTGCTTGCCAAGCTCGGGTCTACCTCGAGCATATGGGATTGCAGGATGGCTTCCTGACCTGCAGCGAGTTCGTACGTATAATCTTCCATGAACCCGGTATTTTGGTTATGGCTCATCACTTTCAGCAAGCGGTCAAGCGCAGCCGTCTTCCAGTCGCCTTCGCCGGCGAAGCCGTAGCCTTGCGCCATCAGACGCTGTACCGCCAGACCCGGGAGCTGTTTCATGCCGTGCAGATCTTCGAAGTTCGAAGTGAAGGCATTGTAGCCGCCGTTATCCAGGAAGCGTTTGAGGGCGATTTCGTAGCTTGCCTGTACTTTAACGCTCGCTTCCCAAGTTTCCTTGTCGTAATTGCCGTAATCGAAATCATACAGCTTGGCGTACTCCGCGAACAGAGCGTCGATTTCCTCTTGGGTAACCGCGTTGACGTACTCCACGAGATCGCCGATTCCGTAGTAGTCTACCGTCCAGCCGAATTGGATCTGCGCTTCGACCTTATCCCCTTCCGTCACGCCGACGTTGCGCATGTTGTCGCCAAAACGGGCCACCTTGATGTTAAAGCTTTCGTTATAGGCAACCGCCACGTCCATCCATTCCGCGATTTGCTTCTGTACTTCGGGACGTTCCCAATATCCGACGACCACTTTGTTTTGCTTCCGCAAACGGGCGTTGATGAAGCCGTATTCGCGGTCGCCATGGGCGGCTTGGTTCAGGTTCATAAAGTCCATGTCGATCGTAGCCCAAGGAATGCTCTCATTGTATTGCGTAGCCAAATGCAGCAGAGGCTTCTGCAGCAGCTTGGTGCCGCGGATCCACATTTTGGCCGGGGAGAAGGTATGCATCCAGGTGATTACACCGGCAACCTCGTCACGATAGTTGACTTCCTTCATGATGGAGGTGATTTTATCCGCGCTGACCGCAAGATCCTGCAGTACAAGCGGATACGGCAGAATGCCGCTCTTGTTGAGGGCATCGGTCATAGCCTGCGCGTTTGCTTTGACCTCCGAAAGCGCCTCTTCTCCGTAAAGATGCTGCGAACCTACGACAAACCAGAACTCTTTAGCGATTGTTGTTGACATTATGTTCATCCTCTCTCCTTATTTGATATTAAAGGATTACTTTTGGCCGTAATAAGCGTCTTTCCCATGCTTCCGCAAATAGTGCTTATCCAGGATCCGCTGCGGCAATTCTTCGGCAAAATGGTTCAAGCTGCGGGCAAACAAATTCATTTTGCAGACTTCCTCCAGCACCACGCTGTTCATGACCGCCGACTGCGCATTTTTCCCCCAAGTGAATGGGGCATGGCCCTTAAGCAGAACACCGGGAACCGCCATAATATCCAGGCCCCGCTGCTCGAAAGTCTCGATGATGACGCGCCCGGTCTCCGTTTCATAGCCGCGGTCGACCTCTTCTTGAGTCAGGAAGCGGGCGCAAGGCACGGATCCGTAGAAGGTGTCGGCATGCGTCGTTCCCATCACCGGGACGTCCAATCCGGCTTGAGCCCAAACCGTCGCCCATGTCGAGTGCGTGTGCACGATGCCGCCGATCTCCGCGTAATGCTTGTAGAGCACGGCGTGAGTCGGCGTATCGGATGAAGGCCGAAGGTCTCCTTCAACCACATTTCCGTCGAAATCGACGACCACCATATCGCTGGGCTTCATTTTGTCGTAGCTGACGCCGCTCGGCTTGATCACGAACAGCTGGCTTTCCCGGTCAACCGCGCTCACATTGCCCCATGTATATTTCACAAGCCCATGCTTGGGCAGATCCAGATTGGCCTCATAGACTTCTTCTTTCAGTCTCTCTAACATCTTTTTCCCTCCAGTTCTCCACCAGATGATCTACAGCAGCCTGCTCAATCGCAAGACCCTTGATGTATCTTTCCATGAAGAGCTCAAAGCCTTTCACATCCGCGGCATCGGGATGAATTTCTTGTCCCTCCGCGTCCTTAAAGACCTTGTTCTCGAGGAAGTCGTCCAGACGTTCCTGCTCCTCTTTGTTCGTCAGATAAGCCGCCAGGATCGCCATTCCCCATGCTCCGCCTTCTCCGGCAGTTGCCATAACGGAAACCGGGACATTAAGCGCGGCCGCGACCATTTTCTGCCCAACGACCGGGGTCTTGAACAACCCGCCATGAGCCAGTATGCTGTCGATTGCCACGTCCTCTTTTTTGGTCAGAATGTCCATTCCGATCTTTAAAGCGGCAAAAGCGGTAAACAGATGCGTCCGCATGAAATTGGCCAAATTAAATCGGCTCTCCGGCGAGCGGACGAACAAAGGACGCCCTTTGTCGATGCCGGTAATGTTCTCTCCCGAGAAATAGCCGTAGCTGAGCAAGCCCCCGCCATCGGGATCGGCCTCCAACGCTTTATTGAACATGACGCTGAATAATTGGCCGACATCCGCCTTTTGCCCCATCGCCTCATAGAACTCGCGGAACAGGCCCAACCAGGCATTGATATCGCTGGAGCAGTTGTTGGCATGCACCATGCCGACCGGGCTGCCGTCCGGCGTGGTGACCATGTCGATCTCCGGATATACCGCCGAAAGCTCCTTCTCCAGTACGATCATGGCGAAAACCGAGGTTCCCACCGAAATGTTGCCGGTCCGCTTTCTTACGCTGTTCGTGGCAACCATTCCCGTTCCGGCATCGCCTTCCGGAGGACACAAAGGAATCCCCGCTTGCAAATCCCCGGACGGGTCTAAAATAGCGGCCCCTTCCGCGGTTAATACGCCGGCCTGTTCGCCCGCGTTATAGACCTTGGGCAGAATATTGCTGAGCTTCCAAGGGTATCCCTTGGCCGCAACGAGTTCATCAAACTGCCGGATCATCGAGGCGTTGTAATCTTGCGAAGCCTCATCAATCGGGAACACGCCCGAAGCATCACCGATACCCAAAGCACGATTTCCGGTGAGCTTCCAGTGAATATATCCGGCCAAGGTGGTCAGGTAGTCGATCTGAGGGACATGCTGCTCTTCGTTCAATATCGCTTGATACAGATGCGCAATACTCCAGCGTTCGGGGATGTTGAACCGGAACAAGTCCGTCAAAGCTTTCGCCGCTGCGCCGGTCGTGGCATTCCGCCAGGTCCGGAACGGAACCAGCAGCTCTCCCGCGCTGTCAAAAGCCATATACCCGTGCATCATCGCGGAGAAGCCGATCGAACCGACCGATTGAAGGGTAACTCCATATTGCCGCTCCACCTCTTGCTTCATTTCGCGATAGGCCTCTTGCAGACCTTTGATGATATCCTCCAAGTTGTACGTCCAATATCCGTCTATCAGGAGGTTTTCCCACTCATAGCTTCCCGATGCGATCGTCTCGAACCGGGAATCGATCAGCACCGCCTTGATGCGTGTGGATCCTAATTCGATCCCAAGGGAGGTTGCTCCGTTGGCAATCGCTTGTTTGACGTCCTGATCCATGCTCGCCCTTCTCCCCTCTGCAACTGTTTTTTTACATGTATTTTAGTAAGAATACGCTTTCCTTTATTGTCAGCCCTAGTATATTTTTTGTTCGTACATTTGTCAATACAAGTGAAAAGATATACTTACAACTGTAACAAAAGCTATTCTCTCAAACGATATTTAGTTTCATATTTATAGATATGGGCTATTCGATTATAATATCGTTATATTCATGTTAAAATATGTACATACAACTTCAGAACAGCAAAGCAATTCGTATTCGAACAACGGTGAAAGAAGTGAATCGAGATGAAACCAAAATATCAGGTCATCCTTGAGGATATAAAAAGCGATATTCTATCGGGCACTTACAGCGTGGGCGAACAAATTCCGACGGAGTCGGCCCTGCAGGACAGGTATAGCGTCAGCCGGCAGACGGTTCGAAAGGCGATTATGGAATTGTCCAAGGAGGGCTTTTTGAGAAGCGAAAAAGGCTCCGGCACCTACGTCAGCAGCCAGTATCGGGCCAAATCCGGCGGAAACGCCAATCAGCGGACCATCGGGGTCATCACGACCTACCTCTCGGATTATATCTTTCCCTCCATTATTCGGGGAATCGAAAGCCGCTTGAACGAGGATAATTATTCGCTGCTATTGGCCAGTACCAATAATGATGTCGCCCAGGAAAAAAAAGCGCTGGAGATGATGCTGTCTTATGGCGTGGACGGTCTGATCATCGAGCCCACGAAGAGCAATCTGTACAATCCCAACATCGCTTATTACTTGTCGTTCAAGGAACAGAATGTTCCCTTTATCATGATCAATGCTTATTATGAAGAGCTTGAGGTGCCTTTCCTGTGTCTCGACGACGTCCAATCCAGCTATCTGGCGACCCGGGAACTGATTTCCAAAGGGCATACCCAAATCGGAATCATTGCCAAAATGGACGATCTACAAGGAAAATACCGCATGAAGGGGTACATTAAAGCGCTGGGGGAAGCCAAGTTGCGGTTCAGCCCGGAGCAGGTGCTTTCTTTCGATACAGAAACGAAGCAGGACTTATCCGTAAACTTAAAGACATTCCTGGCGGACAACCGGGATGCGTTAACGGCCATTGTCTGCTACAACGATGAGGTAGGCCTTGAGGTGATCAATGTATGCCGGCAGCTGGAGCTCGCGGTACCGGAAGACTTGTCGGTAATCGGCCAGGATAATTCTTATATTGCCAAGAATGCGAACATCAAGCTGACGACGTTGACCCATCCCCAGGAGCAAATGGGCCGCGACGCCGCCGACTGGGTCATTAAAAAGCTGCAGGGGAAGAAGGATCTCCGGGACAATGTCTATTATCAGCCTGTTTTAATTGAAGGAGAGACCGTGCAGGAGAGGAAATAAGACGAAATTTGCGATAGGCATATTACAACTCTCCCTCAAGAAACTTGATGAGGTGTGTTTCGGGCTGTACAAGGAACTCGGTAAAGCTGCATAAATCCGCATAATTCTGATGCTCCACGTCATAACAGCCTATCCGGCCTTTGTTCTTCGGATTCCAAACGAGCTGCAAATCGGAGTAATTATCGATATCGGCGGATAGACGCAGCAGCTTTTGCCTGCCGATTTTCATCTCGATCGTGTCGGTCAATGCGAAAAAGTCGATATATCCGATTTCATACTCATTTTGCGCCAATTCAAGACGCAGCTTGTCTCCAGTAAGAAAGTTGACCAGTTCATCGGTTAATTTATATTTTTTCAGCTCATTCTTTTTGTTTTCCGCGTTGTGAAAATCGGCCGGCTCCAGCGACTTCAAGTAATCGGCCAGGACGGTATTCTTGTTGCTGACCGCAATCGTATACGGCCGATCCCCGTCCTTTTCCGCTAAAGTCACATCCGCGCCGCGTTCAATCAAAAATTTGACCATGGCCATACTGCCCATACGTGCAGCAACCGTTAACGGAGTCGCTTGATAAGGATAGACCATATCCGGTTTGTTGTAATTGATGTTCACCCCTTGATCGAGCAGATACGTGAGCGTCTTAAAGTCATGGTCCGACACGGCATCGCGCAATATGGCACCGCCATGCTCCTTAATATCCAGACCCAGCTCATGGATAAGCGGGATATTCTTCTTGTTGCCGTAGTAGGCCTCCGAATAAGCACCCGATCCCGTGTGATTGAGCATGTCCAGCTTGGCTCCTTGCCCGGCAATGTAGCGAACGAGGTCCTCCTTGCAATAGCGGACAGCTCGCAAAAAAGCCGGATTCTGTTTCACATTCAGGTTGGCGCCATGCTCTACAAGCAGCTTTACAACATCGGCTCTTTGCGTTACAAGCGCCAGGTCCAACGGACTTAACTTGGTGTACTTGCTGAGTACGAAGCGCTCCTCGATATCCCAGCCTGCTGCAATTGCAGCTTGTAAAGCCGGAATATCTCCTTTGTAAATGTGCATTGCAATTTCCGGCAGTTCCTTGAACCTTCCAATATCTCTCAGAACGATCATCCCGTATCACTCCTAGTTCCTATCTGAGTTGAACTATGTATCTTATTTCCATTATAGTGTTCGTTTGTCCTGGAACCACCTACTTTTTATCTGATTTCTGGAAGAGTCGGCCGAATTCACGGGTCGGATCACGGATAGACCATACCATGCAAAAAAAAAGAGCCGCGCCGTCATTCGGGCAACTCTTCCATGTAATTTATTCTTGAATTTCCGTATAAATTTGAAAGGTGACGCCGAATTTGTCCGTCACGTCGCCAAATCCGGGGCTAAAAGACTCTTCCTGAAACGGCAGATTGACTTGACCGCCTTGCCGCAGGGCTTCAAAAATTCGTCTTGATTTTTCCACGTCGTTTGTTGTGATGCAAATGGTGACCTTTTTTCCGTTTGCAATAGCTATACCGCGCGGATCATCGGAAAACATGAGTTCCGAATCGCCGACTTGTAGCCTTGCGTTCGCCACCAGGTTTTTCAGCTCGTCATTAAAAGTATTCGCCATTTCCGGCATGTCTCCGTAAGCAAAGATCGACAGAACCTTTGCATCGAGGACTTGTTCATAAAACTGAATCGCTTCCCTTGCTTTTCCCTCCAAAGTAATATACGGGGTGAGTTTAACAGACATCAATTGTGCCTCCTTGAGTTTGGATTAATTTCGATTCATTTATATTGACGACTTAGGTACCGTAAATTCATCGGTGTATCGTGAAATCCGGACTCACAAATAAAAAGCCACTCCTCATGAGAAGTGACTTTGTTTGTGAAATTATTTTAACTACGCTCCCACGCTTCCTTCCGGAACCGAAACCGGCTTCACGAGCGCTTTCTTCTCCCAGGCCCGGCTTCTCCAGCGAAGCAGCATAATGACCCCGCGCAGCCATTCGTCCACCGCAAAAGCGATCCATATGCCAAGCAGCCCCATCCCGAAGTGAATGCCCAGCGCATAGGCTAGCGGAACCGCGACTCCCCACATGGAGATCACGCCCATCAACACGGGAAAGCGCGCATCCCCGGCGGCCCGAAGCGAATTGATAATGACCATGTTAAAGGTCCGGCCGGGTTCAAGGACGATCGACAGCAAAAAAATACTCGCTCCGGCGGCAATAATCTCCGGGTCCTTTGTAAACATCCCGATGAGGTCATGCCGAAAGATCGATGCCACGCCAACGACAGCCAGCGTTAACAGGAAGCTGATCCTCACGCTTTTTAACAGCCTCCGGTAAGCTGCCTTCATTTCCCCGGCACCGACCATTTGTCCGACGATGATTTCCGTCCCGGCCCCGATCGCCAACGCCAGCGCCATAAAATAGTTCGATACATTCATCACATATACATGCGTATTTAACGCGGTGATGCCGATCATATTGACGAAACCGATAATCATGAGGTATTGCGACTGCCAGGCCAGATGCTCCCCTGCGGCCGGCAAGCCGATACTCATAATCTGTTTGACGTAAGGACCGTTCCAGGTCACGTAATCCTTCCGGCGAATCGGTGCGGGAATCCGGCGGTACAAAATGATGAATAGAATGACAATGCCGACCAAACGGCTAACGACCGTGGAGATGGCCGCCCCTGTGACGCCCCATTCCGGGAAGCCCAGGTTGCCGAAAATGAGCAAATAATTGCCGATCACATGGAGGACATTGACGCCTAGCGTGACGTACATGACGCTTTTGGTGTTTCCGCTCGAACGGATGACCGACGAAACGGCGTAAGACAGCGCCTCGACCCACATAAAACCGCCGATAATTTTAAGATAATGGCTGGCAATGCCGATTTGTTCGGGATTCAAGTTCAACAGCCTCAGGAGAGGTTCTCCGAAACCAACAAGCACGATGCTGACGAGGATGCCGAAGATCAGATTCATCGAAATCGCCAGCGCCGCGATCCGGCTCGCCTCTTTCTCCCGCCCGGCCCCGATATATTGGGAAACCGCGACGCTGGTGCCGATGCCGACAAAACCGAACATCAGAATGCAAAAGTAAATGATTTCGTTGGCCAAGCCTACGGCCCCCGTCGCCTTGTCGGAGATGCGGCTTAACATGAACACATCGACGGTGCCGAGCATCATCCGCAGCACGGAGTCGATGAAAATGGGCCAGGTCACGGCAAAAAGACTAAGTTTTTTCCATGATGGAGTATGGTTTGTTATGGTCACGTTTTACAAGCTCCTACTCTGTTTTTTCTCTGTCGCCTTCCTAGTGTAGCGCCCGCAAGCGGATACGTCTACGGGGGAAATTAAACAAAAATAAAAGCGCCCGATTGGGCGCCAGGGGTTACTCTTAGGATTCTTCCGTATACTTTTTGAAATTGTCCATAATCGCTTGCCAGCCCGCTTGCTGGAATTCGACCGGATGCGTGCTTTCCGCGTCGAACGTTTCAACGACTTTGGTTTCGCCGCCTTGAGCCGTGAAGGTGATCTCAACCTTTCTCCCGTCTCCCATGGTATATGAGATCAATTCATGCGTTTTCACTTCGTCATATACCCCGCCCATATCAAAACCCATGCTGCCATCCTTCGCTTCCATCCGGGTTACGAACTTGCCGCCGGGCCGCAAATCATTCTCCGCCCTCGGCGCGTGCCAGTCTTCGGATGCTTGATTCCACTTCGTAATGTGCTGCGGCTCCGTCCAGCAGCTCCATACCTTTTCAATAGGCGCCTGAACGACGGCCTGAACCGTTACTTTTGTCGGATGATTCGTTTCCATTTTAAAAGAACACCTCGCTAATGATCATCGTTTTTGAATTTCAATAATATAGACGTCATTCGGATTCGAAATTCATCGGCGAATTTGCTCCGGCAGTCCAAATCGCAAAAATAATTTTTTGTTAATGAAATTTTGGACGTGGAGGATTTGATGATCTTTGACCTCGAGCACATGTATTCCCCAAGGGATAAGGATAGATGCATCCTCCGGATTCGGCATGTACTGCGCAAGGGCGGGATAACCGCCATTCACGGTAACCGGCACGAAGCGGGAGCCTTCGCAATGCGGTCGGGTCAGCGAGAAAAATGCGAACAAATCGTCCTTGCCGCGAACCCACATGGCAAAAGGCGGCATGGACATGCAACCCTCCTCATGGAATAACGCGACCAGCGCATCGATATCGAATTGTTCAAAGGCATCCACATACCGCGACAGCAGCTCGCGATCAGGCTCGGCATCCATCCGGCTGAGCTCGTCGGACCGGAGCTGAGCCCTGCTCATCGTCTCCCTGGCTCTTTGCAAGGCGCTGTTCACGGCGGCCGGCGACATCCCCAACGTTTCCGCGATCTGTTTGGAGGACCAGTCAAACACATCCTTCAAAATAAGAACGGCGCGTTGGCGAGGCGGTAAAGTTTGCAAGAGTGCGATGAAGGCGAGTTGCAGGTTATCTTTGCGAATAAGCGCATCTTCGGGATTCTCCCCAAAGTCGGGAGCAAGCCAGATCCAAGAGGAGTCGGGTAACGTTTCGCGAGGTTCGATAATGGACATTGCCGGGTCGGACAGGTCCACGGGCAACGTGCGACGTTTGGCTTGTCTTAATTTATCCAGGCACAAGTTGGAGGCGATTCGGTAGATCCACGTTTTGTGCGACGATTCCTGCCTGAAGGAACCCCAGCTTTGCCAAGCCCGGATATACGTTTCCTGAACCGCATCGTCAGCGTCATCGATGGATCCCAGCATTCGGTAGCAAAACGAGGTTAGCCCCGGTTTTAAATTCTCCAGTAACTGCAGATCCACTGCCGTCTCGCTCATAGTATCCTCCTTCTGGCGGGGAAAAGTTGGTGTGTATTTTGTCATAGTTTACCACAGGATCGCCCGGTGATCATCCTTCTAATAGGCTTAAGTAAGCCTGCCTGTCGTTCTCATGCTTTGCTGAGCTTCATGAATATTTTTTGCATAAGGCCCGGCCGGGAAATCCTGCTGTTCTGAAACGCCGCGATGATCCACTTGTCATTTTGCTTCACAACGACGTTGGTATTAATTGAATCTCGTTTGACGGGGGCCTTTTTTTGCCACTTTAATTTAACAACGCCGAGACCATGAAAGACCGCCATCTCCGGGGAAATAAAACGGATGTTCTTGATCTCCCCCTCCAGCGTCGATCCTTTCAAAACACTGTTCCATAGCACTTGATGGGTATCGGAAATCGCCTCTCTTCCCTGCAAATGTTCTCCCTGAAACGTTACATAGTCGGCATCTTCCGTAAAGCAGGAACCATATGCCGATGCATCCCCCTGATCCCAAGCCATTTTCAATTTCCGAAAAAGGGACTCAATCTGTTGAATATCCTCTGCTTGCTTATCCATGTCGATCCGCTCCTTTCATTGTGGTATACTTGGTTCCAAAAAAGTTCGATGCATAAACTTTCTTAACTTTGTGATTATCTTTATATTTTAAATATCTTAATGAATTAAGATAAATTTATCTTAACTTGGAGGTATGTAAATGTCAAGGGACTCTTCCCCTTTCCCCGAGCTTTCTTCTTTGCAGCAAGATTTACTGAATGAACTACGGCAAAACAGCGCGCGCGCCGTCATGTTTCATCAATTCATTTCCGAAAAGCTGGGGCTGAACGCCACCGATCACAAATGCCTGGATTACATAAATCGCGCAGGCTCCGTAACCGCCGGACAGCTGGCACAACTGACCGGCCTTACAACCGGGGCGGTTACAAGTGTCATCGACCGGTTGGAACAAGCAGGATACGTTGTTAGGGATAAAGATCCGAATGATCGAAGACGCGTGGTCGTCAAGCCCGTACCGGAAGGGCCGGATCGTATTTCGCCTATGTTTGAATCCGTCATGCAGTCCACGCTTCGAATCCTCTCGCAGTATTCAGAACGGGATTTGCAGCTGATCCTTGATTTTATCAAGCAGTGCAATGAAATGACATTAACCGAGATGAACAAGTTGAAGGCAGAAAATGAAGGTTGATCAACAGGCGGCGGCCGACGGGGAGCATCCCTCCATCCGCCAACGCAAAAAGGCAGCCGATCATGTCCATCATGATCGACTGCCTTCATCTGCATTGATGTTGTCAGGTGAATTCTTTTTTAAATGGCCAGCTGCACCGTTCCATGATCCTTGTCTACTGTAAAGCTAACCTTTTTATCTCCGCAAACCAGCTCATAGTCACCGAGGAATCCATCGAAAGAAACCGTTCCTGCATCGTCGGTTGTCTCCGTCACATGGGTAGACCATTCATCTTTAATCAGTCTCTTCAGCAATTCGTATGCAGGTTTCGGGGTGTTATCTTTTCTGACCAATCCGGCGGGAGCCCCAAGCCATGCGCCCTCATCACTGAAGTTCCAGGCCGTAATGCCTTCCACCAAAGGATGTTTAAACAAAATCGAATACATCTCTTCTACTTCCCTAGCCTGGCGTTCTTCGAATTCCGGCGTAGACGGCCAATCCGGAATCCGGTAATCGTTCAAATCTTCAATGTCGGCCGGCATGGTATGCCCGGAGGTCAACGTGTTTTCCGTAAAGTGAATCGGAAGCCCGAAATGCGAGAAGCGTTCCAAAACCTCTTCTAACTTTTCACGTCCCCAATATCCCTGATGCTGATGCGATTGAATGCCAATGGCGTCAATGGATATCCCCGCGTTTAAACATCCGTCGATAAGGATTTCATAGTTTATTGACGTATTAAAGTCATTTAACAAGAGGGTGGCGCCGGGGTTCATTTCACGCGTTTTCGCAAACATTTCTTTAATAATGCCTACGCGGCCAAGATCTTTGCTGATTCTCGTAATCCCGTTATCGTACTTGTCGAAGATCGGCATAATCACCACTTCATTGATAACATCCCACATATCGATTAAGCCTTTAAAGTCGGCGACATCCCGCTCGATTCTGGCAAACTGCGCCTTGAGGATTTCCTCGTTGCTCAGATCCAGGAGCCATGGCACCGTGGCGGTATGCCAGCATAGTGGGTGACCTTTCACGGCAATATTCCTTTCTTTCAACCACTTTGCGGCCACCTGTAATTCCTTTGTCCTTGGTTTGCCTTTCTCCGGCTCGAACATCCCCCAGTAAAAAGGCAGCGTTGCAAAGTTAAATACATCCAGGAATAGATCCAATTTCTGCTCCAAAAAAGCAAGACGATCCGCCGGCACATTTTGATTGGCTACTTCAATGGCATCAAAAATGCCGCAACCGAATAAAAATTGATGGTTTGTCTGATGAATTGCTACTTCCTTTCCTGAAACGGGATTTCCCGTCGCATCCACAAGCTTGATCGTCTTGCTTGCCATTCGGTGCGCCAATTCGTTCTTCTGCAGCATTCGATTACCTCCATATCCGTTACGAATCATTTTAGAAAGCGCTTGCAGGCTTCTGGAGTCGATTTTACTAAACATTCCGCATACGCAAAACTAATCATTTAAAGCTTTTGCATTTGAAATTACATATCATGGAGCCTATTCAACGCTTCCGGCTCTCTAACGAAAACAGGCTAACCATCGCGGCTAGCCCGTTTCCTCACTTTCATCAATTCAGTTTCCATTATCTCCAAAAGGTTGTGCAGCCTGCCTTATCCGTAACATTAAACTCTATCATTTTTTCAAGTAATGAATAATCCACCGGTTGGTCCCACGGGATCCGCATTAACTCCTTCGTTTGGTCATAGCCGGCCTTCGAAATCTCCCCGGAAAAACGGACCATGCCCGCTTGCTCAGGAGAAACGGCGATATGTTTCTTGGATACGCTAAAGCCGATAATGTATGTTCCGTGATCGGTAAACATGGGCTGGTTCCACTTCAGCGTCGGCTCTACATTCGGAAACTTCTCCATAACCCAGGACAACATCTCTTCCATGCGTGCCCGATGCTGCGGGTTAGCGATTCCATTCAAAAATTCCGCAAACACGTCCATACTGTCACCCCCCGTAACCTAATACCCGAAAAAGGCATCCTTTTTGATGTTCCGTTTAGAGACTTGATTGCTCTGTAAGTAGCTTGAAACCGACTCTACCAAAGATTTTGGCCCGGCAACATAGTACTTCCCATTGTCTTTATGTAACGTGCTGAACTTATGTATCTCCTGATGCAATTCGTCCCTCGAATTCAAATAAGTTACACTTACCTGAGCGCGTTTCGCCATTTCATCAAGTTCATCCTTAAATAGGTACTCCTTTTTCCCATCCAGATAGAGAAGATGAATTTGTATTTCAGCTTCCCCAATTTGCTTAAGGATCGACCGAAACGGTGTAATGCCGATCCCGCCGGCGATCAAAAGTATCGGGCTATCGTCATTGAGATAAAAAGGTCCCACCGGTCCGCGCATCGTTATTTTCATGCCTTGCGTTAATTCCAGCAATGAACTTTTAAATTCACTCCGTTGCTCACCGATCCGTGTCGTAATTCTCACCACATCCTCAGACGGAGCGGAGGACACACTGAAAGGACGCGTACCGTTTTTTATGGATTTATGCGTAATAGTAAACAATCCATATTGACCTGCCTTCCACGTCAGATCTTCCCCTTTTTCAAACACAAACGTGTATACATCATCCGATTCCTTATAACTTTCTATAAACTGCAGCTCTCTCTTTTTGAAAAACGGCACTAAATTATCCTGAAAAAAACCCACGTTCCCAACTCCTTCTTCGTCGTATCCTCCCGTCTGCTCTTGCTGTTTTCATCCCGAATTTATGATTCCAACACCTTTTCAAGCTTGTCGATCCATGCCATCCAGCCATACTTAGCGCCTACAAGTCCTTGTTCATTCGTAATTCCGGTCTGCTCGAGACGCAGGTTTACCTTTCCATCTCCCAAATCCTGTACCGTCAAGGTTACCGTATGTCTCTCGTCCCCGACAGCCCAAGTAAAGGACAGCAGGGTCGGTTCATCTACGATAAGTACTTCGCTGTCTACGATCCCATCCCAATACTCGTTCGGTTGATGGCGAAACTGGAAGCGGTGTCCGACGACAGGCTTAAAATCATTATCCGCTATCCACTTGGCTAATTTGTTTGAATCGGTCAAGGCAGACCACAGCTTCTCTACCGATGTCGTGAATTGAAAATCCATGTTTAACGATAAACTCATTCGTCTTCCTCCTCCAATAGCTGGCCCAAACGCATCATATTGTTATTCCAATACTTTTTGTAGAAAGCAACCCAATCCTCCACTTCTTTAAGCGGAGATGCGTTTAACTTGTATCGCGTTTCCCTGCCGACTTTACGATCATGCACCAGACTTGCCTCTTTCAGAATCGTCAAATGCTTCGACACCGCCGTTCGCCCCATTGGAAAATATGGTGTGATCTCATGAAGCGGCAACTCGTCTACATCCGACAACAAATGAATCAGTCGGCGTCTCGTCGGATCTGCAATCGCGTCAAACACATCCCGTATATGAGCAGCTTGGCCCATAGCAATTCACCAGATTTCTCTTTTGTTGTATTCTTGATCGGACACCTTTTGGAGTCCATTTGATTATAAGACACCATTTGGTGTCTAGTCAACTCTGCACATAAAGAAGGTTTGCTCAAATCAAGCATGAGGCATAAATGAAAATGAGCCCTTGCATTGCACCGGGCTCATTTATATAAACTGTCTATTATTTTTCTGTCTGGCTATTTAAGGTCATTACACTTGATGAGTATTATGGCTTCGATACCGATACGAGAAGCTCGTTATCTCCGGAGATGACCGTCACTTCCGGCGGTAGGGCCAGGTCTTTGATGAAGCGCGTATCTCCGATTTCCATCGTACTGATGTCCAGTTCGATGGATGCCGGCAGGTCTTTCGGCAACGCTTCCACTTCTACGAACGGATCCTGGATTTGCACAACCCCGCCCGACTTCGTTCCGATTGGCGTCCCTACAAATTTCACCCCGAGCTTCGTACGAATAACTTCACCCGACTGAACGAGTTGAAAGTCTACATGCACCAGCTCACGGGTTACCGGATTCCGCTGAAGATCCTCCAGCAACACCGTCAGTGATTGCTCGCCTTCCATCTCCAGTTCAATAAAACCGGATGCCCCTTGCTTCAGCCATTTTTCAAATTGTTTGGTGGAAATATGAATGCTTTCGTTACCTGCGTTTTTACCGAACACAACCCCCGGCAAACGCCCCTCCTGACGCAAATTACGCAGCCCCGAAGAATTTAAACGAGGACGTCTTTCTGTATGAATGCATGCAGCCATGCTCTACCTCTCCTTTACATGAGTGATCTTAGCGCTATAACAGCAACCATCGAACCGCCCCTGAGCGGGGATCAATAGAGAAACATAGCATCGCGACCTCCATCCTTCCAAGTAGATAGTCATACATTAAATGTAAAAAACCCGTAAATACAGACGAAGGCACTCCACTCGGAGGAGTGGAATGCCCATGGGTTTTATCCACCATATCATAGATTGGTCGCTATGTCGATGCCGCCTCTATTGATGATAAAGCGATCGCATGGTCTCAATTTTTCGAAGGATGTATTCCGTAGCCTCAGCAGGCGCCACTATTTTGACTTCATCCCCGAATTGCCAGATCAAGTCAACGTGAAAGCTCATGTCCTCTTTCGCTATTTTCATCGTCACGACTCCGCTTCCATCCTCATTTTGCCGTATGGATGGACCAAACCGAGGGTTCGATTCCAACAGCCATACTCCTTTAGGCGTCAATTCAAGTTCAAGGGTAATCTGTTCCCGGTCCTTCTTATCCGGTTTATCCAACAACGTCTTCCGGCTTATGTCCGGCCGGCAAGCAACGGTTTCGTCGATAGTAGCGGAAAGGATTCGATCGGCCCTGAACTGTCTTATGTCCTCCTTCGTGAAACAATAAGCAGGACAATACCAGTACCCGGAACTGGCATACAGGCCGATCGGCTGGATATTCCGCTCCGACACTCCACTGCTGGACCGGTACTCGATGTTGACAACACTACCGATCATAATCGCTTTCAGAAGAGTTTGAAGAATCTCCGCCGACATCCATCGGTACGGACTCCAGAACATGACCCTGTTCTCTAGGCGGTCAATCTGTTCTTTTATATCGGCAGGCAAATAATGATAAAACTTTTGAAGTGCCGAATCGGCTCCCTTTCCAAAAGGCAAGGAGCTATAATGATCCATCGATTGACACGCGAAAAACATGGCGAGAGCCTCGCCCTCCGTAAAGCTGATCGGCGGCAAGAGTCTCTCTTGGAGCAGCCTGTAGCCGCCTCCCTTTCCCTGAATGGAATATACCGGAACGCCGAGTTCGCTTAGTTCTAGCAAGTCTCTCGTAATCGTTCGAGTGGACAAGCCAAATTCATCGGCCAGTTCTCTGACGGTAAAGGATGGTTTGGCGTTGATCCGCATAATCAATTGGATGAGACGCTGTGATTTTTTTTGCAAGAGTCCACCTCATGTCCGATCGTTTATTTCATTTTAACGTATAAATAAGACAAGAATTGTCTTATTTAAGTGCTATCATTATCCTATAAGTCATCTAAACTTACAACTAACGGGGGCATGATTCTAGTGAATAAGCAATCATCGGAAAAAATCGGCTTTGTTTTCGTCCATGGAGCAGGCTTGAAAGGCCAGATTTGGAGTAACGTTGTGGAGGGGTTCGACTATCCCTGTCTACTTGCCGAGTTTCCTCAAAGAGAAGGGTCTTTCGATGCAAGAAGCGGTCTTTCCTTGGAGGATTATGTGACATATCTGAAACGGCAAATCGATGAATGGGGGACTCATAAAATTGTAATCGTTGCCCATTCGCTTGGAGGCGTTCTCGCTCCTAGGCTTGCTTCTTTATTGAGTGATCGGTTGGCGGGGGTGATCGCTGTAGGGGCAGCCATACCTAAGAACGGGGGTTCTTTTTTATCCGCATTGCCGTTCCCCCAGCGTCTGCTCATGTCTCTGATCATGCGTGCTGCAGGCACGAAACCGCCGGAGTCTTCCCTCCGAACGGGTTTATGCAACGATCTCTCACCGGACCAAACTGCGGAAATCATAAAAGGATTCACTCCCGAGGCCGTACGCGTATATACCGACCGAATCGACGTGCCGGTTCCGGATGTACCCAAGCTATATGTAAAATTAAACAAGGACCAAGAATTCAGCCAAACTTTACAAGAGAAGATGATCGCAAACTTCGCCCCGCAAACCGTTCGAAGTTTGGACACCGGACACTTGCCGATGATTAGCAATCCGGAAGGTTTGAAATCGATATTGGAAGAGTTTGCAGCGGAGAAATTAAGGTAACTTTTATGATTGCAAAGAGGCCACCGATGTCATCGGCGGCCTGCATTTGCCGGTGATTCAACTATCGTCTGAAGCATCAGATCACCGCGTCAATGATGGTTAGAATGATAATTAACCCGGTAAACATAAGGGCCGGTGCTGTTTTTGCGATCCGATCTTTGACCCTGAAATGCGCAAGACACGCCAGCAACATCGTAATGCCAAGCCAAATGCAGGCCCATGTGACGGCCTCCGTATACCAGTAACCGGTGATAAGTAAGCCGGCACCCATTAATTGGACGACGCCCGTAACGAAACGAAACCACTGCGGTATTCCAAGATTGTTGAAAATATCGGCCCAATACTTGGCCCCTACGACCTTTGCAACTCCAGAAAATACGTAGTATGCGGCCAGCAAGCTTTGAAGAACGATATAAAGAACAGTCATTCGAATTTCCTCCCTTTATTTTAAATAATCATGATTGGTCATTGGCGGCCTCTTGCGAGGATCCGGAAGGTGACGCCGAATTTATCCGTTACGTTGCCGTAAGCAGGGCTGAAGAAACTCGCCTGCAACGGGTCGTTCACTTGACCGCCCGCTTTCAATGCTTCAAAATATTGGGTAGCTTTGTCTTTGTCGTTGGTTTGAACCACGATGGTGACTTGCGTCCCCTTCTGATAATTACTCCCGGTGAAATGGTCGGAGAGCTGAAGCTCCGATTCACCGATTTTCAAGATGGCATAGTTGATCCAATTTTTCTTTTCCGGCGGCAAAGGAGCTTCCGGATTTTCCGGCATGTCTCCGAACCGCAGCGTATAAATAACCTTCGCAGCCAGAGCCTTCACATAAAAATCAATGGCCTCATTAGCGTTTCCGTTCATTTCTAGAAAGGGGATCAGACTCGTACCCACAACAATCATCTCCTTCATTTTTATCAAGTTTATCAAGTCCCCGGTGTGCCTCTTCTTTCGCGGTGACCTTTAACCTTTGTCATTAACTATGTCGAAGGCCGGATCGGAAACGTGACCGATTCAACGAAAAAAAATTTAGAATGTGCATCTCAGGAAAAAACTTCAGATTTCGTACATCTCTGTCCTGTCACATCTGTTGAGTTCCAAACGACATATAAGTAAAAAGAAAACGACGGAAGGAATGTGGCGTATGAACGATCATCAAGGGCTTGCGGAACAATTCGAGGCACATCGTAATCACCTGCACACGGTAGCTTACCGGATGCTGGGCTCTTTAAGCGAAGCGGATGACGCTGTACAGGAAGCATGGATACGTCTTAGCCGTAACGATACTAGCGGAGTCGAAAATATGGGAGGATGGCTGACCACGATAGTCTCCAGGGTGTGTCTGGATATGCTGCGTTCCCGCAAATCGCGGCGTGAGGAGCTTACGCTGACGAGTATGCCTGAGCCGGTGACGAGCCGCCAAGACGGAAGCGATCCCGAGCATGAAGCGCTGCTGGCGGATTCGGTTGGTCTTGCGATGCTCATGGTACTCGGAAATTTGAATCCCGCCGAACGCATTGCGTTCGTATTGCACGATATTTTCGCCTTATCCTTCTCGGAGATCGCCCCGATCATAGGGCGTAGCGAAATTGCGGCCAGGCAGCTTGCGAGCCGTGCGCGCCGCCGGGTTCAGGGAGCGAAAAAGGCCGCGGATTCAGACGAGTTCAAGCAAAAACGGGAGCTGGTAGATGCGTTCCTAGCCGCGTCGCGCTCTGGAGATTTCGAGAAGCTGCTTGCGGTCTTAGACCCCAATGTCGTACTCCGGAACGACCCTGCATTTCCGCCGGTCGCCGCATGGCCGGTCGTTCATGGTGCGCATGATGTGGCCAAGGGATTCGTTGGTCGGGCACAAGGTGCACGGCCGGTACTCGTCAACGGATCTATGGGCGCTGTCGTGGCTCCTCGCGGTCGGCTGCTTTTCGTGCTCGAAATCAAGATTGTGGACGGCAAAATCACCGAGATCGACATGATTGCCGAACAAACGCGCCTTCGCCAGCTCGACCTGGCAGAATTGAACAACGAATAAGCGAACTTCAAAATATAAAAACGCATTGTCTACGACAGTGCGTTTTTTTGTGCCTTCAGTAAATGCTCCATTACAAAAAATCAGACAATCATTGTTAATCAGTTGACCACTGCACATCGTTCATTAAATTATCCGTCGTTCTATTCGGCAAGGCACGGTTCCCGTTCAAAATTTCTGCCACCCGAACACCGGCCTCAACATCTTCCGCATCCAATAAGCGAGTACCGTTCCTGCGCTCCATGAACTGGGGTTCTGCAAGTACTCCATGTATTGATCGTTGATCATATAAGTCCGAGTGGAGGTAGGATTCTTCAGCCCGAACTTCTCCCACATCGCCGGGTCATTCGAACCTCCGAGCCTCTCAAGCATCATCGCCGTCTCCCTATTTATTTTAGCCGGAATTTGCTCATAAGCTTGAATGACTTCCGCATGAAATTCGTTGATCGGATAGCGGTTAACCAGGCTCGTCAAATGGATGCTTTCCCGGATGTAAGAAACATATGCCAGATGGTCAGCCCAGAATTTGTCGATATAATATAGCCGTACCCTTTGTTCCGAAGGACTCATCTTCGTCTCGCCTTTCAAAATTTTGAGCCGCTCCTCATATAGAAAACGTCTCTGTTTCTCCACCGTATCCGAATAACGGTTCAGCTCCAGGCGGAGATCGAAGTTTTGGCCCATAATAACACGCTGAATCTGTGCGATTTTGCCGCGCAGCACCGAATCTTCCAGAGCCTCATCCTGCTTCAGATCGCGATAGGTCCGCGGAATCGCTTTATCGATGCCGAACCTTTGCAGCAAATCGTCTTCCAGGCTTACAAAAAATACGGAAGCTCCCGGGTCGCCTTGACGGCCGGAACGCCCGCGCAGCTGGTCGTCGATCCGTACGCTTTCGTGCAGATGCGTACCGATCACATACAACCCGCCCAGCTTGGCGACAACTTCCGCTTGCGCAGGGTCGCCCCCGCCGAGCCGAATATCGACGCCGCGTCCCGCCATATTCGTTGACACCGTCACGGCACCGAGTTCTCCCGCTTTGGCGATGATCTCGGCTTCTTCCGCGTCGTTTTTGGCATTCAGAACATGGCAAGGTACGCCAAGAGCCGCGAGCGCCTCCGCCAGCATGTCGGACTCTTCCACGCTTGCCGTTCCAATAAGAATTGGACGTCCCGTCGCATGAACGGACGAAATTTCTTGTATAATCGCCTTAAACTTGGCTTCTTTATGGGTATAAATCCGGTGCGGATGGTCGATCCGCAGGTTTGGCCGGTTCGGCGGAATTTGCACAACCTGCAGCGCGTAAATCTCTTCGAATTCCATGGCGGAGACGTGCGCGGTCGCCGTCATTCCGCAAATCTTCGGATATAGGCTAAGGAAGTGTTGAAGGGTGATCGTGCCGAGAACCTTCCCTCCGGCCTTCAGCTCCAGCCCTTCTTTGGCCGCAAGCGCGGCTTGCAGCCCCTCCGGCAAATGCCTGTTCTCCGCCACGCGGCCGGTATATTCGTCGATCAACTCGATTTTGCCGTTCCGTACGATGTAATCGACGTCTTTTTTCAATAACGTTTCCGCATGCAGCGCGCAATTTAACGACGTTAGCAAATCACTATTACGGCTTTCGTACAAATTGCCGCATCCCAGCAGTTCTTCCGCTTTCGCAGCTCCCGCTTCATTCAAATACACATTCCGCTGGAACTCGTCAAAATCGTAATGCTCCTCTTGCTTAAGCAGCTTTGCCACTTCTGCGAGAGTGCCGTCGCTTTCGGAAGAGTCCGGCTCGCCGGCGATGACCAGCGGCACCCGCGCTTCGTCGAGAAGCAGCGAATCCGCTTCATCGACGATGACGTAGTGGAAAGCACGATGCACGGTGTCGGCTTCGTCCAGTGCGATCGTATCGCGTAAATAATCGAAGCCAGCCTCTTTAGCCGTAACATAGGTGATATCCGCGGCGTACGCTTCCCGTTTTTCGGACAAGCTCATGCCCGACTGCACCGATTTTACCGTCAACCCGAGGAATCGATAGATCGGGCCCATCCACTCCGCATCCCTGCAAGCCAAATAATTGTTAAACGTCAGCACATGAACGCCTTCGCCGGTCAGCCCATTGAGATAAGCAGGCATCACCGCAGAGAGCGTTTTTCCTTCGCCGGTATGCTGCTCGATCAGAAATCGCTCGTGCAGAGCGATGGCAGCCATGATCTGGACATCGTAGGGCTGCAATCCGAGCGTTCTCTTCGCTGCCTCGCAGACTAGCGCATAAGCATCGACAAGCAGCTCGTCCAAAGGCGTACCCGATCTTGCTTCCTTTCTCAGCCGGAGAGATTCCGCTTGCAGCCGCTGATCGTCCCAAGCATCCAAATTCCGTTTTCGGATGAACTCCGCTTTGTCCCGATAACCATTCAGCCTAAGCTTGTTATCGCGGTCTTTGAATTCTCGCATTAGCTTGACGGCTAAATTCATCGGAATGGGTTCCCTCCTTCCTATTCATCTTTCAACCGTCGTTGATACAAAACAACGGACACCATCGTTAATACAACCGCCCATGCCAAAATAATGAGGAGGGGCTTTAACACATCTCCCGCCGTAAAGCCTGTACTCTGTATACTCATTAAATGTATAAGCTGACTGCTCGGTACGTAATCCAGCACTTTGAAGATCGGATAATCATCCGCCAGAAACACTCCCCAAGGCGCCCCGGTAAATACGAATGCCACAGGAAGTATGGATAACGATGCATCCAGCAGCGTCCTGGAGAATAAACCGCAGATCGTTCCGGCCGCGATGTACAGAATGATCGAAAGAATAACGGCCATCACAAAAGCCCACATATTGGCCGGCTCATACCCGAATATAAACGTAGAAATAGCCAGCATGACGGCAGACATGACAAAGACCAGACTGCTTTTACCGATTAAAACGTCCAGGGTCGTGGCCGGCGTCATCATTAAGGATCTTAACGTGTTACGCTCCTTTTCCTCCGCGATCAGGCAGGCTTGCGCAAAACATGTCAGCAGCACAAACGAAAGATTTAGAACGGTAGCGAAAGTTCCAGCCACGGAAGCTAAGGGTAAAGAGGAGTCTACACCTCGAATAAGAAGGGCGAGAATAATCGGGATAATCAACATGATGGAAATCGCATAATTGCGCGAAAACTCTTTGTAATCCTTTACGAATATCGCTCGGGCTCGTTTTAATGAGATACTCATAGCAACTCACTTCCTGTCATTTTGATGAAGATATCACCCAGACTTGGCTCTTTCGTTTCCAATCGATCAATGACCCCTCGTTTCATCCAATCGGCGATTTGATGGGCCGTTCCCTCGCCGATCGGGAGCTCGTAGGCTTCCCCGTTGATTAATTCAACACTTATTACGTTTTCCCTATGCTGTTTTTTTAGCTCCTTGGGCGAGCCGATGGCTTGGATTTGGCCTTGGTACAAAATCGCCACACGGTTACACATCAATTCTGCCTCAGCCATATCATGCGTCGTTAAAAAAATCGTTGTCCCTTGCTCATTTAAGTCGCGTAAGCCTTTATAGATATGTGCCGAGTTTACGGGATCCAAAGCCGAAGTAGGCTCATCCAAAAATAATAATTCCGGCTCATGGATCACGGCGCATGCCAACATGACACGCTGGCGCATCCCTCTCGATAAGCGGTTGACTTTCTTTTTGCGCTCTCCGTTTAAGTTCACAAATTGCAGCACCTTATCGATCGAGGATCTGGGAAGATCATATAGCTTACGATACAGCTCCAGATTTTCTTCAATCGTTAATCTCTCATATAGACCGCTATTATCCGTCAAAATGCCAAAGCGCATCTTCTGTGCAGACTGATGCATCATTTCGGCTGGCTGGTTAAATACGCTTGCCTGTCCGCTTGTCGGATTTAATTGCGCCGTTAAAATCTTGATTAGCGTCGTTTTCCCCGAACCGCTGGGTCCCAGGAAACCGAAAATTTCCCCTTTCGGAATGGAAAAGGACACGTCCGATAACGCATCCTTATTTCCAAATCTCTTTCGAATATGTTCTACTCGGATCACATCCATGAACACCACTTCCTTAGCGTTGATGCCTTAAGCATATAAATAAATGCATGCTTTCAGCCATCAAAACCCGCCGAAATGTAGCTGTGCCCGCCTGAATGGTACCATGGAACGCTTAATTGGATCGATATTGCCCCGGAAATTAAATATGAAGAAGTGCCTTTAATTCCTGCAATTTTGAACGGGATAACGGAACCACGGCATCTTTCCCCGTATTTAATCGCAAGCTGTAGCTATTCTTCGTCCATGTGATAATCTCTCTTACTTTTTGCAGATTCACGATGTAGGATCGGTGGCACCTAAAAAACCCGAAATTGTTCAACCTCTGCTCCAGCTCGGTTAGCGTCAAAGCACAAACATAATTTTCTCCACCTACATGTACAAGGATCGAACCGTCCAAACTTTCGATGTAATCGACTTCAGGCGGATCGAATAAAATCACCTTGTCGTTTCTTTTCGTATAAATCTTCTGCAGGGTGATATTGGCCCGATCCTGTTCCGGCGCTTCCTGCTTATCCTCTTCCGAGTCCCGAATATCCAAGGGATGAAATCCGAGCTCGTTCAATCGATAAATGGCATCGCAGGAAATCATGGCATCTTCCAAATTCGAAGTTAAGATTAAAATCCGCTTCTCTTTCGCAAGATCATCCAAAATCCGTTTGAAATGACGACGGTCCTCTTCTTCCAAGTAAAAATAGGGCTCTTCCAACACAATGGTGGGCTGATGCGCAAAAAAGACGCGCAGCAAGGTCACATACATTCTTTTCGAAGAGCTTAGATTCTTGATTTTGACCTTCCGTTCTTCTTTTAAAGCAAAATAATCCATTAAAGGAGCGACACGATCATCTCTCTCCGTTACTCTGATTAGAAAAGTGATCAGCTCTTCCACTCTTAAGTGTATGTACTCGTTTTGCCCCGCCCGAAATAAATAATATTGGGAACGATCCGATAATTGATTCATTAAAAGCTGCTTTCGCTTTAAGTCCGTGATAATGCCCATCGACTGGTTCGATGTCATTTCTAATTCGATCTTCGGTAGAAGTAATTTCCCATCATCATAGATTGGTTGAAATTGCATGCCGCCCCTCCGGTTAGTGCCTGTATAGGATATATATAACAATTATAATGTTGGGATACTTTTTTGTCATAGATATCAACCATGCATAGGGCGGGAAAATACGATCAAACAGCAAAAAGGCAGGATAGGGCCCCCCCCCTGATCTTGCCTTCTTGCGGTACAAGGACGACTATTGTTGGACCGGCTCCGTTAGTCGGCTTTTTAATAAAGCTGCGGCCCCTAGTGTCATGACATGCTGTGGAGGCATGCCCATCAGTACTCTTCCGTATAGCTCGAGCCCCGTCGATGCTGTAGTCAGCGCATGATTGGAACCGCCTCTGATGTCCCGGAATATTTGAGACAACCGGTTGGAATCGGCAATGACACTCCCTCCGCTCTCCGCCATTAGCAAATCTACGGCTTCCCAGCACAACATGGCCGCATAGGTCATATCTGTCTGTAGCTGTGCCATTTCCTTTAAACTAAATGGTTCTGCGTTTTGCACGTGACGCTCCAAATTGTCGATGGTTCGGCTGATATGGAGATGAGCGGATTCGACCTTCATCGCCGCAAGTCCTACTTTATATTGAATATGGCCCACTGCCGCTTGAGAAGTATGGATCGTCATTGTAATTCCCTTGTGAGGTGCCTTTTCTACAAAATATTCAACGGCTCCTCTGGCGAGTCCGAGAATTGCACTTATTCCCGTTGTGATGCTGATAATATGCTGTACGTAAGGTTTGTATCTTTCACGCCCCTTTAACGGGGCAGGCAAGGAATCTTCTTGATTCATTTCTTGCGTGATGACATATTTGTCGGGTATAAACACATGTTTAAGTTCCAGACTGTTACTTGCGGATCCTTTTAAACTCATCGTATACCAATCGTCAACAATCGTGACCTCATTCATCGGAACTACGGCCAGCATCATCTCCATTGCTTTGCCTTCTTGCATGGAATTTACGTCCATCAAGTTTAATAAAGCATGGGTTGCATGCTTTGAACCTGAACCGAACCCCCAAAAGCCCTCCTCTACCAGATACCCTCCATCCACTTTCTTCACGACCGCTTTACGTGCTAGCAAGACGGAACAAAAACGTATCTCCTCTACCTGGTTAAAGATCGAATCTAATACGTCGGGAGGTAAGGATAGAGAGGCATTATAGTTATTTCCGTTGATGATTTGAACGACCCAGCCGACGGAACCGTTCCCCTTGGCCACCTCGGAAATAATCTCGACCATGGCGCGGATGCTAACATCATGGCCCCCGTACTCTTTCGGTGTGCCGAGCTTAAACAGCCCCGCATCCGAAACTTTTTGAATCACTTCGTCAGGAATATGTCGTTCTTCATCAATCATCGTACCGAATTTCTGCAGATAAGGAACTAACTCAGTAGCATGGTCTAGCAATTGCTGTTCAAGAGCAGTGAGTTGACGATTTGTACTTAAGTTGGCCATTAAAATCCACTCCTTATTTATACACATGTATATTTAAAGTGCATTTGTAAGGAAAATGGTATAATGTATAATTAATTTCCACAACCGATAAAATCGCGGATATGTCGAGAAACGATACAGGGAGAGGAATCTGTCATGGTCGATAAAAAAACCGAAGACCTCCGAGTCAAAAGAACTCATAAGCTTTTATACAGCGCCCTGTTAAACTTAATGGAAAAACACCCGTTCGAGAATATCACGGTAAAGCAGATCTGTGACCTGGCGATGGTCCATCGAACTACGTTTTACACTCATTTTCAGGACAAATTCGATTTACTTTCACGTGCTATGAAGCAAATTGCCGACGAAGAATTTAAAGGCATTGTCAATGCATCCTTTTCTCCAGCCGATAATTTTAGGGAATTATTTTCTTTAGCCATGAAACATAAAAAATTGTTTTCCATTCTTTTAGCCGACGAGAGGGATTCCTTGAGAAATCTGTTGCGAAGGGAAATGGGGAGGGGAATAAAGGAATACTTGGCCCGGCATCATTCGATGGATGGAGATTCCGTCGACATGCAAATTAAAATAGAGGCTTACATCGGGGCAGTGCTTGGTGTGATAACTTGGTGGATTGAGAGCAAAGTGCCTATCGACCACGAAGAACTTTATGCAAAAATGAATATCTTTTCGGAATGGAAATTCGCGGAATAAACCTTAGTCCGCCCTACTGGCTTTCCGAAATTCGAAGAGCCCAGGAAATGGTTTCCCGGGCTTTTTTTGACGGGATTGAAACCAGTGACCGTTATTGATTATTCATTCTACTTCCCCTTCTCCTTGACCACCTGCTCGATCCCGAGCAGAATTAGCTTCAAGCCGAATTCGAACGCCTTGTCTGTCCCCATTAATTCGAATAGCCCGCTCGTGAACATTCTCCGAAACAGTCCCGCATCCGCCTCGCTCATGGATTCCAGAAGACGGGTCATTTCCTCACCCGGAAGTGCCTCCTCCCCATGCTCCTTAAGAATTGCGGAGACATTGCGCTTGTGCTCATAATCGTCCAGAACGAAGTTGTAGACATAATTCATAAGCGTCAGAACCACTTGCATTTTCTGTTCTTGCTCAAGCGGCGTCGATTCCACGCAGAGCAGCATACGGTTGGTGAACCGGATGATGTCCGTTTCGTGGGGCAGCGTCATCATCATGATCTGAGTCGAGCAGGGATATCTGCTAAGCACGCTCCGCACCGTGACAGCTAGCTCTGTCAGCTGTTCCTTCCAGTCCCCCTCGGAGTGAAACTCCTCTAGAATCACCTTCGACACATGGTTGGCCAGACGCTGGTAGAGATGCTGTTTGCTCTTGAAGTACCAGTACAGAGAGGGAGCCTGAATCCCGAGCCTGTCGGCCAATCGCCTCATGCTGAGTTTCTCGATGCCATCCTCTCCAAGAAGCTCCCACGAGACCTCCAAAATCTTATCCTCCGAAATCTGAGGCTGCTGTTTTTTCATCCGGTATCCGCCCTTTTATCTAACAGTGTAAGTTTATGCTTTACATGCTTATACGTCCATGTTATCATCTAACACTGTAAGGTTTCAACCTAACACCGTTAGATTATATTTTGAGAAAGTGGTGATCCACATGGATGCAGAAAACCTCCATTACTTTGAAAAGGCACCGGTTGCAAAAGCTGTAGCTCACTTCGCTGTACCGATGATGCTAGGCACGTCAATGAGTGTCATCTATTCCATCTTGAACGCCTATTTCCTGGGTACGCTTCACAATACCGCCATGTTAACCGCACTCGCGCTTACCCTGCCGTTATTCGCAAGCATTATGGCGCTGGGCAACTTGATTGGCATAGGTGGCGGGACATTCATCTCCCGGTTATTGGGAGAGAAAAAATATGATGACGTCAAGCATGTGTCTTCATTCGCTTTTTACAGCAGCCTCGTTCTCGGTCTGATCGTGATTGCCGTCGGCCTCCCGTTGATCGATCTCATTGTTCATGGTCTGGGGGCAACGCCCGACTCCTTCGGATTTACGAAGGACTATGTCACGATGATGCTGATAGGTTCGCCCTTCGTCATACTATTTTTCACGCTGGAGAATATCGTACGTTCGGAGGGTGCGGCTGTCACGTCGATGATCGGCATGATTCTGAGTGTTGTCGTCAATATCATTCTCGATGCGTTGGCCATCTTCGTCTTCCATTGGGGCGTGACCGGCGTGGCGTCCGCCACGGTTATTTCCAACCTGGTTGCGAGTGCATTCTACGCCTTCCATATAGGAACGAAGAGCCAATTCTTAACCGTCTCCGTTAAATGGTTCAAGGCCACTAAGGATATTCTGAGCAATGTATTCAAAATCGGAGTTCCCGTCTTTATTATGAGTATCTTTTTGGGGGCGATGTCGCTCATCTTTAACCATTTTCTTGTTGAATATGGGGATCCGGCCGTTGCGGCTTATGGAATTTCATCACGTTTATTGCAATTTCCCGAATTTATCCTGATGGGGTTATGCGAGGGGGTCGTGCCGCTCATTGCCTTCTCGTTTACGGCGAATAAATTACGCATGAAGCATACCATTGGATTTACGATCAAAACCATTCTGGCTTTAGCCGTCGCGTTCGGCGTCATCGTCTATCTGATTTCCGACCACTTAATCGGATTGTTCACGAATGACCCGCAATTAATTGAAATGGGCAGCTATATTCTGCATGTCACGTTCTTATCCTTGTTCATTACGGGAATGACTACGTTGTTCACAGGGATCTTCCAAGCCACGGCGCAAGGAACCGCCGCGTTAATCATGTCGGTGATTCAAGGAGTGACTTTGATTCCCGTATTGTTTATCGCCAATCACATGAACGGCTTCCACGGGGTAGTCTGGTCGCTCGTCATTGCGGATGCCGTCGCGTTCCTTGTCGGTGCCACCATGCTATATGTTCTACGGAACAAATTGCAGCCGGATTTGGAAAGCTTAGCGCATTAAAAACATTTGCCATTAAAAATGGAAAAGGGGCACCTTTGGGGTGCCCCGTGTTAGTAGCCAACAACCTTGCCTTTTATCTCAAATTCAAATGCTTCATTTTATCCGGATTGCGAAGGAAATACATTTGCTGAATCCGTTCCTCTTTCACTTCCAGACTGATCAGGGTCGGAAAAGGCTCGGAAGAGCTGCGTACCACAAAACCCAACTGGCCGTTAATCTTGACCAGACGCACGCTGCCTGTTGTATTTCCCTTCGACAAGAGCCCTTGAATAAAGGCGAATACACGCTTGCTCGATGCGACCGGATGAATGGCCGCCATGACTTTGCCCCCGCCATCCGAATAGAGCACGATGTCATCGGCGAGCAGTGCAAATAACCCTTCCATATCGCCGGTTGAAGCCGCATGGAGAAATTGCAGTATGAGCTGTTCGGAACGGTGGCTGGGGGAAGCCTCGTGATAGGGACCGTCCTCCTGGATTTTCCGTTTGAGGCGGCTGTAAATTTTACGGCATCCCAGCTCGGTTTTATTAACAAATTCGGCAATATCCCGATACTCATATTGAAAGGTCTCGCGCAAAATGAACACGGCCCGCTCTATGGGGGTCAACCGTTCAAGCATGACAAGCAAGGCATAGGATATGGTATCCTCCAGCACGATTCTTTGGAGCGGATCCTCACCGGCAGCATAACCGGGAATGTCCGTATAATCCTGCACGAGAGGCTCCGGCAGCCAGGGTCCGACGTACACCTCTCTCTTTTTGCTTGCGGATTTCATGCAATCGAGACAGCGGTTGGTAACCATCTTGCATAAATAGGCCTTCAGGTTACGGATCCCTTCCTCCTCTAGGTGGATGCCCCGCTGCTGTACGATTACGAACACATCCTGCACCAAGTCCTCAGCTTGGGTGACCGACCCTAAAATTCGATATGCCATGGATAGCATCAAAGGTCTATATTCCTTGTATACAGAATCCAGCTCCACGATGTACCCCTTTCTTAACGGTGTCCTTAATTGGCTATTAATCTTGCCGCTTCTTTTGCGCTCGCCAATGAAGCGTTTAGCAGTAACCCCTCGGATCCGACCCAATCCCCGGCGACATAGAGGCCCGGCCGCCCTTTGACCTCAGGCCCCAATCTGTTCGGGAGTCCCCCGTTCGCGGCAGTAACCAAACTATGCGACACAAGCATAGACGGCAGGAAGCGCTGCTTAGTGACATGCTCACGCCACCCCGGCTGGATGCTGTCGAGAAAACCCTGAAGTTCGCGTTCATCCTGCTTGGGGTCCGTTTCTTCTAAAACCGGCAAATACTTCATGACATGGATCACCTCTGTTCCGGGGCGATCGGAGAGTGCTGCGACAGCGGAATGATTGGAGTAGTACCACGGAACATTAGCGCCTAGTACAAACTTTGTTTTGGGCCTTGGCATCCCGGATACCACAAGATCGAGGCATGCTGCACGCACAGGAATAAGCTGCTGATACATGGCCGCTTCGTCCGGGTTCAAAGCCGGATTGAGCATAGCCATCGTATCCGCCGGTACGGCCGTGGATACAATGTGGCTGGACGCCAACTGTGTCCCATCCTTCAAAACGAGGCTCATATTCGGATAGCTCCCCTTAATTTCCCGGACGGGCGAGCTTGAGCGAATCGATACGCCCGCCTTCTGCGCTTGCTCCTTCAGCTTGTCCACGAGAGTCTGCCAGCCTCCGTCCACATACAAAACCTGGCTATACTGGAGTTGACCGATAGCAGCTCCCGCACTTAGCAAATCTGGAGAGTCGCAGTAAGTGGATAGCCGAACTAGCGCTTCTATGACACTGCGCACCCGTGAACTGGAAATATGCGACTCCAGGTACACTCGAAGCGGCACATGCTGCAGCGCGGAGGTGTCTGTCTTACGAAGGCTGCTGTAAAAGCGAACCAGCTGAATTTTCTCATGAAACGTCAAGAAGGATCCAAGTAATAGTTTCGTGAGCGGCACAGCTCTTTCCCTACCGTCCGATTCTTTGAACATAAGCAGTCCAGGCGGCTTCGGTGCCGTTCCTTCCACAGTGACGCCTACCTCGTGCAGAATCCGGAGGGCATTTCTATAAAGGGCATGACCGCCCAAATTCACGCGCGCACCTGCCATCTCCGTAGAAATGGCGCGACCTCCCGGATAGGATCCTTTTTCGAGAAGCAGCACATTCTTTCCTGCCCTTGCCAAATAAATAGAGGCTGTTAATCCTGCAACGCCGGCTCCGATAATGACAACATCCCATCGAAGCCCGGTATTATTTTCTGTCATGTGTACCATTCCTTTCGGGTCTGATACAACCAAGACGAAAAACTCAAATCTTCTGTGACATGATCAGCAAAAAGAGCAGCACGCGTAATAATCATTGCATGCTGCTCTCTCTTCATAAGATTGTAGCTTATACTTCTACTGACTTCTCGATGATAATGTTCTCCAACTTGAGATTTACCGGATTTGCGATGGTATCGCCTACAGGGCATTTACTCTCCAAAAACTGTACGAATTCCTCTACCTTCTCTTTGGGCGAGTCGGTTTGAATCCGGAACGTATAGCGGATATCGGAGTAACCGGGACGAACGGAGGATCTGTCAAAAAAACCGTCGAGATCAATGTCGCCTTCAACCTCCACACGAAAGTCATCCAGCTTCACGCCAAACTTTGGAGCATAAACCCTTGCCACGATAGACTGGCATGCACCTAACGAGGCAAGCAGCACTTCGACCGGATTCATTCCCGTGTCCGTTCCGCCTAAGCTCTTCGGCTCATCGATCGTGATCTCGAAATTTCTGGAGGTAGTTTTGACTTGAACTCCATTTTGTAAATGTGCCGTTGCCTTGAAAGTATGTACATCAGCCATGTTAAACACTCCCTAAGTTTTAGTTAAACATAAGAGCCATAACCTCAACTAATTAATTCCTAGTATTATACTATGCATTATAGGAATAACGATCGGAGTTGTCAATATGTTCAATGTTCTCTATTCTCAGTCGCTTCCTTACGAAGTGGTTCTCCTCTCTAAAATAAGTATAAGAGGCCGGCCCCCTTGCTTCGGTGATCTAGGGGGCAGCCTCTTCCTATTAACTATATGAGTGAGTCCTATTTTACTCCCTTACGGCGGTTAGAGATATCAAGCCAAACGGCGATAACCAGGATGGAGCCCTTAACTACGTACTGCCAGAAGGATTCCAACCCCATAAGGGACATCCCGTTGTCGAGGGTAGTCATCACCAATGCGCCTATAATGGCACCTATGACGGTACCGGCCCCGCCCATCAATGAGGTTCCACCGATGACGCAAGCGGCAATAGCATCCATTTCCGCCATGTTGCCGGCAGTGATGGTCGCGGAAGCTAGGCGGGAAGTCAGGACGATGGACGCAATCGAAGCGAGCAGTCCGTTTAGTACAAAGATCAGCATCGTCTTCCGCTTAATAGGAATGCCCGACAGGCGTGCAGCCTCCATATTCCCTCCAATGGCATAAATATGACGTCCAAAGGTGGTCTTTGTTGAAATAAAGTAGAAAATGATCGCCAATACAATGACGAAGATAATAGGAAAAGGAATCCCTTTGTAATTGTTCATGACGAATACGAACGATCCTACCAGGAGCGACAGGAAGAAGACCTTAATGATATCCACGCCGAGCGGCGCAACCTCGAAGCCGTATTTTTGCCGGGATTTTCTCTTCCTAAAGGCGCTCCACAGAAGAAATCCCACGGCCAGCAAGCCAATCACGATACCGAACCCTTTAGCAAAATAAGCATTTCCCAGCAATCCAAGCACCGGATCGGATATCGGAATCGTCTTCGACTCGGTGACACCCATTAACACGCCGCGGAACACCATCATGCCACCCAAAGTGACGATGAAAGCAGGGATCATTTTGTAAGCCACAAGCCATCCTTGAAACAGACCTAGTACTGCTCCGGCAGCCATAGTTGCAAGAATGACGATAATCGCCGGCAGTCCCAGCCAATTACTCAGTATAGCGGCTATGCCTCCGGTCAAACCTACGATCGAGCCTACTGAAAGATCGATATGAGCCGCTACAATGACCAGTACCATCCCAATAGCCAGTATGGAAGTTACGGACATTTGCGTGAATAGATTGGATAAATTTCGCGCGGTTAAAAAGGTAGGATTCAGAATGCCAAACAAGACCCATAGCAGCACCAGCGCTCCAACCATGGTATATGCACGAACGTCCATTTCACCAAACAAGCTGCTCCAGAGCGACTTTCGGGTCACAGGGACATCCGTTCTATCCTGAAGTTCCTTTTGAAGCTGCATCATTATTTACCTCCCGCAGCGGCTATCATGATATTCTCTTGAGTAGCCTCATACCATTGAAATTCCTTCACGAGTTCCCCTTCGCACATCACCATAATCCGATCGCTCATGCCCAGCACCTCCGGCAGCTCCGAGGAAATCATAATAATGGCTACACCCTGATCTACCAGCCGATTCATTAGATTGTAGATTTCGTATTTCGCTCCGACGTCAATCCCCCGGGTAGGTTCGTCCATAATCAGGATTTTCGGATCGGACATCAGCCATTTTCCAAGTACAACCTTCTGCTGATTCCCTCCTGATAGGGTCCCTACCAACGTTTCCAACGAAGATGTTTTCGTCTTTAACTCCTGCACATACTGGCGTCCCCATTTGATCTCTTCATTCTCGTTAATAACACCAAACCTCGATACCTTGCCCATCGCAGCCATCGTGGTATTACGTTTCACATCCATGCCCATCACTAGTCCTTGGCGTTTGCGGTCTTCCGTCACCAGAGCAATCCCGGCTTTAATGGCTTCTGCAACGGATCTGATCCTTACCGTTTTCCCTTCGATTCGTACCTCTCCCTCAGCCCTGCCTTCATAAGCCCCAAAAAGACTGCTCGCCAACTCGGTCCGTCCCGCACCCATCAGTCCGGCGATTCCAAGGATCTCCCCTTTACGCAGTGTGAGGTGGATATCCCGGAGCACTCTTTGATTACGCTTTTCAGGATGCCATACGTTATAATGGCTTACCTCAAGCACCGTATCTCCCGGGGTATGGTCTACTCGCGGATATCTCTCCGTTAGTTCCCGGCCCACCATCAGGGATACAACCTGATCATCATCCGTCTCTTTACGATCCAGAGTCGCTATCGTGCGCCCATCGCGGAGTACCGTGATGGAATCCGCAAGAGCAAACACTTCGGGCATTTTGTGCGAGATATATACACAGGAAACGCCCTCACTGCGCAGCTGATTCAATATCCCCATCAGGATGGAGACTTCACTTTCAGTCAAAGCCGCCGTCGGTTCGTCCAGAATCAAAATTTTTGTATGCTTGGAAAGCGCCTTTGCGATTTCAACGAGCTGCTGCTGTCCGATCCCCAGATGACCGATTTTGACGTTTGGGGAAATATTCAACCCTACCTTTTTCAACCACACAGAGGCGTTATGGTACAGTTCATCCCACTGAATCACCCCGTGCCTGCACGGCTCGGCTCCCAGAAAGATATTCTCGCCTACCGTCATCTCCTTAACGAGGGCAAGCTCCTGATGAATGATGGCGATCCCGGCTTTTTCAGCATCCGATATTTGATGAAACTGCCTGCTTTGTCCCTCAATAATAATCTCTCCACTATAGGTTCCTGCCGGATAGAGGCCGCTTAATACCTTCATGAGCGTCGACTTCCCGGCCCCATTCTCCCCGCACAGAGCATGAATCTCTCCCTTCCTGACCTTAAAATTCACACGGTCCAGGGCCTTAACTCCAGGGAATTCCTTGGTGATGTCCGACATTTCTAATACATGCATCATTTCCGCACCCTTTCTGACCAGGAATCATCAGCAGAGAGCGGAACCCTAAGGTTCCGCACCCGTGCACCTAGTTATTGTTTGGGCCATTGGTCCTTAGGGACGTTCTTGTATACATCCTCCAGCTTGTGGAATCCATCTTCGATAAGGACGTTTAAATTGTCCTTGTTCACCGCAATGGGGTCGAGCAGCACGGAAGGAACATCAATCTTCCCGTTATTTACAGTCTTTTCAGTTGTGATCTTTTCGCCCTTGGCCGCAGCCATTGCCATTTCTGCAGCCTCTGTTGCGATCGCATTAATCGGCTTATACACGGTCATCAGCTGGGTGCCTTCCGCAATCCGTTGTACGGCGGCTAAATCCGCATCCTGTCCGGATACCGGAATTTTGCCGGCCATGCCTTGGGCGGCTAAGGCTTGAATCGAACCCCCTGCCGTTCCATCGTTGGCTGCAACCACGCCTTGAACATCATTGTTGTTCGCAGTCAGCGCATTTTCCATATTTTTAAGGGCCTCTTCCGGCTTCCAGTCCTTGGAGAACTGGTCATAGACAATCTTGATATCCCCTTTCTCTTCAAGAGGCTTCAAAATATTCATGGCCCCCTCCTTAAACATATGGGCATTGTTGTCCGTATCCGCTCCGCCGATATAGACGATGTTGCCTTTCGGTGCCTTTTCGATCACCGCTTTCGCCTGGAATTCACCTACCCGCACATTGTCAAAAGAAATATAGTAGTCCACATCCGCGTTATTAATCAGACGGTCGTAAGCGATAACCTTGATTCCTTCTTTGTGCGCTTTTTCCACAATCGGCGCTGTGGCTTCAGCATTGTGGGCAATAACGACAAGAACGTCTACTCCCTGAGATATTAATTGCTCCGCCTGACTCATCTGCGTAGCATCGTCCCCGTTGGCCGCGAGCACCTTCACTTCGCCTCCGAGCTCTTCTACTTTAGCGGTGAAAATATCTCGGTCCTTTTGCCAACGTTCCTCTTTCAAAGTGTCCATCGACATTCCGATAACAATTTTGTCTCCGTCTTTCGCGGCTGTCTTTTCCTTATTTCCGGTATCCCCATTGGAGACCAATCCACAGCCTGCAAGTGATAATGCCAATAACAGAGCTGCCCCTAGACGAAATACTTGAACGTACTTTCTCACTCTTTCATCTCCCCTTTTCATCAGCTAAAGTAATTGGTTACGCTTACAAAAAGCTTAGCACGGGAGTGATTTCGGCGGCTTGTTCATTAGCAGCACTTCTTTCCTCTCTATCTTCATTTCCTTGCTGTCCTCTGGAAAGAAGACCGCTTGCGTTTTTTTTACAGGACAAATTTGGTTATAAAGCACAAAAAAATCCTTGTTGGTTTAACAAGGACTTTTCTTCTCGATTTGCTGCCGGTATTCGCTTGGCGTAATTCCTGTCGCTTTCTTAAAGACCCTGCTGAAGTAATTAGGGTCCTTATAACCAACCTCATAGCAGATCTCTTTTAAACTGAGACTTTGTTGCTCAATCAGCTGCTTAGCCTCCTTAATGCGAAGCCCGGTGACATGGTCGATAAAAGTCTCTCCTGCATGCTGCTTGAATAATTTACTGAAGTAATGGGGGCTAAGATTCACGTATTCCGCAATGTGCTCCATGGAGATATCTTTCTTATACTTTTGCTCAATATAGAGAAGCGCCCTCCGGAATACATGTGAACGACTCTGCTCCCGCTCTTCCCTCAAACCATCGATGAAGGAATCAAGCCAATATAAAGCCGTTTTACGAAGAACCTCGCTATCCTCTACTACACTCAAAGATCTAATCAGATTAGCACCTTCACCGGATCGAACCGAGCGGCACAGAAACATCAGAAGCCCTATGACCTCTGCGCGCAAGGTAGCAAATGAACCGAAGCTCTTCTCTTCCAAAATGGAATACAAAGAGTTGAGTCTCTCTGCGCTCTCCTGTTTGTTATGCCGCAGCAAAGCATCCAAAAGCTTCTTCTCGTCATCCACTGAGATCTTCGTCTGCCCCGAGCTTAGGAGCATATCATCGTAATGCCGTACATTCAGGAGCACGCTATCCTCCGCGCACACCCGAACGGCTTCCCGGTAGGACCGGCTGACCCCGTCCCAGCCCTCCTGGACCGATCCAATCCCTATGGAAAGAGACAACTGGAATCTCTCCTCGATAATCCCCCTGATACGCTCACCCCATTCCAGGGAAGTAATGCGCTCGGAATAACCGTGCCTGCCGGGTGGAAGAGGAATGAATAAAGCCATCTGATGTCCAACGATAGGCCCGACAATCGGGGACAGATTGGGCTTCGTGAACTGCTTAACCGCTTCATAAATGTCCCGCTTGAGCAGTTGAAATTCGTCCCACTCCTTTTTGGATTTCAAGAAAAAGGATAATACCATCGCATAACCCTTATACCACTGTATATCCAACAGACTAGCAAGCTGTTCAAGCTCCACCTCCTGCACCGACTCCAGCATAAGCATCAGAGAGAGCTCGTTCTCGGCAAGCGGAATCAGCTGCGACAGTTTCTCCTGAAGCTCTAATTGCTCATTACGCACACGTTTCTCTTCTTCCTTTTTCGCAATTAACAGCTGTAATACATGGAGTATTTCCTCCGGTCTTGCCGGTTTAAGCAGATAATCCCTGACTCCTAGAGTCAAGCCCTCTTTCGCGTAGGAGAAGTAATCGTGAGCCGTGATCATCACAATTTGGGTTGAGGGAGCTATGTCGGCAATATGACGTACAGCTTCAAGCCCTTGAATGCCTGGCATCTTAATATCCATAAAGATAAAATCAGGCCGCTCCTCTTCCGTAATTTGAATGGCCTTTCTTCCGTTTTCCGCATGAAGAAAATGAAAGGTGTCCGGCATAAGATGCCTAATCATCAGTTCGAGACCTTCCCGCTCCAGCGCTTCGTCATCCGCGATAAGTAAGCTGAACATGAGCCATCATCCTTTCTTGTCATGTAGTTACCGTACGAAAGGGGATTCTGAGGAAGATAGCGGTCCCTTTCCCCTTGGCGCTATCTATTTCGATGCTCTGCTCCCCGTTGAAGAATAAATGCAGTCTTTTGAATACATTATGCGTCCCTAGTCCAGTAGATTGGCCTCTCCTGCCAAAGCTGGAGGATTCCTCCCGGAAGGACCGGAGAAGCAGCTCCACAGTTTCCTGGCTCATACCCGCGCCGTTATCCCGTATCTCAATTCCTACACCTTCATCCGCATATTGAATGGTAAGCCTGAGCTCGCCGCCCTCCTCCATCTGCTCGATCCCATGTAAGAATGCGTTCTCCAGAATAGGCTGCAGAGTCAGACATGGAACCATTACATCCAGCGCTCTCTCATCAACTTCCATGACAAAAGAAATCCGGTCACGAAACCGCGCCCTCTGAATGTTGATATACTCGGTCACATGTTCGACTTCTTCACGCAGCGGAACCGCTTGGTCCAGCTTTTGCAGGTTATATCTCAATAGCCGGGATACCGATACCGTAAGATAGCTTGTCTCGGTGGCTCCCTCGATATATGCCAGCTTGGTAATCGCATTAAGAGTATTAAATAAGAAGTGCGGATTAATTTGGCTCTGAAGCATCTTTAGCTCCAGCTCCTTAACCAGGCGGTCCTTCTCCAAACTTTTGATGTTATCCGCCATTAAGCTTTGAATATTATCGATCATGCCATTAAAGGTTCGGCATAAGATGCTAATCTCATCATTGTTAATGCTTTCCGGTGCCTTGGTGTCCATCCGCCCCTTCGATATTAACTTGGCCGTGGCCACCAGCCGCCGAATCGGCCCCGTTATACTATTCGACAGCCATATGGCCAGAATAATGCTTAGAACTGCAACCGTAACAACCAGTTGCGTCCCTAGCGTATTCAATTTGTCCGTGGTAGACATAATCTCCTGATAAATCGGCTTGTACTGATCGAGCTCGATATCGACTAATCCCTGAGCCTCCTCGCGTATAAAGCGCTCGGTCTTCTCCGCTTCAATGTAAGCTCCTGCCATCGTACTCGAATCTTGATCGTCGATCTTGCCGATCATAGCCTCTACTTGCTCCAAAAACGTATCAATAATATTGCGATAATTGACAAGCGGCAGATCGCTGCCGCCGATCGTCTCCAACCCATCGAGTTCTTGTCTCAGCCGCCGAACACCGCTTAGGTGTTGTTCCACTTCAGGAAAGCTATCCGCATCGACTTGAATAATAAAACGGTTCATCGAACGCATAATTTCCCCGACCTCATAGGACACTTCTTTATACAGCAAGATACGATTCATCATTAAATGATAGCTCTCCTGCACATTCTTCCCGCTTTGGAACAGGAAAAAGGAAACCGTGCTCATCAAGACCACAAGGAGCGGAATACAAACCAACAGCTTTTGGCGGATACTCACAGGCCTTCTCCCTTCTGGGCATTGTGTTTATCTAACACCATTACCTCTGTATAATATTCAGACCGCAAGGCTTTTCCCTGAAAATGCTCATGAAGCAGTTTGACTGCGGTATCCCCCATTAAAAATGGCTGTTGTGCTATAGTCGCCTTGATCTCGCCTCTAAGAATGCCGTCAAGCGTCTCTTCCTCATTATCAAATCCAATGATCGTAAGATCATCCCGTTTTAAGCTCTTCGCGGCCTGAAGGACGCCCAGGGCATCTGTTGCACTAGTACCAACCATGATCGTGATGTCCGGGTGCGCCGCCAGCATGCCCGCCGCTTGTTGAATCGCCTCCATATGTGAAATGTTGGAGCTACGGACATCCACAATGTCCAGATCCTCGTATTGCTTCACAATGTTTTCTAGCCCTTGCAGCCGTTGCAGCTGGTTCTCCGCAAGCTCACTTCCGATAATGACGCCTATTTTTCCGGATCCGCCCGTAGTTTCTACAACAAGACGACCCATGCTTTCGCCGGCCGCCTCATTATCCGTACCTACATAAGCGAGTCTCTTGCTGGCCGGAGCATCCGTATCAATAGTTATAACGGGAATTCCACGCTGTACAGCTTTATCGATGACCGGAGTAAACCTATCCTCATTCAGGCCTTGGACAATGATTGCATCCACTCGGGCAGCAATCGCCTTTTCCAGTAAATTAATCTGCTCGTCCATATTGTTGCGAACCGGACCGGTAAATTCGATATCTATTCCATACCTTTCCGAGGCTTTCTCTGCACCCTTCTCAACCATTTCCCAATAAGGATGATAACGTTCCTGCTCAATTAGTACGATGTGATAACGGTGTCCCGAATCTCCGGGATGACCATGTAATTCCTGAACAATGCTGCTCATCGTACCGGATTGATGTGCAAATCCAATAAATTCATACAATAGTAATATGATTAGGAGTACAGCCACACAAGATAGCCATTTTTTATCCATAATTATTCACCTCAACTATACCCTAACCACTTTATGGTAGCGATTTCAATATAAAAATGGATATTCCCTGCCGAACAGCTTGCTGTTGTGCTATGTCTGCGAATATGATTCAGCTTCTTGCCGATCACAAAGTTCCCGATAATCGGAAAAATCGCGAAGATCAGCACATAATGGTCGATTGCAAACATCACGCCGCTTTTCGTATAATTTCCTCCATTTTCCCTTTGTCAATCCTATTTCTAGGGCACGGAAATCCCAAAAATTTTACCCAATTTTTAGGGATTTCCTGTATGATGATGCTATGAAAAAAATCTTATCTTTCATGGATTGGGGAATATTCGCCCTTCGTTCATACCATTATATTTTGCTGTTGTCCCGGATTCTGGCAGAAAGTGACTTTTCGAACCGAACGTTATTAAACGTGATCTGGCTGAGCTTAGCCCTTATCGTCCCTTTGCTGTTCTGGTTTCCTGGGCGCCGGATGAACAAAGTCTGGTTTTGCATCCTGGAGCTAGTGCTTGGCGGTTCTTATTATGTCCATTCAGTTATTGATCCGGATCTGACTTCAAAAGCGGACTATTTGCTGCCGAGTCTGACCATGGGATACTTATTGACCAAGCAAATCCTTTGGATCATTCCCTTGCTTGCTTCCATTCCTTTTTCCTTTCAGTCTTCCTTAAGATTATCTTGGGAGCAAGCCCTAAGTATCGGAACAGACAATCTGCTGTTCTGCTTCATCGGGATGTGGGCAAGCTTCGTCGCCAATGCGTATCATCAGAAAAATAAACTGGTAGCCGAAGTGGAACAGCAAAATAAGCTGCTAACTCATTACTCGGTCGAGATCGAGAAAATGACGTTGCTTGAAGAACGTAACCGCATGTCCAAGGAGCTTCATGATTCGCTGGGTCATTCCTTTATCTCCCTCATCCTGAGCCTTGATGCTTCTATTGCCCTTATGGACAGCAAGCCTGCCGAGGCCAAAGACCGGTTAATCCGCTTAAGAGCATTGGCTGAGACAAATCTGGACGAAATGAGAAACATCGTGCACGAGATGGGGGAAGAAGAGGAATCCAGTCTGGTCCGACAGGTTGAATCCCTTGCGATCCGTTTCCGGGAGCACACGGATACAGACTTGACTTTGAGTCTGCCGGAGACGGAGCGAACCATACGTTTTGATGTACGGCAAACGGTCCTACGGGTCATCCAGGAGTCTTTTACAAATGCACTAAAACACGGAAAAGCATCTCAATTGCATCTGGAGCTTACATATTCTGAGACCCATCTGCATTTGTCCGTTCAAAATAACGGTATACCGATCGACAGCTTAAATTATGGCTTCGGCTTGACCACGATGAAGCATCGGGTTGAGCGGCTGGGAGGCAGCCTGCTGCTATCATCCGGGAAGGGAACTCCAGCTATGACCGAAGTTAGATGCGAAATCCCGCTGAAAGGAGTGATACCGCATGACGAAGATTAAAGTGCTGCTTGCCGATGACCAAGAGTTAATTCTCGAGAGCTTACATATCGTGCTGTCCATGGAAGAGGATTTGGAAATTGTCGGTTTAGCCAAGAATGGAGAAGAAGCCGTAAAAGGCTGCGAGCGGTTTAAGCCGGATGTGGTGTTGATGGATGTCAACATGCCCATCATGGACGGCGTTGCCGCAACGGCTCTGATTAAGGAGCGAGTACCGGCAACCAAAATCATCATGCTGACCTCCTATAAAGAAGTAGAATATGTGTTGGCGGCGTTAAGCCATGGTGCGGAAGGTTATCTCCTCAAAGCCATTCATCCCAGAGACCTGGCGGCAGGCATACGGGTGGTTCAGGCGGGAGGAACTTTAATTACGCAGGAAATGGCGAGTAAAATGATCAAGAACATGAACAATGCCAGCCCCCCGAAAAATAATGAATTCGGGCTCTCCGGCCGTGAAATTGAAGTGTTGCATAAGCTGGCTGCCGGCCTGCGTAATCAGGATATTGCCGAGGCGCTGTATCTTAGCGAAGGAACGGTTAAAAATTATATCTCAACGATTTATTCGAAGCTTAACGTGAAAGGAAGGCGGGAAGCCGCCCGTAAAGCCCGGGATTCGGGAATGATGGATCATTAAAAATATTATGACTAAAGCGCACTGTCTCTCTGTGACTTTTTCCGCCTATACTCATAGCATCAAACAACGGAAGAGGCGATGTGAGACATGAAGAAAAAGATGTCTGGAAATAACGATTTGCTGCAGGATGGCAGGAAGTTAGGTGCATGGGGTTTATTTTGGCGCTTTCCCATCGTCTGGATGGTTGCGGGGGCGATCGGAGTTATTCTCATAGATACGTTATTCCGGCAGCTGACAGAGCAAGCAGAAGGTATAGCTTCCCTCATTTTTACACTAGTGATGGGTTGTCTGGCCATCTTGGTATATAAGCTCACGCAGACATACTTGGCCCGGCGGTCCACTCCGGAAATATCGAGACACCGCGCAGGGATGGAAACTGTTCTGGGCGTACTAACAGGGACCATTTTTATCATAGGGTCGGCTTTAATTATTATGGCTCTGGGAGGGTACTCCTTTCAGTGGGCAAGTTCTGCGGATATGAGTTCTGTTCTAATATCCTCTATTACACCAGCTTTAGCAGCCGCCGTTGTCGAGGAGCTTATCTTTCGCGGACTGATGTTTCAAGCCATTGATAAAATGGGAGGGAAAACGCTCGCCCTTGCTGTGACCTCCCTATTCTTTGGAGTTGCCCATCTCGGAAATTCAGGGGCAACCTTATGGAGCGGGTTCGCCATTGCCCTGGAAGCAGGTGTTCTGCTCGGAGCCGCTTTCTTGTGGCGGAGGAACTTGTGGTTTGCCATGGGACTGCATTTTGCTTGGAATGCCGTCGAAGGCTTGCTTGGCATCCCTGTTTCCGGACACCCTGCTGCCGGTCTATTTACGGTTACGGTGAACGGTCCCGCACTTCTCACAGGGGGCGACTTTGGACTCGAGGGCTCTATTATTCCGGTTGTAATCAGTCTTCTGATCTCCATTCCTATGCTAGTTGGGGCTGTAAGAAATCGAAGGGTTAAAAAGGAGATGAATGTTCATGGTTAATTGGATGATCGGCCTCACCTATGTCTCCGCGCTCGGCTCGGGGTTGATCGCTGGCATTTTCTTTGCTTTCTCAACCTTCGTGATGGCCGCGCTTGCCCGGCTCCCGGCGGCGCAAGGAATTGCCGCAATGCAGTCCATCAACGCGACCATCCTGCAAACGCTTTTCAGTTTCGTTTTCATGGGAACGGCACTTACCTCTCTCATCCTGGCAGGCGTATCCCTTTATCGGTTGAATACGCCTGGCGTAATATACCTATTGATCGGCAGCCTGCTCTATTTCGTCGGTGCGTTTCTCGCCACAATCGTCTTTAACGTGCCTCTTAACAATGCACTTGCCACCGTCAATCCAGACAGTGCCAAAGGAGCGGAAGTCTGGCAGCACTATTTATCCCGCTGGGTAGCTTGGAACCATGTGCGGACGATCGCTTCCCTGGCTTCTCTGGCTGCATTTATTCTTGCATTGCGCCGTTTCTAAACTTTCTAGTCAAAAGGAAACCTGCGAAACCAATAATATTAAAAAACAAAAATGTTAGCGTCCATACGACACTCGCCTTCCCTGTTGTATGAAATGCATAGATAATTGCCCAGATTGTGAATAAAGCCCAATATAGCGCGATTCCCGCTACGAGAATCAAAATGGAGATTACATAATAACCGAAGGCCGATGTGTAAACAAACCAATCTCCGATTCCGTTACCACCTTGGTAATACCCGGCCCAAAGCCATCTTGGCGTATTAACATCGTTAGAGTAAGAATACGCAGGTTTAGAATTCTCCAAGGAATAAAATAAATCATCCCCCTCTAAACCTTGGGTATTATAAATTTCTATTTTATCTACCCTTCCATTGCTTTGTCCGATGGACTCAAGTTCCTTTGTTACTTCTTCAGTAATTGATTCATGGCCTTGTAAGCTGTCGATGATCTTTTCATTAATACGATGGGGAAAGTCATTACTGCTCAAATAATCTCGCGGATACACGAATTGAAACGAAATTATAGAGACGATAAGTGCCGTTATAGCTGCAAACAACACTCCTTTTGCAAATAGTCTTTGCTTTTGATAAAGCCGGGAAATTTCGAAGCGCATCTCCTGTTCCCCGCCAAAACGTTCGATGGCGAGCTGAATGGCTTCCTGCTCGGATTTTCCTTCTTCTTTCAATTCGTGTACCGCTTCAAGAAGATGGCTTCTCATTTCAGCCTTTAGTTCGTTAATTTCTTGTTTGTTTCCACCCGCATTCTGATAGACAGAATCGACAAAGATTTCGATTTGCTTCACTTCCTATCTCCCCCCTCCAAAAATGAATCAATAATTCCCTTGATGAATCGCCATTCCAATCGTTTTTGTTGGAAGATTTCTTCGCCCAAGGGTGTGATTCTATAATATTTCCTTCTTCCGCCGGGTCCTTGTTCGTCACCCCAGTAGGAAGAAATCCACTCGTTCTTTTCCAGCCGTTTCAGTGACAGGTACAGTGTGCCTTCTTTCAATTCGAATTGATCGCTGCTTTTTTCCCGTACGGATTTGGCAAGTTCGTATCCATACATTTCTTTGTTGCACAAAAGGGAGAGTATGATCGTGTCTATATGACCTTTTAATACCTCTTTATTAACTTCCACATTCTCACCTCCACACCATAAAGGAGTTGGAAACATCTGTAACTCATTTATATTATAGATTACTCTATAATGCAAGGTATTAAATCCGCCCGCCCAAATTTAGTTAGAAACGCATTTGAAGGAATTGCGACGCACCGGGCTAAAGCCCATAAACAAAGAGAACAGCCTGCAGGCTGTTCTCTTCTCAAATGGAGCATCTTTTAGCGGCCTTTCAGAATATGCTCGATTCGCTTATCAGACATGCCCACGTATCCGATTTACTCTTGCGAGTCAATAGGGCAGCCTTCTATCGTGGTTTTGACTTTGAGATACCCGTATCAGAGGCTCATCAGCGCCAATGCCTCTTCGTTTTCAGGCTCAAGTTCCAACAACCTTTGTAAGTACCTCTTGGCGTCTTCAACTAAGTCTAACTCGAAACAGCAAATGGCTAGACAATAAAATACAGTAGATACGACCTCATCTTGCTCTTCGTGTACCGAAATCTCCAAATAATATTTGGAGTGTTCGTACATGTCCATCTCGAATAGGATCAATCCGGCATCGAGCGCCAGATCATATCGCTGCTCCATGACGTAGTACGATGACCACATCAGTTGAATGCCCCTAAGCAAATCCTGCTTTTCGTCTTCATTTGATTCAGGCAACAGGTTGGAAATCCGCTTCGTACTCTGAATGAAAAATTCCGCATCATAGCCGCCCAAACGCCAAAAGCTTAAGATTTGCTGCAGCCCCATGCTATCCAGATTGCGGTCCACCCACCATTTCATACTAAAGAAATCATCAGGACCAAAGCGTTCAATACAACGACGGTAAGCTAATCGCAGGTTGTGATAATCCATTGGTTTATCCAGATGGAGAATACAGCCCACATTAATATTTTTATAATGATGCGGAGGGAATAACGCCGCAGCTCCTTTTTGTTCATAGACAGCTTTAATCGCGTGATAGTTTGCCGTTAAGGAAAAGCTTCCATGTAAAATCAGCTCGGGTGGTTCTGCAAATTTCCAGCTATCCAGCAAGTGATCTCCTTTGTCTGCCGTGATCAATAGAAATCCACACTGGGATAACCGGTTCAAATGCTCTAGACAAGCGAGACCCGCAGAAGGAAATAAAATATGCGAGTCTTCTAGTTGTTCCTGATACGTGGAAATTACATTGCGGTAAGGATAGGTTTCATGTTCGTACTCGGGCGCACGTCGATGCTCATAGCGTAAAGTGATTTGATCTAACCATTCTGCTGGTTTAAGTGAATCATGATGTTCGGATTGTTCAACGTAGACATCCGTTTCATAAACTTTACCGTCGCCAATGTAAATCAAATCTTGCGGGATGCTATCGAAGAAGTAGTTGGCAACAAGGATTAACGGTTGTTTTAAATCTCCTTCACGAATCGTTGTGCCTGATACAATGAGGTTCAGTTCGGAATCATGCACCGCATCAAATCGCGCAAAGTCCAGTAACCCTTCGGCAATAAACTTTTGAAACGCGGGATGCCCCTTCCATGCCATAACATTGTCCATGGCCAAATCCGTCATGATATAGCGGAACGAAGGCAGCGGGATCCCCGCATAATCTATTAACTGACACAATTCGATTAACAAATGGAAAGCAAGACGTCCCGCTCCTGCGCCAAGCTCCACAATAGACACTGGCTCAGAGCCATTTCCCTTATTCGCTCGATCTTGTAGAAACCCAAAGATCATTTCTGCATAGGCAGCAGCGATCATGGGATTACTCGTTATATATTGAGGAACTTGGTCATTATTCCAGGCCTTCGTTCCCTTCTCTTCATAATATTCCCGCTGGACTTTCCAGATCGGTGCTTCACTGAAACGGTAACGTTGTTTAGGATTGCTTGTCATTTAGGCCTGCCTGAAAAATACTTTGTCTTCGTTATACTTGGCCTTGCCTTCATTAATGATATACGTTTCATAAATTTCTCTGTGGACCGGATCCTCAACGATGCAAACTTCGATTTTCGTTACTTCGTCTCTGTGCATTCTGATCGGGGATACGGAATCCTCAAAATGTTTTTTGATTCGCGGTCTTAGCTTTCTGGCTTTTCCTACGAACAACAATTCATCTTTATCGTTGTAAAACATGAAAATCCCACCTAACTCTCTGGTGATCAGGTGAAATTCGGTGAAGCCGTAAATGTTGCTTTCCTGAGGATCAACCTTTTTGGTAATAGTGACATCAGGGGTGGGAATGGTGATATCGATCATGATCGTTTACTTCCTTTGCATGTATTAGATTGTATTAGGTGCCCGTACTGCCGAGCTTACTACATCATATCATTATACCCAACTTCTTACGATTCTCGCTTCACGGATATATTCCTTCCCTCAGGTCTACTTCGGCCAATACCTCCTCAGGTCCAAGCCCAAAAGAATCCGTCGCGATCCCAAGCAATTCTGCCGCCGTGGTGTTTGCGGAAGGCCTTCTTCACCTCTTTAGACAGCGATGTATTTCCATTCTCATCTCCTTTCTACTCGCTTATTGCCCCATTATCGGGATCCTTCCGTTCCGCAATCGGCGTACGTCCCGAACCGGCGGCATCCCAAACATCCGTGCATATTCCCTGCTAAAATGCGACGGGCTCTCGTACCCGACCCGAAACGCAGCTTCGGCCGCATCGATCGATCCGGAGAAAAGCAGCCGGCGCGCTTCTTGCAATCGAATTTGTTTTTGGAACTGGATCGGGCTCATCCCCGTGACTTGCTTAAAATAATCGTACAAAGACGAAGTGCTCATACGGGCCTCCGCTGCCAATTCTTCTACGCGCAAAGGTTGGGCAAAATCGCGGTTAAGCTTCTCAACGACCCCCGCGATTCGTTGTGCATGGCTTCCAAAAACGGCAAATTGCATCAGAGATGCGCTATTTTCGTTCTGAAGCACCCGGTAAATGATTTCCCGCATGGCATATGGCGCCAGCACCGGGATATCCCGCGGCGTTTCGATCAGTTTCACAAGCCGCAGCGCTGCATCCAGAAGCGTATCGTTCACCCGGCTTACCTTCAACCCCCGGGGGGTCTCATTTCCTGCTCGGATGGCATCACCGGATGCCTGAATGACATCAACAATTTGGTTTAAGTCAAAAAGGATCTGCAGGCTCAAATACGGGGTTTCATTCGAAGCCTCCACCACTTGCCCTGTAATCGGTAAATGTACCGAAGCGGTCAAATAGCTGCTCGGGTCATACTGATAAACCTCTTTTCCCAGTATGACCACCTTTGAACCCTGCGCCACGACGCAAAGGGAAGGCTCGTAGACAGAGTATACCGGCTCGGATAACCGCGAAGCACGAATCAAGCGCAAACCGGGAACTTCCGTATCATGCGTCCCGTCCTCCGGTGTGAACCTCTCGATGATCCGAAGCAAATCTCTCCGTTGTTTCTCGAACCATTCATCCATCTATTCCTCCCCCTTTTTATCCATAAGATAAACTTAACTTTATCCTCTTCTGGAGGATTAGGCAATCTTCGTGTATGATCCGGCTACCGCCTTGCTCCCCGAAGGAACGATAATGAACATGTAAGAAATGCGATACATGGTACGGAAATCCTAACCGTAGGAAACGAGTGACAAGGCAGGATTCAGTCCAGCAATCGCAATGGAAGGAGAATATTCAATGAGTACTCAAAACGAACAATCCCATCCCTATGTCGGCATGTGGGTGACAAAAGACGGCTTCATCCGGCATGAGCTGCTGCCTAACGGGCGGTACGACGAAGCGCGAGGAAAACGGAAGAGCGCGTATCAAGGCAGATATACCATCACAGGCGACCATATCGAATATGTGGATGATACCGGGTTTACAGCGGACGGCGACTTCCGCGACTCGGTGCTCTATCACGCCGGTATGGTTCTCTACCGTGAAAAATAGCGGGAAGTAGCAATTTTCATCATGATGTTATTTTCATGAGATTAACTGGAATGATTTAAATTCAAAAGGAGAAATGTGCAATGTCCGAAATCAATGGAAAAGTAGTTGTGATTACAGGAGCAAGTAGCGGGATCGGCGAAGCATCGGCGAAGCTTCTCGCCAGCCGGGGGGCCCATGTCGTCATTGGGGCCAGACGCGTGGAAAGACTGGAAGCTCTGGCATCCCTCATTAAAGCCGAAGGAGGTTCCGTCGCTTATCAACAGCTGGACGTTACGAATATCGGTCAGATGCAGGCAATCATCCGCTTGGCGCAAAGCCGGTTTGGCCGTGTGGATGTGGTAGTGAACAATGCCGGTGTGATGCCTCTCTCTCCTTTGGAAACCTTGAAGGTCGACGAATGGAACAGAATGATCGACGTCAATATCCGTGGGGTTCTGCACGGCATTGCTGCGGGTCTCCCCGTGATGAAAGAGCAACAATCCGGTCACATGATTAACGTGGCTTCCATCGGTGCCTACGCCGTCACACCGACGGCAGCGGTATATTGCGCGACTAAATACGCGGTTCGCGCCATCACGGAAGGTTTACGGCAGGAGATTGGTAGCGACATCCGCGTAACGCTCGTCTCTCCCGGTGTGACGGAGTCCGAGCTCGCTGAAAGCATTTCAGACGACGAAGCCAAGGAATTGATGAAAACGTACCGGTCCAATGCCCTCCCGGCTTCCGCCATAGCCCGTGCCATCGCTTATGCGATAGAGCAACCGGCAGACGTCGACGTGAACGAGCTGGTAGTCCGGCCTACAGCCCAGCCTGCCTGACGTTATCCTTGAACCCACGCGCCTATTTAGAACATACCTGCGGTAAACACCTGCAGTTGGAAGAAAATCCAAGAAGAAAGGCTGACTTGGAGAACAAGAACGGAAAGAGGCGCTCTATTGAGCGCCCCTTTATTAGAAACGTTTGGCAACTTCCTTAGCCTGCGCAATTGCTTTTTCTTTAATAGCGGGAGCCTTCTCCAAGGATGCCGTTCCCTCAACAAAAATGGACTCGACAGATTGAATTCCATAAAATTGTAATATTTTGGTAAGATAGCTGTACCCCATTTCAATTGGTGCAAGAGGACCCTCCGAATAAACGGAACCGCTAGCTTGAATGTGTAGGGCTTTCTTGCCGGACAACAAACCTACAGGGCCATTTTTTGTATATTTGAACGTCTTGCCCGGAATTGAAGTCGCATCCGTATATGCCTTCAAAACCGGCGGAAGCGAGAAATTCCACATGGGGGAAACATACACGTACTTATCGGCAGCCACGTATTGATCAACAATTGCTTCAAGACGAGCTACTTTTGATTTCTCGGAATCAGACAGTTGCTCGAAAGACGAACCCGTTCGAAGCTTTCCCCAACCGCGTAAAACATCGGCATCCAATTGCGGAATATCCTCTTTGTACATATCCAAATGAATCACTTCATCCGTTGGATTTGCCTCACGGTACGCTTCAATAAATTCTTTGCCTACCCCGAGGCTATAAGATTCCTCAGGATCAAGGGGATGCGCGGTGATATACAGTACAGTTGCCATCATCAAAACTTCCTTTCTGTTATTAAGTGAAATACAAATTCTAGATTGATCATATTATATATACTTACTTATGGTAAGTAGGCACAAAAATGTGGTATAGTATTAAAAAAGGTACCGTAAAGGAGGCCAGCGTATGCAAAAGAACCCTGTCCAATGCCAATTCGTTGCGGCGCTGGATTCGATCGTCGGCAAATGGAAGCCGATCATCCTTTATCATTTGCTGCAAGGTAAACCTTTGCGGTTCAACGAGCTAAGAAGATTGCTGCCAGACATCACGCAAAGGATGCTTACGCTCCACCTGCGTGAATTGGAGGAGGAAGGGATCGTTAAGCGAGTCATTTATCCGCAAATCCCGCCGAAAGTGGAATACTCCATCACGGAGTACGGCATGAGCCTATCCCCGGTGTTGGAAACCTTGCATCAATGGGGAGTGGCCCATGTGGAGCGAAAACGGCTCATAAAGGAGAAAAATGAACAAACAAAAACGGACTAGCGTTCGATATTACGCTAGTCCGTTTCATTTTGCACCGAGTCACAAAATCATGCTATAAAAGCCGGTTGCCTCTTACTAAACTCTTTGAGAAGATTCAAGCGACTCTGTCTTCTGGCTCTCATAATCGATTAACAGCCGCCGCATTTTTTCCACTGTGCCGTCTTGATGGGGAACATGAATGGAAACGGTCAAATTTGAATCGTTCAAATACTGAAACGATACAAGATCAAAATTTAATTTCCCAAGATTCGGACAATGCAGCGTCTTGGGAGCATCCATGGTATCAAGAACCTCGTGGGAATCCCAAAATTCCCGAAACTCCCCGCTAGCCTGTGACAGCGCCTCAAACTGCTCAGACCACCATGGATCGTCCCCGTGACGCGCATACCCGGCATGGAAATTAGCGACGATCCGCCTGGCATGCAGTTCCCATTGGTCGCCTTTGACATAGCGGAAACGGGAAGACGTAAATGTCATCCATACAAAATTTCGTTCCCTATCCGACATAGCCGCGAGATCCCCATTCAATGCGCAGTAGGCCTCATTCCAGGCAATGATGTTCATGCGTGTATCCATGACATTCGAGGGGGACAGGTTTTGGCTATCCAAAAAGCGTTGAAGTTCCGGCGTTACCTTAGAGGGTTGCTTCGTATCGATCAAGGGAATTTGCTTACGGGCTAGATGGTACAGATGCCTGCGTTCCGATTCGTCTAGCCTAAGCACTTCTGCAATTCGATCAAGAACCTCTGCGGATACGTTGATATGACGCCCTTGTTCCAAGTAAGTGTACCAATCCAATCCTACGTCTGCAAGCAGAGCCACCTCGCTTCGGCGAAGTCCCGGTGTACGTCTGCGTCCGGTTTCCGGCAATCCTACTTGCCTTGGGGTCACTCGTTCACGGCGTGAGCGTAAAAAACGGGACAATTCCTCATAACGATCCAATCTGTTCGACATGATTTCCATGCCCCCTACTAATTAATGAACGTAGGATTCCCAATCCTACGATAACCGGATCTCTCCCTAACCTCATCAGACCCATATACACTAGTCTATGTCCTCCTTAAGGAGAATAGCAAGAATGGATAGGACAACGATTACCCTTTTGAATCTGTTTTCCATTCGGACCATACTATTGAGGTGATGAAAATGAAAGTAGCTGCCATTGTCGGAAGCATTCGCAAAGAATCATACAACTTGAAGTTAGCCCGCTATATCCAAAACCGTTATCAGCATCTCTTTCAGTTGGATGTACTGAACATTCGGGACCTCCCTTTTTACGATCAGGATATCGAGTCTGTTCCGCCGCAGCCGGTTATTGACTTCAAAGGCAAAGTCGCTGCTGCCGACGCCGTGTTATGGGTGACTCCAGAATACAATTCGACCATTCCCGGCGTTATGGTGAATGCGATTGACTGGTTATCCCGCGTCGATCGAGTCATGATCGGGAAGCCCTCATGGATCGTAGGGTCTTCCATGGGATTGTTGGGGTCGGTCAAAGCGCAGGGCCATCTGCGCGACATTCTGTTTGCATCCGGCATTTCTTCACCGCTGTTACCGGGAAATGAAGTGTACATCGGCCTTGTTCATGAGAAGTTTAATGATATGGGTGAACTGACAGATGAGCCTACCGTTAAACATCTTGATCTCGTAGCCGAAAATTTCGTGAAATGGATGAAGGAAATTTCCCAAATGAAGCAGTTGAACAATCAAATATAAAACGAGAACCTGGGAGGGAGAAAGATGTTTGAGCATATTGTGCTATTGAAGTTCAAGCCCGATGTTTCCGATACGGAGAAAGAAGATGCGGTAAAACGCGCGCATGACTTTAAAGGGAACATTCCGGGGATCGTGGATCTTAGCGCCGGGATTAACATGACGGAAGAAAAGGAGCACATGCAAGGCTTTACGCTGGGGATCCGAGTTACTTTTGAGGATCAACAGGCTTGCCGGGATTATGTTCAACACCCCCTGCATCAACGTTTTTTACGTTCCATGGGCCCATTTGTTGAGGGAATCGTCGTTATGGATTACCCGGTTGCTTAACGCGCGCCCTTATCCATATTTTAGAAAAGGAGATCACTGCAATGGAAAAGAAGCTTGCCGGTAAAGTTGCCTTGATCACCGGTGCGTCCAGAGGTATCGGAAAGACGATAGCCGAAGATTTGGCACATCATGGCGCCAAGGTGGTCATCAATTTTGCGAACCGTTCCGATCAGGCGGCAGAGGTTGTACAGAACATTCAAAAAAACGGCGGAGAAGCTATTGCGATACAGGCCGATATCAGCCGTTTGAGCGAGTTGGAAAAACTCTATCAAGAAACCCTTAAAACGTTCGGAAAGCTTGATATTGTGGTGAATAACGCGGGGATCATCATTATCAAATCGATTGGCGATATTACGGAAACGGATTACGACCAGCTATTCGCGATTAATGTCAAAGGGACCTACTTTTCTTGCCAGCTTGCCGCCAAGCATCTAAATCCGGGTGGTCGCATCATCAACTTCTCCACTTCGGTAGCGGGTCAGATGTTTCCGGCTTACAGTCTTTACGCGGGCTCGAAAGGAGCCGTCGAACAATTCACGCGTCAACTGGCCAAAGAGCTTGGAAAGAGAAACATCACGATTAATGCCGTAGCGCCTGGCCCTATAAATACCGAGCTTTTCACGGTCGGCAAAACGCCCGAACAAATCCAGGGGCTTGCCAATATGAACGCATTCGGACGACTCGGGGAAACCGAGGACATTGCAGGCGTCATCCTATTTCTTGCGAGCGAAGAATCGCAATGGGTTACGGGACAAACACTCCGTGTTAATGGGGGTTTTATTTAAGAAAAACGTAAAAAGCGGCGGTCGTTTCCTGGTGTTGCATCAGGGCGACCGCTTCGTATTTTTTGGGGAATATCGGGAAGTGTACATAGCAAACTAAAGCTCTTACCCCCGCCAATGACGAGCCCGCGATCAGCTACAATATCTCCTCCGATGATGGTTAAATCGGGTTTTATTTCATCGATACCCAATCCTTGAGATGATCTTTTATAAAGTTAATCTCATTCTCATAGTGAGCTAACTGCCCTTCATCAATCATTTTTTGAAAGGCTTGGTTTCCGTTAGCGGCAAAGTTTTTCATCGTCTCGCACAGCACAGTCAATCGTTCAATAATCCACTCCTGCAAATTGTTAGGGACGGGAATTCCGTAAGCTTCAAAAAACAGATGGATTCTCTCGCGGCGCTCTACAGCATTTTTTTCACGCTGATATGGCATCACTTCCATTTTTCCCGAAGAAAAGTCAGGCGCGAAACCGCCAAGCGGAACCGATGTGTAAAGGGTATACGCAATGTCCCACATACGCGGACCAGGTCCTGCCATGTCAAAATCAATCAGCGCAGCCGGCACCCCATTCCGAAAAATAAGATTATAAAACGCAGCATCATTATGGCAGATTGTTTCATGCTCAGCATCATTAGCGTATGCAAGCTGCCATTTGGCCTCACCACTGGGAGTGAAGGATCGGGCCGTATCATGGAACTGACGTAAAGGGCGCGCAAAACCCGCGAGTGTTTCGTCCGTCCACCATGTGTACGATTCAAGTTCTGGCTGATTAATATCTCCAGTAACAAATGTCAATATTTCACGATCCGAGTCATCGATTCCTAGAAATCTTGGCGCTCCATCAAATCCTTGTTTCTCCAAATGGTTGAGTAATTCATGAACACTTGGACTCCAATATCCTGTGGGACGGCGAACGGTATCCCCCACGCGAACGATATGGTTTACATTTCCGCCGCTTAGCACTTCTTCTTGGGTCATAAGGTGTTATTCCTCTCTTTCCATGCACTATTTTTACAGATTTTAGAGAGACCTAAATCCGATAATTGTAAAATCCCCCGCAAGTAATTATGCAAAAAACTTACCCTTATTTATGATACGGTTCACTGCGCTGTCTGTAACGGCAAGTTTAAAGGCCACCCTTTTCAGGATGGCCCTTCCTAATCAAAGTGGATTTCAGTAACCTCTTATCAAAGCTTTCGCTCTTCATACTCAAAGGGTTCTTCACAAGAGTAAATGTCATGGAAAAATCCCTTATACGGGATATCCTCTTCCATGCATTTTATGAGATATGACAACTCCTCGTCACACTCCGGCTCTTCGCCGTTATTTCTCATTACCTCGAACATATCCACGATATTTTCCATAAGGGTTACTTGAATAAATAAAGGCAGCTTATCCAGTATCGATTCTTCGATCCCGGTCTCAGATCTGTATCCCGCAAGGACAGCCTCAAAATAATCATCCATAAACTTTTTGCGTTTTCCAGCATCCGGTTCAAACTGTATCCAACCCACTCCGTGTGTCCAGAGATCTGCCAGGTCATACATATACCAACCGAAGCATGAATTATCGAAATCGTACACCGTGATTTGCCCAGTATCAAAATCAATCGAATAATTCCCATCGTTGTAATCAAAATGGATCATACCGAAAGACTCACGGTGCCGATCCAAGCCTTCTAAAGTTTTAAGCAGCTCTAACAGCTTTTCCTTCAGCAAAGGCAACGAATCGGGAATCAGTTTCTCGATATAGTCGGCATTGTATTTGTCAAAAAAGCTATACCTGCGATGAATGGGACGATATCCTTTCGATATTTGATGTAGCTTCCCCAGGACTTTACCGCAATTATAATAATATTCGGAAATTGGAGCTCCTTCCCGGTAGCGATAGTTATTATCTGCAAGCATTTTTCCCTTTGCCTTCTTAAATAGGCAGATAAAGAACGTATGGTGATTATGAGTGATCTCTTCCAGCAAGTTCCCCTTCCGAGAGCTGACGACGTCCGAGACACTTCCGCCATGCTCGAATAAATATCTCACATACTCAACTTCGGCCAGAATATCTTCCCGACTCCTGTCAGTTAAGAACGCGATTCTCAATATTTTGGCTTCGTCGCCCTCGCTTTCACACGTATAAACGACATTCCGACCTCCGTCGTGTGCCTTAACCGGTTTGATTTCATAGCCTTCTAATCCATACAACTCTGTTACTAATGGAAGTAAATATGCATCACTGATTTTTACAACTTCGATATAATTTATAAACATCTCCTCCAGTTAAACTTTTCGCAACGACTTCCCACATTGAATGATGACCACCTTGTTTAGCATTGATACAACACTCCTTTTCAGTTACTTCTCTATACTTTACCTAAAAATCCCATTTAACTATAGGGAAAATTTAAATATAATCATCAATCCCTGTCAGCATCGAATTTATTGGGTATTCTCAACCGTTACGGGGTTAACTGCAAAGAGGGAATGAATGTTGCCTTCTGGATCTGCAAAGAAGCCCGTAGTATGACCCCAGGGCATTACCCTTGGCTCTGCTATCCCGGTAGCCCCTTTGGAAACAAAATCACCATACATCACGTAGACATCCTCAGGAGAATCACATTCGAAGTTAAGCTCAAAGGCTTGCCCTTTACGCTTTTCTCCAAAAGAAGGGTGACCGTTTGTGTTATCTGCCATTAATGGTGCCGAGAAAATGGCTAGGCGAACGCCATGATTCTCAAATTCCGTGTAATGTTCTTCCTCTACAATAACCTTAAATCCCAGGACATCACGATAAAAGCCGGTCAATTTAGCAACATCCAGCGCCAAAACAGTGATCCCTTCTAATTTTACTCTCATGCCCATACTTCCCCCTCCAACATAAGTTCAATATTTATATAATCATCAAATCCTGATCAATGAGGTAAAGGATCTTAATCCAATTTTATTTCGCGGAAGCTTGCGTATACGGATTAAATCCCTTCACTATGAGCCAAACCGGCAAGGCTATTTCAAATATCGCTCCAGGGATGTAAAGAATCGCTCCAAGATCTAGGCCGGCTATGGACAGAGAACTGCTTGCTAACAGGGCCGTATACCCAATCAAGCCGATCATGGACAACCATCGTGGAACGAGTCTCGATCGATAGAGAATGTAACAAAATAACAAGCTGCCTAAACTCAGCACAAGCATGGCCATATCAAATAGCAAATAATGGGCTTCTACCGATAAATTCCCTAACATTTGCAGGTATGAGTCACCGGAACCGGCAACTCCTGCGGATATTGACGGCTTACTTAATGCGAGAAGGATGAGCGGACCGATTAAACTTAACATTAACAATGCCGACTCCATGACCCGGGAAGCGAAGTACCCAAACGCAAACGACTCATGATATTTCTTTAGCGTCGGCTGCAGCAACATGGCAATCCCCACAACTGCTATGGCGTTAATTAGCTCCAAGAACCATCCTGCAAACATGCTCATTCGGTCGGAATCCACACTGACCAGCAAGTCCGTTCGATGCAAAACAGGATCCAACATCCCGCTTCCCACCAAGAATGCCCCCGTCGACAATAAAAATAACGCCCCTACCACTCTCTCCATTTTCCTCATGCCTGGTCTCCTCTCCTAGCTAATTAATAGCAGTATAGCTCGAAGAAGATCGGGCCTGTAGACACTTTAGTGTGGTTTTGGAGTGTTCATATTAAATGAAGTTCGCGGGCGCGAGCGATCGCTTCCGTGCGTCTTTGGACGTGAAGCTTCTCAAAAATCCTTCGATTGTGCCCTTTCACCGTATCCAATGCCAAGAAGAGCTTCTCGGCGATTTCCCGATTAGAGAGTCCCTGGGCGATGAGCTGCAGTATTTCGATTTCCCGTTGGCTAAGCGGCTCGATCCGGTTGCCCTTCATTCCGGATTCGATGACACGGCGCATCCGCTCCAGACCCATTTGAGCTTCGTTGATTGCCGGGTGCGGCAGACCGTCTGCAAGCTTTAGAGCCTCCCGGTAACGCTCTGCTGCCAGGTCGTGACGCCCTTCCGCTTCTCTAATCTGGGCGATTCCGATGATGGCCGTTACCGCCATCAGCTGATGATCGAGCATTCGGCAATTGGCTATGACTTCGTTATAAGCTTCGCAAGCCTCGGCATAATCTCCCCGCCTTTGGCAGGCAACGCCCAGCATCCAAGCGGATGCCGTCCGGGCTGGTAGGTTATCGGGTCTTAAATAGGCAAGGGCACGACGTGATTGGACGATAACTTGGGCTATTGCGTCTGTTTCATTTTTCCCCGCATTCCAAGGAGGCGTAATTAATCCTACAAGTTCATCGGTCTTATCTTCGAGTAGCGAGGCTTGCATGGCCGCTTCGGCCACTTGTAAATTCGACTCCGCACCATGGTGATTATCAGCTAACATCAAAGAGGCCAATGTCGCGCGGGTAGCCGCAATCCATCCGATCAATTCCTTGACGCCGACGTCTTGCTCCATGCCTTCCAATGCAGCTTCTGCCGCTCGGAGCTTGGGTTCGACCCCCGTCGGTTTACCGGCAATCAATAGAGCAGAACCATAATACACCCATAACTCCGGTCTTACATCCAGTTCCTTGGATGGCAACGAACCCAGCCAAGCGAGCGCCATTCTAGCAGCCCCTCTCAGATGCAACGGCATCCCGCCGCCTTGAAGCAGTCGCGTGCTTCGCGTGATGTCCCGGGCTTCTATGGCATGATGAAACGCCTCGATCTCGAAGCCATGGCCTTCATACCAAATGCTTGCTCGTTGGTGCAATTCGCAGATATCGTTGTCGTTCCTACTTTCCAGCAGCCGTCTACGGAGGATATCCGCGAACAAATGGTGGTAGCGATACCACCGTCGTTCCCGATCCAGAGGAATAACAAACAAGTTTTTACGATCAAGCCCGATTAACATTTCGTTACCGGAAATCTCAGGATGGGGAATCATGTCATCACATAACGATCCGCACATTCGATCGAGGATAGAGGTTCGTAGTAAAAAATCCTGTACAGCCGAAGGCTGCCGTTGCAGAACCTCCTCCGCCAGATAATCCAGCACGAAATGGTGATTGCCCGTGAAAGACTGAAGGAGCCGACCGGCATCGTGGTCTTCCTGTATAGAAATCGCAGCTAAACGCAGGCCCGCAGCCCATCCCTCGGTACGTGATTGCAACTCGGTTATATGGTCGGTGGAGAGATTAAGTTCCATGACATGGTTAAAGAGGACTTCGGTTTCGGGAAGAGTAAATCTCATATCGGCAGCGCGCAGCTCGGTTAATTGATCCCGAGCCCGCAATCGCGGCAGTGATATGGCAGGGTTCTCGCGGGTCGTTAGGACAAGGTGCATTTGTGCGGGAAGGTGGTCCAGCAAGAAGCATATAGCTTCGTCGACCTCTCTTGAACTGGCCGCATGATAATCATCAAGGACAAGGATGAAAGGAAACGAAATGGTCGAAAGTTCATTCAGAAGAGCCGTCAGGATGGATACGGTCGGTGTCGGTTGAGGTGAGTGGAGTACAGAGAGAACGCCTTCTCCTATATTCTCCGATAGGGTCTGAAGAGCGGAAATCATATACGTCAAAAAGCGCGTAATTTCGGCATCTCCTTCTTCTAGCGAAAGCCATGCGGCCGGCCGTTCGCAACCGGCGAGCCATTCGCAGACTAACGTCGTTTTGCCATAGCCCGCCGGTGCAGAAATTAGGGTCAACTTGCGGTGCTGACCCTTGTTTAGTCTTTCAGTTAACCGTTGGCGTATAACCGCCCTTGACCGGAGCGCAGGCATATATAATTTGGTCGTGTTTATTTGGGTAGACATACGACTATTATAACAACTCCAATTATCCTTCATCAATGAGGTTCTCGAGATCCCCAATGCGAACTTCATTTTGCCCCGCCAGCTTATGGTCCGGACTGACGAGGATGTCCAAAGCTTCTTCCCTCAGAACGTGGATATCGAGCTCCTCGTCCGCGAACGGCAGATCTAGAATAATTCCGAAGTCCAGTTCCCCTTCTTTGACCGCTTGGATGATCTCAGGTTCATTCCCCGGCTGAATCATGACATTGATGTCCGGGAAATCCCTTCGATACGCACCAAGATATGGTGGAAGATAAAAAGCCGCCAATGTCTCGACCGTTCCGATGGAGAGCATTCCTTTGGATTGCCGGGATACGGCTTCTTTCGACTCTTCGTGTATTCTATGAATCTCGTTGGCGTATTGCAAAAGTGTCTTTCCAGCCAGCGTCAGCTTCATGTTCCGCCCAAAGCGTTCCATGAGAACCGCCCCATAGGACTCTTCAAGTCTCTGAATCTGCGTCGTGACGTGGATTGAGCATATCCTAGAACCTCCGCGGCGCGCGTATAGCTCCCCTGTTTCGCCACTTCGCGGTCCCAAGCAATTCTGCCGCCGTGGAGTTTACGGAAAGCCTTCTTCACCTCTTTAGACAGCGATGTATTTCCATTCTCATTCACGAAGCATCCCCAAACATAATACCGCATTGATCCTCTATATCCAGCTGCAATAAAAACATTGATTGACATCATACTGTTATCGACAGTATACTGCTATTAACACCAAACTGTTAATAACAGTTCTACAAATTACTTTCATTAAATTAAGGGGGGTATTTTTTATGAAACATACAGGGAGACATACAGGTGCATTTCTTTTGCTGTTTTTAGCAGAGGGAGATAACTACGGGGGGAAACTTCTACAGAAATGTGAGGAAGAGCTTCCTATCAACCCCATTGATAGTGCCATATTGTATCGGACACTAAAAAAATTAGAGGAAGAAGGCGCTGTTGAATCTTATTTGAATACATCTACTCAAGACAAACCGATAAGGATGTATAAAATCACTACAATTGGGAAGCAAAGACTGAAGGATTTTCACATAGATATTGAAGAAAAAATGAGAAATTTAGCATTTTTTCAAGAGAAATATACGAAGTGGAAGGTTCAAAACAATGGTTAGCGGCATTATTCTCTATAGTATAGCCATTATATATTTGGGAATTTCCTTCATAAAAGACAAACACAAAACAAAAACGGCATTATTAAAATCATGGAAAATGTTTCTGAATGTTATACCGGATTTATTAGCAATCATGTTATTTATTGGGCTGGCATTATCTTTATTGACACCGTCATTCATTTCTTCAATTATTGGTGAAAATTCTGGTTTTATAGGTATCGTCTATTCTACAATTATTGGCTCAATTGCTTTAGTTCCTAGCTTTATAGTCTTTCCTCTCGGGCATACTTTAGTTCAAAATGGAGCCGCCCTTCCACAAGTAGCCGTATTAATGTCGACTATGATGTCTGTAGGACTGGTGACGTTATCTATGGAGCAAAAAACTTTTGGAAAAAGCTTTGCTTATGCTCGAAATATTTCTTCCATATTAATGTCTCTTCTATTTGCATTGATAATTTGGGTGGTGTTGACATGATAAAGCTAAAAAGATATCGTCTCTTTTTCATTTTATTATTAGGATTACTTTTTATTGCATTTATGAATCAAGCTATCGCTATAAAAACAGTTCATATAACTGGTGAAAGTATCTTAGACATGTTGCTTCTTCTTCCCCCTATATTCATATTAGTCGGATTATTGGATCAATGGGTAAAGAAGGAAACACTTATTCGATATATGGGCGAAAAATCAGGTATATACGGTGTCTTATTCACCTTATTATTAGCAACAGTAGCAGCAGGCCCCCTTTATATAGCTTTTCCAATCGCAGTTCTATTATTGAAAAAGGGAGCTAGCGTCCGCTATATAGTATTTTTCTTAGGGGCTTGGTCAACAGTGAAATTGCCAGTTTTAGTGTATGAATTCACATCATTTGGTCTTAAATTTACATTTATTCATATTTGTTTTGGCCTCGTATTTTATTATTTAACAGGAATTCTTTTCGAAAAAATATATAGTAAACAAAAGTTGTTAAAGTATGATACAACCGGTGAATTATAGATTTTAAAAAGACCACAAAAGGGCGAACCGACCACTCACGTGGCCGACCTTTCGCCTCTTCTGTTTTGTCTCTCTTCGTGATTTTAGACTTTGTGATACCCGTTATCAGTAGCTTATCAGCGCTAATTAATCGGCATAATACTCCTCAGGTCCAAGCCCAAAAGAATCCGTCGCGGTCCCAAGCAATTCTGCCGCCGTGGAGTTTGCGGAAGGCCTTCTTCACCTCTTTAGACAGCGATGTATTTCCATTCTCATTCACGAATACGAATTGTTCGCCGAAATTGGTCTTCACATATTCAATTGCATCGGCCTGGTATAGCGTTCCCGTAGACCTGATTTCCTTGACCATCCATTCAGCTACTTCCTGTGCGGTTACTTCCATAGGATGATGCTCCTTTCTAATCGCTTATTGCCCCATTAAGGTATGGTTTCAGCAGCATTGCCAGTCATACACTACTTTTGAAAAGTCCCTATTCTTCAAAGCAGTCTTTGGAATAGAGAAAACGCAATTCCCGGCGTCTCCAAACATAATACCGCATTCATCCTCTATATCCAGCTGCAACAAAAGGAAATCATTTTCATCAAAACCTATGTAGTCATTCTGAACAAAATAAGGATATCCGCCAATTCTGCTGTCACTACTGTAGCAATCCTCGCTCAGTTTCTCATATTCCACTTCGGATAGCTCATGCTTAAAAGTCTCACGAAATAAATCCAGTGAGGAGGACATCGGCATTTCCCTTGTTTTAAAATACATTTTTCCACTGTGCGAAAAGGGAAGATTCATCTGATACTCTTCATTTTCATAAGGATTAGTCCTTACTAATTGCTCTTCATCTTCTTCAAAATCTTCAATATATTTTACTAAAACAGGGCTTTCCAAACCAAACATCTCTTCATTGACAACATAAAATTGCAGCAGTCCCTTTTCGGGTAATTCGCCCAGGTTTTCAAGATCCGCCAAATTTATTTGTGCTATAAACAACATAGGTTCTCCAGCCTCATCCACCGGGTAATCCTTAATATCCTTCAAGTAGGGGCAGCCGCCTAATTTGCTCTCCCAAGGTTTAGTTTCTTCACGTTTAAAACTAATCTCGTTGCTAAACCTAAACGTTCCTTTAATTAAGTCCTCATGATTTTTCAACATTTCAGGAATCTCATATTTTATCAAATTAGGCTCCTCCATCCTTAATATCATAGCCGTTCTCACCGAACCACTGCCGGGTTCAGAAAAAGAGAGCACTACGAGTGGCTGCCGCTCCCGTGCTGCTCTCTTTTGTTAAAGTACGGTAATCCCACTCTCAAAAATGACTTTCAAATCGTCACCCTCAAAGCGAAATTCAACACTCAACGTCAAATCATTGGGTTCGCCATCCCCTATCCTTATTCTCGTTCTCCTGCCGCATATTCGCCCGGACAGACGTCCATCACTTCTCTCGAAGGCTGGATCAGCGCCATTTCAAATCTGCAAGGCCATTGCACGTCCGGCGCCATCTCCCCGTCCAGCAAGCCGGCGATCGTCTCGCCGTCGTTCACCGGCACCTCCGCTTCAAACAAGTAGGCTGCGACATTGAAAGCATGTTGCGACACTTCGTTCGGATCCAACGTATGAAAATGGTACTGGACATCCGGAAGGCCAAGCGCAAAGAGGCCAAGCGAATCGATCAAGCTGTCTTCGGTCCCGTGAATCGTAAAATAGCGGATATTCATGCCGAACTGCAAGAACCTGGCAGCTCCCTCGAATGGGTTATCCGTAACTTCGGCCGGGTACAGCAATTTCCCGCTGGATGGAATCCAGACCGCTTTGCAGGTAGGGAACAGGTTTACCGCAGTCTCCAGCCAGTCTGCCAATAAAGAACTGCGCGATTTATAGTCCAGCCCCGCCGCCATAAAATCGCTGATCAGCAGCTTATAGTGACATTCCTGCAGGACGTCCTCCGCATCCGGCATCGTCCAAAACTGGGTGCGCTCCAGGTCGGTAATCGTCTCCGGTTTGAACGGAGTCACGTCAGCCATCATGACCTGAGCCGGCAGTTCTCCCTCCTGGTAAGCTACTTTATAAGCATCTATGGCAAACGCTGATAATGTGTCGTCTGGAGACACGGTATCCGTTTTTCCGCATCGCGATTCTAACGCGTTCCGGACAACTTCCGCATTCGGCCGCTCCACTTTCTCCTCAAATAGCAGATATATTTGAAACAACCGCTGAAACTCACTTTTTTCATCTAAAATTTGCTGAAGTACGCGTTCGCTCTCCATTTTCCCTACCACTCCGTTCGTATGTCGTTCCCTCTACTATAGAGATTGCCGCACGATTCACGCAAGTCTGGCAAGGAAAATGATTCCAAAGTCTGATCTAGAAAATATCAGTTTATAGACTCCGTCGACATCGTCTCACACCCGTTGAATAACGCAAACCTTTGGAGACAACGGTTCAAGGCTGTTCGCAATGGCGTTGTTTGCTTCACACCGTTCTCGAACCAGATGTTTTTAACAACGAGCGTTCCGGTTTTTCGCTCCGCGATGATCTCGGCTCGTCCAATGAAGCTCTCTCCATATAAGAGAGGCAGCACATAATAGCCGAATTTCCGTTTGATTGCAGGCGTGTAGATCTCCCAGGTGTAATCGAAGCCAAACAATTCGTTGATCAGCTTTCTGTCCCATATCAAATTGTCCAGCGGGGCAATCAGCTCGCAGCGGAATTTCGGCTTCGGATTTTGCAGGACGGCTTCAATAAGCGGCAAATCCTCGACGCGGCAATAGAGCATATCCTTGATATGTTCCACGGCAACAGCAACAATGCGGGCTTCGTCCAATAGCTGGCGAAAAACCTCGTTGCGCTGTGCTGCCTTCAACCCCCATATATTCAGCCATGCATCCGACGCCCGATTCCATAAAAGGCCGACAGCGCCGATCCGGCGCAATACCCGCCACTTATGATGCTCAAGCTCATCCTCCAGCGGCTCTGACGCATTCAGCAGATTTGGATGTATGTAATTTTTCGCCAAGTCGTAGTATTTACGCGTTCCTTTTTTATGATGGATGATCAGCTCACCCGTCGAATACATCTGTTCCAGCACCGATCGGGATGAATTGTTTCCGCCGCTCCAGTGGATGGCCGATTGCCAAGTGAAATCTCCATCCAATTTCAAATCATCCGAACTTAGTACACCGTGATTTTGGATATGAGCCCGTACTTGCTCTGCCAGCGCTTCCATTTCCGGATAGCGTTCGGCATGTTGCCTCGCGGCCTTCCTGTATCGCTCAAAATAAGGCCAGTCCTCGACGGGGATAATGGCCAGATTCTTATCGGGATAATCGACAAGGCTTCTATCCTTATACAGCAACTCGGCGAGCATCCCCTTGGTAAATCCCTTGATTCGCGACTGCAGTACCAACTCGGCGTTTTTTCCGCAAACATCGATGGGGTCGTATTGAATGCAGCCAACCTGCCGGGCAAAGTCCAATACGCCTTGCTTCCCGCTAAATTTATACTCGCCCAATAGTCCATGCTTCAACAACAGAAATTGCCGTGCCTGGCGGTTTGTGAATTGGATCATGTTTGCAAGGCCCCTCTTTCGTTCACGTTTCTTTCATCATACAAATGATTCGCTCAAAAGAAAAGGAAAAATGCAAACACTTGTTCTTTGACTGGGAAAAACGTACAATTAACCCTCTGCAGAGCAAAATAGGAGGCACCCGGCTGGGTGCCTCCTTTCCAAAAATGGCGGCCGAATGGTCCGGCCAACGCTTAACTATATTGAATATCTGCCCCTTAGAGCCTGCGGCTTTTTGGACGCAGCGCCCAGGAGGCCATGCCAAGCGCGGCATAGAACAGCGGGAGAATGATATGGAATCCGTAATCGCCGTAATCGTTAGCGAACGCATGGGATAAAGCCGCCCCCGTCATTAGAAAAAAGATTCCGCTATACGCCCATTCCTTAAGCCGGGGCAAGCCTGGCATTAGAATTGCAATGACTCCAAGCAGCTTCCAAGCTCCAAGAATGTTCGTGATATATAACGGGAAACCAATATCGGTCACTAGATCGACATTACCCCCATATCGCATCAGTTGACCGATACCGCTTAATGTAATTGAGAATGCGAGTATAATGGTGACCGTCCAATAGGCGACCCTTCTTCCAACAGGGCGGGATGCTGCTTTCACGTTGTTTTCATGTGCTATAGTCATACTCATTTTTATTCCTCCTCTGATCTAGTTTTATTTTTTAACAACCGGAATCCACATTTCCCCATCCTCTTGTGATTTACCGCTTCATTTACGGCAAAAATGTAGTCGTTTGCAGCAAAAGCCTTCATAGCGTCAAGTCAAGCCTTCCATCCTGTTCCACTGCCCGCCAAAAGCTTTCCTTCTCCCTGTTCATGCCGGCATAATCCTGATAACGGTAAGCTGCCATCGTAAAAACTCCTTTTTTTGATTTGGTTAAATGCTTTTCCCTATCTGATGTGTTTATAATAATCATTAATCATGTCAAATTATGATACTGTTTAGGAAACTAATTACACTCAAATCTTCTTCGAAGAGCCTGGGTAGATTGGGACGTTCTCTTAGGGCAAGCGGGTGATAGGACAAATAAGGGCGGGGACGACGAAGGACGAAGATGTGATATAATCTGGGGAATAACTTAGTCAGTTCATTTCGTATGGGAGGAGCAGTCGAGATGCTTTCGGAAAAAGTAGTAAATTATTGTAAAAGCAAAAACTGGTGGTTTGAAGACACTACAGAGGAGTATGAACACGCATTAGTAAAGTTAGGCATCGATTTGGGTTCGGATTTTGCTGCGTTTTATTTGCATGCAGAGGATGGGCCTACTTTCTTCAGTAGGAAACGTGAAATCTATCAAATTTGTTGGTTTATGATCAATTCTTCGGACTATATGTTAGGTATGAAGAGAACTCATGCCGTTTTAAACCTGCCTGAAGAGTATATTCCATTGGATAACTTTGAAGGGGAGTTCGGCTTTTTTTATAATAAGAACACAGACGAAGTGATAGGCTTAGGATTGGGCCAGCAGATGGTGGATTTTTTTGCCGGTAAATTCAATTCGCAATGGAAAAGCTTTAACTCCTTCCTAGAGTGGTATTTTGATCTAACAGATTCGTGTGTGACTATATAGAAAAAGTCCGTCAGCTACCGCTGCACTGGAGCGAACCTAATGGTCGAACGCTCCAGAGAAGGCATGACGGTCTTTTATTATTTGGTGTAGTGATAACTCCTCCTTTTCCAACATTCCCGAACAGCAATCACGCTGGATTCGATCTACCTCTAAACCGTTTAATCGCTTCCTCGGTCACCGGCTCGAAAAAGTTAAGAAGGTTGCCGTCGGGATCGCGGAACAGCATAGAACGGTTCCCCCACGGCATCATGGTCGGTTCCTTGACCCAATCAACAACAAATGGCTTCAAGCGCATATATTCGGCTTCGACATCGTCGACGCGGAACTCGATAATGACTGTGCGATTGTTGGCCCCCACAACGGAATCGGGGCCAAATAGCTGCGCCGTCTGGGAGTGGCCGATGGCGAGGGTGCAAGCTGGCAGAACAAGTTCGGCAAATACGGGCGCGGGTCGCTCCGCCGCAACCCCCATGACTTTCTCGTAGAACTCGACGAGACGATCCACGTCGTCAGTAATGATGCGTATAGAAGCCAAATTCACTAGATATCATCTCCTTTTCATTTACATGTCCAATGATAAAAAAACGCTACTGACAGCGTTATGTCAGTAGCGTTTTAGAATTTTTTAGGCTTCCTCAAAAATTCGAACGCTTCGGGTGCCAGCTCGATGGTCAACATTCGCTGCACAACAGAAACTTGCCGTTAGTCACGATACAGTTCACCGGGGTGTCTGTAACGTCAATTTCACGCATGGAAACTAACAGTTGACTTAAACCATGGTTTAAGTCGTATCCTATTCATGTCGACATCGAAATGTAAAGATTTGGAGGACTCCAAATGAAGTATTGCTCTATCAGCGAAGCTGCAGCCAAATTCAATATTCCGGAATCAACGTTGCGTTATTACGAAAAAAAAGGACTACTGCCACTCATTGAGCGTGATGAGGCAGGCAGGCGATTATTTTCAGAAGTCCAAATGGCGCTTCTTCAAACCGTAATTTGCTTAAAAAATACCCGAATGCCCATAAAACAAATTAAGCAGTATATGGATTGGATCCAAGAAGGAGACACCACGATTGAACGCCGGCTTGAAATGATGAAGAAACACAAACAGGCCGTGCTGGATGAGATTGCGTTAATGACAGACTCCTTGCAAGGCATTGATGAAAAAATAAACCGCTATACAAATCGAATTGGGGAGGAACGATCATGAATCTTTCAGGGAATACCATTCTTATTACAGGTGGAAGCGCTGGAATCGGATTCGCCTTTGCAGAACGGTTTATAAAGGCTGGAAATAAAGTCATCGTTACCGGACGGCGAGAAAATGCGCTTCAACATGCAAAGGAAAAACTCCCAAGCCTTGTAACTCACGTAAGTGATCTGAATAAGGAATCCGAGCGTGCAGCATTGTTTGACTGGGTAACAGCGAACTATCCCGAAGTGAATGTGTTAGTGAATAATGCAGGGATCCAACAACGTTTTAACATATTGAAAGCAGATGCGAAGAACAATTGGAGTTATTTCAATCAAGAAATCATAACGAACCTGGAGGCACCTTTCCATCTCTCGATGTTGTTCGCTCCGTTTTTTGCAACAAAAGAATCGGCGGCAATCATTAACGTAACCTCCGGGTTAGCTTTTACACCGTTTGCGGTGGCTCCGATCTATTCAGCAACGAAAGCGGCACTTCATTCGTTTACGATGAGTCTAAGACATCAGCTTTCGGATACGTCTGTCGAAGTCATAGAAGTTGCTCCTCCGGCAGTAAATACAGATTTAGGCGGTGCGGGACTGCATACGCATGGCGAACCCTTAGATGCCTTCGCGGATGGAATCTTCAACGAATTAGCAAATGGCAAAAAGGAAATCGGATATGGTTCTTCTGTGGCCCGCTTGCGCATGTCACGAGATGAAATCGACGATTACACCGAAAATATGTATAAGGCCACGAAAAACACCATTGAATAACTACTCGTATGAAAGTCAACTTCCATTACGCAAAAATGACTCTCTCTACAAAAGACAAAGGCCGCCGAAGAGCCCGGCGGCCTTGTTGTTCCCTGTATCATAACCTTTAGTTAGTTTATTGTAATATTGTCCAATTCCGCATAACCCGTGCTTCCTTTGGCGATCCGAATGATATTGTCGCCGGCCGTAAGGTTCACGTTCACATCCACTTTCCCGAATTGACCCCAACCGGCTGTTGCAGGGTAGGTGATCGATGACCAAGCCCCGCCGTTATAGGCAAAGTTTTGAACGGCATTGGAACCTGTCCCATTGGCATAACGAACTGTCATCGTATACGACTTCGTCGTCGGTACGTTGACATAGAAATCGACATAACTGTCGCTGAAGTCGATTTGCCCAACGTATTTCCCGCCCGATGCCCCCGTGCCAGAGAGTATATTCGCATGATTGACTGCGGCGTCCTCCGCCTCGTAAACGTTGGTCGGCTGACCGAATGGTGTCAAATAGATCCGATAACCGTATTGGTTGTTCAACCCGCTTAGCGCAATGGAAATCTGATTATTATTGATAGTATAATCGCCTTCCAACACGGTGTTGGTCGTATTTACGGCCGTGCTCCGGTTCACCCAAGGAGTCGAGCTCACCTTGACATGGACTTTGCTGCCGTTCGTGCCTAAAAACGCCGGGAAGTTCTTGATGACGGCATTGACGGAGCCATCCGTAACTCCCCCGAACAGGACGCTTGCGTATTTCTTATTCGCGTCTACATTGGCAAATCCGTCAACAGCGGCCATATCATTCACATTGGGAGGTGTCACACTGACCATATTGCCCGACATGTCGCCATACCATTTGAAAAACCACCATCCGCCATTCCGCTGTGAGTTGGTTGCGAGCAGGCTTCCCAATCTGCCCGGATTCGGAACATCCCAGTAGCTTTGCATCGCCGTGTCGACCTTCAGCCGCTCGAACTTCGCGATGAGCGGAGCGACGGCGCCAGGCTTGCCTTCATCCTCCAGCCATCCCTTGCCGCTGTATTCGTTGATCGAGACGGGTCTCGCCGAAATGCCTAATGAAGACTCGATGGCTCGATAATCGTTGAAGTCGGCGGTAAAGTTTCCGCCCCCCAACTGGTGCCAGGACGTGATATCCGGAAGTGTATTTTGTATCTTCTGATAGGTTAGGAAGTCCAGCATGGCGGCATGCGAGTAGCCCGCAAGCGAAGGTCCAATGGTTTTGGCGGATGGATCAAGCTGCTTCAATTTCTTGGAGGTCAAACTGAAAAATTCGTTGAAAGTCAAGTTGCCGGAAGCGTCCGAAGAAGTATAGCCGCTGTTATGGATCGAACTGTGATTCACCTTGGCGTTCTCGGCTTCATATCTAACCGGATTTGCTCCTGCGACATCAATATAATCCAATTCCGCATATCCGGCGTTGCCTTTGCTAAATCGAATGGTATTGCTGCCGGCCGTCAGGTTAAGATTTAAAGTAATGATGGATGCCGACCCTACGTTGAACCAGCCGCCGGTATTCGGATACGATACGGACACGGCATTTCCGCCATTCACGCTCACTTGATGCGTGGAATTCGCTCCGGTTCCGTTAGCATACCGGACCGTGATCGGGTAAGACTTGGCGGTAGGGACATTGACGGTAAATTCGACATAGCTGTCACTATAATCTATCGTACCGACATATTTGCCTTTCCACGTTCCGTCCGGCTCATTCCATATCTCGTAGCCATATACATTCGTAATTCCCGCCGTTTTTACGTCATTGACCGTCGTGGTCAATTTGTTGAACCAATCCGTTAGATTCGTATAGTTATACCAACCTGCATACCAATCGGCCAGTCGGATCGTGACTTTACTGCCGGATGGGGCCAATCGCTTTGCAACGGGAATTACGGCCCCCCAAGGCTGCTGATAACCGGCAACTGCAGGATTGATGTACGCTTTAGCGCGCAAAGGGAGAATGAGATTGTTGTCGGGCTGGTTTTCAATCACACCATACAATGATCCTGCTGAGCTATGGGTAACCGGACCGATGACACTGGACAGATCGACAGTCAGATTGGATGCAGCCTGGGTAGGAGCGGTTAAAAGCATACCTCCTAATAGAACGGCGACCAAACTAGATATGATTGTTTTCCTCACAAAAACACCTCCGCATTATAGTAGTCCATTCAAAGTGAGTTCTTCATTTTCACCTCCGTCCGCCCCAAAAAATGATTGCGCTTACAATTTGAATATATCAAACGATCCGGTCGTTCAAATTGCATTATCTTTGGATAATAGTCATATTATTGGACTTCAAGCTAACCGATTTCCTTCATCCGTATCCCGCTTATGCGCTTATGCTTACTTGATTAGCCTTCCTTCAAACCGGACAGCGTCACGCCACGGACAAAGATGTCTTGGGCACTCAGAAATACGATTAGAATCGGCAGAATGGTAATCACCGTCGCCGCCATTAGGGCTGGCCAGTCCGTTGAATACAGTCCCTGCATGTTGGCGAGGCCTAACGTGAGGGTCATTTTACTCATAGAATTGATAAAGATGAGCGGATTGACGAAATCGTTCCAAGTTCCCAGCATGATAAAAATACCAAGGGTCGCCATCGCCGGCTTGGATAACGGAACAAAGATCCGCCAATAAATGCCGAAGGGGGTACAGCCGTCGATCTTGGCCGCCTCCTCCAATGCTTCCGGAATGGTCGAGAAAAACTGGCGCAGCAAAAACGTACCGAATGCCGACACAAGCCCCGGCAGGATCAGGGACCAATGGGTATCCAGCAGCCCGTAATATTTCATCAGCAGGAAGGTTGGAATCATCGTCACCTGGGCCGGCACCATCAAGGTGGCCAAGTACAAGCCGAATAGCCCCTCTCTGAAGCGGAACCGCAGCCGGGCAAACACATAACCGGCCATTGAGCTTGTTATGAGTTGGAAAACGACGACGATGACCGTGATTTTGAGCGTATTGAGGAAGAATCGAACGATCGGGAAGCGATCGGTCATATTCGTATAATTCGAAAATTTCAATTCCTCTCCGAAGAAACTCGGTGGAAAGGTGAAGACCTCATTCACATTCTTCAGAGATGTGCAGATCGACCAGATAAACGGAAACAGCATGATGACGGAACCGATCAGCAAGACGACATGCGCGGACAGCTTTAACCAAATACGCGGCTTCATGATAGCCTCCCCCTAATAGATGCTCCATTTTTTCTGGCGCCAGAATTGGATGAATGTAATGAACAGGACGATAAAGAACAGCACGTAAGCCATGGCACTGGCATAGCCCATGCGGAAATATTGGAATGCATTCTGGAAAATATAGTAGACCAATACGGAGGTAGACCGTGCCGGCCCCCCTTGTGTCATCAAATAGACGGTATCGAAGACTTGGAACGAATTGATGATGGACATGACCGTTACGAAAAATGTGGTCGGCGATAGAAGCGGCAACGTAATATGCCGGAATTTCGAGTACCACTTGGCCCCGTCCATATCAGCCGCCTCGTAGTAGCTTTCGGAGATGGATTGAAGTCCCGCGAGGAAGATAAGCAAGTTGAAGCCTAGACTCTTCCACACACTTGTAATAATCACCGTCGGCATCGCCCAATGAGGGTCCGTCAGCCAAGCGGGGCCGTCGATGCCGAACCAGGAGAGTGCGTAGTTCAGCAATCCATACTCCGGATTATATATCCATTGCCAAATGACGGAGACCGCCACCATGGACGAGATGACCGGAATGAAGAACGCGGCGCGATAGAACCGAATAAACCGCAGCTTCTGGTTCAGAAATACGGCCAGCAGCAGCGAAATGACGATGCCGATCGGGACGCTTACAATCGTAAAGTAAAGGGTATTCCCCATGACCTGGCTGAACACAGGATCCAGAAACAACTCCTTATAATTATCGACTCCGTTAAAATTGAAGGAATCGGTCAAATTCCAGCTGGAAAAACTGATGGCGAACGTGGCCGCTACGGGAAGCAGCAAAAACATAAGGAAACCGACCAGATTCGGCAAAAGCATCAAAAATGCCCAGAAACCATCTTTATAAAGAATCGGCTTTATGGATCTCATCATCTCACCCCTTGGCATACACCGGGAGAGCCTGGAAACCCTCTCCCGATGCGCCGAATGTTGTTTTTTATTGTACGGCCAAGCTCTTATTCACGACGTTTTCGATATTCTGCACGGTCTGGTCCAGCGTTTGATTGCTCAGGAAGTATTTATCTAGCTCCGCCGTCGTGTCCTCTTGTATTTTCTGACTGCTCAGCAAAGCATACGGATACGTTTTGGAAGAAGTAAAATACGGGATCAGTTCCTTAAATCCATCCGGATGAACGCCTGGTGTCAGCCACTTCTGAATTCCTTCTTCGGTATACAGCGATTTATGATTCGGCAGCCACAGTCCTGCCTTTACGTTTTGAAGCTGATATTCCTCGGAGGATAGAAACTTGATCAGTTTCCAAGCTTCTTCGGGGTGTTTCGTATTGGCCGACGCAACATGCAAATGCGCTTGGCCGTGCGTAATGGCTTCATCAAACTTTGGCAGGACGCCAACGCCAACCTTGAAGTTCATTTGAGATAATTCCTGAAGGGCCCAAGAGCCGTCTACGAGCATGGCGATTTTACCGGTTTGCAGCATTTGAGCGGCGCTCATCCCGCTGTTGGTCAGCAGCTTGCCTTCCGGACTTACCCCGTCCTTCTTACGGAGATCCGATACGGCTTGAAGAACTTCCTTCACTTCCGGCGTATTTGCTGCAGAAGACTTCAGATCGTCCGTAAACCAGTTACCGCCATTACTCATGATTTCAGAGATAAGATTATAATAGGTTTCCATGCCATAAACGCCGTACTGCTCGACTTTATCGCCGTTTTTGACCGTCAGTTGCTTGGCCGTATTCACGAATTCGTCCCACGTCCATGCTTTCGACGGGTCGCTTGGCGGATAGGCGACTCCTGCTTTATCAAAAATGTCCTTATTATAAAAGAGAACCGGAGCCACAATACAGGACTCAACGCCATAGTACTTGTTGTCTACGGTACTAAGCTGCACCGCAGAATCGATCAGGTCATCGGCGATGCCCTCATTCTTTACCTTGTCCGTTATATCGAGCAAACTGTTCCTTTTGACGAAGTCGTGATAGTAATCACTCTGCAAAAAGAAGACGTCCGGAGCTTCGTCGCCCAGGACCATCGCTTGCATCTTGGCGACATACTGGGTTCCCCCCGGGATCGTGGTGTACTCCACCTTAATGTTCGGATTTTCCTTCATGAACTGCTCCAGCCCGTTCTTGACGCTTTGCGTTTCCAAGGGACTGACCTCCCAGCCCATAAATCTTAAGGTAACCTGCTCCCCTCCTTTGGCTTTACTATCGCTCGGGGAGGCGTTGCCGTTGGTGGCATTTCCGCCGCCGCAAGCGGCCAATGGTAAAGCCAGTATCATGAGCGAAATAAGTGCGACTAGCCATTTTTTCATATAAAGACCCTCCATCATCGGTATGGTGTCAGTTATGCCAGCGTTAAAGTATAGCGCTTTCATAACCACAACTTTACTTTACCGAAAGGATGGAGGGCAGAAATTGCAGTATTTTTGGTTTTGGCGACTATTTTTGCGAGTTAAAATCGCTTACTATTCGGGCGATCTCCTGCAGGGCAGTTTCAGCCTTCATCTCTCCTTGCCAGACGGGGAGCAGTCCTTCCATCACCACAGGAAATATCTCCATCTGGTTTTGAAGGTAGTACCCGACGCTGGGCATCCCATTGTCCAGCAGCTGCTTCATCATTGCATCCTTAAACCCGGGCGGATGCGCCGCCGGATTGGCGTTAACCCACTCGTTGACTAGCGCCGGATCCGTATACCACTTCTTCAGCACCGGCATCCATAATCCATCGGAGTACAAAGACAGCGATTTGCTCGGATCGGACAGCCATTTATACAGCAGCCAGGCTTCTTTCGGATGAGCGGATGAGCGAAAAATGACTGTGGCACCGCTAAGTCCGACCGTCACGCTTTTCTTCAGTTTCGGCAGTACGCCGATATCAAAGTTAACCCCTGCTTTGCCCAGATCCAAATTGATCCATTGCCCGTCGATGACCATGGCGGAAAGGCCGGATTGCAATACCATACTCATCGAAGGTAAGGATTTCGCCTCGTAGGGGGAGGGGGCCACATGATGGACATTGATCAGATCGGCCAGCATCTGGAGGGCTTCGGCCGCCTCCGGCGATTGTAGCGCAAACTGCTTCTTGTCGCTGCTGACCCAATCTCCCCCATTGCTAAAAATAAAGTTGTTCAAGGGATCGGACCAGGTCTCGAACATGATACCGTAGCGAACGATATGGTCCTTATCAAAGGCCGGATCGTTCGCGTTTCTGCCCTGGTTATCGAGCGTCAGCCTCTTAGCCGCATCCACCAGTTGATCCCAGTTCCACGCCTGTTCGGCTTTGGAGGAAGGCGGCTCAACGCCTGCTTCCGTCAGTATATCTTTTCGGTAATAAAGCCCGAAGCATTCCGCCGCTGTACTCACGCCCCAGGCGTAATCCTCGGCGGATTTGTACCAGATATAGTCGAGAAAGTCGTCCTTGTCCAAGTCTTCGTCGTCCGCCAGGTAATCGAACAGATTCAGAAATTTGTTCTCATGGCTGAGCACTTCACCTAGCTCCGTCGTCATATACGCCAGATCCGGTTCTTCGTTGGAAGCGGTCATAGCCATCATTTTCGTGTTATAATCCGAGTTTGGAAACTGAACCGACTCTACAGCGATCCACGGATAGGCTTCCATGAACTGCTCAAGGGTTTGCTCGATCGCCTTCTTTTCTTCAATCGAACCCCAATAGGTAAATTTCAAATTTACTTTATCCGGGTATTCGGTTTTCGGATTCGAATCGGAGGTCTGGATGTAAGCCTTCCACAAGAGTACCGCCATAGCCAGAAGAATTATCACCGTACTTAGGATCATTGCTCTGTTCCGCAAGTTGGCACCTCCTTACGCAGGACGGGCGGTAGCGTAACGGTCACCGTTGTTCCTTGACCGGGTACGGATTCGATGTGAAGTCCGTACGACTCGCCGTAAAGAATTTGAATTCGCCGGTTTACGTTCGAGATCCCGACATGGTTGCTTCCCTCCAGTAAGGATTCCAACTTGGCGGTAACCATTCCTTCTCCGTTATCCTCAATTTGATAGATTCGGGCTTCCTCCGTACGGCGGCACGAGATGCACAGCTTCCCTTCCCGTGTCATCTTCTTAAAGCCATGAACGAACGCATTCTCAACGAGCGGTTGTAGGAAGAACTTCGGTACTTCGTCGCTCAGCATTTCATGATCGATGTCGTAGATCACTTCAAACACGCCTTCAAACCGGGTGCTCATAATCGTTACATAGCTCTCCAGATACGTTAGATCCTCCTGAAACCGAACCAGGGTCGACTCCTGTTTCACCATATATTTCAGCATTTTAGACAGACTCACGACAATATCGCTAATCTCATACTCTTCTTTTTCAAGCGCCATCAGACTAACCATATTGAGGGTGTTGTACATAAAATGCGGGTCCAACTGCAGATTGAGCGCCTTAATTTGGGCTTCCTTCTCCCGAATTTGCGTCTCGTAATTTTCCTGAATCAATTTGACGATATTCTCATTCATATCGTTGAATTTCTTCATCAGGATGCGGAACTCATAGCTGCCGCTCTGCTTGAAACGTGTCTCAAACCGCCCTTCGCCCGTATTCACGATGGCGCGAATCATCGTGTGGAACGGGTTCGTAATGAGCCTCGACAGAAAATAAGATAGCGCGATAAAAATCACTGTAATGATGGCGACGGAGATTAGCATATTGCGAACATATTGTTTGGTTATGGGAGCAAGCAGTTCGCTTGGAGGAATAACCGCTATACTCAACCACCCTGTAATATCCGATCGTGCAAAAGCAACCACTTGCTGCTCCCCGTGGAAACGGATCATCCGAACGCCGGTGTGGGCATCCGCCAGCTCCTGGAGCATCGGAATGTCCGCCTTCGTCGTCAATAAGGAGGGATCGGAATGCGCAATGATTTGACCGTTCGGATCCACGACCATATAGGAAGAACCCTTGACGGGAATGCTGCCTGCAAATACATCCGTAAATAAGGAATCCTTGAAATTCAGCAGCAATGTCGGTTTGTCCTCCAGATCCGTGTAGGCTCGAAACTTTCCCTTATAGTAAGAACCTTGAATGGTGGACAGGGCCGAGAACAAATATTTATAGTCGTATTCCACGTTCTTTAGATACGGAATGTTGTACATGTCGGCAAAATTATAGGTAGGCACCCATTGCGTTTTCCCTTTCCCCTCCTTGGCCAGCCGGTCCAATTGGGTCCCCGCAAAACCGTTGATGGGGATAAAGTTTTTCGCGTGCTCGCTGTTCGCCGAGGAGGCCGTACCGAAAATAAAATAGGAAGTCGCGACCTGAACGGAATAAATATCTTGCGACTGCGCGAAGTACTTGTCGAGAATTCTTTTGATTCGCAGATCGGCCGCAAGGACTTTCGTCTTCTTGTCCTTATCGAGGGTTGAGAATATTTCGTAGAAATCGGCATCCTCCATAAACCCATAGATCATCTCGCGGATTCGGGAAAATTTCGCGTCTATGATTTCATTATTTTTGCCGACAATGGTGAGGACGTCCTTCTGAGCCATTTCGAGTATGGTGTTTCGATTCAACCGATAATCGCTAATCCCGAAAATGAGGATCGTGCCGACGAGCAGCATGACATAGGTCAGCAGCAGTTTCGTATGCAGCCGGCCTTCTTTGAGCGTGCGCAGCGGGGCTATCATTCAGCTGTACCGTTGCCTTTGCATTTGCCGAAACGTCTTCGGGGATATACCCGTTTCACGCTTGAACATTTTGTTAAAGTAGGCTGCGGTCCGAAATCCGCTCCGTTCAGAAATTGACGCTATTTTTTCATCCGATTGCTCCAGCAGCGTCTTTGCTTTTTTAATCCGTAAGTCCAACAAATATTCCGAAAAGTTCATACCTGTTCGCTGCTTGAACAAAATGCTGAAATAGGAAGAGTTAAAATGGAACATGGCTGCGACCGATTCGAGAGAAACGTCATCCATGTAATGCTGCTGCAAGTAATTCTGGCAGCGTAGAATAAGCAGACCATTCTTGTCCAAGTTCGTCTTTTCGGAAATTTCCAGCCATTGAAGGACCCATTTCTTGAATTGTTGCCTGAGCTCCCGGTAATCCTGGCAGCCCTTTATTTTTTTTCGCAGCAAGGTGTAGTCCCATTCGGGAGAATCGGCAGGCAGCAGAGTTTGCAGGCTATGCAGCAGTTCCCAAACCATATGGCTAACCTCATCGCGGATCAGAGCGGGGTCCGGAAAAGGCGGCATGTCTCTTGGTTTGAAGAAATCGTTAACGAGTTTCAGCACTTGATGGCGTTCGCCTGCTTTAATCGCAGAGACGAGCGGTTCCAAAATCTCCTTAGAGCGAGGCGTCACTTTTTCTATAAATAACTGGATGTCGGAGCCCCAAAAAACAGTCTCATCCGCGGCATAAAACCGGTGCTGCAAAGCTAATAGTGCCTCATCGTAGGCTTCTTTTACCACCTTCCGAAAAGCGGGATTCACACGACTTATACCCACGGACACGTCTTCGAATCCGTCCGCCCTTACATGATCCAGCAATCGGCTGATCTTTGTCACCATCTCCGAAGGTTTGGCCGCAAGTGTTTGACTCAGCCACACCAAGGTGACTAAGCGATCGGCACCCTCTTGAAATGTCTCGCAATGCCCAAGTGAGTCCGATGCGGCTTTCCACCTTTCTTTGAACGATGCCATTCGGTTTGTGGCAGCTTCACCGCTCATTTCGAACACGATCGCCAGCCCAGGACCGTCGGAAGGAGATAAGGAATGGATTAAACGCCGTTGTTGTTCCGATACAGCATGGGTTACGACATCATGCCAAAAGAGCTCATGATTCAGTTGGTGCTGCTCTTTGTCCTGAATGAATAGATGATCGAGCTTCAAGATAACGCGTTCGATATCCGCTAACCCAATCGGCTTTATTAAATATTCGATAACCCGGTGGCTGATGGCCTGTTGGGCATAATCAAATTGCCCGTAGCCGCTAATTAATACGGTTCGAACATGAGGCTTCTGATGGTTAATCCGTTCCACTAGCGTCAGGCCATCTCCATCCGGCATCCGGATGTCCGTTAGAACCGCATCCACCGATTCCCGCTCCAGCAGCTCCCAGGATGTCTTCACATCCGTCGCTTCCAGGATCCGATAAGTCGGCCTCAGCCTCCGGATCACCGCCGACAGCGCCTTCACTTGCCGCATCTCGTCGTCGACGACCATAATCGTCCTGATCTTCATCACCCCCAAAAAGAAAGCGTTATCATAAAATTAATATACTCTTTTTCGGGATGTGATAAGTATAATTTTTATTTTAAAATTGCAATATTTTTGTTTTGATACGGACTAATTGCAAAGTTAAAACTACTCTTTAACACCGGTTCGTTTGGGAAGTCCCGTTCATTCGATGCTGTCAGGTATTTTAATTTTCGATTAAAGGTTATTTTATAGGCAGCTTAGCGATAAGCCAGTTCCTGTCACCAAGGGAGATGTGATTTTAATGTGCAGCTACTTATATGGTGGTTTGTTCTTAAAACTTCGAGGTAACTTTTGAATAAACGAGGTCACCTGCGATAGAGAATTCCCCCGTTTATCTCACTTATAATGAAGCCATCCTGATGAACAAGAGTGAGGTTAAATACTATGGCTATCCCATCCCCTGTAAAATCTTCGACCCGGCAAACGCAGGTAACGCAACAGCGGAGACTGGTCCGGTTGCTGCGAAATATTGTGAAATACCGCGTTCTGCTCTTCATGCTTTTGCCGACCGCCATTGTCTTTTTTATCAATTGTTACATCCCGATGTTCGGTCTCTTCATCGCTTTCAAAAATATTAACTACGTCGATGGAGTCATGGGCAGTCCTTGGGCCGGGCTGGACAATTTCCGGTTCCTCTTTGCCACGTCGGACGCTTGGCGAGTGACCATCAATACGGTGGCCTACAACGTTGTTTTTATTATTTCCGGATTGATTCTCTCGGTTGCGGTCGCCATTTTAGTCAATGAAGTCCGTGCCAGATTCGCTTCCCGGTTCTATCAAACGGTGATGATCATGCCGAACTTCTTGTCCATGGTCGTCATCAGCTATATCGTTTACGCCTTCCTCCATCCGGAATACGGCTTTTTGGTCAAATATGTTCTGCCTTTGTTCGGCCACGAATCCGTCAATGCTTATATGCACCCTCAGGCATGGCCTTATATTCTCTGGATCACGAAAATGTGGCATTCCGTCGGCATAGGCAGTGTTATCTATCTGGCGGCGATCACCGGGATCAGCGAGGAGCTCTACGAGGCTGCCGTGATGGATGGCGCAAGCAAGTGGCAGCAAATTTTCCGGATTACACTGCCCCTTCTGACCCCTATCATGGTCATTTTAACCATTCTGAATTTAGGCGGCATTTTCCGCTCCGATTTCGGCTTGTTCTATCACGTTACGCTCGACTCCGGCGCACTCCGCTCAACGACAGACGTTATCGATACTTATGTGTATAGAGGCTTGATCCAGCTCAACGATTTGGGTATGTCATCGGCAGCGAATTTCTATCAATCGGTCATCGGATTTTTCCTTGTCGTGGGAGCCAACAGTTTGGCTCGCAAACTAAATCGCGATACGGCACTTTTCTAGAATGGAGAATCTATATGAACAAGGCATCGAACGTTAAATCGTATCAGAAGGTCTCCAAGTGGGCCGATATTCTGATTCATACTTTTTTCATCGCTCTCAGTCTCGCTTGTATTCTTCCTATATTACTGATCGTCGCCATCTCGTTTTCCAGTGAGAAAATGCTTACGTTAAAGGGCTACAAGTTTTGGCCGGATGAGATCGATATGTCCGCTTATCACCATCTGTTCACCAACTCGGCGACTCTCGTTAAAGCCTATGGAGTCAGCATCATGGTGACGTGTATCGGGGCCTCTCTGGCAGTTCTGTTAATCGCCTTGTATGCGTATCCCCTCTTCCGGAAGGATTTTCCGTTCAAGAGAACCTTTAATATTTACCTTCTGATCACCATGCTGTTCTCTGGAGGGCTTGTCCCGTTCTATCTGCTGTACGTGAACTTTTTGAACCTGAAGGACTCCCTGATCGCCCTCATCCTGCCGGGGCTGTCGAATGCGTTTTACATCTTTATTACCCGAACATTCTTTCAACAGACGGTACCTGAAGAGATGATCGAATCCGGCAAATTGGACGGAGCGTCGGAATGGAGGATTTTCTTTCAGCTCGTTCTTCCCATTTCCCTGCCGGTTCTCGCCACCATCGGTTTGTTCACTACGCTGATGTATTGGAACGATTGGTTCAATTCCATGCTGTTCATTAATAATACCGACAAGTATTCCCTGCAGTACGTCATGATTCAAATGATCCGGCAAGCCGAATTTTTCAAAAATCAATTAGCGGGAAGCGGCGTAGCTCTGATGGTACAGGAATCCGTTCCGACCGAAAGTCTGCGTATGGCGATGGTAGTCGTCTCCATCGGACCTATTCTGTTCGTCTACCCGTTCTTCCAGAAGTATTTTACCAAGGGGCTAACTGTAGGAGCCATCAAGGGTTGAACCGTCTAACTCTGGCACAAAGGCCGGTTAGAATATATGATATGACTAATGAGGAGGCATAACCAAATGAAATCATCGAAAGGATGGAGCATGGCGCTTGCTTGTCTTACCGCGATCATGCTGGTCATTTCCGGTTGCAGCAGCAACAGTTCCGGTTCATCCAATTCGCCTAACGCGGAACCCGTGACGACCAATAAGTCGTCCGGAGATATCGGCACGGGCAATCCCGACATCTCCACGTACCGCAAGCTTACCGTGTACACGGTAGGGAACTTTCCTCAGAATAACACTAAGGAAGTAGTAGCGGAAATTAATAAGTACCTGAAGGAGAAAATCAACGCCGAGATCGATTTCCAAGGGCTCCCATGGTCCTCCTGGGCCGAAAAGATGGCTCTGGTCTACCAGTCCGGAGAACAAGTGGATTTGACCTTTGCTCCAAACTGGGCCGATTTCGCCAATAACGTAGCGAAGGGCGCTTTTCTCCCGCTCGATGATTTGTTGGCCGAACACGGTCAAGGAATTATGGAGACGCTGGACCCCCGTTTTCTTGACGGCGGCACGGTAGACGGGAAGATCTACGCCATTCCGACCAACAAGGAAATCGGCGAAAGCCACACGATTATGTTCAGGAAAGATCTCATCGATAAATATGGATTTGACGTCAACTCTATCAATACTCTGGAAGATTTGGAACCTTGGCTGCAAACCATCAAGGATAATGAGCCCGGCATCGCCCCGATCTGGCTATCGGGCAGCGGCTCCGACACCCTTGGCTACTTCGACAAAACCAGACCGAGCCTAGCAGAAAATTTCCGGTACGAGTTGGTAGCGGGAGCACCGGCCGGTATCGTGTTGGATACGAAGACGGATAAAATGATCATCAGCTCCATGGAATCCGATATGGCTATTTACCGGATGAAGCTCTACAACGACTGGTTCAATAAAGGCTTCATTAATAAGGATGCCGCAACGACCAAGACAAGCACCGAGGATGCATTCAAGGCCGGCAAAACCTGGATGAAATTCGGCTCCGATAAACCCGATTCCGATAAGGAAGATTCTATCGCCACCGGGATCGAGCTCGTTAAACTTAAAGGGAACGATCCGGAGATCAGCACAGCCAGCGTGAGCAATTCCATGATGGCCATCGGTCGTACTTCCGTCGATCCGGAACGGGCCATGATGCTATTAAACCTCCTACACACCGACAAACACCTGATCAACCTGATCGATTTCGGCGTGGAAGGCAAGCAGTATGTCAAAGTGGAAGGCAAAGATAACTTCATCAAGCTTCCCGACGGCGTCGCTACCCGGGCGGATACGGGATGGGCACCGGGTATTGAATGGATGTTCGGGAATCAGACGCTGACTTATTTATGGGAAGGTGAAAGCGCAGACAAATGGGAGAAGTTCAAGGCTTATAACGAGAAAGCCCACAAGGTGAAGTCGTTCGGCTTTAACTTCAACACGGACCCCGTCAAAACACAAGTCTCCGTGGTCAGCAACATCATTAAAGAGTACCGCCCGCTGCTTGAAACGGGAAGCCTGGATACAGACAAGGTGTTGGCGGAATACAATCAAAAATTAAAGGCCAACGGCATTGAAGACATCCGTGAGCAAGTTCAAAAACAGTACGATGAATGGAAAGCGAAGCAGCCATAACAGCCAAGGGGAAAGACCGACGAGGTCTTTCCCTTTCGTGCCGCTCAGGCGTCGATCCATCCGGAAAAGGAGAGGGACCGTTGAAATTATCATTACGATTTAAAGTGAGCGCTCTCGTCCTGCTTCTAGTGACGCCTCTTTTTCTCTTTCTTTACTATACCAACATTTATTCAACGAACATCGTTCGTGAGAAGGTCGCCAAATCCGCGTCGGATACGCTGACCCTGCACCTAGGCTCTCTCGACGAATTGCTGGAGCAGACCAGCATCTATTTGCTGCGGTCGGCCAACGAGAACATGCTGCTGGAGCTATATTCGGAGAGTCCTCCCGACAGCGTCAGCTACTACTTATCGATCCGTAAGCTGATGGATCAATGGTATAGCGATGTCAGCTACTACACCATTATCCGCAGTGTATTCGTGTACCATCTTGACCGGAAAGAACTGTTTCTCAGCAGTCAAAAAGAGTATTACCAAGAGAAGGACGCCATCAGTTCCGGGTTATCCTCCCAACTGAAAGGTTCCCAGCTTCCTACATCCCTGAATTGGGAATTCGTGACCATCGGGGGTGAGCCTGTGTTGTATAAGGTGTTGCCGGATAAAAGCGGAAGGCTTCTGATCGGCGTGCTCGTCAGCATTGACTCATTAGCCCAGCCTCTAATCCAATTGGAATCCGCAGAGGGCGACGACGGAAGGGTTGGCATCATTTCCAAAGACGGCAAATTGCTGTGGGGCGAATTCTCCAACGAGGATCTCCAGCGGATCCGCAGCCATCTGAATGATCAGTCCAACGGTACAGGCACCTCCATTCGCCTCAGCAATGGAAGCAACTATCTGTTCGTGGACAAGCCTTCTCTATTTTCAAACCTCAACGTATTTATTCTGCTGGACGAAAAATCGATATTGGAAGAGCTGCCTATTTTCCAACGCATCATTAAGAGCATACCTATCGCCATTGTTATCATCATGGTTATTCTGCTTATTCTATTGAGCCGGCTTGTATTTAAGCCGATCCAGCAGTTGGCGAGCGGGATGCGCATCCTCGGCAAAGGACACCTGGAACACCGTCTGAAGGACGGGAAAAGCAAGGAATTCCAGCTGATTACGCAACAGTTCAACCGGATGGCCGAACAAATCGGCGATCTTAAGATTGATGTATACGAAGAACAAATGAAAGTGCAGCAAGCCGAGCTGAAGCATCTTCAAGCTCAGATTAATCCTCATTTTTTTATGAACTCATTAAATATCGTCTATCATCTCGTAGAGCTTAAAAAGTACTCACTAATTAAGAAAGTGATCAGCCATTTAGTATCTTATTTCCGGTTCATTATGAGCACCAACGATACGTGGATCACGCTTACAAGCGAGTTGAATCATATTCGCAATTATATGGAAATTCAGATGGTCATGTACCCGGACAGGCTGGACTTTCAAGAGCAGCTTCCGAAGGAGCTCGAGAACGTTCTCGTCCCGCCCTTACTCATCCAGCCTTTTGTGGAGAATGCCATCAAGCATGGATTTATAAATAACTCACAACCATTTAGAGTCAGCATCACCGTGAAAGAGGAGACTTTGAACGACGAAGAATCCTGCATAGCCATCCAAATCAAAGATTCCGGGCCGGGATTCTCCGGGCAGCAACTGGATGTACTTAATCTTGGATTATACGAAAAAGATCCGACGGACCGCCAAATTGGAATTTGGAACGTTCGCAGACGACTGAATATGTTCTATGACCAACGAGCGGAGCTCTCCTTTCATAACGATCCTCAGGGGGGCGGTGTCGTGGACATCAAACTGCCTATGAGAGGAGGCTGAAATATGCATAAATACCGAGTCTTAATCGTGGATGACCAGTATTTCGCCTTACTCGGTTTGCAGCAGGGCATTAACTGGAACGAGTTGGGCGTTGCGGACGTCTGCCTCGCGGAGAACGCGGAGCTTGCAATAGCGTGCCTGAAGCAGCATCCGGTGGATTTACTGATTTGTGATATCGAGATGCCGGGGACAAACGGATTGGACTTGCTGGCCTGGGTGAAGCAGTACTCACCAGGTACGCTTACGATTATGCTCACCTGCCACGCTGATTTCGAGTATGCACAGCGGGCTCTCCAGCATGGGGCATTCCATTATTTGCTGAAGCCCGTTGATTATGAGGAATTAAAGAAAGTCGTGTGCGAAGCGATAGCGGGAATCGACAGACAGAAAGAACAACAGCAATTTGAGGCGCTTATGCGGGACTACCGAAGAAAATGGGAGCATCAGCTGCCTATATTAGTGGAACGATTCTGGCAGGACATTCTAAGCCAGCGGGCTTCACTCCGTCCGGATTCCTTACAAGTATTTGCGCAAACCTACAATTTGGATTTAAAGCCGGGGGACCGATATTATATCGCCCTGTTAGGCTTGGAGCAATGGAAGGAAAACCTGAGCGCGCGCGATGAGACCATTATGGAGTACGCGCTTCGCAATCTGGCCGAGGAACTGCTCCTGGATGGGCTGGAAGGCGCCATCTTGCAGGATCATGTAGGCTACAATCTGGCTGTCATCTATGAGAGGGACGAAGGCAGCCCTGTAAGCAACAAGCTTGAACGTAACGGCAAGACATTCCTGAGCGCATGTGAACGGCTGCTTCAATGCTCCTTATCTATCTATATCAGCCCGGCGGTTTACCTTCAGGATATCCTAAGCGCCTACACCTATGTAACGGAGAGAGAGCAACGCAATTTAAACAGTTCCCGCCAAGTGTTCACACCGCTCGATCCGCCTGCGGCTAAAATCCTCGATCCAATACCAATGGCAGCACCAATGAATTTGTTTGCAGAGTGGGCAACCGTGTTGGAACTCGGCGAACTGGAAGAGTTGGACCGGCGTATTAAGCAATGGTTTTCGAACCTCAGGGGAGATCAATGGAGTAATGAATCGCATCGTCAGCTCATCCATGGGGTACTCTTCATTATTCATACTACATTGGCCAAAAAAGGCTTGTCCTTGCACAAATCAGAGGAGTTAAAAACCTTAACGGACAAAGAAAGTTACCCGAAGCACCCCGCTGCCCTGCAACACTGGACAAAAGAATGTCTCGCGGCAACCGTACGTCTGCTTAGGACAAGCAACTGCGTATCTTCCGCTGTCGTCGCCAAGATCAGACAATATATTCGTTCCCGCCTGAACCAAGAGATCACCCGGGAGGAGCTGGCCGCCCATGTCTACCTGAACCCGGCCTATTTATCAAGAATGTTCAAGAAGGAAACCGGCTTATCCTTGTCGGATGTCATCATTCAGGAACGGATCGAAGAAGCCAAGCGTTTGCTGGAAGCAACCGAATACAAGATCACTGACATTGCAGAGAACGTAGGGTATGTCAGTTTAGGAAGCTTTTCAAACTTATTCAAACGAGTGGTCGGCGTAACGCCGCAGCAATACCGGGCCCGGAAAAAACAGAAGTAGTAGGCTTCCACCGTTATTTCCCAACATTTGCATGAAGTAATCACCAGTTAATCCAAAGGTGCCTTGAGATAAAAGATAAAAGGCTCTCCTGTCATCACCGTTTAAAATCATTGGAGAGCCTTTTAAGTTCACATGTATATGAGATATACGCTAGTATTGCGGCGTACCGCCCGACAACCAAAGCGCTTATCTTTCCAGCCATAAAAGTGGCAGGCAGATCGCGCCCCTTCTTATGCCTCAGGTGAACAGTCCGCCTAACCGATCATCGGCTGGAGGCGGGTAACCCAGACGTTTTGCCATCAATACGATTTGACCTTTGTGATGGAATTCATGTGTCATCGCATGAGTGATCAGCAGCAAAGGAGTAGGTGCCTTGGGATAACCTTGCCAGCTCTCGTCTTGTTCAATCGGTTCAGACCAACGATTGTTGTATTCGTATAAGAACCTTTGTACGAGTTCATCTACTTGAGCAAATATTTTACGGTCGTAGCTCACATCAGCGTTTTCAATTTCCTGTATAGGGATATCCCTATGTTCGTTTATTTTCTTAAACGCGAAGGATCCCAACCAGAACATATAACTGTCAACCACATGAAGATGAGTTCGAATGATCGTTCCATGACCAAAGTCGGGAACCGTTTGATGTAATCGTTGAGGGGGCAGCTCTTCCAGGAACGTAAACAGGTTTTGTCTGGCGGATCTGATCCAATCGTATTGTTGCCGCAGCATTTCCAACAACGCAATCACTCCTAAAAAACAGGTTTTTATTTTTGTTCTATACATTAACGTAAATTGGGGGTAAAGGTTATGATATGGGGATTAGAGAGGAGTTTGCGATTCGGCAATATTAAAAATTTACGAGATAGATTTACAGTAATTTACTACGAGAAGTATAATAGGAATAATGACTCATTAATAGGAGGATATTCCTTGGATAACAATTACAAAGAGCCACAATACGGGTTTTCTCCGCATACCCCATCTCACGTTCCGCTACAAGCGAAGACCAGTGGCAAAGCAATTACCTCTTTAATACTAGGTATACTATCCTTAATTACTTTGCCATTAGGAGGAATCATAGTCCTTGGAATCATCGGCCTCTTTAGCGGTATCGTTGCGATTGTGCTCTCGTCTTTATCGTTTAAAGAAATGAAGCGAGTACAGGTGCGAGGACGCGGTATGGCAATTGCAGGATTAGTATGCGGAATCGTCGCGACCTCTTTGAATGTGCTTGCCTTTGTTATCTCGTTTGTGGTTAGCTTCATGAATGCTATGAATAGTGTGTAGACGCAACAAAACCGCTTTCTCAAAACTGGAAAGCGGTCGGACCGTCGTATTTCCCCATACAAAAGTCTCCCCTTAGAGCCGTCCCTTGAGGGATTGACGCATAAATAACAACCTCCATCACTAATCTTCCATTACCCTTTTCACTTTCCAACGCCAACATTTGTCGCCGTCACTTATGATAGGCTCTACATATCATCTCAAAAGCGAACTTTCTTGCGCCGTCGCGGACCGAAAATTTCGCCTCATTTGTGATACGGTTCTCCATAACACCTATAAAGCGAAGTCGAAAGGCACCCATCGGGTGCCCTCTACTCAATAAAACCTTTCCTGAAACTATTTGATGATCCCTTCGGTTAACGCGTCCGCTAGTTTGAGGATATGGTCTTCAACATGGTCGTAAGCAAGTATCTCCGCTTTGTAATCCACCCGCTATCGCTGTGAAATAAGCGAGAATCAAGCAGCAGGCGATCTCATTTTTTGCAGGTTATCCCGATGAAATCCCTTCACAATCAACCAGACTGCCAAGGTCATCTCATAAACGCCTACAGGCAGTGCGACCAATCCTTTTACAGCCGAATATGGTCCAATAATTCCGAACATTTGCAATAAACCAGCCACAAAAACCATAACTGCTGTAAGCATTCCGAAAATCGCTATCGGTTTAGGCACATAGCCTGTTCGATAGAGCAAATAACTATATAGACTTGTATTGATGCCTAACATGAGATTGGGACCCAACATAGCCGTCCAGCGATAAATATCCTGCAGCAATAACCCTATAGGCTCGAGACTGGCTGTATTTGCTAAGCCGGCCGTACTATAATACGTACTAAGCCGTAACAAGCCTAATATACTTAGGATTCCGATTGCAATAAAAACAGCCTCCATAAACCGAAAACATAAATATCCCAATGCAAGGTGTTCATTCCAGAGCCGAACGTAAGGAAATAGCATGATTGAAGTACCAACAGCCGTAACCACAAGCAGGAGATCATTTAATACACCGATTAAGACCTTCGTTTCCGATCCATTGGCCGCGGCCATCTGCCATTGCTCCGACAGAACAGGCCCGTACAAAACCACCGCTATGATTGACGACAATGCAGCTACGATATAAAAAATCCCCAGTATTCTGGCATTCCTTTTGTCTCGCATTTTTCCTCCTGAGAAATCATTTTTTGCTGATGCCCGTATGGTATACTTGGTACAAAATAGCCTGCAAACACTTGATAGAAGGAGTTATTATGAACCATAACGAAGTCATCGAACGTGCTTTGATCCATATCGAGGACCATTTACAACATTCCTTAACCGTGGAATCCGTAGCCAATGCCTTCAACATGTCTAAATATTATTTTCATCGGCTGTTCTCTGCTATGATGGGCTGTACGTTAAGCCAATACATCCTATCCAGAAGATTGAATGCATCCTTAACCTTGATTCTTGATAAAAACAAGTCTCTGACCGACATTGCCTATCAGCTTAACTTCGGTACGCAATCCTCTTTCACTCGCGCTTTCAAACGACAATACGGTGCAGCTCCAAGTTCTGTAAAAGCAGGAATCACAACCATCTCCCCAGTCCCCATACCTACAGTCGTGAATAGACCCATTAAAAACATTAACGGCGATGTCGTCGCGGATTTCACCCTGACTGAATTCGAGGAGACCCGAATCAGCGGAATCGCTTTTGAAGTGGATTTAGCCAATGATGATTATAAGGAGAAGATTCGCGCACATTCAGAAATGCTGCTAAGCCAAATTGATGAAACCATAAATGGTCCCTGCTACGTCATTTATTCAAACTGTCAACCCGATTCAACCCGGTTTAAGGTTCTATTCGGGATCCCAAGCAGTATTGAAATCGATGAGCCTTATTATTTCACGGTTGATGTGCCGCAAATTTTTTGTGCAAGATTCAACTATTGTGGTAATCTGCTTGACATTGGGGATGTACTGAAAAGTGACTATGCTCGTTTTTTAAAGATCTCCAGGCAGGAAACGGCAGAAACCGATATTGAACTCATTCAAGTTTTTGGGGACGTCCACAATTCTGACTCGGCCTATCATATATATGCGCCTGTCAAAAAACTTCCTGCTGACTCTCATCTTTAGTGCCCTGGCTCTAATATCATCTTCTCTACTCCTTTCTTTTCTTGGAAATAAGATAACATACCGGTTTTCGATCTACTTTCCACATCTTGCTGTAATTTAGGGACGAAAAAATGTACCTCTCTCGAGATGCATAATCAAACTGTTCGCCCTACTTGTGATACGGTTCCCCATAACATCTAACGGGAACTAAAAGCTTGAAGACAAATGAAAATGGCTGTGTAGCTATACCTTTTTAGATTAAACGAAATAAGAAATATGGAGATGAAGCGATATGACAGATTATCCAACTGGCAAGGATATTTTTCGGGAATGTTGTTCGAGGATTGCCGCGGCCTGCGCGCCATGCGGTTTCAAATACAATAAATCCAGAAGAAAGATGATTAAACCACTCGGTCCCTTTACAGCTGAGATATGTTTTTTAAGTCACTCTTCCAATATAGCCGGCATTTATTTGGAGTTTAATACCAATTGCCGAATCATAAATACGCACAGCGGAAAAGTATACTGGGAGATCAGCTTGAGCAACTTCCGGGACAAAGGCAAGGTATGGAATTTGGCCAAGGAAGCCACCCGAGAGCGGGAATTGGCAGAAATAGTCACGTTGATTCAAAATAGGGTCGTTCCATTGATGGACAAGTACGAGACTAATCTTGAGGAGATCCTTGAGGAGGTCATCCAGACCGGATGGTTTTTGCCGCAGGCAAATCCAATGGAATTCTATATTCTTGACGTTCTAGACCTGGTGGTTGACTTCGGCTCACCTGAACAAATACGCGAATGCGCGCATCGATACATCCGCCACTTATCGGAAGAAATGCAGGAAACTTTCGAGAACGATTATAATGCTTATCAACGAGATGGACAGGCTGCAAGCACAATAGCATTTCGTAAATTAATCCCTTTTATGACCGAGCGCAACATTTCACTACCACTATAAAATGAAAGGATACCGGCTAGCGCAATCCAAGGATGCCGATTCTGAATGCAATCACTTCTCACTTGCTGAAGAATCTGAAGCGACTGGATCAGTTGCCAAATTCAGCAGGCTTTGAAACAATTGTTTTTTTGACAATAGTCATTCGTGTCAACATCGGTTTAAAATTCCCCAAAAGTATCGGTCTAAAATTCCCCAGTTTCATCGGTCGGCTTCATCGTCCTCTGTAGGTTCAGGGCGGAAGAAGCCGGCCTTTTTCTTCTCCTTAATACGGTAGCTCTCTCCCTTGATGTTAACGGTACTGGAGTGATGGAGGAGGCGGTCGAGGATGGCCGTCGCCAGCACCGTATCGCCGAATATATCACCCCAAGCGCCAAACGTCTTGTTAGACGTAAGCAGGATAGAACCGCGCTCATAACGCTCAGAGACGATCTGGAAGAAGAAGTGGGCAGCGGTCTCGTCCATCTTTCGGTACCCGATCTCATCGATGATGAGCAGGTCGGGCTTGGTGAACATCCTCATTTTCTGTTTGATCGTGTTGGTCAAGTGAGCCGTCTGTAGTGTCTGCACTAGGTCATGTGCTGTGATGAAGTAGACGGAATGTCGCTTCTTTATGGCCTCAAGGCCCAACGCTACAGCGAGGTGCGTCTTACCTACACCAGGCGGTCCGAGGAAAATGAGATTCTCTTGATGCGCCACGAAGCGAAGCGTTGAGAGGTCGCGGATCCTGCGCTCATCGACCGATGGCTGGAAGGCAAAATCGAACTGGTCCAGCGTTTTATGGAACGGTAGATGAGCGAGGCGCGTCCTTGTTTGGATGTACCGGTCGTGCTTGGCAATCATTTCTTCAGCCAATAGCTTGTCCAGGAACTCCAGATACGGTATATTCGCTTTAGACGCTTCTTCGGCGTGCTGATGGATGATTTCCGGTATGCGAACCCACCCAAAGTGGCGGATCGCCGCCTCCAGTCTCTCTTGCAGAATCATTGGAGCACCGCCTCTTCCATGAGCGAGTCATAGACCGATAGCGAGCGCTCTGACACTTCTGGTGCGATTTGGCTGACATAACGAGGCGTGGGCTCTCCAACCGGACGACTCGATGTGCTGCGAATGCCCTCGAAGTGTTTTTTATTGCTTATAATTTGGTGTCGTCCCATGGATTTGGTATGCTCGGCGATGAGCTGTCTGCCGCAGTAGAAGCGCAGCGTGCCGTTCCTCTCATCCTGCACCTCCACGATAGAGCCCACGTAAGCAAACGGGACAGTATATCGGTTCGCCTCATACGAAACGTAGCAGTCGCTGGATACTCTTCTCTGATGCCGCTCGGCGTAAGCAAAGGCGACGTCATTTACAGGACTGAGACACTCTTCTTTCCATAGCTCGCGTGGCACCCTGAACGTCGTGCCGTGCAGACGATTATTCGCGACCGTATCGAGCCATTGCTTGGCCTGCGCGTTGAGATCTTGCAATCCCGTGAAGGTGCGTATGCGCGGCCAAAAGTTCTTTCGCACGTAGCCGACACCGTTTTCTACTTTACCTTTGGTTCTTGGCCTATAGGGTTTGCAACGGCGAAGCGTGAAGCCATAGTGCTTTGCAAACCGGGCAAACTGCTCATTCCAGATCGCCTCGCCGCTTTCGTCCTGTCCGGTTACGACTGTTTTCATATTGTCGTAGAGACAGCTTTGGGTAATTCCGCCGAAGTACTCGAAAGCTCTCGTATGACAGCCCATGAGCGTGTCCAGACGCTCGTCCTCGGTGAACTCTAGATACATTGCTCGGGAGTAGCCAAGCACCATGACAAATGCGTAGAGACGCTTCAATCGGCCGTCGTGGTCTACTCTGAAGTGACCCCAATCTACCTGCGACTGCTCGCCAGGCTTCGTCTCAAACCGCTCGGTCGCCTTAGACTGAACCGCTGGTCGAAGCGGTTGCATGAAGACGCGAAGAATGGTACTGCTGCCCGTATAGCCCTTCTCTCGGATCTCGTCTAAGATGACGCTCGCATTGAGACAGCCTTCTTCCATACGGTTCCGTATGTATTCCTTGTAAGCGTCCAGCTTGCCGGCTGCCGGATTTCGTCTCACGTAACGGATGTGCTCCTCTACCTGCAAATACTTTCTAACCGTCTTACGGTCACGTCCCAGCTCATCTGCGATCTGGGTGACGCTCATGCCCCTTGCCTTCATATCCTTCATCTTGAAACACTCCCCGTTCTTGACCAATCTCGACTCTCTCCCTTCGGAGAGTATGTCGGCAATAGGTGGGGAATTTTCAACCGATGATATTGGGTATATTACAACCGATTTTCACATTCGTAACGCATAATGCCTCAAACAGACGTTTTTTAAAGATCTCCAGGCAGGAAACAGCAGTTCGCCTTACTTGTGATACGGTTAAGCGTATCGTCTATAGGCGAAATTTAAACGGCACCAGGAGAGTAACCATGCTTCAGCAAATATCTCGGCACGGCATTGTCAGACGCTATTAAGTGATAAATTCACAAAATAATTCATTCTAATAATTGCATCAAATAGTACGACTCAAAGAGTAGGAGTTACAGGTGGCCCAAAAGAAAGCCTATCCAAAATAGTCATAGTCCTGGATAGGCCTTCCACGCTTTCAACTCGAGACCGCATTTATCATATGATCTCTGTGATATAGTAAGACTGATTTAATAATTAATTTAGATATAAAAAAATCCCTGAAACAATTACACAAGTAATAATTGTTTCAAGGATTTTATTCCTTTAATCTAGAAATAGCTGTTACCCTATTTTCCAGACGACCTTGCGGAAGGGTCTTTCATCTACAAAGAATCTTATCACTGTAAAATAATCATGTCAATAAGGAAATTTCAAGTTTTCACTTTGTAGTTTCTGATCAATTTGAATAAAATATATATTATTTCCTCAAACTCTTGATGTTCTTCATAATAGGATTTCTTCAATCTACACCTTTTAATAAGACTCAGTAATTCTTTTTTACGTTCAATTCTTGTAGTTCTTCCTTTAACATAATAATCATGTAAATACAATAGGGCACTAATATCATGTACTTTAAGGTTTCTAAGTCGAATATTAGTAATTGAATTACTTATGTTACAAGTTTGAGTTAAATAATTTCGAACTTGCAATTTAATATGCTTGTCATCAGATATCAAAAATTGATTAGGCCCAACAATATTAAAAATAATAGGTCTACTATGCGCTGATGAATCTCTAATATTTTTCGAATCAAATAATAGACTATTCGCCAGTTTTAATTCTTTATATTTGTATTTCTTGTTTTGAATATAAAAAGTAATAAAGAAGCATAATTGACCATAAGACATTAATTCAATAAGAACCCAAATGGAAGGTTTATTTTTTCTTTTTACAATCAAGTCATAGCTATAATCTCTTTTAGACTTGTATGCTTCAAATAGCTTTTTATCAATAGTTTCATATCTTTTCATTTTATTATCAATTTCTTCAAGTGAAAGTTCTTTTTTTATAAGTTTTTGTCTATAACCTTCTAACTCAAATTTCTTATACTCATCAATAATTTTATAACCATCTTCGTCACTTTCAGTTATCAAACGAATAATCAAAGACTTTATATTATGTTCAATATCTAAAGACAACTTTAAAAACAAATACCTAAAATGCATATCTATTGTAGCTAAATCATTTAAAATTGAAAAATCAATATTTTCGTATTTGTTATCTTTATCTTTGTTGAAGTTTTTTCTAAAAGCAGTAACTTTATAATAATAAGTTCGATCCGTTAATATTTCTTTGGCCAGTGACTCATTATAGGAAATGAAAGTGATTCCTTTAAATTTTAAATATTCGATCTGTTCTTCTACTGATAACTTTTCTTTTGATTTCGCCTTTTCTACAAAACTCATAACAAGTTCTTTACCCACAATCGGTAATTCTTCTACCGCAGTTGCAACTTCATCTTTAGTCTCTGATGCTTGAAGTGAACTTAAAGATTGTTTGAAATTCAATAAATCCTCTTTTGATGCTCTTTTCAAAAATGTTTACACCACCTATCAGTTAACATTACAGAAATTATATCATGTAACTAATCCTAGCGATGAGCTAATTCTGACTCTTTAATGTAAGACCTTCTGAATAAACAAGCCTCATTACTATTTTTAAATTATAAAAAATCTCCCACACTTATGATGCGTCCCCCTTCCCATATTTAAAGATTAAATTTTAAGAACACCCGAATCTGAGTAACCTTTGAACCTTCAAACTATACTTGACAAAAATGATTTCGCCTCTTAAATACGCTTCCTTTTCAATCTAAAGGCGAATACTTAAATAAAATTTGACTGTATATTCACCTCCCATTATTTAAAAGCTAGTTACGTCTGATTGAAGTTGCTACATAATGATTGACTCAAACTCATTCATGTAGCCATTATAACCTTCAAGCCTCTACTACTGAACGTACTTATCGTACTCAAAGTAGATTAGAAAAATAAGAAACTCATGAATTTTGAGTCGCTTGGTATTAATAGAATAGATAAAAGGGATGCACAAGCATCCCTAACTTAGAATTACTGTTCTAATAATCCTTCCTCTTTTCTCCAACGTTTAATAATATCTGAGAAGGTTACCTGTTTCCATGGTTGCTCCCATTCTTGATTGAATGGGACACTTTGCGATTTCGGTTCCGGCATCGGTTTTTCCATCTTTATCACCGTAGGCATTATTATTGAATCGCCTACGACTATGCACTCACCCTGCCCAAGATTCGGGAGTATTTCCCCAAGACTTTTTGTACTATCTGGCATGAGGTTTTTCACAAAATTTTGATCATTTGGATTTGTTAAACGAAGTGAAACAAAATTATTACACTGCGCTAGTATTGTATCCGATACTTCAGAAGGCCTTTGACTTACAACCATTAAACTTAACCCATATTTTCTCCCTTCTTTGGCAATTCGTTCAATAGATTTTTTTGATGAATTATATTCGGCTCCACCGTTACGCGGAATATAATTGTGAGCTTCCTCGCAAACAATCATTACTGGGATATCATTAAGTAACTCTCTATCATGTTGGATTTTTGAATAATGGAAACTAAAATCAAATACTAATCTTGCGACCAAACTAACTGTTATACTCAGAACCTCAAAAGGCACTCCACTAAGATCAACTATTGTGACATTTGCTCTATTTAGATATCCTAAAAACTGCTTCATGAGTTCTTCAAAGTCATCAGTCGAATACAGTCCACCATCTTCTTTGGTAGGATTCAACAAGAAATTTAACCTTTTATCGGTAAGTTTCGTTTCTAATCTGGACAAGAATCGATTAAACTCGCCATGGAAGGGACCATTAGATGCTTTAGTTGCAGCGGCTGTAGACTGCGGCACAAATTCATATACGTCATCAAAATAGAGTTGTTTACGATCTCTTACCAATGTATTGTCTGCTAATTTTGGACAATTTTCGGTTTCAAGCTTACTAATCACTTCTCTGTTCATGTTTTCGATATAATTAAATACTTCTTTAATATCAAAATAGACAGGCGTATCATACGTAATGTCGTTAATTGTAGGATTATGTTTTTCCTTGTTAAAGATGACGGCATTTTTAAACATTGAAATCTGATTGTGGGAATTATTCTCGTTGCTCTCTATAAATAATGATTCCAACTCTTCTGAATTCATTAGCCAATAGGGTAGTTTCATTTTATCCACGGACAGATTGTTTAAAGTGAAATTTTGCTCTTCCGCTAGTGTAAAAGCAGCGGAATATTCGGAGTGTATGTCGAATATTATAATGTGAGAATTCTTTTGCTCTCCTAAATTAATGTTTAGCGAATTATTAATTCCCACGGCTCCTTGTAGTATTTTTGCTACTGTACATGATTTACCTGCACCAGTAGAGCCTACAATAGCAATATGTTTCCCAAAAAACTTGTCACCATTTACTTTTACTTGAATGTTCTCATTCTGAGACAGAACACCAATAGGGAAATTATATTCTGCACCTGCCCCAAAAATACGATCAAGCATTCCTGCATCTAATACATATACAGGTTCTGTTGGAACAGGCAAATTTTTAGTTCCCCTACGGAAGTCGTTTTCAACTATACTGCCTATTGGTTGCGTTTCAATTATTAGTTTAATGTCATCCACAACACTGTAATCCATTACTTTAATATTATTTATCACGCTCACAATGTAATTACTGTTTCCATCTGCTATTTTTAGATATTGTCCAATTTGTAATTTATCCTTGTTATCTTCAAGGGCCTTTAAACTTTGTATTGTAACAACAATACTATCAGGAGAACTAGACAATACTTTACCAATCACATTACTCATAAGTGTCCACCATTCCCATAACAAATTTGATTTGATTGATTTCATTCAGATTTATATGCTCAACGTTTACGTCTTGAAAATCAAAGTCAGGCACAGTGTCTGTAAACAGAAAAAAATCATCACATTTTGTTTCATTTAATATTCCGATTTCATTCTCATCAAATCGTAGAAGTCGTACTTGGAAATCAGAATAGAATTGCTTCCCTATCTTTCCTCTTACAGGTCCTGTCAGAAATTTATTCTTATCAAAATATTCGTCAGTTACTAATCCATCATTGTATCTAATATTCTTTTTATGTAATCTTACTCGTAGCTCTTTAAAAACCTCTTGTGAACAATCTATACAAATTAGTGGTGTTTTATCGTGAACCTCTTTAAAATGATACTTATTTATAAAATCGGATATGAAATTTACTATTTCATCGTTGAAATTATTAATAGATTGTTGGGATAAAAATAAATATCGCAACCTAGAGTTCTTGTCAAGATTAGTTTTCAACTGTTTCCTTCTAGAGGACAAAATCTTATCCAATGTTTGCAATGATCGTGTCCATCTTGTAATTGCTGTTTTCCTAATTTGCTGTAGAGCCTCTAACATTGATGATTTCTTAACAACCCTTTGTTGAGGCTCATGAAGTATACTCAGGTCTGCAATCATCTGGATGGCATTGGGGTAAAATAAAGTATCAATGTCATCCCTCGGTAGACCATTTCTCTCCAGAGACATAGTGATACGTTCAATAATTACCTGCAATGAAGCACCAAATTCCAAAGTAAAACGTTCAAGAAAACCTGGAATATCAACATTTCCATTTATCTTATTAATAATTTTCTGAAACCTCTGATCGCGCGATTGGAGTATTGTCTTAATGTGTTCCTCACTTATCTCATAATTACTGCCCTCTCTTTCATTTGGGAAATGCGCATAGAGTTTATACTCTATATCCTTGTCTACGTTATCAAAATAATGTTCCATCATCTGAAGAATAGGTTTGTACACATTACCTAGGGTGAAATTGTCCTGTTCTTCATGATATTTACACTGTATCGCCCTTGTTGTGCGGGCAGTGGTTATTTCTATATCCTCAATGATGCCTTCAATTGAAATTATTGCATCATCTTCATCATTTAAAATTTCTAGTAGTGTTTTATTAAATTGATAAATAAAGCCTTGTATCGTATAGTCAGCGCTTCGTGACAAGGTACTCACAACCCATCTTCCTAATTTGCCATCATATTCCTATTTTACAGAATAAAATTAGAATTGAATATGAATTAATTCTTTTTCGACATATTTTTTTCAAATTAGCCTGTTAGATTCGAGAGGGAACTGAGCTAATAAATAATAAAGGCACCCTACCGGATGCCCATGAATTCATTTATATATTTACTTTGTTATTAATTATCATTCGCTACTTGAAAACCTACTATTTTACTGCTTACAAAAATTCATCAGTTCTCTCTTAATAAATTTCGCCCTATTTATGATACGGTTCCCCCCGATTAATCTTCACCGCCCGATAAATCTGCTCCACCAGCACCAGGCGCATTAGCTGATGGGGCAGCGTCATGCGCCCGAACGACAGCCGCTGCTGCGCGCGGCGGACGACGGCTTCGGCGAGCCCGTGGCTGCCACCGATGACAAACACGACATGGCTCGTCCCGTAGGTGCCGAGCCTGTCGATCGCGGCGGCGAGCTCCTCCGAGCTCCACAGCTCGCCGCCGACGTCCAGAGCGATGACATGCGCATCGCTCTTCACCAGCGCGAGAATGCGTTCGCCCTCTCGCGCTTTTACCTGAGCGACCTCCGCGTCGCTCATCGTTTCCGGGGCCTTCTCGTCGGGTACCTCGAGAACCTGGAACTTCACGTACGGCCCCAGCCGCTTCGCATACTCCGCGATGCCCTGCACCAAATATTTTTCCTTCAATTTGCCGACCGCAATAATTTGAATGAACAAATCAAATTCCCCTTTTCTTCTTTTTATATCGTTGAAATTCCATATGTAATCAAGCCCGAAGGCCTGTGCTGAGCTAAGCCTATCTTCCCCGTGCCCACTTCCACCCGAGTACAAACGTCCACAAAAACACTGGTCCCGAGGTCAGCGGGAAAAGCACGATACTCCAATCCGGGAGCAGCAGCGAAACGGGAGTGCCGACCGCGCCCCAGATTCCGCATCCAATTCCGATCATGGCAAGCCATCTACGAATGTGAACAAAACGAGGATCGTCCCCAGCCGTTCTCAATAGCCCTGCTCCCAGCAAACTCACGCCGATCCAAGCCAGCATCATCGCAAAATCCCCCGCCATAATGCCAAAAGCAAACAGGCCGACACCGAGCGCATCCGCGCCGAATTCGCCCGAAATCCGGCCCCACTGTCCGGACAGGACGGGAAACACCGTCATCTCCATCGCCAGGATCAGCACCCACATCGTCAATGCGGCGACGAACAAACGCGAAGCGAGTCCCGCGAGCGGTCTCACGTGATTGGGAAACTCCCTCACTTTCGCCTCCCGATCCAGCCTCCACTCTTCGTAAGACGCCGCTCCTGCCGCCAATCCGCCCAGCCACAACAAATCGGCCAGCAGCATCAGGGCATGGTCGAACTGCCAGTAAGCTTTCATCTCCGCAACCATGGCGATGACCTCATTCCCGGTCCACGGGTTCGTCGCCGGCGGATGCATCAGGGTAGCCGCGATAAACAACAGCCCTCCCGTCAGCACGCAAATTCCCGCCGTCCACTGCAGCCGGTTTCTTTTTGCCATTCAAAACCACTCCTTCGGCGTACCGTCCTCCACTTTTAATATCCTTCCCGCCAAAAAGTGAATCAAACGACGACTGCAACTCTACTCTAACGGAATGTACGGGCCTTATCATGCCCATTTCCGATCATATCGCAACTTTAACGGAACCAGCGGACCTTATTTCCCCGACCATCCGACCGCTAGGCCACCTTTTGGCGAAATAACGTCTCCTGCTTCCGTTACCAACCGAAAATCTGGCATTTCAAGCCAAATAACGTCGCTGAGTTCCGTTACGCTCGAAAAACCCTCGCCCCCGCAAGTAAACTCCCACGCCCGCACGTACGCACACTCGCACATTCACGTACACAGACCCTCGTCACGGACTCACGCGCTCACGGACTCGCCCCCTCGTAAGCAATTTCGCGCCACACACGCTCACTTATCACTTATGCACGCATGCATGCACTCACACTGGCGCACATATCACGCACTCACGCATACACTCACACGCACATGCACACATGCATGGACTCGCCTTCGTAAACAAGTGCGTGCCACACACGCTCATTTATCAATCACGCATTTACGCATTTACGCATTTACGCATTTACGCATTTACGCATTTACGCATTTACGCATCCACACATTCATGCACTTATGCAAACCGCACACCCACTCATGCTTGCATGCTCGCTCAAAAGCAAGCCACACACGCACGCATGTCTCACGCCCAACATATTGCTACCCCCGCCCACAAGCAAAAAGGCCGCTTTCTCCCGCTCCCGCGCAATTTGAGAAAACCGCCCTCTCGGCATCTTTTTCACCTGAAATAAACCGATCTACCCCGCCAGCCGATTACACCACTAAAAATCTCGCTTCCTTCTCGCATTCCTGGCACTTCACCGGGGGCTCCCAGTCGATGAACTTGGTGTGTTCCAAATCGACGACGTCCGGCGCATCCTCAAACTCGTCCACGAACATATCGATAGCCAGCTCCACATGATCTTTGCAAACTACATACATAAACTCAAAGCATCCTTTCTTTTGCCGCAGGCCGCGGCGGGCTCTGTAATTACAAGGTTGTCCTTTCTCTGTTCTACCATACTCCGCAAAAAAAAGGAACCGCCCAGATCACGCCAACCGGACGATTCCTGCGATTCCCAATTCTTTTGCTCTCTTAGCTATCCCATGAAACCGCCATGCTAAGATCACCGAGGCGTAAAAAAGTTTTGCGTGTAATAAATCCCGTAATCTCCCCCGTCCGCCACGCCGACACCCAGCGTCGTAAACGTCTCTTTCAGCATATTGGCCCGATGGCCCGAGGAATTCACCCATCCGTAATGCGCGTCGATCGCATTGTCGTAGCCGGCGGCGATATTTTCGCCCCAGGTTTTGAAGGAGCCCGCACCTTGGGCCATCATCCGATCACCGGCAGACTTCCCTTCCGGATTCGTGTGTTCAAAATAATCCCGCGCCGCCATATCCTCGCTGTGCAAACGCGCGGCTTTGGCAATTATGTCATTCCAGGCCAGCGTCTTCACGCCCTTCTCCACCCGGAACGTGTTCGCCAAATCGAAAACTTCCAGCTCCATCGCTTGAAGCTCAGCCGCTGCGGGCGTCGCCATTCGGTATGTATCCGCAAACGACTTTTCCATCACCAGCACGCCGTCTACACGGTCTCCCTCAAATTTATCAATATACAAGCGGATCGAGCTTCCCTCGGCTTGATAAGCGACATAATAGTCCGTGTCAGATACCGCCGCTCCCCACAACTTGTCCGCTCCGGCCGGGTTGGTCAAGCCCTCCAGCCCGCGGGTATCTCCGGATGCAAACTGCCACCCTTTCCCATTAGAAAACAGAGCGACGACCTTTCCGTCCTTCACCCCGATTTGGGCATAACGCGTATAGTCGGCATTGTAAATAAACCATTCCATACCCGCCAACGTTTTGTCCTTGCGTGCAGGTTGACCCAGCGCTTCAACGACCCGGTCCGCCGCATCGCCGATAGCGACCCCTTGCAGCCGGATTCCGCTCTGCGCTTGAGCCGCATCCGTCCCCGATCCCGCACCGGTACCCGTCGAGGATCCGGACTGCAAATCCGAGCCAGGCACTGCCGGATTCTCCTTCAGCCGAATCCCTTCCGCCGTCACGCTAGGCACCGTCTGCTTCAACCGGTACAAAAACGTCTGCGCCTCCGCCCGGGTCAGCACATCGCGAGGGGCATAACCCTCTACGTCGCTCCCCTGCTTGCCTTTCGCCAACCCTTTGTCAAGCACATACCGAACCGCGTCCGTCTCTGTTAATGCCTGCCCCGCCATGGCCGCGAGCAATTGCGCAACTTGGCCTCGCGTCACCTGCCTTGACGGCTCCTGGTAAACCGGCCAATGCGACTCGTCCGCAAATGTATAATAAGGAGCATACCAAGGCTGGCCCGTTTGAGCTCCCGCCAGGGAGATCTCCGGATAAGCCCGCAGCAGCATTGCCAAAAATTCCGACTCCGTCACCACCTGCGAAGGCCGGAAGGTTCCATCCGGGTATCCGGTGGACACCCCTTGATCCTTGGACCACATTACCGTCTCATAAGCCCAGTGCGTACGCGGCACATCTTTAAAAGCCGTAGCTTCCGCCGCATGGGCAGGGGTCCACGAGCCGATTCCCGCAAACATCAGCCCCGCTGCAATGACCCCGGCCATCATCGGTCTCCTCGACCTTCTATTTCCATTCATGTTCGTCATCCTCTGTCCTCTCCTCTAAGCTGATAAAATTTTCCTAGGTAGAATTCGACAAAAAATGACTAAATCCTCTAATTTTAAGTAATTCCAAAAAAACATCGCGCGTTCCAATCCCTCATGTCCCGTTTTCCTCAGCCGCCTCAGGCACAACCGCCCCTTCCAATGCCCGCGCAAGCTCATTCCCATACCGGATCCTCTGCTCCGGCGTCCAGCCGAAATGATGTTCCATGTATGCCGCCACCGCTTTCTTCCACTCCCGTACCCTAGCGGTATCAAACAGCAGCCAACCCGTTCTTCGGATAAAAAAATCCCCCGGCGTCACCACCATCTCCTCATCCAAAGCGTACTGCAGCGGAACCTTCACCTCCAGCGGCAGCGCGTCAGGCCCGGTCACGGACCGTGCTTCCTCTTGGGGAATCGACCGCCCATGCGATGCCACCGGCCCCGCCTGCTCCGAGAGCTGATTCGCCTGCGGTTCCTTACGCAATAGGCCCGCTTCTTCTTGCCGCAACTCTATCTCTTCTGGCGGCTTATCCGCCTTCTCCTCCATGAATTCCGCTTCCGTCCGCTGCATCGCTTCATCCCGTTGCACGTCCGCTTCTTCCCGCAGCATGCATGCCGCCAGCTCAATCAGCCGGTCCGCGTTCGAACCGTACATCCTGGCCCATTTCGCCGCCAGCTCTCCCGGCACGCCCCGGGCTTCGGCTTCGCTACGCTTCGCCCGAACAAAATCCTCAAACCCTTCCCCGCTCTCCACGCATCCGCCCGAAACCGGGAGCTTCCGGGTCGGGCAGGCGCGAAACCGCAGGCCGTGCTCCCGCCAAAGGCCGGCCGCCACCCGATCGACGACCGTCTCGGCCATCCGGCGATACCCGGTCAGCTTGCCGCCCGCAATCGTAATCAAGCCGGAAGCCGATTCCCAAATCTCATCCTTGCGCGAAATCTCCGACGGCGATTTCCCTTCTTCATGGATCAGCGGCCGGACCCCCGCCCAGCTCGACTCCACGTCCTCCGCCGTCAACCCGAGCGTCGGAAACATCCCGTTCACCGCGTCCAAAAGATACTGCCGATCGCCGGCAGTCATCCGCGGATGGATCAAATCGCCGCGGTACACCGTATCCGTCGTCCCTACATACGTTTTGCCTTCCCGCGGAATGGCAAACACCATCCGCCCGTCCGGCGTATCGAAGTACACCGCCTGCCGGAGCGGAAAACGCCCCTGGTCGAACACCAGGTGCACGCCCTTGGTCAGCTGCAGCATTTTGCCCTGCTTGGACCCGTCCAGCTCGCGGAGCGTGTCTACCCACGGCCCCGCGGCATTGACAACCTTTCTGGCCCGCAGTTCAAACTCGCGGCCGCTCACCAGATCCTTTACGACGGCTCCAATGATCCGTCTCTTGGCTTGGTTGTTTACTGCTGCCTTCTCCGCATGACGGTTCATCTCATCATCAGCACTTGCCGAACGGCCACCCTTCCCATCCTTAAGTTCGTCCCGAGTGTCCTGCCCATTCACCAACCCTTTTGCCGCAGCCACCGCCTCCTGGTCTCCCTCATACAGCAGCTTCGTAACTTGCGCATAATTGGCGGCCAAAGCCCTTTGCGAGATGGCGGCCTTCATCACCTCGATCGTCAGCCGCGCATCATCCGTACGGTACTCAACATAGTAGCCGCCGCCAAGCAGTCCTTGCGGCTTCAACAGCGGCTCCACCTCCAGCGCCGCCGAAGCCGTCAGCATCGTCCGCCGCTCCGCCCGCTTCACTCCGGCAAGCATGTCATATACCCGAAGGCCAAGCGATGTGCTCCGGCGCCCAAACGTCCCGCCTTCATAAATCGGCAGCAGCATCCGTTCCGGTATCGTCACATGCGGCCCGTTCTCATAGACGATCGCCCGCTCCCGTCCGACCTCGGCCACGACGCCGATTTGGAGCTGCTTCAAATACCGCAGCCCGCCATGGACCAGCTTCGTCGAGCGGCTCGACGTCCCCGCCGCAAAATCCTGCATCTCCACCAGTCCGGCCCGCATCCCCCGCGCCGCCGCGTCCAGCAAAATCCCGGCACCTGTAATTCCTCCGCCGATCACCAAAACATCCAGCGGTTCCTCCGCCATCCGCTCAAGCATCCAAGTTCTGTTTTTCCCCGAAAACCGTGAACTCATCGCTCCAACTCCCCTCGCCAAGAAGTACGCGCACAGTATCCGCAGCAAACCTTCCGTCAGTCCAGCCTTGCCTCTCACCTGTTTGTGTTCAGCCGATACACACAAACCCGAAAAATGTCCACCTAAAAGAGGACAACCCGATATTCTTCCCCTCAAGGCCGGGTTTTCAATATCTAGTAGTTCCGTTCCCTCTTAACATACTATATGCACAATCCGATAGAAGAGCTCTCCTCGTTACCCGTTTAGCCACTGTCTTTTTCTCAAAAAACAAACGCCTCAAGAATCCACCCCTGATGGACAAAAAAGACCCCATCTACACTTTCAGACGCTCCTACCGCTACGACTGTTCATGTAATGGGGCCTTCACTCTTCACACTTGACTGTTCACTCTTTACTCTTGCTTTCCATGCCTAAACAATACCTATACCTCATGTTCGGGGCCTTAACCCCGCTCATTCAACCTACTTTTCTTCCAGGCCTTCCTCGATCTCCGCCTCGGACGGCTTGTCGGAGAGCTTGACGGTTGCCGTCTTGAGCTCCCCGTCACGGTAGAAGGTCACTTCCATGTCCTCACCGATTTTTTTGTGATCATACAAATATCTCCGCAGCTCCAGCGTCGAGCCGATCGGCTGCTTATCGAGCTGAGTAATCACATCGTTCAATTTCAGGCCCGCCTCCTGGGCAGGACCATGCGCCTCCAACACGATGACGCCCTCGTTCACATGGCTCGGCAGATTTAACTCCTTCCGCTGATCATCGGTCACGGGCGAATACGGATTGTTGAGATCCAGCGAGTACACTCCCAAGTACGGACGCACCACTTTGCCGTACAGCATCAGATCGTCCACGGTCTTCATGACCTCGTTAACCGGGATCGCAAACCCGAGCCCTTCCACACCGGTATCCGCAATCTTCATCGTGTTGATGCCGATCAGCTTGCCGTTCAAATCCACCAGCGCGCCGCCGCTGTTCCCCTCATTAATGGCCGCGTCGGTCTGAATGACCTCCTGCTCCCAATCGTACACCCCGTCCTGGCTCAGCGAAACCGGAATCAGCCTGCTCGTATAGCTGACGATCCCCGAGGTGAGCGTCCCTCCAAGGCCTAGGGGATTCCCGACGGCAATCACTGTTTCTCCGGGAAGAAGCTTCTTCGAATCCCCGATCTCGATCACGGTGCCCACGCCTTTTCCGTCCATTTCAAGCACCGCGATATCATTGATCGAATCTTGGCCAAGCACCTTGGCTTCTCTCGATTCCCCGTCGCTCGTCACAATCTCCAGATCATCCGCGCCGCTGATCACATGGGTATTCGTGATAATGAAGGCTTTCCCTTTATCCTTCATAAAAATAACTCCCGAACCCAGCGCCGCCTGCTCCGGATCTCCCCCGGCAAGGTCGCTGTGGTTCAAAATGCTGACCACGGCCGGAGCCACCTTCGCCGCCGCCGTGCTGATCCGGTTAAAGGGGTCTCCCTTGTCTCCGGCCGCGACACTCACGGGATGGCTGCTTCTCCCTCCGCCCGAGGGAAGTCCGGTCACCAAACTGAACAACAGCACGGCGACCACGGCGCTCAGGATCGAGGAAAACAGGGAAATCTGCAGCGTGGACCAACTTTTCCTCTGCCGGTTCCCATAACTCCAGCTCCGGTCGGTGTCTCCGCTTCTGCGCAGCTGCCGTCTCGGCACCCTCGTGGAATAAAAATCATCATCGAACAATCCCATGCTCCGTCTCTCCCCCTCCATGGCCATACGCGGCTTCCGCAACCCATCTATCTATTTCTGTATTTACCCGCAGGCGGGTGTTCCTTAATCGCCACTCTTCACTCTATGCCGTGACGGCAAAGCCATATTCCCGTTCGATTTCTTTACTATCTTAACGCAATAAACCGTTCGAATGTTGCTCACCGTTCAAGCATTTTCGAAGCAATTTTCATTCCGCCGGAATGTTTTCGCAAATGCTGGACTACACTAAGTATTAAGCAATAGATTGATAGATTTATTCTAACATAACCGAAGGGTATTCGGATGGTCTCTTCCAAGGGAATTTTTGGGGAGGACCGCCGTTTCCGCCAGTATGTATTTTTCACCATAAAGGAGGTCCATGCACCATGAATTCGAACTATTCCTCGCCGATGCATGAAATCAACGTGCTCGCCAAACTGGCCGATATGAAAGAAGAGCATTACCACCAACTGGTAACGCTCAGCGCGATCATGGAGCTATTGATTGAGAAAAATGTGCTCACCCGCAGCGAAATCGAACAAAAGGCTGCGGAGCTTGACCGGTTTATAGATCCGCCACCGTATCCCACGGTGTAGGACGGTCGAAATACGTATCCCGCAATTTAAACTCGCTGTCCTTATAAAAGCAACCGCGATCCTCCATGGAGCCCCGCACCGCCAGCCGGGCAAGATCCGGCATGTTATGCTCGCGGCTCAAATGGGCGAGATACGTCCGCTTGATCCGGCCGTTCATAAGCTCGCTCAGCAGCTCGCCTGTCGCTTCATTGGACAAGTGTCCCATATCGCCAAGGATGCGCCGCTTGATATTCCACGGATAGCGGCCCATCCGCAGCATCTCGATGTCGTGGTTCGCTTCCAGCACCAGCACATCGGAGTCCGCGATCGCCGCCTTGACCTTATCGCTGGCGTAGCCAAGGTCCGTGCAGACGCTCAGCTTCTCTTTCCCGTCGTAGAAGCAGTAGCCCACCGGTTCGGCCGCATCGTGCGAAATCGCAAACGACTCCACCCGCAGCGACCCGAAATCGTGTGCGTCTCCCGTGCCGAATACGCGGCGGTTCTCGTCCGGAATTTGCCCGACGGCTTTTTCCATCGCGCTCCACGTTTTCTCGTTGGCATACACGGGCAGATTGTATTTTCTCGCGACTGCGCCAAGACCTTTGATATGATCGGAGTGCTCATGCGTGACGAGAATCCCGGTCAAGTCCTGGCCCGTGACTTCCCGCTCCAACAGCAGCTCGTCGATCCGCCGTGCGCTGAAGCCCGCATCGATCAACAGCGTTACTTCCCCGTTGGCGACCACCGTCGCATTCCCCGTCGACCCGCTCGACAATACCGTAAATCGTAATCCCATGTCTCCCCATTACTCCTTTGTTTTCTCTGTGTTCGGACTGATGACGTCCCCGCTGATGCCCTGCACATAGTACTCTTTTCCGCTCTCCAAAATAAACCTCCATGCCGGAGCCGCCGGCAAATGCGCATCGGAATTGAACACTTCGCCGTAATAGCCCAGCTCAATTTCCGTCACGACGGAGCCTTCCGGCAAAAAGTTCTCGATCAGATTGCCGAGCGCCTTGGAAGCGGACAGGACCTGCTGCTTTTTCTCGCCCTCCAGACTTGCGACTTCGATCATTTGCCGGCTGTAGGACAGTATTTTTTGATTGCTGTAATACAGCTTCAACTCGATTTTGAACATCGGCCATTTGCCGTCGACGAGCGGGCGGAGCACAAACTCCCCGTCCCGGCTCGCCGCCTCATCGTACCAGTAGCTTCCGATATCCGGCAGGCTCGCCTTCAGCGCATTGGCCAGCTCTTTCGGAGAAAAGATCAGCTTGCTGTCCACCGGTTTCGGCAAATCAATCCGCTTACCGCTCTGGCCATCGTCCACAAAGCGATACGAGATTTTCGGCAGCGACGGCGTCTCGCTCGGAATTTTCGCGAGCACCTTGACGCTTTTCTCGTCCATCGACTTCTGAATGCTGCTCTCCAGGGAGATAAAGTCCGGATTGGAGTCCGCCTGCTCCTGCAGATCGTTCCACAACTGATATCCCAGCACCAGATTCAGCAGCAAAAAAGCGTAAATCAGCACGTTTTTCGCACGGCCCCAATCCATTCCCGATCCCTCCTTCAAGCCATCTAATACAACGTCCGGGTTGCTCCGTTCTTCAATTCGGCGGCCCAGACCGGTTTCAATAACAATCCGTCCGTGGTCAGCGACGGCAAGTACGCCGGGAACAGCCCGACCACCGGCGACTCCTCTTCAATCCGCTGGATCTGCTCCCTCAGCTCGTCGCCGCCCGGGAGGTCGACCATCTTTTTATCCCAGTAACCTTCCTTGGCATACATTAACGAACGCTCATAGCCCGCAATCGTTCCCTGGCGCATCTCCAGCGTAATTTCCCCATAGTGAAACGAAGAAATGTCGATAATCGGGAATGCCCCGAATTGCCCTTCCCCGTAATACTGCTGGAACACGACCGTATTCCGCTCGGCGTCCGTTTCTTCCGTTTTCTTCAGCATGTACTCGCCGTTCCAACCGCCGTGCTGGTTTACAAAATCCACCGCGGACAGCGCATTTCGCCCGGGGTTGTTCTCCCCTGCCGCCGGAGCGGCCGGATCGGTGTAATTGATCCAGTTCCGGTCCTGCTTCACCTGCAAGCTTCGCTTACCGTCCGTATAAATCTCGGAACCGTCTTTTTCCCGGATATAACGGGTGATGCTCGGGTCGGAGAAAAGACTGCTCTGCATCTGGTCCGCGGAGAACAGCCCGATGTTCAAGCCCGTCTCGACCATGCGAATCGGCTTCTCGGGAATGTAATACCCGTTTGCGAGAGTATAAGGTACCCAGTCCCTGCCGAAGTCGACTTGCTGCCGCACGTCCTGTACGGTCAGGTCCGCCTTGGTGGCTTCGTAGACGACATCGCCCTGCGAGCTGAAAAAGAACGCCCTTACCTGTTCATCGTTCCCGTCATTGTAAATCAGCACCCGGCTGATCGTCTCCGCTTCGAACAACGGGTCGGGCGAGATCTGCATCACCTTCTGCAGCAACGACACCGGCATGCCCCCGCCGAATTCCAGTTCAATCCCCGAGTTGCGGCTGCGGATATCGTTCCAATTGATATTGTCCAGCGCATTCCGCTGGAATCCGTCGAATTGACGCCCTTTGAGACGGGAATAGATCAAGTTGTAAAAAGCGGAATCCGGATAAAACACCGTGTGGCGGTTTTCACCCCTATGAACGGCGATCTGCGACGGATACAGCATGTCTTCCGCCTTCGCTTCCTGCCCCATATTTTCCGTTTTGATGTAATCATTTTCGGTTTTGACGACCGGGTCGCTGCCCGGCAGCCGATAAATCAGAAAATAACTCTGCACCAGGCTGCACAGAACGAGCAGCGCGAGTACCAGCGATTTGACTCTTTCCTTCACCGCTTCCCGCCTCCTTGTTCATGCTGCGGCAGCGTAAAGGTCACCTTGGTGCCTTTGCCCAGCTCCGACTGCAGCGAGATCGTCCCGCCGTGCGCCTTCACAATTTCCCGGGCAATGGATAGACCGAGGCCTGTCCCGCCCATATTCCGCGAACGGGCCTTATCCACCCGGTAGAACCGCTCAAAAATCCGGTCCAGATCCTTTTTCGGGATTCCGATCCCGTTATCCTGTACCGAAATGGCCAGCACGCCGTCGTCCGTTAGACGGGCTTCTATGGTAATCGTGCCGCCTTCCGGCGTGTATTTCATCGCATTCGACATCAGATTGTCCAGCACCTGATCGATCTGGTCCCGGTCTGCCCAGGCCGAGCCGACCTCGCTGGCGATAAACAGCGTCGGCTTGATTCCTTTCTCCTGCATCTGAAAAGAGAACCGATCCGCGACCTCCTCCAGCATTTCCATGACGGAAACCGGCTGCTTTCGCAGCTGGGCCTCCTTGGAGTCCAATCGCGAGAGATGAAGCAAGTCCGTGACGAGGCGGATCATCCGCTCGGTTTGGTTCTGGATGACCGAGGCGAACTTCGGCCCCAGCTCCGGGTCCTCCATCGCACCGTCCTCCAGCGCCTCGGTGTAGCTTTTAATCGTCGTCAGCGGCGTGCGCAGCTCATGCGACACATTGGCGACGAACTCGCGGCGCGAGGCCTCGAGCTGTTCCTGCTCCGTGACGTCCTGAAGCACGGCGATCGTGCCGACAATCCCGGCCTCCCGCCGATGGATCGGCGTAAACGTCACCCGAATCAGGAACGTGTCGCCTTCTTCCGTCTCGTTTTCCAAAATGGTGGAATGCATCGTACCCAGCTGCAAAATCTCGCGTTCTTCCTGGGAAATACGCAGCAAGGTGATCATATCCGCACTTTCCGGCAGCTCTCCTTGAATCCGCAGCATTTCGCCCGCCCGGCGGTTCATCAGAATGATTTTTCCCGTTTCGTCCGTGGCGATCACGCCATCGCTCATGTTCGTGAGAATCGAAGCCAGCTTCTCCTTCTCTTCCTCGTTCTGGGCGAGCGCATCACGGAGCCGGCTCGTCATGTAGTTAAACGCCTTGCTGAGCTGCCCGATTTCATCGTTGCCGAGCACGGGCATCTTTTGCTGAAATTCGCCTTCCGCCACCGCCGTCGCCCGCCGGGTCAGCTCCTTGATCGGCGAGGTGATCGTATGGGCCAGGATAACGCCCAGCACCGCCGTCAACGCAAGCGCCAGCAAAATTCCCGATATAAAAATATTGTTAATCCGCTCCATCGTGTCGTACAGCTCGTTCATCGATGCCGCGATATAGATCGCGCCGACGATTTTGCCTTCGTTGACGACCGGCTTCGCCACAACCTTCTTGCGGATATTGTCTTCGTCGATAATATATTCCTCGTTGTCGCGAATGCCCTGCAATGCACGGCTCACGACCGTTTGCGTATTCTTCGTGCCGACATAATCGGCATGCGACGGCTTGGACGTCGTCAGCACTTTGCCGCTGGCGTCCAGCACCTGAATTTCAGCGCCGTTGATGTTGAACAGATTGTTTACCAGCACCCGCAGGTTTTCCAGCGATTCCTCCGCCGAGTCTCCGGTCACACCCAGGTTCTGCGCCGCCAGCACGGAGAGCAGCTCCGCGCGTTCCTGCAATTCTTTCGTGAAATTGTTCGTCAGCGACGTCTTCATCGCACTCACGAAATAGACCCCGATCAGCTGCATCGCGATCAGGATCAGCAACACGTAGATAATGATCAGCTTCGCCTGGATCGTGCGAAAGAAGGAGGGCAGCTTCATGCTAGAACCCACCCGCCTTGGAGCTGCGCATCATGTAACCGAGCCCGCGCCGCGTCAATATATATTCCGGCTTGCTCGGATCCTTCTCGATTTTTTCCCGGAGGCGGCGGATCGTCACGTCGACCGTGCGCACATCCCCGAAATATTCAAACCCCCATACCGCCTGCAGCAAGTGCTCCCGGGTCATGACCTTTCCGGCGTTTCTCACCAGGTAATGCACCAGTTCAAACTCCCGGTGGGTCAAGTCCAGCGGTTCTTCGTTCTTGTATGCGGTATACGTATCCGTATCGATAAACAGCTCGAACAGGTGAATTCCCTGCCGTTCCTCTTCAGGCCCCTCGGGGGTGGCAATCTGTTGGCGGCGGCGCATTTGCGCCTTCACCCGCGCGAGCAGCTCTCGCGTGCTAAACGGCTTGGTGACATAATCGTCCGCGCCAAGCTCCAGGCCCAGCACCTTGTCGATCTCTCCGTCCTTCGCCGTCAGCATGATGATCGGGGTTTGCAATTTGGCCCGAACTTCCCTGCAGACGTCCATGCCGTCCTTGCCGGGGAGCATCAGATCCAAGAGAATAAGATCCGGCTGCTCCGAATACGCCAGCTCCACCGCTGCAATACCGTCAAAGGCGAGGATAACCTCGTAGCCCTCTTTCTCCAGATTAAACTTCAAAATATCCGCGATAGGCTGTTCGTCGTCGACAACCAGAATTTTTCCCTGCATACGCTTCGTTCACCCCGTTCTTTAAGACCTTGTCCGATCTTGTCCTTACCCCATTCTATCTTACCATACCTGGGCATGCCCTTCATAACCAAGTTTACACAAAAACCCGGCCATAAATGGCCGGGTCACGGTTGATCATAAATATTTCATCGGATTTTGAATGTTGCCGTTCTTGTGAATTTCGAAGTGCAAGTGAGTGCCGGTCGAACGGCCGGTGTTCCCCATCACGCCGATCTTGGCTCCCTTCTCGACGACTTCGCCTTTCTTCACGCTGATCTTGCTTAAATGACCGTATAGCGTCTCGTATCCGTTTTTGTGATCGATAATGATGCAGTTTCCGTAACCGGATTTGGTACCCGTGAAAATGACGACGCCGTCATCGGCGGCGAGAATGCTGCGGTTGGAGGAGACCAGGTCGACGCCTTTATGGGTCCTACCCCACCGTTGACCGTAACTGCTCGTTAATGTCGCTCCCGATACCGGCCAGGCAAAGTCGCCGGTTCCCTCACCGAGCACCACTTTGGTCCCGCGTACGACGATTTTCGGCTTGGACTCCTTGATGACCTCCTGGCCGAGCCATTCTTCCGCGATGACTTCCCCGTTCTCCTTCGTGATCCGGTACTTCATCGTCTTCAGCCCGCTCTCGCCGGCGGAGATGACTTTGGATTTGCCGGCTCGCATATCGTCGCTTTTGCGAATGATGACTTGAGGCGCCGTCTCGATCTGCTCCGATACCTTCTCCACCGTCTTGACCGTCAGCGCCGGCTGCACCGCGTTGATCTTCAGCTCGGTTCCGATTTGCAAAGTCAGTTCCTTAACGCCGGGATTATTGCTGAACAATTCCTTCTGAGTTATGCCGAAGCGGGACGCGATCGATGAGATCGTGTCGCCCTCGCGTACTTCATACGTAACGGCGGTTTCATCGCCTTGGATGATTTTTGCGACCGCCTCGTTCACATCCAGCACTTTGTTCGGATCCGCTTCAATCGCTTGGGTCGATACCTTTTCCTTAATATCGACCGATTCCACCGTCACGCCGGATGCGTCCGAGGATGCCGCGGAGCTTTGCTGCGCTCCCCCGGTCTTTTTCACCTTGGACGCAAGCGTGTTCGCGGCCGATGCCGTCTGCGCCTCAGGAGCATACTTGTTTTTGATCTGCTCAAGTACCGCTGTCGCGGTAGCCTCGTCCTTGACGATGCCGATCGTTTTGCCGTCGACCTTCAATTCCACGCCCTTGGCGTAGCCGGTAAGCATCCCTTCCAGCTTCTTAAGCGTGGCCTCGCTATCCACCTCGGCCTTGTATTCCTTGTCCTGAACGGTGGTAATCCCCTTGGTGTTTACGGCCATCTCTACCTGAGGGTATTTTTCCGCATATTCCTGCTCCTTCTGTTTAAAGAGCGCTTGCAGTTGTTCTTCATTGGCAATTTTACCGATTTCCTTGCCTGCGACGTAAACGTTGTAATAGGTTACCGTATGGGCCTCTACGTATTGCTGGCCCGCTATATATATGCCGCCTCCAACCAAAAGGGCTGCCGCGGTGCTTCCCGCGATGAGGCGTGTCCTGGAACGGCGTCTGGCGCCGGCTGCTGTCTGTTCTTCGTTTGTTTCGGATCTCTTTTGATCGTTTTCCGGACGGCCGTGATTCATCTCTTGCGCCGGTTCATCACCCTTGCGCCACAGCTGCCAACGTATCCCCCTGAAACCTCTCATGCTGATCTCCTTTTCACTTCGACTCTATTCGACAAAAAAAAGTATCAAAATTTTAACCTTTTTATCGCTATTGATTACTTTAACATAGTCGAGTTGAAGATTTCAACTTACGCCAAAAATGCCCATAAACGCCAAGAACCCGCTCCATGAGCGGGTTTTGCTTTCGTTTTTCCGAATCCTGAATCAGGAACAAATTTACAATCCTGTGAATGAGACCGCTATCATGCAAGCGGGTTGCTGCTTCACGGCTTCTTAACCTTGCAAAATTTTTATGATTTTTGCATATTCGGCCTTATCCAAATACTTGGATAGAATCTGTTCGATCTCGATCATCTCCGCTTCGGTCAGACCGTCTTCCATCGCCGCCGTCATTTTCTGCATTTCCTCCTGCGGCAGTTTGGACATCAGCAACGAAAACACTTCCTCCTTGTCCTTATCGGAAAGCCCGTCCTTCTTCGCCTCCATCTCATCCGGAGTCACCACCACCTGCTGATCCTGGCCGAGCGCATCCTGCCCTCCCGAACCGGCTCCGGCAGAGATGCCTCCCATCACCGATAATGCATCTTCAGGAGGTTGTTCCCCGTCCGGTGTTCCGGCAGGTTCCGTCACGGCCCCTTCGTCGCTATTTACACCTGCTTTCGATCCATTGCCCGTTGCATCGGCGCTTCCCGTCTGACTTCCGGTTCCGTTGCCGGCTTCTTTATCCGCTACACTGACGTCTCCCTCCGTCCCGGCAGCCGACTTGCCGTCCTCCGTACTCCCGGCTTTGCCGTTCGCCGATTTCTCCACGCCGTTCTGATCCGATCCGGACGCCTTTCCGCCGCCAAACCCCAGCATGCCCTTCATCATGCCGCCCAACGTCGGCGTCTGGGCCGTCAGCGGAAGATTATAGCTGTCTAGTAAAGATTGTATATACATATTGACCACATACCCTGTGGTCATCACTGTCAACAAACTGACGATCACGACCGTCGCGCACAGCTTCGCCAGCCATCCTATCCATTTCATCTGTTATATCCTCCTTCTACCTTTCTTTCTATCGGTACTCTATTCTCCTATTGATCAGTATGGACGGCCAAAGGTGAAAGTAACCTCGGAAAGGTAGAAAAAGAGACGAATCGTGTGGTTATATACGATTTTTAAAAGGGCCCCTATCCAAAGAGCCCGCAAACAAAAAACCGTCCAGAAAACAGGGTACCCTGCGCTCTGAACGGCTCGTTTTTCAGCTATATCTTATTCATAAATCGGCAGCACTTGGTTCGTCTGGCTGCGGTTACGGCCGACCGAGAAAATCGCGATCGGAATGCCCGTCAACTCGGACACGCGCTTCACATAATTGCGTGTTGTTTCCGGAAGATCCTCCAGCGTCTTCGCACCGGAAATGTCCTCCGTCCAGCCCGGCATTTCCTCGTACACCGCTTCGCATTCCGCGAGCATTTTCAGGCTGGCCGGGTAGTGCGTGATGATCTCACCGCGGTATTTATAACCGGTGCAGATTTTTACGGTTTTGAGACCAGTCAGCACGTCCAGGGAATTCAGCGACAGGCCGGTAATCCCGCTTACGCGGCGCGTATGGCGAACAACCACGCTGTCGAACCAGCCCACCCGGCGCGGACGCCCGGTCACGGTGCCGTACTCATGGCCGGTTTCGCGAATCATCTGGCCAACTTCGTCGAACAGCTCGGTCGGGAACGGACCGTCCCCGACACGGGTCGTATAAGCTTTAGCCACGCCGATGATCTGGTGAATTTTCGTCGGTCCCACGCCGCTGCCGTTGCAGACCCCGCCGGCCGACGGATTGGACGACGTCACGAATGGATAGGTGCCTTGGTCGATGTCGAGCATGACGCCTTGTGCGCCTTCGAACAATACCTTCTCGCCAGCATCGATCGCCTCGTTCAAAATCACTGACGTATCCGCTACATACGGACGGATGATTTCCGCGTACTCCAGATATTGCTGCAGTACTTCCTCCACGTCCAGCGGCTGTCCGCCATAGACAGTCTCGATCAGATGATTTTTCTCCTTCATGATATGGCGCAGCTTGCTCTCGAACTCTTCCGCATCCATCAAATCGGCGATCCGAATGCCGCTGCGGGAGGCTTTATCCATATACGCCGGCCCGATCCCCTTCCGAGTCGTCCCGATCTTGTTCTCTCCCTTGCGTTCTTCCTCCAAAGCATCCAGTACCAAATGGTACGGCAGAATAACGTGAGCGCGATCGCTGATCACCAGATTCTTCGCGCTGAATCCGTTCTCCTCCACATAGTTGATCTCCTCGATCAGTGCGGCCGGGTTAATGACAACCCCATTGCCGATAACGCAGCGTTTATTTTGATTGAAGATGCCTGACGGAATCAAGGTGAGTTTGTACTTCTTGCCGTCGATAAGAATGGTGTGACCGGCGTTGTTGCCGCCTTGATAACGGGCCACCACATCTGCACTCTCTGCCAGATAATCCGTGATTTTACCTTTACCTTCGTCTCCCCATTGGGTTCCAACAACGACTACCGTTGACATGTACATTCCCCCGCCTTGTGCCTATCGCACCTGTATTTGACATTTCTATAATTTAACATCCGACAAACAATTTCCATAAATCAATCATTCCACTGCCTGATGGCAGCAATACCAGTTTACCAGTCTACATTTTTAAAGTCAAATAAAAAAACGAACAATCACACAAATGTACGCGTGATTGTTCGGGATTAGTCGATAGCAGTATTATATATTAGCCTGCGAATGAGTCCACATGTGCCCGCTCGTAATTGGCGAACTTGTTGAAGTTCTTCAGGAACACGAGCTCTACCGTTCCTACCGGACCGTTCCGCTGCTTGGCGATAATGATCTCGATGATGTTCTTTTTCTCGGTTTCCTGATTGTAATAATCGTCCCGGTACAAGAACGCTACGATATCGGCGTCCTGCTCGATCGAACCGGATTCCCGAAGGTCCGACATCATCGGACGCTTGTCCTGCCGCTGCTCCACGCCCCGGCTAAGCTGGGACAGCGCGATCACCGGCACTTCCAGCTCACGGGCAATCTGCTTCAGGGTCCGGGAAATTTCCGAAACTTCCTGCTGCCGGTTTTCGCCCGGCTTGCCGCGTCCGTGAATCAGCTGCAAGTAGTCGATGAGGATCATGCCGAGCCCCTTCTCCTTCTTCAGCCGCCGGCATTTGGCCCGAATATCGGCCACGGTCACGCCCGGCGTATCGTCGATATAGATTTCGGCTTCCGACAATGCCGCAATGCCCATCGTCAGCTTCGCCCAATCGTCATCGCCCTTGAAATCGCCGGTACGCATCACGCCGGCATCGAGGTTGGCCTCGGCGCAGATCATCCGCTGAACGAGCTGGGCCGCGGACATCTCGAGACTGAAGATCGCGACCGTTTCCTTGGCGCGAACGGCCACATTTTGCGCGACATTCAGCGCGAACGCCGTTTTACCTACGGAAGGCCGCGCGGCCACGATGATCAAATCGTTGCGCTGGAAGCCTGCGGTCATCTTGTCCAAATCAACGAAACCGGAAGGAATGCCGGTCGTGTTGCCGCGGTTTTGGTGCAGTACCTCGACCCGGTCAAACACCTCCATCAGCACGTCCTTGATGGCTATAAACCCGCTGCCGGAGCGGCGGTTCGAAATTTCAAGGATACGACGTTCGGCATCGCTCAGCAATCCCGAAACGTCCTCGCCGCCGGTATACCCGTCGCTGACGATTTGCGTAGCCGTCCGGATCAGGCGGCGCAGCATCGATTTTTCTTCGATAATGCGCGCATAATAATCCACGTTGGCCGCCGTCGGCACCGCATGAGCGAGTTTCGCCAAATAGCTGACCCCGCCGATTTCCTCCAGTTCACCACGGTCTTGCAAACGAGAAGTCAGCGTCACCAAGTCGATCGGCTGGCCTTCCTCGCCAAGCTGGACCATCGTTTCATAGATCAATTGATGGGGCTTATCATAGAAATCCTCGGTACGTACTCGCTCCATTGCTGTAATGAGCGCTTCGGAATGGAGCAAAACCGCTCCGAGCACCGCCTGCTCGGCCTCCAGGTTTTGCGGGGGCATCCGGTCATAGAATGGATCGGTACTCATCTGTTACTCCTCCGTAACCTGAACCTTGAACGTCGCCTTTACTTCAGGATGGAGCTTCACCGGCACTTGGGTTACCCCCAGCGTGCGGATCGGTTCATGAAGATCGATTTTGCGTTTATCGATTTTCACGCCGGCTTTCTCCAAAGCCTCGGCCACCTGCTTGCTCGTGATTGCCCCGAATAAACGGCCGCCCTCGCCCGCTTTCGCTTTCAGCGTGACCGTCATTTCCTCCAGCTTTTTGCCGAGTGCGATAGCCTCTTCCTTTTCCTTCTCCTTGCGCTTCACTTCGGCCGCCGTCTGATTTTCCAGCGTTTTCACATTGCCGTCCGTCGCCGGACGAACCAGCCCGCGCGGAATCAGGAAGTTTTGAGCATACCCTTCGGATACGTTCTTAATCTCGCCTTTTTTACCTTGACCTTTAACATCTTGCAAAAAGATTACTTTCATTCGAATAACCCCTCTTCCTTCTCTATTTCATCCAGCACGGCCAGCAGACGTTGCTCCGCCTCCGCCTGGGTGCCTTCCAATTGTACTGCCGCATTGGTTAAATGCCCGCCGCCGCCGAGCCGTTCCATGACGACCTGGACGTTCATGCTACCGAGCGACCGGGCGCTGATCCCGATCAGGCCGTCTGGCCGTTCGCTGATCACGAACGATGCCAGCACGTTGGTCATATTGAGCAGCGTATCCGCCACCTGGGCGATCAACAGCTGCGGGATTTTCCGGTTCGGCTCGGTCACCGCCAGGGCGATATGCCCGTGTATCATGCGGGCGTGCTTGATAATGTCGGCCTTGGCGATGTATTCTTGCAAATCTTCCTTAAGCAGCCGCTGCACCATGGCCGTGTCCGCGCCCATCCTCCGCAAAGAGGCGGCCGCTTCAAACGTGCGCGACCCGGTATGCAAGGCAAAGTGCTTCGTATCGACCGTGATGCCCGCCAGCAAGGCTGTCGCTTCAAGCGGACTCAGCTCGACCTTCTCGTGGATGTACTGCAGCAGCTCGGTGACAAGCTCGCACGCCGAGGAGGCGTACGGCTCGAGGTACACGAGCACCGCATCGTTGATGAATTCCTCGCCTCGGCGGTGGTGATCCACCACAACGACCCGCCGGGCCGCCTCCACCAGGCGCGGCTCCATCGTAATCGACGCCTTGTGGGTGTCGACGACGACGAGCAGCGTATGCGGCGTCATCATCCCGAGCGCCTGCTCCGGCGAGATAAACCGGCGCGCCAGCGCTTCATCCTGATCGATCCGCTCCATGAGCCGTTCGATCCCGGGGTTCGGGCCATCGAGCACGATGTGCGCCTCGACGTTGTACATATCGGCGGCCTTCATCACGCCGATGGAGGCCCCGATGACGTCAAGGTCGGGCACCCGATGGCCCATGATGAGGACGCGATCGCCCTCCTGCATCAGATCGCGCAGCGCATGCGCGATGACGCGGGCGCGCACCCGCGTCCGCTTCTCTACGGCGCCGGTCTTGCCGCCGTAGAAAGACAAGCGCTGACCGGCCTTCACCGCGGCCTGGTCACCCCCGCGCCCGAGCGCCATATCCAGACTCGACTGGGCGAGTTCGCCCAGTTCGCTGAAGCGCTCGTAGCCGAAGGCGAGGCCGATGCTCAGCGTCATCGGCACCTTCAAGTCCGCGGTCATCTCGCGGACCTCGTCCAAAATCACGAACCGGCTTTGCTCCAGTTCGTTCAGCGATCTCTGATTCAGCATCATCAGATATCGTTCGGATGACAGCCGCCGCAGGTAAATGCGGTACTGCTTGGCCCATTCCGTGATCGCCGACGCGACGCGCGCGATCAGCGCGGTCCGCTGCTGGTCGTCCATTCCCGCCGCGGCTTCGTCCAAATTGTCCAGCATGATGATGCCGAGCGCCGGCCGTTCATTCTCATAACGTTCCCGCAGCACGGCCAGCTCCGTCATATCATGGATATAAATCAGCCGTTCGTCATGGTCGATCGTCAGTTCATAATGGCGTTCGTTGGCCACGACCTCCACGGTCGATTTTCCCGCCGTCTTCGCATCCTTCTTGTCCTTGCCCGGCTGCGGTAAAGGCGGCAGCAGCTCCGTAAGCGGCATACCGACGACCGTGTCCTTGCCGTACATCCCGCTCACAAACCGGTTATGCCACTCTACCGTCCGGTCTTCGCTGTACAGCATGATGCCGAACGGTAACCGGCCGACCGCTTCCCCTTCAACCCGCTTAATCCGGTAGGTCAAATCCGTGACGTATTTGACCAGATCCTGACGGAAACGGCGTTCCGCCTGCAGCATCAGATATCCCAGCACACATACGAGGCATAAGCCGATCAAGCCGAGAATCCAGTTATAGAAGGAGACGAAAATGACGAGGAGCAGCTGGAGCATGAACATCCACGCGGTCTGGTAACCGTGCCAGCGCTTTTGCAATAAACTTGGCATGCCTTCTCACCCTATCGTCTTGGTCTTGTAAGCATCTCGCGCAGCGGAAAAGCAATGTCCAGAATCCCGACGATGCGAAGCGGCGGAACGATAAACAACGCCACCACAAGCAGCACCGGGATCGCCGGATTCCATTTCCGGTGGTAAGCCGCAAAGAAGAACAGACTCGCCGACTGAATCATGAACAAAAATTGCAGAAGCGGCATCGCATTGAGTAAAATCGTGCCCAGGAAGCCTTGGTTCACGGCTTCTCCCCCGAACATTTGCAGCAGAATGCCGACCAGGTAATACCAGATCAGCGACCGCGGCATACGCCAGTCCCGGAGCGGAGGAAGCTTCGGAACAACCAGCCCCATGCTGCCCAGGGTCGGGCGCGCTACGGCATGGGCAATCGTCGCCATCACCAGCGAACAGACGATCATCGTAAACGGAATAAGCCGAATCGTCAGGCTGGAAACCTGCTGGCTCATTTCCGGAGACCAGACGATGCCTCCCGTCATGGAAGTGTCCGCCACGTTTTGCAGCGGCTCCATCGCCGTATTGATGATATCCTCAATGGCCGTAGCCAGATTGAATTTGAAAAACACCGTGCTGATGAGCAGCACCAATAAAAATAGGGCCATAATTGCACCGGCTCCCGACAAAATCGTCCGAAGCGCGGAAGCTCTTTTCTTATACAAATGCCCCATAACCACGCCCGGTATCAAAAAATAAACCGCCTGGAGCAATGCCACCGGCCCCAGAATCAGGCTGCATAAGATCCAGACCGGCGCGATATGCACAACGAACGCTTTGGTCGATAAGGTCGCATATAACAGAACGACCGGCACAATCAGAAAAAAGGTTGTGACGACCGTTAGCGGAGTAGCAAGTGACAACAAGAGCAACAAATAAACGACGCTCCAGGCCACGGATGTCCAGCGCAGCTTCAAATGGGTTCACCTCTTACGCATATGTTCTTCCAATGTAGAAATATCCTGATACCAATCCTCGAGCTGGTGCCCTTCCTGCTTATGTTTTTTCAACTTTTCCAGGATAGCTTCATCCATATCCCGATAGGTTACTCCCAGTCTGCGTCCCAGAATATAACTGCTGACGATCAGGCTGGCGATTGCGTCCGTTATTCTTGTCGTGCTGCCTTCCCATAATGCTTTGAATAATCGGGATACGTGATCGACGACTTCGGTTTTCAACCATTCAATCACTTTGGCACGTTTGGCAACATCCATTTCCCTTTGCATGGTCGACAGCTTCTATCCTCCCCACGAAAGTGCTTATCCAAAAAGCCGATCGGCTTTTTGAACGACCTCCCACAGCTTATTCTTCATTATAGCATAAAGCAATTAGGGCAATTGACGCAACGGTGGAACATGGTTTTTACAACTCAATTTATAGCTTCGTCACAGAGGTGTTTCGGGTCACGAACTTTTCGCAATATTCGATGATCTGACTGCGGCGGACGATTCCGATAAACCGGCCCATGTCATCCACGACCGGCACGAAGTTCTGTACCTTCGCAAGGTTGATCAAGTCCTCCATATCGGCGTCGATCGACACCGGCTTAATATCCATTTTGAGCGGGACATCCCGCAGGTGGAATTTTGAAGCGGTCTCAAAATTGACCTTGCCGTCCGAGTTCTTCATATACCAGAGCAGGTCTCCCTCGGTGACCGTCCCGACATAAACGCCGTTCCGATCAAGGATCGGCACCGCCGAATACCGGTGAAACTCCATCCTTTCCAGCGTCTGCCGCAACGTCGAATCCAAGGTTACCGTCACTACATCATTCTTCGGCAGTAAAAAAAACGCAATATTCATGCAACTAGTTCCTCCTCAAAATCCTTATCCCCAACCTAATGATTGTACGTTTCAAACCCGTATCCGTTCCGCCGTATGGCGCGAAATCGGCAGCCGGAAAACCGGACTGCCGAGTCTGATGAATGATTATATACATGAATAAGTGCTAATTCGTCGTTGATTCCGAGTTGTTTCCGTTATTGCTGCCCGTAGCATCGCTTGTAGCATTTTCTTTCTCTTTGTCGCGGTCTCCCGGCATCAGCAGTTCGCCCGAAGCCGTATCGGGATTGCTCCAGCTTGCAATCATCTGCTTCGCATACTCCAGATCCTCTTCATTGGCCGCATCATAGTACACGCCGTTCTTGCGGAAACCTTCCCCCATAATCGTGAAGCCTTGAATGGAAGGGCTTTGATCCGCGAGCAATACCTTCTTGGAAAGATCAATAATATAACTCGGCATCATATCCGTCTTGAAATTGTTTCCGAGCATATCCATCAAATCGGGAATTTTCGAAACCTGGTCCAGTTTCAGCATGCGATCCACAATGGCATTCAGGAATACTTGATGCCGTTTGGTCCGGTTAAAGTCGCTATCCTCGCGATACCGAACGAAGTTGAGCGCCTCCGTCCCGTCGTATAACGGTTTTCCGGCCTTAATCGTAAATTTCTCATGGTCCTTATGCTTGTTGACGATATCCTCCGTAATCGGAAGCTCGATACCGCCCAATGCATCAACGACATTCCGCAAGCCTTCAAAATTGATGGCCGCGTAGTAGTCGACCGGGCTGCCCAGGAAATTCTCCACCGTATCCTTGGCCATCTTCTCGCCGCCGAACGCGTAAGCATGGTTAATCTTGTCTTCCTTATCCTTGCCGACGATTTCCGTGTACGTATCCCGCGGAATCGAAATCAGCAATACTCGCGATTCCTCCGGGCGTATCACCGCATAAATCATCGTATCCGAACGGGCCGGTTCGTTTGCCCGCTGGTCAACCCCAAGCAAGAGCGTGCTGAATGGCTTCAGTTTCTCCTCTTTCTTCACCACCGGCTTAGGCTCTTCACCTGCCAACGGCGCGTAGGATTGCTCCAGTTTCTTTTCCACTTGGCCCGAAAGGAACAGATCAAACGCCATGACGGCCAAAGGTTTGCGGAACACATATCCTCCCGCCCCGAGAATAACAAGTACCAAGAGAACGATCATCCACTTTTTGCCTCGGTTGCCCGGGTTCCCCTTCTTCTTTACCCGTTTCTCTCTTTTTAACATCATATGCCTCCATCTCAACGAATTATTTCATGTAAAACTTATATAAATGAACGACTTGATTTCCAAGTAAAAAAACCTCTACCGTTTCGTACTATACCATATAGACGTTTTTCGGTACAACAATGTTACTATTGGAAACAAAGCCCGCCCTCTCATTCTTGGAGGGCGGGCTCGGTGCCGATCCATGCGCGGCGACGGTTAGTTCGTTTTTTTATCGTTGCTATTAATTAATGGAAAATGACACGCAACCTGGCGGCCAGGTTTAACTTCTTCCAACAGAGGCTCTACCTGGGAGCATTTCCCCTGGGCTAGCGGACAGCGCGTATGAAACCGGCAGCCGGACGGCGGGTTGGCCGGAGACGGCACATCGCCTTGAAGCACGATCCGCTCTTGGCGTTTGCCGGGCGTCGGTTTCGGGATCGCGGACAGCAGCGCAGCCGTATAAGGATGCAGCGGGGCTGCAAACAGCGCCTCCGTCTCCGCCACTTCCACAAGCTTACCCAGATACATCACGCCAACCCGGTCCGAAATATGCCGGACGACATTCAATCCGTGCGCGATGAACAAAAAGGTGAGGCCCAGTTCTTTTTGCAGCTTCATCAGCAAATTAATCACCTGCGATTGGACGGATACGTCCAGCGCCGAGACCGCCTCATCCGCCACGATAAACTGGGGATTCAGCGCAATTGCCCGGGCAATACCGATCCGCTGCCGCTGCCCCCCGGAAAATTCATGCGGATACCGGTTCCGCCGGGAAGCATCCAGTCCGACCAGTTCCATCAGTTCCACGACCCGATCATCGATTTGTCTCGCGGACATTTTACGGTGAACCCGAAGCGGCTCTCCGATGATATCTTTCACGAGAAACCGCGGATTGAGCGAACCGAACGGGTCCTGGAAAATGATTTGCATTTCTTCGCGCAAGGCCTGTAATTCTTTTCCACCCATCGCGTGGATGTCTTTTCCGTTAAAAATGACCTCTCCGTCCGTCGCTCCCTGCAGACGCAAAATAACGCGTCCCAGCGTGGATTTGCCGCAGCCCGATTCCCCGACGAGCCCGAAGGTTTCGCCCTTGCGAATCGCAAGCGATACATCGTCCACCGCTTTGACCTGGCCGACGACCCGGCTGAGCAGGCCTTTATGAATAGGAAAGTATTTTTTCAAATGTCTAACGTCGATTAAAATATTTTCTTCGGTTGCCGTGTTAGCGGTACTTCTTCCGGCCATCGGCTCATGATTCATCTTGATCTGCATGCTCATGCCCGCTTCACCTCTTCTCTGCCGCCTCTTCCGTCTACCAGCGCCACCGGCCTGTCTTCAAACAACCAACAAGCCGTACGGTGATCTTCGCCGACGAGAAAATCAAACGGCTCTTTCTGGCGGCATATGTCCATGGCATGCGGACAACGCGGATGGAAGCGACAGCCTGAAGGAAGCTGCCCGATCGGCGGAATCGTCCCCTGGATCGTATACAATTCCGTCCCCCGTTCGCCTTCAAAGCCCGGGATCGATTGCAGCAGGCCGTTCGTGTAAGGGTGGCTCGGGTTGCCGAAGATCGCCTCCACCGTACCTTCCTCCACAATCGCTCCGGCATACATCACGGCGATGCGGTCCGCCATCTCCGCCGCCACGCCCATGTCGTGAGTGATCAGCAAAATGGACATCCCCAATTCCGACTGAAGCTTGCGGAGCAAATCGAGAATTTGCGCCTGTACGGTCACATCGAGCGCCGTCGTCGGCTCATCCGCAATCAGCAGCTCAGGATTGCAGGCAAGCGCAATAGCGATGACGACGCGCTGGCACATCCCGCCGGACAGCTCATGCGGGTATTGCTTCGCACGGATTTCCGGAGCCGGGATCCCGACCATCCGCAGCATATTCACCGCCGCGTCCCAAGCTTTGTCTCCGCTCATGTTTTGATGCAACCGCAAACTTTCCGCGATCTGGTCCCCAACCGTAAATACCGGATTCAACGAGGACATCGGGTCCTGAAAGATCATGGCGATCCGGTTTCCGCGAATATGGCGCATTTCCTCCTGAGTCTTGTTTGCCAGATCCTCACCTTTATATTCGATACTTCCCCCGGCAAGGACGCCGCCGGCATAATCGATCAAACGCATAATTGCGAGGGAGGTTACGCTCTTCCCGCTACCGGATTCACCGACCAGGCAAACGGTCTTGCCTTTTTCGATGGACAGCGAAATTTCGTCGGTCGCCTTGATCAGCCCTTGATCCGTTACAAATCCAACCGTCAGTTGCCGGATTTCGAGTAATTTTTCCGCCATAATTTCAGCCTCCTCCGGGTTTTGGACATGTTTTGCCGCGGATCAAGCGCATCCCTGATGCCGTCGCCGATAAAGTTGACAGCCAATACGACAATCAGGATACACAAGCCGGGATAAACCGCCTGCATCTTATCGACCAACATAAACTCCTGGGCATTACTCAGCATTAACCCCCAGCTCGTATCCGGTGCTTGGACGCCAAGGCCAAGGAAGGACAACGCCGATTCGCTCAAAATCGCGCTGCCGACCATCAGTGTTGCGTTAACGATGATCGGGAAGCTTGAATTCCTTAACAAATGCCTGAAAATAATGCCCCAACTGGATACGCCGATTGCCTTTGCGGCTTCCACGTACTGCATCTCCCTAAGCTGTAGGAATGCGCCCCGTACCAATCGCGCGATGCTCATCCAGCTCGTCAACGCTAGAATCATAATCATGTATTTGATTTCCGACCCGAAAATCGCCAGCACTAAAATATTCAAAAACAAAGTCGGTACCGAGTTCATGACGTCGACGATCCGCATAAAGATGGTGTCCGCCCAGCCGCCGAAATACCCCGAAATCGCTCCGATGACCGAACCGATCACGACGGAGGCGATGGCTACGGAAAAACCGATCGTCAACGAAATCCGTGCGCTATACAGCAATCTTGAAAATATATCTCTTCCCAGCTCATCCGTTCCGAGCAAGTGTCCTTGATCGCCGGGCTTCAAATTCGGGAACATCATGTCGATCCGGTCGGGTTCAAACTTCGTAAGGACCGGAGCAAGGATGGCCATGACGACAAAAAACAGCAGCACGCCCAGCCCCGTCATCGCATAAGGGTTGCGGGAAAACTTCCTCCAAAGCATTCTCCAAGGGCCCGGAGGCTTCTTGGACGGATTGGCCGGCATAGGCTCCTGGAGGCCCGGCGGCATTCCTGTCTCGGCGAGATCTTGTCCGGCATTCGCGGATACTTGGGCATTCAGATCGCTCATGCGGCTCTGCCTCCTTTGCTACCAAGCTTGACGCGCGGATCCACGACCGCATACAAAATATCCGCCAACAGGTTGCCGATGACGACCATCACCGCGATTACAATGGTAATCGCCATTAGCACGGAATATTCCCGGGCAATGGCCATTTCCACATATAAACGCCCCATGCCGGGCCAGTTAAACACATTTTCGGTCAGCACCGCGCCCGAAACCAGGATAGGAAGATCCAATCCAAGGATGGTGATAATCGGAATCATCGCGTTTCGAAGGGCATGCCGGAAAACCACCTTGCGCTCCTTAACCCCTTTAGCCCTGGCGGTTCGGATATAATCCTGATCCAGCACTTCCAGCATGCTGGCTCTTGAATATTTCATGTAAGAAGCAAGAGATCCCAGCGCCAATACGGTCACCGGAAGCACCAAATGCATAAACAGGTCGCCGATATTTCCTTCTTTGCCTCTAGTGTGCATATCGGACAGCGGGAACCAGTCCAGTCCCAGCGAAAGATATTGCTGCAGCAATATCCCGAACCAGAAGGTAGGCATGGCAAAGCCCACATAGGAAATAAATGAAGCTGTCTGGTCGGAAAATCCGTATTCTTTCGTACTGTTATATATCCCCCAGGGGATCGCAATAATCAGGGATACGATCAAAGCGGCGCCCATAAGGATAAAAGTATTGGCAATCCGCGGCCATAACAGATCGCCGACCGGAATGTGATTTTTGAACGTATATCCCAAATCGCCCTGAAGCAAATCCCCGACCCATTTGAGATATTGAACAGGCAGCGGTTTGTCCAGGCCCATATTGATTTTCTGTTGCTCCATCGCTTCCGGGGACAAGCCCGGGGAGAGCATCACTTGCGTCGGACCGCCCGGGGCGGCATGGATCAATAAAAACGTAAGAACCGTAATCAAAAAAATAACCAGCACCGATTGCAGCAGGCGACGGACCAGATATTCTGTCATCGTTCGATCCTCCTATTTATTACAAGTATAGAAATCACAGGAATTCCCCTCTATAAGGAGAAGGAGAAAGAGATCCCCCTCTTTCCCCTCCAGTGATTCTATTTCCCGTATCCGTTCGTTAGTCGGTTACCCACCATTTGATGATGTGGAAGTACTGCCCGTATCCGAGCGACGGCTCCGGTCTGTCTTCTTCGGCCCAGTGAACCCGAGGTCCCGTACCGATCGCCTGACCATATTGATACAGGAATACATATGGCAAATCGGTGGAGATTTCTTTGGCTACTTCCTTGTAGATTTCTTTACGTTCGTTTTGATCCACGGTGGAGTATCCGTCCACCCACAATTGATCCAGCTTTTCGTTCTTGTACCAGCCGCTGTTTTGACCGGCCGGCGGGAAGTATTTCGAGGAGAATACGCTCTCCGCATCCGGATCCGGCGTATTCAGCGACCAGGCCAGAAGCAGCGCCTGATACTTACCCGGCGTTACGTTTTGGTCGATCCATGCCGCAAAGTCGATCCCCTTCGGCGTAACCTCGATACCCACATCCTTCAAGTTTTGCTGAATGACTGCCGCCACTTGCTCACGACGGCTGTTACCCGCGTTGTATTGAAGTTCAAATGCAAAACGATGTCCGTCTTTCTCCAGAATACCGTCTTTTCCTGGAACCCATCCGTCTTCAGCAAGCAGTTGCTTCGCTTTTTCAGCACTGTAATCGTAGTTCACGGCCGCATCCTTCGGATCTGCCCAAGTATCCGGGAGGAACGGTGCATTCATCAAGGCGCCGACGCCCTTCAGAATGTTGTCGACCATACCTTGACGGTTGATCGCATGCGCGATTGCCTGTCTTGTCTTTTGTCCTTCAAACAATCCGAAATTATCCGGGAAGTTCTTAGGATCAAAGTTGAAGTTCAGATACTCGTATTGCGCGCCCGGTTTTTCGATAATTGCGATTTCGTTGTTTTTCTTGACCGCTTCAACCTGTGTGACCGGGATGGCGCTGATATGGTCGGTATCGCCTTTCAACAGGGCCTGCACTTCCGTATTTTGGTCCGCATAAATTTTATAAACGATTTGGGAAATGTGCGGCTTCACTTCACCCCAATAATCCGGGTTGACGTCCAGCGTATGGCTTTCCCCTTGCTTCCAAGCCGTCCATTTCCAAGGTCCGCTCGTCACCGTTTTGGCAGGATCTTTACCGTATGCATGCGCCTGAAGTTCTTTAACCGGTACATCCTTCAGTACGTGTGCCGGAACGATTTCCGTAACCAAAGAGTATTGGAACGGTGCATAAATCTGTTTCAGCGTGATTTTTACCGTCTTGTCATCCACTTTCTCGACTTTATCGACTTTATCAAATGTACTGATGCCTGGTGCGCCCGTATCGGGGTTCCGTACGGTATCAAATGTATAAATAATATCGTCTGCAGTGACCGGTTGGCCGTCGCTCCATTTTGCGGTGTCCTTTAACTTGACTGTATAGGTTTTCCCGTCCTCGGAAACCTGTGGCGCCTCAGCGGCCAGCGACCATGGTTCGGCGGTCACGTTTCCTTCCCGGTTCAAATCGTACAATTTCGCAAACACAAACTGGATTACATCACCGGAAGTCGTATCGTTGGTATATATCGGATTCAAGCTGACGATATCGGAAAATGAACTGATCGTAATCGTCCCGCCGTCAACCGGGCCATCTGCGGGAGGCGTATCTTTCTCCGCATTTGTGCCGCCATCATTCGTGGACGTGTTTGTTTCCGTCGGAGTGGGGTTAGAAGCGCTGTTGTTTGTACTGCACCCTGTGAACAGAATCCCGATCAGCGATATAATTAGTAATAATGACCACCAATTCAACCGTTTTGACCTCATGCGAAAGATTCCTCCTCTTGAATATGTAGTTATTTGTTTCAAAAATTACCACTTAAATATAAAAAAATTTTCTCTCTCTCATACCTCCTCTGTTTACGACTATTTATAGTGAAAAATTTGAAAACCGGAGTCAAAGATCCTTCTACGTGCTGAATTCAAGATGTGCGGATGTCTTGCATGATTGGAGTTGTATTTCGTTCTAGGTGTCTAAGAGGAATGACTAAAACAGATTAGAAGATTAACCAAAATTTCATAAGTTTCGATTACCGTGATAAAGCATCACAGCATCAAAATATAAACCAGCGGTTAATAACTTGCGTTAGCGGGTTCTTGCTGTTTGGGGAATTGTTCCAACTTGATTATTGTAAATAATACTTGTTAATTAACCTGACGTCAATAACTTTTTAAATTGTTCTTTACCCTCCCTTAACATGACAACTTTCGAATAATTCCGATATAAACAAAAAACAGCCGGATTCGCAAGGAATCCGGCTGTTCCGGTCTTCGATTACTCCGTAGTGTACGGCAGCAATGCGATTTGACGGGAGCGTTTGATCGCTACTGTCAAAAGACGTTGATACTTCGCGCTTGTGCCAGTCACACGACGAGGCAAGATTTTGCCGCGTTCGCTGATGAATTTCTTCAGCAGCTCAGTATCTTTATAGTCAATGTGAGTAATTTTGTTCACAGTGAAGTAGCACACTTTACGACGCTTGTTGCGGCCGCCGCGGCGAGCCGGTCTCTTGTCGTCTCCGCCTTCTCTTTGTTTGAAGCTCATGCTTTTCAGTCCTTTCCGTAATTAAAATGGCAAATCGTCATCCGAAATATCGATCGGTTTCCCGTCATCGGAGAATGGATCGTTTTGATTGCTGCGCGAGAAATTGTTGCTGCGGCTTGTATCTCCGCCGCCTCCGAATGGAGACTCCTCACGCTGTCCGCCACCGCCACCTGCTCCGCCTTCGCGGTTCGATTCCAAGAAACGGACATTATCGGCAATGACTTCGGTGACGTAAACACGTTTACCTTCGTTATTTTCGTAATTCCGCACTTGAATGCGTCCTTCAACAGCCGTTAGACGACCTTTGCGCAAGTAGTTTGCACAAGTTTCGGCAAGCTGTCTCCAGGTGACGACCGGGATGAAATCCGCCTCACGTTCGCCGCCTTGCGATGTAAAAGGTCTGTCCACCGCAATAGTGAACTGGGTGACCGCCACACCGGATGGCGTATAACGCAACTCCGGATCCCGGGTAAGACGTCCGATCAGAATGACACGGTTCAACAATCAAATCCCCTCCTTCGGGCATGTGTTCTACAAAACTTGAAGATTAGGCTACGTCTTTTGTAATGAGATAACGGATAACCTCGTCGGAAATCTTCAGAATCCGTTCGAGCTCAGCAACTACTTCAGGAGTAGCTGTGAAGTTCACGAGCACGTAAACTCCGTCACGGACCTTGTTAATCTCATACGCAAGCCGGCGTTTGCCCATAACGTCATGTTTGGTAATTTCACCGCCGTTTTGGATGATGCCTTGGAATTTTTCGACTGTAGCTTGAACAGCTTCTTGTTCAACATCAGGACGAATAATGTACATCACTTCGTATTTGCGCATCTGGTTCACCTCCTCGTGGACTATGGCCCCCAATACGTTTAACGCTCAGGAGCAAGGAGCGAGTCTAAACTCGCACCATAATAATATATCAAATATGCCGATCCTGCGCAAGCATTCAAAACATTCCATAATAACCAGGGCCCTCCCCCTTATACACGACACATGTTTAGGCGTCCGCTGCGGCACAATATAACGGATTTACAATTAGAAAGGAGGTATCCCCTTGGGAGAAAGAACCGAGTTTGAAGAAGGCGATAAGGCGCCGAATCCGGGCGTCTACGTGGAGGTTGGCGAAGCACGGAGCTTCCATACCCAAATTCAAAATCCGAAACGCATTACGATGGAGCGTGGTGAAACCTTCCCTGAACCTTCCAACAAGGACCGCAAGTGGAAAAAGGCCGAGAAAGCACGTGTCCATTAAGCAGGCCAAGGGTTTAAAGGATTTTTTGATTAAGGCGTATATAATCCCGTATCCTGCCCATAATACAATCAGACGGTGTTGCAGAGAGAGGTGTGGTTCCGTTGGAGGTATCCGAGGGCAACATTTCATTCTGGAGTCTTGACCACTTCATTGTAGAAGCCAAGATCTCGGGTTAAACGAAGACCCCTCTTCATTAATCCGGGTTGCACACGCAAAAGTCGACCGTTTCTTGAGATGTGAGAAAAGAATTCCAAATAAGCACACCGTCGACCAGGAAAGGACCCGAAAGGGTCCTTTCTTTTTTCGCTCTGATAATAAGTGTTCAGCAAACAAACAGCCCTCTGTATGATTTATACAGAGGGCTTCAATATTCATTCAGTTAAATGGCGGAGAGGGTGGGATTCGAACCCACGCACGCCTTGCGACGCCTAGTTGATTTCGAGTCAACCCCCTTGGGCCTCTTGGGTACCTCTCCAGCAAGCAAGAATGAGTATATCATGAATTTCTATTGATTGCAACACCAAATGCATGAATGTTGTTTTACAAATAATGTAAATTCATCCGACTCTCTTTTTACCCTTCCGTCTTCCCACTCATCTAAGGAGCCGGATGATCAAATTTCTAATCCCATCCTAATTAAGCGTCCTGGTCTTCCACATTGGACTGGCTTGCATTTTCAGGAGCAGCGGACCGGAGCACTTTACGCATGTTCTTCTCAAACTTCGCACGCGGCACCAATACGCTGTGCTTACATCCCACACACTTGATCCGGATATCCATCCCCATGCGTATAATCTCCATCTCATTGCTTCCGCAAGGATGATTTTTCTTCATTAATACGATATCACCCAATTGAAAAGATTTCCGCTCCACCTTGATCCCTCCAGTTCATGATTCCCCAAGTTTCGGCTGGTCTTGTCCAGCCCGTGCTTCATTTGCCAGCCTCAACTCTTCTTCCTCCAGCGCCTCTTTGGCCGCCATTTGGATTTGACGCTCAACATCCGCCCGAACGCCTGGCATACACTCAACAGCAATCCGAACGACGTATTCGCTCGTTGTGAGGGATTGTACGCCCATTACCGTAGGAACCTGAGTGATTTCCCCGCTGTGCTCCGATAATGCCAGCATGGCCTTTTTCAACAGCTCTAACGTTTCCTCAAGCTTTCTGGCGTTGCTAAACGGCAAATCGACCACGGCCAGCGCGTTCCCGATCGAGTAGTTCGTCACGTTGGTGATCATTCCGTTCGGAATGATATGTACCTCCCCCGTCCAGCTGACAAGCCGGGTCGATCGCAAGCCGATCATCTCCACGGTTCCCTTCAGGGTCCCGGTTTGAATCACGTCCCCAACCGCGAATTGATCCTCCAATATGATAAAGAAGCCTGTAATCACGTCTTTGACCATGCTCTGGGCACCGAAACCGATGGCCAAACCGACGACGCCGGCCCCCGCCAACAACGGCCCGAGTTCCACGCCGATTTCACCCAGAATAAGCATGACCATAATAAAGTTGCTGGTAATCGACGTTACATTTTTCAGCAGCTCGCCAACCGTAACGAACCTGCGCGGATTGACCTGCAAGCGGCTTTTCTCTCTTCTCTCCAATGAACGGTCAATAATGCGAAAGATGATTTTTACGAATAATCGGGTTAACAAAAAAATGAGGACAATCCTCAGCCCGGAAAACAATACGCCTTCCCACATATTCATATCCGTAAACCAATTCCATATTTTGTCTTTCCAGGTGACCGCGGCTTCAATGACATCCGCCGGATCGTTGACTTCATCAAGCAACCAGAGATTCATCCTCTCTCCTCCTCCAAGCTGATGTTATCATATCCGCCGTCCTTCCGGAAATAGATCCCCCGAATCTCCACCGACTCTTGATGTACTATTTTTTTTACCATATCCAAGGATTCCTTCGGAAATTGAATGGACAAAGCACAGCCTGCCGTAATTTCCTTGGGAGTCGGGCAAATATCAATCTCCACTTCCGCATATTCGAGCAGCATTTCGGCACGTAGCGCCTGCTGCGTGGAGTCAAAAGCCATAACCAGCCAATCTTCCATACCGAGCCTCCCCCACCTTTTTCGGCCTTTTTTATCCGTGACTTTAGTCCGAGTATATAACGTTACTTATTTCCATATACTATCTACTAATATCCGCCAGATCTACCTAACCAATGATGCGAAACCAGATTCGGGAAAGGAAGATTCTATGTCGCAAATTCAACCTTCTGTACCTGGGCAAGACATTCCGTATTTAAAAATACCGCATACCGAGCCCGGTATTCACTCAGCAATTATCCATCGTCTGCTCCTGCATTTCGCCAAGGTATCTCCCGTTCAGGATATTGTCATCGTCTGCATCGGCACCGACCGTTCCACAGGAGACTGTCTCGGACCGCTGGTCGGGACCGCCTTGTCCAAAATGAATTTCCGAAACCAATTTCATCTTTACGGAACTTTGGAAGAACCGGTTCATGCCATGAATTTAAAAGATACGCTTGAAAAAATCAATCATACGTTCACCAATCCGTTCGTCATCGGGATTGATGCTTGTTTGGGTCAAACTTCCAGCGTAGGCTCCATTCAGGTTGTACAAGGCCCCCTGCGTCCCGGAGCGGGCGTAAATAAAGAACTGCCGCCGGTCGGCGATATCCATGTCACGGGTATCGTCAACGTCGGCGGCTTTATGGAGTATTTTGTGCTGCAAAATACTCGTCTTAGCTTGGTTATGCGTTTATCTGAAATCATCGCGCACAGTCTTTATGCAGCCATTAAGGAATGGAACCGCGGCTTCATTCCTCTGAACCGGCGAGAGCAATAGCCTCGACTTCTTCGTTTGAAAGCGCATGCGTCGATTCGCCCTTAGTTAGGGCTTTCGCATAAACGTAAGAGCCGTCACGGCTGTATAGTCCCGTAATAACCACGCCATCCTTCAGATCGTCAACAATGGCGAGAGAGAAGCTTAGCTCATTTCCGCGCTCGCCAAAGGCATTGTACCGCTTGATTCCGATTTTGGACTTTTGTTTGGGGAGTAATGCGCTTATTCTCGCGATATCCTGCTGCTGCTTCGCCTGCGCATCCTCAAGCTTGCCTTGTCCGTTCTTCAAATCGATGAGCAGGTCTTCCAGGTCTTCTATTCCTGTACCGTTCATCATAAGCATGTATTTTCGGCGTAGCTTCCGCAGCTTGGCTCCCTGAACAATGTTCCAGACAAGCAACAATAGTATAGCTACGGCCACTCCTCCGACAATCCATGCCAGTTGATCTAAAATGAGTTGATTCCACTCCCGCATGTTATTCTCCCCTATGTCTAAATATCCTTTGCGATACTTTGAACAGCGGAAACCAGTGAACTGATTTCATCTTCCGACGTCATGCATCCCACGCTAGCACGCACGGCTCCACCGGTTGACGTTCCGGCTGTCATATGCCCGAGGGGGGTGCAATGATACCCTGCCCTCACCGCAATTCCAAACTTCCGATCCAATTGGAAAGCCACCTGCGATGCATCGAGGCTTTTTATATTAAATGTGACGATGCCGGTCCTTGGCTTACCCAGTTCCGGTCCCAATAATGATACACCCTGTATTGTATTCAGTTCCGACATCAGCCTTTGAGTTAATTGCCACTCATGTTTATAGATTTGCTCTACGCCTTGTTCAAGAACATATTGGACTCCAGCTCCAAGCCCTGCGATCCCGACGGCATTTTGCGTCCCCGCTTCATAACGGTCCGGCCGGACATCCGGCATTTCGAGCGCTTCCGATTGACTGCCCGTTCCTCCGTGATGCAGCGGTTCCAGATTCACAGCCGGATGGATGTATAACCCCCCTGTCCCTTGCGGGCCAAGCAAACCTTTATGACCCGGAAATGCGAGCATATCGATCCCCATCGTTTGTACGTCAATCGGAAAACCTCCGGCCGTTTGCGCAGCATCCACAAGCAACAACGCCCCGTGATCATGAGCGGTTTTTCCAAGTTCTTCTATAGGTAGAATGCTTCCCAAAAGATTCGAACTGTGTGCGCATACAACAAGTTTTGTATTAGCTCGGAATGCATTTTCGAAAGCTTTCAAATCCAATTCTCCATTTGGGCTTACAGGCATGTAATCTACCGAGATGGAACGAGTCCTCTTCAAGTATTCTAAAGGCCTGCGTACAGAGTTATGCTCCACCATGGTCGCGATAACGTGGTCCCCCGGCTTCAGAAGACCCTTGATCGCTAAATTCAAGGCTTCGGTCGTATTCGAGGTGAACACGATATCATTCGGGTTGTGAATATGAAACAGCTCAGCCAAGCGTATTCGGGTTTGAAACAACACCCGCCCAGCTTTCAATGCCATTCCGTAACTTCCGCGCCCGGAATTGGCTGATGGTCCATTTAGTATTTCCAACATGGCCAATCCTACACTCTCAGGTTTGGGCCATGAAGTCGCAGCATGATCCAAGTAAATCGCGGATGGCCGTTCCATATCGATTACCCCCTATCGCAGATCAGCAATCACTTCAAATTGGTAGATTTTTCGATGCAGTTTTTCAAATATCCATCTTAACGTCACAATGACATACCCTTGTCCCTGTTTTGAAGGCGTCAACGCATGCCTGCAGGAATGCCGGATATGTCATTGTTTGGGTCAATTCAACAAATCGAGCAGGCGCTGTAAATCTTGTTTGCTGTAAAAGTTAATTTCGATCTTCCCTTTATCTTTGTTCGATTTGATCTTAACCGTCGTTTTATAGCGTTCACGTAGATTCACTTCTACTTCTTCCATATACGGATCACGCTTTTTATTTGCGGCTTTTGGTTTTTCCTGTTTATTGCGGTCGAGCTGTTGAACGGCATCCTCAAGCTCACGAACGCTCCATTCATGATCGATGCACTGTTTTGCCAACTGCTTAATCTTTCCAGGGTCTTTAATTCCGACCAACGCTCTTGCATGGCCCATAGATAATGTTCCACGTGAAACATATTCCTTAACTTCCTCCGGCAAGGACAGCAATCTCAGAAAGTTAGCGATATGAGAACGTGACTTCCCTACCTTTAAGGAAAGTTCTTCCTGTGTCAGTTGAAACTGATCCATTAAGCCCTGATATGCAACCGCAATCTCCATAGCGTTTAGATTTTCCCGCTGCAGGTTCTCGATCAGAGCGATTTCCATTACCTGTTGGTCGGAAAACGTTCTAACAACCGCTGGGATCGAAGTCTTGCCACAAAATTGCGATGCGCGGAAACGTCGTTCGCCGGCAATAATTTCATAGCCCTTCAACACGCTTCTTACAATGATAGGTTGAATGACCCCATGCTGTCGAATTGATTCCGCCAACTCGCGAATTGCTTCCTCATCAAACGTTTTTCTCGGTTGGTAAGGATTGGCACGCAGTTGGTTGAGAGGTATCTCAATCACCTTGTCATCGTCTTGAACCGAAAGTGAAGGAATTAAGGCGTCCAAGCCTTTGCCCAAGCGCTTACTCATAGGAAACCACTTCCTTTGCCAACTCTAAATACACTTCTGCGCCTTTTGACTTAGGATCATAGGTGATAATCGATTGACCGTGGGAAGGCGCCTCACTCAGACGGACATTCCGGGGTATAACGGTTTTATACACTTTTTGCTGGAAGTACTTCTTCACTTCTTCAATGACTTGAATCCCCAAATTGGTGCGGGCATCGAACATCGTTAACAATACCCCTTCAATCTGAAGCGATGTATTCAGATGCTTTTGAACCAAGCGGACCGTATTTAACAGTTGGCTCAGTCCTTCCAATGCATAATACTCACACTGAATCGGGATCAATACGGAATCGGCGGCCGTCAAGGAGTTAATCGTCAAAATGCCAAGCGACGGCGGACAATCGATTAGTATATAATCGTATAAATGTTTGATTTGAGATAGTGATTTCTTTAAACGAACCTCACGGGAAATGGTTGGAACCAGTTCAATTTCCGCACCTGCGAGCGAGATCGTTGCCGGAATAATATCGAGTCCATCAATTTCAGTCGAAACAATGGCTTCCTGGGGATGAACCTCATTAATTAATACATCATAAATGCAGTTAGCAACATCTGCCTTGTTTATGCCTACCCCACTGGTCGTATTTCCTTGCGGGTCAATATCGATGAGGAGCACTTTCTTACCGATCGTTGCTAATCCCGCCCCCAAATTAACGGAAGTCGTCGTTTTGCCGACGCCCCCTTTTTGGTTAGCTATGGCAATTATTTTAGACAATCCATTTCACCTCAATATAATAGAAGAATCTTCTTGTAGATTTGTTATTTGAGTATTCACCATGCTGTTGCTACAAAAAGACCACAGCGCTCCTGGCGACATAACCAACTGCCATGAAAAAGAAACTGACCTCAGACCTCTCGGTTGGTCAGCGTAGACATTTTACCTTTTAGGAATTTGAATGACGATCTCGTAATGGTCCTCATGATCTTTCTCCGCAGTCTTAATGGCAAGGCCGGAACCCGAGACCATATCGATCGATTGACGAATCGTATTTAATGCCAATCTAACGTCCTTTGTAAATGAAATACGCCGGGATACCTTTTTGTTCTTCGCTGCTTCCTTATAAAAAGCAATTCTGGCTTCCGTTTGTTTTACATTCAGTTCTTTGGAAACGATCTCTTCCAAAACCTTTAACTGCAATTCTTCCGAATCCAATGAAAGTAGTGCTCTTGCGTGGCGTTCCGTAATTTTTCTTTCCATCAAAGCCGTTTTGACGGTATCCGGGAGATGCAGCAATCTGATTTTGTTGGCGATCGTGGACTGGCTCTTCCCTAACCGTTGGGCCAAGCTCTCTTGAGTCAATTGATGCAAATCGATCAAATTTTGATACGCCAACGCTTCCTCAATCGCCGTCAGACCTTCACGTTGCAAGTTTTCAATCAACGCAATGGAAGCAGCTTGGGAATCGTTAAAGTCCCGCAAAATCGCCGGGATGGTCTCCATTCCCAACTTTTTAACCGCACGCCAACGCCGTTCACCTGCGATGATCTCATACTTATCATTGCGGTAACGGACAACGATCGGCTGAATAACACCATGTGTGCGAATCGTTTGGCACAGTTCATCAATTTTTTCGTCATCAAAAATAGTCCGGGGCTGATAAGGACTTCCTACGATATCCCCCACCGGAATTTGTTTTACTTCATCACCGTTCGAACGTTCGGTCAAACCAAACAATTTGGAAAATTGTTCTTTCATTCCGCTGATTACCACCTAATTTCATAGTGACAACTGGTATCCACAACCCGTGGAGCCCATTGCCCCGACAATGAATAGCGATATTACTATTCTACCACTTTTTGCTCTATAATCCTATTCTATTAAAATAAAAAATAACGTAAACTCCAATCAAAAAAATACCCTCAGCAAGTTGTTTCACGTGGAACAATTTGCTAAGGGTTTTTGACAATCTTGCTTATATAAGAGGTGATTTTAAAGGTGTACCTGCTTTGCGCGGATATTTCTTGGGGGTTACTCCCGTTTTCGAAACTAGAATGATATGTCGTTCGGAATTTTCCAATGGAAGGGAAAAATGAAAGCTCCCTGCGATTTTCCCTTTCAACTCGGATAAACTCCGTGCAGATTCCCTAACTTCTTCTTCCGGGTTACTTCCCTTCATGGCAGCGAAGGTACCGCCTTGCTTGGCGAAAGGTAAACAAAATTCGTTTAACACGGCCATCCGCGCGACTGCACGTGCCGTAACCAAATCGAAGGCATCCCTTAATCCATCTTTTCGTGCCATATCTTCCGCTCTGCCGTGCAGCAGTTGCACCTCTGTTAATCCAAGCTTATCCACCACATTTTGCAAAAAGTGAATTCGCTTGTTCAATGAATCGATAATCGTCAACTTCAAATGAGGGAAACAGATTTTTAAAGGAATCCCGGGAAAGCCGGCACCCGAACCGATATCCGCCATGTTATTGACTTGTTCCATCTTTATATAGAAGGATAGCGTGACGGAATCATAAAAATGCTTAACATATACCTGCTCTCTTTCGGTAATTCCGGTTAAGTTCATTTTTTCGTTCCAAGCCACAAGCTCCTCATAATACGTTTCGAACTGTTGCAGCTGTTCCGCAGTAAGGTTAATGCCTTGTTCCTTCAACAAATTCGTAAAATGAGATTGTATCGGATCCAATCGATTTACCCTCCTGCCGCGGTTACCCGATTATAATGTTCCAAGTAAACGAGCAAGATCGAGATATCCGCAGGCGTAACCCCGGAGATCCGGGAAGCCTGACCGATGGAAATCGGACGGATCTTATCGAGCTTTTGCCGCGCTTCAATCGCAAGCCCCTGTATATCCGCGTATTTGATATTTTCCGGGATTTTTTTCTTTTCCATTTTTTGTAATTTCTCAACATGAAGCAATTGCTTCTCAATATAGCCCGCATATTTAATCTGGATTTCAACCTGTTCCTTCATTTCCTCATCCAACTCCACATCGGAAGGGAACAAGTTACCCACATGTGCATAACTAACTTCAGGCCGGCGCAATATGGTCAGCAAGTTACTCCCATCCTGAATAGGCGCAGAGCCGATCGATTCCAGGAGCGGATTGATATCCACAGGGCGTACCTTCGTCTCCCGCAGCCGTTCGATTTCGCGTTCAACCTTTGCTTTTTTATCAAGGAATCGGTCGTAACGCTCTTGGGAGATCAAGCCGATCTCATACCCCACCGGAGTCAGACGCAAATCGGCATTGTCATGGCGGAGCAAAAGGCGGTATTCCGCACGGGAGGTCAGCAAACGATACGGTTCATTTGTCCCTTTCGTTACCAAATCATCAATGAGAACGCCGATATAGCCTTGCGAACGGTCCAAAACAACCGCTTCCTTGCCCTGAACTTTGCGGGCCGCGTTGATTCCGGCCATAATGCCTTGCCCCGCCGCCTCTTCGTAACCGGACGTTCCGTTGATTTGTCCCGCCGTAAACAGTCCAGGGAGATGCTTTGTCTCCAAGGACGGCCATAGCTGCGTAGGCACGACCGCATCGTATTCGATGGCATAACCGTTACGCATCATTTCGACGTTTTGAAGCCCCGGAATGGACCGCAGCATCCGCAGCTGCACATCCTCCGGCATACTGGTCGAGAGCCCTTGGACATAATACTCAGAAGTATTTTTCCCTTCCGGCTCCAGGAAAATCTGATGCTTCGGCTTATCGGCAAACCGGACGATTTTGTCTTCGATAGAAGGACAATAGCGTGGTCCTGTCCCTTCGATAATGCCGGAAAACATCGGAGCCCGATGCAAATTTCCGTTAATGATCTCATGCGTCTCCGCCGAAGTATACGTCAGCCAGCAAGGGAGCTGTTCGTTGTCCGAGCTTTTCGTTTCATAAGAGAAAAACTTCGGATTTTCGTCGCCCGGCTGAATTTCCGTTTGCGAGAAATCGATCGTATCCTTATGCACTCGCGGCGGCGTACCGGTTTTAAAGCGAACCAGGTCAAAACCGAGCTCCTTCAAATTTTGCGACAGCTTCACGGAAGGCTGCTGATTGTTCGGACCGCTCTCATAAGTGAGTTCACCCATGATGATTTTACCCCGAAGATAGGTTCCGGTCGTCAACACAACCGCCTTGGCCCGGTATTCAGCACCTGTTTTAGTAATGACGCCGACGCAATTCCCGTCCTCCACGATCAGTTCCTCGACCATTCCCTGGCGCAAAGTCAGGTTCGTTTCTTTCTCCAGCGTTTCCTTCATCGTGTGCTGGTACGAAAATTTATCCGCCTGCGCACGAAGCGCATGAACGGCCGGGCCCTTCCCGGTATTGAGCATCCGCATTTGGATGAATGTTTTATCGATATTGCGGCCCATTTCGCCGCCAAGCGCATCGATTTCGCGAACGACATGGCCCTTAGCCGGTCCGCCGATCGACGGATTACATGGCATAAATGCGACCATATCCAAGTTAATCGTGATCATCAGCGTATTGCAGCCCATCCGGGCCGCGGCAAGCGCCGATTCACAGCCGGCATGTCCTGCACCGACGACAATCACGTCATAATTTCCGGCTTCATAGCCCATTTTATAAACCCTCCTCTAACACGTTGTGCAGTACTCTTCATAATACCATGATCTCTATATAAGATGAACTCAAGAATAAGATGCAGGCAAGGGAGTAAAATGATTCCGGAGAAACGTTAGTGCTCGCCTTTGCGATCGGATTTCAACTTCTTATGATTCTTTAAAATCAAGAAATTTGGGAACAACAGCGATCGGAGGAACATTTTACGCACTTGCCCCCACATCCATTTCATTAGTTCATCTTATATAGTGGATAATAGGCCTGAACTTCTATTTTCCCAAGCAAAATTGCGAAAAAATCTGATCGATCAGCGCATCCGGCGCCGAATCGCCGATCACTTCCCCAAGCTGTTCCCACGCGAGACGCACATCGATCTGCAAAATATCGATCGGCACGCCGCTGTCCGCTGCCTCATACGCATCGATCAGCGACTGCTTCGCCTTCTTGAGCAGAGCGATATGGCGCACATTGCTCACATACGTCAAATCGCCGGACTCCAACTGCCCGCCAAAGAACAGCCGGGAAATTGCCTCTTCCAAATGATCCAGGCCGGCCTGCGTTTTTGCGGAAAGCTCCACGATGTTATCCGTAGCAAAGTACTTTTTGATTTGTTCCCGGTCCAGTTGCTGCGGCAAATCGATCTTGTTCAGAAGCAACAAAGTCGGGCGTCCCGAAAGCTGCTCGATCAGTTGAAGCTCGTCTTCGTGGAGCGGCTCCGAGCTGTTTAAAACAAGCAAAATCAAATCCGCTTCGAGGACTGCGGCTTTGGAGCGTTCCACCCCGATTTGCTCGACCACGTCCATCGTTTCGCGGATTCCCGCCGTGTCGAGCAGCTTCAGCGGAATGTTGTTGATCGTCACGTATTCCTCGATCACATCGCGCGTCGTTCCGGGAATATCGGTGACGATCGCTTTATTTTCACGGGCCAGTGCGTTGAGCAGCGAGGATTTGCCGACATTCGGCCGGCCGACGATCGCGGTCGTAATCCCTTCCCTCAAAATTTTGCCCTGATTTGCCGTTTTCAAAAGCGCATCAATGCCGTCCGTCACCTCGGAGCATTTACGCTTGATAAACTCGGTCGTCATGGACTCCACGTCATGCTCCGGATAATCGATATTGACCTCAATATGGGCCAACGTTTCCACCAGCGAATGGCGCATCGTCTGGATCCGGCGCGACAAGTCGCCCTCCACCTGTTTGAGCGCCACCGAAAAAGCCCGATCCGATTTCGAACGAATCAGGTCAATAACCGCTTCCGCCTGGGACAAATCAATCCGCCCGTTCAAAAAGGCGCGCTTCGTGAACTCCCCCGGCTCCGCCAGGCGAATCCCCCGCTGCTGGAGCAGCAGATCCATCACGCGCTTCACCGAAATAATTCCCCCGTGCGTGCTGATTTCCACCACGTCTTCGGTCGTAAACGAGCGCGGCGCCCGAAACAGCGAAACGAGTACTTCCTCTATCTTGTCCCCCGTCTCCGGGTCAATAATAAAACCGTAATGCACCGTATGGCTTTCCGCTTCCGTCAACGGCGTCTTCGAGCGAAACAGCCGCTCCGTTTCGGCAATCGATTCCGGTCCGCTGATGCGAATCACGGCGATCCCGCTTTCTCCCACCGCTGTAGATATCGCAGCGATTGTATCGCTTAACATGGTTTGTCACCTCGATTTTGAAATGTATGTGTGAAGCTATATGGATGTTGGGGCAAGTACGTAAAATGTTCCTCCGATCGCTGTTGTTCCCAGATTTCTTGAATGTATAAATTCATAATCGGATGAAATCCGGTCGCAAAGGCGACCACAAGCTTATGCTCCCGAAGCAGCTTTCTTTCAGAAAGCTTTTCGTTTCTCCGGAATCATTTTACTCCCTTGCCTCTACCTCATTTTCTTATTTATCTCCAGCTCTATCCCTGCACCTACAGCCAGCGTATCCCCGGAGGGGACAGCACCTCCTTGCACATGGTCGCACTTAACTCCGCTCGCATCTCTCATGTTCTATCCCTGCACCTACAGCCAGCGTATCCCCGGAGGGGACAGCGTCCTCCTTGCACATGATTGCACATAACTCCGCTCGCATCTCTCTCATGCTCTTTCCCTGCGCCTACAGCTAGCGTATCCCCGGAGGGGACAGCGTCCTCCTTGCACGATGTTGCAGGTACCCCCGCCGATACTAACTCCCCGCTCCATAAATGCAGGAGCGCTTACCGTATAGCGTGCCCCAAAGGGGCGACAAGAGACTCCAGCCACTCCAGAAGCCCGGGTGAGCCGAAAGCAGAAGAATTCTCCAACTCCCCAGGTCGAACGGGTGCTCCAAAAGTAAAGCGGCCCCGAAGGGGGATAAGCGATCCATCCACCACAGTAAGGCGCATCCCCAAATGGGGACAGCCGCGTAGGAGCGTCTCTTTCACTCCCACGTTCCCCCAGTTTCGGGTAATCCCCTAGGGCAGCGCCCTGGGGGGCCCTCCCTAGAGGGAGGGTTTGGGTGGGTGACCGCCCCTAAAAAAATATGCAATGACGACCACCCGTCATTGCATCCAACGCATCATTACATCCATTACATAAATCGCATTTGCATCATTTACTCTGCTTCAGTGTAATCACGACCCGGCGGTTCGGCTCTTCGCCTTTGCTGTAGGTCTTCACTTCAGCATGATCCTGAAGCTTGGAATGGATCACTTTCCGCTCCTGCGGCGACATCGGCTCAAGCGCAACTTCCTTCCGGGTGCGCACGACCCGACCCGCCAGCCTTACGGCGAGATCCTCCAACGTTTTCTTCCGCCGTTCCCGGAAGTTCTCCGCATCCAGCACGATGCGGACAAATGAATCAGAGTAACGATTAGCGATAATATTAGCTAAGTATTGCAGAGAATCGAGGGTCTGCCCCCGACGCCCAATCATAACGCCAAGGTCGCTGCCGGAAATGTTCAGGACCGTACTGTCTTTCTTATGGTCGATCTCCACATCGATATGAAGGCCCATATTGGTACCGACGTCCTTGATAAATGACGCCGCCATTTCATATGGATCCTGTTCAGATTTCATGTCTGCCTCTTTTTGTTCATGGAAAACAGGCAAAGACTCCTCCGAACGGGTTCCTTGCGGCGGAACCGACGGCGCGTCGTTTTGAGGCAACAAGGTCAGCTCGACCTTGGCTTCCTTGACGCCAATCAGTCCCAGGAATCCTTTTGATGGCTGCTCCAACACATTCACGGCGACTTGATCCTCGGTGGTGCCGAGCTTGGCCAATCCTTGTTTAACAGCATCTTCAACGGTTTTTCCCGACGTCACTATCGTTCTCATTTCGATTTTTTTGCCCCCTTGGCACCTTTACCGGGATGACCGGCTTTTAAATTCGAACCGCCCTTTTTCTTACCGGAGGAAACTGGAACAGTCGTGCCGCTATTGGTTGCCAGCACTGGTTCCGGTTTATTGCGATATATAAAGAAGTTTTGCGCAATGGTGTAAAGGTTACTGAAAATCCAGTACAACGGAAGCGCTGCGGCAAAGTTCATGGCCATAATAAAAATCAAAACCGGATAGACAAACATCATAAATTGCATCGGACCCTGCATACCGCTCGGGTTCATGTTTGACATCATCTTCGTCTGAATGAATGTCGTCACTGCGGCAATGATCGGTAAGATATACCATTTATCCGGTTCGCCCAGCTGAAGCCATAAAAAGGAATGCTCGCTGATCCTCGAATTGTGAATGATCGAATTATACAGAGCAATAAAGACCGGCATCTGAATAAGCAGCGGAAAACAGCCGGCCATCGGATTGACCTTGTGTTCCTGAAACAATTTCATCGTTTCTTGCTGCATTTTTTCAGGGTTATCTTTATACTGCTCTCTGATCTTTTGTACCTGAGGCTGAATCGCTTGCATAGCCTTCGAGCTCTTGACTTGTTTCAAGGTTAGCGGCAAAATTAATGTTCTGACGATCAATACCATGACCAGGATGGCCAAACCGTAGGCTCCGCCGAACCAATCCGCAAACGTATCCAAAGCAAGCGAGAAGTAATAGACGACGTTCGACGTCCACCAGGAACCGCTGTTCCGCATATCTTCCGTAGTGCTTGCGAAATTATTACTTTGCGTACCGCAACCGGTCAACAAAATCATTAAGCCGACCGCAAGGGAAAGGAGAAGCCAAATCCTTTTGTTTTTCAAAATACGCGACACTTCAAAACCCCTCTCTTAAACCTATCCATCATCGTAAATCATAACATATTTAAATGGACAAAGAAACAAGCTCAGCTATCGCCCTAAAGGCTTGAGCAGCGAGGCTTTGCGCAGCACATGCATCACGCTTTTCTCCAGTTCCTTGTACTCCATTCCGACAGCCCCGGCGCGCACGATCAGAATCAGGTCCACATGCTCGCGGATTTCCGGTTCATGATGTCGCACAATCTCCTTTAACAAGCGGCGCATCCGGTTCCTGACCACGGCGTTGCCGATTTTTTTGCTGGCCGAAACGCCAAGCCGAAAACGCTCCACCTCGGGCTTGGACGAATAATAGACGACGAGCTGACGATTGGCGAATGACTTCCCGTACCGGTATACCCGGCTGAAGTCCGCCCGATTTCTTAATCTGAGCTTTCTATGCACGAGCCTATTCTCCTGTTTCGTGATACAAAATAGCCCCACAAAGCGGGGAAATGCACTCAACTAACTTCCATCCGATATCTTTGCGGGGGCCCCGTAATCCTAGAGTCTTCAATTTAAAAAAAGACCACCGTAGTGGTCTTTGTACACGCATTACGCACTCAGAACTTTTCTGCCTTTTTGACGGCGAGCAGCGAGAACTTTACGGCCGTTTTTCGTGCTCATTCTTTTACGGAAACCATGTACCTTCTTGCGCTTGCTTACGTTTGGTTTAAAAGTCGGTTTCAATGTATTGCACCCCCTTAAAAGGATTCGGTTATTTTTATGTTTACCATTTTCATTTCCACAGAAAATGCCTCTATAAATTTAATCATAACCCCATTAAAAAGTCAACCGAGCCTGGCATATCTTTTTTAAAGTTTTCCACAGTTTTGTCGATCTTCCTCCCGAATAAAAGTTATACACATGTGGAAAAGTAATTTTGCACGGCTATTAAAGGTCGGTTTACATCAGACAAATAAAAAAGTATGATAAAAAAGTAAGTTGTATACAAGTATACTGGTGTGGAAAGGATGTTTTCTTTATGAAATTAGGCATGATCGGGCTGGGAAAAATGGGCTTCAATCTTGTCCATAACCTGATTCGGCATCAACACGAAGTCGTTGCATTCGATATGAACGCCGAAGCCGTTCAACATGCGCAAAAGGAAGGAGCGACTCCCGCTTCCAGCCTTGAACAGCTTGTTCAATCCCTGGAGGCGCCGCGGATCGTTTGGGTTATGGTTCCCGCAGGCCCGGCCGTAAACTCCGTGGTGGATACGCTCATTCCCCTGCTCTCCCCTGGCGATATCGTCATTGACGGCGGCAACTCGCATTATAAAGATTCGTTGGCTCTCGCCGACAAATTGTCGGATAAAGGCATTCACTTTTTTGATGTCGGCACTTCCGGCGGCATTGAAGGAGCAAATCAGGGCGGCTGCTTCATGATCGGCGGGGACGAGAACGTCTTCCGCAGCATCGAACCGATTTTTAAAGACATTGCCGTTGAAAAAGGATACTTATATGCCGGTAAAAACGGCAGCGGCCATTTCCTGAAAATGGTCCACAACGGAATCGAGTACGGTATGATGCAGGCGATCGCCGAAGGTTTCGAAGTGTTGGATAAGAGCCCGTTCGAATATAATTTCGAAGACGTGGCCCGCGTCTGGTCCAACGGTTCGGTGATTCGCGGCTGGCTGATGGAATTGACGGAGAACGCCTTTTCCAAGGATCCGAAGCTGGAAGGCATTCGCGGGGTTATGAAATCGTCCGGCGAAGGCAAATGGACCGTGGAAGCGGCTCTGGATTTACAAGCAAGCGCACCGGTCATCGCCTTGTCCCTTTTTATGCGCTACCGGTCCCTGGAATGCGACACTTTCCACGGTAAAGTCGTTGCGGCATTGCGTAACGAATTCGGCGGCCACGCGGTCGAATCCGCGAAATAAGGCGGGGATGCGATGATGAAATTCCCTCCTTCCTGGCTGAAGGGCAGCTCTCTAGGCGAATCGATCGCCTGTGAGCTGCGCCTTCAAATCATTAACGGCACCATCAAACCGGGCGAGATTTTATCGGAAAACCGCATCGCGTCGGACTTTGGAGCCAGCCGATCCCCGGTACGTGAAGCTTTGAAAACGCTGTCTGGCGAAGGGCTCATCACTTTGCAGCGGATGGGTGCCGTGGTCAACGGCCTTCACTTAAAGGATATCGAAGAGCTATACGATGTCCGGTATCTTATCGAAAGCTTCGCCTGGCAACGTCTGGCCGCGGATGATCCGTCGGTCCGGATTGCCCGGCTGCAGCAGATCATCGATAAAATGGAGCTCGCCGCCAAATATCATGATGTCGTTGAATTTGCTTTTCAGGACTTGTCCTTTCATGAAGCCATCATTACGTCGGCAAAGCATTCGCGGATTTTACATTTATGGAACAGCATCCGGCAAATTGTGATGACCGTGATGCTCATTACGACCGAAGAAGTGTTTTCCCATGGGGATGAAAAAGTTGAATATGTCGTCAATAAACATCGCAAACTGCTTAAAGGGTTGGAATCGAGGAATCCGGCGGTCATTTCGGCGAGAATCGAAGAATACTTCGAGGATTCACGGAACACCTTGCATACCAGCATGAAAGAATCCAATTGAGCTTGGGGTAAATAAAAAGGAGGAGCATCATGAGCACCTTATTCAACATGAGTCACAACGCCACCTTGTTATTGTGGACCCTGGTGACCATCGTATTTCTCATCATTTTAATTTCTAAATATAAATGGAACCCGTTCGTAACACTACTCATCTCCGCTCTTTTGCTGGGCCTGCTTGCCGGAATGAAGCCGCTTGACGTGGTCAGCTCGATCACAAGCGGATTGGGAGGAACGCTCGGCACGATCGCGATCGTCATCGGTCTGGGCACCATGCTCGGCAAAATGATGGCCGAATCCGGCGGTGCGGAACGAATTGCCACGACCCTAGTCGATCTGTTCGGAGAAAAAAGAGTCCATTGGGCGATGATGATCGTCGGTTTTATCGTCGGGATTCCCGTCTTTTTTGAAGTCGGCGTCATCCTGCTGATCCCTATCGTCTTTACCGTCGCCAGAAAAACGAAAATGTCCCTGCTGCAAATCGGGATTCCGATTTTGGCCGGCCTCTCGACCGTTCATGGCCTGGTTCCGCCGCATCCCGCGCCGATGATCGCCATTGACGCCTACGGCGCGGACCTCGGACGCACCATTTTGTACTCTTTGGTGGTCGGCGTCATCGTAGCCGTGATCGCTGGTCCGCTATTCGGTAAATACATCGGCAAGCGCATCGTTCTGGAACCTCCCGCCGAGCTGGCGGAGCAATTTGCGGTAAAAGGCGAGCGGAAACTGCCGGGATTCGGGATTACCATTTTTACGATCCTGCTGCCGGTCATTTTGATGCTGGTCGGCTCCATCGCCGACATTATCGATCCGAACGCAACCAGCCCGATAACGCTGTTCTGCGAATTTATCGGCCATGAAATTATGGCGTTGCTGATCGCCGTCGTGTTCTCCTTCTTCTCCCTCGGCTTTTCGAGAGGGTTTACGAAGCATGAAATCTCCAAGTTCACCAGCGAATGTCTGGCTCCGATCGCTACGATCGTTCTGATCATCGGCGCCGGCGGCGCGTTTAAACAGGTGCTGATCAACAGCGGCGTGGGTAACGCCATCGCGGAAATCGCAACCGGCGCCCATGTCAATGTCATTCTGTTCGCCTGGTTCGTGGCCGCCCTGATCCGGGTTGCGACCGGTTCGGCCACGGTAGCGATGACCACGGCAGCCGGCATTGTCGCTCCGGTGCTTGCCCTTACGCCGGGAGCCAACGTCGAGCTCGTCGTGCTTGCCACCGGCGCCGGATCGATCGTCTTGTCCCATGTCAATGACGCGGGATTCTGGATGGTTAAAGAATTTTTCAACATGACCGTCCCGCAAACCCTGAAATCCTGGACCGTCATGGAGACGATCCTCTCCGTTGTCGGCCTGGCGCTAATACTTCTTATCAGCATGTTTTAACATCGTTGGAAATCAATTTAGGGAGAGAAGGTATCTTTAAATGAGTCAAATTTCATATATGATCGGGGTCGATATCGGAACGACGAGTACAAAAGCGGTATTATTTGAGGAAAACGGAACGATCGTCGCCTCGGCCAATGAGGGGTATCCTTTATACACGCCTACGTCCGACGTGGCCGAGCAGGATCCGGAGGAAATTTTCGCGGCGGTTTTGACTTCGCTCAAGCAAATCATGGATCAGAGCGGAATCGACCCGAAAAATGTCCTGCTGGTCTCCTTCAGCACGGCCATGCACAGCGTCATCCCGGTAGATGGGGACGGAAAACCCTTGATGCGGTGTCTCACCTGGGCGGACAACCGGAGTGTCGAATGGGCGGAAAAACTTAAAAACGAGCTGGGCGGACATGAAATTTATTTGCGCACCGGCACCCCGCTCCACCCGATGTCCCCTCTTTCGAAGCTGTTGTGGCTGCGCCATGACATGCCGGAAATTTTCAATAAAGCGAGCAAGTTTATTTCGATTAAAGAGTACGTCTTTGCCAAGCTGTTCGGCGAATATGTCGTCGATCATTCCATCGCCTCCTGTACCGGCCTGATGAACCTCGAACGGCTCGATTGGGACGAGGAGGCGCTCCGCGTGGCCGGCATTACGCCGGATCGGCTGTCCGCGCTTGTGCCGACCACGCACATCCTGAACGGCCTGTCCGTCGCTTACGCGGAAGAAATGGGTCTTCTCCCTTCCACTCCGTTTGTCATCGGGGCCAGCGACGGCGTCTTGTCCAATCTCGGCGTCGACGCGATCGACCCGGGCGTCGTAGCCGTAACGATCGGTACAAGCGGAGCGATCCGCACGGTCGTGGACCGGCCGAAAACGGATCCGAAGGGCCGCATTTTCTGCTATGCGCTCACGGAGAAGCATTGGGTCATCGGCGGACCGGTCAACAACGGCGGGGTTATTTTCCGCTGGGTACGCGACGAATTCGCCGCTTCCGAGGTGGAAACCGCCAAACGGCTCGGGATCAGTCCTTACGATGTATTGACCAAAATCGGCGAAAGAGTACGCCCGGGGTCGGATGGCCTCCTGTTCCATCCTTATTTGGCCGGTGAACGTGCCCCGTTATGGAATCCGAACGCCCGCGGTTCTTTCTTCGGTCTGACCTTGCATCATCAGAAGGAGCATATGATCCGCTCCGTGCTGGAAGGCGTCATTTACAATTTATATACCGTCCTTCTGGCGATGGAGGAACAAATCGGGCAGCCGAAAAAAATCCAGGCTACCGGCGGATTCGCCCGCTCCCCGCTTTGGCGGCAGATGCTGGCCGATATTTTCGACCAAAGAGTCATCATTCCCGAAAGCATCGAAAGCTCCTGTCTCGGCGCCGTGGTGCTGGGTCTGTACGCCCTCGGTAAAATCGATTCCTTCGATGCGGTTTCGAACATGGTCGGCGGCACTTTCGAGCATACGCCAATCAAGGAGAACGCGGCGATATATAAAGAACTACTTCCTATATATATCCGCATCTCACGCAAGCTTGAGGAGGATTATGAGGCAATCGCCAAATTCCAGCGCGGTCTGCCCAAAGAATGATTCCAGGAAAGTTTATAACCACAAAAATGACCCGCTTTGGAGTCTCATGACTCCCGAGCGGGTCTTCTCTATTATTACCGGTTTTCCACTGGATAGGGACAAACTCGAAAAATTCCGGATCTGCTTTCTCCGAACGCAATTCGATGTCCATCACGGTTTCACCAAGCGGTTCGCGGATGTATATGTGAGCCATCCATTGGCGCTCTGTCCCCCCCAACATAATTGTAGGGTCCCTTTTGCCGGATCGATAATCATGCTTTTGGTCGTACCGAAATAATCGTCATAATAAGGACAACCCAGGCCTTCAGGATAGTTACCGGTCAGCAGCCTCTTTAAATCCTCTTCCGTAACCTCATCCTTCCCTTCCAGCGTATCCCGGATCAATTCGTAACGCTGCAAGGAGTTGCGCATCGCCTGCGGCTCGTAAGGGATCAGTTCGGGCAACAACGGATGATTGGTGGCGTAGAGCAGCCGATTCTCGCTGCCACGTTCGATTTGTTGAACGGCCATTTTGCCATCGAGCGTCTCAACGAGCGCCGCATGGCCGCTTTTATCCACAAGCATCAGATTCATATTATAAGCGATCGGCATGTCTTTCATATAAGCCAATGCCTCTGTTACATCTCTGCAATTTTCCAAAAGCGCGCGAATCACCGCCCAAAACTGTAATCCGGTCACCTTCGGGCTGCGCATATACGGCAGTGCACCAACCGGAATTCCGCAGGAGCTCATCGTCACGGCAAGTCCGCATTCGTTAACACCGTCATCTCTCCCGAAAAATAATACACTCGTGCCAAGGTGGGCATACTTTCCGGCCACGGATGTTTTCACCAGCGTAAAATCCTCGGCATCAGGGCTATACTCATAGTTCCGTGCCAATAAGGGGTTCCCGATTCCGGAAATACCGGGCAGTACGGCAATCTGGCTGCACCGGGGCTGCAGGTAGGTCATTGCATAATAGAAGACTTTAGACGCTTTGACATCCAGCGCATCGGCAAATCCCTCCAATTCCGCGGAAAGTCCGGGGCACCAGCGGTCAAACAATTTAGCGGCTTTCTTCGCTTTCCCCTCATCCAAACCGTCAAATCCCCCGGTATGAAAGGTCTTCAGTTCCGGAATCTCCTTCGTGAATTCGCCAAGGCTGTATCCGATTTCGTAACTCGTTCCCCTCCATTCTGTCGTAAAGGCTTGTTTCATGATCATCGTCCTCTTCCCCCTTGTAAAGAAACTTTTATGGCTACTGCCTTCATTGTGGAGGAGGAAAAAATAAAATTCTTGATCGTTTTTGCTGTTCCGATATGCCAAAAATTTATACACAGATTGAGACGAGAATTTTGGCTAATGAGAAAGATATCCTGTGTATATTTTTTTCGAGTTTTCTCGGTTTCTGTCGAATTCTAAACAAATTATAAACAATATGTAGTGGTGTGAATTAAAATTATACACAAGTTATTGAATTTGTGGATAAAAACCAGCAGCGCATTGAAATATAAGCCTTCTTTTGCTATGATTATATTGCTTTTGTTGTGAATATCTATGTTTGCAAACATAATTATTAACAGGTTGTGGATAACATTGTGAACAATTTAAAATTGTTCTTGTTTATAATCATTCCACTTTTCTGACTCATGGGGATAAAATCCCCCTTTATTTATGTTTTTTCGACCCCTTCTGCATGGCTCATGCCACAATTGGAAGATTTTAAAGGAGTGACCGCT